>MVDH01000007.1 GCA_003056245.1 Cellvibrio sp. 79 | reverse complement strand
GGTGTTCCACTAAAGGTGCGCGTTGCTGCATTAAAACTTAACCATGATGGCAATGCAGCACCACCGGCTAATTGTGCGGAATATGCCAGTGTTGCACCAGCATCTGCATCGGCAAAAGTATTTGCAGCAAATTGGAAATTGAATGCATTATCTTCTGTCGCATTTTGATCGGGGATTGCGTTGGCAACCGTCGGTGCATCGTTAGCATTTGCGATTACAATGTCAAACGTGTCAGTAACGGTTCCGCCATTGCCATCATCTGCAATCACATTAATGGAAACAGTTCCTACATCACCGTTCGCAGGTATACCACTAAACGTGCGCGTTGCTGCATCGAAACTTAACCATGATGGTAAAGCGCCACCGCCAGCAAGTTGAGCGATATAAGTGAGTGTATCGCCCACATCAATATCAGCGAATGTATTCGCTGCAAGCTGGAAATTAAACGCTACATTTTCTGTAGCAGAGCGATCTGGAATTGCATTGGCAATTGTCGGTGCATCATTGGTATT
>MVDH01000006.1:407393-580427 GCA_003056245.1 Cellvibrio sp. 79 | reverse complement strand
GCGCTCAATCATTTTATGATTGTGTTTGATGAGCGCTTGGTGGATTATCGTTGAGTTGGCAGTTACACAGAAATTTTTACAGTCTCTCCTTCAGGTTTTTCTATATATGAAATTCTACCAGGATGGCGAATATAAAGATTCATGTGAAGCACTGTTCCAGCGCTACGAGGTATCTATTAAATCGCTACTCCCGCATGTCCGGATTGAAAGTGAGGGATAGCGTTGTCTAATCTTGGCTCATTAAATATATATATGAAGGGAGTTAGTAGTCATGGCTATATTTTTGTATTTCGCTGCATTTCTCACCGTGGCCCTTGGTATTGCCCATTCATACCTCGGTGAAAAATATATTCTTATCCGTTTGTTTCGCCGCGAGAATTTACCCAAAATTTTTGGTGATCAGGAATTCACCAAGCGCACTTTGCGTTTTGCATGGCACATTACTACCGTGGCATGGATTGGTTTTGCCGCTTTGCTGGTGCATGCTGGCCGTGCAGATCTTACGGTGCCTGGCACCTTGCGTATTGTTGGTGTGACCGCCATTGTCTCCGGATTATTTCCGTTGATTTTTACCCGTGGGCGTCATCTGGCCTGGGTAGTACTATTTGCAATCGGTGGTATTACGTTGTGGTGTTCGACTTTTTGAATTTCATTAACTTGCAAGGATAATTGGAACGTTGATTGAAATTTGCCAGGCGATTTTGCGAGGGTTTATTTTTTGCCTTTATACGCTAAGTATGAAGATGATTTGGCAATGGTGGAAAAGTCTGGAAATCACAAAAATGGAATTGTAAAAGTGCATGAATAAGTGTTGAAAATAGAGCTAGCTTAATTGCCATTATGATGAGGTAACTATGAACCAACAGAATCCTTTTTTGCAGGTGGTAGCTGCCTATGAGCAAGCGGTTTTCACCAAAAATGTTGAAGCATTTACAGGGCTTTATACTAAGGATGTACATATATTTGATATGTGGGGCGAATGGTCCATTCAGGGGCTTGATAATTGGCGAGCAATGGCAGAGGGATGGTTTTCTTCACTGGAAACTGAGCGCGTTGTTGTTACTTCAGAGGTAATTGATTCAACAATAACCGATGAGCTTGCAGTGGGTTACGCCTATTTTACTTACACAGCCATCGCTGAGAATGGCGAAAAGTTGCGTTCACTTACCAACCGGGTTTCCATGGCGTTAAGGAAAATAGGTGATAACTGGAAAATATTTCACGAACATACTTCCGCACCCATTGATCACCAATCGTTGCAAGCCATTTTGCAACGGCAGCCCGGTAAATAAATTTTTGGTTACACATGTTTATGAATATTGAACGTGCTGAAAAGAAAGATTATCAAACGTTGATAAAGATCTGGGAAGAATCTGTCCGCGCCACCCATGATTTTTTAAAAGAAAAAGATCTGGTTGCGTTAAAACCACTGATTCTGGACCATTATTTCGATGCGGTTACGCTAATTTGCATGCGAGATCAGCGTGGTGAAATTGTCGGCTTTTGCGGGACTCACGAGAACAATATTGAGATGTTATTTATATCGCCAGCAATGCGTGGTTCAGGGATTGGCGCTTTATTAACAATACACGCGATCGAGAAGCTTGGCGCTACTAAAGTGGATGTGAATGAACAAAATGGACAGGCGATAGGATTTTATCAACGAATGGGTTTTATAGTTATTGGTCGTTCACCACTTGATGGTCAAGGTAAACCTTATCCGTTACTGCACATGCAGTTAGCGATTGTTAACACTTGAATAACACGCTTATGGAAAAAGAATTTACCGGCTGCAAACTCGCCTATTTATACAACGGGCAATTGCTCATTTACCGGCGCGATAATAATGCAGAAATTCCTTATCCGGATATGTGGGATTTTCCCGGCGGTGGGCGTGAAGGTGATGAGTCGCCGGAGCAGTGTGTGCTACGGGAATTGCGCGAAGAATTTGCGATTGATATGCCAGCATCGCGGTTATTCTTCAGGAAGAAAGTGGTAAATCACGTAAATACTGGCTGTTCCTGGTTTTTTATTGCTACAGGTGATGCCATTGAAATTAAAAATATAATATTTGGTGACGAAGGCCAGTATTGGCGTTTGATGGGTATTGATACGTTTTTATCGAGCCCGGATTCCATGCCGGTGCTTAAAACCCGATTGCTCAGTGTTTTTTATGGTAATGGCGAAAATAAATAAAAAGTTGTTGTCGAAAGAAAATAATACGATTCGACCAAAGTGATTAGCGCTAAATACTATTACGTTGTCATTAATCAGGTTTAAGGAGAAAGATATGAAAAACATCGGCAGCTGCCATTGCGGCAATATTCGTTTTGAAGCGGAAGGTACTATTGATTCTGCGTTGTCGTGCAATTGTTCCATTTGCCAGCGCAAGGGTAACTTGTTGTGGTTTGTGCCCGATAGTGCATTTAAATTATTAACGTCGGGCGAGAATATTGGTACCTATACATTTAACAAGCATGTTATCCAGCACAAATTTTGTCAGATTTGTGGCGTCAGTCCTTATGCTGAAGGGGCAGATCCCAAAGGTAATAAAATGGCAGCGATCAATATTCGTTGTATTGAAGATATTGATCTGGATGCCGTACCGGTGATTAAGCATAACGGCAGGGACTCTTAATGAAAAAGAACCACAATGTCGCGCAATAGTAAGCTCAAAAATGAGCATTATAACGATTGGTATATTGTTTTTATTAGCGCTGTGGTTTGGTTTTAATGAAGGCTTTGCCGCAGGAAAGTATTACTTTAATCATTGAGCGATCTATTCCAAGGAATGTTTTCTAATGAGTATTTTCCAATGATTGAAGCTTGCTGCGCAGGAACCGGATCTCGGGTTCTTGCGTGGTAAGCGAGATCGCTTTTTCATAAGCGGCTTTTGCATCAGAAAATTGATTTAATTGCGATAAAAACTCAGCACGTGCAGCGTGTAACAGGTGATATTCCTTAAGTAAATTTCGGGCAACAATATTATCCAGCAATACTAAACCTTGAGCCGGCCCATCGCGATGGGCGATAGCGACAGCGCGATTGAGTTCGATAATCGGCGATGGGTTACGCGTTAATAATAAATCGTAGAAGCCGCAAATTTCTTCCCAATCTGTTTCAGCAAAACTCGGCGCTTCAGCATGCAGCGCCGCTATCGCTGCTTGCAAACAATAAATATCGGCCTGGCCGCTGCTAAGTGCGCGTTGGATTAATTGTGAGCCTTCGGTAATTTGCTGGTGATTCCATAGATTGCGATCCTGATCCTCCAGGCGAATTAAATCGCCGTTTTTATCAGTGCGCGCATGACGGCGAGAATCCTGTATTAACATTAGCGCTAATAATCCCAGCACTTCTGCTTCTGGCAACAATTGTGCGAGTAACCGCCCCAGACGTATGGCTTCCTGCGCTAATTCCTGGCGAATTAATTCTGCGCCGGATGAGGCGGAGTAACCTTCATTAAATACCAGATAAATTACGTGCAACACGGCATCCAGGCGTGCCGGCAATTCGTTGCGCGCGGGAATTTCATAAGGGATTTTTGCATCGCGGATTTTATTTTTTGCACGCACAATGCGTTGCGCTAAGGTGCTGGGCGTCGTGAGGAATGCGCTTGCAATGGCTTCTGTTGTGAGCCCGCAAACTTCGCGTAACGTCAGTGCCATTTGCGCCTCAGGGGCAAGGCCGGGGTGACAGCAGGTGAATATCAGCCGCAGCTGGTCATCTTCGATGTGCGCGTCTGCATGATCCTCTTCGTCTGTAAATAATTCTTCGCCGAGTTTTTCCGCAATATCTTCCCATGAAGTATTCATGCGCGCGCGTTTGCGAATTTGATCAATCGCTTTAAAGCGGCCAGTTGATACTAACCACGCGCGTGGATTTTGTGGTACGCCTTCTTTTGGCCATTGATGCAATGCCGCGATAAACGCATCCTGCAAGGCTTCTTCAGCAATATCAAAATCTTTTAGCAAACGAATCAAGGTTGCGAGTACACGACGCGATTCGCTGCGATAAATACTGTTGATTAACGCTTCAATACTGGCCGGCATAGGAAATCCTTAACTTTATTTGCTGTGTTTATCATCAACAAACGCGGTGGCGATAGCGGCGAGAATCAGGAACACACCTGCGCACGCCAGTGCATAAACAGGTTTGCCATCAAACAAATGGCTAACCACTAAAGCCAACACACTGGATGCCAATATCTGTGGGATGACAATAAAAAAATTATAAATGCCAGCATAAACCCCCATTTTTGTCGGTGGCAAAACGCTGGTGAGAATTGCCAGCGGTAACGCCAGGATGGAAGCCCATGCGAAGCCAACACCGACCATGGCGAGTAATAACCATTGCGGGTCGCGAATCCATAAAAAAGAAATAAATCCCAGTGCGCCCAAACATAAATTAATCATATGTGTCGTTTTGCGATTGGTAAGGCGCACCAGTTGTGGAATAACCAGTGCGGCCAGTGCCGCAAAACCGTTGTAGGCCGCGAATAAAACGCCCACCCAATCAGCTCCTTCGTTGTATGCGACTGAGGTGGTATCGGTACTATGATAATGGTGCGATGTTACAGCGGCAGTGGTGTAAATCCACATGGAAAATAAGGCAAACCAGGATAGGCATTGCACCACTGCCAGCTGACGCATCACGCGCGGCATTAACACAATATCGCGCGTTATTTGGTAAAGCGCATTTTGGTTGCGATTGCGCGCTTGCAAATAACCGGCGATTAATTGCAGCAGGCCAAAGAGTGCGATGCCCGCCGCAAGAATTAATAATTTGTGATCAAAATTTGCCAGCAGGATGAGCGCCGTGGCCAACACCCCGCCACCGAGAAATACATTGCCGTTGCGATAAAACCCGGCATAAGGTTGTTCATCGGCAACTGCTTGCGTTGTTCGCCATTGCTCGAATGCTGCCATTTGTTGCGGGCTGTATTCTTTTGATTTCCACGCTGACCAGCACAGGCTTGCTAATAACATTGATGCGCCGATATAAAACGCATAAGTCACCGACAGCGGCACTTCTCCGGCGGGTGCAGTATTCGCCACATCCAGCCAATTATTCAAAATCCATGGTAATGCCGACGCGACGACGGCACTCACCCCAATAAAAAAACTTTGCATGGAAAATCCGGTCGCCCGCTGTTCATCGGGTAGGGTATCGCCCAGCATCGCAATAGAAGGACCGAGGGCGATATTGAGCGAAGCATCAAGCACCCACAGCATTCCAGCGGCAATCCACAGCTCGGGCGAATTGGGCATCACCAATAATGCGAACGTCGCCGCGATGGCGCCAAACAGGAAGTAGGGGCGACGACGGCCAAAGCGATTCCAGGTTTTATCGCTCATATAGCCGATAACCGGCTGGATCAGCAGGCCTGTGATGGGAGCGGCAACCCAGAGGATGGGTATTTCCTCAATGGGCGCGCCCAGGATCTGGAAGATACGGCTGACATTGGCATTCTGCAGGGCAAATCCGAACTGGATACCGAAGAAGCCAAAGCAGAGGTTCCATATCTGCCAGAAACCGAGTTGCGGTTTGCTATTCATGAAGACGTTTGAATTATCCGATTGTTATAGGCGCGATGGGGCGCTATGTCTTGGGCGGTGATTATAGCGAAAACCCTTACGCAGGGCATGGTATGGGCAGATGGTGCTTCAGAGGCGAGGCGACGTCGCGAACCGCTTCCCTGAATTGATCTGGCCGTGAAGGCAGGGCTTTCATTGTCAGCGGGTAATGCTCACCGTTTGTAGAGCTTGTGTTTCTGCGCTATTACCGGCTTTCTCGCTTTTATTTTTTCCTTCGATGTTATTTTTGTGAATGTGAACACGTTTATTTCTGTGTACATTTTTTCTGCACTACACACTGACAAATCCGCATCTGCTATTTGCAATTCTGAAAACGTTTTCAGAAATTTTAATTGTCCGATAAATTTAAAATTTTCGATTTTTTAAAAAAGAAATCGATTTCAAAAAATTGAAAACGATTTCTTTTTTTTGTCGCCGTAGACACTTGATGAGCAGCGTTATTAAGATGATTAAAACGTTAGCCTTTGCTGTCGGGGTAGTCCTCTTGTCCCGTTTTTTAAGTGATGAATTGTGTTAATTAAAAATAAATTTACAGGATCGCATTTTTTCATTTTAAAAGAATTCACCTTTTCAGGTGAGGTGATTTGCAAGCGCACCACGATGTGCTATGCAGTTAAGCCTGAATAATTATTAAAAAAACTGAGTAGAGAATAAATCCATAAAACGATAAACGGAGAAGTCCATGAGCATCAATAGAGGCTTTAAGAAAAAAATTCTGGTCAGGGCCATTGCGTCCTGTGCCGCACTGGGTTTAGGTGTCCACGCACAAGCCCAGGGAAATGCGGACGAGGTTGATGAAGTTATTGTCACCGGGGTAAGAGCTGCACTGATATCGGCGATGGAAACCAAGCGCGATGCATCCGGTGTTGTCGATGCTATTAGCGCGGAAGATGTGGGTAAATTTCCAGATACCAACATGGCGGAATCGCTGCAACGTATTCCCGGTGTATCCATTGATCGCGAAGGTGGTGAAGGCAAATACGTTACCGTGCGCGGATTTGGTGCCGGCTTTAACGTCACGACGCTGAATGGTCGTCAGATTACGTCCGAAAACAATAACCGCGATTTTGAATTTGATACCCTGGGCTCGGAAATGATCAGCGCCCTTGTTATCAATAAAAGCGGTTCTGCAGTTACCGAGTCTGGTGGTATTGGTGCTGTGATTGATATCCAGACCGCGCGCCCTTTTGATGTCGGCAACAAAATAGCAGGTAGCCTGAAATTAAATTATGAAAGCCTGGCAGAAGAGGAATCGCCACAAGGATCGATTTTGCTCAGCCGCAAACTTGCCGATGACACCTTGGGTGTGTTGGTGTCCTATAACCATTTTGAGCGTGACTCAACTGTCAATCGAGTGACCAATGCCAACTGGACTCGTGTCGAGGCAAATTCCGGTTCCGATTTATATCCGGATGCAACCGAGTTGCGTTCCAACGCAAATCCCGATGGCCGTTTGTATTTACCGCAAAACCATTTTATCCAGCAACAACGGGATCGTCGCACACGTGACAACGCCAACCTTGTAGTGCAATTTGCGCCTACCGATGCGCTTACGTTAACGGCAGATGTGCTTTATTCGGATTACGAATTGCTGCGCGACCAAAACATGCTTGTACATTGGTTTGGTGGCCGTGCCGGTTGGCGCGATGTAACCGCCGATGCTAACGGAACGGTGACGCACTTTATCGCTGATCGACGTGAAGGCGAGGGCAATGTACAAGCTACGGAATTTAACGCAATTAAAGAAAATCGTAAGTCAGATACCTTGGCGGGCGGAATAAACGCCGCATGGGAAGTGACTGATACTTTTAGCGTAATTGCAGATGTTTTCAGGTCAGAATCCAATTATGAAGATCCGATGGGATTTGGAAACTCACAAGTAACCATGGGCTATCGTAACCGGCTCACTTGGGATCTTGAGAATGATTTTATTCCGCGCATCTCGGGGTTTGAATCCGCTACCGGAGCTGTGGCGTACCAACCGGATGCTACCGGTGCATTAACTATTCCGAATAGCGATTATCTCGACCCTGCAAACTTGCGCCCCGGTTATACCATTCGCAATGGCCGGATTATTGAAGACACCATTGATCAATTTAAATTGGCGGGTGTTTATGAATCGCAAGCTGATACCGGATTGGTGAAAGCTGATTTCGGTTTGTCATTTAAAACGCGTGAAAAAGCGCGGCAGCAATTTACCACCGGGCGCAATCTCACGGCTGAAGAGGCGGCAATTGTAAGAGCCAATGAACCTCGAACCAATGCCACTACGAACTCCAGCATGAATTGTATGTTCTGTGGTGGGGAATTCTATTGGACCGAAATAACGCCGCCCAACATTACTGTGCTGGATGCCGGTTCTGATTTCCTGAGTGGTGTGAGTGGCAGTGATCATGTGCAAACCCAATGGTTGCAATTCGATCATGATGAATTCCGCCGGATTTATGAAGGGCATGTCGGTGTTCCCTTCACTACCACGAAGCGTCCTTCCGAATCTTTCACTATTGGTGAAGATATTCTTTCGCTTTATTCCCAGCTCGAATTTGCCGGTGAGATCGGTGGGCGCCCATACGATTTTGTAACAGGGCTTCGCTACGAAAAAACGGACCTGGATATTGATGGCAACCTCGCATCGATTGTCAGCGTGGTGCCTGAAGGCGCAGAAGTGTTGAATGAAGTTCTCACACCGGTCACGCCAGTCACATTGAAATCCGATTACGCGATCTTTTTACCTAACGTAAATTTCAAACTGGATTTCACTGACGATCTGGTGGGGCGCATCGCTTACTCCAAAACTATTACGCGTCCCTCAATGCAGGAATTGCGACCTAACCTGGAGTTTAAAGACCTTAAACAAAGGGGGCCTTATCCGGTAACGGCGGGTAACCCGGATTTGAAACCGCTGGAATCAGACAACCTCGATCTCTCGGTTGAGTGGTATTACGCCGAGGGCAGTTATGCATCCGCCGGTGTGTTTTATAAACAAGTTGATAATTTTATTGTCAGCGCAACAACAGGCGAAAAGTTTTTTGACCCGAGCGGCAATCCAATTGTTGATCCTGTAAATAACCAGGTAATTCAGTTTGCGGTAACTAAACCATCAAACGTGGAAACTGCTGATGTTGATGGTTTGGAATTTGCGGTTCAACACATGTTTGGCGATACCGGTTTCGGTACCGTCGTGAATGCGACATTTGTGAATACCAATGCCGAATATGACCTGAACAGTTTCGATCAGGGATTTGCGCTGGTGGGATTGAGTGATTCCTACAACCTTGTCGCTTTCTATGAAAATGAAACCTATCAGGTTCGTTTAGCATACAACTACCGCGACAAGTTTCTGCAGTCCACTGAACAAGGCGGTCTTGCTGAGCCAACGTTTGTTGATGACTACGGCCAGTTTGACCTGAGTGCCAGTTATAACCTGACAGAAAATGTATCTTTAACGTTTGAAGGTATTAATCTCACCGGCGAAGAAACATTATGGCACGGTCGTTACAGCAATCATTTCTTGTTAGCTGAAGAAAGTGGTCCACGTTATAGCGTGGGAGTGCGCGCTTCGTTTTAATTGATGTTCAAGAGAGAAAAGCGGCCTTTATTAAAAGGCCGTTTTTCCCGCACATAAAAAATATAAACAGTGAAGGCACAATGATAAATGAAAATGTAAAACATGTTGTCATCGTGGGTGGTGGTACCGCCGGGTGGATCACAGCGGGTGTGCTTGCAGCAAAGTGTGTAAAAGAACATGGCCGCGATTTAACAATTACGCTGATTGAATCCCCGACGATTGGCAATATTGGTGTTGGTGAGGGCACCTGGCCTTCGCTGAGGACAACACTGCAGACAATGGGGATTTCCGAAACAGAATTTATTCGCCAGTGCGATGCCACCTTTAAACAAGGTGCGTGTTTTAAAAAATGGATTGATAATAGTGAAGGCGATGCCTATTACCATCCCCTCATGCTACCTTCCAGCCTCGGTCCGCTTAATTCGATCATTCGTAAATTAAATAGCGACCCAACTAAAGGGCAAAACAGCGGCGACCTTTCGTACTCCACTATGCTGTGCAGTCAGGAAACTGTATGCGAGCGTGGCCTGGCACCTAAAAATATTACCACGCCCGAATACCGGGGCATTTTAAATTATGCTTATCACCTCGATACCAATAAATTTTCGATATTTATTAAAGAGCACTGCATTAGCAAATTAAATATCAATCATGTCGTTAACGATATTGTTGGCACCACGCTCGGTGCTGACGGCGAAATCGGCTCATTGCGTTTGGTCGATGGAACCGAATTAACTGCCGATTTTTATATTGATTGCTCAGGTTTTGCGGGATTGTTAATCGATAAACATTTTAACGTTCCATTTCTGGATAGGAGCGATATTTTATTTTGCGACAGGGCTGTAGCGGTGCAATGTCCTTATGAGCACCAGGATGCTCCTATCGCCAGTCACACCGTTTCAACTGCAACCGGTTCCGGGTGGATTTGGGATATAGGTTTGCAAAAGCGTCACGGTATTGGCCATGTCTATTCATCCGGACATATGAACCAGGATGAGGCGGAACGTGATCTGCGTAAATATGTTGGCAAACAAATGGATCAGCTGGACGTTCGCCATATTAAATACAAACCCGGGCATCGCGAAAAATTCTGGATGAAGAATTGCGTCGCGGTTGGTTTGGCGGCGGGGTTTGTGGAACCGCTGGAAGCATCATCAATACTACTGGTGGAAATTGCAGCATTTTGGATTGCCGAAAAATTACCGCATAAAAAATCCGGTTTTGTACATTGTGAAAAGCAATTTAACGAAACGTTTCGCTATCGGTGGGACACCATCATTGAATTTCTCAAGCTCCACTACTGCATTTCCCAGCGAACTGACACTGATTTCTGGCGAGACAATACCCATCCGGATTCTATTCCCGATGGGCTACTGGAGAAACTGGATTTATGGCGTGGGCAGTGTCCCTCGGTAGTGGATTTTTTAAGCCGTGCCGATGTTTTTCCGTTTGAGAGTTACTGCTACATCTTGTATGGCATGAAGTTTAAAACAGCAACCCATGCAGTAAGCGCTGCCCAATTAATTATGTTGGAGAAAAAAATCCACGAACAGCAACTCGCTATGGCTAACGTCGTAAATTCCTTGCCGGCAAATAGATCGCTTATCAACAAAATCCGTGAGCACGGTCTACAGAGAATATAGAACTATGACAAGTATAGAAATAATTGATGATACTCAGCATCGGGAATTATGTATTGACTTTCAAATGGCGCGCCGCGCATTCCGCCAGGAAGTGGTCCCGGTTGTTATTTCTGAATTTCATTCGCTGATGTTTCATTACCCTATTGTTCTTGTGAAAGATGGGGACACCGGTGAGTTTACTTGTGCTGTGTTGCTGGGCATCAATTCCGAGGCCAATTTGCTGGATGAAAAAGATGTAGCCAATGATGAAATCCTGCCATTAAATATACGCAGGCTCCCTTTGGTTGCTGTAGCTCCACCGGATGGTGAGTCGCGCCCTTTGATTGCTATTAATATGGCGTCGCCCGGTGTAGGGCAGGGGGAGTATATATTTAAAAGCAAATCGCACAGTTTTGAAGCGGCAATTTTTTCCCTTGGGGAATTGTATGGAGGGTATAAGGAAACCAGGGACTATGTGAATAAAATAGTCGAACTGGATCTGGTTTCAACATTACATGCGCAGATACGCCACGCTGATAAGCCTGCACAAATACTGGAAGGGCTTTATGCGATAGATCTTAATAAAATTGCACAACTTGTTGAATGTCATGAGGCGAATAAAAACAGCTTTCTGGAAATTGCCCGCTATGCTTATGCACAACATTTTTCGCTTTCAAATATGGCCAGGCTGGCACCGTTGGTTTCCTGATTTTATTGTCGCTTATCATTCATCTATGACTTGTTACACACTTCTGACACGCTAAAACTATTGCCGGATGAATTATAGGTGACCGTGGTCCAGATGCATGAAACGGGAGTTTCTGCCTGGGCATTAACGGTGAGTGATGTTAAAAAAGCAAAAGCCAATCCGGGAAATACCATCAATAATTTCATAATAATTCCTGTTAACGAGATTTCGTTTGGTTGTTTCTTCCAGAGTCCATTCGCTTCCGTCAAATTAAATCCATTTAACCTTCTATGATTTATTAAATACAGCACGTTTTAATTTAATCAACGCTTTTGGTGTAAATGCAGGCGTAACCCTGAATTTATTTTTCTGTTTCGTTAGTGCAATTTTTATAACAAATTTTTTAACTTTTAAAACACTATATCTGTTAAAACCTTTTCTGTTTTTGTGAAAATTATTGGTAATAAAATTAAGTTATTTTTTAAGCCATGCAACCAATTGCTGCGTGGGTTAATGCTGTTTTTTCGGTTCTTTATTTTTCTGAAATCGATTTCAAAATTATGAAAACGATTTCTTTTTAAAAATAAAGTTTTAATGCTAGACAGCGGAAAAAGTCATGATTAAATTAAGCCCATGCGCTGCCGTATGCGCGGTGTTAATCATTTAAAAAATTAGCGACGATAAAAATTCCAATGAAAAAATTAATCATGACCTTGATCACCTCTTTGGTTCCTGCCATTGCCATTGCCCAGACACCAGTGGCCAGTATCAGTTCACCCGAAAAAAATATGCGTGTGGACGTTTATCTGAATGCACAGGGAGAGCCCAGTTATCAATTGGCTTACAAGGGAAAGCCTCTGGTTGTTGATTCGCGCCTGGGTTTTATCTTGAAAGATCAAGCATCGTTAACGACAGGATTTGAACTGGTTTCGGCAGAGACCGGCAAGTTTGATGAAACCTGGGAACAGCCCTGGGGGGAAGAGCGCTTTATTCGCAATCACTACAACCAATTGCGCATTGCCCTGCGCGAAGCAAACGGGACGAAGCGAAAGCTGGATGTGTTGTTCCGTATATACGACCATGGCCTGGGTTTTCGTTACGAATTTCCTGCGCAAGATCAACTTTCAAAAATAGACATTTTGCGTGAGCTGACGGAATTTAATTTTGTTGGCGATCACCAGGCATGGTGGACACCGGGCCAGGCTGGCAACCAATACGAATATTTGTACCAGCAAACTCCAATTAGCAAAATGGGGTTGGTGCATACTCCGGTTACCCTTAAAACGGCGGAAGGAACGTTTGTCGCATTACATGAGGCCGCATTACATAATTATTCCACTATGAATGTCAGTGGTGCAGCCAATGGGAAAATCAGTGCAACCCTGGTTCCTGTCTCTAAAAACCAACCGACAGCTGTCACATTGCAAGCGCCGGCAGCAACTCCCTGGCGCACACTGCAAGTGGAAGATACTGCAACGGCATTAATCACTAATTATTTGACATTGAATTTAAATGAGCCCAATAAATTGGGCGATGTTTCCTGGATCAAGCCGGCAAAATATGTGGGCATCTGGTGGGAATTGCATTTGGAAAAAACCAGTTGGAAATCGGGTCCAACGCACGGTGCAACAACAGCAAATACAAAAAAATATATCGATTTTGCCGCGAAACATAATTTCGCCGGTGTATTGGTTGAAGGTTGGAATAAAGGTTGGGACGGTGAATGGTGGCTGCCGGGTGGCGGTAATGCCTTTAATTTTTATACGCCCACACCGGATTTCGATGTGGAAGAACTCAGCCGCTATGCCAAACAAAAAGGTGTTTATATTATTGGCCATCATGAAACCGGTGCGGCGATTGAAAATTATGAAAGCCAATTGGACGATGCATTTAATTTTCTTGCGAAATACGGCATGAAGGCCGTAAAAACCGGTTATGTTGAAACTGGTGAGGAACTGGTAAATGGTTTATATCACCATGGTCAATTTTATGTAAATCACGCGCAGCGCGTTATTGATATTGCCGCTAAACATAAAATTGCGGTGGTAGCGCATGAAACAGTAAAAGATACCGGTGAGCGCAGAACTTATCCGAATATTATTTCCCGCGAAGTTGCACGTGGGCAGGAGTACGACGCCTGGTCTGCTGATGGCGGTAATCCACCAAATCATACAGCAATCATTCCTTTTACTCGCATGCTTTCCGGGCCGATGGATTTTACCCCCGGCGCATTCGAGTTAACCTTACCTTCGCGCCCAAAAAACCAGGTGAACACCACGCTGGCAAAACAGCTCGCACTGTATGTTGTGATTTATTCACCGGTGCAAATGGCTTCGGATTTGCCGGAGCATTACGACGCCCATCCCGATGCATTCCGGTTTATCAAGGATGTTGCTGTCGACTGGGAAACCACCAAACCGCTGGCGGGGGAAATTGGTGAATACATTGCTATCGCGCGCAAGGCACGCAATAGTGCCAACTGGTTTGTCGGTGCATTGACCAATGAAAAGTCTCGCGCTATCGATATTAAATTTGATTTTCTTGATGCCGGAAAAAAATATACCGCGCGAATTTACAAAGATGGTGCAACGGCCAGTTTTAAAACCAATCCGGGTAGTTATGAAATTGAGGAGCGTGTTGTTTCCAAAGGTGACCAGGTTTCAGTAAAAATGGCGCCTGGAGGCGGTGCCGCCATTAGTTTAATCGCGCAATGATGTGTTTTGGGTGTAGTGCATCAATGGACGTTTTTTGTTGAAGTGTTTTGTACGCGTAGTCTCTCCCTTGCTTGGAGTAGTACTGAATGTGAACCCCGGAATGTGTCTTTTCAGGGTTAACGATTTATCAGGCTGCTCCTTTTTTATTTAACGCTGCAAGCGCCCCCTGCCGGATGTGCAATTACTTGGCATGCCAACCGGAACCGGCTAAAAACTTGTCAGGCGTATAGGATGCGGGCCTTGTGCCCGCATTCTTTTTTTTATTTCCAAAAAAGTGCTAGCCTTACCTGAACGTGAGATAACAACAAGAAAACAAGGTAATACTGATGATCGGAATTAAAGAAATCGCTAAAGAGGCTAAAGTATCACCAGCGACCGTTTCGCGCGTTCTGCGCAACCCCGAATTAGTAACTGAAGCCAAACGCAACCGTGTGCTCGAAGTTGTCAAGCGCACCGGTTATACCCCGAATAGTTTAGGCGTGAGTTTACGCATGTCTAAAACCTATAACCTGGTAGCAATCATTCCCGACGCAATCAGCGTATTTAATTATCCGGTTATTCGCGCAATTGAAAGTATCGCGCTGGAAAATGGTTATTCATTATTGTTGGGTGATACCCAGGAAAAAGAAGCGCGTGAACGCTCGTTTGCCAATATGGTGCGCTCGCGCCAGGCCGACGGTATTTTATTATTTTGTTCGCGTTTGCCGTTTGATCTGGATCCGGATCGAAATGTTGCGGAGCAATTACCGCCATTGGTTAATGCTTGTGAATTGGCAGAAATTGATGGCATTCCGAGTGTCAATATTGATAACGCGGCGGCGGCGGAAGAGGGCGTGGATTATTTAATCAGCCTGGGGCACAAGCGCATCGGTTTGATTGCCGGCAATATGACCACGCCCAGTAGCTTGCAGCGTTTTGACGGTTACAAGCGCGCACTCGCTAAAGCGGGAATTGAATTTGATGAGCAATTATTGCAGATCGGTAATTACGCATTGGCTGATGCTGCCGAAGCAACGCGCAAACTTGCCAATTTAACCAATCGCCCTACAGCGATATTTGCCTTCAGTGATGAAATGGCAATGAGTTGCATGTCTACCTTACACAAAATGGGTTTTAAAATTCCGCAGGATTTTTCGGTTCTGGGTTTTGATAATATTCGCTACGCCGAGTATTGCAGTCCGTCACTAACCACGATTGCTCAGCCGATGACAGAAATTGGTATCGCCTGCATGGAATTATTATTGCCGCAATTAAACGGTGAGCCCATGCAGCCCATCAAGAAAATTTTGCCACACCAGCTTATCGTTCGGGAAAGTACGGGCCTTGCACCGCAATTGATTTAAGTTGAGGTGCTTTGGGGGCGATACTACAGACTCACGAAGCACTTCAATTATTCTTTGTTGCCGCTTTGTTTATTGCGATTTTGCTTTGGTAATTGGGCTAAACTTTTTCCAGAAAGTGCAACGATGCAAAACCATCGATATTACCGTCGCCTTCAATATCAATTTTTGCCCAGCCATCAGTTTAACCACACTAACATGGTTCGCCAAAAGTGCAGGTGTTGCTGGTATTGTAGGGGGTGTCGATAAAAAGGGGCGCGAATATCGCGCCCCTTTTTTTCTGTTGGATGAATTGGATTTACCAACCGGTATTGCCATTACCTACTTTGTTAAAGAAGCTATCAGGCGCATTACCTTTTAGTACCGGGCCAAGGGTAGAGCCTTCCACTTTCACATTTTCAAAGTTCACCTGGCCGCGGCCGCCGTTATCCAATACTTCAATGCCCCAGGTACCGGCATCGATGATATTGATATTGCGCAGTGTAATATTTTCGAACTGCGCCGCTTCTGAACCGTTGAGTATTGCTTCAGAGAAGCGCTCCCCCGGCGGAACAAATTGGCGACCGAATCCACGGAATTCAATACCGGAATATAAGGGTTCAACAATATCCACATCTTCAACAAGGATGTCATTGACACTGCCTTCGCGCATATAGAATTTCAATGCACCGTGCTTCCATGGTGTGGCGGTATTTTCCAGGAACATCGGACCACCCGCGCGGATTAATGAAATATTTCTGAAGATCGTGAGCTCTTCACCAAATGGATAAGATGAAAATTCATTATCGATCAGAATACCGGGATACGTCAGCACATCTTCACAGACCAGATCTTCAAACACATTGTTGTAACCACCGTAGGCCGCATAGCAGTTCGCACGCCAGGGCATTTGCACGGTTAATTTACGGAAAATATTGCCGTGGCCAATTCCCTGGTCCGGTGCGTTAACCGCTTCGGGTTTAATATAATTCGGACCCATTTGCACAGTCTTATCGCGCACCCAATGAGTCCATCTGATTGACCATACGACTGCTGCATCATCACCAGTGTTACGGAAATGGGAATTTTCCACTACGCTGTTTGATGTTCCGTTATCGAGGTTCACACCGTCGGCGTAAGTGTTGCGAATACGCACATTGCGAATAGTCAGGTTCTCGGTGGGTGCAGTTTGGTGTGGCGGGTCATTGCCAACCCAGATTGCACCCACAACGTGTTCGATCCACAAATTCTCAAGCAATGAATTGCGACCCAATGGACCTGCAAACGCTTTTTGTACGCCTTCGGTTTCCTCTGCGCGCGCTTTGGATTCACCGCGAATAGAGAAGTCACCATAGACACAACGGGTATTTGCACCAACGCAGAAGAAAATCGATTTTGGTCCCCTGATTGTTGTATGCCACATACCGGCACCGCGCACTTCAGTTCCCGGGTTATCCATACCCACACTCGGTGGTGTAATTTTTAATGCAAGGTATTCACCTGGCGGAAACCACAATTTAGAAGTAGATTTCATCGCGCGTGCGATATCTTCTGCGTGGTCTTTACCATCGTTGGGAATAATTCCGAACGTTTCAACGGAAGTAAATCCTGCTGGCATTTGCAATGGTGGTGCAACTTGTTCCAGGTCGATCAAATCGATCACATAAAAAGCTGCGTCATCCTGTGCATCGCGTTGCAATTTAATTTCTGCTCCCACACGGATTTGTTGATCCAGCAATACTGCCACTTCATCGAAGAATGTGTGCGGGTCTTCTGCCGGTTTATCCACAATGGGGTCACCAATTAAACCGCCTTTATAAGACCATGAATAACGTGATGTTAAATTCAGGGTTTTTACACGTTGACCGTCGATATAAAGTCCCAGGGTTTTATCAATACCACCGCCATTAGGTGCGTCAGGAATTGAGAAACGAACAACAACAGAGTTGGCTTCCTTGATGGCTTTAATCGCTACCCAATCACCGGTTTTATTCAAGCGCACTGCTTTGCGGCCAATCGCCTCGGCCTGAATAAAATTTGCATCCCATTTTTTGCGGCTGGGTTGTAAAACGGTGGCATTAGTCGTGCCGTCTTCCGCTTGATATTCCGTCCAGGGCATATCCATCCCGCGTTTTTTTCCGCCAGTGCTGCTTGATGAGCTGCTGCCGGGAATCGACGATGTAGATGATTTCGATGAGCTACTGGATGGAAGGCTGCTTGAAGAAACTATGCTGGAAGAAACGCTGCTTGACGAAGTAATCGCACTTGAGGACGATAAAACACTGCTCGATTTTGAAGATATAGGCGATGACGATTTGGAACTTGAAATCACTACGCCAGACGTTTGCAATTTCCATTGTGCGCTCCACCAACTCGGATCGACAATGCCGTACTGCGCCGAACCATTTTGATTTTCCACATGGATAAATAACGACGGTTGCCAACGATTTTTAATGCGTGAATAACCGCTGTCAACATTTTCCAATTGCCATTTCGAACTATCCCAACCGCTGTTGCGCGCAGTTGACTGGATGCGCCCGGTCAGGTTCTCGATGTGCAGGTAATCGCCCGTTCCCAGGTTGCGAATTTCAATAAAACCACCGGTAACATTCTCGCTTATCCAGCGGCAGTTATTACCATTGGAGGTGGAACTATAAGTGGCGACATCACCGGTATCGCACAGGAATGTATCTTTCCAGCGGTTGACCAATTCAAAACCTTCAGCTGGCGCGACCGAACTAACGGAATTGGCAGAGCTAATGGATGATACTGGATTGGAGCTGCCACTAATTTCCCACTGCGCACTCAACCAACTTGTATCAATGGTGCCGTGTTGCGCGGAACCGTTTTGATTTTCTACGTGGATAAATTGCGCGGGTTGCCAACGATTTTTAATGCGTGAATAAACACCATCTACATTTTCCAGTAGCCATTTCGAACTATCCCAACCGCTATTGCGCGCAGTGGCCTGGATGCGGCCCGTGAGATTTTCGATATGCATATAATCGCCAGTGCCAACATTGCGCAATTCAATGGAGCCATTGCCAGCGTCTTCACGTACCCAGAAACATGCAGGACCAAATGCCGACGCGCTGTAATTAACAAATTCGCCACCATCGCACAAATAGGTATTTTGCCAACGGTTTTTAATCGTCAAGCCATTGCCATTCGATATGCTGCTGGTAATGCTGCTACTGGTGGCGCTGCGTGAACTACTGATACTGTTCAAACTGCTTGAGCTACTGGAACTGCTCAGGCGACTTGAAGAAATAATCGCAGAACTTTGAACGGAAGCAGAGCTAGCGCTCGACGGGACTGATGTTACGCTTGATGACGATGAACCAGGCACAAACGGAACTTTATTAATGATCAATTGGAAATTGGTATTTTGGTTAACGCTATCCTGGTCTTCCATTCCATTAAAGGCGATTCTGTTGAACGTTGCCTTGCCGGAATTCACTTCGCCGTAAACACCTACACCGCCATACGAATTGGCAAATACATCGCGTTTGAATGCATCGCCACCAACACCATCAATCACAACATCATTGAACGTAATATTCTGGAAATCATTCCCCATTAATTGAATACCGTGGCGCTGTGAATTTCTGATGTAAATATTATCGAACTGCATATTCCGCGCACCCATAGGTGCAAAGAATTCAATCGCACCGCGCTTTTGTTTCCACAAATCGTAGCTGGTGCCGCAGTTATGAATATCGATATCGTGAATGCGATAGAGACCTTGTTGGCTAAACGTGTAGCCGGGGAAATCCGTAGTAAAACGAATTGCCGAGCCGCCAAAGCAATTGCGAATTAACAGGTTGTGAACTTGATGATCGCGTCCACCAAAAATGGCTACACCGCCTGCACGGAAAACGTGTTCAACCGTGTTGTAACGAAAAATATTATTGACTTCTTCCGGAACGGCAGGGCTGTTTGATGGCCACATCGCCAAACCATCATCACCACTATTGCGAATGTTGGTGTGTTCTACGATTGAATCGCTGGTGCCTTGGGAGAAGTTAATACCATCGGCGTAATTATTGCGGAAACGCGAATGGGAAATTACCAGGTTGCGCGTAACTTCCACCGGATAGGGCGCATCATATCCACCCAACCATGCGCCGACTTCAAAGTGCTCGGCCCACACGCGCGTGAATTTTGAATTATTTCCCCAGGTCCCCATAAACGCTTTGTAAATCATGTAGGGACCGCCGATAGGGCAAGCCATGTCGCGACACATGCGTTGGGTATTAATGGTGTTGAAATAAATATCGGACACTTCAACATTATTTACGCGCGCAAGAATACCGCCACTAAATTGCGCCGGATTAGAGTAGTACACATTGGTGTGCCACATGCCAGCGCCTCTAATGCCGATATTGCTGGTGGTCAACACCACTTTGTTATCGAAATTCCAACGCCCTGGTGGCAAATACACGCCCGTGCCCGCAACGCCCGCAGCTGCAACTGCTGAATTAAATGCGGTTAGGTCAGAGCCTGCATCATTCGGCACTCCACCAAAATCGGTAATGGAAACATAGCCTGCGGGTTTTTGAATAATCGGTGCAACTTCTTCTATTTCAATAAAGTCGATCCCGTAGGCAACATCGCTATTTTTTTTCTGGATACGAATTTTATCCCCGGCTTTCAATTTGTTATTCAAAATGAAATGGGTTTCGTCAAAACGCATCGCGATGTAATCCGTGCTTGCAAAAGGCAACGGATGATTTTCCGGTTCCTTATTAACGAAATACTGCCAGGCCCAGCGCGATGAAATTTGCACAGTTTGGTCCAGCTGACCATTCACATACACATCCACTTCACCGTTTAATCCCTTGCCATCAGCAGAATCAGGTAATGTGAAGCGCAAAGTAACGCCATCGCCGGGTTTATTTGCTGTCCACTCTACGGCACTGCCTTGTGACGGCAGGTTTACAAATTTCTGATCTGATGCTTCTGATGCAGTTTGTGAAATATCAAAGTTAGTGGTTTGTAAAATCTGGGCATTGGAAAGTGTTGCAATATCCGCCTCATAGCGTGTGTAAGGCGCATTGGCTCCGCGCTCACCGCTTTGTGCTACAGCAGATACACCAATGAGTAATTGGGCTGTAACCAGGCTGGCACCCAGAAAAATTTTTGCAGGGTTGATGCCGGGGCTGAAGGTACGGCCAATACCTCCCCGTCTGACGAAAGTTTTCATCGTTATCCTCGTTAATGAATTTTTGAATGGATATAAATACCGATAGCTATTTTTATTGGCATTTATACATGCTGCTTTTATTACATCATTTGCAGCCAGGGAGTGGTTTTTACATCATCCCCTGATTAAATCATTACGTGTCTGGGAAAAGTCATCCATTGGTTAATAATTGTTTTTTTATCGTTATTTTGTGTCTTGAAAAAGTAAATTTTATGCGTTAGTTGCTGGTATAGTCGTTGAATTGAAATATTTTCGATCCTGATAATTACTATGCTATTCATTTGTTCATGGTTATGTCTACCAAAAAGAAGGGTATTTAAAATTAGAAAACGTTTTCTTTTTTAAATAATTAGATTTTTGCGACAGGATTTTAAAAAAATATCAAGACGGGGGGAGTGCGTGTGATGGTAGCGGATTACATATTTTACAAAGGATGTTGCGCTTCAATATGAAGAAAACGTTTTCAGTTTTTGGCGGGAATTACTTTGGGCGGGTTCAATAGCTTCCAGTTTTTTACGCCTTCATGAAAAAAACCACATTCTTCATAGGCGCGTTGAATAATATTTTTTTGCTCAAGAATCGCAATCCCTTTTTCCAATGCCGAAAATATTTCCCGGCTTTGCGGGTGCTTTTTACTGACAGGCCAATGGCGGCTGCCGGGTAATGCAACTTTAACTCCGGGAATGGGAACAAGCTCAAGATTATCAACTTGTACTTTCATCCCGGGATTGCTTTGAAACGGTGCAAGCGTGACATCGGCGCGACCGGCTACCACCATGCGCACAATTTGTACCCAGTAAGTAGAATAATAGATGCGACTAATACCGACTGACTTTAGCGCTTCAATATCCGGTTTCCAATGGTCATTGGATGCCGCGCTGAGCTGGCTAACTTTTTCGCGCGTCGTTGCATTAAGCGCGCGATTGTTATCCTGGCGGGTATAGAGCCCTGCAATAAACTCCCCTTCATTAACGAGCGCGCGCGTTTTGAATAAAAATTCGGAGTAAGGTTTAATGTCATCCCGCCACATAAGCGCGCCGGAAATGGCAATTTGCCCATCGGTCAGCAATTTTAAAATGCGGAGGTAACTGTTTTCCGGACGCAACACTACTTTGCCGCTAAACCCTCCCAAATGCAGCGCTTGCTGCAACAACACAATTTCAATAACATCGCGGCGCGCACCGGGGCCACCGAAATGCTCAATATCGATCGGATCGCGATCACCAATAAATAATTGATAATCTGCAATAATGTCTTCATCCACGGCGGCGGTAATCGTGTTACCCGCATGGCAAAGGAGCGTTATTAGCAAACCACAAATAACACCACTGATGCTTATAAAAAGTCTCAACAACATTCTCCCGGGAGCAGAGTTCCAGCTCCGTACACACCGTTACTTCCAGTCCGCATTGCTATAGTAGGTAGTTATATAAATTTTTGTTTTAGCACCTTGACGCCCCAAGAATACCCTTTTGATATAAATTATTTAACTGCTTTAGGCGACATCTTGTCCAGCGTTAAATTAGTTGAGGGAAATCAAGTTTAGTTGATGAATTTACAGCCAGTTGGAGCCAATTCAAAAAGGTTAGGGGACAGGCTTCGCCACACTTAAGATTGATCCCTGGTATGACAAGGGAGCATGGCAATAAAACCCAGGGGTTATTTTTATTTATATATATCCAGGTTCGTGCCTTCAATTTCACAGACTCTTTTAACGGAATCCCGATTGGCAAAATTCCTTAAAAACCTTCTTAAATTAAGAAAGGATAACGGTGGGTTTTCAAAACCACTTCCCCAGTGCAACAACATAAATAAAACAAAATCGCAGGCGCTGATGTTGTCGCCCAATAAAAATTCTTTGCCTTCCAGTTCCTGATCTAGCAATGCGAACATTTGTGTAACGCGGGTTTGTTGCGCTTGTTTTATTGCTTCTTTTCCTAATGAATCGGTAGTATGTTTCTGCGGATAAAAGTAAACCATTAATTCTGGTTGTAATGATGCATTTAAATAAAATAGCCACTGATAAAATCGCGCTCGCCCTATTGTTCCTGCAGCCGGAAATAAATTTCTATCCGGGTCCGCTCACATAAAAACAAACAAATAGCCGCGCTCTCATAAATCGGCTCACCATCAACAGTGAGCGTGGGAATTCTACCAGTGGGATTTAGCGTTAAGTATTCAGGATTTTTTTGCGCTTCGGTTTTACGATCAACCAGAATCAATTCGTAATCCAACTGCATTTCCGCCAACAACATATGGGGTGCGAAGCTGGCATTGCGGGGGTAGTAGAAAAGTTTGTACATGTTTTAATTCGATTTTAATCCATTATGAAAATTTTGCTGCGATGCTCATTTAACAGGATTAAGGCTGGGACCCTGATTTTCCAATTCTTTAATTTCATTTTTCGTCAATGCTAATAATCTGGATATGTATTGAATATCGTCCTGTATTTCGGAAAACTCATCATCTTCGCAATCGCTTTCATGTACATTCATTAGTTGGCCTTCATAGGCTTGGAGCGCGGCGCGGATATATGTTAGATCTTTGTAGGTAAAGGGCATGTTAGAATCTATTCATATACAGTTTTAATTTTCCAACCTTTTCGCATGTTTAGTGATTACCCACTAACAATCCTTATGCCCTCTGTTATCAACTGGTTAAGCATTGATTGTGATTGGTTAACTATAAATATCTTTATTATCTATTGAAAGTAAATCACCTTTTTAATATGGATATTGACGCTTATATGAATCGGTTGATACAAAAAAGCCCAAAGTTCGCACCTTGGGCTTTTCAATTGATTCGTGTTAGTCAGGATTTATCGAGGTTTTACCCTCACCAGCACTTGTTGCAACGCAATAAAACAGAACAGCAATCCGCCAATTACTATTTTGGTCCACCAACTGCTGAGTGTTCCATCAAATGAAATATAGGTTTGCACTACGCCCATAATCAATACGCCCATCAGGGTGCCGAACATATACCCGTAACCGCCGGTTAATAATGTTCCGCCGATAACGACGGCGGCAATCGCGTCCAGTTCTACGCCGACTGCAGCGAGTGAATAACCGGAGAATGTGTAGAAGGAGTAAACGATGCCGGCGAGTGTGGCGAGGAATGAACTTATAGCGTAAATGTGAATAGTGGTCGCGGCGAGTGGAATGCCCATCAGCGCGGATGAATTCGCATCGCCACCGATAGCATAAACACGCCCACCGAAGCGGGTGTAATGTGCAGCAATAATCGCGACCACTAATACCATCAAACAAATAATGGTTGAACTTCCGATCCAGGCATCACCAAGAATTTCAAAACCAAATGCGGAAACATCATTATAGAATTCATGTTCGATGGGAATGGATTCTTCACTGATAACGCTTGCCAAGCCGCGCGCGAAAAACATGCCGGCGAGTGTGACGATAAATGGTTGCATTTTGTAGTAATGGATAATTGCGCCCATTATCGCCCCGAATGCGGTACCGCCAATTAACACCACTGGAAACACCAGCAGCGGATGCCATTGGTATTTGCTGATTAACACACTGCAGACAACGCCAGTTAATGCGATGACAGCGCCGACCGACAAATCAATACCCCCGGATAAAATCACAAAGGTCATTCCCACAGCAGCAATAATTAAAAAAGCATTATCGCTCAGCAAATTAAAAAATACGCGTGGTGTACCGAAACCCTCGAACTGTATTGAGCCAACACCAAACAATAAAAAAAACAGGCAACAGGTAACCGCGAGCGGAATAAGTTTTCGATTAAGCATTTTTGGTCTCCTTATTATTTCCATTCACGGAAGTATTGTTAGTCGGAGATGATTTGCGGAATTTCAATTGCGCCAATTGTTTTTGGAATAGCGGTGATTGCAACAGTAATACTAAAATAATCGCGCTGGCTTTAATCAATAGATTAAATTTGGGCGGAATGCCGCTCAGGATAATGGTGACGGTCAGCGTTTGGATAATCAGTGCACCGATGATTGCCAGGAAAATGGAAAAGCGCCCACCCATCAGTGATGCGCCGCCAATCACTACCGCGAGAATTGCATCCAGCTCCAACCACAAGCCGGCGTTGTTAGCATCGGAACCGCGAATGTCGGCGGCGGCAATCATTCCTGCCAACGCAGCGCAAAGCGCGGCAACGCAATACACACTCATCTTGATCGCTTTTGCATTCAAGCCCATGTAATGGCTTGCCGACGGATTTGCGCCCACCGCTTCAATATATAAACCCAGCGCAGTGCGGCGCGTTAGCAATTGCACGATAGCGAAAGTGATAATCACCAACACAACAGGGAAGGGCAGCCCCAAAAAACTGCCGGTTCCTAAAAATGCAAAGCCGGGATGATCAAAAGTGACGATCTGGCCTTCATTAATCAATTGAGCGATACCACGGCCTGCGACCATTAAAATTAATGTCGCAACAATCGGTTGGATACTCATATAACCGACGAGAAATCCATTCGCGATTCCCGCAATTAATCCGGCGATTAAACCGGCACCGATGATTAGCGCAAGATTGTCCACACCTTTGGTAATGTAATACGCGCTCACTGCACCGGCGATGGCCATAATTGAACCCACCGATAAATCCACACCGGCAGTAGCAATCACTAGCGACATTCCAATTGCCAGCAAAGCAACCGGCGCTGCGCGATTGAGTACATCAATCAGGCTGCCGTAAAAGCGGCCGTCTTTAAATTCGATCTGAAAAAATTCCGGCGCAATTATCGCGTTGATAACCAGTAGCGCCAGCAAACCGATGCAGGGCCATAAATAGCGGCGCAGGTTTTGGTTTTTGAAGGTGTTCATGTGCATTACTCTTTTATTAATTGGAGGCAATCGCCTGCATAATTCGCTGCGGATTTATATCGCCATCTTCCAGCTCTGCTACTTTTTGGCGGTCGCGCAATACAATGACTTTGCTGCTAAATGCCACCAGCTCTTCCAATTCTGAAGAGGCAACTACCAACGCGAGGCCCTGATCGCAGAGTTTGCGAATCAACCGAATAATTTCGGCGTGTGCACCAATATCAATACCGCGCGTCGGTTCATCCAGAATTAACAACGAAGGATTTGCTGCGAGCCAGCGTGCAAGGATTACTTTTTGTTGATTGCCGCCGCTGAGTTGTTCAATGGGTTTTTCGATATCCGATGTGGCGATACTCAATTCTTTTACGTAATGATTGGCGATTTCTTCCTGCTCTTTGCGCGAAATAAATTTCCACCAGCCTTGTTTGATCTGGCGGGCGAGGATCATATTTTCGCGAATGGAAAGTTGGCCGAGGATGCCGTCGTGTTTACGATCTTCCGGGCACAAGCCCATACCGGCGGTAATGGCATCGCGCGGTGAATTAAAATTTACTGCCTTGCCATTGAAGGTTACCGAACCGCTGTGTTTTTTATCGACCCCGAATACCAGGCGGCATAATTCGGTGCGGCCTGAACCGAGCAATCCGGCAAGGCCAACTACTTCGCCTTTGCAAACCTGGATATCGGTAGGCGATAACGTCGCATTGCGGCCAATACCTTGTGCATCCAATAAAGCATCGCCACATTCGGAATTGGTTTGCGGTTTGTGTTCACCCAATGCAGCCAGTTCTTTGCCGAGCATATGGCCAATTAATTCCGCACGGGACAGTGTTGCTGTTTCGAATTCGCCAACAAATTGCGCACTGCGCAATACAGTGATGCGATCACAGACAGCATAAACCTGATCGAGAAAATGCGTTACAAACACAATGCCAATTCCGCGTGCGCGCAAATCGCGCATGATGCGAAAGAGCGATTGCACTTCATCGGTATCCAGGCTTGCAGTGGGTTCATCGAGAATCAATACTTTCGCAGACATATCCACGCCGCGTGCAATAGCAATCAATTGCTGTACGGCGATGGAATAACTTGAAAGTGGCAGTGTTACATCAATATCAAGGTCGTAACCTTTTAATAATGTCTGCGCATCGCGATTCACTTTTCCCCAATTAATTAAACCGAAGCGACGCGGCTCGCGGCCAAGATAAATATTTTGCGCAACGGTGAGGTTGGGCAACAAGTTCACTTCCTGATACACAGTGCTCACGCCCAATGCCTGCGCGTCACCGGTATTTTTAGGAAATATTGGTTGGCCATCCAATAAAATATCACCGTCATCGCGCTGGTAAACGCCGGTCATCACTTTAATCAGGGTAGATTTGCCCGCGCCGTTTTCGCCAAGCAAAGCATGGATTTCTCCGGCGCGCAGAGAGAAGTTCACACCTTTTAGTGCGTGAACGCTGGGGAATATTTTATGAATTCCCTTGAGTTGTAATACTGGTGTAGGACTCATGATTGATACTCTGTTGAGTACTTCTTTAGCGTTGTAAAAAAACGATTCCGCTGGAAAACTCGAATTGGACTTCGAAAAAAAATTAACTCAATGTTTCAAGCAGCAAGCCAAGAGGATTGTGAGACCATCGGAGAGAGGAACGTCGTCGACGAGCCCCCATGGATGGGTTTACGGTGTGTCTCACAATTCTCTTGGCTTGCTGCTATGGCTACAAAAACTATTTAGCACCGCGCTTGGTTAATTCAGCGGCTGCGTTATCAGCGGTATAAACGGCACCGCCCATACGAATCCATTTGTCGAATTCTTTTTTACCGCCGCGATATTCATTAATTACATCGAATGCTGGGCCGCCCAGGTGCGGGCTTAATTCAACGGATACATTAATCTCGCCGGCAACAATCGCTTTCAATGCATCGTCTACGGCATCCACCGATACAATCAAAATATCTTTGCCCGGTTTTAATCCCGCTTCTTTCACCGCCTGGATTGCACCCAGTGCCATTTCATCGTTGTGTGCCCAGATTGCGCAAATGCCTTTACCGCCGCCTTCTGCTTTCAGCATGGTTTCCAAAACCTCTTTGCCTTTCGCGCGTGTAAATTCGGCGGTTTGGCTGCGTACAATTTTGGTTTCAGGAAATTTCGCGATGGTTTCGTTAAAACCTTTCATGCGGCCCAATGCTGCGCTCGAGCCTACCGTGCCTTGCAATTCAAGTATGCTGCACTTGCCCTGGGTTTTTTCGGTAAGCCAGGTTGCGGCGCGTTGGCCCTCCACTTCAAAATCCGGTGCAATGCGCGTGAGATACAAAGAATGATCAGTGACTGAAACATTGCGGTCCAGAATCACCACGGGAATACGCGCACGCTTTGCTTCCATCAACACCGGTTGCCAGCCGGTTTCAACGACCGGTGCAATTAAAATTGCATCCACACGTTGCGCAATAAAACTGCGCACCGCTTTAATCTGGTTTTCCTGTTTTTGTTGGGCGTCAGAAAACTTTAGTGTGATACCACGCTTTTCCGCTTCCGCTTTTACCGATTCGGAAAAACTGGTGCGCCAGCCGGATTCGGAACCAACTTGTGCAAAACCTACGGTGATTGCATTCACGGTGGCGCTGATACCAATGGCGGCAGCGAGCGTCAGGGTTTTAAATAGACCTTTCATAGTGGATCCTCGTGTAATCAAAATATAGTTATATAAAATTTTTATTCGCAACCTCTTGAGCCCCGACAAACAGGCTGCAGAGGTTTTCTTATTTACGTATCATTTTCTATGGTTAGATAGAAAATGTGTGGAGCTGTTAAGTCAAATCCGATAACTTGACGTCTTATCAAATCCAGCCACCGTCCACAATAAAATGTTGGGCAGTACATAAACGGCTATCGTCCGACGCCAGAAAGAGCGCCATAGCGCTAATGTCTTCCGGCATGACCGATTTTTTTAAACATTGATTTTCCAAAATATTTTTTGCGGATTTTTCTTTGGTGAGCATAGCCACCTGGCGATCTGTCATTACCCAGCCGGGCACCAATGTATTTACGCGGATATTGTCTCCACCCATATCGCGTGCGAGGCCGCGCGTCATGCCTTCAATAGCGGCTTTGGAACTGGTGTAACCGGGCATACCACCTTGCGTTGCGTACCAGCTCATGGAGCCCAAATTAATAATCGAACCCCCGCCGATTTCAAGCATATGTTCATACACTGCTTGTGCGGCAAAAAAATGGTGGCGTAAATTGACGGCGAGGCGTTCATTCCAGTAATCGACAGTGACTTCGCGAAAATCATGACGGGTATCATTGGCGGCGTTATTGACCAATACATTAATTGGCCCCACGTCGTTATAAATCTGTTTGATTGTCGCTTGCAGCCGGGGAATATTTAACAGGTTACAACGGTAATAACGTGGCGGTATTACATCAGTCCTGCTGCTTAACTGTGCGACCAGTTTCTGCGCATCGTCATCGCGAATATCGATAAAACAAACCTGCGCGCCCTGATGACAAAAACTTTCTACCAAACTCGCACCAATACCCGATGCGCCGCCGGTGATCAGCACAATTTTATATTTCAAACTCGGATATTGATTAGTGAGTGTCATAGGGTTTCATCACTAATGCGAATGGCCGGGTACTGCCGCACCGCGACATCCGACGAGGAAATCAAAATCACAACCTTCATCCGCTTGCATGACATGCTCAATATAAAGTTGCAAATAACCACCGGTTTTTTTCTGGTTTTTTTGCGCGCGCAGTTGATCGAGCCGTGCGCTAATTTCTTCGGCACTCACTTCCAGTTCAAGCGAACCGGCATCAGTATCCAATGCGATCCAATCGCCATCTTGCACCGCAGCTAACGGGCCAAATTCCTGTGCTTCCGGAGCAACGTGTAATACCACAGTACCAAATGCGGTGCCGCTCATCCGCGCATCGGAAATACGCACCATATCAGTCACACCTTGTTTTAATAATTTCGGCGGTAATCCCATGTTGCCGACTTCCGGCATGCCGGGATAACCCTTGGGGCCGCAATTTTTTAACACCAGAACACTGTTGGCATCCACATCGAGTAAATCGTCCATGATGCGTTCTTTGTAGTGATCAAAACTTCCGAACACAATGGCACGGCCGCGATGCTTCATTAAATGTATTGATGCAGCGCTGGGTTTTAATACCGCGCCGCGCGGCGCGAGGTTGCCGCGCAAAATACAAATGCCGCCGCTGGTGCAAAGTGGATTATCCAGCGTGCGAATCACTTCATCGTTGTAACACGGCGCTTGCGAATTGTTTTCCCATAGCGTTTTTCCGTTCGCGGTCAAACAATCTTTATTTAGTAAATTGGCATTACCCAGGCGTTTTAATACCGCAGGCAAGCCACCCGCGTAATAAAAATCTTCCATTAAAAACTCGCCGGAAGGTTGCAGGTTTACCAGCGTCGGAATGTGTTGGCCGTAGGTTTGCCAGTCTTCAAGTGTTAACGGAATATCCAAGCGCGCTGCGATTGCTTTTAAATGGATCACGGCATTAGTGGAACCACCGATGGCGGCGGTGGTGCGAATTGCATTGATTAAACTATCGCGCGTAAGTAATTGTGAAATGCGCAAATCTTCATTCACCATATCGACGATGCGCATACCGGAAATATAAGCGAGGGTTTTGCGACGCGCATCCACCGCCGGGATTGCCGCATTTTGTGGCAGCGATAAACCGAGCGACTCCACCATACACGCCATGGTCGATGCTGTGCCCATGGTGTTGCAGGTGCCGGTGGAGCGAGACATATCGGCTTCTGCATCCATAAATTCTTGCAGCGAAATTTTTCCCGCTTTGTAGTCTTCGCTCATGCGCCACACGAGTGTGCCCGAGCCGACATCTTTACCTTTGTGTTTGCCATTCAGCATGGGGCCGCCGGTGACAACAATAGTGGGAAGGTCGCAACTCGCGGCGCCCATCACTAATGCGGGGGTGGTTTTATCGCAACCCACCAATAGCACCACACCATCGATAGGATTGCCGCGAATGGATTCCTCGACATCCATTGCCGCCAGATTACGTGTGAGCATGGCAGTAGGGCGCAGGTTGGATTCGCCATTGGAGAACACCGGAAATTCCACGGGAACGCCGCCGGCTTCAATAATGCCGCGTCGGACGCTTTCGGCGAGTTCACGAAAATGGCTGTTACACGGGGTGAGTTCTGACCAGGTATTACAGATACCGATAATGGGCTTGCCCTGGAAGTGATGCTCGGGAATGCCCTGGTTCTTCATCCAGCTGCGATACATAAAGCCGTTTTTGTCCTGACTGCCGAACCATTGGGCGCTACGCAGGGGCTTGGTGGGCAATGTGGTGGTTGAAGGCTTTGTCTTATTATCTTGGCTCATGACTGGCTACATCTGAATTGGCCATTATTATTAAAGTCATACAATATAAGTTCGTTACGACAAGCGGGCAATGAATAAAATCGGTGTTTACGTATATTTGCCTGATAGGTACAAACCTTGAGTAAAACTTTTGATCTCTTTACTTGATTAAATTGTATTATAATATCAATATAAATCAACCCCGGCCAAAAATGAAAAATGGGCGGTAAGACATGGCTTGCTGAAATCTATAAGTGGGCCGATAAACAATAAGAGAGAGGTGTAAATGCGCTCCCTGATCAAATCCCTGACTTTAGTTAAGCCATTGATAATGACGTTGGTCGCCGCTGCAAGTGCCGTCCAGGCCGCTAATCCCATTTTTACCGATGTATTTACTGCCGATCCGGCGGCACTCGTCCATAAAGGCAAGGTTTACCTCTATGCCGGCCACGACGAAGCGAAAGACAACACCAAATTCTTTGAGATGCACGATTGGTTGGTCTGGTCATCTGATGACATGGTCAATTGGGAGGCTCACGGCCCGCGCTTGCACGTGAACGATTTCAAATGGGCCAAAGGCGATGCCTGGGCGAGCCAAGTGATTGAAAAGAATGGCAAGTTTTATTGGTACATCACCGCGCGCCATAACGACACCAAGCCCGGTTTTGCCATCGGTGTTGCAGTGGGCGATAGTCCGCTTGGCCCGTTTAAAGATGCGCGCGGCAAAGCGTTGATTACCAACGATATGACTACCGATACGCCCAACGATTGGGATGATATCGACCCATCGGTATTCATTGATGGCGACGGCCAGGCGTATCTGTTCTGGGGCAACACCAAGGCGTACTACGCCAAACTCAAGCCAAATATGATCGAGCTGGACGGCCCCATCGTAAACATCAAAACCTTGCCGGAATTTACCGAGGCGATCTGGGTGCACAAATATAAGGACAACTACTACTTATCCTATGCGATGGGTTTCCCGGAAAAGCTGGGTTACGCCATGAGCAAAAGTATTACCGGTCCCTGGGAATACAAGGGAATCCTTAATGAGGTAGCGGGCAATACGCCGACTAACCATCAGGCGATTATCGAATTCAACAACAAGCATTACTTCATTTATCACACTGGCGCAGGTCGCCCGGATGGTGGCCAATATCGCCGTTCGGTGAGTATTGATGAGTTGTTCTATAACCCGGACGGCACCATCAAGCGTATCGTCATGACCAGCGAAGGCGTGACCGCAAACAAAGCCGTGGATAAGGCTCCGCAAAAAGTAGCGAAATAGCGCCTGATATAACTAAAAACTATCCCCTGATAGATCCAAAACCGATTGACAGGGAATAGGCTTGTTGAGAATATATTGTCATACAATATTAATATCCTTTAGTGGGTCAATATTAATAAAATAACAGTGAATTGAGATTGAGAGACAGGTGAGTTTGATGACTTCTTATGCCTTGGGGCTGGATTACGGCTCTGATTCCGTCAGAGCCTTATTAGTAGATGCCCTTACCGGTCAGGAAGTGGCGAGCAACGTGGTTTATTACCCGCGTTGGAAGAAAGGTTTGTTTTGTGTGCCGGCCAAAGACCAGTTTCGCCAACACCCGCTGGATTACCTGGAAAGCCTGGAGCAGGTTGTTCAAGGTTTGTGGAAATTGGCTCCTGCTGGCGCCGCGCAAAAAGTTGTCGGTATCAGTTTTGATACTACTGGCTCCACACCTATCGCTGTAGACAGCGAAGGCGTTGCTCTCGCATTGAAGCCGGAATTTGCTGAAAACCCCAATGCGATGTTTGTGTTGTGGAAAGATCACACCGCCATTAAAGAAGCGCAGGAGATTACGGCTGCAGCCAATAAAGCCAAAGAAAATTATTTGAAATACGAAGGTGGAATTTATTCCTCCGAATGGTTCTGGGCGAAAGCGTTGCACGTATTGCGCAAAGATGCGTCTGTCGCTAAAGCGGCATACCTCTGGGTAGAGCATTGCGATTGGATGTCTGCTGTTTTGACCGATACCACCCACCCGAGCAAATTGCGTATGGGCCGTTGCGCCACCGGTCATAAATTAATGTGGCACGCAAGCTGGGGCGGTTATCCACCCAATGATTTTTTTGTTGGCATCGACCCCTTATTAAATGGTTTGCGCGATCGCTTACCGGCAGAAACATTTACCTCTGATCAAGTGTGCGGTGGCCTTGTTGCTAAATGGGCTGACAAACTCGGTGTGCCGGAAAATACCCCTGTAGGTTTCAGCGCATTCGATTGCCACATGGGCGCCGTTGCCGCAAAAGTAAAACCAGGTGTGCTGACCAAAATTATGGGCACTTCTACCTGCGATATCACTGTCGCTAGCTATGAAGATGTTGGCAATAAATCCATTCGCGGCATTTGCGGTCAGGTTGATGGTTCAGTACTGCCCGGTTTTGTTGGTTTGGAAGCAGGGCAATCGGCATTCGGTGATTTGTACGCGTGGTTCCGTAACCTCGTAAATTGGCCAGTGCAAAACCTGCTGGCGAATTCATCGCTGCTAAATGATGAAACCAAACAAAAACTCGTTGAAGAAATTGAAAACAACACTCTGGTTGCGTTGAGTAAAGCAGCGAGTGAATTGCCAATCGCTGATGCAAATATCACGGCGCTCGATTGGGTAAACGGTCGTCGCACACCGGATGCAGACCAAACCGTATCCATGGCGATTGCCGGATTAAAAATGGGCAGCGAAGCGCCGCATATTTTCCGTGCGTTGGTTGAAGCAACCGCATTTGGTGCGCGTGCCATTATCGAACGTTTTAAAGAAGAAGGCATTGCTGTTAATTCTGTTGTCGCGATTGGTGGTATTTCCAAAAAATCTGACTTCGTGATGCAAACCTGTGCGGACGCCTGGAATTGCCCGATTGAAGTTTTAGAAAGTGAACAAAGTTGTGCGTTGGGTGCTGCGATTTTTGCAGCCGTGTGCGGCGGTGTTTATCCAACCGTTGCCGAAGCACAAAAAGTGATGGCATCCAGTGTGTGCAAAACTTACACGCCTAACGCGCAAGCGGCCGCAATTTACGACAAGCGTTATCAACAATATCGCGCGTTGGGTAACTTCGTTTCCTCATCAGTAGCAGAGGGTTCGCGCTCATGAGTTACACCGAATTAAAACGCGAAGTGTTCGAAGCCAATATGGAATTAAACCGCCGCAACCTGGTGGTTTATACCTGGGGTAATGTGTCGCAAATTGATCGCAGTAAAGGTGTTATTGCGATTAAACCGAGTGGCGTTGCCTATGAAGTGATGACACCGGACGATATTGTGATTGTGGATTTGGAAAACAAAATCGTGGAAGGGGGCATGCGTCCTTCGTCCGATACCAAAACCCACACGCACTTGTATCGCCATTTCGACATCATCGGTGGTGTTACGCACACGCACTCTACATATGCCACCGCTTGGGCGCAAACCCAGCAAGCCATTCCATGCTACGGCACAACACATGCTGATTACGCCTACGGCGAAATTCCTTGCACCGCCGTAATGACTGACGAGCAAATCGAACGTGATTACGAAGAAGAAACCGGTGTGCAAATTACCGATTGTTTTAGGGATCGCAGCCCGAAAGAAGTGCCTATGGTTATCGTCGCCGGTCACGCGCCATTCACTTGGGGCAAGAGCGGTGCCGATGCGGTTTACCACGCGGTAATTTTAGAAGAAATTGCACGCATGGCCTATTTGACCAAAACATTGCAACAAAACACTGCGCCGTTAAAACAAGGCATTGTGGATAAACACTATTTGCGCAAGCACGGAAAAAATGCCTATTACGGGCAAAAGTAAATAAACACAATTTTTGAAACTTGATACGGCAGGGATTGACTGGTTCTTTGCGAGACCGTTCGGCGACATGGATGTCGACGACGAGCCTACAGCGATGTATTTACGGCGTGTCTCGTAAAGAACCAGTCAATTCCTGCTCTCGCAGAATACAGAAAATTTTTTGAGGAAAAAACAATGAAAATCTACGGCGATAAAGAAGTCTGGTTAGTTACCGGCTCACAACATCTGTATGGTCCGGGCGTATTAAAACAAGTCGCCGAGAACAGTCAGAAAATTGCATCCGGTTTAACCGAATCGAACAACATTTCGATCAAAATTGTTGCGCAGGAAACTGTTAAATCACCAACGGAAATCCTGGCAGTTGCACAAGCGGCAAACAGCAACCCCAATTGCGTGGGTTTAATTCTGTGGATGCACACTTTCTCCCCCGCAAAAATGTGGATCGCTGGCCTGAGCGCATTGAGCAAGCCGTACATGCACTTGCACACACAATTCAACGCTGAATTGCCATTTGCCGATATCAACATGCATTTTATGAACCTCAACCAATCTGCACACGGTGACCGCGAGTTCGGTCATGTAAGCACACGTTTGCGCCAGGAGCGCAAAGTGGTTGTTGGTCACTGGGCAACTGAATCGGTGCAAAAGCAAATCGACAGCTGGTGCCGCGTTGCGATGGGTTGGAATGCGAGCCAGAATTTAAAAGTGGCGCGCTTCGGTGACAACATGCGTCAGGTTGCGGTCACTGACGGCGATAAAGTATCGGCGCAAATTAAGTTCGGTTACGAAGTTCACGCTTACGGTTTGGGCGATCTGCAAAAAGTAGTTGATGCAGTTACCGATGCAGAAGTCGCTGCACAAATCGAATTGTATAAAAAAGAATACGATGTTAACCCGGCAATTTTTGATGATGAACATCAATTCCAAATGCTGAAAAACGAAGCGCGTTTGGAACTGGGTATGTTGAAGTTTTTAACAGAAGGTGAGTTCGGTGCATTTACCAACTGTTTCGAAAACCTGACCGGTTTAACGAACCTGCCAGGCCTTGCAACCCAACGTTTAATGGCAGCTGGTTTTGGTTACGGCGGTGAAGGCGATTGGAAAACGGCGGCGATGGTTCACATCTGCAAAGTAATCTCCAAAGGCCGTGAAGGTGGTTCATCCTTTATGGAAGATTATACTTATCACTTTGGTGCCGTTAATTCAGGCGGAGTGGATCAGGTACTGGGTGCGCACATGCTGGAAGTTTGTCCTTCCATCGCTGCAGCAAAACCAAAACTGGAAGTTCACTTGCACACTATCGGTTGCCGCAACGATATCGCACGTTTGATTTTCACCGGTAAGGCTGGTCCTGCATTGTGTATTTCCTTGATCGATATCGGCACTCGCTTCCGTGTAATCATCAACGAAGTGGATACCGTAAATCCACCGCAAGAATTGCCGAAATTACCAGTGGCAAAAGCGCTGTGGGAACCACGCCCTAACCTGGAAATTTCTGCTGCTGCCTGGATCCAGGCTGGCGGTGCGCACCACAGTGCATACACTCAAGGTGTGACAGCGGATGAAATCGTAGACTACGCTGAAATCGCCGGTGTTGAAGTGGTCGTAATCGGTGCGGATACCACAGTACGTAATTTTAAAACCGAATTGCGTCATAACGCGGCTTATTATCATCTAAAAGATGGTGTATAGGCATTTGAAAGATGGTGTTTGATTTTTTGATTGTTGTGATGCAATAAATCAGGGCGCAATAAATTGCGCCCCTACGCATCAGAATTATGTGCAATCGTAATTCGCCGGATGGATCGGAATTGTGTGTAATCGTAATTCGTCGGATGGATCGGAATTGTGTGCAATCGTAATTCGCCGGATGGATTGGAATTGTGTGTAACCCTAGGGGCGTGATTTATCACGCCCAATGAATGTTAACCGTGGTATTGGAATTATAAGTAATTGTAGGGGCGCGATTTATCGCGCCCAACATCAGGTAATGTTAATCGGGATGTGGTTTAACCGGATATATGGTCTAATTTCACCCCACCGGTAACCTTAAACCTGAGAGTAAACGATGTACGACCATTACGATGCACTGATTTTTGACATGGACGGCACCCTGGTTGACAGCGGCCAGTTACACGAATTTGCATGGAGCACCATGCTGAACAAATACGGAATTCCCATTGATCGCTTGTTTATGCGTTCACTGGCCGGTGTTCCTACCAAAGGCACTATTGAAATTTTATTAGAAAAATTCAATATCAAGGTGGATGCAACCCTTGATGAGATGAATGATTTCAAAGAGCAAGTTGTGCATGAAAATATGCACAAGTATGTAAAACCTACCGCATTGCTGGAGGTTGCACAGCGTTACCACGGCATCAAACCGATGGCAATCGGAACAGGTGCTTACACGCAAGAAGCGGAAAGCATTTTGAAAATTTGTGGTTTGGATAAATACATGAGCGCGGTTGTTGGCGCTGACCAGGTGAAAAATCCAAAACCGGCACCGGATACTTTTTTGCGTTGCGCGCAACTATTAAATGTAGATCCAACCAAATGCGTGGTATTTGAAGATTCAAAGCTCGGCCTGCAAGCAGCGGCGAGCGCAGGTATGGCAGGCATTGATGTGCTGTTGGTGCACGCCGTAGAAAACAACTATTTTTTGTAAGGCAAGCATTACCAAAACCAGCAAGAGTGAGACAAACCGTACAAAACGGTGAGAGATAAAGGAAGCGGCAATTACTATTAAAGTGATGCCGCTTTTTTTAATCCCTGATTTTAATCATAGGGTTTTTAACCACAGTAACTGAGGTCAAAATAATAAATGCAAGCGCTCAACAAGCACGCATCCGATAAATTATCGGTTACCGAAAAAATAGGGTTTGGCGCTGGCGATATGGCGTTGAACGTGGTGATCTCATCGATGATGTTGATCATCACTTTTTATTACACCGATATCTTTGGCTTGTCGCCGATGGATATGGGAATTTTATTTTTTACTGTGAAAGTAGTCGGTGCAGGTTCCGATTTGGTTATGGGTCAAATCACTGATCGCTTTACGTTTCTGCAAGGCCGCTATCGCCCTTGGCTACTATGGCTGGCAATACCTTATGCGGTTAGCGTATTTTTTGTATTTACCACACCTAATTGGGAGTACGACGCAAAATTAATATGGGCTTATTCCACTTACATTATGATGACGTTAATTACATCGGGTGTAGGCATTCCTTATATTTCATTGCCTAGTGCATTGACGAGTGATCCCAAAGAAAAACTGTCTGCGAATGGCTATCGTTTGTTCCTCGCCAAAATCGGCGCGTTTATGGTGGCAATTGTGGTGCCGTTGGTTGCTGGAATGTGGGAAGACAAAGCGCTCGGTTATCAAATTGCGATGGCAATTATGTCCGCTGTCGGCGCGGTAATGTTTTTGTTTTGCTATTTCAAAACCGCTGAACGCGTAGTGCATGTAGTTGAACCACAACCGTTGTGGAGCCAATTTATTCAGTTGTTAAAGAATGACCAATGGCTAATTTTGGTTGCAGTGTGCGTCACTGGAACAATTGGTTATGTTATTCGCGGTTCGGTTGCTATCTATTACGCTAAATACTATTTAAGTGGCGATGAGGCCGTGGTTTCTGCATTTTTATCCACTGGCGTTGCCGCCGCTATTTTGGCGATGGTGGCATCAACCTGGATCACCAAGGTTTACTGCAAAATTAATTTATTCCGTTATACACAATTATTAGTGGCTGCATTGAGTGCAGCGATTTACTTTTTTGTCGGCCGCGACGATGTAGTTCTCGCGTTTGTACTTTATTTCCTGCTGTCGTTTGTGGTGGATCTGCATGCGCCGGTTTTCTGGTCAATTATTTCTGAAACGATTGATTATGGTCAGGTAAAAAATGGCAAGCGCGTATCCGGTTTTGCCTATGGTGGAATTTCGGTTGGCCAAAAAGCCGGGATGGGAATTGCGGGGTTAATGGTGGGTTGGTTATTAACCTATTTTCAATATATACCTAACCAGGCGCAATCAGATTTTTCCCTGATGGGAATTGCATTGATGTTGTCGATTATCCCCGGATTCTTCCATGCATTAATGGGCGTGTTGATGTTTTGGTATCGTATTAACGACAGCTATTACGCTGGCCTTAAAAATGAAATGCGGGCGAAAGGTTATATTGCAGAGCATTAATATTAAGAGTTTGGAGAGAAAAGTGAGCGAATTATTAAAACCGTTAATCCCGCAGCGTGCAGATCCATTCGTGTATAAGCATACGGATGGCTATTATTATTTCACTGCATCTGTGCCCAAATACGATCGCATTGAATTGCGTCGTGCAAAAACCATTGCAGAATTAGCCAGCGCGCAAACTGTTGACGCATGGCACAAACCTGACACAGGGCCTTACAGTGAATTGGTATGGGCACCGGAAATTCATTTCAACAAGGACCCGCAATCCGGCGAGTATGCGTGGTATGTCTATTTCGCTGCAGCGCCAAGCCGCGAAATTAAATACAATTTATTCCAGCATCGCATGTATGCAATTCGCAATAAAAATGCGAATCCCCTTGAGGGCGAATGGGAATTTATGGGGCAGGTTGATTCAGGTATCGATACATTTTGCCTTGATGCCACCACCTTTACTCACAATGATGTTCTCTATTATGTGTGGGCTCAAAAAGATGTGAACATCCAGGGTAATTCCAATATTTATATCGCACCTATGAAAACCCCGTGGCAATTGGCGAGCGAACCGGTGATGCTCACCAAACCGGAATTTGAATGGGAAATTCGTGGCTTCTGGGTGAACGAAGGGGCATCTATTGTTAAGCGCAATGGCAAAATTTTCCTGAGCTATTCTGCGAGCGCCACCGATGAAAATTATGCGATGGGTTTGTTATGGGTTGATGAAAATGCGGATTTATTAGACCCTGCATCATGGACCAAATCCAAAGAGCCGGTGCTCTGCTCGGATATTCCCAACAAAATCTTCGGCCCCGGTCATAATAGTTTCACCTACGCTGAAGATGGCGATACGGTAATGCTGGTTTACCATGCGCGCACGTACACTGAAATTGAAGGTGATCCATTGTGGAACCCGGACCGCCATACATTCGTCAAACCTTTGCGCTGGGATGATCAAGGTATGCCGGTGTTTGGAAAGCCTTCGATGATGGACTAGATCACATGCGATGAAATATAAAGGCCCGCTGGAAACAGCGGGCTTTTTTGTTGGTGGTTCAACATCTGATATTTTGAATGGGAAATATGATTAATGGATATCAAGAATAAATTTCTTTTCGATGTCCAGGCTATAACCATAATATTCAATTCCTGAGTGAATCAGGGGCAAGGGAGGCACCAACGCTACGCATCTCTCCTCTGATCAATAATTTTCCTCTTTCCTCTTTCCTCTTTCCTCTTTCCTCTTTCCTCTTTCCTCTTTCCTCTTTCCTCTTTCTTATTGAAAACTCATTTTCTCGCGTGGCGAGTTAGTAAGAGCCAGATCCAACGAGTTAAGTTTTCGAATCGAGATTGCAATGCATTTGACTTTTTATGTGTCGGTATTTTGTCGATCTGCGGGGTTTTATTTTCTTGTGATAGAAAAGTGTCAATAAGTCTTTGCTTTTTCGGTTTGATATAACCTGAATAAAAAAATATATAAAAATAAGGTATTAATATTCTATCCATGGATATAAAAAATAATGCATAAAAAAAAATCTCTGATAGCCTTACGCGCAAATTGTGACCGGCGTCACAACTGCGTTTTTGTTAGATCTTTGTTCATTAATTTGAGGTGCGAGTGAAAAATTTATCGCTGAAATGGAAGATTTTGCTGAGCGTTACCCTGACGTGTATTGCAGCGGTAGTCGTTACTACGTTGGTAACTGTGCACGCTGGTATTGATAGAACTGAAACCGCAATTATTGAAGATATGCGCACTCTTGCCCAGGTTTTGGGTGAGGCAAGTGTTGGCGCAATGACCTTTGATGATGCGGCAACGGTTGGCGCATCACTTGCGGGTTTGCGGGTTAGCCCGAGAGTATTGGTTGCTGTTGTCTATAACGGTAATAAACCATTTTCCTGGTACGAAAAAAATTCGGCGAACAAAACTGCGCCGGCAGAATTTTCCGGCAGTCCCCGCAAAACCGGTATTGAAACCAAGGGCCGTTTATTAACTATTACGGAAGATATTAATTCAGAAGGCAATCGAATCGGCAGTATCAGTGTACGCGTAGATATGAGTGAGATCGATGAGATTGTCAGCTCGGCTGCAATGAATGCGCTGGTGTTAATTGTGATTATCAGTTTGGTTGCTGCGTCGCTCGCGTACGCGGTGCAATTAAGTATTGTGCGCCCGGTAAATGAAGTGGTTATTGCGTTGCGCGATATCGCCCAGGGCGAAGGTGATTTGACTCGTCGCTTACCCGAAGTGGGTAATGATGAGGTAACCGAATTGTCGCGCCGCTTCAATCAATTCGTAGAGCGGTTGCAATCCATTATCGCCAATGTTGCGCAAACTGCGCGTGAAGTTAGCGGCAGTGCTTCAACGTTATCGCAATTATCGCGCGATAACGAAAATGAAATCCGCACGCAGCAAACTGAAATTCAACACATTGTTGGTGCTGTAAAAGAAATGGCGAGTGTCGTGCAGGATGTAACGGTAAGTGTTTCTGATACTGCTGATAAATCCTTACAAGCTGATGGCGCTGCTTCTGCAGGTAAAACCCTTGTCGTAAATACCATGGGGCAAATTACCGAGCTTTCCACGGATATCAAAACAGCTGCCGATGTGATTGATCGCTTGCGCAATGAAACGGTCAGTATTGGTTCGGTGCTGGATGTCATTCGTGGTATTGCTGATCAAACCAATTTGCTTGCGCTCAACGCTGCGATTGAAGCCGCGCGGGCAGGCGAGCAGGGGCGTGGTTTTGCGGTGGTAGCAGATGAGGTGCGTACGCTTGCATCGAAAACGCAAAGCTCCACTACAGAAATTCGCGAAATGATTGAACGTTTGCAATCGGGCGCACAACACGCTGTGGAAATGATGACTGCAGGCACTTCGCAAGCCAACAACGCGGTAGTGCAAGCAAGTGATGCAAGTAGCGCATTGGAGCACATCACCGAAATTGTGAGTGTGATTCGCGATAGAACCAATCAGATTGCGGCGGCCTCCGAACAGCAGAGCGCGGCAACTCGCCAGATCGAAATTAATATCGACCGGATTTCATCGGTAGCAAGTCATACCGCTAATAGTTCAAGCCGTATTACGGGTAGCACAGATAACCTGGCTGACGTTGCCGCGCGCATGGCCGAGTTGGTAGGGCGTTTTCGCGTATAAATAATCGCGCGTATAGAAAGTTAATTGTAAATCGAGTTTTTTATTGCATTTCATTGAAGAGGAAAATCTATGAAGCCGTTTGTTTTTGCGTTAGTTATTTGTACGTCATCACTGGTATCTACCATGGCAGTTGCGTGCGAAAAGCCTGCTGCCCAACCTGATATCCCCGATGCAGCAACCGTTGTTACTGCGCAGATGGTCAAAGCAAATAATGATGTTAAAGCTTACGTAAAAGCGATGCAGGACTATGTTGGCTGTGCCGGTTTGTCGCGCGCTGATGAAAAGAAAGAGTTGGATTCCTTGCAAAAGTTTGCGGAAGATTTCAACGTTGTTGTACGCGCGTACAAGGCTCGCTCGGCGGGTTAATTGCAAACGCTTACTCTGATATAAAAAAACCCGCTTTGGCGGGTTTTTTTTTAGGCTTCAATTGCGGTGCTGTAACCTTCCTATACTTTCCCTGCTACTAAGAACCTCATTTATAACTGAAGGCATATTTAAACCGGACGGTTATCGCCTAACCGAATAAATATCTTCCTGTATTTAAAAATAGTTCCACTGATGATTGATCAGCCCGCTCTACGACTTTACTACAGGCATATTATGTGACAATATCGATGATAGTAATATTGTAATACATAATGATTATAGCAGTATTAGAAAACCCGAAGTCACATCAGCCCCAAACTGATAATGACCTGGTCATGGATGCAAATCTCGGGCTTATAAATAAGTAATAACTACACGAGAGAAGGTAAATGTATATGAAGCTAACAAGCCTGGCGCTTGTCATGGGCGGTCTGCTGCTATTGGGCGGCTGCGGTGGCGGAAGCGATAGTCAAACCAAACCCACAGTTCCTGCATCAGAAACCCCGGTTTATTTCAAACCAACGGTCGCTACTTCTGTACCCCTTACGGCGGAAGGTTCAGTCAATTGGCAGAACGTGGGTGTTCATGATCCATCCATCGTAAAAGACGGCAGCAATTACTATATTTTTGGTTCGCACCTAGCTGCAGCCAAATCAGCAGATTTGATCAGTTGGACACTCATTTCATCCCTTACTGCAAATAATGCGGTCGATGAAAGCTCACTATTTCAATCGTATTCCAGCGAAATTGCCGAAGGTATCGCCTGGACTGACGGTTATAAAGGTAACTGGGCAGCCGATGTGATCAAGGCGCCTAATGGCAAGTACTGGTTTTACTACAACCACTGCGGCCAGAACCAGAAACTTTCGAATCCAGATTTAGAGGATAAAGAAGTTTGTAACCATCGCTCCTATCTGGGTCTGGCGGAGGCCGATTCCATTATTGGGCCATACAAAAACAAAGGTATTTTCCTGCGCAGTGGTTATCGCACAGAAGCAGAGCATGCGAGCTATCCACTGGATAATGGTCAGAAAACCTACACGCCTGCCACTGATCCGAACGCAATTGACCCTGCGGCCTTCTTTGATAAAGACGGCAACTTGTGGATGGTTTATGGCTCCTATTCCGGCGGTATTTTTATCCTGGATATGGACAAAACTACCGGCAAACCAAAAGCCGGGCAGGGTTACGGCAAACATTTGGTGGGTAGTGACTTCCGCGCTATCGAAGGTGCGTTTGTCATGTACAGCCCGGTAGCGGATTACTACTACCTGTTTTATTCCGTAGCCGGATTTGCAATTAACGGCGGCTATAACATTCGTGTTGCGCGCTCCAAAAAACCAAATGGTCCTTATCTGGATCCTGCTGGAAATGACATTTCCACAATCGGCGGCACGTTGGAAATCGGTGGCAAGTTAATGGGTGGTTTTGAATTCACCAAAACACTTGCAGAACCAGCACCAGCCTGGGGTTATCAATCCCCCGGCCACAACTCTGCTTACTATGATGCAGCAACCGGTCGTCACCTGTTGGTAACCCACACTCGTTTCCCGTCAGCGTCTACTCCTTACCCAACCAATGCTGAAGCGCATGAAGTGCGTGTGCATGAAATGTTTATCAACAAAGCAGGTTGGTTGGTTTCATCACCGCAACGTTATATTCCGCTGGAAGGTAAAAGCGTGGTTGATGTTGCACAAATGACCGGTTATTACAAAGTTGTTAATCACAATAAATCGGTTAACACCTCGGCGATCCAGTCCGAATATGTGGCGTTAAATGAAAATCGCTCAGTAACCGGGTTTTACACCGGCACCTGGGCAGAGCAGGGTGATAACAACATTCGTTTGGTGCTGAATTCCGGTGTTTACAACGGCGTGATGCAATGGCAGTGGGACGATGGTTTAAAACAATTGGTTGTCGTTTTTTCGGCGATGTCTGATAAAGGCGAAACAATCTGGGGCAGTCGTGTTGAACCCATCAACGCTACTACCGATATTTTGAATGCTGTTTCAGCGGCGCTGGAAGTTAAAAGTGAAATAACCATCGACGATTCTCATCAGTTGCCCGTCATCGGTAAAGGTGGCACTACCATTGTGTGGGAAAGCAGCGATGAATATTTTATCGAGAAAGATGGTTCCATCTTTATTCCTACACCGGATTTGGGTGATAAAACTATTTCGCTAAATGCAGTAATGTCATTGAACGGAAAAACGGCCAACAAACAATTCACTGTGAAATTAAAAGCGCGCCCTGCCTTTAAAAATGCGGTGGCTCATTATCGCTTTGATGGCGCATTGACTGATTCCCTGGGACATTTTGCTGCTGCAAATACTACCGATAATAATTTGTTGAACACTGGTGCAACAACACCCGCTTATGCAACGGGTTATGCCGGGCAAGCGTTTAATTTTGTGGGCAACAATGGTGTGAGGTTGCCGGACGAAATTATCAAATCAAATGAATATACCGTTTCTTTCTGGTTGAAACCGACCGAATTAACGGCTTATACCGCTGGCTTTTTTGCGACAACCAATGCGGATCGCTGGTTTAGTTTCCTTCCGGATCGCGCCGCGCATTTCACTACTACCCCGTTATTGTGGAGTAGATACCTTGATGCAGGTAATGACAACTGGAATCAAATTATTCATACCTCCGCTTTCCCTAAGAATCAGTGGGAACATGTAGCGATTACCTATTCCGGCGGCATAATGAAACTTTTCATTAACGGTGTTCTTTCCGGATCCATGCCGCGTGCTGATTTCTTCAGCGCTGGTGGTGGAATGTTTGCACTGGGTGTGAATTATGGCTGGGATGTTCCGTTCGTAGGCCAGATCGATGAGTTCATTGTTTATGACTACGCCTTGAGTAATCTCGACATTAACGGTGCGGCGATAAATAACTTGACCCAACCGTCACAATTCGCGGGCTTTGTTAAAAACGCGCTGGATTTAGGTGATGTGTCGGCAATTCGCGAAAATTTTGAATTGCCACGCGTTGGTCCGTTTGTATCGGGTATCAGCTGGGCTTCTGATAATGAAGCGTTCCTGAAACCAGTAAACGGTACCGCAATTGTGAAGCAGCCAACTGCATTGCAAGGCGATCAAAAAGTCACGCTCACGGCCACCATCCGCTATCAAACTGTGACTGAAACAAAAACATTTTCGGTCACGGTTAAATCACTTGCGCCAGCAGAATACAGCTTTGAAGGCAATCTGAAAGAAGTGAAAGGCGCATTTGCGGAAGCAAGCGAAACCGGTAATCGTATTAATAACACCGGTGGAAAAGTCACTTATGTCACTGGCGTTAAAGGTTCTGCCGTGCATTCAGATGGCACTGCAGGTATTCGCTTGCCTGATAATTTAATTACCACAAATAGCTATTCCGTTTCCTTGTGGTTGAAACCTGATGCATTTACCAATTACACCACCGCATTCTTTGGTGGCTCCGCCGCAACGGCGTGGATCAGCCTTGTGCCATCCATGAACGGTAGTAACAAAACGCGGTTGTGGGGCGATATGGGTGGTTATTTTGATAAAGGTGAGTTAGCGACGCGCATCCCGGATGGCAAGTGGACTCATGTGGCATTCACTGTGGACGGCGACAAAAATGACACGTTGAAAATTTATATCAATGGTGCATTGCAGCTTGACGTACCCGGTGTTCCGCGAGTGTTTACTGTTGTCGGTGAGACAACGGAATTTGCGTTGGGTGTTAACTATTGGGATACACCATTCAACGGTGCATACGATGAACTGAAGGTATATACCGGTGCGATTACTGCTGAATCGATTACTGCGCTTTATCAGGAAGGCGCAGACGCAGCAAAGTAAAAATGCAGTAACGAGGAAGAGGGAACCTCCCTCTTTCCTCTGCGCATTTTAAAAAATCACATCGCATATTAATAAAAAATTCCGGAGTCAACTATGTACTCAAAAACAGTTTTAGCCACAGCCGTATTAGCGGCAATCATGGCGCAGTCCGTTAATGCACAAGAAGAACAAGTAGAAGAAATTGTGATCCAGGGTATTCGCGCGAGCTTGAATAAAGCATTGGAAAACAAGCGTGAAAATACCCAGATTATTGATTCAATCGTCGCTGAAGATATCGGTAAATTTCCCGACAATAACGTTGTGGAAGCTTTACAACGCGTAACCGGTGTGCAAACAACTAACCGTGCATCCGGTGAAGTGAGTGGTGTTTCTATTCGCGGTCTTTCCGATGTGCACACCACAGTGAATGGTCGCGATGTATTTACCGGCGCGGGTCGCTCGGTTGCATTGCAAGATATTCCCGCCAGTTTGTTATCGAATGTCACCGTGTATAAAACCCGTTCTGCCGATCAGGTAGAGCGCGGCATCGCCGGTTCTATTGATATTAAAACCCATCGCCCGTTTGATTTTGATGGTTCCAAGGTTGTACTTGCTGCGCGCGGGATTTATGCGGATCAATCCGATGACATTGATCCTAACGTCAGCGCCCTGGCGACCAATCGTTGGGATCTGGGTGATGCCGGTGAAATTGGTGCGCTAATTAACATTTCCTACGCGGAAACCAATTATCGTAATGACACTATGACGGCAGGAGCGGTGTTTCCATTTTTCAATGCTGACCCGCATTACAACTATACAAAATATCAAATGATTCCCAACGATTACGCACCTAACAACCCGATTTGGCAAGCGGGATTAGAGCAAGGTATTCCGTATTCGGCAGGGTCAACGTTGAATGTAAATGGTGAAGCGTTTGATTATTTATTGATGCGCGATGCAGTGTTCGGAACATCTTTTACCGGTTTGCGTAAACGCCCTGCTGCGAGTGTTTCCTTGCAGTGGGCGCCCAATGATCAATTGGAATTGACAGCAGAAGGTTTTTACACCGGCTACAGAAACTCTGCGCAAAATGCGATGTGGTTTAGTAACGTGCTTGAACATCAGCAAGGCAATATCGATATTCCTTTGGTCTACGAAGGCACCAATGTTGTAAAAGAACATCAGGGCAAAGATAACGTCGGTTTCCAAAGCGGCGATTATTCTTCTGGCAAAACGGATAGCTTTTTATATGCATTGGGTGCTAACTGGAAACCCACTGATAATCTCACGGTGAAATCTGAAATCGTTTATCAGGACAGTGAATACACCACTGATTTTTTTGCGATGCGTTTTGATCGAACCGCTTATGGCCTCGATGTAGATTACAACGATCGCGATGGCGTTCCTTCACTAAACTTTTGGGATAATCCCGCCACAGCTGCCGTTGATGAAGCAAACATGTCTGACGTTGATAACTGGAATGCGGGGCGCATCTGGGACAACGGTGGTGGTAACTCCGGGGATGGTGTGAGTTTCACAACTGATGTGGAATGGCAACTCGATGGTGATTACATTAAATCGATAAAAACTGGTGGTCGTTATGAAGTTCGCACTGCGCAGGAAATTACGCGCGGTCAGGAAGCAGGTTTGGCAACAACAACCAGCGTGCGAGATCTGATGCAAGCGCTGGGTGCGGCAGGTGCAGCCAACGATGGATTAGGTTTGGTATTTACTATCGATGATTACTTCGATGGCCGTGCAAATACATTCGACAGTTATATCACCGCTGATGGTTCTTATTTGTTGCGAAATGCTGATGCAGTGCGTTCGGTATATGGTCTAAGCAAGGAAAATGTTTACAAAACATTTGATATTGAAGAAACCTCTGTCGCTGCATACGCAACTACCAAATTTAATCTGACGGACACTGTCAGCGGCGAGCTTGGTGTGCGTTATGTTTCTTACGAACAGGACATGCAATTCTGGTCAGAAATTTCTGCGGGCTCGAATACGTACAACACCAGTACGGGTAATGGCGAAGCGGATAAATTTTTACCCAGTCTGGTTTTGAACTGGAATATCACCGACCAATTGGTTGGTCGTGTTGCTTACACGCAAACTTTGCGCATGCCGAATTTTGCCGATTTGAACGCGCAACAATATTGGTTTGATCCAACCACCAGTGTTCCTTACGGTACAGGTAATGGCGGTAACCCTGATCTCAAGCCAACGGAATCCAAAAACTACGACTTGTCCCTGGAATGGTATTTTGCGGAGGGCAGTTCACTGTACGGTGCATTGTTCAAGCGTGATATCGAAGGGCTGGTACTTCCCGGTCGTAAAACGATTGTTAGAACCGGTGATGACGGTGTAACTCGTCCATATGTTTTGAGTGCTCCAATTAATGCCGCGAGTGGTGAGTTGACCGGTGCTGAAATTGGTTTGGTGTATTTCCCGGATTATCTGCCCGCCGCATTGGATGGCTTGGGAGTGCAAGCAAGTTACACCATGCTGGATTCATCGCAATCCACGCCGGACTTTAATACTGATGGTTCTATCAAGGGTTATGTCGACTCGAAGATGAGCGGTGTTTCCGATTCATCCTACAGCGTCGTGCTTGCTTACGATAAAGATGATGTGGAAGCGCGTTTGTCCTATGTGTGGCGTGAAGAGTTCTACACCGGTAACGAAGCGGCTATTTTTGCAAACCCGATTCAATTCTGGAACCGCCCGGAACAAAGTCTGGATTTCCAGCTTAGTTACGATGTTACCGACAACCTGGTCGTAACCTTTGATGCAACCAATCTGTTGGATGATGTGTATCAGAGCTATTACGGAAAGGGTAATCAAAACCTTTTCAATTTTGGTAACGCAATTTATTCAAAAACCTATGCGCTGGGTGCTCGTTACTCCTTCTAACCAACAGCACTTTGTAAAAAAGCCCTGCATTAGCGGGGCTTTTTTTTAGCTGGGCAAAATAGGTTCGATAGAAAGCAAAGAATTTTAGTAAACCTACTGGACATTAATATTTATTGATATATTATATTACAAATAGAGTGATGAATTATCTTTTCAATCGACCTCTACTGTTTATGCAAATGTTGGTTTTGTCAGGAGTTATCCCCTTTGTCGTTGGATGGTGTAACGCTGTTTGTTCACACCAATTTTTCAGCCGCTACATATTTTTGTAGCGGCTTTTTTTATTCTCTGATCGACACCCCCGCTCACCGCTAGCGCGTCGACAAAACCTGATGTCCAATTAAAACCGCTTATTTATAGTGCTTTTTCACTATTTGTTTTTCATGCGCAATAAATATCAGTATTACCGGTTTATGTTTTTTTAATTGATCAATTGGTCGAGGTAGTTGATGAATTGGAAAGAATCTAAAAGTTTGCACTATTAAATAACAATCTTTACATCAAAAAGCCCCGCTTTTGGGTTGACTCTATTTCTCTTCAAGATTACGATTAAATTGTCTTACAATATTCATAATTGTTGTCTATAGACGATATCCAACAATAAACAAAACGCCGACACCAAGGCTCGCCTTAATGCCGGCATTTTTATAAGACCGCGAATGAATTCAGACCATTACCAACCCCGGACCTAACCAGGTTCAAATAATAACGATAGGCACCTGGCCTTTGCCAAAAGGTGCCATCGCACACGGGAGATACTCATGTTCCAGAAAAAAACACTCAGTATTGCAGTTGCCATGGCAACCGCCTTGGGTGCTTCCTATAACGCTTTTGCGCAAGAAGACCAGGTAGAGGAAATTGTTATTTCCGGTATTCGTGCGAGCCTGGCAAAAACGGTTGATGTTAAACGCCAAAATATTGCTGTCGTTGACGCTATCGTTGCTGAAGATATTGGTAAGTTTCCGGATAACAATGTTGTGGAAGCATTGCAACGCGTAACCGGTGTTCAAGTTACTAATCGCGGATCAGGTGAGGTGTCCGGTGTATCGGTGCGTGGTTTAACTGACGTTACTACTACCGTAAATGGGCGCACTATTTTTACTGGTACTGGCCGCTCGGTAGCGCTTGCTGATATTCCAGCGAGTTTGTTAAAGCAAGTGGACGTCTATAAAACACGTTCCGCGAGCAATATTGAAGCGGGCATTGCCGGACAAATTGATATCAAAACCCAACGCCCTTTTGATTTCAATGGTTCCAAAGTCGTGTTGGCTGGCCGCGCCATTCACCAGGAAGCATCAGAAGAAACCGATCCTAACCTGTCGGCATTATTTTCAAATCGTTGGGATACTAATGCCGGTGAATTTGGTGCATTATTTAATATTTCCTATGTAGAAACCAATTATCGCGATCAAAACGTTGCTGCGGGTGCTGCTGTGCCTTTTGCAGCGGAAGCCGTTGGCAGTTACGGTTATCTGGATCGAATTTTTGATACTAAAATCTGGACCCCTGGTCTGGAAAATGGTTTGCCCACTGCCGCGGGATCCACCCTGGATTTTAACGGTGTAGCTGGAAAATATTATCTTTCACGCGATGCTATTTTCCAAAATGATTTCACCGGTACGCGTGAACGCCCCGCAGCAAACCTGTCTTTGCAATTTGCACCGAATGATAATTCAGAATATTTGTTTGAAGCTTTCTACAACGGCTACCGTAACGAATCGTTTAATAATTTATTATTTGGTTATGTGGATGCATGGTGGGACAACGCAGACAAACCTAAGCCTGAACTGTTCACCGGCACCAACGTAATTAAAGAGCGCGTTGTTGGCGATACTGCACTTTTTTCTTCCGGTGATTATAGCGAGAGCCAAACAGATAGTTGGGTGTATGCACTGGGCGGAAAATGGCAACTCACCGATAACGTAGAGTTGCGCTCGGAATTGGTGTACCAAAAATCAGAATACGAAACCAGTTTTATTGCGATGCGCGCCGATACTCGCGGCGATATTTCTGTCGATTTTAATTCCGGGGATGGTATTCCCGCGTGGACTGTTATTGAGCCTGCGGCAAGCGGCGCTTTAAAATTCGGAAGCGTTAATTATCAGGTTCGCGATCTGACCGATAGCTCTCGCTGGACAATGGGAACCCTTTACGACAATCGCGGTGCTTATAAAGGCGAATCAACCACCTGGACTACCGATGGTGCATGGACTATTGATGACAGCTTCTTTACCAAAGTTGAATTCGGCTCTCGTATCGATCAACGTAAAGCAGATGACTCTTACAAAAACCAAAATGGTTGGTGTTTTGTCGATTGCGCATTTAGTAGCTACAGCGGCATCGCGCATATTAATAGCGGATTTTTCGACGGCGAATCTGATGTACCAACAACATGGTTTGTACCGAACGGAAAATGGCTGAGCAGCAACGCTACATTGATGCGCAGTCATTACACCAATGATAATGTTGCAACCGATGGTATTGATCCATTAACCAAACAAAATGTCGATCTCTTTTTCTCGATCGAAGAAGACACCTATAACGCCTATTTGCAAACGGATTTTGAAACAGAACTTGCAGGTTATACTGTTGATGGTCAAATTGGTGCGCGTTACAGTGGTTCATCAACAGACATGACATTCTTCGATTTGGCCACCGCAACACATCCACGCTCAACGGCTGATGCGTCTACATCGGCGTTATTGCCCAGTGCCGTTGTGCGTTTCCATTTCACAGACGATTTGATTGCGCGTCTGGCCTATACAGAAACGTTGCGTCGCCCTGATTTCGGGCAACTGAATGCCAATATCATTTACAACGAAGATTTGACCAATGTTGGTTACGGCACGGCGAGTGGTGGCAACCCTGATCTTGACCCGGTGGAATCAAAAAATATTGATCTCTCCCTTGAATGGTATTTTGCGCCGGGCAGCTCGTTATACGGCACATTATTTACGCGTGATATCGAAGGCATTGTTATCGATTTCCGTCGCCAGATTACCCGCGATGCCAAAAAGTACATCATCAGCCAGCCACTAAATGCATCTAATGGTGAGCTTGAAGGTCTGGAGTTGGGTTTGATTTATTTCCCCGAAAACTTGCCTGGTTATCTGGATGGTTTTGGCGTTCAATTTAGTTACACCGCGCTGGATTCATCGCAAGATATTCCCAGTGCAAATGAACAGGGTGAAATTACCAGCTGGGTAACTCGCGATATGTTCGGCGTGTCTGATACTTCATATAGTGCTGTGTTGGCTTATGAAAAAGAAGATTTCAGCACACGTCTTTCCTACGTATGGCGTGATGATTTCCTGAATAATTATGAAGCCGCTGCTTTTGCCAACCCATTGGGTGTTTATCGCAAAGCAGAAACCAGCCTTGATTTGCAAGTGAGTTATGACGTAACTGAAAACCTGACGTTAACATTTGATGGTACCAATTTAACCAACGAGATTTATCAAACTTACTATCAAAACTCTACACTGTTTAATTCGAATTCAGCGTTGTACAGCCGCACTTTTGCACTTGGGGCGCGTTACTCGTTCTAATGTGAAATGTTATTTTCTTTAACGTTAAGTTATGCAAGAAAGGCAGCCCGCAACGGCTGCCTTTTTTATCATAAAGCGCTAAATACCATTGTCGAAAAGGTGAAAATAATGAAGCAATCCCTCATGCGTTTCTTTTTTATAGTGGGTATTGGCTTGGGATTCAATGTAAATGCATTTGAACTCGCACCAATACGCGATGTGCAATTGCTTGATGGTCCTTTCCTTCATGCACAAAATCTTAATAAGGAATATTTACTCGCGCTGGATACAGAGAAATTACTCGCACCGTTTCGCCGCGAAGCAGGGTTGCCATTCAAGGAAACCTATGGCAATTGGGAGTCCACCGGTTTGGATGGCCATATGGGTGGTCATTACGTATCAGCATTGGCATTGATGTATGCGTCATCGCGCGATAAACAAGTATTGCAGCGTTTAGATTATGTTATTGCCGAATTAAAAAAATGCCAGGATAAATTGGGAACCGGCTATATCGGCGGTATTCCTGACAGCAAAAAGATGTGGGACGAAATTGCCGCCGGACACATCCGCGCCGATAATTTTTCTACCAACGAGCGCTGGGTCCCCTGGTATAACATCCACAAAATTTACGCAGGCTTGCGCGATGCTTATCTCTACGCGGATAACAAAGACGCAAAAAAAATGCTGGTCAAATTATCTGACTGGACATTAGCGCTCACCAAAAACCTGAATGCGGATCAAATGCAAGCGATGCTGCGCACTGAGCATGGCGGCATGAATGAAATATTTGTGGACGTGGCGGCGATTACCGGCGATAAAAAATACCTCAAACTTGCCGAAGCATTTTCCCATCAGGCTATTTTGCAACCATTGGAGAAGCGGCAAGACCAGTTAACCGGATTGCATGCCAATACCCAGATTCCAAAAGTGATTGGTTTCAAACGTTATGCTGATGCAACTAAAAATGTTGAGTGGAATAAAGCGGCCGAATTTTTCTGGCAAACAGTCGTAGATAAACGTTCAGTTGCGATTGGTGGCAATAGTGTTAAAGAACATTTCCATGACCAACAGGATTTCTCACCCATGGTCAATGAAGTGGAGGGACCTGAAACCTGTAATACCTACAATATGCTCAAATTAACCGAACTGTTATATCTTTCTTCTGCTGCGCAACTCCCGCAAATGAAATATGTGGATTACTACGAGCGTGCGCTTTACAACCATATACTATCGTCACAAAACCCGACCACCGGTGGCTTCGTTTATTTCACACCTATGCGCCCCAATCACTACCGGGTTTATTCACAAGTGGATAAAGGAATGTGGTGTTGTGTCGGCTCGGGCCTGGAAAGTCAGGCGAAGTATGCTGAATTTATTTATGCGCGCGATATGGTTAAAGGGAAATCGCCTGCGGTATATGTGAATCTATTTGTTCCTTCGCGTTTGCAATGGAAGCAGAAAGGTATTTTCCTTACGCAGCAAACACAATTTCCCGACCAGGAAACAACAGTTATTCACATCGATAAAACCGCGCGCTTTAATTTGAATTTGCGCTATCCACTTTGGGCGCAAGATAAAACTGTAAAAGTTATTATTAACGGTGAACCGGCGACAGTAACGGCAGCACCGGGACAATATATCAGTCTGGATCGCCGTTGGAAAAAGGGTGACAAAATTGAATTAGTGGTTCCAATGCAAACGACGCTGGAGCAAATGCCTGGTGGCGAAAATTATTACGCGGTGCTGCATGGTCCAATTGTGCTTGCAGCAAAAACCCGACCCTTTGCGAATGAGCAAATGAATTATTTTGCGGATGATTCGCGTATGGGGCATATCGCACAGGGCGCTATGTGTCCGTTGGAAGCGGCGCCCTTTTTGTTGGGTAACAGCAATGATTTTATTAAAAAATTAAAACCGGTAGCCGGGAAGTCTCTAACCTTTGATGCATCGGGTTTAATTAATGGTAAAGATATTGCGCATTTGGAGCTGGTTCCCTTTTTTCGTGTGCATGAATCGCGCTATACGATTTATTGGCCATACACTACGGCAGCTGATGTAGAAAAAGCCCGCGCGAAAGCCGCTGCCGCTGAAAAAGCCCGAATGGAATTGCAAGCAAAAACCATTGATCAGGTTGCCCCGGGTGAACAACAACCCGAATCCGATCACTTTTATAAGGGCGAACAGAGTGAAGCCGGTTTATACAATGGTCGCCATTGGCGCCATACCCGCGCCTGGTTTGGCTATGAATTAAACGATAAAAAACAGGAAGCCAAATTTTTACAAATTACCTATGCGGGAATAGATGCAGGAAGGAATTTTGAAATTTATATGAATGATGTACTGATTGCTCGCGTTGAATCCAAAGGCGATTCGCGAGAATTTTTCACTGTAGATTATGAAATTCCACGTGTGTTGGTACGCGAAGGCAAAGGAAAATACATTTTAAAATTTGTAGCCAATCCAGGTTCTGTTGCCGGTGGGATTTATGGGGTGAGATTGTTGCGATAATGATTACATGAGCACTGACGCTACATTTATCGATAGCTAAATAAAGAATCCGGCAATGCCGGATTCTTTATTGAATGGTTAATTGTTCTGCTGGCGTCTCGCCATCAAATCAGCAACAGGGTCGGCAGAATTTAATTTGGCATCAATCAAATCTGCCTGCGCGCGAGTTTGGTGAAGCAGCGAAATTAACAAACGCACTTCATCGTACATATCGCCGTGAGTTTCGTTGCATAAACGCCGTCCCATTTCCTGGCCCAAGCGCAATAACTCGGCTAGTTCGCGCGCAGTTTCAGCTTGTTCGGCTTTTAATTGTTGCCGCAGGATTTCTTCACGAGACATAGCTACCTCCAGTAAAAAACCTTCCATGCCGTATTGGCCCTTTGGGCATTACGCAAGAAGCATTGAGTATTGGATAAGCCTAGACCTTTTGATGTTGTTAAACAAAGATAAAATGCGCATAACTGCTAATAGCTATGATTAAAAAGTTATTAGCAGTTATGCGTTAAATCGCGATGAGTTATTTTATTTTCCGTTTACTATTTTGTCCGGTTGCTGCGGTAGGAATCCAATTCTTTTTCATCCACTAAAGGCCAACCTTCTTTATCCCAATGGATAGTTAATATTTTTAATTTCTGTAAATAGTTATCGGCGCTTTCATAGGCATGCAACACTAAATAATCTTTATCGTCCCATGTGTAAGCGCTGTTGTGACCAAGGCCAACCCAGTTTTTATTGCCTTTAATCAACAAGCTGCCGCCGCCATCATTCATATCTTTTCCTGCGCGATCAACATAAGGACCGGTAACATTTTTGGAGCGACCAACGACCAGATGATAAGTAGAATTTGCGCCTTTGCAGCACAATCCCCACGACGCAAACAGATAATAGTAATTCCCTTTTTTTAAAATAAATGGCGCTTCAATTTCGCCTGGTCCCGCATTGCTGCTGATATTGGAGGAAACCTGATCGCGCTGCGCAATGCTGTGCCATTCCTGCGGTTCTGCCGGGCGCGTCCAATCATTATTTAATTTGAAAATTTTCAGGCCGCTCCAGAACGACCCGAAGCTCATCCAACCCTGGCCTTGTTCATCGACAATGACGGCGGGATCAATCGCATTCCATGCATCGCGATTGGGTACTGACTGCAACACAATACCTTTGTCTTCCCAGCGATAATCAGGCGATTTCGGATCGAGGGTTTTATTGACGGTGACGCCAATTGCAGACGTATTTTTGCCGAATGCAGACACCGAGTAATACAAATAAAACTGATTGTTGTGATGGATGATATCCGGCGCCCATAGATGGCCGTTAAAACCGGGCGCTACATTTTTGGCCCAGGTTGGCTCTGTGGCAAAGGCCCGGTCTGACAACTTCCAGTTCACGCGATCTTTGGAGCTGTAAATAGTGATGCCAGGGCCAGTGCTAAACAGGTACCAGGTATCGCCTTCACGCGTCATAACCGGATCATGAACATCGACTTCTTTGGCGTTACCCAAACTGGAGGCGCACACCAGAAGGAGGCCGCCAAGCAATTTGAGGGTTTTGCCGAGGGCTGTATTAGTAAGGTTGATAAGCATTTTCTTCTCTCTTGGTCTAATTCTTAGAATATGTAATATAATATTAAACTTTAAATAATAACAGTTAACTCCTGTTAAGCAGGCCATCAGTGTGGCTGTCGATTTTCGCTGCAGCTCGTTCATACAAATAATGGTCATGCCTGAGCCGGAACCGAGAGGTAAGTTTATGAAGTATGGGTTATTTTTGCTGGTGGTGTTGGGTGGGATACTTGCAGCCTGCGGAGAAAAACAGGCAACGCAATCGGAACATTCCGGTGCAGAATCCTCAACAGCACTTTCTGTGGCTGTTCCCCGCGCACTAATTCCGCAGCGCGCTGACCCTTTTATTTATCGCACTTCTGCGGGGCATTATTATTTTATTGCTACGACCCCGGAGTTTGATCGCATTGAATTGCGCAGTGCAAACTCATTACGGGAGCTTGGTAATGCTGAAGCAAAAATAATCTGGCGCAAACATGATAGCGGTGCGATGGGCGCAAATATCTGGGCGCCGGAACTGCATTATTTTGATAATACCTGGTACATCTATTTTGCTGCTGGGGATACGGAAAAACCCTGGTTAATCCGTATGTATGTACTCGCCAATCGCAATGCAGACCCTTCACAAGGTGAATGGGAAGAATTGGGCCGGGTAAAGACGGCGCGTGATTCCTTTGCGCTTGATGCCACCAGTTTTGAACACAAAGGCCAGCGCTATCTGGTATGGGCGCAAAAAGATCCGGAGGAGAAATTGAATTCCGCGTTGTATCTCGCGAAATTAAATTCTCCAACGCAGGTTGGTGCTGTTGAAGTGGAAATCTCCCGCCCAGAGCTGGAATGGGAAATCCAGGGTTATAAAGTGAATGAAGGTGCGGCGGTGATTATCCGTAACAACAAAATTTTTATTACCTATTCTGCTAGCGCCACTGACCATCGCTACGCCATGGGTTTGCTTTGGGCGGATGCCGATGCGGACCTGCTAAATCCAGCGTCCTGGCATAAGCTGCCACAATCGGTGTTTAGCACCAATGAGGCGCTCAAACGCTACGGCCCGGGCCATAATAGCTTTACGCAGGCTGATGATGGTCAAAGTGACATTATGGTATATCATGCGCGCGACTATAAAGAATTGCAGGGCACTCCACTGACTGATCCCAACCGCCACACTTATATTCGTCGCCTGGAGTGGACTAGCGATGGCTTCCCGGATTTCGGGCAAGATAAACCGGATTAAATTTTAAAAAATCATTACAACTTGTGAACGCCTATTTATTAAAAGCAACACTAGTTAAATAATTGAGAGAAGTATTAATGACCACGGCAATTACGCAACGAATATTCGGCACCACGCCTACGGGCGAAACAGTGACCGAATTTACCCTGACCAACCAGCGCGGCAGCATTGCCAAAATTATTAACTTTGGTGGCATTATCACCGAGCTGCATGTGCGCGATAAAAACGGCGCGTTAGGCGATGTGGTATTGGGGTTTGAAACACTTGAACCCTATCTGGAAAAATCACCGTTTTTTGGTGCATTGATCGGCCGTGTTGGCAATCGTATTGCCGATGCAAAATTTACGCTGGATGGTGTGACTTATAATCTCGCGGCTAATAATGGCCCCAATAGTTTGCACGGTGGTGTGCAAGGGTTTGATAAAAAAGTCTGGACTGCAGAAACATTCGAAAATGCCAAAGGTCCGGGTCTGGTATTGAAATTATTGAGTGAGGATGGCGATCAGGGTTTCCCTGGAAATTTGCAGGTGACTGTCACTTATCAATTCACCCATGACGATGAAATTGTGGTCGATTACTTCGCGACTACCGATAAAGCAACGCCGGTGAATTTAACCCAGCACACTTATTTAAATCTTGCGGGCAGCGGCAATATCCTTAATCACAAATTGCAAATTTTTGCCGATCACATCAACGCGGTGAATGAAGTACAAATTCCAGTGGGGGCACCTATGCCAGTGGCGGGAACGCCCTTTGATTTTCGTGAGCCGAAATTAATTGGCGAGCATATTAATGCAAGCCATGAGCAAATTAAAAACGGGTTGGGTTACGATCACAATTTTTTAATTAACCAAGCGAGCTACAAAGCGTTGACTCTTGCCGCAACAGCGGAAGAACCAGCTTCTGGCCGTGTGCTGGAAGTATTTACTGAAGAGCCGGGTGTGCAATTTTATTCCGGTAATTTCCTGGATGGATCGCTGACTGGCAAAGGTATTACTTATAAACGCCGCACCGGTTTTTGCCTGGAACCGCAGCATGCGCCCGATTCAATTAACCAGCCCCAATTTCCATCGATTGTGTTGCACCCGGGTGAAGAATATAAAACTCGCACAATATTTAAGTTCTCCGTTAAATAATATTCCGAACAATAAAAAGCCCCAACTTCCAGTAGAAAGCCGGGGCTTTTTTGCTCAGTCACATCGCTATAGCTAGAGCTGGCTATAGCGTAAGTCGCGGCAAGAAGCTGGCGGGAAGTATTCCAAATGCTGCGAGAACAATAACAATCAGCAAGATGATAAATAAAACCCGTACAATTTGTGCGACAGGCGCTGGCAGCGGCAACAACGAAACCAACCACCAGATAAGTCCGAATACCACAAGGTAAATAATCAGGTTAACAATGAGATCCATGTTTTTCTCCTTTCAGCATTGCTAAAAATTGATGACACTGAATCTCTGACAACGATTTTTTAAATAAAGTTCTTTGCGGCGAAAAATTCGAAAGGAGGTATGCTGCAATGCAAAAATTACAAATTGGTGTGCGAATTAACATCCATACTTTTATGCAAAATCCTTACTACCAAAATGTGGCTCGCAACTCCTTCCTTGTAATAGATAACATGACTGTTGTGTGGAAATTTTCGATAGTCTTTGCGGATATAATTGCAGGAAACACCTGCTTCAATATTGTCACCCAACAACCTGAAGATCTCATCAAACTGTTTAATATATAAGTTTCGCTGTATTTTACCCCAGCGCTTTTCGGTGAATTGCGCGATCATACGCAAGTCATCTTTCGCTGCCTTACTGAGTTGAAATAATTCCATTTATTTTTGTGGCTCATCCAATTCGTTAAGAAAATCATTGTAGTCATATTCGGCAATACCACTTTCTTCACCTTGGGCCAGCATGTGGCGTAAGGCTTGGAGCTTGCTTTCTGAATCCTCCAATAAACGCAAACCGGCTCTGACTACTTCACTGGCCGACCCATAGCGGCCCGACTCCAATTGCGAACTTATAAAGCTATCAAAGTGCTTTCCCAAGGTAATACTCGTATTTTTGGCCATTAGAATGCGATCCCAATAAATATTTGATTTTGGTATTTATTGGTATCGTAAGTTTTTTCCAGCTTAAAAATCAAGCTGATCGTTATGGTTTACCACGACGGATATTTAAGAATGTAAAGACGCCTGATTCACCTTGGCAGTTTGTTGGCTTTAGGGGTAAACTCAATTTGTCTTATAATATTAAGACAAAAGCGAGATTGAGAGTATCTACAACCCTGCTAACAATAACGAACAGGTGATAACTATGTACAAGCGTCTACTGGCCGGTATCGGTCTATTAGTCTGCAGCTTTACCGCATCGGCCATTACTTTATCCGGCCTTATCAACTCCCATGACCCGGGCACTATTACTAAAGATGGCAGTACCTATTTCCATTTCACCACGGGAACCGGAATCTGGTATTCGACTTCCACTAACCTGACTACCTGGACTGGTGGACCAAGCCCGGTGTTCAGCACTTATCCGTCGTGGATTTACAACAAGATCCCGAGTTTCGGTGGCTCTTTCTGGGCACCGGACATCATTCATATGAATGGTTATTTCTACCTCTATTACTCGGTATCGACTTTCGGTTCTTCCAATTCGGCGATCGGTGTTGCGCGCTCGGCGTCGCTCACGTCACCGAGCTGGCAGGATTTGGGAATTGTGGTGGAATCTTACGGTGGCAGTGCAGAAATCAATGCGATTGACCCAGCACTTTATCGCGATCACGACGGCAAAGTGTACATGAGCTATGGCTCATTCTTTGGTGGCATTGGCCTCGCGGAAATTAACCAATCCACCGGAAAATTAAACGGCAGCGTAACGAAAATTTACGGCGGCAATCACGCCGATATTGAAGCACCTTACATCACGCGCAACGGCGATTATTATTATTTGTTTATTAATCGCGGCGCTTGTTGCAATGGTGCAAGCAGCACTTATTACGTGCAGGTTGCGCGTTCAACCTCTGTTTACGGCCCTTACACCGATGTGCGCACACTATTGCCGAATGTTGATGGCAAATATAAAGGCCCCGGTCACATTGGTTTATTAAAGCAAGATGGCTGTAATTATGTGTCCACCCATTATTATGATTTGAATGATAACGGTGCGGCCAAACTCGACCTTTTAAAAATGACGTACAGCAACGGCTGGCCAACCTTAACGCGCAGTTTTTCAGTGGCGAGTTGCGGTGGTGTAAGTGATGGTTTGTATCGCATTACTGCACGTCATAGCAGCAAGGATTTAATGGTGTCCGGCTCATCGACAACTAACGGTGCGAACGTTGTGCAATACACCTACGGCAGTTCAAAGAGCCAGCAGTGGTATGTAATTAATCAGGGTACCGGTTACTACAGTTTGATTAATGCAAACAGTTTGCAAAGCCTGGATGTGTACAACAATTCCACCGCCGCCGGAGCGAATATTGCCCAATGGCCATACTGGGGTGGCGCAGGGCAGAAATGGAGCCTGACCAGCAGTAGTGGTTATTACACAGTGAAATCGCAATTAAGTAATTTGCCATTAGATGTGTTGAATTTAAGTACTGCGAATAACGCACAAATTATTCAATGGACGGCGACCGGTGCTACCAACCAGCAATTTAGTTTAACTCGCCTGAAATAATTTTCAGGTTTATGGAAAATTACAGCGCAGTGAATGGTGAATGCGCTGTAATTTTTTTGTTGTAAGAGAATCGAGAGGTAAAAATGAAAATAACTGGCAAGATTTTGGTCAATGTTGCGCTAGCGTTGATGTTAATAGCGGGGCTTATTGGTTGCAGCAAAAAAACACCGGAAGTGCTTACCAGTCCCGATAAACAAATCAGCGTGAACGTATTTGTCACGGAACAAAATACCCTTGCCTATAGTATTGATCGCGCCGGAAAACCGGTAATTCTTGAATCTGCATTAGGTTTGCAATTAGCCGGTGCAGATTTTACTCAGGGTATAAAAATTGATGCGCAATCGCCCATCGCGCAAGTGACTGATAGTTATCAAATGCAAGTAGGTAAAAAAAGCCATATTACCTATAAAGCCAACGAGCAAACATTTTCGATTACCAATGCACAGCAACAGAAGTTAACGCTGATATTTCGTGTGTCTGATGACGGCGTTGCCTTTCGTTATTCCATAACTGATTCCACTATTTCAGAAAAACAATTTTCCAAAGAAATTACAGCCTTTAATTTCGCTGCAAGTACAAAAGCCTGGTTGCAGCCAATGTCGGTAGCACAAACAGGGTGGAGCAATACCAATCCTTCTTATGAAGAACACTATCAAATTGAAGTCCCGGTAGGCACTGCTGCAACCCTTGGACAGGGTTGGGTTTTTCCGGCGTTATTCAAGGTCGGTGAAAAACAAACCAATGAACAATGGGTGGTTATTTCTGAAACCGCAATGGACGGCAGCTGGCACGGTTCACATTTGCAATCCGGCACAGCAGCTGGCCAATACACATTGGCAAAACCACAAAATGCAGAAATATTTATTTCTTCAACGGGTGAAAAGGGCGCGCTGCTTGCGTATGGCAGGGATGTATTAATTTCACCCTGGCGAATTATTGCGTTAGGTTCATTAGCACAGGTGATGGAATCTACCTTGGGAACGGATTTGGCCACGCCAGCAATTCCTACGGAAAAAGATTTTATTAAACCTGGCCACAGCGCCTGGAGTTGGGCGATATTAAAAGATGATTTCACTACCTTTGATGTACAGAAAAAATTTATCGATTATGCCGCCGATATGCATTGGGATTACACGCTTATCGATGCCGATTGGGATAAAAAAATTGGTTATGAAAAGTTACAGGAGTTGGTTGATTACGCCGCGCAGAAAAATATCGGCATTTTAGTGTGGTATAACTCATCGGGTAATTGGAATACCTCACCTTATAGCCCAAAAAGCCAGCTGCTAACACGCGAGCAACGCGAGGCTGAATTTTCCCGTTTGCACAGTATTGGTGTTAAAGGTGTGAAGATTGATTTCTTTGGCGGCGACGGCCAATCCTTTATGGCTTATTACATTGATATCCTGAAAGATGCTGCTGCACATAATTTGTTAGTGAATTTTCATGGCGCGACTTTGCCGCGCGGTTGGCAGCGTACCTTCCCAAATTTAATGACCATGGAATCCATCAAAGGATTCGAGTTTACTACTTTTACCCAGGCAGACCAGGACCCGGTGGCACAACATGTTGCCACTGCTTTATTCGCACGCAATATTTTTGACCCCATGGATTTCACTCCAATGGTCTTTGGCGATATTCCTAATATTAAGCGTGTTACCGAAAATTCCTTCGAGCTTGCGGAATCGGTATTGATGATTTCCGGTATTCAACACTTTGCTGAAATTCCTGAAGGCATGGCAACTGTGCCCGGCTATGTAAAAGAGTTTTTGCGCGAATTGCCGCGCAAATGGGGCGATATAAAGTTTATTGATGGCTACCCCGGAAAATTTGCCGTAATTGCCCGCAAGGCGGGTGATGCCTGGTATATCGCGGGAATCAATGCAGAAAAAGAAAATAAAACTTTATCAATCGATTTGAGTTTCACTGGTGATAAAACAGGTTATGTAATCACCAGTGGCGAAACCGAACGCAGTTTTGTGCAACAGGAAATCAATAGCAAAACACCACACACAATTACCTTGCGACCAAACGCCGGTTTTGTGATGGTGTTGAAATAAATATACTAAAAATAGATGTAAACAGTGAGAGAAAGACAATGAAAAAATTATTAACCAGCCTTTTATTGCCCATCTTCTTATTAAGTTGTGCAACAAAAGAGTCCAACAAAGATAGTGTATCGACAAAAGATGTTGCCACCCCTGCAGTGCAAGCAGATGCCAATACATTTACTAATCCGATTTATCCCAATGGCGCAGATCCCTGGTTGGAATATTTCGAAGGCAATTATTATTTGACCACTACCACCTGGACTTCCCAACTGGTAATGCGTAAATCGCCAACACTGGCCGGTTTGGCAACCGCAACACCGATTCATATCTGGTCCGAAAGCGAATTATCACGCTGCTGTAATTTCTGGGCATTTGAGTTCCACCGTTTGAAAACCGAAAAAGGTTATCGCTGGTATGTGATGTATACCTCCGGCATTGCCGAAAATTATGATCGTCAACACTTGAGCATTATTGAAAGCCAGGGTGATGATCCATTGGGACCTTACACTTATAAAGGATCGCCCATGCCAGATACCTGGAATATCGATGGCAATTATTTGGAACATAATGGTCAGTTGTATTTGCTGTGGTCTGAATGGGTGAAGGATGAGCAATCAATCTTTATCGCTAAAATGAAAAATCCATGGACCATTACCGGCGATAAAGTGTTAATTTCCAAACCGGATTACGAATGGGAAAAATCCGGTATGAAGGTTAATGAAGGGCCGGAAATTTTAAAGCGCAATGGCCGCACCTTTATGATTTATTCAGCAAGTTTTTGTAACACGCCGGATTACAAATTGGGTTTGATTGAATTAACGGGTGATCCGTTAAAACCGGAATCCTGGAAAAAATCTGCTGCGCCGGTATTTAGTAAAGCCAATGGTGTTTACGGCCCAGGCCACAATGGATTTTTCAAATCACCGGATGGAACTGAGGATTGGTTGATTTACCATGGTAACGCGAGTGAGAAAGAAGGTTGCAGTTCAACCCGTTCACTGCGCGCGCAAAAATTTACCTGGAATGCCGATGACACACCCAATTTCGGCGAGCCTGTCGCAGCGGGAAAACCGGTGATTTCCCCGGCGGGTGAAAATGGCCCACTGGTAACTAACGTGCAGGGCACTCAGGTGCAGTTGGTCAGCAAAGCTAATCATCAGTGTGTTGCTGTTGATGCAAATGGAAAAATTATTCCAACCGATTGCAACAATGAATCTGCCAGCAATTGGGTTCTGGATTACACCACTAACGGTAATTATCGATTGGTTAATAAGGACGGAAAATTTTTAGGGCAAGGTAGTGAGCAGTGTAAAACGGGAAATAGCAATTCATTAAATATCGCACCATGGCACAACCAACTGTGTCAGCAATGGCAATTAGTGCCACATCACCAAGGTTGGTTGAGTTTGGTGAATGCACAAACCAAACAACCAATCCAGTTTGCAGATTGCACTGAACCAGCACAGGTCTCCAAGAAAAAATCTGTAGAAGATGTACCGCAATTTATTGAGCAAAAACCGGCCTGTGCATTATGGCGGATTCAGCCTTTGCAAGAAGTGGCAATTACCAGTGTGCAAAGTGGTAAAGCAATCAGTTATGCCGGCGCAACAAAAACGGGGGCCAATATTGAGCAAGATGAATGGAAAAATCTGGCTAGCCAGCGTTGGGTATTTGTGCATACTGAAAATGGTTTTTATCACATCCAGTCGGCCGCGAATGACAAGCTGTGTTTGGGGATAGCAGGTAAGTCCATCGTTCCCGGTGCAAACATCGAACTCGCTGCCTGTGGTGATAATCATGCGCAATGGCAAGTGGATTTCCTTGCCGATGGTACGGTGAAGCTGGCGAACCGTAAAAGTAATCTGGTGATTGATCTCGCCCATTGCGGTCTGGCTAACCAAACCAATTTCGCCCAGGGGCAATGGTTAAATTCCAATTGCCAGCGTTTCCAGATAAAACCTGTTCAATAATTATTTAAAATACTGCTGCTCAATTGGTGGCAGTATTTTAAATAATAATGCTGTGCAGGTGCATGTCTCTGTATTCATGCCATACCAGCTCGGCAAACGATTGTTGCCGAGCTGGAAAATTATTAATTTATTTGTGGATAATTTTTTTTAGCTCAATAGTTTCTTTGCCATTTGATAGGCTAATTGTGCTACTGGTTTTTGGCAGGGTGGGATTGATTAATACGGTAATTTGGTTTCCATCGGTGCTCAGTTTCTCCATCAATTCGTTTTTTTCTGTGTAGTCAAATCCTATGCTATAAACATATTTTGTTTTGTCATCGGGAAATATAGCTATAAAACCTATGCTGATAGGGACGGGTTTTGGTGTGTAATTTTCATTCAGTGGTGCTTCAATCCGGTAGCTCTCTCCGTTATAAAATGAAACTCCAAGCGAACTTACTTGTTTGTTAGAGGTGGCAGCGAAGCTCCATGGGTAAGCTTTCCTGTATTTTTCCCAGGTTCCAAAAGGAACGCCTTCTTTTTTGATTTTTTCATATACGTCGCTTTGTAGGTATTTCAAATTGCGTTGCGCATATTCGAGCGTGTTTTTAATAGGACTGCCTAATGGGTCATACATGTCATCTTCATAGGGTTTGGCATACCCAAAAAAAACTTCTCGGGTTTCGCGCCCGCTGACCCATACTGCCACTGCTCCGCCTGGCGCCATACCAACAATGATATATCTGAATGTGGGGTTCTCTTTATCTTTCGCAACACCTTCTTTAAACAGCGCTAATATTTTTTCATAAGGTAGTTCGAAGCTACCATGGTAAAGTTTATTTTCCCAGAATGAATAAAAACGAATATCAACACGGTCAGGTAATGCTTTGAAATCATCGCCTACTACATGTACTGAACTACCGCTTCCCCAGCCCTTTGATATGCTAGCCGCTGTTGGTACATATAGCCCTGAATTTTGACCGTGATAATAGAAAGTGCCATTAATCACTCGCATCGGAAATTCTTCAGGTGCACTTTCCTGCGCGAGCCAATGAAATTTGGTTTTGTTTTTGGTAAACATATTTCCGCACCCAGACAAGATTGCTATTGAAATTAAAAATAATTTAACTAGGGCTAATCTAGTTTTCATAAACAATCATTGTCTGCATGAATTAACTTATTTCGAATTCTGCGCCCACGCTGAATTCCTATTTCGAGGCAATATTTATTTTAAATGACGAAATAGAGACATCGTAAGCGGTTTTTTGGTCTGCATGTTGTTAATCATCATGAGTGATCTTTTTAAGTTCAATAGTTTCTTTGCCGTTGGTTAAACTTATTGTGCTCTTTGTTTTGGGTAGAATGGGGTTAATTAGTAGGGTAATCTCCTGTCCGTTTGTGCCTAATTTTTCCATTGCTTCAGCTGTTTCCGCATAATCAAAATTTATTCCATAAACATATTTTGTTTTGTTGTCAGGGAATAAGGTGGTAAAGCCTATGCCAGATGGAACAGGTTTATCTGCGTAATTTTCTTTAAATGGAGTGTTGATTCGATAACTTTCACCATTAAAGAACGAGACACCAAAAGAACCTAATTGTTTGCCGGGAGATGAAGCGAAGCTCCAGGGATAAGCTTTTCTGTATTTCTCCCAAATTCCAAAAGGAACGCCTTCTTTTTTGATTCTTTCATATATATCGACGTTGAGATATTTCAAATTGCGTTGTGCATATTCGAGCGTATTTTTAATAGGGCTGCCTAGGGGGTCACGCATGTCGTCCTCATAAGGTTTTGCATATCCAAAAAAAACCTCTCGTGTTTCTCGCCCGCTGACCCATACTGCCACCGCGCCCCCTGGGGCCATACCAACAACAATATATCTGAATGTAGGGAGCTCTTTGTCTTGCGCAACGCCCTCTTTAAACAGCTTCAATATTTTTTCATAAGGTAGCTCGAAACTGCCATGATAAAGTTTGTTTTCCCAGAATGAATAAAAGCGAATATCAACACGGTCGGGTAGTGCCTTGAAATCATCACCGACTACATGCACTGATTCGCCCTCACCCCAGCTGTAACCTATTTTTGCCGCTGTTGGAATATATAAGCCACCGTCCTGATCATGGTAATAAAATGTTCCCTCTATAACGCGCATATAGAAATTCTTGGGGGCGCTTTCCTGTGCAAGCCAATCAAATTTGGTTTTATTTTTGGTAAACATATTTCCGCATCCTGATAATATAAACAGTGCAATTAAAGATAATTTTAGTAAGATTAATTTAGCCTTCATGAATTCTCCGTTCGCGATGGCGCGCTTCGCCTTTGCCTTCAAATCTCGGCCCCATGCCGAACTTTTCTTTGGCAGACATATGTAAATGTTTGTTTCTAACTTTAATTAGTAGTGGGGCGCAACGTTGATAAAGCGCCATATCTGTTACCATGTATTCGTCAATATTGCTAGCTAAGGCCGCCAGCTCGTTATATTTATTGATAATTTCATTTGAGGCTATTTCAAGTTCTGAATAGTTTATCGGAACTAGTTGCTTCTTCGCCTCTCTGGCCATAACTTTTAGCGGAATACGACAGTAGGCATTCGATATGCCAACTCGTTTGGCTTTGGTATAGGCCTGAATTGGTTGGCCAAAGTCATTGTAAATTTCTTCGTATTCAATTTCCTGGATATCGTTATCGAGCTTATACCAACCCTCGGCAATCAATTGACGAGCATCCTGTTTTACTTCATGGGGTGTTCCACTATAAAGCGTAAATGTTTCCTCGCTTTTGTAGGGATCATCGTTGTCGTGATAGCTTCCGCCAACGTCTGAATGAGCACCTGGCATAAAATACTCAGTACCCTTTGTCCCCGCACTTGCAATATTGGTTAACGAGAAATTCTTACGGTATTCATCTGCCGCTGCTAATTGCACTACCGCCTCCGCTTCACCTATTGCGCGCAAACGAAGTTTATCTACGTCATCATTAAAATTAACGCCATGTGAGGATACGGTATCAAACAACCCCATAAATCGAATTTTGGCTTCGCGAACTTCAAATCCTTTTAAGCGCATGTTGTCCTTAATTGTTTTTTCTTCTTCTAGCATTAATTTGTAAGCTGCGTGTCGTGCGGCAGCGGCTCCACGGCTAAATCCGAATATATCGAAATGCAGTTGTTCGAAATAATACATTTCTGGGTCAAGGTCTTTCTCTTTTATTTTACTAACTAAAATTTTCCCAATTGCTTTGGTTATACCCTTTGTGCATTTAGCCTTTACCCCGGCTATCCAGGTTCCAATACCAAGGCCCAGCCGCTCATCAGCGTTGTTGTCACGAGTGCCTATACCCTCGGTGTAGATTTTAATAGTGATATCGAAACCTTCGGCTGGTTCCTTTTCTGTGTAGGTATCCAGTGATGCAATATTAGTAAAAAAATTTTCATAGCTGTCATTGCCTCCCTTGATGGTGCTCCAGAGGGATTTGCTGCGTTTGTAATGGCCTTCCTTGTCGTCCAGGCGGCTTTGGATGTTGGTTTTGTTATTGCCGGTGCCATCGTATAACAACACACAGCGTACTTTAACGGGCTTTTTATCGCCAACCGGTTCTTCAGGTTGTTCCTCTGCGTTTGTTTGTGTTGATTCTCCGATTTGCATTTGACTATTCCTTTTTAAAGTAAAAATTTTTGTATTGATTTATTGCGAGAGTTTTATTTTTTCAATAACCAGCGCGCCACGTTTTTCGGTGTCTGATGAGCTGTACACCAAATGTTTGTATTGTTGTTTGTTTTTCCATAAGTTTTCTGCAGCCATGGCAATAAGCGCCATAGTTGTGGCAGAGCCCAGATCGCCATAACAATCCGCTGGATGTTCTGTTCGCACCGGATCAACAAATTTGGATTTATTGCGTAAATAAGCCACTCCATATTCCTTCGCCCAAAAATTTTCACCGTTCATGCTGCTATAAATAGCCTGGATGCTGTGCTCCGGCTGACCGATCAACGCTTTCTTGAATGCTTCATCCAAACCTTCTCCTCGATATGGCGTTTCGCTATACATATGTCCGGATTCATTGGCGAGCCCCGGGCGGTGCAGGGCAATAATATGTTCATTACGTACCAGCGCCAGTTCAGGGTTTGGTGTTAACAATAAAAAACAAGCGCCTTCCCCCGGCGCGAAGCTTTGGGGTGACTCGATTGTTTTCAGGCGATTTGCCTCGTCCAGTTTTTTGATGCGTTTTAGATTGATGTATGAATCACTGCCGCCGACCAGTAATAAGGAATTGTTTAATAAATATTGAAAGGCGAAATCAATGGCATCCATCCCGGCGGCGCGGCCGCTATGAAATGTGCGTGTTAACGCAGAAGATACTGCCGGTGCACAATGCGTGATGAGGTTACGAATGAGTAGCCCATGATCGACCGTGGGGCCGAGGTCAGGTTCGGGCATCGCCAGAATCAGCGGTAAAGGGCCTTCTATCGAATATCCCTGGCAAGCGTCCGTTAGTGCATAGATGGCCATTTTTATGACGTGATCATATTGCGCGTTGTAGGGATTGCATTCCTCCAGCTCATAATCCAATGCCTCAAATACCGTCGCGGGTACGAGTGACATGGTAATGGGCTTGTTATTTTTACTGAGATAATTGGAAATCTGATAGCCACTTTTTCCTGCGCAAGTAGCGGCGAATGTCATTGATGCTGATGGGCCGATAGCGGTAATCATACCGGTGCCCGCAATGTACAAAAGAGGTGACGCAGAGGGCAATCCATTACTCATCAGTTCTTGTCCTTAAGAATATTTTGGGGGATGTTGTGTGGAGCGCAATTATCAGTGAATAATCAGGTGAGGAATGTGAGGCTGGTCATCTTTTGGGATGCTGGTTTCGGGTGATGGGGATATGGTAAAAACTAATATTTCCATGTGAAAACGGCAGCCATTTGGCTGCCGTTTTTTTAGAAAAATAAATTCTATTTGTTTGTTGCAGCAATCGAATCTTCAATAAAGTTTAACGCTTCATCAATGAGCGCGAGCATTGCCTGGCGCGCCCGCTCCGGATTGCGATTCTTAATCGCATTAAAGACTTTAGAATGATCTTCCACTACGCCTTCATGGTTGCCTTTAATCGGGTTGGTGTGGCTGATACTGACGCGCAGTGCAGTGGAAATAAAATCGCGCAGGCGAATATAAAAACGATTGTTGCTGGCGTACAAAATGCTGACATGGAAAGCGATATCCGCTTCCAGATCTTCTTTACTATTTCCTTCGGCTTTGCGCATACCTTCAAGTGCATTTTCAATGGCATCGAGTTTGGATTGATCTGCATAGCGCGCGGCTAATGCGGCGGCTTCAGGTTCAATCGCAATGCGTACTTGCAAAAATTCTTTCAGTACATGCAGCGATGGTTTGCTCTCCAATACCCAGCGTAATAAATCCGGGTCAAAAATATTCCATTGGTCTTCCGGTTGGATACGAATGCCCTGACGCGGTTTACTGGTGATTAGCCCTTTGGCCGATAACATTTTTACGGCTTCGCGAACGGCGCTGCGGCTTACTCCGAATTTCTCGCACAGTTCTGCTTCTGTCGGCAGGCTGTCGTCAACAAATTCACCACAGATAATCGTGCGTCCCAGTTCCTGTACCATACGTTGTGAAAGATTGAAGTTGCGATCAAGGATTGCCATCGTTGTCATTGCTCTGAGAAACCGAATTTATGGCAGCAGATTAACGATTTATTGTTAATAATACAATCTGAGTATTGCGCAAAAGCTGCTCGTTTTGACCGCACATTCAGGTTGGGCGATGCAGGTTGGTCCAGGCGGCTGCGGGTTTCCAATTCATTGCCCAGGTTGGTAAATCATTGGCTGGCATCGGGCGTGCAATGCCATAGCCTTGGGCCAATTCGCAACCGAGAGGAATCAATAATTCGCCGTGGGCAACTGTTTCAACACCCTCGGCAATCACCTGGCGATGGAATGCATTGGCGAGACCAATTACACCTTTAACGATTGCGAGGTCATCGGCATCGTCGAGCATATCGCGCACAAAGGTCTGGTCGATTTTTAATAAATCAGCCGGCAGACGTTTTAAATAGGTCAGTGATGAATAGCCGGTGCCGAAATCATCGACCGCAAAATTCACCCCGAGGTCGCGACAGCGACGCATAATATCGGCAACCTCGGCGATATCTTCCAACGCGCTGGTTTCCACAATTTCCAATTGCAAGTAAGCGGGTGGTACTTGTGAATGGGCTGCCAATTGTGCGGCCAACTGCGTGACAAATTCGCTGCGCTGCAATTGCAGTGCGCCGATGTTTACACTGACGGGAATGAATAATCCCATACGTTGCCAACTGGCAATTTGAGTCAGGGCTTCGTTAATGACCCAATCACCCAATTCAATACTGAGTGGATGGTCTTCAATGACCGGCAAAAATAATGCGGGTGATAACAAACCTCGCTCCGGATGTTGCCAGCGCACCAATGCCTCTGCACCAATAATTGCACCGGTGCGCATATTAACTTTGGGCTGGTAGTACAACACAAACTCTTTTCGATCCAAGGCAATGCGAATATGTTCGATGGTTTCGCGCTGGGTTTTTACGGCGATATCTTTCGCTACATCGAACAGGTGGTAACAATTTTTTCCTGCTTGTTTGGCGATATACATGGCCTGGTCTGCATGGCGTAACAATTGATCCGCATCGGCGACATCCTGCGGATAAATCGTGGCACCAATGCTTGCAGAAACACGCAACAAATGCTGATTTAATGTCACTGGTTCGGCAGCAACATTTAATAATCGCGTTAGCACCGTTTCATAATCTTCGGGTTTTTCCAGATCTACCATAACCACGACAAATTCATCACCACCAATGCGCGCCAGTGTGTCACCTTCGCGCAACACTTCTTTTAATCGATGGGAAATATTTACCAATAGTTGATCGCCGGTATCGTGCCCGTGTTGATCATTGACTGCTTTAAATCCATCCAGGTCCAGGTAGAGTACAGCCAGTGAATGGCCATTGCGATGACTGCGTGCCATGGCTTGTTTTAAGCGGTCGGCGAGTAAAACGCGATTAGGCAAACCGGTTAGTGCATCGTAGTGCGCAATATATTCCAGTTGGCGTTGGTGTTCTTTTAACGGGGTTATGTCGGTAAATAAATTGACATAATTTTGCGTAATGCCGTGAACATCCTGCACGGCGCTGATGGTCATCATCGCCGCATAAAGTTCACCATTTTTGCGGCAATTCCAAATTTCACCATACCAGTTTCCAGTCTCCACCAGGCTGTGCCACAAGTGGGAATAAAAATCCTGATCGTGTAAACCCGATTGCAACAGGCGTGGATTTTTGCCTATCACTTCTTCACGGCTGTAGCCGGTAATATCGGTAAATACCTGGTTGGCTTCAATGACATTGCCTTGGGTATCAGTAATTAAAATACCTTCACGTGCATGGGTAAATACGCTGGCCGCCATTTGCAAGCGTGCTTCGGCGTGTCCTTGTTCGATGGCGAGTGAAGTGAGGCGGGCCTCGCTTTCAATTAAATTAATTTCGTAATCATTGGGATTGCGTGAGTCCTTGATGTAAAGCGCAAACGTTCCCAGCACTTGGCCTTGCGCGGAAAAAACCGGTTGCGACCAACAAGCCTCAATCCCTGCCTCGCGTGCCAGATCGCTAAATGCGACGGTCCATGGATGGCTGTGAACATCAGTAATAATCACACGATGACGAAAAAATGCGGCGCTACCACAAACACCCATGCCAGCGCCAACGGGCAGGCAATCAATTGCGTTAAGAAAAAAATCCGGCAAATTGTGTGCAGCACCGCTGTGTAAGTGTTGTCCGTCACCATCCAGTAACATAATGCTGCACATGCAATCGGGTAATAATTTTTCCAAGTCGCTGGTGATAGTTTTTAAAATTTCCGGCAGTGGCACTTTAGCGATTAGCATCTCCAGAATGCGATTATGATGTTGATGCCGACGCTCGGCTTGTTTGCGTTCGGTAATGTCCTGGTAAATACCTGTGAGCCGGACTAACTGACCATTTTCAAAATGCGATGTGCAGGTGGTACGCACATCAATCCTGCGACCTTTAAAGGTATATTTTTCCAATTCAATATCAAAGACTTCGCCGGTTTCCATCGCGCGACGCAATGCTTCTGAAATTCGTTCGCGCGATCCCGGCAAGTAGAGCGCAAAGCCCTCGTCCAGGTTGGGAGTGTATTCCTGGGGGGTTGTGTCGTGAATGCGAAATGTTTCAGCTGTCCAGTGAATGCTGCGTGTGGGGACATGCATTTCTACTCCGCCCACTTTTGCAATACTTTGTGATGCTTCCAGGATACGCGCGCTGGTGCGAAGATCGGCGAGTTGTTTGCGTTCCACGTTCACCAAATCAGCTAATTTTTGTTCCAGGGTTTGTAATTCCTGGCGCTGGATTTCTGTTGCTAATTTATAAATTTGCAGTTCTTGTTCCAGCTGTTGCCGGGGCGACATTTTTTGGGTAGACAGCTGCGCGAGGTTTTTTGCAGAACGCGGCAGGCGCTGCTGCCATTCGGCGAGCGCACGGGCATAAATATCGGTTGAATCCGGGGAGGGTTCGGCGGCCATTACTATTACTATTCCTTCGGTTAAAACTCCCTTGGGGCAAAATGCCCTGAGGCGTTGATATCGCTGATGAAATATAGCAGCGGCCTCCAATAGTGTCGAAGCATTTTAATGAACGTTAAATTTAATAGAACGAAAGGAATGAGGGAAATGGTAATTGGGGCAAAACGGCTATGACAAGTGCAATTTTTATGGCGTAGATAATGCGAAAATCTGATTTTAATAACTTTTACATTTCACATATTGGCGTTTGCATCATCTATGTGTAATCGCCTGTAATAAATTATTGGTGCTGATGTGCCAGAAAGCGCCGGGATTAGCCGGCGCTGTCTACATGATTGTTACAAAAACATTAATTTACTACTCCACATTGGTGGATTATTTTTCCTCTGCTTTTTTATCGTAAAAATTTTTCAATACGTAAAATGCTTTTTTCTTTTCACCGGTATTGGAATAAATTCCCTTGCGATTGAACTCATCTTGTATGCCCGGCAGATGGCGGCGCGGTGAGCGAAAATCGGTGAGAATCCATGGTGAGGTGCCTACAAATCCGTCAATAGCGTCGAGCATTTTCAATGTTTTTATATAAAGGTTTTCCTGGAATTCTTCGGTGAAAATTTTATCGACATCGCCGTGATTACCCGCGCGTGCATCGCCCCCGAATTCGCTGATAAATACCGGTTTGTTGTAATTGATTTCCCAAGTGATGCGATCAATTTTTTCCGGGGCACCGTCATACCAGCCGATATATTGGTTGAAACTGACCAGATCCAGATGTTCTGCCAATGGATCTTGCACTACGGCGATGCTTTCGTTATCGGTGCGATAATGTTTTTCCAAGGCGGCGCTGAGCAAGCGTGAGTTATCGAGGCTGCGCGCTTTGTCCGCGAGGCGCGCGAGGAATTTGTTGCGCTGCTCAGACACCGGCGTTTCATTCGCTAACGACCAGATGATGACAGCAGCGCGGTTTTTATCGCGCTCAATCATCGCGGTTAATTGTGCTTCTGCATTTTGGTACGTGGCTTCGTTGCTCCAATTGATGGTCCAGTACACCGGGATTTCCGACCATACTAACAAGCCCATTTTTTCAGCGAGGCGCACCATATCTTCATTATGTGGGTAATGGGCGAGGCGCACAAAGTTCGCATTAAAACCTTTCGCCCAATTTAATAGCTGTTGTGCTTCTGCTGCATTTTTTACGCGGCCACCACCTTGCGCCGAATACTCTTCATGCACTGAAACGCCGCGCAGAAAAACCGGTTTTCCATTCAATAATAATTGTTTGCCCTGAGTGCTAATGCTACGCAAGCCGATAGTGTCAGACAGTTTGTCATTACCTGAGGCAACCTGGATTGCGTAGAGTTTTGGATTTTCTGGTGACCAGAGATCCGCCTTGCCCGCATTGAAAGAAAAATTCGCCTTACCGTTTTTATCCGCTGTTATCGTTTGCTTGATATTTAACTCCGGCACTTTGATTGAAATTTTCTCGCCACCTTTGGCGCCGTCTAGCAATACCGAACCAGCAACGGTTTTATCGGCAAGTGAGGTGAGTGCGATTTTATAATCGCGGATAAATGTTTTGGGCACAGTGATCAGTTTTACTTCGCGGGTGATACCGCCGTAATTCCACCAGTCGGTATTTAATGTAGGAACTGCATCGGCGTGGCGTTTGTTATCCACTTTCACTACCAGCGAATTATTTTTATCTTTTAACTTGCCAGTAATTTCATAGTGAAACGGCGTAAAACCGCCAACATGCACACCGAGCTTTTTGCCATTCAGGTAAATATCCGCGCGATAATTGACTGCGCCAAAATATAGAAAAGTACGATCAGTTTTTTTTGCTTTGGGTGCATCAAAGGTTTTGCGATACCACACAGTGCCTTCGTAGTAATACAGTTTATCGGTTTGGGTATTCCAATCGCCCGGCACTTGCAGGCTGGCGGATTTATCAAAATCATATTCCAGCAAATCGCTCGGCGTTTTTTGTTTGGAATCGGTGAAGTAAGCGTTTTGCGACGGCGTTGCCTGCTGGTCAAACGGTTCGTAGCGATAGTTGTAGTAACCGTTTTCGTAAGGGTCGACGATAATTTTCCATTCGCCATTTAAAGATATTGCGTCGCGAGTATAGGCTTGTAACGGCAGCTCGGTTGTTTCCGGATTAGATGCTATCGGATTAGAAGTTTGTGCGGCAAACGCAAATTGCACCAAACAGGCGCAGCCCCACAGGGCGCCGAGTAAAATTTTTTTCATAGTTTTTCTCTGTTGACTGATGGTCTTATGGATTATGTCGTTGTGCTTGTCTGTGCAAGCTGGCGTCAGGATCAGTAGAAAAGCGTGTCGCGATCTTAATGGTGTGCTTGTATACGACGTGAGGGGATTCTAGTCCGGTTTGTTGCGGGAGTTTAAGTAAGGTGGGGTAAATAATTGTTAATCGCGGGATTCATAGCTGTAATGCCATGAACTCCCGCTAACGATCAATGTGCGATAGCTTGGGTATTTCTTTTACGTAAGCCCCAATTACGCAACTTTTCCATATACAAATACACCACCGGTGTAGTGAATAGTGTCAGTAGTTGGCTCACTGCCAAGCCGCCGATGATGGTAATGCCGAGCGGTGTGCGCAGTTCGGAGCCTTCGTTAAAGCCGAGGATTAATGGCAATGCACCGAGCAGGCCGGCGAGGTTGGTCATCAATATCGGGCGCAGGCGAATCATGGCGGCTTGATAAATGGAATCGCGTGAAGAAAGTCCTTCATTGCGCTCCAGTTCCAATGCAAAGTCGATCATCAATATCGCGTTTTTCATGACAATGCCGATCAACAAAAACAGCCCGAGCATTGCGATTAAACTGAAGGGCGTGTCTGTTAGCCAGAGGGCGAGTAACGCACCGATTCCGGCGGACGGTAAAGTGGAAAGAATCGTGAGCGGATGAATGGTGCTCTCGTACAAAATGCCGAGAATTAAATACACCGCGAGCAGCACACATAAAATTAATACCGCCGGGTCTTGCGCCATACCCGGTGTGCTTGGCCCCCAACCTGGACGCGAGCTGCCCGCCGGTGCGAGGTACACTTCCTTGGGCATCATGATCTCGGCAACTTTGGCTTCAATTGCGATGCGCGCCTGTTCTTCGGTGATATTTTCAGCGAGCCCGTAACCAATACTTTCTGATACGAACTGGTTGCTGTGACGCACGCGATCTTCGGCGAGCCCGTAATCAAAACTGGAAAAAGTGGAGAGCGGCACGCGGTTGCCATCGCGCGTAATGACTTGTAACTGATTGAGCACATCCGGTGTTGCGGTGTAACCGGGTTCCAGTTCCATCACTACGCGATATTGATTCATTTCCTCGTACATGGTGGAGACTTGTCGCTGCGAAAAAGAATTGTTGAGCACACTGGCGATGGTGCTCATATCCACCCCCAAACGCTGCGCCGCTTCGCGATCAATAGTGAGATTGATTTGCTGGGTGCCTTCTTCTTTTACGCCGTCAACTTCCACCAGCTCCGGCATTTTTTCCATCGCTGTCGTTAATGTTGCTGCCCATTTGTAGAGCTTGCGAATATCGTCGGACAGCATCATGACTTCGTGCTGGCTGCGACTGAACGGCGAGCTCAGGCGAATATCCTGGTCCGGCCCTACCATCAACATTGCACCGGGAATGCTCGGCAATTCGCGGCGAATACGATCAGTCACTTCCATCACTGACACACCGCGCTCGGCCATGGGTTTCAAGCTGATGCGCATCCAAGCATTACTGACACCGTTGCCGCCGCCACTTGCACCGAACACATCTTCAATCGCCGGATCATTCAGTAAAACGCGGCGGAATTCCTGGATTTTGGGCTGCATTAATTGAAAAGAAAAACCGTCGTCGCCGCGAATAAAACCGGTCATTTGGCCGGTGTCCTGTTCGGGCAACATGGTTTTGGGAATGGCGATGTAGAGATAAATATTCACGCCGATAACGGCAGCGAGAATTAACATCACAATGCGGCTATGGCGTAACGCCCAATCGAGCGCAACGGCGTAACCTTTTTTCAAATCATCGAAAACGCTCGGCTTCTCTTCTTTTTTTGTTTCAGCTTTTAGTAATTGTCCGCACAGGGCAGGCGTTAAGCTGAGTGAAACCAGTAAAGAAATTATCATTGCGGCAGCGAGGGTGATGGAGAATTCGCGGAAGAGTTTTTCAACCACACCACCCATTAATAAAATCGATACGAATACCACGACCAATGTTACGTTCATCGCCAATAACGTAAAGCCAACTTCGCGCGCGCCTTGAATGGCGGCTTCAAACGGCGGCATGCCTTTTTCGATATGGCGTTTGATATTTTCGAGCACCACAATCGCGTCATCGACCACCAATCCGGCGGCGACGATTAATGCCATCAACGACAAATTGTTGAGTGAAAAGCCCCACAAATACATCACCGAAAATGCGCCGATAATTGCTACGGGAATGGCGAGGCTGGGAATTAACGCGCTTTGTGCACTGCGCAAAAATATAAAGACCACACCGACCACCAGCAGTACCGAGACGGCGAGGGTGATTTGCGCTTCGCTCAGGGTTGCGCGAATGCCGGGTGAACGGTCCATCACGACTTTCAGTTGCGTATCGCCGGGTATTAACGCGCGCAGGTTGGGCAATTGTGCGTTGATGGCATCGATAGTTTCGACAATATTTGCACCAGTCTGGCGGCTTACCGTGAGGGTTACCGCAGAGCTGTGATTATGGAAGCCATCGGTATAACGGTTTTCGACCGAATCGCTAACGGTGGCGACATCGCGTAAACGCACGGGGCCGGCATCGCCATAACGCACCACCAGATTTTGGTAGTCGGCGGCGGTGCGCAGGGTTTCGCTGGTGTAAACCTGCCAGCGCGATTCGTTTTCCTCGAGCACGCCCATCGGCCGTTGCACATTGGAATTGCTGATTGCATTACGCACTTCATCGAGCGCTATGCCGTAACTCGCGAGTGCATTCGGGTTTAATTGGATGCGCACAGCCGGCAGTGAAGCACCGTCGATTCCCACTTGCCCCACGCCTTTAATTTGCGACAGTTTTTGCGCGAGGATGGTGGACGCTGCATCGTAAAGTGCGCTGGGTGACAGGTTGGGTGAACTTAACGCCAGCGCCATAATCGGTGCTTGCGAGGGGCTGATTTTTCGATAACTCGGGTTGCCCGGCATACCCGCTGGCAATTGACCGCGCGCGGCATTGAGCGCGGCTTGCACATCGCGCGCGGCGGAATCCAGATCGCGGTCGAGGGTAAATTCGACCCAGATAAAGGTGGAGCCTTGGGTGGAGTTGGAATTAATCGCGGTGACACCGGGAATACTGCCGAGCGCGCGTTCCAGCGGCGTCGCAACTGTTGCCGCCATACTTTCCGGGCTGGCGCCGGGGAGGCCTGCGTAGATTTGTACTGCAGGGAAGTCCACCTGCGGCAATGGCGCAACGGGCAACATCCGCCAGGATAAAAGCCCGAGCAATACAATTCCGATCGCCACCAGGCAGGAAGCGACGGGTCTTTTAATAAACGGTTCTGCGATTGTCATATGTAGATTCGTAGGTTGGGCAGCTATGCCCAACAAGTGTGTTTTCAGGCACGGTTATGTTGGGCATAGCTGCCCAACCTACGCTTCCTCCGCAAGTTGATTTGTGCTGGGTTTATTCACCCAACGATCAAAAAACAAATACACCACCGGGGTGGTAAACAGAGTTAATACCTGACTCACCAGCAAGCCGCCGACCATCACCAAACCCAATGGCTGGCGCAACTCGGCACCGGAACCGCTGGCGAGCATCAAGGGAATTGCGCCAAACAGGGCGGCGAGGGTGGTCATCAAAATTGGGCGGAAGCGCATTAATGCAGCGCGATGAATCGCTTCGCGTGGACTCATTCCCAGGGTGCGTTGGGCGTCGAGCGCAAAGTCCACCATCATGATGCCGTTCTTTTTTACTAGCCCGATCAGCAGCACGACCCCGATAACGGCGATCAAATCCAGCGGTTGACCGGTCAACAACAATGCCAGCAAAGCTCCGACCGTGGCGGACGGCAGCGTGGAAAGGATAGTCACCGGATGGATAAAACTCTCGTAGAGCACACCGAGAACTATATACATAGTCACTACTGCGGCGAGCACAAGCCACAAGGTATTACTGAGTGATGCACGGAACGCTTCGGCGGCACCCTGGAAGCGCAACTCGACGGCGGCGGGCAAATCCAGATCGGCTTGGGCGGCTTCAATTGCATCGATGGCTTCGCCCAGGGAGGCATTCTCTGCAAGGTTGAAGGACACGGTAGTCGACGGAAATTGGCTTTGGTGATTGATCAGTAGCGGCGTCGGGCGCTGGCTGATTTTGGCTAAGGTCGATAGCAGGACGGGTTTACCGCTACTGGAGTTTACGTAAGTATTTTCCAGCGCGCGCAAGCCCTGGGCGTAATTCGGATCGACTTCCAATACCACGCGATATTGGTTGGCTTGCGTAAACAAGGTGGCGATTTGCCGCTGTGCATAGGCTGTCTGCAAACTACTCGCAATATTGCTCACACTCACACCCAAACGGGCAGCGGCATCGCGATCAATATCCACATAGGCTTGCAGGCCGCGGGTTTGTAAGTCGGCAGCGACATCCGCGAGCGCCGGCTCCTGGCGCAAACGCTCCAGCACGTTGGGAAGGGTTTGATCCAGCAGTGCGATTTCCGGTGCGGTCAGGGTGAACTGGTATTGGGTGCGGCTGACGCGGTCCTCGATACTCAATTCCTGTAATGGCTGGAACCAGGCGGTAATGCCACTGATGTCCGCGATTTTTTCCTGCAAACGGCGAATCACTTCACTGGCGTGGCTATCGCGGTCGCCGTGGGATTTCAAATTAATCAGCAAGCGGCCGGAGTTGAGGGTGATGTTGCTGCCGTCGACACCGATAAACGATGACAGGCTTTCCACATCCGGATCTTGCAAAATCAGCGCGGCAATTTGTTGCTGGCGCTCGGTCATGGCGGCGAACGAGGTATCTTGCGGTGCTTCGGTTATCGCCTGGATGGCACCGCTGTCTTGCACCGGGAAAAAGCCTTTCGGCACGAGCAAATACAAACCGGCGGTGACGACGATGGTCCCGACCATAACTGCCATGGCGGCTGTTTCGCGTTCCAGTACTTTATCGAGCAGCTCGCCGTAACGACGAATAACCTTGTCGAGGAAATCCGGTTTACTTGCATCGTGTACCGGCGCGTTTTTCAGCATGCGCGCGCACATCATGGGGGTGAGGGTGAGCGATACGATCAGGGAAATACCAATCGCCACCGCCAGCGTAATTGCAAATTCCTGGAATAACCGGCCGACCAGATCGCCCATAAACAGCAGCGGAATCAATACGGCAATCAGCGAAATAGTGAGTGATACCAGTGTGAACCCGATTTCCCCCGCACCTTTCAAGGCAGCATTCATAGGCGTTTCGCCCTGCTCGCGGTGGCGGGAAATGTTTTCCAGCATCACTATCGCGTCGTCCACCACAAAGCCGGTGGCGATGGTGAGTGCCATCAGCGTCAGATTGTTGATGGAGAAATCGAGGAAATACATCGCCGCAAACGTGCCGATCAACGACAGCGGTACCGCCAGGCTAGGGATAATCGTAGCGGGCACCGAGCGCAGGAATACCCAGGTCACGGCAACGACGAGGAAAATCGCAAACACCAGTTCTTTTTGTACATCGCGGATGGAGGCGCGGATGCTGTGGGTGCGATCACTGAGTACTTCAATTTTCGCCGCCGCTGGCATGGTCACCATCAGCTTGGGCAGCAGTTCTTCAATGCTGTCGGCGACCTCAATAACATTGGCGCCGGGCTGACGCTGGATGTTAATTAACACTGCTGGTTGTTTATTGGCCCAGGCGGCGAGGAAGCGATCTTCCGCGCCTTCTTCAACAGTGGCCACATCACCCAGCCGCAACGGCGAACCATCGCGCCAGCTGACAATAAGGTTGCGATATTCTTCCGCAGAACGGATCTGGTCGTTGGCATCGAGCATGGTGGAGCGGTACTCGCCGTCAAAGCTACCTTTTGGCTGGTTGGTGTTGGCGGTAACTACGGCGTTGCGGACTTGCTCCAGGCTCAATTGGGTGTTGGCGAGGGCATTGGGATTCACCTTGATACGAATCGCCGGGCGCTGGCCGCCGGCTAAAGTCACCATACCCACACCCGGTAACTGGGCGATTTTCTGGGCCATGCGCGTGTTTACCAGATCGTAGACTTCCGGCAGCGGCAGGCTTTCCGAGGTAACGGCGAGTGTCATAATCGGCGCATCCGACGGGTTTACCTTACGATATACCGGCGGCGTGGGCAGGTCGTTAGGCAGCAGGTTATTGGCAGTATTTAATGCGGCCTGGACTTCCTGCTCGGCAACGCCCAAATCCACTTCAAGCAAAAACTGCAAGGTAATGATGGAAGCGCCGGTGGAGCTGGTGGAAGAAAGTTGTTTAACACCCGGAATCTGGCCAAGGCTACGTTCAAGCGGCGCGGTCACGGTGCGCGCCATAACATCCGGGCTGGCACCGGGGTTGAAGGTGAAAATCTGGATGATTGGATAATCCACTTGCGGCAATGCCGCAACGGGCAGCAAGCGGTAACCGAGCAAACCGGCGAGCAGAAATGCCAGCATCACCAGCGATGTAGCTACGGGGCGGAGAATAAAGGGGCGGGATAAACTCATTGTTTCTCTCTACAGCCCGAATACCGTAGGTTGGAAAAGCGCAGCGCCTTCCGACATACAAATTCGGGTCATCAATTAATGGCTTGGGAAATGTCGGAAGGCGCCGCTGGCTTTTCCAACCTACATCACCTTCACGTCTTTGCCTTCCCACAAGCGATCAATACCTTCCAGCACGACTTGCTCACCTTCTTTAAGCCCTTCCAATACAGCGATCCGATCAGCTTCCAGCGCGCCCAATTTGATCTGGCGCATTTTGGCTTTGCCATCATCGATCACGTAAACATAAGTACCTTTGGAACCGTATTGCACCGCGTCGGCGGGAATGGTCACGGCGCCGTCCATCGTCTGCAAATGCAGGCGGGCGTTGATAAATTGGTTGGGGAAGAGCCCGTCATCAGCATTATCGAATTCTGCTTTCAGGCGCAGGGTGCCGGTGGCGGTGTCGATTTGGTTATCCAACGTGGTCAGCTTGCCGTTGGCGAGCAGATTTTGCTCGCTGCGATCCCAGGCTTCTACTCCCAATGATTGTTTGTTGGTAATGGCAGACGCATGCGCCTGGCGCACGGCGATTAGCTGGTTTTCCGGAATGGTGAAAACGACGGAAATCGGTTTGGTTTGGGTGATGGTGACCAAGCCGGTGCTGTCGTTGGCGTTAACCAGATTGCCCACATCCACTTTGCGCAAACCGGTGCGGCCGGCAATCGGTGCGGTGATGCGTGTGTAGGAAAGTTGCAAGCGCGCGTCTTCCAATTGGGCGGTGTGGCTTTTTAATGTGCCCTGCAATTGATCGACCAACGCTTTTTGTTTATCGAATTGCTGTTTGGCGATGGAGTTGCTCGTTAATAATCGTTCATAAAGGGCGAGGTCATCTTGTGCATTTTTTAACTGGGCGCGGGTTTCCTGGAGCGCACCTTCTGCTTGATGAAGTTTTACCTGGTAGGGCGCCGGGTCAATTTCTGCCAGCACATCGCCGGCTTTTACCGATTGGCCCTCGGCAAATTTCACACTGACCAGCGGGCCGCCCACGCGCGGGCGAACGATCACATTATTCAACGGTGTTACTGTACCGATGGCTTTGAGATGGACTTTCAAATCGCTTTTGCTGACCGCAACGGTATGGACAGGTGTTGGCCCCATCCACGGATTAGGCGGCGGCGGACGCTTGGCTTCAGGCTCGCGAATCACAAAAAACCACACCAGCAATAACAGCACAACAACACCGGCACCCAGCAGCCAGCGCTGGCCACGAGACAGGCGATTTACAGAAGCAAGCATGAACACATCCATCGATTGATTAATTTGAAACAGAATTTACACGCCGGTGGTGATAAATAAACAAATGAGGAACCTGGCGCAGTAAAGCAGGAGGCTATTATGCAAGGAATAAGCCCGCAACGGGTTTTACATTTCTGGACGATTAGTTGCAGATATTTCCGCAATCGTGTTTGCGGGAGCTGGGTTGAATCACTGGACAATATCCAGCTTGTCCATGTGTTCCAGTAAGCGGGAAATTTCGTTATCGATCACTTCACTGCTGTGTGCCAGGGCGTGGATGCGTTCTTCAAACTCATTGATGGCATTATCCAGCACTATACCGCCCGGCCCCTGCAGGTCCAGCAAGTGATAAGCGCGCCGTAATTCGGCAATAAAATGATTGAAGGTTTTGCGATTTTCTTCAACTTGATAGGCGTATTGGATATCCAGATCCGACAACAGGTTTTTGGTGAGCGAGGTCCACTCGTTGGTATCGTTATGACGTTTCTTGCTAAATTTTTCTGTTTCCAATCGTTTGATTCCCTCCTCGGCGGCATTAATTAATGTCGCAAGGCTGGTTTCAAGAATCGGGTGGCTGCCATCGGTTGGTGGCAAAAGCATTACGCGCATTTTGCTATTAATAAATAATGTTCCTGCATCCAAATGGGTAATTGGCTCGGTGAAACTGAATTCCTTTACCAAGCGTTTGAGCGGTTCATCAAAATGAGTTGCCGGAAAGTATTCAGCTTTACCCAGCAGCGAATAAATAGTGAAGCCGATAGTGGTTTTGAACGCTTTGATAAATTGCACTAATTGTTTGGCGAGATGCTCAACGGAACTGCATTTCATAAAATCCATCATTAAGTAATTGATGGCATGAAGCTGCTGGTAATGGGCGACTGTTTTTTCCAGCTCACGTGTGATCATTTCCAACTCTTCACTCATCACCGAATTATTTTGCACCTGCGCCGTATCGTTTTGACTAGTGGCTTGCTCTTGCAGCCGCGCATAAAGATTATCCACTTCACTTTCAAGCGTATTGATGCAGCCCTGGCATTCGCGTACCAGGCGTTCCAAGCGCTGGATTTCTTCTTCTTTATGTTTGCGTTCATCGGCGGAACCGGTGGTGTCCAGGGAATTACGTAATAATTGAATTTCCTGTTCCAATTCATTAATCACAAAGCGTTGGTGCTTATTGTTGGTCCTGAGTTGATGGATTTCGGTAAGAATATGTTTGGAATCTTTCGTTTCGCCTTGTTGGCTTAAATCAATATTTCGATCATTGTCGGCGGCATCATTTGTGGTTGCCTCGCGCAACATCATCGCGTAATTGGTCGCCTGGATTTTTGCTTCTTTCAATTCCTTTTTTAAATTGCCGATGTATTGGTCTGACTTCATCAATTCAATTTCGAGGATATTCAGTTGGTCCTCCATTTTTTTGCGTGCGGCAGGCGAGAACTGCGAGGGATAATCTTTTAAATCCCGCAATAAGCCCAGCACTTGCTGGTTTCGCTCAGTGGAATTATCGATAAAGTGATTAAGCGATTGGTCGTCCCACAAATCATTGGTAGCGGCTTTGTCGCTCAGCTCCTGGCTTACATGCAAGTCTTTCAGGTTTTTTAACATCATTTGCAAGCTGCTGATGGTGGCCTGGCTGTCCTGCTGGTATTGCTCAAGTTGTTGTTGATGCTGTTTGAGCCGCACAATTTCTTCTTGTAAAACCCGCGTGCGCAAGGTGCGAGCCTCTTGCTTGCGCGAATTTTTTTCATCTGGCCAACGTACCAGGTCCCTCAATCTTTTTTCAAAGGTTCCCCAGCCAGCATGGGTTATCCCGCGCTCTTCAAACACTTCTTTTTCGGCGGCCAGGTAAATGCTCCTTATTGCGGCGATTTTTCCGCTGTAAGGGTGATTGGGATTTAAATGGGGTTGTGGTGACGACGTATATTTTTCATAACGTTGTAACGAATCGGCAAGGGATTTAGAAAAAAAATCTTTGAGAAGGTCGCGGTTTTCGATTGGTTTTTTGTCACCATAAAAAGAAGGTGCTTTTTCTTCGGAATGCTCATAAACGGATTTTAGTTGCTGGAATTTTGCGAGTAGTTTTTTGATTTGTGCGCGTTGTCTGGCGATGTGGCGCATAGCAAAGAGCAGCACTATAAATAGTGCAAAAATAATTTCTCCCGCTATAAGGATTGGTAATGAAATATCGTGCACGTTATTTCCTTTTATCTGCAGAATGAAAAAGATTATTTAGCGCCAATAAAAGCCTAGCATAGCGATATCTACTGTCCGATGAGCCGGGTGACACTATGAATGCGGTTTAAGGTTTTCATCGATTTTTTAATTAGTAAAAACTCATCGGCGGCAATTATTTTAGTGTTGAAAATTGGTCCAGTTAAAAATTGTTGCAACGTTCAAATCGATTTAAAAAATATTAAAAAGTGTTAACCGGTTCTCAGTAATCCCCCTTCGAAAACACAAAAATGACAGCGCTGTCTTAATTAAATGAGACAAATACTAACAATAATAAAAATAAAACTTTAAGCGTCAAATAACACTCTCCAAGCAATCATCCGTGTCCCAGCTGTAAACGGGGCGAAATAATTTTTCGGTGCAGATTTTTGCGCCATTCGCAGTAACAGGACCACCGTTGCAGTAGTCGCTTTAGGGCGCTGTTGTTTTGGCTGTTTGTTTTTCGCAAACGACAGGAGTGGATGTTAACCATTGCCCTGAGACTGGGGCTTTCTAATAAAAAACCGGGGTTTAACCCTTATCCATAATGTTTCGTCCAAGGAGACACTACATGACTACTCCTCCAGTCAAACGCTTCCGGCTGGCCCTGCTCGGGCTTGGTGTGCTGGCAGCCAGCTACGGCAGTTCTGCTTTTGCAGCCTGTAGCTACGTGATTACTAACGAGTGGAATACCGGCGCGACCGGTGAAATTCGTGTTACCAACTCTACCGCTGCGCCTATCAGCGGCTGGTCTATCAATTGGCAATACGCGACCAACCGCCTGAGCAGTTCGTGGAATGGCAAGGTATCGGGTTCCAATCCTTACACTGCTACCAATGTGGACTGGAATGGCAATTTGCAACCTGGCCAAGCGGCGACCGTCGGTTTCCAGATTAATAAAAATGGTGGCTCAGCAGAGATTCCTACCATCAGCGGTAGCATTTGTTCTGGCAGCTCATCTGCTGGTCCGGTGTCATCGTCTTCTGTGCCCAGAAGCAGCTCTTCGTCATCGATTACTGTTTCCAGTTCATCAAGCTCGTTGCAGTCTTGCACCCAGCAATGTAACTGGTACGGCACGCTCTATCCTGTTTGCGTTACCACTACCAGCGGTTGGGGTTACGAGAACAACAGAAGCTGTATTTCACGCGCGACCTGTACCAGCCAGCCATCGCCGTTTGGCTTAAGCAATTGCGGCAGTTCATCAAGCGTGGTGAGTTCTTCATCGCTGCCACCATCAAGCTCAAGCAGCTCACGTACATCCAGCAGTAGTAGCTCGCGCGTTATCAGCAGCAGCTCAAGCGTTGTACCGAGCAGTATCCCGAGCAGCAGCTCAAGTTCGCGCCCATCAAGCTCCAGCTCTGTTGTTCCGAGCAGTGTTCCGAGCAGCAGTTCAAGCTCCAGCGTTAACTCTTCAACCAAAGGTGTGTTCCGTGTAAATGCCCAGGGTAACCTGACCAAAGATGGTCAGGCATTGCCAGCACAATGCGGAAACTGGTTCGGTCTGGAAGGCCGCCATGAGCCATCCAACGATGCAACCAACCCAAGCGGTGCGCCAATGGAGATGTACGCCGGTAACATGTGGTGGGTGAATGACAGCAAAGGTTCAGGCCGCACTATCGACCAAACCATGAAGGAGTTGAAAGCTGCCGGTATTACCATGCTGCGCTTGCCAATCGCTCCGCAAACCCTGGAAACCAACAACCCGCAAGGCATGGTTCCTAACCTGAAAAACCATCCGTCAATCCGTCAAACCAACGCTCGTCAGGCGCTGGAGGATTTCATCAAGCTGGCTGATCAAAACAATATCCAGATCTTTATTGATATCCATTCCTGCTCCAACTTCGTAGGCTGGCGTAAAGGTCGTCTCGATGCACGTCCACCTTACGTGGATAAAGATCGCGTTGGTTACGACTTCAGACGTGAAGAGTACTCTTGTGCTACCACTGGCAACCCAAGCAGCGTGACCAAAATCCACGCGTACGATAAAGCCAAGTGGATCGCTAACCTGAAAGACATCGCCGGTCTGCCAGCGAAACTGGGTGTAACCAACCTCGTTGGTATCGATATTTTCAACGAGCCATGGGATTACACCTGGGCGGATTGGAAAGCGTTATCTGAAGAGGCTTACGCTGCGATTGATTCGGTTAACCCTAACCTGTTAATCATCGTTGAGGGTATTTCCGGTACTGCAAACAACCAGGATGGAACTCCAGACACCAAAGATGAAGTACCGCACGGTAATCCGGATTTGAATCCAAACTGGGGTGAAAACCTTTATGAGTTCGGTGAAAATCCACTCAACATTCCAAAAGACCGTTTGTTGTTGTCTCCACACACGTATGGCCCATCGGTGTTTGTGCAAAAGCATCACATGGACCCAGCCCAAACCGAGTGTGAAGGTCTTGAAGGTGACTCAGCAGCAGATCTTGATTGCCGTATCGTGATCAACCCGACTGTACTTGAACAAGGTTGGGAGGAGCACTTCGGTTACCTGCGTGCGCAAGGCTACGGTATTTTGGTAGGCGAATTCGGTGGCAACATGGATTGGCCAAACAAAACCAGCCAGGCTGATCGTACTGCCTGGAGCCACATCACCACTAACGTGGATCAACAATGGCAAACTGCGGCTGTTAACTACTTCAAGAAGAAAAATATCCACGCGTGTTATTGGTCGATGAACCCTGAATCGGCTGATACCTTCGGTTGGTATTTGACACCTTGGGATCCGGTTAGCGCCAACGACAAGTGGGGTCAATGGACCACGCTCGACCCACGTAAAACCACGCTGCTGAATTCACTCTGGGGTAAATAATACACAGGGTTGAATAAGTTGCTAAAAAACACCCGGATCCGGTAACTCGGATCCGGGTGTTTTTATTTAAAGGTTGCTATTGGTATCCCCGTTTTTTACCGATTGGGACGCTTTTCACAGCGTGAATCGGCAATGTCATGAAGATCACGGATAATGGCATAAATATTGTTTGCGGTTCTTCGATTGAATGAAGTTTGAATAAAAAAACTATAAACTGCCGCCCCCTTTGCTGTCCGTTGCCCCAAGGAGTACCCAGTGCAAACTACCAACGGTTTTCGTGTTGATATACAGGGATTACGAGGAATCGCAGTCTTGCTGGTGGTTTTATACCATCTGGACGTGCATTGGCTCTCCGGTGGCTACATTGGTGTAGACATATTTTTTGTCATCTCCGGGTATTTGATAACCGGTCATATCATTGAGTCCCTGGATTCCAATCGTTTTAGTTTCCTGGATTTTTACGCCCGCCGTGTGCGTCGGATTATCCCGGCATCCTTATTCGTACTTCTCATCACAACAGCTATATCCTGTTTATTGATGCCACCATTACTTCTTCCAAAAATATTGAAAGAATCTATCGCTACCGCGCTTTACCTCCCCAATATTTTTTATGCGTATCAGCAGACCGATTATCTGGCGGAAACCACACTTTCACCGTTGCTGCACTATTGGTCACTCGGTGTTGAAGAGCAATTTTATTTTATCTGGCCGCTGCTGCTGTTTGCATGTTGGCGCTATCTGGGAACTAAAAAAAATTATCTATTGTTAATTATGTTAGCGGCGGTTTTGTTGTCTTTCATCGCCAATCTTTATCTCACCAAAGCTAGCCAGTCCTGGGCATTTTTTCTGGTATTCACGCGAGCCTGGGAATTGGGTGCGGGCGGACTTCTCGCCTTTGCAATAAAAAAGAATCTATTTTCTATTCGCGCTTCGGGTTCACGTGTTGCCGCATTGAGTGGCTGGTTGGGTGTGGTCTTGTTAGGGTACTGCGCTGCCTTCTATAACGAGAACACTGTATTTCCGGGTAGCGCCGCCGCGTTACCGGTAGCAGGAGCGATGCTAATCCTTTTTGCCGGTGCAATGAGTCGGAGCTCGTCCCTATTAAATAAACTGATGGCGAATCAACCGTTGCAATACCTTGGCATGATTTCCTATTCGCTTTATCTCTGGCATTGGCCGGTCATTATTTTTACCGGGGAAGTGTGGCCCGATTTTTCCGGGATTTATTTTGTTGTGGTGTTATTCGTGGTTTCCTGTGTTCTGGCCGATATAACCTATCGTTGGATCGAGGGACCGTTTCGCCACACTGGCAGCCGTTTTTATTTTCCGGCAAAACCTGCCCTTGCCGTCAGCATGGCGGGCTCAGTGTTTATCGTATTACTAGCGGGCGCTTACGGATATCAAATGAAATCCTGGCAATTGCATAGCGAAAAAATCGCCCGGGAATATCAGCCCCGTGCTAATCCGGAATTCACCGATTTTGTCCCTAAAAATTTGCTGCCGGATTTACGCAATGCGAGCAACTCGATCGCGATTGTTTATAGCGATGGTTGCCATGATGATTTGTTGACCGTGGAGGCACGTGGCTGTAAATACGGTGATACAAATGCGTCGAAAACGTATGTGTTGTTTGGTGATTCGCATGCGGCTCAATGGTTTCCTGCATTGGAAAAATATTCAGCAGAACGTGGTATTCGTTTGATTACCTTTACCAAAAGTGCATGCCCGGCAATTGATGCACCGATTTTGCTACAGGGAGTTGAATACGTAAATTGCCGTGAGTGGCGCAAAAAAGCAGTGGAAAAAATTAATCAGCTTAAACCTGATGTTGTAATTGTTTCCAATTATCAAGGCTCAAAAGAAAGGATTATGGCGAATGATCCTTTGCGCGAATGGGGTGAAGGTCTTGAGCGCATGTTTGGCGTTCTTCCCGCAAGTGCGCAAGTAATCGTGATTGGCGATACCCCCAGTTTTGATCGTACCCCTGCACTTTGTTTGTCCAAGAATTTGCTGGACACCGAGCAGTGCGAGCAACCGAAAAGTCGCATCCTGGATAGTAAGCTGGCCGATGTGGAAAAAAAGGTAACGATCAAAAATAAAAAGCATTACATCACAATGAATGATTATTTGTGCTCGGAAACAAATTGCGGCCCTATTATTGATAATGTGCTGGTTTATCGCGACCAGCACCACATCACGATAGAACTCAGTGAAAAATTAGCGGGTGCGCTCGGTGCTGCGATCGAAAGTAAACTTTATCCCCCGCTGGCACAACATCATTAATAATCACGTTATTGTTTCCTCTTGAACGGCAATGGCCGGTTGACACCGGCCGCATTGAACCGTAAATCTTTCCGGCAAGCCTTATGCGCCAACATCGCAGTCTTCGATGTTCAGCGCTGTCCGCGACCTATATAATCGCTGCGCCGTGCAGTTTGATTCGAATCTGAATATTCCCGCTGGCGGTAAAAGTTGTAATAACAATAACAGTGTTCAGAAATAGTCTGGTTTATCCATGCCAATGTTTGCCATCGGATTTTTAGCTAAACATTTGCACCTTCATGGTGCTCTCAATTGTTGCACGCGCGCCGTTTTCTATGGCTCTCCCTCTTTTTATGATCGGGCGACGGTTTTATTGCGTCGTTTTTTGCGCGCAAGCTTTTTGCATGGATGGGCACGACTGTTTCTTTTATCGCATTTGGCTGGGGCAATCTATGAATAAGATGTGGGCGTGCAAATCTGTAGACCTGCTGTGTTCCGAAGCGGACGGCAGCAAAACCGGCTTGAAGCGCAGCCTGGGGGTGTGGAATCTGATCGCCCTTGGTATCGGCTGCATTATCGGAGCGGGTATTTTTGTATTGAGCGGCCATGCGGCAGCGAATAATGCCGGCCCGGCGGTGGTGTTGTCATTTGTGGCGGGTGCGCTGGTGTGCGTGTTTGCCGGTCTCTGTTATGCGGAGCTGGCCTCGTCGGTGCCGGTTGCCGGTTCGGCTTATACCTATGCCTATGCATCCCTCGGGCAATTTATTGCGTGGATTATCGGTTGGGATTTAATTCTTGAATACGCCCTTGGTGCAACGACAGTTGCCATCGGTTGGTCGGGTTACGTGGTTAGTTTCCTGAAAAATCTGGGTATTTATATTCCGGTGCAATTTACCCAGGGGCCCTGGGTATTTAATGCCGGTACCGGCGAGTGGTCATCCACTGGCAATTTGATCAATTTACCCGCCGTGCTGATTGTATTGATTACCAGTTGGTTGCTGGCGATAGGTACACGCGAATCGGCCCGCGTTAATGCCGCTATCGTGTTGGTTAAACTGGCGGTGGTCTTGCTATTTATTGCTTTGGGCTGGAGCGCCGTCGATCACCAGAATTGGGTGACTGCTGCTAACCCTGCGGGCAGTTTCGTACCGCCGGAAGACAGTTTCGGTAATTTTGGTTGGGGCGGGGTGCTGACTGGCGCTGGTGTAGTGTTTTTCGCCTACATTGGTTTTGATGCGGTGTCCTGCGCCGCGCAGGAAGCGAGTAATCCACAGCGCGATATGCCGCGCGGGATTATCGGTTCGCTACTGATTTGTTCCGTGCTTTATGCATTGGTCGCCTATGTGCTGACTGGCCTGGTTCCTTACGACAAGCTCGGTGTACCAGATCCAATTGCCATCGCCATCGACACCCTCGGTGTTAGCTGGCTGGCTCCGGTGGTGAAGCTGGGTGCTATCGCCGGTTTAACGACTGTAGTGCTGGTGCTGTTGTTGGCTCAAACCCGTATTTTCTATTCGATGTCGCGCGATGGTTTGCTGCCGGCAATCTTTTCCAATGTTCATTCCCGCTTCCGCACTCCTTTTAAAACCACGCTGATCACTGGCTTGCTGGTCGCTGCACTCGCCGGGCTTATGCCGATGGGATTGGTGGGTGAGCTGGTTAGTATCGGCACTTTATTTGCGTTTGTGCTGGTCTGTTTGGGGGTATTGGTGCTGCGCAAAACCCGTCCGGATATGCATCGCCCGTTCCGCTCGCCAGTAATCTGGTTTGTGGCTCCGGCCGGCGCGCTTTCCGCCTTTGGTTTGATGCTGGGTTTACCGCTGGATACCTGGATTCGCCTGGCGGTGTGGATGTTGATCGGCGTTGCCATTTATTTTCTATATGCCTGGCGCCGTTCAACCCCAATGTAATTCTGGTCCGCTATAGTTCCGGTTTTAATCCTACTCACGATAAGCAAGACAACGATAAAAATGACTAAACAGATTCGCGATTTTTTACTCTGGGGCAGTGTGGTTGGTATTGGCGTGACTGCGTTTGCAGTGCTGGCGCTATCCCGTGGCGAGACCATCAACGCGCTGTGGCTGGTTGTAGCTGCGCTTTCCGTCTATGTGATTGCTTATCGTTTTTACGCGCGCTATATCGGCAGCCGTGTGATGGAGCTGGATGATCGTCGTCTCACACCGGCCGAGCGACGCAACGATGGCCTGGATTACGTACCCACCCACAAATGGGTGTTGTTCGGTCATCATTTCGCGGCGATTGCCGGTGCGGGTCCGTTGGTTGGTCCGATCCTCGCCGCACAAATGGGTTATCTGCCCGGAACCCTGTGGATTTTGTTCGGGGTGATTTTTGCCGGTGCCGTGCAGGACGCCATGATCCTGTTTGCTTCTACTCGCCGCGATGGTAAATCCCTCGGTGAAATGATGCGCATGGAAATGGGTAACTTCGCCGGTTTGGTTGGCATGGTTGGAATACTCGCGATTATCGTCATCCTGCTCGCTGTTCTCGGCATGGTGGTAGTAAAAGCGCTGGTGGCTAGCCCTTGGGGTGTATTTACCTTATTGGCGACAGTGCCTATTGCGATCTTTATGGGTGTTTACTCGCGCTGGATTCGCCCTGGGCGTGTGCTGGAAGTCTCGCTGGTTGGTTTCGTATTGTTGATGGCTGCACTGGCCTACGGCAGCGAAGTTGCTAAACATCCTTATTGGGGACCATTCTTCTCAATGGATGCAGAAACCCTGGCATTGGGACTGATTGGTTATGGTTTTATCGCTGCGGTATTACCTGTTTGGCTGCTGCTGGCACCGCGCGATTATCTTTCTACCTTTTTGAAAATTGGCACCATTGTGTTGTTGGCAATTGGAATTCTGGTGGTCGCGCCACCGCTGAAAATGCCGGCACTTACCCCGTTTATCGATGGCACTGGTCCCGTGTTTGCCGGTTCGCTTTTCCCGTTCCTGTTTATCACCATTGCTTGCGGTGCGGTAAGTGGCTTCCACGCGCTGGTATCGTCCGGTACTACACCCAAAATGCTCGCGCGCGAATCCCATATTTTGCCGATTGGTTACGGCGCCATGCTAATGGAATCCTTCGTCGCGGTGATGGCGCTGGTGGCGGCTGCCGTGTTGGAGCCGGGCGTTTATTTCGCGCTTAACAGTTCTGCGGCGGTGATTGGCACTACCGCTGCACAAGCGGCGCAAACTATTTCTTCCTGGGGCTTTGTTGTTACGCCGGAAATGCTGACGCAAATGGCGCAGGATGTGGGCGAGGAATCCATTCTTTCGCGCACCGGCGGCGCGCCGACTTTTGCGGTGGGAATGGCCAAAATCCTCGCGGATTTTATTGGTGGTTCATCCTTTATGGCGTTCTGGTATCACTTTGCGATTTTGTTCGAGGCGTTATTTATTCTCACCACGCTTGATGCCGGCACACGCGTATGCCGTTTCCTGATCCAGGATCTGCTGGGCAATGTTTCCCCCGCATTAGGCAATACCGAATCCTGGACCGCTAATTTACTGGCGACTGGTTTGGCGGCGGCGGGTTGGGGCTGGTTCCTCTACGGTGGAGTGACCGATCCTTTCGGTGGTATCAACAGCCTCTGGGCATTGTTCGGCATCGCCAACCAGATGCTCGCCGGTATGGCATTAATGCTGGCCACAGTAATCCTGTTCCGCATGCAAAAAGCGCGATTCGCCTGGATTACTGCGTTGCCTGCGCTGTGGATTTTGATTGTCACACTCACCGCCGGTTGGCAAAAAGTATTTTCCAGCGATCCCAAAATCGGTTTTCTCTCGCACGCTGAAATTTTCTCCAACGCACTGGCTGAGGGGCGTGTACTCGCACCGACTAAAAGCCTGGAGCAAATGGAGCGCGTTGTATTTAACGATTATGTAGATGCCGTCATGGCCTGCATTTTTATGGCGGTAGTGTTAGTCATTCTGGTGTTCGCTGTACATGCGGTGTTGCAGGCTCGTCGTGCGTCACAAACAACAGCGACAGAGATCGGCGGCGAATGGCGCAAGGAACCGATATGAAAAAGATTTTTGCGCTGAATAAAATGTCTGTACAAACACTATTCCAACGCGCCGCCCAAACCTGCCGCATGATGGTGGGAGTGGGCGATTACGCGCGCTATTGCGAGCACATGCAGCAACATCATCCCGAATTAACGCCTATGACCGAAGGCGAATTTTTTCGTTACTGTCAGGATGCGCGCTATCCCTCCAAAGGCGGAAAGATTTCTCGCTGTCCGTGTTAACAAATTATTCTTTTTCCTCCGTATTTTTGCGCAACGGACGAAACAAACCGTAATTCCAATTGCGCGCCGCTAGCACCACTGTAATCCCCTTGCGATCATCAAGGGGCAAACCGGCATCCTGTTTATTCAACTCTTCAAACTCGCGTGCGAAGCGTTTGAGTTTGCGTTGGAATTCCAGATTGCTCGCGTGCGACAACATTCCGTTTAACACCACCAGGCATTCATCTTCACCCGCAAAGCGAGAGCTGAAAAACTCCTGCGCGAGTTTCGCCTGAAAAAATTGCTGGATGGGGCCGGCATCGCGCCAGCTGAAATTACTGGCGATCAGTAATTTGATTTTATTTTTAGGTTGCAGCTCGATAATTTTTAACTTATCCAGGCGAATTAATTTTTGCAGGCATTCGATTTCACTGATTTTGTACCACGCCAGCATTTCTTCCATCGTCCAGCGATTAAGCACACACACCGTCACCAATAACAAAACCAGATCGCGGGTAATTTCCTCTTCCTGTTCGTGCGTCAGTTGCTGCAAACGTGGTTGCTGGTCATTCATTAACAACACCAGATCGGAAATCTCCATGTGCATTAACTGGCAAATTTGCTCCAGCCGCTGCAAGGAAATTTGTTGCTCGGAAAATAGGCGTTTAACGCTGGCCTCGGTTAAGTCCAGGTGAGATGCCACCTGTGCGTAGGTAAACCCATGGCTTTTGAGGGTTTTTTTCAGGGTATTGAGCAGGTTGTTGATCTGGGGCATGTGCGTTATGACTCAACCTAAAAAACGATTTTGCGAAGAAGGTAGCAAAATACGATACCTTTTGGCTACAGGAATTCGACTTCGCAGAAAAAAGTAGAAAGTCACAACGGCCTTGGGCATGCTGCCCGGGCGTTAGAAACCGGCTACTCCTCCACCAGATTGGAGGTAAAAGGAAGCCGACCATAATTCCGCTGAAAAGCCTTGCTTTGAAGCCCCGCTATAAAGGAGAGCATCCCTGTGCTGCCACTGTTACGCATTAAAGGTTTTATGCCTTACCTGCTGGTGTTGTTTGTGAATGCCTTTATCGATTTAGGCCACAAAATTGTTATCCAGAATACCGTTTTCAAAATCTACGACGGCAACACCCAGGTTGTTTTGACGGCGTTAGTGAATGCGCTGATTCTGATTCCATTTATTTTATTATTTTCACCCGCCGGATTTATTTCCGACAAATATCCCAAACACAAAGTCATGCAGTACAGCGCCTGGGCTGAACTCGCTGCCGTGTTGGTCATTTTATTTGCGTATTACCAGGGTTGGTTCTGGCTCGCGTTTGCGATGACTCTGGTGCTCGGTATTCAAGCAGCAATTTATTCGCCAGCCAAATACGGTTACATCCGCGAATTAGTGGGCGATAAAAATCTTGCCAGTGCGAATGGATTGGTGCAGGCGCTTACGATTATTTCTATTCTCGGCAGCACGTTTGTTTTTTCTGCTTTATTTGAAGTTTTTTTGAAAGATGTTGTTATCACCGATGCAAACTCAATCATCACTCACATAGCTCCCCTTGGTTGGGCACTGGTTGCATTCACGCTAATTGAATTGTGGATGGCCTACCAATTACCGGATCGCCACAACGAAACAGAAAAAGAAAATCAAACATTTAAAGTCGGCACATATTTAAGTGGCGGTTATCTTGGCAAGAATCTAAAAACCATCGCCGCCAAACGCGCAATCTGGTTATCCATTATTGGTCTCACCATGTTCTGGGCAATTTCCCAAGCGGTGTTAGCCTCATTCCCTGCATTCGCCAAAGACGTATTAAATGAAAATAACACGCTGGTGATTCAGGGCATTCTTGCGTGCACCGGAATTGGTATTGTGATTGGCTCGTTAGTCGCCGGTAAGCTTTCCAAAAATTATATTGAACTGGGTTTAATTCCCGTTGGTGCTCTCGGCTTTGCAGTATTGCTTGGTTTATTGCCTGCGCTGGAGTCGCGTTTTGCGATGGCCATGACATTTATGGGGCTGGGTGTATTGGGTGGATTATTTATTATTCCGCTGAATTCACTCATCCAGTATCACGCTAAAGCCGATGAGGCGGGCACTGTACTGGCTGGTAATAACTGGGTGCAAAATATCGGCATGATCGCTTTCCTTGGTCTGACCATGTTGCTCGCCAGTATTGGCCTCACAACATCGCAATTATTTATCTTGTTGATGTTGGTAGCGCTGGGCGGTGCGTTATTTACAGTTTATGAATTACCGCATTCGTTAACGCGAATTGGTGCTGCATTATTGGTGCAGGGCAAATACAAAATCAGCGTAGTGGGTTTTGATAATCTCCCAAAAACCGGCGGTGTGTTATTGCTTGGTAACCACATCAGCTGGATCGATTGGGCGATGGTGCAAATTGCCTGTCCTCGCCCGGTACGTTTTGTAATGCTGCGTTCCATTTACGAACAATGGTATTTAAAACCGATATTCAAATTTTTCGGTGTAATTCCCATCAGTAGCGGCAATAGCAAAGAATCGTTGGAAGCAATCAACCAATTATTAATTGCCGGCGAAGTTGTATGTTTGTTTCCGGAAGGTGCGATTAGCCGTACCGGTTCGCTGGGATTATTCCGCACCGGTTATGAACGTGTTGTAGACGGTGTTGAAGGTGTAATTGTACCGTTCTATTTACACGGCTTGTGGGGCAGCCGTTTATCTCGTGCGCGCAGCGAAAAGTTGCGCAAAAACACCGCGCGCGGTTTGCGCCGTGAAGTGGTAATTACGTTTGGCAATCCGTTACCGGTAGATACCAAAGCCGATCAGTTAAAACAAAAAGTGTTTGAACTGTCGTTCGATGCGTGGGAACAACACACCAAAGAATTTGATCCGTTACCACTTGCTTATATTCGTTCGGCTAAAGAGCATCTGGGCGCAACCTGTGTGATAGATACCAATGGCACCGAGCTGACCAATGCAAAAATGCTCGCTGCTACAACCGCGTTTGCTCATCAAATGCGCAAACTGGATCGCGAACAAAATGTGGCGATTTTATTGCCCGCCAGCAGCGCTGCAACAATTGCCAATCTCGCCGTAATGTTAAACGGCCAAACCGGAGTGAATATAAATTTCACTACCAGCATCGCTGCGATTCAAGCCGGTGTAAAAAATGCAGCCATTAAAACCGTTTATACCTCGGAAAAATTTATCGATAAATTAAAAGGCCGCGGTATAGACACCGATGCAATGTTGCAAGGTACGCAAGTTATCTACCTGGAAAACCTGAAAGAACAACTTTCAAAATTAATGGTAGTGCTGGGCTTTGTCGGGGCACATATTCTTCCCGCTGATATTTTTTATCGCGTGTTTGGTAAAACGGTTGGAATAAATGACCCGGCCGCGATTTTATTTTCCAGTGGCAGCGAAGGAACACCGAAAGGCATTGTATTAAGCCATCGCAATTTTATGGCGAACATCAAACAAATCAGCGATGTGTTAAAAACCCGTGAAGATGATGTAGTGATGGGTAGCTTGCCACCGTTTCATTCATTCGGTTTAACCGTAACGACATTCTTGCCGTTAATTGAAGGTATCCCGGTGGTATGCCATCCGGACCCAACCGATGTGGTCAACATTGCCAAAGCTATTTCGCGCAATCGCGTTACGGTGATGTGTGCAACCGCAACCTTCCTGCGTTTGTACAGCAAAAATAAAAAGGTACAACCATTGATGTTGGAATCGCTGCGCGTAGTTGTCGCCGGTGCAGAAAAATTGGCACCGGAGGTGCGCGAGGAATTCCAGCAACGCTTTAATAAAATTATTTATGAAGGTTATGGTGCAACAGAAACCACGCCGGTTGCCAGCGTAAATATTCCCGATCAATTGGACCCTAATGATTGGCATGTACAGTTGGGTAATAAATTAGGCACTGTGGGTTTGCCGTTGCCCGGCTGCTCATTCCGCGTGGTTGATCCTGTTAGTTTGCAAGCCTTGCCTGTGGGTGAGGATGGTTTGATTTTAATTTCCGGCACCCAGGTGATGCTCGGTTATTTAAATGATCCGGAAAAAACCAAATCGGTCATTGTGGAACTCGATGGCCGTCGCTGGTACAAAACCGGCGACAAAGGCCATGTTGATGCCGATGGTTTCCTGACAATTGTTGACCGCTATTCACGCTTCGCCAAATTAGGCGGGGAAATGATTAGCCTGGGTGCGGTTGAGCAGGAAATCAAAAAAGTGATTACTGAGCCCGATGTGGAGATGGTGGCAGTCAATATTCCCGACGAGAAAAAAGGTGAGCAAATTGTATTGTTAATTACGGTTGCACTTGATTCCAGCGAATTACGTCAGAGCTTGCTGGCAAATAATTGCAATCCATTAATGATTCCCGCACAGGTCCATCACACTGAAACAATTCCCAAATTGGGTAGCGGTAAAACGGATTTCAGTGCGGCCAAGCAATTGGCATTGAATCTAGCCCTGCCTCAATCCGTAGCTATTGAGCAAAAAACAGGAGGCCTTTGATGCTTGGTGTAATCAAAAAAATAGTAATCGTTTCAATTTCACTATTAATCATTTTGTTCGTTAGTCCGCTATTTATTAATATTGATACTAGTAGTAACCCCGGCGAAAAAAATATTATCGATTTTCATGCGCATGTGGCCGGTTTAGGCTATGGGGATTCCGGGTGTTTTATTAATAAGGAAATGCGTGAAAATATCCGCTTTCCGTTGTATTTGCTGGCCATGGGTGTAAATGAAAAAGAACTGGAAGAGCAGGGTGATGCAATTGTTGTTAAAAAGCTGAGCGAGGCAGTTACAAAATCAAATCAAGTGAGTAAAACCGTAATTTTGGCCATGGACGGTGTGATTGATGCGGAAGGAAACCTGGATAAAAATCTTACCCAAATTTATGTCCCTAACGAATACGTGTACGAGCAAACGCAAAAATATTCCAACTTGCTGTATGCCGCGAGCATTAATCCTTATCGCAAAGACGCCATCCAGCGCCTGGAGCAAGCTAAGGTGCAAGGTGCAGTATTAATCAAATGGTTGCCGTCGATTATGTATATCGATCCTGCCGATCCCGTATTGATCCCGTTTTATCAAAAGATGATTGAATTGGGTATACCGTTGCTGACGCATACAGGAATGGAAAAATCTTTCAGCAGTGCGCGCGATGAGCTGGCCGATCCGCAAAAATTGACACTGCCATTAACGATGGGCGTCACCGTTATTGCGGCACATATCGCAACAACAGGTGAATCGCACGGTGAAGATAATTTCGAGCGTGTATTGCCAATGTTTAAACAATATCCAAATCTTTATGGAGATATTTCCAGTCTCACGCAAATCAATAAATTGGGTTTTATGCGCAAAGTAGTCAGCGCACCTGAATTACAAGGGCGTTTGATTTACGGAACAGATTGGCCTTTGCAATTTTTCCCGCTGGTATCGCCTTGGTACCACTTGGGGGATATTAGCATCAAGCAGGCTTTTACCATTTCATTCATTCGTAACCAATGGGATAGGGATGTAGCATTAAAACGCGCTATGGGCATCCCTGAGGATGCCTTCGTGACTGGTGGAAAATTATTTTTATGAGTTAAGCTGCACTATAAATAGAGCGATATTTTTTTAGAAAATCATAAGCCGCCTGAATTTTTTTGAAACGCTCGGTTGCAGCGTTTACCAAATCAGGCGGCATACCTTGCCCTACTAACTTATCCGGATGAAATTGACTCACCAGCTTTTGGTAGGCCCGCCGGATTTCCTGCTCAGTCATTCCTGATGTGACACCTAGAGCCTGATAAGCATCTTCCAATGCCGGGTTGCGATATTTTTGTTGGCTATAGAAGTTATTGCTGCTGTAACTTTTCGCCTGCTCTTTCTTCGGCTCTTCATGTTTTTCTTGATGGGATTTACCCTGTTCTGTTTTTGGTTGATCTGTTTTGGGTTGTTCGTTTTTTTGTTGAGTGGTGTTTTGATAAGTGTTTTGTTGTGATGTTTTCTGTTGTGGCTGCGAGGCAAATTCATCCTGTGCGGAAATCATTTTTAACAAATGGTCAAATACAATGCTGCTATAGCCCAGTTCCTTTGCGACATGCTGTACCACGTTCATTTCCTTTTTAACCAACATCCCATCGGTTCTAGCCATGGTAATAAGATATACCAATAAAATCTGAATAAGGTTTGGCGTAGTGTTTTTGTTGAACTCTTGCAGAACTTGCGAAACATTAAAGGTAGGGCTGGTACCTTCCTTGAATAGATGTTGAGCCTCGCGTTTACATTTTTCCGACAAATCCATTTTTTCCATGTAAATTTCAATCCGCTTAATTTCATTGCGGTTGATATAGCCATCGCAGTTAGCGATATGTCCGAGCAGACTGAACACAGTATTAAAAAAAGATTCGCGCAGCGTTTTAATCTGGTTTGACATAAAATTCATCTTCCTTTTATGTTTTACAAGGGCGCATGGATCGTCAAATTGCTGGATTGGTTAAGCTTTGAAAGCGAGGCTGCTGACTAGTTCGCTAGTGATAATAAAAACTTTGGTAAGGATTTAGTGGCAGGCGTGTAATTAGCCAACCTTAGCTGGCTGCATAGATTGAGCGGTATTTTTTTATAAACGCATAAGCAATCTGCACTTTTTTAAAGCGTTCCGTAGCTGCGTGGGTTGCGTCGGGAGTCAGCCCCTGGCTTGCCAGTTTGTCGGGATGAAGCTGGCTGGCTAATTTTTTATAAGCCCGACGAATTTCGTCTTCTGTCATATCTGCTTTTACGCCGAGTATTTCGTAGGCTTGTTGTAAATCCGGTGTTTCATATCTAGGTTGTTGATTGGTGTCGTTTCTGGTTGGGTCGGCATTGGGTTGTGCTTTTTTTAAATTTTCATATGTATTTTGTTGCACGGTTGGCTCTTGCTGCTGGTTGGCTTTTTGCGACAATTCATCCTGAACTGAAATCATGCGCAATAAATGATTAAACACAATGCTTCTGTAACCTAATCCCCGGGCGATTTTCTGTATTACTTCCATTTCCACTTTAACCAGATAGCCATCAGCTCTGGCCATGGTTATCAGGTGCACCAGCAAAATATGAATGAGTTTTGGTGTAATGGTTTTACTGAATGTCTCCAGCACTTCATCAATATTAAAGGTTGGCAAGGTTCCTAATTTAAATAGTTGCAATGCTTGTTGCCTTTCCTCCTCTGTTAAATTCATTTTCTTTATATAAACTTGTAACCGCTTAACTTCATTGCGGGTTATTTGTCCGTCACATTTGGCAACGTAACCCAATAAGCTAAACAGTGTATTGGAAAAGGAATCACTAATATTCTGGTTTTTATCTGACATTAAGCTGGTTGGTATCCTGAACTGGCGGGTGCAAATAATGGTAACAACCGGTTAGATAAGTAAAACGGTGTTCCGGTTCAATAACGATAATAGAACTGGATGTCGATTTTTCCAACTATCCGACATGTTTTCCCGCATTCAGTCAGCGTGATCGACCTTTAATAGGCTATGAAAGTTGATATTCTTTTAATCTCTATCAATTTGACCTATTCTGCGCAAATTCGAGAAAAATTTTCCACCGTATCCATATCCATTTTGCTAAAAAACACTATTCGAGGACAAAGTATGAAGGAGCCATTGGCATTGTTACTTATATTGATTGCATTAATGTTTATAGTGGCTTTTGTGTGTCGTATGTGGGCGGTTAAATTTGGCCCGGTTCATTTGTCTCACTATGATATTTTTAGTGGGCACCCGGTACCAGCCTACGTTACTAAAACCACGAATAATTTAAATAATCTCTTTCAACTGCCTATGGTTTTTGTTGCAGCGTGTGTTCTTTCTTTTAGTATAAATTATACAAGTGATGCTCTTGTTTTTAGTGCATGGGGTTTTGTGGCTTCAAGGTATATTCACACTCTGGTACATATCACCGTTAATCAAGTTTTAATAAGATCGTTCGTGTTTGGATTGGGCTTGTATTTTCTTATCGTTATTTGGATTGAATTGTTGTCAAAATTTTAATTTTCATAGAGAAAATTTACTGATATAGATGGCGCGAAAAAAATCATGAATCCAGAATTAGTGTTTAAACTATTTCTATTGCTACCTATGTACCCGCTAATCCTGCCGTGGGGAAAATTGTTCACATGGGGTGCGATAATCGGATGGTTTGGGTTATGGGGTGGGATGTTTTATGTGTTGGAAATCAATTCAACCCATTATTCCAGTAATGTTATAGGGCTGGAATTGTTAATAGCGGCATCAATAATGGTTTTATCTGTGTCAGTCGTTGTTAGATGTCTAATTCATAAAATTTATATGAAAGTAATAAATGGCTAATTTGAGCGGATCATCAATAGTGAAGCAAGATCAAGCCTTGCTTCACTATTTAAACCTTAATCATCCGCACCGTCATCGGCGATAGCGGCGCCGAGCTGCCAATAGCCAGCCGCCTTGACTGATTTTGCATTGACTCCGCGCTCTTTCACCAAGTACGAACGAATTGTGCGCGCCGCTTTAGTTTCGCAAGCAATCCATACATAGCCATCTCCCTCTGGTAGTGCCAGCGCTTCCAATGCATCTTTAATTGCGGTAGTGGTACCGGCATCAACACCTTTGCGATAACACCAGATAATTTCAGTTTTTGCTGAAAACGATAACGGGATTTCATCGCCAACATTATCAATTTCGATCAACGCAATAGCGCGTGCTGTCGCAGGTAATTCTTCCAGCCTGCGGGCGATGGCGGGGACAGCAGTTTCATCGCCAGCGAGCAAATGAAAATCGTATTCAGTCGGAACAATAAACGAACCTTTAGGTCCGCCGATTCCCAACCAATCGCCGGGTTTTGCATTGATAGCCCATGCAGTGGCGGGACCTGCTTCGTGCAATGCAAAATCAATTACCAATGTTTTTGCATTGCCGTCGAAAAAACGCGGGGTGTAGTCGCGCATCACAGGCTTAGGCCCTCCTGGCCATACCGGCCCGGTTTCTGTTATTACAGGAACACGCAGCTCACCGCCGGCGGCATCGGGGAAAATTAATTTCACGTGATCGTCAAAGCCGGGGCTTTCAAATCCTTCAAGGTCATCGCCGCCAAATGTAATGCGAATAAAGCTGGTTGCAAATTTTTCGGTGGCGGTGACCTGTACTTTACGGAAGCGTAGCGGCAAGCGAATGCGTTGCGGCGCGCGAGTTGATGTGGTTTCCATAGCGTCGTTTGAAGTCATGTAGTTCCGGGTTTATGTCGCTTGTTCAAGGGAAGGGCAATATATCATTAACGGCCATCATTTTGGTTGTGCGTTTGGCAAGAATGATATTAGTTTTTGGTCATATCGCATAAATGAAGGAGGTTTTCTTCCGATGATAGCTCGTGATGCAGATCGCTTTTATGGATTTAGTAATACTTGCGCTGCTCCTGTTATATCTAACTGCAAAAGCTGTGCGCTTCCTTCATGGGAAACTTGTGGTACCCAAATGGTTTTACAATGACGAAAAAAGTCATCCCTCTCTCGTTGTTCACAAGAGGTTATGAATACAGGAAGCACGCGGGCATCATAATAGCGGAAAAAATATTGTTTCCCATCAGGTGTATGCGCCAGGGAAAAATGCTTGAAATGCAGCCTTAAATCAGAAACGTGTTGATCTGCCGACGTGAAGAATATCATCCAGTGGCGATGCATTCCTTCACTAATACACCAGCTCACAAACTCATCAATGTTTTTTATCTTTACCAAAAAGGGTGCGACTGCTTTTATAGTTTCCGATACGTTCTCTTCATTAAATAAACAGCAGCGTGAATTCAAACTTTTCGCAAGCGCAGGGAGTATGCGTGTGTCGTGTGCACAATCAATGATCATGTACAGGTGTTCTTCGGAATTGCTAATAGTTTTTAAAAAATTAATCCATTGTTCCGCTGGTTCAGTATTTTTATGTGTGTTTTTAATATTCTGCATGTCCATAATATTTATCCGTTGAATCATTGTTTTTATTTAATTATTTATTTTTTTGCGCGCAGATTTCACACAGTGCGACACCCTGTTCGGCGGCAATTACCAATGCTGAAATTTGCGCTTGTTCATCTAATACAATTTCATTTTTTGATTTAACGGCTGGCTTCGGCGACGGTTGTTGATTGATGATTAAATCTGCCGGAGACTGCAAATGGCCTGGGTCTACATCGTCATAAGTGATCGTATATTTAGCGGGCGAACTTGTTGCGCCTGCATTTGGTGACGATGAAACAGGATTTTTAAATTCAGAAAGTTCAAGGCTACCATCCAAAAATAAGGACGCAATTCTAATACGGATGGGTTCATCATCACGCGAGCGCTGCAAGTGATCTTCAGGCGCTAATAGTTTTCGAAGGTCTACAATGCTGACAGCCTGAATCAGCTGGCGAATATAAATCAGATTGTAAGTGGGCGATGGGGAAATTTTTTGTATCAAGCTAGCATTTGTTTGGAGTGGATTGTTGAATGCTCGCGTCCGCGTCAGACGATATTTTTTTCCGGCGCTTTGAAAAGTAAGTTCATGCATGTTGTTATCATACTGCAAGCCAATATCTCCATAATGAAATTTCAGTAAACGCACAATTTAAGTGTGGTGATTTTTGGGTGAAGTAAAATTTTTCGACAGCGCAGAAATAGTCTTATGTTATCTATGATCAATGAAGATTACGGCGCCACTCGTTTAAAATTTACTCCGAAAAAATATATTTTTTAAAGTATTACACACCGCGCTGACACCTGATATATTTTCCCGCGTTTCAATGTTCGCTCGCTAATCTCCGTTGTTCTTTCTGCATTTTGCGTTACAGTGAAAATATGCACTGTACGTTTATGTAATTTATTTTTCTGTTCTTATTTCGAATTATCTACACAAGGTTGTTACTGTAATGGAATCTGAAGGAAATCGCGCAGCTACTGATGTGGCGACGTTGTCATTGGAAAATTCCCAACAAAATCTACCGCCATTTCAAAATGGTGTATATGCAGCATTTGCGGATTCAACATTGTGGCAAATGCAACGGCAATATTACGAGCAATGGGGAATTGCCGCGTGGGCAGAAGGGCAAGTGCCGCACTATGTAACCAATAACCCTTCGATTGCTAAAGCCTACGCTGAAATTGCTTTAGGTTTTTGGCGTGATCTTAAAGCGCAGGGCCTTGCCGACCAGCCGTTATATATCATCGAGTTAGGTGCTGGTTGCGGGCGTTTTGCTTATCATTTTTTACTCGAATTCTTTTCCGCCTTCGATGCAATTCGCGGCCCCGATGATCGCGCTTGTTACGTAATGACCGATTTTGCAAAAGACACCGTTGCACAATGGAGCACATCCAGCAAACTCAAGCCTTTCATTGCGCAAGGCCGGCTGGATTTTGCTGTGTTTGATGCAGAAGTGGATGCTGGCTTACAGCTACAACACCAAAAAATTAACCTTGCTCCGCAATCTTTAAAATTACCGCCGGTGGTAATCGCTAATTATGTCTTCAGTGGTTTGCGGCAGGATTTATTCTTTCTCGATAAAGATCGTATTTACGAAGGTTGGCTAGCATTAAATGCTAGCGACGAAAACGCAGAGTTTTCAGTCGCCCAACCCTTTAACTCAGTGCAATTGAATTATCAAAAACGCAGAATCAGTGCGCTTTCCTACGCTGATCCGCAATGGAATTATTTGATTGGCAACTATGCCAAGCGCTTGCCACCGTGCACGTTATTATTTCCTGCGTATGCGCTGAATGTTCTGGATCGCCTGCGTAACTTACACGGCAATAAAATGCTGCTGTTAAGTGGGGATCGCAGCACCCATGAACTTAAAGATCTGGCAACCCAACAAGAACCCGACATCAGTTTTCACGGCAGTTTTTCCTTGCCGGTCAACTATCACGCGCTTATGCATTTGGTTCAGCTTCAAGGTGGTCGCTGCTGGATCAATGCCCAAAATGATGGTTTGGCTATTTTTGTTGCGTGCTGGGAAGCTGCACAGCAAGATCCAAAAACAGCAAACAACTGGCGGGAAACAGCATTTGCTATCAAGCAAACGCTGGAAGGATTTAACCCCAATGATTTTTATCGCATTAAACAAACGCTGGAAACTGAAGCCGAATATTTAACGCCTGCACAAATGCTGGCGTTTTTACGCCTCAGCCTGTGGGACACCAAAGTATTTTATTTAATGTTCCCGTACATTTTTGATGTGTTGGCCCAGCTGCCATCGCGCTACCAAAATGAATGGTATGTGGGGTTAACCGATGTATGGCGTTATCACTTGCCGATTGGGGAGGATTACGATCTCGCGTTTGATTTGGGTTTGCTCGCCGCTGAACTGAACCGCTGGCCCTCGGCAATTTTTTTATTTTTGCAATCGCTGGAACATTCCAACCAGGAACACAATCGCAGTGTGGTGTTTTACAACCTCGGTATGGCCCATTGGCAAATGGCTTCCCATAGTAAAGCGGAATCCTATCTGGTGAAATCCCTTGCGTTGCGAACCAAAATCCGTCAACAAAAACAAATTGATCAAGAAGGTGTTGAGCCTTTTGGTGAATCAAATGATGGTGAAATATTGCCGCAAAACATCCACAGCCAAATTCACGATGCAAATGCGCAAGCCGACCTCGACGGCATCAGCGATGATGAAATCAATAACGATAATGAAGAAAATCATGATGAGGCCAGTGAGCCGAATGACACCACATTATTAACACCGGCCATCGTTGGTGATCTGGAAAAACTGCGCGCATGGCAAGCACAATGCCAGAGCATTTTGGGCGCACAAACATTTCATTCTCCCGCTACCAATCCGGTAAACCCCAAAGCGCTTTATGCGAGTCTTCTTGGGCCGCACCATGCACAAGCACTCTATCGCATGCAACGCGATCCTGAATTGGCTGCGTTGGCAGGCTTGGAATGTTTGCGTAACAGCGAGCATGCGCGGGAGTGGATTGAGCGAGAACAATCGGAACAAAAACATGTGCTGGCAATCCTGCATCCTGACTTCGGATTAATTGGTATTGCAGCACTGGAATGTCCACGACAAGCATTGTTAGAGGGTGGCAGTCGGAGTGGACTGTTTTATTACTGGGTTGGCGCTGAATTCCAATGGCAAGGTTACGGCACACAAGCGATGCGCTTGCTCCATCAATTGGCTGCAAAAATTGGTGTGTTGCATATTTTCAGCACGGTGGATAAAGCCAACATCGCATCCCAACGCGCGCTGGCGAAATTGGGTTACGAACGTTTGCCATTTAAATTAATTGGCGAGCGCCCCGGTTATGGTTATCACCATTTTGGTGTGCCTGTAAGTGAGGATGAAATTTATTCCATTCTCGCGCGGCTTTTGGTTGAGCTTGATAGCAGCACTTCATTAGCGCCGTTGGAATCCACAGTAGAGACGTAATACTGAAATGCTAAAAATCAGTAACGCGCAAATGCAGGCTTTTAGCCAGCAAGCGCAAGAGCATTTTGTTAGCGCTATGGTGAATCACCTGCGCACCTATTTCCCGGCGGTGGCCTGGTTATTCACGGCGGAAGAGTTGCGCAGCCAAATAAATACTTGCATCGAACGCGCTGCATATTATCAACTCACCACGCAACAACAGGTGTGCCGTTTTTTAAATATAGCTGCTACTTATGGTTGGGAATTTGATCGTGATCCTGATTTATTGTGGATGCAAAAAATCCTCACCGATAAAACGCTAATGCAACCCGGCGAACGTTTGGATCATTTAGTGCAAACCTGTCTGCATCGCCAGGGCATTGAAGAACACAATCTAAACTTGCGCAAACAACTTGGTTTGATTCCTGTTGAACCTGTAATCCGCCTTGAATCCGCTGAAGATTATTTAGGCCCTAAACGTAATACCGATCAAGTAGAACCCACTACCGATCAACCGGTACTTTTTTTAAATCCCCAAAGCTACCACCTCAGCAAAAGTTTATGGGAGCGCGCAGACTCAATGCCCGACTCAAGCCAACCAAACCCAGCCGCACCCGAATGGGTTAACAACAGCCATCCACTATTAATCCAAAAATCCGGAGGCGGTTATGTATCCAAACAAAAATAATTCGCCCTTGGCTACCGCTGAAAAAGCCGCAAATTCCTACAGCGATTCACAACCCGTAGGCGCAGCTACCATGCCTTGTCCGAATGATGCACAAGAATTGAAAGAAGTTATTCGGGTAAAAGTGGTGGGGGAGGATGGTGTTGGCCTTGGTGGTATTGCACTGCAATTAAGTCGTGCGGATAAAAAAATATTAACCGGAAAAACAGCGCCGGATGGTGTGTATGCTTTTAAAGGTTTGGATGCTGGTAATTATCAATTAAGTTTGCCGGAGTTGGATAAGGATGCGTGGAAGGAATTAACTACTGAATCGTTGCCGGCGGATGAGGCGAAAAGTTCTAGTGTTGCGAGTTGGCAAAGTGCTCCAGCGCAAAATATCGAAGAAGAAAAAATTCATATTATTAAGCAAGGGGAATGTGTTGGGAAAATTGCAGAGGTTTATGGATTTTTTCCGAAGACGATTTGGGAGTATGGGAAGAATGCGGAGCTTAAAAAGTTGCGGCATGATGAAATGTATATTTTGTTTGAGAAGGATGAAGTGGTTATTCCTGCAAAGCGCGAGAAGGCGAGGACAGTTGCTGCTGGGGTTCAACTAACTGTGCAGCGTCAAGGAGTGCCAGAATATTTGCATATTCGCTTTTTAAATTATGATGAAACTCCCAGAATAGAGGTGCCTTATTTACTAAGTCTCAAAACGGACAAAGGCATTTTGGTTGCTGATGCCTTTAGTAAAACGGATGATAAAGGATTTGTGAATCAGCCAATTCCGCCTAGTGCTGTAAATGTGACGATCATTCTTAATCCAGGTCCTTGGTCGGAAGTGCACGAATTCAATCTCGGTTATATAAACCCTATTGATAATGTATCTGGCTGGCAGGCACGGTTGAATAATTTGGGGTATGACTGCGGTGCGGAAGATAACAAGCTGGGACCTAAGACACAAGCTGCTATTCGCGCTTTTCAACGTACCAAAAAGTTGAAGGAAACGGGAGATAGAAACAAAGCCACAGAAACAGCTTTGCTGGCGATAGCTTTGTCTTGATATCACAATAAAAATTTTGTAATCGGGCGCGTAGAATAGCTTGGGAGAGTTAGTGAAATGAAAACGCTAAGCAGCTTTTATCGATCGGTGAGAAATGACAATGAGTGAAAAACCAACAGTTAGTTCCTCTTCCTCTTCCGCTCCGCATCCTGCAACGCGAAGAAGGGCGAGTTCGGTGGCTGCATTGGGGGATCAAACTTGGATTTCTGTAATGGACGTAGGCCAAGGAGATTGCACATTTGTGTATAGGCTCAAGAAAGGCTCAACATATATAGGGATAATTGATATTGGAAGTAAAAAGAACAGAGAGGCAGCGGGTTTTGAGGCGCTGAAATTTATAAAAGAAATTCTCAAGGATAGGAAAAACGAGGATGCCTCGCAAAAACTAATTATAAATGATCTCGTCATAACACATGGAGACGGAGACCATTACAATCTCTTGACTAATCTGTGTAATGAACTTGAGGGTGAACTTATAGTGAATCGCGTTATTTTAGGGGGTATCCCAACGCACTACCCATTTACTTTTAGGCAACTCTTGAATAAAAAAAATATTTTTGAAGACGTCAAGTATTACACGGAGGTGGGGGCTGATACTACAATAGGTAAAATGGGGTTAGATGATTGGGTTAAGCTTGAGATCATAACTGGTAACAATGTTAGAGATGATTTAGGAAAGATTAGTGGTGAAACTGAAAAGAATGCTGCGAGCCTTGTTATTCTTGTTAAAGCTAAAAATGCGAGTACTGCTAGATGGGCGAAAATTTTAATTATGGGTGATGCTGAGGGCTCAGTTGAGCGAATTCTGGTTGGAAATAAAGAAAAACGTATTAAGGAAATAGATGTACTTAGAGTCGGGCATCATGGGTCAGCGCGTGTTTGTACAGAAAATTTTATGAACTACGTAAAGCCGAAGGTAATCATGATAAGTGCGGATGTGAAATATGGTCATCCTTCAACTGTAATGTATAAAGAATTATTGAAATACGCAAAATCAGAAGGAAATAGACTTAATGACTGCAACTTTCAAAATGAACATAGTGTAATTAGGATTGCAGATCAAAATAAAGGATATGAGTCACATACCGAAAAGAAAGCTATTTACACCACTTTGTCGTCTATGAAAGATGACAATTCTAAGAGTGATTTAGCTATTCAAGCAGAGAGGAAAAATTTTGTTCCTGTTCAGATGGGGGGGTGTCGGTACGATATAATTGTGGATCCCTTGGAAAAGGAAGTTATTATTGACTGCAGCGATCATCCTGGATTTAAATCATCTCCCCCTAAAAAATATAGAAGAGAAAAAACTGAAAAAAAATACGTTTCTGTCGATGGCCCCGCAGAGAGCGGCGACGAAGAGGATGAAATTTTTGATTTGGGAGATGATATTGCTAGAAATTTTGTGGATGATTCTGCAACAACCTCTCAAGCTTCTCTAGAAGCTTCGTCTTCGTCTTCGTCTTCGTCTTCGTCTTCGTCAGGGAGTGGAAGTGGCTCAGATTCAATGCGTCCTCAGCATGTATATAGGTTGGCGGTCCGGAATTCTGAAGGTATCATCAGGTCTCCCACCGAACAAGGATTCTATTCTGAATCCAATCAAACAAAGCTGGGTGACGGGAAACGATAATATTTGATGTAATACTGCTTCCTTTCTGTGCGGTGAATTTATATTTACATCTTATTTCATTAGTCGATTACAACAAATCTCGGTTCAATTTTCGCTGTAGAGCGATCTGAAGTTTCGAGGTTAAATTAAGAGATTGGAATAACTTTAGATGTATGGCTGCACTGCGCCTCGGCGACATTAATTCATAGCACTGAGAGTAATGTATAAGAAAATTCGAAAGGATATATTGAGATGGAACAGCAAAAACAATATAAATCATTAGATGACCTAAAGAAAATTATTGTAGAGTTAGAGGGGTGCATGACTAGGCCCGTAAAGCGTGGGCAGCATCCGACATTGTATCCAAAGGTGAAAGAGGGAGAATATCGAACTGTAAGTGGTATACGTGTGGTTGATTACATATTATCTGTAGATGAAAAATGGGTGCTTCCGCACAACCAAAAAGGGCTGTCATTTTCAGCAAACTGGAGTGAGCTTAAACGTGTTTACAGAATGCTTGCTCGCGTCAAAACAACTCCTCTAGATGTGCATTGGATTTTACAGGGCGCCGATATCCCTGATGATATGGAATTTGTTGAAGATGAAAGGCCAAATAAAAAAGGGCATTACTTTTTGACGGTTAAAAGACAAATTACTATTTACAAGCTTGTGAACAATCTCAAGTGGATTGCGGACAGGATGACTGTAATTAGAAATGTGGAGAAAGCTTTATGATTGAATTCTCTCGCTATCCCCATGTTGGGACATTGATATTGCATTATGCCAATCAACTTAATGAGACAACAATTCCCGAAATAATTAAAGTGGGCATTTCCTCAAAAGACGAAGCCGAATATTTTTCCAGGTTTATTTGGCGAATGCTGGATCAAATGGCGATTGATATTAAACAAAATAAAGAAGTTTTAGGTAATGTAGATAATAGCAGCATGGTCCCAGATATTGATTATGAAGTTAGCCTTTACTTGGCAGACCGAGGATTTGGAGCAATCTGGGATGATATTTGTGATAAAAGTTAATAAATGAAGATAAATTTAAATCCATGGTAGGCGTTCAATCTCTCAAGTCTCGGTTCCTCCGGAAGTTATGTCCGTTACAGGTCTTAAATAATGCTTTACACAATTATGCTTGATGGCAAAAAATTTCTGGATCCTCTAGTTGATTCTGATCAACTGGAGTTTCGTGAGGAAATTATATGGAAACTATAGAAATTAAATTACCCTACTCAGAAGTCACTTTGGTTTTAGATGCGCTACGTCATTATATAAATTATATTGAGAATGTTAATGAGTCAGAAATAGATGAGGACACTTTGGCAGATCTGTTAAATGACAATGAGAATGTCAAGGCTGTTGAAAAACAGATTTCTTCATTGTATTCAGAGAAGTTCGGAGAGTATTAACAAAATAATGCTCTATACAATTATGCTTGATGACAAAAAATTTCTGGACCCTCTAATTGATTCTGATCAGCTTGATCGGCTGGTTGGTGCGCTCAGTACTGAGACAAGAACTAGCCGCATCGACTTGTATCACGCGCCGCGCTCATTTGCAGGTGTTTTTAGTGAGCCATTAAAAGTAAATTTTCCAGTTTTCAAAAAGTCAAAAGTAAAACGTGAAATTCCGGATATCACAGTATTTGAAGGTAGGCTTTTCTTAAATCAAAAAGCTTATAGCGCGCTTAAAGACCTTATTAAAGCGGATGGCGAGTTTCTACCCGCAGTCTACGATGGCGGCGACGCTTATATTTTTACTCCGTTGAATGTGGCCGAATCAAACAATGCTTTGGATGCAACGCTAAGCAAAAAATCAGAATGGGGCGATTTGGAAAACCTTGCTTTTCACGAAGAGAAATTAGGCAACTGGGTTCTGTTTCGTGCTGAATTTAACGCGTTCTACACTCTGCAATGTACGCAAGCTTTTGTTAATGCGGTGCAACAGAATGATCTTAAAGGGCTCTACATCACCACAAATCTCGGTTCAGTTTTCGCTGTAGAGCGATCCGAAGTTTCAAAGTTAAATTAATATGATTATTTTTAAGTACCCGGAAGAACGAGATATAGTTTTTTATTATGCTGGGAAATTAGCTGATCACCAGATTGCAGCGATATTTGCTAATGAGGTAGTTATTGATGAATCTGCTGCTTTGCATGTTAGTGAATTTTTTTGGAAGATGGTCGATAGCTCAATTGCGTGCACCAAAGAGAAAAACTACCCTTGGGGCGACGGTGCAGAATTTTGGAACGAAAAAATCTTAAATTCATTGAGCGGCTATCTGGATCGATTGGGTTTTATTGATGTTTGGGATTCTGTGATGGATAAGCAATAGGAGGTAAGAAAATTAGGAAAGTAAAGTTGGTTATGTGTATGGCCGCGCTGCGGCCAATCCAACATGCCTATATTTTCTCAATTCTGATTATCTGAAACACGCTCCCAAAATTGTTTTGAACTCATGTCAATCAAAAGAAGAAATTAGCTTGGGTGAGAATTTTACGCCGGTTAAGTTATTGCTTTCTATAATGTTTTTAACTGTATCTCCGCAATATATATCCCGACACGCATTAAATTTTGTTTTAAAAATTGACTTGCTAGATACTTCCTTTTGATCAAATCCAATTTTTAATTCGCCGACTATGTGCCCATCTTGAAGAATATGTTCACTTTGTGCAGGATCGGCTTCAGCAAGAGACAGGCAATTAAAGATGTAAAAATTTTCGTTGTTGCATAACACTGGCAAAAACTCCCCAAAAGGAGAAAGTAAAGCTTCTAGAGCAGAAAAAGCCTTTGGTGATAAAACCAACGAAGCTCCGGTAAGCCAAAGAGACACGTCGGGAATCCGGTGTTCTTGCTTGGTCTCCGTTTGAATAAATTCAGAGGATATATCTTTCCAGCCTTCTGATAGCTTTAGGTTGTGATGGCTGTATTGGAAAATTTCCTTGTCCGAATATCTCTTGGGTATTTGATCAATAAAGTCGTCAATCTCCAATGCGATCCATTTAAAATCGAAGCCATCACTCTCAATTAAATAAATATTATTCATTTATTGCCTAAATTTGTTCATCTATCGCTTTCATCGTTGAACACTTCCTCAAATTTGACACCGGTATATGCGTGCGCGGCGACAGCACAAAAGAAATTATTCACGATATCGCTTTCAGAGCTTCTATGGTCCAAACAATAAATATTTGTATAATTGTCTTCTCTGATTTTGAATAGAGGTGATTTGGGTAAGTTTTTTACGATGAATGCCGGTTGCTTCAAACCAAATCTGGTTTCACCGTCATTTATCTCATAGCTGGATTTTTCAGGGTCGACAGAACTTTCTGATTTTTGTAATACATTCAGGCAATACCAAATATCACCGTCTACCTTGAAGGGTAAAAGCTCACCACTTTCTTCCAGTATTTCGACAAGTTCAGTAGCTACATCGGCCCTAAAGGCAAATGTATTCATTCCAATCCAGGCGATATCCGGGAAAGGTTTATCTGATTTCTCATTGAAGTAGGCTTCAAAATGTAAGGGCAATTTTCCCGCTAATGGTTTGCATTTAAATTCCCAATCGTCAGACTCATAGACGGCTTCTTCTGGGTACATTAACCTAAAATTTGAATCTGGTTTTACAGTATATATTTTCATGATTAATATTCCAAAGTTCCATCGCGCAGTTTTTTGGCGATAAGTTTTAAAGCTACTCTGCATTCAAATGGTGAAGTGGCTGTATTAAGAATATTGGTTACGTTGATGTAATATTCATCTGTGTGTATTTTTGCATGGGCACTGGCGTCAGGCATTTCTTCATGAGGAATAAATCTGGAGTCTCTCGGAAGATACACTCCGTTGTCTGGGTCATCTATACGAATTTTGAATTTTGCAAGAATTTTTCTTGCCGCTGTTGCTTCAGGATGTGACCCGCTTACTATGGCATGTGCCGCTACATTGGGTGGTCTTTTGATGCCGGTGGCTTTAATGTGTTTAGAAAGTCGGTCTGCCGAATGTTCTTCTTTTAAGAAATTAGCCTTTGTCATTCCTTTAGCTTCTGCCTGATATTGAGAGAGCGCGGAAAGCGCTTGAATAGTGCCTCTCATCATCAACTTGGAATATAGCTTTGCTGCCAGATTATTAATTTCCTGTGCAGTAAGATGCTTTGCTTTTTTCTCGATAACAATTTTTGAATTGGCATCAAGATGGTCTTTTGCCATCTTTTTCATTTCATAATAGCCAATCTTTTTCTCTGTTTCCCGAATAACCTCAATTAAACCAATCATGAGTTCGTGGGGTTGAACTTCATAAACGTCAATGTGATTTTGGCCCATATAACTATTTCCGTATCTGATATTTGAGTTCGCCGATAATCGTCCAAACATTTATCGAATGCAATCATAAATTGAGCATCGCTCTTATGTTAGACGAAAGTTAATCCTTACTTTGCGCTGTTCAGTAAGTCGAATATATAGGGTAGAGCGCGCTTGCCATTTGATGGCAAGCGATACATCTCACTATTAATTATTTGGGATAAATTGATGGTAGCTAAACCCTATCCATCACCCGCTTCAACCGCGCTTCAATATCATCTGCTTTATCCATCACCATTTGCGCAACGCGCTCAATACCTTCGGTGCAGTCCGCATCAAGATCCACACCAAAGCGGTGGAGCATGACGCTGGTGGATTTACAATAAAATGCACAGTAGTGATGAAATTCTCGGTAGGAATCGATCAGGCTAGCTAATTCGCGTCTGATGTTGGGAGGGGGATTTTCGGTGGGTGGAACATCCTGTAATTCGGTCATAAAAACCTCTTCGTGTTTTGTAGTTAACGGCTTCCAGTTAGTAGCTGGAAGCCGGGTGTCAACTGAAGCCACACGAACGGCTCCGGGCCTATTCCCCTTGCGGGTTTTATATTACGCCTCTCCACCCGGCCAAATGGCGGGCGCCACTTTCCCTACGAAATTGAAACAATCGCAAAAAAAGCTAACGGTTGCGGAAACCGTTCGTGTTTATCAGTGGGGCGAACATTAATGGGTTGGAGGAGGGTTGTCAAAGGGGCTTTGGTGCGTTGATCAAAATATAGAAAAATAAGGTGCGGGGATATATAGTTTGCGTTGTTGGTTAAAGTGGCCGCAACATCTGAAGGAGTAAAAAGATGTTATTTGAATGGGATGAGAGAAAGACAAAATAAACAAGCAAAAACATGGAATGCCTCTTAAAGCTGGAATTCCTGTTTTCGACGATGTAAACGCAATTTAGTTTGAGGATAATCGATTTAACTATGGTGAGGAACGATTTATAGTCATTGGAGTTGATAATCGAACCAAGCTTCTCAATGTGGTATTCACGATGAAAAGTGCTAATGTAACTCGTCTTATCTCTGTTCGCAAAGCTACCAAAAGCGAGCGCAAACTATATGAGTCTGGAGGTTTCTAATGGCAAATAAAATTTTTCAAAAAGAACACTCAAAAGAAAAGCCAATCGATAACAGTGATATTGATTTCGAAAAAGCGGATGCTCTCACCGATGAGGAAATTGAGGAAAGAGCAAAAAATGATCCGGATTCCTTGCCGTTTTCTGAAGAGCAACTGAAGAAAATAAAAATCAGAAGAAGGAATAAAGTAAATGAGTAAAAAAATAACAGCAAACCATATAAAGGATTCGTCAGTCGCGCCCGAATTTAATGTTAGTAAAATTCGAGCATTGACAGATAAGCAAGCAGAGGAAAGAGCGAAGAAAGACCCTGATGCCCCTATTGTTAACGCTAGGTTTGCAAAAAATCAAGAAAGCTTAACCAAAAATAAATGCTAATTATGGCTGAATGAAAGGTTTTAAGATAAAAATGGAAAGCCAAACACTTTTAATTAAGGAGTACAACATTATCTGGGAAGCATTGACTCACTACGAAAAACATATGGAGCAAATGTCTTTAAGTGCTTCAGCAGAAGATGAGGAGCTTTCCTTTGATGAAAAGTTGCAGGATATTGAAGTTACAAGAAAAACAATTCAGTATGGTGCGCTAAATACATATGGTATTGAGCTTAAGTTATAGTTTCCCAAAAAAATCTTTAGAACTGCGGAGCGTTAGTTGTTACCGTAGCATTAATATTCAATTAAAGACCCATACACTATGATTACCCCTAAAGAATTCTCCACTCACGTTAAAACATTGCTTCGCCGCAATGGGTCTTTAACAACCGGTTCAAGGTTGAAGATCCTGGAAGTGATCCATAAGCAAAGTGATCAGGATTTTTCCGACGTCGATATTTATCGTCAATTGCAGGAAGAAAATAAAAAAGTATCCGTATCAACGATCAATAAAAATCTGAAAAGTTTGTGCACTATGGGATTGCTGAGTAGTAGCAAAACCAATCTGGCGGTGACGGTATATAGGAAAAGTTGTAGCTTTAAAAAGCTGTTGTCGGAAACATCCATCAAGCTCAATTTGTTGGCCTATGAGGTTGTTGCAATGGATCATTATGTTTTTGCAGCTTTAGCTCGCTAATGTGATCTGCACAACGATGATCCAATATTGAGTGGTTTCATGAAATACAGTGTTATGAGCTATTGAGAAAGCGAAAAATTATATCTGTGTAAAAAGCAAATCCCCCCGCATTGCTTGAAGCTTTGCAGGGAATTTTTAATTATGTCAGTTTTGAAGATCATTTAGTTGCAGTGTTAACTTTCCACGAACAAGCCGTAACGGTAAGCGGTCTCCTTTAAATCCATTGTAATAATGCGAATTGCCACTGCCGAAATGAACCGTCTGCGCATGTTCCGGGTAATTTGCGTAAGCGGATGATGACCAATAGGCACTGTCTTTCGTATCAAAGAAATATTGTGTATCAATTTTTAGCCCTTGTTCGTTGGCGACAACCAGGGTTTTCAATTCTTCGATGGTCGGTACACGCCAATCGCTAAAGCCACAGAGCTTTTCTTTGTTGCTCCCTTTAATTAATTCATCCCAGTCATTAAAAAAAATAACCCCGGTTTTTTCTGCACCGGAGCCGCCCCAGCGATAATCATTTTTGGCGCTATGAATACCATCGTCGGGTGTTTTAAGTTCCCACACCAAGCCTGTGCCTCTATCTGTAACACAATGAGCTTTCGATGGATTGAGACCGATTTTTTTACCTTTAAGGTTGAGGTGTACATAAGTTGATGATTCAGTAGTTTTTTGTTCGGAAGCAGCTACTGCCGTGGCGCATGCTAGAAGAGCTAGGGCAAGAGCAGAAAATTTGGTTGTCGTGCGCATAATTTTTCCTTTTTGTCGTTGTTAGTTAGTATAAGGTGTTATGCAATAGTATTTGTTCCCCCAATCAAAAAATCCAGAAGATTACAAATCCGCACAATATGAACACAATTCGCGTTCGTCATTCATGTCGTGGAGATAAGGAGTTTATTTCGCTTTTCTCAGCTTTAGACTGCAACTTGCGCTTTAAAAAAACCTGCAACGGCTTTTCAACCCAACGATGTATCAGCCACGCCGCAATCAACATAAACACTATCACTCCGCCAACTAATGTAGGGCCGGGTATCAGATCGTGCCATGCGTTAAACATCATAAAACCAACATACTCATGTAGCAGGTAGAGCGGATAAGTCAGTACGCCGAGATAATAAAAACGAGGGTCGCGTAGCAGCCCGTTTTTACGCAGGGCAACGATCGATAAAAGTGCAAAAAATAATAGTGTCGAGATTACATTTACCCAAATTTTGAAATCCACGTTGTACCAGTTGGCCATCAATTCCGTAAATACCAGGTTTTGACGTACGCAGAAAATCACACTTAGCAACAGCAGTGCTCCATAGCCCCAATTAAAACCGCGCGACTTCACCAGATACAACGCACAGCCACAGGAAAAATATCCAGGCCAGTGCGGGAAGCCTGCAAGAAAATGTTCAGTATTGGCGGCAAGTGGCATACTTAGGCCGATGATTGATGCTATCAATACCACACCGCAAAGCCAGGGTAAGAAGCGCAGTAGTCGCAACCAAATCATTACCAGGACCAGCGCGTAAAATTTCAGTTCTATCCACAGTGTCCAATAAACGCCATCTACCGGTTGTACATCAAAACCGCTTTGAAACATCGTAAGGTTGATAAGGAGGCGTGACCAATTCACTTGAAATGTTGGTTGGTTGAATAATATTGCGGCGCTCGCTGTGAGAAAAATGCAGAACCAGTAAGCGGGATAAAGGCGAATAAAACGGGAAACAATAAATTGACGCGGCTTGCCGTCTTCGGCGCTGAGTAAAATTACAAATCCGCTAATAATAAAAAAGAAGTTGATCCCCACATACATGTAACGCCCGTATTCGCCCAGCGCGTCGGTGCGTGGTTCGGGGGCGAGGTTGAGTGCTGATCCGATAAAGGTGTAATGAAATAACACCACGAGAACTGCTGAAACAAAGCGCAGTAAATCTATTTCATAAAACCGGTTTTTTTCCATTTATTATTTTCCTTGTTAATTATTAGAAGACACGCAGTGTAATTAGCTCTATTCATAAGCTCCAGTTAATATCTGTTAACCGGGCGCGGGGAATGCGCGGGATGATCTGGGGCGGAATGCGGTTAAGGCGGCTATTACAGTAATTGATTTATATGGCGCAGCCTCGAAGGGCCTGCGGTGAAATATTGAAAATAATAAGATTGATCAGAGGCGATGTGGCTTGAGTAAATTATGGAAAAATAAAACGCAAAGCTATATAGTTTGCATGGTTGATTAAGCTGCCAGAAAGCAAATGGAAAGTCTGGTTACATATCTTCCCGTGAGGCGTTTATTCCCTGGGGCAGATGCGTAGTGGGGCTCCCGTGGGGGACGAGTTCACGCGGGCTATTTCCGGTATTCATGTAGCCTGAAAACACCATGAACATAACAATAATTGTGGGCTAATCGTCTGTTGTTGAGTCATCCCGCCATGTTAGTAACCAGTGACATTTTTAATAAGTCGCATAGCGGATTTGTTTCCGGTTGATGCGCGATCATTATCTTTAGATGGAGAACCAAGTGAAATACGTAGTTATCTTACTTTCTATATTTCTAGTGGCCTGTGTTAGCACAGCAAAAAAATTAAATTCATTGTCGGTGGGCATGACAAAGGCGCAGGTCATTGATGCCCTTGGTGTTCCCGATGAAACAAGCGGTGCTAATAATGTCGAATATCTGGTTTATGAGCTACGTAAAGCACCGGGTGCAGCGACTCAAACTGCATGCGGTGTCGGTGGTGTTTATACGCTTGGGTTAGCCTACTTAATTAAAGGCTGCCGGTATTCAGACAACGATTACTTTGTTCATCTTCAAGATGGTAAAGTCATTGCGTATGGTCGTATCGGGGACCTTAACGTGACCCAAAAAGCCGAAGAGGCTGCGAAGCAAGAGCCTGTTGAGTAATAAGTCTTACATCAAAAAAAATTTGAAAATTGCTTTCTGGTGTTGCATTAACGGAAAAGAGAATATGAGTTTTGTGTTAACTCTTGTTCTGTTATCAATTGTTTTCGGTCTGCTCTTTTGGTTAAGGAATCGCGATCGCGAAAAGGTAGCAAAGGTTGAGCATGAATATTTCTCCCTGCTCTGGTTATGACCTGAGGTTGGGCATACTCGCATCTGCGTTAATGCCGTTTTTATCGTCTGAATCTGTGAGTGGCTGCAAACTAATTGATACTCCGTATAAATAATTAATTTAAATTCGATACTGGTGGCGCTATCCAGGAAGTTCTTCAATAATCACTGCTTAATTTAACTGATCCATTCCCGAGGCCAGTGCATGTCGATTCCTTTAACAATCGTTGCCCCGCGCAGCCTTCGACGGCTTTCAGTGATACTGGGGTTGTTTACATTGATTGCGAGTGTAGGTTCTTTTAGTGGCTGGGTGCTTGATCTTCCGCGGCTTACTAGTTGGCTTGCCAGTGAAATGTCGATCCAACCTAATACAACGGTGCTGATTGCGCTCGCGAGTATTGCGCTGCTGTTGATCCAATATGGATACAGTCGATCTACATTGGTGTTGGGTGCATTGGTTGCGTTAGGTGGAGGTCTCAACCTCCTGCAATATATGCTTAATATGGATTTTGGTTTCAATCATCAATTACTTTTCGCGCGCGAGTGGGGTCATGCCGGCACCCTGACACCGGGGCGTTTTGGTCCGCCAGCGTCCATCGCATTTGTTCTTATCGGCATGTCGCTCATGGTGCTCGGACTGCGTGATGTGAGTGCTCGCCGCTATGTTTCCGCTCTCGCTCTTGTTGTTGTGTTGCTGATGGGATTTTCGCTGCTGGGATATCTATTCGGCGCACGCGACTTTTATGCGATTCCCTGGCTTTCGGCGATTGCGTTGCCAAGTGCAATCATGTTAATGGCGTTGGCTGTGAATTTAATTATCAGTGTTCCCCAGCACCAGCCTATGCTTTTGTTGTGCGAGCGTTCGAGTGCCGGAAGTATGGCGCGCACCGTTCTACCGATTCTTATTATTATGATTCCGCTGTTTATCTGGTTGCGCACCAAAGGATACGAACTCGGTCTATTTGATATCGGGACCAGTCGTGCGCTGGGCGCCGCGATGCTAATGCTCGGTGTTATTTCGTTAATGTGGATTGCATTGCTGGCGCTTCGCCGCCGCGAGCAGCGTGAGCGTGAAGCAGATCGGCGCAAGGATGAATTTATCGCGACCCTGGCGCACGAACTGCGCAATCCGCTCGCGCCTATCAGTAATGCTGTATCGATGTTAAAGCTTGCGCAGGGCAACGCAGAAATATTTTCCCGCGCGACAGAAATGATTGAACGGCAGGCAGCGCATTTGGTGAGGCTCGTTGATGACTTGCTCGACTTAAGTCGCATTAGTCGTGGAAAAATGGAGCTGCGCCGCAAACACATCGAATTGGTGTCGGTGATTCATCAGGCGGTTGAAACCTGTAGTTTGGGTGTTGAAGCTGCCGCGCAGGAACTCATCGTAGAATTGCCAGCGCAACCTATTTATCTGCATGCCGATCCGGTTCGGTTAGCGCAAGTCGTCAGTAATCTCCTGAGCAATGCCTGTAAATTTGCCGGGCAGCATGGCTGTATAAAACTGGCCGTAGAGCGGTCAGGTGAAGATGTTTTGATAACGGTAAAAGACAACGGCATAGGTATTCCACCTGATTTGCTCGGTTTTATTTTTGAAATGTTTGCTCAGGTTGATCAGTCGCTGGAGCGATCCCAAAGTGGCCTGGGCATTGGCCTTACCCTGGCAAAACAATTGATTGAACTTCATGATGGCAGCATTGAAGCGCGTAGCGAAGGCGTGGGAAAAGGAAGTGAATTCGTTATTCGTCTGCCCATCACAATTGATCAGGATGCTTCACCCGCTGAACTGCAACACTTGAATGGTACTAATGTGAAAAGCCGTATTCTGATTGTCGATGATAATCTGGATAGTGCGCAGAGTTTGTCTGAAGTATTGAGTCTGGGAGGGAGCGAAACCTTCGTTGCGCATGACGGTGAGGCCGCTGTCGCGGCAGCCGAAAGATTGCGCCCCGATGTGATATTGCTGGATATCGGGTTGCCAAAATTAAATGGCTTTGATGCCTGCCGGCGTATACGCGAAAATCAATGGGCGAAAAATATTTTAATTATTGCGTTGACCGGATGGGGCCAGGAAGAAGATCGCCGTAAATCCAGTGAGGCAGGGTTTGATGTTCATCTGGTGAAACCGGTTAGTGTTACAGAATTATTAAATTTATTGGCGCGTTCGCCGCAACGAAACAATTTAGATAGATAACAATTTTATACTTTTTCAATATCGTTTTATGGCTCGAAGTATTTATCCACTTTAGGGTGCTATGAAAATGCTAACAATACGTATTGCAATTGTAATATTTGGTATTTTGCTTCCTTACATCGCGCGAATCCCCGGCGGTTCGGGCTGGTTGCACCAATACACAGGCAATGACATCGGAGGATTTTTATTTATTGGTGTCTTCAATGCTATCGCGTGGGGCGCAGTTCTATCCTTCACTTTTCTGTACAAATATAAACGCTCCGTCATCGCGCCAGTATTGTTTGGTTTTGTACCGCTTGCCTGGGTGCACAGCGTATATGACATATCATCCGATGCCCAGGCGGGCGTCGGCCTCGTCTTTATTCCAATTTACGCGTTGGCGCCTATCGCCGTTGGCGGTGTTATTGGTTATCTGATTGATCGGTATCTTATAAAATAAGAAAAGCGAGTGTAATCCTGAGTAATTCCATCATAGGTGGAGGCATGAAATCTTCTGTGGTGCTTTCCCGGGTTGTAGCTTGCAGTTCCAACTTCTTTTTTCTTCGCTCCATTGTGGTGCTTGCGTAATTGCTCTTTAACAGATCGCACTGGCTTCAGTTCGTGCTGTTGCTGGCGGCTTTTGTCAGGCGTTAAAAAGGAAAGTTGATACTCGTTAACAGCCAGCCGCTGTTACTAATAGTTGGTTAATGTCTGCAATGGCGGCGGGCTTGGTTAAATGCGCATCGAAGCCTGCTGCTTTGGTTTGATCGCGGTGGTTTTCGCTTCCCCAGCCGGTTAATGCGGCGAGTGTGGTTTTTTGCAGGTGTGGCATTTTCCGGATTTCCGTTGCGACTTCATAGCCGTTTAAGCCGGGCATGCCGAGATCCAAAATAATCAAATCAAAATTATTTGTGGTTGCAAGCGTGAGTGCCTCATTACCATCATAGGCAAGTTTTACGGAGTGCCCCAGGAGCGACAATAGATTCGATAATGTATTTGCCGCATCTTTGTTATCGTCGGCGACTAAAATATGCAAAAGCTGTTGCGGAAAAGTTTCATCAGCAGGCGACATGGATACGGCAGTGGATGTTGTAGCTTTCGCTAACGGCAATTTGAGGGTAAACGTACTTCCTTTTTCTTCGCCATCACTGTGGGCAGATACCGACCCACCATGCATCTGAACCAGGCTTTGTACAAGTGATAAACCAATACCGAGCCCACCTTGCGAATAATTTTTTGTTTTTGAAACCTGGCAAAACATATCGAACACCTGGTTGAGTGCCGTTTGCGGAATTCCAATTCCGTTATCGATTACAGATATAAATACAAATGTACCTTCGATGTGCGCCTTTAGAATTATGTGGCCGCCAGCAGGCGTATATTTGATAGCGTTAGTTAGCAAATTGCTCAACACCTGGGCAAGGCGGGTTGGGTCAGCGTCGAGCCAGATAGTATCCTCGCCAATCTGGATATCCAGTTTGTGCCCAGCCAATTCTATTTGCCCGAGTACTGCCTCCACAGCTGTTGTTGCAATCGAGGTGAAATCAACTCGTTGATTCATTAATTCGATTTTACCGCTATTAATACGCGCAATTTCCATCAGGTCATCAATCAGGCGCACCAGTTGGGTCAGCTGTCGATCCATCATTGCCAGTGCCTTGCTATGCGAGGCGGGATTTTGTTGCGCAATTCGCATAAGTTCCAGGCCTGTGCGAATAGGGGCGAGGGGATTGCGTAGTTCGTGGGCCAATGTAGCGAGGAACTCCGTTTTGCGTCGATTGGCTTCGGTAAGATCATTAGCGAGTTGCTGAAGTCTATCTTCATGTTGTTTTCGTTCAGTAACATCGCGTGTTGTTCCCGCGATAACTTCTACTTCGCCATCGGGGCCAAATACAGGAACAAAAATATAATCATAAATTCGTCGACCAAAGGTACCGTTAAAAGGTACCTCGCCCCTCACGGGTTGTTTGGTTGCAATTACTTGTTCAATTTCGCGATCATGCATCTCCGCATGCCAAGGCTCATAACCTAACTCGAGACAGTTTTTTCCAATCGCTTCTTCCCAGCTTTTTCCCCACATTTTGAGTAATACGGTGTTGGCATAAATGAAGCGATGATTTAAATCGAATACATAAGCCAGGTCCGGTGTGTGTGAAAGAAATGTTTCATAAAATCGCTTACGTTGTTCTGCATCCTGGCTGAGAATTTGGTGACTGCGTTCCTGCTCGCGAATTAATTCGGCTTGATGTTGTACTGCAAGTTGCGCTTCGGCTTGTTTGCGGTGTTCGATTTCTTTTTCAAGTTGGTGATTGAGCTGCTGAAGTCTCTCGCGCGTTTGATGTTGCTCAGTCACATCATTGCAAACCACCAGCACCCCATGCACGCCAGCGTCATCTTCAATCGGGCTGAATCCGTATGTCCACCATTCATCGCGCGGTTCATTGTGGCGTGTGACTTTCAGTAGCTGCTCTTCATGCCAGGTAGCTCCCTGACCTGACATCACGTATTCAATTTGGGGGCCGATGATGCTCCAGATTTCTTCCCAGCACTCGCGGCCGCGTTGCCCTAACGCGCGCGGGTGCCGCCCGGCATCCATCGTTTGACCGTAAGCATCGTTGTAAAACTGGATGAGCTCAGGTCCCCACCAAATAAACATCGGATGGTTGCTTGTTAGTAATAAACGCAAACTGGTTTTAAGCGTGGAGGGCCATGTATGCGGTAAGCCAAGAGGAGTTTGTTCCCAATTATAATTCCTCATCAACTCACCCATCACACCGCCGCCGGAAAGAAAGCCAATGGTGCTACTAGTGGATGGATTAATAACTGTCGCCATGCTCGGAGATCCTTTGCAATGATGTTCAGCCTGGACGGCGTGTGCTGGTGAGATGGCGGAATCATACACGGCGAGCGGGACGTCGTCAGGGTTCTTCAACTATGTACATGATTAAGTGGCCATGCCTGGCACTTGTAATTGACGGTTTGAATTTGGATTGGTTCTTATTTTTTCTGTCAAAAATGCCTATCTGGGCGTAATGTTTGACGTATTTAACATTCATTACATTGCAATCGCACAGTGAATAATTTTCCCGCCATGAGTCATGGAATGGAAATTCCAATCGCCATGTAGAGTTCACTAACAAATTTTATTTTCATCTGTATGTCGCAACGTTGTTTTGCTGGTTAAGTTTTGTTTATCAGTCATCCGGCGATTTAAATTTTATAAAAATGAAAGCGGTGCTCTCATATTTTAACGGTATATTTTTGTTGGCATCACTTGTTTGATGCACAAGTGATTACTAATAACTTTATAAATGGAAAATTTCTTATGAATGTAAAAACGCTTTTTTTCTACACCTGCTCAGCGCTGATGCTTACCTTACCGTTAACAAGTCAGGCAGCTATTATTGATGGCACTTTTAAAGCGACAGTAGCCTCTGGTGAGCCGGTGGAAGGTCTGTGGGGAGATCTTGTCGGTAGCACGGTAACGGGTACTTTCTCATACGACACGGCGCTATTTGATAACGGCTTTTCTGTCGGGCCAAATGAAGCTCGCTATTTCAGTGGCAATAACTCTTTTGTCAGCATGACTTTTCATATTGCAGGACAAACATTTGATGTATCTCATGACTACACCGACATTCTCGACCCGATGCTCCACACCAATATGGTGATAATAAAAGACCGATATTCCTCCCAACCAGAAAATAACCTGGATTATTTTGCTATTCTGGATAGCGCAGGGCTGGGTGATCCGACATCAAATTATTCCCACAATTATGGACAGCTTTATTTTTTTGACTCTATTGCTGATTTTATCAATGGTACCAGCCTTGAGCAGGAATTCAGTTGGGTTGGACAAGGCACGGATGAGCAAACCGGTTATGGCAGTTTTCAATATAATCAAACCCGCGATGGTGTAACCCTGTTCGGCTATCTTGGTTTAAGTATTAATGAGGTTAGCGCGTCCATACGAAAATCATCCGTGCCAGAGCCCGCTCCGCTACTGTTGTTTAGTACCGCATTATTAGCTCTTGTATTGCGCTTCCGTAAATAGCGTACGTGGTTAATGCAAAAAAACAGATGGTATATGACCGTCTGTTTTTTTACGTTTAAATTCACATTGAAGATGCGGCAATAATCTCGCAACAGGTACATCTGATAATAAAGTTTGAAAATCACTTTTATATTTTTGGAATATTTATGAAGGATTGGATCGTCAGAAAATAAGTCCGCTAACTCTGAACTCCGGGTTAAAAAATGTGTTCTGAAAAACTATCATAAGATGGATTTTATAATTGAAAACAATTGAAAACAGATGCACTTAATATTTCATGCACCTGCTTTTTCAAACGTAATTAAGAGCCAGTGGGTTATCTAACATCAAGGTTTGATCTTAATTACATTATTTACATTGTGTTAATACAAATAAGCGAATCCGCTGCATTGCGCATTGACGTTACACGCACGCACACGGAATTGTTGTGGAGTATAGCCACCATACCATGCGCTTGTGCTTGAACCTGATGCGATACGTATCCAACTATTTTGATAAATGTCGGTTTCGTAATAGCTCGCATTTGCCACAGAAGGCCAGGTGATCACGGTTACATTCGGCACTCTGGCAGGTGAAGGCATACCAGGTATCGGTGTATCTGTAGTGGTTACAGTTATGTTGCTGATGTTTGAAACTGTACAACCGCTAACATTGCATGCACTAACTTTATAACTGTAAGTGCCTGCTGCCTGATTGGATGCCGTATAACTGTAAGCCAAATTTGATTGTACAAGCGTCCAGGACCCGCCGTTAAAAGCGCGCTCTAATTTGTATTGATCCGCGCGAGCAGCTTTGCTCCATGACACAGTATAATTGCCATCGGTATCTGTAGTCGGAACGCTGATTCCCGGCGTATCCGGTGCGGCTATAGCGCTAACGATCACCACAATACTATTACTAAATCCACTGTAGGTGCCAGGTTGTGGGCTAGGGTTATACCATCTGGTTTTAAATTCGTAGTCTCCAACAGCACTCACATCTACGTTAACCGAATAATCACGATAACCCACCACCAGTGGTTGCCAATTACCGTTGCCTTTTTTCATCCAGATATCATTTAAAAAATAAGGCGCCTCGGGTAGATATGGCGTCAACTGAAAGCTGCCATCAGAATCATACTGAGGGCCGGTAATACCAGGATTGCCTGCGGCTGCAAAATTAACACAACCAAAAAATAACGCAGTACCCAACAGGCCGAGTGGTCTATTTTTAACTAATTTCATTTTATTATCCTCATAAAAAACCATTGCACACAAAAAATGTGGCATAAAAATAAAATTCGTATGCCATTTTTTGCAGATGTTTAAGTGTTTTTCCTTGGGGCCAGTTAAGCCCCAAAATCACCCTAGCACGGTAATTATTGATTTGGTAGTTAGCTAAAAATATTTTATACAGAATGAGATCAGCATGATCATTATGTGTATTTAAGCGAAACTAATTGCTTTTAATTTTTAATTGAAAAGTATTAGTTATTTGATAGGTGTGCATCATAATGTCGAAGTAAGTACGCAAATTTAATTAATTATTTAAGATAATTTATTTCTTTAGTTACCAAAAAAACGAAAAAAAATTAGCTATAAATTTTTTAATATTCAAGATTTTTTTGTGAAGGCCGGTAGGTTGTGGCGGGGTGCGCAGCCTGAGGAGCGAACCGCAACATGCCCATGCTTCCGCAACCACAAAAAATAAAATACATGTGACGTTGATTGATTTTTCGTATTCTCGAAACAATGTGTTGCTTGCAATTACGAATGTTGCGGTTCACTGGACAAAATTTATCGCAGCGTTGTATGGCTCTTATATAGGTAGAGTTATGGTTTCACCATCTTTCGGGATAAGAAACTTCGCAATTAAATTGTGAGTGCTGATTAACTCTGCCAAATCTGCGCGTTTAATACGGCAGTGATCTAAAGCGTCCATGTGATTAGCGATAATTTTTCCGTTGCTTATTGAGGCTAGTTCAAGAATATCTGCTTCATCCAATAATATGGGAGCGCCTAAATCAAATTGCGCTTTTCCTGTAGGCGCAATAATGTAATCCGGTTGGTTAGCGCAGATAAATGCTCTGATTTCATCGGTTAAGATGGTATCGCCCATTAGATATAAACTTGGTTCCTTGGGAAGCTTAATAAAGTAACCTGTTCCATGCTCCATCAGTGGTGATAGCCAGCCGCTCGCATGTTTAGCTGGAACCTGTTCAATTGTCCCATCAAAGAAAGGACTACATTTTTCTATTAAAATATTAGTATGAATACCTTTTTTATTGAGATAGGCCGCGTCGTGAGGTGTACAAAATGTCTGAATTTTATTGTCCAATAACCATCTGATTCCCGCTCGGTCTAAATGATCGAAATGCCCCTTTTGACAATGAGTAATCATTGCATATTCAATACTGCTCTGTAACTTTTCAAATGCCTTTGGCAACTCAACCAATGGATTGCGCTCTTGGCTACGGTAGTATCGAAGCTTGGGTAATGTTGATTTTCTTGCGAGCATAGGGTCAATCAAAATGCGACCCTGGCATATTTCTAGAATGATTGTGGCGTTTCTAATTTGAGTAATTTTCATAATGTGGTCTCCATTTAAAACTATGGTAAAGTGTGGATTAACTCCATAGTCAATAGGTTCTTGATGAAAATTTCCGAGTTCGAAAAAGTATCAGGATTGGCACGCGACACGCTGCGTTATTACGAGAAAATTGGAATCTTGACCCCGCCATCGCGCGGTTTAAATGGCTATCGGGAATATGGGCAAGCACAGCTTGAGGAATTAGCCTTTATTCAAAAAGGAAAAGAGATAGGATTCAGTCTTTCTGTGATTAAGGAAGGATATCGGCGCTATAAAAATTTGGGTTATTTTTGCCCTGAATTTTCAGAGCAGCTACATAAAAAGCGGGCACAATTATCTCAACGAATTGCTGACGATAAACAGGCAATAGCGGAAATTGACAAGTTGCTTGGTAAAGCAGGTCGTATAACACATCGCTCCCGTTGATGCTCTGTTTTATCAATTTTCATTTTGGTGCGTAGGTTGTGGCGGGGCGCGCAGCCTGGGAACGAACCGCAACATGACCATACTTCCGCAACCACAAAAAATAAAATACATGTGACGTTGATTGATTTTTCGTATTTTCGAAACAATATGCTGTTTGCGATTACGAATGTTGCGGTTCATTCCTCAGGCTGCGCGCCCCGCCATAACCTACGCTATTTTTTTTCGTCTGAAACTTACATCGACAACTGCTTCTTCAAGTGCAAATCAATCCTGTCTATCACACGCGCAACACTGTTAATTGCCCACTGTGGTAACTTCAGGCGCTCATTAACTTCATACAACAACATTTCTAATATAAGCGTCTGACAATACAGTTGATGAATTGCATCCTCATCCGTTACGACAGGCACCGGTGTGCTGAGTACAGTAATCGCTTCGCCGGTGGGCGAACGAATTTCAAGGCGGGATTTTTTGTAAAACGCGTATTGGAGTTGATCGAGTTTAATAACGCAGGTATTCGGAAACGGGGGAGGGGGAATTGTATTATCCATAATAAAAATCTCGGGTTAGATTTGCCATTTACCCCCATGAGGTCGTAATTCATGGGGGCGGACTGAGCAGGGTTACGACCACCGGATCTAACCACACCGGCCCACCCGAAGGTGGCCCCGCCCAGCCGCCATAACAACAGGCAAAGCTGTACGAGGACACGAAACAAAAGTCTCGCGCCGGTTAGATACTTACCGGGGGTCGTAATCCCGACTGCGGGATTTACCGCAGCGCGGGCAGGTTAGGGGATGAGGGTGGGGTTGTCAATGTGAGCTAAAAATTGAAATATGGCGTTATTTTAATCTCTTTGGATATGGCCTATGCTTCGAACTCTATACAAGGCCGATTTATTAGGTATCAATATGAGCCTTGTGCGAATAACAGGAGTTTACATGCAAACACCGCCACAATTACTTACACCTCTTGGAATTATTTTTCTTTTTGTTGCGTTGTCCGAAATTGTTTTAGGAATCAGTATTTCGCAAACTCAATCGTGGTTGCAAATTGTTTTGGCTGTTTTTTCTTGTGTGTTTCCCAGTGGTGTTGCAATAGCGTTTTTCTACATCCTTTATCATCGACCTGAAAACTTTTATGCCCCCAAAGATTTTGCTGGTGATGCATCTTATCTGCAAAACATGAAGGAGGCCCGAGCTATTAGATTGCAACGTTATTCTGAGGCGACGGTGAATCTTCAGCATACAGTTGAAGAGGGTATTAAGGCTGCAACAATGCGCCCTGAACTTCGTGACCCGACAAAAAGAGACTTGGTTGTTGCCGAAGAAATTGAACGTGTTAATAAGGAAATTAGGGAGTCGTTTATCACGATTGATTGTTCTTTTTTTGAAAAAGATATAGGCATCATTACATTGCCCATAGCAGCGTATGACACTTTGAATGATCTCACTGATGAGTTATTTTTTGTTCTTCAAGATCACGTTCGTCCATTTGCTTATGGTTATGATTGGTTACTTAGGCATAAAGAAAAAAATGAAATAATTTTAAGTAGGAGGGTTATTGAGCGAGTTCCAGTGGGTATTCCGGCACCAGACTTGCGATCATTAAAAGAGTTAGGAATACTGGGAGGGGCTACTTTGGAAGCTATACCTCCAGCTCAAAAAAAAGTTTCTGGTAAGTAGCTTGGATCATGTATGACTCCTATATGATCTTCTTGTCAATCAATAGCAAAGTATTAATTAAAGCGCACTGGCGTATTACAAATGTTAGAGGGCTGACCCAACTTACTTCTTCGTATTTTTTGGACTTTATATGGCTGCAACAGCAACTTTCTTAACTACAGCAATTACAAAATTGGAACTCTCGAACGAGTGTGCACAGTTAGGCACTGCAACTGGCTTTTTTATTAGATCTAATGAGCAGTGGTATCTCGTCACAAATTGGCACGTTTTTTCAGGAAGAAAGCCTGATACAGGACAGCCTCGACATCCCTCAGGTGCAGTTCCTTCTTTCTGTGATTATTACGCCACCGCACTTCTTAATGACAAGCTTGTTTGGAAAAAATATACGTTGGAATTGGGGAGTGAGGCTGATGATTCTATTGCATGGTACGAGCATCCTGTTCATGGGCAACTTGTCGATGTTGCTGTAATTCGCATTGAAAATGTATGTGAGCCTGCACGCGATATTCTAGATTCTGGCGGTCATGACCCCATGATGTTTATTGATCTCGGTGCTGATCTATTTTTGCCTGGATTTCCTCTCGGTCTATCCGCAAATGGGCTAATGCCAATATGGAAGCGAGCTAGTTTGGCGTCCTCACTGGAATTCGGGCACAGTATGACCACTTTCTTTTTCGTAGATACAGCCACCCGTGAAGGTATGTCAGGATCACCATGTTTCGCAATCTCCAATTGGAGACATTATTCGCTAACTGGTGAGGGCGCTAAAATGAAAATCATTGATAACCCCATGTCTTGGCGCTTCCTTGGCGTATACTCGGGCAGATTTAATCCAAGTGATAATTTTGAAGCGCAAATTGGTAAAGTGTGGCGAGAAAATTTGGTGTTCGAAATAATTTCGTCGAAAAAGAAAGGTAGTTTTACACTTAAGTAATATTTTGGTCCGTAGGCCGCCATATCTAAGTGAGTAATAAAAATTAAATCTGGTATCGATTGGTTGTCCGTATTATCGAAACAATGCGTTGCTTGCGATTACGAATGTTGCGGTTCGCAGGCTCACCAGCACCTACTTGCCATTGCTTAATGGATTCTTTCGCTGATTGGTCAAGAGGAAATATATTTCCAAGGTCGATGCTGAAGGCCACACCGTTTAAACTCGCTTTTTCAACTGCTGTTTTAAATGCATCATTACAAAACAAGCCTGTAAATCCATCAAACTGACATTTGAATAAGTTGCTGCCCTCAAGTCTTTCTTCAAAAAAAGCTAATGACTGCAAATCACCCCAATCGTTTTTGGTGCTGAGCTTTGTGTCAAGAGCATTAAAATCTTCAGCAATTTTCAAAGCATTGAAAATAACACCGCTTTGCTCACCAAAAGACACGGGTAAAATTTCCCATCTGATTCAATCAATGTTGATAATACATTGTAGCCCGCTTCATTTAAAAAAAATCGCCCATGATCAATATTGATATCAGGAAGTTTGGTTTTTTTCTTACCCAATGTGCTGTCATAGAACGAAACTTCTAATGGTTTCCAAATGGAAGAGTAGGGTTTTGGTGTTGGGTCAATATGAAATGGGTACGACTTACCCAGTTTGCTAATTACCTCGTCAGAGGAAATTGACAGCAATTGATAATTCATGCGATCTGGATGAATGCGGTAAATAGTCATTATGATGTTTACTTTTACGCCGAGAGCATAGTTAAGACTTGTGATGCGGGTCATTGAGGTTACGTACAGTGGACTCTATTATGCAAGCCGATTCGATTAGCTGGTAGGGTGTATACATGGAAAAGACTCTTTGGATTATGTCCTTCAGAGTAAGGATACTAAAAGCAAGTCCTTTGGCTATGGGTGATTCTGAATGCGCTGCTGCTGAGGGTGCTACATTTGCGCACTCTAATGAAGATGCTAGATCTCAACTTCTACAGCAATTGGAAAACGCAAAGCTTGAACTAGTAGAAAGCTATCAAAACTCCTCTTTTGAAAACGCAAAATGGTTTGCCGACAGTGAGCATCGGGATGATATTTTACAATTGATAGAAGAAGTAAATTTCTCCGGCGAATTTAGGTTTGGAATATTTAGAGATGAAGAATAAACATTGATTTATTTTTTACGTTTAAATGTCATTTCCTTATGGGGAAAGTATGTCAAGTTTTTGGGTTATTGATACTAAATGCAAGGTGCTACCGCAAAGTGTATTGCCTCAGGATGGTAGTGCTTACTACTATGGTCGCAGTGTAGTGCCAGTGGAATCAAAAGAAGCCGCAGTTGAAAAATTGGTTTCGCTACTAAAAGAACAGGATATTTTGGTTGAATCTGTAATGGCAAGTATTCTGTATGAGAATGGCAGGTGGGAGGGGGAGGATGATTTTGAAATTCATTTAAGCTTAGAGGAATCAAGCAATAGCGGAGAGATAGCAATAGGTTGTTTTATATCGGAAAAATCAGTTGGTCATAAATACAAAAAAATGTTCGGGATCGAATACAGCAAGATCTAACTTTAATTAAGCAAGGAGTTTTAGTATGCACACACCAATAGAATTTTTTATAAAAGTACCTGAGGACTTGTTTCGTAGAGGTGGAGCTACAAAGCCGCGATTCGATTATATTCGGCTTAGTCCTCCAAGGGTGGCTCCGGAAAAATTTGACCTAAAAGTTAAGAATATTGGAGGTCAATTACTTATTGACCATAAAAGCGGTGGCCTTAGCCTATTTAATAAGCCAGACTTCAGAAGTGGTAGTGATTGGTGGGTTATTCCTAAAGATTCGCCATTGCCTCCCGGGTTTACCCTTTCTAAAGATCTTACTGGTAACAAGTTTAATGGTCACTACAGTGTTCGTTCCTTGACGGACATTACGCCAGAGAAATGGGCGGAAGAGCTTGGTAAATGGGCAGAAAAGTATGCTGTTCATGTGAATAAATTTACGGGAAAATTGGTAGCAAAAAATGTTTAGCGAAATCGAATTACGTTTAATCCGCCATGCTGTTTTGAAAGAACTGGAATTGAGTGAAAAGAAGCTGAAAATTTTAGATCCAGATAGTGATGATTCTATTGAGCTGGGAAACGATTCAATGCTGCTAAGAATCATTGTTGAAAAAATAAATGAGAGCGAAAACGATAACTGAGAAAGCCGATTTATTTTTCAGGGCTTAAATTATGGACACCCAAAAAGTATGGATCATAGACCACAAAGCTACCCTAAGCGAAGACTCACCAATGAATCTGGATGGTTCATCATGGATTTTAGGCGTTTGCGTATTGTCGGCAGCAAATGAAGCTCATGCTCTGGAAAAATTCAACGAGTTTCTAAAACGCGACAAAATGAAATTAATCGAAATTTATGATTTGCAAAAGCATTCGATTGATAACTTTAAGGATAATTCAAATCGCTCAAGTCAGATAAACAATGCTGCTCGTATGGTTCGCGAAGACGGAAAGGCTTGCTATGTGTATGCACGTACATCTGAATCGATGAGGCAAGGTTGATGTTAATGATCGACTGGAAATCAAGCACAGAAAAAGAAATGGTTATTTTCTATGCCGGTTTGTTGAATGATGAAAAAACCATAAAGATTATTGAACGAAATGAGATTGTTAACAAAGAAGAAGCATTGCAGGTGGCAGAGTTCTTTTGGAGGATGGTAGAGAAATCAAATGAGTTTCAATACAAAGGCGATGCGGTTGAGTGCGAATTTTTACTGGAAAAAGTAATTAATACCTTGATGGCTTATTTTAGAAGGGCTGGCTATGAATCAGAGTGGGAGGCGTTTGCTGATCTTTGAAATAGGCCCGCGTTCTTGCCAGTATCGTTACACATCGGTTAGTTATAAAGCTGATTAAAACAAAAAGCCCCGTCACTTCCGTAACGGGGCTTTCATATTTTTGGTGCCCAGAAGAGGACTTGAACCTCCACGACTCGCGTCACCAACACCTGAAGCTGGCGTGTCTACCAATTTCACCATCTGGGCATACTCAGCAAGCTGAGGCCGCGCACTATAAATATCGGCCTTGTGACTGTCAACAGGGATTTCGGTTTTATTTGTAGGTTTGTCATGATTGCTGCCCTATAATCCCTCTATATACCTCGGGATAGTTTGAAAACTACCAATTTTGCTCACAGGATACCCAATTGACTAAACGTAAAAACTCCAGCCGTGACCCCTTTGCCGCCCGTGAGGCGGAAAAATACGAAAACCCCATCCCCAGCCGCGAATATATCCTCGATTTACTCGATAGCGCCGACCAGCCAGTTACCCATGAACAAATGTGCGTGATGCTGAAACTGACCGATGAGGATCAGGTGGAAGCCTTACGCCGCCGTTTGATTGCGATGGCGCGCGATGGCCAGTTGATCAGCAATCGCCGCGATGCCTATGTGCGCTCGGACAAGATTGATGTGGTCCGTGGGCGGGTGCAAGGGCATCGCGATGGGTACGGGTTTGTGTTGCGGGCCGATGGTGAGGAGGATATCTACCTTCACAATCGCCAGATGCGCAAAGTATTTGATGGCGATGAGGTGCTGGTGCGCCTTTCCGGTGAGCAGTATCGCGGGAAGGAGGAGGGTGCGATTATTGAGGTGCTGGTGCGTAACACCACGCAATTGGCGGGGCGCTTTTTTAATGAAGAAGGTGTGCAGTTTGTGCGCGCCGAAAACCCGCGTATTACCCACGACATTATGATTCCGTTTGGCGCTTATGGTGGTGCGAAGCATGGACAAATCGTAGTGGCAGAAATTACCCAGCAACCGGATAAAAACCGTTTGCCGACCGGCCGTGTTATCCAGGTATTGGGCGACCACATGGCGCCGGGGATGGAAATCGAATTGGCGATCCAGGCGCACGGTATTCCCAGTGTGTGGCCGGTGGATGTGCTTTCCGAAGCGGCGTTGATATCACCAACTGTTGAAGAAAAAGATAAACAGCATCGCGTGGATGTTCGCCAATTGCCGTTCGTGACTATCGACGGTGAAGACGCGCGCGATTTTGATGACGCGGTGTTGTGTGAGCGTCGCAAAGGTGGCTGGCGTTTGTATGTGGCGATTGCGGATGTATCGCATTACGTGCAAGTGGAATCGCCGCTGGATGTAGAAGCGCGTGCGCGCGGTAACTCGGTGTATTTCCCCGATTACGTGGTGCCGATGTTGCCGGAAGCATTATCCAACGGTTTGTGTTCGCTGAACCCGGATGTGGATCGCTTGTGCATGGTGTGTGAGATGAATATCAGCGATGCAGGGCGCATCACCGGTTATCAATTTTATGAAGCCGTTATGCATTCCCATGCGCGTTTGACGTACACCAAAGTGGGCGAGATCCTAACCGGTGAAGGCGAAGTGCGTGAGGCGTTGCGCAAAGAATATAAAGCGGTGGTGCCGCAGCTGGAATTGCTGCACAAGTTGTATGAATGTTTGCGTGCAGCGCGTGATGAACGCGGCGCGATTGATTTTGAAACGGTGGAAACGCGTATTCAATTTAATGAAGAGCGCAAAATTGAACGCATTGTTCCCATTAAACGTAATGACGCACATAAATTAATTGAAGAATGCATGTTGTGTGCAAACGTGTGTGCAGCGAAATTTATTGAGAAGCACGATTTGGTTGGATTGTTCCGCGTGCATGAAGGTCCGACCGAAGCGAAGCTTACCAACTTGCGTGCGTATCTTTCCGAGTTGGGTTTAGGTCTTGCGGGTGGTGATCGCCCGACGCCGGGTGACTACCAACAATTATTGCAAATGATCCAGGGCCGTAGCGATGGCCATTTAATTCAAACGGTAATGCTGCGCAGTTTGCGTCAGGCGATGTATCAAGTGGAAAACCACGGCCACTTTGGTTTGGGTTATGAGGCGTATACGCATTTCACGTCGCCGATTCGCCGCTATCCAGATTTGTTAGTGCATCGCGCTATTCGCTCGGTTATTCGTAGCGAATTGCCATCCACCCATGTGCGTCGTATTGAAACCGCCAAACCAATTGCCAAACGTAAAATTTACCCATACTCACCGAGCGATATGCTGGTATTCGGCGAGCAATGTTCGCGCACTGAACGCCGCGCCGATGAAGCCACGCGTGATGTGGTGAGTTGGTTGAAGTGTGAATACCTGCGCGATCAAGTCGGTGCAGTTTACGATGGTCATGTGAGTGCCGTGACTGGGTTTGGTTTGTTCGTTGAATTAAATGAGTTGTATATCGAGGGTTTAATCCATATCACGTCATTACCGCATGATTATTATCGCTTTGATGCCGCGCAACAGCGTCTGGTTGGTGAGCGCACGCGTAAGGTATTTGGTTTGGGCGATGAGTTGGTTGTGCGTGTTGTGCGCGTGGATCTGGATAATCGCAAGATTGATTTTGAATTGGAATCGGCTAATGCGATTCGCCGCCCCAAATCAGCCGTTAAACCGAAAGTTGCTAAGCGCGATGCATCCAAAGCGAAAAAAAGTGCTGATTCATTGCTGGAAAAATCATTGAATGCGGTTGAGCAGCTAGCGGCGTCGGCGAAAAAGTCAGTCGTTGAAGCGGTAGAGAAATTCGCGGGGAAATCGGCTAAGTCATCATCGGCAAAACCAGTAGCTAAAAGACCTTCATCCACTAAACAAGCTAACGCTAAGCCCGCAATTACCAAATCAGCGGTTACTAAAAAGCCATCAGGAAAAACAGTTGCCAATAAAGTTGGTGCTAGTAAAGCGGTTGATAAAGCACTTGCGGAAAAAGCAATTGCCAACCCTAGAGCGGCTAGCAAAAAAGGCTCAGGTAAAAAATCCAATGCCAAGTCATCCGCGGGTAATTTCGCGCTGGATGATTTTGTTGAAAACACAAAGGGCAGCAGTAAAGCGAGTGCCAAGCAATCTGTCGCTAAGCAGGCCAAGGTGAAAGCGCCCGTTGCAAAACCAGTGGCTAAAGCAAGAGTTGCTGTTGTGGACGTCGTAACAGATAAGCCATCGACGATTAAAGTAAAACGGGTTGCAGATAGCAAATCAGTCAATGCAAAAAACACAGATGATAAAAAGTCAGCAACAAAAACTACTACAACAAAAAATGCAGTAGTAAAAAATGAGCCTGCAAAAAGTGCAGCTCCAAAAAATACAGTTGCGAAAAAACCAACGGCGAAAACTGCAGCAGGGTCTGCTGTGAAAAAGCAATCTACATCTACCAGTGAGGTGGAGCATGGCCGTAAGAATGCGAAAGTTTCAGGCGCAACAACGCCAAAGCCAGCTAAATCGCCAACGCCAAAGGCAACAAAGGGCAACACTGTCGCTAAACCTGCGGCGGCAGCTGCTAAAAGACCGGTGGCTAAGGCTAAGAAGAAGGATTAACCGCTGGCTGCAAGGCGAAGGTTTTGTTTTCGATGAGAACCAGCAGCGGGAAATCTATGTAGTGAAAGACAGGGAGTTGCGCGAGCGTGAAACGCGTATCTCCGAGCGATAATTTTTAGTTATTGTTGAGCTTATTTTTTCAGGAAAGTGTTTTGAAACGCGAAATTATTTATGGCTTGCATGCGGTGCAGGCATTGCTAAAAAGTGCACCCCAGCGAGTGATTGAAATTTATTTGCTCCAGGGGCGCAACGACCATCGCTTGCAAAAAATTGTGAACGCCGCGGAAATTAACGGCATCCATTGCCAACAAGTCGGTCGCAATAAGCTGGACGATATGGTGAATGATGAAAATCATCAGGGCGTTATCGCAATTTGTACGCTCGGTGAAACTTACGATGAAACCTGGTTGTTCCAATTTCTGGGAAATTTGCGTGAGCCCGCGTTTCTATTAATTCTGGATGGCGTGACCGACCCGCATAACCTCGGGGCCTGTATGCGTTCGGCAGAAGCGGCGGGTGTGCATGCGGTTATTGCGCCCAAAGATAAATCCACCGGCTTAACACCGGTCGCACGCAAAGTGGCTTGTGGTGCAGCAGAAGTTTTACCCTTCGTACCCGTCACCAACCTCGCGCGTACGCTCAAAAAATTGCAAGAGCAGGGCATTTGGTTATTCGGTGCGGCGGGTGAAGCGAAGCAATCCGTTTATCAATCCAATCTGACTGGCCCGGTGGGAATTTTAATGGGTGCAGAAGGTGATGGTTTGCGTCGCCTTACGCAAGATACGTGCGATCATTTGATGAATATTCCAATGGCGGGAACAGTTAGCAGTTTGAATGTTTCTGTTGCTACGGGTATTTGTTTATTTGAAGCGGTACGTCAGCGTAGCGTTAAATAATTTAATCTCCCCCCAACCCCTCTTGGCTACGCGCCCCGTTTCAAAGAGGGGAGCCGACTCCCTTTTAATCTCTCCTGACCCTCTGGCTGCCCGCTCCCGTTTAAGGGAGGGTTGAATGTTCCCCCTCTTTGAAAAAGAGGGGGTTAGGGGGAGATTAGAAACGTGGAGCGTAGCCAAGAGGAGCCGGGGAGATTAAATTATTTCAATAACTGAATCTGAATAGTCCGATTGCTATCCAGCGTAAATTTCGCATCAGTAAAACCTGGTGGCGCCAGTTCCTTGCTTTTGCTACTGGAGCCGTAAGGTTCGCTGGGCAGCATGCCATTAAAATCCAGTTTGCCATTATCGTTCACATCCTGATACGTCTTCAGTGCGTAATCACCAGCGGGTAGATCGCCCAGTTTTATTTGCAATGTATTTTTATCGACGTTGACTTTTTCGCGTTTTACGAAATTGGTGTTCGCGTTGAATCCCTGCTCATCTTTATAGAGTGAAATATAGAGACTGCCCTGCACTTGCTGGATGTTACTTACATCTACCGTTAATTCTGCGGCAGAAAGGTTTGGGCTGAAAGCTGCAAGTAAAAATGAAGTACTGGCGATAAATGATAAATACTTTTTCATAATGGTTCCTTATACAAACTTGATGAATAATAGTGGTGATGTCTTTTACGATTTGTTGTTAAATAACGGCCATGCTTATGCCGCTGTGATTTGTTGTTCATGCTTATAACGATTGGTCAACAAACTGATCAAACCTACGATTAAACCCAACGGCGCAACAATATAGGCAAACACAAAGAATGCAAATTTGGTGGCAGCAAAGCTGGAATAAATATAAGCAAGGCCATTTGCAAAATTTTCTGGATCGGCGAGCATGACATATGATACTAGATTTTCCAGCTGATCGCTGATGGGGGCAATCGCAGAAATTAATGCACACACAACCATTATTTTTCTGCCTTTACTGTTGGCGCTGAACAAGCGCGATATCAGTACCAGTGCAAAGCAATGTAACAATAGCGTCGATAAAATAAAAAGTGAATCTATATGTTGCGTTAATACATACACATCAAATGTTCCCAGTGTTTGTAATGTGCTGTACCAGGCTTTTAATTGTTCCGGATTAAAAGATAGTTGCGCTACGTAATAAGGAACCGGGAATCTGGATTCGATATAACTTGCCGTTAAAGCGTTGGATGCCCAATAGTTAAATGCAAAGGCCATCAAGGTCAGCACAAACAAGGTCAGGGTTTTCGGCGAATCGAGAAAGTAGCGATACAGTGTGTTCATGACGGCGGTCCTTTTGGTTAATCAGTGAAGATGTAATCGATGGCCCCATTTTCAGTGGCGAAGGTATTAGCCACAAGATCGATATCGGTATAGGAGCTATGCAAAATTGGATAACGCAAATCGATTAAATTTTGATTGGAACCTGATCCAGGCATTTTTGGCGGTAGTCGAGCACGGTGCTTTGGCGCGTGCAGCCGAGGCGATTGGTGCAACCCAGCCTACCTTAAGCCGGCAAATTGCGGCACTGGAGGCGGAGATAGGTGCGGCATTATTTACGCGCGGCGCGCGCGGTAGTGTGCTCACGGCGGCAGGCGAGGCACTGGTTTACCCGGCCAAACAAATGCAGTTGGTTGCGCATTCGTTACAGTTAGCCGCTTCGGGGCAAAGCCAATCGTTAAAAGGCACGGTGCGTATTACTGCGAGTGAAATGACCAGTGCATTTTTATTGCCGCCAATACTGGCGAGCTTGCGTTGGAAATATCCGGATATCCAACTGGAAATCGTTGCGAATAATGCATTGGATAATTTGCTGGAGCGCGAAGCGGATATCGCAATCCGTATGACCAAGCCTTCCCAGGACACATTGGTGGCTCGTCATTTGGGCGATATTAAAATAGGCGGTTATGCGAGCAAGGCGTATCTCGAACAAAAAAATATTTCCTTCTCGCCAAGCAGCATGGGTGAATTTGACTGGATTGGTTACGACAAAAATCCTGCGATTGTTAACCACTGTCGCGCCTTGGGAATTGAATTAACACGCGAGTCATTTGCGGTGCGTAGCGATGATCAAATGGTGTGTTGGCAAGCAATGTTAAATGGAATGGGAATAGGTTTTGGCTTTACGTTATTAGCAGTGCAATATCCGCAATTGGTACGTGTGCTGCCGGAGAACTGGTTTAAGGATTCACCGGTTTGGCTGACCGCACCCTTGGAGTTACGCTCTAACCCGCGCATCCGTGCAGTATATGATCATCTGGCTGAGCATCTTATTGAGTTAATTGCTAGCCAGAAAAACTTATGAGAGGACCATTTTATAAATGATAGAAGACTGTCACTGTGAAGCCTCGTAACAAGTTATGTGTAACCCTTTATTTCTCAATCGCATATCTCCCAACTGCTTTTAGTTCGCTAGATGAACTTTTCTTCTAATGAAAAGAAAAGTTCATCGAACCGTCATGCTTTTTTCATTTGTTGATTGCCATAGCCGTTACCCGGTGTTATATATGGCAACGTTGTCACAAAGACTTTTATACCCATAATAACTTACCCATAATAAAATCAGGCTGGGAAATGCCTGTGAAAACTGACCAGAGGGAGCTCTTAACGAGTGACCAGGACAGGTGTGTTTCCCCAAGTACGGCCCAATCTATTTGTTATACCAATAAGCGCAAGAAATAGATAAGTACTGCTCCACGGGACACCCAAAAAAAATCTCAATAGAAGTGATGAATCAAAAGAAATTTTTTAAATTTCTTTACGGCATCCTTTTGTCTAAAAAAATACAACGAGAGAGAGGGGAAATAAAATGGTGAAAAAAATACTTTTAATGAAGCAAATAAAAGTAGCGCTGGCCGCGTTGTGTGTGAGCGGCTTATCTACCAGCGCAATGGCAATTGATTGTTCTAGCATTCCTGCATGGAACGCCACTGCATCTTACGGCGGTGGTAGTCAAGTAAAGGAACAGAACAAAGCCTATAAAGCTAACTGGTGGTCGCAAGGTCACAACCCGGTAAATTATTCGGGCCAGTGGCAAGAGTGGGCATTGCTGGGCGCTTGCGACGGCGCAGTTTCTTCGTCATCAAAAAGTTCTGTTGTTTCATCGGTAGTTATCAGTAGTAGTTCAAAATCCTCCAGTTCTTCTTTTAGTTCGTTGGCTCCATCAAGCTCATCATCTTCAGTGGTTGCTGGTAACTGTGCATCACCGCAATATGCAGCAGGTACCAATTATTCTGCTGGTGCTCTTGCGCAAAATGCGGGTAGTGAATATCGCTGCACCGTTGCAGGTTGGTGTGGGTCTACGGCGAGCTGGGCTTACGCACCTGGCACTGGTGCGCATTGGCAACAGGCGTGGGAATTGGTGCGTTCGTGCGGTGCAGCAAGCAGCGTTGCTCCAAGTTCATCGTCAGTAGCGACTACTTCAAAATCATCCAGCAGTTCATCAATAGTGGTGAGCAGCCGCTCGTCATCAAGCGTAAATGGTAATGGTCGTGTTCCCGGTGATGCAGCTGCGTTGCCAAAACATGCACTGGTTGGTTACTGGCATAACTTTGATAACGGCAGTGGTGTGCTTCGTCTTGCAGATGTTGACGCTTCCTGGGATGTCATCGTCATCGCCTTCGTGGATGACGCCGGCAATGGCAATGTGGAATTCCGTTTGGATCCTGCGTTGAACAAAGCGCAATTTATTCACGATGTCGCTGCAAAACGCGCGCAAGGTAAAAACATCGTGCTTTCTTACGGCGGTGAAAAAGGTACTGTGACATTGAACAACTCCACCAACCTGGCCAACTTTGTAAACAGCACGGCGGCAATCATCAATGAGTATGGTTTTGATGGTGTGGATATCGATCTGGAATCCGGTGCCGGAGTAATTCACGGTGCACCGGTTATATCCAACATGGTTTCTGCGATCAAACAGCTGGATGCGATGTATCCGGATTTGTATGTTTCCATGGCGCCCGAGCATCCTTACGTGCAAGGTGGTTATGTAGCTTACTCGGGCATCTGGGGCGCTTACTTGCCGATGATCGATCAACTGCGCAATGAACTCGATTTATTACACGTGCAGTTGTATAACAACGGTGGTTTGGCAACTCCTTACTCACCGCAAGCTTATCAAGCAGGCACTGTGGATATGATGGTTGCATCTGCACGTATGATGATTGAAGGTTTCCCATTGGCCAACGGCACTGCGGGTCAATTTAAAGGTTTGCGTCCGGATCAAGTTGCTCTCGGTTTGCCATCAGGCCCACGCGCTGCCGGCTCCGGTCAGGCAACCACTGCGGATATCAATCGTGCTGTAAGCTGTTTGGCATTGCGCACCAATTGCGGTAGTAATGTTCCACTCGCGGCTTATGGTGATTTCCGCGGTGTGATGACCTGGTCAATCAATTGGGATGTAAAAGACGGTCGTATCTTCTCGGTTCCTGTGGGCAATCATCTGAAAACCTTGCCGTAATAGTTTGTTGTTGACGAAATAATTTCGTCTGTCTAAAAAGCCCGTCATCGTTGATGACGGGCTTTTTTATTTAAAATTTTCTGGCATAAAAATCATTAAGCCAAGCCCGAGATTTTTATTTTATGGTTCTATAGCTCCCTTTATTTTCAAGCGATCCGAAAGGGAAAAGCTTACCGATAAATAATTAAATGGATATGTATGTCTCCCGGGGCTGCTGTTATTAAGCACTACCAAATTGTTTCCTGTTTGGGGCAGGGCGGTTTTGGTAAAGTCTACGAGGCATGGGATAGCAAGTTGCAACGGAGTGTGGCCATCAAGTGCTTGAATGCAGATGGGTTGCTATCACCTGCCGCAGACCTGATACGTGAAGCGCGCATGGCCGCCTCACTCAGTCATGCTGCCTTCGTAAAAATTTATGCGTTGGAGGAAAATGAAAATAACCACGCCATTATTATGGAGTTGGTACGTGGTGAAACCCTCAAAAATATTATCGCCAACGATAAACCAAAGCATTCAACTGTATTGGATGTTGTGCGGCAAATTGCTGAAGCCATGCAACAAGCTCATACCTGCGGACTTATACATGGTGATTTAAAACCTTCCAATTTAATGTTGGAGCCGGAGGGGCTGGTTCGAATTCTGGATTTTGGTTTGGCCTGCATGGTGGATACGCAAACAACTACTTCCCTATTGCAACAGGACCCACAAGGTACTATTGCCTATATGGCGCCAGAACGTTTGTTGGGTGTTCCCCTTGCTCCGCAAATTGATGTGTATGCACTTGGCGTAATTCTATTTGAACTACTCAACGGACGGCGCCCATTCGCAGATCTTGGTGGATTGGCGCTCGCTGCTGCGTTGGTTCAATCGTCATCCGACCAGTGGGATTACCCACTTGAACTACCTTATCCTTTAATTCAGCTAATTCGCCGTATGACAGCCAAGCAGCCTTGCCAGCGTTTTTCGTCAATGGGAGAGGTAATTGAAGCGCTGGATTCGTTTGAAAGCTGCACTGTGGGAAGCTCGAATGTCTCCGGCGATATTATTAGCCTCCAGCGTGGCGACGAATTAGAAATTCTATGGCGACTTTATAATAAAGATGTTGTTGTGGATGATCTCGAAAGTCGCCATCAAGCTGATACTAATGAAGATACGCCGCTCCTCGAACGGGTTGCCGAAGCTTGCTGGCGCGATTTTAAAAAATTATACAAAAACTATTCCTCCGAAAAAAATATCCCTCAAAAATTTTCTCCCGTAAAAGATAAAACCAAAAGAATATCTCCGCTTAAAAGGAATGGCCAGCAAATTCAGATTGCATTAAGTGCAGGTGAAGTTTGGTGTTTGGATTTTTGTTGCACTATCAACGGTGTGAAGTACCGGATTGATCCGGAGATTAAGATAATTAATTTAACGCGGGATAATTAGAGAGAATATTGAATGAATGTAGAGATTCTTTTAATAAAAAAGCTGCAGTTCCGGAATGCAAAAAATATTCGACTCATGATTGGTAAGGATATATTTGCAAGCAGAGTCCCATGTTTAATCTTTAAAGACTAGACATAGGACTCTGGTTTCTTTATATTAGACTCGTTAAATCATTACATTGGATACTTGCCCAACGCTTTTACGATATCTTTTGCCTTGCCACTGAGTCGGCAGTGGTAGCGATTTCCAGCTACAGGATCTTTTTCTACTTTCACTCCATTTAGTTCCAGTTGGCTCCATTTTGCTACACAATGTTTTTTATTAGCTATGCCATCCAAATACTTTGTGTACTGCGCTTTATCGGTTGTATTGGTTGTGCAATTTGCACTGAGTCCAATCAAATTACCATTGCTGTTTAATTCTGCTCCCCTGCTAAAAGCATCTTCGGAACATTCCCCTCCGCGTATCACGATACCTTCAGTCAATGCCCATGTAATTGGAGCGGAGAATGTTGTGATAATACATACTAAGGCCATTGTGTATTGAAAAAAGCATTTTTTAATCATATCGATATCCTCTTAATTTAAGTGTGGTAATGCATAACTGAACATTATTTCAACATTGATTCTACCGTCCCTGGTGGCGCATGCCTGCGTCGCCGTTGTGAAAGTGTTCGATGTGAGTTTTGCAAGCACCATGCCATTTCCAGTTGTGTGTTTTTGGGTAATTCGGTAATACTTTTTTCCACGTAAATTTACATGTTTTCCATGTAAAACAAAAAAATAAAAGTATTTTGTAAGTGCGAAACTTTTTATAAAAATAAATTTTATGTAATTGATTTTTAGCATTAGCATTAGCATTAGCATGGGGCACGGCATTGCAATTGCAGGTGACCATTTTGAAATGGATTTTATTTAAAGCCTTATTCACTATTTTTAAATTTGGAGGTCTGTATGTGTTTATGCAATCAGTTGCCGAATAGCTTTTTAATTAATGGAAAAACGTATGTAACTTGCAATAAATCAGATGAGAACTCTTATAGCTATTACCTTGAAGGGGGAGATGACTCGGAAGATTTGCACTTTACATTGGCCACTACGGGCAACGGAAGAAAACATGTAAATGACTTGGAGAAAATCCATGTGTCTATTCCTGTAGGGGGCTTCAATCTTCACTTATGGCTAGGCAGCCAGCAATTAAATCATAACCTTCACCAAATTCCTTCTCACCTGCGGGCAGCTGCTATAGATAAAATTAATTCGTTTTCACAAGAGGCACAAGATCTTCTCAATGAGATAAGTGATGCGCTGAAATGCCTTTGCCGATCATGAATAAAAAATAGTGGCTGTATTTATAAATGGGGCATATGCCCCATTTTTTTTGATACTGTAAAAGCTGGCTGGAGCGGTTATTGATCGATGTTAATAACCCTTAGCTTTGGTGGTTAATCAATAATAACTATTTTTTTATCATGTAAATTAGTTTATTTACGTGTAAACATATTTGAGATTATATATAAAACATTAATCCCCGCCCGAATTTAGCTATTTCCGCTTTGGCATGCCAGTTGCAATTACTACTTTGCATTCATTTATCAATAATATTTTCTAAAAGGAATTTTTAAAATTATTTAAATATTGCAAAAACGCATCGGTTAATTGATTGCTTGTTCGCAGGTAGATGTTGTTAATAACAACTCTGCTATCTAGTTCAGCACTAATAAGTGAAAAAATTTATTGCAGAGTATTCCTGCGGTCAGGCGTTTTATTGTCCGAGAAAGCTAATCCTTATTTATTAAGAGAGTAATTATATGAGCCTTAACTTTAAATTGAGCATGGCGTTTACCAATCAACAACTTGATGTGATTGCACAAACGAATACCAAAGTGATTGTGGCTAAACCAACTTTGGGTGCTGCACCTAACGTCGCATGGCAAGCATTTGATCCGTTGAATGCAAATACTCTGAGTTGGCAGGAACAGTACGGTATTTATGTATCGACTGCGAGTATTAATAGTGGGGCAAAATTGGAAAAACTTTCCAGTACCGGAATTCCGGCTGCGTCTAACAAGTTGTACACATTAACTGATAGCGGTGCGATTTCTGCTCCTGCTAGCGGTGGCGAGCCAAATTCTTTTAGCCTGTTGAATAACTATTCCAAGCAAGACTTGATGACTGTGGGTTTGTATCAGGATGCAACTGTAAATGGCACAGAGATTGCCGGTAATGCAATTTCTGCGGCCGGTGTGTTGCTCGCAAGTACAGCAGTCATGACTCCGTTCACAACCCTGTATGTGTGGTTGCAATCAGAAATTGAAAGTAACACTGTTGTTACGACAGTAACTTCACCGATGACATTGTTGAGGTTTGGTGGGGAAATCACTGACATTTCAACTGCGTACGACACAAAGAGCGGAAGATTTTTATTCGTATAATTAAAAATTAAATGCAATCGAACTGGAAAATTTTTCCGGTTCGATTGTTTCTAAAATTTGCTATGGGAATTTCCCTCATGAATAGTAATCAATATGAGTTAATTGTGAATTTTACTAATGAGCAACTGGCCATTATTTTTCAGGCGAATGCCAGTGTGGTTATTGGGAAAATGTACAGTGCCAGTGATCTTAGCGTCGCTTGGCAAGTCTTTAAGCCAATGCGTAAAAATTGTTTATCATGGAATGAAGTCTATGGGATCTATGCTTCCACTTCGCAATTGGATGTTGATTGTCCGATTGTTCAGCATTCTTATACCGACTTGGGAGCAAGTACCAGAAAACTCTATACCTTAAAACCGGATGGAAGCATAAGCCATCCGCAAGATGGTGGAAATGCTGGTGTATATGCACTTAAAAATAGTTATAAGGAAAAGAAAATTATAACAGTGGGACTCTATCAAGATGCAAGCCTGAATGGAGATGAAGTGAAAGGAAATCCTATTTCTGCATCACAAGTGATGTTGGGGCACACGGTCATTATGAAACCCAGTCATACAATAAATATCTGGATCCAAAGCCATATTAAAAGTAGTACAGTCATTTCAAATGTGAGTTCACCAATGACTACTCTATCATTTAACGCTGAAAAATCAGAAATTGTAGTGACATACAATGATGATACAGGGCTTTTCGTTGCATGTTAGTAATTTTTTTTGCATACATAATTGATGTTAATTCAATAAAGGATAGTTTTATGAAACATTGTGTGATGTCATGCCACGCCGAATCGACACGGCGATTTTTTAGAACTGCTCATCCGTTGACTATTTATCAAGCCCGAGCAGCGGAAATGTCCCATGGGTATGCAATGGATATGTTTAAAAAGATAAAAAATGGCGCCTGCGATATAAATGATGTTATGGATATTTTGGGCGAAGATTTTGAAGTGACTGATTATGGTAGCGATGACGCAGTGCTCGATTATTACCTATGGCCGTTCGAGGATGAATACAGCAGGGAAAATGGTGGCTTTGATCTTGAAAACTTTAACCACAAAGTCGATATATCCGGGCGTGGAATGCGCTTTAGTGAGTTGGTTAGAAGCAATTCTGATATACGTAATGTTGTTTGGTTAGCTTGTACACCAAACTGGTTTTAAATTATGTTTATAAACGTTGATTTTTTTCACCTGCTGCCAGTTAGTAATCGGTAACAGGTGAGCTTTTAATATTTACGCGGAAGTCGATTTTATGCCTTATCGGTAATTGTATTAAAAATATAATTATGTAAATCAGGCGATTGGATCTGCCTGCACGTTTATGCCCAAGCCTCGCATATACCTTCGTAATGCTTCAGCAGGTGTTTTTAATAGGGATGCGCATTGTTCGATATTGTTATTGGCTGCATGCCAGGTCTTGTAAATTTCATCGTGCGGAATTTTCTCTACACGACGTATATGCTTATTGGCTTCGATAAGTTTGTACATTGATGGCCGTGAAATCTCCAGCGCCTGAGCTGCACTTTGTATATTCCAATCGTTTTCCTCAAGTGCGGTCAGAACATCTTCTTCTGTTAACTCATTCAGTTTTTTTCTTGTTGGTTTTTCATGGCGCACGGGTATTGAAGACGGCGTTACAGGTTGTATTGTGGTGAGCTCTCTGACGTAAATTTTTTGTTTCAGGGGCGAACCAATAAGCGAGGAAAATGATGCAGGTTCATCATTTGCCATACCAAGCAAAGCGCTTTTGAGTACATTGCGTAGCTGGCGAACATTCCCCGGCCAATCATAAGTGGCAAATTGCGTAAGCAGAGTAAATGATAAATTTTTATCAGTGATATTGGCCAGCGATGCTGATTGCATTAAATGAATAATCAAAACACCAATGTCTTCGCGACGACTGCGCAGCGGCGGCAAATTGATGACGAAACTTTCGAGTCTGCGCAGTAATGCAGGATTAAACGCTCCACCATATAAATCCTGATCGGTTGCGGCGATGATGCGTGCGCTCGTCGATAAATCTTTGGTTGCCCCCAGTGGGCGGTAATCGCCAGTTTCCAAAACACGTAATAACATCGGTTGTGTATTAGGGGGAGCATTACCAATTTCATCCAGAAATAATGTTGCGCCTTCCGCTTCCTGGAAAAATCCATTGCGTGTACTTTGCGCACCGGTGTAAGCCCCTTTGGCTGCGCCAAATAAATCGGCGGCGGCCAGGTCTTCATTGAGTGCAGCCATGTTTACACTGACCAGCGATTTATCTTTGCGCAGGCTGAGAGAGTGGATTGCCCGGGCTACAACTTCCTTGCCCGTTCCGGTTTCGCCTAACACCAGTACGCCGTGGTCAGTCGGTGCAATCTGAAAAATTTGATCGCGGACTTTTTGGATGCAGCTACTTACCCCGATTAACCCATCAATCGCATTGTCCTTTGGCAGGAATGTTAACCAGTGCAGGCATAACAACACTGCGCGACCGAGGCCGATAATGACGCCATTGCTGATTTGTTCGGGTGATAACTGATAATTGCCCCGAATTTCCTGGCCATCCAGTTCTACCTGCATCCTGCTGGCCGGTACATTAATAGTAATTCCACCTTCCGCGCTTAGTGAGAATTCCACCGGAGTGCGCGATATGCCTGTGTGGCCCAGTGGCAACCCGTTTTGCTCTGCCTTGCAAAATGCCGGCTGGTAGCGGCTCAGGGAAAGCTGCTGTCCGGCAATGATGGCCTGGTTGCCGATGTATTCCTGCTCCGGATGCCAGATGATGGTCAGGCAGGTAGCGGACTATTCTCTTGCAGTGTCTGGGTTAAAGGGGATGTGCGGGTGCGGTCGTCATCAGTCATGGCGCTTCCTTGAAACGAGCAGTCTTGAGAAATAGTGGAGCTAGTGTAGCTGAGGGAATCCGTCCGCCGGGAGTGCAATCGAGAGCAAATGAACACTGGCATGCACGTCATTCTGAAAAATCGCCCGTGTATTCCTGTCTGCGTTTTTTATTGATGATTGGCTCTGCTATCCTTGTCGCAGTTCATAAATATGCAGATGTTTGGCCATTTGTATTACATAACGATATATAACAACGAATAACCGGGAATCCGATATGTTGGTCAATTTACGAATCCTTACTTCGCTGCTGGCAGTAGCCGGTGCTTTAATGCTCGGCGCATGTGCACCGAAGGTAGGTAGCCCCGAATGGTGTAAGTCGATTGAGACGAAGCCCAAAGGGGACCTTACTCTCAACGAAGCCAAGGATTACGCCAAGCACTGTGTGTTTAAATAAAAACGAAACTCAACCAAGCAAAAAACTCCATACACTGATCCTGTTGCCCGATTTTGTGGAGGTAATGGGTGATGTTGCTATCATGAAGTAGCGTTGCTACAGAGAAAGGTCTAATGAAAACCAACTTTCTAAACATCCATGACCTGGTGTTAGTGCTCACCGCAGTGGAGTGCGGTGTGCTGGCGGTATTGTTGAATTTGTTGCCAGCAAAACATATTCAACCACGCAGGATTTTGTCCGGATTTTTTGTGCTGATTGCGTTGGTATTAACTGCCACGCTGATTGTCTGGAACGGCGATTTAAAAACAGCAACTATTAACCAAACCCCATTTGTCGTAAGCATTCTTGCCGCCTGTTTATTGTTGCAGGGGCCGGTACTTTATTTTTATTTGCGCTCGCTCTCGCAGGAAATAAAGCTGCTGCGCTGGCGCAATCTGATTCATTTGTTACCCTCGGTTGTTGCTGCAGTTTTATTGATTGCATTTGGCATTGACAGCCTGGAGTGGCAACCCACAACTGAATTAACCGGTGCAGAAAATGCAGTAGCTGCATTTCTTTGGGCGTTGGTAAAGCTATCTCCCCTTGGGTATATCGTTGCTTGCGTAATTGCAGAATACAAATTGCGCGAAAACTTGCGCGAACTGTATTCCGATATTTCCATGTCGGAATTGAAATTGGCCGATGCGGTACTGGCCGGTTTTTGTATTCACTGGCTGTGGTCGTTACTGGCGTATTTGCTGGAGGGGTTAGTCAGTGCTTCAGTCAGTGACAGTCTCGGTATTATCGACAATTACCTCACTGTCATTTTGGTAAATGGTTTATTTGTTTTCGGTTTGATTAATACTCGCCAGCTATTGAATATCCAGGCAATCCCCGCCGCCAAGCCGGTACAGCCAAGCAAAATGGATCACAAGGTAACTGTGATTGAGAAGGCAATCCACGAGGATAAATTGTATCTGGAGAGCAATATCAATCTGGAACGCTTTGCCGAGCAAATCAGCCTGAAACCGCGTGATGTATCTGCCATTTTAAAAATGCATTATCAAAGTAATTTTTTTGAGTTTATCAACCGGTATCGGGTAGAAGAGGCCAAGCGTTTGCTGGTTGCACCGGAATTTAAAGATGAAACAATTTTGGAAATAATTTACAAGTCCGGGTTTAATAGTCCCTCAGCATTCCACCGCTTTTTCAAGCGGATGGTGGGGATTACGCCTACGGAGTTTCGCCAACGTGGGGATGCGGCTAATTGAAATAAATTTCCAGCGACCAAATAAAAAGCCTGTCAGATTTGATCTGGCAGGCTTTTTATTTTAGTACTTATCGCTTGTTAATTTGTTAAAGCAACTGCCTTAAAGCGTGCGATTACAAGGCCGGTATTATCGCGTAGCTCCAGTTGATCGGCGTGAATAGTAAAGCTGGCTACTTTTTCCAGTGCTTTCTTGAATGCTTCTGCCTGTTCGCCACCTTCCGCACAAGCCATCATCGTCGAAGCAATTTGGCTGAATGTAAGTTTATCGCCTTCCTGTGCGTAAGCTCCCATCAAACGGTTGCAGCCATCTGAACCCGCAACGCGCTTTTCTGAATTAAAAACAACATAGGGTTCGCGTTCTTTTTCACTAACAGTAATCTCTGTGTCATTCAGCCGTGTAAGCTTCCAATAGGTATTAAGAAATTCGCTAGCTGCCGGGCTGGTTGCGTCGCCCGGTTCTGCTAATGTGCTTTCAATAACTTCAGTAGAGCTAGCCGTTGAATTGACGGCTACACTGGCGGCAATGCTGGTATTGGCGGTGCTGGTGTTGGCGGTGCTGGTGTTGGTATAGGACGGCGGGATATTTTCCTCCTTTGAGCAGGCCGTGTTGAGGAAAAGGATCGCTGCCAAAACGCCGATAATTTTTGTGTTCATGGTTATAGCCTCTATTTGTTATCTGTGGTCAGGAATAGTATTAACGCGCAGGCGTAATGCTAAAGATTTTTTTGCCAATAACCCACGTCAAGCCAACGCCCGAATTTAAATCCGACTTCGCGAAAGTGTGCCACCTGGCGAAAACCGAATTGCTCATGAATTTTTTCACTAGCGACATTGGGTATTGCGATACATGCCAATAATGCATGGATGTTTTTATTGGCCAATTGTTCAATAAGGGTGCTATATAAAATGCCACCAATACCTTTGCCACAATGCTCAGGGTGTAAATAAACAGTAATTTCTGCGGTATGTTTATAGGCGCTTCGATCTTTCCATTTACCTGCATAAGCATAACCAAGAATTTTTTCATTCTCTTCAAATACTAGCCAGGGGAATAGTTGCATCGTGGTTTCTACCCGTTTTTGCATTTCAGTAACACTAACTGGTGACTCTTCAAATGTTATTGTTGTATGGGCAATATAGTGATTATAAATGCCACATAACGGTGGAATATCGGCGGGAACACATGTTCTAACTGGCATTACCTTTCCTTAATTGGCTGTAAATTTATGTGACTTAACATTAATTTTTGGGGATAAATTTTGAACAATCTTTAACAAAAAAGTAAAAATTCCGATGGTACACTTTTTTGTGACATGCAGGCACAGTGAAATAATATGATGTCGTTTTCAAAGCGTCGCATAAATTTATTTCTTGCTGCTGTCATTTCCATTTTGTTGTCAGGGATGTATGACAATAACTTCAATTAACGTAATTACCAGGAGTCGTAAAATGAAAATGGTTAAACAGTTAGTTACCAGCTTTATATTTCTATTTGTGTTTTTCGCCAATTCAGGTTTTACACAAACCAGCAATGCGTATACATTTTCTGTTGTCGAAGGAACCGTTGTTGTAACACCGGCCTGGTGCCGTGTTAACCCCTGTGTGTCGACCGTAGCAACATTCACTGGCAATTTTTCCGCACAAATTTCTACCGCTGGTGATCATATCTTATTTCCATCATCCAATCTTGTAACTACACCCGACGTGTATTTTCAATTGCCTGCTGATCCGAATGAAGATAGCTACGGTACTGTCCGTGAAATAGCTTTCACCTTTGAAGGCAATACGATCAAAGCCAAAGGCTATGTTGATTCGCGCGCATTTGATGGTCCATTGGTGGAGTATCAGTTCGTAGCAAGAACAACTGCTTCCGAAGTATTCACTGCCCGGCCGGATTATCGCAAATGCGCAGCGCCTTTGTGTGGTGGTTATTTTGTAAAATTGGTGAACAAAAAGTTAACGCAGTGTGCTGATGGCAGTTTGAAAGAAGAATGTTATGTCGCCTCGGTTGTGTATGGTGATGGCCCAATCAATGGTGGTGTGATTTCAGTGGGTAATAAAACTCCGTTTTTGTTAGTTGGTGCAATATTGCCAAAAGCAGATACTACCTCCGGTGTCCTCGGGGTATTTCTGGCGAAAGATGCTTACCGTTCTGCTACACAAAACACTGCTGTTGGCAATTTTTATGGTGTTACCAACAATGGCATCATGTGCATCACCACTCCTTGTTTTAGTTACAATGAGGAGCTGTTAAACACAGATAATCGTATTACTAAATTGTCTGAAGTGAATTTGGAAATGTCGGGTGCATCACCTGACAATATCCTATGGGCACAACAATTATTGGCTAATGGTGCAACACTTTATACTGCTGGTAAAAATCAAAAGTATCAGGGTTTTGCCGGTATTGGTGTACGTTTGGTTGCCCAGCAATTTTATTTGCCTGTAAAACCAACTCGTGTAGAAAAATAACATCGTTGTTTTTATTCGGTAACCATCCCCAAAAGGCACTATAAAAATAGTGCCTTTTTTGTGCTTTCTTGAAAGTCCCCTACGCTGATAAATATCCTAAACAATATTCCCAATATGTGGTAATTTTGCCCGCCCTTTGCGGGCTATGGAAATGTTAATTGATTTAATGTGGAGTGCGAAATGAAAAAGGGTTTTCTTTATCTAGGGATAGCAGGATGGATTATGTCCGGTATTGTTTCTGCTAATGAACATGCATCCGATTTATATGTTGGAGTAGGTTATGGAGTGATTCCTGGGGTGGAATCGGAGCAAGAGGATTACATAAAATTCTCTGATGCCAACAACGGGTTTATTCAGTTAGGGTACAAAATCTCGGAAAATTTTGCGATTGAAGGCCAGTATTCCAAATCAACTAAAGACGCTAGCGAGAAGGTGTTCTTTGGGGACATGAGAGTAAACCGTATATCGTGGGATGAAATTGTACAAATGAATCCTGCCTGGAATGCGGCTATGGCCCAATCTGCATACCCTTATGCCTTTATGAATTTGGCATTAACGTTTGATGTTAATGTTGAAACAACAGCAATTTATGGTGTTTACAGATCAAGCGGCGATCTATATTTCAAAGTAAAAGCCGGGTATTTGAGAGAAAAATCGACACTGAAAATAAAGCCAAAATCCTTTGATCTTTATGCATATGATCAGCGCCATAATAAAATAGCGATGGCGTCAGTTGCAAAAGGTGAGAAATATTTTGATGCATTTGCTGGCAGAATGGATCAAAAGTTCTCTAAAAGTGAATCTGCTTTTTCCGCAGGGTTGGGGGCGGGTTACCAATTCACCGCGCGTTTATTTTCCGAGTTGGAATACACGATGTTGAAGAGTGACCTTAATTTTTATTCATTAAGCATCAATTACGCATTCTAATTACTGATTGTCCTTTCAGCATACAAACTACCAACATTTTAATGTCGGTAGTTTGTTGAAGTCAGAAATGTGGCGTCAGATAATACTCAAAGTGTTGGCGTCGCTTGTTTTTTCTTCTTCTTTTTCTTCAGATCTGCACCCAGCTCCAGTTTAAGTTTGTTGTCTTTATTGATTTGTCCTTCACGTGAAGTGCCCAGCTTGAATTGGGCGGTGTTAATACCCGGTACTTGTGTCAGGTTGTCATAGACAATCTGTGCACGTTTATTGGCAAGTTGTGTTAGGTCTTCTTGTGTAATCACTTCAGACGCGATCAATGTTTCTTTTATCGTTTTCACATAAGTTAGCTGATCGACATTTTCATCGTCGCTCGCTTGACTTTGGGAACTTTTTTTCAGTTCTGCTAATGTTGGTGAAAGATTTTTGTCCTCGTACAATTTTTCCAGCGTAGCGATATATTTGCGTGAACCGATGTTTGCATCTGTTAGACCTTTGGATAACAACTCCCGTAAATTGGTATCGAATTTTTCTTCTTGCAATGCCGCTGTATCAAAAGATGCAGAGTATACGCCGGGAATAGTTATTTGCAGGTCCGGGCGTTTTATCAGTGCTTCGCCCAGTTGCTTTACTTTTTCACTTTGCGCGGGTGATAAATCGGTACGGCCAGCAAAGAAACTGATGTATCCCAAATCCTTATTTTGGCCAACACCTACCAGTCCGGCTAGAAAGCGGAAAGGTGCTGCTGCTACATTGGTAATCAATTTTCTAATCGTTTGGCGAACGGCTTTACCGTAATCGAATTTAGGATCATCCACGTTGCCTTGTACAGGAAGGTCAGCACGAATAACACCATCTTTATCTTTTAATAGCGCAACGGCCAGATCAAGCGGCAGGTCTGCGGCACCGGGTTGTTCCACTTTTTTGCCTAATGCAAATTCGTGCAGGACTATATTGTTTTTTCCACGCATCTGGCTTTTATCGATGTGGTATTCCAGGTCCAGATCCATTTTTCCCTTGGCAATTTCCCTTCCGGCAAATTTAATGGAATAGGGCGAAAATTCGGCGATATCAATGTTGTTAAACTTGATATTCATGTGGGTTTTTTGCGTGGGCTCAAGCGGAAAAATTGCACCATTCATCACCATCTCGCCATATTCACTGACTTGCCCTTCCAGTTTTACACTGGCCGGTGAATGGCTGGTGGAGTCCAGGGTAGAAATACTGCCGTTAATTTTTGCTACATTAGCGGAAAACGGCAGCGGTAGTGATGCGTCGGTAAATTTTCCGCTGGCATTTTCAAAATCAATGCGGCCAATCAAATAGCTAACTTCACTGGAGGGTTCAGTGGCCTCAATGGTTTCTGCGGACTCTGGAACGGCCGGTTCAGGTGTTTTCAGGACGCGTGTCAGGGTATGGGTGCCGTCGGCAAAAATATTAAAGTCAGCAAATGCTTGTTCGAAGCGCATGCGGCCAATATTAACTTTCTGTTCTTTCAAGTCAGCGATAATACGACTGAGTTTTAATTGTGACCAGGTGAGGAGAATATTGCCCGAAGATTTTTCCAGCACTTTGAAATTATCAACTTGTGCTGTTCCCTGGATTTTTATTGCATCATCCTTGGATGTAATTTCCCCTTCCGCTGCCACTTCGCCTTCAGCAATTTCAACGGCTGCATAAGGCTCTATAAAACTTTGCGCGGCTTTTGCCGGGAGTTTCGCAATTTTATAGGTGCCTTCCACATTCGCCAGCGGATTCAGTTGCAGTTTCGCGGTAGATTCAAATTTACCACCTTGCAACGTAAAGCTTGCTATCGCTTCGACGGGTTGTTGTGCTTTGGTTCCGAGGTTTTTCACATCGAGTGAAATTTTTTCAACTTCAATTTGCGATGGTGTTGTGGTGGATTGATCAAGGTAATGCAGGTTCACGCCACTAACAGATAGCAATTCATTCACAACTTGCCAGGGCGAGCTTTCATTACTATTACTGCTATTCTCCGCCATCAATTGCGTAAAATTTAATTGGCCTTGCGGCGTAATAGTGGCCCATACATCGCCGTCATTAAGCTGGATTTTTTGCAAGTGGAAACTGGCTTCAGGCCATTTGAGTTCGCCTCCACTTAAATGAATTTGTTTTAGTGCTACCAATGGCGACCGATCCGGGTGCTGATTAACTTTAAGATTTTGCACACTTGCCTCAAGGCCGGACAGCAATACATTCAGATCGGCTTTCTCGGGCTTGTTGATAGCGTAGTGAAATTTTGCTTGCAGATTGGTGGTTGCTACCGCGATTTTAAAATCATCCTTTAAATAATCTGCCAGTGTTGTCAATGCCGGGCCAACCAGCTTTACATCGCCCTGGCTGGAAAGTGGTGACAGAGTGATATTGCCCAGCCAACTTAATTCCACGCCAGTATTGGTTTTAAGCAATAACGATTGCTTGCCTGTGGCGTTAGGTAATGTGCTGAATTGATTAACCTGAAACTCAATAGGACCTAATTCAGTTTCAAAGCGGCTTTTGGGAACCTGGTCGATTATTTTAAGTTTGGCAATTTGTAGTTTTGTGTCTTCTATGCGGAGGCGAGGCAAGCTTTCCGATGTGTCTGTGCTTTCTTCATTTGTTGTTTTTGTTGCGCTCGCAATCCAGTTATTAATTAACCCGGTGAAATTGTTCGATTGGGTATTGATGCGTTTGAATTCGCCATAAACACCGGTTAAATGCGCTTCTCTGATTGTCCACGTATCGCCTAGCGAATCCCACAACTGAAAATTGATAAGAAGATTGCTGAATCCCAATGGTTGCCCCAGCTCTTTTCCGGAAATTTTCAGGTTGTCTATGTTCAGTGTCAGCGCGTAAGGATTGATGGATATACCGTCCAGATCCAGATTGAGTTTTAATCGCTTTACGACCAGATCATTCAGTTGGTTCTTGATAACCATTGGCGCAATGACGCCAAGTACTAGGTTGTAAAACAAGAAGATGCCTATTAACCATACCCAAGGACGCCGCCAGGATAACCAGGACAACCACGAAAATCTGGAAGGGGACTTAATCGTTGTTTCTGTCATCATGAATAAAAACCGAATTTAGGGTGGGCTGCTTTTTTACTGGTGCAAATCTCGCTCGTTCTTTTTTTGAGCTGCCGGGGCTTTCAATGAGCCATAAAATACCCGCAGGCTCCCAGTCTAGCCAAGTTAATGTCAATTAACTGTTAAGTCCTGCTTTTTTGCTAATAAATGATGATCTTATAGGCAGGCTATTGGCGGACGAACGAGGAATCCTGCAAGGTTGATTCTGTATAGGGGATTAATGCGCACAGATTTTATACTGGCAAGTGGGTGAACTATCATGACCCGACATCGCCTAATGGCGGTGACGGTAAAGAAACGTCTTCAACCATTAACCAATCTAAGCATTTATAACCGTGATTGGGTTAGCTGCTTTTGAGTAAAGTAGTGGTTTATTCTATTAATCAGATTAACTACAACCCAGGATAACGAGGTTTAACCATGAAGAAATATGCTCTTGCTCTATCGGCTTTTTTACTGGCAGGCGCCCAGTTTGCGCAGGCAGATGAATGTACTTTTGCATTGGCCAGTACCGATGCAATGCAGTTTGACCAAAAATCCATTACCGTTAATAAAACCTGTAAAACCTTTACCTTGAATCTAACTCATACAGGCAAATTGCCCAAAAATGTAATGGGCCACAATTGGGTATTGACCAAGGCGGCTGATGCTAAACCGGTTGCGTCTGACGGCCTTTCTGCGGGGCTTGAGAATGAATACCTCAAAAAGGATGATGCGCGTGTAATTGCATTCACCAAAATTATTGGCGGCGGCGAAACAGCGTCGGTAACTTTTCCGGTAAGTAAATTAAAAGCTGGTGAGGCCTATACATTCTTCTGTTCATTTCCGGGCCACGTTGCGATTATGCAAGGCAGTTTGACACTCGCTCCGTAATTTCTCTCGCATCATAACCGCGTGATGACTTGCATCATAACTAATCGATAATACCGCGCTAATTTAACAGCGCTAAGACAAACCCCGCATTTGGAAACGAAATGCGGGGTTTGTTTTTTCACTCAGAGCAAAAAATTCCAGTTTTTGTAATTTTCCACGCGCCATACCGCGCGTAGATGCGGAACTCATTTGTTAATCGAATTGTCGACTTCGTATTCAGTATTTATTAATGCGAGGGATATCTTATGACTTCACACAATGAACATGACAACAATCACGACAATTTGCATGGACACGATGCAATTAAAAAAATAAAGGATGTTGTTAACGAAGCGGAAAGTTGCTTCTTTTGTACGGCCGTCGCGGTAGGTGATTCCAGCGGTGCGCGCCCTATGGCAGTGCGAAAAGTGGATGATGATGGCAACTTATGGTTCTTAAGCCCGGTAGATAGCCATAAAAATGATGAGTTGAAACTGGATTCACGCGTACGGTTATATTTTCAAGCGCCGTCGCATTCCTACTTTCTGGAATTAAATGGGCATGCAACTATCTCGCAGGATCGGGCGAAGATTGAAGAGTTATGGGAGCCGATACTAAAAACCTGGTTTACAGAAGGAAAAGATGATCCGCGCATCAGTGTAATTAAAGTAATTCCCAGTGATGGTTATTACTGGAACAGCAAGCATGGCAATATTATTGGTGGGGTAAAAATGCTGGTTGGCGCCGCTATTGGAAAAAAACTGGATGATGCAGTTGAGGGCGCCATTGATTTATAAATTAAGGAGTATTTGTATAAACAGCATTTATTGATATAGGTTTTTCTTCTGGAAATAAGTTGAACATCACTCATTTTTCTGCATCGTAAATTTGTGGGAGCTAATAATGAGTATTTGATTATTAGCTTTAAGTAAATAATTTCGATGGAGGAGTTTATTATGGCCAGATCCTGGATTGTTACTGCCAATGGTGGACGCGCCTATGTGTATGCGCAGCTGAAGCCATCAGGTCCGGTTGAACAAGTCACTGAAATGTATAATGAGGATGCAAGTTCAGTAACAGCAGAAACTGAAGCAGATAAATTAGGCCAACATGCCGCTTCCAATAGTAAACATGGTGTTGGTGCGCCGACTCAGCCTAGTGGTTATGAGCCCAATCAAACCCCTGCAAAACATCATGTAGAGTTATTTGCTCGACGCTTGGCTGAATTTTTGTCCAAAGGCTATCAGGGAAATTCCTTTGAACAAATTTACCTGTTTGCGTCGCCAGAGTTTCTTGGCGTATTTCGTAAATTACTCGATCCAAAATTGAAACTGATAATCGCTGCGGAAGTTGATAAAGATTACACCAAATTAAATGGCAACCAGTTGCGCGATCAAATCGATTCGCAAGCCGCCGCGTGAAGGAGGATTTGTCATGGCTAACAACGCTTCGACCAAAAATGTATCAACCCATAAATTCCAGTCGGACAGGGCACAAATTGAAGCCTTGTTTGAACAATTAAACCGCGCCTATGCCGATCACAATGCGGATGCGATAGTTGCCGCTTACACCCGTGATGCGATGATTTATGATTTGGCTCCGCCGTTGTTTCATCGCGGTCTGAACGCAAAAAATCTCGCAGAGTGGCTAGCTACATGGGAAGGGCCGTTAGGAATGGATATGCAGGATTTCGATATCACTATTGATGAAAACCTGGCCGTCGCAACAGCGCTTAGTAAAATGTACGGCACTAAAAAAGATGATGGATATAAGGAGTTTTGGGTGCGCACAACTTTTGCTTTGCGAAAAATCCATGGGCAATGGCTGATTTCCCATGATCATGCCTCGGTGCCTTTCTATATGGATGGAAGTTTCCGTGCGGCAGTCGATCTCACGCCTGAGAGCAAATAATTTATCGCTAGTGTGAATCCAATTTCCCCTAACCTGAGTCCAAGCTAGTGATAGCAATCGCTTATTAGGGGAATTGGAATGCTGACGTTTATTTGCTGGCTGTTATTGTGGGTGATTTGTTGGCCGCTGGCCTTGCTCGCGTTGGTGCTCTGGCCTTTTGTGTGGTTAATCTCGATTCCATTCCGCCTTCTGGGTATTGCCTTTGATGCGGTCTTTGCATTCCTGCGTGCATTGTTATTTCTTCCCTCGCGTATTCTGGGGGGTAGGGCGCAATAAATTGCGCCCCTACGAATACTTCGTCCCCTGCATATACCTCGTCCGTAGGGGTTCAATTTATTGAACCCAATAATTTGAATCCAATAATCTATAAGCTTTTATGCGCAATGGTAGATGCATGTTGTTCCCAATTCTGGCCATCAAAATCTACGACTTTTATTGATTTTGGTTGCGGTGTTATGCAACGCAAATTCACATCCATTCCATCCGGATTTGAACGCGGGATATAAAAAGGTTTGATGCCGCAGGTTTTGCAGAATTTGTGTTTGGCTACACCGGTGTTGAATGTGTAGGTGGTGAGATTATCTTCGCCGGCGGTGATACGGAAATCGCGCAGCGGCACAATCAAATGCAAAAAACCGGTCATAGTGCAGATCGAACAATTGCAGTTTTCTACTTCAACTTCATCCGCTGCTTCCACTTCAAATTTTATTGCGCCGCAATGGCAGCTGCCTTGGTAGATCATTGTTTTTCGCACTGTGATGACATTGATTACGCTTGGGATGTGCACGATGGTCTTTGCTGCGCTCAGCTTGCCCGGCTCGGCTCGGCACCATCTACATTAGCGCGGGAATTTATCCCAAAAACAAAAACGCCGCTACCAATTGCTTGATAGCGGCAAAACAGGGACGCTATTGACGGGATTAAAAATCGTATTTAGCTTTCACTCCCCAAGTGATACCGCGTGCACGATAGGCGACATCTTTTGCGGCGCCGCCAAACAGTTCTTTTTCGGTGGGGGCGTATTCGGAATCGTATTCGGTGTCGAAACAGTTTTTACACCAGAGTTGGAATTCCAGGCTGTCAGTGACCATGAGTGAAATGCTTGAATCCATCAGGTTAACTGACTCTTGTACGTCTTGGCCGTCCAGCCACCAGTAACGGTCACCGAAGTGGCTGTAGTCGACGCGGGTGATAATGGTTTTTGTGCCCACCGGTAATTCGTGTTGCAAGGATACGTTCGCCGTTTTGTGCGCAAAGTTAGGCAGGTGTTCGCCTTCAAATTGATGATCGAATGCCTGTTGGGTTCCTTCTGGTAATTTCACCGAGTTCGCTGTGCGTGCGAGTAATTCGGATTCCATGCGATTAAATATTTCATCGTCGAATTCTTTGATTTTTGAATCCATCCAACCAAAGCCAACACCAAGTGTCAGGCTTTCAGTGACCGCAAAATCGATAGTGGCTTCAATACCGTAAATTTCACTTTGCGGAATGTTATAAAGGCTTTGCACAAAGGTATTGCCGTCAAATTCAAATTGCTGCGCATTTTTATAGTCTTGATAAAAAAGTGCCGAGCTGGCGCGCAGGCGTTCATCGAGCAATGTTGTTTTAAAGCCGACTTCAAAACTATCGAGTGTTTCCTTGTCGTAGCTGTCAGTCAACAGCGCGCCGGATGCGTTAAAACCACCGCTGCGAAAACCGCGTGCGAAGGTGCTATAAAAACTCCACGCATCACTAGGGGCATAAACCAGTGAGGCTTTGGGTTGGAATGCGCTAAATGTTTTTGCCAGTGTTGAATTAGCGGCTGCGCAATTTTCCGGATTTGCCTCTGAATCGCAAGCGCCGACACCAAGGCCATTCGTGTCAACGGTAGGTCCGTCGATACGCGTGACTTCGCGTCGGTCTTCATCGTAACGTCCAGCCAGGGTGAGCGTGACTGTGTCCGTTACCTCGTAATCCGCGCTGGCAAATAACGCCCAAGCCGTATTGTCCTGTTCGTTTTGCGTGGCGTTGATTAAACCGTTGCACGTGAAGTCAGTGACTGAAGGGCCGCCAGGATAAGCGGGTGGGCAATTAAACGGAGCACCGTTTGGTGTTTCCCAGGTTGCGCGAATGGTGTCTGCTCGTTCGGTCAACAATACATAGGCGCCGCCGACGTAGCTCAGGGTTTCGGTGTCGCCCGAAAAGCGCGCTTCAGACGAGAGGGTTTCAATTTCGTAGTATTGATCGCTGCCAACAAAATTTCCGTCCAATTGACCACCGAGTTGTGCGTTAAAAAAATCGCGGTCAATTGGATTGTCGAGTTGCGCAATAAATTCCTCTACAAATGGCTCGGTAAAAAATAATACGTTGCCCGTGCGATCACTGCCGCGCACTTCGCCTGCTACACCGTAACGTTCGTGGGTATCGGTATGGCTGGTGATCCAGGAAAATTCCGCAGCATCGAATGCTTGTTTAAATAACAATGTATGGCTATCGATCCCGCGTATGGCGGTGGGATTACCATTGGAATTAATCGGGAATTCGTAGGTTTTATTGGCGTCGCTTTCCAAACGGTAAATGTTGCGATACCACATCGCACCGGTTTCCAGATTATTCTCGGAATAGCGATAATCAACCGAGCTGTTATCCGAAGGTTCCCATAACAGCTGCACACGGAAATCTTCGTTATCTTCAAAATCCATGTAGGAATTTTTCGGCGTATAACCGCTAACTGCCTGGCTATTGCGCTCAAGGACGCGATTTAAATATTCATTTTCAACCGTGCCATCAAACGATTTTTGATTGCCCGCCACGCGGAAAAATAACTCGTCAGATAAGGGGCCTGAAAACGAGCCGGACACTTCTTTAAGGCCTCCATCGCCCGTACCAATCGTTATTTTCCCTTCAAATACATCGCCCGGTTTTTTCGAGGTGATAATCAGCGCACCACCCAAAGCATTGCGCCCGTACAGTGCCCCTTGCGGGCCTTTTAATAATTCAATTTGTTCAATGTCGTAATACGATTGCGATACTTCAGAAGCACTGCCGACTTGCACACCATCGACAACCACGGCAACGGCAGATTCAGAATTGCGCACCGAGGAAATGCCGCGCACGATGATAAATGTTGATGTCGGGCTGAGTGATTCCACGATTGAAACGTTGGGCATTCTCGCGGTGATGTCGCGTGCATTGGCAATATTGGCGCGTTCAACGGTGTCGCCCGATAATACGGCGACGGTATCGGGTACCCGTTGTAGGTTTTCAGTTTTTTTGCGCGCAGTAACCATTATCTCGTCGAGCGCAAAATGCGTGGTGTCATCTTGCTCCTGAGCGTAGGCCGTCATGCTGCCAGCAATATAAGACGTGACAATAAGGTGGCTAAGGGCGATGAAAAGTTTATTGCGGAGTTGATTGCAGAGCATAGTAGTCCTTCTCGATTATTGTTGAATTAATAATCGGCAGGCTACACCCGGAAGCTAAAATTTCTTTGTAACGTTTAGCGCATTTTTTGGTGTTTTTTCGGCAATTAAAATAAAGCGTGAGAAAATCCCATGCGTGGTTTGTGTGACTGATTTATGTCGGAGATGGGGAAAAAGAGTGTTTAACAAGATAAATAATCTGCTGCTCTATCGAAATGTGGCGGCGAATGTTGCATTGAGTCAGTGATAATTTTTATGTTGAGCAGCTGTTGAAATAATTTCTTATGCTGTTCGGTCAGGTTCAGAAGAATTTGAATCGCGCTGGTAATGTTTCGGGGTTTTGCCCATGAGGTTACGAAACTCGCGCGTGAAATAACTTTGGTCACAAAAACCACTTTCCGATGCGGCATGTTGGATGCTCATGCCCGCGCGCAGCAACCGGCAAGCTTCCTGGATGCGCAACCGTTTAATGTGTTGAGTGGGGCCGTAGCCAAATTGTTTTTTGAATTTTCGCTCAAAGGTGCTGACTGACATGCAGGCCAGGCTGGCGAGATGATCGATATAAATAATGTTTTTGAAGTTCTTTTGCATGTAGTTAATGCATTCATAAAAAACATTGTAGGAACGAATGTTCGCCTGAATATGGCGGGCGGAATGGCTGATGCCTTCAATGCCGACAACCTCGCCGCGATTATTTTTTAACGGGATTTTAGACGTTATTAACCAGAGCACATCGCCACTGCCATCCTCAATTAATTCCAGCTTGTTGGTGATGGCTGCACCCTTGATTACGCTGGTGTCATCTTTGTGGATTTGCTCGGTAATATCGTCGCGAAAAAAATCAGCGTCCGTTTTGCCAATGGCATCAGTGGGATCGCTCAAATCAAAGTGGTCATAGAGTAATTGATTGGCGTAGACAAACCGGCCCTGTAAATCCTTTGCAAAATAAAAACTGTCAGTAAAGGTGTTGACCAGTTCAGTGGGGCGATTTACATGATGTATTTGGTAAAAATTAATGACGTCATCCAGGTCCATGATGCGATCACCTTAATGAGTAAACTCATACAAAAACGCCGCTACAAATTGCTTTGTAGCGGCCAAGCGGGACGTTATTGCTAACGGAGAAATTAGTTTTTGGTAATCGTGGTTCTACGGCCTAGTGCAATTGCGGTGAGGCCAAGTAATAAAAGTATTAGCGGAGATGATTCCGGCACTGACACAGATCCTTCGTTGATGGTGAAATTATCGATCACAAAAAAATCATTACCGGACGGGCTACCCCAGGCGCGTAAACTGAGTGAGTTGATGCCGGTAAAATCAAAATCAAACCATTGCGCCTGTTGGGTATTAACTGTAATGGTTTTGGTAAAGGTCGCGAGATTATTTAAAAAGCCGGTGACTTCGATATTCAAACCGTCATGCCATGCCGCCGTCAGGTACGCACCGTTAAAATCAAAAATCTCGCCGCTGATAATGCTGGTGGTCGCGAGGAAATTAAACGCGGCGTAATTGCCGGACACTACACCCTTTTCAAAACCGGTGCCGGGCAAGGTGTCTTTGTGAACGTAGGACACATTGCTGAGTGATTGGCCCCAGTTGAAACCGCGATAGCCATCGGGAATTGCATCGATTTCGGTTGCGGGTAAATCGTCGAAAGTAATAACAGCGGCTTGCGTGCTGGCAACGCTGCTGATACCTAATGAGAGTAATAAAGAGAGTAACAGTGATTTGGTCTTAAGCATGATTTATATCGTCCGTTAGTTGATTGTGAATAACGCTTTTTTAATTGTTTCGAAATATCTTCGACGTGAGTTTGGCGTTGCCGTAACTGTTTTGAAACCGTAGAGTCAGGGATGACGAAACGGAGCCCCATGGATGGGTTTATGCGTTTTCAAAACAGTTACGGCAACGTCAAACGTGTTCGAAGCTGGTAACGCAAAAACCGCCCGCAAAAAAACTCACGGGCGGTTGTCTTCCTTAAAAGTAATGACCGAATAAAATAATTTTTAATTACAGTCCAGTTAGTCTCACCTCCCAGATTGAATAACCCCATTGATTGCCTGTGCTACGCGCCGTGCCGTAAATGCGCACGTAGCGATAATTTCCATTTAATGAAAGTGTGTCGGTGCGCGCACCGAAAGTGCCGTCGGATTTGCTCGCGATATCAGTCCAGTTGGCATTGTCATTTGAACCTTGCACTTTATAAGCTGCGGCGTTGGCGGCCTCCCAATCGATGGCAATATTGGTTAAGGTTTTAGCGCTGCCCAGATCCAGTGTTAACCAGCTTGGATCAATCGCGTGCGCAGATTCCCAACGGGTGCCCGCGTTTTTATCGATTGCATTTCCAGCGGCAGTTAATGCTGTACTTGCCGCTGCACTCACCGGTGTTAATGGGCCAGGAGTCGCAACACTGGAGGATGAACTGCTGCTTGGTGCGGTGCCTTGTGCATAAACTTTTAATTCGAAAATTGAGTAGCCCCAGGTATTGCCCGCGCTGCGTGCAGTGGCATAAACACGTACGTAGCGATAATTGCCGCTCACAGTGTGGGTGTCAGTGCGATTGCCAAATGCAGCGCCGGTAACAGTTTTCAACGTGGTCCAGCTGGTGCCATTGGTAGAACCTTGCACTTCGTAGTTAGCGGCGTTCGCTGCTTCCCAATCGATAACCACTTGCGTCAACGCACGGCTGCTGCCCAGATCCACCAGTAACCAACTCGGGCTTACGCCGTGGTTGGATTCCCAACGGGTTCCGGCATTGCCATCCACGGCATTGGTAGCGGGCAACAAGCTGGTGCTGGCCGTTACCGTTTTACCTTGCGATACCAATACCGATGCTGCGCTGCTCGATGAACTTACAACTGAAGATGAGCTGCTGCTGGATGAAGAGCTGCTTACCGGAGGATTACCGCTACCGGTGAACGACACTGCGATGGTGTGGCTCGCGGAAATTGCGTTGAAGGTGTAGCTGTTCAATGCGCCGAGTGAAACGCCGTCCACAATCACGTTAGCGACTTGCTGACCTGCCGGTGGAGTGAAGGTGTAAGTCGCCGAGTCGGTATTGTTTTTACCGTAGCGCACAGTGCCAGCCGGGGTGATGCTGCCGACGCCATCCAGGTTGATGGTGTAAATACGGTGCGGTTTCAGATCCACTGCCATCAATTGCACATCAGCCACCTCAACCACCTGGCCAGCCGGTGGGCGGAACCAGAAGCGGAAATTGCGCTCGTTCGCCGGTGACAATGCCGCGAAGTTGGTGAAACTTTCATAGGTGCCGTCGGTGTTGCTGTTGGTCCAGTTGATCAGGGTGTTATTGGCTGTGCCGTATTCCGCTTTGAATTGGGCCAGGCTGCGGGGCGAGGATTTATCGCCTGCTACCAACACTTCTTTCACTTCATAGTTCGGGTCGATAACCACGCTGACCCACAGGTCCTGACCATCCGCTACGCCCGGACCACCGCTGGCTTTGTTGCCGGTTGAGCCATCCACTGCACGTGCAGCTGCACCCCACCATTCACTTTCCCAGCCGGAACTTGCGCCAGAGAAATTGGTTGCGCTAATCGCCGGAACCAATGGATCACCAGAGCCGATGTAAGCCACTTCGCGGATCACTACCTCATCGATGTAAGTGGTCGCATTGCCCATGCCACCGAAGAGGAAGGTGAGGCGGCCCGGGTTATCACCGGCGGTGAAATCGAGGTTGAAACTGTAGTTAGCGTTAGTGGTTCCCAGTGCGACGGTTTGCAACAAATAAGTACCGCCTGCGGATGGGTTCAATTGGTCTTCTGACAAGCGCAATTGAATGTTGCGTGGCGATTCAGCGCGCGCACGGAAGGTCACTTGATAGCGGTAATTACGCTTCAAGCCGAAACCTTGTGTGTGCAACTGATAAGAACCCGCGCCCGTACCTTGCGCAGCGGCGGTGATACGCGCTTCACCATTTACAACCGAATAAGCCGCGCCTGAACCGTCATAGTTCTCGCCCGCCCAACCGGCCAAACCACCGGCGAAATTGCCGTTGTTCAACACGTTGATGGAACGATCCAGTTGCGCTGTGCCCGCCGGTTTTGGATACACATTGGCGACATCTTCAAAGGCTTTGAATTCGAGCAGCCAGATCGGCTCGGCTTTATCGATACGGCCTTTGGTGACCAGTTTGATGTAACGGTAAGTCTTGTTCACATCAAAAGTATGGGTCGCCCAGCCTACGCTTTGCTGGTCGGAGGTGAGTACATGTTCCCAACTACCGGAGGAGGTTTTGCCGTAGATGTCGTAAGACTTCGGCAGGTTCCAGCTCCACTCGATCCAGAAATATTTGATCGGCTTGTCTACACCATAATCGATGGTGACGGTGTGGTTATTGTCATCGCGCGGCGTGGCCCATTTGGAGCCGACGTAACCGTCCGCCGAATTTTTAGCGCTGTTATCGCGATAGGCGTTATCGCCTTCTTGCAAATACGCATCCGCCGTCACCGACACCGGCGCCATCCAGCCTTTCAGCGAGTAGAAACCTTTGGTGTTGTTAGTTGGACGGAAGAAGCTGTATTTGCTTTCGTCGATGTATTTATGCCAGCTATCAGTCGCCGGCAGCGGCCAATGCGCTACATAGTCCACGAGGAAGTCAGTACCGGCGCGGCCGATATTGGTGTTCATGCTCGCGGTATCGAGGTATTCGTATTCAGTCACGCCATTGGTCACGCGGGTGTAGCCGGTTTTGTTGGCGACGTTCGCGTCGGTGCTGAACTTGTTGTAGTTGCCCACATCCGGCCATTCCACATGGGTGATGGCGTGGTTGAGGATCATGCGCATGGGGGTGAGGTACGGCCAGGGCTGATCGCCGCGTTCGGCTTTGGTCCAGCTAAAGGTTTTTACGCCGTTGATGTAGTACTCAATGTATTCCGGGGTTTTGATTACGCCGTAAGTCACGTATTGGCTGCTCGGGCTAATACCCAGTTGTGCGTAAGTAGTGCCGAAGGGGTTGCCGCCGTAAGCCGGGTAGGGCGCAGACCAGCGGGTTTGCGGTGCTTTGGACGCATTGGCGCCGGTGAATTCGATGATGTCCAGTTCCTGGCACGCGGTCCAACCCACATCCGGGAAGTTTCCTAATAACCACCATGCAGGGAATTCGCCGTTGCGTGCTGGCGGCATTTTGATACGGGCTTCGAACTTACCGTACACAAAGGTACTGGAATCGGTAATTTGCGATTCGATACGGCCTGCGCGGATAAACAAGGGTTTGCCTTGACCGGCGTTACCGCCGTAGTAGTCCTGGATCTGGCCATCCATATAGCGGGCTTTAAGGTTCAATACTTTGCCATCGCTCGCGCCAGTGTCCGGTTGACCAACGCGGAACGTCCAGTCAGCAGCGGGGTATTCCACGTCCTGATAATCAATGTCTTCGCCATTAACGAAGATGTTTTTTTCCACCAGCCATTTGTTGCGGTCGATGTTAACGCCATCGAACTGGTCAACGAAATCGGCATTGTTATTGGGTGTTGCCCACCAAGCATCGTTATAGGCGGTTTGTGCCTGGGTGCTCACAGCGGTCACGCTCAGCAGAGCGAATGCTATGGGGTTGATTTTAAAGTTCATAGTTCCTCCAGAGGACTTATTGTTTTTTATCAAAGGAGATTTTTTATGGAAGCAGAGCCGCAAATAAGAGCAGAGCCATAAAAAGGCCCGTTAACTGTAAACAAGCTGGTAGTTGGTCTCTTCCTTGGTGAGGGATATTGAGAAAATGGGAGTGTCCCACTTGTGAAACAATAACTGGGAAGGGTGGGAAGCCCTGAATAAGAGCAGTATTACTACTGGAATTTTCAGATATATTCGAGAAAGTGAATCGTTTGGCGTTGAAATACAGGGATTTCGATTAACTGCAAGAAAACATGTGAAAGGGTTGGTTGAACCCTACGCGGCGGTACGTATTATTAAGCTTCACAAAACATACGGATAGGAGAAGTTAATGGAAAAGATAGTATGGTTGTCTTCCTTCAAAATAAGGATATTGCCGTCCAGCCCCTTGGCAATGGATGACACTGAATTCGCTCTCGGTGAATCAGCAACTTTTGCAACTAGTGAAGCAGAAGCAAAGGCTGAATTATTTCATTATCTGGAGCAAGGGAAGCTAGAGCTGGTGGAGCTGTTTCATTGCTCTTCGTTCGATGATGCTAAATGGATCGTGCAATGTGAAGATCGGGACGCAATTCTGAAGTTGGTCGAGGAAGTTAAATATACGAAGAGAATTGGGTTTGGGTTATTCAGGGAATTGGAAGAGGGGGCACAGTGAGACTGTAAATAACTCTGTGTAACTGTTTATCATTAACCTCCTGTAGGCAGGATAAACAGTATGAACAAAAAAGATCTCGAAGCCT
>MVDH01000006.1:0-407383 GCA_003056245.1 Cellvibrio sp. 79 | reverse complement strand
TTATATTTTGGGTTACTACAGCCAGATAAGACCGCACCGTCATAACCAGGGATTATCTCCGGTGATGGCAGAGCGACTGCATGTAAGCAGCTCTTAAATTGTGGCCAAATTTACTTGACCACTACATACCGTTAAATCACCTTTAGATAAATAAACGGCCTGCCGCTTTTCTCCGCAAACTATTGAATCATCCAGATTCCATTTTTTTCGTTTTTCAGCAGATATCGGATTACCAATAATCAACGCTACAGCATCCAGATTTTTATCCGGATAGGAGAACTGCAACAGATGCGAATCATTTTTCCTCGCAAAATAACAAGGCGGTTGCAGCAGCAATTCGGTTTTATTGGTTGCTTGGTCTTTTGTGCTTATCAGCAAGCATTTGGACTCCAGGCTTACTAATTGTAAGTTGTGCTTGTTCAATACTATTTCATCAGAAACATTGTTAGGTTCGGCTTGGCAACCTGCGCTTAGCAGTGCAAATACAATACCGCCCAATGACATTAATCGAGTTGCCAAAACCATACTTGTTCCCCTAATGAAAAATATTGTTGTTGGCCGCCTTTCAGATCGCTGCCGTCCCAAATATCAATATGATCCGTTGAACCCCATCCATTCATAATGAATACAATTCCTTTCTTACCCACGAAATCGGATGAAGTAACTTTCTTTGTATGCTTTTTGGCTTTTCCAGATGTTGTGGGATTTTTATCAATCCAGTTAGCCAGCTCTTGCTCAGAATATATTTGCCGTTATTTTGTATATTGGGATTTTCAGAGCAACTGGTTATTTAAAGGTTTTTGAGTAGTGAATTTTAAGTTTTACGCTATATAGCGGCATATGTTATAAAATAGAGCTACTTTTTGCGAGCCTAATGTCGCTTGTTATAAGTCTGCTAGTTAATAAGATTCATATAATGGAATGAGGTTAAAAATATGTTTTCTCGAATGGTAGTTTTATTTTTTCTGCTATTTAGCGCTTCCTTTGCTCAGGCAACTCCTGTTCGTTATTATTTTGAAGGGGAAATTGAGGCTAAGTACAGTCCCGGTATGAATAAACCTCAGCTCTTTCGTGATGGTGAAGCTTTCAAAGGCTGGGTGGATGTTGATTGGGATAATATTTATAAATCTGATGATGAAGATTCTAGAGTCTATATTGGCGACCTTTTCTATAAGTTATTTTTTGGGGATGGAGGAACGACCGTATCCGGTGGTGGGCACGATATGCTATACATTTACACAAAGGATTTTGGAAAGGGCCTCCCTGATGCTTTTTACGATAACTTTCCTTCACTTAAAGGTGCAAAAAAATCACCAGCCCAAAATGATGATACATATTTTAAATTTTATGGTTTGGGAGGTGAAGTAAATCTTTTTTATGTGATCGATTGGGTGAATAATGGTTACGACGTTAGTGGGAATTTTCGATTTACAGATAAGTTTGTTGATGTTCCAGAGCCATCTCCATGGTTGGTTTTAATGTCCGGCCTTTTGTTTTTGGTTATTGTCAGATTTAGATTGGAAAAATGATTTTAATTTATAAAGCTATTTTTTAATGTTTAGTTTTTTTAAAGCTGAAGTAGGGCGGCCGATTGGCCGCCTTTTTAATTGGTGCGCGTGAACTATATATCCGCAACCACCAAAACTAAAATGCATATAGCATTAATTGGTTTTTCGCGTTAATAAAATAGCGTGCCGTTTGCGATTATGAATGTTGCGGTTCGTTCCTCAGGCTACGCGCCCCGCCACAACCTACGCGAACAAATGAATGCTAGAATATGGCCAGCCTTTCGCGTTACTTACGTAACCGTGTTTTACCGGATTGTAATGGATATATTCAATGTGGTTGTAAAAATCCTTTTTATCGCGAATGGTGTGCTCCCAAAAACGACGTTGCCAAATGCCTCGTTCGCCTCTTTTGATTCGGCTATTTTTAATTAACTCGGTTTTGGTAATACGACGAGAAAAGTCGGCCTTGATCAATGACCAGCGCATCGAGTAATCGCAATCGTTGTGCGGCAACGTCCACAAACAATGCAAGTGATCCGGCAAGACCACGATTGCGTCGATCTTAAATGGATGATTTTGTTTTACCGTTTTAAACGCTGCACGCAAATGGTCGATATTCTGAACCAACAAATCACTCTTGCGATCCGCCAATGCCAACGTAAAAAAATAACAACCACCCTCAACATAAACCCGCCGGTATCGCATAAACACTCCCTGTAATTAATCCAATTTATTTCATGGTGCCCGTAGGTTGCCGGTGAGCTTGCGAACCGCAACATGACCATGCATCCGCAACAACCAAATCAAAAACGCATGTGCCGTTGATTTGTTTTTCGTAATTACAAAGCAATGTGCCATTTGCGATTACGAATGTTGCGGTTCGCAAGCTCACCAGCAACCTACATTAAACCCAACCTACGAGCTAATTTGTATTCTAATACACTCTGTGTAGTTAATTAAGTTTTATATTTCATAAATATTTGCTTCGTAGGCTGGGTTTCGCAAGCATTAGCTTGGCCTACATACTAGGCATCATTAGTGTCGCCAATAAGTGCCTGATTGTACTCTTCAATATATTTTTTCAGCTTGTCCCTATCAATAAGATGTACTTTGGCTGCTTCTGCAATCTCTATTGCCGACTTCGTAAAGTATGAGTTGCAAATTACCATGGCGTGATCGCATTGGTAGAATTGTTTGGCTGATAGCCTGCGGGCTTTTTAGATGTCCCAAATTTTTCGGAGTGTTTGGGCTGTTGTGCTATTTATAAAATTGTTGAAGCCCTCAACTGCTTTTTCTGCCATGTGTGCCTGCTCTATTGGTCTAAATAAATTGTTGGGTCGATCTACTAAAATTTTAAATCTTTGATCAAAATTATCTCTTGCGTCGTTTAGATCGTTGGCGTCAATTAAGCTTTCATCTGAAGCTAGCTCTTTTGATTTTTCAATAGCCCCTCTGGTTTGAGATGCTGCTTTCTCTAAAGCTTGGGTGTGAAATACATTTATTGCTAGCTTTCTAGCTGACTCAGCCAATGCAGCCGCTTCATAATTTGCATTTATATGTTCAAACTCATCTGTGGATAAGCGATTTATAAAAATATGTTTATTTGTGTTCCAGGTTTGGCTTAAAAGTATTTCCTCTGAATTTTCATCAATGTAAGTAAGAAAATTATTATGTTGTCTTTTCAATATGGCTTGTTGTTTAATTTCATTGATAATCGCTTCAGCTTTTTTTAATTCCAAATAAATTATTTTGGCTAACCCGGCAACGTTTTTTTCAAAATCAATTGTTTCTTTTAATTGTTGATCTTTCTTTTGGTATAAATAAATTGCAGCTGCAATTAGGCCAGTAAGCATTGTGGACGCCGCAGTAACTAAGTGGCTAGCTATAGCATAAAGCTGAGTAATCGGATGGTTTTGATTTATTTTTTCAGATTCAAAGTAAATGACAGCTAGGGATGTTAGTAGCGCGATACTAAATAACAAAATGTTACCGTATACGATTTTTTTCATATTGGCTCCAATGGAAAACCGCTACAAGCCCCATCAGAAAAATCCGATACAACTCAATAGCGGTTAGGTTTATTCACTCCGGAATATGTGATCCGTTCCAAATGGTTTGTTGGGCATCGCTTCGCTCAGCGCCAACCTACGCTTGAATTAAAAAATTAATCCCAAGAAAGTGCCCCACCAGTCTGATACTCAATCACTCTGGTCTCAAAGAAATTCTTCTCTTTCCTTAAATCCATAATCTCACTCATCCACGGGAATGGATTCTGTGCGCCTGGGAATTGTTCTTTCAAACCAAGTTGTGCGCAGCGGCGGTTGGCGATGAAGTGGAGGTATTCTTCCATCATGGCGGCGTTCATGCCGAGGACGCCGCGGGGCATGGAGTCGCGGGCGTATTGGATTTCCAGTTCGGTGCCTTCCAGGATCATTTGCAGAACTTCTTGTTGGAATTCGGCAGTCCACAAGTGCGGGTTTTCCAGTTTGATTTGGTTGATGACGTCGATACCAAAATTCAAATGCATCGATTCATCGCGCAGGATGTATTGGAATTGTTCGGCAACGCCGGTCATTTTGTTGCGGCGGCCCATGCTGAGGATTTGACTGAATCCGCAGTAGAAGAAAATGCCTTCAGTGACTACGTAGAATGCAACGAGGTTGCGCAGTAATTCCTGGTCGGTTTCCGGGGTGCCGGTTTGGAAGGTTGGGTCGCCCAATGTTTGGGTGTGTTTCAAACTCCATGCGGCTTTGTTCGCAACGCTGGGCAATTCGCGGTACATGTTGAAGATTTCGCCTTCGTCCATGCCCAGTGATTCGATGCAGTATTGATAGGCGTGCGTATGGATCGCTTCTTCGAATGATTGACGCAAAATGTATTGGCGGCATTCGGGGTTGGTGATCAAGCGGTAAATTGCGAGCACCAGATTATTTGCAACGAGTGAGTCGGCAGTGGAGAAGTAACCGAGGCTGCGCATTACAATGCGGCGCTCGTCGTCGGTGAGGCCGTCTTTGCTGCGCCAGGTGGCGATGTCAGCAGTCATGTTTACTTCTTGTGGCATCCAATGGTTAGAGCAACCATCCAGATATTTTTGCCATGCCCAATCGTATTTGAACGGAACGAGTTGGTTCAGATCAGCGCGGCAGTTGATCATGCGCTTTTCATCAACCTGGATACGCGCTGCGCCCATTTCCAATTCTTCCAAACCGGGAGCAGGATCTAATGCAGCGAGGCTTGCGCGGGCTTTGGCGAGTTCAGGGCTGATGCCGGATTCTTTTGCGGCTTCGGCAAAGGCGCTGTTTGCGGCAACATTGGATTGCGGTGCGGGCTTTGCTTGCGCTTGTGCGATAGGCGCTGGTTGTTGTTGCGCAGCCGCTGCTGGCTTGCTCAGGTTTGCGCTAATCGCATCCTGACGCGCGGTTTCTTTTGCTGCTTCTTCGTTTTCGAAATCATCCCAACTTAACATGGTGATCCTCTTTAAATTTTTTAATACATTGCATTTTAACCCCACCCTAGCCCTCCCCTTCAAAAGGGGAGGGAATTAGATCGCCCTTGTTTTTAAGCTCCTCCCCTTTTGAAGGGGAGGTTGGGAGGGGTTCTATCTCTCCCTTTAAAGGGGGAGGCCGGAAGGGGGGTTACTGGCAAGCCTCACAATCCGGATTATCAATCGAGCAAGCCAATGGCACGGGTGCCGCTTCTGCAAAGCTCGCTTCTTCAATTTCAGATACCGCTGGTTTTGCTACAGCAGGTGCTGCTGACAACGCGCTCGCACCACCGGCAGAAACTGCGTTCAATGCACCGGTGTTAATGGTGGATTTTTCAGTGGTAGTTGCTGCCAATGCGCGCAGGTAGTAAGTGGTTTTCAAACCGCTGTACCACGCCATGCGGTAGGTGATGTCCAGTTTTTTGCCGTTCGCGCCAGCGATGTACAGGTTCAAGCTTTGTGCCTGGTCGATCCACTTTTGACGGCGGCTTGCAGCTTCAACAATCCAGCGTGGTTCCACTTCAAAGGCGGTGGCATAAATCGCTTTCAAATCCGCTGGAATGCGATCAATTTTTTGCAATGAGCCTTCGTAGTATTTCAGGTCGTTAACCATTACCGCATCCCACAAACCGCGCGCTTTTAAATCGTGAACGAGGTGCGGGTTAACCACGGTGAATTCACCGGATAGATTGGATTTCACGTACAGGTTTTGGTAAGTCGGCTCGATGGATTGAGTAACACCGGTGATGTTGGAAATGGTTGCGGTCGGTGCGATCGCCATCACGTTGGAGTTACGCATACCTTGCGATTTCACTTGTGCACGCAGGGTGTCCCAATCGAAGGTTTTGCTGCGATCTACTTTGATGTAGTTCTCGCCACGGTTTTGCGCGAGGATTTCAATCGAGTCGATTGGCAGTGTGCCTTTGCTCCACAGTGAACCTTCAAAGGTTGAATACTTGCCGCGCTCGGCTGCCAGTTCGCTGGAGGCTTTGATCGCGTAGTAGCTCACGGCTTCCATGGAGGTATCGGCAAAATCTACCGCTTGTTGCGAGCTGTAGGCGATGCGTTGTTCGTAGAGTGCATCCTGGAAGCCCATGATGCCCAAACCGATTGGACGGTGACGCAGGTTGGACGCTTTGGAGGTCGCAACGGCGTAGTAGTTAATGTCGATGACGTTATCCAGCATGCGGATCGCGGTCTTAATGGTGCGCTCCAGTTTTGCCTGGTCGAGTTTGCCATCCACAATGTGTTGCGCCAGATTGACGGAGCCGAGGTTACAAACCGCGATTTCATCGTTGGCTTTGGTGTTGAGAGTGATCTCGGTGCACAGGTTGGACGAGTGCACCACACCGGCGTGTTGCTGCGGGCTGCGCAGGTTGCATGGGTCTTTGAAGGTGATCCATGGGTGGCCGGTTTCAAACAGCATGCCCAGCATTTTTCTCCACAGGTCCAATGCGCGCACGGTTTTGAAAACTTTGATTTTGCCTTGCGCGGCTTCGCGCTCGTAATGCTCGTAACGCTCTTCGAAGGCTTTACCGTACAGGTCGTGCAAATCAGGTACATCGTTTGGCGAGAAGAGAGTCCACTCTTTGTCATCGAATACGCGCTTCATGAATGCATCGGGCACCCAGTTGGCGGTGTTCATATCGTGGGTACGGCGACGGTCATCACCGGTGTTCTTACGCAACTCGAGGAATTCCTCGACGTCCATATGCCAGGTTTCCAGGTACGCACACACAGCGCCTTTGCGCTTGCCGCCCTGGTTGACTGCTACAGCGGTGTCGTTGGCCACTTTCAGGAAGGGAACTACGCCTTGTGATTTACCATTGGTACCTTTGATGTAAGCGCCGAGTGCGCGTACTGGCGTCCAGTCGTTACCCAGGCCGCCGGCGAATTTGCTGAGCATGGCGTTGTCTTGCATCGCGCCGTAAATACCGTGCAGGTCGTCCGGTACGGTGGTCAGGTAGCAAGAGGATAACTGCGGACGCAAGGTGCCGGAGTTGAACAGGGTTGGGGTAGAGCTCATGTAATCGAACGAAGAGAGCAGGCGATAGAACTCGATCGCGCGCTCTTCTTTTTGCTCTTCCTGGATCGCCAGACCCATCGCCACACGCATGAAGAAAATTTGCGGTAATTCAATGCGGGTGTTGTTGCTGTGGATGAAGTAGCGGTCGTACAGGGTTTGCAGGCCGAGGTAAGTGAATTGCAGGTCGCGTTCAGCGATCAGGGCTTTGCCCAGTTTGTCCAGATTGAAGGTCAACAGCTCTGGCGATACCAGTTCCAGCTCCACGCTTTTCTTCAAATAAACGGGCAGGGTTTGGGCGTAAAGGGTTTCCATATCCGCTTGGGTCGCTGATTCAGCAATGCCGAAGAAGCTCAGGGCCTCGGCGCGCAGTTTGTCCATCAGCAAACGGGCGGTAACGAACGAGTAGTTTGGCTCTTTCTCTACCAGGGTGCGGGCGGTAATCACCAATGAAGTGTTTACGTCTTTTTCAGCCACGCCGTCGTACAGGTTGCGCATGGCTTCATCGAGGATCGCTTTCTCTTCTACACCGGCCAAGCCGGCACAGGCTTCGTGCACGATGGTGCGCATGCGGGCAATGTTCAGTGGTGCGCGGGTGCCGTTATCCAGCACGACGTTCAGGCTGGGGTAATCCGGGTCCGGCTCAAGTGAGGCTGGTTGTTTCTGGGCGCGCAAGCGGGCGTGCTCTTCGCGGTAGAGCACGTAATCGCGGGCGACTTTTTGCTCGCCGGAGCGCATCAGGATCAGTTCAACCTGATCCTGGATTTCTTCGATATGGATGGTGCCGCCAGACGGCATACGACGCTTGAAGGTCGCAGTAATTTGCTGGGTCAGGTTATCGACCATCTCGCGCACGCGCGTAGAAGCAGCGGCTTTACCGCCTTCAACCGCCAAAAAGGCTTTGGTCATGGCGATGGCAATTTTGCTGGCATCGAAAGGAACCACGGTTCCATTGCGCTTGATGACGCGCAATTGTCCCGGCGCTGTAGCCGTAAGGTTGGCTGAACCGCCGTGAATGTCGTGTTGGACGTTGGTAGTGCCGGTGGTTTGTTCAATGTCAGTATGCATAGACGTCTCCCGCGTGAGGTCTTCCCGGTTGATAACTGGATTAAATGAAAAATCGTTACAACTTTGATCCGTTTACACCGGCTGTGTTCGCCAGTGTTGTTATTAAAAATCAGTTCAGAACACAATCATTTTGCGTTTTTGGCGACCACTATATGTTGTGGTCAGACAAATTCGCCGTGTGTGCCCATACTGCTGATGCTTGCCAACTGTGTTGTCGTTAGTGCAAGCCACAATTTGCGGTGCGATCTCAAGCCAAAAGCTGTGAATGACGTCAAAATTGTGTTCAATAGGATCAAAAAAACACTTGACGATTTACCGCATCAGGTCTAGGGCCTAAAACCCTGTTTATACCTATATCTAGGGGTAAATCGTGAATGGGCTACAAGATAATGCGGTCATGGCTTTAATGCAAGCTTGAAAACCTGTGGATAAGGTGTGCGTTAGGGTGGGAAAAACTGGGGGAAACATCGCGATTGACGCGCCAACCACTGTAAAACCAGTGTTTATAGCGGTTCATTCCTTTAATGACAATTTTTCAAGGGATTTAGATTTTTTTCTCATAGATGACGCTATCAAATATGACTACATATTGTGTTTGGCGGAATCGAATACAAAAGGCTCTATTTTTGTGCAGTAGTGTGATTTGAGACCGCTTTTTTGCACCTCTCTACCCATATTTCTTTTTTGACAATATCTATGTAAATTCGGTTATTAAAAATATGAGACATAATTCATATTTCAACTAAACTGGCTCCCAATGGCATCTAAAATGCTTTTTTTGTTAGTTAAAGACCTAAATCTTGGGAGGGTTGAGTATGAAGCGTTGTTTATCGCATTTTGCAATCTGCTCGCTGGCACTGGTGTTGGCGGCATGTGGTGGCGGATCGTCCAGTGGGGGTTCAAAAACCAGTTCAAGTGCGCTTTTGAGTAGTAGCGTGGTTAGTTCAAGTAGTTCAAGTAGTTCAAGTAGTTCAAGTAGTTCAAGTAGTTCAAGTACTGACGCTGCAATATCCAGCAGTGCGCCACCGACATCGTCTTCTCGCTCATCCAGCTCCTTTCCCAGTTCTTCCGGTAATGATTCGAGCAGTTCATCGTCGGAGCAACAAGGTGCTTTAAGCAGTTCATCTTCCTCCGTGGAGTTATCAAGCTCTTCGATTAGCTCATCTTCTTCAGTTGAATTGTCCAGCTCTTCGAGTAGTTCATCGTCTGCTGTCGAATTATCCAGCTCTTCAATTAGCTCGGTCGCATCATCAAGTTCCAGTAGTGAATTATCCTCGTCTTCGTCCTCTAGTTCGCTGGTAACGGTGGTGCAAACGGGTGTTTTTGTGGATAGCGCCGTAGCTGGTGTTACTTATGAAACCAGTCCGGGAGGATTTGCGGGCGTTACTTCGGCGACCGGCCAATACCAGTATGCAGAAGGGGATACGGTGGTGTTCTCGATTGGTGAGATCCAATTTCCACCGGCTACAGCCAAAAGTGTGGTGACTCCAGTAGATATGGTCCCTTCTGGCGATACCCAGAATCAAATTGTTAAAAACATTGCGGTCTTACTGCAGTCGTTAGATGCCGATGGTAACCCCGGCAATGGCATTAGCATTCCTGCAGAAGCTGTGGCTGCTGCTACGCAAAGCGTCGATTTCAATCAAACCTATGCTGCCTTTTCCACTGATGTGCTGCCGGTAGTTCAACACACTGATAATAGTAAAACAGTTGTCAGTGAATCCGCTGCCGTTGCTCACCTTGAAGAATCTATCGAGCAAAGCAATGCCGAAACGTTAGTGGGCACTTGGTATATCCATGGCCAAGGTGACACGGGTGCATATGACTATGTGCTGTTCATTATCAATGGCAGTCATTACGCGACGATTGACCATGATTCAAGTGTTGCCAATGGCGCAGCTTTGGAAATCGGTACTTATTCGTGGGATCAAGCAACCGGTAAAGTGACTGTCACTCCGACTTCTGAAACCGAAAGCGGCCTTGATGCAGTTCCACCAATGGCCAACAACAATACTTTAGTGCTGGATGGCGACACCTTGACCCTGAGTGATGCTAATGATGAGTTTGTATTAACGCGCTTGAAAGCAACTTCTGAAAGTCCGTTGAAAGGTGGTTGGTCAGTCTTCAATGAAGAGGATCAGGTTTTCTTCGCGTTTACCGATACCCATTATTTTATGGGGCAGCAATATGCGATGGGCGAGGAGTCTTCGGATGACACTAATGGTTGGCCAGGTGTAGAGCTGGGCACTTACACCCACAATAATGAAACCAATGCATTTGTAGTTGATACCGAGCTGGATACCAATGGTCAGTGGGGGGCATCTCATCCCTGTGCAGTGCTGAATGAAGATGGTAAGCACAATAATTATGAGCAATCTAATTATTTGGCATGTGGTCCTGATGGGCGAGATATTGTCCAAACTTTCTCTGTCACCGGTGACACTCTTACCCTTATTAGTGAGGCGGATACCATTAAAAAAGGTGAAGAAGATCCATCGCATTTTGAGCGCGTTAATGGTTTGCCAGATGGCAATATCCATTTGAAGTTAACCATAACCGTTGCGTTTGATACATACACACCGGGTGAAACTGTTCCTCATCAGGGAGGTAGTTCTACCTGTGGATTAGTAGGGGAGGATATCGAGCCGGGATATGAAGAAATTTACGATGAAAGCTGGTTGTTAGGTGTTAATCCAAATACTCGTAGTTGGATGGCAGCTACTGAAGCTATTTATAACCCGGTTACTCATAAACTAACGTTTGAGGAAAGTGGTAGTGTCGAACCTGTGAAAGGGCATGCTGGCTTCTTTGATCGTTTCTACTCTGAATTTGAGGCTACCTATAACGCTAATGAAGGCAATGTTATTACCGGTACTTTAAAAGAAATGCGCGATCTATCATGGGGCGTAAATGGAACTCCTTCGACTTGTGTAGCGAAATATTCTGTAATTGGTGTGTTGCGATAATTAATGGCTAATTGAAATAAAAACACCGGCTTTATGCCGGTGTTTTGTTTTTCAGGGATTGGATTGTTGCAATTATTTCGGGGCTGTATTCGATTTTAATATGGCTTAGGAAATCGTCGAATAAATCACGCTCAAATTGTTTGAGTTGTTCGTCGCTGTAGGGGTTGGTGCGACCTGCGTAGTGGAGGCTTTTTATTTCAATGAAGGCCATTAAAACAAAACGATTGTTAACAGGAATCATCACTAACTGTACGGGTTTTGATTCCGATGAGAGACTCAACTGAACTACAAACCAGTTGAGGTTCTCCTTAGGTACTGAGCGGCCATGGTATCGATTGAGCTTTGCTGGCCATTCAGGGTTTTGCGCATTTATTTCGCTATGACGCTCACCAAATGAATAATGATGCCACTCAATCATTAATTCTTCGAAGTCCGCGTAAGATAATAAAGTGTTTGCTTTTCGTTGATCTTCAGTGACTTCCACCAAGCCAAGATAAAGCTGGCACTCAGCTACATTATCTAGCGTCTTTGCATCTTCATAACACCAAATTTGTGACGCTAATTGATTGCACGGGCGCTCCTGATCATTTGTATCCCATCCGCGAGTATCAGCATTTCGGTAATCTTTAAGTGGAGATACATCATCAACAGTGTTTTTGTTATAAGGAATTACTGGCAATCTTAGGGTTAATTCACTTTCATCAAAAATGAAGGTAGTAATATCGCCTTTGTTAAACCGTGGCCCCAAAATGTTGTTTGATAGGGTCATTTGCGATATGTCCCCGCATTCTTTAATGATTGAATAAACGTTTTTGTTGTCGAATGATTTTTTGGTTGTTGGGCGATTGCTCGTTGTCCGCTTGCAGAAAGGTCATTGATTGCTTTAACAATATAGTTGCGCGTAATGAGGTCATAGTTTTTCCCAGCTGGTAATTTTCCTATCGCTCGTAATAGCTCATCTTTATTTGATCCTATCGCTATTAGCGATGCTCTATTTTGATCGTATTTGAAAAACTCACCTTCAAACTTTGCTTTCTTGTTTGTTAATGCCTCAATCAAGCGAGCGGTGTTTGCAATGGGATTGATAAAGCGAAACTCATGAGTACTCAAGTCGCCCGGGATTTGCTTGATTGCCTCGGCTAACACATTTACTCCTTCACCTTCCAAATACCAGCTAACACCTCGAGATGCCTTTTGGTTTATCTTAAGTACATTGGTGAGTTCATTAATAGTTTCTGTTGTTATGCGAGATTTGGTTTTACTTCCTAAAACCCCTAGCTCATCAGTTGTTCTTGTTGAGCAATAAAACAATAAAGCGTTGCTGTCATTTGTTGAGTAGCGGGCGCTATTCATTGCTAATTTTACTGTTTGGCTAGAACCGTTTATGTAAACTTTTCTTCCATCAATCTCGGCAGTCCTCATTTTTTCAACTGATCTGGAGTTAAAGGACGATTTGCTTGTTTCATATAATCCAGATTTTTCTCCAGTATCCTGACTAATCTGCCGAATATCCATAATATAAATACTCGGCGCTTTATCATCACTCTCCTGGCTCACACGATAATAAACGTGCAAATTCTTAATGATCAGCATCTGGTGAAACGCATTGCTGATTTTAGTTAAGCGGGCTTTGTGATCAGCGCGTTGGTAAGGGTTGTTTTGATAGCCGCTGCCGGTTTCTTTTCTGACGATGGTGCAAGTGGTGCGCAGATTTTCGATTTGGCGAATAATGCTTTGGCCATCGTGAGTTGTTGGATCTACCACACAAAAGAACGGTAGAAAAAGATCTTTATGGATTTTAACGGCGCGACCGGATGAACCACCCATAGTCAGCGGGGAGAAAAATACATATTGATCGAGTGATTGTTGAAATTGGAAGTAACTGGAAGCGGTGTTGCGAACGAGAGGTGAATTCATATCTAGGTTCCTGTGTGATGATCTCCTTTAAAGCGTGGCGGATCATAACACACGCATTGGCGCGCACCGCAAGCGAGAATGTGATGCGCAACACAGTGGATGTTAATTTTGAGCAGTTACGTCGTTGTTCCAGCCCACGCAATAAAAAACCCGGCACTTGCCGGGTTTTTAGTAAATGGATTTCAGGTGATGCGGCATCAATGCACTTTGCTAGTCGCACCTAATACCTGCAACCGATAAGCCGCTTCCAGCATCGCGCGGCCATTATGTAATGGACCTTTGAACAAATTTGCGCGCGGTTCGATACGCTGTTTGCCAGCAGTGTCAGTGCCCCAATACCAATCACCTTGCGGATGAACGAGGTGGGCTTTGATAAAACCCCAATTGCGCATGGCGCCCATCAGGTATTGTGTATCGCCACTAATTTGATACGCGGTGAGAAAAGATACCAGTGCTTCGCTCTGTGCCCACCAATCTTTATTGGTGTCCTTTGGGCTGTTAACCAGACCGCCGGTGCCATCCAGATTTTTGAGCCCGATTGCAGCAACTTTAAGGGCGAGTTGCTCGGTTTGTTTAATTAATTCTTTATCGTCTTGCACTCTGGCGGCAATGACTAATGACCATGCAGCTTCTTGGTCCAGCCCATTATTGATGGTATCGCCTTGTGCCTTCCAGTTATCGCTGAAGTTCAAATCAAAGTGACCGGTTTTGCTGTTGTAGAGTTTGGTTTGCAATAAATTGATTAATGCCAGATGGTTTTTCTTTAATTCGGCATTTGGTGCAAGTGCTAATAAACGGCTATAGGCCTGCAATACGTGCAATTGTGTTTTGAGGGTTTTAGCTGCGCCGCTATTAACGCTATCGACAACTTCACCCTTGCTCCAATCCTGGGCCAATGTTTGGAAATAACCGCCGTTTGTTTTGTCGCGGGCATTTTTTTCCAGCAGTTGATAAATGGCTTTTGCCTGGGCCAGCGCCGGTTTATTGGTGCGGGCATATTCGCAGTAAGCGAGCATTGCCACGGCCTGGGCGTAAACTTGTTTGTGGCTTTCCGCCGGTTTGCCATTGCCATCTATCGACCAGTAAACGCCGCCGTGTTTTTTATCCTGGAAATTTTTTTCCAGGTCGGCAAAGGCGTAAGCAGATATTTTTTTGTAATCGTCATTGGGGATTTCTGCATCGGCCGCAGAAAATGCCCACAGGATTTCGCTGCTAAGCAATGCGCTGCGCGCGCTGCCGGGAATGGCTTTTCCTTGTGCGTCTATCACACCATAAAAACTATTGTTTGCATTGTTGGGCAAGTTCTTTTGCCAAAAAGGCAAGATGTTGCCGGTGAGTTCCTGCTGGAAATCATTCGCCATTTGCAGCAGCGCCTCAGACGAGGGGGCTGGAATAGTTTGTGCAGAAGCAAAGGCCGGGGCGGTCAGGAGCGCCAGGCCAAGGAGGAATCGTTTCATGCTGTACCTTGCTGTTTATTGATTTATTAGTGTTGGAATTATCGAGCGGTGCCGATGGGGTTTATTGCTTTTCGTTGCGTTTTTATTTTGCGACATGATGGAGCTACTGCGGATACGTGCGGGGAACTCCGGGGCGGCAGTTTATCGCAGCCAACTGGTTGCCGACGAGAGCTGGCGCGGGTTTTTGGCGGAAATAGCAGAATTAACGGGGCAATTTAAACGGCTTGTTTTGCACCAATGAAAAAAGGGGCCGGAGCCCCTTCTGACGAGATCTTGCATAACGTCCCTATCTGCCTCCTTGCGGCTATTACGTTCCCTGCATTTCTTATGTTGATATGAGAGCGTTACAGTCTGATTAACATCCCGTTAACAGATTATGACGCGCATCAGGTACCGATAATGCCGCCATCGTTTTTGGTGACGATCACGGTGGCAGAGCGTGGACGTGCACCGCTGCCATCTGGCCAACTGCTGGTAAAGGTAGATGGGGTAGAGCGGTCACCGGGATGCTGGATATTAACAAACATAGTTTTCAAATCCGGCGTTACCGTTACGCCAGTTACTTCGGCATCAATTGGGCCAACAAAGAAGCGTTTAACTTGCTTGGTGACCGGGTCGGCAGCCAGCATTTGATTGTTGCCATAAGGGCCGGTGCCTTGCTGGTTACCGCTCATGTCGGTCTGGATCCAGGCCACACCGCGGGTATCAATCAACAAACCGTCGGGGCTGGCGAAATGGTTATCAGCGGTCAGGGTTACTGCGTTGGCGCCAGTGCCGGTAACTGTGCCTACATTGCCGCCCAACAGGAAAATGTCCCATTTAAAGGTGGTTTTGTCGGCATCTTCACGCCAGCGAATGATATGGCCGTCAGTATTGTTGGCGCGTGGGTTTGCGGCGTCAATTTGTAGTTCAGTACGGCTGGTGTTGTTGGTGAGGGTGAAGTAAACCTCGCCAGTGGTTGGATGCACTGCACCCCACTCGGGGCGATCCATTTTGGTGGCGCCCATGAGGTCAGCAGCGGTACGGGTGTTGATCAGCAAATCAGCCTGGTTAGCAAAGCTCACGCCTGCCGTTGCGGCTTTGGCAGTGAAAGCACTGTTAGTCACATCCAGCGCTAACCATTCGCCGGTACCGTCGGCATTGAACTTGGCCACGTACAAAGTACCGGTATTCAACAACCAGCCACCTGCGGTTGCTTTGTGGAATGGTTCAGCAGAAACAAACTTATAGATGTACTCGTTTTGCGAGTCGTCACCGGAGTAACAAACCACTGGCTTGCCTTCTACTGCCGGGGCGAAGATCACACCTTCATGGCCGAAACGACCGAGGGCGGTGCGCTTTTGTGGACGACCTTCCGGATCGAACGGGTCAATTTCTACCATCCAGCCGAAGGTGTTTGGCTCGTTGCGGTAATCGTCGATGGCCGTTGCACCTTTGGTTGTTGCATCAAAGCGTACGTATTCATCAGCGCCGGAATCGGCCAACTCCCAGTAATAACGGCCATTTTTGTTTGATACGCCATAACGCTTGTGTTCGCGTGCCTGGGCTGCATCCTTATTTACGAAGTAACCGGCCCAGTTTTCTTCGGCAGTCAGGTAGGTATTCCAAGGCGTAGCGCCCATACCGCAGTTATTGATGGTGCCGCGGGTAGCCGTCCCGTTGGGGCTGTATTTGGTAGCGAGTTTAGCGTCGCCAGCGGCTGGGCCGCGAATATCCATTGGCGTACCGCTGGTAACACGACGGTTAAACGGGCTGCCTGTTACCACTTCCCAATTGCTACCGTTTTTACGGATATGGATCACGCTAACGCCGTGCGCTGCAATTTCCTTACGTACTTCGTCGGCCGGGCGGGTGGCGCCCAGGGTTGGTCCATTTTTATGAATCAATTTTTCATCGATGTATTCATGGTTCATTACCAGCAAACCTTCGGTTGAACTGGTGTGGGTAGTTTTGGCATCGATCGGGAAGAAGAAAACGCCATCGTGATGCGCCCCCACTTGCTGCTCCTGCTCGGCACCGGTATTGGTGGCATCAGCTTTATAGGCTGGCAGGCTGCCAGTTAATGGTGTGCCCCAGGGAACGAACGGTGTCGCTGTGTAACCGGTGGGTACGGTGATTGTATCGTTGCGGTTGGTGGCAATTGCTGTGAAACCGAGCAGCGGTGCGACAGACGAGGAACTTGAACTGCTTGATGATGCCGGAGTACTGGATGAGCTGCTGGACGATGAAGAACTTGAATTGGACTTCTTCTTATCATCATCGCCACCACAAGCTACCAGTGTGGTGCCCATAAAGGCGGCGACGGCAGTGCTCAAACTTCCTTTCAAAAATTGGCGGCGCTGGGCCAGAATTTCGCCAAAGGTTGTGTTGTTGGAAGTATTGGACATCGGCTCAATGCCGGAATTGTCGATTTCATAAACAGTATGGTCGGTCATCGGTTGCTTCCTGTTGTTGTCATAAGAAATGAAAAAATTGACAACGATTAAAGCGACGCTTTATGTCAGTTCGACTACAGTTTTTTGAAGATTTGGTAACAGCAGGGGAAATGAGCAGGAATTAGCCTGTGCAATAATCTGGTGATATCAATCAAATGCATTTATTACGGCGACAATTAAATCTGCTACCCTTTGGTCTCCAAAGCCAATTTTATTGGGTCAACGAAACCAATTTACTTTTTACCGTTATATGGATTCCAGTGTGCAATCGGTTCAACCAGATTATTCCGTCTATCGCAGCGTGATCAGCGACCTGCTAAATGGCAAGGAGCAATTGCCCAGCTTGCCGACAATTACTTTTGAAATTCGCAAAGCGATGGACCAGCAAGATTTGTCCATGGTTGACCTAAGCAAGTTGCTGGCGAGGGATCCGGCGTTATCGGCTGTTCTACTCAAATATGCATCAAGCCCCCTGATTGGAGCCCAAACGCCGCCGCAAAATTTATTGGATGTTGTGCGTTTGCTGGGGATGAATCAAGTTGAACGCATTACGATGGTGCACTCAATTAAAAGTTTATTTTCGGTACACTCGGTAAAACATAAACGATTGTTTATGGAAGCCTGGCGTCGCCTCGCACTGAAAGCGAGTTTGAGCACGTATATTGCCAAGCAAATGCATTTAAAAAACGTGTTACCCGATAACGTATTAATGGCTGCACTTTTGAGTGAAGTAGGTACGCTCGCTGTGCTTTCTGCATTCAAAAGCAGTGAAGAAACTCCGGACCTTCCCGCTTATGTTGCGCTGTGCCGTGAATATGCGAAATCCCTGGGGGTGATTACACTCAAGCAGTGGCAAGTGGGTGAGCAATATGTAAAAGCAGTGCAGGAAATCGGTCACTGGACGGACGAAAATCCTGGCCCTGCCAACCTCACTGATCTTCTCAATCTGGGCTTATATCACGCCCTTAAACTCAGCTATACCAAAACAGATTTGCCACCGATTCAGGAATTGACCTCCTATCAAAAACTGGAAGAGCCAAACAATAAAGTCATTGCCGGTGGATTGGATATTGTGATGAGCAATATTCAGGAAATTCGCGTGGTGGCGAAGAGTTTGTTTTAATCAAAAGGTGTACCTCCCAAGAGGCTCACCCCGTGTCGTTGATAAGTTAAGTTGAATCCGGAGTGACTAGCATTGAATTGCGGCCACTCGGTTTTTAACATTTAACTTGGAAAAGATATTGTGCGCATGGCGTTTAACAGTCCCTTCAGAAATACACATATTGGCTGCAATTTGTTTATTGGATAGACCTTTCTTCATTTTTCCCATAACTTCAAGTTCACGTTTCGTTAGTGCGCTTTTATACAAATCAGATACATCTGCGCAATCGCTTTCTTCTTCATGCATTGATTGCAGCAGAGCCAAGGCTACAGCAGGTGTAGCACTTGCAGATAAGTTGAATGGCAGCCATTTTTTTGCTTGCACAAAAAATATGTCAACACCTGAGGCCTGGCTCAATTCTATGGCGGCAATTAGCATCTTAATTGATTCCGTTCTCCTACCCAGCAGGGTCAATGCCCTGGCTTCTGAAAATTGAAAGTTTAACAGACTCAGTTTTCGGCTCAGTTTTTCCGCTAGCTCCTTATGATGATGGATAACCCTCAGGGCTTCTTCATGCTGTTTTTTTATTATTAATTCATTGGCATGAATAAACATCTCATATTCTTTAGTGTCAGTAAAATCATCTATAGTGCAATGGATTGGGGCGATTTTGGACGGTTGCGCGGGCGAAGCATTTTTTTCAAGTAAGTCAATATGAACTTTAAATGTCTTGATATCGCGCAGACAGTTTTTTGCAGAAATTTTTAAGGCCAGCTCGTCAAGCTTTCTTATGTGAAAATGTAGTCTTCGTTTGTTTTTCTGGGCAGAATAAATTGTTGCTAATAATTTGTGTGCATTAACAAGGCTTTTCACTTCTTTTCCGCGAGAACTTAACTCAATAGATTTTTTTAAATAAGCTGTAGCTTTTTCAAATTCATTGCGAAGGTATTCGATTTCTCCCAAGCCATTGTATAAGTATGCTGCAAAAGGTTGGTCGGCTAGATTGTTATTCAGCGAAAATTTAAGTGTTTCTAAATACAGTTTCTCAGCGCCATTAATGTCAAGCATTTGAATCATCGCTTGCGCGATTAGATTAACCGAGGCAATTGCTCCATAATAATTACCGATAGAGAATCCCAGTTGTTTTGCCTCTCGTGCATAGTGAATAGTTTTTGTTAAGTTGCTTAATGATAAATGCGCGCGCGCCAGATTAAAAAAAATAGTGCCCTCCAGGGATTTGTTAACTATTTCAGTCGTGCGCAGCTTTTGCAGTGCTTCTGTGGATAATTGAATGCTGGTGTGGTAGTTTTCGTCAAAAACTGCGATAAGCCCCTGAATTGCCGCAATGTGAACGGGTATGGATGAGTACACATCATTTACCTCCCGCTGATTTTTATATCCACGATTTGCACAGTCAATAAGGTAATCAATAATGGGGCGGTCAATATTTAGGGAGAATAATTTCAGCCACACAATCCATATTTTTGCGATTGGCGATGAAATCCTTTTTTCTTCCAATTTGCTAAACCATAAGGTCAATTGGTCAAACTGCGCCAGAAGAACAAGGCCTTCTACGTTTCTATCTAAAAACTCATCGATAAAAAAATAATCCTTTGAACTGATTGCATTATTTATAGCCTCTTGAAGGTATCCGTTATTTTCATACCATAAGCTGGCTTTCTTATGGATCAACGATCTTTCTTCATCCGAATAACTAGCGATAAATTCCTGGTGCAAAATATCACCAAAAATATGATGGAATCTAAACCACTTGTCATTGTTTTCTAGCGGGATAATAAATGTATTTGATTTTTGTAATTCGGTTAGTATTTCGCCTGCATTATAGATACCTGTAATAGCGTTGCATAATGCCGGCGTCAAACTTGGGAGAATAGAGGATTTCAATAAAAAATCTTTCACACTATCAGGGTAGTGTTCCAGAATTTCTTCTCGAATATACTCTTGTATGTAGGCGTTGTTAAAGTGCGATAGGTTGTTGTTATAGGATATCTCATTTTTCTCTAGCATATACACAAGTTGTAATGCCGCAGGCCATCCTTCGGTTCTCTGCTCAATTTTTCTAATGTCGGTTTCACAAAGACTTACTGCGCTGTATTTAAGAAACATAAATGCAATTTCATTGCGAGTGAAACGCAAATCGGCCGAATATATTTCAATAATTTTTCTTTCAAGTCGGTGCTTTGCAAGATTTAACGAAATAGTTTTTCTGCTGCTTAGCATTATTTTTACATGTTCAGGAAGATGATTGATCAGGTACCTGACAAGATCTTTTATCTGGGCGTTGTCAATGTAGTGAAAATCTTCAATCACCATTATCAACGGTGTCTCAAAAATTACCAGCTCATTAATGAAACTTGTTTTGAATGCTCCCATGTTTTCGGTTAATCCTTTGGCCAAGGTGTCGAAACTATCAAAAGCAGCATTGACTGACTTTACAGCGGCTATTAAATAATAGACAAATCGATAGATATCATTCTCGTCAGCGCTGAGTGATATCCAACAGTAGGGCTTTCTTTGGTTGCAAACATATTGTCGGAGCAGGTTGGATTTTCCAAATCCTGCTGGTGCAACAATAAGTGCTGTCTGCCAATGAGGGTCGGATAGGAGGTGAAGGCAATGTAGCCGTGGAATACTGTTCGGTGCGTTACCGTGCGGTGCTATCTTGGAGTAAAGCAGATTGTATTTGTTTAAAAACAATATCAGATTGTTTTTTTCGCTATTTGTTTTCATTGCGCTTAAAAAGATTCGTTAATCCATCGTTTTTTTAATGCGCAGAAGTGGTCCTTTTGTATGATTTTTTTTGTATTTTATAAATTTAAATAAAGATTACTGAAATAAAGTGTACTAGCTTTTAGTTTTGACTTCTATCCCAAAATGTATCTAAAAGTGCATATTCATTCACAGATAATCTGTTGTTCGGATTATGTGATATGAGAAATGTATCGAAAGTTGTATTTACGCTGCGCTTCCCAATTACCCATCATGCCGCACCTTTATCAATAGTCATTTCTTTCCCTGCCACGGATAAAAAGGAAAATTTTAATTTTTAAAAAAGTCTGACTGGCCGTTTAGCTTGCTACGGACAAACTGAAAAAATTCTTTTTTTTGAAATAGTCTGACTGACCACTTCTGCTTATCCAGTAAAACAATATGTAGGCAATTTTAAACACAGGGGCTTTACCAATGTGGTACGTATTTGTATTTCTAGCAATACCATTATTCACCAGCAGCATATGGATGATGATGCTATGTATTTGGTTGATTGTGCACCCATTAATTCGTAAAAAGCCCAAGGTGCTGGAGCGGTATCCTGAAGTGGCAATCATGGTTCCTCACTTCAATGAAAAGCCGGAATATTTGATTCAAGCATTGAACTCTATTGAAGCACAAGATTATCCCGGCCAAATCACTGTTATTTTGGCAGATGATGGGTCCACTAATGGTATCCAAAGTCATTTGACCGAATGGTTCAAATCACCCAAAAAGCAAAATTATAAATCGATAAGATTTGAGCAAAATAATGGTAGCAAGGGCAAAAATATGGATGCCGCTTTGCCGAATGTACCCGAGTCCGTGGAGGCTCTGGTGGTGGTTGATAGCGATACATTTCTCGAGCCACAAAGCGTGCGTAAGGTAGTGGAGCGCATGTGGCAAGATGAGAAGTGTGCTGCGGTGTGCGGGTTTCTCGTACCGGCGAATAAGCAGACCAATGTATGGGAGAAGCTACAGTATTTCGAGCACATTGGTATTTATCCTGCCGTAAAAAGCGCGCAGGACGCATTTGGTTTTGTATCGATCATGGCTGGTGCTTTTGTTGTACACCGCATGTCGGTAATCAGAGAGATTGGTGGCTGGGGAAGCTGGATCGTTGAAGATATAGCCTGGACATGGAAAGCTCTGGCTAGCGGTTATACCACTGGATACTCTCCGGAAGCTGTAGCCTATACCTATGCTCCAACCAATTCCAAATGTCTCTTCAAGCAGCGCCGTCGCTGGGCGAGAGGGCGAGTAGAAGCTTATCGAGCAGCGATTTCAACTTCGCCCAGACGCGCACTGTTTTTAATTCCTTTCTTTATGTTGTACATCCTTAGCTTGTTGCCGCCAACGTTATGTGCATTACCAGTATTAGCGGTAGTGTTTCAGCAGTGGTGGGTATTCGGCCTGATTGGAGTCTCAACATTCTTATCCATTAGCATGTTTTTACTGTATCAAAAACAACTTCCAGAACAGTTGCGCAAAGGTGCCAGGGATATTTTTCGTTCAACTTATTACAACTCTTTGTTCGAGTTGTTTTTGTGGCGTCCTAACGTAATTGGTTTTTGCGACGAAATTTTCGGTAAAGCAAAATCCTGGATGACACGCGGTTAGTCGTATTTTTGCATCACTATTACTATTGAGTTCGGGCATGCCATCGTCGAGTTACAGTATTTTAATTACCCGTCCTATTAGTTTGTCAATTTGGACCGCCATTCTGACCGCGATTACAGTAGCGATATGTTCGTTGCTGTATTTTGTGCAGTACACGCAGAAGCACAATGCTGAAGGTGTTCTGGTGCCAGATAAAGGATTGGTAAATGTGACTACCCCAAGTGCCGGGCAAATTGCCAGTATGGAAGTTACGCATGGGCAGACGGTAAAAGCGGGGCAATTACTTTACAAAATTCTAAGCGATCAAGCGATTTCTGAAACTGATGCCATCAGAACCGAGCGACGAGCTCGCCTTGCTTCCATGGAAAAGAGTTTGCAAGATGACATTGCCCGCTTGAAAAACATTAATCAAGACACCATGCGGAATAAGCGCCAGGAATTGACTGGTTTGCAATCCGACTTATTGGTTGTTAGAAAAAAATTGTTATTGCTTAATGAAAAAGAAGTCATTGCAAAAGACAATCTGGCCCGTTATGAAAAACTTGCTGAACAAAATCTTTTTTCAAGAATACAAGCTAAGGAAAAGCATATCGAGTACCTCGATATACGATCTCAAAAAATCCAGCTTGAAAGTGATCTTAAGATAGGTGAGCGAAGTGTTGAGATTGCAAATGAAGCGATTCTAATCGAGGAGTTAAGCGGAGAGAATCAGCTCGCAGACTTAACGCGCAAGTTGGATGAGGCTAAAAACAAGCTGCTGGAATATAACTCTACAGAATATATTTATGTTATTGCCCCGAGTGATGGAACTGTAGCCAATATATCTGCAAAGTTAGGCCAGCATGTTGATCCTGCTTCAGCATTGTTAACAATCATACCTGCCAACTCTCAACTATATGCTGAGCTTTATGTGCCTGGTAATGCGATTGGCTTTGTGACACCCGGCGATAAAGTGCAATTGCGTTACCGTGCATTTCCCTATCAAAAATTCGGGTTACATACAGGTGTAGTTAAACTCATCTCCAGAGCGCCATTATACGGTGCCAGCGGTACATTATCTGTAAATTCCATTTATAAAATAACTGTCGCTTTGCCAGAGCAGCATATGGTTGCTTACACGCAGAAACAGCCATTGCAGGCGGGTATGGAAATTGATGCGGCGGTTCTGATCGATAAAAGAAGGCTGTATGAGTGGTTATTCGAACCACTAATGAGTATGGCGAGAAAATGATAATGCGTGTTTCAGATAAATTAAAATTTAAGTTCGGAAAAGATCTTTCACTTATTTTGCAGGCAGATCCGGCAGAAAGCGGTTTGGCATGTCTGGCGATGTTGGTGGGTTATCATCAAGGCGATGTCGACTATGCACAGATAAGACATACAGTCGATATTTCACGGCGCGGAATCACAATCGATTCGATGGTTGAGCTTGGCTTGCAGCTGATGTTGGAAGCGAAGATTGTTAATGTGGCGGCAGAAAATCTGCAAGACCTTGAGCTGCCCTGTATTTTGCAATGGGATTTCAACCATTTTGTTGTATTGGATAAAATCGAAAGTGGAAAATTTCATATTTATGATCCTGCGGGAGAAGTTAAATACGTGACTCTCGAAGAACTATCACGTTCTTATCGTGGGGCCGTGGTTGAGGTTCTCCCGTTAATTGACTTTGTTAACGCGAAGGATCGCGATAAAAGAGAAAAAACCAATAAATATTACAAGGCCGTTACCAATGAGGCCGCTGTCGAAGAAAAGAAGAATCGTTTTTCCTGGCGTCGTCTTATTGGCAGTACCAGCGGCATCAAGCGATCATTATTTCAAATAACGCTGTTGGCACTGGCGATGGAAGCGCTAGCGTTGCTATTGCCGCTCGCAACCCAGCTAACGTTTGACCAGGTCATTGTAACCGCCGACATCGATTTGTTGATGTTGGTGGTATTGGGTATGGCTTTTTTGGAGCTTACCCGTGTTGCATTAAATACCTTGCGCGCCTGGTCGGTAATGATTCTGAGCGCAACATTAAACCTCCAATGGATCACCAATGTTTTCTCACATCTTGTACGTCTGCCAATTGCATGGTTTGAAAAACGTCACATAGGTGATGTTACTTCGCGCTTCGAAGCTGTTCATGCAATTCAAGGCATGGTGACCACACGTTCTATTGAAGTCGGTCTGGATGGGCTGATGTCGATTGGAGCTCTAATCATCCTCTTTGTTTACAACGCAAAACTGGCATTGATTGTTTTGGGCAGTGTGCTGTTGTATTTCTTCATCAGATTGATGTGGTACCGGACCCAGCGTCGGGCCACTGAAGAAAATGTCGTTCTTTCTGCACAACAACACACGCTGTTTCTGGAAACGCTGCGCAGCATCAACACTATTCGTTTATTTAATGGGGCTGAAAGTCGAAAGGTTCGCTGGGCTAATCGGTTGATTGCAGAACGGAACGCCGGTCTGCGAATGCAGCGTCAATCCATCATCATTGAATCCTGTAATTGGACGTTGTTTGGTGCAGAGCGTATTGCAATTCTCGCGTTGGGCGCGTTGAGCGTTATCGATGGTGCCTGGACTGTTGGTATGTTTCTGGCGTTTTATGCTTATGCAGCCCAGTTTGTTGAGCGCTCTATTGGTGTGGTCGACAAAATAATCGAATTTAAAATGCTCAGTATTCAAGTGGAGCGGCTTTCTGAAATTGTGCTTGAGCCTGCGGAGCAAGAATATCCTTCACGAATTGATACTGACTCTCTACCTGCAACTTTCACGGTAGATAACATTTGTTTCAGGTATGACAAAAAAGACGAATTAATTCTTAATCAGTGCTCATTGGATATCAAACAAGGGGAAAGCATTGCAATTGTCGGCGCATCTGGCTGTGGTAAAAGTACTTTATTGAAATTGATGATCGGTGCTCATGAACCTGAGTCAGGAAGAATTTTATACGGCGGTATGGATTTGTCGCAGATAGGTACACGCGCCTATCGCGAATTAATTGGTGTTGTGCTTCAGGATGATCAATTGTTGTCTGGATCGATTGCAGAAAATATTGCTTTCTTTGCTGACAATCCTGATTTTGAGCACATTAAACATTGCGCGCAGTTTGCAGCTATTAGTAAGGAAATTGAGGTCATGCCGCTGGGTTACCACACGTTGGTTGGCGATATGGGGACATGGCTTTCGGGTGGGCAAAAACAACGCCTATTGTTGGCGCGGGCGCTTTACAAGAAACCGAAAGTTCTCTTTCTCGATGAGGCAACCAGCCACCTTGATGTTTCCAATGAAGCTCTCGTCAATGACGCGGTGCGTCGCCTTGGCATTACCACAATTGTTATTGCGCACCGCCCGGAAACTATTCGTATGGCGAATAGAATTTTTTTGGTTGAAAACGGATCTGCAAGGGAAATTGATAAAAGCGCACTAGATGAATTAAAACAAAAAGCGCTAGAAGTAAGCGGCGTTATTTTGTAATTGAGCTCGTGTAAATATGGATATTGGTGTAGGCCACAGCAATAAGTTTGGAGCGTATTGAAATGATTGAGTTTGAAAATACAGAGCGATGGGATCTGCAGGAAATGGCGCAAACCTTTAACAGAAAAGGGTTTGTGTTAGGCGGAAAACTACTCAGTGATGCTTTTATTGATTTGCTTAACGAAAAAATTGAAAAGTACCTTGCGATTCAACGGGAAAAAAATGCAGAAGACGTTTCCGTTATGGGAAATGATAAAAACTCTGTGATTTTGCAAATGTGCAATGTGTGGTATGGCGTAGATGAAATAGCGGAAATACTTCGTTCAGCGGAATTGGATGCGATTTTGAAAGGGCTATTTGGCGATGATTCGTATCGTCTTTACCATGATCAATTGCAATTTAAACCTGCGCGCATAGGCGGAGTAAATTGCTGGCACCAGGACGTTGAGTTTTGGCCGTTTCGCGAGCCATACACAGAAGTTACTGCATGGTTGGCATTGGATGACGTTGATGAAAGTAATGGTTGTATGCGGATGGTGTCAGGCTCGCATCAGTGGGGTGCGGCAACTGATTATTTGCGTGCGCTGACTCAATATTTGCCGCTGGAAGAATCCTATAAGGGAAATCGAATCAACGTTGAAAGTTGTATCGTGCCTAAAGGGCATGTGCATTTTCATCACAATCTGGCATGGCACGGATCGGGTCCTAATTTTAGTGAAAAACCACGGCGGGCATTGGCTTTTCATATTGTAAAAGGCAAATTTTTTCATGAGCCAAAATATGGATACAAGCTGGATTTAAATTTACACGAAGAAATAAACGGCGACCATTTTCCTGTGATAGGTACATCGTTTTCCTCCTGGTCAAGCCGGTTGGAAGAAATTGAATCAGATCAATAAGGACAGAACAAGGAAGGTGTAGCTATTTTTTTGGCAATTTCATTTCCGTTTAAAAAAAGCGATTGTCAGTTGTAGCATATTAATTATTCATTTTTGCAAGGGTAGAGTTGTATGCGCTTTTTAGGTATTAGAAATCATCATGACGGCGGCATCGCTTTGATCGAAGATCAGAAGCTGGTTTTTTCGTATGAGGCAGAAAAGGATTCAAAACCGCGCTTCAACACCTGTAAAGACTATAGTGATCTGTTTCGTTTACTGTTTGATTGTCCAGCGGTAGATGTGCTTTCGTATGTTTCCCTCAATGAGCACACCAGCCATGATGGATATTTGTATAAAGGTATTTGCAAATCATTTACCAAGGCAGAAGACTTTACGGTATTTAATCGTAAGATCTCTACCTATGAATCCACTCATGCCAGAGCCCATATTTTTTCATCCTGGTCGATGTCGCCGTTTCCAGAGGGAACACCATTCTACGCGTTGATATGGGAAGGAATGCTCGGTAACTTCTATCGTGTTGATGAAAACATGGTAATTACGGCAACACCGAATCAGAACGCTGAACATGGCACTGTAATGTGGGGGCCTGGTTGGGTTTATGGATCCTTGTTTTTCCTGGCAACGCGCGATAAGGAACAGCTGTGGGATATTTCGCTAGCGGGCAAAGTGATGGCGTTGGCGGCTTATGGGCGTAAAAATAATAAAAAACCTGATGCTGTCACGTTGAAAGCACTTGATAAAATGTTTAGCAATGAGTACCCATTTAAATGTATGGAGCTTGAGCCACAAGATCCGTATTTTGATGATTTTAATTTCCTTCGGGAAGGCGTTCAATCACCGGTATTTAAAGATTTTGCCCACCTTGTGCAAACCAGAATCTATGACACTTTTTTCAATTATGCTAAAAAAAATCTAACCGAAAAGTTGCCATTGGTGATTGGTGGTGGTTGCGGTTTGAATTGCGATTGGAATAGCGATTGGAAGTCATCAGGTTTATTCACTGATATTTTTGTTCCTCCTTGTACCAATGATTCCGGCCTTGCGATTGGTTTGGCTGCGGAAGCGCAATATTTCCATACCGGAAAATCGAAAATAACCTGGTCACCTTATGCCGGGCAACCTTTTGTACATGAAGATGTTGATCTTTCAGGTTATCGGGAGACAGCACTTGACTACGAATTTCTTGCAGATTTTTTAGCGAGCGATAATCGTGTTGTTGCCTGGGTTCAGGGAGCCTGTGAAATCGGGCCGCGTGCACTATGCCATCGATCATTGATTGGTGCGCCTTTCCATAAAGCTATGCAGGAACGCTTGAATCTTATTAAAAAGCGTGAAGGCTATCGCCCCATTGCTCCTGTATGTCTCGAAGAAAATGTAAGTGACTATTTTGAATGGAAAGGTGAGTCTCCTTACATGCTGCACTTCCAAAAAGTGAAGAATCCAGATCAATTACAAGCAGTAACCCACGTTGATGATACCGCCAGGGTGCAGACAGTACGTAAAGATCAAAATGAAAGAATGTACGAACTCCTGGTGGCATTCAGAGAAAAAACGGGGACTGCCGTATTGTGCAATACCTCATTAAATTTCTTGTCGACTGGATTTATTAATAGAACATCCGACGTTGTTAAATATGCGCGCCAGGTTGGGCTTGATGGATTTGTAATTGAAAACAAATTTTATATTAAGGAATAGGTTGTTCGGTTAAAGCAAATTCTATTGATATACGCATAGATGGTGGAAATTTTTATGGGCGCTCCTGACGTTAAAGTGGAAAAGTGGTTCAAGGGAAAGTCTGCAGCAATCGCGATTACCCTGGATGATTGGACCCCGGGACAAGCGATGCTTGGGGCCGATGTGCTCATGCAAATGGAGTTGCCAGCTACTATCTATGTGACTTTACACAATATGCAAATGCGCCCTAGTTATGCGCACTGGGAGCGATTGCAGCAGCTGAAGGATCTGGGTTATGAGATAGGCAATCACACGATGACTCATCCAGATCTTACGCAGGCGTCGACGCAACAGTGCATCTACGAAGTCAATGAAGCCAAAAAAATTCTTGATAGCCATTTACAAGGCATTCCGGTAGAAACTTTCGCTTATCCGCATGGACGTTTCAATGATGCTGCCGTTGAGCAGGTCATGCGCGGACATATCGGAGGGAGGGCTTTTTCGCCAGGAATGCCAAAAGGAATCGGTAAGTGGCCAGAGCATCTAAATTATTACGCTGATAAGTTTTTCTATGACTTCGCTAATAGTGAGAAAGATTATTTTTCCGTCAGCCAATTCAGGGTGAATGATGATGTGACACCGGAGCATATCAAACGGTTAATGCAGCGTGTCATGACAAAAAATGGCCTGGTTCCTATGGTTTTTCATGGGTTCTATGATGAAGAAAATGTGTTGGATAAGGAAATGTATGATGCGATGCATCTGCAAACCTTTATCGCTCTTTTAGCGTCAATAAAATCACTCGACGAGAAAGTCTGGATTACAACCTTCGCCAATGCCGTGAAATATCACCGCGCAGTTGCAGCCAGTTCAATAAATTTGAAATGGCATCAAGATTATGAGGATGGTGGGTCGCGCTACGAGTTTCTCTTGCGATCTGTTGATCCTTATACCTCTATCAAATTACATCCACTGACCTTGACTGCTGAAATAACAGATGGGCGTCGTTGTAACTTTGTGAGTCAAGGTTCAAAAGAACTTGATTTTCGTGTGGTAGGTAATTGTGTTCAGTTTGAAGTTGAGCCTTTCGAATCAATCGTAGCTCTCAGGTTCGAAACTATTTAATGATTTTTGTTGGGTAACTTGATGATGGATAGTTATAACATTTTAAAAAATGGTAATTGGTTGTCATTTTGTGATGCTTTTGGTTCCGGTGTTTCTGTAACTGATACTGGCAGTTTGATAACTATTCGCGCCGGCAAATCGATAGTAGATATCGTTGTACATCAAGTTGCCCAGCATGGGCAAGACTGGCCTTGGGTGAGTATTAATAGCGCCATTTATAAAAGCGGTATAGCGGCAAAAGTCCTGTCGTCTCATCAGTTAGCGTTGCGCTATTCCGTGAGCCATGGATCAGGATTGATATTAAAAATGGAAACGCTGTGCGTGTTGACAGGCAATAAACGTATTTATAACTGTACCCAACCCGCTGCACGTGACCTGGTGAGTGTAATTATTTCACTACAAGATTTTTTTGATGATAAAGGTAATTTTATCAGCGAGCAGGAGGAGGTATTGGGTTTTTCTTTCTACGTTATTCTTCCGCAAGAAGGTGGTGAATCGCGCTTGATAATAGAAGAATTTACCGTGCTTGGATTTAGCTCACCTGATAATCGCGTTGCTGAGTTTTATCAAAAAATGGATTTGGGCTACATGGCAATGGAATTGCTGAATTGCCACTACATCTTTGAATTTCTCGTTAAACATAAAATCACGCGCACGTTAGAAATTGGCTTGGGCGAAGGCGCTTCGGCGATGGCAATACTCACAGCAACAGGCCAGATGCACACGGCGATTGATTCACTTATCTACTGTACAAAAGGTCCCGATAATCTAAAAGCCATTGGCTGTTTTGATCGGTTGCGTTTATTAAAAAGTTTATCCCATATTGCTTTACCAAAGTTGTGCGATCTGGAAGAAAAATTCCAGTTTACTTTTGTGGCAGGTGGGTGTCGATTTGAAGACTTCTTTATTGATTTTACCTATGCCAGTCATTTAACTGAAATGGGCGGTTATATCATGATGCCGGATAAGGAATTACCTGCAATGCCAGCAATTATTAAATACATTGCAGCCAATAGACCAGACTATGTTGCAGTAGCTACACCGGAATATTCGGATATCTGTCTATGGCAAAAAGTGGCAGAGGATAAGCGTGGCTGGAGTGATCATGTGGAATTTTAATTAACCTGGCAAACGTCTTGGTTATCAAAGCATTTCTTTAAATCGATACATTATTGTGAGCGATTCTATTCGATTTGCTTATCACTTTTTAGTGATCTAAACAGCTGCTTATGGAAAAAATTCAGATTAGAACCGGGGTTGTGAAATGTCAATTGATGTTATTGAGCGTGAAAAAAATAACCTAAGGATAGATAAGCGCTTAACATTAAAAACAGGCGCTACTTGCGTAATTATTGGTCAGGGAAGTTTGGCCTTGGCTTGCACCGTCTTCTTAAAAGAATGTGGTGCAAGCATCGTTGCGATTATTTCTACAGATAACAATGTGCTTCAATTTGCACAACAAGAATCAATACCCAGCGCCAGATCGCCTGGATTCCTGGCTAATTTGCTACAGGATTCCGGGTGCGATTTTATTTTTAGTGTGGTTAATCCATTTATATTGGATGCGAATATTCTATCGCTTGCCAGGGTTGCTGCTATTAATTACCACGACTCCCCTTTACCTCGTTACGCGGGTACTCATGCAACTGCATGGGCGTTGATGGCTGGTGAATCTACGCATGCTATTAGTTGGCATTTGATGGAACCCCGGGTTGACGCCGGGGATATTCTTCAGCAAGAATTTCTTATCATTGATAACGACGAAACATCGTTGACCTTAAATTTAAAGTGCCAAGATGCAGCCTTGCGTGCGTTTAAAATTTTAATCAATGATTTGCAGAATGCGAGGGTTACACCTAAACCGCAAGAATCAGGGCGGCGCAGTTTTTTTCCTATTCATCAACGCCCGCAAGCAGGCGCCGTTTTATTATGGGATAAAACGGCAGAAGAGCTTTCGGCATTAGTGCGCAGTTTACATTTTGGAGTTTTCCACAATCCATTAGGGTTACCAAAACTACAAATTGGTAACCAATTTATTATTGTCGGTGAACTTAGAATACTCGATACCCAATCTGAATGGGCTGAACCAGGCACCATACTGAATTGTGCCTACGATTTTTTCTCAATAACAACAAAAACCAATGATGTGGCTTTAACGTCAATGCGCACATTGGATGGAAAGCCTTTGTCAGTTTCAGCCCTGGCTTCTTTATTCTCATTGGAGATTCGGCAACAGCTTCCCATACTAACTCCAACAAATTCATCTGCGTTGATGAATTTGTGTAGCCGATATGCTCCCTACGAATCTTTCTGGGTAAATGTTTTACAACATGAAACCTATCCCACCGGTTTGGCTTACATAAGAGAGGCTGAGTTTAAACAGCAGTCGAGCAGAACAGCAGATCACTCTTTTGATATACCGGCGCATTTATTCAGCGCATCAGAAAATAGTTGCAATGTTGTTGATTGGTTGCTGAGTATATTTGCGATTTATATAGCTCGAATTAACGGAGACTGTGAGCTCAATATTGGTTTGCGCGATACGAAATTACATAAAGATATAGCAGATTTCGCTACATTTTTTGCCGAAATATTGCCGCTCCAGTTGTCGTTGAGTTTGGATAGCACGGTGGAAGAGTGTGTGGCGCAAGTTAGCCAGGCGCGCCGTTTGCTCAACGAAAAGGGAACCTATGCGCGCGATATGATCATGCGCAATGCATCATTACGCAACTTATCCAGATTTCCATCGATGCAACGGTGGCCCATTGTTGTTGCTATCGGCAATGAAGTGCCCAGTGTTAGCAGCAATGCCTTAATTCACTTACTTATTGCAAACGACGGCACTCGTTGTGTATGGACATATAATCATGACCATATTAGTTCGGTATTGATTGAGCGAATTTCCTCGCAATTTTTAACATTACTAGAGCAATCCAGATTACAAAGAACCACAAAAATCGGCGCCTTACCGTTACTGACTAATGATGAAAAACAATGTGTTTTGCGCGATTGGAACGCAACTACGGTTGAATATGCCCAGCACCTTTGTATGCATGAGTTATTTGAATTACAAGCTGGCAAGTATCCCGCAGCAATAGCATTAATATTTGAAAATCAATCGCTTACTTATCAAGAACTCAACGAAAAAGCCAATCAGTTGGCACATTACCTGGTGCAGTTACCAATCCAAACCGGTTCCTTTGTCGGGCTGTGTATGGAGCGTCGTATTGAAATGCTCGTTGGGTTGCTGGCTATCTTTAAAGCGGGCGCTGCGTATGTTCCGTTAGATCCTGGTTATCCGGCTTCGCGGCTGGAATATATGTTAAATGATTCTGGCGTAAACATTATTTTGACCTCGTCTGACCTCGCGCCTGAGTTAAATAAAAGCAATCAATACAAAACTATTTGTTTAGATGATATTTCAGTAGCTGAAAAAGTTGCGCAATGCTCAAAGCAAAATATTGATAAAAAAGCGGTTAATTTATCAGCAGAGAATCTCGCTTATATTATTTATACATCAGGTTCAACGGGAAAACCCAAAGGGACTTTAATTCGTCATTCCGGTTTATACAATCTGGCACTGGCGCAAATAGCAATGTTTGCTGTAAAACCTGATAGTAAAGTGTTGCAATTCGCTTCAATTTCATTTGATGCTGCAATTTCTGAATGTGCCATGGCGCTTTGCGCGGGTGCAACACTAGTGTTAATTAAGAAAGAGGCAACCCAATCAGCAGAGAAGCTGAACGCAATTATTAAGTCAACTGCAATTACACACGTGACATTACCCCCAGTGTTATTGCCGCTTATGAATATCGAGGATTGGAAATCGGTTGAAACATTGGCCGTTGCCGGTGAAGCCTGCGCGCAAGCGCAAGCGGATAAATGGTCGCTCGGGCGACGCTTCATAAATGCCTACGGTCCTACCGAAACAACGGTTTGTGCGAGCATGGGGTTGTATGCCCCTGGACAATCGGTATTGCATATCGGTAAGCCGATGAGTAATACACAGCTTTATGTAGTAAATGATTACGATCAATTGCAGCCAATCGACATTGCTGGCGAGCTATTAATTGGTGGTGCTGGTCTTGCAGTTGGTTATTTAAACCAACCAGAGTTAAGTGCAGCAAAATTTACCTACAAGGATTTACCGGATATTGGTACAACCCGGGTTTACAAAACAGGTGATCTTGTTCGTTGGCTTGAGGATGGCAATATTGAATTTCTGGGGCGAATAGATCATCAAATTAAAATCCGGGGATTTCGTGTAGAGCTCGGCGAAATTGAAAGCTGTTTGTTGCAACATCCCGCCGTCGTTGAAGCAGTCGTTATTGCGCACGGAACCGATATTCAACATAAAACCCTGGCTGCCTATATTGTTAAAAAAATGGATAGCCACACTAAGGAATTTGCGTCAAAAAATGTATCGGAACAAATAGCGAATATTGTAGGGCATTTACATGAAAATTTACCGGATTACATGGTTCCCGCTTCGATTACTTTTTTGCCTGGTATTCCGTTAACTCCGAATGGAAAAGTTGATCGCAAAGCATTGCCTGATCCGGATGCATCAATAATAAAACGACAAGAATATATTGATCCCCAAACAGATATTGAACGAATTTTTTGCAGGGTTTGGCAAGATATTTTAGGTATTCCGCGTGTAGGTGTTACAGATAATTTCTTCCAGTTGGGCGGAAATTCAATATTGGTTATTTATGCCGTGGCAGATTTAGCGCTTGCCGGAGTAAAGCTTGCGCCTGAAAAAATATACGAAGCGCCTACTATTCGTGAGCTGCTTGGATTTGCCACTTACTCACACGCTAGTGAAAAACGATGTGATGAAGCGGCGGGCGATTATGCTTTGGTGACAGGTAAAGCACCGCTGCTCCCCAACATACGTAATATGTTTTCTACCTGGGTAACATCGCATTGGAATGTATCTCACATACGCGAATTATTAATACCTTACAGTGCTGATACTTTGTATAAAGCTGCCGCTGGTGTAGTAAACCATCATGATGGCTTGCGTAGTCTGTGGCGCAAAGAAAATGGTGAGTGGTATCAATACTTTCAATCTCCGGATGAGATGTTGCCTTGGTGGCAAGTTGTTGATTTGTCGGGTCTCCCGGAGGACGCGGCGAGTAAAGAGGTTGAGCGGTTATGCTCAGAGGCGCAATTCTCACTGGATCTATCCAGCATATTATTCAAAGTAATATTTTTTGATTTTGGTGCTGGCAGAAACTCACGTATATTTTTCTTGTTTCATCATTATCTAATTGATAATTATTCGGCAAATATATTCTTTGGCGACTTTGAGCGATCGTGTGATCTATTGCACGCTGGAAGGCCAATGAATTTACCACCAAAAACAACTCCACTGAAAACGTTGGCTGAAGCCTATGAGCGTTATGCTCATCATCCTGATTTGGATAAGGATCTCACTTATTGGCTAAATAAACCCTGGCACAAATATCAGGCTCTACCTAAAGAAACAAATATAGACGCATTAACTGTAGATGCTGACCCATGTACGATTACTGATTCATTAACAGAAGAAGAAACTGCATTACTCGAGATAATCCCGCGCACAGAAAATGTTTCCCTGTTGGATATTTGTTTAACTGCTTTATTGCTTGCCTATTCAGAATGGTCCGGCTCAAAAGTGCTATTTATGTCGGTTACTAATCATGGGCGCTCATCGCTTGCACATGAGCCGGTTGATCTCTCTCGCACGGTAGGGTTGCTGCCGATGCAGCCAGGAGTGTTTTTTGAGCTGCCTGAAAATGCCAGCTTGAAAGAAACGGTTTATTCAATCAAACAGCAATATGATGAACTGAGGGGAAAAGAGGCGAATTTTCTCATTTTACGAAACCAGCATCCTTCCAGGGAAGCCCGGGAGAAAATGCAGCAATTGCCAGAGCCATTGTTAAATCTTAACGTATTTGGCTTAACTCCTCCGCCTGAGCAAAATGGTTTCACCATTGCCAGGGAATATCCTGGTTCTGATGTCCCTCCTGCGACAAATGGAAATACTTATTCATTTCCGCCTTATTCAACAATTGGTTATTACGCAGAGGGAATTTTATCAATTAATTGGTCTTATGCTTCGTCTATGTATTCAGAAAATACAATGAAAAATTTTCTAGCAATGAATATGAAAGCTATCCGTACACTCATTAATTGTTTGCAATAAATTATGAAAATGACTCAATAGCAAGTAGATGGTATCCCGTTATGCGGCGGATTCCAGTTGTAAGCGTGGCGCTTTGACAAGAGTTTTAATTACATGGTTAATGTGGTTGCTTTTCTAAAAAGCATTGCCTCATTCAAACGGTTATGAAGGGCGTAATATGGCAAATTTTTCGATTTTTGAGTTGTTCAGCAGTAATGGATTCGAGCATAGCGGTGCTCGCATTGATGTAAATGAAAAAACATTTCTGGCCACACTTTAAAGTCAAATGAAGTCAGAGCATGTAACCGTTTTAACGGATAAATTTGAATATAAAGGTTGGGATCAGGTTATCCCGATTCAGCCTGAACAGATTTTCTTTTACGATTACTTTGAAAAGGAACGCTTACAAAACAAGCGTGTTCTTGAGATAGGTTTAGGGTCCGGTGTTTTATCTATCAAGGCGGCAAAGCTAGGTGCAAAATCAGTTGTTGCTTTAGATATTAATCCGCGCGCAAGAGCGATTGGTGGCTTTAATGTAGTCATCAATAATGTCCAGGATATAGTGGATATACGCAGTGGCTGTGCAGATGACATCTACCGGCCAGTTAAAGATGAAAAGTTTGATTATATTATTTCCAATCCGCCATTTGAACCGACGCCGGAAAATGAAAACTATTATCTCAATAGTGCAGCAGGAATTTATGGACTGGATTTTTTACACGCACTCTTTAAAGATTTAAATAATCATCTCAATGAAAATGGTTTTGTTCAAATTGTTACCATGGCACCTGGTAATAAAACAGAACCATTTCTACTTACCAGAATGCTGGAGCAATACTTTCCTGGTCAAGAAATTATTGTCGATTTGGATCATCAACCGATTGGCTATGACCAATTTGTGGATCGCTTTGTTGAAATTTTTGATATGGACCGGGCTCGGGTGCAGAAGATGAAAGAGCAGGCGAGCAAGGACCAGGTGACGGATATTTTCATGGTGATGATCTGTTTTGAAAAAGGGAAAAACGGCTCAATTAAATACAGGCACAGTAAAAAACTTTATGAGAACTGGACCACTCCACTGGGAAAAGAACAATCTCTAATTGAATAATCAAGGCTAGGATATGAACAATACCAATGCAGGACTTATAGTGTTAGGTGTGAATGCGGTTTACCATGAATCGTCAGCCGCTATTGTTGTTGATGGTAAATTGCTGTTTGCAATTGAAGAAGAGCGTTTGAATAGAGTTAAGCATGCTAAACCCGCTAACCTGGATAACCCTCATCTGTTGCCTCATCTGGCAATTAATGAGTGCCTGGCAAAGGCAGGCATTACGTTAGAGCAAGTGGATGTTATTGCTGTGTCGTTCAATCCAATCAAGCGATTGGTTAGACATCGGAATTTGAATGAAGCGTGCGAGCCCGAAGGTTGGGGTACGGAAATAGGCGAACAGAAATTTTTTGATCGTGTTATGACTATTCCGCGGCAGCTAACAGAGCAAGGTTTTGTTGGGCAGTTTATGTGGGTTGATCATGAAATGGCCCATGCCGCGTCGGCTTTCTATCCTAGCGGTTTTGATAACGCGGCCATTATTTCAATTGATGGTATTGGGGAGTTCGAATCTGCCTCATTGGGTGAGGGCAACAATAGAACTATTCGCTTTAATTCTGTTGTCGACTATCCAAATTCTATCGGGTTTCTATGGGAAAAATTTTCCAAGTTTTTAGGGTTTTCGGAATACGATGCCTGCAAGGTGATGAGTGTTGGTTCGTTTGGTGATCCAGAAATATATGCTCAGCAGTTTGAAGATCTGGCGCGTATCAGTGGAAATGGATTTGTGCTTGACGCAAAAACATTAAATTTCAGGTTCGAAAATTACTCCGCCCTCGAATCATTATTCAATATCAAAAAAAGAAATACAGATGAGCCACTATTAAAGGCCCATTATAATATTGCTGCTGCGTTACAGCAGAAAACCACAAAAATTTTGCTTCACCTTTGTGAGACTGTTTATGCACAAACCAAAAGTAAAAATTTATGTATGGCGGGTGGGGTGGCTTTAAATTGCGTTGCCAATACTATTCTGTTTGAACAAGGGCCGTTCGAAAATATCTTTATACAGCCAGCCGCAAATGATGCCGGTACAGCTCTGGGATGCGCATTCTATGCATACAATTTAATTATGCAACCGGAGTCCATTGAGAATCAAAAGCAGGAGCATACCTATTTAGGTTCTTCATTTGATAACGATCAAATATTAAGTGAAATAAAAAGCGCGAATGCTTTCTATATTAAATTGAATGATATAGAAGTTGAAGTTGCCAGGTTAATTACGCAAGGAAAAGTAATTGGCTGGTTCCAGGGCGCAATGGAATTTGGACCAAGGGCATTAGGCAATCGGTCCTTGCTCGCTGATCCGCGTAATGCAGATATGGTTAGATACCTGAATGCGTTAGTGAAGCACCGCGAGGATCACCGTCCGTTTTGTCCTTCGGTATTAACTGAATATGCTGATGAATGGTTTGATATTAAAAAAGAAGCTGAAGCCTCCCGTTATATGTTGATGGCTTATCCAGTTAAGAAAGATAAAATTGATCGGATTCCTGCTGTTGTCCATGTTGATGGTACTTCGCGTATTCAGCGAGTCGATTCCCGAACAAATCCTAAATATCATCGATTGATATCAGAACTTTACAAGCTCACAGGTATTCCCCTGGTATTGAATACTTCATTTAATGACCGCGAGCCTGTCGTTTGTACTCCTAAAGATGCAATAAAAACCGTGCTAAGAACGAATATAGATTACCTGGCTATCGGCGATTACCTTGTTGCTAAGGATAAAGCGTCTTTGGATGCTTTTTCGGTAGAAACTGCTGTTCATATATAAGAAATCGGTGGCAGTAAACTGCGGCCTTTTGTGGGGATACTAGATGTCGAGTTTTAATAATAAATTAGCTGCTTTATTCATTATGCTGGCCAAAATGAATGATGATTCCAGATTTGTTTTTGCATCAAGCCGTGAAAAGAGCCTTAAAATAAAACTCGAAGCTGGCATCCAGCCTTTAATTGATTTTGCTAATCAATTTTCACCTGCAGATGACACGCTAACGATAGAATTCGATTGCACCCAATATTATCTGGATACAAAAAACTTCTATTGTGTTGATGCCAACAACGTCAGCTTGCCATGGCAAAAGGAGCGTTTATCCAAAATAGAGGCATCATTATTTTGTGACATTACGATTGCCGCGATAGATATGATTTCTGTTGAAGAGCGGGAATGGCTATTAAGTATCTCTGGTGAAGTAAAAAATAATAACGCAGATATTGCACAGCTACTATCGGCCATTTATGACTACCAACATCTCGCTTTGCGCACTGTAGATCGCGAAATAAGTTATCTTGAATTAATAAATCAAGTGGAATCACTTAGACGGCAATTGGTGGCGATAGCCAAAGGAAAAAGCCAGGGATATCGTTTGGCAATATTGGCCAGTGATCCTTTGGTAGTTATTAGTACGATAATCGCTTCGCTGCTTGAGCGAATCAGTTTTTTGGTAATTGATGTAAAACTACCTGATGCTCGCAAGCAATTTATGTTAAACCACAGTGATGCAAACTTATTGGTGGAAGCGGATGCGCTGGTAACCATTATGGTGGATGGTCCGAAACGGTTTAATCCTGATGCGGCTTATATTGTCTACACATCGGGAACTACCGGAAATCCAAAAGGGATTGAAGTTAACAGGGCTAATATAGCTGCTAAAATCGCAACTTCCAAAAACTTTTATAACTTGAATAAAAGTGACCACACCTTATGCATGCTTAGTGCGGCAACAGATACCTACCTTCAGCAAGTGCTTATTAGCCTGATATCAGGCGCCACAATTTATTTTGCCGATGACGCTATCCTTGATCCGGAACGGTTCTTAACGTTTTGTCAGAACAACAGCATCACATTCACGGATTTGCCACCTAGTTTTTGTCTGACTTTACTGGAAATTGACCAAGCTAAAGCTCGCTGGCATAAAACAAGCTTACGTTATTTGGTGTTAGGTGGAGAAGAACTGAACAAAAACATTCTGATAAAGTGGGCCGAATTTGATTTATTTAGCAAATGCCAATTGATTAATGAATACGGCCCTTCAGAAGTAACAATTACTTCTCTTGTGCATATCCTAAGTGAAAGAGACCTGGGTAAGCCCAGAGTGCCGATTGGGAAACCGACACAAGATACCAGGGCAATTATCTTGAATGAGCACTATGAATTGGTTGGTGCAGGCTTAAGTGGCGAGCTGTGGTTGTGTGGCAATGGTGTAAGCAATGGTTATTATAATGATGTAGAAAAAACCAATGATAGATTTAAAAAACTGGCAATTGATAATAAAGAGTCAATTTATTATCGAACGGGTGATATTTGTAACGTTAATGAATCGGGTGAGTATACATTTTTAGGTCGTAGCGATAATCAAATCCAAATCTACGGTAAGAGAATCGAGCTTGAAGAAATTGAGGCTAATTTATTAGCTATCGTTCATATCTCTGATGCAGCGGTGGTTGTGGATGGGCAAACAATTCATGCTTTTGTTGTGTCCAGCGCTGACGAATTCAGCGCGGAAGAAATCAAGCGTAGCTTAAAAGAGCGGTTACCCCATTTTTGTATACCTCATTTTATTAAAAAACTCGATGTGCTACCCAAGACACCGATTGGCAAAATAGATCGCAATTCATTGAAAATGCAGGTTAAAAATAAAGTGATTGCGGTTGATAAAAGCGCAACACCGAAAGCCCTTTTAATCAGCGTCCTGCAGCAGGTGATAGGTACGCAGACATTGAATGACCAATTAAGTTTTACCCAATCAGGTGGTGACTCTATTTTGGCAATTGCAGTTGTCTTGCATTTAAAATCACATCAGTTGTTCCTTGATGTGGCGGAGCTGCTAGGCCCGACTAAAATTGAAAATTTGTCCATCCGTTCTGGTAGGAAAGTGCGAATCAAAATCACTGACGAAGCCATTAATACGTTGATGCCCAACAAACGTAGCATGTTGGGATTTGGCGGGATCAATCAATGGATACTAGAGCTTAATTTGATGGTTATGGGAAACATCTCAGCCAGGGAAGTGGAAAGAGTTGTGCGCATTATTATTAGGAAGCATCCAGCACTTAAATTGCATTTTGGTGAAAAAATCCATCTTCGTGATGATATTTACTTCAAAACGCTTGCTGCACCTTCAGATGTTCCTTATGAAACCTGGAAGCATAATCAGGCCGCTAATCTTCGCAGAGAAATGAATGTGGCAACAAAGCCATGGTCGGTTGTTCTGTACGAAAACGGCGAACATAAAGAAATTGGTGTTTTTGTAAATCATCTTCTGGTTGATGACGTTTCATTATTGGTCATAACGAACACAATTAACCAATTGTTGGCTAATCCACAAAAATTTGACCGGACTATTGATCAGCAATTATTTATTTGGCAACAGCAAATTTTAGAAAAAACGCTGAACGATGAATTCAAAGAAGATATCCCATATTGGTCTAAGGCAACAAGTGTACACAATAAAAAACTGATTAAAATTGAAGATACTATTGGTTTGAATCAGGTGAGATACCAAAAATTAATAACGTTTGATTTTTTCAGTGTTGAACAGCTACGCATAGTAAAGGAAACACTTTCTTTGCGTGGTTTAACGGTTTTTGATCTATCAATGACCTGCGTTGCTAACGTAGTTGAAAGTTGGTTGGGCGAATCAGAATTTTGCGTGGGTATGGATATTAATGGTAGGACCCCGCTAAAGGGATGCGCAGATGTTAACTCAGCGGTTGGATGGTTTTCTGCTAGTGCGCCGCTATATTTACACGCCCCGGACCAAATGGATTTTATCGAGCAAGTTGCTGCTATCAAAAAGCAATACAATGATATGCCAAAAGGTGGATGCAGTTTTGGCTGGTTAGTGAACTATTCACGACATTCATTTTTCGGACCTCCGCAGCGGATCAGATTCGCCTATGAAAACCATAACATCTATAACGGCAATGAAGTTTTTCATATTCGCTCTAAAGATTTAACGATCCAGGAAATCAAGGCTGAATGTAAATTTGATTTTGACCCTGAATCGTTAATGTACTATTTGCTTGATTTTCAATTTGTTGAAAGAAGCACGTCAGGCTTGGAGTTGCGGGTCAACTATCCAACTAAATTAGTCGATACGGAAACGATTAACGCTATGATTGCTTGTTTTCATGTGTGTCGTGACCAGATCATGGCGATCTGCAATTTTCCTGTTGAAGAGCTGGCGATGGCAGACTAAATTTTTTTCATTTGATCTTACTCCACTGAATAAAGATTTTTAAAGGCGGACACCCACTTCGGAAGTATCAAAAAAATAAAACGTTACGAGTTTATGCTTGGGAGCGTTACCAATGCTTGGAAAACAAGATATTGTAAACTTTATCATAGAAAACCAATTGGAAGGTCAAGTGCTTTCAGTTCATATGGCAATTCGTTCGTTGGGAGAAATAGACGGCGGTTTGGATTTATTAATTGATACATTCCTGGATCATAATTGTACAATTATGGGGCCTACTCATAGTTGGAATTTCTTATTGAATGCGGAAGAAAACAGAATTTTATTTAATAATAAACTAAAGTCTTTTTCTGAAAGAGAGTGGGATTTTCAGGCTATAAAAAAATATTCTTCTGAAGATCTTTTTCATGTTTCTTATACTCAGGCCGATAAAGAATTAGGTTTTTTTTCTTCTTATTTAGCTCGTCATCCAGCTCGAAAAAGAAGCAATAATCCATTGGGGTCTTTTTGTGCCATTGGTCCAAAAGCAGAGGAAATAGTTTGGGGGGAAAATCATTTTTATCAACCACTTAAAAAGCTGGTAGAACTTAATGGAAAAGTTTTATTAATAGGAGTTGATATTGAAAAAATGACTTTAATCCATTCTATTAAAGAAAAGGCAGGAAGCCACATGTTAATGAGGTGGGTTAAAAGTGGTGATAATGAACTTTCCTGGGTGGCAGGAGGGGGATGTTCTGCGGGCTTTAAAAAATTAAAACCATACTTGCATAAACTTGCTTCTGAGACCACTTTAGGGCAAGCGACTGTAAAAATAATTAATGCACGAGAAGTAGAGCAGGCTTTATTGCCCGTTCTTCAACGAGAAGTATCTAATTTTCCTGCTTGTGATGACTCTTCTTGTATCTTATGCCAAGAAGCATTAACTGATTTTCGTCCAGCAAATGAAAAAGAGTTTTATGTATTTGAAAGGGCGGATACTTTATGGTCCGTGGCTGAAAAGCTTCAAAGATCATTTTTTCATTTAAATGAAAGATATGGCAATCGGGTATTAATACCAGGAAAAATAATTGATTTGGACGGAATCCCAACAGCGTGTTCCCCCTTTTATTTTCGATCAGATATTTGAGTTAGTTGGAAAACATTATTTATTCCCGGTAGTGGTTTTAATGACTATCGTGACAATGTTGGTGACAGCAGTACTATTTACTGTTTGCGGCGGTTGACCGTGCTTCGCAGTCGACTGAATTGAATTATCGAGGTGAGAATGCAATCGGCTTTACCCAATATTTCGTTGCGTACTTTACAGGTAACTGACTGGCCTTTATTTCTTGCGTTGCACCAGGACCCTGCGGTTCAACGCTTTATTTTTGATATACAGGATGAAGCGCAGATTCGTAATCGATTTGATAACAGCTTATTACCCTGGACTGTATATGCCGGTCATTTTATGGCCGAGGTGATTCTGAGTGCAGGGCAGCAAGCTGTCGGGTTGATTGGTTTGCAAAGTGATTGGGCCAATCGGCAAGCGGAGGTCGGGTTTATGTTATTGCCTGCTGCACAGGGCAAGGGCATTGCAGCAGCTGCGTTACAGTTAATACTGGCGCGGGCTTTTAGCGAATATGGTTATCATAAAATCACTGCGACAGTGACTGATGGTAACACTGCCAGTTTGCGGTTGTTAACACGGCAGGGTTTTGTGCAGGAGGGGCTATTGCGACAAAACTTTTGGCTTGCTGGACGCTTTGTCGATGATATCCGGTTAGGTTTATTGCAAAGCGACTGGTTGGCCAATCGCTAGCACAGTGAGTAGCTGTGCTGCGTGGCATTTTTGCTGGTACTTAACGAGATGTTCCTTTAGCCAGAGTTGATATCAGTGGTTTGTATTGTGAATAACTCTGACTTTTTGCAGAACAATCAAATGACTAACTTATACAGATAATAATAAGTGGGTGAAACACCACAAGTTTGAACTTTTGGATCCAGGAACTTTGGCTGTCGACAAACCAGTTCATAATTATTTTCTGTCAGGAGATGGTCATAGTGGCGCTCGGTTCTATCGCTTTCAATTGATGTTAATTCCTGACCTTGATTTTTTCCGCAATTAGGCACAATCATAAAATACTTAACCTGATTTTGCCTGATCAGCTTTATCCACCACTCAATGGAAGCCAGTGCGCACTCAGAGAAACTGTGGATATTAATAGCTAAATCAATTTTATTTTTTTGGAAAAATCTCTCTACTTCATCAAGGGCCACAACCTGTGCTTTGTGCGTAATTTGTCGATAGTTAAGATAATAATCCGACAGAAATGTCGACTCTGCGATAGCATCAACACAGAAATATTGACCAATATCGGGCATCGCTGTTGCCAGGCGATGTGCGAGCCTTCCATAGCCTGCACCGATATCGAGAATGTTTATATTTGGCCACTTACTCAGGCCTAATTGATCCTCAAGAAAATAAATCTCCATAATGGAGTCCAGCAAATCCCGACTGACTGCTTTTGGCTCGTCTGTGTGGTATTGATAAACACCAAAAGCTCCGTCTTCCGTTAACTTATCCAATAATCCGAGGCGATCCCGGCTCTTTATATAGTCAGCAGTGATTTGATAATTATCATGCTCATTTGCATCGCGCAATTGCCAGATGTAAGCGTTGTCGCCTCGAAAATAAGGCCACTCAATCTGAGTGGAAATATGCTCATCAGTCCATCCGGTGCTGTGCGCTGATGCGTTTTCGAGTGATGCATACCTTTGCTTGAGATCGACAATACGCGGATTATCAGCTCTTAGTGTTTCATTTGCGCCTTCAGGCAGAGAGCTAGCAACATGGGAAGGCGGCGGAAGCATCGACATAATGAATTATTCCTGATTACTGTGATCGTTACATGAGCCGTTTTTATGACGCCAATTTAGTGGACTTGCCCAAGCTATGAACTAATCATGGTAAGTAATTCAATACCACCAACGTAATACAACTTTCGATACATTTTGCTGGGTAATTTGTGTTGCTGCTGTTGCAAGGGCGCTAGCATCGGTGAGGGTTGTAACAAGCTGTGTGGTTACTGTCTCTTGATCAGGTGGCAACGTTCGTGAAGTTGAAAAATGTGCAGTATGCGCCCAGGTTTTTGAAAAATAATTAAATGCTGACGTTATAAATAGTGCAATTATTTTGGGGCGGGATATTAAGTGCACTAGCTCTTTTATTGCTGCTAGTTCGCGGTGTTAAGTCGAATCGCGCGCGCCAATTCAATCACCGACAGTGGTGCTGAACCTTCCGCTTTATTGCTCAACGTAACAAAAACATTTTGCCCCGCGTTTGCTGTGCCCGCGATGACTCGGACTAATGCGGCGCGTGTTTCCGGATCGGGGTCGATAATTTTATCGTAGGGTTCATAGGCATCGCGTGCATCTTCATAACCGAATGCACCGTGTACCGGATTTAAATTCCAGCGGCAAACCAATGGGCCGGGCCAGAGTGCGCGCAGGATGGGAAGTTGTTCAGTGATGTGCGGCATTTTGGCGTGCAGGCCCATGCAGTAGGTTGCGCCGGTAGCGCGCAATGCGTTCACAAATTGCGGTGTGAGCCATTGCGGGTCGCGCACTTCCACCGCAATAACGGCATCGGGTGCGGTACTTTTTAAATCGGGAATTGAATTTAATAACCTGTGCAAACGATCAATCAATTTGGGCATCTGTGCGAGCCAGGCACCGGGCAGGGGGCTTATTTGAAACACTAGCGCCCCAAGCTTTGGACCAAGGCCTTCCAGTGCTGGCTCGACAAACATTTGCACAGCTTCTTCAGCATTTAAAAAATGCGCGTTGGGGCGCATGCCGCGACCGGATTCATCGCGCACCAAAGCATCCGTGATCAAACTCGGCGCTTTAACTACAAAGCGAAAATCCGGCCCCACTTGCGAGGCGTATTCAGCAAACTGCGCCACATTCAAGGGCCGATAAAAACTGCGATCGATACTGACAGTGCGAAATAATGGATGTTTGCCATATGCGCTCAATCCATATCGGGAGAGATTGGTTTCGGCATAGTCGCCATCCCACACCAAACCATCCCAACCGGGATAATTCCAGGACGAAGTACCAAGCCGCAAATGTGCGGGTAATGAACTTGCCAGCTCGATCCACTCGGGCGCAGGTATTACAGGCTCCACCTGGCGGCTGGATTTTCTACCCGCTTTTTTATCGGGTTCGATTGGCGATGGTTCGGAGTCACCAAACAGCGGGTTTTGCATAAATTAAAAGATCCACGAGGTGATACGCAGGAAATATCGACCAGCATATAGAAGCTGTTTTCCCGTGTCAGCTATCACCGGTAGACAAGTTGCCGGTAATATGCGCCTCTCCAAATTTGATAACTGGATTTCCTATGTTGAGCGAATTGCTCGCGATTTTGGCTCCGATAATGATTTCGGTCGGTGCGGGTTTTATCTGGGGTAAAACCGGCACCGATTTTCCCTCGGATTTTATTTCGCGCATTGTGATGAATATCGGCACACCCTGTTTGATCATCGGGGTGATGGCCAAAGTAGAAGTACAGCCTGAAATAATGGGGCAGGTTGCATTGGCGACAGCAATTACCATGACCGCGATGGGCTTATTCGGCTGGGCGTTGCTGCGCTGGATGAAACTGGAAATTGCCACTTATTTGCCGCCGCTGGTATTCCCCAATAACGGCAATATGGGTTTGCCGTTGTGCTTATTCGCTTATGGCCAAACCGGTCTCGCGCTCGCGCTGGGTTCATTTATGGTGATGATGGTCGCCACATTTACTGTAGGTTTATTAATTGTTACTACGAGTGATGGTGGAATACTAAAGCGCATGGAATCCATTCTTAAACAGCCGGTTATTTATTCGATGCTGATCGCGGTGATCTTATTGATTACCGACACCGATTTGCCGCGCTGGATCAGCAACACACTGGATTTATTAGGCGGCATCGCCATTCCGTTAATGACCATTGCGCTCGGTGTGTCACTCGCCACGTTGAAAATTAATTTCTGGAAACGCAGTTTATTTTTTAGCCTGATACGCGTTGGCGGCGGTTTGTTTTTTGGCTTTATTGTGTGCGAATTAATGGGCTTGACCGGGGTATCGCGTAATGTGGTGTTATTGCAATCTGCCATGCCTATAGCAGTATTTAACTATCTGTTGGCGCTGCGTTACGGTCATAAGCCGGAAGAAGTGGCGGCGATGGTATTAGTGTCTACACTGATTGCATTTATCGGTTTGCCATTTTTGCTAATGGTTATTTTGTAAATCACCTGGGTGAAAAGTAACCGGCTTGTTGTAAATATCGCAAAATTTCCTGTGCGTTTTCTTCCGGGGTTTTGCTGAGGGTATGTAAATGAAGCTCGGGTGCCTGCGGCACTTCATACGCGGAGTCTATACCAGTGAATTCGGTAATTTTTCCAGCGCGGGCTTTACGGTATAAACCTTTTGGATCGCGCTGTTCACAGACTTCCAGCGGCGTATCGATAAAAATTTCAATGAATTCCGATGGAGAAAAACGCGCGCGAATATCGTCGCGCATTTTTTGTAGTGGCGAGATGGTTGCAGTGATTACCACAATGCTGGCATCGATCATCAGTTTTGCCACTTCACCGACGCGCCGGATATTTTCGTGGCGGTCCGCCATGGTGAAACCGAGATCCTTGCATAAACCCGTGCGCAGTACATCGCCATCCAGTAAATAGGTTTTGCAATGATTGGCTTGTAACGTTGCTTGCAATGCTAATGCGGTGGTTGATTTTCCCGAGCCGCTTAAGCCGGTAAACCAGAATACGCAGGGCGGGCAATTAAAGCGTTTGTCGGGTGTTTGCATTGACGGCCTGATGGTATTAGGAAATTTGATGGAGAGGTTTTAAGGGATATTAATCGTAATGGCTAACCGAGGCTAGTCTTTGAAACAGTTTCCAGACTCCGTGAATAATAACGAAGAAAACGTAATTCCCTTTGCGCGCATTGCGTGCAATGTTGCTATCGATCAGTTGCGCCATGAAGTCGAACAGCTCTTGTTGCTAAATTTGCAGCAGCCCTGGGTCGACCACGTCAACCGGCACGATTATGTGGGCAAATGGGATGTATTACCGTTGCGTTGCCAGCAGCAATTTGTCGATGCCCATCCAATCCTGCAAGGTTTTTCCATTGCGGCAGGTGATAAATGGGAAAACCTGCCGGTGCTGGAACATTGTCCGCACATTAAATCCATATTTGCGCAATTACATTGCCCGGTAAAAGCCGCGCGTTTGATGCGTTTGGCGGCGGGTGCTGAAATCAAACCCCATCGCGATCAGGGTTTGGGTATGGAATTTGGTGAGGCGCGTTTGCATGTGCCCATTCATACCAGCGCTGCGGTGAGTTTCCTTGTCGATAACCAACGAATTCCGATGAATGCCGGTGAATTGTGGTATTTCAATGCGGATCAGACGCACGAGGTTTATAACCGCGGCGATGAAGATCGAATTAATCTGGTGATTGATTGTGTGGTGAATGATTGGCTGCGCGAAAAGATTCAACGTGGAGCCGTAAGTGAGTAATTATTTTATCCGCTATTGCACATTAATCAGTTCTACTGAGCAATTGGAATATTGCCAGCAAGCACAATCACTGGGCGAGCTCCTTGCGCGCATAAAAAAGTTATGGGATTGCAATCAATTTGACGATAACGAATTGTTAAGTGAAATCAATCGTTGCAATCAAATACCTATTGGCGGTAATGCAATATTGGCTGGTAATTGGTTGCCTTATCGCTACCAACCAAAGCGCCGCGTAGTAAATTGGTTAATTCCTGTGGGGCATGCCACTGAACCATTTCAGGATGAGTATATTTCCCGCTGTTGCCAACAATTGTTTAATCAAATTTTCCAACCGCGAAGTTCATTGGAGATTGCAATACAACAAGGTGCAGCATCAGTTGAAGTCCAACCGGCCGGATTCATTTTTCACCTATCACGCTGTGGATCTACATTGATTTCGGGTTGCTTGTCGGAATTGGAAACTACCTGTGTTTTTTCTGAATCGCCGTTGCTGACAGAGTTGTTATTGGATAACAAATTATCAGCGCATGAGCATCAAACTTGCTTGCGTGCATTTATTAATTTACAGGCAGCTGCATTTGCAGCTCGCCCGCAGATGATTATTAAATGGAATGCCTGGGACATTTTTCGCTGGGAATTGATCCGGGAGTTATATCCGCAGGTGCCGGCGATTTTTTTGGTACGCAATCCATTGGAGATCCTGGCATCGCACCAGCGTTCGGTGGGGCGACATATGAGTGGTGACCCAACCCTTGCCGGATTCAATCCTGTTTTTACAGCACAGTCTATTGATCAAAGTATATTGGACAAACGTGTCCAGATACTTCGGTGTTTGCTGCAGGCGATGGGTGAAAAACTGTTGGATCAAAATATTCGCTTGGTTGATTATCAACGATTGCGCGCACAAGAGGTTGTGGCTGTTTTTGCGTGGTTTGGGTGTGTCGTTGCTGAACAAGGTTTTTTAAAAATACAAAAGCGAATGCAGTTCCATTCGAAAACTCCGGGACAGGTATTTATTGCCGATAGCGTAAATAAACAGCAATGTTTTACTGCTGAAGAGCGACAGCAAATCGAGACACAATTAATGCCTGCTTATAATCAAGTAATTCATTTGGCGCTTAAACCTTGCGAGGTGATTATAGATGTTCAGTAATCTTTCATTACCGTTTGGGTTGGGGCTGCGCGCAGTTCAATTACAAGATCAAGCGTTTATGGAAACGCTTTTTTTTTCAACACGTGATTATCTCTATCAAATGCCCGTACCAAAATCGCAAGTTGATTTTTTAATCAAGCAACAATTCATGATGCAGCAAGCGTCTTACCTGGCTTCATTTCCCGCAGCTGAGACCTTTATTATCGAGCTTCATTCCCAACCGGTGGGCAAGATTATCCTGAACAATACCAGCGAAAGCCTTCATGTTATTGATATCGCATTACTGAATGCTATGCGCGGCAAAGGTTTTGGCTCGGCGATCTTGCGTGCATTAAAAAAAGTCGCTGCGCAGCAATCGCTGCCGTTGCGACTCGCAGTTGACCAGCAAAATACTCGAGCAAAAAAATTATATCTTGCGCTGGGATTTACCCTCATCAAATCATCGCCAACCCACGACACCCTGCTGTGGAATTAAACAAAGCCAGTTTCTGCTGTCGCCTGTTATGGTGCGTAATTTAATTCTCCATCCAGTATTTATAAACTGGCGAAAGAGTCATTTTTCCCACTTGTTTAGTATGAAAAACAATCAGCTGGTGTTTTGAAAAATATCACCTAGAGTTGATTGATGTTTTCTTTGGGAGAGCAAGGTGTTTAGCCGGGAGTTGTATAGTTTTTGATTGGCTTGAGATGATTATTAATCAGGCTTGTTAAAACGGAAGGACCATTTTTGCACTTGAAATAAATCTTAAAATTATTAAGGAGAAAATTATGTCTGAACCGTTTATTGGTGAAATCATTATGTTTGCTGGCAATTTTGCCCCACGCGGATGGGCGCTTTGCCAGGGACAATTGTTGTCAATCGCACAAAACACGGCGTTGTTTTCAATCCTGGGTACCACTTACGGTGGTAATGGACAAACGACATTTGGATTACCGGATTTGCGCGGACGTGTGCCGACAGGGCAAGGACAAGGGCCAGGCTTTCCTCCTGTTGTTCTCGGTGAAGCAGCTGGTACTCCGACTGTTACCCTCACTACCAACCAACTGCCAACTCACAACCACCAGGCAGTTTTCCAGGGAACGCAAAGTCAGGTTGGCGCCCCGACAATTGAGGTTGGTACATCATCCTCAGGCGCAATAGCCAATCCGACCAATGGTTCTACTACCTATCTGACTGCTGTAACTGCAGCGACCAGTGGCGGCGATTCCGTTGACTTCCAGGGGTTATATACCAGCACTGCACCGGCAACGGGCGCTAAAGGTAGCCTGGGAGGTGTTAGTGGTGGTGGAAGCGTAACGCCAACGGGCACCGTTACCGTAGGAATGGCAGGTAATAATCTTCCTTTTTCAATAGCCCAGCCTTACCTGGGTATTAATTTCATTATCGCGACCGAGGGCATATTCCCTTCACGCAATTAAGCAAACGCGTGAGTTTTAAAGCGCGCCTGTACATATGCCCATAAAGGTTTTGTACAGGTGGGCTTCGTGTCCGATAACAAAAATACGTGGGATGGAGCAGATCTTTAGCGTTTTAAATCAGGCGTTTCCCTACGATTTTTCTGAACATATTGCAATGATATTGGGAGTGGCAGCATGCGGTTGGGTATATCCGGAAGGATTAAGAAAGCTACATCAGGTGGTGCACTAAAAAGCGTTGAACGAAAGGCACTGCTGTTCGGTATCGCTTTGGCGGCATTGATACCTTTCCCGATTTTAGCGGCGCAAAGTTTTTCGTCAGGAACCGTACCGCTGACCGACTTCAATACATCAAACATCAACTTTGTACAGGTCGCTGATGTCGATGGCGATGGCGACATTGACATCCTCACTCAGGAAGGTGGCGCGGCCACCGCTGTAACTCTGTGGACCAATAACGGTAGTGGCAGCTTCAGCAGTTCTACCGTCATTACAACCGGCGTGACCGGGCTTAATATCAGTGCTGCGGGCGCCAAGTTTGCCGATTTCGATAACGATGGTGACCTGGATTTCTATCAGTGGGTTTCCGGCGCTACTAACGATATTTACTACACCAATAACGGGTCGGGCAACTTTTCGTCTGGCACTCTACCGCTAACTGACTTTAACACTTCAAATATCAATTTTATGCAAGTCGCCGATGTTGATAACGATGGCGATATTGACATCCTGACCCAGGAGGGCGGTTCGGCCACTGCGGTGACACTATGGACCAATGATGGTAGTGGCAGCTTTACCAGTTCGAGTGCTATCACAACCGGCGTGGTCGGACTTAACATCAGCGCCGCAGGTGCCAAGTTGGCGGATTTCGATAACGATGGTGATCTTGATTACTATCAGTGGGTTTCTGGCGCCGCTAACGATATTTTCTACGCGAATAACGGATCAGGTAGCTTCTCGGTCAGCACAGCACCCTTGACCGATTTCAACACGGCAAATATCAATTTCATGCAGGTCGCCGATGTTGATAATGATGGTGACATCGACATCCTGAGCCAAGTGGGTGGTGCGGCCACTGCTGTGACACTGTGGACTAATGACGGTAGTGGCAGCTTTACCAGTTCTACTGCCATCACCACCGGTGTGACCGGACTTAACATTAGCGCCGTTGGTGCCAAGTTTGCCGATTTGGATAACGATGGCGACCTCGATTATTACCAATGGGTCAATGGTGCGACTAACGACCTTTTTTTCCGCAATGATAATGCACCGCCAACCTTAACCTCATTTACACCCTCAACTAACGGGATTGCCAACCCTAACGACAATCTGGTTTTGACCTTCAACCATAGTTCTACGCTCTCCAAGGGTTCGGGCATGATCACCATCCGGGTCGATAATGGTGATAGCAATTACAACAACGATACTGTGTTCGAAACATTCGCGGCGACTGATGCCCGGGCCTCGTTGAGTGGCAACGCCACAGCGTCAACCGTCACCATCAACCCTAATGGTAGTTTCGTTATTGGTGCTAATTACTATGTGGTAATTGACCCCGTCGCTTTCGTGGATGCCGATGGAAAGGGTTTTACTACCAAAATCAGTAATCGCTTCCATTCAGGGTTGCCTGACCCTGCCAATAGACGTGCCGGCAATTCTCTGGATGCGCTAGCTGACCGAACGGTGATGAGTTTCACCGGTGGTGACGCAGAGCCTCCTACAGTGTCATCAGTGACTGCAAGTACAGCAAATGGAACCTACAAGATAGGTGATGTCATTAGTGTTCAAGTGAATTTCAGTGAGACAGTAACGGTAACTGGAATTCCGCAATTGACACTGGAAACAGGCACTACTGACAGAACGATCAATTATGCCAGCGGCAGTGGTACCACCACGCTGACGTTCAGCTACACCGTGGTCTCGGGTAACACGACGCTTGATCTGGATTATGTAGCTACCAACTCCCTGGCATTGAATAGTGGAACTATTCGTGATGCCGCTAGCAATAACGCCATCCTCACATTGGCCACTCCGGGAGCGGCAAACTCGTTGGGAGCCAATAAAAATATCGTTATCGATGGTGTTGCCCCATCGGTAACAAGCATCACTGTAAGCGGCTTTCCAGCATCCACCGATACCAGCATGGCATTCACCGTGATGTTTAGTGAGTCGGTAAATAATGTGTCGACCGATGACTTTATTCTCGTAACAACAGGCACCGCGACGGGCACTATAGCGAGTGTGTCTGCATCGTCCGGCTCCAGTATCAATGTCAATATCGCCACTATCACTGGCAATGGCACCATCAAAATCAACCTGAATGGTTCAACCAATGTTGCGGATGATGCAGGTAACAGTATTCCCTCTTATAGCAGTGGCTCTACCCATACAGTAGCGAGTCCAACTGTACCGGGTGCTCCAACCATCGGTACTGCAACAGCGGGGGACGGACAGGCGACGGTGACCTTCACTGCACCAGGCAACGGTGGGAGTCCAATTACAACCTATACCGCTACTGCTAACCCCGGCGGTGCAACAGGAACTTGTGCCGGGCCAACGGCTTGTGTGATTACTGTTGGATCTTTAACTAACGGTACTGCTTATACCTTTAGCGTTACCGCGACTAACGGTGTCGGAACCGGTTCTGCCTCCGGTGCTTCCAACTCGGCAACGCCAATGGCTAACCAGATTATTACCTTCGCCCAGCCATCCAGCTATAACTTCGGCGCTACGCCAACCCTGACTGCTTCTTCGGCGTATGCGATTGGAGGTGCAGCTACCGGGTTTGCCATTGATTTCACGTCATCCACAACCGGTGTTTGTACCATCACTTCCGGTGGCGCATTGACCTTTGTGAGTGCAGGTACTTGTACGATTGATGCGGATCAGGCCGGTAATTCATCGACCAATGCAGCGAGTACAGTAACCCGTAGCTTTACGGTGAATGCGGTAGTTCCGGGGGCACCGACTATTGGTACTGCAACGGCGGGTGACCAGCAAGCGACAGTGACTTTTACTGCACCATCCAGTACGGGAGGAGCAGCCATCAGCCCCAACGGTTATACCGTTACTGCTAACCCCGGCGGCAATACCGAAGTGGGTTCATCCTCACCCATCACCGTAACCGGCCTGACGAATGGTATTTCCTACACTTTCACGGTGACGGCGACTAACTCTGCCGGTACTGGTGCCGCCTCTCTTGCCTCCAATTCAGTAGTTCCGGCAGCGCCGCAGACTATTACGTTTGCCAATCCGGGCTCACAAAACTTTGGCACCACGCCTGATTTACGTGTTGTAAATGGCGGGGCTTCAGCAACGTCAGGACTGAATGTCACCTTTACTTCTTCCACAACTGGTGTGTGTACGGTTACTAGTGAAGGTGTATTGACCTTCCTCACTGTTGGAACCTGTACCATCAATGCGGATCAGGCAGGCGACAGCAGTTACCTGGCTGCAACCCAGATAACTCGTAGCTTTACCGTAAATGCTGTTGTTGCCGGTGCGCCAACCAGCGTGGTAGCTACACCCGGTGATACCCAAGCAATTGTTGCATTCGCGGCCCCAACCAATACCGGTGGTACCAGCATCACTGGTTATACCGTCACGGTTAGTCCAGCTGATGTGGCTCCGGTAAATGGTGCCGGCTCTCCGATTGTGATTACCGGTTTGACCAATGGTCAGCCTTATACCTTTACCGTGACTGCCGATAACTCTGCAGGTACTGGTCCGGCTTCCAGTTCATCCAACTCGGTGACACCGGCTGCTACCCAAACGATTACCTTTAATAATCCCGGTTCGCAGAACTTTGGTACTACACCAACATTTACTGCCACCTCGGACTCTGGTTTAAATCCAACCTTTACGTCATCAACTACCGGGGTTTGTACGATTACTACAGGTGGTCTTGTGACCTTTGTGACAACCGGAACTTGTACCATCAATGCTGACCAGGCTGGCAATGGTAGTTATCTCCCGGCTACCCAGGTAACCCGTAGCTTTACGGTGAACGCAGTATTACCCGGTGCACCGACTATTGGTTCGGCAACCGCAGGCGTCGCGCAGGCATCGGTTAGTTTCACTGCCCCGACATTCACTGGCGGCGCTGTCATTACCAGTTATACCGTGACTGCCAACCCTGGTGGTGCTACGGCATCCGGTTCCGGTTCACCAGTTACCATCACTGGCCTGAGCAATGGCACCAGCTACAGCTTTACCGTGACCGCCACCAACTCGGTGGGTACCGGTTCAGCGTCAGCCGCTTCCAATTCAGTAACGCCCAATGGTGCACCGTTAATCAGTGGCATCCCTGCAATTACTGTGGCGGAGGATGCAGCTTACAGCTTCACACCTACCGCGAGTGATTCGGTGGGTGATATATTAACCTTCAGTATTACTAACAAGCCAAGTTGGGCGAGTTTCAATACCGCAACCGGTGCACTGACCGGTACCCCGACCAATGCCGATGTGGGTACAACTACCGGCATTGTGATCAGTGTGAGCGATGGTTCCTTAAGCGCGAGTCTGGCAGCATTTAACCTGGTGGTAACCAACGTGAATGATGCACCGCTAATCAGCGGAACGCCGGCGATCACTGTGGCACAGGATGCGGCTTACAGCTTTACCCCAACCGCATCGGATGATGATGTGGGCGATGTATTGACCTACAGCATCACCAACAAACCAACCTGGGCGAGTTTTAATACCGCCACGGGTGCATTGACTGGTACTCCTGCCAATACGGATGTCGGCACAACGACCGGTATCGTGATCAGCGTAAGCGACGGTACTGCAAGCACAAGCCTTGCTGCGTTCAACCTTGCCGTTACTAACGTGAATGATGCCCCGCTGATCAGTGGAACGCCGGCGATCACTGTGGCACAGGATGCGGCTTACAGCTTTATCCCAACGGCGAGTGATGTGGATGCTGGCGATGTATTGACCTTCAGCATCACCAACAAACCAACCTGGGCGAGTTTCAATACTACAACCGGTGCACTTACCGGCACCCCAACCAATGCGGATGTCGGTAGCACAACCGGTATCTTGATTAGCGTTAGTGATGGCACTGTGAGTGCAAGCCTTGCGGCGTTCAACCTGGAAGTAACCAATGTAAATGAGGCGCCGGTAATCAGCGGCACTCCGGCAACCAGCTTGGCCCAGGATGTTGCTTATAGCTTTATCCCCACCGTTACCGATGAAGATGTTGGCAATGTAATGACTTACAGCATCACCAACAAACCCGTTTGGGCGAGTTTCGATACAGACACCGGTATGTTGACCGGAACGCCGACCAATGCGGATGTGGGCACAACCACCGGTATCGTGATTAGCGTAAACGACGGTACTGTAACGGTAAGCCTTGCTGCATTTAACCTGGCGGTTACCAATGTCAACGATGCTCCGGTAATTAGCGGAACGCCAGCCACAACTATTGCCCAAAGCTTGACTTACAGCTTTACCCCGACTGCATCCGACGAGGATGTGGGCGATGTGTTGACCTTTAGCATTGCTAACAAACCAACCTGGGCGAGCTTTAATACAGCCACCGGTGCGCTGACCGGTACGCCGGCCAATGTTGATGTTGGTACCACAACCGGTATCGTGATTAGCGTGAGTGACGGTACCTTGAGCGCCAGCCTTGCAGCGTTCAATCTGGTGGTAACTAACGTGAACGATGCACCGGTCATCAGCGGCACGCCGATTACGAGTTTGAACCAGGATACCGCTTATAGCTTTATCCCGACTGCTGCCGATGAAGATGTAGGCGATGTATTGACCTTCAGCATCACCAACAAACCTACATGGGCAAGCTTCAATACCGCAACCGGCGCATTAACAGGTACTCCTGCAGGTGCAGATTCGGGTGTGACCACTGGCATTGTGATCAGCGTGAGTGACGGCACAGTCAGTGCTTCATTGCCGGCGTTTAACCTTGAAGTGGTTTCAACGGTTGATCCATTGCAACCAATAGTGACGGCACCAGCGGCAATCGAAGTCAACGCTACGGCATTGTTTACACCGATCAGTTTGCGCCAGTTGTTGAGCCTGAATGCAAATGCAACCCAGGCGCAGGTCGATCAGGCATTGAAGTCTCTGGCTGCTGATGGTGTTAGCGGTAGTAACTGCTGCACGGTAATGGCGGAAGGTTTGCAGCCTGGCAATGTACTGCTGGTACGTCCAGGTCATCACCTGCTGAAATGGAAGGCGACTAATGCTTCTGGCGTGACTGGTGAGGCCAGCCAGGTTGTAAATGTGAAACCATTGGTTTCCCTGAGCAAATCACAAGTTGCGATTCGTGGCAGCAATGTGGAATTCCGCGTCTTGCTGAACGGTCCGTCACCGGTTTATCCATTGAGTATTCCTTACGTGGTTGATGCTTCCAGCACCGCTACCACGCAGGAACACAACCTGGTTTCCGGTACTGCAACCTTTACCCAGCCTGGCCAGGTAGAAGTCGTTGTGCCGGTAAGCCTGAACGCAGTTACCGGCTTCAGCGATAGCCAACTGGTTGTGGTCCTCGGCGATGGCATTAATGCCGGCGCCAGCAAACGCCATACAATTGATATCCGTCAAGGCAATGTGGCGCCCATTGTTACTTTGAGCATCACCCAAGGTGGGTTTAATACCAGTCTTGTCACCCCCGCTGGTGGTCCGGTTACCGTAACCGCTACTGTGACTGACCTGAACCAGGGTGATACCCATAGCTTCGATTGGTCGGCAACAACCGGTCTGGCTGATACCGATGGCAACCCGACCAATGCGGTTAGAGTGTTTAGCCCGGCTGGATTGAACGGCAGCAACCAGGTGAAGGTGACAGTTACTGATTCTGGCGGTGCGAGTGTTCAGGCGTCGGCTTACTTCCGCGTAGTGGGTGCGTTGCCGGTGTTGAGTCCAAATACGGATACCGATCTGGATGGTATCGACGATGATCTGGAAGGCACTGGCGATACTGATGACAATGGTATTCCGGATTATCTGGATAACATGCCATCCACTAACATCCTGCCGCAGCAGGGGGATACCACCAATGCCTACCTGATTGAGTGTGACCCCGGCGTTCGTTGCGGATTGGGATTGTTTGCACGTACCAGCACCTCCGGTGGTGTGCAAATCCTGAATGATGAGTTGGGCACTATCCCGGACATTGAAGTAGACAAGGTATTCGAACCTGTCGGTGGTGTTTTTGACTTCGCTATCCGCGACTTGCCAACACCCGGTCAGGCTGTGCGCGTCGTAGTACCACAACGTGCGGCGATTCCGGCAAATGCAACTTACCGTAAGTTCCAGCGCGGCCGTTGGGTCAGTTTTGTGATTGATGCGGACAACGCTATCCATTCGGCACCTGGCAATCCGGGTTATTGCCCGCCACCGGGGACTGATGACTGGACCCCCGGTCTGACTGCTGGCCATTTGTGTGTGCAGTTGACTATCAAAGACGGCGGTCCTAATGATGACGATGGTTTGGTGAACTCTGCGGTGGTTGATCCGGGTGCCGTGAGCGTTCAACTGGAAATACCTGAACCTCCGGAACCACCAAAACCGCCGGTAGAAATTAAAACCACCGGTGGTGGCGGTTCGATCCAGGCATTGTGGGTACTGTTATTGGGAGGATTACTTATGGTTAAACGTGTCTCTTCGCAGAGCAAAGTTAAAGGAAAAATCATTGCCGCAGCACTTGGCGTTGTAACGATTCTGGCGAGCATTGCCACCCAGGCGGCATCCGGTCCTTACTTGCGGATTGATGCTTCGAATGTCTCCAGCAGCCAGCGTGAAGAGGATTTCACGGCGGCGCTGGCGGCCGCGAATTATGATCTGATCATTGATCGTTACGATACCAATCGCACCGGTTACCAATTGGCGTTTGGCTACCAGTGGGACCAGCACGCATCCACCGAAATTGGTTACCTTGATCTTGGAGAAGTAGACGTGGACCTCACGGTGGCCGGAGAAACTAACCTGGGGACTATTCCCTGGCATATCGGCCAGGAATATCCGTTCAGTGCAGAGGGCTTTACGCTGGTGCAAGGGTTAACCCTGAATCCGGCCGACGGGTTCCGCGTTATTGGCGAGATAGGTGTTTTTATCTGGCGCGGTGAGGTTGATGTGGAAAACGAGGTTATAGCCATCAAGCGTGATCGCGGTGAAGACCCTATCGTCGGCGTTCGCTTTGAGCTGCCGATTCAAGAGAAGTTTGGTCTTGGTTTGGGGGTGCGCCGTATTTACTTCGATACCCAGGAAGCTGATCTGGTCTCGTTGACCGGAACCTTTCGCTTTTAATCGATAGCCATAACAAATAGCCGCAAAAATCAGGCGGGGTTGGTTCCTTGTTGGATCAATCCCGCCAGCGCCACCAACGCCCGCTCAACCCGATTCCCCCACACACAAGCACATGAAAGCCGGATAAATTGCCGGTACTTTTGACTGGCTGAAAAAATAGGGCCAGGTGCAATGCTAATCCCCAGTTCCAACGCCTTGTGCGCCAACACAAAGGTATCGATTTCCCCCGGTAACTCCAGCCAGATAACAAAACCACCTTCAGGGCGGGTAATTTTTGTACCTTCGGGGAAATAGTGGATTATCGCTTCGGTCATGCGCGCCACTGCCTGCGCATAATCCCCGCGTACCCGGCGCAGGTGCCGGTCGTATTGGCCGTTTTCCAGCAAATCCGCCACCGCCAGTTGCGGAATGGTTGAGGTGGCCAGGTTCAGGACATATTTCATGTATTCAATGTTGTCCTGGTAAGCACCCGCTGCAATCCAGCCCACACGCAACCCCGGCGACAGGGTTTTGGATACCGAGCTGCACAAAATGACATTGTCATCCAGCCCTTTAAGTAGGGATGGACGGGCGTGACTAAAACTCAGGTCGCCGTAGATGTCATCTTCAATCAACGGAATCTGGCGCTCTTTGAGCATACTGACCAGCTTCTTTTTATTGTCTTCCGGCATGCAGCATCCAAGCGGATTACTGAAGTTGGGAGTGACGACACAAGCTTTTACTTGCCAGCGGCTTAACGCCAATTCCAGCGCCTCCAGCGACATTCCGGAGCGCGGGTTCGTCGGTATTTCCAACGCTTCCAACCCAAGTGACTCAATCACCTGCAGCAGTCCATAAAACGTGGGTGATTCGATGGCGACCACATCGCCCGGCTGGGTGAGGGCACGCAATGCAAGGCTTAAGGCTTCCTGGCAGCCATTAGTAATAACCAGGTTGTCCGGATGCACTGCACAACCAGAATCCGCTAAACGGCGACTGATCTGACGACGCAACTCCACTGCACCGGTGGAAAATTCGTAGTTATTGGCGCGTACACGTTGTTGGCGTAGAACCCTGGTTATCGCTTGTTCAACTGCACGGGTCGGCAAAAATTCGGGTGCAGGAACTGCTGCACCCAGTTGCACAATTGCCGGGTTGTTCGCCGCTTTAATCAGCTGCAATACCATGTCTTGTCCAGTTACCGGGGCAGGGCGCATGGTGGTCACCACAATACGCGGTGGTTGTACTGCGATTGCCGGTTTGGCTTTGACATAAAAGCCGGAGCGGTTCCGCACCTCCAGCAAGCCCCAGTCCTCCAACTGGCGATACGCCGTGATCACCGTGGCGATACTCAAACCACGTAATTGCGCCTGATGACGCACGCCGGGCAAACGATCACCACGTTGAAAACCGCCATTATTAATCAGACTGGCCAATTCATCCGCGAGCTTTCGATATAGCAGATCCACCTTTTCACCACCATAGATACAGATTTATTCGATTTTGATAGGTACAGATTTTTATTTTCAAATCTGTACCGTATCAATTAATAATTTTTGAAACTGTAATGTATTGCGGCGAAAAAATACACTGGCCAGCACTCGTTAACTGGTTTGTTGAGGAACGAAATCATGGGGCAATCGCTTTACCTGGTAGATGCATTTGTCGGCGGCCTGTTCAGTGGTAATCCGGCCAGTGTCTGCCTATTGAAAGAAGAACGATCATCCAACTGGATGCAAAAAGTCGCTGCCGAGATGAATCAGGCTGAAACCGCTTTTTTGCTCAAACAAGCGCCCGATACCTGGGGCTTGCGCTGGTTTACGCCCAAAACTGAAGTCAGCCTCTGCGGTCATGCGACACTGGCAGCGGCCCATGCGCTATGGCATGAGGCTGGTGAGAAAGCTCCCGTGCTGAAGTTCCGTACCCGTAGCGGTTTGCTGGAAGCTGTGCGTGATGGCAGTAATATCCGGTTGGATTTCCCCGCCGATTCACCCACAACCGTTCGAAAAGTCCCCGAGGGCCTGATGCAACTTATCGGTGGGCAGCCTGCCTGGTTTGGTCGCGGCCGCGACGATCACCTGGTGGTGTTGGAAACGGCTGACCAGGTTCGCCGTGTTCGCGCCGATGATGAATTAATCGGCTCATTTACCGAGCGCGGCCTGATTATCACCGCACCGGCAGATGAACCGGGGTTGGATATCGTTTCGCGTTTCTTTGCTCCGCGTGTAGGTATTTCCGAAGATTCCGTCACCGGTTCGGCGCACTGCCTGCTCGCCGTTTATTGGGCGCAGCAATTGGGTAAGGCGCGCTTGCAAGCCTTTCAGGCATCGGCGCGCACCGGCTTACTAACTATCGAATGGGCAGGTGAGCGTGTATATCTCACCGGTAAAGCCCACACTATGCTCACAGGGGAATTCCATGGCTAATCCGACGATAACACCAACACAATCAGCACCGGTTTGTTGGCTGAATGGAAAAATTGTTGCACCGGAGCAAGCAACAGTTTCTGTGTTTGATCACGGCCTTTTATATGGCGATGGTGTGTTTGAAGGCATTCGTTTTTACAACGGTAAAGCGTTTCGATTACAGGCGCATCTTGAACGATTGATGCTTTCTGCGCGCGCCATTGCGCTGGCGATTCCTTACAACATCGAAGCCCTTACTCAAGCGGTATTGGACACTGTTGCAGCTGCGCCGGAACAAAATGGTTATTTGCGTTTGGTTGTTACACGTGGGCCCGGTCCTCTCGGTATAGATCCATCGCGCTGCCATTCGCCGCAGGTATTTGTGATCGCAGATCGATTGCAATTAGTGAGTGAGCGTGTACGCAATGACGGTGCAAAAGTTATTATCGCGGCAACCCGTCGATTGGGTGCAGATGGACTTGATCCGCGCATTAAAAGTTTAAATTATCTCAACCATATTCTCGCGCGAATGGAAGCTACGCATGCCGGTGCCGATGAAGCAATTTTATTAAACAGCGCGGGCCGAATTGCAGAGGGTAGTGCAGATAATATTTTTATAGTGAAAAAAGGCGAGCTGTTAACCCCACCTGTTATTGAAGGTGCACTGGATGGAATTACCCGGCAAGTCGTGTTGGAGCTGGCGGAAAAATCGGGCATTAAATTCCGTGAAACTCCACTCGCGCCCTACGATTTATTTACTGCTGACGAATGTTTTCTCACGGGCACCGGTGCGGAATTAATTCCGGTTGGCCATGCGGATGGACGTGCGCTACCTGCATGCCCAGGCCCGGTTTATCAGCACTTGTCAGCAGCGTTTAAGCAATTAGTTAATCAGGAAATCTAGAAACAGAAGCGGTTTTTTCCGTGCGCTATTCGAGGTGCAATGTTGAAGCCGCTTGGTATTACCGGTAACTATCATTGTTTTATAGGCTATCCTTGATGCACATCTTAAAAATTCCCCGATGCTGTTATCGAGTATAAAAAGCTATGCGAAAGACGTTTTACTTATTAGTGGCAATCGGTTTGTTGATATCGGGTTGTTCTACGATTAATAAGCAGACCATATCGGTTTATGTCTATTATCAATTCCCTCCTTTTATCATCGATACCAAACCTGATCTGAGTAATGCTTTTGTCCAGCGTCTTAATGAAACTACTGATTATCATTGGCAACTTATTCATTTAACCCGCGCACAACTTAATAATTTGCGTGAACAAGGCCAGCGTGGGGCAATTTTATGGAGCCATCCGCAATGGTTTGGCGATACTGCAGATCTGCTTGCCAGTGAACCACTATTGTGGGACGCAGATGTTCTGGTATTTAATCTGACGCGACCATTAACAGGCACTTTTCCAGAGGCCATCTTCAATAAAAAATTTTGTGCTTTACGCGGGCACCGTTATTTAAAATTGGAAAAATATATTGCCGATGGCAGCGTGAAAATAATTGAACGTGAACGGGTAGAAGAGTGTGTGGAGTTACTTAAAACAAGCACAGTTGATTTTATTCAAATGGAAAAAAGTAATTTATTTACTACTTATACTCCGCTCCTTGATAAAGAAATCGATTTTTTGGAGCCAGCGATAGATAGTTTCCCGCGCTTCATGCTACTTGATGCAACTTATGAACACGCACTGGCACAGCTCAATCGCACCATCATTAATTTGCGCGATGATCGCGAATGGAAAGAACAGTTGGCGAACTTTGGTGAATCCCGTTTTGTGGATCTGTTTGATTTGAGTCTTGAGGATTTAATGCAAGTGGAAATGCCCTGAATCAGTTAATTTTTTTCGTAAAGTAAAAGCAGGTTTTTAAACCTGCTTTTATTTGTTTTTTTACTCGTCTCCCTTAGAACTTCGCACGTAAACTCAGTTTCAGGTTGCGTGGTTCGCCATAACGGTTTGATGTGGTTGAAAGGTAGGAATAATACTTTTCATCCAGCGCGTTGTCAGCGTTGAATGTCACAGTCAATGTATCGTTAATTGGGTAACTCGCCATCAGGTTAACCAACCAATAAGCTTCCTGGGTTGCCGACAAACTGCCATAGCGGCCAACGAGCCATTCGCTCTGGTAGTTAGCACCACCGCCGATGGTTAATTGATTGCCGAAGCGATAAGTCGCGAAGGTGCGCACTATATCTTCCGGTGTGGTTTCGTTAAATACGCGGCCGCCATTCACTGGATCTTTCTCATATTCGGTTGTGTTATGCGTGTAACCGAGCGACACGTTAAAACCCTCAAAAATTTCACCGCGCAATTCAGCTTCCACACCTTCACTGATAACTTCACCCGCTGAAATATTGCAGTAGCCCTCAGCACCATTAAACAAACATTGGCCAATGCTGCTGTCATCGCGTATTGAGCGGTTAATCTGATTGGTTCTGAATGCGGCCAATGAAGCAATTAATTTGTCATCATTAAAACTGCCTTTAACACCAACTTCATAAACATTCCCCTGAATGGGTTTCAATATATCCGTAGGGGTTCGGCCCTTCGCATTTTGAACTACAAAAGTATCAGTAAAGCTTGCGTAGGCCGTGTAGGTTTGGGTGAACGCATAAGTTAAACCTACATAAGGTGTTGCAACATTGTCCTTGGCATAGGTGGTACGACGACTCTCAACAAATTGATTGGTTACGTTACTTTTGTAACGTGAGTCAAATTCAAAATCGCTTTGCCTCACGCCCATAATTAAATTGAGCGGATCTGCAAGGTTGAAACGTGTTGCGATATAACTCCCGGTTTGTTTGCGATCTTCAAATGATTGACCACCGTCCAATTCATAACGTGGTGCAATGTAGGGTACGTCATAAGGACTGTAAGTGTTTAGATCAACTGTCAGGATTGGTTTAGGGGCAGTACCAACACGGTTCCAGAGGGTGTAATCATTCATTACATAATCAAAACTTGTCCAACGCCCGGGAATATCACTTTCTTGCGAATTGAATCCAAGCACCACTTCATGGCTTCTGCCAAACAAATCAAAATTGCCTTTAGTGAATACGTCGTACACATCCAGGGTTTGATCATATTGGTAAGCGTATTTATTGAGGTAACCTTTTGGATTTGCCGGATCAAAAATTGCCGCAGGTACAGGCGCCAGGCTGGTGAACACCATGTCCATATTGATATTGGCGCGAACGTAAGTCCCTTTTATTGACCAATCTTCGTTAAATTTATGTTCAACACCGATAAAGACATCTTCGTTTTCTTTATCCCAAAAATCATTTTCATTACAGCTGCAATTATCGCGGCTCAATTTTAAATCTTCACCGGTTTTCGGATCGCGCGGCAAATTGTGCGCGCCGATTGAATCTTCACTCTGGTTTTTATAGCTGATATTCAATTCGGTATTTTCAGTCAGATCGGCGGTGATAATGCCGTACACAAGGCTGGTATTTCGCTCAACAGCATCCATGTAGGAGTTTGCATCCTGATAGGCAACAACCGCGCGACCGCGAATCGAACCGCTTTCATTCAAGCGATTGGATACATCGGCTTCGGCGCGATACATATCCCACGAACCGTAGGTGACCGCAGCGTTTGCCTGGAAATCGAGGGTGGGTTTTTTGCGAATGAGATTCACCGCACCGGAAGGTTCGCCGGAACCTTGCATCAAACCTGCGGCACCGCGCAGGACTTCAATGCTTTCTACCAATGCCATATCCGGTTTTGAGGCGGCAACGTTGGAGACATTCAGCGGAATACCGTCGTATTGCAGCAGGTTAGAGTTCCAGCCATCGCCCATGTTGAAACCGCGAATGGAAAAGTTGGTACGCTCGGAATTGTCACCGGTCAAAATAATGCCGGTGGTTTGCAGCAGTAACTGGCCGAGGTTGGTCGCGCCCATATCGTCAATTTGTTTGCGGGTAACTACTGACACAGATTGTGGTGTGTCCTTGATACCCAGGTTTAACTTGGTTGACGCACTGGCGCTTTTGCCGGTGTATACGACCTCCTCAACCTGGCCGGTCACGGTAACTGTGCGTATTTTTCCTTGTTGGGGGGTAGCCGCTGCGCGTGCTTGCTGTTCGGTGATGGCGCTGCCGGGCTGTTCTGCTGCAAAGGTGGGTGATAGGCATAACGACATAAGGATTGCGAGGGGGGTTTTGGGGAAAACTCTGGATTTATGTGTATACATTGGCGCTAGTTCCTATAGTGAAGAATTATACGCCATTGTAAAGTATTGCTAATTGATAATAAATATCAAATAGGGTGTGTTCGCACAAATGTGACCCTGTAGAACAATTCATCTGGATTGGGGATTGGTTGGAAATCGAGGTTTGCGTAGCCGGGAAGTAGTGGAGCGCTTGAATTCCCCCTTCGCAATCCCGTAGGCTTGGCGGCTATTTTTATCGATAACCAATATGCTGGTTTGGCCAACAGGAATTCGTGCAATGTCCGCTGTAAAAGAAATCGTTCTAACCTTTAGTTGTCAGGACTCAAAAGGCTTGGTAGCTGCCGTTGCCACTTTATTTGCAACCTTGGGATTCAACATTAAAGAGTCCTCCCAATTTGAAGATGTAACCAGCAATCGCTTTTTTATGCGCACAGTTTTCGAGTGCCCCAATGGTTATAACATCGGGCAAATCCGTTCGTTGTTTAAACCTCTGGGTGAGCAATATCAAATGGACTGGAATATTTTTGACAGTGCCAGCAAACCGCGCGTCTTGATCGCTGTTTCCCAATGGGGTCACTGTTTGAATGCGTTGTTGAATAGCTGGAAAAACGGTTCCTTGCCGATTGATATCGTCGGGATTGTTTCCAATCACAATGTCATGCGCGATTTAACCGAATGGTACCAATTGCCATTTCATTATTTGCCCATCACTGCCGATACCAAACCGCAGCAAGAAGCACAGTTATGGCAACTGATGCAGGATTTGCAGGCGGACTTTTTAGTGCTGGCGCGCTACATGCAAATCCTGTCCGATGATCTGTGCAGCAAATTAAATGGCCGTGCGATTAATATCCATCATTCATTTTTACCGGGATTCAAAGGTGCAAAACCGTATCACCAGGCGTTTGACCGCGGTGTAAAACTGATCGGGGCAACAGCGCATTTTGTGACGGCAGATCTGGATGAAGGTCCAATTATCGAGCAATCTGTTGAGCGTGTTTCACATGTAAATTCTCCGGATGAAATGGCGGAAATCGGCCGCGATACCGAAGCGGTAGTATTGAATCGCGCCGTGCGCTGGCATGCGGAACACCGCGTATTATTGAATGGAACCAAAACGGTTGTATTCTCGAGGTAAATGGGCGAGGTAAATAGGCGAGGTAAATAGCCGCGGTAAACAGGCACGTTAATTCAACGCACTAATCCATTTGATGAAATAAAAAAGCAACTGCAATCAGACGTTAATTGCAGTTGCTTTTTTTGTTCGGCTTTTTTCTATTTTTTTGCTTGTTCCAACCGGTCGATATTGCCTTGCATAATGTCAGGAATGTGTTGTGTTATTTTTTCAGTCGGCCAATCCCACCAGGCAATTTCCTGCAAGCGTTTAATATCTTCATCTGAATAACGCATGCGTACAATACGTGCAGGATTGCCAGCAACAATTGCGTAGTCGGGCACATTTTTTGTCACCACCGCATGCGAAGCAATCACCGCGCCATTGCCAATATTGACTCCCGGCATTATCAATGCACCTTTACCAAACCATACGTCGTTACCAACACAGGTATCCCCTTTGTTAGGTGGTTGGAAATTTTCCATACCTATGCGCGTCCACTCACCACCAAATAAATCGAATGGAAAAGTGCTAACACCGTGAAGTGGATGAATCGCACCATTCATAATAAATTGGGTTCCATTGGCAATCTGGCAAAAGCGCCCGATCACCAATTTATCACCGCAATGCGGGTAGTGATACAACACGTTTTTTTCCTGGAATTGATCGACGGTATCACCATGGTAATAAGTGAAGTCGCCAACACTAATCAGTGGATTAGTGACCAGGTTTTTCAAAAAACCAATCGAATTGCCTGCAAACTCGCAAGGGTAGGCAGCATTTGGATCAGGGTGTAAGGGCGGTATTTGCATAGTGGACATAATTACTCCAGTGCCTCCGCGATAATATTTTTTCCACTGGTGGCGAATAAATATTTTTCGAGATGGTGGGCAATCATAATCGCTCCCTGGCCTTCATTCATGGTGAAGTGATTGCCATAAATGGCGTGGCTAATAATCGGATTTTGTACATGTGGCTGCCAATCCTGATCCATATGCAAACCAAGGTGATCCAGGGATTTTTGCGATGGGCGGAAGTACATTGTATGGCCGTTATATACACCGGGCTTATAGCGCAACATGGCAGCATTATTAATTTGATGGATTGTCATCAAGGTTTTCAGGTACTGGCTATCATTAGGTGCCTTGATTGACATATCTTGAGTGTTCATGCGCTCCTTTAATTGGTTGCTAACGTACTCGTAACGTTGCTCTTCACTCATATTGCGCAATGTCGCGATCATTGCAGTGAGCTTTTCCTTATCATCAAAATCGTCCACTAGACCGCCGGCCATAATTTCATAATCTTCTTCAGTCACATCCGTAATACTTAATGGATTAGGGGTATCAATCATAAAGAGCAGTTCAACGTTTTCGCCTTTTTTAGTTAACTGCTGGGCCATTTCAAATGCAACGACACCGCCAAATGACGCACCGCCAACGATATAAGGTCCGTGAGGTTGGATACGACGAATTTCAGATAAATAACGTGAAACCATGGCATCGATACTGGTTAATGGTGGCAAGTCATCATTAATGCCCTGGGCATGAATTGCATATACTGTTGCATCACTGGTGAATGCGTCGGCAAGGGCGCGATAAAAATAAGTAGTACCTCCCACTGGATGAATCAGGAATATTTTTTTTGCTTTTTCGCTCGCCGTTTTCAATTGGGTTATTAATCCCGGCGCTTCTTTTTTGGGAGCGAATTTTTCAGTTAGCGATTCGATATGCATGGTTAGCTTTTGGATAGTGGGAAAATCCATTAGCGCACCGCTAGCCAGTTTAATATTCAGTGTTTTGTTGATGTGTTCCAGGATTTGGATGGCATCTATAGAATCACCCAGGCTGAAAAAATCCGTTTCGACATTAATGTCATCCTGGTTGAAATGAGCTTTCCAAATTTTAATAACCTGTTGCTCAATGGATTCTGTCGTAACCATTACTTCACCTTTATCATTAACGGTTGCATCAATATTATTCGTGCTGGTTGGTAATTGCTGGCTGTTCTTTTGATGCTGTTGTTGACGCAAATAATCCGTTAGTGAAACAGTAGATATTAATAATTCTGGCAAGCCGATTGTCAGAGCATGTACAAATACTTGAATACCTTCAGCGGGTGTAATTCCCGGCAATGCCGGTTCAGACGAGTTACCTGCACGATTAAGGACAAGCTGATGATATTCCGCTGCCATACCCACTTCCAGCCACGTGTCCCAATTTATAGCGAGAGTAAGTCTTTTGGAATGCTGAGTGCGTGCGAAAGCATTTTGAAAACGATTCGCAGCTACATAAGCCAGTTGTCCCGTTTGCGGTAATAGGCTGTTGAGTGAAGAACAATACACCATAAAGTCTAACGGTTTATTGTTAAACACTGCATCCAATACCAGGGTGCCACGAACTTTTGCCTGCAAAACCATATCGTTTTGTGCTTGTGTTCGTTGTGCGGCCAATGCGCCATCCGCAGTGCCGGCAGCATGGATAACACCGTGAATTTCACCCAGGGTGTTTTCAGATTTTTCGACGATTTCCTGAATTGCTGCGTAATCGCCGATATCTGCTGCAAAATAAAGTACACGCGAACCTTTTTGCTCAAGTTGTTTAATAAGCTGGATGGCAAGGACGATTTTATTATCCGCCGAATTGTTGGAAATAAAATTATTCCATTGGTTTCGTTCGGGCAGGGCTGTGCGACTCACCAATATTAAATTCGCTTGCCATTGTTCAGCGAGGTAATTAGCCAGAGTTGAACCTATGCCACCGAAACCGCCGGTGATCAGGTATGTGCCTTGTTGTTTCACAGGCATGTTGGCGGGTTTACTGGCCTCTTCTGTCAATGCCAGGGGTTGGATATCACGTACAAATGCTTGCTTGCCACGATAGGCCAAAACGTCCGGTAATTCGGAATTGAATAAATCCCTGGCAATTATTTTCGCGATAGTTTGTTGTTGATTATTGCCACAGTTACCGGTGTCCAGAATTCTAACGTTCAATGATGGAAGCTCTTCCGCGAGCACTGAAAAGAATCCACTGATTGCCAGTGTTGCCGGGTTAATGGTTTCGTCACCGGTCACTTCGAATAATCCTGAGCCAATTAAATTCACACCTAATGGATAACTGATTCCTGCGCTAGCAAGGGACTGCGCAAAGATAAGTCCCTTGCCTATATGGGTTTCAGTATTATTGATTATTAAGCCTGGGGTTTTGTTAGCATCAACATCATTCTGCACACTACAGAAATACAAAATTTGCTGCGGCTTTTCAGTCAATACCAGGTTAAATAGGTCGCGATAGGGCTGTGTACTACCCGTATCAATTTGATAATGGTGCTGATCAATCTGGCGGTAACTATCACCGGCCGTTACCTGGATAATATTTGCACCTTGAGCGTTAATTGCAGTGAGCAATGTCTGTGTGAAGGGCAAATCATCAACAAAGGCAAGGATAGGGCGATTTGACTGTTGTTCCGGATTTGATTTGTTAGTGGAATACCAGCTTTGCCAGCCAGTTGTATAAAACCACTGCGTTAATGGTTGTTTTAGCAGAACGCTATTTTCAACCAGGTTAATTGGCGATTGAGCGGTAATAGCCATCGCTTTACTAGTCTTGCTGTTTGGCAAGTCAAATAGTTCGCGCGTAAATGCATAACCAGGCAGTGATAATTTACGTTGATATTTTTGGGCGTAAATTTTTTCCCAATCAATATCGCCACCAAGCAGCCAATGAGCCTTTAACTGTTCTGCATCCGGTGTTGTATCCCCGATAATCCCGACACTATTCTTGTCTACTTTTGCTGGTGAAATGGTTTCATTTAGCGCTGTTAGTAAATCAGTAATTGAACTAACAACCAATGCTGCACGCCAGGCGAAATGGCTGCGCACCAATGCCAGTGTGGCCGCAACATCCGCTAGTTCCGGATTGGTTTTGATTATCCATTGCTGCAGGTTCGTGCAATTTTTGTGGAATGCTTCTTCTGAATGCGCCGCTAATGGGATTAACCAGCTTTCCTTGCTTATATCAATAGTACCCATGCCCGTATTGATAGAGCCATTATCGCGAGTGATGGTGTCGCCTGCGGGAATCGCAACAAATTCTTCCAGAATAATATGTGCGTTGGTACCACCAATTCCAAATGAGCTTACACCGGCGCGACGTGGGTAATCTTGCGCTGGCCAATCTTCAAGTTGCGTTTGTACTTTAAACGGAGTTTGTGCAAATTCAATTTTTGGATTGGGTGTTACGTAATTAATAGATGGTGGTAATTGTTTGTGATGTAACGCCAATACTGTTTTTAATAATCCGGCGATGCCTGCTGCTGCATCCAAATGACCGATATTGGTTTTCACAGAACCGATTCTGCAATCAGCGGTTGAACCGAGTGCATTTTTTTCTGTAAATGCATCTGTTAATGCAGCTATCTCCAGGGGATCGCCCAGCACGGTGCCAGTGCCGTGGGCTTCAACATAGCTAATGCTATCTGCAGGAATTTTTGCAGCCGCGAGCGCACTGCGAATAACATCGGCTTGCCCATCAATACCGGGTGCAGTGAAGCCCATTTTTTGTTGGCCATCGTTATTGGTGGCGCTGCCTTTAATGACGGCATATATGTTATCGCCATCGACAATCGCGTCCTCAAGGCGTTTCAATACTACAACGCCTGCGCCTTCACCTGCTGTTGTACCACGTGCATCGGCATCAAATGCGCGGCAATGTCCATCGGGTGACATCACCATACCTTCCTGGTAGAGATAGCCACTTTTGTGTGGATAACCCAAGCTGACACCACCGGCAACCGCGATAGAACATTTATTCGTTAATAACGATTGGCAAGCAAGATCCACTGCAACCAATGACGTGGAGCAGGCGGTTTGCACATTGAGTGCAGGTCCGCGCAAGTTAAGGCTGTAGGCAATGCGCGTGGTAAGGAAATCTTTATCGCTCACCAGATCGGCAGCAAATTGTTCACCCGGGGATTGGCAATGCATTTTCACGCGCTGTTGCCATTCGGGATTACTTGAGGCCCCGGCAAATAAACCAATTTTTTCCTGGGTAGTAAATGGATTATGACCGGAGTGCTCAAGGCCCTGGTAAACCACTTCATGGAACACGCGCAATTGCGGGTCCATCAGTAATGCGTCACGGCGATGGTAATTAAAAAAATCAGGATCAAACGCGTTGGCGTCATCAATAATTGCTTTGGCCGCAACAAAATCAGGGTTATCCAGTAATTCCTGTTCAAATCCGAGTGGCAATAATTCTTCTGCGGAGAAGAAGCTCACACACTCGCGTCCTGTTTGTAAATTCTCCCAGAATTGCTCCAGGTTTTTTGCTGCGGGGAAGCGACCTGCCATACCAATAATGGCTATTGCCTGTGAGGTGGGCGTAACCGTCTCGTTATTGAAAGCGACAAAACGCTGATCATTAAGATAACCAATAAATTCGCGAATGCTGGTGTATTGGAATAGTTTGGCAACAGGAATATCTTGTGCAATTTTGTCTTTGATCAGCGTATGCAATTTAATAATGAGCAGTGAATTACCGCCCAGTTCGAAAAAGTTACTGTTCACATCAATGTAATCAACTGACAGTACTTTTTTCCATAGCTCAACCAATTGCTGTTCAATAGCATTGAGTGATTGCGTTGCGGAATATCGCGCGTCGTTCGTTAACGGCATCGCCAATAGTGTTGGCTTGTCTACTTTGCCGTTACGATTTAACGGCATTTTATCCAGCACAAAGAAATATTCCGGAATCATATACGCCGGTAGTTGATCCCGTAATTGCGCTTTTAATTGTTCGCGTAATAAATTCGGTGCAATGTCAATTGATGTTGTGACATAAGCGCAAAGTCGTGCATTGTTATTATCGTTACGAATTATCACGGTGGCATTGCTGACCTGGTTGCTGCTTATCAAGCGGGATTCAATTTCGCCCAGCTCGATGCGGAAACCACGTAGTTTCACCTGGTTATCAATACGGCCAATAAATTCAATATTGCCATCATTCTGGAAGCAGCAAAGATCACCGGTGCGATACATTTTTGCACCTGCTTCAAACGGATTGTCCACAAATTTTGCAGCAGTCATCGCCGCATCATTTAAATAGCCGCTCGCTAATAAATCACCGGCAATACAAAGCTCGCCGGGAACGCCAATCGGCGTAGGATGATTATTGGAATCCAGGATATAAATGCGAGTGTTGGCCACAGGTTTGCCAATAATGTCGCGCCCGGGAATGCACAGTGTACCGCAGGCGGTTACTGTAGCTTCAGTCGGGCCATAGCTGTTAAATAATGAATAACCTTTGGCTATCACCGCATCTTTTAATACCGGGTCCAATCGCTCCGCACCGGCAATAACTCGCTTCAGGCAATCCATAAACGGACTTTCAATTAAATAATCATGCAGCAGACCGGGTACCAGTTGTGCAATATTAATCTGATGCCGGCGAATGAAATCCAGAAGTTGCGATTTGTCCAGACGGATTTGATCCGCCGGTATAAAAATAGCCGCGCCGTATAAGAGTGGAATAATAATTTCTTCAACTGATACATCGAAACAATAATTGGTCATTTGCAATACATGACGGTTATTGTGTAAATCGTGGGTACGGTTAAACCACTCGGAAAGATTGAGTACTCCGCGTTGGTTAATAACTACGCCTTTGGGTTTCCCGGTGGAGCCGGAGGTATAAATAATATAGGCGGGATCTGTTGCCGTCGGCATTGGGAGTGAAGCGGTTGTATGAATAGTGTTGGTGCTGGTATCCAATTGATCCAGATTTAAAACCCTTACTGCGCTAAGGTTATGTCCTGCCAATGATTGATCATCAGTCAGTAACAAACCCGTTGCCGAGCTTTCCAGTATTTCGCGAATTCGTTCATCGGGATAATCCGGGTCCAATGGCAAATAGGCTGCACCGGTTTTAAGCACCGCAAAAATAGTTTGCGGAATCCGTAGCGAGCGTTTGAATAATAAGGCCACTATATCACCGGGGCCAATATTGAATTGTTGATGTAAGTATTGCGCTACTTGTTCACTGGTATTGTCCAGCTCGCTATAGTTTTGTGTATGACCCTCGTAATAACAGGCAAGATCATAAGGTGTTTTTAATGCCTGCTCACGAAAAGCTTGTGCGATAGTTTTTTCGCGCGGGTAGTCAACGGCGGTTTGGTTAAAACCATGGACTAGTTGTGCGTATTCAGCGCGGTCCAGTATCGACAAATTTTGTAGTAGATGATTTGGCCGGGTAATAATCTGGCGAACAAGATTTTTAAAATGACCGGCCATGCGTTCAATACGCGCACGGGAAAAAATGCGTGTGCAATATTCAATATTGAACAGGATTTTTCCGTCGAGTTCATAACCATTGAGCGACAAATCATTTTTGGCTGAAGTATGCCCGGTTTTCAGCGGCGCAAATTCCTCCATGCCTAATAATTTTTCTGGTGTGCCCATAACCAGATACGTAAACATCACATCAAAAATTGGATTCCTGCTGGTGTCGCGCGAAATATCCAGTTTTTGTACCAATTTATCAAACGGATATTGCTGATGGGCGAAACTTTCCAGTACCTCCGTTTGCACCGCCTGCAAATAATCTGCAAATGAAAAATGATTGTTTACATCAAGTTTAAGCACCAGGGTATTTACGAACATCCCCCATATATGTTGCAGTTGGTGCTCTTCACGCCCCGCGGTAACCGTCCCTAATACTATGTGTTGCTGGCTAGTATATTTTTGTAGCAGTAATGCAAATGCAGAACAGAATAGCGTGAAGGGAGTTACTTGAAATTGATGGGCGAAGGCATGGATGTGCGCTGATTCTTCCTGGTTCCATTCAAACTCTACATAATCGCCATCGAAGCTTTGGATATGCGGGCGCGGGTAATCCGCTTTTAAATCCAGCGACGGTAAATCGATTAATTTTTCGAGCCAATAGTTTTCCTGTAGGTCCAACATGTGCTTTGCTGCTTCAGTATGTTGCCATACCGCGTAATCGGTATATTGGAATTCTACCCTTGGCAATGACGCGCCAGTGTAAGCGGCGTGCAGTTCTGCCAGCAGCAACTGGAAGCTTGTACCATCGGCAATAATATGGTGTATATCAAGTGCGAGAATATGGTGGTCTTCAGCGCAACGCAGCAATAAGCAACGAAACAGTGAATCATTGGCCAGGTCAAACGGTTTTACAAACGCATCAAGTTGCGTTTGTATTTGTTGTTGGTCTGCGGTTACTACTATTTCCGTATGCAATGAAATATTTTTATGTGGCCTTACAATACAAACCGGTTCGCCATCGATTAGTTTGAAATTGCTGCGCAATGCATGATGCCTTTGTACAAGGCTGTCAATTGCCTGCTCTAATGTTGAAATATCCAGCGAGCCGCGGATCTGATACGCAGATGGAATGTTGTAATGTGTTTCTTCCGGATTAAACAGTGACAATACATAAATCCCTTGTTGCTGTTTTGACAGGGGATAATGATCTCGTGCTGTTACAGATACCAGACCGATTTGTTGTGATATTGGAACTCTGTTTTGCTGACAGGCTGGAGTTTCCAAAAGATTGGATAAATAACTTGCCAGCTTGCGTACCGTTGCAAGGCGGAAAAATTCCTTGAGCGGAATTTTAATCGCGTGGATTTTCTGGATATGGGCGCAGATCAGTGTAGCCGTGATGGAGTGACCTCCAGCCTGGAAGAAATTATCGTCAATTCCAAGGGCTGATACTCCCAAATGGCTTTTCCATAAATCCAGCAAATGCTGTTCAAGTGCAGTGTGATTTTCAATTGCGCCGGGCTCAGTGGAAATTGCATTGCCATGGGCTATTGAATCGCGATCAGGCATTGGCAATAGCTGGCGATTAATTTTTCCACCGGCAGTGAGTGGTAATTCAGCAAGGCGCAAATACCATCCCGGCACCATGTAATGGGGCAAATGGCTGGCAAGGAAATCTTGCAGCAGTTGTGCCGGAAATTCCCGCTCCGCAACATAATAAGCGCACAGGAATTTACCTCGATGTGCATCTTCTTTCACGGCTATTGCTGCTTGAATAACACCGGGGTAGGTGGCTAGAACTGTTTCAATTTCGCCGGGCTCGATACGGAAGCCGCGAATTTTTACCTGCGCGTCAATGCGCCCCAAATATTCCAGATCTCCTTGCAGATTGCGGCGCACCCTATCGCCAGTGCGATACCAGCGATCGGTGTTGTCCAGTGGTGATGCAATAAATTTTTCGCGAGTTAATTCAGGATTATTTAAATAACCGCGCGCAACACCGGCGCCGCCAATACATAATTCACCCGGCATACCATCAGCGACGGGTCTGCATTTGTTATCCACCACATGCGTTGTTGTTTGTGCAATGGCGCGACCAATCGGAATCGATGGCAGGATAAAGCTGGTGGCATCGACACTGTGTACGGTGCTGGATATTGCGGCCTCCGTAGGACCATACACGTTAATAAATTGACAATGTGCTGACCACTTGCGGGCAAGTTCCGGCGAGCAAATATCGGCTCCGCATACCACACGTTTTAACGCGGGGAATGTTTGTGGTTCCAGCAAGTTTAAAAATGCAGGCACCGCATTCAGGTGAGTTATTTTCTGTTCTGCAATAATGTTTTGCATCAGTAAATGATCGCGAATGTTTTCATCATCGACAATCACCAGGGTTGCACCTGAAGTCAGTGCAACAAATATTTGCTCCAGTGACGCATCAAAAACCGGCGCGGCAAAAAGCAACACCTTTTCTTTGGTATTGATACCGTAGAATTCGCGTTGGGCATGAATAACATTCGCCAGATTGCGATGTTCTACAACCACACCTTTCGGCGTTCCGGTCGAGCCCGAGGTATAAATACAATAGGCCGCACTTTCCGGTTTAACATCGGTCAACGCGTATGATGGTTTCTGATTAACAACGGTTTTTTCTTGTTCTGCATTTCCGGAAAAAATATCGTCTATCGAGAGTAGTTTACCGCTCCAGTGTTTCGGGATATCGACATCAGCGCGACCGATTAATAAGTCACATTGGCTATCCTGCAATTGATAGGCTTTTCGCTCCAGCGGATATTCAGGGTCTATGGGCAAATAAACTGCTCCGGCCTTGAAAATTCCTAGCAGGCTTGCGATTAATCCGGGGCTGCGGCCCAGCATCACACCCACAAATTTCTCGGGGCCCGCACCTGCATTAAGCAATTGTGCGCAAATCCGTTCAGCGTACTTATCCAGTTCGGCATAAGTAATTGATGTATTCTGAAACACCAGCGCAGTCGCATCCGGCGTTAGCGCAACCTGCTCTTCAAATAACAGGTGGATTGGTTTGGTTGGTTGTGAGTTGTTAGTGTTTGCAATTGGTGTTAACGCTAATGGCGCATCTGCAAGATGAAACTCGTCAATTATTAAATGGGGTGCGCTGATAAATGTTTGCAAGGTATAGAGGTATTGGTCTGCCAGATTTTCGATGGTACGCGAATCAAATAGATCCGTGCAGAATTCAAAATCGCACAGGATATTATTGGTTAGCTGAAACAGCGTTACCGTTAAATCAAACTTCGCGATGGGTAAAGGACAAATCAGTGGCGAAGTATCCAGATGATCCAATGAAAGTTGTTGCTCACCGTGATTTTGCAGGGCGAACATTACATCAAACATCGGGTTGCGGCTGGTATCGCGTGGAATATCCAGTTGTTCTACCAGGTGGTCAAATGGATATTGCTGATGTTCCAACGCCAACAATACTTTTTGTTTGACCTGCTCACAGTAATCAGTGAACGTTTTACGGCTATCAATAGGGGAAGACAACGGCAGGGTGTTAACAAACATTCCGCAAATTTCATCGCAGTTACCCAGGCTTCTGCCCGCGACCGGAGTACCAACAATAATGTCATCCTGTTGTGTATGTTTATGAAGCAATATATTGAGTGCAGCCAGCAGCGTCATAAACAAGGTGTAACCCTGGTGCTCGGAAAATTGTTGAGCCGCATCCATTAATGACGCGGGAATTTCCCGTTTTATGCGATCTCCGGCAAAACTGCGTTGTGCAGGTCGTTTAAAGTCTGTGGCTAATGTCAGCGTGGGAATTTCGCGTTGGAATTCTGCAAGCCAGTAAGCTTTATCATCGTTGATCAGTGTTGCATATTCATCGCTCTGTTCCCATTCGGCATAATCTTTAAAGGTTATGCTGGTGCTCGCCGGGGTTTCGCCGTTGTACAAATCGGCAAGATCTTTTAACAACAGGTTTATCGAAACACCATCGACAATAATGTGATGCCAATGAATCACCAGGCAGTAATTGTCAGGATGCTCCTCAATAAGTGATGCACGCATCAAGGGCGCGCATGCCAGATCCAATGGTTGCAAGCAGTCGTTGATAATGTTTTCTAATGGTTTTTTTCGATCTGATTGTTCTGGTAGCTTTAGGTGTTCCAGTGCAAAAGTAACATCAGCATCAATAGTTTGCATGATGCTGTTGCCTTGCACACTAAAGCGCGTGCGCAAGACTTCGTGCAAATTAATTAATTGACGGAAACTGGATTCCAGTTTTGCGCTATCCAGTTTGCCCTGAATCCTGAACAGGGCAGTAATCAGGTAACTGCGCGATGCCTCTTCAAATTGATCGAGGATATACATACGCTGTTGGCTGGCCGAGGTTTTGTACCAGATTTTTTCGGGCGCAACAGGAATGGAAATGTGTGCGGAATGATCGCCACTCGCAGCAATAACGGCAGCGATATCACGCAATATCGGCGTTTCAAAAAAAGTCGATAGGGGTAATGACACACCAAATGTATTAGTGATTAACGACAACAGGCGTATTAGCGATAAAGAACTTCCACCCAGCGCAAAGAAATCGTCGTTAAGCCCGATCGGTGAGCGCCCCAATGCAGTTTCCCAGAGTTGCACCAGTTGTTTTTCAAGCGCAGTTTCCGGCGCACAATAATTTGCACTGATATCGTCGAGTTGTTGATCCGGTTCAGGCAGGGCATGTCGATCAATTTTGCCGCTGGCATTTAACGGCATAGTATCGAGTACCTGGATATTGGCTGGCACCATATAATCCGGTAGCCATTGCGCCAGGTAATTACGCAGCTCCGCTGTTAATGCATGTGGATCTGCTGTCGTTGTGCGATCCACTACATACGCACACAAGTAGCTTTCGTTTTGCGCATCTTGCCGTGCTATTACAACCGCATCGCGAATACGTGAGTGACCGAGCAGGCGACTTTCGATTTCTCCCAGTTCAATGCGGTAACCGCGAATTTTTACCTGATGATCAAGGCGCCCCAGATATTCAATATTACCGTCGTCCAGCCAGCGACATAAATCGCCAGTGCGATACATACGCACATTTTTGAAAAATGGATCGGCAATAAATTTTTCGTTACTCAATTCAGGTTTATTAATATAACCACGGCCAACACCAGTGCCTGAAATATACAATTCTCCGGCGATACCGCGCGGAACCAAACGCTGTTGTTCATCCAGAATATATAACCGGATATTGCTGATGGGTTTTCCGATTGGTATGCGTGTAATCGTTCCGGAAGTCGGGCAATCAAACCAACTGACATCAATTGCCGCTTCAGTGGGGCCGTATAAATTGATCAGCTGTGCACCAGAACTTGTATGGATAAGCCGATTGAAATTTTCTACCTGGGCCGGGCTCAGCGCTTCGCCGCTGGCAAATACATTACGCAGGCTCTGCAGTTTATGAGCAGCAGACATTGTTGGCGAGCCCAGCGTGCTAGCGGATAAATATTCCAATGATGCATTCAGCATGGACGGCACAAAATGCAAAACAGAAATTTTTTGTTCGTCGATACAACTGAAAATAGCTTGCGGATCTTTTTCGGCATCCGGCGCAAGGAAATAAACTGAGGCTCCGGCAAATGACCACCAGAATAATTCCCAAACAGATACGTCAAAAGTGTAGGGCGTTTTTTGCAATATCACATCGTGTTCGGTTAGCGGATATTGATCCTGCATCCAGAAAATTCGATTTAATACCGCGCGGTGTTCGATCATTGCACCTTTCGGGCGACCAGTAGAGCCCGATGTGTAAATAATATAAGCCAGGTCATCAGGGCCGCTGTTTGCATTAAGATTATTGTTATCGATGCTCGATAAATCGCCTTGCAACAACCATTGATCAATCAATAACTGTTGGCCGGAAAAATTCTCCAGTTGTGTTGAAAATTGACTGTGGCTGATTACTAACTGTGCCTGGCTATCGTCAAGCATGTAATCAATCCTGTCTTGCGGCAGGTTTGGACCAATAGGTAGGTATGCGCCTCCCGCTTTTAAAATAGCGAAAAGTGCAACGGGTAATTCCAGGCTGCGTTCCAATACTACGGCAATAATTTTATCGCGACTTACACCCAGGTCGCGTAAGTGCCGCGCGAGCTGGTTTGCGCGGGCATTCAGTTGCTCGTAGGTTAATTGGCTATCGGCAAATGCTACGGCGATATTGTCGGGGGTTTTGTTTGCCTGTGTTTCAAATACGTGGCTTAGCGTTTGTTCGATTGGGTATTCTTTCGCCGTGTTATTGAATTCACCGAGCAAGATGTGTTTTTCAAAATCATCAACAAGCGTTAATTCACCAATCTGTTTGGCAATATCTTGTGTATCGGAACCTGCCAGGTAATCACCGAGTTGCGTGATAACCATCTGATAATGCTGCAATAACGTTTGTGCTGTTTCTGCTTTGAATAAATCGGTTGCGTATTCAAGGGTGAGGTCGATTCCCGTTGCGCGCTCATAAACGGTAAGTGACAGGTCAAATTTGGCAATAGGAAATTCAAATTCACGCGGTGTTGTTTGCGTGCCCGGCAATGAAAATTGCCCCAGTTCTTCAGTAACCAATGAGAAAAACACATCAAAGACGGGATTGCGTGAATTATCTGTTACCGGATTGATATGATTGAGTAGTTCTTCAAATAAAAAGCCCTGGTTATCAATGGCACCGATAACCATTTGTTTGATCTGTCCAAGATAATTTTTTAGCGTGCTGTCTGCAGTCGGTGTCAAATGCAGAGCCAGTGTATTTACCAACATGCCGGTCACTGTTTGCAGATCGGGATGCTGGCGCCCCATAGCAGGAGTGCCAATGATTAAATCCTGTTGGCGCGAATATTTGTGCAACAAAATCCCGAACGCCGCCAGGGTAACCATATAAAGCGTATAGCCTTGTTGCTGGCAGGCATTGTGCAATTTTTCCGCGAGCGCGGGAGCAAGTTCGAGATGTAAACTTTTCCCCCGGTAAGATGATTTGGCGGGACGGGAATAATCTGTTGGCAGATCCAATAGCGGTAAATTATCCGGCAATAGTGACAACCAGAATTCGCGTTGTTGACGGGTAATCGCAGCGTAGTCTTCGCCAAGTTCCCATTCGCTGTAATCTTTATGGTGCAAGCGCGGTGGCGGTAAAACTATTCCCTGGTAGAGCGCTGCTAATTCTTGCAAATAAATGCTCAGTGATATTCCATCGGCAACAGCATGGTGAACATTAATCATTAATACATGCTGGTAATCATCGACAGAAAAAACGCCCAGACGCAGCAGCGGAGCCTGGTTTAAATCGAAGGGGCGCGTGAAATTATGAATGCAATTGTCAATGTCCCCGGCAGCACCGGAAAAAAATTCAATAGTGGTGCTGACATCAGCTTGATGATGAATAGTTTGCATCACCTCGCCATTAATAAATGCCAGGGATGTACGTAAGGATTCGTGACGCTGGATTAACTGGTGTAGCGCCTCTTTCAGCTTCAGATAATCCAATGGCCCCAAAATGTTATACACCGCAGGAATGTTGTAAGTAATTTTTTCGGAATTAATCTGGCTTAATGCAAATAAACGCTTTTGTGCCGATGATGCCGGATAATATTGCCTGGCCGCCGCCACGGGAATTGTTGATAAGGTTTTACTGCCAGTGCTTTCAAGCACACTGGCCAATGCCGCGAGGGTAGGGTGGGCAAAAATTGTTTTTACCGAAATTTCCCTTTCCAGCTGTTGGCGAATTAATGAAACCATCGCCACCGCTTTAAACGAATGTCCACCAAGGTTAAAGAAATTGTCCTCTTTTGTAATATTGGCAACCGGTAATAGCGATCGCCATATTTCACACAGCTGTAACTCCAATGCAGTCATCGGTGTGTGCGACGTTATCGGCGTTAGTTCATGCTGCGGTGCTGGTAAGGCCCGGCGATCGATTTTTCCATTGCGAGTTAATGGCATTGCAGCAATTTGCAAAAATACTGCTGGTACCATGTAATCCGGTAAATACTGGCCGAGTATCTTTTTAAGATGAATAGCAGATAATGTTTCAGTTGCGGTGAAGTAAGCGCACAAGTAATTGCTGCCGCTTTTATCCGCGAGCGGTATTACGACGGCTTCCTGAACCTGCGGCAGGTTAATCAACTGTTGTTCAATTTCACCGGGTTCGATACGGAATCCGCGAATTTTTACCTGGTTATCATTTCGGCCAATAAATTCGAGCGCACCGTTTTCTTTAATGCGGGCCAGATCGCCGGTTTTGTAAACGCGCAGCGTTTTATTGTCAGCTGGAAGCTGCAATGAAATAAACCGTTGTGCAGTTAGTTCCGGTTGATTGATATAGCCACGTGCGAGGCCGGCACCGGCAATACATAATTCACCAATACAGCCCTGCGGTAAAAGCTGATTGCGTTTGGAGAGGATGAAAATATGTTTGTTATCCAGCGCATAACCAATATCAGGAACATCATGGTTATTTGTTGCCCGGGATGCATCAGCCAAGGTGGTCCACACAGTATCTTCTGTTGGCCCATAAAGATTGTGCACAGCAAAAGGCAATTGTTGTGATGGAAAACGATTAAGTTTATCGCCAGCGGTGCGCAAGAAACGCAACGCGGTTTCAGTTGGCCATTCTTCTTCCAGTAAACGCTCAGCCATCAATGTAGATTGAAAACTCACGGTAATTTTGTTGTGCACCAGCCACTGTTTTAATGCAGTTGGGTCCAGGCGGGTTTCATCGTCCACAATATAAAGTGTGGCGCCACTGGTGAGGCAGGGCCAGACTTCAAATGCCATCGCATCAAAACTGACACTGGCAACCTGGCTCATACGGTCATTGGAATTCCCGGAATAAATACGGCGGTGCGTATAAATGAGATTTTCAAAACTGGCGTGTTCAACGGCAACCCCTTTTGGACGCCCGGTTGAACCCGAGGTATAAATTACATAAAACAAATCGTCTGGTTTACCCTTAATAAATTGGTATGCAAACGTTTCATCCGGCAAGTTATCGATTAGCAGTGTGTTGCATATAGTTTGGCTTTTACTTGCTAGTTCTGTAGTTGTGATCAACAGCGAAACGTCGCTGTCTTGCAACATAAATTCAATGCGATCTTGTGGATAATCAGGATCTACTGGCAAGTAAGCCGCGCCGGCTTTGATAACGCCGAGCATGGCAATAATCATGTCGGTGGAGCGGGGTAATAAAATAGCGACCAGGGTTTCGCGCGTGACGTTCAGTGCTTGCAACCTTGCAGCGAGTCGGGTTGCATGTTCATTAAGCTCTTTATAAGTAATGGATTTTTCGCCATTCACCACTGCCACTGAATGCGGGTTGCTGACAACTTGTTGTTCAAATAATTCAGTGATGGTGTGCTGCGGTTTAAATTGATTGAGGTGTTCGGTATTTAATAGTTTATCGTGTTCATCGCGCGTTAGTATTGCGAGCTTTTCTATATCTGTCTGCGGGTTGGCAATAGCGCCTTCGATAACAGTGAGCAAATGTTTACAGAGTGCAGAAACTTCTGTGTTTGAAAAATAATCGGTTTGATAATCCAGTTCGAGCTTTAACTGATTATTAGCGCCACGATGGGAAAGATGAATGACCAGCGGGAATTCCTGTGCTTTCTGGAAGTGAAATTCCGTTGGTAATATAAAAGAAGAATTTTGATAACTGATGGCGGCTTCAAATAATGGTGCATCCATGCCATTTTTTTTGCGATCCTGGATCAGCAAGTCAAAGGGGTAATCCTGGTGGTGCTGCGCCAGTTCGACTTCGGTATCAACGAGCGTGAGTAGTTCGCGAAAACTGATCGAAGTTGTTTCTTCAATCGTTAGCCGTACCGGTGTGGTGCTGACAAACATGCCTATCTTGTCGCAAAATTCCAGATTAAAACGGTTGTGGAAAACCGTTCCAATAATAGTATCCCTACGACCAGACAAACGGCTCAGATAAACATAGTAGGCTGCAATTAATAAACGATAAGCCGAGGTCTTTTCATGTTTGCAAAAATCCTGGATTTTCTGATTAAGCGCTTGATCAAGATTATATTCCACCCGGTCGGCGTTTACTGAAACAGCTTTACCCAGCGATTTAATTCGCGCTGTTTCTTCATAATTGTCTAATTTTTTCGCCCAGAATTTTTGGTCCCGCGCGCATTTTTCTGACGAAAGATAATTGGCTTCATACTTCAGGTAGTTGCGATAATCCTGGCCTTCCAGTGGCAAACATGCCCGCCCGCCCGCAAGCTGGCGATAATTATCATAGATGGCATCAATGGTAATTTTCATACTGGCTGCATCCATAATTACATGATGGAAGCAATACACCAGGCGCGCAGGCTGGCCTGCTACACGAATCAATTCAAAATAGTATAAGGGTGTGTTATCAACAGCGAAGGGATAGCGGATCAACGTATCAATGTGTTGCCGGAATTGCTCATCAGTAGAAAAATCCAGTGCTTTCAGCGCAATGGTTTCATAACTCGCAACATATTGTCCCACGCCATCTTGGGTGGTTTGAATACGTAAACGTAACGTATCAGCCGACATGATCAGGGTATTGATAGCCTGCTCAAGTAATTGACTATCAATTGGCTGTTGAAATTCCGAATGACCAACAAGGTTTCCCACACCGCTGTTCGGGTTGATAATTTCTGCAAACCAAATGCGTTGTTGTGGATGTGAGAGCGGAAAGGATTGGGTATTGCCCGATGGATACTCGTTCAGCATGGTAATTTGCCTTTTGCATTGCTAGTCAATTACCTGTCCCGTGAAAACAGGTTATGGAGATGGCTATCAGAATCAAGCGCTATAAAAAGAGCGGCGCGCAATTACATGCGCGCTTCGATGTAGCTATAAATAGACTGAAAGTTTTTGTATTTGAACAGAAGGGTTGGCGGAAACGAAATTTTGAATGTGGATTCAATCGACGCGGCCAATTCAGCCACTTGCAAAGAATCGAGATTAAATGCATCCAGTTCAAGATCGTGCGGTAATAGATCCAGCGATAACTTTTTCAGGAAGAGGGCATAGAGCTGGTCTTCCAACGGATTACCGGATGAAGGTTGTATTCTCTGTGCCGGAATACTTACCGTAAGCGCATCATCTTTGGTACGAATTGCCAGCAAGGGTAGCTGCTGTTGTTCGAATAATTCCTTGCAATAACTTCTGCGAATTTTTCCACCCGCTGTGCGTGGAATTGAACCAACGGGCACAAAGATCACACTTGCCAATTGAATGTGATGCACGCGGTATGCCGCCTGTAATACCGCTTTATAAATAGCGTCAATATTGGAAGGTGTGGCCGCAATTTCTTCGGTAATTTCCTGGGCCAATATGATTTTCTCACCTTCGCGTGTTGCCACTGAAAACGCGGCGGTGGCGTTATTGGCCAACAAGGGGGAGACTTGTTGAACAGCCCATTCTATTTCCTGGGGGGCGTGATTTTTGCCATTGATAATCAATATTTCCTTAAGTCGCCCGGTAATGTAAAGCTCATTGTTCCAGAGATAGCCGAGATCGCCGGTGCGAAAAAAATCGCCGGGAATGGTGGCGAGCGTTTGATTAAATACTTGCTCATTAATTTCATCATTACGCCAATAACCGGAGCTTACTGAGGGGCCACTAACCCAAATTTCCCCCACTTCCAGATCGTCGCAAATTTGTTTGGTGTCCGGATTTACGCAAACAATTTTTGTAGCGGGAAATGCGCTACCCAGGCAGGCATTGCTTAATGATTGCGCGCGGGTATTTTCTGATTTGAAAAAAGGTGCCTGTTGGTGGCTAACACAACTGATCGGGCCGGTTTCTGAGAGACCATACAGTGGTTTGAGGAATTCTGTTTCCAGGCCATTCGATGCAAAACGTTTAAAGAATGTATCGAAAACAAATGATTTGATCGGTTCGGCGGCAATTAATCCCACTTGCCAGCAGGATAAATCAATGCTTTCCAATTGTTCATCCGTACAATTTCTTGCGGCTTGTAAATAACCAAATGTAGGTGCTGCGCTGTGGGTTGCGCGATATTCAGAGATCGCCTGTATCCAGCGATAGGGTTGCGCAATAAATGTATAGGGTGCAAGCAGAACCATTGTACCTGCTGCATAAGCAGGTAAAAGTGCATTAAACACCAATGCAAATGAGTGGTACTGCGGCATCCAGCTAACACCAATACTTGCTGATGTAAATGCACTGGCTTCTGCAAGTGATGCTGCGTTGTAATAAAAATCCTTGTGACGAATGATTACGCCTTTGGGGGCGCCGGTTGAGCCTGAGGTATAGAGTAAACAGGCGATATCATCTTGTTTAAGCGCAGGTAATGCTTGTTGTAATGTGAGGTCGGATATAGTGGTGGTATCAACAATAGTGCTGATATTTGCATGGAGCCCCGCTTGCGAGGTTAATAACTGATGTGCTTCATAATCAGTTAACACTACGCATTCACCAATATCACCACTAACAATATTTAATTTTTGCAGATCTGCAGTAAGTGTTCCTTCAGTAATTTCAGGCAGTGGTACGGCAATAACCCCTGCAAACAAACAGGCGTAAAAACTGATTATAAAATCAATGCCCGGGCCATAGGCTAATACCGCTTTTTTGTAACCCCGGGTGTTTAGCCATGAAGCTAAAGCCAGGGTTTGATCCATAAAGTCGGAATAGCCCAGGGTTTTGCTCTGTTGCCCATTGCTATCCAGGGTAATAAATAATGGTTTGTTATTAAGTAATTCGCGATTCGCCAACAATTTTTCAGTGATTAACATGACAATGCTCTTATAAAAGTGCTTTGAGAAAAAAATGTTTTGATAAAAAGTGCTGTGATTAATAACAAGCAGATTAATTGCCGGTATGTTTATTGACTGTGTGTTTTCTGAGTCATCCGGGCAATCAATAGCTTGATTAGCTGGCTGATCGGCTGCCGCTAAAAATACCTTCCAATTCAATGAGCAAATCTTTGCGGCAGATATCCGCATGCAAATAAATAACCGATGTGCCCGGTCTGAAGAACGCAGAACAAATGCGTTGTACTGCCGCAAAATCATGGCGGTGGCGGATATAGACTTTGATCATGTCGAGATCAACCAGGTTAACCGGATGCTCGATGCCGTAATTTTTCAGGTTGTCTGCATCAATCAATCGTTGGATATTCAGCAACGTTGTTTCGCATTGTTTTTCAATTGAATCCGGATGGTGGGAGCTGTGGCCAACAACGCTTGCCGTGCCCGATAAATACATGCGGTATTCGCCATTGCCGAAGGGCACATAGGTCGCGCGTGCGAAAGAAGGGGCTTTAACGCCATATTGCGGTGGATATTTATAGGCTGGAATCTGGATGGGGTTTTCGATATGAATTAAATCAGGCGTTTTCTTGGCAAGAAAATATACCGCGACTTTTCTTGCGCAGGAGCCTATGCCGGTAGCAGCGGGTAGAACCTGGGCTAACGAGCGTGAAAATTCAGCGGAGAATGCTTCAGATCGCCCAAAGCAAAAATCTTTATAGATTTCCAGGTTGTCACTGTTGTCCTGATTAAGCCCCGGAATGTAGCTCCACATACGAAACAAATGCGGGTATCCCTGTTCGTTAATCAAACGAAAAATATTGCGAAAGTTTTTTTCAGTTTGATTTGCGTGAATCAAACCATCATCAACCGCGTAACTGATTGCACCAAACAACAATTCCCCGTCGTGGCTGAAATCAATGGATTCCCAATGCCCGCGCGTGACATTAGCGGCGCTTCGCCAAATTTCGGATAGGGTGATCCTGTGTTCCGATGGAATCTGGACTTGTAAATGAGGAAGGTCGCCTGATGGTGAATATTGGTCATCGGGAATGTAGGACACTACGCCGAGAACATTATTGTCCTGAGTGTACCTGACAGGTATTTCACCTTCATGAAAACTGGCGCTGGGGGCCAAGACATTAAAACTGTTCATATTCCAGACTCTGTGCTTACGCTAATTGGCTGATTTGTGCGCAATACGCGGTTTTACAAATCAATTGATAAAATCAAAGCATCACCTTATGTAAATAAAGTGGTTCTCTTTTGATCTGTAAGCAGGGTAGTGGAATAACTTTTTTGATAGTTTTAATAAAATTCGCGGCAATCATATACCGCTCATTTGAAGATAGAAATCTTATGCCAATAAATAATTTGTAATAACTCGTAAAATAATTTTTGCATCTTCCACAAAGAAAACGGTTATGCGTTTTTATCTAACTATAAGCTACCGTTCACAGTTTTTATAAAACTGTGAATCATCATTCATTTTTTCCGTGAGAAAATTCTTAATTAATTGTTAAGGTATTCGCCTCGCTGATCAAATTTTGAATTGATGTTGTTTTGTGCGCCATGATCGTTACTGGTAATATTTTTTAAATAAAATTTCTATATCGTGCAAAAACTTATTTTGCAATAATGCGAGAACAATGAATTTCAGATTGTTTGTTGAGTTAACTGCAAGCGCAGGTATACAAAAAAATACAATTTTGAAAATAGCTTTGTTTATGATCAATCTGCTTTTGATAGGGACGTGTTTTTATTCAAGAGATTTGAATGACTAAAAATGCTTTGAACTCAATAGCATCTTTTAAAAAAGCAGCATTAATGTTGCAAAGCAAACTATAAATATTATTTTAAACCCACCACAAGCAGCTCGGAGTAAGCCTTAACAATAAGTCTCATATCGTCTTGAAAAAGGCGAAGACTGATTGAGGAACTGCGATGAGCCATGTTGTAGATGTACAGATTTATAGCCTGAAAGGCGAAATCAACAATTATTCATTTTCTGAACAAAATGCGCAGTTTGTCGGCATTGATTGGTTGCAGCAAGTGCTTGATGCAAAGCAGTCCGGTTCACAACTGAGTGTTGTTACCGATCCATTTGATTATCAGGGTGTTGACCAGGTTATTCCCATGCAACCTGAGCAATATTTCATGATGGATTATCTTTTGCCTGCCGATTTGCACGATGCGAAAGTGCTTGAAGTCGGTTTGGGGTCGGGCGTCTTGAGCATATTTGCGTTGCAGCAAGGTGCTGCAATGGTGACTGGCCTGGAGATTAACCCAAGGGCCAAAGTGTATGCCGGATTCAATGCATTGATAAATGGCGTTAGCGATCGTTTGCATATTCGCGATGGCAATGTGCAATCTATTTTTGCGCCGGTGCAGGATCAACAATTTGACCTGATTATTTCCAACCCTCCTTTTGAACCTACTCCGCCCGGTATGGACTATTACCTGAATTCCGCTGCGGGGATTTACGGTTTTACCTTCGTTGAAAATTTGCTGAAAGATGCCAATGCACGGTTGTCCGACCAGGGTGTTTTGCAAATTGTGACTATGGCTCCCGGTGATAGGGAAGTGCCGGGCATGTTGGTTGATGCTGTCAAAAAATATTTGCCTCATGGTGCGACTGAAATTATTTGCGATTTGGCTCCCATCACCTACGCCGCTTTTGTGGATCGCTTCGTCGGTATTTTTGGCCAGGATCGATCAGTCATTGATGCGATGAAAGCAGAAGCCGCTACGAATGGCATTACGCATTTGCATATGTGCATCCTGCGCTACCGAAAAAATACTGCACCTGACCTGCAAATTTCCTTTACTCCCAAAATTTACGAACCCTGGGAAACCCCGCTGGGAATTAAATAAAGCGTTTGTCAGTTAGGTCGCCCATCCGGGTATCACACTTTTTTTGAGAGGGAGTCATGACTATTAATATTCTCGGCCTGAATTGTGCCTACCATGAATCCGCTGTGGCATTAATCCGCGATAACCAATTAATTGCAGCGATTGAAGAAGAGCGTTTGAATCGTGTCAAACATGCCAAACCGGCATTAACCGAAAATCCCAACGATATTCCCTGGCAGGCAATTAATACTTGCCTGGAAATGGGAAATTTATTGCTGTCAGATATCGATATTATTGCGTTCTCGTTTAACCCATTGAAGCGCTTGCACAACAACCTTAATTTGAATGAACAATGTATAGATGGCGAGTGGGGCACAACGGAAGGTGAAAAGAAATTCTATAAAAAATTAATTGGTATTCCCGATCAAATCCGTGCGCTCGGTTTTAATGGCCAATTTATGTGGGTGGACCACTGCGTTGCGCATTCGGCATCGGCTTATTATCCCTCGCCATTTAAAGAGGCGGCGGTGATATCGATAGATGGTATTGGTGAATCCGAATCAGTCACTATTGGCGGCGCACGCGATGGAAAATTATTTTCCCTGAAGGAAATCAATTATCCCAACTCATTGGGATTATTGTGGGAAAAGGTTTCCATGTTTATGGGGATGAGTGAATACGATGCCTGTAAGGTGATGAGCCTTGCTTCCTTTGGTGATCCTGCACGTTTCATCAGTCAATTCCATCAATTCGTTAAAGTGAATGAAGATGGCTTTGAGATGGATATCAATATATGTCAATTCCGTTCAAATAATTTTGCCTCATTTGAACAGGTATTTGGTTTGCCTGCGTTGACTGATCGAGCGGCGATTATACGCGATTACATGGACCTTGCTGCTGCGTTACAGGAATTAACCAGTGAAATTTTACTCAACATTGTTAAACATGCCGCGCAATTGTATCCGTCCAAAAATGTGTGTCTTGCGGGTGGTGTGGCGTTGAACTGTGTTGCCAACACCGCGATTTTTGAGCAGGGACCGTTTGAGAATATTTATATTCAACCGGCAGCGAATGATGCGGGTACTGCGTTGGGCGCGGCGCTTTACGCCTATCACAATATTTTCTACGGCCATAAAAATCCGGCATTTGAATCAAAAGATACTTATCTGGGACCGGGTTATTCAGAAGAGGACGTGCTTGCTAGTTTGAGTATGTTTGATCTGCTTTATGAGCGCTCTGAAAATGTTGCCACCGAAGTGGCTGCATTAATTGCAGCAGGCAAAGTGGTGGGATGGTTTCAGGGGCGGATGGAATTTGGCCCGCGCGCGTTGGGTAACCGCAGTTTGCTGGCCGATCCGCGTGATCCGGATATGGTCAAGCGTATGAATTTACTGGTTAAGCATCGTGAAGATCATCGCCCATTTTGCCCGAGCGTGCTGAAAGAAGATGCGAAGCAATGGTTTGATATCAGGAAAGATGCTGATGCCGCGCACTATATGTTGATGGCCTATCCGGTAAAACCGGAGCAGCGCGCTTTAATTCCGGCCGTGGTTCATGTGGATGGAACCAGTCGCATTCAATTGGTGAGTGCTGAATCCAATTCGAAGTACCATGAATTGATTTCAGCGTTCAAGGCGTTAACCGGCGTCCCAATGTTATTGAATACGTCATTCAATGATCGCGAACCAATTGTGTGCAGCCCGGAAGATGCGTTGAAAACTTTCTTGCGTACCAAAATCGATTTTCTGGTGATTGATAATTTTATTATCCGCAAAAAAGATTTACCGCAAAGCGCCTCTGCGAAAACTGCAACGGAACTGGTGTAACGATTTTTACACGTTAATAAAAAAGCCCATGGGACAGGTTTGTCCCATGGGCTTTTTTATTGCCTGTTAATGTTATTCCGTTTTGGTGACTTTGGTCGCATAAGCCGCTAATAAAAGCATGCCCGCAGCGACAAGCAAAAATGAAATAGAAAGGCTGCTGAGTTCCGCAATAAAACCAATCAAGGCCGGTCCTGCTAATAATCCTGCGTAACCCATACTTACCACCGCAGAAATAGCCAAGCCCATCGGCATGGATTTTTGATTGCCAGCGGCAGTAAACAGTACTGGCACAATATTGGATGCGCCTAAACCAATCAGCGTAAAACCAATGTAAGCAGCAATCGTATTCGGTACAAAAACCACAATCGCGAAACCGAGCGCTGCGCAACTGCCACCCCACAACAAAATACGTTTGCCTCCCAAATGTTGCACGATACGATCACCCGTCAAGCGCGCAATGGTCATCGCAACAGAGAAACACGCAAAACCAAGGCCTGCTTGTACCGGATCTACAGCGCGCACCTGGGTGAGGAAAACCGCACTCCAATCCAATACCGATCCTTCTGCGAGAAAAACAATAAAACACAGCGCACCTAATAACAGTACTTTTCCGCGTGGCAAAACAAAAAATGGTTCGCGTTTGCCATCGGTACTATTGCCGTAGGGTAATAATTTGGGGACGGTGTAAATCAGCATCGCGAGTAAAACGACTGCCAGTGCTAATAACGATTGAAACGGTGAGAGTGACACCCACAATAATCCGCTGATAATCACCGCACCAAAGATCCCTCCCAAACTGTAAAAACCGTGGAAGCCGGACATCATGCTGCGCCCGCTGGCTTTTTCCACAATGACCGCCTGCATATTCATGGCGACATCTGTTGCGCCGAGTGACATACCAAAAATCAGCAACGTCAGCGCGAGGGTAGGGACGGTGGATGCAACACCGAGAAATACCAGGCTGATGCACATCAACAGCAAACTAAGCGTAATAAATTTACGACAGCCATAATGGTTCACCAATGGGCCGGTCAACGGCATGGCAATCAATGAGCCGCCGCCGAGGCATAGCAATAATGCGCCCAGCGTGGCTTCATTCACGCCCAATCGCGCTTGTGCAAACGGGACCAATGGAGCCCAGGCGGACATGGCTAGCCCGGTAATTAAAAATGCCAATCGGGTGGAAAGTTGTTCGGCAAAACCGGGGGTAGCGTGGGACTTGCGGTCAGAAATGGACAAATCGGGTACAGACATAGATATTTTCAACCAGCGTAACGCTTTTATCGAAGGTGTCATCCCATAAACAGCAAGTCATGGGTAACAAATCATGGACAACAAATACTGCAGATAGGCTTAAAGCGGTTTTCACTATAACAGTTTGCACTGTTGGTTAAGGTGATGTTTTGTAAAGCGACTGTTTGCTGTGTAAAGCCAGCCGGGATAAGGCGGTTATCTGGCCGCCTTATCGATTTTGGTTGGATCATAAAAACTGGTTTCATCCACCCGCGCGAGAATTTTCTGGTAAGTGCCATTGGCCTTAATGGTTCTCAGGCCGCGATTAAATACCGCCATGATTTGCTCACCCTCGGGGTGAACTTTGCTTATTAATAAATACCCTTTTGGTGTGCTTAGCGCAGGTTCAATGACCCGCAGTTTGCGCGGATCTATATGCAGTTGTGCCGCCATATAGAAACCACTCATTTCTTCAGTGGCAAACAAATCCGTTCTTTTGGCGATTAGCAATTTAATGTTTTGGGTATCCGAAGGAACCATCAGTGGATCTATGACTTTGCTATCGACAGCTTGATAAAACGCATCTGTGTAAGTGAAACCCACGGTTGCACTTAATTTGTAATTGCTGAGGTCTGCAAAAGTTTGCCATTGGATCAGCGGATCTTCACTGCGTTGGAAAAATACGGTGCGATTAATGACTAATGGATCACTAAACAGCATATGAGTGCGCCGTTCAGTGCTGTCGTACCAATAGGAGCTGGCATCAAACCGGCCCTGGCGGGTTTCTTCAAAGGCGCGTTTCCATGGCAGGTAAACAAATTTCACGGCGACATTCTCGCTCGCAAATGCTTCCTGGATGATCTGGTTGACTTGCCCCTGATACGGTAATTCGGCACCGGTCCATGGTGGATATTCGCCGGTGGCTATGGTGATGGTGCGTTGTATGTCAGGTGTTTTTACAGCGGGATTAGCCGCTGTAAACGCCAGGTTGGAACATAAAAGCAATAGCAGTGCGCTGGCAAGGCGCAGGTTGGTACAAGAGGGGGAAGGCAATTTATCGGATCCTTAATAAGCAGTGTGGTACTACCGGCGGCTGAAAATTTGTTGGCTAAGATGGCCAATATTTTCACTTTGTGCAAGCATTTGGTTATTTCCCCGCGTTTCTTTTTTATCCCTTGTTTTGCCAGGTAATCAGTTGCATTTCCGCTGGAACCAGAACAGCCGTATGGGCCGGTATTACCCGTGCGGTAAAATCGCCCAGGGCGCGGTCCTGCGGGATCGCCGCGGTGTAGCGCCATGCGTGAGCATCACTTCCCAGGCTGTATTGCATATCCATTTTCAAAATGGTGGCCGGAATTTTTTTCCCGGTCGCATCAGTAACGGGATTGGCAACCAGTTGAACTTCAATTTCATCGGGCTGCAAACCGCCCAGGCTTACTCGCAGGGATAATTGCGACTCTTCTACCTGCAATTCTCCCAAATGCACTTCGTGCCAATGCTGTTGTAAATGCAATTGCCAGCGGCGTAATTCACTCACAAGTTGTGGTGTTCCGGTTTTGCGTTGATCATAGCCGCGCGCGGCCAGTAAATAATAATTTTCCAGATATTCGCGCAGCATGCGATTACTGCTAAAACGCGGTGTCAGTTGCGCCATACTGGTCCGCATCATCGCCAACCATTGGCGTGGCAAGTCTTCGTTATCGCGTTGATAAAAGCGCGGGATAATGTCTTCTTCCAGACGCTGATAAAGTTCTCCGGCTTCACGCCCGTCAGCTTCCGGTGGATGCTCCTGCCCGTCGCCTATCGCCCAGCCCAATTCCGGTTGATAAGCCTCAACCCACCAGCCATCCAGACTCGACAAATTCAATCCACCATTTACCAATATTTTCATTCCACTGGTGCCGCTCGCTTCCCATGGGCGACGCGGCGTATTAATCCAGACATCCACGCCTTGAATTAAATGTTGCGCTAAATCGATGTCGTAATCTTCCAAAAAAACCAAATGCTTACGCACCGTATCGCGCTGCAAAAATTCTTGCCAGCGCTGCAATTTTTCTTTGCCGATGTTATCAGCGGGGTGTGCTTTACCGGCGACGAGCAATTGCACGGGATGGCGTGGATTGCACAGGATGCGCTCCAATCGATCCGGATCAAATAACAACAAATCCGGACGTTTGTATTCCGCAAAACGCCGCGCAAAACCGAGCGTTAAAATACTCGGGTCGAGTGGCATTTCCTGCGCTAAATCGCAATGCTCTGACAGTGTGGATTCCTTGCGCCATTGATGGAGCAAACGCAAGCGCGCGTAATCGACCAGGCTGCTGCGCCCTTCATTGGCAACCTGCCAGAGCTGCTGGTCACTGACTTCATCCAGGCGCTTTGGATTAAGTTGCGCCGGGTCTTTGCGCCAGCGGTCTTTGCCATAAACTTGTGTCCAGAGTTGATCGGCGAGGGCGGAATCCCACGTAGGAATATGAACGCCATTGGTGACATGGCCCACGGGAACTTCCCACTCCGGCCAGCGCGGATACAGCGGCTGGAATATACGGCGACTAACGGCACCGTGTAATGCACTAACACCATTGCTATGGGCGCACGTGCGCATCGCGAGCCACGCCATATTAAACGGCTCGTTTTCATCTTTTGGATTTGCACGGCCCAACGCGATCACATCTTCTACCGTAATTCCCATTTCTGCTCCGCTGTTATCCGCGTAGCGGCGCAATAATTCGGCGGGGTAGCGATCAAACCCGGCTTCCACCGGTGTGTGCGTGGTAAATAAATTGCCCATACGCGTTGCCCACAGCCCTTGCCAGAAATCGCAGTTGTGGCGTTTGCAATAATGGCGGATCCGCTCGAGTGTGGCGAAGGCGGCATGGCCTTCGTTCAAGTGGCAAATATCGACATCAAGATTTAATTTTTCCAATAAGCGCCAACCGCAAATGCCCAGCACAATTTCCTGCACCATGCGCAATTCGCTACCACCGCCATAAAGTTTGCTGGTGATGCCGCGATCACTGGGTAAATTGCGCGGATCATTACTATCCAGCAAATATAATTTCACTCGCCCGACTTGCGCGAGCCACACGCGGAAACACACTTCGCGGCAAAGAAAATGCGCTTTGATAATTAACCAGCTGCCGTCGGCGGCGCGCAGTGGTTGCAGGGGTAAACTGCCGGGGTCGTTATACAAATAGGTTTCCTGTTGCCAGCCTTGCCGGCTAATACTTTGGCGAAAATAACCTTCCTGATATAACAAACCAACACCGACAAGCGGCAAGCCCAAATCGCTTGCTGTTTTTAGATAATCGCCCGCCAGCATGCCCAGGCCACCGGCATAAAGCGGCAGTGCATCGCAAATGCCAAATTCCATACTGAAATAGGCTACACAACGCACGGGAGAATTCGGATGTTGACGTTGGTACCAGGCAGGTTCTTGCAAATATTTTTGCCGCGCATCGATCAATTTATTTAACAGTGACAGAAAATTTTTATCATTCGCGAGTTGGGCAAAATGCTCATTGCTGGTAAGTTGCAATACCAGAATCGGATTGTGGGAGTAATTCCAGATGTCGGCATTAATCTGGCACCAAAGCTCATCGCTGGCGTGATTCCAGCTCCAATATAAATCCAGGGCCAGGGCGTGAAGTTCTTGCAAGTTTTCCGGTAGTGAGCGATCAAATTGCGGCATAACATCCATCCTTCGCCAAAGTGGCGTTGAATAAATTGTTTGGCTGGTTAACCAACAGACTCTGTAATTGCTATGCCTACAGAGTCTAGACGTTAATTAAAAAATGGGTGCGAGGATAAAACTATCACTTGCTAAAGGGCAGTGGTGGCGGGGTAATTGTACGAGCGGATTGTTGCAGCAATGCGCTAAATACTTGGGCGATGGCAGCTGGATTTGCTTTGGAATCCTGGCGCAATTTTATTCGCTGGCTACTGGCTACGGTTTTGGTTTGCAGGTTTATCCAGTCGATGGTGGCTTCAATTATAGCGTGATCGGCAAAGGCATCGAACCGTTGAATGTCGATTTTAAGCGAGTATTGCGGACGTTGGTTGTTGGCCCAGGGGAATTGCAATACGCGCCAATCACGATGTGCGGCTTGTAATTCCAATGCCAATACGCGGATAACTCCACGCTCCAAAGGCTCGGCCCAGTAGTTGTTATCCAGCAATACTAATTGTTGCGGTGTTTTCCAGAAACTGATTTTATTTTGATGTAGATATTCCGGAATGGTCACTGGCCCGATACCGATAATATGGTTTACCGGTGTTTGTTCCGTGACTTTAAAGTCTGCCTCGGTCGCACTTAGTGCAAAATATTCCCGATGGGGTGAACTTTTGCAGGCGCAGAGCGCGATCACCATAAATAGCAACAGCATTTTATTGAGCATCTAGTTCTCCCCATCCACAGATTGTTTGCCGCGTAATAACGATTCCGGTTGTTGCTCAATGGTATCGCTTAAATTATGCAACGCGTTGGCTGAACGACTAACGTCTTTCAGTGTGCGATTTAATTGATATACGAGCGGTGAATCTTCAGCAAACGTAGTATCTATTGATTGTGCCGTTGTATTGAATTGATCCATACTTTTTTGCAACGATACCAATGTTTTGTTCAGGTTGTTTGTAATTTCGGGGGCTTGTTGATTGAGCGATTTTAATAAAGTTGTCAACTCTCCTGTTGTTTTAGTTAAATCCCGGCTGATATTGTTGACATCGTTCCGCAAACCAATAGCTGTTTGATCGATTGAATCTGCGGCGTTTTTCACACTGCCCAGTGTTTCCTCAACTGCGCCGCTCTCAACCAGTTTGGCGATATTCGCGCTTAATTTTTCCAGGTTATCAATGACACCTTTGATATTGAGGTCTTGTAGTGTTTTGGCAATTTCTTCGAACTCGGTACCAATCGTAGGCAATTCCAATAGATCATTTTGGAACCCATAAATTTGTGATGGTGTGTCAGGGAAAAAATCCAGCTCCACATACAACAAGCCGGTCAGGAAACTTTGATAATTCAGCTGGGCGCGCAAGCCACGGGTAATGGCTTCTGCAAAAAACTCCTGATCTACGTCGCCGCCTTTACGATTAATGCGTTGCAGCGCGAGATCGGCGGTGACAGCAGTGAGCACGTTTTTATCATCGCTCTGGAAATTGATTTGTATCTCGGTAATTTCGCCGAGTACCACTCCCTTTAATTTAATCGGCGCACCAACCTGCAAGCCTTGTATTGATCCGGTAAAGTACATAATGACTCGCTCTTTGTGTGAAAAGAGTTGGCCACCGGAAAAAAATAGCAATGCAATAAAGACCAGTAAAATCGCACCGGCAATAAATGCACCTATTACAACAGACTTGGATTTTCCCATAAAACTCCTGTGTTCTTCGCCGCTGCGCTGTTGATTTAATTCGCCGTACTTTTTAATTTACCGTAGTTTTTTAATTTACCGTAGTTGTTCAATTCGCTGTACCTGCGCGACTTAAAAATTGCCGCACTTTTTCCTGTTCACTGTGTTCCAGTAACTGTTTGGGATCACCGGAATCCAGCATGGTTTTCGCTTGCGCATCCAGAAATACGCAGTTGGTTCCTATGGATAAAATACTCGGTAACTCATGTGACACAATAATAACGGTGGAATTCAATGCTTTACAGATTTGCACAATCAATTGGTCCAGGCGCAGGGAACTGATTGGGTCCAATCCGGCCGAAGGCTCATCGAAAAATAATAGCTGCGGATCCAGCGCAATAGCACGCGCGAGTCCGGCGCGTTTATGCATGCCACCGCTCAATTCGGACGGATAGAATTTTTCATAACCGGCCAAACCTACCAGCGCTAATTTATACGCAACGGTTTCCGCAATTTGTGCTTCAGATAAATCAGTATATAACTGCAAGGGCAGGGCTACGTTTTCAGCGAGTGACATACTGGAAAATAATGCTCCGGATTGATAAGTAATTCCCCAGCGTTGCATTAACTGTAATTGGGTTTCTTCGTCGGATTTATAAAAATTTATCCCCTCATAAAGCACTTCACCTTTGCTGGGGGCGAGCAAACCAATCATGTGTTTTAACAGGGTGGTTTTACCGCAACCGCTGCCACCGATAATAAAAAAAATATCGTTTTTTTGAATCTCGAAATTCAAATGTTCTTGCACGACCCGGCTACCGTAACCGATGCTCAGGTCGTGTACGCTGATAAAAGCAGTTGAGTCGGCCACAATTAAATTCCCATTTTATCGTAGAGAATATTAAATGCCGCATCAGCGACAACCAGATAAACAATCGCGCGCACTACCGCATTCGTTGCCGCCATTCCAACCGCATCGGAATTGCGGCCGCAATAAATACCAGCCTGGCATCCGGCCAATGCAATCAAAATTCCAAAAAAAATACTTTTGCTTAACCCTACGGAAATATCTACCCAATCCACAGCGCCCTGGGTTTGCAAAATATACTGCAGGAAATTGACATCCATGCTGGTCGCCACAATCGCGCCGCCAACAATCCCGATGGCATCGGCGTAAATGCATAGTAATGGCATGACTAAAACCAACGCGATTAAACGCGGCAATACTAAAAATTCCATGGTGGAAATGCCCATGGTCTTTAGCGCATCAATTTCTTCGTTGACTTGCATGGTGCCCAATTGCGCTGCATAAGCGGCCCCGGTGCGGCCCGCCATAATGACTGCAGTCATTAATGCGCCCATTTCGCGCACCATTCCAATGGCAACCAGATCGGCGACATAAACCTGCGCGCCCAATTGGCGTAATTGCACTGAACCTAAATAAGCGAGAATCATGCCGACCAGCAATGCAATCAGGGTGACGATTGCCAATGCGCGAGGACCGGATTGTTCAACAAAAAACAAAATATCCTGGCGCCGTGTTTTGGCGTTGCCGCGTACCCAATTACCAAATGCAATGGCGACTTCGCCGATAAACCCCAACGTAACTTCAACAGATTGGCCCAAAACCCGCAGTGCTTTTATTATTTTCTGACGGAGGCTGGATTTGTTGTCTGCCTCGGTTGATTGATAGGGCGGAATGCTGGTGGCAAGTTTGAGCAATTCACGCAAGCTTTCAGATGTTTGTTGTAGATCCAACTGAATATCGTGTTGTTCGCAATGACGTGTTAGTTGTAACAGCATAACGGCGAGACTGGAGTCCCATTGTTTTAATTCGCCGGTGTTAAGAATTATTTCCCGGCATTGTGCGGGTAGTGCGGCAATCAATTCGGATGCCGCGGGTGTTTTTCCCAAATGCCAATCGCCCGTCAGGTATAACTCACTGCGGGATTCGGTTTGGTCAGCATCCTGTTCGATCCTGTAGAGCAAAGCATATTCCTGTACTTGGAGGTGCGATGGAATTGATGTTCATCTGATCATAGCTTTATGACAATAAAAATTGAAACCGTTCACCCAAGCCGGTGGCTTTTATTGAAGGGTGATTGATCTTTATCAGCGAACACCGGTGATTTGCCTTATAGCAGCCAATTTTTATTGGCGGATTAATACTGCTATGCTGCGCAACCCGCATGACGAGTGACTGATGATTTATGGCCAGATTATTGTTCAAACTTGCCCAGGTTCCCGCCGATGAAGCGCAGGAAATCCGGGCATTGCTGGATGAAAACCAGATCCGTTATTACGAAACGGATGCCGGTTTTTTCCGGGTGGGGTTGGATGCAATATGGCTGGCGGATAATTCGCAGGAAGAGACCGCGCGCGAATTAATCCGTAGTTATCAACAACAACGTTCTGCGCAACAGCAAGCGACCTATGCCGAATTGGTAGAGGCCGGGCAGATCCCAACGTTGTGGCAACGTTTTTGTGCGCAGCCCATTCGTTTTTTATTATTGGTCTGCGCCATTATTTTTGTTACGGCGTTAACGCTGGTGCCGTTTTTAATGCTGCTGCGTTAATGCTGGTGAGGAGCTAAACGCTTACGCTTCGGCGATAGCGCCTTTACCAATCCCTTCATAGGCTTTCACACGAATAAACGTTTCCGGATTTGCCTGGCGGGTTTTGTGCGCGATGTGCCAGGCAATAAATTCCACGGTGCTGTCGGTATCAATTAAATAACAGCAGCGTTGGGGCAGGGTAATTTCAAACGGGCCCTGTTGGGCATCGTAAGCAAAACGATAATAATCAATGTCATCGAATTGCGGTTTGCCGACAATATCCTCGCGCGTGCCGATATAAATATCTTCCCATTCATCGGCCCAATGTTGTTCCAGCAATGGCGATTTTTTACCGTTGGCCCAAATATCAATACGCGATTTATGGCCATGGGCGATGCGCTGGCAATTGCCCAGGTGTTTTTTCAAGCCGTGGCTGTAGTGATAGTAAGCCCCATCAATAGGCTCGCTGGTGAAATCCAGCTCCAAACGCACACTGACCGGGAAATGTTGTTTCAGTTGGGTAATGCACCAGGCGGCAACGGTTTCCGGCGTTAACACTTCGGCATCAACCAGGGCGATCGCATCGCGCGGTGAGCGCGTGCTGATAAATTCGCCCCTGGCCCCGAATTTCCATTCGATGGTGATGTAGTTACCGTCTTCAGTGATGCGAATGTTAGGTGAGCGCACCGGTACGGCGAGGCGGTGATCCAGTTCGTCATCCAGCCATTTGCGGGTGATTTTCTTGACGGTGCCGAAGTCGCACACCATGCCTTGCTCATCCAACTCGCCGAGCAGGCGCACATTTGCCAGCCAGGTTTCACCCAGCAGTCCGCGCAGCGGGTCAAGGAAACTGAAATCGACATTGGTGAGGTTATCGACAAACAACAACATAGCAAAACCATTCGGGTAATTCGGAAGGGCGGCCATGATACCACTTAGCGATCAGGGTTTGCCCAGTGGATTGTTTTCGCCGTCAACGGATCTCTGGTCTATTCTCAAGTGATTGATGAATCATAGGGTTTATTACTTCTTATAAGGTTAGTGCTCGCAGGTTGTGGTGTTCCCGTTATTGTCCTGCAAGTTTCCTTCGGTATTTGATTAATCGCCTTACTCCATAGCTGCTATGGAGCCAGGGGAGGTGAGTTTGGTTGCGTGGTTGGGGTTGATGAACAGTTTGCGCCGATGCCTGGTGTCCGGCGTGGGGTTCATGTTCTTGATACAAAGTCTGAGTGTATCGGCACAGGCGTCCGAGGCCGGGTTGCGTGTGGCGTTTGTCTATAACTTCCTCAAGTTTATTGAATGGCCGAATCAGGGTAATGAGTTGATCCTGTGCGCTATTGGTGCCCGTGACGCTACCCGTCAATCCCTGATACAAATTGATAGCAAGAGCACCCAAAAAGTCACCATCAAAGTATTATTTGTCGATGACGCCAGCGAACTCGAGCAGAATGCCGGTCGTTGCCATTTGATTTATGTACCCATCACCGGTGCCGACATTCCACTGCCAGCAGTCATGCCCGAAGGGGTGCTACTGGTTATTGATGATCCCAAACAGGAAGATTTACGGGCGGGAATAGTATTGACCCGTACCCGGGAAGACCGCATCGAATTCACCATTAACGATTCCGCCATTAAACAAGCGGGTGTCAAAGTCAGTAGCCAATTGCTCAAGCTGGCCAAAAAACCGGGAGGTGCCAGCTAATGCCCGGTTTCCCCTCACGAAAATCAACCTCACTCGCGCGCAGCATTGGCTTGTTAACCATGCTGCTCACCAGTATTGCTGTGCTGGGGGCAAGCCTCGCCAGTAGCTGGCAGCAATACAATTATGTTTGCGATCAGGTTAATAAGCAGATGCAGGTGCTGGCGGAAGCGACCGCCATCAATCTGGGAGCGCCCAGTATGTTTGTTGATGCTGAGGCCGCCAGCCAAACGCTCAAGGCGTTACGGGTGGAATCCAAGGTGTTGTCGGCGCGCCTACGCTTGGACAATGGCCAATTGCTGGCTGAATACCGCAGTTCTGGGCCGGTTATGTCCGTGGATAACCAGGTGAAAGTGAATGTGGGCTGGGAGGGGGAAAACCTGGGCCAACTTGAGCTGGATGTCACCCTGGAGCCGTTACGGCAGGAGTTTTACGGGCAGCTTATCTGGATTCTGTTGATTGCCCTGGTGGCGATCCTGACTTGCGGGTTTCTATCGCGGGTGTTGATCACTTCGGTACTGCGGCCACTGGGCAAGCTCAGCGAACTGGCGGAGCGAATCGGCCACGAGGGCAATTATCGCGAGCGCGCCCCATTGCCTGCCGCCCAGGATGAAGTGGGCCGGCTGACACTGCGGTTCAATAATATGCTGGACCGCATCGAAAACCAGGACGCCGAATTGCGCCTGCATCACGAACATCTGGAGCAACGGGTTATCGCCCGCACCCTGGAGCTGGAAACCGCCCGCGTTCAGGCCGAGGCGGCGAGCAAAGCCAAGAGCGAATTCCTGGCGGTAATGAGCCATGAAATCCGCACGCCGTTGAATGGCATTATGGGGATGACGGGGCTGTTGCTGGATACCGAACTGGATTCCAAACAAAAACGCTTTGCCCGCGTGGCGCGCCGCTCCAGTGAAGACTTGTTGTTGATCATCAATGACATTCTGGACTTCTCCAAAATCGAAGCCGGCAAACTGGAACTCGAATATCGCCCGTTCCAGCTCAACCTGCTGGTGGAGGATATTGCCGAACGCTATGCACCGATTGCCCAGGGGAAGCATCTTGAATTGCTGTGCAAAACGCCGTTGCCGCCATTATCGGTGGTGGGGGATTCAGCGCGTCTGGGGCAGGTCATTACCAACCTCTTGAGCAACGCCATCAAATTTACCGAGTCCGGTGAAGTGGAAATTGCGGTGAGCCTGATAGCTGACGCGGGTGACCGGGTGCGCTTGGGGGTTTGTGTGCGCGATACCGGTATTGGGATCAGCCAGGAACAACAAAGGCGCCTGTTCCAATCGTTTACGCAGGCCGACTCTTCCATGGCGCGCAAATACGGCGGTACCGGCTTGGGTTTGACCATTTCCCAGCGGCTGGTGCAAATGATGGGCGCCGAAATCCAGTTGACCAGCACGCCGGGTGAGGGCAGCCGGTTTCACTTTGAGCTGGATGTACAGCGAGTGGAAGATCCGCGCGATTACCAACTCGTCGATGGTTTCGAAAAACTGCATACGCTGGTGGTAGATGACAACCCCACCAACCGGGAAATCCTGGATTACTGGCTCAGATCCTGGGGCATGATTCCAGTGATGGCATCCTCGGCGCCGGAGGCAATCGCTTTGCTGCACCGGCAATACCAATCAGGCAAACCGTTTGAGCTGATGTTGACTGACTGGGCCATGCCGGAAATGGACGGCGGTCAATTGCTGGATGCGTTGGCGGGCGATGCGCGTTTTAACAATCTGGCCATTATTGTGTTGAGCTCCGCCGGTATGGCGGCGCGCCCGGAAATCACACGGCGCGCACCTTTGCTGCTCAAGCCCGTGCGCCAATCGGAATTACATAATTTGATTGCGCAAGTGTTGGCCGGTGATTTCAGTTTGCGCACACCGGCGGTCATCGAATTGGCGAACGGCGAACATAAATTGCAACGGCTCGCCGGGCGCGTTTTGTTGGCGGAAGATAATCTGGTGAACCAGGAAGTTGCGAGCGTCATGCTGCAACGGCTAGGTGTGACGATGAAAATTGCCAACAACGGGCAGGAAGCAGCAGATATTTGCCACGTCGAAAGTTTTGATTTGATCCTGATGGATTGCCAGATGCCGGTGATGGATGGTTTCGAGGCAACCGCACGCATTCGCGAACGCGAGCGCGAACTCGGGTTGCCCTCGATACCGATTGTTGCGTTGACCGCAAATGCCATTAGCGGTGACCGCGAGAATTGCCTCGCGCGCGGAATGGATGATTACCTGAGCAAACCTTTTTCCCAACAGCAATTGCACGAATTGCTCGCGCGCTGGTTACCCACTCGCGAAGAACAACTGGCTGATGGTTGGCAAGCGGCAGCCGATGCTGTCGCCGCACCGGTTATTGCTGAAGCCACTGAACCGATTATCGAGATCGATCAACAAATTATTCGCCAGTTGCGTGAATTACGCGAAGGTTTACTGTTGCGAATTATCGAATTATTCCGTGCAACCAGTCCCGGTTTATTACGGCAGCTAACGGAGGCTGTTACCGCGCGCAATGCCGAATCAATTTATAAAACTGCACACAATTTTAAAAACAGTGCAGCGAATTTGGGGCTTGTGGAATTGGCCGCTGCCTGCCGTGAATGTGAAGCCTGTGCGCGGCAAAACGTGTTGGAAAAAATTGACGCCCAACTGAAAACTATTCAAACCCTTTATGAATTGTCATTGCAGGCGTTAATCCTGCTGGAGCAGGAGGAGAAAAATCAGTGAAAACCCCCGGCACTGAAATCAAACCTCAGCAAATTACGCTTGGCGACGCACCGGGCCGTGAATGGGTATTAGTTGTTGAAGACGATGAGGCCGCACGCTTGACCACCAGTATTACGCTGGAGCGCGCTGGCTACAACGTAATAGAAGCCGCCGATTGCGCCAGTGCGCGCGCAAAATTCAGTGAGCGTCGCCCCGATATTGTTTTATTGGATGTGTTGTTGCCCGATGGCGACGGCTTTCATTTGTGCCGCGAATTATTGGCGTCACCGGGAGGAAAAGATTTACCCATTGCGATGGTCACCGGCCTCGATGATATTGATTCCATTCATCGCGCCTATGAATCCGGTGCAACAGATTTCATCACCAAACCGGTGAGTTGGGGCACCTTACCTTATCGCATCCAGTTTATTTTGCGCGCGAGTAAAGCCTTTCGCGATGTCAGTATCAGCGAAGGTAAAACCCGTGCGTTGCTCGCCGGTATTCCCGATATTATTTTGCGCATAGATCGCGATGGGCATGTGATCGATATGCAAGTGGGTGCTTATGTTAATGACATGGAAGAATGGGTTGTTCACGATCCAAAAACGGGTGAGGGCCATCTACCCGGGCCGGTATACCGTACTTTGGCTGCCTCCATCCGCCGCGTATTTGCGGGGCAGGGCGAGCAGTTAGCAGAATTTGACTGGACGCAAAAAAATCATCTGCGCACCTGGGAAGCGCGTTTGATTTTGCGCGAACGCGATGAAATGGTCATGGTCGTGCGTGATATCACCCAGCGCAAACAGCAGGAAGCGGAGTTGCGTTTATGGGCCAAAGTATTTGAAGGCAGCAACGAAGCTATTTTAATTACCGATGCAAAATTGCGTATTGTACTGGTGAATAAAACCTATGAAAAAATAATGGGTTTTACCGAAGAGGAAGTCTTGGGGGTGGATACCGCCAAAATCGGCGCACAACTTCATTCCCACGGTTTTTTCCGCAATCTGGTCTCGGTATTAAAAGAGCGCGGTTACTGGCAAGGCGAATTAGTGAATCGGCGTAAAAATGGTGAGCGTTTCCCTACCTGGTATTCCATCAGCCAGGTGTTAAATGCCGAAGGACAACCGGAAAATTACATCGCCATTTTCAGTGATATTTCCGAGCGAAAAAAATCGCGCGAACGCATCGATTTTCTCGCGCATCACGACAGCCTCACCGAGTTGCCCAATCGCGCGCTACTGAATGACCGTCTGGAAATGGCGATCAACACCGCCAAACGCCGCAAAGAAAAAGTCGGCATTTTATTTATTGACCTTGATCGTTTTAAAAATATTAATGATTCACTGGGCCACGCTGCTGGCGACCAGATATTGCGGCAAACCGCCACGCGCCTGAGTGCGGCGGTACGCAACGATGACACTGTGGCGCGCTTGGGCGGCGATGAGTTTGTGGTGCTCTTGCCACGTGTACGCGACGAACGCAGCCTCGCCGAAGTGGCAATTAAATTGCGCGAGGAATTGTTAAAACCCTACACACTGGAAGACATGCCACTGCATTTAAGTCCGAGCATCGGCATTGCTGTTTATCCCGATGACGGTGATACGCCGAGTACGTTAATTAAAAACGCAGACGCAGCGATGTATCTCGCTAAAGAAAAAGGCCGCAACAATTATCAGTTCTACACACCTATTCTCAATGCGCGTACCCTTGATCGACTCAAACTCGAATATGATTTGCGCTCCGCACTGGATCAAGGTCAATTTGAATTACATTACCAACCGCAAATCGATGTGCGTAGCAAACGCGTTTATGGTGCTGAAGCGTTAGTGCGTTGGCGCCATCCGGAACGTGGTCTGGTACCACCCAATCATTTTATTCCTATCGCCGAAGAAATTGGTTTGATTATTCCACTGGGCGCCTGGGTAATTGCCGAAGCCGCGCGTCAGGTAAAACGCTGGCATGCCGCAGGATTTGGTGAGTTAGTCGTGAGCGTAAATATTTCGGCACTGCAATTTCATCAAGCCGGTTTTCTGAATGAAGTGCAAGGCATTCTGGAACAAGCGGGTACTGCGCCCAGTTCACTGGAATTGGAACTCACCGAAAGTATGCTGATGTCGGATATGGAAGTATCGATTCAAGTGTTGCAAGCCTTTCGCGATTTCGGCTATCGCATTGCCATCGACGATTTTGGTACCGGTTTTTCCTGCTTGAATTATTTGCGTCGCCTGCCGGTAAATATTCTCAAAATTGATCAATCATTTGTGCGCGATATGCAAACCGACAGCGCGTCGCTCGCCATCGTTGCATCCATTATTCGCTTGGCAGAATCATTGGGCATGGAAACTATCGCGGAAGGTGTAGAAACTGCTGGTGAATCGGAAGTGCTTTCGCATCAGGGCTGCAACCTTATGCAAGGCTATTATTTCTCCAAACCTTTACCCGTTGCGCAATTTGAATCCTGGTTGCAGCAATGGAGTGGCAATCCTTAAGCCGACATTATTCAACGCGAAGGAGGACAGATGGGTAGCAGGAAAATTTTTTCATCGTGTGTTCCGGTTATTTGTATTCCGGTTCTCTGGATACTGGCGTTTTGCTGTTCCAGCGTGTGCCATGCCGACGAAAATGACCTTGCCTATCTCGAATTAAATCTGGAAGAGTTACTGGACGTTCCGGTAACCGGCGCCACCCTGACTGAAGAATCGCTCAAAACCGTTCCCTCCGTTGTTACTGTTTTTACGCGTGATCAAATTGATCGGCTGGGCCTGGATTATCTCTACGAATTACTGCGTTTGGTTCCCGGTTTTCAAGTGAGTCGCAATGCCGATAACCCGTTCAATTACACCTACAGTTCCGGCGGCCGCCGCTTGGGAAATCGTGCACTGGAAATTTTATTAGTGGTAGATGGACGTTTGTTTGGCAATCCACGTGCAGTGGGCGCGGATACCGGAATTTCTTTATTTCCTCTCGCACAAATCGAGCGCGTTGAAGTTATTCAGGGGCCAGGTTCAGCACTCTACGGTTCGGGTGCGTATACCGGCGTTATCAATGTCATCAGCCGGCAAGGTGAAACCAGTGTAAAAGCAGGATTGGGTAGCGACAATCGCCACCAGTTGGATTGGCATTGGTCAGAGCAATTTGATGATTGGCAAAGCAATGTGTTTTTCCACACTTACGGTGATGATGGGCAAACTTATCAGTTGAGCGGCAATCGGGAAACCAGTGACCCGCGCCGTGAATTGGATATTGATGTCGATTTACACAATGATACGAGTCGAATACAAGCTGCTTGGTATCGCCTTGCAGGCGATGATTTTTATACGCTGGAAAAAGTGCGCAATGGTTTTAATGAATATCGCCAGCAATTTCGTCATTTGAGTCTGGAACAATCATTTCAACCAACAGCAAACTGGAATACAAAACTGACGCTGGCGTATCGCGATGGCGAACAACATTTTCATGCGCCGATAACCGAACCCGGCGCGCTGCTTCAAGTCAGTCGCCCCACCAGTCGCGAACCGGTGTTGGCGAAGGTTACGTTTAATGCGCATGCAACCCAATTAACGCTGGCAAATGAATTAAATCTGGCGGAGCAGGGTAATGTGCAATTTGGTGTTGATTGGCAACGCGCGCAAGAAGATGAAACGCATGGACGCACGAATTACGATTTGATTCAGGTAATTACCCGGCGACGTAATGTAAATTACTTTGAAAACTTTGATTATTCGGTAATTGTCGAGAAAGCAATTTCACGCGAAACCACTGGCCTGTACGGTCAATGGATTTATGATCTAACCCGAACAACGCGCATGACGTTAGGAGGACGCTACGACTATTACGAAAGCATCGGCGATCACATCAGTCCGCGTTTGGGATTAGTACATCAACTCAATAATATTCACAGTGTAAAGTTGCTTTACGGTGAGGCTTTTCGCGCACCGAATTTCGTAGAAGTTGCTTTACTCAATAATCCTTTTTTAGTGGGTAATCCCGATCTGGATCATGAATTGGTTAAAACCTGGAATCTCGCGTGGATCGCCGCAGGTAAACGAACCAGTTTGGAATTAGCGGGATTTTTTAGCCGCTACGAAAATCCCATCCTCGCCGATATCCAGGGCAGTACGCGCATGTACATTAACGGTTTGGATCAGGAATCCCGGGGCGCATCATTTGATTTGAATCATCAGTTAAATTCGCGCTGGTTGCTGCGGGTGAGTTATACGCATCTTTATGATTTGCCCGATTCTGCGTTTGCCGAAGCAGAACATTTAGCCGCAGCAGTTATTAATTATCAGCACGGGCAATGGAACTGGAATTTATCGGCAAGTTATCAGGGCGCGCGACAATATTTGATTACTGCCAATCAAAAAGGTGATCTGGAAAATTATTGGTTGGTGAATGGCCAATTGAGTTACAGCTTTAGCCCTGAAACACGTTTCAGGATCAGTTTGAAAAATTTATTGGATGAATCCTATTCCAGCCCGGCATTGGGGGTAGGAATTCCGGGCGGAGTGCCCAATCGCGGCCAGGAAGCCAGCGTCGGTATGGATTGGCAATTTTAAAATGCTAAAAAAAACATGACCCAGAGAAAACATATCCTGGCAGCTTTCATCGCAGTGGCAATGCTAGCAGTAAAGCCGGTTTACGCCGATGAACAGACCATTCTTGAAATGGATCTGGAGCAATTGCTGAAAGTCAGCATCACCGGTTCCACGTTGCGCCAGGAATCGATCAAAACGGTTCCGTCATCAACTACGGTATATACGCGCGCGCAATTGGAAGCACTGGGTTTGGATTATTTGCACGAACTATTGAATCTTGTGCCCGGATTTCAAGTCACTCGCTCTGGCGATAGCCCCAGCAGTTATTCTTTCAGCGTTCGTGGCAGGCGCCAGGGCGGCCAATCGCGCGAAGTATTGTTGTTAGTTGATGGTCGCGTATTTACCGATCCGCGCTCCGGCGGAATTGAATCGGCGATGCATTTATATCCGCTGGCGAATATCGAGCGCATTGAAATTATGCGCGGCCCGGCTTCTGCCATCTATGGCTCCGGTGCATTTTCGGGCGTTATTAATATTGTCAGTCGCCAACAAACCAACCAGCTGAAAATCGGCTTGGGCGACAATGCCAAACGTGTGGCGGATATTAATCTCTCGGCGAAATCCGGCGATTGGCAAACAGATTTATACTCGCATCTCGCTGCTGATGACGGGCAGCTTTACCATATCGGTAATCAAAATACGCAGGATCCGCATCAGGAAATGTTAGTGGATTGGAATGTGAAATATCGTAAAACCCGGGTGCAGGCATTTTATTCCGAGCAAGAAGCAGAAGATTTTTATGTGTTGGAAAAAGTTAACAATGATTACAACAACTATTGGCAAGTCTATCGCCATGTGCGTGTTGATCAGGAATTAAACCCAACCAGTGCCTGGAAAATAAATCTCGCGCTGGGTCATGAATATGCAGAGCAGGAATTAAAAGGAATCATCTTGCCCGCCGGATCACTGGCTGGTAATAGCCAACCGGCCAGTAATGCGCCGCTATTAACGCGGGGTTTATTATCAAGCGAAGCCTACCGGTTTAATGTCGCCAATGATGTGAATATCAATGAATTGCTCAGCATGCAATTCGGCCTGGAATGGCAACACCAGCGCGAAATACGCGCGCGCTCCTACAATAATTACGATTTGGCGCAATGGGCGCGTCGGGAATCCCCGATTACCTATTACGGTGATAGTGAACACGAAACCATCGTCGGTGGGGAACAATCGCGCGATGTATCGGGAATTTATGCGCAGTGGCTTTATCAGCCAGCTGACGATACACGCTTGACCGTTGGTTTGCGCCACGATGATTATGAATCCCTGGATACTCGCACCAGTCCGCGTTTTGCTTTGGTCCATCAAGTCAACGAACGGCACACGATAAAATTATTTTACAGCGAAGCATTTCGCGCCCCTACATTTGGTGAAACGCATTTGCTAAATAATCCGGTATTGATTGGCAACCCGAATCTGGAAAGTGAAACGGTAAAATCCAGTGAAATATTATGGTATGGAATCTGGGATCAATTAACCTTCGGTGCAAGCATTTACCACAACCAATATGAAAAACCGGTTACCGCCGGATTTATGGGCAACACTCGCACCTACATTAATGGTGCCCGACAAAAAAATTATGGCATTAGCAGCCGTATTAATTGGCAAATAAATACGCACTGGATGTTCAACATCCAGGCAAATTCATTCCATGATTTACCCGATGCCTATTTCCGCGAAGCGGATTCACTGGGCTCCATGGGCGTGAATTACCAGCGTGATAACTGGAACTGGAATTTTTCCGCCATTTATCAAGGTGAGCGTGGTTATCAACTCACTTCAACCCGGCGCGCGCAATTGGATGCTTATTGGTACGGCAATACCCAATTGCTTTATCAAATCAACTCATCAACCAGCGTGGCGCTTGCGGTAAAAAATGCATTTGATAAAAACTATTCAACACCTTCGCAAGGAACAGGATTGGTTGGTGGTGTACCGAATCGCGGGCGCGAAGCCAGCGTAAAGATAAACTGGCAGTTTTAATAATGAGTAAACGAAAATTCATCATGCCCGGTATTTTTTATCCCATATCACTTAATTTTTCATTGAGGGATCATATTTTTTCAGGAAAATTTTTTATCAAAACAACGTTCAGTTTTATGCTCATATTCATCACAATGCTAGTGCATGCTAATCAGGATGAGTTGTTTGAAATGAATCTGGAGCAGCTCATGCAGGTGAATATTACCGGCGCAACTTTGCGTGAGGAGTCGATTAAAACGGTACCGTCTTCCACAACAGTATTTACTCGTCAGCAATTGGATGTGTTGGGCCTTGATTACTTGCATGAATTATTAGCGCTAGTGCCGGGGATGCAGGTAAATCGCAGTGCCGATTCCCCGATCAACTATTCCTACAGCATTCGCGGGCGACGCCAGGGCATACGTTCCCGTGAAATTTTATTATTGGTGGATGGCCGAACCTTTACCGATCCTCGTTCGGGCGGCGCAGATAGCGCACTCGTGCTTTACCCACTGGCTAATATTGAGCGCATTGAAATTATTCGTGGCCCGGCATCGGCTATTTATGGTTCAGGTGCATTTACCGGCGTCATCAATATTATCAGCCGCACACAAGCACGTGCTTTACGCATAGGCCTGGGAGAAAACCGCAAACGCACAGCTGATATCAATTTGTCACACGAGTCTGGCAACTGGCAAACCAATTTATACACCCGATTATCCGCAGACGATGGTCAATCCTACGATATCAATGGCACAAATACGCATGATCCGCGTGAAGAGACGGTAATTGATTGGAACCTTAGTTACGGCAATAGCAAGCTGCAAGCTTTTTTCTCGCGTGCAGATGCAGAAGATTTTTATGTGTTGGAAAAAATAAATAACGATTTTAATTTTTACCGTCAAGAGGCGCGTCTACTCCGTTTTGAACAACGCGTTGAGCCGATGGATAATTGGAAAATAAACGCATCCGTTGGCTATCGGGATATGCGCCAGTATTTTCATGCGATGTTGTTTGAAGCCGGTGATCTCATTGAGTTGAGTCAACCCGCCAGCAATGATCCTATGCTGGCGAAGGTGAGATTATTTGGTGAGGCTTATCAATTCAATCTGGCGAACGACCTGGAGATTAATGCACGGTTAAGTACGCAATTTGGTGTTGAGTGGCAGCGCGAAACTGAGACCGAGGCCCAAGCCTATAACAATTACGACATGGGGCAATTGGTGCGTAAACAATTTCCTATTAATTACTACGGTAACTTCGAGCATGCGACCGCAAGCGGCGCGCGCGATTCAAGAAATATAAGCGGGCTCTATAGCCAATGGTTGTATAACCTCACACCAGATACACGGTTAACGACCGGTGTGCGTTATGACCATTATGAAATGATTGGGAGTCGTGCCAGCCCGCGCATAGGAATTGTTCATCAATTAAATGCGCGTCACACATTTAAAGCGCTTTACGGCGAAGCTTTTCGGGCTCCCAGTTTTTCTGAAACCGGTTTGCTAAATAATCCGTTGATAGCAGGCAATCCGAGTCTGGGCAGCGAAGTGGTAAAGACCAGCGAGCTTTTGTGGTTGGGCTCCTGGAATAGTATTACCTTGGGAGCAACTGTTTATCACAATAAATACGAAAGCCCGATTGGAGCCGGATTTAAAAATGGTATTCGCACTTATATTAATGGTAGGGACCAGGAAAATTACGGTGGGGGTTTTCGTTTTGATTGGCAAATAAATGACAGCTGGATGCTGCGTACTCATTACAGCAGTATGTATAACTTGCCGGATTCCTATTTTCGTGAAGCTGATAGATTAAGCTCTGTGGGGTTAAACTATCAGCAGGAACAGTGGAATTGGAATATTTCTGCAGTCTACAATAATCAGCGTGAATATCCACTTGCTGTCAATCAACGCGCACCATTGGCCGCTTATTGGTACGCGAACAGCCAATTGCGTTACCAGTTTAATCGCACACAAAGCCTCTCGTTGGCGGCGAAAAATGTATTTGATAAAGCCTATGCCACGGCACCACAAGGTGTTGGTATTGTTGGCGCAGTTCCCAATCGCGGGCGCGAAACCAGTTTGGTGTGGCAGTGGGAATGGTGAAATAAATAGGCTAAGAATTAGCGCTCAATGGATGATGTAGAAAAAGCAACTTTCGCTGCCTTCGATTTTCCAATTTGGTATCTATTTCTGATTTGCCTGAACCGCTTTCCATTTGGCTATAAATTCTTTGAACCTATCGACTGAATATCCTTTACCTGCTTCAAGGCTCCCTGTGTACTGGGTGCCAATAACAGTTCCATTGCTGTCGGTTATTGCAAAAAATGGATAACCTTTTATTTTCGGAAATTGGCTAACAAATTCTTCATTCTTGTTTTCATCGCTCACGTTCACTTTAAGGAAAATAAAAACATCATCAATGCCGCTGTTAATTTCCGGGTTCGATGTAATAAATTTTTCCAGACGATGACACCATACACACCAGTCACCACCAAACTCAACCAGAATTAATTTTCCACTTGCCTTGGCATCTTTCTTTGCTGCTTCAAAGTCAGCAACTGAATTGCGGTTGGGGTCATATTTCTTGTTGTAATCTTTATCGCCCAATGCGAAGGCAAAGGAGGTAACAACAGTCAGGACAAAAACAAATAAAGTTTTCATAAAAATTCCCGCTTACTTGAAAGGTGGCGTTAGTAACTTGTTGTTTTTTACGTTTGGCATGAAGCCGCTGTCACACGTTCAGATTTATGGAGGCGGACTGAAACAGGGTTCTCAACACCGGCCAGCCCGAAGGGAGTCCCGTCCAGCTGCCATAACTACAGTGTGAGCAGGTTAGTGGAGGGGTATGGGAGTGTCAATAAAAGGCAAAAAAATGAAAGCCGGTGTTATTTTAATCCTCGCCGGAATGACCTATGCTTTTTCTACTTTTTACTTGCCCCTTAACTTAAACTTTCATTAAATAATGTAACTAAGCGTTTGCGCCCTATTAAATGTTAAATATTACAAGATCAATATGCAAAAACTGATTTTTGGCTTGTTATGTGTCATTGCTATTCCAAAAGCTTTTTCTTGTTCGTTTCCGTATGAGAGTTATGCACATAAAATTAACTCTGCTGAGGCAATTTTTATTGCAACTGTAACTGAAGGCAAGATTGCAAAAAACTCGAACGGAGATGACTATGTTGAAGTGAAGATGAAAGTGCATAATGTGATCAAAGGTAAAATGCCAGACACTACTATCATAAGAACATCATATGATGATTGTGGCATTGAGTTTTCTCTTGCTCGCACATACATAATATTTAAGCCGGAAAATATTAACTATGTTTATGCTGGTAGTGGAACTTCGGTAATTCATAGATTGTATGAAGATGCCGTAAGTAAAGAAATTCTTGAAATTCTAAATAGAAAACCAGTTCATTAAAAAAGTAACAATCCAACTTAAAAAAATGGATTATCAAAGTGTTATGGTTCAAGGAGTAACATGAAGATATTACATATTCTTGTGCTTATCGTTTTGGTAAGTTGCAGTTCACAAAATTTGAAATTAGTCAGTTCTGAAGATGCCAGGATACTAAGTAATTTAGTAGGTGAGTGGGATTATAGTACGGGCCCTGAAAACTGTAGAGAGAATGGGTTTATTGGTTTCAAGCAAAGCGGAAAATACACAAGATCATCAGAAAATTGCCAGATTGCAGACGATAGCTTCGGCAATTATTACTATGGTTGGTATGTTGCAGAAGGATTTATCTGTTTTGTACGAACAAAGGAGCATTTAGAACAAATTAAGTATTTGGGGTTTGTTCGAGACTACTGCACATGGAAAGTTGTAGAGTATAGCCCTACAAAATTTCTGATACATGAACATTGGTGGAGTGTTCATGAGGGTAGTCATGAATATAGTGTAATAAATTTGGTTAAATCAAAAGAGCTATAACAATACACCAGCTTCATTGTTAGGATGGTTTAAGTTGAGTTTATGTGGTTGCTATAACTTCAAGCTACTATCCCGATTGTGGCTTTGAATTTCGCAAGTAATACGTCGTTATTCGCCAATTAGAAGTCGTGATCTGACTGTGCTTCACAACGAATTGATGGGATTACAGGCTTACGCAATTTTTGCGGGTTTTTGGGATGTGTATGCCGGGAAAAATTCTAGTAACTTTTGCTGTGGGAGTGGGCGCGAAAACAGATAACCCTGGCCGAGGTTGCAGCCGTGTCCATGCAAGAAGTATTGCTGGCTAGCTTCTTCAATTCCCTCGCCAACAATTTGCATCGGAATAATTTTACTTAACCCTATAATCGCTTTAATCATTTCGTCATGTTCTTTGGCTGTGCCAATACGATTGATAAAAGACCGGTCGATTTTTAAATACTGCGGTGCAAAGCGAATAATATAACTCAACGATGAATAACCAACACCAAAGTCATCCAGTGAAATTTTAATGCCCATGGCTTTGAGTTCGCTAATTTGGCGCAAATTGTTTTCAGTGTTTTCCAAAAACATTTGCTCGGTAATTTCGATAATCAAGCGATCAGCCGGAAATTTGGATGCGATGAGTGCTTGCTCAATGACAGTAATCAGGTTTTGTTGTACAAACTGGCGCGCTGAAATATTCACGGACACTGCAAGCGGAAACCCCGCTTTTTCCCATTCCATGGCCTGTGCACAGGCGCGCTGGATAATCCATTCACCCATCGCAACAATTAAACCGGTTTCCTGTGCGTAAGATATAAATTCGTCCGGCGGAACCATGCCGCGTGTGGGGTGGTGCCAACGAATTAACGCTTCAGCGGAAACAATATCGCCATTATCCAGATTGATGACCGGTTGATAATACAGTTCAAACTCGCGATTGCTAATCGCTTTGCGCAAGTCAGTATCCAGCAATAAACGATTATGAACGTATTCAGTTAGTTCCTTGCGATAAAGCTGGTAACAATTACGTCCTTTTGCTTTTGCCTCATAGAGGGCACTATCTGCATTGCGTAGCAATGTTTTTGCATCGTTCCCATCGGTGGGGTAGAGTGCTATGCCGAAACTCATTCCGATATGAACCCGATTCGGGCCCAGTTTGACCGGTTTTTTTATTTTTTTGATAAGTTTATCCGCAACTGCTACTACCGCTTCAAATTTGGTGACATCTTGCAATAGGATGACGAACTCATCGCCACCCAAACGGCATACACTGTCTTCGTGGCGTAATGATTTTTGCAGGCGCCGCGCAATTATTTTTAACAGTTGATCGCCAGCTTCATGCCCAAGGCCATCGTTGATTTGTTTAAAGTGATCTACATCGCCAAAAAGTACAGCAAAAGGTGCTGCACTGCGATGGGATTTTTGAATCAGAAATTCAATTTCCTGATTGAGTTTGGCTCGGTTGCCCAAGCCGGTTAATGTGTCGTAATGAGCAAGTTTTATCAGTTGCGATTCGTAGCGTTTGCGCTCGGATAAATCATACACTTGCAACAGATAGCAGGATTCATCGTTAAATTTATTGATAAATGCAGCGCTAACCAGGGTTGGGACAAAGTGAGTGTTTCGGGTAACCAGCTGCGCTTCAAACTGTACAAAGCGGATACTGTTGGTGCGCAATTTTTCCAATTGAAAATAGGTTTTTTCCACATCTTGCGAACCAATAAATTTATTTAACTCGGTGGGAAGTGGCTCGCGATCATTATTAAAAATATGACTGTCGTAACCCAGTATTTGACACAGTGCGGGATTAATCTGAATGATGCTTCCTTTAAGATTTACCAGCACCATTCCCAGTGGGGCATAATCAAAAACAGCTTGAAACAGCTGCTCACTATTCGCTAATGCCTGGCGGGTAAGTTCTACATCGGTGATATCCGTGTTGCTGCCCAGCCAGCGAATAATTTCTCCGCTGTCATTTCTTTGCGGTATGGCGCGCGTATCAAACCAGCGATATTCACCATCGTGACGGCGAATGCGAAAGATGACAAACATTTCCTTGCCGGATTCCACTGCTTGTTCCCAGGCTTTCATTAAGTAATCACGATCATCCGGATGTACTTGGTCCAGCCAACCAAAACCCAATTGTTTTTCTGCGGGAATACCGGTGTATTCGCACCAGCGGCGATTGAGAAAATCGCAACGCCCGCTGGACAGGCATGTCCAGGTGAGTTGCGGTAAACCTTCGGCGAGCTGATTAAACCTGAGCCGATCTTCACGCGCCTGGTATTCGGCGTCTGCCCACAATTGACTCGCTTGTAATGTTTTGCGCAATAGTTCTGCATCAAGGCTGCGTTTGGGCAGATAATCAAATAATCCATCGCGCATAGCATCGGCAATCACGCGTTCATCGGTATTGCCGCTTACCATAATAACTGGTGTGGGGGTCGGTTTATGATTAAGTATTTTCTGGATTAATTCAGAGCCGACTGCATCTTTAAGTTGGTAATCCACAATTACACAATCGAATTGATATTGTTGTAGTAATCCAAGTGCATGTTTTGCTGAATTGGATTCCATGATGCGCAACTTCAGCAGCGTTTTACGGAGCAGGCGATTCATTTTTTCCAAATCAACATCGTCATCTTCAATCAAAAGAAGCAATAACGATTGATGGGTTCCGTAACTATCAGGCATGCTCTGCTTACCTCGTGCGTTGCTTCTGCTGTCGTTGGAATATTTAATCTGTTAAGCGGGCAAGCTGACGGTGCTGCGATAATTGTCCAGCAAATTCGCAAGCTTCGCGAATTGTGGACCTACGGCTGATTTCACCATATAACCAGCGATGTTCTGGCGATAAGCGCGAGTTCGATCAGAGTCAGCATCCGAAGTAGTCAACACAAAAATAATGCTGTCATGCAGATTTTCATCACCGCGGACTTCCTGTAAAAACTCAAAACCGTCCATGCGCGGCATATTCAGGTCCAGGAGAATTAAATAAGGTTTATCAATCACTAATTCATTATGCTGGTTGCGTAAAATTTCCAGTGCCTCCAGACCATCGCGCGCCAGTGTGATAGGAAAATCCATCGCATGTTTGCGTAAACTACGCACTACGGATTCCGCCGCAACATCATCGTCATCTACAATTAAAATATTAACTTTGGATGTATTACTCATCGATATCTTTCCTCGCAAAGCGCGGCCACCACACATGAAAACTGCAGCCAGGGTTATCGGTGTTGCTGATCAATTCTATTTGTCCGCCGTGGCTTTCGGTGAGGCGCTTGGCTAACGCCAGGCCAATGCCGCTACCACTTTCAGTAGTGCTTAATGTCTGGAATAAACGAAAGACTCGCTCCTGCGCATTTTTGGGAATACCGGGGCCATTATCGGTCACTTTAAATAAGCAATAACTGCCGCTCGCCTCAGCGCTAATGATGATGCGAGGGTTCACACCAGTGTGATGTTTCAATGCATTACTAAACAAATTGCGCAATACAGTTTCCAGTGGAATTTTTGCGGCGGTAATTTCTTTAATGTAAATTTCTTGTTCAATGGAAAAAGTATCCGGAATCGGATGCATTTCAATGATCCCGGTAATTAATGCTTCTACATTAATGATCGTGGATTCTTTTGCGCGCTTGCCAGCGCGGGCGTATAGCAATAAATCTTCAATCAGGCGTTCCATGCGTCCAATGCGTACACGAATCCGGTCTATATTTTTTTTGACGGGTTCAGGAGTGTCGTCACCGAGATCTTCGTGGATCCATTCCACTAGATCGCTAATGCCCCGCAGAGGAGATTTCAAATCGTGCGATGCAACGTAAGTAAATTCTTCCAGATGTGCATTGGCTTGTTTTAAATTTAATTCCAGGCGTTTGCGTTCGGAGATATCGGTAACCACGGCGAGTGTTAGATTTCCAGTATCGCTTTCCACCTGGCTTAAACCAATTTCGATAGGAATTTCAGTACCGCTTTTATGACGACCCGTTAAATCACGGCCTAAACCCATTGGGCGCAAGCTGGGTTTTTGTACATAACCTGCACGTAATTTTTCATGGCCTTCGCGATAACGCTCAGGCAATAAAATATCCATGGATTTTCCCAGTAATTCTTCTATTGAGTAACCAAATAATTTCAACAAGCTGGGGTTGATCATTTGGATAATGCCGCGCTCATCGACAAGTAACTGGCCGTAGGGGGATGCTTCTATGACTTTGCGCAAGCGATCTTCCAATTGTTTGCGGCGGGTAATGTTGACGATAGTTGCGACGATAAATTGCTCGCCATCGGAAACCAATGAGCGCAAACCAATTTCAAGTGGGAATTCACTGTCGTCTTTGCGCTTGCCGTAAAGATCGCGACCGGCGCCCATGTAACGAGTGGAAGGTTGGTCGATATAACTTTGGCGCAATTGCGCATGGTTGCGGCTGAAGCGATCGGGAAGTAATTGATCGATATTTTTATCAATCAGCTCTGCGCGCTGATAACCAAATAAACGTTCGGCTTCGGCGTTGAGGTAACTGATACGGCCGTCCTGGTGGGTCACGATAATGCCTGCAGGCACTGCATCCAGTAACTCGCGTATATACGTCGGCTGTTTGAGGTTTGAATTGCCCTGAGGTGGCATCCGCTACGGCTCCCTTGATTACCCAGGCTGAACTGTATTCGCGGTTTTCCAATGGGTATCTTCCCCTGAAACCCCGTGGTTCCTGGCTTGAGTATAGGCAGTGACTATTTATCAGGCAGAGTTGTTGATAAAAAAGACGTTTGTTTTTAAGAGTTTTTGGCAATAAAGAAAAGTATTTAATGGAGCTTTAGGTAGTTAGTAGGAAAAGTGAGGAAATGATGGGCGGAAAAGAATTGATGCTATCGCGCTGTGAAATAAAAACGCCAGCGCGAGGCTGGCGTTTTTATTTCAATAACCGGGTTGCAATCAAGCAAGAACTTTCAGTGCGGCATCATAGTTTGGCTCATGGGCAACTTCGCTCACCAATTCAGTGTGCAGCACTTTACCTTCTGCATCCAACACAACAACAGCGCGTGCCGTTAAACCGGTGAGTGGGCCATCGATCAGTTTTACGCCGTAATCACCTGCAAAAGTGGAACGGAATGCTGAAGCGGGGATCACTTTGTCCAAGCCTTCAGCACCGCAGAAACGGGCCAATGCAAATGGCAAATCCTGTGATGCGCAAATCACGACAGTGTTGTCGAGTGCACTAGCCTGGGCATTAAAGGTACGTACTGATTGTGCACAGGTTGGAGTATCAACACTTGGGAAAATATTAAGTACAACGCGCTTGCCAACCAGATCGCCAGAGGAAACTTCAGAAAGATCGGTTTTTACCAGTTTAAAAGCAGGTGCTTTACCGCCGACCGCTGGCAAATTACCGTTGGTATTGAAAGGATTTCCTTTGAGAGTCACTGTTGCCATAAAAATACTCCTGAACCTTGTGAAGTTGATTTGACGAATAAATACCGTTGTGAAGCCTAGATGATAGAGGCGAAAAAGGGAATTGCAATGGGTGCCACTGCGGAAAAATCTTTGTAATAACAGGCAATTGGTCATGTTTTGCCGAAATACTGTACGCATATTTTCAATCCGTAGCGGCGCAATTTATTGCGCCCAAAAAAATTGCGGCAATTGATTGATGGGGAATCACATCAAAGGGAGACAAGAAACCAGGGCGCAATAAATTGCGCCCCTACGGATCAACAGTTGTTCAATGCGGGCCAACAATTGTTCAAAAAGGTAAATGCAAAATTCCACCTTGCATTGGGAGGGCAAAGTGATGATAATGCGCGCCTCTTGCGATAGCCGCCCGGTTATCAACGCAAGCGCTATGGTGACCTGGCCGGTCCCCTCGCAATAATGATCTGTAAACCCCGCCAGGCCCGGAAGGGAGCAACGGTAGCAGTAAGTTATGTGCCGGGGTGTGGCTGGTCAGGTTGCCTCCTAACTTCCTGCTGTTTAAATCCATTATTCCCGCTGAATTAACGTTATTTGATTTGCGCACTTGGTGTCTATTTCCGCCCTGCATCGCTATAATCGCCGCCTGATTTTTCATTCGTCCTTTTTGGCAAGAGAGCAGCATCCGGCATGAGCTATCAAGTTCTGGCGCGCAAGTGGCGTCCGCGGGTTTTCCGCGAAATGGTGGGGCAGGAGCATGTACTCCAGGCCCTGATTAACGCCCTGGACCATAACCGCCTGCACCATGCTTATCTTTTCACCGGTACTCGCGGTGTGGGGAAAACCACCATCGCGCGGATTCTGGCCAAATGCCTTAATTGTGAAACCGGTGTTAGTTCGGAACCTTGTGGCCAATGTTCAAGTTGTCGCGAGATTGCGGAAGGCCGGTTTGTCGATTTGATTGAGGTGGACGCTGCCTCGCGTACCAAAGTGGAAGATACGCGCGAGTTGCTGGAAAACGTCCAGTACGCCCCGACTCGTGGCCGCTACAAGGTTTATCTGATCGATGAAGTCCATATGCTCTCTAACAGCAGCTTTAACGCGCTGCTGAAAACCCTGGAAGAACCTCCACCCCATGTGAAATTTTTGTTGGCGACTACTGATCCGCAAAAATTGCCAATGACCATCCTGTCGCGCTGTTTGCAGTTCAACCTGAAAAACATGAACCCCGAGCGCATTGTCCAGCATTTAAAATTCGTACTGGAACAGGAATTGGTGCCTTACGAAGATTCGGCTCTGTGGCATTTAGGCCGCGCTGCCGATGGCAGTATGCGCGATGCAATGAGCCTTACTGATCAGGCGATTGCCTACGGTTCGGGCAAAATTACCGAGTCTGAAGTCAGTGCGATGTTGGGCACTATCGACCAGACGGCGGTTTACGATGTAGTGACTGCGCTGGCCAGTTACGATGGCCGCGCGGTGCTAGCGGCGGTGGAGCGTATGTCCGAGCAAGCGCCGGATTACGCCAGTGCGCTGGCGGAGATGCTGGCCGTGTTGCATCGCATTGCAATTGCGCAGGCATTGCCTGAAGCGGTTGATAACAGTCACGGTGACCGTGAACGTATCCTGCAATTGTCGCAACAGCTTCCGGCGGAAGATGTACAACTTTTTTATCAAACCGCATTGCTAGGTCGTCGCGATTTGCCATTGGCACCCGACCCGCGCGCCGGATTTGAAATGGTGTTATTGCGGATGCTGGCGTTCAAGCCGCAGGGCGTAATCGATATGCCGACCCAGGCATTGCCGCAATCCAGCACACCGATAAAACCGGCGGCAGCTAATCCTGTTGCTGCAACTGTTCCTCCACAAGTTTCTGCTGTACCAACACCACCAGTGCAAGCACAACAGCCAGTTCAACCTGTCGCCCAGCCGGCGGCAGTGGTTCAATCCCCGGCGGCGCCTGCGATTAATCAGGCAAGTGCTCCTGTTGCACCCGTAAACGCTCCGGTGGTTACGCCACAGCAAGTTGCCCCGCAAGCAGTTGCTCAACTGGCGATGCCCGAGCCGCCGCCGTTTTATGGGCCATACGATAATGTTCCTGATGATGAATACGCCGAATATGCGCAGGCTCCTGCCTATTACGAAGCGCCTGCGCCAGCTAGCGGGGTAGATGAGCCAAAAAAGTCTGAGGCGGCTCAGCCGCCTGCCGCGGCCATACTTGATTCTGTATTTAACTCATCGGCTGTTCCTGCTGCAGTGCCGGTACCAGTAGTAAAACCGGTAGTCCCTGAACCGGTGCGCGCGAAACCACTGCGCAAAGTTCCCTATGAGCAAGCGGGCCCGCAGGATTGGACTGAAATTTATTTGGGGCTGGGAGTTACCGGAATTTTGCAAAGCACTGTGGCTAACTGCCAGTTAATTGGTAGGCAGGGCAATGCGTTCCAGTTTGTGCTGGATGAAAAAAACAGCACACTATTTGATGTAAGCCATGAAAAACGTTTGGCGGATTTGCTTACCGATTATTTTACCGAGGCGATCCGTGTCAGTATCCAGTTGGGAACAGTTACCGCAGAAACACCGGCATTGATGGCAATCCGTTTACGCGAAGAGCGTCAATTGCAGGCGATAGATGCCATTAAAAATGATCCGATTGTGCAACAGTTGATTTCACAATTTGGTGCGACTTTGCGTGAAGATACCATCCAGCCGGTGAACTAAATTTTTTGATCAATTCACTTTAAATTTATTTTTGAAAAGAGGGCGCTATGAAAGGTCTTGGCGATTTAATGAAACAGGCCCAGCAGATGCAGGCCAACATGCAAAAAATGCAGGAAGACCTGGCTAAAGCTGAAGTGACAGGCGAAGCCGGTGCAGGTTTGGTTTCGGTGGTGATGACTGGCCGTCACGATGTGAAGCGTGTAAGCATCGACGATAGCCTGATGACGGAAGATAAAGAAATGCTGGAAGATTTACTTGCTGCTGCGGTGAATGATGCCGTGCGTAAGATCGAGCAACAGAATCGCGACCAGATGTCGAAGATGACAGCAGGTATGGGAATCCCGCCTGATTTTAAAATGCCATTTTAAGATTGAGAAAAACCAATTAATTTCCCACTAAAAAGTAATTTACATGTTTAGTCCGCTGATCGACGAACTTATGGCATCGCTGCGTTGCTTGCCAGGTGTTGGCCCTAAATCTGCCCAGCGTATGGCGTTGCATTTATTGGAGCGCGACCGTGTAGGGGCAGAGCGCCTTGCGGCGAGTTTACAAAAAGCGGTTGCTGGAGTTGGTCGTTGCCAACGTTGCCGCACGCTTACCGAGCAAAAATTTTGTGGCATTTGTGCAAATACCCGCCGCGATAACACCTTGTTGTGTGTGGTGGAAACACCAGGCGATGTATTGGCGATTGAGCAAGCGGGAACCTATCAAGGTAAATATTTTGTACTGCTTGGCCACCTTTCTCCAATTGATGGTATCGGCCCGGAAGATATTGGCGTCGATCAATTAATAAAACTATTACAAGATGATCCCGAGCATCCTGAAGACCGTGTGCGCGAAGTTATTCTTGCGACTAACCCAACGGTGGAAGGCGAAGCTACCGCGTATTACATCAGCGAGCGTGCTAAAAATTTGAATGTCACGGTGTCGCGCATCGCCCATGGCGTCCCGCTCGGTGGCGAGCTGGAATTTATTGATGGCGGTACGCTCGCGCACGCGTTTTCGTCGCGCCGCAGTTTATAAATTGTGTCGATATTTTTAATTGTTTAGATAATTACCTAATGTTAATTCCAACTGACCCCATCTGGATTGATCAGGACGATCAATTAGCTGAGCTTTGCGCTATGTGGCAGCAACAGGCGGCGATTGCTGTAGATACGGAATTCATGCGCAGCGAAACGTTTTATCCGATTGCCGGTTTACTGCAAATTGGTGATGGCAAAGGTTGTTATTTAATTGATCCATTGGCAATTAAAAACAAAGAACCGTTGCGTCGATTGATGCTTGATTCGGCTGTCACCAAAGTATTGCATTCCTGCTCGGAGGATTTGGAGGTATTCCAACGTTGGTTAGGTGTTGTGCCTGCGCCTTTGTTCGATACTCAAATTGCGGCTGCGTTTGCGGGATTAGGTTTTAGTCTGGGTTATTCATCCCTGGTAAAAAATTTACTCAATACTGAAATTCCGAAAGATGAAACCCGCTCCGATTGGTTGCAACGCCCCTTAAGTCTTGCGCAATTAAAATATGCGGCGTTGGATGTGGCGCATATGTTGGTGGTGTACGGCAAATTATTGCAATTGTTAAAAGCCAATGGTCGTTTGGAATGGGTGAAAAGCGATTGCGCCGATTTAGTGGCTAATGCGCTTAAACCCGAAGAATTTTCCGATGCTTACCAGAAAGTTGGTTTTGCCTGGAAATTGCGTCCGCTGGAATTATCGATCTTGCGTGAATTGTGTATCTGGCGTGAGCGCGAAGCGCGTGCGCGGGATATTCCGCGCAATCGTTTAATTAAAGAGCCAACCTTGTGGGAAATCGCGCGCAAAAAAGTACAGGACCTAGCCCAGTTGCAAAAGGTGCCGGATATTCCTTCGCGCACTGTTAAAAATGATGGTGAAACTATTTTGCAAATTGTAGGTGCAGCGCTGAATACCGATGAGACTACGTGGCCCGCACGCCTGGATCCTCCGCTTGCACAAAGCGAAGGCCCGCTGATGAAAAACCTGAAAAATTTTGTGCGCGAATTTGCCGAGCAACAACAGATTCCTGCTGAAATTTTGATTCGCAAAAAGGATTACGAATTCATTGTGCGTTCTGGTATGAAGGGCGGTGAATATCAATTACCCATGCGTTTGCACGGCTGGCGTTTCGGGCTGATAGGTGAAGGCTTGCTGCGTGTTGCGCAAAGCCAGGTTTTGTCCTAATCATTTTAATGTTTAACATAAAAGCCATTTATGAAAATTATCTGTGAAATTTACCGTAGCCCAAAAGAAGAAGGTATGTACCTCTATGTAAAAAAAGAGGAGGGCTTGAGCCGGGTGCCGGAAGATTTATTAAAATTATTTGGCAAGCCACAACAGGCGATGGTGTTGCTATTAACGCCGGGTAAAAAGCTGGCGCATGCCAGCGTGGAAAAAGTGGCGGAAAGTTTGGAAGAAAAGGGTTTTTATTTGCAGATGCCGCCGCGCGCTGAGCAAGATGCAGATGCAGCGCGCATTCGCGCACTTAACTCAAAATTATCTGGTCATTAATTCGGTATGGCACAACAAGTATTCTGGTTAGCAAAAACACTGGAGCAGATGTCGGCAGAGGAGTTTGAATCCCTGTGCGATGGCTGTGGCAAATGCTGCCTGCATAAACTGGAAGATGAGGACACCGGTGATGTGTACTACACCAAAGTCGCTTGCCGTTATCTGGATCATGACACCTGTCGTTGCCAGGAATACACTAATCGCCAGCAACTGGTTGACGCTTGTGCGGTGCTTACTCCGGAAACCGTGAAAGATACTTATTGGTTGCCGGAGACTTGTGCGTATCGCCTTATCGCAGATGGCATCCCGTTATTTGATTGGCATCCGCTGGTATCCGGTGATCCGGATAGCATTCATAGTGCGGGTGTTTCTGTGCGTGGTCGAGTGCTTCATGAGGCGTCGGTGAATCCCGATGATCTTGAAGATTATGTCGTTCGTTGGGTGAATTGATGCTTGTAGCAATAAATGCCTGGAGATATTGCTAATGGAAAATATGACTGAATATCAATACGCATGGGCACTTTACCTTGCCGGTGCGCTGGGGTGTTCGCTGGCAGCCTGGTTGTTGTTTCGTAAACTGGGGCGGGCGGTTACTCATTTTATGGTGATTACCGTTATGGTGCTGTTGTTCACCCCTTACGCGATTGATCAGGAAAAAATGACCATGGCGCCGGGAATTTACACCCTGGTATTTGGTTATTTGGACGGCGGTTTTGTTGTCATCAAGCCGTTGCTTAAGGTGATGTTGGGAATTTGGGCGATTGCGCAGGTGCTGTCATTGATATACCAGATGCTAACTCGTCATCGCCGCCCAAAGCAGGAAGAGTACTATGCGTACCAGCAGAACTCTTATGAAGATGATGGGGATTACAGTTACAACCAGCAGCGTAATGAGCGTAGTTCTGGCCGTGGGTTATCGCGTGAAGAACGTGTTGCACGCGATGAACTCCTGCAGGGAGAGCCTATCCGGGCTATTCGTTAGTTAATTGAAATTTCGCCAGGAGCCAGCACCTTGCTGGCTTTTTTATGTCTGCCTTCTGCTATTTTTTATTTATCCCTCCTTATTAAATGCCAATCGGTTTCTATTAATGAGCCGCCTTCATAAGCTGCTTCCTTTTACAAATTCCAATCCTGTCAAAAATGGCGAATTGGCTGCTTGCTGCTATAACTAATGGCAATAACATCCGATGCGGGTAGGTTTTGCCTGCTTTTTGCAAATATCGATTTATTAACAGGAACCCTCATGCGCCAGCTGTATTTTTATCTGATTTCTGTTGCGCTGTTAATGTGCAGCCCGGGGTGGGCTGGCGAAATCGCCAAGCCATTGCCGGCAGATGTGCGTGTGGTAATTGATATTTCCGGCAGTATGAAAAAAACCGACCCGCAAAACTTGCGCAAACCGGCCGTGGATTTGATTGTGCGGTTGTTGCCGGATAACAGCAAAGCCGGTATCTGGACCTTCGGTCAATCCGTCAATATGTTGGTTCCCCATCGCGTGGTTGACCAAGCCTGGCGCACTGAAGGCTCGCAAAAAGCCAATACTATTAATTCAATTGCGATGTTTACCAATATTGGCGGCGCTCTGGAAAAGGCCGCTGAAGATTACGCAACGCCTGCAACAGATTATCGCCGCAATATTATTTTGCTAACGGATGGTGTGGTGGATATCAGCAAAGAAGCGGTTGAGAATCTCAATGAACGGAAACGCGTGCTTACTGAATTATTGCCGCGCCTGAAAGCGTCAGATTATCGAATTCATACGATTGCGTTATCGGGCGATTCTGATCAGGAGTTGATGAAAAAATTATCCATCGCTACCGATGGCATTTCTGAAGTAGCGGACACCGCCGATGAATTGATGAGCACCTTCTTGCGCATTTTCGATCAGGCCGTTCCCGCAGAACGTGTGCCCCTGGATGAAAATGGTTTTCTGGTGGATAGCAGCATCCAGGAATTTACGGCATTAATTTTTCGCCGCGCCGAGGTTCCTGCCACGATTATTGTCGCGCCGGATGGCAAAGAATTTAGTGGTACTGACCCGAAAAGTAATGTGAATTGGTATCGCACCGATAAATACGATTTGATTACGGTCCAGCATCCGCAAGCAGGGCAGTGGAAAGTTAAAACAGACATGGCACCGGGCAGCCGTGTTACCGTGGTCAGTAACCTGCAATTGACCGTGCAGCCGATGAAAAGCAACATCAAATCAAGTCAAGCACTGGATTTGGCCTATTCTTTCCAGGAAAACGGCAAAACGATAGTTAATAAAGATTTCCTTAATTTGTTAACCGGTGAGGTATTAATTTCCGGTGGTAAATCGCCAGAGGTGAAATCGACTCCGTTAACAATGGGCGCACCGGACGATGGGATTTTCCATCAACAGCTACAGGGGCTTAATGGTCAGGGTGAATACGATGTAAAAATCCTGATTGACGGTAAAACCTTCAAGCGCGAATTTATTCATCACCTGAATATTTCTGACTCATCATTCAAGTTGGAAAAAACACTCGATGAGTCATCCGGGAAAAAAGTGTACAACTACAAATTGACTGCCGATGTTGAAGTCGTTGATGTAGGGGCAACGGCCGTCAAGGCAATCATTAAAAACTCCAAAGCCAATAATCTTGAACGCGATTTAAACACGATTGCCAACGAGCGTTGGGAATTCTCCTTTACTCCTGTGCAAACTGCACATTACGAGATCAGTTTAAACGTCACAGGAAAACAAATTGATGGCAGCCCGTTAACTGAATCCATTAAAGCCGATAGTTTTGATTTTCCGGATGAGGCCAGCGTATTGGCTGCGGAACATCCGGCCAGTGAGGTTGCCTCTTCTTCAGCGGAATCGAGTGCGGGGGGATCCATTGCCCACGAGCCAGAACCGGAAGCTGAGGTGAAGCCGGAAGAAGAGTCCAATCTCTGGCTATATGTCGGGATCGGGATTGGTAATTTGCTGGTCATTATCCTAGGGTATTTTGTTTATCGCCTGATCGCCGGCGGAAAAAATAAAGATGCAGATGATGAGATCGAAAAAACGCTGAAGACTGACGTGAGCAGTTTGCAAAAACCAGCAAGTACCCCGCCGGAAAAAACGGTTATCGACGTATCGGATGAGGCCGATATGGGAACCATCCCCATGAGTAATAACGGGGAGGCTGATGTGAAGTTACCTGATGATTTAATGGCCGATAATCTTTTTCCGTTAGATAATATGGAAGAGCCCGGTGATAAAGATAAAAGTTGATGTCTGTTCGCGATGCATCCCAATCTGCAGTTTTTTTTCCTTTCCTCTTTCAAGCGATTGAACCAGCGCGTTTGGCGTTGGTAGATCGTTTTTATCGCAATCATGGTTATAAAGTAAAATGTGCAGTTAATGAGCAGGTGTTTGTTTTGGCAAATGCAGCAGGCGATTTTGTAGCCGCCGCGCGGTTTGTTCCGCAGCCATCCGGGCATTATTGGTTGCGCAACTTATTGGTTGATCCGCAAATAAGAGGGCACGGATTGGCCAGCCACCTGATGCTTGAATGCAAACCTCGTATTGCCCCTTTGGGGTGTTATTGTTTTGCGCTGCCTCATCTAACCGAATTTTATTACCGGCTTGGTTTTGAACGTAATCCTGATCATTGCCCAGCGGATATTTTGACCAATTATCAAAAGTATCGTGCGCGCGGACGCGATTGGATATTGATGGGTTATCAAGAATCCTGAAAATTTTTAATTTGATTCATAGGGAAAACCAAATAGCGACTTCGGTTGTCTGTATCTATAGTTCGTTTACTTAATAGTTTTTTTAAATCAAATGTTCAGCTAAGGAGTTACTATGAATATCGATATTGGAATTTCCCAATCACAACGCGAGGAAATCGCCCATGGTTTATCCCGGTTGTTGGCTGATACCTACACCCTCTATCTGAAAACCCATAACTTTCATTGGAATGTTACCGGCCCGATGTTCCAAACCTTACACTTGATGTTTGAAACTCAATACACTGAGTTAGCACTGGCGGTTGATCTGGTTGCAGAACGTATTCGTTCGTTAGGTTTGCCTGCACCGGGAACCTATAAACAATATGCGGCGTTAAGTAGCATTAAAGAAGAAGAGGGAATTCCAAAAGCGCAAGAAATGATCAAATTGTTGGTTGAAGGACAAGAAGCTGTGGTGCGTACAGCACGCTCTTTATTCTCGACTGTTGAAGCTGCACATGACGAAGCCACTGCGGATCTACTTACCCAGCGTATCCAGTTGCATGAGAAAACGGCGTGGATGTTGCGCAGCCTGCTTGAATAATTTCGGCAAAAAATTTAATTGGTAAAATACACAAAACCCGACCCAGTCGGGTTTTTTTGTTCAAAATTTGCGCGTACAAATGTGGGAAGTTTCCCAGAACTTGAATCATCTGTAAGAAAGTTAATCTTTTTTTCATCCCACTTTTTAAATATGATTTTTCAACTTATTGATTATCAATGTTTTTTATCAATCCTACTAAAGTACGTTCTTTCGAACTTCCCACCTTAATTAATTGATGTCTATTCGGACGCCTGATTTGTGTGAACCCCTGAATATACCGTCGGGATTAGTAGTAGCTCCCTATTATTGATCCCTAAATAAGCAAGACCAGTGAGGTAACTGGCTCGAAGTTGTCGCCCTACAGAGGCATTGCACTACAGCGAGTTACGATAACAATAACGGTTCGAGGATTAAGTTCATGCAAAACACAATCACATTTAAGAAAAAACTCCTGGCCGCCGCAGTTGCTTCTGCTGCCGTTGCTGCCAGCTTCAGTGGTATGACCTATGCTCAAGATGATTCAGTTGTTGAAGAGGTAACGGTAACAGGTATTCGCGGTTCTTTGACTCGCGCAGTAGATGTCAAACGTGACGCAGCGGGTGTTGTTGATGCGATCTCTTCAGAAGATCTCGGTAAAATGCCGGACTCAAACCTGGCTGAATCGTTGCAGCGTATCACCGGTATTTCTATTGATCGTAATAATGGTGAAGGCGCGAAGATCACTGCCCGTGGTTTTGGTCCTGCGTACAACCTGGTTACTTTGAATGGTCGTCAATTGTCATCAGCTGCCGTTATTGAAGGCGGTGATGTTGAGAGTACTCGTTCATTTGATATGAGCAACATTGCCTCTGAGTCTGTTTCAGGTGTGCAAGTTTACAAAACCGGGAAGGCAAGTGTTCCTACCGGTGGTATTGGTGCAACGATAAATCTTTCTACCGCCAAGCCATTCGATTATGAAGGATTTAAGGCATCGATTGGCGCTAAGGCGCTAATGGATGAGTCTAACGATATTGGTGACGACGTCACGCCGGAAGCATCGGGTTTCGTTAGCTGGTCTAATGAGACGTTTGGTGCATCCTTGTCATTAGCTCATCAAGAGCGTGACAGTGGGCGCTCCGGCTTTGCAAATGGTGGCTGGGGTGATAAGCAACAACGCTACTCCGGCGGCGATATATTCAACAGCGGTTATACGCCAGGTGCTGTTGTCGTTAACGAGCCAACCAAGGCCAGTTTCATACCCGGAACCACGGATTTGGAGCCAGGAACCGGTGACTTGGCTACCCGTTTACAAGAAGCGAACTTCTTCCACACGGATACATCGCGTGAGCGTGACAACGCCTTGTTGACATTACAATACAGACCTAACGATAAAATCACCGCCACACTGGATGCGCTGAGTGTCACCACCAAAACCCAATCGCAACACGCGATTTACTCGTTATGGTTCTCTGATGGTGCATGGCCAACGAATGCGGTGCAGTGGGATAACAGCCCCATTAGTAAATCCCCTCTTTATGTGTGGCAGGCGAATCCAAGCGGCGCACCTCGCGATATCGCGCTGAAAAACTCGTTACGTTCCGTTGAGAACCAATTGGATGACGTCGGCTTTAACCTGACCTATCAAGCGACTGATGAGTTGAGCTTTGCGTTTGATGCTCACAAGGCTGAATCAAGCGCAACCCCTTACAATGCACCAGGCTCAAACATTACGCTGGGTATCGGTGTAAACACCTTGCTGGCTCAAGGTTTGGATATGAGCGGCGACATGCCACTGATTGCAAGCGTTGTGAAAAACGGTGCTATCCAGAAGAGCGATGTAGGTTCTACCATTAGCCAGTTGGTGAATGCGCGTTCGTGGCAAGATGTTGAAGAAGCCAAGGTTTCTGGTAAATATGAGTTCTCGGATTCGGGCTCTATCAACTTTGGTATCAGTTCACTGCAAACTGAATCGATTCAAAAGCAATCTGACATTGGCAATGCCACCATGAAAGGCGGCTGGAGTGTTGCAGCCGCGGGTGATATTAACCCTAACTGGTTTGAGTTCATTAACTTCAACGATTATTTCGATGGTTATAACTCTAACCTGTCAGCGGGAGCCAAAGAGTTGTTTGCCAAGGCGGGTAACAATGGGGATAAAGCGACCTCAAACATTACCGGCGTGCGCGTGACTAACTTCAATGGCGTAGCCAGACAAATGTTTGCTGAGTCTCCGGGTAAAACTGCTTATGCCGCCAACCCGATTGACAGCACTGACCGTAAGATTGTTGAAGACGTCATGGCCGCCTATATTGAAACCAACCTCACCGGGGAGTTGGGTGGTATAGCGGTGGATGTGTCAGCTGGCCTTCGTTATGAAACTACCGATGTAGAGTCTTACTCACGGGTTTCGCCAAGAAAGCTCACCTGGCAATCCGATAGGGACTTCAATAATGAGGCTATTGGTGTAGCTGGCGCGCGTCCTTACACGGTTAGCACTTACGATTACGATAATGTGCTTCCTAATGTGGACTTAACTTTCCATCTTAGTGATGAACTGATTGCGCGTGCATCCACCAGTAAAACGATTTCCCGTGCAAACTTCAATGATCTTCAGGAAGGCGCGGCAGGCAATCCACCAAGAGGTGGCCCACTGTTGGCTGGTGGCTCACTGGGTACTATTGGCAACGGTAACGTTAAGCTGAACCCGATTGAGTCTAACAACGTCGACCTCTCGGTTGAGTATTACTTCAACGATACCGATTATGTGTCTATTGGTTTCTTCGATAAGCGCGTACCTAACTTTATTGGTACTGAAGAAATTGATGTGACGTACGCCGGTACATTGGATCCAAGTAATGGTTTGCGCGCGCGCGAAGCTGTGGATGCATTGAAAGCGGCTGGCCTGCCAGTGAACGAGCGGAATTTGTTCGAGCAGGTTGCTCGAATGAACGGCACCGATAATGGCTGTATTAATACTACAGCAGCCCAATTGTGCGGCGTTGGCGGTCTTGCGTCGAACACTGAGGCGGGTTACCTGCAGTATAAGGACGGTGTAGATATCGTAGCGGTAGCGGGTGATCCAAGTGTTACCAACGTTACTACCATACCGGTAAACTCTAACGACGCGGTGCTGAACGGTTGGGAATTCGCCGGTCAACACTTCTTCGGTGACAGCGGTTTTGGTATCCAGGCTAACTATACGATCGTGAATAGCGATTTTAGCTTTGACCTCTCTGCAGAACCGGGTGCGGCTAGTCAATTTGCGTTAGCGGGCTTGAGTGATTCGGCTAACCTGATTGGTATCTATGAAAAAGACCAATGGCAAGCACGTATTGCGTACAACTGGCGTGACAAGTTCCTGAGTAATCCGAACGCCGGTGGTGGTGAGCCTGAGTTTACCGAAGACTACGGCCAGGTTGACTTCAACATAGGCTACAAAATCACTGATGATTTCACTGTGGCTTTGGAAGGTACTAACGTGTTGGGTGAGGATAAGAAAACCTACGGTCGTACTAAAAACCAGGTAAGGTACGTCGATGTATTGGAAGCTCGTTACGCGCTGTCTGCACGTTACAACTTCTAATCGTTTTCAGTTGATGTTAGAAAAAAATGCCGCTCTATGAGCGGCATTTTTTTAGGTCACACATTTCAGGTCAAGCAAGCACAACGGACAATAAAATGAAAAACTTTCAACCGCTAAATGTTGAGCAACATAAAACCCTTGGGTACACAGAAAAGTACGGCGCTGAATACGGGCACCAGACAGGCGCCGTGATGATAATGCCCAACGAATTTGCCAGGGCTCAACGGGAATACCCCATTCTCTTTCGCAAAGATTCTGAAACCGGCCGCTTTTTGCCAGTCGTTTTGTTAGGGTTTGAGCAACATGAAAATCTCTTCCTGGACGAAAACTCAACCTGGCGCACGCGTTACATTCCGCTCGCGATGAAGCAAGGTCCTTTTATGATCGGGCTTCAGCAACAGGAAACCGAACAACGGCTCGTCGCTTATGTGGACCTGAATGATTCAAGAATCCAGCAACACGCAACACCCGCACTGTTTAATGAGGATGGCACCAGCTCCACTACCTTGGATGAAGTCAGGGATGTATTGTTCGCGCGGCACAAAGGTTCAGAACTACTTGAGCCCATGATTGACGCTTTTTTAAAATACGATCTTCTGGAGCGGGTCAGGTTGGAAATTAACTTGAGCCATGGAACTACGTTTCAATTTGATGCCGGTTATACCGTGCATATTGAAAAGCTGATGGCATTGGAAAATGAGGCGATAGTTGAATTACACAAATCCGGTTTCTTGTCGCTTGCCTATAACGTTGCTGACTCGGTGAATAACATACAAACGTTGATTGATATCAAAAACGCAAAAATGAAGTAAGTTAGCCTACGAACAATGAGTAAAAAAGAGCGTGGATATGAACGAACATACAGCAATGAACACTATTCGCAACATTGTTATTGCGGGCGGCGGAACATCGGGTTGGTTAGCGGCAGCCGCTATTTCCAAGGTGCTCGGAAAAAACCTGAATATCACCCTGATTGAATCGCCCGACATTGGGCGAATTGGTGTGGGCGAGGCAACGATTCCCACCTTGCGCGTATTTCATAAGCTGTTGGGCATTAATGACCAGGAGCTCATGGCCCAGGTTCAAGGCACGTTTAAATTAGGTATTGAGTTCAGTCACTGGGCTAACAAAGGCGATAAATACTTTCACTCGTTTGGGCTCACCGGAAAAGAATGCTGGGCCTGCCAATTCCAGCATTTTTGGTTTGCAGGAAAAAAATACGGTATCAATGTTCCCTTTGGGGATTACTGCCCTGAATCCAAAGCCGCACGTTTGGAAAAGTGTAGCGGTGAACATGATGGGATTAATTATGCCTATCACTTTGATGCCAATTTATATGCAGATTATTTGAAAGCGTTTTCTACCAAACTCGGCGTGAAGCATGTTGAAGGGTTTATTGAGAGAGTCAATATTTCGCCAGAGAATGGTTATATCACGTCGTTGTTATTGAAAGACGGGCAAGAAATAGCAGGCGATTTATTCCTGGATTGCACCGGCTTCAAAGCCATGTTGATCGATGGTGCGTTAAACACACCCTATGTGCCCTACGGTCATTATCTTCCCTGCGATTCGGCGGTTGCGCTGCAAACTGAAAACGTGCGCTCGCCACGGCCTTACACCCAGGCAATCGCGCACGACTTTGGCTGGCAGTGGCGTATTCCGCTGCAACACCGATCAGGAAATGGGTTGGTTTTTTCCAGCCGGCATGTTTCCGATGATGAAGCCATCCACACGCTGTTGAACAATCTGGAAGGCCGTCCGGTGACCGAACCGCGCGTGATTAAATACAAAACAGGCCGCCGCATAAAATCCTGGAACAAAAACTGTATTGCGGTTGGGCTTGCCTCCGGTTTTATTGAGCCGCTTGAATCCACTTCAATCCATTTGGCGATGTCGGCGATTTATCGCTTGCTGCGGTATTTTCCACAACATGAAATTTCGCTGTCCAATGTGGATGAATTTAACCGGCAATCCAGTGAAGAAATGGATCGCGCCCGTAATTTTGTGGTGTTGCATTACCACGCAACCCAACGGGATGACACCGATTTCTGGCGTTATTGCAAGAATATGGAAATACCGGAGATCCTGGCGCGCCGCATACAATTATTCAAAGACACCGGTGCCATTACGCTCGAAGACAAAGAATTATTTTTAAACGATTCCTGGGTCCAGGTCATGATGGGGCAGGGGATTATGCCGACCGCCTACCATCCGATTGTCGACATGATGGAAGAAAAGGAACTAAAAGGTTTCCTGGCCTTCCTGAAGGACGACGTCCATAAAAAAGTAACGGCAATGCCGTCCCATCAAGAATTTATCAATCAATTCTGCAAGGCAAGGCCACCCGTTTAACAACAGGTTTGTTTGTCTTTTGGTTTTTACAGGACGTATTGGGCACTAACAGTATTGGGCGTTAACAATATCGAGAATGGTATGGGACCGATTGAGTACGGGCTGTGCGAGGATGCCAACATTGAATGCTATAAAGTTGGCAATGAACAACAGGAAGTTCTACTCGTTGATAACTATTTGAAAGGCGCTTTGGCGTTAAAAGAACGTGCAGTACAGATCAATGAGTTTGCGCGCGCAGACTCGTTTTATCCTGGCGTTCGTATGCAAATTCCGCGGGAATACACCCTGGCGCTTGTTAAGCATTTTGGTTTCTTTATGGAACAGTTTTTTCATTTGGAAGTAAGGCAAATCAAGACGGCTGTTTCCACATTTTCGATAATCACAACGCGCCAAGAGGATCTGGGTTTATTGCAGCGAATCCCGCATTTCGATTCGCTGTCGCGCAAGGGTTTGGCGTTTGTGCATTATCTGCAATCGGTTCCGGATACGGGAACCTCGTTGTATCGGCATCGGCCAACGAACTTTGAATATGTTGATGAGCAACGCTATCCCCGTTACGCCGAAAAAATACAAGAACGATACCCTTCAGAAGAGGCATACCCGGAAGGCTATATCCATGGCTCTACCGATCAATTTGAAGAGATCGCCTCATTCGATGCGGTATTTAATCGATTGCTCATGTACAGGGGAACGAGCCTTCACAGCGGGAAAATCGGGAACGCGTATAATTTTGACCCCAACCCTGCGACGGGTCGGCTTACGGTGACATCGTTTTTTGAATTCAAATAATGTAATAGGAATTTTTAAGAAAAATCGTTTGACCCCAACCCTGCGACGGGTCGGCTTACGGTGACATCGTTTTTTGAATTCAAATAATGTAATAGGAATTTTTAAGAAAAATCGTAAGTCTTCAATCCACCTCATATATCCGCGGTAGCTGTTAATTATTAGTCTATACATTTTCATTTGAAATAGGTTTTTTTCCGTTTCCCAGGAAAGGAAAAAAATCGGCCCATAAGGGCCGATTTTTTTAGATTTTTAGCAAAAAATTACTTCACGATGCTATCAATCTTCGCTAATTCTTCCGCACTAAAACTCAAATTATTTAAAGCCGCCACTGAATCATCGATTTGTGCAGGGCGGCTGGCGCCGATGAGACAGGTGGTGACTGCTTCGTTATTCAGCGTCCAGGCGATGGCCATTTGTGCCAGTGACTGACCGCGAGATTCTGCGATTGCGTTGAGTACTTGTACTTTCTGGATTTTTTCCGGGGTAATGTCTTTGTTGTTCAAGTAAATCAATTCAGGACGAGCAGCGCGCGAGTCAGCAGGAATTCCATTTAAATATTTATTCGTGAGTACACCTTGTGCTAGCGGGGAAAACACAATTGAACCAACACCTTCCTCTTTTAAAACATCAGTTAAGCCATTTTCAATCCAGCGATCAAACATATTGTAACGTGGTTGATGGATTAATAATGGCGTGCCCAATTCGCGCAGGATGCGCACAGCTTCTTTGGTTTGTGCTGGCTGGTAATTAGAAATTCCCACATATAATGCACGGCCAGAGCGGACAATGAAATCCAATGCTTGCATGGTTTCTTCGATAGGTGTTTCCGGGTCCATGCAGTGGTGATAAAAAATATCAAAATAATCGAGGCCTGTACGCTTCAAGCTTTGATCGCAGCTGCTCACCAGATATTTGCGCGAGCCACCAATGCCATAAGGACCAGGCCACATGTCATAACCGGCTTTGCTGGAAATAATTAATTCATCGCGATAACGCACAAAATCCTGCGCAAAAATATTGCCGAATGTTTGCTCGGCAGAACCAAAGTTAGGTCCGTAATTGTTCGCCAAATCAAAGTGGGTAATACCTAAATCGAAAGCACGGCGCAACATCGCGCGGGCGTTGGATTGGGAGTCAACTGCACCAAAGTTTTGCCAAAGGCCCAATGACAAACGTGGCAAGCGTAAACCGCTTTTACCGCAGCGTTGGTATTTCATGGTTTTGTAGCGTTCGGTATTGGCGACGTAAAGCGGGTTGGGTTCGTGAGTAATCATTCTTGATCCTGTGCCGTTGGTGGTGATTTGCAGACCTGGAGTTGCAACGTTGTTTTGCAAATGCGCTGCATTCTTGTGAGCGGCGCATTTTAACTGAAAGCCGATCATTGCAAATCTGGCGCGAGTGTAAAGATGAGTAGCGCTTGATTACACCCAGCCAAGTGAATGTTTCAGCAACAACATTCCCCAAATAATCACAAGGCAAATATTGCCTGCCATAAATGCCCACATGCGATGAATAACATTGTTATAGGTGAGGTGAACCCAGCTATGCACTAGACGCGATACAACGAAGAGCCAGGCAAATACAACCATCGCGAGTGACTCAACATCCATTGCGATGGCGATAGTCCCGGCAATATAAAACAGGACTGGAATTTCAAACAGATTGCTGTAGTTCTTTGCAGCTTGCGCGATATCTGCGGGCATTTCACCGGTGTTCAAGCGAAATTGGCTGATTCTGACTTGACCGGTTTTGATGGCTTTCACACGTAAAAAAAGCATACGAAACGCCACGCCCAGGGAAAGTAATACCAAAGCAAACATCGCATAAAGCATAAGGCTGTTCCTTTTAACAGGGATTATTTTTCAAGCTCACTATAGCCTAGATGATAACCAGAGTTTCAGGTGTTTGGAGCTGTAGGACATTCTGGCTTTCAGGCCCTATAATGGCGGCCTTTTCTTATGGGCCAGGTTGCCCGGATTAGACTTCAATCGATTAGCACAGGACAAACCCATGATTATCAAGCCAAAAGTTCGCGGTTTTATTTGTACCAATGCGCACCCACAAGGTTGTGCTGCCAATGTTCAAGAGCAAATCGCTTTTACCAAGGCCAAAGGTTCCGTTGCCGGTGCACCGAAAAAGGTGCTGGTGCTGGGTAGCTCTACCGGTTTTGGTCTGGCTTCCCGTATTACTGCCGCGTTTGGTGGTGGTGCAGATACTTTGGGCGTATGTTTCGAGAAGGAGCCAAGCGAAGCAAAAACGGGCACTGCTGGTTACTACAATACTTCTGCTTTTCACGATGCAGCTAAAGCAGAAGGTTTATACGCAGAAACGATTAATGGCGATGCATTTTCTGATGCTTGCAAAGAAAAAGTTATTGAAACCCTGAAAAACGGTATCGGTAAAGTAGACCTGGTGATCTACAGCCTCGCATCCCCACGTCGTACCGATCCAAAAACCGGTGAGGTTTTTAACTCGGTATTGAAACCAATCGGTAAATCCTACACCTCCAAAAACCTGAACACAGACACCTTGAAAATTTCTGATGTCACTATTGAGCCGGCATCTGATGAAGAAATTGCCAACACCGTTAAGGTAATGGGCGGGGAGGATTGGGAGTTGTGGATTGACGCCCTTAAAGGCGCTGATTTGCTGAGCGATAACTTCCAGACAGTTGCTTACACTTATCTGGGCGATAAATTAACCTGGCCAATTTATGGCAAAGCGACTATTGGTAAGGCGAAAGAAGATTTGGACCGCGCTGCGAAGACCCTGAGTGAAAAACACGGTGGTAATGCACGCGTGGCTGTTTTGAAAGCAGTTGTGACCCAAGCGAGCTCTGCTATTCCGGTAATGCCTTTATATTTGGCAATTTTGTTCAAAGTGATGAAAGAGCAGGGCACTCACGAAGGTTGTATTGAACAAATCCAGCGCTTGTTTACCGAGTGCCTGTTTTCAAGTAACCCGCGTCTGGATGATGGCAATCGTTACCGCGTGGATGAGTTGGAATTGGATCCTTCTGTGCAGCGCAAAGTAGAAGAAATCTGGGATAAAGTTACAGAAGAAAATTTGTTTGAGTTAACTGATTTTGAAGGTTACAAAGCTGAGTTCTTGCGGCTATTTGGCTTTGGTTTAAAAACTGTCGATTACGACGCTGAAACAACCCCGCTGGTGCAAACCAACTTTTAGGTAATACTGAATCCCCGCTCTGTGCGGGGATTTTTTTCTCCATGTTTTTTAATTTTCTCACTGTTTTTTTAATGTAAGGAGTAATGATGCGCAAACGTATTGCGATCGATATGGACGAGACTATTTGCGATACCCTGGCTCGCCATCTCGATTGGTACAACACTGAGTTTCAGCAAAACCTCACCAAAGCGGATTTACACGCGACCAAAATTTACCAAAAGGTCCCGGATGCCCATGTGGCCAGAGTGCGAGCTTATCCCGATAATCCTGCGTTTTTTGAAGAAATCCCACCACACCCCCACGCCATTGAAATTATTGAGGAATTGCATGAACGTTACGAGATCGTAATTGCTACGGCGGCGATGGAGCATCCCACATCATTTGCTGCAAAGTATGATTGGCTACGTAAACATTTACCGTTTTTATCACCGATGAATTTTATTTTTTGCGGTAAGAAAAATGTAGTACAAGCGGACTTTTTAATTGACGATAGCTCGCGTCATTTTGAAGGGTTTGTGGGGCAGGGTATTTTATACACCGCCAGCCATAATGTGTTGGAGGTAACTGATGTGCGAGTGAATGATTGGTTGGAGATACGCGACTATTTTCGAGAGCATTGACCTTGATAAATAGCCGCGCAAGCTGCAGGCAATTACTGTAATTCTTTAAAAAAGCGTTCGTTGCGGGGTAAAAAATAGTTGTCGTAATCGAGTGACAATACTACTCCGCGTGAGCGCCCCACTAACTCATTGCGTGGTACAAAACCTATTACCCGTGAATCAGCACTGTTATCGCGATTATCGCCAAGCATGAGGTAATGGCCTGCTGGCACAGTTACCGGATCGAAAGTGGCATAGCGTGATGAATTTGAGTTAACGCGAAGATAATGGTTTTTACCGGGCAGCAGCTCCAGTTGGTCATCAGCTAATAGTGGTTGGTAATCAACTTTCTGACCGTTAATTAGCAGGCGGTTATTTTCCATGGCAATAGTGTCACCGGGTAATCCTATAACGCGTTTAACCAGGCGTTTGCCCGCTGCCTTTGAATCGAACACAACAATATCGCCACGCACCGGGTCAGCAATTTTATAAAGTGAAATGTGGGAAAATGGAATGCGTAAATCATAAGCCATTTTATTGATGCTAATCCTGTCGCCTTCAACCGGCGTTGGTTTCATTGAGCCGCTGGGAACATCGCTCCAGTCTGCAATCGCACTGCGAAAACAAAACATGAGCGCAAAAAAAACGATAAAACCTCGATGTTCGGCCCATAATTTCTTCATGGTTCATCCCTCAAGTTGATCCAAACGTTGGAATAGACAAAAATACGCGCCGGTTTTGACTCTGATTTTTGCCCTGGGTTCACATTATGTTTGCCAGCTTACGCGGTGTTTTAGTTACGGCGATTTTCTCCATCACTATTATTATGGTGACTGTTCCTATTGTCTTCTTTGCGCTGTTGCGTTTAATTCCTATTCCTGCCTGGCAGCATTTGCTCAATCCTTGTTTGGATGCATCGGCAAATTTCTGGATTCGTGTGAATAATGTGCAGCAAAACTGGCTTCTACCTACGCGGCTGGAAATTGACGGTGTGGGAAATCTCGATTCCAAAGAGTGGTACATGCTGGTGGCAAATCATCAAGCCTGGGCGGATATACTGATTGTTGTGCGAACCTTTGGCACTCGAATTCCCGGAGTAAAATTCTTTTTCAAGCGTAGCCTGCTCTGGGTGCCGGTATTGGGTTTGGCGCTTTGGGGGCTGGATTTTCCTTCCATGAGCCGACATTCCAAGGCGGCGATAGCCCGCGATCCATCGCTTAAGGGCAGGGATTTGGCGCGCACTCGCAAAGCCTGCGCGCGTTTTCGTCATCATCCGGTAACCATTATTAACTTTTTGGAAGGCACCCGTTTTACTCCGGAAAAGCACCAGCAACAAAATTCTGTATATCGGCATTTGTTGATGCCCAGAGCCGGCGGTTTGGCGTTTGCACTCAATGCTATGGATGGCCAGTTGCATCAATTACTGGATTTGACCATCCATTACGAAGGGGGAATTCCCAGCTATTGGAATTATGTGTGCGGCAACGTAAAGACCATTCGTGTTCAGGTGCGGCAAGTCCCTATACCGGCAGATTTATTGGGTGATTATGAAGGGGATCTGGAGTTTCGCGCGCGTTTTCAGCAATGGGTAAATACATTGTGGCAGCAAAAAGACGAGGCTCTTGATGCGCTGTCGCGGCAGCAATAAAAATAAACTAGGAAACTGGCTGCGAGTAACGTTATTCTATTGATGAAACTATTTTACAGTTTGTCGTCTGCAATTTATCGTTACTGATTGTAGTGCTAGCTTGCTATTTTGGATTGTTCCATAAATATCGACAGGAGGGCCGCATGTTTTACACATTGAGTGATCTTTTTGCCAAGCTTGGTCTGCCTAACTCTCCCGCCGCAATGGATGCTTTTATTGAAAAGCATCGCCCATTACCGCAAGCCGAGCCGTTGGCTAGCGCAACCTTCTGGACTGCCGAGCAAGCGGCATTCCTGCGTGAGGCTCGTCAGGAGTATTCTGATTGGGCTGAAGTTGTGGATGAGCTTAATTGTTTATTGCGCGACTAATTAATTTCCCTTCCTGTATTGGAACGACCGGCTAAAGTGCCGGTCGTTTTATTTGGGCTTTAGTATTTTTATGCTAAGGTCTGCCCTTCCAAAAGCGGTAACAGGAATTAAATTTATGCAAAAAATATCAACTGCTCTCGTATTGTCGATTATTTCGGCAGCGGCTTTTGCCGCAGATGAACCAAAGCGCCCATGGGATATCGAAGTGGATCTGGGGGCTATAGCAACCTCGGGAAATACCGAAACTACCAGCGTTCAGATTAAATTGGATGCGAAACAAAATCTGGAAAAGTGGGAGAACCAATACATTCTCAGCTCATTGTTTAAAGAGGATGAAGTGACCCAGGACGATGGAACGACGAGCAAGGAAAAAACAGCAGAAAAATATTTTGGCTCGGCTAAATTTGCTTATTTAATCGGTGTAGAAAAGGCCTATCTATTTGGTTTTGGTTCGCATACCCGCGACAATTTTGGTGCTTATCGTAGTTACACGACCATTGCTCTTGGTTATGGTGATTGGCTTTATTCCAGCCCACGGCTTAATTGGTTTGTGGAGGCAGGTCCGGGTTATTTTGAAGGAGAAAAAGTCATTGAAAGCGATGACCCGCTTATTCCCGATATATTAATGGATGAGTCTGGTGCAATGTTGCGTGCAGCGACTGCGCTCGAATGGAAAATCACTGCAACAGCAGAGTTCAAGCAAACCATTAGTGTTGAATCGGGTTCTGATAATACCCGTACCCAATCTGAAACCTCTTTATCTACCTCAATTACGGAAGCAATGAAAATGAAGGTGGGTTTTGCGGTTGCCAATGATACGGATGTTGCGCCTGGAAAAGAGAAAACGGATACCACCACATTTGTAAATCTGGTTTATAACTTTTGATCTGGTTTTCACTCATTTAGGTGAAGCCCATGCTTGCAAGCATGGGCTCGTCACGCTGAAAATTTTGCTTTATTAGGCGCTTTGCGCCTGAGTCGTTATAATTATTCTACTTTCCCTAAATTATCGATTACCTATGTCCACTGCTTCTGATTTTTCCCGCGCTTTACTGGCTCCTCGTTATTGGCCCACCTGGATAGGTTTCGGTCTATGGTTTTTAATTGCGCAGTTACCGTATTCATGGCAAATGGTTATGGCGCGTGCGTTGACCCCGTTGCTGAATCTAAATAAGAAACGTGTGGTAATGGCCCGTACGAATTTGCAGTTATGCTTTCCTAGTAAATCAGCCGAAGAAATTGAAGTGCTTTTGAAAAAGAATCTTGAATCTACTGCAATTGCTGTTTTTGAAACGGGCATTGGTTTTTTCTGGGCGAAATCCCGGCTGCGCAAATTATTTACGATTTCTGGTATTGAGCATGTCGAACAGGCAAAAGCGGAAGGACAGGGAGCGATGTTATTGAGTATGCATTTGACCACGCTTGATATTGGCAGTGCGATGTTGGGGATTTACGTTAATTACGACGGCATGTACACACCGCATAAAAATCCGGTATTTGATTATGTGCAAAAAGTGCGACGCGAAGCCTATGCGCCGGGTGGCATCGCCTTTGCTCGTGATAATGTGCGTGCGATGGTAACGCAGTTGCGCAAAGGGCGAATGATTTGGTATGCACCGGATCGTGATATGGGCGAAAAAATTTCTGTATTTGTTCCCTTCTTCGGCATCCCTACAGCAACAGTGACCGCGACTGCAACATTTGCCCGGATGGGGCGCGCAAAAATTATTCCCTTCTCTCAATATCGCCTTGAAAATAACCGAGGCTATCAGGTTGTCATTCATCCCGCATTTGAAAATTACCCTAGTGGCGATGAACTCGCCGATGCCCGTCGTATTAACGAATATTTTGAGCAGGAAATTTTAAAAGTACCTGAGCAGTATCTGTGGGCGCAGCCGCGTTTTAAAACGCGACCAGAAGGCCAGCCTAAAATTTATTAGATTTAATTTTTAACAGGCTTGTCTGAATAATGTACGTGCCCATTTTCATCTGTCCAGCGATAAATTTTAGTAGGCGCTTTTTCTTCCTCTTCTGCTACTTCCGTAGGCGTTGCGACCTGATTAGTTTGATTTAAATCTTGTACCCGATATTTGCTCATCCCGTTTGCTGGCATTGTATCGCTACTGAAAATAATTTCGGTGAGCTGGTTTAATTTGGGGTTCATCATCAAGTGCAATTTGTTGGGTGAATTTAATTGTTGTTGAAATTCCGGATCGCTGATTATTGCGATAACACGTGGATCATGTTTAAGCGTTTGCACACGATTCCAGGCGGTAATCATTTTCTCGGCGGCGGCTTTTGATCCGGTAGCACCGTCTACATCTGACTGTGTCATGAGTGCTTGCACACTGGGATTGCTCATTAACTCTTTAAAAGCAGGATCGCGCATCAGCGCCTGGGTATCGCCGGTTGCCATAATGGACTGGATACCTTCATCTGCCATCAATTCTTGTAACTGCCCGTTGCTTGTTACTTGTTGAACATGAGTGAGCATGGATTGCGGATCTTGTACAAATGCTTTAGTAACTTGTGTGGTGGTTTTATCATCCAGTGCTAAATCAACGGCTGCTGCGGCAGCATTGCCGATTAATTTTTTGGCGCTGGCTTCGATAAATGAATCTCTACTTTTCTCCAAATCATTTATTCGCGGGATGCCGGGCGCTGTATTGGTGTTTGTGCTTGATTGGTTTTGTTGATGATTGGCAGATACGTTAGGTGCTGCAATTATTGGGGGCGCTGGTGTTGGGGTAATAATCAATCCCAAGCCGTAAACAACAATTAGCCCGATAATAGCTCCCATAAATACCCCCACTCCAGCTCCGCCGATTCTGGAGCCCAGTGCTGTAGCTTGATTATCTGGAATTAATTTAGCCAGGAGATTGAGTAGCAATGTTATCAACAAACTTAATACTAAAAAAATGGTCGTTCCGGCAATAAAATACACTAGAAGGCCATCCAGTGACGTATTCGCTATTAACCATTTGGCAAAAGGGCGTGTGAAAAAAATTGCCGCAGGGTAGGCGACAATCAATGCGAGAATACGAGTAATTGAGCCAATAAATCCCTTTTGGTAGCCTCGCCAGGTAAAAAACGCGAGTAATACAAAAAAAACAATAGTGCTGAAATGCATAATGGGTTTCCTTATCAAAAAATAGTGCAGTGGTAATTGCGGGTTACCACTTGAGTCGCAAATGTTGTTTTATTTTGTTGGCAAACTCGGGTTTAACTGCCGCTTGCTCCGCGTACTTCTCCCACTGGTTTACAACATCAACGACGTGTCGGATTATCGCTTTTGCTTCTTTAGTAAAATTGCTAACCAGTTTAGCGGTGTCGAGAAAATCTTCCATTACAAAATTATCGCGCTTTCCATTCATACTGAGTTGATGTGAGTTCACCCAGGGGGAACCGGGTTTGTAGCTGTACGCGATATCAAATGCCGGAGCCAATTGCCAGTTGGTGCGAGGGCCGGGTAATAGAAATCCAAAATTTTTACTGTGGTCATCATGGTTGCGCGCAACAATGTTAAATACCATACGACGGTAAATTTCTATCGCATCTGCACGGTTCAGGCGCAATTGCCGCGCAACACTGAAAAGTTGTTCGTAGCTGTAGTAACCTGGTTGTTTGAAATCGGCATGATCCATGGCGCACAGTGATTGATAATGCAATTTGTGGTTGCCTATTCGATCAAAGCGTTTGGTAAGAAAGTGTGCGCGTGATCCATCGATGAGTAATTCGCAGGGTGACATATTAATGCCCGCCTCTTTCGCCATTAAATAGTATGCGTATTCCATGCGCCCGAAACCTTGTGGATCGCCAAAGGTTTCGCGTTGGTTGCTGTGTTCAACCACACCATCAAATTTTAATAGGTAATGCTCAAAACCTTCAGGGGCGTCTACTTGTCCGGAGCGAATTTCTGTTCGGTTCTTATTAATTGCGACCAATGCTTTGGCGCGTGCGCCGCCGGCAGATGTACCTACTTGTAATATTGCGGTCAAATCATCGTTATTTGATTGATGCAAACTACTACTGGCACCAGTGCGTTGGTCCAGAACCTGTTGTGCCAGTTGAATAAGTGATTCCAGTTCAAGTTTGTCATTGGTACTTTTTATTACCTGGCGTAAAGCCGGGGCGTATTCAAGTGCGCCCATGCCGCGTTTTCCACTGTAGAGCAATCGTTCCAACGGATTAAAACTTTGTGAATCGCGGCCTATGCGTGCGAGCCAGGCATTAATAACGGCATTGCCAAAATCATCGGGCAAGGTATCGGCAAAGCAGGCTGGTAACCCTTTGTAGGTTGCAGGGTTTAGCCCGGGATATTGAAAGATACGTTGGCCATTTATATGAGTTGGCATGTGTAAAGGAGAAATTTGTACTGCAGTTTCTACCCATTCTGGCGTGTACTCAAAACTGGCAAGCCGATTTTCCGGTGACCAGGCAAGGGCACCTACCATTTTGTCCCATAACCAGACTTCCGCAAGGTTTTGCATTACCAATCCAGCCCTTGTTCTTCTATACGGTTCTGGTCGGGGTTTTCTTGTCCATTTGGATATTGCTTTTGCCTGGCGCGTTGCCGTTGTTTCCCTCGTAACTTCAGTTGTTCCAGAGGGCTTGGTGGCGGTTCTGGCAGAAAATTATTTAATTGCTCCAATGCATTGAGCGCGCGCAATGCTGCAATCATGTTTTCCAGTTTTCCTCCGCCTGCTACTAACTGGCGATAGCTTTTTGGAGTAATGCCTATTTCTGTCGCCAGTGCTTGCTGGGTCAGGTTGTGCTGTAGGCGCAAGCGCTCCAGGCGATTACCCAGTTCGGCTGCAATTGCGGTATTGCTTAGTGTATTTAAGTTCATAGTATTAACTATAATAGGTTTTTTATGACCTATAAAAGATAAATATTGATTTTAAGGGTAATTTAATAGCTATTAAATTAAAAATCAATATTGGGTTTATAATTACCTTTTAAAGTTATTTTTTTCATTTAATGGGTATTAAATTACCTTTTATCATGAGCATTATTGGATCTGGGGTTGTGGACGGTGAAAATGCTAAATTAACTGCCTGTGCCGCAAAGTTTGGCTAGAATCTACGGCACATCAATTGCCTGGCTATTGTAGTTTTCGGTTTTGTATTACCAAAGGAATCAATAAATAAAAAATGATCATTGTGCCCACTGAAAAACAATTGGATTGGCGGCATGCACCCTTGGTGTTATGTGGATTGGTCTTTATCAATGTGATGGTATTTTTTTTATACCAGAGTAGTGATACGCCCAAGCTCTTTGATGTGATGACCCAATATGAAAATCAGGGCTATTTTGAGCGCGAGTGGCCGGTCTTTGAAGGGTATTTGAAAGCGCAAAATGAAAATGAATTGTTGGATGAATATCGCACAGCGATAAATGATGATGATACTGCCACCGTTATCGGTGATATGTTGATGCGTGCGGATTTTTATGGCTATTTAAAACAAAACGCCCGCGCGCATTTCAATCCTGATTTTTATGATGAGTGGAGTCCTCAACGCGAGTTGATGCACAAACGTGTGCAATCAGTGAGTTATATTGCCAATGGTTTAACACCTGCTAACTTGACGATTACTTCATTATTTACTCACCAGTTTTTGCATGGCGATATTATGCATTTGCTGGGGAATATGTTCTTTTTGATTGTCTGTGGTTTTGCAGTAGAAGCCGCAATAGGTCATTGGCGGTTTTTAGCATTTTATATCTTGTCTGGTGTAGCCGGTGGCCTTGCGCATGCTGCATCAGATTGGAGTAGTACCGTTCCACTAGTTGGTGCCTCCGGTGCTATTTCAGGTGTAATGGCTATGTATCTCGCGGTATTTCGGTGGAAGAAAATTGAATTTTTCTATTGGTTTTTCTTTTTTGTGGGCTACTTCCGTGCGCCAGCGTTATTGATTCTGCCGTTTTATATAGGTAAGGAAATTTACAGCTACCAGTTTGATTCCGGGTCAAATGTGGCTTTTATGGCGCATGCTGGTGGTTTTGTTGCGGGTGCCACCTTAATTGGTATCGCGTGGTTATTGAATAAGTCGGTATTTAATAATACCTATATTGAGTCCGAGCAAGTTGGTAATCCTCGCCAACGACAATTGGCAGAAATCTATGAAAATATTGAACGGTTTCGTTTTGAAAAAGCTCTGCTGTTGGTTGATGGGTTGATTCAGCAACAAGGCCAAGATTTTGAGTTGGCAATGGTTCGCTACAATCTGTTAAAGATCGCACGCGGTGAAACCTTCCAGCAATCTGCTTTAACCCTGCTCACCTTGCCATTACTGACGCCGGAGCAAATTAAAAAACTGGATAAAGTCTGGCAAGAGAATCCGGAAGTGCATTCACAGCTTAATGAGCAGTCGGCATTAAAATTGGGAATGCAGTTTACAGCTTTGGAAAATCCGTCATCTGCCGAGCAAGTGTTTAATGAGTTATTGCGGATGAAATCAGGAAGTCCGGCACTTTCGATATTTGCCACTAAATTAGCGGCGTCATTCCAGCGTTTGCGTGACAGTCAGAAGAAAGCGCATTATGAATCTTTAGCTGCCCAGCTAACACAAGGAGCAGAACGTGGATTACTGTAAATATCATCCCATGGATGGTGCTACTTATTATTGTCGCCAATGCGATATCCACCAATGTGATTGTTGCGTCAATGACGAAAAAAACAAGCGTCATACCCTGCATTGCTTTTTATGTGATTCAGTGCTTGAAAGCCTGGGTTCTGCGAACACCGTAACGCCATTTTGGCGGCGCTTGAACGAAGCATTTAAATATCCGTTAAATTCTTCTTCCATGAGTTTAATTGTTATTACTTCTCTTTTGTCAGTAATCGCAGTTGTCATGCCATTTTTGTGGGTTTTATCGCTCGTGTTGTATTTGTTTGCGGCGGGCGCAATGCTGAAATACAGTTTTACCTGCCTTGAGCGCACCGCGCTGGGGGAAATGAAAGCACCCGATGTAATGGAGGCTTATCAGGGAGGAATTAAATTATTATTCCAGCTGATTTTAATCACGATTGTAATGACGGTGTTCGCTGGTTTGGCTGTTTATTTCGTAGGTGTTGCGTTGGGTGGAGTGTTAGGTGTTATTGCGGCAGTGAGTTTCCCCGCGGTATTAATACGCTTTGCGCAAACCGAAAATATGTTCGCAGCACTCAACCCAATTGCGGCTATTGGATTAATAACAGCAATTGGGTTGCCATATGGATTATTGATTGTTTTTATGTTGATCATGATTACTTCGGTGGGTGTGTTGCACGAATGGATTGGTGCAATCCTTCCGGCGGGTGGGGTATTGGTTCAATCGGTGGTTTCAAATTTTTATACGGTAGTAATGTTCCATTTAATGGGGTACATGCTATTTCAGTATCAACAGGAATTAGGTTACAGCGCACGCTCCGACGAAGATGATGAACAATCGGAACGAAGTGATCTTGAACGTGTAAACGCAAATATGGACGTGCTTTTAAAGGAGGGTGATTACGAGCGGTTAGTGGGGTTGTATTATCAAGCCTTCAAACAATTTCCCAACGAAGCTAATTTTTTTGATCGTTTTTTTGAATTGTTATATGTGTGCAAAAAGCAAACGTTGATGGCGGATTATGGTCTGACATATCTGGAATTTTTATTGCGCAAAAAACGTTTTGATAAACTCACATCCACATTTAAACAAATCACTTTGCTGGTGCCGGATTATTTACCCGACTCGCCAGCAATGCGTGTACAGCTCGCTACATTCTTGCGTCAGCAAGGTGATTTAAAGCCGGCTGTAAAAATGCTCAATGGCATGCATAAGTTATATCCGGATTACGCAGATTTGCCAGCTGCCTACACATTATTGGCTGAATGTCTAGGTGATTTGCCTAACATGCAAGCACAGGCTGATAAGTGTCGCCAAATGGCGATGCAGCTAACACGGCGTGCTGAAGCAAAAAAAGTTGAGTTGGAACTGCAGCGGCAAGCGCGACAAACTACCGTTGCCCCGCCAACGGGAGGTCCAAAGGTCAGGCGTGGACCACCGGCAGCAATTTCCAGCGGTCTAACTCTTGAGTTGGTGCCCCTCGAAAGCCCGGTGGTTGATAAAGCGTAAAATCATGACGCTGGAGTGCTAATTGCCGGCCATTTTTTGCAGCACGTATGTTTTTTGATTCCCCTGCAAAACAGTAAAAATATTTGCTGCCTGTTCCGCTGTTTTCAACCGTTTTTTAGGGTTGGTTTGTAGCATATGAAGAATGTTTTTGCGCAAGGTGGTGGGTAGCTTTCGCAGTTTCCAGCGATTTTTTAAGCCCAGCCAATGATTGGTTGGTAGTTCGTTTGTAATGAGTTGAAACAAAATTACACCCATTGCATAAATATCGGTCGCTGTTGAAACCGATTCGTTCGCGGGATGATACCAATGGGTATCCTCACCATAGCTATGCGGGGGAAAACCAAAATCAGTTAATTTCAAATGATTTTTTTCGGCAAATAAAATATTGCTGGGGCGCAGATTGCCATGGATCAACCCATAAGAGTGAGCACAAGCGAGCGCATTAGCCAATTGTTGGGCTAGCACCAGGCATTGACCGATATTAAGCGTTTGGCTCAGTCGCTCCTGTAAATTCCCGCCAGGTAAATATTCCATCGCAATAATAAATACACGCGGATTCTTGCCAGTACCGTAAACCCGCGCAATATGCGGATGTTGAATCTGCGTTAATTTGGCGGCAAATTGCGGTGCATTACCAAGATGATCCAGCGATTGTTTTTTTATTACCAGAAAGCGTTGGCGGTTAGGATCGTTTACCAGATAAGTCGCACCAAAAGGATTTTCTTTTAAAACATCCAATAGTGTGTAATTGGGAGGAATGTTGTCGCGCGTGGATTCAACCCCCCAGCGATTGGTATGAAGGTGTTTGCCTTGGGCAATTAATAATAATTGTTGGCGAATATTTTCAACTGAAATCGGACGTTGTGCAGGAACAGGTTGGATGCATTGCTCAATCAACGATTGTAATTTATTTGCCTGGGCAAATTTACTAACAGCAGGGTCATTATTGAATGATTGGTAAGTTTGCCGGGTTGCCTGTAATGGAGTGACACCGTAAATAAATTCATGAATCAATACGCCCAGCGAATAGATATCACTCAAATAACTGGTTTGTGAAATTCCTTCGCGTTGTTCAGGAGCCATATAGGCACTTGTACCCATTATTATTTCTGGTTCTTGCCTTTCATTTCCTCCGGTGACAACTTGTTTATTGGCAGTGAAATAACCGGCAATTCCAAAATCCATTAAATACGCGCGGCCATCATAATCCACCAATACATTCGCCGGTTTTATGTCGCGATGCACAATCCCGTTGCGATGTGCATAGGCAAGGGCACTACATAACTGAATGAGGATATCCAACTTGCGGCCCAGGTTGACATCTGTGCGCGGCAAAATGGTTTCGAGCGAAACACTTTTAATATAGAGCATTACGAAATAGGGAAGTTTCTCATCACTGACTCCCTTATCAATCACCTGGATAATATTAGGGTGATTGAGCTGCGCAACCAAAACAGATTCCTGTTCGAATTGTTTCTGGATAAGATCATCCTGATTCAGGCTGGCATCCAGCACTTTAATTGCCACTTGCCGATCGAGCGACTTTTGTATCGCCAGGTAAACTTTGGCCATACCGCCTTCGCCAAGCTGGGCTTTTATGTGGTATCCAGGAATGGTTTGCACGTTCAGTATCTCACCGTAGGTTATGGCTTGGAGTATAGATCGCGTTATTGTCTGTGGCTGAAAAGTTATCTGGGGCCAAAGGGGGGTTGGGCTGGCATCCATATATATTTGCCGGCACACTACCGTCATTATTTACTTTTAACAGGTACATCAATGGATAAATACCTATTGCAATTGAGCCAACATCTTGGTGCACAACTGCTGCAACGAAACTGGCGGATAGCCACGGCTGAATCTTGTACCGGTGGTGGAGTTGCGGCAGCAATTACAACTGTTCCGGGCAGCTCCGGTTGGTTCGAATATGGCATTGTCTGTTACGCAAATTCTGCCAAACAAAAATTGCTTGGTATAAGTGCAGCGACATTGGAGCGCGAAGGTGCGGTCAGTGAAGCTGTGGTGGTTGAAATGGCGCGCGGTGTTCTTGCTCTTGCGCAAGCTGATATTGCTGTCGCTATCAGTGGTGTTGCTGGTCCGGATGGAGGTTCACCTGAAAAACCGGTAGGTACAGTTTGGTTTGCATGGGTTACCGCAAATAAAGAGATTAAGACTGAATTAAAAAAGTTTGCTGGCGACCGGGTTGCGATACAAAAACAAGCGGTGGCTTTTGCGCTGGAAGGTGCGTTGAAATTTTAAGCTTTTTCTGCAGCAAAAAATCTCTTCCTGCTCAGCATCCTCGCCTTTCCAGTAATGCGCAAGCTGGGCATATCTCAATACATGTAGATTTTATTAACTGTCATTTCAGTAAAACTATATTGGCTTCTGGTAAATAGCATTCCGTCTGTAGCAGACCTTTTTCAGCGTTAAATGATGTAGTAGAAACATCGCTATTTTTTTGCGGAAAAAATGTGGTTTTGTTTGAATCTGCGTAATTCCAATGAAAAACATCCGATTCCTGGCAAACACCTCCCAGCATAAAATAAACGCCGCTGGTATCAGCTTTAAGTAGCTTGCTGTATGCGTTCAGGTGTGTAGTTATTTGTTCAAGTGAATCATCTTTATTGCGAAAAGCCCAAAGACCATTCTCACTGACATATTGAAATAATATGTCCCCCCGATGTTCGATAACAGAGCCCACAGCGCCAAATGTAAGTTGTTTTTGTTGTTTTCCTTCAATGCGCCACAGGTTTCTACTATCACCATTATATTTAATAGCGAAGAGGCGATTATTGCCGGGGTAATAGGCAATGGGTTCGAGTTTATTAGCATCCGTCAGCAGAAGTTCGGTGATGTTAGTTAATAAATTATGGTGATAAAGTTGATTGCCTGAATTAAAAATGATGTGCTCACTATCATCCGACCAAATAATCGAATCGATTTTTGATGGAATCGCTTGGGTGGTGAGTTGACGTTCCTGACCATTTTCCACTAGCCATAACTGAATTTGATTATTGCGTACCGAAGCATAAACGACTTTCTTGCCACTCGGTGAAAAGCTGGCTGCGTAATTGAAATTGGTATTTTTAGTTAGTCGGGTTTCTAAACCGGTTGGTGATACCAGCATTATATTTGAGCTGCGCTTTTCCTCGGTGTAATAAATACCGTTGCCATCTGTGCTGTAATGAGGGTTGGAAAAATTTTTATCTTTTGTTTCAGCCAAAGGGATAGGAACTTGTTTGCCATTTAAATAAACGGCGAATAATTTCCGTTCTTCTTCGGCATATACCAATATACCGCTGCCATCAGGAATCCAGCTGATATCGGCGGCGGTTACATCCAACTGTACTCTGTTAATGGAATCTTGTTCGGCATTAAGAAAATCAATGCGGACTTTATTTTTATACAAACTTGCAAGCGCCGTTTTTTGATTAAGAATGGTGCTGGCAATCGGGTTTATGGCACCTTCAACTTCATCCAGCAATTTCAGTTGCTGATCCTGAATAGCATAGCGATAGCGACCATTACCGGCATTGGGTCCCTGTTTGGCCACGATTTCCAATGTATTTTCATCCCACCAGGTCACGCTCAGAATTCTGCCCTGCCATTGGCTGAGTTGTTGTTTTTCCAATAATTGTTCTTTAGCAAGATCCAGCGCAAAAATATGAAATGAATAAAGGTAATTAACTGGTTGGTAAAATTGATTTCCAATCGGGGATTCATTACGGCGTTTGATTTCAATAGCGACCAGGTTTTTACCGGCCGGTGACCACGCCATTTTGAACCAGATTCCGTTGCTGCTGGCGACTTGCCAGTCTCGCCCGGATGAATTGCGAATCACAATGTCACTTTCACCTTCATCCGACTTATCGGTGTTCATTTTCTCGCGAATATAGGCGAGATGCTGATTGTCAGGGTGAGGTGTTGGATTGCGCTCATGTCCTGTTTCATTGGTGTAGCCCTGAGCTGTTTGGAAAATGGTTTTATGATCATTGGGGAGAAAAATCGTGCTCCAATTAATGCTGTGATAAATCGAGAATAGGGCGATCAATAAAATAATCGTCCAGATTGCCGGGCGCCATTTAGGTTGAACCGACGCAAACGCTTTCCCGAGTTCAATGGCAGTAGCCACATTTGGAGAGTCGACAACTTCCGGAGCCAGGAATTGCGGTTCTACATTCAGTTGATATCCTCGCTTTGAGTAATGAACAATAAACTCCCGGTCGCCAATTAGCTCATTCAGGGCGCTTCGCAACGCGTTAATACTTTTCTGTACCGAACCGTGGGTAACCACTCGGCCGGCCCACAACTGCTCAATCAATTCCTCATTGCTAATGACCCGCTGTTGATTTCGTGCAAGGTAATGTAATACCGCCATTACTTTAGGTTGCACTTTAATACTGTGGTCGCGAGCCCATAGGGTATTGTGCGATGGAGAGACTTTAACCTCACCCAACATAAAACCGGTTTCCGGATTTAAGCCTGTTACAGGTGTGGAACCTGTTGCCGTCAGCATAGTAGTACCTTTCGCGGTAAGTTTTTCTTATTGATTTATGTGTGATCGTCAGGTGTTACCCAAGCGTTGACCATAAGTATAATTTTGCAAGAACCACATTGAATAAGACAAGTGATGCCCATCTTTTAGCTGTTTCTATATTATTGATTTGTATACGGAAAATTTTGGTAAGCAAAAGGTAAGTGTGAAGTTTTTGGATGGTCAGTGTCTCCTTCTGTGTTTGCCATATATTGAGCTCACACACATCCTCCGCTGTAATGATGAGTGTCCCCCGGATCACCACCATAAAAGGTAAGGCTATGAAATTATCACTACTCATTCTGATGTTTGCATGTCCGTTAGTGGCGTTGGCCAAATCCGAGCCAGCTCCCTTGGATGCACAAGCACCTCTGGTTTATGTCAATCAGAACCTCGGCTTTAATGTTGAAGGTTATAAATACAAACAATCTGAATATCCTTGTGACATAGACAAGGTATTGGTCAGTAATCTTGTTGATGAATCGCATGAAAACGGTATCAGGCTGGAGCCGGTTAATACGGCAGATAAAATTCGCAATGGCACAATACCGGTACTGGCAATCGATATAGAGCAATTAGTGCTTGGCGATGAAAAGCGTCAATTTGGGACAAGGCAGAACTCTAACTTGCCGAAGGTTCAGGTTACTGTTGCATTGGTAAAAGGTAAGGACATGGTTACGGCCAAACATACATGCGCAATTATGACCCTGAATGAATTTACCCCCTCTACCAATGTAACGGATATGGGAAGTACTGGGACTACTGTCTGTTCCGCAACGCGTAAGTGCCTCAATGATCTCAGTAAAGATGTGGTTGACTGGATGTCCCCGCAGGTTAAATAGGTGAATTGCTTTTCCATCAGCCTTAAAAGCCACCCTCAGCGGTGGCTTTTGTATTTTTTGCGGCAGGCTTCGTGCAAATTGAAAATGATGCTGTATAAATTAACAGGTACTGGTTGCGCGTACAGCTTTTTGCTGTATAGTACGTTCATGGCCGCAACAATACTTGCGCCAGCCCCATAAGAATCATTGTCATAAGTTTTTCATTGCATAAGTTGAGGTGTGAAATGGATGCTAATAAAGAAAAGGCGTTACAAGCGGCGTTGAGTCAAATCGAACGTCAATTCGGCAAAGGGACTGTTATGCGTATGGGGGATCGCGAAGATTTAGTGATTCCTGCGATTTCTACCGGATCATTGGGGTTGGATGTCGCACTCGGTATTGGCGGCTTGCCCAAAGGACGTATTATCGAAATTTACGGGCCTGAATCTTCCGGTAAAACCACTCTTACATTACAAGTTATTGCTGAAGCCCAGCGCCAGGGCGGTACTTGTGCCTTTATCGATGCGGAGCATGCGCTCGATCCTATATATGCCACCAAATTGGGCGTAAATGTTGAAGATTTGATCGTGTCCCAGCCAGATACCGGCGAGCAGGCTCTGGAAGTAACTGACATGCTAGTACGTTCTGGTGCAGTTGATGTGCTGGTTGTCGACTCGGTAGCGGCGTTGACACCTCGTGCTGAAATTGAGGGTGAGATGGGGGATCATCACGTAGGCTTGCAAGCGCGTTTGATGTCCCAAGCGCTGCGTAAAATCACCGGTAATATTAAAAATGCCAACTGTCTGGTGATTTTTATTAACCAGATCCGGATGAAAATCGGTGTCATGTTCGGCAACCCTGAAACTACTACCGGCGGTAACGCATTGAAATTTTATGCATCTGTGCGATTGGATATTCGTCGTATTGGTGCAGTAAAAGAGGGGGAGGAGGTTATTGGCTCTGAAACTCGTGTAAAAGTTGTTAAAAACAAAGTAGCGCCACCATTTAAACAGGCCGAATTCCAGATCCTGTATGGTTCGGGCATTAACCGCATGGGTGAAGTAGTTGATTATGGAGTTAAATTGGGTTTGATCGATAAGGCGGGGGCCTGGTATAGCTACCAGGGCAACAAAATTGGTCAGGGCAAAAATAATGTAATGAAGTTCCTGCAGGAAAATCCTGCTGTTTCGCAAGAGTTGGAACAAAAAGTTCGCTCTGAACTTTTGGCGACACCGGCACTCTCATTAAGTGCAAGCGGCGGTGACGCAGAAGATATTGAAGCCTGATTCTTTGTATAAAACATAAAAAGCCCCCGGTGTCTGCACAGCGGGGGCTTTTTATTACAGAATTCTTCTTGCCAGTGTTCGTTGTGCTCAGTATTCTGATTTTAGTTATTGAAAGCGGGTCAAAAAAATCCAGCATTAATAATAGGATAGGGCATTTAAGTTCCATGATTAGTGAAATCGAGGCAGGTATGAAAAAGTTTACTTTGTTGATTGCATTATGCAGTTCATTATTATTTGCAGGCTGTACTACCCAACCATATGTAGAGACTGATCATCAGGCTGACTATGATTTCTCAGCACTTAAAACCTTTAATGTGGCGGAGACCAAACAAGACACTAAAGAAAATATTCTGATTTCCCCCTTCACGCTTGGCCATATTCATTCAGCATTGCAAAGTGAGCTGACGAAGCGTTATCAAAGTGCTGCTGCAGGTGCAAAACCGGATTTTATTGTGAGCTACCATGTGGTGGTGGAAGAGAAAATAGATCCGCGCAGTTATGACGATCTTTATGGTTTTGGATTTTATGGTCGTGGTTATTATCGTTACCCGAGTCCGTTTTTTCACGGTCCCGGTGCAGGATTGCGAGTATATAACCAGGGTAGTTTGATTGTTGATATTGTTGATGCAAAAACAGAAAAGCCTATTTGGCGAGGCGTTTCAGAAAAACGTTTGAGTCGTGGTATGGCTCCACAACAGCAACGCGAGGTGTTAAGCAAAGCGGTAACAGAGGTAATTGCTTATTTCCCGCCCGTGCAAACTGTATCAAAATAGATGTAAATGAATATGGGAAGAGTGGCCGCGATTGCGGCCATTTTTTTGGGTGTTAATTGAGCAAAAATGCTTAATGGATTTTGTAATCGAATGTTATCAGGAAAATAATTTATGTCTGAGCAAGTTACTCTTTCTGATGTGCGCCTTGCCGCTATGAATATGCTGGCTATGCGTGAGCATTCTGTGGAAGAACTGATCGAAAAATTGGGGCGTAAATTTTCTGATTCAACATTGATCACTCAAGCAATTGCAATATTAATAGAGCAAAACCTGCAGTCAGACGAGCGCTTTGCAGAAGCGTTTATTGCAATGAGGCAGCGTCAAGGCAAGGGGAGTGTATTAATCAGGCTGGAGCTACGTGACCGTGGTATAGCAATACCATTGATTAATTCATTAGTTGATGAGGCAGATGCTAGCTGGTCTTTGCTCGCGCAGGAGGTTCGTAATAAACGTTTTCATCAACTCCCTAGTGATGGGCGTGAAAAAGCCAAACAAATGCGCTTTTTACACTCAAGAGGTTTTTCCAGTCGACATATACAAGCGGCTTTTGCCAATACATCTGGCGATTACTAGGTTGCCGCCAGCTTCCCTCAATCTTTTCTAGATCAATCACTTATTTCACAACGGGCTTCGTCAGTTCCCAGCTTTTCATTGAGCAGAAAGGTCATTTCTGTTACTCTGGCGCCCCGTCCTGAACGATAAATCCCATGGCTCGCACTGCCGGGCACTGAAACAGGCATTTATCTCCAATCCGCTCCGCATTTTCACAGTTAATCAGGTTTTACATGACACGCTATATATTCGTAACCGGTGGTGTTGTTTCTTCATTGGGCAAAGGCATCGCCTCGGCTTCATTGGCGGCAATTCTTGAAGCCCGTGGTCTTAAAGTGACCATCATGAAGCTGGACCCTTATATCAACGTAGACCCGGGTACTATGAGCCCTTTCCAGCATGGGGAGGTGTTTGTTACCGAAGATGGGGCCGAGACTGATCTGGATCTTGGTCATTACGAGCGCTTTATTCGTACCAAGATGACTCGCCGTAACAACTTTACTACTGGCCGTGTATATGAAACCGTGCTGCGTAAAGAGCGCCGCGGTGATTATCTCGGTGGTACTGTGCAAGTGATTCCGCATATTACCGACGAGATCAAACGCCGTATCCTTGAAGGTGGCCGCGACGTAGATGTGGCGCTGGTTGAGATTGGCGGTACTGTGGGTGATATTGAGTCCCAGCCATTCCTGGAGGCGGTACGCCAATTAAAAGTAGAAATGGGCTCGCGCGCATTGTTGATGCATTTGACGCTGGTTCCTTATATCGCTACCGCCGGCGAAACCAAAACCAAACCAACACAGCACTCAGTAAAAGAGTTGCGCTCCATCGGTTTGCAGCCAGACATTCTGTTATGCCGTTCAGAAAAGATGGTGGATGAAGATTCGCGCCGCAAGATTGCGCTTTTTACCAACGTCGCCGAGCGTGCAGTGGTGCCTCTGCCGGATGCAGATACTATTTACTCAATTCCTCGCTTGTTACAAAGTTTTGGCCTTGATCAAATCGTGGTTGAGTTGCTTGGCTTGCAATGTCGCGAAGCTGACTTGGGTGAATGGGACAAAGTTGTTGATGGCAAGCTGAACCCGGTCAATTCGGTGACTATTTCCATGGTCGGCAAATATATGGAGTTGTTGGACGCCTATAAGTCCTTGATTGAGGCGTTGACTCATGCGGGCATTCATACCAGCACTAAAGTAAATATTAATTACATCGACGCTGAGCGCGTAGAGAAAGAAGGTGTAGGCATTTTGAAAGATGCCGATGCTATCCTGGTCCCCGGTGGATTTGGTGAGCGTGGTGTAGAAGGTAAATTAATGGCTGTGCAATATGCACGCGAGAACAAGGTTCCTTATTTGGGAATTTGTTTGGGTATGCAATCGGTCGTGATTGAGTTTGCGCGTAATGTATTGGGCTTGAAAGGTGCCAACTCTACAGAGTTTGATCGTAATTCACCAAATCCTGTCATTGGTCTGATTACCGAATGGATTACTTCTGACGGTGAAGTAGAAAAACGTGACGAGTCTTCCGATCTTGGCGGCACCATGCGTTTAGGTGCGCAAGAGTGTCGTTTGGTTGCAGGCTCCAATGCCCGTAACATTTATGGTGCTGATGTGATTGTGGAACGTCATCGTCATCGCTATGAAGTAAATAACAATTACGTTGACCAATTGCAAAAAGCCGGCTTAAAAATTGGTGGCTGGTCTGCAGATGATACGTTAGTGGAGATGGTGGAAATTCCTGATCATCCATGGTTTGTGGCATGCCAGTTCCACCCGGAATTTACATCCACGCCACGCGACGGTCACCCGTTATTTACCGCATTTGTCACAGCAGCATTGGCAAATAAAAAATAATTCCGTAGGGCGCAATTTATTGCGCCTTGAACCTATTGTGTCTTGGTCTTTTTTAAAAAGACTCCTTGATCAAAAAAGGAACTCATGTGTCACAACAAGTTGTAAGCATTGGTAAGGTTCAAGTTGGTAATTCACTACCTTTTGTATTATTTGGTGGCATGAATGTTCTTGAGTCACGCGATATGGCTTTGCAGGTTGCAGAAGCCTACGTGAAAGTCACCCAGAAGCTGGGTATTCCTTACGTTTTCAAAGCCTCATTTGATAAAGCCAATCGGTCTTCTATTCATTCCTATCGCGGTCCCGGAATGGAAGAAGGATTAAAAATTTTCCAGGAAATCAAACAAATTTTTGATATTCCCGTGATTACCGATGTACATGAGATTCATCAATGCCAGCCTGTTGCTGATGTTTGCGATGTAATCCAGTTGCCAGCATTTCTCGCCCGTCAAACTGATTTGGTTATTGCCATGGCTAAGACCGATGCAGTTATCAATATTAAAAAGCCGCAATTTCTCAGCCCGGGCCAGATGAAGAACATCGTGGAAAAGTTTGCGGAATGCGGTAACGAAAAAATTATTTTGTGTGATCGTGGCACCAATTTTGGTTATGACAATCTCGTGGTTGATATGCTTGGTTTTCGCACTATGCGCGAAGTAAGTGGTGATGCGCCAGTTATTTTCGATGTAACTCATTCGTTGCAATGCCGTGATCCAATGGGCGCTGCGTCTAGCGGCCGCCGCCATCAGGTTGCTGAGCTTGCGCGTGCCGGTATGGCAGTTGGTTTGGCCGGATTGTTTTTGGAAGCTCATCCCGATCCTAATAAAGCCAAATGTGACGGCCCCAGCGCTTTGCCGCTCGATAAACTCGAGCCCTTCTTGCATCAAATAAAAACTATTGATGATGTAGTGAAAAATTTTCCGCCGTTGGATATTCAATAATTTTTTGGATATTGGATAAATTAACTGATTTTTGTAGAAACACACTCTGGAGAAAAACGAATGACTAAGATTGTTGACATCAAAGCTTTTGAAATCCTGGATAGCCGCGGCAATCCAACTGTATTAGCCGAAGTTATTCTGGAAGATGGTTCCGTAGGTTCTGCAGCTGCTCCTTCCGGTGCGTCTACCGGTTCACGCGAAGCTCTGGAATTGCGCGATGGCGACAAGTCACGTTACTTGGGTAAGGGCGTGTTGAAAGCAGTTAACAATATCAACACCACTATTAAAAACCTGGTTGTTGGTTTGGATGCATTAGATCAACGCGCCGTTGATAACGTTATGATCAAAGCCGATGGTACTGATTTCAAAACCGTATTGGGTGCTAACGCCATCCTCGCGGTTTCTTTGGCTAACGCTAAAGCAGCTGCTATCTCCAAAAAAGTTCCACTCTATGCACACATTGCTGACATTAACGGCACTCCAGGCAAATACTCCATGCCAGTGCCAATGATGAACATCATCAACGGTGGTGAGCACGCTGACAACAACGTAGACATTCAAGAGTTTATGGTTCAACCGGTAGGTGCGAAAACTTTTGCAGAGGCGTTGCGTGTTGGTGCCGAAATTTTCCACAGCCTGAAAAAAATCCTGCATGACAAAGGCTTGAACACGGCTGTAGGTGACGAAGGTGGTTTTGCGCCAAACCTGCCATCTAATGAAGATGCGCTGAAAGTTATCGCTGAGGCCGTTGAGAAAGCGGGCTATAAACTGGGCGATAACGTAACTCTGGCTCTGGACTGTGCTTCTACTGAATTCTACAAAGATGGTAAATACGATCTGGCTGGCGAAGGTCGTGTATTCACTACTAACGAATTCTCTGATTACCTTGCTGACCTCGCTGCCAAATATCCAATCATCTCTATCGAAGACGGTAAAGATGAGAGCGACTGGGCTGGCTGGGCTGACCTGACTCAAAAAATCGGTCACAAAATCCAATTGGTTGGTGATGATTTGTTTGTAACCAACACCAAGATTTTGAAAGAAGGTATTGAGAAGAAAATCGCTAACTCTATCCTGATCAAATTTAACCAAATCGGTTCTTTGTCCGAAACTCTGGACGCGATCAAGATGGCGCAAGATGCTGGTTACACTGCGGTAATTTCTCACCGTTCAGGTGAAACTGAAGATACCACTATCGCCGATCTGGCTGTAGCAACTGCTGCCGGCCAAATCAAAACCGGTTCTCTGTGCCGTTCAGATCGCGTATCCAAGTACAACCGTCTATTGCGCATTGAAGCTGAATTGGGCGCAGCTGCTCCTTACAAAGGTCGTGCTGAATTCAAGTCGTAAGAGCAGAAGTAATAAAGGCCGAAGTTTCGGCCTTTATTGCTTTGGTTGTTATTGTTTTCGGTTAAGAATAAATTTTCATTTAGTTAAAATAAAAAATCTGGCATTGATGTAACACTATGAAATGGTTGCTGGGCATTTTGATTATTTTATTGGCCTACCTGCAATACCGGTTATGGATCGGTGATGGCAGCCTTGCCCATGCCCATCGCCTGGAAGGTGAAATTCATCTGCAACAAGCCGAAAATGATCGTATGCGTGAACGCAACCGCATTCTGGATGTTGAGGTTGAAGAGTTGAAATCCGGTCTCGACACTATTGAAGAGCGTGCCCGCAACGATATTGGCCTTATCAAGAAAGACGAAACTTTTTTTATGTTGCTGGATGAGAAGCAGTAACCGTAAAATCTTGCTGGTATGAACTTACCACTCACATCTGATTATCCCCATGAATTCTCCTGATTTTTCTCAAGTACCCGCTTATTGGGTTATAGTCCCGGCCGCGGGTGTTGGTTCGCGTATGGGCGCTAATTACCCCAAACAATATCTGCCTCTTTTAGGCAAAACGGTTCTGGAACATACATTAGAGCGCTTGCAGTCAATTTCGATAATTAACAATGTTCATCTTGTGCTGGCTGGAGATGATGAATTATGGCCGTCATTGGCTTGCGCTTCAGACAAAAATATTATTCGTGTTGACGGTGGTTGTGAGCGTGCAGATTCAGTATTAAACGGATTAAATGCATTGCCTGCACAAGCAAAAGATACAGATTGGGTTTTGATTCATGACGCAGCTCGCCCTTGTGTGCGTGCGCAAGAAATTATAAAACTGATCGAGGCTGTAGCAGATCATCACGTTGGTGGCATTTTAGGTGTACCAGTTAGTGATACCTTGAAACAGGTTTCCAATAGGGTTATTGATAAAACAATTGATCGCAGCCCGCTTTGGCAGGCACAAACCCCGCAATTATTTCGTTTGGGCTTACTACGCAATTGTTTACAGCAGGCTTTGCTCGACGGAAAAGCAATTACTGATGAAGCCTCTGCGTTGGAGATTTATGGTCATCGCCCACTAATGGTTCAAGGGCGCAACGATAATATTAAAATCACTCGCCAGGAGGATCTGGCGATTGCTGCTATGCTCATGCAGCAACAAAACAATATTGATTAGTACTCTTTTAATTTGCGGAATTTTTTATGTCGATGCGCATAGGTAATGGCTACGATGTTCACGCGTTTGGTGACGGGGATAAAATTGTTATTGGTGGTGTAGTCATCCCACATCATCATGGGTTAGTCGCACATTCAGATGGTGATGTGCTCTTGCATGCATTATGCGATGCATTGTTGGGGGCGGCAGCTTTGGGTGATATAGGCAAGCATTTCCCTGATACTGATATGCAGTATCGCAATGCAGATAGCCGTTCATTATTGCGCATGGTGTATGCAAAAGTTAATCAGCAAGGCTGGAAATTGGTCAATGCAGATATGACTATAGTTGCCCAAGCCCCACGTATGGCAAATTATATCCCGCGCATGCATGAAACTATTGCTGCTGATTTGCAATCCTCCTCCAGTCAGATCAATGTAAAAGCAACCACAACAGAACGTTTGGGGTTCACCGGGCGCGAAGAAGGTATCGCTTGTTACGCTGTGGTTTTACTTGAAAAAATATAATTTTTTACTGATAAGGATTTCATCATATGACGCTAAAAAATTCCGATTTTCGCTCTCCCTGGTGGATGTTTAATGGACATTTACAAACACAACTGCCGGTATTGTTGCGCCGTATTAAATTAAAGTCCCGTTCTATATGTATTCATACTCAGGATGGAGATCAATTAAGTGGAAATTTATATTTAGCCAGTGCGCAGCCACAAACACGGTTATTAATTATTTCCCATGGATTGGAAGGTAGCAATCAACAACCTTATGTATTAGGTATGGCTCAAACAACATTACGGCAAGGAATTAATGGGGAGCCAGTTGATGTACTTACCTGGAATTTACGTGGTTGCGGTGATCCGGATAATCCATCATTTCGATTATATTTTGCTGGATCAACGCAGGATTTTGACGATGTAATTTGCTGGGCCTCCCGGCAAGGGTATACAGAAATTTATCTGGCAGCCTATTCTTTGGGCGGCAATATTGTTTTGAAATGGCTGGGTGATCAAGGTGAGGCGGTTCGCCTCCGTGGAATAAAATCTGTTTGTGCGGCTTCAGTTCCTGTTGATCTGGCTGGGTGCGTGAAGACATTGGATAAATGGTCTAACCTGATTTATCGAATGTATTTTGTTACCAGTATGAAGTGGCGATTAAAACGCAAGGCATTAAAATATCCCGGCAAGATTGATTTATCCAGATATATGGGCGTCAACAGTTTTTATTCCTATGATGATATTTTTTCCGCACCGATGAATGGTTTTGCGAATGCACGTGAATTGCATGCAAAAGCCAGTGCAGTACATGTACTCGAAAAAATTGCGATTCCATGCCTCATGGTATCTGCGCAGAATGACCCTTTTTTAAATGATGATTGTATTCCACAGAAAATTTCTGAAAATCATCCTTGGATAGCACTTGAAGTCACCACCACTGGGGGACATGTTGGTTTTTTTAGTCATGACTATGAGTGGTGGCTGGATCAACGTTTTCTCGAATTTTTTACTGTAACTAAATAAGCAGGTATGTTTTGACTGAATTTAATCTGGATTTTCCTCGTGCTTACGGTGAATTAAGTGCTACTGCCATTTTCCGTGAGCAGCCTGAAGATTTTCAAGTGGATGAGGATCTGGGGTTTTCTCCCGGTGGTTCGGGAGAGCATGTTTTTTTACATATCCGTAAAAGAGGTGAAAATACAGCCTGGGTAGCAGAAAAGATTGCAACGTTAGCAGGTGTGAATGTTAACGACATTGGTTATTGTGGCCGAAAAGATCGCCATGCAGTTACGACACAGTGGTTTAGTGTTTATTTACCGAAGGGACCTGAGCCAATTTGGGAAACCATCAATTCCGATTCAATTCAGCTTCTTAATGTCTCTCGCCATCAACAAAAACTGCGTCGTGGTGACCATCAGCAAAATCATTTTGTTATTTGTTTACGTAATGTAAAAACTGATGATCGAGAATTGCTGGTGCAAAAAATTGAGAAAGTTTTTGCTTTCGGTGTTCCCAATTATTTTGGTGAGCAGCGTTTTGGTCATAACGGTAATAATTTGGTAGAAGCGCAGGCAATCTTGATTGATAGTAAACGCTATCGGGATAAGCAAAAGCGTGGCCTTATGCTATCGGCGGCGCGATCTTTTTTATTCAATCAGGTATTGGCTGCACGTGTGGTTGCGGAGAATTGGTCGCAGTGCCTTGATGGTGATGTTGAGCTTTTTTCGACTGGACCTTTATGGGGAAGAGGGCGTTCGTTAGTTGCCGGACAAATGGCAGAGTTTGAACAGCACGTGTTGGACAACTGGCGCGAGTGGTGTAATGGACTTGAACATGCAGGTTTATTGCAAGAGCGTCGAGCATTGCAATTGATACCGCATAATGCCGGTTATCAATGGCATCACGATCATTTGCTATTAAAGTTTTCGTTAAATGCGGGTGAATTTGCAACCGCAATTCTACGCGAATTGTCTACTTTGCAGACAGCGGTTGTTATAGCTGAGTAAGTTAGTAATGCTTTGCCCTGTGCTATAGTGGCAGCTTTAACTTTTTTAGTATTGGGTGATAGGGGATTGGGGATGACTAACTTATTGATGCAAGGCGTTGGCATGACCTCGCTACGCACCCGTGAGCGTCTGATTCAGCGCCTGCGTGATCAAGGCGTAACCAATATGAAAGTATTGGATGTAATGCTTAATACTCCTCGCCATATTTTTCTTGATGAGGCCTTATCTCATCGCGCTTATGAGGATACAGCATTACCCATAGGTCACGGTCAGACTATTTCCCAGCCTTATATCGTTGCACGCATGACTGAAATATTGCTGGGTGCAGCAGGTAATAAATTATCCAAAGTACTTGAAGTCGGTACTGGTTCTGGTTACCAAACCAGCATTCTTGCCCAGCTCGTTCCACAAGTTTATAGCGTAGAGCGCATTAAGCCGCTGCAGGATAAAGCTCGTGATCGTTTTCGTCAGATTGGCTTGCGCAATATCCAATTGCGTCATGCAGATGGGGGATTTGGCTGGCCGGAGGCTGGCCCTTATGATGGAATCCTTAGTACTGCAGCTCCACAATCAATACCTGATGAACTTTTAAAGCAATTGGCACCCGGTGGCGTTTTAGTTATTCCTATAGGCGGGCGTGAACAACAGTTACATTTGATTTTGCGTGACGGGGAAACAGATAATTTCATCACGCAAATTCTTGAACCGGTAAAATTTGTTCCTTTTTTATCAGGAACTTCACGATAACTCTTCATCTAAAGTCTAGAGTCTGGGAAAAGGAGGTTGAAGCCAGTCAGGACAATTGTTTTTAGATTCAAAAAAGTGCGTGTTTTTCAAATAAGCACCTGTTTTTATGCCCTATAAACCTCTTTTTGTGCGTTTTTTTATAAATATATTAGATAATTTTAAAATAAATTTAAAATATTAAGTCTAAAATGGCATAAGAGAGGTTAAAAAATAATCATGGCAGGTAAATGATTTTATGCCGGAAACAGTATTTTATTGCAAGGTACAAATGTTCCGGTTGTTCGTTATTCTGATCACTACGGTGATGATCGTATCCTGTAGCTCCCAACAATCGGCCCCTGTTACTGATAAATCCCGCACTGCGACCTGGCGACCTAAAACATATGTGGTCGCACCTGGAGATACTCTTTTTTCTATTGCGTGGCGGTACGGTTTAAAGTATGAAGATTTAGCAAAACATAACAAAATCAATGCTCCTTATATTATTCGTCCCTCTCAGATTATACATTTGGACATGCAACTATCAAAGCCAGGCAGTGCTGAAAGTGGTCGCGCGCTATCTGCAAAGGCCGCTGCTCCCTCGATAAGTAAAAAAATCTTACCTAATCCTTCTGTTTCTGTGCGTAAAGAAAATAAAACGCATAGAGTAGATTCGACTAATAAAATAATTGCTAAATCTCATGCACCACAATGGCGCTGGCCGGTGAGGGGAATAATTTTGTCATCATTTCAGGGCAATGATGGATTTAATAAAGGTATTGATCTTGGGGGGAAATTGGGAGAGCCTGTGCTTGCAGCCGCTGGTGGACAAGTAGTTTATGCAGGAAGCGGGCTGCGTGGATACGGCAAGTTGCTGATCATCAAACACAATGAAACTTTCCTGAGCGCCTACGCGCACAACGAAAGATTAAGAGTGAAAGAAGGAGATTTGGTTAAAGTAGGACAAGTAATTGCCGATATGGGTTCAAGCGGTACTGATCGGGTAAAACTTCACTTTGAAATTCGTCGTGACGGTACTCCGGTAGATCCCCTGAAATATCTGCCGCGACGTTAAAGTGTCACACTCATGAGATGAATAAGTCCATGAGTAAGTTCTCCAGACATTTGGCATCATGAATGGAGATGTACAGCTTGGGCAAGCTGGGTGACTTAATATTAAAAGCCAGCCGGTTAAATAAAAAAATTGATTAAGGGGCTGAAAAATGACTTTACAAGATAGGGATACAACTGCGTTTGATCGTGATGATGTTTTCATTCCGGATGCGGAATTGGATGAAGCAGATCTTCTTTTGGCAGAAGAAGAGGAAATATCCAAACCAGCAGTGATAAATGAGCGGCTTATTGATGATAAGTACAATAAAACGCTAGATGCCACCCAGATTTATTTAAATGAAATTGGTTTTTCCCCTCTCCTGAGTGCAGAAGAAGAAGTATTTTTTGCACGCAAGGCACTCAAGGGCGATGAAGCGGCGCGTAAGCGCATGATCGAAAGTAATTTGCGCCTTGTTGTAAAAATCTCCCGTCGTTATGTGAATCGTGGCCTGGCATTGTTGGATTTAATTGAAGAAGGCAATTTAGGCCTGATTCGCGCTGTGGAAAAGTTTGACCCAGAGCGTGGCTTCCGTTTTTCAACCTACGCTACTTGGTGGATTCGCCAAACCATTGAGCGTGCAATTATGAATCAGACGCGCACGATTCGTTTGCCGATCCATGTTGTAAAAGAATTGAATATTTATTTGCGTGCTGCACGTGAGTTATCTCAAAAGCTCGATCATGAGCCTACTCCGGAAGAAATTGCCAACTTGCTTGAAAAGCCGGTTGCTGATGTAGAGCATATGCTTAGCTTGAATGAACGTGTGACATCAATTGATGCTCCAATTGGTAATTCATCTGATCGTGCGATTGTTGATACGATTGCGGACACTCATGTATCAGACCCAGCCACTTTGCTGCAAGACAGCGATCTCACTACCAGTTTGGATCATTGGCTGGATGAATTGACCGAGAAACAGCGCGAAGTGCTTGCCCGACGCTTTGGTTTGCGTGGTTATGAGGTGAGTACGTTAGAAGAAGTCGGGCACGAAATTGGTTTAACCCGTGAACGTGTTCGTCAAATTCAGGTAGAGGCCTTAAAGCGGCTGCGAGATATTATGGAAAAGCAAGGTTTGGATAGCGCAGCCTTATTCAGTGCATAAGTTCGAATTTATCCAACAATAAAAAAAGCGGCTTTTGCCGCTTTTTTTATCTGTTAATTGATTGTTGATTACAATAATAAAGCCATCGCAGCTTCCATTTCATCGCTCAAATCTTCCGATTCAGCGACTTCAGGGTCAAGCCCTAATCTGCCAAACGCTCTCACACGGGATAAGTCCACTTGCGCCATAGATGATTTGGTGCCCGCATAACTTTGCAACATCGCTACCGTAACTATATCGGCGTAATCAGCCTTTGGGATGTTTCTGTCAAAATCCATATGCTGGCTTGGTATATGAGCCAATTCTTCCGGAAAATTCCATGTCTTCAGAATGAGATCACCCAGTTGTCCTTGTAACTGATCGATAACGGTATCGAGAGTAAAACTATCTTTGAGTAGTGCCGGATGTTCTTCGGCATAGGTCAGGATCGGAAGTACACCGATTTTATGAACAAGCCCAGCGAGTGTTGCCTGATCAGGGCGCAGGCGGGTGTAATGTTTGCAGAGCACATAACTAATACCTGCAATTTCACTGGAGCGACTCCAGACTTCGCGCATGCGCATATCAACCAGATCTGAGGTTGCCTGGAACATTTGTTCCATCGCAAGCCCGGTTGCTATGTTGCACGTGTATTGGATGCCTAGGCGCATAAGTGCAGTGCGTAAATCTTCAATTGCACGGCTTGCTCTAAGTAAAGGGCTGTTCGCTACGCGAATAATGCGAGCACTTAGTGCGGCATCATTGCCGATAACACCGGTTAGCTTATCGATGTCTGCATCCGGATCATCAGCAACCTCGCGAACTTTGAGGGCAACTTCCGGCAAAGTGGGCAGTACGAGTTGGTCCTTCTCTATGGCAGTAATAATCTCCTGGCGAACTTTTTCAGCTATGGCATTCATTGGGAATCCTGTTGCAGGCTTTATTCGGTTTTTTCGTCTGCTGTAGGTATAGCATAGGGCAGTGGCAGCTGTTTTAATTTTTGCGGGATTCCTTCGATTGTTAACTCTTCGAGCTGCTCATCCAAAACGGACGCAAGTACTTCAATTTCCAGTGAATTAGTTCTTGCAGCCATAATAATTTGCCCCGCAATTTGCCCGGTGGCTGTATTTGTAACCGGTGTTCCAGGCAGAGGATTTTGATCCGTAGCAATACTGAATCGATACATATGCCTTTTCAGTTTGCCACGGTAGTGCATTCGAGCCACGATTTCCTGACCGGTGTAGCAACCTTTACGGAAGTTGATGCCATTCACTAATTGATAATTAATTTCCTGAGGTGTCAGTTTTTCATAGGTTTCGGGGCTTATATCTGCAATCCCCGCATGAATATCCATCAGGCACCAATCATTTATATCGCCTGGTGTAGCAGATGCTGCAATTTGCTGTTCAAGCTCGGTAGCTTTAGTGTTGTGAATCCAGAGTTCATAGCGTTGTGCATCCAACTGGATTAAAAAGTTACCACCATATTCAATGTACCCGCCATCTTCATTAGGTAAGGTTTGGAATATTTTTTGAGCTACCTTAGCCCCCTGATCACCATACAAACCATAAAGAAGATATTCATTTGGTGCATCAATTAGTTTGGCTTTGGAAAATACAATGTATTTCCCAAATGATTGTTTAGCCCTTTCCATCAGACTTGCAGGGATGCGCAACGCAATAGTTTCCGGATTTATTTGCAGTGCCCGGAATGTCAGCAATATTCGTCCTTTGGGATTACATTGGGCACCCAAGCGTGTAATGGGATTATTTAATTCGCGCAGGTCGCAAGTAACCTGGCCTTGCATAAACTTGCTTGCGTCTGGCCCCTTTACCAATAAGAGTTGTGATTGACTAAGCTTTAGCCAGGATACCGGATTGGTTTGACTGGTATTCATAAATATCTACCACAGTGAATGCGTTTTGAATTAGGAGTCGGGTTGGATTATGCCGCAGGTGATTATCAGGAGTATCGAAGGTTTTTCATAGCTGCAAGTTACAGCTATTACATTCCGATCTATAAACATCCAGTATTTATTGCCTTGGAAACGTTGGGCTAAATAATGTTTTTGCGGTATCAGACAACAAAAATAAGGACAGGTAAGTTATTTTACTTTCGATACATACCTGTCGTTACCACTGCATCGGTGATTTGCGTTGACCGCTTATAATTATTATCCATCCATTCGCCAAAGCCGTTTATATAAGCTGCTACTGTGTTGTATTGGTACTGTGGCGGTGATTTATGCTTATGAACTATTACCCTCCAAAAAAATGCTGTTAGTGCCCTCCAGGGATATTCCTCATTACATCTATTCCGATAGTAACTCAGCTGGTGAATCCATGATTCGCTGGACTGATTTTGACGGTATGGCTTGGGAATGCAACATTGAAGATGATGGTCGCCCGCATACTTGTGGTTTTAATGTATTCCTCGGTGGCGGGCAGGGAACTGATGGTCTTGATCTTAGTAGTTATAAAACAATTAACGTCGATCTGGATTATTCGGGTCATGATCAGCGCTTGCGTTTTTATCTGCGCAACTATGTGCCGGGTTTTTCCGATATAAACGATATACAAACGGCTAAATTCAATAACGTGCATGTGCCGGTAGAGTACATCCATGATCGCCTTGTACTGAGTTTGTCCGAGTTTTCAGTTGCAGAATGGTGGATCACGCAATACAAAGCCCCACGCGAAAATGCTTTGCCTGATTTCCATCATGTGGTGGCATTTGGCATTGATACTACTTATCCGGGTGTACCGGGAATGCATAGTTTTAAGCTTAAGCGCCTGGAGTTGGTCGGGGAGTGGGTTGCCCGTGATGATTGGTATCTTGGTATTTTAGTATTCTGGGTCAGTGTAATGATGGTTGGTGGGGCCATTAGCCTTGCACGGCTTACCAGGGAAATCCGTTTGGAACATCAACGTCTCGAGCGATTGGCAAACCAGAATTCGCTGTTGGCGCAAGAGACGGATAAATATAAAAAGTTGTCAATGATTGATCCGTTGACCGGGTTGCTAAATAGACAAGGATTAAGTGAATATGTTGAACAATATTTTCCTGCTGACAGTACAAGACAAGTGTCGATGGTAATTATTGATATCGATCATTTCAAAAAAATTAATGATTCTCTTGGGCACGATGGCGGTGATGTGGTGCTTAAACGTGTTACCGGGCTAATTAAAAGTAGTGTTCGTCAATCGGATCAAATTGTGCGCTGGGGTGGAGAAGAATTTTTGATGGTTTTACCTGATACATCGCTGGAGCATAGCTACCATCTGGCTGAAGAAATGCGAGCCCTGATTGCTACCACTAATTTCGAACAGTTTCCCGATTTACACATCACTATTAGTTTGGGGGTTGGTACCAGCAATGGGGATATTCCTTTCCACCAATTGTTTCGCAATGTTGATCTGGCGCTCTATCAGGCCAAGGCGCAGGGTCGGAATCGTACCGTTCGAGCGAATGATTTCAACTAGCGCTATTCGTATGAGGGTCGTTTATAATGCGCTTTCTTTTTTTACGATCAAACAGGTAGTAACGTGGATATAAATCGTTTGTTTTGGGGAAGCCGCCGCGGCATGCTGGAGTTGGATCTGGTCTTGATGCCGTTTCTGGAAAATGTTTACCCCTCATTGGAACAAAGCGATAAGGAGCGTTACTGGTTATTATTGGAAGAGCAGGATCAGGATTTATTCGCATGGTTTATGCGGCGGGAAAACCCTGCCAACCCTGAACTACAACGGATTGTGGATGTTATTCGTGCAAATACCGGGCTACAAAAAAACAGCTGATTTACAGGCTGTTTCTTCATCATCAAAACCGTTGCCGGTGCTGGTAGCGGTATCTATTTTTCCCTCGCGCTGGCTTCTTTATTTTTATCGCTGCACTTATTTATTGTTGGCTGCGTGCTTGTTATTGATAATTTTTCCATGGCTGATTACCAATATCGCATGGGCGATTTTGCTTGTAGCTGGATGGTGGGGGTTGTGGAGAGGTTACAGATATCAACAAAAAGATCTCTTTGCCGGTGAGCTTGGGTTTGAGAGTGGTGAGTGGTTATTAAAGGCAGTGGGAGTTACCGGAAAATATCAGCTTGCTGGTGAAGTGCTTTGTTGGCCTTTATTAATTATTTTGCCACTAAGAGAATTGGATACCAGGAAATGCCGGTATCTGCTAATCGCCAACGATTCATTATCCCCTGTAGATGGTGCGCGATTGCGCACCTGGCTGCGAGTATGTTTAAAACCCAAGACCTAATCATGTTGCTGTTTAATTTTTTGCCGGTGTTTCTTTGCTAACAACAACATCTTGACCGGCAAAATTATTCGGAATCATTATGGTATCGCGTGCAATAAGCGATTTCTCCGGATAATCCGGTGAGTAATGCAAACCGCGACTTTCCTTGCGTTCATGGGCTGAGCGAATGATTAATTCGGCAACAGTTGCAAGATTGCGCAATTCAATCAAGTCACTGCTGATTTTATAGTTACTGTAATATTCAGCGATTTCCTTTTGCAAAAGTTTAATACGATGGGTTGCACGCTCCAGGCGCTTATCGGTGCGTACAATCCCCACGTAATCCCACATAAAACGACGTAATTCATCCCAGTTGTGGGATATCACCACATCTTCATCTGAATCGCGTACGCGCGAGGCATCCCACAGTGGGGATACATCTGGTAAAGGGATTTGTGGCAGATTGGCAAGAATATGTTCTGCGGCGGATTGGGCATACACAATACATTCGAGTAACGAGTTACTTGCCATGCGGTTAGCGCCATGCAAGCCAGTAAATGAAGTTTCACCAATTGCATAGAGGTGTTGTAAATCGGTGTGGCCGTCTTTATCCACGGCTACTCCACCGCACGTATAGTGCGCTGCAGGAACTACCGGAATTGGCTCTTTGGTAATATCAATACCGAACTCAAGGCAGCGCGCTTTTACCGTTGGAAAATGCTCACTAATAAATTCCGGTGATTTGTGGCTGATATCCAGATATACACAATCGCAACCCAAGCGTTTTATTTCATGGTCGATTGCTCGCGCAACTATGTCGCGTGGTGCTAATTCAGCGCGCTCATCAAAACGCAGCATAAAACGCTCGCCATTAGGTAGACGCAGATACGCGCCTTCTCCGCGTAATGCTTCGGTAATCAAAAAGTTTTTGGCGCGTGGATGGTAGAGGCAAGTAGGATGGAATTGATTGAACTCCATATTGGCAATGCGGCAACCGGCACGCCATGCCATTGCAATGCCATCACCACTGGCGCTGTCAGGATTGCTGCTATATAGATAGACCTTGCTGGCTCCGCCCGTTGCCAGAACTACTACTTTGGCTTGGAAGACATGAACAGTGTCATTTTCACTATCCAATACGTAGGCGCCAGTGCAGCGTAGTTTGCGCGAACCTGAGTCCGCCTGTGAGATAAGGTTTACGGCTACATGGTGTTCGTAAATATCTATGGTTGGTTGTCTTTCCACTTGGTCGATAAGCGTGGAATGTACTGCTTGGCCCGTAGCGTCGGCACTATGAATGATGCGACGGTGACTATGGCCACCTTCTTTAGTTAGATGGTAATCGCCATTGGAATTCTCTTTAGTGAAGTTAACTCCTTGATCAATTAACCATTGAATTGCTTCTTTACTGCGCTCTACGGTAAAGCGTACGGCATCCTCGTGGCATAAGCCGGCGCCAGCAATCAGGGTATCTGCAACATGTGCATCAATGGAGTCCTGATCGTCCAATACGGCTGCAATTCCTCCCTGCGCAAACCAGGTAGACCCCTGATTTATCGCATTTTTACTGAGCACAGCAACTTTGGCGTGTTGCGCTAGACTAAGGGCCAAGGTTAAGCCTGCCGCACCTGAACCAATTACCAGAACATCATATTGATAGTGTTTTTTCATTCAGTAAAACCCGATTCGCAGAGGGTTGATAAAAATTTGCCCGGAATGACGCGCAGTATAACAAGCTCACGCCTCTTTATACGAAGGAAACACTTACCGTTTAATAACCCCGTATAATCAAGCGAGAACTTTTTAATATGGTTTTTGTCTATGAGCTATTCTGCGCCAATAGGTAGGCATGTAGTTTGCTGGGCAGCCAGAGTTGAACATAGTTTTAACTAACTATTAAAGTTAACGTTACGCTGAATCGGTGCGTTAAACATAATGTATTTTGGTCCAGTTTAAACTGACTATTGATTGATCCTGGTTTTTGCCAGGGTACTTGGGGGTTAAAGAATGACTGCGCAAGTGGCGCCTGATGTTGATCAACAACTGGTCGAGCGAGTTCAAAAAGGCGATAAGCGCGCGTTTGATTTGCTTGTTATTAAATACCAGCACAAGGTGCTGGCTGTGATTAGCCGTTTTATTCGCGACCATGCCGAAGCTCAGGATGTAGCCCAGGAAGCTTTTATAAAGGCTTATCGGGCTCTACCTAATTTTCGTGGCGATAGTGCTTTTTATACCTGGATTTATCGCATTGCGATTAATACGGCAAAAAACCATATAGTCGCGCGCAATCGCCGTCCACCTACCAGTGATGTGGAGATTGAGGATGCTGAATTCTTTGATGGTAATGACGGGATGCATGAATTAAATACACCTGAGCACAATGTGCTGTGTGAGGAGCTTGAAGATACGATTTCCCAAGCCTTTCGCGATTTACCCGATGACCTGCGCACAGCTGTGACCCTGCGTGAAATGGATGGATTGAGTTATGAGGAAATTGCCGAGGTTATGGCATGTCCGGTTGGAACGGTGCGCTCACGTATCTTCCGTGCACGCGAGGCAATTGATAAACGAATCAAACCGCTGGTTGAAGATATTTAAAGCATTTTGTAAAACTTGCACAATTTTTGCGAAATTGCTGAACCAATTGTGCAAGTGTTAGTCATAGAAACAGTTAGTTTTAAGCGAGTCATGGTTACCTTTAAACCCTTTTCTCTAATAACCAGTTTTATACAGAGGCACCAGCGAGAATGACAGAGCAAATCCAATCACCAGTGCTAGCCGAATCCTTATCAGCACTTATGGATAATGAAGCTTCCGAACTGGAACTGCAAAGGCTCCTGAAGGCGCTTGATGCTGATCCGGAAGTAAAAACCACGTGGTCCCGCTATCAAGTTGCCAGTGCTGGCCTTAAGGGTAAATTACCAGTGATGGCCTCTAGTGATTTTGCTGCACGAATCAGCGCTGCAATTGATGCAGAGGAAACTTATTCCCAGCAGTCGGCACCGAAGAAGCAAAATGCCGTAGCCGATAACATAGTTGTTGTACCTTCAAGTTGGTGGCAACAACTGGGGCGGGCTGCCATCGCTGCTTCGGTTGCTGGAGCATTGGTTGTAGGTGTGCAGCAATATCAGGCAATTGCCCCACAGTCTTCAGAGATTGCAGCTAATACAGCGGCAACTAACCCTGCGGCACCAGAAAGCAAAGCAGTCAACCTGCCATCTGGTATAAATGCTCCGGCTTTATCTGCGCGTACGGTAGCGGTGCAAAGCGGGTATGAGTCGCGTCCGCAAGAAAGCCGTCAGGTAATGTTTGTTCCTCGTCAGGAAGCAGTACCTGTTCATAATGAAGATATTACGACTTATGTGAACCAGCTAATTCAGGAGCACACAGATAATGCTTCCCTGAATGGGGGGCAGGGGATGTTGCCTTATACTCGTGTAATTCTGACTGAAGATGAATAGATATCTCCCTATCTATAATTAACTGACTTGTTGGATTAGATGGAGAGCAGGTATGCTGCTCTTCATCTCTCACTCCTGATTGAGTCCAGAATGCTAACTTCGATACGTTCTCCTTTTCCCTTTCGCTTTGTTTCTTGTTTCATTGCTTTTGTCTTTTTTACGTTTCCTGCTTATGGGCAAGAATCGCAATCGGATATTTCCGCAGGTACCGTTGTTCAGGTTGATGAGGTCTCGCGGTTATTGCACAAAATGGCAACAGTACCCCAAACCTTAAATTATCAGGGGTCATTCACTTATCAGCATAAAGACAATCCATCGCTTCAAAGCTTTCGTATTATTCATTGGGTTGAAAATGGTGTTGAACGTGAGCGTTTACAGCATTTGAATGGCCCTGATCGAGAATTTGTACGCGATGGAAAAGCATTAGGATGCGACACTCTGGGCAATCAGTTGTTGCAAGGCAAGATTAGTCAGTTTGGCGCGAGCCTGGCTCGTCTGGATCAACTCTATAAATTTGAAATCCGTGGTCCCGAGCGGGTAGCAGGAAGGGAGGCAACTGCACTGTTAGCGATTCCATTGGATCAATTTCGTCATAGTACCCTCTTAACTATCGATAACGAGACCGGATTGGTTCTTAAATCGTGGTTGGTTGATGAGTCCGCACGCCCATTAGAGCGCTACCAGTTTATTGATCTGGATTTAAGTCCTGATGTAACTAATTTGAAACCTGTAGCGAAATTGCACCGGGATGCAAAGGCGGAGACGGACTGTAATCCCTCCGCACTGAAACAGCCATCTACGTGGAAATTGGGGTGGGTACCTCCGGGGTTTGTATTTTCAGGGCAGCGTCAGGTGCGACAAAAAATTGATATGCTGATGTACACCGATGGCTTGACAACTTTTTCTGTGTTTATCGAGCAAGCGGAAGGAGCTATTCCTGAAGGTGTTGCACAACGTGGTGCAACTCTCGCAGTAATGGATGCATTAACCTATCAGGATAAAACTTATCGAATTACGGTGGTAGGTGAAATACCTGTCATCACTGCCCAAAAAGTTGCGCAGAATATAGGGGGGATTTAATCCTCCCTTTTTTCATTGGATGTACTGAAATGATAATTGAAACTGGTCGTATAGTGGCTATTGAAAATGAGGGAGTATGGGTAGAGACCATTCAAAAAAATGCCTGTGGTTCATGTAAAGCAGAAAAGGGCTGCGGGCAGCGTTTGATGAATAAGTGGGATGGTCATCCTGCTTATATCCGGGTTTTGCTGGAGGGGCGAAGTCCTGCAAACTATCAGCCGGGTGATAAAATTCAGATTGGAATCTCTGACGACATAATCGCTAAAAGTTCTTTGATCGTTTACATGATTCCTTTGCTGGGATTGGTAGCTGCAACATCTATTTCACAGCTTCAATTTGCCAATGAAGCTATAACAATGAGTTGTGGCCTGGCAGGTTTGTTATTGGGTGGATTAATTGTGCGCTGGCATTCCTGGCGTAATCGCCATAATTCCAGATTGCAGCCAATCCTGGTTGACGATACCAAACCAATTCATTTTTATCAGTCTGATGAAAATCACCAACATGTTGCGAATTAACGCCAGTCTTGCAATTCCCATGAGTGAAATCGAGTTGACTGCGATGCGCGCCCAAGGCGCGGGTGGGCAAAATGTCAATAAGGTGTCGAGTGCGGTACATTTACGTTTTGATATCCCTAATTCTTCATTAACGGATTTTTGCAAACTGCGACTTATGGCACTGGAAGATAACCGTATCACTAATGACGGCGTGCTGATTATCAAGGCCCAGCGTTACCGTACCCAGGAGCAAAATCGCGAAGATGCGTTGTTGCGTCTACAAGAAATTATCGTAGGTGCAATAAAAATTGAAAAAACGCGCCGTGCAACTAAGCCTACTTTTTCGTCCAAACAAAAACGTATGGATTCAAAGAGCCAGCGCGGCGCCATTAAAGCGGCGCGACAAAAAATTTCGTTTGATTAGTACTTATTTGGCAAATGCTTGTCGACCAGTACTTGCCAATTCAATAGTTTCCTTCCATAGCTGTTGCTGCAATTCGTGAATACTGTCTCCGCCACCTTTCATCAACCAATTGACTAATGCTTTTGCAACATCTGGATAATCGTGTGGTTTTGCAGGTGCTGGCAAGGGCAACCATTTACGCAATGTTTCTATATCAAAGCGTTTTGTTGCATGACCATAGCCCAGTTTCTCCAAGGCCAATGCATTGGATTTTTGCTCCATTTGTCCCGCAACTGGCTGCACTAAAATTTTTTTACCTAAATGAATTGCTTCGCTGGGTAATTCAAATCCTGCACTGCATATAACCCCCTCACAGCGATGCAAGTCCATTTGGAATCCATCACGTGAAAATGGGCGGACATGAATATGCCCATCATTGTATGCAGCGGGGACAGGTTGATAGACAAAAAAATCGTAGTCCGGAAATTCGCGTAGTTGCGGCACTATATCGTCCAAGCCTGCAAATGGAAGGTAGACCAAATAATGTTTGGGGGTGGAGATATTGGGGTAGTGCGATCGTTCAACTAACGGCGGTAAAATCGGTTGGTTGAAATGATGCCAATGCAAACCAATGGGCATGGTGACCGGTGCAAAATTGCGCATAAACCAATTTACAACAATATTGCTATCAACTTTGGGAATATCATAATAAAACGCATTTTGGTGCGATAACCCGATCACTTTTTTCCCCGCGCGCTTGGCAGCCCACGCCGATACGGGCTCGAAGTCATTGATAATAAAATCATAACCTTCGACGTTTACTTTTTTGGAGTCTTGATAAAGTTGGGCGATATTGGAAGTGAGTGCTGTTTTAAAATAGCGTACTTTGCCGCTTTGCGTAGCGAATGTAAGGCCGCGATAGGATTGGTAATTCCCAAATATTTCCATATCAAAAAATTTATCGCGCTCGCGCCCCGAGAATACCCAATCAACTTGCGCGCCTGCATCAGCGAGCGCTTTTGCCATTATGCGTGCGCGGGTAGTGTGGCCATTACCTGTGCCTTGAACTCCGTACAATATTTTCATGCAATGTTCTCAAATGAATCGAAACTATGTAGTTAGTTCAATGTGTTTATCAACGAGTGCAAATAAATTCCCCAGAATGCGCAGGCGCTACCGAGAACTGCACCAGCAACAAGATCGGTTGGATAATGAACGCCCAATAACACCCTGCTCATTCCAATCGCAGTAGCCCAAATGAAAGCAGGAATGGCAAAAACGGGATAAAAATTCAAAATCAGGCAGGCAAATAAAAATGCGGCTGCGGTATGACCGGAAGGAAAACTGAATTGATCAGAAGGTGTTATAAATGCTTGGTAAGTCGTAATTTTTACCGCCGGGCGGTCTCGCTTGATCAGGTTTTTTAATAGCAGATACAGGCTGACATCAAAAATGTAAGCAATAATTCCAGCCCAAAAAAATGCTGGGCCCACTATGGGTTCTGTAAGTAGTAGCGCCAATGCAATTAAAAAATAAACCGGACCATCACCCGTATGTGAAATAAACCTGACAGAACGACGATATTGAAAACCTTTTGTCACATGCACCCACAAGAATGCAAGGGTATCCAAATGGTGGACGCGCTGTAAAAATGTGTTCATGATTCACCGCCTTTAGTTAATGTTGCACAGGAATCCGGGCTGGTGTGCAAAAACAGCATCACCCGATATTTTGTAACACTGCTATGTGACTATTCTGTGAACACTCAATGAATGTGAAATGACAACTGCGGGAGAAGGTGAATGGGTAAGCCAGGTAAAACCGGTATAGCGCGTGTAATAGATGCTTTTGGATATTCGATGAAGGGCTTCGCTGCAAGCTGGAAATATGAAGCCGCGTTTCGACAGGAAGTGGCGTTGGCTATCATTTTAATTCCAACCGCTTTCTGGTTGGCGCAGAGTCACATTGAATTAATTTTATTAATTAGTAGCGTGTTTTGGGTGTTGATGGCGGAACTGGCAAATTCATCCGTGGAGGCGGTTGTAGACCGTACCGGAAGTGAGCGGCATGAACTTTCAGGGCGTGCCAAGGATATTGGTTCGGCACTGGTGTTTTTAAGTTTGATGCTATTGGCGGTGGTATGGGCAATCGTTGCGTTTAATCGCTTTTGGGGACCTGTTTATTAAGCAATTGATCCAGTCTTGGAGACTTTCAACGTTTGATTCGAGCCTCTTTACGAGGCTCGAATTAATTCAATGATTCATTGGGTTGTTTAAGTCGGCAGCGCCCAGGAATGCCATGTAGTCATCAGCAAGGCTACGTTCCTGAGTTCGGCGCTCGGTGGATTTGCGGCGTTTGCGATGGTATATGTCCATCGGCAGGTTTTTACAGGGGTCCCGATCCAGGCGGCGATCAGCGCCTTTACGACGGTCGATGAAAAACTTGTGGTCGCTCATGATATCTACTTTGTTATCCCCCATTGCAAACTGTTATGGTTATCTGGCTTTGGATTAACTTGCATTCTACTTGCGCCAAGTCAACACAGTGTAGATCTTTGACGGTAAAATGCCGCCAGTTTTTTTGCATGGATTTTGTTGGCCAGATAGCCAAGTGCTATCCCTGTACATTGCCATATTCAAGGTTATCGCTATGAATCCCGTTGAAAATCAAATAAATACCAAGCTCAGCTCAAGTTTTCAACCTGAACATCTTGAGGTCATTAATGAAAGTTATATGCATTCGGTGCCAGCAGGTTCGGAAACTCATTTTAAGGTGACCCTGGTTTCACCTTTGTTTCAGGGAAAGCGTCAGGTGCAGCGCCATCAAGCTATTTATGCTTGTCTGGCGGACGAACTGAAAGCTGGTGTCCATGCTTTGGCCCTGCATACATTTAGCCCGGATGAATGGCAAAGCAATAACCAGGTTCCAGCGTCTCCGCAGTGTTTGGGTGGAAGTAAACATGACCAACAAAAGAACTAGTGGTTGTACAAAAAATAAACGCCTATAATGCGCGCCCGATGAACCGGGGGGCCGGTCTGATCCCTGTTTTAAACTGTTGAAGTGATCCTTATGAGTCAAATTGTTGTAGCTGCATTGTATAAATTCGTGAAATTACCTGATTACGACGCGCTGGTTCCGCGCCTGAAAGATTTGTGTGATTCCCTTGATATCAAAGGCACGTTGTTATTGGCAGAAGAGGGCATCAATGGCACAGTTTCGGGCTCACGGGCAGCTATAGATGGCCTGGTTGCTTTTTTGCAGGCTGATGGCCGGTTTGAGGGGTTGAGTTATAAGGAATCCTTTTACGAAGAGCAGCCTTTCTATCGCATGAAGGTTAAGTTGAAAAAAGAAATAGTCACCATGGGTGTTAACGGTATTGATCCACAGCAAATCGTGGGTACCTATGTAAAACCCAAAGATTGGAACGCCTTGATTAGCGATCCTGATGTAGTGGTGATTGATACTCGCAACTCTTATGAATACGAGATTGGAACATTTGAGCGCGCAATAGATCCGCAAACGGAAACCTTTCGCGAATTTCCTGCTTACGTAGCGGCAAATCTGGACCCGGCCAAGCATAAGAAAGTCGCCATGTTTTGTACCGGTGGCATTCGCTGCGAGAAATCCACTGCTTATTTGAAAGAGCAGGGTTTTGCTGAGGTCTACCACCTGGAAGGTGGCATTCTTAAATATCTGGAGGAGGTGCCGGAAGAAGAAAGTCTTTGGCGCGGCGAATGTTTTGTATTCGATAATCGCGTTGCCGTGAACCATAAACTTGAAAAGGGCATTTACGATCAATGCCATGGTTGTCGATACCCGATTACAGAAGACGATAAGCTGTCACCACAATATATGCTCGGAGTTTGTTGCCCGCGTTGTTATGACAAGCTTACGGAAGACCAGAAAGTTCGTTTTGCTGAACGTCAAAAACAAATTGACCTGGCTAAGGAGCGCAATGAAACCCATATTGGTGCATTACCCCCCGAGCGTCAGCTGCGTGCCGCGCAAAAACGCGAACATCGCGAAGAGCAGCGCCGAAATTCCCTGGAAACTGTAAATATGACAGCAATTTCTGCTGGAAAATAGTGTTTAGCTATTTTGTCACATAATTACAATATGATTTAATGGCAGCTTCATTGATGACATCAAGTGGTACTTATGAATTTTGATGATTGGACAGCAGACTCGGTGACAGGCACGGCAACCCATGCCACTGGTTTTACGATTCGAGTAGAAGGTAATCCTAAAGATCCATCAGAGGTTTACCCTGGTAAATTTCCAGAGGGAATTAGTTTTGTGGATCAGGCTCGCTTGTTGCGATCGGGTATAGAGTTTTTGGCGAAAGCCGGAGGCAGTGCTCCCAAGTCATGGCAATCCAATCCGCAAGATGCTAAAACCGAAGCGATTAAAGCGCGTGAAGAACTGGCCAAGCGTTTTGCTGATCGCCCGGATAAACCGCAGCGTTCTGTGCTTTCATTGAAGAAAAACTCCTGATTGCAATATCACATAAAAAACGGCGCTCAAGGCGCCGTTTTTTATTGTCTGTCTTTGAATTATCTCAATCAAAAAAGACCAGCGGGTTTTTAGTGATAGCGACACTCACCATATATGCAAATACCAAAAGTGCAATTAACCAAAATGCTTTGCGGTTAACTGGATTGGCTGCTTTAAATGCAGCAACACCCAATCCGATATACGCAACGAGTGCAATGATTTTAGCGAGCAACCACGGTTGGCTGCCTGGCGACAGCTGCAAATGCACGGCTAGCACAATACCGCTGACTAATAATAACGTGCTTACAATATGCGGTAGAATTTTCACCCATTTTTTGCCGAGCATACTGGAATTCATGAACAGCCAAATGCCGCGCAATACAAATAAAATTAATGATAGCGCAACAAATGTTAGATGCAAATGTTTCAAGGCTAAGTACACGGTGTTTTCCTTTAATGGTGATTATTAATGTATGGGAATAGTTAATCAGGGCTTAATGCTTTGGTTACCAATGAGAGCATGGCTTGCGATAAAGGTAATTGCAGCGCAGCTTCGTGCCCCTTGGCGGACATCTTGTTCCAGGTTTTGCGAATAATATCGATCAGTTTTGCTTCATCGTGTTTACTGGCAAAATCCTCCAGGTAAAACTCAATAAACACCAGGCATATGACGTCTTCCAATACTTGCACTTCTTCGTCGCGTTTTAAGCTGCGCTTAAGCAATAAATCCTTAACACGCGTGATGATGCTTTCATCATATCCGTGAGCAGCCATTATTTCGCCAGCGATATCGCCATGCATTTGCGCCAGGTCCAGGCGCCATTTTTTATAACCGCTTCGATCCATTGGGTAATCAGTGCGTGGGATTTTCCAGCGACAAATATGTTGGCTGCGAGTTGCAAGCTGCAGTGCTTCAGAGGGGGTATCACAAAATTTATGCAGCTGTGCATTCATTCTTTGTGCATAAATCCATTCTTTTGCGACTGGTTTTCCATCAACCAGTTCGGTGTTTGGGTCTTGCAGGTTGGCTTCGTCAAATGCCGATAGGGTAGCATTCAGGCGAGTTAAAGCAGTCATAATGTAATCCCGTTAATTAACAAGCGGCATCGCCGTTAGCGATACTACGTAACTGATCCATATTTTTAATAAGCACTTCTTTTTTATCAACATGAATCACCGCCTGTTTTTGCAGGCGAGTAAAAATCCGGCTGACGGTTTCAATGGTCAGGCCTAGATAATTGCCGATATCAGTGCGTGACATTGGCAAGCGAAATGCGGTTGCTGAAAGTTGGCGGCGACTATTGCGGCTGGAGATACTAAGCAACAGGGCGGCGATGCGCTCTTCCGCGCTGCTTTTACTCAGTAATGTGATGATTTGTTGGTCCTGGGTAATTTCGCGGCTCATTAACTGGAAAAAATGGCGTTGCAAATTGGGGATCTGCAGACTTAATTCTTCCATGCGATTAAATGGAATTTCACATACCGATGCTGTTTCCAATGCAATTACCGAGTTTGTATAACGATTATCTGCAATACCATCCATGCCAACCACTTCACCAGGTAAATAAAAACCGGTTACTTGTTCTTCACCGTTATCGCTTAAGGTCATTGCTTTAACTGCACCGGAACGAATAGCGAATACTGAATCAAAAGGATCGTTAGCTCGATATAAATAATCCCCCTTTTGCAGTGGCTTGCCACGTTGAACAATATTGTTGAGCTTATCAATGTCATCGATATGAAGGCTGATAGGCAAGCAGATGGTATTTAATCGGCAATTACCACAGCTCACGCGTTTGTCGTGGGGGCAACTGGAGTCTGGTGCTTTAATAAGGGTTGGATTAATAGTCATGAAGCGGCAACCTCACGCGAATCGCGGGCAAGAAAATGTGCGATGTGGATTGTTGCAGCTTTGGTTACGAGGGTAAAGCGCGATAAGCCCGAGTGTACTAAATCACTAAATGATCAATGATTAAATGTAAAAAATGGGCTGGATTTCCAGCCCTAGGGAGATTAACCGGGGGTTCCGGTTAAGTGAAAGTTGGCCTCCCTGAACGGAGTTTATTGCAACAGGGATGAGGCGAATTTTAGCGGTTTAAAGGCAAGCAAAGGGAGTGACAAATTGCCGCAGCGCTTAACGGCCTTATATCCAAAAATGATTTTTAGAGGGCTAAATAAAATCTTTACATCATGATTTGGCCGGAATATAGTGCTTTTCGCTGGCCCATCCGCAGCATTATTTATGGTAAGTCAAATATCCGTTGTTCTAGCAGTACATCTATTAGCAACCTCGAATAGTTCTTCATAAGTAACATCTGAATTCGCCAGCCGGGCTCCATCTTGGGGTATTCAACTTATAATTTTCTAAAGAGCATCGAGGTTTATATGGCTAGAAGTACTGGCACCGTTAAGTGGTTCAACGAGTCTAAAGGTTTCGGTTTTATCGCAAGCGAAGCGGGTCAAGACGTATTTGTTCACTACAGCGCTATCACTGGTTCAGGTTTCAAAACCCTGGCAGAAGGCCAAAAAGTAGAATTCGACGTTAAGCCAGGTCAAAAAGGCCCACAGGCTGAGAACGTAATCGGTCTCTAAATAGCTTGTTCATCCATTCCGGATGCAACTCAAAAAGGCCGCCCGAATGCAATCAGGCGGCTTTTTTATTGGCTGGATTTTAGTGGAGAGTAAAAAACAATCACTCCTTGCCGCTGATTTTGTTAAGAAGGTCGATTTACTGTAACAAAAACATCATAATGCGCGCCCGTTGCGGTTAGAGTTTAATGACGCAATGTGATTCAGCCACAAGGAGGGGGTGGTTACTTGAACGATCTTCTCAGTCAAGCGGATAACCTATGTTAGAAATGTTCACCGGACTTAGCTTTTTCATGGGAGCTAGTCTCTTTCTGGCACTTGCTTTTGTTCTCGCCTACGAATTTATCAATGGCTTCCACGACACGGCCAACGCTGTTGCAACCGTGATCTATACCAAGGCTATGAATCCGCACCTAGCGGTTATCGCCTCCGGTATTTTTAATTTCCTTGGGGTGATGCTCGGCGGTCTCGGTGTTGCCTATGCGATTGTGCACCTGTTGCCGTTGGACATGCTGCTGAATATCACTTCGGTTCATGGCATGGTGCTGGTGTTCTCACTACTGACAGCAGCAATTGTATGGAATCTGGGGACGTGGTATTTCGGTATTCCAGCGTCCAGTTCACATACGCTAATTGGTTCTTTGTTGGGGGTTTGCCTGGCCAATGCATTGCTCTCTGACATTCCTGTTAGCGAAGGTGTGAATGTTAAAAAAGCTATTGATATTATGCTGTCGCTGCTGATTTCCCCGTTGGTTGGTTTTGGTGTTGCAGCGTTGGTGTTATTACTCCTCAAGAAAATATTCACCGGTCCAAAAATCCACAAAACTCCACAAGAGCGCGAGCAAATTGATGGCAAAAAACATCCTCCATTCTGGACTCGCGTCACTCTCGTAGCTTCAGCGATGGGAGTAAGTTTTGTGCATGGCTCAAATGACGGCCAAAAGGGGATTGGCTTGATTATGCTGGTTCTCATCGGCCTTGCACCCGCACAATTTGTGCTGGATCTGGATAGCGGCAAATATGAAGTTGAGCGCACCCGCGATGCGGCTGCCCATTTGCAAACTTTTTATCGTGAACACGAGGCGAAAGTCAGCTCACTCATTGAGGTAAATGTTCCTGCCAATGCGGTATTGCCAGCCGATTTTAAGTGTAATGCCAAAAACACTATGTTGGAGATCAGTACACTCACTGGTGTGATGGAAGGAATGACGCATTATCGCGACCTGAGTGTGGAAGAGCGCCGCAATATGCGTCGCCTGCTGTTATGTATTGATGATGCCGCGAAAAAAGTATCCAAGTTGGATGGTTTTTCGGGCAAAGATAAATCCGATCTGGATAGTCTTCGCAAAGATCTGACCGCAACTACCGAATACGCACCTTTCTGGGTAATCGTTGCAGTAGCCCTGGCGTTGGGTTTAGGTACGATGATGGGCTGGAAGCGTATTGTTTACACCGTAGGTGAAAAAATTGGTAAGAGCAGTATGACTTATTCACAGGGTATGTCTGCACAGATTACTGCTGCAACGGCTATTGGAGTGGCGAGTGTGACGGGTATGCCGGTATCAACTACGCATGTTTTGTCATCCGCTGTGGCCGGTACTATGGTGGCTAACAAATCCGGATTGCAATTCAGTACCGTAAAAACGATTTTGCTTGCCTGGGTATTAACCTTGCCAGCGACCATTTGTTTATCGGGTGGTTTGTTTTATCTCGGGACTTTGTTTATTTGATATTTGCGGTGATAGCCCGGTATTTATAAAATCCCGCTGTTATTTAACGGCGCTATGTGAACCCCACATAGCGCCGTTTTTATTTGCCCCCACCTTTTAAAATTGCTACGGGGTATTGTTACGCGCGACAAATACCAATAGCCTTGCTGTTCATTTCATCACATATTTATGGACAGGAAATCCTGTAACAACTTGTTGATCAGTAACCAGATAATAAATTCAGTAAAGGAATTTTATGCTGTATAAAAAATACATAACTCCGGCGTCATCGCTATTTATTATTATATTGTTAGTTGTTGGCTTGAGTGTCATGCGAATAGCTGGTGCACTGGGGCCATCTTCTTTGCGTTGGTTAATGCCGTTGGGTTTTTGTGTAATGGCAGTTCTTCCCTGGATTTTATTAACCCGGGAAGGGCGACGCCAGATTGGTTTACAAAAGCCTGGATATTCTCCTTCCTGGTTGCTCGCAATAATTGCCGGTATTAGTGCTGCGTTATTTTGCTTTGCATTGGGTTATTTATTATTCGGCATAACAGTAGATAACTGGTTTGTGAATATTGGTAATAGTTACAAGGCGATGATGGATACGTCTGCCATGTCTTTCTGGGTGTTAAGTCTAATTTTTACTATTCCCGCTATTCTGTTCAGTCCAATTGGTGAAGAGATTTTTTACCGCGGGCAGTTGCAAAAAACGCTGGAGCAAAAATTCACTATTCGTACCAGTACCGTCATTGAATGTACTTTATTTGCACTTGTGCACCAGGTTCATCACGGTATTATCAAAACGACCTCAGGGCTAACTTATTTACCGGTATCCGGTGCAATCTGGTTTGTGTTGATGTTTTTGGTTGCGTGGATGTTTGCTTTGCTTAGATCCAAAAGCGGTAGTATTTTTGTGGCAATAATTGCCCATGTCGTTTTCAATATCACGATGAATACCACTATCTTTTTGTTCTTGTGGTAACTCATTTATAAAGGGGTAACGCGTAAATGAATCCGGAAATAGAAAAAAAGTACCAACGTTTGCGTTCTTTCTTTTTTGGTTTGTGCGTACTGGCGGCTGGGCTTTTCTTCCTTATTACCAGTAAAAATATTATCAAGACCCAGGCGGCGGAAAACTGGCGAGTTTATTCCGGGGTATTGGAATCTGATAATGCAGCAAGGAGTACAGCGCTATTTCGTACAAGCTGGTTGAAATACAGTTATGAAATTGACGGCAAAAAATACCAGGGTACACGTATAGGTTATGGAATCAGTAATACTAATGATGTTAGCGGGCGCGGTAAAACATTAAGAGTATATGTAAATCCGGAAGATTATACGGATTCGGTATTGGTTACAGGGATAAAGAAAACGCACATCATTGGTCTGCTATTTTCGGTTGGTTTTATATGGTTAGGGTTTTATCTCTGGAAAAGAACCAGGTAGCGATCAATAAATTTATTGCTGATAAAAAGTTGCGAAGATTTAGTTGCCAACCAGCAATCGCCAGTCAGGAATTGGCAACTTTCGTTAATATTTTTGGTTAACGGTAACGGGTGCACAATAGTCACTATGGTTAAACAATTCCTTCCGATCCTTTTTCCCTCATGGCGTTTTTTCAGCGGCATTGGTCCATCACCGCGAGTTGAATTGGGATTTGTTGTTGGGCGAGATGAATCACCTGATTATTGGGTTGCTTTCCGCCCGCTTCCTCAACGTTTAACAACTGTGCAACATATCGTCCGGCTTTTTCACAACCCCCATTGGAATGAACTGTTATTTATCAATACTTGCGCTGAACGTTTGTTTGAAGCAATGGACGAATTTTATATGGATGAGATAGCTCATCGCTTGTTGGCCGCCATTCAGCGGGGTGAAATGAGTATCCCGGATAAACAACGCTATTTAATATTTCGCATCCGTGCAATTTATAGTGAAGCTGCTCCGGTAAATGTGATGGGAAATATTCGCGATGAAATATTTGTACAATCGCGCCCTTACCAATTAGAACCGCAGGGAGTGGACGAATGACATTGGAGTTTGCTGTTCGTATCGCCGAGATTTTATTGGGAATCGCATTATTGCAGCAAAGTCTGGAATTTTTGCGTGGTATAGGATTTGAAAAACGTATCGCGATATTTCGTGTTTTACTTTCCGTGTTGTTAATTGCGGGGGTTTATCCCGTTTGGGTAGAAAGCCTTTTATTAGTCACTTCAATTCTGTTAATTAGACGCTTTCTCGGTCCGTATAATGGTGGCAGCGATACCATGAGTATTTTGCTGTTGCTATGTTTATGGGGTTCTCATGTTGCTCCGTCACGATTGTGGCAGGAAGTTGCATTGGGTTATGGCGCATTGCAATTAACACTGTCTTATTTTCAGGCGGGTTGGGTCAAATTAATTAATAAGGAATGGCGTTCAGGAAAAGCGCTGGCGGAAGTATTTTCATTTTCTGCTTATCCGGTGAGTGAATCGTTACGTGCTTTACGCAAACGCAACCAGTTGTTATTTGTTGCATCCTGGTGCGTGATAATTGGAGAGTTGCTCTTTCCCCTGGCGTTATTAAATATTACTGCGTTAATGGTGGCGCTGTTGTTTACCGCGTGTTTTCATCTTGCTAATGCAATATTGTTTGGATTAAATCGCTTTTTCTGGAGCTGGCTGGCCGCTTATCCGATCATCATCTGGTTTCAGGAGCGGCTGCCGGATTTGTTATAGCAGAATTCGTTTTCCTTCTTTGGCGGCTTTAAAAATTGCATCCAGGATAACAATATCTTTCATGCCTTCTTCGCCAGGAACCGTAATGGGGGACTGTTGCAAAATGGATAACGCATCGTTATCCATTTGTGTTGCTTGTTGATTGAGTGGTGATGCCGCTAATTCAATTCCGTCACTCGTGCGCCCACGCACGCCGGAGTAGGATTGAAACGGCTTTAATTCATACCAGCCTTTTTCACAATTCGCGCGCAAGCTGTTCATATTGCGCGCATAGCTAGTAGCGCATTTCGCGCGCGCGCCACTGGCAAACTCCAATTCGAATTCAGTTGTTTCATCAACCTCTTTGTATAAATCTCGTGTTGATGTCATTGTCGCTGTTACGGCAATAGGTTCTTCACCTGCGGTATACCGTGCAGCATTTAATGGATAAACGCCCATATCATACATTGCTCCGCCACCCAGTTTTGGGTCGGCGCGCCAGCCGTGTGTGTCGCCGGTGTTGTTATAGCCTGCTTCAGCAATAATTTCTTTGATATTGCCATAAGGTTTTGTGCGTGCAAATTGGATAATCTTGCGTGTGTTGGCCTCGTGTTGCATACGATATCCAATGGTGAGTTGCACTTTATTTTTTTTGCACACATCAATCATTGCCTGGCATTCCTGCGTATTCATTGCCATGGGTTTTTCACACCAGACATGTTTGCCTGCATTCGCTGCTATTTCGGTAAAGTGTTTATGGGTACCGGTAGGTGTTACGACATAAATAACGTCAATAGCCGGATTGTTGGCTATTTCACGCATATTTTTATAGTTGTAAATGTTGTAATCGAGAATGCCATACGTTTTTTGCCAGTAAGGAATTTTTTCCGGTGAGCCGGTAATTATGCCGGTGAGTTGGCAGTGTCGTGTGAGCTGTAGCGCGGGTGCCAATATATCGCGGCTGTAGTAACCCAGTCCTACCAATGCCACGCCAATGCGCTTGGGTAAGCTGCTGGCAAATAAAGGTGATGTATAACTGGCAAGGCTGAGTACTCCGAGCTGTTTTAATAACTGGCGACGGGATAATCCTTGCATATTTTTACCTCTCTCATGACTTTCTAAAAAGGTTGTAATACCTGAAGTTTCTCGCTGCAAATGGATAAACAAAACATTACCTGCATAAGCAAAACTTGAGATTTTTTTAGTAATTGATGCGTCGATTGCCAATGTTTGCGGCGCATGGCACGGGGTTGTGACATACGATAATGATTGGGTAAAAAGTTGCGCCCCTGTTAAAATGCGATACTTATGCATCATCCCATGGGGAAAATGCCGTTGAGATTACTTTTTCAGTTGCCAGAATATGTCGATATCCGCAAAAAACACCGCTGCCCCATCTCTCGTCATTTATGACGATTCACGTTTGGTTCGCTTATGGCGCAACTGGTTGTCTGTGGCGGGCACAATACCGCTTGATAAATGGTTGCGGAATAATCTGCGCGAATTGGCTGGTTTTGTTCCATCGGAGCAAACCACAACCAGGAAAAATAATTTCCCCCAATTATCATTGCCTGATCAGGCTAACCTTGCCCTTGCAATGAATCATGCGTTGCGTTTCCAGCAATTGGCTTGTGCCCTGGAGTTTACCTATCAGGAATTTTGCAATACAAATAATTATCCAAATATTAATTGGATGGAGTGGGATCAGCAGTGGCAGGCTCGTGATTTGCAAACATTAACTCCAGCTGCTTTCTGGTATTGGATTCAATTACGCATGGAAGGCGATCAACGCAAACAAAACCAAGCACAATTAAAAGATGCGGAAAAACGTCGTAATTTTTTTCAGCAGTTGCTTGCCGATAATTATTTTTCCCAACCTGATGTAAATTATTTGTGGTTTGGATTACGGCCGCAATGGAAGGCATTAATCGAAGAACGGAAAAATATCAGTCATTGGAGTGATGAACAAACGGATTTGTTTTTACAACAACAAACAAGTTCTCCTCCTTTATGGCTGCGCGCACAAACGGATAAGCCGCTTGCTGAAATCAGTGCACAATTATCTGCTCAAGGTGCAAATGCAGTGCTGGACCCACAGCATGGTATTTATGTGCAAGGTGGAGTAGGGGTTAACTCGACCGCAGAATACAAATCCGGCTTGATTGAAATACAGGATTTGGCCAGTCAATTAATTGCGCAAACAGTAGCAGTGAAGCCTGGGCAAAAAGTATGGGATACGTGTGCCGGTGCAGGAGGCAAAACGCTTTCGATTGCTGCGCGTATGAATAATAAAGGCGCGCTGATCGCTACCGATTTGCATGACTATAAATTGGAAGAATTAAAACGCCGCGTAAAGCGTGCGGGCGCGTTCAATGTGCGCACTTTTAGCTGGAATGGTGAAGAACCTTTGCGCTTGCCGAAAGAGGTCGCACAACAACAGGGATTCGATTGGGTATTGATTGATGCGCCTTGCAGCTCATCGGGAACCTGGCGAAGAAACCCGGATGCGCGCTGGCGTTTTGATGAGGCTGATACACAAGAACTTATTCAGTTGCAGCAAAAAATTCTGCGCAATTCCATGCCGGCAGTACGCAAGGGTGGGTGTCTGGTGTACGCAACCTGCAGTTGGCAAGCCAGCGAAAATGAGGGTCAGGTTAATTGGTTTTTGCAACAATATCCACAATTTGAATTACAGTCCCAGCGTATTTTGGGGGCGCCAGAATTGGATGCGGATACGATGTTTGTTGCTGTTTTAAAGTACCGCTGATCGATTTTTATAATTCCATCACCACGCGGAATCCCAGGTGGTTGTCAAAAATTTCACTGCGATGATAGTCGCGAATATGACTGGCAAGGCGTTCCGCATTATCTTTAGCCGAGCCACCGCGCACCACATGGGCTTCGCAATTTTTTACCACCATTGCCTGTCCGTTTTTGGGGTGCAGGTTGTAATTATCAGCAAAACAATCTTCTACCCATTCAGAGACGTTCCCCGCTGTGTCGTACACACCGAAACCGTTGGCAGGATAGGAGCCAACCGGTGCTGTTTTAGCGCCGAATAAACCTGAAAACTTGCTATTACAACCGCGTCGGCAATTAGCGCGACCAGCGGCTTCACGCACATCATCACTCCACCAGAACAACGTATTGGTTTGTGCGCGCGCAACATATTCCCATTCTGCTTCTGTAGGCAGGCGATATTTTTTTCCTGTGGTTTGGCTTAACCATTGTGCGTAAGCCCTTGCATCGTCAAAACTCACATTGATTACCGGGTGCTTACCTCGACCCCAACGGTTGTCGCCTGGCTGTGCACGTTTGGTTGCCTGTGCAAACATATCGTAATCATCAAAAGTAATTTCATATTTGCTGATGGCAAACGGTTTGCTGATGACAACTTTGTGTACTGGCATCGCTGCAGCATCATCTTTATTACCCATCAGAAAACTGCCGGTGGGAATACTGATCATTTCCGGGCCTTCCGTTTTAATGGAAGCAATCAATTGGCTACTGATTTCGTCTCCGGGTTTAATGGCCTCGCTCAAGGTAAATTCCGGTTGCAAATCTTTATCGACAATTTCAATCCAGCGCCTTTGGGTTTCATAACCGGATTGGCTGACTTCAATCTGGTAGCGGCCCGGTGGCAGTTGTATATCGGCCTGATAGCGATCAGGAATATTTAAAATCCGTATTCTGGCATTGGCCGGGGTGCTGACTACTTTCAGGGCAAACGTTTGCACCGGCGCGCTGCTGGCAGTCTGCGCAAAAGCAGCCTGGTCTATTGGCGCTAATTGGGTGTTGTTATCTTCAGCGGTGATGGATGATGTTGTTGGTATTTCTGTAGTAGGGCCTTCCTGGCTTGCGAACGTCAGTGGATTAGCGCTGCTGGAGGTTAGGCTCGCACTACTTGAAATGGTGATTGAGGCTATTGCTGGTGCAGCCGTTGTGCGCTCAATAAACCAATCTGCAGTCGCCAGCATCAACTGGCCAATGCTGGATGGTTTTTCATTGAGCGACTTTCCTTTGGCATAAAAAATACTCATGCCGCACCAGAGCACGGGTAAAAAAATCAGCAGCAATACCACAAAAGTAATCGGGCGATTTTTACTGTTGTAGGCTGAGTGAACTGCAGTATTAAATTCATTGCGGCCGATTTGTGTTGGAGCATGCTGCTCATTAAAAAATATTTCGGTAATTTTGGTTGCTGGTCGCGAATAAAATCCGCGGCCGGGACTCCAGCGCAGGGCGCGAATTTTATTCCAGCGCCAACGAACTACATTGAAGGTTGCCGAGACCAGTGCTCTGGCGAGATTAATCACTGTCAGGTCGGCGGGATGAGTTGCCGTGGTAATGGTGGTGCGCTGGACTTGCTCAAACTCTTCCAGCGCGGTGATTAAATCTCGGCCTCGCTGGAAGCGTTGCTCGGGATCTTTGGCTAATAATCTGTCCAGTATTTTCTGGTAACCCAGATATTGCATCGGCAATTTGGGAATAGGGGCACTGATATGTTTAAGTGCAATCGTTACTGCTTCTTCGCCCTGGAAAGGTAAGGCCCCGGTTAACATCTCGAAAAAAACAATACCCAAGCTGTATAAGTCTGAACGGCCGTCAACGACGTTACCTTTGGTCTGTTCAGGGCTCATGTAATGCGGTGTACCCACTACGGTGCCGACATGGGTCATACGTGAATTTACTGCCAGGCCGCGCGCTACGCCAAAGTCGGTCAGTACTGCGGAATTATCGGAGCGGAATAAAATATTTTCCGGTTTGATATCGCGATGGATGTAGCCTTTTTCATGGGCATGATCCAGCGCGCCAGCAATCTCACGGGTAATACGCAAGACTTCTTCACCGCTCAGGCCGGTACTCATACGATCATGCACCGATCCGTTCGGCAAATAATCCATAGCGATGTAATTTAAGTCTTCATGGCGGCCGATATCGTAAATCGCCACAATGTTCGGGTGCGATAGTTGACCAACAATCGTGGCTTCACGCTGGAAACGCTCGCTGAATGCGGGGTCGTTGTTGAGTTGCGGGTTCATCACTTTTAATGCGACAACACGCCCCACGCTGATCTGGATCGCGAGGTAGACGGTGGACATGCCACCCTGGTTAATTTTCCGTATCACCCGGTAACCGGGAATTTGAAGCGCCATATCAATCTATTTCAAAAAATCTGTATCAGGGATAAGCGGCACTCAGACGCTTACCACATAAGCAAGTAAACCTAGTAGGGATAAAAGGGCACCGCCAAAAATCCAGGCATCCACTTTTACGGTTCCGGTCAAATAGGGAACCCATTGCCACAAGCCTTTGCGCGTATTGCTGTGCTGCAAGGGGGATTCAATGATCTGCAAGGTAATATTATCGCGTCCGCCACCGGTAAGTGCAGCATGAAGCAGCTGGTCTACCGCGGCAAGGCAATCATTGGATTCACATAAAATCTGCGCGATGGTTTTGTCGCTCACTTCATCAGTCAAACCATCGCTACATAACAAGATCCATTGATCGGTTTGCCACTGGCCTTCAACAAAATCTACTTTTACCTGACTCAGCTCCTGCATGCCGAGGCATTGGGTAATGATGTTTTTTTCCGGATGGAATTCGGCATCTTCAGCGCTAATCACGCCGGTATTGACCAGCATTTGCACATAAGAATGATCCACACTCAATTGCTCCAAACGGCCGCCTTCGCGGGTTGGGGTCCACAGATAAGCGCGGCTGTCGCCCACCCAGGCAATCTGGTATTTAGCGGAATCACTGCGCAGGGCGACAACAGTAGAGCCCATACCCGGTGCACCTATACCATTGGCTGCGGAGGAAAGGATACTGGTGTGAGCGTGCTGGATGGAATCTACCAGAGGTAGATCGGGATTGTGGTTAGTATCGCGTTCAATGGTATCGCGCACAATGGCGCTGGCGACTTCACCGGCTTCATGGCCGCCCATACCATCAGCGACCAACCATAACCCATGTTCTGGCTGACTGAGAAAGCAGTCTTCGTTGTTATCGCGCACTAAACCCGGATGGGACGCAGCGCTGTATTCCAGTGGGGTATTGGTCATCTTCGATTTAATTGGTTGTTATTCTCGCGATTCCTTGTGGATGAATACTAGATGACTTTAGGCGGGAAAACTACGCGGCCTGGCACAAAACATTGCACTCGTGAAATACAGTTGCTCATCCCTGAGCAGGCCGGATGTGATTAACAACTTTTTAATTGCAGACCCAGCGATTCCAGGCTTGCTTTTTGAGCTGCATGGGTTACGACGGCGATACTGGCTTTTTCCGGCACGAGATAAGTATTCGCAACGCGCTTTAAATCTTCAGCGGTTACTTGTACTACACGGTTGCGGAATAACTCGCGCTTTTCCCGGGTGCGACCAAACAGTTCTGCCTGGTAAGTGGATTTTGCTTCACCGGCCGGTGAACCCGGTTTATCAATACTACCTATAACTCCGAGAATCGCTTCTTCCACTGCTTGTGCTTGATGTTCGGTTTCTTGTAACCAGTTTAACGATTGATCGAAATCATCCAGGGTTTCGGTTAAGCGCGGATCGCGATAAGAATAAAAACGGAACGACGCGGTATTACTATCCTGGCTTGCGCCACCACCGTAGGCACCACCTTGTTCACGCACTGCGCGATGTAAATAACCATTGCGCAGGAAACCGCCAAGCACAGTCAGTGCGGCGGCGTCTGGATGTTCACTGGGAACAGTTGGGTATGCTTTTGCACAGAAGTTAACCTGGGTGTTAGTAATCCAGGCTTCGCGTATTTGTTCGCTCACTTCAGGTAACGCGAATTCCGCAAATGAGTTTGCTGAACTATTTTCAGCCCAGCGTTGCTGCAAATGATCGCGATAGGTATCGAGATGTTCTTGTTCGCCCACAATTAAAAATTGGGTAGGTGCTTGCAAAACCAGTTGATGGATCGACGCTAATGTTTGCGCAAATTCAGCAAGGGATGTTTCATTATCCAGTGCATTATCCAGCGTTTTTAACGCCGCAATACCTTCAAGCCCGCTTAACTGATGCGATACTTTTGCCGCCGGGCTCATACCGGCGCAGGCGGCGGTCATCGCGAGGCTGTGGCCGTGGCCGGTAATACTTTGTTCGCGCCGCGCTCGATTTTGTGCAATTAATTCGCGGATGCGGTCCAACTCATCAAAACGCGGGTGCAATAATGTTGATTGCATCAATTCATTCAGCGCAGCGCTATTGCGGCTTAATGCTTTCGCTGAAAGTGTGATGTAAGCATCGATATTTTGTACATCATCACCGGCACCACGAATGCTGCTGAATGCGCTGATCGATCCCACAGTTTCTGCTTGCCAGCGCTGGGTGGCGAGATAATCTTTTTCGCCATTGCCCAGTTCAGTTAAACAAATGCAATAAAACGGCAGCACTTTTAATTGGTTTTCATTTAGTGCCGGCAATTTGCAAGTAATTTGCTGATACACCAATCCGTTGGTACCCGCGGCATAACGGCGCAACGGGTAACCATTAAAGCTTTCATGGCTGCCTGCCGTGTAATGCAAGTTTGCGGGGATATCTTCCAAACCAACTTTAGGCAGAATACTTTCATCATCTTGCTGCAGCTGGCGTGCTTGCAATGCTTTGGTTTGCGCGATGATATGTTGCTTTTCTTCATCGCTTAATTGCGCTTTCATTTCTGCAAGGCGATTTTTTTCGGCCGCTTTAATGCGGTCGCCCATTTGCAAATCCGGACGCAGCGTAAGACGTACCCGATGTGGGTTTTCCAAAAGCCATTTGCGTACCGCATGTTGAATGAATTGTGGATCTAGTGTTTTGCGACGTAAATTATCCAGCGCGGCATCCACATCCAATAAGGCGATGGGATCACCACGATGTGTGGCAGAAGTGAGGCCAGTCAAAATTAATTGCAGGCCATAAGGATAACCATCGCCACCGACTTCACGTTGCGACAATTCAAGTTGGTGAAGCGATGCGGCAATTTGTTCTTGCGGTACGCCATGCTCTGCAACTTGTTTTAGCGTATCCAGAATCAACGCTTCAACGTTGTTTACATTGTCCAGTGTGCAGCCTTCAAGGCCGCACACAAATGCCATTTCGCGCGATGAGTCATCCAATCCACACAATGGTGACGGTGCTTGCCCGAGTTCGGTAGTTTCCAACGCTTGTTGCAACGGTGATGCACTGTTATCCAATAAAATATTGGAAAGTAATTGTGCTTCCAGTGATTCATCCAGGTTGGTTGTTTTTCCTAATAACCAGGAAATGACAACGTGGTTTTTTTCTTCCAGATTATCCGCATCGTTTTCATCAACGGGGTAAGCTTCTTCAACATTCACCGGTGCGTGGTAACGTTTTTCATCGTCAACCGCAATAATTTCATCCAGCTTTTCAAAATGGCGTAACGCTTGATTCTCAAATTTTTCCTGATGCACAGCGGCGGGAATATCACCGTAGGTCATAAAAATGGCGTTGCTGGGGTGATAGTGGGTGCGATAAAAATCCTGCAATTGTTGATAGGTTAAATCAGGAATATCTTCGGGCTCGCCGCCACTGTTGTAGTGATAGGTTGACGTAGGGTAGAGATACTTGCAGAGCGTATGCCAGAGCTGCGAAGGTACAGAGCTCATTGCTCCTTTCATCTCGTTAAATACTACGCCTTTAAATACCAAATCGGATTCGGGGTTTTCCGGTTCCGCAAACTCTACGCGATGTCCCTCCTGGGCAAAATCAAGTTCGTCCAGGCGCGAGAAAAAAACGGCATCCAGATAAACGTCCAGCAAATTATTAAAATCTTTGGTGTTTTGACTGGAAAATGGATAAGCAGTCCAATCCGAGCTGGTGAACGCATTCATAAATGTATTTAGCGAGCGACGCACCATCATAAAAAACGGATCGCGTACCGGGTATTTTTTACTGCCGCAGAGTGCCGTGTGCTCCAGGATGTGGGCCACACCGGTTGAATCATGTGGCACGGTGCGTAGAGCAACCAGAAACACATTTTCATCGTTATCCGCAACGAGATGAATATGTTGCGCCCCGGTAGCTTTATGGCGATATTCCTCGACGCGGATTTTCAATGCATCGATAGTTTGGCTGCGCAGTAATTCAAAAGCGGGATGAGTCATAAGGGCAAATGTCTCTGAAGAATTGGGTTAAACAGGGCGAAAAGCGGTTTGTCGGGCTACAAACTCGCGCATGCTGGCGAGCAGTGTTGTGTAATCAACACGGCCCTGTTCGAGCTGTTGTAGAGCGTAACAACTTGCCTCCAGTGTGGAAAGCTGATTTTTGTTATCGGCCTTGCGAATCAGATATAGGGATTCGGGCGGGTTTTCCAATGTTATGCGTGGCAGGCGTTGTAATAAATAATTCAAATAGATCATTTTTCGGCTTTTGCGCCAGGTTGCATCAATAACAATCAAGCGCACTTTATCCGTTGTTATTTGTTCAATAGCAGGTGTCTGGGCGGGCATTTCTAACCCTAGAGCCAATGCGTCAATAGTTGGCGGGTAAAGCAATAAAGGGAGTTTATGGCCGCTAAAAAGTAGTTCATTCAAGCGGGAAGGGGAAATAGCCTCATCGGCATCACACGTATAAAGTTGACTGTTCTTTAAGCTCATATGCAATAAGCCGGCGGTATTTTTAGTATTGGTAGCCTCGGCTTTATCCTGCAGTATCAGTAATTCGATTCGATTGTCGTGAATACTCACCAGGCTGCAAATGCAGGTGCGTAAGGGGCGTAAGCAATGTTGGCAGAGAGGGCGCTTTTCTACAGGATTTAACATGGTGTACTGCTGGTTTGATTGAGATTTTGTAATTCGTATTTCTCGATAAATAGAAGAGTTGTTTCCTTTGATTGATCAATCAGTGTACGTTTTTCCCGGGCATTCATTCCTTTTATAGCTGCTTCGCGCTTACTCGCAGTGGAGCGGGTATGATCTGTTTCCAAATAACATAACTGCTGCGGCGAGCGCCCGCGAAAATAACGGGCACCAGCTTTGCCTGACGCATGCTCACGCCAACGCCGCGTCATATTGGTAGTAATTCCGGTGTAAACTTGCTGATCACTGGTCAGGATCATATAAACAAACCAGTTAGTGGCTGTGGTCATAATGTTTGCACGGCAATATTGGGTAAGTAATTTTATTTTCACGGGCGAAGAATGGCAAAAGAATCAATACAACAAGATCGCAATTTCGATGATCTTGCACAGCGTTTCAAAAAAAATATTTACGGCGGTTTGAAAGGCGATATCCGTCTTGCCGTATTGGAGCGAGATTGTAAGGCGCAGTTGCCGATTTATCCCTCAAGTCCCAAACCTGTTAAGCCCTGGCGGATTCTGGATGCGGGCGGTGGGCAAGGACAATTTTCCCTGCAGTGGGCAAAAGCCGGGCACGATGTGGTGATCTGTGATATCTCTATTGAAATGCTCAAGCTGGCCGAGGAGCAGATAAAAACATTGGGTTTGGAACAACAGGTCACATTGATTCATTCATCTGTGCAGGATTTGCACTTGCATCTGGATAGTAAAAATCAGTTTGATTTTGTTATTTGTCATGCGGTGATGGAGTGGTTGCAGGAGCCACAGCAGCTATTACCATGCTTGTTTGAGTATCTCGCGCCCGATGCTTATTTATCGCTGACTTTTTACAATTTGCATTCGCTCATCTATAAAAATTTGCTGCGCACCAACTTTAAAAAAATTATTAATCAGGATTATGGTGGCTCACGCGGTAGTCTCACACCCATTAATCCGCAAGATCCGGGGCAGGTTTTGGGTTGGATTGAGCAATTGCCACTCTCGGTATTGTGTCACAGCGGCATCAGGGTATTTCACGATTATATTTTTAACGAAGAGCATCGCGCCCGGGAGCCGGAGAATTTGCTGCAATTAGAGTTGGAGTTTTCGCAACGCGAACCTTATCGCTCATTGGGCAGATATATTCATTTACTGTTGCAAAAAAACAGCGCTGTTTAATCTTTCAATATCTTAAGGAGATAATCCCTGGCCTGATTGATTTTGGCTGCAAGATAGTCATTGCCCCCGCGGTCGGGGTGTAATTTTTGAATCAAGCGGCGATGCGCATCCTGAATCATAGTTGGAGTAATTTCGCCTTTATCGATATCACCAGTTAAACCGAGAATGTCCAGTGCTTCTGTTATTCCCATGTTTCCTTGTGTGGTTGTCGGGTGGAGTGGTTCCTGTTGTTTTGCTTGATCCTGTTCCGCTTTTTTGCGTTGCAGCCATAATGGAAGTAAATGGGCAGCAAGTCCATAAGCATTACGTAAGAACGGAATTAGCGCTCCTATAGCCGCGCCCACCCAATTCATTTTTCCGGTGGCGACCAATAGAACTAAAACACCCAAAAAAGCTCCAACACCAAAGCGCCACAATGCCTTGCGTTTTTGTGCGGTATCCATTTTTTGATACTGACCAAAGAAAATGATAACGCAGGTCACTATAACTGCAAAAAGCAGGAATTTAAGCACAAAACCTCCGGTGGGATGGGTGAAGTTAGCGTTAGCGAGTATTATAGGCAGCTGCTTTTTTATGTCGATAGTTTAATCGTTAAGTTCGCTATTGATGATGTGCGATTTGCCGGTTTCTATTATTTATTAATATTTAGCTATGCTTGTGTGTAGCGTGTATATCGCCCTCCGGGGCTTCCGGGTCAAAGAGGGACTGGGCATGTTTCGTTTTTATACTGTGATTTCCACTGTAACGTGGATTTTACTTGCGGGAATTTTAGTGGCTTGCGGTGGTGGCGGTGGGAATTCATCCAGCCCGACGTCAGGTGTCAGCAACGGAATATCGTCTTCCTCAACAATACCATCAAGTTCAAGCGCAATCAGTTTATCTACTGGCAGCCAATCCTCTTTATCCGCGACCTTGACTATAGGTGGCAAGGTTACTTTTGATTTTATTCCTCATAATACTGATGGCTTAAATTATTCTGCAATAGCTGTTCGGGCTGGACGTGGTTTGCTGGTGGAATTATTGGATGAAAATAATATCGTGCTCACAACTACGCAGACGGATATTGATGGAAATTATTCGGTTAATACGACGCGCAACAAGTTGGTGAAAGTCAGGGTTAAAGCTCAGCTATTACGCAGCCAGACTCCGGTGTGGAATTTTAAAGTCACCGACAATACCAACGATAATGCCCTTTATTCTATGAACGGTAGCCTGGTGGCTGCTACAGACACAAGTGCAACACGTAATTTGCACGCGCCCTCGGGATGGACCGGTAATGGATACACCGAACTACGTGTAGCTGCACCCTTTGCAATTCTGGATACCATTTACGAGGGTGTAACACGTCTGCAATCTGCGGGTAACTCCGCTGATTTTCCAGCATTGGAGTTGCGTTGGAGCAGTAAGAATAAACCGGCAGATGGTGAATTGACGCTGGGAGAAATTGGCACCAGTTTTTTTTGGAGTGATGCAATTTATATTCTGGGTGATGAAAATAATGATACCGATGAATATGATCGCCACGTTCTCCTTCATGAATGGGGGCATTATGTGGAAGCAAGTTTTTCCCGCTCTGATAGTATCGGCGGTGACCATTCACAAGATGAAAAACTGGATATGCGCGTAGCGATGTCTGAAGGTTTTGCCAACGCTTTTTCTGCGATGATGCTGGATGATGTTAATTATCGTGATTCCAGTGGGCCTCAGCAAGGTGATGGATTTTTTAATAATATCAGCCAAAAAAATAATAGTATCCGCGGCTGGTACTCCGAGGCTTCAGTACAATCTATTCTTTATAATTTTTATGCAAGTAATACTGGGAAGACCGCTAAAAACTTTACAGATATCTTCCAGATTATTAATGCAGTTAGTTATGTGAATAGCAGCGGATTTGTCTCGATATACACATTTGCTGATCTGTTACGTAAACAAATTCCTGGGCAGGCTACTATTTTTAATAGTTTATTGGTGGAACAAAATATAGAGATTACTGATGAGTACGGAGGGGGCGAGAGTAATTCCGGGGGTTATATTGCTAGCTTGCCTGTATATAAAAACTTGTCTTTGAGTAATATTCCTGTGAATGTTTGTAGCACCAATCGTTTTGGTAGCTATAACAAATTAGCAACATCACAGTATCTTTTTATTAATGTAAATACTTCTGGAACTTATAAATTTACTGCTGAGGAGACGAGTGACTCGGGCGATTCTGATCCTGATCTTTACCTGTTTCGGCGCGGAAGTGAAATTGGAAAGGCTGAGGGGCCAACTGTTGATCAGGAGAGCGTTTCCCGTTTTTTATCCGTTGGTACTTACGTATTGGAGGTGATGGATGCGCGAGCCAAAGATATTGATGAAAACGAACAGATCACTGCGTGTTTTGATATTCGCGCCCAGCTTTTGAATTAATTTTCCGTATTTTTGTCAATTGGATATTACTAAAAAGGTAGCAACAGGATGGATAAAATAAATCGTATTAGTATTCCTTTGGGATGTATTGCCGGAGTGTTGCTGATTTTTTTATCGGCTTGTGATACCCCCACAGTCACTCCTGATATTTCAGCGACGAAACGTGTGCCTCACGTACATACAGTCAAACCGGGCGCTTCAGTAAAGCTCGAAAACACCCAGCCATTTATTCTCAGTGCACCCGGTGTAGGTGATTTGGAGTTATTGCTTTCAACTCCTCAGCATGACGGTACGATGGCGGTAGATATTTCTGCAGGGGAAGGCCTGCAGCTTGAATCACCATCGCATTATGAGTTTCCTTTAGGGCAACTCACTGGATACAAGTTGCCGCTGAAGATTCGCGCTGTTTCCGAAGGTCGCTATTACATTAATTTAAGGATTGCTCTTGTTAATAATGAGCAGCGCGATCACAGGATCATTACGGCCATAGTGCAGGTAGGTGAATCTGTTAAACCGGCACGAAAGCTTTCATCAGGTGCAGCGGAAAAAAACAATGAGGAAAAGGTTATTTCTTTGCCAGCACAAGAAACTATCAGCCCTGCAAAATAGTACGCCATGTTAAATCTTTCGTGAATGCATTCTGCTGCTTGTTTATAATGGCCAGTCTATAACTGGCCATTTTTAATTTTAATGAGGTGTTTTGAATGACAAGTCAACGTTTACCTGCCGAATGGGAACCGCAAGATGCAGTCATGTTGACCTGGCCGCATAAAAATACGCCATGGAACTGGATTCATGAGGACGTTACGGAACTCTATGAAGCACTGGCAACAGTTATTAGTGACTACGCTGATGTAGTCATCGCAGCACCTGAAGGTGAACTGGATTCGATACGTGCCAGATTGGAGGCTATGGGGGCACCGATGGAATATATTTATTTATATCCGTGCACGAGTAATGATACCTGGGCGCGGGACCATGGACCGTTAACAGTAGAAACTCCTGATGGATTCAAGCTTCTTGATTTTAAATTCAATGGTTGGGGTAATAAATTTCCGCACGACCTGGATGATCAGGTAACACATCAATTATTTGCACAGAAAGCATTTCCTTATGCATCACTCGAAGCACAAAACTGGATTCTGGAAGGGGGCTCGATTGAAACCGATGGGCAGGGAACATTGTTAACCACCTCATCGTGTTTGTTAAATAAAAATCGCAATCCCGATTTAAGTAAAGAAGAAATTGAATCGCGATTAAAGTCAGCATTTGGTGCACGAAAAATTAATTGGTTGGATCATGGTTATCTTGCTGGTGACGATACTGATAGCCATGTAGATACATTAGCTCGTTTATGCCCGAATAACACAATTGTTTACACCACCTGTGATGACGAGCACGACGAACATTATTCATCGTTGAAAAAAATGGAAGACCAATTAAAAACATTTACCAATGCTGATGGTGAACCTTACCGATTGTTGCCATTGCCGTGGGCCGGTGCAGTATTGGGGCGAGACTCGGGTTTGCGTTTGCCTTCGACCTACGCCAACTTCCTGGTGGTTAATGAAGCGGTGCTGGTTCCTATCTATGAGTTACCTATGGATGAGGAAGCTTTGGAAGTGGTGTCGCAAGCATTTCCCGGTTATGAAATTATGGGTATTCCATGTTTACCTTTAATTGAGCAAGGCGGAAGTTTGCATTGCATCACGATGCAAATTCCTGAAGGTGTGTTGGAGCAATTTTAAAATGCAAAAAACTAATCAAAAGCTAATAAAAGTAGGATTGGTCCAGCAATCCTGTACTGCAGACCTGGCAGGGAATTTTTCCAAATCTATCGCGCAAATTCGTATAGCTGCAGAGCAGGGTGCTGAGCTTGTTGTATTGCAGGAGCTTCATCGTGGACTCTACTTTTGCCAACAGGAAATAGCTGGCTATTTTGATCTTGCAGAAACTATCCCGGGACCAAGTACGCTTGCATTAGGCGAGCTCGCAAAAGAATTAAATATTGTTATTGTTTCCTCGCTTTTTGAAAAGCGAGGCGTTGGCTTGCATCATAATACTGCCGTTGTTATTGAGCGTGATGGCAGCATCGCTGGTAAATATCGCAAGATGCATATTCCCGATGATCCTGGTTATTACGAGAAGTTTTATTTCACACCTGGCGATTTGGGGTTTGAGCCTATTCAAACCTCTGTGGGCAAATTGGGTATTCTGGTTTGCTGGGATCAATGGTTTCCGGAAGCCGCCAGATTGATGGCAATGGCCGGGGCAGAATTGTTAATTTATCCAACAGCTATTGGCTGGTCCCCCCAGGAAAAACACGACGAACAACTGCGTCAGCGCGAAGCATGGATTACTATTCAACGAGCTCATGCAATAGCGAATGGTTTGCCGGTAGTCAGTGTGAATCGAGTGGGGCATGAACCTGATCCGGCGGGTGGTCCTGGATTAACATTTTGGGGAACCAGTTTTGTCGCAGGCCCACAAGGGGAGTTCTTATATGAAGCCACAACAGAGCAGGAAGAAACTGTAGTAGTGGATGTGGATTTGTCTCGCAGTGAAACGGTGCGGCGTATGTGGCCTTACTTGCGCGATAGACGAATTGATCATTATGGTGATTTACTAAAAATTTATCGCGATTGATGGGGTTACTGTAGTTGGTGATGAATTCCTAGGTGGATTGGTGTGAATTGGCGCTATCATCTAAACTGGGTATCACTTTAATCGTTACTTACTATTCAAATTTCTTATGGATTCATCATCTGCATCCGAATTGCATTTATGCCCCGAGGGGGATTTGCCTTGTCAGTTTCTACAGGAGCTGCAGAATCTTCGTGGTGAGATCGAGCTATTGAAGGAGCAAGTGCGCACGGATGCTCTAACAGGTCTGTATAACTTCCGTTTTTTTTCAGATACCTTACCTCTCGAAATGGAACGTAGTCGCCGTTCATTTCAGGCACTTTCATTAATTGTGCTGGATATAGATCATTTTAAAAAATTTAATGATACCTGGGGGCATGAGATTGGTAATCAGGTTTTAATGTTAGTTGCGCAACAAATAACCTTGACGATTCGCAAACTTGACTACGCATGCCGTTTTGGGGGCGAAGAATTTGTTATCTTGTTGCCCAATACAGATTTACGCCAGGCAAGACATGTGGCTGAACGCTTGCGTGAATCGATAGAAAATGCACCACTTCTACACGATGGACAATCGTTATCGGTCACGGCCAGTTTGGGAGTAGATGAGTTTCGGAGTAATCACAGTGATACGTATGAAGGGTTTATCGAAAGGGTTGACTCATGGCTTTATCAAGCCAAGCGCGATGGGCGCAATTGCGTAAGGCACCCTGTTGTTGGAGTAACAATAATAAAAACAACGGTAACTGCTGATGAAAAAGATGCACTTTTTGGTTCATATGATAATCGTGAATAACATTTGCGCAAAAGATGCAAATTAATTTTAATGAATGCATAGTAATTTTTCGGAGTTAATTATTTCATGGCTTTTCCAAAAATTGGCAATTTGGCACCGACTTTTACCTTAAAGAATGTTGCTAATGAAGATGTTTCCCTTAAGGACTTTAAAGGGAAAAACAACGTTGTTTTATATTTTTATCCTAGGGCTTCAACACCAGGTTGTACAGTTCAGGCCTGTGGAATTCGTGATAATAGTTCTGAGTTTTCTAAATTGGACGCTGTTGTAATTGGTGTGAGTCCGGATGGCCCTGCAAAGATTAAAAAATTTGTTGATAAATATGAATTAAATTTTGAGCTTTTGGCCGATGAAGATCACGCGATTGCTGAAAAATATGGTGTTTGGGGTTTGAAAAAATTTATGGGTAAGGAATTCATGGGGATTTTGCGTACCAGTTTTCTCATTAATAAAGAAGGGCGTTTGGTGGCGATTATGGATAAGGTAAACACTAAAACACACGATCAGGAAATTCTTGAGCTGCTGCGCAATGGCATTTAAAGAGGTATTTATATAATAATGTGTGATAATAAAGTCACGTTTTGTTTGTAAATTATACGTGTTTCTCTTTGATTCAAAAAAAGTTCGTCTATAATCGACAATAGTTGAGTGTGTATGATGATTCATGGATGGTCTAGACAGGCAAATAAAATTTGCCTTTGGAAAACACTCTCGAGTGATTTAACAATGCCCTTGATGGCAAAGGAGACGCCTGGATGATCCAACTACAGCGAATCTACCGTAATAACGAACAATATTCAGAAAACTCTTTCGAAGGGTCGGAAGTTAGATCCTATCCGGAATATTTGGCTTTGGCAGAAATTCCAAAATTTGAGGGTGTTTCAGCCAGAGTGATTGATGCCTTAAAACAAAGGGTTGGTCGCGATGATCTTTGTATTGATCGAATTGCGGAAGATCTTAAGCTATCTAAGAGAACTTTGCAGCGCAGGCTACAACAGCAAGGCGCAAATTTTGCGCAATTGCGCGATGTGCTTCGTTTTCATTACGCGATCAAATATCTTATTGATGAGCATATGAGCGTTGATACTGTTTCTAAAGCACTTGATTTTTCTGACCGCACCAGTTTTACCAACGCTTTCAAGCGTTGGACTAGTTTATCTCCTAGTGTATTTAGAAAGCTTTTCAGGGATTATGCCTGATACTTCCATGCACTTTTAAGCTTTCCCCTTTGAGTAATTGCGTTAATTGCTTGCTTGTTGCAAAACAGGTAGAGTTAGCGCTCTTTATTCTGAGAGGTTAGATTCATGAGTTTCTTTATTGCATCCGCAGTGGCCCAGACTCAGGCCGCTCCAGCTCAAACAGGCAATCCAATGATTACCCTGTTGATGTTTGGTGGAATGTTCCTTTTTATGTATCTTTTGATTATTCGGCCTCAGCGTAAGCGCCAGAAGGAGCATCAAAATCTGGTTTCAGCTTTGGCAAAAGGCGACGAAGTTATAATGACTAGTGGAATGCTGGGAAGAATTACTAAGGTTGATGAAAGCTACGTGGTATTAGAGACTGGTAATAACGTAGAGCTTAAATTTCAAAAAGTTGCTGTGCACGCGGTTTTACCTAAAGGCACTATCAAATCCATTGATGCTGCTTAAATCGGGTCGAAGATTGTTGATAGATGGTTAATATAAAAACGAGCTTGATAAAGGCTCGTTTTTATATTTTGTGGATACATAACTATTTTCATAAGCAGTTGGCTGGGCGAGGGAGTCCTGCAATTTTGCTTGCTAGTTTTGCTGGGCTTGGTGGAAATAGTTGAAGTAGATATATACTTTTTCCTTTATGTGCCCCCAATTTTTTTTCTGTATATTTCACCAATGCTCGCATGGCTGGTGAAATTTCAAATTCTCGATAAAAATCCTGCAACAAATAAATTATTTCCCAATGTGCGTCGGAAATTTGAATGTTTTCCTGTGCTGCGATTGCCGTAGCTATTTCGGGGGTCCATTGCTGTGTATCTATGAGGTAGCCGTCACCATCAATGGCTATTTGTTTGTTGTTTACGACTAGAAACATTTAGTACCAACTTTGAATGCACTTATGATAAAGGGTAAGTGATACAAACCCCTCATAGTTGGTCAATTGAATATGGCTGGCAATTTTATGTTCGAGACCTCTGGCTTTTATATCATCTTGTGAAGCATAAATGACAACGCCTTTTTCATTGAGGGTAATTAACGCCTCTGCATCTGGTGCGCTTTGAAGCGCGCTGAAAACCCCATCCTCCAGTAGTAAAATTCCATCATTATTTGCACAGACGGAAATGCAGGACTTAAGTGTACTATGCGTGAAGGATGACTTATTAACTGTATGTAGCGTGCTCATATTTTAAAAACTCAGAATATGATCTTGATCATTTAACAGTGTTGAAATTTGTTCATTGGTTAAAATGGCTGCATGTTCAATTAATAAATCTTTGTTCTCTATTATTCTTTTTTTGAGTGACTCTTGGTGGATATATATATTCTCAATGTCATAGAAGGGAAGGGCGGCAAGTATAGATGAAAAATTTTTTTGATTAATTTGTTGGGCTTGCTGGTCTTTTAACAGTTGGAATACTCCATCATCCATAAACAGCAGGCTTAAGCTCTGTTCATAGACGGCCGCTGCTAGAGCTGCATCTAGTGCCTCTTTTGCTGTCGAGCTTCCATAAGGCGCATGGCGACTAATTAGTAGAATTTTTTTTTGCATGTTAATTTCCGAATGTCACCATACGATCCGAGTTCACAGCTGCTTCTATCAGTTGCCCGAGTCCTCCAAGAGTGAAACCTTCAGCAAGGTTATGCGCATCTTTTTGGTAGCGTATGGATTCTTCCAGATTGAGTATTCCTCGTCTTAGTGCGGCAGCAATACAAACAACTAATTCAATTTCATTTTCTTTCGCTAGGTTTTGCCATTTATCATAAAGATTCAGTTCATCCTGTGGTGGTGCTGCCAAGCGGGTTGCGCAATAGATTCCATCTTGATAAAAGAATATTCGATGAACCTGATGCCCTTGGGCAAGCACTGCCTTGCAAAACCGATAGGCGGTATAACTAGCCTGTGTAGAGTAAGGTGGTGATTGTACGTTAATCGAAAATATCATATTAACCAACTGCCCAAAAAATAAGGCTCCCTATAAAGAGAGCCTTATTATGCAATGTAAATGATTTATTAATCGTCGCTAGCAACACCCAATAAATGCAGCAGACTGGTAAACAAATTCACAATCGATAAATAAAGGCTGGTTGTGGCTAAAATATAATTGGTTTCGCCGCCATGAATAATTTCACTTGTTTGATACAGGATCAGCGCTGACATTAACAAAACTATACCGGCGGAAAATGCCAAATGTAGGCCAGAGAATTGATAACCAAAAAAAGAAGCACCTAATAAAAAAAGCATTATTGCTAGCATTAGCATCATACCAACTGCTACAAAGCCGCCTAAAAAGCTAAAATTTTTACGGGATGCTAATACGTAGGCAGAAAGGCCAACAAAAATAATCGCAGTGCCACCCAAGGCTTGTAAAATAATTGCAGTGCCATTCTCCATCGCCAGGTATCTGCTAATAACTGGTCCAAGTCCGGCGCCTATAAGGCCGGTAAATGCAAACACAACAGCCAATCCGGCGGAGGAGTTGGCTGTTTTTGGGAGTACAAACCAAATTAATGCCATGGCGATCAGGCTCATAACTAGACCGGTGCCGTGGCCTATACCGACTGCCATTGCACCGCCTGCTGTAAGCGCACTAAAAGCTAATGTGAGTCCAAGTAAAAAATAAGTATTTCGTAAGACTTTGCTGGTCTCGCTTTGGCTTAGCGTGTTAGAAGAGTGTGTGCTGTAGACTTCTTGCATGTTGATCTCCACAAATTGCCATAAGTTTTTTTAACTAGCTGGAAGCGATAATACAAATATGCGAACCCAAAGCCAAGGTAAATCTCGCTGGGAGTTAATAGCTTAGTTGGAGATTATTATGCTGAGTTCAATGCGGGGGAGAAATATATAAACTGATCAGCGATTTGGTATGCAAAAAAAAGGCGCTTGATTTTTCAAGCGCCTTCTAGATATGGCGGAAGGGCAGGGATTTGAACCCTGGGTAGGCTTTCACCTACGCCGGTTTTCAAGACCGGTGCATTAAACCACTCTGCCACCCTTCCGAGTGCGGCAAATTATACATAGCTTTTTTTATTGGGCAAGAGGAAAAAATTATTTTTATAGCTGAATATGGAGGTATTAAAATGATAACTAAAATTATTGAGCATAAAAAAGCCGAATTTGTGACAATTCGGCTTTTTTCTTTTTGTTTATGTGGTTGGTTTACTGCTTATTCAGGCGTGGATCGTTTAAGGGTCTGCTAATTTGGCGAGGATTGTGATCTACGCTGGGTGGCAAACTGGTATCAAGTGCGCGCGATGTTTGGCTTTCTATTGTTTCAGTAATAATACTAATCTTGCCAATAGGTTTTGGTGATTTGCGAGGATCATTACTTGCTCTAGCTGGTGCGATACTTACTTCAGTTACTGTATGGCGTTCAGTTGTTTCTACTGTTACTTCCACCGTTGCCTTTATCGCTTCAATCGCGCCAGATCTAATTACCTCGGGTTCGGAACTTGGCGAGATTTGAGCTGCGACAGGTTCGGCTACAGCTTGAGGCGCCTCTTTTTTGCTGGTCACTTCTTCCGGGTGGATGCTGATTGGTTTGTCGAGCTTTTCTGGCTCTTCAGTGGGCGCCAAAACAATTTCGGGTTGCTGCAGTATTGCTGGTTTTCGCTCAATGTTAGGCTCGGCAGCAGCTTCATTGTGCTCTGTATTCTCAAGTGATATTTGCGCCTTGTTTGCCTGCGCTTGTTGGGCGTGCTCTGCAATAGCGGCGGAAATTTGTTGTGCCAGTTGAGCTGATTCACTTAATGCAGTTGGTTCTTGGTTGTTGCTTGCTCCTTCTTGTGTTTCTACACCCGAGCTTTCGCCTTCCTCTCTGCGGTTGCGACGGCGTTGCTGAGAGCGAGTACGGCGGCCGGCAGGGCGCTTGGATGGTCTTTGGTCATCACCTTCGACGGCAATTTCAGTGTCATTAAGGGTAATTGGCGTCTCTTCGGCTACGCTCTCTTTATTAACTTGTTTTCGATTGTTGTCGCGCTCATTGCTGCGTTGATTGCGATTTCTGGGTTGGCGTTCTTCATCGCTATTCTGGGTGTCGCGAGGTTGTTGATCGCGATTGTTGCGCGATTTGCGGTCATTCTGCTCGCGGTTGTTTTCGCGTTTTTCAAAATCTTTATTTGAGTCGCGTTTATCCTGATCTCGTCCTGGCTTTTGTTCCTGGGCGTTGCGATGGTCCAGGTTGTCAATAATTTCACGGTCCTCTTTGCGTTCTTTATCTCGACGATTGCGATTGTCTCGGCGATTGCGATTGCCGGAATTGCGGCGATTGTCGCGTCTGTGTTCCCGTTTATTTTTACTGTCTTCGTTCTTGTCGCTGCTAAATATGCCAGCAATAGAGCCTAGCAAGCGTGATAGTAGTCCTGGTTTTTTGGTTGGTTCAGGCGCTGGTTGGCTTGGGCTGCTCGGCTGAACCAAGGGTTTTGGTGCGATAAATGGTTTCGCATTGATGTCTTCCTCTTCTTCCTTGGATTCGTCGGTGTGAGCAACAATTTTATAGCTGGTTTCCAGTGTGCCCTCGTCATCATCGCGCAAGCGTTGTACCTCGAAGTGAGGTGTCATGAGTTCTGCGCTGGGTACAATTACTACGCGGGTGTTGTTGCGTGACTCGATACTGGAAATGGTTTTGCGCTTTTCATTGAGCAAATAGGTTGCTACGGAAACCGGACAAATTGCGCGGATTTCGGCGCTGCGCTCTTTTTGAGCTTCGTCTTCCACCAGGCGCAAAATTGACAGTGCCAGTGAGCGTGTACTGCGAATAGTTCCTACACCATCACAGCGAGGGCATATTTTGGAGTGGGTTTCACCGAGTGATGGGCGCAGGCGTTGGCGGGACATTTCCATCAGGCCGAAACGGGATATGCGCCCAATTTGCACTCGTGCGCGATCCATCATTAGAGCATCGCGAACGCGATTTTCCACCTCTCGCTGGTTGCGAACGGGTTGCATGTCGATAAAGTCGATAACAATCAGGCCGCCCATATCACGCAAGCGCAATTGGCGTGCGATTTCATCAGCTGCCTCCAGATTGGTTTGTAGTGCAGTTTCTTCAATATCTCCGCCTTTTGTTGCGCGAGAGGAATTGATATCGATGGCGACCAGAGCTTCGGTTGCATCAATAACAATTGAGCCGCCAGAGGGCAATTTTACTTCGCGTTGAAATGCTGTCTCAATTTGAGATTCGATCTGATAACGGTTGAAAAGGGGGATGTCATCCTGATAAAGCTTTACCTTGCTACGGTAATTAGGCATGACTTGCTGAATAAATCCGGTTGCCAGATCAAAAGCTTCCCGGTTATCAACAATTACTTCGCCAACGTCCTGGCGAAGATAGTCGCGAATTGCGCGAATAATGACGTTACTTTCCTGAAATAAGAATGCAGGTGCAGCGGAGGTTTTGGCTGCATTGGCAATCGAATCCCACAATTGGAGGAGGTAATTCAGATCCCATTGCAGCTCTTCAGAGCTTCTACCTACGCCAGCAGTTCGAATAATTACCCCCATGCCTGCCGGGACTTCCACTTCGCCAAGGGCGTCTTTAAGCTCGGCGCGGTCCTCACCTTCGATGCGACGGGAGATGCCCCCGGCGCGGGGATTATTGGGCATGAGAACCAGGTAGCGACCTGCAAGGCTGATAAAGGTGGTGAGTGCTGCACCTTTGTTGCCGCGCTCTTCTTTATCGATTTGAACGATGACTTCGGTGCCTTCTTTGAGTACATCCTTAATTTTGATGCGGCCGTCCAGATCGCCAGGGTTTCTGCTGAAGTATTCGCGTGAAATTTCTTTCAAGGGGAGGAAGCCGTGGCGGCTGCCACCTTCATATTCAACGAAGGCGGCTTCAAGGCTGGGCTCTACTCGAGTAATGCGACCTTTATATATGTTGGATTTTTTTTGTTCGCGGTTGCGGTTTTCTATATCAAGATCATAAAGCCATTGGCCATCGACCAGTGCTACGCGCAACTCTTCGGGTTGAGTTGCATTGATGAGCATTCTTTTCATGTGTTACCTAATTGTCTTGTTAAGCGCTGGCCAAGGTGACAATCAGTGTTAAGCAGAAAATGTTTTGCGCAACCTTGTGGACTATTACGCTACCCGTTGTCATTAGTGGGCTCGTACTAGCGGTTGGTGGGTTGTTCCTTTATGTGATGGTAGGGCGCTCCACAGCGGCTAACACCAGTAAGGTCTCCCATTTGGCTCGTTTATCTACCGGTGGTTCCGGTTTCTATTTGTAGTTGGCAGATTGATTTCTCATCAGTTCTGCACCGGGTTGTTTGATGTCGATCATTTTGATCGAGCCGACTTGTTGAATGAGTTGATAACATATTCTCTTTAGTCGACTTTCATTGATTGGCGTCGTCAATTGACTGAGCCAGCAATGATGTTTGCAACCTGCTTGCTGTGGATATTTTTTGGCGAAACCGCCGTTATCCAGAATTTACAAATAGATTCTACTGAGTTCAGCAAAACAAAAATCGTATTAACAATGAGTGCAACCAGGGTTGACGCAATTGTTAGAGTAGTTGGCCTGAATACAATGCCGTCTACCATTGTCAGTGCTTTCAAGGATTTGTTATTGCTATCAATTAAATGGCGCAAATCGCTAAATCCTTGCTGTCAGCGGTATTTCCTAGTGATGCGCCTATCGTTGCGCGATCCGGAAACCAGCCTGTATCAGCGTCTGGACTATAGCAGCAATCCCCCAATGCAGCAATTAAATCAGTGATTTAGCAGTTTTATTGCTGGTGCTGGTTTTGTTTTCGTGGGGTAATCTAATGGTATGAGGTATCATGCCGTGCATGAAAACTTATGCTGAAAAACATCCTGATCAAATAGATGAGCCCTCTGGTTCCGGGGTTAATTTTGTTCTTATTGATAGTGACCAGGCTGGCCAGCGCCTGGATAACTTTCTTCTTGCTCGCTTAAAAGGGGTCCCCAGATCCAAGGTTTATAACGTTATTCGTAAAGGAGAGGTGAGGGTCAATAAGGGGCGAGTTAAGCCGGAGTATAAATTAATGGCTGGTGACTCGGTCAGGATCCCTCCTGTTCGGACTGCGGAGGCCGGTACTGAAGCAAAAGCAAGTCATCAGATGATGGCGCTGCTTAATGCGTCAATATTGTATGAAGATGATGGTCTGCTTGTAATTAATAAGCCTCCGGGGTTGGCTGTTCATGGTGGAAGCGGGATTACTTTGGGGTTGATTGAAACTCTTCGGCAGATGCGCCCTGAGACTCGTCATCTTGAATTGGTTCATCGTCTTGATCGCGATACTTCCGGTTGCATCATGGTGGCTAAAAAGCGTAGCTATTTGCGCCATTTGCAAGAGGCTTTGCGCGAAAAGTCAGGCGGTGCTGGTGGTGTCCTAAAGGTCTACCAAGCGCTGGTGCTGGGCGATTGGTCCAAACGGTGCCACCAGATTAATGTGCCACTAATGAAGTTTGAGGTTGCTGGCGGAGAGCGAATAGTCAAGGTTCATCCTGAGGGTAAGCCTAGTTTGACAGAGTTTGATATTTTGAATCGTTATCAGGGGTTTACCCTGATTGAGGCTCGGCCTATTACTGGTCGGACCCATCAAATCCGCGTGCATGCCCAATATGCCGGACATAGTCTGGCGGGCGATGAAAAGTATGGTGATGATGCCATTAATGAAACCTTGCGCAGCGTTGGTTTGCGTCGCTTGTTCCTGCATGCATCTTCCTTATCCTTTTGCTTGCCTGATGCGAAGGAAATGACCCGGGTGGATGCTCCTTTGCCACCAGATCTTGCTGGGCCTTTGTCGAAGCTCGAAAAAACTGATTTGCGGAGTTAGTAGTGCTATTTATTTTTGATTGGGACGGTACCCTGAGTGACTCAAAGGCTAAAATCACCAAAGCGATGCAATTGGCGGCGGAGGATTTGGGGTGGGTGCCACTGGATGATCATCTTATTCACAATATTATTGGTCTTGGGCTTCCTGAGGCGATTCATCGCTTGTATCCCGATGTCTCTGTTGGTGATAGGCAGAGTTTGCGCGAGGCATATGCGACACGTTTTTTAATGTTGGATGAGGCTCGTCCATCGGATTTTTTCCCGGGGGTTGCCGAAACCCTATATCACTTGAAGGGGCAGGGGCACACACTAACCATTGCCACGGGCAAAAGCCGAAAGGGGCTGGATAGAATATTTGGTGTATTGGGGCTTGGCGATTTTTTTCATGCTACCCGATGTGCAGATGAGACAGCTTCAAAGCCTGACCCTTTAATGTTGCAAGAGCTGTTGTCTGAGTTTGGGGTTGGCCCGGAGGATGCGGTTATGATTGGTGATACTGAATATGATATGGAAATGGCAAAAAATATCGCTATGCCCAGAATTGCAGTAAGTTATGGTGCTCATCACGTAGATCGCTTGCATGCTTATGAGCCGGTACTTTGTCTGGATCGATTTGATGAGTTGTTAGCATGGGAGCGCCTCAGGTAGGGGGGGGCTTAGTTTTTACCTGCCGATGCCAGCGGGTCAACACCTTCATTTATAAGCATATTTACCAGTTCGATTAAGGGGAGGCCTATAAGTGTGTTTGGATCTTCGCCTTCCATTTCTTCAAAGAGGCAGATCCCCAGTCCTTCGGATTTAAAGCTGCCAGCGCAGTCATAGGGTTTTTCTCTTCTTAAATAATTTTCTATTTGTGATCCAGTGAGTTGGCGAAATTTTATCGTGTACTTATCTAACGTCAGTTGTGATTGATGGGTTTTGCTATTGTGTAGGCAAAGGCTGGTCAAAAACTCAACCTTTTGGCCGCTGAAAGATGTTAGTTGGTCTACCGCGTCTTCATGTGCGTGGGGTTTCCCAATAATTTGATTATTCAATGTTGCGACCTGGTCGGATCCAATAATTAAGTGCTCCGGGAAGGTGGCTGCAAGTGCTGTAGCTTTTTGTTTTGCCAGGCGAAGCACCAATTGCTCCGCTGTTTCGTGTTTACCCGGCGTTTCATCAATATTGGGAGATGACCATATAAACTCCATTCCCAGTTTTTGGAGAAGCTGGCGGCGATACCTGGAGCTGGATGCTAGAACCAATTTGATGGAAGTCATGTTTTTAAACCCAAAGCGATTACGCGAAACACAAAATAAGGGGGGGATTCTACCTCTAACCAACTAAATAGCGCTATTCGGCTAGTTTTTCTTTGACATGAATGGGCTATATCCCTATGATTGCGCGCTTATGTTTAAGACCCCTATTCACAAGCCTCTGCCAAAGCAGGGAGATCCTCGAAAATTCGCCCAACAAGGCGTGACTTTAGAGGGTTTTATCCCTGTTGTTGATCTGCCGCGCGTCATTGATGCGACGGAAAGTTCAGCGGGTGAGGTGCAAGTTTATCTTGAGTTTAAAATCAGTGAAGAAGGGAAGCGGGCTGTTACTGGTCATGCTTCGGCTAATCTGGCATTAGTGTGTCAGCGTTGCCTGGAGCCGGTTACTGTTCCGGTTGAGAGTGATATTTCACTGGCAATTGTATGGGATGAAGAGGCTGCAAAGGCATTGCCCCAGCATTTTGATCCCTGGATTACCGGTGAGGGTATGGCAGATCTTTACGATATGATCGAAGAAGAGCTGCTATTGAGTTTGCCTGCAGTTGCTTATCATGAAGACTCTTGTGTTGATAGCAAGCTTTATTCAAGTGGTAAGCCGGTTGAGGCAAAAAAAGAGAAAAACCCATTTCAAGTGTTGGAACAACTTAAGAGCTCGCCGAAATCCTGAGGCGCCTCGGTTCCAATGAGTCAGTAAATAGGAGCTAACCATGGCAGTTCAACAAAACAAAAAATCCCGTTCCAAGCGCGATATGCGTCGTTCACATGATGCATTGACTGGCCCAACCTTGTCGGTTGATGCAACCAGTGGCGAAAAGCACCTGCGTCATCACGTAACTGCTGACGGTTTTTACCGTGGTCGCAAAGTGATTGATAAAGGTAGCGAAGAGTAATTTATTACTCCTGCGACACTACTTTGTCGGCAAAAATTCGAATAGCAGTTGATGCTATGAGCGGGGACTTAGGTCCCCGCGTTGCTATTGCAGCGGCGGAAAGTTTTGCAGCTCTCTATGCTGATGTTGAATTGATCCTTGTTGGTGATCAATATCAGCTCCAGCCATTGATAATCAAATCCCGCCATCTTCGTGCCGCTCAAATAAAGCACGCTGTTGATGTTGTCTCTATGAATGATGATCCTTTGGTGTCATTGCGACAAAAAAAGGGTTCATCCATGTGGATTGCCTTGGAGTTGTTGCGTGAAGGGGCTGCGGATGCCTGCGTTAGCGCTGGAAATACCGGGGCGCTTTTGGCGATGGCTAAATATTTAATAAAAACCTTTCCTGTTATCGAGCGTCCTGCAATTTGTAAATCCATGCCTGTAACGAAAGGTTCTACCTATTTGTTGGATTTAGGGGCAAATATCAATTGTACGGCTTTGCATTTGCACCAATTCGCGCTCATGGGAAGTGTGCTGGCTGAGATTGAGGGTATTGATTGCCCTCGTGTTGGATTGCTAAATATCGGCAGTGAATCCCAAAAAGGTACCGAATTATTGCAGCAGGCTCAGGAGTTGCTGCGTGCTGATGTTCGTATTAATTATGTGGGGTTTGTTGAGTCTGACGGTATTTTCACGGGGTGCGAAAACGTCATCGTGTGCGATGGCTTTCATGGCAACATTGCATTAAAGGCTAGTGAAGGTGTTGCGCGCTATATATCCCAAAAAATTTCAAATACGGTGCGGCGCAATCTTTTTAATAAATTTTTATCATTGCTATCGATGCCACTGTTTAAGCAATTGCGCGAAGAATTAAATCCATCCTTGTACAATGGTGCCAGTTTTTTGGGGTTGCAAAAAGCAGTGATAAAAAGCCATGGTGGTGCAGATCGTAAAGCATTTATGCAGGCGTTGGTCGTGGCTCGCGAGCAAGTGAAATTAAAAGTCCCTGAGCGTATCGCACAACAATTAAATTCAACTAACTAAATTATTTTAATCTTAAACAGAAGCTAAACCTTTATGACTAGTTCTCATCTCGCGTTTGTTTTTCCTGGTCAGGGATCTCAAAAAATTGGTATGTTGGCTGAATTGGCTGCTGAATATCCGGTGGTGCAGCAGACTTTTGCGGAAGCCTCGGAAGTATTGGGTTATGATCTTTGGGCGTTGGTGCAAAATGGTATGCAGGAAGAAATTAATTTAACTGAGCGGACCCAGCCACTACTGCTCACTGCTAGTGTTGCAGTGTTTCGCGTGTGGCGAGAGCGTAATGGTGTTGTCCCTGCATTAATGGCAGGGCATAGTCTTGGTGAGTGGTCGGCGTTGGTATGTGCTGATGTTGTTGCTTTTAGCGATGCGGTGAAATTGGTGCAGCAGCGCGGCAAATTTATGCAAGAAGCTGTACCTGCTGGTCAAGGAGCAATGGCTGCAATTATTGGTCTTGATGATGCGTTAATTATAGAGGCTTGTAAAAAAGCGGAGCAGGGTGAAGTTGTTTCCGCCGTAAATTTTAACTCGCCAGGGCAGGTTGTTATTGCTGGTGCAGTTGGTGCTGTTGAGCGAGCAAGTTTACTTTGCAAAGAAGCGGGAGCAAAGCGTGCATTGCCATTACCTGTGAGCGCTCCTTTCCATACTGAATTGATGCGCCCGGCGGCAGAGCGATTGGCGGAACAAATTACTAAAACTGTATTTTCTTCACCTTCGGTACCTGTTGTGCATAATGTTACTGCAGCCACTGAAAGTAACCCTGAAAAAATTAAAGCGTTAATGATTGAGCAAATTTATAGTCCGGTACGTTGGGTTGAATGTGTTAACGCAATGGTTGGGAAAGGAATTACTCTTACTTTGGAGTGTGGGCCAGGCAAGGTTTTATCTGGGTTGAATAAACGTATTAGCCCGGATTTAAGTGCAATTTCTGTTGAAAAGCCGGAAGAGCTGACTTCAGCTTTAACAGCTGTTTAATTTTAATTTACGGGATTAAATCTTATGAGCTTGAATGACAAAGTTGCGTTGGTGACTGGTGCGAGCCGTGGAATCGGGGCTGCGATTGCTGAGCAGCTTGGAAAGGCGGGGGCAATTGTTATTGGCACTGCTACCAGCGAATCCGGAGCGGAAAAAATTTCTGCCCGTTTTGCTGAGTTGGGCATTCGTGGAACGGGTAAGGTATTAAATGTGACTGATGCAGATTCAGTCGCAAGCCTGCTAAAAAGTGTTGGCGACGAATTTGGTGCACCAGCCATTCTGGTAAACAATGCCGGCATTACTAAAGATAATTTGTTGATGCGTATGAGTGATGAGGAATGGTTTGATGTAATCAACACAAATCTCAGCGCGATTTATCGTCTTAGCAAAGGTGTTTTGCGTGGAATGATGAAGGCGCGGTGGGGAAGGATTATTAACATCAGCTCTGTTGTTGGTGCAATGGGTAATCCGGGGCAGTCAAACTATGCAGCAACAAAAGCGGGTGTGTCTGGTTTTGCTCGTTCATTAGCGGCAGAAGTTGGATCGCGAAATATTACCGTTAATACAGTGGCACCGGGTTTTATTGATACTGATATGACCAAAGTATTGCCGGAAGAACAAAAGCAGCAATTGCTGTCGCGTATCCCGCTTGGGCGCCTTGGGGCGCCAGAAGAGATTGCGTCCGTCGTTGTTTTTCTAGCCAGCGATGCAGGTGCTTATATCAGTGGTGAGACCATTCACGTTAATGGCGGCATGTATATGTCGTAAATTTTTGTTTATAACTCTTTGTTTTTAAAGTGTTATTTATGGAAACCTAAAGATTTTTGCCGTTTTGCATTACAACAGCCTCAAAATCGATGTAAAATGCGCGTCGATTTTGGCCGGATCACATGGTCGAACCAATTCTGGTTTTATTGTCCAAGTGTTTCGAACTACAACCACTAGGAGTTACATAACATCATGAGTAGCATTGAAGAACGCGTAAAAAAGATCGTTGCTGAGCAACTGGGTGTGAAAGAAGAAGAAGTGAAAAACGAAGCTTCTTTCGTCGAAGATCTGGGCGCTGATTCTTTGGATACCGTAGAGTTGGTAATGGCTCTCGAAGAAGAATTCGAAACTGAAATTCCAGATGAAGAAGCTGAGAAAATCACTACCGTTCAATTGGCTATCGATTACATCAATGCCAACCTGGCGTAATCTGATTATTCGCTGATTTCAGTTTAAGAAAGCCGTATTATTGCAAAATAGTACGGCTTTTTCTTTTTGATAATTTCATTGCTTTATGCGAATCGAGCATTGGTAACTATTAAATTAATACAATCACCACGACAAATCAGCAGGGTTTTACCGCTTGATTGTCCTTCGCGGGAGAGTCTCACAGGTGTCGCGTAGAAGAGTTGTTGTCACTGGTCTGGGTATGATCAGTTCATTGGGAAATACTGTTGCTGAAACCTGGCAAGGTATAGTCAATGGTAAAAGTGGCATTGCCACTATCTCCCATTTTGATGCTTCAGCATTCACCACGCAGTTCAGTGCTTCGGTAAAAAATCTGGTCGTGGACGATTATTTCCCCAGTAAAGAAGCGCGCAAAATGGATCCGTTTATCCAATATGGAATGATTGCCGGTATTCAGGCGATTCGTGATTCAGGTTTGGAAATTACAGACGCGAATGCCGGGCGTATTGGTGTATCTATCGGTTCCGGTATTGGTGGTATTGGCACTATTGAAGATGGCTCCTCAACGCTGGAGCATAAAGGCCCTCGTCGCATATCGCCATTTTTTGTTCCTAGCGCCATTATTAATATGATTTCCGGCAATTTGTCGATCATGTATGGCTTACGTGGTCCAAATATCGCAATTACTACGGCTTGTACCACCGGTACGCACAGTATTGGTTTTGCTGCGCGCATGATCCAGCATGGCGACGCAGATGTGATGGTCGCTGGTGGTGCAGAGATGGCAACAACTCCATTGGGGTTGGGGGGGTTTGCAGCAGCGCGTGCGCTATCCACACGTAATGATAATCCGCAAGCGGCGAGTCGCCCGTGGGATAGAGACCGTGATGGTTTTGTCTTGGGCGATGGTGCCGGTGTGTTGGTGTTGGAAGAATATGAGCACGCCAAAAAACGCGGTGCAAAAATATATGCCGAGCTGATTGGTTTTGGTATGAGTGGTGATGCTTATCATATGACCTCTCCACCGGAAGATGGCTCGGGCGCGGCGGCATCAATGCGCAATGCAATCCTGGATGCAGCGATTCCATTGGAGTTGATCAACTATATTAATGCGCACGGTACTTCCACCCAAGCAGGTGATAAAGCGGAATGTCAGGCTGTTAAATCCGTTATGGGCACTGCGGTTGGTCAAGTTGCTGTTAGTTCTACCAAGTCCATGATTGGTCATTTGCTTGGTGCTGCAGGTGCGGTTGAAGCAATTTTCAGTGTGCTGGCAATTCGCGATCAGGTTGCTCCTCCAACGATTAATCTGGACAATCCGGAGGAGGGCTGCGATATCAACCTTGTTCCGCACACGGCGCAAGAGCGTAAAATCGAAGCAGTATTGTCGAATTCATTTGGGTTTGGTGGTACTAATGGTTCACTGATTTTCCGCAAAGTGTAAATTATATTGCGTTTCTGGTTTATCCAACGCCGGACTGGAAACAGGCCGGCGTTTTTGTATTGAGGGGATTGTTATGTCAGCGCTTTTACCGCTTATCAGCATTAACGGTATTCCCGATGCCATGATATCTTCATTGGATCGCGGCTTTACTTATGGCGATGGGGTATTTGAAACCTGCCGCTGCACCTCGGGTCGAATACCGTTATGGGATTTTCACCGGGAGCGATTGATAAATTCAGCCAGGCGTTTGCAAATACCGCTGGATGAGCCGCGATTGCAGGAATATCTGGATAAGCTGTTATTGAATCTGCAGTTTAATCAGTATCCTGATACCGTGATAAAAATACAAATTACACGCGGAGTGGGGGGGCGGGGTTATCGTTTGCCTGATCAGGTAAATCCAACGTACTGTATTGGAATATTTGCCGGTAACCATTTGCAATCGCCGCTATTTTTGAATGGGGTTGATATTCGTGTCTGCGATTTGCGCCTTGGAAAAAATCCTGCATTGGCAGGCATTAAACATTTGAATCGCCTTGAACATATTTTGGCGCGAGCAGAATGGCATGATGAATTTGCTGAGGGGTTATTATTGGATGGTGACAATAACCTGATTGAAGCGACTGTCAGTAATGTGTTTATTGTAAAAAATAAACAACTCTATACCCCTGATTTATCAAGCTCTGGCGTGGCAGGTGTCATGCGTCGAACGCTCATTGAAAAGTTGGCTCCCGCAATAAATGTACTGGTTAATATAGAAAGCATGCCTTACGAGTCACTGCTGGATGCAGATGAAATATTGTTAACAAATAGTGTGTTTGGTATCTGGCCTGTGAAAAATGTTGCGGGAGTTTCGACTAACTTGCATCACTCGATTACCCGTCAGTTACAACAACAACTTATCCAATTGTTGGGATAAATATTTACTCTTTTATTGATGTGCTCTTAATACGCTATTTATGAAAAAAATATCCCTACCTGTAAAACTCCTGATAATTGCCACAGGAATATATTTGGCCGGCCTAATCAGTGCGACCGCTGGCTGGTTTTATTTTCAGAATTGGTTAAAAACACCATTGCATATTGATTCCCAAGGCTATCGCTACGAATTAAAGCAAGGGCAGTCGTTAAGTCATTTGGCGAATGATTTGGGCGCACATAAGGTACTCGATTACCCGCGCCTGTTACGTTTGTATGCGCGCTTCACTGACACCCATAAAGTGCATGCCGGGGAATATTTATTTGCGCCCGGTACTACACCTGAAACCTTATTGGAAAAGTTAAAAAAAGGTGATGTGGTTTTATATCAGGTTACTTTTGTGGAGGGGTGGACATTTAAGCAAGCGCTCGCTGCATTGGAAAAAAATGTATCCGTTCGTCATGATTTGTCTGGAAAGAGTGAGGCCGAACAGCTTTCGCTATTGGGGTTACCTATCAGTCATCCAGAAGGTTGGTTTTTTCCGGATACTTATAGTTTCAGTCGCAATACCAGTGATGTGGAAATTTTGCAAAAATCCTATCGGAAAATGGAAAATTTATTGAATGCCGAATGGGAAAAGCGCTTGGCCAATTTGCCTTACAAAAACGCTTATGAAGCATTAATTATGGCTTCGATCATTGAGCGCGAGACGGGGCACCACAGTGAGCGCGATCAAATTGCCGGTGTGTTTGTGCGGCGATTGCAGCAAGGTATGAAACTGCAAACTGATCCGACTGTTATCTATGGAATGGGTGATAATTATCAGGGGCGCATCACCCGTAAGAATCTTGAAGAGGCAACTTTGTATAACACTTATGTGATTGAAGGGCTGCCGCCAACGCCTATTGCCTTACCCAGTGCTGCCTCAATCAAGGCGGCGTTAAATCCCGCAGCAGGAAACGCTTTATATTTTGTCGCCAAGGGTGATGGAACCAGCGAATTTTCTGCGACGCTGGATGCACACAATCAGGCGGTCAGGCGTTATCAATTGAATCGTCGTAGCGATTATCGTGCAGCTCCGCCGCCGCCCATTAAAGACTGAGTGTTTTTTGATCTCTGTCGGGCTTTTCATATTTCTCGGTGGCTATCCTGAGGTATGAAAAGCCGTTTTGAATCAGTAGAATAACCTCAATTTTCACGATCCTGTTTATATCTGACAGAATCGTATCTGACCCATGAATCATCCAATGGATTTGTTATCCCATGAGCGACAATCATTCTCCGATTGCAAGTAACGATACCGCCGAAGCCAAAACCAAGCCTTTGCATTTTATCCAGCAAATTATTCGCAAGGATCTGGAGCAGGGCTTACACAGTAAAATAGCGACCCGTTTTCCACCTGAGCCAAATGGCTATTTGCACATTGGTCACGCTAAATCTATCTGCCTGAATTTTGGTATGGCACAAGAGTTTGGTGGTGTTTGCAATTTGCGTTTTGATGATACCAATCCGGAAAAGGAAAACGAGGAGTTCGTAAATGCCATCATGGAAGATGTTAAATGGCTCGGTTTCCAGTGGGATGGAAACGTTAAATATACGTCGGATTATTTTGATCAATTGTATTCGTGGGCCATTCATTTGATTAAGAATGGTTTGGCATTTGTGTGCGATTTAAGTGCTGAGCAGATGCGTGAGTATCGTGGCACTTTAATTGAGTCTGGCAAAAACAGCCCTTATCGTGATCGCTCAGTGGAAGAAAACCTGATGCTGTTTGAAAAGATGCGTGCAGGTGAATTTGATGAAGGCTCCTGTTCATTGCGCGCAAAAATAGATATGTCATCACCCAATATTAATTTGCGCGACCCGATTATTTATCGCATCAAAAAAGCACATCATCATCAAACGGGTGACAAGTGGTGCATCTATCCGTCGTATGATTTTGCGCACGGCCAAAGTGATGCGATCGAAGGGATTACCCATTCTATTTGTACGTTGGAATTTGAAGACCATAAACCGCTATACGATTGGTTTATTCAAAACTTGCCAGTTCCTGCTGCGCCACGTCAATATGAATTTGCACGTTTAAATATTAATTATGCGGTAACAAGCAAACGCAAACTGAAACAATTGGTTGATGAAGGTTATGTGGACGGTTGGAATGACCCACGTATGCCAACCATTTCTGGTATGCGTCGTCGTGGATTTACACCGGCATCATTACGCAACTTCTGCGAGCGCATCGGCGTAACACGTTCTGATGGTGTGGTGGATGTAGGGATGCTGGAATTCTGTGTGCGTGATGATCTCGATAAAAATGCACCGCGCGCTATGTGTGTGTTGCGTCCATTGAAGGTCACGCTAACCAATTATCCAGCGGACAAAGTAGAAACACTGACGGTTCATAATCACCCAAATCGCGATGATTTGGGGGGGCGCACAATTCCGTTCACCCAAACTGTCTTTATTGAGCAAGAAGATTTCCGTGAAGAAGCCAATAAAAAATATAAGCGTTTGGTGTTGGGTAAGCGAGTGCGTTTGCGCGGAGCTTATGTAATTGAGGCCGATGAAGCTATTAAAGATGCTACGGGAAATATTATTGAAATTCGCGCACGCATCATCGAAGGAACCTTGGGGAAAGACCCGGAAGATGGCGTAAAACCCAAAGGTGTTATTCACTGGGTTTCTGCCTCGCAACATCTGAATTGCGAAGTGCGTTTGTATGATCGCTTGTTTAATGATGAAGCGCCTGATGCCGGTGGGAAAAATTTCCTGGATGCAATGAATCCCGATAATCTGGAAATTTTGCAAGGTTGTAAAGCAGAAATCAGTTTGGGTAATGCAGTTGTAGGAAATAATTTCCAGTTTGAACGTCAGGGTTATTTCTGTCTGGATAGCAAATACAGCTCAGCGGAAAAACCGGTATTTAACCGTACTATTAGTTTGAAAGACAGCTTCGGCAAAGAAGAGCAGGAATAATATGCTGCAGATATACAACACTCTCACTCGCCAAAAAGAAATTTTTAAGCCATTAAAACCAGGCAAAATTTCTATGTATGTTTGCGGTATTACCGTTTATGACTACTGCCATATTGGTCATGCTCGCGTATTGGTTGCTTTTGATGTGATTACCAAATTTTTGCGCAGTCAGAATTGGGGTGTTACCTATGTACGTAATATCACAGATATTGACGACAAAATTATCCGGCGCGCGAATGAAAATGGTGAGGAATATACTGAGCTGACCAAACGTTTCATCGACTATATGCATGAGGACGAAACCCGTTTGGGAATTGCGCGTCCGGATATAGAACCGCGCGCAACTGCTTATATCAATCAGATCCTGGATATGAATAAAGCGCTGATCGATAAGGGTTACGCCTATGCGGCCAGCAACGGCGATGTTTATTATCGCGTAACCCGCTTTGCAGACTATGGCAAACTCACCAATAAAAATGTGGATGAATTGCTGGTTGGTGCGCGTATTGAAGTGGATGAAATTAAAGAAGATCCACGCGATTTTGTATTATGGAAAGGTGCGAAAGCAGGCGAGCCTGCATGGAAATCTCCGTGGGGAAATGGTCGCCCCGGTTGGCATATCGAATGTTCTGCAATGAGCAAGCATTGCTGCGGGGATACGTTTGATATTCATGGCGGTGGTCCTGATCTTCCGTTTCCTCACCACGAAAATGAAATTGCCCAGAGTGAAGCGGCAAATAGTTGCAAATATGTAAATTACTGGATGCATGCCGGTGCAGTGCGTGTTGACGGTGAAAAAATGTCGAAGTCACTTGGCAATTTTTTTACTATTCGCGATGTGCTGGAAAAATATCACCCTGAAGTTGTACGCTTCCTGTTGGTGAGTAGTCATTATCGCAGTCCAATTAATTATGCTGAAGATAATCTTATTGAAGCGCGTACCGGTTTGGACCGCTTCTACGGAGCTTTGCGTGATTATGTGGATGTTGTTCCGACGCCTCTCTCTGATCTGACTGAAAGCAATTATTACAAAGCGTTTGTTGACGCAATGAATGATGATTTCAATACTCGTGTTGCGTTGGCAGGAATGTATGATCTGGTACGAGACCTGAATAACGCGAGTAAAGCAGATCCTGCATTGGCAATACGTTTGGCGGGCGAGCTAAAAGCGCTTGGTTTGATTTTGGGGATATTGCAGGAAAATCCAGCAGTGTTTTTACAAGCAGGTAGCAGCGATCAGATTTCGGCAGGAGAAGTCGAACGTTTAATTGCGGAACGTATCCAGGCTAAAAAAGATAAACAATACGCGCGTGCAGATGAAATTCGTAAAGCGCTAACCGATTCAGGAATTGTACTTGAGGATTCTCGCGATGGCACCACTCAGTGGCGCCGTGAATAGACGGAATTAAAAATGCCGGAACAATTTTTTAGTCAGTATGCGTTATATTGGGTTGCTGCGTTTATAGTGATATTTGCGTCGGCAAAGCTGTTGATAGCAAGGCACTCGCGTTTTCAATCCTGGTCTGATGCCCAAAAAAGTATTGCGGTAAAAGGAATTGCGTTAAGCAGTTTTGTGTTGGTTTATTTTGTTGTTACTCTTTTGGTTCTGCGCTAGTCATGCAGGTGCCATCTCATCTCATTAATGCTGCTAAACATATTCGTCTGGCGCTCTTTGATATAGATGGCACTTTGTTGGATTCATGCGGCCAACTTCGTCCCGAGCTCTTTCCTGCCATTAATTTACTGAAGTCCCGCGGAATTAAAACTGCCATCGCATCGGGGCGCCCTTATTTTGCGGCGCGTTTTCTGATGGATGAGTTGGGTATTCAGGATGCGGGTATGTTTTATACAGGGGCTCATATTTATGATCCGCAAACCCGGCAAACTTTGCTGGATGTTCCCTTAAAGAAAGACGAAGCCCGAGCTATTTTTGCAGCTGCAAATACTATGGGGCTTTATACGGAAGCCTACACTGATTCTGCATTTTATACTTCGCAAACAACAGAAATAAGTAAAGTTCACGCTTCACATTTACGTGTTAATCCAGCCCGCGACAACTTGGATGACGTTATCAATCGTTTTGATATTGTCAAATTATTACTCGGTGTAGACCGCGCGAAGCAGGGCGATTTGTTATCTGCGCTTGAAGCTCAGTTTCCTAATCTGATTTTTGCGCGTGCTTATTTGACCGCTTATCCTGATTGGCAATTCGCTAGTGTTATTTCATCTACTGCTACCAAATTGCGTGCTTTTGAGTTTTTACTGCAGTACCACAAAGTTCAGGCTCACCAGGTTATGTCATTTGGTGATGCGGAGTCCGATATGGATTTTTTGCAAATGGCAGGAATAGGAGTTGCAATGGGAAATGCAAATCCGAATGTGCAATCAATTGCTGATTGGGTAACTCAAACCGCTGATAATGTTGGGGTTGCCTACGCGATAAACCAACTCTTCAATTCGCCGTCATGATTCATCGATTACTAAAATACCGCGGTTTGGGTATTAATCTACTGGCTGGCGGTTGCTTTATCGTTTTAGCGGTAGTCGGGTGGGGTTTAAGTTGGGCAGAGTTAATAAATTACCTTGGGCTACTATTGATTTGCCTTGTTGGCTTAATAGGTGCAGCGGCTTGCTTTGGTTGGTTACTGCGAAGGGCAATAAAAAGGAAAAAAGATTAAGGGAGTGTTCGGACCGCATCTCTAAATGCGGTTCAAAATAATTTCCAATACTAATTTACTGCCGAAATAGGCCAGCATCAGGCATACAAATCCAGCCAATGCCCAGCGAATTGCCTTGGTGCCGCGCCAACCTAATTGGAATCTACCCCAAAGTAAAAGCGCATAAATGAACCAGGCAATTAAAGAAAACACGGTTTTATGTACTAGATGCTGTGCGAACATATCTTCAAGGAAATAAAAACCTGAAATTATTGCGAGGGTAAGTAGCAGCTCGCCCACCCATAAAAACTCAAATAGCAAAGACTCCATGGTTTGCAATGGAGGAAGGAGTTTGCTGTTTGCAAGCAGGCTTTTATTTTTCAGCGCCCGGTTTTGGTAGGCAAGTAGCAACGCTTGCAGGCTTGCGATGGTAAGTAAGCTGTAAGCAAGAATCGATAAAATCACATGGGCTGCAATACTGTATTCCAGGGTATGTTGCCAATCCGGGTTATCGCCAAGCATTGAGCCTAATACCGACACAGCGGAGAGTGGAAATAAGAGCAAAAACAGATTGTGCAGTTCTTTCTTGAGGCTACTGAAAAGAACGATCGCATTAACTACCCAGAAAATTAATGATGAGGCGGAGAAGAGGCTAAAAGCTAATTGGCCTTCTTTCAAGCTAAGACCATACACACCAATTCCGTGAGCAATCAATGCTGCGGCTGCCACCTGGCGTAATTGGCGGACAGGGAGTGATTGATGGCGTCCGAACTGGCGGCCAAAATAAATGGCAGAAAAGGTATAAATGAGCAGGGCGATCAGATTGGCGCTTAGTGTCATCATGCTGTAAGAGAATAATCCTTGGCTGCTTTTCAAAGGCGAAATCAAGGTCGCAAGTGTGTCATAAGGTCCCTCCAAAGAGAAGATAAATGAGAAGTGACCTTAATAAGCTCAACCTTACCGTCACGTATGTTGTTGTGACTGCTCCTTTTCTAGCTGCTTGGGGGTATAATCGCGCCCACTTTATGTGGATGGCCCAACATTTGGCGGCCCTGACCTGCTTGGTCAGAAATCCTCATGTTATTAACACTGATTTTGAGACAGGCTATGTTTGAGAATTTGACCGATCGTTTATCCCATACCCTGCGCAGTATTACCGGCAAGGCGCGCCTCAGTGAAGACAATATCAAAGACGCACTGCGCGATGTACGCAAAGCTCTGTTGGAAGCCGACGTTGCTTTACCCGTTGTAAAAACCTTTATTGATCAGGTGCGTAGCCGTGCTTTAGGGCAGCAAATCAGCAAAGCGTTAAACCCGGGTCAGCAATTTATCAAGATTGTAGAAGCAGAACTTGTTGCCACTATGGGGCAAGCGAACGAGTCGTTGAATCTGGCCCAACAACCACCGGCAATAGTTTTGATGGCAGGTTTGCAGGGGGCCGGTAAAACTACTTCGGTTGCCAAATTGGCGCGTTTCCTTAAAGAACGTGAGAAGAAAAAAGTGCTGGTGGTGAGTGCTGACATTTATCGCCCTGCGGCGATCCAGCAGTTGCAAACCCTGGCAGGTGAGGTTGGAGTAGAGTTTTACCCATCGACTGGCGACCAAAATCCTCTGGATATCGCGCGCAATGCAATTGACCATGCAAAAAAGCAATTCTTTGATGTGCTGATTGTCGATACCGCCGGTCGCTTGCATGTCGATGAAGAATTGATGACCGAAATTAAAGAGCTGCATGCAGCTATCAATCCCATCGAAACCCTGTTTGTTATTGATGCAATGATCGGCCAGGACGCTGTGAATACCGCAAAAGCTTTCAATGATGCATTGCCGTTAACCGGTGTGATCCTCACCAAAGCAGATGGCGATGCGCGTGGCGGTGCTGCACTTTCTGTGCGTCATATCACTGGCAAGCCAATCAAGTTTTTGGGTGTTGGCGAAAAAGTTGACGCGCTTGAACCATTCCATCCGGATCGTATCGCATCACGTATTCTTGGTATGGGCGATGTTCTCTCATTGATCGAGCAAGTAGAGCGCAACGTTGATAAAGAAAAAGCAGAAAAATTAATCAAGAAAGTGACCAAGGGTCAAAAATTTGATTTGGAAGATTTGCGCGATCAACTGCAGCAAATGCAAAACATGGGTGGTTTGACATCTATGCTGGATAAATTGCCCGGTTTGGGGAATGTCGCGCAGTTAGCACAATCCGCCAATATGAATAAGCAATTTAAAACCATGGAAGCCATTATTAATTCCATGACACCGGAAGAGCGCCGCAACCCGGACGATTTGAGTGGCTCACGCAAGCGTCGTATCACAGCTGGTTCTGGCACTGATATTCAGGATTTGAATCGTTTGTTAAAACAATACAAACAAATGGCCAAAGTGATGGGCAAAATGAAAGGTGGCGGCATGCAGAAAATGATGCGTGGTATTGGCGGTGCGTTCCCGGGCGGTATGCCTCCGGGTGGGGCGTTGCCTCCTGGTTTTCGCAAATAATGTATAAAAACCCGCAAGTGTGCGGGTTTTTTATACATTAATTAACATGAAAAAAGCATTAACTTTTTTCATGTTAATTACGGCCATTTAAATACGGTGATGTATTTATATTTGTACATTTTCATAATAAGGCCATGTTATTGGCTAGCCTCACCTTGTAGTGTTAATACCAATAATCTGCTTCCGCCATGATTTCGATGCTCGCATAGATAGATTCCTTGCCACAATCCCACATTTAAGCGCCCCTGTGTCACCGGAATATTAAGGCTGGCTCCAAGCAGGCTGCTTTTTAGATGAGCGGGAAGATCATCACTTCCCTCATCATTGTGCAAATAATACGGTTGATCTTCGGGAACTGCTCGATTAAAAAAGCTTTCAAAATCCTTGCGTACGGTCGGATCTGCGTTTTCGTTGATGGTGATAGATGCAGATGTGTGCTTAATGAGGATATTCAATAAACCAATGTTTATTTGCTTGAGTTCTGGCAATTTATTAAGTATTTCGTTTGTAATCAAATGAAAGCCCCGATGATAAGCGGGTAGTTGGATTTCTTTTTGTATCCACATTGAATACTCCCCCGTATTTATTTAGGAAACAGCGCTCTACCTTTAAAACTAATTCCTTGCCATCCATATTTTATAAAATTACGAATGTTTTGGTGATCAGTTGCTGTTGGGTGGAGTAATACATCAATTCGATAATAATCTCCAAAACAGGCCAGTGTTTGCTGTTGGTTTAAACCTGATAGTTGAGCAAATGAGAACAGCTTGCATGAACCGGAATTTTGCCCCGCTTCGTTTTTCAGTTCTCCATTTTGAAATTCGGTGGGAGTAAACTCATAGTGCGCATCAATTACAGCAATAGTTTCTTTAAAATCAATATTATTAGGTGTTGAATTTAATTTTGCGATGAATTCTTCGATTGTCATAATTAACTCTGCCGGTTGATAGTAAACATTCAATAAATTGTACTGGACTTTATTTTAACCATTAGATAACAAAAATAATAATTCTTATACGTTTATGCTCTGGTTGTATTAGGTTATTTGCGCTATGGTTGCCATATATAAGTCTCTTGTCAGTGATTGTCATGACGAAAAAACGCCCAATTTACATTCCCTTTGCGGGACCTGCACTGTTAGAAGCTCCGCTGTTAAATAAGGGTAGTGCGTTTACCCAGCGCGAGCGACAACAATTCAATCTGGAAGGTCTCTTACCTTACAAAATTGAAACAATTGAAGAGCAGGAAGCGCGCGTATATCACCAGTTATGTTCCTTTCAGACACCAATCGATAAACATATTTATTTGCGGAATATTCAGGACACTAACGAAACCGCTTATTTTCGTTTGGTTACTGATCATCTCACTGAAATAATGCCTTTGATTTACACGCCTACTGTTGGTTTGGCTTGCCAGCAGTTTTCTAAAATATACCGACGTAAACGTGGTCTTTTTATTTCATATCCTGACCGGGATCGCATTGAAGATATGCTACAAAATGCGACTAAACAAAATGTGAAAGTTATAGTAGTTACTGACGGTGAGAGGATTCTGGGGTTAGGGGATCAAGGAATCGGAGGGATGGGTATTCCAATTGGTAAATTGGCTCTCTATACAGCATGTGGTGGTATTAGCCCTGCGTATACGTTGCCTGTGACTTTGGATGTAGGCACTAATAATGCGGCATTGTTGGATGATCCCATGTACATGGGATGGCGCCATCCTCGTATTACCGGTGATGACTATTATGAATTTGTTGATGAGTTTATTCAGGCAGTAAAAGTGCGCTGGCCAAATGTGTTATTACAATTTGAGGATTTTGCTCAAGATCATGCGACTCCGCTGTTAAAGCGATATCGTAATCAGCTCTGTTGCTTTAATGATGACATACAAGGAACAGCTGCAGTAACGGTAGGTACATTAATGTCTGCATGCCTGGGGAAAGGTGAAAGGCTTCGTGATCAGCGTATTGTATTTGCAGGAGCAGGCTCTGCGGGTTGTGGGATTGCTGATCAAATTATCAAGCATATGATTGCGGAGGGAGCTACAGAAGCAGATGCCCGAAGCCGTATTTTTTTATTAAGTAAAGATGGTTTACTGCAAGAGAGCTCTACTGGTTTATTTGATTTTCAAATTCCTTTTTGCACGCCTGATAATGTAGTGAGTGCCTGGAATTTAACTCATGCAAGTGATGATGGGCCGATTAATTTATTGGATGTAGTGACTAACACAATGCCAACTGTGTTAATTGGTGTGTCCGGTCAAGCAGGTTTATTTACCAAGGCGATCGTGGAAGCCATGCTATTGCATTGTGATCGTCCTTTAATTTTGCCTTTATCCAATCCAACTTCCCAGGCTGAATCGCAGCCAGTTGATTTATTGCGATGGAGTGGTGGGAGGGTAATGGTAGCTACCGGCAGCCCCTTTCCTCCAGTAGATATGGGGGATGAAACTATTGAAATTGCTCAGTGCAATAACAGTTATATTTTCCCGGGTGTTGGTTTGGGTGTTATTACTGCCAAAGCTTCGAGAATTACTGACAATATGATGATGGCAGCCAGCAAGGCTCTTGCAGGTGCATCGCCTATTGCACAAACAGGAAATGGTGCTTTGTTGCCATCATTGGAAACCATTCGCGCTGTTAGCAGACTAATTGCTAAAGCCGTCGTAATCCAGGCTATTGCTGATGAAGTGGCGTTACCTATTCCTGAAGATATTATTGAAGAGAAAATAGAAAAAAATTTTTGGGAACCTGAGTATAGGGAATATCGTCGTACGTCATTTTAGGAGCTCCTGAGTATTAATACCTGCTTGTGAAAAGGTTGTGCAATTTATTTTTTTGTAACCTATATGCTAGTCTTCGAAAAGGAGAGTCAAAGATTTGTGGTTCTACAATAATAGGGCTGATAAATATTTTTTACGTCAGGGCTATATTTGTGGTGGAATAGAGTGACAACTGGTCTGTTTGACCATAAAATCACCACCAAATCAAATATAGTTGAATTTGACGCCATCCTCTCTATCGTTTCTGTTGCAGCTGATGCAGAATAGGCGTTAATAGAGGGAGCGGGCCGATGATCTAAAGGTTATACGTGTAGGGTTGTACCTTGGTAATAACTTTGGGTCATATAGGTATGGCGTTCAAATAAACAGCCTATGCGGATACGTCAGGAGTGTAACCGGTGCCAATACAAGGGCAGTTTCAAAGCGCAAGTCATATAGAATTCGTGATTTTGCAGCTTGGGCAATCCTGTAGCCAGTGCTATTGCATTAACCCTAACCCTTTTTATAGCTTTTTAATCGACCTGAGTTGTTCGATAAAGGACTAAAACATGGATTTTCTTTCTGCACAGAAATACCTTTTAAATAAGCATCAGGCTAAAGAGATGTTTCCTTCTGGACCTGATATGGCAGTTTATAAAGTTTGTCATAAAATGTTTGCCACTTTGACAGCCGAAGGCGGTGTGCCGCGGGTAAGCTTGAAGTGCGATCCTGATTTGGCCCTGCAATTGCGCGAGCAGTATCCGGCTGTGCGCCCAGGTTTCCAAATGAATAAGAAACATTGGAATACTGTCATTTTGGATAGCTCTGTCCCTACCGAGCAGATCCAGCGTATGATTGATCATTCCTATCAATTGATAGTTGATAACCTGCCTACGTCTGAACGTGATCAGTTGCTTGCTTCTAAAAAGTAATTGCCAAAATGCGCCGGATTTTATCCGGTGCCTTCACGAAATGGATGTATGGTGATTTAGGTGTTGGTATGTCTATTGAAGGAATCGACCTGGATGTGTTGCCAGGCATGAATGGTCCTGCCATTGCTCAAAATTCCAATAATAATGTTGGTATCAGGCTTAAATTAATCCGCGAAATTTACGGCATTTCCCAACGAGAATTTGCTAAGAGAGCTGGCGTTACTAATAGCAGTATTTCAATGATTGAATTGGGGCAGGTAAGTCCCAGTATTCAATCTCTTGAGCGAATCCTTTCTGTAATTCCGATTCGGATGGCAGATTTTTTTGACTTTAATCTGCACTCATTGGTCAGGGTTGCTCGAACATCCAATGATTCAGCCCAGCTATTCTCTTTAACCAAACATGGTTCCCATCAAGAAAAAAATCAATTATTTGCTCAATCTATTATTGTTCCTGTTGGTGGGTCGAATGGTTTGGCGCTACTGGAGTGTGATACTTGTGGTGTTGTATTAGCTGGTAAAGCGCAATTGAAATCAGTGGCTGTTACTGATTCATTAATTGCCGGGGACACTTTTTACATTCCCATGTGTCAACTGTATCAATTCATTAATTCAGGCGATGTTCCACTTAAACTATTTGTTTGTTCGCTTTTTGCACATAGTCGCTAATTGTTGTATTTTTTTGTGCGTTATTCCCCATCAGTTTGCTCTCCCATAAGGCAAGTTAACGTCAGCCTGCTACACTCATAACCAGTTTTTCCATCCTTATTCCAATGAGAGATTTGATTATGTTCCAGGGAAAAGCCCTTAAGGTTTCGCTGCTGCCTGATGGTATTGCAGAATTGACCTTTGATCTGCAAGGCGAGTCAGTTAATAAATTCAATTTGCTTGCGGTGTCTGAACTCCAGCAAGTACTTGATTTGCTCGAACAAGTCAAAGACATCAAGGGTCTGGTGGTGACGAGTGCCAAGGATGTATTTATTGTTGGTGCGGATATTATGGAATTTGGTGCTGTATTTGCGTCGGGCCCGGAAAATATTACCAGTCACCTGGCTACTAATAATCGTAACTTTTGCCGTTTTGAAGATCTGCCATTTCCAACTGTAGTGGCGATAAACGGTTTCGCTTTGGGCGGCGGGTTAGAATTTTGCCTCTCGTGTGATTACCGTGTTGCCAGCACTGCAGCAAAGGTGGGATTGCCAGAAACCAAGCTTGGAATAATTCCAGGTTGGGGGGGCACCGTGCGTTTACCTCGCGTCGCGGGTCTTGATACCGCAGTAGAGTGGATTGCTGCCGGCAAAGAAAATGATGCAGAAACTGCACTTGCCGCCCGGGTAGTTGATGCCGTTGTGGAACCCATCAAACTTAAGGACGCGGCTATACATTGTTTGAAACAATGCATTAGCGGCAAGTTCGACTATCTCGCCCGTCGTACACAGAAGAAAGGTCCACTTAAATTAAATTTCATTGAGTCAATGATGGCCTTTGAAACCTCCAAAGCGTTTGTCGGTGCACAGGCTGGTCGTAATTATCCGGCTCCGGTCAGTGCTATCAAGGCAATGCAAAAAGCCGCCGATAAGGGACGTGATGAAGCATTGCAAGCTGAGGCGGAAAATTTTGCCAAAATGGCTCAAACTCCCGTGGCGCAATCATTGGTTGGTATTTTTGTAAATGAGCAAATGCTGACTAAAAAAGCCAAAGGGTGGGAGAAAAAAGCTGATAAAAAAATTGAGCGCGCTGCCGTTCTGGGGGCGGGCATTATGGGCGGCGGTATCGCCTATCAATCCGCACTAAAAGGCGTTCCGATCAAGATGAAAGATATCGCCCAAAAAGGAATTGATTTGGGATTATCGGAAGCTAATAAATTAATCAGCAAACGTGTTGAACGTAAGAAAATTTCAGCGGCTGAAATGGGCGAGGTATTGAATCGGATCGAACCTGCGTTAAGTTACGATGGTTTTGATAATGTCGATATTGTTGTCGAAGCTGTTGTTGAAAATCCTAAAGTAAAAAAAGCAGTGCTGGCGGAAGCTGAATCCAAAGTTAGTGCGAATACTGTTATTGCATCCAACACCTCCACAATCTCAATTTCATTTTTAGCAGAAGCGTTGGCTCGCCCTGAAAACTTTTGTGGTATGCACTTTTTTAATCCGGTGCACATGATGCCTTTGGTTGAAGTTATTCGCGGTGTGAAAACCTCTGATAACGCGGTTGCTCGTACGGTTGCTTACGCAAATGCGATGGGCAAAAAGCCAATCGTTGTAAAAGATTGTCCTGGCTTTTTGGTAAATCGGGTTTTATTCCCATACCTGGCCGGTTTTGCAATGTTGGTGCGCGATGGTGTGGATTTCCAGCGTATCGATAAACTGATGGAAACTTGGGGTTGGCCAATGGGGCCAGCATATCTGCTTGATGTAGTTGGAATTGATACTGCTGTTCATGCAGAAAAAGTAATGGCAGATGGTTTTCCAGAGCGCATGAAGAGAGATTTTACATCATGCACAGATGTGCTTTTCGCTGCAGGTCGTTTGGGGCAGAAAAATGAAAAAGGTTTTTATAATTACGAATTGGATAAAAAAGGTAAGCCTGCAAAAGTAGCCGCACCTGAGGTGTTGGACATTCTTAAACCGACGATCACTGGTGCAGTTGAGTTGAGTGATGACGATATTATTGCGCGCATGATGATTCCAATGGCTACTGAATTAACTCGTTGTCTGGATGAGGGCATAGTAGAAACGGCGGCCGAAGCGGATATGGCTCTGGTTTATGGAACTGGTTTTCCGCCTTTCCGCGGTGGTGTATTCCGTTGGATTGATTCCATCGGCGCGCAGGCATTCTGTGATCTGGCAAATAAATTCAGCAATCTTGGTGCGTTGTATTCTGCTCCCGATAGCTTGAAAGCCAAAGCAGCAAACAATCAGAAATTTTACGGTTAAGGAGTCAGAGTAATGAGCTTACAACCACGCGACGTTGTTATTGTCGATTATGCTCGCAGCGCCATGGGGCGCTCCAAAAATGGCTGCTTCCGTCATGTTCGTGCGGACGATATTTCCGCAGCAATTATTAAAGGTTTATTAGCGCGAAATCCACAATTGGACCCTAATACCATTGATGATTTGTTATGGGGCTGTGTAATGCAGCGCGAAGAACAAGCCTTTAATATTGCGCGTAATATTTTATTGCTTGCTGGCTTGCCGCACACAATTCCGGCGCAAACTATCAATCGCCTTTGCGGGTCATCGATGTCAGCGTTACATACCGCTACCGTAAATATTCGTGCAGGGCAGGGCGATGTTTATTTAATTGGTGGGGTAGAGCACATGGGTCATTTGCCTATGTATGAATCAGTTAGTATTAACCCGTTACTGGGGCTTTCGGTTGCGAAAGCGGCGGGTAATATGGGGATGACGGCCGAATATTTAGCTCTCCTGCATGGAATTAATCGTCAGCAGATGGATGAGTTTGGTGCACGTTCTCACCAGCTCGCGGCCAAAGCTCGTGAAACTGGAAAGTTCAAGCGTGAAATTATTCCGGTTGATGGTCATAACGCTGACGGCTTTTTTATTTCTGTCGATCAGGATGAAACGATTCGTCCGGAAACAACTGTCGAGGCTTTGGCAAAACTGCCGCCCGTATTTGATCCAAAAAATGGGCAGGTCACTGCAGGTACTTCATCCCAATTAAGTGATGGCGCCTCGGTTATGCTGGTTATGTCGGCAGAAAGAGCGAAATCTCTGGGCTTAAAACCCATTGCGAAAGTCGTGTCTCTCGGTCTTGCCGGTGTGGATCCATCGATTATGGGTTATGGTCCAGTGCCCTCTACTGAGAAAGCGTTGAAGGCGGCCAATCTCACTATTGATGATATCGATGCTGTTGAGTTAAATGAGGCTTTTGCTGCTCAGGCATTGCCTGTGCTGAAGGATTTAAAATTATTGGATGTAATGAGTGATAAGGTTAACTTGCATGGTGGCGCTATTGCATTGGGGCATCCATTCGGTTGTTCGGGAACACGAATTACTGGTTCGTTGTTAACCGTGATGCAAGACCGAGACTTGAATTTTGGTGTGTCAACGATGTGTATCGGTTTGGGGCAGGGAATTACTACTGTTCTGGAGCGCTTGAACTAACTATTTGTTGTATTAGCGTTGCCTTATCTGAAGTAAAAGCAGCCAATCACGAATTGGCTGCTTTTATTTTGGGATTACAATTTTGCATAGTTTAATGCGCGAAGATTCATGTAGTCCTCTGGTAAACTGGCGATTCTTTTGCGTTTACAGGGTTCCACTTGAAATTTTTTAATCTTGATAATGACCAATCTCCTGACGTCTGGGTTGTTACACAACTTGCTTTGATTCAATCGGATAGGTTTGCATTTGCATTTCATTTCAATTTTTTCCAAACCTATTTACCTGATGAATCTGCCCTGGATTTGCTGGCGTTAATTTACGCTGATACCACATCCGGGGAAGTTGCTCTTCATCTAAGCGTATTCAAAAAAACAGAAGAGCTAATTATAGATATTCAATCTCTTCCGGATGATTTGATGTCTATCCAGCAATTTGTCACAGCAAATTGTCTTCCAATTTTTCAGGTTTCTGCTCCATGGGAGTTGGTGCCCGTACATATTCCCAAACCATGGGGTCAGGAAATTTGGTTTACCGGTATAGAGGCTCGCGGCCAGGCAGCGGTGAAATGTAACGGAGGCAGTATTCCATTGCCATGGATATTGGCTTTATTTCCCCAGGCGCAACAGTCATTAATTCTCTTGAAGGTATTGGATCCTTTGCCTGATGAAGTTTACGGCGATTTATATTTTGAGCTGCATGAGAAAAAGCAAGAAGTTTATGTTGTTACATCTGTCGATAAACAGGCGTGGCCAAGTGGTATAGGACGCATTCAGCTCGGTTTTTCTTCTGATAAGCGACGTGAATACCTGAATGAAAATGATTTCAAAAAAGCCTATCTGGATGCAGTGGCGAATTATGAAAAAGTAAGGCGGGAGTTGGATAGGAAAATAGATGGCCTGAGCCTGTCATCCTCTATTGACCCCTCAGTTGCAGAGACTGCCCAATATTTAAAAAAGTGTATTAATATTTTATCCCAATCGATTGAAAATAAAGAGCTAATCCACACTGAGCAAAAACTACGACACATAATGAATGGGTTTGTAAATTACCTGCCACTAGTGGTGGGTGATACTTTAGCTATCCCAAGGCGTGTTCCCCATGCTCTTCAGCATGGAGTTAAAGTTGTTGAGTTTCAGACACCTGTTTATGAACGAAAAATCCTCAGTTTTGCCCAAAAGGTGATTACACAGGATCACTGGGATACCGAGAGTGCGTTAGAGATTGCCGAGATTGACTATACGTTTCATTCTACGATCGAGAGTCTGATTCATTGTGAGCGGCTTAGTGTTGAGCAAATAGTAAGTTTCGATGATTTTCTGGTGCGAAGAATTAATCTCGAGGCAGGTTATTACGAACTTGAAATGTCGAGTTATTCGCTTGTCATGCCTATAAAGGGTAAGTTGAATCTTATTTGGGGTGATGGTGCTTATCAAGAATTAGCTGCGGGTAGTGCAGTGTTGATACCAGAGGAATTAGGGGGGCGGTATCGATTTGTTGCGGAAAGTTCCTGCCTGTTCTTGCATGCATTACCTAAGGCTTTTGACCAGGTTTGATGCAATAGGCTTTGCTGGTTTTGAGTGGTAGAATGCGCGCCCGGTTTATACAGAGGTTTGTATGTCATCATTTTACGAAATCATTGAGCTGATTAATGGCGACGTAGCTTTGGCACGAGCAGATGATGAGAATAATGAACCTTTGGTGACTATTCGTTTTTCTCAAGAGTCACTGGCGTTTCTTGGTGAGGAAAAGTTCAATGTTGCCAAGGCAATGATAGAGGCTGGAATGGAGGCTGCTGGTGATATTGCGGATCAGCAAGCCGAGTCCGTGCTTGAAGATCTCGCTGATGAGTTAATTGATGCTGAAAAATTGATGTTGCACTAACTCTATCTCTATCTATTAAAGTTGTATCCTTACTAGCGTACTCTCAATAACAGCCCCTGACATCTACCTTGCATGGCAGCAAGTTCAAGTTGATTCAATTCTTTATCGGTTAGTTTTCCCGGGCTTGAAATCACTGTGTGGCTATTACCTGCTGCCAACGCTTCCCAAGTGACCCAAAGCAAGCTCAGCTGATCATGGCAATGAATTACTCGAATATAACGTGTATTTACGCCGTAAGATTCTAATAGCTCTCGGCTGATATTGTGTGGAGCTATCCATGTTATCCACCGATCCTGAGTGCTGTTACTAAGATAAGCAATCATCGGCATAAGTAGTGCGAGCTGCTCCGGTGTATCGCTGGTTAGTACCAGCTCAGTAACCCCGCTTAACGGTTGTTTATGATCAATATTATTGGAGTTGATGCGGGCCAGATTAGTCACGACGAATTACCCCTACGCTTAAACCTTCAATACAGAATTCCTGATCGCGCATATCCACATGGATAACATCAAAATCCGGATTTTCTGGCCAGAGTTCTACCTGTGATTTGTTTCCATTGCGTTTGAAGCGTTTTACCGTAACTTCTTCGCCGATACGTGCAACAACAATCTGGCCATTGCGAGCCTGGTCAGTTCTATGTACAGCTAACAAATCGCCATCCATTATCCCGACATCTTTCATGCTCATACCATTTACGCGTAATAAATAATCCGCATTAGGAGAAAAGAAGCTATGAGGAATATTGCAGTAATCTTCAATATGTTCCTGGGCGAGGATAGGGCTGCCTGCAGCTACGCGCCCTACAATTGGAATTCCATTATGAGCTTCCGGTAAACGTATACCACGTGATGCTCCTGGAATAATTTCAATTGCCCCTTTGCGAGCCAGGGCTTTGATGTGTTCTTCAGCAGCATTGGCAGACTTAAACCCTAAAATGCGAGCAATTTCCGCCCTTGTGGGAGGGTAGCCGGTTTCATCGGCATACTTGCGGATAAGGTTTAATACTTCTTCCTGGCGTGGTGTTAAGTCTGACATGAATCGCTCCTGAATCTGTTTATTTATACAGTGGTTGTGATTATATACAGTAATTCAGGTTGTGCAATAGTTTTTCAATCTGATGTTATTTCACCCTGTTGCCATAGCGAATGGTTTGTAGCTGGCCGCGACTGATATAAAGGTTGGTCATAAATTTTCCGCTACCCGGGTTATAGGTCCAAATTTCTACGTTCTCGCACGCCGCGATAGCGACATTATTTTGAATATTGTTATCGCCGTTCTGGATTCCCTGAACCTGATTGGTGGCTACCAAAGGTGCGCAAAAGGTGTCAGTCATTATCGGTTCGCCGCACTTTTCAATGATTTCTGCTTTGGTATCTCCTACGTTGGCAAGTTTGCTGCCGCAACGTAATGAGCTGGCATGGGTAGCACAGGAAAAAGTAAAAATTATGAGAGGGATAGTGAATACAAATGAGGGCTTTTTCATGATCGTATCCTTAGGCAATATCCTGCAACTTTAAGCTCAATTTCTGAATTGGGGATGAATCAGCCACCCAATTTTTGCAAAAGCTTATCCAATAAAAAGACGGGCAATATACGCTTCATAAAACCCACCAGATAAGTTGGCACAGTCACGTAGTAACGTGCTTGTGGGTGACTGCTTTCAAGAGCGTGGAGCAATCGTTTATAAACAGCTTCAGGGCCAAGTGTGAATGGGGTGGTGCTGCTTTCTTTTCCAAGCCTGCTGATGGCAACTTGGTAAGACTCTCGATGTCGGCTACGATCAATATCAATATTCCTTTGCAGCATGGTGAGAGCATTTTTCCTGAAATCGCTGCGAATTGGTCCAGGCTCAATCAAGCTTACATAGACACCTGTGCCTTTCAGTTCCAGGCGCAAGGTGTCGCTAATTCCTTCAATGGCATATTTACTGGCGTTATACGCTCCTCGCAATCGCATTGCTGAAATACCTAATACCGATGAGTTCTGGATAATCCTGCCGCTGCCTTGTTTGAGCATAATGGGTAAGGCCAAATTGGTAAGCTCACACCAGCCAAAAACATTGGTTTCAAATTGTTCGCGTAATGTTGTGCGCGATAAATCTTCTACCGCACCAGGTTGGCCGTACGCACCATTATTAAATAATCCATATAGGTTTCCCCCGGTTATTTCCAGAGTTTGATTAAATCCCTGTTGAATGGATTCTGAGCTGTTAAGGTCAATTTGCACTGCATGCAATCCTTCTCGTTGCAAGCGTAAAACATCAGCCTGTTTTCGGCACGATGCAATGACCTGATAGCCCGCTTGTTTGAGTTGATGTGCAACAAAGTAACCGATACCTGTTGATGCTCCAGTAATAAGAATGGATTTACTCATATTGATCAGATTCCGGTTAAAGGTTTTGGAAATGATGCCGCTAGCTTTAGGGTGCAGTGATTATTCATCCTGCCCGGATAATAGCAATGCAAAAATTCGAACACTCAATGGTGATTTATGAATTCCTACTCTGCCGTGCAAAACTATGCCAGCGTTAAAGTTCACTCTGGCGTTGAATCTGCGTCACCCCATCGTTTAATCCAGATGTTGTTTGAAGGTGCGTTGGAGCGCATCGCCCAGGCTAAAGGTGCTATGGCTCAAAATCAGCTTGCCCGTAAAGGTGAGATGATTGGCAAAGCAGCGGCAATAGTAGGTGGTTTACAAGGCAGTTTGAATGATAAAGAAGGCGGCAGTCTTGCTGAGAATCTTGATAATCTCTATGACTATATTATTCGGCGCCTGACACAAGCTAATTACGAAAATAATCCGGAATATCTGGATGAGTGCGGCCGTTTGCTCGGCGAAATAAAAACCGCATGGGATGCAATCGCTGCGCAGGTATAACGAGGTAAGTCATGAATATCCAATTAGTTCCCACGCCCGATTATCAAGGTGAAGCTGGCATCAACGCCATGCGTTGTTTACAGCAAGCACTTAACATCGCACTGCAGGCAGAGGACTGGAATAAAGTCCGCCATCTGGATTGTATTTGTGTGTTGTTGATTGATCGAGTGATAAGTGCTAACCGCGATGATAAAACTACGCTAGTGCGCGCATTAAGCGAACTAAAAGGTGTTTATGCGGGCTTGATTACCCAGTGCCAGCGTGAAGTCACTTTGTTACAGGCTACCTGATTGTTGTTAGGTGCTAAAAATTGTTAAAGATTTTTGGAAGATTCGGTTTTTAAAACCTTGTTCTTATAGCAAAACTCGCAAAAGTTGATTGGCCCTGCTAGCCTTAATGGACATAACTGCTAGCAGGGGTCATTCCGTGTCCAATTACAATCCGCAAGAAGCACTGAAGCAATACCGCCGTTTGGGTATTGAATCAGAAGTTAGCAATGCCTCTCCTCATCGCTTGATTCAATTATTGTTTGAGGGGGCGTTAAGTCGTCTGGCAATTGCCCAAGGCGCAATGGAGCGTGGTGATTTGGCTGCAAAAGGTGATTTAATTGGAAAAGCCATCGGGATTGTTGGAGGGCTGCGCGCATCATTGGATATGAGTGCGGGCGAAATTTCCGAGCGGCTTGATCAGTTGTATGAATACATCAACTTCAAACTATTGGAAGCTTCAGCGCAGAATGATATTGAAAAAGTGAATGAAGTAATTCAATTGTTAAAAACAGTTAAGTCCGGGTGGGATGAAATTGCACCGCAAGTATCCGGTAGTTCGTCATAAAAATTAATTGGGTAATTTCCAATCGATTATTAATTGCAATAAATAAAACGTAAGCAAAAAAATAAAAAGGCATATTTTTGGCGATTATTTGGTCGCCTTGTTTTAGAAATGTTAAAACGCCAAAAACTTTTCGTCATAAATTTGACTAGTATCCCAGCCTCGTCTATTACTTACTCCGATAACTCATCTCGCCGCCTTGAATGCTTTTCACAGCGTGTAGTTCAAAGGGCCAGGCATGAAATGAAAGGTCTTGGGGTATGTGGCGCAACAATAAAGTTCTCGTTATCGACGATAATCCGTCACGTCGGCACGATCTAAAAATCCTGTTGGATTTTCTCAGTGAAACCACACTCGTTGCTGCCAGTAATGGTTGGCAAGCTGCCGTTGCAGAAGAGAATGGTGGTGAAGATTATGTGGCCATATTTATCGGTGACTACAGCGATAGTAACCAACCTCTGGCGCAATTATTAAAAGAGATTCGCTCGTGGAATGACGAACTGGCAGTGGTATTGGTTGGTGATGAAAATCAATATGCGGCTGACAATCTGGAAGATCTCTATCGCTTTATGGCGATAGCTACTTTGTCCGTACCACCCACTTACAATAAGTTGGTTGATACACTCCATCGTGCCCAGTTGTACCGTGAGGCACAGTCCAGCAGTAAACGTCAGCCACAGCGCCGGCCAGTTCATTTATTTCGCAGTTTGGTTGGCACCAGCCGTGAAATTCAAAACGTGCGCGAGATGATGGCGCAAGTTGCGGATAAAGATGTTTCCGTTCTAATTACTGGAGAATCAGGTACAGGCAAAGAAGTGGTTGCGCGCAACCTGCATTACAATTCCCCTCGCCGTGATAAGCCTTTTGTGCCGGTAAACTGCGGCGCAATTCCCGCCGAGCTTTTGGAAAGCGAATTATTTGGTCACGAAAAAGGTGCATTTACCGGTGCGATAAATAGTCGTGCTGGTCGCTTTGAAATGGCCGAAGGTGGAACCTTATTTCTCGATGAAATAGGGGATATGCCACTGAATATGCAAGTAAAGATTTTGCGCGTATTACAAGAGCGCTGCTTTGAGCGTGTTGGTAGCAATAAAACCCAGCCGGTGGATGTACGAATTATTGCGGCAACCCATCGCAATCTGGAGCAGATGATTGAAGGTAATACTTTCCGTGAGGATTTATTTTACCGTTTGAATGTGTTTCCCATCGAATTACCGTCATTAAAAGAACGCGCTGAAGATATTCCATTGCTTATTAATGAATTGGTTTCGCGAATGGAAAGTGAGCAGCGCGGTTCCATTCGTTTTAATTCGGCGGCAATTATGTCGCTGTGCCAACACGAATGGAGTGGCAATGTACGTGAACTTGCCAATTTGGTTGAGCGCATGGCGATTATGCATCCATTTGGTGTTATTGGCGTGCAAGACTTGCCAGCAAAATATCGCCATGTCGATGTTACCGATGAAGACTTTATTCATGCTTCCGCAAATAAGGTTAATGGTTCTGCGGCAGCAAATACCGGTTACGTCAGTATGAATGACACACCGCTATTGCCAGAGCAAGGAATAGATTTGCGCGAATACATTACTAATCTGGAGATGAGTTTAATCCAGCAGGCATTAAATGATTGTGGTGGCGTTGTTGCACGTGCGGCAGATAAACTTTGCGTACGTCGCACTACATTGGTAGAGAAGATGCGTAAGTACGATATGCAGCGTTAATGTACGGTATTCATCAAATAGTTCGAAATTCACGAATCAAAAAAATCCCCTTTAGCAATTGCTGGAGGGGATTTTTTTTAACCAATTATTTTAATTGGCAGATTGTGTACGTTGTTGCGGTTTTGAATTGCCTTTGCGATGCGTTTGCGCTGATGAATTGGCTGGTTTGGTAGTCCGTTGTTGATTTCCAGCCGGGTTCTTTTTAGCGCTGCCATTTTTGGGCTTTTGTCCGAGTGCAGGTGCTCCCGGTTTACTATTGCGGCTTTTTCCTGGCTTGCCAGCACCAGCACCTATTGTCATACGACGACCTAATACAATAGGTTCCGGCTTGGCATTAGGATCTGGTTCAAAACCGGAAAGGATTTGCTTATCGATAGTGCGCTTGATTAATTTCTCAATATCACGCAAAAACTTATCTTCGTCGATGCACACAAGCGATACCGCGATACCTTCTGCATCAGCACGGCCGGTACGACCAATACGATGTACATAATCTTCCGGTACGTTAGGCAATTCATAATTCACTACATAAGGCAGTTGATCGATATCAATTCCGCGTGCAGCAATATCAGTAGCAACCAGCGCCCGGATTTCACCGCGTTTGAAATCCTCAAGCGCTTTGGTGCGCGCACCCTGGCTTTTGTTGCCGTGAATTGCCGCTGCGCTAATACCATCATCCAGCAATTGCTCGGTGAGCTTATTAGCGCCGTGTTTGGTGCGGGTAAAGATTAATACCTGCTGCCAATTACCTTGCTTGATCAGATGCGATAAAAGTTCGCGTTTACGGTTGCGGTCAACGGGATGAACGCGCTGGGTGACGCGTTCAGATGCAGTATTGCGGCGCGCAACTTCAATCAGGGTTGGCTGGTTTAATAATTTATCAGCCAGCGCTTTAATCTCGTCAGAAAAGGTGGCGGAGAACAGCAGGTTCTGGCGTTGCTTGGGCAGTAAAGCCAATACTTTTTTGATGTCATGAATAAAGCCCATGTCCAGCATGCGGTCTGCTTCATCCAACACCAACACTTCAACTTCACGTAATGACACGGCGTTCTGGTTTACCAGATCGAGCAAGCGGCCCGGTGTGGCAACCAGCACATCGGTACCGCCACGCAAGTTCATCATTTGTGGATTGATGCTGACGCCACCAAACACCACAGTTGAACGCAAGGGCAGATATTTTCCGTAGGTCCGCACGCTTTCATGAACCTGGGCGGCGAGTTCGCGCGTTGGGGTCAGGATGAGCGCACGGACAGGGCGGCGACCTTTGGCAGTTTTATCTGCCGCTTTTTGACTGAGCTTTTCCAGCAGTGGCAGAGTGAAACCGGCGGTTTTACCGGTACCGGTTTGGGCACCGGCAAGTATGTCACCACCTTTTAAAACAGCGGGGATGGCTTGTAATTGAATAGGGGTAGGGGTGTTGTAACCCGCTTCGGCAATAGCACGCAGAATATCGGCCCGCAGACCGAGACTTTCAAACGACATAGATAATTCCTGTGGCTCGGCCTCCCGCGTTGCGGGCAAGGTCTGGCGAGCGGAGATAGGGCAAACACGTAGTTTGCTGCATGGAGGGCGACACTGACCTATGGTGTCGCCGCGCATGGTACGCAGTTGCTGCTCAATAAGCCAGCAACTTTTATGTATTTTTAGGCGACAGAATCTGCTTCAGAGAGCTTTCGTTGTTTTGCCAGATTTAAAATAATCAAACATAGCGTAGCGAGGAATAAGAAGCCGCAGGTCATGGGAATCAGCGTGTTATTGTACATTTGCCCGATAGCAGTACCGATTGCCATGGATAAAATTGATGAGCTTGCGCCAATCACCGCTGATGCAATTCCCGCAACGTGTCCCATAGGTTCCATCGCCATGGCATTCACATTGCCAAAGACTAACCCGAAGCAAAAAAACAACACGGCGGCATAGATCAAAAATGCCCAGAGGGTAGGCGGGGTTAATAGTTGCACAATAAGGAAAATGCCTGAGCTTCCGATAATGCCCCAGGTTGCCTGATTGCATAAAAACTCCATTCCCCATTTTTGTACAAAGCGCGCATTCACCATGGATGCGGCGCCAAATAACAATGCCAACACGCCAAAATAGACGGTAAACATTTTTCCGGTATTAAACAGTTCCTGGAAAATTTGTTGTGATGAATTTAAATAGCCCATGAAACTGCCGAAGAATAATCCCATGCACAAGGTGTAACACATGGTGGAATAGTTGCTGATAACTTCTTTAAATCCTTCAACAAAACCAGTACGAGTAAAAGGAATGCGATATTCCTTTGGTAGCGTTTCTTCCAGTCGCCAGAAAATCCAGGTACCGATAATCAGCGCATAAACAATATAAAGCACAAAAATATAATGCCACGAGCTAACCAGTAAAACGGCTTGGCCAAGGCTTGGTGCAATCGCGGGCACCATAATAAAAATCATCATCACCAGCGACATAACGCGAGCCATTTCATTGCCCGCATATTTATCGCGCACAATCGAAATAGCTGATACATAAGGCCCGGCAACACCTAACCCTTGAATAAAACGCCCGATGAGTAAACCTTCTATTGTCGTTGCGAAAAAGCAAACCGCACTGCCAAGAAAAAATAATGTAATGCCGCCATAGAGTACTTTTTTGCGGCCAGTTGCATCAGATAATGGTCCGCAAACCAATTGCCCCAAGGCCATCCCCAAAAATAATGCGCTGATGACATATTGAATCTGGTTGGGATGGCTGAGGGTAACGTCCTTCGCAATAAATCCCAGTGCAGGTAACAATGCATCAATTGAAATGGCAACGATCGACATCATCAATGCAACGAGTAAAGTAAATTCCCCGGATGAAATACGCGATGGAACCGGATGGGTAGAATAGTCAGTCATAATAGGTTTCCGTTAATAAATTCTGTTCCGTGATCATGCACAGGTTAGCGATTTCCACTGCCAGCAAATGTCAGTAAATGTAAAAACAGGTGTTTGGAGCGCGCAACTAAACGTGGCAATGCACGCTAGTAGTCGTAGCAATCGAGCAGTTTTCGACAAGGCAATAAATTATCTTGGCAATCTATACATGATGCCGCCACCATAAGGTAACCGGGGGAGGTGTTCTTCCATTGATAAAATTGCCTCATGGTAAATTTTTTTTACATCCGGATGTATGCCGGATTCTACGCGACGTTCCAGCATCGTGATAGGAAATAAACAATTGGCGGAATTGCGAATACACAATGCCCGGCTGCGTCCAAGTTCGTCGCTGTATACCTTCCATTCCAGTGCGCTGGAAAAGTCGGCCTGCATCACATTGCCGAGCACAATACCCATGGCTTGCAAGGTTTTATAGTCATCAGGTTCTACCAACTTATTATCGATAAGCCGCTGTAATGAGTTCAGGTCGGTTAAATCGCGGCGAATGCCTACACCTAATTTGGATTGAAAAAGCGTATCGATTTTAAGCGCTTCATCTTCCATATGTTTTTTATCGATCCAATCGAGATCTTCAATTTGTGTTTTTGGTGGCGATATCTCATTGGCCGGTTTTGCATTCGTTGTGTTCAGCGATGTTTGTGCGATAGCGATATTCATCGCCATTAACGATGCACAAAACAAGAATATTGCTTTCATTGGAAACTCTTAGGATTTATCGGCCAGTTTATTAATGGATGAGTTGTGAGTTTGCGCTGGCAAAATAATTATCGTTTGCGGTGCTACTTCATCCAAAGGAATAGAGAATCCATTGGCACCTACGATATTGATATGCTCAGTACGCAATTGCCGCGGTTCTGCAACACCACAGGAGTGCGCGATCATCGCCACACTTTTCGTAATGTTGCGTTGATAGGCAGCTACGCGCTCTGCTTTATCCGTTGGGTCGAGCCCTTTTTGCAATTTTGCATTGTGGGTCGTGATGCCGGTGGGGCACGTATTTTTGTGGCATTGCAATGCCTGGATGCAGCCCAGTGCAAACATAAAACCACGCGCACTATTTACAAAATCGGCGCCCGATGCAAGCGCCCATGCAACCATATGCGGCGTAATTAATTTACCGGCAACAACCACTTTAATACGCTCTTTCAATCCTGCTTCACGCAATAATCCGGTGAGCCATGGCAGGCTTTCCTTAATAGGTAAACCAACGTGATCGAGCAGCGGTTGCGGTGCAGCACCGCTGCCGCCATCGGCGCTATCCAACGTAATAAAATCGGGCGCGGATTCAATTCCCTGCGCTCGAATTTCATTAATCAATTCCATTAGCCAACGTTTCTCGCCCAACACCGCTTTAAATCCCACAGGTTTGCCTGTGACATTGCGAATGTGGTTTACCATATTCAGCAAATCCACTGCAGAGCGAATATCGGTATGTCCATTCGGGCTGATAGACGCTTCACCTTCAGTAATGCCGCGAATTTTTGCTACTTCAGCAGATACTTTTTCAGCAGGCAGAATGCCACCTTTGCCGGGCTTGGCGCCCTGGCTTAATTTAATTTCAAACATTTTGATTTGTGATTTTGCAGCCAAATCGCGCAGGCGTTCATCGCTTAAATTTCCCAGCAAATCACGCACGCCATATTTTGCCGTACCAATTTGAAATACCAGATCGCATCCACCGTCCAAATGATAAGGTGACAAACCACCTTCACCAGTATTTAACCAGCAGCCGGCTTTGGCTGCCCCGCGTGATAATGAAAGTACGGCCGGTTTTGAAATCGCGCCATAACTCATGCCGGAAATATTAAAAATGGAATGGGTGGTATAAGGGAATTTACAAAATGGACCAACCGTCACAGGTGATGGCATTAATGCATCTTGCTCCTGAATCGGAAATGCTGAATTCAGAAAAATCAGCGTGCCCGGTTTATTTAAATCCAATGTCGATCCAAAACCGAGGTTGTTATCAATATCTTTCGCGGCGCGATAAACCCAGGAACGGTCGGCGCGATTGAACGGCATTTCTTCGCGATCCTGTGCAAAAAAATATTGGCGAAAAAATTCACCGATATGTTCAAAGAAATAACGGAAGCGTCCCAATACCGGATAATTTTTGCGGATCGCATGAGTATTTTGGTTGATGTCGGTGATATACATAATCACCACGGCCAATAGTAATGCGCCAACAACGGCGATAAATAATACTTCCAGCCAGGTGAGTAAGGTTAGAGCCCAATGGGAGTCAATCATTAACAATAGTCCTATTCAATATCACTGTAATGCTTTACACCGTTTTTGCCGATAGCTTTTGCCGCATACATGGCAGAGTCGGCGTTTTTAATCAGCGCATTTTTATCATCACCATCCTGCGGGTAGAGGGCTATGCCAATGCTGCAGGAAATATTAATGTCGCGATTGTCCAGTGCGAAAGGCGTGTTCAATGAATGCCGGATTTTATCGGCAACCTGACGACTGACATGGCGAGTAGTCATGCCACGCAATTGTAAATCACGCGCCGAAATAATAATCATAAATTCATCGCCACCATAGCGTGCAACCGTGTCAGTTTCACGAACACAGCTGAGCATGCGCGTGGCGCACTCCTGCAATAATGCATCACCGATATCGTGGCCAAACGTATCATTGACCGGTTTAAATCCATCAAGATCAATCAACATAATGGCAATTTCCATTTTATCGCGGCGTGCGCTAATCAGCGCTTGCTCAATGCGATCTTCCAATAAAATTCGATTCGGCAAGCCGGTTAACGGATCATGATGCACAACCTTGTGGAGGTACTGACGTTGGTTATTTAATTCCAATAATTGCGCATTTAGCTTTTTGGCCATGATGGAAAAGTTGCGTGCAAGCAAGCCCAATTCGTCATCCCGTTGCAAATTCACTTCAGGCACTGAGTCGCCTTGTTTGAAATGTGCAAAGGTGGTTGCGATTTGGCGCAGTGGAGTTGCTATTTTGTGAGCAAGAAATAAGGATAAGCCAATAAATAACAAGCCAAAAGCCAATGCACTTTTTAATGCGGTAATCCCCAGTTGCCGGCTTTCTGCAAGAACAGCATCCAGATTGCTAACTAATCCGAGAACAATATAGTTTTCATCCGCCGCCCAACGAAATGGAACCTTGGTGAGTGAAATCACGGCTTGTTTTTGCGGCATCCGTAAATCCTGCATTTCTGCGACCAAATTATTGCTTTCTCCTGAAAATATGCGTTGTGCCGCAGGTAAATCTTGCTGAATCATAAAGCGGGAGCCTTTATCAAAACCAAAGGTTTTTTCGGCATCAGGATGTAAAAGATAATCGCCAGCAGAGTTGGTAGCAATAATATCAATATCATTCGGAATATCTGTTTCAATCATGGCAAACATTTTTTCCAGATCTACATTAATCACAATTGCGCCGAATACAGTGTTGTCGTCGGTGTATATTGGTGTGGCCATAATAATGCTGGGTTTGCCATAACTATCGAGCAAGCCCCGCTCTTTATTAAGGCGGATGGCAGAAATAAATACTTCTCCGGGTTTAAGTTTTAATGTGTTGTATACGTAGGAGTAATGTGCTTTTTCTTGCAGGGCCAATCCCTCAACGATGCTTAGGCCATTTTCAGTTTTGTCGATGCGCACCAGCTCGCGGCCATGCTCAGCGGCACCAATAAGGCGCACCTGATTATATTCATCATGTGGTTTTAATAATTGTGATAACGCGATACCCAGGCGTTCACGTTTTAGTTGTACATCGACAGAGTTGGACGTGGCGATTTCACGAATAGCGGGCAAGTGTGAAATGAATAATAAATCTTTACCGATATCTTCAATAAAAAACGCATAGCGATTGGCGAGCACGCGCGTAGCGGTTGCTAATTTATCTTGTGACGATTGAATGAGCAGGGCGCGACTTTGATTGTAAGTAAAATAAACGTTTACTGCCGCGCTCAACAAACTAAGCAGTGCAATCCAGATTGTGAGTTTAATAACCAGGCGTGAATTCATGGTGCAAACCTTTCCATGACATCACCGGAAATAATTTGATCCCACAATTGGTTGCGTGCTTCTGCATCTTCAATGGGTTCCAGCCAGATTAGTTGGTTGTTGTGGTGAATAGTGGAGGAGTGGCGGGTACTGGCGAGCCCCTGGTTGTGGCTTAAGCGCTGGCTGGCTTTTTCATCCAGCATAAAATCAATCCATTGTTCAGCGAGCGGCCCGGCTGTTCTGCTGATGGCCCAGCAATCCAGCCAGGCGAGAGTGCCATCTTTCGGCAAGGTATAGCCGACATCGGCTCCTACATCTGCCAATGCTTTTAATTGTTGACTGCCATAGTTGGCGTAGATGAGTGCTATCTCTTGGGTTTTAAAAAGTTTTACCGCTTCTTGCGGTGAAGAATAAAAAGTTAACAAGTTGCGGCGTAATTCCACCAAATGACGTGCCGAGCGATTGAGCTCTTCCGGTGTTTGTTGGAAGGGGTGGGGCAGTCCAAGGCTGATACCGGCCAGAGTGAAATTATGGTTGCTGGTATTAAAAGCCAATATTTTTCCGGCGTACTTTTTGTCCCACAATATGGTGATGGATTCCGGTGGCTGGTGAACCAGTTTGCGGTTATATATTAATCCCATTTCCGAGTAGGTATAGGGAATTGCAAATGTTTGGCCCTGCGCCGTTAAACCGGGAATTTTAGTGGTGTCCTGAAAGCGCTCATCCTGGTATTGGATATTGGGAATTTCAGCGGTGTTGATCGCGCGCAAATAACCTTTTTTCAGATAGCGTTGTAATTCTGCAGTGTTGACTGCAATCAGATCATAATTTTCGTGGCCGTCTTTATTGACTCGATTCCATAGTTCATCGTCAGAATGCACTAGTGTCACCGCTACGTTACTACCGGTTTGTTGTTCAAACTCCCTAACGAGGTCGGCTTCGGCATAGCCCTCCCACGCAAGAACATTGAGTTGTGGTTGCGCAAGACCGGTTTGAGCCAGGATCAGTAACAAGCAAATCATTGTGGGGTGCAGCAGGTATCTCATTACTAAATCCGGGGCTAAGTCGTGTTTTTAGTCTAGTTGCAGCGCGGCGATTTTTTGCGTGATTATTGTGTTTCTGTGATATCAGGAGTATCTGTGTTGCCCCGTTTGCCAATAGCTCGCGCCGGATTCCCTGCAACTTTGCTAAATGCAGGAATTGCTTTGGTCACAATACTACCCATGCCAACAATCGCTCCGTCGCCAATGCTCACACCATCAACAATACCTGCGTGCGCACCTATCCATACGTCCTCGCCAATATAAATACCTTTGGAGTTCACCGGTTGATCTTTGATAAGCCGATCAGGCTCCATGCCATGATTAAACGCATATGCACAGCTATAAGCAGCGAGCCGGGAATTATTGCCAATGGTTATGCCTTTGCTGCCGCCGTCCAGTGTTACGTGATGATTAATGGAAACGCCGTTCCCGAGCGTTACTGGCCCATGAATGACGCTGTCGGCAGCAATCCAGCAGTTATCGCCAATGGCTATAGGGCGACCCCGTTCAGCAAACAGGCGGGCTTCCGGGGCGATAAAACAATTGTTCCCAATAGAGATGGTTTCCATCGCGCGTAGATAGGCCTGCACTTCTTCTTGCCATGCTTGGGCCCAAATTCGATGTTCGGGTTTAAGCCGCTCATATAGCCAAGGCATATAACTCAAACGCAACTTGTGTTGGGTTCGATAAGCCTGGGTATCGTCAGAAGGATTGATGTGATCCTGGGATGAGAGAGGTGATGAATTAATAGTCATAACGGGCACACTGCAAAATAGTGTGCGAAGTATAAATAAAAAAGGTGACCGCCGGTTGCAGGTGATTGGTTTGTTCGCTTGGCCGCTAGTGCTTCCCGCGTGACGGTAAGCTGGGCACAAATCAAAACATGGGGCGCTGACATAAGCGCTCATAGGGTGAACCCGTCATTACGGCAACCGAGGCGGACACCTGAGTTGATTATAGCTATGTCGATTTTTGCCGCTAGGGGGTAGTTTAGTCTTTTGAGTCACATTGATCGGCTTTTTATAGTCGAAAAAATCTATGGCTGGTATTCTGCTTTAACCTCTGTCGCGGTTTGTTGTTATGTATGAAATTATTGAAAATCATCCTGATTTTGTAGTGATCTATAAAAAACCGGGAGCCAGTTTTCACAGCGAATCCGGTGAACCCGGTGTATTCGAAACGCTTAAACAGCGCGAAGGTTTTACCGAGCTTTTTCCTGTGCATCGATTGGATAAAGTAACTTCGGGTTTATTGGTTATGGCAAAAAATGCAGTAGCTAATCTTGCATTGACGCAAGCATTTGCAAATCGCGAAGTGGAAAAATTTTATCTGGCAATCAGTGCTAAAAAACCGCTCAAAAAACAAGGTTTGGTAAAGGGGGATATGGCACCCGCAAGACGTGGTGCCTGGAAGTTATTACCCGGCAGCGAAAACCCGGCAATCACACAGTTTTTTAATAAAGGCATCGGTGATGGTTTGCGTTTGTTTATCGTAAAACCGCACACTGGTAAAACCCATCAAATCCGTGTTGCATTAAAAAGCCTGGGCGCACCTATTTTAGGTGATGAGCTTTATGGCGGCGATCATGCGGATGTATTGAATGATCGCACTTATCTGCATGCATTTAGTGTGGGTTTTTTATTTAATGGCGAGCAATATCGTTTTACTGCGATGCCGCGTGAAGGTGAACATTTTTGTGCAGAAAGTTTTAAATCGGCAATTGAGGAATGGTGCGAGCCCTGGTTATTGCCTTGGCCAGTACTGAAAACAAAAAAGCCGCAATAATTGCGGCTTTTTTGTAGGCGTTTGCTTTTGCAAACTTAAATCTGGCTCCGCCTGCTGGACTCGAACCAGCGACCCAATGATTAACAGTCATTTGCTCTACCGACTGAGCTAAGGCGGAACGGCTATCTCCTGCGAGAAGGCGCGCATAATAACGATGCACTTTCTATTGGTCAACGCTTTTGCCCATCTTCTAGTAAAAAGTGGAATAAGAAAAACAAAAAAAGGCGCAAAAGCGCCTTTTTTGATTAGCTGGTGTACAGCTGAAAATACTAATGTATTTGAAATCTTATTCGTATTTGCACAGATAAGAAGTTTCAACATCCGCAGCCACTTTGAAGCGTTGGTTCGCTTCAACAATAAATGTTTCGCCAGCGGCAAAGGTTTGTGCTTTATCGCTACCTGGCAATACCACAGTGAGGCTGCCGCTGACTACGGTCATGTATTCTTTTTGGCTGGTACCGAATTCGTATTCGCCTTTGGCCATAACACCAATAGTCGCTGGCAGGGTTTCGGTTTGGAAAGCGATGGACTTAACTGCGCCACCGAAATATTCATTCACTTTAAACATGGGATGCTCCAATAAAAAGAGGGTATTCGTTAAGTAATCTGTATGTATCCGGTTATGGGTACAGGATTTGACTATTCGACGGTTGCAAATCTATCGCGCATAAAAAAGGCCGCATTATTATGCGGCCTTTCTCATTTAATTCTGGCTCCGCCTGCTGGACTCGAACCAGCGACCCAATGATTAACAGTCATTTGCTCTACCGACTGAGCTAAGGCGGATCGGTGACTTCCTCTGCGGAAGTGGTGCGCATCATATAGAGGCGATTTTGGTTGGTCAACCGTTTTTTACACCTTTCCCCTGAAAAAAATGCCAATGAATTCAAAGCTGTCTATTAATTCCACAGGCTGTATTTTTGCTGGGCAAAACCGGGCTTACAGGTACTAAATGTGCTTCATTGGGAAAGGCTTATGACCTTGAAACTCCCGTTGTCGATCAGGGTTTTAACCTGACGGAAGAGCGGGGCAGCCTTGCGTTCCAATGGAATAAACTGGTTGACCACAAAGACCGCAATACCATTGGGCGCCAGCAGGCGACTGGCGTTTGCCAGGAATTTGTCGGTTAGATCTCCGTCCACACTAAACCCTTGATGAAACGGCGGATTACATAACAAAAGGTCTGCTTTAGCGTGAATGCCGGAACCTGCATCGGCGCCAATGACTTCGCCATTAATCTGGTTGATGCGCAGGTTTTCCGCCGCTATTTGTAATGCGGCGGCATTGTTATCAGTCAGTATCCAGTTGGTGATTCCGGCGGTAACTGTTTGCTTGGCGGCGGCTACAGTCAGATAGCCATAGCCGCAGCCCAGATCGAGGCAAGTCTGTGGGGCAGGGCGATTGGCGAAAACGCTATCCAATTGTTGGATCAACAAGGCGCTGCCAGCATCAATTTTATTCCAGCCAAACAACCCGGGTTTGCTCACCAGGTTCAGTCCGGATTCTGGAACAATCGGGCGCACCAGATCGTAATCGTTGGCATCCAGCTGTTGTTGAGCATCGAAAGGCGCATGTTTAATTAATTGGGCGCTGTAGACCTGTCCATTTTTTTTGATGGATTTTTCGCAACCCAATAATTTGGCAATTTTCTCGATATACGTTTTGGTCCCGTCATTTTTAAAACCGGATACCCATAGCTCACCACCCGTTTTTAAACAGCGCCACGCTTGATTTAATAAATGATGTACCAGCGGTTTTTCTTTGGATACGCGATAAAAAAATCCATCCAGCGTGCAATCGCCTTGATGTCTGAAATTAAAATCGGAAAATTGTACCTGTAGTTGACGATTTTTCGCTTGTTCAGCAATATCCCAGCGATTCGTAATTACTTGTAAGTTTGCGTGTTGTAAATTTGGCAGGCCATTTAACGCGTTTTCATCCGTGCACCACACAAGTTGCTGATCATTTTGGGTTCTGTTTTCGCGAAGCGCATTCACGATCCAATCCAGCGCTTGGTCACTCATTGCAGTGCTTCCTGTATTTCAGTTTCAGTCAGTGGACGATACTCGCCGGGAGCAAGCTGAGAATCTAACAGGATATTGCCAATACTTTCGCGATGCAGTTGTACAACGCGGTTACCTGTTGCGGCAAACATACGTTTAACCTGGTGATATTTTCCTTCGTGGATTTGCAAGCGTGCAGAATGAGAGTTGAGAATATCCAGTTGCGCGGGGCGAGTCAGATGTTTCTCTCCATGTAATTGCACTCCTTGTGCAAAGAGAGAAATAACATCGTGATGAATTGGTTCCGCAGTAGTAACCAGGTAAGTTTTTGCACATTCCTGTTTCGGTGCAGTAATGCGGTGATTCCATTGCCCATCATCAGTCAACAATACCAAGCCGGTAGTATCTAAATCCAACCGGCCTGCAATTTGCAAATCTTGCTTGCGCGGAACAGCTAACAAATCGACTACGACCGGATGTTCGCTATCGTTATTTGCACAAACATAACCTAATGGTTTATGCAGCATAATGTAGCGGTTACTAAATGCTTGGATAAGTTGATCATCTAGCCTAACTTGTTCGTCGCCACGTAATTTATTATCGGCTTTGCGTACAATCTCCCCGTTCACTGTTACACGTGCAGCTTTAACCAGCTGCTGGATTTGGGAACGGGAATAATCGGTGTACTGGCTTAAAAATTTATCAAGGCGCATCAAAAGGCTCCAGCCAGGAAGAGGGCACGCTATTGTGCCAATTAAATTTATGCAGGATGCGAACGAATTTTTCTTCCAATGGTGCAATCAGATTGACAGGTTCTTGAGTTACCGGATGGTTAAAGTGTAATTCAGTCGCTGACAGCATTAACCCGCTGCAATCAAACTGTTCCTGAAAAAAACGGTTATGAATTCCCTTCCCATGTTTGGCATCACCAATGATTGGGTGGCTAATATGTTTCAAATGGCGGCGAAGCTGATGTTTGCGACCTGTTTTAGGTTTGCATTCAACCAATGAATAGCGGGTGCAGGGATATTTATCCACGCTAAATGGTAATTCAATGGTTGCCAGTGTTTTAAATTCGGTCAGTGCAGCTTGTGCCGGTTTATCTGTGCGCGCTTTTTTATCTGTGTATTTATCATGCTCTTCGATGAGTGGGTGATCTACCGTTACTGTGGCGGGAGCGTGACCACGCACCAATGCGAGATACTTTTTTTCGAGGTCATGGAGGAAAAAAATATCACCCATTTTTTTTGCGACTTCAGCAGAAAGCGCAAGCACCAAAACACCGGCGGTGGGTTTATCAAGCCGATGAACAGGAAATACGTGTTGCCCGATTTGATCGCGCACTAATTGCATTGCAAAGCGCGTTTCGTGGCGATCAATTTCGCTGCGATGTACCAATAACCCGCTGGGCTTATTAATGGCGACTAGATAGTCATCGCGGTAAATAATGGGTAAATGTTCAGGCATTTAAATATCACAAATAGATAACGTTGTTGTGCGATAACTATTCCGGTTTGTGAAAATAAAAAGCAGGCATGAGCCTGCTTTTTAGTGACAACAGAATTTAATTGTTACTGGGCTACAGGTGCGTCCGCAGTATTTTCTGTGCAACTCCAGCCCCAGGATTTTTGTTTTTCAACAAACTCAGTGGCTTTAGCTTCGCATTGCCCTTCGGTGGATTCATAATTCCACAAGCTCTGTGTAGCTCCATCTTTGGTGTAATTAACCGCACAGGGCACTGCTTTGTCGCCGGTGTAGCTCACTTCAATAATTCGTTCGGCATTATTCAAAGTACAGGTGTATTTCACCGGTTCAACGGCAAAAGCATTGCCGCTCATTGTAATAACACCAATCAACATAACTACATTACGCATCTTTTTTGCTCCTTAAAAAATACAACGTGAGAAATAAATTCGAACGAATTATCGAGTATAAAATTAGCCGATTTTCTTTTCGCCCGAATCTACGGTTTGGTAAATCAGGGTGTTAATTGTCATTGGACCAACACCACCGGGAACCGGAGTGTAAGCCGCAACGCGATCAATCAATGGCTTCAATTCAATATCACCAACGCCACCAGGGTGGTAGCCAGCATCAACAACAACCGCGCCGTCTTTAATCCACTCGGCTTTAATAAATTCAGGTTTGCCAACGGCGCCGACCAATATGTCAGCTTGTTTAATTAATGCTGGCAGGTTTTGCGTGCGCGAATGGCAAATAGTCACTGTCGCATTTGCATTCAACAGCATCAGTGCCATTGGTTTGCCCAGAATAGGGCTGCGACCAACAACAACGGCATGCTTGCCTGACAGCTCAATTCCATAGGCTTCCAGTAAACGCATAATGCCCTTTGGTGTTGCACATCCATAGGCTTCTTCGCCCATGCTCATGCGGCCAAAGCCCAGGCAAGTTACGCCGTCTACATCTTTTTCTGCATTAATTGCATCGAAGCACAAACGCTCGTCAATTTGGTGGGGAACAGGGTGCTGCAACAAAATACCGTGAACATTGGGGTTGTTATTCAACTCCTGGATTTTGGCCAGTAATTGTTCGGTGGTAGTCGATGAAGGAAGTTCAACTTTCAACGACTCCATACCAATGCGGGTACAGGCATTGCCCTTCATTTTTACGTAGGTTGCCGACGCTGGATCTTCACCTACGAGGATGGTGGCAAGAATCGGCGTTTGACCGTTGCTGCGGGCTTTTAGCGCGGCAACGCGTGCAGAGAGTTCCTGTTCGGTTTTTTCGGCAAGGGCTTTGCCATCCAGTACAAGTGCGGACATAAGTGCTAATACCTGCAAGATGAATTGAAAAAGGGCTGAAATGAAATGGCCGGCATTTTCCCACAGCAGCCATGCACCGCCAAGGGAATTTAATTTATTTGGGTATTTAAACGCCGATTGAGGTTAGGGTGGTGCAATGGTTATCTATAAAAAATCATATAAAACAAAGAGTTATGCGTTCTGTCAAGCCACTCAACGTCGCTATTGTGGACCTTTTCTCCATTCAAGGATGCCCACTGAACTAAACATTGGCCGCATCACTCTTAGTAACATCAATTGTTTTAAAGCACCTCAAGCGCTGAAAGGGGAAATTCAAATGCGAAAAGCAATGAGTACATCCAAAAAAATTATTATGATTGTTGGTGTTGTTTTGGTTGTTGGATTTGCTTTTTTACTTTATTACGAACACAAAACTGCTTGCCCGAACGTGGCGATTTATGTGAAGTGTGAGAATTTTCTGAATTAGGGATTTTTAATGGTTCTTCATTTGATAAGGCGGCTCATTTTTAGGCCGCCTTATTTTTTACTTAATGATTTCCTGCGCTTGCCAAAATGCATTAGCCAATCCAAGCGCGCCGCGACCTGAAATCTCTAAATGTTCATCACCGCAGCTGCAGATTAAATCTTCCAGCAAATAAAAATTATCTATCATCATTTCACGGCGAAGTGATTCGGCTTTTTTATCAATTGATTTGCCGATTGCGGTAAGTGGTTGGCCGTTTGGGGCAACTATTTCAATTTTTTCGGTGTAATAAATCGCGAGTTGCAATTTAGTGAGAGTTATTACACGATGGGGATCAATATGTGGAGTGTTGTTAGCAGAATTCTTTTTCATAATGCAAGCCCAGAGTTCAATTTCCTATAAAACCGTCCGCATGAGTACCAGGTCATGGAGGCGACTGGACAGGGTTGGTACTACCGGAACTCTAGGAAACCGGCCCACCCCGAAGGATAGCCCCGCCCAGCCACCAAAACGTAAGGTAGCCGAAGCCAGCAACAAAAAAAGCGCAGAGCGCGCTTGTTGCTCCCAGAATATTCGCAGGAGTACCAGTCCTGGCAATGGATTTTGCCATTGCATCCGCAGATTAATCCCGTGCGTTTTATACGTCAACAATTAATAACCAACAATTACGAGGTATTACTAGAAGATTAAGAAAGAGCGGGGCACTTTGGCCCCGGAGATAAGGAGGAATTATTAAGGCTCGTTTACACACGCAAGATCAGTAGAAAAATACAGGCCTTTTAATCCGTTAGATTCAACCAGTTGTTTGAATTCTTCTGTGCAATACATGTCCCGGTAATCACTGAATTCCGATAAAAATATTAATTCATCAGCGCATTTTTTTTCATTGAATGTTAAAGCTTGCATCTCAACGTAGCCAGTTTCACTGATGGTTCGCGCACTTTTTTCAAGGTCTACAAGGTCAAGATTGGTTTGCTTGGTAGAGTGAAAAAGCCAATAGGGGTTGCCTTCCGATTCTATTGGGAGTAGCTCGCCGTACCCCTTCAAGTAATGATTCAGTTTCTCGAGTGCAATGGCGTTTAATGCCAGGCATGCATTACCGGGCCACACGGTAATATCCGGAACTTTTATCGCTTTGCCGTTATCGCTGTCATCAAAAAAAGTTGCGTTTAGTGGTTTCCAAAATTCTGACCATAAGGGTTCATCCAGAAGAAAGAAATCACCGAGAACATATTCGATATCGTCTGGCGATATATCAAAAGTTAAAAACTTCTCTCTATCCCAACGTAATTTAAAAATCATTTAACCGCTCCTATCGGTAACCCAACGCCTTTTTTCAGCATAACAAATTTGGGAAAGTTGCCATTATGCAGCTCAGATGCAATCAAATTGAGTTCTAACCTGAAAATTTTTTCAGAGCGAATTCGCACCAAGCGCGACCTAATCCAAAAGAAATAATTTGATCGATGAATTCGGCTATGCGGTGGTGCTTTAGGAAATGCAGGGTGTGGCGTTGCGGCAGTATTCTCCGGAAGCCAGCAGCCGTTATCTGTATCGTCGATACGGATTTTTAGTTTGGCCATCACCAGGCGCACTGCCGCCGCAAATTTATGTCTTCCCGCAACAATTGCATGAGCGTGACAGCGGGGAGGTCTCGGACCATGCCTCTCAATTAAATACCTTCCTAACCTTGCTGAATCGTGTTCCTCATCGCGCAGTTGAATGTACTCCATATCTGACGCACCGCTTCTATAGCGTTCAATTCCGTCCTGAATCTGAGCGGCCACCATGACCTTATTAATATCTGATTGTGTGAGAGGGCCATCTTTAGCTGCGGTTTGTTCGATGATTACATCTAACGGGCTTTTAAAACAATGAAGGGTTTTGGTTTCAGGCAGGGGCATATTTCAATTTCCATATAGGGGTTGTATGAGTGAGCAATCGTAATTGATCACGACTCGCTGGACCGTGACAGGCCACATGTTAATGAAATGAATGAAAAGCGATCAAAAAATAAAATATATACGTCTAGCCCCTCGGAAAATTCACTCCTCCCCGACCTGCGGCTTCTGTAGAAAATTTAAATTTTTGAAATGGAATTTTGAAGCCAAGCCGCGCCAGCTCTGTATTGAGTTATTGATGGGCAATTCAAACATTGAAGCGAATAGAAACAATTTGAATTTTCGTTTCACAGACGAATATGAGGCAGTGCTAGAGGTGGCGCGGTTTTAAATTAGGTGCCTACTTGGATATTTAAAACAGAGGGGGGGAATGACTGAAGACAAATTTAGTGATCGCTAATCGCGGTGCAGGTTACTTATTTGCAAGGAGTTTTTTGATGGGGAAATATGGGGTGGCTGATGGGGCTCGAACCCACGACCACTGGAATCACAATCCAGGGCTCTACCAACTGAGCTACAGCCACCGTAGCGAGAAAAAAACAAAAACCATACCGAGATTTCTCTCTATCTTTTAACTCGTTGAGTGAAAAGTGGGTTGTAGTAACTACCCAGTATGGCGCGCCCGGCAGGATTCGAACCTGCGACCACCCGCTTAGAAGGCGGGTGCTCTATCCAGCTGAGCTACGGGCACATGCTGGAATTAAACCTTGGCAGGTTCGATAAAAAATGGTCGGAGTGGAGGGATTCGAACCCCCGACATTCTGCTCCCAAAACAGACGCGCTACCGGGCTGCGCTACACTCCGACGACTTGAAACACAGTGCGTTTCAAGTGGTGCGCATAATAGCGATGCGATTTAGGCTCGTCAACGAAAAAAATGCAGCAAAATAAAATATTTAGCGCACTCAGTTAAATTCTAATCAGCTTGCGCAAGTAGTATTCAGTATGGTCGCCAGTAGCACTGAGCGTTGTTACACCAATGCTTCGATATAAAAAAACAGTTAGCACGATAGTCTTTATTGGTTTTTATTATTGAGTTTTGCCTATTGCTACCGTTCCGGTGAATTGTGCGACCCTGACAGAGTAGTCATTAACGCTGTATGGTTCTCATCATGCAGGCTTGTGTGACCTTCCTTAGCTAGTCAGAATAAGCGCTTACTTGTCGGAGTCTTTATGCAAAACAATAATTTAGCTGTATCAATGAAGTTGGGGATGCGCCGATTGGCGTCCGGAGTTTGCGTGTTATCAACCTGCTTGCCCAACAATCAACGTTTTGCAATGACGGTTTCTTCTGTAACTTCGGTGTCTGATTCTCCTGCCTCTTTGCTGGTTTGTATTAACCAGCAAGTATCCCAACAAGGTCACCTGGCAACTAAAGGCAGCCAATTTGCTATTAATGTTCTGTCTGTTGGCCATAAAGAAGTTTCCAATCTTTGTGCCGGGCGCGAGCCAACCCGTGATCGTTTCGGGGTAGGGGATTGGCAGGAAGATGAAACCGGCTTACCGGTGTTGGGTGACGCCGAAGCGGTGTTTATTTGCCAGACCGATCATGTAACAACATATGGAACCCATAAGATAGTTATTGGCGCCATCCATAAGGTGATTCTCAATGGGGCGGAAGTAAACCCTTTGCTCTATGCTGATGGCAGTTATGGTGCATTTTTGCGCCAATAAGGCATGAAATCTGGGATGTTTTAAAAAGAGAATTTATTCGGTTGTCTGGTGATCATTTTCAAAACGCTTTTTCGATTCAAAATGAAGCAAACTTTTTGTTGAAATAAGCTTGCAATATGAATATTTCGTGTCTATCAGTGCTATAAGGTTAATGACCACTAACTCTTTATGCACACCTCCTGTGCTTCAGCGCCAGGGTCGTTTAAGGGTTGATCAAAAACGTGAAAAATTGAGCTTTTTAACGGGTTTTATAGTGTAACTAATTGATAATAAAGAAATTATTTTTGATGGTTAAAAATTGATCGATTTGTGGGTGGGGTAGATTTTATGGGCCTTTGAGGCACTTTCCCAAAAACTATCCACTAAGTTATCCACAGAAAATGTGGACAAAAATTTGATGAAATTTTTTGTGCAAAAAAGTTACAGTTTGAGTGTTTCGTATCTTTTTTTTACGTAACAGGTGACGGTTCTTGCGCATTATTCCTTGTTTGAAGTCTGGATTAAATTATGAGTAAACGATTAAAGGTGGCGGTGCTTGGTGGTGGCAGTTTTGGTACGGCAATTGCCAATATCATTGCTTGTAATAACCATCAAACCAGCCTGTGGATGCGTTCTGCAGAGCAAGCGTCGCAATGCCAATCCGAGCGCCAGAATGCGCGCTATTTGCCCGGTTATTCCCTTAATGAACATTTGATAATTACTGCAGATCTCGCCTTGGCCGTTGCTGGCGCAGATTTGGTGTTTGTCTCGATTCCCAGTCATTCCTTCCGCGATGTAACCCGCCAGATAAAGCCTCTACTGGCGACAAATACAATCATTGTAAGTACCGCCAAGGGGATTGAACCGGAGGGGGGCTTTACCCTGATGAGTCAAATTCTGGAGCAGGAATTACCTGGTCATCCGATTGGTGTGCTGAGCGGCCCTAATTTCGCGAAAGAAATCGTACAGCAACAACAAACAGGTACGGTGATCGCTAGCGAGAACGAATTGGTTATCGATACTGTCCAACACACGTTGAAGTCACCAACTTTTCGTGTGTATGCAAACCATGATCGCTATGGAGTTGAGTTGGGTGGGGCTCTTAAAAATATCTACGCAATTATTTGCGGCATGGCAGCGGCGTTGGGGGCAGGTCACAATACCCAGGCAATGTTGTTAACGCGCAGTCTGGCGGAAATGGGGCGATTTGCACAAACTATGGGCGCTAATCCCATGACGTTTTTAGGGCTTGCGGGCGTAGGTGATTTGATTCTTACTTGCACTTCTGATTTAAGCCGTAATTACCGTGTCGGTTTTGCGTTGGGCCAAGGAAAAAAACTGGATGAAATTGTTGCTTCCTTAGGGCAGGTTGCAGAAGGTGTGAATACCTTGCGGCAAGTGAAGCAAAAGGCTGAAGAATTAGAAGTATATATGCCATTGGTTACCGGACTTTATGCGGTACTTTTTCAAAACAAAGCCATTAGTGAAGTCGCACATGGTTTGATGGTTGGCGAACAGGCTAACGATGTTGAATTTCTGGGGAAAAAATGATGGACAACGAACAGCTCAAATCCAATTTAACCTCTAGCAAGCACTGGCTGCGTTTAGTGTTTATGTTGTTGTTTGCTGCGGTGCTGCAATTGGCCAGCCTGGTGATGTGGGTATTAGTTATTATTCAATTTTTGTTTTCATTGATCACTGGTGAAGACAATCAGCATTTGCGTCGATTTGGTTACTCGTTATCAACTTATATTTACGATGTGCTGAAATTTCTTTGTTATAGCAGCGAAGAAAAACCATTTCCTTTTGCGGATTGGCCGGCGAATAATGTGAATGTTGCGGAAAACGCCGAGGTAGCCTCGACTCCTGCCCAGACAATTTTGCCAACAGATAATCCCGTAGAAAAAGCGGCAGAATAAATGAAGCTATTTATTTTTCGTCATGGCCAGGCTGAGTCTCAGAAAACGACAGATGAAGTGCGTGAGCTAACTGATAGGGGACGTGAAGATACCAAGCGGGTTGTCAGCGGGCGAATCGCAGATATGCAATCGATTACCGAGATATGGGCAAGCCCTCTGGTGCGTGCACAACAAACAGCACATATTGCTGCAAGTTATTTTCCTGCGTTAAAAATACAAATTTCAGAATTAATCATTCCCGAATCCAGTCCCGCAATTGCGATGAGTTGGTTGCAATCTATCAATCAACAAAATTTGTCTATACTTCTGGTCAGTCATCAGCCATTTGTTGGTGAGTTGGTTAATAAATTGTGTGGCAAACCTGCAGAGTTTTATCCAATGGGTACCAGCTCTCTTGCGCTTATAGAAGCACCGGTAATTGCTGCCGATATGGGTGAATTATTATGGTTGGACCACGCCTGATTTAATCCGGAAGTAATCAATTATTTTTCACGAGTATTGTTTATGCAGCCTTCACAACATCCTCGTGAATTGCAGCTTACTGTAAATGGAATGCGTTTTGCGGCCCAGGAATGGGGCAACCCTGATCAATTACCTGTATTGGCATTGCATGGCTGGCTGGATAATTCTGCCAGCTTTTATGCGTTGGCTCCAAGATTACAAAACTTGCATATCATTGCAGTCGATTTGGCCGGGCATGGGCGAAGTGATCACCGCCCGGGCCAAATGGCTTATACCCCTTGGGATGATATTAATGATTTGCTGGCGATTGCAGATCATTTAGGGTGGGAGCGTTTCGCATTTCTCGGGCATTCACGCGGAGCAATTATCAGCACATTAACCGCAGGGGCATTTCCCGAACGAATTTTATGTATGGGGCTAGTTGAAGGTTTGTTGCCGGAGCCTGCCCCATCTGAAGATGCTCCCAAACAATTGGCAAAAGCTATTGAGGGATTGCGTAGTCAACAACAAAAATCACCTTCTATTTATCCCGATATGGAGGTGGCGATCAAAGCGCGTGAGCGTGGAATGTTTCCGCTCGGTTATAACGCCGCTAAAGCATTAACCGAACGTGGCGTTATTGCACAAAACAACGGTTTTTCCTGGAGTACCGATCCGCGGTTGCTTGCCCCTTCAATACTTCGCTTATCGCGCGAACAACTCGCTGCGTTTGTGAGTAATGTAAATATGCCAGTAAAATTATTGTTGGCAACAGACGGTTTACCCAAGCTTTATACTAATTATCTGCAAGAGGTTGCCGGATTTCCGCATATTGGCTATGAATTATTAGAAGGGGGGCACCATCTTCATATGGAGCAGCAAGTCGATGTTGTTGCGGAAAAATTAAACGAATTTTTTGCTGCTTTTATCGAAGCAGAATCAAAAAAATAAGATGATTACGCGAGTGGGCCAATGATAATTTTTCGTTTGTTAATTGTTGTATTTTTTTCATCTATTGCTGCCTGTACTGTGGCTGCTACCCTCGAATTACAAACCTATCACAACGCACAGATACTCTTTGAAAGCAAAACTCAAACAGATGAGTATATATTTGCATTGGGGAGTTATAAAAAAGTCGCTGGTGCCTGGCGGTTGGATCGCCAACAGCGTTTAAGTGGCAAACTTGAGCGCTTTACGCTGGAATTGCCAGAGGGGCATAGCGCTAAAAACGGGTTTGATTTTTATCTGGACCAACTGCAAAACTTTAATTTTCGCGAGTTGTTTCATTGTAAGAGCCGTGATTGTGGAACCAGTAATTCATGGGCGAATAATCATTTTAAGATCCTGCAACTCTATGGGTTAGATCAGTTTCAATACTATGGTGCCTATGAAGTTACTACAGCAGATGATAAACCATTTTATGTGGCGATTTACGCAGTGCAGCGAGGCAATAAGCGTGTTTATATGCAAGTTGATATTTTGCACATCGACAAGTTGATTGAGCTCGGTATCGCCGCTAGTCCGGAATCCATTATCAAATCATTTGATGTCAGTGGGTATTATGTGTTTCCAGATTTGGTGGCTGGCGATGAAAAAGGTAATACCCGAATTCAAATCAAGCCTGCACATTTGCAAGTGCTAATTGACGTGCTCACACAAAAGTCTGACTGGAAGATTGCAATTGTCGGGCACGACTATACTCAGGTTCCTCTGGCACAACAACAAAAGGAATCGCAAGTTTACGCTGACCAATTGAAAGTGGCATTGCAGGAAAAAGGCGTTGCTGCTTCAAGATTAACAACCTACGGTTTGGGTAGTCTTGCGCCGGCGGGGCGAGGGGATAGAAGCGCACGTGTGGAAGTGGTGCGGATTAAATAATCGGTTTACGACCAACTGTTAATAAAAAAGCCGCTGTATTAAAGCGGCTTTTTTATGGGATGAATTATCGTTGGTTAACGTAATAACGATAAGAATTCGTTGCGTGTTGCTTGATTGGTACGGAAGCTACCGAGCATGGCAGAGGTTTTCATTGATGAGTTTTGCTTTTCTACACCACGCATCATCATACACATATGTTTGGCTTCAATAATTACGCCAACACCGGAAGCGCCGGTAATTTGCTGAACACTTTCAGCAATTTGTACAGTCAGTTGTTCCTGGATTTGTAAACGGCGAGCAAACATATCTACGATGCGCGCAATTTTTGACAGGCCAAGCACTTTTCCTGTTGGGATATAGGCAACATGAGCCTTGCCAATAAAAGGAAGCAGATGGTGTTCGCACAGTGAATAGAGTTCAATATCTTTCACCATAATCATCTCTTCGGAGTCCGAAGGGAAAAGGGCATCGTTTACCACTTCATCCAGTGTTTGGTTGTAACCACGGGTTAGAAATTGGAAAGCCTTGGCGGCGCGATCTGGTGTATCGAGCAAACCAGGGCGATTTAAATCCTCACCGATGCTGGAGATAATGCTCGCAAAATGTTCTCTCATGGGCTGTCTTCTCTTTAAAGTGCCACTCGTTCAGTGGTCGCTAGCGTTTACCGGCGCACAGTTTACCGCGTTCGATGCCGATCACGAAAACATAAATCCTGATTAATTGGTTAGAATGGTCGCCTTTTAATATTGCTGGATTTGATCATGACTAATTCTTCGCCAGATTTTGCCCAAGCTATTGAAGAGCTGGTAAGCATCCGCGATTTTTTTCGATGGGCTGCCAGTGAATTTCTTGCCGCCAAACTCTTTTATGGTCATGGGACTAATAACCCGTGGGATGAGGCGGAACAGTTGGTCCTGCATGCGCTCCATCTGAATCCACCACTTGCGGATGAATGGCTGGATGCGCGCTTGATGCGGGTGGAAAAAGTCAGGGTGGTTGCTAATATTCAGCGCCGCATTGAAGAGCGTATTCCAGCGGCTTACATCACTGGCCAAGCCTGGTTTGCCGGGATGCCATTTGTGGTGGACGAGCGAGTGTTAGTGCCGCGCTCACCGATTGCGGAACTGATAGAAAAACAATTTGCCCCCTGGTTGAGTGCCGAGCCTCAGCAGATTCTGGATCTTTGTACGGGTAGTGGTTGTATTGGTATCGCCTGTGCCTACGCCTTCCCGGATGCAGAAGTGCAATTGAGCGATATTTCCTTCGATGCATTGGCCGTGGCGGAAGAAAATATCCATCAACATGATCTTGGGGGTCGTGTTTATGCCTTGCAGTCAGATCTGTTTGAAAATCTATTGGGGCAGCGTTTTGATTTGATCGTCTCCAATCCTCCTTATGTTGATGCGGACGATATGGCCAGCTTGCCGCAGGAATATCATGCTGAACCCGAATTAGGTTTGGCCTCAGGCTTGGATGGTCTGGATTTCACCCGTCGTTTGTTGGCTGAGGTAGCCGATCACCTGACTGAAAATGGATTGCTAGTGGTTGAGGTGGGCAATTCCTGGCCAGCGCTGGAAGAGGCTTACCCTGAACTACCATTTATTTGGGTTGAATTTGAGCGTGGTGGGCACGGTGTTTTTGTGCTCCACGCCGCCGATTTGCGGAGCGCACGCAAGCAGGGGGTTATCTAGCGCTGTGCGCGCTTCGGGCAACTCACGTATAATCCCCCAATTTTTGCCCCACCTTAATTTACTGGCGCCCATTTTTCATTTACCCGGTGTTTGATTCTTATGTCTGGCAATACCTACGGAAAACTATTTACGGTTACCACTTTTGGTGAAAGTCATGGCCTCGCATTGGGGGCGATTGTGGATGGCTGTCCACCAGGTCTTGAATTGACCGAAGCGGACATCCAGATTGATCTGGATCGCCGCAAGCCCGGAACTTCCCGCTACACAACCCAGCGCCGCGAAGAGGATCTGGTTAAAATTTTGTCCGGTGTATTTGAAGGAAAAACCACTGGTACGCCGATTGGCATGGTGATTGAAAACACTGACCAGCGCTCCAAAGATTATTCCAATATCAAAGACCAATTTCGTCCGGCCCATGCTGATTACACCTACATGCAAAAATACGGTGTGCGCGATTATCGCGGCGGTGGCCGCTCATCTGCACGCGAAACTGCAGTACGTGTTGCGGCGGGTTCAATTGCCAAAAAATATTTGAAAGATTTCCACGGCATTGAGGTGCGCGGTTATTTGTCACAGCTGGGGCCGATCAAGATTGAAACTGTGGATTGGGATCAGGTTGATCAAAATCCTTTCTTTTGCCCGGATGCCAGCAAGGTTCCGGAGATGGAAGAATTTATGAAAGCCCTGAATAAAGAGGGCGATTCCATCGGTGCAAAAATTACTGTTGTTGCAACGAATGTTCCTCCAGGTTTGGGGGAGCCCATTTTTGATCGCCTGGATGCAGAAATTGCCCATGCGTTAATGAGCATTAATGCCGTAAAAGGTGTAGAGATTGGCGAAGGTTTTGCTGTGGTTGAGCAACGCGGCAGCAAGCATCGCGATGAAATTACTCCGGAAGGTTTTTTGTCAAACAATGCTGGCGGTATTTTGGGTGGAATTTCCTCCGGCCAGGATATTATCGCGAATATCGCGTTAAAACCGACCTCAAGTTTACATATCCCCGGACGCAGTGTTGATGTGCACGGCAACCCCGTTGAGGTGATTACCAAAGGCCGTCATGATCCCTGCGTTGGCATTCGTGCAACACCTATTGCTGAAGCCATGCTGGCGTTGGTGTTGATGGATCATTTGTTGCGTCACCGCGGACAAAATGGTGCAGTAAAACATTCAGTACCGGTCATTCCTGCTAGCGTTAAATAACGATTTATCACACTGGTTACTAATAAATTTGTAACCAGTGTGATTTCCACTCATTTTCCTCGTTGCTTTTTATGTCCCTGCCTGCTGCGCAAATTGCCATTCCTTATTGGCGCCTCTCCGGATTTTATTTTTTCTATTTCGCTGTCGTCGGCACATTAATTCCTTATTGGGGCATTTACCTGAAGTCTCTCGGGTACTCTTCGCAAGATGTTGGCATTATCAGCGCGATTATTTTGGCCACGCGTATTCTTGCTCCCAATTTTTGGGGTTGGCTTGCTGACCATACCCATAAGCGTTTGCGGATTATTCGTTACGGCAGTTTTCTTGCGGCATCAATTTTCTCTTGTGTATTACTGGACCAGCGTTATTGGTGGCTGGTTTTGGTGGTTAGCTGCTATACATTTTTCTGGCATGCGGTCTTGCCGCAATTTGAGGTTATAACGTTAGGTTATCTCGCCGGAAATTATCATAAATATAGCCGGATTCGCTTGTGGGGATCGCTTGGTTTTATGGCTGCAGTGATTGGTTTGGGCTTGGTATTTGATATATTGCCGATTCGTTTCTTACCACTGTTTATTTTAAGCTTCCTGATTCTTATCTGGTTATCCAGCCTCAGTTTGCAAGATAAAAGTATCAACAAAAATGTTGAATCGTCCTCAGGATTTTTATCCATAATCGTGCAACCAGTGATGTTATGTTTTTTGGCGGCAAGCTTCTTGTTGCAATTAAGCCATGGTCCTTATTACACCTTTTACACGTTATATCTGGTCGAAAATTATGGATATAGCAGCACGGCAACCGGTTTGTTGTGGGCGTTGGGCGTGCTGGCCGAAGTGGCTATTTTTATCGTGATGCCGCAGCTGTTGCGCAAATTCAATTTACGGCACTTATTTTTATTTGGCTTGCTGGCGACAGTATCGCGTTGGTTATTTATTGGTTATTGCGCTGAATCCCTGGTGGTTTTGTTGTTGGCCCAATTGTTACATGCATGCAGTTTCGGTATTGCCCATTCGGTTTCGATTGAACTGGTGAGAAACTATTTCAAGGGCGGTCACCAGGGGCAGGGACAAGCGCTTTACAGTTCGTTCAGTTTTGGTGCTGGCGGTGCTGCGGGCGCATTGATTGGCGGGCTATTATGGGACTATAGTGCGTCATCAACGTTTTTATTATCGGCATTGGCTGCGTTATTGGCTTTTGCCCTCTGTTATCGCTGGTTGCATCCCGTTATCGAAAACGAGGCTGGTTGATATGGAAAACCTTAATATTACCCTGGTTCAGCAAATAATTACCCCCAACGATCCACAGGGAAATCTGGATCATTTTGCTCAGTCAATGAATACTATTTCCTCAGCCGATTTGATTGTCTTGCCGGAAGTTTTTACGACCGGCTTTTGCGCCAGCGCACGTACATATGCAGAAGTTGTTGGCGGGCGTGCATATCAATGGATGCAGGAGCAAGCCGCAAAACATCAAGCAGTTGTAACCGGCAGCCTTGTTGTTAAAGAAGGTGATACCTATTTCAATCGCATGGTGTGGATGCGCCCCGACGGAACCTATGCCGAGTACGATAAGCGACATTTGTTTCGCATGGCGGGAGAGCATACCCGTTATGCAATGGGCTCAAAGCGATTATTAGTGGAACTAAAAGGCTGGCGAATTTTGCCTTTAATTTGTTACGACTTGCGTTTCCCGGTGTGGAGTCGCAATCGCAATGATTATGATCTGGCGATTTATGTCGCTAATTGGCCAAGTGTCCGGGCATTACATTGGAATCGTTTATTGCAAGCGCGTGCGATTGAAAATCTAAGTTACGTTGCAGGCGTGAATCGCGTTGGGATGGATGAGGCGGAACAGCATTATGCCGGCGATTCTTCTGTATATGGCCCAGCCGGTGAACTAATTGCGACGAGTCAGGAAGCAGAAATAATTTCGGTTGAGCTTTATGCTGAGCGTTTACGAGAGTATCGCGAAAAGTTTCCTGCCTATCTTGATATGGATAAATTTGAATTATTGTTTTAAAAACAACTCTGTTCTAAATGTCACTCTTTCTTAAATTCCACTTACGCGGAGCGTTGAAAAATGCCCAAAGGTTTCGGCGATAAGCTGGTGATCGCGATTTCATCGCGTGCACTATTTAATCTGGATGCAAGTCATCAGGTATATATTAATGAAGGATTGGCCGCGTATGCCCAATATCAAATTGATCACGAAGATGAAATCCTTGCGCCCGGGGATGCATTTCCCATGGTACAAAAACTTCTCCGCCTGAATGAACGTTTTGATGGTGAGCCACGTGTGGAAGTCATTTTGTTATCACGTAATAGTGCAGACACTGGTTTGCGAGTATTTAATTCTATCGAGCATTACGGGTTAAAAATTAGCCGCGCTGCATTCTGTGGCGGAACATCTCCCTATCGTTACGCTTCTGCATTTGGTTGCCATTTATTTTTATCCACCGAACCGGATGATGTTAAGCAAGCATTGGATCATGGCATGGCCGCCGCAACTTTAATTGCTTCAAATAGTCAGATAGAAAACGAAGATGAGCTGCGGTTTGCTTTTGATGGTGACGCGGTGATTTTTTCTGATGAAGCCGAGCGAGTTTATAAGTTGCAAGGTTTATCTGCATTTACGGAAAGCGAAAAAGCGGCAGCTAAAGAACCGTTAACCGGTGGACCATTCAAGCAATTCCTTTCTGCGCTACATGGTTTGCAAGCGGAATTTGGTGAAAACTGTCCAATTCGCACTGCATTAGTAACCGCACGCTCTGCACCAGCCCATGAGCGAGTGATTCGTACATTGCGTGCGTGGGATATTCGTATTGATGAATCGTTGTTTTTGGGTGGCTTATCCAAAGGTGCTTTCTTGAAGGCCTATGGTGCAGATGTTTTCTTTGATGACCAAAAAATGCACTGCGAATCAGCGCGTGAACATGTCCCAACCGGCCATGTACCGCATGGTATAGCTAATCATCAACCATCCTGATACAAACAAGTTTGGGATGCATATAGCCAAGGTCGGGGCTGTAGGGGGTATTTTTTACTATTTTTGTCATATTCCCGTGGCAAAAACTTTGAATTTTCGGGATATAGTCTAAAGTTGTAACAAGGCCCGCCTGTAGCACAATTAATAATTGCTAGGCATATGGCCCTGATTTGTTCTATTCTCTTTGTGAATAAACTTTAATGATTTTATAACTCCGGGTTCTCCGGGGTTCTTGTTACCGGTGCTTGCCCCTGGCAAATGCCCCAGTGAGTGAGCCATTCGGAGGGCTTATGAAGCTGCAACAACTACGTTATATCTGGGAAGTCGCCCATCATGACCTCAACGTGTCGGCGACTGCACAAAGCCTTTACACCTCTCAACCGGGCATCAGTAAGCAAATTCGCTTATTGGAGGATGAGCTGGGCGTGGAGATTTTCTCCCGTAGTGGTAAACACCTGACTCGCATTACTCCAGCGGGTGAGGCGATTTTGAAAACTGCTGGTGAGATTCTGCGTAAAGTGGAAAGCATCAAGCAGGTTGCCCAAGAGTTCAGTAATGAACGCAAGGGGACGCTGACATTGGCCACCACCCACACCCAGGCGCGTTATGCACTACCACCGGTGATTGGTTCGTTTATTAAGCAATATCCAGAGGTTTCCCTGCATATGCATCAAGGGACACCGATGCAAATTTCTGAAATGGCGGCTGATGGTACAGTGGATTTTGCAATTGCCACTGAAGCGATGGAGCTATTTAGTGATTTGATCATGATGCCTTGCTACCGTTGGAATCGCAGCATTGTAGTCCCGAAAAATCATCCTCTGGCACAGGTTTCCAATCTGACCTTGGAGGAGGTTGCCAAGTATCCCATCGTGACTTATGTATTTGGTTTTACGGGGCGCTCCAAGCTGGATGAAGCGTTTATTAATCGTGGTTTAGCACCGAAGGTTGTATTTACAGCTGCTGATGCTGACGTCATCAAAACCTATGTTCGCCTTGGTTTGGGTGTGGGCATTATTGCCAGCATGGCCTATAGCGATACCGCAGATTCTGATCTGGTAGCGTTGGACGCAAGCCATCTGTTTGAGTCCAGTGTTACTAAAATCGGCTTCCGCCGCGGTACGTTCTTGCGCGGATTCATGTATGACTTTATTGAAAAGTTTGCACCACATCTGACCAAAGACATTATCAATGAAGCCTTTAATCGTCATTCAAGGGCTGAGCTGGATGAGTTGTTCGAGGATATTGAAATACCCACGCGTTAATTTAATTCTTATTCAAAGGCCGGGCTAACCCCCCGGCCTTTTTGTTTTTGCCCCTCAAAATTTAAAAACCTATACATTTTTCTTGTTTTGTATAACTTTATTCGCTAATACTTATACAAGATAAAAATTTGTATAGGTTTTCTATGGAAAAAATCCCGCTTGGTATTAGTCAGTGCCTGATGGGCGAAAAGGTTCGCTATGACGGCAGTCATAAGCGCAACCGTTATTTGATGGATGTATTGGCTGAGGTCGTGGAGTTTCGTCCTGTTTGTCCTGAAATGGCGATAGGTTTAGGTGTTCCGCGTAAGCCGATACGTCTGGTTATCAAGGGCGGAGAAACTCGTGTTCTTGGCGTTGAAAATCCTGATGTTGATGTAACTGAAGCGCTAATCGCCCAGGCAGAAGCTGCTGTGCGGCAATTACCCGATATCTGCGGTTATGTGTTCATCCAAAATTCACCGAGTTGTGGTGTTTTTGGGGTGAAGCGTTATCTTCCGAACGGTTATTCCATTGATAAGGAAGGGCGCGGCGCTTACGCCAAACGGTTTATGGAATTAATGCCATTGTTGCCAGTGGAAGAAGCGGGTCGGCTTAATGATGCAGGCTTGCGTGAAAATTTCCTTACTCGTGTTTTTGCTTATTATGATTTTAAGGTGCAGGTTGCAGCTGCGCCCACAGCAAAAAAATTAATCGAGTTTTATTCCCGTTATAAATATCAGGTTATGGCACACCATGTACCCAGCTATTTTGCGATTGGCCGCTACCTTTCCAATCTTGCGGTGAACGATATCCAGAAAAGCAGTGATGGCTTTTTCCAATTATTTATGGGGGCGCTAAAACATCACGCTACACGCAAAGGCAATACCAACGCAATGATGCATTTGCGTGGTTACTTGAAAGAAATTCTAAACACGCAGGATAAACAGGAATTATCCCAACTAATTGATTCTTATAAAGTCGGCCACGTTCCTCTTGTTGTGCCCTTGACCTTGCTTAAGCATCACTTGTTAAAACTGGACAATCCTTATTTGAAATCCCAAACCTTCTGGTCCCCGCATCCGGAGCATTTGGGTTTACGCAATCACATTCTTGAAAACTAATATGGCGATCGAATTATCAACAGAAATAGCGGGAGTGGATTTAGTTCCTATTCGAGAAATTTCTCGCGTAACCGGAGTAAATACCGTGACGCTACGAGCGTGGGAGCGCCGCTATGGATTATTGATCCCACAGCGCACATCCAAAGGCCACCGGTTATATTCGCGTAACGATATTCAACAGGTTCGGGATATTCAAACCTGGTTAGGCAGAGGTGTAGCAATCAGCAAGGTAAAAAGCTTGCTTGCTGAAAAAAAAGCAGACGACTTTATAGGGGAGATAGATTCAGTCTGGGTAAGCTTATCCGCAGAAATTCATGAGCATATCAATGTATTTCATCGATCACGCCTGGAAAATTCATTGGCCGATGTTTTTGCACTTTATCCCGTCGAAATGGTTGCAGATTATTTACTGGTGCCGCTACTTGGTCGTTTACAGGGGGATGTAATTGGCAATGTTGTGAAACGCGCATTTTTTACCAATGTATTACAAGAGCATTTGCAGGCCGCTATATACAGACAGCGCCAGGCCGCGCAAGGCGAAAGAATAATATTGGTGTCGGTACCCGGCAATCCGGTTTATTCAAGTAATCTTGAAGCTTTACTAGTGAATTACAGTTGTTTGGTTCACCAATATCGAGCGGAATATATGGGGCATCTGGATTTAAAAGTGGCCCAACTTTGTGCCGAAGCATTACAGGCAAAAATAATTGTATTGATTGGTTATGGCCCCCTCAATACCGGTGAGCTACAGCTACACTTGACGTCATGGCAGGAAAAAAATGTCATACCCGTAGTTTTGGCAGGGGATCTGGCGCTGGTATATCCGGTGTTGGGTTTGGATGAAAGCGAGGTAATGCATCCCTGTACAACTATGCAACAGGTTCATGCTGCAATTAATCAATTGGTAAAGGAATAAGTCATTATTATGACCCACAGCGCTCCAACACTCATTCACAGTGTTCCGCAAAAAGTGCGGAATCTTTATCTGCGTTTTGATAAAAAAATTTTAGGCATGATGGTAGATGTTTATAGTGAAGATATCCAATTTCGTGATCCATTAAATGCGGTCAATGGATTACCTGAATTAACACAATACTTCAGGGAATCTATGGAAAATTTTGTAGATTGTCGTTTTGAGTTTCATCATTCCATGGAGATGCCGGAGCGTGGAGAGGCAATGTTATTTTGGACTATGCATTATCGCCATAAAAAACTTGCAGGTGGAAAAGCGTTGGAGTTAACAGGGAATTCCCATCTTTTATATAAAGATAAAGTGTATTACCACCGCGATTATTATGATGCCGGTTCCATGGTCTATGAACATCTACCATTAATGGGATTTACCATCCGCCGAATAAAAAAACACATAGGTGCTAAATGACAGCGTTGGTATGGTTTCGGCATGATTTGCGAGTGCATGATAATCCTGCGCTGTTTAAAGCGGCGGAATTGGGGCAAGGTGTTGCAGCGGTTTATGTTCATTGCGATGCATATGTTGATCTACACACTATTGCTCCGGTACGCCTGGATTTTGTACGTCGCCATTTACATATTCTCGTTAAGGATCTGGCTGCATTAAATATTTCGCTGCAAGTGATTCATGTAAAAAAGCCGGCAGAAATTGCACCGGCGTTACTACGATTAGCGCAGCAAATAAATGCAAGCCATTTATTTTTTAATGCTGAATATCCAATCAATGAATTAAACCGTGATCAGTCAGTAAACCAATTGTTGCGCGAACAAGGTATTTTGGTGAAGCGCTGCCATGATCGTTGCATAGTGCCGCCAGGAATGATTCGTAACGGACAAGGCGATCCGTATAAGGTATTTACGGCATTTAAAAAGAAATGGCTACAAACGGTAATGCCAATCAGTATGAAACCTTATGGCGCGCCGCCGGTACAGCCAGTAACAAATAGCAAGCACGCTTCAACAAAGGAAATAGATCAATTATTTGCCGCTCGCGAGTTGCGCGATTTATCAGAATTGTGGCCCGCAGGAGAGCGGGAGGCTTATCGCCGGTTGGATTTATTTATCGAAAAATCGATCACCCGATATCAAGAGCAACGTGATTTTCCCGCGATTGATGGCACATCAACGCTATCCCCTTATTTTGCTGTGGGATCAATTTCCCCGCGTCAGGCAATTGCTGCAGTGTTGGCATTTACCCACGGCGAATGGGAGGGTGGCAATGCGGGCGCTAATTGCTGGATTGGCGAACTTATCTGGCGGGAGTTTTACCAGCATGTGGTTGTCGATTTTTCGCAAGTGTGTAAACGCAAAGCCATGCAAGCTTATACAGAGGCTTTTCCCTGGAGCCACAATAAAACTTTTTTTAACGCATGGTGTGAAGGGAAAACCGGAATTCCAATCGTTGATGCTGCGATGCGTCAACTTAATGCAACAGGATGGATGCATAATCGCCTGCGTATGGTGGTGGCTATGTTCCTCACTAAAAATTGCCAGATTGATTGGCGATTGGGCGAGGAATATTTTATGTCGCAATTAGTGGATGGGGATTTTGCGGCCAATAACGGTGGCTGGCAGTGGAGTGCATCCACGGGCACGGATGCTGCGCCTTACTTCCGTATTTTTAATCCTGTAAGTCAATCCGAGCGCTTTGATTCGTCAGGCGAATTTATTCGTCAATGGATTCCGGAGCTTGCGCACTTATCTAACCGGCAAATTCATAATCCACCAACCACCCATGGTTATCCTGCGCCACTGGTAGATTTGTCCGAGAGTAGAAAATCCACTATTGCATTATTTGCCCAATTACCCAGTGTTAGTGCGAATGTAAAGTATTGATACATACAGCCGATGTTCATTTTTTAACGGCAGAATGGTCCGGCATCTTACTCATGGTTGTTTCTCTATGAGAAACTTATGGTTATTAACAATATTCGTGCATCGTTTGATCTGTAGGAGGTAGGAGCCATATGTCCAGCACAAGATTCAATTCCATTACTAATCGAGTAGCATTGATTTGCCAAAAAATGCTTGTTATTACCCTTGTTGGCATCGGAGCCATGAACGTTAACGCGCAGGATAATTATGTAGCCGCTGGTACTGCTTACAGCCTTGATAAAAACCAGGTGATGTATCGCGAGCTTTATACCGGGCTTGATGAAAATAAATCGGTGCGTGTGGATTATATGTCCCCGGATGGCAAAAAATTTGCTTCGAAAACATTGGTATATACTGGCGAGCCATTCCAGCCGATGTTCACCTTTGAAGACCTGCGCGATAAAGAGTATTCCTCGGCACAATTTGACGGTGCTCGCCTGGTGTTGACCTACGGTGTACATGGTGAGCAAAATCAAAAAACTATTATGGATAATGCCAATGTTGTTGTGGATACCGGTTTTGACTCCTATATCCAATTAAATTGGGACAAGCTTATCGAAGGAAAACGATTGAAATTTGGTTTTGTAGTAATAAATCGTTTGAGTATTGTGCAGTTGGAGGTGCGAAAAATTAAATCCAGTGAATCGCCTGTCTATGATGCTGACTATGGGCGTGAATGGATTTATTTTCAGATAGCACCGGCGAAGAAAATTGCTTCTTTATTTGCCGATCCGATTAATCTGGCGTACGACCCCAAGGGAAAATATCTAATGCGGTTTCAGGGGCGTTCGAACCTGGATGATGACCAGGGCGTGCCATTGGATGTGCGAATTGAATACGAATATCTCAATTAAAAAAACGGGCACTAAGGGTGCCCGTTTTTTTTAACATTATGAATAACTATTGCTGGACTTTATCAGTCTTGCAATTGATAGGAGCACCAGTCACTCCAGCTACCTGGGTACAGTTTGGCGTTGATACCGCTCATTTCCAATGATAAAAGATTTACGCAGGCCGTCACGCCGGAGCCACAGTAAACAATAAGGTTTTCTTGCTGCGGCAAATTTTTCCAGCGCTCTTGCTGGTCTGTGAGGGGTTTAATAAATCCTTGTTCGGTAGTGGCATCTTGCCATAAATAATTTACTGCGCCGGGGATGTGGCCAGCAATTGGATCTATAGGTTCTTCTTCACCGCGATAGCGTTTTGCTTCGCGTGAATCGATTAGCAATAATTTTCCATCGTCCTGCAAAATGTCCTCGCGACTCAGCGCCCAATCTGATTGAGGGGTAGCTTTGAAATTTCCATTTTTACTAGCGGGTTCGCGTCTGTCTTGTGCACCGCCATTATTAACCCATGCGGCAAATCCACCATTCAGAATAAGTACTTGCTGATGACCGAAATAACGCAATAACCACCAGGTGCGAGCCGCATAAGCCATGCGTGAATCATCGTAAACGACAATGGTGGTGTGCGAGTTAACACCACATGCACGCATTTTTTGCGAAAAAATATCTGCATCGGGTAGCGGATGGCGCCCGCCATGTTTACTAACGGGGGATGACAAATCTTTTTCAAGATCGAGGTAATAAGCGCCGGGAATATGGCCGACTCGATATTGTTCATTGCCAAGGGTTTTATTGCCCAAATTAAAACGGCAATCAAAAATAACCACTTTATTTAATTGGGATTGGAGTTCGGCAGCAGAGATAAAATGAGACATTTTTTATTTAAGCAGGTCGTCAAAATAGTGACGTCATAATCTCACTTATGTTCACTAATGGGAAGGGTGAAAACTGAGCGCATCGTTTGTTTTTTGTAATTTTATGTCGATAGACTAACGGAAACCGGGATGAGGTTTCTCATTTTCCGGTGTTTTGCCTTCCAGTTGATAGGCGAAAGCAATGATATAAGCCACGGCGATATATAGGTTTTCCGGAATTTCATCACCCAATTCTAGCGTGACCAGCAAATCAACCAGGCTAGGGTTATCGCACAAGGGAACGCCATGCTCACGTGCAATTTCCATAATTTGTTCCGCGACTGCTCCGGCACCTTTGGCACTAATATGGGGCGCATTTTTTCCATCGTAGTAAAGTGCTACAGCTTTTTGTAATTGCGTGGATGAATATTGATTAGCCATGAGGTCCTCAGGTTTTTACATCTACCAGTGAGTAATTGAGCAACATTTTTGGTTTTGGTGGTAAGCCGGGAATGCATTGTATATGGGTTACACGAATACCTTCACGCTCTAGTAATTGACTTAATGAATCAATTTTTTCTTTGGCTTCTGCCAGTGTGTTTTCATTTTCGGCCCAGAATTTTGCACTGAGGTTGCTACCCAATAAACCCAGCTGCGCATAAAATTTTCCTACTACGGGTAAATCAAAATTTAACATGACATTCCATTGGCGCACCCGAACGCTGTTGGGGGAATTATTTTCTTGCTGCTCTTCAATCCATTGCTGTTCCATGTGAATTTGCAACGGATGAATTTCGTGTCCTTGACGCACCGGGATTTCAAATTGCCAGGACTGATTAGGCTGGGTTACATCTGCCTGGCTGAGTTGTTGGTTGACGGTGTGTATTTGTTGCAACTGAATTTTCGCAAGGCTCCCCAATGTGTATTGGTGCATCAGCATGACTAACTGGGTGCGCAATTGTTTCTGGTTTAATTCTCCCTGTTGTTTATTCATTAATAGGCCAAGGAATTGGGGAAGGGCATTTACCGATGAATTTTTACTGGAATCGGTTTGTGCGAACGGTGATGAAGTCGTTGTTGTAATTTCAGTATCCAGTTGGTGTAACAGACCCAGCAATGCTCCCTTTAAATCTTGAGCAATCATTTTGTCGAGGCTCGACGGTGTTTGTCCTGCTTGCTGTATGTTTATGTTTTGTAATTTAATCGGGATATTTTTGCCATTGCCGAGCAGCTGATTTGCCGGATTAATTGTGGCGCTAATGGTATTGGCAGCGTTTTTAATCGGTGTTTGTATCGTTGGCGTCGCTGGTGAAACAGATTGTGGTTGTAGTGTTTGCGCCAGTTTATTTTCAAAACCCTGGCCATTGTTGCTGAGTGTCATCGCCAATATTTTGGGATTGCCTAATTGATCGCTCAAACGAACATGATTGGCTAATGTTTTTAACGCATCCTGAATTTGACTCGGCAGCCATTCTTTACGCTGTGCCAACGGCAACTGTTGAATAAATTGCGTGATTTTGGGCAGGTTGCTTAATAGATCCTGGCCTGAATCTTTTTGTGGTAATAGATTGCGTAAACTGTCACTAATGGCTACGCGGGCATTTTCATGGATTGCACTGGTTTTTGATTGATTATTGGGGATGTTTTCATTCAGTAACTTACCCAAATCCAGTTTTGCAATTTGAGTGGCAAGTTCCTTGGTGATGAATAATGGGGGTAGTTTGGACGAATTCGGTGCTTGATTGGTCGATTCGGTTGGCGTGGTTAAGTTAATGCCTTGTGCTTGCAATAATTGAACGAGACTTTCTATTTGGGTTTTATTTAATGGTTGCAGAATTTGCAGGCGTGAATTATCCGTGAGTTGCAACAGCAACGTTTGTCCGGTTTGTACCGGTTGGTTGGTATAAGTTAATAAATTTTGTAAGGCTGTATTTTGTCCGTTCATCGTTGGTGTTGCAGTTGTTCCTGCTACCAATGTTGGGCTCAGGTTTAAGTTCACCAGTTTGAGAGTGGGGTCCTGCAGTAATTGCTTTTGCTCAACAAGTTGGTTAATGAGCGCTTTAGTTGCCGGTGCGGCTGAATTTTTATTGAGTTGTGCGAGGGTTGCATCAATATTTTTAAGGATTTCAGCGCGTTCATCCGGTGTAGCCTGGGTGACTTTATCGGCTTGCGCTAACAATTGACTGCCAATTTTCAGGCCCAGTGATTTGCTGATCAGAGAAATTTGCTCAATCTGTGTTCGCTGCAGGTTATGCAACAGTTTTTCATTGATGGAACCCAGATCCATAGTCGTGCTCTCTAATGCCCATTTATATCGCAGTTGTGTGATGAAAATCGTAAATTGTGATGCGTTGCCAGCATTTAGGTCGCTATAATCGCGCACATACCGTTGTTAGTTATAACCGAATTTACAGAGTATAGCGGCTGCCAATCTTATTTCTGCAGGTGAAGCTGTGCGCTTCAGATTTGTCCGCATTCTCTGGAGCTTAGTCGTTCATTGTTGGTTGGGCTGTATGTTGTCCGCCCTAATGTGTAGATTCCCGAGTGTTATCGTCAGAGTGCATTGATAGGCCCATAATAATTATGAGTTCTTCGCCATCTCCCTTGCTTGAATTACGTGATCTTGGCTGCGAGCGGGACGAGCGTCTGTTATTTTCCGGCTTGGATTTGCAACTGGCTGCCGGTGATGTTGTGCAAATCGGCGGCCCCAATGGTGCAGGCAAAACTACTCTATTGCGGGCGTTGGCCGGAATTAGCGCTGATTATCAGGGCCAAATTTTTTATTCTGGCCAACCTCTACCCGAAGCCAGTTGGGATTTCGCCCGTGACCGGCTTTATCTTGGACATCTGCCCGGCATCAAAAAATCACTGACACCCGCAGAAAACCTCGCCTGGTATCTGGCCCAGGCTGGAGGTCGTATCAGTATTGATGAGGCGTTGGCGGCAGTGGGACTTTATGGTTACGAAGACACTCCCTGTTACCAGTTATCGGCTGGTCAGTTGCGACGCGTAGCCCTGGCGCGTTTGCATTTGGCGGAAGCTCGAATCTGGATTCTCGACGAACCTTTTACCGCGATCGACAAACTTGGCGTCAGTCAATTGGAAGCCCTGATCGCACGTCAGTCAGCGCAGGGTGGAGTGGTGATACTGACCTCACACCAGGATTTAACCTTGCCGCAGCTGCGAGTAGTGAATTTGCAGGATTACCGTCCTGGCTCGGTAAAAAGTGCCGCTTTTCATCAAACCAATTTGGGATTAAATGGTCTGAGCGGCGCACAAAACGATAATGGTGAGGTGGTGGCTCATGGCTAGCCAACCGTCTTCATTGCTGGGTGGATTTCTTGCAAGCCTGCGTCGTGACCTGTTAGTTGCTGCACGGCACAAGGCTGAGTTAACAAATCCGTTGGTGTTCTTTTTAATCGCGGTGACTTTAATACCCTTGGGGGTAAGCCCGGAAAAGTCGGTATTAGTGTTATTGGCCCCGGGTATTGTGTGGGTAATGGCGTTGTTGGCCACCCTGTTGTCCCTCGATGGTTTGTTTCGCAGTGATTTTGAAGATGGATCGCTGGAGCAAATGCTCATCAGCCCGCAATCCCTGTATTTCACGGTGATGGCCAAAATTCTGGTGCATTGGTTGGTGTCCGGTTTTCCGGTCACGCTGATGGCGCCGTTGCTGGGGTTGATGTTGCATTTGCCGGCAGAAGGATTTTTACCCTTGCTGGTTTCCCTCGCATTGGGTACGGCGTCGATGAGTTTGATCGGCGCTGTTGGGGCGGCACTTACGGTATCGTTGCGCAAAGGTGGTTTATTGCTTTCACTGATCGTAATGCCTTTATATATCCCGGTATTAATTTTTGGAGCCAGCGCGGTCCAAACTGCCATTCAAGGTGGGGCGATTGGCATGCAACTGGCAGTACTGGGCGCTTTTCTGGCGTTGGCAATTGTTCTTGCTCCAATTGCAGCACTGGGCGCGCTGAAAATCAGCAGTAATGGTTAAAACAATAACGACGAAAATACTTTGAAGGTAGGCAACTATGGCATGGCAGTGGTTTCACCGTTTGGGTTCTCCGCGCTGGTTTTATGAAAAAACCAGCCCCTGGCTTCCTTGGCTCACCGTTATCAGCATTGCATTGATTGTTACTGGCGCAGTGTGGGGATTGGCATTTGCGCCAGCCGATTACAAACAAGGCAATAGCTACCGCATTATTTATATCCATGTGCCTGCAGCATTTTTGGCGCTCGCCGGGTATTACATTATGGCGATTTCCGGAGCGGTGGGCTTGATCTGGAAAATGAAATTACCGTTTATGGTGATGAAATCCGCAGCACCCATTGGCGCTTTGCTTACATTTATTTCGTTGGTTACCGGCTCCATCTGGGGCAAACCAACCTGGGGCACCTGGTGGGAATGGGATGCGCGAATTACTTCCATGCTGATTTTGTTTTTTCTGTACCTTGGTATGATCGCCTTGCAGCAAGCCTACCAACAGCGCGATACCGCTGATAAATCCAGTGCAATATTGGCGTTGGTGGGAATGGTCAATATCCCCATCATCTATAAATCGGTTGATTGGTGGAACACGCTTCATCAACCTGCAACGATTAAATTCACGGGGAAATCTACGATTGATCCGTCAATGCTTTATCCTCTGCTAATAATAGTTATCGGGTTTTATTGTTTCTACGCATTGGTATTATTGCTTTATACCCGGGTAGAAATTTTGCGCAGGGAAAACCGTACCCAATGGGTCAATGATCTGGTTGCCAAGAGCAAATAAAGGTATCAACGATGAAATTTCAATTTGAAAGCTTTGCCGATTTTATTGCTATGAACAACCATGGCCCTTATGTTTGGGCTGCTTACGGCATAACCTTTATTGCACTGACTTATTTATTGGTGAGCCCGGTTTTACAAAAGAAAGCATTTTTCAAGCAGCAGCAAAAACTCCAAAAACTGGCTCAGAGTAATCCCGACGGACAGGGCATTGAGTAATTATTCGATTCGTTTATAGAGATTCAAAACCATGCATCCGGTGCGCAAACAACGTTTAATGATTGTGATTTTTATTGTGGTGTTTTCCAGCATCGCTGTTGGCTTGATGGCCTATGCGTTGCGGGAAAATATCAACCTGTTTTACCCTCCCAGCAAAATTGCGTCAGGTGATGTCCCGCACAACACACGCATTCGAGCAGGCGGTTGTGTTAAGCCGGGTAGTATTCAGCGTTCCGATACTTCATTGGAAATTCATTTTTTAATTACCGATGGCATTGCTGATGTCAAAGTTAATTTCAACGGGATATTGCCGGATTTGTTTGCGGAAGGTGAAGCCGCTGTGATCAATGGAGTTGTTACGGAATCTGGCGAAATTAATGCCAGCGAAGTATTAGCTAAACACGATGAAAACTACACGCCACCTGAGGTTGCTGAAGCAATGAAGGACAAGGGTGAGCATCAAAAAACCTGCGAGGGCCTGAAATATGGTGCTTGATTTTGTCCAGTTGGCCCCCGAGCTGGGGCAGTTTGCATTAATTCTGTCGCTTTGTTTAAGCGTCGCATTATTTGTTTTACCGCTGAGCGGTACCTATCTTGGCAGCACTTTATTGATGCAATCTGCTCGCTCACTGGCGGTCGGATTTTTTATTTTTGTTGCATTTTCTTTTTGTTGTCTGGTTTATTCGTTTGTCCACGATGATTTTTCCGTGAAATATGTTGCCTCCAACTCCAACTCACTACTGCCTGTTTATTATAAAATCAGTGCGGTCTGGGGCGGGCATGAGGGGTCATTATTGCTGTGGATTTTAATGTTATCCGGTTGGACATTTGCTGTGGCTATTTTCAGTAAATCGTTGCCGTTGGATATGCAAGCGCGCGTACTGTCAATTTTAGGTTTTGTTGCTGTCGGCTTTTTGCTGTTTATTTTATTAACCTCAAATCCATTTGATCGCATTCTTCCTATCCCGCCACAAGATGGCAGCGATTTGAATCCGCTATTGCAAGATATAGGTTTGATTATCCATCCTCCTGTTTTATACATGGGTTATGTCGGCTTCAGCGTAAGTTTTGCATTTGCAATTGCGGCCTTGTTAACTGGTCGCCTCGATAGCGCGTGGGCCCGTTGGTCTCGTCCCTGGGCAACGATGGCATGGGGGTTCTTGTCAGTTGGTATTGCATTGGGTAGCTGGTGGGCTTACTACGAATTGGGTTGGGGTGGTTGGTGGTTTTGGGATCCGGTAGAAAATGCTTCTTTCTTGCCCTGGTTGATTGGCACCGCGCTAATTCACTCTCTTGCTGTTACTGAAAAGCGTAGCCTTTTTAAAAGCTGGACAATCCTGCTGGCGATTTTTACTTTCTCATTAAGTTTGCTCGGAACCTTCCTGGTTCGTTCAGGTGTTTTAACATCGGTGCATGCATTTGCTAATGATCCTGAGCGCGGTGTTTTTGTGCTGGGCTTCTTGCTTGTTGTTGTTGGAGCTTCGTTAACGTTGTATGCGTTGCGTGCCCCTGTTGTGAAAGGCTCTACCGGATTTGACTGGGTCTCCCGCGAAACGTTGTTGCTGGGCAATAATATTCTGCTCACTATCATCATGATTATGGTTTTACTGGGAACCTTGTATCCGTTAATCGCGGATGCTTTGGGGCTCGGCAAAATTTCCGTAGGTCCACCTTATTTTAATTTATTCTTTTTGCCGTTGATGGGCTTGTTATGTTTGCTAATGGCATTTGGTCCAATCGCCAACTGGAAGCGCACGTCCAAGAAGCAGATGCTGCAACTTTTGTGGAAGCCGTGGGTAATCAGTTTGGTAATTGGTTTGGCATTTCCATTTTTCTATCGCGATAAATATGAAATCCTCGCTGCATTAGCTGTATTTATTTCAAGCTGGATCTTTATTGCATTGATTGCCGATATCGTTCATCGCTTACGCAATGCGGAAAATATTTTGGTTGGCCTGAAAAAATTAAGCTTGAGTTATTACGCAATGATTGTTGCGCATGCCGGCATCGCGGTAACGGTAACGGGTATAGGTCTTACCAGCATCTATACAGAGCAACGCGATATTCGTATGGAAGTAGGGCAGCATGTTGAGGTGATTGATTACGAATTTGTGTTGGAAAAACTCGAACACATCGATGGCCCCAATTATCAGGCTGAGCAGGCCGTAATAAAAGTAATGCAAGATGGAAAGTTTTTGCGTGAAATGAAACCGCAAAAACGTCGTTATCTTGCGTCGGGTAATACTATGACCGAGGTTGCGCTGGATGTTGGGCTCTTTCGCGATCTATATGTAGCGATGGGTGAGCCGCTTACGGACACGGCGTGGGCGATGCGAGTTCACTTAAAGCCTTTCGTGCGCTGGATTTGGTTGGGCGCATTGATGATGGCTTTTGGTGCAGTGCTTGCTGTAGCAGATAAACGTTATCGTAAAGCCATCAAGGTGGAGCAGCAGTCTGGCATTGCAACGTCGGGAGTGCTTGCTAATGAATAAGCAGCGGCTTTTTTTGTTTATTCCCTTAATGATTTTTGTGATCCTGGCAATTTTATTTTGGCGCGGCCTCTCGTTGAATCCGGACGAAATGCCATCTGCGTTGCTGAATAAACCGATTCCTGTTTTTGAGTTGCCTGTTGTTTCTGCATCAGAAAATTCTCCGGGGTTGGTTAAAGCAAACCAGGAAATGATCAAGGGTAAAGCGGGCTTATTAAACGTTTGGGCAACCTGGTGTGCGCCTTGTAAGCAAGAGCATCCATTTCTCAATGTGCTTAAAGCGCAGGGTGTCCCTATCTACGGTATTAACTACAAAGATAATGTTGAGGACGCGCAACGCTGGCTGGCTGAATTACATAATCCTTATGTTTTCACGGTGCTCGATGATGATGGTCGTCTGGCGTTGAATCTTGGCGTATTTGGTTATCCAGAGACATATGTGGTTGATAAGCAGGGAGTGATTCGCTACAAGCATATTGGTATTGTGAATGAACAGAACTGGAATGAAACTATTAAACCGATCTATGAAAGCCTGAAATAGTTCCGACTTACTTGCTTGTCCGGGCACAGGGGATTTGATGTATATCAAATCCCTTTTTTTATCCGCGCGTAAACTGAATTCATTAAACGTAAACGCGGAGGTGATAAATGTATCTGGATTCAGTAATAGTGCTTGGGTTGATAATTATTATTTTAAGCTGCGTAATGATTACCTATGTAGGTGTGTACGCGTATAAACATATCAAGGCCGATACTGCATCTCACCCAGAGGAGGGGGCTGGTAAAGCGTTGTAATGTTGCAGTTCTATCGGAGGCGGTTGGAAAAGCTAATAAAGGAAAGAGTTAATTTCTGTAAAAGAGGCAGGCATAAAAAAAGCCCCATGTGTGGGGCTTTTTTCATTTCTAAATAGTGGCGGACCGGACGGGGCTCGAACCCGCGACCTCCGGCGTGACAGGCCGGCATTCTAACCGACTGAACTACCGGTCCGCTGCGTCACAAAAACCACATTTACCTTTTGAGTAAGAGTGGTGGGCGGTACAAGACTCGAACTTGTGACCCATGCCTTGTAAGGGCATTGCTCTACCAACTGAGCTAACCGCCCAAGATTTCACGCTTTTCAGCGCTCACCTTGTTGGTGGCGCGTATTCTAATCATGTAAAACTATCGGTCAACCTTTTTTTAACAGATTCGTCATTTTTTTGAAAAATTTATAAAAAACGGATGGAAAACAAACACTTGTGATTGTTTTTTGGGCTCGTTGGTAAAATTTCCCGCCGGCCTTGTGAGTTGTTATACTCGCGCAGAATTTTTCGTGTATCTGGAATAAGTCATGTACAAGACTCTAATAAAAGTATTTGCCGCGTTTAGCCTTCTCTTTACTGTGCAAACGGGTTTTGCAGCAATCGAGGTTCATGAATTTGATAATGAAGTTGATCGCCAGCGCTATCAAACATTTATTGATGAAATGCGTTGCCCGAAATGTCAGAACCAAAATCTCGCCGGAACCAATTCACCGGTTGCAATGGATTTGCGGCGTGAACTTGAATTGATGATTAAGGACGGTAAGTCCGATCAGGAAATAGTTAGTTTTATGGTTGAGCGTTATGGTGAGTTTATTTTATATCGCCCGCGCTTGACCCCGGCGACTATGTTGTTGTGGTCTGCACCTGTTTTATTACTGGTCTTTGGTGCATTACTTTTATTGTTAATTGTGCGTAAGCGTCGGCGTCTCGCTACGGAAGTTGATACAGGTTTATCCCAGCAGGAGCGCGCGCGCCTGGATGCTTTATTGCGAGATAATCCGGAGTCAAAATCGATTAATAAAAATAATCAGGAGAAAAACAAATGATGTCCTTGTGGGTAGGGGCATCGCTCCTGAGTGTTATCGCGCTGGTTTTTTTATTTTGGCCTTTATTAAGACAGCGCAAAGAAGCAACAACAGTTGCGCTTGCTACTGAAGTCAATGCGCGTCTTGAAGAAAATATTCGGTTGTTTCGTGAACATATTGCCGAGCTGGATGTGCAATTAGCTGACGGTCGTATCGATCAGATTCAATATGATCAATTAAAGCTTGAGCAAGAACGGACTCTGCTTGATGACGAGGCAACAGTGCGCGCCGCATTACCAGCGAATAATAATGGAAAGTTTGGAATCAAAACCTTTGCCGTTGTTGCCGTGCTGGCGATCGTTAGTGCCTGGGGTTTGTACCATCATTTGGGAAGCAGTGCTGATGTTGAAGTGCGTCAGGCGCAAGAATTAAAGCAACAACTTGATGCTGAAGATATAAAGGCCGGGCGCAATCCTGATCCGGTGCGTACACGCGAGGTGAATCGCCTGATTGAAGCGCGTCTTGCCGATATTCCGGACCATTTGCAGTATTGGTTTTTCCTTGCCCGCAATTACATGGAGTTGAACGAATTTGATAAAGCGGTGAATGCGTACCAGCAGGTATTACAGCGAGATAAAGAATCTGCCATGGTGATGGCGGAATTGGCCCAGGCAATGTTCTTACGCGAGGGACGCCAAACCAATCCTGAAATTAACGATCTGGTTGCCAAAGTATTAAAGGCAGAACCGGATAACACAATGGCTTTGGGATTGGCCGGTATTAATGCGTTCTCCAAAAAGGATTATGTCAATGCGATGAAGCACTGGGAGCGTGTCGTTAAGCTGGTTGGTGAGGATACTCCAACAGGCCAATCACTTTCAGCGGGTATTGAGCGTGCAGCCACGTTGTATTTTGCGGAAGGCGGTTCGGTCGAGAATCTGGAGCGCGCGCGAAATGGCCGTCAGATCGGCATCCATGTAAGCCTTGCCGATGGAGTCAAAGCCCAACCTGATCAGGTGGTATTTGTTTATGCACGTGCTTATCAGGGGGCAAAAATGCCATTGGCCATTGATCGTGTGAAGGTCGCTGATTTGCCGCGGGTTGTGCTGTTGAATGAGTCCATGGCGATGACACCGGCAATGAGTCTTGGCTCGTTCGATGAGGTGGAAGTTGTGGCTCGCATATCAAATGATGGCACAGCAACTGCAAAGCCAGGTGATTGGGAGGGCAGCTTGGGGCCCGTTGATCTAACCACCTCCGGCCCGGTAGTCAATGTCACCATTGATCGCCAAGTTAAATAAACTGCCATCAAGATCGCGCTGAATCGCCTGATCTTGCTGGATTTGAACAAAATTTACGCGCTTTTTTGACCTGTTTGGCTTTGTGTTTCACGGCGGGTGTAAAGCGCGGCGTAAATGTGTAGAATCCCGCCCTTAAATGTTTTTTACTGGGGCGGGATTTTTTTTGCCGCTCTGAAAAACATCAACAAAATCAAGTAGCTAGGCAAGTAGCTTGCCAGCGGATAAATATTGAACAGGTGCGGTCAGAAGTGGGGGCGCTTTTGGCACAGGAAACCTGGCTAGATACAAATAATGGTGATGTGGAACTATGCGGTTAAAGTGCATCAAGCTGGCTGGCTTTAAATCTTTCGTTGATCCGACGACGGTCAACTTCCCCAGCAATTTGTGCGCTGTAGTAGGCCCCAATGGTTGCGGCAAATCCAACATCATCGACGCTGTGCGTTGGGTAATGGGCGAGTCTTCCGCCAAGAACCTGCGTGGCGAAAACATGACTGACGTTATCTTCAATGGCTCCAGTGGCCGCAAGCCGGTTGGTCAAGCTTCAATTGAATTAGTATTCGATAACTCGGATGCAACCCTCACCGGTGAATATGCCGGTTTTACTGAAATCAGTATCAAACGCAAAGTGTCCCGCGATGGTGACAACAGCTATTACCTGAATGGCACCAAGTGTCGTCGTCGTGACATTACCGATATTTTCCTTGGCACCGGTTTGGGGCCGCGCAGTTACGCAATTATCGAGCAGGGCATGATCTCCAAATTGATCGAAGCCAAGCCAGAAGAATTGCGCGTTTACATCGAGGAAGCGGCCGGTATTTCCAAATACAAAGAACGCCGCAAAGATACCGAAAACCGCATGCGCCGCACCCAGGAAAACCTTGAGCGTCTGACGGATATCCGCGATGAACTGGAGCGCCAGCTTTCTCGCTTGCAGCGCCAGGCACAAGCTGCCGAAAAATATGCAGAGTTCAAAAAAGAAGAGCGTTTATTAAAAGCGCAATTGCAAGCATTGAAATATCAGCAACTGGATCTACAAGCGAAAGCCAAACAGGCGGGAATTCGCGATCTTGAATTGCGCATGGAGTCTTTTGTCACTGATCAGGTTAATAAGGACACGCAAATCGAAAAATATCGTACCCAGTACACTGAATTGGGCGATAAGTTTAATGAAGTTCAAGGACGTTATTATGCGATAGGTGCTGAAATTGCGCGTCTTGAGCAAAGCATCCAGCACGCTAATGAGCGCGCGCGCCAATTACAAACCGACCTGGATCAAACCACACGCGATAGCAAAGAAGCTGAAGAAAATTTAGCAGTTGATACTCAAAAAGCTGAAACCTGGGAAGCTGAGTTGCTGGAGTTAGAACCAGAGCTCGATTTGATCAAAGCCGCCGAAGAAACTTCCAGCGAGTCATTGATTGACGCTGAAGAATCCATGCAGCGCTGGCAAAACGAATGGGACAGTTTTAACCAGCGTGCTTCCGAACCGCGTCAACGCGCTGAAGTTCAACAATCCCGTATCCAGCATCTTGAACAAGTTCAGCAGCGTTTGTTGCAGCGCATCGAAAAATTGCGTGAAGAAAAAAATAATTTACAAGAAGGCTCAGAAGACGAATCCATTAACCAATTGAATGAACAATTGGCGGAAATGGATTTGGTGGCGGAAGAAAAACGCGCGCAATTAGATGAGCAATCCGAGCAGTTGGATAACACCCGCAACGACAACAATCGTCTGGTTAATGAACTGGATCAGGTTAAAAGTAAATTACAAACCATGCGTGGCCGCCATGCTTCATTGGAAGCGCTGCAACAAGCCGCGTTAGGTGAAAAAAATAAAGCCGTTACTCAATGGCTGGATCAGCAGGGTTTAAGTGGCAATACACGTTTGGCTGAATCCGTTAGCGTTAATGATGGTTGGGATAAGGCGCTCGAAACTGTTCTCGGTTCCAGCTTGCAAGCGGTCTGTGCTGATAGCCTCGACTCCGTTGCAACGCTGCTCGGCGATTTAACCCAGGGCGAATTGGTTCTGTTTGATACTGCCGCAAAAACAGCGGCAACTTCTTTCACTAAAGCTAAATTGCTCAGTGATAACGTCAGCGCACCATGGGATGTAAATGGTGTGCTTGCCGGTATTTATGTTGCAGAAGATCTCACAGCAGCATTGGCATTACGCAAACAACTATCTGCAAATGAATCCGTAATTACCCGCGATGGTATTTGGTTAAGTCCGCACTGGGTGCGTGTCACGCGCGATACCGATGCAAGCTCCGGTGTTATTGCCCGTCGTCAGGAACTTGAAGAGTTAAGTGCACAGTTAGCGGATGCAGAAGAACAAGTCGAATTATTGAATCTGCAATTGGAAGAAGGTCGCGCAACAGTCAAGCGCCTTGAGCAAGATCGCGAAACATTGCGCCGGGAAGTGGACGAGCAAAATCGTAAATATGGTGAATTGCGTTCACAGCTCAGTGCCAAACAAGTTCGTGTTGAGCAAATCAATATGCGCCGCGAACGTGCTGAAAATGAAATTCGCGAAGCTCGCGAGCAAATGGAGCAAGAAGCGGAGCATCTGTCGGAAGCGCGCATGATCCTGAGTGAAGCCATCGAGATGATGGAACAAGATACGGAATTGCGCGAGACTTTATTGCAACAGCGTGATGATATCCGCATTGGTCTTGATACCGCTCGCCAGCGCGCTCGTCACGACAAAGATAAAGCCCATGAATTAGCGATGCGCTTCCAATCGGTAAAAACCCAGTTGGATTCGATTCGATTGGGAATCGGCCGTTTGCAGGAGCAAACATCCCGTTTGCAAGAGCGCCGTGAACATTTATTAGCGAGCATCGCAGATAATCGCGATCCGGTCGAAGAATATAAGCTTGAGCTTGAGGCAAGCCTGGCCAAACGTTTGTCGGTTGAAGCCTCTTTAACGGAAGCGCGCCGTGCATTGGAAACCGTAGAGCACGAGTTGCGTAATTCCGAGCAAGCGCGCAGTCGCGCAGAGCAGGAAGTGCAAGCAGTGCGTGCGCATCTTGAGCAAGAGCGTCTTGCTGCACAAATGTTTGAAGTGCAACGCGCAACTATTGTTGAGCAATTGCAGGAAGAAGAATTGAATCTGGAAAGCATTCTGGCCGAAATGCCGGAAGGCACCGAAGTGAAACCGCTGGAAGAAGAATTGGAAGCAATTGCGGGTCGTATTTCCCGTCTCGGCCCCATCAACCTCGCGGCGATAGATGAATACAAAACTGAGTCCGAGCGCAAAAATTATCTGGATGCACAAAATGCCGATTTAATGGAGGCGCTGGAAACATTGGAAAATGCGATTAAACGAATTGATCGTGAAACTCGCACCCGCTTTAAAGAAACATTCGATCAGGTTAATAAAAGTTTGCAAGAGTTGTTCCCCAAAGTATTTGGTGGTGGCCATGCGTACCTTGAATTAACTGGTGACGAATTACTGGATACCGGCATCACTATTATGGCGCGCCCACCGGGCAAGCGTAACAGTACAATTCATTTGCTTTCCGGTGGTGAAAAAGCACTGACAGCAATTGCATTGGTGTTTTCTATTTTCCGTTTGAATCCTGCACCTTTCTGTATGCTCGATGAAGTGGATGCACCGCTCGACGACGCTAACGTTGGCCGCTATGCGCGTATGGTGGAAGAAATGTCGGCGCATGTGCAGTTTATTTATATCACCCACAACAAAAACGCGATGGAAATGGCGCATCAGCTATTGGGTGTTACCATGCATGAACCGGGTGTTTCCCGTTTGGTAACGGTAGATGTGGACGAAGCTGCAGAATTGGCTGCAGTTTAATATTGAAACTATTACGGATCAGCTTATGAATGTGAAAGATTGGTTCATCATCATAGGTACTATTTTGATTCTTGTTATTCTAATTGACGGAATCAGGCGTAAGCGTAATGAGCGCTACGGCAGTATTAAAGTGTCACGCTCGTTAAAGAAGAGTTTAAAAGGGCATTCTGATGATGAGAATGATGATGTTCCCGGGGAGGCTCCCAGTTATACGAGTGAGTTACCTAACGGTGGTGCGCGCGTAATTGGGCAGCGGGACCCTAGCATCCCGATTCCAAGTATTGAGAAAAAAGCGCAAGCAAAATCTTTTATTGAAAAACGTACGCGTCATCACGAGGATGAGGCACCTGTTGTTGAGCGCAGATCATCGCGTGGCGAACCACAACAAACGAGTTTGAATCTCGGGGAATCTGTTCCTTTGTTGATGGAGTCGGTCGAGGAAAGCAGGGCGGAACCTTTCATTAACGAGCAGAATCATCATCAGCGCATCGAGCCAGGTTTTTCGGCGTCGCGTGATGATGATCTTGATGACCAATACGATGAGCACGATCAAAATGCCCGTGATAATTATGATGCGGATGAGCGTTACGACGCCGACGAAGAAAATGATTATCGCGCTGATGAGCTACAAGAAGAGTCTGAGGTTTACGCCGAAACTGATGAAGACCGCGGCTATGATAATGACCAATATGATGAAGATGAATACGACGAGCAAGATGATGTTGATGCTGAACAAGATGCTCAATCATCACAACAAAACCTCGCCAATAAACAACCGGCAGAACCGGAAGAAGTTTTAATTATTAATGTAATGGCCCATAAAGGCGAAATGTTGAATGGTGCCGATTTACTTGATGTTATTTTGCAATGCGGAATGCGTTACGGCAGCATGGATATTTTCCATCGTTACAGTGATGCAAAAGGCGAGGGTGCGTTGTTATTCAGCATGGCGAACATGGTGAAGCCAGGGACATTTGATCTGGATGCAATGGATGAATTTGAAACGCCCGGTGTAAGTTTATTTATGACATTACCTATCGATGCGGATTCAATGCAGTCATTTGAATTGATGGTTGATACTGCGCAAGCGATTGCTGAAGGTTTGAATGGTGAATTAAAAGATGAGCAGCGCAGTGCGATGACTCGTCAAACACTGGAGCATTGTCGCCAGCGTATTCGCGATTTTGAGCGCATGCGTTTATTCCGTCGCCCGCCCCGCCATTAATTAAATTTTTTATATCAGCACAAGGAGGTGCATAAACTTATTTAGATCTAACAGCGCCGCAAGCTAAGGCATGAATCGCGCATAGCTCCAAGCCGAATCATCAGGTATTTTTATTCATGTCTACTCCTTCTTTGTTTGATAATTTTCCTCCTGAAATTAATGAACTGCGCAAGCAAATTAATCTGCATGCTTATCGCTACTATGCACTCGATGACCCCGAAATAACTGACGCTGAATATGATCGGTTAGTGCGTCGGTTGATTGAGCTGGAAACGCAATATCCCGAATCAATTACACCGGACTCACCCTCCCAGCGTGTAGGTGCTGCGCCGTTAACCGCATTTCAAACGGTTGTTCACGAAATGCCGATGCTATCGCTGGATAACGCATTTAGTGATGAAGAACTACTGGCATTTAACCAGCGTATTCTGGATCGTTTAAAAACGACCGGTGATATTGAATATGCGTGTGAAGTAAAGCTTGATGGCATAGCGGTGAGTTTGTTGTATCGCGATGGTGTTCTTGTTCGTGGTGCTACCCGTGGCGATGGCACTAATGGCGAAAACATTACGCAAAATGTACGCACCATTAATTCAATTCCGTTGCGTTTACATGGCGAAGGTTTTCCGGCTGTGTTGGAAGTGCGCGGTGAAATCTATATGCCTAAAGCGGCATTTAATGCGCTCAATGAAAAAGCGCGTGCAGCAGAAGAGAAGTTATTTGTAAATCCGCGTAACGCTGCTGCCGGTGCGTTGCGTCAGTTGGATTCGCGTATTACAGCAAGTCGCCGTCTGGAAATGTGTGCGTACAGCGTTGGTTTGGTTGAGGGCGGTGAGTTGCCTGAAACTCACAGCGGGGTTTTGCAGGTATTAAAACGCTGGGGCTTTTTAACCAATCGCGAAACTGACGTTGCAAAAAATATTCAACAAGCAATCGAGTTCTATCGCCGTATCGGCGAAAAACGAGATGCACTTGCTTACGATATTGACGGTATCGTATTCAAAGTTAATTCCCGCCAGTTGCAAAATGAATTAGGTTTTATTTCCCGTGCTCCACGTTGGGCAGTTGCCTATAAATTTCCTGCGCAAGAAGAATCTACAACATTATTGGAGGTTGAATTCCAGGTGGGAAGAACTGGCGCAGTAACTCCCGTTGCGCGTTTGCAGCCTGTGTTTGTTGGTGGTGTCACTGTATCCAATGCAACACTTCATAACCGCGATGAAATCCAGCGCCTCGGTTTAAAAATTGGTGACACTGTTATTGTGCGCCGTGCAGGGGATGTAATTCCCCAGATCGTACAAGTTATTGAATCGAAACGTCCGGAAAATGCGCGCGATATTATTTTTCCTGAACATTGCCCCGTCTGTGGTTCACCGGTAGAAACGGTTGCCGATGAAGCAGTTGCACGTTGCTCTGGTGGATTGGTATGCGCGGCGCAACGCAAAGAAGCAATCAAACATTTTGCCGCGCGCAAAGCGATGAATGTGGAAGGTCTGGGCGATAAGCTGGTAGAACAATTAGTGGATTTGGGGTTAGTGAATACGCTGGCCGATATTTACGGCTTGACGCGCGAACAACTGGCAGGCCTGGATCGTATGGGCGAGAAATCTGCTGACAATATTTTGCTTGCACTCGAAAACACTAAAAAAACAACCTTGGCGAAATTCATTTTTGCGTTGGGGATTCGCGAAGTCGGTGAAGCGACTGCACGCAATTTTGCCAATTATTTTGGCAGCTTTGAGGCGTTGGCCGCAGCCGATGAAGAAGCGCTGCAAAAAGTCCCGGATGTGGGGCCAGTAGTTGCGCATTTTGTTGCCGAATTTTTCGATCAGGAATCCAATCGCGTTGCTGTTGAAAAGCTCCGCGAAGCAGGCGTTCATTGGGATAATATCGAAGTGGCGAGCCCGGAAGAACTTCCACTGAATGGTCTCACTTATGTATTAACCGGAACATTGGAAGCTTTATCGCGCGATGATGCAAAAGCACATTTGTTGGCATTGGGTGCAAAAGTTGCCGGCAGTGTTTCTGCTAAAACCGATTATGTAGTTGCAGGCCCCGGTGCGGGTTCCAAATTGGCAAAAGCGGAAGAGCTTGGCTTAAAAGTCATGGATGAAACTGCATTGCTTGAATTGCTACGCGGGCATGGACGGTCTGTTTAATATGATTGCAATTCTGAAAATATTGTTAGCGATCAGTTTGTTGGGCATGGTGGGTTGTTCAACGTTACCGCCGTCCAATCCGAATAATCTATGCGATATTTTTGATGAGAAATCGTCATGGTACAAAGATGCAAAGAAGGCAGAAAAGCGCTGGGGTTCACCCGTACCAGTGATGATGTCGATGATGTACCAGGAATCAATGTTTAGACACAACGCCCGCACACCGCGAACCAAAATTCTGTGGATTTTCCCGGGGCCGCGCAAGAGTGATGCCTTCGGTTATCCGCAAGCAAAAAATGCAGTGTGGGATGAATACCAGGACCAGGGCGGAAGTAGTTTTGCCCGACGCGATAATTTTGGTGATGCCATCGATTTTATTGGTTGGTACAACAAACAAAGCCAAAAGCGTAGCCGCATTGGTTTGGGGGATGGATACAATTTATATCTCGCTTATCACGAAGGGCATGGTGGTTATAATCGCGGTACTTACCGGCAAAAAGGTTGGTTAATCAATACTGCGCAGAAAGTTCAAACTCGTTCCCAGCAATATGCAAATCAATTGCAACGTTGTGAAGAGCGCTTTAAAGGCAGTTGGTGGTGGCCTTTCTAAATTAGAGAAACAGCTATGGATCAAGAATCGATTGTTTATGGTTGTATCAAGGATATAGCGCCGGCGACGGCGGAATCAGAACGGATTCGTGCAAATCGTGATGCGATGTTGTCATTGCCACGCGCAGAAGAGTGGCCGTTTTTGAGCCAGGAAATGTTTTCGATTCCGACAGCGGAATCAGCTTTCTACAATTACCAAACGGAAGTTATGCATTTCGGTGCATCGTATAAAGCGGTGGAATATGAGTGGGATCAATGGATCGCGCAATTTGAATCGCTGTTAAGCAAAATGTATTGGGTTTCAGCCACAGTGCATTTGGAAACGGAATTATCTGGCACGCACACGTTTACCTGGGAAGCGGAAAGCGGTTATCACAAGCCCGGTTCGGGTGATATGCGTGTACGTTGCGAGTGGAGCCATGAGGGCTCGCTCAGTATTTAATATTTTTACCGGCATGGTTTACTTTTTACAGGCATAACATTATGCAAATTCCATTAACAATTCCGGATTTTCGTTTTCGTCGTTTACGCAAAACGACAGCGCTGCGGGAATTGGTGCGCGAAACCCATGTGCGCATGAGTGATTTTATCCTGCCTATTTTTATTGAAGAAGGTATTGATGCTCCGGTGCCGATTAAATCCATGCCGGATGTCTATCGCTATCCGGAAGCGCAGCTTGCCGGCATTGTGCAGCGTGCCTGGAGCAAAGGTGTACGTGCGGTAATTTTATTTGGCGTATCCACCCATAAAGACGATATCGGCTCAGACACCTGGACCGAAGATGGTTTACTTGCGCGTATGATTCGTATTGCTAAACAAGCACAACCGGAAATGCTGGTGATTAGCGATAATTGTTTTTGCGAATACACTACTCACGGGCATTGCGGTGTAGTGCACGATCATGATGTGGACAACGATAAAACCCTAGCCAATTTGCAAAAGCAAGTTGTGCTCGCAGCGCAAGCGGGTGTGGATATGATTGCACCATCAGGCATGATGGATGGAATGATCAGCGCAATTCGCGAAGCATTGGATGCTGCGGGCTTCACCCATATTCCAATCATGTCCTATTCCACTAAATTTGCTTCTGCATTCTACGGTCCGTTCCGCGACGCGGTGGATAGTAGTTTTAAAGGCACACGCAATACCTATCAAATGGATCCGGCAAATGCACGTGAAGCACTTGCCGAATCGTTGCAGGATGAAGCAGAAGGTGCTGATATCCTGATGGTAAAACCAGGTATCGCCTATTTGGATGTGCTCGCGCACATTCGCGCTAATTCTGCACGCCCGTTAGCGGTTTATCATGTGAGTGGTGAATATGCGATGGTCAAAGCCGCTGCGGCTGCCGGTGTCATTGATGAAAAAGCGATTGTGCTGGAAACCATGACTGCATTTAAACGCGCCGGTGCGGATTTAATCATTACTTATTACGCTGAAAAAATGGCTGATTGGCTTGCTGCCTGATTTGAATTATATCCAGTCGGGATTTATGAGTTATTTATGTTGACGTTTTACCGCAATAATAAATTGATGGTCAGTTTATTTGCTGCGAGTTTGCTGGTGGTTTGCATCTGTTTGATCACTGTTAATTATCCGGTGCAACAGACCGCGCTGGCAGATGAACAGGTTCAGCAAATCGCTGGTATTGCTACGCAGGCCGAGCAGCAATTGCAAGCTACATTGGTTAATGATTCCAGTGAAGCGATTGCTGATGTCATCCCGGCAGCTTCAGTTGCGCGCGTGGCAGCTATAAATGAACGCGAAGTAATTGTCGGCAGCGCAGATTGGTGTGAAACCAGAATGGTAAAACCTGCCGATGAGTGGACTTTGGAAGATCAACAAACTTTTGCACGACATTGCATTTAATGCAATGTCGTTGCTGTGAAATTATCTGATGTTTTTTAGCGATTCCCGCCAGCACTTTTTTAATCCGCTCATTGGTAAATACCGTGAATTGGTTGCTGAATGCCTGCGTCTTTTATACCAACGACTCTACACCGATTTGCGCGATTATGGCCATGCTATGAATCGGGAACAATTGGTCGATATTTTTAAGGAAGCGGTTGCGCGCGCACCTATCCTGGATGCAGATAATGCTGAGCCGGATGATGGCGAAGGCCGGTTTAAAACCCAACGCGACCTTGCCAGTTTTATTATTAACCGCTTAATTGAAAACGGTTGGCTGGAAAAGCAAGTCGATGAAACCAGCTTGCAAAGCAGCTACGGTTTCAGCCGTATGGGCCGTTTATTTACCCAGCCCTTTGCGGATAACCATGCGAGCCAATTTCGTACCCGCAATCGCAATACGCGCAATACCCGCAATAGTTTGCAAGCGTTTTATGAACAGGGCGAGATTAATGATCTGCTGGATGCTTATGAATATTCCGAGCGCATCATCAGCGATTTCACCGATGTCATCGCAGAACTGGAAGAGCGCAAGCGCCAGCTGGTACGCGAAGTTGAATCGCGGCAATTAGTGCAGCAGGCGAGCGATGAATTTTTCGATTTTATGGAAACCGTATTCAAGCCGGATCTTGAAGTACGTTTGTCCGCCGATAGCGTGGAAAAATATCGCGACCAGATTTCTGAATTAATTACTAAAATTCGCCGCAAGCGAAAATACGGCCAAGGCGATCCGGAAACGGCAGCCAAAGATTGGCGCGCGGTGATGGAAATTCGCTTGCGCAAAGCCTTGCCACAAAAAGTCATACCTGGCATTTCATTGCTGGAAACCCTGCTGGAAACAATCGATTCACGTTTGAAAAATGCGTGCGAAATTATGTTGCCAGCCTTACGTCGTGCATTGAATACCTTTACCCAGCGTGCCGATATTATCATTCGCCAGCTCAGCTACATTAATAGCCGTGGGCAAGATGATTTGATGGATATTTATCGTTCATTGGCTGATTTGGCGCCGGAACAACAAGACCAATTATTTATTGAACAAGGCGAAGCACTTGCCAGCTTGCAAATCGGTTTTGTTGATCCATCGCAAATCCAGTTGCGTGCACCGCGCAGTATTCAATTGATCCGTTCGCAACTGGATGAAGATAAAGCGCTGGATGCTGAAGCGCAGAAAAACATATTTATCCAGCAGGCGCTGGATAAAGCATTTATTTTGCAATCGAGTAGCATCCGCGATTTTGTACACGCTGCGCTTGCAGAAAAGGGCAGTGTTAGCAGCAGCGAATTGCAGGCAAAAAATATGGAAGAGTTACTTGGGCTCTCCCACGCTGTTGAAGTCGGTGCGGCGGCAAATCTTTCCTCTCGTTATCGCTTTGTGGTACAGCAGCAAGATGAATGGTTGCATGGGCAACCGTTAATTCAGAAAGACAATTATTTTAAACAGCGCGATGAATTTGTTATCAGCCTGATTGATGATGGTGAAAAATCATGAGTGAGCCACTAACCTCCGCGCTGCAAGAGCAGTTGGACAAACACAATATTTCGCTCGATAACTGGCGCGAGCTTATCCAGCGTTTATTGGATTATGGTGTTCTCTGCCGCGATGACAGCCAGGTTGAAGCAGAATTGTATGACCGTTTTGTGCGCATAGTGCCGCTGGTCGATGATTTCTTTAGCTTGATTGGTATTCGCTTTCAACACGACAGTCATTTCCGTTTTGTACGCGTGTTGCCACCGGGTGCACGTTTGCCGGGTATGGATGATGAAAGTGATGAACCTTTTAATGCCGGTTTGCGCAACCGTTTAAACCAACATGAAGTTGCATTAATTCTGGTGCTGCGTGCGGAGTACGATAAAGCCTTGCGCGAAGGTGGAATTGATGAGCAAGGTTGTGCGACCTTATCGCTGGAAGCAATCGCGCTCGCCATGAAAAGTTTATTGCGTCGCAGCCTGCCAGAAAATCTGGGTGAGCGCCGCGCTGCATTCAAACGATTACGTCAATTACGTTTGGTGCATTTTATAGCGGAAGCGGATATCGATTCCGGCGAAAGCTGGATCAAGATTCGTCCGTTAATTATTAATTTGGTGAACAACGAATGGCTTGCGCAAATTCGCAACCATTTGGCGGATAATTTATTGCTCGTTGATGAAGAGTCTGAGGAATCAGACGATGAATCCTCAACGGAAACCCGCGCTGCAAAAAAATCTGCTCCCCATATCAATCGCTCGCTGTTTGCGACTGATGCTGATTCCTGAGTGAATCGGTATATATTTGAGTAAAGCTATGTACCTAAAAAAATTCATTTACGTCAATTGGGGCAATGTGCCTAACTCGGAATTTGAGTTTGGCCCCATTAATTTATTTTCTGGTGGTAATGGTTCAGGAAAAACCACAGCAGCAGATGCGATTCAAACCATCATGACTGCTGCCCATGACAATTTGTTTCACTTCAACCCGGGACAAGATGAATCCAGTCAGCGCGGCCGCGGTGGAAAATTGGTGCGCACGCTCGCGTCTTACGTGTTGGGTTGTGATGATGGGGCTTATTCACGTCCGCAGGGTTGCGATGGTTATCTGGCGGCAGTGTTTTATCCAACACAAGGTGAAAACAGTGAGCCTTTTACCGCATTGATCGGTATGCGCGCATTTCTGGAAACGACGGGGCAGGGAGCATCTTTACAAAAGGTAGCGCGCCTTGACGATACCCAGTTTTTTATTTTGAACGATGTATCGCTCACACTGAACGATTTGTTGAAAGAAGAAAAAACCCATAAATACGTCGTACCACTCGATAAACTTTATGCGGGCTTGCGTCGCCAATACGGCCAGCAACAAGTTGAAAAGTACGATAAGAAAAAATCATACCTCTGTCGCTTTTACGGCATTCTGCGTGGCAGGGTAGATGCCGTTTCTGAGCGTGAAGCGATGAATGCGGCACGCGCATTTTCGCGTTTTATGGCTTACAAACCCATCAAAGGTATCGATGAGTTTGTGGCTAATGAGATTCTGGAATATCGCGATCTTGGTGAAGCTATTCGCAGTGTTTCCACCATGCTTAAACGCATCCACACCATGGAAGCTGACGCGCGCCAATTGCGCCAGGGTATCGAGCGCATGGCACAAGGCCGGCAGTTAGCGGACAATTTTATTAGCAATTGGCTGGAACAACAGGTATTGCTTTATTCTGTTGCCAAGCGCCGCTATTCAGATTCGCAAAGTCATTATCTGGATGCAAAGCGCAAGCAACAATTATTGCGTGAAACTTCCGCGAGCAATCAACAAGCACTGGCAGCGTGTGAAGCCCAGCGCGATGAAATCAACCAGTTAATTCTTGCGGCAACAGCACGACGTCTGGGCGTGCCTGCATTACGCGATAAAGACCAACTTGAACAGGAAAAAATTGCGCAGGAAAAATTGATTCAGGCACAAGTTCCTGAATTGCGTAAACAACACCAGCAATTACAAACCAATCTGGATGCGGCCCAGCAATTAGCGTCGGCGCTACGCCAAACGTCTATCAGTGTCGATTTGCCTGCATTTAAAGAAGGCAGTCTGACCAATTTAATAAAGTCGATTTGTGCAGAAAGTTCGGTACAGGATATTCATCAATTATTAAACCGCGATTGGATTCAAAGCTCGCAAGATGATCAACTCGTCGCTGTACTGGAGCTACAAAAAAATCATAATGCTTTTTTTGCCAGTTTGTTTGAAGCCGATGCAGGGCACACGCATTTGCGTGATCAGCTTGCACAAGAGCGTGACAAGCGTAAAGCCCAGGCTGAACGTTTGCAAAAATCGATTGATAGCAAGCGTCGTGAAATACAAACGCTGGAAACAAAACAGGTTAGTTATCCTGGCTTTGTACGTGCGGCACTGGATGCAATTCATGCGCAATGCCCTAAAGCGGATGCGCGCGTGCTTTGTGATTATGTCGATGTAAAAGACCGCGAATGGCAATCAGCGATTGAAGGTTATATTGGCGCTGCGCGTTTCGGCATTATTGTGGAACCGGAATACGAAGCCGATGCAATCGCCATTGTGCGCGGTATGAGCGGGCAGGCGAAAAGTGCCCGTGTAATCCAGGGTGAAAAAGCACGTAAAGATCTGGATAAATTGCAAGACAATACGGCTAATTCCATTACGCAAATTATGACCTTTGCGCACGCCACGGCTGAAGCTTATATCAAGGCCAGCTATGGCAATGTACAGCGCGTGGATAATGCCAAAGAATTAAAAAATACTCGCCGTGGTATTACCAAAGACGCCATGGGTTCCGGTAACTATGCAATGTTCCGTTGCGATATGGCCGAATCGGAATTGGTATTTGGCCAAGGCGCGCGCGAACGTGCTTTGGATGCAAAACGCCACGAGTTCCATGATCTGGTTGCTGAATGGCAAGCGGCGGGTCGCCATTCGGAAGAGGCGCAAGAATTATTAATCTCCATTGATAAATTAAAAGCACTGGCGTATGCCGACTGTTTGCAAGCAATGACCACGGCACAAACCCGTATCGCTGCGATTGATGCAAAGCTGCAGCAACTTGACCTGAGTGATACCAAAGCGCTGGAAGCGGAATTGCAGGACTTGAATCAGCGCCTGCAAACTCAAAATGAAAATTACACACGTTTGAATAACACGCAAATTGATTGTCGCGCGGAATTAAAGCTCGCCGATAATCAATGCCACAAGCTGGATTCAGAACAAGATAAAAATCTGGGTATTGCCGATAACTGCGAAGCTAATGTTCAAGCCATCACCGCGCTATGGCCAGAGTTTGATGCAGAAGCCCGCTTGCACATCGCGGATGAAACTATTACTCAGCATTCCAGCCAATATTTCGATAACCAACTTGCCGGCGTTAACGCGGAATTAAAAACAATCCTGCATCGCTTGCAGCAAGCCGCGATGATGCACAACCAGTTTTGCGCCAGCAGCGATTCAATCTTGTTTGATGTGGATTATAACGATGATCTGGGTAGCAATAATTTCCGTGCGATATGCGAAATCCGTCGCCAGTTTGATGCACTTTATAATCGCGATAAAAACCATATCCTCGCGCAACGCCATAAAGAAATTGAATCCTTGCGGGAAAGCTTTAATAACGCATTTGTGAGTAACCTGTGTCACTCGATTTTCCAGGCGATTAATGATGGCAAAAAAATCCTCGAAGATCTGAACAAAGAGTTGGAGCATCACCGCTTTGGTGCCGACCGCGAACGTTTCCGTTTTGATTGGGATTGGGTGCCGGAATTTAAAGAATACTGGCAATTCTTTAAAGCTGTGATGGATAGCCCGACTGCTGGCGGCGATGAAAATGAAACGCTATTTACCATGAAGCTGGAAGACAAACATCAAAAAGTGCGCGAGCGCTTGATGACGATGTTGCTGGATGAAGACGAACAAAAAGCCTTGCGCGAGTTAACCCGTATTGCGGATTATCGCAATTATCGCCGCTATGAAATTTATAAAGAGCCGGAAGGTAAAGCACCAATCGCGCTCAGCCAATACGGCACCGGTTCCGGTGGTCAATTGGAAACACCAGCTTATATTATTCGTAGCGCAGCAATTACGTCAGCGTTCCGTTTTAATGAAGGCAATAGCCATTTGCGCATGGTACTGGTGGATGAAGCTTTCTCCAAAATGGATGAGCACCGTTCGCGTGAGGTAATTAATTATCTAACGGAAAGTTTGGGCTTGCAGTTGTTGTTTATTATGCCGAGCAGCAAATCTGGCCCGTTTATGGATTTAATTTCCAACCAGTTTGTATTCAGCAAATGCCCAACCGCTGAACCTATGGGTGAATTAAAAACGCGCGTGATGTTGGATAGGCAAGTGTGCGACCAGGAAAAAATTACCAAACTCATGGCCAACCATCGCAAAGCAATTCGCCAGCAAGCGGCGCTGGATTTTATGGTGGAAGTGGAAGGCTAGAAAAATTCACCAATAGCTTATGAGTTCGAGTTGTCTTGATAGTAGGGGCTTAATTTATTAAGCCCTTTATTCTGTTTCCGCGATACCCACATGCGGGAAAAACCGCGCAATTTTTTTAACAAGCTTATCTTGTTCAATTGGCTTTACCACATAATCATCTACACCATCTTCAATTGCCGAACGAATTTGTTTGGCTTCGCTCACCGCCGTAACCAGCATAAATACAGTTGCCATGTAACGTTCGGCAGCGCGCATCGCATTGTGAACTTCGAGGCCGGATTTACTCGGCATATTCCAATCGCAGAGTACTAAATCATAAATCGGATTGGCTTCGTACATCATGCTAATGCCACGCATGCCATCGTTGGCAAAATCGATAAGGTGAATACCTGCTTCATGGAGATAGGCTGCAACCAATTCGCAAATGAGTTGGTCATCGTCAACTATCAATACACGTATTTGCCCTGAAGCTAGATCGTTTCTGCGGGCGAGGGCCGCCTGACGAATAGGGGAAATAGATTTTTCCGAGATGTAATGGTTAACTGTGACTTTTTCGTTAGTGGTGGGGCGGAGGTGTATGCCTATTTTCTGCATAACCGATTCAATCGTTTGCAGGTTCTGCTCCATTTGTAGTTTGGAGTTACCCTCGGCATTGTTGATATTTTTAGTTATCCAATCGCGCTTTTGCGCCAGTGTTTGCCCGATAACCTGTAATTCCTGTTTGGTAAACATAGACGCCCTTAACTTGTACATAAACGAAACTTCTTACAATATAGCCTAGTCTTTTTTGTTGGCTAATAACCTTTTATTAGAGATAGCCGCGATTTTTAATAACCACAGGAATTTTAGCGTGCCAGATTTTGATCAGTTTATTAACCGCCTCGAACAACTTATTACCCGTGTAGAGGCCGTATTACCTGTTGCTACCTCTGAGCCGGATTGGTCTGCCAGCGCTTTTCGCTGGCGAGTTAAACCAAATGGGACCGGCTACTTGCAAGCGGTCAAGCATCCTCATTATGTGGAATTGGATGCATTGAAAAATATCGAAACCCAGAAGGATTCCATCGTACGCAACACGCGCCAGTTTGTAGGCGGTAAGCAGGCAAATAATGTATTGCTGACCGGCGCGCGCGGGACGGGCAAATCCACCCTGGTAAAGGCGGTTTGGACCGCTTTCGCGAAGGAAGGATTGAAGATTATTGAAGTAGATAAAACCGATCTGCTGCATCTGGCGGACATCGTAGATCTTGTGGGGGAGCGCCCCGAAAAATTCATCATCTTCTGCGATGATTTATCGTTTGAAGAAGGGGAGATTAGCTACAAGGCGCTGAAATCAGTACTGGATGGTTCCATCTCCGCTCCGACCGCGAATATGCTGTTTTATTCCACGAGCAACCGCCGCCATCTGTTACCCCAAAAGATGCGCGACAATCTGGATGTAGTCAGTTACGAGGATGGCGAAGTTCGTCCCAACGACAGTATCGAAGAGAAGGTGTCCTTATCAGAACGCTTTGGCCTATGGTTGAGTTTTTATCCTTTTAGCCAGGAGGATTATCTGGCTGCCGCCAATTATTGGGTACAGCAATTGGGCGGCAAATGGGACGATCAAACCCAGGCAGCTGCGTTGCTGTGGCACAGGACCCGCGGTGCGCGCAGTGGCCGTGTTGCCTGGCAGTTTGCCAAGGATTTTGTTGGTCGCACCCCTTGAGCTACAGATATTTATTGTAATCATGCTTGTAACTAATGCCTGATTGCCGAATCTAGTATTCAGGCTCAATAACTGGCTGGAAACATGTCGGTCTGCCGGGGGTTCTACTGACAATGGCTGGCACAGATCAACCTAAGCTTCGCCTCGACATTCTCCAGCTGTTCATAAAGATCAGGAGTTCATGATGCATACGGGACATTCCACGCTGCGCAAAACCGTTGAATCCACAACTGCTTTAAGCAGGTCGCAAGACAATACAAAATCGTTTCAGGCTGCCATCACTCGTTCATCTTTAATGACACGCACACCCAATTTGCGTGATGGCGACGAAGCCAATGTACGCCGCATGCTACGCGAATATTTTCTGGATACTTTCTCTACTTATGAATCGCTTTTTGAATGCCTTGCCAGTGATCAGGCTTTCTACACCAAATCGATTAGTTTGCGTCACCCGCTGATTTTTTATTACGGTCACACCGCCACTTTTTTCATCAATAAATTATTGCTTACACGCATGATAAACGAGCGTCTCAACCAGCGTTTTGAATCCATGTTCGCCGTGGGTGTGGATGAAATGAGTTGGGATGATCTCAACGATGGCAATTACGAATGGCCGACACCCGCCGAGGTGAAAGTGTATCGCGATCAGGTGCGCGCGCTGGTAATAGATCTTATCGACAATGCACCATTGCAATTACCGATAGATTGGAATAATCCCTGGTGGGCGATCATCATGGGGATTGAGCATGAACGTATTCATTTGGAGACATCTTCAGTATTAATTCGTCAGCACAAATTGGAATTCGTAAAAAATTCCCCTGAGTGGCAACCTAACCGAATTAGCAATGTTGCACCGCAAAATGAATTGGTCAATGTGAGTGCAGGGCAGGTGCGCCTGGCGAAAGAAAAATCCAACCCTTTTTACGGTTGGGATAACGAATATGGTTTTCATGAAGCGGATGTGCCTGCATTTGAAGCTGCAAAATTTTTAGTGAGTAACCAGGAGTTTTTGCAATTTGTTGAGGCGGGTGGCTATGTAAATTCTCATAACTGGGAAGAGGAGGGTAAAAGCTGGTTGGCATTTACCAAAGCCCAGCATCCAACATTTTGGGTGAAAAAAACCAATGGCTGGTATTTGCGTTTAATGACGGAAGAAGTTGTCATGCCTTGGGATTGGCCGGTAGAAGTAAATTACCATGAAGCCAAAGCTTTCTGTAATTGGAAAAAATCTGAAACCGGAATGTCGGTGCGTTTACCCACAGAAGACGAATGGTATCGCTTGTATGACAGTGCCGGATTAAATGATATTGCAGAGCAAATCGCCAATGCCAATATTCATTTGGATCACGGTGCATCCTCTTGCCCTGTCAATCAATTTGCCCACGGCAATTTTTTTGATGTAGTGGGGAATGTATGGCAATGGACTGAGACACCGATTTATCCTTTTGATGGCTTTGAAGTTCATTCAATATATGATGATTTCACTACACCTACATTTGACGAACGCCATAATTTAATTAAAGGCGGTTCCTGGATTTCCTGCGGCAATGAAAGTTTGCGCTCATCGCGCTATGCATTCCGTCGTCATTTTTTCCAACATGCGGGTTTCCGTTATGTTGTTTCCGGAGAGATAAAACCTGTGCCCAACTCCCATTACGAAACCGATAAACTAGTCTCGGAATATGCAGAATTCCATTACGGTGACGAATATTTTGGTGTACCCAATTTTTCCAAAGCGTTGGTCGATCTGGCAGTAAACGTTTTAGTCGATAAACCTAAACGTAAAGCACTGGATTTAGGTTGTGCAACTGGTCGTGCAACTTTTGAATTGGCAAAATATTTTGATAAGGTTACCGGTGTAGATTTTTCTGCACGTTTTATTAATCTCGGTGTGCAGCTTGCTACTGGTGATGCGCTGCGTTATACACTTGCCGACGAGGGTGAACTGGTCTCCTACAAATCGCGCTCACTCACGGATTTGGGTCTATGGGAGACCAAAGACAAGATTGAGTTTTCGCAAGGCGATGCTTGCAATCTCAAATCTGTTTTCACCGGTTATGATTTTATTCTCGCTGCCAATCTCATCGACCGACTCTATAATCCGGCCAAATTCCTCAGTACTATCCATGAACGCTTGAATATTGGTGGCGTGCTAATGCTCACCTCGCCCTATACCTGGTTAGCTGAACACACGCCGCGCGAGGATTGGGTTGGTGGCTTTAAAAAGGATGGTGAAAGTTTTACTACTCTGGATGGCTTGCACGTGCACTTGGATCAACATTTTCGCTTGATTCAGGGGCCACAGGAAGTTCCGTTTGTCATTCGCGAAACCAAACGGAAGTTCCAGCATACGCTATCCGAAGTTACGTTTTGGGAACGAATCAAATAGCTAACATATTTTGCATTTCAACCAACCTGACAGTCCCTGTCAAAAAATATTGCTATCCTCAGCCTGAAATTAATTCAGGCTGAGGAGCAAAAATGAAAACCCAATATTACACCGCCGCAAGTCTCGATGGTTTTATTGCCACTGAAGATCACTCATTGGAATGGTTGTTTTCCCTCGCAGATATTAATCAATCCAGTTATCCGCAGTTTATCGAGCAGGTTGGCGCGATTGCTATGGGTTCCAGTACTTATGAGTGGATGTTGCGCAATGCCGACACTATAAAGTCTCAAATGGGCTCTCCATGGCCCTACACGCAGCCAGCCTGGGTGTTTAGTAAAAGAGTGTTGCCAAAAATTTCAGCGGCCAATATTCATTATGTGCAAGGTGATGTGCGAGAGCATCATAAGCACATGATTGCTGCTGCATCTGGTAAAAATATCTGGATTGTAGGCGGCGGAGATTTTGCCGGGCAGTTTTATGATGCAGGTCTACTGAATGAAATAATTGTCCAGATTGGTTCTGTAGCATTGGGAAACGGTCAGCCGGTTTTTCCGCGCAGAGTATTAAGCCCCTCAATGAAATTAAAAACTGTCCAGCAACTGGGAGAGGGGATGGTAGAGTTGCGCTATGATATTGCCAATAATTAAATAAGGAAAAATGTATATGGATTTTGATTTCTCACTTTCTCTTGATGAAGCCTACCGGCAAGTATTAATGCATCCGTTGTTTAAGCATTGCACACACGCGGATCTGTTTTCCTGCCAAACCTTTTGCGATGTCATCCGGCAATCTCCTGTTGAGGAAATTCGCAAGCTCCAGGACGCTTTGGAGTTAATAGCGTATGAAACAGATGATCACAATGAAGCCGTTGGGTTTTTATTGAATTTTGTCACTCTGGAAGGTGGTTTTAATAATGTGCCTGCCGATGTGGAGAAATCATTTGAATCGATTCCTGTTGAGGATGCAGATAAATTTGCAGATTGGTTAATTTCAATTCCTGTAGCGCAACGCAGTGATGCATTGATTGCTGCGCAAAACAAAGATAAGCAATATGTAACCCGCTATAAACAGTTACTGCAGTTGCTACAAAAAAATTTAATTTAATTGAATAAATAAATTCAATGCGTTTGCAAATAAAGGAGAAAATCATGGCTATTACACGCATAAACAATTTCGAAGCTAAGGTTGGTTCCGAGCAAAAACTTTACGAGTTTTTGCAATCTGTCATTTCCGTAGTTAAAAATTGCCCGGGTTGTATTGGATGTCAGCTGCTCCGCAGTACGGAAAATTCGGCAAATTTGGTGATTGTTGAACAGTGGGACAGTATCGAAGCTCATCGTAACGCTGCAAGTGCTATTCCTCCTGAGCAACTAAAAGCTGCTTATGACTTTTTCGCCACTCCGCCTTCAGGTAGCTATTACACTGAGTGAGGTGAGGAAGGAGGCACGAGTTTCACTGTGTAATTAATGGCATTCGGCGGGAATGGGGCAGACACTTACTGCCCTCTAAGATTAAGAACTTTATCAAATATGAAAAGTAAAATTTTAAAGCACATAACTATCCCGGTTTTAGTTGTATCACATGGGGCATGCTTGGCTACAGAAGTTTCAAATCCAGACACTCAATCGGCTGCGTACTCTACACAAGCTAATCCCAAATTTAGTATGCAAAGGAGTGGTGTTGCCGAATACCTTTTTTCAAAGTCGATGATTGTATCTGAAGGGGTTGTTGGCAAGGGGGGTGGAGTGGTGAAACTAGGAAATTTCTTCTCAGTTTCTTTTCCCGAGAAGTCATTGTCAAATGGAACAAAAGTGATTTTGTCCACAAGCATGGATCGTGATATTGATTTAATTTTTAATGAAACAACTTTACTTTTTCGAGGAATTGAGCGGCTTCCTCAGGAAATACGAGTTAATGTTGGGAAAAAGCCACCATCATCTGAGTATGTTTCCGCTGAATTATATACGAATAAAATGTTAAACAAATTAAGAGCTTCATATTTATCCGTGTTTGCTTTGATTGAGCAGGGTGGTGAGAACGAGGTCCCATTCATGGTGTTTGATAAGGTTGAATATTCTGTCGATGAAAAAGAAAATAAATTAAAAATTTACATACCTGGCGGAGCATTTAACTCTATCAGGTCGACCAATGAATCATATGAGGCAATTATTATATTTGCTATTAACTCATGAATTAAAAAACGTGAGCCCACTAACGGCAGGTGCTTCAATCAGCTGATTGAGAATGCGTGTTACCTGATAGCCATTGATTGAAAACATAACTAGCTGTCCAATCATCTCACGAGAGAAATCATCAATTACATCGAGCACACGAAGCGGCGACCGTTAGCAAGTTGTTCATACACAAAATCCAGCGGCCATCGCTCGTTCACTCGCGTTAACACTCGTGTTGACTGACATTGCCTCTGGAGTCGCTTACGCTTCTTCACGCGTACCTGCAATCCCTCGCTACGATAAATTCGGTAGGTTCGCTTTTTATTGATAACGACACCGTCTTGCCGCAATAGACCATGGAGCATCAAGTAACCGTATCTGGGGTATTTCACTGCAAACGCCGTTAATTGATGGCGAAGATTTTCATCGTTTACTTTAGTTCATTGAATTATCGAAACGCAGAAAAACCCTGTGCTAGTGAGTCACAAATATTGCTGACATCACCAGCCCATAGAGCAATACGTTTAGTATTATTGGTAAATTTTTTCGGTGTCGCCGCTGAATTTAATTCCTTTGAGCTGGCTTTTTTCAATAGCTTCTCTGAGTGCTTCACTGCAATATATTTCCAGATAGCCATCAGTCGCTGTTCTGAATAGAGCCATTTTCTCTATTTTATTATTATGGAAAGAAAGTGATTGAACTTCACCAAAATCATTTTGATTGCAGGGTCTTTTATCAGTTTCAAAAACATCTTCAGCGACTGACAAAACGTTAAATATAAACCCGTTATTGCCTTCATAAGTTATTGGAAGAAACTCACCGTGCTCTGCAATAATTGGGCTTAGGGCATCGTATGCTGCTATAGACAGAAACAAGCGGCCATTGCGCACCATAATATCCGGCATGGCTGTTCTGAGTGAGCTCCCGAGATTTTCAAAACTTATAGCGAAAGGCTGCCAGTCATTCAGGTATCGCTTTGGTGTTCTCGAAAAATGAAACTGAGTTTCTTGCCCTAATGCTTTGCGAACTATCTGCCTGCTAATTACAAAGGATTTGTAGCGTTGATAGTCGGCATGAATGGCGTAAACCGTTTGGGATGGTTCTCCATCTGTGATCAGAAGACTAGAACGAATTGCCGAGGCTGAGGCGCTAGTAACTTTTTCTGTGTGTGGATGTGCCATAGGTGAAGTTCCTTCTTGTTAGGTGGGCATTGGTTGATTTAAAGCTGGCTCGATTCTAGCAATAATTTTTAATTAGAGCAGTGTTCTACGGTGACAATCGTAAGTCGCCAATAAAGCGGTTTTATGCGCACTCTTGAATAGTTATTTAATGTTTAACCATGCGATGCGATGTTTTTAGGAAAATATGCCTTTGTTGAGCGGGTTTAATCGTATCTAAATATTTTTAGATGAAATAAAGTTCGATTTAGATGAAATAAAGTTCGATGGTAAGTGCGCTGCTTACTATTGTATTTTTTTGAAGTACTAACATTTTTATAAGAAAGGGAAAAACGTTGCCGCTTGTTAGGAAAAAAATATCCCTTTTACTTCTGCCTGATGCCAAGAGTGTTCATCAGTTCAAGACCTCCAGGCGCCGCTGTTATTTTCTGATCCATAACTTGCCTAAGTGTTTCGCTAAATTCCGGGTTTTTGATAACTTTTTCATACATGTCATTTTGAGTATTTATCCCTAATTCCTTTTTTGCGTTAGCAAAAGCGTCATTGAAAATTTTTCCGTATTCGGATAATTCGTTTTTAAAGTTTTCACGAAACGCTTCCGTGCGAGTGAAGTGGCCGACTTGATATGATTCTGCGGTGCCGAGCTTACTTGATTCGGGCAGGAAATCTTGATACCAGCCCGGCGCCATTGCCATTTTTAATAATTCTTCCGGCACCGCCTGATTTGAAAGCGCTTTTCCTTGCTCTGAAATAGTTACTTGATCTGGTGGCGTTGTTTTAACCGGGGATGAGGTGAGCGGCTGTGCATCGTTGGTTCTGGTGAATAGGTTGGCAGCGTTGTATAAATTTGCAGTTGATGATCCGGATACATTCATAGCTTCAAACTCCTGTTTTAAGATTACAAATTCAAACAGCAGGTTTTATGCCATGCGATTGTTAATTGTTCAGCTTTTGTGTTGCCTGGTTTTGAGACTTTAGGGGAATTAATTCAGCGGGATTATTTTGAATGAGGAGGCAGGAGGATTGGTTTTGAAATTGGCGTCCCCGGCGGGAATCGAACCCACATCATACGCTTAGGAGGCATACGTTCTATCCGGTTAAACTACAGGGACGCACCACACGCAAGTGCGTGCGGCGCGGATTATATAGGCTTGAGGAAAAAATATTAAGCCTTGGCAACTGTATAAGATGAAGTGTATTGCGTTTGTGTGCCTTGAGCGGTGTAGAGCGATGGCGCTGGAACCTTGCCGCGCAACAAGTTGAGCAGATGGTTCAGTGTTTGTTGCGAACGGGCAATCATTTTGCCGTTTACATCATTCATCTCGCGGCAGTCTTCAAATTCAATGACCAGATTCTTCCAGTCGTCGCGTAAGGGAAGGGTAGCGGTATTGCGTTGCAGGAATGTATCCCAACCATCGGCATTGGTTGGCAGGCCTAGCGTATTAAGAATTTGCTGACGTAGCTTTGCGTTGTTATTGAGCAAGTCAACAGCTGTTGCTTTTTGTTCGATGATTTCTTGCAAACCTTCCTGTTTGCGCTGTTCGAGTAGCGCTCTTTCCTGAATAAGCAGCTGTTTAAGTTGGGCGATTGAAATGTGGTCCTGCGCAATCATTTGGCGCAGGGCATTAATATCGAGAGACATAGCAACCTCTACTGGTGGTGTAAGGAAGGTTTTTCAACAGGTGCCGGGGAAGCGCCTGATAATTACCTGTCCCGTTAATAAATCCGGTTTTGCGATAACCAATCACTACATAATTGCTAACAACTAACCCAATAAGTCGTTTTGATTGAGCATATTTTCGGCAATGCGCTCAGGGTTGATTTCAAAGCGGCCTTCGGCAATGGCGCGGCGAATTTCCGCTACCTTGTCCAGATTGACATCGGGCGCGCTGTCGATTTTGCTTTGAAGGCGGCCAAGCGTTTGGGCTTGTTCACTCAGCACTACCTGCTCACCGGCCTTATTACTGACAGGAGCGGGTGTAGCGGCCGGTGCTTTAGCTTCCGGTGCAGCAGTGGTGGTGGGCTTGCTGCGAGTGCCTTTGGCACTGACAGAATCCAGCGAGTTGTTAGTGTTGAAATTCATTTGTTTTCCCCTGTTCGCCGTATGGGCGATTTGTACAAAATTGTCGCGGTTGCTATGTCGGGACAAAGTCAGAAAGCCGTATTTGTGGCTCTCCTGATAAGGTTATCGGCTTTAGCCCCCATAACTTTAGCAATATTTCAAAAAAACTTTCATCGTTCGCGAATGTTTGCCGTTAAAGGGTTTGCACCAGGCCTTGGCCCCTGACTACACCGGTCACTATGCGTTCTGATGAATCATTCCTGACCCGGATCTTTTGCCCCAGGCGGCCATCTGCCATAGCGACACCACTACTGCTGACTTTGATACTACCGACGAGTGATTCAAGTTTGACCACTTCGCCGCGTTTTACCGTGGTTGGAGCATCCAATGTTGCTGTTCTAAAGGGCTCACCTTTGCCGATATTACGTTTTGCCTCGCGGCCAATTACTGCCTCTTTGTCGGCGGCAAAGCTCTGGCGAATATTGCTGATATTGACAAGAGTGGTGGTCAAGTGACCAGCATTAAGGAATTCACCGCGGGTTATATCCTTTATAGCAACCGGGATTTCCCGGTAAATCATGACTTGTGCGGGTATATGTACTGCCCAATTGATATTCCCCGCAGCACAGTGGGCTTTAACACTGATATTACCGCCGAGGCCGGTTTGATCCTGGGCGGCAAACTCTACCGGAACAGGGCATTGTCCAAGGCGCAAGCGGCTATCCAGGTTGCCGATGTTGATATCAATACGCTCATGAGGTGTTTGTTTATATTCGTTTGCCAGAAAGCTGGTTGCATCCTGTTTCAGTTGTAAGTGGCTATAAATCCCTGATGCATACGCTGAATATGTTGAGCAGTAAACGAGCAGTCCCAACGTCATTGAACAAACTTTTGACGATGTGAAGCGCTTTTGTGCTGATAAAAGATGAGTGGCGCTTTGGCGCAAAATATTCTTCGCGAAAGTTCTATAAAAACTAGGAAGTTCCATATTTTGTCCTATCCTCAAGGGTAAGCACTTGATGTCAGGTGGATTTTGGTCGCCATGATTAAAGTCCGACAATTTTTTGCCGCTAAGCTGTTCTGAAAGCTACCAAAGCAAATACTATGCCGTGACATTTTTCCGGCATAGGTAGCAAAATCCTTATAGTGATTCATATAAAGAAAAGCGCGACAGTTTCAAAAACCATTTGATAAGAACGAGGTAATTGCATGGCCGGCGTAATGGATAGTGTCAATCAGCGCACCCAGCTGGTTGGTCAAAACCGTCTTGAACTCCTGTTATTCCGCCTTGGTGGCCAGCAGTTGTATGGCATTAATGTATTCAAGGTGAAAGAGGTGCTCCAGTGCCCGCAACTGAATGCGATTCCCGGACGAAGTTCGGTTGTACGAGGTGTGGCGCATATCCGCGGCGGAACCTTGCCAATTATGGATATGAACCTGGCAATTGGCCGGCGCGAGCTACCCGATATTGAAAGCTGCTTTGTCATCATTACCGAATATAACCGTACCGCCCAGGGGTTTCTGGTGCGTTCCGTTGAGCGCATTGTGAATATGAATTGGGGCGATATTCATCCTCCACCGAAAGGCGCTGGTAAAGAGCACTATCTCACTGCCGTTACCCAGGTGGATGGACAATTGGTGGAAATTATTGATGTTGAAAAAATCCTCGCCGAAGTTGCGCCACCGCGTGAAGAAGTGACTGCCGGTGTTATTGAAGATGGCATCGCTGATCGTGTGGTGCAGAAAAATATCCTGATTATTGATGATTCCACCATCGCGCGTAAGCAAATCCAGCGTGTTGTTGAAAGTATGGGTATTAAAACCACAATCAAAAAAGACGGTGCTGAAGGTTTCAAATATTTGCAGGATTTGTTGAAGGAAAACAAAAATCCTTATGAAGAATTAATCATGATTATCTGCGATATCGAAATGCCGGAAATGGATGGTTATACATTTACGGCGGAGGTTCGCAATCATCCACAGTTAAAAAACCTTCATATTATTTTGCACACTTCACTGAGTGGCGTGTTTAACGAAGCCATGGTGCGTAAAGTAGGTGCGGACGATTTTCTCGCTAAATTCCACCCGGATGAATTAGCCAAGCGCGTGAACGACAGAGTGCTTGCGATAACGGGTGAAAGTTTATTGCCGCCTGAACAGGCATAAAGGAAACGGCGCAGGGGAGTGCGGTAATGATTTACGTTGGGTTGTTATGATTAATAAAGAGTCTCCTTTCTCCAAACCCGCTGGTCGAGATAATCTTGACCAGCAGGAGTTTGATCAATTCCGCCAATTCCTTGAAGACGCCTGCGGAATTTCGCTGGGCGATAACAAACAGTATTTGGTGACCAATCGCATCCGCCGCATTTTGGAGGAAAATAATCTTGCTTCTTTTGGCGAGTTGGTGCGCGTGTTAAAGCAAGGATTTAATCGTAAATTAAAAGACCAGGTCATTGATTCAATGACGACCAATGAAACTTTTTGGTTTCGCGATAATTATCCTTACGATCATTTAAGAAACACTCTTTTGCCACAGTTAATGGCACCGAATAATCGTATGTTCGGGCCTGTACGCGTGTGGTCTGCGGCGTGTTCGTCAGGGCAAGAGCCTTATTCTATTAGCATGATGGTAGAAGAATATAAGCGGCAGGCGATGGGTAATTTACCGCGTCCGGTGCAAATTGTGGCAACTGATTTGTCCTCCACTGTGTTGGATCAAGCCAAGCGCGGCGAGTATGACAAGCTGTCGGTGATGCGTGGTTTGTCAGCAGATCGTCTGGAACGTTATTTTGATAACCCCAATCCGGCGATGTGGCGAGTGAAAAATTTTGTGAAAGAGCGAATCGATTTCCGTTCGTTAAATTTGATGGATTCTTACGCAGGGCTGGGGAAATTCGACATTGTGTTTTGCCGCAATGTTTTAATTTATTTCAATGCTGATTTAAAGCGGCAAATCCTGCAGAAAATACACGCCGCACTAAAGCCACAAGGTTTGCTATTTCTTGGTTCTTCCGAAGGGTTGGCCGGGGCGGCGGATTTATTTGAAATGGTCCGTTGCGAACCGGGTATCCTCTATAAGGCAATTTAATCGTTAAATCCTCATTCTGATATGTACTCCAAACCCGCTTGATGCGGGTTTTTTTTGCCCGCAATTCTGTGCGATAGGGCCGATTCAAGCGGCTAATCCAGGCGGAAAACCTTTGCCGCTTTCCATTTGCCGCTTTTATTGGTACATCGAAGCTTCTCTAAAAAGTCTATATAAAACAGATAGATAAAACTGTTTTTGGCGGTTGGCACAGCGGTTGCTTTGATGTCAGTAACCGAGAAAAGTGGCTGAAATGTTTTGCCACTTCTTAACTTGTCAGAGTAGCGATTATGTCCATTTCCTTCGATAAAGCATTGGGTATCCACGAAACTGCACTGCATTTTCGTTCCGAACGCGCATCGGTATTGGCTAATAACCTCGCCAACATCGATACCCCCAATTACAAAGCCAAGGATCTGGATTTCAAGCAAGCCCTGCAGCAAAAAATGAGCTCATCTGGCTTTGACCTTGAAACAACCCAGGATCGCCATATTGGCGGCGAGGGTTTTAATACTGCGGAAGGCGATGTGCTGTATCGCACTCCACAGCAACCTTCCATTGATGGCAACACGGTGGAAGATCAAATTGAACACGCTGAATACATGAAAAACGCATTGGCATTTCAAGCCAGCTTTCAGTTTTTAAACAGTAAATTTACCGGTTTGCGTAGCGCAATCCGCGGCGAATAATTTTTTATCACTCATCCGAATGACTCTTCAGCGGAATGACATAGGTAACTGATCATGGCACTTGGAAATATTTTTGATATCGCTGGTACAGGTATGAATGCGCAAAGCCTGCGTTTGAATACCACCGCGAGCAACCTGGCAAACGCCCAGTCGGCCAGCTCCAGTGTGAATGAAGTTTATCGCAGCCGTCAGCCGGTGTTTGCGGCGATTCAACGCGACGCGATGCGCGCCAATGTTGTGGAAGGCACTTACAGCGATAACGAAGTGGAGTCGCAAGTGGGTGTGCAAGTCCTCGGTATTGTTGAAAGCGATGCGCCCCTGCAACGCCGTTATGAGCCGGATCATCCCAAAGCGGACGAGCAAGGTTATGTGTATTACCCGAATGTAAATCCGGTTGAAGAAATGGCGAATATGATTGCCGCATCGCGCTCATTCCAAATGAATGTGGAAGTGATGAACTCTGCCAAACAAATGGTTCAACGCGTTTTAACGCTTGGTCAGTAATTAGTGAAGGAGAAATAACATGTCTACTGTCGGCAGCACTAATAGCAGCTCCAGCGTTGCAGATAACCTGAGCATCACCAAAAAAACGGAAACCAAAAAAAATACCAATGAATTGGGTCAGGCGGCGTTTTTGGAATTGATGATTACGCAAATGAATAACCAAAATCCGTTGAGCCCACAAGATAACAGCGAATTTGTGGCGCAGCTGGCGCAATTCAGTTCGGTAGAAGGTTTGGAGCGTTTGAATACCAGTTTCAACAGTTTTATGTCGAACAACGCATTGCAGGCATCATCACTGGTTGGAACCAGCGTAAATGTGGAATCGGAAACCAGTATTTTAACTAAAGGTGGTTTTGTTGCCGGTAGTGCAGATTTGGCGTACTCCACCAAGAATTTGAAAATCAATATTTACGATGAAAAAGGCGCATTAGCGCAAACTATTCCTGTTGGTGAAGTCCCACAAGGTGAAATGGTTTTCCGTTGGGATGGGCAGGTTATTGAAGTTAATGGCGAGTTGCTGGATTGGTCGGCAGGCGCTACCGGTGCACCCGTTGGCGAATATAAGTTTGAAATTACCGCTGATCAAAACGGTAAAAATGAAGCGCTGAAAACATCGTTAAGTGCAAATGTGAATAGTGTGAGTATCGGTGAAAACGGCGCGCTGGTTTTGAACCTGGCTGGTGTAGGCGCAGTAGAAGCCAGCAAAGTGAAACAATTTAATTAATGTTTTTTGTAGTAAAAATTTATAGCCATTAATCCCTATGGTCGAGGTGTAATATGTCGTTCAACACAGCGTTAAGTGGAATTCGCGCAGCCAATACCGATTTGCAGGTAACCGGCAACAATATCGCAAATGCCAGCACTATTGGTTTTAAATCCTCGCGCGCTGAGTTTGGCGATGTATACACCAGTACATTGTTGGGTGGTGGCTCGAATACTCCAGGTAGCGGTGTGAATATTCAAAATATTCGCCAGCAATTTACCCAGGGTAATTTGAAATTTACCCAAAATGAATTGGATTTGTCGGTAAACGGCGAAGGTTTCTTTGTTGTTGAAAAAAATGGCGAGCGTTTATTTACTCGCGCAGGTACTTTTGGCCTTGATAAAAACGGCTACATCGTGAATGGCACCGGCGCTTTACTGCAAGGTTTTCCGGCAGATGCCGATGGCAATGTTGGCGGTATTTTAGGTGATCTGCGCGTAGACGTTAGCTCACAAGAGCCGCGCCAAACTACCGGTGTATTTGCATCCTATAACCTCAATTCCAAAGAAGTTGTTTTGGAATCCACCGGTACTCGTTTTGAAACCAATGGTACCGCTATTGGCGAAGCTCAATTGGCATTGAAAAGCCCAACAACGTCAACTATCGATTTGATCGGCGCGGCTGATTTGCCAGTAACGACTGCTGCTGCGCCGAATGCAACTGTATTAACTATCAGCCGACAAGTCGGTGGTACGGTGCAAACATTGGGTATCACACTTTCCCCCAACGTTACCTTTAACAATCTGGAAGATCTCGCTGACGAAATTAACGATAAAAATTTCAGTAATCCCAACAATATTGAGGTGGATGCTTATGTTGACCCTCTCGACAACAGATTAAAAATCAGGGACCGTTCGGCGGGTGTTGCATCAACATTGACACTGGCGCCTACAGTTGGATCTACTGCCACTGATAACTTGACCACCAATTTGCCCAGCACCCAAACAGTGACCGGTGAACGAAAAGTCACCAATGATTATGGTTCTTATACCTTGGTAATCAAAGGTCCTGACAGCACTGAAAAAACGTTCATCAGTACTTACGGTGCTCCAGCTAATGAAACTGCATCGGCATTGAACAAATTGGCGGGAGTTTCTGCTACCGCTAAAACAACTGCAACTATTTTGCGCGATGCTCCAGCAGTGGTTGGCCCACCGGCTATCCCCGCACGAACTTTTGATAACAATGGTTCGTTGGCACTGAATGGTGTAACGCTTACTTCAAATGATGTGACCGGTCTGGGTGACATGACGGCATTACGGGATGAAATTAATTCATTAAGCAAAACAACATTATTTGGTATCACCGCAAGCCTGGATAGCACAGGAAACCTCGTTGTGGAATCTGCAACTGGTGCTGATTTAAATTTCTCTTTTGGTGCCCCCGGTGGGATTGTTGAAGTGCTCGGTAGCAGGGGACTTCTGCAAACCCTGGATACAACCGTAGCCGGTGAAGTTAATAAGGGAATTATTGTGGGTGGCGAGATCAACATCACTATGCAGGAAGGTTACTCGCTGGTGGAGGACAAAACTGCCCAGACAGTACCGGTGAGCGGTGGAAGTATGTTTGGTGCCAGTTCGGTTCCTGGCTTTTTCACTCCGGTTCCTATTAATGCCTTTGATCCCAATGATCAAAAAACCTATAACCATGCAACTACAACACCTGTCTATGACAGTTTGGGTAATGTGCATTCGATGCGGCAGTTTTTCGTTAAGCAAGCTTATGATCCTGCTGATCCGACCACATCGCCTAATCATTGGAAAATGTATGTGCAGATTGATGGGCAAAATGTAGGTGATCCAGATCCTTCTTTGCCGTCGCCGCAAAATATTGAACCAACAATGGCTTCTTTTGATATCCATTTCACACCGGATGGAACTATTAATGCGGCGATGACGGATTCAATTTTGATTTCCAACTGGACTCCATTAGGTGAGGACGGCGCACCGATTGGTGCATTGGGACCATTGAATGTATTGCAAGGCGGAACTGTTCCTGTGGCAGAACCGCCAGCAAGCTCTAACTTCCTGATCGACCTTGAAGGCAGCACCCAATTCAGCAGCGCATTTTCTACCGAAGAGCTGGATCAAAATGGTTATGCCACTGGCCGTTTGGCGGGTTTGGATGTGAGTAACACCGGTATCGTATTTGCGCGTTTCACCAATGGGGAAGCGCAGGTATTAGGACAAGTATCATTGGCGAACTTCGCCAGTGTGGATGGTTTGAAACCAACGGGCGATACCATGTGGGCACAAACGTTTGAGTCAGGTGAAGCGATTATCGGCGCGCCGGGTTCATCGCAACTGGGGAATATCACCGCCGGCGCAGTGGAAGAATCCAACGTGGATTTGTCCGAGCAATTGGTGAACCTGATTATTGCCCAGCGCAATTACCAGGCGAACGCAAAGACCATTGAAACTGCAAATGCCACGACCCAAACGATTATTAATTTGAGGTAATTGGTGATCCCGTAGGGGCGTGATTTATCACGCCCAGTAACATCGGGCATAAAAATGTCGGGCATAAAAATACGCGATGCAAAATCCAGGGCAAAAAACATAGGGCACAATAAATCCAGGGCGCAATAAATTGCGCCCCCACGTGCCACCCTGTAGGGGCGTGATTATCACGCCCAATTTCGCAACAAATATCATTCAAAAAACACAGCGGCAAAGAGCGGAAGTTCTTTGCCGCTTTCTATTGCGGCGTTGGATAACCAGGGCGCAATAAATTGCGCCTCTACGGCTAAGGTTGAAAATATCCTTTATTTTCAATGAATTAAATATAAACCTAAGATTGGCACCGCTCTTGCAAAACCTCCGGTAACGGCAAATTCGCCAAAAAACCAACGCTGAAAAATGCATTGGTAACCGGAGTAATAATTGTGGAAAGAGCCCTTTTTATCGCGATGACAGGTGCCAAGCACAACATGCTGGCCCAGACCAATCGCGCCAACAATTTGGCAAACCTGAGCACCACTGGCTTCCGTGCGGATTTCGAACAATCGCGCAGCATGGGAGTTTATAACGGTGAAGGGCAGCCAACACGCGCTTACGCGATGACTGAATCACCGCGCTCCAATTTTGAATCCGGCCCGATGATCACTACCAACAATTCCCTGGATGTTGCGGTGCAGGGCAGCGGTTTTCTGGCTGTGCAAGCACCGGATGGAACAGAAGCCTACACCCGCTTCGGTAACCTCGCGATTGATGCAAACGGCATGTTGCGTACCGCCAATGGTTTGCCGGTATTGGGTGCGGGTGGCCCGATCAATATTCCGGAAAATGAAAAAGTGCAGATCGGTTCTGACGGGATTATTTCTATTGTTGGTTTGGGGCAGGGCCCTGAAGCCATGGTGCAAGTCGGCCAACTTAAATTAGTAAACCCGGACGTGAAAAATGTTGAGAAAGGTGATGACGGATTATTTCGCCAACGCGATGGCTTGACTGCTAATGCTGCTCCCGAGGTAATAGTGCGGAGTGGTATGTACGAAGGTAGTAACGTAAATGCCGTCGAAGAGTTCACGCAAATTCTCAGCCTTGCCCGTCAATATGAAATGCAAGTGAAGCTCATGAAAACCGCTGAAGAAAATTCAGCAGCATCTACACAGCTTTTGCAAATGTCGTAAATTTTTAATGCGTAATTTTTTTAATGTAGTTATTGAACGCATTTAACCAGAGGAATAGATCATGCACGCCGCGCTCTATGTCAGTAAAACCGGTTTATCAGCACAGGATCGCCAGCTCACTACTATTTCCAATAACCTGGCTAATACCAGCACCATTGGTTTCAAACGTGATCGCGCGATTTTTGAGGATTTGTTGTATCAAAACCAGCGTCAACCCGGTGCACAGCAAACGCAAGACACGCAATTGCCATCCGGTTTGCAATTGGGCGCCGGCGCGCGCGTAGTTGCGACACAAAAAGAATTTACCCAAGGCAATTTGCAAGTTACTGAACAATCATTTGATGTGGCGATTGATGGCCACGGTTTCCTGCAATTTCTGCAACCGGATGGCACCATTGTTTATTCGCGTAATGGCCAGCTGCAATTAAATGGTGAAGGTCAAGTGGTGAACGCCGATGGTTTATTGCTTGAACCCGCCATCATCGTCCCTGAAGGTACAAATAAAGTCACCATCGGCACCGACGGAACCGTAAATGGTTTTACCAATGGCCAGGTTGAGCCGCAACAGTTGGGCACTATTACTATTGTGGATTTTGTAAACCATTCCGGTTTGCAACCTATCGGTGGCAATTTATTTGTAGAGACAGTATCGAGTGGTAACCCGGTGCAAGGTACTCCCGGTGAAAACGGTATGGGCGTTATCAAGCAAGGGATGTTGGAAAATTCCAACGTCGATATCGTTGAGGAAATGGTAAATATGATCACCACCCAGCGTGCGTATGAAATGAATTCAAAAGTCGTTTCTACCGCAGATCAAATGCTGCAATTCATTACGCAAAATCTTTAATTTTTTTAACTAACATTTTTTTAGAAAAATTTTTTTAGCAGTAACTCAGGTAACAGCATCATGAGCCAGAAAATTTTCTTCACTATCGCTAAATGTACAAGTCTTATTTTGATGGTTGCAGTAGCCAGCGGTTGTGCCAATAGAAAGCCGATGGCTGATGATCCTGCTTATGCGCCCACTATCGCGGCAAATATGCCGGTCCCGCAACGTACAGAAGGTTCTTTGTATCAGGATGCCTACGGCATTAATTTATTCAATGATCGCAAAGCGCATTTTGTAGGTGATGTAATTACCGTGACCTTGAGTGAGCGCACTGTTTCAAGAAAATCATCCGGTGTTAATACCACGAAAAGTAGCGGCGTAGATTTTAATGCTGGACCATTGTTAGGGGTTAATCCCACGCTTAAAGGCAGGGAGTTGACCACCACTCTTGAGCAAGAACGAAATTTTAATGGCAGCGCGGATGCAGATCAAAGCAACAGTTTGCAAGGCAATATCACGGTAACGGTGGCAGAAATTCTACCTAACGGCAATTTGATTGTGCGTGGTGAAAAATGGATAACGTTGAATCGTGGCGATGAATTTATCCGTATCAGCGGCATAGTGCGCGCAGAAGACATCGCACCGGATAACACCATTCTTTCTACCCGTTTGGCTAATGCAAAAATTTCTTACAGTGGTACGGGTGAGTTGGCAAGTACACAAAAAATGGGTTGGTTGTCGCGCTTTTTCAATAGCGATATATGGCCACTGTAGTTCCTGATTTTTACCCAATTGTATTCATGGTTTTTGAGGTTCTTATGCGTAAATTTTATTGTTTGATGATTAGCCTGTTGTTGGCAGCGAGTGCAACAGTGCAAGCCGAACGCATTAAGGATATTGCCAGTGTTGCCGGTGTACGTTCCAACCAGTTGGTGGGATATGGTTTGGTGGTGGGTCTGGATGGTACCGGTGACCAGACAACCCAATCGCCATTTACGGTGCAATCGTTTAATTCCATGTTGAAGCAATTTGGAATTACCGTGCCGGAAGGTGCGCGTATGCAAATGAAAAATATTGCAGCGGTCATGATCCAGGCGGAGTTACCCCCATTTGCAAAACCTGGCCAAACTATTGATATCACCGTTTCATCCATCAGTAATGCGAAAAGTTTACGCGGCGGCAGTTTATTAATGACGCCGTTAAAAGGGTTGGATGGAAAAGTCTACGCCGTTGCACAAGGTAATTTGGTGGTGGGTGGTTTGAGCGCATCCGGTAACGATGGCTCCAAAATTACTGTCAATATTCCCAGCGCCGGTCGTATCCCCGGTGGGGCAATGGTAGAGCGCACTGTGGAAACCAATTTTGCGGGCGGCCAACCGATTGTATTTAATTTGCATCGCGCGGATTTCACTACCGCCAATCAATTGGCAAAAAGTATTAACGCAATGTTGGGGCCTGATGTAGCGCGCCCGTTGGATGCAGTTTCAATTATGGTGAATTCTCCGGTTAACCCGGCGCAACGTGTCGATTTTGTATCGATGCTGGAAAATATTGAAGTGACTCCGGGTGAAGAGGTTGCCAAAGTCATTATCAATTCGCGCACTGGCACCATCGTCGTTGGTAAAAATGTACGTGTTTCTCCGGTCGCCGTCACACACGGCAGTTTGACTGTTTCCGTGGCGGAAAGTCTTAATGTGACTCAGCCTAATGCGTTGGCAGGTGGCCAAACAGTGGTGGTGCCCAGCAGCAATATAAAAGCCGAAGAACAAACCAATCCTATGTTTAAATTTGCACCGGGTGCGAACCTGGACGATATCGTTCGCTCAGTGAATAACGTTGGTGCTTCTCCCAGTGATTTAATGGCGATTCTTGAAGCGTTGAAAGAATCCGGTGCACTTAAAGCTGAATTAGTGGTGATCTAAATGTTGTCTGTTGATACTGGCGTAAAAACTCCGCAAGTTCAGGATACTTATCTTGATGCTAATTCCCTTGACTCCGTCAAGGCGATGGGGCGCGCCAGAGATCCGCAGGCGTTAAAAGAAATTTCGCAAAAATTTGAAGCGATGTTTGTACAACAAATGCTGAAGACAATGCGCGAAGCGAATGAGGCCTTTTCTGAAGGCAATTATTTTGACAGCAACACCACCCGTTTCCATCGCGACATGTTGGACCAACAAATGGTGTTGAATTTAACCAGCGGTCGCGGTATGGGGCTGGGTGAGCATTTTTATAAACAAATGATGCAATCCTACGGTTCGATGATGAAGCCGGATGGCAGTAAATTGGATGCGGCTAACGTCGGCAATTTGCCTGCGGCTGTTACGCATAAGAAAATCGGTGCCGATAATTCAGCTGTGAGCAGCAGTGAAGTATTTGCAAATGATTTGGAAACCCTGAATTCATGGGTTTCCGATTTTATGCGCATGAGCGATAACTCTGATCAGTTAATGCATGCCGATGAAGAGCAGGGCGCAACTCCACCCGATTACACACTGATGAGTTCAGCGTATATCCCGGCGTTGTTGAATAAACCGCAAATGATCAACTCACGTGCAGGGCAGAAATCAAGCATTAGTGAAAGCCAGGAAAACTTTGTGTTGATGCTGAAACCCCATGCGGAAAAAGCAGCGGCTGAATTAAACATCAGCCCCGACGTTTTGATTGCGCAGGTTGCCCTTGAAACCGGGTGGGGCAAGCATGTTATCCATGATCAAAAAGGCAATAACAGTTTTAATTTATTTAACATTAAAGCAGCAGGCGGTTGGCAGGGCGATAAAGTAAATATTTCTACACTGGAATATCGCGATGGCATCGCCGCGAATGAAAAAGCGGATTTCCGCAAATACAACGACTACGCCCAAAGTTTTTCTGACTATGTCAATTTGATGAAAAATAGTCCGCGTTACCAGGATGCTCTGGAGGCGGGGAAAAATTCATCCGCTTATGCGGAGGCGTTGCAATCGGCTGGTTATGCAACTGATCCGCATTATGCTAAAAAAATCAAAAGTTTGTTGAATTCCGATGCGATTCGTTCACTGGGTGAATTGGCCCAAACCGCGCAATCTTTTATTTCCAATGCGGCCACTACTGGCCGGAAGTTAGTGGAGTAATCCTATGTCCGGTCTTCTTTCCAACGCGATTGCGGGTTTGCAAGCCAGCCAAAATGCATTGCGCACGGCTGGCCACAATATTTCCAACGCGAATACTGCCGGATACACTCGTCAGGAAGTTAATTACGCAACCAGACCGGAACAATATATTGGCAGCGCCGGTTTTATCGGCTCCGGTGTTACCACCACATCTATCGAACGTGTGGTGAATGAATTTGTCACCAATCAACTTCGTTTGGATACATCGACCTTTAATCAATTAAACACGTTCAATAACAATATTGGAAAGATAGACAAATTATTTTCCGATTCATCAACTGGTCTTGCTGGCGCATTCCAGACTTTTTTTGCCGCTATGCAAAACGGCGCAAATGACCCTGCCTCTACGCCGGGCCGCCAGTTGATTGTTACTGAATCTGAAAGTTTGAGTACTCGTTTTAATAATTTGTACCAACGCCTTTCTGAAATTGAAAAAAGCATTAATAGCGAAATAAGAACGGTCACTTCTCAGGTGTCGTCATTGGCGAAATCGATTGCCTCGCTCAACCAATCCATTGCGGAAAAAGTGGCGTCGGGCAATGGCAATATGCCGAATGATTTGATGGATAAACGCGATGAGGCGTTGCGTCAATTATCGGAGCTGGTTTCTATCCAGACTGTTAAACAAGATACCGGTGATTTAAATATTTTTATCGGCAATGGCCAACCATTGGTAGTAGGTGCTTCGGTCAGCGAATTTAATGTAACCAATAATGGTTCCATTCAAGTGGTTAGCAAAAATTCTGCAACGGATATTACTTCACAAATTTCCGGTGGAAAATTGGGTGGCTTGCTTGATTTTCGTGATGATGTTTTATTTCCGTCCATTAATGAAATGGGGCGAATTGCATTGGCGATGGCCGATGAATTTAATACCCAGCAACAACAAGGTATAGATCTTGACGGTGATTATGGCCAACGTATTTTTGGCGATATCAACGCCCCTGATATTGCGCAAAACCGGGTTGTCCATGGCCAGAACAAAGCGCCGTTTGATCGCATCTTGTCAGTTACTATTGATAACGTTAATGAGTTAACCACCAGCGATTATCAATTCGATATTCTTCCCGGATCATCCAATTATGTGGTGACCCGGCTTTCTGACAAATCGGTCGTGACCCAGGGAACTTTATCGGGCGCTTATCCGGCTACGATTTCGTTTGATGGCGTTTCGTTGAATTTAACCAGCGGTTCATTTCAAGGCGGCGATTCATTTGTATTGCAGCCCACAAAAAATGGTGCGCGTGATATTCATTCGGAAATAAAACGCCCGGAAGATTTGGCTTTTGCATCGCCTATACGCACCTTATCCAATACCGGTAATTCCGGCAGCGGTTTGATCAGTGCCGGGCAAGTATTAAGTCTGGTGGATAGCAACGGTAATCGCTTGCCAGCGTTTTCCAAGCCCGGCCAACTATCGCCCCCCATTATTATTCGCTTCACTTCGGAAACGACGTATGAGGTGTTGGACAACAGTGATCCTGGTAATCCCAAACCCCTGGTGCCGGCAATGCGCGAGCAAATTTTTACTCCAGGGACCAGCAACAATATTTTTACCAGCGATATCGGCGAGACGGTAGTAGTTGGAAAAGGAGATCGTCTCGGCTTGCCTAATGGGCGCGCTGCGCAGACAGTTACGTCATTAACTGATCCGTTAGCCAAAAATGGTTATTTGGCAGAACAATTACATTTTACGATTACTGATCCAAAAACCGGTTCGCAAAGTACACGCACAATTACTACTGTGCCTGGTGCATCTGCATTGGAAACCGCCGCGCAAATCAGTGCGGTATCTGGTGTATCAGCACGCGCGTCTACTACGGCGAATATTACCAATTTGAAACTGGACACTGCGGACCAGGACCCTCCGACGCAATTATTTATCAATGGCAAACCGATTATTAAATACGATGCCGCCGGAACTGCATTCCATCCGGACGTTCCGGATATTGCTACCGATGGTGAAGTGGCATTTAACAATTACCTTGCCAAACAAATTAATGAAAACCCGGATTTAAAAACCCTGGGTATTCGCGCACAAAGTAGCACCAACCCTGCGACGGGCGCGCCGGAGTTGCGATTGGTTGCGTCTTCCGGAGTGGACCTTGATATACGTTTTCAAGCGTCCGGGGCCAGCAGCCTTGATGTGAATGATGCGATGGGAAATCCGAACGTTCGTGTAACGGGGGCAGATACTGGCGCGGGGCAATTACAGGGTATCGTGGTTGGTGGAAAAATTGATATCACCATGGCTGAAGGAATCACCCTGGGCACGTCGCCATCGAATAGTCCTTTATTTGGCGAGAGTTCTGCACCCGGTTTTGCGGCGTCGTCATTTCTGGGTTATCAAGTGGCAATTAGTGGTCAGCCTAAAGCAGGTGACACATTTACTATCGGTTTTAACACTGAAGGAACCAACGACAACCGCAATGCATTGGCGATGGTTGCACTTGATTCCAAAAAATTAATGCAAGACGGAACACTGACGCTGGATGCTGGTTATGGAAAATTGGTAGAAGAAGTTGGAACCCGCAGCAGTTTGCTAAAAATAAACACGGAGGCCAGTAAAAGTTTATTAGAACAAACCCAAAACATGCGCGATGGAATTTCCGGTGTAAACCTGGATGAAGAGGCGAGTGATCTCATTAAATTCCAGCAACTTTATCAGGCCAATGCCCAGGTGATTTCGGTTGCGCGCGAACTCTTCGATACGTTAATAAATTCACTTTAATTTTATTTCCCTTCATTTTGGATCAGTTTGTGCATCGTTAGTACCATGAGCCTGGCGAGGGCAACTTTTTGCCGCCCTTGCCGCCTTCAGGAGAACTGACATGCGCGTATCCACTTCGCAAATTTATAGTATTGCAACCCTGGGCATGACCCAGGCGCAAGCTGCCGTCACTAAAACCCAGGAACAAATGGCGACCGGGAAAAAAGTATTGTCCCCGGCGGATGATCCGGTGGCGGCAACGGCGATTTTGCGCCTTAACCAGGAATTGGCGCGCACTGAGCAATACGGCAAAAATATCAACATTGCTGAAACCAATTTAAACCTTGAAGAATCCACCATACAAACCATCGTTGAATTAGGTCAGCGCATGAGTGAACTGGCGGTGAAGGCGGGTAACACTGCTATTTATACCTCTTCAGATTACAAAGCGCTGGCCGCAGAAGTTGATACGCGTATTACGGAGCTGGTGAATTTACAAAATACGCGCAATGCGTCTGGCCAATATATTTTTGCCGGTTATCAAGGCGATACCAAACCGTTTATTGGTGATGTCGGGGGAAATTATTCGTATCTGGGCGATGAAGGCCAGTTGCGTTTGCAAGCATCAACGTCAGTAACTGTAGCGGTAAGTGATTCCGGAAAAAAATTATTTGTCGATATCCCCAGCGGTCACAAGACATTTAATACCTCGGCGAGCGCCGCTAATCAATCGGCACCACCGGCGGTTATTTCTGTGGGTGAAGTCATTGATCAGGAAGAATTTGATCGGCTTTATCCGGAGGACTTGCAAATTACTTTTAGTAAAAATGGCTCCGCAGTCAATTTTACGGTGACAGAAAAAGCGAGCGGAAAAATTTTATTGCCAACACAAGCTTACATTGCCGGTAATGATATTGAGGTTGCCGGCGCACGATTCAAAGTTATGGGGCAGCCGTTTCCTGGTCAGCCAGCAATTCCGGCGAACTTGCCTTTCGGTGTTACACCGGCAACCGCGTTAGGGGCAGGGGATCAGTTTGGAATTCGTATTGGCGGTAAAACCGAATACTTCACAATGTCTGGACCTATCGCCGCAAATGACAGCGCGGCGTTAGCGGCTGAATTAAATATCGGTGCGGCCGTTCCTCCGGCCTTACCAACCGGTAATGCCGCTAAACTTGCAGCATTGGGTATTACTGTGACTGCTGCCGGTATCCAAAGCCCGAGTGGATTGAATATTGAAATTGTTAACGGCGGCAGTGGACCCGGTGCAACGGCAATAATGGGTACTGATGGAACTCGTTCAGTAAACTTACCGCTCACTTTTACGCCCACGGATTTCAGTTCCAATCCCGCTACATTTCAATTGGAAGTGAATGGAAAAGTCGAGTCATTTACCTTCAATCAAAACATCACCGGTGTTTCTCCAAATACACTGACTGAAATTTTTAATAATCCCACCAATTATCCAAAGTTGGCGCGCCTGGGATTAACGGTGACCGATCAGGGAATTATTTCCAATAATAATTCCAGGGTCACTATTAAAGGTGGCAATAGTAATCTGGATACGGTAACAGGGTTAAACACGCGCGGTGTCGGTACGTCGTCTACTGTGGGGGCGTTAATTGAACCCGGCGATACCTTCTTTGTTGAATCGACTGATAAGCAAGGTTTGTTAACGACGCTTTCACGTTTTAGTGAAGCAATGAAGAATGTAAAAGATAACCCGGAAAGCAAAGCGGAGTTGGCCAAGATCGTCGCCAAGACGATAACCAATCTAAAAAATGTTGAAACCAATTTAACATCGGTGCAGGGCGAGCTGGGTTCGCGCTTGAATACGCTTGATAGCACTAAAGAGTTAAATGTGGATATCACCCTGTCGACCAGAACGGCGTTGAAGGATTTGGAGGGGCTGGATTACGCGGATGCAACGGTGAAATTATCAATGCAATCCCTGGTACTCAGTGCATCACAACAAAGTTTTGCAAAGGTGAGTCAATTAACACTATTTACTTACCTTTAATTAGCGCTAAACGATCTATATGAATTATGCTGGCCCGGTAAATTACTGCGCCAGCATTTTTTTTGCTAATCTTGAGTAATAGCGTTAGCTTGCTTTAGTTTCCATTGCGAAGAGTGATTCTATGGATACCAATCTGTTGTTAGATCCCCTGACTCGTGCCCTCAGTCAATCCCAGGCGTTATTGGCCCTTGCCCAAGCGGGTGATTGGGATTCTTTTGAGACATTAGTACAACAACGCCAGCAAGGGTTGTTATCAATTCACGATCCTGAATACCTCGCTTCCCTGACTCAGGCCGATTTGGAAGCCCAGGCCGCGGAGCTTATTCATGAAATCCAGCAAATAAACCGACAACTGACTGGCCTTGCAGAACTTAATCGCGACAATACTGCGTCAGAGTTGCGTCACTCAGCCAACGCCAGCAAGGCGCTTGATGCCTATGGTCGATAAATTGACATTTTTCCTCTCTATATAACTAATTGAAATTGTTTTTGCTGATTTTTGTTGTAAATAGTTAGTTCCTGCCATAAAAATTTTCTAAAGCTCCTCCCGGATGTGTCGATAACCTTTTTAGAAGTGCTGATTAAGCTGTTGGCGTCAGACTTCATCAACCGACACTAGCAGCACGGTCTTAACAAACCACTGCACTGAAATTTAAATCCAGGAGATTCATCATGGCTTTAGTAATTAACACAAACGTCGCCTCTCTGAATGCTCAACGTCAGTTGATGAATTCAGGCGCTTCGCTTGATCGTTCTACCGAGCGTTTGTCATCGGGTCAACGTATTAACTCTGCAAAAGACGACGCTGCCGGTTTGGCAATTGCAAACCGTATGACTTCGCAAGTCCGTGGTTTGGACCAAGCGATTCGTAACGCGAACGACGGTGTATCTCTGATTCAAACCGCTGAAGGTGCGCTGTCAGAATCAACCAACATTCTGCAACGTATGCGTGAACTGTCTGTTCAGTCAGCGAACGGTATCTACTCTGCAAGCGACCGTAAAACCCTGGATGCCGAAGTTAAACAACTCGTATCAGAATTGGATCGTATCGCTAAAACCACTTCTTTCAACGGTCAAAACCTGTTGGATGGCAAGTTGGGTAAAGTAGAACTGCAAGTAGGTTCAAGTGCTAACCAAACCATCTCTTTGAAAGTTCCAGCGATGGATGCCAAAACCCTGGGTATGGGTTCTACCAGTGTGGATTTGATGGGTGCTGGTTCTGCGATTAACTCGCTCACTGGTGCAAACGTACTGAGAGAAGGCAGTATCACAATTAACGGTCAATCTATCCTTAAAGGTACTGACACTTTTGATGGTGCATCAGATAGCGATCAAGAATTGCTCGATCACATAAACGCCAATGTAAATGGTGTAACTGCATCGACTTATGCGATGGCGGAAGCTACAGCCGCTGGTGATGGTGTGTTGTTATCTACGGAATCTGTCAGCATTGCCCTGGCTAATCTGGACGGCACTACTACTACAGTAACTGTGGGTGGCGGTACTTCAGGAACCAGTAATTTAAAAGAACTAGTAGATAAAATTAACGATCAAAGTGGTGGCAAATTCTCAGCGTCTATTTCTGATGACGGTAAAGTTTCTATCTCTGCTGAAAATGTATCAACCATCACTGTAACTGACGCAGCAGGCGCTTTAGGTGCTGGTATTACTACCGCTGCTAACGCTCGCCTTGTATTGAAAGCAGAGAATGGCGACCCTGTAACGGTTACTCGTGGTTCAATTGGTACCCTCGGCCAACTTAACTCTTTAGGTTTCCGTGAGAATGATAAGGCCGGCACTATTGAAGGTTACGCAGTTGGTGCAGGTGCTATTGCAGTTGGTGACTTGAAAATTAACGGTGTTGATGTTGGTGCCAGTGCTTCAGCAGGTCTTACCGATAAGTTGAAAGCAATTAATGCTGTTTCCGATCAAACCGGTGTAACCGCCACAGCCTTTAGCTCTGCTGTTCTTGATTTCGGTGGCGTTTCACTTGCAGGTTTGACCGGTGGTTCGTTTGGTTTGAATGGTGTTGATGTAACCATCACTGCAGCTCCAACCTCATTAGCGGCGGTTGCTGCTGAGTTTAACGCTGTGTCTGACCAAACCGGTCTGACCGCTACCGTATCCGGAACTCGTTTGTTGTTGGAAGGTAACGTTGCTCAGATTTCATTTGGTCCAGACTCTGGTGGTACTGCGAACGCTACTGAAACAGCATTGGATGATGGTACTAACACCGTTCAGTTCTCTTCAGGCACCGTAGCGGTTGCGGGTATCGCTGATGGTTCGGTTGCTGGTGGTGGCGTTAAGTTGACTAGCAATAACGGAAACCCGATCCAGGTTGATGTGAAAGATGCAGCTGCTGTAACCAGCACAGGTTTGATTGACTCCAATATCAGCTCTGGTGGCGCGTTCGGTGCAGCAATCGCTTCAATCAGCATTGACACCCAGGCTAACGCCCAGAAAGCGATTAAAGTGATCGACAACGCCTTGACCACCATCAACGATGTGCGTTCAGAGCTCGGTGCGGTAAACAACCGTTTGGACTTTACCGTATCTAACCTGGCAAACATCTCTGAGAAGACTTCATCAGCACGTTCACGTATCACTGATGCTGACTTCGCGGCGGAAACTGCAAACCTGAGCCGTTCGCAAGTGTTGCAACAAGCGGCTTCAGCGATGTTGGCCCAGTCAAATGCTCGTCCACAACAAGTGTTGTCTCTCTTGAGATAATCAACAGGTTCCCTCCGGGCGCGGATTGGCCGTAAGCCCGGAGGAATTTTAGTGAGGAAAAAGTTATGAATGACATCACTAAAGTTGCTTCGAATCCGGTTCAAGCGAAAGCTGCACCGGTTTCGTCGTTGCCTGCACTTTCTCAAGGTCAAAAAACCGGCAATGATTTGCCGCCTGCCGCTGAAGCGGCAAGATCTTTACCTCAAGATCCTGTCAATTCTCAGGCGGTGCAAGAGCGAGTTCAGGCTGCTGTAGCGCAAATGAATGAATATATTCAGTCCACCCAGCGCGATTTAAACTTCAGTTACGACCCGGATTCCGGTGAGACTGTGGTGAAAGTTTTGGACCGTTCTACGCAAGAAGTTATTCGTCAAATTCCCGATGAAATATTTCTGCGTTTGGCTCAAACCCATACTCCGGATGAGCCTGGTCAGCTGTTTAGTGCACAAGCGTAAAATGCTTTAAAAACAGGGCTTTATTGATATTTTTCGGTTTAGTTCTGGGATGTAAAAAGAAAAGAGAGTCGCGCAAGTGGCTCTCTTTTTTTGTTTTTTACCGTTGGGTTTTTAATCGATTTTATCGCGCAGTAATGAAAAATTTTTCCGCAATATATTGTTCCTTTTTGTTTGTGTTGTTGAAGGAAAATCCGCTCCCGTTTGCTCCAGCAAAAGTCCCCTGAATATTTTCTGGCACAGTCTGTGCAAAAGTCGGATTAGGCGACCCGTATAGAAAACCTGTTTGTTGCAACCTGTTCGGTTAAAAGAATTGGTAGCGAATTTCTTACAAGTCTTGCCACGAAGTTCTGACGGTCCAAAGCGAGTCGATTAGTCGATGGCTATGAACTTCATTAGTCGACTTGTCACAGCAATAGCAACTGTGAACAGGAACAATCATTAGGAGATTCATTATGCCTTTAGTCATTAACACCAATGTCGCTTCCTTGAATTCACAACGCCAATTGCTGAGTTCAGGAAACGCGCTTGATCGAGCCACTGAACGTTTGTCTTCGGGCCAACGTATTAACTCTGCGAAAGATGATGCTGCCGGTCTGGCGATCTCCAACCGCATGACCTCGCAAATTCGCGGTCTGGATCAGGCAATCCGCAACGCGAACGACGGTGTGTCCCTGATTCAAACCGCAGAAGGTGCATTGCAGGAAACAACCAACATCCTGCAGCGTATGCGCGAACTGTCAATTCAATCAGCGAACGGAATTTATTCCGACGCGGATAGAAAAACCCTGGATGCCGAAGTCCAGCAATTGATTCTGGAATTGGATCGTATTGCGAACTCAACATCATTCAACGGGCAAAAATTACTGGATGGCTCATTGGGCAAAGTTGATTTGCAAGTGGGCGCCGATGCGGGCCAAACCATCACCATGAAAATTCCAGCGATGGATGCCAAAACTTTGGGTATGGGTTTTGTGGGTGTGGATATGCTGGGTGGCCAGATCGATCTTTCCACCTTGTTAATTAATGAGAACGATATTCTCATTAATGGCCAATCGATTGCGAAATCACTGGAAAGCTACAACGGTTTCAACATCGTTGGCCCACCAGCGGTTGCTGCACAAACCCTGGATAAATTGGTTGATCTCATCAACAAAAACGTTCTGGGTATTGATGCTTCAACCTATGCGCAAGCAACTGCAACCGGTGCGGGCACCGGTGTGTTGGAGGAAGGCCAGGTCTTCCAGGTTGCCATCACCAAGTTGGATGGTACGTTAAGCACGATTCAGGTGAGCAATACTAAAAATATTCAGGAACTCGCTGAAAAAATTAATACTGAAAGTGGTGGTTTGTTGAATGCCACTGTGGGTGAGGGCAGTAAATTAAGTATTGCCGGTATTAACGTATCGCAATTTGTAATCACCGACGGTAGCGTTCCTGCAAACTCGGCGGGCGGTAATATTAACGGTACTTACGCGGGCCGTTTGGTTCTGGAATCTGAACACGGTGATCCAATTACTATCACTCGCGGTTCAACCGGTACTTTAGCGCAACTGAATTCATTGGGCTTCCGTGAAAATACCAACGCAGGGCAAATTGAAGGTGTTGGGATCACTACGCCTGCTGCTCCGTGGAATGTAGGTGACTTGTCAATTAATGGTGTAATTATTTCTAACAAAGACACTGACAGTCTGTTAGGAAAAATAAATGCTATCAATGCGTCACAACAGGAAACCGGTGTAACAGCGGAAGTGTTTGCTTCGACAACGCTGGATTTTGGCGGTATAGATTTGACGGCAATCACCGCACCGTTGTTGATGAATGGTGAACCGATAGACATTGATGGTTTGACTACCATTTCCGCCGTGGTTGCCGCATTCAACGCGAAGACCGATGTAACGGGGATTACCGCATCTTTACTTGGAACTCGAGTAGTGCTGGAAGGTAATTCTGCTGCAATAACTTTTGGTGTCGATGGTACTAACACCGGTTTGGCGGATTTGAATGGCGAGGGTTTGCAAATCCAGTCGGGCACTGGTGCAGCGGCGACAATTAGTGCAACCACTGAAACGGTTCCCGGTGGCATCAAGTTAACAAGTTCAAACGGCTCACCCATCAGCGTTAAGCTGGGGCCAAATGCAGTAGCGGCGACAATGGGACTGCTTGAGTCGAATGTAACTGCTGAAGGTGCTTTTGGTACTGCTATTGCCTCTATCAGTATCGACTCGGTACAAGGTGCGCAAAAAGCGTTGGGCGTGATTGATAATGCGTTAACGACTATTAACGATGCGCGGTCACAGTTAGGTGCGATCAACAACCGTTTGGACTTCACCATGTCCAACCTCGCGAACGTATCGGAAAAAACCTCCGCATCGCGCTCGCGGATTGTGGATGCAGACTTCGCGGCTGAAACCGCTGCGTTGAGCCGTGCGCAAGTATTGCAACAGGCAGCACAAGCGATGTTGGCGCAATCCAATGCTCGTCCTGAACAAGTGTTGCAATTACTCAGATAAAGTAGATTGTTATTCGCTTATAGAGAACCGCAGCTTGCTGCGGTTTTTTTATTTCCGTTAGCAATTCAGAAGGAGGATGAACCAATAAAGATCGGCTAGGCTTAAGCAAGAATAAGAATCTGAACGATTCAAATACTTTATCGAACGGGTTTATCCATGCAGGCTTCATTGAATGAATAATTCCAGACACGCATCAGCAACTGTCTGGATGTTGCGTATTTTTTGGCTGACCCTGGCGTATGTGATTGCCGGGCGGCTTTCTTTACTATTGGCAATTCCACCGGGGTTTGTGACAGGGTTGTTTTTACCCATGGGAATTTCCCTGGGAGCTGTATTAATTTGGGGCGCGCCGATGTTGTGGGGCGTGTTCCTGGGGTCGACCTTATTAAATATTTCAGTTTCTCTCAGCTCTGGCCAATCCCTTTCGCTACCACTGGTGATGGTCGCTATGGAAATTGCCGCCGGTAGCTCAATCGCCAGTTTGGCGGGCGCCGGCTTAATTCGTCATTACATTGGCTTTCCCGACAAGTTAACTGACGAACGAAAAATTTTTGCATTTTTTATTTTGGGTGGTCCAATCGCAACCAGCCTGAGTGCCAGTTGCGGCGCTCTGGTTCTTTATATCAATGGCATTATCCATTATTCGCAAGTGTTATTTACCTGGTGGACCTGGTGGATAGGTGATGCGATAGGCGTATTAATCGCAACTCCGCTTATGTGCGTTTTTTTTGCAACGCCGCGACATTTTTGGAGTAACCGGCGTTACACCGTAGGTGTACCAATGGTTGTTAGCAGTTTGGTTGTAGTTACTGTATTTGTTCTGGCTAGCAATAATGAGCAGCGCAAACTGGAAAATCATTTTGGACAACAAGCTGAATTAATTACCGCTTCAATTGAAACAAACCTGACATCCCTCGCGTACAGCCTTGCAACGTTGCGTGGATTATTTATCGCTTCTGACCAGGTGACTCGTAGTGAATTTGCTGCCTATATCAAAAATGTTATCCCGGGTATAAAAGGTGTTAAAGGTGTTTCCTGGAATAAACATATTCGCCAGGAAGACCGTGTTGCATTTGAACAGGAAATGCGTGAACAAGGTTATGAGAATTTTCAAATCAGGGAAAAGACAGCTACCGACACCTATCAACCTGCACCGCAGCGTAGTGAGTACACCGTCATAACTTATGTTGAGCCCGCGCAAGAAAACCTGGCATTGGTTGGTATTGAGGTTGGCGCTGAACCGATTCGCGCTGCAGCTCAAATTCGCGCGCGCGATACTGGCAATCTCGCAATGACTGCTCCTTTGCATTTATTAAACGATCCTCGTTCTACTCGCGGAATTATTGTTTTTTATCCGGTTTACAAAGGTATAGATAACCTCACTACCGCTGCGGAGCGGCAACAAGCGCTGGAGGGATATGCAACCGCGATTGTTCGCATCAATGAATTGATTCCACCCGCGCTGAGTGGCTTTACTGCTAGCGATTTTGAAATTCACATCACCGATATTACTGATACCGCTAACCCCGTCATTTTTTTTACGTCTCATCAGGAGGCCAGTTCTACCTATGCGCAAACGTTGGAAGTAAAAACCGAGCTGTTATTTGGAGGGCGGCATTTGCTGGTTAGTGTTATTCCTTCAGAAACGTTTTTGTTGGAGCATCGAAGTTTGCAATCCTGGTTTGTACTGGCAGGCGGATTATTGTTTTGCAGTTTTTTAGGTGGGTTTTTGTTGTTGATTACAGGTCGCACGCAACATGTACGCGATTTGGTGGACCAGCGTACTAAAGAATTAGCCGCGATTCTTGAGCACGCGATGGAATCCATTTTGATTGTCGATGAGTACGGCCAAATCACAAAGAGTAATCCCGCTGCAACACAGTTATTTGGTTATAAATTTGATTCGTTGTTGAACCTTACGTTGGGCGACCTTATTCCTTCGTTGCGTAAATTATTTGAGGTAAATTCGGAGGATTTGAAAAGTATCAGTTGGCGAGAAAGCGTGGGGGTTCGTAGCGATGGCAGTGAATTACCGATTGAATTAAGTATGAGTCCGGTAGAGCTGCAAGAACAAAAATTTTTCACCATCATGGTTCATGACGCAACGGCAAAGCGCAAAGTGGATCGGCTTAAAAATGAATTCATATCTACCGTTAGCCATGAGTTGCGGACACCGTTAACGTCAATCAAAGGCGCGCTTGGTATTGCGCTGAGCGGTGATCTGGGTGCACTCGAACTGCGTACCCGTGATTTGTTGGTCATCGCGAATAATAATGCTGATCGCCTCACTCGTTTGGTCAACGATATTTTGGATATCGATAAGCTGGAGTTCGGGAATGTCCAATTGAATAACCAACGCATTGCTATTTACCCTTTGCTAAAACAATCGGTGGAACAGAATCAGGGGCACTCAGCGCGCTATGGTGTTGAGCTGATCCTGGATACTATCGATAGTTCGTTGCATGAATTGCCTGCCAGCCTCGACGCAGATCGCTTTTTACAGGTGATGTCGAACCTGTTATCCAATGCCATCAAATATTCCCATTTGGGGGGGAAGGTTAGCGTTAACCTTGAACGTGACGGCCGCTACTTCAAGATTTCAGTTATTGATGAGGGGCAGGGAATTCCCCCCGATTTCCGGCAGCGGGTTTTCAGTAAATTTGCGCAAGTAGATTCTTCTGACACCAAACGACGTGACGGTACTGGTTTAGGGTTAAGTATTACGAAAGCGATTGTTGAACGTTTTGGTGGGAAAATTGACTACCACTCCGTAGAGGGAGAAGGCACGACTTTCTTCTTTACTATTCCAATCCTAGAGTAATCAATTACTTACCACATATTCATCGCTGAAATTTTAACGGTAATTGGCCCGGTTTATGCTCAACTCTGGCTACACAGGCATTTTTTCTAAAAAAGCGGCAAAACCGGCTAAAGTTTGCCCATGAGTTGCCGCTAACGTTGGGTAAGCGGTAATTTTATGGCGTGGAGGTATCCATGGTGAGCAGTACAACGAGTTCAACCAACAGTAATGCATCGACAGGTTCAAGCATCATTAGTGCTTTAGGGACCGGTTCAGGTATTGACTCCAATAAGCTGGCAGATCAACTGACAGAAGCCAATAAAAAGATACAGTCTGATCGTCTGACAGCTAAGAAAACCCTGCTGGAAACGCAAATTTCTGATTACGGATTATTGCGCAGTTCCATGTCAAAGCTGGAGGCAGCAACTACCACCTTAGGCAGCTCTGATACGTTCAATGCCAAATCCCTGTCAGTTCCTGATACCAAATTATTGAGCATCACCAAACTCGATGCCAAGGCAGCGGCTGGTGCTTATCAGTTAAAAGTGGAGCAGGTTGCCCAATCGCAATCTGTGAGTTCCGGTACTTTCGGTTCAATGACCGAACCCATTGGTAAAGGTACTCTCGTCATTCGTTTGGGGGAGTGGAACTCCGCCTTGAATGACTTTGAAGTTGATTCATCTAAAGCCGGTGGCGCCACTATCGAAATTGATGACGGCAATAATTCGCTGGTTGGTTTGCGTGACGCCATCAACAAAAAAAATATAGGTATATCTGCCAGTATTGTGGGCGATGGCGGCTCTTATCGTTTGCTCCTAACGTCAAAATCCGGTGCAAAAAATGAAATTGAAATTACCGCAACTGAAGATGCCGGCGCCCTCGGTCTGGCTAAGTTTAATTTCAACGAAACTACTCGTAACATGACCCAGCAACAGGAAGGTCTGGATGCGAAAGTGCGTGTGAATGGTTTATTGGTTAGCCGGGAATCCAACCAGATTAAAGATGTTATTGATGGGTTGGAGTTTGATTTATTCGGCGCATCGCTCACTGAAACTGTTAGCGTTTCTATCAACGAAGACAAATCAGTTGGTGAAAAAGCCATTCGTGATTTTGTTGCAGCGTATAACACCTTCAAGACTGAAGTTGAAAAGCTTGTAGGATTTGATTCGGAATTAAAAGATTTTGGTAGTTTGAAAACTGATCCGCTCGCTAAAAATTTAATGCAGGGTATCCGCAATTTTCTGTCCAGCGCTGTTCCAGGACTGGGTGACGGTTTTACTGCGCTTTCCAGCTTGGGTATTCGTACTGAGCGTGATGGTTCGTTAAAAATTATTGAGGATGAGGAGAATACCGGTTTTCGTGCGGCGATTGATAAACACTATGATCTGGTACGCGATTTATTCGTTCCCAAGAAAACTTCAACAGCAGCCAATATCGAATTAACCAAATACACCGCGCAAAGTAAACCGGGAACTTATGACGTAGTTATTACCCAGCAACCATCCAAAGGAAAAAATACCGGCGCTGCTATGGCGATAACTTTTCCATTGGATACTACCGGGAAAGATTACAACTTCAAGTTGAAGCTGGATGGTGTTGAATCGGCAGTGATAACAATTCCAGCAGGAAAAACCTACGCATCCGAAGGTGCATTGGCCGCTGACATTCAGAGCTTGATTAACCTTGATACCAATATTAAGGAAATGAAATCCAGCGTCGCGGTCAGTGTGGATGCGGGGAAACTGGTTTTTACTTCCGACTCTTACGGCAGCACCAGTAAAGTGGAGTTTACTGCGGTGTCTTCTGATATGGCGGATTTGGGAATCAGCGTTAGCACCGGTACTGCCGGTACCGATGTTGGTGGAACCGTTGCGGGGAAAGCCGCGTTTGGTTACGGTAATGTGTTGTTGCCCGCATTGGGCACTGACGCAGAAGGTTTGAGTATGACTATTCAACCCGGTGCAACAAGTGGAAAAATTACTTTTTCGCGCGGCCTGGCGGGTGGATTATCTAACCTGGTTAATGATTACCTTAAATCCTCGGGTGTAATTAAAGATCGTGAAACTACTATCACAAAAGACATTAAAAAAGTTGAGGATGATGAAACGGCGTTGACTCGTCGTAGTGATGCTTACCGCGCACGTCTCATGTCACAATTCCAGGCGATGGAAACCATCGTTCGTTCGCTTAATTCAACCGGTGATTTCCTGGATGGTATTTTGGATCGCTTGCCATTTACAGCCAAAAGTTAATTAAAACCGTCATTCAAACCTGGGTGGCGGCTTAACTTTATCAATAACTTATTTCTAAATTTTTTTTCATCACTTATTGTTCTTTAATACATCGTGACCTTTGATTAAAGGTTTGCTATATAACTGTTTACCTTTAAACCCTCAAGGTTGGACAGGCTATGTCAAAGGTATTCGCACTCATTCCCGCACGTGGTGGTTCAAAAGGCATATTGCAAAAAAATATTGCTCCTTTGCTCGATCAGCCACTTATTGCCTACACCATCCAGGCGGCACATTCCTCGGAAGTTATTAATTCCATTTTCGTATCATCAGATGACGATCAGATTTTATCGGTAGCTCACTACTACAACGCGGAGCGTATAAAGCGTGATCCACATTTGGCTCGCGATGAATCACCTCTGGACCCGGTTGTTGGGGAGTTTATTCATCGTATTAAGCCTGCCGATAAAGACATTATTATCTTGTTGCCGCCGACATCACCGTTGCGCACTGCAAAACATATTCGCGAGGCGTTGGCAGAATTTAATGATTTTCCTACTTGTCGTGGCTTGGTAAGCGTGTACGAAATAAGTAACAAATTAATGAGGGCTTATGTGGGGGGCGCCGAGTTTTTGCATCCATTGGCGGGTGAGCATACGTCTTATGCATCTCGCAGTGATTTACCTTCGCTTTACATGCCGAATAACGCAATTACTATTTTTAAAGTAGAAGATTTTTTGCGTGAGGAAAGAGTTCCTCACCTTCATATCATTCCCTACTTGATGTCAGCCTCGGATAGCCTCGAAATAAATATTGATGATGATGTATCAGTCGCGGAACAACGACTTTATTCGAAAGTGAAACAAATGTGAGTGAATCAATATTCAGAATTTTGAAATAGCAAATACTATGAATAAAAAAGCCCGCTTTTTAGCGGGCTTTTTTATTTCAGATTTCTCTGACTACACAGCAACAGTCTGGATTTCTACCGCTGCAATACGCTTGCCTTCGTTGGCCGCGTTTTGGTAACTCTCAATTTCGTTGAAATTGAGGTAGCGATAAATATCGGCAGACATGCTGTCGATCTTCTGTGCGTAGCCCAGGTATTCCTCCGGCGTTGGCAACTTGCCAAGAACTGCAGCGATTGCCGCCAGTTCAGCAGAAGCCAAATACACATTCGCACCTTCACCCAAACGGTTAGGGAAGTTACGGGTAGAGGTGGATACCACAGTAGAGTTGCTGGCTACACGCGCCTGGTTACCCATGCACAATGAACAGCCTGGCATTTCGGTGCGGGCACCTTTTACGCCGTAAATGCTGTAGTAACCTTCTTCCATTAATTGGTGTTCATCCATCTTGGTCGGTGGTGCAATCCACAGGCGAGTGGTCAGTGCATCTTTAGTTGCTGCCAACAATTTGCCGGCAGCGCGGAAGTGGCCGATGTTGGTCATACAAGAACCAATGAACACTTCATCGATCTTCGCGCCTTGTACATCAGACAATACTTTCACATCGTCCGGGTCATTCGGGCAGGCGAGAATTGGTTCTTTGATGTCGGCCAGATCGATGTCGATGATCGCCGCGTATTCTGCATCAGCATCCGCTTCCATCAATACCGGATTAGCCAGCCATTCTTCCATTTTGCGTGCGCGACGCTCAATGGTACGAATATCGCCGTAACCCTGTTCGATCATCCAGCGCAACATGGTGATGTTGGACTTCAGGTATTCAATGATGGGTTCTTTGTCCAGCTTGATGGTACAGCCAGCCGCAGAACGTTCAGCAGAGGCGTCAGAAATTTCAAACGCTTGTTCTACTTTCAGGTTCGGTAAGCCTTCTACTTCGAGGATGCGGCCAGAGAAAATGTTCTTCTTGCCTTTCTTCTCTACAGTCAACAAACCGGCTTTGATGGCGTACAGCGGAATGGCGTTAACCAGATCGCGCAGGGTGATGCCTGGTTGCAAATCACCTTTGAAACGAACCAGAACAGACTCGGGCATATCCAGTGGCATAACGCCGGTCGCTGCAGCAAATGCTACGAGGCCCGAACCAGCTGGGAAAGAAATGCCGATCGGGAAACGGGTGTGAGAGTCGCCACCGGTACCTACGGTGTCAGGCAGCAACATACGGTTCAACCATGAGTGGATGATGCCGTCGCCCGGACGCAAGGAAACACCGCCACGGGTCATGATGAAGTCGGGAAGGGTGTGTTGGGTTTCGATATCAACCGGCTTTGGATAGGCAGCGGTGTGACAGAAAGATTGCATGGTCAAATCTGCAGAGAAGCCAAGGCATGCGAGGTCTTTCAGTTCGTCGCGGGTCATTGGGCCGGTGGTGTCCTGTGAACCTACGGTAGTCATCTTTGGCTCGCAGTAGGTACCAGGGCGAATACCGGTGGTGCCGCAGGCTTTGCCTACCATTTTCTGTGCGAGGGTATAGCCTTTGCCAGTATCGGCTGGTGCTTGTGGCAAGCGGAATAGGGTGCTTGCTGGCAGACCCAGCGATTCACGCGCTTTGCTGGTCAGGCCGCGGCCAACGATCAATGGGATACGGCCGCCTGCTTGAACTTCGTCCAACAACACGTCTGATTTCAATTCAAATTCAGAGATTACTGCGCCGGTTTCACCGTTCAGAATTTTACCTTCGTACGGACGAATCTCGATGACATCACCCATGTTCAGGTTGTCTACCGGTGCTTCGAATACCAGAGCGCCTGCGTCCTCCATGGTGTTGTAAAAAATCGGGGCCACTTTGCCGCCGATGCACACACCACCGGTACGTTTGTTCGGTACGCCGGGAATGTCATCACCGATAAACCACAGAACAGAGTTGGTTGCAGACTTACGTGAAGAACCGGTACCCACAACATCGCCCACAAATACCAGTGGAAAACCTTTGGTTTTCAGGGCTTCGATTTGTTTGATCGGGCCGATTGAGCCTTGTTGATCCGGGGTAATGCCGTCGCGCGCCATTTTGAACATGGCTAATGAGTGCAGAGGGATATCAGGGCGTGACCAGGCATCAGGTGCCGGTGACAGGTCATCGGTATTGGTTTCGCCGGTGACTTTGAATACGGTGAGCTTGGTGCTTTCGGCAACTTTTGGCTTGCTGGTGAACCATTCACCATCGGCCCAGGATTGCATCAGCGCTTTAGCGTGGGTGTTGCCTGCCTTAACCTTTTCTTCAACATCGTGGAATGCATCAAACATCAGCAGGGTGTGCTTGAGTTGTTCGGCAGCCAATGGCGCCAGGGTTGCGTCGTCGAGCAGATTTACCAGTGGTTCGATGTTATAGCCACCGAGCATCATGCCGAGCAGTTTAATCGCGAGGGGTTTATCAATGAGGGGAGAACTTGCTTCGTCTTTTAGAATCGCGCTTAGGAAAGCGGCTTTAACATAGGCGGCTTCATCAACGCCGGGCGGAACGCGGTTGGTGATCAAATCCAGGAGTACTTCATTTTCACCAGCGGGGGGATTCTTCAGTAACTCAACCAATCCTGCAACTTGTTCAGCGTTTAACGGTTTTGGTGGAATACCTTCTGCGGCGCGTTCTGCGACCTGTTTACGATAGGCTTCAAGCACGGTTTTATCCTCATTAGTGTAGGGGTTACTCCTTCGGCAGGATCTCTGCGTCTGGAGACTATCCATGGCCATCATGGATGCTAAAGGGCGCTTAAAAAATAAACGCTCTTAAAGATGCTCGCGAGAGAGCGGTAAATCGGGCGCAAAGTATACCTGATGCAATCAATGCTGTTAATGCATCAGGCATCAGCTTTAATCATTCCTTCGGTGTGCCTTCGGCATTTACAGGGGATTGTGGTAAGGTGGCGGGCCTGTCTGGTCGCATAAATGTAAAACAAGGTGAGAGCTTGTTTGGATATCCAAGCAGATAAAAATACAACGACTACACAGCTACAAGCCTGACAAAAAACTACTGTTGAAGACCCGCCTAGATGAGGAACTTATGAAACTGACCCGACAACGCCTATTGATTTCAGGGCTTATGGCCAGCTTATTGGCCATGGCTGGCTGCGAACAAAAAACAGCAAATGAAGCCACATCTGCAACGACTAATTCTATAGCATCTGTTGCTGAAGCGGCTCCGGTTGCTGCTGCATCTGTGTGTGATGGAACGGCTCCGGCAGGCGATTTAACCCCATTGCGTATTGAAGCTGCAAATAGCTCACGCAATGAAGAAGCATTATATGAAGGCCCGGTGTGGATCAAAGACACACTCTATTTTTCCGATTTTACTTTTAGTGCCGGTTTCCCATCGCGCATTTTAAAGTTGGACGCAAGCGGTAACGTCACCACTGCAATTGATGATTCAGGTAGCAATGGTCTCGCCGTTGATAAAGAGGGTTTCCTGATCGCCGGTACTCATAAATACAAAAGCCTTTCCCGTTTTAATCCGACGACTGGCGAGCGCACTTCGGTTGCAGCGCAATATGCTGGCAATGTTTTTAATTCCCCGAACGATATCGTCATCGCCAATGATGGCACTATTTATTTTACTGACCCGGCATTCCAGCGCGATGCTGCGCCCGGCGGCCAGGAAAAAACCGGTGTATACCGTGTTGCAACGGATGGCACTGTGACCTTGGTTGATGACACTATTTCAAATCCGAATGGGATTGCATTATCACCGGCAGGCGATGTGCTATATGTAAACGGCGGTGGTGAGCAAGGTCTGTTACGCGCTTATCCGATTGTTGATGGCATTCCGCAAAAGGGTAGCGATTTGGTTACCGGTCTGACCATCCCTGACGGTATGGCAGTAGATTGCAAAGGCAATATTTATGTTACGGAACATATTGCGCGCAAGTTGCATGTGTATGATCCTCAGGGACAACAAATCGCACAAGCTGCCACCGACGCAAACTTAACAAACGTTGCTTTTGGTGGTGCCGACGGAAAAACATTATTCCTGACTGGCGCCGGTGCGTTATGGAAAATTGATTTGGCCATCACTGGCACACCTTATTAATTTGTTACTCATTATTTAAAGATGTAAACCTGAGCGGGCCGAGTAATCGGCCCGTTGCGTTAAAAAATTATGCTTGTATTAAAACCCGTAAAAACACCCTGCGTAGGTATTTGTTCCACCGGCATTGGCGACAGTGTCTGCCGTGGCTGCAAACGTTTTGCCCATGAAGTTATTGATTGGAACTCCTATACCCACGAGCAAAAATTATTGATTGCACAACGCCTGGAACATTTTCTCGCGCGAATTGTGCAGAATATGATTCAGATCAATGATGAAAAATTATTGCTTACTCAAATCAAGCATCAGCAAATACAATTCAAGCAGGAGCAAAATCCATATTGCTGGGTGTTTGATTTACTGCGTGCAGGTGCGAGCCAGATTCAGGATTTGTCAGCTTACGGATTGTCATTGCAACCGGCCTGGCAAGGCATTTCGCTCGGCATTATTCGTGAGAACATTGATAAGGATTATTATGCGCTCAGTTGCGCCCATTACGAACGTTATATTTCCCCGTGTTTCGTAACGACTGAAACACTCGATCTCCACAAATAGTTATTTTTGATTTTATGAACGCACTCGCCCGAATACACGAATTCCTTCACTGCGAAACACCGGATGCCTGGATAAAAAATGCATTGGATAATCAAGCATTACTATTGCTTGATCACGCTAACTGCGAAAAGAAAGCAGCATCCACTGCACTAAATTTAATGTTCCGCTATGTGGGCGATTTCGACATGATGCAAAAAATGTCGCGTCTCGCCCGTGAGGAGTTGCGTCATTACGAGCAGGTCATGGATATCATGGAGGAGCGCGGGGTTTCTTATGATCAAATTACCCCGGGTCGTTACGCAGGGGAGCTACGCAAATTGGTTCGCACTTCAGAGCCTGGTCGCTATATTGATACACTTATCGTTGGCGCTATTATTGAAGCCCGTTCTTGCGAACGCTTCGCCAAGCTTGCCCCGCATCTTGATGAATCGCTGCAAAAATTTTATCTCTCGTTGTTGAAATCCGAAGCGCGTCACTACGAAGATTATTTAACCCTTGCTAAACGCGCTGCAGAAGGTGCTGATATTTCTGCGCGAGTGCAGGAGTTTTTAGCGTTGGAAAAAACGTTGATTGAAGGTGCTGATGAAGAGTTCCGGTTTCATTCCGGGGTTTTGAATTAATAATAGATTGGGGTTAACTATTAATCCCAATCTATTATTTAACCTACTGCACAATAATTACTTTTTATAAAATAATTTACGATTTTTAAAAAATATACCGCTTAACCCAAGTATAAAAAGAACAGCTAATGACGGCTCTGACACAACACCTTTAGTATTGTGAAAGATTAAATAGTCTACGAAAGGTGTTGTTTGGCTTGACACTCCAATGGATGAAATACCGAATTCCGAGTGGAACACTATTCGTTGGTTGGGAATATAAGGCGTATTCCTGTCGTCATCAGGAAATGTTCCCCGATACCATCCTTCAGTAATAATAAGTTCTTCATAGCCATTTGGCCCTTTAGCAGTTGCAGAATTTTTCAGCCCATCCGGGTTGTTGCTTATAAAACTGACATAGGTTGGTAGTTCGCCAGTAAATGTAAAATAAACACTCGGTCCGGTAACAGCATTTCCAGATGCGGTGGTTATAAGATACCCGGCCTCGAAAATTACCCCTAGACTCGCATACTCATTTCTTAATTCATAACCATCCAAATCATTTGGATCAAGATCATCAAAATCAATCGTAATTGCATGGGTTGTTTTGCAGAGAAACGAGAACACGACAATAAAGAAAAAATGTAAATAACTATTTTTGCTACGCATACAAACCTCCCGGTAAAAATTTGAAACGCTGACGTGAATAGGTAACTTATCCCGCACTGCCTGCGGGGATCTCACTTTTAAGCTCTCTGGGTGTGAAACTTCAAGCTCTTTGCACGCCAATTGTAAAGTTGTGGCCCAATTGGCAGTCTTTCTTTTTGACGCGAGACATCAAGCGATGTGTTCGTGGTTATAAAATGTAAACCTTGTATACCAGTTAATTATGTTCACATAGACTATAAGTCTCTGTGAATAACGTTCTACATAATAAATCTGGAGATACACATGGCATTTCAACTCGGTCAGTGGCGGGGCTTGCTCGCCGCATTTTCCATTTTCCTTACCTTGCCGGCTCTGGCAAAAGACAATTTAATCCTCAACGATAAAGACTATTTTGAAAAGCCCGGCCTGAATGTGCTGGTGTTTAGTAATTGGTATGACGGATTATTCAGCGATTCCAAAACCAGCGGTATTGAGCTAATCCACCACGGCGAGCGCACAGTCACTAATGGCGATGTGCGTTTGAATGCGACGCCGGAGCAGTGGGATTTAACGCCCATGTTCAAAGAGCGAAAAGTTAATCGCGCGGAGCAATCGATTGAAGCGTTTTTGCATTATCCCGATCAGCAATTTGATTTTTCCATCAAAGTAATCAAGAACGCTAAAGGTGTTTTGTTAACGGTTAATTTGCCACAAGCGTTACCGAAAGCGCTCGAAGGCAAAGCAGGTTTTAATCTGGAATTTTTACCGGCTGCCTATTTCCATAAGTCATTTATGATGGATACCCAAACCGGTAATTTCCCGGTTTATCCATCCGGTTTAAAAGAAATCAACGGTAAAGCAAATCCTGTTGCATTAGCGCAAGGACAACGTTTGGTATTGGCTCCGGAAGATACGGAACGTCGTATCAGCATTCAATCCAATGGTAGCCCGTTGGAACTTTATGATGGTCGCGGTAAAGCGCAAAACGGTTGGTTTGTAGTGCGCAGTAAAATTCCGGCGAATAAAACCGGTGCGGTGATTGAATGGCAAATTGATGCCGCAACAGTAAAAAACTGGATCCGCAAACCAATGATCGCCCATTCACAAGTGGGATATCACTCGGCGCAGAAAAAAGTCGCGGTTATTGAATTGGATGCGCGCGATAAAAAAATCACCAAAGCCGGTTTAATAAAAATTAATGCGGATGGCACACGCAAAACAGTACTCAGTGAAAAACCGGCAAGTTGGGGAAAATATTTGCGTTACGAATATCGCCAATTTGATTTCACTAAAATACAGGAACCGGGTTTGTATCTGATTAGTTACGGTGATCAGGAAACCCATAGCTTCCGTATTGATAAATCGGTTTATCAAAATGCCTGGTATCCAACATTGGATATGTATTTGCCAGTGCAAATGGATCATATGATGGTGAATGAGGCCTATCGTGTATGGCATGGTGCATCGCATCTTGACGATGCATTACAGGCGCCGGTGAATCACGAGCATTTTGATTTATACGCGCAAGGTCCAACAACAGACACACCCTATAAACCCGGCGAGCATATTACCGGTCTAAATATTGGCGGTTGGTATGACGCTGGCGATTACGATATTCGCACCCAAACCCAATACGATGTGGTGAATACTTTGGTTACCGCATGGGAAACTTTTGGCCCAAAAAATAATACGTTTGGTTTAGCGCGTGATACAACCAGTGTTGATTACGCGAGAAAATTTGTGGACCTGCACACTGGTGATGGAAAGCCGGATATGTTGCAACAGATCGAGCACGGTACGCTTGCATTAATTGCACAGCATCGCGCGGTGGGGCATGCCATTCCCGGTATTGTAGAAGCACATATTGATCAATATACCCATCTCGGTGATGGCGTCACTAAAACTGATAATCTAATTTATGATCCCAAAAAATCTGAACTGGAAACTGATGGTTTCAAGAGCGGAAAATTTGATGACCGTTGGGCCTTTACTAGCAAATCGTCATCATTAAATTATGGTTCAGCGGCTGCGCTGGCAGCGGCGAGTCGCGCGCTGAAAGGTTTTAACAATGCTTTGGCAACAGAAAGTATCGACACTGCGAAAAAAGTATGGGCAGAAGAACAGGCCAAAACAAAACCCGATTCATTTAAGTATGGCAATACCACCGGCGGCAAACTTGAGCACGAGCAATTGAAAGCAGCAACTGAATTATTGATCACTACCAGTGAAGCAAAATATGCGCAAGCCATTGAGAGATTATTGGCGCAAGTGGAGTTTGCTGGTCATGCGTCCTGGTTTGTGCGTGCTATTCCGTATATGAATGCAGATTTCAAACAACAATTAAAAACCAAAACCGAAAGTTATCAAAAAGAGCTCGCGGATATTGAACGTAAAAATCCATTCGGCGTTCCTATTACTGATGGTGGTTGGGCAGGAAGTGGCTGGGTAATTCGTCATGCAATTAATAATTATTATATCCATAAAGCGTTTCCGGATCTGGTCAGTCGCGAATCGGTATTGCAAGGTTTGAATTTTTTATACGGTACTCATCCTGCGCATAATTTATCACTGGTATCGAACGTCGGAACGCGCTCGAAAGAAGTGGCTTACGGGATGAATCGTGCGGATTTTTCATTTATTTCTGGCGGCATTGTGCCGGGGATTTTAATCCTGAAGCCAGATTATCCGGAAAACCATGAAGACTGGCCATTTTTCTGGGGCGAGAATGAATATGTAGTAAATTTGGCAGCGAGTTATATTTTTCTGGTTAATGCCGCACAGGAAATATTGCAATAAATTGATGATGAGGGGCATGCAGATGCCCCTTCCTTTTTTGTGGCAACTAGTGATGCCCTCGCGTTAATTTCCTCCCTCGATTATCTGTGTTCTGTTAAACCAACGCTTTGCTGCCTTGACTCTCCTTGTTTATCCTCTTTACTTAATTTCACCAAACGCCACATTTTAGGATGTGGCGTATTATTCATTATCGTTGAGGTAAAGAAATGAAACTTGTCGATGTTCTAAAAACAGGTGTGTTTATTCTGGGCGCTTTGGTTGGTACACAGGTAGCATTGGCAGAAACACCTGCGACCTTAACTAAAAATTTACCAGAGCTGCAAAAGCTGGGTGAAAATCCTGTGCTGGTAGCAGCGGTAAAGGCACAAAATGCCAAAGCGGTGAGTCTGGATGCAATCAAAAAACGCGATGCAGAATGGATGGCAAAAACCGGTGTGGATGAAGGTATGAAAGCGTTGATGGAGAATGAGCCCGCAAAAGAATTGGCAAAAATTGAAAGTTCACAGCCTTATTATTTCGAGTTGTTTTTAATGGACAACCAGGGCGCCAATGTGGCGATGACTAATAAAACATCAGATTATTGGCAAGGCGATGAAGATAAATTCAAATCTTCTTTTAAGGGCGGCAGTGGCGCTGTGTTTGTTGCAGAACCTGAATTTGATGATAGTGCCAAAGCGTATTTAATCCAGGTTTCTGTTCCGGTAGTTGATGCGGGCAAAGCGATCGGAGTGTTGACGATTGGTGTCAATCTGGATGAGCTTGAAGCTGCGCAATAGGTGCTACTGTGAATTGGTTTTATGGATTAAACATTCGCACAAAATTACTCATCCCAATCAGTGTTATCAGTTTGCTGGTGATACTGATGGGGATAATTGCTATGGAGCGCTTTCGCCTTATCGATAATAAGGTGAGCGAGCTGCGTGAAATTAATTTACTAGCTGTGGGTTACTTGCTCGAGGCAGATGCAGACTTACATAAAGCACTGGTTGAAGAGCGCAGCATGTTATTTTTGAATGCCGGTGCGCCGGACTTTAAAGAATCAATTACACGGCACAAACAAAATATCGAGGTTGCCCATAAAAAATTGCAGGATTTTCACGGCTTGGTGAATGGCCCTGAAATAGATTCTATTTATGCAGAATACGAAAAGGCGCGCGATAAATGGGAGGGGCTAACCTTAACTGTTGCACGTGAACGCGAAGCAAATACGCGTATTGGTCGCACTACTGCCATGGAGGTCAGCTTTAAGGATGCCAATGTCGCGTTTATGGAAATGCGCAGCCAAATCTATGCGCTCAAAAACCAGGTTGAACAAAAAGCGAATGAAGCTGTTGATCAATCCCATGAAATCGTTAGTAGTAGCCGCAATTTACTGGTGATGATTATCGCGATCACACTGTTAATCAGTTTTGCGATTTGGCAATTTACGCCGCGACTTATGATCGATCCCATCCAGAAAATGATCGCTTTCATTACTTCTTTGGCTGGTGATGGTGGTGATCTAACCCATAAAATTCCTGTTGCTTACCACGATGAGTTGGGTGAGCTGAGTCAATCAATTAATTTATTTATTGATAGTCTGCGTGCGTTATTGGTCCGGGTTATTGATATGGGGCAGTTATTTAATACGCAGGCACAAATGTTAACTGGCCTTGCAAATAACAATAGTGAGTTGTCGCGCAAGCAGGGTGGTGAGGTGGGGCAGGTCGCTAAAGCGATGACGCAATTATCCATTTCGATTCAGGAAGTTGCGGATAGCGCGAATCGCGCTGCGGAAAAAACCAGTCAAGTGCGAGTTTACAGTAGCGATGGCATGCAGGTGGTTGGTAAAACGGTGGAATCTATTAATCATTTGGCGAAAGAGGTCAAGCATTCCGCCAGTGTGATAGTGCAGTTAAACCAGAATAGCGACAATATCGCTAAGGTCGTGAATGTTATCAAAGGCATCGCCGAACAAATTAATTTGCTCGCATTAAATGCAGCGATTGAAGCGGCGAGAGCCGGCGAACAGGGCAGGGGTTTTGCCGTGGTTGCAGATTCAGTGCGCGAACTTGCTTTTAAAACTGCAGAATCCACTAAAGAAATCCAAACGATGATTTCAACGTTGCAACAGAGTGCAACCCTGGCGGTGAGTGCAATGGACAAGAGCCAGAAAATTGCAGAGGATTCTGTATCCCAAGCGAGCCTGGCTGGCGCCGCGCTTGAAAAAATTGATGGTGCTGTAGAAGAAATGGCGGAGTTAAATACGCAGATCGCGCGCGTATCGCAACAGCAGTCACGCGTATCCGGTGAAATTAATGCCAACGCGGATAATATTACTCGCTATACCAATGATGCGACTCAACTAACTGATAAGGTTGACCAATCCTCAAAACAATTGGCGGAAGTAGCTTATTCCCTTCAGGAAGAATTGCATAAATTTAAAGTGTGATTTTTTGATATGGAAATCTTGCTAATATTTTTTCTGCTGACACGCGAATTTACTTAACACAGTCAGGTGATAAGAATTGATTTGTTCCCGCAGGCCACCGGCCTGAAGGATTCAGGTGTGTCCCTTACTCATGCCAATTATGCAGTCTATCGCGAAGTTATTGCCCAGTTGATGCAGGGCAATGAGCAATTGCCCAGTTTACCCAGTATTACCCTGGAAATTCGCCGTGCACTTGCAAGGCCGGATGTTTCATTTTCCAGTTTGAGCAAAACCCTCGCTAAAGATCCCTCTCTCAGTGCGATGTTGTTGAAGTATGCATCCAGCCCTCATTTTCATCATCCACCATTACATTCCTTGCTGGATGTTGTCCGGGTTTTGGGTTTGGCTCAGGTAGAGCGAATCACCATGGTCCATTCGGTTACCAGTTTATTTACCATGCATTCGGCTTATCACAAGCGCTTGTTTGTAGATGCCTGGCATCGCGTCGTACTTAAGGCGAGCGTTAGTAACTTTATTGCGCTTCACATTCCTCTGGTGGCTGCGGATCGGGTATTGCTCGCCAGCTTGCTGAGTGAGATCGGCACACTGGCTGTGCTTTCTGCATTCAAGGACCAAAAACATCCTCCTCAGGAAGATATGTATGTTTCCTTGTGTCGGGAATATTCAAAATCCCTGGGCATAATCATGATGAAAAAATGGCAAGTTGATGAGGAGTTTATTGAGGTTGTACGCCGCGTTGGGGACTGGTCGGTCAGTACCGGTGAGGTATTGGATCTGGGGGATGTGGTGAACCTCGGTTTATTTCATGCGTTAAAGCTACGCAAGGCGGGGCGCGATCTGCCCGCGTTAACCGAACTGGCAGCCTACCAAAAACTTGCCCCGCCCTTTAACTTGCTGGATCAACATGAATGCTTGAGTCTGGTAACACAACATACTGCGGATATACGCGCGCTCGCCATTGCCTTGTTTAAAGTGGAAGTGATGTAAAGGGAATGACAAAAGTCGCTGGTGCGGTGAATCCGAATCTGGTTTTATGGTGTCATAATTGTCAGTAAATCATTTATGGAAATGATTAACGATTAAATTTGTCCAATCTGGATCAAGGAGTTAGCTATGACATCAATTGATGAAAAATCAAAAATAGAAGAGCCAGCCTCACATGTGTCTGTCACTAACGTCACTCCAGTGAGTGAAGTTCCTCCATCTGCAGCGCATCCGTCCAAAACCTCTGGATCAAAAATTTCTTCTTCCAGTTGGGCTTTGGGGTTAGCGGTGGTGATAATTGGCGGATTATTGCTGGCGAAAAATCTGGGAGTGGATTTATTTTTTCTGGATTTCCATAATTGGTGGGCATTTTTTATTTTGCTGGCCGCTATCGGTCCAATGCAGTTGGCATATCGTTGTTACCAGCGTGAAGGTGTCGGCATGGCGATGTGGAATGCGCTGGTAACTGCAGGTTCAATTATTTTTGTGGCACTTATATTTTTGCTGGATTTGTCATTTGGTACCTGGTGGCCGGTGTTTATTATTATCGGCGGTTTGTACATGATTACTGGCCGTAAAAATTAATGACTGTGATAAAAAAAATCCCTGAATTATTTGGTTCAGGGATTTTTTTGTACAGTACTTTTCAGTACGAAAATTTTATTGCAGAGCATTCGTAGGTTAGGGCGGGGCGTGTATGAGCTTGCGAATCGCAACATAACCATCTGGCATGAACTATAGCAAGCTTGATTTGCAATGCTTATTCAATTGGCCAGCTAAGTAGCTCGCAGCGTTTATTATCCGCCCTGATGCTCCATCCATGCGAATGCCAATCCCCCAGAACAATTCGCTCAGCAGGTTTTCCGTTAACTGTCAGCCTATGGTGCGCCGGGCGATGAGTGTGGCCGTGGATCAGCCGTGTTACTTGTGTTTGCTCCATTTGTGAAACTACTTCGGCGGGTGTTACATCCATAATATCTTCCGCTTTCATACTGTTCATGCTCTGGCTTTTTTCGCGTAGCTGCGCGGCCAATGTGCGGCGTGCCGCCAGGGGTTGGGCAAGAATTTGTTGTTGCCATTGGCTGCTGCGCACCATAGTGCGAAATTGTTGGTAATCCTTATCGGCAGTGCACAGTGTATCGCCATGTAGCAATAACGTGGGTGTGCCGTATAAATCAATTACGCAGCTTTCGGGTAATAACTTCATGCCGGCTTTTTGCGCGTAGGCTTCGCCCAATAAAAAGTCGCGATTGCCATGCTGAAAATAAATAGCGATTCCTTTTTGCTTTAAGGAACATAATTCGCGTGCAACTGTTTGCGGCAATTCTGAATCATCATCATCGCCAACCCAGGCATCAAAAAAATCACCAAGAATATAAAGCGCTTCAGCCTTGCTCGCTTGTGTGTGCAGGAAATGAAAAAACGCCCGCGTAATAAGCGGGCGTGATTCGTGAAGATGTAAATCAGAAATAAATAATGTCGACATCGTTTTACGCGATAGTAGCGGATTGGATAATCACCGCTTCTTTTGGTACATCTTGATGGAAACCTTTGCTGCCGGTTTTTACACCTTTGATTTTGTTAACTACATCCATACCTGCGGTTACTTTGCCAAACACGCAATAACCCCAACCGGATGCATTTTTGCCGGTGTGATTCAGGAATGAATTATCTTTTACGTTGATAAAAAATTGTGCAGTTGCACTGTGCGGGTCATTAGTGCGCGCCATCGCCAAAGTGCCAGTCAGGTTTTGCAAACCGTTGTCAGCTTCGTTTTCAATTTGGTCGCGCGTTTTTTTCTGTTCAAAGTCTTCGGTAAAACCGCCACCCTGAATCATGAAGCCGTCGATGACGCGATGGAAAATGGTGCCGTTATAAAAACCTTCTTCAACATATTGTTTAAAGTTTGCAGCAGTTTTGGGCGCTTTTTCGAAATCCAGTTCGATAACTATATCGCCGTAGTTAGTGTGTAATGTGATCATGATAAGTCTCCCTCATGGGTAACGCGGTGTGAATAAATCGAGTAAGTGGCAAAAAGCCGGTATGATACGCGCTCCCCGAAAGGGAAGGAATCGTAAACCCGATTAAATTTTTTGATGAAGTTAATGCTTATGCAAAGAGGCAAGTTTCTCACCATTGAGGGCACAGAAGGTGTCGGAAAAAGCACCAATCTGGCGTTTGTCTGTGACTGGTTAAAAACGCGTGGATTGGACGTGGTTGTGACGCGTGAGCCGGGTGGGACACCCATGGCAGAAGAGGTTCGTAGTTTGTTATTAAGTAAACGCGATGAACCTGTCGATGAAACCGCCGAACTCTTACTGGTGTTCGCTGCCAGGGCCCAGCATTTAGCACAAGTTATCAAGCCCGCACTGGCGCGTGGTGCCTGGGTGTTAAGTGATCGTTTTACTGATGCCACTTATGCATATCAAGGCGGTGGACGTGGTTTGAACAAAGCAGTGATTGAAGAGCTTGAGGAGTTGGTTCAAGGCGATTTGCGGCCCGATTTAACCCTGATCCTCGATATTGATGTGGAATTGGGCTTGAACCGCGCCCGCCAGCGCGGTGAGTTGGACCGGTTTGAAAGCGAGACGATTGGTTTTTTTGAGCGGGTAAGGGAGGCTTACCGGCAGCGCGCGGAATCGGCGCCAGATCGCTACCGGCTTATCAACGCCGGTGCGACGCTTCCGGAAGTGCAAGCAGAGATTGATAGTGTGTTGAGTGAGTTGCTATAGCGATAGTGAGGTGCGGCCTCTGCAGCGAGAGGCCGCGGTAGGGCTATTTAAAATCTCAAACCAATTTGCAGTGCGCCGCCAACGGTTTCATCCGAACCGGTATATCCCGCCAAATCGATGTTGAAAACATTGTACGGAGAAATCCCCAATCCCAATGAGTAAGCGTCTGGTAATGCGTCTTCCAGATCGCGCTGGAGACCTGCGCGCAGTTGTAGCCAACTGAGTGCGCTGTACTCCAGGCCAGCACGGAAAATCTGGCTTTCGGCGCCCAGTCCGAAGGTTGTGTGAGCGTCCAGATCGAATGCGGCTTCCGCTATAAACCGCTCGCTAACATAACCCACTGCTGCGGTAGTGCGGGTATCAAGTTCATAGGTTCCGCCATCAATGGTTTTAAAGCTATCACTCTTGATATTCTGGACCGCAAGACCGTAGCGAATTTTACCGGTTTGATAAGTGACACCCGCATCCAGGTTGCTGGCGCTGCTTTCTACCGTGTAATCATCTGCATCCAGATCATCTTCATCGTAATCCGCCACCGTGGCCTCATAGACGATGGTCTCGACTTTTACCCGCTTTGGTGTGATACCAACCAATAATTGCTGGCCACCGCCAACTTCAAAGCCTTTGGCCAATGCAATACCGGTTTCACGCAGGATAACGCCACTGCCATAGACCGATGATTGCAAGTCTTCGGGTTCAAATGGATCGCTAATGCTGTTGTCGATCAGGTCGTAATCGTCCTCATCAATATCAGCAAGCACACCCACTGTACCGGTCGCTTTGATTACCAGGGCTGCAGAAAGATAAGAATTGGGGATTGCGACTACCAGGCTTCCACCAACCGAGGCGCCCAGCGTTTTTTCGTCCACGTTGTCCATTAACGCTTTTAACTTGTTAGCATCGTTTAGCGTAAGATTGCTTGCGTTTTTCAGGTAGTCAGTGAATTCCACCAGGTCATCCAGTCCATCAATCAGATCATCTTTGTCCGAGCCCAATCCTCCACCATTTATCACAATTGCAAAGTCATCATTTTCTTTATGGCTCGCAGTGAGGCTCGGGTTAAATAAAAGCCCATCGCTGTATCCAGCGGTCACATACCCGGCGCCTGCCATACCACTAATCCGGCCGTTATAAAGCTCGGTTGCGAGTGTTTGGCTGCTGATTGCGATTAACGTAAGACTTAGTAATGTTCTTTTCATGAGGCCTCCAGTAAATCTATTTTTATAACGAAAACATGCCGCATAGGGGTAATTGACACGATCCTTATAAGGCTAGGCAATAAACTGGAGTGGATATAGATGGATTTCTTATTCTTTGGGAATGAGTTGTTACAAATATGTATAAGTCACCGATTTGATCAGGTTATCGCCTTAAAAAGTAGCAGGTGATTCTATTTGTATGGGTTGTCCCGAAATAGGATGGTCCAGCCAGAGTTGTTGGGCATGGAGTAGCAGGCGCGGTGCTTTGGCGCGAATAGGTTCGGGAGCATAAAGCCCGTCACCCAACATGGGATGACCGAGGCTCAACATGTGAACCCGCAGTTGGTGCGTACGTCCACTAACCGGCTCCAACTGCACGCGCGTAGTATTTTCTCCAGTGTTTCGTTCGATAACCTGATAACGCGTATGGGCCGATTTTCCGTGCTCGAAACACACTTTTTGTAGCGGGCGATTAGGCCAGTCGCAGATTAGCGGCAGTTTGATTTCGCCCTCATCCTGCCCCACTAATCCTTCCACTACTGCCAGGTAGCGCTTGTGAATTTCGCGTGCTTCGAATTTATGGGTCAGATTTTTAAGGGTCAGATAATTAAGCGGGAACATCACAATGCCGGATGTGCCTTGATCAAGCCGATGCACAACGCGGGCATTGGGATTAAATTTCAATGCGCGATTGTATAAACAATCCTGTTTTTCTGGCCCTTTACCAGGTACGCATAGCATCCCCGCGGGTTTGTTGGCGATGAGTAAGTCGTCGTCGAGGTATAAAATTTCCAGCGGTAAATCAGTCATCATCAAGCCCGGGGTGGAATTTAAGCGGGCGCGGATTATCGCAAATTTGTTAAGCTTGCCCAAATTTTTGTTGGTCTATCCAAAATCGATTTCTGGTTGGTTATTCAATGAGCGACTTTCCCATCCATCCTTACCCCTGGCAACTCAATGATTGGCAGCATCTGGTACAGCAGATCGCCGCAAAAAAATTGCCACATGCGATGATGATTGCTGGCCCGAAAGGCATCGGTAAGCGTCATTTGGCAGATGCACTGGCGCAATTGTTACTGTGTTCTGCGCCTATTGAAGGCACTGCCTGTGGACGGTGTCGGGGCTGCGAGCTGAATAAGTCCCAAACCCACCCGGATTTACTCTGGCTGGAGCCCGAAGAGGCGGGTAAGGCGATCAAAGTTGATCAGGTGCGCGAGCTTACTGAGTCATTGAGTAAGACTGCACAACAGGGCGGTTACAAGGTGGTCATCATTGAACCCGCTGAAGCCATGAATGGTAATGCAGCCAACGCCTTGCTCAAGTCGTTGGAGGAACCTGCTGCAAACACATTGCTGGTTCTGGTCGCCCATGCACCAAGTTCGGTATTGCCTACTATTCGCAGTCGATGCCAGATGCGCAAGCTACCGATGCCGCGCGCCGAACAAGTTATCCATTGGCTATCACCGTTGATGGTGGGGAGCAATACAACACCGGATGCATTATTGGTCGCCGCACGTGGTGCTCCATTGACCGCCCTTGCATTCCTGCAAGGCGATGCACTTGAGCAGCGCGAGCAAACCTTGCAGCAGTTTGTGCGTCTAACCCTGGGTCAGGTATCGGCAATTGAAGTTGCCGCTAACTGGCAAGGTGGTGATGTAGTAGGGCTGGTGGAATGGTTGCTGGGATTGTTGCATAGCCTGGCGCGATGGCGTGCCGGGGCAAACGATCCTCAAATTGAGCTGGCTCCAGTGGAGTGGCGTGATCGTTTAAGCAACCTCAATCTGCCCCTTTTACATCGCTATATTGAAAAAATACTTCTATCCAAGCGTCAATTATTGAGTGGGGCAAATCCCAATAAGCAATTGTTATTAGAGGAATTATTGCTCGATTGGGGCGCTTTGTTGCGCGCGAGCACGAATCGCGCAATGGCGTCTGGACACTAGTGAGCTAATCTATTAGTGTCTCAACTTCAGCCCTTATGACCAATTGATTGGTTATGACGTTGGCTCTATAAAAACCAGGAAGCAGGATCTGTTATGCAACCGATTGGCGGTGGTGCCCGTAACGGCATACTTTCCCTTACGATCAAAGATAAAGCGGTACTTTACGCAGCCTACATGCCCTTTGTGAAAAACGGCGGCATGTTTATTCCCACCAACAAAAATTACAAGTTGGGCGATGAGGTTTTCATGTTGCTAAGCCTGATGGAGGAACCGGAAAAGATCCCGGTCGCCGGTAAAGTCGTGTGGGTCACCCCAAAAGGCGCACAAGGCAATCGCGCGGCGGGAATCGGTGTTCAATTTAGCGATCAGGATAATACCGCGATCAACAAAATTGAAACTTACCTTGCCGGTATGCTCAATTCGGACAAGCCTACCCATACCATGTGATCCACCCATATCATGCTTCCTGACCATATCATGTGGGGGATACAGCATGTAAAATCCGCTCCGCCGAGTTTCCACGACGCCAGGTTATGCCTGGCTTCGTTGTTTTTAGAATGAGCTGTTTTTGTCTATTGTTCCTGGATGTAATTATGTTAATTGACTCCCACTGCCATTTGGATCGTATCAAGCTTGATCCTTATAACGGCGATCTGAGTGCCGCCATTGCCGCAGCGCATGACCGTGGTATCCAGCAAATGCTATGTATCGGCATTAGCCTGGAAAATATCCAAACGGTGATTGATATTGCCCAGGCACATCCGCGCGTAGTTGCTTCCGTGGGGGTTCATCCTTGTGATGTAAAAGAAGGCGCCGCAACCGAAGCCCAGTTAATTAACTGGGCGACCCAGCCCAAAGTAGTTGCGCTGGGTGAAACTGGTTTGGATTACCACTACGAAACCGAAAGCAAAGAATTGCAGCACGAAAGTTTTGCATTGCATTTGCGTGTAGGTAAGCAAATCGGCCTACCCGTTGTTGTTCATACTCGCGAAGCCAAAGCTGATACACTCTCGTTAATCAAAGAGCATGGCAGCCTTGAACACAGCGGTGTATTGCATTGCTTTACCGAAGATTGGGAAATGGCTAAATCCGCATTGGATTTAAATTACTATGTTTCCATTTCCGGTATCGTCACCTTTAAAAATGCCGATCAAATTCGCGATGTTGTCCGCAATATGCCGATTGATCGCTTGCTGGTAGAAACCGATTCTCCTTATCTCGCTCCGATTCCTTATCGCGGTAAACCCAACGAACCCAAATACGTGCGCGAAGTTGCGCAATTTGTGGCGGATGTGCGCGGTATTCCGCTGGAAGAATTAGCTGAAAAAACGACCGAAAATTTTTATCGCTTGTTTAGAAAAGCCAAACAATATTTACCTCAATAAGGCCAAAACATGTCTGCACAACATCAACAAATTAAAATCATGCTCGAACTGCAAGATGGTATGAACACCAAGGTTACTGCTAATTGGCAAGCGCAGGGCTATGAATGGTATCGCGCTATTTGGGTTGAGTGCGCAGAGCTAATGGATCATTACGGTTGGAAATGGTGGAAAAAACAATCGCCGGATACTGAGCAGGTGGCATTGGAATTAATTGATATCTGGCATTTCGGTTTAAGCATCCTGTTGCAATCCGGCAGCGCGCAGGAAGATATTATCGCGCGCCTGCAAAAAGAGTTGGTGATCGCCACCGATGAAAAAGATTTCCGTCTCGCTCTGGAAAAGTTTGCCGGTGCAACGCTCGCCGATAAACAATTTCATATCGGCTTGTTTGCCCGGTTGATGGCGGGTGTAAATATGAGTTTCGATCAACTCTATCGTGGCTATGTTGGCAAGAATGTATTGAATTTTTTTCGTCAGGATCACGGTTACAAAGATGGTAGTTATCGCAAGCACTGGCACGATGGCCGTGAAGATAATGAGCATTTGGTGGAGGCAGTGCAGTCGTTGGATGCGAGTAAGCCGGAATTTAAAGATGAGTTGTATCAGGCGTTGGTTGCGCGTTATTCAAAATAAAATTAAATAAGTAGGGTTTATTATGTGGTTTCTCTTGGGGATAATTTCTATAAGCATTTGTGTGTGCTTCGAGTTTTGGCGCAGGCATTTGGCTAAATGGAAACCCGAGGGAAGTTGCCACGGCCTTGAATATCTGCACATCGTTTATAAAAGCAAAATCAAAAGCATTTATTTGGGAATCAAATGCACTGATTCCGTGAATTTTTCAATAAAGCGCCAGTCATGGCTTGATAATGTTTTCAAATCTATCGGTGTTTCAAATGAGTTTGAAACAAAAGATCCGGAGTTTGACGATTCTTTTTATCTCATAACTGACAATGCAGCATTACAGCGTTTAATAGCCTCCTCTGAAATGCTTCGCCTGGCGATAAAAAATATTATGAGGCGCGAGCGGACAACGGATCTTAAACCCAAACAAATTTATTGTAAAAATGGGCGCTTTTGGGTTGTGTTTTCAGTTGGCGGTGGTTATGAAACAGCAGATATCGAGCATGTTTCTCTGTCTTTGCAGAAATACTTCAACGATGTTGTTTCTTCATTAAACAAAGAGACTCTTTCAAAATCTGCCTGGATAGATCCATTTGTCATCCGGGCAGCACTATTTTTGGCGGTCAGTTCTGGTTTGGCGATTAATGGTGTTGTTCAGTGGGTTCGCTCTTACTTCGGTTATTTTCCTCTTGTTCTCGATAACTCACCTGTTTTTTACGATGCACTTAAATATAGTGCATTTTTTTTGCTGATATTTCTGGTTGTTGCTTTGTTTAGTCTGCGTAGAAGTGCGCGGACACACATAGTGTTATTGGAATTGAGTACGGTTGGTGCTTTAGGGATTTTTCTGAGTACAGCAATGGAAATGCGGGATATAAATATGGAGTGGGACAGGTCTCCACCACAAATACACAATGTAGCAATTGTTAACAAATATGAGCAGAGAAGTAGCGGGCGACGTAAGCGCACCCATTATTATGTTGTAGTTAAAGATTGGCGTTGTCAGTGTGGCAATTATAAATTTGAAATGTCGCGTGCCATGTACAATTCTATTGGTGGGGATTCTATATCTGTTATCCAAAAGTCAGGTTATTTGGGTTATCCATGGATCAGCCAGGTTCTCCTGAATCCTCATAATTTCTAATTCAGGAGCGAGCGCGTTTATTGCTGGAGGCAGCCCATAAATCGCGCGCGCCCTCGTGCAGGCCTCATTTACACTCCCATCCTCATTCAAAATATCAAATTCCCGGCAAGTGCTTGAGCGTTTTTCGTAAATGTTACAGCTAACACGCTCGCCGGGTGCGCCCACCAACGCAGTGCAATGCACCGGATTTTTTTCTGTTCCTTTCATACATGCGTAATGCGGTGTTACCTGCAAGGTGAGTTCATCCGGGATTGTGCCACCAGCGCTTTGGCATTCACCCCAATAAAAAGATACACGGAAGGCCGCACAGCAGGCGCCACAAGTCAGGCAGGGAGATTCATTGCTCATAGCTGTAGAAAAATTATTCCTTATTCGATGAGTGTCGATTTTGCAAAGTTATTACTTTTTTTCAAGAGGTTTGCTGGTATATCGATTAAAAATTCCTCGTTAGATGCCATTTTGTGCGGCGATGGCATTCATTTCTTTTCATGGCCAACTTTTTGCCTATAGGTTTCTGAAACCAAATCCGGTTTGGTTCGTCACAGTAATATACTTGTCCTGAAGGAGGACGCGGGATGCCCACGCGTGAAGTTGATGTTGCCATTATTGGCGCTGGTACGGCTGGTTTAAGTGCTTATAATGCCGCGAAAAAATACACTGATAATATTCTTATCATTGAGGCAGGAAAATATGGAACCACCTGCGCTCGCGTTGGTTGTATGCCGAGCAAATTGCTGATCGCCGCTGCTGACTATGCCCATCATGGCCAACAAGGTGATGTATTTGGCATTACTTATTCACCGCCGCAAATCAATGGTGCTGCCGTTATGCAACGTATCCGCAAGGAGCGTGATCGTTTTGTGAGTTCTGTTATTGAATCGGTAGAGGAGTTTCCCGTAGAGAGCAAAGTAGACGGACGCGCAAAATTTCTCTCTGATAACGAATTGGAAGTTGTGAAGGTGGATGGCACAACGGAAATAATTCAGGCGAAGCGCATTATCATTGCAACAGGTTCGTCACCGTCAATCCCCGAGTTTTTAAATGCAGCGGGATCTCGTCTCCTAATCAGTGACGATATTTTTGAATGGAAAGATTTACCCGCATCAATAGCAATTTTTGGCCCCGGTGTTATCGGGTTGGAGCTTGGCCAGGCATTAAGTCGCCTCGGTATAAAAGTCGCGGTGTTTGGCAAAAGCGGTGAGCTTGCCGCAATCAGCGATCCGGCAATTAGCCATTGCGCTGATATTGAATTTAACCGTGAATTTTATTTGGACCTTAATGCAGAAACAGCAAATGTTCGGGAAGAAAAAGATGGCGTTGTTATCGAATATCGCCATCGCGAAAACGGCATGATCGAAGAAAAATTTGATTATGTTTTAGCGGCAACAGGTCGTCGTCCTAATATCGAATTTCTCGCGCTGGAAAATACGGATCTGGTATTGGACGCTAAAGGTATTCCGTATTACAACCGTTACACCGGCCAGTGTGGCAACTCATCTATCTATATTGCTGGCGATGTTTCCAATGATGTTCCTTTATTACATGAAGCTGTGGATGAAGGGCGAATTGCCGGCGGCAATGCCGCGCGTTCATTGCGTGATGTTGATGATGTTCGTGCAGGTGTTCGTCGTACACCGCTCAGCGTGGTATTTACTGATCCACAAATCGCCAGTGTGGGACAAAACCTGGGAAGCATCAGAAAAAATTGCAACGATTGTTATGCAATTGGTGAAGTTAATTTTGAGGATCAGGGCCGTGCGCGCGTGATGAATAAAAATCGCGGTTTGTTGCGCGTTTATGGCGAGCAGGGTACCGGGTTGTTATTGGGAGCGGAAATGTTTGGGCCGGCGGCGGAGCACATTGCCCATCAATTAGCATGGGTTATCCAATTGCGGTTGACGGTCCAACAAGTATTGGAGTTGCCGTTTTATCATCCGGTGCTGGAAGAGGGCGTGCGCACCGCATTGCGGGATTTGAATCGTAAATTACGCACTGGTGTTTCCAGCGATAATTCCTGCCTGGCTTCAGGCCCCGGTGCCTAATCTCATAAGTCATCGCACATCTTATTAAAGTCATAAGCCCTTTCATTAACACTGGATGTGAATATCCAGCCAAATTCGCGAATCATTCTCAATTAATTTGCGTTGAAAGGGCATTTAGACCCATTCTCAGGGTGAATTTTTCAGGCAAATGCCTATAATGCCCACCCGTCCTATGTAACAAAAATCCTGGCACACAATGCCGAACTTTCGTTTCCTTCCAATATCACCCGAATAAATGGAGTCTCATCGTGAAAGCACCCGTAAGAGTTACCGTCACTGGCGCCGCTGGCCAAATCAGCTACTCATTGTTGTTCCGCATTGCTGCTGGCGACATGTTGGGTAAAGACCAACCAGTAATCCTGCAATTGCTGGAAATCACCCCGGCCCTGAAAGCGCTGCAAGGCGTAGCGATGGAATTGGATGATTGTGCATTCCCATTGCTGGCGGGCATTGTAACTACCGATGATCCCTCTGTTGCTTTTAAAGACACCGACTACGCATTGTTAGTAGGCGCGCGTCCACGTGGCCCGGGCATGGAGCGTAAAGACCTGTTGGCTGCTAACGCCGCGATCTTCTCAGTACAAGGTAAAGCGATTAACGATCACGCTTCACGCAACATCAAAGTATTGGTAGTTGGCAACCCTGCAAACACCAACGCATTGATCGCACAACGCAATGCGCCGGACATCAACCCACGTCAATTCACTGCAATGACCCGTCTGGACCACAACCGTGCGCTGTCACAACTGGCAACCAAAACCGGTACCAGCATCAACAACATCACCAAAGCGCTGATCTGGGGTAACCATTCTTCTACTCAATATCCAGACCTGCACAACACTTTGGTTGATGGCAAGCCAGCACTGAGCCTGGTTGACCAAGCCTGGTACGAAGGCGATTACATCCCAACCGTACAACAACGCGGTGCTGCAATTATCGCTGCGCGCGGTGCTTCTTCTGCTGCATCTGCGGCTAACGCTGCAATCAACCACATCCGCGATTGGGCGCTGGGCACTCCAGCGAATGATTGGGTGAGTATGGGTGTATACAGCGATGGTTCTTACGGTATCGAAAAAGGCCTGATCTACTCATTCCCGGTTGTTTGCAAAAACGGCGATTGGGAAATTGTTCAAGGCGTAGAGATCAATGAATTCTCCCGCGCACGCATGACTGCAACTGAAAAAGAATTGCAGGAAGAGCGTGATGCGGTGAAAGAATTATTGCCTGCTTAATTTTTTAATAGTTTAAGTAGTTAACCAAAAACCAGGGGGCCGCGAGGCCTCCTGGTTTTTGTTTGTAGGTTGGAAGTTTTAAATCATAAAAATCCGGGCTGTTGTATCACACCGAATGGAGCTGTCATGTTTGTCTTGTTAACAAGAATTATTGGGATAATTTTTGGATTGTTGTTGCTGGCTTTTCCAGCGCTTGGAGCGGAAATTAATCCTAAAAACTATGACATCTATATTGGTGATGTAAATGGAGATGGGGGAAGTGACTACTATTTCCATCAAAAACCATTGCTTCTTATTTTGCATGGGGATATTGCGACGCCAATCTTTGCAAAACAAAAAAATAGCTTTGTTGTATATCGGAATGGGCTTGATTATTCATCGCCCATATTATTCACGCTAAGCGATACACAGCTTTCGCAAAAGGTTACTTCCGGTGTGTTGCGACTGGCTGTGGTTTCAATTGATTTCTTTGTCTGGAAATCTCCGGATGGAACTAAATCCCACATCTTTTTACGTGGTGCTGATAGTGCAGCTCCTTCGCTTTTTTTAAGCTCAACGGCAAATAATGCTTTGCCTACTTTTTCAAAAACTTATTCAGCCGCTACTTATCCGGATATTAGTAATCGCAATACTCAATTGCGAATAGAAGATATTAATAAAGACGGTTTTGCCGATGTTATTTTAGGTACATTTAATTCTGAGACAGGTGAGACTGCATACCTCGCAGATGGTGAGGGTACACCAATAACTTCACTTGAGGTGACAGCAGCGAGTACGTTGCCAAGTGTTTTACTCAGTAGTGATGATGGAATTTCTTATCATGTGGGGGCTGTAGGTGGTGTGTTCAAGGTTGACGAAGGTGGTTCAGCTAATTACACCGTTGCACTTGAATTGCCACAAGGCACTGCTGGTGTTACACCTCAAGTTTCATTAGATTATTCAAGTGGCGCTGGTACTGGAATTGTTGGTAAGGGTTGGTCTTTAAGTGCAGTTTCCAGTATATCTCGTTGCCGTCAAACCCTGGTTCAAGACTCTATTGCAAAACCAATTACCTGGACAGCAGAGGATAGATTTTGCCTTGATGGGCAACGATTAATATTGATCTCAGGATCCTATGGTGCAGACACCAGTACATACAAAACAGAAATGGATAGTTTTGTAACTATCACGGCAGTTGGAAATGTTTCGAATGGTTCCGGTTATTTCGAGTCTGTTGCAAAAGATGGTTCAACAACTTTTTATGGAAGAACGAATAATTCCAAGTTTTATCATTCTGTAGGTGGCGTTTCCAAAACGTTGAGTTGGGCTCAAAGTCGTTTTCAAGATAATGTGGGGAATGGAATCGATTATGAATATGAAGGTAATTCTACTAATGGTCAGCGTTTAAAATATATTTATTATGCTTATCCCTCCGTACAGAAAACTCCAACTGTAATTCCTCAATCAACAGACTACAAGGCAACAGTCACGTTCAATTATGAAGATCGTCCAGATAAGTCATCAGCGTTTATTGCTGGTTATGAGTTCAATCAAACTCAAAGACTTTACCAGGTTATTGTTCAGGATAATAACGCTGAGGTTCGTCGTTATAATCTCAGCTACATGAGTTCCGACACTACCAAATCTCGCTACAACAATAAAATAAGTCGATTGGAACGTATTAAAGAATGTAGGGGCGTGGGTGATTGTTTTGTACCAACAACATTTATGTGGGGCGGTGGTTCACATCTGGATTTGTCCCAGCCTGGAAGTTCAGTTACTTTTGAAAATGCTAGTTCTGAAAAATATTTATTAAATCATTTCTTTGCGAACCTGACTGGTAATGGCAAACAGGATTTGGTTTATCTAATGTATGAGTCAGGATCAGATACGTCTGCCACTTTGGCTGTTCGTATTAAATATGCAGATACTGAATTGTCATCAACTATTTACTTCGGCAATATGAATTATAACAATTTCAGGATTACCAGTCTGGATTATAACGCAGATGGTCGTCAGGATCTTGCTGTATATGACAACACAAGTTGGAAGATTTATCTTTCTACACCCGGAGCAGATAAAAAATGGAGGATTACTAGCAACACAATAATTGATTCTGGTTTGACTAATCGCGATACCAGTTTTATTGATGTAAACAGTGATGGTCTGGCTGACGCCGTAAATGGACAGAGCTACCGCTTATTGAGCCGCAATGCGGAGCCGATTACATCAAATAAAGCGTATTCGTTTGGAGCTTCAGTAACGCTGTATTGGGGCCCACCCAGTGACTATCCAGGCTATGCAGAGCCATTGGCCGGTGCTTATCCTTGTTCCAACTTTGGTGTGAAAACCCGGATAAGTCCTACAAAAGCAGCAGATTTTAATGGCGATGGTGTTGTGGATTTTATTGGGGACTATATCAAAACAGGAACCTGTACATACCCGCAAACATCTGATGAACAAAAGGCGACAACATATGCGGTAGTGGTATCCGGCAATTCCGTCAGCAACTACAGCGGTGCCAAATTACCTGGAACGGAAATAACCCCGGTAGATATCAATGGAGATGGCTTATCGGATGTCACTTACCGCTCAGGAAACGGCATTTACTACATGATTAACAACGGAGCAGGATTTAACGCTGCTGTGCAATGGGTTACGTTGCCAAATTATTCAAGTGGACCAGACGCAACGCCACAATTTATTGATATTAATGGCGATGGAATGATAGACGTGGCATGGGGCAATCGTAGCACTGGCTCATTGCACGCCCGATATTGGGGTGAAGACGTTGATGTCATCCTTCGCACAAACATTTCATCTGGAGATAATGACGCACATTTTCTTATGGATGTTAGTGGCGACGGAATTCTGGATTTCATGCAGGTAACATCAACCGCTTTGACAGGAAATAAAGGGGTGCTAGCTACCACCGGTGCTCCGATACCTTGTACCTATCAAAACACTCCAGGGGGTATGATCTGCGAGGGCGGAAATCCAAATCCTTCGATTCCTGTTCCGGAGAGCGAGCAACATACGAATATTTATTCTATCGATAATGGAATGGGCAATCTCACTAAAATCACTTATGGAACCCTATCGAATAGCGGGCGTTACCAAACTACCGATCTTAATCTCAAAATCACTACAGAGGATCGTCCAACCGGATGCCCTCAAAATAGTTGGTCCACTCCCCAATGTCCTGCTACATACACACTCTCAATCGTCAATTCAAATGATTTTTATGCACGGCTTAATGGTGGGTGGGACCTTCCCGCCGGAAGTGTGACTCTCAATACGGCGAACACATCTAAAGGCAGGCCGGTGTTGGAGGTGAATGGTTCAACACCCATCGTTACTACTGTTGAGGGTACTGCTCCCTCTGCTGGCGCAACTGCAAACAATATAAGTGCCAATGCAATGAGCAAAATTGATTACTACTATTCAGAAGCAAAATTGCAAGCATCGGGTCGTGGTTTTCTTGGTTTTAATTCCTTAAAAACGGTTGATGCGCAAACCGGCATTACGACGACGACTACTTATCGCCAGGATTTCCCATTTATAGGTAGTCCATTATCTACGGTGGTTTATTATAAAAATTCTGAAGATAAAACAGTAATTCTAAGCAAGTCAATTAACTCCTGGGATTTCAATATAGTTACTACGGCAGTTTCTGCTAGCGCCGTTACGCATTATTACCAAACTGAATTGAAGAAATCTGAAGAGTTCTCTTATGACTATGTGAGCGGAGATTTATTGCAATCAATCACCAGTGATCAACAATATGATAGCTATGGTAATTTGACTTATTCCAAATCTGTTACCTCGGGTAAAAAAGTTGATGGCTCAAATACTAAGTTGACCAAAGAGACCAAGAATGTTTACGGAACAACTAATGAACACAAGCAGTTTGGAAGATTAACATCTGCCTCTGTTACTACCACTGGTGATGCAGAGCCGGCTTCTACACGTTCATCATCATTCGCCTATTACGAAGCCAATGATGCAAAAGGTGCAGAGTATTTATTAAAATCTGAAACAATTAGCGCAGGAGCATTGGCTACAACGACTACAACGTACGAATATGATAGTTTTGGCAATAAAAATAAAACCATCATTTCTGCCAGCGACACAACGACAGTACGCAACACCGAGCAATCATACGATTCAGCTGGCCGTTACCTTCAATCCTCCACCAACAACTTACATCAATCATCAGTTGTTAATGAGCGTGATGCGTTTGGCAATATCAAAGCGGTAACAGATATAAATAGTGTTCAAAGTAAAATATTTTACGATGTCATGGGGAATGAATATCTGCGTAAAAATGCCAATGGATCATGGTCACGTACTGAAACCAATTTCTGCGGTTCAGTCACTTGTCCGACAGGCGCTAAATACCGGGTGTATAAACGTGTTGCAGGTGGAGGCAAGTCCTACGAATATTTTGATGTGCTTGGCCGTGTAATTCGCTCCAGTAAAGTTGGTTTTGATGGAACCCTGATCCATGTCGATACGGAATACGATAATCTGGATCGTGTAAAACGCCAGTCAGTTCCTTTTTCCGGTACTTCGGCGGAATATTGGACTGAGAATACTTATGACAATCTTGGTCGTATTGTCGGTGTGAGAGTACCAAATGCGCCGACAAGTGATCCAACAAATACCTCAAGTTATGCGGGAAACCAAACAACCCATACCAATGCATTGGGCCAGACTAGAAAAGAATTCCGCAATGGTTTGGGATTGCTTGAAAAAGTTGAAGATTATTTGGGTGGAACTGTTGAATACAAATATGACCTCTACGGTAATCTCGCAGAAGCAAAAACAACAGCCGATAACATTAGTATCAAGGTACAAATTTGTTATGACGATTTAGGTCGTAAAGTAGCTATGCACGACCCTGATAAAGGGGGGTTTACAGGTAATGGATCTTTAGAGTGTAACGAAGTTGTTGGCTCGAATCCGAAAAAAGCGGGATGGTGGTACTACAACTACAACGGATTTGGTGAGTTGATAGAACAAACCGATCCCAAAGGTCAAAAAGTTAAAAATTATTATGATACTTCAGGTAGGCTGATTGCTCGTACCGATTATCTGGCGTCAGGTGCAATTGAAGGTTTTTCGCAATGGTTTTATGAGGGTGGATTAGGTGGGAATCATATTCCAGGTGTAGTGGGGCAATTGACCGCAACGGTAATGAATACTGCAACTAACTTAACTACTTTACAAGTTGAAGGTTTATTGGCAGGTCATGCTCCGACGGTTAGCTGTAACGAGAATGACAGTAAGTGTCATAAAACGTTAATGGAATTTGATCCGTTTGGAATGTTAATCAAGAGCACAGTTTATTTTCCTGGAAGTAACACTGCTTATGTAACCCGTGCCAAGCCGGATACTTATGGGCGCGTGTATCAGCAATACGATGCACTTGATGGCCTGATTCGTGATGCAAACGGAAAGGCTTTGGAAAGCGGTATTCAGATTCACTATAACCTCAACGGTTATGCCTATAAAACTACTGATATTGCTACGGGTAAAACCTTACAGATAACTCAAGAAACAAATGTTCTAGGGCAAGTTACAAAAGAACTTCGCGGGAATGGGCTACTTACCGTTAATACTTATGATATCCGCACTGGTTTGCTAACAAACCAGAAAACATTGAACTCAATGAATTTATCTTCGGTCCAGAATAATATTTATGAATGGGATGTAATCGGCAATTTAAAGTACCGTCAAAATTTAAGCGGAAAACCTGGAACACCAGTTGCGAATAATTCGTCTGCTGATAGCTATGCTCAGGCAGAAACTTTTTGCTATGACGGATTAAACAGGCTCGTCAATATTTATGCTGGCACTCCGAGTTCGCCGGCGCAATGTTCACTTCAGCGTGTCGGTGGTCCGGATATTGAATATGATGGTCACGGTAATATCAAAAATAAGAAAGGAATTGGAGCTTACGATTACGACGCTGGTACTGTGGCTGGCCCCCATGCGGTAACCAAAGCCGGAGCCGATACTTATAGTTACGACGCTAACGGAAATAATATTTCCGGTGCTGGTCGAGACTTGAAATACACAAGCTACGACATGGTGAAAAGTATTACCAAGGGAGTAAAAACAACTGAATTTAAATACGGTATTGATCGTAGCCGTTGGCAGCGCATTGATTCCTCTGGAACAACTATATACATGGGGAATGTAGAACGCATACAGATCGGTACAAGCAGTACTGTTGAATGGAAGCGTAATGTGGCTGGCATCGTTCAAACCTATCGAACAAACAACAATAACCAGCTTCAGGCATCTGACAAGCGTTATGTCTACACCGATCATTTGGGATCGGTGGATGTAATCACTGATGCAAATGGTGAAGTACAAGGGCAATTCAGCAAAGTTTCCAATGCAATGAGTTTTGATGCATGGGGAGCAAGAAGAAATATCGCGCAATGGAGCCAGGCAAATTTCACATTTTTATTGTCTGGTATCACAGCAGCAGGGTTTTCCGAGCCAATTACCCGTCGAGGTTATACCGGCCACGAAATGGTGGATGATATGGGAATCATCCACATGAACGGCCGTATATATGATCCAAAACTCGCGCGCTTTTTACAGGCAGATCCGTTTATTCAGTCAGCAGCAAATACGCAAAGTTATAATCGCTATTCCTATGTGCTAAACAATCCGTTAAATGCAACGGATCCTAGTGGGTTCTTAATTAAGAAAATTGAAAGTTTCGGTAAAAAAGTGGGGCGCTCTTTAATTAAAGGGGCGGTAAAAATATTTGGCGCTGATGTCGTAAATGTTATCGGTTCAATTGTGGCCACTTATTTTGGAGGGCCATTAGGTTCCGCCGCTTGGGCTTATGAGTTTGGGAGAGCTATGGGCGCAAGTAGTAATATGGCTTTCAAATCTGCAGCGAGTGCTTTCGTTTCCGGGATGGTCCCCGGCGGTGTTGGTGTTAAAGGATTCATTATTCGTGGCATTGTTGGTGGAATTAGCAGTGTGATCAGTGATGGTAAATTTGGTCACGGCTTCCTAAGTGCTGGTATCGGAGGTGCTGTTGGGGGAGGTGGAGATTGGTATGGAGACCTGGCGATAAAAATGGTTGTAAGTGGAACCATTTCTGAAGTAACGGGTGGGAAGTTTGCGAATGGTGCACGTAGTGCAGCTATTTCATACGTCGCTCAATCAGGATTCGAGAAAATTATGGCTGGCGGCAAACCACCAGAGCCTGAGCCTAAAAGTTCTGGGGGAACAATTAGTTGTAATCCCATTAACATTGCCACTGGCGAAAAATATCTCACCATGTTGGATTACCAGGCTGAAGGCGCAAGCGAAATGAAATTCGAGCGTCACTACAGCAGCTATGCAACTGAAAAAACGTCACTGGGTATTGGTTGGCGCTCCAACTTTGATCGCAAACTTGAATTGGAAAATGTTGGCGGAATTACCTTGCGTGTTGTAGCAATTCGCCATCAAGGCGATGCGGTCATTTTCAATTGGGTTAACGATGGTTCTGCCGAAGGTGGACGTTGGGTTGCAGATGAAAGCCATTACGAAACCATTCGTAAAGCAGATAACGGTTGGGAGTTGTTGCTCACCGATAACTCGCGCGAAATCTATGACGCTGATGGTCGCTTGATTGCAATAAAACAATTAAATGGCTACGAACAAACCCTGGTATACGGTAATCAAGGCACGGTTAAAAATGTACTGTTAGCTGTAACGGATAATTTTAAACAGCAGTTGAAATTCGGTTACGATTTGCAGGCACGTATGACCAGCCTGACCGCTACCGATGGCAGCGTGACTCGCTATGAGTACGATCAAAACCATAATCTCAATAAAGTAATGTCCCCGGACGATACTGCAAATGTTTATGACAATGCATTTGTTGTGTACGACTACGCGAATCCCAACTTTGCTCATGCAATCACTGGTATTCGTAATAGCCAGGGGCAGCGTATCCACAGCATGGATTATGACCATCAAGGTCGTGCAATTCTCAGTGCGTTGGGTGGTGATGCAGAACGTGTCGACATGGTATTTAGTGCACTGGAAAATAATACCCATAAAACACTAGTGAAAAATTCACTGGGCAGACAGACCACTTATACCTTCGATCAACACAACAAGCCGTTATCAGTGGAAGGGCACCCGACTGCAAGTTGTATCGGTTCCAACCAGGGGTATGAATACAACGATAAAGGTTTGTTGCTCAAGAAAACCGATTGGAACGGTAGCGTGACCCGTTACGAATACAATGATCGCGGTTTGGAAACTTTGCGTGTTGAAGCACTCGGTACTGAAAGCGAGCGGAGTATAGCTACTGAGTGGCACAAACAATGGCGCTTGCCGCAAACCATTAGCAGGGATGGTGTAGTGGTAACGTTTAAATATAACGATCAGGCACAACTGACGCAGCGTATTGAGCGTGATACCACAGCAGAATTGACGTTGGTGAATAAAATTTTCAAGCGTTATCCGGAGCGTGTCTGGAATTACAATTACAACCAGCAAAATTTGCTTGCATCAGTTGATGGCCCTCGTACCGATGTAGCTGATGTAACGCAGTTTGAATATGACGATGCAGGTAATCAAAAAGCTGTTATCAATGCACTGGGCCATCGCAGCGATGTTCTGAACGTAAATAGCCGCGGTCTGCCAGAAAAAGTCAGCGATGCTAATGGTGTAATCACTGAGCTGAGTTACAACGCACGTGGTTGGTTAACGAGTAAAACTATTAAATCTGAAAAAGGTGATAGCACCACGGTTTACCATTATTCAAGTGTTAGTGATTACAACAACCAGGGTTTGGTAAGCGCAGTGACTTTACCGGATGGTGAAGAAATCACGTATGAGTATGACGATGCTCGCCGTCTGGTTGCCCAGCAAAATAAAGCGGGTGAACGCATTGAATATACTTTGGATCTGGAAGGTAACCGCACCGGCCAAACTATTTCAAATGCAACCGGCGCGCTCGCATTTAGTCATCAACAAATCTTTGATGAGTTAGGGCGTTTGCTCTCCAGTATCGGTGCAGATGGCAACGCCATCGGGTTTGGTTATGACAAAGCGGGCAACCGCGATACAACAACGGATGCGCGCGGTAATACCACCCGTTATGCCTACGATGCGCTGAATCGTTTGAAATCCACAACGGATGCACTCAATGGTGTTGTTGCACAAACCTATGACAATGCTGATCGCGTAACCTCGATTACTGATCAACGCCAATTAACAACCCAATATCGTTACAACGGTTTCGGTAACAAAATTGCGCAAATCAGTCCTGATACCGGTGAAACCCAATACGGATACGACGAAGCAGGTAATCTGGTTAGTAAACGTGATGCGCGCGGCGTATTGACTGAATATCGCTACGATGCAATTGGCCGCGTAACGGATGTTATTTATCCGGCTGCTAATGAAGACAACATCCATTACGACTATGACGATCAAAAAGCAACAAACACTGTTGGTCGTATTAGTAAAGTGAATGATGCTAGTGGTACGCAAGCCTACAGCTATAACGCCTACGGACAAGTAACGCAGTTGCAATCCAGTATCAAAGGTACTCGCTACCATCAGGTGTACGATTATGATCGCAACAGCCAATTGGTTATGCAGCAATATCCAAGTGGTCGCCGTGTGAATTATCACTACGATGCGCAAGGTCGTTTATCAAACGTTGATACTGACTATAAAAATCATAATCAACATTTGTTGACCAAAGTGAATCATCATCCATTTGGCCCATTGGCAAACTTAAGTTATGGCAACGGTGCTCAACTGGCTATTGGTGTAGATAAAGACTATCGAATTCGCACTCAGCAAATTAAGAGCGCGGTGAATGATGGTATTTATGACCGCGCTTATGGTTACGATGATCGCAGCAATATCGTTAGCATCACGGATTACAACAAACCGGCAGCGAACCAGGTGTTTGGTTACGACGAATTATCACGTCTCACCAATGCATCGGGTAGCTATGGTGTAATCAGCTACCAATACGATGCTGTGGGTAATCGCAAATCGCGTGAACAAAATAATCGCATGGAAGAATACACCTACGCGAAAGACAGCAACCGTTTGCTGGATGTAATTACTGAAAGTGAGCAAGGTGAATTACAGACGCGTACCCTGGGGTACGACGCTGTGGGTAATATCGTTAATGATTCTGCTAACGTTGCAACCAAGGCTTTAACTTTTGGCCACAACAATCGCCTTGAGCAAGTGAAAGTAAATGGCAATGCGGCTACCTTGGCGGGTTATGAATACAACGCTAAAGGGCAACGTGTTATCAAGCAGGTAAATGGAAACGTTATTCACTTCCACTACGACACCGATAATCGTTTACTGGCAGAAACCACGGAAACGGGTTCACCCATTCGTGAATATATTTACGCTGCCAACCAGCGTATTGCGATGGTGGATTACCAACGCAACACAGCGGGTGATATTTATTTCATCGTTAACGATCATTTGGGTACGCCGCAACTGTTGCTGGATGTGCAACAGCAAATCGTATGGTCGGTAAATCAATCACCGTTTGGTGAAGTGACTGTTGAGGGTAATATCGAACAACCACTGCGTTTCCCTGGTCAATATGCAGATGCAGAAACCGGTTATTCGTATAATTATTTCCGCGATTACGATCCAACACTTGGTCGTTATATTGAATCTGATCCGATTGGATTGGAGGCAGGGGTTAATACGTTTGGGTATGTGTTAGGGAATCCGATAGGCTTTATTGATGTATACGGTTTAGAAGTTGGTTTTGTGCCGGGAAGGCAAAGTCCTACTAACACTGGTCTTCGCGATCTGGTAATGGGTGGAATAAGTTACCCTCGCGGTGTTTATCGTTCACAAGTTCATTCTTTAAGCGTGCATGGTTTTCTGGGGCAGGAAGCACAGGTAAGGGCTATAACAGCCCAGAATCGTGCTTTTGCGTTTTTGGATCTTGCGGCAGCCAATCCTAGCTTAACCGCAGATATTGCAGGTAACGTATTGTTAGAGCGTAGAGCATTTGTTTTTGGGCGTCTCGCGTTTGGTATGCTAACTGCTCGTGCAATTGGAGCTGCGGGTGCTGCAGGGACTACTTATTTGGCTGCAGTCGGAGATCTGATGCATGCTGCAGATCAAGCACCTTTAACTTTGCAGGATGGATTGAACTCTATGTTGACTGGTGAGAAAAATCCTAATTATTGTCCAGCGATGTAAGTAAATATGAAAATTAACTGTCCTCTCTGTAAACAAAAAATTAACGTGAAAATGTTTAGATATTTTTTTATTGGAAGAAAGATCGAATGCGATAACTGTTTAGCGAGTTTGAGAGTAAAAGAACCAGCAAATACGGTAATTATTATTTCAACATACCTTTTTATGGTTCTTTTTATGTTTGTTGGGCTTCTATATAAATCCTTCTTCGGGGCGGTTGGTATGGTTTTTTCATATTATGTATTTGAGCTTTTAAAACTAAAGTTTCTCGAAGCTGAAAAGTAAATTAAAAGTGTAGAGTTTTTGTAGTTATGAAGCCCTAGCAAATTGCAAGGGTTTTTTATGGTTCTGCCGACAGAAAATAATCAATTGACAAGTCCACGTTCACCCAGTAACTTCCTTTCTACTAGAACAAACAAGCGGTCTTCCGCAGCCGATAGCCTTTTGCGGTTTTTTTGTGCCCGCAAAAAGGTCGCGCCCGCCATTTGGCCGGGTGGAGAGGCGTTAATACAAAACCCGCAAGGGAAATAGGCCCGGAGCTACTTGTTTGGCTCTAGTTGACACCCGGCTTCCAGCGACTAACTGGATGTTGGCAATACTTAAACAAACAAGGAGGCCAATGATGGCTCGTCATTCTTTATATCTTCCCACAGAAAAAACTCCCTCAATAATTTCTCACGCAGTTTATTTTAAAATCCGCAAAACAATTGATACGACTAAAAAGGAAACAATCTAATTATTAACTGAGGGAATAGTTATGTGGGAATTTAATGACAGCGAATCACCTGAAAATAGAACCCGATCAATAAAGCAAGAATTGGTAGCGCTTTGTGATCAATATGGTGAGTTTGATGATTACTGTGCTTTCTTTTGTGAAGCATCCAGTCTTTTTATTCAATCCGATGGTGATATTTTTCAAAGTTCTGTTCATGGAGCGCAGCGATTTTCGGCAGAGTTGATTAAACGGTCGCAGTATTTTAAAAAGCGATTAATGTATTTGGCTGAAAAGGCATAAATATAATTATTGAAAAATTAAGGTGTGCTGCGCAAGCTGAGCTTGCGCAGCTAATCTACAAGCGAATGAGCTTTCGAAAGTGTCATGGCTTGAACCTTCAATTGCGCAAACTAGCGCTACCCTCGGGAAAAATATTGGCTAGATCATTAGTGATGTACAGGCCAGAAAGATCATTATTAGCTATGGCATTTTTAATAGTCTCTTGGCAGTAAAGATTCATGCAGTTAGTGTAGTCAGCACGAAACAATGAAAAAGATTTTAATTTTTCCTCAATAAATACCAAGTGCTCCACATCCCCCCAATCACTTTTTTTATTAAGCTTTTTATCTAGTGCGTCAACATCCTCTGCCTTGCGTAACGGAGTAAATATATAGCCATTGCCACTTTCGCTTATCGCGGGAATCAAGTCGCCATCTTTTTCAATAAATTGCTTTAGTGCGCTGTAGGCTTTCTCATTAAGAAATAAACGCCCTTGAAATTCAGCGATATCAGGAATGGCTTTGTTTTTATCCTCCTGATTGAAAGCAGGAAAACGAACTGGAATCGGGGTTGAAAAAACACCTTGCCAACTGCGCGGTTGGTGATTGACATCAATACGATCATTCAGCCTGCCATCTCGCAACCCGCCCACCTGTGAAGCTACAAAATCGCTATCAATCACCGCACCACGATAATGTTTGGAATCTGAAATTAAAGTGTAAAGCATATTATTTACCGGTTTGGGGCATGACGTTAGGAGGTACTGCGCCGCTTTCCAGGCAGCGTCGAGCGAACCGCAACTCAAATATCAATTGTTCAGGTGTTTTTATTGTAACAAGATTGATGCGTCCGCTCAGCCAACGATAATAATTGTCTGTATGGATTCGGCGATGAGGCACTGCCTTGGGCAGCGTGCTGGATATTATATGGTGACAGTCAGGCGGCTAGATGGGCGAGGGCACATATGCACGCATTAATCCCATAAAACAATTTATAGATCCTGATTATTTAGATAATCTATCAATATCACCTAAAATTAAACCCCACCACCGAAAACCAAATCAACAATATTAAGATTAAAACCATGCGAATTATTTTATTACTCATCACTTGTTGTTTAATTGTCTCATGCATCCAAACCCGCACTCCACCAGTTCAAGTCACCTACGGAGAACGCCAATCTTTATATTTCACCGGGCGGGGGAGTGCAGCCGGCATTATGATGGATTCAGTGTTAGGTGGTGCAGATGTTGCAATTGGTATCGCTATTGATGAGGGCATTGCAAAAGATATTGAATCGGCAATTGCGACTAATAATCCTGGTTTTTCAATGACTGCTGTGGTCGAAAATGTACTGCATGAGCATGGAAAAATTGAGGGCTTGCAATCGGTAATTATTGATAAATACGGATTTCAGGCGATGCCTGATGATGAGGTAGCTCCATTAATTGAATTGCAGTTAATTAAAAATGGTGGAATTGTTTTAAAACTAAAATCCTCGCGCGATAGCACTTCCAGCATCACTTTTATACAAGCTAAAACAGAAGGTGCACTTGCGGAGCAGCAGTTATCTCAAGAAGTGAAACGCCTGCTGACGCATGCTTTTCCATAATCAATATACTTTTATTGATGACTGAATATTTGTCGTAAAATTAATCCGGCAAATGAATCTGTATTAAGGTGGGGATAGCCTGCGAACCTTTATATCTGGCGATTGATGTTTTTTAAATTTGGATGGCTTCATCACAGGTAATATTGGAAGCAAATTAGTACACAGTCGACAGTTTAAATACTCATGTGAAAATCCCTGTAAATGGACTATTGACCGAAAGAAAAAATTAAATGACAATTTCGTTACAGACACAGTTGAACTCGTTCCAGTTCATATTGGGATTTACGCATAAGGTTAATGCTTTCTCACGGATAGACACATGGTCAAACCTCTTAGTTATGGGTTCATTTTTCTTTTAGGTATTTTGTCCTACTCCGTAAAAAGTTCTCAATCTCCCCCGTCAGCGCCAGCGACTATTGCTGTTACCAGCGTCTCCCCCAAAGTTGTTACCTGGAAAAAAACCATTTCTGCTACAGGTGAAGTTGCACCCTGGCAAGAAGCTATATTGGCCAGCCAAATAGCAGGGCAATCAATTGTCTCATTGAATGTTGATGTGGGTGATCGCGTAAAAAAAGGGCAAATAGTTGCAAAATTATCGAATGCATCAATTCAAGCCAGAATACGTTCTGCTGATGCGCAGCTACGCCAGGCCGACGTTAACCTGAGTCAGGCCAAATCAAATCGTGACAGGGCGTTAAAGCTTAAAGAAAAGGAAAGTATAAGCGATCAGGAGATCGATCAAATTGTTGCTCACTATGAAATCTCCCTGGCCCAGCAGCAAGAAATTGCGGCGAATCGAGAATTTTTGGAAAATGAAATTCGCCTGACAACAATTCAAGCCCCTGATGATGGGATTGTCAGTGCTCGATTGGCATCGTTAGGGCAGGTGGTAACGGTTGGTTCTGAGTTGTTCAGGCTTATCAGAAAAGGGCAGCTGGAGTGGAGAGGGCAATTTCAATCCTCCGTGATATCTGAAATCAAACCCGGGCAGGCAGTGTTAGTAGATGGCCCTGAGGGATCTAAAATTAATGGAGTAGTGTCCAGAATTGATCCAGCAGTGAACCTGTCGACCCGCCTTGCATCCATCAATGTTGCTCTGCCGCAAGGCGACGTTCTAAAAGCGGGTATGTTTCTCGGTGGACAAGTTGTTTTGAATGACCGCACATTAATTTCAGTGCCAGAAAAGAGCGTGATATTGCGCGATGGAAAAACGTTTGTCGCAAAAATAATACAGGAAAACGCAACGTCAAAAATTCATATGGCACCTGTTTCAGTCGGGCAGCGAAATGGCACGGATGTGGAGATTATTTCAACAATTGTAACAACTGATTTGCTTGTAATGAATGGTGCTGGCTTATTAAATGAAGGTGATGTAGTCAACGTTATTCGTAACTAATAAGGATATAGAATGAAGCTTGCTACATGGTCGCTTTCCAATCCGATTCCATCGGCGATGTTTTTTTTCCTGTTATCGATCGCGGGTGTCTGGGGATTTAACCAGATGCCATTGCAGAACCTTCCTGATATCGATTTACCAACAGTTACCATCACAATTTCGCAGCCGGGGGCGACCCCATCCCAACTGGAAGCGCAAGTCGCGAGAAAAGCGGAAAATGCGCTCGCTGCAATCCAATATTTAAAGCACATGCGGACATCGATTAGTGATGGTATCGTCAAGATTGATTGTGAATTTGAAATTCAAAAACAGTTGACTGATGCATTAATTGAAACAAAAGACGCAATAGAGCGCATTCGACCAGAGCTTCCGCTAACTATCCAGGCGCCGGTGGTAAAAGCCATATTGGCGAGCAACCAACCGATAGTCACTTATTCCATTTTACATAGTGATATGGATGAGGAGTCATTATCCTGGTTTGTGGATAATACAATCAGCAAATTGATTTCCGGAGTGTCAGGTGTAGGCAGGTTTGAGCGAGTTGGCGGTGTAAATCGTGAAATTAAAATAACATTTGATCCTGTCGTGCTTGCGTCTTTAAATCTTTCTCCTGCTGAAATTAGCAATTCAATCAAAAGAAACATCCAGGATACCAATGCCGGACGTATATCCGGGCAATCAGAGCAATCCATCCGGGCAACGGCTTCCCTACAGCAAGCAAATCAGCTTCGTGATTTACCTGTTTCACTACCTGATGGAAATCTGGTTGTGTTGGGGCAAATTGCCGATATTGAAGATGTCACTGCTGATCGATCGCAATTGGTGTTGTTGCAGGGCGAAAAAGTTGTTGCTTTCAAAGTTTACAGGGCTAAGGGATATGATGAATCTATCCTTGCGGATGAAGTTGAGAAAACGCTACAGAATTTTGTAGCTGCGCACCCTGCATTTACTATTCAGCGGGTGCATAGTAATGTTGATTACACGCGCCAGCAGTATGAAGGATCAATGCGCATGATCTATGAGGGAATTATTCTCTCGTTGATTGTGGTCTTTATTTTTCTTCGTGACATAAGGTCAACATTAATCTCCGCGGTAGCAATTCCCCTGTCAATCTTGCCAACATTTGCTGTTATGCATTGGTTTGGTTTTTCGCTCAATAGCATCACTTTGCTGGCACTGGCAATGGTGATTGGAATTCTAATTGATGATGCAATCGTAGAAATTGAAAATATTGATAAGCATATTACGAAGAAACATTCAATAAAATTTGCAGTGGAGGTTGCGGTAAATGATATAGCTCTCGCTGTTATCGCCACCAGTCTTGCGTTAATTGTTGTGTTTCTTCCTACGGCACTTATGCCGGGTATATCGGGATTATTTTTTCGTGAATTCGGTTGGACTGCTTCAGTAGCCGTATTTGCATCGCTTCTCGTGGCGCGAATGATTATACCGTTGATGGCTGCAACTTTTATAAAGTATCAACCGTCACACGCGCATGAAAAGTATGGAAAGCTCCAAATTGTATACAGCAAATGGCTGACAGCATGTTTGTCGCGGAAAAGGCTGCTGGTAGTGGCATTCTTCACGATATTTTTATTTTCACTGATCATGGTGCCTTACATTCCCAAAGGTTTCATTCCTGAGCCGGATAAAGGTTACGTATCTATAAACTTCGAGCTTCAGCCGGGGAGCACTATTAGCGATTCTGAAACAATTGAAGCCGCTGTACGTAAAAAAATAATGTCATTGGGATTTGCCGATACGATTTTTTCTACGATAGGAGGGATTCAATCAGGAACCCGGGGCGCGAAATTTGCTGGAGAGGTAAGGAAGGGAAACATTATTGTACTTCTCGAAAAAAATGGTTCGACGATTGCTCAAATGGAAGCAGAAAAGCTTATTAGTATTGCATTAAAGGAGATTGCAGGAGCGCGATTTGGTCTCGCTCAAACCAGTCCGGGCGGAAAACTAACACTTATCCTCACCAGCGAAAGTAGCGCAAGCATCAAAGAGGCAGCAACTAAAATACAAAAAGAATTGCGGATGGTAGCAGGGTTAGCAAATGTTAGTTCAATGGGGCTTTTGGATAAGCCGGAGATTGCAATTAGACCGAATTTCAATTTGATCGCAAACGTTGGAATTTCTACTGATCACATTGCTGAAACAATAAGACTTTTAACAATTGGCCAATATGAGGAGCTCGCACCAAGGCTTTATTTCGAGGATCGACAAGTTCCAATTCAGTTGCAATTTTTTAAATCATCGCGAGGGACTATCAATGACTTAAAAAATTTTCCAATAATATCGCCTCATGGTCTTGTTCCACTGGGCACAATTGCAGAAGTAGAACAAATTAGTGGTCCGGTGTCTATTGATCGTTATGATCGAAAGCGCTACATATCGATTTCCGCCGACCTGATCGACCTGCCCCTGGGTGATGCATTGGAAAAAGCATTACAGTTGCCCTCGATTATTTCATTGCCCTCAAATGTAAATCTAGTCACAGGAGGGGATGAGGAGACCATGGCGGAATTAGGCCATGGATTTAAAATGGCGCTGATAATGGGTGTGCTTGGCCTGTATTGCTTGTTGGCAATTTTGTTTAAAGATTTTATCCAGCCGATAATTATTTTATGTGCAATTCCTCTTTCGCTTGGCGGGGCGCTGATTGCTTTGGTGATAAGCGACAGTATGCTTTGTTTACCGTCAATGATCGGCATTATCATGTTGGCAGGAATCGCTACCAAGAATTCAATACTAATTATTGAGCAGGCAGAAAAATATTGTCGTCTTGGGTTGGATCCAGCGTCGGCAGCGATTGAGGCATGCGTAAAACGCGCCAAGCCAATTATTATGACAAGCTGTGCGATGATTGCTGGAATGCTGCCTATTTGTTTTGGATTTATTGATGATTCTGCGTTTCGCAAGCCGATGGCTTTTGCCGTCATTGGGGGGCTCATTCTATCTACAATCCTTTGTCTCTTTTTTGTTCCTGTTTTATATGCCTATTCTAAAAAAAATTACTCTGTAAAAACTGTTTGCATAGATAAAGAAAAAGAAAATGAAGAAAATTTTAAAGCTGTGACAAGTATCAAAACGATTTAGATAAATTATTTCAAAAATATTTCAATGTTGATAGTATTATACTCAACAAGTTAATTAGTTTTACCTCGCAAACACATCTCTGAATTAGCGACAAAAGGAGTGTGATGGAGTACAAGTGTCTAAATGGAATAATTATGAAGCCATTTTTAACTATTAATTCCCTATAGTATTTTTTTGTAGCCAATGCTCTTGGTCTTTGTTCGCGATTTATTTGATCGTGGATTGGGTGGTTTTATCTAAAAAAAGGATGTGGATGTATGAGTGTATTAGAGTTTCAGAAAAAATTAAATGAAATAGAAAGTTTTGGTGGATCTCCATACTTTAATGTCGTTGAGGCGCAAACAGCAAACAGCAAACAACTTCGAAAGTTCGGGTCTGTTGTCGATTATACCTCCTGTGATTTTCTTAATTTTTCATCTCACCCTGAAGTAATTGATGCTTTCATTGCCAGTGCCAAAGATTTTGGAATAACAACTAATGCAGCTCAGATATTTAGTGGTTACACTATTTATCATGAAGAGCTGGAGTTTGAATTAAGTCAGGCTTTTTCAAAGTCGATATCGCTTTTTCCAACATGCACTCACGCTAATCTTTCTGTTCTAACTTCTCTTTTCTCAAAAGGCGATCTGATAATTCATGATGAGATGAATCATTATTCTTTATTCATTGCATCAAGAGCCTCCTATGCCGAAACAAAAATATTTCCGCACAATGATTATGCAAAGCTGGAGTTAATTCTCGCTAATAGCAATGCCAAAAATAAATTGGTGTGCATTGAAGGTTTTAATAGCGCGAACGGAAATTATCCGGATATTCCTTTGGTTTTATCAATTTGTAAAAAATATGGCGCAAAAATTTTGGTTGATGAAAGTCACTCGTTTGGAGTCTTCGGGCCAAATAATCTTGGTGTCTGTGATTTTTTTGGTGTAACGGGGCAGGTTGATTACATTACAACAACCTTCAATAAAGCACTGGGGAGTCATGGAGGGATGTTGGCAGCATCACAAGTTGAAGTCGCCTATCTTCGTCATCTTTGTGGTGCATATACCAGTAGCCGTGGCATGGCTCCCCCTTTGGTGGCTGCCGCACTAAAAGCATTTAAGCTACTGGGACAGGTAGATGGAAATAATCGCAGATTGAAAGCATGGGAAAATCAGCGGGGAGCTTTAGCCAAATTAAGTTTCATTCCTGGAAAAGTTGTAAATTCACAAACATTAGGTATTCCTTTTTGCCTTGATGTCGCGGAAGCGGAGCTTCCTGCCAAAACAGCGGAGCTGATACGGTCTGGAGTATTGGTGTCTTCGTTTGTTTATCCATCAGTTCCCCGAAATGGGCATCGCATCAGGTTTTGTATCACTGCTCAATCTGATTTGTCCGGAATAGATAAAATTGCGAGTCTCATGAGTCGCTAATATGTTTGAAGTTATCTATTTAACAGGCGCAAGTGGATTTATTGGGCAGCATCTTTTAAAGGCGCTTGCATCGCTTGGGCTTCCTGTTATTTGTTTGGGGCGCAGTTCTGCGAAGCCTTCAGTTTTATATGAAGCTACCAATGTGAAATACATAAAGGTTGATCTCCTGGATGTTGACTCAATAGGTGAAGTCTTTTCAAAAAAACATAAGTGTCTTTTGATTCATCTTGCTGGAGTAGGTCTTCGTCGGTTTAATGAAGCTCCAGGGTTCAACATTGAATCAACAGCTGCGCTGTCAAAAGTATTTGTTCAATACGCTAGTAAAGGCTCACGATTTATTTTTGCAAGTTCCGCTAAAGCTGTTGAGCCGTTACTTAATGGCTTAAAAGTTCCTATAGCTTGTCCATATGGAATTTCAAAACGGGCGTGTGAAAAATTATTAATTTCTCGTTTTAATGAACAGATCGAGACTGGTTTATCAATTCTTAGGATTCCAGCAGTCTTTGGGCCTGGTGATGATAATTTAAAACCTCTATTCCGGCTGTCGCAGAGGGGAATTTACATCTACTTGTCCAAATCACTGGATAGGCCTTTACCGATGATCTTTGTCGATGATCTAGTCAAGGATATTACTAATGCCTGCTTTGATTGTGAACCTGTATCAATAATCAACCTTGGGTCTTATGTTAGCTGGAATAGTTTCGTTTCTGAAATCAGAAGAGCTGTGAATTCAAGATTTAGTTTGAAATTTACTATATACAAAATTCCAGCAGTGATCCTAAAGAAAATTTTCGACTTGATTCATCTACCAATGTTATCTCAAAGGATAAGTGATATTTGCTTTAATGAATGGCCAACAACCCCGTCATTAAGCTCTCCCTCCCAAAGTGAATTAACTGGAAAGGTGAAAATCACCGCCGATTCTTATTTATAGGGCTTGGTAATTTATGGAATATTCAAAAAAACTGGATAGCGCAATAATTAAAGCGACTAATATTTTCAATGAAAAAAATGGGGTCGAAAATAAAGTTCGGACTGTCCATCGAGCACTGGGCGAGGCCGGTTGTTACAGGGATATATATTCTAATAACGGTAGCGCTGATCCTGAAAAATTGTATGCATTGATGCATGCATTGGTTACGCGATTATCACCAGGGGTGAGCGCAAGCATTATGGTGATGATAAATACCATTTTGCCGGTGCTTCTCAAGCATGCCAATCAAACTTCAAAAAATGTTTCTGATGGGATGCTGGATGGAACGCTTGTCGCTGCTTTTGCTGTCACTGAACCGGCAGGTGGGAGCTTTGTGTTTGATGTGCTAAATACCAATTGTGAGAAAATTTCCAGTGGATATAGAATAGATGGCGAGAAACGTTACATTACTAACGGACACTTTGCCGATGTCCTTTTGGTTTTGGCAAAGTCTGCGCAAAATAAAAACAAATGGACAAATTGTTCCTTGTTTGCCATTCCAGGATCGTTGCCTGGAATTACACGTTCTGAGCTTGCCAAACATGGCTTGATTGATTCACCTATTAGTAGTATTCGATTTGATAATTTGATTGTGCCTCATGAACTATGTATTGCCCATAATTCTGGTGCAATTGATATCTTTAATGCTATTTCCAAAGAACGATCAATTATTGGAGTAGCTTCGTTAATCGTAGCTGAAGCGGCGATACTTTTATTGAAAAAGTCACTTGACTCCGAAGTGCTAACCAATGTTTCGCAAAGTAGGGTGGCACTTTCCAATGAATGGTTAGAGCTTCTGTTGGGGCGAGTCTCTTATTTGAACTCGTACAGAAATATAGCAATGGAAGATCAGGAGAAAGCCCTGGTTTCATCGATTTCAAAATATAAATTGGCCAAGGGGGCTGAAGATATTATTGGAAAAGTATGGGAAATTGCGCAGGCGCTTCCGCTAAAGTCAGATGTTATTAGAGTTCTGGATTCATTTCACAAGGACTCCAAGGTTTTTCAAATTTTTGCTGGAACGTCTGATGTAATGCTGGATCTTATTTTTGATTTAACTAAAACATTAAAACCAATGTAGGGAACAACTATGAGCACAAAAATAGAAGCTATCGTTAGTCTTTTGGAAGAACATATCGGTGTTGGGCGAATTAATCCCGATGACTCTGTGTATGCATATGGATTCAATTCCATTATGTTTATCGAATTCGTTACGCGATTAGAAAATCAATTTAAAATAAGCCTGGATTTAAATCAGTTTACAGACATAGACGAAACTACCAGTGTAAATCAGCTGGCTAAAATGTTTTCTGTTGCAATCGAGAATATAAATGTTTAATAAGGATATGCTAACTTCTTTAAAATCGTTTGCCTTGCTGGATGATAAGCGATTTTTAAGGCTTGCAAATAACAACGCTGAATATTCATATTCGGAGGTTATTGATCTGTCTGCACGTATTGCTAATAAGCTCGATGTGCTAAAGAAAGAATATGATGAAATTCTATTAATAATGGATACTTCTGTAGAGGTGGTCTGTACTGTTATTGCTGCGTTGGTTATGCGCGTACCGATTGTGCAGGTTCCCGCTGTTGGTGATATCCCCGAAAAAATAAATACAAGCTTACGATTGTTGCCTGATGGTATTAGACCGCTTGTTGCTGGAGCCGCGCAGTATAAAGCTAAAAGTGTTGAAAACATTGATTTCCTCGATATTACAGAGCTGCTTTCCGGGGCGCCAATTAATAATTTTTTTCAAGATGATCGTCAAGCTGCCTATCGATTCATGACGCAGCTGTCTTCCGGAACCACAGGTCATCCCAAAGGTATTACCATTAATTCTGATCAGCTTTCACATAATCTAATTGATATAGTTGAAAGAATGAATATGAATTCATCCAGTGTAATTGTTTCGTGGCTTCCTTTGTATCACGACATGGGATTGATGTCGCTGATGCTTGCCATCTTCTCCGGTGCGCAAATTAATCTATTAACACCGTATTCATTTGTAAGAAACCCAATTAATTGGTTAAAGGAAATTGATCAATATGCTGGGACACATGCTGGCGTGCCGAATTTTGCGATTAAACTGCTGTCGAGTTTAAGTGACAAGGCTTTACAAGCAGGTGTTAATCTTAATTCTTTACAGTATCTTCTTGTGGGCTCTGATATGGCCTATGTCGATTCGTTGGATGCCTTTGAAGAAAAATATAAATCAATTGGCTTTCGTGAAGGGGTGCTAAAGCCATCCTATGGTTTAGCGGAAAATGTTGTCGCAGTGAGCCTTCCTGCATTTGATGAAGATAGAACATTCGTAACAATAAACGAAAAAAAATTATTTTCCGGGGACATTATTGAGATTGATGCAGCGGGCGCAAAAATATCTTGTGCTGGAAGACCGCTAAATAATACCAATGTTTCCATTTGGCATGAGGGAACCCTGTGTGAAGAGGGAACCATTGGTGACATTTTTATTCAGGGAGGTTCAACAACACGTGAATTGCTTGAGCTTGATGGCAGGAAAAATATTAGTCCGGAAGACCCTTTGTATACAGGTGATGTTGGCTTTTTATGGCAAGGTCGACTGTACGTGGTGGGTAGGAAAAAGAGTTTAATAAAAACGATGGGGCGCAGTTTCTACCCGGAAGTCATTGAATCGAAATTAAGATATGAATACCCTGAATTTGAATCAATAGCAATTCTTCAATTGACTGATTTTAGTAAAGGCAAAGAAGAGGTTGTCGCTGTTTTGGAAAGCAAGACTGCTCAAAGGCAACTGTTACACACTGACAGTTTAAGCCATGAAGTTATAGAGAGTGTCATTGCGTTAAAAAAAGCAGTTTTAATAAATCATGAAATGCAAATTGCCAAAATGATTGTTGCAAAGTTGCCAATAGCTAAAACATCAAGTGGTAAGATTGCCAGGCAAAAAATCGCTTCTGATTACAATTTGAATCCAGATAGGTATTTTCAGGTTTGTTAATCGAAGCGTTATTTAGTGGAGTTAAGATAGCTATTTTTGTTGGCTTGGCTTTTTTTCTCGGGCGAGCGGTATCAGCATGGAATTTTCATGTTGGTTACTCACGTAAAATACTTCACTTCAGCATGCTCTTTGTTCCTGCAGCGATAGACTCACTGCGTGGCATTGCTGCTGATGTGAGTATTTCCCTGAATAGTATTCTATTGAATGCTTCACTAACGTTATGTCTGTTGACACTTTTCAATGCCAAACTGCGCCGGAAATTCTCGATATTAGAACAGGCGTTTTATTCAATTGATCGGCCTGAAGATAGACCTTATACACTTGTTTGGCTTGTAACTCAGGCTGCTACTGCTTACGTGATTATGATTGTTGCTGTAATTATGCTTCCGACGCAACTGATTCAGCCTGCACTCTTTATTCCTTTGAGTGTGATTGCATTTGGTGACGGATTAGCTGAGCCAGTTGGGATAAAATTTGGTAAACATCAATATCGTGTACGTGCCTTGTTTAGTAAGAAAACCTTCGTTAGATCTATTGAAGGGAGTCTGTGCGTTTATGCCGCATCAATTCTGGCGGTCATTTGGTTTAATTCATATTTTACAGCTAAAGAATTCATTGCTCTTTTGTTGATTCTGCCAATACTCATGACGCTTACAGAAGCCAAATCACCTCACACGTGGGATACCCCGTTTTTGCTAGTAACTGGAATTGCGACAATTTCTCTAATTAATTCAATTTTTTAAGTGATCAGTATGAGAATAGAAAGCGGAATAAACTTCGATAACATCAAGGAATTTTTTAACTTAAAAAATAGACTGTACAGATCTTGTGATTTCTATACCGGATTCGATATAACAGAGATAGAATCTTTTTATAATGGGCTTTTATTCTATTCGAATGAAAACTATTGCGAGCTATTTTTTCTGCTTGATAGTAAAAACACATGGATTGCTGCGGTAATTCTTTTTAAACATAGATCCAGTCAGACCGGCTACATTGGTTATTTTGAATGTATCGACGATGAGCAGGCTAGTGCGGAAATTTTATCAAAGGCAGATAGTGAATTAAAAAAGCGCGGGTGTAATGATCATTTAATGTATTTTTCCCCAAGAATGAGTGACCCTAAAGGGGCCAATACAAACGTACACCTATTGCCAACTTTTGGAATGCCATTAAGCAAAGAATACTATCCCGCATTATTAGAGCGATCTGGATATGTGTTCTGTAAAAATTTATTACAGTTTGATTTGCTTATTAATAGCACAGTAGTAGCTCGCCTTGAAACCGCTTCACGTTTTGCACAGGCAAAGACAAAAAAAACGATCGGTTTTAGGTCTATCGACCTCTCAATGCCTAAACAAGAAGTTGGCCATATCACAGAAATATATAATTCAGCATGGACAGAAAATTGGGGAGCGATTCGTTATCGTTCTGATGAGCTTGAGGCTGAGTTTACGCCCATGATGAAGTATATGAAGCCTGAATACTGTTTTTTCGCACTGGATGAAAATAATCCAATAGGATTTATAGTAATTATGCCGGATTACAATATCCATAAGTACTTGCTGCGAAAAATTAAGAAAGGGCTAGTTTGGTATATACCCAAGCTCATTAAAACGATCAGGTCACCGCAGGAATACAGAGGACTTTTTATTGGCGTTAAATCTGAATACCGCAACCAGGGAATTGAAACCTGTTTAATAAATGCAGTTATACCAACTATCGAAAACAAAACGTTGAAAATCGGATGGGTACTTGAGGAAAACCTTCGCTGGGCAAATCAAATTCGATATATAGGCTCATCTACTTCCCTGAAGGAAAGTTCTTTTCAAGTATATTCCAAGGAGGCGCATCATGAACAATATTGAACTTCAGCTTGATAACTTATCAAAGAGTCTTATTAACGATGAATTTTATAATGGAGCTGGCGTAGCTAATACATTCTTGGTGACGCCATTCAGTGATGAGATAATGCTTGATGTAAACAACACCAAATACGTAGTTCCACGAGAAAAATTTGATCAAATGCTCATTAATGTTGGATTTGATCTTGTTTCTCATATTGTTGGTTTGGTTGAAACGGCGAGGCATGAAACTATTGCCTGGTTATCTTCTCGAAAAGCGCACTCGGGTTCACTGCTCGATTTGCAGGCTTCAAAGCATAAATTGGCAAAAATTCATTGTGATATAGCGGTAGCAAAGAGCTTTTTGAATAATTCACACGTGGTGTATGCCAATTATGTTAGCTTTCATCTCTCGGTTGTGGCTTGCCTGGCAGACCTGTCCGAATCTTTTGATGTGTGCACAAAGTTAAATGGTGGACGAGGATATTTATCTGAAAACTGGTATGCGAAAGCGAATGATTTTATAAAATTAAATCGCACAGGTTTACCTATTGCACGACAGTATGTTGAAGCAACAGAATCTGCAATTCTTTTACTGGTATAAAAGGTGAACTATGCGTATCAATCATGATAGAAAAGCTTTTTCTTTACTGCTGCTCGCTGTAGCTATATCGCTGTTTTCACCTTATGTTTTTCAATATTTTTTGTTCAAACCTGCTGCAACACTTTCCACTATTGAGCTGTTAATTAATATTGTTGTACTTATTGGGATATTTATTGTTGAGGCAATTGTTACTTTTCGATTAACTCGAAAAGAAGCTTCTCGTGATTTTGCAAATTCCAAACTTAATGGATTGACGAGTGCATTTTTGCTAGTCAGTTTTGGTGTTTTGCCGCCAGTACTGGATAGCTATTTTTTCCATTGGTTCACCTTTAATTCCTTTTGGTTATTTTTTATTGGAAATGCACTATTAATTTCAGGGGCAATAGTAAGGGTGGTTGCAATCCGGGAGCTTAGGGGGTTTTTCAATCATTCATTGGTTTTGTATGACTCCCACCAGGTCGTTTCTACCGGGATCTATTCGAAAATAAGGCACCCGGCCTATTTAGGGACTTTGCTTATGTTCGTAGGCTTTTCATTGTCCTATAAATCAATAGCGTCCCTTTTTCTAGTCGGTTTTGTTTTGTTATATATTTTCAAACGGATTAGGGCTGAAGAGGCAATGCTAGAGTCGCGTTTATTTGACACATATCGGCACTACAAGCAAAAAACGTTTTGTTTAATTCCTTTTGTAATTTAAAGCCAATGAAGATTGCTCTTATACGACACGGCAGGCCTGATATTGAAGCGAAAGCGATGATTCATCATAAAAGCTTCAATGAGTGGCTGATGAAATATGATAAAGCCGTTATTGATAAAAATTTTCCAGTTGCTGACTCTTTGTTGGAGAAAATAAAAGATTGCCAGCTATTTGTGTGCAGTGATTTAGGGCGATCAATTTCTTCATTTGAGCTGCTCGGTTTTGCGGGGGGGGCAATTGTTGATCCTTTTTTCCGGGAGTGTGAAGTTCCTTATTCAAAACGAGTAAATTTTTATTGTAGAGCTGACATTCTAACAGTTATATACAGGGTTTTATGGCTAATGGGGTTTTCCGCTAATTGTGAGTCCAAGGCAGAGGCAACCGCAAGGGCTAATTTGTGTGCAGAAAAATTAATTGCTTTTGCGAGTGAGTATGGTTTTGTTTCATTTGTGGGGCATGGATTTCTCAATCGATTTATAGCTGCTGCACTCGTTGAGCGAGGTTGGTCGGGGCCAAAGCAGCCCGGAAAAAAACATTGGTCTTGTGATGTTTATGAAATAGCTAATTAGTCTGAAAATGAATAGCCCTTTTGGAGTAGTGCGTAATATGGAATATGATGTAATTATCGTTGGTGCTCGTTGTGCTGGTGCGACACTGGCGATATATCTTGCAAGAGCCGGATTGAGTGTGCTTCTTCTGGACTCTGCGAAAATGCCGCGTGATATGACCTTATCAACACATTTTATCCAAGGAGCGGGAATGAAAGTGTTGGATGAATTGGGCATTGGTGATGAATTACGCAGGATTGCCCCTCCCACGAAGTATCTGCACAGTTATTTAAATGATGTGCATGTAAAAAGCGAATTCAATGATAATTGTTTACCTTATTGTATTCGTAGGATACATGTTGACACTGTGCTCCAGACAGAAGCCCAAAGGTCTGGTGTTTTACTCCTGACTGAATCCACAGTAGTTGATGTTCTCCGGGAATCCGGGCGTGTTGTCGGTGTAGTTTCAAAGAAAAATAACGAAACAATATCACATCGTTCAAGATTAGTTGTTGGTGCTGATGGTCCCAATTCAATTATTGCACGCCTGACAAATTCGAATGCATATTTAACTGATACCTTAAAGATCCCGGCATTCTGGACATACATTCAAACACCTGAAATCTGGAATTCTAATAAATACGAACATACGGATATGATCGTTGAGTGGTCTGACAGTGGTTACCGATCCGTATTTCAAACGGATGGAAATGCACTTTGGTGTCTGCGTCCTCTGAAGAAATTCATAATTCAAGTTGGGATTTGGAAAACCCAAACAGTTTTCTAAATTATCTGGCAAAATCCTCTCGAGTTGGGCCCCTAATAAAAAATGCCATCCAAATTGGTAAGGTAAGATGCATAAAAACGCGGATTTTTATCTGCGGAAACCTATCGGCCCAGGCTATTTGCTTCTGGGGGATGCTGGATGCCGAAAACATTTTGTAAGTGGCCAGGGAATGACAGAGGCATTTATTGAGGCGCGGAATATATCCAAAGCTATTTTGATTGATACAGAAGCTGGATATAGACGATATTGGAAGGAAAGGGACTCAAGAGTAGTCCCCTTATATTTGGATGCAAAGTTTCAGTCGAACATAGAGAAAATAAATACTTACTTTATAAGAAAGTTGTTTTCTGAATTGGCAAAAAAAACAGAATACGCTAACCGCCTTACAATGTCCTGCAATAGAGTCATTAAGCCCAAAGCAGTTTTTACTGTTCCTATGTTGCTTAAATCTTTCATTAAGTCTTTGTATACATGCGATGCGCGATTTATACGTGATTTAATGATCTATATTACCGATACTTTTACATCTGATTTGCGAGATGAATTGTTGATTAGATGGCGCCATGCGGCCCGGTGGAAAGACTGACCCATTGCTCGCCATTAAATGTTTTTGGATGCAAATAAATTATTCTGCTTCATGACACAACGCTTATTTGGGGCCGAATATTAACCACAAGATAAAGCCAAGGAAGGGAAGCAATAGCAACACTAGCGTCCATACAACTTTTGTCCCTGTGCTTGCACTGCTTTGAACGGTTTTTACAATCGCGTAAATAACACAAACCAACAAAATAAAACCAAATAATCCGCCAACTTGTACGTCCATAATTCATCCCCTATAGCAATTTTTGATATCTATAGTGCTAGACAATCTGATTGCACAATCGTTCGCTGATGGACAACTTGAGAAATAAAAAGCGCCCATTGGCGCTTTTTATTTGTGGTTTATACAGGTTTCAATGTTAGATTTGTTTGAACTCTATCCAGGCTGTTTTACGTGTACCAGCTGCCAAGTGCCATTGTTCACCTAATACTGCGCCGCGTTCCACACAAATATAAAATTGCTCGTTGCCTGCGCCTATGTCCGCAATTTTCGCGGCAGCTTCAATGCCGGGATTCCATACCACAACGCTTGGGCAATTGTGGTGCGTAATTTCAATTGATGGCGAGCCTTTGATAATGACCGGGTTTTCGATAGCAGGATAAACGCGATCTACAGGGCGAGGAAAATTTACATTGCCAGACTGGTTTTTTTCAGCATAGTTTTCAAAATTATCGAAATAATTTTTTCCTGCCAAACCTTCCACGCGCACATCATCTAACGAACTGACGCGATGATAATTGTGCATTGCCCAACTGCAATCAAAGTCTTCATTGTCAGTATTATTGATTGTTAATTCGATTTTCGCGCTGTTGCCGAGTGTCATACGTATTTCTGCGGAGAAATCATAGGCAAATAATTCGTTAGCATCGCTTTGGAACAAAAATTCCAGTTCAATGCTGCCATCACTATGCTGGCGTGCACCACTGGGTATCCAGAATTGATTGCGCGCAAATCCATGTTTGGGTTTTGTTGGGTCAGCTTGGTTAACCCCGAACCAGGGCAAGCAAAGTGGCACCCCACCGCGCAAAGCGGTTCCGGGAGTGAAATCACAATTGGGGCTTACCCATAATAATGGATCGCCATTAGTGGTTTTGAATTCCAGTAAATGTGCACCTTGAAGTGACACAACAGCCGAACAGAGCGCTGTTTCCACGGTCAGTAAGGGAAGGCCGGTTCCGAGCGAACCCGGGTAAACTTCCTGGCTGGTTGCCAGCTTCAAAAACGGTGATTTTGCGATCAATTGCTGGAGTTGCTGGGTGCTGGCGGCAGTGGGAGTGTTGATATGCATAGGGTCGTCCAAAATAGTATCTACCAAATTCGGGATATTGATGACGGGATTTTATAGAAATCCATGCAAGCAAACAGCCAAAATTTTTGGTTTTGTGGTCGTTAAAACAGTATCATGCGCGCCTTTTCGACAATTTTGATTTTTCCCGGGCAAGTGGGCATTAATAAATAGGTGCATGAGTGAGAAAGTCGCAGTTAGCTGATGGTTTTGTAATTGGGCAACGCTGGATAAGCGAGTCGGAAGCGGATTTGGGGTTGGGTATCGTATTGGATGTGTCCAATCGCCGTTTAACTTTGAGTTTTCCTGCAGCTGGCGAGCGCCGCACTTATGCAATGGATAATGCCCCGGTCAGCCGCGTTAAGTATGAAGTCGGTGAGAAGGTGCGTCATCAGGACGGCACCAAAATAATAATTACCGAAGTAATTGAACAGGCCGGCTGTTTGTTGTACATCGGTCTCACTAAAGATAACGAAACACTTTCGATTCCCGAGTTTGAGCTTGATAGCTTTGTGCAATTTAGTACACCGCGTGACCGGTTATTCGCCGGTCAAATTGATAAGCATGATCATTTCACCTTGCGTTACCAAACCCTGCATTATCAAAACCAACATCGCCAATCGCCGATGTTTGGTTTGGCTGGGCCGCGCGTGCAATTGCTGCCGCACCAGTTATATATCGCCAGCGAAGTTTCCCAGCGCCATGCGCCGCGTGTTTTACTCGCTGATGAAGTAGGTTTGGGTAAAACCATCGAGGCAGGATTGGTATTGCATCAACAATTGATGAGTGGTCGGGTGCAGCGCGCGTTGATTGTTGTCCCTGCGAGTTTGCAACACCAGTGGCTGGTGGAAATGCTGCGCCGTTTTAATCTTGCGTTTACGCTGCTCGACGAAGCGCGCTGTAATGCGTTGGTTGGTTTGGATAGTGTTGAAGAATCTGTCGATTATGTTGACGATTTTGAAGATGATACTGAAAAAACGGCAGACACCAGTAATCCATTTGAAACGGCGCAATTAATTATTTGTTCATTGGATTTTCTTACCAAAAATAATTATCGCTATGAGCAAGCGGTGCAAGCCGAGTGGGATTTATTGCTGGTAGACGAAGCGCACCATTTGCAATGGTCAGAGAAAAAGCCAAGCAAAGCTTACAATTGCATTGAAGGTTTGGCGAAGAAATCCAAAGGCTTATTGTTGCTTACGGCAACACCAGAACAATTGGGATTGGAAAGCCACTTTGCGCGTTTGCGTTTGCTGGATCCGGATCGCTATTACGATTTGGAAAAATTTATTGCTGAACAAAAAGCGTATCAGCCTTTAAACGAGTTGGTGCAGGAATTGTTGCAGCAACAACAAGACTCCGCCACAAAGATCCCCGCGAAATTATTAAAAGCATTGGCAGATTATCTGCCGAAAGACACGCTCAAAGAATTGCAGGAGCAAGCAGAGAACCAAAGCCTCGCTGTTGCATTGGATACCGCTGTGCATTATTTGTTGGATCGGCACGGAACGGGTCGCGTTTTATTCCGCAATACTCGCAACTCGGTTGCCGGTTTCCCTGATCGTAAATTGCATGCGCATTCATTGACGCTAGCTGATGAAGATATTCAAGCGCTGCAAACCCTGCCGCTCGCGACACAAATTTGTGCGGAGCAATTCTGGCAGCAAAAAACTGATAGCGATTGGTGGTTGCAAGACCCGCGTGTTACCTGGTTGGCTGAGTGGTTGCGTCAGCATCGCCGCAAAAAAACTGTAGTAATTTGCGCGAACGCTGACTCTGCTCAATCAGTTGAAGAGTTTTTGCGTTTACGTAAAGGTTTTACTACAGCGGTATTCCATGAAGGTTTAAATCTGATTGAGCGCGACCGCGCCGCAGCTTACTTTGCGGAAGCGGAAGACGGCGCACAGGTATTGGTGTGTTCGGAAATTGGTAGTGAAGGGCGTAACTTTCAGTTCGCACAGGATCTGGTGCTGTTTGATCTGCCTACCAATCCGGATTTGCTGGAGCAGCGTATTGGTCGTTTGGATCGTATTGGGCAAACGGCTACCGTTAATATCCATGTTCCGTTTTATCAACATTCGGCACAGGAAAAATTACTGAACTGGTATCATCAGGGACTTAACGCGTTTGAAAAAACCTGCGCAATTGGTCAGGCAGTATATGTCCAGTTTGCGGAAAAACTTTTGCCTGCGCTGGTTAGTAATGACGAAGCTGCATTTGCAAAACTTACTGATGAGACTCGTGCATTTTCCAGTAATCTGGTTGAGCAATTACAGCAAGGACGTGATCGTTTGTTAGAGTTAAACTCCTGTAAGCCGGAACAGGCTCAAGCATTGGTTGATAAGTTGGCGGAAAATGACGCGCATGCAGCGTTGCCAAATTATATGGAGCAGGTTTTTGATAGTTTTGGGATCGACTATGAAAAGCACAGCGAAAAAAGTTTGGTGCTACATCCGAGCGATCATATGCGTATCGCCGAATTCCCCGGTTTGCCGGAAAGCGGTTTGACAATTACCTATGATCGTCAGCAAGCGCTATCGCGCGAGGATATTCAATTTCTTTCCTGGGAGCATCCGTTGGTTGTCGGTGCGCAGGATTTAATTTCCCTGAGTGAATTTGGTAACACTGCTTTATGCACATTAAAGCTGCCACCATTGAAGCCTGGAACGTTAATGCTGGAAGCATTGTTCGTATTGCATTGCCCGGCACCGGCCGAGTTGCAGTTGTTCCGTTATATGCCACAATCGTTATTGCGCGTTCTGTTGGATGATAAAGGCAAAGACTTGTCGGCAGTGTTGGGGATTAACCAACTCAGCAAGTTATTGCAAAAAGTGCCGCGCAATAATGCCCAGGATCTGGTGCGTCATGCTCGCCCAACGTTAACAACGATGGTGCAAAAAGCCGAGGATATTACCGCTGCAAAACAAGCGGAATTAATTGCCGAAGCCACTGCCAAAGTCACGGAGCAATTGAATGGTGAGTTGTCGCGCATGAAAGCCTTGAAAGCCGTTAACCCTAATGTGCGCCAGGAAGAGATTGATTATTTGCAACAACGCTTGGGGGCGAGCCAACATTTCCTAAGCCAGGCACAAATCCGTTTGGATGCACTGCGCGTAGTGATGACAATTTAATTATCGGATTTCATTGTTCAGGACGGCAATTCGATTCGTAGGGGCGCAATTTATTGCGCCCAAAAAAATGCCCAATAGATGTTATTAACAGGAATGTGCTGCGATTAAAAAAGGGCGCAATAAATTGCGCCTCTATGGGAAAATTGTCGCATCCGTGGGGTTCAATTATTGAACCCAAAAATGCTCACAATTGATTCATCATTCGATTAAATTTTTAAAATCGAACCCAATACAAAAAGGGTAAATATATGTATATATTCTCCGCCAACGGCCGTGCCAAACGCGCATTCGATGATATTAAAGAAGGCCAAATGGTCCCCTTCATTGTGTACATTAATTTCAAGGATTTATTCGGTGCAGAACATTTGTGCAAACTCTATTTAATGCGTGCCGGTTTTACTGAAATTGATATTGAAAACCGCAAGCTGGTACCGAGCAACCTTACCAGCGACCCGCGTGTGATCGCTGCAGATAAAGCCATGGCTGAAGCGATAAAAGACGGATATATGATTCAAATGTTTGATGAGTAACATGCGCTTCAAGAGGTATCTTGTTTAAAGATAATGGGCGTTCCGAACTTTTTATGTGCCATTGTGTCTAGTAAGGACTTTCAATAATGGCACTACAAGTATGTTGGCTATTTTTTCTGTATTTAAAGAACCGACCCGGCATGGTCGGTTTTTTTCTGCTGTCAAAACCCATCTTGATTCCCGGCGAGCGATAGCGATTGTTATCACGCTATCCCTGCATTTACTGGTTTTGTGGGCTGCTTTTGCTGGAAAATTATTGAGTCTTGATGACTCTACTGCTCCGCGTTTGCAATACCTTGAACTCGCTCCACCGGAGGCGCTGGCTGCTAGGCGTATCCTGGAGCCCGCTGTTATTAGCATCAAAACACCAACAATCACCTTGCTGCCATTACCTGATTTGGCCTTGCAACCGGAAGTTTTAACTCCGCAAGAATTAAAAGAATTTTTAGGCGATGATTATTATCCCTCGCAAAATAATACGGCGGAGATCGCTAAAAACGTTTTTCATCCGGGCCTGCGCAAACAATTAACGGAGGAATCTAATAAGCCGGCGCTCGCATATGCCGAAGATGGCGGATTAGAAACGTATATAGATGCTTCAGGGGCAACCATTGTTGTCTCAGGAAATGGCAGTTGCTTGAGATCACCTGCGACGAAAATTGGTGAGCCAAGAAATTGGTATATGGTTTCCTGTGCGGGAAAAACCGAAAGCGAAAAGATAATGGATCGAGTCGATGAGGCGGTGAATGGTAAGTTGAAATTGAAATAGCTTGCAAATGTTAGTTGTTTTTGTTGCGAAAAAGTGAATTCAAAAAAGGAACCAATTAAAGCGGGATTTGATTGAAACGGGATTCAATGAAAAAGGATTCAATAAATTGAACCCCTACGATGACATGTGGACAATGAATCCGTAGGGGCGCAATTCATTGCGCCCT
>MVDH01000005.1:137512-237316 GCA_003056245.1 Cellvibrio sp. 79 | reverse complement strand
AAGCCTAGAGAGAACCTATCATGAAAAAATTATTGAAACTGTCGATGCTCTCCTCCAGCCTGGCGCTGGGCATCATGGCTTCCGGTGCGGTTAATGCGCAGGGTGCTTGTAGTGTGAATTACACCAGTGTGAATAGCTGGGGCTCCGGCGCCCAGTACAAAGTAACGTTGACTAACACTGGCGCCGCTAAAACTTCCTGGGAATTATGCTGGACGTTTAGCGGTAGCGAAGTGATCAACAACTTGTGGGATGGTGTTTTCACCCAGACCGGTAAAAACGTGTGCGTGAAAAACGCGCCTTACAATCCTAACCTTGCAGCCAACGGTACTGCATCCTTTGGTTTTTTGGTAAACAATCCCGGTACTTCACCGGCGACATTTATCCTGAATGGTGCATCTTGTGATGGTACTGCGGTTTCCAGCAGTAGCAGTGTTAGCTCGGTTCCAGCCAGTAGCAGTAGTAGCTCTGTGAATAACGGTGTTGCCGCACGCTGGTTATTGGATTCGACCAACTCCACCTTCCACTTCGTGTCAGTGAAGAAGAGCACTGCCGGGGTAGAAACACCGGAGAACTTCACCTTCAGTACCCTGCAAGGTACTGTTTCCGCGACTGGCCAGGCGACATTGACAATACCGTTGTCCAGCATCAATACCGCCAACACCACGCGCGATCCACGCATGCAGAACTTGCTGTTTGAATCTGCTTACCTGCCAAGCTTGCACTTCACCACCCAACTGAACCTGGCCGCGATTGAAGCCATGGCAGCGGGTAGCACAGCAACGCAATCAGTGACCGGTAACCTGACCCTGCACGGCGTGGTGAAATCGGTAATATTTGATGCGTTGGTAGTGAAACACGCCAGCGGCAGTGTTTCTTTCTCGCCACGCAAACCAATCGTTATTAACTCGGCGGACTTTGATTTGGCTGCCGGCGTTGAAGCCTTACGCGCGATTGCAAGTTTGGGCACCATCGGTGAGAAAGTACCTGTGTACTTCAAGATGTTCCTGACTAACAGCAACCCAAACAGCACTCCGGCTATCAGCCTTGCTACCGCACCGGCTGCACCACTGAGCCTGAGCGGCACTACGGTAACCGGTGGCGCAAGCCTGAACTGGGCTGATGCCAGTGCGACTGAAACGGGCTTCCTGGTTCGTCGTAAAGGTGTTGAAGGTCGTTGGGCGACGGTAACCAACACGGCGGCTAACAGCGTCAGCTATACCGATGCACTCACCACTGCCGGCAGCTATGACTATAAAGTCATCAGCTACACCGACAGTATTCCTTCAGCGGCAACCTCACCGTTGACATTGGTGTACAGCACGACCACCACTTCGGGTAGCTCTACTTCAGCGACCTCAAGCAGTTCCAGTACCGCTGGGTTTACCGGCAATGCAACTACCGGCCAAACTATCTTTACCGGCTCGGGCGGTTGCGGCGGTTGCCACAAAGACACCAATGCTGACGGCGTATTCAGTGAAGGCAACATCCAGTTCAACGTAAATGCCTTTACCTACCACACCATGGAAAAGTATCTGAGCAAAGCCTATACCGGTAACTCGGCATTGGATCTGTCCTTGTTCATCAAAGACAACATGCTCGGTCACTGCAACAACAACGCCTGCCAGGATGTTGCGGCTTACCTCTGGTCACTGCGCGGCCGTGTAACAACGACCAGCAGCAGCTCCTCTGTTGTTAGCTCATCGTCTTCCAGCGCGGTAAGCAGTATCTGTGTCGGCGACAGTTGTACACCAACTTATGCTGATCGTTCATTGCGTATCCTGAGCAAAAGCGAATATATCAACAGCATCAATGATCTGACCGGTGTGAACCTGAATACCACCCTGGATGCAGCGACCCTGGCATCTATCCCGGCGGATATCCTGGTTAACGGTTTCACTAACAACACCCGCGCTACTATCTCTGAAAACAGTGCGCGTGCTTATGAGTCATTGGCCGGCAAGATTGCCGATGCAGCAGCAGCGAAGGGTTTCTCTGGCATTGCTACCTGTACCGGAACCGTTGCGGCTTGCGGTGATGCATTTGTTGCCGACTTCGCCAAACGTGCATTCCGTCGTCCGTTGACCGCTGAAGAAAAGACTAACTACCTGACCTTCTTCTCTTCCAGCCTGGGCGTAAACACTACCAGCGATGCGTTGAAACTGGCGTTGCGCGCAATCTTCACTTCACCACAATTCCTGTATCGCAGTGAAATGGGTGTGAAAGTGGCTGACCTGCGTGCGGGTACTGTAGATTCAACAGCCAATATCAGCATTAACGATATTCCATCGGCTGACCGTACCGCATTGCCGGATACCGCTTACGTATTGACCCAATACGAAATCGCATCCTTCCTGGCATTCACCTACACCGGCAGCACTCCGGATGCGACCTTGCTGGCGGCCGCGGATAGCAAATCCCTGTGGACCAAAGCGCAAATCGACACGCAAGTGACCCGCCTGCTGGCAACCACCAAAGCCCGTCAGCATTTCGGTAACTTTGCAGTGCAATGGTTAGATGGTGAAGGCTTGCCATACGATGCCCGCGACCCGGCTCGTTATCCGACCTATACCGCCGATGTACAGAAATCCATGCTCGAAGAAGTACGTGCGATCTATAACGACGTCCTCCTGGATGGTGCACCGTTCACAAACCTGTACAGCAGCTCGTACACCTTCGCTAACCAGGCATTGATCAACTTCTACGGTTTGAGTGGTTCAGCGGGTTCAGCGTTGCAAAAAGTGACTACTACCAACCGCGGTGGCCTGCTGGCGTCCGGTGCGTTCACCGCACGCAATGCGCATTTCGCGAAAACGGCACCGGTTATCCGCGCAGTTCGCACCCGCCGTTCATTCCTGTGCCATGACGTGCCTAACCCGCCAACCGGTGTAGCGCTGGATCAATTGCGTGAAGACCAGGCCAAAGCATTTGAAGCCTTGAAAGTAAGCCAGGGTGGTTTTGCGACTTCACGTCAGGAATACCACTTCCTGACCAGCGTGACCCCATGTACTAACTGCCATTTGAAAATCATCAACCCGCTCGGTTTCGGTTTTGAAGACTTCAGCCCGGTTGGCCTGCCACGCACCCGCGATGACAACAACCTGTCAGTTGCCTTCCAGGACGACGACGGCACGCTCTATGGCATCAACAGCCTGGATGATGGCAAGTCATTGACCTTCGCTGGCACCAAAGACCTGGGTGCGAAACTGGTTGCTTCTCCGGATGGTTTATCACAACTGCGTTCATGCTTTGTGGAAAACAACTTCCGTATGGCCTTCGGTACTGGCATCAAATACTTCGACCGTAACCTGGTGGGTAGTGACGACAAGCCAATTCCGTTGCCTGCTGCACAGCAGCAAGCTAACGGCAATGAAGTGGCCGCGCTGATCCAGCAAATGAGCGCTAATAGCAACAGCCCGAAAGCCATGCTGCAAAGCTTGGGTAGTTTGAAGTCGGTTCGCTATCGTAAAGACTTCTAAGCGTCAGCAAACCTAAAAATCCGGGCGGGGCAACCACCCCGCCCTTTACAAAAAGATTCTTCCCATCAATCGCCAGTCAATTACTGGCAAGGGATAAAAAGGGTTTTAACTATGAATGACTTCAAAAAAATGGCTGATGAACAGCGCCGTAATTTTTTAAAGTTTGTTGCCAAAACCGGTATCTCCATACCCGTGCTGCAGGCATCCACCCTGGCTATGGGCGTGGTGTCCAGCCGCTTTGCGGAGGCACAAACTTCTACCAACAAAATCAAGCGTGTAGTGTTTGTGTTTATTCCCGGCGGCACTCCGGGGCATGCATCTGCAACTTTCACCCCCACCGGCTCTGATGGTGCGCTGGTGATGAAGCAATGTTCGCAACCCATGGACGCCTACAAGCAAAATTGTATCTTCGTCAGCAATGCATCGATTGTTGCTGGCAATGAAGCGGCGGGCGGCCATGGCCTGACCTTCCGAGTACTGGGTGCATTCAATGGCAACGGTACAACGGTTGATAACGTTCTCGCACAGTCCGCCATTGGCGCCGCCTCGCGCTTTGGCTCTTTGCGTCTGGGTGTAATTGCCAACTCGGCAACTGGCGCTACGCTGGATTGTTCCATTTCTTCAGTAAATATCTGGACCCAATCCACCTACGTGAGTAACCCACGCACTGTGTTCAACAGTTTGTTTACCGGCGGTGCCAGCACCGGTTCTACGGCACAACAGCAACAGTTGAAGATTTATGATGTGAACCTGGCAGCCTTGTCCAAGATTCGCAATCAACTGTCTGCCGAGGAGCAACTGCGTGTTGACGAAAACATTGCCGCTATCCAGAAATTGAAAAACGACTTGAACAACTCCACCACGACCACTGGCGGTGCATGCACTAATCCGGCGTGGGATAACTTCGGCACCAGCGAAGCAGACCCCATGTTGGGCGCGCACTTTACCCAGTTGTTTGACCAGCAAGCACGCAATGCCGCTTTGGCAATGGCGTGTAACCTGACCAAAGTAGTGAGTATTCAAATGGGTACCGACGGCGGAAACTTTGCCGCTACCGGTTTCACCGACACTTACCACGGCTCCATCCACGTGGGCCAGGATGCACCGTTCATTGCGCAACGCGCTTATTTACAAGGCCGCGTTGCCAGCTTGATCAACATCCTCAAAACCACCCCGGATGAAACCGGTGCGCCACTGTTTAATTCCACCCTGGTAGTGCAATTGAGCGATATGGGCAATGGCCAGGTTCACCTCGGTAACGACGCACCGCTGTTATTGGCAAGTGGTAGCAGTTCGTTCCGTGGTGGTCGCGTGGTGAATGGTAGCACCCACACCCAACTGCTGGACAACGCAGCCCAGGCTATTGGCCTGACCGGTTATACCGCTTACTCAGCGGGTGCACTGTCTGGTGTTTGGTCGTAAGCAGGCATTCACCTCGTTTTTAGCAGCACCACAACAGCGCCTCCGGGCGCTGTTTTTATTTATGGTTGTTTTTACTGATGAGTGTTTTTTGGCATGGGTGATAATTTGGAGGGGCCGGACTGATAATTTTTGTAAACCGTTTTGTAACAATCCAGCACAAATCTCCCTTTCGATTATTTTTAACCCTTATAAATACAGGGTTTTAACGATCTTCCACTGTGTAAAGCTGCACTTATAACCAGATTTCAAAAATCCTACCCGCAACACATCCCGCCAATTGCTTGCAGTTGATCTCCTGTACTAGATTTGCCGGCGCAACAATCAAGTTTGCGCAACCATAACAATAACAGTTTGAAAAAATGACTTAGCCAAGACTTAAACGAACAACCGGGAATGAACGACTCTGTTGCGTCTGTTTCCATTTAATTTAGTCTAATAAATCATAATAAAAACATTAATTTGTCGATATTTTGCTGATTAGTAGTCGTTTTTTAATGGCAACAGGCAATACCGGATATCGGCAATTATCGCGCGCAGAAATACTTCTGCGCAGCGTTTTTTTCAAACTTTTTAATGTTAGCGCAACCAAAAACAATAAAAAATCCGGTCATTAAATCCAGGGAAGGCACGCGGCTCTTTCACAAGCTCAACCCCATACCTTCGGCAAGGCATCACCGGCAGTCACGCAGTATTCAGGGCGCCTCTGTGGGATCAAGGGAAAAGCATTTTTTGCAATCTGTTAACACCAGGCCGAATCGGCCCAAACCTTTGAGGAAGAAACCATGAGTAGCTTACAAGCTTCTGTGAATAAACCTCGCTTGGGGGGAAGGTATACAAATCCCCTCTGTGCGGCAGGTTTTTCACTGGCGATAGCCACGCTATCCATCCAAACCCAGGCCGCGTGCCAGTATGTGGTCAATGACCAATGGAACGGCGGATTCACCGCGACGTTAAAAATCACCAACTCCGGCACCAGCGCAATCAACGGCTGGAATATCAACTGGAAATACAACGGCAGCGACAAGGTCACCAGTAGCTGGAATGTGAACCTGACTGGCAGCAACCCTTACACCGCCACCAATATCAGTTGGAACGGTAACTTACAGCCGAATCAATCGGTGGAATTTGGTTTCCAGGGCAGCAAGGGAAGTGCGCCCGCCGAAATCCCGGTGATTAACGGCGCCGCTTGCGGAACCACAACGTCATCCACGCCGGCCAGCTCTGTAGCGCCGTCTTCGGTAGCATCCAGTACCGTTTCAAGCGCGGTTGTCAGCTCCCGCTCGTCGTCCTCAAACGGTAGCAACCAGGGTGTTGCCCCGCTGGTCGTACAAGGCAACAAAGTCACCGCCAATGGCCAACCCGCTAACCTCGCCGGTATGAGTTTATTCTGGAGCAACACCGGCTGGGGCGGCGAAAAGTATTACAACGCGCAAGCGGTGGCCTGGTTGAAGTCCGATTGGAAAGCCAACCTGGTGCGTGTCGCCATGGGTGTGGAAGACGCCGCAGGTTACCTGACCGATTCCACCAACAAAACCCGCGCGACTACCGTTATTGACGCGGCGATTGCCAACAACATGTACGTGATTATCGATTGGCATACGCACCACGCCGAGGATAACAAAGCCGCAGCTATCGCCTTCTTCAAGGAAATGGCGACCAAGTACGGCAACTACAACAACGTGATTTATGAGGTATACAACGAGCCGTTGAATATCTCCTGGAGCGGCGTTCTCAAGCCTTATGCTACCGATGTGATCAAGGAAATCCGCGCAATTGACCCGGACAACCTGATCATCGTCGGCACCCCCAACTGGTCGCAGGACGTGGATGTCGCGGCGAATGACCCAATTACCGCTTACAGCAACATCGCTTACACCCTGCACTTCTACGCGGGTACCCACAAACAATCCCTTCGCGATAAAGCCCAAACTGCATTGAACCGCGGCATCGCGTTATTTGTAACCGAATGGGGTTCAGTGAATGCCGATGGCGGCGGCGGTGTCAACGCATCCGAAACCAATACCTGGCTGAGCTTCCTCAAAACCAATGGCATCAGCCACGCCAACTGGGCGCTGAACGATAAAGCCGAAGGTGCTTCCGCCCTGGTCACCGGCGCTAGCGCCAACGGTGGCTGGACGAGTGCCCAACTGACTGCCTCCGGAACCCTGATCCGCAACGCGATCATTGCCAACAACAGCAATGTCATCACCAGTTCTGCGCCGTCATCGTCTTCGCGTAGTTCAAGCTCAGTGCCATCGAGCAGCTCATCATCGTCCAATTCCAATGGCTCAGGCTGCGGTAACGGCACCCTGTTCTGCCTCGACTTTGAAGATGTAACACCGGGCACTACCCCGACAGGGTTCACCAAAGAAGGTAGCGGTATAGACGTTGTCCAGGGCCAGGAAGCGCGCAGCGGTAACCGCTCGGTGAAATTCACCAGCACCGGTTATGCAAACTCCGGCTATTTCAAGAAGACGGGCGTATCGGGAAAACATTGGGGCCGCTTGTATTACAAGATGAAAACCCCGGTGCCCAACATCAACACCTGGCTGCACGGAACCTTCGTTGCGGCGCGCAGTGGCAGTGCTGAATTCCGCTTTGTGGATACCGTCCAGGAAGCCAGCGGTGCGCACCAATACCTCTACAACGTTGAGCCGGGTGATGTGTCCTTGCAGGGGGCTTACGCGTATAAATTCGACAGCGCCTGGGTTTGTACCGAGTGGTTCGTCGATAACCAAACCCAAACCTATCGTTTCTTCCGCAACGGTACCGAACTCGCCTTCACCCGCAACGGTACCCAAACCAATTCCACCAACCTGCCGGGATTTGCCCCGGTTCCCGCAACACTGGATTGGTTGGGCTTTGGCTTAAGAACCTACCAGCAAAGCAGCGGCGTTGAAGGTTGGCTGGACGATGTGGCCGTGGGCAGTGAGCGTATCGGCTGTAACACGTCGAGCAGTTCCAGCAGCACCAGTTCATCTGCGGTGAGCAGCTCTTCATCCAGCGTAATCGTGGTGCCATCAAGCAGCAGCCTCGCCTCGTCCAGTATCAGCAGCAGCTCCATCGTGGCCAGTTCGTCATCAAGCAGCCTTGTGTCCAGCAGCAGTAGTTCTTCAGCTATCAGCAACGCATGGACTTTGGATGCAGCGGCGTCTTACCTCAACTTCGTCACCACCAAAAATACCCATGTGGTTGAAGTGCATAACTTCACGCAATTATCGGGCGGCATCAACAGTGCCGGTGTGGCGACGCTGGCGATTGATTTAGCCACCGTCAATACCGGTATCGCACTGCGCGATCAGCGGATGCGCGACCTGTTATTCCAGGTATCGACCTTCCCCACCGCGACGGTATCGCTGACTTTACCGACGGGCTTGATCGCCAACCTTGCGGTCGGCACTACCAGCGAAATCAACATCACCGCCAACCTGGATTTACACGGCGCAACCCAACCGGTAGCGACCCGGGTTTCCGTCCAGAAACTGACTGACTCGCGGGTGTTGGTACAAAACATCACGCCAGTACTCATCAGCGCGCCGGATTACGGGTTGACGGAAGGTGTTGAAGCCTTGCGTGCCGCCGTGGGAATTGCCTCGATCAGCAAGGCAGTCCCTGTGGATTTCACCCTCGTCTACGACGCCCGTTAATTGGCCAGGAGAGAAACGATTATGAAACGATTCCTATCAAGATCGCTGGTCTCTGCCGGTTTAATGGCACTGGGGGTAATCACCTCCGGCAGCGCCATCGCCCAGGCAAATTGCAGCGTGAATTACAAAATCACCAATAGCTGGAGCAGCGGTGGCCAGGCCGATCTCACCCTGACCAACCTCGGCAGTGCGAAAACCAGTTGGGAACTGTGCTGGACTTTTAATGGCAATGAAGTCATTAACAATTTATGGAATGGCAGCTATCGCACCAGCGGCAAAAGCGTGTGCGTGAAGAACGCCAGCTACAACGGCAACCTCGCCACTAACGGCAGCACCGGTTTTGGCTTTACCCACAGCGGCGCTCCCGGTGCGATCCCCACCAGCTTTACGCTCAATGGGGTGTCGTGCAGCGGTACCACCAGCAGCCCGCAATCCAGTAGCAGGCCGTCCAGTAGCCTACAATCCAGTTCCATTCCCAGCTCCATACCTAGCAGCAGCTCGGTCACATCAAGCAGCCGCAGCAGTAGCAGCGTTCCCAATAACAAAGCGCAGTGGTTTATTAACGATTCCAAATCATTGCTGAACTTTGTATCGGTAAAAAATACGGACGTAGCTGAAACCTTTACGTTTACGCAGTTAGCGGGAACTGTATCGGCTTCCGGCCAGGCAACACTGAGCATTCCGCTCACCAGCATTTCCACCGGGATTGACCTGCGCAATACCCGCATGCGCCAGATGCTATTTGAAACGGATTTACTGCCCAGCCTGCACTTCACTACCCAGTTGGATCTGGCCGTTATCGATGCACTCGCGGTCGGTGGCACCAGTACCCAATCGCTGACCGGTAACCTGATACTCCACGGTGTAGTGAAAGCGATTGCGTTTGATGCATTGGTCATCAAACACAGCGCCAACAGTGTGAGCGTGTCGCCACGTAAACCGATCGTCATCACCAGTACCGACTTCGACCTGAATGCCGGTATTGAGGCTTTGCGTGCGGTCGTTGGCGCATCGTCGATCGGCGAGCGTGTCCCGGTTTACTTCAAGATGTTCCTGACCCGCGACAGCGCCACCGCGCCGAATGTCATCACCCTGCCCTCGGCGCCCACAACGCCGCTCAGTCTGATGGGATCGATCAACAACCAGACCGCCAATGCCAGCCTGAACTGGACCGATACCAGTGCCGATGAAACCGGCTTCCTGATTCGTCGTAATGATGCTAAAGGCCGTTGGGTTTCCGTTGGTAATGCTCCTGCCAATACCGTGACCTTCACCAACTCGGTATTGAATGCGGCGAGTCCGGCCGTCCAATACAAGGTGATCAGCATCAAGGACAGCATTCCATCGCCAGCTTCCAATACGTTGAACCTGACGTACACCGATCCATTCGGCAGCAGCTCATCTTCCAGCCTGGCCAGCAGTTCGCTCAGCAGCTCCTCGTCCAGCCAGATCCTGGTCGGTGATGCGGTACGCGGTAAAGCGCTGTGGGAAACCCCGACGGTTGGCTGTCTCTTCTGCCATGCTGTAAATGCCGACGGCACTGCCGGTGCCAGCGTGAGCAAAATTGATCCACGCAACCTACGCTATACCAGCGTGGCGAACCTGGTGAAATACATTGAAGACAACATGCCGAAGAGCGATCCAACCGCGTGCGTGGGCCAATGTGCGGCGGATACAGCGGCTTACTTCCTGTCGCTGACGCCGGTGACTACCTCATCATCCACTAGCTCCAGAAGTTCGTCGTCGATCACCAGCAGCAGTTCATCGCGCATATCCAACAGCTCCAGCAGTATTTCCAATCTGACCGGTGCCCAGTTGTACGTGGATAAAGGTTGTGCCGGTTGCCATGGTGCGAAGGGCGATAACGCGATGCGTCCGATTGTGCTGGATCGCTGGACCCGCGCCACCCTGATTACCAAGATTGATAGCACCATGCCTTACGGTAATCCGGCGGCCTGTGATACCGATTGTTCAACGCGTATTGCGGATTACATCCTGAGCTGGAAACCACCGGTCACCTGTACCACTGGCGAAGATATCCTGCCGCGCCGCTTGCGCTTGCTGACCAATCGCGAATACGCCAATACCATCAACGACCTGCTGGGTATTTCCAACGGTACTGCGATTGCGGCGAGCTTCGATCCCGACTCGAAAGTGAAAGGGTTCGATAACAACGCAGCTGCCGGTAAAGTTACCAATGGCCGTATGGATGCGTACTGGAATGCGGCGAAAGATGTTGCCAGCAGCGTCAACCTGAGCAATCTGTTGAGCTGTACCACGTCTACCGCCCGCGACCAGTGTGCGAATACCTTCGTTCCTGCGTTTGGTAAGCGCGCGTTCCGTCGCCCCTTGGCTGCGGCCGAGCAAACCTCGTACAGCAACCTGTTCCGTTTGGGCGCAACCAACGATGCTGGTGCGCGCTTGGTTATCCAGGCCATGTTGTCATCGCCCAACTTCCTCTATCGTTCGGAAATTGGTAGCACACTGAGCGGCACCGGTAGCTTGACGCAGTACGAAACCGCGAGCTTGTTGGCCTACACCTTCACCGGTTCTATGCCCGACGCAACGCTGATCACCGAAGCCGATAACAATCGCTTGAGCACACCGGCGCAACTGCGCACCCAAGCCGAGCGTTTGCTGGCAACTACCAAAGCCGGTGCGCAATTCGCCCACTTCGGTATGCAATGGTTGCATGTGGACGACGTAGCGAACTTGCAGCGCGATAAAACCCTGTATCCGCAGTTCAATACCGCTATCGGTACGGCGATGAAAACCGAACTGGAAAGTTTCCTCAAAGAAATCTTCCTCAAACCCGGTTACAAAATCGCCGATGCGTTTAACCCCGGCTTCAGCTTCCTGAACGGTCCATTGGCGAGTTACTACGGCATCGCCGGCGTGAGTGGCGATCAATTCCAGAAGGTAGCTACCAACGCACAACGCGGCGGTATCCTCCATATGGGCGCCATCAACACCACACTCGCCACAGTGAAGGAATCCCACCCGATCCATCGCGGTTTGCTGGTGCGTCGCAACCTGCTCTGCCAGGACTTTGCGCCGCCACCACCGAACGTGGGTGAGGTTGAACCGCTGGATCCAAACAAGCCGACTCGCCAGCGTTTTGCAGCGCATACCAACAACGAGAACTGCCAGTCCTGTCACCAATACATCGACAACATTGGTTTCGGATTTGAAAACTACGACGCCGTGGGCCGCTTCCGTACTCTGGAAGGCAACAGCATCCCGGTGGATGCGAGCGGTGGTATTTCCGGTTTGGCCGTAATGACCGAGTCAGACAGCTACACCTTTGCGGATCTGCGCGGCTTGTCTGGCGTGCTGGGTACTGCCGGTGCGGAAGCAACGTCCAAGTGTGTGACCCGTCAGTACCAACGTTTTGCGACAGGGGTTTCCGATCCCAACCAATGTGCGGTTGATGCGAGTTACTCGCGCTGGCAGGGCAAGTCCACTGACCTGCGCGACATGCTGCTCGAAACCGTTACTTCACCCAGCTACCTGAATCGCAAATAGGAGTCATCATGAAAAGACGCTCATTAATTAAAGCTCTGGCGGCTGGCTCGGTAGCGATGAGTCCACTGGCGGCCATGCTTGCGCGCTCCGCCATGGCGGCTGAGACCCAGCGCATCCGCACCTTGTTTATTTACCACCCCAATGGCTGTGTGCCGGACGTGTTTTTCCCGCGTGCCGGTGCCTTGGCGGGCGCCAGCTTCCCCGCCATGACCGCGCCTTTGCAGCAAGTCGCCCAGCATCTGGTATTCCTGGATGGCATCGGCTACGAAGGTAATGCCAATACCCACGAAGGTGGCGCACTGAAATGTTTGACGGGCGTTGCGACGTCTTCATCCGGCGCCTCATCGATTGAAGTGCAAATGGGTAAAGAGGATTGGGCCAACCGCGCCAGTTCGGGCGTGTCCCGTCCATCCCTGCAAATGGGGGTCGGTACCAAATGGGGTAGCGATACGTCCAAACGTGTCAGCTACGACAACGGCACCAGCCTGCACCCGGTCGATGACCCGCGCATCCTCTACCCGCAATTGTTCGGCGGTAGCGGTGGCGGCGGTGATACCGCCCAGATTCAGGTATTGGCACGCGCTCGTGAAGACCTGAGCCGCCTTACAACCCAATTGGGCAGCCTCGAACGCGAGCGACTGGAACAACACGTTGCTGCATTGGACGTACTGGAACAGAAACTCAACGCAGCCTCCATGGGTGGTTGCCTGGATGTCAGCACCAGCATCAAACCGCGCGTGGACAGCATCACCGGTGGTGAAGAGCAAGCACTCTGGGCAACCTCGGTACTGGCGAATATCTCTGCCATCCAGCAAGACATCGCGGTATCGACGCTATCTTGCGGCATCACCCGCAGCATCGCGTTCATGTACGGCGTACCGGTATCTCCGATTGTTGTTCCCGGAACCGGCACGGGTGACCATGACTTGTCGCACCAGGACGCCGCCGCGCATACCACCAGTAAAGTCTGGTGGATGGGGCAAATCCGCCAGTTCATCCAAAAGCTGGCGAACACCCCGGATGTCAATGGCAGCCTGTTGGATAACACGATTATCTGTACGGTATCGGACCTGGGCCACGGCAACTACCACAACCACCATCGCATTCCGATGTTGCTGGCTGGCGGTAAAAACGCCGGTCTGGTAACTGGTCGCTCGGTGGATTTGCGTCCACTGGGTGAGCCGGGCAAACGCTGGGGAGATCAAGTGGCAACGCAAGGCGGTGTAAACCACACCAACGTGTTAATGACCATTGCGGAAAAAGCGGGTTACAGCAGCGTGCGTATGCCTACTGCCAATGGTCGTATTAACAACGTCTGGATTAACGGTACTGGTCTCTAATAGCCAGGGATAAAATCTTCAGGATCTTGGAACGCATCGGACGCGACTTTTACCCCGGAAAGCCCTATGGCCTTCCGGGTTTTTTATTGCAGATTCACAATCAAAAATTGATAACAAAAAATTATTCCGCCTGATAAATCCTCCGCAGCTCATCCGCAATTATCTGCGCACCCTGCTCGACTATTTTCGGGTTCTGGCAATAAGTCACACGGATACATTCATGCTTATGTTGCCACTCCTCTTCCAACCCCGGAAAAAAATGGTGGCCGGAAACCACCAATACACCGCGCGCTTTCAAGCGTTGATAAAGTGCTTCACTGGAAATTGGTAAATCCTTACACCAAAGCCACAGGAAAATGGCGCCTTCCGGTTTATGGATCAAACATGGCAAATCACCGAGATGTTGTTTGAATGTTGCAACGGCATGCTCCATGCGCACGCGATAAAACGGCGCAACGACGTCGCGACTTAATTGCAAAATTTTTCCATTCGCCAGCAAATGCCGCGCTAATGCCGGGCCAAAATTTCCAGTCGCTAAACTCAAAATGGTATTGGCTTTGGCGAATGCATTAATCATTTCCGGATTGGCAATGACAATTCCTGTGCGTGCGCCGGGCAATCCCAATTTCGATAGGCTCAATACTAAAATCGTATTGTCATTCCAGTGCGGTTGCGCGTCGGCAAATAAAATATTCGGGAAGGGAGTACCGTAAGCACCATCGACAATAAACGGAACCTTGTGCGTGCGCGCCAATTCGTCCAGCTTTAATAATTCTTCATCGCTAATGACATTGCCGGTGGGATTGGTGGGGCGAGACACGCAGAGCGCGCCGGTTTCGGCGGTGATTTTTAAGTGCGAGAAATCGACGTGATATTTAAAAAAGCCATCGGGCAGTAACTCAATGCTCGGGCGCGTCGCGGTAAAAAAATCATCGCAAATGCCCAGATCGCTGTAACCCAGGTATTCCGGCGTTAACGGCAATTGAATACGCTTCTTACTACCGTCGGGATATCCGCCAGCAAGCAAATTGAACAACACAAAAAACGCCGACTGACTGCCGTTGGAGAGCGCGATATTTGCGCGCGAAATCGGCCAGCCATACTCGCGCGTTAATAATTCGGCGATGGTATCCAGCAATTCCGCATCGCCCTGTGGCGGTTGGTAAACGCCTAATAATTGATGGGCTTCGCGCTCATCATCCAGGGTTGCACGCAAGGCCTCCTCAAACGCCTGTTCCATCGCCGGGATGCGCGCGGGGTTACCGCCGCCCATAAAAATCATATCAGGATTAACACGCAACGCGTCCCCCAGATCATCCATCAGGGTGACGATGCCGGCATCAGTACACAGTTTTTGGCCAAAGCGGGAAAGCGATAACGGGGAAGAATTCATGAAGTACGCCAGTTCAGGTTAACAAACTGGCGGCAATCTAACGGCAGATGGAATAAAACGCCAGAATCAAATCAAGCCAAATTTACGCAGGGTTTCAGCAAGCTTTTCGGGGTTAACCGGCTTCTGGATAAAATCCAGCGCACCTAATTGCGTGACACGTTCGTGGGCGGTGGGTTGGATATCGCCGGAGATCACTATAATCATCGCATCCAGACCTTCGGTTTTAACCGCTTCCAGCACCTGGTAGCCATCCATTTCCGGCATGGTCAGGTCGAGGAAAACCATCTCGCCCTTGCCGTCGCGGATCGCTTGCAATCCTTCCGCACCATTGGTGGCAAAGGTGATATCGACCTCCAGGCCTTCAGGTAAGGAGCGCGCGACTTGCTTGCGCGCCATCATCGAGTCATCACAAATCAACAAGGGGATTGCCATAGCGGGAACAAATCTTCTAATGATTAAAAGGTCTGGAATAGTGTGTTACCGAGAGTATAGACAGGGATCTTTCCCCGCAGAAATATTTTTACCCTTCTTGTTTGGATGGATTTTCAACAACGCTGGTCGCGTTAAATAATGATTCCACGGATCTATCCAAATGCTCCCGGGTAAATTGGTCCACGGCTCCCAACTGGATTACCGCCTCAGCTCCCCACGGCAAACCGGCCAGGCACTCGCGCTCTTTAGGCAATTGGCGCGGCACTTCCAATATATCGGCCAAATCCAGCAACCGCAGATTTTTCAAGTCGTGGCACAGCAGGTAATCACCCTGATAGTTAGTAGTGAGAACATGGTGTTTGACCAACGTTTCACTGATCCGCAGCCACTGGTCCGCTGCCAGGCCCTGGCGCAACAGCGCCCGCTCCGGTACTGCACTACCATCGCGCGATGCTTGGTAACAGCGCCATAAAATCATCAGGCTGGCAAGTAAATCCGGGTAATTGCGCACGCGCAAACCAATCTGGTGGGCATTGATGGTATGCACAAATACCGCCCCTCCCAGGATTACCGTCCAGATCAAATTAACCCACAGCAGGAATAACGGTACAGCGGCAAAGGCGCCATACACCAACGTAAAAGATGAGTGGCTAACAATCCAGCCAAACGCCGCTTTTAACCCCTGGAAACATAACGTCGTGAAAAAACCGCCGACCAATGCATGGGTTACGGGAACCTTGCAATTCGGTACGGCGACAAACAACAAAGTAAAGGCCGCCCAGATCAGAACCCAGGGCGCAAATTGCAATACGGTTTCGATCACCCCAAGGCTATCGTAATGACCCACCAGCAAACGGAAGGACGCCAGATAGGTACTCATCGCCAGCGCAACACCCAGCAACAATGGTCCCAGGCTTAGAATCGCCCAATAGAGCAAAAAGTTGGCAACACCACGGCGACCGCGGGCAACACCCCAGATCGAATTGAAATTTTGCTCGATATTCTTGAGCATCAAATACGCAGAAACCAGCAAAAACGCCAAACCGAATGCGGTCAGCTGGCGCGCCTGCGCGGAGAAATCCTGCAAGTATTTCCCTAAATCCTGTTCGCTATTGGGCAGGAAATGTTCAAACAACATGGTCTGTAACTGGTCACCCAGATTCTGGAACGCGGGAATAATGGAGAACATTGAATAGGTAACGGTCATCATCGGCACGGTAGCGAAAAGCGTTACGTAGGTCAGTGACGCCGCACTTTTCTGGCATTCTTTTGCCTGATACTGACGAACCATTAAACAGAAAAAACCCAATAACCAACGGTAGTGCAATTTTATGTTGGTCCAATGTATGTTGACCCGATGCTCACTTAACCATGGCATAGCGATAAATCCTTAAACCTAAACCGGAACCCAGCCGCTATAATCGGCGGCATTCTCCGCAACGGAAATTGAAAAATGGTGACACTTTATCACAACCCGCGCTGCTCCAAATCGCGCGATGCCCTGGCCCTGCTGCGCGATAACGGCGTTGAGCCGGAGGTTATCCTCTATCTGGAAACACCGCCCACAGCGAAATCGTTAAAAGCGCTACTTGCCAAATTAGGTATCAACGCACGCGATTTGTTGCGCAAAAGTGAAGATGCTTACACAGAACTCAACCTTGGCGATGGCAAACTCAGCGAGGCCGCGTTGATCAAAGCGATGGTAGAAAATCCAAAATTGATCGAGCGTCCCATCGTCATTAATGGTGATAAAGCCGTCATTGGCCGCCCACCTGAAAACGTATTGACCATTCTTTGAGGGATAAATGATGTCCGCCTATGTATTGGTGTTGTATTACAGCCGCAACGGATCGACGCTCGAAATGGCGAAACAAATCGCGCGCGGTATCGAACAAATCAGTGGTATTGAAGCACGCTTGCGTACAGTACCCGCCGTGTCTGCTACCACCGAAGCAACCGAGCCGGATATTCCCGATAGCGGCGCCATCTATTGCAGCGCAGATGATTTAAAACACTGTGCCGGTTTAATCCTCGGCAGCCCTACCCGCTTCGGCAATATGGCCGCGCCGCTAAAATACTTTCTGGATGGCACCAGCACCCATTGGTTGAATGGCGATTTAATTAACAAACCCGCCGCTGTCTTTACCTCAACGTCAACCTTACATGGCGGCCAGGAAACGACGCTACTGTCGATGATGTTGCCGCTGTTGCATCAAGGGATGGTGGTTGCGGGAATTCCCTACAGCGAACCCGGTTTAAATACCACGCTGACTGGCGGCAGCCCTTACGGTGCATCGCATTTTGCCCACGGCGATAAACCCACCAAACTCAGCGCCGACGAAATCGATTTATGCCAGGCTCTGGGCAAACGTGTTGCCACACTCGCACTGAAACTTAATAGTTAACGCAGCAACAAGGTTAATTCATGACTGAATCCGAACACGCACCGGAAACTGAAAACGGAAAGCGTAAAAAAGAAATTATTATCACTGATGCCGACGCCCTAATTCTGCAAAAAAAATTGCGTATTGGTCGCGCACTGACCCTGGGTTGCTACGCCGGTTTATTGCTGTTGTTTACTGCGCTTAATTTATTTCGTGAAACCGGCAATATCAAATTATGGATGGTGCAAATTATTCCACTGCTGATATTTATTCCCGCGCTGCGCAATGAAACCCATCGCAGCTATAGCTGGTTATGTTTTGTTGCACTGATGTATTTTCTGGTAATAGTTCCACTGCTGATGACTCGCTGGTTGTGGAGCGATTGGTTGATCACCATTCTGGTCACTGTTTTATTTATCGCCTCCATGATGACCAGCCGCTGGTTGCAATACTGGAATTATTATTTGTATACCAAAAATGCTTCTACACCCGCTGTTGATGACAGCAACCATTAACCAAGGAATTTATCGTGTCAGTTAATCATTACGAGCCGCCGGTTCCACCCAGTCCAACTCCGCTCACGCCACCGCCGGTTGCACCGGTAATAGTTGCCCCAAAAAAACCGGGCCCGCTCCGCCGTTTTTTTAATGGCCTTGGGGGTGGTATTACCTGGTTACGCAACACAGTGATGAATATTTTTTTCCTGTTGTTGTTGTTGTTAATTCTGGCAGCGATAGGTTCAAGCGCGCCCAAACCACTTCCAGCAAGTTTTGCATTGCGACTGGCGCCTACCGGAATTCTGGTAGACCAGCGCAGTTATATCGATCCAACGAGCATGCTACTTTCCGAAGAAGATCCGGATGAAAATGAAACCGTCGTCAGCGAATTGGTAGAAGCAATCAATAATGCCACTACTGATAAACGCATAACGCTATTGGTGTTGGAACCGGGGCGTTTGGTCGGCGGCGGCTTAAGCAAAATGAACGAGCTGGGCCAAGCCCTGGAAAATTTCAAAAGCAGCGGCAAAAAAATTATTGCGGTCAGCGACAACTACTCGCAAGAACAATATTACCTTGCCAGCTATGCCGACGAAATTTATTTACACGATATGGGCACTATAGAAATCACCGGCTACGGCCGCTATATGAATTACTATAAAACGGCGTTGGATAATCTCGGCATCACCATTCACGCGTTCCGCTCTGGCAAATACAAAGATTATCTCGAACCGTTTTTGCGCGACGACATGTCCGATGAATCACGCGAGCACAACGAACAATGGATCAATGAACTCTGGGCTACCTTCACTACTAATATTGAACAACGCCGCAAGCTTACTCCCGGTAGCATCAACGATTATGTCAATAATCTGGATGCGCACATGGCGCTCACTGAAGGTGATAGCGCTAAACTCGCGCTGGAAAAAAAATTGGTTGATAAAATTCTATCGCGTCAGGACGCTGAACAATTATTAATAGATACAGCGGGAAAAAGTGACGAAGGCGAATGGTACAACGGTGTAGGAGTTAAATCCTATCTTGCCGATGTACGTAAGCTACCAAGCATGGAAAAAAATAAAGTCGCCGTGGTTGCAGCAGTAGGCTCCATTGTTGATGGGCATCAACCGGATGGCAGTATCGGCAGTGAAAGCATGCTCGAATTATTGCGTCAGGTGAAAGATGATGCCGATGTAAAAGCACTGGTCATTCGCGTGGACTCCGGTGGCGGCAGTGCGTTTGCTTCGGAAATTATTCGCGCAGAAATTATTAAACTGCGCGAAAAAAATATTCCCATTTATATTTCCATGGGCAGCGTTGCCGCATCGGGCGGTTACTGGATTGCAACGGCGGGCGATAAGATCTGGGCGCAGCCGACCACCATCACCGGCTCTATCGGTGTATTCGGAGCATTCCCGACGCTGGAAAATTCGCTAAAGAAAATAGGTGTTAGCACTGACGGTGTAGGCACAACAGAATTGGCAGGCACCATGCGCCTTGACCGTCCGTTAAGCAGCAAAGCAAGCAAAGTGGTGCAACACAGTGTGGATAATATTTATCAGCGTTTTATTACGCTGGTAGCAACCGCGCGCAAACAAGACAAAAACGCGATCAATGAAATTGCACAAGGCCATGTATGGACCGGCACCAAAGCCAAAGAAATTGGCCTTGTCGATGAGTTAGGAACATTGAAAGATGTTATTGCAGCTATCGCCACTGATGCGAAACTCGATAAATACAAAGTGGAATTTGTACATCGCCCGCTTTCACCAAAGGAGGAATTAGTACAATCCTTGTTAGGTGGACAAGCCGGGACATTAGTACCCAAAGCGTTGCTGGAAAAATTTTCGTCGCTCAGTGTGCTTAACGATCTCGCTCCAGCGTTAAAACCATTGCAGGAAATTCAAAGCCTGAATGACCCGCGTGGTATTTATGTGAAATGTTTTGAGTGTGTTGCGCCTTGACATTCGTGACAGAAATAAAGCATAACAACTGGATTTAGATTGCAGTAATCGTCTTAAAAAATAATTAAAAAAACAGGCGGACCGAAATGGTCCGCCTTTTTTACAAGCTCATTCGCAAAAAAGCCTCAGTCACAACTCGTCAGTCCCGCAATCCAATCACTAACCACTTGTACCGCTGCTGCATCAACAATATGCGTTGCCAATGGCGGCATTTGGTCACTATCACGCCGCTTCATTCGCTCCAGCACAATTGAACGGGCCGGTTCACCCGGTACAATTAAACGCGCGTTGGCAATTCCCAAATCCCCTACCAATGGTTGCGAGTTACACGCATTGGTTGCAGGCAACGCAGTCACAAAACGTAAATCCAGATTGGTAGGTGTGGGCCCATTCGGACTATGGCAACCCGCGCAATTACTGTGCAAATAGGAGCGTGCACGTTGTCCTACTGACGCATTGGTATCAGTTAACGAAAATAATTTTTCAGTTTTTTGTTGCGACGTTAATGGCGATGAAAATAATTGGATATGAGCCAATGTATCCAACTGATTAGCTGTTGCACCACTTACGGGATAACGCATCACTGAATTTAATTGCGTTGTTTCCAACCCTAACGAAAAATTTGCCACTTCAGTATGGCAAATCAGACACTGGCCGGGACTCGGGTATTGCCACTGTACGCCATCAATGGTTTTCTCCTTGCTATCTGCCAAGAGATTTGCATCCGTTTGATCATCGCGCCATTCATAACTGAATCCCTGCCACCCCAAAACACCGCGCGCAAACAAGCGGGTTTCAATAAATTTATCGCCCAGTTTGAAATGCTTCATCAACACGCTGCCCACTGGAAATAAAAAATCGCCATTGGTTGCAAGGCCAATTTTTTGATTATCCGGCACGGCGAGATAACGCTCTTTGTCAGCACCATCAGACCATAGTTGATTTTCTACTTGATAAGGAATCATCGCCGCCACTGGCAATTTTGGATTATTTGTATCAGCACACCCTGTTGCCGAGAGGAGCGATGCCATAGTGCCCGGCGTTTGCTCTCCACCGGTAGCCTGGAGTTTTACAATTTGCGAACCGGCACCGCTTTGGCCAATCGCATAAAGCTCACCTTGGTTATCTTGCGCGAAAGACACTATATCGACAGGTACATTTCCATGTGTATTTACACTGACACTGCTATTACTATTGCGCGTAATAGATTGCATGGTATTCAAACAGTAATCCGTAAAAAAATATTTACCGTAGGCAGCAGGATATTGTTGCCCGCGATAAACAAATCCACCAATCACGGAACAAACACCGGTGTTATGGCTAATCGATAAAACCGGTTTTATTTTATTGGCGGTAGAACAATTGGGTCGGCCGCTATAACAGGTATCGCCTTCCATATCGCCCCAACCGTAATTACCACCGTTGGTAACTATATTAATTTCTTCCCACGCGCCCTGCCCTACATCACCTGCCCATAGATCGCCCGTTTCAGAATCAAAACTAAAACGCCAGGGATTACGCAATCCATACGCCCAAATTTCCGGTGAGCCGCCACTGCTGGCAAAAGGGTTATCTGCCGGTATGCCGTAATTTTTTCCATTGGCTGGATTATTCACATCAATGCGCAATATTTTCCCAAGCAAATTATTTTTGTTTTGTCCGTTTTGCTGCGGATCTCCGCCACTGCCACCATCACCTGATGCGATATACAAAAAACCATCTTTACCAAATGCCAATTGTCCGCCGTTGTGATTTGAATAGGGTTGGTTAAAACGCAACAAAATAAGTTCGCTGTTTTTATCAATAGTACCGTTGGATGCAAATTGATAACGCACAATACGTGACTCCAGATCATCGCCTGCTGTTAATCCCATGTAATAAAAATACACATAGCGATTGGTAGCGAATTGCGGATGAAAAGCGATGCCTAATAAACCAGTTTCACCACCATTGAATTCAACGCGATCTTCAATATTCAACACCGTGGTTAATGCATTCGCCGATGCCTGGTTAGGAAAACGCACAACAGTTCCCGGCTGGCGCAACGCATACCAGTTGGCGTTATCATCCGGCGCCTGGATTAAATTAGTGGCCTGGGCGATGTTGGGTAAGGATGGAAAAACTGCACTCCAGCTAATTGTTGTAGCGCCGGAAGCCACCGGTGCGGGTGCAATACAGGTCTTGTTGGAAGGCCGGGCTGCAATGCCGGAAAAAATACTGCTGGTTGATGCGGCAACTGAAGAAGCTTGCACACTTGATGATACAACTGACGATGCAGGTACAATTGACGAAGAGGCCAGGCTGGAACTCATCGCTACCGACGATGAAACAGTCATCAATGATGAAGTCGGTGGATTACTACTACCGCCACCTCCGCCACCACAAGAAACCAATATCAAACAACCAGTAATAAAAATAATTTTTCTTACGCAGGTTTGCATGGCACACACCTCGGCGCTAACGGTTTATTTGTTATATGGACTCATAATGCGCCGGTTATATCCATGAAGCCAGCCAACAAATCAGCGAGTGCCTCACAAGACAAACAGAAATAAAATCGCCAGCACATGGCTGGCGATTTCGATATGTAACCTGTGAAATATTGGTTTGTTTATATTGTCACGCTGCTGCGTGTCGATAAACATCCCATCATCCCTGTAGCTTTAAAAACAGTGGAATTTATTTCGGCGTTAGTGCCGCGATAGCAGCCGACACATAGACCAGCGGTGCATTCCAGTTAATTGCAATTTCATTGCTCGCATAACTACAGTAATTATCCAAATAAGATTTGGCCGCAACACTGGAGGGATAAACCGCTTTGCAATCCGCTTTATCCTGCTGGCCCGGCTGCGGACCACCAGCAATAAAACCGGGGATTGGTTCAGGAATTCCATCTGCCTCTGACGGGCGATGGTGCGGATGCAGCGTCGATTTTTCCCCGAAGCCGGTGACAAAAGAAGTATCTGTTGCATTGCGCCCCAACACATAATCCAACTGCGCCTGGGCTGCATCCAGGTAGTCACGCTTACCGTTCAAACGATAGGCTTGCACTAGCATCATTGCCTGATTTAATGCCCCCGAATTGCTCCCCCAAACAAAATCATGTTTTTCCATACTGACTTTGTAAGGCGATGCGTACCAGGTTGATAACAAATTGTCAGCAAGCGTTTTGATCCGGCTGGCAATTAATGTTTGATCAGCAACGTTCGTAAGTTGGGCGCGATGGTGCGCGAGTGACACCCAGGCCAAGCCATTCACATTGCCCCAGGACGGGACTGAGTTAAACACATCGACAGGCTTCAGTGCCGTGTAATAACCATCCACCCGGGTAGTGATGTACAACTCCGCCGCCGCCCAGGCAAATTCATCGCTCAGGGTTTTATCACCATACTCACCAGTGCGCACATCGGACGGTTGTTTATAAACAATTGCCGGATGAATATTCGCCCATTCCCATGCTGATTCGGCGGCCTTCCGCATTTTTGCAGAAAGCCCCGGCAACTGCGTTTCATAGGGCGCAAACACACGGCTGGCTGTAGCCATTACCGCCGCAAAATCAAGCGTGGCGGCGGTAGTTTTTTGCACCAGATAACGCTCCCTGAGTGCCTCGTGCGGCATGATGGTTCCATCAAAATTTTCATTGGTGAGCTTATGATAAACACCACCGTCATTTGGATCTTGCATGGTTAGCATCCATTCAAGATTCCATAATGTTTCATCCAGTAAATCCGGTAATGCATTCCCGCTTTCAGGAATGGTTAAATTCTGATTGTTAAAAATTTCCGGAAAATGTTCGTAAGCTGCGAGCAAGGTGTAGGTAGAAATTCCCGAGTTAACAATATATTTATTGTAATCGCCCGCGTCATACCAACCTTTGGGACTGGATACCACTGTACCTGACGGACGCGCATCGCTGGCTGCCGATGGATGAATCAATACCTGCGTGTCCGCATGCCCGAGTGGACGCGCAAATTTACCCGCGAATTCAGGCAATAATTCGACCCCGCTGCGATTGAAATAAAACGCTTTGATACTCGCCGCATTTAATGCGTTGTAAACATCGGGGGCGATGCTAAATACGTGGGAATTGGCGAGGCCGTCAACATGCAATTGATAATCGCCCGGTGTTTTTACACTGGAGAAATCCGCCACTTTGACACTTTCCCTGGAAGCATCCCACACTTTCGCAGCACTCAATGTTCCACTGAATACTTCTATGGCAGTTCCTGCTTTGAGCAATTTGAAACTGGTGGCAGGAACATCCGGCACAACGGCCAGCTTTGATGACTCAGGCAAAAAGCCGAGCTGGTTGACTTTAATCAGACTGGAACTTGCACTGGAATTAGCAGCACCGGCAACTGATGACGAACCATTGGAATTTCCGTCATTGCCGCAAGCGGCAAGTAAACTGGAAAGGCTTACAACAGCAATGATACGAGCCAAATATTTGGGGGGAAACGACATAGAACTCTCCGTTATGCAGCGACAAATAATACAACCTGCGCCCATTTTTAATTAAAACCGTTTATTTTACAGATGAAAAAAAACATGCAAACTTTAGGGCGCCGAAAAAAATCCGTCGCCCCGCATTACGTAAATACCTGAAGTGGTTATCTAACTGGAGAGAATTGTGGGTGCGATACCCGAAGTGATCAAATCGCTAAAACTTTCTTTACAAACGGAATGGTCAATTTGCGTTGTTCAGCGAGTGAGGCGTGATCCAACCGCTGCAATTGCCAGAAGAGCTCATTGGTGTCGCGCGGCAAGCGCTGGATGATGTATTGCGCTACTTCATCACTCAATTCCAAACCGCGGGCGCGAGCGCGCAGTTGTAATGCTTGTTGCTTGTCTTCATCGCTCAAACTGTGCACTTGATAAGTAATTCCCCACTGCAAGCGCGAGCGCAAATCCTCGAGGGAAATTTCCAATTCGCGCGGGCTGTGCTCAGCCGCAACTAGCAAGCGCTTACCTTGCTCGCGCAAGCGATTGTATAAATTGAAAATCGCCAATTCCCAATCCGGGCGTCCGGCGATGCTAGGCAAACAATCCAGACACACAAGATCCAAATCTTCCAGGCCGACAAACAATTCATCGGGCGCATAACCGACGAGATCACGCAAAGGAAGGTATTGCACCGCCAAACCCATTTCCTGCGCTTGATGACAGGCCGCTTGCAACAAATGTGTTAAACCGCAACCGGGCGCGCCCCACAGATAAACAAATGCTTCGCTTTTGCCATCCAGTTGTTCGCGTAACCCCTGGACCACCATCGCATTGTGCGTTTGTGCGGGTGCGTAAAAATTTTCAAAGGTGGCGTCATCATTCAAATTGACGCTGAGGGATAATTGCTGCGGCAAGTTAATCATAACTACTTCTGCCAAACTCTATTTTTGCCAAACGAAAATTAAAGGGTCTTCCAGGGTACCAGCGTGAGTCGGAGCTGCTGCTGAAACCGGAGCTTGCGGGCTTATACCATTTTCAGTGGCCAAGGCTTGATCCAGTTCAGCCATCGCTTCTGCATCAATATCTGTTGCGGGCGCAGTAGCTGCTGCCTCCGGAACCAGTCGACGGCCAAGCGCTAATGTGCTCAGCAATAATTTGGTATCGCCTTCTACATTTAAACGCACCAGCAAGCCGTCGGAATTTACCGTTACTACTTCCATGCGCTGAACCATTGCCAATTCATCCAGATACCGCTGTGCTTCTTTGAAAGCGCCAAAGCTGGCGATATTGCGCACTCGCAATACGATGCTTTGCGGTCCTTGATTGGTCGGTGTAATCGCATATTGGTTAGCAAAATAATCTGCTGCGCGATCAATTGCTGAACTGAATAAACCACTGGCCTCCGGTGTTTCATCGTTAAATGACTGGATACTATCTGCATGCACCAATTGCCAATCACCAACCCAGGGACCTAATCCGTTTAGTGATGTGCTGGCAGTATCAAGTGCTTCATTGGATAAAGAGGATGATGGAACCGGGATTGAACCGATGCTGGAGGGCGCATATCGCCCGACCAGAATTGCATCAGCCTTATAATGCAGCGAGGCCGCTTTAATTTTTTCCAGATTGGCGGACCAGAGATCATTGGCTTCCAAGTCTGCATCCGCAAACACAAGAGGCAAACCGCGATAACTGGCTTGCGCTTGCATAGCCTGGATATCCGCAGGTTGCGGCACAACACGTAAACCGGCAGGCCCTTTGGCCACAAGCCACACCAATACTTTCGGGCGAGTTGCGGGCCATAACGGCAATTGTGCATCGCGCAATAATTTTTCGATTGCACGCGGCTCGAAATTTAATTGCAAGCCGGTTGCAGAAAGGCTTTTACCTTCTTCAATAATTTTGTCGGCGGAGGATTTATAGGCAAAACCGAACAGGTAATTTTGTGCATTGGGCAATGCTTGCTGGATCGCCGGATGGCTAATTGCTGCGCGCTGGCCGGAAACACGCACAATCAATTCACCAAAACTGGCGCGGGCAGCGGCGTTGCGCTCTGCTTCTGATTGGTTTTTTACTAGCACTTCCGCTTTATAGATATCGACTGCTTGACCGGCATTGACTCCGCCAGCAAACGGCAACATAACCAACAGCAGCACACGTAACGACAGTAAACGCACTAAAGCCAACCTCTGAAAGGTGATCATTAATAAGCCAGACAATATCGTGAATGGCAATCAGGGAATCCGGGAAGGCGGCATTGTAACAGGCTTATTCCAACTGGCGGCAGAGTCATTCGGGGTGATCATCACAATTTCCCTGTAAGTCGTAGGGACAATTTTCGGCAATTTCCCCCAAGTTTCCCCATGGGCAACTATAAGCTGCTAGAATGGCGGCCTTTTTTTAAACCACTCCAACTGTCAGAGCTGTGAGCCCTTTCTTATGAGCCAAAACCAAACCTCTACTCCATCCTTAAGTTACAAAGATGCAGGCGTTGATATCGACGCGGGCGATGCCTTGGTAGAACGCATCAAAAGCGTTGCCAAACGCACCCGTCGCCCCGAGGTAATGGCCGGTTTGGGCGGCTTTGCAGCGTTATGTGAAATTCCCGAAGGTTATCGCCAACCCGTATTGGTATCCGGTACCGATGGCGTGGGCACCAAATTGCGCCTGGCGATGAACCTGCAAAAGCACGACACCATCGGTATTGACCTGGTAGCCATGTGCGTGAACGATCTGGTAGTAACCGGCGCAGAACCATTGTTCTTCCTCGACTACTACGCCACTGGCAAACTCAATGTAGACGTAGCCGCTGCGGTCGTTGCCGGTATTGGTGATGGCTGTGAACTCTCCGGCTGTTCGCTGGTAGGCGGCGAAACCGCTGAAATGCCCGGCATGTATGAAGGCGAAGATTACGATTTGGCTGGCTTCTGTGTTGGCGTGGTAGAAAAATCTGAAATTATCGACGGCAGCAAAGTAAAGGAAGGCGATACCCTGCTCGCCCTCACCTCCAGCGGCCCGCACTCCAACGGCTACTCATTGATCCGCAAGATTATTGAAGTTACCAACGCTGATTTAACCCAGGATTGCGGCGGCAAACCCCTAGCCAACGCATTGATGGAACCAACCCGTATTTATGTAAAATCGGTTCTGAAGCTTATTAAAGAGTCCGATGTTAACGCCCTGGCACACATCACCGGCGGTGGTTTGACCGAAAACATTCCACGCGTGTTACCGGAAGGCTGCAAAGCAGTTATCGACACCAAAAGCTGGGCCTTCCCGCCAGTATTCCGATGGCTGCAAAAAGGCGGCAACGTAGATATCCGCGAAATGTACCGCACCTTTAACTGTGGCGTGGGCATGGTAATCGCCGTTCCTGCCAGCGAAAAAGATAACGCGCTGAGTATCCTGCGAGCTGCCGGCGAAAATGCCTTTGTCATTGGTCATATTGCCAAAGCAGCTGGTGACGAGCACCGCGTTGAACTGCAAGGCCTTTAATCAATGTCGCAAGCTGCCTCCACTGATGTAAAAAAGTTGCGCGTTGTTGTTCTTATTTCCGGTAGCGGCAGCAACCTGCAAGCCTTGATTGATGGCGTTAACAGCGGCGATTTGCCTATTGAAATCGCCGCCGTGATCAGCAATCGCCCCGAAGTGATGGGCCTGACCCGCGCCAGCAAAGCGGGAATTCCTACACTGGTTCTTGATCACAAGAACTACGCCACCCGCGACGCATTTGATACCGAGCTCATGCGCACTATTGATGCTTACACACCTGGCCTCGTAGTGCTGGCAGGCTTCATGCGTATTTTGACTCCAGCGTTTACAGAGCATTACCTCGGCCGCATGCTCAATATCCACCCATCTTTGCTTCCCAAGTTTCAAGGACTGCATACACACCAACGCGCAATTGATGCCGGCGAAAGCCACCATGGGGTCAGCGTACATTTTGTCACTGCAGAATTGGACGGTGGTCCGGTTGCCATCCAGGCACGGGTTCCTGTGCTAGCCAACGATGATGCAGGCCTGCTAGCCAAGCGCGTGCAACGGCAGGAGCATGTGATTTACCCGCTGGCAGTCAAATGGTTTGCCGAGGGTAAATTGCGGATGGCTGACGGCAAAGCCGAGCTAAATGGTGAACTTTTAGCAGAAAGCGGTTATCAAATTGAGGCCAACGACATTTAACGGAAGATACTATGCTCAACTTTCGGTTTAGCCTTCACCACCTGATCGCAACTGGCCTCTTGTTTGCCTCAGCGCTGGCCACTGCAGTCGAAGCACCAAGAACGTTTGACAACCAATACAAAGCCAAGCTCTACGGCTTTAACATCACCGTCACCAACCGGCTCACCAAAAGCGCAGATAATCAATATGACCTGCTCTTCAAGTTTGATTCGATGATTGGGACCATTACCGAAACCAGCAAAATGCAATGGGACCCGGTAAAACAAACAATTAAACCGCTTCACTATTTGTACAAGCGACGCGGATTGGGAAAAGATCGCGATGCCGATTTAAGTTTTGACTGGGATAAAAAAACTGTTATTAACAAAGTACAACAAACCAACTGGCAAATGGATATTACCCAACGAGTGCAAGACAAACTCAGCTACCAAATCCAGTTGCAACAGGATTTACTTAACGGCCAGAAAAATTTCAGTTACCAGATTGCCGATGGCGGCCACTTGAAAGAATACAAGTTTGTCACGCTGGGGGAAGAAGTGCTGGATACACCGCTAGGTAAGGTAAATACAGTAAAAGTAAAACGTAGCCGCGATAACGATAAGCGCGTGACCTATGCATGGCTTGCCAAAGACTGGAGCTACCTGCTCGTCCGCTTGCAGCAGGAAGAAAAAGGCAGCACATATACCATCTATATCCACAAAGCATCTGTGGATGGCAAAGCTATTGAAAAATTTTAATGCGCTAACTTTTTAATTCTTGATTCAACATTGATTTCAACGTAAAAAATTATTTTATTAATTTATCCAATCAAAAGGCTTTTTATGAAAATTGCAGAAAACAGCGTTGCCAGCTTCCACTACACACTGACTGATGGCACTGGCAAAGTGCTTGATTCTTCTGAAGGCCAGGAGCCACTGTCCTATCTGCACGGCGCAGGCAATATTATTCCGGGCCTTGAACAGGAGCTTGAAGGGAAAACTGTAGGCGACAAACTGAATGTAGCCGTTAAAGCAGCACAAGCTTATGGCTTGCGTGATGACAGCTTGGTGCAGGAATTACCAACGACCATGTTTTCCGGCATTGAGCAAATTGAAGTAGGTATGGAGTTCCACGCAGAAACTGAACACGGCCTGCAAGTAGTGACCGTTACCCACGTTGAAGGCGATCAAGTTACCATCGACGGCAATCACCCACTGGCTGGTGTTGATTTGAATTTTGATGTGGAAATTACTGAAGTACGCGCCGCGACCGAGGAAGAATTGAACCACGGCCACGCCCACGGTGCAGGTGGTCATCACCACCACTAATGGCGACGTGAAACACGCAATAAAAAAGGCTCCACAGGGAGCCTTTTTTATTTTTAGCATTACTTCAATTCTACTTTTTGTTCGCCGCAACGGCTGCATTTATAAATCGTTACCAACTTTCCCTGCTTCACATCAAATTGTTTTTCCTTAACCACTTCCCATTTATGAAAACCGCTACGACACAACGTTTTGCCTTTATGCTTTTCAAAAGGGCTCGGTTTTTTAAACGGGATTACATCACCCATATTAAGTGCGCGGCAAAGTTACACCGCGTTGGCCCTGGTATTTGCCACCGCGATCACGATAAGAGGTTTCGCAAGTTTCGTCAGATTCAAAAAACAGCATTTGCGCCACACCTTCGTTAGCATAAATTTTTGCTGGCAATGGTGTGGTGTTGGAAAACTCCAGGGTCACATGCCCCTCCCACTCAGGCTCAAGCGGAGTCACATTCACAATAATCCCGCAACGCGCATAAGTGGATTTCCCCAGGCACACCGTCAAAATATTGCGCGGAATACGAAAGTATTCAACCGTTCGCGCTAACGCAAAAGAATTGGGAGGGATAATACAAACATCGCTTTTAATATCGACAAAACTTTTTTCATCAAAGTTTTTTGGATCAACTACTGTGGAGTGCACATTGGTAAAAATCTTGAATTCATCGGCACAGCGAACATCGTAACCATAACTGGAAGTGCCATAGGACACGATGCGCTGACCTGCAGCATCGTAGCGAATCTGGCCTGGCTCAAATGGCTCGATCATGCCGTGCTCTTCCGCCATACGGCGCATCCACTTATCAGATTTGATGCTCATTGAATCCCCCAAAAACAAATGACAAAACGGCGCGCATCATAGCCTTTTTCCGACCGGAAAAACACCGGCGCTAGGGAGTATCTGATTCACCTACCAACGTGAACGCCATACCGGCAGGCTTGCCGATTTGCGCACCGTGTATGCGCTCCGGACTAATTTCATCGGCAGTATTGCCGGTACACTCATTTGCCATACCAGCCAGGGTTTCACGCAGGGCGGCTAGCGAAGACAGTTGTTGATCAACCAGGGCAATTTTTTCAGCAACTAATGCTTTAACCTGTGCACAACGACGCTCCGGATCAGAATAAATAGCAAGAAGATTACTGCACTCCTCAAGATTCAGCCCTACCGCCCTCGCCCTGCATAAAAACCGCAGATGCTCAACATTCCGACTGGAATAGACCCGGTAGTCATTGCTCTGGTCGCGTTCGGGGACAACCAATCCCAAATCTTCGTAATAACGTATCGCTTTAGTCGATAGACCAGATGCCTGGGCAGCCTGACCGATATTCATATCAACCTCCCGGTTAACTTGTAAACAAAGCAAACCTTACCCTAACAGAAAGGATGGTACAAATTTTGATATCGACTACATAACCTCAAGTAACAGTCTTTCTTTTTCTTGCTACCCAATGACACAAAAATACAAATTTAGACGACAAACTAGCCTGAAGTTACTTTATAATGAGTGACGAAAAGCACGATTTTATTATTTATTTTCCTTTTTAAATCATCGCGTTAATAGCAACTCTTGACAAAGAAACTTAACAATCCACAATGAATGCATATTTATTACCCAATGCGCAAAGGATAAAACATGCAATATCTCGATATTAATCACCCTGAGTGGCAAAAAATGTGGGATGAACTTGCGAGCTACTCATTAAATGATGGCGATCCTCTCTGTGTGCACGAAGGCGTCTGCTGGGAATACATGGGCTCTACTGCTGACCATCATCACTTACGCCATGCCTGTCATCCTCTGACTAATAAACCTGAATATATGTACATCGAACGCTCCGGTGTAGCGTTGCGCTGGGCCTGATAATTTTCAATTACACCGATTCTGCTATCCCCTTCCCAAGTTCGTACATCCGCAAGTAAATACACTACACAGTCAACCAAAATGTGGTAATGTGCAGCGGTTTTTTAAAAACAGAACCTCTGTTAAAAGCTAAATAAAATAACAATGAAATGAAACGTTTCGCCCTTTTTCTAGGTATTGGTGGGCTTTCCACACTGATTCAGTTTTTACTACTGATATTGTTTGTTGAAAGTCGTTGGTTACCTGAGGTTGCTGCCTCAGTAGCTGGTTATGTGCTTTCATCATTCTTTAATTACTGGGCGAATTACCGCTACACATTCAATAGCCGTAGCAACCATAAAGAGACAATTCCTAAATATCTCGTCGCGGTCGCTATTGGTTTATCAACCAATACTGCGCTGTTTGCAGCCTTTTTATTTGTATTTGACCATTATCTGCCCTTGCCCTGGGTAGAACATTATGTGGTGGCTCAATTTTTAGCGACCGGGATAACTGTTGTACTGAACTTTTGTGTTCACAAATTCTGGATCTACAGGAAACATTAACCATGAACGCCCCAACGCCGTCACTCGCTGTTGTTATTCCCTGTTACAACGAAGAGGAAATGCTACCCAAAACGCTAGCAACATTGCTGGCGTTACGCGATTCAATGATTACAAAAGGGAAAATTAATCAGGATTCAAAAATTTATCTGGTTGATGACGGCAGTAAAGATAAAACCTGGAAAATCCTGAACGAAGAAGCTGCAAAAAATCCTGCCTTGGTTGCTATAAAATTATCGCGCAATAAAGGGCACCAGAATGCGTTGTACGCGGGTTTGTGCACAACTACAGAAGATATCACTGTCAGTATTGATGCGGACTTACAAGATGATCCGCAAAATATCGAAGCGATGGTAGATGAATACCTGAAAGGAAATGACGTAGTTTATGGCGTGCGTTCCGCGCGTCACACCGATACTTTTTTTAAACGATTTACTGCCGAAGGCTACTATCACCTGATGAAAAAAATGGGGGTCGACCTTGTTTTTAATCATGCTGATTTCCGTCTTTTGTCACGCCGTGCGCTGGAATCTTTAAAAGAATATGGAGAATCAAATTTATTTTTGCGCGGCATAGTGCGCGAGATGGGTTATCCCTCCTCCATTGTGAAATATGAACGCCAGGCGCGGGAAGCTGGTGAAAGTAAATATCCCTTAAAGAAAATGCTCTCGTTTGCATGGAAAGGCATCACTGCATTTTCTACCGCACCATTGCGCATGATTACTGTACTTGGCCTGCTTTCAGGCTTTGCTTCGTTCAGTTTGATAGCATGGGTTTTAGCAGTGAGATTATTGACCGATGATGCAACACCTGGTTGGGCATCGGTATTACTTCCCTTGCTTTTTATTGGTAGCGTACAACTGATTTGCCTGGGAATTATCGGCGAATACTTATCAAAGATTTATGAAGAAGTAAAAAGACGTCCCAAGTTTCATATTAGTGATATTGTTAAAAACTCCGACAAATAACTCCTATTTGCGGGATATCAACCTAGAACAACTGGCATTCTTAATTGCTCCTGACAATAGCAATATGCCGCACAATAAAATGCAGGTGTTGGTATGGCAAAAGAAAAAATTCTTATCATTATTCCAGCCTATAACGAAGAGGCTAATATCAGGAATGTCATTCTGTCCTTAAAAAAACAGGATGCTGATTTTACTTGCCTGGTAGTGAACGACGGCTCCAAAGACAACACCCAGAAAGAAGCGGAATCAACCGGGCTCGCAACCGTCATCCAACTTCCCTCGAACCTGGGAATTGGCGGTGCTGTGCAAACCGGTTTTAAATACGCGCTTTACAATAATTACGATTACGCAATCCAGTTTGATGGCGACGGACAACATCTGCCATCCGAAATACCCAAAATCCTGGAACCTCTGTATAAACAAGAATGCGATTCCTGTATTGGTTCACGATTTGTCGTTAAAACGGATGGATTTCAAAGTACCTTTATGCGTCGCGTTGGAATTCGTTTTTTTGAGTTCCTGAATAACTTATTGATCAAGCAAAAAATTACCGATAGCACCTCAGGCTTTCGGGCTTACAACAAGCAGGCAATTGCCTTTCTGGCAGCCCACTATCCCACTGACTATCCGGAACCGGAAACCATTATTCTGTTGGGGAAAAATAATTTCACTATTAAAGAAGTTTCGGTCGAGATGCAAGAGCGTCAAGGTGGTCACTCATCCATATCCGGACTCAAATCGGCTCACTATATGATTAAAGTTAGCCTTGCAATCTTAATGACGGCGCAACGCGCGCAATTAAGAAGGTAAAGATCATGCAAGAATCCCTGGATTTTTTAATTCAAAACCGTATTCAGGTTTTTTCCATTATTGGCAGTGCAACGCTGATTGTGTTTATCCTGAAACTCATTAAACGAAAAAAACTGAAAGAAGAGTATTCCCTGCTCTGGCTTGGTTGTGGCATTACCTTCTTCCTGGTTTCGCTGTTCAAACCGTTGCTGGAATTAGTGGCGCAAACACTGGGAATTATCTATGCCCCGGCCGCCTTGTTATTGGTACTAATTATCGGTGCTTTCTTTATTTTAATTCAGTTCTCCGTGGTTATCTCAAAGCTATCTGAAAGCAATAAAAACCTGACCCAGGAAATCGGCATACTTAAAGCAGAAATAAAAAATCTCGAGCAAAAATCCAAGGAACAGTCGTAATGAGAATCATAAAAAATAATTTATTCTTTGGCCTGATCCTGGGCGCGCTTGCCCTGGCAATTATTGCGACGGCCACATTCAATAAATCCAGTCAGCTCGCTTATAGCAACTTCACAATGACCGGGCCAAATGGCGTAAAGACAGACGTTCAATTTCCGCTGTACATGGGCTCCCCGGCAAGCGGGACTTATGAGTTGAACGGTACAATTACCAAAGAAAGCCTTTCCGGAACCCGGGTCCAGATAATTCCCGATGATGAGGTTCTTGCCATTTTAATTAATGACAAGCCAGCAGACCTTAGCAGTATTTCAGAATCCTCGCGCCGCGATTATCGCAATGGTTTTACTTACGACCTCGGTGATTATTTAAATAATGGCGACAATAAAATCCAGATCATATTTACCGATACCGGTGGAATGATGGGAATAAACTTCAAGTCATTGTATGGCGATAAATTGGGAAACATTGTACTACTGTTGAGTGGGCTGTTTGTCAGCTTGTTAATTATCAAAACCAATCTCGGTCGCTCATTCAAAGTTTTATTATTGGCTGCGTTATTTATCAGGCTTTTTTACTTCAGTATTACTCCTCCTGATACCCGTACCCACGATCAGGAAGAACACCTGGATTACTCAGAGTATCTGGCAGTGCATTGGCTTCCACCCGCGCTGGAAAAAGCAACGGACGGAGCCTATTTCCATCCGCCACTTTATTACTACACCGGTGCCATCACATTTAAAATTACACGAGCATTTGGGCCGATTAGCAATCAGGAAGCACAACGTATCCAACAATTATTATGCCTGGCCTATTCAATGGGCTTCGTCTATTTTGGATTGTTATTAATCAGGCAATTTTTAAATATTACCCGGAGAACGCCTGTTTACGCCGAGCCATTACAGGCAACTTTTGTTTCTCCACCCGCCAAAAGATCAAAAGAATATGGCAAGCATCTGAATTCAAAATTCATACAACTTTTATCTGCTAACAAAAAAACTGAACCAGCGTTAACCTCCGGAAACTCCGTATCACCGACTAAAACATGGGGAATCACCGAGCAGCACCTGTTCATCGTGATAGGTGCAATGTTTGCGTTGTGGCCATCAAGCATTATTCACTCTGTGCGTATTGGCAATGATCCAATGCTCTATTTCCTCTTTGCGGCCGGCACTTACTATATTGCACGCTGGTTTAGCAGTGATAGCAAACGTGATCTACTGATTGCCAGCATAGTAACGGCACTGACCACGCTGACTAAGGCAAACGGCGAAATATTAATTGCTGTTATTGGAGTTATCGGTCTCGCCAAAATGATTAAATCCAGAGAATGGATTTACTACCTGAAACTGGCAATTGTCCCCGGCATTATCGTGTTGTTATCTTTGGCAATTACAGTGGGTCCTGGCTTGTTGTTAAAACTGCAAGGCAAACGCGACCAACTTTATATCGACAACATCAACAATGTTTCTTCCGCACTTCGTGTTGGCAACGCGGCGCAAAATTTTGTCTGGTTCGATATGAAAACATTTATTACTGAACCTTTTACTTCCCCTTGGGAAGATGAAAAAGGCCGCCAGTATTTTATGAATTACCAGGGCAAAACCGGATTATTTGGTGAATTTGGTTACAGCAGTTTGTTGGCAAAAAACTCAGCGGTTATTTCGAGTTTACTGGCAGTGCTAATGAGTGCTTATATGTTGTTTGGCCTCTACCACATGCAGAGGGAAGAATTTAAACGGCAAACCGTCATTTTACTCACTGGCCTTTTATTAATAGCAGGTGTTACTTATATGAGGATGACGTTCCCGGTAAATATTGATTTCCGTTATATTCTTCCGATATTAATTCCTTATTGTATTTTGTATGCGAGCAGCATCACCAATTTCCATCGCATCGGCGCTATACGTCTGGCGAATATTGGAGTGCTTATGGCAATCATTTTCACAATAGCCAACTTTTTCTTTGTGTTAGGGATCTAACCGGATAGAAATTAACTGGAAATAAAAATGCCCTCTTGCGAGGGCATTTTTATTTTTGCTTGCGGCAATGCCGCTTATTTAGCGCGGGTAAAAACCGGAGCAATCCAGTTGGTATGATCGCAATGCGGTGACTCTTTCATATAGGTTTTAAATTCAAGAACAGTGATCCCTTTCAAATCCACCACCAGTTTACGCGATTGTGCTGGCGCCAAATCAGAATTAACAAGCGGATTACTATTGCCCCAAATTTCAAATACCGCACCGTCGCCGCAATTGCCACTGGCTTGCGACATCGCTACTGTGATTTCCAACGAAGCCATAGGTGCAGGTATTTCGTAAACGTAACTGCTATCAGTATGAGTTCCGAAGCCCCACGGAATGTTAAAGCCCTCGTGGGTAAACACACTGCCTTCGTAGGCACGATTTTTTTCCAGCGCGCCGAAACTCTGAGTGCCGTGCAATCGCTCCAAATCAAGCAAAGAAAGATTTTCACCGGGCTTAAAGACCAGGAAAAACTGGGTTGAATCCAAATCAGAATTCTGCAATTTGCTCACAACCACGATTTTATTAATTCCCTCAGGCAACTGAGCTGCATCGAGTACCAACTTATTTTCTTCAATAGCAAAAGGCAAACTGCCTGCTTTGTCAGGTGAATAAAACGATTGGAAATTCGCATTGGAAACACTTGCTAATGCTTCCGGTTTAATCAAGGTGATTTGCCCATTGGAAACCTGCGAGTCCGCCAGTTCAAATCGATTACTTTGAAAAACCGGATCGCCATCTGCATTTAACCCGTAATAATCGCGATTAAATAATGCCGTGTAATTTTTAAAGGCTTTGGCAATATACCGTTCCGGCGGGAAACGCCCTGCTTCATCGTTGCGTGCAACAACCACTTTACCTTCAGCCGCTTGCGGTGTTTGCACTCCAAATACAAAGCGACCAAACGATTTAACGATCTGGAACGCATCGTTGCGATTAGGAATATCGACGGTAGAGATATAATCCCGCACATCATATTTAGTGATGAAAAGGACATGGATATAAGGTTGGTTGAGATTATCGCTCACATATAGTGTGTGCGAGGCATCCGCATGCTTGTAGGCGTAACCTACTGCATCGGTGTATGACTCAAAGAAAAATGATCCGACTTCTTCGGCATATTCGGTGAAGTATACTTTTTCAAAGCGCACAAATAATCCGATATACACCAGAACAATCGCCGCAAAAACTACATTGCTTTTTAACCACACCGCGTGAATGCCGTAAGCAATCAACAGGATGATGGGGAAGAAAACCAGATTCATGCGGTGAACTGCTGGCCAGCTCAATACCGCCACACCCAATGCAGCAATTAACCACAACAGGATTGGCATTTTTGCTGAGATTTGTTTTTCCTTCCAACAATCCCGCCAGAGATCGCGAATGAACAATACAAGCCCGATAAATAAAAACGGAATGCTGAACGCGTAAACAGTACCAATATCCTTGACACTACTTTGTGTTTCACGATCATTAAACTGGATAAATAAAATTTCGATGACACGATGGAAATTCTTGGCTAACTCAACCCAGAATTCATTACTGAAAAAAGATGTCATGTGGGTATAGCGTGCCTCACCAGGCATACGCGGCACACTGAATAATCCCAAGTCAATGGTTTCCAGCTTGAATAGGTTAACAATAACAAACAGCATTATCGGTGCTGCAACCACCGCAAAAACACTGCATGCGATTACCCAATCTTTAATGCTGTAAATTTTATTCCAGAGCGCATAGATGCCATACAGCAGAAAAAATGCAGGTACAAATGCATAGGCGGTTGAATAGGCATAAAGTGAAATAGCGAAGAATGCAAACGATACATATAACAAGCGAGGACGCTCTTGCGCAAAGATCAAAAGCGCCATTGCAATCAGCATAGTGCCGGGTAGAAAGTTGGATTCAAGTGCCCAGCGGCTTAACACAATATGCCAAGGGCTAATCGCCAGAATAAATAACGCTACAGCAGCAAGCCTGGGGCCGGCAATTCTTCTCGCCACCCAATAAAAAAGCGCGAGGCAAAACACACCAAACAGTGCGGGAACAAGACGAATACTAAATACACTTAAATCAAATAGCGCAATGAAGGGAATGGTTGCATAAGCCTGCAGGGCATTCTGTCCACTTCCCCACGCGATCATCTGTACCGGATTATGCATTCCATTACGATCAACGCCGTACTGCAATAATGCGTAGGCATCGTAGCCCATTGATGCCTCATCCTGGTTTAATCCGGCGGGTACGGATCCAAGCGCATAAAATCGCACCAATGCACCAAGGAGTAATACAGCGAAAAAAACAAAAATTTCATAGCGAAATCGCGATTGGCCAAAAGCAGCAAGCATTATTATTATTCTCCTGAATAATTTTGAGATTCTCAGGGAAATTTTGAACATTCAATGCCAATGGCATCGAGAAGTGCAGGTCCAAAACAACGGGGGGATGGAAGCAATAATCCCCAGCATCACATACCCTGAGGATAAAAATCGTTCAACGCTTCCCTGAATGTATTATTGTGTGAATATTATCCGATATCACCCGGCAACAACCAGCCTTCTATTCACACTTCACAGAAGATTTTCGGTGGGATATCCACTACCGATTTGTTTTACCGGTACAACATAATATTCAGAAACCGCCGATTTATTAGCAGCGATGATTTATTCAAGGCTGATAAATTATTCAGAAATCGCCAAGCGTGCCTCACGCGCCGCTATGCCGGTGTATTTCCATTTGCCCTGCTTCCAGCGCCAGCGCTTGATTAGCGCACGGATACATTCATCAAGAATTGCAGCAATCAGTAATCCATATAAACCGAGACCGCAAGGAATCGCCAACAGGTAAGCAAGAGGCACTGAGAACAACCAAATTACACCGATACTGGAAATAGATGTAAATGCCGCATCGCCCGTACAGCGTAATGCGGACCCCACCGTAATGTTGACGGTACGCCAGGGCTCCGCCAGAAAGCTCAGCACAAAAGCCCACAACCCTATCGCGACTACTTCTGGATCACTACTGAATAATTTCAAAATAGGTTGATTAAACAGCAACCAGCAAAACGCCAGAATAGTTGTGCCAATCAAGGATATTTTTAAACTTTGTTTAAGCTGTTTATTAACCAGATCAAATTCACCGCGCCCTACTCGCTGCGCAATAATTGCTTCTGTCGCCATACCTATGGCGATTGAAATCATCAAACAAAATAAAAAAGTGTTGTAGGCGTAAACTTTCACTTTGAGTGCCAGGTCACCGACTTCAGCAGCGATCCAATTAAGCGCAATCATATAAGCCTGAAATGACATGGGCTCAAGGATAGAGGGCGCCGCAATCATAATCACCGGCGCAATCAACACTGTAAAGTTTTTCAAACCTTCACGCAGCGGAATATGAATGCGCAATTTAAAATGCACAATCACCATAACAAATAATAAACTGCAACCCGCGGCGATAGTGCTGGCAATTGCCACGCCTTTTACGCCCGTCGGTGGCAAGCCCATAAATCCATAAACGGCTATTGAGCAACCAATAATATTGGCAACAAACAAAATAATATTACTAAAGGTATTCCATTTGGGTTCGCCATAAATGTTGAGAATCGTTTGGTAAATTACCCGACAACCCCAGAGCGCAACCATCCAGCCGATAATCGATAAATACGTGCGCGCATACGCTTCTACATCCGGACTTAATGACATAGCAGACGCAACCCATGGCCCACCATGATTCACCGACAACCCGGCGATTAACGCGAGAATAACGACGAAAATAGCGTAGGCCGCGATAGTAGCATTGCCACGCGCATAATCATTCGCGCCGATACGCTGACTGGCAATACTCGCCCCGGCAAATGCACTGACAATCAAAAATGCGTTAGCGACAAATACCAGCGGTGTAATCGCGCCTACGGCCGCCGCCGCGCTGTCAGAAATACGGCTGAGAAAATACATATCCACAAGCGGGATTGTATAAGTCACCGCCTGATCAACAAACATAGGGCCAGACATTCCCCAAATACCTTTTTCAAGTACCTTGCTTTGCGGTGGCCGTTTGGAAGTAGATTTTTCTGAACGAGAACTCATAGCAAACTCAAAATAGATAATGCCAAAACACAAAACGCAAATCTGTGTGCACAAATTTGCGTCCTTGTTTTGTAAAGCAATACCGTTATGGCAAGAAGTCGGGATCAGCCGCGTTTATCCGCTGATTTTCATTTGCCTAGTGTAGCGTGAAAGCGATCAGGTCGCCTCTCGTAATACGATGGCCGGTGGCGTAGTGACCACGCGGCGACAACCAAGATAACCAAGCCCGGTGACAAAAAGTGCACCGCTCAGAGGGGAGATCAACCAGAATAGATAATGCGGTTGGATAGGCGTTTCCAACACAAAAGTCTGCAGGCTAATCAATAATATTTCCGTTCCGATAATCGCAATCAAACCGGCGAGGAAACCCAGAATCGCAAACTCGGCACAGATACTCCCCACAATCAATTGCCGTGGACTGCCTAACGCGCGCAACAAACCCGCTTGTTGCTTACGCGCCGCAATACTTCCCATCACCGCGGCAAATAAAACCAGGCAACCACCAATCAACGTGAGCCACAACACCAATAAAACACCATCGCTTACCTGATTCACAATCGAACGGATTTGTTCAATGATACGATCCAATTCCATTAGTAAAATAGTTGGATGTTCATGCAACAATGTGTTGATAAATGACTTTTGCGAAGGCGGTAAATAAATACTGGTGATATAGGTGGGCGAGTAACCATCCAATGAACCCGGTTCAAAAATAAAGAAAAAATTAGGCCGCATGCTGCGCCAATCGAGGCTGCGAAAACTGGCCACTTGCGCATGCATCTCCAAACCACCAAACGAAAATTGCAATTTATCGCCAATTTTCAAACCAATGGCAGTGGCCGTTTCAATTTCAACGGATACACCAGGTAACTCAGTTTCTTTGCGCTGCCATTTGTCCCACCATTGCCCCTCCAGAATTTTATTATCGGCCGCCAATTGTTCTGACCAGGTAACATTTAATTCGCGCCGCAATGCTTCAGCTGAGGAGCGCTGCTCTTGATTGGATTCAATTCCGTTAATATGCGTTAATCGGGCGCGCATCATTGGGTAAATAGGTTCAGGGCGAACGTTTGCTTCCTGTAACAGGTTTTTTACCTGCTGCAATTCATCTGGTGGAATATTTACCAGGAAATGATTGGGGGCATCATCCGGCACCTGGACTTTCCACTCTTCAATCAATGAAGTACGGACAATCGTCAGGGTAAACAACAACATAATCGCAATGGCAAATACCAGAATCTGGATAAGGCTCTGGCCGCGATTGCGTTGTAAATTTGCAAAGGCCAAGCGCCAGAAACCGCCAAGATTAACCACCCATTTTTTACTCAGCGCTAACAACCCATAAGCAATAACCAGTGTTGCAACAATTACGCCCAACAAAGCGCCGCCAATACTTAATGCGAGTTTAAGATCGCGGCTAAATAAAATCACCAGGGTCAATACCGCGAACAATGCAAGCGCCGCTTGCATCCACACTTGTGTCGCATTCACTGCAAGTTCGCGGCGCAGAATTTTTAATGGCGGCACCGTGGGTAAATACCAGAGCGCGGGCAACGCGAAAAATACCACACACATTAATCCGCTGAAAAAACTCAGTGTGTAGGGATAAATGCTGGAAGGCCCGAGACGAATTTGATAAGCCTCTTGCAAACTCACCGCTATAATCTGTTGCAGAAAACTGCCCAATACCAAGCCTAATAACGATGAGATAACGCCTAGAAAAAACAATTGGGAAAAATACAAACTGCGAATGCGAGTCGCGCTGGCCCCCAGGCTTTTCATTAAAGCCACCTGATCAGTATGGCGCCCGGAAAATTGACGAGCGGCAATCGCAATGGCAACCCCCGCTAGCAACACGGCAATCACCGCAGAGAGCAACAAAAACTGTTTACTGGTTTGTAAGGTACGCCCTACTCGCTCTTGTGCGGAATTGATATCCACCAAACGCTGGTGTTTATTAAGTTGCGGTTTTAACTGGTCGATAAATTGCTTAAGTTGCTGCACGTTATCGCTGGCAACCAACCATTGATAATCAACACGACTGCCTGGTTGCACCACTTTTGTGCTGGGCAAATCAGCAATATTCATAATCAAGCGTGCACCGGTCATGCTGAAAGGACTGGCACTATCCGGCTCGCGAATTAACACATTGGTAACGGTTAATTCAAATTCGCCGACTGCAACTTTATCGCCGAGATTAATTTTTAACAGTGGTAATAAACGCGAATCCACCCAGGCTTCGCCCGACGCGGGAATCGTTTTTGCAATTTCAATATCGCTCGTATTCATTGCAAAGGGAACACGACTAATTTCAAATTGGCCGCGTAGTGGATAGCCCTGATCCACCGCTTTTACCGAAGCGAGATGCATTTCATCGCCCGCGAACACCATAGAAGAAAATAGCGCAGATTGGGTTTGGCGAATTTCCGCATCCGCTGCTGCTTTTGCCCATTCACTATTGTGAGGCTGCGAACCGCGCACAATATAGTCGGCGCCCAACACGCTATTACTTTCACTGATCAATGTAGACTCAAGGCGATCAGTAAAAATCGCAATGCCACTTAACACCGCTACTGCAAGAATCAACGAAAAACCCAGCAGCTTTAATTCACCACTGCGCCAATTGCGTTTGAGTAATTGAATTGCCAGCATGCCGTTACTCCTTGTTGGATACTATTGCGCCCGCAGCAATTTCAATACGACGCTGGCACAATTGCGCCAAACGTTCTTCGTGGGTAATCAAAATCAACGTAGTCCCCTGGGCTCGATTTAATTCAAATAACAATTCGATAATTCGCGCGCCGGTAGATGAGTCCAGATTACCCGTCGGTTCATCTGCAAATAAAATCCGTGGCTCACTCGCAAATGCGCGTGCAATCGCAACACGTTGCTGCTCACCACCTGACAATTGTTGGGGATAATGATGTAAGCGTGCGTCCAATCCCACGCGCTGTAAAAATTCTTTTGCTTTGGTTGACGCAGATTTATCGCCACGTAACTCCAATGGCAACATCACATTTTCCAATGCAGTTAGGCCGGGTAGCAATTGAAAGGATTGGAAAATAAATCCCACATTTTGTGCACGCACTGCGGCGCGGCCCTCTTCATCCAATTGCGATAAATTGGTGCCGTTTAAAATAACTTCACCGGTAGAGGGAACATCCAGCCCCGCAAGAATTCCAAGAAGCGTGGATTTACCAGACCCGGATGCACCGGTAATGGCCAATGACTCACCGGCATTCACGGTTAATGAAATTGGCTGGAGAATCGTTAATTCTCCTTCCTGTGTCGGCACATGCTTGGTGACTTCATTTGCCTGAACCATCGGCATTAATTGGGCGGCACTCGGTGTGGCATTGTGAAGCGATACTTGGCTGGAAAGCGCAGACATAATTGATTAACCTGTAGCAAGTTGATTAGGCCCATTCTATTGGCAGAGGATTTTGTTCACCATGCAAAAATTGCACATTTACTTGTTTTTACTCCTGACTTTTGTCACCAATCTCGCAGCGGCACAACAACCGACAGATAAAATTCTGGTGCTGGGCGACAGCCTCAGTGCGGGCTATGGGATAGATATACAACAAGGCTGGGTAAACCTGCTGCAAAAAGAATTGGCAAAAACCCATAAAGTGCAAGTAATCAACGCGAGTGTGAGCGGTGAAACCAGTTCCGGCGGAAAAACCCGTTTGCCCGCGCTACTGACCGAACATAAACCAGACGTAGTAATACTGGAATTGGGCGGCAATGACGGGTTAAGGGGACAACCATTAAAATTGCTGGAAAAAAATCTGCAAACAATGATTGATGCCAGCAAAAATTCCGGAGCCAAAGTTATTTTGGCGGGCATGCAAATTCCACCGAATTATGGCCCGCGTTATAGCAGCGAATTTAAAACACTATTCGTCAATCTTGCCGAGAAAAATGAAGCGGGATTAATTCCATTTTTATTGGAAGGCATTGGTGGAAAAGCAGAGTTGATGCAACGCGATGGTATTCATCCCACCGCAGAAGCACAGTCCATTATCGTTGATAACGTGCTACCGGAAATTAAAAAACATTTACATCAATAGTTTGTGGTATGAGCCGCATTACAGCGGCTCCAGATAATCGACCAACAATTGCAAATTGGTATTTCCACGAAACTCATTAATGTCTAACTTATAAGCCAAACGTACTCGTTGAATTTGCGGATTAGGCCAAATGCTGGTGTCCACATTGAATGCAATTGCATCAATAATCTGCTGCCCTTTCTGATCCAGCGCCAATGTCATTTTTAAATGTTTCTCACCGACTTTGCGCTGCTGCAATAAATAGAATTCACCATCGAATACCGGTTCTGGAAAATGTTGCCCCCATGGGCCGGCGTCACGCAATTGGGCGGCGAGCTGTAAATTGATATCTTGCGAAACCAATTCGCCATCACTGACAATCACCGCTTGCAGATCCGCGTCCGTTAACTGGCGACGAACCTCCTCGTCAAATGCTTGCGCAAACGCACTGAAGTTATCGCGCGACAAACTCATTCCTGCCGCCATCGCGTGGCCACCAAATTTTTGCAGCAATTGTGGATGGCGCGCAGCAATTGCATCCAGCGCATCGCGAATATGTAAACCAGGAACAGAACGTGCCGAACCTTTTATTTCGTTATTGCCCACCTCAGCAAAAACAATGGTGGGGCGATGATATTTATCCTTGATGCGCGATGCGAGAATACCGATAACACCTTGATGCCAGGTTTCATCAAATAAACACACACCCCAAGGCAAATCTTCTGCATTAGCCTGCAAGGTTTTTTGCAGCATGCCCATCGCTTCCTGTTGCATTCCGGTCTCAATGGCTTTGCGGTCGCGATTTAATTCATCCATTTGCGCTGCCATTTCGCGCGCGAGATTTTCGCTATCGCACAACAAACATTGAATGCCGAGCGACATATCATCCAGGCGCCCCGCTGCATTCAAACGCGGTCCCAATGCAAAACCAAAATCACTTGCCACCAATTTATGGGCTTGCTTGCCAGCGATTTCCAGCATGGCTTTTATGCCTGGACGACAACGGCCCGCGCGAATTCGCTCCAAACCTTGCGCAACCAGAATACGATTGTTGTGATCCAATGGCACAACATCCGCTACAGTTCCCAAAGCAACCAAATCGAGAAAACTCGCCATATTGGGCTCGGGAATTCCATTTTCTTCGAACCAACCTATTTGGCGAAGCTCGCCCCGCAGTGCATTCATTACGTAAAAAATAACACCAACACCCGCAAGGTTTTTACTGGGAAATTCACAACCGGGTTGATTGGGATTCACAATCGCATCGGCATCCGGTAATTCTGCGCCGGGCAAATGGTGATCAGTGACTACGACTGCAATTCCCAATTCACGCGCTGCATTCACACCTTCAATACTGGAGATCCCATTGTCGACAGTGATGATAATGTCAGGTTGCTGCGCTGCCGCGACTGCAACAATTTCCGGTGTTAAACCATAACCGTACTCAAAACGATTGGGCACCAGGAAATCTACACTGGATAATCCCATCGCACGCAACGCTAATACTGCTAGCGCACTACTCGTCGCACCATCTGCATCGAAATCACCGACAACAACAATTTTTGCTTGTGCAACAACCGCGTCTGCCAACAGGCTCACCGCCTCCGCAAGTCCTTTAAAATTTGGTTTATGTAGATGCGCTAACTGATATTGCAATTCACGCCCGTGTTGTACGCCGCGAGCGGAATAAATGCGCTGCAACAACGGATGCAGGGGCTGATCAAATTGGGCGAGCTGTGCCGGCTCACGACGGCGAATAGTTTTTTGCATAGGGTTTATGGGCTTTAGCAGTTGAACATTCACAAGAAAGGCCGGAGGATTAATTTCCCCTAACCCCTTTCAAAAAGGGGAATAAAAAAAGCCGCACTGAAATTACCAGTGCGGCTTTTTGATATCACACGAAATTATTTGCGCACATTGGCAGCAACAAATTGCTGCACTTTGGCAAGATCCTGCGGCAATACTGTGTAACGTTCTTCGCGCTCGAATAAATCGTTCATATGATGTGGCAAAGCCGGATCAGCATCTTGCCCTGCTTTGCGCACTGCTTCCGGGAATTTTGCCGGATGAGCAGTAGCTAATATCACCATTGGAATATCCTGGCGACGACGGGTTTTGCGCGCTGCATCCACACCAATTGCGGTGTGCGGGTCCAACAAGTATTCAGTGCGATCAAATACGTCGCGGATGACATCGATAGTGACTTCGTCGCTAACGCCGTGGCTGCTGAATAATTCGCGTGCACGTGCCAGTGCCGATTCCTTCAATGTCATGCTGCCGGATTTGAAATCTTCCATCAGCTGACGAATTGCACTGCCATCGCGATCATACAAATCAAATAACATCCGCTCGAAGTTGCTGGACACCATAATGTCCATACTGGGCGACAACGTGTGTTGCAATTGATTTTTGCTGTGATCGTTACTGCTGATGCAACGGTGGAGAATATCGTTGCTGTTAGTAGCAATCACTAACTGGTCAATCGGCAGACCCATTTTTTTCGCGAGGTAACCGGCAAAAATATCGCCAAAATTTCCAGTGGGAACCGAGAACGCAATCGGGCGATGCGGAGCACCCAACGCCAAACCTGCATAAAAGTAATAAACGATTTGCGCCATGATACGCGCCCAGTTAATCGAGTTTACTGCCACCAGTTGGCGGCCTTCCGGCAAGAAAGATTGGTCGCCAAAACTGGCCTTCACCATGTTCTGGCAATCGTCGAAATTACCCTCGAGCGCAATGTTAAATACATTCGGTGCAAGTACAGTGGTCATTTGGCGACGCTGTACGTTGGACACACGATTGTTCGGGTGCATGATAAAAATATCGATGTTATCGCAACGGCGGCAACCTTCAATTGCCGCCGAGCCGGTATCACCAGAGGTTGCGCCCATCACTACCACTTTTTGATTGCGCTTTTTCAGCAAGTGATCAAGCAAGTGACCGAGGAATTGCAACGCGAAATCTTTAAACGCGAGAGTCGGCCCCTGGAACAATTCCAGAATCCATTCGTTGTGCGCGGTTTGCACTAAAGGTGCGATAGCATCGTGACGGAAAGTAGCGTAAGCATCAGCGATGATTTTTTTGAAATCTTCATCACTAACTGCACCGGCAACAAACGGCTTCATCACATTGAATGCGAGCTCCTGATAAGACAAACCGGCCCATGAAGCAATGTCTTCTTTGGAAAATGTCGGCAGGGTTTCAGGTACGTACAATCCACCATCCGGAGCAAGACCAGTGAGTACTACTTCTTCAAAACTAAGTGCGGGCGCCTGACCGCGAGTGCTGATGTATTTCACAATTGATAACCTTTAAAAAATTTTGCCTGCCAGTTTGTAGTACCGTGATTATTTCAATGCTTCAACGCGAATACGTTGCACAGAACCGCTGATGGAATCCAGCGCTTCGATACTGCGAATAGCAGCAGCGAGCTTTTTGTCCTGAACACTATTGGTCAGCAAAATCAGCGGCACGGTGGATTCACCTTCTTTCGCTTCTTTCTGGATCATTGCTTCGATACTGATTCCTGAATCACTCAAAATAGTGGCAATTTTGGAAAGCACACCAGGCTTGTCTTGTGCAGACATACGCAGGTAGTTGGCTGTTTCAACTTCTTCAATCGCGAGGATTGGTTGCTCGGAAACAAAATCTGCACCAAAACCAAGATACGGAACGCGATGTTCCGGTGATGCGGTCAGAGTACGCGCTACATCAACGATATCACCAACAATTGATGAACCGGTTGGTTCGGCACCTGCGCCTGCACCGTAATATAATGTCGGACCTACAGCATCGCCTTTCACCAACACAGCGTTCATTACGCCATCAACATTGGCAATTAAACGCTTTTCCGGAATCAGAGTTGGATGTACTCGCAACTCGATCCCTTTATCGGTGCGACGGGCAATGCCGAGATTTTTGATGCGATAGCCAAGTTCTTCGGCGTAGGTCACATCTTCGCTAGCGATTTTTGTAATGCCTTCAGTGAAAACTTTATTAATCTCCAGCGGGATACCAAATGCCAGCGAAGCCAGAATCACCAGTTTGTGTGCAGCGTCAATACCTTCAACATCAAAGGTTGGATCCGCTTCAGCATAACCAAGTGCCTGGGCTTCAGCCAACACATCCTCAAATGAGCGACCCTTATCACGCATTTCGGTGAGGATAAAGTTGCCGGTACCGTTAATAATGCCGGCCAGCCACTCGATATTATTGGCCGCCAAACCTTCGCGAATTGCTTTAATAATTGGAATACCGCCAGCCACGGCCGCTTCAAACGCTACAGTTACACCTTTAGCTTTAGCCGCCGCAAAAATTTCGTTGCCATAATGGGCAATCAAGGCTTTGTTAGCAGTTACTACATGCTTGCCATTCTCAATGGCTTTGAGCACCAGATCTTTGGCGATAGTGGTACCGCCGATCACCTCGACCAACACGTCAACATCAGGATTATTGGCTACCTCGAAAATATCGCGGGTAACGTTAAATTTTGACGTGTCCACATTGGGGTTATCGCGACGGGCACCAATTTGTACGATGGTAATATCACTACCGGCACGGGCATCAATATGCGCTTTGTTGCGCGTGAGAATATTTACTGTACCGCTGCCCACGGTACCCAGACCGCAGATGCCTATTCTTACCGGTTTCAAGGTGATTTCCTCGCCAAATTGAAGTGTGTTTTACGCCAATACTAAAAAAGACGGCCACCATACTCATGGTGGCCGTCAGTGTCAATTGCATCGAAAAAGGCGCCCCAAACAGAAATCGCAGGGTACCGGTAATTGATGAAATATCGATTAAATACCCAAACTTTTTGCAAGATCTTCCGGTGGCAAATAACCTGGCATTAACTTGCCATCAGGCAGGAATAACGCAGGGGTACCATTTACCCCCAAATGACCACCCAATTGAAATTGTTGCGCAACCGGATTATCGCAAGTCGCATTAGGAATAGATTCATCCACTTTCAACTTTGTCAGTGCGGCTAATTTGTCTTTGGCACACCAGGCAGAAATCAGCTTGTCTGCTGATGGGCTGGGAATGCCAGCGCGAGGATAAGCCAGATAACGGATTTCAATTCCCAAATCATTGTAACCGGGCTTTTGCTGGCCACCTTCGTTGTACGCGTGCATTTGACTATGCAATTTACGGCAATAACCGCAATCTACATCAGTAAATACATAAACGACGGCTTTCGCTTTACCTTTAGGCTTGAAATTGATACTGGATTTGCCATCCAAACCAGCCAGAGCTTTCTTGCGCTCTTCAATCACATAAGGATCTTCGATTTTGGCAAAGCCAGTAGCATCAATACCAAAAATCTCACCAGCGATAAACTTATCGCCTTCCGGCGTTACATAGAGAACAGGACCACCTGGAACCTGTACCTGATACAAACCTTTAATCATTGAAGGGCGAGGCTGGCCGAAATTAATGTCCGGACGCGCCTTGTGCAAGTTTTCCAAAATAGTTTCTTCAACCGTTTTGCGCTTGAGCAAATCACCCTGAGCCAAAGCCATGGGGGTAAATGCCGAAATGGACAATCCCGCCAGCGCAACCAATCCTAAGTGTTTCAATGTTTTTATCATAATGATGTCTCGTGAATGTCAATAATCGTCGTTCTAACCGCGCGGATGATGCAGCGCATGCTGTTGTTTCATCCGCAATTTTGCTACGTGGGTATAAATTTGGGTCGTGGATAGATCGCTATGCCCGAGCAGCAACTGTACCACACGTAAATCCGCTCCGTGATTCAATAAATGGGTCGCAAAAGCATGACGCAAGGTATGAGGCGACAACCCTGCCTGAATCCCTGCTACCTCCGCCCAATATTTAATCCGGTACCAGAATGTCTGGCGAGTCATGGGTTGAGCCCTTGTGCTGGGGAATACTATCTCATCCGGCATATTATTCAGCAACACAGGTCGCGCTTCACGCAAATAACGCTCCAACCACCGCGCAGCCTCCTCCCCCATAGGCACTAATCGCTCCTTACTTCCTTTACCAATTATGCGAACCACATTTTGGCGAAGGTTAATTTGCGACATACTTAAGCCAACCAACTCACTTACTCGCAAGCCGCAAGCATAAAGCACCTCCAACATGGTGCGATCACGTAACCCTATTGGATTTTCCACATCCGGCGCAGCAAGCAGCGCTTCGACATCAGATTCAGTTAAAGATTTCGGTAATGGCTTACCTAATTTGGGATTCTCTATCAAAGCTACCGGATTTTCCTTCAGTAAATTTTCTCGGAGTAAGTATCGATAAAAACCTCGCAAGCAGGACAAGAAGCGTGCAGAGGTCCGGCTTGACAGTTTTTGCTGGAATCGAAAATCGAGAAACTCCTGAATTGCTACAGAATCAGCACGAATCAATTCATTTCTGCGTTGATTTAACCAGATAGAAAACTGTGAAAGATCACGACGATAAGATTCCTGCGTGAGGTCGCTCAACCCTTTCTCCATCCAACTACTATCCAGAAATGCATTAATAAGATCCTGATCGGGCTCACTGGGCATTTTTATGTGATCAGTGCCCTCATCTGGCAAAATCTCATACATAGATAATCATCACCCTGATCAAAAATCAAAACACACGCTTCAGGGTTAACTTAACACCCACCAACCCCGAAAAGAAATCAAATTAACTATAAAAACCTATAAAATGCCTACAAATAAGCCATACAAACAAAAAAGCCGAAACAGTTTCCTGTTTCGGCTTTTTTAGCAATCGATATTATCGATTCAATCTTATACCAGCTTCTCTTTAATACGAGCAGCCTTACCAGTAAGGTCACGCAGGTAGTAAAGTTTAGCTTGACGCACATCACCACGACGCTTCAGCACAACGCTGTCGATCAATGGGCTGTGAGTCTGGAAAGTACGCTCAACACCTACACCGTGAGAAATTTTACGCACAGTGAAAGCAGAGTTAAGGCCGCGATTGCGAATTGCAATTACAACACCTTCGTAAGCCTGAACACGCTCACGATCACCTTCTTTTACTTTTACGTTTACAACAACAGTATCACCAGGAGAAAACTCAGGCAGGTTTGACTTGAGCTGTTCTTTTTCCAGTGCATCGATAATCGGGTTACTCATGATAATCTCCTAAGAGTCTATAGCTTCACAGCTAGAGTTTGTCGTATCAAGGTCTCGACGATACTCCGTCAACAGCTGCTGCTGTTCCTTGGTTAAGTTTATTGCTTGCAATAAATCTGGCCTTCTCAGCCATGTTCGCCCTAGCGATTGCTTTAATCGCCAGCGCCGAATCAGTTCGTGATTGCCGGACACCAATACATCCGGCACACGCATTCCTTCAAATTCTTCCGGACGGGTGTAATGGGGACAATCCAGCAAACCATCCGTAAATGAATCCTGCTCTGCTGATAAGGCATGCCCAAGAGCACCCGGAACCAGCCGTGTTATAGCATCGATTAGCACCATTGCCGGTAGCTCACCGCCACTTAACACATAATCACCGATGGACCATTCCTCATCAATGACTGTTTGAATCAAACGCTCGTCAATACCCTCGTAACGACCAGCCACCAAAACCATATTGCCGTATGCGGCAAGCTCAACAACACCGGATTGATCCAGCGTTCGCCCCTGAGGTGATAAGTAAATTACCTTTGCATCATCACCGGCCCAAGCTCTTGCAGCAGCTATGGCATCGCGCAGTGGCTGCACCATCATCACCATTCCAGGACCACCACCGAACGGACGGTCATCAACTGTTGAATGGCGATCATGAGCAAAATCACGTGGAGTTAAAATTTTTAACTCCACCAAACCTTGCTTGATTGCACGACTGGTAATTCCAAAACCGGCAATCGCGTTAAACATGTCAGGAAAAATGGAAACAACCGCAATTTTAAGCAATTGACGATTACCCCTCTCGCCTCACAGCATTTACGCCAGAAAAAATAAGTTTTAAAACTAAAACTCGGGATCCCAATCAACCAGCATTTCGCCAGCATCAAGATCAACAGATAACACAAACTGCTCAGGCACATAGGGTATTAATCGCTCGCGCTGATCAATACTTTCTCCATCTGCAACCACAACAAGCACGTCATTTGCACCAGTTTCCATTAATTTGGAAATCACACCGAGACGCTGACGCGCACCACCATCGAACTCGGTAAATACCACCAAACCTTCAAGCTGGCTCCAGTAGTATTCGCCATCATCCAATTCAGGCAATAGATCGCGCTCGACAGCAATATCAACCGCTGTGTATTGCGCGGCCAAATCGCGATCATCGATACCTACAATGTGCGCAACAAATGCATCACCATGAGGTCGAGCTTCGTCGATTTCAATTTTTTTGACACCATGCTTGGTCTTTAAAAACCAAGGATGGTACTCAAACAAATTTTCTTCCGGATCGGTATAGGAATGAACTTTAACCCACCCTTTAACGCCATAAACCGCAGTGATACGCCCAACATTGACCAGATTGGATTGGCTAGACATCAGGCGTTAACCGCAACAAAAACAGCAATTAAGCTGCTTTTTTGCTTTCTTTAACCAGTTGTTCAACGCGCTCAGACAGCTGCGCACCTTGGCCAACCCAGTGTTGCAGACGGTCAGCATCAATGCGCAGACGCTCTTCCTGACCACGAGCAACCGGATTGAAGAAACCAATACGCTCAAGGAAGCGGCCATTACGGGCGCTACGGCTGTTGGTTACGGTCAGATGATAAAATGGACGCTTTTTAGAGCCACCACGAGACAGACGAATAGTTACCATTGAGGTCTTCTTCCTGTATTTACTTATGGGGAAAGCCTGGGCTTTCCAGTTAAAATTCGACTTTCAAGTTAAAAAATCGTTAGTCGCACAATTAGCTGTGCGAAAGGCGCGGCATTTTAAGGGAAAGATTTGGCTTTGTATAGGCTAATCAATCATCTCATCATAAAGGCTTGCCCACTTTTCCTATGGGACAAGCTCTTTTAGCACCACCAGATGTTGTGCCTGCCTAGTCAGGCTCCTCACCAACTCAGTCACACATGTCGGAAAATCGGTTGGTGAAGGTTAAATCCACTGCGTGTGCAAAACCCGGCAACTGCACCTTTTCCTGATCCAGCTTGATCTGCGACTCGTCAATCAAACCCTCACCAAAGTGATAAATCGTAGCAAAATTACCCTGCCGGGCAGCTTGATCATAGGCTTGCGCCGCTGCACGAACCTGCTCACGCTTATGTTGATACCGAGCGACAACCTTATCGCCGTAACGACGAGTCAACATACGTTCGACTACGTGCGGAGCAAAAACACTGGCTGTTGCATTGTTACCGCCAAAACCTTTGGAGTTCAGAAAGGCAACATCCAATGGCACTGACACAGGCACATCTTTTATAGAGATTTGCAATCTATCAGCAAAAACATCGTCCGCTACCTTATCGATAGTTTTGATGCCAGGAATAATGCCATATTTGAAAACCCCGAGACTGGCAATTAATTGCTCTCCACTGGCAGCGGATAATGAATGTCCCACATAAGCCTTAACAGCCGATACCGGCCAATTCTCAATGCCGAAAACTTGCGCCACCTGATCAAAAATCTGCGATTCAGTAACACGGTTCTGTGGAGTACTTGAGCCGTGCGCTTGTATTAATGAACGCTGCCTGATTGATTCCTCACCCAAAATCGCTTTGGCTGAAGCGACCGCTTTAGCCATAGTGATGTAGTTCCCAGGACCAGGAGCCGAAATGGACTTCTTAAAACCATCGGCATTGATAAACACATCGCCAACAGCACCATGAATATCCGCACCCAGCTCAATTGCCAATGCATCATCCATCAACACCACGTATTGGCTTGCCTCTGCCATAGTAAAACCGGCGTTTTCGCCAAAAGGACGACTGGTTCGACGAGGATCAGCCTCTTCAGTACCATCCAGCTTTTTCAGCTTTTCTTCGCTGGCCAACGCTCCCATGGTTGCATAACCATCAATAATCTCCGGCACGATTGGCGCTTCCGCACAACCTACAACTGCCACACGGCACTTACCCGAAGCAATATCCTCAGCCGCTGCTTGAAGATTGTAGAGGAACGAAGCACATGCACCGGTAATCGCACCAGTTTGCCCGACACTCCCAAGAATGTAGGCATTTACAAAATCGGCAGGCATGGTATTCAAACCAAGCGGACATTGTTTTGCACTGACGCGCCCCCCTTTCAAACGCGACTGCAATAAACCACCGAAACCGTTTTCGTCCATCTGACTCATAACGTTGCTGGCATAAACACCAACCTGGTCCGGCTGCACCGCAGCCATGATTGTTTGCCATTTAATACCAACGGACTGAATTGCATCGGACGCCCCGACAACAGCAAGTTGTAACGCACGCGGATGATAATGGGAGTTGTACAAAGAACCCGGATTGAAGCCGCGCGGCAACTGGCCTGCAGACTTAACAGGAATATCGCGATAACTATCAAACTTAACCTCAAGAGGTGTGAATGTAGCGATACGTACACGATCACCATCTACATCCTCAACCTGCCAATCAGATGGAACCGGCTCCGGTAGATCGCGCTTACGTAGTTCAAATATTAAAGGAGCATCTCCAGCACCTAACGTCGCTGACTTTTGCCAATGAGCAGCATCCACGTCAAAAAAAGTTTTATCTATGCGACGAATAAGGGTTCCATCTAAAATCTGCTCACTAAAACGAGCCTCTATATCTGCCACACCAAGGATTTGATCTGTTGCATCGCGGTATTCGCCATCTGCAAAAGATACTAACCCCATCATCACCGCCAAACCGGCAAGGGTCTCCTGACGAGCCAACGCAGGGAGACTTTCGATGACCATACGACGGTAGGCATGATGGCCAGACGCTCGACCAGCCGCATTAAATCCACCAAAACCTACGATAACCGGCAGGCGCGCAACAGACATAGGACAACTCCATAACAAAACAACACTGATGACTGCAGTGTATGAGCTTCCCCAAAACATTCCCATGCCATTTCGGTCATTTTTAGTGTTAAATTGGCCAAAACTTCCAAACAGTACTTAACATGCACCAAAACTTACCTATTCGAATTCATTTTATTCTGTGCGAACGCATGCTTACGACCAGCAGTACACTTCCAATGGAAATGCTGCTAGCAGCAGAAAGCGCAATGCACACCATGCTGCCGCCGGATCAACTCCGCCCTCTGGAAATAAAAACCCTGGCATCAACTACAGGCGCCGTTGCTACTCGCACCGGATTACGCTGGCAACCTGATTTAAGCATTGGCGATAACCCGGCTAGCGATCTGATTTATATTCCAGGCCTATGGCGCAATCCTCGCCCTATCGTTAAACAACACGCTTCCCTGCTCGATTGGCTGCGAGAACAATACCAAAACGGAGCAATTATTAGCGCCGTAGGTACTGGCTGCTGCTTTTTAGCTGAGGCGGGATTATTAGATGGAAAAGCGGCAACTACACACTGGCATTACTTTGATCAATTTCAAAAAGACTACCCTCAAATACAACTCAAACGACAATATTTTATTACCCAGGCCGGAAACCTTTATTGCGCTGCAAGCGTCAATTCACTTGCCGATCTAACAGTACATTTTATTCAACGCTTTTTTGGGAAAGCAATTGCGAGTCATGTGGAAAGACATTTTTCTCACGAAATACGCAAAGCTTATGAGACAAGTGGTTTTTTTGAAGCAAGCGAAAACCCTCACCCGGATGAACAAATCACCCAGATTCAAATATGGTTACAAGACAATTACCACCGTGAAATATTATTTCCGCAAATTGCGGAGCGCTTCGGCATGAGTATACGCACCCTCAACCGCCGCTTTAAAACTGCGCTGGGACAAACACCACTGGAGTATTTACAAGAGATACGTATTAATACGGCAAAAGATTTGTTAAAAACAAGCAACCTATCAATCAGCGAAATTGCTGATAAAGTTGGCTACGAAGATACCGGCTATTTTACTCGTCTGTTTAAAAAACATTTATCTACAACACCCAATGCATACAGGGACACTGTGCGTGCAAAACTTTTCAGGACCTAAAAAATCCCCGCATATTGGCGGGGATTTTTTACATAAGATACACCAGCAAGTTACGCCGCATTTGTCGCTGCGGGAACAACTGTTAGTTTTTCCGGAGTTTGCACACCAATCGGGATAGTACGTGGTTTCAATGCCTCAGGAATTATTCGCTGCAAATCTATGTGCAATAAACCATTCGCATAATTGGCTGATTGCACTTGCACGTGGTCAGCCAGCTGGAAGCGACGCTCAAAACTGCGCGCAGCAATTCCCTGATGTAAATAGGTTCGCTGTTCAGTTTCAGCCGTTTTATTAGCAGACACCGTCAGATTATTTTGATTAACCTCAATGGTTAACTCACTCTGATCAAAACCGGCAACTGCCATGGTAATCCGGTATTTATCTTCACCGGTCAATTCAATATTGTAGGGTGGATAAGATGGTTGGTTCTGTTCTGTTCGCGCAAGGTTATCCAATAAATTAGCCATGCGATCAAAACCAATTGCAGAACGGTATAACGGAGAAAAATCAAAATTACGCATAAAATATCCTCAACATGAGCAATATTAACAATGTGACTCACCAATTGATCGAGTCATTTAAGTGAATGCGATCCTCTATAGAGCTATCGCACAACTTAAGTAAGGCCCAGCTGAAATATTTCAAGCACAATATTAAAATTTTTTATTTCAATTCCAAAAAAGCCCTCAAATACGAATAATAAAATTCAGAACTGCCATAGAGTACTAACCTGCAATATTTTTTAACAATACGTGCAAGCCGACCACATGACAGATAACACCGCCCCAAATATGCACGTGACTGGCCCCTTTTGCACCATCAGAATGCGCATACGAGCTCACTAATCTTTCGCCCCTCCAATCATCTTTAAGTGAAATTTAAGAAGCATTAGTTAGCCTCAAACAAATGCCTCAAAGCCAGATATAAGCATTAATGCCATTAAGTACTAATAAGCAACTCAAATGTTATTAAGAAAACTGTAAGAAAAACTTGAAATTTATTTGGGGATGATCAATATAAGATGTGAGGGTCAAGATTGTTCGCGAAACTGATTCGGAACCTCAGCCCTCTAACATAAACGTTAAGGAGCTTTACGATGAAACCTGCTGTCGACGTTGTATATCGTGATTTGGATTCTTCTGCCGCACTAAACGAAATCATTACCAAGAAGCTTGAAAAGCTCAATCGCTACACTGACCAGATAGTTCATAGCCGTGTTGTACTTGATACCCCTCACAACCACAAACACAAAGGTAAACAATTCCGGGCCTCCATTGAGCTGGATATTAAAGGCCACCCCGTTGCAATTACCCAAGATGACGAATCCATCCATGTTGCTGTGCGCGATGCATTTTCCAGCGCTGAACGCAAAGTGAAACAATTAGCAGCCCGCCAACGAAATCGCTAACCACAAAAGGCTCAACGCCTTATTAATTTTCATTTCCTCCAAATGAAAAAGCCGGGATCAATGCTGGTCCCGGCCTAAATAACTTAAAATAAATTCAATTCAAACACCAAGTCTTTGCGATTTCTTATTGATTAATTCATTCAAATTAGACAGTGACTGGATATGACTGTAGATCAACTCCAAACCATCCTTCTTAAACAAGTCCAGAGCATCAGCGTCACTCAACTCTTTTAGTTTTTCACGCTTAACTACATAAAAACCTAAGAGATTCATATTAGCGTCTTCACGGCCTTTAAAGGTAATATTTGCCTGCATTGGTTCAAGCAAATTTAATTCGTGCAAGCGCTTACAAAATAATTTGGTCATTTCAGCGCGATATTGGTAATCCTTTAGAAACTCAACCACTTCTTTCAAATGCGCTGATTGCTCACCGTTTTGTTCAAAAAGTGGGCGCCCCTTGCTGCCATCTTTAATAACCGAGCTACTACCCTCATCAATGCACAATGCCAGAGTATCTGCATTTTTATCACCACCCAATACAAACGGATAACGACGGATAAAAGCAGGGATATAGCGAGTAGTAAATTGGTTATTTTGATTCAGACACAGGTTTTCCCCCTCCTTCAAACCCATGATTGCCAAAGGAATATATTCCCCCTCATTGGCAGTCGCGGAGAAAACGATAGGGAATTCACCAGCAGCAAATGGAATTTCTGTCGCCAGCAGGGGCGCTGAAATTATATTGGACACAAATGAATAATCATCCACTTGCACCGCCCAACTGCGATGGATATCAGATGACAATGGCTGAATGTTGTCATAAATCATTAATTGCTTGGCCACGAGAATACCTCTATTTATTGTCTTGGCTTGGGGAAAAACCGGTTAATGCTACAAAGCAGGAATGCATGGTAGCACTTTCGCTAGCTGATGCCACTACTCAATAAAGCAGCGAAAACAGTACAAAAAACAATCAAAATAACCAATTAGGGAATTCAGATAGCTCATCCTGAATCCATCAGAGGACGTTGATTGGCCCTCTCAATCAAACATACCGTTATAAAAGGAATTACGTTAAAGCACCACTATCACTCAGTCACTAACAATAAGAATGACGGAGACAAGTACAGGTGATGAATATATTTTTACAAACATACAATAGCCACATTGAAAAGCTTACAAGTCAAAGTCTCAAACCCCAGGTGAGTAATTGTTTTTTTACATTAAAAAGAAATAATGGAATTATTTTAACTAAATAGTGGTCCATAAATTTAACTCCACAGGTTAGATCGCTCCTGTTGCTTGGACACTACAGTTTTTTGTATTTAAGTAGATGGCGTGACCAAAGCCCCATACAACATCAACCAATCATTATGCAATTACACTTCCTATTCAGGTGATGCATTATGAATATTTATGCTGGCTCGGAAAAAAACAAATCCCAAGGAATTATTCTCCCTGACAGAGAAACAATCGAATTAACTGAGATGAAACCTGAGGTTCACAAATTACGATTACTAACATTAAATATGCATAAAGGCTTTAATGTTTTTAATCGTAATTTTGTTTTGCCTGAATTACGCGATGCTGTACGTAGCCTGTCAACAGATGTAGTTTTTTTGCAGGAAGTTCATGGAAGCCATAACCGCCATGCATTGCGTCATCCAAACTGGCCAAGCGTTCCGCAATATGAATTTCTAGCTGATAGCATGTGGCCGGAGTTTTCTTACGGACGCAACGCTATTTACCCCGATGGCGACCATGGCAACGCCCTGCTTTCCAAGTACCCAATCATTCGCTTCCAGAATCTGGATGTATCTATAGGTACCATTGAGCAACGAGGATTACTTCATTCCATTTTGAAAGTCCCCGGGCATGATGAAGTACACGCAATATGTGTGCATTTAGGGCTGAGAGAAAATCATCGACAAAGGCAATTAGTATTATTGCGTGAACTGATTGATAGCTTTCAGGCGACAGCACCGGTAATTGTGGCAGGCGATTTTAACGACTGGCGCCAACGCGCGGATCAAGTCCTTTCTGCATCTAACATGAAAGAGGTTTTTGTCAGCCAATATGGAAAACCGGCAAAAAGTTTTCCAGCACGGTGGCCTTTTCTTTGCTTGGATAGAATTTATATTCGCAACGCGAGTGCATCAAACCCTGAAGTACTCTCTAGAAAACCCTGGTCTCACCTATCAGACCATGCACCGTTAATTGTTGAAATACACTTGTGATAACTGAAATACATCCTTAACAGTTAGGGCATATCTATGAAAAATAATTGGCGCGATAACAACAAAGTTGATTTGCTTATTAACGGTGAAGAATTTTATCCGCGAGTATTTGAATGTATTGGGAACGCAAAAAAAGAAGTTATTGTGGAAACATTCATTATTTATGAAGATAAAGTTGGCCACCAACTACAGCAGGCTCTGATCAAAGCCGCACGCAATGGTGCGCGCGTAGAGTTTACTGTTGATGACTATGGGACATGGGATCTTAGTACTGATTTCGTAAAAGCAATGACGGATAGCGGTGTGAAGCTGCATATCTTTGATCCCCAACCAAAACTACTGGGAGTAAGGCTTAATTTATTCCGGCGATTACATCGGAAAATTGTAGTTGTAGATCGCGAAATTGCTTTTATTGGTGGAATAAATTATTCCGCAGACCATCTGATGGATGCAGGAAAAAAAGCAAAACAAGATTACGCCGTAGAATTGCACGGGCCGGTTGTGGCCGATGTTTATCGAACCTGCTTGCGGTTATCATTGCAAGAGTTAAACAGAAAGGAACAAAAAGCTCGTCTGCGAGCAGTAGAAGAAGAGACAGCTCGACCAGCAGGTGATACAAAAGTTTTACTTGTAGAGCGCGATAACATTGCCCACAAAAAAGATATCGAGCAACAATACCTTTTAGCTATCAGACTGGCAAAAAAGCGCCTGATTATCGCGAACGCCTACTTTTTTCCGCGCTACTATTTTCTATTGTCATTGCGCCGCGCAACAATGCGCGGTGTCGATGTAACACTTATCATGCAAGGCCAACCTGATATGCCTTGGGTATCTGCCTTATCACGTTTGTTGTATAAATATTTATTGCGTTCTAACGTAAAAATTTATGAATATCATCAACGAAGCTTGCATGGAAAGATCGCATTAATGGACGACGAATGGTCCACCGTTGGCTCAAGCAATCTGGACCCACTGAGCTTCTCCCTTAACCTTGAAGCGAATGTAATTATTCAGGATCGGGATTTTAATAAAAAAATTGATGCGCATTTACAGGAGCTTATCGAACAGCACTGCCATAAAATTGATCTTGACGTTGCGCAACGAGGCTACTGGTGGCGAGTTCCACTCATATTTATAAGCTTCTATTTTTTAAGAGTATTCCCATCAATAGCAGGCTGGCTACCTGCACATGCACCAACATTTAAACACATACTGCCAAAGCGGCGCTTTTGGTCTAAAAAGACTGCTCAACCTAGTGCAGAAAATAATGGGGATAATCCAATCAAAACATACGACAAGGAAAGTGTTTCATGACCACAAACGAAGCATCTATGTACACAAAACGTAATACAACTCCAAATAAAAAAATAGTGTGGCTAAAACGCATATTAACACTATTTTTTTTCATACTCGTCCCTGTTTTATTATTCACACTGATTAAACAAATAGAATGGCATGAAGTAAAAGAAGCCCTTATTTCTTACAAAGTATCGACACTGTTACTATGCATTGCGATTGCACTCAGCAGTTATTGTATCTTTGCCAGCTATGATCTGATCGGAAAAAAATATACAGGACATAACATACCTACCCGCCAGATCATCCCTTTAGGATTTGTTTGTTATGCGTTCAATTTGAATCTGTCTAGCTGGGTTGGAGGAATTGCATTACGCTATCGACTCTACACCCGCCTTGGATTGAATGTACCAACCATCACTAAAATCCTAAGCATGAACCTGATAACCAACTGGTTAGGTTATTTAATTCTGGCAGGCATAATTTTTCTATTTGGCTTAATTAACCTTCCGGATAACTGGAAAATAGGAACTACTGCATTGCAAGTAATTGGGGCAGTAATGATTGCAGTTGCTATCTTTTATCTGGTTGCTTGCAAATATGCAAAACGGCGATCTGTTAATTTTTTCCATCATAAACTAAGTTTACCAGAATCATCCATATCATTTCTCCAGGCAGGCTTGGCTATATTAAATTGGTCACTCATGGGACTAATAATATTTACATTATTACCTCAAGGAAAAGTCGGCTACCCCACAGTATTGGGAATTTTATTGATAGGCGCTATTGCCGGCGTTATTACCCATATTCCTGCTGGGCTCGGCGTATTAGAAACTATTTTTATTACTCTGCTGCAACATCAATTATCCAAAGGTACTATTTTGGCAGCATTAATCGGTTATCGCGTTATCTATTTCCTAATACCGCTAGGAATAGCAGTAATAATTTATTTAATACTGGAAAGCAGGGCCAAAAAAATGAGGGCAACAAATACAAAACAAGAGATGAAAAAAGCCCCATTAACAAAATCTGATGGAGCTTCTTTGTTATGAAAGCATTAAAAAATTTTCTTTGGTGAATCTATCATGCAAACGCGGCCAATACTTTACGCCGCCCTGAATGAGGACTCCAATTACTCGTAGAATGAGCCCATGACAGGTTATTCATAAACACTAAATCCCCCGCCATCAACGTTTGGGTAAGCTTTGATTTAAATAGTGACTTATAGTTAACACCTGATTTCCATACCCTGCGGGCGTATGCATTATCCAACGTAGTAAAATCACGTAAGCCATCAGGTACCTTCAGCATATGTGATGATTTCAGCAAATCAAAATATCCTTCTCCTGAATCAAAATCATAGCTAGCTATAGTATCCCAATAGGCATAACAATCACGATCGAGAATAACGGAATAAACTTTTTTTAATTGCTCAAGAACATTAAAAATGTCCACCCCATCAACAGGTGAGCCGCCATCTGAAATTATTACGTCCTGCTCGTCCAGAAGATCGTCAGGCAGTTCAATACCGTGAATCATCTTTAATTTCATAATTTCAAAAGGTGATAGTTTTTTATCGCCTGCCTTGCATTTTTTTACCAACTCACGAAGAGCACCCCACTCAGCGCTTTCATCGTTTATATTCAACAGAATTGAGGCTCCACCATCCGTAGTATTCTCTACAGCATAAAAAGAGGCTAACTGCATTCGCATGCGCGAACTGCCTTCACAATGAGCGGGTATAAAATGATAGTCCTCGCGCTTATTGACAGTCATAAAATATTTTCCAACATTTTCCCGATGTCCCTTAACGGACGCAAATCCAGCTTCCACCTCCAACTTATTATCCAAGCCAAAATGCCTGGCAACACTGAACATGATGTCATCTGCATCTTTTTGCGTTACATCCCGGACCAAAACAACCTGGTCATTTTTAAGAGCAAGAACAATTCGCCCTACTCTTTCAATAACACTTTCATCCAATACAACTAGCTTGGTTGTATCTTCCGGTATAGCGCGTACAGCTTCAGGGTCTTCAAATAAGGTATTCATCATTTTTCCTTTTCCAAAACAACAATCTAATATGTTCAATAACAGAATTATTTACGCAGAAAAGTATGAGCACTCATTATTTAAGATATAAATACGATAGTAGTAGGAGGTCATTCTAATTTTTGATAAAACGATACGTCTAACACTAATGCTTTGCAACTCGAATGAATTCAATCACGCCGACTTTATTCGCAATAATCATTCAGAAATAAACATAACATTCATCATGAGATCTACTTGATGCTTAAATTTTATATAGATAAATAATTCATGGAACCATAAATAACAAAACGTAATGGAATTTATGGCAAAAAGCCTCTGCAAACTCCTTTTATTTTATTGAATACAAACATTCATATCTGCTGCAAAATAGAAATTCAAATATTTTTGGATTTAAAAAATGAAGGATCAACTGGAACTACATTGGTAGCAGTGTTTTATCTGCTAATTGAAAAACGGGGAAAAATAAAGATAAAATTGCTGCTCACAGCAAGACACACAAATTCATTAACGGCAGTGTGGCTACGATTACTATTTGGATTATTTAAATAAAATCCGAAATTTAAAAACAAAAAAGCCCGCATCTTCTAATGCGGGCTTTTTTGTTAAAAGCTTTGTTTAAAAAATGGTCGGAACGGCGGGATTTGAACCCACGACCCCTACACCCCCAGTATAGTGCGCTACCTGGCTGCGCTACGCTCCGATTTTTTCTAACGGATACTGAATCAATTCAGCATCGCGAAGGCTCGGCATAATACCTTAATTTATTACTAATGCAATCAGAGAATTCAGATTTAATTGGCAAGAATAAAAGGCAGTCAATACGCAAAAATCGCATTGATTCTAGTATAACTTTATTTGATTTTTAGAAGATCCAGCAAGTGCTCAAGATCATCGATCATACGAACAACCAACTGATTTAATTGCCCGGATTCGGACTGCCCCACTTCATTGGTCATCTGCAAACGAGCACCGCCAATAGTAAACCCCTGATCGTATAAAAGACTGCGGATTTGGCGGATGGTTAATACATCCTGGCGCTGGTAATAACGGCGATTACCACGGCGCTTTACCGGATTTAATTGGGGAAATTCCTGCTCCCAATAACGCAATACGTGAGGTTTAACAGCACATAACTCACTGACTTCACCAATAGTGAAATAGCGTTTTCCTGGAATTACGGGAAGTTCGTCGTTATGACTCGGTTCCAACATAAGCTTCTACTCGTGCCTTAAGTTTTTGTCCTGGACGAAAGGTAACCACGCGACGGGCGCTGATAGGAATCTCCTCGCCTGTCTTGGGATTTCGCCCGGGACGCTGGCTTTTATCGCGTAACTCAAAGTTACCAAAGCCAGACAATTTGACCTGTTCGTTATTTTCCAAAGCATGGCGAATCTCTTCAAAGAAGAGCTCCACCAACTCTTTCGCTTCACGTTTATTGAGGCCAAGATCCTCATAAAGTTTCTCGGCCAAGTCTGCTTTGGTCAGAGCACCGTCCGACATAATTATTATTCCCTATCTGAGGGTGGCAGAAAAATGCGCCCCCAGATACTGAACAATCGAGTTTATGGAGGCGTTGATCTCATCTTCATTAAGAGTGCGTGAAGGATGCTGAAAGGTCAACCCCATTGCAACACTTTTTCTATGTGGATCAATACCTTTGCCCATATAAACGTCAAAGACCTTTAAGTCTGTGAGGTGTTCCCCAGCCTGACTTCTTACTGCTGTCAAGAGTTTGTCAGCCGCCAGATTACGGTCTACCAAGAGTGCAAGATCGCGACGAACCTCAGGGAATTTGGACAATGCGCTAAACGCCGGAATGCGCGCACCCAGCAATGCCGACAAACGAACTTCAAATACATAGGCGGTTTGCGGGATATCCAGTTGCTGCTGCAAGCTCGGATGCAAGGCACCTATTACGCCCTGCCACTCACCATCGCGATAAATATCGGCAGTTTGGCCAGGATGCAATGCGGAATGAGTACCAGGCTTGATGGTGAACGCAGACTCATCGCCGGTTAATGCCAGCAATGATTCCAGATCGCCCTTGAGATCAAAAAAATCCACGACCTCAGCAACATTCGCCCAGGACTCTGGCGTACGGCTGCCGTAAATCAAACCGGCAAGCATTGGCTCTTGTTTAAGACCATTGGCAGAAGGCACAAAACGCAATCCCGATTCAAATAAACGCACACGGTTCTGCTGACGATTGAGGTTGTTGCGCAGAACGCTAACCAAGCCAGGTATCAAGCTGGTACGCATCGCTGCCATATCCGCACTGATCGGGTTGCGCAGAATCACTGGCTCAATCTTCGGATCGAACAAAGCAGATAGCTTGGGCTCGATGAAACTGTAGGTAATAGCTTCCTGGTAGCCACGTGCGATCAATTGCTTGCGCAACGCAGGTAGACCCATTTTTGCTTCGGGACGCGGTTCAATGTCCAATGGAGCAGCAAGACTGCGCGTTGGCAAACGGTTGTAGCCATAAACGCGCGCAAGCTCTTCCAGCAAATCAGCTTCGATGGAAATATCAAAACGATAGCTTGGAACGGCAAAAGTCCAACCGGCAACAGATTGAGATACCAGTTTCAAGCCAAGGCGGGAAAGAATATCCACCACCTCATCATCGGCCATCTCCAAACTCAAACCACTCACAATGCGTGCTTTGCGTAATGTGACTTCGCGCTCTTGCGGCAAATGTTCATTACTTGCATGAACTAATGGACCGGCTTCACCGCCAACAATGTCCAGCAACAATTGCGTTGCACGCTCAATGGCGTCTACTTGCAGGTTGTAATCAACTCCTCGTTCAAAGCGATGGGAAGAGTCTGTATGCAAACCATAGGAACGCGCACGACCGGCAATTGCTAACGGATTGAAAAATGCGCTTTCGAGGAAAATATCGCGTGTGCTTTCAGAAACAGCACTGGCTTTACCCCCCATTACGCCGGCAATAGCCAACGCTGCTTTTTCATCAGCAATAACCATAGTGTCAGCATTCAGTTTTATTTCCTGTCCATCGAGCAGTACTAATTGTTCGCCCTGACGCGCGAGGCGGACATGAATTGCATCCTGCAAGGCAGATAGATCAAATGCATGCATCGGCTGTCCCAATTCGATCAGAACGTAATTGGTAACATCAACCACCGCATCAATACTGCGCAAACCGGAGCGAACCAATTTGTCCTGCAACCAGGCAGGGCTCGGGCGAGTGATATCAATGTTACGAATTACACGACCGACATAACGGCTACATGCATAGCCGGCTTCCAAATGCACAGGAAAGGTATCAACAATGGATGCAGGAACAGCAGAAATTTCAGGTGCAGTTACAGGAGCGCGATTCAATACGCCGACTTCGCGCGCAATACCCTTCACACTCAAACAGTCACTGCGATTTGGGGTTAAATCAACTTCGATAAGTTTATCATTCAGATCGAGATAATCGCGCAGATTAGCCCCTACCGGAGCATCAGCAGGGAGCTCCCATACACCGGAATCGTCATCACCAGCTTTTAATTCTGTCTGTCCGCACAACATTCCAAAAGATTCAACGCCGCGCAGTTTTGCTTTTTTGATATCAAACTCGGGCAATTTTGCACCGATAGTTGCAAATGGGATTTTAATTCCAACACGCGCATTAGGTGCACCACAAACCACTTGCGATAAACCTTCAAGGCCTGCCACCTGACATACACGTAATTTGTCGGCATCCGGATGTTGCTCACAACCAACAATCTCGCCGACGATTACACCACTGAAGTCGCCCGCGACAGACTCAACAGCATCAACTTCCAAACCGGCCATCGTTAACTGGGCGACCAATTCGTCGGTACCAATTGCCGGATTTACCCATTCACGCAACCAGGATTCACTGATTTTCATATTCTTGTCTCTGTGGCCCGCATGAAATGCAACACAATACGGGACTGGGTCTGCTTAAACCTTTATCCCGCATTTCGCTTCGCTACATGACGGGCTACGATCAAATTTAACTTTAAAATTGTTTTAAGAAGCGCAAATCGTTTTCAAAAAACAGGCGCAAATCGTTAACGCCATAACGCAGCATTGCGAGGCGCTCTACTCCCATACCAAATGCAAAACCGGTGTAGGTTTCGGGGTCAACACCACTGGATTTAAATACTTCCGGATGCACCATGCCGCAACCACCCACTTCAAGCCAGCCAGTGCTCTTACACATACGGCAGCCTTTGCCACGACACTGGGTACACTGAATATCCATCTCTGCCGAAGGTTCGGTGAACGGGAAATACGATGGGCGGAAACGCACAGGAACGTCTGCTTCAAAGAACGCTTTTAGGAATTGATCCATGGTGCCTTTCAAATCAGCGAAGCTGATATTTTTATCCACGACCAAACCTTCAACCTGATGGAACATCGGCGAGTGAGTCACATCGGAATCACAGCGGTAAACACGACCCGGGCAAATCACACGAATTGGTGGTTGCTTATTTTCCATAGTGCGTACTTGCACCGGCGATGTGTGCGTACGCAACACATGGGTATCATCAACATAAAACGTATCGTGCATTGCACGCGCGGGGTGATGCGATGGAATATTGAGTGCTTCGAAGTTGTGGTAGTCGTCCTCAATCTCCGGGCCGACTTCAACGCTGTAACCCACAGCGGCAAAAATTTCTTCAATGCGTTGCAACGTACGCGTAACCGGGTGTAAACCACCGGTGTGCTGACCACGACCGGGCAAAGTTACATCGATAACTTCACCTGCCAGTTTTGCGTCAATTGCTGCTTGCTCGAGCAATTGCTTGCGCAGATTCAATGCCTCTTGCACTGCATCTTTCGCTTTATTGATTTCGGCACCGGCAGCGGGGCGCTCCTCGGGCGACAATTTACCCAGGGTTTTCATCAGCGCTGTGATGCTGCCGTTTTTACCCAGGTAATCCACGCGCACAGAATCCAAAGTCGCGAGGTCCTGAGCATCGTTAACTAATTTCAGCGCTTCTTGTGTAAGCGCAGCGAGATTTTCCATCTGCTTTTCCAATTAAATTCGATAAGAATTAAAAATATTTTTTATTCACACGCGACGTTATCGATAAAAATCACAATAAATCGATAGAAAAACCACCATAAAAAAAGGGAGGAACCAAAGCTCCTCCCCTTTCATCGCGTTCACAAAAACCTTGCGGGTTTTCAGTTGTTGGACGATTAAGCAGCCAGAGCTGATTTAGCCTTCGCAACAACAGCAGCAAAAGCTGCTTTGTCATATACCGCCAAATCGGCCAGTACACGACGATCGAGAACGATGCTCGCCTTTTTCAAGCCAGCAATCAATTGGCTGTAGGTCAAACCTTCAGCGCGAGATTGGGCATTGATACGAGTGATCCACAGAGCGCGGAAATTACGCTTTTTAACGCGACGATCGCGGTAAGCATATTGACCGGCCTTGATAACCGCTTGCTTGGCAACACGGAATGTACGCGAACGTGCACCGTAGTAACCTTTAGCAGCTTTTAAAACTTTCTTGTGACGACGACGCGCCTCTACACCACGCTTAACACGGGCCATAATTCAATCCTCTACAAAATTCTCAAAAAGCGCTATTAGATAGCACGGAACAAACGTTTTACGCGTGGTACGTCGGCAGCATCAACGATGGCAGTGCCGCGTAATTGGCGCTTACGCTTGGTCGTCATTTTGGTCAGGATGTGGCTCTTGTTAGCGTGCTTGAACTTGAAGCCCGCGCCAGTCTTTTTGAAGCGCTTTGACGCGCCACTGTGTACTTTAGCTTTGGTTGCCATGTGATAAAACTCCACACATCTAGGTAAATAATATAAATAATCAAGGCAGCTAAAAGCCCGACTATTTTCTCTTTTTGGGAGCGAGCACCATGGTGAGCTGCTTACCTTCCATTTTGGCAGCTTGCTCTACGGCGCCCATCTCAGCTAGGTCTTTCTCGATGCGCTGCATCATTTCCATCCCCAACTCTTGATGGGCAAGCTCGCGGCCACGGAACTTTAACGTTACCTTGGCCTTGTCCCCATGCTCCAGGAAGCGAACCAAGGCTTTCAATTTCACCTGATAGTCTGCTTCCTCCGTCCCTGGGCGAAATTTCATTTCTTTGATTTGCTGCTGCTTTTGTTTCTTCTTGGCAGCCGCTTTGGTCTTCTTGATCTCAAACAGATGCTTGCCGTAATCCATAATCTTGCAGACTATTGGATCGCTATCAGCAACGATCTCCACCAAATCCAGCGTCGCAGCCTGAGCTTGAGCCAGTGCATCACTCAGGGGAACAATACCAACCTGCTCACCTTCTGCATTAATTAAACGAACCTGTTTGGCTTCGATCTGATCGTTGATCCGCGCTTTTTTAGAATTGCCTTTGGCCGCGGGAGCGTTATCTCGTTTGATAGTTGTATCTCCAAATAATTAATAGGAACGAATCTTTTTCACTTTTCGCATCGATCAGGTCCCAAAACCCGATTTTAAGCAGAAATATTTCTGCCTCGACGCGCTATATCGGCGGTCAAGTGCTCGATGAAAGCTTCCAGAGTCATTACACCCAAATCTTGTCCGTCCCTTGTGCGAACTGCAAGTGATTGATTTTCAACCTCTTTATCGCCAACGACGAGCAGGTAGGGTACCCGCTGAATTGTGTGCTCGCGGATTTTAAAGCCGATCTTCTCGTTTCTCAAGTCCGGAATGACACGAATGCCTTTATCACGCAGGGTTTTTTCCACTAATTTGACGTATTCAGCCTGGTTATCAGTGATATTCATCACCGCAACCTGGGCCGGAGCCAGCCAAACCGGAAACGAACCTTCATAATGTTCAATCAGGATTCCGAGGAAACGTTCGAACGAACCCAGGATCGCACGATGGAGCATTACGGGACGCTTGCGTACATTGTCTTCAGCCACATATTCCGCATCCAGACGCTCAGGCAACACATAATCCAGTTGGATAGTACCGCACTGCCAGGAGCGACCCAGCGCGTCCTTGATCTGGTATTCAATTTTCGGGCCATAGAAAGCGCCTTCGCCGGGAAGCTCTTCCCACTCCAGCCCCGCTGCCCGCAGTGCCGCACGCAAACCCTCTTCTGCCTTGTTCCATGTTTCCAAAGTGCCGGCATATTTTTCAGGGCGCAGGGAAAGTTTTACAGCGATATCAGTAAAACCGAAATCGTCATAGACCGATTTGAGCATCTGGTTAAAAGACGAAACCTCTTCCACCACCATGTCATCAGTACAGAAAATATGTGCATCATCCTGCACAAAACCGCGTACACGCATAATGCCATGCAGCGCACCCGACGCTTCATTGCGATGACAGGAACCGAATTCCGCCAAGCGCAACGGCAAGTCTTTGTGTGAACGCAAACCATGATTGAAGATCTGGATGTGGCCCGGACAGTTCATCGGTTTAACCGCAAAGTCGCGTTTCTCCGATTCAGTAGTGAACATGTTATCGCGATAGTTTTCCCAGTGACCGGATTTCTCCCACAGGGTGCGGTCCATAATCAGCGGCGTTTTTACTTCCTGATAGCCCCACTCGTTTTGCTTGGTGCGCATGTACTGTTCGATTTGTTGCCAGAGAGTCCAGCCTTTGGGATGCCAAAACACCATGCCCGGTGCTTCATCTTGCAGGTGGAACAGATCGAATTTTTTCGCCAGCTTGCGGTGATCGCGCTTGGCCGCTTCTTCAAGCAAATTCAAATAAGCTTTTAATTGTTTGGCATCAGCGAACGCAGTGCCGTAGATGCGCTGCAACATTTTATTGTTGGAATCGCCACGCCAGTAGGCACCTGAAGTACGCATCAACTTAAAGTTCAAGCAGAAACGCATGTTGGGCACGTGGGGGCCACGGCACATGTCGACGTATTCTTCATGGTGATACAGACCCGGCGTTGCATCTTTAGGCACGTCGCGATCCAAAATTTCCAGCTTATAAGTCTCGCCGCGCGCGGTGAAAACGTCGTAGGCCTCTTGCCAGCTGACTTTCTTTTTAACAACGTCATATTCGGTTTTCGCCAATTCCAGCATGCGCGCTTCCAGACGGGCGACATCCTCATCAGTCAGCTTTTGCTCCAGGTCTATGTCGTAATAAAAACCGTTGTCGATGGTTGGGCCGATCGCCATTTTCACATCGGGGAACAGTTGTTTAATCGCATGACCGAGCAAGTGCGCACAGGAGTGGCGAATAATTTCCAAACCGTCTTCGTCTTTCGGGGTGAAAATCACCAAATCAGCATCTTCAGTGATCAAATCGTGCGCATCAACACGTTGGCCATTGACGCGGCCGCCAAGGGTAGCTTTAGCCAGGCCAGCGCCGATAGAGGCAGCAACTTCATAGACAGATACGGGATTTTCGAACGGACGTTTGGAACCGTCGGGGAGAGTAATTACAGGCATGATAAATCCTTGGTCAGTGGTGACCCCTACGAAAGGTCACATGATGAAAAACAGGGAGTTAAAAATAAAAAGCCCGCACCTACGATTGTGCGGGTCGGGGAGTATAGGGGAGCAAGGGGAAAAGAGGCAACTTCGATGAAACTGCCGCGCTTAAATTTGCCAGGCCAATGTAATCGCGCCGAAATTTTTTCGTGCCGTCCTGCTTTGACTCGGATCGGTATCAGACTGGAAAGAAAAACAGATGCTCGCACGTTGCCACGCGTAAGTGATGCCCCCCATTAACGAGTATTGATAATTCTCCAAACCTTCAGAAGCACTCGCACCAAACTCATTACCATCGACAAGGATCTGGTTATGCACATAATTTGCTGTGCCGCCAACATAGATATACCAACCGTCAGACACCGCTACTGCATTGCTTATACGACTGGATAAAAATCCCATCGTCGAATAATTGCGGGCCAAGCCGCTGCCGGCCCGCAAAAACAACCCGGCACCAGCCCGTGATTCCAGGTTTCCGCCCGCCAAGTCGGCCAACAAAACAGCATCGAACGGGCTCGAGTCGCTTGTAGAAAAACGCCACACCGCCGTTCGCTGAATCTGCCAGACAAATTTATCATCAAGTTGGTAATCCCAACCTTTGGGCTGTTCCGAACCCACCACTTTGTGTACAAACTTTTGCGTTTCCTCGGCGCGCGACGAAGGGCCAACAATTCCTACTAATGTTGCGACGTGATCTGAAAAGTCATTTTTTACTACGACGTAGGTGGAGCGCAGATACAACAAACCTGCGTAAGGCGCATCAGCAGGGTCAGGAATTTCCTTGGTGATATCTTCCGGTGTAATCATCGCCTGCCCTAACGAGTGCAATTTGTAAGCGTAGGTTGGATCATCATCCACCATCCACGCCAATGGCAACGTCAATAAAGGTGATTGGGTAATTTCTTCACCGGGATCATTGCGCTGCCCCAGGGAAAAATAGATACCGTTGGTGTAACCACCACCGTCTTTCCCTGCGACCAGATCATTTTCCCAACTCGCTGAAAACCAGTTGCGTTCAGCAACTGCAACCTGGCTACCCATAAGCGCAGAGCCCAGCAGCAAGTAACGAGACACCGAAGAAAACCGAACAAACAACGCCACCGCTTTAGTGTTCATAACACCTTCCCTACAATCAACGATAAGTTATGGACAAATATTTGCTGGCACAAGTTCTATCGTAAAAAAAATGGATCATAAAAAAAGCCCTCGCGATGGAGGGCTTTTTAAATTTGAAATTTTTACAAATTAATAAATGTCGCGACGATAACGATTGCTTTCTATCAAGGCCTGCACATCATTTTCGCCGAGTATTGCAACCAGTACTTGATGGATGCCGGTACCCATTGCTATTCCGCCGCACACATAAATGGCTGCACCACGATCCAGCCATTCACATAATTGTTGTTGCTTTGTACCCAATATATTTTGCACATAGCCGTCACCATCGCGCGAATAAACTTCATCCAACTCAGTGAGGAAACCTGATTGCTGCCATGCATCCAGTTCGTGTCCAAACAGGCGGTCTTTGCTGCGCTGGCGCTCTCCAAAAATCAACCAGTTTTGTTGCTGGTCTTTTAAATAGCGATCATGCAAATGCGCACGCAAACCAGCGATGCCAGTACCAGCACCAATTAAAATCATCGGGCAATTGGTTTGTGGAGCATGGAACGATGGGTTCGCACGAATACGCGCCAACACCTTACCGCCCTCTTCCGCCGTCGCGGTTAACCAACCGGACCCCAAGCCCAATTCGCCTTTGTCATTAAATGTCTGGCGCACCACCAGATCCAATTGACCATCTGTTGTCAAAGAAGCGATGGAATATTCACGGTGCGGCAATTCCGAATTATTGTGCGGTTTTATTTCGAGAATATCACCAGCTTGCCAATGGGTATTTCCCGGCGCAGAAGGCTGTAACGTCACTCGATAAACTGGTGTACCCACGCTACCGGCATTCAATAATTCACGCTTTTGCAAATGCCATTCTTCATATTCCGGAGCCGCCCAGGCCGTTACATTTTTCACGCCGCTGATAGTTGCAATTTGCTGCTGCCATTGGTGAATCGATTGCTCATTGCCATTGTCGACATCAATGCGGGCAAAGAGCGGGCTCGCCCCATTGGCTAATAACCATTGTTCAACGTGTGTGGCAAATGCGCAGTAATCGGCGTAGCGTTTATCGCCCAATGCCAGCACACCAAACTGCAATTGCTTCAGGGACAATGATGAATTCATTAATTTCCGCGCGAAAGCGCGCGCAGAATCCGGCGCTTCACCTTCACCGAAGGTGGACACCAAAAACAATATTTTCTTTGCAGATTCAAGCGTAGCTTTATCCAGCGCAGCGATATTTTTTACGCTGGCCTTAATGCCACCGGATTGCAAAATAGTCGCTGTGTTCCAGGCAAGTTGTTCCGCTGTTCCAGTCTGTGTTGCATACACAATCCAATAATCTGCATCAGTATGCGCATTCGCAATACCGGCCGCAGCGCTTTTGCTATTGCGTTTCTTTTTACGACGGTCGAAATACAACAGGAAACCGGTGATCGTGAACAACGGCATCAATAGTGATGCAGTCATATTAATAATCAAACCGGGCGTGCCAAACCATTCACCCGTGTGCAACTCATAAATGCCTTGCATAATGCGCTTACCCAAAGGCTCGATGGGTTTATAAGGTTGATCACTGACTAACTCACCGGATTGTGCATTGAAGCTGATCATGCTGCGCTGGCGATCATTGGTCGCATCCGGCGTGACGTAGTTAATCATCACCGGATCTTTTTCCGAGCGAGGAATAGTCACGCTCGCAAATTTAAAATTATTTTCTGCTTTCGTTAAAAAACTATTCCACGCACTATCGACCTTAACAGGAGCAGATGCAGAATGTTCATGCTGCATATTCCCTTCACGGTTCATGCGACCATCACCATCCGGACGGCCTTCACCGCCACGACGATTTTCACTACCTTCGCGACCTGGACCGCGGACTTCTCGCCCTTCCCGATTACCCATACCGCCAGCCCCCTTACTGCCGCCGGAACTTCCCGGGCCAAAACCGCGACGCTCTTGCACAGGCTCACCCGTCAACACAATTGATGCACCGCTTTTAAACCAGCTGTAAGACCAGGTAAGGCCGGTTAATGCCATGAGCAAATACATGAGTATCACCCAGGTACCAATCACCGAATGCAATGCCCAATAAAAATTGCGGCCTTTTAAGCTGAAATCAATTCGAAACCAGTTGCGCCAATTCAATGCGCGACGCGGCCAGCGCAAATACAAACCGGACAAGGCAAAAAAAACCAGGGCAAACGCACTGAAACCGGTGATCTGGCGGCCAATATTAATTCCATCAGGTTCCGATGGGATTAATAACCAACGATGCAGCGAACGCACTGTCCGAAAAAATTGTTCGCCAGTGAGCTTCCCTAACAATTCCCCGGTGTAAGGATTGATATAAATTGCATCGCCACGGCGCTCGCCGGGTGGTGGCGCAACACGGACTAACGCACTGCGATCTGCATCAGGCCATAAGGTAATTTGTTCGACGCGCGCGCCTTCACGTTGTGCACTGAAGCGCTCGGCAATCGCATCGGGTGTTAAGCGTTCGCCATTGACCTCCACATGTACAACATCGGGGCTAATCGCCTCCATGATTGTCCGTTCGAAACTCATCAAGCCGCCGGTAACACCAACGATTGCCAACACTACGCCTGCCGTGATTCCCAAAAACCAGTGAATCTGGAATAAACCGTTTCTCACTCTTGTTCCCCCAAGTCCCAAAAACCGCACAACATGGTGTGCATCGTTATTAAAAATTTAACGTGTTAATTTGCAGCGAGCGACCAACCGCCCCCGAGCGATTTATACAAATCCACCGCTGCGTTCAAACGCGACAAGCGTTGTTGCACCAATGAATCCTGCGCTTGAAATAAGCTACGTTGCGCATCAAGCAGCGATAACAAATCATCTGTACCCGCGCGATAACGCGCTTCGGTCAAACGCAAGCTGCGCTCGGCATTCGCGACAATTTCCTGTTGGCTGATTTCCTGGCGCTGGCTTATATCGGCTGCTACCAAAGCGTTATCCACTTCCTGCAGCGCGGTTAAAATCGCTTTGTGATATTGCAACACCATTTCCACTTGCTTCGCTTCACTCAACCGTTTTTGATTAATCAATCGCCCGCCGCTAAATAATGTTTGCACCAGGGACACAGCCCAACCAGAAGTTTGTGTTGCAGGGTTCAGACTGAATAATTCACTGGCTGATTTCCCCGCATCAGCGCTCAACTTAATACCCGGTAAAAGCGCTGCCCGCGCCACGTGTATGTCGGCATTAGCGCCACGCAACTCGGCTTCATTGGCCGCCAAATCCGGACGTCGGGTTACCAAATCTGCCGGAGTGCCCGGTGCAATTTGCGGAACATTCACATCCAGTAATTGCCCGGCAACAAGCGAAAACTCTTGCGGTGTTTTACCCAATAAAATCGCCAGTGCCGATTGAGTTTGACGAGCTTGCAATTCCAGCGGCAGCAGCGATGAGCGCTGACTTAACAAATTGGTTTTTTGCTGTGCAACATCAGCGGCGGTAGCTGCACCGTTGTTGTATCGCGCATCCACAATTTTTTGTACGCGCTCGGCGATAGCAATATTTTTGTTGGCAGTGGCGATACGTTCTTGCAACGCCAGCCATTGAAACCAGCCATTGGCAATAGCGGCTTTAATACTTAGGGTTGCAGCGTCCTGGTCATAACGCATCGCGTCGTAGCCAGCGCGAGCTGACGCACGATCAGCGGCCAACCCACCCCATAAATCTATTTCATAGCTGATACCCACACCGGCGCGCGTCGATTCAGTACGAGTACTGCTTTTGCCATCCGCTTTATTGCGTGATTCACTACTCGATGCATTTGCTGATAGCGACGGAAATAAACTCGCATTAGCGATGCGCATTTGCAGCTCAGCCTGCTTTACCCGTTCCACCGAGATTAAAAAATCCGGGCTTTGTTGCTGCGCGGCCTGCATCAAATTATTTAATGCAGGCGATTGAAATGACTGCCACCAGCTTGAATCTACAACCGCATTTTCGATTCCTGACTGAACAGGCACTACGGAATAATGACTCGCATAATTAATATCCGGTTTTTGCACCTGGGTAGATGAGCACGCAGCAATAAAGAATGATGCAATAACCAATGGCAATATTTTACATGCCAGTTTTTTCACCAATAATGTTTTCTTGTGTAATTGCATAACCATTACTCCGTCGCCAACGCTGCAACCGGATCGAGACGGGCCGCTTTGCGTGCAGGCAAATAACCAAACAACAAACCTGTTAAAAACGCACAGCTAAACGCCATAATCACCGGACCAAATGAATAGGCCACTGGCGTACCGAATTTGGCAATTAACATAGCTGTACTTAATCCAATTACTACACCAATCACACCACCGAGCGCAGACACAACCAATGCTTCAATTAAAAACTGTTGCATAATATTGCGCGTGCGCGCACCAGTCGCCATACGCACACCAATTTCCCGCGTTCGCTCGGTAACACTCACCAGCATAATATTCATTACACCTATACCGCCTACGAGCAGCGAAATCGCCGCGATGGAGCCCAGCAAAAACGTCATGGTATTTTGCGTTTCAGAAACCATATCGATTAACGATGACATACTGCGAATCTGGAAATCTTCAGTGCCGTGACGCTCCATCATTAATGCATGCACACGGGTTTGCACCTCTTCCATATTTTTTTCATCGTCAACCGAAATCGTGATGTTGCGTAAGAAACGTTGGCCAATTACACGCAAGCTGCCAGTATTGAAAGGGACAAATACTTTATCGTCCTGGTCTTGCCCGCCTGGATCGGCACCGCGCTCACTCATCACACCAATAACCTGAAACAACACGTTATTGATGATAATAAATTCACCCAGCGGATTTTTATCCGCAAATAATTTGGTGGCGACGGTTTTACCTAACACCACAACGGTTGCATAGTTTTTGTTGTCTTCATCAGTAAAGAAAGTACCCTGGGCCACATCCCATTTGCGAGCCATGGGAAATTGCGCAGCAGTTGCACTGATTTCAGTAGCGTGGTCCACGTTGCCGTAGCGCAACGTAAAACTGCCATTAAGTTCGGGTAATGCTGCGGCAACATGGGGCAAAGTTGCAATTGCATCGACGTCTTCCGGTACCAGGGTTACCGAGTCCCAGCGAAAGCGTTGCATTGGGCCGCCGGGCCGCACTAGCAGTAAATTACTGCCCATTGCACTGATGCTATCCACCACCGATTTTTTTGCACCATCGCCAATTGCAAGCATACTAATTACAGAGGCTACGCCAATCACGATGCCCAATAACGTTAATATTGTGCGAAATACATTACTGCGCAATGAGCGAAATGCTGTTTTGGTTGCTTCCAGAATTTCCGTTTTAATTTGCGGGGCACCATGCAGGGCATGCTCCTCTGCCGGCAAATGATCAGGAATTGCAGGACCGGGATCAGCGATAATTTTTCCATCGCGAATTTCAATTAACCTCTGCGCATGATGTGCCACGTCTGCATCATGAGTGATCAAAATAATAGTGTGCCCTTGCGCGGATAATTCTTTCAGCAAGCGCATCACTTCTTTACCGCTGTGACTATCCAATGCACCGGTGGGTTCATCAGCAAGGATTATCTGGCCACCATTCATCAACGCACGTGCAATTGAAACGCGCTGCTGTTGGCCACCGGATAATTGATTGGGGCGATGATGCAAACGTTCCTGCAATCCCAGTGAGCTTAATAGTGCTGTAGAGCGTTCGCGGCGCGCTTCAGGTGTCATCCCTGAATAAGTCGCCGGCATTTCCACGTTTTCGCATGCCGTAGAACCTGCCAGCAAGTTATAACTCTGGAATACAAAACCAAATGCTTCGCGGCGCAATTGTGCGAGGCCATCAGTATCCAGCGTTGCTACGCTGGTACCATTAAATAAATATTCGCCGGTGCTCGCACGGTCAAGGCAACCAAGAATATTCATCAAGGTAGATTTGCCAGAACCCGATTGTCCCATGATGGCAACAAATTCGCCGGGGTAAATTTCAAGATCAACGCCGTGCAAAACCTGGGTTGCAATTTCACCATTGCGAAAGGTTTTGGTAACGCCGGATAATTTAATCAGCGGTTGAATTGAATTAGCTGTGGTCATTAACGTCTACCCATTCCCGGGCCGCCACCAAAACCACCTGCTGGTGCAACTTTTACCTGATTGGGTTTAGTGCTACCACTGACAACTTTTTCACCTTCGTTCAAACCTTCAATGATTTGCGCTTGCACACGATTGGTAACACCCACCAATACTTTACGCTCTTCAACATCACCATCTTCATCCATCACTTTTACCATAGCGGGGCGTGGACGATTTGTTGCAGCCTGGGATTCGCCTCTATCGCGACGACCTTTCCATTCATCGTTTGGAGCACCATCGGGACGGGCAGTCGCAAATTCCGGTTTTGCTTGCGCAGGAGTAGCAGAACTTTTTTCCACTGATGGTTTTTCACTTTGAATATTTTCAGCCGGTTGTTTTTCGCCTTGCGACTTTCCATCCTGAGGCGCGCCACGTGGGCCGCGCAATGGAGCAAAGCTGATTGCAGACATAGGCACTAACAACACATCTTTCGCTTGCGATTCAATAAAAAACACCTGCGTGCTCATTTGCGTCATCAGCAAACGGCTTTCATTCGGCACATCGAAAAGCGCGTTATACAAAACAACGTTATTGAGAATTTCCGGTGTAGGTTGAATACGATCCAGCTTGCTGTACCAACGACGCCCCTGGCTGCCCAAAGTAGTGAAATAAACATCCATCTCCTTACGCAATTTACCGATGTCCGCTTCAGAGACCTGGGTTTGTACCGTCATGGTGGAAAGGTCAGCCACACGCATGATGGTGGGGGCCATTTGGTTGGTGTTAAGCGTTTGACCTTGACGTGAAGTGATGGACACAACGGTGCCGTCCATAGGGGCATAAATTTTTGCGTAGTCGAGGTTCGCCGCTTCTACACGCAACGTGGATTCGATCTGTGCAATTTGTGCTTGTAATGACTTAAGTTGCGCACGCGCGGATTTCAAACCGGCATCCGCTGTTTCCAATGATTCACTCGTAGTTGCATCTTCAGCAAATAAATTTTGTTCGCGCTTGAAATTAATCTCGGCTAATTTCAACTGGGCTTCGCGATCCAACAGTTGTGCTTTCTGGTTTTGCAACTGCGCGCGCGTTGCGTCCACTTTTGCGGCATAAACGGTTGCATCAATTTCAGCAAGTAAATCCCCTGCTTTAACTTCGCTTCCTACTTCAACGTGCAGTTTTTTAAGCTGACCGGAAACCTGTGCACCCACATCCACATAATCCTGCGGTTGCAAAGTACCGGTAGCCGTTACCAGATTTTCAATATCGCCACGGGTGACTGTTTCTGTGGTGAAAACGACTTCGTTTTCATCCTTGCCAAACGCAAGCTTCCACAACAGCCAAATAACGATTAACAGTACCAGGGTCAACAGCGCCAAACCTTTTGGTCGACGCAAAAAAGAGAGGGGAAATCCGCGGGCTTGCATAATATTTTCTCGTCCAGTGTTTTATGGGCGCGAGTATACCTTATGCATGATTTGAAAAGGCCGCACAGGGATTAAATGAACACTTGTTTCACAATCTGCAACAATCTATTGCAGCCACAAATGATCAATAAACATCGCGGCAATACCGACGCTGGTCTGCCATCATTTCCAGTTGCTGCGCGCCGATAATATTGCGTAACTCCACATCGACGGCCTGAGCCATACCGTGCAAGCTGCCGCATACAAATATTGCTGCGCCCTCCTTCACCCAACGCTGGATTTCCTGCGCATTTGGTTGCAGCAAATCCTGCACATAATGTGCACTGCCGGGCTGGGCATCGCGTGAAAATATTCGATCAACACGCGTTAGCAATCCTGTTTTTTGCCAATGAAGAATATCGCTGTTGAAAAAACTGTCTGCGGCGGCAGTGCGCTCACCGAATAACAACCAGTTAGATGTTCCTGCGCGCACCGGATTCGCCAAATGCGAGCGCAAACCGGCGATGCCCGTGCCATTGCCAATAAGAATCAGCGGGCAATTATTTGCCGGGGAGTGAAAATGCGAATTGGTACGAATTCGCAATCGAATCGGCTGATGTAATTGCGCATGTACGCTCAACCAACCGGAACCCAAACCAAATTGTTCCGGAGCAATTTTGACCTGACGCACCAGTAAATCGAGGGAATTTTCAGCCGGCACCGATGCAATGGAGTATTCGCGATGAGGCAACTCATTAAGTGAAGCCAATAATGCATCATCATCCAGCGTTTTAAGTTGTGCAAAGCGATCATCACTAATCATCAAGTCGCTATGCAACAACTTTTCCTGGGGAATAGTTTCACGCCCCAAAACTTGCAAAAAATTTTGGATCAGTTGTTCGCTATTGCCCGGCCCTATTTCAGCAATATCACCTGCATTCCATGCATCAACAGGAGTTGCTCCTTCTATAGGAATTAATTTGATATGGAATACAGGCGCACCCGGGCTACCGGGATTAATGCATTCACGCTGCACTATTTTCCATTGACCATATTCAGGCTTGCTCCAATCAGCGTAATGCGATTGACCGGAAATTTGTCCAAGATAATATTGCCAGTGGCGCAGAGCGCTTTCTTCCAGCTTATCGACTTCAATAACATCGGTAAAAAAATGCGCACCGCGATGCTGTAATCCATGCTGCAACTGATGGGCAAAACCGCAAAAATATTGGTAGGAAGAATCGCCCAAACCGAGCACAGCAACTTGCAAATGCTGCAATGAATGTTGTTTTAATTTGCCCAGCGTGCGTGCAATAAAGCGATCACCATTATCCGGAGCCTCGCCTTCACCATAAGTGCTGGCGATAACCAACAGGGTTTTAGCCTGCATTAATAATTCTGGCGTAAGTTGATTCAAGCTTACACGGTGGCTTGCCATTCCTGCAGCCTGTAGCTGCAATGCGGTTTGGCTGGCAAACATAGCAGCAGATCCAGACTGGCTTGCGTAAGCGATAACGACCTGAGATGCAGCGGATTCCGTTTGATATTGAACGAATAATTGTTGCTGGCGAGCTTCATACTTTCGCCAGCAAAACCAACAAAATGCGAGGTAAAAAATAAATAAAATACTGGCAGCAATATAATGCACAGATAAACCTTTCAGATTTTTGCACGCCGGAAAAATGCGCTGGTGAACTCAGTGAATACAGTGCAATCTTTACACTCACATTATTGAGTTCACCAACGCGTTACATCACAGCAAACAAAGCTATTCCTATCCGATTACTCCGGCAATACTTCAAACGTTGCAGCATAACTACCACTGCGGGAGGTCGCCGGTTTTTTCGCTTTATCATCGCGATAATTTGCGCTTAACCAGTACATACCTGCTTGCGGCCAGGTAACGGATAATTCGCCTTTTTTGTCGGTTTGCACTTCAATCGCCGCTTGACTATTGCGATAGCGCATACCAGCGGGAATTACCGTAACCTTGACCCCTTCCGCCGGTTTACCATCAATTAAAAATTGAAATTTAGCCGCCTCGCCTGCAAACAAATCATTCGGGTGAGTGATTGGCACCAATTCCAAGCCTTGTTTGGTTGCTTTCAACACCTTGTCATCTGGAGTACCAGAAGTTACAAAAGTTTCCATGCGGCGAGAGAATTGTGACACCTGCAATTCCTTTGCATCTTTAGGAATATTTTTTTCCAGATCAGCAGGATTCGCTTTTTCGCCACGACCAGGCCACATACGACGCTCACCTTCCGGGGTTTTCCAGGTCGCCATAATCCCTGAAGAAGCGAGCGCAATTTTGTAGGTGCCTTTTTGCGGCAATTGCACATCAAATACGCTGCGGAATTTTCCGGTGATGCTATTTTGCGGCGTAAGGCTAGTGCCATCCGGTGCAGTAATTGTTATGCCATCCACACCCATTGGTGCGTGATCAGCATGAAAAATATCATTCGACACTGCAGCATCGACACTCACCCATGCGTCGTCACTGGAGAGCACTGTTGCACTCGGCAACAACCAGGCACGATGCGCTTGTGCACTTAAAGGCAAACACATAACCAGCGCAGTACAGAGTGATGCTTTCAAAAACTTATTCATCATTATTCTCCTCTAATTACTCAGTTCGATATAAAAGTTATTCCATTCACGACAAAAGCGATTCATGTGGTGATTACGGATTTACGATAATTTTAATTTCACCCAATTCGGCGCTGCCTTTGGCACTTTGCTCGCCCGCTACTGGCCATGTGAAAGGGACTTTTACTAATTCACGCCCCCCAACTTCACGCGCCGCTTCAACCAACAATACATAATTCCCTTTTGCCAACTTGCCCAGCGGTGCTTTGCCTTCGGTAAAAACCAGTTCATGTTTCCCCGGCTTGCGCGTTGCGCCACTCACACCATCGACCGGCATATCAGTTTCGCGACCAATACGGCGCCACCATTGGCGCATATCCTTCAACCACTCTTCACCTTTTTCACTTTTTTGGCCGCGCTCTTCAAGCTGATACCAAACTGCGAGCGTAGTACTTTCACCTTTTTCATTTTCCAACCACACTGAAACATAAGGTGTGTGATATTCAGCAACAGTGAGCGATGGAATTTCAACAGATACGGTTAAATCAGCGGCCTGCACGGAAGAAACTCCCAACAGTGAAATCGCACAAAAAGAAGACACAAAGAAACGCGAACGCATAACCATTTTTTTCATAACAGCCTCGCCATTTATTTTTAATTAATGAATAAATAATAAAATCAGAATCCAGGGCAACACCAGGCCCAAACCAACCATTGGCCAGGTTGCGGGGCGCCCTCCGGCATAGCGTTTTAACAACAGCAAACCCGTAATACAAAAAATAATGCAGGCAACCGCAAAAAAATCGATGAACCAGCTCCAGGGGGTGCCGGTATTGCGGCCTTTGTGCAAATCATTGAAATAGGAAATCCAGCCACGCTCAGTCAATTCATATTCGAGCGCACCGGTGCTTAAATCAATTGTTAACCATGCATCACCACCGGGACGTGGTAATGAAAGATAAATTTCATCTTCGCTCCATTCTGCATTTTTTGTTCCCGTATAAATGCCCTGGTTTTCATTCAACCAATTTATTATTTCTTCTGGTAAAGGCGCATTTTCTGCGGTGGGAATTTTTATGCCCGTTACAATAGCAGCAGGAATTTTTGCTTCTATTGTAGTAACTTTGGGGGTAGCATTGATTTGTGCGGCGTGATTAAGGGTAATGCCCGTTATGGCGAATAACAGCATGCCGACAAGACACATTGCCGAGCTGATCCAATGCCACTCGCGCAAGCTTCCCAAATATATTTTCATCCGACTTTTACTTACCTTTTAAATACACAAGGGTTCCTTGCAGAAGGAACCCTGTGTGAGATAGAAATATTCCAGAATTTAACATTTACACCAACCAGGAAATTACGCGCTTTATTTTTGCCGTTGTAGCTCACCTGTTACAACAAATGGCGCGACAAATCCTTTTATTTGGAATTGTTGATTTTGTCCTTTAAATGCCTTGCTTCAGCCTTAAATGCCATCGCTAAACCTGCGCCCATTGCCGCAACAGATTGTGATAGTGACCAGTCAAACCAACAATTTCCTCACTATCGCCCACTTTTTGGCGGAGGGATTGGATATTGCAATCCAGCTCGTACAACAAATTACGCTGCCAATCATCGCGCACCATACTTTGGGTCCAGAAAAAACTGCACACGCGCTCACCGCGGGTAACTGGCTCAACCTGATGCAAACTGGTGGAGGGATATAAAATCAAATCACCGGCAGGCAATTTCACTTCGTGGTTGCCGTAGGTGTCCTGAACAATTAATTCACCACCTTCGTACTCATCCGGTTCCGATAGGAATAATGTGCACGAAACATCGGTGCGCAAACTCAAATTGCTGCCTGGAATTAAACGTATCGCTCCATCGACATGGAAACCGTAATGCTCACCACCGGCGTAAGCATTAAATAGCGGAGGAACAATTCGCAACGGTAACGCGGCAGACATAAAAACCGGATTGACGTAGAGCGCTTTTAAAATAAATTCACCGAGTTCACGAGCCACTATTCCATCAACAGGCAGTTGGCGATTTTTCTTCACCTGCGCGCCCTGAATACCAACAGTCTCCTTGCCATCAACCCAATCAGCTTGATTTAAACGCGCGCGAAATTCCGCTACCTGTTGTTTCGTTAAGACGTCCGGAATATGAATTAACATAGCAATTCCCGTAGGGGTGCAATTTATTGCGCCCTGTTTTTACCTTTAATTTTTGCCATCCTGTAATGCATAAGGGCGCGATAAATCGCGCCCCTACAATTCGCATTCGATCAATTGATTAGAATGCGAAGTTAACACCTAAACGTGCAGACAATGGGGCACCTGGATAATAGCGTGAACCACCGTTATTCAAGCTACCAACGTAATCTTCGTCGGTAATGTTGAGGACGTTCAACTGAATATTGATGTTTTTATTAATCGGGTAGGAAGCCATTGCATCCAACACCCAGTAATCGCCAAATTCAAGTACAGAACGAGTGCTCAGTGCGGTTGAATTCACAACGCTGGAACTAACCATCGTATCTATATAACGTGCACCGCCACCAATTACCAAACCACCTTCGAAGGTATAGCTATTCCACAAAGTGAAAGTCGTTTTGGGTGACCACTGAATTGCACCGCCTTCGTTATTGCCTGAAGCTTCGTTAGCGGTAGTGTTTGGATCATCAACAGTGCGGTTGCCACGGGTAATCTCGTTATCCATAAACGCGAGGCCGGCACTGATTTGCCATTTGTCAGTCAATGAACCAACAGCACCCAACTCCAAACCTTCCACTTGTTTTTCACCGATAGCAACTGATGAGCCATCGGGGTTGGTTGCAATTTCATTTTCGTTAGTGCTACGGAACAAAGCGGCTGTCAGGAACAATTTATTGTTCAACACATTCCACTTGGTACCCAACTCAGCGTTAGTACCTTCCTGCGGATCAAGGTTAGGGTTGTTGATATTGTTGGCTGCGTTAGTAGTGTTCAACGCAAAGTTCGCACCACCCGGTGGCAGCTCGGAAGTTGCGTAGCTTACATAAACAGATCCATTTGTTGTTGGCTTGTACACGCCGCCCAATTTCCAACCGAATAATTCGTCGGTCAGATGCGCATCACTCGCCAATAAAGTGCCTACTGGAATAGTTTGTGGCGCTGGTGCGGTCACTGCCGCCTGACGGGTAATTACATCAGTCTTGGTGTGGAAGCGATCCGCACGAATACCTGCACTCAATTCCCACTGCTCATTGAACGAAATAGTGTCCTGTGCGTAGAAAGCATAGGTGGTAGTTTCACCGTCAGTCTTTGCACCAGTGCGATGAACCGGCTGGAATACATCACCCGTTTTAGGGCTATAAAGGTTTGCGTTAATCTGAGTTGCTGTTGTTGATGAGGTCGGCGATACAAACGGAATACCCAAGGTGTAATTCAGTTGGCTTTCGTAAACAAACTCAACACCGGAAACCAGATCATGCTTAACGCCACCCGCATCAAACGAAGCAGTCAGGTTAGTTTGGTTAGTCAAAATCTGGTTAGTTTGATCTTTGCCCTGACGAGAGCGGGAAATGGTCCAGGTATCCTTACTCGCCGGAGTAGCGAACGTTATCGCATTAATACCAGTCAACACCTGATCCTGATTGGTACGACCATAGCGAGAAGTATTGCGCAGAGTTACACCCTCGGCCAAATCCTGCTCAATACGCACAGTAAGCATATTGGCTTTTACGTCGTTGAAGTCGTTGGTTGAGCCGTAGAAGTTTTCGCTATCTACACGCTCGGGAGTCTGGCCTTTCAATGCACCAGTGGCAAAAATCGCATTGTAATAACCATCAAGGCCAATAGTTGGAATGCCGCCGTCTGGAATGCCGGATTGCTCCATCGACAAAATATTGATGTAAGTGCGGGTATCAGTTCCCAAACCCAGACCCAATGACGCCGCAAAACCCTGGAAGTTATTTTCTACTTCATCGCGACCATCTACACCGGCTTCCTGCTTCATCAGGTTTACACGTACAGCGGAGCTCTCGCCCAACGTACGGTTTACATCGATAGTTCCGCGCTTGTAATCCGCAGTTCCCAGCGTTACTGCACCAGAGGTAGCATCTTCCTGATTGGCCAATTTGGAGCTGAGGTTTACATAACCGGATGCAGCTCCGCGACCGTTATCAACACCGGCTGGACCTTTGGCAATTTCAACTTGCTCCGTGTTAAAGGTGTCGCGGCTAATGCTGCCCAAATCGCGAATACCATCTACATAAATACTGCCCTGGGTATCAAATCCGCGCATGAAAATGGAATCACCAGTTGACGTATTACCATTCTCCCCCATCAACATAGTGATACCCGGGGTATTGCGCAGGGCTTCGCTGAGGGTGGTAGCGGATTGCTGCTGGAACAATTCTTTTTTTACAACCACAATAGTCTGCGGGGTATCAACCAGGGGTTGGGTAAATTTGGGAGAACTAACCTTCTCAGCTTTAAAAGAGCCAACGTCGGCATCAGCCTCCACTTTTACAGCATTCAATTTTTTGGGATCTTTAGCTTCATCAGCAGCCATAACACCTGCAGATGCCAATAACATCGCAGAAGATAATGCAGTGACGGTTAACGATAACGTGTTGGTGCGCTTTTTTGAAACGATGTGCTTTGAGGGTGACTTCGATATGGTCATGACTAAGCCTTTATAGTAATAGGTATTTACAATTAATAACTTTTGCAAATTTTATCGATAAGCATTACCAATTGCAATGATAACAATTCCTATTTGACGCACAAAATAACTTTTATTTATGGTTTATGACGCCACCAGCCTTTTTAATCGTTATTTAACTTATTGATCATATAACCAAATGCGATTAGTCTGGTGTCATATATTGCGTATTGGTCCATGCTGGAGAATATCGCCGATGAGTAAATACTGGACTTATATATGGCTGCTGCTAGGTATTATCTGCCTGCCTTTGAATGCAGAAACCACACCGGAACAAGTCAAGCAGGATACAGACACATCTATTCGTATCCGTTTAGGTGCAGAGGATTCCTGGCCCCCTTATTCCAACGAGCAGGGACAAGGAATATCGACCGAGTTAATCAAGGCGGCTTTCGCCAAATCGGGGTTGTATCCGAGCTTTCAAGTTTTACCTTACGCGCGCGTACTGCATGATCTTTCTTCAGGGAAAATTGATGGTGGATACAACGTCACCCTGCAATCCACCACCAAAGATAAATACCTGTTTGGCAAAGTCCCTCTGCTTACTGTGGAGTCTTATTGGTTTTTTTTGCCAGGCACGTTCCCGCAGATAAAACGTATTGAGGACATTCCGGCAAAATTTCGCGTAGGAATTATTCGCGATTATGAATATGGCGATATCTATGAATTACACCGCCATCGATTTATAGAGGTCCAGCTAACCCAGCAGTCGCAAATTATTCGCATGTTAAACCAGGGGCGCATTGATGCGGCTGTGATGTTTGATCGGGAAGCAGAATTTGCGTTAAAAAAAATGGGGCAAAGCCAAAACCGTTTTGATAAGCGCTTCCTTAATCATCGCGGCGATGTTTATCTGGCGTTTTCACACAAAAGTCCCAGGGCTCTGTGGTTATCTCAAGAGTTTGATAAGGGATTGTTGATACTGAAAGAATCAGGGGAGTATGAGCAATTAATAGGGAGAAACATGCCTTAAAAAAATACCGCCATTAAGGCGGTATTTTTTGTGTAATCAATATTACATATACGCGTTACTACGATCAGTATGATCAGTCACATCGCGGATGCCTTTCAATTCTGGCAATTTATCCATCAACTGAACTTCTATCCCCTGCTTCAACGTAATCGCCACAGATCCACACCCCTGACAACCACCACCAAACTTCAATATCGCAATCATATCCGGCGTCACCTCCACCAGGCTTACATTGCCACCATGCGACGCAAGACTTGGATTCACATCGTTATATAAAACGTAGTTAATACGATCTTCCAAGGGACTATCATCCGTAACGCGTGGCATTTTGGAGTTGGGGGCACGGATCGTGAGCTGGCCACCCATGCGATCAGCGGAATAATCAACTTTAGCGTCCTCTAGAAACGGCAGGCTTCGCTCTTCAAAGTAGGCATTGAAACCATTTAAAGGGACAATCACATCTCCCTCTTTATGTTCACCCGGGCGGCAGTAAGCAATGCAGGTTTCTGCGCTAGAAGTGCCTGGATTGGCTACAAACATGCGTATACCAATGCCATCATTGTCTTTTTGCTTATCCAGCAACTCTTTCAAATACTTTTGAGCTGACTCAGTAATGTCGACGTTAACCATATAAACCTTTCACTAAATCCCGGGCAAGGGACACAAATAATACCCGATTAAATTACTCAGGTATTCTACTGCATGGACACCTTGAAACGCACTAGGATTTTACAATCAACCCTATAGTGAACCTGTACATATCGCTCATACGCAGCCAAAAACTTATTCAGCATACCGGTTGCATTATGCGCCAAAACGCTACTTTTCATTAGTAGTAAGCATACTCTGCTATTAAAAAATATGAATTTGACCGCCTGTCGGAAATCAAAACCCATTGAGAAATTTAATTACGTAATAAACCTTTAAGGAAACTATGATTTTATGGTGTGAAGTGTGCATACAAAATTTTGTGATGCATGTATCATTTCGCGCCAATTTAGGAGTACTGACTATGAACGATCAATCAAGCGCCTTTTTGCTTACCCCGAAAAACTTGCGTATTACGCTTTACATAAGTCTTGTTGTAGGCCATTTGCTCTTTGGCGTGCTTTATCCGGAATCAATTGCCATTGCGGCCTTGGGCTTTGCGTTTTTTGCAGCGTTAGTGCTTTTTCAACTTCGCCCCGCTCATTCCCAAACAATCAAAGTTGAGAAAACCGTTCACCTGGACAAGTGAGTATTAAAACCGGGGGGTCATCAGTTATCCCTTTATATACTTACCGCCTCCGAATCAAAAAGGGGCAACCGAAAAGAAGCCTGCGCAATTTACGCTCAACGGGCACACTCTCCGTCTCTCTCAATCAGCCATTTCCCCCTGCTTTTCTGCTAGAATTCACGCCAATTCCAATATCAATTTTTTTTGATATTGCATTCTGATTTTTATTCTTCTCAAAGATTTCCATTGATAGGTTTTCCATGACTGCACCTGCTGCCCTGCAAGCTCGTATTGACTCCCTCCATAAAGCCATTAAAGAACGCATCCTGATTTTGGACGGCGGCATGGGCACAATGATTCAAAGCTATAAATTGAAGGAGGCGGATTATCGCGGCGAGCGCTTTGCCAGTTATCACATGGATATCGCCGGCAACAACGATTTGCTCTGCATCACCAAGCCACAAGTCATCCGCGAAATCCAGCGTGCCTACCTCGAAGCGGGTGCCGACATTCTGGAAACCAATACTTTCAACTCAACCCGCATTTCCATGGCCGACTACGACATGGAAGACTTGGTGCCGGAGCTGAATTTCGCGGCTGCAAAGCTTGCACGTGAATTGTGCGATGAACTGACTACACAAAATCCCGCCAAACCACGTTTTGTTGCCGGCGTGCTTGGTCCAACCAGTCGCACCTGCTCCATTTCACCCGACGTGAACGATCCGGGTGCTCGCAACGTCACCTTTGATCTCCTGGTGGAAAATTACGTCGAGGCTACTGATGCCCTGGTTAAAGGCGGCGCTGACATTATTTTGATCGAAACTATTTTCGATACGTTAAACGCTAAAGCCGCTGTATTTGCAGTACAAAAATACTTCGATGATGTCGGTTTTGAATTGCCGATTATGATTTCCGGCACCATTACTGACGCTTCCGGCCGCACACTTTCAGGCCAAACGACGGAAGCGTTTTACAACTCACTCGCCCACGCCCGCCCACTCAGCATGGGTTTGAACTGCGCATTGGGCGCGAAAGAATTACGTCAATACGTACAGGAAATGTCCCGCGTAGCGAATTGTTTTGTCTCCGCACACCCCAACGCAGGTTTGCCAAATGAATTCGGTGAATACGACCAAACCGCGCAGGAAATGGTAGAAATTGTTGAAGAATTCGCGGCAAGCGGATTTTTAAATATTATCGGAGGTTGTTGCGGCACAACACCCGCGCACATCAAAGCACTTGCCGACGCCATGGCGAAATATCCACCGCGCGCAATTCCACACATTGAACCCGCATGCCGCTTATCCGGCCTTGAACCATTCAATATCACCAAAGACTCATTATTCGTAAACGTGGGCGAGCGTTGTAACGTTACCGGTTCCGCGCGTTTTAAACGCTTGATTGTGGAGGAAGATTATTCCACCGCACTTGAAGTTGCGTTGGAGCAAGTAGAAAACGGCGCGCAGGTTATCGATATCAACATGGACGAGGGCATGCTCGACGCCGAAAAAGCCATGGTGCGCTTCTTGAATTTAATTGCGGGCGAACCGGATATCGCACGCGTGCCCATTATGGTGGATTCATCCAAATGGGAAGTGATTGAAGCCGGTTTGAAATGCATCCAGGGTAAACCAATTGTTAACTCCATCAGCCTGAAAGAAGGCGAAGAAGAGTTTTTACAAAAAGCAAAATTGTGTATGCGTTACGGCGCGGCAGTCGTGGTAATGGCGTTTGACGAAACCGGTCAGGCCGATACCATGGCTCGCAAAAAAGAAATTTGCGAGCGCTCTTATCGCACGCTGGTCGATAAATTAAATTTCCCACCGGAAGATATTATTTTTGATCCAAATATTTTTGCGGTTGCAACGGGCATCGAAGAACACAACAACTATGCTGTCGATTTTATCGAAGCCACGCACTGGATTCGCACTAACCTGCCCCACGCCGGCGTGAGTGGTGGTGTATCCAACGTATCGTTTTCATTCCGCGGCAACAACCCTGTGCGCGAAGCAATTCACTCGGTGTTTTTATATCACGCGATTAAAGCGGGTATGAATATGGGTATCGTAAACGCTAGCCAGTTGGCTGTATACGACGATTTACCACAGGAATTAAAAGATAAAGTTGAAGACGTAATTCTTAATCGTCATAGCGGCGGCACAGAAGCGCTACTTGATGTCGCCGAAAAATATCGTGGCGAAGGTGGCACCGGCGAAGTAAAAGAAGATGCTGAATGGCGTTCGCTGCCCATTGCCAAACGTATTGAACACGCACTGGTGAAAGGTATTTCTACGCATATCGAGGCAGATACCGAAGAAGCGCGCCAGCATTACCCGCGTCCGCTTGATGTAATTGAAGGCCCATTGATGGACGGCATGAATGTGGTTGGTGATTTGTTTGGCGCCGGCAAAATGTTTTTACCGCAAGTAGTGAAATCCGCGCGGGTAATGAAACAATCGGTTGCTTATTTGCAACCGTTTATCGAAGCAGAAAAAACTGAAGCATCAAAACCTAACGGTAAGATTTTGATGGCGACCGTCAAAGGCGACGTGCATGACATTGGTAAAAATATTGTCGGTGTTGTTTTACAGTGCAACAATTTCGAGGTTGTGGATCTGGGTGTGATGGTGCCCTGTGATAAAATTATTGATACTGCAATTGAAAAAAATTGCGACATTATCGGCCTCTCCGGATTAATTACTCCTTCACTGGATGAAATGGTATTTGTTGGTCGCGAGATGGAGCGTCGCGGGATCAATAAACCCTTGCTTATTGGTGGCGCTACAACATCCAAAGCACACACTGCTGTAAAAATCGATCCGGTATTTAAACGTAATCAAGTAGTATACGTGGCCGATGCCTCGCGTGCTGTAGGTGTTGCCAGCACATTGCTCTCCGATGAGCTTCGCCCCAAATTTGTAGCAGATATCAAGCAAGAATACATAGAAGTCCGCGAGCGCAATGCTAACCGCAAACCACGCGGTACTGTACGCACCTACCCTGAAGCTATTGCCAAAGGGTTGAAACTCGATTGGGACAATTACATTCCACCAACACCGGCATTTACCGGCATCAAAGTATTTGAAGATTACGATTTAAATACGCTGGTTGATTTTATCGATTGGACACCATTTTTTATTAGCTGGGATCTCGCGGGGAAATATCCGCGGATTCTGGAAGATGAAATCGTTGGTGAAGCAGCGCGTAATTTATTCGCTGACGCGCAAGAAATGCTGCGCAAATTAATTGACGAAAAATTAATTAAAGCCAATGGCGTTATCGGTTTTTGGCCAGCAAATACTGTTAATGCCGATGATGTGGCTGTATATGATTCGACAGGAAATCAAATCGATACCCTGCACCATATTCGCCAGCAACACCTGAAACAGGGAATGGAAACCAAACCACATTATTCACTCGCTGATTATGTTGCGCCAGCGGAAACCGGCAAACAGGATTATATCGGCGGCTTCGCAGTGACTACAGGAATCGGCGCTGAAGAGTTGGCGAAGCAATACCAGGATAATGGTGATGACTATAACAGCATCATGGTCAAAGCCCTCGCAGACCGCTTGGCAGAAGCCTTTGCTGAGCACATGCATTTACGCGTGCGCAAAGAATTCTGGGGCTATGATCGCGATGAGAACCTGGATAACGAAGAGCTGATCAAAGAACAATACAAAGGCATCCGCCCTGCTCCGGGTTACCCTGCTTGCCCGGACCATACTGAAAAAGCAACGCTGTTTAAATTATTGGATGCAGAGAAAAACACTGGTATTACATTAACTGAGCACTTTGCAATGTTGCCGACCGCTGCGGTATCTGGTTGGTATTTTTCGCATCCTGAAGCGGAATATTTCAACACAGGAAAAATAGAAAAAGATCAGGTGGAAAGTTTGGCTGAGCGTAAAGGAATTAGTGCATTGGAAGTAGAAAGATGGTTAAGTCCGATATTGGCTTATGAGCCAGGTGCCGCCAACGAATAAATTAAATAATAAACCGGGCAAACTGCGTAGACTTAGCTACGCAGCCCCAGTTGCCCAAATTTTATGACTGACAACGCTAAAAATTATACAAAAGAAGCAAGTAATATGTCGTTTAAAAAAAGATGACAAAATGGCTTAATAAAATAGCTTATCATTGGTTAACTCCTGCTGTTTTTATTATTCTTTTCGCACTTTATGCAATCATTCAACTTATCGAATGGAAGACGCTTGGCCTTCCGTTGATTGCTGCAGACAAGATTATAGGCTCAAACGTCAGTGAATATTTAAAAAAGCCCACTATTTCTGCTAATTTTTAATAAGCATGTAACTTCTATTATTTTTTGCTTAATAATAATCACATTATTCCTAATCCAATTAAGATTAAGAATAAAAAAATAGATATAATTTTCTGCCCAACTATTAGCCCTAACAAACCAATCATATATTATTGCGCGAGTTTATACATATCAGCATTAAAACGTAATCTTAATGGAAGTCGCACTACGTTTTGCTTCACCATGGAAAACGGCTTCAATATTGTTGCCATCGGGGTCCAAAACAAATGCAGCGTAATAACCGGGGTGATAAGGCCTTTCACCAGGTTTGCCATTATCTCTGCCGCCATTCAGTAACGCCGCCTTATAAAAAGCATCCACTTGATTGCGATCATTCGCTTGAAACGCTAAATGGTGACGACCTGTCAATGCGCCTTGAGCTGCTTTACTCTCAGAAGTAGATACAAACAATTCATCTACCCAAAAGAAATCCTCACCGGTACCACCAAGTGGAATCTCCAGAACATCGAGAACAGCCGTATAAAATTTTTGGGAAGCAGGAAGATCGCGCACAACCAATTGAATGTGATCTATCAGCCGCCCACGATACAATTCTTGTGTTTCCATTTCAGTCACCTACCTATAAATAAAAATTAATCCATTGAAGATGTTTAATCGCCGCAGGGTAACATTTATCAATACAACTATCGAAAACGCTATATTTTCCAAGTCTCATCCCAGGCACTTTTTTCCATCACCCCACAGCAGTTGTAAATAATGCCAATACACTTGATCATAGCCGCCTTAAGGTAGGATTACCGGGTTTCAAATATGTTCCGTCTATTTACTATCTAATTAGTGGAATGCAGCTTGACCTATTAAGAATACAACTACGTAATTAAAAAAATGACACAAAATCCGATAGGCCTTGGCGGCTCTAATAACTGTATTAATTTTTATATTGCTAATCGCCCTCCCATTGATAGGTATCCAACAATGCAGGATTTTCGCAGTTTAGCAGCGGGTGAGCTGGAATATATTGTTAAACACACAAGCAATCACTGGCGCAAAATATTTAATGTTTATGCCAAATTACTACTTGATTGGCATCAGGTGAATAACAGAAAAAATTTACCAGAGAGCTGGCAGAAATATCGGGATCAGGAATTATTCCAATCTCATTCACAAGAAGCACTGATCTTTAGCCATTTTAGATTGAATCAAAACACACAGGCTATTAATATAATTGCGGGAAAAACCTACGCTGCCAATGTGGATTTACCACCGTTAGTATGGCTGGATTCTTATTTTGCAATTAACAAGCAACACCGATTGATTGTGGCGCCGTATCCGGATTACCGCCAGCTATCCAATGAACGAATTACTTACGCTGATGAAAGAGTCGAGATAAGCACAACGGTTGTGCCGCTGCATAACCAGAGTAATTCAGGTAAGATTCATCACATCCTTATTCATCGAGTTTTACCATGACTCCTGCTATTAAATCGTTGGAAAAAGCAAAAGCCGCATTTAAAATCCATGAATATCATCATGACCCTACGGCGGAATCTTATGGCCTTGAAGCCGCTGAAAAGCTTGGCATTGACTCCAGTAAGGTATTTAAAACATTGGTAGTTATGTTGGACGCAAAAGAATTTGCGGTCGGCGTTATTCCGGTATCAGCCATGCTTAGCATGAAGCAAATTGCCAAAGCTGCCGGAGCAAAAAAAGCAGCCATGGCAGACAAACAAGCTGTTGAACGAATTACCGGTTATGTTCTGGGCGGTGTTAGCCCATTTGGGCAAAAGAAAATATTAAAAACATTTATTGATGCTACTGCGCAAAATTATTCAAGTATTTTTGTCAGCGCTGGTCGTCGCGGATTGGAAGTTGAGATCGCGCCGGATGTTTTTAGTAACATCTTACGTGCAAATTTTTTCAATTTAACCCAGGAATAAATTCTGTCATAAAAAGCCATTGCTCTCGTAAATGGAAAACGGCCTTTTTATCTGGATTTCAGTAGGGTAATACTTGTTTAGCCATCTGCCGCCACTGGCAATTATTACTCTGTCTTTTACAAGATATATAGATACCGATTAAAAAAGCAACTGAAGCTACTGCACTTTAATTATTGTGCGGACCGGGGTTTAGGGAGATTTGAAATAATATGGTCGTTACATAGATAAATATTGATTATCAAAAATTGATTTAAAACTACTGCTTGAAATTACCTACAATAATGCGCCATTCCACTTACTATTTGCCGCCCAAACTCTTTTCTAATTGACAACATATCCCCAAAAATAATAACTTCGATGGACAACGTTGTCTGTTGTCTTCGCAACTGAACCTGTGAAGCTCTCCTTTATTAAGCAGTCAGAGAGATACGCCTGGATGCGTGGTAAATTTTTTTGCAATTCCTGACGCTTGAATCTTTGTCATTGGCACTTATTCCAATCAACCGCGTGCCTGCCTGTTTGACTTGCTGTGATGCAAGCTGTTATCCGAGTTTCAAAACATAATTAATAATGAGGATACAAAAATGGTCAAAACAAAGTTGCTTTTACTCTGTATTTTATTTTTTTGCGCGAATTCACTTTATGCTTACGATTGCAATGGCCTTGCGCAATACGCGCAAGGAAACTATGCAACGGGAAGCATAGTGAAAAATCAAAATAAAGCGTATCGCTGTACCGTCGGTGGTTGGTGTTCAGTAGGAGGACCTTATGCGCCTGGTATTGGTTGGGCATGGGCAAATGCGTGGGCTGACCTTGGCAGCTGCGATACCACAACATCCAGCATTGGCAGCTCCATTACTCCATCAAGCGTGCCGCGCTCCAGTTCATCACTTTCCAGCAATTCAATGCCAAGCAGCACTTCATCAACAAGTTTACGATCCAGCAGCTTGAGTAGTTCAAGTCAATCCAGTGTGGTCACTGGCAGCTGCCCTTTTTATGCAGCAGGAACCAGTTATGCGGCAGGTGCAGTAGTTAGAAATGCAGGCGGATTTTATGCTTGTGCAGTGCCCGGCTGGTGCTCCAGTGGCAACCCTGCTTATGAACCCGGTGTAGGCTGGGCTCACCTCTCGGCATGGACAACAACGACAGCCAACGCGTGCAATGGCTCAAGCAATTCCAGCGGCTCCACAAGCAGTACACCAAACACCGGTTTCTGTGCAGAGGAATTTGCAACCGGGAAAATTTATACTGCCGGTTCATTGGTCGCTTATCAGGGCGCAGTGTATCGCGCGCTTGTTGATACGCATTCAATCCAGCCTGGAAACACCGCTTATCCTGGCCAATGGTCCGCACCGGTTGGCTATCCTGATCCAAGTAAATGCCCAGTACCAATTCCCAACACGATTAATTACGGCACAGCGCAACCTGTTGCCGGAAATCCAAATACTGGTGTTTTGAATCCAACCGGTACAGTAGCCGCTGCACGAATTTCCAATACAGCATCAACACTGGGCGGCCAACAAGGAGCAATTAATGTTGCTACCGATAACGGTGGTGAACATGCAGGGCTTGATGGTGATAACGGCGCGCGCGTTTCCAAATTGGCTCCGGGGGGCATTGCGTTGCAGCACAATACTTACCAGGTCACCAGCGGAACAGAAATTGTTACTTATATGGGCGACTGGGCGATCTATGGCCGGAAATTTGATTTCACTAAATTAGCGGCGTCCAATGTGCATCGCATTGTGTATGGCTTTGCTGGTATTTGTTACCCAGGTGCAAGCAATCTGCAAGACGGTGTCTTCCCTACTACCGCACCGGCGTCCGTGTTGCGAAATTGTACGCAAAGCAAATTGCCCGATGGTGCAATGGCGCTTGCCGATTTTGAAGCAGCATTTGTGCGCAATGTTGGCGTCGCACCAAAAGGTGTAGTGGGAACAGAAAGCCAGTACTCATTGGATCGCACAAAAGTCGGCGGCGTGTTTGGCGTTCTCTATCAATTGCGTCAACAAAATCCGCAATTAAAACTGGATTTATCTGTGGGCGGTTGGACGTTATCTGAAGGCTTTTATTGGATGGCTGGCAATCCAACGCGTCGCAAAGCGTTCGTTGATTCAATCGTTCATTTCCTCGAACGATTTGATTTTGATGGCGTAGATATTGATTGGGAATATCCGGCAAAAGATGGTTCCGTTCCCGGTGCATCAACCCCCAACGACGCCGCTAATTACGCTGCATTGATTCAGGAATTACGCGCGGGTCTTGATTGGCTTACCGTCAAAACCGGCAAAAAATATCGTTTGTCATCGGCAATCCCTGCAAGGGTCGATCATCTGGAAAAAATTAATTGGGCTAATGTGCATCCGTATCTGGATCGTTTATACGTGATGACTTATGACCTCACCGGCGCATGGGAGCGTGAAATTTCGCATCACACTCCACTCTATATAAATCCAAACGCAACAGGCTCATCTGCCGGAACCTCTGCGGATGGGACACTGAATTATTTGCTCGGCATTGGTGTACCGGCAAATAAATTAATGATTGGTGCAGCGAATTATCATCGCGCAAAAGCGACTGTTCCCGGCGATATTCGTGAATATACCAATGGGCTCACTGGTGCTACAACAACAGGTAGCAGTAATTGGACCGGCGCCCAATTAATTTTAGGAATTGCTGGCGTAGGTTCATGGGATGCGGGAGTTGTCGAAGGCTACGACCTCTACCAAAACTTTTTGGATCGGGATTTAAAACCGCGCAATGGCTACACGCTGTATACCGATAAACGAGCTAATGCCGATTATCTGGTCCAGGAGAGTATTGGGTCATACATCAGCATTGAAACTCCACGCACCGTTGCATTGAAAACCAAATACGCAAAATCCAAAGGCCTCGCAGGAATATTCTTCTGGATGGCAGAACAGGACAATGGTTACAACCTGAATACGGCCAACCATATTTTGGGTAATCCATTAATTACCACGAAGGCAGATGGCTCTCCGCAAAATCAAATTCCGGTATGTGGGAAAAATATTACAGCGCAGGAGTGTGAGCAGTTGATACTGCCGTTAAGGCAATAACGAAATAAAAGATAGAGAGGTAAAATAAAAAAATTCCCGCCGGTTTTGCCGACGGGGATTTTTAGTTTGACAATACCTATCCAGTTTTTTATAGATAACAGGTTAATTGTAGATGAAGGTTTTTAGATAACGCTTTTACGCCTGCAACGATTTTTCTTAAAAATTCCTATTACATTATTTGAATTCAAAAAACGATGTCACCGTAAGCCGACCCGTCGCAGGGTTGGGGTCAA
>MVDH01000005.1:100383-137502 GCA_003056245.1 Cellvibrio sp. 79 | reverse complement strand
CACCCACCAATTGTGCAGAATAAGTGAGCGTTGCACCGACATCCACATCAGCAAATGTGTTTGCTGCAAATTGGAAATTGAATACGGAATCTTCAGTCGCATTTTGATTGGGAATTGCGTTGGCAACTGTTGGAGCATCGTTAGTATTAGCGATAACGATATTAAATGTATCAGTTAGTGTTCCGCCGTTGCCATCATCAGCAATAACGTCAATTGAAATAGTTCCTACGTCACCGTTCGCAGGCGTGCCGCTAAACGTGCGTGTTGCCGCATTGAAACTTAACCATGAAGGTAATGATCCACCACCGGCAAGTTGTGCGGAATACGTTAGCGTATCGCCTACATCAATATCGGCAAACGTATTGGCAACAAATTGAAAATTAAATGGAACTCCCTGAATAGCGCCTTGATCCCCGATTGGGTTAGCAATCACCGGAGCATCATTGGTATTGGCAACGGTAATTACAAAGGTATCGACAATAATACCGCCGAAGCCGTCATTCGCTGTGACTTCTATAGTCCAGGTGCCCACATCACCATTGGCCGGTGTGCCGGAAAAAGTGCGCGTTGCAGCATCAAAAGCAAGCCATGGCGGCAGGCCACCCAACACAGCCAACTGCGCACTATAGGTGAACGTTGTGCCTGCATCAGCATCGGCAAATGTGTTGCTGGCAAATTGGAAATTAAGTGGAGAATCTTCGTTAACAATTTGATCGGGAATCGGGTTGGCAACCGTTGGTGCAATATTGGTATTAACGACGGTGATATCGAAAAATTCCGAGGTAGATACACCGTGGTTATCCGTGGCTATTAGTTCAACAGTGATGGTGCCGGCCTGATGCCAATGCGGTGTGCCGGAAAAAGTTCTGGTGGATTCATTAAATCCCAACCAGCCCAAACTGCCACCACCCGCCAACTGTGCACGGTAAGTAATCGTATCGTTTGCATCAGGATCAGAAAATGTATTCGCCGGCACAACAAAATTGAATGGCGCTTCTGCATTAATGGTTCGATCAGCAATAGGATTATCCAGCACCGGTGCAGCATTACTGCCATCATCTTTTGCTACTTTAAAAGCAAGATCCCATCCGGTTGCATCAGGCACCCCATTTTCAATCATCGCCCCGTCGGCAAATGTGTTGCCGCCAATGCGCGACACTAATACCAAACCATCACTGCCAGTGCTGCTGATTCGAATAACATAGGATTGTTGATCATTCAGCGCTACGTTGGAAAAATTAAACGAATGCCAACCAAAACCGTCGCGGCTAATCTGTGATGATGCGATGGAATCACTCCCTAAAACAGCTCCACTCCAGGCATCGCGCAGCTCGACGGTAATAGTTTGTGCAGCGGCATTATCATAACGCGCCAGATAAAGGCTAATTTCGTTAACGGTGTAGGTTGCACTCGCACTATCGTAAGAAAAACTTTGTCCAATTTGGTTGCCGGATGTTACCGGAATAAAAGCGTTGCCATCACCAGTATCAATGTATTCCGTATCCGGCAAGCCGGACACTGTCAGTGTAAATACATCGGCTACACTACCGCCGTTACCATCATTAGCGGTGACTTCAATATTCAAAGTACCGACATCGGCAGTGGCCGGTGAACCGCTAAATGTGCGAGTAATTGCATCAAAACTCAACCAGGATGGCAAGGCACCGCCGCCCGCCAATTGCGCGCTATAGGTTAAGGTTGTGCCTGCATCAATATCGGCAAATGTATTGGCCGCAAACTGGAAATTAAATGATGAATTCTCTGCTGCATTCTGATTGGGAATTGCATTGGCAACAGTGGGCGCATCATTGGTATTGGCGATAACAATATTAAATGTATCGGTAACGGTTCCGCCATTGCCGTCATCGGCAGTGACATCAATGGAAATAGTTCCTACATCGCCATTCGCTGGTGTTCCGCTAAAAGTACGCGTTGCTGCGTTAAATGTTAACCATGATGGCAATGAACCACCACCAGCCAATTGTGCGGAATAAGTGAGCGTTGCACCGGCATCTACATCCGCAAATGTATTTGCGGCAAATTGAAAATTGAATGCGGAATTTTCAGTGGCATTTTGATTGGGAATTGCGTTAGCGACTGTCGGTGCATCGTTAGTATTGGCGATAACAATGTTAAAAGTATCGGTAACGGTTCCACCATTGCCATCATCGGCAATCACATCAATTGAAAGAGTTCCAACATCACCATTCGCTGGTGTTCCACTAAAAGTGCGCGTTGCTGCGTTAAACGTTAACCATGAAGGTAGTGAACCACCACCCGCTAACTGAGCGGAATAAGTGAGTGTTGCGCCGGCATCTACATCAGCAAACGTATTTGCTGCAAATTGGAAACTGAATGCGGAATCTTCTGTAGCATTCTGGTTTGGAATTGCGTTAGCGACTGTGGGTGCATCATTGGTATTTGCGATAACAATATTGAACGTATCGGTAACGGTCCCGCCATTGCCGTCATCGGCAGTGACATCAATGGAAATGGTTCCAACATCACCATTCGCAGGTGTCCCACTAAACGTACGAGTCGCTGCGTTAAAACTTAACCAGGATGGTAATGATCCACCACCGGCCAATTGAGCTGAATAAGTCAGTGTTGCACCGGCATCCACATCTGCAAAAGTATTCGCAGCAAATTGAAAATTGAAGGCGGAATCTTCAGTCGCATTTTGATTGGGGATCGCGTTAGCGATTGTTGGTGCATCGTTAGTATTGGCGATAACAATATTAAAAGTATCGGTAACGGTTCCGCCATTGCCATCGTCGGCAATCACATCGATTGAAATAGTTCCCACATCACCATTCGCGGGTGTTCCGCTGAAGGTGCGTGTTGCGGCGTTAAACGTTAACCATGAAGGTAGTGAACCGCCACCCGCTAACTGTGCGGAATAAGTGAGTGTTGCACCAGCATCCACATCCGCAAACGTATTCGCCGCAAATTGGAAATTGAATGCTGAATCTTCAGTGGCATTTTGATTGGGAATTGCGTTGGCAACAGTAGGTGCATCATTGGTGTTGGCAATAACAATGTTGAATGTATCGGTAATGGTTCCGCCATTGCCATCATCGGCAGTCACATCAATGGAAATAGTTCCTACATCACCATTTGCTGGTGTTCCGCTAAACGTGCGCGTTGCGGCATTAAATGTTAACCACGATGGTAGTGAACCGCCGCCCGCCAGTTGCACAGAATAAATGAGCGTATCGCTCACATCCGGATCTGCAAATGTGTTTGCCGCAAACTGGAAATTAAATGCAGTATCTTCTGTCGCATTTTGATTGGGAATTATATTGGCAACGGTCGGGGCATCATTAACTGCATTAATGGTGATGTTGACGGTATCAGTATCGGTCAGTGTTCCACCGCTACCGGTATTACCCAGATCACTCGTTGTTAACGATAGAACCGCAGCGCCGTTGTAATTCGCGGTTGGATTAAAGGTTAACGTTGCAAGTGCAACATTAATATTCGCAAGTGTGCCGGTGAACACCAGTGTTGAATCGGCAGTGCCGTCACCAGTGGTAAAACTTAATCCGGTTGTACCGGCAAGTGTAAGCGTTCCGTTGGTAACCGATAATGTTATTTCAAGATTACCGCTTGCGACATCAACATCATTTACCTGGATTTGATTGCCATTACCTGCACTAAAAACCAATGCAATATCTTCATTGGTGACCTGTGCTCCCGGCACAGTGTTGACCGGTGCATCGTTAACAGCGGTGATATGGACAGTTGCAGTATCACTACCACTCAGGGAACCATCGCTGGCAGAAATTGTTAATGTTGCTGTTGCAATGGGCGTATCACCTGCCATGCGATAAGTCAGCGTGCCGCCGTTATTTCCCGCGAGGAAAGTATTAATTTGTGTGAGTGTGCCAGTGAGCACTAATGTGGGCGAACCGTTACCGGAAAAAATGCTGACGCCGGTTGTACCCACACTCGCCGTCAACTGACTGTTAGCACCAGGGCCAGTCAGGGTTAACGTAATGTTAGTGCTATCAACATCAGAAATACTGATGCCGGTACCGTGCAAATTTACCGCGACTTGTTCGTTGGTGTAATAATCCGTTAACGCAATACTCACACCGGGTGCATCATTAACGTTGGCAACCGTAATACTGAATGTATCAGTCACAGTGCCACCATTGCCATCGCTCGCAATCACATCTACCGAGAAACTGCCAACATCACCATTCGCTGGTGTGCCACTGAATGTGCGTGTCGCTGCATTGAAACTTAACCAGGATGGCAGCGCGCCGCCTCCCGCTAATTGGGCTGAATAAGTAAAGGTGTCGCCGACATCCGGATCACTAAATGTATTAGCTGCAAATTGAAAATTAAATGCAGCATCTTCTGTCGCATTTTGGTTGGGAATTGCGTTGGCAACGGTTGGAGCATCATTGGTGTTTGCAACAACGATATTGAAGGTATCGGTAATGGTTCCACCGTTGCCATCATTGGCAATTACATCGATTGATACAGTGCCTACATGGGCATTGGTTGGTGTACCGCTAAAGGTGCGTGTCGCCGCATCAAAACTTAACCATGATGGCAGTGCGCCACCACCGGCAAGTTGCGCACTATAACTCAGGGTATTACCTACATCCTGATCGGCAAATGTGTTTGATGCAAATGTAAAATTAAATACGGAATCTTCAGCCGCATTTTGATTGGGAATTGGATTTGCTACAGTTGGAGCATCATTGGTATTCGCCACAACCAAATCAAATGTATCAGTGGCCGATGTGCCACCTTGACCATCTGCTGCAGTCACTTTGATAGAAATAGTTCCCACGTCGCTATTAGTGGGTGTACCGGAAAATGTTCGCGTTGCTGCGTTGAAACTTAACCATGAGGGCAAGGCGCTGCCATCAGCCATGGTAGCCGTGTAAGTGAGCACATCGCCAACATCGGCATCATTAAATGTATTTGCTGCAAATTGAAAATTAAATGCAGAATCTTCTGTCGCATTTTGATTGGGAATTGGATTCGCAATTACCGGATCGATGTTTGCGCCGCTGGAAACCTGAAATGCGACATCGCGTGTTATATCGGCGGTACCGCCACTGGAATGATAAGAACCGTTGGGATACACATTGGTATTGTGTATCGCCGCTTTTACCAGACCATCCACACTACTGGATTCGATTTTTATGAAATAAACTTGATTGTCAGTGAGCACTTTATTTGTAAAGTCAAACGCCTTCCATGCCAAAGTTGTTCCGATAGTTGCTGACGATATATTTGCAGTACCAATAACAGTGCCATTGTGCGCACCTGATAATAATGTGACGGTAATAGTTTGCGCTGATGCAGCAGGATCTTTCACTAGTTGCAATACGATTGAATCGATGGTGTAGGTAGCACCAGGGCTATCGTGATAAAAACTTTGGAAAAATGGAACACCGGAACTAATTACTTGCGTATCAGTAGATGGCCCGGAGGTTTCATAAACAACATTGGACGAGCCAACGTTTTGAATAACCAAATCAAAAAAATCGGACACAGTTGCGGTGCCATCACTGGCTCTAACTTCAATACTGATGGTACCCACATCCCCATTCGACGGTGTACCACTAAATGTACGGGTCGCACTGTCAAACGATAACCACGCGGGCAACGGCGTACCGCCGGGAATTTGCGCAGTGTATGTAAGCGTGTTACCAACATCCTGATCATTGAATGTGTTAATTGCAAAGGTGTAATTAAAGAGCACATTTTCAGTAGCAGTCTGGTTGGGAATTTGATTGGCGACTGTGGGCGCATCGTTGGTGTTGGCAATTACGATGTCGAAGTTATCGGTTGCAGTTGCGCCAGCGCCATCATTCGCCGTTATTTTAATGGAGATAGTTCCTACATCACCATTTGCCGGCGTACCGCTGAAGGTGCGTGCTGCAGAATCAAAATTTAACCATGCTGGCAATATCCCGCCACCGGCTAATTCTGCGGTGTAGGTGAATGTTGTTCCCACATCGCCGTCGCCAAACGTATTGGCAGGAAATGTGTAACTGAATACGGAATCTTCCGTTGCATTTTGATTGGGAACAGGAATATTTAAAAATGGATTATCATTAACATTGTTGATGACGACATCAAATGTGTCATCAACTGTGCCGCCTTTGCCATCGTTGGCAGTTACTTTTACAGAGATGGTTCCTACATCGCCATCATCGGGTACACCGCTAAATGTGCGCGTACCCGCATTAAAGCTTAACCAGGAAGGCAATGGATTTCCGTTCGCTAAAGTGGCTGCATAGCTAAGCGTGTCACCATCAACATCATTAAATGTATTGGCAGGAAAGGTATAACTAAACCATGCTTCTTCTGTTGCAGTTTGATTAGGAATGGCATTAGCCACTGTGGGAAAACGGTTTTCAACATCAATAACCGCAATCGCCATATCCTTGTTACCATCGGCACTGTTATTAACTACAAACTCACTGGTGATGACGTTAGTGTTGATATAACCAATACCAATTAAATTGTCTGCACCATTGTTTGTTTTGAACTCGATCCAATAAATTGTATAAGCATTAAAAGTTTTCTGTGCAAAATCAAAATTCACCCATCCCAAAGAACTACCCAGCGAACTGGTATTCACCGTTGCGGTGGCAATTGCAGTACCGTTGTAACTGTGTTCATGGACAATCATTTGTACCGATGAAGAACTGGTACCATGGTTAGCAAGCATCACCTGGATTCGGTCCACCGTCTGACTTGAAGTCAGTTGGATACCTTGCATTACATTGCCGGAAGTCGGGATAGCCTGTTCATTAGTTGCAACGCCCGAGTACAAATGCACAACATCCGCCAATACGCCTTGCCATTGCATGGATTGATTGGATGTAAAAATAGAAGCTGTTTCAATTTGCCCGACACGCGTTTCCAGATCCCAATCCGCATTGGCCGCGTTACCGGTTAAATCATTGCTCGCCGCCACATCGGCACCGGTGATATCACTTAATTGCCGCAATAAATTAATGCCACTCTGGTTAGCTGCAACATCGCAACCGTACAACAAAATGTCGGCATCTTCACCCAGCGAATTTTTCCAGCCACTTAAGGATTGCTGGTATTGCGCGATATTATTTTCATTGAGCACCTGGGTACCCAATTGCACGCTGCCGGCAACGCCGTGGGAAATAATATGCACCGCAGAAATACCGCTGGCACCCGCGAGGTAATCACTGATTTGTACTAAACCCTCTTTAGTTTTATCAAGATAAATAATCGCCACGGTTTCATCGTTGAGTGCGGCTTCAATATCGTTAACCAGGGTTTGGTAATTTTCGACGGCGGTATCAACAAAAATGACGCTATCGACTTGCGGAATATCTGTGTGAGTATCCTGCATCATCAAGGGATGAACATCTGCCCTCTCATCAGGCATATAGATACTGACCAGATCTACATCTTGTGCAGCCTGTGCAAGGTATTGGACATCAGAATTACCATCATCAAACACAGCTATATCTGCTGTGGCGGAAAACAGTAACCTCGGCTCCAGAGCTTCAATTAATGGACGGCGATGACGCGGTGCTTTGGACATAATTCTGCTATTGCTTACACACACTTACGATAGGTGCGTTCGGGTTAAAGGACTGGTAAATACCAACTGCATCCTTTTTTATGATGACAACCCTTTCGCTTAACCATTGCGAAACTGATAGCTAATTATCATCAAGCAAACCGAATGAACGAGAGGCGTCGGCTGAACACCTGTAAGGTCTTATTTATCAATTATTAGGAGTTACCAAAAGTTATCAAATGACAATTTTGGCACAAAAAATATTCAAAATAGGGCACATAAAAAAATAATCTAGATCGCCCCGGCATCCTTATATTTTGTTGTAATAACTTATTCTCATTTAAATCAAGGCAACACTCGCGGATCCAGCAAATTCAGGGTGACACCTTCAAAAGTCACACGACACTTTAACCCGCTTGGCAGGCGATTGCCCGGATTGGGAAACGCCAAACGAATACCGAAGGTATTGCTGGGGCCATCAATTACCTGGTCAACCAACGTAACCTCAGCAGCATAACTACGGCTGTCCCCTCCCAGTTCAGGAATGACATTAGCCTTAATGCCGGGCTTTACTTTTCCATACAAACTGGCCGGGGCATAGACCTCAACACGTAATGGATCGAGTTTGGCGAGTTTCAACACTGGCTCAAAATCGATGTGCTCACCAGGCTCTTTCAGCCTTTCCACAACAACTCCATCAATCGGGCTCACGAGGGTACGACGCTGCAAATCCGCGAGCGCCCTTTTATATTCGAGCTCTGCCTGACGTTTGCGATCCTGAGCCTGCTGCAATTGCTGTTGGGCAATAGCATGTTCAGTCTTTAATTTATCCAGTTCCGAAAAAGAAGCCGCTTTTTTATCATATAAGTCTTTAACGCGGGTGAGTGATCGCTCACTGAATTCCAATGCCAGTTGCTGCGCCTGAACATCGCTAGTCAATTCTGATTGGACACGTCGCAATTCAGCGGTAGCGGATTCCAAACCAGCATCAAGGCGGGCTAACACATCGCCTTTTTTCACAACATCATTCTTATCAACCAGGACTTCACTAATCACTCCCTCAACAGCACTACTCATTTCCACCGTTACCGATGGTTCAATGCGGCAATTGAGCTGTGCAGCCTCCTGTGTCTGGGCGAGCAGTTCACCACTGAATAACATCGCCAGTGATGAAAATATTGAGACTTTTGACATGGTGAACTCGATATAAAAACACAAATTGGTTATTACTATAGATTAAAAAAGCAGGTTACGAAAAATGGCGGATAAAAACTTGCTGTAAGCTTCGATACCAACGTGTCATCAATGGTTCAGCCGGATGGTGGAATTTGACATAGGCCCGCTCGCCAAAATGACCGCTCTGCCCATAATCACGCACTGCCAGATCCAGCAAAAAAACCTTTTCTTTCACTTTCGTACCACCAGCCTGAGCCGCATCCACCGCAATACGCCCACCCCCTTGAGTGCCCAATACCGGGTTCGGTAGTTGCTCGCTGGCAACAGGCGCGTCAAACAATGCATCGGCAATTAACAGATTGGCCGGATCGCTGGCAAACCGCACACTGACTTTCCGCGTAGCTTGCCGTACCAGGCCTACTTCATCCTGTAGTAAAGCGGCACGTACACGCACTGCATCCGATTTCTCGATAATCGCCAATTCGTCGCCCTGCCGCAAATAGCTGCCCGGTAAATAATAAGGACGGGTGATACGAAAAATGCCTGCGGAAGGGCTGCGCACGACCAGATCCCCTACCCGTTCTTGCAATAACGCTATTTCTGCTTTAATAGCCGTAATGTCCTGCTCAAACATCTGCGCCTGTGCACGATCATCTACCCAGGCCTGTTGGTAACGCGCCTCGTATTCGCGCAATTTCGCTTGTTGCACCGCCAAATACGCGACCATAGTCGGATTTTGTAACCGCACCAATTCCTGTCCGGCTACGACTGTGCCGCCATCGCCAACCAACAGCTCAACGACTTCGCCGCTCGATTCTGCTTTTACGCGCGTCTCCTCAGGCAACCACAGTACGGCTTCCACCGACGTTGACTGGGGTAGTGGCACCACCACCAATAAAACAATAACCACTACACTTGCTACGCCGGTAACGCCCAATGCTCGCTTGCGTTGGGTGGCCAATTGCTTGTCGTGCAATAAAAAGCGAAACGCTTTTAGCGCGGGCCAAACCAGTTGGAAAAAAATCAACCAGCATCCGATCACCAAACCTAATGCAGGAAAATAATTGGCAACCAGCAAGATAATAAAAAACAACATAAACACGCGATAAATAAAAGCAGCGACTCCATACCCTGCCAGCAACCACCCTTCACGTACCGAACTTGCTGGAGAAAACACACCGATCACACCAAATGCATAACGACGCAATAAATAACTGACTTGTTGATTGGCGCGCGTGGCGAGATTGGGCAAATCCATCGCATCCGTTAATAAATGGTAACCATCAAAACGCATCAATGGATTGCCATTAAAAAACAGCGTGGAAACACTGCCGATCAGAATAATGTTATATAAAAAATCGCGCAGGAACCCACCGGATAATTGCACCCACAATAACAACGCCAGCGCCGCTAAAAATAATTCTACGGCCAGACCAGCAGCGCTAACCATTAATCGTTGCCGTTTGGCGTAAAAACCTGTTGCCGCGCTGGCATCAACGTAAGGCAACGGCGTTCCTACGACAAACACCAAACCGCAATCATTCACCTGCCCGCCCCACACTTTGGTAAACAGGCCATGGCCCAACTCATGCAGGATTTTAAAAAACGGATAGGTTAACCACAGCAAAAATAAATTGGATGGCGACAGCACGCGATCTAATTGTCCATGCGTTAACTGGGTCCAATGGCTACCCGCCTGCAACAATGCATAGCCCACCACCAGCAACCAGATCACACCCATTGTGCGCGTTGCCAGCAAACGCGCCACGGGCATTAATTTATCCAATAATCTATCCGGATTGCCGAGCGGGATGTTCCAGGTCAAGGGATTCATCAACAAGCGCAACCAACGCTGTTGTTTTTTTTGCTCGCGTCGTGCAAATAATTCCTGGGTGTTTGGCGGTAAATCGCACACCAATAAATCGGCTACATGCAAATACTGCAACAAATGAATTAAATCATCGCGCGTGGGAATTTCTTCTGCTGTTTCATAAAAATCAGGATTTGCTGCCAACGCCAGAATTTGTGCCAGTGAGTTGCGCCCGTCCATCGCCGAAATCAAGCGCCACGCCGACGGTGTCAGGCGATGAAAACGGCCATTGCTTTTGTCCTGCAATAAATACCAGCGTTCCTGATTGTAATCGCGCCGCTGGATATGAATATGCCGTGGCAACGACGGCCGCAGGAACTCAAGGCGTTTCCAGACAGGATTATTGTCAAGCGAGGCATTGTGATGAGGGGCAAAAGTTTCACTCATGGATGTTACCAGATACTCAAGCGCAGCCAATGCCACACATCGTGAAACCAGATCCAGCCAAGCGCACGCGATCCTACTCCGATCTTACCCGTCCCCGTCATTCCCGGGCGCAATACTGCTTTCTGGCTTGTATCGCCAATCAATTCCAGTTCAACGCGGAAATAATTGCGCCCTTCGCGCACTTCACTGATAGGAGTAACAAGTTTTACGCGAGTATTAAATATTTCTGTCGGCAAACCGCTGAGTTTTAGTTCGCCTTCCTGCCCGGCTTGCACGAGTGCAATATCGCGTTCATCGACAAACAATTGCACCAGGTAATTCTGGTTGGTGGCAATTTCAAATAGCACATCACCCTGCTTCACCGGGGCGCCGCGAGTCTGGGAAATATCATCGGACACCACAATACCATCGCTCGGCGCCAGTAATTGTGTCCGTGCTAATTGTTGATCGAGCAATTGTAATTGGATATTAGCCTGATCCATTTGCGCGTTGGCAATAGCGGCTTCAACACGATTGGAATTGGCGAGCGCCGAATCATAAGTTTGTCGATATTGCTGCGCCTGGCTGGCAACTTTCCGTCGCTCCAGGCGCAAATCTTCATCATTCAATTGAGCAAGCACAGCACCTTTTTTTACCTGGTCGCCGGGGCGTGCGGAAATAGTGCCGAGGTAAGCATCTTGCGGAGAAACCACCAGGTATTTTTCAGTGGTTTGCAAATTCGCGTCAGCAGACAAGTGGTAATTGAGCGGCACAAATAATGCCACCACGAACACCATCGCGCTGATAATAATTAATTTTCTCCGCCAGGACTCCTGACCTAGCAAACGCTGCAGGCGCGCAACAGTTCGCTGCTTTAATCCCTGCCAAAGCCCGGCTGTGGCCTGTTGCCGCAATTGGATAATAGCCGCCGCATAATGCGCAGCCTGTTGCACGAGCAATTCCTGGTCAGTATTCAACGCCGTGCGTCGATCCAGCTCAATCGTCAAGGCACCGATAATTTTGTTGTCTTTACGCAATAAAAAACTGCTGACGGCATGCAATTGCTGCGTGTGTAATAACTGTTGATGCGCTTGTTTAATCAGCGCCATTGATGTGTCCGTAGATCGCATCTGCTCCGGGTCCTCCGCTGCAACACAATCAATACGAACGCCCTGCTCAATAGCCTCCATCATCGCTTCGTTAATCACTTGCATGGCTTGCGTGCGCTGATCAAAATTAGCTGAAAACGATACAGCTTCCAGCTGCAACTTTTTACGTTGCACATCCAGCAACCCGATGCTCACCCGCGTTGCCTGCAATAATCCGGCAAGCAAGTTAACCAGCGTGATCGTTGTTTCTTGCAATGAATTTTCTTTCAGCAAGCTCGCGGTAAGTTGCAATAACGAGGTATTAAGTACTTCATTTAAAGGAACCTGATGTACAGGAGCGACCGGTAAAGAATTAGCAGGAAGTTCCACCGTTGCGGTCGACTCATCAGATAGAGCCGGAGCAGCATTTTCAATAGCTGCTTGCAAAATCGGTGAATCGCCCGTCAGCGACTGCATAATAAATTGCAACCAGAATTGGCCCGGTTTAAGCGATTTGAGCAAAATGGGTAGTATTTTTTTATCCGGCAATGAAATGCGCAGTACAAGTACACCCCATAACTGCTCATCAATAATTAATGGGTGGCCAAGAACATATTCATCTGCTTCGAGCAATTGCAGATGCAAACGTTGCTTTTCTAACACTGGCGCAATTGCCCTGCCCAACACCACGTCATCTATGTTAGCAGTGGGCCATTTGGCCAGAATCTGCGGGTTCTCCGGGGAACATTTAACAAGTATGGCAGCATTGACATTGCCCAGAATTTGGCACTGCATACTTAACCAGACTTTGAATAGCTTTGACGACTGCATAGGAAAGACTGTATGGAAATTGTTGTTTATCTTCTGAAGCTGCGGTTGCATCGCGATTATTCATTGCGGCTTTTTATCCCACTGTTGTTTTTATCGATAAAACGCCAGCGAGGATCAACAGCAAGTCTAGTTCTAATAACCCGGGAATGTATAACAAATCGCTTTTTATTTTTAGGTCGCGCAGAGTAAACGAATCACTTTCAAGACGCCAGTCACAGCAATAGACAGAGTTATCACTGTCGCCATTTTTTCTGATATTCGCAGCGACGTTGTTTAGCCCGCAATACAATATCTTCCTTTATAAGATTATCGACCGCTCCCCACCGCGTAATTTCGGCCAAGGTGCGAAAGCACCCCAGGCAAATATCGTCTTCATTCAAACAACAATTACGCACACACGGGGATTGGACGACAGACTCCACGATTCACCACCTTTTTTTATGACTCAATACTATAACCAATGCGCATAGCTAATTATTTCAGCGCAAGCCCTTACTTTTTAAGAATTTTTATCAGGCAGAATCTACACTCATTTTTAATTGCCTTGGATGCTAGCCTGCAAGTCTACCGCGATAACGCGTATTTAGCAGGTAATGGCAACACTGGGGAGAAATAATCTCAGGGGTTATGGATTAAATGAGATATGCGCGGGATTAACACATATTTAAATAATGAACATTTTGCCCCACGTATCATAGCCCTGTTGCTATGCCTATTGGGTTTGGGTGTTTTGGTGAGTTGGCATAGCCCCTTATTGCTAGCCGGTATTTATCCTTACTCCACGTTAATGGGTTACAACACAGCGATTGGTTTTTGCGCTTGCGGGTTGGGATTGTATGCCGTGATGACCCAGCGTTGGTCGTTAACTTTAATCTCCAGTTCAATACTTTTTATCATCGGTGTGCTAACTCTGTTGGAGTTACTTGCAGGTACATCCTTTAACACAGCTAACTGGTTTTTTTATTTTCTCAATGAACCTCCCGTTCGCAGCCAACCCAGTCCACCCATCGCCAGTGCCGCCTTTTTATTTGCCGGCTGCGCCATTTTATTAGGTTTTAATCCACAAGGAAGTAAAACAGTTATTGCTTGTTTGTGTTGCATCATAATTTTTTTTCTTACGTTAATAGCCATATTGGGGCAAGGCCTAGGGATATTGCCTGCCTTTATGTGGAGGGGAATAAAAATGGCCCCCCATACCGCGCTTGGCCTAACGTTATTTGCAATAGGATTAGCGGCATTACGGTTAAACGCAGCGATTACTGCATTTAACCGTTTCAATGTTTTTAGCCGCCTGGTAACCGGTTTTGTATTTATGAGTTTGCTATTTATTGGCATCGGCTCCATAGGCTCGCTGCAAATAAATAACGTGGTATCTATCACCCAGGAGCTCTATGAAGATCCTGTTCAAGTCAATAACGCCGTACTGCGTATTAAAAATGATATCAATAAACTCAATCGCCAAATGAAAGATATTGCCGTCAATCCACAATTGGCAAGTAGTTTAAATATTCATGAAAACCTGGCAAAGACAGAGTTTGCGGTGATTCAGGAATTGAATATTCTCGAACGCAAAACCAAAAGCCCGGATATCACTAAACTACGCAACACATTTAAACGATGGGAAACCGCGATTTACTCAAATTATGAAGTATTAAATGCAGGGGATATAGAAAGCTATCGTCAAAGAACATTAAATGAAATTCAGGAATTGACTATTACATTGGAGTATTTGTGCGAAAACATTACCCAGCAAGCACAGGATCGCATCCTCGAACTCAACGATGAAGTGATCAAAACCAAAAATCACGCTGCGAATTTAATGCTCATTGCCATTAGCTTTTTTTTGTTAGTCGGTGTCCTTGTCTCTGCAGCAATTACCCGTAGCTTGAATTCACAACTACAACGCATTCGCGACACTATGGAAAAGTTGGCCGAGGGTGATACCCGTATCGAAATTCCATTTCTGGATCATCCCCATGAAATGGGAATTATGGCCAAAACTATTGCAGTGTTTGCCGAGAATATGGAAGCGCGCAAACAAAACGCGCTGTTATTGGTAAAGCATCAGGCTGATCTTGAATCCAGCAACCACCGGCTCGCCCAAACCAATAAAGAACTGGAAACATTTGCTTATGTTGCTTCCCACGATCTGAAATCCCCTTTGCGCGGAATCGCGCAACTGTCTACCTGGATTGAAGAAGATCTCGCGGAAAAGCAATACGCAGATGTCGACAAACATACGGTGATGTTGCGCAATCGTATCCAGCGTATGGAAAAATTACTGGATGACATGTTGATTTTTTATCGCGCAGGAAAAGTCGATGGGAAAACAATAACAGTCGATGTTGCGCATATGGCAAGCGAGTTATTTGAAATTCAAAATACTAAACCCGGCATACGTTTGGAGCTGGGTGATCACTTGCCCAAATTTGAAACACTGGGCACCCCCTTCGAGCAAATCCTGCGTAACCTGTTTTCCAATGCACTTAAGCATCACGACTTGGACCAGGGCGTTATTCGCCTTGATAGCCAGGACATCAATAACCATTTTTATGAATTCAGTGTGAGCGATGATGGCCCCGGAATTCCTGAAAAATTCCAGGAGCGGGTCTTTGGTATGTTCCAGACATTAAAACCACGCGATGAACTGGAAGGCAGCGGTATGGGGCTCGCATTGATTAAAAAATTGGTAGAAAACTACGGCGGAACAATCACCGTATTTTCCGAGGGGCGCGGTTGCCGTTTTTCATTTACCTGGCCAAAAGTGATTGAGAGGTCAAATTCATGATTGATAGATTACATCCACCGGGCCAAAACGATCATTTCCGCACGGTCAGCCTGTTAATTGTCGATGACGACGATATTGATGCAACAGCGCTGCGGCGCGCCTTGCATAAGCTCAAATTATTAAACCCGCTTTATCGTGCAAAAGATGGTTTAGAGGCCCTCGAAATATTGCGTAATGGCGAAATACCCGGCCCATACATTATTTTATTGGATATCAATATGCCGCGAATGAATGGCATTGAATTTCTTGAGGTGTTGCGCGCAGATCCGGAGTTAACCCATGCGATCGTTTTCGTTCTGACAACATCAAAATCAGATGAAGATATTATCGCGGCCTACCGGGAACACGTGGCCGGCTACTTACTCAAGCAACGTATGGACAGTGACTTTTTACAAGTTGTCGGGTTGCTGGACCATTACTGGAAAGTAATTGAATTGCCTGTTAAAGAACAATAACACTCTAGTGGAGGGGTAGGCTGCATGAAGCTGTTGTTAATCGATGACAATGATCTGGATCGCCAGGCGATCATTCGCACGTTTCGCAAAACGGAATGGGATATCACTATATCCCAGGCGAGTTCTGCCGCTGAAGGATTAGAGCAATTTGATAGCAATGATTTTGATGCAGTGTTACTCGACTATCGCTTACCCGATATTGATGGGTTGGAAGTACTTCAATTAATGAATAAACATCCGCAACATCATGCGGCGGTGATTATCCTGACCGGCGCAAGTGCCGATGAGGATCTGGAGCGCGAATTTATTGAAGCAGGTGCGCAGGATGTTTTATTTAAATCTGAAATCGCCCACAAACATTTAACTCGCGCAATTACCCACGCGCGCTCACGTCACATGCTAGAGCGGCAATTGCAGGAAAGCCATCAACGTTTACGCGCATTGGCTGAAAACGATTCGTTAACCGGCTTGGCCAATCGCTATTATTTTGATGAAAGTTTACGCGCAGCAATTCCCCGTGCAAAACGCCAAAACGATCAACTCGCCCTGCTCTTCCTGGATCTTGATAATTTTAAAATTATCAATGACAGTCTCGGTCATATTATCGGTGACCAGGTATTAAAAGAAGTTGCCCAACGCTTGTTACGGGTAGTGCGCGCCGGCGATATTGTCTGCCGTTTAGGTGGCGATGAATTTGCTGTACTGGCCCATAATTTTGATTCGCAAGAAGCCATCAGCCAATTAGCGCAGCGCATCCTGGATGATTTGCGCAAGCCTATTGTTATAGGAAAATTTGAAAATACTATTTCGACCAGCATCGGTATTGCCACTTATCCTGATGCAGGGCAATCCGCCAGTGATTTATTAAAGGCCGCCGATTTAGCGATGTATCGCGCAAAACACGACGGGCGCAACAACTATCAATTTTTTTCACAATCCATGCAAGCGCAAATGCAAGAGCGTATTCGCCTGGAAAAAGAATTGCGCAACCTGATTCCCACCGATCATTTTATTTTGTTTTACCAACCCATTGTTGATGCGCAAACATTTGAAATTTGTGGCGCTGAAGGTTTAATCCGCTGGGATCACCCCGAACGCGGAATTTTGCCACCCGCTGCATTCATCGGCCTTGCCGAAGAAATCGGTTTGATTGGCGAAATAGATTCCAAAAGCCGACTGAAAGCCTGCCAGCAAATCTCACGCTGGCGGCAGGAAGGCCTGGTGAATGATAATTTCAATATGAAATTTAATGTATGCGCCCAGTTATTGACTGACGAAGATCTCTACGAAAACATTATTAAAGATCTCCACAACACCGGTGTGCCAGGCCGTTGTGTAAGCCTGGAAATTACTGAATCCGTGTTGATTGAGAATTTACAACGCACTGCACAACAGCTACGAAGAATGCTCGATTACGGTATTGAAATTGCTGTTGATGATTTCGGCACCGGCTATTCATCCATGGCTTATTTGAAAGAGCTACCGGCAAAAACCTTGAAAATTGATCGCACCTTTGTCATGGGAGTTCCGGAGAATGCAGCGGATTGCCGCATCTTGCGGGCAATGATCATTTTTGCAAAAAGCCTGGATTTAACAGTCGTCGTGGAAGGTGTGGAAACCCGCGAGCAAGCGCGTATTTGCCGCGATTATGGTGCAGATTTATTACAAGGATATCTCTTCTCCAAACCCTTATCCCCCGCCGCGTTTGAGCAATTATTGCGCGAACACAGTGCTGCTGAATGGAGCAAGCATATTTCCGTTCTCGGCGCACTGGCCGGTTAGTCACTAACCGGCCAGTCCTTGCACTACGTCATATAGGCAAAGCTAATACAACACATTGAACGAGACAATTTTGCGCGATCATTGTGATTGGCCTATCATGCCCCCACATTAGGCAACAAGCGTTAAGCCCATTCCTTTAAGCATCTGACTTTTACATATCCAACATTGGCATATATCAAGGATTTCCTATGAGTGAAGTACAGCACCATCAATTAATTATTCTCGGCTCCGGCCCTGCGGGTTACACCGCCGCGATTTATGCCGCTCGTGCCAACCTCAAGCCTGTGGTTATTACCGGTATGCAACAAGGTGGTCAGTTAACTACCACTACCGAAGTAGAAAACTGGCCCGGTGGTGTGCACGATTTGCAAGGCCCGGATTTGATGGTCCAGATGCAACAACATGCCGAGCGTTTTGATACCCAGATTATTTTTGACCACATCCATGAAACCGTTTTGACCGAACGTCCATTCAAGTTAATTGGTTCCAATACCTATACTTGCGACGCATTGATTATTTCTACCGGCGCCTCTGCCCAATATTTGGGCTTGCCCTCCGAAGAAGCATTCATGGGTAAAGGTGTGAGCGCTTGCGCAACTTGTGATGGATTTTTCTATCGTGGCCAGAAGGTGGCGGTTGTCGGAGGAGGTAATACGGCTGTAGAAGAAGCGCTTTATTTGTCCAACATTGCCAGTGAAGTAACCTTGATTCACCGTCGTGACAAACTTAAATCTGAAAAGATTTTGCAGGACAAACTCTTCGCCAAAGCAGCAACCGGAAATATCAAACTGCTGTGGAACCACCAATTGGAAGAAGTATTGGGTAACGATTCCGGCGTAAATGGTTTGCGCGTAAAAAGCACCGTTGATGGCACTGTGCAGGATCTTGATATCGCTGGCGTATTTATCGCGATTGGCCACAAACCCAACACAGATATCTTTGAAGGCCAACTGGATATGCACAATGGCTACATCAAAGTGAAAAGTGGTTTGGAAGGCAATGCAACAGCGACCAATATCCCTGGTGTATTTGCGGCGGGCGATGTTGCTGACCATATTTATCGTCAGGCTATTACCTCGTCAGGTGCAGGCTGTATGGCGGCGCTGGATGCAGAAAAATACCTGGATGATTTGAAATAATCCAAAGCCCTTAATTAAGGCTGGATAAAAAACGGGCGATCATTGATCGCCCGTTTTTTTTGCTCTGCAAAATATTATTTCGTCACTGATAAGCGATCCAATTCGCTACGCAGCTTTTTCAACCAGGCATCAAATGCCAGGCGTATCTGAACGTTGTTAGTTACACGATTATTTTCTTCCCAGATTTTTCCCAAATCACGTTGGTCAGTGATAATCGCTAATACTTTTCCGGATGTTGAATCATACAGCGAAATTTCCAGGGTCATGGTCCCCATCCCTTCACTATATACTTTCACATTGGTTGGACGACCTTTCATATCGTCCTTACTACCCAATGGAGCAATTTCCAACACTTTGGCACGCACGCTCATCACGTCAGCGCCGGCTTGCATTGCAGTGGAATAACGGCCATCTACGATTAAATTATTCATCAGCGCCTCGGTGTAGCGCTCCTGATAATAACGTCGATCATTGTCATTCAACTCCCAGGGAGTATCGTGAATGAGGTTGGGGTTGGATTGTTTGCGGACTTTTACATCAGTGAGATCAAGCTGTTCAACAAATAATTTTTTGTATTGCGCAAACTGTGCATTGGGTGCAACAAAAGTGCCGTCAAATTTGGAATTTTTAACTACGGACAAACCTTCTTTATCTGCTTTAATTTGTGCTTCTTTTTCATGGTTTTTAGTGATGGAGCAACCGGCAATCACACCGCCCAGCAATCCGATTGCTACCAATTTCAGGGCTGTGCGTTTGATTAACATGTTCATGATTTTACCTGCCTCAGTTCTCGGAAAATTGTACGGTCTGAACCGCGCTCATTATAAGACGTTATACGTATAACCAAGTTCATTGGTTGCAAATCGCAACCAATCGCAAAAAGCGTTTTCAGGAATGTAACTTATTGAAGCATAAAAACAAACCGGGAGGCTAAAGCCTCCCGGTCAAGTTTGTAATATTTTGTAGTTAGCTTACAAATACCCGCGCATTGCGGAATATACGCAACCAGGCTCCATCATCTTTCCAATCGTCAGGCTTCCACGAGTTGCTTACTGCGCGGAATACGCGCTCCGGGTGCGGCATCATGATCGTAGTGCGACCATCTTTGCTGCTCACGCTGGTAATGCCCAACGGCGAACCGTTCGGGTTAGCGGGATAAACTTCGGTAGCATTGAGGTTGTTATCAATAAAGCGCATCGCGACTGTGCCACTTTCATTACACACTTTCAGTGCATCTGCGTTAGCAAATTCCGCATAACCTTCACCGTGGGCAACCGCCACTGGCATATGTGAACCAGCCATACCTTTGAACAATATTGACGATGATTCCTGCACCTGTACCAGGCTGAAACGCGCTTCAAATTGTTCGGACAGATTGCGCACAAAACGCGGCCAGTGATCTGCACCCGGGATCAGGTTTTTCAGATTGGACATCATCTGGCAACCATTACATACACCGAGGCTGAAGGTGTCGTTGCGGCGGAAGAAACGCTCGAATTCATCGCGCACTTTGTTGTTGAACAAAATGGTTTTTGACCAGCCCTCGCCCGCGCCCAATACGTCACCGTAAGAGAAACCACCGCAGGCGACCAAGCCTTTGAATTGCTCCAGCGATACACGGCCGGACAGCAAATCACTCATGTGCACATCAACGGCTTTGAAACCGGCACGATCAAATGCCGCTGCCATTTCCACATGGCCGTTGACACCTTGCTCACGCAAAACAGCAACTGAAGGACGAACGCCTGTGTTGATAAACGGAGCGGCAACATCGTCATTTTGATCGTAGCTCAGCTTCACACTCAAACCAGGATTCGGTTTGGTGATTGCAGCAAATTCCTGCTCTGCACAGGCTGGGTTATCACGCAGTGATTGAATGCGATAACTGGTTTCGCTCCAGAGCGCTTGCAATTGCGCGCGCGGTTGATTGAACAATACGTTGCCATTCACACTGATGCTTAACGAATCATCCGCGTTCAAGCTGCCAATTACATTGATCTTTAAACCAGCATCAACAAAACGTTTTTGTACTGCAGCAGATTGCGCACGAGCAACCTGAATTACTGCGCCCGCCTCTTCACTGAACAAAACGGCAAGAGGATCAGCACCCAAACCATCCAGATTAATGCTTACACCGGTGTGACCAGCGAATGCCATTTCTGCAACAGTTGCGAACAAACCACCATCAGAGCGATCGTGATATGCCAGCAATTCATTAGCAGCAAGGCTCGCTTGCACTGCATTAAAGAAACCTTTGAGTTGATCAGCAGAATCCAGATCTGCAGGTGTTTGACCGAGCTGGTTGTACACCTGCGCGAGGATTGAACCACCCAAACGGTTTTTGCCGTTGCCGAGGTCAACGAGAATTAAATCAGTATCGCCTTTGTCAGTGCGCAATTGTGGAGTCAGGGTTTGACGAACATCTACCACTGGTGAGAACGCAGAAATTACCAATGACAGAGGCGCAGTAACGGCTTTGTTTTCACCGCCATCTTTCCACGCGGTGCGCATGGACATGGAATCTTTTCCAACTGGAATAGTGATTCCCAACGCCGGACACAATTCCATACCAACGGCTTCTACAGTGCGATAAAGCTTTTCTTCCTCACCTTTGTGGCCGGCAGCACACATCCAGTTAGCAGACAGTTTTACATCAGACAGTTTTGCGATACGGGTTGCCGCGATATTGGTAATCGCTTCTGCAATGGCCATGCGGCCAGATGCTGGCGCATCCAGCAATGCAACCGGAGTGCGCTCACCCATACTCATCGCTTCACCGGCGTATGAGTCGTAACTGATGGTAGTTACCGCAACGTCAGCAACAGGAACCTGCCATGGGCCAACCATTTGATCGCGCGCCACCATACCGGTTACCGAGCGGTCGCCGATGGTGATCAGGAAGTTTTTGCTGGCTACTGCAGGATGGCTGAGCACGCGACCAGCAGCCTCTTTTAATTCAATACCGGCAGTGCTGAACTCAATAGTTTTTGCATTGTGTTTTTCAGCAACGCGATGCATTTTTGGCGGCTTGCCAAACAATACTGACATCGGCAAATCAACCGGTTTTGCATCGAAATGCTTGTCGTTAACCAGCAAATGTTTTTCGTCAGTCGCTTCACCGACAACCGCGTAAGCCGCACGCTCGCGTTGGCAAATCGCTTCAAAGCGCGGCAGGTCTGCCGGCGCAATCGCCAACACATAACGCTCTTGCGATTCGTTACACCAAATCGCCAATGGGCTCATGCTCGGTTCGTCGTTAGGTACATTGCGCAATTCAAATTTGCCGCCAGTACCGCCGTCTTTTACCAACTCAGGGAATGCATTGGAAAGACCGCCTGCGCCTACATCGTGGATAAACGCGATGGGGTTTTTATCGCCCAACTGCCAGCAAGCGTCGATTACTTCCTGACAGCGGCGTTCCATTTCAGGGTTCTGACGTTGTACAGAAGCGAAATCCAAATCCTCAGACGAAGAACCGGAAGTCATAGAAGATGCCGCACCGCCGCCAAGGCCAATCAACATCGCCGGGCCGCCGAGAACGACAAGCTTGGTGCCAGCACCAAACGGCGGTTTCTCGATGTGTTCAGTTTTGATATTGCCGTAACCACCGGCCAACATAATTGGCTTGTGATAACCGCGACGCTCGCCGTCGAAATTTTCTTCGAAGGTACGGAAATAACCGCAGATATTCGGGCGACCAAATTCGTTGTTAAACGCAGCACCGCCGATGGGGCCTTCGATCATAATGTCCAACGCATTGACGATGCGGTTTGGTTTGCCGTAATTCTCCTCCCAAGGTTGTTCAAAACCGGGAATTTGCAGGTTGGATACCGTGAAACCGTTCAAGCCCACTTTCGGCTTGGAGCCGCGCCCCACTGCACCTTCATCACGAATTTCACCACCAGCACCGGTACCTGCACCTGAGAACGGAGAAATCGCCGTCGGATGATTATGGGTCTCCACCTTCATCAATATGTGAATTGGCTGCCGGGTGTATTCGTAAGCTTTGGTTTCCGGATTCGGATAGAAACGCCCTGCTTCATGACCAACCATTACGGCGGCGTTATCGGCGTAGGCTGAAAGTACATCTTCACCGCCCACCTCATTGGTGTTCTTGATCATTTTGAACAGGCTGCGCTGTTGCTCTTCACCATCAATAGTCCATGAGGCGTTGAAGATTTTGTGCCGGCAGTGTTCAGAGTTTGCCTGTGCAAACATCATTAATTCTACGTCAATCGGGTTGCGCCCCAGCGCGGTAAAGCTTTCTACCAGATAATCAATTTCGTCTTCAGCCAATGCGAGACCGAGAGATTTGTTTGCATCGGCCAAGGCAGCGCGGCCGCCACCGAGAATATCTACCAAGGTTTGCTGGGCTGGTTGCTGCTGGATAAATAATTGTTCCGCGGCTTCGAGACTATCAAATACAGTTTCTACCATGCGGTCATGGAGCAGCGCTGCGATGGCCGCGCGATCTGCTGCAGAGGCACCAGTGATGTAGTAAGCGATTCCGCGCTCAATGCGCTTCACATTTTCCAGGCCGGTATTTTTGGCAATGTCGGTCGCCTTGGATGCCCAGGGAGAAATAGTCCCCAGGCGCGGCACTACCAGAAACAGTTCACCCTCATGGCTGGCTTCTTTTTCAACTTTGGGGCCGTAAGTCAGTAATTGCTTGAGCACTTGCTGTTGGGCATCGCTCAACGGAGAGGAAACATGGGCAAAGTGGACAAATTCCGAGCTAACGCCAGTCACAGCGGGAGTGCGTTGTTGCAGGCTGGACAGGAGTTTTTGGGTACGGAAACTGGAAAGAGCGGGAGCGCCACGCAGGATTAACATAGTGGGAAGAGCCTCGGCATGGGTGATCATGGGTGGTAATTAAAGGGTAATGACAAAAGAGAGGCGCGCATTGTACTGGATTTGCGCCCTGCCCGAGAGACTTTTTTCCCCCTTATCCCGTCTTTACCCATCCGGAACCAAGCCAGTTTAGTTATCCCCAAATTAAGGGGAATACCTATTCGAAAAGATCCCGACACCCCGCTTCACTCCCCGACACAGGGATTCAATCAAAAACACCGGCTTCCCCTTGGCATAAAACCTTACATTCCAGCGGCATTTTTATTATCAAAAACAATTATGTATGCAAGAAAAGTTTCTTAATTGGTTGATGTATTTTTTTCTAATCATCAGCATAAGAAATTCCTGCTTATTAACCTGGGTTAATGCGGTAGATAGTTTCATTGATTAATCTGCAATTCAAAATGATGCCAGCGGAAAGTATTTTGATGATTACCAAAAAAACTATTTTGATTACTGGCGGAACATCCGGCATTGGTCTGGCGCTGGTAAAAAAACTCTGTGCACACAATACGATTCTGGTTTTAGCGCGGTCAGCTAAAAAATTGGAGGAGTTATTTTTCGCCGAACAGAATATTGCTTGTTACCCTTGTGACTTAACCTCACCTGCGCACATTACCGAATGTGTAAAAAATATTACGCACGATTATCCGGAAATCTCTGTACTTATTAATAATGCAGGAATTCAATTCACTCCGCGTTTTACTGAAAAAGAGTTCAGGCTGGAATCTATAAATGAGGAAATACAGGTGAATTTACAGGCTCCCCTGCTCCTCAGCGCATTACTGATAAAGCATTGGCAATCACAGAATAGGGAATGTTCGATTGTAAATATTTCCTCTGCACTGGCAATTTTTCCAAAAACCAGTGCTGCTGTTTATTGTGCAACAAAATCAGCCCTGCATAATTTTTCGGTATCACTGGGATATCAGCTGGAAGATACGAGCATTCGTGTTCATGAAGCGATTTTGCCTTTAGTTAATACACCAATGACGAATGGGCGTAGCGGAAAGAAAATATCTGCAGATACTGCTGCGCAAGAAATTATTATCGGCATGTGCAAGCGAAAAAAATTTATTTACGTAGGAAAAACCAAATGGATTCCATTGCTAGCGCGAATTAGTCCAGCATTTATCGCCAAAGTTCTGAAAAAATATTAATAGGAAGAAAAATATACGCTTGCAATTTTTATTAAATAACAATTTTCATAATTACAAACTTGTTAAAAACAGGCTTATAACAAAAAGATCTGAAATTTTTACGCAATTTTGTACAAGTTTTTAACAAAAACTTACGTTTTACCGACTTTTCCTGCCTCTTTTTAACTCAAAAATGGCACCTCATGTCACATTTTTTAACATTTTTTTGACCGTTCGTCGGCCTTTACACTGCGACTGAAATCCGCCGAATCCCGCGCCATTACTAGTGCCAACGCAAAAATGGTCAAATTTTCACCTTGGAGCTACCCCAATCCTGCTCAGAAAACAAGCTAGGCACACAAAAAAAGTGGTTATACCATGGCGACGTATTTGCACGGGTCATTAATGGATTGGATTCGGCATGAATGCGCACACGCGAACAGAGAATACCTTTCGGGCGCTGCAGTTCAGACCACCGGAGAAACCCCTTATGGAAATTCGCAAACCATCAGCGTTAGTGATTTTGAAATCCATAACAACAAGCCTGTTTGCCGGCTTGTTACTCACCGCCAGTAGCTCGTTGCTGGTGCGTAGCACTCCTCCTACTTTATTGGAGCAAGTGCTTGAGTCAGGCGAGTTGCATGTAGTGTCAAGCAACGGTCCTACTACTTATTATGAAGGCCCTACTGGCCTTACAGGGTTCGAATATAGCCTGGTTAAAGGCTTTGCGGATTCGCTCGGCCTGAAATTGGTGCTGGAAAACAGCTCCGATCCCGATGCTATGTTAAATGGAGTGATAAACCAGCAATTCCATTTTGCTGCTGCCGGTTTAACCGCGCAGGAAAGCCGTGGCAAAACGATCAGTTTTGCAGCGCCTTTTATGCAAGTAACCCAGCAACTGGTTTATAACAAGCGTTTGCAGCAACCCACCAGTATTGGTGATGTAAAAGATAAAGAAGTCCTGGTTCTTGCCAGTGAATCCCACAGCGCACGCGTTAAAGCCTTACAAGCGGCCTTTCCCGATTTGCAGTGGCGCAATGTTATTAATGCCGAGCAGATCGATTTACTGGAAATGGTGAATAAAGGGGAAGCCGATTACGCCGTAGTCGATTCCACTGTCTATTCCCTTAACCGTTACTCTTATCCCAAAGCAGAATTGGCATTTGATGTCAGTGATCCACAACCCGTTGCCTGGGCGTTTCCACAAGGTTCGGATACCACCTTATTTGATGCTGCGCAGAAATACCTCACTAATATCAAAGCTGATGGAACCCTCGCCCGTGTCACTGAAGAATTTTTTGATCGTCATATAGAAGAAGTAACAACGGGTGAAGCGATGTCTTTCACCTACCAGTTGGAGCAACGTTTGCCCCAATGGGTTGAGCACATGAAAAATGCCGGTACCGAATTCAATCTGGATTGGCAATTATTGGCTGCTATCAGTTATCAGGAATCCAACTGGTTGCCGGATGCCGTTTCCCATACCGGTGTGGCTGGCTTAATGATGCTCACCAAAAATACCGCACGTGCGATGGGCATTACAGATCGCAAAGATCCCCAGCAAAGCATTCGCGGCGGAGCAAAATACCTCAGTATCGTATTTGAAAAATTACCCAAGCGTATCCAGGGCGAAGACCGTTTGAACATGGCACTCGCAGCTTACAATCAGGGGCTTGGCCATGTTGAAGATGCGCGAGTATTAACCCAGCGTATGGGCGGCAACCCAAGCAAATGGGAAGATGTTCGCAAATATATGCCGCTGCTTTCGAAGTACCAGTACTACAGCACCGCCAAGCATGGATATATGCGCGGTTGGGAGCCGGTGAAATTTGTTGATAACGTGCGCAACTATTACAAGATTATCGCGTGGCACCAACAGCAAGAAGAATTCCGTGTGGCAAGTGCAAGCAATATCAATCGCCTTTCTGCAAATACGCAAACAACAGAAAAAGAAGTAAAAGGCAATAATTTACAAGCAATGCCTTCGATGTTGTAAATCGATAAATTACATAGTCAATTTAAAACAACATACACAAAAAAGGGGCGCTCATATGAGTGCCCCTTTTTATTTTCCACAACCATTAATGTTGCGAGCCTGAATAATTCATTGAATCAGTGCAGTACCACAACTTCATTCTGTGACAAATTAAAAGTACCGCTGCCACTGGCGACATTCACAACATCCGTTCCCACAACACTGGTGTAAGCGGCATTGGCGAGACACAAATTCGGTACAGTGATAGTTGCTGCTGCGCCGCGATTAACTGCAACCACTGCACAATCACTTCCCTCTTGACGCTGGAACACCAGGATATCCGCCGTTGACCAACGTTCAGCATAAGTCCCGCGTTGGATAGCAACACTGTTTTTACGCAAATTAGCCAATGAACTTATCAACGTATACGCCGGCGTTGTTTGGTTAAACGATGGTTGTTGTTCGCGATTGTAAGGATCGTGGCCAACCTGGCCGTCGCCATTCGCAGTGAACCAGGTAGAGTTTTGCTCGGTGCCGTAATAAATCGTTGGTACACCGGGTAATGTCATCACCAATGCCATACCTAAATTCTGGCGGGCATTAGCAAAAGCCGGAGCCATTCCCTTACCTGCACCACGATTCGTAGCACCTGTCGTTTGCAAATAAACACTGGTGCGGGTTGCATCGTGGTTGTCGAGGAAAATGGCTTGCTGGTCTTCGAAATTATTCATCGCACCGGGGCGGGAAATGATATGGCTGCTTAAATTAATCATGGTGATATTGCCCGCAATTGCATTTTCAATTGCATCGCGCAATTTAAAATCCAATAACTCGGAACCGCGACGCTCATTCAGGAAGCTCATTGATAATGAATCGCCGGCACCTGCGTTATACCACTCACCAAAAATATAAGTGTCTGATTTTTTTGCACGCACCGCTGCACTGAAACGATTAATGAATGATGGTTCGATATGTTTAATTGCATCAATACGGAAAGCATCAACGCCGTGATCCATCCACTTTAATGCTGCATCAATTAAATATTGATCGGCAATTGAATTGCTGCTGATGCCGTGGTTGAAATCCGTGAGATTAAATAAGCTCTTGTTGCGGAACGACCAGGGATCATCCCATTCTGTGTTGCAAGTGGTTGCAGGATTGGTATCACCGCAATCAGAAATAGCGCCATTCGCGTGATACCAACTGCCCTTACCGCTCGCAAAATCAGTCAGGAATGCACCTTCTTTATAGAGGGCACCGAATTCATATTGATCATCCTGGTTGGAATGGTTGAGTGCAATATCCAATACCAGTTTCATACCGCGCGCTTCCATTTGCGCGTCGAGTTCATCGACTAATGCCCAATCACCGAGATGCTCATCGACCGCGTAGAAATCGCGCGCCCAATAACCGTGATAACCACCTTCATTGCCCACATTGATGTTATCAACCAACGGCGTTACCCAAATGGCAGACACGCCCAATGATTGCAAATAATCGAGTTTGGAAATTAAACCGGCGATATCACCGCCCCAATATTTTTTCCATTCGCTTTGGGCACCGGATGATTTAACGGTAGATGTTGCAGCGGAATTACTGCCATTGTCATTGGCAGTGCTGCCATTAGCGAAACGATCCACGAATACAAAATACATGGTGCGCGCGCGGAAATCGTCTGCTGCAACCTGGCTACTGCTGGAACTGCTAACGGCAGATGAAATTGCCGAACTGGATGTTGAAGGCGCACAACTGGTTCCAAGATTGGTGGTTGTACTCACCAGCGTTTTTGTATTGGTATTGATAATAATTTTGGTCCAACCACTTGCAGCTTGATCTGCATTTGGGAAAGCATCCCCCCAGCCACCATTCGGGTCAACCTTAAAACGCGGGCCGCCGGTAGCATCGCCTGCTGTAAAATTGCGGCAAATTTCCAACTGGTTAGTACCGCTGGGAGTTGTAATTAAATCGCCCTCCAGCCAGCCGTTATGGGTGCCGCGTAAATGGAATTGAATTGAGGGTACGCTGGAAGAAATTGCTGACGAAGATGTAACGGATGAAGGAATCGAACTCGAAGAATTAGTACTTGATGAAGAATTAGTGCTCGATGAAGAATTTGCACTCGATGTAGCCCCACAATTTGCAGCGAGATTTTGTTGGGTAGCAATAACTTTTGTAGATGCGTTAAAACTGATTTTTACCCAACCGGCAGCAACAGTGTAATCCGCTGAAGGAACAGCATCACTGCCCCATCCACCGTTTGGATCAACTTTAAAACGCGGTCCGCCGGTTGCATCACCACTCGCAAAATTCTGGCAGCTTTCATAAACATCACTGGTACCAATACGAGTGAGCAATGTTCCTTCGGCCCACGCATTAAAAGTACCACGCAGATGATAATTAACACTCGCTGCGGAAGTGATACTCCAGTTTTTAGTGTCGGTGAAAAATTTAATATTCCAGGTACCTTGGCCCACAGCAATATTGGAACCATTAAGGCCACCAACGCCGTAACTTTCTGCCCAGTTACCATAGCGGTCAAACTTGATACTGCCCGCCGCTGCAAATACCACATTGGTTAATTCAACGGTATTGGTACCCGCTGCATTCATTTGGGTTGCGCCCCAATTATTGTGCGTACCGCGTAAATACCAATCGGCTTGTGCCCCTGCTGAGGCCATCAGCAAGAATGAGAGGAGGATGTGTCTGTGTTTCATAATGGTCGTTCCTTTATGCTTATGTTATTGGAACGACTATTTGATGAAATAAAACACAAACTCGCAAAGTGCTGCATACGTATTCAGATTTAATGGGCACCTGAATACGTATGCAACTTTCTTCAATAAAAATTAATGCGCCAACGTAGATTAAGCGGCACCCTTATAAACAACGACTATACTGCTATAACATTAACTACTAAGCACGCGTTGCAAATGAGCTGTTTGATTTATAACACTTTGCTGCGAGTACAACACAATGCCTTTGTCGTACTCTAAAAAATCCGGAATTTTATCCCTCTCCCGCTCCACTGCCAGACATTGCTGGATATGTGCGGGCATTATGGTGCTGTTATTAAGCGCCCTGTTTGCCTGTGCGAATACCAATAACCAAAAAATGAAACGATTGATGGAAGAACGTTATGGCGGGGATGGTGTTGCATTGCTGGAGCGCTGGGATCAATTGATCACCAACGAAAGCCAGCGTCCAGTGGAAGAGCGCATCAAACAGGTAAATCAATTCTTTAACCACAACCTTCGCTACACGGAAGACCTAGTGCTATGGAAGAAGAGCGATTATTGGGCAACGCCGCTGGAAACATTGGGAGTGCGTGCCGGTGATTGCGATGATTACGCCATCGCAAAATATATAACGTTGTTGCGCATGGGTGTCCCGCTGGAAAATTTGCGGCTGATTTATGTACGCGCGCAAGTGGGTGGAATAGAAAGTAAAGTTTTCCAGGCGCATATGGTGCTTGGCTATTACCCCCAACTCAATGCAATTCCGCTGATTATGGATAGCCTGGTCAGTTCGATTGAGCCAGCAAACAAACGCCCGGATTTACGCCCGGTATTCAGTTTTAACAGCGAAGGTTTATGGGTGGGCAACCAGCAAACGGCGGCCGATCCTACGGCGCGCTTATCGCGTTGGCGTGACCTGCTGGCGCGGGTACAGGAAGAAGGTTTTTAAATGGTATTCTCTCGACTATCAATTTCATGTATTTCGGTAAGAAGGCACCAACCATGTCATTAATAAAACAATTGTGGATTGGCATTATCAGTATGTTGCTCTTGGTTCTGGGCGGTAATTTTGCCATCAGTACCTTTACCGCAAAAACCTATTTGCAGGAGCAATTGCGGTTGAAAAATATTGATAACGCCAACTCACTGGCGTTATCAATTTCGCAATTGCCGGAAAAAGATCCGGTGACACTGGAATTACTCATTACAGCCCAATTTGATTCCGGTCATTATGAGTACATTATTTTTCAGGACACCGATAAAAAACCGATTGTCGCGCGCAATTTTGAAAATGAAAAAGTCGATGCAGTACCCGAATGGTTTGCCCGGCGCGTGAAGTTTGACGCAGCACCGGGAATTGCCCAGGTAACCGATGGCTGGCAGCAAGCGGGAACACTGGTATTAAAAAGTCATTCGCGTTTTGCACTGGAAGCGTTGTGGAATAACACGCGTAATTTATTGGACTGGTTTTTGGTTGCCACTTTGATCAGTGGTTTGATCGGCAGTTTGATTCTCAAATATATTTCGCGCCCGCTGGATGTGGTAGTTGGTCAGGCAGAAGCAATTGGCGAACGGCGTTTTATTGTATCGCAGGAGCCCAAAACCAAGGAATTCCAACGGTTGGTCCGTGCAATGAACACATTATCCAACAGTGTCAAACAAATGCTGGATAAAGAAGCGCGGCAATTGGAGTTATTGCGCCGCGATTCACAAACAGATCGCTTGACAGGGCTCACCAATCGCATTCACTTTTTTAATTTGCTGGAAGTTCAGCTTACACGCGAAGATGCAGAAAAACACGGGATACTGGCATTAGCCAGGGTGATGATGTTGCAGGAACTCAATCAACAATTAGGCCACAATCAAGTCGATCAACTTCTGCGTGCAATTGCCAGTGTGTTTACAGACCTCGAACAAAAATTTCCAGGTAGCCGTGCGGGGCGTTTAAACGGCAGCGATTTTTGTTTACTCATTCCAACTGATACCCCAATTGACATAATAAGTACCGACATATCCCAGACATTAAACTTCCAATTAATTGCCGGTGGTTTCGAAAACATTGCCATACCTTTGGCCTTGTGCAATTTTGTGAGCGGTGAAAAATCCGGCCAGGTAATGCACAAACTGGATGGCGCACTGGCCCAGGCAGAACTTAAAGGCAACCGCGCCGTTGTTATTCATGATGAGCAGCGCGATTACAACCAGCACAATCTCAGCGAATGGCGCAGTGCGATTGAAGCAGCACTCGCCGCCGAAGAAATTCGTCTGGCCAGCTTCCCGGTTAAAAATACCGAAGGAAAATTATTACACCAGGAAACGGCAGCGCGTTTGCGTCTGGATAACGAGTATCGATCCGCAGGCTACTTCATCCCCTGGGCAGTGCGTTTAGGCATTATGGCTGATATTGATTTGGCGGTATTAAAGCTCGCGTTGAAGCAGGCAAAATCCTTGCAACAGGATCTCGCTGTTAATATCTCGGCACTGTCATTATGTAATGCACATTTTCGCGAACAGGCAATCGCCCTGTTAAATGAACAACCCGTCGAAGCTAAAAAATTGTGGCTGGAATTTCCCGAAGTGTGTGTGCTGCGTCATCTGGAAGAGTTGCGTGCATTTATCGTGCGTTTACGTGCGCTGGGTTGCAAAGTGGGATTGGAACACGTTGGGCTGGAATTCACCCAGTTCGGAAAGCTGCAAGACATGGGACTGCATTATTTGAAACTGGATGCTGCAATTACCCGCGCAATAAATTCAAATGCCAGTAGCCAGAGTTTTGTACAAAGTTTATGTACCCTCGCCCACTCACTCGGCATCAAGATTATCGCCGAAGGTGTTAGCAATGACGAAGAACAAATCGTGTTGCTGAAAGTCGGTATGGATGGTTTAACCGGAACCCATATTAGTTAGCGCAAAAAAAATCCCGCCGGATGAATTATCCGGCGGGATTTTTTGCACACAACGATTACAACGGCAATTGATCCCCATCATCCAGCAAATAAACGCCCTGACGTTTACCGCGCAATTCCCGCCGGGTTAATAACTTATTTTGTGCGGCCTCCGGTAAATCCGTAAATCGAATCACGCCCTGCTCGACCAATAAATTCACCACATCTTCCAACACCCGCGCCATGGTTTGGTCAGTTTGTTCAAGGGCTAATTGTTCCGCTGTTTTTTCGCCCTGGATAAATTGCACCAACTCCGGTGCATCATCGGCAATTTGCTCGCTAAATTCCTGGCTGGATTGTTTGCTCACAGCAATCAATTCACCGTTGTGATTACGCTTTACGTACATAGTTTTCCCCGCTAAAAAAATCCCGCTGTGAAGCGGGATTTTTTAATCATTCACCAAGAATCCAGCTAACTATTAATCAGCGATCCAATCAGTTAATCAGTGATCAATTTCTGGTTGTTGAGCAACTGGGTAATAATTTGTTGATCAGTTGTAGCACCACTATAAAGCGACTGCAAATTCACACCGTTTAATACGATTTGCTGCGTTTCCGCACCGCTGGTGTAACTGCCACCCACTGAATGGGAGTCAGCAGTGAATCCACCGGTATGGCTGATATGCACAATCGTACTACCGCCGGAAACTTCAAAGTGGAGGTAATTCGCCAAATTGCCTGCGCCGTTGGAAGCGCCGACAGATTCACCTTGCAGTAAATCACGCAAATCGAGCACATCACCACCGGTAGTATTACTTCCGGCGGCATTGGTAGCAAAGTTATTGATAGTATCTACGGCTGGTGCACCGGCAGTCCCCTGATCACCGAGAGACCATACAAATACATCTACAAAGGTCTCGCCGGCATCGCCGCCCGTTAAGGTGTCGTTGCCAGAACCGCCGCTGATACGATCCGCGCCAGAACCGGAATGGATAGTGTCATTGCCGCTGCCGCCGTTGATGACGTCCGAGCTGGCACCCGCACTCAAATTATCATTGCCGCCGCCGCCATTGATGATGTTATTGCCACTATTGCCATTAATGGTGTTATTACCGTTACCACCACTGATGAACTCGCTAGCGGAACTGCCCGTGTAATTACCGGAGTCGGTAGTTGTGACGTCTACAGTGGTGTAGCCCGCCTTTAATGTCACTACAGTGGAAGTAGAAGCAGTAAATCCACCATTAACCTCAGTAGAAGTAACCTGTACGGTCAGGTGAGTTGCATTCGTGGTGTAGCTGCCAGGCACATTCAACGTGAGGTTTGGTAAATCCGCTTCGGTGAACTGCCATACACCGCCACCCAAATTAACGCCGCTATTGAAACTCAAATTGGTTGGGACATTACTGACTTTAATGGACAGCGTCTCTGAGCCATCGGTATCTACGAGTTTGGTCGTGATCGGGAATTTCACGCTGGTTCCGCCAGTACCATGTGCATTGACAACCAGGGCCTTGCTCACCACAACACTTGGCGCACTGGCAGTCCCTACACCAACATTGACAGTCGCCGTGCTGGTTGCGCCCACCACATCGCGAACGGTATAGGTGAAACTGGCAGGGCCTTCGTAGTTGCTGGTAGGCGTGAAAACAATATTTGAACCCACGATACTAACGGTGCCATTAACCGCTGATTGAACGCTCATTAGCATAAAGGCATCGCCCTCTGCATCAGAATCGTTTGCCAACAAGGTTGAGGAAGCGATAGTCAGAGCGCTGTTGGTTGCGACAGCCACGCTGTCACTAACGGTATGCGGCGCAGTATTCAAGCGCTCAACCAAAATATCTGCCTTCGCGGTATCAGTACCGCCATGGCCGTCACTGATGGTGTAGGTAAAACTGGCGGGGCCGGTGTATCCGGTATTCGGAGTGAACACTACGTTGCCGCCCACCAGGCTGACCGTGCCGTTGGTTGCACCTTGTACACTGATGATACTCAGGGTGTCATTGTCAGCGTCGGTATCGTTAGTTAACAACGTAGCCGCATTGATGGTATTGCTGGAACCGGCAATAACTTTCAAGGAACTGTTGGCGCTGGCTGGACCAGTACCGGCAAAACTGGTGAGGTAATAATCACCACCATCGCCAGTACTGTTATTGGTGTGCAACGCGCTGAACTTGATGCTGTTGAACACCACATTGCCGGTATTGATGTTAAAAGTACCGGCTTCGCTATTGCCCAGAAGCCTGAAGGTACTGGACGCTACCAGCACACCGTTGTAATAAGCCTCCCACAAACCAATTTCGCCGCCTGATTCACCGGGGAACAAGCGATTCACGCCAAAGCTCGCCTGATTGAGATTGCCGTTGAATGTCATCACTATCGATTCGGATTTACCGGTAGCCACATCGTATTCGATCTGGTTGGGTACATCCGAGAACGAGCGTGGAGAACCTTGCACACCGATTGTGTTCGCATTGCCATCGACAGTTCCCTGATAGAGGGCGGTCGCGACGTTAGCCGCAGTGAAGCCAGTGATATTAACGGCCAGGCCTTTGCTATCGAGGTTGTTCCACAGGTCTGATGCCGAGGCATCACCAAACTTCACTGAGTAAGCAGAGGCGCCGCTTGGATCATCCACGGCGTCCGGTGCGGCATTGGGCAACACGGTAATGGATACGGTGGCAGTTGAGGTTCCGCCTTTACCATCGGAAATGGTGTAGATAAATGAAGCAGGGCCACTGTACCCGGCAGCAGGTGTAAATACGACATTGCCTCCAACCAGGCTCACACTGCCATTAGTTACGCCAGGGAAAGCGTTAGTGATACTCAGGCTATCTCCATCAATATCAAAATCATTACCCAGCAATTGTGCTGGCGTCAGCGTGAGGGTGCTGCCTTGATATACAGTCGCGCTATCAGCAACGGCGACAGGGCCATCATTAGTGCCATTCACAGTAACGGTAACGGTGGTCGGCGTACCGTCTTTGCTCACGACATTGAACACTTCGGTACGGGTTTCACCTTCTTTCAATGCCTGAACACCAGGCTTACTGTTGTCCAGGTTATAAACCCATGCACCTGCTGCATTGATTGAGAAACTACCGTAAGTACCCGCAGTACCAGTTTGGGCGATAAATTCGGCTTCGCCTGCATCAGGATCAACAATGCTTAAAGTGCCGGACGCTGATGATTGCGCCGGAGTATCTTCTTTAACTGAACCTGCGCCGGTACCCAAAATTGCCGCATCGGCAACCGGATTGACGGTGATGTTTACCGTCGCTGGCGTTCCATCTTCAAGGCCCAGGTTATCGCGTGCGGCATAGTTGAAGCTGGTTGAACCGTTCCAGTCAGCATGAGGTTTGAAGTAAACGGTATTCACGCTAACTGCATCGCCAATGGCAATCTGGGTGGTCAGTGTAGCGTCGCTATAAAGAGTACCGTTGGCAGGCAGGCTTTTGATCACAAACGCTGTCACTGTGCCATCGACATCAGAACCGGAGAGCGTAATCGCAATGGTGCTGTCTTCATTGCCGCTGACCGTCACCGCATTGGTTTGCGGAGCATCGTTCACCGGCGTCACCGTGATATTCACAGTCACTGTGTTGCCATCAACGGTGCCGTCATTCACTTTGTAAGTGAAACTGTCGGTGGTGGTTTCACTGCCGTTATGGACGTAACTGAAAGTCCCGTTGGCATTCAGGGTCAACGTGCCATTGGTTGGGCCAGTCACAAGGATTGCATTCAACGGATTATTTTCTGCATCAGAATCATTTGCCAGAACACTGGTTGCACCGCTAACCAATACCGTTGCAGTACCGCCTTCGGCAACGGTGATGCTGTCAGCAACAGCGATAGGAGCATCGTTTACCGGTGTGACATTGATATTTACAGTAACAATATTTCCATTGGCAGTGCCGTCATTAGCGCGGTAAGTGAAACTATCTGTGGTGGTTTCGCTGCCGTTATGGACGTAGCTGAAAGTCCCGTTAGCGTTCAGGGTCAAAGCACCGTTGGTTGGACCGGTTACCAGGATTGCAGTCAACGGATTATTTTCGGCATCCGTATCATTCGCCAGCACACTGGTCGCACCACCAACCAGAGCAGTGGCAGTTCCACCCTCGGCAACAGTGATGCTGTCTGCAACAGAGATCGGAGCATCATTTACCGGCGTAACATTAATAGCTACGGTGACGGTATTACCATCAACGCTACCGTCATTCACTTTGTAGGTGAAACTGTCAGTAGTGGTTTCACTGCCGTTATGGACGTAACTGAAAGTCCCGTTGGCATTCAGGGTCAATGCCCCATTGGTTGGGCCAGTCACAAGGATTGCATTCAGTGGATTATTTTCTGCGTCAGAATCATTTGCCAGAACACTGGTTGCACCGCCAACCAGGGCAGTGGCAGTTCCACCTTCGGCAACGGTGATGCTGTCGGCCACGGCGATGGGCGCATCATTTACCGGTGTTACATTGATATTGACGGTGACGATGTTG
>MVDH01000005.1:0-100373 GCA_003056245.1 Cellvibrio sp. 79 | reverse complement strand
TGCCGCTGTATCTTCCCCTGCCGTTACCATCAGCGGTATCGATGCCGATGCCAGTGTTTCTATTTCCGGTGGCGAGTATTCCATTAATGGTGCCGCGTTCACCTCTGCTGCCAGCAAAATTTCCAATGGTCAGTCGCTCGTGGTGCGCGTAACGGCTTCGGATAAAACCAATACCGCCAAATCGGCGACCGTCACCGTCGGCGGGGTGAGTGCAACATTTTCAGTGACGACTCTTGCTGATGTGACTCCTGCTGGATTTACCCTGGCACCGGTGACCAATGCGGCACTGGGTGCGACAGTGACTTCCGCTGCAGTGACGTTGTCCGGTTTTGATATTGCGGTGCCGGTATCGATTACCGGTGGTGAGTATTCTATTAATGGCGGTGCGTTTACGGCAGCCGCTGGTACAGTTACCGCCGCGCAAACGGTTGCGGTCAAATTGGTCGCTTCTGCCAATCACAGTACCACCACCACCGCCCAATTAACGGTGGGTGGTGTGGGTGCCGGGTTCAGTGTGACTACCTTGCCCGATTCAACCCCGGATGCCTTCAGCTTTACCACCAAAACCGGTGCGGCGATCAATACTGCTTACACCTCGGATGCCATTACCGTGAAAGGGATTGATACCACTGTACCTGTGTCGATTACCGGCGGAGAGTATTCCATCAATGGCGGTGCCTTTACCTCGGCAGCCGGGACTGTTGTAGTGAACGATACCGTGAGTGTAAAAACCACGGCGGCCAACGGCACTGAATTAACCCGTGAAGCGGTATTAACCATCGGTGGGGTGAGTGGTACCTACGTCATCACCACTATGGATGATGACAGTGCACCGGTGGCCGAATTCAAATTCCCCACGCCCTACACCATGAGTGAAGCCAACAGCGTAAAAGTGCGGGGTACGGCGAGCGATGAACACGGGATTACTGCCGTAAAACTGGTAGTCGGTTCTACCGAAGTTGACGCCACACCCAAATCCGAAACCAACGGCGTAAAAGATTTCTCCAGCTGGACCGCCACTATTCCATTAACGGCGAATGCAGAAAATGAAATTAAAGTCATTGCGACGGATGATCGCAATAACACCACGCTCACCGCGAATGCCAATAAAGTCACGGTGAGACAAGCGGATGTCAAAAGTGCTTTTCCAGATGAAGACCTACAATTTGAAACATCGATTGACGGTATTGTGTATGACGAAAAAAACAATCAATTAATAATTGGTGACACTTACACTGAGGATCTTATTGCGATCAATGTAAACTCAGGAAAACGTTCGCTTTTTGCCCGTTTAGCAGATTTTAATATTTATGATATGAGTGCCATGGTCATTGAAAAAAAATCAAACCAGTTATACGGAAGAGCTAGAAATTCAAATGATCGAATAATATTCAGATTGTCGCTGGATGATAAATTGGACGTTGAGTCATTTGATGCACCATATCTAAAGTTCAGACAGAACAGCCCGAGATCATTAATTATTGATAATAGTAACCCCGATAATATTAAGCTTATAGAAGCCCAATATTCTCGTACTTGGGCTAACCCACTGTATTCTTTTGATTTAAATAGTAAAAATCTGACGTTATTACATGATGTAGAAGATGAATTCCTTACCGACGCAGATAAACTATTTGGTGCTAGAGGAGGGGTTTTTGATAAAGCAAATAATAGATATTTATTTGCTACAGGAGCTCAGTTGGATGAATTAAAGCATGCCATTATTGCGGTAAATCCAGTCACAGCAGAACAACGTATTTTTTCTAATAACGAAGTTGGAACAGGCGAGGCTTTTAGCACGTTATTACCCAATGGCGACACCGCATTTTTATCTGGTCTGGTAATCAATAATAGAGTAAATACATTATACGTAATGGAAGCCCGGTCAAATAAATTAATTGAGGTTGAATTATCCACCGGTAACCGTCATCTTATTGCCGAGCTGAATTATGTTGCTGGAGGCGAGCGCGAGCGAACTAATTTTGAATCTATGATTACTCTTGATGAATCTAATAATCTACTTTACGCATTGGAAAATTTTAGAAAAGCAGTAATTGCTATTGATATCGAAACTGGTGAAAAAGTTATTTTGTCAAAAGAAGAAAATGATTTCTGATTGATCTAATCCTTATCGATTGTTGAACACAGGGACGTGATAGCATGAACCCATTATATTTTCCCGCTTTATTTGGCGAGCACTACCAAGTGCTCGCTCAAGGACAAAAACCTATTTCTTGTGGCGTTGTTGTTGATACCTCTGACGCTGCAAGAATCTTCAGTATTATCACCCGCGAGTTAATGATTCCCGCTGAACACTGGCGGGGCATTTTATTGCGTCTCGATGTTGCTGTTCCTTCCAACTTTGATCATGCCGTAGACATCTATCAGGAAGTGATAAAACTCTTTCTACATCGAAAATTAGCGCTCGTAAAAATTCCGCGTCTGGAACAATTGCCGGTAATCGCTACCGGCGATGGATGGGGTTATGGTTTTATTCGCGGGCCTGAACGTCATCCTTGTTTAAATCATTCACCAGTCAGTGTGGCCTCCTTGCAGGACGCACAACAATTACTCAGCCTGCTCGACCAACAGTCGCTGAACATTTTTATAAAACGCCATTCCGCATTCGCTGTTTTTATCTCAACCGATCTTCATGCCGATCTGGCCGAACGACTTTTGAAAAAAGATATCCTGATATACAAACTGCCGGTATTTACTGCTGCGCCTGCGGTAAAGCCGGTAGAGTTTCTACCAGCCACGGCGATTGACCGTGAAGTCCCGCTGGCTCCGGAAACAAAACCCGTTGTGAAATCCGCTTCCACCCTGGATGCCAGAAAAGGTGCCCCTCCGGCATCGCTTGATGATGCGGCCAATCGGTTGGCCAGTATGAAACCGGAGATTGCCGAACACGGCTATCAACCCAAATACACGGATGTGCAATTGATCGAACAAGCACAAACAGGTGCTGTTGCCAAAGAGCGCTACCATGTGCGCTTTATGGAAAAAGGCCACCAATGGGATCGCGGTGACACGCTACGGGATGAAAATAATTTAACCGGAAAACTGGGCAAGGAATTTAGCGGCGAAACCGGCACCGGACCGCGTTACTGGTCTACCACCTTTGATCAGATTGAAGATGCTGATACCGATGCACAATTAATTTGCCAGAAACTGGGGATTGATTATGATCCTAGTCCGAGTAAAGAGTATGTGCTGGTCATTATCGATACTGAAAAATCCACACCACTCACCGGTTGTGAATGTGTGGCGGCGACATTCAACAATATCAGTGAGTTTAGTAATCGGGAATTGCCAAGAAATTTCCCAAAGGAATTTACGGATCAGGTAATGAATGCAGAATATCAGGCGTACTATAAGGCGCATTATCAGGCAGCCAGGAAAGGGTTTTTAGATTCTGATTGGTCTGCAAGCGTCAAAGATTTCTCTGAATATCTAACTACTACTAATTTAAACCTGCCAGAAAAAGAATTGCTTATTCAGCGTATGGAAATGCATAAACAAATTGGTAATAACCAGCATTATTTGGGTAATGGATTGACGGAAAATAAAATAGCCAAATCACACAATTCGTTTGGTGCGGTAGAGACCCATAACTTTGAACGGTCGTCCACTGACCTTCAGAAATTAAAGCAAAATGGTGCAATAAAAATTATTGATTTATAGGAACTTATTTATGTGGATTCGAAAAGCCCCTTATGAAGTTAAATCTCCCCTTCCAGAAATAATCCGACATGATCAATTGCCGACAGGCTGCGAGCAATTGGCATATCTCCAGGATAATACCTGTAGTACACATTGGTATTTTGTAAAAAATAATGGGTATCTATCAATTCTGGATGTTGCCGACAGGCAACGCGATGACGGAAGCTATTACTATCGTTGTGGCCATGATGATTTTCCTTTGGAATTTCTCGCTTGGTTTCCTGCTGCTCTGATTGAATTTCAAAAGCCACCGGCTGAGGGTGGTTTGCGTGCTGGTGCCATGACCACACCGGATATTGAAGTCGGTGGAGAGATGCTGTGCATTCAACGTGCATTGGGAGTGGATCAGGATCGCGGAGGTTACATCGTTGAAAACAATTCTCGCTGCGTAAAAGGTTACAATCCTGATTCATTTTTTAAACCACATAATGTTTGTTGGGCAAGCCGCTTTCTTTATGAAGGCAGCCTTTTAAAATTGATTATTGATCTTGGGGAAAAATATAAAAATGGTCAGTTGTAATCAATTACTAACTTCTTAAAAAGATGATGGAACATCAGGTAACTACTGACTGATGTATCATTTAATCAGTATTTTATTTGTGCGTAATTGATCGGAAAGAGTATGTGGATTCGCAAAGCGCCTTACAAGATTAAACCTCCATTACCGGAAATCATCCGGCATGATCAATTACCACCAGGTGCAATTGAAATTGCTAACATTGTTGAGATCACAGAAGGAGATTTAATTTACTTTATTAAAAATAACGGGTTCCTGAGTATTCTTAGCGTTACAGAACCTGATCGCAAGTTGGCAAATGGTCAACCGTATTACCGTTGCAGCCAGGATGATTTTCCATTGGAGTTTCTCAGCTGGTTTCCATCTGCTTTGATTGAGTTTCAAAAGCCACCTGCTCAGGGTGGTTTGCATGCTGGTGCTATAACCACATCGGATATTGAAGTCGGTGGAGAGATGCTGTGTATTCAACGTGCGTTGGGAGTAGATCAGGACCGTGGAGGTTATATCGTTGAAAACAATTCTCGTTGTGAAAAAGATTACGATCCTGAAACCGAATTTGAACCACACAGTATATGTTGGGCGAGCCGCTTTCTTTATGAGGGGGGGCTTCTAAATTTGATCACCGATTTAGGTGATAAATACAAAACTGGGTACTTATGATATTAAGAAGTAGTGCTCCATATTCAGCAATAAAATGATGCTGATTGAAGTTGTAGCTGTCATAGATTCTTTTTATTAAAACAAAGCGCGCGGTTGAAGAACGCATTGGGGCACAGCTTGTTTTATTTAAAAATGTGGCACAACAAAAAACAGTGAGAAAATCACGAAACTCCGCAACTTTCGAATCGTGTTATTTCATTGACAGAATTTGCAGTACTAAAAGAATTTAGAGAGAAGAAGGTATTGAATAAATACCCTGCTGTTTTATTCGATGTTGGGTTTGGGCAACGGCCACTTCGGGCAAGCCTGTGCTAAATGTCAAAAAAATCGACAGATGTAAATGCGTGAAGTTGTCACAACTTTGGCGTCAAAATAACTCGTATACCACTGGTTCTACAGATAAAAATAAAAAAACATGATCCAGTTAAAAAATGCTTAAAAAGGCGCCACGTATAGCTGATTTCCTACAGCCAGCAGGTTTTCCTGAGGGTACACTATGCGACTTTAGGCTGCGCCCTTTTCAAGCAGCCCCCTCTTTGCATCACCCCCGTTAATAACCCCAAAGTTCAGGAATGACAAATGCGTAACTCTCGCCCTCTGGTTTCCAAAAAATCCCAACCAGTTCGCACTTTTTCCCGTTTAAAACTCTATGCCGCTGTACTGGCTGCTAGCCAATGGATGGTTACCGGGCCGGTTTGGGCAGCGCCGGAAGGTGGCGAAGTGGTTGGCGGTGAGGGGATTATCCAGCAGGCCGGCGTGGAAACCATTATTAACCAGGCAACAGAGCGCATGGCCATTGACTGGCGCAGCTTTGATGTGGCGGCCAATGAGCGTGTGGAGTTTATCCAGCCCAGCTCTTCGTCGGTGGCCTTGAATCGGGTATTGAGTAACCGTGGCAGCGAGATTCTGGGGCGAATCGATGCCAACGGTCAGGTGATGTTAGTGAACGCCAATGGGGTGGTGTTCGGTAAAGATTCGGTAGTGAATGTGGGCGGTATGATCGCCAGTGGTCTGAATATTGACCCCACCAGTTTTATTAATGGTGATTTTGCCTTGAACAGCATCGAAGGTGCGGAAGGCAAGGTTATTAACTACGGCATCATCAACGCCGCAACGGGCGGTTCAGTCACGTTAGTGGGTGAGCAAGTACAAAACGATGGCCTGATTTCAGCCAAATTGGGCGCGGTAAATCTGGTTGCTGGCAAGGCTGCAGTATTAACCTTTGACCCTACTGGCATGGTGGGAGTCAAGGTGACCGAGGCCGTAGTGCAAGATGAGCTGGGTGTAGATGCAGCCGTAATCAACAACGGCAGTATTAATGCAGAAGGCGGGCGAGTCCTGTTAAGCGCAAGCGTCAGTGAAGATGTTTTTTCTGATGCGGTGAATAACGCTGGCATGAATAAATCTACCAGTGTTGTTATGCATGATGATGGTAGTTTTACATTGGGCGCTGGTGCCGATGTTATTAATACGGGGAATATTTCTACCTCGGTAAATCAAGGCAATGCCGGTCAGGTTGTATTGCTTGGGGACAATGTCACCCATAGCGGTTCAATCACTGCCAGCACTTCGTCAGGTACTGGCGGTTCAGTTGAGTTACACAGTACTGATACAACATTACTTACAGAAAACTCCAAAATTTCTGCTCAAGCTAGCGCTCAAGGCGAAGGCGGCGATATTAAAGTGCTGGGCAATAAGGTCGGTTTATTTGATCAAGCGGAAGTAAATGCATCAGGCGTTAATGGCGGTGGTCAGGTTTTAATTGGTGGTGATAAAACCGGTCAAAATAAACAAATTCGTAATGCAGATTTTATTTATTTGGGTGAAGACACCAAAGTAAAAACCGATGCGTTAGTGAATGGTAATGGCGGAAAATTAATTACATTCGCCAGCGATACTGCGCGTATTTATGGAAATCTTTATTCACGCGGTGGTAGTGAAGGTGGTAACGGTGGATTTATTGAAACATCGGGGTTGAAGGGATTTGAGATTTTAAACGCACCGGATTTTACTGCACCAGTGGGTATTGGGGGAACATGGCTGATAGATCCATACAATCTGACGATAGATGATAGTGATTCAAGTCCTAATCTAGGTGGGTCGGGAAGCCAGGCAACTCCTTTCTCGCCTGGCAATAGTTCAGTAATAATGGATGTAGAAGAGTTGGCCGATGTATTGGTGAATGGATCTACAGTATATATCGCAACGACATCTGCAGGTGGAACAGCTGGCCAAGGCACAATTACTTTGGATGCTGATTTAATATATAACAATAATCCTGACGGCCCTAACAACACCAATGCAAATGCAATTTCTACATTAGTACTTAATGCAGCAAATAATATTGTTATTAACGGTAATATTACTCGTGATGGTAACGGTACTGGAAACTTATCTTTAGTATTAAACGCAAATAACGGAACTGAGAAATCGGGCTCGGGAAGTGTCATTATTAATTCTGGAAAAAAAATAGAAACCCAAGGTGGAAAATTTACCGCTAATGGAGTGAATTTCACAACGGGTTTTGGTAATCAAAATGATGCTCAAACGGCCATATTAACAAATGGTGGCGATGTTGAACTGGATTTTACGGGTAGTGTAACTCTTGAGTCCCGTGTTGACACAAATGGTGGAAAATTTACCGTACTAAACTCCGGAAGCTTTAACAGCCATTTCAACAACGGTGAAATTAAAACCTACGGTGAATTAGGTGGTGGCGATATCCTTATTAATTCCGCAGGGAATGTAGATCTCGGATATGTAGATTTTGGATACAATTGGTTAAACGCAAACTTCGGTGGCACTAACCCAAATAAAGCTGCTTTGCTTCGTGTTGGCTCAATAACAATTAATTCGGGTGGTGATGTTATTGTTCATAAGGACATTAATTTTAACAATACAGGAAAAAGAACCAACGCAGGAGGAAAAGGATATTCTGGCAACTTATTAGATGGTGATGATTCATTTATAAAAATAGATGCCTTTGGTGATATAGAAACTAGAGGCTTAATTTCGGATATTGATTATGCTGATGCACGTGATGCTCTAAACATTGAATTAACTGCAGGAAAAAATAATAGCAGCGGTGGTGACATCCTTATTGGTGCAGATATATACACTGCAGGTGGTAATTTCACAGCGAAGAGTACTAATTTTACTTCTACAGGAAGAATAATTAACACAGACCGCGCCAATGCCCATGCATCTAATATCACTGCAAGCGCGAATGGCAATGGGCTAGTGAACGGAAATGCACTATGGTCGAATGGAGGAAATGTTACTATTAGTGCAAGCGATAATATTACGCTAGGTAATATTACTACGGATGGGAGCTGCACATTGCCAAGCTCAATCGCTTGTACTGGAAATTTATCTTTATCCGGTATTGACACCGATACCGTTCTAGCAGGTATGCAATCAAGTGTTGTAATCACTCAAACGGGTGTTTTGAATGTGGCTGGCGATACAACTTTCAATACCGGCACCGGCACAATCACCCTTGAAAATATCGCGAATAATTTCACCAAAGACCTAATTTTTACTTCAGCAGGCAACACCTCAATTACAGATTCTTCCGCAATTCGCCTCGGCACTTCATCAATAACAGGCAACCTGAAATTAACGACTGGAAAAGGCGCTGCTGAAACCAGTGGAAGCATTACTCAAATAGGGGCCGTAACCGTCACCGGTGATACTGAATTTAATGCGATTGCCAGCGTAAATAATTATGTAGTCGATTTATCGTTATTAACCAATGATTTTGGTGGAAAAGTAAAGGCTACCAAAGCATCCGGTTTAAAGCTTGCAGATACTAATGATTTATCACTGGATGCCATCACACTAGTTGCCGGAGCTGCCGCGGCTAACGGCATTATTGATGTAACTGCGGGTACAACCAATAAAATTATTCTAAATGGAAATCTCAACAGCTCTGCAGCTACTACAAAAAATATTGTTTTTCATGGCAATGTTGAAGTCGCAAGCAATACGACGATTAATGCTGGCACTGGTGCAATTAGTTTTACCGGTACTACAAATTCCAATGATGCAACCGCTAAAAATTTAACATTAACCGGTGGGACAATTAATTTCACAGGTAATGTGGGTAACCTCCAAAGATTGGGTGATTTTAAAATCAACTCTACTGGTGTAGTGACCTTTGCCGATGTAACGGCGAAATCGTTTGATGTATCAACCAACAATAATTTTACCGCTCAGAATATCAATACCTCGGGCGCAAATTCGACGCTTGCCGCCGGTGGTGTGGGTGGTGATATTGTAATTAATGCGGGAAGTATTTCGCTTGCCAGTGTTAACGCCTCTGGCGGTAACTCAACTGCACCAGGCAATAATGCGGGCGGCAGCGCGGGTGATATTACACTCACTGCAAACAATTCTGCTGTCAGCAAAACAATCACTATTAGTGGTGACGTATCTGCAGAAGGTGGAACAGGCAGTGGTGCCGGTGCGAGTGGAGCCGTAGGTGAGGTAACTTTGACGCTGGCAAATAATACATTTGCTGGACAAGTTAATCTTAATTCCAGTAGTTTCCTTTCATCGAGCCTTACTATTAACGGCTCAGCGAATTCAACAGATACTCTCACCCTCACGAATAGCAAGAACGATTGGTCCATCACTGCTGCTAACACAGGAACGGTGAAAGATACCGATAATCTGGCTAACTCACCGGTAATTTCTTTTTCTGGATTTGAAAACATTACTGGTGGAACAGGTGCTGATAATTTTGTAATTGAAGCTGCTGGTAGTGTTGCATCAATCAATGGTGGTACTGGTGTAAATACTTTAACGGGCCGCGATGTAAATAACACATGGGATATAAAGGGAAGTAACCAAGGCGATCTCAAAGAGGGAACCACTACTTATGTTCAATTCACTGATATACACCATTTGGTTGGTGGATCTTTAAATGATGCTTTTGAATTTTCAAATCCAACAACTTCAGCAATTACTGGTTCAATTAAAGGTGGAATGGGCGAGGGGGCTGGAGTATTAAATAGCATCAAAGGTAGAAATGCTGCATCTACCTGGGTAATTGCAAATCTGGATGCGGGAAGTATTACCGGTTATTTAGCCAGCTTTGAAAATATCCACAATTTAACCGGCGGATCTGCAGCAGATACGTTTAATTTTTCTGCAGCCAATGCCGCAATTAGTGGAAAAGTTGATGGTGGTGCAACCACTGAAAATAACGCAATTATAGCCAGAACGGGTGCACCTAATACTTGGTTAATGAACAGTAATGAATCCGGTAAATTAGCTGTTACCGCAGATTTACCGACAAACTATGTTAGTGATTTTGATCATATTCAAGTGTTTACCGGCGCCGGTACAGACACGATGAATTTCGAAAATTTTTCGACGGGTGAGATAAAAGTTACCATAGGCGCTACCGGTTCTACTGGTGTTGTATCGTTTGTCGGTAAAGATAATGTTGATGCAGAAATCATAAAAACTGATGGAACCAATGTATGGACAATCACTGCCACTAACAAAGGTACGGTTAATGGAATCAGCTTTGACAAATTTAATAAATTAACCGGTGGTACCGGTAAAGATACTTTTGATTTTTCAACTGTTGCTAATTCAGTGATAACTGGTGTCATTGATGGCGGTGGATTACCTGCTGATAATGAAATTATTGCGCGCGCAGGAACTGGCGTAACCAATACCTGGTCGATGATTGATAATAATTCCGGAAGTCTGGAGCAGACAGCTGGTGTTGTCCAAACATATATTAATCGGTTTAACGATATACAAATATTCACCGGTGCCGGTTCCGATAAAATAAGTTATGCCGGTATTAACTCGGGAACTGTAGAGGTAACTTTGGGAGCTGCTGGTGTAACCGGCGTAACAGAGTTTGTTGGTAGTGTTAGTGTTGACTCAAGATTGATTGGAGGAAACACCAATACCGATTGGATCATTGACGGTGTCAATTCGGGAAGAATTAATGCGGGCAATGGTGAAATAACATTTAGTGATTTTAATTATCTATCTGGTGGTGATCAGAGAGATACATTTATTTTCTTTGATACGGGTAGTATCGCCAGTGGCTCTGGCGGTGGAGGTAACGATATAGTCGACCTGAGCAACTTAACAATTACCGACACTATTATCTTCACCGGAACTACGGTAAAAAATATTAGCAGCGTTCATCGCGTGATTGGCAGTGCAACGTTAAATCACACGCTTCAAGTGACGGCCGGTACTAACACCTGGCGAATTTTTGATGTTGATAATGATGCAGCATCAACAACTATTTCGGATGGTGTTAATGATGGTTACATCAATAATGGCACTGACACACTGCAATTTGTGAATTTTTCTAATTTACAAGGTGGTACCGGTGTCGATACTTTTGATATTGAAACTAATTTCACCGGTGTAATAAGAGGCGGTGACAATAACGATATTTTTAACATCCATGCCGTTGCAACAAATCTTCAAGGTGATGCTGGCGATGATCAGTTTGTATTTTTCGATAGCGGTAGCATCACTACTGCTGCCGGTGGCACAGGCAATGACATCGTAGATATTAGCAATCTAACTAGTGATCAATTAATTACTTTTTCAGGTGCAACTGTAAAAGGTGTCACCAGTGTTTCTCGCGTGATTGGTAGTGCATCGCACAATCACACTCTTCAAGCCGGATCGGGCGCTAACAATTGGCGTATCTTTGATTTCGATAATGATTCGGCTTCATCAATAGTATCTAACGGTGTTAATGACGGACATGTAGTTACTGGCGGCACAACTTTGCAATTTGCGAATTTTAACAATCTGCAAGGGGGTAGCGGCGCTGATATATTTGAAATTGAAACCAATTTTACCGGTTCAATAAAAGGTGGTAATGGAAGTGATACATTTAATATCAAAGCGGCAGTCGGTAATCTGGATGGCGAAATTGGCGATGACCGTTTTGTATTCTTTGACAATGGCAGTATTGTCAATGCCACAGGTGGTGACGGCAATGACATTGTTGACCTCAGCAATTTAACCACCGCGCAAACAATTACTTTTAGTGGTTCCACTGTAAAAGGTGTTAGCAGTATTTATCGTGTAATTGGTAGCACATTGCAAAACCATACGCTTCAGGCATCGTCAGGAACGAATACCTGGCGTTTATTTGATATCGACAATGATGCAACATCTACTGTTATATCAGATGGTATCAACGATGGCCAAATCAATGATGGTACAGACACGTTGCAATTTGTAAATTTCAATAATTTGCAAGGCGGTAGCGGTGTTGATACGTTCGAAATCGAAACCAATTTCACTGGTTTAATAAGGGGCGGTGTCAATAACGATATTTTTAATATCAAGGCAGTGGCCGGCAATATTGAAGGTGACGGTGGTGATGACCAGTTTGTCTTCTTCGATGGGGGCAGTGTTACAACTGGCGCGGGTGGTACTGGTAGTGATGTTGTAGACCTAAGTAATTTAACAACAGCACAAACAATCACTTTTACCGGCACAACAGTAAAAAATATTAGTAGTATTTTCCGTGTGATTGGTAGTGCAACGCAAACCCATACATTGGAAGCTACAAGTGGCACTAATACCTGGCGGATTTATGACGTTGATAACGATGCATTGTCAACAGCTGTTTCAGACGGCATCAATGATGGCCAGATCACAAATGGTAATGGTACTTTACAGTTTGTAAATTTCAGCAATTTGCATGGCGGAGTTGATGTCGATACATTTGAAATTGAAACCGATTTTACCGGCGCGATAAAAGGTGGCGGTAATAACGATATATTTAACATCAAAGCAGTGGCAGCCAATATTGATGGTGAAATTGGCGATGATCGATTTGTATTTTTTGATAACGGCAGCATCGGTACTGCCGCTGGTGGCGATGGTGATGACATTGTTGATCTCAGCAATCTAACCAGTGCCCAGACCATTACGTTTTCAGGCAACACTGTAAAAGGTGTTAGTAGTGTTTTACGTGTGATTGGCAACGCGTCACAAGCCCATACGCTTCAAGCAGTATCTGGCAATAATATCTGGCGTATCTTCGATTTCGATAATAATTCAGGCTCTTCAACAGTATCGGATGGAATTAATGATGGTTCTATTGATAACGGTAGCGCTACTTTACAGTTTGTGAATTTTAGTAATTTGCAAGGCGGTACTGGTATTGATAGATTTGAGATTGAAACCAATTTTACCGGTTCAATTAAAGGCGGCATCGGTAACGATATTTTTAATATCAGAGCTACAGTGGGAAATATAGATGGTGAGGCCGGTAATGATAGCTTCGCTTTTTATAATACAGGTAGTGCTGCAACAGCAACCGGTGGTGATGGTGATGATATTGTCGACCTCAGCAATTTAACCAGCGCGCAAACAATTACGTTCAGTGGCTCCACCGTGAAAGGTGTTAGCAGTGTTTATCGCGTTGTTGGCAATGCATCGCAAAACCATACTCTTCAAGCATCGTCCGGTACCAACACCTGGCGCTTATTTGATATCGATGGAGACGCAACATCAGCCGTTGTATCAGATGGGATTAATGACGGTCTTATCAATGACGGTACCGATACGCTGCAATTTGTGAATTTTAGTAATTTGCAGGGTGGTAGTGGGGTCGATACCTTTGAGATTGAAACCAATTTCACCGGTTCAATAAAGGGTGGTGGTGACAACGATATTTTTAATATCAAGGCAGTGGCTGGAAATATCCAAGGCGAAGCTGGCGATGACCAATTTGTATTTTTTGATAGTGGCAGTATTACGACTGCAGTCGGAGGTCTTGGTAACAATATTGTAGACCTGAGTAATTTGACCAGTGCCCAGACAATTACTTTTACCGGGACGACAGTAAAAGATGTTAGTAATGTCTATCGTGTAATTGGTAATGCATCGAAAAACCATACCCTTCAAGCAACGTCCGGTACTAATACCTGGCGCATTTTCGATGTTGATAATGATGCGTTATCAACCACTATTTCCGATGGTGTCAACGACGGCCACATTACTAACAGCATTGGCACCATGCAATTTGTGAATTTCAGTAATTTACAAGGTGGAGGCGGTGTCGATACTTTTGAAATTGAAACCAATTTTACTGGCTCGATTAAGGGCGGTGGTGATAACGATATTTTCAATATCAGGGCAGTGGCAGGAAATATCGATGGCGAAGCTGGCGCTGATCAATTTGTATTTTTCGATAATGGAAGTGTAACTACTGCGACCGGTGGTGCTGACAATGACGTTGTTGATTTGAGTCAACTGACCAGCCAGCAAACTATTATTCTCAACGGTACAACAGTAAAAGGCGTGAGCAGTGTTTTCCGTATCATTGGTAGTTCTACGTTAAATCACACTCTTCAAGCTACGTCAGGTTCCAATAGCTGGGCGATCTATGACTTTGATGGTGCAGGTAACCTTGCTGATGGAATTAATGATGGCACTGTAGCGGGAATTGAATTTGTTGGTTTCTCTACATTAAGAGGAGGATCGGATGATGATACCTTCACTATTGGTCAATCAGGTTCTATCAATACTATTGATGGTGGTTTAGGGACTAATATCCTGATCGGTCGCAACTCATCGAATATTTGGAATGTAACCGGAGAGAATAGCGGAATAGTTACGACAACAAGCGGTAACACTTACGTTTCTACATTTAATCGTATTCAAAATTTAACAGGTGGTTCGGGCGACGATCAATTTGCTTTCAACAGTCTCGATAACGCTGGCTCTATTGCAGTAATTATTGGTGGAAATGGAGCCAACGAAATTATTGGGCGTGATAGCACCAATACATGGTCGATCAGCGCAGCTGATTCAGGCTCGGTGTCAGTGACGGCAGGGCCTGCATACATTGCAAGCTTCACTGAAATACAAACATTAGTGGGTGGCAACCTGGCAGATGTGTTTGATATTAACGCGAACGTTACTAACAGTATACGCGCAGGAAATGGAAATAATATTTTCAATATCAATACTACTGTTGGCAATCTTCAGGGAGGGAACGACAACGACCAATTTGTATTTGGACTTAATGGTCGCGCAAACTCTGTGAATGGTGGTGATGGCACTAACAGTTTGAACGCACGCAATGCAAATAATACATGGACAATTATTTCAAGTAACGCGGGTAATATCGCTAACGCAAGTAATGATTTTTACGTTGGGAATTTCTCTAATATCCAATTGCTGAATGGCGGCAACGCCGCAGACGTTTTTAATATTAATGCCGCTGCCGCCAATATTTATGGCAATGATGGTAACGATGCCTTTGTGTTTAACCTAACCAATAACGGCAGTGTGAACTTTATTGATGGTGGTTCAGGTACTAATAGCCTGAGAGGGCGAAACCAAGATACAACTTGGACTCTGTCGGGTGCAAATTCCGGTAGTGTGTCCACTAATGCAAATACCTACGTAACCTCATTTACCAGCATAAGTAATCTCCTGGGTGGTTCTGCGATCGATACATTAGCGGCAGTTAATCAGTCAAATACATGGATCATTAATAGCACCAATGAAGGAGAACTTTATCTGACAGCGACACCAGCCCCGGCGGACAAGATTTTATTTACAGGAATAGAAAATCTATTGGGAAATCAGGGCATTGATTTATTTACTTTTACGGCTAATGGAAATATCACAGGTTTAATTGACGGCGGCACATCCGCAACACAAGACACTATTAAAGACGCTTTGAATTTATCTGCAGTCACCGGAAATTTAACTGTTAGATTAGGTTCAGCACAGGCTGCGGCGAACGTTGTTAATGTTGTTAATGTAGAAGATATTACGGCCTCTGCGAGCAATCAGGATAACCATGTTTTGATTGGTGCAAGCGATGTAGCTTATCGTTGGAAAATTACTGCCCAAAACCAGGGCTATATCGAACGTGCTGTTGATCCGACTCTTGAAACCTCTACGAATTTCTTTAATTTTGGCGATTTACGTGGTGGCACCAATAGTGATCGTTTTGACGTTCAAGGCACTATTACCAAAAGTATCGATGGCGGCAGTGGTATAGACCTTGTTGATTATTCACAACGTAAAGAAAATTTTGTCATCGTTCTGGGCGGAAGCGGCGGTCTTGGTAATACTGGTATTAATGGCATCGAAGGTGTAGTGGGTAATAGCGCCTCTGGTAATGGTTTTACCAGTACGATCCAGGTAAATTCGGGCGATAACATTTGGGAAATTGGTGCAAGCTCCAGCTTTGGTGATGGCAATAATGATGGCAGTATCACCATCAATAACAATAAAGTATCGTTTGAAAACTTTACCAATTTGATTGGTGGTTCAGGTGCGGATACTTTCAGGTATATCGAAAATGGCCAATGGATCGGCAACATCGAAGGTGGTTCTGGAAACAATATTATTGATGCGTCGCTATCAACAAAAGACCAACAATTTGTCGTGAATGGAACTGCCCTTAATGCGGGTACTAACCTGAAAGGTATCGACCGATTGATTGCAAATACCAACACCAATTCTTCATTGATTAGCACGCTGCAAAGTAATATTTGGCAAATTGATAATCAGGGCAATGGTCGTCTCAATAGCAACCTTGATTTTATTAATATTGCAAATCTCCAAGGCGGTAGTTTTGCTGACACATTTAGTTTCGCGAACATTTCGTGGCTAAAAGGAACCGTTGATGGTGGCGGTGGTACTGACACTGTTAATTTGACTGCTATGGATAAAGCTATCCAGGTAGCGGTAGATGCACAAACCGATGCAGATATCAATTTACTCAATATTGAAACTATCAACGCAAATAATAACTTCTCAAATACCTTAAAAGGTGACCTGAATGGTAATGAGTGGCATATCAACGCATCAAATGCCGGTGTATTAAACAAAAAAATAAACTTCACTGGTTTTGCGAATTTAACAGGCAGTGCTCTTGTTGATATGGTGGTATTTGATAATAGTGCAGCCACATTGACAGGGCATCTGAATTTGGGCGATGGCCAAGACACATTAGATTTATCTGCAAGCGATCGCGATATAACCGTTCAGCTCAACTCATCCAAAACGACACTTGCTTCTGGAGTTTTGTCTGTAGATAAAATTGAAATTATTAAAGGTGATGTGGATCAATCCAATCGTCTTATCGGTGATAATTTTGCCAATACCTGGACATTGGATGATGTAAATGCCGGGCGTGTTACCGCAGCTGAAACGGGAACAATCACATTCACACAATTCAAAAACATTACTGGTGGTAGTCAGGACGATTTGTTTGTATTTGAAGCGCTAGGAGGGTTGACAGGGCTCGTTGATGGCGGCGGTCAAGCGATTCGCGATAATGTTGATTTATCCAAATCCAATAATGCCAATGTTGTCATTACTACAACAGGCGAAAGTATTGGCTTTACGAATATTGAAAAGTATGTTGGCAATAACGTTGATAGCACATTGACTGCTGCCAATATTATCAATAACTGGTCATTAACCGGCGCTAATCGTGGCACTTTAAATGAGGCCATTGAGTTTGAAAATTTCGGCGTATTAAAAGGTGGAAATAAGCAAGATAACTTTGTTATCAGCAATGCCACTATCAGCGGCAATATTGATTCGGGCGATGGTGACGATACATTTGATATTCGCGCGAGCGCAATTGCTGGCAAAATTATGGCTGGTGCTGGTGACGACAGATTTATGTTTAATATCGCTCCGGGGGCAGAAGGTACCGCCGACATTGATGGTGGTGAAGGTGCTAATCGTTTGACAATCGAAGGTGGCGATACTGATTATAAAGTTTCACACCAGCTTGGTCGCCATGAGTATGTCAGTGCAGCTGGTAACACTTACTCGATTCTCTACTCCAATGTATCAAACGTATTTGATAATGTTCTGGCGAAAAGCCTATCAATTTTTGGAACTACAACAGCGGATACCTTCCGTTTGTTAGGTGGTCGTTACAATATTAATAATGTGTCTACTGTGAACTACACGAACAAATCGAATCTGATCGTCAATGGAACAGCGGATGATCAAGTGATTGTTGATGGCACAGTAGGTATCGAGTCGACAGTTACATTTAATAACCTTCGTCTATTGGCAGAGAATGCTGGCAAGATTCAAGCCCAATCGTTGGAATTGGTAAACACAGGTAGTGTGGGGTCAGCAACAGCCAGATTAAATACTGCCATTAATGATTTGTCATTGAGTGCTACCAATGGTGCTGTTTATCTGGATGAGCAGGATGCATTGGTGTTTAAAAACTTTAATGTGTCTACAACCGAGTTAGTTGATATTAAAGCTGGGGGTAATTTAACAGCTTCAGGAGCCCTTACCTATTCGGGTAATCTGAATCTGGAATCAGCGCGCGGCAATATTGATCTCGGCAATAACAACTCGCTTTCCGGGACTGTGAGTCTTAAAGCCGCAGGAAATATTTCTCTGGATAATTTACAAACTCTAGCTCTGGGGGATTTAGTCGCTCAAAATGTCACTCTTGGTTCAAGTACCAGTATCAAAGGGTTGGGAGTTTTCTCCGTGGCCGGTTTGGCAACATTGAATGCAGGAAGTGAAATCAGTTTAATAAATGCAAGCAACGATATTAATCAAATTGCCGTTGCGCGTGCGACCAAACTAGATGTCTTCGACAATAATGGCTTCACAACAGTTGGACTGAATGTTGCCAATGATGTGAGTCTTCATTCTTCAGGTGGAATTATATTAAGCACTTCCTGCACGGCAGACTGTAACAATACTTATGGTATTAGTGCTAAAAACCTGAAAGTGCAGTCAGATGCAGGCGTGACAATTGCAAAAAGCATTGCTGCTACAGACTCGATCAATATTGAGTCACAAGGTTTGGTAATTAATGATGCAATTACTTCCAAACAATTTACGTTGAATGCGTTAAATGGAAAACTCTTCTTGAACGAGAGCGGCAATTTGTTGGGTCAAGAAGGAACCGGAATTGAATTAACAGCAAATAATATCGAGCAGCGTTCAAAAATAATCAGTGGTGGTAATGTTAAAGTTAGTGCTCTTGGTGATGTAACTATGACTGACGCAGCAGTCATGGAGTCTTTAAATGGTGATGTAGTATTAAATGGTAATAACCTGCAACTAGCTACTATAAATGCAGCCAAAGGTTCTACCACTATAACTGCACAAAACATCACGGCTAATAAATCTATTACCTCCAAAAAGATTTCTCTCAATGCTGGAAATGGCAAAATCGTTTTAAACACAGATGGGAATTTGCTTGGGCAAGAGGGTACGGGTATTGATCTTACGGCGAACATTATCGAGCAGCATTCAAAAATAATAAGTGGTGGAAGTATTGAAGTGGTTGCTACGGGCGATGTAACAATGTTTACAACGGCAGAAATGGAATCATTGAATGAAGATATAACCCTTACTGGTAATAACCTGCAATTAGCATCATTAAAGTCAGCCAATGGAACCACGACGACCAATGCGCTTGGTGCTATCAAAGATGGCAATGGCAGCGCAACAAATATTATTGCTGCTCGCTGGCAAGCAGATGCAGTAAGTGGTATTGGTTCTGGCAGGGGAGAAAATGCCGGTGCTGATGCAATTGAGACTGAAATTAATGTCCTCTGGGCACGCAACACCGGAAAACTCGGCTCTGTTCAGACTGAATCGGACGTCAATATCACTAACGTTAAAGCGTTAACAATTGAACAGTTACGTAATAACGGAGACATCAGTATTACTAACAATGGTGATATTGTTTTAGACAACACCAATAACGCTGATTTTGCTTCATCCGATACCGATGCGCGCACGCAAGGTGGAGTGATTAACGCTGGTGATGTTGCGGGAGGGCAGCTCTTATTAACGATTTCCAATGGTATGGTGCGCGCTTTAAACAAAGCGGTTGCGACTAATCCTGATATTATCGCTGACGTGGCCGCGTTTAATTTTAAAACGTCAAATGACTTCGGTGAACGTAATCGTAAAATTGTTATGCATGTTCCAGATGAATATTATCAAAACGCCCGTTTGAGTTTTGTGCATTGGCCTAAAGGAAAGCCAAAGTTTATGCAGGATTTCTCGAAGGTGCCTAATGAGAGTTTGATATCCGGTCGTGATCAGTTAATTCAAATCGAGGGATTAAGTGAAATTGATCCTGCTATTTTTACTAACTTAAGAAACTATGTACATGATGAAGTAGCTATATTGCTGCCGGTAGACCAACGCTTCGAAGACAATGAAGACTTTCAATAATAAAGATTATGAGACTGGAAAAATTGAACGTGATTGGATTGACAACAATGTGTTTTAAAATCAGGAAAGTTTTAGCAATAAGTCCATGGATGTTATTAGCTATCATCAATTTTTCGCAGGCAGGTTTTCTGGAAATGCCAGATACTTCGGAAGTGCCTGAATACGAGCGCGAAAGTTTATTATTGGATCTGGATATACCTGCACTGCGTGATCGCGACCCAAATCCGGAAGCAGGTCCGCGCTTGAATGTAACGGAGTTCCGTGTACAGGGATTGGTTGAATATCCGGAGTTTGGTATTACCCGAAAGGAAATTATTGCGCAAGTCGAAAAGATTCGTTTCGACATGATGGACGAAGGAGAACGCCTTGAGTCGGGATACACTGTTGATGAAATCAAACAAGTGTCAGATCTGGTGGCGCAGATTGAAAAGGAAACTGAAGGGCGACATGTTGATCCGGTTGATGTACAAAAATTAGTATTTCTAATTCGTGAACAACGTCGTCAGCGCGGAATCACGTTAGGCATGATTGAGACCGTAGCTGATACTATTACACGTTATTATCGCGAGCGTGGTTTTATTCTGGCGAAAGCCTATATTCCCCAGCAACATGTACGCGACGGAGTCGTAACTATCACGCTATTGTTGGGTCAGTTGGGAGAGGTACAAGTCAATAACAATAAGCTTTATTCTGACAAAATAGTTAAACGCATATTCAAACCTGAATTGGGAAAACCTGTATCCAATAATATTATTGAAGAAAATCTCTATTTGGTAAATGATTTGCCAGGTGTTATTGCTAGTGGTTACTTTGAGCCCGGAACCCAGGTTGGCGATACCAAATTAAATATTAATTTCAATCGCGAACGCCGTTTAAATGCTAACTTGCGACTGGATAACCATGGTTCAGAAGCTACCGGAGAGTATCGCGCTTATGCAGATTTCCATTGGAATAACCCGCTAACACTTGGTGATGAATTCCAGCTGGGAGTATTGGGATCGTTTAATCCTGAAAACTCTGTATATGGATCAGCCCGCTATTCATTACCTGTATATACTCCTCGTATGCAATTCTCGCTTGGCGTTTCTTCAAATGATTTTGTAACGGATGATAACTCAAATTTGACAACCGATTTTGAAATCTCAGGTAAATCCCTGGTTACCGATGCGAACCTGACATATAAAATTAGCCGGTCTCGAATTAACAATCAAAATATAAGCCTTGGTTATTCAGAAATTAATTCACAAATTGAATTTGGAAATCTTTCAAACGCCGGATTGGATAAAACAGTAACTAAAATAGATCTCGGTTATTCGTTTGATATGTTAAATGAGAAAGATAGAGTTCTTCACCAGGGAGGAATCATTCTTACTTATTCGGAATTTGTTGAAGGTGCCGAAGAAGGCCAGGATCTGGATGCTACTTTGGTATCCCTTGATTATTCCCGGCTTTCATTTTTACGTATCCCGTTTACTAAAACAGAAACCAAATTGATTTTGCGTGCAGTTGGACAATATTCCGGAGCATCTCTCTCTGAAGTATTGCAATTTGGTTTGGCGGGACCAACGCGTGCGCGTGGATATAAAATCAATGAGTTTTTTGCCGATGATGGAGTTTATCTCGGTGCTGACTGGGTGTTTGATGGCCCTGGTTTTGGCGGAAAAACCATAGCTGGCGAGCGATGGGAAAAGGTGTTGCAACCTTTTCTATTTATGGATGCAAGTTATGGAGTTAATAATGCAATACTGGAAGGGGAATCTTCTGTTAAGACGCATTTAATTGATGCCGGCTTTGGTGTTAAATTAGCCTTTAAAGACGGTTTCAGGGGTAATTTATCTTTCGCGTTCCCTGTAAACTCAAAAAACTCATCGCTGGAATCTTTGGAAGAAGAGGAGTCCGAGGAAGAAACGACCCTTGATAAAACCCCTGGAGATGGCATGAAACTGTATTTTGATTTCCAATACAGTTTTTGACGATTGGTTTGAGGATTAGGTCACAACTCGATGTGAATGAATAAATGCATGTCATTGTTCAGATAGACGAAATGGGATAACATCGACTGGTTAACGAGTAACCCTCGTAAAGCTTTTGTGGCAGACAATTGACGTAGTAGTTTGGCGTAAGTTGATTGCTTTATTTGTGTAGTACTTAAAAACTAAGGAGTAATTAAAATGGCTATTTATATCGAATACGAAGGTATTAAGGGAAATACTACTGCCGACGGTTACAAAGATCATCTTACCGTGAGTTCACTGCAGTTTGGTGTTGGTCGTGGCATTTCTATGGAAGCTGGTAACCTGGCAAACCGTGAAGCTACCCGCCCAACTATCAGCGAAGTTACTTTCACTAAGCTGACTGATATTTCCAGTACTTCTTTGTTCAAAGAAGCTGTGACCGGTTCTGCGGGTAAAAAAGTAGTAATTAAATTTGTACAAACTGGTTCAGACAAGTTGGTTGAGTTCCTGACCTACACCTTGGAAAACGTTTTGGTTAGCGGATACTCAGTATCTTCTGATTCAGAAAGTGATCCGGTTGAGTCAATCTCTCTCAGCTTCTCCAAAATCATGGTTAATTACAGCGACTATGATAAGAGCAACAAATCAGCAACTCCACAACGTGTGGGTTATGATTTGGCAACTGCTAAGCCTCTGTAATTCCAAATACACACCCTATGGAAATTCTATAGGGTGTGCTTTTCTCCGCTCGCAAGACCCCTCAATGGGCAGGGACGTTGGCACTGCCTTAGGAATGTGCATAAGGTTGCAATGACATGAGTCAGCTCTCACAAGATAATCGTCTATTATCAATTTCAGATTTTTCTCTTGGAAAAGATACTTTTCTATTAACCGGATTTTCAGGAACTGAAAACATTTCTGATTTATTCAGTTTCTCTATAACTGTGATATCAGAAAATCTGGACGTTAACCCTGATCTCATCGTTGGCAAAACAGCAACCATTACCGTAAAAAATAGTGCCGAACGCAAATTCCACGGTTTTATAAAAGAATTTATTTTTGGCGAAATCAAGTCAGATAATTTACGTGAATATCGTCTGCAAATGGTGCCTTGGCTCTGGTTTTTATCGCAAACCAATGACCACCGTATTTTTCAGGAAAAAACTACCAAGGAAATTGTTAGCCAGGTCTTTAATGACTTGGGATTTTCCGATTTTGACTTTCGTGCCGCTGGTGGAAAGAAACGGGAATACTGCGTCCAGCATAATGAAAGTGACTTAAATTTTATTTCCCGGCTGTTGGAAGAAGATGGGATTGCCTATTTTTTCCAGCATTCAGATGGTAAACACCAATTAATATTGGTAGACCAACCCAATGCATACAGCGATGTCGCTGAAACCAATCTAGAGTATTCCAAAGGTAGTGCTCCCCATGCACAGATCACTGGTTGGGAGCATAAATATAATTTCAAAAAGGGTAAGTGGACTCTCAACGATTACAATTTCAAAGAGCCAAAGAAAGATTTAATTGCAACTATTAAAACAAATAGCGCTTTTGCTAAAAATGGCGAATTCGAACACTATGAATATCCTGCTTACTATGACCCTGCTTTGGGAGCAGAGCTAGTTAAAATTGCGTTGGAATCAGAAGAGGCCGACCGTAACACGGTGTTTGGTCAAAGCAATTGCGCGAGCTTTTATGCTGGTGGAAAGTTTAAGTTAGCAAAGCATGCAACGGCTTCACAAAAAGGTAATTATATTCTGGCCGCCGTGTCTCACCATGCAGAAGATAAAAGTTATTTTTCCGGTGATCAGGGTAGCGCCACTTATACCAATACATTTATCTGCTTTCCTGCAGATACCGCTTTCAGACCCAAGCGAGTTCATCCCAAACCGGTAATGCGCGGCCCGCAATCTGCGGTGGTCGTAGGGCCTGCCGGTGAAGAAATTTATATTGATGAACATTGTCGGGTGAAAGTACAGTTTATTTGGGATCGTGAAGGCAAAGACGATGAAAATAGCTCTTGTTTCATTCGTGTAATGCAAACATGGGCTGGTAATCAATGGGGTGCATCATTTATCCCACGTATTGGTCACGAAGTTATTGTTAGTTTTTTAGATGGAGATCCGGATCGCCCATTAATTACCGGTTCTGTCTATAACGGCTGGAACAAACCGACATATCCATCAAAAACCCAAAGCGGTATTAAAACGCGCTCTACCAAGGGTGGATCTCCGCAGAATTTTAATGAACTTCGTTTTGAAGATAAAAAAGGCGAAGAACAAATTTATGTTCATGCGGAAAAAAATTACGACACAATGGTGGAAAATGATCAAACACTTACCGTTGATCATGATCGCACCAAAACAATCAAGCACGATGAAAATTCATCAATAGGAAATGATCGTAATAAGACGGTTACTAATAACCAGACTGAGTCTATTGGCAAAAATAAAACAATTGATGTAGGTGACGACCATACCGAAAGTATCGGTAAAAATATGTCATTGAGTGTGGGCAAAAATATCACAATTGATATTACTGAAAGTCATACAGAGACCATTGGCAAAAATATGACCATTGGTATTTCAAAGGATTTGCGTGAAACTGTTGAAGGTAAATATACCGAAAACGTTACTAAAGAATATGCATTGCGAGCGAAAACAATCACGATGACTGCTGATGACCAAATCACTCTTAAGACTGGTTCAGCGTCGATTGTGATGAAGAGTAATGGTGATATCACTATTTCCGGGGCCAATATCAATGTCAAAGGCTCAGGGAATGTGGTAGTCAAAGGCAGCAAAATTACAAACAACTAAACATTATGGAAAGAGTGTCGATATTAGATTCCACAATTGAAGCTGAAAATGCGGATGTAAGTTTGGCCGCGTTGGGAGCAGGTGAGATTTTGTTAGGAAGACTGGAGTCTATTGATGAAGCAGGCAATGCGGTGATAAGTGTGCCCCATATGCCTCTATTTCAGCAATGCGTTGCAATGACAACTATTGCTGTATTGCCGCAGCACATCGGACGTCAGGTTGCGCTGATGTTTACACAAGGTGTTGAACCAAAACCAATCATAATCGGTTTAATTTATTCTCCATTGCAACAAGTGTTGGATAGTGTTATTGCCAACACTTGTGACAATAGTGAAATTGACGAAGTAGTTTTTGCTGAATCTGTAGGTACTAACATAGAAGGTAATCGCGGTGGCACCTCCGAAAATTCGATATACATGGACGGTAAACAATTGATTATGGAAGGGCATGAAGAGGTTGTGCTCCGGTGTGGTGAGGCAAGTATTACTCTAAGCCGGAATGGTAAAATATCTATTCGAGGCAAATATTTACTAAGCCGGGCTTCAGGAGTTAACCGCATATTGGGTGGCTCTGTACAGGTTAATTGATAACCTGCATCAATTATTTTCTGGCTCGGATTCATCATGCTGCAACTCAAAAACAATACGTCCTTTAATACGGGATTTGCGCTTTTTCCGGATGCTAATGGTATAGACAATCTCTATATCATGGCGAAAGCGACTTTCTTGATTGGGGATCAGTGGACGCTGGCTGAGCAACAACTTCCGCTGTATCAAGGGGATGAATATTGGGGCGAGCCGGGAGAATCTAGTCTTAAAAACCTCGATGAACACCATATAGGCAAACCAGCCACTGATATCTTAATGTATGGATTGGCTTGTTCACCTGGCCAACGCCCTGTACGTCAAATGGATGTGGGATTGGAGGTAGGTGTTTTACAGAAAATTATACGCGTTTTCGGTGATCGTTATTGGCAGAATTATCAAATAAGCCAACCACAACCATTTGTGAATATGCCTATTGTATATGAGCGCGCATTTGGTGGCCGGGACCAACATAATGGTCAGGTGCGCGCAGTTGAATTGCGTAATCCAGTAGGTAAAGGTTTTTGTGGTAACAAGGCGGATGCAGAGATAGAAGGGATAGCCTTGCCAAACCTGGAATCATCGACCGCATTGATTCGCCATTGGCATGATAAACCGGAACCGATTGGTTTTGGTCCTATCGCACCTAATTGGCCTCCAAGAGCAAATCTGGGCGGCACCTATGACCAACAATGGCAGCAAGAGCGGGCGCCTTATCTGCCTGATGATTTTAATCCACGTTTTTTAAACGCTGCCCCTCCAGATCAAATTTATCCCGGATTCCTTAAAGGTGGAGAAGCAGTGCGTATTCTTGGCATGCATCCAGATGGCGATTTCCAGTTCAACCTTCCTTATGTGAATCTTGCTAATAAAGTAGCAATAAAAGGGGAATTATTGTCCGCTCCTTTCCGTTTGGAAACACTCGCGCTCTATCCAAATCAAAAGCAAATTACCATGACCTGGCGAGCTGCAATTGCTTGCGACAAACGTATACTGAACATCGAACATATTACTGTTGGCCTGACTCGTTAGGCGATTAAGGAGACCTTATGGCGCAAACAACTTTTTGCAATACCCGCGGTATTGCACATAAAGGTAGCGGTGGTATGAGCACGGTATTTCCGGATGTATGCAAAACTCCAGTAGGCTCCGCTATTGTTCCTATTCCATACCCTAACATTGGCAAATCTTCAGATACCAGCAAAGGGCCAAAAACCGTTTTAACCGATGGCAAAATGCCGATGGTGAAAGGTGCCGTTTATTCCACCAGCACTGGCGATGAGGCCGGTGTTCAAAAAGGAATTATCAGCGGTAAAACCAAAGGCGAATGTGAATTCATGATGTACTCCTTTGACGTGAAATTTGAAGGTAAAAATGTTTGCAGGTTAGGTGATCCTTTATTTCACAACAATAAAAATATCATGGGTTAATAGTGTTCATGGATACACGCAACAAACCACTTGAACACCTCTTCAATGCTTATGCACATCTTTATGATCAGTATGCAGATGATGCAGCTTTCCTGTGGTTATTGCGTAGTAATGCGATAAACCAACCTAACTACAACTTACATGATTTGCGTGAATTGGATGAACGTGTAGACGCTCACCTGAACGGGCTGATGACTGCGCCCGAGGATGCCTGGAAAATTTGCGAATCAGCATTAGCACTCCAGCAACCGGGAGAAATATTTGTTGCTAATGTGCTTGCCTTTCGTAGTCTGGATGTTCGGAAAATCCAGATAGCAATAGAGGCCGGGTTATCAGACCCAAACGCTTTTAAAGGATTGGTTTCAGCAATGGCCTGGTTACCAGGACGATTGGTACATTCCTGGATTAAAAAATTTCTGACCAGTAAGGATCTGGATCATAAATATCTTGCGCTAGCGGTATGCAGTGCGCGCAGTGAAGATCCGCGCGATTATCTCACCAGTATTTTGCAGCGTCCGGATTGCCTTGCGCATGAAAAGCTTTATGCACGTGCATTGCGTTTAATTGGCGAACTCAAACGATTCGATTTGCTTCCTACTTTACGACAAGGCACGAATGCGGATAGCAAAACGGTAAAATTCTGGGCTTATTGGTCTCAGATATTATTGGGAGACAAAGCACAAACCTTGCAGCTGGAATCATGGGTACTGGTTAATAATCCTCTGCAAGCCTACGCGATCGAAGTTAGCTTTCGTAGTTTGCCATTGGAAACAGCGCGCGATTGGATTAGTCGTCTTGCGCAAGACCCGGGGAATATAAGACAAGTTATCCATGCTACTGCTGTACTTGGTGATCCTCAGGCCATTAACTGGCTATTGGTTCAAATGCGAATACCTGCATTGACTCGATATGCCGGAGAAGCATTTACTACTATCACAGGTATTGATCTGGAGGCCCACAAACTTGTGCTGCAAGATATCCCGGAGTTGGATGATGTATTACCTGACGATGGTGCACAAAATGAAGAGCTGGATATTAGTGAAGATCAACATCTGCCCTTTCCGGACGTCAACAAATTAGCCGCTGTATGGCAAAAATACCAACAACGTTTTGCTCTGGGTCATCGATATTTTATGGGCCAGATAATTGGCCACAATCAGCAAACTAGCGAGCATTTGCGTCAATTATATGAAACGGGAACACAGCGTTTACGCGCTGCTGCTGCATTGGAATTATCATTACAAGAATCATCGCAATTTTTATTGAACCACGCAGCAAAAAGAATTGCGGATGAGTGATAAGAAATTATATATCGCCGGAATGGGGATGATTACTGTGCTGGGACTGTCAGTAGCCACCACAGTTGCTGCGGTACGAGCGGGAAAAAGTGCCTACGCTATTTCGGAGTATGAAACTGAAGAAGGCAAGCCATATTACTATGGCTCGCATACCGGATGCTGTATTTAATCTTATTGATGTTGAAGTAGATGAAGGAGATAGGTATAACCTTCGCTACAAACGGATTACCAAAATGGCGATCCTTGCAGCAAGAGAAGCTTGCAAGCAAAAAACCGCAAAGCAATCAGTGCCTATTGTACTCGGCAGCTCGGACCTGCCAGTGTTTGCTGCTCACGCGTTATCCTCAATTTGCTGAAAACCGTCAGGGTTACAGCATTGCATTACATCGACCGGGTATGGCGTACGAAGACGGGGCATTTATATAGCAACGCTCCTTACAGGGATGAAGGGCTTGATCGAGCTTTTAAACAATCGCTGAATAATCAACCTAAACAATCCATACAAAGTATTTATTCGAGCATGAATGGTGAAAATCATTGGGCGAAGGAATATGGAGTAGCTTATTAGTGTAATAAAGAAAAATTTATCGCGCATGTGAAGATTGGGCTCGTTATCGAAACATTTGGAGTTTTCTGTAGATATAGGCGATGAGTCTATATTTTATATAATCACCTTTGAAGAATTCGAATTGATGGATGCCTTTGAAAAATTGGCTCCTAATTGAGAAAAAGTATATATGGAGTTTGATGCACAAGTGCCACGACAGAATATGAGGATCAGGCTTTATAATGAGCAAAATCCCAAGGAAATTATTGAACTGAAGAAAATTTATATCAAGCCTTGATTTGTCTTTTTAAAAACGGCGGTCTCATGACCGCCGTTTTTTTATTTTTGGATATTAGCTAAACCTATACTAAGCACATGCCAATATTACGATCCCTGAAAGTTAATATTGGTGGGCTTGGTGCTGGTAGTTTGGGGCTATTGGGAACAAGAGATTTAGATAGGCGACTTGGTAAAAAGCTAGGTTTAAAGAAAGTAAAAATATATGGGGGGGAGAAATACAGGGCAAATCCAGGGAAAACTCCTACACCTAATCACAATTAGGGTAAATTAAATGAAGATAAAAATTGTAGGATCGGAGAAGGACTTTCCAAAAGTCAAATTTAACAGATGGCTTCGGGAAAACGCTGGACTTTCAATTGGTGGAGCAAAGACATATGTTGATAAAATCCTCGCCGAGGAAGAAGTAATAATTGACATTCCAGAGCTATCGAAAGCGGAAATTGAAAATGATCTCACCTTAATTAAATTGATTTTTGAAATTAGGGATTAATTCAGATGGAATAGATCACATCTCACCTTTTCGATATATATTGACGGGTATCTATGAGTGAAATAATTAAAGTTAAATTAGGAATAATAGCAGAAGCGCACGATTCTTTTTTTTCTGCCACTAAGGAATTAAGTAAGCAAGAGTTTAATGCTGTAAATGGGCGAATACTTAAATCGTATGAGTTTAACGGACATGAATTAATTATTTATCTGGATAACCATAAAGCCTGTTATGTATCTACGGGAGAGAACAGAATAAATTGGATATTGGCTGATAGTTTTCAGCTAAATGATAAATGCCATATTCCTACAAACATCATATTCGAATACTTTAATGGGGTGCAGGAGCCTTGGGATTTGAGTAATAAGCTTGAAAAATTGATAGGAAAAAAAATAGCTTTTTCACCCAGTGAACAATATCTCTTTCTTTATTCAGAGGACAAAGGAGAGTATATATTTGACTTTGTTATTAATGAGGTCGATGAATCTGTTAAATACTTATGTTTTTCAGATGCATGATTTATGTTTTATGAGTAGCAGGAACTTCCTGCCATAGATTACATAAATCCTTTGCAGCTCTTGCTGCCGCACGGTTCCATGCCAAAACTGAGTGATGCCTTGGCAGCGAGACGAGTACTTCATTCTGCATGGCAAAGAAACCGCGCTTTTTTCATTTCTAATTTATTTCTTACAATGTCATAACCTTTATTCGTTAGATAAAATATGCCCGTTTGAAAACCTTGCTTCCAATACTGGTCGCGTTCAAGATGGCCAACACATGTTCAGGAATTGGTATTTTTATTGTTTAATAATTGATAAAAATCTTGACGCTGACGTTTAGATTGCGATGGACACAACGACATGAAAATTTATGCATTGGCCGTCATTGGTTTATTGAACAAACAGAAAAACTTTTCTTTAGGAAATCATGAAACAAAAAAATGATTTCTACGACACAAAATGGTTTACTTAACTAACCGCCTTTCCTGATTATTGTTGACCAGTTCAAATAATTTAAAAAGCCCAATGCATAGGGGCTTCTATCAACTAGCCATTCACGTCTCATCCCCCGCTCGACTTTCTGTTCAAAAATTCGCTATTGATCATAACAATAATTTATGTCCACACGTCGGGCGACGATACGACATTCCGGATGCCGTAGCAGTAAATAAGGCAGCCAGCATAAATTTAAAAATAAATCGTAGCGACCGCTTATCCTCAACATCAACCCTGGAGTATGAAATGCGTATTCTCGATCCTGTCATCTGTAGAGCTTGGCGAAGGCTCTGCGGGTCCTTAATGCTTGTGCTATTAAATTTCTTATTTTTTAATCAGCTTGCCTCTGCGCAACAAACAGTTGACAACGCCAGCCTGAAAACCTGGTGGCACAACAATTTTGAAATAAATTCCACGACACCAGTCGCGCAAGAAAAAGTGCGGCGCTCTTCATTTTATGATGTGAAAGTCAGCACCGAAGCTGCGCCTGCTACTAATTATGATGCGTTTGTTTATATGAGCATTCCTCGTAGCGGCAAAGGAAAACCTGGTTACGAAAGAGAGGAAGATGGTGCCGAGTTTGTTGCGGGAAAATTGACCATGAGTTGGTCGAGTTTCCTTTACAGTGAAGCAGCTTGGGTAACAGTGACTTTACGTGAGGGAACTGTATCCTCAGTAGATGACGTTGTGATTCGTCCCACCAAATTAAATTTTGTAAAAGTGTTGGTTGATAACAAGACAATCCGTATCAAAGTTCCTTTCTCTACGAGCGGTTATCGTTTTTCTGTGGAGTTTGCGTCGCAGTTATACACTGCCTATAACGATATGGGTAGCAATCCACCCGGCGTATTAACGGATGTGGGCGGCGGAAACCATCGCGCTATTCATACTGAACCACGCAACTCCTTGCTGATTTTTGCTGAGCCAAAGTTGACTGGCGAAAAGCTGACTCGCACCACACCCAATGAAACGAGCGGCTCTATTTATTACCCGGAGCCGGGAGAGGTTCGCAATTTAAATAATGTTAACCAGAGCATTATTTATTTCCGCCCTGGCACTTACTACATGGGCTGGAATTATCACGCCTTGCTGAATGAAAATGTAAGGTGGGTTTATTTTGCGCCGGGCGCTTATGTGAAAGGCGCGATCCGATTCCCGGCTACCAAGCAGACCCAATACAAAATTACCGGATACGGCGTATTGTCGGGCGAACAATATATTTATGAGGCGGATACCAAAAAGTGGTTACAACCACCTCAACCAAAGCAATTCCGATTGTCACACCAGTTGCGTGAAGATGCTGCAATTTGAATCGGATAACGATCAACAATCTCTCGATTTGCAGGGCGTCACCATCAATGAGCCGCCGTACCATTCCTTTGTGGTGTATGGCAACGAAAGCACGTTTAAGATGCGCGTAAACAATTACAAGCAAGTGGGTAGTTCGGTTTGGCAAACCGACGGCATTGAGTTGTATAACGGCAGCACAATGAAGGACACTTTTTTTCATGCTAATGATGACGTGCTGAAGATGTATCACAGTAATGTCAGTGTGGATAACACCACTATCTGGAAGGGAGAAAATGGTCCGGTCATCCAATGGGGTTGGGATAATCACCGCAACCTCGACAATATTGTGGTAACCAATACTGACGTTATCCATAACAGGGTTTACTGGCGCGATGTAAAAGGCAACACCTGTATCATCAATGCGGCGCCCCATTACGCCGGTGGCGGTAGTAATGGCGGTAATTTTATTCGCGGTTTGCGCATTGAAAATACGCGCGTTGAAGGTATGACTAACTGTGCGATCCGTATTTATTCTTTAATCAGTATGGGCGACAACGCTGTGCAGATTAAAAATTTGCACATCGATGAATGGAATAAACTTGATGCCAGCTCCCACGTCAATCTCTTTCAAAAAGTGGGCGATGTATTTATCGGCAACAATGCGCTTTCTATCGAAAATTTCAAAGTCGGCAATGAATACATCACCACGGAAAATAACAACACGGGTGCAAATCAGTTAGGCCGGTTTGATTTCAAATTGCCGAACTGGAAGACTGTAAAAACAATTGCAGATTGCAAACCTCAAACCATCATTTTCCCGGATATTTCTGACAAGCCCTTGGGTAGCAGTGTTGTTCTGGATGCAACCGCGAGTTCTGCTTTGCCCATCACCTATACCGTAAGCGGCGGAGCGGCGACCCTTGTGAATGGGACGCTGAATGTTGGCAATGTCAGCGCTGAAATTACCGTGAAGGCTACACAGGCTGGCACAGCGGGAGCTAATGGCTTTTGCCCAATCAGTTTGAGCCGGGTGTTTTTTGCCGGTGAGCGCCCGCCGCCACCTATTTGGATAGGTGCTTCATTTAACGATTGGTCATTGAAACCCATGACCTACAGTGCCACCACGAAAAGTTACGAATTTGATGTGCGGCTTAATTCCGGTGATTATGAAATGAAATTCGCCGATTCAGCGGATTGGAGTGACGAGGATTGGGGTAAAGGCAACGGTTTGCAAAGCGCTGTGGTGAAAACCACCGGTGTGCGCGATAGCAACTCCAAATTCTCTATTACCGAAACTGGTGACTATAGGATTCAATTCAATTTTGCTGAATTGAAATATTCCATCAGTAATAAAACCACGCCCGGATGCGAAGCGCAGACTATCGACATCACACCGGTAGGGTCGCAAGAAATTGGTAGTCAAGTGCAATTAGCGGCGAGCGCCAGCTCGGGCTTGCCTATTTCCTGGAGTTTGGGTGCAGATAAACTCGCTGGCACAACATTGGATACCGCCACTGGTTCATTGTATGTGGGTGATGTGGCGGGCGAGTTCGTGGTAACCGCTACCGCAGCTGGAAACTCGACTTATTGCCCGGCGATGAAATCCGTAACAATTGAGGTAAAACCGGTAGTTGTAAATTGCACCGCGCAAACCCTCAATTTTGCGGCGATTAGTGACCAGCAACCGGGCAGCGTTATAAATTTAACCGCTGAATCCTCTCCAATGTTGCCGGTCACTTTTTCGGTGAGCGGTGGTAACGCGATGATTGCCGGCACCTCACTGAATGTAGGAAGCGTCGCTACAATTATTACCGTCAAAGCCACCCAAGCCGGCGACACCTTTTGCCCGGTTTCCCTTGTCCACACTTTCAGCGTAAAAGAAACGCCAGTGACCGGTGTGAAAGTGCCGCTCTATTGGAGTCCTTACGAGGCAAACATTATTCCCGATGCCGGCGCGAATGTAGCCTTCACATTTCAGCGACTTTTTGGTCACATTGCCCTTGCTAACCTCCCTGTGTTTCATCCATTAAACACGACCGACTCTCGGGGGATAGCAATGAGCAGGCAATTGAACAAAATGAACAGGTGTTTGAAACAGGGATCATGGTTGACGCTGTCGGCATTCCTGATTGGCTTTCCATTTTTTGGTTTTCCACTATTTGCCAGCGCCGCAGAGGCGCCCGGTGGGATGACTGTCGTTGTAAAAGACCAGGTGACTAACCGGCCACTCTCAACCGTTCAAATCACCATCACGGAACGGGAAACCAACGCCACACAATCCGTAGAAACCGATGCACAAGGTCGCATCGTTGTTGAACAGCTCGACCCCGGCCTCTACTCGGTGAACGTAAGCAAAAGCGGGTTCACTTCAACCTATGATCCAAGCGTGCGAATCATAACGCGCAAAAATATCCAGGTTAAATTCGCATTACCCAGAGAGATTGAAGAAGTGCTTGTTCTAGGGCAAAAGGCCGATGCATCAACAACAACGTCCAGCACTTATCTGAATCGGGAAGCATTGCGCGATGCCGTTGGCGGTGGCGCAGATCCGCTGTTATCGCTGGATGGTTTACCCGGTTTGGCAGCCACGGGGGAATTCGCAAACTTCAGTGTACGCGGCCGTGGCCCGCGCGATAATTTGTTATTCGTTGATGAATTTCCTTTTGATAAAGCCGTGCACTTTGATGCAACTCTGGGTGAAGACGAAGATGTGGGTGGTGGTGGCCGTTTCTCGATTTTTGCACCCAATGTTATCAGTGGTGCGGAGTTCTCACCCGGTGGCTGGGGGCCAGCCTACGGTGGCCGAACGGCGTCGCTACTTAAACTGGATGTCGCCGACGGCAATCCAAGCCCTTCAGCAAGCCTGCGCCTTGACCTTGCGGGCTATGAAGTAGGTTACGACGGCCCTGCCGGTATTACCGAAGACTCTACCTTGCTCGTTTCTGCGCGACGTCTGGACTTCGGCGCTTTTTTTGAAACGATCGAAGAGCTGGACATTGGCGAGCCGCTGTTGCGGGACGTCATCGTGAAGTCGGTTATGCCTATTAACGAGGACCACACCGTCGAAGTTCTATTGATAGATACATTCGAAGATTATATTCGCGGCGTGACTCACGTTTTTGCATCGCCTGATTTCCAGGATGCGGCGCTGCAGGATTTCACACAAGACAGCGATTTATACGGTATGACATTGCGATCATTAATCGGTGAACAAGCCGTGTGGACCAATAAAGTTTATTACCGCAAAAGTGACAAGGTCAGCTCCGAAGGCGAAGCATTTCCTGATCTGGTACCGCCGGGATCACCCGCATCCAGTTTTCCGGTGCGGGAAGACATCATTACCATCGGTGAAAATGAAAAAGAAGCTGGCTGGCGCAGCGATTTTGAAACTCCTAACCAATGGGGCGTGTTCACTACCGGTATTCAGGCAACACAAATTGAATTGGATTACGACACCGTATTGGCTGGCGATTGGAACCGATTTATCTACGATAGCAATGACTTCCGGCCAAACCCCGATCAGCGTTTTATTGTGCTGACCCCCGCCAACACCAACTCATCATTAAACCGGAAAGAAACAAACTATGCGGGTTACGTAAACCAGGTTTTCAAGCGCGGCGAGTGGGATTTTGGCACCGGTGTGCGGTTTGAACAGGACGGCTTTGCCGACGAAAGCTTCGCGTCGCCCCGGTTCAGCGTCAATTGGCGGCCAACTAATACGATTAGATATTTTTCCACCGCCGGGCTATTCCATCAGTCGCCACGGTATTTACAACTTGCGGCTAACGAGGCGAACAAACTCAAGACCGAACAAATCACCCACGGCAGTATCGGTGTCGAGTACTTTCCGTTTGATCGCTGGTCGGTGTTGACGGAGGCCTATTATCAAAAGCTCGACGATCTTGTGGTAGACCTTGATCGAGTAAAGGGAACCTTTGCAAACCGTGGGGACGGTACCTCTTACGGTGCCGATATCGTGCTTAAGGGCACGATTAACGAAGGCCTTTACACCATGGCGACTTACTCTTACAACGATGTCGTTATCGACCGGAAGGACGGTCGCGGTGAATTACCTGCCGACTTCAACCGCGAGCATGTGGCTACCCTCGGGCTGACGTGGGAAATCAGCGACCGCTGGAAGGTTGCCGCGCGCTACAAATATCTCTCAGGCAGACCCGACGAAACCTTTATTATCCACTCCGGCGTGCTCGGCCCAGGGCAACCTATGCGCTATTCAAAAGAAATTATTGAGCGAAATGTTGGAAGAAAAAGCAGTTACAGCCTGGTGAATGTTCGCGTTGACTACAGGCGCGCATTTGGGCCCATCGATGTCACGGCCTTTCTCGATGTCATCAACGCAACAGCAGCAGCATCGAGCGACGACAGTGAATTTGACTATCGCCGCGGCGTTATCGTGAAAGACGAAAGCGAATCCCAGCCACTACTGGGTTTGCGTCTGGATTATGGTTGGTAGATCGGGGCTGGTAAATCGTGGTTGGTAAATCGTGTCTGGCAGGAAGGTAGCAGATGGTAAATGCATTGGGTGCAGCGCCGATCAGAACGTTGATTATCGAAGATAACCGCGACATTTGTGAAAACATTGCCGCATATCTCGAGAAGCACAGATATATTCTGGATTTTGCCTATGACGGTATCAGTGCGATGCACCTGGCGCTGACGAATCCCTACGACATTATTGTTCTGGACCTGATGCTTCCAGGGATGGACGGCCTCCGCTTTTGCAAAAAGCTGCGCACGGAAGCTGACATAGAAACGCCCGTGTTGATGCTAACGGCGCGAGACACGCTCGACGATAAACTCAAGGGCTTCGAAGCGGGAGCCGATGATTACCTGGTCAAGCCATTCGCGTTACAAGAACTGCATGTGCGACTTCAGGCACTCTACAAACGTAGCCACCGCAAAGCCGACAATGTGTTAACGGTGGGCGATCTCACGCTGAACAGGTCCACGCTGCAAGTGCATCGCGCAGGTCGGCATGTGGACCTTTCCCCTGCGTGCATGAAACTACTTGAACGGCTGATGGAAGCAGCGCCGTCTGTTGTGTCGCGCGATGATCTCGAAACGTTATTGTGGGCTGACGAGCCTCCCGATGGCGATGCGCTTCGCTCGCATTTGTACAAACTGCGACAAGCGATTGATAGGCCGTTTGATAACCCGCTCATTCATACGGTGCACCGCATTGGTTACCGAATTGCCGAGTCTGTTGTTGCAGGGGATGGTGAATAATGTACCGGCATAGTTTGCGCAAGCGCATTGCCATTGCCTTTGCAATGTGTGTTGCTGTACTCAGTGTGGCCTGGGGATTCGCCTTTTTCGCCGCGATCAAATTGACCGAAGACCATGTACTGCAGCAACAGCTGCGGCATGCCGCCGAGAGCTATCCCGCCATTACGACAAACCTGCGTGGATACGAGGATGTTGCCAGCTTGCCACCACCACTCAGGGAGTGGGCGCAAGCAAACCCCGACGAGGGACTGTACGAATTCGAAGCCGAAGAATTACATGTCGCAGTGCTATCCACGAACAATAAAAACCCGGCAACCGACAATCAACAGCACCGCGCCTATGTCGTTTTCGACGTTGCCAGAATCGAGTCTGCATCCTCCGGGGATTGGTGGTGGTTGCTCATTATCACGAGTGTCGTGGGCGTTCTGGGAATTCTTGGTTTCGGGCTGGGCGTTATTGTCATCACCCGAGCGGTCGCGCCTGTCGCACAACTGGCCAGGGTAGTTGCGGACATCGACCTGGAGCATCTCTCAGCGGGCGATCATAAACGCATAGAGTCCAGCCAGTTCGGCGATGATGAAGTCGGCTTGCTCGCGGGAACCATTGAAAAAACGCTTGAACGTATCGGCGCATTTGTTGCGCGGGAGCGATACTTTACCGCGTCTGCCAGTCATGAATTGCGCACGCCAATCACGGTGATAACAGGCGCACTTGAGTTGCTGGAACAAAGCGATTTGTCAGCAGTCGATGCAAAGCTGGTAGATCGCGTGAGGCGAGCGACGCTCGACATGAAGACCACGATTGAAATGTTCTTATGCCTCGCACGCGAAACCGACGATGGATTGTATGACGAGCAATTTTTAGTAGCGCCACTGGTGAGCCAGGCGATAGATCAGCAGCGCCATTTACTCAACGGCAAATTCATTAATGTTGAAATCGAACATCTCGCAAACCCAAAAGTCTGCGGGCATCCACAGGCTTTTTCTATCGCCGTCAATAATCTCGTGCGCAATGCGTTTGAGTACACGCTCGCCGGGCAAGGGCCAATCACGATTCGCATCAAAGAGCAGGAGTTATTAGTCACCAACGAATTAAACAGTGACGGGCAGCATACGCAGGCCGAAGTATCTTCGTTGCACGGATATGGTTTGGGGTTGGGTATCGTTCAACGGCTGTGTGAACGAAATGGCTGGTCGTTTTCATTCCACGCGCATGAAGCACATGTAGCCGCGCGAATTTCATGGTGAATACTGGAATCAACCAGGTGGCATAGCCACCTGATTTTATATTTACAGCAATGCCTGTTTCTTAAGATGCTCATCAATTCTACCCATCACGCGCACAACACTATTAAACGCCCACGGCGGTAATTTCACGCGCTCACTCACGTCATAAAACACCACTTCCAACAACAGCGTCTGGCAATACAGTTGGTAAACCGCATCCTCATCGGTTGTTGTCGGTAATGGTTTGCTGATTAAGGTGAGCATTGTGTCGGTAGGCGAATGATTTTCAAGGCGGGATTTTTTGTAAAACGCGTATTGGAGTTGATTGAGTTTAATAATGTGTGGTTGCGAACAGACACCCATCATAGTTTGCTCCAGACTATCTCTTTTATGGAGGTGCTTATGGGATTATATGCTGTTACAACGGGGCAACTGGCCTCGCCTGCCAATGTGTTTATTACAAATACAGGGGGACTCGATGTATATCCCGAGAGCCCGCCTCCCGGGAATTTGATTGACTGGCTTAACCGCATTTTGATAGAGGAAGCCCGACGTGTAATGCGCTTTAAATCGCATTATTTCTTAACCCTGGGGCATCCGCAAAAAATTGCGAGTATATTTTTAATCCATTCCAATGAAAAATTATTGCATATTCATACAATTGCGCGACGTATCGTCCAACTAGGCGGTGTTCCCGCTTTTTCGGTCGAAAATCTTTTTGTGCATAGCTATCCACGTGTTGCTATTAACTACGTTTTTTCCAAACTTATCGAAGAAAATTTGCATGCTGAGCGTGATGCGGTTAATTCTTATCGGAATCTAATACATTATTTGTCAGATAGCGATTTAACTACCAGCAGAATCCTGACAATTATTTTAAAGGCGGATGAAAAACGTGTTGAAGAGCTGGTCGATTGGTTGGGAGAGAACGTGAAAAAACTTGGTGTAATTCAAAACAATAAAAATATATTTCGTCGGGATATCCAACCTGTTCTTTGAATTCGCAGGGGGCTACTGCGTTTGCCTATGTTAAAGGGTGCATCAAGCGATCTATTTCCTTCCTGACAACCGCATAACATTCGCAACTCAGTTGCTCGAGATGCGCGCGATCCAATACGGTAATGCGACCACGGGCATATTCAATTGCGCCTAATTTTTGCAATTTTCCAGCGGCTTCCGTAACGCCTTCCCGTCGTACACCCAATACATTGGAAATCAATTCCTGGGTCATTGGGATGTGGTGATCTGGTAAGCGATCCAATGAAAGTAAAAGCCAGCGACAAAGTTGTTGATCAATAGAATGGTGTCGATTGCACGCAGCAGTTTGTGCTATCTGAGTAATTAACGATTGCGTGTAGCGCAATAATAGCAATAGTAAATCGGTATGACGATTGAACTCCGTTTTGAATTTTTGTGCGGATAACCGATAAGCGAGTCCACCTGTTTGGACAATGGCGCGACTGGGAGTGCTTTCACCGCCCATAAACGTTGCTGTGCCGACCATACCTTCATTGCCAATAACTAAAATGCCGGTAGTGGCTCCCGATTCCATGACGTAGATGGATGAAATAATACAGTCAATCGGAAAATAAACATGACGTAGTGTCTCGCCTGCTTCATATAAAACCTTGCCTGAGATCAGGGGGACCAATTCCAAATTGTCCAATAACCGTTTTTGGGAATCGATGGGTAAGGCAGCTATGAGCCCATTAAAATGTAATTCGGAAGGCATATCCTCTCCAGGATGAATCGCAACACGAAGTGTACGGGGCCAAGGTGTACGGCTATGTGCGCTGCCGAACCTAAGGCAGCGAATTCAACAATAGTAGGGTATTTATTTAATTAATGGTGAGAAATGTATAAGACATGTTGTTTTGCGTTGCTAGTTTGGTCTTTTATTGCTGTGCCCTCTATTTTTGGCGCATACGCATTATTTCAATTTTCCGTACTACTAGGGGTTTGCCTGCTGTTGGTACGTATCCAATCTGTAAAAAAAACCAACTATCATCACTGGTGATAGTTGCGGCAGTAAAATAGCTTTTGTAATGGAGAGTTTCCACCCATCTTGTAATTATCTTAAATGGTTATGATGGATTAACTTGCAGCTTTCAAGGTGAGTGTATTAAGTTGTTCTTTAGCTTCATTAAGATGATCACATATTCCAATACATTTTCCATTTTTTGTATCGACGACTTCGAAGTGAAACCTGACAGTAAATCCATTGATGCCTTTGCATTCAACGAGATTAATTTGATACTGTCCATTGCGATCAATTAGCGTTTTTAAGATCATAGTTTTCACCGTGAGTAACATATTAATAGCTAATAAATTCACCAGCGCTTAGCAAAGAAGTAACCTGATTTAATCCGGGTGAAAAATTTTAAAGGGGAGTTGGGGGCAATCCTGCCCCCGCATGCCAGAGTGGTTTAGCAGACACGGTATAGTAATAATTGGTCTTCCGATGCCTGTCAAATCGCGTTGTATTTTTGTCGCTGAAGTTTACATCTGGAAGCATCGCAAGGACGTTATTTATAATTTCTTTACTAGAAAAATTTTATATAGAGTAAAAAGTAACTGCATTTTTAATAGGTTTACCGGTAGTGCAGATTGCCAATATTTTAAGTTTAAGGCGGGATTTCCTACATCCAGCCAATCTGGATGGCAAAGCGTGCATATAGTGAATTTATCGCTATTGCGCCTATAAAATCAGGCAGTTTCGTGTTTTATTAATTTGTAGCCCCCTTGTGGTTTTTTGCAAACGGGTAATATATTCCCTTCCCCTCAGCAGAGGTTTCCATAACAGATTCTGCTATTGATATTTGTTGTCGATCCAGTGTTTTTATAGTCAGCAGGAATTGCGCATGGAACGTTGATTCCTCTGGCAATAATTGCATTTTTTTCATTACGCCTCTAAGGGTACCAAGTACGCCTCCTATACATGCCCCAACACCAATTAATATCAATGGTCCGATAATTGGATTGCTGGCAAATACATCGGGTTGGGCAACTGGCAGTATTAAATCCGTTAGCATTCCGGCAATTGCGCCTATCGTCATACCAAAGCTCGTGTTAATTAAAAGTGACCTTGGCAATTCAATATTCTCCTTATCCGGTGCGTTCCGGGCTAGCGTAAAGTTAACCCGACGAAGGGTGAGTTGATAGGCATCAATCCCTTTCTCTATTAATTTGTTGTACGTTGCTTCGGCGTGAGTCCGGCAGGAAAAAATGCTGGAAATGTGGTGGCTATATGTGCTCATGGTGTTATCCATTACTAATGAAAGGATTTGGTGATGTAATTCTATTCTGAGTTGCACCACCAACATGAGTTTACATTTTTATTCATTATGGCTCTGTTGGTCACCGCACTTACTAACACATTAGGTATTAGGCCTGTATAACGTAACCGCTTTTAATGTGAATAATTTTCAGTGGGATTTTTGTATTAAAAAAATAATTTTTCGACGACTATATTTTTAATATTTTTTGTTAATGTATTAACGGCATTAACATTCCTGGCGCATGAATAGCCAGGCTTGTGATGTTTATAAAACCGCATTTCACTATTTTAAAAATAATAATGTTTGACAACGCCTCAAACAAGCGTAGACTGCAATTAGCTCGAAAAGCCCGTTTAGTATTTATGCCTCACACTTCGAAGTTTTATTCTAGTATTTCGTCCTGTCTTACATAAGTAATTCCCGCATTTCCAGCCAAGCACCCCTAAGGGGAAATTTACTTTTGTATTAATAGGTAACACTATGTCTAAAATTACTACTGGCACTGTAAAATGGTTTAATGACGCTAAAGGTTTTGGTTTCATTCAACAAGAATCTGGTGCAGATGTCTTCGCTCACTTTAGCGCTATTTCCGGCACGGGTTTCAAATCCCTTGTTGAAGGCCAACAAGTTAGTTTTACTGTGACCCAAGGTCAAAAAGGCCCGCAAGCTGAAAATATTCAGGCTATCTAAATCGTAAAAATTCATTGGCGATATAATTCGTTAATGCAATAATTTTAAAAAGGCGAAATCAAACGATTCGCCTTTTTTTATATGCTACATCGACAACTGCCTCTTAAGATGAGCATCAATTCTGTCAATCACACGCGCAACACTGTTAAGTGCCCACTGCGGTAATTTTACGCGCTCATTAACTTCATACAACAACACTTCTAATACCAGCGTCTGACAATACAGTTGATGAATTGCATCTTCATCCGTTACGACGGGTACTGGTGTGCTGAGTACCGTAATCGCTTCGCCGGTAGGTGAACGAATTTCAAGGCGGGATTTTTTATAAAACGCGTATTGGTTTTGATCGAGTTTAATAACGCAGGTATTGGGGAATGGGGGAGGGGGAATTGTATTATCCATAATAAAATCTCAAAGTTTTGGTGAGTAACCGCCACCACAAGTTGAGATTTATGGGGGCGGACTGAACAGGGTTCTCAACACCGGCCCGCCCGAAGGCAGCCCCGCCCAGCCGCCATAACAACAGGCAAAGCTGTAGCAGGACGCAAAGACACGCTTTGCGCCGGTTTTGGATTTTTGCGGGATTGAGAGGCCCGACTACGGAATTTACCGCAGCGCGGGCAGGTTATGGGATGAAGGTGGGGTTGTCAACGCGGGGTGGTAATGGGTTGTAATTTGTGCTGGCGTTGAATGTTGCTATGGTCTTTAATTGATTTTTCTTACCCGGCGTATTTCGTGAAATAAGTTGTTGAAGGTTGCGAATGTAATTGTATGTTGCCGGTGAGTTTACGAACCGCAACAGATTATAAAGTAGCATTGTGTCCGACGCGGACGGTCATTAATCTTCTATTGACCCAATACCAGATGGTAACGATAGATGGTAGTTATAGTGATAACACATACGGATAATATCTTGAATGAACGGAAGCTGTTAACCAGTAATACTCTGTACGTATCGTAATTTAAGATACTTGAATCGTAAGATGTCACATGTTTTCCGGGATCTATAAATTCAATTGGAATGCTGCTATGTCCTTTCCCTTAAAAATCGTAGTCGATGCTATCAGTACCTTCTCTTTGGCGGCACAACAAAATGCGTATCCATTAGTTAAATCGCTGCGTATTGAATATGGCAAATTTGAGGACACAGTTGAACTTGAAAAACAAAAGCCTTTAGGGAAACTTAAACTCGTGCTGCAGCCAATCCCGGGGTGGCTAGAGGGCGATGAATGGATCATTGATGCGATGGTACATGGACAGATACTTTCCTTACCTAAGCGCGACTTAAAATTTCCTTTCGATACCTTATTTGGCTTAACTGAAGAAATAAAACTCGATTTGCAATTTGATGTATTTGCAAATGATGGTAGCAAACTTGCATCTGCGACTGTACCCGTCGCTATGTTGCCAGCAAATTACTGGGGTGGAGAAAATCGGCAACCTGATTTGCTAGCGGCTTTTGTAAAACCTAATGGTATTTATGTTGAATCGCTACTTAAGCAAGTAGCAGATGTGCTGGAACAATGGGGACATGGACGCAAAATTGACGGATATCAGTCCAACACGCGTGAGAAACCTTACATGATGCTCGCTGCGCTCTGGAATGTGATATTTAATCAAAAGTTGGCTTATGTATCTCCTCCACAGGGTTTTGCCAAGCATGGGCAACGCATTCGTTTAGCTTCTGATATTAGTAATTCCAAGATTGCAGCTTGTTTGGATACCTCACTATTATTTGCTAGTTGTATTGAAGCGATGGGGTTAAATGCTGTTATGGCGTTCACGAATGGCCATGCATTTGCTGGTGCTTGGCTGATTAATGATCGTTTACCTGTGCTTACTAATGATGATCCCATGGACATTCGTAAGCGTGTAGATAACCGCGATATTGTCCTGTTTGAGACAACCTTGGTGACTAACTCAGAGCCAGTAACTTTCGAGCAGACTAAGATGCATGCTCGCACTCTCATTGATGAAGAGAATGAAGACGATTTCGTTTTCGTTATCGATATTGCACAAGCGCGGGCTCGGCAAATTAAGCCACTTTCTACAGTTGAGGCCACACGTGAAGAGGTATTTGCAAAAAGTGCCACAGTCTTGCCGATGCCAGTTTTACCTCCTTTGCCGCCAGTCCGTGCAGAAGAGCGTGTGCAAGAAGAAACACCAGAAACACGAATTGATACTTGGTCACGTAAGTTACTTGATTTAACTAAGCGAAATAGCTTATTAAATTTTAGCGATAGAGCTGTTTCCATAAAGCTGTTTTGCCCAGACATTGCGGTGATGGAGGATATGCTGGCCAGTGGCAATAGGTTTCGCTTTTTGTCGGCGGAGGAAAGTCCTGTTAATGACAAGGAACGTGACGCTGAAAATTTTAAACTGCAAACCGGTTCGGATATACATCGTCAGTATGCATTAGATCAGCTTGGTAGCAATATCCTCGTTGCTAATCAAAGTCAGAGTCGATTAGAAAAAAACAGTATTGAACTGTTTCGAAAAGCAAAGAGTGATCTAGAAGAAGGTGGGTCGAATACACTTTTCCTAGCATTGGGCATGATTAAATGGAAAGAAAACCCCGAGGATGATCGCAGTTATCGAGCACCGCTCATCCTGATTCCTGTTTTGCTGAACCGTAATAGCGCGAGATCACCTGTCTATCTTCAGCAGCTTCAAGATGAAGACCCAATTTTTAATCTGACCTTATTGGAGTTCTTGAATGTTGAACATGATATCAATCTTTCGGAGTTCAAAGACGGCTTACCTGAAGACGAGAGTGGTGTTGATGTATCCTATATATGGCAGCGTGTGCGCGAAGCTATAAGTGAGCATCGCGGGTTTGAAGTCGTGGAAGAGTTGGTGCTTGCGTCTTTCTCGTTTGCAAAATATCTCATGTGGAAAGATCTTCGTGATCGTATTGAAGATTTAAAAGAAAACTTATTTGTTAAGCATTTGGTTGACAGCCCTAGAGAGGCTTTTGCGCAAGAAGCTTACTTTGTTGAGAGAGACCAAGTTGATGATAAGATTGATCCTGCAGAGATATTTACGCCGCTCAATTGTGATAGCTCGCAACTCGTTGCAGTTGAAGCTTCTGGACGTGACCAAGATTTCGTTTTAGAGGGGCCACCTGGCACGGGAAAATCAGAAACGATTGCAAATATTATCGCGCACAATATTGGTAAAGGTCGAAAAATTCTTTTTGTGGCAGAGAAGATGGCTGCACTCAATGTAGTATATCGACGAATGCATAAAGTGGGTTTGAGCCATTTGTGTTTGGAACTACATAGTAACAAAGCAAATAAACGCGCTGTGCTTGATCAGTTAGGCAGAGCCTGGCACAAACGAGAAGGTTTGAGTTCTGAAGAATGGACAGCGCAGATTGTAGAGCTGAAGCAGAAAAGAGACCAATTAAATACTTATATACGAGCGTTACATAGAAAATCTGGTTCCGGAATTTCGTTACGGGATGCTATCTCTAAACTAGCGCTAAAAAGTGATTTATTGAATTTTAATTTGGGGTGGCATCCCGATTTAAATAGTGGGCCAATAAAAACCGAGGCTGATCTAAAAGCGACGCTTGAGTTGGTGGAAGAGTTAGCAATTGCTTTTAAAGATATTGCTGATGTTAACGTTCAGGGGTTAAGTTCTTTACGTGCGACTGCATGGTCTACTGCCTGGCAAACTCAATTGCTTGAGGGCTTGAGCAAAAGTTCTGGCTTGTTATTGGAATTGGAGTTAGCTGCGGCCCACTTCTTAAAGCAATTTGAAATTGATGCAAAATCTGATACGCCGGACAATCTTGAAAAAATTTGCAATTTAGGTGGCCTAATTGAGATCGCGATTCAACACTCGATAGAATTCGCGCTAGCAAACGGCGCTAAAGAACGTCTATTTATGCTTAACGAATTAGCGAAGCAAAAAGGAAATTTCGATCAATTACTTTTGAATATTGGCCACAATATAACCCCAGAACTTTTATCTAAAGCACCTATTGACGATTGGCTGCGATTGGAGGCTGAAGTACAAAGTAGCTGGATAAAAGGAACTATTAATAAATGGAAAATAAACACAGCAGCTAAGAAAATTGGGTTATCGAAATTTGATGACCTATCTGATATTAAAAAATTAAAACAAGCCCGTGATGCCAAAATTGAAATCGAAAAGATTCTTGAACCTTTAGCTCGTTTTGACATTTGGAAGGGTTGGGAAACTGATGCGAAGCAACTTGATAAACTCCATGCTTTAGGTATGAAAGTTCGTTCAGTATTATCCAAAACTATTGGTTTAACTGATGATCCTGTTCACCTAATGATTTCTCTTAAAAAATGGCTAATTGATGGACGGGACTTTCTTGAAGGCTCCAAACTGGTTGCAGCATGCAATGAGTTTAATCTCAAATATAATCAATTCATAGAAACTCGAAGAGCTTTGGATGCCTCGGGTTTTATTATTGGAAATACGCAATCCTTTCGAGATTGTGCTCAGATAATTAGTGGAATTATAAGAAGTAGCGTAAAGCTAAAAAGCTGGTGTGAATGGCAAGCGGCAAAAAAGAAGATCGAAGAAAAACAAATGTCCAACTTAGCTTCTGCGCTTGAGGGCGGGCAGGCTGACGCGAATAAGCTTCAAGAACAGTTTTATATCGCCTATTGCCAATGGTTGGCCCCACTTCTAATTGACGACGATCCACTATTAAGAGAATTTAAATCTTCTAGTCATGAGCTTACGATTGGACGATTTCGAGAGCTGGATGCAAACGTTGCTAACATCACAAGTGAATATGTAGTTGCGTTGGCTTCTGAAAAAGTACCTCAGCGAAATTCAAAAAGTAGTCCGCAAGAATTTGGAGCACTGGCTAGAGAACTTCAGAAAAAAAGCCGCCACATACCTACTAGAGCATTGATCGACCAATTGGGCGGGTCCTTGTTGGATCTATGTCCCTGCTTAATGATGTCACCTCTATCAGTAGCGCAATTCCTGCCTTCAGATTTTCGCGGTTTCGATCTGGTTGTGTTTGATGAGGCATCACAAATGACAACTTGGGATTCCGTAGGTGCTATTGCGCGAGGCAAAAACGTTATTGTAGTCGGCGATCCTAAACAAATGCCACCCACCAATTTTTTCTCAGGAGGTAAATCCAGTGAGGAAACGGAAGAGGAGGATCTCGAATCTATTCTTGACCAAGCCTTAGCTGCAGGGCTTCCTCTCAAGAGATTGATGGGACATTACCGAAGTAGACATGAAACACTCATCGCTTTCTCCAATAGCAAATATTATGAGAACTCATTGGTCACTTATCCTTCTTCAGACACCAAGGAGTCGGCAGTTACATTACACCGAATTAACGGTGCTTACGCGAAGGGTAAGGGACGCAATAATCCTATAGAAGCTAAAGCAGTAGTTGAGGAAATAGTGCGACGACTTATGAGTCGAGATGTTCGGAAAAAAACTATTGGTGTTGTAACTCTAAACACTGATCAGCAACGCACGATTGAAGATCTTCTTGATGACGCGCGTCGTGCTAATCCTTCAATAGAAGCATATTTTCAAGATAGTGATAATTATGATGCTGTTTTTATCAAAAACCTTGAATCTGTTCAAGGTGATGAGAGAGATATTATCATTCTAAGTCTTGGTTACGGCCCTACAGAAGTGGGCGGTAAAACAATGAGTATGAATTTTGGTCCGCTTAATAAAATGGGCGGTGAACGAAGGTTGAATGTTGCAATAACTCGAGCAACGAGTGAAGTGTTGGTATTCGCGAGTTTCGATTCATCAATGATTGATTTAAGCCGAACATCCTCAACCGCTGTAGAGCATTTAAAACAATATCTTGATTTCGCAGAGCGAGGACCTAAAGCCTTGCCTGAGCAGGCGAGTGCGGCATATGGTATCGATCAATTCGATAGTGATTTTGAACAAGCCGTATCGTATGCCTTGAGGGAAAAAGGTTGGAAAGTGCAAACGCAAGTAGGTGTCAGTAAATTCAAAATTGATTTGGGAATACGCCATCCTGATAAGCCAGGCATATATTTGGCCGGAGTTGAGTGCGATGGTGCTACATATCATGGATCACCATCTGCGCGAGATAGGGACCGAGTTAGGCAGGCGATACTGGAAAATTTAGGTTGGCGAATAGTCAGACTTTGGTCAACTGATTATTTTATCGATGCAGATGCGGCAATTATAAAAGTAGACGAAAAACTCCGAGAGCTACTCAAGCGTGATATCGTTGAAACTGATGAAAATGATGTCGTGCCTCAGCTGCAAGATGTAGACGCTGCGTTCCAAAATATACCTGCGCAATTAAAAATTGATAACGATGATTCAATCGATTTGGCGCATGGATATGGAGAGCTTAATGCTTCCGATTACTTTAAGGAAAATTATAAAATTTCTTTGGCCAAATTAGCGAGAGATATTCTAAAAGATAAACCGGGTATTACATTGCATACATTGACACTAGATATTGCTAATCTTCATGGACTTAGTAGAACCAGCAAAAAACAAATTGATCATTTGCAATCGGTAATTGAAGCGTGGGCTGGAATAGCAGGAGTTGATGGTCAGAGCCCAACGGTATGGCTAAGCCCAAAGGATGTAGTTGCTGAAATTCCTTGGCGTGGCGTGGAAGCATTCGGTTATTCAAGGTTGTGGAGCGAGGTCTCTCATCATGAAGCTTTGGGCTTAGCTCGATACGCATTAGCAAAAGCTCCGCACGATCCAGTTAGTTTTATTTGCGATGAATTCGATCTAAAACGTCGTCATGAGAAAACGCTTGAAATATTTAGTAAGTGGATTTCTAAAATAAGGGATGAAGTTTCATAACAAATTAATAGGTAAAGGGGAAGACGAATTAAAAATCTACTTTGGTTTCAAGTTTTCATCCGCTCCAAGGAGACAATTTTTCGTTTACCCCCAACCTTAAATTGATGTCCGCTTCTAACCGATTAGCGACATCCGACGGTTTTTTTAATCACTTTTTTAATTTAACTATTAGTTTTTTTATTGATCAACAACAAGAGTGATTTGAATCGCAATCGGAAGCAATGTTATGTTGCGGTTCGTTCCTCACCAGCAACCTACCGTGAGTACCACTTAGCACACTCGTTATATGTTTAACTCTTCATTCGGGATTTTATGCAGCTCATTGATATTGATAAAGCGCGTTATCGCAAGCATCTAAAAATAGTGTTTATTGGTTGTGCCGTTAGTTTAGCAGTGGGTAGTTTGGCGTTGTCGCAAACGCTGATCGCTATTTTCCCGGATGAAAGCGGCAGCCATTTTCATTGGAACTTATTGGGCGTAGTCGTTAGTGCAGTGACTATTGGTTGGCTACTCAATAGATATCGTCAGCACGATTTCATGCGTGAAGTGACTTACGTTTGGGAATTGAAGCAGGCGCTGAATAAAATAACCCGGAAAATGCACAAGCTGGAAGCGGCAGCACGTGAAGGTAATAAAGATGCGTTGCTGGCGATGCAATACAGTTACGCCGGTTCGCGCTTGGTGTGGCAGCTGGACGACAATACGCTCACGCTGGATTCGTTGGCGATAAAACAACATGAGCTTGATCGCCTGGCAGAAAAATTCCACGTCACCTTATCGGTGGCTGATTACGACGAGAAAATATTGACTGCGTTTTAGCAAAACAAAAGAATGGAATAAGCATTGAGAGCGATTTGTCACACGCTCTCAAAGTTGATGTGCCTTTTGCTATGGTTGACGAGATGATACTAATTTATTTGTCAGCCACTTCCTGACGGGTATGTCGTATAACCGTAAGCATGCATAGGCAAGTATGACGCAGACAATAATTGTACCTATAGCAATTGGAAAACCTTCACTCAAACTGACTTTGTTGTTATGAACCCACGCTGTGTAGGTGTACACAAATGGATAGTGAATGATGTAAATTGGATAGGATATGTTCCCCAGAAAGTTGCAAATTTTTTCTGATATAACAGTTTTCATTTCGCCGCAAGCACCAATAAATACTACCAACGGAAATACAAAAATAATTATCAGTGCATCATAAAGTCCGTTCATCCAATGAGTTGTTGCATCTCCTATGCGCGGAATTGAGAAGACCACAATCAGGATTAAGCTACACCAGAAAAATGCATTATTGATATGTACCGTTTTGATAAGGCGTGACAATAATAATCCAGCCAGGAATGGATAGGCCAAACGAGTAAATCCGATTTGCAATTGCTCTGCTGTTAATGACCAGCCACCAATCATGTCACCGGTGGGATTCGTCACGGCAAAATGGATGGTTGTGCAACCGGCAATGAAAACTAAAATCGCCAACACGGTATTTGAAAATTTTCGGATAAAAAGTGCGTAAAGGATGTTGGCAACATACTCCAGAAATAGTGACCAGGCGGGACCATTTAGAGGATGCATTTCTGCCCAACCACGGATGTCCATCGACGGTGATACTGGAATAAGTGTTATCCCAATCAGCAAGATAAGTAACATTTGCCACAGCGATGTGTCGTTGACCAAACTGAATGTTGATCCACCCTGAAAATAGAACATTACTGCACCTATGATCATGGCAATGACGATCATAGGGTGGAGCCTGATCAACCGGCGCTTGAAGAAATCGGTCAGCGACATTTTTCCCCAGCGGTCATCGTACGCATATCCAATCACAAAACCTGACAGCACAAAAAAGAAATCGACTGCAAGGTAGCCGTGATTAATGATTTGCTCGTAACGGCTGGCCGCATGGCTTTCAAACATATGAAACACAACAACCATCATTGCGGCTACACCACGCAGTCCATCTAAAATGGCGTAGTGGCGTTTTGAGTCGGAGAAAGTTCCGGTCGAGGGTATTGAGGCTAGGCTCATAATTATCTCTCTTATTGATTTTATAAAGGGATGAGAGTGTTTCTTACACTCCCATCGGTTCTTTTATTGCCGATAATGAAAGAAGTTTTTTCCTTCATCAGTTTTCTGTGACGATGATGGATCGAACATTTGAGGGTTTTGAAACGCCTGATTCGTTTACTGAAATCACCCGATAAAAATATTGCTGTCCTTTTACGAGACTTGCTGTGTCTGAGAATAGACTATCCGTTGCCGGATTGAACTTGTTTTTGCCATCGGATATGTTTTTACCAATTACTTTCCAGGGACCATTTGCCCTGTTAGCGCGCTCGATAATGTAGTGCTGTCCGGTAGGCGCACCGAGCCATCGAATATTGTTAACGGAAAAAATTTCTCTCAATACCGGAGCCTCTGGTGCAGGAAGGGGCTTTATTTTTTTCTCACCATCCATGCGGGCAATCGCAAGGCGCACCAAATTTACGACGTTAATTTCCTCGTTATCATTTCCCTCCGGAAAGCCAGGGAGGTGATAGCTGTAGGTTTTATTGTTCGCAGGCTCAAGATGCCAATAGAAGCCGCCGTCATGTCGATGTCCGCGTCCACCCCAGATAAATGCGCCTGCTGCTTTGGCTCCATTAACCTCGGTATCAACCGCTGCATTCATAATCTCTGCGAGCTTGCTTGATTCCAGTAATCCAAACTCACCGAGCAGGTATACTTTTTTCCCGTCAATTTTCTTCAGGTCTTGTGCAACAGTGTCCGGTGATAAATTGCCAACGTTTTCGTAGTAATGGTTGGAAATAATATCAATATTGGGATCATTCACTGCAAAGTCATTTATTTTTGTGTAAGTTCCATCAACCATTAAATGGTTTTTATCAAGCTTTTTGATATGTGCGGCAGTTTGTTTTAGAAATTCTGCATTGGTATCTTTAAGTTCATTGCCAGTCTCCCATGCCATGATCGCTTTTTCTTCACGATATTCCCTGCCGGTAATTGTATTTCTACGAGTTAATACTTGTTCAATAATGCTCAGATAAGCCTTAAAGGTTTTACTGTTGGTATTGTAAAAGTCCTCTGGCTTCTCTCCGTAAAATGCGGCTAATTGTTCGCGTCCGCCCCACCAGGGCCAATGATCAACAAACGGCAGTATCAAGCGTAGGCCGTATTTTTCACTGAGGGCAATCATCCGGTCGTAGTGTTCCATTGCAACGGGATTCAATCGCGGCATCTCATCTTTATTGGCCGGTTTCATGATATGCGTTTGTCGATTGCACGCATGATCATTTTCCTGTTCAACCGACAGTACATAAATACGCATTGCTTTATGACCGGTATAAACAAGCGATTTGATCCAGTTCTCTTGCTCGTCGGCAGTCGGCCATTTGAAATGCTGGCCCCAGCCTCTGGGATCAAATTTGCAAACGCCCTGACTGTCATCCTCGATTCGGTGTAATTCGGGAAAATGTATTCCCGCAAAACGAAATTCTTTTTTACCATCCAACAATTGGTGATCTTTGCGAGTGATGTAATTGTCGAAGGCCAGACATTGGATACTGATCGTAATGAATAATAAAAATACAGCTAAATATTTCACAGGATAGTTCTCCCAGAGTAGTGAGTTTTTTTTTGCATTTTTTATGCACTAAATAATTTTTAGACAGATCAGTAAATCGAACTGCCGCTTGGTTTCTGTTGGAAATATCCGCTGCTGTATCTATAGGTCTAATTCTTAATGTAAAAAAGCTCCTTTGACGCAAAGGGAGGCGCGGGTTATTAACGTTCTATTATTTTGGGCAGGAGACGCTTTCCCTGCGTTTTTCACCAAGCTCACGTGGAGCACACAATATCCAGATGTAGTGGTTGAGAAATAACGAGAGCACACCCCGCACCTCACTCATGAATATAGAAAACGTCCCCTGAGTGAGCGCTCCAGTTTACGCAATGCCACTAGTGGGATGTGTTCAGCCCTATGCCAACACTCAAGATTGAACTCAACATTGGTCGAAAACTGCTCAAAACACCGGATTGAGCGGATTTTTTGACTAAATAACAACCTTTTTTATTCAAAAGTTTCTTTGTTAGGGAGAATGTTTAAAAATGAAAATGCCGCAAAACGGGCATAAACAAGAGTTTAATTCTCACATCAGTTTAAAAAAATGGGAAGGATATTTTCATGTACTCGAACGAATATGACTCTACTAATACGGTAAAAATAGCTTATAAAGAGGCTTGTTATCTTTCGGTGTGATGTAAGCCGGCGTCATATTGAAAACAAATTTATCGCCAATATCGATTGACCAGCAATTCTTGTTTATGCATGCTGATATCTTGTTTGTGCATATTTTAAGAGATTGATATGACCCACGTGGAAATCCCTCTTGCTCGTCGCGACGCGATTGCAGAGCGACTGAAAAACGGTAATTCCGTGATAGCGGCGGCGTTGGCACTCGAATTTGATGTGTCGGAAGATGCGATTCGTCGTGACCTGCGAGCCTTGGCTGCGGAAGGAGTTTGTCGCCGGGTTTACGGTGGTGCATTGCCACTGCCAGACGACACCCCGATGGTTCAGCGAGTTACCGAGAACCAGGATAGGAAAGCAAAGTTAGCCAAAGCAGGTGCTGCAACTATCCAGCCAAGGGAATTAGTGTTTCTGGATAGCGGAAGTACGAACCTGGCGATGGTGGAGTTTCTGCCCGAAGATTACGACATCACGGTTGTTACTAATTCGGTTGTGATTGCGGCAGCGTTGTTAACTCGCACGGATCTTCGCCTGATCGTTGTAGGCGGCAACTTGACTCATCAGATGGGCGGGTGTGTAGACGGTGCGGCGTTATTACAAATATCGAGAATGAACATAGACCGGGTTTTTATTGGAGCTTGTTCTGTCTCGACAGGAACCGGGATTTGCGGGTTCGACCATGCTGACGTGACTTTCAAACGCACGCTGATCAACACCAGCAGGCACAGCATCGTGTTAGCAACCAATGAGAAATTTGGTGTGCGTGCGCCGCATCGAATTGCTGAGATGCAGGAGATCCAGCAGCTTGTAGTTGAGCATGATCTTCCCCGGTCTGAGCTTGAAATATTGGAATTGTCCGGTGCTCCCATAATCCGTGCAGATCCTTGAGCGCAGATAGTAAATTTTTGATTGTGTTGGAGTAAATGATGATGTCTGTTAATCAACCTGCAAGCCGCCTCGCGACGCGCTTGGCTTTTTTAGTGGCAGGTTTTGGTATTGCGTGTTGGGCGCCTTTGGTTCCCATTGTGAAAAATCAATTAAATATCGATGAAGGTTTGCTGGGGCTACTGCTGCTCTGTCTCGGTGTCGGGTCAATTTTTTCGATGGTAATGACTGGCTTTCTTTCATCACGTTATGGATGCAAACCAATCATCATGGCCGGAGGTTTGGGCTTGGCACTCGTGTTGCCATTGCTAACAATCGTTTCATCTCCAGCCGTGCTTGGAGTTGCGTTACTTCTATTCGGTGCATCTCTTGGTGCAATTGATGTTGCAATTAATATCCATGCAGTGGAAGTGGAGCGCGCATCGGAAAAGCCATTGATGTCTGGATTTCATGCGCTCTTTAGTGTGGGTGGATTTGCGGGAGCAGGCGCCATGACCTTCATGCTTTCATTGCATGTGAACGTCTTACTTGCATGTGTGTTGTGTTCTGCGTTGATGTTGATTGCAATGTTCGTTGCATGGCCACGACTTCTCTCGACGAAACAAGCTAATGACGGTCCTATTTTTGTTGTCCCGAAAGGCGCTGTTCTGTTGTTGGCAATTCTCGCAGGCATTATGTTTTTGGTGGAAGGCGCAATGCTTGATTGGAGTGCGTTATTGATTACGCAAACCGGTCGAATTGAAGCAACGCAAAGTGGCATCGGATATATGTTGTTTGCTGTCGCCATGACGCTGGGTCGTTTTTCCGGTGATGCAATCACGGCCAAGTTTGGTGATCATGCGGTCATGTTTTGGGGTGGGTTAATTGCATTGTCAGGATTTGTTCTTCTACTGCTTGTTCCTATAACGATTGTTTCCCTCAGTGGATTCTTTCTTATTGGTATTGGAGCATCGAATATTGTACCTGTACTTTTTCGTCGTGCCGGAAACCAAACTTTTATGTCTCCTGCGTTAGCAGTCGCAGCGATTAGTACCGTGGGCTACGCCGGTATTTTGGTGGGGCCAGCCTTCGTAGGATTTGTTGCTGATCTTTTCTCTTTGCCAATTTCGTTTTGGCTGTTAGCTGCGCTATTGTTATTTGTTCCGATGAGTGCAGCGAAAATTGTTCGCTAACGTTAACAAGAGTAATAACTGGTTATAATTTTTTTGTAAGTTACGTTTGTTATTTTTATTGGAGCAACAGTAGAAGTTTTTAATTTTAAGAAATTTTTTCTGGTAATTTTAAGCCTGCGTAAAAATCTAGTGAATAAATTTTATATTTACACTTGTTGATTCCTCTTTACTGCGCCACTAAATAGACTTGATAGTGATTTCCCGAATTGGAAATTATATATACCTATCAGATTTTATGAAAAATAACGCAGATTACTACATGAGGAAAAAATATGATTCTATAAATTTATTTCCTACAAACTGGTCAATAAAAATAGCCGTCGTGATATCGAAATATTAACGCTCAACAGTAGTTGATAATTTATAAATGAAACGTACGAATACAGCGAATTTGGCCGGTCATTATTGGACGTAATACTTGGAAGCCTAATACAGGTATTAGAGAATTGAACACTTTTTTGCGAACCCATGTGCCACGATAGTAGATTGTTTTTTGCTCACCACTACGCATAACACGCCTTATGTTAAATTCAATAAAGACGAACCCAAAAATCGACTAAAAAATAGTCATTGCAATCCATTCACAACTCTTCTGAGCAGGCCATACTCTGCAGTCATGACCATTACACCACTAACGACTAAAATAGATTTAGTTATATTCGATTTATTTGGCACACTCGTTAAGTACGGACTAATGCATCATCCCTTCCGCCAATTATTAAAATGGGCAAGAGAAAACGGACGGCAACCAAATCCCGATGATGCACGCAAATTGATGACTATCAATAGCGATGTGCGCGAACTTTCAACAGTTTTGGAAATTTTCGCACCAAATTCACTCATTGATAAAATCCAAACACAAATTCAAAAAGAATTGAATTCATTGTCTCTTTTTACGATGTGAAGCCCACATTAACTTCTTTGAATGAACGTGGAATTCCGGTTGCATGGTTGATTCGCCGGTGACGATTCGGGTTATGCAAAGATGTTTGGTGTTGACGGCGGATTAAAAACAAAATATTAAACGCTCATAAAAACAAAACCCCGGGGCAGCGAGCTGGCCGGGGTTTTAATTTTCCAGTTCACTAACAAAATTATCAAAACTAATTTAGCTGGTGCTTACTTTCAGTTACTTAAGTTCATGATTCTTTGCGCCTCTAAAACAGCCGCAGAAAAATCCCCAAATCTACTAGAAGGATCGGGAAGCTCCCGAATTTCATAATTCTTCTCTTCTCAAGGTCATATTTACGGATGAACTGGTGGAGCAGATACGAACCATCCTCATGCTCCATTACATCTATAAATCGATTTCCACTTTTAGATGAAATACGCTCTACTTTAGTCATATTGTCCTCAGTGTTTTTACTATCACTTTGTTCATCAATTATTGTTTTGGGCTCGATAAGTTCATTTATGGATGCATCCCTAAATGAATGTGTTTGCACTTGCTGCCCACCTCTTGCGGTATATGCATCAGAGCTTACTTTTTGAATATTTCCCGCGTCAGCTGCGGTGTGCGCTGCAATACGCTCAGCTTGATTAGCCGGTTGACTAATAACAGTACCACCATCTTTGGCGAGCTGTCCCACCTGGGCTTCGGATGCAAGCTGTTTCTCCAACTTTACTGCACTTACAGCTGATTCAGCTTTTATTGTCTTTGACGCTGCATCACCAATGCCAGGCACTATTCCCACCGCAGCTGCGGCTACATTTATAGCCGAAGGATTTGCCATGGCTTCGCCAATTGCTTTTACATCACCAACCACCGGGGTGAAATCAGCAATCGTTGATGCAGCCGCTAAAACTTGGCCACTAAATTCTGCTGATAATTCATTGTGGCCAGGGTAATACCCAAACATTCCTGTGGGATCATTTTTGTTTATCGGATCCGTTTGCAAAAACCGGCCTAATGTCGGTGAGTACATTCGTGCTTTGTAATAATACAATCCGATTTCTGGCAAATACGGCTGGCCAGTGTAAGAGAAGCGGCCTTGATTATTATTGCCGGGACTACCGTATGCATCGTAAGTATTTATTGCGGTTACGTTAGCCAGGTTGTCGGTTACCGCTACAATGGAGCCTTGGTGATCTGATAGCAAATTGTGTCGGTTGGTTGCAGTGACATTTCCGTTTGGGTACCACAATAAAGGTTCATCAACACGCGAATCATGCACATATATATTGATATGGGTTACTTACCTCTCACCTCTGGCAAACCCAACTTGAAATTTTTGGTTACCCATATTTAGGAAAAAACAGACCTGAGGAACCAATTTGATCATTGATGGTTCCCTCAAACTCAATTGAGTTAATGAAAACGATCCTTTCCGTATTATTTAAAAAATATCATCTCGTTGAAAATCAGCACGCTTAAAAAATTAGTTACTGTTCTGCACAACCTACCTAATCCACCATAAATTATTTTTTTCTCAACGGGGGTGGATCTCATTCGACGTTCGTCTAATTTGGTGAGGTTTTTTCGCTACGATGTGATCAGGATATCTAGATAGGCAGAATCCTTAACCTTTCTCATTTGATTGATAAAAAAAAATACCAATAAAAATACGTGACATTGATCAACGACACCCGATTTCCAGATTGTCTTTGTTGTTGCCTTGCTTGGAGAGCACCTTCGGTCTCTCCCTTTTTTATATTGCGGCGAAAAGACTACTAATAAAAAAAGTAATGCGTCTACCTTCATGCCAAAAAAGGTTGGTTGTATTCGGAAATAATTCGGGTGATATCTACTGCACTACTAACACTACACACAATAAATGAGAGGAATAAAATGAAATCAGGTATCGCTAATAAAGCAAAACGATTACTGCTGTTGGGGGTCAGCATCTTTGCAACATTAAATAGTGTGCAAGCAGCAACTGTAGATCTTTTGGTATTTTACGATGAACACACCAAAATTATTTTGGCGGTGAGCCACAGACGGCGATAAGTAGCTGGGTTAATCAAATGAATGCGGCCTATGCCGATAGTCAAATTGATATGAAATTGCGTCTCGTTGGTGCTCGCCCTTTGGACCCTGGTGGCGCAGATCAGGGTAAAGTGCTCGGTAATCTTCGATTCAATAGCACAGCAAATGAATTACGTGATCAATTGGGAGCTGATTTGGTATCTCAACTCCATGCAACAGGTGCTTGCGGTGTCGGTTTTGTTGCCATCAATAAAGATTTGACCTGGAATGTGGTTGGTCCCAATTGCGGTCCACTCGTAATGGCTCACGAGTTAGGTCACAACATGGGTCTAAGCCATTCGCGCAAACAAGGCAATGAATCGGGCACTCGTTACCGCTATGGCGTTGGTTACGGAGTAGAAAATGTATTTGTCGATATCATGGCTTATGCGAGTGTATTCAAAACTACCCGGATTGCGCGCTTTTCCAATCCCAATATAACCTGCCGAGGCCTGCCTTGTGGTATCCCTGTTGGTCGACCCGATGAGGCTTACGCGGCGTTGGCTATTCAAAATGTGCGCAATGAGATTGCTGAATTCCGTCCTACTGCAGGATCTTCCGGCCCGGTACAAGTGGCCCAGAATTGTAACTACGGTGGCTACACTGTTGGCCTGACACCCGGCAGGTACAACATGTCGCAATTGCGATTGAAAGGAATTATTGAAGACGATATTTCATCATTGCGTGTGCAATCAGGCTACAGCATTACGCTTTATGAACATGATAATTTCACCGGAAATTCTATCACCAAAACCGGCGATGATTCCTGCTTGAGCGATGATGGATTTAATGATTCCGCTAGCTCAATTGTTGTCAGTACCGCTGGCTTTAATTTATTGATTCAAGCAGAAAATTATTTCGCCTACAGTGGCGTACAAACTGAACCGACCACCGACGCAGGCGGTGGACAAAATGTTGGCTGGATTGAAACCAACGACTGGATGTCTTACAGCAATGTGAAGTTTCCAACATCAGGCATTTATAAAATTGAATATAGGGTCGCCAGCCCGAATGGCGGGCGTTTTACATCTGACTTGAATGGTGGCGTTATTCCATTTGGAGAATTAACAGTTCCTGCAACGGGTGGCTGGCAAAACTGGACCACAATCAGTCACACCGTCAACATTCCTGCAGGCACCTACAATTTTGGTTTACTCGCAAAAACCAACGGTTGGAACATCAACTGGATTCGTATCACACGCTAAATAAAAATGAATCCCGGTGCGTTACAACGTGGCGCATCGGAATTTTTATTAGCACTTAATAAAGAGTGCGAATTATGCAATCCCAATCAAGTTTCTGGTTAAAAACGTTGGCGGCAGCAGGCTTGTCTTTCGGTATTATTTATTTTTATAGTTCTCAATCCACACCTGCTGTTGAAGAGTCAACCGATATACACACAAATCCAAAATCACTCACAGAACATAATAATATTAAGGTGGACACATCTCTGATTGCTGCCAACAGTAAATTAGGCACTAGTTCGTCGCACGCTCCAATAACAAGCGCTGAACTAAAAACAAGAATGGATAATATTAAACAACGTCGCCCCAACTTAGATTACTCACCCGAAGAAGTTGCTGCCGCTGTTGCACGCAATACGTCCTGGAGTCCGGCAGAAACTACGCCAAAAAATTTACCGCTGAAACCTGAAGAGTTGGCGGACGGTCGCCAATTTATTCAATTGGATACGATGAAAATGGAAACGTTAATGCCCGGTGATGCGATCAATGTTCGTGTTGACGAAAACGCAAAGGATTATGAAGTTGTTATCGATAAAGTAGAAAAACACGATTACAGCAGCATTAGCTGGTACGGTCATATCCAAGGCGAAGATGGCCAGAAATATTCAGTAAGTTTTACACGCGGAGAAGCATTAACCGTTGGGGGGCTAGACACACCAGACGGACATTATGTACTGCAAGCACATGGCAATAATGGCTGGATTGCCTCTAGTCAATTATTGTTTAAGGCAGATCCGGAGGTAAGTGATGTAATTGATCCAGCAGATGTTGACCCCAATTACACAGGCCCACCTGAATCACATTAACACCAACATAATTGACAGTCATTCGCCCTTGGGACCGGGTCTTGGATTTTACGCACGATAATTTGTATTACGGAAAATGTTTCGGGCATTGAATGTTTTAGATGAAGGAACAGGTTAGTGTATGCCAATTAAAGCGAATGGGTCCTTGCCAACTTAGGATAGTTAAAACTCATGTGCAACAAAGAGTGCAGCTTGGATTACCAATGTAATTTCGAGTTGATAATTGACTAAAACTGATATCAGAGAAATTGACTGGTAAGAGAGGCTTGTTCATGTCTCGCCCGTCAAGCAACAACAAAATAGTTTTATTTAGAATTTTAACGCTTCAGTCCTGCGAGAATTTTTTCAAACCTGCAAAGACTCTTAAAATTACCGGCACCTGCAATTATGCTAATTTACTGCGGAATATGTGCATCCACAGCTACGATTAGACTGACCAAAGAATGTTGAGCGCGGTAAAATTATTGCAATTTTGCGCCATTATATTCGGGAGTTTTAGAGCCAAACGCAGGAGACACAAGACTTCAAAGAGGTTTATGTAATCTATGGCGGGAAGTTCCTGCTACCCCAAGCATCCTTGCTATGTGATCGTTAGGAAGGAATAAATTCTACCGGGTAATCTATTGTTATAGTGCCATCAGATGTTGGAGCAAAAATAAACATTTTAATCCGTGTGATAATTCGGTTTTCCAGCTCCGGATTATTAAGTTCGCTGGATAAAATTTTAACACTGCTTACTTTTCCATTTGGCTCAATCGTTAATTGAAAAACGATTTTTCCTTTCAAGCTAGTATTTTTTCTACGTTCCCGCTCGTAGATTGAATGCAAACTCGCCTTATTTTTATTGAATACCAAACTAATGTCAGATGATGCCCGGCCGCCACCTTTACCTTGCCGCAAATTGTTATCCGCCACTACAGCTTTTTCAGTTGCAGCCGTTTGTGTCCGGGCTTCTCTTGTTTGCAAATCGGTGGATTGCAGTTGTCCTACAACATCATCTTGCTGGATGACCTTACCTTGTTGGTTCGACGCGGTGATTACCTCACTAACGTTGTGCGTTGCCGCCTCATTTTTTGTTGCTGTAACAGTGGTCCGTACATTTTCTGTAATTGCATCTGTGTTTTGCAATTCGTTCAGTTCATTAGCCATGGCTAATATACCGCTTTGTTTTGCCACACTCCTCGCTCTTTCCGTCGAATCACTTTTGCTGGTTTTTGACGTATCAGGTGTTACCGGTTTTGTTTCAGCAGGCGTTGTTGTATTTTTTTCTTCATTGGTCTTCTCCGGAGTTTTTTCTACTTCCGGCTTTTCTTCTATTTTAGGTGGCACTACCGGTTGTGGTGGTATTAGCTTTTGCTCGAGAACAACGCGGGCCAACTGAGGTGGCAACGCTTCTTTTTCTGCCCGGGTTAATTCTGGCAAAGTGACGTAGGAGACTGGTAATGCAATACAGAAAAATAGTAATAAAAAACCCAGCACAATCTTTTTAAATTGCTGATCACTATCACTCGTTGCCCATGGTAATTGCAATACTGAAACATCAATGGCGGACATCCTGGCCCCCTACTATAGAGTTGCTGGCTTCTTTATGCAGCACCGCCAGAGAAATGTTGCGATAACCAGCGGCAACACAACTAGCCATGATTTTTTTTAACTGCGCATAAGGAATTGCACGATCACCCAGAACAGTAACCGCCCTGCCTTCTGCCAGTTCCTTTTCAGTCAAGGCTGGCGCTTTGCTGGCAAGATATTTTAATTCCGTTATCAAGGGTTCAAACGTATCGCCATTTCCGGCCATCATATCGCTTATACCGCCGACACTTCGCCCCAGCACCAGAATTTCACTGGCGTTTACCACAACCACGAGATTTTCTTTGGGTGATGTTTCCGATATGGATGCGGGTAATTTTACTGTTTTGTCAGTCTGCAAAACTTCTACTTCAGTTGAATAATTAATAAGTAGAAAAAATATCAACAAAACAAAGCAATCTATGAGCGGTACCAAATTCAATTTGGGTACGAAGTTCAGGCGACCATGGTGCCTGTTCATCCGTTTTGCGCGATGGGATTTTTTCATCATTGTGCTCCCGTTGCTGGTGGTAGCGCCAATGTTTGTTCGCCTTCTGGTGGGGCATCACCAAGGGATACTTCGGGGAACAATTCCGCATTTACCACGGACGTAGCAACTACCGTCCGATATGAACGGACGGTATCCATCACTTGTACCAATGTTTGGTAATCGACATTTTTTTCTGATAGCAAATAAATATCGCGCTTCTCTATACCTTTTTCACCCAACTGGCGTTTTATTTCCTGAAGATGCAACGTGAGATTTGCGTAATCATAATTCCCAGCTGCAGTTTTATTGAGCCGTTTCAGATTTATTCCTGCTGGATAATTAATATCAAAGTAGTTAGCCCGCACAATTAATTCTAATTGTGCGGGAGGCTCAGTTTGCGGTGCTGCTGAATTCACGGCTATATCGGGCAGCTTTAAATCCAATACTGTAATTCGCGATAGAACCATGCCCATTAATAAGACAGGTACCAGCACAATGACGAGATTGATGAATGACGTTACATCAACATCAGCTTCTTCACTGTTGCGTTTGGATAATCGGCGCATTTATGGCGTTCCTTAAATTCCGATTATTGTTTAGGTTCCACACGTTGCCGTGCAATCGAATCTTGCGCATTGGTAATAATGTTCAAACATTTTACGCCCGCCATTTCGAGGCTATCGATAATTTCCAGCGTGCGACTTTGAATCATTGAGTGGGCCAATAACAATGGAATTGCAGTAAACAAACCAAATGCAGTAGCGTTCATCGCAACAGCAATACTGGCGGAAAGCAAAGCGGCTTTTTCTGATGGGTCTGCGTTCGCTACTGCGGAAAACGCAGAACTCAAACCGTGAATGGTTCCAAGTAATCCAAGCAAGGTCGCAATGTTAGCAAGCGTTGCCAAATAACCGGTACGGCGTTCCAGACGGGGGATGGCTTCCATAACGCCTTCTTCCATCGCCGATTCAATATCTTCCCTGCGGTTTGAATGTGCCATGCGTGCCAAACCGGCATTAATGATACGCGCAACAGATGCCTCGGAAGATTTACTAATATTAACTGCACTTTGGTAATCGCGTTTTTGCAACGCATTTAAGATTGGGTCAAATGCGCTCGCATTTAATTTTTTAGCCTTGCCAAGAAAAACAAAACGCTCAACAACAATTGCCAAACCCACTACAAGAATAATGCCGATAGGAAACATAAAAACGCCTCCATCCTGCATAAAGCGAATAATTTCTGTCATATTCATAGCAAATTTCCATCCCTTTCTTTATAAATTAATACTCATATTAAGTGCTCATTTGATATTAAATGAGCACTTAAAGTGATTGTTAAATGTATTGTTTACGAATGTATCAGTGTTAGCGCAGATAGCGGACAAACCATCAAGGCAGGAAGAACACTTCATTAACGTTTCATACGATTGCTTTAGTTTTGTGGTACCTGGGTTATCGCACTTATATTAATAAATTCATGGCCATTAAACTCAAGATCCATTTGGTCAATCAAACGTTTGCGATCGCGCCTGTAAGCATCCAATGTGATTTCGTGTTCATAATATTGCCGCACCAATTTCTTGACGGCTTCTGTGTAATCTTGTTCCACTTTACATTCCTCGAATAGGCACTATTGCAGAGTTCTAATGACTCTAAATCCAGTGAATTGGTCAGCACTGCCAGCGTGTGTTATTTGATTATTGAAACTGCATTCCGCCATCTCAGTATCATAAGAGCCACCCACTGCCAGATAGCGACCGCCGGGGTCCATGACCAGTTCACGTGCATTGCCTAAATAATTAACAAGCCCCCAGGAGTTCTGCTGACCCAATGTGATTTTATTGAGCGCATTTCCTTTTTGTATTCCGCGCGAATTTAACTTGCAATTGCGGTTTGGGTCGGTTGTTGCGCTGGTCGCCTTTGCCGCATACTGCCATTCCGCCAATGTAGGTAAGCGATACTGGTGCCCGGATTTATCCGTTAGCCATTTCAGATAAGCGGTAATATTGGCCGCCGAAATATTCGTAGCGGGTGAACTAGCATCTCCCGTTAAAGAGCATTGGCTGGTTTGACGGCAAAACTCATTCATTTCATCAACAGAAATTTCAAATTTACCAATCGCAAACGATTTGATACTTCCTTTTGCTGGCACAACAACAAGCGCCGGGGCTTTGGTAGCACCCGTTAATTTATCGCGGCAAGTACTTCCCATTCCTCGTGAACCAAGGCCAGCCAGTGTTGAGCTGCATGGATCGCGCGCGGCAATAACAATTTTTTCCAATAAACCATTTGCGGGGAACAAGCGCAAAGCCTGCCGTTTTATCACTTCAGCCCTGTCAGGGAAGGTCGCGCCCAGTTTTTGAATACATCCGGCAAGGGATACAACAATATTGCCTTCTTCTTTTTGATAGCGCGTCATATTAAGTGAGCGTAATTTGGTGATGGCAATTTCAAGATCGCGCATATCAATGGTGCTTTTGCACGCAAGCTGCCGATTTACATTTTCCAGGGCAGTATCAAAATCTGCATTTTGGCGAACTACTACCGCATCTTTTTGCTGTTGCTCCTGGCGTGCTTGCTGGAGTCGCTCCTGATCCGCAGCTTGCGCTGCTTTTTGCTGTGCGAGCTCCAATTCCCGTTTCCGTTGATTTTCTTTTGCGAGTGCCAGACTGTTAGAGAGCTCATCCAGTTTTTGATTATCTTGCGTATAGCGTTTTGCATTAACAATCCACAATTCAGCATTAACCAAATCATCGGTTTCAATAGCAGTTTTTATTTTCCCCAGATAAAGCTCAAAAAAGATGACTTCCTGGGAATTGAGCCAAGTATCTGCCGTACCAAGAAGTTGCCGTGACTCTTGAATGGTTTGCCACAGCAGCGCCTCCCATTCGGGAGAAAAATTAGGTTGTTGTTGTAATTCAGCCAGTGTTTTCTGAATCATTTCCATGCGCAATTTCTTTTCGATTTCACTGCGAACCTGATCTTCAGACACGGTTTGTACCGGTTCAGGTTTAAATTGATAGTAAGCACCGGCAGCAGCACCTAAGATCAGCAGACTTATTAATATACTGCCCCAATAACTTTTTTGTTTGCGTGAGAATTCTTCCCAGAATAATTCGACTGATTGAATACGATCTTCGCGTTCAAATGCCAGTGCTTTTTCAATGGCACGCCATTGATGCTTTTTTAATTCCTGAATACGTTTGGGTTTGAGTTTTTGTCGTTTCGCTTCATCAGCATGCACACGATTGAACGGGTGAACACCGGTATAAAGTTCATACGCAATACACCCCAGTGCATAAATATCATCGCGTACATCCGGCGATTTACCCTCAAGCATCTCCAGACTTGCATAAGCCGGAGTCAATGCGCCGAGATTGCCCGCATCAAATACCGTTTTATCATCGAGGCTTTCTTCGCGATGTTCAACTTTGGCAACAGCGCGTGCGATACCAAAATCAATTACTTTGGCAACGCCTTTATTGCTGACAAAAATGTTCCCCGGTTTGAAATCCGAGTGAATAATATTTTGTCCGTGCGCATAGATCAGGGCAGCACTAATGCCCTCCAATATTTTGAACACTTCATCAGCCGGCAACCCCATTGAGCGGTATTGGTTGATCAATTTATCCAATGGTTTACCGTCAAGGTATTCCATGGTCATAAAAACGGTGTCGCCGTCCCGGTCGAAGTCAAAAACGGTCACGATATTGGGGTGGGCAATCCGCTGGGTTTTACGCGATTCACGTTGCAACGCAATAAACGCTTCCGGATGGGCTTTAAATTCATCCGTTAATACTTTGATTGCAACATAGGGGTCACGATCCTGCGCTTCGATCTTGAGCAGGTCTTTTGCTTTGTAAACAACTCCCATGCCCCCGGCACCCAGGAGATCTTCCAGGATAAAACGACCTTTCAATAACGAAGGATCCTTTGCTTCTGCACCTGGCTTGGCAGGAATACGGGAGTTTACGCGTGTGACGTCGGATTTAATTTCTGTTTTGGCAGTCGCCGGGTTTTGTTTGGGAACAAAGCGGGTTTTATCTGGAAACTCGCTATTCAATGCATCGCCGGGGTTTTTAGCCGGAGCAGCAGCTTGCTGGGCTTTAGCCAATGCGCCTTGAGGGGCAACCCGTGTTGCATCGCTATTATTTTCCGGCACGCGATTGGATTCGCGCGGTTTGAAATGCGTCTTGTCATTATCACCAGTGTCGTTCATTACTTATCCTCGAAAATTTTTTATCTATCCCTGAGCGATTTCACTGGTTGGGACTTTGCCAGGATTCCCTTTCACCACAATAACTGAAACATTATCGCGCGCACCATTTTCCAATGCCTGGTTCATTAGTTTCTGGGCACATTGCTGCACATCACGCAGATTCAGGTTTTGGATCAATTGCTCTTCCGAGAGCGCATTGTAAAGCCCATCGCTGCATAATAAAAATGTATCGCCAACCTGGGTAGTAAAAAGAGTCATATCGACATAGAGTTGGGGTTCTACGCCCACTGCACGGGTAATTACGTTACGGTTTGGATGATTTTCACTGTCCGCCCGCGTAATGAGACCCATGGCGATCATTTCTTCAAGTTGGCTGTGGTCACGCGTTATCTGCACAAGTTTTTGGTTGCGAAAACGATATAACCGCGAATCGCCGACCCATAGGCAGGCCCCTATGCGCCCTTTAATAACAGCAGCGACTACTGTGCTTCCCATAGTGCCACCATCAAACATGATTTGGGCATATTCCAGCATGAGTTGGTTAACATCGAGCAAGCAATCTTCAATAACCTGCACGCATTCGCTGAGACGCTGGCAATCTTTGATTACATCCAATGCGGCAACTATTTTGCTACTCGCTATATCGCCTACTTTATGGCCGCCCATACCGTCGGCTACTGCCCACAAACCAATATCCGGCCGTGCGAGCACAGCGTCTTCATTAACAGCGCGCACGCAGCCAACATCAGTCAACAGGCTGCTATCCCAGGAAATAGGGCGTCTAAAAGTTATATCTGTCATCCGCAAACCACTTAATAAAAAATTATGGCAAAGCCTGTATGGGTTGATGCCAGCCCCACTGGGCCCATTGCCCATCTAACATGGCGGCGGCGCTCCGAAAGTTCGGCAAGCCGCGGGTATAAAATACGCAGGGATTAATTTTTTCTGATCCCATCGCTGTTGACCAGATCGAATAATTTGAATACGCCTGGCGACATTGGCTATCCAGCAAATGGGCATAAGCAAGTTCAGGATTAGCAGTTTCGCTAGCGAACTCGGCCACGACGCCTGCGTTTTCGAGTGATGGGGCATAACGCTGAATTGCCGGAGGCAAAGCCACATTGTGCTTGTTGATTTCCTGCACCAATTCTTCTAACTGCATGTGTCCCGATAATGCAGACAATGCCAATTGTTCAATGGCATCAAACCAGGCTTGTTGCTGGATAATTAAAAACGGATTGGCAGTCGCTGGTATTTTGGTCGCTATTGAAAATGGAAAATAACGGCCGACACGATCGACGCTCGGCAGCAGTATTCCCGCCCATGACAGACCATCAATCACCCCATCCGATATCGCAAATCGCCAAATCGGACTGGTTAAGTAAATATCCAGCCAAGCTTCACCCAATTGCTGTTGGGAGCTGGCGACAAACCCTTGCAACCAGGTGTCCCAGGCATTAATGAAATGACTGGGGAGATCGCGGTAAATAAAATCGCCATGGGCAGGTAATTTCCCGAATAGTCCCACATCATTGGCTTTGATCATTTCAAATTGACTCCGGACAGCGGAAGGAATTTAACAATTCATTCTTAAACGGATTATTGATGCTGTTTGCCCTGCCTTCGAACACAATTTTGCGCGCACTATTGCTATCAGCTGCGCGCGCCGAATCGTGCGAGAAGGTAATCAAATACACATTGGATTGCGGCGTAGATTGAATTTGCGCGGCGTCCATCAATCGAAACCAGGCCCACGGGCCGGTGAACGCCCGATCAAACTGACCGCCTTTCAAATCTTCAAAAATCAACCGCAAACGACGCGCTTCATTGTCCCCTGACCAGGTGACTGACTTCCAGAACTTGGGGCCATGGTTATAGGTAAGGCGCTGGTCTCCCATATCCAGGGTAAACAACGCATCTTCTTTATTCATGTAATAAGGCCTAAGCTCCAGGCTGATGCTGGGCGTTTCAGGATTCTGACGGAAGAATACATCGCGAATACTGGCTGCGCGTTGCAACTGCACTAATGTCGACGAAGGAAAGCCCAGGCTAAATCCATCGACACTCCGGCTTGTCCAATTGCCACGTTTTTCTACGAAAGGATCAATGAATTCTTTGGAGAATTGATCCAGGGTTCCTTGCGGTTTAAAGAAGCTGCTGAAATCCAGTAACGCCAATTCATCGGATGCATTGGGGTTAAGCGGGTAGCGCCCTGCCAACGCCTGCGAATAGGGTTGGTAAACGCGCGCGCGCCACTCTTTACCAACATATCCACGAGCCGATTGCGAAATAATTTTCCAGGTTTCATCGGCCAGGCTGGTTAACCAGCGCTGCACGGGTTCCGGTGTAGTTTTAGCATAAGCGCGCAATGCAGAAACAGGATTGCCGGCGTTGGATTGGTAACGCGCTTTTGCAATTTCGAATGCACTTTGTTCCGTGTCCGGCGCTAACGCTATTTCTTGCACAAATGCACGCAAGGTTTCCACTTGTTGCAAAATGCTATTCACCGGCGCAGGGCCACGCGATGACTGGTTCATCAATGCATGCAGATCGCTAAAACGTTTATCAACCTGATTGCCTTCCACTTTGGCTGCGGCATAATCCAATGCTTTATCCAGCTTGCCACCGCCCTGCACTTTGTCAGCAGCTTTATCCAAAATCGGAGGCGTGAGCTGGGTATTGGTTTTGGCGGTTTCCAATATTGAAATGATCGGGGAATAAACCGGATCTACAAATGCACTCAAGGCGCGATTCAATTCCTGAATATTGGAGAAATGATTCACCGCTAATGCATTATGAATACTTGCCCAGGTGTTGCTGTAATCCGCGAGATAAAACTCGCGCACTTGCGCACTGATACTGTCAACATCGCGATTAATGAGTAACTGGCTATCTGAATCCGCATCAGCCAATACCCATTGCTCATCGGCCACATCAGAAAATAGCGGTGAGCTGGCGGAGAGATCCAGATTCTTGTAACCCTGCAGCGTAAATAACGCAGGGATGGTAAACACACTGGTGCCGGCCGCATTCAAATTGAAATTGTTACGCACGGATTCACCGTACCAATTCAGCACATCGACTTTCTGGCTGTATTGGGGATCTGCTTTAATACGGCTGTAAATGCGCTGCGCAATAGGTACACGCAATAATTGCGCGCGGGTTTGCTCTACTAGTGACGCATTTAATTCGGATGCAGGGAAATCCAGCGCAAATAGCGCAGCCAAATGCTGTTTGAGTTCGGTTGCTTTTTGTTTATCTTGTGCAAATTGCTGATCCCAATGATGTTCAAACCACTCTTGCACCAACGGTTTGTTCATCTTGTCCATTACTTGAAACATCATGTACAAGCGGAAGCTGGAATAGAGATCACCGTTCGGATCACCCTGTTGGATAACACGCTCCATCGTGCGCAACAAATGCGGCAAAAATAATGTTTGTAATTTCTGCTGATAAAGCTGGTCAGCTTTTTGGTCCACGCTATCGTCATATAGACCCATGCTGTTTAACCATGGGTGCGCTTCTTTATCGTAAACACTGCTAGCCGAATAAAGCGAGTTAAGCGCTGGCAAAATGGTGCTGGCATCTGCCGAGTTTCCCGTTTGCTTGCTGGTAATTTCCTGGAAGGTTTTAATCTCGTCTTTAACATCGACCATATAGAGGTTATTGCGAGTAACACTTCCGCTCCACAACAAAACGACGGCGAGAGTAATCGCTGCCGCTGCAACATAAGCGGCCGTTTGGGTGATACGGATAATTCGTTCATAGCGGCGGTTGGTACCCACCAATTCTGATTCAGGAAAAATAACTTCGCGGAACAAGCGGGAAATAAAATAACTTTTCCCCCGCCCCGAATTTGGTGCAGCCAATTCCCGCGCGAAACCAAAGTTGGCCGATACCGAGGTCATCAAACGATCAATCGGCGTGCCATCCTGAGTGCCACTGGAAAAATAAACGCCGCGTAAATAAGGTTGAAATTGAAAACGGTTTTGCGCAAAAGTGCGGCTGATAAATGATTCGGCGATCTGGAATAAATTTTCCATTTGCAATGGAAACCCTTCAATCGCGGCACAACGCTGCGGATCCCGCTCCTGGTGCATACGCCAGATAACACGGTCGTTTAATCGTTGCGACAGTTTTTTCAGTTCTTGTCCGATATAGGAGAAGTCCGGACTTTGACTTGGTTTAGGCGCATTGGGCAGAGAAACGCCCCACACTTGTTCGCGATCTTCTTTGCCTAAATCTTCAAAAAATTCACTAAATCCATGCACCAGATCTGATTTGGTAAACAACAGGTAAACCGGAAAACGGATTTCCAGCTTATCCATCAGCTCATCCAGGCGAGAGCGAATTGTTTTTGCATGCAGGGTGCGTTCTTCATCAGACTGCATTAATAAATCCTGCAAACTGATTGCTACTATTGCGCCATTAATGGGGCGGCGACGGCGATTTCTTTTTAGCAGGGTAAGAAAGCCTTCCCACGCAGAACTATCTACCGCCTTGTGGCTGTCCTGAGTGGTATAACGACCCGCAGTGTCTATCAATACGGCTTCATTGGTGAACCACCAATCGCAATTACGTGTTCCACCGACACCTTGCACAGCGCCTTTACCAAATTGATCAGCGAGTGGAAACTCAAGCCCCGAATTAACCAGCGCCGTTGTTTTACCTGAACCTGGCGGGCCGACAATAATGTACCAAGGCAATTGGTAGAGCGCTTTTTTCCGGCCGCGGCCGTGGAATTTAAGTTTATTTAATGTTGCCAATGCGGACTGAAAGCGCTCATCAAGTTGCGCAATTTCATCCGCCGCTTGCTCTGACGCCATACCTTGTTGCGCATATTGATTACTTTCCTGCAAATCGCTGACAAGGCTTTTATTATTTTTGCTAACCATAAATTGGCGGCGCCAGGCATTTAATACCCACAGCAGCACAACCGCCATAATGATGAGCAATCGAACAGTGACATCGGCAAGAGGTGCTTTATTGTCTGCACCAAATTTAATTTGCGGACCAGCAAACCACACCAGCAGCGCGATTAGCAGCAAGCCGATGATTGATATCACCAAAGAGTTTGTAAAAAAGCGACCAATCTTGTTCATAAATCCTGATTACCAATTGAGTCTAAAGCTCTGCCTGTTAAGAAGGAGCTGATCCATCATTTTATGAGCGAATCAACACTCAGTTAGGTTTGTCTTTTTCCAGCAACTCGGAGATTTCCTGAGTAACCGGTGTGGACGATGAATAGAGCCAATACCTGAGGCCTGAATAACTGAAAAATAAAATCGCCAGCATCAACGCCACTACAAACCACAACGGAATGTATTCGGTAAGCGGATTGCGCATATTTCCCAAACCGGTCCACGACGGCGACAAGGAGCGCTCATAATCGCCATGATGCCGGCGAATAATGGCAAATAACTCTTCGCGAATTTGATCAAGGCCTTCTCGACCACGATTTATCAAGCGATAGCGCCCTTCAAAGCCGAGGCTGATACAGATGTAAAACAACTCGATAAGATCAAGATTTTCCGCCGGGGTTTGTTTCAACCGGTCAAGGATCAGAAATGATTTCTCGCCGCCGGATGTTTCACCGTGGAATACACTCAATAAAGTGCGTTGGGCCCAAGCACTTTCCGAACCCCAGGGCGTGTTGAGCACCGCTTCATCGAGCACTGAACACATTAAATAACGGGCAGATAGCAGTTGTTCCTGCTTCAGGTTCAGATCGCGCAAGCGCGATTCAAACGCTTTAATTTCATTTACCAATCGCTGATAGAGCCCACCCACATCGTTATGCCGGGCAGTACTCCGGGTTTTGGCGAATACCGCAATCAAGGTCGCCGCCGCATTAACAACCGGGTTTACTGAATGTTCTGCTTTGAACTGCGCCGAGTTGACATCAGGCATAGCCGGTCGATTAACCGATGGCGCGGATTGGCGATAATCCATGGACGGTTGATCGCGCTCTGGAGTGGCTGGCCCACGTGCGCCAGGGGTTGGACGCATGCTGGTACGATCGCCGCCAGGCATAGGTTGTTTGAAAACTGTTTTATCAGAATCATTACCAGACATAATTATTTACATGTACCCGAAGGGATCTGCTGTCAGTTAAAAAAACCAGGGGTTAGTGTTACTGTCTTACCGCCCAGAATTCCATTTCAATTCCCGGGAAATCGCCGCCCAGATGTAACGCGAAACCACCGGATTGGTTCAATTCTTTCCAAAACTCGCTGTGTTTATCCAATTCAAAGTAGGTGTATCCGGAACGGAATGGAATTTGACGTGGTGCGACTGGCAAAGGACGAATCAGGATGCCCGGCATAGCGGCATTAACTAGTTCGCGAATCCTTTCTACCGGGCCAATTTTCATTTGTGCCGGCAAACGCGTTCTAATAACGTCGTCTTTCACATCGGCACGGACAGCCAGAATAAATACGGCGGTGCTGATCAGGCTGCGATCCGAAATTTCCGAAACACGGATGCCATATTTTTTCTCAACCAGTTGCAGGGAAATTGCGGTTTGCTCATACACCATCGACAAATATTCACGCAGGGTGCTAATCGCCAGCGAAAAAGTTTGTTGCAAATTATCGTGCAAATATTGGGGAAACTGCGGTGGTCGTTTGGTTTTGGCAACGAAAGTCGATAACTCGCCGGCGAGCTGCAATAGTTCTCCGTACAGTCTTGCCGGATGCAATCCATCTACAGTCGTTAAATGGGATACATACGGCTCTGCGCGGTTAACCAGTTGTAGCAACATATAATCGGCAATCTCCGCCGTGCCACCACGACGGCCATCCGCAAGCCGGCCAGCGATAGACTCGCCGCGATGGTGCAACAAACCAACCAGCTCATGCAGGAAACCGGACAAGCGCGGTACCGCTTGCACATCCAGGCAGCTGGGCAGATAGTGTTCGTCGAGAATGATATTCCGGTCTTCACGTGCTTCAGCAATTCTTGCTACACCAATACAGGCATAACCACTCAGGTCATCTGTATCCAGCAGCAACCGTAACCGCAATTTCGCCACGCCGAGTTGATGGTCCTCACCCGCTTCCTGGGTCACGTCCCGCACCGGCATTTCCAATGGATAATAACGCGCGAGGCCCTGGACGTTGTCTTTAGCCAAAACATTTACCGCACCGGGACGATGGACCGGAACGCCAACATATACCACTACATTGTGCGACCCTACAGGCACATCAACTACTGCCGGCGCATCATCAATATCAGGAAAGCTGAATGGAGTTCCATCCGGAAAAATACCGCGTCCGTTATGCACGGAAATCTTGCCCAACTTCAGTAACTGCTGGTCAATTTCTATATGTTGCAAACCCCAGGTATTGTTACCTGATGCACTGCATTTGCGATTTATATAGCTTTCAAAATAGCGATCTTGCTGCTGAAAATGCTGGGGATTAAGAAACATCCCTTCCGACCAAACGACTTTGCTATCAAGAGACATAGGCTTCTCGTAAATTCCTTGGGTGGAAACCCAAATTTATTTTTTTACCACTGACAAAACTCTTCCGGAAATCTGCACCGTTTCTGTATTGCGAATTACGTTATTCTCCGTAATTGGAAAAACAACCTTATACGTTGAACCTGCATATTGGGAAAATTCAGCATAAATGGCGATGGCGCGAGTCCCAGGCTCCAGCACCAGACGTTCAGTGCGGGTTTCGCCTGGAACCAGCGGTTTTAAGGTTTGTTTATTAACAATATCACCACCAAAAATTTCCTTGTCCCGTTCATAAATATCAATGAAATCTGCTTTATCAAATGCAGTGGTGGATTTCAGTTGATAGAACCTTACAAAGACAGGTGAAGGCCTGTTGTTATCATCGGGATTGATATCCGAACTAACTTGAAATGTCAGTTTTAAATCTGTGTCGAGGTTAAATACTCCACCGACCCGGCTTTTGGATGACGAGCAACCAGCCACCATAACCAGTAAAAATGTGAGCAGCATGGCTCGTTTTAATACTGAACACGTTGTCGTATATCTGTTATTCATTATTACTGGACTCCCCTCGTTTTCGCGCCGCAGTCAAACGGCGTAATTGATCTTCATAGGCAGACACAAAATCACTACCAAACAAATGCTGGAATGAACTCTCCATATTGTCGGTAAACCCCTGGTAATACTCGGAGTAGCTGTTCCAGAATTTCGCTTTCTGCATGCCAGGTATAACACTGCCTTTCACCTGCTTGCTAAAACTTTTTTCCAAATGCTCCGGATTAAACCGCTCCATCATAGCCTCGAACCCCTGGCGAATCCCGGCAATCATTGCCAATTGATGCTCGGCAATTTCCTGAAACCCCTCGCGGAACGCTTCTACCGGTTTTTTGTAGGCATTGGATTTTTTGATAAACAAATTTTCCAGTGCATCATCCACACAAACCGAGAACTTCAATGGATTATTTTCTACTGGCTGGATGGTAGTCACGTTCATACGGAACTCATTTTTGATGCTCGCCCGCGAACGCAATACACCTAACATGCCATCCACAATTTCACGCATAAGCAGTCCGGCAACACGATTGATCTCCACCATGTCGGCGTCAGACAAACGCGATACATCCAGTCCCAACGCTTCTACCAATACACGATTTGCTGCGTGGTCAACCGGCGCAACTTGAGTAACAGGGGGAGGAGTTGGTACGTGCGGCGGCGGTTTTATTTCCACTACAGGAACAACCACTGGTGGCGCTACTGTTTTTTCCGGGAAAGGAACGGATACCGGAACCGGTTGCAGGCTTTCCTGAAGAAATGGCTGCAGTTTTTCCTGAGCAGGTTGTTCCATCGCAAAAATACGTTCTGCCAGAGGCACTCGTGCAGCCGGTTTGGGGATATCAAACGGAGTATCGGTTACTGCCGGGGTATTCGTTGCGAAGGGTGATAGTAAATCGTCATCGGGTATTACTTCATTTCTGGTAACACGCGGGCTCGCATTAATTGGGTTGGCAATAGGCGAGTGTCCCATCAAATCATCGGCCCAGTCTTCCGGAATCAGGCTTTCACTTTTGGCGGTTGGCCAGGATATTGCCTGATCCATAGAGGACGCCATATCCATTGCCTGAAAACCTGTGTCGCTGGTTGGTTTACCGAGACCGACAAAGTCATCAAGTAAGGTGTTGGTTCCTTTATTATTTGCAGAATATTCAGGTGCTGTATCAAAGGGGGTGCGCTGGGGTTGTTGCACCGGCGGGCGCTTATCCCAAAGCGCCAACGGATCCTGTTGTTGGTCAAACAGGGACGCATCGCCAGGAGCATCACCAAAAAAATCTGTTTTGGGCAAATCGTCAAACAGTGAAGAATTGCCGGAAAAAGAGGGAGCGGCATCAAACGGTGATGCAAAAGCACCTTGTGGTTGTTGCTCTAATTGAATAGAAAAACGGTATTCGCCTATCTCAAAGAAATCACCATCGCGCAACAGATAACGGATGCCGCGACCAAGGGGTTCAAAGCTGCCATTCACAAAAGTGCCATTGGTACTTTTATCTTCAAGATAAAATTGAGTATCGGCATAAACTACTTCGCAATGGCACGAAGACAGAAATTTATCGGGGTCTGGAAGCACCCAAGTGTTACTGTCAGCGCGGCCAAAGGTGCCACCACGCTGATCAAAAATATGATTATTCCGCGGTAGCGAAATACTGCCGGGAGTTTTAATTAACGTTACTTGAAGCGCCATCTGCAATAAACCCTAACCGATCCATCTAGCGAGTATGTCATTGATTATAAAAAATTTATTCATTCTGCATTCTGTACAATATATCTCGACAGCTTGCAGTAATTCTGAAATCCTATCATGTCATTAAAACCACATACCACCTCGGGTTTTGTGACGCATTTCACTTTAGCTACATGGCTTTTTCTGAAACAGTTATTAATTTATGATACTGACTGTGCTAGGTTGTATCCTTTGTGGTTCGTCAGCGCAACTTGGAAGCCTTTATCCTCACAAGTTTTGGGGCCACTAGCTTAGGTTGTTAGTACTATTCAGCACAACCTTTTATTTAAATAAGATCAGACCAATAGGGATACGGCTTTAATGGCATCATCAGCAATTCTCGATTTAACAGAACTTCTTCAGCCGATTTCAGATGATCAACCAACCGGGGAAGATCTGCGCCTTGACGCATCTCCATTATCCAGTTACCAAACCATTAAAACTGCCCGTTATGCCGCACGCGATGCGGAAAAGAACAATTTATACAGCGAAAGTGGCGGTGGTGAAGCGGATGAATATTGGCGAAAAATATTAACACTTGCTCCAAAAATACTCCGTGAAGAAAGTAAAGATCTGGAAGTTGCTACATGGTTAACAGAAGCCATGGTCAGGCGTTACGGTTTTCAGGGATTGCGGGATGCACTGCAGCTAATCGAAGGCCTATTAAGCCAATTCTGGGAACATCTTTATCCTATGCCTGATGAAGATGGCATAGAAACGAGGGTTGCGCCTTTAGCTGGATTGAATGGTACCTCTAATGAGGGTGTATTGATCGCCCCGATTAGACGGGTTCCTTTAACAGAAGGTTATACACCTGGTCCCTTTGCCTACTATCAGTATCAGCAAGCAGTCGATGTAGAGCGCACCACAAATGACGATGCGCGCGAAGCCAAAGCGGAAAAGTTGGGATTTAGCCTGACCAACATTGAGCAGGCAGTGGCGGAAAGCAGCGAAAGCTTTTTTGTTGACCTCCTGGAAGACGTTACAGCAGCGGTAAATGCCTGCCGCGCTATCGAAACATTGCTGGACAACTTGTGCGGCTCAGAAGATGCGCCTTCTACCAGAGCTATTATTGTGACTCTGGAAGAATGTCGCTCTGCGGTTAACCACATTGCCAAACATAAATTACCAATTGTTGTAGATACTTCATCACAAGAAGAGGCAGCAGCATCCGATACTCCGGGGTCAGCGACCAAAGCAGTAGCAGGTAATACCGCCAATGTAGTCGCTAACGCATTGGTATCGCGCGATGCAGCATTCAAGCAATTATTGGAAATCGCACAATTTTTTCGCAAGACTGAACCACACTCGCCCGTTTCTTATGCGCTCGAAAAAGCAGTGAAATGGGGCAATATGTCGCTCGAAGATTTAATCGTCGAGCTAATACCAGACTCTTCGTCCCGCAAACACTTCAGTGAACTCACTGGTGTGAAGAGCAATGAAGATTAATTTAACCACCTAGCCAGAGAGGATTAGGGATTATGTCCGATAGTATCCATGACAAATTGAAACGCGTAAGAAAACCTCGTGTTCATATCACCTACGATTTGGAAACCAACGGCACTGTTGTCGAAAAAGAAATTCCTTTCGTGATGGGTGTGATGGGCGATTATTCCGGTGATAACGCTGATAGTAAAAAGCCGCTTAAAGAGCGCAAGTTCTCGCAAATTGATCGCGATAACTTCAACGAAATCATGTCAAAAGTTAATCCGCAATTGCGCATGAAAGTTGAAAACCTGCTGGAAGGCGATGGCAGCGAAATGTCCTTGAACCTGGACTTCAAAAACATGGAAGATTTTGAGCCGCATCGCATTGTTGAACAACTTGAGCCGTTGAAAAAATTAATGGATACCCGCAACAAACTGCGCGACCTGCTCACTAAAGCTGATCGTTCGGAAGAATTGGAATCTATTTTGGAAGATGTATTAAGCAATACCAATGCCCTCTCTTCATTGTCGAATGAATTGGGCGTTAATAAGGGCGAGGAATAATCATTATGTCTACCCCGGAACAATTAGCCAGCCAACAAGCGGAAGCACAAACCAGCGAAGTCAGTTTTCTGGAACAAGCTATCGGTGCAACCAAACAAACAGCGCGCAATGAGACCGAAGAACTCCTGCGTACGCTGACCCAGGAAGCAATGAAAGGCACCGTAAAGTGGGACAAAAACTTGTCTGTCACTATCAATGCTGCCATCAAAGCAATCGACGAGGCGATGTCCAAGCAATTGGCCGCCGTTATGCACCACGAGAAATTCCAGAAACTGGAAGGCTCCTGGCGCGGCTTGAACTACCTGGTTCAAAACAGTGAAACCAGTTCACAATTAAAAATCCGTATGCTGAACATCAGCAAAAAAGAGCTGGGCAAAGATCTGGAAAAAGCGGTTGAATTTGACCAAAGCCAAATCTTCAAGAAAATTTACGAAAGCGAATTCGGTACTGCCGGTGGTCAACCTTATGCGGCACTGGTTGGCGATTATGAGTTTTCTACACACCCGGATGACATTTCCCTGTTATCAAAAATGTCGAACGTTGCTGCTGCCGGTTTCTGCCCTTTCCTTTCTGCTGCGGCACCGGAAATGTTTGGTTTTGACAGTTTCACTGAATTGTCCAAACCACGCGATCTGGAAAAGATTTTCGACAGCGCTGAATACATTCAATGGCGTAGCTTCCGCGATACCGAAGACTCACGCTTTGTAACTCTGGCAATGCCACGCGTTCTGGCTCGTCTGCCGTATGGCCAGGCAACCAAACCAGTTGAAGCATTCAACTACGAAGAAGTTGCAAGCACACATGATGGCCGTCATACCGAAACAGATCATGATGACTATTGCTGGATGAATGCCGCTTATGCGCTGGGTGCTACCCTGACCAATGCATTTTCTGAAAATGGCTGGTGTACCGCTATTCGCGGTGCAGAAGGCGGCGGTAAAGTTCAAGGTCTGCCGAGCCATGTATTTGTAAGCGATGACGGTGACACCGATCAGAAATGCCCAACTGAAATTGGCATTACCGATCGCCGTGAAGCCGAGCTGAGCAAATTGGGCTTCCTGCCATTATGCCACTACAAAAATACCGATTATGCGGTGTTCTTCGGTGCGCAAACGACCCAACGTCCGAAGAAATTCGACAATCCTGATGCAACAGCCAATGCCGCAATTTCTGCCCGTTTGCCGTACATCATGGCAACTTCCCGTATCGCGCATTTCCTGAAAGTCATGGCACGCGACAAAATCGGTTCCTTCATGGAAGTTGGCGAAGCTGAAACCTGGTTGAATCGCTGGATTAGCAGTTATGTCAACGGCAGTGAAGGTGCAAGTGCTGAAGCCAAAGCGCAATATCCATTGCGTGAAGCACGTGTTGAAGTGAAAGAAGTTCCAGGCCAACCAGGCGTGTATAACGCCGTTGTTATGATGCGCCCGTGGTTGCAAATGGAAGAACTGACGGCATCATTGCGTCTGGTTGCGAATATTCCGAAAGCCGGTTAATCGCCGGGGATATACGCTGGTTTCTGCGGCGTATATTCCACACATGCACGCCGATTGGATTTTGTAAATCGTTGATCAACTTAAGGAGGCGATATCACTATCGCCTCCTTTTCACTTGGTAATGGACTCTGTTGTGACAACATCCCATCAAGACGCCGCCGCACAGCAGAGCCCGGTTGTTCCCTCCCCTTCGCTCTTAGATATTGCCTGCCAACAAATACCATCGTTGGTTAGTCATAGCGATTTCCTTATAGAAACAGATAAAGTCAAAGCACTGACTTATTGGTTAAAAAATTACGAGGACTGCTCGCGCGTAAAAACGACGAGCGACATTGAAGTTGCGCTGCATAAATCCATCGCTTTGTTAGATCAAATGATCAATGAGCAAGTTAATGAAATTATCCATCATAAAAAATTTCAGCAATTGGAGGCGAGCTGGCGCGGTCTTTGGTATCTCGTTACCCAGGCAGAGGCCAGTCGCACGATAAAGATCAGAATGCTCGATATTTCCTGGGCAGAAGTCAGCAAGGATATTGAACGTGCGCTCGATGTTGACCAGAGCCAATTGTTCCAAAAAATATACAGTGAAGAATATGGCACGCCGGGTGGGGAACCTTATGGCGTCATTATTGGCGATTATGAAATCAGCCATAAACGTTCCGTCCGTCACCCTTATGATGATATTTCTACCCTGGCAGGATTAAGCCAAATTGCAGCGGCATCTTTTGCCCCTTTTATTTGTTCTATTTCCAGCGAATTTTTTGGATTGGATGATTTTTCCACTCTGGGAATGCCCATCAATTTGCACAGCATTTTTGCGCAACATGAATACATTCGCTGGCGTTCGCTGCGCGAAAAGCAGGATAGTCGTTTTCTCGGTTTGACATTACCAAAAATTTTAATGCGCAAACCCTATCGCACCGAACCCGGTAGCCATAAAGGTATTTATTTTCAGGAAAAGACGGGCAAAGAAGGTCAATCAACTTATTTATGGGGCAATGCCTGTTATGCCTTTGGCGGGGTGTTAATTCGCGAATTTTCCAACGTCGGTTGGTTTGGACATATTCGTGGTGTGCCGCGCGATCAAATTGGCGGCGGGTTAATTACCAATTTGCCCAATGCATGTTTCACCACCGATAAAGATATGGTTGCCCTGAAGCCGAGCGTCGACGTCATCATTACTGACACTATGGAACGCGAATTAAGCGATTTAGGTTTGATCCCTTTATGCCATTGTTATGACACACCGTATAGCGCGTTTTACAGTAACCAATCGGTACAATATCCTAAGCTGCGTCACTCAAAAGCCGAAGACGTCAACGCTAAACTGTCAGCAATGTTGCAACACGTACTTTGTGCTTCCCGTATCGCGCATTATTTGAAAGTCATGATCAGGGACAAAATCGGTTCTTTCATTACCGCCGAAGATTGTGAACGCTTTCTTATGGAGTGGCTATTTCGCTACACCACCGGCCGCGATGACCTCGATTGGGAAGAACAAGCACGCTATCCATTGCGGCAAGCTAATGTGAAAGTCACCGAGCGCCCGGATAAACCTGGACAATATTTTTGCGTGATTCATTTGGTACCGCACTATCAACTCGATCAAATGGTATCGGAATTGGAACTGGTTACTGAATTAATGCAAACCGCATAATGGGTATGGAAACAGGTTTATGAAAATAGATAAGAAACTTGAAATTCGCCCATCGATTCTGGATCGATTAATTGATGATGATCCAACAAGTTCGCAGGATCAGGATAAAAGCCGGGTGCAATATCTGCGCGATTTACGTAACAGCGTAAAACGCGATCTGGAAAATTTAATGAACACCCGTTTTCGCATGCAGACACCGTCGGAACAACTGACGCAACTGGAAAAATCACTGCTGAATTATGGGCTACCAGATCTGGCAACCGTCAACATCGCGGATATAGAAAAAAAACGTCATTTTATAAAAAGTCTGGAAGCTACGTTGATCACCTATGAACCACGCTTTAAAACAGTCAAGGTAGTTCACATTGATAACAAAGACATGGGGGACAGGACGCTGCGTTTTCGTATTGATGCCACTCTTTATGCAGACCCGGCACCAGAAGTTATTATTTTTGACTCCATACTCGATCCGGTTTTCCGCACTGTTAAAGTAGAAGAATCACAACATGGCTGATGAGTTATTACCCTATTACGAAAAAGAGCTGGCGTATGTTCGCCAGCTCGGCGCGCGCTTTGCCAAAGAACATCCGAAAATTGCAGGGCGCCTCGGTATAAGCCCGGATACGATTGAAGACCCGCATGTATCGCGCCTCATTGAAAGTTTTGCGTATTTAAACGCGCGTATCCACCATAAATTGCACGATGACTTTCCCGAGTTGAGCGATGCATTGTTAACGGTATTGTTTCCGCATTATCAATGCCCGATTCCTTCCATGTCGATTGCCCAATTTATTCCTGATCAGGATCAACTCGAAGGCAACTATGAATTACCCGCTAAAACATTATTGGAAACCGAACAATTCCAGGGAGAAACCTGTAAATTTTCTACGGTATACGATACCGAGTTATTGCCGTTGGTTGTCGAAGAAGCCAGCTTTTTAGGACGCCCTTTTGCTACACCCGGCGCTAACAGTGTTCGTGGTGCAGGCGGAGTACTACGCTTGCGTTTGCGCAGTTTTAATGAAGCGATCAATATCGCTGAACTAGGACCAAAACGTTTACGTTTTTATTTAAAAGGACAAGCGCAACACATCTATCCATTGTATGAAATGTTGATGAATGAATGTCAACAAATCGTAATTACTACCACTGAAACAGATGTAAAACCTGTATTCGCCGGCAAACAGTTATTGAAACCCGTGGGCTTCGCTGAACATGAAGGGTTACTGCCTTATCCCGCCACATCGTTGCTGGGTTACCGATTGTTAACGGAATTTTTTGTGTTCCCGGAAAAATTTCTATTTATTGATTTGGATGGCCTGGATAAATACATTCCTGCGCATACAACTTCTGAATTAAATATTTATATCTATCTTAATCAATCCAATATTGAGCTGGAACACAATATCAATGCGCAAACATTTATGCTGGGTTGCACTCCGGTTATCAATTTGTTTGAACATAAAGCTGATCCAATTAAAGTCGATCACACTCGGGAAGAATACCAAATAGTACCGGATATTCGTCGGCCACAAGGTTTTGAAATCTATTCCGTTGATAAAGTAACAGCGACAGACTCCGACGGAACCCAAACAGCATTTATTCCGCTCTACGGCCTTAAACATGAGCATCTGGATTTCAACCACGAATCATTCTGGTTTACCAACCGACGTTCAGCAAAATTAGGCATACAAGCGCGCGATGATGCAACCGATGTATTTTTAACGCTGGTGGATTTGGCATTCAACCCGAACATCCCCGATGACAAAACATTGCTGATTGAAACCCAATGCAGTAATCGCAATTTACCAGCCAAGCTACCTTATTCACTTGAACAACCCAGATTGCAGTGCATTAATGCTGCACCACCTTGCGAAAAAATTCGTCTGCTAATCCAGCCTACCGTTTGTATTCGTCCCCCCTTACGGGATGGTGCACGTTGGCGGTTGCTCTCGCATTTGAATTTGAACCACCTGTCCATCACCGGTGCAAAAGATGCGACTAATGCCTTAAAGGAAATTTTACGCTTGTATGATTTCAAAGATTCCTCTGCCTCACGGGCCTTAATTGATTCGATAGCTTCTATATCAACACGCCCGGTAAATGCGCCCCTGAATATAGACGGACGCACTACCCTTTGCCGAGGGCTTGAAATGGAATTATTAATTGATGATTTGCATTTCACTGGCAGCAGCAGTTTCTTATTTGCGTCAATTCTGGAACATTTTTTTGGTTTGTACTGTTCCATCAATTCATTTACCCGCCTCCTGGTGAAGCGGAAAAATAAAGAAGGTTTCCTGAAAAAATGTTCTCCCCGCGCTGGCGAAAAAACACTTCTGTAATTGAGCGCTTGCTATCCGAGCCCAATGAGTACAGTTTTTTTCAGACTGTGCGGCTGCTTGAGCGCGCGCTTCTGGTTAATAATTCCACGCGCGAGTTACAAACTAGAATTCAAACGATTGGTGGATTCGCTCCACCGACTAGTGAAATTTTACAATTTCGCACTAAACCGTCACTGAGTTTTCCTGAATCGGATGTGGTAAGTATTGATGGCAATTTAACAGATTCATCAGTGCGTTTTTGTCGAGTGCAAACCAACTTCCTGAGTATTGCCGGTAGTAGCGGTGTATTGCCCTATCATTACACCGAGTTTATTTTGCAACGGCTTAAATTAAAAGACTCAGCGTTAGCGCAATTTCTGGATCTGTTTAATCACCGTTTGATTTCTCTTTTTTACCAGGCCAATACCAAATATAACCTCGCCCTGGAGCCGGAACGTAAACAGTTAAAAAACCAGCGCAGTACGTTAACAACAACACCAAACCACATCATTCTGGGAATGATTGGAATGGGTACCGCTGGTTTGGCCAAACGATTGAAATTTAAGGATGAAACCTTGCTGTTTTACAGCGGACTACTTACCCATAAGGTTCGTTCAGCGCAAGGGCTAAAACAAATGCTGGCCGATTATTTTCAATTGCCCGTTAAAATCGAGCAGTTCATCGGCCAATGGCAAGATTTATTACCTGATTTCTGCACTCGAATTGCATCCAAAGCCATGCCGTTGGGGCAAAATGCACGTCTGGCGCAATCAGCGATGCTGGGTTCGCGTGGGTGGATTGCCCAGGGTAAAATCCGTATCGTCCTTGGACCTTTAACCAAGGCCCAGTTTTACCAGTTTGCGCCGGGCACCAAAGCATTGGGAGCAATGAATGATATGGTACGTTTTTATTTGGGCCTGGAGCATGATTACGATTTCGTAATCGAAGTTAATCGTGCAGACTTACCGAATAAAATCCAGTTAAGCAATGCCGCATCACCGATATTGGGTTGGAATACCTGGTTGTCTTCAAATACAAAAAATACATCCGGGAATAAACAAAAGACATTAAAAATAACGGTATCCGCCAAATGATTTCCCTTGGCGCTCTTACTATCAGTTCACTCTCTCACTAAGGATTGAAGAATGATCAGCATCGATCTCAAATCACTGGTTACCAAACTGAATGAACCTTGCCGCAACGCGTTGGAAGGTGCAGCCGGGTTATGTTTATCACGTACACATTACAACGTGGAAATCGAGCACTGGCTAATAAAACTATTAGAAATTCCTGACAGTGATATTCAGGCGGTGTTGACCAAATATGAAATTAACCTGGGCAATCTGGTAAGGCACTTGAATCGCGAACTGGATGCAATCAAAGGTGGCAACACCCGTGCACCTGCGTTATCGCCCACGATTGTAGACCTGGCCAAAAATGCATGGGTTCTGGCGAGCGTGGAATACGGCTACCCCAGAATTACCTCGGCTCATATTCTTGCGGCGTTAATGCTTGATGATGGATTGCGCCGCGCTACCGAAATCACCAATGGCGAATTGAAAAAAATTGCACCGGAATCTTTGCGCGATTTGGTTCGCGCACTGGTAGGAACAACCGCTGAATCGAAATCAACCAGCGTACAAGACAATGGTAATAACACTGGCGAAGTCAGTGCTGTTCCCAGTTCAACACCGGCGCTCGACAAATTTACAGTGAACCTCACTGAGGCCGCTAAAAATGGAAAAATTGATGCGGTGTTGGGCCGTGATGAAGAAGTCAGGCAAATTGTCGACATCCTTATCCGCCGCCGCCAAAACAACCCGATCCTGACGGGTGAAGCTGGTGTAGGCAAGACTGCCGTTGTGGAAGGTTTTGCATTGCGTATTGCATCGGGCGATGTTCCCGACCAATTAAAAAATGTAACGATTCGCAGCCTGGACCTGGGCTTGTTGCAAGCCGGTGCGAGCGTGAAAGGTGAATTTGAAAATCGTCTTAAATCGGTAATCGCAGAAGTAAAAGCATCACCTGAACCCATCATTATGTTTATCGATGAAGCGCACACCCTTATTGGTGCCGGCGGTAAAGAAGGCCAGGGTGATGCCGCTAACTTACTTAAACCTGCATTGGCCCGCGGCGAATTACGCACAATCGCTGCAACAACCTGGGCTGAGTATAAAAAATATTTTGAACGCGATCCGGCATTAACTCGCCGCTTCCAGGTCGTTAAAATTGAAGAGCCGGATGAAGAAAAAGCTATCAATATGATGCGCGCTGTTTCGGCAATGCTGGAAAGACATCATAAGGTTCGTATTCTGGATGAAGCGATTGTCGAATCGGTTAAATTATCCAGTCGTTACATTACCGCGCGTCAACTGCCCGATAAATCCGTTAGCTTGCTGGATACCGCGTGCGCACGCGTCGCGCTCAGCCAGAGTTCAACACCATCGGCAATTGAAGACACTCGCCGTCAAATTACCCAAAGCAACTCCACTATAGAATCACTTGCGCGTGAAAATGCCAGTCACGGCAATTACGCGCAAAAAATTGAATTGCTGGAGCAACAAAAAATTGATTTGCAAAAGTTGCTCGAGACACAGGAAGCGCAATGGGAAGCAGAGAAAAAGAATGTTGCGGCAATCCAGGAGCTGCAACAAAAAATCGAACGAATTTTCCAACAACAGCAAGCTCCCGAAGCCGCTGCAGAATTGCAAACCGAACTTGACGATTTGCGTACACAGCTGAGCAGCTTGCGCGATCAACTCGCACAATTACAAGGTGAAAGCCCACTCATTAATGTTGATGTTGATGGTCAGGCAATTGCGGAAGTTGTTGCGAATTGGACCGGCATTCCGGTCGGCAAAATGGTATCGAATGAAATTAAAGCCATTCTGGAATTGCAGGATGTATTAGGCCAACGTGTAATTGGTCAACCACATGCACTGGAAGCGATTGCGCAAAGTATTCGCACATCGCGCGCCGGTTTAACCGATCCCCGCAAACCTATCGGTGTATTTTTTATGGTGGGATCAAGTGGTGTCGGTAAAACCGAAACTGCCCTTGCGCTCGCTGATATTTTGTATGGCGGTGAGCAAAATATTACTGTCATCAACATGTCGGAATTTAAAGAAGAACATAAAGTTTCCATGCTGTTGGGTTCACCACCGGGTTATGTAGGTTACGGTGAAGGCGGTGTGTTAACTGAAGCCGTACGCAGAAAGCCTTACAGTGTTGTCCTGCTGGATGAAATGGAAAAAGCGCACCCCGGTGTTCAGGATGTGTTTTATAACTTGTTCGATAAAGGCACGATTAAAGATGGTGAAGGGCGCGATATCGACTTCCGCAATACTGTCATCATCATGACCTCCAACGCGGCAGAAGAACATATCCGCGCAATGTGCGCTGCGCAGGAAACCCGTCCGGACCCTGAAGTATTGCTCGATAATTTCCGCCCGCAATTACTGCGTTATTTCAAACCGGCGTTTATCGGCCGCACGACTGTTATTCCTTATTATCCATTAGGTGATGAGGATTTAATGAAGATCTGCCTGATCAACATGAATCGTATTAAGAAACGCGTGAAAGAACATTACAACGCGGAATTTACTTACGATGAAGAAGTGCTATTGCATATTCTGGCTCGCAGCCAGGAAGTGGATACCGGTGCGCGCAATATCGAAAATATTTTGACACGCACATTGTTGCCAACATTAGCGGCAGAGTGTCTGGCAAAAATGGCTAACGGAATCGACATTCAGAAAATTCATGTCGGTGCCACCGAAGACGGGCATTTCACTTATAGCATTGCCTGATAGTTATTCCCCTGGCCCTTCGGTCAGGGGAATTTTATTTTTAACTTTAAAGATCAACGTAAACATGGCCAGTTATTTTCCCTTAAGGAGCATTTGTGCACTCTTGTTGATGCTTTCGTTCACGACGTGGGCAGCATCGCCCGCACCTGCGAATCTCGACGATGAGTTAGGGCGCGTTATCTCCACCACTTATAATAGTTTTGCCAAATCCGCAACCAATGCGAACCTGGCAGATGTTCGCCGGCAAACGGAAAAAGCTTACCAGGCAAAAGATTACGCCGGTGCATTGCAAATCCTGGCAAACAACAATGTTCTTAATGCAGCTTATTTGAATGATCCGGAAATTCAACCTCTGGTGCGCCTGGCGTTGCAAGTTTATGGCCATGCATTGGTTGAACAATTATTGCTTGAAGCCCAACAGCAAGCAAATACTATTGCTGAAGCCCGACTCACCTTTGAGTTAGCCCGTTTTTATGCAGCCAACGAACACTGGCCCAAGGTTACAACATTACTAAGCGATATTTCACTTTTTGAACAACTCGTAGCGGATGACCGGACAGAAGCTTACGTATTGCAGGGCACTGCGTTGCAAAAGCAAAAAAAACACCGTGAAGCATTACGAATTTATGAAAAAATTTCTGCGAATTCAAAGCATTTTCGTGTGGCGCAATTGAATCTCGCGTCTGCTAATTTACGGCAAGAGTGGTGGACTGATGCCCACGCCGCTATTAATACTGCATTGAAAGAAAATAAAAATAAGCGCGATGCATTGGATTATCGTTTATTCACCATGTTGGGATATTCACAGATCCAGTTTGGTTTTTATCGCGATGCGCGAGAAAGTTTCCGCAATGTGGCGATATCCAGTGAGTATGCTCAACGCGCATTGTTAGGCCTTGGAGTTGCAGCATTGCACCAGCAGGATTTTATCGGTGCACTCAATGCTTTCGATAAGTTGCGCGCACAACCGCAACGGGATATTTCAGTTGCCGAAGCTTATTTATTATCCGCGTTTACACTACGCCAATTAGAACAATTTGATGCGGCTACTGGCCGCTATGAAGAAGCGATTGATTACTACCAAAAACTTTCCTCCGACATTGCAGCACAAGCAAACAATTCAACATCAATACATTTCTTGCGACCGGACCATAGCAACGATAAATTACTGCGCAATAATGCCATCAAAATAGCATTGCTGGACGGGCTTAGTCCAACGCCGCAAATTACCAACCTGAAAAGTAAGTTCAACACGGAATCCGGCCAACGCGTCAGCGAATTTTTGCGCGAAGAAAAAAATGCAATTGACAGCTATTTAAGTCAATCCCGTTTTGGCCTGGCCTCATTGTACGATCATAAATAACGGATTGTTATGCGTAATTACACTCTCTCATTATTGTGCCTCTCGGGTTATTTGCTCACAGGTTGCAGCACGCAAGTAGAGCAAGAGGCAACCTTGCGCGATCTGGATATGCAATCATCCCAGGTTGGCCAGGCTCCGGTTTTTGTTAAACCTAAATCTGAAGAAGAAGTCCGGCAAGCTTATGACAGCTATTTGCGTACCGCAGGTAGTGAAGAAAAGGGCCGTCGTGCAGCCATGGGTCGTCTGGCCGAATTGGAAATGAAAAAACTCAAGGATTTGGAAGATAACCAGGACACATCCCAACAAGGCGTTGCAGACACCGCACAAGTAGCCAGCCTGCAAAATACCATCGATTTATTTAATAAAGCGTTGGAAGAATACCCCGATGCAAAGGACAACGATTTAATACTTTACAAGCTCGCGCAAAATTATGACAAGCTCGGCCGCGATGAAGAATCTCTGGCGGTATTGCGCCGATTAACAGAACAATTTCCCCAATCGGTACATTACCCGGAAGCGCAGTTTCGTATTGGTGAGTATGCATTTATTACTGAAGATTACCTGAGTGCTGAAACTGCTTATTCAGAAGTTATTTTTGCTGGCGAAGCACATCCACTTTACGAACAGGCATTAACGAAGCGCGGCTGGTCGCGCTATAAGCAAGGCCTGAACCCGGAAGCAATTGAAGATTTTTCCCTGGCGATCAAACATCGCAAATTTGGTAACGAAGCCAGTCTTTCGGATAAAGATAAGGGTGACTTTAATGAGTATTTCCGCGCGCTTGCCTTAGCGGCTAAAAATTTGCCGGATCTGGCATCACTCAATGATTTTTTTAACGAGCCCGAACAACAACCTTATATTTATCAAACCTACCTGATGATTTCCAATTTACAAGTCATGGAAAAACGTTATGCGCAAGCGAATCAGGTAATGCATCAATTTATCAAAACCTACCCTGACGCAACGGAAGTACCCGATGCGCTTTTGCAAACCATTACTATTTTGCGTATCTCGGAACAGGTAGAGCAATACACAGTAGCGATGGAATCTTTTTATCAATCCTATAATCTGGAAAGCACTTTCTGGAATTCGCGCAAAGCGACCGCCAGTTATCAGCACGTAAAAGATTCCATGCGCGATAATATTTTATTAGTTGCGGACGCACAGCAAAGTGCCTATCGCCGCACTAAACAGGCAAGCAATTTGGCGCAAGCCGAGAAATGGTATAAGCGTTATTTGTCCCATTATTCTGTGCATGCTCGCCAGGACAAAGTGTATATCGCTTACGGCGAATTACTCGCCGCACGCGGGGACAATGCTGAAGCGCTCGCGCTATTTGAAAAAGCCGCTTACGATGGTGAAATTTTGCTGGATAAAGATGCAGCTTACGCAACGATTGATCTCACCGATAAGCTGTACAGAGCAGAGCCTAACAATAAAAAATGGCTGGAAAAACATTTGGCCTATTCGGCGCAGTCTGCGCGCTTGTACGCGACTGAAGATCGATATCAAAAAGTCAGCCTGCATGCAGTGGAGCTTGCTTACAAAAACCAGCGCTATGAGGATGTCCTCAACCTGACGAACACCTTGAGTAGCAACTTGTCAAAATCCACACAGACGGAAGCGAGTTATATCAAGGCGCTGGCGTTGTTAAAATTAAATCGCGCAGTAGATGCAGAAAGTATTTTAATTGAGCTTGCGAAGCAAGCAACAGCAACGGAAGCACGTACCAAATTTCAGGAAGCCCAGGCATTGGCTATCTACCAGCAAGGTAAAGATGAGCTGAATGCGCAAAATAAAGATAAAGCAATTGCGCAGTACGTGCGTATTGCACAGCAGTTGCCTAAAGCCAGCATCGCGGCCGATGCACTTTACGAGGCGATTAATCTTTCAATTGCTAATGAACTCTGGCCTACAGCTGCTGCAACGATTGAACTTTTCCAGAAACTTTATGCATCACATCCTAATTACAAGGATGCGACGCGGCAGCTATCCAATGTTTATTTAAAACTCGGACAAAGCGACCGCGCGGCATTGGTGTTTGAAAAAATTTCGGCGCAAGATTCCGACAAATCCGTACAAATGGCGGCACTGTGGCAAGCTGCCGAACTTTACGAAACAAAAGACAAACTGGATGATGCTATCCGCGCCTATGTGAGTTACGCGAATACTTATACCTCCCCCTATCCACAATATATGGAATCGATGAATAAGCTGGTGGAGTTATACAGTAAAAAACGCGATGGCAAATCGGTGGATAGCTGGCGGGAAAAAATTCTTAGCACTGATAAAAAAACCATCGTCAACTATAAGACGGATCGTACTAATTTTATTGCTGCGCAAGCAGCATTGGCGTTAGCCAGTGCAAAACAGGCAAAATTTGCTGGTGTGCAATTACGCGAACCGTTGACGCAGCGGTTGCGTGAGAAGAAACAATTTATGCAAGAAGCTATTAATTTATATGGCGAAGCATCTTCTTATCGCGTGGCGACCATTACTACAGAATCTGCCTACGCTATTGGCGATATTTACCAGCATTTTTCCAAAGCATTGTTAACTTCCGAACGCCCCGCCAATTTATCGCCGGAAGAATTGGAACAGTACGATATCCTGCTTGAAGACCAAGCCTTTCCTTTCGAAGAGAAAGCCATTGAGTTCCATGAAATTAATATCGCCCGCAGCGCGGACGGTACCGAAAGCAAATGGATTAAAGAAAGTTTTAACGCATTAAAAACGCTGTTTCCTTCGCGCTATGCCCGAGCAGGTAAAGCAGATGTTTATCGTGAAGGAGGTGTTAAGTAATGAAACGAACATTGAATTTTCTGCACATAGCACTATTGGGCGGCGCATTACTATTAGCAGGTTGCAGCTCAACATCAACTACTGATCGCGGTATAGCCCAATCCACCAGCAAGACATCGCTCGACGAAAAATTTCGCGGCGATTACGTCAGCGCACTCAAAAATCTGGAAGCAAAAGAATATGCTCAGGCGAGCAGCAATTTAAATAAAATTGTGACTGGCAATCCCGGCTTTGTCGATGGCTGGGCCAATCTGGCATTGGCACAACTGAGAACTAACGATATTACCCAGGCGAAACAATCTGCTGCTAATGCAATTCAATTGGAACCGCAGTCGGCAACACTGGAAAACTTGCTGGGTTTAATTGATGTAGAAAGTGGTGCCTATAAAACAGCGGAGAAACATTATTCCCGCGCACTTGAACTCAATCCAAATCTGGCCAATGCCCATTACAATATGGCGTTGCTTAATGATGTTTATTACCAAAATATCGCCAATGCGATTAAACATTACGAACGCTACCTTGCATTGATTAATAATGCGGACCCGGATACCGAGGCCTGGGTTGCAGAATTAAAACGCAAGTTAAAGTGAGGAACTGATCGATGAAAGTCATTCGTACCGGATTTGTCTTAGTGTTATTTTCTATGGCTGCGTTTGCGGCAGATAGTGAAGAAACCAATCTTAATAAAGAAGCGCCTAACATTTTATACGTCGTTCCCTGGACCGATGCGCCGGTAAAGAAAGCGAAAGACCCCAAACTCGTATTGCACAATTTAACCGGGGATTTATATGACCCGCAGATTCCGTCTGATTGGTAAACCCGGTTATCTGAATATTTTTTCTTGTTGTCATTAAGGATGAATAGATTCCTCAAGGAGTAAGATTCGGAAAATACCAGGGTTCTGCGTGTTCGGGGATTTCCCAGCGCAGTGGCGATTTACTACTGGTCTCACTGAGCAACCCTTCGCTTTTTAATTGCCCCAATAAACGGCGCGCGCTGCGCTCCGGCATGGCACAAAGTTCCAATGCTTGTGCGCGTCCAATTTCACCTTGCTGATAGGCGCTAAATAAAATCAAACTCACGATGGGTTTTAATGACGCATCCACTCCTGCCACGCGTTTATCGTTGCGTGCCTGAACATAACTTTCAATTCGCTGGCGCATGCTGGCAAGGTCCAATAGGTCACTGATGTAACTCACTTGATCTATTGCGGTATCGAGCATGTAGTTGCAGAAATCCATTAATCCGCGCTCGGTCAATTGACCGCGACCATCGTAGTCACCTTGACGCGCAGCATCGGCGTTTGCCAGTAATTGTTTATATTGGGTGGCGGTTCGCGCGAGTCCACGGCTAATACACCAGGCGCCGTAACTTTCCAACCCCGCTGCTTTTAACGCGACGTCGGTGAGTAAACGCCCTACCCTGCCGTTGCCATCAGTAAACGGGTGAATCCAGGTAAAGCGGTGGTGGGCGGCCATAATCGCAATGAGTTTTCGATCGCCACTAAATTTTTTGGGGTTATAGGTTTCGCAGAATTTTTGCATCAATGCGGGAAGGTCGGATGCCGATGGTGGAATATGTTGGCCAACGATAACCGAACCAGACCGCCATTCACCGGGCACTAATGTTGCTGCCGTATTGCCTTGCTCATCCTTAATCAACCACAACCCTTCCGGTACACGCTGATAAAACTCCCGATGCAACCGGCTAATAAATTCCGGTGTAAACAACGTATCCAAATCCGGTTTTTGTATCGATAGCCATTCCTGAACCTGCATATGCGCTAGCGATTCTTGTTGCAAATCGCGCTTGGCCGGATCACCGCTGTAACTCCCACGTTGGGCCGCACGGATCTCATGTGGGCGGGTCGCATTACCTTCGATCAGGTTGGAATAATAAGAATTGATGGCGGCCATATGGTACTCAAGGCGCGCCAATGTTAGCGGCGCCAATTGGCCAGTCAATTTGGCCGTCAGGCTGATTAACGAAATTGCTTTATCGGGTAATGATGATTGCATCAACCGCGCATCAGCAGGAATAAACGGTGTGATATCTAATATAGACGTTGTCATAAGATAGTCGCGACCCACAATTGGCCATTTAGTTGGCCGATTATTTATCCTAGTATCTTATTGATTAAGATACAATTAATTTTAATTTTAATTATGGTATTTTTTATTTTTGGCCGATTTAATGGCCGGTTTCACTCTAAACATGTTGCACAAGACACTAATACATGCCGACCATTATGCTCATTGCGGATTGGTCGGGCATTGCCATCAACGGCAGTCATTGCTGCATAAAGTTGGTTTTCTTTCTGGATGGTAAGGCGCTCATGTTCAGCGGGGTAACTCATCGGATCTAATCCTCCCTGGCGAATAAAATTACTGGTGTCCTGGGTTACGGTCTGGACATGCAGGAGCTCATGCAACAATGCATCGGCGGGAGAGGCAATACAAAACGGCTTTTGGGTTTTGCACTTGTCATAAAACTTGAGCCGGGCGCCCGAACGAGGATCAAAAAATACATCGATCCGGTCAATCTCCAGGCGTGAACCACTAATGTTCGTTTGAAATGTATGAGGGGCATAACGCAAAGTCCATTCTGTAGCGGCGATGGATTGTAATAGTTGGACGGCAGCCGGGTATTGGGCGTAATAGAGGGAGAGCTCTTCTATATCTTGCTGCATGCTGGAAGGCTGGCTGGCATCCTGATCGAGATGGGCCAATAAAATTTGTTTTAATGCCTGGCTGACAACACTTTGTTCCAGTTTTCCGATCACCCCCCCCAAAGGTGTTGATACAGGTTCGGAGTATTCAATTGCTGATGTGTTGATCGCCATCAATCCCAAGTGTTGATCCACCTGCTCTGCCTGCAAACCCGCGCTAAAAAAACCCATGGCAAGAAAGATAACCTGCACAAATTTTTTACGCCGACCGGCATGTTGGGTGCTTCCCGGTTTACGTTGATCAGGCTTTAACCCTATATCGTGGCGCTCGGCAAATTGACTCAAACGTGCATAGTATTGGGGATCTTCCGTCGCCAGGTGCGGAGCATGCACGTAGTGAGTACGGCCATTGATAATGCAGGGGTGTATCGGGTGAACACCCGCCGTAGCATCAGCGAAAAATGCTTTGCATTGTTGGCTCCATTCATCCAGAAATGTCTGTTCAGCCATAGGCACCTCGAATTAATACCCCATGCCCTGCCCCGCTTGCGGGGTATTGATCTTTTAAGGCTAGAAGCTTTTTGCTTATATTGCTGTGCAAATCCCCGGGTATTTCTATGCACAGTAACTATCGATCACCATTAAATTAGTCATGTGACTAATTTAATCGTTAAACTGCGAGCCTATTACTCTCACACTCTCGAGAAAATTAGTCTCAGGACTAAAAAAGAGTCTATTTATGCTCCCATTTCTAATTGATAGCCAGGATGCCCTCGATTTTCTACGCAATACCCCGGACATCACCGACCCACAGCGCGCCTTCGTAATTGCGTTTTTGAGCCGTGAGGGTTGGACCAATCGGCAGATTCGCAGTCATTTGGGCATTGATAAGGTTTATACCCTCACCCACTTTAAGCGCGTAGGTCTTGCACTGACTGATACTGAATTTACTCTGTGGGAAAAAAACCCGGAGCGAATAACACTCGGCCATTTGCGGGTTGTTTGTCATTTAAAGCCAACTGTCAGGGAACCGCTGTTGCGCAAGTTATTGGCCCAGCGACAATCAGTCAGCAAGTTACATGGATTGGTTCGAGGTCAGGTGCAGCATTCAAACGCCGATATAAAACGCTATGAAAATCAAATGGAGGATATTTTGGGACGCGCGGTAAAGATCCAGTTTGACCCCGCGCGCCAATGCGGGAAATTAACCCTGGATTTCTATGGCCTTGATGATTTGGACTTACTTTCCACTACTCTCGGATTTAAATCCGAGGAATAACCTTCGTTAGTTCGCAAGAATTGGCCTGATGTTTAAAAATGTCCGGCGTCTCCCCGGGAGACACTTGCCCTCAACAATAACACATGTATATTATACATTGTATGTTATTTAAGGAGTCGGGAATGGTTCATTATAAAAGCAAGGTATTGGCCGTACTAAACCAGAAAGGTGGCGTTGGTAAAACAACGGTTGCTAGTGTAATTGCAGAATACGCGGCCATAGTCGCACATAAGAATGTGTTAGTTGTAGATCTGGATATGCAATGCAACTCGTCAGACTACTGGGTGGGTATGGAAACTGCCCCACAAGCAACCGGCGGTCAATTACCTCCGCTTCATCCGGATTACGACGGTGACCCGGACCTTGATTCCCGATCCAATATTGCGGATATCTTTTTCGGTAAGGCAGTACTTCCCCACCCTACGTACATCCGCCCGGAAAATGGGTTTGACCACGTGGTGGAAATTATGGTCGGCCACCCTGCCCTGCTCGAACGCATCAACAGTGAATACGACAATGCTTCGGGCAAAATCGCCTCGCTGATTATTGACCGTCTCGGCGATTTCCTGCATATGGAGGATGTTGCCAATACCTACGACCTGATCATTCTGGATACGGGTCCCAGCCGTAACCCCATTTTCCGTTCAGCGGTACGCGCTGCAACCCATGCCATTATCCCCTTCGAGCCTGAAGAAAAAAGCTTGCAAGGAATTAACGCCATGTTGCAGGTGATCCAATCCGAAAACTTCTCACGCGATGAGCAACAGCAACTCAACCTTATCGGTCTTTGCCCCAATAAGGTTCGCTCTAACACCAATATCCACCGCAGTACTCTGGAAATGTTGCACAAGGAACTGGGCAATATCATGTTCCCGCCGGAAGTTTATTTACCGCAATCGACCGCATTTCCCGAGCGGGATTTAAAGGGGATTTCACCGCGCAGTATTTTCCAGATATCTGCCCAGCACGTGGCCCATAAACAAAGTTCATCGGTGGGCGCTTTTACATTGAGCCAGATATTCCCCAACGAATCACATTAATCTATGAGGTGTCTCCCCGGGAGACACTCATCAAGGAGCCAGGTTATGGCCAGAAAATTTGGTAGCGCCAGCGGTAACCGCGTCAGCACTGGAAAGATCGACCAAAACGAATCCAATACCGAAAAATGGGCCGGCTCGGTCGCTGCCCAAGTAGCGACAGCTGCCAGTATCAAGGCGATTGTTGCTAAGACAATTCCCGTCTCCTACATCCAGTGCGATCCAGAAAATCCCCGGAAACTGGCACTGACACCGGAACAGGTCAAGGTGATAGCCAATCAATATCCGCTGGATCAATCCTTCCTGGATATCGATGAATCCACCGACTGGATTGAGGGTTATGTTAATCGGGTCGCCGCTGCACTTAACCTTTCAGGAAAAGCTGTCGGGGATTTGCAATCGCTTGTCAGTTTCGCTGCTGCGCTTAAATCTGCGGACAGGCTTTTACATCCGATTGTTGTCTGGCGGGATGAAAGTACCTTTCATTTAATTGCAGGGGAGCGTCGCCTGCTTGCGCACTTACTGCTCGGTGAAACCCACATTGCAGCGCGCATTTTGGATCAACAATATTCCCGCCACCAGATCGATACCCTGCAATGGGAGGAAAATGTCCATCGACAGGATATGAACCTATGGGAGCGGTTGGAACACGTTAAGAAGCTCTTGCTTGCGGATGAGGGAGTGCAGCAAACCTCTGTGACCAAACTCAGTAAAATCCTGGGGCGAAGCAGGGCAGAAAGCCAACGTTACCTGGCTGTATTGCGTTACCCCGATGCTCTTTTGCTTGATGCAATTCGTCTCGGTAAAGTAAACGACCTGAAATCTGCCGCCGCCCTTGCTCAATTGCCAGCAGATCAATTGGCAATAAAGTTAAACGGTCATAAGCCCGCTAACAAAGCGACTGCTGCAATCAAGCTCGGCGACAAATCCCAAGCCGCCTCAGTAGGGCAGTTGCTAAAAGCAGCCGCAAAACAGTTAAAGCTGGAATCGACATTGCACTCGCTCAACCTCAGCAAAACAGCTGATATTAATGAAGCTATCAATCGGCTCATTGCTGCTATTGAAGGTATTAAAGGTGACTAAGTTTTCCCTGCCCAAAGCATCGGACAAAGGGACTCGCTCCAGCATTCGTATTCCGCGCTCCATGCTGGAGAAAATTGACATCGCCATGGCACAAAGCAGTTATAACAAGAAGCAACGGTCCCGCTGGATAGAAGACATCACCGCAAAATTCTTGCAACGCTCCGACGCCGCTAATTTAATTGCGGAAGAATTCATTGTTCCCGGTTCAACCGAAGCTATCCCGGTCACTTTAAGTTCCGGGTTGGATGAACGGATCAATCAGGTGCTTGAGCAGGTAATCCAGGAAGAGGGGATTCGCAAAGATCGCAGCTCACTTCTACGCACCGCCATTACCCAGCACTTGCTGGCCCTGGCTGGCAGACAGCTGTCTCCCCGGGAGACACGGAGCCAATGGTTAGTAGAAATTGACGCAGACGATAATCAAGGGAGGGCAGACGAAGTATGACCCAATTGATCGAGAAGGCCGACCAGCTGGATCTGTTTGTTGCCGATATCATTGATATAGCCCCCAAGAGCGATCTGCATTCAATGGAGTATCCCATTTTCGCAATCAGCTCAAAACCTGACACCGATGTTTTCCGTTACGAGAATGCCGCTGGAAATTGGTTGGAGATCATTCCTTCAGTAAACGGCCGCGCCACAATTCACGATAAAGATTTGCTGCTTTATTGTTTTGGGCAGATTGCGGAAGCCTTGAACCGCGGGAAAACCGTTACCCGCCGGCTGAAAATTACCGCTTACGATTACCTGGTCAGTACCAACCGCAATACCGACGGCCGCTCCTATGCCGCAATCACTGATACCCTCGCACGGCTGCGCGGCACTACATTTAAAAGTAATATCGGCAATTCAGAAAATAAAAAAGGGGAGGTGTTTGGACTTATCGATTCCGGAACAATCGTCACCGATAAAAACGGGCGTCTGGATTACATCGAGGTCGTATTGTCCGAACACCTGTTCGCTTCGATTACCAATCATCGTATTCTCACTTACAACCGCGATTATTTTAAACTCCGCTCCCCCTATGAGCGACGAATGTACGAACTCTGTCGTAAACATTGCGGCAATCAAACCTACTGGGAAATCGGATTGGAAACACTTTATGGGAAGTTCGGAGTGAAATCCGAATTGCGGGAATTCCGCCGCAAGATAAAAGCACTGATTCAGGACCAATCTATTCCGGATTATTTTATTGAATACAAAACTGCCGCAGAGACTGGCACTATCGAAAAGATCCAGGTTTTTCAGGACAAAACCGCATTTCTTCGCGATCAACAGGCAAATACTTCGGAGTAAAAGCCTGCCCAATATGGTGCAGTTATCGCCATGTTCATCGTGATTTCAACCACGCTGCTATCTCACCATCGTGGTTTTAACCACAAATAAAGTCATCAATCAAAATGATAAGGAAGGAATCTGTCTAATAATCAACCGGAAAAAAATAATAGCTACTGAACTCGCCAAATAACATACAGTATGTTTTCGACAAATCTACTTTCGTGCTTTTAACCACAGCAAAAACCACCCGAAGAGCGTGAATTAAGAAGAAAAAAGTGTGAATAGTATCGAGATTTTAACCACTCAAATATCGTGATTCTGGCCACAGCTGCTTCGTTGTTTTAACCACACATTGTCGTGATTTTAACCACGCTAATTCGCGAATCTGACCACAACATCTGTGCTTTACCGCATGGGAATAAAGGCTTCTGAAATGTGTAACGATTAATAACTCTGTATAACTATCTTCTTTTTTAACCAGAATTCAGTAACGTTTTTATGCTCTGCTTGATACTTCCGCTGATGGACAAATGGGACGATGCTACGCAACATGGGCAAAAACCATGGAAAACGCTCCGCGTTTACCACAGCTTTTACCCATTTCGTCCCACTTGCCCACAGCAGCAACCTTTATTGATGAGCCTCACTATTGCGGCATCTCCAACAAATTATCTATTTAAAATATGACCTGGTTAAAAATTACATCATTAGTCGCTGTAAAAAATAATTTACCTTTTTAAAATAACTGACCTACCACCATTACCGGCTAATGTGCCTGGGACCTGGCTTCTGTGCCGGTGGTAGCTCTTCCTCACAAATCCTGCACGACTGGTCAATTTCCTACATCCAATTGTATTTGCTGGCGTTAAACTCCGCCGCGATTTTTAGTCCATCTATCTTCTACGATTTCAAGGAGTGTTTTGCATCATGATGAATGCACAATCTAATTTGATAACCCGAACGCTATTACTCATTACAACTTTTGTGTTGGTAAGCTGTGGAGGAGGGGGCGGTGGTAGCAGTAACGGAAATAACTCCAGCAATGCCGCACCGGACACCACCCCCGAAGCCATCACCTTCACCGCCTCCACCAATGCCGAACCCAATGCCGCTGTATCTTCCCCTGCCGTTACCATCAGCGGTATC
>MVDH01000004.1 GCA_003056245.1 Cellvibrio sp. 79 | reverse complement strand
CGTTTAGCAAATTGCTGCGCAAATTTTATCGCAATACGCTACTTACAAACTGCGGTTAAACACAGTGTTATGCAAATTTCTAGGAGAGAAAATGCCAAGTAAAGCATGGCTGAAAAAGCGTTACGCGTATTTGCCTCAGAAGGCTCAATTAGTCCTTATTAATAAATCGCTTAATAGAAATGTACGCGTTCTTTCCAATCTCCTAAATGAATACCCTAAAATTCATGCTATTCATTCAAGCTTGGAGAATGGCTTTATTGGTTTAGGCTCTAGAACCTTGGCTATAAGAAAGTGGCACAAAACAGTTAAGAGTTTTCCACGTATACCGAATACCTATTTTCAGCGCGCAAGCTGGGCTTTGGAACGGTCAAAGTTCTTTGAGGCGGCTTTATATCTTAGGTTGTGCTTAAAACTAGATAAGGGTTATTTTAAAACAACTGCTCATTTTTGGCGCGCAGAAGCTTTATATCGCTTGGGCAATTATTCACTTGCTAAACGTGAATTAAAAAATGTTCCAAATGAATATGAAGAGTTATATTTTTTAAACTACAAAAAACGCTCAAAAATAGATTTACTAAATGACATTTGTACCAAAGAAAACTATCGAAATCAATCATACAAGTCATTCTAGGGGGCACGCTCTACGTGCTGGGACGCCGTGGTACGGCGCCCCTAAACTCGGAGTTAGGCACACATATGTTCTGGATTCGATCTCCATTTGAAAAAGCGGCACAACTCGGCGGGTTTGTTCTGGCTCATTCAGCTTTGATTCTTTCTGAGTTGCAGCCTGGGGAGCTGATATGTCCATTCTCTATTATTCAGAGTGGCAGAAGAAAACAGGTCTTTGATTACGAAGCAGAATCACAAGAGGAAGCGGTGGAGCGGGGCAAAGCCGATTTTGATGATCTAAAAGATATTGCTGAAATTTGGGCTTTTGCTAGGGAAGGGCTTTTTTCAGGTCCTGATGTTGAGAAAACTGATGTAATTGTAGTTTCAGCATGGGCACCTGGGATGGCAGAGTGGCTTGGGATTATTCAGAAATTTAATCCCCCCGCACGTGGAAAATTTGGCTTAATCGGCGAAGCGATGATTTTTGTTAATGGTAGTGAAGCACAGGGGAAACAAAACCGCAAATTAAACGTAGCGCTATCTAAAGGCATACTAGACCGCAACGTCGATTGGGACTCCTGGAAAAATTAAATGCATAATAATCAATCAAGCTGATGGCTTTCAAGTTGTATTTTTGCCATTACGCTTCGCTCCACTTTATGCCAAAAGTGCAACCTAAAAACCACTGCTTATTACGGCGTTTAGGCACGAATATACAAATGAACTCGTATCAAGAAATTAAAAGTCAGATTGATCTTCTCATTGAGGAAACAGTTTCGTCAGGAGCGACAATTGATGCTTCATGTGAAAGGGCATGCGTTGAATATTGGTTAGGGCTGTTAGAGATCAACGATTTCGGACCAACTTATTTACATAAATTTCAAGCGGCTATAGCTATATTGAAGAATAGACAAGATTTTGGTATTGCCACTGACGAAGAGTTAAAACAAATAGCGATGTATTTGCTAGCAAAGCTATCACGAGACGACGTTTTGACTTTGAATAATGAAAGTCGTAAAAGTTTGCTAAGTGAGTCTACAAATATTTTTTTGTTAAATTCACCCATAATCTATTCGGTATTCGAAATATAGGCATAACAAGCGACTGTGGTAAAAAACCAATAGCACCAAAAATCATTACCCAAAAGGTGAAAAATGTCAGCTTTATCCGTTAAAAGCGCAAAGCATATAAAATCCCATATTCTTGAGGTTGAGTTTTCTGACGGGGAGAGTCGTGTCATAGACTTTGCACCATTTATTTTTTTGGCCGGTCATCTGACTACGAGTGCTACAAATCTGAATCAGGTTTTCTTAACTTCAAAATCGAGGACGGCAATTTAAACTGGAACGACTACACAATGATATTTCCAGTTGAATACTTATACACCGGAAAATTGCTACGTTAAAACATTCATAACAAGGCATTGAAACTGACGAATTGTAAGTAGCGCTTATGCAATATCGCTGCGCTAAGTTTACCGCAACGCGCTACTTGCAATCCGCAGGTGAACGCAATGTTTAAATAGGCTCGGTGAAAAAGAGCGTGCAGGTCTGGAAGTCATGAAATACGAAATTATGTATATCGAAGAGAAATCCGAGGTTGCTTCACTTGAAGCAAACATAGGAAAAGTTTTTCTTTCCAAAACTGGCAAAACTCTTGAATACAAAAATCATAAACTTCAATCATTAAAAGGCAGTGGTTACAAAGCAAACTACTTTGACATTGAAACTGGAGAGCATTACTGGGTTTCAAATTGCAGAAAGGACGGCAATGACGCGCTTTATAAGACGAAAGTTCTAGTTGATGAAGAAATTCGGGAAGAATATTGGGTTAATATCAGAGGCTTGCCTGAGCTGAAAAATCAATCAAGCTTTGTTTCTACGGGCAAGCATCAATCTGGCGGTAAAGAACCAATGAGCAAGAGAGTAAATATTTAACAAGGTGCAGCAACACCCCGCTGCGCGGCTGGACAGTTTATAAACCGCAGTTTTGTGGTTTTGCTACGCAAAAGTAATCCACAAAGTCACATACTACAAACTGCCTCTGCGCTCAGTGTTAAATGACTATGAATAAAACATACATACTCACTTTTCTTTTTGTCCTACTAACGGGTTGTAGTATCCATAGCTACAATCCAGCCAAGTCAAAAGTCATAGTTGAAGAAAATTGCAAGAATATGGTGGGAAATTACTCGCTTCACTTCGATAAGTTTAAAAACTACAGTAATCTTGGTTTTTGGAACTTACGAGAATATGACATGTTAAATATCACTATGGTTGAAAATGCTATTCGATTTTCTGGAGCCTACGGTGGTACTGTAAAGGCAACTGTAGAAATTCCTAAAGAAAAATACCAGTGCAAAGACGGAATTCTTACTGTAAATATAGATAATCAGTTTACAAACGACGGTGGGATTTCAGTATATGAGGCTCGCAGCATCAATTTCTATTCATATATTAGAAATGAAGTTTTTGCTCAGTATACCCAAGCAAGTACGGGCCTGGTGTTTATGGTTCCGGCCAGTTTTTCTGAAGACAGCTTAATTAAGCTTGTAAAAACCAAGTAAAAATTTAACAAAGTATTGCACCTGATGAACTGTAAGTAGCGCTTATCGGTTTTTTAAAATGAAGGGCCGCAAGACATATTTTTTATTATCTAGTCGGTTTTCTAGGGCTACTTGCTCTAATAGGTTTGATTTCATCATTGATCGAATGCGATCGCTGCGTTGCCAAAATATTTGGCAGTGCGGTTTAAATATAACAAGGCCATCATGCAGCGCCAGCTTCGCCGGCTGGACAACCCGTGGAACGTTTTTGCGCTTTACGCTACTCTATCGAAAAAACGTTCCACTCCAAAAAAATCGTTCAAGGTAGGCATATAATCAATCATGAAATTGTGTCTTATAATGGCAACGAGCAAAAGTACGTTTCAATCTACGAAGTGGAAAATGGTCTAATCAAAACCGTTCAGTTTGTACGGGAATAAAATTTCATAACAAGTTGCTGCAACACGTGCATTGTGTGTACTGGACAGTTTGCAAATTGCAGCTTTAACCAGGCGTCCCGTGGGTTTTCTGCGCAAAAGCAATCCCCAGCTTAAAAACTGCTATCGAGCCCGATCTTGTAAAAGGATAAATATGAAAAAGTTATTTGTTTTATGTGTCTTTTTGTTTTGTAGCAGTGCTTCCGCAGGAGAGCCTTTGCCCGATTTAAAAATTGAGAAACTTGAAGAAGGTGTTTATGTTCATACATCGTTCGAACAAGTTAATGGTTGGGGTGTTGTTTCTAAAAACGGCTTGGTAGTTCTTGTCAATACTGATGCCTATCTGATTGACACTCCATTTACGGCTAAAGATACTGAAAAGTTAGTCAATTGGTTGGTAGAGCACGGCTATAAAATCAAAGGCACTATTTCCTCACATTTCCATAGCGACAGTACTGGCGGGATAGAGTGGCTTAATTCTCAATCTATTCCCACGTATGCGTCTGAATTAACAAATGAACTTCTTAAAAAAGACGGTAAAGCGCAAGCAAAACACTCATTTGGCGGAATTAGTTATTGGTTAGTTAAAAATAAAATTGAAGTTTTTTATCCTGGCCCAGGCCACACTCAAGATAACGTAGTGGTTTGGTTGCCTGAAAAGAAAATTTTATTCGGTGGCTGCTTTGTTAAACCTCACGGGCTTGGTAATTTGGGTGACGCAAATTTAAAAGCCTGGCCAAAGTCCGCCAAAATATTAATGTCTAGATATGGTCACGCAAAACTGGTTGTTGCAAGTCATAGTGAAAATGGGGATGCATCACTCTTGAAGCGTACATGGGAGCAAGCCGTTAAAGGATTAAAAGAAGATAAAAAAATGCCACTGCCAAGTAGCTAAATTCCCAACAAGCGACTGCAGTAAAAAATCAATTCCTGCTACGCAAAAGTATTCTACAAAACCGCGATTTAAATTCTACCGTTTACCGCGACATTACATAAAGGAGTAGCTCATGAAGAAAATTGTATTTATAGGGGTTTTGCTTTCATCAACCTTCTGCCAAGCAGATGAATGGCACAACGCTTTACTTGGCGTATGCAATCAAGAAGATAACACCTTCAAAGTTGAATATCATGGAAAGTACAATGAAGACGGGGAGAAAATGGTTAAAGAAATTGCGGAGAAATCTGTGACTTCTTGCAATTTGTCAGACGGCACATATGAGCTAAAACCAGATTTATTCTACGGCGCATCTAAAGGAATGGCTCGTTGTAGTGCTCATGAATTTGTAGAAATAAATGTGCTCCATGATGGAAAGTCTATATATAAGTCATTTGTGCAGCCAGACTGCCATGACTCTGCAAGCTACATTTCATCCGTAACAATATCTCCCAATTCATCCGGGAAGGTTTCAGTGGAATCCAAAGAAGGCACGCCATATTAGAAAGTACATCAATGTGTAACTAGACATTGCACCTGACGTATTTTGAGTAGCGCTTTTGCAATATTATTGCGATATCAGGAATGGTTCTCTGGCTCATTGTCAGAAGCCTTGTAACAAATAAAGGCACAGTACGCAGCTGAGCTGTGCACAAACAACACTGGAGTATCTAAATTGAAAAAACTAGTAGTAGCTTTTATTGCCTCTTTTTTATTCTTGGGGTGTGCATCCAATGTAAGTCAAACAACTACACAACCAATTGTTAAATCAACGAGCCCTGTCAATGTAATTCATCTTGTCGTGTCGCGATCAGAAAGCATTCCCGAAGATAAAGATTTTTTATCCGTAAAGCAGGACTTAATAACTCAGATTTCAGAAAAGGCAAAAGTAAAAATCCCTAATTTGCGCATCCTTACCACTGGCGAGCCTACGTCGGGCTTGGTTGCAAATATTGAAATTCAGGAATTGCGTGTTGTTTCTGGAGCTACGAGGTTTATGGCAGGAGCAATCTCTGGCAAGGCTAAGCTTGGAGCAAGGCTAGAGATTACAGACATAAGTTCAAAGCAAAAAAAAGGAGAATTATTGCTAGGGACTTCTTCAAAATTTAGTGAAGGTATCCTTGGCGGCACTACTGGCCGCCAGGTAAAAGCGGTTTCGGAACAAATCGTTAATCACTTAAAGGAATCTACTTCAAATTAATCTGCAATGCTAACAAGGCATGTACCTAAGTAGCGCTTATACAATATCGCTGCACCAAGCTTATTGCAACGCGCTGCTTACAGCTCGCAGGAGAGCGCAACGTCGTATATGGAAATAAAATGCAACTTTTGAGCGAAATTGAAGAGGTTTTCTTTATAGCTGGTCGCGGCTGCATCATTGCTCCCGGAATTCCTTTTTTTTAGCCCTCCGGTTAAAATTGGGGCTGTACTGGAATTCATAATCCAAAAAACCACAAGTGTAAAATTATCGCTTAGCTCGGAATCAAAAAGGATGCATATGAAAAAGTTAATATTAATAACATTGTTTTCCCTAATGGCTAGCGGCTGTGCAAATACGGCACCTATCCAAAGGTGGGCAGACGTAGATAGGTTCTCGTCAAATAAAACCCAATTTGAAGGAAACGCAACAATATATGTATTCCGTGATACTAGTAAAGCTGGGGCAATGATGCCGTTTTTGATTACGCTTGATAAGGAATCTATTGGGTCTATTAGAAGGGAACGATATTTGGCATTTCCTGCCGCAGCAGGAACTCATATCCTAGGAATTGATTGTCCTTACACGTGCGACATTCCTGATATAAGAATCGACGCTGATTTTACGGCTGGGAAGAGCTACTATTTTGTAGTTCAGCCCGATATTTCATTTAACGTCCCATCTTCTATTCGCATGACCACACACGTCAATCAAGTTGATCAATCATATGCGGAGCGTTTAATTAGTTCTTACACAATTGGAACCTATGATAGCAAAAACTAAATCATTATTTTTAAAAAATCGTTCAAGCATCGCGCACTAGTCAGGGGTTGAAAAAACAACTGTTGATTTTATTGTTGTAATATATGCTGCAGAAACAGACAAAAAGGCATGTGCTTTTATGAATGTATACAACACGGAGATGCAAGACATTAAAAATATTAAAGGCCATCAAAATATTATCAACACCGTATATGAAAATTATAAAAGGTAATTTAACAAGGCGCTGATGAAATTGAAGACCTTATGATTTTGCTCAGTTAGTCGGGCATTATGAGGACTATGAAAAATAGAATGCGCTACTGGGTTTTGCTCAAACACCCTCAAAAAGTTTGCCGCACCGCATAAGGGATAAATGAAATGGTGGTATTTGCAATTACCAGAGCAGGCTATCTTGAGCTTGAGCCAATTATTAAAACGTTAAAATATCCAGTATGGGTTGGCGCAGGAGTGTTATCTAATAGCGAACTCACTGAGTTACGACACCTAGGGCTTAACCTAACTAATTTTTCTTATTCTATTGAACCAAATAACATGGAAACTATATTAGATGCTCTTGCTGACATATCTGCGCACCATCCAGGGCATAGAATTTGGCTGGAGTGCCAGCCTGAGTGAGGCCAGGTTTTTCTTCAGTTCTAAATTTCGTGTAAAAGTAAAAGATGAAGCGCTCTAACTAGAGCACTCCGGCAACGCAACTCTTGAGACCTACATGCCACTCCATGACTGCCCCCATACTTTCGAACAGCTTGCAGCTAAAGTCCTCCCAGCGCACATGGAGCGCATGCGAAAAGCTTTGATCAACTCTGAGCCTATGAGGAATTTCTGCAAGCCCGGCGTTGGAGTAAAAACGCTCTTAAAGAACAAGGGAAGGGTCAATGACTTTCCTGGCTGCTATACCCTGCTTGAGGGAAACAATCCAATTTATGTGGGAATATCTCGAGGTGTAATTGCCCGTTTAAAACAGCACGTTTGTGGTAAAACGCATTTCGATGCCAGCCTTGCTTTTCGAATTGCTATGGCAAATCATCCAAATCAGACAGTAAAAAATCTAACGCGCTCAGAGGCGATGCAAGACACATTCTTCGGCACGTCATTTAGCGAAGCTCAAGCCTATTTAAAAACGTTAACAGCAGCCTTTATTGAAATAACAAACCCACTTGAGCTGTACGTCTTTGAAGCTTATTGCGCAATTGAGCTGGATACACACCAGTGGAATTCATTTGAAACCCATTGAACAACTTCCGGCAACTACTTCAAACCGTTAACTTCGCTGGAAATATTAAAAAACACCCAAGGGAACTACACTCCCAAAAGGTTTCGCCATAGTAAAAGACGCACCGCACAATTACTGTAGCGTTACATTGAAAGTCTACGTGTTTCTCAATCTAAGTTGCTGGAAGAGCCTGACATAAATAGTGATTCATAGCTTGAAACTCGCTCTATGAATCACACCCTATAGAATAAATTTCAGACAGCCTGTGCAAAATTCGCAGACCACAAATTAAATGAAGGAAATTATATCCATTGCGACAACACCTCTGACAAAATAGAGATCATTTTGTATTATTTTTAATTCAAAGATACTCTATTTTGACAAGGCTTATTTTTGTCTGGCGTTGCATCGGGATAATAAGTTCGTATTCCATTATTGCGACGTACAAAAACCATATCGTAAATAGCATCACCGTCATTTAATCTCAAAATGCAATGCTCACTTTCATTGTTGTTTGTGTGATTTTCAGAGAATGCCTTTGTGGCACTCAGCAGCATGTCGCTCGCATTGAGTGTAAGGCCATACCCCTTGATCGAATGCCTTATGACCTCGTTATTACCTAACTTCATTTCTACGCCCATCGAGTAAACAGTGCCCTCAATAACTTCGTTGCTATTAAAGTTATTCATTCTGCAGAGTTGATTGGTACTTTCCAGCTGTTGATAGCGGCCATGAAAATGCAGGCCACCAATACTGCGACCACTCTTTTCACCGCAAAAGATATGATCGAATGCATGCAATGCGTACCACGCATCAGCAAGATCGTTTAGGTAAGTACTTATGTTGGTGTGTTTATTCTTTTCCTGAAAAACCTTGCCACCGGTAAACTCAAAAAGGCTTTTCAAAATGTCGGGATTGGATTTCATAAGGGATTTAAAGCCTTCGGCTGTGGTTATCTTGCCGGGCACACCACAAAAATGTAAGACATCCTTGTCGAATTTGTTAAGTGGCGGTGCTGGAGGCGTAATATCTTTAAAGCCTTTGCTGGTTTTTATTGGATTGGTTTGATTGTCGAAAAACGGCAGGCACGCAGTACCGCTTTTATTTCGTGCAAGGTTACCGCTGCTGGTTTGGTGAGAAGTTTTAAAGTCGGGTTTGCTGTTTACGTATGACCCACATTCCAGCTGTACCCATTTTTTTCTCCCGTTAATTTCAATATAAGAATGGGTTGCACCTGCAGCTTTATTTTCACCAAACGAAGTATAGGTTTCACCAATCTGCAATGGGGCAGGGTTGCTTTCTTTTTTGATAGAGTCGTGGGCATAACAGGATTTGCTGATTTTAAAATCCTGAGGGACTGTAAATAGCGCCTGTGCGTTAATTGCTACTGATATTGATAAGCTCAATATAGTAGTGGTTACGATGATTGCGTTTCTGGTCGTTTCTTTTAGTGTTGTCATGGCTAAATTTTTAGTTTGAGTAATTGAAGAACTAATTTGCAATCGAAAAATTGCATTTTTAAGACCGGCTAATTGTAAAGTCTATTCAGGCGAAATAAAAATATTTCTTCTTTTGCAATGTATGGTCGCGAATCAGGAAACTAGAAAAATACGCACCCAAACTCTGCACTATCTAATCGGGTTATTGGGATTTTGAGTATTTTCCCTAACCGGTTAGCAAAATTCTATTCGCTGTTTAATTTTTTCAGCCCGGGTCTGAATGAATCTAAAAATATTTTTCTCAATGGAAATTAAATCACCTATCAATGTCGCTGTTTTAACTTCAACACCTCGTATTTGATAATTTGACCGGATACCGAATTTCATCCGGTCATATGATCCAGTTCACGATTAATCCGCGCGTTTTAACAAAAACGAAACAACTCGCCAGTATATTTCCAACGCAAATGCACAGATTGGCGCACCAATCATTTTAGTATAGATTTTAATGACTTATCGCAACTCTGTAGATCTTGAAACGACAGTGGATGTTTGGCACGTAAATATTAATGGTTGTAATTTTGCCGATTTTTTTTACAGGCACGAATACATGTTGAGCAAGGATGAGCTCGACAAAATTGGAAATTTTTTACTGGAAAAAGATAGATTGGTTTGTTTGGTTTCGCGTGTGTTAGTGCGATTGGTTTTGTCTTGGTATTTCCCTCGTACATGCCCCTCTACATGGCGATTTTCAAAAAAAAAGCATGGAAAACCTTATCTAAATTGTGACCAATTTCCGGGGTTGGAATTTAATTTGACACATTCCGGAGATATTGTCCTTTGTGCCTTTACCCGGTCTGGCGCCGTAGGAATCGATCTTGAGACGGCCAGATTAATGAAGAATGTGGACGATGTGGTTAATCGTTTTTTTGCAGCGGAAGAGAAGGTTTTTTTTAAAACGCTTGAAGATTTGGAAAAGCAGGCGTTCTTTTTTCGGCTGTGGACCATAAAAGAGTCTTATGTAAAAGCTATTGGCGATGGTATGCAAATTCCATTTGATGGCTTCTCCATTCAAATGGACAGTGTAGCCAAAGGTTCAGTAGCGCTGTGTTATGAGTTTGATTGTGTTGCTCGGGATTGGCAGTTTTTCCTGCAGACCTACGGTGACAATTTTTATCCGGTTTCTATTGCGGTTATAACAAATCGCCAGCTTGGATTGGTATGGCGAGACTCGTCATTTTTGAAGTTGTAACGAACTGTATCAACAAAAAAGAATGAGAACTTTGTGCAAGATATTTAACGTTTTTACTGAAGTGCGTATTTCATGCATTTTAATAATTACGGTTTTAAAGGGATTAAATGGACTGCATTGGTAATTGATTTCTAAACATTTAATTCCGGGAAGATCGTAAATATGCGTATCGCGATTATAGGATTGTCGTGCAAATTTCCTCAAGCAAATACTGCTAATGAGTTTTGGAGAAATTTGGTAGAACAGAAATCATCTGTGTCAGAAGTGCCTGCTTTTCGCTGGGACTGGCGCAATTACTGGGGTGATCCCAAGCAAGAAAAAAATAAAACACTCAGCAAATGGGCTGGTTTTATTAACGATGTTGATGCATTCGATGCAACTTTCTTTGGCTTGTTACCAAAAGTTGCTACGACCATGGACCCTCAACAACGATTGATGCTTGAGCTGGCATGGGCATGCATGGAAGATGCGGGTGTAGCTCCATCGCGCTTAAGACGCAGCAAAACCGGCGTTTTTTGCGGTGTTTTCAATCATGATTATAAAGAATTGCAGGATCGTTCCCCGTCTGAAATAGAAGCCCATTACTCCACCGGGCTTGCTGCCAATGTTATTGCCAACCGCATTTCCCATTTTTTTGATTTCAGGGGCCCCAGTTTCCCCATCGATACCGCCTGTTCGAGTTCATTGAACGCAATTCATAGTGGTATCCAGGCATTGGAACAAGGCGATTGTGATATCGCTTTGGCTGGTGGTGTAAATCTGATCCTCACGCCTTCACGCCATATTGCATTTTCAAAAATGGGAATGCTTTCACCAACCGGTGAATGCAATACCTTTGATGATGGTGCGAATGGTTATGTGCGTGGCGAAGGTGCCGCATTTATATTGATGAAGCCGTTGCAAAAAGCCATCGACGATGGCGATGCAATTTACGGCGTTATTCGCGGCAGTGCAGTCAACCATTGCGGCGCAACCTACACACTCACGTATCCTAGTGCCGAAGCCCAGGCCGAGGTTATTATTGCGGCGCACAACGCGGCAGATGTGCCTTTGCAATCGGTCAATTATGTAGAAGTTCACGGCACCGGTACGCCTAAAGGCGACCCAATTGAAATCGAAGGCCTCACACGCGCTTATTCAACACTTGCAGAACAACAATCAATCCCGTTAGAAAATGTGCGCTGTAGTTTGAGTGGAGTGAAAACCAATATTGGCCATGCGGAAGCGGCGGCAGGCATTGCGGGATTGGTAAAAGTATTGATGTCGTTCAAACACAATACCCTGGCTCCAATGCGCAATTTCCAAAAACTGAATCACCGGATTGATTTGGCAAGTTCGCCGTTTTATGTGGTTGATAAATCCACTGAATGGACACCGGCATCGAATAACCGCCCGGGTAATAAAAAGGCAAAGAAAACTGAACCTTTGCGCGCCGGTATTTCGTCTTTCGGTTTTGGCGGAACTAACGCGCATATTATTGTCGAGCAGGCGGCTAACCGCGAAATAACTGCACGCGCAGAACAACCAGCATATTTAATTATTTTTTCTGCAAAAGTTGCAGAGTCCCTTGTGGAATACAAGCAACGTTTTGTTCATTGGTTGCAAACGGATGGCCAGCATGAGCATGTGCAGGATATCAGTGCGGGTTTGGCACTGGGACGTGATGCCATGCCTGTTCGTGCGGCCTATGTGGTGCAAACAGCAGCGGAATTGCTGGCATTGTTGCAACAGGAACTTACCGCGAATACCTCACAACATTTCACCGTAAACACTGATGACGTTGATTCCATCGCTGGGTTTTCTGCACAAGCCAATACGCTGTTGCAATCGTTAACTAATCAACCTGAAAATTACCTTCAATCGCTTGAGCAATTGAAGGGATTATTCATCGCCGGTGCAACGGTTGATTATGCCGCGTTGTTTTCAGGTGCAACCAAACGTTTGCACCTTCCTACCTACGCGTTTGTGAAAGAAAGATATTGGATTGCTACTGAAGAAATAATTTCCCGTGACATTTCCGCGCTTCACCCGCTGTTGCATCAAAATACCTCGACGCTTGAAGAGCAATCCTTTAATAGCCGATTTAGCGGAGAAGAATTTTTCTTACGTGATCATCAAGTCCAGGGCAAAAAAATTCTGCCCGCTGCGGCCTATATCGAGATGGCTTGCGCGGCATTCAGGCGCGCGCTACCGCAGCAAGATGAGATTCAAACATCCATTGAACTCCGTAATATATTTTTCATGCGGCCGTTTATTGCCGATGGTGAAACATCTGCCCTTGGGTTAAAACTGTTTGCTGATGCGCCTCCTGCTGGCCTGGCTGGTGTTAAGGCCTATATAAATTTTGATGTGGTGAGCGGATTTGAGCGCGCAGTCGTAGACACTAATTGTCAGGGAACTGTTTATGAACTGGAGCATCCGATTGTTGACGTTGCTCCGCTTCACGTACCTCTTAATCACGAACCTCGGGAATTGAATCGTTATTCAGCCGATGAAGTGTATGCGTTTTTAAGTACATTGGGATTTGGTTACGGCAATACCCACCAGTCGATTACCGCCTTGGAAACTGATGGCAATAATATTTTTGTGGAGCTGGCATTACCATCAGCATTAATTAATTCGCATAAGGATTATATGCTCCACCCGTCATTGACCGATGGGGCTTTGCAAGCCGTGGTAGCAATACAGGCGGGGTTGGGGCGCGAGTCTACAGGAAAAACCTTTCTGCCATTTGCAGTCGATGCCGTTAGTGTATACAAGCCATTAGCCATTGCATCCATTGCGCGCATTTCAATGAGCGCGAATAACAAACGTATTGATGAATCCAATCTGCGTTTTGATATCGATTTCTTCAACGTCACTGATTCTGTTCCGGAAATAACTCCTTGTGTTTCTATCCGCGGTTTGAATTGCCGCCAATCAATAACACCGGGCGTCGACAATACACATTCTGCTTCAACATCATCTGATGAATTTATTGTTGGCGAAAACAGTTATTACGCCCCGGATTGGAATTTAATTGAGCGTCCCACCGCGCCGCTACAAGTGCGCCAGCTACTGGTATTGGGGACTGAAGGAGTAGGGCAGGTTGCGAAAACATTGCGCACTTCTCCCGAATTTTCCGGTGTTGAGATTCACAGCCTTGAAATAACGCAACACACATTTAGCAGTGAAGGCCTTGATTGCCAAGTTGCATCATTGAACCTGGAAAACTACGAAGCATTGGTTGCCCAGTGGAAACAACACAATAAGCTTCCTGATGGTTTGCTGATTGTCCATGATCAATTTGACCGCGATTTTTTCAGCGATTCTGCACCGGAACAACCAACCGTATTTGCGGAAAATATTTTCTTGCTTGTCAAGGCCTGTTTCAAAGCAGTACGTAAATTACGCATCGTCAGTGTCGTTGAAGGTGAAATCAGTTTTTTCAAACCGTTGCAGCAAGGGCTCAGTGGTTTTTATAAAAGTATTCGCCTGGAAAAGCCAACCTATACCGGGCGCGTTGTATTGTTTGATCGTGTTGATTTTGCGGCACCAGATTTTATCTCCCAATTAGTGCAAGAACTTGCGCTTGATGATGCAAGGGTAGACCTTGCCTACCAGCAGGGTAAGGTATATGCGCGGGAATTTTTACCCTTTGCGGATTATGCAAAAAAGCATAAGTTAAGTGCGGACGTTGTGCCGGGTGGTTTCCGCGCCGGCGGAAATTACATCATCACCGGAGGGCTTGGCGCGTTAGGGATGTTGGTCGCCGGCCACTTGATCAAACAGTACCAGGCAAATATTTACCTGACTGGCCGTTCAGCGCCTAATGAAGCCCGGCTCGGTCAATTGCAATCCTTGTGTGATGCCGGTGGCAGCGTTGCTTATTGGCAAAGTGATATTGCAGATGTCGATCTGCTAAAGGCCCATATTGCCGCTATTAATGAGCAAGGATTTAAAATCAATGGCGTTGTTCATTCCGCCGGTGTGATTGAAGATAATTTTTTAATCAAAAAAGAACTGGCTGCGTTCCAACGCGTATTGTCCCCCAAAATTAACGGCACACTTGCACTGGATTTAGTCACACGTGACCAGCCCCTGGATGTATTTGTTTTATTTTCTTCAGTAACCGGGATTTTTGGCAACCTCGGCCAGTGCGATTACGGTTACGGCAATTCATTTGAAGATTATTTCAGCCACTACCGCAATCATCTGCAAAGCAGCGGTTTGCGTCAGGGCGTCAGCGTTTCACTCAATTGGCCTTACTGGAAAGAGGGCGGAATGCAATTGGGTGAAAAGGAAGAACAAATCCTCTTCAAGAATTTCGGGATTACACCATTATCAAATGCATCCGGATTGGCTGCGTTGGAATTTGCTGTTCGTTATGGTATCGGCCAGCTTGCTGTACTTGAAGGGGACCAGGAAAAAGTACGCGCTGTGTTGGGGATTGATACACAACGCTATCCAGGGAAAGTTGATGTTCCCGTTGTTGATAACGCAACGAATGAACAATCGATTAGTAAACCGGATACTGGCGATGTAAAAGAAAAAGTGGTTGCGCATTTGATCGCAACCTTTGCGCAAGCGTTGAATGTTCCCGCAGAACGGTTTGATTTAAAGAGTTCCTTCCAGAGTTTTGGTTTTGATTCGGTTGTGATGATCGATATGGTTAATCTGCTGGAAAAAGAATTTTCCGGATTGCCCAAGACATTATTTTTTGAGTACCAGAATATTGAAGACCTGGCCAATTTCATCGCCAGCGAATATTCGCATCAGTTTGCAGAAACTACCGCCGCTAATCAGCAAGAGACAAATACTGCATCGATTACCGTTGCTAATTCCAGCATGCCAGAAACGCGCGGTTCACGTTTTATTGCGTCGGTAAAATCCGGGCAGGCTCCGTTACAACACACGCAATTTGGTGATGACGATATTGTAATTATCGGCATATCCGGCCGTTTTCCTGAAGCCGAAAGTGTTGCGGAGTTTTGGGATAACCTTAAAGCGGGGCGCGATTGTATTAGCGATGTGCCGGCCGAACGCGGCTGGGATATGGCTAACCTGTTTAATCCGGGCAGTCCGGTATTGGGTTCCACCTACGGCAAGTGGGGCGGATTCCTGAAATCGGTTGATCAATTTGATCCATTGTTTTTTAACATCTCGCCCAAGGAAGCGGAAGAGATGGATCCGCATGAGCGATTATTTTTGGAAGTAGCTTGCCAGGCGATTGCGGATGCCGGTTATCGCCCGGAAAAGCTGGCGCCAGCACGCGGTGTTCATGAAAGCCCGGTCGGTGTTTACGCCGGTATGATGTGGGGCGATTATCACCTGTATGGAATGGATACCAATTCGCCCAGCGAGATTGGTAATCCGCGTTCATTTTATTGGGCGACTGCTAACCGCGTTTCGTATCAATTTAATTTTTCCGGCCCGAGTATCACGATAGATACCGCGTGTTCTTCATCAATTACCGCGATCCATATGGCGTGCGACGCGTTGAAAAAAGGTGAAATCGATGCGGCTATTGCAGGTGGCGTTAACCTGTCATTGCATCCACTGAAATACACACTGCTTTCCAATTTGCGTTTCCTGTCATCGGACGGTCGCTGCCGCAGTTTTGGTGTTGGTGGTGATGGTTATGTTCCTGCAGAAGCAGTTGGGGCGGTGATCCTTAAACGTAAAGCCGATGCGTTGCGCGATGGCGATCATATTTACGGAATTATCCGAAGCACTGCGATAAATCACGGCGGTAGAACCAGTGGTTTTACGGTACCCAATCCGAATCGCCAGGCGGCGCTGATCAAAGATGCAATCCAAACCGCCGGCGTAGATGCGCGCGATATTTCTTATGTAGAAGCGCACGGTACTGGCACAAGTTTGGGTGATCCGATTGAAATCGCCGGGTTGACCAAAGCGTTTGCGCAAGGTGAAACAGGTTATTGCGCGCTTGGTTCTGCGAAATCCAACATTGGCCATGCAGAAGCGGCTGCGGGTGTTGCGGGATTAATTAAAATTTTGTTGCAAATGCAGCATCAAAAAATTGCGCCGTCATTGCATTCGCAAGCACTGAATCCTTACGCGAAAATAGATTCCAGTCCATTTGTAGTTCAGCAGCAATTGAGTGATTGGACATTATCCGGAAAAGCGCAAACACGTATTGCGGCATTGAGTTCATTTGGCGCTGGCGGTGCTAACGGTCATTTGATTGTTGAAGAATTTATTGCGCCACCACAAGCGCGTAATGTCCAGGTGCCGGTATTGGTAATTCTTTCCGCGCGCAAGGAATCGTCGTTGTTAGCAATGGCAAATGAATTGCGATCCAGCATTCGTACCACGCCTGTTGCTCTCCAGGATTTAGCGTATACCTTGCAGACAGGCCGTGTCGCATTAGAGTTTGGTTGTACACTTCTTGTGAATAGTCTGGCCGAACTGGATGAACAATTAACCCGCATTATTGACGGGCAGAACACCACAAATATTCGCTGGGGTAAACGCACTCGCAATGCGCCGCAACAATTTAATAAATCAAGTGATGCAAAAACCTTTGAAGCAAAAGCACTTGACGTTGCTATTCAATCCCGCGATTGGAATGTTCTCGCTGAATTGTGGATGGCGGGAGTGGAGGTGGCTTGGGATGCGCTTTATGTCAATCAACAAGTCAAACGCATTTCTTTGCCGGGATACAGTTTTGACCGCAGTCGTTTCTGGATTGATCATGCTCCATTAGGAAGTCATACCGGCATCGGTCGCAGCCGTTTTGCCGCTAGCATTGCACCGTTGGTGGATCGCAATATTTCTACGCTGGATACACCGGCATTTGAAACAACCCTCGTCGCAACCGCCAGTTACCTGAATGACCACCGTATTGGTGAAACCAGTGTTTTACCGGGCGTCGCTTACCTGGAAATGGTGTTGGAATCCATCAAGGAAGCGGTGGGTGATCGCGCGGTATTGGGTGTTGCCAATGTGCAATGGTTGCGTCCGGTTATTGTTGATGATGCGCCGGTCACGTTAACAACGTCTTTCTATGCCGGCCAGGATGGAATTGAATTTGAAATCAATCGTGCCGATGAAAATGAACAAAATCTTTTTTGCCAGGGTGAGTTAGTCGTCGAAGAATTTAGTAGCAGTGCTCGTTTGCAACAATTCCGTACACAGGCTAGCGATGCGATCCAGTCCAGAATTGATCACGTAAAAAATTCCGGCCAGCGTTTAGGCTTTGATGAAATCAATCGCCAGTTTGCCGCGATGGGTTTTAATTTTGGCGAATCATTCCAGGTAATCAAGCAGGTTCATTTCACCGCCGATATGGCGGTGGGTGAATTGAAATTATCCGGCAATCAATCTGTTGCTGATGGCTTTATGCTTTATCCGGCACTGCTCGATGGTGCCATTCGTTGCACTATTGCGATTAATGGTTTTGCCAACAAGCAATCCGGTATACCGCTGCCTGTTGGTTTGGCGAAATTGATAGTGAATGGCCGTTTGGATAACGATTGCTATGTATTAGCCCAGTCCGTTGCTAAAAACGGCTCACGCAGTCGTTTCGATGTTTATGTGTTCGATAACGCAAATAATGTCGTCGCCAGTTTGCTTGGCTTTGAAGTGCAATGGGTTGCGCATCTCGCAGGTACACGTCCGCTTAAATCATCGGTAGTTAATTCGCCAAAAATTGCAGCAGCTGTTGCCCATAGCGACGTTGCTGTCGTCAGTACCAGTGTTCCGGTTGCGGCATCGACGACAGCAATGTCGACAGCCAATCGTACTGAGCGCGCGCTGTCGTATATCGTCGGCTTGATCGCGAGCGTGAGTAAAGTACCTGCGGCGCAAATCATCCCGGACCTTGCGCTGGAACGTTATGGCATTGACTCGGTCATGATCATGGCCATGAACGAGCAATTGCGTGAAAAATTTGGCAGCGATATTCCGCAAACCCTGTTCTTTGAATATCAAAACGCGGCTGAGCTGGCAGAGTATTTTGCTGAAAATTATGGCGATCAATTCGCGCCAGTTGCTGCTCCACAAACTGTAGCTGTTGCAGAATTCTCATCGCCTGTAGTTCAACAGCAAGTTCAACAGCAAGTTCAACCACAAGTTCAATCTGCAGTCGATGCAAAAACAGCGGTTACCGCATTCCTGGTTAAATCCCTTGGCGAAGTGACCAAGCTTGCACCCCATGCAATTGATCCCGAAGTCGCACTGGAAAAATATGGTGTTGACTCCGTCATGATCATGGCGATGAATGAAAAAATTACGGCAGTCTTTGGCGACCAGGTTCCGCGCACGTTATTTTTTGAGTATCAGGATATCGCCAGCATGGCGGAATATTTTGTGGAAAATCACAGTGCAGAGATTGCTGCTGTGCTTCTCACGCAAAATACAGCAGCGCAGGAAATTACACAGGAAACTGCTGCGTTAGCAATTCCGGAAGAAACGTTAATTCAGGTGCAACAAACAACAGCGATAACACAAATCTCGCGTTCAGATATTTTGCAAATTCTGGCAACGGAATTGTCATTGGACACACTGCCGCCAGATTTAACCAAATCACTCGCAGAGTTGGGACTGGATGAAGTGTCGGCGATGCGTGTCAATGCGCGTTTGGGCAAGCATTTTGCCGCTGCCGATATTCCCTCGTTATTTACCATTAATTCAATTCAAGCGTTGTTGGACCAACTCTTACCGGCAGAAAAAATTGCCGCATCCACACCGCAAGCAGCTATTGAAAATGTAATGCCAGCAGTGCGCAGATTGTCATCAACGTCCAACAAAAAAAGATCCTCCCTGTGGGGCCGCCAGGCAAACCGCGAAGAAGAAATTGCGGTTGTTGGTTTGGCGGGCCGTTATCCCCATGCGAATAATCCGCAGGAATTTTGGGAGCATCTGGCGTTGGGGCGCGATTTGATTGTTGAAATTCCCGAATCCCGTTGGGACTATCGCAAAGATTTTTCGGCAGACCGCACCGAAAAAGGTAAAACCTACGGCAAGTGGGGTGGGTTCCTCGAACGTATCGATTTGTTCGATCCGGAATTTTTCAAAATTACCCAACGCGATGCTGAAAAAGCGGATCCCCAGGAACGTATTTTTCTGGAAACCGCGTGGGAATGTTTTGAAGATGCGGGTTGTCCGCGCGCAACCTTGAAGCAACAAAAAGTCGGTGTGTTTGTTGGTGTAATGTGGGGCATGTACCAACACATTGATGTCTCTGATCACCAGCGCACGCGTTTTGGTCGGCCAACATCTGCGTTCTCGTCCATTGCCAACCGCGTTTCTTACACGTTTGATTTGCAGGGGCCGAGCCTCGCGTTGGACACCATGTGTTCATCATCAATTACGGCGATTCACCTGGCTTGCCAAAGTATTCGCAACGGCGATTGCGAAATGGCGCTGGCCGGCGGTGTCAATCTCACTAGCCATCAAATCAAATACCAATGGTTGAGCCAGGAACAATTTTTGGCATCCGACGGCCGTTGCCGCGCATTTGGTGAAGGCGGCAGTGGTTATGTGCCGGGCGAGGGCGCCGGTGCAGTATTGTTGAAACCACTGAGCCGCGCGTTGGCTGATGGCGACCACATTTACGGTGTGATTCGCGCTACCGCATTGAACCACGGCGGCAAAACAAATGGTTACACAGTTCCGAACCAGAAAGCGCAGACATCCGTTATCAATCACGCACTTGAGCGTGCGGGCTGGAGTCCTGAATCCATCAGCTATATCGAAGCCCACGGCACCGGAACTTCATTAGGCGATCCGATTGAAGTGGCGGGATTAACACGCGCATTGAACGATGCAGCTGGTGGTAATTTACCGGCGGATTTCAAATGCGACATAGGTTCAGTAAAAACCAATATCGGCCACCTTGAATCGGCAGCGGGAATCGCGGCGCTGACGAAAGTGTTGATGCAACTGAAACATCAACAAATTGCGCCGTCATTGCATTCCGCTGAATTAAATAAAAATATTAATTTCAATCTCACGCCGTTGCGTGTGCCGCAACAATTGCAAACCTGGGATGCGGAATATCCGCGCCGCGCCGGTATCAGTTCATTCGGTGCCGGTGGTTCCAATGCCCATATGCTGGTAGAGGAATTCAGCCAATCATTCCCTGCACCTGCGCTCGGTAACCAACCGGTTTTTGTCTTGTTATCGGCCGATGACGACCAACGTCTTAGTGCTTATGTACAACGCGTGAGCACGTGGCTTGACGATCAACCAACGGATACGCATTTCCTCCATCGTTTGGCGTATAGCACCCAGATAAGCAGGGATCATTTGCAATCCCGCATCGCCGTGCTCGTCAATAATGTTGCGGAATTAAAAGAAGCATTGCAGCAATATCTGGATGCGAATACTCATCCTGCACTTTTTGTTGCAGCACAAGATCAAAACGCTTCACTGAATTCCATTATGGAAGCCGACGAGCGTGCGCAATTGCTGGAACGTGTATTGGCCAAACAACAATGGTCACGCCTGGCATCGTTATGGGTTTCTTCGCTGGACATTGATTGGCCCGCATTGCATACGCAATTATTCCCGCTGGCGCACACCGGTTATCTGTGTAAATTGCCGCTGCCGGCAAAACCATTTATGCATCACCGCGTGTGGGTGGAAGAAGCCGGTGAGCAATTACCTGCGCAAGGTTTGCATCCGTTGATCGATCAAAATCGCTCAACGTTGTTTGAGCAACGCTATGCAAAAACATTTACCGGAAAAGAATTTTATCTCGCCGACCACATCGTCAATACCGGTGAACCGCGTGTAATTCTACCGGGCGTTGCGTACCTGGAATTGGTGCGTGCGTGTGCGGAGCAAGCCGTTGCGGGGCAATATCCGGTGCGCAACCTGCGCAATTTAATGTGGGCTGCGCCGATTGAAATCCAGGGCGCTGAACTGGAAGTTTTTGTGCGTATTACACCGCAAGGTGAGCAGGTGAATTTTGAAGTATTTGCCGAGCATCCATCGCACCAAATATTTTGCCAGGGCGAAGTTGTGTATGGCACTGTTAATACCCCGGAAGATCAATGGCTGGATATCGACAACCTCGCCAGTTCAGTTATCGAACACGATGTCCACAATACTATTTACCGCGAATTCCACGAGATGGGATTCCATTACGGCCCTGCTTACCGTGTTACCCAAACCCGTTATCGACTTGCCGGACAAAGTGCGCTCAGTGAATTGCAATTACCACCGCAACTGATTGCCGATGCAGCCGCATTTAAACTGCATCCATCATTATTGGATGCAGCATTGCGCACAGGTTTAGCAGCTGACTTTGCGGCGGGCAAATTACCGGATTATCCAATCGTTCCATTTGCTGTCGATGATGTGGAAATCCATCATCCCCTTGAACCGCGCTGTTTTGCATTTGCACGCAAAATTCCAACGCCACCGGGTGGCAATGAATCGCTGCGCAAATATGAAATCCAGGTTATTAATCCCGATGGAAAATTGTTGGTGAAATTCAATAATTTCACAGCAAGGGCATTTGGGCGCGATAACACTGCGCTTCATAATTCTGCGCAAACCAAACCCGGTGTTTACCCTTACCAGTTATTACCCGCACCAGCTCCGGTTGCAGGCAAATTAGCACGTCGTCGTGTGCTGGCGTTTGGTTTGAGCGCTGAGCTTGAGCAACAAATGGCAAGCGCTGGCCAAATCCAGGTGTTGTCAGTGCGCACTGGCGATAGCAACCAATTTGCAATTCCCGGTGATGATGCCGTTGTTTACCACCAATTAATTAATACTGATGATCAGCACGCTCTGGAAAATTTATTAACTGAATTACGCAGCCACCAGCGCATGCCTGATGGTGTTTTCTATCACGCGAATGCTACTGCAGATTTTAACGTTTCACTGCCCGCTCCCCTAAGTGATTTGCGGCAGATTTTCCTGGCATTTGAAAAAGTTCAACCGTTAACCGCCTACAAACTGGTTTTCTCTCACACCAGCGAACCCGGTTGGCAAACTGTGCTGAATAGCAGTGTGGCAGGTTTCGCTAAATCCCTGCTCGCTGTTAACCATCGTTTGCGCATGTTGACGCTCGCGTTTGAAGATGAGCCTGATAATGCATTGATGGCCACACGCTTGCTCGCAGAAATGCAAACAGATAACAACGCAGAAGAAATTTATTATCGCGCTGGCGAACGTTTGTTGCGTCAATTAGCACCGGCGCATCCGGTTATTAACGATCTTTCTGCAACGGCGATCAAAACGCAGGGCACTTATTTGATTACCGGTGGATTGGGCAAACTGGGATTGGTTATTGCGCGTTATTTAGTTAGCCAAAAACCCGTCAATGTGGTGTTGGTAGGGCGCTCGGCAATTTCCGCTGAAGGGCAAGAGGCGATTAATGCCCTTGCATCAACGGGAGCAAACATTGTTTATCGCGCAGTGGATACTGCAAATGCAGAATCTGCGAATCAATTAATTACCAGTGTGCTTGAGCAATTTGGTCATCTCCATGGAATTTTCCACAGCGCCGGTCTCGCTACCGAACAAAATTTGCTGGAACAAGATGCTGCTGCCTTCGCGGAAATATTAAAACCAAAACTGTTTGGTACCCGTTGGCTGGATGAAGCAACGGCAGATCTGGATCTCGATTTTTTTATTCTCTTCTCATCCATTTCTGCAGTGGTTGGCGATCTTGGTTCAGGCAGTTATGCCTGCGCCAATCGTTATCTCGATGCGTTTGCGGAATATCGGCAGCAATTAGTGGCAGCGGGTTTGCGTCGCGGCTTGAGTTTGTCAATCAATTGGCCGTTGTGGGCCGAAGGCGGTATGACAATTCCGCCGGAGCAGCAGGCGCTGTTTGAATTTTCCGGTATCCAGCCATTAACGGAAACGGATGGATTACTTGCACTGGAAACCCTGCTTGCGCTCGGCTGGAGCAATGGTTTGGTCGCTGCCGGTGATCCGCAAAAACTAAAAAACTATTTACGCATTCAAAGTAACGATAACAATATTGAAAACAACGAAATTAATAGTGTTGTTGAAAATGTTGTTAGCAAACCCGTGGAATCTGCATTCGTAAATTCTGTGCCGGTTGCGGTTACTCGCATCGCTGCACCAGAATCAAATCGTGTTGCTGCGACAACCAACTCAGCAGATGAAGCTGTATATGAAGCTTTACATGAATATTTGCGCGATAAATTAGTCACTATCGCCAAACTGGATAAGGAAAAAATTGTCGTTACCCACAGTTTCGAGCGCATGGGACTCGATTCGGTAATGCTGATGGAATTGCAAAGTAGTATTAAGGACGATTTCCCCAAGCTCCCCAAGACTGTACTTTTTGAACAAGATACTCCGGCAAAGCTTGCTGTATTTTTGCAATCGAATTATCCGGATCTGGTTGCAACTCGCTTTGGATTGGAAACGAAAGAACAGGTTAATATCCAAGCCACGAATAAAGAAAATAGTGCGCCGGTTTTGCAATTAACTTCAGTTTTGCAATCAGCACCGGTTTTACAATCAATCTCAAAAATTAATTCACCGGTTGCTGCGACTGCCAGTAATTCAAATGCCGTTGCGCCAATATTTGGTACGCGTTTCGCACCCAATCCTGTACCGGTAGTTGCCGCGGTATCTGCGCGTCCTGTGCGTCGCAAAAAAGTTGCAGTGATTGGAATGGCGGGGCGCTTCCCCAAAAGTAATAACCTCACCGAGTTCTGGAGCAATATTGCCGGTGCGGTAAATACTGTCGAAACTATTCCGGCGGATCGTTGGAATGCTGAAGATCATTACGCGCCGCGCGTTGATCGCGTTATTGATCGCGCCAACAGCAAGTGGGGCGGTTTCATCGATAACCTCGATGGTTTTGATCACGAATTTTTCCGCATCACGAAAGATGACGCGTGCCGGATGGACCCGCAAGTAAAACTCGCGCTGGAAAGTGCGTGGGGTGCGCTGGAAGATTCCGGTTATACACCAGCCGGATTGGGTAGTCGTCGCGTGGGTGTTTTTGTCGGCACCATGAGCGATGATTTTTCGCGCGTAGTACACGATGCATTCCGCGAGCAGCAAAAATATTTGGGTGCGGGCCATGTGGCCAGTGACATTGCCAATCGCCTGTCATTTTTCCTGGACGTAAATGGTCCGAGTATGTCGGTACAAACGGCGTGCTCATCCTCTGCCATTGCATTGCATTTAGCGCGCACTGCAATTCTTAACGGCGAATGCGATTACGCACTCGCCGGCGGTGTGAACGTCAGTGTCCATCCGGGCAAATACCTGATGCTGCAAGATATGCGTGTGCTTTCACCCGATGGTCGCGAAGCCGCCTTTGATGAAGGCGCAAACGGCCTGGTACCGAGTGAAGGCGCAGGCATGGTTTTACTCAAGGATTACGATCAAGCGCTGGCCGATGGCGACACCATTTACGGTGTTATTTCTGCCAGTAGTACTAGTCACGCCGGTACGGGTGCGGGGCAATTCCTGCCCAATCTGCAAGTCATGGCGCAAACGGCGATTGACGCAATTGCCGGGTCAGAAATCGACGCAAATGACATCACCTACATTGAGTGCCATGGTACCGGCACTGCATTGGGTGATCCGATTGAAATGAAAGCCATGGAACTGGCCATCAAAAACTTTACCCAAACCCACCGTTATTGCGCGTTAGGTACAAAAGCTAATTTCGGTCATATGGAAGCGGCCTCGGGTATTTGTTCTCTCATCAAAGTCTTGCTTGCCATGAAGCAAGGCCTTGTCGCTCCCTGTGCAAACCTTAAAGAAGTCAATGCAGTGTATGAACAGGAACATTCGCCGTTCATTCTGCCAACCGCTAGTACAGAATGGAAAAAAGGAAAAAATGGCCGCTTTAATGCGGGCATTAATTCCTTCGGCATGGGTGGTAGCAATGTGTTTTTGGTTGTCAGTTCCGAACCGGAAACTGTTCGCCAGGTTGAACCTCCGGTGCGCACGGAAACATTGCCAATACTGTTCTCGGCGGCATCCCCTGCGCAATTAAAAAATTATGTGCACTCTGCCATTGAATTTTTTAGCCGCAGCGAAAATCGCCAGCATCAATTACGCGATCTGGCGTACACCAGCCAAATCGGGCGCGTTGCATTTGCGCACCGCATTGCGATCCTCGCCAATTCTGTTGAAGAATTTTTAACGCGGGCACAACGCTGGATTGAATCCGGTCGTGCAGAAAACAATGCTGTTTACCAGGGCAGTTTGTACGATCCAGCGGCGGGCTTGATTGAAAAATTATTGGCCGATGCTGCCGGCCAGGACTATTTGCGTACGCAAACCCTCGGGAAAAATATCGCGAACCTTGCGTCCATGTGGGTGTTAGGTGCTGCACCTGAATGGACATTGTTATATGGCGATTCATTGCCACGGCGCATCTCTATGCCGGGTTATCCCTATGCGCGTATCAACACCAACCTGCGCGAATATTCCGGCTATAACGCGAGTGCAAAACCGCTTGAGGCTAAAAAAGAGTTGCCATCCGCGATAGAAACAAAAACGGCAATTGATGTGGTGGAAGGCCATTGGTATTCAGCGCCGCGCGACGATTTGAATATCGCAGAATTAGTGGTGGGAATGGAGGATCGTTTCTCCAATTATATTTTCGGTGGTGAGCAGTGGAAGCGTCAGTACTGGGATGATTACCTGGGTTCCTTTAACGAACTGTCTGACGATCAACGCCATGCAACATCCGGAACAGCGACAATTGTTGAAACACTTCAACTCGATGCGCAATTAGTGCGTGATTTGCAAACCTTCACCCAGCAATACCAGATTGAATTGGAAACGGTGCTCATTGCCTCGTTTGGTTTGCTGCTCTCGCGCTTGGAAAGCAATCGCCACCATACGCAATTCGCCTGCCTCTCCAGTGGCCATGCGTGTGCGATGCCATTCCGCATTAAATCGCAAGTACGCCTCTCGTGCCTGGATTGGTTGCGGGTGGTTCAAACCGAACGGCTAATTAAATTTACCGCACGGGATTTATTGAATGACAGCCTGGCCAATTGGAATCCGGATAATTTTTATCACAGCCAATTGAATTTCTTCGCGGCCGTTGATGGCGACCAACAATATCGTGTGACAGATTGTGTTATTGATCATGAGTGTGCAAATCGTCTGGACATCCATGCAAACCGTTCAGAAATCGTGATGAATTTGCATTGTCCTGCACAGGAATATTTAGGCCATCCATTAGCCGATATATTGCAGTTCCTGCACGGATTTATTAGCGGTATTGCGAGTAATCCAACGCGCAATCCTGCAGCGCTGGCGTTACGCGGCAATAAAGAAAGTAAACGTAATTTTATGTCGATTTTAGTAAACGACCAAGCAATAGATGACCAAGGAAGCAAACGCTAATGAAAGTGTTAATAACTGGTGGTAATGGTTTTGTAGGACTGAATATCGTAAGCGCGTTGGTGGAACAGGGGCATGAAGTAACCGCATTGGTTCGCCCTAAATCCAATCGCAATTTTCTTAAACAGTTTTCCGTCAAAGCGTTAAATGGCGATCTGCGCGATAAGAAAAAATTAACAAGGATATTTAGTGGCGTTGATGCGGTTATCCACACCGCTGGCATCACCAGTTGCAACCCTGATGATTTACCGCAATTGCTGGAAACCAATGCAGAGTCAACGCGCAACGTGTGTGATGCGTGCATCGACGCAAAAATAAAGCGCCTGGTATTTACCAGCACCACATCAACCGTGGGCGCCACCAACAATAAAAATATTGTCGCCGACGAACAAACCACACTGCATGGCTTTCGCGCTAAAAATCCCTATGGCATTTCCAAACAATTAGCAGAGCGCCATGTGCTGGACGCTGCGGATAAAGGGTTAAGTGCTGTTATTTTAAATCCAGCCGAAGTGATTGGCCCATTCGATTACAACTTGCAATGGGGGCGCCTGGTATTGGCGGTTGCATTTAACCAATTGCCGTTTGTTCCTCCGGGCGGGGCGAGTTTTTGTCATGCCAGTGAGGTGGGCAGGGCGCATGTCAACGCACTTACGCGTGGCCGTAGCGGTGAAAAATATATTCTTGGTGGTGTGAATACCAACATCAAATCCTACATTGAAATGATTGAAAAAAATCTGGACGCAAACGCTTACAAGCCCGGTGGTAATTATTGGGTGAAATATGCGGGGGCGTGGATGAACGAAAAGTTTCCAGCCATCGTGCGTACCAAGCCGGCGGTGGAAGCATATCGGATGCGCGTGTTTGGGGGGCATTACTATTTCAGCTCCGCCAAAGCAGTAAAGGAACTTGATTATCGTGAAATTTCGTTGGAACAAATGGTGAGGGACGCCGTGCACTGGTACCAGTCTGCCGGCATGATTCCCACCAAAACTACTTTGGCTAATTAACTACAAGGGTGAACAAATGGATTCTCGGGGACTTATCGAACTTGAACGTATGCCGTTTAAAGATCGTCTGACAAAACAATATTCTTTTTATCTGAAAGAATTGGAAAATGGTTACATGATGGGCCGCGAAGGTTTTGGCCCGGTCGGCAAAACCATGAAATACAAGGATTTGCACACGGAAGAATTCCGTGAAGTTCTGGTGTTTGGTTCTAACAGCTACCTTGGTTTTTCCGATCATCCTTATGTGAAAGAAAAAGTAAAAGAAGCTGTGGATTTATATGGAATTGGTACCGGTGGTTCACCGGCATTTTCCGGCTATACCCGCCAGCACAAAGAGCTGGAATTGCGCCTGGCAAAACTCGCAGGCCATGAAGACGCGGTATTGTTACCCGGCGGTTACATGGCGAACCTGTGCTGGGTGAATGGTTTGATGAATAGTAATGACATTATTATTTACGATAAAAATAGCCACGCCAGCGTTATCAACGCGATAAAAATGACCAGCGTACCTTTTTATTCGTTTGATCCGGATAACCTGGATGAATTTGAAAAATTAATCAGCAAGATTCGCAGCCGTGTCGGCAATGAAAAACAGATTTTTTCGACTGTGGAAGGTGTTCGTTCCATCGATGGAAAAATTATTGAGCTGGCTCGCTACATTGAAATCTGCAAAGCCAATAACATCATCATCATTCTCGATGATGCCCATGGTTTAGGCACTGTAGGTGCTACCGGCAAGGGAACACTGGAATACCTGAACCTGATCGGGCAAGTCGATTTGCGCATGTCCACCTGCAGCAAAGCGATTGGTGCACAAGGTGCATTTGTTTCCGGCAGCAAAGAATTAATTTTCCTGTTGCGCAATTTTTCTTATCCCTACGTATTTACCTCCGGTTTGGCGCAACCAACGATTGCGGCGATTTCTGCTGCGTTGGATCTGCTGGAAAACGAACCGCATCACGTCCAGCAGCTGCATGCCAATGTGGCGTATATGCAGGATCGCCTGGAAGAGCGCGGATTCAAAATCATCCGCGGTGAGTCAGGAATTATCCCCGTATTTTTTGAGCAGGATGGAGTAGTAAGGTTAATTAACAAGGAACTTTATCGTCGCGGTCTCTTCGCCAACATCATGGAATATCCAATGGTTCCTCCCGGACTTGAACGGTTGCGTTTGTCAATCATGTCAATCCACACGAAGGAAGAAATGGATAAAGCCGTAGATATGATTCACGAAGCAGCGCGCCTGGTTTGCAATTAATTCTAGAGGAGTATTGGTTATGAATAGTGACAATGTCGTCAATGCATTTTTTTCAGTTGTTAACAGCGTTAAAAAAACCGCTTTCACGGCGGAAATTATCGGCCTGGATTTTCATTTGGGTGGCGATCTCGGAATTGATTCACGCGAAATGCTGGAGATCTGGTACGACCTGGAAAAGGAATTGAATATCCATATTCCCGATGGTGAAAAACGCGATCGCTACACCGTGCAGGACGTTATCGATTTATTGGAACAAAAGGTCGAAACCGTTCCTGTTTAAGCGAGTGCAATTTAAACGAGAACAAATTAAGCGAGAGCAATGAGTAACCCGAACGTGTGAATCGTGCGCATACTTTTTAACAATGGAAACTGTAATGATGAAAAAAGCTTATGTTTTTCCCGGCCAGGGAGCTCAATTTTTGGGGATGGGAGAAGAGTATTTTGATCAGTTCCCGGAGCTTGTGAGTATTGTCGATTCCGTTCTGGGTTACTCAATCAAAGAGTTGTGTTTGCAAGACCCGCACAAGCACCTTAACCAAACGCAATATACCCAACCAGCGCTCTATACCGTAAATGCACTGAACTATATTGCCAAAGCACAAGCGACCAATAACAAGCCGGATTTAGTTGCAGGGCATAGCCTCGGTGAATATAACGCACTGCTGGCAGCGGGCGCTTTTGATTTTGAAACCGGTTTGAAACTGGTGCAAAAACGCGGCGAACTCATGGGCAAAGCCAACCAGGGTGGAATGCTCGCCGTGCTGGGAATTGACATCGGATTAGTCAGGGAAATCCTGGTCCAGTTAAATGATCCGCGGATTCAACTGGCCAACATTAATTCTGCAAAACAAACCATTCTGTCAGGCGATATGGCCGCGCTTACAGCGAGCTGCCAATACTTTGAGCAGCAAGGCGCAAAATGTGTTCCATTAAAAGTGAGCGCCGCATTTCACTCCACTTATATGCGTGAAGCGCGGGACGAGTTCACGGCCTATCTGCGTGGATTTCAATTTCGCCCATTGGAAATTCCTGTTGTTGCCAATCTAACGGCGCAACCTTATCCATCCATTAACTACCAGCAAATCCTCGCCGATCAAATCACCGGAACGGTTAAATGGCATGACACTATTTTGTTGATGCTCCATTCAGGTGTCGAGGATATTGAAGAAGTAGGGCCGGGAAATGTACTCACCAAGTTAACAGGATTTATCCAAAGTGCTTATGAGGATGAGCTTAACAGTAAGCCAGAACCCGTTGCTGAACAGCCAAATAATTTGCTGTTTATGTACGGAGGGCAGGGCTTTCACTATCGCAATATGGGGCGCGAATTATTTGAACACAGCCAGGTATTTCGCAGTGCATTTATGGAATGCGATGCAATGGTTCAGGAAACGTTGGGCGTATCGCTTATTAAAGACCTTTATCAACACCAATCAAACAACGCGACACTGGAAAATATTCTGGTAACCCATCCTGCCTGTTTCAGTGTTGGCTACTGCCTCACGCGTGAACTGGCTGCGCGCGGAATTAAACCGGCGGCCGTTTTGGGTTACAGCCTGGGCGAATATATTGCCGCAACCATCGCCGGTGTTGTGGATTTCAAAACAGCGTTGCGCCTTGTTTGCATGCAGGCACGTTTGCTTAAAGAGCAGGCCGCTAATGGGCGCATGTTAGCGGTGCTGACGAATGTGGCCGATTTCTCCGGTAATGCGGATGATTATGCCGGAGCCAGCCTTGCCTGCGTTAATTACCAGGATAATTTTATTATCAGCGGTGACCACGAACTGATTGTACAAATCCGGCAACGCCTGGAGCAACGCGGTGTGCTCACCGCCATTTTACCGGTGGCGCATTCATTCCATTCCGATCACATCGATGGTATCCGCGCCGACTTTATTCGCCAGGCCAGCGAAGTGGCCTATACCAAACCTTCTATCAATTTCTATTCCGCCTCACCGCAAATACTTTCCGGGGATTTGAACCACGAAAACTTATGGCGTGCTATTCGCGAGCCGGTGAATTTTTACAATGTAATTTCTGAAATAAAAAACAGTAAAGATTACACCTTTATTGACTTAAGCCCGACGGCATCCCTGGCGGCCTTTATGGACAGGATTTTTGGCAAGCATGAACGGCACAGGTTTGCGATTAACCAATTCGGGAGAAATCTGGAAACACTGAACAAATTGGTTGCCGACGTTAAAAAAGCTGAAAGTTTACCGGGCTAATGCTTCTTATTTTTTTCAACCTTTTGCAATGGAATACCGTATGAACATTATTGAATCAACGCTCTACGCTTTACCCGGATGGTTGCGCAAATACCGATGGCCGGTATTGTCTTTGTACCTGGTGTTGTTGGTATTGGCATTTCTGGGAATGGATAAGATATGGAAAGATGACAGTTTGAAATCCTGGTTTGGTAAAGATTCCGACATCTTTAAAAACCAGCAAAAATTTGAACGTTATTTTGGTGGCAATGAAGATGTTTATATCGTCTATGAAGCAAAAGATGGCGATATTTTTTCAGAAGCATCACTAGCGGCACTATCGCGGTTACATAACAAGCTGGCCGGTTTTGCGGTAGATGTGCAAAAAAATCCGGATTCTCCGCTGTCACACACCCGCGAAGTCCAATCGTTGATCAATATACAAGTAACCAAAGTTGAAGGCGATAATTTACAAGTCTACGAATTTATCGGCAACCAACTTCCCGACAGCAAAGAAAAGCGCGCAGCCCTGAAAGAAACAGCGTTAAAAAATCCTGAGTTATTGTTGAATTTTGTATCGCGCGAGGCCCAATACGGTGCGGTATCAATACAAACCAACTTCGGCGATGTAATGCTGTACCAGAATCGCGACACCCGCAGCGATGTTGACAGCTTTTCAGTAGACCTGGATTACGAAGCGGAAGAACCTGCCATTAATGCCGAGACGTTTGAAGAAACGCCGCGCGATTATGATATGTATTACAGCTACATGAAGGAAATTCGCGCAAAAGTAAAAGAGGCCAATGTTGATGGCGAGCTAAACATATATTACGCCGGCTTGCCTGAGTTAATTGCATTCCAGACCGAAGTGCTCGATCCGGAAATGAGCATTATTTTCCTCGGTATATTTATTTTTATGCTGGTTATTTTGGGATGGATTTTCCGTCATCCATCGGCAGTGCTTTGGACCATGATTGTCCTGATAGTAACGGTGTTCTTTACCATGGGTATTATCGGTTGGACCGGTGTACCTACATCGAGCCTTTCCGATCCAATGATTTTGATGATTGTGTTGATCTCGGTATCTGACGTTGTGCATTTCATTGCGTCCTACAAACACCACCGCTTGATTGGAATGCCCCATGAAGAAAGTTTGTCCAATGCATTTGCGAAATCCGGTTGGTCCTGTTTTTTAACAACCTTCACTACCATGATCGGTTTTGGTTCCTTGTGGTTAGTTAAATCAACAATTCCCGTTTCCAATTTCGGTTATTTCTGCGCAGTGGGTCTGCTGTTGGCCTACGTAGTCAGCGTTACGTTGATGCCGATTCTGTTGGACATCTGGGCTCCATCTTATAAACCCCTTAAGGATTCTTCTGCGGACATTAAAGATCCGGATGTTGCTATCAATTCATCCACGGATGTCCCCAGGCAATTTCACTTTGGCCAAGGTGTTTTTAATCTGACGAATAATTATTCGGCAGTCATCATTGGTGTTTTCTTGCTGGTCATCACCGCTATCGGGATCGGCATGAAAGACATTGTTGTCGATACCAACACGCTGGAATCGTTTGATGAATCTACCTATTTGCGTAAAGCATTTGAAGTTGCCGATAAAAATATGGCGGGTACACAAAACATCGATTTCATGGTCAACCTGAAAGAATCGGATTCGATTGCTGATCTGGATGTTTTACAACGCATTGAAGATTTCCAGCAACGCATGAACAAGGAGTTTCCAACGTTAATTGCTACCAGTGTATCGGTGGTGGATTTGATTAAACGCCTCAACCAGCAAATGAACCAGGATGATCCTGCGTATTTCCGTTTGCCGGATACCAACACTGAAGTAAATCAATTGCTCTTTCTGTTTAACAGCGCCTCCCCGGAAGAGCGCCGTCGTTTAATTGCTGATGACTTTGATGCAACGCGTATTTCATTCAATGTGCGCAACTCCGGCTCAACGGGTTATGTGGAACTTATTGATCGCGCCAACCAATGGAGCAAGGAAATATTCAATCCGCTAAAAAGTAAATACGCGAATATGGAAATCATTACATCGGGTGGTGTTGTGACATTTATGCATCTGTTCGATTTGATGACTAAAACAGAAGTGAATAGTTTCCTTGTCACATTAGCGTTAATTGGCGTTACATTTTTCTTTGTTTTCCAATCATTTACCCTGGGCACACTCGCACTTATTGCTGCGACATTCCCGATTATTCTCACCTTTGGACTCATGGGTTGGTTGGGCATCCCGCTCAATCCGACAACCATGATTATTGCGCCGATTATTCTCGGACTTGCAACCGATGATTCGATTCATTTTATTAATAAATTGCGCGGCCTTTTACCAAAAACGGAAAGCGTTACCGTAGCGGTTTGGGAAACATTGCGGCAACTGGCCCCGGCCTTAACTTTTACCACTCTGGTGTTGGTGGGCGGCATGCTCTCGCTGCTGTACAGCTCTGATAGTTCATTCCAGGCATTCGGTTATTTGGGTGCATTGGCATTGATGTGCGCGTTGGTTGTCGATCTTTTATTTATTCCTTCGGTGTGCTTGTTATACGCGAAGTTTCGCGCGGCGCCGCAAGCTAATCCCGAACCCGCTAATTAACAATGATTGATAGCAATGTGTTTGGGTATGACATTACTTACAGCAACTAATTGTAGAGAATTATTATGAAACGGTTTTTATTTGTATCTTTATTGGTGTCGTTGTTAATACCGGTAACTGCTACGCAAGCAGCAGGCGAAGCCGGTAATGATGTAGCACACAACCTCGTTGAAAAAGTGCTTGATCGCTATATCGGGAATACCGAAGTTTCACGCATGTCATTGGTAACCTGCGCTTACCGCGATAAAGGCGAATCAATTGGTTGCAGTTCTGCACCGCGTCGTAAAACGGTTCAATCGATTAGCAAAATGTACGGGGAAAAATTAAAGGACAGCCGCGGTTTAATGTTAATCCTTGAACCTGTGGCTGAATATGGAATTGGTATTTTGCAATACGATTATGTTGAGAGCGGTGCGGATAGCGATCAATGGATGTATTTACCGGAACTCGATCAGGTAAAACGTATAGCTTCCTCAAATGATGCACCTAAAAAAGGTTCTTTGTTTGGCAGTGAATTTTCACTGGAAGATATGGAACGCCAGAAGCTGAGCGAATACACCTATAAAATCCTCGGCAAGGAAACCGTTAACGGCACGGAACTGGTAAAAGTTGAACATATTCCTACACCAGCGCGCGCGAAAAAAAGTAATTATTCAAAGCGCATCCAGTGGATTGATGAAACCCGTTTATTGGTCGTCAAAGAGGAATATTACGAACTGAGTGGTGAACTCTTCAAAGTAAAAATGTCTTCGGACCTGGTTGAATCAGACAATATCTGGACCGCTAAAAAAGTCATGATGCGCAACCTGAAAACCCGTCGCGTTTCCATGTTGTTGTACGCAGATGTTACTTACAACTTGCCAATCCAGGATGATGCACTTACGCCACGCATTTTGAGTGATGCCGTGTTCAGGGAGAATTTTATTAAATCCCTGCGCCAGGAAAAACCTGCTGCCGCCATGCCTGTAGCACGCCAATAGCTTGATATCGATTTTTCAGCAGCCTTATTAATATTTCAGAAAAAATCGATTGATTTTGCACGATTAAGGAAAGAGATCCCATGTCTGAGCAATCTATACCCGAACAAACATTGTTAACGCCGGAATTAAATCAATTTATTGCGCGCTTTGAAGGAAAAAGTATTTCCAGCCCATTGCGCGATGCCAGCGTCGGTTCCCAGTCTGATAGCGGCAGATGGCAAATTAAAATTGATGCATTTTCAGGGGATGAAAATATCCAATTGTGCGTTGCTGCCTGGCATGCGCTGTTACATTGGTTGAGGTATGACAAGGAGCCCGTAATTACGTGCTTGCTGGCACAGGATCGCAGCAAAGTATGGCCTTTAGTCTCTGAAATCCAGAGTGATTCACATCTCATTGACTTGCACGCATCTATTTGCCAGCAATGGCCAAAATTCAATAATGATTGGTTGCATCTGGAGGAATTGGATAATCCGTTATTTGCTGATCATCTGCTTTGCCATGCGGTATGTGTGAATGGCATAACCGAGAGCAGTCAACCCACGGCAGAGTTTGAGCTGATTTACGACAAGCGCAGTTGGTGGATTAATGGTGCGAGATCGATATTCAGCGAAGCTTATTTATTGCACATGCGGGATTTCTGGTTGCAGCTTATTGCGCAGTTCCAGAAGCATCCACGAGAGCTGCTTGCCAATATTTATTTTTTAAACAATGAACTTGATTTTCCCGGGAAAGTCAGCGGAGAAAACCGCCAGTTAAGCGGCAACCTGCTCGATAAATTTAACCAGTGTTGCACGGAACATGGTTCTGTTACCGCGATTGTTGACGGCGATAAATATTACACTTATGCAGAAGTCGACGTTATTTCTGATATCTGGGCAGATAACCTTTATCAACAAGGTGTAACGCTGGGCGATGCCATCGGCGTTGCGTTTCCGCGCAATGCCAATATGGTAATTGCCCAGCTTGCGGTATTGAAAGCGGGTGCCGCTTTCGTTCCATTGGATACCAGCTTGCCTGCTGATCGCCTGGAATCCATGGTTGCCGATGCTGCTATAAAATTTGTGCTGACTGAACAATCCTTGCAGGATGTGGTAACGGAAAAACTGGCAGAAAAACTGGCAAAGGTTTCTGCAATTTATATTGAACAGGTTGTTCCCGCTGCTGCTGGCATCGAGCAAAAACGGCGTGCACATCGCATTTATCGCGATGATGCGGCCTATATAATTTTTACTTCGGGATCAACCGGTGTCCCCAAAGGGGTGAAAGTCAGCCACGGCAACCTATTAAATTTTGTAACCTATTTTAATGATGCCGAATATATCCGCGCTGGTGATACTGTTTCACAATTTGCGCCGTTTTCATTTGATGCATCCGTTGCGGAAATCCATTCCGCGATTTTGAATGGCGCTACCCTGGTGATCCTGGGTAAAGCCCTGATTGATTCGCCCGCTGATTTGCAAGCGTATATGGCGGAAAAGAAAATTACTTTTGCCGCATTCCCTCCGCAATATTTGCAACATCTGTCACCGGAATTTTTACCCTCGCTAAAAACATTGCTGACTGCCGGTTCTGCGCCCAATTATGAATTGATAAAAAAATGGCTGCCCCATGTGCGTTATGTAAATGGTTATGGGCCGACGGAAACAACCGTGTTGTCAACGGTATGGGAAGCCGATTCGTTACCCGCGCCTGATGAACCCATTTCAATGGGGGTTCCTATCGCGAATACCCATGTACGGGTAGTAAACCAGTTTGGCCATTCATTGCCAGCCGGCTTTACCGGCGAATTAATTATTGGCGGCGATGGTGTTGTGCAGGGTTATGTAAACCGCGAACATTTGAATAAAGAAAAATTTCTTGATGAGCAACAGACTCGCTGGTATCGCAGTGGTGACCTCGCGTGTTTTAACAAAAATAACCAATTGATTTTTAATGGCCGTGTTGATAACCAGATCAAGTTGCGTGGCCACAGGCTCGAACCGGGTGAAGTGGAAGCGGCGGTTGCAGGAATTGATGGCATTGATGCCGCCGCAGTGGTCGTTCATAAATCAGCAAATACATTGCAATTAGTATTGTTTGTACAAGGACAGGAAATTGCGGAAGCCGATCTGCGGTTGCAATTGCAAGCCCGTGTACCGCACTGGGCGATGCCCAACCGGATTCATTGGCTGGAGCAGTTGCCATTAACGATCAATGGCAAAATTAATTACCAGATTTTGCAGCGATTGGCCGCAGAGACTGCACCGGTAAATGCCGATGACAGTGTGGCGCTGGCCGATGAACTTGAGCAGCAGGTTGCCGCGATTTGGCAACAAACCTTGCAGTGCAAAACGGTAGCACGCGACGATAATTTTTTATTCCTGGGTGGTGATTCATTAACAGCACTTGCTGTTGTTTCGGCGTTGCGCAAACTGGGGTATGGCGCGAGTTCTGCGCAATTGTTGGCCCAACCGCGTTTGAAAGATTTTGTGGCGCTATTAAAACGCAGCGGAAAAAACCTGGTGCGCGATTATCGCCCGCAAACCGGTGAAGCCAGCATTACGCCAATTCAAGGTTGGTTTTTCAGCCAACCGCTAGCCAATCCCCAACGCTTTTGCCAATCGCTGGTATTTGAAAGTGCTGAAACCCTGGATGCAGGGCGTTTGCAACAGGCGCTGAAAGAATTAACGGGTTACCACGACGAGCTGCGAGTTGGTTTTGTTGTTTCCGGTGTTGGCGAACACAAACGCTGGAGCCAGCGTATTGACACTGAATCAGTTGCGTTGCCGGATATTGTTGTTGAAGCAATCGATGCACATAATCTGGATGTACGCACGGCATTGTTGCAGCAATCCCTCGCGGATCAATTGCATATCGACCAGGCGCCATTGTTCCGCATGGCGTTGTTGAATAGCACTGCTGGTTCGCGCGTGGTGTGGGTAATCCATCATTTAATCGTGGATACATTAAGCCATAGTTTGTTGCTGAATGATTTGCATCAACTCTATGCGAGTGGTGGCACTGCCGAATCCGTATTGCCGGGCAAAAGCCTCAGCTATTTTGCGTGGGCAGAGCGTTTGCAAAATCAATTGGCCGGTAAAGAACTGGAATTATTGCAACCCTGGAAAACCACATTGGACGCTGCGGCAATTGCACCCGAATTACCGCTGGGCAATGGAACAGCCAGTACATCGCTCGAACGTGAAGAATGCCGTTTTGATACACAACAAACCGCGCGCTTGTTAAGCCATGCACCGTCTTGTTATCACCAATCGCCGGAAGAATTAGTGCTTGCCGGTGTGTATCTCGCATTGGGTCAAACGCTGGGTGTGCCGCAATTAGGTATTGATATTGAATGGCATGGCCGCGATGAAATTCTGGGTGGAAGAGAAGGGTTGGATCGCACACTCGGCTGGTTTACCAGTGTCCATCCTTTATTTTTATCGCTGCCGGATTTTTCATCGCAGGATGCCGCGCAAACCCTGGGCAATTTTTTGTGTTACCTGAAAGAAACACGTGCTGCGGTTCCTGCACGTGGGCGCGATTTCTATGCATTGCGTTATTTAAGTAATCACGAGGATGTCCGGTCAGCGTTCACTAATTACCGCGCGCCTTCAGTGTTATTTAATTTCTCTGGCGTTGTTCAACGCTCCACTGAACATTGGAAAACTATACCGGTAGCCGCCATTGAAATGGGCGAGGGCAACCAGAATCCATATTTGCTGTCGGTGGAAAGTGAAATTCGCGATGGTGAATTAATTGTCGGTTTTTATCTGGATAAATCCTGCTGGAGTCAACAACAAATCAATTCCCTGCAACGCAATTTGCAGGCCTGGCTGAATACAATTGTCGAGCATTGTATTAACCCTGAACATCAACGTTGGACTCCAGCAGATTTCCCGCTGGTTGCGCTTACGCTTGAGGAAGCGGCGGCATTGCCGGGAAATCTGCTCGATTTATTTCCACTCACCGATATGCAACAAACCTTGTATCGCCATCGCGATACTTACCAGGTGTGGATGCACCACGAATTCAACCGCAAGTTTGACCAGGAAAAATTTACGGCCGCTGTTGCTGAGTGGATAACGTTGAATGCGTGTTTGCGGACATTGATCCATACGCGCGCTGACGGCGACGTTATCCAGGGTGTGTATGCCAACATCCAACAGGATGTTGCATTGTTAAATGTTGCATCCGGGCAGCGTCAGATTGCAGCGAGTGAATTAATTGCCAATGGCAAAAATGCGCCGGTCGAATTTAATGAACACCCGCCGTATAAATTGCATGTACTGGATGCAGGCGAAGCCGCATTTTCGTTAGTGTTATCGATCCATCACATTATCCACGACGGGTGGACAATTGAATTGTTGATGGATTCGCTGTGGCGAATTTATCGCAGCAAATTGGGTGAGGCAGTTGCGTTGCCCGAATTATCATCGACCAGTGTGCGCGATATTTTTCTTGAACAACAACGCATCGCCAATGATCCGCAGTGGAATAATTATTGGTCCGGTGTGCAGTGGTCAGATAATTATTGCCAATTGCCAAAACTTGCCGGTGCGCGCGAAGCATCGGGCAATATTGAATTGCTATTAAGTGCATTGCCGACAAAAACGGTGGCGCAATTACAACTCAAAGCCAGAACCCTTGGTTTAACGCTCAACAGTTTATTTATTGCCGGTTTTATTGGTTTGATGCGCTACCTCGGTGGCAGCCATCAAGTGCGGGTTGGTTTGATCCAGAACGGTCGCCCGGAAACGATTCCGGATGCGAACCAGATTACCGGCTGCTGCGTTAACACTTTGCCGTTGATTGTCGACTTCACTGCAAATACCAGCCTTGAAACAATTCTTGCCACCGTGCACGAACAATTGCTGGTATTGCGCGATTGTGCGGTTTATCCACTTTCCCGTATCCATCAACAAGCGCGCGACCATATTGACGGCAATTTATTTGATTGTTTATTTAATATCGAAAGCAGCCATTATGGTGCGGCGAGTGGCGACGAAAAACCATTGCTGCAAGATGGTTATGAAGCAACGAATTACGGTTTTATTTTTGGTTTGATTGAACAAGCGGGTGAATCTGATGGCGCATACCATTATGGTTTGCGTATCGGTTTTGACACAGCGCTGTATGCGAAAGACAAAGTTGAATGTTGGGCGGATTGTTACGCGCATCTGCTGGAATTATTAGCGGGCGATACGCAACTGCAGTGGAAACAAATCCAACCGATTCCCGCCATTTACAAAGAAAATATTGCGGCCTGGAATCAGACTACAGTTCCGTATCCCTCCGATGTTTTACTGGGCCAACATTTTGCCGATGTGGTTAAACGTGTTCCCGATAAAATTGCATTGACATTCAAAGATATTCGCCTGACTTATGCCGAGCTGGATCAACAAACCGATAAGCTCGCGCGTCTACTCGCCAGCAAAGGTGCCGCTCCGGGTGTGGTGATCGGTCTGGTCGCCGAGCGTTCGCTGGAAATGGTGCTGGGCATCCTCGCTGTGATTCGTTCCGGTGCGGCTTATGTGCCGATTGATCCGCGTTATCCCGAAGACCGCGTCAGCCATATGCTGGAGGATTTGCGTTGCCCGGTAATCCTGTTGCAGAAAGAGGAATTCCGCCGTTGTATTCCCGCCGGTTTTGCGGCGGAGCTGATCGATATCCAGGAGGGCGTATCACATTCCCTGCAATTGCCAGCGGTAGATACCAGCTCCCATCAAACCCGCCAACTGGCCTATGTGATGTACACCTCCGGTTCGACCGGGAAACCCAAAGGGGTGATGATTGAACAGCGTTCTATCGTGCGTTTGATCAAGAACGCGCGCGATGTGGAATTTGATGAGACGGATTGCATCCTGATTACCAGTGCACCCGGTTTTGACGTTACTACCTTTGAACTCTGGGGCGCGTTGCTCAATGGTTTGACCCTGGCTGTTATCGACGAAGATACCTTGCTCGACCCGGTGCAGCTTGCGCATGAAATTCGCGATAAGCAGGTCACTTTCCTGTGGGTGGTTGCGCCGCTGTTTAACCAATTGGTGCAAGCGCGCCCGGATCTGTTTGCCGGGGTGAAGCGCATTATGATCGGCGGCGATGCGCTCTCGCCATATCACATCAATCTGGCCCGTGAACATTCGCCGGGGCTGGCGTTTATCAACGGTTATGGGCCGACAGAAAATACGTCCTTTTCTACTTACCATTTCCTGTCTGAAGCCGATTCGGAAATTATTCCGATTGGGCGCCCGATTACCAACTCCACTGCGTATATCGTGAATCCGGACGGACACCTGTTGCCTGCGGGTGTGAAAGGCGAACTTTATGTCGGCGGACCAGGTGTGGCGCGCGGTTATTACCAACGGCCCGAATTGACACAGGAAAAGTTTGTACCTAATCCATTCTTTGCAGATGAAGACTCGCTTTATCGCACCGGTGACCTGGTGAGCTGGCGCGATAACGGTTTAATTGATTTCTACGGCCGCATCGATTTCCAGATCAAAATCCGCGGCTTCCGCGTCGAGCTGGGCGAGATTGAAACGGTAATTTTGAACACCGCACCGGTACGCCAGGCATTGGTAATGGCGCTTGGCGATGGCAACCAGAAACGCCTGGTGGCTTACCTGGTTCCGGATGAGTTGGACGTTAACGATACGGCGCAGGCCGATCAATTCCGCGAACAATTACGCAATGCACTGCATGCGGAATTGCCGGATTACATGGTGCCGGATGTGATCATTTTGCTGGACGCCATGCCGCTCAGTGCCAACGGCAAAATTGATCGCCCGCGCTTGCCCAAACCGGACCTGGAAAATTTCACCCGTACCCTGGAGTTACCGTCCAGCGATACCGAGCACCAGTTGCTGGCGATCTGGAAAGAAGTGCTGAAGCTGGAGGCGATCAGTGTAACCGATGATTTTTATACCATCGGCGGCGATTCGATTATCGCCATCCAGGTGGTGTCGCGTGCGGTGAAAGCGGGGTTGGGATTATCTACCCGCCGCTTGTTTGAGCTGCGCACTCTTCGCGCCATCGCCAACTTCCTCGGGCAATCGTCCGGTACCGGCGATGCGGCGGGAAAAAATAATCTTGCAACCATCGAGCAGGAAGCGGTAACCGGTGAGCAGCGGTTGTTGCCGATCCACTGGCACTTCTTCCTGAGCGATACCACGGATTTACACCATTACAACCAGGCGGGGCGTTTATCGCTGCCGGCGCCGACCACGCAGGAACATTTACACCAGTTGCTGGAGGCCCTGGTGCAACGCCACGATGCATTACGCCTTAAGTTCCGCCAGACTCCCGGCGGTTGGGTGGCGCGTTACAGCAACGACTTCCTCGAGCAGCCTGAACAACTGCATGAGTTGATCCGCGAGCTGGATTTACGGGCGTTGACGGACTCCACCCACGACGAAGTCCTGCAAGCCGCCATCGCGATTGCACAATCGGGCATCGACCTTAAGAAAGGGGAGTTGTGCCGCTGGTTGTGGGTACGTGAGCAGGAGGGCGATTCACTTTACTGGATCATGCACCACCTGATTGTCGATGGGATTTCCTGGCGTACCTTGTTGAATGATTTCAACAGTGCCTGGACCCAACTCAGCCAACAGCAGCCGATCCAATTGGCGGCAAAAACCCACAGTTACCAAGCTTGGGCCAGCCGGCTTTATGAGCATGCCCACAGTCCGTCGTTTTTGCAGGAACGCAGTTATTGGCTGGAGGTATTGAAACAGCCAAGCCGACTGATCCCGGTAGATTCGCAAGACACTAGCGACCTGACCGAAGCGAACACCTGCCTGTACCGTTTCTCGCTCAGCGAGGAACAAACCCACTTGCTGCTCCATGAGGCGAACCGTTGCTATAACACCTCGATCAATGACTTGCTGTTGTCGTCATTAACGCTGGCGCTTGATGACTGGGCGGGCATCCGCGCCTTGCGCCTTGATCTGGAAGGCCATGGCCGTGAGCCGCTGTTTGACGATATTGATATCAGCGAAACCCTGGGTTGGTTTACCTCGCTTTATCCGGTGCATTTGCACCGTGTAAGTGGCGATACCGGGCAGCAAATCCTCGCGATCAAGGCGATGTTGTCCGCAATCCCCAACAAGGGAATAGGTTTTGGCCTGCTGCAATACCTCAGCCAGGATGAGGATTTACTGGAGCTGCTGGCAGAGCAACCTGCGTCTGAAGTGGTATTCAATTACCTGGGGCAGATGGATGCCGCCGCCGAAACCGACTGGACCTTTGAAATCCTGGGGACCGGTACTGTCAGTGCCAAGCGCGCGCGCCGCCATACGCTGGGTATCAACGGTTTCGTCAAGGACAAGCAACTGCATATCGCACTGGATTACAGCACCACCCAATTTGACGCGGCGACTATCGCGCGTTTCGGCGACGCGATACAGCACAGCATCGGGCAGGTGATTGAGCATTGCACCCACGGCGGTGATGACGGCGGTGGCGTTCCCTCACGGGAATTTGAGCATCTGGATTTGTCGCGCCCGCAACAACAGGAGTTGTTAAGTGGTTATCCGGGATTGGTGGATGCTTATCCGGCAACGTCCATGCAGCAGGGATTGATTCTGGCTACCCAGCGCGAGCAGGGAACCGGCGCCTATCTGACCCAACTGCGTATGACCCTGGTGGGGTTGGACAAAGCCCGCTTTCGCAAAAGCTGGGAAAGCCTGGTTGGGCAGCACGCGGTATTGCGCACGGCTTTTGTCGACTTGGGCCTTAACTCGCTCACGCAAGTGGTTTCGGCCGATGTGGCGCTGGATTGGCAAGAAGCCGATTGCCCGGTACTGGCTGGAGAAAGTACCGAGGCTCATACCCTGCGCCTGGAAAAACTGTTTGATGCTGAACGTCGTCGCCCATTTGATCTGGGCAGGGCACCGCTGATGCGACTACTGCTGGTGCAAACCACACCCACTGAAACCCAGGTCGCCTGGACCCATCACCACGCCTTGCTGGATGGTTGGTCAATGGGATTACTGGTACAAAAACTGATTGCGCAATACTCGGCATTGGCTGGCAACAGTGGTGCTACGGAAACGCAAAAACCTGTCAACGAGCAGGATTTCGATAAATACATCGAATGGTTGTCCCGCCGCGATGTAGCGGCGGCAAAAAATTATTGGACCGGCTGCCTCAAGGGCGTGGAAGCCGGCAGCCGCTTGGTGGCACCGCGCCATTTACCGGACGCGACGGAAGCGACCGGCCAGCGCGCCGCTACGCGCAACCTTGATGCGCAACTCACCAATAAATTGCAAACGATTGTACGTACGGCCGGTGTGACCTTGAGCAGCCTGGTGCAATCGGCATGGGCGCTGTTGCTCAGCAAATACACGGGTGAAAAGGAGGTTTTGTTTGGCTATGCCGTCAGCGGCAGGCCAGCCGACCTCGACGGTGTGGAAGGCATGGTGGGGTTGTTTATCAACTCCTTGCCAATGCGCCTGACACTCGATCCGTCGCAAAAGCTTTTTGAATGTTTGAAACGGGTCCAGCAACACCAGGCCGAGGCGGAAGAGTTCGCTTATGTTGCCTTGACTGATATTCAAAAATGGCTGGGGTTGCGTACCGACCAGGCATTATTTGAAAGCCTGGTCGTGTTGGAAAACTATCCGCTGGATCGCAGCCTGCTGAAAAATTCGCGCCCGGAAGATTTGCAACTGCGCGCGATCAAAGGGGTTGAGCAGAATGATTTTCCGCTGAACCTGGTGATTTATCCCGGCACATCCATCACCGTTAAATTAGCTTATCAATCCCACCTTTACAGCCAGGAAGCGGCAGAGACGGTGCTCGCGCATTTCTGCGAATTGCTCGCCAGCATTGCTGAAAACCAGCTCGCCGAGGTTGAACACAAATCCCTTGCCGATGTAGGGATGCTCACCGCTGCCGGTGTTAAACAAGCGGTATTTACCTGGAACTACACCCTTACCCCGCTGCCCGCTAACAAATACCTGTTTGACCTGTTCGAGGAGCAGGTCAAGGCGCAAACACCTGCACCTGCGCTGGTGATGGGGGAAAGTGCCTGGACTTATGGCGAGCTTTCCCGTCGCGCCTGGGAACTGGCGTATTGGTTACATGGGGCCGGGGTTAACGCGGGCGACCGCGTTGCCATCATGCTCCCTAAAAGCCCCGATCTGGTGGCGTCGTTGCTGGCGATCATCAAGCTGGGCGCGGCCTATGTTCCGGTCGCTACAGATTGCCCGCATGATCGCCTGGAGTTTATCGCCAGGGATGCGGATATCGAACGCATACTGACCAACAGCGAACATAAAACGGCGCTGGCAGATTTGCCACTCGCTATCCTGGATATCGACCAGGCCAGCGCGGATGAGGTGAAAAAAGCCCCGGAGACCGCTGAGTCAGCCAGGGAAAACTGGTTAGCGCCGGATCGCCAGGCGGCTTACGTCATTTACACGTCCGGTACGACTGGCCAGCCCAAGGGCGTGGAGATCAGCCATGAAAACCTGATTAACTTTTGCCGTTCCTGCCAACGCGACCAGTGGATTCTGGCGGGTACCAAAGCTACCCAGTTTGCACCGTTCACCTTCGATGCGTCTGTCGGTGAAACCTTTGCCGTTTTACTGGCTGGTGCGGAATTGCATTTGCTGGGTGATGAGGTTATCCAAAACCCGGACGCGGTGGGACAATATCTCCAGCATCACAATATCGGTTTTGCCGCGTTTCCGCCGCCGTACCTTGAGCAAATTCCCGTTGACTACCTGCCCACTGAATTGACGCTGGTGACCGCCGGTTCCGCTCCCGGTTTGGAGTGGGTGCGCATCTGGGGCGAGCGCTGCCGCTACATCAATGCCTACGGCCCGACGGAAACCACGATCCTGTCCTCCTGTTGGCATTTCGATGGCGAGGCCATTCGCAAGAAAACCCTACCCATAGGCAGCCCCATTGCTAACACCCAGCTTTACGTGGTCGATCACTATAACCAGCTGTGCCCGCCCGGGGTAATCGGGGAAATCCTGATTGGTGGTGCTGGTGTTGCCCTTGGTTATCTTAATCGCGCCGCGCTTACTGCGGAGAAATTCATCGCCGACCCATGGCGCCCGGGCAATCCGGTTTATCGCACGGGTGACCTTGGATATTGGCTGGCCGATGGCACTATCGAATTTGCCGGGCGCCGCGATAACCAGGTGAAAATCCGCGGTTTCCGCATCGAGTTGGGTGAAATTGAATTCCAGTTACGCCAGGTTACAGGCGTTGGTCAGGCAACCGTTGTGGTAAAGGGCGAGGGCGCTGAAAAGCAGTTGCTCGCATGGGTCGTTCCCGAGAATACCGGTGAGTCAATCAATGACCCTATCGACAATGACCCTATCGAGTTTGTAACCGCGATCCGCACCGCGTTGCGCAGCAAACTGGCGGATTACATGATCCCGCAGGGATTTATGGTCATTGAAAGCCTGCCGCTGACGGCCAATGGCAAAGTCGATACCAAAGCCTTGCTCGCTGCGGACATAGAACCCATCTACGAAGGCAGCTACCTCGCGCCCACCACACCGCTGCAAAGCAAATTGTGCGAGATCTGGGCAAACCTGTTGAATGTGGATGTTGCCAAGCTCGGCATCAACGCCAATTTCTTTGATATCGGTGGCCATTCTTTGTTGGCCATGCGCATGGTGAGCGAGATCGGGCGGGAGTTGCAGGTGCAAGTGGCAGTGAGCGATGTGTTTGCGCTCGGCACTATTGCGCGCCTCGCGGAACGCCTTGAACAGCAGGAGGCGGCCGTTGACATTATCCAGCCAGTGGATAGATCCGGCCTCTTGCCCGTTTCCTATTCCCAGCAACGTTTGTGGTTTATTGATCGCCTTGAAGGCGGCAGCGCGCAATACAACCAACCCATCGTGCTACGCTTGCGCGGAGCATTGGATAAAGCCGCGTTGCAGGCCGCACTCGACGGGATTATCGCGCGTCACGAAGTGCTGCGTTCCACCTATTCCTCCCATGATGGGCAGCCGCAACAGCAGGTGAATCCGGCGTGCCCACTGCCCATTATCCACCACGATTTACTGGGCTTGCCGCAACCACAGCAGGCAATTGAGGTGGATGCACTCGTCGATAAAGAAGCCAATACTCCCTTCGACTTAAGCGCTGACCTGATGGTGCGTGCTCGTTTGCTGGTGTTGGAAGAGCAGGAGTCGCTGCTGTTATTGACCTTGCATCACATCGCTTCCGATGGTTGGTCGCTCAGTGTATTTACCGACGAATTTGTCAGCCTTTATGAAAGCGCTGTTCACGGCAACGCAAGCTCACTCGCACCGCTGGTACTTCAATACGGTGATTACGCCCATTGGCAACGCACGCACATGCAAGGTTACGCCCAGGCATTGCACCGGGATTATTGGCTGGAGCAATTACACGGTTTACCGCAAGTCCATTCGCTGCCGCTGGATAAACCGCGCCCGGCTACCCAGAGTTACAACGGTGCCGCTATTACCCGTGAATTAAGCCCGGTGTTGACACAATCATTGCGTGCCCTGGCGCGACAGCACCACGCGACGCTGTTTATGTTGATCAACGCCGCGTTTACCTCGCTCTTGCGCGCCTATACCGGTTCAGACGATCAGGTCATAGGGACGACGATCGCCAACCGCGAACAGTCTGGCGTCGCCGGGTTGATCGGTTTTTTTGTTAATACGCTGGTATTGCGCAACCGCCCCGATCCGGCGATGACCTTTTCAGCGTTGCTCGCCCATTGCAAAGCGGTGTCGCTGGATGCCTACGCCCATCAGGAAATGCCGTTTGATTTGCTGGTGGAAGAACTCCAACCCGAGCGCAGTTTGGGCTACAACCCGGTTTTCCAGATCATGTTGTCGCTGGAAAATATTGATAGCCGCCGCGAATTGGACATGGGTGAAGTAAAACTGTCTGTGGTGGATTCCGCACCGGTAACCACCAGCCAGTTTGACCTGACCCTGGACATCCATGAAGGCGAAGAGCAACTCGTCCTGAACTGGACTTATGCCACTGACCTGTTCCATGAAACGACCATCGAGCGGATGGCTGCGCACTTTGAACATCTGCTGGACGTTGTTGTAGCTGACCCTGAATTACCTTTGCACCAGATCAACCGCCTGGCGGACGACCAGCGTGCGCATCTACTGTATTCGCTCAACAACACAGATCGCCCCGAGTTATTTAAAACCACCTGGCCCGAATGTTTCCTGGCCCAGGCCCATAAAACCCCACTGGCCATTGCGGCCCAGTGTGATGACCACCAGTTAAGCTACGCCGACCTGGAAGTGACTACCCGCCATATCGCACTGCAATTGAATGCGTTGGGAGTAGGGCACCAGCGCCTGGTGGCGCTGCTGGACTATCGCGGCCTGGACCTGCTGGTAATGATGATTGCAGTGCTGCGCGCCGGTGCTGCGTACGTGCCCCTGGACCCGAACCAACCGCAGGAACGCTGGCTGACCATCCTCACCGAGGCCAACCCGGACTTGCTGGTGTGCGGCAATTTGCTTCATGAACAGGAAGCCAATATCGCCAGCCACTGGCAAGCGGAAAAAGTCCTGGCGATGGCGGATATCGGCCAGATTGAATTCAACCCCGGAGCCAATTTGCCGGAGGTTGCGCTGGATGATCTGGCCTACGTGATTTACACCTCAGGCTCAACCGGTAAACCCAAAGGGGTGATGATTGAGCACCGCGGCATGATCAATAACATGCTGTCGAAGGTTGATCCGCTCTCGCTTACCGAAAAGGATGTTATCGCCCAAACCGCCTCCCAGTGTTTCGATATCTCGGTTTGGCAATTCCTGACGGCGGTAATCCTGGGCGGAAAAGTTTGCATCATTACCGACGATACCGTGCGCGATCCGCAAGCGATGGTGGAGCAGCTCGCAGAGCTGGAAGTCACCATCTGGGAGCCGGTGCCTTCGGTGATCCAGGCCATATTGCCGCTCCAAAAAACCTTGACGGCAATGCGCTGGGTAATGCCAACCGGTGAAGCACTCAATGCCCAATTAGTGACGCGCTGGTTTGAACAGTATCCACATATTCCGCTGATGAATGCCTACGGCCCCGCCGAGTGTTCCGATGATGTGGCGTTCCAGCGCATCGATGGCCCCGTGGAGCGAGTACTTATCGGTACTCCGGTTGCCAATGCCTATTTGCATGTGGTGGATGATTACCTGGAATTGGTGCCTATCGGCGTCACCGGCGAGCTGGCGATTTCCGGCGCGGTAGTCGGACGTGGCTATCTGAATCTTCCCCAACAAACAGAACAGCAATTCCGCGTTAATCCTTATGCGCGCCACGAGTTGGACCAGCGTTTGTATTTGACTGGGGATTTGGTTCGCCGTGTTGCGGATGGCGGGTTGGAATACATAGGCCGCAAGGATTTCCAGGTCAAAATCCGCGGTTTCCGTATCGAGCTGGGCGAAATCGAAACGCGCTTGCGGGAACATCCGGCGGTTGGCGATTGTGTGGTTGCAGCGGTAGAACGATCACCCGGCAACCAGCAATTGGTGGCGTATGTTGTGGGGATCACAAGCGTAGACAACGAGTCGTTACACCAGTATTTACAGCAATATTTACCGGATTACATGCTGCCCAAGGCTATCGTCCGATTGGCCGCTTTACCGCTTACGCCCAATGGCAAGGTGGATCGCAAATCCCTGCCAACACCTGCGCTGGAGGCATGGCAAACAACTTCCTTCGTGGCGCCGGTGGGTACCACGGAAAACGTGTTGGCCAACGTGTGGGGGAAAATCCTGAACCTGCCCCAGGTTGGCAGGGAGGACAATTTCTTCCGCCTGGGCGGGCATTCGCTGCTCATCATCCAGATGATCGAGGCATTGCGTGAACAGGGATTCATCGCCGCTGTGCGCCAGGTATTCGAAACCGAAAACCTCGCTCAGCTAGCGACCGTAATCGATAACAATCAGCAACAGCCAACCTTTGTCGCACCGCCAAACCTCATTCCGGCGGATTGTACTGAACTCACTCCCGAGTTGCTGCCGCTCATCCAACTGACGGCAAGTGAACTGGATTCCATCATGCAGGCGTGCCCTGGCGGGGCGTCGAATATTCAGGATATCTATCCACTCACTCCTTTGCAGGAAGGCATTTTATTCGATCACTTGCTCAGCGATGCAGGCGATACCTACCTGGCGTCCGTGCTGCTCGCCTTTGAGAATCGCCAATTGCTGGACACTTATGTCGATGCTGTGCAAAACCTGGTTAATCGCCATGACACGTTGCGCACAGCAGTGCTCTGGGAAGGATTAACCAATGCCGTGCAAGTTGTCCTGCGGGACGCGCCAGTGCAACTGGAAATCCTCCCCCCGGAAACCGGCAGCGCGGCCATTGATCGGCTCAAAGCCAGAATGGAATTGGAAGGCCGGCACATTGACCTCACCCGCGCGCCCATCCTTGCGTTGGTTGCCGCCCAGGAGGAAAAAACCGGTCGCTGGCTGCTCTTGCAACAGCAACATCATATTGTGTGTGACCAAGTGTCCATGGGCATTGAATTCAGGGACATCCTGGCGTTTTTACAGCAACAGGAAGGTTCGCTGCCGGAACCTGTGGCCTATCGTGAATTTGTTGCGCAGGGGATCTACAAGGCAACGCACTTTAATTACGAAAGTTACTTCCGCGAAAGCCTCGCCGGTATTGATGAGCCAACCGCGCCCTTTGGTTTGCTTGATATCCACCGCGCGGATCGCCATACCGAAGAACTGGAACTGGCATTGGATTCCCAACTTGCCCAACGCCTGCGCGCCGGCGTGCGCAAACTGGATACCACGCCCGCTGCATTTTTCCATGTGCTCTGGAGCCTGGTTTTGGCCAAATGCTGTAACAGGGATGATGTTGTGTTCGGCACGGTTACTTCTGGCCGCCTGCAGGGAACACAGGGCGTAGAAAACATCTTCGGCCTGTTTATCAACATGCTGCCAGTCCGCTTTTCGCTGGCGAATTTAAGCGTCGCAGGCGCACTGAAACTCGCCCATAAAAAGCTGGTTGAATTGCTGGATTACGAACAAGCACCCTTGGTGAAAACCCAAAGCTGTGCCGATCTGCCGGCGTCAACGCCGTTGTTCAGCGCCGTATTGAATTTCCGCCATGAAGATCCGACCGGGATTGATCCGTTGCGCCTGTTCCCGGGTATTGAAGTCCTCAGCGCACCGGGTGATATCAGTAACTATCTGTTCGATCTTTCCATCACGGATCGCGGCGATGGCTTTGTCCTCACCACCAGTATCGCGAGCGATATTGGAACCCGGCGAGTGATGGATTACATCCTGCGGGCGGCAGAGGAACTGGTCAGCGCACTTGAAACCACACCGGCGACATTATTGTTAGCGCTGCCCGTTGTCGGGCAAACCGAAGAGCAACAGTTACTGGCGGATTTCAATCACCCCTTGCAGCCTGAATTGTTCAGCCATACCTGGCCGGTGCTTTTTGCCGAGCAGGTCGCACGCCATCCAACGCGTATCCTGGCTGAGTGCAATGGCAAGGTTTTAAGTTACGCCCAGTTGTACACCGAATCTGAAACGCTCGCGCAAGCACTGCGTGCACGGGGTATCGGACCAGGCCAGATTGTCGGCCTGCTGGATGAGCGCGATATTGACCTGCTGGTCATGATTGTTGCTGTTCTCAGGGCGGGCGCTGCCTATCTACCACTTGACCCGGCACAACCCGAGCAACGCTGGGTAGAAATCCTGAATGACGGACAACCCGATCTGTTGCTGATCGGTAAACAATTCGGTGAACGCAAAACCTGGCTGGAGCAGCATTGGGATTCGGGAACTGTAGTTGGCCTGGGTGAACTCGCCTCAACCAAACTCCCATCATCACCAGAACCCTTGCCTGCCGTTGCGCTGGATGACCTGGCCTATGTGTTGTTTACCTCAGGTTCAACTGGAAAACCCAAAGGCGTGATGATCGAACATTTGGGCATGATCAATAACATGCGCGCCAAAATCGCGCCGCTGGGGCTGGGTAACCAGGATGTTATCGCCCAAACCGCGTCCCAATGTTTTGATATTTCCGTATGGCAATTCCTGATCGCGCCGATTTTGGGCGCGAAGGTTGTCATCGTTAAAAATGAAACCACGCGCGACCCCCAGGCGTTGCTCGATTGCCTGGCAACTGCCGGGGTAACCATTTGGGAACCGGTACCGTCAGTGATGCAAGCATTATTGCCATTGAAGCAACCGTTGCCCGCGTTGCGCTGGGTAATGCCAACGGGCGAAGCCCTGTCGGCCAATCTGGTGGAGCAGTGGTTTGCGCAGTATCCGCAAGTTCCACTCATGAACGCTTACGGCCCGGCCGAATGTTCGGACGACGTTTCTTTCCAGCCGATCCATGCACCTGTAGAGCGGGTATTTATTGGCAGCCCTGTTGCCAATGCGCGCCTGCACGTTGTGGATCAACATCTGTCGCTATTACCGGTAGGCGTAATTGGCGAGCTGGGGATATCTGGCCCGGTAGTGGGGCGCGGTTATCTCCATCGTCCGGAGCTCACTGCAGAAGTATTCAGGAACAATCCGTTTGCGCTCAACGAGCAAGACACTCGCCTGTATTTAACGGGCGATTTGGTGAAGCGCCATGCCGATGGCAACCTCGAATACATTGGCCGTAAAGATTTCCAGGTGAAGGTGCGCGGTTTCCGCATCGAACCGGGAGAAATTGAGAATCGCCTGGCGCGGCATCCACAAATTCGCGACGCGGTAGTGATGGCCAGAACCAATGCGCAGGGCGATAAATATCTGGCGGCATATATAAGTGCGAAGCAAGCTGGACATTTCCCGACACGCGAAGCGCTCATGGCGTATCTGGAACCGCAACTTCCGGATTACATGGTGCCGGGCGTTTACGTCAATCTCGATGCAATGCCGCTGAACCATAACGGCAAGGTAGATCGCAAAGCCTTGTCCGAACCGGAAATCACCACCACCGCGCGCGCAAATTTCAGTGCACCGCAAGGTGATGTTGAACAAACTGTTGCACGCATATGGCAAAACCTGCTCGGTATTGAGCGGGTAGGGCGCGACGATAATTTCTTCGACCTTGGCGGTAATTCCATTCTAATCATTCGCATGCTCAGCGAACTTAAAGCGGAAGGCATAACCCTGCGAGCCAGCGATATTTATCAACAGCCGGTGCTCAAAATTTGTTGCGGAAATGTTGTGTCGGCCAAACGCAATCTCGACAACTGGTTGCACGATGTTGCGCACGAAAAAGTGCTCATCACATCCTCTAGCAAATCCGCGTCGGTATTACTGATTGATCGCCGCCACTCAACGTCCAAAGACATATTGAAATCCATCCTTGCCGATGAAACAGCAGCGAAGCTGCCGGACTTCGTGCGCTATTGCGATGACCCCGCCGCGCTGGCAAACACCCTGCGCAAAAAAGGCTTGCACGCATTGCCGGAATATTCAACGGCTACCGCCGCCGGAAAAATTATCAAAGATCTGGGGGCACAACTCGATGCCTTTGAACAAACGTTAATCGGTGGTGAGATTGAAGAAGCATTCCGCTTCAGCCCCATGCAACAGGAATTGTTGCAATGGAAAACACGCGATGATTTCGAATGGCTGTCACTGCACGGCTGGTACACCGCAACAGAACTGCGCGCTTCATTTAATTTATTAATGCGTGAGCAGGATTTATTGCGTTCATTACTGGATGAAAAAAATCAGCAGTGGAAATTGGTGAGCGTTGATTCGTTGGCAACGAATTTTCCTTACATAGATCTTTCTGCTCTCCCTGAAAGCGAAGCGATTGATGTGATGAAGCGTATGTTTAAGAAAATACGCGAGAAAAAAACCAAATCGGCGCTGCCTTACATGGGCACCTGGATAAAACGGTCCGATACCCTGCATCAATTAATGATGTTTGATGACCATTTTATTTCAGACGGAACCTCATCACTGTTATTGCAACAGCGATTGGAATATCTGGTGAAAGGCAAACCCTATCAACCGAACGCCCGCTATCGCGATTACATCAACAGCGTATGGAGCAAAACAGATGCATCTGCCGCGCAAATTGCAGCAGATACTTTATTGCTCGAACAAACATCCGCGATGGTGAAATCCACCAACAAATTGCTGGAAGCACGAAAATCGCAACCGCTGCGCAGTGTCCTGTTAAAGATTCCAATGCAGGAACATTTATCCGAAGTGGATCAGGCATTTCACTGGTTTAAACAATGGGTAACGGATCTGCTTGGCGCCGAATCCTTCGTAATGATTATGAATCACTACGGCAGAAGGATTGGAACTGCAAATTACTTTGATCAAATTGGATTATTTATGGATAAAGTTCCGTTTTTGGTCGAGCCTGAAACAAAATTGCAGTCAATTGGTAACAAAATAGAGCAGTTAATTAAAAACGGTATTAGCTACATGGCACTGGAGAAATCCGGACATGAAATTTGTCAGGACGCGTTTCCGGGCCTGCGCCATGAAATATTATTCAATTATGAAGGAGAGCTGGGTGAATACGACCAAATGCAAGTGTTATTAGCAGACCAGAAGACGGAAGAAAAATTAAAGGATTTCTGCGGCGTTTTATTTGAAGCATACAGTCAGGATGGTGACCTCGTTATTCACTGCGCCTTCCGCGGCGAATCCGCTACTGAAAAACGCTTACTTCAAGTTATTCCAGGGAAAATCCTCAATACGCGAAGCATTAGTCGCAGCTGGCTTTCCAGATTTATATAGCAGGCATAGGTGAGCTATGAAATATTCAATAGAAGTAAATGATTTACGTAAAAACTATAACGGTTTTGAAGCAGTAAAAGGCGTTAGCTTTGCTGTTAAACAAGGTGTTTGTTTTGGAATTCTCGGGCCTAACGGCGCGGGTAAAACATCATTGCTGGGAATGATCGAAGGTATTACGCCTATTAGTTCCGGCAGCATCAAAGTATTGGGGATGGATGTAAAAACCCAGATCAAACAAATCCAGCCCCACATTGGCGTCCAGTTGCAACAAAACAACTACTTTGAATTTCTCGATGTGGGTCAATTGTTAAATTTCTACAAAGAGCTGCGCTCGGCAAATGGCCGTAAAGTGACCGGAGCATCGGTAGATGAATTACTGGAGCAATTGAATCTCAAGGATAAAAAGAAATTCAAAGTGGAAGAGTTATCCGGCGGCCAAAAGCAACGCTTGTCCATTGCCATCGCCTTGCTCGAAGATCCACAAATTTTATTCCTGGATGAACCCACATCGGCACTCGATCCGCACAGCCGGCATGATGTATGGGCATTTATCGAGCACATCAAAAAAGACCCGAAAAAAACCATCATTCTAACTACACATTACATGGAAGAAGCTGAAACCCTGTGTGATGAGTTAATGATTATGAGTGAAGGAAAAATTATTTCCCAGGGCGCGCCCTACGAATTAATCAGCGCACTGAGCCCGCACCACGATATCCAATTGCAATTCGGGCGCGGCCAGTTTAGCCCCGACTACATGGTGGAGTTAACCGATATCATTGATTACCACTGGGAAAGTGAATCGAACCAGCTAACAATCAAAACCGCCAAATTTAACCAAACATTGAAAGAAATTTTGGGTGTGAGTGATAACAAAAAAATCGACATCGTTAACTTTAATGTCATTAAACCAAACCTTGAAGACGTATTTCTCTCCACCACTAAAAAGGATCTCGTAGAATGAAAAAGACCTGGATATTCTTCAAACTAAGAATGCTGCAATTAAAATCCGATAAAACCGCACTGTTTTTTTGCTATGTGCTTCCAGTGTTGTTGCTATTGGGTATTGGTTATCCCTTGCAATTGCAAAGCGACCCCAAGATAACGCTCTATTATCAAGATGAAATCCAGTCTGATGTCAGTCGCAGCTTCCTTGACAAGTTGCGCAATACCTCTTTGGTTGAATTAATTGAATATGATATCAACAGTGGAAGCCTTGACCAGGAGATCAGCGAAAACAAAATAAAACGTGTCTTGCAATTGTTACCGGAAGGAAAACAACCAGGCTTTCACGGAACCAATATTGTTGAATCGGTTTCCACCTCTACAGAAGCCAATCCGGAGATGAATATTTTCATCAGCAAAAATAATATTGATGAAAACCGCATAGAAAATGTGGCCCTGACCGGCATTGTCAACAATGCGCTCACTAATGAAAAACAGCAGGAAGTAGGTCAGTATGTTTTGGCCAGCGATCGCATGTCATCTTATCTGGTAACGCTTTTGCCCGGCCTTATTGGTATGACATTAATGATTGTTGGCCTTAATGGTTTCGGTGGTGTCCTTATCGAAGAGGAACACGTCGGGTTATTTAAAAATCTAAAAACAGTCGATATTTCTCCAGTACCTTTTTTATCGGGATTATTTTTATCGCGACTGTTGATTTGTTATTCCGTTGCGGTGGCGTTATGCCTGATGGCAGCGTTGGTATTCGATGTCAGTTTTGGCTTCGATATACCGTTATTTGCATTAATAGTTACGCTCGGCAGTGTGGCATTTCTCGGCGTAGGCCTGGTCATTGCTGCAATAAGCCCATCCACTACCGCATTCAACGGCATCGTTAACTTTGTACAATTGCCATTTATTATTTTGGGTGGCGTGTTTGTATCTATCACGAAATTTCCGGAATGGTTGCAATACATCTGCATGCTTATTCCGCTGACGCAATTAAACGCCGCCATGCAAAAAGTTCTCTTTGAATCAATGACGCTCTCAAATATCGGCGACTTGAGTCTTGAATTATCAATTTTGACAGTGTGGTGCGTAGTGAGTCTGGTTATTGCCCGGCTGAAATTCAATTGGTGAAATATTTTTTTAATGAAAGACAAGCCAGCAATGAACAACACGTCAATGAATGATAAGGCATATTTTTTTTTAGAGAAAAAATGGCATCTGTATTTGCCAATTTTTTTATTAAGTTTTTCTCATGTTGCATCCGGTGAATCAAGCGAAAAAGAGATACAACCTGTTACAGATATTTTTGACGACGTAGGACTAACATACGACAACCCCTACCAGGAAAAAATGTTGTGGGGTGGTAATCGAAAATTTATTTATCAACAGGATTTTGCGCGAATTTTATCGGCTCCGACGGGAACAGCGACCAATCGATCATCGCTCCGGTTTCAATGGAATAAAGTCGCAGGGCAATATTATTTTAATGCGGATATTAAACCGATTGTTTACTGGAATGGTGACGACTCAATCGACGGTGATGATTCAAGCGATACCGATTTTAAAATCAAGGAACTTTACGCAAAAGGAAGTTTTGGCAATACGACAATCATGGTCGGCGACAAAATTATTGTTTGGGGAGAATCGGATTCTACGGCGGTTACGGATGTAATCAGCCCGCAGAATATCACGGACCTGGTATTTACCAGCCTTGATGAATCCCGCATTTCGCAAACCATGTTAATCGTAGAGCACTACGTAAATAGCAACCAAATTAGCGTAATCATTAACCCCGATATTGAAGTTGATGAACAACCATTGGTAGCACAGGCGCAAGGTCCAGCTGTTAACACCCGTATGGATGATAAGGATGCTGAAATCGGGATTAACTTCAAAACGGTCATCGGTAATGGCGATTTTTCTTTAATGCTCGCTGATTTAACGGATAACCAGGGCGTTGATGTTTTAGTAAAAAATCCGGATATGGGTGTTTCAGTTTCCGAGAATTTTTATAAAAACTATTTAATGGCCGGCGCAGCTGCCAACCTTAATTTTGGCGATATAGCCTTAAAACTGGAGTTGGCTTACAACAAAGACCGTGCGCAGGAACTTAACCCGGATATGTTTGATGCCCAAAAATATCCCTACGGTTACGGCGTTAGTGACGAGGTCTTGTTTGCTGCCAATATTGACTACCAGGAAAATGGTGTTCGCGATTGGAGTGCTGGAATTTTACATTCAAGGTATGAATCGGATAGAAGCAGTTTTGTCATGGATGAAGGTAATTACAACGAGCTGTTTTTTGGTGTAAGCAACAAGTTGATGCACGAAAACCTGACCGTTGGAATTAACTATCAACACACGCTGGAAACAAAAAGTGCCATTTCGCAAGTTTCGTTCCGGTACAGCTTTTCCGATGACCTGGCCTTGCAACTGGATTTTTTTGATTTACGAAAAATTGGCGGCACGTTTAACCAAACCAGTGCGATAACGCGCCTTACTTACAGCTTTTAAACGATTACATAGCGCAACGCATAAAATTAAAGGAGCTATTCCATGACTGCGAACAACGATATTTTTTCTCTTCACGAATCCAAAGTGCGCTCCTATTGCCGTGCTTTTCCAACCGTATTTACCAAAGCCAAAGGCAGCCTGCTGTTTGATGAGTATGGCAACGAATACATCGACTTCCTGTGCGGCGCAGGCGCCGTTAATTTCGGTCACAACAATCCAATCATCAAGGAAAGTATTATCCAGTATCTGGAAAATGATGGCCTGGTGATGGGCCTGGATTTTCACACGCAAGCCAAGCGCGAATTTATTCGCACCTTTAATGAGTTGGTGTTAATGCCGCGGGGCCTCGCATACCGCATGCAATTCACCAATCCCACCGGGACCAGCGTGGTTGAATCCGCTATTAAACTGGCAAGAAAATATACCGGCCGTGAAAACGTTTTTGCTTTTACTAACGGTTACCACGGAATGACCGGTGTTTCCCTGAGCCTGACCGGTAATCGCGGTAATCGCCAGGCCATCTCATACAGTAATGTCACCAGGCTTCCATTTGATAATTATCTCGGCAACGGTTTTGATGAACTTGCGTATTACCGGAAATTATTGCGCGACAACAGTTCCGGAATTGATCTCCCCGCTGCGATTATTCTGGAAACGGTTCAAGGTGAAGGCGGTATTAATGTTGCGAGTGAAAAATGGTTGCGTGAGGTTGCCGAATTGGCGCAGGAATGCGGCGCCTTGCTAATTGTTGATGATATTCAGGCCGGCTGTGGCAGGACTGGAAAATTCTTCAGTTTTGAACGCGCGGGCATTAAACCGGATATCGTTTGCCTGTCAAAATCTATTGGAGCATTTGGTGTTCCCATGTCATTGCTACTGTTCCGCGAAGACCTGGATGTTTGGAAAGTGGGCGAGGATATAGGTACTTTCCGTGGCAATAATATTGCGTTTGTCGCCGCCGCAAAAATGCTCGATACCTATTGGAATGGTTTCGACTTCGAACTGGAAATAGCCGAGCGCGCATCCATTGTCAAAACATTCGCCCAGGGGTTGGCAGATACTTATCCCGGATTGATTAAAGAAAGCCGTGGACTCGGTTTGATGCAAGGCATCGAGTTTTACGATGAAACGCTTTGCGCCGCCATTAGTAAAAATTGTTTTTCCAATGGCCTGGTTATTGAGCGAAGTGGCGAGCGTGATCAAGTGTTAAAAATCATGCCTGCGTTAACTATCGGGCTTGATGAACTGCACAAGGGATTACAAATAATTGATCTGTCATTTGGGCAGGTTCTGGCGAAACTTGCTGCATCGCAAAATATCGAGCGCGAATTATCCAGCGTCACTGCCGGCTAGCGTTCGTTCGCTAGTCGATTTAAATCATCATTTGAATTCTTTCGGGATCATTGGATTTTTATCCAATGAAAGGAGCTCTTTATGTCGCATTTTGTTCGGGGCGCCGCCGCAACGCTAATCATTGCAATATCGCCGCTGGTTTACAGCGCGGAAAACCCTGCGGCAGTGGCAGAAACTGCGTCATCATCAGATGCCAGCGACGGTGTTCAGGAAGTTCTTGTATTTGGATTGCGCAAAGCGAGCTACACGGTTATTACCGAAAACACCGAAAAACTCGTCAACATGCCCGGCTCATTTGGCGATCCGTTGGGAGCAGTAAGCGCATTGCCGGGCGTTATTATCCCGCGCGATGGCGGCTCACCGGCAGTGAGGGGCGGTGCACCGGAAGACAACCGGTATTACATTGATGGAATGCCTGCAGGCTATATTTTCCATGATTTTAACACCTCCATTTTTGACGAAAATGTTATCCAGGATTTCCAGTTATTTTCGGCAGGGTTCGGTGTGCAATATTCACAGGCGACCGGGGCAATATTTGATATTCGCCTGCGCGACCCTGAAAACAAGGATTTGAGTACAAAATTAAGCGCATCGTTTTTGCGTGCGGGTATCTTTGTCGAGAGCGGAGTCACTGACAATTCCGCTTTTTACCTTTCAGCCCGCAAAGGATTGTTGCAATATTTTATCTCTGAAGACGATGAGCCCGATGATGACGGCCTGCGTATTATTTCCCCGCCGGAAGACAGCGATTTCCAATTCAAATACAAGTGGGACATTAATTCAGAACACAGCCTCTCGTTCAGCCTCGCCGGCGCAAATGATTTTGCTGAAGCGGAGTTCACCGAGTTGTCTGATGACGTTCAAAAGAATCCGGATTTTGCGGGCGAAGCAAAAGTCGATAAAGATTTTCACAGCGGTGGTTTGAATTATGAATATGCCGCTGAGTCTGGTGCCCAATTTCGACTGACGCTGGCAAAGTATGATGATTCGGAGTTGGTTACCTGGGGCGATGATTATTCCCTGGAATTGCAATTGGACAGTGAACTGGCGCGCGCGCAATATACAATTCCCCTCGGTGACAGTGGGCATCGTTTAGGGATGGGTGTGGAATATAATGAAAAAATTTATGATTATTCCGCACGGATGATTCATTTTGTCTGTACCGATTTTGATGTGGATTGCCAGGATGGCAGAGGCGAGCTGATTGATACCAGTGAGCAGCTATCGGTAGTAGAAAGCAGCGTTTATTTACTCGACAACTGGCAAATCAATGATCGCGTCAATGTGGAAGTTGGGGTACAGCGCAGCGGCAATGATTATACCGATGATTATTTTGTTAACCCGCGCGCGTCCCTGTCCTGGGGTTTAACAGATTCATTTACCCTGATCAGTTCTGCTGGCGAATATAACCGCACGCCCGATGTAGATACCATTTTGCGCGTAGTGGGCAACCCGGAACTTGAGGCACTGGAAGCCAAACATTTCACCTACGGCTTCAAGAATGAATTTAATGATTACTGGAGCTTGATCATTGAAGGGTACCACAAGGAATTAACCAAGCTTCCGCTGGCACTGAATAGCAATGAGCCTGATGCAAATTTGTTTTATACCAACGATATTGAAGGTGAGGTTAATGGTGTTGATTTAATGCTGAATAAAAACCTTTCCGACAAATGGTTTGGTTGGGTTTCTATCAGTTATGCGGAAAGTGAACGCACCAATCTAAGGACAGGGCAAACAAGAACTTACACGCTTGATACCCCCTGGTTATTGAACGTTGTTGCCAATTATCAACTAACACCAAAATGGAATGCCGGATTCCGATTTAATTATCGAACCGGGCAGGCCACTACAAAAATAATTGGCATTCAACCAAACCCTGATTTTCCCGGAAAATATATTCCTGTTTATGGCGACGCTTTTGACGCGCACTTGCCGGCTTACACAAGGCTGGATCTACGCTTTGAGCGTGACCTTTTAATGTTTGGTAAGGAATCAAGTTTTTTCATCGATATCCTCAACGTTCTTAATCGTGAAAATGTGTCCCAACGTGTATTGGATTACGAAAAAGTAAACGATACCGGTGAGCTTCATCAACGCGACAGTGTCGACATGGGAGTTTTTGGCTCCCTCGGTGTTTCCATCGTCTTGTAATTCAGCAAGCGCTTCTCTCTTTAAAAATGTGTTGAGCCCATCCGCCGCTTATGCAAAGCGGATGGTGCTTCCGCACGCACGTATTTACACCAAACCAGGAGGTTTCCAATGTTATTTTTTTCGAGGCTTCACTCATCCGCGATTACAAATGTTTCCCCAGGAAAACTGGTGAAAGTAATATGTTGCGCACTCCTTTGTCTGTCTGTGGTGTCTTGCGAAGAAGACATGACAAAAAAAGGCGCATTAGTTCCCAAAACAGTTGATGAAGATAAGAAACTTCCGTCACTAAACATTAACGGGACACAGTTACATGTGGAGACATATGGAAACAGGAATGACCCACTACTTATTGTGATTCATGGTGGCCCCGGAGCGGATTACCGCTCAATGTTAAAAGTGCAGGAGTTGGCCAAACAAGGTTTTTATGTGGTGTTTTACGATCAACGTGGTTCGGGCTTATCCAAACGTGAGAGCAGGGGACATTATGAAGGCACGGATGTGGTGCAATTGTTTATCGATGATCTCGATGCATTAATAAATCATTTTCATATATCGTCCCGACAAAAAATATTCTTATTAGGGCATTCGTGGGGGGCTATGTTAGCCACGGCTTATATCAACCAAAACCCCTACAAAATTAGCGGTGCAATTCTGGCAGAACCGGGTGGATTAACCTGGAAACAAACGGAAGACTACCTGGAACGATCCAATAAGATAAAATTTTTCTCCGAAGCGCTAAATGATGCAACGTTTGTAGAACAAATATTTGCAGGTCGCAGCGAACATGAAATCCTGGATTATAAAGCGTCTTTCTTTTCCACTTATGAAAATGCACCAGGCAACACGATTGGCAACCCATCAAATTATCCGTTCTGGCGAAACGGCGCAGTGGTTTTTAGCGAGACCATTGATTATGCCGATGAGAGAGGATTTGATTTCACCACAAACCTGGATAAATTCACTCCTCCCATTTTATTTCTCTACAGCGAAAAAAATAAAGCTTATGGATTAGGCTGGGCTGACAAGGTAGCTGCACCTTATCCCAATAGCGAAATAGCACTTATAAAAGGTGCAGGGCATGAAATGATTTACTTCGCTTGGGATAATTTTTATCCACTGGCCGTCAGCTATTTGAATCAGATGAAATAAAGGAGTACTGATATGAAAATAGCACCCACGATTACCATGGCATTATTCATATTCTCAAGCGGAGCTAACGCATTGGATGTTAATTGGCGCGCTTTAGATAAAGACAGTCGACATTTAGGTGGAATTCACTTTGGTGCGGATTATGGTTCTTACTATAATCTTTCTTACGGACAAAAGTTAAATAATGGAAATTCACCGATCATTGCCGGCTACGAATTACTGCTTCCTTTTGGCGATACCATCGCTGACGATTACAAAATGAAAGCCAGCTTACAACGGGAATTCTGGAGCTCAGGCAACCTTTCATTCAGCCTTCAAGGTGGGCTTATTTTCAGGCGATACGAATCAGTGATGGCCCGGTTTTATAATGTCGGCGCCGATGTGGTTTCTTCATTTGGATACCTTAAACCAAACTGGGGCGCGGAATTATTAGTGGGCTATGATTACTCTGCGGCTACTCATATAAAAAATAAATTGCTCAAGGAATACTATCCGGAGATTCAAGATGGATGGTATGACTCATCGGGCGGGAATATTAAGTTCGGAGCACGGTTTAATCGGGTGTTTGGTTCTACAACAACGTTTTTGAATATTGGCCGCGCGTTCGGCCAGGATTTTGAAGACAATCCTACATTGCCTTTTTATTTTGAGTTATCGTTTCAACGGCAATTTTAAATCTGAAAAAATGTGCAATCCTGCCAGTTATTGCGAGCAATGGAATTAAATCGATTGCTCACAATAACGCAGGAAACGAAATAAAAGGGGCAAATTAATGCCCCTCGTGAACTTCCTCTTTCAGTGTGGAAAGGTAAGCAACCAGATCGCGCAATTCAGCTTTGGTTAACCCCAATCCCATCGGTGGCATTGGCGAAATACCACCAAATTCCAGCTTCTCGATATTACTGCGTGCAACAGTTTGCACTTTATTGTTGGCGGTGATGGTTACATCATTTTTGGTTTCCGCATCAAACGAGCCTTCAATGCGTTCGCCATTTTTCAGTACTACTGTTACACGGCCAAAACCAGGAGCAATACGCGCAGCAGGTGCGACCAGTGCTTCCACCATTTGTTCCGGCGTAATGCGGGTAGCGATAGTAGTTAAGTCCGGACCAACTTTATTGCCGCGCGAACCGACCATATGGCAACGGACACATTGGGTTGAATTACTGTAGCGGAAGAGGGCAACGCCTTTTTCCGCATCGCCGCCGTAAACTGCTTCACGATAAGTATCGAGCGGATTATTTTTGTCTTTCTTACTTTCATAATCCGCGAGCAATTGTTTTAACTCTGGCGAGCCAATTTGTTCGGCAGCAGTGATTAATTCAAGTTGTACTTGCGGAGCAATGTTCCCATCAATCAGTTGCGTCATTTGCTCGCGGAATACAGCTTCCGCTTCCGGTGCTTTTACATTAGCGAGCGAGAGTAGCGCGGCTTGTTGTTCAAACGCGGTGCCGTTCTTGATTAGCAAACTGTGCATTTCCACTACTTGCGCCACCGGCATATTTAATTCAGGCACCAACGCCAGGCCCGCCATGCGCACAGATTGTTCTTTGTCTTTGAGCGCGGTAAATACCAGGTCGCCAATTTTTGTATGATTGAATTTTTTCAGTGCATGCAGGGCTGCAATACGCACATTCGCGTCTTTATCGGCGCTAAGCATTGAAATTAATTGCGGGTTTGCATCTTGCAGGTTCAATTCAGCCAATGCAGCGATGGTTGCTTTGCGCACATCGCTACTACCATCACCCAATAATTGTTTGTAACCGGTTTTTAATGCGCTAACTGCTTCTGCTTGTGGATGGGAAAGCGGGCCGCGATAGACGCCGCTTACGCGATCATAAACAGAACCGTCTGCCCATACCGAAACAGCTTGAATTGCTTCTGCACGCAACTTTCCAGAAATTTTGGTTTGCTGGGCGAAGCGAATTAATCGCATTGCATTTTCTTCGCTGTCCTCTGCGTATACGTTGGCGTCAATCGCGCGGCGCAACAATGCTTCGTTAGTGAATACTAGTTTGTCCAGCAGCGCTGCGAGCGCGGGCAGGGCATCTTTTACCAACTCATCATCACTAATGGAGCGCGCTGCGTTAGTGACAACGTATTCGCTCTTATCATTCAGGAATTTTGCGAGCAACGGACTGGTTAATTTTTTAAGTGCAACAACAGCGGCAATACGCACAGCTTCCGATGAATGAGTAGAAAGGTCACCCAATGCTTTTTGATCGCCAATACGCGCCAATGCGATTGCGCCGGCTTGACGTAAATAAACGTCTTGATCCTGATTAGCTTCCAGCATTTTTATAATTGGTTGCGTGGCTTCTTTCGCGCCCATTCGCCCTAACGCTTGCGTAGCATAAAGTTGTACACGTGGATTTTTATCAGCCAATAAACCAATCAGTTGTTCAACACCCGCTTTCATTTTTGCATCGCCCAATACTTTGGCGGCTTGCGTGCGAATTTCTGCATCGCTGTCTTGCAACAAATTAACGAGCACTGCATTTCCCGCAGGATTCTTGCGGAGGATTTGCCCCAAGCCCCAAATCGCATGGATACGCGCTAATTGGTGCAGTGAGGTAACCGCAACTTCCTGGAGCGTTTTAACCTGATGCTGTTCTGCCAGCACAAATTGCGCTTTCTGGCGTACACGCATATCGGCGTGGTTTAACAGTGCAACTAATTGTTCCGTTGTTAGCGCGCGTAAATCTTCGCCGAGTAATTTTTTGGTTTCGTCGCGTTCGGGATTGCTACCGTTAGCGGTATCCATTTTCCATACGCGACCTTTTTGTTTTAAGCCCCAGCCTTCAATCCAGTCACTGAAATACAGTGCACCATCCGGGCCAAAATCCAAACCGGTAGCGAGTACGCCGCGCATCATATTTTCATCGCTGGCCAATTCAAACGATGCGCCTTTGGGTTTTAACGTAAATGCATTAATGCCGGCTCGCGTTGCGGAGCCAACAAATTCCACGACGAAGAAATGGTCTTTCCATTTATCACTCAAGCCTGTGCCAGGCTGATAGGTCATTCCCGTTGGACCTGCATGATAAGGTGCAACCGGTGGTAATACGTGTGCGGCCTGGTCTTTAAAGCGCGGCTTGTAATAATCTTCGTCCATCCAGATTTTGTAGCTGTTATTTTTGGGATCTTTGTATTTTCCCAATTGCCAGTTGGTTCGCCAGCCGGTGTCGGAACCTTCAATTAAATGCACCACGCGTTCGTATTCGCCGACGTGATCGCCGTCATTATCCACGCTGATAAAGTTGCCGTATTTGTCGAATGCAAATTCATAAATATTACGCAGGCCTGCGGCAAACACTTCAAAATTGGTGCCGTCAATTTCGCTGCGCACAATCACGCCTTGGTTGGGATAATGCCACTTGGTGCCGTATTGATCGGTAACGCTGGTACCGATATCACCCATGCTGTAATAGAGCATGCCATCCGGCCCGAGTGTTGCACCGGAAAGGCCGTGACCACTGAATCCAATATGCACACCAAAACCGTGTGCGAGCGATGTTTGCGAGTCAAAATAACCATCGCCGTTGGTATCTTTTAATCGCCAGAAATCCGGGGCGATATTGATAAATAATTCATCGAGTAAATCGTGGTAAAACAATCCGCCGATAACATCGGTTACTTCAGTGTGGAAATCATTAATCGCAGTTTGTGCGAGATCTGCTTTACCAGAACCTTGTGTATCTTCAAGGCGGATTACTTTTTCGGTCATTAACGCAAGATCGCGCCAATCGTGACTGCCATCGTTATTGCGATCGGGAATTTTTTCATTTTGCGTACTTTTTTCCGGCGCTAATTCGGTGTGCAAAAATTTGCGGCGGTCTTCAATGGTTGAAAAAGTCATCGACGCATCTTCCCATTCGGGAACGCCGCGAATATCAAACTCGGAATTGTTACTGCGCTGGGTAATGCCAGCCCATACACGACCTTTATCATCGACATGAATTGCGACGGTATCGCCCAGCATTTTTTCCGATGCCCATAATTCGGTTTTCAGACCTTCAGCAGCTGTGATGGGAACTTGTTGCTCAATCGCTTGTGCATCCGCTTTTGCTTGCTCTGGCGTGATGCGCGTAATTTCAATGGCAACACTGCTCGACGATGAGCTGATGCTGGTTGCAATGGATGCTTCAGGAGCCGGTGCAGTTTTTTCTCCACAAGCGCCCAGAAATAAAAACGCAACGACAAGAGGGGAAAGTGCAAAACGGGAAAGGTTGGGACGTAAAGAGTCTGGGGTCATGGTCTGCTCACAACGATTATGATTATTAGCGGCGCAATGCCTACTTATGGTCGCAGCGAATTATAGGTTAAGTACGATATTTCAGCGTCAGGATTGACGCTGCTGAACATTTATTAACACTTGCAATGGACAATCCTTGTCCGATGTTAGTTAAACAGGAATTCCGCTGGGGATTTCACTGACTTTTCTGGCTTGTGTCCCCTCGGGCGCGGCATAAAGATCCGCCTGTGCACCCAATTGATCGCGCACGCGAATCATGGAAAACATCCCGCCCATTTCCAGTTTTCCGTAACGGCCTTCGCCCATCATCATCGGCAAGGTATTTTCCGGGCTGGGCATATGCCCCATATCGGTATGCTCCTGATGTTCAGCCATGCCGCTTTCGCCCATCGCCATGTAATTCGGCAGGACTTTATTAATGTGCGCTTCCGGTTGTTTTACGCCGAGCATATTGGGCACACCGTGACCCATCGCATTCATGGTGTGGTGGCTCATGTGGCAATGGAAAACCCAATCGCCGGGAACCGCCACAAATTCAATATCGCGTGTTTGGCCAACGCCCACAATTTCGGTGACTTCTTTGCGCCATTGGTTTTGCGGCCAGCGGCCACCATCGGAACCGGTGACTTCAAATTGCACGCCATGCAAATGCATCGGGTGATTCCACATCGATAAATTGCCAATACGAATACGCACGCGCTCACCGGTTTGGGCAACCATGGATTCAATCGCCGGAAATACTTTGCTGTTCATCGTCCACAAATCAAATTCTGTCATCACACTGGGATCAGGCCGATAGGTTCCCGGATGCACGGCCCAGTTGTGCAGCAGCACTGCATAGTCGCGATCAATCGCCGGCGTCACCGGTTCTTTGGGATGGATAATAAACATGCCCATCATGCCCATCGCCATTTGCACCATTTCATCCGCATGCGGGTGATACATGTGAGTACCATGTTGCTGCAACGTAAATTCATACACAAAAGTTTCACCGGGTTTTATGGGGGGTTGCGTCAAACCGGTTACGCCATCCATTCCCCAGGGCAATAAAATTCCGTGCCAGTGAATGCTGGTATGTTCGGGTAATTTATTGGTGACATAAATGCGCACACGATCACCTTCAACTGCTTCAATTGTTGGCCCCGGTGTAGTGCCGTTATAACCCCAGGCTTTTATTGTTGTACCTGAAGCAAATTCATGTTCGATTTCTTCCGCAATTAAATGAAATTCTTTTACACCATCATTTAAACGATAGGACAGTGTTCGCCCATTGGGCGTAATAACCGGTAAATAACCTTGCTCCGTGCGCACGGGTTTTGCGGTGCTAACGGCGGGAATATTTTTTGTGGTTTTAACCACTTTTTTTGTGGCTTGTTGGTGGCGAGAATGATCGGAACCTGAAGCTTGCGCGTGATGTGAACCGTGATCATGTTGCGCACGTAATGGCAAACTGGCCGCGACCAAACCAACCGCACTGCCCACCAATAAATTGCGACGATTAATCATGATGATGCTCCTGGTGTTTGCCATGGTCGTGGGTGGAATCGTTTTTTTCTTCCGATGAATGATCTTTATGATTCATCGTTGGATGATTCATAGCTGAGTGATCCATCTGCGAATGATCCATTTTTGAGTGGTCCATTTTTGAGTGGTCCATTGTGGAATGATCACTGTGCGGATCTGCCGCTTCGTCATTGTTTGACGGAAGTGCCTGGCCAATTGCCAATTCCAGTTGTGTGCGTGCTTGCCAATAATTTTTTAATGCATCGGTGAACTCATGGGCGAGTTGGATTTGCTGGCGTTTGATGGCGAGCAATTCAAAGGGATTACCCAACATAAAATTGACTTCGCGATTGGACAGTTCCACTCGCTTCTCAGCAACAGATAACGCAGGTTCCAGGATTTTAATTTGCGTGCGTGCAGAATCCATAAGGTTCAGTGCTACAGCAATGGATTTGTCAGCATCCAGCTCAAATTGTTGCAAGCGTGCATCCAGTACGGATTTGTTTGCAGTGATTTCCGCCAACTTGCCTTGCCCGCGATTGAAAAGGGGGAGAGCAAATTCCAATTCGGGACCGATATTATTCGCACCATCAAATTCGCGCTCGGCATTAATACCCAAGGTGATATCGCGCCAACCATTTTGTTGCTTAACCAATTGCTGGCGCTTTTCCACGATGGCCAATTGCTGTTGTGCAATTTTAATATCGGTACGATGTGCTTTTGCCTGAGCTAACAATTGCCGGTGGTTAAATTTTTCTTTGGGAAGTAATGGCAACTGCGACGCAAATTCAATGTTTTCGGTTGAGGGTAATCCAATTAAATTCAACAACTCCAGGCGTTTTTCATACGCGGTGGTTTGGCGCTTTTCCATTTGTTGTTGCGCGCGGCGCAATTCATTGTCGTAGGATAAAAAATTATTCTCCGACATATTCCCGGCGCGATATAAACTCAATGCCAGCTGTTGCCGCGCAGTGGTGGCTTCCAGCATTTTATTTTGCACGTAGCAATGTTGCATGGCCGCGACGGCGGAAAAATAGTGCTCACTGGTTTGCGCAATTAATTGTTGCAGTTTGGATTGCAAGCGCAATTGTGCTTCCAGCAAGCTTTCCTGAGCGAGTTCGCGTCGCAATGGGCGTGTGAATAACGCGAGCAGTGGCTGGCTGAGTGAAGTGTCCAACTGCCAGCGTCCGCCATTTTCCGGTTTTAGCGCGCCAATGCTGATATGCGGGTTTTCAATCAATTCCGCTTGTAATGCCGCCGCATCAGCAACACCCAATTGTGCCAACTCTATACGCACTTGCGGTGAGTGGGATAACAGAATGTGTAGCGTTTGTGGCAACGTTAGTGCTTCATCGGTGGTAATTGTTGCAGTGGATTTTCCCAGTGAATTTTCCGGAATTTTTATCGATGGAAACTGTTTGCCGAGTTGTTGTTCAATGTTGGTTATTGGCGTATTGGAAGGCGTAACGGCGCATGCGCCCAGCAACGTACTTGCAATCAATACGCACGCCAGCCTTCCCCATGTTCGGAAGTTGCTCATAATAAAAGCCTTGTTTTATTTGTGTTTTCGCAGTTGAAACACATAAACGGAAAGTATTTTAAAAACTTAAATATAGAATGGTTATGCAGCGAAAGCTTGCGGCGGTTTTTGTGGTTGTGACAACAAAGGCTGGGCAGGGGAAGGGTTTTTAAAGGGAATGTAATAGGGTGTTAAATCGATAAGACCGGAAACCAGATCGCCTTTTAATAATACGCAATGCCAATGACAAACAAACTGGCAATGCTTGCAGGATTTTATGTCACTGTCTTGCAAATCTTGTTGAGGTTGGTCGGCACTTGTTTGAATTGTTGTATCGGCAATTTGATGGCAGGGCGGAATTTCCTGCTCAATGGATTGATTATTGTTTTGATCGAGATTGCTGAGAAGTGATTGCATTTGCGCGCAATGCTGCCATTGCCCGGCAATTGCTTGCAGCGGCAGCCACAAGCACAGGGCAATTACTAACATATGTACAGATTTGCGTGCATTCATATTTAAAAGTTAATCAGTGTTGTGGCAACTGTTGCAGGCAATGGCATCAAGGATCGGACAGTCCGGGCGCTCATCGCCGTGGCAACGGCCCGCTAAATCACTCAGTGCTTTGCGCATTTGTTGCAATGAATGAATACGTTCATCCATTTCCTGGATATGCTCCAGCGCTAATTTTTTTACTTCAGCGCTGCTGCGTGCTGAATCTTGCCAAAGACTGGCGAGTATTGCTATCTGTTTCATGGAAAAACCCAAATCGCGTGCGCTTTTTATGAAGCGTAGCAAATGGATATCGCGTGTTTGGTATACGCGATAATTTGCAAAGGTGCGATCAGTGGGGGTTACCAATCCAAGTGACTCGTAATGGCGAATCATTTTAGCGGTAAGGCCGGTTAATTTTGCAGCTTCGCCAATGCTGTGCAAACCTTTGGCATGGGCATCAGCTAATTCCAGTGGCGCTTTCGGTTTTGATACACGACTATTCATATCACTTTTCATCACGTTGCTCTTATTGCGCCTCGTTAAAATCCTGCCGATGATTTTTGGAATCTTGCCAACGGCGTAAACGCAATGTGTTAGTAACTACAAATACACTGGATAATGCCATCGCACCTGCGGCCAACATCGGCGACAACAACACACCCGAAAAAGGATAGGCGAGGCCAGCGGCTAATGGAATTAATGCTGCATTGTACGCGAATGCCCAAAATAAATTTTGTTTGATATTGCGCATGGTTGCACGTGCGAGCGCAATACTTTTGGGAACACCTTGCAAATCACCGCTCACTAACACCAGGTCCGCACTTTCAATCGCGATGTCAGTACCGGTTCCAATTGCCAATCCTAAATCCGCTTCCGCCAGTGCAGGCGCATCATTAATTCCATCGCCTACATAAGCGATAGCACCGTGCTCTTCGCGCAATTTTTTCAGTGCTGCAACTTTTTGGTCTGGCAACACTTCCGCAATAACTTCATCAATGCCCAGTTTTTTTGCAATTGCATTAGCAGTGTGTTGGTTATCACCGGTGATCATGGCGATTTTAAAACCCAAACCGTGCAACGCATTTAATGCGGGGAGCGTGCCGGGTTTTATGGTATCGGCCAATGCCATTACCGCCGCGATTTTATTATCAACCGCCATGTAGATGGGCGTTTTACCTTCGCTTGCGAGTGTTGTTGCGCTGTTAGTAAAAATAGCTAGATCAATATTTTGTTGTTTGAATAATCGATCAGCGCCGATTAAAACAGTTTGCCCGGAAATGTGTGCACGTAAACCATAGCCGGGAATGGCTTCAAAGGATTCCAGTAGCGCGGCATTTACATTGGCTGCTGTTGCTGCATCAATTAATCCCTGGGCGATGGGATGTTCAGAATGTTGTTCAGCGGCCACTGCTAATGACAATAAATTATTTTTGTCAAAACCGGCAGCAATTTCAAAATCTGTCAGCTGTGGTTTTCCCAACGTGAGAGTGCCGGTTTTATCGAATGCGATGGTTTTTATTTCCGCAAGACTTTGCAGCGCACTGCCGCGGCGAAATAATAATCCCATCGTCGCCGCGCGACCAGTGCCAACCATGATTGAAGTTGGTGTTGCCAAACCCATCGCACAGGGGCAAGCGATAATTAATACCGCCACGGCATTGACTAGGGCAAAACTTAATGCGGGTTCGGGGCCAAATACCAACCAGACGCCAAATGTTATCAGTGCAATCAATATTACTACTGGTACAAACCAGCGCGTCACCTGGTCAACTAACGCTTGTATGGGTAACTTTTCCCCTTGTGCGGCTTCGACCAATTCAATAATGCGCGCCAGCATCGTATCTTTGCCGGTTTTGGTGACTTTGTAAGTCAGGGAACCGTTGGTGTTGATCGTGCCACCCATTAATTCGGCGCCGGGGGATTTACTAACGGGAATCGGTTCGCCGGTCATCATCGATTCATCGACAAACGAACTGCCTTCAATAATCTCACCATCCACTGGAATTCGTTCACCGGGACGGACCAATAGCAAATCGTTCGGCTGGATTGCAGCGATATCAATTATTTCGGTTTGGCCGTTGTGCAGGCGGGTTGCTGTTTGTGGCTGGAGTTTTACCAACTGCCCAATCGCATCGCTGGTGCGGCCACGGGCATTGGCCTCCATCAAACGGCCAAGCAATATCAATGTGACGATAACTGCTGCCGCTTCGTAATAAACGTTGACTGTGCCTTGGGGAAGTAATTCGGGCGCAAAAGTCGCCACTAATGAATAAGCCCATGCCGACAGGCTGCCCAGGGCAACCAGCGAATTCATATCCGGTGTCAGGCGGGCGAGGGCAGGCAAACCTTTCAGATAGAAAATCCGTCCGGGACCAAACATTACCACCGTGGTAAGCACTGCCTGGATTATCCAGTTCCAGGTACCCAGGTTTGCCATCATCCAATGATGAAACGCGGGGATGATGTGTGACCCCATCTCCAGGATAAAAACCGGCAGGGTTGCAACCAGGCTCCATTTGAATTGCTGCGCGAGCGCGATCCGTTCCTGTTCCCGTTTGGCAGCGGTTTCGGGTTGCTCAGTATTTTCCACCAAGTGAGCACCGTAACCGGCGCGTTCAACTTTCTGAATCAACGCTTCAGGAGTAACTGGTTGGGACAAGCGCAAATGCGCGCGTTCTGTTGCAAGGTTAACGCTCACGGCTTGCACTCCATCCACCTTGGCCAGCACGCGTTCCACATGGGCAACACAAGATGCGCAGGTCATGCCTTCAATAGCTAAATCCAGTTGGTGGGCAGCGTTGCTCATCGTTAATCTCCTACGCGGGCTCGGCTGGAAAACCCGCATCGTCGAGCAATTCAAGCAAATCACCGTGGCTCAAGCGGGTTTCTACTTCTACACGGCGGTTTGCAGGCGTTGCATTCACAGTAGCGGATTTGTCTGCTGCCAGGATTGCGCGGGTGATGGCTGCACTACAGCCACCACAAGTCATGGTTTTTACAGTAAATGCGTACATTATGAGTTCTCCAGCGATTACCAACTTTGATAAAGATGGACTCAGGTTAAGGTTTACCATGGTGGTAAGGTCAAGTAAAAATAACCCGGGCATGCAATTGCACCAAAACAAGGAAGCGACTAGGATCTTGCGCTTTTGTGGGGCAGTGGAAACTAATTATGCGAGTAAAACACTGGCTGCATGAGATGCGGCTTTTCCTGGGGATAGAACGCAGTACTACCAGTCACGGTGAAAAACTCATCTCCGGGCTCGGCGCTCTATTGGGGATATTGGCTGTTTATTGGGGAACCCGCTGGTGCTTTCCCGATGGTTTTATGCACACCGCCGGCACACTGTTGATGGTTACCTCAATGGGAGCATCTGCAGTATTACTGTTCGCTGTGCCTCAAGGTGCGCTTTCGCAGCCATGGGCAGTTATTGGCGGCCATTTATTGTCAGCATTTGTCGGCGTAAGTTGCCAGCAGCTCTTCCCTGATCAAACCTGGACACCGGCGCTGGCAGTCGGGCTCGCCGTAGGAGTGATGCATTACTCCCGCTGCATCCATCCCCCCGGTGGTGCTACAGCGTTGGCCGCTGTGATTGGAGGAGCAGAAATTTACCGCCTGGATTATTGGTACCTGGTGTTTCCTATTGCGATTAACGTATTCAGCATCCTGTTAATGGCGCTTGTGTTTAACGCCTTTTTCCCGTGGCGACGTTATCCGGCACATCTTGTGCGCCGTAAAATCGCCAAACCAGCCGTGGCTTCGGAACGCCAGTTCGAATTAACCCAGGAAGATTTTTCAGCAGCAATGGAACAGTTGAACTCTTATGTGGATATCACTAGCGAAAACCTGACGCAGTTGCTTGAACTTGCCAAGCAACATGCCGAGAAAAATATCACCCATCCCGATCAGATTATCGCCGGCCATTTCTACAGCAATGGCAAGCTGGGGAACTTGTGGAGTGTCCGTCAGGTCGTAGACGCCGCTGATAACGCAGTCGCCAGTAAAGACCAGGTTATTTATAAGATAGTGGCGGGCGACGGCGGTTACGCAACGGGAATTTGTTTACGAGCTGAATTTCAGAAGTGGGCGCGCTATGAAGTCAAACCGCAAGCAAATGGTCACTGGAAGAAAGTAACGGATGAAGAGTAACTTCAGCAAGCTCGCTTAAGTATTACAAAATCCAACAAATTTCAGGTGTTTGGCTACCAGCACTCACGCTAAGATGCAGCACCTTTGGGCCGTTCTATATATTGGATGGGCCTTGCTACCTTCTTACACTTTTATAATTAGAGGTTTTCATCCATGAGTTTTTCTATCGGTTTTGTACCTTCCACAAAATGGCTAAAGCGCACGGCATCTGCATTTTGTATTGGCGGTAGCTTGGTGTTGAGTCAGGTTGCTTCTGCAACTACGGTGCAATTCCAGACAGTACTGGGAAACTTTGAAGTTAACCTGTTTGATAAAACTACCCCGATCACAGTCGCCAATTTCCTTGCCTATGTAAACAATGGCTCTTACGTTAACAGTATTGTGCATCGTTCTGTGAATGGCTTTGTCATTCAAGGTGGCGGTTATCAATACAACAACAAGATGCCGCTGGATTCGATCACACAGAAACCCAAGATAACCAATGAACCTGTCTATTCCAATTTGCGCGGAACCATTGCTATGGCTAAGGGCAGCCAGGTCGACTCAGCAACAAGCCAATGGTTTATTAACCTGAGTGACAAAAATGCCACGGATAAAGACTTTGGCTACACGCTTGATACCAACACTGGTGGCTTTACCGTGTTTGGACAAGTGATGGGCAATGGTATGCAAGTAGTTGATGCGATTGCAGCATTGAGCCGCTTCAACATGGGAAATAGCACTCCGTTTACAACTATTCCCTTACGCAATTACACAGCGTCTGATGCTGCTGCTAACAAAGACGTAACCGGCGATCATCTGGTTTTGATTGAGAAGATCATCGTACTGAATGCAGACCCGGATACCGCCGCCGGTTTGAACCCGGTAAAAAATACATCGGTTAATAAAAAGGATGATAGTGGTAGCGGAAGTACCGGCCTGATTTCTTTACTGTTGTTGGGATTACTTGCCTTGGGTCGTAAAAGCCTGTTGAATAGGAAGTAATTTCATTTAGCCAAGAGGGAAATGTTGTGATTACTTATTTGTATTGGATTGCCGTTTTTAGTGTTGCCATTTTTGTGTTCTGGGGCGTTGGCCGCTATCTGAAATGGCAAATCGGTTTGATTGGTGGCCTTGTGGTAATCATCATCGGCTGGTTGATGTATACCTTCCATTACGAACAACATTTCGTTAAGAACTATGGTGGCGTGATGTCTATTGATGTCCCGAAAGGACAACTGCACATGCAAGCCACCTGGAAAGACGATAACCTATGGGTGGAGAATTACGATCCCGCAAGCAACACCTGTATTTTCAGCGAGTACTCAAAGGGCAGTTTGCTGGAGGGCAGGGTGACGATTAAAAACTGCAATCCACTTATGCCGCAGGCATTACCTGCAACAGATGCAAAATAGAAACAGCAAACTGCTACAAAAAGGGACCTAGGGTCCCTTTTTTGTTTCCTTAATACACAGGGGTTATCGCTGGCAATTAGGGCATGTAATCGAATTAGACTTTTTTAGGCTAAAGGCACATTTTTCATTGTCGCAGGACTTTTTCGCGCTAGGATAAAAGCAAGGGGAGCAACTTCTCCCGCGTTCGAGAGAGGGCTGACTATGAAACGTATTCATAGCGCATATGTAGTCTGGACGCTGCTTGCACTTGTGTTAAGTGGTGTTTCATCAACGGTTTTTGCAGCGCAACAGGTGAAAGAAAAAACCTGTGATGCAATTCAAAAAGCGATCAATCAATTGCCCGCAGAAGGTGGTGAAATCACACTTCCGGCAGGTACCTATAACTGCTCCAAACCTATCATCCTGGATCGTAATAATCTCACCTTGCGTGGTGCTGGCCCCGGTACTTTGTTACGCCTGGCCGATCACACCAATGCGCCGGTGATAGTTATGGGGCTCACCGAAAATATTCCGTCACGCGATACCCGTCATGTGCGCGTTATGGATTTGATGATTGATGGCAACCGCGCCAATCAAACCGCTGAATGTATGGGCGGACCTTGCAGCGATCAATTTCCGTTGCGTAATAACGGTGTCAGTATTCGTCGCTGCGTTGATTGTGTAGTGCAATCAGTGATTGTTTTCGGTGCGATGTCTGGTGGCTTGGTTACAGAGCTCGGATGCAGACGCCTGACGATTCGCGATTACACTTCTTACGATAATGAATTTGATGGTTTGGCTGGCTATGAGACAGAAGACAGCACTTTCTCCGGTATCCATCTATATGGCAACAAGGCTGCCGGTATTTCGACGGATATCAAATTTAACAACAACAAATTCTACGATGTCACTATCGCCGACAATAAAACAGTAGGCATATTTATGCGTGACTCGCTTGATAACTCATTCACCAATTTGCATATTCGCGATAGCGTCCAGCACGGTATTTTCCTGGCGCAGGTAAATACTGACCCAAGTACTGCCGCCACAGGCAATACATTTACCGGTGTTGTTATATCGCGCTCTGGTGGAATGGGAGTTTTGGCGAATGACGCATCTTGCGTAAACAATATGATGGTCGGTGCCCAATTCATTAATAATAAAAACGGATGTATCAGTGAGGCTGCGTCCGGATTAGTTGAAAATGTTGGCGCTATTTGCCGTTGATTCCAATACGGAATCCCGTTTTAGTTAGCTTTAAAGTGTGTGTGTACCAGGACGTATATTGAGGTAGCTCGCGATCTAATTGGTCGCGAGCTTTTTTTTGACTGAAATTAATTTTCGACTACAGGCAAAAAGCGATAACCAACACCTGGCTCAGTTTCTATGTAGCGCGGATTTGATGGATCATCTCCTAATTTGGTGCGTAAGCGGGCGATAAAGATACGCAGGTAATGAGTATCTTCAACATGGGTGCCGCCCCATATCTCCCGCAATAACTGTTGTTGGGTAACCAGCCGGCCAGCGTTATTGATTAACCGTTTTAATAATTCAAATTCTTTGCGGGATAATTTTGCTGCTTCGCCATCAACGGTGAGTTTGCGCTCTTGCAGATCAATCAGCACATGTTCATCCTGAAATTTTTCCACGCTTTGTACACTGGGACCAAATGCTTTAATCAAGCCGCGAATGCGTGCCAGCAATTCCTGAATTCCAAATGGCTTGACGACATAATCATTTGCACCGGTGTCCAGTGCTTGCACAATTTCTGTTTCGCGATTGCGTACCGATAAAACAATAATCGGCTGATGGTAAAAGTCGCGCAATTTTTTAAGCACTACCTGACCGTCAAGATCGGGTAAACCCATGTCCAAAATAATTAAATCCGGGTTTTCTTCAGCGGCTAATACTAATCCTTGTCGGCCTGCGTCAGCCTCCAGTATGGAATATCCCTGTGCAGTTAAACCGATTTGCAGAAAACGGCGAATCTGGGGTTCATCATCAATAATTAGTATTTTGCTCATGGTAACTCCGTATGGATGCAGGGAGTATAAGGTGCGTATAGTTATTGGCCTGTCATATCCCTGTTAAATTTTTATTCTGCTGCCGAGTGGGAACCTGGCATATCAGGATTCTTATCGCTATCTCCCAAATTTGCCTGAATGGGTATTTCAATGCGAATACAACAGCCGGGATTTATTCGATCCGCTGTGCGTTTGGGATTAGCATGAATACTCACATTCCCACCGTGCGCCATGATCATACCGCGACAAATTGTTAAACCCAAGCCACTTCCCGAACGACGACGATCGCCTTTTTCGGCCGTATGAAAACGCTCGAATACTTTTTCGCGTTCCTCTTCCGGCAGCCCCGGCCCCTGGTCGCAAACATTAATAATGATGAAATCATTTTCTTTCACGCAACTGACTTCGATGCTGGCTTCCGGCGGTGAAAACTTGATGGCATTATCGATCACATTAAACAGCGCTTGTTCAATTAGTGCAGCCTGGATGTAGAGCGATGGCAAGTTAGGATCAATTTCCGCACGCACATCATTTTGGATCAATAATGGTTTAAGGCGTTTTTTAACAACACTGATAATTTCCTCAACACTGACCCAATCGCGCTCCAGGCGAAGCTCGCCAAACCCCAACCGCGTCATGTCCAGCAGGTTTTGCGTGTAGCGGTTCAATCGCTGCGCCTCTTCCAATACTGTCGTCAGCAACTCGCGCGTCTGTTGCTTATCCAAATGCTCACCAAATTCCATAACCGTCGAGGTAGCACCGATCATGGTGGTTAAGGGAGTACGAAAATCGTGTGATACCGAAGAGAGCAGGGCTGAGCGAAGCAACTCGTTCTCTTTGGCGATTTTTTCTTTTTCCAATTCAGCAGATAAGCTAGTCCGCTCCAGCGAAATATTTACCTGATGTAGCAACAATAGAAAAATATCTTTGGGGAGATATTGGATATTTTCGATAGAAATTTTCAGTAGACCGATTACCTGGCGTGAGTTAAATAAAAAATAAACATCGTGCTCTTGTTGCAGGTCCGGAATTTTGGCGATCAATTCCGGTGTCAGGCGAAGCTCCAGTAACTCTTCCAGATAGGTTTTACGTAAATGGGTCATCCGTCGAATCGTGGGGTGCGTTGCCCAATTACTATCGCGGGTAATCAATACACAGCTTTCTTTCCACGGCTCCAACGCTGCACGCATTGCATTTAGCACATCATTGGTATCGAGTGCTTTGGGAAGTTTTTCCAACAATTCCAGCTCAATATCAGTCATAAATTCGCGCACCCGTATTCGTTGCACGTTTTGTTTATGTTTAGTGGCCATGTACCCGACGATGACTGATGTAAGCAGGAATAAAAGAATGTTTAGTAAATCTTCATCCTGATGAATGATGATCGAACCATAGGGCTCGGCAAAAAAGAAACTGAACGCAAAAAAACTGGAGAGCGCATTAATAATTGCCAATTCAACGGTTACGTTAATGGCGATAAAAACCACCATCACAATGTACAACAACGGCACATTGGCTTTTGGCAGGTAATCGGTAATTAAAAATGCGATAGGTGTCAGCAACCAGGGAAATAAAATTCCGATGGGGTAGGCGAATTTACGGAGGATCTTTTCGATACCCATATCAAGCGCGCCAGAATGCAGGAGCAAATAAAACTAAAATGGTCAAAAACTCCAAACGGCCAAGTAGCATCGCAACAGACAACGTCCATTTGGCGATGTCGGTCAAGCTGGAATAATTTCCAGCGGGCCCAATGATATCACCCAATCCCGGCCCCACATTCATCAAGGACGCTGCCGATCCGGTAACGCTGGTTACCAGATCCAGACCGGTGAACGCGAGAATAACCGAGCAAATCACGAGGCAAACCGTCATCAAAAACATATACGAAATGGATGAGGCGATAATTTCCGAACTAATCAGGCGATTGTTGTAGCGGCGACTGATGACGGCGCGGGGATGAATTGCGGTCATGATTTGTTCTTTAACCAGGCTGCCAAATATCTGCAGACGAAAAACCTTGATACCGCCGGTTGTCGAACCGGAGCAACCACCGATAAAAGTCAGGAAAAAGAAAATGATAAGGGCGGTCGGCCCCCAAAGCTGGTAATCACCGGATGCAAACCCGGTAGTTGTAATCACTGACACAATGTTAAAGCACGCTTTGGTCAGGGCATGGAAGGGCTCCATCTGATCGGAAATTATTAAATAAAATGTCAGTATCAGTGTGGTCAGTGCAACAATCCACAACAAGCCTTGAACCTGGGTATCGCTAAAGATAACCAGTTTTCTATTCACCAAAAGGCGAACAAACAAGAAGAACGGGAATGCACCGGCGAGCATAAAAACAATTGCGACCCAATGAACCAACAAACCATCAAACTGTGCAAATGAACTATCAGAGGTCGAAAACCCGCCGGTGGATACTGTCGTCATTGCGTGGTTGATCGCATTAAAAATATCCATTCCTGCTAACCAGAAACAAAGAAAGCAGATTCCGGACAATATCAGGTAGCAATAAATAATCATCGCCATCAGGCTTTGCGCGCGAGGCATTGCCTTGTCAGACCAATCCGAGGATTCCGTCTTAAACAAACGCATCCCGCCCACTCGCAAGAAAGGCAACACGGCGATAGCCATACCGATAATACCCACACCACCAATCCAGTTGAGCATTGAGCGCCACAGCAAGATATCTTTTGGCAATCTCTCAAGACCTGACATTACAGATGAACCGGTCGCCGTCACGCCGGCTACGGCTTCAAATACAGCATCTGTAATGGTGAGCGGTTTTGCCATCAATAAAAATGGAATTGCACTGAACAGGCAGACGCCGGTCCAGGTACAACTGGTTATTAAAAATACTTGCCGGGGTTGCATGTAATCCAGGTGGGATTTTTTGCCTATCAATAAAAATACGATTCCTGCAAGGCTGGTAATGGTGGCGGATGAAAAGAAGGCGAGTTGATTGTCGCTATCGTAAGCGATGGAAAGCGCCAGGGGCACCAGCATAAATAACGCGAGGATATTCAGGATTGCGCCCAGAATCAGCAGCGTAGGCCCCAGTAGCTTCATAATGTCCGACTTTCAGGTGTGACAGAAAATGGCCGCATTCTAAACGCTAGCGCATCCTGAGCCTATGGGGAATGGGATATATATTTGTGAATCCGCCAACAGACCAGGTCTGCTGGCACTTTCCTAATAGGTTTGAGTTAATAGGGCTGAGTGGTTTCAGCATAGATCAGCGTGACATACAGATTAACTATATGTGGTGATTGCTGCATAAATACCGTCAAATCAGTCTCCATACCCAGGCTCAATAGCTGTGTCTTACGCTCTCCGACATAACGCTCTGCGGCGCGTTCAAGCACTTCGCGGAACACCAATGGTTTCTGAAAACGCATTTGCGGGTTATTGATACAGAATTGAGTATAGGCATAAAGCGCCTCAACCATTGCGCTTTTATAGTATGCAGGGTGCAATTGGTGCGTCAGCTGATCGATATGATGCGCAAAACTTTCTTCACCAGGAGTCATCGAACGGCGAGTTGTTTTGCAATCCAGAACGAAACGCTGACCGTTGGCATTACTAAATACCAGATACTCCGCAAACATCAGGCTATGCCAGATATCCTTGAGGAAGTTTTCATCAAAATGGGTAATCAGACCACGTGCAGTTCGCCACTCCAGCCAATCCGTATCCATCGCATCCAACAACACCGGATTTTCATCATCAGCATTTTCGTTGTGATGAATTTTATAAGGCGTAATGTGGTTAATACCTTGTGAGAATACTTTTTTCCGTGAGGTTAAAATAGTGCGGATTTTTTTGTAAAGCCTGGCGGGCGATTGCAAACCAAGCCACTCAATCATTGACACATCCTCGGCATCACCTTTATCCATGCCACAGAGCAACATAAAGTTGCGCAATTGAACAGAATGCAGGCCATCAAACAGTTTTGGCTCCGAGCGAATTAATGAACCGATAGCGGAAATCAATTCCTGTACCAGTGTGCGCTCCAGCAAATCCGGAAATAATTGGCGCACACTTTCAAAATAGGATGCATTGGAAAATGATTGATCGACTTTAATCTCGGTATGATCATTGTCGCCAACGCTGATTGTAAGATTACGCGCCGCGAGTAATGTAAGACTATCACCCAAATCGGTCAGCGTGTAATTCAGTTGTGAGAAACAAAAACGGGCAAGCAACCAATAATTAATTTTTTGTGAGCGATAATAAATATCACGTATCAAATCCTTAACCGTCACAATAGCGCCATTAACACCAACATTATCGGTCAGCTTGCGCTTTTTAATATAGACTGAAAATTTCCGATAAGTAATTATGTCGCTTTCCGTATAAAATTTTTCCAGTAAAACAGCGGCTTCCGGCTCCAACTGACTCGCCCGCAATGTGTCATCATTAGCAGTAGACGCCTGCATTTGGTTGTTCATTGATGTCACATGGAAATAAGGAATAGTTAAATTATTTACACGCGAGGCGCGATAAGCTAGATTCGCAGATGCATAACCCACATACTCTTCTTCGTTGCGCAGCTGGTAATTGCGTAACACTTGGAATAATAGCTCCGCATTTGGTGCTTTATACAAACGATGATCAATAAGCAATGTGAAAACAGCGACTTCCGAGCTAATCCAGTTTTTATAAATAAACTGTATTTCCTGCGTCAAACTTTCAATTACCCATTGTGCATCGTAGCGACGGTAGTCTTCCCGCTCGCTCTGCAACCAGGACAAACTTAAATATATTTTATTATTGATTTCGTATGTCTGGGATGTAGCCAAACTTTGCACGCGACGACGCGGACGTCCGGTTAATCCCAGCGATTTATTCTCTCCGATGTGAGCATAAGCTTCCATCAAACTGGAAGCAGAAACCACACCCATCGGTTTTATGTCTTGCAGTGTTTCAGCAATAACACCATATTTTGCAAGATGCTGTTTCACAGTTTCATTTTCTGCCAATACTACTAACGCAATGCTGGATTTAATAAAACGAGTAGAGCGTCTGCGCATTTTTAATGGATCAAGATCATCGGCACTTACGAGCCCCTCATCCAGCATTAAACCGGTTAAATATAAGCTTTGTGCCCAGACTAATGGAATGTTTTCGTTAGGAACGCGCGTTTGGGAGCGTGGACTTTTTTTCTCGGCTTCGATATTTTCCAGGGGCAAATAATAAAGCTCTGGCAATAAACCGATACCATCAACATACACCATTAGTGATTCAAGTTTTTTGCGATAATGTTTTGCGGTTGCTTCGCTGCCATCAAAAAGAGCGGTTATGTATAAATACGTAAAAAATAATGGCCACTCAGATTCAACATTCGCAAAATTACCTAACTCATCGTGCTCATAATAAATACGCGAACTTTCCTCGAGAACCGTTTGATGTCCATCCCATAAAAAACGTTTACAACCGTAATTGCCCCCAAGTTTCGTGAGCACTGAGTCGCGAGTTTGGGTGGCAAGCGTTTCTTTTCCTACTGCAAATGCCGGAAAGCCAATAATGCTAAGCAGCGCACTATCCGTTTCCTTTGATAAGGATTCTCGAGGTAGAAGTGAGGCGAGGGTGGTTCTCGCTAAAGAAATTGCATCGGCGATAACATGAATAACCGCTCTTTTATCGCCATGTTTACCAAATAAATTAAATCCATCCAACGCTTGTAGCGCCGCTTTCGCCATACCAACCGAGCTCGCATTAATTTCAGTCCGTCCATTATTCACTTTATTGCCGCGCTCCCAAATACCGTAATCCGGTGTGCGGTATGCACTGGCAATGTAATAGACAAGATTTTGCACAAAATCGACTTCGTCGTGGGTGCATACAATACGCAAACCGGACGCGCTCATTTGTGCGAGCATCAATAAAAATACTGAGGTTGCATCAATCTGCAAATGACCCCAGGCATCATCAGCAACCACCGGCAGCCCAGTCGCCGTATCGTATTTCGCATGCAGCGAATCACCATTCTGCAGCGAATGCTTAAATGCTTCTACCTTATGGGCCTGACGCATCATCGACTGCAATAATCCACGCATTAGTTTGATAGTGGCCTGTTCAAGCTCATCGCTTTTGTGATGCTCACCCTGATGCCTGAATGCCATACCCAATGTCCAGACGCAGATGATCGAATAAACGTTATCGCGCACCCAGGCATCGGTGTAATCGCCGTGGTTATTAATTGCTGTACTGGCAGGAAGCAATCCGGTGACCGGATGCTGTTTACTAAGAATGACTGTTTCGACTTCCGCGTATAACCGCTCCAACAGTTGTTTATGCTTCATAGAGGCTTCGCTATCAAAAGGAAAAAAGGAGGGTCAAGGCTGGATTATTGATTTTAACCGAGGATATCAAATACCGGTAGTTAACAAGGCATATGCAGAGTACAGCAATTTTTAAATCTTAATATAGGTTTGAGCTAGTAGGAAATCATAGGGAGACGTTTTACCATCCCCCATAAGCGGCCGCAGAAATTTCGCATAATGTGGATTATGTTAAATAACAGCAAACCAAACCTGAGGTGGACACGCGCCTAAAGCTAAGCATTTGCCACCATATCAAACAATTCGCTTTCTTTTGGAGTTACCGGTGATGCCCGCAGCATATCGATTAGCTGATTAGCAGCCTCTTCGTTTAATGCATCCAACTCCACACCAAAGCCATGTTCTGTAGTATGAATCACAATCGAATCGAATCGATAACGTTGCAATTTTTGTGCATTGCGATAAACCAGAATTTCTATTCCCAATTGTTGCAACGGCTTCACCTCTGACAAATCCGATTTGATAAAAAGACCGTGGCGTGTGCCGTTTTTAATTCGGCCAATAGCAACTGGCACTTCGTATCTGTAAATCAGGATTTTAATATCGGCGTCATAGCGCGCGCTGCATCTGTGTTCCATAGCGATTCCTTTAAATCGTTGAGTGATAATTGTTCTATCAATTTACCTGGACTCACCCAAGCCGATGATAGATTGCCAATAAATGCCGAATACGATCAGCAAGTGCGGGTTCAACTTGATCCCACGAAAACGTCCACACCCAATTTTTATCCGTTGTACCAGGCATATTCATCCTGTGCCTTCCGTCTAACTCCAAAAAATCCTGCATAGGAATAATGGCCATGCGCCCCACAGAAGCCAATGCTGATTCAATTAGCAACCATGGCATTCCTTCATTCGAATGAAAACAATACTCTTGCACTCGCTTATGACCCTCATCGCTTATCGATTGCCACCAACCACAAGTCGTATCGTTATCATGCGTACCCGTATAAATTACATCATTGCGTGTATGGTTATGAGGCAAATGAGGATTGTTAGTGTTGCCATCAAATGCAAATTGCAGCACCAGCATTCCCGGTAAATCAAATTGATTACGTAGTGCTTCCACCTCCTCAGTAATAACCCCAAGATTTTCAGCTACTAAAGGCAAGCCTGGATACGCATCAAAGCAGGCCTTCAGGAAAGCATCTCCCGGAGCTTTGACCCATTTACCTAAACGAGCATCATGGCTATTACCTGGAATTTCCCAATACGCTTCAAAACCACGAAAATGATCTATACGAATTAAATCAAATAACTGCAATTGTGTATGCAGCCTCGCGAGCCACCATTGAAAACCATCTTGTTCCATTACTTGCCATGCGTAATGGGGATTACCCCAATGTTGCCCGGTCTCTGAGAAATAATCTGGTGGAACTCCTGCCACCGTAAGAGGGGTTCCCTCTTCATTCAGGTGAAAGTAATGTTGCTGGGCCCAAACATCTGCGCTGTCATGGCCTACAAAAATAGGCATATCACCGAAAAGATATATACCCTTTTGATTTGCATAATCCTTTAAGGAAAGCCATTGAGTAAAAAATACGAATTGTTCAAAGAGAATAACATCAATATCTTTTTTTAATTCAATACGAATTTTTTCAAGCGCTTTTGGATGGCGTTTACGCAATTCGTCAGGCCAGTTGCTCCACGATGCCCCTTCATAACACTTCCGAATCGCACAAAATAATGAAAAATCATCTAACCAATATTTTTGTTGTTCACAAAAATTCTGAAAGTCATGTTTAATTTTTTTTCCATCGGCAGTTTCAATAAATGCGTAGAAAGATAATGCACCTTTTTGCCGTACGGCGATAATATTTTTTTCATTACTCGATTGAAAATCTTCTGCGTTAATCCAGCCTCTTTCCAACAACCAATCAAGACTAATTAATTCGGGATTGCCTGCATGAGCCGAAATGGACTGATAGGGTGACATATCTGCTTGTGTCGGCCCAGTTGGCAACATTTGCCAGATGGTGAGCCCGGATTTGCTCATCAAGTCTATAAAATAATAGGCGTCTTTTCCTAACGTGCCGAATCTATTTTTTTGATCGTCGCCCCAATAAGATTCGGAACAAGGTAAAGAGGTTGGATGCAACAAAACACCAGCCGTACGTCGTTGAAAAAATGGTGATTTGTCTGCCATCGATCCCCTTCCCTTTACCACTATAAATAATAAAAATTTAACTTATGGCTGCTATTGGTTAGCATGCCCTTGACGCATGACTCCGCCAGAAGCTGGATCACCACCACCAATACTAATTACTTGATTTAAATATCCAGGCGCCGGGGTTTCAATTAATGCATACAAATTCATTAAATGACGACGAAATAAATATTCAAAGTCACTAACACTCTGGGCAGGATTGTAGTCACCAAACCACCAAAACCAATCTGAACCCTCACATAAAGCCAATTGTTTTTCAATTTGTGAGAGATGCTCCGCAGAAAAACTTCTTTTTCTTAATGCTTGATCAACTTGTTGCTTCGCATCACACAACATATCCCAGCCGCGATTTTTATCTTTGTCGCCAATCCATGTAGAAAAAGTACCATAGACCCAACTACCAGCCACTAAATGCGGCAAGTGTAATGGTTCAGGTTTTTGTTGATCCAGAATTTCGCTGTAAGTTGAAAGTTCAAGCAAAGGATGTGTTGTTAAACGCTCATAGAGGGAATGTAAAAAATGGAATGCATTTTCAGGAAAATATTCCCATGCATTTTCACCGTCCATAATCACTGAGATAACCGTATTTTTTGTATCTTTAGCCGTATTGGCAATGTTCACCATGTGATTGACAAGATCGCCAATAGCATCATCCGAGTGCCAGGTTGAATATTTAAATCCAATCAGATCGGATAAGCCGTCATCACGAAAAAATGTATTTATTTTGACATTGGCAAATTCATACGCACGATGAAGGGATTTTTGCGTTGTTTTTAATTCAGTGGCAATAGCAAGGTTTTCCGAAGCGCGCAAACTATTGTGCAAGACTGAATCACCCGTTGCAGCCCAATCGAATTTCGCCTCATGTAATAATTTTAAGGTGTCATCACTAAGCGAACCTTCCGATGCCCAGCAACCGCGAGGGCGTTTTCCAAAATAATGTTCAAATGTTTTTATTCCCTCATTTAAATGCCACTTTGCACGATTACGACCATCGGGATAGCAAGTGGCATGAGGCAATGAAACATTTGGCATTGCCTCCTTTGCAGAATTCAAATCAATAAGCAGAGGAATAATTGGATGAGCATAGGGGCTCATACATAACTCAATTTGCCCATCATCTGCCAATTTTTTATAACGCGGACCAATTGACGCAACCAGCTCACCGATAATACCTAGCAACTCACGCCGCTCTTCCAGGGTAAAACCCCGTTCCTTGAGCTGTAAACGTTGAATGCGCTCATCGCTGCGACGGGGAATTTCAGCAAGCCAACTCAAGTGATACCAAACACCCAGATCTACAAGAAATTGCTCATTTAAATAGCGGCCAAGGTATGGTTTTTCCTTAAAACTTTGGACCAAATCAGCTAATTCACGATAGACAGGAAAACGTTCGATCATGCGTTCACGATTTGCACGCAAATACTTCTGGGCAAGATCAACAAATGCCATACTGCCAGGCAAAGGTAGATTAGGTTCAACAAGAGATGCCAATACTGCATCCCTTATTTTTTCACCGCGAGATAAATGCGCTGCAATTTGTTGCGCATAATCATCGAGTTGCTCCAATAAAATCGGAGCAAAGTTAACTACCGCTTTTGCAGATAGTTGCGCTTCAATGTGCGCAGCCATATCAACATAATCTTTAATGGCATGAAGGTAAGTCCAGGGAAAATAATATTCCCCAGTCATGATGTCGCGATAATCGGGCTGATGCATATGCCAAAGAAATACGACCTTCGTTTTGCCATTATTAGCCATTGACTTCATCCTGTCCTAACATATCGGGAGTTACCAATACAACACCTTTGGGTGATACATGGAAACGTTTTTTATCTGCTTCCGCATCATATCCAATGACAGTGCCTTCAGGAATTTTGCAACGTCGATCAATCAATGCTTTGCGAATTTTGCAATTGCGCCCTACTTCCACACTCGGAAATAAAACAGAATCTTCAATTTCACAATAAGAATGCACACGGACGCGCGGGAAGAGTAAAGAGTGCTTAACTGCAGAACCGGAAATAATACAACCACCGGCAATTAATGAGTCCACCGCATAGCCACGGCGACCATCATCATTAAAAACGAATTTAGCGGGAGCTACTTGTTCCTGGTAAGTCCAGATGGGCCATGCTGCATCGTATAAATCCAGTTCAGGAGTGATGCCGGTGAGTTCGAGGTTGGCTTCCCATAAAGAATCGACTGTTCCCACATCTCGCCAATATGCATCACCACCCGACACTGGATCGCGGAACGGAAATGCATTCACGCGATGCGTTTTGATCATCGAGGGAATAATATCTTTACCAAAATCGTGAGAAGAATCGGGGTTATCGCGATCCTTTAATAATTCGCGGAATAATACTTTGGTGCTGAAAACATAAATACCCATTGATGCAAGCGCTTTATCGGGTTTGCCTGCCAAAGGCTCTGGTTTTGGTGGTTTCTCGGTAAATTTAACGATGCGATAATCTTTATCGATATCCATCACTCCAAATGCACTGGCAATTTCGAGTGGCACCTCGATGCATCCTACAGTGATGTCAGCACCACGTTCAACATGCGCAGCGATCATCGTACCGTAGTCCATTTTATAAACATGATCGCCCGCGAGAATAAGTACATATTCAGGATTGTGGCGACGAATAATATCGATATTTTGTAAAACGGCGTCAGCTGTACCGGCGTACCAGGATTCGCTCAATCGCTGCTGTGCGGGTAATAATTCAACAAATTCACCGAGTTCACCACCGAGAAAACCCCAACCGCGTTGCACATGACGATCAAGCGAATGCGATTTATATTGCGTGAGAACGCTGATGCGACGAATACCGGAGTTAACACAATTAGAAAGAGGGAAATCGATAATGCGAAATTTGCCACCGAAATGCACTGCGGGTTTAGCACGCCAATCTGTGAGCTGATGCAACCGGGAACCACGTCCACCAGCCAAAATCACGGCCAGAGTTTCTCGAGTAAGGCGACTAACGAAACGACCCGATGTAGGTGTACTCATTACAACTTTTTCCTTATGGCTATTGTATGTAACAACGATGAATTTTTTGTGACTTCGTTGACAAGAGTAAGAGCAATATCAATGCCAATAAATTGATTTACCGCAAAACTCTATTCGGACACAAAAAATTGTTGGTGCATTTTTAACAGGTTTAATGCCCACTTTAAATGCAACGCTAATTGTAGCTACAAGTTTGGCACCGAACCTGCAAATGTGTTTCACTGAGGCCAATTTTTTGCAAAAAATTGGTGCAACAAAATTTATAGATAATAGCTAAGCTAGTAGAGCCCAAGCATGTGACGTTTTTATGTAGCCCAAAACTATGCAAATAGTGCGAAATGAAAAAATACGCGCCAAAAATTTTACTTTAGGAATTAAATGCATGTTGAACCAAAAGCAGGACAAACCTTTATCCCATGAAATGCTACGCATAGTTACCGCTACCCACCACGACCCTTTTGAAGTCCTTGGCCGCCACACTCTTACCACTACCACTGCTACTACTGACACCGTTCTTCGCGTTTATCTCCCGGGCGCACGCAGTGCCTCATTGCTGGTGAACCAACAAGTTCACGCGTTTAAACGCATTGAAGGAACCGATTTTTTTGAATGGTATGGGCTAGCAGAAAAGCTTCCGCCCCATTATCAGGTGCAATGGATAGACCGTCACAACATGGCACATACCGAATACGACCCTTATTGTTTTGCACCATTATTGGGCGATATTGATATGCACCTGTTTGCTGAGGGCCAGCACTGGAACATTTATCAACACTTGGGCGCACACTTCCGCAATGTGGATGGAATTGACGGGGTTTTGTTTGCGACTTGGGCTCCCAATGCAGAAAGAATCAGTGTTGTTGGTGATTTTAATGATTGGGATGGCCGCCACCACCCAATGAGAGTTAGAGGAAGTAGCGGCCTGTGGGAAGTGTTTATCCCGGGAATCAAACCCGGAGCCCTATATAAGTTCGAGCTTCGCAACAGAGCGACAGGTGCTGTATTTCTTAAATCAGATCCCTATGGTCAAGCGTTCGAATTGCGGCCACAAACCAGCTCTATTATCAAACCCGCCTCTACTTATGCATGGCGGGATAGTGAATGGATTAATAAACGCAGCCATTGGGACTGGCAAGCATCGCCCATGTCAATTTATGAAGTGCATTTAGGCTCCTGGCGTCGTGGTTGGGCCGGAGAGTTTATGAACTATCGGGAATTAGCCCATCAGTTAGTGGATTATGTCAAACCACTGGGGTTCACCCATATCGAAATTTTGCCCGTCAGCGAACATCCACTGGATGACTCCTGGGGTTACCAAACCACAGGGTACTACGCACCTACCAGTCGCTTTGGTACACCGGATGATTTCCGTTATTTTGTGGATTATCTGCACCAGCACGGAATCGGCATTATTCTCGATTGGGTTCCTGCGCATTTCCCCAAAGATGCCCATGCCCTCGCCCGCTTTGACGGTTCGGCACTTTACGAACACGAAGATCCGCGTTTAGGCGAGCACCGCGATTGGGGAACATTGATTTATAACTACGGGCGCAATGAAGTACGCAACTTTTTATTGGCCAACGCGTTGTTCTGGTTAAAGGAATATCACATCGATGGATTACGCGTTGATGCGGTAGCGTCCATGTTGCATTTGGACTACTCACGCGAGGACGGTGAATGGATTCCTAATATTCATGGTGGCAATGAAAATCTCGAAGCCATGACTTTTTTACAAAAGTTGAACGAAATTTGCCATGGGCAACACCCTGGAACATTGGTTATTGCTGAAGAATCAACCGCCTGGCCACAAGTCACTCGTCCAACCTGGGTTGGTGGTTTGGGATTTTCCATGAAATGGAATATGGGCTGGATGCACGACACACTGGATTACATCAGCAAAGATTCTATCCATCGCCAGTACCATCACAATCAACTGACGTTTGGCATGATGTACGCCTTCAGCGAAAATTTCCAACTGCCTTTTTCCCACGATGAAGTAGTACACGGCAAAGGCAGCATGATTAATAAAATGCCCGGCGATGATTGGCAAAAATTTGCAAACCTGCGCCTGCTTTATACCTACCTGTTCACCTACCCAGGTAGTAAATTATTATTTATGGGGAGTGAATTTGCGCAGTGGAGCGAGTGGGCTCATGCCCGTTCCCTTGATTGGCATCTGCTGGATTTTGATCGCCATCAGGGCATCCACGCGCTGGTTAAAGATTTAAATCGTTGTTACACCAGCATGCCATCACTTTATCAACGCAGTTTCCGCGGCGACGGTTTTGAATGGATTGATTGCCATGACAGCACGCAATCGATAGTCAGTTATATCCGCAAAAGCGATCACGATTTTTCAATTGTTATTTTGAACTTCACTCCGGTGCCGCGCACAGGTTATCGAATTGGCGTACCAGTAGCTGGCGCTTACCATGAAATATTGAATTCGGATTCATCATTCTATGGTGGAAGTAATCTTGGAAATGACAATCCACTTTATACACAACCAGTGCCTTGGATGAACCACCAGCAATCACTGGAAATTAATTTGCCACCGCTTGGCGCATTAATTTTAAAAATTTCCTGATTATTTATTCCAAGAAGGATCACTATGCAGAAAATTTTATTTGCTACCAGTGAGGTTTATCCACTGATAAAAACCGGGGGGCTAGCTGATGTCACAGGTAGCTTGCCACGCGCGCTTTTGAAGCTGGGTTATGACGTAAAAATTATTTTACCCGCGTATCCCACCGTGCTGGAAAAAGCTGCAGCAGCGGGCATTAAACAAATTGCACAATTTGATATTGATGGAAATACCGTAATTATTAAGCAAACCCGTCTACCGGGAACCAAAGTTGTCGTATGGCTGGTGGATGTTCCGGAATTCTCAGATCGCCCGGGAAATCCTTATTGTGGTCCGGATGGGAATGATTGGTTCGATAACCATAAGCGATTCTATATTTTCTCGAAAGCGGCAGAACTTATCGCATTGAACCAGGCTAATCTGGACTGGCAACCTGATGTGGTTCATTGCAATGATTGGCAAACCGGTTTAATTCCAGCGCTGCTGTCATTGCATCCCAACCACCCCGCAACAGTATTCACTATTCATAACCTGGCTTATCGCGGCCTTTTTTCTCATCAGGCATTTGCAGAATTAAATTTACCGCATGTATTTTGGCATCACGAGCGATTGGAGTTTTATGGGCAGATGTCTTTCATCAAAGGTGGCATCGCATTTTCCGATTATGTAACCACGGTTAGCCCCAGTTATGCCCGTGAAATTCAGAAGCCGGAATTTGGTTATGGCCTGGATGGCTTATTGCGATATCGCAGTGACTCCCTTGTAGGTATTTTGAATGGTATTGATTGTGATGAATGGAACCCCGGCACAGATAATCATATCGCTGCCACTTACAATCGCCGAACGTTGGGTAGTAAACGCAAAAATAAACAAGCTATACAAGAACTAATGGGATTGGAAGTTAATGACGATAAGCCGCTATTAGGTTTCATCGGCCGCCTTGTTGACCAAAAGGGTATTGATTTGATTTTGTCACAAATGAATCGTCTGCTGGCATCCAATTATCAGCTAGTGATTCTTGGCAGTGGCTTCCCTCACTATGAGCAAATACTTCGAAACATTGCCGAGCAAAACCCGAAAAAAGTCGCGGTGCGCCTTGGATATGACGAAACTCTGGCTCATCAAATTGAGGCTGGCGCCGATATATTCCTTATGCCTTCAATTTTTGAACCTTGCGGTTTAAACCAAATGTACAGTCTCCGCTACGGTACCTTGCCCGTAGTACATGCCGTCGGTGGATTGCGCGACACTGTATCCGAACAACCACTTGATGATATCAATGACCAAGCAAACGGGTTTATTTTCCATCAAGCCGATGGCAATGAATTATTTGCAGCCATTGAACGTGCAATAAATGCATATAAACAGACTGATTTATGGAAAAAATTACAAATTAATGCAATGAGCAGGGATTTCTCTTGGGAGCAAAGCGCTAAACAGTATGCCGATATTTATTCACACTTACTGAAAAGCTAAGCTTTTCGAAGTCTGTCCTTGTCGGGTGAAATAATAAAAAATGGCGAGCGTAAAAGCTCGCCGTTTTTGTTAATGCTTGATTAAGCGCCATATTTTCCTGTGGCACTTGAGTCAGTAGATTCGGTTGCAGTACGACAAAAAATACGTTATTGATTTTTAACAAAACAAGCAGATAGTCTCGTTTTTTTGCTTCATTATTTTTACAATTTGGGAATAGCTGCCAATAGTTGTTGGGTGTAAGGTTGCTTTGGTGCAGCAAACAATTCTTCTGTTGCGCCCTCTTCCACTAATTCACCTTTTTGCATTACCACCACGCGATCACACAAATAGCGAACCACAGACATATCGTGGGAAATAAATAACATCGTAAGCTTGTGCTTTTCTGTCAGTTTCAACAGCAACGCCAGAATTTGTGCGCGAATGGTAACATCCAACGCAGAAACCGGTTCATCAGCAATAATTAGTTTTGGTTTGAGCGCAATTGCTCGGGCAATCGCAATACGTTGACGTTGCCCACCAGAAAACTCATGCGGGTACTTACGAATAAAACGACGATCCAGGCCAACATCATCCATCAATTGGTTTACCTGCTCCAACACAGTGGTTTTATTAGCCAAACCATGCACTAATAAAGGCTCGGCAAGAGTATCAAATACCGTCATACGTGGATTCAGCGACGCATATGGATCTTGAAAAATCATCTGGAAATCACGACGGGCATTTTTTAAATTATCACCATTTAACCCCGATAATTCCTTTCCGTTAAAAACTATGCTTCCCTCCTGCGAGTCAATCAGGCGAATAATGCTTCGCCCCAAAGTAGATTTTCCCGAGCCCGACTCACCAACCAGCCCCAACACCTCACCTTCGTAAAGATTGATGGAAACATCGGTTACGCCTTTGACCAGGTTTTTAATTCTTCTAAATAGGGCTCCGCTGTATTGTGGAAAACCTACGTGAAGTTTTTTTACTTCCAGCAGCGGCGAACCAGAACGATTCACTGTATGTTCAGTAGCAGGTTTTGCGGTTGTTAATACAGCATTGAGTAATTTTTTTGTATAGGGTTGCGTAGGGTTCTTGAAGATATGTTGAGTATCGCCCTCTTCAACTAATCGCCCTTTTTCCATGACTAAAACATGATCTGCCATTTCGGCGGCCACACCTAAATCGTGTGTGATAAAAATAACCGTTAGTTGACGTTTTTTTTGCAAGTCTTTTATCAGGCTTAATATTTGCGCCTGAACAGTCACATCCAATGCAGTAGTGGGCTCATCGGCAATTAATAGTTCAGGTTCAGCCAGCAATGCCATTGCAATCATTACACGCTGACGCATACCACCTGAAAACTGGTGGGGATATTGATCAATACGTTCCGCCGCATTGTGAATTCCTACTTCCACTAACGCATCAATTGCTTTCAATCGTGCTTGCTGTTTGTTGAGCCCATTGTGAACGATTAATACTTCGGTCAATTGATCCACAATACGCAAATAGGGATTCAGGCACGTCATCGGATCCTGAAAAATCATTGCTATTTTGCTAGCTCGGATATTGCGCATTTCTGCTTCAGGTAAAGTCAGTAAATCTTGCCCATGAAACAGTGCACGTCCAGACTCTATTTTACCCGGAGGCATTGGAATAAGCCCCAGTAAACTATAACAAGCAACGGACTTCCCGGAACCGGATTCTCCAACGATTCCCAGCACTTCGCCTTTATTGAGAGAAAAATTGAGATTTTCTACTGCAACTGTTTGGCCGTTACGAGTATTGAAAACAACTCGCAAATTTTCTACGGACAATAATGTTTCACTCGACATGATTAATCCTTGGAAGCTCGTGGGTCTAAAGCATCGCGCAAACCGTCACCTAGAAAATTAAGGGAAAAAAGTGTGAGGGTTAAAACGACGCCGGGGAAAAATAACAACCATACATACTCTTCCATTACTTCAACACCACTGGAAATCAGTGAGCCCCATGAACTTGCTGGAGGTTGTATTCCCAATCCTAAAAAGCTTAAGAATGATTCAAGCAAAATAACACTTGGAATAGTGAGCGTGGTATACACGATGACAGGACCTAAAACATTAGGAATTAAATGGCGTGAAATAATTCGCCAGGGCGATAAGCCCATCGAAATAGCGGCCTCAACATATTCCTGTTTTTTAATCGCCAACACTTGCCCACGTACAATTCGAGCCATGGTTAGCCACTCAACGGCACCTATCGCAAGAAATAACAATAATAAGCTGCTACCAAATACAACGGTGAGCAAGATAATAAAAATAGTAAATGGCAAAGCATAAAGCGCATCAACAATTCGCATCATCAATGCATCAACCCTGCCGCCAACAAACCCGGCAATAGCACCCCACAATACACCGATGGTTAATGCAACCGCTGTAGCAATAAAACCAACAGCGAGAGAAATACGACTGCCATACATAATGCGCGTCAGTTGATCGCGCCCGAGAATATCGGTTCCCAGCCAATGTTGTGCTGATGGTGGTGATGCACCCAACTCGAGGTTTTGCTCTTCATAGGAATAAGGCGCAATCCACGGAGTCAACAGTGCAATAACAATCAAGCCGATTAAAAAATAGAGCCCTAACATTGCCATTCTGTTTTTGCGTAATCGGGCAAGCGCATCCTGCGTTAAAGATCTGCCTTTTTCCAAATTGGCGAGCTCGGGAATATGAGTAACTTCCGACATAATTTATCCCCTCGCCTCCAATTCCTGACGTAATTTGGGATTCAACCAAACCAGCATTACATCAGCAAGCAAATTAAATAAAATGATCAAAAACGCAAAGAAAATTGTGCAACCGAGAATCATGGTGTAATCACGATTAAATGCTGCAGTTACATAGAAACGTCCTAACCCGGGAATTTGAAAAATAGTTTCAACCACAAATGAGCCAGCCAACAAACCCGCGATTGCGGGCCCTAGAAATGAAATTACTGGAGTGATTCCACCGCGCAATGCATGTACAAAAACAATACGAGTTGTAGATAGACCTTTTGCACGTGCGGTGCGGATATAATCTTGAGATAGAATATCGAGCATTCCTCCTCGGCTAATACGCGCTATGTATGCGGCATACACAGAGCCAAGTGTGATTGAAGGCAGAATTTTGTCACCAGGAATCTGGCCCCAACCAGCAACAGGCAACCATCCCAGCCATACGCCAAAAATTAATAATAAAATAGGCCCTAACACGAATGTCGGCATGCAAATTCCAATCATTGCAGCTGACATCGGAATATAATCCTGCATACTGTTTGTTTTTAGTGATGCAATAATTCCAGCCGTTAATCCTGTTACCAATGCAAAAACCAATGCATAAAAAGAGAGCTCTAACGTTGCAGGAAGCCCCGCAGCGATAAGATCATTTACTGTATGGCTGGGATATTTAAATGATGGCCCCAAATCGCCCTGAACAACTTTACTGATATAGTCCAGAAATTGTTTCCATAAGGGATCATCGAGATGATAACGCTCATTCAAATTTTTAATGACCTCAGGCGGCACCGCACGATCTTCATCAAATGGTCCACCCGGTGCAGATCGAATCATAATAAAAGTGACAAGGGCAACCATAAAAAGTACAGGTATTGCTTGTAAAACACGTCGCACTATAAACATAAACATTCGTGTTTTTACTCCAGATAAATCTGTTTGAAGGAATAATAATCCACAGCGTTGTCATACCAATTTTTCACCGAGTTCGATACCAGGCGATTCCAGTGGTATGTGTACAATGGAAGTATGGGAACTTCATCGACAAGAATTTTATCGGCTTCCTGAAAATACCCCATACGCTTTACTTGGTCTGCCTCAAGCGATGAAGCCCGAATCAATTGATCATATTTAGCATTTGTGAAACCTGTTTTGTTATTACCATTGCCGGTCGTAAACATTTCTAAAAACGTAAATGGATCAAGATAATCGCCAACCCAGGATGCGCGATCAATTTCGTAATCCAGTTGACGCTCGCGATCCAGAAATACTTTCCACTCTACATTTTCCAATCCAACTTCAATACCCAATTCTTTTTTCCACATTTGCTGGATTGCCATGCCTACATTGCGATGTTCATCATTGGTGTTAAATGCGATCGTTAACTTGGGAAAGCCTTTTCCATCAGGAAACCCGGCTTCCGCGAGTAGTTTTCGCGCCAAGTCTGGATCGTAAGGCATTTTTGCTTCAGGCACATAAGAATTTGGATCTGGTGCCGTTAACGCATACGCAGGTTTTTGGCCAAATTTAGTTACGTATTCAACAATCTGTTGGCGATTGACGCTGTAAGCAAGCGCTTTGCGAACACGCAAATCATCGAGTGGTTTAATAGTGGTATTAAAACGATAGAAATAAGTGGCAAAATTTTGAAAGGAGCGAAGAACGCCATCATTTTTAGCCTTGTAATATTCCAGTTTGTCGCGCGGCAAATAATAAGTGATATGCAACTGCCCTGCCCTGAACATCCGCTCTTCCACAGTATATTTAGGAATTGGATAAAATTTTATTTCATTCAGTTTGGTATTAGCTGCATCCCAATAATAAGGGTTACGCTTTACTGCGATATATTTTGTAGGTATCCATTCGTAAGGAACAAATGGCCCATTACCGACAAAATTTTCCGGGCGAGTCCACTTGGTACCACGTTCATCAATTGCGCCAAACCTTTCTATAGTAGGAATATGGACTGCAAATGCGCTGTGATGGGCCAATAGTTGTAAGAAATACGGCGTGGGTGCAATTAATTCTACATCAAGAATTCTTTTCTCGACTGCTTTTACACCCACCTCGGTAAAATCAATTTTCCCTTCATGAAAAGCTTGCGCATTTTTCACTACATACAAAGATGTAGCGTATTGATTTCCCAGCGCGGGCAGAAAGCTTCTTCGCCAGGACTGCACAAAATCATTAGCGGTGATCTCATCACCGTTTGACCATTTCGCACTTTCCCGGATGTAAAATCTGTATTTGGTTCCATCTTCTGAAACATCCCATCGCTCGGCTACTGCAGGAACAATTTTAAGGGTTTGAGGATCCCTCGCAACCAAACCTTCAAATACCGCCAACTGAACTCGCCACTCCGGCATACCCGTTGTGGCTTGCGGGTCCAGGTCTGAAATTTCATCGCCGTTGGCCATGTGTAAAATTTGTTTTTCATTGCCGATATCGACAAGTTTCTGCGATTTACCACAACCGGATAATAATCCGGCAACAATAATGCAATATGTTATCCAGCGAATCATGTACATAAAAATAGCTCTGTTATGGTGGATAATTATTGTTTCGACAAATCTTTCGCAAAGGCGTCGAAACTATATGGCCGCCCCAGAAAATCCTCCACTAATTGAGCCGCATCTTTTTTACCACCTGGAGCCAACACTGTTTCGCGATAATGGTTGGCAAGGTCACTATTGCGTAATCCTTTTTTGAGAAACTCGCTATGCATATCTGCCGCGATAACCAACGACCACATATAAGTGTAATAAAGCGATGAATAGCCATTGAGATGGCCAAAGCTGGCATAAAAATATGTATCATCCACATATCCAAAAGGCGAATAATTAGCTTGTATCAGGGCCATTTTTTTATCTATATCTAATGTTGCCGGGTCCTGATTATAAAATCCTAACGATAATGCGGCATAAAAAAGCTGATGCTTTGTCCATAACGCTTTGCCAAAATCTCTGGCTTTAACCATTTTCTTAACTAATGCAGGAGGAATTACTTCACCCTTGTCATTGCGAGCAAAGGTAGCCAGGGTTTTCGCATCCCACACCCACTCTTCCAACATTTGCGAAGGCGCCTCGACAAAATCCAGTTCGGTTTTTGTTCCCGAGAAATAAACCCAACGCTGATCAACACCTGCAAAAAGATCATGCATCAAATGGCCGAACTCGTGCAAAAATGTTTCTACATCTGTATGTTCCATCAGGGTATTGGGGAAGTTGCAAATGAGCGCAGCCTCAGGGAGCTGCACATCTTTCAAACCACTGGTAATAGAGAATTGAGCAGCATGTTGATATTTCCCGTCACGCGGATGCATATCGAGATAAAAACGACCGATAACCTTGCCTTTTTCAACAACTTCATAAGCGTTTACCGATTCGTGCCACACCGGGGTATTCCATGGGCGAATCGTGACGCCAAACATGGCTTCCGTTAAATCAAAAATACCTTCACGAACATTGTCATAGTGAAAATATTTACGCACTTCTTGCGAGTTAACCTCATATTTTTCTTTTTTCACAAGATGTTCAATATAGAGTTTTTGCCAATCAGCCACTTTTTTTGCTGAGGGATCAATTTTTTGTAAACGTTTTAACAGTTCGCTATATTCAACGTCAGCGCGAGGATTTGCCAACAACGAAACCTTATCAATAAATGATTGTGCATTGGCAGGAGTTTTAATCATTTTATCTTCAGTGATGTATTCTGAAAAATTTTTATATCCCAACAATTGAGCTAGCTCATAACGCTTTGCTAATAGTTGTTGCAACACTTGCTTATTCTCTGGATAAGCTTGCTGCCTGAACAATACATAAAACTTTTTCCGTAATTCATCATTCTCAGCAAATTGCATAAACGGGAAATAATCCGGATAAGCAGTGGTAAGAATTATTTTTCCTTGCGCATCCGGTTGATGGGCATCTATATAATCTTGCGGCAAGCCTTTTAAATCGGCGACAGAATTAAGAATTAATTGCCGGGAACCATCGCGAATGTTTTTATCAAACTGTTGACCGATCAGGTTAATTTCTTCATTTAATGCTTTTATACGAGTACGGGTTGCATCATCTTTATCAACACCTGAGCGTTTATAATCACGCAGCATATGCTCGACGAAGCGATGGTCCTCCTGATTCAATACAGCGAGATCAACATTTGCAATTTGGTTATAGAGAGGGCGAGAGAGGCTAATCTCACTAATAAGGGAAACAAGATTTTGCTCGCACTGTTCTGCTGCTGCGCGCATCTCGGGGTGCGGGTGTACATTTGCGTACAGGCCGGCAAGATTCATTTGTTTATCCAGAACAATATCCAGATTATTGACAGCGTTAAGCAGCTCCCGGGTGCTGAATTTTTTACCCGATAGGGAAAGCTCGGTCAGCAATCCCCGAGCTTTTTCATAGTCAGATTCACAAGTGAGCAAATAAGATTTTGCCGAACTTTCGGCAGGCATGGTCCACACCGCTTTAGGTGCCACAGCGGCGCTAATGTTTCCGGTTTCAGTGGAGGTAACGGAGGTACAACCACTAATCAGCCCCCCAAGCAACATCAAAAGAAATAATTTATTTACTAATGCAGGTTTAAGGAAAGAGTTATTCGATTTCAAAAGTGAGTTCATAGCCCCCCCATTCTTGGCTTTATGAATTGTTGTTCGCCGAGTACGCATCGAACAGTATCGAGGCATGGTAGTACAGTTTGCGGTACAAACAAAGAGGGTAAAAATGCTTAAGTAATAAGGACTTATGTGATACTCACCACGTTTTTCAGGGGTTTGTCCGGGTTACCCATCCATACATCCATTCAGAATGCAGAGTTTCCCAACACTTTTACAGATTGCTGCTAAGCTTCAGATAAATCCCCGGATAACGTCTTATAACAAGATCTGAACTATGCGAGATTATTTACTCACTGAAGATCAGCGTGATTGCCTTCAGGAAATTACTAACGTAGCCATGGGGCAAGCAGGCTCTCACCTGGCCCGTTTGCTCAATGTTTTTGTCGTCTTATCAATCCCTCATGTCAGCGTATTAAACCCAACCGATATTGCGATGGCTCTGCAATCCCTTAACCGCGAAGGTAAAGACGATATTGTTCATGGGGTTTGCCAGGGTTTTATCGGCGGTGGAATAGCTGGCGAAGCAATGCTTATTTTTCATGGCACTGACTTTGAGGATCTGGCCAAACTGCTCAAATATGATCGAGTTCCCGATGAGCAAGCCCAGTATGAATTACTGATGGATACTGCAAATGTTCTTAATGGGGCATGTTTGCGGGGACTGGCAGAACAATTAGATACTCATTTCAGCTTTGGTCCCCCCATGCTTTTAGGCCAGCATTGCAATATCACTGACTTGCTACAAAACAACAATATGAAATGGAAACAGGCCCTTGTGGTAGAAATTAATTACACAATTGAAAATCATAAAATCAATTGTGACTTATTGTTGGTGATTGCCGAACATTCAATCCATGGACTCATTGAAAAACTCAACTATTTACTTGATTAACTATTGGGATATTTATAGAAAGCGATGGCAACGAGCGACGAACACAATAAGTTATTTAAGGATGTTCATTGGCAAATGGACATCCTGCAGAATATTGATGTAGGTCTTGTGGTGATGAATCAGGACTACACGATTGAAGTCTGGAATAGCTTTATGCAAAACCACAGTAGCAAGGCACCTGAGGATGTTCTCGGTAAAAGCTTGTTCAAGGTTTTTCCGGAGTTGCCAGAGCAATGGTTTCGCCATAAAGCCCAAGCTGTGTTTGTTTTACAAAATGCCACGTTTACTACCTGGGAGCAGCGCCCTTACCTGTTTCGGTTTCCGCACTATCGGCCTATCACTGGTTCAGCAGAATATATGTATCAAAACAGTACTATTATTCCGCTCGCGGATACCAAAGGCGTTGTAGATCATATTTGCCTCATCATCTATGACGTAACCGACACTGCAGTTAACAAATTGGCCCAACAGCAAGCCAATAAACAATTACAAAACCTTAGCCGTACTGACCATTTGACCGGGTTATTTAATCGTGGCTATTGGGAACTTCGATTAATTCAAGAGTTCAAGCGCTATGACCGCTATGAGCAAGCATCCAGTTTAATCATGCTTGACATAGACCACTTCAAAAAAATTAATGACAAATATGGCCACACCGTTGGTGATGAAGCAATTCGCGGAGTTAGCCGGGTTATTAAGGAGCAGGTTCGGGATCTGGATATTGCTGGCAGATATGGCGGTGAAGAATTTGGAATTATATTAACCAATACGAATGGTGACGGCGCTTGCGTATTTGCCGAGCGCTTACGAAAAACAATTGAACATCTAACTATTTACGCCGATGGTCATGAAATTAAATTCACCATTAGTCTTGGCGTTGCTGAATTGGATGATCAAGCTCACGATCATCGCAGCTGGATTGAAAAAGCAGATCATGCACTTTATCGCTCAAAAGAAACGGGAAGAAATCGCTGCACAATGTTTCCGTAACGTGAGCAATAAATAAAAACACCCACAAGTGTATTTGCGAAAGCTAATAAAGATCTTGTCGCCAAATAATTCCGACTGCCACGCGCGACGCCTCATCAGGCAAGCTGCGATCATCAATGGCTTCAAAACGCAATGTCACATTGCGTTTCCAATCCCATAACCACACCGCTGAAATCCGTTCCGGATTAAGGCCGTTATTTGTTAAACCGGAATCCAGTGTTAATGCGGGGGCGGCAGGCCCCTCCAGATAATTGTCCACATGCAATTGTTCTGCGCGCACTGCCAATGTGTGATTACGCCAATGCACCGATGGTTGAATCCAGGCACCTTGTGCTTCACTTAACACATCAGCTATGCGCTGATTATGTTGCAAAAATCCATTTGCTTCTGATTCAACCCATTCACCACTTACACCGAGCGCCCAATCAGCAGCAAAATTCCATCGTACATTACCGTGAATGCCATACAATTCGGTTTTGCCAGTGAAGCCGACCGATGGAAACAATGGTGCAGTGTTCGAACTGTGTGTGTGATCTGCGCTGTAACGATGATCAATCCGATTTGTTGCATCGGCACGCATTCCCCATAAGCCTAACGCTACAACAATATTTTCAGTGGCCAAATCGTAGCGAATAAAAATATCGTTGTTGCCCCCCTCTTCTGTGGCGATTGATGGAAATGCTTGTCCACGCCAATGTTCAATACCACCACTAATACCCCAATCGGATTGAAATAAAATACGTGCCCCCTGATCGTGAAAATCACGGCCAAAAAATGTATCCAAAATGAGTGAAGCTTCACTGAAATGTCGTGTCGATGGATGCTCAGCCATCGCTGGTGAAAAAAGCGCAGACATTTTTCCCGCTTCAGCAGCAAAACAAAATGTTTTGCAGCGGCTACGCCAGCCCAAATACGCATGCTGGATTTCAACGGAATCGCCGTGATCACTACCTTTACCGGTACCGTGAACTCCTGCTTTACCTACTGCATAAAAATGATGGTCAATGACATAACGGCCACTGATATTCACCTCATCCAGGTTCACGCCTTCATCAACCGGCCAGCTCTCACCGCCCATTAAAAAACCTGGCAGCCGCCATGCGGTGGTGTCATCCACTGCAGCAGCAGACCGCCAGGTGGTAACAACCGCTGCATTTAATGAGTTTGTCGCCACATCGTCCAATTGCAGTCCATGAGCGTGTAAATGTTGCGCGAACGGCGGCAATGCAAATCCGGCAATAGCAATGATTAAACGTGTGAGGTGATTCATTCAAAAGGATTTCCGTAGCGATCATCTATCAGGAGTTGTTCATCGGTCAGGCTATTTAAAAATGCGATAACGTCGGCAATTTCTTCTTCGCTAATTTCAAAGCCGGCAATAAAACTGTCTTTATAGGGATTGCGTCGCCCATCACCGATATTTTCACCTTCAATAATGTTTCGGCCACCGGCAGCGTAAGTGCGAACAACATCAGCAAGCGTCGCAATACTACCGTCGTGCATATAAGGCGCAGTCACGGCGACATTCCGTAGACTGGCCGCACGAAACGCACCCATTTCTACAGCGCGCCCGGTGACTTCATGAGCACCGGTATTAGGAGCGGGATATCCACCTACACCATCAATGTTATAAAGGCCGGTATTGTGAAACGGCGTTTCAAAAACAAGCATTGAGCGATCGCGAACGGAGTCGGTAAATAAATGCCCATCGTGGCAATGAAAACATTCCAGGCGCTCACTGTTAAATAATTGCATGCCCCGTTTTGCGCTCTCACTCAGCGCCGATTTATCACCGGCGATGTAGCGGTCGTAAGCACTGCGAAAAGAAATAATGCCGCGCACAAATGTTGCGAGTGAATCCACCAATTGTTTCCAGTCAATTTGTTGCAGATTTGGATAGGCTTGTGCAAACAACGGTTTGTAGCGCGCGTCTTGCAAAATCGACTGCAAAATGGCGGGATGATTCGTTTCGTTAATGCCGTGTTCAATGGGATCAACACCAAATAACGGCAACATAGTTTGTTGCTCAATCGTTGTGAGCGACGGATTACCCCAGGTCACCGAAGCAAACCAGGCAGAATTGGCGAGGCTTTGGGAATTACGTGGGTGCAAATCACCAGCACCACCAAGCGGGCGAATTTGGTTATCAGCAAACGCTTTATTTTGTTCGTGACAAGATGCACAACTAATCGTACCGCCGCCCGATAAACGCTTGTCATAAAATAAATGGCGACCCAACTGAAATTTAGCTTCAGTCATCGGATTATCCGCAGGCTCAACTGGAAGTGCCATTTGTGGCGGCAAATTCCAGTTGAACTCTGTCACTATTGCAGAGGTATCATTAACTTTAGTTTGGCTATCGCCATAACAACCTGCCAATAACACCAGCATTAAACCGATAGTTATAAATTTCACGTTTACTATCTACCTGAAATTTATTGGGTAACTAATGAAAAAACGGTTTGGGCTAGCGGACTGCTGGTTTGTGTAGCATGGCTTAAACCAAAGCTCGCAAAAATTTCTGCGCACTCGGAATCTGTTGCACCGGACATACAACCAGCAGAGCTGGCAATATCTTGTCCCAAATTGTTTTTCGCCACGATTTTAGCCAGATCCAGTTTCACTACCGATTTGCCTACCACAAAATCATTCAGCGTTATTTCTGCTCTATTTTCTGCAGTACAAACAACTTTTTCCCCTGCGGCTGCCGCACCAGTACAACCGGTACTTCCCAAATGAATATTCCAGCGATTGTTGGTCCAGGTAGCATCACCCGGGCGGGTAATGGCCACATCGGTAAATAAATCAATGCCCGTGAATTTGTAGCCGATATTCCAGCCCCAATGCATACCGGAAGAGAGCCCCGGTGTTTTTAATGGCTCTTTTGCTGCGGTCTGGTCAGTGTGGTTATGCGTAGCCGGAACACCCAATACAAAGCGCAAACTCGAAACGGTATTGTTACCAATTAAAACTTTACCTGTAATTTTTTTATTCAATGCAGGGTTTGCATCACCTTGGCAAGATGTTGTGCCGGTGCCTAATTTATCGCGAAAATCCAGCAGTGCAATGTTATCTACCTGAAGTCCGTTTTCATCAAGTGCAATGGGCAATTCAACACCGGTGCTCGTAACTAAAAGCAGGTTATGTATATAAAAACGAAAATCCGCAACTGTCGCACGCGTACTAACAGTACCTAATCCTTCCAATGCGACGCCGCATTTAATTTCAGTAGATCCGGAAAATGCTTCAAAAGGAATTGTAATTGCGACAGGGGCATTGCTTGCACTGGAACTTGATGCGCTACTAACAGCTCCCGGGCTAGATGATTTTGCAGTTGGGGAATTGCCGGGGTCCGAACTGGAACTGCCGCACGCAGTTAATGCAAGGCAAGTAACATACATCACTGTATTTTGTATCACTTTGTTCTGCATTGATCCAAGTAATTTTTTTTGAAGTAACAACGTTTTCATGATTGCACCAGAAATTGAAATCTTGGCGCAGGATAGGTAAAAAAATAAAAATCACCAATGAGTCAAATTGTCGCACCTTGTCATTTAAACAATCAAACTCCGCCCATTTCGTTGGGGTGCGCTAATTTGCCGCATGTTCATATTTTTTTAAATTTGTATGATTCGCAAAACTTTTAAGGAGGAGGAAACCTGTGAAATCAAAAAAATTAATAACTATCTGCCGCACATTATATCGCACATCTGCAATTGCAATCTTTGCATCCACCACAAGCTATGCATTTGCCCATGTGGGGATTGCAACATCACCCGTGTATGCGGGTAAAACGCAAGAAATTGTATTGAGTGTTCCTCACGGCTGCTCACAAACCGTTGATGGTGTTACCACCGCGTACGATACTTTGCGTGTTGAAGTGCAAATTCCGGAAACATTAACGAGCCTTCGCCCATTGGATACCGTTTTCGGTAACGCTACTCTGGTAAAAAATGAAGCCGGTGTTATCACTAAAGTAATCTGGACAAAACCTGACGCTGCTAACAAAGGGGGTGACACACACCACTATTGGTTACCGCTGCGTGCAAAAGTGAATGCACCTACGTTCACCAAAGTGTATTTACCAACGGTGCAGTACTGTAAAAATAATAATGACGAAGAAATTTCTACACCCTGGACTGCCATTAGCGATGATCATGATCACAGCTCTACTTCCACCGAAAATCCTGCACCAGGTTTCCTGGCTTATCCTGTACGCACCAAAGGATGGAATAAATACAAGGCGCCTGATCACTTGCACGATATGAGTATTTTTAATGACGCGGAAATTGTTTGGAAAGGAGCCGCTGGCTACAGCGCAAACACAAATACAACCGCACTGATACAAGCGGATTCAAAATATTCGGTATTGAGTGAGATCCATCCCGATGAAGAATTTTGGGTGAAATACTGATGCGTAGCGTTATGTTTATAACCAGCGCGCTTATGCTTTCACTGCAACTTGTTGGATGTGGAGGCAGTAGTACCACCAATTCCAGCACAAGCAGTTCTGCAATGAGTAGCAGTTCCATTGCGAGCTCATCGGCGGCATCCAGTGAAACCATTTCATCCAGTACCACTAGTGCATCGACATCAAGCCAAAGCAGTTTTTCTACTTTGGCTGCACAAGGATTAACACCGGGTCAATTGCAGCTGCCTCCCAACAATTTGGGCTCAGAACAATTACCACCACAATAATCAGGATTGCGTTTAACGTGAAAAGGGCTTTGTGCAAACTGGATGAAAATACAAATGGTATCCAGTTTGCGTTATTGTGCGATTATGAAACTACGCTTGATCCTCCGCGCAATACTGCCTTACAAAATCCTCATGACTCGGTAATTGCATTGCACGTTTTTTAATATCCGCGGAAAAAACCTGCATGTATTTGCACAGATCCTGATGGTTCATTGCATCAACGTATTGATGATAATCCTCAGGGATTATCCGTTGTCCAATCATCACTTGTGACCAGGAATCCAACTGGAAAATTTCACCTTCGGCCTTATAGGCTATCCCTGCTTCCCTGAACAATTTGATGCGATGGGCAAGCGTGTCCGGAATATCCATATCCCTGCAGTAACGCCAATAGGGAGTGTCATCGCGAATAGTCGCTTTATAATGCAAAATCACAAAATCGCGGATGCGTTCAATTTCATTTCTGGTTTGCTCATTATATTCAGCTACACTCGATTCTTTAATTCCATTACTCGGAAAAAATCTCACCAATCGCAAAGCACCATTCATAATCAGATGGATACTGGTGGATTCCAATGGTTCAATAAACCCGCTAGATAATCCCAAAGCAACGCAATTTTTATTCCAGCTTCTTTTGCGCCGACCGGTTTTAAATTTCAGCACATGGGGTTCATTAATTAATTTTCCGGGCAAATTATCGAAGAATGTCCTTCTGGCATCATCGTCAGAAATATATTTGCTGCAATAAACAAAACCGGTGCCGATACGACTTTGCAATGGAATATGCCATTGCCAACCTGCCTGATGCGCAACAGCGCGAGTGTACGGTAATGCAGGGAGCGGATTTTTAGTTTGCGCAGCAATAGCGCTATCATTTAGCAACCACTGCGACCAGTCTTCGTAGCCGGTATGCAGGGTTTGCTCAATTAGCAAACCGCGAAAGCCGGTACAGTCGATAAATAAATCCCCTTCCACCACTTCGCCGGATTCCAGGGTCACACTTTTAATAAATCCATCATCACTATGGGTTGCAACGCCAACAATCTTTCCTTCGGTACGCTTTACACCACGAGCCTCACTGTATTTACGCAAAAATTTAGCGTAGAGAGATGCATTAAAATGATAGGCATAATTGGTGCGCGGGTTTTCAGTGATCGCAAACTTACCTAACCTCGCCGCTTGCAATTCAAAACAAAAATCCCCGTAATCATTTTCTAATCCCATTCCTTTTGCTTTCAACCAAAAGTGAATGAAATCAGCCATCCATAATTCTTTACCAGTTACCCCAAAGGAATGAATATATTGATCGCCTTTCTGTCCCCAGTTTTCAAAATTGATACCCAACTTGAAGGTACCTTGGGTAGCACGCAAAAAATCCTGCTCATCAATATTTAATAATTTATGGAATGTTTGCATTGGCGGAACAGTGGCCTCACCGACTCCCACAGTGCCGATTTCTTCTGATTCAATAAGACGAATGTCCAATACCGATCCGAGGTGGTGTGAAATGGTTGCGGCCGCCATCCAGCCTGCCGTTCCACCACCGGCAATTACGATTTTTTTTATAGGTGCAGTCATATCTTGTCAGGTCCAATCCAGAGCTTTTTAATTAAAATTCTTGCAACGTTATAGAAATTATTTGATGGGTAAAAACTCAATACATCGCTATAGCCAATAATGGCGTGCGCTAGTGTCGGCACCTAATAGTCGGATGTACAGTTATGAGTCATAGGTATTAGCTATTATGATCTCTTCACTTTTTGATGAACCTTTCATGACCGCAAATATAAGCTTTGTATTTGTTGACGCAAATATCACTTTCTCTCTCTACCTTTAAGTAAACTGCGATTCCTTTTGGTCAATTAATTTATGGAGGATGTAAAGATATGACGCAAAATTTTCTGAGAGGATCGCATTTGAAAACAAGGTCAACACAGGCTGTGTTGGTAAAAAAAGAGATATGGAAAAGATTGTTATGCAAAGGAGGTTTGTTACAAACTTCGTTATTGTTATCAGTCGCAGCCAATGCCCAATTCACCCTTAACCCGCAACTCCAGTACGAACAATTACCTGGAAGCTTCAAAATTACTGTTCAAGGTAATTTCACCGCAAAACCCGCCACTGTTCTTTTTGATAAAACCGATATCGCCTATGAACACGGTGTGCCGAATACCGCACTCTCAGCCATTCCACCTGATAGAGGTCTCACAAAATCGGAATTTATGTATACGCTGAAAGCGGCGTGGCGTAACTCTGGTGCGGGTCCGTTTTACATTAAAAAAGAACCTGCACACCAACGTTATCCAAAAACCGGAAGCTATTACTACGCTGAAGGTAATGGCGCACATTTGTCTTACCCGCATGCACAAAACAAAGACACTGTTTTTGCATCCAATGAACCCAAAAAGTTGTATGTGAGTTGGTGGTATAAACAACAAAACGATACGCGTGATTACTTCACATTTGTGCTTGGTAATGTGACGGAGCAATTTAACCCCGTTGAAGGTGATGAATTTACGGTTGATGTCGGCCCTCATTGGACCGGTATCACCCAGGTTAAAGGGCGAGTCATTCATTATGATCCTGCCACCTACACATTCGTCGCCAATTTTTATGATCAAAACAATGCGAACCGGATTAAATCAAAAATTCTCACGCTAAATAAAAATGGTGCAACTGCATTATTGAATGTGAATACCGGTTGGCAAGGTGCCAATAAATATATCCGCATTTGGGAGTCTGACGGTGCAAACGGCGCAATGCGTTTGTCCTGGACCAACACGGGAATTTATGTGGCCGACATGATGGGTTACAACCGCTCCAATGTTGTTGCCCGCCAATGGAATCACCTGGAGCTTTTTATTGACCAAACCACTAACACGGTGAAAACCAAAGTTAACGGCCAGCAAGATTTTGTCGGCAATTACACCGGCGCATCCGACAAGCCGGGATACGCACCGTCCATTGGTTTGATTGGCTTTGACCCCAGTGTGAATATTTTGCAAAAAGTATGGCTGGACGATATCTACATGGATAACACTTTCCAACGCGTCGTATTAGGCAACGCCGCCGAATACAGCGCAGTAACCCATGAAGAAGTTCAATACGTAGAAAACTGGAGCTCAACCGAACTTAAATTCACACCCAATTTCGGTTCGCTCAATCGTCAGACCGCTGCTTACATTTATGTGTTCGACCAAAATGGAATTCCCAATCCGCAGGGGATCTTTCTTGGGCCGGCGGTGATTTACGATAATTAATCTGTACTGAGCCAGCTCTTTAAAGGGCTGGCTTTTTATGTGTCGAGAGTATTGCGTCATAGCAATACCCTTAAAATAAGGACGCCCTACATATGAATAGCCCCACAAAAAAGCCTTTGAATATTTTGGATAAAGCGAAAGAGGAAAGTATGTCTGATAAGGATTTTGAAGTATTTAATCGTGTTGAGCGACGAATGGCTGCAATCTCAAAAGCAAAAATGAATGCGTTTATGATGCAGTTTAGAACCAAAGCAAAAACAATGAATTCAGCAGAACTTCTCAATGAAAAACACTCCTCTACTCGGTTGGGATACTTACTTCGCGCAGCAGGACATCCAAGGCCAGCAGCCAGATGGGAAGCGCATCACATCATTTCTGGCCAACACTCAGAAGCCTTTCAAGCAAGATTGATACTCGCATTTGAAGAAATAGCTATTCGGATTGATGATCCGGATAACGGCTGTTGGATGCCCAAAACAAAAGCAGATGCAAGATCGTCGATCTATCCAAATGCGATAGGACACAATAGAATTCACAGACAGCTTTACTATGATTGGATTTTTAGGAAGATTTCGGGGATGGAAACTGAAGGTGAAGTTAGGGCATTTTTAAATACCGTCAGGGTGCAACTATTACACGGCAACATCAGGCCTGAAATGAAACTTCAGCAAGAAATTGATGAAGTAGAATATTTAAACTGGCTTAAAGGAAATCGCAAGTTATGATCTACGAGTTAACCCATGACTATGAAAATACCTACCTGCTATTGCTAGATGGTGTTGAGCTTTATACAAAAATGCCAACGTTCAGGCCAACTTTTAAAGCAAAACCTCGTCTGGAGGATTGGGTAGCTCCAAGCGCAACATTTTTTAAAAGCGAAAATTACACTGGAACTTCCGAAGTTTTGCCAGACATTACCAATTGGTCAACGGGAGTACTGGCATTAAACCTTAAGGCTTATGATGTATTTTATGATTATTTATCGGCGTGTGGAGAATTCTTACCTATCACAGTCAATAATGAGAAATTTTACTTATTTAATACCCTCTATGTTATTCCCGATTCAGAAATAGATATGAAAAATGCGGTTGAAGTCATTGATAGCCGTGTCCATATGGGACAATCAAATGTTAACTACAATGAAAACTATTTAAATAACGAAGATCGGTTAATTTTTAAAACACGCTCCGATAAATTGTTTTCAAGCTATTGTACTGACGTTTTTAAAGCACTTTATGAGGCAAATAATTTCAAAGGGCTAGTTTTTAAAGCTTTAGAGATTAAATAACGGATTTTCGAGTTGCATTACAGTAATCCGTTTAAAGATCATCGGATTTATTAGAAAAGGCTTAAACGCATAAAACGTTTAAGCCTTTTTATTTGAACTTGAATTTTCACAACCGCATGAGCTACAGTACGCCTCGTTGCGGCAAATCCGCAATTTGGGTTTGGCGACCCGATAAACAATAGGCGCACAAGCGCCCTACCATATTGCAGGCGCTTTTTTTATGCCTGTATTTATGTGCTATGGCAGTTGTGCGCGGGAGACCTTCGGGTCTGCCGGGTTCCTATTGTCCCGGTTCGCCAACCTGCGTACAGCTGCCCCCATTTCTGTTTGGCGACAGTTCGTGGCGGCTCCTCAACAATAGGAGTGTTAACACATGGAAAATATCGATCAAACCCAATTCAAACCTCTCTCTGGCAACTTCGGTACTGGCGAGGTTTTATTCTTAAATACCCAAGCATCCCGCCTCGACATTATCGACGCCGCCAATCTTCGTTTCACAGCAGCAAAAGATTTAATCGGCACTATCGCCTGCATGACTATTGAAGACTCACCTGATAACTCTCACCCTGCTATATGTCAGGCGGCTCATCTGTTGTTATCGGATGCATGGGATTTGTTTCAGGAGGCTATTCATAAAAAGGATGATGGGGAATAAGTCTGGTGGTATTTTTGTAGTGCTATGATATTTGCGCAAGCACTTAAAACGGCTAGTATCGGTGATTCGGCTTGGCGCCTTTAAATAGTATGTAGTAGGAATTTTTCCGCCTTTCATCTTCTTTGTAAATGGACGGCAAACGGCTAAGTGATTGTAATTGAACATAATTTAATTTATGTAAATAAAAAACTTAGACGGAAAATTTCCGTTTTATTAAATAAATTATTCTCAGGTTTTGGTTGTGTATGTTGTTAGGTTTTATAGATAGGTTTACAACTGAAAATATGCCTAACGATTCGTTGTCGCACCAGTCGCTGCCACTGAGCTCGTTATAGTAATCACATCAAAAGGAGTTAATCATGAGTATTACCATTTTAAAAGACGTACTAATTTCCAAAGGGCAAGTAGATAGAATTTTGAAGGCTCTGTCCCAATTAATTCATGGCGGGCACTAAACAAAAAGTCAAACACGGGAGTTTTTAGCTTCATTGAGGAGCCTACTACCTGAAGGTATCGCTATAGTAAAAGATGAGTACAACACAATCTTGGATGCTCATCACTACACAATTGCTCCTGCTTACGACATGCCGTTATCTCAATTCAAAGCAAAGCTTGATCAACTTGCAATTAAATTACTTAAAGAGGCTATGTGATGGAAATTCCCAATGTTTGGGCTCCGTTATTGGTATCAGCTGTTAGAGACGCCGTTCTATTTCAGGAACAACTTCTCAAAAGCGAAACTATTCGCAATAGAGCTGACTATGAAGAGCATCATTTACAATTAACCCAGTTTCTGGAATTTATAAAAGAAGAATATAAAGAAATAGAAACTGAAATCGGAATGCCTTTAGAGCGCCTGCTATAAAGGCTAAAAAAAGCGTTGCAGCCCCGTGCGCTTCGCGAACGTTTAGTTTGTGAGTCACCTTTTTTGTGGCAGCTCTCCTGTTGATATCGGAGAAATAATATGAGCTTTACCTTATCAGAGCCTGCCACTTTAATTAGGCTTGTAGAAAAGAAGAAATTGATTTACATACTCAAATTGACTCTGAAGATGAACGTATTTTAGATGATGCCGCTGACCTTTCGGTTTACGTAGGTAAAATATCTGGAAAATTAAAAGAATTATATGAATCTGAATGGCGCGAAGGTTGTAATCATCAGCCTTACGAAAAAAGATTAAACACTTAACAAAAAGTTCTGTATTTCGCGCTCTGGTTTGCCGATGGAAAGAAGGAAAAACATCCTGGGCATTATCGAAGGTGGCAAAAACGTATGATTAAGCGCGAAGTGTTAATGCCTGGACGCCCTACTCGATGAACGCAGCGTTATGCGCGCCGCAGAGCGGCTTTCGCTTACACAGCCAGCGATGAGCGGATGCTGACGCGGTTGCGTGAAAGTTCTAATGACCGCTGTTTGTACGTTCGCAGCGAGGTATTGTTCTTACCCAGCGCGCATTGGTTGGAACGTTATAGAGCCTGATTTTAATAATCGTAAGATCGCAAATAAAAAAATCCCGTTGATGGAAATCAACGGGATTTTTTGTTAAGGAAATTTAATGCAATCGTAGGTTGCTGCGGGGCGTGTAGTGAACCGCAACATTCACAATCGCAAACAGTAAATTGTTACGGACAACTCGCCCCTTTACCCGCCCCCTTCACCAAACTCACTTTAGAGAAAGTAAGATCCAATTTTCCATCCGTCAACAATGAAAAAGGTTGCAACACTTGCGTCCAGTATTCACTTGGCGGTTGATTAACACCGAAGTTTGCACCGGAGTTAGGGAAACAACTCAACGGGACGGTGACAGTTTGCCAGCCTTTTCCAGTGAAGGATTTTAATTGTTCAGTCAGGTTTATATCCGATGCACAGAATGAACCACAACCTAAACGCAAGAACGTAGTTTTCGTCGGCGCTGCATCAACTTTGATTTCAAAAACCAATGCGGTATTTGCAGTGACATAATTAGTGAAATCTTTGCGATCACTCACCGAGAATGCAACTTGCCCTGCGCCCTGCCCGTTCCATTCAACGCGACGAGCATCTTCCTGCACGTTGCGATCTACTGCGAAAATTTGCAATGAAGAAGCTTTTGCACTTTTGCTGGTCATCGTGATGCGATCATTCTGGAAGCCGATAATTTCCAGTTGCCACTCACCCAGTGGGCGGCGATTGAAAAGATCCAGTTGATCAACAACGGATTCCGCTTTAATGCCTTCTTCAGATAAATCATCACCGAGTGTATTTTTGTCACCATAACTCAAACCATAACCGTAGGCGAACAGTGGATCGTAATTTTTATCGCCAACGCTTAACGAAGTTTGTGTTGGATGCTTCGGCCATGAAAAGCTTAAACGGCCTTTCATATCGTAATTAATTTTTCCTTGTGCATTTTTGAAAATAACATCGGCAATGCCATGGCCTTCAGTGCCCGGCAACCATGCTGCAACAAATGCATCAGAGGCGTTAATTTCACGATTGACCCACAAAGGACGACCAGAAATAAATAACGACACAACAGGAATATTCTGGCTGCGCAGTTTTTTCAGCAATTCCCAATCGGTAGGGTTGCGCGGTTTGTAAGAAAGATCGCCGAGGTCGCCTTGCATTTCTGCGTAGGGATCTTCACCGAATACGACGATTGCTACATCAGGTTTTTCTTTATAGCTTCCGTCCGGACTCAGAATAGTTTTGCCACCCGCTTCACTCACAATTTTATTGATGCCCGCGTAAATGGACGTTGCACCGGGGAAATCTGAATTGGCATTACCCGTGCCCTGCCAGGATACTGACCAACCGCCGGATTGCTTGCCGATATTGTCTGCACCATCGCCTGCCACCAATACTTTTTGCTTACGCGATAATGGCAGAAGGTTATTTTTGTTTTTTAACAATACCAATGATTCACGCACCGCTTCACGCGCGATTGCACGATGCTCCGGAGCGCCCAGCACGTCTTTTTTACCCGCCAGTTCACGTGAGGAGGGTGCGCCTTTTTCAAATAAACCAGCGCGGATTTTTACGCGCAAAATTCTACGTACGGCATCATTCAAGCGGTCCGCTGTGATTTCGCCGGATTTCGCTTGCGCGACTAAATTTTTATAGAGCTCTTTCCATTGCGGGTCCGGCACCATGTAGATATCCAAACCAGCCATCAACGATTGCGGACAATTGGTTACGGTGCAGCCTGGAATAAACATGTGGCCATTCCAGTCGCCTACGACCAGCCCATCGAAACCCATTTGGTTTTTCAACACATCGATTAACAAATATTTGTGGCCGTGCATCGGCATACCTTGCCAGGAACTGAAGGATGCCATCACTACTTGCACACCGGATTCAATAGCGCTGAAATAACCGGCACCGTGAATATCGCGCAAGTGTTTTTCATCACCTTGGGTTGCACCGCGATCCACACCGTTCAAGGTTCCACCATCACCAATGTAATGCTTGGTGGTGGCGATCACTTGTTGATTGTTAAAAAGTGCTTTGCCCGGTTCGCCCTGCAAACCTTTGATCATTTCACGCGCAAACGCATTGACGATGCGCGGGTCTTCCGACCAGGATTCGTAAGTGCGACCCCAACGATCATCGCGCGCTACTGCAACGGTTGGTGAAAAGTCCCAGTCCAGTCCAGTCACGGAAAGTTCACGCGCAGTCGCCCAGCCGATTTTTTTCAGCAACTCGGGATTATTGGTCGCGCCCAAGCCAATGTTGTGTGGAAACAGGGTTGCGCCAATCACGTTGTTCATACCGTGTACGGCATCCGTTCCCCACATGATGGGAATGCCAGTGCGTCCGTTGGATTTGTCCACAGAGGCGTTGTAGAAGCTGTCCGCCATTTTTATCCAGTCTTGCAGCGGCGCATATTTGTTGCGATAGGGAGTACCACCACCGCCATTCAACACCGAGCCAATATGGTACTGCTTGATTTCTTCCGGCGTTACTTCATTGATTTCCGGTTGGATGACCTGCCCGATTTTTTCTTCCAGCGTCATGCGCGCTAACAATTCATCAATGCGTTTTTCAATAACCGGATCTTTGGTGATCGCACTTTTTAATACCGGCCATTGGTTTGTGAAGGTTGATTGAGTTGTTGGTGCTGTTTGGTTAGCGACTGTTGAATCGCTTCCTTGATTGGAGCTGCAAGCGGTTAATACCGAGCATAAAAGTGCGCTCGATATGAGCACATAGAGCGATGTTCTTTTCATGGTGTTGTACTCGCGTTGCGCAATCGCGCATTGTGATTATGGAATTTCAGCAAAGGGGAAATAGCCTTTTGGCGAGTATGAGCATAGGAAAAAAAAGCAAAAATTGCGCTCCAGTTTTAGCGTTGCGCTTAGTGGTGCGAGTACAAGTTTGCGTGTGGGTAAAAAGTGGAACGGTTTGGCGAGTTAAAATGGCTGAATCGCCAAGCAACTCCAGCATTACAAGGTATTGAGGCGTTATTGTAAATAAACGAAAAGATGGATTTGGAAAATAATATGTAGAAATGGCTTCCCAGTTTCAGGGGCGAATAGACAAAAGTGGTAGTTCGGAATGGGATGTTTTCTGGATGGAGTCGAACGATTATGTATTGTGTCTTATGAATATTGGGGAAATCCTCATTCGTGCGATATTTTTTTATTTTCGGTTATTGCGAATGTGTGGTCATGTTGGGGTTCGCAAGCTCCACCTACGCGGCCCGCCACAACCTACAAAATACCCTGTAGGTTGTGGCAAGACGCATGTGCTGGGGAACGAACACCAACATTTACCTGATCAACGAGTCGGCATTCAATTAAAACTTACAAGCCTTCGGATTATCTTTTACAAAATAACTTTTGTAATTTTTCGCCTTCTTATCCATACAACCTTCCAGATTCAGAATGCGCACTTTACGGAAATCCGTCGGTGCCGTTTCCGCTTGCAGAGCAATATAACCACTTTCCATCGGTTTGCCGTCATCCCATTGCAAATCGTTGTACTCGAATACTTTCTTGCCGTTGATGATGTGTTGGGCCAACTTGCTGCCATGCACCACCAGTTCAGCGGTTACCCATTGGTCGCCATGATAGGTTTCGCTGGTCGAGTTCATGCAATGGTCTTTGCGCAACTCACCGTTGATCACCACTTGAGATCCGGGTGTACACAAATTGCCGGTGCTGCGTGCCTCTTTTCCGTTACCGCCCAATAATTGATATTCCATACAACCGGGGAAGTCTTGTTCAACGGTCATGGCTTTTGGGTCTTGCGTATGAAACATGATGCCGTTATTGCGGTATGCCCAGGCCGGGCCATCTTTTACCTGATCGCCAACAAAACGGTATTCCACCTGGATTTTGTAATGGGAAAATGGACCGGCATTGGAAAAGATATGGCCAAATTTACCGCCAAATGTGTCGTATTTGTCGTAACGGATTTGCATGATTCCGTCTTTTACGCGAAATGTGTTGAGCGCATTTTCACCCAGCGGGTAACCGCGAACTTTAGGGGACCAATTGCTTAAATCCTTTCCGTTAAACAAATCCACCCATTCTTCTACATCAGCATTATTGGGCTTTTCAGCAGCGTAAAGACTGGTCGTAATCAAACAGGCTAAGGCGCCGGAGGCCAAACGGAGGGCAAGCTGTTTTTTTATCATGGTCAGGGTTCCTGTAGGTTATTAGCATTTTCAGCAAGCCTAGCCTAATTATAAGATAAATGGCAGATCAGTTTACAAAACCAAACCTTAATTCCGGGAAACGCCAGCGATATCGGCAATACCTTCTAAAAAAACGTTTAAACGGCTTTCATTCCTAACGAGTTTGACTAAATTTCATACACAAAGGACATTTTCAGGATGATTACCGAGAGAGCGGTGCAATAAGACGGAGCATTCAAAGGAAGCGTTAATTCATCAAATTCTCCCTTTTAACCACGGAAAGATCTTGAGAGGCAACCCTATGGGAACAGAACTGAGTGATATAGAGCGAATTCGAACTGCACGTATTTTGTGTATACAACATCGCTTTGAAGAAGCGATTGAAATTGCGCGCAAAGTAGAGGATTTAAAAACTCGCGAAACGTTGCTGTTTATCTGCAAATCATTCCAGACATCGCAATTTAAAGTCAGTGCGGCATGATAATTGTGGTTACGTAGCGTTTTGTTACGTAACCATTTTTATGAAAAAAATTTCACCTTATAAATTCCAGCAATTTTCATACAGTGACTGAATCATAACAATTTAAAGTTCGGATATTCACTTCCGTTAAAACTTAAGGGTCGGTAGTTGGTGAATTTTTTAATTGGCCAATGAGCCGAACTGCCACACCAATTAAAACTCCAACGGCGATAATCAGAAATCCCCAGAACAAAATAGTTTTCCAGCTTATCTGCAAACCATGGCGTGCGAAGGAACCCAAGCCTGGTTTTAATTCGGAAAAGTTGACTTGCGTCCATTGAATTTCCTTTCCATTAATCAACTGTGAAAATATTTGTGCGCTGGTGTTTTGCTTGTGTTGTGCTGGATCGGTTTCTATTGAAATTTTAAAAGGCGCGGCATTGTTTGCAATAAATTGTAGCGTCTCTGGCTGATGGTGGAAGACCAAAACCGGTTCAGCTTTAGTGCGCACCAGCTCATTAAGTTCAATACGCCATTGGGTGTCGGTATTTTGATTTATAGTAATCGCATCACTTTGCTGCCACTCATTACCAACCTGTGCATTAAACCAAATTCCCCGATGAACCAGTTGCCAGGCTTTTTTCTCTAAACTGCGTGAAAATACCTGAATAGAATCACCATACATCAGCGTTCCCAGTTGTATACCGAATTGCGATACCGGTGTTATATCATCGCGCGTAAATTCCCATGCAGCCACGTTTACAACCGGTGAATGATCGCCGCTGCGCAAAGCAGATTCCTGTTCCTCAGCAAGTTCGCCCGATACGCTCCAGCTATCAAGAGCAGGCGCCGAAGCCACTTTATCGGTGTTTTCCAAAGTAATGCTGGTTAATTGCAGCTGTTCACCACCACGTAAAAATTTCAGGCGCACATAAGCGTATTGCATTTCCGCCAAATTTAAATTGATTTTATTTCGAGCCAGTTTTTGCCCATATTTCTGCAATTGAGCCAAGGTGGCTCGCGTAATAGCGGACCAATTGGTTAAATCGTTAGTACCGCTAACCTCTACTTCGAGATATTGATTGGTTTCACTTACTTGCCAATCAACAATTAATTTATCGGCACGTGTTCGTGTATCACTTAAATCCACCACATAAAAATCGATAGGCGCATTTTTATCTATCAATTGTTCATTGATAGTTTTTTCCACGCTCACGGAAATTTCATTATCATCCAGTTTAATGGAAGCACTACTAAGAGCCAGAAGCGTTTCCGGTGGTGCTCCTACTGCAACGGGAAAGAAATGCAACAGCGCCTGATGCGTGCGCTCATTTACCGGGATAGCATTATTGATGCGGTGAGGTAATTTGTTGCCTTGTTGATCAGTAACTACCAGATCGTTCAGGTGCGAGTCTGCTGCGTAGCGATAAATATCATGGGTAAGTGTTGTTTGTAGATAGGTGCCGGAAGCTTGATCAATTTGATATACGGGTACTACATCCGCGGCCGCGATGGCGCTCAACCAAAACAGAAAACTACCAAGACAATAATTTTTTATACACGTCATTCGATTACTCACCTCAAAAAACGGACTACTGATTAAGACACCAGTAGTCACGAATTACCGTTATTGCTCAGACAATTCATTTGCCGATTTGTTTTTTGCCGGGATTGGCGATAAATAACCAATTAATAACATCAAACCACCTACCACCATAAAAGACACAATACCAGCTAGCGTACCTGCGCCGCTCAAATCCTTGGTAAAAAGTTTGATGACTATCAAGATTAATAAACCCATGCCCATCATCCATAATTCACGCATTTGAATACGACGTGAGAGATTCATGATAACAAGTGCACAAACCGCCCAAAGAATAGAAAGTGCCATCTGTACTACAACTGAATTCCACATTGTGTAAGCTACATAATCGATAGCGGCATAGTGATGGACTGCCCGCAACAACACTGTATTGATCCAGACAAAACCGAGAATACCAATTAACCCATAACGCATTTCTGCTGGCGCCTTATCCAAGCCTATAAAACCACGTTTTATTGCATAGCCGAAAATTAATAATACTGCGGCTTGGGCCAAATCAAGCGGGTTTAATATCGGCAGATAGAATTGATTGGTTATACCGGAATAACTGCAAGCATAAATAAACCAGAGCAACACAAAGAATATTAATGGGACTGGAATCAAATTTTTATAATCAGCTGTGTATTGTGCAAAAGGCCAAAGCGTTGTTTTGGTGAAATACAAAAGCGCTACCAATGGCACAACCAAACAGGCAAACCATAAAATGGCAGCGCTGGTGCCGAACCATTGTAATTCGTGTTGCCAATAGCTGGCTTCCCAATACACAAGGCTAAGTAGAAACCAGGCTGTTAACACATGGTAAACACTTAATAGTCCCGTTGCGCCCTGCTCTCCGCGTCGCCATAGAAAACGATATTGCACCGCAGCAAAAATGATCCACGCCAATAATCCCCAACTTTGCGATGGATAAATGTCATAACCAAGAAATAATCCTTCGCCCAAATTGCTCATCGCAAACAATACAGTGAGTGGTAACAACCAAAACCCGATTCGTGTTAACTGCACCCATTGAATTTTTACACTGAGCAATGACAAAGCCGCTGTAGAAAGCGAGAAAAATACAATGAATGATGGAAGGTGTTGTTCACCGGGCACATGAGCATTAATTTCAATGTAACCTGCTACCAGCCACCAGATCCAGCCTATGATCATTGCTAAATCAGTCAGCATGCGATCAAAACGATTCGTATTTTCCATAAAGCAATTCAATAACCAGGAAATGCAGAATGCAGAAGCGGCGAGAATAAACAGGCCAATAAAATCACCGCTAATTATTGGTGTAGCGCCCGCATGAATATCATGAATCAATAGCGATAATGCAGCGGCGAGATGTAATAAGTATCCGGCAAGACGAGGTAAGAAACGTTGTTGGCGCAAACCAATCCAAATTAAGCCAGTAGCTTCCAGTGCCCATGTTGCTGACGTCCATTGGGCATCCAGAGCAAGCGGAATAGTTAATGTCGCAAAAGTAACGCCAAGTGCAATAAACGATTCAATGAGTACGCGATGAGTTTGCTGATATTTACCCCACAGAAAACGTGCCAGAGACATATAAATAACAGCAAGAATTAATGCGCTGATTGCCAAACCATATTCAGTATGCCTTAACAATGCCGTTTGCAAACCAAAGCCAACAATTGGCAAACCGAATACAAGGCTGCCATCAACCAAGCCTTTTAAATTCGGTGGTTGTTTGAGCGAAAACAAAACCGATACGATTAAATAAAGCGCAAAAAATGCAAGCAAGAATGGTTGGGTGCTCGCATATAAATGGGGTTCGTATTTTAAAACACCCCAGGTTGAGGTAATTACAAAGGTAAAAACAAATCCAACCCAATTCAACATGCGCCATGTTTTAAACCAGGCTATTGCAAGGATCCCAAGATTCAGGAGCAAATAAAAACTGAATAAACCGACATGATTACCAGAGCCATCCGACGTTAGTATTGGTGCGAGAAACCCTCCGGCGGTTGCCATTAATGCCAACACTTGTGCATTTTGCAAAACGGCAAGCATTACTCCGAGCATCACAATAATAAACATCAAACCAAATGCCACACCGGTAGGCATTAATGAATACATTTTGGCGGCGACAAATACCGTAAGATAAAGCGCAGCAATGCCACCGCCTTGCAATACCAAACCATAGCCACCCGCTCTTGTACGGGTTTTCCAACCGATACCTATTAGTGCAATAGCCACTGCTGCAACCGCAGCCATGCGTAATTCAAGTGGTAACAATCCTTGGTTGGAAGCATACTTCACTAGAAAACTCAGACCAAAAAACATCACCACCATACCAATACGTACAATAGGATTGCCTTCGGTAAAAAAGCGGCGCACATAATCAACTGCTTTTTCGATAGGATTAGGTTGTGCGGGTTTTTCCTGCTTATGAATGAAAGATTGTGGCCTGGCAACAACAGGGTCTGCTTTTTTAAGTTCTTGAGACGATATCGATTCTGGTGTGGTCGCTAATGCAAGGGACTCTAACTCTTTATCAGTGATTGGTAATTCTGTGGTGGATGATGACTCTGGCGGTAAATCTATCCCATGGGCTTTTAGACGATCGGCTAATGGAGCCCGTGCTTCTGTTGGTGAAACATTGCGTGACGAAACGGATTGTCTGTTTTCTGTTTGCGATTCGGGTTGTACCGAAACATTGATTGGTGCCGCATGTTTCTTTTGATCATAATTTTTTTGCTGTTCTTGTAACAGATTAAGATCTCGCTCCAGTCGATTCACTTTAGTATTCATTTGCGAAACTTTGGTAATTAAAAACCCTAAAGCTCCCCCGATAAGCCAGCCACCACCGGAAAATGCAATTTCCCCGATAACCATTCCTATCAATGTAAAAACCATAAGCACTATCATGAAGTATCCCTGTTTTAGCGATCTATTATTTGTTGTTTATAATCATCTGAGCCGTTTTTAATGGTTTCAACACTTTTTCTTGCTCCAACTGCCAACCAACAGAAGCACAAAGCTGTTGCATCATTAGTTCAACTTGCTTTTGCGCTATCAGCGGCAGTTCACTCTGCTGGGCCTTTTCCTGCATTAATTTTTTTGCTTCAGCGAGTATTTCGGTGTAATCCTCGTTATCAAATTTATTCAATAATCCCTGATTGAGATCGTAAAACTTGTAATCTGTATCGATGGAAAGAATTTCGGCTTCGGCAAAATGTTCTACCACTAATTTTTTATTGAGGTGATCACGGCGAAAACGCATTTTCGCAAAATCAAAACCAACAGAAACTTTTGCCTTGGCAACAACTAATGCCTTGCTGTTGGTTTTGAAAATGCCAAAAAAATCTTTTTTAGTGTTGTGATCATAAATTTCAGTGAAAAAACCTTCCGCTAGAACCACCTTGAAAACTTTTTCAATTCGCTCCAGCAACACCTGGGATTCAACCGCAACGTCATGACTATTTTTATTAAGTTTTTTGGCGTAGTACCAACTAAAACCCTGCCATGCGGTAAATCCGCCCAGCAGCAAGGCAACAAAAAATAAAAAAACATCCATAGAACTATTTACCAGCGGTCAGGCTAATGGTGATTTTCAATGTATTTGGTGATGGGGTTCCGATAAAACCTTCTATCCCCGCCATGTATGGGATTTGTTTGTTGCCGGAATAATTATATTCAAGCACCAGCTTATCGGATTCTGCATAGGTAACCAGTCCTGCCCGCATCATAAATTGTACAGGCGCAGCATCACTCATTAATTGTTGTAGCATCGCCAATGTGTCCAGATGCTGCTTTGTCACAGTTGCCTGTAAATCCTCAGGCAAAGACTCCTCAATATAAGGGTAGTTATTCAAGCCATCTGCATTAGGAGCCGGGAATAACGACAATTCAATTCGTTCTTGCGGATTGCTCACATTATTGTCCGACAGGGGGAGACCACCATTAGCAGCTACAGCCTGCAAACTGGTTTCACGTTGCGTTTCATATTCCAGGCGCAAACTTACCTCATGCCCCTTACCGTAAAGGGATGGATGCATATTGGTCAAACTCAAATCACTAACCTTGCCGTTTTCATTAACGGTACGTGTAAGGCGAATATAATCATTGGCATTTGGGTCATTGGATTCAAAACGCAACGAATTGGTTACCGTTCCTTCTACCGTGGGCTCCGCACCTTCTTCAATAATATAGGGGCTAGACTCCATTGCCGAACGACGCTCGTCGTCGGTACCGGAATCAGGAACCAATACGCGCAAATCGGGTATGACGAGCACCTCCTGTGTTGTACGAGCAGTAATCGTGGTACTCCATACACTGGTAATTTGCCCACCATTTGCAGTTGATTCACTGGCATTGGCAGCTTGAGCCAATTCAAAGCGGATCTCCAGGTTACCCTTGCGCCAGCCCTCATCCAGCAAGCTTTGCGAATACGAATCTGCATCGGCCTCTTCTGCTGCTACTGCATCGCTATCAGGGTTATTTTCTGTTTCAGGCGCGGGCGATGGGGAACATCCGCCCAGCAAAAACGCCAAAAACACCGCTTTCGCCACACGCAAGGTCGCAAGATTGAGTTGTTTAATCTGAGACATGAAATTACTCCTTTATCAGATACCGAATATCGGACCAGTATAAGGTAGAATACAACTCCCTTGTTTGTGCCTTTTTTATAGGTCAAACGTTTAGTGCTGATTTGCGATACCCCACACAGATGCATCCAGGCCTTTTGATCAAACCAATTGTTTATCAGCCAGAATCTGCCTGCTGGTTTTTACGTGTCCGCCATTTACCCTATGCAATCTGGCTGGACTCATGTCATCCCAACAGCCCTTATGGCCGTTTCGATATTATTAGTGCGGCTCCGCAATGCCTGCTGGAAACACACGCTGAAAAAACAGATATTTATTTTTATGACGGCACATATAAAGAGTCACTTATGGACCCTTTTGCCCTGCTAAAACAATATTTGCCAACTGATGACGAGCACATCGAAGGATTACCTTTTACTGGTGGAGCACTTGGTTATTTTGGTTATGATTTGGGGCGTCGACTGGAAAAACTACCAGCGAAAGCGCAGCAAGATATTCATCTCCCCAATATGTGCCTGGGATTATATCCATGGGCAATTATCCAGGATCATCAGCAACAACAAGCGTGGTTAGTAATAAATGAGTCATTGAGCCAACGCCTGGGAGGACTGTACAACTTTTCTGAAATCGAAACCCTTTGCTCAAATTCAGCGCAAGAGAAGACATTTCGCGATCTGGAATTATTTTTTTCTGATAATGAAAATATTTTCAAGATTAGCAAATTTAATCGCAACCTTAGTCCTGAAAATTATTACGCAGCTATTGCCAGAATCCAGGAATATATTCTTGCGGGCGATTGTTATCAGGTAAATTTTGCTCAACGGTTTGATGCAGACTTTCACGGCAATCCTTTAACTGCCTATTTGTTATTGCGCAAAGCCCTGCCTTCACCTTTTTCCGGTTTTATGCAACTAAAAAACGGGGCTGTACTCAGCTTATCTCCGGAGCGTTTTATTCAGGTCAATGGTAAACAGGTAGAAACCAAACCAATCAAAGGAACAATTAAACGGGGAATATCAACCGCAGAAGATATGGTCAATGCCCAGTGGTTGCAGCAGAGCCTGAAGAATCGTTCTGAAAATGTAATGATTGTGGATTTGCTGCGTAATGATCTCAGCAAGCACTGCATTAATGTACAAGTACCAAAACTGTGCGAGCTACAAAGCTTCGCCAATGTTCATCACCTGGTGAGTACAGTCACTGCTGAGTTGCGTGAAGGTGCAACAGCAATCGAGGTACTGCGCGATAGCTTCCCGGGAGGAAGCATTACCGGTGCCCCGAAAATCCGGGCAATGGAAATTATTGAAGAACTTGAACCAACCCGTCGCTCGCTTTATTGCGGCAGTGTGGGTTATATCAGCTCAAATGGGCATATGGATACGAGCATCGCAATACGAACGTTGGTATGTGATCACAATAAAATATATTGCTGGGGCGGCGGCGGAATAGTTGCCGATTCAGAAACTGAACAGGAATATCGAGAGTCCATTGCTAAAGTCGAAGTATTGATGAATACATTGGAACTCAACTTTAGTTAATTGAAATAACCGAGGAGAGAAAATGTTAATTCAAAATCATCAGATTGATTTGGAAACACCCACCGGCACTATGCGCTGTTATGTATATCACCCTAAAGACAGCATTGAAACCAATGGAAAAAAATTCCCTGCAATTATTCTATACTCCGAAATTTTTCAGCAAACCTCACCTATTCGCCGCAGCGCACAAATTATGGCTGGCCATGGTTTTGTGGTGATTGTTCCTGAGGTTTTCCATGAGTTAAATCCAATTGGAACCGTGCTTGGTTATGATGATGCCGGCCGAGATAAAGGGAATGCTGACAAAGTTGCCAAGTATCTTGAAGCACATGATTCTGATACACAAACCATGATTGATTATTTGCACACGCTGGATTATTGCTCCGGAAAAATTGGCGCAATGGGGTTTTGCCTGGGCGGCGGTCTTGCCTATCGCGCTGCAATCAATCCGGCGATTTTAGCTACCAGTTGTTTCTACGCAACCGATATTCACTCCGGTCTCACCCCATCAAAATCAGGTAATGAAAGTTTAACTCGCACGAATGAAATTAAAGGCGAGCTACAAATGATCTGGGGCAAGCAGGACCCACATATACCTGCAGAAGGTCGTGCACTGGTGTATAGAAATTTGGTTGAAAAAGCTGTGAATTTTACTTGGCATGAATTTAATGGCGTGCACGCATTTATGCGTGATGAAGGCGATCGTTATGATGCAGAACTGCAATTACTAGGCTATCAAATGGCGATTGGATTATTTAAAAGAGCACTCTATTAATTGCGCCATCTCGCACAAATTAGCATCTCTTGAAATAAACTAAGTTAGAAGTGAATTGCACGACTACAAATGCACGAAGCATTACTGAGGTCGGAAATAAAAATGCCAGGACAATAAATTGCACTGGCATTTAAAAGATCTACAACATCACTTTAATCATTAAATAATGAATGATTAAAATCAATTTGAAATCTTATTTAGTTTTATTGGCCTGAATTATCCACAAACGAGAAAGAAGACCCAACTTGGACGAAGCTGGAACTTGCTTAAACGCGCTGATAGCTTCTTGCTTCTTATTCAATGCCAGGTTAGCAATACCAATATTAATATTTACATCATCTTTAATATTGTTAACGCCACCTTTTGCCAAGCCCTTAGTGAAGGCAGCAATGGCATTTTCGTATTGAGCGTGCCCTAAGTAAGCCTCACCAACTTTAATCAGCGCTTCACCTGTTGGTTTAGCAGCTGCTTCTTTTTCAATAGATGGCAACAACTTCAAATCTTCAGCAGCTTGTGTTTTAGCAAGGTTCAAAAGCTTCAAGTCACGATCTTTTGAAGCACTCTTACCTAATACACCTTTAGCAAAACCTTCTTCCAAAATAGTTTTGGCATCACCTGGATTGGTTACTGCAATTGACAACTCTGCAAGCTCGATGTATTCATCCGGCTGCAACAAGCCAGCCTTTTGAACCAGCTTCAAATAAATAACATTTTGACGATCGCTAAACGATGAGCCTTGCAACAAGTAAGTGAACATATCCGACCAATACTGATCAGTTGGATGTGTTTGCAATAACTGCTCTAATGTAGCAACAACATCTGCTTTCTTATTTTGCTTGTGCTGCGAGCTCATCAAAAGCTGCAACCATTCTTCTTCAACAGGCTTACCCTGTTTTTTAGCAGCATCAATAATACGTTTTGCATACTCTTCAGAGCGGGCAAAGTTATTTTGCAAATAATAACCCTGAGCAATTTGACGCAGTACTTCTAAGTCAGAACCACCAGTTGCCTTGAGGTAACGCTCACTAAGCTCAATTGCCTTTGGATAGTTTTTCAATGCAAAATAAATTTGCGACATATTTAGAATACGCTTTGGCTCTTCTTCCTTTTTGAATTGGCCTGCAGCAAGCATTTTTTCATATACAGCTACTGCACCAGCATAATCTTTCAAGTTAACCATACAGAAAGCCAGCATTTCATTAATGATGGCATCTTCAGTGGCATTTTTTCCTTCCATCGCGGCAACTTCTTTAGTCTTGGCGAGGGCTTCTTTCCACTTTTTAGCATCCATCAAATCGCGAGCTTCTTTAAGCGGCTTGCCTATTTTGGAACTCACTTTTTGTGTTTCTGCTGCCTTAGCTGCAAAAGCATGCTGACTAACTACTGGAGCAATTGCCATACTGGAACAAACACCAAGCACAGCAACGCGAAGAAAACGATTTAACTTTTTATTGGACAACATAGCTTCAACTCTTTTGTGACGTAAAAATTCAAGCAATTTAAAGACAAATTTATATCGCTGAAAATAAAAAAGCTTGATTACTCAAGCTTTTCATTACCGATAATACCAATATTGGTTAAACCCAAACGTTGGGCTGTTGCCAATACTTTTGCAACGATATCGTATTTAGCCAGCTTGTGAGGTTTTAAATGAATCTCAGGCATTGGATCCATATCAGCAGCATGAAGCATATAATTCTTCAGCATCTCACCATCACGAACCACTGTGCCATCCCAACGCATAGTGCCATCAAAGTCCACTTCGATACTGATAATAGTTGGCAATACCGTAGGTGGTGGGGAACTATTTATCGGCATATCCATTTTCACTGCGTGAGTCTGGATAGGCAGAGTAATAATTAACATTACAATTAAAACCAGCATAACGTCGATCAATGGAGTGGTGTTCATCTCCACCATTACGTCATCGCTAGCACTGTTACCAACATTCATGCCCATAGTAATAACCTCGGCTTAATGCATTCACTTATCGAACTGGAATTGTAATAAATCCAATTTTGCTAATACCTGAACGCTGACAATATAAAACCAAACGACCAACGTGTTCATAACGGCCAGCCAAGTCACCACGAATGTGAACCTCAGGCTGAGGACGAATAACAGAAACTTCTTTCAGTTTGGCCAAAAGAGTTGCCTTATCTGCAATTCTTGCGTCATTCCAATAGTATTCGCCATCTTTGGTTACAGCGATCACAATGTTTTCTGGTTTAGTCTGCGTCGGTGTATTTGAAACGTTAGGCAACTCAATTTGCACAGTTTTGATTACAACCGGAATAGTAATCAGGAAGATAATCAGCATAACCAACATAACGTCCACAAGCGGAGTGGTGTTGATTGTTGAGTTAAGCTCTTCTTCTTCGCCAGCAGAAATATTCATGCCCATAATGTTAACTCCCGGGGTTATTCATAAGAGCTTGGGTAAAAGTCCCAAGCTCTTGTTACGGTTAAACGGCTAATTACTGACCGCCACGAACACCCATAGCGAGGTTTGCATGAATATCACCAGCAAACTTACGCAGAGACTCAACGATTACTTTGTTACGACGAACCAACCAGTTGTAAGCCAATACTGCAGGTACCGCTACACCCAGACCGATTGCAGTCATGATCAGTGCTTCACCCACTGGACCCGCCACTTTATCGATACTTGCTTGACCAGTGATGCCGATCGCAATCAACGCGTGGTAAATACCCCATACAGTACCGAACAGACCAACGAACGGAGAACATGAACCAACAGTTGCAAGTGTTGACAGACCAGTTTGCAATTGACCACTTACTTGCTCAACAGTACGTTGCAATTGGTGAGCAACCCAATCAGACAAATCAACTTTCTCACCAGTGCGAGCAGCGTGCTGCTTAACAGCCAGAATGCCTTCTTCCGCTACAGCACGGAATGCACTGCTCTCTTTGTAAACCTTCAGGCCTTCAGCCAAATCTTTGCTTTCCCAGAACTTACGGGTAGCTTTAGCTTGAGACAACAAACCTTGTTGTTGAATCAGCTTGGTAACCAATACATACCAGGTCGCTGCTGACATGATGATCATGATGATCAAAGTGCCTTTAGCAATAACGTCACCTTGTTCCCACAGCTCTTTCAAGCCGAATTGAGAGCCGTGCTCAGCAGTAGCAGCTTCAGCCGCAGTAGCAGCATTCGCCGCATCGTCTGAGCTCGCTACCGAGCTAGCTTCAACAGCAGTTGCATCAACAGGAGCAGCAGATGGATCTACTGGTGCAGCATTAGGATCAACTGCAGTTGCATCAGCTGGAGCAGCTTCAACAGCAGAAGGAGCTGCTGCATCAGGTGCAGTTGCGTCCTGAGCATAGGCAGAACTCAAGGAAAGTGGAGCACCCAACAACAGCACAAGTTGCAACACTAAAGATGATGAGAATTTTGCTTTCATGTTTAAATCCTACGTGTAGATATGTTTATCAATTCGAAGTTATAAAAAATGTAACAAGTCGATTATTTTTCATCGAGTTTGAAACGGAACTTGATACGGTGCCAACAAGCAACAGGCTGAGCACCTTTCATACATGGTTCAAACTTCCATGCACGAACAGCATGCTTTACAGCAGCCTCGTCCAATCGTTCGAAACCACTTGATGCATCAACTTTTGCTTCACGAACTTTCCCAGTTTCGTCCAGATAAAGAGCCAAACTGACTGAGCCTTCCTCCCCCAAACGTGTCGAGGCAGCAGGATAAGTTGGTCGACTAAGACCCTTTTTAGGCGGACGAGCACCAGTTGTTTTCACCTCTTCTACAGGTTTTTTGGAAACTGTAATCGCATTAGCTGCTGGTGGCGGAGCATCAGCTGCAAACTCGATATCAGGAGGTGGAACAAAATCTGGCGGTGGAGGCACAAAATCAGGCGGAGGAGGTGGTGGCGCCTCTTCTTCAGGCGGAGCCTCTTCCTCAATAATTTTTGCATCGATCTGTTGTTTAACAATCTCTAAAGGATTATGACCAAGATTATTAAGCAAGAGATAGATAATCACTACGTGAAACAGCACAACAACCGCTATTCCCGTAATTCGCTCTGGTAAGGTTTTTTTTGCTTTATATGACATAGGCACACATCTTGAAAGTTAGAAACCCAATTGATTTACAGCTTTTTACAAACACCTGCAAATCAGGCAACTTTTTCAGTCATTAATCAAACATGACTTGTTACATGATTTTTATATTCGAATGCCCTTTCTTTATATTTCTTATATCTAATACTTTATGGCACTTAAACCAAGTCGCGGATTCTACGAATTCTTCAGAAAAATAGGCTCAGCCATACAAGCTTTTTACAATTATTTACGTTAATACAAAGCTTCTCTGAAAGATGTAAAAAAAGCGTAACTCGTTAAATTCCTTAGAAAAATTTGCGTAAAATTTCTCTAATTCGCATATCTAGTTATGGTACTTGGCGACATTGTATTAATTTTTTTACCTTTCATCGTTAATAAGCCGTAAAGACTTTTATGCCAAAAGACTACATTTTCCAAAGCCACGTGCAATTTACAGCATAACACCCGCCAAAAACAAAAGACTCGCCAACGCTGATTACATTTCAGGAATAAGAGGGGGATAAAAAGGAAGAAGGAAGAAGGAAGAAGGAAGAAGGAAGAAGGAAGAAGGAAGAAGAGCAAATTACCTTAAAAGGCAATTTGCCCTAGTAAAATATTACTTTTCGACAAATGCGCGCTCAATAACATAATCACCCGCTATACCTATGCGAGGAGACACGACCAAACCAGCCTTATCAAGAATTGCACAAGTATCATCCAGCATTGTCGGGCTGCCGCACAGCATCGCCCTATCAGTTTCCGGATTTAATGGTGGCAAACCGATATCACTTAACAACTTTCCATTTTCCAATAGATCAGTCAATCGCCCCTGATTAGTAAACGCTTCACGTGTTACGGTCGGGTAGTAAATAAGCTTGTTGCGCACCTCTTCACCCAAAAACTCATGGTTGGGTAAATCTTTAGTAATGAAGTCGCGGTACGCCAAGTCATCCACTTTACGCACACCATGAACAAGAATCACTTTTTCGAATCGTTCATAGGTATCCGGATCCTGAATCAAACTAATGAATGGAGCCAACCCTGTTCCAGTTGATAGTAAATACAAATGGCGCCCCGGTTTTAAATCTGACAACAATATGGTGCCAGTAGGTTTTTTACCAACCAAAATATCGTCACCCACTTTAATATGTTGCAGCAACGAAGTTAGAGGGCCATTTGGAACTTTGATACTAAAAAACTCCAGATGTTCTTCATAGTTTGGACTGGCAATACTATACGCGCGCAACAAAGGTTTTGTTTCTTGCTGTAAGCCAATCATTACAAATTGACCATTCTCAAAACGGAATGACTCATCACGAGTTGTGGTAAAGCTAAATAAGCTTTCATTCCAATGCTTAACGGTTAAAACTTTTTGTGTATTGAATGCGCTCATAAATTCTTCTCATTAATTCCTGTTTTATTGCAATGCTTTATCCAATTCAGGCAAGGCGGTAAATAAATCCGCTATAACACCATAATCGGCATATTTAAAAATTGGGGCGTCAGGGTCATGATTGATTGCAACAACAACCTTGCTATCTTTAATACCCGCAATATGCTGCATGGCGCCAGATATTCCCACCGCAATATAAAGATCCGGTGCAATCAAAGTTCCGGTTTGGCCAACCTGTAAATCATTAGGGGCAAAACCCGCATCGACACAGGCACGGGTTGCACCTATAGCTGCATCCAGCTTTTCAGCGATAGGAGATAAAAGCGCGTCAAAGTTTTCACCCAAACTACGTCCGCCTGCAATTACTACACGTGCAGATCCTAACTCGGGGCGATCTGAATGATTGATATCTTCTTTCACCCACCGGCTAAGTGCTCTTGATGCAGGTACAGAAATAGACACAACTTCTGCATTTCCACCAGCAGAAACGGGGCGAAATGCTGTGTTTCGAACAGTTACAATTTGCAATGATTGATGATTTTCAATGCGTGAAAAGATGTTACCTGCATATTCAGGACGAACATAAATAGATGGAGCATGGATCTCCACAACATCAGTAATGGGAGAAACATCCAGACGCGCTGCAATTGCAGGTATAACACTTTTACCCAAAACACTGTGGGCACCCACTATCACACTGTATTCTTTAGCAATTGAAAGCACTAAATCCTGCACATCTTCAACGAGCGGATGCGCAAAGTGATCAGCTTGCGCAACCAGAACGCGAGCAACACCCGATAAGTTTGCAGCTTCTTTTGCGGCCTCATCAACCTGGCTCCCATATACAAGGAGATCTATCGGTTGTTGCCAGGCAGCTGCAGCACTTACAACATGTGCGGCCAAACCTTTAAGTTTATTGCCATCCAATTCGGCCAGGACAAGAATACTCATTGCAATACCTCCGCCTTACGCAGGGTGTTAATTAATTCGTTTACGTTCGCCAACTGGATAGCACCAGGCTTTTGTGGCGGCTCGCTGGACTTTATTACCGTGAAGCGATTTGCAAGGTCAACCCCCAGCTCACTGGCAGCTAAAGTTTCAATATTCTTTTTCTTCGCCATCATCAAATTTGGTAACTTGATAAATCTCGGCTCATTCAAGCGCAAATCGGACGTTACAACGGCGGGCAACTGCAGCGAAATAGTTTGGGTTCCCTTATCAATTTCGCGCGTTACTTCTACAAAACCATCACCCAATTGAATACCCGATGCAAATGTTCCCAATCCCACGCCAAGTAATGCTGCTAACATTTGGCCGGTCTGACCATAATCTTCGCCAACAGCCTGCTTACCCATAAAGATCAAACCCGGCTGTTCGCGCTCTACAATAACCTTTAAAAGTTTGGCTACAGCAAGAGGCTGCAGGCGAGCGTCAGTTTCTACCAGAAGCGCACGATCCACACCCATTGCATAAGCATGGCGCAAGCTATCTTTGGCATCGGTGCCGCCAATTGCAACTGCAACGATTTCGGTTACTTGGCCGCGCTCCTTCAGGCGCACAGCCTCTTCAATAGAAATTTCGTCAAAAGGATTAATTCCCCTTCTGGCCTGCGATAAATCAACCTGCCCTGTCGCAGCATCCACAAAAGGTTTCAGGTTGTGATCAACTGTGTGCTTTACAGCAACAAGAACTTTCATACCGGCCTCCAACTCATGAGCCCTAAATATTCAACTTGTGCACTATTTTATTTAGCGCTAGCATATTTGTAAAATCGATAATTTATATTTTGCATATTGACTAAGCAGATATGAGATACACACTACGCCAATTAGAAATATTTACCGCCATAGCCCGTGTTGGCAATGTCTCCAAGGCAGCTGAGGAAGTAGCACTCTCCCAGTCCGCTGCCAGCACAGCCCTTGCCGAGCTGGAGCGACAGTTTGACTGCCAACTATTTGATCGACATGGCAAACTTTTGATCTTGAACGCTATGGGAAAAAGCCTGTTACCGGCTGCCAGCAGCTTACTTACGCAAGCAAAAGAGATTGAACAGCTACTGGAGGGGAAAACCGCACTCGGAGATTTAAAAGTCGGAGCTACCCTGACCATAGGCAATTATCTTGCCATTCTGATCATCAGTGAATTTATGCAACGTCACGCGGCGTGCCATATTAACCTTCAAGTGAAAAATACCCAACATATTCTGGAACAGCTCGCTAACTATGAGCTCGATTTGGGCTTGATCGAAGGCAGTTGTAACCACCCCGAGTTAACTGCGGAACCCTGGATGGATGACGAGCTAGCCGTTTTTTGCGAACCAAACCATCCATTAGCCAAAATAAAAAAGGTGACCATGGAAGATTTAACAGCAGCAACCTGGATTTTGCGCGAGCGTGGTTCTGGCACACGGGAAACCTTTGACCATGCTATGCGGCACCATGCGTCGGGACTGAAAGTTCGCCTTGAGCTGGAACATACGGAAGCAATAAAACGCGCAGTAGAGTCTGGCTTGGGGATTGGCTGTATTTCCCGCTTGGCATTGCGGGACGCTTTTCGCCGTGGCAGCCTGATTGAAATCAAAACCCCAATGCTGGATTTGCAGCGCCAATTTATGATTGTCTGGCATAAGAATCGCTACCAAACCCCTGCATTGACCAGCTTTCTGAATTATTGCCGCTCACTTACGCTTAACCTTAAAAACAGCGATGATATTTTTTTACCGACAATTGCCTAATACAATTCACCTTATTTAGATCCACATAAAATCAAATTCTGAGCAACCCAATTTAAAGCCGAGAGATTCTATGATTCAGCGCGACCAAATGGAATACGATGTAGTCATCGTGGGCGGAGGCCCGGCGGGGCTATCTGCGGCTATCCGCTTAAAGCAATTAGCTGCCGAACAAGGTAAAGAAATTAATGTGTGCCTACTTGAAAAAGGTGCAGAAATTGGAGCTCAGATTTTATCCGGCGCGGTTGTTGATCCAATTGCATTAACCGAACTAATTCCGGATTGGAAACAAAAAAAGGCACCGGTTTCCAATGCCGTAGTTGCGGATCAATTCTTGTGGCTTACCGAATCTGGAAATTTCAAAATTCCAAATTTGTTGTTACCGCCATTAATGAACAACCATGGCAATTACATTGTTAGCCTTGGCAAACTATGTCGCTGGCTTGCGACAGAAGCAGAAACATTGGGTGTAGATTTATTTCCAGGATTCAATGCAAGCGAAATACTTTATGCAGAAGATGGAAGCGTTAAAGGTGTTATCACTGGCGATATGGGTATCGCACGCGATGGCAGCCATAAAAATACTTTTTCTCCCGGCATAGAGTTACATGCAAAATACACGCTGTTTGCGGAAGGTACACGTGGATCACTGACTAGAAACCTGGAATCCCGTTTTAATTTACGCGCTAATGCAGAACCACAAAAGTATGGTTTGGGCTTTAAGGAAATCTGGCAAATTAATCCCAAAAATCATCAACAAGGCAAGGTATTACATACACTCGGCTGGCCCTTAAAAAATGATACTGGCGGAGGCGGTTTTATCTACCACCTTGAGGACAATAAAATTGCATTGGGTTTTGTTGTACACCTGAATTATCAAAACCCCTATCTCAGTCCATTTGAAGAATTCCAACGCTTTAAAACGCATCCCGCAATTAAACCATTACTGGAAAATGCACAACGTCTTTCCTACGGTGCCCGTACGATTAATGAAGGTGGCCTTCAATCTTTGCCGGAATTAATTTTCCCCGGTGGGGCATTAATTGGTTGTACAGCGGGCTTCGTAAATGTACCAAGAATCAAAGGCTCTCATAATGCGATGAAATCAGGCATGCTGGCTGCTGAGGCGATTTTTGAATCCCTGGCAAAAGAAAATGCCGATCCACTATTAAAAAGTTACCCTGAAAAATTACACAACTCCTGGATCTGGAAAGATTTGCATGCGGTGCGCAATGCCAAACCAGCACTCTCCGCATGGGGTAATGTCGCCGGTATGGTTTATGCGGGCGTTGATATGTGGATGCATTCGTTAGGTATCAATTTGCCATGGACGCTAAAACATAAAAAGGCCGATCACGAAACATTAATTCCATTGAATCAGGCAAAGCCTATCAATTATCCGGCGCCGGATAGGAAAATAAGTTTTGATCGTTTGTCATCAATTTATCTTTCCAAAATACAACACGAAGAAAATCAACCAGTGCATTTGCGCTTAACAAGCGAAGACATTCCTATTACGCACAACCTTGCAATTTATGGTGCACCGGAACAACGCTACTGCCCTGCCGGAGTGTATGAAATTATTGAGAAAGATCATAAAAACTGTTTGCAGATAAATGCTGCCAACTGCATTCACTGTAAAGCGTGTGACATCAAAGATCCAACGCAAAATATTACGTGGGTCCCACCGGAAGGTGGTAGCGGCCCCTATTATGAGGCCATGTAATTTCCTGTAATCAGGCGAGGCAAACTCCCGTCCCGCCTAACCCGCAATAACCGCCCGGATTTTTGTGCAAATACTGTTGATGATAAGTTTCCGCATAATAAAATTCGCTGGCTGGCAAAATTTCAGTAGTTATATCACCGTGATTATTTTCAGTTAGCGCTGCCTGATAAGCAGCGCGAGTTTTTTCTGCCAGTTCGCGTTGTTGCTCGTTGAAAAAATATATTCCTGATCGATATTGTGTACCACGATCATTCCCCTGACGCATTCCCTGGGTTGGATTGTGCGACTCCCAAAACACTGTTAATAATTGTTCCAGTGTTATTTCCTGCGGATTAAAAACGACTAAAACCACTTCGTTATGCCCCGTTAATCCCGTGCACACTTCTTCATAATTTGGATTGGGAGTGTAGCCCGCCGAATACCCTACCGCCGTGGTGTAAACGCCGGGCTGCTGCCAAAATTTTCGCTCTGCGCCCCAGAAGCAGCCAAGTCCAAAAGCGATTTGTTCATATCCCTGCGGAAACGGAGGCTGGATAGGAACATTTTTAACTGCATGTTTATTTTCAACAGGCATACTTTTACTGCGCCCCTGCAAAGCTTTTTCCTTTTCAGGCATTTGTAATTTAGTCGTTGAAAAAATCATTTAAAAATCCTCCGAATTTAAAAACACGAACCAACTTTTATATTCCAGTTAACACAAATAGAAACGGTGCCCTGAGGCACCGTTTACGTCAAAACCAGCGGCTAATATTAAGCCGTTCCCACCAGACCATTAACAATCGATCAACAGCACCTTGAGCTGCGATCCCCAGTTTTTCTGGTAAGGACTTCTTTAATGCAAATTCAACTTCATAAATGTCCGCGCTATCAACCTGATTAAACAGATATTCATCACTGGTTTGCAATTCATCAATCAGATTCACGGCTTTAGCACGCAAACCAAACCAAACTTCACCAGTAGCTACTTTTGCAATATCCACTTGCGGCCGATGCTCACTGACAAACTCTTTGAAAAGCACATGGGTATCTTCCAGCTCTTCAACGAATTTGGAGCGCCCCTTATCGGTATTTTCCCCAAACATTGTCACCGTGCGTTTATATTCACCTGCCGTAAACATTTCATAATCAATATCATTTTTCTTGAGCAGTTTATGGAAGTTAGGCAATTGCGCGACCACACCGATAGAACCAAGAATGGCAAAAGGCGCAGCGACTATTTTATTAGCTACACAAGCCATCATGTAACCACCACTCGCTGCAACTTTATCCACGCATACTGTAAGCGGGATATTTTTTGCAGTAATTCGTGCAAGCTGGCTGGATGCCAAACCGTAGCTATGCACCATACCGCCACCACTTTCCACTTTTACGACAATTTCATCAGATGGTTTGGCCAAGGTTAATACGGTAGTAATTTCTTCGCGCAGGTTATCGACTTCAGACGCCTTGATGTCACCGTGGAAATCCAGAACAAATATACGTTTGCGTTCTGCTTCAGATTCATTGCCAGATTCGTCTTTGTGTTTTTCAGCTTCTTTAGCCGATTTTTTCTTCTGGGTTTTCTCTTCTTTCAAACGCTTTTTTTCCGCTTTAGCAAAATCTTTATATTCGTCATCATCTAACATTGCATCACGCAAGGAATCGCGTAAGTGTTCAAATTTTTCATTCAGTTTAGTGACCTCTATTTGTCCTTTATTCGCTTTTTTACTGCGACCACCAGCAGAGAGGACAAGGCTGACCACCACAAATATGGCAGCCAGAAAAGTTAGGGTTTTAGCCAGAAACAAACCGTATTCAGTTAAAAATTCCAATGAAATAACTCCATACTACATTTGATAACAATACTTATTGAAATTCCGCAACAGCTTCTCGCGCTGCGGCATTAATAGGACGAGCAACCAATCCTGTATTAGATAGGGTTATTTCGAAAAGCGCCCCATCTTCCATTGGCAAATAGGTTGCCGAACCATAAACGGCATCAATCACCGGAATCCAATCTGGATAGGTATTTAAAATTCGCCATACATCAATGCCGTACAAACTACTATTCACCGTGTACGCGGTGCGCTGGGCTGATGTTTCTTTTTCAATGTCATAATAACGGCCACTCAATCGCTCAAGGCGATAGGCGGGCTTGATTCCCAGGGTTGCCAGATAACCATCCCATTTCACAATACGCGCATCCAGTTGCCATTGGTCACCGCGCAATTCGACACGTTGCTCCTTGCCATCTTTATCGGCAAGCACTGCAAAATAATGTTGATCTTCAATGCGGTCAAAATTAATAGTTGCAACCACCTGCTCTTGTAAAACTTGTTTGTAGCTATACACATCAAAAGCAGTGAGGCCAATGAGCGCGGCAATTGCGATCAAACCCAAACCAAAAAGGCCGCGGCAAAAACCGACAAACCAGGAGTTTTGCCATAAAAGGCGCGCAGCCTTGTAAGCGATATAAAGTGCAAGCAGACTGATAAAAAGGGCAACCAGGGTAAAAATCATAAATTTCCTACCTGTTTGGGCGATTGTTATTGTTTATGGTTCGACGAAGCCCAACATAGTGAGCAATCAATTGTCCGGCTACAGTAGCCGTTGCTGGCACCTGAGGCAACTCATCATAGCGGAACCATTTCGCATCGATAATTTCTGTCGGGTCTATAACAATATCCCCCGCTGCAAACTCGGCAAAAAAACCTAACATCAATTGACCCGGAAATGGCCAAGGCTGACTCTGGAAGTATTTCAGCTCCCCTACTTCAACTCCCACTTCCTCCCTCACTTCACGGCGGATGCAATCTTCCACTCCTTCGCCCGCCTCCACAAAACCGGCTAGTGTCGTGTACATAACACGCGAGGCCCGATGATGGTGAGCCAATAATATTTCATCGCCACGCGTAACGAGCACAATCATACAGGGCGATATTCGCGGATAAAAGCGCAGTGAGCAGTGCTGGCATACGCGTGCAAAATCCAGTGAATCCTGTGTCGTTGGTTGCCCGCAGCGACCACAAAAACGATGATCATAAAACCAACGCGCAATTTGCAACGCACGACCAGCCAATTGGAAATGCGCAGGCGAAAGCACTTCCAGTTGCGAGCGCAACCCCAACCATTGGTAGGATTCCGGCAAGTTACCAGCATCGACTCGCAAGGTGCGAACCCATAACTCTTCACCATCCAGCAAGCCAAGATATTGCTCGGTAGAAATCAGCAGTGATAACGTATTGGCCTCATCATTGGTCAACGCAATCAATAAGCCTGAAGTATCACAAAGCAACTGGTCACAAGAGAAGGTTTCAGTCACCGCCAAAATAATAAAACGCCGGTTACCTGAGGCAACCGGCGTTACTGCAGAAGCATGAAACTCAAATGAAGCAAGATCAAAACGAAATGACATAGTTAAACGCTGTAACCCAAAGCCTGCAAACTTTCTTCAGCAATTTGTAGCACACTGGTATCAGCATTTTTATCCAGCTTTATCGCATCCAGATAGTATTCGAGGCTAATAACCGCATCAGCAAAAGTTTCCAATAAATGTTGCACGGCCGGGTGCTGATCATTCGCGAGCAAATCTTCTTCCACGAAACGCATACATCCCGCCAGCACTTTTGCAGCACGCGGCAGACCTAACAAAAACATGCCGCCACGAACAGAATCCAGAGTGCCAACAATATTGCGAATATGCCCTTTATCAAAATTGGATTCAGCAAATGCACTCAGTGCACGCTTCACCAGCACCAGGCCAGCTTCAGCTTCATCGATAACAATTTTTTCCGCTTCGGCAATTTGATTATTTGCCATTGCTGCATCGCGTGATAACGCATTTATTTGCGCAACTTTTTCATCCGAAAGATTGGCGTTACTCAAGCCGGCGATAGTGCTTTCTACGTAGAGTAAAGTGTCTGCAACTACCAGCAATTCATCAGGCGATACCGGCGTTCGATTGGCTTGCCAGTCAGTGATTTTTACAATTTCCTGCTTCAAGCTGTTGCTCGGCGCAACCAAACCAACAATCGCAAGGATATCGGCCACCTTCTTCAAAGTATCCAATAATTCAGGTGATTCACTTAACAACTCTGCGCCACCTTGTGCCGCGCGCTCCAGAATATTTTTGGTGCTGTGCAATTCATCAGTAAGCACTGCAACCATAGAGCTAATGGTATTTGCGCTGGGGCCATTCAGGAATTCCATTTCGCGCGCAAGCTCAGCTTCGTTGTAGGCTAATTTGCCAATCCCGTAAGCGGAAAGCACGGCTTGGGTTTGTTCGTTATCTGAATTGGAAAGCGCTAATAGATACAGCAATTCTTTTTGCAACGCAGGGTCGACTTCGCGCTCCAATACAGCGCTGCCTTCAAACTGGAAACGCTTTATTTCGCGCTCAATCGCACTGAGCAGCATTTTGCGCCCTTTGCCCAATTGCATATTTTTTTCTGCCAGCGCTGCCAGTGTAGTGCGGGCGAGCCACCAGAAATTGCTTAATACAGCACCGGTCGATGCCGTTTCCAAACGCTGTAGTGCACGCGTCATCATTCCCAGGGAAGCTTTAACCTGCACCCCCTTTAATACATTTAATAGTGCAGTCTGGTACATATGGCGCAAGCGACGCACAAGCGAGCTTAAATCTTCCGGCAAAGCGTGACGCGCTGGCAGCGTACGCGGGTTAGGTTTGATCCCACTGAGAGGATAAAAATAACTTTCCGGCAGCGGTGCCGCTTTGCGCGCAAGGCGCAACTCATTGATATGGGGAATTAACAACATCGCCATACTACGTGCGGTTTGCGTGCAATATTCGAGATAGCGTGGAAGTATAAAAAAGCTGGCAGTTAACAACTCCAGCTTCGCGTCGGTTTTCTCATCTTCACCCAGCGTGATATCAGTGATGTGGGTAGCCAGTTCATCAGCCAGTAAATCCACTCCCCGCAGTTGGATGAGACTCAAAATACCGCGAATCTGTTTGATACCGTCAATACAGTTCTGCAATAACTCGCCGTTGTTGCGATCCTGTGCAAATTGCTCAAGGCGAACCGCTGACTGCTCGATCGTAGCGACCAGCTCATCCTGCACCATTTTTAATGAAGCGAGATTCAAAGTTTCTGTTGTACTCACAATGACATCCTGGCGTTTATCTTTAGGAAAAGTTAAAACAACGATTTAGGTACAATGACTCTATACCATGTTCGGTGTTATTTCACCGCAGCTCCTTAAATAAGGAGGTTCGGACAGGTACTTTGCTAAACAAATCTCATTTGTGCGTTTTTTGAGTGGCTTGAGATCTATTCGCGCAACCACACACAATTATCACCACTGGCTTTGGCAATAGCGGCCAGTTTTTGCTGATGCACTATCAACTCATCGTCATTGGCAGCAATCACTGGCAATGGTTTACGACCAGACGCAAGCCGGCGTATTTCCTCTGTCTGCGCACCGTCATCGCTCTTGGATTGATTTCCACCCAGTGACAACGCGGTTTGTCCACCGGTCATCAGCAAATAAACATCGGCAAGAATTTCAGCATCGAGCAATGCGCCGTGAAGTTCACGCTGGGAGTTATCTACGCCATAACGTTTACAGAGTGCATCCAGGTTATTTTTTTGGCCGGGATGTTTGGCCCTTGCCATCAACAAGGTATCAATGACGTGACAGCGCTCGGTGATGCTGCCAAAACCCGGACGCAACATGTTCAATTCATAATTGATAAAACCGATATCAAACGCAGCGTTATGGATAATTAATTCCGCATCGCCCACAAACTGCAAAAATTCATCGGCAATACGTGCAAATACGGGTTTGTCTTCCAGCATCGCGTTGCTAATACCGTGAACCGCCTGGGCGCCGGCATCAATCTCGCGCTCCGGCTTGATGTATTGGTGGTAATGGCGGCCAGTCAGGCGACGATTTACCAGCTCCACGCAACCGATTTCAATAATCCTGTGACCTTGCGAGGTTTCCAGACCGGTGGTTTCGGTATCCAGAACTATTTGACGCATTTATTTAACCTCATTTATTAACATCAACACTGTGTATCAACGCGATAACTCTTCGATACCACGGTTGGCCAGGCTATCGGCGATTTCATTTTCGCGATGCCCGCTGTGCCCTTTAACCCAGCGCCAACTCACTTGGTGGCGCTGGTTTTGTTCATCCAACCGCTGCCATAAATCAGCATTTTTTACCGGTTCTTTCGCGGCAGTGCGCCAGCCATTGCGCTTCCAGTTGGCCAGCCATTCAGTAATACCTTTACGTACATATTGGGAGTCGGTAGTGATCGTTACTTCACAGGCTTCACGCAGTGCATTCAAGCCTTCAATGGCCGCCATTAATTCCATCCGATTATTGGTGGTGTCTTTCTCACCGCCATAGAGTGACTTTTCAATCTCGCCATAACGCAAAAGCGCTCCCCAACCACCGGGTCCGGGATTACCTTTACAAGCACCATCAGTGAATATTTCGACTTGTTTCAAACTTGTCCATCCAAAAGCAATAGATTACGCATGGGTACGCCATTGGCCGGTCCGACGATCCGGGTGACCGCCAAACCACGCAACGGACGATATTTTTGCCATGCCGGTTTTATGGGCGTAAGTGGAAGATGATCCTTGCGGGCGACAATCATATAAAACCCGCCCCAAGGCAAGCGCAGCCTTTTACCCCAGCGCTCCACCCATTGCAAATGTTTAATTGCATTTTCCTGTGGCAAGGGCGGGCGAAAAAAACCTTTGTAAATCGCAATTGGTTCCATATCAACCAACGCCAGCCAATCCAGCAAGCGCCCCAGGCGCAAATATTGAAACCGCCAGCGCGGTACGGCGGTTATCAAGCGCGCAAGGCGCGCGCAAAATCCCCAAAGGCTCCAGGGATTAAATCCAATAATAATCAAGTGACCACGGGGAATGAGTACGCGGGTTGCTTCACGTAATAAATGATGGGGGCTTTGGCTGTAATCGAGGGTATGGTGAAGCACGACAGCATCGATAGTTTCAGCAGATAAGGGCAGATGATTGAAATCGACCAACGCACTCAAACGAGGATTTTCCTCTGTATAAGGATGTAATAAAAACCGATGGGAAATCAGGCTTTCATTGCTTAAATCTACACGCCCACTGATACCGAGCTGAAGCAGATGGTAACCAAATACGTATTGAAGCCCATCATTAATCGCCTCCTGCTCCTCAGCCAATAAGGATTGGCCCAGTGGCGTTTCAAACCAAGCCGTTAAATCAGTAATGGAGTCCCGTATCGGCATGACACCAAAGCGTCGCTTCCAAAGCGTGGAGAAGCGAATCAACAAACGGTGGGGGGCTTTTATAATCTTACGGTGCATTTATTACCCTCATCACCGGATTAAGTTAAAACTGTTGGCACAGTAGCGCGGTAAAATAAATCCGTCACCCGCAAAGAGAATATCCAGTGTTAAAGATTACCTCCATTCCGGCATTTGAGAATAATTATTTCTGGATCATCCAACCTGACCCAGCCCAAGACACTGTTTTTGTTGTCGACCCCGGAGCCGCGCAACCAGTACTGGATTATCTCTGTACCCATCAATTAAAACTGGGGGCCATCCTGATTACCCACCGCCACAATGACCACATTGGGGGCGTTAATGATTTGCTCACGCATTATCCTGTCAGCGTCTATGGTCCGCGGTCGGACGCAATCCCGCAGGTTACGGTATATCTGGGTGACAACGATCACTTCGAGCTTGGTGAGCTTAATTTTCATGTTATTGCAGTCCCCGGACACACTTGGGAACACATCGCCTTTTACCTTCCCCAACAAAAGACGCTCTTTTGTGGCGACGCCCTTTTTGCGGGTGGTTGTGGTCGACGTTTTGACGGTACAGCGGAAATCATGTGGGATTCACTCCAAAAACTCGCGGCCCTGCCCGATGACACCCGGATTTATTGCGCCCATGAGTACACGCTCTCCAACCTCCGTTTCGCCCTTGCTGTTGAACCCGATAACGCAGACTTACAAGAACGACTTCATCATGTTGAACAGCTACGAGCCAATCACCAAATCACCCTTCCCTCGATAATTTTGTTGGAAAAACGAACAAATCCGTTTTTACGCTGTCAAGAGAATGGCGCAAAAATCTTCATAAAATCGCAGCTAGGCGAAACTCCTGCCACTGCTGCTGAAGCTTTTGGTGCCTTGAGAGCCATCAAGGATACTTGGCCAGCGCGATAACTAAAGTTGTCATAAACCCGATTTATGGACTTGTGAACACCTCTCACCCTGTCTGTGATGGGTTGCGCTTATTCCATATTAAGCATTGACCCGCCAAGGGCCAGCACCTAGAATCCGAAATCCACAGCCCCAAGGATGGCAGAAGGTAATCACTAATAGCCGTTGTTTGGCAAAAAAATAGGATAAAAATCCTAAGTTCCAAGCAAAGAAATCCGCAGGTTTCCTGCGTCTGGCCGTAACCAACCGACTTTCTACCAGCTGACTCGCTAATCGAAAAGTCATGATAAACAGCGTTGTCCACGTTGCTGTAACTCGGCTTTTTAGAGTTACGTTGGAAAGTAAACTGATAAAAAGTGACCCTATGAACTCGAAAAATCGTTCCCATCTGCTGGCGCTCAGCCTGACGTCGATATGCATTCTGTCATTGGCCGGCTGTAGCTCCCTGAAAAAAACAGATGAAGTTGCTGCTGACATTCCCCAGGTAATTCCCGCTGTTCCATCCGATGAAACCCAATTAGGTGCCAAGCTCCGCGAGCATACTGCTGACTACGGTAATCTCTGGGATGAAGTCACTGAAGGTTATGGCTTGCCAACAGTGGGCGATGACAAAGTCGCCAAACATCTGCGCTGGTATTCCAACAACCAACGCTACCTGGATCGAGTGACGGAACAAAGTAAACCTTACTTGCATTATGTTGCGAATGAATTGCGTGAAAACGGCTTGCCGTTAGAGCTGGCACTATTACCCATTGTTGAAAGTGCCTATGACCCTTTTGCCAGCTCCCCGAGTAAAGCCTTGGGAATTTGGCAATTTGTTCCGCAAACCGGTCGCAATTTTGGCTTAAAGCAGAATCAATGGTATGACGGCCGTCGCGATGTAGTAGCCTCTACTGATGCCGCCGTACGTTATTTAAAACGCCTGAACACCATGTTCAATGGCGATTGGTTACTGACCATTGCAGCCTACAACGCTGGTGAAGGTACCGTGCGCCGCGCTATAGAGCGCAACCGTAAACAAGGTAAAGGCACAGATTTCTGGTCGTTGCCACTGTCACAGCAAACCCAGTCATATGTTCCGCAATTGCTCGCATTATCCAAAATTATTGCCGACCCGGAAAAATATGATCTCGAGCTGAATGAGATCCCCAACAACCCCTACTTCACCACAGTTAACGTAAGTACCCCGATTGACCTCGCCCAGGCAGCGCGCATGGCCGATATAGATCCAAAAGAACTGCGCAACCTGAACGCCGGTTACAACAAATGGATTACCGATCCAACCGGTCCGCACCAATTATTAGTTCCTATTGCCGATGCCGCCGAATTCACCCTGACGCTGGATAAACTCCCGAAAGTGGCGCCGGTGAAAACGTCCGGCGATTACAAAGTAAAATCGGGTGATACCCTCGGTTCTATTGCCAAACGCTTCGGCACCAGTATTTCTGCTTTGCAAAGTGCGAATAATCTCAAGTCAGCGCAATTGAGCGTTGGGCAAAACCTGACAATCCCCGGCCAATCACCATTAAGTTCCCCTTACGCGATTCAAGCCGAACAGGAAATCGCCCAGCGCAACCAGAAAAATACCGGGACTTATTACACGATCCAGTCCGGCGACAGTTTTTGGACTATCGCTAAAAAACACGGCACCAGTATCAACAACATCCTTAAATGGAATGACCTGGCCAGCAACGCCAAGCTTAAGCCGGGCCAAAAACTGTTGGTGGTAAACAAAGCGCCAGTGCAACCGCAAGACAACAAAATTACCTACCATATCAAAACTGGCGATACCTTGCACAAAATCGCCGATAAATTTGATGTATCCAAAAAAGATATCCTTACCTGGAACAAAGTTAAGGATGAAAGCTACATCCATCCCGGTCAGGAGTTAACGATTTTTTTGAGTGCTAAAAATTAATTAGCCAATCTGCTTCCTATTGAAACCAAAGGCCAGTCACAGACTGGCCTTTTTTATTATCCGAAAACGCGGTAAAGCAATTAACAGCGGAACTTTATAAGTCTAGAATCTGCCTATCATCATTCCTGCAACAGCATTTGATCGGGATCAGTGCTGCCAAAAACACAATCAACTTTTTCCTGACAAAAATTAACCAAGGAGTTTCTATGTCCACGAGCCCATTGGCCGGCCAGCTTTTACCACTGGATTTGCTAGTCGACTTGCCAAAATTAATTGATGCCTATTATGCCAATAAGCCCGATGTCCAAATTCCGGAACAGCGCGTTACCTTTGGCACTTCTGGTCATCGCGGCTCTTCATTTAATACCAGCTTTAACGAAAACCACGTACTGGCAATTAGTCAGGCGATTTACGATTACCGCACCAAAGAAGGTATCACTGGACCACTATTCCTCGGCATAGATACCCATGCGCTCTCCGAACCGGCACAAATTAGTGCGGTAGAAGTTCTCGCGGCGAACGGAGTGGAAATCATGTTGGCACAAGGTGGCGAGTACACACCTACCCCTGCCATTTCCCATGCCATTCTTACCTACAACCGCGGTCGGACTTCCGGATTAGCCGACGGTATTGTGATCACCCCTTCGCACAATCCTCCCGATAATGGCGGCTTTAAATACAACCCTCCTAACGGCGGTCCTGCTGACAGCGACATTACTAATTGGGTGCAAGCGCGTGCAAACGAATTGCTGGAAAATAATTTGCAAGGCGTTAAGCGCATCGATTACCAACAAGCTATCAAACTCGCCACCACACATAATTTTGATTACATCAATCACTACGTTAGCGATTTATACAATGTGATAGATGTAGAGGCGATTCGCGGAGCCAATGTGCATATTGGTGCAGACCCACTCGGCGGTGCTGGTGTGAATTACTGGAGCGCCATTGCTGACCGCTATCAATTAAATTTGAAAGTGTTGAATACTGCTGTCGATAAAACCTTCTCGTTTATGACGGCGGATTGGGATGGAAAAATCCGGATGGACCCCTCCTCTGCTTACACTATGCAAGGCATGGTTGAACGCCGCAATTTATTCGATGTGGCTTTCGCTTGCGATGCCGATCACGATCGCCATGGCATAGTTACACCAAGCGCCGGATTGTTACCACCCAATCATTATCTTGCGGTAGCAATTGAATATTTGTTTCAACATCGCCCCCAATGGAAAGCGGATACAGCCATCGGTAAAACTGTAGTCAGTAGCGCAATGATTGATAAAGTTGCACAAAAACTCGGACGCCGTTTGTATGAAGTGCCCGTAGGTTTCAAATGGTTTGCACCGGGATTATTTGATGGCTCACTGGGATTTGGGGGTGAAGAAAGCGCAGGCGCATCGTTTTTGCGCATTGATGGCAGCGTATGGGCAACCGATAAAGATGGAATTATCCCCTCCTTGCTCGCCGCAGAAATCAAAGCAAAAACAGGGCGCGATCCTGGCGAACGCTACAAGGCATTGGCCGATGAGTTTGGTTACGCGGCTGAAGCGCGCGTTGAAGCACCAGCCAATACTGCGCAGAAAAAAGCGTTATCAAAATTATCGCCTGCACAAATTACTTCTACCGAATTGGCTGGCGATAAAATTGAAACCATCCAGACCCATGCACCAGGCAATAATGCCGCTATTGGTGGCATTAAAGTCATTAGCCAAAGTGGCTGGTTTGCAGCACGTCCATCAGGCACAGAAGAAATTTATAAAATCTATGCCGAAAGTTTTAAGGGCAAAGAACACCTGAAAGAATTGATTGCTGAAGCACAAACGATTGTCGATAAAGCCATTTCCTAGTCGATAAGGAATCCGGGTAGATCCAAAACGAAAAAAGCCGCCTTCAAAAGCGGCTTTTCTTTACAGGCAAAAAACGTAAAAAACGATCTTAAATAAATAACTGATTTACACTTTTGGCAAGGGAATCCAATCGGTTTCACCGGGCACCATGGTAAACCCAGCGTTTGTCCAACGCTCACCTGCCGCGCGGACTTTTTCACGCGATGACGCCACAAAGTTCCACAAAATAAATCGATCTCCCGCCAGTGGCTCTCCACCGAATAATATAATGCGCGCGCCCGCCTCTGCTTTTATAACAGCCGATTGATCCAATACACCCACATGGAATTCAGGAATACTTTCACCACTAACACTGACTTCGCCCTGCACCACATAGATCGCTAATTCCTGCTGTGGAAAATCCGGTATATATTCGGCGCCGGCAGCCAATTCCAAATCCAGATATATTGTTTTGCTTGCTGTTTTTACCGGTGATGAAATGCCAAACGCCTCACCAATTAACACGCGGCCTTTAATTCCAGCAAGATTAATTGCGGGAATACGTTCAGACGCATAATGTGCAAAAGATGGATCGCAATCTTCCACCTCAGCGGGCAACGCCAACCAGGTTTGAATTCCTTCAACCGCCGTCTTATTTTCGCGCACATCATCCGGCAAGCGCTCCGAATGCACGATACCGCTCCCCGCCGTCATTAAATTAATAGCGCCCGGCTCGATGCGTTGCACAATACCCAAGCTATCGCGATGCATCATTGCACCGGAAAATAAATAGGTTACCGTCGCCAGACCGATATGCGGATGTTGGCGTACATCACCCGCTGTTGTGCCCGCTTCAAAATGTGCAGGCCCCATATGATCCACAAAAATAAACGGACCTACGCGCTGCTTTAACCGCGACGGCAATAAACGTTTGACAGTGAATCCAATATCCTGGGTGCGAGGTGGAATTAATAAGGTCATTGATAGTTCCCATTTTTAAAAACTACTGTGTGCTAAAAGTCAGTCGATTCTTTTTAAATCGATTCGGTTTTAAAGCGATTTTCCAAATGATTGAGTAAAGCGGTTAAACGATAAGGTTGATATTTTCGTTGTTTATAGACTGCATAAATAGGTGTCGATTGCCCCTGATATTTTCCATCCAGTAATTTCACCAGACGGCCTTGCGCAAGCTCTTCACTTAAATCCAGTGCTGATTTGTAGACAACGCCATGCCCGGCTAATCCCCACCGGCGCACCACATCACCATCATTCGTATGGCGATTGCCCTTAATGGGAATTTCAACGAGTTTGTTATCGCGATAAAAAATCCATTGATTGTAAGGGCGATCATTGCGATAAAAATACAAGCAATTGTGATGTACCAAATCTTCCAGTGAATTCAATACCTGCATGCGCGCAATATAATCCGGCGACGCAGCCAGTATTCGATGGTTATCACACAACTTGCGCGCGACCAATGATGAATCACTTAACTCACCATAACGAATTACCAGATCCAGATTATCGCGATACAAGTCCTGCATAAAATCGGAAAAATCCAGACGCAAAATAATGCGCGGGTATTGCTGCTGGAAGTCATCCAGAATATCCAGCAACAAATGCCGCCCGAGGTCCGAAGGTAAACCGATACTGATTTCACCGGCAACCGCCGTCTGTAAATTGCGCAATTCCGATTCCGCATCCTCAAGCGCACCCAGTGCCTGTTGCAAATAAGGAATTAAACTCTGCCCCGCTGCACTTAAATGCAAACTGCGCGTGGTACGCTCCAGCAGGTTCACATCCAATGCCAATTCCAAACGCTTGATTGCCGCAGAAACAGCGGCATTGGTGACATTTAATTGCCGCGCGACCTCACTCATATTGCCGCTTTCCGCAACACGCAAAAACAATTCGAGGTCCTGTAAAGAGTAAGCTTTGGTCATCGCGCACCAATTATCAAAAAATTGTTGATAGTCATTCAAACAATATAGCGATTATCAAAAAAACATCCAACCTCTAGACTGGCCACATTCTCACATTAACCCAAGGAGCTGTTATGAAAGCTGTTGCCCTGAAAGCCTATCTACCGATTTCCAATCCGGAATCCTTAATGGATGTAAGCCTCGATAAACCAACACCGACCGGCCATGATTTATTGATTGCCATAGACGCCATATCGGTAAATCCGGTGGACACCAAGGTTCGCAAGCCCAACGACAAGATTGAGGAAAATTATCGCGTATTGGGGTGGGATGCCGTTGGCCGTGTAATCGCAACAGGAGCAGATGTGACCCTATTTAAAACCGGTGATCAGGTTTATTACGCCGGTGATATTTCACGCGCTGGCAGCAATAGTGAATTCCAGTTAGTCGATGAACGAATTGTTGGTCACAAACCGAAAAGCCTCAACAACGCACAAGCGGCTGCAATACCACTCACAGCAATTACCGCATGGGAAGGATTATTTGATCGTTTGCGAATTTCACAAGATAAAAATACCAAACCAAAAACTTTATTAATTATTGGTGGCGCCGGTGGTGTTGGCTCAATTGCAATCCAGCTCGCCAACGCATTGACCAACGTAAAAATTATTGCCACCGCCTCACGCCCTGAATCAGCAGAATGGTGTAAAACACTGGGCGCTGATTTGGTAATCGATCACAGCAAATCATTTACCGACCAATTAAAAGCCCATGATATTAACGGTGTCGATTATGTTTTTTGTTTAAATAACACCGACCAACATTGGGCAGCGATTGCCGATGTCATTAACCCCCAGGGGCATATTTGTTCGATTGTGGAATTAAGTGGTCAGGTAGATTTGAATTTATTGAAAAACAAATCCGTGAGTTTTAGCTGGGAATTAATGTTCACTCGTTCGCTGTTCACTACTGCCGATATTATTGAGCAACACAATTTATTAAATCGAGTCGCGGAGTTAATTGACGCAGGAAAATTAATCACCACAGTTACCGAGGTATTGAGCCCCATCAATGCCGCCAATTTACGTAAAGCACATGAAAAAATTGAAACAGGCAAAACTATCGGAAAAATAGTTTTGGAATATTGGGTCTAATTCAGCGTAGCATTCAGGAGAGAACTGATGAGCAATTCAAAACTATTTTCACCGTTAACCCTGGGCGATCTTCACCTCAACAATCGCGTGCTTATGCCGCCGCTTACCCGTTGCCGTTCAGCGCAGCCGGGAAATATCCCTACCGATTTAATGGCGACTTATTATTCGCAGCGCGCGAGCGCCGGATTAATTATTACGGAGGCCACACAAATTTCACAACAAGGCCAGGGCTACTCATTTACACCGGGAATTCATTCAGCGGAACAAGTAAACGGTTGGAAAAAAGTAACGTCTGCAGTGCACGCACGAGGTGGAAAAATATTTGTGCAATTATGGCATGTGGGACGGATGTCGCACCCGGGTTTTCATAATGGAGCCCTGCCTGTTGCACCTTCTGCTGTTCCATTTCAAGGTCAGGTATGGGTTTATAACGAGAGCACACAAAGCGGTGAAAAACTGGATTGCCCAACCCCTCGTGCACTGACTCGCGAAGAAATCCATCACATAATTGAGGATTATCGAACCGCCGCTGCAAATGCGATTGCGGCGGGTTTTGACGGTGTAGAAATCCACGGCGCCAATGGGTATTTAATCGACCAATTCCTTCGCACCACCTCTAACCATCGCACTGATGAGTATGGCGGCTCACAGGAAAATCGTTTGCGTTTTTTAAAGGAGGTCGTGAATGCAATTGTCGATGAAATTGGTGAATCGCGTGTGGGCATTCGCCTGGCCCCGTTCATCACCGCGCGCGGAATGAATTGCCCGGAAATTTTGGATACGATTCAGAAAGCCGCCCAATTTCTGCAGCAAAAAAATCTCACTTACATTCACCTTGCCGAAGCCGATTGGGATGATGCACCGCAAATCAACGAAGAATTCCGCAAAGAATTACGCAACAACTTTACTGGAAAAATTCTGGTTACCGGAAAATACACCAAAGCCCGTGCCGACACTATTTTGGAACAAGACTATGCCGATATGGTGGGTTTTGGTAGACCCTTTATTTCCAACCCGGATTTGCCGTTGCGCCTTGCCAATAACTGGCCATTGGCAGAACTGAATCCCAACGCATTGTTTGGCGGGAACCATATAGGTTATACGGATTATTCTGTTTACCAGGAACTGGAAACTGCCTGAAAATAAAAAGGCCTGATTAATATCAGGCCCTTTTGCAATCTTTATTCGTTATGAAATGGTTGTAATGATATTAAATGTTCCATGAGACAACAATTTATGAATCGGGCATTTATTCACAATTCCGGCTAGCTGTTGCCGTTGCTCTTCACTCAAGTTTCCCACAAATTCTATTTTCATCGCCAGATTATATTCACCCGCTTTTTCGTTGGAATCATCGCGTTCAATATCAATGTTGATTGATTCAACCGGTATTCCACGCCGCTTGGCGAACATGGTCAGGGTAATCGCCGTGCAAGCTGCCAATGAAGAGTCCAGCAAACCATGCGGGTCTGGCGCGGTATCTTCACCATCTACATTCGCTTTTACATCGGCAAATATTTCGTGGCCATCAATTTGCAACCGTTGGCGGTAAATACTTTCACTCGCTTTTTCTAACTGGATCATAACCAACCTTTCGTTTCACTAGAGTTGCAATGCATCTTTTAACGCATTGGGATCATAACCACGCAGCACTTGACCGCGAATCATTATCAGCGGAATTCCACTGCCACGTAATTGCTCATACTGCGAGCGACCTTCTGTCGACTTTTCAATATCGTATTCAACAAAGGCAATATTATTTTCTTTAAAGAATGCGCGTGTTTTATTGCAGTAACCGCACCAAGCCGCCGAATATAAAATAACACCCTCGGGATGCTGTGCAGAAAAATCAGGGGGCGGGCTAAATTCCTCGCGGATAACATCCCATTTAAAAACAATCAACGCGATAAAAAGGACAATACAAGTGTTGCGAAAACTCATCGATTAAAATCCTGGACCCTGCAATTGCTAGATCCTGCAGTTGATAGGCAAGTGCTTTACATCAATATCCGTGCGATTCTGCCCGACAGCGGACATTCCATTGGGTACGGCCGCTTTACCGCAGATCCATGAAATGGGGCTCTCTGGCGACCCGTTTACCACAACCGGTTGAACCGTGAGGGTTTTATTTTTGATTTCAGGGTGAGCCTTGTTACCAAAATGAATATGGAAAGCGCCATTAACCAAATCGACACGATCAATATAATTCCCCAGAATTTTATCGGCGGGAGGAATGCTCGCCTCCTGGTTGTTTGTTAAAAAAACCTGCGTACTTTTATGATAAAAAGTCACAAGCTTTTTGTAATCCTCAATTAACTCCAACGATTCACTCACCTGCTTGCGTGTGACCACAGGCTCGGGAGATGGCATCGCCATTAAAGCTAAAATGGCGATGATTGCTACCACCACCATCATTTCTATTAAAGTAAAACCGCGCACACGCCCCATTGATTAATTCCTTTGATGATTAGCGAATAAATTTCGCCACGTACCAACAGCTGGCTTCAATATGTAGCCCCTGCTCCTTTGCCCATGTCAATCCGCACCGCACCAATTTCTCCGCATGGCCTTTGCCACGAAACGCCGGCGGTACATAAGTACTGTAAAAATCCACAGCGGGTTTATCACTCTGGTTAAATAAACGATACGCGAGTACTGCTTCCTCACTACCCTCTTCCTGAATCACAAACTTACGTTGCTCTGGTAAATGTTGAACGTCTTTCATAATACACTCCCGTGAAATATAGCCCATAAAAAAATCCCCTGTCACTTGCGGCGAGCAGGGGATTTTCAGGTGGGGATTTTTAAACCTTTGAACCCCAGAGGTCATACTCATCGGAATGTTCGATTAGCACATTCACCAGATCACCCGGCTTAACATCTTCTTCGCCATTCAAGTACACGCAACCATCAATTTCCGGTGCATCTGCAAAACAGCGACCAATTGCACCTTCTTCATCAACTTCATCGATCAGGACTTGTAAGGTTTGACCCACTTTCAGTTTCAAACGTTCAGTAGAAATGCGTTGCTGTAATTGCATAAAACGATCATAGCGCTCCTGCTTGATTTCATCGGGAACAGGATCAGGCAAATCATTCGCTTTCGCGCCATCGACGGGCGAATATTGGAAGCACCCCACGCGATCTAATTGCGCCTCCTCGAGGAAATTCAGCAGTTCCTGGAAATCCTCTTCGGTTTCACCGGGGAATCCCACAATGAATGTTGAGCGGATAGTGAGATTCGGTACTTGTTCGCGCCAATTTTTGATGCGCTCCAGTGTCTTTTCCACCTGACCGGGGCGGCGCATCTTACGCAAGAGCGTCGGACTTGCATGCTGGAACGGAATATCCAGATAAGGCAGCACCTTGCCCTGCGCCATCAGCGGGATAATGTTATCCACGTGCGGATATGGATATACGTAGTGCAAACGCACCCACACGCCCAATTCACCCAATGCAGCAGCGAGTTGGTACATATCAGTTTTGAGCGGGCGACCATCCCAGAAGTCGGTGCGATGTTTGATATCTACACCGTAAGCAGAAGTATCCTGCGAAATAATCAGTAACTCTTTTACGCCGGCTTTTACCAGACGCTCAGCCTCGCCCATTACCTGGCCAATAGGACGGCTAACCAGCTTGCCGCGCATATCCGGGATAATGCAGAAACTGCACGAATGGTTGCAGCCTTCCGAGATTTTCAAATACGCATAATGGCGCGGAGTTAGTTTGATACCTTGCGGTGGCACCAGATCCGTGAAGGGGTTGTGGTTTGGTTTTGGCGGTAGATGCTGATGGACTTGTGACAGCACCTCTTCATAAGCATGTGCCCCGGTAATCCCCAATACGTTGGGATGAACCTGGATAATCTCGTCTTTCTTGGCGCCCAGGCAACCAGTCACCAGTACTTTGCCATTCTCTGCGAGCGCTTCCCCAATCGCACCCAATGACTCCTGCACCGCGCTATCAATAAAGCCGCAAGTATTAACGATCACCATATCGGCATCGTTATAGGTTGGCACAATGTTGTAACCCTCAGTGCGCAGCTGGGTGAGGATGCGTTCGGAATCCACCAGATTCTTGGGGCAACCGAGCGACACAAAACCGATAGTATTCCCTTTGTTGCTACCGGATTGCACCTGGCTGGCCAAGGTCTTGGCCGGTGTATCCAGGGTTGTAGTTTGGCTTGGATCAAAGGAATTTACAGTCATAAGTGCTCGGGAAGTCCAGGGGGACAGAAAAAAGGCGGCTATTGTAGGGGTTTAGCGGGCGTTTTGCATGTAGTAGATGGTTATAAAAACTGTGCCGGGCTAAACCGTCATCGGGCATTCAAGGAATTGTCATGGAGGAATGGTAGCTTTCGGGCTTCATAACACCTTCCCTGAAAGGATAATCCATGAAAAAAATCCCTTTGCTTATCACTGGCCTGCTTGCCCTTCCTCTGGCTGCAATGGCCAACCCGGATGTCACTACCCGCGAATACAAATTACTGCTAAATCCCACGTTATTTACCTCCGCAACGGAACCCACCAAAGTCAGCGATTATTTTTCCAGTTTTACCTCCGCGGTTGAAACTGCCATCGCGCGTGATGTTTCCGGTGGCTTAACGCTCGATAAAACCCGCACGGTAAGATTTTACGATACTGCGGGCACCTGCTTGCTGGATGATTTGGGCTATATCTTTCGCGACCGCATTGAAAATAGCCAATCCGAAGTAACGTTGAAATTCCGCAGCCCGGATTCCTACATCGCCGATTTTGAAGATCTTTCAGCATCAAGCAATCAGGCAGAAACGAAACTCGAAGCAGATATCGGCAGCAAGAGCGGCAACCCATTCAATGTTGTATATGGACACTCAACAACATCACCCAATACTCGCACCATCAATAATTTTGAAGATATCAACGTACATTTCCCCGGTTTCGATACCAATTACGCGATTGCCGATTCAACAGCGCTGTCGCTGGTGGGAAATCTGTCGATTTACGAACGCGTTTACGATGGCGGTACAATCGATTTGGGTTCCATTGATGCCGAAGTGAGTGTCACCTTGTGGTACACCAGCGTACCCACCGGCTCGCAGAAACCGGTAGTAGTAGAAGTTTCATTCAAATACGAAGATGTCAGTGCGGATTACACCAAAGCAGTGGTCAACCGGGCCAAGCAATCCTTTGATGCAATCCAAACCTTAAGTAGCTGGAATTCCACAAGCTCGGTAACCAAAACCCAATTTATTTATCAATATAATCCGGGTTTTTGCAATTAATAATTTTTTCCAATCATCTTTCTGATTTTTAAAATCCGGGTTTTGGCCCGGATTTTTTCATCAGGTTTTATAGGTTGCCAGCTGCCGCTGTATTTCACTGGTAATACGCGTTAAGAATTCTGAAGCCCTCAATGTCTCCTGGACACGCTGATGGTTTTTATCGCTATTGTTGTTTATACGCGTAATGTTGCTATTAATATCTTCCGCAACATTACTTTGCTCATGAACAGAAGTAGAGATTTCACGATTCAAACCGCTTAATTGGGAAACCGCTGATAACACTTGCTGGATAGAGTGCCCCGAGTCGCTGGCAGCGTTCACATTTGCATGAACCTGATCTTCCGCCACACGCATTTTTTCAAAGGCTTGCACTGAGTTTGCCTGGAACCGCTTCACCATTTTATCGACCTCTTCAGTCGATGCCTGAGTGCGGCTCGCCAGTGACCTCACCTCATCGGCTACGACTGCAAAACCGCGCCCCTGCTCACCCGCACGCGCCGCTTCAATCGCCGCGTTTAACGCCAATAAATTAGTTTGCTCCGCAATTGAACGAATCACACTGAGAACCGCACCGATTTCATTACTGGCTCCTGCCAGTGCATTTATTCCCTGCGCAGCCTGCTCAATATTACTGGCGAGGGATTGGGTGGAATCTATCGTTGCCCGTAAATTGTTATAACCCCGTTCAGCGTCTTGCTGCGCTTTGGATGCTGCCTGAGCGACATTATCGGCGTGGTTAGCCACCTGGTGCGCAGCAGTGCTCATTTCATAAATTGCACTGGCGATACTATTAATATCCTGGCTTTGTGCGGTAGCAGATTGAGAGGATTGCGCTGCAATTATTTTCAGTTGTGATGCAGACGAAAATAATTCTTCGGTCGATTTCGCCACAGAATTAATCGTATTTTGTAATCGCTCCATTAGATCATCCACGCCATTTGCCAGCTCGGCCAATTCATCGCGACCACTGGAGTTCAAACGTTGGGTCAAGTCCCCTTCGCCACTCACAATATTGCGCAATCGCTGGATGGTTTGATGTAAAGGTTGCACCACCACCCATTGGCTCAATAGAAAAACAATAACCATAATGATCAAACCGGCAACCAATACCAGCAAGCATGTCAACAGCGATGAAGCGCGCACCAGCCCGGCAATTTCAGCGCGCGAATAAGCGGTAATAATTTCATAATTCCAGGCATCAAAACGATTGGAGCTCAACACCCACTGCGGATCTTTGTCATTAATAATGCGATCCACTTCGGCCAGTTCCATATTATTGGAATGGACACGGATAACACCAAGATTATCCCTTATTGCAACAAAGCCGCTGGTAAGAACATGGCTCTTTTCTATTGAGTCAAATAACTCACGTAAATCAGCTTTATAACCAACGTACCAAATACCCAATACATTACCGCTTGCATCGCGAATAGGTTCGTAACCGGTCAAATAAGGATTTCCTAAAATATCTACCAAACCATAAAACGCTTTATTTTGTTGTATCTGTTTTATAGCGGCACCTTGCGGTGCTAATACAGTTCCAATTGCTCGGCCGGTCGGCGTCATTACATTGGTTGACACACGCACATAATCAGCACCGTCTTTGGAAAAAATAGTAGCCGTGCCGCCCATAATGGCAGTGACTTTATCCACTAATAAAAATTGATTCGCAACTGCTGTATCACCTAACAATAAATCAGGCGCATCTCGCTCATTAACACGGACTTTTTCCCCTTGATGCGGCTCACCCTGTTGCCCGCCAAATTCTTGCAACAATGCCATGCTGCTTTTTACACGCTCAGTCATTATCGAATCGATAACGCCCAATAAACGCAATGCTTCATTGCTTATGCGTTGGCTTTCAAGATCAGCGTCGGCTTGAATGGATTTTTGCTCCAGCCAATAAATACTCAATGCGCACAGGAGCATGCCCGCTAATAAAATCGCCCCAAGGGCAACCATGAATTTTTTTGTAATAGACATAACAGCACTCCAACAATGCTATTTAGTTAAATTACGCAACGGGAATAAAAAGAGTTTAGCGTGTGCCGGTCAATTTACTAACGACAGCAACGAACAAATGAGGAGAGAAAACAGAGGCGCATATTAAAAAGCGGGTTAATAACAAATAAGATAATGGCTTGAAAATGCTAATCAAGCCATTATCAATTTATCCGGCAGTTTTAATTAATTGATAGGGCTAATCGGTACAAAACTGCTATAAATCCCATTTACATCAAATGCCGCTATTTGAAACTCATAATCCCCTTCCAGATAATCAAAATAATATGAATCAGTAAAACCGCTGGGGATCTTAACGTAGGTAAAGCTGGACTGGTCACGCAGTTTATAACGAACTTCGTAACCCCCCACCTCACTGATATCCATATGACTTCCGCTAACCCGTCTGGTGGGGGCGGTCCAGTACAGTACTACCGGCCCACTAATGCCTACCGATGAAGTACTGCTTATCGCCGGGGATGAAGATTGTGGGAATGAAGAGGACGACTTTTCTGATGATTGGGCTTTTGAAGAAGAGCTGGAACTTGAACTGCTGGATACCGGAGATTGTGGCGGTGTCGAGGATGCTTGTGTTGACGACGTAGATTCTACAAGAACCGATGAGTTTGTACTCTGCGCAGGTTTAGTCGATGGTACTGCTGCACCACCGCCTCCGCCGCCACCTCCGCAGGCCATTGTAAATAAAGGCGCAACTAACGTAATTGCGAGAGTGGTTTTTCTGATTCGACTTTGATGGGCCAGATTTTTTTTCAATTGCCCGGGAGTGATAAAACCCAACTCAACCAATATTTCCCCTATCCCGCTATGACCATTGCTGGACGATTCATTTTCGCTCAACAAATGGCGGGCTTGTTGCAAGTCAAGAGCTTGTAACAATTGTTGCCGGGAAATTAAACCTCGCTCAACCAGAATATCGCCAATACGCGTTAGCTTGTTCGGCTCAAACATAACTTCACCTGTGCAACCTTAATAAGGGATCATTTTTACTTGACAATAATCACATCCGTTTTGCAGCGGACCACTCATGATAGATAACAATAACCAATAATAAACCTGATAGGCTATTTTTATAATAAATTTATTCTTATATAAATTTACTTTATATGAATTCTCATGCTGTTCAATGCCTCTTTAATCAAGCCTAATCGAGTACCAATGTTCATCCGCATAAACCCGCTGCCACCATCCCCAAATACAATTCCCGGGCTAAGCCCCAATTTGCATTCACGAATAAAAAAATCGCGTAGCGCCGCATCTGATAAACCCAGCTCGCGACAATCCAGCCACAGCAAATAAGTCGCTTCCGGTTTTACCAATTTAATTTGCGGAATTTCCTGTGCAATAAACCCTGCGACAAAATCCCTTGTTATCGTCAAGTATTTCATCAGCGCGTCCAACCAGACATCACCGCCTCGATAAGCCGCTTCATAGGCCACAATGCTAAACGGATTATGATTCCCGACATGCAATTTCTCAAAAGCCAACCTCATTGCATCGCGCTGTGACTTATCAGGAATCACCAATGCCGATAAACCCAAGCCTGGAATATTAAACGTTTTATTGGGAGCAATAGTGGTAACAATTTTATCACCGGGCTGTGCGAGACGGCCCAACATCGTATGGTTGTTGTCGGGATAAACCAGATCACAATGAATATCATCGGACAGGATAGTTAAATCATAGCGGCGCGCAATCGCCAGCACTTTCGTTAACTCTTCTACAGACCAAACCCGCCCGACAGGGTTATGTGGTGTACATAACATCAGTAAGCGCGCACCTTGCTTTGCGCACTCTTCCAAATGATCGAAATCAATTTCGTAGCGGCCATCCACTTCGCGCAATTGATTGTTGATTAATGTTCGATGATTGGTTGTCACTGCCGAGAAAAATGGAAAATAAACCGGCGACTGCACAATTACGCCTTCACCTTCCTTTGTAAACGCGAGTACTGCAGCAAACAACGATGGAACCACACCCGGCGCCATCAGAATCCAGTCGCGTTCAATATGCCAGCCATGGCGACGGGCAAACCAATCAATTGTTGCTTGGTAAAGGCTTTCAGGATAAAGCGAATATCCAAATACCGGATGGTTTAATCGTTGTTGCAATGCCTGGGTAATACAATCAGGCACGGCAAAATCCATATCAGCAACCCACAAAGGTGATACATCAGCAGTACCAAAATATTGCAGCCGGCCATCAAACTTTACCGAATTGGTGTGCTCACGCTTAACGGCTAAATCGAAATTAAAAGTCATCGGAATATTTATCTGCATAAAAATTATTGATTGGTTTGACGCACGGCTTCTTCACTGCCCGGCCAACCATCGTATTGGGGAACTGAATCGGTGATTTCATGCCAGCTCGCTTTTGAACCAACAAAGATATGGGCTTGCACCTGGATATCATCAATCCCCTCAATGCCCCCCAAGGGGATACCTAAAATGTCCGGCTTGTTATCGTAGGTGCTAATTAATGGAGAACCGCAGGTTTTGCAAAAAAATTTAGTCACATAATCCGAGGATTTATACGCTGATAGATTATCAGCGCCTTTCACCCAAGCAAATTGTTGTTTATTTATTGATGCTCGCGTTCTGAACGCCGCCGCGTGCCAACGACGACATTTTGAACAATGGCAGTTGTACACCGGACCAAGCTTTCCCTCAATGGTATATTCAACCGCCTCACATAAACATTTTCCATGCATTTCGAATCAAGCTCCCCTATGATTTTCTGCGCAACATGCGCATTAATACCCAATGATTAAAACATGGCTCGTAATTAGCTGTAATAGCCGAACACTACTAATCGCTTATACTACTTCAGGTTTTTGGATAATACGTATTTTCCAATGTGCTTTCCCGTTAAGGAGCAAACTATGAGCGACACCAGTAATGTTACCAGGGATTTATCAGGTAATACTTTCCTCGATCCAACCTTTGCCAATTTATTAGCCGCCGCTTCAGCAGCAGCTTATAGTGATTTTGCCAACAGTAGCAATCCCGCTTATGTACCGCCGGCGCTGGAATTTGATAGTATTAATTTTAATTTTTTGCTGCGCTTTACCGGGTTTGACGATGTCATCTGGGGCAGCGGCGAAGAAGAACGCTATGCACTGCTTTATCAATCTTCCTCACAAAGCAACACATATTTAATTGCATTTCGCGGCACATCATCACTGGATGATATGTTGCTTGACCTTGAATCCGGCGCATCACTCGCATTCGCACCGTTTAACAATACAAATAATTTTCCCAAGAATGTTTATGTCGGTGATGGGTTTAATAAAATTTACACCACCACAAAACAAACAATGATTGCGTCTTTGCAAAACCAGATATTTACTGCACTTAATAAACTACCTGATGCCCCCACTGAAATTTTTATTACTGGCCACAGCCTCGGTGGAGCACTTGCCAGCTTATTTACACTGGACATGGCGGTAAGCTTGCCGGATGTTGGTGTTACCAGCATCACCTTTGCCAGCCCCCGCGTTGGCAGCAGTAACTGGCAAACCGTTTACGAGCAAACCTACAATTTGAAAAACAAAACTATTCGTGTACGCAACTCATATGATTTGGTTCCCAAAGCTCCGCCATCAGAATGGCCATTTAGTTTTAAGGATGTAGGGCAAGAATTTTCGCTATCATTTAGTGTTGCAAAAGATCATATCGAAGTTTCAGATATTGTTCTTTCCTGGCATGCACTCACCAATTACACCTATGTTGTCACACGAGCCGTTATTGCATCTCCGCAAGTATGGACAGGTGATTTTCCCGATCAGGCACATAACGGCTGGGATATGATTAGTTACAACCCTGATACAACCAATTCTGCCCTTGAACAAGCGAACTCACGTAGTGAAGTGCAACAATTATTAAACAATAAACCCAATACACCTGTTGCCGCTTGAATAATGCAGGCATTCAAAACTGGCCATGGATGGTTAAATTATTCCAGGAATAAAATGGTTGCGGCAGCATCCCTGCCCAGCGCGAAATAAAAACAATATAAAAAATAAAACTAGAAGGTTAATTCTTTTTCTATGTCTGCCAATTTACGCCGCGCCATAGCCAAATTGGATTTATTTTTGTCCAACACATAATAAATAAACACACCCTCTTTGCGCGACATGGGCCTAATCAGATGATACTGTTTGCCCAACGTAATAAGAATATCTTCAATCACATCATTCAAACCCAATGAACGCATTGTTTTCAATTTGGCCCGGACTACTTCGGTGTTGCCGGCAGCGGCGACCTCCAGATCAACACCGGAACCGCCAGCACCTAACATCATGCCACTGGCAGAATCCACCACAGCACAGCATAGGGCGCCATCCAATACCAAAAGTTCGTCAATAGACTGCTTGATTGTAGACATAGTTAATTACCTGTTTGCAAATGATAGGAAACGCTAACTTATTCACACTTACCATTGGATACATCTAACTTATATAACAATTCGCTGATTTTTTTTGTATTGGCAGACCAGGAACTCCAGTCAACACTGCGCAACCTCGAAATGGTTACCAGCAGCATTGATGAATGCCCAAACATTTGTACCGACAAATGCGCGCGCTCGTGCTGGATAAATACATTGCGTACCGAACCCAATGCTTCAAATACCTTGCCGTTTTTCTGATGCAAGACCCAATAATCCCGGGCAGCTTCTGCCATCACATCAATCTGGTCACTTTTGGCACTGGATAAAAAAATCATTCCCGTGTCGGCGCTCACCAATACACAAGCAATAACACCGGGTGTTTTTGCCAACAACTTTAATTCGCTGTCCAGGGCTTGATAGATCAACTGACTTCCAGCCTCCGCTTAATTTCACCGCTGTGATAAATAATCTGGGCGAGTATCGCCGAGCTATTTGCAATAACATTTAATGCGCAAAGCTGGCCGGCCAATTCAATATTGGTGATATATACAAAACCGTCTTCAGTGTTAACCGTAATGCTCTTACTCGCCCCCAAAGAAGCTTCCTGCGAAACAACAATACCTATTGCAGCAATGGAACTTGCCATTGCTGCAATTTTTGCAGGTTCCAGGTCTCTGGTTACCGCGCTAGCCACATCAAAACCATCGACCGATGAAATAACAACACCCAGTACACCAACTTGTTCGGTAAGGAGTTTCCTGCATTCATTCCGGGCATTCGCAAGAATACCGACATCAATATTCATTGGGATAGAAACTCCTCTTGCATATCGGCTTCAGCCTGGGCCATCAATAATTCAATCAATAAAATAACGTCTTTCGGCAACCTTACATCGACAGGGATAACCGGGAGCGTAAACCCTTTACTTTCCAATGCCGTAGAGAAATCATCCAGCGAGGGAGTGTGATGCTCTTCGGTTCGGCCAACACCAATTACACAGGGGGTATTCCTAAGTTCCTGTGCAAAGCCTTCCAGATAAACAGCCAAATCAGCGAGCGGTTCAGGGCGTGAGTTATCAATCAAAATAATCAGGCCAAATGCATCTTTGGTTAAAATTTTCCACATAAAATCAAAACGCGATTGACCGGGAGTTCCAAATAAACGGACCCGATCACCGTTCGCCAGGTTAATCTGGCCAAAATCCAGCCCGACAGTTGTAAACTCTTTATTCAGTGTGGAATCGGTATTGGCAACATCCGTTTTTACCGCAGGCACTTCGCTGATTGCATTGATTGCCGTCGTTTTGCCTGCGCCAGTAGTTCCTGTAAAAACCAATTTATATTCTTTCATAATCATCACTTTATTATTTTTTGGTTAAACCCAATTTAGCTTTAAGTAATGAAAAAAAATTTTTCTTTTCATCCTGGATTCTTGCCGGGCGCTCAATGGAAGTAACAATTGGACTACCCTTGCCCCCCTCTATTTGCAATAGGCCGCGCTCCTGCAACACTTTCAAAAAGTTATTACACAGGGCTTCGCCCTGCCCCGATAAAGTCATTAAATCCTGCAAGGTTTTTGTGCCCCGGCTGAGATAAACAGCCAGTAACATATAATTTTTGTGCTGCTGCAAAATATCGGCTGGAGGCCATTTTTTCAGGCGATAAAGATTCGCGGAAACCTGATTGTTTACAGTTCCCGCCGGCACCGGGGCCGAATAATTTTCAGTGTCGATAACAATGAGCGTATCGATCAGCTCATCAGCACGAAAAGGTTTCAAAAAAACATGTCCATCATGTTTTTCGCCGCGACGACGAATCATGATCAATTGCGTGGTAGGTTTAAGGGTAAAAGGAGCAACACTTTTTTCGGCGTTATAAACCAAAAGTGCGTCGCACTCACCACTTTCAGCCAGTGCCCAGCGCTTATCCAGGCGTGAACTTGTCCGAAGAATTGTGCGGATCAAATCCACCTCCGGCTTGATTAAACCAAGACATCCCAGATACCGCATCAACTGCATACACCTGATGCAAAAGATAAATCCGGGAACGAATTTCCGGAAAGAGCACTGACACATAAAACAACATCAATAACATATCTGACTTTACGTAACATAATGCTTCCAATAACCACATCTATACGAAGTAGTTTCAGGTATAGCAGGCGGATAGTGACTACAACATACTTAATCAGAATATTAGAAAACCAACCAACGCGACATCAATCACACTTTTGCAGAAAATGAGTAATTCGGTAAACTTTTCAATCCACTTAGGGCTAATTTTTCAAAACAACGTTATAAGAAAAATAATTAAATTCCACGCAGGTTCAACAATAGCGACTCTGGTTCAATAACCAGCTTTAACATCCATAACCATAGCCATTGAATTTGCTAACAATTATAAATCCCGATTTTTTAACAAATTTCACATTTGGTAATAGAGACAACTTTGGCACAAGGATTGCCTTATTGATATGCACTTGTTTCGCTGGAAAAACGGACCTGACTCTTGCGATTAGAGTTCATTAATCCCTAAAAACAAAAGCCAATAGAATCAACATGCTGGCGGGGAATTGAGATATCAACCAGCAATTTGTGGGCAAAGGAATATCGTAGATCGATGGTTTATTAGAACGCTACAGCAAAGTTTTGAATGATAGATGTGAATTTTTTTATGAAAGTATGGCTTTTAAGCAGGAATTTTTTACAAAAACTTCGTCAGGAAAATCGTTGATACTCACCTCATGAAATTAAGTAATGTGGAATGTTTCAGTGCTAAACAAAACTTAACTTTGGGTAAAGGAGCATTGTATGTCTGGTCTGGTTGTTCAAAAAGAATATTCCGCCCGTTTGGGTTTAAAGCAGGCAATTAATGATATGGAAGCTGCCCAGCAGATTGCGGAAAATACGTTTCGCAAACTGGTAGGACGGGAAATTTTATGGAGCGAAATCCATGATATACAGCAATTGATTCTTGAACTGCGGGTTTGGATCAGCGTTGTTAAGCCAGACAAGATTTACCACTGACATCAGTGGTTTTTCTTATCATCGATTGCAGTTTTTTTATCCACAGTGCGCTTGTCATTAAAATCGTGGAAGTATTCATCCACGAAATCGGTATCAATTCTTTTCAAGCTACGCCAGATGCGGGGCGCATCCAGTGTTGCCATTTTAAAAAAAGACCAGTCACCGAAATAGTCAAACTTTCGAGATGAAGTCAGCATGGGGGCTTTTTTAAGGCAGATATAACGTTTCTTTTGTATTTTCCCAAATGCTTTTAATCGTTTGGCAAAATCCACATCTTCTACGATCAATAAATTTTCATCAAACCCGCCTACCGCCCGAAAGGCTTCCGCTGTCGCCCAAAAGGCACCGGCAGACAAACCAGTCAGAGCCACAGCCGCATCGAGGCACCATTCACTGGCAACTATCCCGGGAGAACGACGATCATATCGAATGGGCATTCCGCCACCAATGATATTCGGATTGCTTAATGCATCAACAACGAAAACCAATGCTTGTGGGTGCAAACGGCTGTCCGCATCGCAAGTAACAAGAACGTCGCCGCTCGCTTCCGCAATCCCGCGATTTCTGACTGCGGCTATGCAGCGGCTTTCATCAGTCACCGTTAAGGCGCCATGTTTTTTGGCAATTTGCGCGGTTGAATCACTACAACGATTCAATACCACAACCATTTCAACTTCTTGCACAACATTTTTAGCGGCAGTCTCAATCGCAGCAAGACAGCCGCCAATAAATTTTTCTTCATTGTGCGCAGGAACTATGACGGAAATTTTTTTTACATCGCTCATAAGCTGGATGTTGCTCTTTTATCAGGTGACGGTATGTTGTTTTACCAGGCCGGCCATAATTAGATCATCAGGATGACCACCATTATCCTGCAATCCGTTAATTACTCCCTGCTTATCCGCCTCCGGTCGATTCTGACTGGTTTTCCATTTGCCGCTAATATTCTCAAGCGGAATCTCCAAACCCACAATTCCATTCAATAACCGCTCAATAAAATCTTCTGGTGCATCACTGACTTGCCAGGGAGTTTTCCTGTCTTGTTCATGAGTCGCGGTCAGTTGGTTTACATGGGTTAGCAACCAATCACGATCATGAATAAATTGCGGAACTCCGCGCGCCTGAACAACCACATAATTCCAGGTGGGCACAACTTTTCCGGTTTCTGCTTTAGTCGCGTACCATGAAGGTGTGATATACCGTTGGGCGCCCTGAAAAATAATCAATGCGGAAATATCTGTTGCAGGTAATTGCCAGAGTGGATTGGCACGGGAAACGTGAGCGACCAGGGTGCCGAACTCACCGCGACTGCTATCCAGATAAAATGGAATCGCATTAGCCACTAACTCCCCCTCGCCCATTACCACTAATGTTGCCAACGGATAATCACGGATCAATTGATGCAAAACATCAAGACGGTTCTCTTCATGTAGCTTCGGGTTATACATAATTTGCTGACCAACTCCTGTTGAAATAATTCATTGTTTTACACTCACCATAAAGATGCGCAGTGGCTTCATCCAATTCAAGTTCATCAACGCACATTATTTTCTTGCTTCTGATCGTTTCATTAACGCGTGACTCGTCACGCGAGACCGGCTGAAACACAACACTATCCCCAGCGCCATTACTTTGTAATTGAAGATCGAGATACTGGAAAAAAAGCTCCAGATCAGTTTGCTGTGCTAATCGAATATCCACATGAAAACCTTTAATCAGTGGTTAACAATACATACCAACCCTGTTTGCTTTTATCGCCAACGTCAAACCCGGAAGCACTTCGGGAACTAAATTTCCACCAATCCTGCAAACTCATTTCGGCTTGAATATAACTCCAAACCCCACTCTTTTGCTCATAAAGTCTGATCTCGCAAAGCCCTGCTTTGCACTGCATAGACTCGATATTCAAATACTTTGCATAGGGGTTACTTAAAATCGCATCCGATAGATGGTTATACATATCTCTATCATGGTCACTCGGATGCTCCTGATCAACAAACTTGCGGTAACGATCACGCATAAAACCATGATTACTTTTCAACTGCTTATTAAAAGGTGTGGGCACTACCTTATCAATTTCCTCATCACTGATCGCATCCTTTGTGGTACTGGATGAACCACCGGAGTCGAATCCCATTTGGTTCGATACAGCTGCTTTTTTATCGGATTGAATTTGCTCTGGTTGTTCAATATTAGAAGTTTCTGTTTGTTTATTATCTTTTACAGCTGCGAGGTCAACCGGAGCATTAGCAATAGAATCACTATTTGGCAATATACTAGCGGCCCGGGATACGTTATGAACTGTAGAGGCAGGAGAATGGGATTCCGGTGCAACAAAGTAGCTTTTTGGTGTTAAATAACCAGCCACATAAGCTGCAATAACAAGCAGAAATACAATTATATTTTTCATGTCAGGTCCTTTGGTTTTTATGTACCCCGATGATTAACTCACCGGGCGTTTATTATAAGCATAAAAAATTTCATCACGCTGCCACCCCAGGGATTCATAGAGGGATTGCGCGGGCAAGTTGGTTTTGGCTGTCGTGAGGTCCAGGCGCACCTTACCCTCAGCACTTGCTTTTGCTTCGGCAGCAATTAACAACTGTCGCCCGGCGCCGAGCTTTCGAGCTGAAGGCAACACGAACAAATCATAAAGTGAATAAATAGGTTCAGCTTCAACAGAACAAAAAGTCGGGTATAACTGGCAAAATCCGACTATGCCCAATTGGTGATTTTCTGCAATCAGAATTACCGACTCGGCGTTATTAAATCGGCTTGAGACAAACTGGAATGCCAATTCCCGATTGGGCTTCTGTTCATAAAACTGGCGATATAGATCAAATAATTCTGCGACATTAGTAAGATCGGCTTGAGTGGCTTCGCGGATGACGATATTCATTATCTGTTAAAAAATCCTCTTGGATAAAATCAGGCTCAATGGTTTTAAGAAATATTATTGGGTATTAGTACCTTGCGCTGCCTCTTTTTGAAAAGCACTTTAAATAACGCAAAGGAAAATACACTAATTATTGCACTGGTAGAAACAATATCCGAGACAGAATGGTACCGCTGATACAACATCAACGCTGCGTATGCCAGCATTGAAATAGCAAAAAATTTCCATCCGGATGGGAAAGACACGCACAACGTAAATACCAGTGATAAGGCTACGGCGGTATGAGTACTATAATCAAGATCGAACCTGGGCCAAAGAAGAATAGCGTTATCGATAAACATCAATCCGTAAGAAAACAATAAAGTGCCCGAAAAAAAGCGAATACAAGGAACAACAGATTTGTAGTGTGGCCAGGATTTATAAAGCGCAGCCAGGACGTTTGCCATAAATAACATTAGCAACCCTGGAATGTAAGAATCGGCAATAGCATCCAATGTTTCATAACTCATCATTTCATCTTCCTACTTTATTTAATTATGATTAATGGACCGATAAGAGAACATACTGAGATCCAGCTGGATTTTTAATAACAATAACGCCAACAAATAATTTCCCGTCATTGCAAATCATCGCCCACCAAACTCATTTGGAAGAAATTCATTATTAAAGTTACATTTGCGGGAATAAAAAAAGCGAGCCTCTCTCGAGGCTCGCCACATTAGACGTTCAACTAAAATTAAATCAATTTACTTCTGCTAATTGCTCCAAATCTTCGCGGTCATGCTGATGATCTTTTGCCAGCAACATGTATACGGAAGGCAGTACGAACAAGGTAAAGAAAGTACCTATAGTCATACCTAATACCAATACAATACCAATAGCGTTACGAGCTTCTGCCCCAGCACCTGCTGCAAAAATAAGTGGCGTGTGACCTGCAATCGTAGCAACGCTGGTCATCATCACCGGACGCAAACGCAAAGACGATGCCTCACGAATTGCTTCCAGCTTGGCCATACCTTGCTCTTGCAGTTTATTGGCAAATTCCACAACCAATATTCCGTTACGCGCAATCAGGCCCATCAGCGTTACCAACCCAACCTGGGAATAGATATTCAACGTGCTGGTAAAACCATTGGTAAAGAATGGAATTGGCATTGGTATTTTAAGGAAGGTGAATAGCAACGCACCAAACATCGCCAATGGTACCGATCCAGCGAGAATTACCAATGGATCGCGGAAACTGTTGTATTGCGCCGCCAGCACCAGGAAGATCATCACGATCGCCATCAGGAACGCAGGGAGGAAGGTATTACCTTCACGCTTCAGTTGACGCGACTCACCGGTGTAATCAATGGTGTAACTCTTCGGCAGAATTTTACGCACCTCAGTTTCCAAATGAGCCAATGCCTGACCCAATGGAACACCTGGTACGCCACTGATTTTCACTGCATTTAACTGTTGCATACGATTAATGGTACGTGGCTCAGTCGTATGGCTAATGCTAGCCACCTGATCCAGACGAATCAAATTGCCATCCGGCCCAGTTACATACAGATTAGCCAAATCATCCGGGTTCAAACGTTCTACACGCTTAACTTGCGGTATCACTTTGTAGCTTTGTCCTGCCATATTGAAACGGTTGACGTAACCACCACCCAATAACGTACCGACATCATTGGTTACGGTTTGTAAATCAAGCCCGAGATCTGCAACTTTTTCACGATCAATACTCAACTTGTAATCGGGTTGATCAACTTTCACATCCAATGTCTGGAAGTAGAACATACCTGATTTGACCATGATCTCTTGTACCTTCAGCGCATAGTCATAAATCTCTTTGATATCAGCAGTAGAAGCCAATACAAACTCAACCGGGAACTGTCCGCCCCCCGGCAAAGCCGGTGGAGTAATTGGAAGGATTTTTACACCGGCAATGTCTGCCAGCTTCTGTTGGACTTCCGGCATTATTTCAAACACATCACGATCACGATCCGCCCAAGATTTGGTAACCATGCCCGAAAAACCACCGGTGGGCATTGTCAGTTGGAAAGTAAACGCTGTCTCAGGAACGCTCAGGAATGCTTCATTAACCTGTTTTCCATAATGCGACGACTGATCAACGGTCGAGTTAGCTTGCGCGTCAACAATACCGAAAATAACACCTTGGTCCTCAGTCGGAGCAAGCTCCTTGGGGGACATGTTATAAAGCGGGAAACACAAGACCGTTATACCGATCCAGAAAATATAAACACCCATGCGGTTTTGCAGGCTCAACTGCAGTTTTTCGCCGTACCATGCGCGAAAACGCTCAAATGGTTTTTCCAACGGAGCGCCCAAACCTTTGTGTGGCTTCAACATGCGCGAACCAAGCATTGGCGACAGGGTAATGGCCACAACGGCTGAAATAGTCACAGCCCCGGCAAGCGTAATAGCGAACTCACGGAACAACGATCCGATCAAACCACCTTGCAATCCAATCGGGATATACACGGAAGCAAGCGTAACTGTCATCGCCAAAATGGGACCAGCCAATTCACGTGCAGAAATAATTGCCGCCTGGAAAGGCTTCATTCCATCCTGAATATGACGTTCGATGTTTTCCACCATCACAATTGCATCGTCAACCACCAAACCCACACAGAGCACAATAGAAAGAAGTGTGAGCAAGTTCAGTGAGAATCCGCAAATTTGCATAATGAAAAGTGCACCAACCAACGACAGCGGAATCGCTAGCACCGGAATAATTACCGAGCGACTAAACCCTAAGAACAAGAAAATTACGATGACGATAATCAGCAATGTTTCCGACAATGTTTTAATTACTTCATGGATAGCAGCATCGATATATTCGGTTGAATCGTAAGCGACAGTTCCCGTTAGGCCTGTTGGCAATTCAGCCTTGATTGCCTCCATTTCTTTATTAACCGCTTTCATTACATCCAATGCGTTTGCATTAGGCGCAACCCATACCCCCATAAATACAGCGGTATCGCCTGAATAGTTAACGACGGTATCGTAGTTTTCGGCTCCGAGCGCAACATCAGCAATATCACTCAGACGAATAATTCCATCCGCAGAATTACGAATAACCAGTTGCTTGAATTCATCAACATTTTTTAGATCTGTATCTGCACGTAAATTCACTTGCGTGTAAGAACCACGTGTTTGCCCTACTGCTGCTTGCACATTGTTCGCCGCTAATGCAGCGCGAACCTGTACCGGAGTAATATTCAATGCCGCCATGCGTTCCGGTTTAAGCCAGATGCGCATCGCAAATGTTCTTCCACCCAATACGTCAGCTTTTTGCACACCGGCAACTGCGGTTAAACGCGGTTGAATTGAGCGCGTCAAAAAATCTGTAATCTGGTTTTGTTCAAGAATCTCTGAACTAAAACTCAAATAAGCAGCAGCAAATTGCGAGTCAGCCGCTTCAATGCGAATCGCAGGAACTTCAGCTTCTGGTGGTAAGTCGCCACGCACTTGATTCACCTTGGCCGAAATTTCGGTCATGGCTTTCAATGGATCATAATTCAATCGCAAATGCGCAGTTACTGTCGACATACCCATCGCGCTTTGTGATTCGATGTAATCAATACCACCAGCAGAAGCAATAGCACGTTCAATTGGTGTAGTGATAAATCCACGTACCAACTCTGCGTTAGCACCCACATAAACAGTGTTAATAATAATGACGGAGATATCGCTACGGGGATATTGACGCACAGTCAGGTTATTACCCGCTTGTATCCCCAGAATTAAAATAAGCAGGCTCACCACTATGGCGAGAACCGGCCGCTTAATAAAAATATCAGTAAATTTCATAAGTTAGGCTCATGGGCTTTTTGGCTTATGGATTAATTGAGAAGAGCGCGCAAACCGCACAAACTAGCTATCAGTAGGTGTTGGTTCGAGCTTATATTCCGGCGTTGGTAATTTACTCACAGTAACCGTTTGGCCATTCAACAATTTAAATGCCCCTGCACTGGCAACTACATCACCTGCCTTCAAACCATCAACGATTTCAACAAAATCGCCGCGCGCTTTCCCCAAACGTACAAACTGTTGACGCGCCTTGAAAGTACCTGCTTTTTGATCTTTTTCGATAACAAAAACGGTATCTCCAAAAGGAGCATAAATGACCGCTGTGCTAGGTACAGCAAGAACTTCCTGAGGATCTGAGAGCGTTACTTTCGTCTCAACCGCCATACCTGGAATTAATTGATTTTTGTCGTTTTCCAGATAGGACTGAACAATCGCATTGCGAGTTACTGAACTGATTTCTGCGCCAATTGCAGTGATTTGTCCTTTAATAGTCGCATCAGAACCATCGCCCACATTAACTTCCACCGGTAAACCACGATTCATTTGTACCAACCAGAATTGCGGCACCGGGAAATTAACACGCACACTGTTGGTCGCTTGCAGGGATACAATCGCACCACCAACTTGCAAATCTTCGCCAAGGTCTACCTGGCGAATACCTAACCGGCCATCAAAAGGTGCTCGTACCAGCTTTTTCTCAAGGGTAGTTTGCAAATCGCCTACATCACCCTGTGCTGATTCCATTTGCTGTACTGCAGTATCGAGTTCACTTTGAGAAACGGTATTGCGCTTGCGCAACTCAACCAGACGCTCATGGTTGGACTTAGCCAAGCGCAGGCGAGCTTCAGCTGCATTCAATTGCGCTTGCTCATTACCGGCTTCCTGTACCAGAATCACAGTACCTTTCTTAACCTGTTCACCGGATTTAAAACGAATCTCTTTTACTTTACCGGCTACCTCTGCAGTAATAACAATACCTTCCGACGCCTCAACAGTACCCATTGCGGTATAACTGTTAGGCCATTTTTGAACCTCAGTTGTAAAGGTACTGACTGTTTCGGATGGCGGCGGAGTATTCTCACCCGCACTGACCATAGCGGCAATTTGACCGCCTTTAATACCGCCAACAATCAACACAATTCCTATAAGGCTTGCCACGGCAACGCCAATTGATTTCACATTGTTCATAGATGAGGAACCATTGAGAGGAGAAAAGAGATCACTATCAGGACTGCACAAGACATGCGGGAGGGAGGGCGATAACTCGACGGTATCCCAACCATAACTTCGGCATTTTTCAGCCGGAGAATTGTTGCACAGCCACGGATAAAACCAAAATCAACAAATGTCACAAAATGTAACGATTAATTAATTGATTTGGTTATCAAAAAACCAGCCGACCATCTGGTCGGTCGGCAAATCATATTCCCTTTTGAATGACAGTTCCAAGAAATTGTTAGGCTTAACAACAATTCATGACATTCATCATCGGAATAGGCTTGTTATTATCATTAGATGTGCACCAAAGAATGTCAGGAGACAATATTTTTGCAGCTTTAACCAATATAGGTCAGATGCGGTTCGCGAATCCCCAGGCAACCGACATCCGCGACTTTGTCAACGGTGTAATTGTCACCAGTTATCTGCTGCAGAAAATCACATAACTTTCCACACTGGGCCTTGGAGCCGATGAATGCATCGCCTTCTATAATAACCAGGTTTGCATGATCTTTAAGAGCGACATGCTCACCCGACATCCATTGTCCCATTGCTTGAATATGGATACGAACAATTCCATAGTTGTATCGCTGGATGGTTTCCAACTTCGGAATAAACTGTCGGTAACCAGGGCCCGTCGTAAATGCAGATGAAGCACGAAAACGGCTACCTATAATTCCCGAAGAAAATAAATGCCGCTCTATGAGTTGAGTCTTATTAAATCCGACAAAAGACTCCGGGTGAAAAACCATTGCAGTTTTGTACATAAACATCCCTGTATTAATTCAGATTCGTAAGGAGCCAAGAGACTAGCAAAGAGGAAATTGAGCAGTCAATCCAAAAAAATAATTGAGAGGACAAAAAAAAGCGAATATTGCTATTCGCTTTTTTAAAACATGAATTGAAGTTTAAAAATCACTCAATATTGCTTGAATTGAAAATCCATCCTTGTAAAACCCCTTTAGTATTTTTCCCATCAATTACTTCTCCTTTGATTGAGTAATATAAATATTCATTAGCTGGCGGGATGGGCACTTCATGCTTAATAGAGACTGTTGCTGATCGCATTGCACCAAAAGATTCAAATGCATTCTCTTCAACAGTACCTTCAAAGTGTTTGATAACTTGAGACGTTCTTGTATCAATCACATCAAATGAATAGACAACTGGAAAATTTTTTCCTGAATAATATAGGTCAATCTCCAATAGACTATTATCATCTCCGGCAACATAAACAAATCCCCAAGGCTTGAGCGAGACGGTTAAATCCTTGAACTGAACTTTCTTTCCATCATCAACAATTTCATCCGCGCCTTTGATGTTATTCACATTTGCCAGAGGTTGTTTGGTCAAACCAGGATCTGATAAATATTCAGAAACCCAACTCGTATAATCCAATATGCGGTAATCCTGCGCGCAAAATAAATTCATCGCGTAAGTACCATCGGCTTTTGTATAAGCATAAGATCCGGAATAAATGAATTCGTCACCATTTTCAGGATACGCGATAATCAACCCATCTGAGAAAGGAGCAGAATCTGGATTCAGCAACTTTCCTTCCAGAGTACAACGAGCAGGAATGGACAGAGTAACAGGAACTACCGGAGCTGTATTCGCACAAGCCGCTGTTGAAAGTTCAATTGGCTTTTGCAGAAGAGTCCCATCCACAACAGAATATACCGACAAATTCGCACTACTATCGGTGTCGTCATTATTTAGCCTGACAAGAGAAACCTTCAGTTGCCCCTGTGCATCAGTAACAAAACTGGATGCAGAAAAACTACGATCATTATCATCATCAGATACATACGCATAAGCTCCTACCAGCGGCAAACCACCTTCATCCAATAATTTTAAATTAGCGCACACCGTTTGCGGCTCTTCAAACACCAATGGATAATCCAGGTTCCACCAATTACTAATAAATATTTCATTGGTGACTTTAATTTCCAGTGTGTAACTCACCGAGCTACACGCAAAGCTTTTGAAATCGGCCGGAATAATTTGACCCGCTTCATCAAATAGACTGCCTTGCCCTAATAAATCCCATAAGCCGGACGTGGGATTATAGGTGTATACAGGAATCTGAAAACCATCCAGACTTTTATCGGAATCGCCCATGACAGCCAACGAATTACAACTTTCTTCCGGAACAAGGCGATTAATTACAACGGGATCTGCCGCTTGTGTTTTTTGTTGCCGGCCTGATTTTTGCGCCTTAATTCGCTCTGATCGGGTTTTCTGTGCAACTTGCCTTAAGGAAACACCCGTGTCAGTAGTAATATCGGCGTAGTTAAAGGCAATAGACAATAATTTATTACCATCGCTATCTTCATAAGCGCCGGGGAAAAAAGCAGCTTCTTCAGGTTGTGTTGGGTCATAAGCTTTCATGCGCACATTCAAACTATCTGTTCCGGCAGGCAGCGCCGATTGCGGAATAAAAACGCTTAATTCTTCACCAAGGGCATTGCCAGTTTCACCGAGGGAATTATCACTGACACTGACATTGAATCCATTCACAGTCACACCGGATATCGTTTGTGCTTCAGCCGCGCTTATCCGGGCCTCAGGCAACTCCAATAACTCTGCCGATAGCTCAATGGTTTCAGCAAATTCAAAACGCCGCGCGAAATCGGTATATCCGGGTTTAGCAATGTGCACCACAACAAATGCAGCACCACTCGCACTTAGCTGATCAGAAAATCCATGGCGACTTCCATCCAAACCAACTGACCCAAGCAGCTGGGATCGATTGGATTTAATTACATCTTGCTGTTCATTCAGTAATGATATTTCAACGCTAATATCATCTGTCCCGGAATCATTCTGCACTACACCATTTTCATCTTTAATGGATAAGTTTCCAGAAACTTTAACACTTGCAGCAGCCACAGCTGATGATATTGATGAACTACCAGGCTGGGTACTAGACGAACTGGATATCAATACTGACGACGATGAAATTGATGATTGGCTGGATGAAATTGTTGAACTTGATAGAGAAGACGAAACCGTACTTTTAGAAGAAGAACTTAAGCTGGATTCTTGTTTTCCGCTACCGGAGCCGCCGCCGCAGGCCCCGAGAGATAAAAGCGAAAATAATAATGCAGGCTTCATAATATGCTTAATTAACATGATGCAGCTCCTTGTTGAATTGTTAATCGACATCCAGCGCAGCCTAGGCTTAACAAGCTGAACGGTTTATTAATAATAGATATCTAAAATCTACTTAAAGTAAGAAATGCAAAATCCATCACATCAGCTAATTTTTTCGTCATTTAACGCAATACTAAAAAACAGGCACAACCATTTTCTCAAATCTATTGCAATGTTTGCGCTCTTTGGTTATCACACTCCCCGGCATATTAATACCAACGAAATCAGTTAAAATCGCCTAAACAGCTATTCAACTATTGATCAAGAGACCGCTATGACCTGGGCACCCCATGTAACCGTTGCCACTATTGTTGAACGTGATAATCGTTTTTTAATGGTGTATGAAGAATCAGATGGAAAAAAAGTTTACAACCAACCTGCTGGCCATTTGGACCCTGATGAAACATTGCAGGAAGCCGCTATTCGCGAAACACTGGAAGAAACCGGATGGAAAATTCAGTTAACCGGCGTTGTAGGTGTAAACCTGTACACCGCACCAAGCAACGGCATTACCTATTTTCGCACCACTTTTATTGCAGAAGCATTAAGCCATGATGTAAACCGCACACTGGACACCGGCATTATTGAAGCAGTTTGGCTGACATATGAGCAGCTATTGGAACGCAAAGATCAACTGCGCAGCCCAATGACCCTGCAGATTATTGACGATTATCGTGCTGGTCGTCGCTTCCCCCTGAATGTTGTGGGTTAAACCTTATCCACCTTTAAGGTGGCAGTGACCGGCGCAGGCGGGTAAAATGCCCGCCTCCTTTTCTGAACTGCTGCTATTTCCTTATGACTCAATCTTCCAGTCCCGTAGTTTCAGCCGGTGCCCGCGTTATCGTGGGTATGTCTGGTGGTGTGGATTCCTCTGTATCAGCGCTCTTGCTAAAACAACAGGGATATCAGGTCGAAGGCCTGTTTATGAAGAATTGGGATGAGGATGACGGAACCGACTATTGCACTGCCAAAGCAGATTTAGCCGATGCACAAATAGTCTGTGAACGCATAGGTATCAAATTGCATACAGCCAATTTCGCTGCCGAATATTGGGATAACGTTTTCGAACACTTCCTTGAAGAATACAAAGCCGGACGCACACCCAACCCGGATATCCTGTGCAACCGCGAAATCAAATTCAAAGTATTTATGGAATACGCGCGCATGCTGGGCGGCGAGCTGATCGCGACCGGTCATTATGTGCGCCGTGCTGATCGCGATGGCAGCACTTATCTTTTGAAAGGACTGGATCCCAACAAAGACCAAAGCTATTTCCTTCATGCTGTAGGTGAAAACGAATTTGCTCATACGCTTTTCCCGGTTGGTGAGCTGGAAAAGCCGGAAGTCCGCCGTATCGCCGAAGAATACGGACTCATCACCCACAATAAAAAGGACAGCACCGGAATTTGCTTTATCGGCGAACGCCGCTTCAAGGATTTCCTGCAACAGTACCTGCCAGCGCAACCGGGCGAAATACAAACCCCTGATGGAAAAGTGATTGGCGAACATACCGGCTTGATGTACCACACCATCGGGCAGCGCCAGGGATTGGGGATTGGCGGAGTAAAGGGCGCCAATGAGGAGCCCTGGTTCGTTGCGCAAAAGGACCTGACCCGCAATGTATTAGTCGTTGTTCAGGGTACGGACCACCCTCTTTTATACACCAATCATCTAATTGCCCAACAGGCCCATTGGATTAATGGCACTCCGCCCTCACATGAAGTGAGATGCACCGCTAAAACCCGCTATCGCCAACCGGATCAGGATTGCCTCGTCAAGATCCTGGCTGATGGCACATTGGATGTCATCTTCGATCAGCCCCAGCGTGCAGTTACCCCAGGGCAATCAGTAGTCTTTTATCAGGATGATATTTGTCTGGGTGGCGCAGTCATCGAATCTACCGACAACCATTAAACCGGCTTGTCGTTACTTGTTCAAACCTGTTTTAAGCATGAGAGATATCGCGTGAGCAAAAATTGGCAAGACATTACCCTCGCCCTTGCAGGCGTATTCCAAAGCGCGGCCCTGGTTGAGCAAATCGCCAAAACCGGTTATGTGCAACCCGAAGTACTCAAATGCAGCATCGAATCCATGCTGGATCTCAACCCGCCCAGCACACTTGATGTTTACGGCGGCAAACTTGAAAACTTGCGCACCGGGCTTGAGGTTATGCGCGAGCTACTAAAGCCAAATTCGCAAAAGCATCGAGAGACTTTGCGCTATGGACTGGGTGTACTCCACTTACAGAAAAAACTGGCGGGGCGCCGGGATATGCTGAATGTGATTGCCAACCGCCTCGAGCAAGTTAACCAGCAAGCACAACATTTTTCATCTACACACGATAATGTGATCGCCAATTTGGGCACACTTTATAGCGAAACCATCAGCACTTTCCGTTTTCGCATCCAGGTAAATGGCGACTACAATTATCTGCAACAACAACGTATCGCCAATCAGATTCGCGCGCTCCTGTTAGCATCAATCCGCTCGGCGATTTTATGGCGACAAGTCGGCGGTAACCGCTGGCAGCTGCTGTTTAATCGTAAGGATATCGCACGCCAGGTAGACGATTTGCTGCGCCGTATTTAAAAATTTCGATTTATCTTTCTTTTAATTTTTATTTTTTTGTTGAGAACCACAATGGACAATTCTTTCAATACCCTTTCGGCACTCAATGCAGTCTCTCCGGTGGATGGCCGCTATGGCAGTAAAACCATTGCATTGCGCAGCATCTTTAGTGAATTTGGTCTGATTCGTTTTCGTGTTGAAGTAGAAGTGCGCTGGCTGCAACAACTCAGCCGTCATGCAGGTGTTCCGGAAGTACCTGCGTTTAGCGATAGCACCAATGCCCTGCTCGATGCCATCGTAAACAATTTCAATGAAGCGGATGCACAGGCAGTCAAAGATATTGAACGCACCACCAACCATGATGTAAAAGCGGTTGAATATTTTTTAAAAAACAAATTCAAAGGCAATGCCGAGCTTGAAGCCGTTTTGGAATTTGTTCATTTCGCCTGCACCTCGGAAGACATTAACAATTTGTCTCACGCATTAATGTTGCGTGAAGGACGTAAGGTTTTCGTTAAAGATGCCGAAGCAATTATCGATGGTATCGTAAAACTTGCACACGACTATGCCGCCGACGCAATGCTGTCCCGTACACACGGTCAAACTGCATCACCGACAACTGTCGGCAAAGAAATGGCCAATGTGGCTGCACGCCTGCGTCGTCAATTGAAAGCTGTTAAAGAAGTGGAGTTACTAGGAAAAATCAATGGTGCAGTAGGAAACTACAACGCACATTTATCCGCATACCCACAAGTGGATTGGCAAACCAACGCCAAAGAATTTGTAGAAAGTTTAGGCTTAAGCTGGAACGCGTACACCACACAAATTGAGCCGCACGATTACATCGCTGAGTTGTTTGATGCGATTGCACGCTTCAACACTATCGTAATCGACTTTGACCGCGATGTATGGGGCTACATTTCCCTCGGTTACTTCAAGCAAAAAACTATTGCCGGCGAAGTGGGTTCCTCCACGATGCCACACAAGGTTAATCCAATCGATTTTGAAAACTCCGAAGGTAACCTGGGTATTGCCAATGCCATCTTCACCCACCTTGCGCAAAAATTACCAATTTCCCGCTGGCAGCGCGACCTGACCGACTCCACCGTATTGCGTAATATGGGTGTTGGTTTTGGTTACAGCCTGATTGCTTATGCATCTACTTTAAAAGGCATGAGCAAACTGGAAATTAACCGCCCGCGTCTCTCAGAAGATCTGGATAATTCATGGGAAGTATTGGCCGAGCCAATTCAAACAATTATGCGTCGCTATAACGTGCCTGAGCCCTATGAGAAATTGAAGGCACTCACACGCGGCCAGAAGATTACCCGCGAAGTATTGGCAGCATTCGTAGAAACATTGGATATTCCTGAACACGCCAAGCAGACCATGCGCGATTTAACACCGGCCAATTACATTGGTAATGCGATAGATCAAGCGAAAGCGATTTAAACCGAAATCAAATTAAGGGCTCAAATGAGCCCTTAATTTTATCGATACGACAGGAACAACAAATGACAGCACCACTCACCCACCTCGGCGATATGCCGATTGAAGAATTCCTTCGCGACTACTGGCAAAAAAAACCGTTGTTAATTCGCAATGCATTTCCCGGTTTTGAATCACCCCTGGCACCAGATGAATTGGCTGGACTGGCCCTGGAAGAAGAAGTCGAATCGCGCATCGTATTGGAAAATGGCACTACGCCATGGGAATTACGCAATGGCCCTTTCGATGAAAAGACATTCGAAAAATTACCGGAAACCCATTGGACTCTGTTAGTGCAAGCAGCAGATCAATGGGTACCTGAAGTAAATCAGTTGCTGGATCATTTTCGTTTTATTCCCAACTGGCGCCTCGATGACCTGATGATTAGCTACGCCCCCGATAAAGGTGGCGTAGGCCCGCACTTTGATTACTACGATGTATTTTTATTGCAAGGGTTGGGCAAACGCCACTGGAAAATCGGGCAAATGTGCGATAGCAATTCACCGCGCATTGAAGGCACGCGCCTTAAAATCCTGAGCGAATTCCACACTACCGATGAGTGGGTACTTGAACCGGGTGACATGCTTTATATCCCGCCCGGAATTGCCCATTGGGGCAATGCACAAGGCGATGATTGCATGACCTACTCCATCGGTTTTCGCGCGCCCAGTCATGCCGATATTATTTCCGAGATAGGTCAGGAAATTGCTCTTTCGATCAATGATGATTTGCGTTACTCAGATCCCGATCTAACGCTGCAAGATAATCCCGGCGAAATTAATGCAAAAGCGCTTGAGCAAGTCCGCAATATTGTTTTGCAACACCTGACCCAAGAAAATATTGCGCTGTGGTTTGGTAAATTTATGACTGAGCGCAAATACCTGGAGCAAACCCAGGAAGAGCCATTGGATATTGACGCAGGTGAATGGCAATCTGCATTAGCTGATGGTGAACTTTTGTGGAGACACCCATCTGCGCGCATTGCCTTCCACAGCGATGAAAAAGGAACGCTGCTATTCGCTGATGGGGAAGCTATTTGCTGTACGCGCGAATTGGCCGAATTAGTTTGCAAAGAAGTGGAGATCAACTGGCGGCAATTAAAAATGCTGGTACAAGATCCCGTTAATCGTTCCGCTATCACTCAATTAATTAACCAGGAAACCCTGTTGGTTGATGAGTAAAAACAGTCCGTAGGATGGGTATAGCCTCCGCCATACCCATCACATTCCTGATACGGAAACACATTATGCACACCATAATAACCACCGATTGGAAAACCCATTCCCGCCAATTATCAGCAATCCGCACCGACGTATTCGTAAAAGAACAGCAAGTCCCCACTGAGGATGAATGGGACGGACTTGATGAAACTGCAATTCATTTCCTGGTTCAGGATGAACATCAAAGCATAGGCTGCGCTCGCTTGCTGATTGATGAATTGAACTATCAAAAACACTTCCATATAGGTCGTGTGGCTATACTAAAACCATTCCGGGGGGCAGGTATTGGCCAACTGCTAATGAAGTTTGTTTTGAGTTATTGTGCGAAGCGCGCGCCCTATCCTGTCTATTTACATGCGCAAATCGAGCGCCGCGCTTTTTATGAACGCCTGGGCTTTATCGCCCAGGGCGATGAGTTTATGGATGCAGGCATTCCTCACATCACCATGTATTGGCAGTCACAACCTATCGGTAATTAATGGAGCAACCCCATGGCTCAACAAAGTAAGGCAAGTGAGGACCTTTGGCTGCTGGATAACATTGAAGATTTTCGCCATTATTCATTAGCGCTGATAAAACAAAATCGCCGTACATTAGCCATCCTTACCAAAGAGCTGGATGCATTGGTCTTCGGCACACCGGAATTTGTTGAAGCACTTTCTGTTTTCTCTCGCTCCAGTCGCCACATTCAGATTCAAATATTAATTAAAAACACAAAACCTGCCTTAGAGTCCGGTCATTTGCTAATTCGCCTTGCACAGAAACTTTCTACGAAAATTCTGGTACGAAAAATGACCGTGGAGCCTAACAATAAAGATATGGCATTCGTGTTGGGTGATACCGATAAACTCCTCTATAAAAATGATGATGCCATCTATCGTGGTTTTTTTAATAGTAGTGCTGCGCGCGAGCTAAAGCCCTTGCGCGAAGAATTCAATTATCTCTGGCAATACGCTGAACCAGAACCCGAATTTCAATTGCTTTATATTTAATAAGCGAATTTTTAAAGCTGTGACCTTAAAAACGCATGTTTAAGGTCACAGCCTTAAAAAAAAGCGCTTTTAGCGCCGAAAAACGGCTATTCTTTGTTGCCGATTCGTTTTTTATCCTATATATATAGCGTCAATCCGTATTCAGTGCTGTTTTAGCCTGTAAATACAGGGGTTTTCGAATGCGGACCAGTGAGTGGTGGATAAAAATTGAATGTTGAGCTATCACTATCAATTGAATTTCAGCTTGCTGGCTACGCAGATGTCCTAGCGAATATCCAGGCTAGATAAATGTTTTACACGAGATCTTTTGCTTAAAAGATAACCTTAATCAACACTCAAGAATCACAAGGAATCCATTATGGCTGCCAAAAAACCTGCTGCCCCAAAAGCTGCTGCTCCTAAAGCCGCTGCTGCCAAAAAAGCTCCAGCTGCTAAAGCTGCACCTAAAGCCGCTGCCAAAAAAGTTGTTGCACCTAAAGCTGCTGCCAAAAAAGCGCCAGCAGTAAAAGCAGCTCCAGCAGTTGTTAAGCCAATTGCCGAGCGCCAAAACAAAACTCAAATTCTGCAACAAATTGCTGACGCTACCGAGTTGAACAAAAAGCAGGTTCAAGCTGTATTGGACGAGTTGACCAATGTCATTGAAGGTCACATTAAGAAGAAAGGTATCGGTGAATTTGTTCTGCCTGGCTTGCTGAAAATCACTACTGTTAAAAAGCCAGCGACCAAAGCGCGCAAAGGTATTAACCCATTCACCGGTGAAGAAGTTACCTTCAAAGCCAAACCAGCCAGCACCTCTGTAAAAGTGCGTCCGCTGAAAAAACTGAAAGAATTCGCTGTGTAATTCGAATAGCAATTCTGATGCTTATAAAAAACCCCGCAAACGCGGGGTTTTTTATTGAATCAAAAATAAACCTATAAAACGTTAAATCCTTCACCTACCAATGCATTTTGCAAACGCTTGATGCGCTCAGCAAAATCCACTTCGGTATATTCCTTGGCTGGCAATTTTCCCCAAATCGGTTGCGGCCATGCAGGATCATCAGTAAAACGCGCGATATGGTGAACATGTAATTGACGCACAACATTCCCTAATGCCGCCACATTCATTTTGTCAGCATCGAACAAGTTGGTCATGACTTCTGAGAGCCGGCAGGATTCACGAATCAACTGCAGTTGTTCCTCCTCACTCAAATGATGTATTTCATAAATGTCTTCGCGCTTGGGAACCAGGATGCACCAAGGGTAATTGGCATCGCGGCTGAGTAATAAGAGCGAGAGCTCAAACTCTCCAATCACGATAGAATCCTGGGCAAGACGCGGATGTAATTCAAACATGGGATTATCCTTTTAGTTAACACAGATATGCTGACATGGGGATCAGAAAACACTGCTGAAATTCACTTTCGCAGTGCTATACCAATATCATTAACCGCCGTAGAATAGGCGGCTTTAAACCATTATAGCTATCAAGAAGCCATCATTATGCGTTCCAGCCGATATTTAATTGCCACCCTCAAAGAAACACCTTCCGATGCGGAGGTTATTAGCCACCAGTTAATGCTGCGCGCCGGTATGATCCGCAAGATGGCATCCGGCCTCTATAACTGGTTACCCTTGGGTTTGCGTGTGTTGCGTAAAGTTGAAAATATTGTGCGCGAGGAAATGGATAAATCCGGCGCGCTGGAAGTACTGATGCCTGTAGTACAACCCGCGGAACTCTGGGAAGAATCCGGTCGCTGGCAACAATACGGCCCGGAATTATTGCGCATGAATGACCGTCATGATCGCCCTTTTTGCCTGGGCCCAACCCATGAGGAAGTCATCACTGATTTGATTCGCAACGAGATCAAAAGCTATAAGCAATTGCCATTGAATTTTTATCAGATCCAAACCAAATTCCGCGATGAAATCCGCCCGCGTTTTGGCGTAATGCGTTCACGCGAATTTATTATGAAAGATGCTTATTCTTTCCATACCAGCCATGAATCCCTGCAACAAACGTATGATGTGATGCACGCAACCTATTGCAACATCTTCACCCGCCTGGGCTTGCAATTCCGCCCGGTATTGGCGGATACAGGATCAATCGGCGGCGCCTTCTCCCACGAATTCCACGTACTGGCGGAAAGTGGCGAAGACGATATCGCTTTCAGTAATGGCAGCGATTATGCGGCCAATATTGAAAAAGCCGAGGCATTACCGCCAGCAACGCCACGCCCTGCAGCACAACATGTTGTACAAGAAGTTGCTACACCGGGTAAACATTCTATTGATGATGTTGCCGCGTTCCTGAAAGTGAGCCCACAACAAACGGTTAAGACCTTAATCGTTTTGGGTGAAGTGCGTGAAGATAAAACCCAACCATTGGTAGCGTTGGTTTTGCGTGGCGATCACGAACTGAATGAAATCAAGGCAGAGAAATTAACGGGCGTTGCGTCACCGCTCACACTTGCGCCAGAAGCGCGCATCAAAGCTGAATTGGGCGTTGGCATTGGTTCTATTGGCCCGGTCGGTTTAACTATTCCGGTGATTGTTGATCACTCCGCCGCACACCTTGCCGATTTTGTGTGCGGTGCAAACAAAGACGGTTTCCACTTAACTGGTGTGAACTGGGCACGCGATGCACAGCTCACGCTGGTTGCCGATATCCGCAACGTTGTTACCGGCGATGCAAGCCCTTGTGGTAAAGGCACTCTGGAAATAAAACGCGGCATCGAAGTGGGCCATATTTTCCAACTGGGCACCAAGTATTCTGAAGCAATGAAAGCCAGGGTTTTAGACGAAAATGGCAAAGAGCAAACCATGATTATGGGGTGTTATGGTATTGGTGTTACCCGTGTTGTTGCGTCCGCCATCGAACAAAACTTTGATGACAACGGCATTATTTGGCCCGATTCAATCGCACCATTCCATATCGCGATTGTGCCAATCAATATCAACAAGTCAGCAGCTGTCGCAAGCAAAAGTGAAGAACTATATAGCGCGCTGACCGCAGCCGGCTTTGATGTGTTATTTATGGATGATGAAAAAGCACGCCTCGGTGGCATGCTTGCCGATACCGACCTTATGGGGATTCCACATCGCATCGTTGTTGGCGATCGCGGTTTGGAAGCTGGCACGATTGAATACAAAGGGCGTCGTGACGCAGAAAAACAAGAAGTCGCTGTCAACGATATTCTTACCTTCCTGAAAGATCGCATTCAACGCTAATGCCACTTTTGCAATTACAGTTGCATTGATGTGCAACTGTAATTGCAAGTCTCGCCGCTTGTTACACTTCCTTTTCTTTCGAACAAAAAGCCCCTGATTACTTATTGATTGCTTCCGCGTAATTAATTCGCTGGTGTTCAACTTTCTGTTGTCACCCGAACACCATTTGAACTGTCTCCCGGAAAGTTCGAATTTCGGTAAAACCAACCAGAATTTTGCTGCTGCAAGTCCCAGTTTATAAACTGGCAATCGTTGTCATCGCTGCTTTTCTATCGCAAAAACTCCCACTTTTATTTTTAACTGGCACCTTTTCAAGGCTGTGATGCAAGTGGCAAAGGCATTTTTCCGTTCGGTGTTAAGTTTGGCGGATTGTTTGGTAAGCATCTTTTGATACAAAAAATAAATATGCCTACGAGCAATGGGATTTTACCGGCTAAACAATCTAATGGGCGATTGTTTCGGTGATATCCAACGCATTGATAACACTCCACACACAATAAATGAGAGGAATGCAATGAAATCAGGCATCGCTACTAAAGCAAAAAAACTACTGCTATTGGGGCTTGGCAGTTTTTTAATGGTGGGCAGCGTGCAGGCGGCGACGGTTGACCTGCTGGTTCTCTACGATAACTACACCAGAAATTATTTTGGTGGTGACCCGCAAACCGCGATGAACAGTTGGGTTAACCAAATGAACGCGGCTTATGCCGACAGCCAGATCGATGTGCAATTGCGCCTCGTTGGTGTACGCCCGATGGAACAGGCAGGCGCAGATATGGGCGCAGTGCTCGGCAATTTACGTGTGAATAGCGCAGCAATTGCATTACGCGATCAACTGGGCGCTGACTTTGTATCGCAGCTTCATGAAAAAGGAGCTTGCGGCGTGGGTTATGTTGCCGTTGATAAAAACTGGACCTGGAACGTTACCGCTCCCGGTTGCGGCCCCATCGTAATGGCGCATGAGCTGGGCCATAACATGGGTTTGAATCACTCGCGCAAACAAGGCGATCAATCCGGCGCCCGCTTCCGTTACGGTGTTGGTTACGGAGTCGATAACGTATTCGTCGATATCATGGCGTACGAAGGTGTGTTCAATACCACGCGGGTTAATCGTTTTTCAAATCCAAATTTAACCTGCCGCGGATTACCGTGCGGAATTCCGGTTGGCCAAACCAATGAAGCCTATGGTGCACTGGCGATTCACAATGTGCGTGATGAAATTGCGGCATTTCGTCCTACCGCAGGAACCTCTGGCCCTGTGCAAGTTGCGCAACATTGCAATTACGGAGGTTACAACCTCGGCCTGACACCCGGGAGTTACACGCTGTCGCAACTCCAGGCAAGGGGAATTGTAAACGATGATATTTCATCACTGCGCGTGCAAGCAGGTTACAGCGTAACGCTGTATCAAAATGATAATTTTACCGGAAATTCCATCACCAAAACCGGTGACGACTCCTGTCTGGTCGATGACGGATTTAATGATTCCGCCAGCTCAATTGTTATCAGCACAACCGGTACCGGTTTTAATACGCTGATTCAGGCAGAAAATTACTTTGCCAATAATGGCGTGCAAACCGAAGCAACTACTGATACAGGTGGTGGCCAAAATGTTGGCTGGATTGAAACCAATGACTGGATGGCTTACAGCAATGTGAACATTCCGACATCAGGCACTTACACAATTGAATATCGTGTTGCCAGCCCGAGTGGTGGGCGCCTGTCATCTGACTTAAATGGTGGCGCCATTTTATTGGGTGAGCTGGCCATTCCGGCAACCGGTGGCTGGCAAAACTGGACCACGATCAGCCATACCGTCAATATCAATGCAGGCACTTATAATTTTGGTGTGTTTGCAAAAGCCGGTGGCTGGAATATCAACTGGATTCGTATTAAACGCTAAATAAAAATTTAAGTTCCGGTGTGTCATAACGCTACGCACCGGAACTCTTTAAATAACATTTAAAAAAAGAGCGTGAATTATGCAAACCCAATCAAGTTTTTGGTTAAAGACGTTGGCGGCAGCTGGTTTGGCTTTCGGCGTTATTTATTTTTACAACAGTGAAACGCAACCGGTCACCACACAACTTTCTACCGCATCAACAACCGCAGCAAACACAACCACAAAACCACTCACAGCACATAATAATATTGAACAGGATATTCCAGTGACATCCGGCAACAATAAGTCCAATGTCAGCTTATCGAGTTCTGCGATGGCTGGCCCTGAACTGCAAGCAAGAATGGATAGCATCAAACAACGCCGCCCCGGTTTAGACTACTCACCTGAAGAAGTCGCCGCCGCTGTTGCACGAAGCAACTCCTGGACACCGGCAGAAAATACACCGGCAGATTTGCCGTTAAAACCTGAAGAATTAACCGATGGCCGCCAATTTATTCAATTGGACACGGTAAAAATAGAAACATTAATGCCCGATGATGCCATCAATGTACGCGTGGCAGAAAATGCGAAAGACTATGCGGTTGTCATCGATAAAGTAGAAAAACACGATTACAACAGCATTAGCTGGTACGGCCACATTCAAGGTGAAGATGGTCAAAAATATTCGGTGAGTTTTACACGCGGGGAAACGTTAACTGTCGGAGGATTGGATACACCCGATGGGCACTATGTTTTACAAGCCCACGGGAATAACGGCTGGATCGCTTCCAGCCAATTATTATTTAAAGCAGACCCCAACGTTAGCGATGCAATTCATCCCGCGGACGTTGACCCTAACTACGCCCATACCCGCGACTCCCATCAACACCAACATTAAATGCAAGTGATTAGCCCGGTGACCGGGCTAGTTTGCCACTGATAAAAATTCAATCGGATTAAGCGCGCGGTGGCTAATTCGCACCTGGGCTATCTCACCTTTAAACCAGTGCACTTGATTCATTCGCGCACCGATAGATGTTTTTGCAATTGCTGCAATAGGCAAATAATCCACCTGCCCGGTTAATTCCTGATTGCCATTTACATAAGAAGTAAACTCACGGTTTTTATAGGTGACCGCCGCATGAACCCACTTTCCAACCGGGTGAGTTTTTGTGGGATCAATTAACGTGAACTGCGATTTTTCCGACTTGATATAGGCATCCAGATACCATTGGTTTTTATCGTTCAGGCGCAATTCAATTGTTATCCGTCGATTGGGATTATCCATTGCTTCAATGTGAAAAAAACGCGGCTCGGTATTTGTTGGAAAAGCTGCCGCAGGATTAAAAATAATTTCAATAGTAAATTCGTTTGCACCATTCAACGGGTTTCTATCTACTAACAATCTATCGCCGTCGCCGTCAAAACTGGTTACCTTGCCAAGTTTAGAATCAATTAAACGGGGGTTTCCCTGGATAGTTACAGGCGCATCGCCAATCTTTTCCAGCGAATTGATGAACCATACCTCCGATGGGGATGATGGAGGAACTGAGTTTGAGGATAGAGGAACTGAGTTTGAGGATAGAGGGACACTGGAGCTGCACGAAGGAAGGAAAGAAAAAATCAAAAGTAATAACAGGCAATTTTTCATAAACATACACTGTTGCTTAACAACAGCGCCCTATTTGCATACGTATGGTTAATAGGAGTAACAAGGTTGCCGATTAACTATCTTTATTATAAATTCCTAATCATTTGTAAATTACAGCCAGCAATTGTACTGGCTGTAATTTAACTATTTATGATTTTATTTAATGCTCAATCTATTAATCTTCATCACCGGAATATCTGGATTGTTGTTGCAACAAATCGCGCTCTACATCACCCGGTGAGCCGGTATTACGCGCTAATAAGCTATAGGCAACAGGTACCAGGAATAACGTTAAAACTGTCGCCACCAATACACCGGAAATTACCACAATACCAATAACAAAACGGGTCTCCGCACCGGCACCGGACGAAACAACCAGAGGAATTGCGCCCGCAACAGCGGTAAGGCTGGTCATCAGGATAGGACGCAAACGTGCCGAGGATGCCTCTAGTAATGCCTCGGTAAATTCCACACCGCGGTCACGCAATTGGTTGGCAAACTCCACGATTAAAATACCGTTCTTTGCAGCCAGACCAATCAACATAATTAATCCAATCTGCGAATAGAGATTAAAACTGCTGTCAGTAAGATAGAGCCCGATCATCCCTCCTAGCATAGCAAGCGGCACGGTGAGCATAATGACGAAGGGATGCACATAACTTTCAAATTGTGCAGCCAACACCAAAAACGTAATCAAAATACCGAGCAGGAAAATAAACATTACCGAACTCCCTGCCGTTTGGAAATCGCGCGACATCCCTTTGTAATCGACCACTGCAGTACCTGGTAAATGTTCACGCACCAGCCCATTCAAGTGATCAAGCGCATCGCCCAATGCCAGATTATCCGCAAGGTTCGCTTCAATGGTTAATGAACGCATACGATTGTAACGGTTCAAGCGGCTTGCATCTGCAATTTCCTTTAATGTCACGAGATTCGCCAATGGAATTAATTCACCGCTACGTTCAGAGCGAACATACATGTTTTGCAAGCTGGTGGTAGTGCGTTGTTCATCGCGCTCACCTTGCAAAATGATGTCGTACTCTTCACCGTCATCAATGTAAGTGGTCGCACGTCGTGAACCGAGCATCGCCTCCAATGTGCGGCCAATGTTATTTACGCTCACACCGAGATCCGCCGCGCGATTGGTATCAATAACTACTTCAACTTGCGGTTTGGTTTCTTTGTAATCCCAATCAATGCCGATTAAACCCGGATTATTTTGTTCAAGCTTTGCCAGCAAAATATCCCGCCATTGCGCAAGCTCTTCGTAGGTACCACCGCCCAATACAAACTGCACCGGTTTTTGTGCCTGTGAACCAAAGCCCTGGCGCATCACTACAGCGGTAGTAACACCAGGCAAATCCCGTAAGTCTGCGCGAATATCATCCATCACTTCAAAAGAATTGCGCCGCAAACTCCAATCATTCATCACCACAATAACCATACCGCTGTTAAAACTTTCTGTGGTACCAAATGAACGCGGTGCGCGCACCATCATGCGTGTAATTTCATCGTTGTGAACATATTTCATCAAGCGATTTTCAATTTCGGTCATGTATTCTTCCATGTAGGCATAACTTGCGCCTTCAGGTCCATTAACCATTACCTGAAAATTGCCACGATCTTCTGGCGGTGCGTACTCAGAGGGAATTTGTTGCGAGAGGAAAAAAGCGCCCAGCAATAACAGTGCAAATATCGCAATAACCAATTTAGCGCGCGCCAAGCACCAGCGAATACCGCGTTGATAGCGAATACGCAGCCTCCCCATGCCATGATTTATTTTGTCCAGAAAACGGTTTCGGTTATCACTTTTTACGAGCACTTTGGATGCAAGCATCGGTGATAACGTCAATGCGATTAACGCAGAAAATCCAACGGCAGCAGCCATGGTGATTGCAAACTCGGAAAACAATCGACCAATATCGCCTTTCAAAAATACAATCGGAACAAAAATAGCAATCAACACCAACGTCGTTGCGATTACTGCAAAACCCACTTCACGGGTTCCATCAAACGCAGCCAGCAATGGTTTTTTTCCTTTTTCCTCCATATGGCGCATGATATTTTCCAACACCACAATTGCATCATCCACCACTAAACCAATTGCGAGTACCAAGGCTAACAACGTCAGCATGTTGACTGAGAAATCCATCGCCGCAAGCACAGTAAATGTAGCAATAATAGAAACTGGAACAGCAACCGCTGGCACTAGCATGGCGCGGATACTACCGAGGAAAACGTAGATAACCAGCACTACCAAAACAATTGCAATAGCGAGCGTGATATACACTTCATGGATTGCCCGCTCCACAAAAACCGAACTATCAAAACTGTCTTCAAGTTTCATTCCCTTCGGTAAAATTTCATTAATTTTATCGCGCTCTGCTTTGGAGCCACGCGCAACATCAATCGTGTTGGCAGTTGATTGTTTGACAATACCGATGCCTACTTGTGTGATGCCATTGCCGCGAAATAAATTGCGATCCTCTTCAGTGCCCTTTTCTACTTTTGCAATATCTCCCAAGCGAATCAAGTGCCCGTCATCACCGCGCTTTACCACCAACTGATTAAATTGATCTACCGTGCGATAGGTTCGCGCCATACGAACAGTAAATTGACGCTCCAACGATTCAATACTGCCTGCGGGTAATTCAACGTTTTCTGCACGTAATGCCGCTTCAACATCATTCACTGTCAGGTTGCGTGCGGCGAGTTCACGCCGATCAAGCCAGACACGCATTGCATAACGCTGCTCACCACCAATGCGCACGCGCGCAATACCATCAATTACCGAAAAGCGATCAACCAAATAACGTTGTGCGTAGTCCGTTAATTCAGGAATAGTCATATTTTCGCCGGTTAAATTAAACCAGAGAATGACATCTTCATCGGAACTGACTTTTTGCACTTCGGGAGGGTCCGCTTCATCGGGCAAATTATCGAGCGCACCATTCACGCGATCACGGATATCATTGGCTGCTGAATCCATATCGTGACCGGTATCGAATTGCACCACAATGTTGGAAACACCGTTTTCCGCCGAGGACTCGATAAAACGAATTCCCTCCACACCGGATATGCGATCTTCAATAACTTTAGTGATGCGTGTTTCCACAATGCTTGCCGCAGCACCGGGATAATTTGTGCGAATCGAAACCACAGGTGGATCAATATTGGGATATTCGCGTAGCGTCAGGCGATCAAATGCAACCAGGCCGAATGCAATTAATAACAGCGAAATAACTGATGCAAATACCGGCCGCTTGATAGAAATATCGGAAAGTTTCATTTACGAATCTACCTCACTGCTTTTGCTTGGGCAGCAGGTCAGATAAATGTGTTGCTTCACCGACATGATCTGCAACAGGTTTTTCTTCCGAAAGAATTTTTATGCGTTGGCCTGCACGTATTTTTTGCAAGCCATGGGTGACAACTTTATCGCCAATTGCCAAACCGCTTTTAACCTCGACTGCGCCGGCAAGGCGCTCGCCTATCTGGATTTGTTTGCGTTCAACGGTAAGCCCTTTTGGGTCTTGCTTAACGAGAAAAATAAAATTATTACTGCCCAAAGGAACCAATGCAGCCTCGGAAATAAGCATGGCATCGCGTGCGCCCGCTTTTAAATCCACCTGCATTAACATACCCTGTTTTAATTCGTGGTTTTTATTCTCCAGCAATGCACGCACCTTAATCGCGCGAGTCACTTCATCTATCTGGTTATCGATACTGTAAACCTCCCCCTGAAATACTTTGTCACCAAGGTCACGGCTTTTTACAATAATCGGCAATCCCACAGACAAACTGCGCAAGTACACCCCGGGCACAGTGAAATCCAGTTTCATTTTTGAATCGTCGTTCAGGGTAGTGATCTGGTCGCCGGGTGATACCAATGCACCCACACTGACTTCACGTAAACCAACTACACCGGAGAAAGGGGCGAGCAAGATCAAGTCCTTCAAGCGGGATTCAGTCGCGTTATAACGCGCCCGCGCCGCTTCGTATTCGCGAATGCGTTGATCAAGCAATGATTGCGCGGCTGCGCCTTGTTTTGCCAATGCCTGCACGCGATCCAATTGTTTTTTTGCTTCATCGGCATTGAAACGTGCTTCTTCCAATAATGCAGATTCTTCGCGACTGGTCATTTCGACCAACACCTGGCCTTTGCTGACTCGTTGGCCATCTTCAAAATTAATGCGCGTAACTTTTTTGGTTTCGTTAGAGGTAAGTAAAATAGATTCATTAGCCCGCAGTGTTCCCAACGCTTCGATATTGGTAGCCAGGTTTTTTATACTGACAGCCTGAACGATTACCTCGACTGGTTTATCGGCTGGAGGTTGGGCATAAGCTCCCACGGCCAATACAGCCGCAAATAAACCGGCAATACCGCTTTGTAAAAAGCGCGGCGACTTTTTCATAAATCACTCCTGGAAACTGGGGCATCATCTTGGGTTAATTAATTATCAGATGACGTAGCACGCGCGAACATTCACTTGAGAAAGCGAGTAGTCAGCATTCAACATGATTAAGGATAAGGTTTCATGCCGCACAGCCAATAATTAACATTTGTTAACAAATGCAAATCAGGCCATGCAATTGTGCAAAGACTATGAAACCTTGAAATTCCCGAGGTTACTCCCTCGGGAGGCCATTACTTTTTATCCTGTTCGTCAGGTACAAAAAGAACGGAAGCGGAGTTGATGCAATAACGCAGCCCCGTAGGTGCGGGACCATCGGTAAAAACATGCCCCAAATGGCAGTCACAATTGCGACACACCACTTCGGTACGATGCATTCCATGGCTGGTATCCAATAACTCCCGTATTGCTACCTTGTTAACAGGTGCATAAAAACTGGGCCAGCCACAGCCAGCGTCGAACTTTGTATCTGCATCGAATAGCAATTCTCCGCAGCAGCGACAGCGGTAATCACCGGGATTAAACTCTTGCCAATATTCACCGGTAAAAGGCCGTTCTGTGCCTTTTTCACGGCAAATCCGATACTGCTCGGGGGTCAGCGTTTCGCGCCAGTGGTCATCATTAAAATTTTCGTTGGCAGCCATAAGGATTTCCTTGACAGATCAACTAGTTAAGGTCGATTATTCGAGTGTTTTTCAACCGCATTCACGCGTTACCGCAATCAAGGCATCTTACTGCAAATGAACCCAATTAAGAAATCCGACAAACTCAATGGAGTTTGTTATGACATTCGCGGCCCGGTACTGGAGCACGCTAACCGCCTTGAAGAAGAAGGCAACCGTATTCTGAAACTGAACATTGGCAACCCCGCCCCGTTTGGTTTTTCGGCGCCGGATGAGATCATCCAGGACGTCATCCATAACCTCGCCAACGCCGAGGGTTATACCGCGTCCAAAGGCCTGTTTGCCGCGCGCAAAGCGATCATGCATGAATGCCAACGCCTGGAAATTCCCGGTGTTGAGATTGAAGATATTATCCTCGGCAACGGCGCCAGCGAATTAATCGTTATGGCCATGCAAGCGTTACTGAATAATGGCGATGAAATACTGGTGCCAGCACCAGACTATCCACTGTGGACCGCAGCGGTGAATCTCGCCGGTGGTAAAGCTCGCCACTACCTTTGTGATGAGCAAGCCGACTGGTTCCCGGACCTTGTGGACATCGAAAGCAAAATTTCCGATAAGACTCGTGGCATTGTGGTGATTAACCCCAATAATCCTACTGGTGCGGTATACAGCAAAGAGTTACTGGAAGCGATTGTTGAACTCGCGCGTCGTCACAATTTAATTATTTTTTCCGACGAAATTTACGGCAAGATCCTGTATGACGATGCGGAATTTATTCCCATGGGTCGCCTTGCACAGGATGTTCTCTGCGTAAGCTTTAATGGCCTCTCCAAAGCCTATCGCCTTGCAGGTTTCCGTTCCGGCTGGATGGTAATCAGCGGAGCCAAGCATCGCGCACGTAGTTACATCGAAGGTTTGGAAATGCTTTCCTCCATGCGTTTGTGCGCAAACGTACCTGCCATGTATGCGGTGCAAACAGCACTCGGCGGATATCAAAGCATTAACGAATTAATTATTCCCGGGGGCCGTTTGCGCGACCAGCGCGATACCGCATTGAAAGCCATCGCAGAAATTCCCGGCCTTTCTTGCGTAAAACCCAAAGGCGCTTTGTATTTGTTTCCCAAGCTGGACTTGAACATGTACAAAATTAAAGATGATCAGCAAATGATCCTGGATTTTCTACTACAGGAAAAAGTATTGCTGGTACAAGGCACTGCATTTAACTGGCCGAACCGCGACCACTTCCGTATTGTGTTTTTACCGCGCGAGGATGACCTGACCAAAGCAATCCAGCGCTTCGGCAATTTCCTATCGCGCTATTCACAATAAACATTATTTGCAATATTTTTTTCGCTAACATCAGAAAATAAAAAACCAGCTTTGTGCTGGTTTTTTATTATCACAATAAAATCCAAATTTAATTCTCCGTTGCTAATGGAAAATAAACAGATAAAGGCCCGGCCCATAAATTCGGAACATCTTTCGCGTTGGTGCCTGTAGCAGGGTTAGGCTGATAAGCACGCTGTTCTCCATTTGCTGTTCCAACTTGCGGAAATTGTAAACGCTGGGATTGATCCATTTTCATTATTTCAACAACACCGGTCGATTTAACTGTGTAAGTCTGTCCCTGGTAAACTGTTAGCGGGTTCGATAATTTACATACACGATAACCATAACCCTGCGCAGGTGTACAACTCGATTGTAAACCCGTTGAAGTATTAGTAATCATTAATGTCCCCACATTGGTTCCTGACGTAGTAAATCCTCCCAACTCGGTAAAAGTCCTTGTATAACGTGCATTAGTGTAAGCTACTGTACAAGCGACACAATCTGCGCTGTAGGCATAATACGGTTGGGCGCCGAGAGTGGATCCATTTGTTAAACGAAATCCATATTGCGGCATGCGCGTTGCCGGATGCGCAGTATCACGATCATTCATGTATGAGCGGTATTGGCCGTTCAACGAACCGTAACGCCAGCTATTTCCATTATCCTCTGACCATGCGATGTGCTCGCGTGGATCAAGGGACATAATTGCACCGGTTGCGGTTGCTTTTAATTCGTTGCGGGTATGTGGTCCAGCGAGACTGGTATCTGCCAGTGGCGCATTAAAAGAAAAGAAATTATTTTGTGGATTAGCGTGAGTATTACTGACGATAAAACCATACATCTTTCCCGCTTCCAATGTTGCACGAACATTTGCCCACACCAAAACCGGGTTAGCGCCACCAGATTCTGTTTTAGCCTGGTTGTAACGCGTACATGCATTAATAGTTTCAGATGCAATTTGTGTTGCTGGTAAACCGGTAGTTTGATTTATCTCAACAAGAGCGCCGCTCAGCAAACCGCCATCACCGCGACCATAACCGGCTAAACCCGAATCATAACAATTGGCACCGCGCAATTTAAAACCAAAATAAAACCGGTCGATATTAATCGTATTGAGTGGAACAAAACGCAATAAACTGCGGTAATTTGTCGCTTTCATCGGCGAGTCATTTACATTTTCAATACCCACGGGAATTGCCGCAACACGCCCTCCATTAACAATTGCCGAAGACGAACTGCGCGAGCATGAAACACTCGATTTACTGGAGGCAACAACTGATCTGATGGAAGAAGCCTGACTGGATTTGCTAGAGAGCACTGCACTTGAGCGTAAAGAAGAACTAACATTGGAACGGGAAGACGACATAGTAGTTGCATCACACTTACCCATATTTCGCCACACATCCCATTGGCCAGACAGAACTGGATCATCGCCCTGCGTCCACCACTTGGCCTCATATTTAATTGTGTTGAGCTGAACCTGTTTCCCGACGGTGTAAACATCGCCAGCGTTCCACGTCGGCAAACCGTTGCAATCAACAGCCAGGGCCGCGTTACTTATAAGGCACAAGGGCAATATGCAAGACAGGGAATTTAAAAAAAGAGAATTTAATGAACAGCGATTTGGAAGCTTCATGACAATTTCCTGGTTGATTTTTATATTTAGCTATCTACAACCGGAAACAAAATATACCTGTTTATAATTTGTCTCAACCTACCAAAATAACGCTTAAAGAGGGAATTTATGCCAGAAAAAAATCGAACCAGTTACCATATTAAAACTCCCATTTTTTCGCTACAAAATATTTAAAGTGGATCGCTTGCGCACAAAAAACATCTTAAACCGTAAAATAAAGAGAAGGAAATGTGAGCAAATCGAAGTTTACAAGTAAGGAAAGATGATTAAGGAAATGGACGATCTGCGGAGTAATATTTTACGCTGCAGAGGTGCCATGTTAACTAAAATCGAAAACTGACACCTGTAAGAAACCGCATTGGTAAATGCGAAGATAAATAAAAAAATAATGCATCAAACAACCAACTGGTAAACCAGTAGCTTTAATTGTTGTTGTGGATCAACATCAGGAAAATCGGCGTGCGGTTGCAGTCGTTCAACAAATTCAGCATTAGGGCAATTTTCAGCAAACACCTGCTGCAGGAAACTTTCACCCAGCTCCGGCGCATTTAAACACGCAAGAACTACACCTCCGCCACGCATCAATTCCGGCAAACGGCGAACCACTTTTGCATAATCTTTTTCCGCAATAAAGCTGCCTTTTTGATAGGAAGGAGGGTCAATAATCACCAAATCATAAGGACCACGTTTTTTAATACGCCCCCAGGATTTCAGGATATTTTCCGCCAGAAATTCGCTACGGGTTTTATCCAATCCATTACGCTGGTGATTACTGCGACCGAGATTAAGCGCCGCACTACTCATATCCACATTGACCACAAGCTCTGCGTTCGCCGCTACTGCCACAACCGAAAAGGCACAGGAATAAGCAAATAAATTTAAAATCCGCTTCCCTTGTGCATGCTGTTCAAGCCATGCCCTGCCCGGCTCCATATCCAGAAAAAAACCGCTATTTTGCTGTTGGGCCAAATGCAGGGAAAATTGTAAATTACCGCGACGTGCAACACATTGATCAGGCAATACACCCCAATATATTTCACTGGGTGCACTCGCCAGGTAACGGCGCTGAACAATAAACACCGTCCGGCTCTCATCGAATAAAGCGCGGGCTTCGATAAGCAAATCATCGAGCCATTGTTGGGGTGGCTCTACAAACAACGTCACTAAAATTACAGGTTGAAAAAAATCGATAGTAACAAAACCCAAGCCCGGAAAAGTTTGTCCACGCCCGTGAAAGACACGATAGCTATCAATTATTTCTTGCGTGCGAATTTTTTCAGAAAGAAGCTTAAGACGCTCGAAAATTATATTCATTGTGAATCATCTACAGCAGAATATCCCACAGGATACATAATTGACTCGTTATAACCGGTGATAACACGCGCATAGCCGGAGAAGGTTTTATCCAGCTGTGGATCATTAGTATCTACCAATAACGGACGTCCATTGAGGGCAAGCATTTTTCCGCGCGCCGCAATAATAATGATATTTTCCTTGCCCACACGCTTTAAAACTTCTGGCGTAAATTGCTGGTTTCCTCGCCCCAAAATATGACCTTGTCCGCCAATTGCGGTAATAATCATTTTTACCGGCCCGGTAAATTGGCCAAGTTGCGCCATAATTTGGGATGCAGTTACATCGACAGAGATCAATTCATTGTTAAGCAAAATATCTACACCGAGTAAACTGCCATTCAAACCCAATTCTTGAAGAAATAAATGTGTAGTAGATCCGGGACCAACAAGATATAAAGTATCTGGCTGTAATTGCTGGATCATTTCCTGGGCAACATCCAACTGTGCCAATTCATCGCGCTCAGTGCCGGCATTTTTGACTTGTTGCAAAAATTGAGAATCTTCCGGCACTAGCAATGTCCCATAAAAACGCGCACGAACCTGGCCGTTACGAAATGCGTCTTCATCAATATCTTTTACATCACGCTCAGCAATATTCACCAACTGACCGGTTAATAATTGCTTAACAATTTCACCGGCAGCTTCTGGCGAAATTGCGTAGACACCCGAATGCATTTTCACACCGGAAGGAACACCCAGAACCGGCTGGCGAATACCAATTACATCAGCAATCAACCGTGCAGTGCCATCGCCACCGGCAAATAAAATTAAATCGACCGATTCATTCAGAAGCGCAGTAGCAGCGGCGCAGGTGTCTGATGCTTCACTCGGTATAGATTGTGCAACACCGATCACATATGTAGTAAATCCTAACGCATGGGCAGCACTCTCTCCCATATCACCCGCGAAACAAAAAATTTCAATTTGATCGCGAAACGCCAGCAGAAATTGCAGTGCGCGCGCCATGCGTTGCGGCGCACGCATTTCCGCTCCACGAGCAAGTGCTTCTGAGCGAATAGCTTCACCATCAGAACCTTTTAAACCAACACTGCCACCCAAACCCGCATAAGGATTAATAATTAAACCCAATCTAAACACAATGAAAACCTAATACTTGCAACCATTGTTTATCAGCCTCGCTTATCGATTCCAAATGCACGCGGTAATTGTGGAACTCACGGCGTTTGGGATAATGTTTGCGCAAATTATCAAAACCTTCACCGAATTTAATTTCGCCGTTTAGTGCTTTTTGGGCAGTTTCACGCAGGCGACTATCGTCTGCCACAATGTCATATACCTGTTTAATCAGCGATTGGGCAATTTCAAAAACTGTTTTGCTTTCATCATCAACACGTAATTGATTATTTGCCAGAGGCGGGACCAAAGCTGCGATCGATGCTTTGGGTAAAACGTCGAAATGCTTGCACAGTGCCTGATAAACAATTTCTGTGCCATTAAGTTTGCCGTCATAACTGTAACCTGCGATATGCGGGCTGCCCAACAAAACCTTATCCAGCAACTCCAGGGAAATATCCGGCTCAGGTTCCCACACATCTAATACGACACGCAAATCTGTACGTGCAGTTAATACATCGAGTAAAGCCTGATTATCAATTACTGCACCGCGACCAGCATTAATTAATACAGCTCCGGATTTTAATTGCGCAAGCTCTTTGTGGCCTAATAAATGAAAGCTCGGATGCGGACCATCAACAACCAGTGGTGTATGCATACTAATAACATCGCACGCCAACACATCTTCAAGGCTGGCCAGGTCGGGATTTTGTGAAAGCGACAAATTGGGATCATAACAATGAACCTCCACTCCTTGCGCTTTTAAACGTTTGTATAAAAGCCCGCCAACATTGCCACAACCGATAATGCCGAACTTCACTGGCAACCAGTTGATATTTAAATGAGCCAAAGCAGCGTAAACAAATTCAACAACCGAATTGGCATTACAACCGGGGGCGCTGGACCAGCGGGTTCGGTGCGCATCCAACCAGGCCTGATCAAGATGATCGACCCCGATAGTACAAGTCCCCACAAACTTCACCTTACTGCCCGATAACAGCGCCTCATTCACTTTGGTTACCGAGCGGACAATAAGCACATCTGCATCTTGTACATCTGCTGCGGTCAGGCTCCTGCCTGGAAAACAGGTAACCTCCCCCAATCGACTAAAAAACTCATTTACCAGCGGGATGTTTTCATCCGCAACAATCTTCATAAAACGCTCGCTTATCGCCAGAAACGGCTTCTATATGTTCTATTAGCTGTAAAAGTATGCGCCAAATAAATCCCGGGAATAAAAAAATCAACCATAGCAGTTGTGCTTTGGGTAATTAGCATATACTTTATATAGTGATGGTGACGTTAAAACCATCGACTGGAGCCCGCCGGAACTATTCAGGACCCGTGGGATCTACCTCAAATAAAGGGGGTGGTATTATGAAGATCTCAGACACTGGCCACAACATGGATAATGTGGTCGATCTCTTCACCAGGAAAAGCTATTCAGCCCTGCACGATGAGCGTTTTATCCGCCTTGCTCCTGAACTGGACGGGCTTGAAATGCTCTACTCCAACGATACCAGCTCTGAAAAACTCTATAGCCTTAAAATCCTTTGCTGGGGACTTCGCGCTAATGGCGATGTAGTCGGCCTGGTTCCCTGGCTGAATGATATAGTTCCTTGCCCTGATTTATGTGACCCGTTAAATGGCCATTGGGAAGGTTATTATGATCCCGGTATTGATGAGCTGTTTTTTGAAGCTCCGATGCATAAGGTGATTGAACTTGAGACAGCAGCGGAATACTACGAAGTAGAATGCGATAGTGGTGATGACGTAATCCAGGAATTACCGGACACCATCGGTACTCATGCAGTGTTGGCAGTACCTGATAGCAAACGCTTGTCCCTGGTAGAGGTTGTTAGCTGGTGTCTTCACTACGATGGTAGTGTTTACGCCATGATCAGTGATCCTGCGAAAGTTGTTAGTACACCTGTATTACCAGGTGATGAATCATTATACGAAGCACAAGCAAGCGAACAATTTCGCTACTTCTTTCAACATCAGATTGCGAACAAAATTAAAGCGGAAGATCCAGAAGCATTAGCAGCAATTTCACTACTTGTTGATGGAATGCAAACTTGATAAAAGATTTCAAACAAAAATAACGCCGCATTTGCGGCGTTATTTTTTTGTGGGAAATTTAATCATTTATTTTTTCTGACGTAATAAAAATATTGAGCATCCGTTTTTTTCTGCCCAATCAGCTCATGGCCGAGAAATAAACAAAATTTGGGAATGTCACGTTGCGTTGACGGATCAGTTGCTATTACTTCAATCAACTCACCAATCGCCACTTCTTTGACAGCTTTATGCAACATCATTACCGGCTCAGGGCAAAGCAAACCTGAGGTATCCAAAGTTTTATCAATTTGTTCATTCATAGTTTTAAATCGTCTATAAAAATTTCGGCAAATAGCCAAGTGATTGCTATGATTAGCTCACAGGAAAAAAATTAAGTCAGGAGAAAATTTCACTACCGAGGAACATTCTTTGATGTCCCGGAAACCAATAACCGATTATATGCCCTCTGATTTTTTTAGTCGCCAGGCACTGGAGCTTACCTTTCGCCTATTACGCAACAACCATCCTTTACTAGCCCATGCGGTGAAACAAACAATTGAATCAACCACTACCGTTGCTTATGAAGATTTACAATCTGCATACACAGGTGAGATGCTACTCAACAAAGAAGTTCTGGATTCACTCAAAGCTCACACTATCGGCAAAATAATTGCTGTTCTCACAGAGATTGGTGAACACGCACTTAAGCAAAGCGATCTTCCTCCAAGCCATATGACACTACTTCGCTCACTTATTGAAGACTGGGTAACATTAACCGAATGGGTTTTACAACATTCTGCCACTGACACTAGTGACCGCACATCCTATCATTGATAGAAATAGTTTCTTAAAAAACGCGCAAATGCCCCGTTACTTCCTCTCGATCGTGATAGAGCTGTTTGAATTGAATATCTACTCGAAATCCGGCCTTTTCCAATTCATTACGGATTCGTTCTTCGCATTTTTTAACTTCAGCGTAACGTTGTTTCATCGGCAATTTCAAATTAAATACCGCTTCGCGACAGTATTTTTTAGTGAACCATTTGATAATCATACTGGTTACACGAGCTGGTTTATCCACGATATCGCATACCAACCAATCTACCGATTTTTTAGGTTCAAATAAAAAACCATCGCTCAGCATGTGTTGTACCTGCCCTGTTTCCATCAGATTTTTATCCATAGGGCCGTTATCAACTGCTTCAACAAACATACCGCGCTGTACCAATTGCCATGTCCATCCACCAGGTGCTGCACCCAGATCAACAGCCCGCATACCGGAGGCCAGACGAGAATCCCAATCTTCTGCTGCAATAAAGTGATGCCATGCTTCTTCCAATTTCAACGTCGCTCGACTGGGCGCTTCCTTTGGTAAACGCAAACGGGTAATACCCATTGGCCAGGGCGATGAATTATTAATCGGGCTAACACCCAAATATGCTTGAGTGCCTGTAAGGAAAACAAGATGTAATCGCATTCCACTTTTTGGAAAAAAAAGTGATGCAGCACGTAAGGCTTTTTCAAAAGGGGCCGTGATTTTTTTACTTAACCCGGAAAGCTCCTTACCTTCATTGGTATCCACAGTTTCAATCATTAATTCACGTACATCACCCAACTCTTTTACAGCTGCAAGCAAAGGTGTCACTCGATCAGCCACAGGAAGATTATCTATTAAGCCGTTACAGGCAAACCATTGACGAGTAAAAATAAATTTCCGAAAGTATAAAATTTTTAATAGCTGACTGGCGCCATCGGGCTCATGAGTAATAAACAATACATATGCGCTGCTATCTTTGGTTTTACTGTAACCATAAATACCCAATTCGCCAGCCAAATCAGTAATTTCAGCGGCGCACTCTTTTTCAAAACCGGGTCGACAATGTAAAAATAAATGATTCACAATTTTCTCTTTGTTAATTAATCACCACCACGTCCGGCATCGTTATCTTGTTCAAGTAGTGCTGCATCTCGACGCGGTAAAATACTAACTGATTCGCTGGTTGTATCAAAAACCACAACAATTTCCTGTCGTTTCAGGAGCTGTTTTATTTGTTCAACTTTTACACTGAGCGGGATTTCTTCCTCACCGTAATCGGTGCCCTCGCGGGTGATGAATTCTTCAATCAATCCTTGCAACGCATCGCTCGATAATTGCTTATAAGGAATAATCATCTAAAGCTACCAATTTTAATTGTATTGAATCAGGCTGGAATAAACTCTGGAATTGTTACTTGTTCGAGTAACACAAGCGGAGTAATCTTCATCTATAACCAAACCTGCAAACGCCACATCAACAATTTAACAATAAGGAAACAACGTGAATACACAACTCGTGTTGACTGTTCTCAGCGATGACCGCCCCGGGGTGGTGGAACAATTGGCCCAGACTATTAGCCAACACCACGGTAATTGGCTGGAGAGCCGTATGGCGCAATTGGCAGGCAAGTTTGCCGGCATTTTACAAATTGCTGTAGCCCAGGAACACCAAGATCAGTTGCAGGCAGCGCTAAACGATCTCAACAGTAAAGGCTTCAAAATTGTTGTCGATAACGCCGTCAACACCACCAAACCGGAATACCGTGAATTCAGTTTTAGCGTGGTCGGTAATGACCGGCCAGGCATTGTACGTGAAATCGCGCAGGCTTTCGCAGTGCGTCATATTAACATGGGAGAGCTGGAAACAGCTTGCTCCAGTATGCCATGGTCGGGTGAGCCCTTATTTGAAGCCACGGGGGTAATTGAAGTCCCAAAAGCCGTGGATATGAATGAACTCTACGATTATCTGGATAAGATTGCTGATGATTTAGCAGTAGATATTCGCCTGGAATCATCAACCGAAAGGGCCAATCAGTAAATCCTGAATTACCCAATAATATGAGGAACAAAAAATAAGCAGCTTGAGCTGCTTATTTTTTTTCTGCGAGTTTTTCGTCAAACTTTTCCAACTCGATATTGATGGCTTTAGTAGAAATGTTTACTTCATAAAACGAAAACAATAACGAAACTACTAACAGAACCAGACTGACTGCAAATAAAAATTGTCCGGTTAAAAGCCACCCCAACAATAATGCGAACATCGCCATAGTACAAAACACAAACGACAACACACCAAACGCCTGCATCTGGCGAATTACCTGAACACGCAAACGCAAGTTTTCTATCTGGCGAATAACAACTTTTTTTGAAGCAGCATCTTCAAGATTACTCAATTGACGGATCACATTAGTTAACACCACAAAACGGTTGGTGTATGCCAGCATCAATAAAGAAATAGCGGGGAATAATAAACTGGGAGTGGTAATTGTCATTTCCATAAATACATCGTCTCGGCATGACTATTGAAATCTTTCGCGCCAATAGATTACACGGTCGTGACCGCGGTAGCTACCGAAACCGAAACGCGCAGGAGGTAAACTGGTGTCCGAATAATTGCCATCCTGATTCCAATCAAATCGTAACCAGGGATAGCTCGTTAAATCTACAGTCACGTTAAAAGATCCGGTTGCACTGCCGGTCGGCGCGCTGAAAAATTGCCGCGCATCACCGGCTGCAAAACTGATTTGGGTTGCATCGATAGCCCCATAATTTCCTGTAGTAGCGCCGCCAGTTAAAGCCACGGTACGATTTGCGTCTGTCAGAATATTACCCGCCGGATAAGTGATTGCACTGCGCAAAATTTTTGTACAACTATCATCCTGGTTTTTTACAAAGCGGTTTCCCAGCCAATATTCGGTATAAAAACTCACAGGAAGATTCGCAGTTTCAGGCCCAAACGCATCGTCCAGGCGTAAACGGCCGTAACGTACATTAATTGCCGAACCAAGAACTTTTGCAGTACAAGTAGCACCGGAACAAGTTCCTGATGTTGTTGCATTCATATCCAGATTTTTCAATACGCGCGAGTCAAAACTATCAGTGAGCGTTATTCCGATTTGGGTATTTGGATAAGGCCCATCGATAAACGGAGAAATACTCAATCGCGTAAACCGCGCACTGGAGGGAGCTACAGCCACTGCACCGCTAACCCAGGTTTTGGTCACACCATCAACAAAACGACTACCCAAATTCACACCGGAGTTTGCGCTTTCTGCAACGTAAACCAATGAAGGCATGGTGCCATACGCAGGAATGTAATTATTTGTTTTTGTTCCACTCAATGACCTCGCCTCTATCGTGTAATTGAATGGCAATGACTGCTCCATGTAAGAAAAACTTGAGCATGTGTCTGTTAGCGATGAAGCCGATAATGCGAAGTGATCCGGAAAAAAGCGCCCGATAACAGTACTCGGCGTTATTTTGTCTATCACTCCCAGCGTGTTTGATGTTCCCATGTACCCAGAAATTAAACTCGGCTCCAATCTGATACTTCCTACTTCATTCCAGACAACCGGCAAAATACCTCCAGCAGAAGTTGCTACAGGATTATCAATTATGCCATCAAGATTTGCGTCTTCACCAACCGTTAACACACCGCTAATTCCCCCGGTTGGATGATCCGGTTTAATCGCCGGGCATACATTGGTTTTATCACGCTCTGCCGATCTTTCCGGGCACCCTATCTGCAGTTGAATTTTATTGCGTTCAGAAGAAGCCGGTGTACCACCTTCGTTACCAAAGTTGGGAGTAACCGCACCGCCTGCATTGTAAGACCTCACCGTCACACTGAATTTTTCACCTGCGGCAATAAATCCACTACCTGCACTGGTTGTGCCCGGATTCGCTAAAAATGGTGAGGCAGTTTGTGTAGCGCTTGCCACTCTTAATGTATAGGGTTTAACGATAAAAGAGTCACTACTACCGGTTAACGTAATTGCCGGATCATTTCCCGATGCAGCAAGAGGTAATTGGCCGAGCAGAGTAATTTGGCCCACATCAGAATAAATAAAATCGATAGGTGCCTCACCGCTCGCATTAAAATTCAAACTCACGTTGGTATAAGAAATTGGGGTCACTCCATTATTGTTTGCAGCAATGTTAGTGTAAGTAGTCGAAGCACTCGCTTTGAGCGCGAGTGTCTGCCCGGAAATACAACTGGTGGGATTATTACAGCTATATGCCATTGCAACTGTTCGCGCCCCGGTGCCCACCTGGGCAACACAAGCGCCGGTGTTATTATCGGTTCGCACAGCTTTAACAATAGCGGTACCGTTAACACCTGCAATTTGTATTGGAATTGGCGTGGACGTGGGTGCGCTTGATGAAAATCCTGAAGCAATTTTTAAACCTGCATTAGAAAAAACAATACTCGATGTCCCACTCGCTGCTACACCGGCTGTTGTACTGGCTGCAGAAATTCCCAAGGTTGCTGGTGATGTTTGTTGCAGGTATTTAATAAATGATGATTCGCCGCCAGAAAAAGTATACGTATTTCCCCCCACCCATGCTCCTGTTACCGGTGAAGTGCCCATCGTTACTAATGTTCCCGCCGGCGGATTAATTGCCGTACCCGACGAATTAACAGCTGTTACAGTTACTGCCTCAGCGGCACAAGTAATACCTGTTGCACTATTCGATAGCACATATGCTGCCGGAGGCGTTACGCATTCATAAAGTCCGGCCGCAGTGCCAGAGCCCTTTGGTATATCCACATAAGAACCGCCCGACGGTGTTTGCCATTTCAGACGTATAACTGCGGAGCCACCATTTTCATAATATTCCAGCCTAATCGGATAAACGTTTCCTGCAACCAAATTAACAGACGACGACGTGTGGGTTGTAACCGAGTGATCATTCCATTGGTCAATTAGCAAATCACCGTTTACTGTTAATCGAACACCGTCATCAGAATCTGTTTGGAAACGATATACACCAGATTGGGCAGGACGAAAAAATCCATTCCAACGCACAGAAAAATTATTGGCGGCAATGCCAGTAGGACCGGGAGCACCGGTACCCCAATCAAAATTGATTGGGCCATCAGAACGATTTGCAGTAACAGGTGCAGTTAAATTTTGGTTATTGAAATAATCACCGGTAATGCCTGGTGATAATGTTGTCGGGCAAGAAGCAACAGGGGGTTTGGCAACCGGCGTGCACTCATACAATCCGGCGCCCAATGTAGGTGTTGGCCCCAATGGTATCGCAACGTAAGAACCCGCACCGGGCAACAACCAACGCAATTGAATAACAGCGTCACCACCGCTGTCATAATATTCCAGCACCAAGGTGTAAGCCTGGCCTGCAACTAATGAAATATCTGCACTGGTATCTGTGGTGCTCGAGTGATCATTCCAGCGATTGATAATCAAATTGCCATTGATATAAAGACGAACACCATCATCAGATGTTGTTTGAAAACGATATACACCTGATGTGGTAGCCCTGACATATCCATTCCAACGCACGGAAAAAGCATCCGCATTCACACCGGTCGGACCAGGTGCTGCGGCACCCCAACTAAAATTAATTGGACCATCTACCCGATTGGCCACAGAAGGTTCAGTCAACAAGGTGTTGTTGTAATAATTTCCAGTTATTCCACTGGATACACCGGACGGGCAAAAAACAGGTGCGGAACCGCTACACGCACTAGCAGGTGTCGAACCAGGAGTACAGGTTCCATATACCTGCCCACCATTAGTGACATTCACGGTTGAATAGCTCGGCGCCGTTAGATTTCCATATACAGTAGAATTATTGACAGTAATTGCACCACTGTTACTGCTTACTGTAATTGCGTTGGAGGAAGATCCCAGCACACTGCCATTTTGAATAGTGACTGTGCTAGCACCGGTAATGCTTCCACTCGTTATTGTTACGCCGGAAAAGGTAACCGCATTGAAAGCGGTCATCGTAAAATTTCCGGCCAACGTCCCACCAGTGATAGTCATACCTGATTGCGCAGTGGCACCACCGGATAAATTAGTTCCATTCGTCGTAATAGTATTACTGGTACTGGTTACCAGCCCGGATACACTGCCGCCAGTTAAACTAATATTCCCATTTGATGTTAACGGGCCATTTATCACCGCATTATTTAATGTCACAACGCCGGACCCGGCATTCACCGTTCCATAAACAGTAGTGGTACCACTGGAGGTAATCGTCCCGTAGTTTGAAGTCAAATTTATAGCAACCGATGCAGAGCCTATCGTAGTGTTGCTGGCGAGAGAAAAACCATCGTTCGCATAGATAGTGACATTACCACTGGCAATAACGATATCCCCGTTAGCCAAACTGACTCTGGCACCGCATGTGTAAGTGCTTCCACTGACGCTCCAGGTGCTATTGCAGGGAGGATAAGACCCGCTGCTTACATTATAAGTCGCGGCCTCTGCTGTCCGTATGAACAACATTGTGACTAGCAACAGGAAGTAAAACCTCACTCCCAGTGTTAAAAAAAAACGGCAAGAATTCAGCATATTTGCATTTATTCCTGATCCATAAAAGCGCCAACCTGAACGGTACGTACAGATCTGTACTGTTGCGGCCCACAGGTTCCGGCGCTGGTGATAGTGTAAAAACTTTTTAATACTGTATCAGCTGCTGTTGGGGAATAATTCGCCGCTACAGTAGGCATACAGGCCGTATCATTTCGATAACGACAAGAACAAGTAACCTGGGCAGTGCATACTTTTAATCCATCAGCAGCGGCAAAATTATGCGTAACATTCATATTGTTACAAAGATTATCGATTGTCTGGCGCGCGGTGTTATTTAAAAACAGTGTTTGCATCCCGCGTTGCGCTCCGCTTTCTGCTGCATAAAATGCCTGCACATTCATAAACTCCTGAATCGAGGCTGTTTGCGATTGCGAACTTGTCCGCGAAATTGTCAGTGCAAACCCTCCCATCACAACGAGAATAAATAATGCAAGTGGCAACAAAAAACCTTGCTGCTGTCGATTGGTTTTTATCTCGATAGGTTTATGGAACATTGCGAATTAACACTCCCTGCGTGTATCCAATCGTTTCATCGCCGCTAGTAAAATTCAGGGAAAAGTTAATACGGATATTGCGATTTTCACTACCCATCTGCAACGCAAACGGCGCAGTAGCCGTTACGTTACGTGCAAGAATACTCGGGTTCACGCCAACAGGTACCGTGCCACTGGTAATTGGAATTCCGCTGTAGAAATGTAATTCACTACCGACCAAACAGAATGCCTGCGGGTCGGTCAACAAGTAAAAGCGTTTATTAATGGAATTTCTTTGCCAGCGTTTAGGTGTATAGAGCTGCAACAACATATTAGTTGATGTCGGATTATAATCAGCGCGCGAAACATACGGACTTGCATATATTTCGTCTGTACTCAATGCGCCAATTGTAATGTGCAAGGGCGTACCGAAAGTGGTTGAAATTACATGGGGTGCAACAGCAATTTGGCTGGTCGCAGGGGCATTATTACTGCTATCGGGCACCACATCTGGAAAAGAAGTGGCAGGGTTACCATCAATATAATTTCCACCAGCAGCAATTGGCATAAATTCAATACATTGCCCGCTATTAGTAATGCGCACCGAATAAGGCAATGCGACGCGTAGTTGCCGGGTCATTCGCTCCAATGCTTGCCGTGAAGTATTCACCAGCAATGCGCGGGTTTGGGTACGCTGGTAAGCTTCCGTTGTTTTCACAACAAAACCTGTACCTATCGTTGCCAGGATACCGAGCACCACAATAACAGCAATCAACTCTATCAGCGTAAAACCGTATTGAGGTTGATCCTTTGTATATAAAATTTCCTTATGATGTTGCCTGAAAGTTGCCATTAAAAATTTGCTCGCTCGGCAGACAACTTTATAACCGTACCTGTTGGTGTAGTAACAGAAACCTGGATCAATTTAATATTGGAATTTGTTGTTACCGCTACGCTCCGGGAATAACCGGAATAAGGGCTGTCAGACCATCCGCGATAATCATCCACATCGTTCATATTACTATCGGGTGTATCATCACATGAAGTGCATGCAGGAATACCACCTGCCGGTGAGCTTTCTGAATATTTCAATGAAAGAATTTCATCAAGTAAAGACTGCGCTGCTTCCAACCCGCGCACGTACACAACCGGATCTACATTTTTTACTGTCGCTTGTCGATAAACACCGATTAACGCTAACAATGCAATACTGACAACGACGATAAAAGCGATCATTTCAATCAGGCTAAATCCCGATGCAAAAAAATATCTGGGTGGTTTAATAATATGCATAACCACTTGCCTCCACCCTGATACTGGCAGAAGCACCGCTACTATTTCCTGAGCCAGTTAATGTAATAGTTCCTGCTGTGGTCCGCCCCAACTTGTCATAAACAAATGTATTAATTGTTGCGGATAGATTCACGCCTGCGGGCATCGTAAGTGGATAATAATTATTTGAGACCAGAATAGGCGTGCCGCTTTCATTAACACTGACGGAATTAGCGGCGATCACCAACGTGATATTGCTACGCATCATGGATTGCTGTTGCGCAAAAAATAAGGCCGCGATGACATCATCGCGGCCTGATTGAACATTTACACTATTTACTGACGCTAAACGGTAAAACACTGTTACCGATAAAACACCAACCAAAACAATTACTGATATCAGCTCAACTAATGTGAACCCTTTGTTCAGGTTGCCATGCATAACATAATAGCCACTTGAGCAATAAATTAAGGAGCGCCAATACCCTGGAAGTTCGCTGTTCTTGTGCTAGAGGTCTGAGTAACAACACAAGTTGCCGTAGAGCCCAGGGTCGCTATAGCACCACTTGCCACAGTGTAACCAGCTGGCAAGCCCCCTACTAAAATTGTGCCGACCTGATTGCAATTGGTAATAGGCACATGGGCTGTAGTGCCGACTGTAGTGATACCGGCCGATCTCGCTACCGCTGCTGCATAATTCATTGCCATTGCACTGCCTAAACTACCAGCAACACCATCCAATGCTGCGACTTCCGCAGCATCAGACATATCGACAAAACGCGGCAATGCTGTCGCGGCCAAAATGCCTAATATAACGATAACTGCAATTAATTCGATTAAGGTAAAACCAGATTGTTGTTTCATAATAAAGCTCCAGGCGATTGAAAATAGATGCAGGAATTGTTTCCAGGGTGAGGGGAATTAAATTAAAACATCCTTTTTGATATACCCCACCGTGATTGGTAACCGTAAAAACTTATTCAAGTTAGTCAAAATATAGTCAAGGCTGAAAAGATTGCCAGTTTCTAAGCCAATTAATCTTTAAGCGACTTTTCACTTATATCGGAAAACAACAATCGTCCACTCAATGGAAAATAGTCAAAATAAGCTTCTCCGCTTACCAACTGATAGCGACATGCAGCAGTTTGGGCAAATGCTCTATATTTGCCGGACTGATCAGTAAATTGACCAGCAGTAATCGGTGCCGGGTTTTGCAACAACAGCGTCCACAAACGAGAACAATCTTCATCGGAAGGTTGATAGCGTTGGTTAACCGGCGCAGTAAAAGAGGCGGGCCAGCCATCAGACGATAAGTAAATTAGTTGCCCATCAATTAGCAAACCAGTGCGCAATTGACCGGGCATTTTTGTGACTTGCGTTAGCAAAAATCTAGTTCGTAAGGTAGCAGCAGCCGTCATGAAATGATGCGATATAATTTCCAGACGTAAAACACGCGCGTCTTTTGTCATAAGGGTATAACGATCCAAAGCAATAAGCGCAATCAGGGCAATCACGGTTGCCACAACAAAAAATTCAAATCTGCCCCGGCTATAACTTTGAATCAGATAAACCTCACTTTTGAATGTTGTACATATCCCACATAGGCAGAAATATTCCCAAAGCAAGTACAGTGACAAAGCCAGCCATTATCACAATCATTAATGGCTCAATACGGTCGCTTAACTGCTTTACGTCGTACTCCACTTCACTTTCATAAAACATGGCAACTTCTGCCAAAAGCGCGTCCACTTGCCCGCTCTCTTCTCCTACTGAAATCATTTGTAGCACCAACGGTGTGAACATTTCGCTAACGAGGTGGGTTTGATATAAACCTTCACCCCGCTCAATACCCGAACGAATGGCACGCACTTTATCGCCCAGGTAGGGATTATCAATAGCACGGGCACTTAATTCCAACGCCGTTGTAATAGGTAGCCCGGAATTCAACATTAAACCAAATGAACGCGCGTAACGCGCCAGTGAGGCTCGCTCGATAATATCGCCGATAATAATCAGGCGTAATTTTTTTCGTCCCCACACACGGCTACCTTCCGGTGTGTTGACGTAGTGAATAGTCCAGGTGACCAGTGCCACAATGATCACCAACAAATACATCCAGTAATCTACAAAAAAATCCGAAATACCAATCAGAATACGGGTTGGCATTGGCAGCTGCGCGCCAAATTTTTCAAACATTCCAGCAAAAGCCGGAATTACTTTAATATTAATAATTGTGATCGCAATTGAAATCGCAATTAAAACGAACATAGGGTAACGCAATGCCGTTTTAATACTTTTTATCGTATTCAGATCACGCTCCATGTAATCGCTTAATTGTTTGAATACTAAATCCAGACGCCCGGAGTTTTCGCCAACATTCACCAGGCTAACAAACAAATTATTAAAAATTTTGGGGTGCGCACGCATAGCGACTGACAATTCCACACCAGCTTCAAGACGCTCCACAATGTCAATCAATGCTTGCTGAAAAGTATAGTTACGCAATGACGCCGACAAGCCGCGTAAACCTTTTACCAAGGGAATGCCGGCCCGGGAAATGGTATGCATTTGACGGCAAAACATAATGAGTTCAACGGTTTCAACTTTTCCGCTATTTGTCGCTCGTGCAAAACGTTCAGATAAGCTCAGCGTTTCAACAAATGCTTTTAACTCAATGGGCGTAATACCACGGCCCAGTAACTGGCTTGCAGCAGCATCAGGACTTGATGCATCCAGTTGGCCGGTAATTAACCGGCCCTCAGTATTGCGCCCTTTGAATTCAAAAATAGCCATAAATATATTTCAGGAGAATGTTAAAGAGTTATAGCTCATCAATTTGCGCCGAAATTGCCATGACTTCTTCCAGTGTAGTAACACCTTCAATTGCATAACCCAATGCAGCTTCACTGAGTGTGACAAAATTGGCAGTGCCATAAGCCACTTTGGTAAAACCATTAATATCATTCATGCGCAGAGCCTCCGCCATTGGGTGAGTCAGCTCCAGCATTTCAAATACACCAATTCGCCCACGATAACCGGTGTTGTGGCAATGCGGGCAACCCGCGCCCTGTTTAAACGTAACGGAACTGAAATCACGCCCTTTTCCAACAGCAGCGAGCAACTGCTGCTCATTTGTATCAGGCGTATAAGGCTGCACACAGCTATTACAAATACGGCGCACCAAGCGTTGGGCAATAATTGCTTTCAACGCAGTCGCGACCAAATAGCCATCGACACCAATATCCATTAAACGCAGTGCTGAAGTTACTGCATCATTGGTGTGCAATGTTGATAACACCATGTGACCGGTCATTGATGCACGCAAAGCAATTTCTGCCGATTCTGCATCGCGAATCTCACCAACCAGCAAAATATCCGGATCTTGTCGCAACGTTGCGCGCAAGACGCTTGCGAAATTTAAACCGATTTTTTCATGGAGCTGAACCTGGCTAATACGCGGCAAACGATATTCCACCGGATCTTCAACAGTAATAATTTTTTTCTCTGGTTTGTTTAATTCTGATAATGCACCATAAAGTGTTGTGGTTTTACCACTACCGGTAGGGCCAGTGACCAAAACAAGGCCATGGGGCCGCGTGATAATTTTACGGAAGCGAGTAATTAAATGTGGAGGCATACCCACGTTATCCAACGCACGCACGCCATCCGTCTGATCAAGCAAACGCATCACGACTGATTCGCCAAATTGCACCGGCATGGTAGAAATACGGACATCAATATTGTGATGTTTTACTTTAAGGTTAAAACGGCCGTCTTGTGGTAAACGCTTTTCTGAAATATCCATTCCCGCCATAAGTTTCAAGCGCACCACCAATGCCGAGGCGATGCGCTTCTCGTTCATGACTTGTTCGAGTAACACACCATCGATACGATTGCGAATACGTAACACTTTTTCATCAGGTTCTATATGAATATCCGACGACTTGGTATTAATCGCTTCTTCGAATATTTTTTGTAACAGTTTTACTACTGGCGCTTCGCTATCAGTCGCATCTACTGCGAAATCTGCCAGATCGACCGCCGATTCTTGTAACTCCTCATCCAACTCACCGGCAAGCGTCGCAATTTCGCTGGCACGGGTGTAAGCGATGTCAAGGATATCGAGCAATTCAGATTCGCGAACCACCGCTGGCTTCAAATTTTTCTGGAGTATGCGTTGCAATTCATCCAGGCCAAATATATCCGTAGGGTCAGCCATGCCTAATAAAAGGCCATCAAAATCCTCTCGCAACAACATAACGCGATAACGGCGCGCGCTGGTTTCCGGAAGCTTTTGTACTAACTCACGATCAAAACGAAACTGTTTTAGTTCTACAAATGGAATATTTAATTGATCTGACAACAAACTCAGTAACGCATTTTCTTCTACATAACCTAACTCAACCAACGTTGCACCCAGTTTACGGCCAGTGAGTTTTTGCTCCTGCAAGGCATGCTGCAACTGCGATTCTGAAATCATATTCTTTTCGACTAATAAGTCGCCGATACGAATACGCTTCTGCGAAAAAGTACTCATCATTAAACACTCTACCTTGATAGAATTTATTGCAATGCAGCCAATCGCTGCTGAATATAAGTACGAACTTGTGGTTGCAAATCTGAATAGCCGGCCAAACGCAAGTAAGCTTGCTTTGCAGTCAGGGGTTGATTGAGTGAATCCTGGGCAAGTGCGAATCCCAACCAGTACGCAGGCCTATCGCCAATACTTGTTAACAACCGGCGATATAGCGTCGCAGCCTCCTGGTATTTCCCTGAACGCTGGTACAAACCGGCCAGCAGTGCGAGATAATTTTCCTGCTCGTTAGCTTCACTCAACTCATCTTCCAGCAACTGGATGGCATCTGCTTCGCGCCGTTGGATTACCGCAACTTTTGCGGCATAAAAATGATGATCAACTGGCAAAAGATAATGTGCTGTAGCCAATAATTTATTTACTTCCGGTACATTTTCCTGTGCACTAAAAATATCCAATAACACTTTAGTTGACTCACGCGGCGCTTTAGCACTGGCGATAAATGTCTGTAAAGTAATAATTGCATCACTATCCTGCCCTTGCATAAGCAATTGACGAGCGCGATCCGCCTGACGCTGATCACTGGCAATCGGATTCGGCGCGATAGATAAATGTGCGTCAGCAGGAATGGGTTCATCAACCGCAACAATCTCTGCTTGTGTTGCGGGATCTGCATCATTTTCAAAAGGATCCTGAATACTAACTGATTCAGTTTTTTCTACGGATGGATGATCAAATTCTTCCGCTTGCTCATGATATTCATCCATAGAGGCAGGTGTTTCGGCCGCAACATAAGACATCGCCACATTAGCCTCTTCAATCGCCGTAGATTTTTCAACCGCGGTAGATAACCGTGCAATTGCCGATTCGAGTGCAACCAAGCGTTCGCCAAGGGCATCTGATTGGACAGTTTCAGTTGATGTATTTGTTACAGATGACTGCGATGTTGCCGATGCAACCAGTGCAGTATCGATAACTTGAGGAGGCACTGCTGTTTTTTGTTCCAGTGTGGAATTTTTAATAGCTGCAGGTTGTTCTACATTTACTGGACTATTGGATAACCGAATATCCTGCTTCCATAGTAATAATAAAATGATTACGACAATAAAGACGGCAACGCTGGGTAAAAGCGTGGTCGGAAGCGGTTTTACAACACTTGAATTCTGCAGAAGCTCATGTTGATCATGGGGGTCGATTCGCGGCTCATCAGTTTGAATACCACTAATGCTGTCAGCGGCTTTTTGTGTGCCCGACAAATCGCGCAACATATCATTCAACAAGCTCATGTCAGACCGCCCAGCAAAGCGGGAGCCAACACAACGACAGCAGCGGCGCCTGCTGCGAGTGATGGCCATAACCAAAAATCTCGCCGCGCCAACCACCGTCCCAGGGAACGGCTCTCGGCAGTATCCATAATGGCACGCACCATATGTTTGCGAGCAACACGCCCTGCCCCCTGGCCATACGCTGCCAGTAAAGCTTTATGGGCAATCACATTAATCAAACGGGGAACACCACCTGAGGCTTTGTAGAGTAAAGATATTGCTGTTGCCGAAAACAACGACGCACCGCGATAACCCGCAGAACTCAAACGGTAGGTCAGATAATCCCCCAAACTTGTTTTGGGAATTGTTTGTAAATATTCCGCAAAAACAATACGTTGTTTTAACTGGCGCAAATCAGCCCGGCCCAACAACTCATCCAATTCGGGTTGCCCGAATAAAACTACCTGTAATAATTTACTTTTTTCAGTTTCCAAATTGGTCAACAAACGCAATGCCTCTATGGTCTCACGCGGCATCGCTTGTGCTTCATCTACAATCAAAACAACTTGGCGCTTTTGCTGGGCGAGCTCAACTAAACGTAAATTGATTTCTTTCAACAATTGATAAGACGGTGTCTCCGGTGAATAAGTGATTCCAATTTCTTCCGCAAGAAACCACTTAAGTTCGTCCGGTGTTAGATAGGGATTGGGAATATAAGCGGTGATAAAATTATCCCCCAAACTAGCGAGCAATTTTCGACTCAGCAATGTTTTCCCTGTACCAACCTCACCGACAATTTTTATAAACCCTTCACTATGGCGTAATGCCAACAGCAAAGTGCTCAACACCTCCCGATGCGATTGGCTATTAAAATAAAATTGTGTGTCCGGAGTTAAAGAAAAAGGATGTTCTTTTAATCCAAAATGTTGTCGATACATGGGAAACCTCGCCTGCAAACCGGTATGTTCGTTTGCTATTTATTTCTATAGGCCTCACCCATATTTTGCATGCTGCCATGAACCTCATTGAGCTGTGCATTCCAGGTGTTTTGATCTACCACAATAGGGCGTAACAGAATGACTAATTCTGTCTTGGCTTTGGATTTTTGCTTGGTACGAAATAATGCATTAATGCCGGGTATATCGCCTAATAAAGGGCGCTTACCGTCAGTGGAGGAAGATGATTCTGTCATTAATCCCCCCAACACAATTACCTGGCCATTGGATGCTTTGACAATGCTGTCGGACTCACGCACACCTCTCAAAGCCAAAGGTAACGCGAATTCTTCATCACCTACGGTAAATACTTTTTGCTGATCAGTAACTTCACTAACAACAGGATGAATGTGCAGAATCACTTCGCCATTTTCGGAAATTTGTGGCGTAACATCTAAAGAAATACCACTAAAAAATGATGACAATTCAATATTAGGTGTACTGGTAATTGCCGCCGCGTTGGCGGTTTGGTTACTGGAAATACCCGTTACAAAATATTCATCCGAACCCACACGAATGACAGCTTTCTGATTATTAACGGTTGAAACACGCGGACTGGAAAGAACCTGAACGGTACCCTGTGTTTCCAATAAAGAAAGTAATTTGGTGATATCAGTGACTTGAATTAAACCGGCAACGGTACCAGCTATCTTTTCCCGGGTTTCAAATTCAACTTTCTCTCGAGTACCAGTAACGGGATTTGTATAAACCTGGGTAATGCCTATATTGCGAAACTCGTTGACTTCCGAAGTACCATCGGTATTCAAAAAGAAATTATCTTCCAGGTTTTTCGCAGCAGAGATCTGGCCGCTAATAGCCCCCCAATTAACACCCGCCTCAAAACCTTCACTTAAACGCACTTCCAGAATTTTGGCCTCAAGAATGACCTGACGTTTTACACTCAACTCAGATCTTTCCAGAAAATTACGAACTGCACTTAATTCGCTCGGCATGGCCTTTACAACGACCATTCCCGCTTGTGGAGTAACAATCACAGAACGGCTTTTATTTTCTCCACCGATAATCGATTCAATTGTTTTCTCCAGCGAAGCCCAGAAATCGGTGCGATTCAACGTTTGCACCCGCGAACCCGGCGTTAGTGCCGATCCACCGCCACCGCCTTCTCCATTTTTTTGCTGCGCACTTTCAATCATGCTCAATAAATTGGCATTTTCATTGGCAGAATTATTGTTACCACCGGTATTGGAATTTGAGTTGTTGCCAGAGGTCTGGGCACGACCAATCATAACGCTGGTATCTGAAACACCAACACGTTGTACATCCAGGTAATTGATTTGGAAAACTTCAGTACGCAAGGCATTTGCATAAACAGTATAAATGCCGCGTTCCTGTTTGAACTCATAACCATATATATCGCGGGTTACACGCAAAACCTCATCAACTGTGACATTTTTTAGATCGAGAGTAATGCTGCCATTCACTTCCGGATGCACAACCAGATTAACACCGGTGCCATTAACCAAGCCGAGAAAAAAAGCTTGTGCCGGAACATTTTTCACTGACACGTCAAAACGGTCATAACTATTTTTTATCTTACCGCCGGATGCAATTACTTGATTATCCAATAATGTTTTGCTGACGTCGGCTGGCACATTTACCGGATTTTTTTGCTGCTCACGTTGCTGCTCCACGACTTTATCGAGTTCATCCTCAGTCAATAATTTTTTATTTGAATTATTGGACGAGCAAGCAATCAATGCGGATGCGCATAAAAAGACTACCGCACTCAATAGTCGGAGCCTGACTGTGCGTGTAGGTGATGCCGGATGAAATGTTAATCTGGTGAGCATCGTCGCTGCCTCAATTAGTCTTGCAATCAATTAATGTCTAACACTGGGAGACATTTTTAATACCCAGGTTTTTTCGCCTTGCTGCAACACAACTGTCTGCGGCAAAATGCGTTGAATTATTATGCTGTTACTCCCCGGCAACGTTTGCCCTTCGCGCAGGGTTTCGCCGTTAATAATGGCGAGTTTTCGTTTTGCACTAATCAACACCGAATCAAGAACCCACTCGGTTTCACTCGTAACACCACCCCTATCAGCCCTGTATTCCAGTGGCGTGGTCGGATCACGCACATCCGATAGCGGCTCAGCGAGTAATCCAGCACACATAGTTGAGAGAGAAAAAACTATCAGCCATTTATACACCGAGCAGCCCCTCCTCTGAACTCAAGGTAAAGACACGGATATTAATAACCGCTTCCGGATATGTGGTGACCTGATAATCAAGTGACTCCCAATAAAATTTCCATTGAAGTGATTCAATTTCACGCATCAATTGCATCAGCTGCGCATAACTGCCACCCACACGAATTAATACTGCATGTTTGTAAACACCCGTACCACCTTCTTCATCATCGGTAATACTGGTGGCTATTGAAGAGGCATCTATCCTGGCAGCTAAACGTAACTCACTCACGGGTAAAGTACGCACCTGTAAAACATTGATCGATGAGGTTTTTTGCAGAACTTCTTCCAATGCCCTGGGTAATTGGGAAGAACTGATCAAACCTTGCGACAACCCGGCCAATTGCGTCTCCACCTCAACAATACGCTTATTTAATCCAGCAATTTCAGTATTTTTGCCAATTGCGGGATCACTCGCCATGGCGAGTGTGAGTTCAGAAATTCGAGCCTCCAGGGTTGCACGTTCAGCGGCAATTTTTTGCGCATCAAGATCAAGTGCTTTGCGTTCCTTATCAAAATGCGCTTGCAGTAAGAAGTTCCACGATAGAAAAATAACGGCTAGGGAAGTAATAAAAATTAATACCCGCTCGCGCATGATACGGCTATCAATTTTTTCCATTAATTGCTGAATCGCACCCGGCATTAGTTATCTCCTTGCGCTTGCGACTGAAGATGTTCATTCATTTTCATCAGCATTTGCACAGCAGTTTGCGGCGCTTCTTTTTCCTGGGTATCGGCGGAAGGCTCTTTAACCTCCTTTGCTAAAGAAAATTCAAAAATACTTTTATTTTCTGTTTGCGGTTCTGCATGCAAAACGCCAAATGCAGATTGCGCAAAAACAGCTTCACTGCGCAAACGCTGAATATATAAAGGAACCTGATCAACCGATCTGGTTTTACCTGCGAACTCAAGATAGTTTCCACCAGCCAGCAGTGAAAATGCGTCAAGACTTAGCGTCTCCAGTGATTGCCGCCCCAATGCTTGAAGATGAGCGGAAAAACCGGTGTTATTACCAATATTTTTATTGGCGATCACTTCGAAAATTTGTTCGCGCCGGCTCAACTCTTGCGTAAGCCTTAAGGACTGTGCATCAAGATCAGCCAGATTACTTTGAGGGCGTTGTTGATCCAATTGGGCAACCTGGCTCTTCAGCTGCTCCAGGTGCGCTCGGCTTTTTTCCAATTGATCCGCAAATTCACGATTGCTTTGCGCGCTGAGATAAGTAGTAAGCAATAACAATCCAATAAATACCGCAAAGCCCCATAGCATATGGATACTACGCAGCGGTTCACGGTTGGGTTGAAACTCAGGTAAATATAAATTGATCTGTTGCATACCGGTTTACCCCACCTGATCCTGGCGCAGTGCTGCGCCAATAGCGTGTAAACACAGGGATAAACTATGTTCGGGGATATCATCAGCGATCTGTAATCCATTTTCGAGATTCAGCAGATTGATGCTAACAGCCACCGAATTACGAATTTCCGGTGTAATCTTATCGGCCGTTACATTTTCGCCGCATAAATAAACATGACTTGGGGGAACCTGACGCATTTGCCGCTCAAAATAATCAAGTGAACGCTGCAGCTCTAACACCAGGGAATCGCCAGGTAAGTCATCCAGCAATCCTGCGTTGTAAGCGAGAGAAAATTGACGGGACAAGTACAAATTACCATCGCGAATAATTTGCAAGCTGCCACCGCCTTGCTGCAACTTGACAATGGCGACGCCGCGCTTGGTATCACAGCAAGTTTCCGCAAGGTTGCGCAATGCCAGCTCGGAAATATCAATATTTTTTAATTCAAGACCGGTTGCGCGCGCCAGGTTTACCTGTGCTTCCACATATTTATGTTGTGCAACGACAGCATAAGCCATGCGATTACCACCGCGCGCGCTGTCTTCCGGTAAAAAGAAACCATCAATAACAGCTTCTGCTATCGGAAATTGCACCAAATCTTTTACCCGCCAACGCAAGGCTTCAGCTAACTCTTCCTGAGGTACTTTTGGCGCCTCGCCCAAAATAAGTTGGTAGTTTCCAGCAGGCATAACCAAGTTGCAGGCCACACGTTGCAAACCCAATTTAATCAAACGCGCGCGCAAAATTTCTACCGGTTCAATTCCCGCTTCCAATGGTAGAAAATCGCAATGTGCTAAAAATGGCTGTTGTGTTGCAGGGCGCTGAATGTGCGCAAAAGCGATACCTTCGGGAGTAAAATCAACGCCCACTGTTTGATTTTGACGGTGGCTGCTACGCAAAATCCTGGTTATTTTTTCCGCAATTGCGTTCAAATGCCGAGTCTCGTGTTCGGATGTTTGAGGGAATCACCAGCTAAAAATAGTGCAAGGTATCTAATAACTCTTGCTTATAATTGGCGCCGGAAACATAACGTTTAACAAAAAACATAGACCATAAAGGGTGAAAACGCCAAATGTTGAACATAGTTCTTTTTGAACCGGAAATTCCCCCCAACACTGGAAACATCATACGGCTTGCAGCAAACACTGGCTGCCAGCTGCATTTGATTGAACCCCTGGGATTTAAACTGGATGAAAAAAATGTGACACGCGCAGGCATGGATTACGCTGAAACACAGGACGTGCGCATTCATGCAAGTTGGGAAGCATTTTTAACCACCATGAAACCTGCAAGGATTTTTGCGCTAAGTACAAAAGGCACTCACTGCCATAGTGAGGCCCAATTCCAGCGCGATGATTATTTGCTATTTGGACCAGAATCCCGCGGCTTGCCCGCAGCAATCCGCGAAGCGTTGCCAAAAGATCAGGTGTTGCGTATACCGATGGCAGCGAATAGCAGGAGTATGAATTTATCCAATGCTGTCGCAGTAATGGTTTATGAAGCCTGGCGTCAATTAGGGTATGCTGGCGCGCTTTAATCCAGGCTCTTGATAAAACGAATGCATGAGAATGATTCCATGAGTAAAGTCCAGATTTTTATCGGTAGCGTCTACGGCGGTGCCGAGCAAGTGGGCGAACTGGTTGGTGATGAATTGCGCAAGCTGGGCCACGATGTGTCTTTAAACACCTACGCTCGCGCAGAAGATCTTGCCCGTGATCCCGATGAAATTATCCTGTTGTGCCACTCCAACACCGGTTCCGGGGAATTACCCGACAATATCCAGCCACTTTATTTGCACCTCACTCGGGATTATCCGCGCATTGCGGGGCGTCGTTACGGTGTTATTAATCTCGCTGACAGCAGCTACATGACCTTCAACGAAGGCGGTAAAGCACTGGATGCAGCATTCGAAGATTTGGGGGCAACCCGCATTGGGGAGCCACTGGTAATTGATGCATGCAGTGGCGATGACCCGGCTACGCTGGCACGCGATTGGATTAATGAATGGGCCCGGCTTATCTAACGCACAACGGCCTTAGAAATAATTTAAGTGCAAAATGATTTAAGTGATTGCTATGAGCGATATCAAAACTATCGGTTTGTTTTACGGCAGTTCCACCTGCTATACCGAAATGGCTGGCGAAAAAATCCGCGCATTGATTGGCGATGAACGCGTCGACTTTTTCAATATTATTGATGTACCCATTATTCAAACGCAGTTTTACGATTATTTGATTTTCGGTATTCCCACGTGGGATTACGGCGAGTTACAAGAAAACTGGGAAGATATTTGGGAAGAACTGGATTCACTGGATTTTACTGGAAAGAAAATCGCCATTTATGGTTTGGGAGATCAAGTGGGGTATCCCGAATGGTTTCTGGATGCGATGGGTTACTTACACAGTAAACTGATACATCGCGGTGCAATTCCGTGCGGTTACTGGCCACGCGAAGGTTACGAATTTGAAGCGTCAAAAGCACTCACACCTGACGGTAATTATTTTGTCGGCCTAGCGCTGGATGAAGAAAACGAATTTCAGTTAAGCGAAGCGCGTATTCACCAATGGTGCGCACAAGTGTTGAAAGAGTTTGGTCTGTGAGTGACGATAAAAATCCGGATCAAATTCAATACGCCCAATTACATTGGGATGAAGATGGCCAGCCGCTATCCAGCGTTTTTGGCGATGTTTATTTCTCACGCGCGAATGGCCTTGAAGAAACCCGCCATGTTTTTTTACAACACAATCAACTTGCGCAGCGCTGGCAAGCACTCCCGGAAACCACTCAATTTACGATCGCCGAAACCGGATTTGGCTCGGGGCTTAATTTTTTAGCGGCCTGGGAATTATGGTTAGCTACTGCTCCGACATCTGCGCAATTACATTTTGTCAGTGTGGAAAAATTTCCACTTACCAAAGATGATTTAGTTCGCTCACTGGCGCTGTGGCCGCAATTGCAATCGCTATCACAACAGTTAATTGATTCGTACCCTTGTATGATTGGCGAAGGATTCCATCGTTTATCGTTTATGGATGGGCGCATAAAGCTCACACTGATAATTAATGATGCTGCACGCGGATTTTTACAATTACTCACGACAACAGATCCACTTTACTCTGCTTACTCACCCAAAGTTGACGCATGGTTTCTGGACGGTTTTGCCCCCTCCAAAAACCCGCAGATGTGGAGTGAGGATTTATTTTCCTGCATTCACCAATTAAGCAAAGCAGGAACAACCGCCGCTACGTTTAGTGCAGCAGCAATAGTTAAAAAAGGGTTGAAGTTTGCGGGGTTCACATTAGAAAAAGTGGCAGGCTTTGGCCGTAAACGTGAAATGCTGAAAGCGTCAATGGCGGATAATAATTGCGATTATTTTTATCCGCAGCCAGCCTATAAAAGCTCTTCGCCTTTTCCATCACCCTGGTCGATTAATGCCAACCCAAATATTCATGCAAAAAAACAGGCAATAATTATCGGCGCAGGATTGGCCGGCTGCACCAGCGCCCGTGCACTTGCCGAGCGCGGCTGGAAAATTATCTTACTGGAACGCAATAGTGCAATTGCCTCTGAAGCGTCAGGCAATCCACAGGGCGTGCTCTATGCAAAGTTATCACACAAAGAAGAAGCACAAGCTGAGTTTAATCTAGCCAGCATGCAGTTTGCCCAGGCTTTTTATTCATCGCGCTGGGAAAACATCGGTGAAAAATCCGGTGTATTGCAGCTAGCGCATTGCACCTCAGAGCAACTACTGCAAACGCAATTGCGAGAAAAGTTTTCATCAGCCAATGAATTAGTGCAATTTGTTTCCGCCCCCCAAGCAAGTGAGATCGCAGGTACGCCTCTTGATTTTGATGCAATTCACTTTCCCAACGCTGGCTGGATTAACCCGACAAAACTTTGCGTACAACTCGTTCAACATCCATTGATTCAAGTGATCACGGCGACAAATGCATTGGACATTGAGCGCGACGATGGAAACTGGTACATCAACAATAATCCGGCATTGCGGGCACCGGTGGTGATAATCGCCAATGCACGTGACGCACAACACTTTAAGCAAATCCGGCACCTACCGATTAAATCTATCCGCGGACAAATCACTTACCTGCCCGCAACCACTGCCAGTAAAAAAATAAAAACCGTCATTTGCAGTGAAGGTTATATCGCTCCTGCAAAAGATGGGATTCACTGCACCGGCGCAACATTTAATTTGAAAGAGGAATCCGCCGAACTACGTATTGAAGATCACCAAACCAATTTGGAAAATTTACATGAACCGTTAAAAGATCTGGTGGATGAATGGGAAAACCAGGATAAAAACTTGCTGGGCGGACGCGTCGCCTTTCGCTGCACGCTACCTGATTATTTACCCGCCGTGGGTCCGGTAGCCGATGAAATATCCATGCTTAATAACTTTGCACCGTTGCGTAAAAATGCGCGTGCATTTATTCAGGACACAGGCAAATATCTTCCAGGTTTGTATCTGAATATCGGCCATGGTTCACGTGGTTTAGCCTACACGCCGCTGTGCGCTGAGATACTCGCTGCTCATATCAATAACGAGCCCTTCCCTATCGCTAACGAACTGGTAAATGCATTGAACCCCGCCCGTTTTTTAATTCGGGATTTGATTAAAAATAAACGTTAGTAGCGTCTATACTCCTTAGCATCCCACAAAAAATAGCTAAAGAGAGGCAGTTCCATGCTGACTAACCGCACTTATATTCTGGAAGATGAAGTGGATTTCCTGCATAACTATTACGAACGGTTGGTGGTTCAGGAAGTTTTTGACCAAAGCGAACGGGTGCAACAAGGGGACCGGGATTTTCTGGCCGATGTGGCGTGCGTGGCCTTAAATCGCTTACCACCGCGCTATATTCGCCACGATGTGGATATGACTTTCTTTATGTCGCCGCAAGATATGGTAGAGATTGAGCGTAAAGTCACCAATGCCGTGACCGATGCATTGAATTATGTAGAAAGCCGTGAACGCGGTGAAAACCCGAAATTACCACCGGTTGAGGTATCCCTGATCTCCACCCGCGCCGATAAACCCGTCAAAACCCCGAAGGCCGAGCCCAAAGAAAAAAGTGAAGCCACCAAGCCTGATAAGGCCGCAAAAGGCAAAAACAAGAAATAAGTAGATTCACACAAAGGCCGGTAACCGGCCTTTTTCATTTACACAGGATCTACTTTTTTAAAGACGCTGGAACATCAGAAATTATCTGTGAACCGGAACCACACGCGATCACCGTACGCATGGCCTCTTCAACACTCACATGGGGCAACAAATCCACACACTCTGCGGAAAGGTGATACACAAACCCCGATGTGGGAATAGGAGCTGTAGGGGCATATACGGTGAAGTCACCATTAGCATGCTTCGCGGTCACAATCGCCGTTACGGATACCCCCGCAGCCCGCCCCATTAAATAGGCGCGACATACATCCCCCTTTAATAAAGAGGTATTGCCCTCGCCGCCCAATAACTGGGTCACCACTTCGCGAATGGTTTTATAGCCGGGCGCAAGGCGCGCCAGCCAGGCATCAACTTGATCATGAACCCATTCACCGATGCTGGTTTTGATAAACAAACCAATCAGGAAGCAACCGAGCAATAACAACAACACTCCCAGCACATCCGCCATGTAATTGGTAAAAGCGGTTTGCTCAACCAGCCAATGGCTTAATGGCTGGATCAAAGAACGCACTACACCGAGTAACCACTCCACTAAAAATACAAAAATTGCGATAGGTAAAATAACTACCAATCCGCCCAGCAGAGTAATACTGACAAACGACCGCAAACGCTTCATCATGTGCGCCTTCCAATAAAAAATGTTTCGAGTCTTATGGTCCTGACAACACAACTTTCCCGTTCGCTATTGTGCACCAGCTTGCTGTTGATTACGAACGCCTGGTCGTCATTCGCCAACGCCGCTGAAGAACTGACTTACGAAATTATCGCCGAGCGCACGCATAAACCAGTGCTGTTTACCCAGGGATTGCTCGTCGACGGCGATCACTTTTACGAAACCAGCGGCCTTTATAATCAATCATTGCTAGTCACTTACCCGATTGCCGAACCAGCAAGCACCTGGGCAAAAATCTCCGCCCCGTTTACCAAAAAACAGGCGATCCCCAACCAATATTTCGCAGAAGGTTTGGCGTTGCTGGATAACAAGCTTTATGTGCTGACCTGGATGGAAAAAACCCTGCTGATCTACGACAAGGCCACGCTCACTTATGAAAAAACCATGAGCTATAGCGGTGAGGGCTGGGGTTTAACTACTGATGGTAAATCGCTAATTCGCAGCGATGGTTCCGCAACTATTTCTTTCCATCAACCAAAAGATTTCAGAATCACCAAAACCATTACGGTTAAAGATGGCGACAAGGAAATCAACCAACTTAATGAACTGGAATACGCCAAGGGTTTTTTGTGGGCCAATATATGGCATGACGACCGCATCCTGAAAATCGATCCGCAAACCGGCAAAGTACTGGCCCAACTCAATCTCTCCGCGCTGAAAAGCAAAGTCAAACTGGATAACAGTGAACAAGTACTCAACGGAATCGCCTGGGACCCAAACCGTAACGCCTTTTGGATTACCGGCAAACAATGGCCAAAAATGTTTCTGGTGAAAATCCCTTAAGCAATCTGTTCCAAGCGATCACCAAAGCCCTGGCCCCAAAGCCGGGCTTTTTTATTGGCGCATCAGATTTTCATAAACCATGACTTATCGCACAACAATTTCCATATTTGGTAAATAAAATACCAAATATGGAAATTAATACTTCCTGCACCATAAAGATGGCCTGAAGAAAGTATCTACATGAGAGGTAAATAAATATGAATTATTCTCCCAAAATGCCGTGTTCCCGAGTCGCTCCCGTGCTATTGAGCCTCTTATTAGCCGCTTGTGGCGGTGGTAACAGCGACAGTGCCAATAACTCCAGCTCAAGCAACGCCAATAACGCCGTTGCCGAAGGTGAATTAACCCAAGGTATGGTGACCGGTTTTGGTAGCGTGATAGTTAACGGCGTGCACTTTGATGTGAAAAATGCGGCGATTGAGATCGACGGTGAGAGCCTCGTTGAATCCGATCTCAAAATTGGCCAGATCGTGCGTATCACCGGAAAGGTAAATAGTGACGGCATTCACGGCACCGCGACCAAACTGGAAGGCGAATCCCAACTGGTGGGCCCAATTACCAGTATTGATCTAACTACTAACACCCTGGTTGCCCTTGGCCAGACTATCCTGATTACCGCTGATACATTCTTCGACGACGATGTCACCGTCGCGCAATTAAAAGCAGGCGACATTATCAAAGTCAGCAGCTACACCAATGCTGACGGCAACCTGGTTGCCACCCGCATCGATCTTAAAAATTCCCTGGCCGATAATAGGTTTCAGCTAACCGGCGATATTGAAAACCTGAATACTACCGCCCTGACGTTCACCATTAACGGCACTCTCGTGGATTACAGCAAAGCCTCCGCACCGCTTAAAGCCACATTGGAAAATGGCTTGAAAGTGCGTGTAGTAGGTAATTTTGCGGCGGATACTTTTGTGGCCGTTGGCCACATCCACATTAGCCATCTTGGCTTTAAACATCATGATCACGACAAACATTGGGATCTGGTTACCCTCAGCGGCCCGGTAACCGAATTGACCAACGGCACCAGTTTTAAAATTGAAGAAACCGTTGTGTTGATTACGACTTCAACCCGTTTTGACGGCGGCAATGCTGCTGACCTGCAAACAGGCAGCCAGGTAAAAGTTTATGGTGAGCTGGATGCAAACCAGAATCTGGTCGCGAAGAAGATCAAGCTCAATTACAAAGCCAAAATCAGCCAGAAAGGTTTGATCGATGCAATCGACCTGACCGCAAAAACATTCACTGTGAACGGCACTGTATTTGAAGTGAACGAAGACACCAGTTTTAACGACCGCAGCCGTTCAAAAGTGCGCTTCTTTGATCTCGACGATCTAGCCACTGGCGATACCATCCATGTGCGCGGCTACAAAATTGCCGCCACCGCAACGACGGCCGAACGCAATATTGCCACTCGCGTTGAACGCCACAACCCTCACGCATTCGGCGATAAGGATTGGAAACTGGAAGTAGAGGGCGTAGTGGAGGCAGTTGGCGATGGCACTATTACCGTGGCTGGCCAACTTATCCAGGTCAATGCCCTCACCCGCCTTGAAGGTTTTACCTCGCTGGGAAATTTCTTTGCAGTGGCATTAGGCAAAGAAATCGAGGTGAAAGGACTAACCCAAAATGGTGTAGCAATCGCACTGAAAATTGAACTGGATGATTAGCTTGAATTAATTATCAGCTAATCGTTCAACCAGGCATTTCCCCCGCGCACCGTCCCCAAGGGTGTTGCGGGGGCTTTTTAGTGTTGAGGCACTATTATTCACGTGTTCATATATTAAGAGATTGAGGTTTTTATACACCGGATTTTTCTGCTACATTTCGCGACCACTCGTTAAGGTCCGACATTGTACGGTCATACATTTATGAGTACACCTAAAGACACCGCCCTCGCAGCCTGTCGGCAATTGATGGAGCCCATCATCGGCATCCTCTTGCGCAACGGTGTCACACACAAAGATCTGGTAGCGATTTGCAAACAAATTTATGTTCAGGTGGCATCAGAAGAATTCGGTTTGCGCGGCCGCCAAACCAACCTTTCACGCGTTGCCATGCTCACCGGCATTGATCGTAAGGAGGTCGCACGAGTTAAAGACTCGCTCAACAATTCCTCTGAAGGTGAACACAACCAGCAACACCAGGATCGCCTCACCCGGTTGTTATCCGCCTGGCATCAAGACCCGGATTTTTGCGATTCAGGGAACCATCCCCTGCCATTAACCATCGAAGGGGAGCAACAGAGTTTTGCCCTGCTTGCGCGCCGTTACGGCGGTGATTTTCCAGCGAGCGCGTTATTAAAAGAATTAAAACGCGTTGGTGTCGTGGAGGATCAAACAGACGGTAAAGTCATTGCCACCAAACGCTATTTTGTTCCCGCCCAATCTGATCCCGGCGCACTCCTGCGCGCTGGCAGTGTATTTCATGATTTGGGCAGCACCTTGCATCACAACTTATACAAAGCCAACAAACAGCAGCCGTTGCGCTTTGAACGCCGCGCTAGCAATACGCAAATGTCACCGGAAAACCTGGCGGCATTTCGCGAATTTGTTGAACAGGAAGGCCAGGCATTTCTGGAAAAAATTGATGCTTGGCTCAGCGAACACGAACAACCCAAAACCGATTCCAATGGCGAGCTAATGCGCATGGGTGTCGGTACTTATTTATTCAGCCATCTGATAGAACCGCCCCTCGCGGACACAGAGACTGAAGAAGGAGCCAGTGAATGACTCGATTTATTTTCAACACAATCATATTCACCAGCGCACTGTTATTGCTTGGTTGCGGTGGATCAAGTAGCAATGAAGTGGGCGGCATCGACGGCAGCGGCGCCCCGGTTGCAACCAGCACCACCGGTACCATTGATGGTTTTGGAAGCGTGATTGTGAATGGTGTGCGCTATAACTCCGACAAAGCGCAAATTTTTATCAACGGTGAAATGGCGATGGAGGATAACTTGCAAGTAGGTTATCAGGTGAGCCTCACCGGCAGTATCGCTAAAGATGGCACCGCTACAGCGGATAAAATTGAATTTACCCCCAACCTTGTGGGGGTCATCACTACTAAAAATAACAACACCCTAGTCGTAATGGGCAATACGGTAAAAGTTAACAACGACACATTATTTGATTCAGCCATCTCGCCACGAAGTATTGATGGGCTCGCGCCCGGCACTCGTATTTTGGTCAGCGGTGCTCTCGCAGCAGATGGCAACATCACTGCTACGCGAATCGAATTGGCAAACAACTCAACGCAACAATTGCTCGGTTTTGTGCGTGAATTAAATACCATGAACATGACCTTCCTGGTAAATCAACAGCGAGTTAGTTATGCCGGCGCGAATATCACACTGGGAAATCAAAATTTACGTAATGGTTTATTAATCAGTGTGCGCGGTATGCTGGACAGTGACCAATTATTTCAAGCAACGCAGGTCAATCGCATCGCAACCGAATTTTCCAACAATATTAAATCAGCATCAATTGAGGGTTACATCACCCGCTTTGGTTCTGCGGCGGATTTTGAAGTAGCTGGCATTCTTGTCACCACTAATATGCAAACCCGTTACGATAATGGTAGTGCGAAAAATCTGGCGGTGGGTATTAAAGTAGAAGTCGACGGAAAAGTGGATGGCAATGGAAAGCTGCTGGCAGATGAGATTGAATTCGAACACAAAATCAATAATAAAATTGCCGGAAAAATTACCAGCATAACTATCCAGAACAATGGCGGCCCCGGCATTGGAGTTGTAATCGGAACGATTGAAGTCGATGGTTCCAGCATCCGCACAACGGCCACTACCCGCTATGACGACAAAGGCAATAACCGCATCAAGCGTTTTAATTTATCCAGTTTGCAAATTGGTGATTCGGTTGAAGTGACTGGTTATTCAAGCGAAGCCGGTTTTGTCGCTACCAAAATTGAACGCGAAGACAAAAAGGATGACGAGCTTAACGAACGTGAACTGGAGGGTATCGTAACCAGCATTAATAGTGATTCTTTCACGTTGTTCGGCCGTAAAATTACTACTGATGCAGATACCCAATACCGTGATGCAAATGGAAACCCGATCAGTGCCAGCACTTTTTTTACCATTGCATTTGGGAAGCGCGTTGAGGTTAGGGGTTTGGCTTATGGCAATGAATTTTTAGCAATCCATATTCAAATCGATGAAGACGATAACGGCAAAAACCAATTTAAACTTTAACCGTTTTATTTTTACTAAATTAAAAATCTCCGCCGTTTCCGGCGGAGAAAAATAATAAGCGCAATTACTGACAAATGTTTCCTGTAACAGCAGGAACACTCGCAGCACCTGCAGGTTTACTTCCCTGAAACCCAAACTCAATAGTTTGACCTGGCTGGATAGTAGAATTCCAATTCAGGTTTTTTGCATTATAGGGATTTGTTCCACTCAAGGTTGCACTCCATAAATTGGTAATTTTTGAATCATCGGAGTACTGCCAATTTACATCCCAACCATTAATGACGGTAGTGCCGGTATTTTTTATGCGAATTGCAGCCGTGAAACCATTGTTCCATTGGCTATTCACAACGTAAGTGCAATTACCTTTGGCCGGTGCAGAACTAGCCGATGATGCTGAAATACTTGATGGCAGGATCTGGGAGGATGCGATAGAAGATGCTGATGTGCTGGAAGGTACTGAAGATGGCGGGATTATACTTCGAACACTTGAACTGGATTGAGAACACGTATTTGAAGAGAAATAAGTAGTAGACGCTTTCCCCTCACCACCTCGACCATCTTTTACGGTTAGTGTGATTACATATCTGGTTGCATAGTAAGGAATGCGGATCTCAGCTCCGGTGTATCTATTGGTCGACACATGCTCGATGATCGACCACTCATAAGTAAGCGCATCACCATCAGCATCAAACGATTTCAAACCGGAAATTATGGCCCACCCGCCGTTACACCTGGAACGATCAAAGTTGTAATCAATTATTGCAACGGGCGGAATATTTGAGGGTGTTGAATTGCTTGAACTACTTGAACTACTTGAATCAGAATTAAAAATAGTCGCTGTTTTTGCGGATCGTTTAATACCGTTAACGCTGCTAAATAGAAAATTTCCCCATTGCGTTAAATTATTTTTATTCCAATTACTCACAATATCCAGTGCTGTATTTTGATTACCACTCCAACTCCAGCCAAAATATCCTGCGCCATATTGCTCTGCATGATACATCACCAAATCTTCAGGTAAATTATAAACAACCGCCGGACGTGGGCCGATGTTATGTGGATGGTAATAAGGCGTAGGAGCTAATCCACCAATAACAAGCGGTGCATCTAACGCAGAAAAACCCGCAATGTAATCGCGCACTTTTTCGCCTGTGAGATATGCATCATACAGATCAACAGAATAAATCAGGTTATTCAAAACACTGTTCGATTGTTTATTTTGCTCCGCAAATTTTTGCATCGCTTTATCCGTGTCCTGCCCCCAATTGCTACCATCAATTAACAACAAAAATCCGGGCAAATTTGATCTAAACTCACCGACATAGGTTGACATGCGATTTATATATTCTTCAGCCGATAAATTTCCCAACGCCTGATTACCAATACCGATTACCACATAATCCTGCTGCCCCAGAATTGCCTGGCGAACGTCACTAAACGACCAGTAACTGGAAATTGCACTTGGACTAATTGAACCTGCCAGTCCGGGATAACCAGCTACATCATTAGGTTCAAGCACACAAATAACTTTATTTGTTTTACATGCCTGAATAATTTCCGTCAGCTGTTGCCCTGTCGTCACAGGAGCGGAACCATAAAAATTCGCAGCAATTTCTACTTGCACGGAATTTGCACCTAGCGATGCCGCATCTTTAATTGCTTGCACGGTACGCTCAGGGGCAGTCAGATGATTAATGGTTACGCCGCGAAATATAAATGGATTACCTTTTGGATCAATAATCTGTTTGCCATTAATAGACCAATTAGCAGCAGCCCACTGCGATGACAATAAACACGTGCTCGCTAAAACGAAGGCACTAATTACTTTACTTGCTTCAAATAACTTGATGCATTTTTTCATAAAATATCCCTTTGCAAAAAAATCAGTAAAAAAACGCCCCGCACAACGGGGCGCTTAATTTATTGGCAGATAGCACCCGTTACGATTGGAACAGTTACAGCACCAGAGGGCTTACTCCCTTGAAAACCAAACTCAATGGTTTGCCCGGGTTGTATAGCAGCATTCCAATTCAGATTTTTGGCGTTGTAAGGATTTGCTCCACTAAAATTTGCATTCCATAAATTGGTAACTTTTGAACCATCGGAATACTGCCAATTTACATCCCAACCATTAATCACTGTATTACTGGTATTTTTGATACGAATGCTCGCAGTAAATCCATTGCTCCATTGGTTGTTAACAACATAACTGCAATTAGCTTTTGTTACAGCGACACTCGATGAACTGCGTGAAGTACTGGACACACTAGAGGGGATAGAAGAACGGGATGATGTGGTGGAAACACTTGACGGAATTGATGAGCTGGTTGATGTGCGACTGGACGAAATGCAATTATCAGAATAGGAATGATAAAGCACTTTACTGGCAGTCCCCACGCCACCTTTGCCATCGCTAACAGTTAATGTGAAAGTGTAATTAGTCACCGGCCTCATTGAATAAGACAAACTTGCACCGGTATAAGTAGAGGTTCCCGAATAGCCGCCTTGTACATTCCACTCATAACTCAACGGATCACCATCCGGATCGATAGAACGAACAGCTGTTAGCTCTGCATTCACAATTCCACAGCGCACTTGTACAACACCACCATCAATATACGCAACCGGATTTCTATTTGCAGAACTACTGGATGAACTGGATGAGCTACTGGAGCCATGATAGATAGATGCAATTTTTGCCGTAGATTTAATACCATTTACATCATTAAATAATAAATTTCCCCACGGCGTCAGTGCAGCTGAATTCCAATTACTTACCACGTCCAACGCAAAATTTTGATTACCACTCCAGCTCCAGCCAAAATAACCCGCACCATATTCCTGCGCATATTGCATTACCGCGGCCGCTGGTAATTGCGGTGCATCCAATTGCAACGGAATGGGATGGAAGGGATGGTAATACGACATAGGGCCAAATCCACCGACAACCAATGGAGCACCAATTTCCGCAAAACCAGCGATGTAATCACGCACCTTATTTGGATCAAGATATTCTGAGAAAAAATCGACCGAATAAATAACGCGCCGTTTTAATGCAGCATCCTGATTTATTCCTTGTGCAACATGATGCATTGCCTTACTGGTATCCTGCCCCCATTCACTACCATCAATCATTACTAGAAAATTGGGTGGTAACACACTGAGTAACCAACTGGTGTAATTCTGCATGGTGTCTTTATAAAAATCAGCTAACCCGTCCCCTGAACCGAAATGCTGGTTTCCCATACCGATGATAATATGTTTGTTTACACCCGGTGCCGACAATGCCATTTTCATATCACTTGCTTGCCATAAATCGATGGTTGCCGATGGACTTGCCGTATTCGTCGTAGCACCGAAACCGGCAACATCGTTCGGTTCCAATACACACACCAATTTAACTTCTGCACAGGTTTTTATAATTTGTATCAATTCAGTAACCGCTGCACGAGGAGATAAAAATGGAACAGTGTAGTTTAATGGAAACTCTATCTGGGCCGAGTTAGCACCAAGGGCTGCAATATCTTTAAGTGCTTGCACGGTTTTATCTGGCGCGCGACTGTGGTCAATCGTCACGCCGCGGAAAATAAACGGATTCCCATTAGGGTCCAGTAATTTTCCATCATATACAGTCCAGCCTTGCGTGGCAGGCGGTGATAAGGCGAACACAGGTAGTGAAAACATCCCCAATGTGGCGATAGCCAATGATTTTTTCAAAAATGATGTTTTTGTCAGCGAAGAACTTTTCATAGAATTTCCTTTTTTAGATATAAAAATATTGTTAGGACTACTTAGGAAAATCACCGCAGCAGCTATCACGACAAAAGACATGGTAGCTGCTGCGGTTTTACTGCTCTAAAATCCTGGCTCGACAAGTTGAGCTGATTGATTAATAAAGCAGGAAAGTGCTGTATCAAATTTCGGCTGTACCCTGTTGGCCATTACAAATAACGAATAACACAACACAGCGATGACAGAGGTATAACTCTTATCATCGAATACAAAACCTTGTTGATACTGGAACTGAACGCTGGATAATTATTTAAGGATGATGCGTAAAAATATGGCTGCATGTAATTTTTATAGTTATTAAGCAACAGCTTGCACGGAGAAGATCACGGACGCAATCGATTTGAAATTTAATTAACCGGCAGAACTGCGAAATAGTTTGCAATTTCTGCCGGTCATTGCTGTGAAATTTTGCTGATGAAAATAAGGATTTTGGACTACTTGCTCTTTGGCGTCGCCTTTAACATTTCTGCCAACCCGGCACCCACTACCGCTGCCCCACCCTGTGCCCAACCCCCGTCCACTGGAATTACTGCGCCGCTAATATAGCTCGCGAGATCCGATGCCAAAAATAAGCACGCATTGGCGATATCATCGGTCGACCCCATGCGTTGCAATGGAACAGATTTGGTAACAGCTGCACGCAAACCTTCGGTAGGAGCCAAACGTTTCATACCTTCAGTGTTATCGATTGGGCCGGGAATGATTGAATTAATACGCACACCTTCAACACCCCACTCCAGACACAATGTGCGCGTGATCATATCGACACCAGCTTTTGCAGCGCACACGTGGCTTTGTCCTGCCATGGGAATTTCTGCTTGCGGAGCTGAGATATTAATGATGGACGCGCCCGGTTTTTTTAAGTGTGGATAAACCGCTTGCATCACATGAAACGTTCCCAGCAAATCAATTTCGATAACCGAGCGAAAGCCATTAGGTGACATCCCCATCGCCAAGGCAGGAAAATTTCCGGCAGCACCGGATACGACAATATCCAGTTTCCCCCAATCGGCTGCAATTTTATCAATACCGGTTTTAAGCGCATCGACTTCGCGCACATCGGCAGAGAAACCGGTTGCGTCAGCTGCACCAAAATTTTTAAGCGATTGCACAGTATCATCCACTTTTTCCTGTGAGCGGCTCACCACCGCTACACGCGCACCCGCTTTGGCGAAGGTTTCCGCGATACCGCGGTTAATCCCGCTTGTGCCGCCAACAACCAAAACATTTTTGTTTTTAAAATCTAATATAAAAGCCATAATTATTTCCTGAGTGAAGTTGGGTTGGGCAGGTCCAATTAAAAATTGATAAATGTATTGATGGATAATTTATTGGGTTCATTTATTGGGTTCATTTATTGGGTTCAATAAATTGAACCCCTACGTAACAATTGCAACCCGATCGTGGGCGCTATTTATTGTTAATCAAATTTTGTTCATTGATCCATTGATGGATCATCTATTGGGTTCAATCAATTGAACCCCTACGTAACAATTGCAACCTGATCGTGGGCGCTATTTATTGTTAATCAAAATTTTATTCATTGATCCATTGATGGATCATCTATTGGGTTCAATAAATTGAACCCCTACATTGCAATTAGAATGATGCCTGATCGTAGGGGCGCAATTTATTGCGCCCAATTTTATCTGACCCGATTAAAACCGCGCGCTTCTATTAAAATTTTGAAAAATCCGGCGCCCGCTTTTCAAAAAAAGCCGTCACCGATTCTTTACATTCCTCGGAAGCCAAGCCTTCTGCAAATCCGGCGTATTCAGCCTGCAACGATTGTTCAACTGCAGTTTTAGTTGCAGCACGCAACAGCGCTTTGGAACGACGCACGGCCGCTGGCGGCTGCTGTGCAAGGCGTTGGATTTTTGCACGCGAGAAATCATTCAATTCATTGGCTGGCACAGATTTAGTCGCTAAACCAATATTCGCCGCTTCCGCACCGGAGAAAGGCTCACCCAATAAAAATAATTCGGCGGCTTTTTGTTGGCCGACTACGCGCGGCACCAGGAAACTGCTCGCGTATTCAGGACACAATCCCAAATTCACAAACGGTAATTGCAAACGCGCATCATCAGCAACGTAAACTAGATCGCAATGCAACAACATCGTCGTGCCGATACCCACTGCATGGCCACGTACTACGGCAACCACCGGTTTACCACAATGGCGCAAGGCGTTGATAAAACGCACAACCGGATGTTTTTCATGAATTTGCGGCTCATTCATAAAATCCATCAGATCATTTCCGCTGGTGAAAAATTCGTCAGTACCGGTAAGCACTATCACACGAACTTGTGATTCGGCATCTGCCGCCAAAATCAGTTCTGCCAATGCAGAATACATCGCCAGGGAAAGCGCATTTTTGCGTTCGGGCCGATTGAGGCTAAGTGTAAGAACGCGGTCATGTAACTGGCTCACTACATGGGAAATCGGGCTTTCAATCATCGTCTTATCCTTATGTGCGGGGCTATTAATTGGGCCGGTTGGTAACGGTGGGTTGAGTATAGCCATAACCCATGGCATCCCCCACCCCGCGCAGGTACAATTCATCCCCTTATTCTGTCACCACCCTATTTGACCGCCCAATGGGCTATCTTCCCAGCTGACTGCGACCCGAATTTATGAATATCCGCGAATTACTAAACCAGAAAGTCCTTGCCGCCATGGCCGCCTGCGGTGTTTCCGCTGACCTGCCCGCGTTAATTGCCCCCGGCAAAAAAGCCGGTTTTGGCGATTACCAAGCCAACTGCGCCATGGGCGCCGCCAAAGCGATGGGCACCAATCCACGTGAACTGGCGGCCAAAATCGTGGCAGCGCTCGATCTGGACGGCATCGCAGAAAAAATAGAAATCGCCGGACCCGGGTTTATTAATATCGACCTCAAACCTGAGTGGCTGGGCAAGCAAATTGCCAACGCACAAACTGATGCTCGCCTGCAAGTCAGTGCGGCGGAACAACCGCAGACCGTCGTCATCGATTATTCCGGCCCTAACCTCGCTAAAGAAATGCATGTGGGCCATTTGCGTTCCACCATCATTGGTGACTCGCTCGCGCGTTTACTGGAGTTCCTCGGCCACAACGTCATTCGTCAAAACCATGTGGGTGACTGGGGTACCCAGTTCGGTATGTTGATTGCTGAATTGGAAGAACAACTCGGCGCTAATGACAATGCAGAAATGCAATTGAAAGATCTGGAAGTGTTTTACCAACAAGCTAAAAAACATTTTGACGATGACGAAGCCTTTGCCAATAAAGCGCGCGACTACGTAGTGCGTTTGCAAGGTGGCGATGAAAAAATGCTGAAACTATGGCAGCAATTCAAAGATGTATCGCTCCATCATTCCACCGAAATTTACGAAAATCTCAACGTCACGTTAAAAGAAAGCAATGTGCGCGGTGAAAGTTTTTACAATGACGACCTCGCACCGCTCGTGAAAGAATTGCAGGATAAAAAACTCGCGGTAGAAGACAACGGCGCACAAGTTGTATTCCTGGAAGAACTCGCGGATAAAGAAGGCAATCCGTCGCCAGTTATTATCCAGAAACAAGGCGGTGGCTTTTTGTATGCCACTACCGATTTAGCTGCATTGCGTTATCGCGTAAATACATTGAAAGCCAACCGCATTATGTATTTCATCGATGCGCGCCAATCGCTGCATATGCAGCAAGTATTCACCATTTCACGCAAAGCCGGATTTGTGGATAACAGCGTAAGCCTGGAGCATCTCGCGTTCGGCACCATGATGGGCAGCGATGGCAAACCATTCAAAACCCGTAGCGGTGGCACCGTAAAACTCGCGGAATTATTAGTTGAAGCCGTTGAACGCGCAGGCACAGTAGTTAGTGAGAAAAACTCGGAATTATCTGCCGACGAAATTGCAGAAATTTCTCGCAAGGTTGGCATAGGCGCAGTGAAATACGCTGACCTGTGTAAAACCCGCACCAACGATTATGTGTTTAGCTGGGAATCCATGCTCAGCTTTGAAGGCAATACCGCACCCTATTTGCAATATGCATTCACACGCGTGCAAAGTATTTTCCGCAAAGCCGGGGTTGCTCCGGAATCTTTGCAGAACCCAATCGTAATTGGTACCGAGCAAGAAAAAACGCTCGCCATTAAATTATTACAATTCAGCGAGGTGCTGGATCAAGTCGCACGCGAAGCATTACCGCATTTGCTCTGCACTTACTTATACGAAATCGCCAGCCTCTACATGACGTTCTATGAAGCGTGCCCGATTTTAAAAGAAGGTGTTGAACCTGAAATTCGCGATAGCCGTTTGCGTTTGTGCCACTTGGTTGCAAGAACAATCGAGCAAGGTTTGGATTTATTAGGAATTGAGGTTATGGAGCGGATGTAATTCGCTCTATTTTATTTTTTTACCTGCTACTGTAGGCGTTTTTTCCCAGTAAATTTTTAAAAGATGAAACATAACCGTTGATTTAAATTGTTATACACGTGCACAACTAAACCATAGCAAAAAAAAAGCCCGGCAAGCCGGGCTTTTTACTCAATCAAATTATTTTTTCACTACATTCTTTCTGTCTACCATTATTACATCGGTAACGCGGTGCTCAATGAGTTTTTCCAACAGAGCATCCACACCGTTCCTTAATTTGAAATTCATTTCTTCCGTATACAATGGAATCACCGCTAAAAATTCAATAGTTTTATGCTCATCAATTGTTAATGTTAAAAATTCATCCGGGACATGACACGGATTTAATAAAATAACACCGCTGAACTTTGTATTTTCAGCAAAAGGTTCTGCCGGATCTCCGTTTGGAAGAGTATGCCCATAACTGATCCAGCTATCGTATTTATGTGGAAACCGGGCTAAAAATTTTAGCTCTCGAAAGGGCCAATACCAACACTCATCCTTAAAAGCTTCCGAACTCATTTCCCACCACGGTGGAAGAACAACCATCAACTCTGCATATCTTAAATCATGAGGATCACCATTTACCTTCATTGGCAAATCACTCATCCCGGAAGTAATTAGAAAGTGAAACGGTTTTTCATCTGTGGGAGGAACATGATGTATATCAATATGCACTGTGTCGGAAATGATTTCGTGAAGCACACCGTCAACTTCTCCAACATACTTTTCAATGTGCGCAGAAATTTGTTCTATGCACTCTTCGCCATAGGGCGCTTCCCACTCCTTTTCACCATCGGTATAGCGGAATATTTTTGCTCCTGATAAGGACACAATATTGTCGTTTTCTGCCATGAAAATTTACCCATTCAGATATTTATATTGAGTTGTGCGCCAACTCTCCAGATTGTGATGATTTGCACAGGCAGCAATGTACCAGAAGAGGAAACTCAACACGCGAGAATTTTTAACGCTAATCGCAAAGCGATTGCAGTAGCGTAATGCTGACTCACTAACTTTGATAAATTGAAGGAGACGATTATGTTTACGAAACAATTAAAATATCTCACCTGCTTGCCGATACTACTAACGATGTGCATAGCATCACAAACTGCCCAAGCGGTATTTATTGATTTTGATGATATTGTTGCGCCTCCCGCCAATCCTTTTAATTGTGAAACTGTTGAGCCCTGCGGCCTTATCCTGAGCAACGAATATGAATCAAAAGGCGTTGTTTTTGGGGACTCCAGTTGGTTAGCAGGTCAGGTATTACCTGATGGCACCAACCAAAACCAGGTATTAGGTATCAATGGGATCTGGCTCGGCTTTGTCGGCACCCTACCCAACTTTATAAGTTTTAACGTAGATTCACCATACCAACAGGAAGCATCGTATTTTTCGGTTTATGGTGAAAATAATGAACTGCTTTTCATGCAATACAGCAGCGGCTGGACGGGCCTTGAAGAAACAAGTACACCGTATATTCAGGGGGAATTAGTGTCCATTTATTCCACCAATCGTATAAAAAGTATTTACATTGAATCATTATTTAATTTACGCGTTGGCCCCACAATCGATAACTTGACTTTTGAATACCGGGCCGTTCCGGAACCATCTGCATTACTTTTATTTTTGGGGGGTATAGCTGGTCTTATTTTGGGGCGCGTTAGATCCGGGAAAAAATGATTTTCCTAACACCACAAAAATAAAAACCCGGCTATTTGCCGGGTTTTTATTTTACATCTACCGCGTTAAGCGGAAACCTTATCGGTTTCAAAATGGACTGGGGCAGATACGATGATAATCCGGATCATGTTTACGCCAACCAGAAGTTCACAAGAATACTTGATGATTATGGGATTTCCCATCAAGCCGAGGAATATTCGGAAATTCATGGACTCAATATTGGGTATGAGAAGAGCGCATCAAAAACGAAACAATCCTTTTTTTGAATGCTTATTTAAATCCGCTTTGAATCATAACGTACCGAATCATCGGCTACATGAGGTACCAGGCATCATTAATAAATCCCCGACAGTATACAACCAAAAGCCCGGCCCAACGCCTGGCTTTTCTTTTTGGACTCAAGAGATGCACCCGTCCTCAAGCAACACAAGAAGGCATTTCAGCTACAGGACCCAATTGAAATTCATGGTAGCCAGAGACATTCAGTCGTGGTGAATATCCCGTTGATCGCAACTTGATTGCCAACTCCAGACGCGAACTCACCTGCATTATACGCATCAGATCAAACATATAATTTTTAACCGTGCCTTGACTCAGGTTAAGCGCATTGGCAATTTTTTTATTAGAGTAACCTGCTAATACCAGATCAACCACGTCCCTTTGACGCTCAGTAAAAGAGGTTGAGCTACCACCACCTTCCCTGGGTTTTTGCATCCTGGCGATACACATATAACGCCCGCCGCAACTGGTGACTTTAATTGCCTGTACTATTTTTAGAATGGAATCGGACTTCAGGATAATTCCCTCTACCTCCTCTGCCTCGCACAACGACAAAATGTCTTCACAATCCTGAGGAACAATAACCAGACCGGGAATTGATAATTTACGGAACAACTGTAAAAATTTTTGAATCTCACCAAGATTCGAGGAAGTCTCAACACTCAACCCCAAAATCAAAAAATCAGTTTTGATTCCAGATACACTGTTAATATGCCCGTATCCTTCTTCTATCGAGGAGGCAGTATAAGTTGACCACTGTTGGAAATGCTCATTAACAATTGCACGCAACCCTAACAAGGTGACCGGATGATCTTCAACAATTAAACAATTCATAGCTAAATACCTACTGTTAACACCTCCATGTTTTAATCGCTTCAGCATATGCCAGCACACAATTAACGGCATAGCAGCAAAGATCCCTGTAACCATTGACAAACCATCCATGGCACCCATAATTTTCATTCTTTTTAAACCTGGCATCATTAGTCAGGTTTAAAAATATCCTCAATTTTCACACCTAAAAAAATTGCCAACTTAAATGCTAACGGCAGGCTTGGATCATATTTTCCATTTTCAATAGAAATAATTGTTTGTCGACTCACCGATAATTCGTCAGCCAGTTGTTGTTGGGTTAATGCGCGTTCCTGGCGAATATTTTTTAAGTTATTATTCATGGCAGAATAGTCTCGCAAGGAATATGCCCAATTACTTTTTAATAATGCCTGGTGCATTATACGCCCAGCTCCCTTGTGAGCAGACCATCATTCACAATTTGCTGAATATGGTCATTCAGTGTTTGTACCGGGCTACGGTAAGATACTCCCAACTCCATTTTGCTTCGCACATTATTAAATTTCAGTGGATAATTCACATTTCGCGACACATAGCTTCTCTGCATGCCGACAAATGGAGCTATCAGCCACATCAAAAACTTCGGCGCTTCACCTTTTGGTAATTTGTTGGGTAAACCCAGCTTTTCTACCGCCATCAATTTGGCTATTTCAAGCAAACGCAAACTTTCGGCAACAACGATATAGCGATTTTTGGCCTGGTTATTAATAGCGGCACGAACGTGCGCCTCAGCCACATCACGGACATCCACCAACCCCAACCATAATTTGGGTACGCCGGAGCGAAAGGAACCATTTAAAAATTGGATCATCATATTGACGCTCGTTGAATCGCCACGATTGGATAATGATGGGCCAAATATTGCACCGGGGTGAATGGTGACCAACGACCACCGCTGCTGCTGTTTCTGTATATCCCACGCGAGGGCTTCAGCCTGGGTTTTTGAGTACGCATAAGGATTCAATTCTGCGTTTTTCGAATTATTATTATCCTTCTCCTGCACTGTGAAGTTTCGCTTTTCATCAACTTCACATGCATCGCTGTAAAGCGAGACTACACTGCTCGTTAAAACCACTCGTTTCACCGAAGTTGTTTTGTTGACCGCCTCCAGCACATTGCGCGTTCCTTCGATAGCCGGGCGGATCAATTCTTGCTCCGGATTTTCCGGTTTTTCAAAAAGATACGGAGATGCCGCATGAATAACTATTTCGCATCCCTTCATTGCATCACCAAAGCTGCCAGCCTGCAGTAAATCCGCCTCATGTAACTTTAATTGACCCGGATATTCTTCATCTAATTTTAATAAATGTTGATACTTTGATTTATCCTGGAAGCTGCGGATAGTACCGTTTACTTTAAAACCATCACGCAATAAGTATTCGACTATCCATGATCCCAGATATCCCGCAGCGCCAGTTACTAAAACAGTTATGTTTGCATTACTCATTGTTAACGTCCCTTCTACATTTATTTATAATGTTTATCACTCAACATCAGATTAATTCCCCACACAACCACAATTACCCCGAAGGACCAAAACTCATTAAATCGAGGAATAATTTCTGCGGATTGCAAAACGCCAACCACAAAAGCCGCAAAGGCCAAAAAAGCTAACGTCATTGTGCTGGAGGATTGATGAATTAATTTTTGCATTTCATCCATGCGACGATAGAAAAACCTGATCGCAGGAATTAGGGAAAACGCAAAAATAGCCAGAATAATTAGAACCGAATAACGACTAATACTATGTGAAATGAAGGGTAAAGACAGAGCAACAGCTACAGCGGCGAGCAAAACAACCAGCCCGATAATAATTCTTGCAAGATAGACAACGTCCAGCTTTTCGCGCGAAGTATCGTTCATTAACAATATTCCTTTTCTTATCAAAGAGAACTTGCTGCAATGTAATGATAACAAAAGTTGATGTCAAGCAAGCTTTACATTGAAAATGAATTTATGGTGATTTTGACACTTTATCCATCCAGACAGCGATTAAAAATAAAAAGCAATTGCAGCTCCCTGCCTTTATAAATCAAAGGCAATCACATTGCAGGAATTAAAAAATTTTCCTGCGCAACGGGATTCTCAATGCGCTCGGGGAAAAGTGTGGTGGCAATAATGTCGAAAACCGATGAGCAAGGATCATTAATAAAAAAATGATTCCCCTTTATCGTATGATGGAAGTAGCTGCCTGATGTTTCATATTGCCAGGATTGTACCCACGCCCGTTGGACTGTAGCATCCGTCGCTCCATGGATACTGGTTAAAGGCACCGGCAGCGGATGCTCCTCAAAATATTGATAACTATCCAATAACTGAAAATCGCTGCGCAACACGGGCAATACAATATTCATAATCTCCCGGTTGGTTAAAATTTTTTCCGGTAAACCTCCAAACTGGCCAATTCTGGCAATGAACTCATTGTCATCCAAACCGCTGAAATGCTCATATTCACCGCTGAGTGATGGCGCACCGCGCGCAGCAGCAAAAAAATGCACCGGCATTAAAAAGCTATTGCGCCGCAAAAAACGAATTAATTCAAATCCTAATAGCGACCCCATGCTATGACCATAAATAGCATAATCACCTTTCACTTCAGCTTGTAGCTGTCGAGCCAATTGTGGAATTAGTTCAAACGATTGATTGATTAATGGTGCAGAGTAACGATGCTCTCGCCCTGGAAGATGTAAAGGGCATACCTCTATAGAACTTGGTAAAGTTTCCTTCATACACCGGAATGCCGATGCACCAGCCCCAGCATAGGGCAAACAAAATAACTGCATGACTCCTCCTTAAAAATACCGGTCAAAATAAAACAAAACCCGATCTTTATCCCTGAATTGCCCAAACACACCATCAACCATACCGGTGTAATTTTCATATTGGAGATAGAACGCTGTCTTATCGTCATAGCTATATTTGACACGGGTCCGCAATGCTGAATCCTTGTCATTGAGGCTATACAAATACAATCCTTCAACCCTCCAGGTCTCGTTGCGCATGTTACGACTTATATTTAACGTAAACGTGGAGTCCACACGGTCTCGCACTAACCCCTGTGTATTGCCACGTAAAATACTTTGAAAAAATTGCGCACTGAAAAAATGATTTGTTATACCGGACCAATCAACACCGAGCACATAACTAAAATCCTGCAGGTTTTCTACACCGCCTTTCGACTGCGGATTATTTGACAAAATGTATTTATCAGAGTTGTACCCGTACTCGGAACGATAAACAAACGCACCTGAAGCAACTGCAAAACTACCGCCCAGTAAATGACTGCGTTCATAGGTTGGATTAACCTGGATCAACGGGCCTTGCCCGGTATTTTCGAGATGGCTTTTAACAATTAAATCATCATCGTAATGATATAAATAATTAAACGTTAAATCCCAACCGCCAACAACAGAAGTGAAGCGTACACCGTAATCCGACTCATCCAATAAATTACCCTCCCTTCTATCTACCGGATTAACCTGTACCGGTACGCCAGGTGGCGGCGGGCCGGGGACAATCTTGGGCGAAGTCAGGTAATACCAATCAGTTTCCGCTGTATAATCGTTATAGGTGTTGTCCGGAACCCATAACAATTGGATATCCGTCCAATCAAAGCTGCGTTGATAATTCACCATCCAAATCGGAATACGTGAATCAACTGGTTCCGCCATAATGAAATTACTTAAATCCACTGGATTGATAACATCCAACACGCGCAAACCGTCAGCGGTTCCCCAAAATACTTGTTGCTTCCCCACTGTTAAATGCCCCTCGCCAAGAGGAGTCTCGATATAAAAATCACGTAACTCAGCAGTAAAATAATCATTAAAGCGTTCTATCTGTGACCAATCAGAGCGCTCCATTTGATCATCATAAATAGCGTTAAAATCTGCTGTGGGCGAAAAATTTAACCGGGGTTTAATAAACAAGGAGGATTCATCACCCAAATTGAGCTCCAACTCCGGCTCAAGTATTACCGTTGTTTTATCTTCATCATTATGTGATTGGCGGGCATATTCTGTGCGTACTTTACCACCGACATCTTCAATGGAAATACCAGATTCTTCTGCTAATGCCATTTGTCCACTGGTAACACAGGCAACTAATATCACCATCCCTGCAAAAACGGATTCTCTATTCTTTATTAACACGCTGAAAAAATTCCTATGATCCCTGGTAGTGTCAGAACAAAACCTTACCCGTGGTTATGAAAAAATGTGAGGCAACCGGATTATTCGCTCCGGCCGCCCCACTCTGATTACAACTTATTGGTTTCTACATATTGACGAGTGAACAGTTTTGGAGAAATGTCCTCATCAACTTTGAAATCATTAAGTAATACGGTTGTTTTATGGCCGGTAGCAACTGTCATCATTTCAATACGCATTGGGCGCCATACGGTTTTTTCTCCAGATGCCGGGTAAGGCCTTACGTCTGATGATGTTCTCTTTTTAAATAGCACACCATTTTTGTTGAAATAATGTTCCTGGATTGCGGCATAGTGCTGCTTATCAACCCAGATAATGCGCTTGCTATTTTCGCTCTCCTTTATTTGCCGTTCCGTGACCGGAATCGCTTCGATAACCCAACATGCTTTTTTAACACCGAGGGCATCCTCTATTTCTTCTTCGCGCAACAGCGTGTACTTATGATTTTGCGAACCGACAACACCATCGGCAATTTCAAAATCTTCGTAACTGAAATCAGTTCCCATAAAACTTTCTCCTTTATTGGACGCAGAAATACGACGAACTTTTTTCATTGCCGGCAAATATAACCAGCGGTCATCATCCGACTCGAGTGCTTCTGACTCAAGCGTCAAAATACGTACATCTTTCACATCGCGTGGTGTTTCAAAGTGCAAGTAGGTTTTTCGTGCAAGAGGGTTACTGTCATCAATCAGCAACAGTACATCGCGCACACGGGAATCGCCTTTTGCGTTGGTTAATGTCATTTTCATATTAGACATTTCAGTAATACTTTTACGTGAAGCCTCGTTAGCCAGCATGACATCTTTAGGGCTCATATTAGCAAGCACGCAGGAAGACGCAGACGATAATAAAAGTATCGCGACCAAGTGTTTTTTCAACATAACAACTCCTCTAAATTTTAGTTAATCGCAGTGGAAATATTTTCAGGAATAGAATCTGTGGATTTGGCGATAGGCCTGACTCGCCAGAAAGCGGCATCCGTAGAGATAAATTTGGGCTTCACTAATAACAACAATACCGGCATTAAGACAATGACCGTGATTGACGTTGTTGCCATTGCGATGGCCAGCAAGTAGCCGAAGTTTTTAACAATCACAAACCCGGAAAGTGTTACTACCAGGAAGCCGAGAGTATTGGTGAGTGCGTCATAAACAATCGCCCTGCCAACCAGCATTTGTGTTTCATCGCAAGCAACTTTAATCGTTGAGCCGGATCGTCCATATTTACGAATACTATCGAGATAATGCAGTGAGAAATCGATACCTATACCCGCAGTCACACCGGATATACATGCAGCTGCGATATCAAGGCGAATACCACAGAAGCCCATAATTCCGAATGTAACAACACCACCAATAACCACCGGGATCACACTCACCCATCCGGCAGTCAGTGATCGATACACCAGTGCAACAAACAGAAGAATGGTGAAGACCGATGTAATAACATTCCAGATTTTTCCTTCAACAACATAAGCGGATTGAGCAATCCAGAATAAAGTGTCGCCACCAAATTCTGCTTTACCTGCTGCCGGTAAATTTTTATCCCAATAGTCACGGGCCGTTTGGTAAATACGCCTGTGATCATCCGGATCTGATGTATCGAGGGTGATTTGAATTCGCGCACGACGATAATCGTAGTCAACCAGATTGGCGAAATCGCCGGGTGTACCGGAAATATCATAGAGAAATAAATACTGCGCAATTTCATCCTGGGTTTCCGGAATACGCCCCACTCCGCCCCATTCGGGATGCAGGGATTTTGCAACTTGCATTACCACATCGGTGAACGACGTAACATGCCCGACGCCATGTTGCTCTTTCATAAATTGCTCAAAATCAGCAATTTTTTTCAGGTATTCAGGGCTTTTAATTCCTTCTGATTCCGGTGCCTCAATCATCACGCTCAGCACGCGCACACCACCCAGGTTTTCGCCGAAAGAATCCAGTGAAACTTTTCCGCGATGACCATCCGGAAATATACTGGCGACATCAAGGCCGGTTTTAATTCTGCTGATACCCACCAGCGACACAGCAAAAATTACGATGAAAATACTGAGCACTATCCATGGCCGACGAACACTGATATCGGTTGACCAACGCAAAAATCCGGTAAGCCATTGAGTGCCTTTAATGTCATCCATATCCCGAACTTGTACTTTTAATAACGCCAGGAAGGCAGGAATAACAGTCATGCACAGAAACAGTGAAAACAAAATGGCAATGGTAAAAATTAATCCGAATTCACGAATCGATAACACTTCAAATACCACCAGGCTACTGGCACCCAATGAACTGGTAACACCGGCAAGCACTAGTGGGCGAATAAGATGAACGACAGAAACATAGGCAGCGTCCCTGGGCGTAATATTTTTATCCGCCGTTGCTTTGTAATAATGCAACATAATATGGATGGCGAAACAGCTACCAATAATCACCAGCAACGCGGGCAACATAGATGTGACCACACTTTGCATAATGCCCATGTGCCCCATAAAACCCAGTGTCCAGACGATACTCAACACAATCGCCAGCCAGGGCAATGCAACACCGCGAGCAGAGCGCAAAAAGAAATAGAGAACCAACATGATTACCAGTAATGAAATCGGGGTGAGTACGTTTGAATCCTGTTGCACACCCGAATCAATTTCCTGGGCGAATATTTTTTCTCCCGAGGCATAGATAGTCTCAGGCCCCTGGTATTTTTCGATAAGTTCATAAACTTGTTTATGGATAGCTGCCTGGTCAGCGCCCTCTTCAAGATTGGCAACTATCGCGGTAAAAGTGTGATCTTTTGACACCAGCGATCCGCGAATCATATCGTTCATTTCAACGATATTTTTTAACGCATCAATATCTTCCTGAGTTCTGGGGACCTCCTTCATCAGCACACCGACTTCCAGCCCTTCCTCATTCCCGGCAACGTTATTTACCGTAGAAAGACTGGTAATTTCATTGGGGATAACCTTATCCACTTTTTGCAATTCAAGTGAAATAGCTGCAATTTTTTCCAATGTGCGCGTGTTGTAAATATTGTCGGTTTTGATACCGATAAGCACCGCACTTTTATCGCCAAAAATTCCGTCGATTTTATTTTTGGTTAGAACGATAGGATCAGTCTCAGGCAATTCGGAATCAGAATTGTTACGAATTTTCAGGTTAGGCAAACCTGCTCCCATTAATAAAGTAACAATTAAAATCAACACCAGGGTTAGTTTCGGTCGATCCACCACTGCTTTAAAGTACCACTTCATTGCTAGCCTCCTTATGATTGGATTGTTGATGAGTTGATAACCCAAGGGTTATCAGGGACGAATGATTTTGGAGCGCAGAAATTGGATTAAATAGTTGATTGAAGACTTTCGTTAATTCAGTTTCATTGAATGATTCACAGACATAGGCAATATATTTATCCGGACGAACAATCACTACTGCCAACTCTTTATTAAGGATTTTTTCAAGTTGGCCCACTTGCCATTGATCGTTTGATTGCTTACGACTCCCCAATACCAGATTAGCGCCCAACTGAATAATTTTGGGATGGGCAAGATAGTGAGAAGATAACGCTGTTGCTGTTTCAATCACCTGTGCAGGTACATTATTTTTTGCAATCAATAACACGGAATAATTATTGGCAGGCAATATACGATGCAACCACTGCTGGCTATTACCATCGTTAACTTTTACATCGGGCAAGCGCTGACCCGGTTTCAAAAGAGAGTTGCCGGTTACCGGAATAGTCGCCGCAGAAACAGGATTTCCAATCGCCACGCCGGATGCATTCATTGCCAGTTTTCGCTGCACTTTGGGTGATGAAAAAACCATGGGCAACAGCCATTTTCGCAATGCAATTTTGAATGGGCTTTTATCGGCGAAGCGTTTGGTCATTGCGTCGGTATTATCGAGCACCTGTTGCGCAATAACGCGACGCTCCTGCTCATAGGTATCAAGCAACCGTACTGGTGCATCACCGGATATTACCGCTGCCAATTTCCACCCGAGATTAAACGCATCCTGGATACCGGTATTCAAACCCTGCCCACCAACGGGGCTATGAATGTGGCAAGAATCCCCAGCCAGGAATACACGCCCTACGCGAAATTTGTCGGCCATTCGTTTGTGGTAGCGAGTGTTGCTGATCCACTCTGCATCGTACAACTGAATATCCTTGAATCCTTTTTCCGCCAGCAATTCGTGAACCTGCTCCAGCGTTGGCGGCGCTGAAAATTGCCCGGCCTGCAAATCGGTCACAATTCGATGTTTAAGGCCGGGAAAAGGCATTACCATCAAATAACCTTTAGCGGATAAAAACGTATGGGCTTCGTATTTATTTCCCGCCCAGCGAATGTGCGCATCAACAACTAAAAACTCGCTGTCATAGGTATCGCCGCTGAATTTGCTATCGATCAGTTTACGTACCGCGCTGTGCGCGCCATCGCAACCAATAACGTAGCTATGGCGATGGGTGTATTGCCCTGTTTCGTCTTCAACAGTTACGCCGACATCAATTGCATCGGTAAGTGATTGTTGAATCGCCACCACTTTTTTATTCCAAGAAACTTCACCGCCCAGCGCCAATAATCGCTCACGTAAAATATTTTCCAATTGATACTGCGGAATGCTGAGAAAAAATGGAAATTCACTTTCGAGATGCCGGAAGTCTACCGTTCCCAAGCGTTGCGCTTCGGAATAAATACTCATTCGACGAATTGCCCGCCCTTGGGATAACAGTTCATCGGCCACGCCAAGATCGCGAAACAACTCTAATGTGCGCGCATGCAATGCAAATGCTTTGGAAAATGCCGGCTTGCTTTTTTCACGCTCATACACCGTTACTTGCTGACCGCTGCTCGCCAGTATGCAAGCTAATGTCAAACCAACCGGGCCTGCGCCCACTACGGCAATATCATTCATTGCACACCTCCATTAGCCCAGGCTACATTTCGTTGATCATTGCGATGGATCTCTGCAAATGTCAGGTAGTAAGCAAAATCGGCTGCTTCCAACATATCGAGGTCGCCTTCGCTATCACCGAATATGTGCAATTCAAAATCATCCAGATTGCCTAGATATTCTTTGAGGCGTTTTAATTTCTCAGCGCCCTGACAATGTGTACCTGACAATTCACCCGTCATTTTTTCACGCGCATCAAATTCAAATTCCGAACCGTACACCTGATGGAACCCCATCGTATTCGCCCAGGGTTTTAAATAGCTTGATGCACTATTGCTGATTAACAGTAAAACATGGCCTTCTGCCAGGTGATGCGCAATAGATACCTTTGCTTCCGGTTTAACCCATAATGGAATTTGTTCGCGCGCAAACTGATGACTGACTTCATAAAAACGTTTTTTTGTTGTGCCTTTCAATAAACGACGAATAAGCACTTCACGCGCATCCATGATCGAAGTGCCGCGATAATAAATTCCGAAAACCCAGGGAACCATGGTGATCACGATGTACCAGAATTTGAATGGCCCCGTCAGCTCGCGCAAAAAGCGCCAGAAGGTGTGGCGATCCGTAATGGTTCCATCAAAGTCATAAACAGCAATTACCGGCTTATTGGAATTCATAATTACCCCGCGATAACGGCATGCCCATCGCGGACATGGTTATAGTTTTTCGGTTCAAAAATAACGGCTTGTGATTGCATTGTGCCAATGACTTTATCTCCTTGAATAAATTCAACCTGTGCGAGTGCACGCTTAAGCACGCCCTCTTCTTTCACCAGATTTTGAAAGCTGATACTGAGGAACAGCGGCGCATCAAGTTCCGCAAAACCGCTGAAGCTGGATTGCAAATCGTTGAGGATAAACTTGTAGCCATAAGGTACATCGTAAAATTGATGCACGATGGCGGTTGCGGCCTGGCGCGCGGCTTCAATCATGTATAAACCGGGCACATGATCTTGCGCATGTTCGTAGTAATATTCGTGAGCGACATCTTGGGTAATTTCGGCAATAAATAAATTACTGCCGAGCGACGCCGTTCTGGCCACCAATACATTTTTATCAAAATGTTTATGTACCAGACGACGCTCTAACCGCTGTAGCGCGGGAAATATTGAGGTTTCTCGCCAGTGGGAAATTTGCGCAAGTGCTACGCCCGCTTGCTGTGTATCAATTACAGTATCGGATTGATCGAGCACCGGAATGTGTTGCAGTTTTGCAAACAGGTTATCAATGTCACCGCCTTCAAAATAAAACGCGAGCGGAACACTGCCATTCAAACCAAATACAGTTTTCAAAGACGCATTGAATTCGGCAATCATCATCGATTCCATCAACAAATCGCGCTGGAATTGCATTGATCCGGTGAGCGTTTCCGCCGGGAGCCGGACAAAGCTGGCAATATGCTCAACCAATGTGTTTTTGCTGAATGCTTTAATTGAATCCTGTGCAACGGCTTGAGCGAGGGAACTACCTGCTTTTGTTTTAGGATCAATCCAGCAACTGATTTTTGCAAAAGGATAAGTGGGCAATGAAACTTTAGGCAACGAGAGTCCGCGATAAATCGAACGCCAATTTATTCGATCACCACGAACATAGGCGCGCGCAATAAGTTGCAACAGATTGCGATTAATTATCGTTGTCGGTGCAGAGCCTAACACCACATCAACCTTGGGCAATTTTCCTGCCGCAGTAGCAACAGCCGATGTTATTATCGGTTGAGGTGCCCAATAACCGGAAATCGTTTTTTGGCTATGTAAATCAACAATTTTTATTGCGCTTTGCCCCAGGTTAATCGCTTTTATCGATTTGCCAGCGGCCACCCCATGACTGATCAACAGGGCGAGAATAGCGTCTTCGAGTGTCAAACTACCCGCTAGAAAAGCAGTTACCGGCAGGCTTACTGTATCGGTGTAAATGGCAGAAAGATGAATGCCGCTGTTCTTTACCCAGAGAGCATAAGCCAGCAGCGGAACTGTCGCGGCAGGTAAACGTGTTAATACATTGTTTGCCAATGCATTGGTGTTGATAATGTCAGTAATTGTTTTTTCAGCACGGCGCGCATAACTGCGCAAGCTGGTGGCAAGCATTGAATTATCTGATTGCCATTCATTGGTATTCCAATCGGTCACAGTCAGCGCAAGTGTTATCGCTTCTGCCGCGTCAACTCCACCTTGTTGCAATTGTTGTTGCAAGTCGTTGTAGTTTTCTGCAACAAACGCTTTACGTTTTGCATAATGTTGTCGGCCCAATGCAGCTGTTAACGCAACAGAGGCCAATGAGTCTTCTGTTAGCGAATGGATCTGGTAAGCCGCTTGTATTGTTGCAACCTGTTCATCCGTCGTTGCAGAAAACGGCAACACAATGGGGCCGGAAATTGTCGGGGATTGCGGCTCTGCCGATTGATAAGACTGCAAAATCAAATGGCCATTGGTACCGCCGATTCCAAATGAACTGAGTGCGGCCAAACGTTTATCGGTCGGTGAACCTGGCCATGCAGTTGCGTGTTGATTAATCGTGAAGGGTGTTTGCGCCAACGGAATATTTTTATTCGGGCTGCGAAAATTAAGTTGCGGTGGAACCACATTATTGCGCAGCGCGTAGATCACTTTGAATAAGCCTGCCATACCAGCAGCGGCTTCCAAATGCCCCACATTGGCTTTCACCGAACCCAGATAACAACTGCCAGTGGCAACACCTTCCGATTTATAAAGTTCGCTTAATGCGGAAACTTCAATGGGATCACCCAGCGGCGTCGACGTCCCGTGCCCTTCCACATAACCGATTGCAGTTGCCGCTACTCCCGCATCAGCCAATGCATCGGCAATAACTTCTATTTGTCCATCGGTGCTGGGGGCCGAAAAACTGACTTTGGAAGAGCCATCGTTATTGACCGCACTGCCGCGAATAACGGCATAGATTGCATCACCATCGGCAATAGCGTCTTCAATTCGCTTTAATACCACGACACCCGCGCCGCTGCCAAAGACGGGACCGGTGCCATCCGCATCGTAAGGCCGGCAAGTGCCGTCCTTCGAACTGATTCCACCTTCCTGGGCGGTGTAACCGACCAGATTGGGGATGTTCACTTTTGCAGCGCCAGCCAGTGCGTAATCGCATTCATAGGCTTGTAATGCGCGGCACGCCTGGTGAATCGCTACCAGCGATGTGGAGCAGGCCGAGTTCACGGAAACACTCGGGCCTTTTAAATTGAGCTTGTAGGAAATACGGGTTGTTGCGTATTCCTTGTCGTTACCCATCAAAATTTGCAAGCCGGATAATTGATCGTTGGGATCAATATCACCGCTCAAATTATTCACCAGGTAATTGCAATAACCGCTGCCCAGATACACCCCGACTTTGGCATCAATCTGGTCAGGTACATAGCCCGCGTGTTCAAAGGCTTCATGGGCCAATTCAAGCAGGATGCGTTGCTGCGGGTCGATAATGGCTGCTTCACGCAAGCTATAGCCGAAAAAGTTGTGATCGAAACAATCGATGTCCGCCATGCTGCTGGCGACGGGAATGTAATTAGGGTGGCGACGTACCGATTCAGGTACGCCTGCCGCAATCAATGCATTCTCGTCCAGCGTGGTAAGGAGGGATTTTCCCTCCACCAACGCTTGCCAAAATTCATCGAGATTGCCGCTATTGGGCATTCTGCCCGCCAGCCCCACAATCGCTATACGACCTTCATAGTCCTTATTCACCTTACACCTCCTCCGTTTCGGCAGCGCTGCGGTTACGGCCACGGGCGGCGGCACGTTTCGCCGCTCGTTCCCTGCTTTCACTGAGATCGCGCTTTTCATCCGGATCTTTATCCAGGAAAGCAACCAGGCTGCGCAGTGTCGGGTAACGGAATAAATCCGTTACTGCCAGCTCGCGCCCCAACTCATCCTTAAAGCGCTTCTGGATTCGCACCATGTGAATGGAGTTAGCCCCCATCTCAAAGAAGTTGCCTTCAACATTGATGCGCGGCAGGCCCAGGATATCGGCCAGCACCTCTGCGAAGCGCTGTTCCATCGGTGTTGCTGGCGCAACGTAGGCTTCTTCAGCGCGTACGCTGGCCACTTGATTGGAGTTTTCGCGCAAGGTTTTGCGATCCACTTTGCCATTGTCGGTAAGCGGCAATTTGTCGTGGAAAACAATACGGGTTGGCAGCATGTATTCAGGAACAAACAGGCGCAGATGCTCGAGGATTTGCTCATCCAGGCTCAGGTTGTTCACCGTGTCCTGAGTGGCGTCAGCGTCATCGGCCTGTGAACGCGGTTTCTCCAGCCAGTACTCTTGCTGTTCCGCGGTGATACCGCCGCCAGTGAAGCTGTGGACAATACGATGGGAGCCACCCAGTTGCAGCGCGTTGCGGAACGCATCCTGCTCTTCCAAACCACCCACCGGGCAGATACCCACCAGATGATTGGCAGACTCCGCCATCAACAATTGGCCCATATAACCCGCTTCGATAAAGCAGAAATCCTGTGCAACCTTCCCGTACATGGGCTGGATAGCATCCAGATCGGCAACCAGGTAGAGACTAAATGCCGCTGCCGCATAGAGTGGCTTTAGGTAGCCTGCGTATAAGTCTTCCTCACTACCCAGCGGATCGTTTAGTTGCACCAATGCACTGGTCGCCGGATCGAAATAGTAATAGCCGCCAGCCAGATCGTTTATGGCACCGGGTTTAACGAACACATAAGCTTGCACCGGATACAAACCACCCGCTGACGGGTAGCGATATTTAGGCAGAACCTGACCTTCGAGACGCGCAAGCGACAGGCATGACAAGGTACGCTGCAAGGTCTCGCGAGTGATATCTCCCTCAAAACGACGGAAGCTTTGGCGCTGCAAATACGATTTCAAATCCGTTGACTGGACCGCAAAATCCACACGCTGATGGCTGGCATCAAAATGGCGGCGGCCGCGTTCGGATAACGTAAACTCCAGACGCTCGATCGCATTGGTAATGACGCCTTGCTGCTCATCATCGCTAAGGAAATCAGCGGTTTTATTCGCTTGGGCAAAGTTTTGTTGCACGCCTTCCATCGCGATGTGCGCAACCAGGTGTTTTTGCAAACCATCGCCGGCATCGACGATAACGGCGTTATCAACGCCCTCGAATCCCAGCAGTGCGTGCTCAATTTCACCCGCTTCGATGCGCTGGCCGCGAATCTTGAGCTGGAAGTCCTTGCGGCCTAAAAACTCGATGGTGCCATCGGGTAAGTAGCGACCCATATCACCGGTTTTATAGATAGGTTCACCGTTGAACGGGTGATTCACAAAACTGCGTTGCGTGTTTTCCGGATCATTCAAATAACCCTGCGCCACACCCTCGCCCGCCGCGCATAATTCGCCTGGCACCCATACCGGGCAAGGCTTGCCGCTGGTGTTCAGAATGAAATATTTGCTGTTGCTGATGGGTTTGCCATAGGGGATGTTCGGCCAATCCGGTTTCACCTCATTCATGAAGTACCAGATATTCCAGACCGTGGTTTCAGTTGGTCCGCCGATACTCAACAAATTCGCCGCTGGCGCCAGTTGATGGATTCGCTCCGGCAAGGTGGGTGAAACCCAATCGCCACCGAGAATCACTACGCGCAAATCGGCTAGCGTTGCTTGCTCGTCACTGGATTCAAGCAACATATCCATCAACGCCGGAACCGAGTTCCACAGCGTTACGCGGTGAGCTTGCATCAGTTCAAACCAATGCGTTGGTTCGCGACGCTTGTCTTCATCCGGAATAACCAGACCGGCACCGGCTGCAAGGCAACCGAAGATGTCGTACACCGATAAATCGTGATTGAGCGCCGTGATGTTGAACGCGCGGTCGCCAGCTTTCACACCAAAATGACCGTTGGTGTGTTCGACCATGTTCACCACATTGCGATGGCTGATCATCACGCCCTTGGGTTTACCGGTAGAACCCGAGGTATAAAGTACGTAAGCGAGATCGTTTTGTTGCTGGATAGGCGCCAGGTCAGTTGTGCTATCGGCGAGCGCATTATCAAGGCGGTACACCTGTACGGTTTCCGGCCATTGGCGCGCCATACCTTCGTCATTAGCGACCAATACGATCCGTACCTGGCCATTCGCCAGCACATAATCAATACGTGGTTGCGGCTGGTTCAGGTCGATAGGCAAGTAAGCACCACCAGCAATCAAAATCCCCATTACTGCAATGATTTGCTCTGCCGATTTAGGCATGGCGACGGCAACTAACTGGTTGCGAACCACACCCTCAGCACGCAAGCGGTGCGCCAGGCGGTTGGCCTGCTCACGCAATTGGGCATAGGTGATGCCGGTTTGGCTGCCGATCAGCGCCAACTCCTGCGGGAATTGATCCGCCGCCCGATAAAACAGGGTTTGCAGCAGTGCTTCATTCACCGGTTTGGCAGTGGCATTAACCTCAGCCAGAAGTTGTTGCTGGGGCGCTGGCAATAAATCAATTTGCGTTTGTTGCCACAGCGCTGGCTGGGCTGCGAGGTTTTCAATCATGGAGCAATAAGCGCCGAACATGGAGTCCACCATGCCCGTCGGGAACAGCTCATCCACAGCGTCCCAGTTGAACTCCAGGCCACCGCTTTCGTACCACACATGCACATCAATCCACACTTGCGGCGTCTGGCTAATGGTGTATTTGATTTCACCCAGCTCGCCAGTAATCATGGATTTAAGTGATGAATCCCACTCATCCACACCCGATGGCAAGCTGGTGTATACGCAGGGATAAGCACCGGCAGCAATTTTGCCGCGCGCCTGGTTGATCATCCGCAGGATCTGCACACCGCTAATGTGGTGATATTGCAAACCCTCCATTAACTGACGTTGCACATCACGCACGCGCTCAACAAAACTTAACGGCTGGTTGTAATCAAATTCCACCAGGGTAAAAGAGGAGAAATTACCCAGCACATGGTTTACATCCTTATGCCAACCTTGACGGTTAAATACCGGAACGTTGATACAGAAACGCGGACTACTACTCCAGGTGCCCAGCACTTCGCCGTACACCGCCAACAGTGTTGCCGCTTGTGTCAAACCATGTTGCTGCATGGTCTCTTTAAAGGCACTCCAGTCGCTGATCGACAGGCTGCTCTCCCAGCGCTTGCTGCGATGGTTCTTAACTTGCGAGGGCTTCTTCACCAACGGTAATTCCGGCGCCGGCGCGATACTCTCAATACGCTTGCTCCAATAAGCAAGGCTGCGCTGGTATGCCGGGCTGGATTCTTGCGCGCGCTGGGTCAACACATAATCCCGGAAATTCAGTTCAAGTGCCGGTAGCGGCTCATCCGGGCTCTTGTACAGCAAAATAAGTTCGCGGAACAAAATCAGGAAACTACGGAAATCGAGGAAGGTGCCATCCACACTCAAGTGCAAACGGATGCGACCATCGTCCAGCAGGCTGGCGCGAACATCAAACGCAGGCCAGGTAGTGGGTTAACAGCAAAGTGACCTTGCTGTTTTCAATCATGTAGGCGAGGCGGTCTTTGGGTAATTCCGGGTCCAGCGGCAGGTAGGCGCCGCCGGCTTTCAGGATGGCCAGCATGCCCACAATCATTTCCACCGAACGCTCAACTGCAATCCCCACGCGCGCATCGGTTGTTACGCCGAGTAATCGCAAGTGATGGGCAAGGCGATTCGCGCGGCTGTTGAGTTCGGCATAGGTGAGGCGCTGGTTGCCAAAGACCAATGCCGGTGCAGATGGACTGGTCCGGGCGTGGTGTTCGAAGGATTTATGGACGGGTTTAAGATCGGTAAATCGTGCGTCTTTTGTACCCCAATTACGCAAATTGACTTGCTCACGCACATCCAGCAACTCCACATCACCCAGGCATTGCTCGGGCAAATCGGCCAATGCACGCAACAACGCCAGATAATGCCCGGCCATACGGCTGATCGTGTCCGGATTAAACAGGTCCTTCGCATAGGTAAATAACAAACTCACTTCACCGCCAGTGGTTTCCGTACTGTCGATCACCAGATCAAATTGGGGACTTTGTGGTTCCAGCGCGAATTCTTCGACTTGTAAGCCCGGCAGGTCTTGCAGCGGGGTCTGGTCCTGGAGTTGATGATTGAACATCACTTGAAACAGTGGATTGCTATCCAGATGACGCTCCGGTTGCAGTGCTTCAACCAATTGTTCGAATGGTAAATCCTGATGGCTTTGGGCTCCGGATATTGCCGACATTGTTTGCTGTAGCAATTGGCCCAAGCGGGTGCGACCGTTCAGTGTTGCACCCAATACTTGGGTGTTAACGAACAGTCCGATAATTCGCCGGGTTTCGGCTTTGTAACGATTCGCGTTAGGAACACCGATTTGAATCTCGGTCTGCCCGGTGTAGCGATAAAGCAACCCCTGGAATGCCGCCAAAAGAATGGTGAAAAAAGTGGTTCCCTCTGCTTTAACGCGTTCACGTAATACGCTGATATCAGCCGATGACAGCGTCAGGGAATAGTGCGCTGCATGTGAATAATGTCCCGGTTGGGGTGAGCGATCAGTGGGTAATTGCAATACCGGCCGTACATCCCCCAAATGCGATTTCCAATATTCCAGTTGCGACTCCTGCGCGCCGGCCTCCAGCCAATGCCGTTGCCAGATTGCATAATCCGCGTATTGAATCGGCGCATTCTCTGTGTGCCCGGCAGTGTGCTGTATCTGTGCGCGATATTGCGCTGCGAAATCTTCGATCATGATTTGCACCGACCAACCATCTGAAATGATGTGATGCATCACCACTACCAGCAGATGTCTGTTAGCCGCCTCCCTGATCAACGCTACACGGAGTAAGGGGCCATGCATAAGATCAAATGGCTGATTCTGAAACTGCCTGACTTCAGTTTTGATCCGCGCATCCGGGTCTTCATCAGGTTTTACATCGGTCAGGTTGATCAGGCGGAAATTCACCGGGGATGCAGCGTGAATAACCTGCTCAACATTGCCGTTATCTGCACTCCTGAACAGGGTGCGCAGTGATTCGTGTTGTTGAATTAAGGCATCAAAACTATCCCTGAGAACCTCCAGGTTAAGTTCACCGGTTAACCAGATTGCACCGCTGATATGGTAGGCCGATGAATCCGGATCGAGCTGCCAGAGGAACCACTGGCGGGCCTGGGCATAGGACGCCGGGCATTTGTGCTGGATGGTGTTGTCACGGCGGAGGATTGGAAACTGGTTCATGGCCATTCCCTCCTGCCTGATCTTTTGAAATACAGTGCGACGATCCTGGGCACCCAATTGGGAAAAACGCTCTGCAATCCGGTTGATCGTCGAACTCTGCATCACTTTATCTCCGTGCAATTATCAAAGTTAGCCTTTGCTACATAGGGGTAGGGGCATTAGGGAAAGGAGATGACCGGCCTGCGGCTGGCCATCGCTTGATGCGACCTGATGAGCCCGAGACCGGGCTACCAGGTATTTTTCAATTACCAGTGATATTCAACGGTGCCAATTACCGAGCGCGGAGCGCCGTAGAAACACTGCCGTGCATCGCATACCGTCGCGAACTCTTTATCGCCCGCATTGCGCACATTGACCCTGAAGTCCCAATGGTCGAACTCATAGCCGAGCATTAGATCAGCCAGTGTGTAGGCTGGAACTTCACGTGGAGCCGCTTCCAGGGTGCCTTTATTGGAACCGACATAACGCAAGCCGAGACCGGTTTTGAAACCATTGGTAAAGGCATAATCACCCCATACCGACAGTTGATGCTCGGACACCGCCTGGAGTTGTTTGCCAACTTCCACCGGGTTGGCGCTGCTGGTGATATCCGCTTTTGGAATCCAGGTGTAAGCGACGATGAGGTTTGATGTCTCCGTCGGTTTCGCTACTGCCTCCAGCTCTACACCGCGAACCGTCACTTCTCCCCGCGCTTTGGGCACCGGAACGCCGGTTTCGTATCCATAGGTCACGTAGTTCATGCGCTGTGCTTCAAAGACGGCAATGCTGTAAATATTGCTGCTTTGATTGGGCTGGTAACGCAGACCCGCTTCCTCTTGCTTGCCTTCTTCCGGATCAAAGGGCTTGCCCGTCGCAGGATTTATCGTGGTAATCGGTTGGAAAGATTCGGAATAGCTGATGTAAGGCGCCAAGCCGTTAGGCGCGAGGTAAACAAGGCCGGCACGTCCGGAAAACGCATCTTGTTTTTCACGGATTTCAACTTCATCGTAACGCCCACCCAACGTCACCACCCAACGGTCATTAAACTTGATCTGATCCTGCGCATAGATGCCGGTTTGGGTCAGTTCCAATTCCTCATCGATATGTGGCGCGGCCAGGGTGATGGGATTGCCATAAACCGGGTTGTAAAGATCCAATGGGGCTAACACGCCACCATAGCGTGAGAACACATCAAATTTTGCCTGTTGGTAATCCACGCCGACTAACAGGGTTTGGCTCCAGTTACCGGATTGGAAATCACCCTGCAATTGGTTATCGATAGTGAATGACGTTGCCTCTTCGTCAGTGTGATGGGGGGTTCTGTTGATCAGGCGGAAGTTGGCGGCGCTGGCTGGATTCGCTGCATCCACCGTTCTAAAGGCGGTGCCGTAAACCGTACGGTAATCGGTATCAAACTCGGCGTAACGAGTATTTTGACGGAATGTCCAACGGTCGCTGGCTTCATGTTCCAACTCATAGCCGATAGTCCATTGATCCTGGTAATAACGGTTGTGGTCAGGCTCTCCCTTGAATGTCCGCGGTGAAATAGGGCCATTCGGGTTATCAATCAGCGTTCCCCTTACCGGTAATGAATCGGCTTCGGTGCCGTTACGAATGCGAAGGTATTCCCCCAGAAAGGTAATGTTTGTGTTTGCTGAAATATCCCACGCGAGTGAAGGTGCGAGGAATAACTCATCGTCACGACGTTCTGTTGTCGGCAATTCCGCATCGCGTGCCAAACCAACCAGGCGATAACTAACGCTGTTGTCTTCCGCCAAAGAACCCGTTAAATCACCGGCAACCTGCTTCCAATCATGGTCACCCACCTGAACTTGCACTTCGCGTTGGGCGATCGGGGAAGGGCGCTTGCTAACAACATTTACCACACCACCCGCAGCCGCTTGACCGTAGAGTACAGATGCAGGGCCGCGCATCACATCAAAACGCTCAACACCATAACTCTCGGTCATCCAGGTGCCCCAGCCCATACTGTTGCGTAGCGGCAATCCATCGCGCAGAAAACCGGGTGAGTAAGCATCAAAGCCGCGCAGGTAAATCCAGTCGTAATGTGATGATCCCCAGGGCGCGGTGTTTACGCCGGGTGTATACGCTAACGCTTCTTTCAAGCGGGTCGCACCGATAGCCTCCACGCGCTCAGCGGTCACAACAGAAATGGATTGGGGAGATTCGATGGTGGGAGTGTCTGTTTTAGTGCCGGTAGAACTTTGTTTTGCGGTGAAACTGCTCTCTTTTTCTTCGGTATCCGAAATAACCACTTTTTGTAACTTACCTTTTTCCCGGACAGGTTGCTCTTGCGCATTGATTGCAATGGCCGGTAAAACCATTCCGAGTAAAGCGAGTTGTATGGCTCTGTTAATGGGGGAAAGCGTGAAGCTTGAAGAACAGAGAAAAGACTTTTTTTGCATGCTATGGTCCTGGGAGATAGTGAGTTTTAGTAATGCACAGATCAGGGAGCCAGCGATAACCAATCAGCGTGCGACGGTCTGGATAAGCAATGGAATAAACGCAGGTAGACATTCCTTTCGTCAGTTAGGCAGAGGCCGAAAAATACATCCGTCGATTTAACGATTCCTGGATGTCATGCTCCCTCTAAAAATCAACGCATCCCCGCTTGGTTAATGCCAGGCTCAAAACCGGGCGTTAACCTGACAGTAGCGGATTGAGGCCTTACGCTTTTGCGCGGGTCTCTCTTCGGACCGTATCGACTATATGATCGATCCTCCTTCATGTGCATTTACCAAGACGGAAAACATCCCTTTTTGTTTAGTAAATAGTTTGTTCAGGGTTAGTCGGCAGTAAGTGCCGTGGGATTGGAACCGGTGGCCAATGCTAAACAAATCCGCGTCGGAATCGTCATCTAAGCAAAATGGCTCCGCAATTATGGATAAATCGAACCCGTCCAACTTGATAGAGCTGATGTATCCCTCGCTATCAGGAACAACTATTTTGCTTACTTATCTTATTCGCCAGTCGCGCCATTTATTAATCATTGCAGCACTCGTCAGTATTGTGAGCGGCGTGTGCAGTGTTCTGCTCATTATGCAAATCAATCGGGCCTTAACTATTGAAACGATTGAGGCAGGCAAAAACCTTGCCGTGCAATTTGCTGTGGTCGCCATCGCGGCAATGCTCACGCGCATGATTTCCTCAATGCTTTTTGAACGGTTAAGTCAAAAGGTTCACGCCAATTTGCGCGGTTTTATATCAAGCCGTGTTATGTCGGTGGATTATCGAAAACTGGAAAAAATTGGCGGGCCGAAAGTACATTCCGCATTATCGGAACACAGCACCCGCGTAGCAGAATTTTTTCTCAGCCTTCCGATTATTTTGGTGAATGCAGTTATCGTTATCGGCTGCATGGTTTATATGGCGTGGTTATCGTGGCAAATATTTTTAGCGGCCATCGTTGTGATTGGCTTGGGATCGCTCGGCTATCATTTTGCGCACATGAAAGCGGTTCGGCATTTAGGTGCTGCGTCGCGCGAGCAGGATAAATTATTCAGTCATTTTCGCTCGCTGGTCGATGGTGCAAAAGAATTACGGCAAAACGCTGCCAAACGCAAAAAATTTGCCCGGGATGTGTTGGGTTCATCCATCGAAAAAGTCCGGCACGAACGTACATTTGGTATGTCATTATTCTCGGCGTCTGTTGCCTGGGGTAATTTTCTTATCTACGCATTTATCGGGTTGGTGCTGTTCGCATTGGTGGGCGACATACCCGACAGAGCGCGGGTAATGACAGGTTTTGCATTGGTGTTCGTCTACATGGTTGTTCCATTGGAAGGATTATTACTGGCACTGCCAAGAGCAAATCTCGCGAAGGTATCCGGTGAGCGAATTGATGAAGTTACCCAGCAACTTGATGAAATTGAATCAACCCCGCAAGCACAACTTCCAACACAATTGATCCAGCTTGATATCCAGAGTGTTGCCCACAGTTATTACCATGAAGGCGTGGATGATATTTTTACGCTGGGCCCAATCGATCTGACTTTTTCGCCCGGACAAATTACCTATCTGGTCGGTGGCAATGGTAGCGGTAAAACGACATTCGCCAAGTTATTGGTAGGGCTGTATTCACCCGAACGAGGCAATATATTACTGAACGGCGCCTCGGTGAATGATGCAAACCGCGATCAATACCGCCAGATTTTTTCAACCATTTTTTCGGATTTTTATTTGTTCGATCAATTGCTGGATACGGCATCAGCAGAGCTTGATGCAAAAGGAAATGCGCTTCTTGCAAAACTTCATTTGCAACATAAAGTGCAAGTCAAAAATGGTGCATTCACCACACTCGCACTTTCGCAAGGCCAACGCAAACGTTTAGCGTTAGTGGTTGCCTATCTCGAAGACAGGCCCTTTTTGGTATTCGATGAATGGGCCGCAGATCAAGATCCACTATTCAAAGATGTGTTCTATCGCGATTTATTGCCTGAACTAAAAGCCAAAAATAAAACAGTACTGGTGATCACCCATGACCATCACTATTTCAATTTCGCTGATCGTTTAATTCGAATGGAAAACGGGCAGGTTGTTGCAATTGAAAACCCTGTTGACTATCTATCAACGCCATCACCAGTCCGTCACGACGAGGAAACGCTGGACTCTGTATTGTAAATAAACCGTTTAATCGGCGAATCGGCTTATCCATCCATATTCATGATATTGGCCAACGGTTGTAGCGTCGGTAAAAGATAGTGTTCAATCTTTTATTGTGCGCTGACTGATCTTTTGGAAAAGCCTTACTCTGAAAATCAAAAACCGGTTTTGATTTTTACAGATATTTGATACTTATCAATTTCGTTGCCGCCATCCAGAGGGTAGGCCAGATCGATATGCGCAACATTGTGCGCGCCTTCATCTCGTCCCCCTGTGCGTGTACCTGATATTCTCAAACCAATCCCGACATCGCGTAAAGTCTGTTGGTAATTTTGCGGTATATTGCTGCTTCCCCAAACCTTGCCCTGATCGTAAAAAACCGCAGCACCAACATGAAATAATGAAAACCATTCGGTCTCACCAAAATAACGTTGCTCGACGGTTAATAAGCGCGAGCGATCACCTGCCATAAATCGCGCGGGATAACCGCGCAATCCTGTATCGCCGCCTAATTCGAGTGGCATATCCGCAAATAGATTATTCCCATAAATTTCGTTGGCCAGGATATAAAACTGCCCGCGTGCGAAGTTCTGCCAATGATAGGTTAAATCGGCTTGTGAAATGGAATGCAGGCTTTTTTTATCGGAATAAAATCCAGACGTTGATAATTTGGTGGTTAGTAATTGATTGGGGGATAAACGATACGCCTTGCTATAGTCCAATTGAACAACCGTTGATTTATCCAGTTGTTCATCATTAGCCATAACACTTCCAACACGTGCACGCCACTGCGAGCCCAAATTGATATCTTCAATGCGATTAATTTGCTGCACATTAACGGCTTCAAAAAACCGGTTATGCAAGTACGCGTATTCGATCCAGGCGATATTGTAATCCCTGTCTTTTGGCGGCTCGTTCGAAAAATTAGTTTCTGATTGCGGTACAACATAAAAATCATCCGCAATTTTATCCCAACCTACCGTCCAGCGATGCGTTCTATTATCGGTCGATGAGTTCAGCCTTTGCCCATAGAACACGGAATAATAAGATCCATCATGTCCAAAGCGCCAGGCTTCATCGCCAGCATTAAATAACGTATCTTCTCGCTGATATTCTTTAACATCAATACCCACTGTCCAGGGCGTACGAACTGACCTGAAGGGATTACTAAAGTGGAATTCTTGCTCTTTACCATCACTGTTGTCGGCATAGGCCAATGCCAATTGTTTATCGGCTCCGAAATTAGGGTCGCGATAAACAATCGCATTGCTTGTACGCTCTTCAGTAGAGGTTTGTTCGATTTTTACTGTTTTTCCCAAGCCTAAAAAATTCGAGTCATGCAAGCCATAACCATAATGTGATTTTCCGCCAGCATTTGAATAACTGATTTTAGGTATTAGCGTCCAAACCTCTCGCACATCAACTTGCACTTGGTTGTTTGGTGTTGCTGAATCGTCTTTGGGATCTACGACGGTTATTTTTGCTTTCGCAAAGTAGCGACGCTCACGCAACCGCCGCTCACTTTCCTCCATCAATTTTTTGTCCAGGACGTCACCTTTTTTAAACGTGAGATCTTTTTCAATCACTTGTTTTTTGGTGTTGATGTGCAAACGGTTTATTAAACGAAATACTATGTTATTTTCCTTCGGGTTAGACTCATCAAATACCGGATGAACATTAATCTTGATCTCTTCTATCGTGGGTATTTCGCTCGTCTTTTCTGTGTTGGAAGGTATCGTTTCTGAACCATAAGCAAAACGGCAGCCGAGTGTTGGCAAAACACACAGCAAAAGCAATCTGTTAAACATAGCTTATCCTGACGCACATAATTAAATTATAAAATATGTCCTAAGGGGATTGTCCTATGGGAAATCAATATCGACCAAAACAGGAAGAGAAAATATCCAGGCCTGGTTGGTAGTGTTTTGTATCTATATCCAGCAAGCCTAAAAAAGAATGAAAAATATTATCGTGGCTAAACTCATGCGCTTTAAGCTTGTTCAAACACTCCTTGCTTAATCCCCGGTCACGATAAAAACTTGATGATGCCCAAAATATAAAAGGCACGTGTTTTTGAAATTCCGGTGCTATTGCATAGGGCATCCCATGCAAATACAAATTATTTTCCCCTAGGGATTCGCCGTGATCAGACACGTATATCATGGCGGTGTTGTGAGTGGATTGTTGCGTTTTAAGCCATTCAACTACGCTATTCAGAAAATAGTCTGTATAGCGAATGGTGTTGTCATACGCATTTATCACCTCAGCTTGCGAGCATTTTTGCAACTGGTTCGAGCTACAAACCGGAGTGTAAAACTGCATGGAGTTTGGATAACGTTGATTGTAGGCAGGGCCATGGCTTCCTTTCTGGTGCAGAACAATAAACTGATTGCCAGCAGTGATTTTTTTAGGGAGATTGTTTAATAGTACCTCATCATAACAATTGCCATTTTCACACTGCGATTCTGCACTGAGCGATTCCGGGGATTCATATAAAACACGGTCGCAAGTCCCTTTACATCCTGAATTATTATCTCGCCACAGTACATCAACCCCGCTGGCGCTAATAAAATCTAGCAAACCATGACGTGATTTGGCTTTATTATCGCTGTAATCGTCGCGGGAAAGTGAAGAGAACATACACGGCAATGAAACTGCGGTAGATGTCCCACAGGATGAGAAATTATTGAAGTAAATGATATCTTGTTTGGCCAGGAGCGGGGTTGTATCACGCTGATAACCACTGAGTCCAAAATTGGCGGCGCGAGCAGTTTCCCCAACAACGAAAACAATCAACACCGGTTTGGTTTGATGAATAGTTCCTGTTCCTAATCGCGCATCCTGACTGATAGGATCTATCACTAAAGGCCGGCTGGAGTTTTCGCGTAATAAGGAAATTCCTGCATTTACAAATCCAAGGGGGTTTGCTAGAAAGCGTACTTCTTTATGATTACGAAAAAAAGAACTGTAGTAATTGGAAAGGCTCAGTATTAATAAAAATGACACTACCAACGATAATATTACAGAAACTGTTCTGACAACGAATTCGCGTTTAACACTGCTCCAAATAATGTTGGTCCTGATAACCAGTAGTGACGGCAGAACTCCCAAAACAATCAGATAACCAATTAAATGAAGGTTTAATAATCCTGCAGCTTCTTGTGTGTCTGTTTCCCACACATTTCTCAACATTTCTTTATCAATTACCACTCCATATGTATCCATAAAGTGGGATGCAAAAGAGCCACCAATTAATAAAAAGACACTAATGGGTTTAATGATGCCAGGGATACAGACGAGACTGATAAAGAAAAAAGTTAACATCCATAACAATGGAATCAGGCTTACAAAAAACACAATTGCTCCAAAAGAATCGGCACTCTGTGTGTTCCATGCAGCAAAGAAAAACGCTTTGTTAAATAAAAGTACGAATGCCAGAGATAGCCCCATCGCAAAATGCTGACTGGGCATCTGAATATTAAATTGATCGAGTCGCTGGCGAATCCGGCCCAGAAACGCCTGTTGGACAGAGTATAAATTTTTGATGGCTACATTATTTGGTAGATTCATAAGGTTTTAACATCACTTCATAGCAAATAAGAGAAACCATCCAGCAAATGCCAAATGACCAAAGATCATGAGAAAAAAAATGTGCACCACGGAGTTGTTGCGATATACCGAACACGCTTCCCAATAGCAGCGCAAAACCTAACCCCCACCAGCGCCAGGTTGCTTTGTGGTAACGACCGACAAAATAAAGTGCCACCCACGCAAAGCCCGCACTAGCATGACCGGCAGGGAAGCATTGGCTGCCGTTGCGAACCCAAAGTTGTTCTATGAGTGATAGATATTCCAACGTGCCGCCGTAACGGGAAAAATCCCAGGGACAAGAAATATTGGTGATGGATTTTCCGATACTCACGGCTAACGATCCCAAAACGGTGGCAACAAATAAATATTGCAGTGAGTGTTTCCATGATGCCAATATCGATGAGGTGTAAGAGATCAGGAGCATTGCGAAGACAATCAACAACAACGCAATGGAAAAGTATTTTCCCCCTTTATGAATAAGGGTTGCTGTTACCCACCCATCTTTGAATTGCCACTCGTTACCTTCCCATTGATAAAGCAAATCGGCGAACGCCTGATCAGCGCTGGTAATTTCTATTGCCAGACTAATCAAAACCAATACAGCCAATACCTTTATTACTGATAGAAATAAGAATTTTTTGTCTATAGGTTTTATAAACATACACAAAGAATCTAACTGGAAGATAAGGACAGATGAGAGAATGCTACGCAGTAAAAATTAAGAGATGCTTAAGTTTTTACTGATATTGACGGGGGGTGTGAAATTGAGTTTGCAGCGAAAAATCATGTCGCATAAATGAATGCAGGTTGCGCACTATGGCGTGACCTGCATTTATTAACGTGCAATTTAATAAAAGGAAAATGTATCTTGAGTTATATCGATGTAGTGGAGGATGCCTGATTTCTGCGGTGCCAATTCCATGCCAATGCAACTAGAAAAGGTATAATTGCTATCCAATAAAAAATAACTTGTATGGCATTGGGGCTGGAATCATAGCCGATGAGCGCATAAAGTAGCTCCCCGAGCCAGGAATGTTCATTGACTATGGTTGAGCTGTCCCACAAGGGGGTAGCAGAAGTTAGCATGCCAATTTGCAATAGTTGCCTTGCAATTTGCATTGACAGTCCACCGCATAAAAAAATCAAAAAGACAAAAAGAACAATAAAGAACCTGCGTACAGAAATAAACACTAATAGATAGTAGGTGATGACGCCCAAACTCATACCTATGCCCAATCCTATAGCACCACCCGTTAATGCGGATTGCAGTAAATCCTGCTGATGCAAAAATCCTCCCAGGTAAATCCATATTTCAGCAACCTCACGTGCAAGCGATAAACCAACGGCGAAAATAGAACAAACCAGCAGTAATGTTTTATGGGGCTTTATTGAATTGTCTGTAAACGATAGGTATTTTTCCTGCAAAGATGCACTGAATAATAGCGGCGCTATTATTAAACCAATAATGATGAACGATAAAATTACCGATAAATAAAGTAATGCATTAATCCATTCTTGCCCCGTGCCATCCAATGCATCCGCAATAGCGTAGGCATAATGCGCCAGCAGCCAGGAACTCAGTACTCCGAGAACCAGGGCCGGTACTATCCAGTTAAATGAGATGGATAATTTGCGGCTCATTGCCAATAGCATAGTGATAATGAGCGCGGCTTCTAATACTTCTCGCAATATCAATAAAATTGCATCAACCATAATCTTGCCTTTAATGTTGTGCGCGAATTAAACCTTGAGCGGTTTTAGGATTAAACTCACCAAAGAATGGATAATCTCCCGGTTTCAACGGCCCAATAAAAATAACCGCTTTGGCGCCACCCATAATCACTTTTTCGCGATTAAGCTCGTAGCTTTCAAATTCTTCCGGCGTTGAATCTTTATTAATAATAATTAGCTTCACCTTGGTATTGGCTGGAACCACTAACGTTGAAGGAAAAAATAAATGATCGCGAATTTCAATGGTAAACTCTGGCGCCGCCATCGCGTAAAGGGGGGGCGATATACCGAGTAAAATTAATAATAGTGTGCTGATTCTCATAAATTATTTTCTCTTTTTTTATTCGCAGCGAAAGTAACTACCACCAATAAGCCCGATGGGAACGATGAGTCTGTGAGGCGAATATGCGCCTGATGTAAATCCACCACTTGCTTTACGATAGATAAGCCCAACCCACAACCGGGAGTTCCTGAATCATGTCGATCACCGTGTAAACGATAAAAACGATCAAAGACCCGATTGCGTTGTTCCATCGGAATACCAGGGCCGTTATCCATCACTTCCAATATCACTTCATCATCGCGAAGCCAGGTATGCAAGATAATCTGCCCATTCGGGGGCGTATATTTAATGGCATTACCCAATAAATTATTAATTAATGTTTCCAGTGCAGCAGTATCTCCTTCGACCCAACATTCATTACCTTCGAATTCAATATTGAGGCTTTTTTCACCCAGTGCTTCGCTAGCTGAAACCGCAACTTGCTTGGTTAGTGCAGTGAGATTAACCGGCATGAACTGACTCATAAAATGGTCTGGTGATGTTTTATTGAGTAGTAAAATTTGCTCCACTAAATAACGCATACGTTTAATGCCTTGTTGCAAGTTATACGCGGACTCAGGGGCAGGGTTAATTTCATGCAAAAGATTTTCACAGTGAATATTTAGCGCGGCAATAGGCGTTCGCAACTCATGAGCAGCATCAGCCGAAAAACGTTGCTCACGTATAAATGAGGACTCCAGCCTGCGTAACAATTCATTTGCGGATTGCGCTAATTGGATTAATTCGTTAGGCATATCCTGTTGTTCAATGGGGCGTAGGTCAGTTGCTTCCCGTGCGTGAAATTCTTTTGCAAGCGTCGTTATTGGCTTCAAGCCAATGCCTAGCACCCACCAAATAACAAAGCCAATAAGTGGAATTGCGATGACCATCGGTGATACTGCCTGCAATATCATGGATTCAGCGAGCCGATAACGTTGATCATCGCGCTCGGCTAATAAATACCATCCCGAATTATTCGCCGCTGCAGCCACTAATACATGCCAGCGATAATGATTGAAATTGACAAACTGATAGCCAGTTTTCAAATCCGTAATTATTTCATCGGGCATAGCTGCTGATCGGGCTAGTAATTTTCCGTCGCTGCTGACCCATTGAAATTGCAAGTCGGCTATTTGTGGCGATGAACCCGACTGCTCACTTTTTTGCAGTGCAGGAAATATTTCCGGGGCAGGGCGCTGCAAATATTCCTGGTAACGAGCGGGCAGCAGGTAATCGAGTAAATCTACTTGCTGCAATAATCGTTTATTAAATAGGCGCTCAGCTTCGTCCATACTCCCCAGATAGCCACGTACCGCAGCAGCAAAATTGGCGAGCGTTACTATTGCTACCAATAACACTACTAAAAATACGCGAATAGATTTCATTGGCGGGGAACCATATAACCAATACCACGGACCGTGCGAATAAAATCAGCCGGTAATTTTTTTCGTAAATTGTGTATATGGACTTCAATAGCATTGCTGGCAACTTCATCGCCCCAACTATAAAGTTTTCCTTCCAATCCTTCTTTGGTCTGGATAATTCCAACGTGTTCTACTAATGCTTTCAGCAGCATGTATTCGCGGCGCGATAAATTTATTGGCTCATCATTTAATAATGCGAGGTGATGAGTGGTATCCAATGTTACGGCGCCTACTTGCATTAGTGCTGTGGGGGCATTGCCAAGGCGTCGCTCCAGTACGCGCAGTCGCGCAAGTAACTCATCCACCTCAAAGGGTTTGGTGAGGTAGTCATCGGCACCTGCATCCAGCCCCGCAACTTTTGCGGTTGTGCTGTCGCGAGCAGTGAGAATCAATACTTGTGTTGTAAATTGTTTTTGACGTACCAGCTGCAGCAATTCCATGCCATCCATATCGGGCAAGCCTAAATCCAATAAGAGAATATCCGGAGATTCTGCAGCAAGATAGGCGCTGGCGGTCTTGCCATTATTCAGCCAGGTAACGGCAAAACCCGAACGCTTGAGCGCGGTTACAATTCCGTCCGCAAGCAGGCTGTCATCTTCAACTAACAATATGTGCATTCCAGACCCTCTTTCATAGCAACAAACCCTTACAGAATGCAGTCTGTGAGGGTTTGTTATGGTGAAGCATAAATCATGGGGGATGCGCCCCCCGAGTGCCCCGTCTCTGTTTATTCAGGATTATAGCCCAATCGTTTTAAAACCATTTTCTCTCGATTTTTCACTACAGCCCCCTGAGATAAAGGACCAATCCGGTCAGGCCAGAATAAAACGAGAAACTTAAGAGGTGCTTAAGATGTTGTTTTCAAGAGCAATTAGCAGAAATATCACCGCTTATTGGTCTCTTAAGATTTACTTAAGTTTCAGTTGTTACGATGCCCCGATTTTTACTCAGGGTTAACTGAACTAATGACTTCTATTATCAAGTCCTCGCTCGCCGGTGCTTTTGGGCCGTACGTTTATCTGGTGCGAATGGCGGTTCTATCGTTGATGGTACTCAGTGTTAGCCGTATAGCACTTGTGGTGTGGAATTATGAGCGGGTGGACGTTGCAGGAAATCTGACAAGTATTTTTTTGCAGGGCGTGAGGGCAGACCTCATTCTGATCTGCTTATGGCTTTTAATCCCTGTGTTATGTGTACCTGTGTTTGCATGGAAACGTTGGGCAGCAATCTGGTTTAAAGGCACTTATGTGTGGTGCCTTGCCGGGTTGGTTTGCATTTTATTTATGGAATTGGCAACACCGGCATTCCTGATGCAATTTGATGCCCGGCCCAATCGACTGTTCATTGAATATTTAAAATATCCGCAAGAAGTTCTCTCAACGTTATGGCATGGATTCCGGCTGCCATTTGTAGGCGGTTTATTATTAACGGTGTTGTTTGGCTATGGACTGCATTGTCTTTTGCGTTGGCCAACAGCTTCATTAACGGTGTGGTCGCCGCTAAAAAACCTGCTGGTGTGGCCGTTGATTTTTATGGCAGTGTTCATGGGAATACGCTCCACCACCAATCATCGGCCAGCTAATCCTGCGCTGTTTGCAATTACCGGCGACTCCATGGTGAACTCATTGGTCATCAATTCCGGTTATTCCGTATTGTACGCGCTCTACAACATGAAGCATGAAGCTCGCTCCAGTGAAATATATGGGAAATTACCCATCAACGAGATGCTTCAGCTCAGCCTTGATTGGCCCTGGTTGAAAAAATATACGTTTGAAAATCCGGAGTATCCCACGCTTCATCAACAAGAAGCGGCGATAAAGCGTGAAAGGCCATTGAATCTGGTGATTGTTTTACAAGAAAGCATGGGCGCCACATTTGTTAAATCCCTGGGCGGTGTAGCCGTTACTCCGGAGCTGGAAAAGCTGGCAGGAGAGGGCATGTGGTTTGAACGCTTATATGCAACGGGTACTCGTTCGGTGCGCGGTATCGAAGCCGTTGTTGCTGGATATTTGCCGACACCGGCACAAAGCGTGGTAAAACTTTCGAAAAGCCAGAATAACTTTGCAACATTGGCTTCTGTGCTGAAAACAGCGGGTTACCGCACACAATTTATTTATGGCGGCGAAGCTCACTTTGACAACATGCGCGGCTTTTTTACCAGCAATGGTTTTGAAGATATTGTCGATATCAAAAAAATTCGCAATCCGGTTTTTGTTGGAAGCTGGGGCGCCAGCGATGAAGATCTTTTTAATACTGCGCAATATGAGCTTGATGAGCTTCATAAAACCGGAAAGCCTTTTTTCAGTTTAATTTTTACCTCCAGCAATCATGAACCATTTGAGTTTCCGGACAATCGAATCGAATTATTCGAACGCCCCAAAAACACGGCAAACAATGCGGTTAAATATGCTGATTGGGCGATGGGCAAATTCTTTGAACAGGCCAAACAAAGTTCCTACTGGCAGGACACGGTATTTCTAGTGATTGCGGATCATGATAACCGCGTGTATGGAAACAACCTTATTCCGGTAGAAAAATTCCAGATACCCGGATTAATTCTTGGTGCCGATATTTCGCCCACAACAGTAACTACGTTGAGCAGCCAAATAGATTTGGCACCGACGCTACTCTCACTCATGGGCGTTTCTGCTTGCCACCCGATGATAGGGCGCGATTTTGCCAGCGACTCAACAAGCCCGGGGCGTGCCATTCTTCAATTTGAGGATTATTTTGCATTGATGGAGCCAGATAAACTGACCATTCTCAAGCCCGATGAGACGGCTTTTATTGCGCATTACGATGAGCATAAAAAAGTGTTAACGATGGCCGGAAGTGCGTCGGATATAGAAAAGAAAAAGGCATTAGCTCAGGTTCAATTGCCATCGTACTTGTATCGGGAAGGTAAGTATTCAAGTAGTGGTTTATGTAAATGAACATTTTTAATTAATTCATTTCACAAATAGAGGCGAAAAAACGCCTCTATTTTTTTACTCGATTAAACCTAACAGTTAACCTGAAAATCAACGTTACATCGACAACGGTTTCTTAATATACCCATCAAGCCTGTCAATCACACGCGCAATACTATTAATCGCTCACAGCGGTAATTCACTTCATCAAACAACGTTTCCAACAAATGCGCCTGACATAAAGTGCGAATTTATGAAGGCGACTGGACAGGGTTCGGATTGCCGAACTCAACTAACCCGACCCACCCGAAAGTGGCCCAACCCAGCCACTAAAATGCAGGCAAAGCTGCAGATAGCCACGAAAACGCTTATGCTTTGTGCCGCTGAAGAACTGGGTGCGACTCCGGGCTGCGGGTTTTACCGCAGCGCGGGCAGGTTGTTAGATGAGGATAGGGCTGTCAGCGAAAGCGCAAAATTCATGCTGGCGCTAAATGTTGCTATGGTATTTAATTGGGTTTTGTTGTCAGGATTTTACCCTGAGGAAGCGGTTTTCTTTTGGCAAAGATAAGTGGAGCAAAAAGATAAGCGGAGTAAATGTCAATATTTATTCGGTATCGTTAAATAGCTGCTTTCGACCCAAAGCCGACGTTAACGCGAGGGAAACTTAAGAGGGATTTGAAATTCATTTCATCAAATTGCACCTTTTTGTGAAATATTGATTTACGCAAGACATATATTTAGAAAGAGTCCTTTAAGGGAAACATTATGCTATCTAACGCTCCCACGCCGCCCCGACATCAGGAAGAAAGCAGTAAATGTCCTGACGTTATCGACGATCTTTTTTCATACTCTGCTACGCTCACCGATAGTTTGGCAGACATGGTTTTCGACATACTGAATCAATATTCGATATCTCTCGATACCACCCGTTATCCGGCGGGCCTCTATGCGGAATCAATCTTGTACATGATTTATTGGTTCCATCGCCTGCGCGATCCCATGCGCAAAAATGCTATCGAAGATAACATCAGCAAATATTTACATGTGGATCGGGAATCTGCTGGAGTAAAGGCCTTACTGTCCGATCCAACACTTAAACTCCAGGCAAAGAATCGAATCGATCAAGGTGTTATGGTTCGAAAAACTGTCGACGTACTCGTGATGCGTGACGGTCAGAATGGAAGGGAATTTCTGACCCTGGACAGGTCTTTTTTCCAGAAGGCATCGCTCTACCAGGCGCACTACTCAAGGATGAAGACGAACAAAATGATGCCGGAATCCCGAGCAACATTTTTGCGGCACTTCGGGTAACGGGCAACAAAGTATTCGAATCGCCAGAATCGGAATTTGGAATTTCGGAGGCTGATGGTCGTAAATATTATTTTGTCCGAACTAGCGCGGGAAAAGAAGCCCGGATCTACATGGACAGAACCATTTCACACGGATATCGCGACCATTTAAAAGAAATCGCATTCCCATCCGATCCGCGCCATATTGTCGATACCGTTGGATTTCTCGTTGAAATATCCGATACAGAAGAAATCAATGGTAGATGGCTTCCGGCAAGCGTGATTACTACGCCGAACGCAAAAGAAGGCTCCTTTGCCTTCGGTCACCACAAACAGATCGCCGCTTCAATCCTGGCGAAAAATTTTTCTAAAACGCTGGGTGTATCCCATCATGAATGGATACGGGATTTGGTAAAGAATCCTGCAAATGTGTACGGCGCTTTGCGGAAACGGTTCGAATTAAATCGGGGCAACGTGGATACTTCTGTTCCGGAGTTGTTGCCAATAATCGACTATATTCGCAGCCAAATGATGCTTCCAGCGATGGACGAGAAGTGCAATAACAATCCTGCACTTGCCTCGATGCGGGACCTGCTGGTGCACAAACTTCATCACGTTACGATACAGAATGGAGCAATGTGTCCCTATGCCGCCACTTTACGTATCGTGTTTGAAGCGGTAGGTTTCTTTGATGTGGCATGTCGTATCGAGAAAAACCTGAGTACCCATTTCCAAAAGAAATACTGGTATCGATATGAGGAACTGATGCGCCGAATTCCGGAAGTGATCATCATTCCGACGTTCGATAATATTTCCGCAACTGACCTCATGAAAATCCGGGGCACGCCACTATATTTTATCGGAGTATCACCAGATCCTGTGTATGTTGATGAATTCTGGCAGTCTCCACTCGAATTCCTGATTCACGACCTAAACCACTCATGGAAGATGATGGACATGGACGATAAATTTTTCCAAAAACACCCCGAGGTGAGCAGGTATGAGCTCATAGAAAAATCCAATAACTTGATCCGTGCATACTTCCCGACTATCGCCATCCAAAAAATAGACACGGAAGAACAACGAGAACTGAAAAAGCTCAAAAAAATTATCTTGTTTGAAGTCGCACACGAAGACGCGAGGCCGCTGCTACCCGGCATCGTCAGTGAGGCACTGTTGGAAGATGAGGGATATGAATTCCCGGACAATGTCGTACGCTATGACGACAACGAAAATCAGGCCTATTTGGAGAAACGCACCATCCCCGGGATCACTGCGCTCTCCTACGTCCGACACAAACTGCAACATGGCTTCTTCGACCAGACTGACTCGCAAAACATTCAGATTGTCTCCCCAAAGTACCGCTCCGTAGAATGGATTGTCAAAGCGGCGGTAGAGTTGCTAGCGGAAATGGGGGCGGTAATTTCTCCGGCAATTCAAGCGGAAGGTTTGACTGAATACCTGACACGACAAGCATGTTCCAGAGGACCAACTATTTTGCACTCACCGGAAAATCTGGACGCGGCTGTAGCGCATTATGGAGACGGCACCATCATTTGATGCGGCTACCATTTTTAAATACGCGATTTCGTTACATGTTCAACTCTTATTGGGGTTTTATGCAGCTCATTCATTAGTCAAATCTGAATAATATTGTGCCACGTTGTAACAAAAAATTTAACGTTATCTTCGCAACTAAAAAAAGAGACCAGATCACTCTGGCCTCTTTTTTTAAATCAATAACGCGGCCAACCATTCGAATCCCAATTCAGGGTACTCATTAATAATTTGGGAGTGCCATTGTCGTACGCATCATACGCGTGTCTGGCGATGACATCGGTATTACCAATATCCTGGCCACCAGGGCCAACCCATTGGTTATTACCGGCATCCAGCACGGTACCGCCGCCGTTCAACATGTTATTGCCGTTTTTATCGAGATAAGGGCCGGCAATATTGGTTGCGCGACCGTAGGTAATTTTGTAAGTGCTGCTCGCGCCGTTGCAGCATTTATCGATTGATGTGAACAGGTAGTAATAACCTTTGCGATAAATAATCGTCGGCGCTTCAATACCACCACTGCGGCTGGCAATGGAATGAATCATGCCGCTTGGTTTCATGGTGTTCGGATTCAAGCGCACCAGTTTGATACCGGTATTCCATGAGCCAAATGTTAACCATGGGTTACCGTTTTTATCGATGACCAAATCCGGATCAATCGCGTTGTAATTGTTGGAGCTGGTAGTGCGAATAACCAAACCATCATCGCGCCAGTTTCCAGCACTGACACTCGTCGCAGATGCAAGACCAATCGCAGAAACTTTTGAACCGAAAGTGGAAACGGAATAATACAACCACACGCGGCCATTAAAATATTTAAGATCCGGCGCCCATACATCGATGCCTTCCTGATTGGGTACATAATTTTTCCACCAGCTCAATCCATTCGGAAATACAGCGGGCAGGGGATTCCAATAGAGCCCGTCGTTGGAATATTTTCCATAAATTCCCGGCCCGGTTTGCATTAAAAACCAGGTTCCATTTTCGTAAATAATGGTCGGATCATGAGTCACCAGATTGCCGGATATCGGCCAATGATTTGCTGCGCCGTTGGTGGTGGATGTATCCGCTGGAACATTACTGCTCTTGATTGGCGTTAACAAAAATCGTTGCGCATCGTTACCGGAATAAGTCCATTGCGCAATGTTCGCGCCATCGGCGGTGCTGAAGTTATACAGGTCGAGCGCTTTACCGCTGAATTTATTAGTAAAACTAACAACCCCATTTCCATGTTCGATAATTTTCCATAGCTGCGAATCACCGCCCCAATAATCGTATTGGACTACATCGCCACCATCGGCAGAACTCCAGTTGTAAACCTCCATCGCTTTTCCGCTGTTGCGGTTGGTGATGGAGTAATAACTGTTGCCGCGATTAGTAATTACCCAGTGCTGGTGAATACCGCCGTTATCGGACCACTGCAATACATCGGCAGCGTTCGCCGTGGATGCGCCAGTAACTTCAACGGGCTTGCCGCTAACCTGGGATGAAATGAGGTAGGTACCGTTGCTCACCGCCGCATGGGCGTTAGTGAGGCAGAGCGATCCCATTATTACTAAGGAACACGTAAGCGTTTTCGAAAACATTTTTGACGATCTCCAGAAAATTTTATTGTTATGTCTCTGTAGTAGGGCAATAAGTCAGGGCGGAAAGCTCAGCACGCCCAAGATTCTTCTTATTAATCTCCCCGGTTAGTGCCGCGTCCTGCGTAAATCAATCCCGAGTGGGAGTTTAGCGTTCCCGCATACCAATTGTCTTATATATTCTAGAGATAATAGTGAAAAAATGGCTGAAAATGTCGATTTTTGCCTTTTTTAGAAAAAAATGTCAGACAAATATACGTTTTAGAGAGCTGCAAGGGGTGTAGGGACGGGGACATTCACTAATGGATTACGTCCATATCTTTCTGCTTGAAATTCCAATAGCTTGGATTTTCACTAATATTATTTAAAGTAGATATGCGTCATTGTTTTGGGGACAAGCTTCCGCCTTCTATCCAATTAGCTACCCTTTTAACTAAAATAAATTTATCAGATTCTGCGTTATCAAAAGGTAGATAAATATCAGGAGCGATTCCATAACTATCAATAGGGAAATAAGGAAGTCGATTCGAGCGTGATGTTGCATACCATAATTCCCTTTTTCCCGATGGAAGTTGATATGGACGCAGATTGGAATAATCCAGCAAGCCTGCGGTTCTTTGTCCAAGAGTTTTTACATTAAAGCTCTGTTTCAAAAGCAAAATAAATTCTTCGCATGAGCTGGCACATTTATTATCTATTAATACTGCTACTTTTTCAGCTTTAGGATGATTGGATGGTGGGGTAAATGACACTCCCGTCGATTTTGTTTGACTTGCAAAATCACCGTTGGCTACGCCCTTCATACTATCCAGTATTTTCTGTACCTTTGCGTCGCAATCTGCACTGTCATTATTATCACAGATTCTTTTTTGTGCACTTTTGTTGTCCTCAGTTACGAGCCAGCTAGCGGAAACTCGTATCGTCTCGTTAGATATTATCCATGGAAGAATTGGGTAATAAATTGAGTCAGATCCTCCACCATTACCGCGTACATCAATTATCCAATTTTTGGTTAGCAGCAACTGATCGCGATTATCTAATAACAATTTCTTTAAGTGTTCCTTGTTATAGTTCTGAAAATTAGGTAAGCCTACGTAAACCACATTAGGATTAATAAATTTAATTTCTGCAAGGCGTTTTAATTTCTCTTTTCTTGTCGCAGTTGTATATTTTTGCTTTGACGATGGTCCTATATAAAGATGCCCATCTCTCCAAACCTTTAAATATTCACCGATCAAGTCAAGGCATTCTTGTTCGCTAGTGATCGTAGAAACCCGTGATTGGTGGTAATGCAAAGAATCCTCAAAATATATTTTTCCCTTTCGATTAAAGATATCCTTTCCTCCAGCATCGTTTGCAAGCAGGTGATACGGGATTTTTTGAAGATCAAGAAGGCAGTCTTCTTTTATTGTAAGTGCTGCACTTTTGAAGCAAAAAAAGAAAACCATAAAAAAAATAATTTTTCTCAAAATTTTTTTCCTTTGAAATACATTAAATTTAGGAAAATTTTCTTCTATTTAAAATCATTGAATATTTCGTTAACGGAGAACACCAGTCACGTTTTACAGAATCCAGATCGTCAAAATCCTGAAAGAAGCCATAGATTCTTTGGCATTAGTTGTCATGAGTTAACATTTTATTCATTCATCACCAACACCTTTCTTATAAATCCCCACCTGCAACAAATCCCAAGCATCCGATAACAACAAATGAGCCGCTTGGCATATTGGTGTGATTGAATTATCAGGCATGTCTTGAATTGTCATGCAGGCAATAGTGCTGATTAAATCCTTTGCTGCTGTAAAACGGAGGTTTGCTGCGTCGATAATGTCGAGTCGAGGTGCTTCAGTGTTTAAAAATAAAACTTTGTCAGTGCCGAAGTTGCTGGAGAGAGGTTTGAACGAATATTGGTCGGTATTTTCCATTTGTGACGCTCCTATTGTTGATGGGCTGCCACAAATCGCCGTCAAACAATTAGGGTGGCAGCTGTGCACAGGTTGACGGACCGGGACAATAGGCTACCCGGCAGGCCCGAAGGCCTCCCGCACACAGCTACCATAGAACATTTATTGCGGGCGTAAAAAAAGCGCCTGCAATGAATGGATGGGCGCCTGTGCGCCTATTGTGATCGGGCCGTCAAACCCGGTTGCGGATGTGCCGCAACGAGGCGTACTTTAGCTCATGCGGTTGTGCGAATTCAAGCTCAAATAAAAAGACTTAAACGTTGTGTGTTTTCAAGCCTTTTTACAGAGCGCGATAGTTTTAATTTAGACGCCTAAAAATGCGGTTGAAATTTTTTCCATAAGCTCAGGGCCAGCATATTGGTTCAGATTTGTGCTACCGCGCTAGGATCGTGATTATTCACCAATGTATTATTGGAGCGTTACTGGACTAATTAAGGAGATAACTTATGAAAGAGATTTTGCTTCAAACTGGCACAGTTAAAAAGTTCTTTGCGAAGATTGATGGGCTTAGCCGTATCTATGATGGAGAAAAAGATTTGGCTTTGTTCTTGTGGCGGGCCTCACGAACAGATGAACCGTGTGAAAATCCATTACATCCTGATTTTGTGCCAAGGGAAATTAGGAAAGGTCAGTTCAGGCCAGCAGACGTTACTATCGAGAATCGCAATGGAGTGGAATATATTATTCCCAAAGTAACAAAAAAAAGCTCTGATGATATATGGAAAGCTCAAGGCACATCTCTTTTTGACCGATCTAATACATTTAAAGGTAAAAATTGGGAATACATTGAAATACCTGAAGGTACCTCGATTCCTGATGGATTACTTATTATAAAAGACGACTATAATGACCGGATGCAAGCAACCCATTATTCAATTGTTCCCGATCATATGATGTCAATAAAAGCATTCAAACTTCTTCTAGATAATCTTTTAATTAATATTGAAACTCGTAGGGGGCAATTGAGAAGAAATGCCTAACATAGATGACAACACACTTTTAATTTCCCTCCAAGCTGTGTATCAAAATATCAAACGCTATGAATCACTCCTTGATTCAGAAACGTTAAGTGACCCTGAAAATATCGAGGAGCTCCTGGTTTCCTACGATGAGGCTTTGAAAACATTGAAAGGCGCATATCAGGATGCGTTGAAACGCGGGGCAAATTTGCCTCCGATTGAATCTGTGTTATTTGCGGGTTAACTGGTCGGGATACCAAAAGGCGCCGAATGAAACGAATACTATTCCCGGTTTTAGGCGCTGCCATCGGCGGCTTGTTTTGCCATATCACTTTTTGGTTAATTAGTAAGCTGGCCGTTACTTTTGATATTCGCCTTTACAACAGTGAAGAAGAGGCAAGTAGAAATTTTACTGTTTTTCTGGTGTGCTTCGCCTTGTTTGTGGTTTCAGGTTTTGTCTACGGTTTTTATCGCGCGAAAAAACACAGCAGTAAAATGAAACATCAAGCGTTTTATGCCTACTTTAATCTGGAGGCCTACATTACCGCGTTACCCTGGAGCGGTAATGTAGACTTGGATTTTTGAATGGCGCTGTTAAAAAGAACGAGCACAGTCTTTTGTGCTACTCATTCGACTCAGACGCCTTATCAAACAAAGATTTATACGCTTTTGGTGTGCAATTATATTCTTCTTTAAACAGCTTATTAAAATAAGAAACATTTTTATAGCCAACGGAATAGGCGATTTCAGCGATGTTGCTGTTTCGATCTTGCGCTAATAGGCGCGCAGCTTCCGTTAAGCGCAATTTGTTTAAATAGCCGGTAAAGGTAAAGCCCAATTCGGATTTGAGAATATCATTGATCTTCGTTCGGCTTACACCGATAGTCACTTCCATCAATTCCAGCGTTAACTCCGCATTAGCATATTGTGTTGCCATAAAATGCAATATCGCGCTTTTATCCCGATCCCGATGGGATTCAACCGTCAATTGTTGATAGGCAACAAGCGGGCGGTCGCGTTGGATTTTATCATTGAGTTCACGAACAATAGCCAGGGTATATTGTCGGAAAATCCATACGGCGAATCCGGCCCAGATTAATATTGTTAAGGTCGCGAATAAATACAAGTAAAACCAATTACGTCCTACTAATGTGAGTTCGGTAATTTGAATATTGGTTTCAATATCGAAGGGACTTTGGAACGTGTTGCCAAAGGCTATTTTTGATACTTTATCGAGTTTGTATTCCTGTTGGGATAATTCGACCTTATACATATCGAACCACCATTGCGGAGTTTCCAGCCGCGTCAGGTCTATTGCAATTGATTGCCATTCCTTATTGCAGGAAAAAAATGTTGTTGGTGAGCGATGGCTGAGTGGATCATCATCCATTGACACTTTTTCATCAAAAGTTGTCAGCGAAAATGTGAGCATATTTTCGGTAGAACATTTGGTGCTGAATAGCACCTGGTCGTATGCAGACAGATCAACAAAGCCGGTTTTCGTTCCCGTTTGATCAACGAACACTATCGATACTGCTGCATGTGGATATTTTGCGCGGTGTGACAGGTTGATATTAAAATCCAGGCTGAATTTGTGGTCATTTATAGTCAAATACGACACCCCCCCGGCAGAGGCGTCTGTGTTTTGTTCTGTGCGCCATTGAAAAGAACTTTTGGTATCTGGAAATAAGGACAGTTTAAGAAACGTGTTATCAATACACAGATACCCTAACAAGCCGGTGATGAGCAACAACACTGAACAGGTTGATAACGCCTTTTTATAAAATTCTTGCATTCAATTAACCATTATTATTAACGGCATACATAATAGAAAACCTGCGCCCCATTAAAAACGATTTAATGGGGCGCAGGTTTTTATTTTAATTAAGTTTATAACCAACTTAAATGTTTATATTTTATAACCCGGCGATAGTAGGCACTTCCCAATTTCGATAAGCAGTACCGCTTGGGCTTTGATCGGCACGAAGCTTTAAACCCAGTGTTTGATACAAACTGGCTTGCGATGCCTTGCCAACTTCCAACACTCGCCCGCCGGTTATTCCCCCACCAGCCACTATCATCGGCACATCGGTATTGCCGTGCTGATCAGGATCGCCCATATCCGACACTTGTGTCACTATGGTCGAGCCGAGCAATCCCGCCGTATCCAGTTTATCAAGCAAGTATTTGGTGAGACCCTGCATGTAGGCAATATCTTCATTGAACATGGTTTGGTTGAAGTGATGCGACTGGTGCGACATACGCCCACCCAATTTATCGAAAATATGGTTGTGGGTATCGTCACCAAATGCGATAGAAACTGACGCGGTTAAATTACAATTCAGCGCGAGTACAATAAGGTCCGAATGTATTTTTGCGAGCGCATCAAATCCGGTAACGGCGGTGCTCGCCGGTTTAGGGCAAGTGCCGCTACTGCCACCACCAGTGCCACCAGTACCAATTGCCGCTTCAATTTCCTGGATCGCGGTGAAATGGTTATCCAGTTTTATTTTTTCATGTTGCCCTAATTTATTTTTCAAACTGTTTACCGCCGCATAATGCAAGTCAGCAGCAGATTTTCGTGGTGACACACCGGTAGTGGGTGAGCTGCCGCCGCTAAACAAAATATCCAGAACGGTTTGCGGGCTTGAAATGGATGGAATTTCACGCGGGCCTTCGCGGGTGAGATTCGAAATAGGCACGTTCGCCACATTCAAATATTTCACCGGATAATTAGCGCCGATAGTGCGCCCCATATTCACTTCAAAACTATCTCTACCCCAGCTGGCGTTATCGAATTTCGCAAACATACCACCATGGCCTGCGCCGGGCGCGAGTGTGGCATTTTTCAGCATGGTGATTTTGCTGTAATGGCTTTGCAAGGGCGCTGATTGCACAGGTAAAACGCCGTCCTTTGCAAACCAGTATTGCGGATGGCAACCACCGCCGGAAAATATCAAACAACTTTTATTGGGCACGCCGCCCTGGGCTTCGGCAGCACGGGCTAGCATAACGCCGCCGATCAAGCTGGATGCTTTCAGCACGCCCGCTGAAATGCCCGCGCGTTTTACTATATTCAGAAAATCTCTACGCTCTTTATCGAAGCAGTCTTTGTATCTCATTTTATTGACTCCAATTCATTATTACGGCGAGTGAAATGTGGGGAAGAGCAGGGCGCATTAGCGCGCCCACTCTTTCCGATACATCACAGATTCCAATACCGGAATTTCTTCCAGCATTGCACGCGGGCCTTTGGTCGATAACACATTGGTGAGATCGGCGATATCGCAACGATAAGAATTTTCTTCATCTTTACTAATGCGTTTGTAACCAACATCTCTGTCTGAATCGATCAGGAAAATGGAATTAATTCCTGAACTGTAACTGATAAATTGCGTGGCTAAACACGTTTGCGCTTGCTGCGCCACTACCGGTTGTTCAACCATGGTGCGCGCAAGATCTTTGGCTCCATTGAATTGAATTTCCGGTGAATAAATCACGCGATCCGGATCGTTCAGGAATTGCAATTGTGGATAGGGCGAGAAGAAGGTGCCGCTTGACACAATGGCATTGCCTTTTAAATCCGTGGAGCGAATACGACCGGCAACGTCAAAGTTTTCCAAACCGCCGCCCAACGGATTGATAATTTCGCCGTGGCAATTCGAGCAGCTGGTGCCGGAAGTGATGCGGTCGAAAATCATGCGTTGTGTGGTGTGCGGATTTTCATAGAACGCTTTATCGCGTGCGGCTAATGCTTCGCGATCCAGGCTTACACCGGATGGCGGTTCAGGAATATCCTGACACATTAACTTTCTGCGAATCGCTACTGCACGGGTAATCATGTTGGAATCCGTTGTGCTCGCGTAGCGCGACATAAATGCGCCCGAGGTCAGGATACCGCCGCGTTCACTGGTGGTGACTTTTGCAAATCCATCACTATCTTGCGTACCGCTGAACGGTAAGCCGTAGTGCGTTGCTAAACGCGAATTGATGTACGTGTAATTCGGGTTGTAGATGGATGCAAATGTGCTCGTGGAATCCAGCATGGTGTTGGCAAAGTTTTTACCGAGTTCATTTTTCATATCCACGGCAAGCGTCGCAAAATTATTCACAGCGGGTTTGCTCAGTGTTTCGATTTTTTCCGTCATCAACCAGCGGTTTACCAAATCGCTTAATAATAATTTGGTGTTAGCTGAACTGAGTAAGGTTGCCACCTGCGTGCGAATACCGGCAACGGTATTTAATGAGCCGTTACCTGCGGCGGTTAACAGTGCCTGGCTGGGCGTAGAACCGGTGAAGGTGTAACTCAGGTAGCTCGCCATTTCGTAACCGTTGAGTTTGTAAACACCGTTACTGGAAAGCTCACCCACTTCTGAACGATATAAAAATTGCGGTGAAGACAACATGGAGAACAACGCAACCTGCATACCTTCTGCCACCGTGCGGCTACCGCTGGTGCCATTAGCAACATTTAAATACGCGGTTTGCTCTGTGGTATCCAGCGGGCGGCGGAAAATGCGCGGGCCGAGTGTATTCACCAAGGTATTTGCGCAACTGCTTGATGGTGTACAACCGAGCACTGCATTCCAGCGTGTTGCTACATCGGCAGCGATACGTTCCGCATTGGCCAGGTAACTGGTGTAACGCGCTTTATCAATCGACAACGGATTGTTATTCACAAATGCGCCAGAAATAAAATCGTCGGGCAAACTTGCGGTTAAATCCGTTTGGTAATTCACCAGGTCGCGTACAGAACGTTGGTATTCCATTTTGGTCAGCAAGCGTAATGTTCTTTGTCCATAGCTTGGTCCGTTAGAGGGACATGCAAAATTGCCAACCGGTTTATCCGGTACTCCATCGCTGGCTTTACGCCAACTGAAAATATGCGCTTCCAAATCAGCGGCGCATTGGCCAGTACACGTTCCTTCACTGCCTTGTGGCATCCAGCGCGCGATGAAATCGCGCAATGCACGCGCTTGCGTATCGTTGCTGTGTTTGTAGCTGGAACGATTCGGATTTAATGGTTGCAATGCCGGTGAGCCGTTCGCATTTTTCTCGCCATCGACACCGTGACACGCGGCGCATTGTTGTGCCCACAATATTTTTCCATTCGCCGCATTACCGATGATGCTACCGGTGCTGCTTGAGCTGCTGGAATTCACCGACGATTTACTGGAACTGGATGAGGTTGTTGATGCAATGCTGCTACCCAGTGAAGAAGACGTGCTGCCGTTATTAAAAATAACGGTGAGCGGTGCGGTAGCTGCTGACGGAATACTTTCGGTGAAGCTAATCACTTTATAGTCATAGCTACCGGATGTTGCCAACGCATCGAGATAGCTCACGCTATTCGCATTTAATTTACTGGCAGTAGCCCAACGACCATCGGCACCTTTGCGACGAACGAGGAATCCTGATTCAGTCGCGCTGGCATCCGCCCAATTTAAATTTGCGCCGGAAGTGACCGCAGTACCGCTGAGGCTTAACGGCGCAGATGGTGCAGTAACTAAAGTGATAGCGGGTGTATAGCCGGGATTATCGCCATTCAAAAATAATTTGAAATACACTGGTACTTTTTCACCAATCGTCGATAAAGTTCCGACGGCGAGACGCAATGCTTCCACACCGTAATTCAAATCGAAATCGGTTGAATTAATGACGATAGGTTTGCGCGGTGAGAAACTCACACGATTATTCGCGTGCTTTATCACCAATGCATCAAACACGATTGATTTCACCACACCGTGCAGAATCAAATTACCGGTAACGGTTTGTACGGAAGTTGAACCGGTAGCGAGCGCATTAATCGCTGCAAGATCCAATTGCGTAGTGAAATGCAAACTGGGCAAATGATTGGTTTCAAATAACAAATCCTGCATGCGTGTATCACGCAATGCAACGCCGGTACTGATGCTGGTTAATGGAATTGTCAATGTTGCCTGGCCGGTTGCCGACACTGTGCCTTGTAATTGGCTGAAGGTCAGGTTTTCCGGTGTTTCTGTGCCCGCCGTGTTTTTCTTCACGGTGACAAAATTAAACGTCGAGGCGGTTGCATCCAATAACCAGCGTGCGGCAACACCATTGTTGGTGGAGCTGCTTGATGATATTGAGCTGCTGGAAGGAATTGAACTTGATGATATCGAGCGGCTGCTAACACTGCTGCTCGTTATGGGTGTGCTGCTGGTTACATCGCCGCACGCGCTGCCATTCAATGTAAAAGCAGTAGGTGCTGCGCCCGGATTATTCACAATAAATCCAAACGATGCCGAACCATTTGCGGGCAGGTTTGCGTTATAGCCCGCACTTTTTACGCACACATTTTTTCCGGTTTGGGTGAAGGTACCATCCCATAAATTCTGAATGGCTTCACTGCCCGCATAGCTCCAGCAAAGTTCCCAGGATGTTTTTGCAGCGGCATTGTTGGTGATGGTGGCTTTAATTTGCGCACCGTTGCCCCAGCTATTTGCCGTGGTGTAACTCACGCCGCAAGTGCCCTGGGCAGTTGCGGCACTGGTAGCCATGATGCCCAACGCCAGACTGGAGGAGAGCATAGATAATTTCAATAATTTTTTCATGATAGGTTCTCTCTAGCTCGGCCAATTAACGGGCATCAAAGACAAGCGCAAAATCCACCGGAACCGCGACACTGATGGAAGCAATATTCACTGCTGCGCGCAGCGCTTCCACACCGGCCGTCAGGTTGTAGGTTTCTGCTTTCACCAATACCGGTGCGAGTGTTTGCACGATAATGCGCGAGTTGGAAAGTTTCTGAACCGAGACTTTGGTGGCGATAGTGCCGGTCGCACCGTGCAAATTAAGGCTTGCGGAAATGTCAGTAGCTTTGTCCTGGCCGATTGCAAGCGAACTGATAACTGTAGAAGGAACAGTGAGTGTGATAGTGGCGGTTGGATAGGTTGCCGTTTCAAATAATAAATCTTTCATGCGTTGATCGCGCAGCGCCACACCGGTATTCACACTGTTGAGGTCAATCGTCAATGTCGCTACGCCGCCGCTGCTGATATCGCCACTCAACCCGGTGAAGTTGTGCACTTCTACGTTGTGGGTATTTTTAGTGGTGATGAAATTCAAGTAAGAATCCGTGGTGCTCAATGTCCATGCAGCAGTATTTGCAACTGATGAGCTTGAGCGGCTGCTGGATGAAGCGGGAACTGACGAGCTGGATTTGCTGCTGGAAACCAGCGCACTGGATGATGAAGAACTGGAACTAATGGCAACGCTTGAAGATGATGAAGTTATTGCAGTTCCGCAAGCTGCACCGGTGACCACTGGAATTTCCGCTGCGCCACTACCTTTGGTGCCTTGTACACCGAATTCCACAAACTGTTTTGGCTGGATAGTTTTATTCCAGTTCAAATTGCTGGCGCTGTAAGGATTTGATCCGCTGAAAACCGCGTTGTAATTGCTGGTCATGCGGTTGTCACCGGCGTATTGCCAGTTGACCGTCCAGCCATCGATCACTGTATTGCCATCGTTAGTAATGCGTATTTTGGCTGCGAATCCATTGCCCCACTGGTTATCAACAATGTACTGACAACCGGCATAGGCGTTGATGGAAAGCGTTGAAACTGCCAGGGAAAACCCGGTTGCATAGAGTGCGCGGGTAAATGCGCTCGCTATACGCGGGGTAGTCGCAGAGGCTTTTAGGCTGCTCATAGTGTAGTCCTCAGGGTATGCGCCGATTTTCACCGGCATGGGGCTGTTACATCTTTATTATTTAAAACAGGTCTTAACGCGGGAACGCTGGTTGGAGAATTTCATTGCCGGCGTTGCTGGTTCAGCTAACTCTTTACACGGAGTAATTTTTATTATTAAAAAATTTTTCAAATACGATGATTTATGGCAGTTGCCTGGCGGATCTTTAAAAGTGCGGCGTCCGCCTTAAGAATTTTTTCTGTGACTTTCTGATTGGCAAGCCAAAAAGCCGTGCCAGTAGATATTGCGGAAAATGTCAGTGTAATCAGTAACGTTTTAGCTGAAAGTTTTATCAATCTGCTAAAAATTGAATTTTTTTTTGTTTAAGTTGAATAAAAAAAGGCGTTGCAGGTGTTTGAGGGAAGGGCACGCGCGTTTTTACGGCGTAAACAAATAAAAAATGTAATGTGATGCAAATCGTGTTTTACGTGAAAATGTGATGAACATCACGCGAGGTAGAAGTGTAAACCAAAAAATGGAATTAAAGCAGAAAAATATTAATCAGCAAAAAAATTAACTGACAAAAGTCGTATGAAAATAAAAAACAGTTAAGGGAATAACAGGAAAAGTAACAATCGTAAAACGGTTAATTAAAGAAGGAGCAATTTACGAGCGGCAATTAAATGATGGGGTTGGGGATGTAACAATAGGGGACGTGTTAATAGAGGATGTGATAATAACGAGAAACTGCATCATCCTTGATGCTGATTTCCTGTACCTACATAAAATGCAGGATATTTACTTAAAGTGCGCGATATTTGAAATCGGAAATTTGCACTTTGCCGTTTCCGGCACAATAGATTCCGATCTTTAAACTCAGGAAACCACCAAACACATTATGATTAATACCGGATACCTCCATACGCGTTGGATGGAGCTGCCAGGTGCGACCGTTATCTTCAGAATATTCGTAAGTAATAACATGCCGGTCATTGGTCAAACGCGCGCGTACATTGTTGGATTTAAATCCCAGCCGCGCCCAGGTTTGCTCTTCAGCGTATTGAAAGGTTTTGATGGTGCCGGGCGTGAACCCGAGCCCCACGAACGCTTTGTGGTTATAGAAAAGTATTAAACCCGCTTCCGCACCTTCAATTAATTTTAAGGTGACCTCTACCTGATACGCCTGATCTACAGCGCCGCAGGTAATGGGTGAGCTGTCGATTGGCGAATCGCCACTGGCTGCCAACTCCAGCATTTTGGTGCGGTATTTCACGCGAGCGTTTTCAGCGGGACCGGGGTTATGAAAACACCATTGGCTGCCAAATTTGTTGCTGGAAAAATCATCGGAAAGCGCAACACCGGAATTTGCAGGTTTCGTTTTATTTTTTTTCGTCACCGGTGCCGGAAGCGGCTGGGAAAGGTCGCCACCTTTTGCGCGAAACCATCCATCATCTGTCCATTCAATGGGTTCAAGTAATGCTTGCCGCCCCAACGTACGAAAACCATTTTCGTAACCGTGATAAACCATCCACCAGTCACCAGCTGGCCCTTCCACTAACGTTGCGTGACCGCGTGACCACCAGGGTTCAGCTTCCGATAACGTGCGCACTAATGGATTGTGAGGACAATGCTCCCAGGGCCCATGAATAGAACGCGACCGTGCCGCGATAACCATGTGGCCAGTCACCGGACCAGCGGTACCCCCCACGGCGGTTACCAAATAAAACCAATCGCCGCGCCGCATTAATTTCGGGCCTTCGGGGGCGAAGTTTTCAACAATCCAATCATCGGGATAACGCCAGGGGCTGTAAGCATTTTCAAGTTTGCCATCGGTCGCGAGGCCGTCATCGGTCAAACGAATTTTGCGAATGCCATTCACAAATAAATAGCGTTTACCGTCTTCACCCACGGCGTGGCCGGGATCGATGCAACCGTCTATTTTTAAACCGATCGGATCGCTCCAGGGGCCGTTAATATTGTTTGCCCAGATTGCATATATTGCCCAGGGCTTGCCGTCGGTGAGCGCGGGAATATAGATGTAATAACGATCACCGTGTTTGCATAAATCCAGTGCCCAGACAGTACCGATATTTTTTTTGAGGGCTGGACCGAGTGGGACCCAATTAATTAAATCGCGAGAATGCCAGATGACGATGCCGGGATACGAATTAAATGACGAGAACGTCATGTAGTAATCATCGCCATCTTTCAAAATAGTTGGGTCGGGGCGATCACCGGCAATAATCGGATTCAGGTACATTCCATTACCCAAATCGGCTGTACGTTGCCCTTCAATACTGCGCCCCCATTGCAAGCGCGGTTGATTGCATTTGCTGGCAGGAGTCGCTGCAGACGCGGCGCCCATCAATGCGAGCGGCGATGCCGCCGCGCCCGCCAAACAAGCTTTGAAAATATTTCTGCGTGTTAAATTCAGCATGGTCAATCCTGATAAAAATGGTGAACGCTATTTACTAACGCTCAGTTCGATTAAGTAAACATCGTTTTCACGCAAGGGTAAATTCAATGCAAATTGACCATCCTTACCAATACGGACGATTTTTTCCTGTGCAGGTTTTCCATTTGCCTGTGCCTTTAATTCCGCTACCTGGTTCTTACTGAGCTGCGCGGGTGAGCCCATGCGGATATACGCGGTGTAGGCATCATTTTGCTGATAACCAACTTGCGAAATGGCAAGTTTGTATTTGCCTTTTTTCAGGCCATCTACACGTATATTGATGTCATCTTTTTTCGCTGGTGGTAAATCCTTGATGTAATACTGCTGGTTATTAATACCATCCGGAAGCGTGAACGTTGAATCCCACAACAACAATTGCACATTGCCTTTTTCATCTTTGGTTGCAAAGGATTGCGCATCGTTATTTTTTAATTCTGTTGCTGAAAGTTGATTCAGGAATTGATAGGCGAAATAAGCCGGTTTTTTGATGCCCTGGGTATTCATTAAACCGAAGCCGCCGTGGAATGCTTCAAAGCGTGGCCCCGCTTCTTCAAAAATATCGGTGAACACCCAATAGGACATCGATTGAGCTGAATTACCTGTTTGTTTTAATTTTTGCAAAATATAAGCGGCTTGGTGATAGGAATCGTGGGTCGGATCTGCCGGAGTATATGAAGAACTCCATTCTGTGTAATGCAACTCCAGTCCTGGCATGGCGGAGGCAGTAATTTCCTGGCGATTTTTTAATACGTCGCGCGCAACAGCTAATTCATCTTTAGAAAGCACAGTACCGGTGCTACCAAACTCATCCAGAAAACCCTGGTTGACGCCATAAGCGTGGGTGCTGACAAAATCCAGCGGGACATTATTGGTTTTGCTGTAGGCAATCATTTCCGGTATCCAGGCCGCACCGGCAGTGGCGGGGCCACCCACTTTGTAGTTGGGATTTACACTTTTAATGGCGCGTGCACTGTGGGCGTAAAGTTTAAAATACTCTGCTTGTGTGCCTGCCCAAAAACCATCGAGATTAGGTTCATTCCAGACTTCGAAATACCAACTTGCTACTTCCTCTGCGCCATAACGTTCAGTCCAGTGTTCGGTGAGTTTTTTAATCAGCGCTTCCCATTTTTCATAACTGTGTGGCGGGGTAACGTTGCCGCGCCACCAGAAAATAGTTTTATCACCACTGGCTAATGCGGACGGCATAAACCCGAGTTCAACGAACGGCTTCATGCCAATACTCAGAATATAATCGTACAGCGCATCTATATATTGGAAGTTGTAATGTTCGCGGCCTTGCGCATCAATTTTGTAAACGCCCATATCGTCGGTGAGTAAACCGTGCATACGAATGTATTTAAAATCCGTATCGCGTTTTAATTCGGCGAGTTGTTGTTGCCAATCAGCGCGCAAGCCTTCATTAGCGCGACCGGCACCAATACTGGTTTTAAAAAAAGTATTGAACGGACCTTGTACCTGGCTTGCATCAAGCACGATAGTCCGCTGTTGGGCCTGGGTTAGCGCGGATGCCGATAAAAAGCACCATGCGGTGAGACAAAATATTATTTTAGCGATCATTATGCGACCTGTATGAAATTTTCACAGAGTTCATGTTGTGAGTGGTTGGCTAAGGTTGTTCGTTATGATTATTGGCAGTTACTGCTGCCACGCCTTAAGTGCCAACGTTTTTTAACGCGGCGGAAATTCCCTTGGCCCCCTCATGCAAGGCTTCGCTTGAGGTGTGTACCGAACCATTCTGGAAAATTAAATCGTAATCAAAATCCGGGGAAGAGCCCAACACAAAAATAGAATCCGTCTGTGCGTGAAATTCAATTGTTTCCGTGGGTTTATTAAAGAGCGTGAAATTATTTTCAAGGTCACCATCTGTTGTCCTAACGCGACCACTGACATTTGCTACCCATGCGGATTGATGGTTAAGCGGAAATTCATAACTCCAGCGTTGCCCGGCGTTGAGATGTACCACGAGATAATTAATTAGCGATGGTGTTGCAAATTTGCTACGCCCTTTGCCGTGCCAGCCAATTAATACTTGCGCGGGATCATGTGGCGCCGTTGGATCGGCATCCAGATAGGTAGACTGCGGCGGTGAATTTTCCAATGCCGGTGATAATGCAATACACAATTCGATGCCCACATAATCACTTGTTAGCGGTTCAATGGAATACCACATGCCTGATCCCGACATGATCCGGCACCAGCCATCTTTTTTTAGTTTGCCGTGTTTCCCGGTGGAATCCGAATAGCGCGCTTCTCCTGCCATTACATACGTGATGATGGCTTTGCCTGAAGCAGGCATTAATGTTAATTGACTTGATTGCGGTATATCACGGGCGGTAAAACGGGTGAGCGATATAAATGGTTTGATTTTTTCCACATCATTTTTTGATGTTATTAACTGATCACTATTCCGCTGGTAAACATTTTCCAGATGTAAATTACTATCCGCCGGCGAGTAGGTATCTTTTAATAATATGTTCATGAAAGCGCTGGCCTCCTGATTAATTTTTATTGAGCATTAGTTTGTATTGAGCATTCGTTTGTGATGAGCAGTAGTTGTTATTGCGCTGTTGTACCGTTCATCAATGCATCAAATGCTTGCTGGTCTAATACTTTATTGTTGCTGCGATCCAGCAACTCGCCGATATCCCAGTAAAAAGGCAAGAGTCCATTCGCCAATGCCTGTTTTGTTATGTAGTTGAAATAATAGGCGCGGCTGTCCAAATGTAATTGCAGGTCTGCACCAGTCAGGTTTTTACGCACACCGGTACCAAACTCGCCCATGACAACAGGAATTCCTTTATCTACAAATCGGGTTTTCATTAATTTGAATTGTTGGTCGATAGTGTCTTCTTCGCCCCAGGTGGGGTTATGTGCGGTATCGGTGGTCGAGTGAAATCCTTTACCCCAATAAAAAAATTGGTTTCCCCAGCTTTCATCTTTAGTCATCCCGGTAAAATTCCACGGGCTGTAGTAATGAATTTCCACCATCAATTTATTGCTGACAGTATCGGCGGGCATTTGCGTCCAGAGCCGATCCGTTTTATCAATGTCAGTAGAGGGGCCTTGAACAATAAGTACGCGATGTGCATTTTTACCACCTGTTGCGCGTACAGCATTGATAAATGTTTGGTGATAGGAGAGCAGAATTGCCATTTGCTCCGCGGTTTCAACATTAGGCTCGTTAGCGCTGGCAAAGAGCAGGTGTTCATCAAATCCGGCAAGATGGGTTGCTATCTGCTCCCAATAAGCTTTTTGCTTCGCATTGTTTTGCGCCTGCTTTACCGGCGTTACATTGTTTTCAAGCCAGCCGCCATCCCAATGAATATTTACGATTACGTATAAGTCGTTATCGACACAATATTGCACAACCTCTTTAACACGATTGAGCCAGTCCGGATCAATCTCTGCAGTGGCGGGATCGGCATATTGATCCCAGGATACCGGCAGGCGTATTGCACTAAAGCCTGCTTGTTTTACGAAGGCCACGAACTCACGGCTAATTTTGGGGTTGCCCCAATAGGTTTCGGATTTACCGCCCATCGCCTCTAACGTGTTGCCGATGTTAAAACCGATTTTGATTTTGCTTGCGATCTGGAGGGCAGAGCTCTCCATGCCGGTTGTGTCTGCGGGTAACGGATTGGAGTTGTAACCAGGATAAAGCCCTGTTGCCTGGCTTGAGGAAGAAACCGCACTGGTAACGGATGAGCTGCTACTCACCGGGCTATTGGCAATAGAAGAAGCCGATACCTGCGAGCTGGACTGGATGCTGCTGGATTTAGTGGTGCCGGGATTCGTGTTGGCAGAACCGCCACTACCACCGCCGCAACCAACCATTGTTGTAAAGCAAGCGGATAGCAGGAGCGCATTTATTATTTTCATAGCGTTCTCTTAAGGTACAAAAGTCGGAGGACGATTTTGCTGAAAATAATAGGCAGACGGTAATGCTTGTTCTAAAAACATTACCAATTTGCAAAAAGTTGAAGTTTTTTTGCGTTAAGTTGAAGTGGGTTTGTCGGTTTTATCGCACAGGGTCTTGTAGGTCTTGGGGGTACAGCTGTACTCCTCTTTAAATAATTTATTGAAATAGGAGACATTTTTGTAACCCACCGAATAGGCGATCTCGGCGATATTGGCTTCATCTTCCTGTGCCAACAGGCGTGCAGCTTCCGTCAAACGTAACTTATTCAAATAGCCAGTAAACGTGAACCCCAGTTCAGATTTAAGGATGTCATTAATTTTGGTACGGCTGATGCCAATGCTGGTGGCCATGCCATCAAGGCCCAGTTCCGGATCGGCGTATTGGGTTGCCATGAAATGCAAAATTGCACTGCGATCCTTGTCGCGCAGGGGTTCTACTGACAGTTGTTGATAAGCCACCAGCGGTCTATCGCGCTGAATTTTGTTTTTTAATTCATGGACCAGTGTTTGTGTATGCTGCCGGAAAAACCAGATTACATAACTGCCCCACAGCAGCAACATCAGCGAGCCGAACAGGTACAAATAAAACCAATTGCGTCCCACCAGGACTACCTCGCTCAACTGGACATTCGTATCCACGTTCTTCGGGCTTTGAAAGCTGCTCCCAAAACTGAGTTTCGCCACCTTATCCAGCTTGTACTCCTTGCGTGACAAATCGACCTTAAACATGTCGAACCACCATTGGGGGGTGTCCATCCGGGTCAGGTCAAGCTCAATAGGTGTCCAGTTTTCATGGCAGGAAAAATAGGTCTCCGGGGTTCGGTAACTCACAAAATCATTCAATTGCGATACTTGCTCATCAAATGTAAACATGAAAAAACTGAGCGTATTGGGGGCAGAGCATTTGGCGTTGAACGAAATCCGGTCATATTGCGATAAGTCTACCAACCCAATCTCGCCCGGCTGATTGCCAAACAGGACGTTCAGGGCAGCGAAGGGGTACTGCCCCTGGGGCGATAACGTGAAATTAAAATTCAGGCTGAATTTATCATCGGCAATGGTCAGGGTTGAGTTTCCACCATTGGTAACATCTGTCTGTGAAACGGACTGCCAGGGCAGGCTGCTCTTGCTCATCGGCAAGAGTTCAACGCGAGTGAACGTATTTTCAACACAGAGATAACCCACCAGGCCACTGGCCACCAAAAGACACAAGAGGCCTAAAAGTGCTCTGTTATAGAATTCCTGCATTTATCATTATCGCCTGTAGTTCAAAACTTCCGGGTACGTGGTCATGCTAATGGTAAAGCAATAATGAGGGTGTATGAATACAAAAGCCATTACCATTCGCAACGAAAGAAAAACCAACCTAAGGGTAATTATTGAGCCATTGGCCGATGAAATAGTGCTTGAAGCAGGAGCTTCGGCAAGGTTTATTGTTGAAGTAACAAATGACTCTAGCGAATTTGAAATAGGTGTTGCAGAGGCTGAAGCGGTAGTCTATTTACCGAGTGGTTTTAGCGAAATTAACGTTTCTATTAATGGCCAAAAATATATTGAACTATAAATGAGAAATAGCGCCTCACAAATCGCTGAAGCGCTACGCAAAAGAGCCACTCTGAAAACAGCAATTTATTTTGCTAAAAATTAATCCAGATTATAAGAAACAATAACTGCCGCATGGTCAGAGGGCCATGTGTTATTGAGTATTGGCGTGGTTGATGAACCCCATGGGCCGATAGTGACTTCCACATTGGTCATGAATACATTGGCCGCGCTAACGCTTGTGGACGCACCTTTATAATAAATCCGGTCGATACGGTCTTGCGGTTCAGTGCCTTTGTGGATGCTGGACCAGGTATTTCCGGGTACCGATACCGGATTAGGATAGCTTGCGCGGAATGAATCAATGAGTCCGGCATTCGCAACGGCAACACTGGTGGGCCAGGCAACATAACCGGTATTGTTATGGGCTGACGTTGTTGTGTTAGTCCAATCAAGATGTGACGCTACATTAAAATCGCCGGTTAAAAAAACCGGTGTTGTATTCGCGCGACTGAGATCAGAACTCATTGAAGATAAAACCGATTGTATTTGTGGCAAGCGTTGCGAGCGATTTTCTTCCGCAAGTACACTCGTTGCTGTGGCACCAGCGCGTTGCGCAGCATAGGGACCGTAATATTGATAATCCAGGTGGACGTTATAAATAATAATTTCCTTTAACGGATTAGACGAAAGACGGATGCGTGCTTTGGCGGCCACTCCGGTTTGGGAGCTTTCCATAATTGGATAACGGCTGACAATCTGCGTGCTGCCCTTGGCATTATTGGCGTAATACCAACCCAATGTTTGTGCAATTTGTTGCGCTTGGGCGGTCGAGGATTCTTGCAGGCCAATCACATCAACATTTGCGCGCACAATGGATTCAATCCCTTTTTGAAATCCATTATTAACACTATTCCATGTATGCCAGGTGTTGTAGGTCATCACCTGAATAGTTGATACATTTTCCTGGCCCACACCAAAAACCGGGATAGTAAGAACAGCGTTGGCTGTTTGTCCGCTAGCAGTATCTGCAACACGCACGGTAAATGCATTGGAGCCTAAATCGCCCGAGCCTGGTGTGCCGCTAATCTGGCCGTTATTAGCAATACTTAGCCAGCCCGGGCCAGATACTTTGGAAAAACTGGTAGTGCTGCCAGGTGTTTTGGCCCAGGCGCGAATGTTGGCGCTATAGGCTGTGCCGGAAATAGCATGGATTGTTGTGAATTGATCAACAATCCAACCTTGTGCGCCGCCACTTATCGCAAAATTAAAAGAGGCTAATGCGTTGTAACCATTGTTGGCGAGGAACCATGCGGTGTATAGACCGGGTGCCAACCCATTATTACTGAATGCGATCGAACCGTTCGTTACTGCACCGCCCGCTGAGCTGGTGCCATTGGTGTAGCGCCAAACCAATGAAGCGGGGCTGCTATCGGGAATTTCATTGCGCGGATAAATACCAATCCAATCTGCTGCATTGCCAGGGCCGCCACTGAAGCTGGCAGTAATCGTGTCAGTGCTGCTGTAGGTGGTGCGATTTAATAGTAATTGCGGTGTGCTAGCTGCGCTCACAGAAAAATTTATCGGGCCTGCCAATACACTGTATCCATTATTGGCGAGAAACCAGGCGCTGTATTGTCCTTGGGCTAATTGCGGATTGGTGAATGTGACAGCGCCATTTTTTAATGTCCCGCTGGCTGATGTTGTACCATTCGTGTAGCGCCATAACAGTGATTGTGGTGAGCCACTGGGCGTAATACCCTGAGGGTAAATGCCGATCCAATCGCTTGCATTTCCGGGACCAGTGGCATATGTGGCCACTATAGATGCATTAGGTTGAAACGTTGTTTGATTCAACGTTAATGTGGCGGCCTGGAGCGACGCACCACTCAAGAAAAGCAGTAAAAACGTGCAGAGATAAGCAATAAAACCATTCGCTTTTTTCATACCGAATTCCACCGATTATTTATTGTTGGCTGTTATCAAGGTCGGGGAGTTTAAGGACGAATGATTAAACTTAAATGAAAGGAATTATAAAAAAAACGCAATGCTTTTGCGTGACTTTGAATGTTTAAGTGACAAATATTTGTTTTTCTTTTGTTGTTGTAAAAGCCGATCTTATTTCCGGCGTGCAGTTGACGTATTAGATCAAAATCACGCATCCACAGTAATCTCAACCGCGTTGTGCAACCAATGCTCAATGTTGTAATCGATTAATTTTTTTTCTTCATCATAGCGCCAGCGCAATATTTTCAAGCAAGGATGTCCGTCACTACAACCTAATGCAATGGCTTGATCAGTCTCCAAACTGCCCACTTGAATATTACTGGTTTCACTGCCGATAGTTACACCGTAATGGCGATGTTGTAATTCGGTGATGGATTGGCTCAGGTCAAAACTTTCCAGGTCGGGAAAGCGGCGTGTATCAAAAAACAAATCTTCAATCAGTACCGGGCGGCCATCCAGGCTGCGAATACGGCGCACAGCGAGCAGCGAGTTTTTACCACTAATTTGCATTGCTTCTTTTAATGAAGATGATGCGGGAAATTTTTCAATTTTTAATACCAGTGTTTGCGCTGTACGGCCTTGTTCAAGGGCCATGGTATTAAAATTAACTTTGCGTTTCGCATCGATGACAAAGCGCGCCGGTGCGACAAACCAACCACGGCGGTTTTGCCGATAAATCAAACCTTCGGATTCGAGTTTTACCAACGCGTCACGCAGGGTAATACGAGTAGTGCTGAATTGTTCCACCAGTTCTCGTTCGGACGGCAATTTATCATTGGCCACCAAGCGCCCTGATTGAATAATCGTTTGTAAATGCCGCCGCAATTGTTGGTAAATCGGTATTGCTTCCATTGTATCCCCCCTTAGCAGCGCCTAGTGTAAGGGGTACACAAGGCGGTGCCTAGCAGGAATCTGTGGATTAACGAAAAAGCAGATTTAAAAAATAATAATGGGATTATTATCAGGGTTTTTCGTTGCGGGCCAGGCGACGTTCAATATCTGCCAGTACATCGGGCAGGTCTGCAACGGAATCAATAAAATAATGCGCCCCTGTTTGTTCGAGACTACGGTAAGCCTGATTGCGTAAATTTTTACGTGCCTCCGATGACAATTGTTGCAATTCTGTTTCACCAAGACCGACCGCATTGCCACTCAGCACCACTGCGACAGTCCACATTCCGGCGTTGCGCCCTTCGCTGATTCCCGGCGCTGTATCATCGACTTTCACACAATGTTGAACTGCACTTACACCAAGCTGTACCAGGTTCGCCAGTGCCGCTGTTGCAGCGGGGCGAGTTGCAGGCACTTCATCGGCAGCGACCACACAATCCGGCACAAAACCTTGTTCCGCTGCGGCAATTAATAAATTGTCGATCATCGCGCGTCCATAACCGGTGGTAGTGCCGATTTTTAATCCACGTGCGCGCACTGCCGCTAACATATCCAGCGTGCCGGGAATTAACTTGGTATGTAATTCAATTTGTTCGCGTTGCAATGGAACCAGACGTTGGTAGAGCGTATCGATCTCTGCTTCTGTCGGCAGGCGACCATGTCGCGTAATCCAGGCTTGCTGGATACGCGGTTGCTGCAACAACCGGCAAATATGCAAACGTTTTTCGGTACCCATAGGTTCGCGCGCTTCAGCGAGGGTAATTTCAATATCCTGCTCTGCAAATAATTCTACAAATGCTTTTAATGGCGCGCGCGAACCGTGGTCCACCAATGTTCCTGCCCAATCAAAAATAATTGCTTCTAACATATCGAAAGCCCTGCTACACAATGTTGATAAGATCGAGTGATTGTTGTTTGGTAAGTTGTTCAATGACTAACTCTGTAAAACCACCGCTACACGTCATGCCTTTACCGCCAATACCAGTGACCGCATGAATATTTTTTTGAATAGACGTTGCCAGAATTGAATTGTCGTGTTGACTGTAATATCCGTTCCAGAAACGATTAATTGGCAATGTATCCACACCCAGGATGCGCTGGGCTTCGGTGAGGATTAGTTGGTTGATGTGCTGGTCGTTGTGATAATCAAGTGAATCCACATCCAGTGCATTAGTGTAATGGTGTGAATCACCAATAATTAATGAACCATCTGCACGCTGGGTAAATAACAAATGAATACCTTCGGCCTGCAATTGTTGTTGATATTCGGAAGTAATTAAATTCGCGTAGGAAGCGCAGCTATGGAATGCATCGTAACGGCGAATCGATAAACCGGTTAACAGGTTGCAATGCAATTTCACCTGGCTGGATGCAAGGGTATCCATCATTTGCAATTTACAAATTCGCATTGCCGGTGTTTGTAATATCGCGGGAAATAAACGATTGAGTTGATGGCCGCAACATACCAATACATCGCGTGCGCGATAAATAGTGTTGTCAGTGGTACGCAGGCTACATCCGGAATCATTTTCTTCCACGGTCTGGACTAAACTGCCGTTGCGATAATCACAACGACCTGATTGGATAATGAATTGCAATAATGTTGCTAGTAATTTCGGGCTTTCCGTTGTCGCATCGTCAGGAAAAAACAATCCACCTTTAGCGTAAGCTTTATTGAGTGGTTGTGATAATTCGCAACACTCATTAACACTTAGCAACCGGCTGGCATAACCTTGTGCATCATTCAATTGCTGCATTTCTTCCAATAATTGCAATTCCTGTTCGTCTGATGCGACATATAAGGAGCCATTTTTTTTCCAGGGCAGGGGAGTGGATTTATTGATTTCCGTTAAATGGTGAATTGTGCGCGCGCCGATATTGCGCCAGCCATTCAAGCCCATACCGGAGGGAACCAGTTGCCCGAAATTGCGCACACTGGCACCTTTGGCCTCCATTCCGGATTCCAGTAACAATACCGACCATCCACGTTGTACTGCGTGATAGGCCGCAAAGGTGCCGAGGATTCCGGCACCGACAATAGCGAGATCATACTGCTTCATAACAAACCTTATTCATAACAAGCTTTCAGGGGAGATAACGACCGCGCGCGCAAACGGCGAGTGAAATAGACAAGGGACAATGCCATTAACAACATTCCCAACACGCCAAAGCTGTAACTGCCGGTGACGACAAAATCGATCCATTGCAGTTGCGGTTGGATAAAATTTTTAAATAACAAAATCACAATCGTGCCGATGTAACCAAACGCATCGGCGACATAAATTAAAAAGCCCGCATTTGCAGCACTACCACTAACGGCAACCAGGCGATCAAACAAAATGCAATTGAACGGGATGTAACTCATGTAGAGTCCGGCGTTTAATAACAACATCCACCACAGACCATTAATGATGTCGAATTGAAACAGTGCCGTTGCTGTAGCAGATAACGCAAATCCCGCAATGATTACCCAATGCAATAAACACAGCGCGCGCAAATTATTGGTTACCCACATACTGAGCCACATAATGGCCAATACCAGTAACGCAATGGGAATACTGGTGGTGGCAAATATTTCCGGCGCGTTGCCGTAACCCAATTCAATCCACAATTCTGCTGCAAAATTGTCGGTGAAATCGCGAAATGCGGTGAGCAACATGTACGTGAAAATCAACGCCGTTAAACCCCAACCAAATTGCTGGTAAAACGCCTGACGTTGGGCGCGATCCATCGGACGGCGTTCGCGGCGTTGGGCAATGTCATCTGGTGTGGGCGGCGGTGTTTGTGCGAGCAACCAGATGCAGAGGATTACTAACGGCAGGAATAACGCACCGCACACGGCGGGCATCCAGAATTCAGGAACTCCCGCATCAACAATTAACCAGCGCCCAACGGTTTTTACGATGCCGGAACCAAAAATTAAACTGGTACACAAAATCGCGCCCAGTGCTTCGGTCACACGCCTGCCTTCGAGGTAACTGAATACCAAACCCCACACCAATCCCAACGGCAAACCATTGGCAAAGAGTGCGATGATTTTTAATTCCGGCGGTAGTAACGCAAATAACACCAACATTAATTGCGCCCACAACACCAGACCAATAAACCACGCAAAACGTTTTCCAGCAGTGATTTCCGAAATAATTTTTATGCCGATAAATTTCGATAACGCATAACCCAATACTTGCGCAATGAGTAATGCGGTTTTGAAATCCAGCGACCAATCCCATCCGTTAACATGATCAAATGTGGCGGCAGTAAATGGTTTGCGATAGGCGTACATGCTGATGTACGTCATCATCGCCACGCCGCCGGTAAATAAAATAAATACCGGCGTTGTGCAGCGCTGCAAATAGCGATGTAAGGCAGTCATGATGTTCAGAAACCAAACTTGATGCCGGCTTGCCCGCGCACGCCGTAATATTCAATTTGTTTCGGGCGATCACTGCTGCCGATGTAATAACTGAGAGGTTCATCGGTAAGATTATTCAGTTCCGCAAATACCATTAACTGTTCAGTGATCTGGAATGAGGTACTGAAATCGACGCTGGTGTAGTCACCGTAATAATTATCGAATTTGGCTTCTTCACCATGCTCTTCGATGTAAGCACCTTTCTGGTTAACGGCGATACGCGCGGAAAAACGTCCGTCATCATAATAAAACGTAACGTTGTATAACTCGTCTGCCTGGCGTGGAATGGGTACAGTACCGGAGCGACCATCAATGGTCATTGAGGAATTCATCGCGGTGAAATTGGTTTGTATTCCGGTATGGCGCAACAAGCCAGGTAAAAAGGTAAACCGTTTATTCAGCGCAACTTCTGCACCATAGAGTTTTGCATCGGCACCATTTTCAGGGCGGAAAAAATTCACGCCGGACTTACCATTAAATTCACCAATGCTGCTGCTTTGGAAAATGGGATCGGTGATGTCCTTGTAAAAAAGCCCGCCGGATAACAAACCAATATCACCAAAATAATGCTCAGCCATCAGGTCGTAGTTCCAACTATAAGTTGGATCGAGTTGCGTGTTGCCGCTAAAAAATTCGTTGTCCGCTTCGGAGTAAGTACCGCCGGGATTGAGTGAGGCAAAATCAGGGCGGGTGAAACTGCGGGTTGCTGATAAACGCACGTTGGTGTTTTCATCAACGCTGTATTTCACATGGACAGATGGCAATACCGACACATAATCTTTTTTGCCATTGCTCGCTTGTAACGTGGATTTATTCGTCACTGCATCTGTTACCAAAACCTGGCCGGAAACTTCAGTGTTGGTTTGTTCCAGTCGCACACCGGAAATCACATTCCATTGGTTATCCAATTGCCAGGTTGCCATTCCGTAAGCGGCTGCGTGTTGTTCCTCAACATCGAAATTACGGCCCAACGCAGCACCATTGGAAATCAATGCGGATTCACTATCAACCAATACCAGGTTGTGGCGATTGGCGTTGTACCAATTACTCAGGTCTTTATTGGAAACCACTTTGGAAAAATGCTGTTGGTAATCGGGGCCGATGTTTAGATCATCCAGGTAATCATTGCGACCGGGCTGATCAATTTGCTGGAAATCGGCGAGCGTAGGGGCAGGGCCTGCGGCTTTATTCCACTCATAAAATTCATCGGCGTAAGAAGCGGTGCGTTGCTTATCGCGATATTTTGCTCCGAATTTTAAGGCAAGATCATCGTTGATATCGGTATTGAAATTAACACTGGCAACTGCTTTATCTTTTTCTTCTACATGGATTTTATAAAGCTCAACCCAGGATAAAACTTCCTTACGTGGGTCCATTGCAAAACCATCAGGTAAATGAGTGCTGATTGCATCAGCGGGATCACTGCCACCATCAATGGTGTTGTACGCATATTTTTTTCCGGTACCGCGATCTTCAAGCCCGGTGTAGCCCACATTTTTTTGATCGAAACGAATGACAAAATAAGAGTTGTCTTCGCAATTGGGAATACAACCGTATTTAAATTCATTCGCGTAAGTCGCCAGCGTCCAATCCCAGCGGCTGTTGTCATTCAGATGATGTTCGCCACCGATTTGATAGCCGCTCATTTCGGTAATTAATTCGTTGTGGATGTTTTGTACTTCTATGCGGTCCTTATCAAAACGGTAGCGATGTTTATAATGGGTTTCGTCATCAATCAGCGTGCCGTAAAGCGCGCGCGCTGTGAATTTATGCTCATCGTTGGGCGCAAATTCCATCGCCGCATTTAATCCGTAGGTTTCGCGCTCGCCGGTGTAATCGCGCAATTCCAAACGATAAATCCCCAAACCATCATCACCGCGGCGCGGTTCGTAATTGTCGGTCGCCCATGCGCGTTTCCATGCCGTGCCATTGACCAGAAAACCAAAGCGTCCGTCGTCACTGCGATTGCCATAAAGCACGCTGGCGTTGTAACCACTGTGGTCATCGGCTTTTTCATTAAATGAATCAGCTAACGAAAGATGAAAAGTTTCCTGTTCCGGCGCGGTGCGGGTAATAAAATTCACGCTGCCGCCAATTGCATCGCCTTCCATATCAGCGGTTAAGGTTTTGGATACTTCGATGCGCTGGATCATTTCGGTCGGGAAAAAATCAAACGCAGTCGCGCGGCTGGTGGTTTCTTCTTCGGCGGTGGGAATGCGGTCGCCATTCAATGTGGTGGAATTCCATTGCGATGGCAGGCCGCGCACGGCAACGAATCGGCCTTCGCCCTGATCGCGCTCAATCGATACACCCGGCACCCGTTGCAACGCTTCCGCCGCATTGCGATCCGGCAACGTTGCCATATCAGTAGCGCTTATCACGCTCATCACCCGATTGGAATGTTGCTGGATTTCCAGAGCACGCTGTTCACCGCGTACCAGATGCCCAAGTACCTCGATTTCCTCTATCCCGGTGTTATCACTGATGCCGTCTTGGGCCATTAACGGTGCGCTCGCCAACGCAATGGCTAACGCCAGGGGGTTGCGCAGAAGTAACGAATTCATGCTGTCGATCCGATTGTTGGTTGTGTTGATTGGTGATTTGTATTTGCATTTAATTCATTTGGTCTATACCAGAAAGTAAATTCACCTTAACCCAACAATATGTCAATTCAATGACGGATAAATGACGAATTTGAGGACAATGATGTAGATAGGAAAAATAGGACTAATACCTTTATGCAAAAGACAAGATGTGGTTTTCGTCGCACTGGAAAAATAGTTGGATGGCTGTAACACCAATGTCACTCGCCAGTCATATTGATAAGCAATATTGGACTAGACCAATTTTGGTCTAACTTTTAATTACCGTGTATAAGGAGGGTTCCTATGTTGAACATACAATTGCCGCGCCCGTGGCGATCAGCGATGAAATTATTATTAACCGGTGTATTACTAGGTAGCGCGAGCTGGAGTAGTGCAGCACCCAAAGCCTTGTTGGTTGGTATTGATGGGGCGCAGTACGAGCGTATCCAGGCGCTCAATACGCCTAACTTTGATCGCCTGTATATCAATCGTGCTTACACCGGCGGGATTGCAGGGGAGTCCAGCCAGCAATCCACTTACAGTGGGCCGGGTTGGTCCACAATTGTCACCGGGAATTGGGTTCACAAACACCAGGTCACGTCCAACAGTTCCGGCCTTGCCAATCCCGCTTACCCCAGTATTTTCAAACGGCTGAAGCAGGCCAATAGCAATTTAAAAGTAGCGAGTATTGTTAATTGGGCTCCCATCAACACCCAATTTTTTACTAACGATGTAGCGCTGATTAATAAAGTCCAAAGCGGTTTAAGTGATACGAATGTCGTCACCGAAGCCATTTCATTTATGAACAGCGGCGGTGATTTTACCTTTGTGCATCTCGATGGTCCGGACCACGCTGGCCACAGTTACGGATTTGGAAGCAGCTACGATGCAAGCATCATGACTGCCGATCAACAACTCGGGCAATTGCTTAACGCTGTCGAGCAATTAAAACAAACGACTGGTGATGATTGGTTGGTATTGGTGACTACCGATCATGGTCGCGAAGCTACCGGTTTTAATCATGGCAACCAAACCTTTGGTGAGAAAACAATTTTTATTGCGAGCAATAAAGTTCTCAACCAGGAATTCAGCCAACACGTAACCAATCTGGCGAATACATCATTCAACAATATTTATGGTTATGCAGCACAAACCTCAATTACGCCAACGCTGTTGCGTCATATGGGCGTTGAGCCGCAATTGAGTTGGCAATTGGATGGCCTCCCGCTCATTGGTAACCTCGGTGTGCGCAAAGTAATGGCAGGTACCAATACCGATATCGCCTGGTATAGCGACAGCACTGGCACAGTGGATATTTATCGCAATGGAACTTATGTGGACAGTGCATTGGCAACCAGCCCGGGTTGGAATGATCCCGCTACTGTGCAAGGCGTACCTGATTACTCATTGGTATTAAATAATACACCGGTAAGTTATCGCGGCGCGTTATCGAATGTTGATATCACCGCTATCCTGAATTGGAGCACCAGTCGCGCGTATTTTTTCCGCAGTGACAATCGCTATGTGCGCTACAACAAAACAACCGATCAAAGTGACAGCGGTTATCCGGCAGATATTACTAACAGCAACTGGCCGGGATTGGGCAATTATAAAAATTTAATCACTGCCAGTTTCAATGCAGAAAATGGAAAAAGTTATTTCTTTTTAAGTGATGGAAATTATATCCAGTATGATAACGCTACTGATAAAGCGGATGCCGGTTATCCCAAACCAACCAACAACACCAATTGGTCTGGCCTTGGTAATTACGCGCAAGATATTCGCGCAACCTTGCGCTGGACGGGTAACAAAGTGTATTTCTTTTTCGCCAACGGAACCTATTCGCGCTATGACCTGGTAAATAACAGTGTGGATAGCGGTTATCCAAAACCGGTTAACAATAGCAATTGGCCGGGCCTTGGAAATTATGCGACGGAAATTACCGAAGCGGTTAAATGGAGTAACACCCGTGCGTATTTTTTCCTAAGCAACCAACGCTACGTTCGTTACAGTATTACCAATGACTCTACAGATGCGGGTTATCCTGCTGCCGTTAATAACACCACTTGGCCGGGATTGTTGAATCCTTAAGCCGTTAATCACCCGCGTAATCAAATGCGCGGGTGATTAATTTATAGCGTCTTTATAAATCAGGCGGCACTTAGCCGCCTTTTGAAAGTTTGAATCTCACGCAGATGTCTGCCTCCTAAGATGCACATCAATTCTGTCAAGCACACGCGCAATACTATTGATTGCCCATTGCGGTAATTTCATGCGCCCATTAATTCCATCAAACAGCGTTTCCAACAAAAGTGTCTGGCAATACAACTGATAAACCGCATCATCTCCTGTTTTGTCCGGCAATGGATTAGCGACGACGGTAAGAAAATTTCCTTCAGGCGAATGAATTTCCAGCCGCGATTTTTGGAAAAATGTGTATTGGAGTTGATCGAGTTTAATAATGCAGGGAATAGGTGAAGCGGGAGGAGAAGTAACATTATCCATAATAAAATCTCATAGTTTGGATTTGATTCCACCACCATGAGGTAGTAATTCATGGAGGCGAACTGAACGGGGTTACTACCACCGGTCCAAACCACACCGGCCCACCCGAAGGTGGCCCCGTCCAGCCGCCAAAACAATAGGCAAAGCTGTCCGAGGACACTAAAACTTACGTTCTAGCGCCGGTCTGGATGCGGGGGTAGTAATCCCGACTGCGGGATTTACCGCAGCGCGGGCAGGTTAGGTGATGAGGGTGGGGTTGTCAACGCGGGACAGTAATCGGTTGTAATTTATACTGGTGAGAAATGTCGCTATGGTCCCATAATGTTCCTATTAGACAGGAAATATTCCGCCTTTCACGCTTGAATCGATTGGCTCAATATGCTTAAACGATTGTAATGCAAGCGATTTTGGGAAGTGGTATAAAAGCGGCTTTTAAACTTAGACGGAAATTTTTCTGGTGCGAAATACGGAAAGTTTCCGTCTAATAATATTGTTATAGCAAAGGAATTTATGAGCTACGAATCATTTAGAGTAATGCATTTCGAAACTGCAAACGAATTATGGGAAGCTCTCAGCCCCACCAGAGAACTTATTCCAAAACCATGCAAGCTGCTTTTTAGAGGGCAAGCAAATGCTACTTGGGGTTTAATTCCATCGGTATTGCGAAAAAGCTCAGATAATCCAGCTAACGTTATGTGGGGTGATGGAGTAAATGCAGATGAGCAAATTTTTACTGAAGTTAGGCTGTTAGAAGTATTCGCTGAATATTGTGATCAAATTGGTGTGAGAATACCTAGCGACTCTATAAGTTTTAGAAAAAATGTATTGTCACATCAGACACAAGATAAATTTATTAAAAACCCCTCGCTTTGGCCAAACGAAGAACTAATTGAAATCATGGCGCTTGCTCAACATCATGGGGTTCCAACTAGACTTTTAGATTGGACAATTCAACCGTATGTTGCGGCATATTTTGCTGCAAGTACTGCGCTGTCAAACTCATTAAGCTGGTCAACACAAGAAAATCTTGCACTGTGGGTATTAAACATAGAGTTAATTAATTTATATTCAAAAGTTAAGGTTGTAAAAATTCCTGGTTCAGTAACTCCACATCTTTCGGCGCAATCTGGCTTATTTACAATCCACCCACATAATGGGTCCAGAGGGGAACCGTTTAAGGTGGAAGGTTTGGAAAATGAATTTGCTATATTGCCAAATAGCCCTTTAGTAAAAATAACTCTTCCCGTTACAGAAAGCCTTAATCTACTGGAATTATGTAAAAAAGTTGGTTTCACTGGCGCTACTATTTATCCGAGTTCTGACGGCGCTGGCAAAGCTGTAATGGACAGCATGAATATGTGGGCTTATCAAAGAGCTATAACAAATCGCTGAAGCGTCGCACCTTTGGTGCTGGACAGTTTTTAAGGTGTGCCGAGAGTAAATAGTTTTATCGCGTAGCGATATTGGTATTTACGTAACTTCGCAAGAGATGGTGGCAGGCCCA
>MVDH01000003.1:1779249-1795691 GCA_003056245.1 Cellvibrio sp. 79 | reverse complement strand
GGTGATGGATGCACCCTCAATACGTATTGGTTTATTAAAGGTGTTGTAAGTAATCGATTCACCACCACGCGCGGTCATGTTGCCGTACTTGTCGTAGCTGTAATTCATTCCGTTGGCGGAGGTTACCGCGTGAATGCTAGCGTTACGCACTTGATCGTATTTCAGTTCACCGACATCGTTATTGATTGAACTGCCGGTGAGTACATCGGAGCGATTAATTAAATTACCCACGGTGTCATATTGGAAGGTTTGCGTCCTGCCGAATAAACCACTCGTGCTTGAGGTGGTTACGCGATTGAGTGCATCGTAACTATAAGCTTCAGTAATATTCTCCAGCGCGACGCCATAGTCATTTGTGCGCGCGGTGGTGCGTGAGCTCAAGTTACCCAATGAATCGAAGGTGTAACTGAGGTTCTGGATATTTCCATACAAATTGGTGAGGGTATTGGTGCTAGTTAATCGGCCGGATTTAATACTCGATAAACGACCACTGGTTGCATCAAACCCGGTTTGGGTAACAACACCGTTGCCCCATAGTTGATTATTAAAAATGCCGCGTGCATCAATGCTGCTGCCCAATGTCCACAATACTTTTGGTGTGGCAGCGACAGTGACATCACGCGTTTGCACTTGATAGCCATCGGTATGGTAATCGCGCTGGATTTTAAAACCATTGGGATATTTAACCGTTTCCTCACGACCAAAGTTATCGTAGGTATAAACAAATTCCCCACCGCTCAACGCGGTCGCCGTGACAATCCGGCGAGATAAACGCGAGAAGCCATCGTAGAAATATTCTTCACTGAAACCATTGCCGGAACGTGACGATAATTGCCCGTGTTGTTTGGTGTCCCAGACCCAGGAGTAGCCAATATAACCACCGCTCGCGGGTTGATCGATGCGGAGAACCTGGCGACCTAACCTGTCATAGGCGTAGGCGATATATTTTTCAGCACCGACAACATTTTTTTGCCAGGTTTGTTTGCGTAACTCACCGAAGCCGTTGTAATCGAAATTGATTTTTCCTGCATCGGGATCGTTGATAGAGGTTTTATTGCCTGCAAGGTCATGCTGGATATCAATTTGTGTCGCGACGTCATTATTCACCAATGTGGTTTGAAGATTGCCCAAGGTGTCGTAGCTGTACGACACGGTGTTTAACAATGCATCTTCCACACGCGTGACTTGCCCTAACGCATTGGTCCAACTATTGGTGGTTTGAGTTTCAGACGCACTACCGGGCTTTATTACCAAAATACTTTCGCTGGTTTTAAATCCATAACCATCGGTGGAGTATGTGGTGGTTTTACTGCCGCCGTCAGCACTGGTAATTGTCGTAGCGCGGCCTAATGAGTCGTAACCATAGTAATTTGTCCAGGCGGTGGCGAGCGAAGTGTCTGCCACTATTCCATCGGTAGCATAAGGTTCGGATACGCGGATCAAATAACCCTTCGCATCGTATTCGCTGGCCTGGTTAATCACTTTGCCATTCAGGCTGTAAACCACACTACGCACTTCGCGCTGCAATGCATCGTAAAACGTAATGCTTAATGGCTCGCCCAGTTTCCCGACTTGCGATGGAGTGCTGTTAGTAACACGGGACGCAACACCGTAGTAAGCACCACTCGGGCAGGTTACCGGTGCATTGCTGCAATAAAAGGCCGTTGTTTTCGTGACGGTATTATCCGGCGTTTGCTGCTGTTGCAAACGGCCCAATGCATCGTAAGTATTGGTTGTTGTTAATCCTAAAAATGTTTGTGTAGCAACACTGCCAAAACGGTAATCGTAGGTGAATGACGTGGTATGGTTTTCAGCATTTGTCACAGTTTGCGGATGGATACTGTACGCAAGATCAGAGAAAGCCGTTATGCGTTCAGGAGTCTGGACGCCATTGACATCGCTGGCCGTTTCAGTAATTTGATTAACGACACCGTTCGTCTCTCGATCATAGGTTGTCGTTTTTTGAATGGCTTCCCCCTTGAAATCGATGCGAGTGCGAACATCGCCCTGACTATTGGCGGTAAATTCTGTGACGACACTTTTCAGGTCGGCACCCGCTTTGGTAACGTCCTGCGTGGTGCGGGTCAGGAAGTCATCATTACACGCTGGCGTGCTGTAGCTGTCATACTCATTCACTGTGTGTTGATTACTTAATTCACCGGTTATATCAACACCACTGAATCCGCTGCCGACGCTGGTCGTTTGATCTGTGAGGTTGCCACATACGTCAAACGTATTACTGGTTTTGCTAACACCAATGGGTGAGCTGTCACTAAAGGTACTGAGCGCATAATTTTTTTGCAGCGAATACTGCAAATAAGGAAACCGTGAATTTTGTGAATGCAACGCATAACTGTTATCGGTGATGCTGATTAACCTACCGCTACTCTCTTTCACCGTTTGTTTTTTGATGCGGCCGGTGTACGGCCAATCCTGGCGGTATTCCGTGGTTGATATCACGCGACTCGCTGCATTGGTGATCACAATGGATTTGAATCCACTGGAACCGCGCAATAAATCCCGCACACCACCGACGTAGTTGAAATACGAATGATTAAAACCGTTTTGCCCGTTGGAAACAGATACTTGTTTAACCACTTGCATCCCGCGATTAATAGGCGCTTGTGGGAACACCGGTGCGGTGCTGTCCGGGGTGTACAGCGGTGCTCCGTTATTGGCATCGCCCGTTAATGGGCTGTAAGCAATTTTGGTTTCTGCACCGAAACCGTCGGTGATTTTATTGATCAGGTCGGGTTGTTGTTGTTTGGCCAGATACACATTAAAACTGCCGCCCGAAGGAATGAACATATCCAACAATCCATCATTGTTTGCATCCCCTTTGAGAATGTTTGCCAGTTCAGGATCGGTTTCAATTGCAGTTGCCCATAACGGCGTCACTTTATTTAAAAAGGGATCGACACCGGTATCAACAAAGCGCACCAACCCAGGTTGGTCCAGCGTATAACTGGCTACCTGGGCAGTCATCAACCAAATAATCGGGCTAGTAGGGCTATCCCTCGTGACTGAAGAAACCAGAACAATGTCTTGTTGGCCATCTTTGTTGTAATCGTAAACATATACGTATTGCCCCTTGGAACTTTCCGAGCGAATCACTCTTTTACCTGTATTCAGCAGAGGCATTCCGGTAAAGCCCCCTGTTCCCCCCGTGGATACACGAATAACCCAGTTAGTCGGTATACCCGGCCCCGTTGGCCGGGGCCCCAGGGGTTCATAATCCTGTACTAAAAGATCTAGTTTGCCATCGTTATTGATATCTACCCACGTCGACCAAAAACCAGGGCTTGCCACATAGGCGCCGCCTCTTGGATTACCGGCAGAGGACCCGGGAATGAGATTAGCCGGAGGGGTAGGCGAAGCTCTATGGAATAAACCAGTACTGTTGCTAAACCCCTGAGAGCCCAAATTCTTGATGCCGTAAATATAGTTTTGCGGGTCTGTCGTTCCATGCTCCCATGTGTTAACCAAGACATGGTCATCAAGGCCATCATCACTAAAATCAAAAAATTTAACTTCGCGCCCTTGTCCCGAAGGTGCATTGGTTGTCAGTTGGGTAAATTGCCCTGCCGTTGATTGCGTCCAAACGCGGGAAGCTGCAAAGTCATTACCAAACCTGAAATTCAAATCACTTAAGCCATCGTTGTTGAAATCGTGAACATAAAGTTGCACATTCGTATCACTGTAAGTCACCAATAAAGTTGATGACATTGGCGCACCTTTAGCGAAACGCGTTATCGAAAAATCGCGATAAGTAACATTATTAACCTTACGATCCACTGCAGTTATCGCCGCTTTGCCCAAAGCTGTATCAATAATTAAGAACTGTTCAAAAGCCCCATGGGTAATTGGTGTAAATCCTCCACCTGGTTCTCCCCAGGCCTTGATACCCGCCTTACCCAAAATATCGACAAAGCCATCACCATTTAGATCTTCCAACAACACAACGCCTGTAATCAGTTGGCCAGAATTATCTCGCAATGTGGTTGCGTTATTTTCAAAACCAAGCTCCCCATCCTGCCAATCAAACGTTAATGGCCGCGCACATTTCCAACCCGAGTCATAACCACACTCGGAAATTTTTTCCACCAGCTCCCTGTTAGTTGTCACACTGATTTTGTAATCAATATCGTATTGTTTGATTGGGGAAGACGTTGTGCCCCCCACATAGGTGGTGACTTTATCCAGCACTTTGGTGAATTGATATTTATTCCCGCCATCATATCCCCACGGCATTTGGCCATTACGGGATTGGTAGCTGAATACAACCAAACCGGTATATCCCAGATTAATTTGCTGCGGATAATATTCACCATTGACCGTATCGCGGTCATACGTAATGGTGTAATTGTTGCCATAGGCATCTTCAACTTTATCTAATGCCCAGGTTTTAATGGGGCCAGCATATTGGTTCGGTGCATAAATTTTACTGGCTTGCAAATATTCTTCTGCACCGTAAGTAAGAATGCGGCCATCTTTCGTCCAGACTTTAAAATAACCATGGCCACCATTGGCGCTGGAACCATACGCGACAATTTTTGCAAAATTATCCAGCTCGGTTTTATATTCAAGATCAACATTGGTGGACCAATAAGCAGAATTGCTTGCAGCTGTCGTACTGGATGCGACAACCAATTTTTGACCATCCAGGCACAATCGATCTCCCGTCGAATAACGCGGGTTGGATTTTTGCGCTTCTGCACCTTCTGTTGCAAAACTCGCACGGCAGCGCGTGATCGCCGATAAGCCATTTAGATTCCAACCCACGCCCATCAAACCATTACCAGAACGGCTGTTGTAATTGACTGAGAGATTTGGCTTTAAATTGTGTACTGCAGGGGGTAAATCGATAGGAATTGAGTAGCTGGCAGCGCCATTAGCGACGTTCAAGCCACCTCGGGTTGTGGCGACTAATTGGCCGGCACCCACATCAGGAACGCTAGAGGCTGTGAGAAGATAATTAAACTCGGCAGGAACTTGCGAATTGGAAGCAAAACGAGGCGCAGCTGCATTGGCGATGACAATTTGCGAATTTTTAGTGGGATCTGCTTCGCGTATCTTGTAGCGGGAAAGATCAATATCCAACGCGGAAACAGTAAACGATAAAATACAGAACCAAACCAGACACGTAAACTTAACAAACCATTGCATAACATCTCCCATTAATAATTATAAAAACGTCCAAACGAACTCATCAAAAAAATCTTTATTATCCTGCCATCACGGTTAATGGCAGAAAAATAAAGAATGGTTAGTAATTTATTAAACAATATTATCGAGGCTTTTTATTGCCGCCAGAAAAACGAATCTGGAAAAATCAGCACGTCATTAACTGGACATCGGACAGCACAGCCGCAACAAGTGCGACACACTTCAATCAAACCAGAAAATTTATTCTGCCAATTGCTCTTGCGGAAATAACTTGACGATGACATCCGGCACAAACGGGCGACCACGTTCGTTCACCGAAGTACCAGTGATTTTTGCAGCCAACATCAACTTGTTGTCACGCTTGCGATAGATATTTTGCAAAAAATCAAAACGCACGCGCGATGACTGCACCACTTCGGTATCCACATAAAACTCATCGCCGCTTGTCAGCGGCTGTTTGTAATCCAGCTCTGCACGCAACACCACCAGATTAATTTTCTGCCGCGCCAGCTCGGCAAAATCAATACCTTTGGATAACAAAAATTCGTGGCGGGTATGTTCCAGATAATTCTGGTAGACACTGTTATTCACAATGCCTTGCATATCGCACTCGTAATCGCGCACTTTAAAATCGAGGGTAAATAGTTCCTTATCCATAGCTCTCTCTTTATTTAACAACTGAACCGAACACTTCAAAATAAGTCGGGAATGTTTTTGCAGTGCATTTTGGATCGTTAATACGCACCGGCACACCGCCGAAAGTTGCCAGCGAGAAACACATCGCCATGCGGTGATCGTCGTAAGTATCGATAGCTGCATTTGCAATTAAATTATTTACCGGTGTCACACGCAGCCAATCTTCACCCTCCTCCACAATCGCGCCGAGTTTGCGCAATTCAGTTGCCATTGCAGAAATACGATCGGTTTCTTTCACACGCCAGCTGGCAATATTGGTTAAACGTGAAGGACCATCGCAAAAGAGCGCAACAACAGCGAGGGTCATTGCTGCATCGGGAATATGGTTGAAATCGCGATCAAATGCTTTAAGCGGTAATGACGGCGCCGAAGCTTCAATCCAGTTTTCGCCTTTGGTGATAGTCACACCAATTTCGGCGAGCGCATCGGCAAAAGCCACATCGCCCTGAATACTGTTAGCGCCCACACCTTGTACTCGCAAAGGACCACCGCCCAATGCACCGGCAGCAAGAAAATAAGAAGCAGACGATGCATCACCTTCCACAAACACAGTCGCAGGACTGTTGTAGCCGGTCGCAGCAGGAACAGTAAAACGCTCCCAACCATCGCGCTTAACAGCAACACCAAATTGCGCCATCAATTTAAGCGTGATTTCAATGTAGGGTTTGGAGATAAGCTTGCTCACCAATTCGATTTGCGTTTCTTTGCCGGTCATCGGCAACGCCATCAGCAGTGCAGTGAGAAATTGGCTAGAGACATCGCCACGAATTTTAATGCTGCCATTTGCTGCGATCTGTGCAGGCTTGATCAGCAGCGGCGGAAAACCTTCTTCGCCAAGGTAAGTAATATCCGCGCCGATCTGACGCAACGCATCCACCAAATCGCCAATCGGGCGCTCATGCATACGCGGCACGCCGTGCAATTTGTAAGTACCGCCACTCAGTGCCAACGCCGCCGTCAGCGGGCGAAACGCGGTACCGGCATTCCCCAGAAACAGATCCGCTTCTTTATTAGGAAAGCTGCCAGCAGTGCCGATCACACGGTAATCATTCTCGCCCGTTTTAGTCACGCTCACGCCCAACGACGCCAGCGCCTCCAGCATCCGGTCGGTATCATCCGACTTCAGCAAATCGCGAATCTGCGTCTCGCCAGAAGCCAGCGCCGCCAGCAGCAAGGTACGGTTGGAGATACTTTTGGAACCAGGCAAATGCACAGTGCCCTGGGCACGGGTAACGGGAGCGAGATCGAGAAATTCCATCGTGAACCTGTTTATCGGTGAAGTTATACAAGAAGTTCGGCTACAAGCCGGAAATTGAGGGGCGCATCATACCTGTTTCTGGGGGTTGGGGCATAAAAAAAGCCTACGGCCTACCGGCTGGCTTTGTGCATAGAAGGCAGCCAAGGATGCCAACACCCATTCAGGTATAAAAATAAGCGTCCACGAAGCGATGAACATTAACAATAGATTTTTACTACTTATACGATTAATATGAGTTCGTTGAAAAATAAAGCCACGGAATTTGGTGCATTTCCACAATTTGACACCTCCTCTATCCCCGCCTCTTTCAATGGAACATCTGTTTTTGCATTCATATGCATGATGGATTTTATTTTTAATTATTAAGGACTATTCATAATGATAAAAAACGTTTTTGTTTTTAGCCTCTTGGGTTTAATTGTCGCTGGAGCAAACGCAACGCAAACCGTTGTAGTGACTGGCACCCCGCCACCATCAACCTCCACTAACTACAATCCATCGACGACAGGCTCCACTTCCGGTGACTATGGTGCTAGTTTTGGTTTTTCCGGCGGCTATAAAGATGCAGCCATTGCACAAGCCAGACAAAGCTGCATAAATGATTTCTCAAATAAACAAAAGAAACTCTGTGACGATAAAAAGGAACAGCTTTTCAGAGATCATATTGCGCACTGCAACACCTTGGGTACTGGTGGAACAATTGGAATAGCTGCTGGAGGGGTTGTTGGTGTGGGGGGAACAATAGTTGCCCTTGCCGGTGGGCCAATTGGCTGGGGTATCTTATTCGCGGCGGTGGGCGCTGGTGGTGCAGCAGGTGGTGCGGTAGTTCAACAGGAAGGGAACTATGGATGCCGCGATGATGCGAACCAAAACTATCAATACAATACACAGGCGTGTATTAATTATCAGACCAAAATTGTAGATGAATTTTGCTCCAAGATTCGATAATTATGTTTTTGGAAACTCCTCGAATTTTTGCGAGGAGTTTTTCCGGATAAAACTATTTAATAGTGATTCTTTATGAAAAAAATATTCTTTTTGTCACTTTTTTTTATCGGCGCTGCTGTCGTTGGTTATTTATTTAATCAATCTACAACGGAACAATCGGTTTCGGTTGCGCCCGAGAATCCCGTTGCACAAACAACAGAAGGCATAGCTTCACATTCATCTATTCAAGCCAGTGCGTCACCAAAAGAACCCAAATCTGCAGGAAGACAACTTACTGCCACCGAAATGGCTGTAAAAAATGAATGGCTGAGAAACTCAGGCCAATCAACAGCAGACCTTGAAACTTATGAGCATTATTCTGATGAACAACTGGCCAATCTTGCAGAACAAGGAGACTTCAATGCTATGCACGTCCTGGGAATAAGGAAGCTGGCATCAGAAGGAGTAAATGCAGCAATTCCTCTGGCGCAGAAGGAAATTGTTTACGGCAGCCTGAGAGGCATCACTACAATGGCAAATTACACATCGCCTAATTTGCTGAGTGATTTGCCTGCCGAAGAAATCAAAAAACAGCTATTGGAATCTTCCGCTTACTACAAGCTCTACGCCATGCGCGGCGATCAATACACCGCAAAATTATTTAACGACACCATGGTAGACACTTACAAAAAACATTATCACCTTGATAAAGCTTTTACAGAGGAAGATAAAACATGGATAGAAAATCGGGGCAAGGAACTTTACGACCACTATCAGGCTGAACGCAATAGACTAGGGTTGGGTGACTTTGATAACGAAGTACCAAAAGAAGTAAAAGATTTTTTTGATGAGTAATGCAACCAAGCCTAATCGTCAGAGCAAGTTCGGGGTTTGACTTTACGGTTAACCCCACAAACAGATTATCGTGCTACCCCAATACCTGCCCCTGATTATCTTCCAAACAACCAACCTATTGACACTACCACTCACCCCTTTGACGAACCGCCCTGATCGCGTTTCTGCAAGAGGTGAACTCTTGATAGATATAAAAATAAATAAAAAGGCTAACAAGTATTAACCTGTTAGCCTTTTCAGAATATGGTAGCTAGAGGCGGACTTGAACCGCCGACCCCAGCATTATGAGTGCTGTGCTCTAACCGGCTGAGCTATCTAGCCATATTTGTGAGGCGCGCATTTTGGCGATAGCGGCGCTGGCTGTCAACCCCAAAAGGCGGTTTTGTAGGATAAAACATTGGCATTGACGCCTGCCGGCAAGAATGGTTAATTACCGCCACGGAACTGTACCTTAATTGGCATAAGAACCTAACCAATCGACCGATTATTACCCCGCAACACCAGGTTTACGGAGGAACCTATGATTCGATCATTAGCAGCATTCACCACCATAATTGCGCTCACATCAACAAGCACGGTATTAGCCGAGGATTGCGGCTGGTGGGAGTCCAAAATGAATTCCACCAATCGCAAGATCAGTAACAGTGCAGATCGAAACCAGAACAAATACTGGGAGCAGCAGCGTAATTTCTATGCATCCAGATTAGAGCAATGTAATAAAAGGAATGGAACTCACAAATGGGTTCAATCCATCAGCGGTAAAAGCCAGCAAAATACTGCTTCTTATGCGAATGAGCGATTGCGGCACATCGATACCGATAACCCCCAACTGCAACAGGTGATCAAAACCTGCAATTTCTGGATTCAGCAATACAACCAGAATCCCAACGATGATACCCAGGCGATGAAAAATACCGCTTGCCGCAATGCTGACAATATGGCGAACAATTTAACTGCGGGAAAGCCGGAAGAAAAATTCAAACCAACGCGTACATTAAAAGAATGTGTGAAGCCAAAAAATGTTGTGGATCAAGATGTGAAGCTGTGTATGCAGGGCCTAAAAGAACCGACATGGCCTGCAAGTAAAAATAAAAAATAGATACCAATGAATTTTAAAAATCATAAATAGCAAACTTAGGGATTAGTTTTTCGTTAGAGAATTTTTAAAGACATATGGCACACCAATCGGCTCTTAGCTCCATAGCACAGCACCCAAAAAAATTATTACACCTCAAAACGCTCTAAATAACTACTCAAAATCTTTAAATCAAAGTATGAAAAAAGCTGATAGATTCACACCTATCAGCTTTTTATTTTCTAACACCAATCATAAACATAACTCAAAAAATTCTTTACCTTAAATAGCTAACACCTAAAATGCAGACAACGGTGCACTACCAAATCCAAATCTTAACTGACCAGTAAAAACACCTTCATCTTTTTTTGATGAGGCACCGCTCATTTCAGCATACGCAATTCTAAACCATGTATTTTCTTGCACTTTGAACTCAGTACCAAGTGAAACTAGAGAATACTCATCGTCAGCTACATCAGATTCTTCAACATTCCAAGAAGACTCAAATATTCCTTTCACCGAATCACTTCCGAATCTCAATCTTAAAGCAGTAATCTGCACATCAGCCTGCGCTAAACCATCCTTGCTAACAGATAGCTGGTTTTCAACATATCGAAAATGACCGGTAACTTCCGCCTTTCTCCCGAGGCTATGGGACCCTGTTAACCAAACACCATAACCGGAGTCACTAATATCAACAGAATCTTCTTTTGATTTATGAGCGGCAACACCAGCTGAAATTGAATTAACAGGCCAAGAAAGATATTTCATCCCACAATCTTTAATACCTTTACTTAGCTCAGACTTCACTTGTTCCTCGGTTCGACTTGCGTCAGGTACAGGAGGGACCACCTTATCTGTAACAGCTTGTCCACACCGCACATATTCTTTATTCATAAAAGGCTCATTAAATTGATAACTCCAATTAACACCTAAACCATAACGAGACGCCTTGTCCTCATCATCCACTCCCTCGGTAGAAGCAAAACTGAATTTAAACCCAGATAAGATACGCGATCTAAGATTTCTTTCTTCAATATATTCGCCCTGCCCCCAAAGGAAAGGTCGAGTATCCAAAGCAAAACCTGAATGAAAATTACCGTTTTGATCTAACCCTTGTAAAAGAGCAGCACCAAATTCTTTTCCCCCTTGAGGATCTATTACTTTTTCCGGCGTAACACCAAGCAAGGCAAAACCAGCCGACTGTGGCACATCAGTATTAATATGCCCAGCAAAATCTTTCTTGGTAGGAGCGCCTTGCTGAGAAAAAACCTTTAAAGAAAAAAAACAAAAGACAAAAAAAATAAAAATATAGGTTTTCATTACTGAACTCCATTTAAAATAAATCCTTCATATTTATACGTAGAACCACTAAACGTACCCGCCACATGAAAAGAAGCAAGCCCTTTCCCATCCTGGCTGACAAAAACATTAAAATCGAACTGATTTAGTGATGGGTGAAAAACAACTATTCTTAACCAAACAACCTGATTCAAAAAATGATTGAACCCATTGAGAACAACAAAATTATTATTCGGATTAGCATCATTAATAATTGCCCTACCTAATTGATGCCCAGACGCAAGAGTTGCTGTAACATCAATTAACACGGGAAATGCCGGCTTGAAATTAACAGAAATTACAGGGATGCCACCATTGATCTTTACATTAATAGGATTAACGTTTATTCCTGATATCACTGGCATATGAATACTCCTTTTTAACATTGGTTAACGTGAGCACATATAAGGACATTATGGAAAAAAATAAGCTATTACACTTTATTACAGGCTTAACTTACGATAAAACTGGTGTTTTAAATTTGCTGGGGCTTCAACAGCTGAACACTGTAAACTTTGTTAGTACATCCTCACAAAATGAAATAAGTAATGATTTTTTGTATCAATATAAAATATAACCCTATTCATATTAAAAATAATTAAAAAGACAAAGTTGAGCTGCATTACTGCGGAACATATGTAAAACAACTAAATTTAAAAAAATCAACCTATTACAAACTCTTGCACATACAACTCAATAACCAACATCAGCACAGAAATAACAATAAAAAGAAAACAACTGGCAATTACCAAACGCTCACCCATGATGATAATCCCCGCGTGCAAATGTTGTTTTGCCAGCTTTTAAATCATCGACCAACTTAACGATATTAATAAATCGCTGGCGGCCGATTTTTACATGCGGGAGCGTATCCGTTTCGACAAATCCGCGCACCGTTGCTTTGGTCACACCGATTAAATTTGAAAATTGCTCTTGTGATGCAATGGGTGGCAACACAGAAAGTCCTGCTCGTACTTCTGCATCAGGGATCATGGTTGCACCAACCTTGCCGAGCGAGCATCTTGCAAAAAATTTTCAAACTTATCCAATTCAGAAATTGGAAGGGTTATACAAACATTGGTGAAATAAATGGTAAATCGCTTACGACTCATTGTCAGGTGATGTGCCATGTAAACCGCGCTAAATGAAAGCCCACCGGACGTGAGGAAAACAAAGAACAAATCCGAAAATGTATAAGAAAATTCCCACCCCGTACCATCAACGGCCACTAACTGGATTGAAAAATCCCGCATACCCTATTATCCCTCTCCCTAAAGCAGCCAAGACTTGGTTTTTAAACCATGCTGAGCCACAATGAACCACACAAATGCCAATTAAAAATCTAATAATTAGACTAAATATTAGATTTATACACATCAACTGTCTACATTATGGATATACTATTTAGATATAAATAATGAACTACATAGAACGCATCAAAGAAATTGAAAAAACTGAAAGCTTAAGCAGAGAAGAGCTCGCCATGAAATGCGGGATGAAATACACACGCCTTAGAAATGTTATCGGCGGTCAGGCAGAGGTGAGAGCCAGCGATTTAGCAGGTATTGCAGAAGCATTTCCAGAATATGAGGTCTGGCTTTTTACCGGTAGGGAATACCCGAATGAAGGGCAAATAAGCCCAATGACCAAGAAAGCCAAAAAAGATTAGTCATTACCCAGCAGAATTTTTTCATAATTAATACTGCATTACTTATCCATCAGGAAAACCGGCATGACCCTTTACGTTTTTGATGTTCAAAAAACCGACGGCAGAAAAATCCCCGATCCTATCGGCGTTTTGCCTCTACCTACACTGGCAACGAATGATGAAATCATCCGCATCTCCACCGAATCCGATGAATACTTTGAAACTGTTAGAAGTAAATTTGAAAAAGAGAATTTATTTTTTTCGCTGGTTTTAAAAGCGGATAGGGAATAATTTTATGCGGACTACATTTATTAGTCCGCACACTAAAAACCATCAATATAATTAATCATCTTCATCCGTTGGTTTATTTCGCCCCAGCCCTTCTACCACTTTCCAATATTCTTCGCCCCACCGCTCCATCATGTCGAGAATGGGCTGCAAGCTGCGGCCAAATTCCGTCAGGCTATATTCAACACGGGGCGGTACTTCAGCGTACACTTTTCGCGAAATAACACTGTCGCGTTCAAGTTCGCGCAATTGTGCAGTTAACACTCGCTGCGTCGCTTTGGGAATACGACGGCGCAATTCATTGAAGCGCGTGGTGCCGTGCGATAGGCAATACAGAATCATCCCTTTCCATTTTCCACCAATCACATCCAGCGTGACCTCAATGGGGCAATCGTATTCGGGATTTTTTTTGCGCTTGATCATTGCTTTTCCTTCTGACGTTCAACTTGGATAGTATCCAAAAGGATACCAAGGGAGAAAATTGTGCGTTCTTACATATCTGCCACCGCTCATGCAGAATGATTTTACACACTGATTAGCGAATGGAGATTCAACATGAACAAAATTTTACGTATTGATGCAAGCCCGCGCGGTGACCGCTCCCACAGCCGGCGCCTTACTGAACAATTTATCAAACTATGGGCAGATAAAAACCCCGGCACTGAAATAATTCATCGCGATGTGGGAAAATTTCCGCCAACGCCAGTGAGTGAAGAGTGGATCGCTGCTGCATTTAAACCAGCCGAAGAACAAACTGCGCTGATGAAAAATCAGCTTAAGGAGAGTGATGCACTACTCCACGAATTAATTAATGCCGATCTAGTGGTAATTGGGCTGCCCCTATATAACTTCAGCGTGCCCGCCGCGTTTAAAGCCTGGATTGATCAAATTGTACGAATAAATCACAGCTTTTTATTTGAACCAGAAGATAAACAAGCACCTTACAAACCGCTACTCGTGGATAAGCCAACGTTTATTATCATCGCATCCGGTGATGCGGGTTATGAACCCGGTGGACCTTTCTTTTCGTTGAACCATGCTGAGCCTTATTTACGCACCGTACTTCCGTTCATCGGTATTAATAATTTGCATTTTATCTATGTAGGTTATGACGAATTTGGTGGAGAACGTTTGGAGCAATCACTGAATGCTGCTAAACAACAGATTCAACAACTGGTTGATGCCTAGATAATAAATTAGTAAATATTTATTCAAAAATAAAACGCCGGAGATTTCCGGCGTTTTAAAAATTTTATCAACGCGCTTGCTGTTCATCCAACGCTTTAATAAATACCGAGGTAAATTCCTCATCAGAAAATGGTTGGCGACCGGTAATTAATTCACGATCTTTCACCACGTGGTTTTGCCAAGCTTTTCCTGATTCAACTATCGCGCCCGCCTCTGCTAAAGCTTCCGCAGGATAAAAAAGCACTTTGCCATTAAGTTGTGATTGCTCGGCCATACGCTCTTCCGCTGTACCAAATACAGTCAAACGATAACCCGCATAAATCCAATTTTTACTGGCCCGCTCCAGCGCTGCAGCATCACCGGTTGTCATACCCGTAGTAAATGTTTGTGCATCAGGTAATGACGACAACAATGCAACCGGGCCATGACAAATCAACGCGGTTGGTTTATTTGCGTTATGAAATTCGCGCAACAATTTTCCTAATTCAACGTTAGTGGTTAAATCCCCTAAAGGCGCATGGCCACCAGGCACAAAAATTCCTGCATATCCCGCTGAACCTTGCTTGATCACTTGTGCAAAACTGAGTGGTTTTTTCAAACCCGGCAAACTTTGGGCAAAACTTTTCATTTTTTCCAATGCTTGTTTATCGCCCGCAAAAAATTTTGCATCGAGCGAATGCACATCCCAATTGGCCGCATTCCCTTTCGGATTTGCAAATACCGGCTCGTAACCCGCAGCGATTAACGCTTTTACCGGCACCGCCAATTCATTAAGAAAATAACCGGTGGGATAAGTTTTTCCATCTTGCAATGGAATTTCACTCACACTCGATACCACCACCAACACCTTACCTTTATTTTCTGCCGCCAGCACACTCACCGCCGTTGCGCTCGCCACACCCACCATCAACGCCGTCGCAATCAAGCGACGCACTTTCACCAACCATGAAGCAGCCATATCAACCTCCACCTAAATAAACGGACCATTAAAAAAATGATTGTTAAACAAACCAATTGGCGCTATTCCGTCATCGCATATAATTAATCGACCCTGGAACAACACCTGAGTTCATACACGGGAAAACCGCGCCAATCGCGGAATCCACCATCTATAGCTGCCACTCTAGCGATGTGGGTTTAGATGTTGTAGATTCAGCGAATCACTTCATTATTAGCCTGGTGTAATAAATGGACCGCAAGCTCTATAGCAATAACCTGGGCAGCATCCAGATTTTCTGTAAGTCCGCCGAATTGGAAAGCTTCTCCGCCGCCGCCGTCGCGCTGGGCATTACTCCCGCTGCGGTCAGCCGCTCGGTTGCGCGTATTGAAGCCCGCATGGGCGTTAGATTATTCGCGCGCTCCACGCGCCACATTCGCCTCACCGATGAAGGCAAACTCTATTACGACGAATGCATCCGCGCATTACAGCAACTGGAAGCCGCCGAACGCTTACTCACCGGCGGATTAAACACACCGCGCGGCACATTGCGCATCAGCGTACTCACAACCTATGGCCATTGCCGGGTAATGCCCGTGATTCACAAATATCGCCAACGCTATCCGGATGTGGAATTGGAAATAAATATTTCCAACCGCAATATCGATTTCATCGAAGAAGGTTACGACCTCGCTATTCGCTTGGGCCAACCAAAAGATTCGCGTTTAGTCGCACGTAAATTGGAAGATGCACAACTCGGCATTTACGCCACACCGGAATATTTAGCGCAACGCGGCACACCACAAACGCTCGACGATTTAACGCAACACGACTGTATTCATTTCATCATGCCCGCCACCGGCAAACCCATGCCCTGGACTTTCATCACAACAACGAAGAAATCACGCTCGATATCCCAGGCAAAGTAAACATCACTGGGGATGTACTCGGCTGCATCACTTACGCGTCCGCTGGCGGAGGGCTTGTGCAAACTTATGATTTTATTGCTGCGCAAAAGCAATATAGTAATTTGGTGGAAGTGTTAAAACCGTATCGCGGCGCC
>MVDH01000003.1:1629496-1779239 GCA_003056245.1 Cellvibrio sp. 79 | reverse complement strand
TTATTGCTGCGCAAAAGCAATATAGTAATTTGGTGGAAGTGTTAAAACCGTATCGCGGCGCCTCGCGCAGTTTTTCAGTGTTGTATCCTCAGAATAGAATTGTTGCGCCGAAGACGCGAGAATTTATTGATTTTTTGGTGGAGGCAGGTATAAAAGAATAATTGTTTCTACCATTTTACCAGCGATCAAGAGATGGCTTTTTAGATATCAACGTTTTAACTTTATAGAACCATTTATAAAACTCCGGTTTTTTTCCAAAATGAATAATCCATGCCTTACGCGGCAACTCGCTGTTATTTGCAAGTGATGAGTGCAGCGTTAAATTAGTATGCAAAGAAACATCCCCACGATTAATATTCATCGTAAAAATGTCATTGGCAGGCAGATCAGTAACTGTCAATACATGCGAATTTTGTTGATATGCCAGCTGATGCTTTAGTAGCTCACTATGCCTCCCTACTACAAATTGCATAGCACCATTGTCAATGCCTGTATCTTGAAATGGAATCCAGAAATGCAAACTTGGAATATCGACATCAGCTCCCAGATACGCCTGGTCTTGATGCCAGGGTGTAATAGTAGGGCTATTTGGCATTTTAAAAATTGCATGGTCATATAGATAATAAGCTCGACCGCCAAAATATTCCTTCGCTATAGAATGACAACGTTTGTATATTAATGATTTCCGCAATTTTGCAGATAACAATGCGGGTCTGGTTAATTCTAATTGTTGGCACTCGGGATAAAATTTACTCGACATATCCGTTTTTAATCGATCCAAAAAAATTCCTTTTTTTTCCATCATTGATGAAATTATTATTTCGCAATAATCGAGATCTTCACTCGAAAAAACATTCTTAACCCGACAAAATCCTGCCCTCTCAAGATCCCCCTTAATTTCTTTCATAAAAAAATCCTTTCATATTGGCCAATTTTATTGATACCCCTTCAATTAAACCAGCCAGAAGGCCACACGCTAAACCAATATGCACCAGCAGCAAAAAAAACGGCGACAATAATAAATGTCTTGTTTTAAAAAAAACACCCAAAAAATAAATTATCAATAAAGAATAGCCGGTCGCTGTCAGTACCAAAAAAGCAAAGAAGGTATCTTTATTAAAAGCCAAACTACCAACAATTAACAGAGAAAAAAGCGCTGCAACAGGCATAAATATTTCCCATTGAAACCCTTTAAAATGTTTATTTGTAAATCTTGCCCGCCCCAAGCCGTAGCGAAACATCTGCTTAAAAAGACCTGAAAGGTTTTTTCTTGGATAATATGAAATTTTGAAGTCAGGACTTAGGAAGGCTTTATATCCCTTAGACTCAAGACGGTAATTAAATTCCACGTCTTCAGCAGCATCAAAAAACTCGTCAAATCTCTCGGAGTTTTCAAAAATAGAATGATGGTACATAACACCTATACTTACCGGGCTGACCCAACCTTCATGATCACTGTATATATAAGACTTTGTAGAGTGCCCCAATAGAGAACCTCGAACACCAGCCACAATAGTCTGAAAATCATTTAATTCCGGGGGCGTTAACGGCTGGGCACGGCCAAGAACCATGGCATTCATGGTTCTTGCAGAATTTGCCATATTTCTAATTAAATCATTCGAAGGAATAAAGACATGTGCGTCGATGAATAGTATATATTCTCCTTGTGCAGAATTAATACCAATGTTTCGAGCAGTACTGGAGATTCTATTTACATTAGAAATAACTTTTATAGTTAATCCTGAGTTTTCACACCACTTGGCTATTACGTGAATAGTTTTGTCAGTAGACCCACCGTCTATTAAAAATATTTCCATAAGGTGTTGTGGATATATTTGCTTTTCAAGCTGATCCAGAGTTTCTCCAATGTATTCCTCTTCGTTAAAAACGGGGATTATTATTGTTATAAAAGGCAAGCTTTCCAAACAATCTGAAAACGCACAATGTCCGCCCATTAAAACCTCCATACTTTATTATTTTGTTACGCCATATTAGAAATTAACACTTCCACACTATCTTATCAATTTAATACCTGGCAGCCTGACCATCAAAAAAATTATTTATAAATAAAAATTTAAAATAATTGCTGATCTACACCAACTAGATTTTACTTCTAAACTATAATACTGCATAGATTAACAATAAAAAATTCCAAAATGTGGCCATAGAAAACTATACTCTGGACACCCAAAAAATTGCATCGTTGGAAAACATCGCAACAACAGTGAACACTTACCTGACTATAAGCCTGCACTATTTTCTTAATTATAATTCCCGATATTGCGGATTACATGAATATTCAGATTCAGCTTTTTTAATCTGCACCATTGAGAAGTAAAAACTATTAGCTAATTACCTTCGAACCTAAAATGCACTTAGCATTTCAAATATGTCATCAGTAATATTTTCCTATCCAAGACCATAGGAACAAAGTTCGTTTTACAACCTCCAAAAAATATCATCCTGCACCTCAAGATACATGGAGACTGTTATGACGCTAGATACAACTGTAAAGCATCGCTGGACGTCAATTGGTGGAGCGAAAATATTTTATCGTGAAGCAGGCAGCCGAGATGCTCCAGCAATTTTACTTCCCCATGGTTATCCTTGCTCATCGTACGAATTTCGTAATCTCATGCCAAAGCTGGCTGACCGATGGCATTTAATCGCGCCCGACTTTCCCGGTTCAGGATTAAGCGATACGCCAGAAAGTTTTAACTATTCATTCGGGGGTTTTGCGCAGTTTTTAAATGCGTTTTGCAATCAACTTGAAGTTAAGAATTTTGTTATTTATCTGCATGATTTTGGCTCGCAAATCGGATTGCGTTTCGCAATTAACTATCCCGAAAAAATCAAAGCACTGATTATTCAAAACGGCGATATCTATGAGGATGCTCTGGGGCCGAAATATGCTGCGTTAAAAGAATACTGGAATGACCCAAGTCCGGCGCGTTACGAAGAAATACGTAACTCGATCAATGTGGATGCTTTTAAAGATGAATTTTTGAATGACGTCACCCCAACAATCGCAGAACGAGTTCCGCCTGATTTGTGGATTTTCCATTGGGGTTTAATGACGGAGCAACGTAAAGATATTGCAGCTAGGGTTATCGCAGGGCTTCGCGAAAACTGTAAATGGTTTTCGCGTTATCAAAAATATTTGCGTGAGCACCAGCCGCCAACGCTTATTGTGTGGGGACCAAATGATGGATTTATGCCTGAACCTTCGGCGCGAGCCTATTTGCGCGATCTTCCTAACGCAGAGTTACATTTGCTTGAAGATGGCGGGCACTGGATATTAGAAACGCATTTGGAACAAGCGAGCGAATTAATACGCGACTTTCTTAATCGCAATCATTAATAAATTCAGCAAAAAATAAAGGCGACTAAAAAGTCGCCTTTTGCACTACTTTAAAAAACATTAATCCATCTTAAAAAACGTAGCGCGATAATGCTGTAACTCCGCAATCGAATCCTTAATATCATCCAACGCCAAATGTGCGCCAGACTTTTTCACGCCAGCGATTACACCGGGGCGCCAGCGGCGGGCTAATTCTTTTACGGTGCTTACGTCCAAGTTGCGATAGTGGAAATAAGCTTCCAGTTTTGGCATGCCACGCACTAAAAAGCGGCGATCCTGGCAAATGGAATTGCCGCTGATCGGCGATTTACCTTTGGGAACCCATTGCTCCAGGAATTTAATGGTTTCCGCTTCCGCTTGTTCTGCGCTGATTTTACTGTCGCGCACGCGTTGGGTGAGGCCGGATTTGCCGTGTTGGTTGGTGTTCCATTCGTCCATGTTGAGCATGATGCTGTCGGGCTGGTGAACAGCGAAAACCGGGCCTTCGGCGAGGATGTTCAGATCAGCATCGGTGACGATGGTGGCGATCTCAATAATAACGTCGGTGTCGGGGTCGAGGCCGGTCATTTCCAGATCGATCCAGATCAGGTTGTTTTCGTTCAGGGTGGGTGTTGTCATAGGTTATTCCTCACAAATCAGGCACAATGTTTGCCAGACTAAACCATAAATCGCCCGCTAGCCAATCGAGACCAGAAAAACCACGCATGTCCAAACGTAAACTCACTCGCCGCCAGCAATGGCGCATCGACAAAATCCAGGAAGAACGCAGTGCCCGCGCGGCAAAACGCGATCAAGTGGCCGATGAACATTTAAATGACACTGAATTGGGTCCGGAGCAACACGGGTTGATCATCACCCATTTCGGCACCCAGGTAGTGGTGGAATCCACCGAAGGCGAGAATGCAGGGCAACACCAGCGCTGCCATTTTCGCAGCAACCTGGGCTCACTGGTCACAGGCGATAGAGTGGTGTGGCGTGCAGGTAACCCGACTGGTGTTGTTGTCGCGGTAATGCCGCGCGATTCCGCATTACAACGACCCGATCCGCACGGGGATATGAAAACGGTGGCGGCAAATATTGATCGCATTATGATTGTGGTCGCCCCCTACCCTGAACCTCATGCCAATTTAATTGATCGTTATTTGGTTGCCGCTAACGCAATTGAAATAGAACCTGTGTTAGTAATTAATAAAGTTGACCGCATTGATGACGCGACGCGCGAAAAAGTTTCGTACCTGGAAAATACTTATCGCGAATTGGGTTACACCGTGTTGATGGTTTCTACCAAAACTGATCGCGGTTTGGATGAGCTACGCGAATATTTAAAAAACTATACCAGCGTGTTTGTGGGGCAATCAGGTGTAGGAAAATCTTCATTAATTAACGCGCTCCTGCCTGAATCCAATTTACGCGTGGGAGATTTATCCGAACGCCAGCAAGGTACACATACAACTACCAGCGCATTGCTTTTACATTTTCCAGACGGCGGCCATTTAATTGACTCACCCGGCATTCGCGAATTTGGTTTATGGCACATGGAAGAAGATGAAGTGCTGGAGGGATTTATTGAGTTCAAACCGTTTATTGGTCACTGCAAATTTCGTGACTGCTCGCACCGCCATGAACCAGGTTGTGCAATTTTGAAAGCATTGAATGATGGTCAGATTAGTGAAACACGTATGAGTTCTTACCGTTATATTTTGCGTACATTAAATGAGAATTAAACAACCCCTCCCCAGCCATCACAGCTGCGCGCCCCGCGTCAAAGAGGAGGGGCCTTCTGGAGCAAACTAATTGCTTGGGGATCAAGGCTCCTCCCCCTTTGAAGCGGGGCGCGCAGCCGGGAGGTTGGGAGGGGGTTAAGAGTTAACTTTTCCGAAGGAATAAAATATGGCACTCCCTTTTGTTATCGAACCCACACAACTTGCTGCACTGCTTGCACAACCCGTCAATAACAAATTATTAATTATTGATATGTGCGCCGAGCAAACGTATTTACAAGGTCATATCGACGGCGCCATTCATGTTCCGCCACAAAAAATCCTTGCTGCGGAACCACCGGTGCCGGGAAAAATTGCATCGGTAGAAAAATTGAATCGCGTATTTTCGTTTTTGGGTTTAACACCCGATACCCACGTAGTCGTGTACGACGATGAAGGCGGCGGCTGGGCTGGCCGAATGATTTGGACGCTGGATGCTATTGGCCACAAACACTATTCCTATTTGAACGGTGGATTGCATGCATGGTTAGCATCAGGCCAATCCGTTACCCGTGAAATTCCTGTCGTTACCCCATCCAAAGTAGAAGTAAAAATTGATCCCACCGTGGTCATTGAAATTCCCGATATTATTGGTGAAATGGATCGCGCAGATTTTGTTGTATGGGATGCACGTAGCCCACAAGAACATTCGGGCGAAAAAATTACTGCGCTAAAAAATGGCCACATGCCCGGTGCAATAAATTGCGATTGGACTAATTTGATGGATCGCAATAATGCATTGCGCATTCGCAGCGATGCGAGAGAATATCTGGCCAACCTTGGCCTTACATCGGATAAACGCATTATTACCCATTGCCAAAGCCATCACCGTTCCGGTTTTACGTATTTGGTGGGCAAGGCAGTGGGATTAAATATTCGCGGCTATCACGGCTCATGGGCGGAGTGGGGCAACCATCCAACGACGCCGGTCGAGCAATAATATTGCTGGCCCTATGCTTTTTCAGCATGGGGCCTGGCAATCGGGGCACGGGTAATAAATAACAAAAACCGTTTCAATGGTTGTTGTAGCGGTTTTTCCACCCATATGTGAACTAACCAGGCAACGACAAAAAAGAAAATAATCGTCGCTACAATTAACCAATAACCCGGCACATATTGATGCAACACATTAAAGAACATGTAGCCAATATTCTGGTGCAACAAATATAAAGGATAAGTCAGCACACCAGCATAATAAAAATAGCGATTGCGCAGTAATCCGGTTTTGCTTAGTGCAATTACACTCATCAGCGAAAAAAACACCAGATTGGAAATTACCAGAACCAGGGCACTAAACTCGACGCCATACCAACCTTTCATCATTTCACTAAACACATACGGCTGGTGCACACAAAAAGTAATCCCCAGTAAAATTAGCAAACCATATTGCCAACAAAATCCACGCGCTTTAATTAAGTAGAAAACACATCCACACGCAAAATAACCCCACCAATGCGGAAAACCACTAACAAAAGGATCGAGTGATTGAGCATAAGAAGTGTTTAGCCCAATAAGGGATATCACCAAAACAAATGCACACAACCATGGCAAAAAGCGCAGCAGTTTTAGCCACACCATCGCCAGAATTAACGCATAGAATTTCAGCTCGATCCATAACGTCCAATAGGCGCTTTCCAGTGGTGACACGCCAACACTACCCTGCAACAACGTTAAATTAATGAGGAACTGCGACCAGCTGATCTGGAATTGCACTTGTTGTAAGGTAATAATCGCTAACGATGTGAGTAATACACCGCACCAATAGGCGGGATAAAGGCGCAACGCACGGGAAATAAAAAATTCACGCGGCTTGCCATCGCGCGCACTCAGCAAAATCACAAACCCGCTGATGACAAAAAAGAAATTAATTCCCTGATAAAGATAGCGAGTATAAATACCCAATTCATCAGTACGCGGCTCCGGTGCATAACCGAGCATGTAGCCAACAAATGTGTAATGAAAGATCACAACCATGAGCGCCGCGATAAAACGCAGCAAATCTATTTCATAAAACCGTTCGGTACTCATCGTTATTATCCTGCATTATTTTTACTGTCATGCAGTCTAGAAGAATGCCGTTAACCCACCCAGTTAATATCTGTTAACTTGTCAGGAAAAATATTAATAACCATTAACTTGGGTTTTGTGACCATAACTCATGCAAAATAAAAAAAGCGAAGCTTGATGAAATCAAACTTCGCTTTTTTGCGATATAAAAACTATTTTTCGAGCAAATTAAACGCGACGACGAACCAGACTCAAACCGATCAGGCCCAAACCTAACAGCAACAATGCAGAAGGCTCTGGTACTGTCACTACAGGTGGTGGTTCAAAGCCGTGAACAGTTTGCAGGTTTCCGGAAATGCCAGCACCTAAAAAGCGCACGCCATCCAGTGTCAAACCATCACCCAATTGGAAATAACCATCCGGCGCGATGTAAGTACCTTGCATGCTACCCGCAGCAACATTTACGTGACCGTTGTTCAGGATGCCGTGCACGTTGAACAATACATTCTCTGCCGAAATGCCATCAAGAATAATTGCCGCACCGCCACCGAGGATAAAACCAAAATAATCCACATTTACGATGAACACATCATCAACATTACCTTTCAACGTAAGGCTTTTACCCGCGCTCAAATTCAAACCGAGAATGTTGAACACCGATACATCGCCCTGGCGATTAAAGGTTTGGGTCGTATTGATATAACCTTTGTTAGTACCGCTGAGCGCTTTTGCACTTTGCGATGCACCTTTAAGGTCAGCGTATAACGCATCCCAAAATCCCGCCCCCTGAACAGCTTTAGTGCCATTAATGGAAGATCCTGGATTTTGCGTCAGTGAACCGAAATCCGCATTACCGTGAATCACCGAGCCATGTGCCATGTTGAGTGTATTGCGCACGCCTACGTTGCCATAGATTTCCGCTTCAGAGCCAAGCTCAAGGTTGCCGTACAACGGCTGGCCGTGCCAAATATTGGTGCCGTGCGACAACAGGGTGTAATTGCTTGCAGTGCCCAAATCTACCGGCAATGCAAAAGCACTGCTGGAAGCCATGGCCAACACCATTGCTGCCGTTCTCATTAATTGTTTAATCACAGAAAATACCCTTTGGTTGACTAACTAATCTCACACCGTATTTATCGTATTTGTATGTAAGAGAGGTTGTTTTAGAAAGTTGTGGTCATTACGGTTGCGCGTAAATCAGCAATTTTTGCACCATTTTGGGAAGAATCAATAAAAACAGTGATTTGCATCACACAGAAAGGATGAAAGGAACGCAAACTGTAAAAACATCCGACAACGTTGTCGGTCGATGGATTTACCGGGGCGCCACAATTTGAAAGGTGAGCGAAACTTGCAATCCACCTAACGCTGGCGATTGCGTCAAATCCAGGCTTGCGGAATGCCACTGGGCAATACGCTCCACCACTGCCAACCCCAACCCGTGGCCACGATTATCACCTGAGCTTTGCAATTGACTGCTGCGATAGAACGGCTGCAAGACTTTTTGACGCTCATCGGGCGGGATACCCGGACCATTGTCCTCCACACGCAATTCCAGCTGGGCGTCGCTGCGCACAAGCGATACGCGCACAATGCCGTTACCGTAGCGCAGAGCGTTTTGTACCAGATTGTGGATCACCATCGCGAGATAATCCGGATCCACGCCCACCGAAAGATTTTCTGCAACATCATCAATGCCTAGCTCAACCTGGTCGACATAAAATTCCCGCTGCAAGCGTCTGACAAATTCACTCAGTATTAATTCGCGCGGAGCAAACGCGATTTGCACCTGATCCATGCGCGCATAATTGAGCAACGCTTCAACCAGTGATTCCATTGCCGCCAAATCGCGATTTAAATGCGCGAGCTGTTGCTGTTGCAATGCAGGCAACTCCGCTTCGCCCAATACGTCCAAACCAAAACGCAAACGCGCTAACGGTGTGCGCAAATCATGGGAAAGACCGCGCGAAAGCAACTTATTATCGGCAATCAATTGTTCAATACGCTGAGCCATGCGGTTAAATTCCAGTTCAATACTATTGATATAGGAATTTTTATCGCTCGCAATACGCGCCTGCAAATTACCGGCCCCAAACTCCTGCGCAGTTTGGCGCAGTAGGGATAAACGGCGCAGCAGTGGATAAAGCCAAATCAGCACCACTAAAATAACCCCACCGTAAAACAAAAAAGTCAGCAGCCAGTTCAACCAACTGTTGGATTCTTGCCGCAACTCATCCGGTAACATTAGCGAAAGCACTTGATCCTGGCTGGCGAGATAATAATTCAAACTGAGTTGATCGCCCGACTCCAACAAAAGGGCGTCACCGTTTTCAAAATTTTTTTGCAAATTTTGCGGCAGCGGAAATTCACGATAAGGAATCACCTGTGGATGCATAGTGGAAAATGCGAACCAATCGTCCCACTCTACCTGCACACCTTGTTGATCCAGCAGAATTGCCAGTTCGCGCCCAACTGTTTTGTAAGCAACTAACGAAGCATCTTCCGGGTTGGAATCCTGGTCGTTGTACCACTGGTCGATGCCCCAGCCCAAGCCGATTACGGCAGATACAACAACAATAAGAAGCGAAAGGGTTAGCCTCCTCACGAATTAATCCCAGGCTTCTGGTGAAAACAAATACCCACGCGCCCAGACCGTTTTTATACGATAAGGTTGTTCCGCATTATCGAGTAATTTTTTTCGCAGGCGGGAAACGCGAATATCAATGGAACGATCAAAACCATCGTATTCAAAACCACGCAATTGGGTAACTAACTGATCGCGGCTGATGACCTGGCCAGCGCTACTCGCCAGCAACCACAACACATCAAACTCATTCGCTGTCAAAGGCACCAGTTGCTCGCGATAAAATACTGTTTTGGCATCGCGCAATATTTTTAACTGGCCAAATTGCAAATGCCCATCCTGTTGTTCGTGCTGTTGCTCCTGCGGTTCACGCCGCAACAGGGCCTTGATACGCGCCAGTAATACGCGCGGCCGCACGGGTTTGTTCAGGTAATCATTAGCGCCCAGTTCCAGTCCCAACACTTCATCGGTTTCATCGCTGAGTGCGGTTAGCATCAAAATCGGGCCATTGTAAAACGCACGCAATTCACGACAAATATCAAAACCATTTTTGCCAGGTAGCATTACATCCAGAATAATTAATTCAGGTTTATATTGCTGAACTTCGGCAATGACCAAATCCCCACGCGCAAGATGGCGCAGTTGATATTCATGGCCTTGCAGGTATTGCTGAATCCATTCCGCGAGCGAGGCATCGTCTTCCACCAATAAAATACTGGCGGCGGATGATTTTTTTTCAGCTAGGTCTGAGTCGTTAGTTATCATCATTAAAATAAACGCCAGTGGGTTTTTCGGCGAGTGTTGGCCTTGTAAACCCAGGCAACCTCCATACTTGCTTCGGCAACAATATTTTGTTGCGCATTTTTTAATTGCAGTAAGCGCGAGGAGTCACTCGCAAACTCAAAGACTAATGTCCCCTGTGTTTGCTCCTGCCAGCAATGCAATGGTTGCGCTTGCTCCTCCATATAAACACAATAATTTCCCACCGCAGAACTGCTCCAGGAAATTTGCACGCGCTGGTAACATATTTGCCCCTGGTGCAAAGCCACACAGCGCGCCGGCGTCAGGAGCAAACTTGCTGACACCGGATTTGTGGTCGCTGTTGTTTCATTAATCGCATAAGCATTTTTTACTGGTAACAGCAACAGGGCAATCCAGATTCCTTGAATAAACCGGGCCATGGTCATCGCCCTTAGAACACATAACTGACGGAGGTCGCGATCATCTGACCGTGATCATCCAGAATTAGCGGACTTTCCATTGCGCGCGAATCCAGGTTAATCCGGCGAATCAAACTGCGAAATACCCATTTTTCGTTAAGAGGGTAAGAAGCACCTACTTCTGCCACGTAAGCCATGCTGGCGCGCGCGTCAAATTGTGGATATTTTTCTGATGCTTCAGATTCATCAATTGAAAAATAATAATCGGTAATTTGTTGAGAGCGATAAGTTGCCCCGACAATACCGTGAACAGTCCAATTGCGATATTGCCAATGGCGAGCCAACTTCAAAGAATATAATTCACCATGATGGGTATCGCTGATATCAACGAGCGCATGCATTTGCACGATGTAATTGCCGAAGTAGGCGGTGGTGCGCAAACCTGACATGAAATCATCGCGGCGTTTGTTCAAGCCGCGGTAATCATTGCTCTCCTCTTCACTCATTCCATCATGCGGAGCCATCCCCACCCAATCCAGCGACCAATTGTTGCCATTATAAAAATTGCAACCCATCGTAAATTGCTCGAGGCTTTGCGAAAACAACTCGGCAAATAAACACCGGTATTGGTAACGTGCACTGATATCCAGAAACCCCTCTGTGTGGACTTCACCTTTTTCATTGCCTTCCGGCATACCCACTACCGGATTGGTATAAGTGGAAAGCCCCACTCCAACTTCAAAATAACCGCCATTACTATTATCCGGGCCGGAGGTTCCTTTACGTACATCGCTCGATAAATCACCTGCCAATACCGGCACGATAATTACCAGCCATAACCACGCGATGGACAATCCTGTGCGCCAACAATTCATCAGCATAAAAATATTAACCTGTCATTTAAAAAGTCAGCGACATACCCACCGCAGGAATTACACCCAATCCCACTTCATCTTCCAGCTTGAAATCCTGTGGCGATGAAGTGCGTTTATAATCGAGATTGCGGTCAGTCACGTTACGTCGATTGAGGGCGTTAAGAATATCAATATTGTAGGTGCCGGGATAACCCCACAATGTCATTTCACGCTGGAAACGCAAATCCAGTCGCGCATAAACCGGCAAGCGATCAGAATAAGGTTCACCATAGACAGGCAAAATCCGGTTTTCAAACCAGGGATTTTTTTGGATACCCGTGATTGGTGTGTAAGCGCGGCCGGATTGTGCGGTAAAACGCCCGCCCACCGTCCACAATTTATTAATCTGGTAATTCATCACCCAATTAAGTACCAGTGGTGTATCCAGATAATAATCGCGTTCAATTCCAGTGAGCTTATTGGTGCGATTACTGTGTGAAGCGCTAATGGCAAGCCAACCGTACCAACGGTCAGTACGCTCCTTGCTGATAAATAAATCTACACCATAAGCCTCACCTTCCACATTGTTGGTGTAGAGCGGTTTACTGTCATCGTTGATGTCACTGGCAAGAGGCAAATTATCCATGGTTTTGTAATAAGTCGTCACCGACCAACTCCATTCATTTGCCAATTCCTGTTTGATTCCCAACGTAAAATGTTCCGACGTCGGAGAATCGAGTTCAGTGTTGCCAATTTCAGGAAATGTTTTATCAATATCCGGCAAACGGTTATAGGAACCCGCCGAAGAAGTTAGCGTCCATTTGTCAACAAACTCCCAACTCATGGCCACCCGCGGATGGGTAAACGTTTCTTTGGTGTAATCGTTGTAATGGCTTTGCACACCGACATCCAATGAAAATCGTTCGCCAAGGCTCCAATGATCATTCAGGTATACCGATGATTCCTTGATGCGAATTTTATCTTCCGCATCAATCAATTCACCGCGGCGCAACTCGCAGTCCGGATCAAATTCGGTACACACATAATTAATAAAACGGGCGTCGTAACTGTATTCGGTAGCATGGTGTTCGCCACCCAATGAAATGTTGTGGCTATCACCCACCACAAATGAATAATTAGCCAATGCGTAAACATCGGAATTTTTCATGTCGAAAAAATATTTATCGCCGCCCCAGAATGTATCCTGGGTATTTTCATAATGGCCGATTTGCGCATCAAATGCGGAACCGCTATCGCCGTCAAATTGCCAACGCAAACTCTGGTTATGGAAAGTGTTGTCGATTTTTGCACTGCCGACAAAATCCGGCTCTTCCATTGCTTCGGTTGAACGTTCAGTAAATTCTGCGGCGGCCAAATCACTGGCGCCATTGGCGCTGAGTGTGAGCTTATGGTTATCACCTAAACGGTATTGGTATTTGAACTGGTAATCCGTGTCTTCCGGTGCGTCCTGCACACGGATACCATCCTCCTTTTCCGCCTCATCTTTATCAAAAAAATATTGCAATAAACTGGTTCGGGCCGATAAATACAACGCCGAGTTTTCGCTAACTTGTCCTTCGGTAAATATTCCTGCACGCAAAATCGACACATCAACTTTCGTTGTAAAATCCTGCTGGCGCGGATCGCGCAATTTAATATCGAAGATACCGCCAATAGCATTGTTGTACTGTGGTCCAAAGCCAGCAGAAAACAATTGGAAATCCTGGATAATATTTTCATTAAAAATAGACGTGGAAAACGCATGGAATACGTAACCGGCCGGTGCACCATCTACCAGGTAACGGTTGTCACTGGGCGATGAACCACGCACCGCCGGTGCGCCGCCACCATCCCCTTCACTTAATACGCCGGGCAAACTAAATACCGCCATCAATGGATCACCCAGCGAACCGGGTACATCCACAATTTTTTGCGCATTTTCAGTAATGACCGAGTAATCACTTTGGCGGCCGCGTACCAACACCTCTTCAACTGCAGTATCAGCAGCACTCACATCATCCCGTTGGGGCGTCGCTTGCTGCGCATAGGCATTAACCGCAACCAGCGGTAGAAGGGAAAACAGGAGACTAAGTGGATGGCGACGAAATTCAGGCTTGAGCATGACAGTTTCCTTTTGACTGAGAGAGGGCTCGCAGCCTAAACACTCATGCACAGCTTGGCTGTAACAAGGCGCATGGGTCTGTATCAGACTGTAACAAGCCATTACAAACTTCATGCAAATACCATCCAGTTATTGCAATTAATTCCTTCACCCTGAAAGGCATTATGAAAACAATCTAAACATCAAGCACCCAAGTTGGTAGCACTACCTATAATTAACTCAACCTATAGGACAACTACCATGAAATTTCTTAAACCTGCAGATGCTGCCACCGCAATAAATCCCCAGCTAATGGTAAAACCGTGGAAAGTGGCAATTATTGATGATGAGGAACAGGTGCATGCAGTCACCCAAATGGTATTGAAAAATACCAAAATCGATGAACAACCACTGGCATTTTTAAATGCCCATAGCGCGGCCGATGGCTTGCGGTTATTTCAGGATCACCCGGATATCGCACTGGCATTTATTGATGTAGTTATGGAGAGCGATGAAGCAGGCCTGGAATTAATCCATAAAATTCGCAATCAATTAAACAATCATTCCACACGCATTGTTTTACGTACCGGGCAACCGGGATCATCGCCCGAAGAAACCGTTATTCGCACCTACGACATTAATGATTACAAAAGCAAAACCGAACTGACTGACACCAAATTAAAAACCTGTGTTTATTCATCGATTCGTTCCTATCGCGACATTCTTACCATTGAAACCAGCAAACGTGGAATGCAAAGAGTTATTGCCGCATCCGATTCAGTGTTGCGCAGCCAAACGCTCTACCAATTTGGCAATGCCATCCTGAACCACACCATTCAGTTACTGAATATCAAAACAGCGGAAATGTATTTGGTCAGCCGGCATGTGGATTTATTTGGCGATGCCGAATTGATTTTATTGGCGGCCACTGGCGATAAAGTCAAACTGAATAATCAGTGGGATACAGAAATACTGCCCGCTGATGTCCGTGCAGCGATTGAAGAAACATTGGAGAAAAAAGAATCCGCAGTGACCGACGATATTTTTATCGGTTATTACCATACCCATGAAAAAACCCAGAGCGTGCTCTACACCCGTTTTCGCGAACCGCACAACTCTTTGCAAGATGAAATACTGAAATTATTTGCCGCTAATATCACCTTGATTTTCCAAAACCTTTACAGCCGCGAACATACCCAGGAAACGCAAAAAGAATTATTGCTAATACTAGGCGATGCAATTGAGCAACGCTCCAAGGAAACCGGTGCGCATGTGCGGCGTGTTGCGTTGATGTGTGAGTTAATGGCCTTAAAGTTGGGCCAAACCAGTGAGTATGCGGAAACGTTAAAATATGCCTCGCCATTGCATGACATAGGCAAAATCGGCATTCCGGAAACCATTTTGCACAAACCTGGCAAACTCACCGACAGTGAATGGGAAACGATGAAAACCCATGCACTGATAGGCTACGAGCTATTAAAAGATTCCACCCGCACTATTGCCAAAATGGGTGCTCGTATTGCATTGAGCCATCACGAACACTGGGACGGCAGTGGTTACCCAAAAGGTTTAAAAGGCGAGGCAATTCCACTCGAAGGGCGCATAGTGGCGATTATCGATGTAATCGACGCGTTAGGATCAGAGCGAGCCTACAAAAAGCCTTGGCAGGAAAACGATATTATCCATTACGTCAGCGAACGCAGCGGCAAGCAATTCGATCCTGCAATGGTTGATGCGGCATTATCGCTGTTTGAACACTTTCGTGAAATTCGCATCAACTTCCCCGATCACACCAGCCATTAATTATTTTCCGGGATAATAATTTTTTATGTACCGTACGCTCTACGATATCCTGCATGATGTTTCCAAATCCAGCATGGTTGACGATGGGGACTTACAAGCCGCTGGGCTATTAATTCTCACCGCTGCGCTACACGGTTTGCAGATTAATCGTGTTGGTATCTGGATATTCACCGACGACAAACAGGCCATTCGCTGCCGTATGCTGATTGATGGTGATGATTGTGTTATTGATGGTGAACTGGAACTCATGCGTGCTACTTATCCCAATTATTTTCTTGCGCTGGATAATGAACGCGCAATCGTCGCTGACAATGCACAGGAACACAGCAGCACCATTGAATTTCGCGATGGCTATTTAATTCCCTTTGGTATTACTTCCATGCTCGATGCCCCCATTCGCCACCGCGGCAATATGCTCGGTATTATTTGCTGCGAGCATCAGGGGCCAGAGCGCCAATGGAGCAGTGAAGAAATTGCGTTTGCAAGCGCGCTGGCAGATACCTATGGCCGCGCGATCAGTGCCGCACAACGCAATGATTACGAGCGCCAGCTGCAAGAAATTAATGACCAGCTTGAGCAAAAAATTAACGAGCGCACCGAAATACTGCAACATGCATTGCGCAATTTAAATCACACCCAGGCAAAATTAATCGAGAGCGAAAAACTGGCATCCCTCGGGCGATTGGTTTCCGGGCTCGCTCATGAAATCAACACACCGTTGGGCATCGCAGTTACCTCTGCCAGTCATTGCGCGAATGAGTTAAAACGCATCCAGCACCTCTATCATGACGAACAATTAAATGAGCAGGATTTTGCGCAATTTCTGGAGAGTATCGATGATGGTTTGGGGCTAATTAACAATAATCTCAACCGCGCAGCAACCCTGGTGCAAAATTTTAAATTATCCGGCGCGATTCATACTGCGAATGAAGAAGAGCAATTTGAGCTGCGCGATTGCATTGCGCTCACCTTGAAAAGCTTGCAGCCGCTGTTAAAAAAAAGCCAGGTTAATTGCCAACTGGACACTGGCGCCCCTATTCAAATCAATAGTTACCCCGGCGCCATCGCCCAAATTATTACCAACCTGATTACCAACTCGATTCATCACGCTTTTAACAATACGCCTGAAAAGAAAATACACATCCAGCTACATGAAACACCGCAACAGGTTGCAATTCATTACACGGATAATGGCTGCGGAATTGCGGAGGATATTCGCGCGAAAATTTTTGAGCCCTTCTTTACTACCGCGCGCCGTACCGGCGGTTCAGGCCTGGGCTTGTCGATTGTGTATAACCTGATTACGCACAAGTTGGGCGGTGACATCAGTATTAATGAAGATCAATCGCAAGGCGCCGCATTTACCCTGAACATCCCCAAAACAGCCCCGCTACATCAGCAATAACACCAGCCGCCCGATAAGGAAAGCAGCCAACGCCCCTTTTGCACTGGCGCCGATTAGCCTATCAGCCTACAATTCCCGACCTTCTATGTTTCGGTTTTTTGCCCTGTTATTACCATGACTTCACCCTTGATTCCCGAGCGCCCGCTGCTGATCTCCCCTTCCCTCGCCGCGACTATTGGCCTGGAAGAGGCATGCATGCTGGGGATTTTGGCGGAATTGGCTAATTTCCTGCCGCTTACGCCCTCCAATGGTCGCCAATGGCTGGATGTGGATGGTAGCTGGGCGGAACGAATGATGCCGTTTTGGACCGATTACGATATCCAGCGAATTAGCCGTAACCTGCATGAGAAAGGCGTGATTCAACTGGTTTCGGCACCGTTTGTGGAAAGCCGTCGATTGACCTTATCACTTGATAGCAACCCCGTATGCACCAACCTGATGCCTTCCGCTCCCCAGATCACTCCCGGGGCCAATCTGATTCCTCCTAACTGGCAGCCCGACCAGGAGTTAATGCGGCAAATCGCCCAGTACAATATTGCACAGGAGTTTGTGTGGCAGCAGTTACCTGAATTCGTTACCTATTGGCGCGAACGCGGTGAAACCAGCCACAGCTGGGGTGCGAAATTTTTGAAAGATGTGCTGCATAAATGGCGCAACCACGAAACCGTAAATGCTCGCCAGCAACGTGAAGATAATGAACGGCAAGTGCGCGAACGCGATGCAGAATTTTTAAAACGCGATCAGGAAATTGCGATGCACAGCCAATGGCGGCCAAGCCGCGATGCATTGGAAGTACTAGTAAAGCACGCAGGCATCAGCCTCGCATTCGTGGAAGATTCGATTCCGGAATTTGTGGTGTACTGGCAAGAGCGCGGCGAAGTGGGCCGCACCTGGAATAGTAAATTTATCCAGCACGTAAAACGCCAGTGGCTGCGCTACAGCTCCGCCCTGGAACACGATACCGAACCCAAGCGCATTCCCGAGAACTGGCAGCCCGGTAGAGATGTCTACGACGTTTTGAAACTGGCGAATATCGATTTGCAATTCGCGCAGCAACAAGTAGCCGAGTTTGTACTTTTCTGGCGCGACAGCAACCAGGTTTACGCCAGTTGGAATACCAAATTTTTGCAGCACGTGAAATATCACTGGGCCAAACAACACGCATTAACCACCGTCAACTCGCAGCAGGTTAACCATGCAGGACAGCAAAACGCTCATCAATCAAGTCGCACAAGAGATAGCAGCCTCGCAGAACAGCTCAACGACCGCAGCTGGGCAAGCTGATTCTGCATATGCTCAACGCGAACAACGCGGTGCGCCGACGGATGCGCATGTGGATGCGATCAATCAAATATTTGCATTGTTCCGCATTAACTATCACAACCAGTATTACAGCGCGTTTAAAGATAACGAATTGCTCAATCAGGCACGCCGCTTGTGGCTAAATTCACTTGCGCATTTTGCGCCGGAAACAATCCTGCGCGGCGCACGCAAAGTGATAGAAGAGTCAGAGTATTTGCCAACGTTGCACCGTATGATTCGAGCCTGCCAGGGCGAGCCGGAAAAATTCGGGTTGATTGATGCTCATGCCGCTTATGTAGAAGCCTGTCGCGCATCCAGCCCTAAAGCGGCTTACCGCTGGAGCCACGCGGCGGTGTATCACGCGGGTTGCGCAAGTGATTGGTATTTTCTGGCGAGCAATCCGGAAAAAATCGCCTTTCCGATTTTCGAGCGACATTATCTAAAAATATGCGAGCGCGTCATCAATGGCGAGCAATTACCGGCACCCAATGCGCCAGCATTGCCACAAACAATAGAAACACCGCTCAGCCGCGAAGAAAATCTCAAGCGCATGGAAGAATTGCGCAAACAATTGGATATCTAGTTTTCCATTCGTTTTTATTGCCAATAATTTTTGCCGTACCTGTTTATTGATGGTGCTTTTTATTAGAAGCGCTTCGCTCGTGTAGTTAACGTTAATTATTAATTATTTGGTAAACCGTGTTATGAACAAGCAAGCTTCACAGTGGTTTCTTGGCCTTTTACTACTGGCATTTCCTATCGCTACATTGATCATGGTGTTGGGTTTAATGAGCATTCCAATCCATCACGTTTTTATGGACGACGATGAACTCACCAGCAGCACCTTGCTGCCCGATTTTGCCGCCATCAACCAGACACCTGAGCGCAAGGAACAATTCCTTGCCATGTTGCGCCCGCTGGTGGATGAAAAAAATGCAAAATTATTAAAATCCCGTGAACGTTTATTAAAAATCAAAGCCGAATGGGATAACTCGCAAACCATCAGCGGCGTAAACAAGCGCAACCTGGAAAAGCTGCGTGAGAAATTCCATGTAACTTATGAGACCTACCCCGAGGATGACAAAGCGGTTGATATTTTGCTACTGCGGGTAGATAGCATTCCGTCCTCCATGGTACTGGCACAAGCCGCAGTGGAATCCGGCTGGGGGACCTCGCGTTTTGCGGAAGAAGCCCATAATTTGTTTGGCCATTGGTGTTATAAACCGGGCTGCGGCATAGTGCCCGGCAAGCGTTCAGCACGCGCCAAACATGAGGTTAAAAAATTTAACAATGTTGAAGAATCGCTTACGGCATACTTCAACAACATTAATACCCACAACGCCTATCGCGCCTGGCGGCAATTGCGCGCCCAACTGCGCGACCAGCCGCAAGCCTTTACCGGTGTTGCCATGGTGGCGGAATTAGGTAAATATTCCGGGCGTGGCAACGCTTATATCCATGAATTGCGCACTGTTATTCGCGGCAATAACCTCGAATAACCACAAGCCAACGATTTAAATAAAACGAAAAGAAATAACTTCTGACTAATAACATTGATCACACAGCAAGGAATCCTTATGTGTAAACGACTGGTTAAACCGCTCAGTGCGCTGCTCATCGGCGCCTTCGCCAGTATCGGCGCCAAGGCGGAAATCCCACTGGACTTCCACGTCTCCGGCCAAGCTACTTACACCATGATTAAAGCGGGAGGCGAACGCTTCTCACCGACCGTGTTTTTATTTAAAGGCGGTTTGGAGTTTGATGATGGCCTGCTTGATGGCATAGGTCTTCAGGGTGTGGTTGGCGTGCCCATGAGCAATGACGACAAACACGGTGTCACCATGGAAGTTACCGAGCAAACCGCCGCTTACGTAACGCTCACCAACCCCGAGTATGAAGAGGGTGATCTGAAAATCAGTATTCTGCTGGGCTATGCCTCAACCGAAATTGAAACTCACCTGCCGCGTTTGGGCGCGCCCTACAGTGATACCTTTTCCGGTTTTAGTTACGGTTTTTCATTGCAAGATCCCATTCTGGAAAACAAACCGCTGTATTGGAGCCTGGATTGCGTGCGCTCTTATAAAGATGATGATTTACGAGTAGATGGCTGCGGCCTGGGAGTTACCTATGCGTTCTAATGGAATTCATTTGTCATTGGCGTTGATCGCAAGCCTGGGAATTATTTCATTAACCGGTTGCGGTGGTGGTGACGGCGACAGTGCACGTGTTGCGCAAACCGTTGATGCCGCTAAAAATACGGTTACCAAAGTTGCCATCGCAGCAAACGAACAATATGTTCACTACAAAAGTTATTATCAATTTGAATTGATTGGTACTGATGAGCAAGGCAACAAAATTGATTTAACCCGAAAAGCCACCTGGAAAATTAGCGATCCCACTTTAGGTGAAATTAAAGATGGCTATTTCAAAGCGGCACACAAAGCGGGAAATTTCACGCTGACTGCGACATACGCAGGCATTGCTGCGGCCCCCCAGGAAATCAATGTCTCCGATGCGAATCTGCAAAGTATCACGGTACAAAATGCTGCCTCATCGGTAGATGAGTGTAAAAACTCAACCTTCACTGCATTAGCCAAATTCGACAATGGAAAAACCCTCCCCTACGATACCAACTGGAAAGTCACTGAAGGCGGGACCATTGCCAGCTTTAAAGATGCCACCAAAGGAATTCTTAGCACTAAAAATAATGGTAGTGTGAAAGTCGTTGCCAGTGGTGTGGATAACACCGGGAAGGAAGTTGTATCGGAAGCATTTACGTTTACTATCAATGAAGCGCTGACCAAAATTACCGTATCTACCGACAAAAATGCCGAAATGCGCGATGACGAAACCGCGACAGTAACGGTAAAAGGTATTTATGGCGATGCTAACAATCCCATTGACATTACCGATAATTCAACACTCTCCGCTGACCCGGCTAAACATTTGAAAATTGAAGGAACACAAATTACCGCCAAAGAAGGCACTGCGAGTGGAGCGACTGTAACACTCAAAGGCGATTGTGGTGGCGCCAGTGGCTCGCTGGCGTTAACAATAAAAGAGCGCCAGGCAACCTCAATTCAAATCCAAAGCAGTAGCGGTAGTAACACCACTAATTTATCGGTGACCGAAGGCAGTAGCTTGAAGCTAAAAGTAGTAGCTACTTATCCCGACAACACCAAAAATGAAAATTACGCCTCCAAAGTCGTCTGGGATTATGACGATACCAATAATGTCATTCCTGATGATAAGGAAGATAAAATTTCTTTTTCCGACACTACACCAGGTCAATTGGAAATCGATGGTGATCTGGATCTCAACGTCGCCTCTACAATTTATGTGAAAGCGGAAGTACAGGATAGCAACGGTGTGGTTATCAATGGATCAAACGGTTCCCCACTTTCGGATACCATTGACGTTACTATTAACCGCAATTAATTTCCTTCTATTATTTAACGGTTGATTCATTTGACAAAAAGGCCGCCCTCACATTGAGCGCGGCCTTTTCTATTTTGCGATCAGAATAGTTGACAGCAATTCCTATCCGCCTTATAAACAATTCAATATTTTTTGCGCAAAAAATAAAATAAATACACTGATTCGAGCGATATTTTTTCCACCTGTAAAAAAATCCAACCTGCAAACTTCACTGCTTAAGTGATTTTTTGTTTTTTAATTTTTCCCGTAACAAGAAAAATAATAACTTTTAAAATATAAGACCCAAGTCACAAATTCACTTATATAACCAGACAGTCCTATCAACCATTAAATCCTGTTCTTCGTTGGTGTGAATACACGCAATGACCAGCCTGCTTCATCTGGCGAATAGCAGTTCATTTACGATTATCCAAATGCTGTAAAAAAGGAGTTCAATTGTGAAGTTAAAAAGCGTATCCCTTTTATCCGCAGCAGGCATATTGATGACTTACACCATCAATGTGCAGGCGCAATGCGATGTGAAATACACAATTAATAGTAACTGGGGCAGTGGTGCAACATTGAGTGTTGACATCACCAATCTCGGCGCACCAAAAACCACGTGGGAATTAGCCTGGAACTTTTCCAATGCGGAAAAAATTTCCCAATTGTGGAATGGTACTTATGGCCAGACAGGTCAAGCAGTTCGTGTAAAAAATGCCGGCTGGAATGGCGCCATCAATACCAATCAAACAATAAATTTCGGATTTAACATTGGCTACCCAAGCGGAAGCACGCTGGTAAAACCGGTGGAATTTTATTTGGATGGCATGAAGTGTGTTGGAAAAATATCCTCCAGTGTTTCCAGCAGCAAGAGTTCCAGTAGCAAAAGTTCGAGCAGTATTATCAGCTCCTCCAGTTCGGTGTTGTCATCATCAAGCTCAATTATTTCATCGAGCAGCTCAATCCGCTCATCAAGCAGCAGCCTGATTTCATTTAGCTCAAAGAGCTCATCAAGCAGTTCATCCAGTTCGTCATCAACGCCTGTCCTGGCAAATTGTAATGGCAACAATTTGACCTATGGCCCGCGTTTATTGCGCGTGCTCACGCGCGAAGAATACGTTAACAGTATTCGTGATTTAATCGGTGTAAATATAGAAACCGATTTGCCTGCACGCAGTGTGGATTTGTTATTGGCAGACTCGCGCATCAACGGGTTCGCTAACAATACGCAAGAAACTGTTGACAAATTTGTGCTGGGTGGTTTGAGCAAGTTAGCAAACAATGTCGTCAATAAAGCCGCAACAAACAATTTCAGCACATTGCTCAATTGCTCCGGTTTAGCTGCCGAACAATGTGCAATCCAATTTACCACCCAAAGCCTAACACGTATTTTCCGTCGGCCTGCAACCGATCTGGAAATCCAGCAATACCGTGAATTGTTTGCCAGTGCGAACACCAGCGAACAAATAACCGCTGCATTAGGCGTGGCCCTGGGCACAGCACTGACATCACCGCAGTTTTTATATCGCCAGGAAACGGGCATAGCGGTAAACGACATTCGTGCTGGGAACAATGCTGCCTCGTTGCCCTCACAGACTATCGACAACGACGCATATGTATTAACACCGTATGAGCTTGCGTCGTTCCTGGCATTTACCTATACCGGTAGCACGCCCGACGCCGAATTACTGGACGCCGCAAAAAATGGGACGCTTGCCAGTGATGCGCAAATTGAAAAGCAGGTAGATCGCCTGTTGAATAAAACCAGCACGCGGAATCATCTGGGTAAATTCGCAGAACAATGGTTAGGTACAGAGACCAATGGGCCCGGTTTATATCCGGTTTCGCTGTTTGGATTTAACACAACGGTTGATAAATCCATGCGTGAGGAACTGCAAGGATATTTCAATCATATTGTGTTGGACGAAGCGGGACCATTCAGCAAGTTGCTGGTAAATAATTACGGCATAGTGAACGAAACCCTGATTAATTATTATGGCTTGGGCAACGTTACGGTGACGCAGGATAAATTCGCTAAAACCAATTTCCCGAGTTATCTACGCCAGGGTGGTTTATTAACCAGCGGTGCATTTGTTGCCAGCAAAAGTTCATTGACGGAGCCTGCCCCCGCGAATGTCGCGCTGGCAATTCGCAATCGCCTGCTCTGTCAGGATGCTTACGGCCCCGCCACGCTCGACGCACAAAACCTGCGCGCTAATCCATTCTGGCAAGTGGGCTACGCCTATCAAAACCTGGATGCAGGCAGCCGCAAACGCACGCAGGATCAATACAACAACCCGATCAATTCCGCTGGCGTATTTACCGGCATCACTAGCGTTTCCGATGGCACCACCATCACCTTTACGAATGCTGAAGACCTCGCGCAAAAACTCGCACCATTGGATGCAGTTCGCTATTGCTTTGTAGAACACAATTTCCGCGCGGCCTTTGGTACCGGAACAAAAACATTTGACCCAGCCAAAGCCGGTGCAGTGACCTTGTCTGCCGCGGAACAAGCGGATTATGCCTGTGAAAAAGATCGACTCGATTATGCGATGACCAGCAATGGCATGAGCGCGCGCGCCATGCTGAAACGCATCGGCAGCTTATCCGCCGCACGTTATCGCAAAGATCGCAGCCAATAATTTTCACATTCACATTTGTGACTTAAGGAAGGTTTTAATTATGAAAACCCAAGAAAAATTTGAAAAAAATAATCGTCGTCAATTATTAAAAATGATGGCCGGTGGAGCTGCTTCTGCCCCCTTGATAAATGCCGGCTTATTAAGCGCAGGCGCTGGTTTGAGCAGTGCAGTGAGTGCGGCAACATCAGTAAAAAATGTTATTTTTGTTTTTATTCCCGGGGGTGCACCACCCAATACCTTTACACCAACAGCAACATTGGAATTAGGGCCAAGTTCTGCGCCGCTGGAACCGGTGAAGCAGGAATGTGTATTTTTTTCGCGGACGGACATGGACGGTTTTGCAGGTCATGGTCTTCCACAAAACGCCTTGGGCGGTTTAACCAAAGCGCCTAAAACTATCGATCTGGCACTGGGCGATGTGCTCGGAAGCAATACCCCCTTTTCATCGATTCAACTGGGTGTTGTATCGGCCGACACTTCTATTTCCGCGGTGAATAATTGGACCAGAACACCGGTCATTAAAGACCCGGCGCAAGTCTTTGAAGTTCTACGCAATGTGCAAGCATCAAATAATCCTGCACTGCAACAACAACATAAGCAGTTGGAAATTAATTTAAAAGCCGTGCAACAACTGCAGCAACAGCTGGGTAGTTTTGCCAGCGTGCGCCTGCAATCGAACCAGGATGCAATAACCCAATTGCAAGCAGAGATCCCTGCGGGTGGTTATGCTCCCGGGTGCGATTTACAGCAACAAGCCTGGCCCGCTGAAAGCCTTAACCCTAATGACGGGCAACACTTTACTCGTTTGTGGGAGTTGCAAACCGGCAATGCCGTAACCGCCATCAAATGCGGTTTAACGCGCGTAGTGACTTTGCTAATGGGAAGTGATCAGGAAGATTTTATCGTACCCGGTTTTAATTTCACTTACGCCGCAGCGGCAAACGCCTTCGGCACCATGCGCGAATATATTGCTTACCGCGCTTACTTTAGCCAGCGGCTTACTTATTTGATCCAGCAACTAAAAACAACGACCGATATCAACGGCGCACCGCTACTGGATTCAACATTGGTTGTGCAAGTGACCAACATGGGTAACACCAACGAAAATTCCGGCTACAACGCGCCCTTTATGTTCGCCGGGGGCGGCAGTTCAATTCGTCGGGGACAAGTCGTTACCGCGCCATTACATACCCAGGTGCTGGATACGGTGGCGCAAGCTGTGGGCCTTTACGGAAAAATTCCCGCCTATAGCACAGCAGGGCCAATTGCAGGTGTAGTCGTGTAAATTAAATAGTAATTTGAGTAACAACTATCGATAAAAAACGGAATCCAGTTGGATTCCGTTTTTGCTATTTATTTCAAAACCATTAATGGAGAATATTTTCGATTAATCCTTATATGTCCACTTACCATTTTTATCAGTCGCAAGCCACTGCTGGGTGTACCAATAAAAGCGACCTTTTTCACCGGCATACGCTGTGCAATTGTAGCGGGTTCGCCCCGTATTTAACGGTTGCTTTGCTTGCACCCATAATTGCTGATCAATAACTTCAACCGTAATCGGGCCCTGACCGGTGGCAAAACAATTCACTTTTTTAAGCAAACTCTCATCAGTTAACGTTAAGACCAACCACGGCTTATCGCCGGACTTAACGATTAGGCTTTGCAGCTCCTTATTTTTATTTTCATAAAATTGTACTGCGCTGGTTGGCATAGGTTTGGTGTTAACTTTCATGATGAAATCATCAAGTTCAGTGAAGCTGCCGCCAAAAGGAAAACGCGGCACCGCTTGCAAATCGCCTTGTTCGTAAAGCGCACCGGATTGCTGGCCGAACGCGATGTAACCTAATTTTTTTGCAATGCGTTGGACATCAACATCGTACTCACCAAAAGGATAGGCAAGTATCATCTGCGCCGATCCAATTTCCTGTTTAATTTTTTGCTGGGCACGTTCAATATCGTTTTGAATTCGCTGGCGATAATCACTCGAACTTTCGCCTTCATTCTTGCGCGGCAAATGAATATGTGTGCTGGTGTGATTAGCGATAGTGACGCCGTTTTTTGCCATCTCACGTAACTGGTCCCAGCTGACAAATAATTTTGCTGTGCTGACGGAATCCGTGTTTACAAAAAAAGTAAAAGGCCACCCACGCCTTTTTAAACGCGGATAAGCAGACTCATAAACGCTCGCATAGGAATCATCAAAACTGATGGCAACGGTTTTATCAGGGAGCGGGGTGCCCTTACGCAACTTTTCTACTAGTTCAGGTAAGGGGACTACATTGAATTGATTTTTTTCCAGGTAATCCATCTGGGCTTCAAATGCCTCAGGATTAATGCTGGTGGATTTCGGTGTGGTGTTACTCACATGATGGTAGAGCAACACCACTGCCGCGCGGGAAGGAATTGAACAAATAACGAGTAGCAACAAAAACCAGCGAATACATTTCACAGCAAGTACATCATCCCCACATTATTGCAACACACGAATCTCCACCGGAAACTCTTTTGGCTTTTGCGTGCGTGCGAGATTAAATTCGATCGTTTCGGGAATTTGTTTTACATCCAGCTCGATAGTATTTTTGCCAAAACTGGTGCGCAACTCTGCCGGCTGGCTAACGACTGTGCCGGTGTCATCCAATGCCTTTACCGCCATCAGATCCGGAAAGTTTCCTTCCACATCAAATACCAAACGACCCGCTTCCCAGCGGCGCAATTTTAAAACACCTTCGTTGCTATTCCACTGCATACCAAACTGGAACGGCACTTTGATTGAGATTGGATCTTCAGTGGCTAAAAATACCATCTTGCCCCACAAGGCGACGGCATCACCCTGCTCCAGCGGGCGCTCGCGCATTTCTATTTGTCCACGCAACCAGGGACGCGCGGGATCAGGTTCATATTTGCCATTTACCCAACCGCCACCCATGTGCTCCATCGCAATTGGCATTTGATGATTAACTGAATGTAAATTACCGGCAGAATCCTCAATTTCACTAATGACCAAACGCACTGCGCTTAATTGGCCTGCCAGCGGATGGGAGCTACGTGTATACACATCAGCCAACAGCGAAAAATGCCCGCCAACGAGATTCAATTCATTTAACGCAATTAACGCCGGTCCCGCCGCAATTGTTTGTTTGGGGGACTGATAGGGATAAACCACATCATTGGGTGGGGAATCTTTTTCCAATGCCGGCAAGGCCGTTGCCGTCAAACGCACAGGCTCGGATTTTTCCACCAGAAATGGTTTAGCGGGCGGAAACAAACGCGCGACACTGAATTCGTATTTTTTATTTTCCAATTTGCTGGCAACGATAATTTCCGCCGCTGCAATTTTGCCCTGGTAATCGATACTGATGGTTTTGCCCGCATCATAAAAATTATTGCCGCGCATGGCATTGATACTTGCAAGTGGTTTGCCATCTTCATTGAGTGCATTCACTTGCAGCAACGCTGCAGTATTACCGCTAACCTGAAAATACAAACGACTGGGACCCGATGACAGAAAACGAATCTGCACGCCTTGGGTATCAATGGTTTTTCCTGCAAGAGGACCATTCAGGTTTACGCGTTCCACATCCACCGGCAATTGCTGTGTGATTACACCTTTAACTGCGCCAACGCTGGTTAATGCAATACCGGCAGGAAGGATAATTTTTTTTGCGCCTTGCAAGCCGGTAAAACTAACAGCCTGGCCATTTTCCATCGCATTGCCTTGATACACGAGATTGACATTACTCGGCTGCTTTATACCGCCAGCGCAACCAGTGGACGCTGGAATTAATGATTGGTCCTGATGATCAACGATATCGGTAATACGCAGTGCAACGCTGTCACTTTCTTTGCCCAGGTTCGGCAAATTAAATGCGTTTACGTCCAGATTAATTTCAACACCCTGGTCCGTTTGTTCAACGGTGCGAATACCAATCCCGAAAGGACCTGACGATGTCTGTGCAATAAATGCTTCGTTGAAATGTTTTGCAGTTGCAAAAGGCGGCAACTCGCTTGATGGCAAGGTAACGAATTGCGCAGGGTTGGTTTCCAGGCGCTCACCATCGACAACCGGTGCTGCATTGTCTACACCAAATGCGCGACTCAGCAGGGATGAAGACCAAAGATGTAAGCTCGTTAACGCCTGCTCATCCATATTGAGCGAGGCACGCACCTGATTAGTGTCGTGCGCAATTTTCATGCGCTCATAGAACGGCAGGGTTTCCGGCCAATCGGTAGCGATAGTCGTTTTCGCAACAGATGTCGCTGCAATTAATTTATTGGATGCATCAGCAATAAATTGCTGATCATTGCTCGCAATAATTGCATTGAATTCCACCGCAGGAGGAAAAGATTTTGGCTCAAGCCCGAGATAAATTCCCTGAATAGGCTCTGCCGCCAGCGACAACTTTCCCAGCGCCATTGCGGCAGATCCCTCCGGCAGCTGCCCTGGTTGAAACAGGACGGCGGAGATCATTTGGTTGTTGTATCCCTTCGTCCAGGTTTCAAGATTTCTCTCAGCGGCAGCGCCCGCTTGCAAACGGCCATTAAACGCAGCAACCAGTTCCGGCGCTCCCAGCGCTATCTGGTTATTACTGATACTTGCAGACAACACCGGCGATTTTTCGCAGGTGTACTCATCCATTGTGGAGAAAATAAGTCCTTCGGGGCTGTCGCTATCAATAATGTAATTTTTTTTTAGCCATTCGCGCCATGCGTCAGCGGGAAAATTCCCCTGCAATACCCACAGGCTTTTACTTTGGCCGTTTTGTCCATAGACACCTAACCAGGCATCGTTCACTTGCTGCCTCACATCAATACCGGCTTTGGTAAGGCCATCCCAGAATCCGGGTTTGGGTTCGGCAAAATGGGCGAATACATCGGTGGTTGGAGAAAGCAATTGCAAGCGATCAACATCGGCATGCAACAAACCAAATAACGATGACGATGCTATCGCATCATTAATTTTTAACTCTTGTGGAGCGACGGAAACCGGTGTCCAGCTGGAGCGTTTTAACCAAAGGATCGTGCCTGCCGTTACGATAATTGCCAACAGGATTACCAACATGCCCCACACAAAATGGGACTTGTGGAAATTAACATCCTCATGCAACTCGTCGTCAACATCTTCTGCAAGTTGCGCTTCGCGCAGGGCCAACTCTTCTTCAGTTAACCATTCATCATCGACCTGCGGAATATCCAGATTCTCTTCATCGAACAGCTCTTCGCGTTGACGTTCGTCCAGCGCTTCATCAACGGGTGATGGTTGTTCTACAAATTGTTGCCCGGGAGAAACTTTTGCAACTGGAGCGTCTTCGCTCGCGCTAGAAACGTTTTCTACCGCAGCACTTTGGGCCGCTACTTTTTTTACTGAAGCTTGTTTTGTCGCTGCTTGTTGCGCTGCGGTCTTTTTAGCGTCGGTGGCAGTCTCTGCCTGAACGGTTTCAGTAATTTGCTCTGCTACTGGCTCATCCACTAGCTGCTGGGCTGCCAGCGCATCGATTTGGGCCACCGATAAATTATGAACCGCCGTTTCTTTTACTTCTGTCAGAGGTATCTCTGCTACAGAGGCTTTTACTTCTGGCGCTTTTGCTGCCGGGGCGGATTTTTTAGCCTTCGCCGCCGCCGAAACATCAATAGGCTCAGCAGTCCCGGTAACAATTGATGTATGGGTACCGTTGGTTTTGCCATTCTGATGGGAACCATTGACCGCGCTGCCATTTGCTTGCTTGCCATTAACCGTTTTGCCCTTGGCATCGTGGCCATTCACTGCATGGCTATTTGCAGGGCTACCGTTGGTGGTCGCAGCTTTCGCGCCGGATGGCTGATTCTCATTGACCGGATAATCGGCAATGGGGCGCGTCGCGAGGGGCTGGTTGGCAAAGGTTTGCGGCTCAGCAGCATCCATGGCAGGCGCTTTGCGAATCAAGTACAGGCGCTCGTCGGGCTCGTCGTCGGTAAAATCCAGCTGATGTAACTCCAGCTCCAGCTCGATCTGATCGGAAATGCTGCTCGCATCAGGTGAATCTACGCCAACAACATCCAGGTAAACACCCGCTTCCTGAAAGGCAGCGCACCACCGCTCCACTTCACTGGGAGAGTCGAGCATTTTGATTACGCTGGGGCGCTCCGACAAAAATGCGAGGCGCACAGCTTTGGGCTTGAGGTTCAATAACTGGGCCAGGTTGCCAACTACCTGATCCGTATCGAATCCATCGACAAATTGGCCCTTATAGGTGAGTTTGTACACAAGAACTCCTGCAGTTTTCAGTGAGCTGCCCCGATATTATTCAGGTTATACAGAGGGCAGATCTGAAAGCACTAAAACGGAAGCGCTTTGCAGCGGTATTATCGGAAAATTAATCTTTGAAGGATATGACGGGTATCAATCGTCTTGCAAAAAACGCAGACCTACGCCAACAGGCTCTACGCGCACTACTTCCATTTGCAGTACCGGTGCATCGTCCATCAGGCCCTGAACCTGGCCGGACACCACAGTTCCAATCGGTGGAATCTGCTCTGGTTCCAGTACAACAAATACTCCGCCGTCAGAAACGTCGCGGGTCTTTACCAGCAACTCGCCAATACTATCGTGAACTATTTTAATGCGGCAAGCAAAAGGGGTGCGGATGTGTCTGCGTTTTTCTTTAGACATGTGTCTACCTGGTTATTTTTTTACTATTGAAACCCAGTGGGGTTCTGCCCGCCCGGTTTTCAGGTTGGGCAGAATGTATACAGAGTATCACTTGTCGCTGACTTCTGCCTTATCCACTTTCTGGAAACCGCGCGGTAATTTGTTACCACGACGGCCGCGTTCACCTTTGTAATGCTCCAGATCAGATGCTTTCAGGGTGATGTGGCGCTTACCCGAATAGAGCGTGAGCAACTGGCCCGGATGAATAACATTGAGAGCCACCACAAACTCTTCACGGCTTACGACCTTGGCCCCCGGAATGCTCATGATCTTGTTGCCCTTGCCTTTAGCCAGTTCGGGCAATTCGGTTACCGGAAATACCAGCAAGCGACCATCGTTGCTGACAGCTGCCAATAACGCAGACTCAGGGTTGTTGATTAATTGCGGTGGCAATACCAATGCCCCGTCCGGCAACGTCAGCAAGGCTTTACCCGCTTTGTTTTTGCTGGCCAGATCTTCAAGCTTGGCGACAAAACCGTAACCGGCATCCGATGCAATCAGTACTCGCTGACTCTCAACTCCCATTAACGCCCCTTCAAAAGTGGCGCCACTGGGCGGGCTTATACGGCCACTTAATGGCTCGCCCTGGCCACGCGCTGACGGCAAATTGTGCGCGGGTACCGCATAACTGCGCCCGGTAGAATCCAGCAAAATGACACTCTGGTTACTCTTGCCTTGCACCGCAAATTTAAAGCTGTCGCCCGCTTTGTAGCTTAAACCCGCCGCATCAACTTCATGGCCTTTGGCGGCGCGAATCCAGCCTTTATCCGAGATCACAACCGTGATTGCTTCAGCGCTGACCAATTCAGTTTCGCTCAGCGCTTGTGCTTCAGCGCGTTCCACAATGGGGGAGCGACGCTCATCGCCAAATTGATCGGCAACTTGCAATAATTCCTTGCGCACCAGATTTTTTAATTTCACGGCTGAATCGAGAATTTTTTGTAAACCATCGCGCTCTTTGATTAAATCATTTTGCTCTTCGCGGATTTTCATTTCTTCCAAACGCGCTAACTGGCGCAATTTGGTTTCAAGGATATATTCCGCCTGCATTTCAACTAAATTGAAACGCTTCATCAAGACCGGCTTGGGATTTTCTTCCTCGCGGATAATGCGGATCACTTCATCCACATTGAGGAACACAATCATCAACGCCGCCAAACGCAGCAAACGCTCTTCCACTTTTTCCAGGCGATATTGCAAACGGCGACGCGTGGTAACGGTGCGAAAACTCAACCACTCGGCAAGGATTTTATTCAGTGGTTTTACCGCCGGGCGACCATCGATACCAATCATGTTCATATTCACACGATAGGTACGCTCAAGCTCGGTAGTTGCAAACAAATGCTGCATGATTTGTTCAAGGTCAACGCGATTTGAGCGTGGAACGATGACCAGGCGCGTGGGATTTTCATGATCGGATTCATCGCGCAAATCCGCCACCATCGGCAATTTTTTCGCCTGCATTTGCGCGGCGATTTGCTCAAGGATTTTTGCACCACTTACCTGATGCGGCAGTGCGGTGATAATAATATCGCCACCTTCTTCATCTTTTTGCCAGACCGCGCGCATACGAATACTACCGCGGCCGGTTTCGTACATTTTGATAATGTCATCGCGCGAAGAAATAATTTCTGCTTCGGTCGGCATATCCGGGCCGAGGATGTGCTGGCAAAGTTCAGTCACTGTCGCGTTAGGATTATCCAGTAAATGCACGCAGGCATTTACCACTTCGCGCAAGTTATGCGGCGGAATATCCGTCGCCATACCCACTGCAATACCGGTAGTACCATTCAGCAACACATTAGGAACGCGTGCGGGCAAAACCATTGGTTCCTCAAGCGTTCCATCGAAGTTTGGTTGCCAATCGACAGTGCCCTGCCCCAATTCTTCCAGCAATACCTCGCTGTACTTGGTGAGGCGCGACTCGGTATAACGCATCGCTGCAAATGATTTTGGATCATCAGGAGAACCCCAGTTGCCCTGACCATCAACCAATGTGTAGCGATAGGAAAATGGCTGGGCCATCAACACCATGGCTTCATAGGAAGCGGAATCACCGTGCGGATGAAATTTACCGATCACATCGCCCACAGTACGCGCGGATTTTTTATATTTTGCACTCGCTTTTAAACCCAATTCACTCATCGCATACACAATGCGGCGCTGAACCGGTTTGAGACCGTCGCCGATGTGCGGCAGGGCGCGGTCGAGAATGACATACATGGAATAATCGAGATAGGCTTTCTCGGTATAGTCCTTGAGCGCAATACGCTCATCAGCTTCGGGCAGGGTTATTTCGTCACTCATTTAACATCCTGATAAAACAAAATTCAGATTAATTCGTTAACAGCAAATGGTCTGAAAACCATCGATAATAATTTGCGCTTTTTTATTTTTTAGTCGCGAGTGGAATCGCGCCTTTTTCATTAACGCGCAACGCGGGCAACCAGGCACTGAAATCCAGTTTTGCGGAAAAATTATAATTCACTTCCTCACGCACACCGGTGCGGCTGAAATGCTCCAGCAAACGCACCAGTTGAATGACATTTGCGCTTACGACTACTTTTACTGGCGTTTCTTTATAGGCGGTCAGCAGCGGCAACTCGTTGCTCACACCGCTGAGCACATCAAAATTTTCAATCCCGACCGTGTAGGAAATCCCACGCAGGGATAAATCGCGATCATTAGGGTTGGCGATCAACAAACTGACTTCAATCGGCTGGGTAAACCCTTGGGCAGGAAGCAACTGCAATCCGGCAACTTTAACCGTGGGTTGCTCCAGCTTTGGTTGCAAACTGGCGCAACTCGCGAGCAATAAACAAACAGTTATAAAAAAAAGCCGAGTCCATACCAATGATAAATTTGAAGAAATTTTAGCCATTTCGGTGCGTTTCCTGAAAAATATGTGGCTGATAATAACCTTATAAGCCGAAAACTGTGAATTAGCTGCACCCTCGTTGTAACAACTCTGTGATCTAATCCGCTCGCTTTTAACTGGCTAATCTTATTTTGGTGCAATAAACAAACACCTTAAAATAATGAACTAACCGGACACCGCATTTTCGTGTAAGGACCAAGGCCAGGTTTTATGTTTTTACGACCCGCCCAGCGGGCAGTTGCCGGATTCGCACACTGCATTTTTTGCCATTGATGGTCAGCTTATCAGTGTTATTACCATGACTGATTTATGTTGAACTCACCCCAAAAACAATTAATCAATCCGGATGATTTATTTGGAAGCCGTGAAATTCGTTTTCATGACCGGCGCGAATCCCATTACCCGCAACTTATGCGCTTGTGCGCTGATTTTAATTTTTCCGTGTTGCAATTACAGCGCAAAATATTCAGTCATTTATCGCGCAAAATGGTTCCCGGCCAATTGGAATTTGTCCTCGCGCTGCACGATGAAACCACCAACTGTTGGTATAGCCTGTCGCCTGGAACCGAAAGCCTGAAACAACTCAACGACTACTGCAAAAAATACGAAATTGATCTGCTGCACATGCATTTAATTGGCGATGACGGGGATGATCAGGATGTATCGCGCGAAGCCTTTTATTAAAAACTGTTTGGGAATGGATGATCATTAATCACCCATTTCAGCCTCAAATTCTTCTAGCAAATCCAGCGGTTCAATTTCTTCACCGTCCAGATCCTCATTCCAGTTAATACCGATTAACAGTACATCTTCATGCATGCCAGGCAACCAATCCTCGAGGAATTCCTCCAGATCAACCGGAACCGGGTGATAATTTTTCCAGTCATCCACGCAATGTGTGCGGGCAAAAGATTCTTGCGACCAGAACGGCATTACATCCACATCGTCATGATCTTCCGAGGCGCTCAGCGCCCAGCCATCCGGCCCTTGCAGCCCCCAGACACAGCCAAGCTCCATAGCTTCAACAATAAAGCGGTCGAGGTTTTCGGCGGGATCATCACCCAGGGGTTCAATTGCGGTAGTGTCATTCATGCTGATTGCCTTTGGAGTTTTGCTTTCGAATTACAAACACAGCCGTGCGCCGTTGGCTTTAAGCCAGGCCCTGTCAGTTTTGCAACTGGGACAAAGGGCAGTGACTAATGCCCAGAAATCGGCGCTGTGATTCTGGTGGCGCAGGTGGCTGACTTCGTGGGCGACAAGATAATCGACTATAGCTTCCGGGGCCAGCAGTATCTGCCAGTTATATTGGATTGCGCCTTTGCTGGTGCAATGCCCCCATTTAGAGCGAGTCGCCCGAACGTTTACCGAGCTGAATAGCAAACCGGCGCGCGCGCACAATTCCGCCGTTTTACGCGTGAGGATTTGCAACGCCTGTTGTTGGTACCAGCGCGCCAGTAAAGCACGAATTTGCTCCTGCTCGGTCATGCGCACACGGGTCGATAAAATCAGGTGTAACTCCTGCCCTACCCGCGCAATAGCGGCGCGCGGGCCGCGGCCCAATACCAGACGCAAGGTCTCATCCATAAACGCAATACCAGTTCCCTGCGTGTAGTCCGGTACAGGGGGCAATGACCCAATCAGCGTTTGCTGCTCGGCAATTTTGGCCCTGACCCATGCAGCCTTTTGCTGCAGGAATGCCATCAAAAACGTTTTCGCGGTATTGAGCGGGGCGCGAATCACGACTTTGGCGGCGCGAACTTCAATGCTTACCGTGCGCCGTCGCGCTGAACGCGCAACCGTAAACTCAAATCCCAATTCAGATTCGAGCGCGTTTTTTTTGAGGCCGATAACTTCATCCATCGCGAATTAACCAACGTTTTTATCAGCGACAAAAGGATTGGTTTTTCGCTCATGCCCGAGCGTGGACATAGGGCCATGCCCGGGAATAAAACGCACGTCATCACCCAGGGGGAAAACGCGGGTGCGGATGGCATTGATCAAATCGGCATAATTGCCGCGCGGAAAATCCGTGCGCCCGATAGAGCCTTTAAACAGCACATCCCCCACCAATGCCAAGCCGGTGGCGCGATGAAAGAAAATCACATGCCCGGGGGTGTGGCCGGGGCAATGCAACACATCCAGTTCAGCCGTGCCGACTTTTACAACATCCCCGTGATTCAATAATTGCGTGGGTTGGAAATTGTCGACCGGGGCGAAGCCCATCATCTGAGTTTGTTGGGGCAATAAATTGATCCAGAACAGGTCATCTGCGTGAGGACCGATAACCGGCAGGTCTAACAGTTTTAACAATTCGGCAGTGCCGCCAACGTGATCGAGATGGCCATGTGTAAGCAGGATTTGCGTGAGTTTCACATCCAGGGATTTTACTGCCGCCAGAATTCGTTCTATATCGCCACCCGGGTCAACAACCGCTGCTTCACGGGTTTGATCGCACCAAAGCAAAGTGCAATTTTGTTGGTAGTGGGTAACGGGGATTATCTGGTAGTGCAGCACAGTGAAGCCTCGCGCGAATCAAGGCCGCCACGATACCACAGCTCGCGCCGGGTGAATTAATAGAAAGCCAGGGTATGACCTTTGCGCGCGATATAAACCGATGTCATGCCCACTTCCATGCGGCGGGCGATAGACGCCTCCTCTTTCAGAGTTCCATCGCGGAAATTATCCAGTGCGTTATAAAACATTGCGGTGAAATAATCGGCATCGGTGTCGCGCGGGGTAAAAACCTCAATGCGGCACATGCTGGTACGGCAACTGATGGTATTAACGCTGACGCGCGTTAACCCATTATGGGATGCAAACATATCGCGCAGGGATGCTTCGTAAGCGCTGGCCCATTCGGTATCGATCAGTTCGGCTTCAAACAAGTTTGCGGCCTTTTCATAAACATTATTTTCCTTGCGAAAAACAGCCTGGCGCGCAGCCTCAGGCTCAAGCCCAACCACTGGAGCTGTTTCCGGTGAGGATTTTTGAGTCATTGCAGGAGGAAGCTGATCGCGAATCCTTGTTGTTTGAATCACTGGCTGGCTCGTTGATACCGGATTCATAATCGGATGAGGCTGGATAGCAGGCACATGACGCTGGTTATCCAGATAAAAACCCACAGCCAATATTGGTAATAAAAGAGCACCGCCCCACAACGGCAATTTGGCTTTCACAGCGTGCAGACTCACAGCAACACCTCACTTATCCCAATGATTGGAAACAATTACAACCCCTGGCGGCGAACCGCCAGAGGTTTAAACCCTTAACGCGGAGCGTCGCAGGTTACCTGACCAACACAGGTCTGGTTATTTTCATTCCCCCAACCTGTGGTCTGGGTCTTACAGATTGGCACCTGCCACCCATACCAGTTGCAATAAGCCGTATTTCCTACCGACGATGCAGCGCGGCTTGATGAACTGGGAACCACACTCGACCGACTGGAAGAGCTCGGCACTACACTTGAGCGGCTGGACGAGCTGGGTATCACGCTCGAACGACTGGAAGAACCGGGCACAACACTGGAACGGCTCGATGAAGTCGCCGGTGTTGAACTGGTATTACCGCCTCCGCCAATCTGCACATCAATACACCCGTGGAAACGCTCATAAGTAGGCGGTTCGCGGCCCCACTCGGCGTAGATCACATGGCGACCGGATCGGGACGGAACTGTACAGGTTGTATGGATATGGGCATTGCCTTTATCAGCGCGCACATTCGGGTAAGCCCCCGGATTATCATCGTTGTAAGGAAGATCGCAGAAGGGCTGGTCTTCAAAATCTGCCCAGGTCAATTCCTTACCGACTTGATAAACAAACCCTGGCTTGGTGATCCAGTAACGGAAGTCCGAAGAGTCATCAAAATGCGGGCCATTGCTAATATCCCAGGAAAATACCAGGCTGCCGGAATTGATGTTATTGACGGGCCAATTGATGGAATTGTCCCAGGGAGTTTTACCGCCCTTCCAGGTTTCACTATCAAACCCGCACACATTTTTCGTCACCGGCCCCAGCACTTTGCGGCCTTGATGGTGATTGAGCACGCTCATATAGGAATACCCGCCGTTGGGGTCAGACGCGAACGCATCACCACAAACCGGGTATTTTGCGACACCATTAGCGACTTCATCAGGCTTGGTTATCTTGCCGCAAAAATAGTTACGTGCACCGGGGCTATCAACAAAACCGTGACCGAACGTTACTGCAGAAAACATCAGCAACATCGCGCCCAACCCGCTTTTTTGGATAAAGTTCTTATTCATTATTCACACTCCTTCACTTAACCGGATAGAGAAGAAAAGATTCCCATTGGGAACCAATAACCCCCGGAAAACCTGCCTTGGGAAACTGCAAGCAACTCAAGCAATGAAAGAACTACCTGTGAAAGCCGAATGGGCTTTTAGCCGGAATTACTTATCCACAAAATGACACTACAACAGCAAACAGATTTGCCGGAGAGACTTACCTTCCTCAGTAGTCCTGGCGAGCTTATGAACTGCAAAATCATCAGAGAGAAGCATCGCTATTATTATTTTTTAAATGTTCACCATTAAATCCAGTGGACAAGTAGACAACTGAGCCGAAGGAAGTTTTGCCCTCAACAGACAGCGCTGTCAAATTGTTAAAAACAATGTAGATGATCAATAAAATGAATTTGTGCACTAAAAACACGCATAAAAAAGATTTAACTGCCAGATGTCGGAGGCGAAGATGATTTAGCTGACGAAATCGTAAAAATCCCCGTGTAATTTGCATCTTTGATGGTTCCATCCAACAAAATTTTTAGATAAACGGTTTGCTTCTCCTGCATATTTTCAACACGCACAATGTAGTAACCGATTTTGTTCTCGTGGATTTTGGCGTCATCTTCAGTTAGCGATGCCCAACTGGCAGGTAATTGACCCACAACAAATGGTGATGGTTTGATGGAATAGTTTTTAACCGCTTTTAAACCAATTTCCAGCGCCGCCTTTATCGATACCGGGCCGTGCTCATGCCCTTCATGTCCATAGCTCGCCAGTGCCAACAGGCAGGAGATGCCAAACACCAAACTGCGCAATAAATATTTCATAGATAACTCCGGATTATTGTTATGAATAGATCATCAAACTGCGCACAATTTGTACACCGGGCTATTCGAGCAGACATACGCTTCTTTGCATAGGGCGGCTGTAGCAAGTTTCACGCGCACCCGACAGAGTTTGCTACACTGCGACCCGGTTTTGCGCCCCCGATCAATCACTGAATATTTGAAACTGGCTGCTTAAGGAATTTTGTTACGCATGAATCCTCGTATTTTTATTGGTTTGCAACATCTGGTTCCGCAACATGCGCTGTCACGTGCAGCAGGTTGGCTCGCCAGCACCCAAACAGCGTTTATCAAAAACACCTTTATCAAATGGTTTGTGAAGCGCTATCAGGTTGATATGAGCTTCGCTGTAGAAGAAAACCCGCTCGCCTACAGTTGCTTCAATGATTTCTTTACCCGCGCGCTAAAGCCGGGAGCACGCCCGATTGATACGCATAGCAATAGCATTGTGTGCCCCGCTGATGGCGCCATCAGCCAATTGGGCAACATCATCGACGGAAAAATTTTCCAGGCCAAAGGCCAGGATTACACTGCACTCGAATTGCTGGGTGGCGATGAAGCACTTGCCGCTGAATTCGCTGGCGGCAAATTCGCAACGGTTTATTTATCGCCGCGCGATTATCACCGAGTGCACATGCCCTTCGGTGGCAAACTGCGCAGCATGATCAGCGTCCCGGGCGAATTGTTTTCAGTAAATACCGTCACCGCTGAAAATGTACCGCGCTTGTTTTCGCGCAATGAAAGGGCCGTTGCGATTTTCGATACCGAGATCGGTCCAATGGCAGTGGTGTTGGTCGGTGCGATGATTGTGGCCGGTATCGAAACGGTGTGGGATGGCCAGATCGCACCTTTCGCGAGTCGCGAAATTGCCACCTCCAATTATCCTTACCAGAATATTTATTTGAATAAAGGCGATGAGATGGGCCGCTTTAAACTTGGGTCCACGGCCGTAGTGTTGTTTGCCAATAATAAAATGCAATGGGATGAAACCTTCGTTGCGTGCACGCCTACCAAAATGGGCGAAGCAATGGGCAAAACCCTTTAGCTTTTTTATTTCCCGCACAGTATTTCCGGAATTGGATAGATGACTACGTTGACTGTAACGATAGGAAACGGCCAATTCCGGAAAATCCCCACTCTCCTCCCTACAAAATTCTTCACCGCTGAAAAATCTTGATTGCGTCACATAATTCACGTAGTGTGACTTTTCGCTCAGGACTTCTACACTCGTAAAGAGTTACACCCGGAAGAGGTATCACCGGTTTGGAGAGTTGTCTCCGGGCACACAATAAAAATAAATTGCGTTATCTCTATCGGAATTACCCATGCTACCCAGCTTGGTTTCGGTCAATCCGTCTAACTTTAATAAATAATTAAGACGAGATTGTAACTATGTCCACTTTGCACCAACCAAAATCAGCCAATAAAAAAATTGCATTAACAGCAACTGCTGCGTTAGCGATGATCGCTGGATCATCAACGTTTGCTGCAACCACCGGCGGTTTCTCCACCACCGATGGCGGTAATGTTAGCGGCGCAAAATCATTTACTGCATCAACCTACGAACAAATCAACACCATTATTGCCAACGCAAAATTGGATGCGAACGGCAGCAAGGTGAGTGGCGGCGCGTATCCATTAATCATTACTTACACCGGTAATGAAGATTCTTTAATTAACCAGGTCATTAAAGATCACACCGTAGACGCATCAGGAAATTGTCCGAAACCGCGCTGGAATGATGCGTATCGTTACGTGGAAATTAAAGAATTTACCAAAGGCATTACCATCATTGGAGCCAATGGTTCTTCGGCAAATTTCGGTATTGTTGTTAACAAATCCAGCAACGTCATTGTGCGTAATATGAAAATCGGTGCGTTGGCCGGTGCGAATAACGATGCGGATATGTTGCGCATCGACAGCGGTACCAACGTGTGGATTGATCACAACGAATTGTTTGCAGTGAACAATGAATGTAATGGCTCACCGGATGGCGACTTAACATTTGAAAGTGCAATCGATATTAAAAAAGATTCGCACAACATTACCGTTTCTTACAACATTATTCGCGATAGCAAAAAAGTGGGCCTTGATGGCTCCAGCAGTAGCGATATCGCCGGCGGTCGTGAAATTACTTTCCATCATAATATTTACAAAAATGTAAATGCGCGCTTGCCATTGCAACGCGGTGGCTGGACGCATATGTATAACAACCTGTATGACGGCATTACCGGTTCCGGTATTAACGTTCGTCAAGCCGGTTATGCATTGATTGAAAACAACTGGTTCCAGAATTCTCTCAACCCGGTGACTTGTCGTTACGACAGCAGCAATTGTGGCAAGTGGGAATTGCGCGGTAATAACATCACCAACCCCGGTGATTTTGCAACTTACAATATCACCTGGACCGAAGGCGGCACCGTTGATGCAACCAACTGGACAACCACTGCCCCGTTCCCGATTAGTATTCCTTACAGCTATTCGCCGGTGTCACCACAATGTGTGAAAGATAAAATTGCGCAAGTTGCCGGTGTTGGCAAAAATGGTGCAACGTTGACGTCAGCTGTGTGTGGTGGCACCACCAGTTCTTCCGTTGCCAGTTCAACGCCTGTGGTTTCTTCCAGCAGCAAATCATCCAGTTCAGTTGCGGTAGTTTCTTCAAGCAAATCGTCCAGCTCGGTTGCAGTAAGTTCATCTAGCAAATCGTCAAGTTCAGTTGCGGTTTCTTCCAGCAAATCATCCAGCTCTGCCAGCGGCGCACCTGTGCTTGGTGGCACCGGTGATTACCCGAGCGGCTTTTCCAAGTGTGCTGATTTGGGAGAAACCTGTGCAGTGGAATCTGGCGATGGCTGGGTTGCATTCGGCCGTAAAGGCAAGTGGGTTACCAAAAAAGTAACTGTTGGTGGTTCGATTGCCTGTACCGTTGCCGCGTTCGGTTCTGATCCAGGCGGCAATCCAAATAAATGTTCTTACAAGCGTTAATCGCTAATTTCTTGTAAGCCATTTAATTTTTTGTAAGTCATTTATTGTTACGCAAAAAAAATCGCCCGCCATGAAATCATGCCGGGCGATTTTTTATCTATCAAGCTTTCACTTTAAGCTTACGGCAGTGTCAGCACTAAATTTTTTACGCTAATCGATTTAGCCGCAGACGCGCTAAAACTTTCACCGTAAGAATTACTTTTTGTCGTTGCACTGATGCTAGCCGTCGTTACTACGTTTGGTGCTTTCACTGTCCAGCTCACCGTTTTCGTTGCGCCATCGGCAATGCTACCCAGGGTTTGGCTGGCAGTACCGGAAGCCAGGGTAAAACCGGACGGCAAATTAATAGTAACGGTTGTATTGTGCGCATCCAGATCACCAGTATTTTTTACTGTCACCGTATAAGTAAAATTAAAATTGCGATAAACACTTGCCGGTGCTGTGATGGTATTCGTGAACGCAGGGCCAGTCGCGAGCGAGAAATTTTCTTCTGTCGCCAAACTATAAGGCTCGCTACTCGCACCATCAAATGATGTGCTGTATGCATAGACTTTTACTACTGCTGCCTGGCTAGCATTTGCAGCAACCTGATGCACATTATCTTTTACAGTAACATCAGAATCCAATTGTGTATTGGAGGTTTCGGCGTAGAGTTTTAAATCCAGGTCCGATAAATTGCGATAGCTGGTTGGCGTTGCAGCGTTGTTGTAATCAACATCGCGCTCCCACACTAACGTTGCCTTATCGCCGTTATACATATGGCCTTTATAAAATTTATAACTTCCGGTCTGACCTTTAGGTTTAACACTGCTGGAGAAATAATCGTTACGATGGAAATGCGCATGCCATAAATCCAGATAACCCCAACCGTACGTTTTATTCCACTCCTTGCCGGTTTTTGCGCCGTCATCGGCAGCAGTGTTGGTGTTGTTGTCTTCCCAGGAATCGGCAGTATTAATTAATACCGCTTTGATCGCGCGCGGGTCCCAGTTGCCACCATCAGTTAACAATAAAGTTGCAGCACCGACTTTCGGCGCAGCAGAACTGGTACCACCCAAATTGCCGTAACCACCGCTGCTGGTGCAGGTCATGGTTTGGTGTCCTGGCGCTGCCAGATCAGGCTTTTTACGACCACCAACAGTGGGGCCGCGACTACTGGAATCCCAAATCACATCATCACTGCGTGTGATGGTGTTGTTATCAAACATATTCGCAACCGTTAAACCGTTGTAGTTGTTTGCAGGGATAGTCATGGTATTGGTACCCGCGCCCTGATTGCCGGCGGATTTAGCCCAGTTGGTTGAGTAATCAAACACAACACCATCCACAAAGCGGGACAGTGAATGCCAGTCTTCACCAGTGGCATCGCCATTGCCCCAGGAATAATTAATGACTTCCGGATCATCGCCCGCTGAACGCAACATCCAGTCAGCGCCTGCCATAGTCGTTGCAGAAGAACCCGCATCTTCCACCAGAATTGAATTTAAACCGAACGCCAAACCGCGATGCGTTGCGTGAGTACTCGCATACATACAAGCCACACCGGTACCGTGATTTCCATTGCCGGCAAAATTTTCATAAAAAGTATGGCCAGATAATGCAGGATGGGTTTCCAGCACGCCTTCATCAATAACACCGACATCCCACACACCACCATCAAAACCGGAAGCCCACCAGGTATCAGCACCCAGCGATTGGGTTTGATTACTTAATTCCGCTTTACCTGGATTATCGTAAACAATTTCGGCAACACCACTCAGGCTGGCAATTTCTTTCAGGGAAGCCGTCGGGATTTCTGCACTAATCGCATTCAACGTTGCATATTTTTCCTGGATTCTTGCGCCCAGGCTACTAATGCGACCGGAGTAAATTTTTTGCACTTCTGCTACGGCAGCAGCCGATTCACGGCCAATATTTTGGCGCAATTCGCGCACCAGTTTTTCGCGTTGCTCGTTAAGCGCGCGGATTTCTTTTTTATCCGCATCGGTAACATATTGGCTGAGCAATTTACTTTGTTCGATCTCTTTATCTTCACCGGCAATATTATCTTTGGGTAAATATTTGTCATAAATACCGCGCACACGCGCTGCCAATGCATCAATTTGCGGTTCATATTTTTCACTGAGTGAACGCGCAATTTTGCGCTGCGGTTGTTCACCAAAAATAATAATAACTGGCAGACTGGTTTGCTGGGCAGCAAGTCGTTCAAGATAGGGATCTACTTTTACTACCGCATCAGCTTTAGGCGTTTCGACTTTCCGATCATCATCGGCAAAACTCATCGTCGATGCTGTTGCTATCGCGATAAAAATTGCATGGGCGAGAGGTTTAAGCAATGCGTGCTGTTGGGATTTGTGTGAACTTTTCATAATGCGATCCTTCAAGAAAATGGATGGGTTAGTGAGTTCAGTCAAGCTCCTGGCCTTATACTGAACAAATCCAGTGTGCGCGTAATGCGCGAAAAATTCAGCGAAAAAACGCCGTCCAGGCTGTGAAATATTCACGCTGAAAAATAATTACGTGTGAAGAAAATGTTGTGAAGGCGAGAGAAAAGCACATTCGCTTTTACTGCAAGATAGTGGGTAATGATTATTTATGGGAAGGAGAACGACGGGATATGTAAATGCCGGTAGCAACAACAATAATCAATAAAGCAACCAAAGGACCCAATCCCGATGACTCTTTATTTAGGTCCAGCAAGTCACCAAGCGTTTGTGCGTTTGGTACCTGCGCGATGAATTTACAATTATCATTCGCGCATCCAGTTGTGCCATGCAGCGCTTCCTGGACATCCTTGCCATCATTCCCTCTTTGTTGAAGCCCCACCTCCTTGTGCAAGACCGCGCTTACATCAGCTGGAATTTCGGCAGGATTTGTTTCTATAGATTGTCCATCTATAGCTATAGAACCTGCCTGCACAGCCATAGAAAAAGAGAGCAACGCGCTGACGATGAGAGAGTGAGAGACCATTCGCGTAGCTCCTTTTCCTTTTTGATAAACGCTAGATCTGTGTCCTTTAATACCAATGCCGGTGGTGACGCCAATCAACCAATCCAAGCTTGATACGGATGGCCAGCTTAGCGGCTTCGCCAGCACCGGGCTGTGAAATATTCACATCAGCCGCCCCATCCGATGAACGGTCAAATGACCGCTCATCTACTACCTGGTAATTAATGCGTTGAATCCGCTGCAATCGAGAAACGCGATTGAATGCGAGCTGAGGCATCGCGCAAAATTGTTTTACCATTTTCAGCGGCGCCTAGCTTGGATTCCATCGCAGAAATAACCGATGCATCACCTAACGACACCAGGGATTCCACGGCCATTTGCACAACGGTTGAATCTTTATCCGATAATGCGTCAATCAAACTCTGGGTTGCCCCGAAATTTTCGCTGAATGACAACCGTTGCGCCGCAAGCGCACGAATTTGCGGGTTTTTGTCGTGGCGCAAACTGGAAACGATATAACGCAAATCATCACCGACCGGCGACATACCCTGCAGAATGGCAATGCGTGTTTGGTCATCCGCCGCAAAAAAATTGTCGCGTTTTGATTGCTGCTCAACCGGTGTATTTACGTTTACCGCCGGAGCTTCTGTTATATTTTTTTCGACCGGTAGCGGCTGGTCTTTCCCCAGCGGCGAATGTTGATCAGTGCGCAGCATCTCTTTTGCTAAAAACACGGCTGATACGTTGTGTGCAGCTTGCGCAGAGTTGTAGGACATTTCCAGGGTAAATTCTTTATTGCCAATAACAGTGGACAGCGCGTTGGTAATGGGCTGCTCCTGAATACTTACCGTGATTGGCTCTGCCCAATAATCAATGTCCTGATCCGGTAAACTAAAATTAAAATTTGCCGCTTCTGCCAATTGCTGAACAATCAATAAGCGCGGCATGTGCTGGATATTTATCGATACGTGTCCATTGGTTGAATTGAAATAAACACCCTCGTTAATTATCAATTTCTTTGTACCCTCAACTTTTTTTATAGGAACCTCATCAACAACGGATTCGGTTTTTTCAAAATTTGTGTCTGGCATATTTTTTTCTATAGGATTGCTATTCGACAACCACCACATCAATAACAATAAAACGCCAGCAAAAAATATAGTGACCTTCGGAGTTAGAAGTGACGATTCCATAGCCCTCACCTTTGAAAATTTTTCTGAAAAAAGCGGGGGCATAATAGCCCCCACCCGTGATTACAAACGTTTGAACCAGTTGTCGATGCGATAATCCGCACGGCCGGATGAATCGGTGAAATGTGTATCGATAATGACACGCAGCCATGCATCCGACCCGGACCAGATCTGCGCCCAGACATCGCGTGTTGCGAAGCCCTGGTTGTAAAAGAAATTTTGCCAATTGGCCGATGTACGCCGTCCTTCTACACGACCCCAATAACAATCCGAGGGCGAACATTTACCCCAGACTTTTACGTAATAGCGTGGTGTAACGCTATAAGTCACCGAGCAAATATTGCCGCTACAGTTATAAATAGGTGTGTCCTCGCACACCATTTCAATAACGACTTTCGTTACTCCATTGGTATTGGGATCACTATTGACCCATGTCCCCACCTCCTTGGGCACAACACACAGCCCCGCTGAAGAAAAACTGGAATAGAAAAGCCCGCACATTAACAATCCAAAAGACACCAAAACCCGATAATTTCTTATAAACGTAGACATAACATTTCTCCTTAACTCGTTTAAAAAAGAACATCACTGTGGTTTAAAGCGATACAACCTGAACCCCCGTTTAAAAAAACAGGGGCCCTATTCATTTCGCAAACGCGAAAAGAATTCTGCGAGTCACTCGTTACGAGTTTCCCGAAAAAGGTTTGATGGATTTACGAGGGCACAACAGATAAGTGAAGTGTCATTCGCATAACTCCTTTTTACACAGAAAAACTGGATTTAATCCTTCAACTGAATGCTTTCAGAGAGATAAAACAAGGGAAATTGTAGCCGGGCGCCCTGCCGCATGGCGTAATACCTGCACCATAAATCCAAAGCGATTGGGGGAGGCGTAATGCCTGATATGCGTCCTTGCCACCTTGGATTTATGTTGCAAGCAGCGTCTTGTCCTTGAATGGCGAAAAACCAATTCCGCTCGCGTATCCTTGCAGACGCCCTGCTACTGGAAAACAAGATATCGTGTTTGGGGTTTTGGGGATGTGAGGTTTTGGAGGATGTGGATGTGACTTATTCACATGAAATAAAAAAGCCGGCATTTGCCGGCTTTTATACGCGACATTTCAATTGAAGTGGAAATTACTCTTCGCGCTTAACAATAATCGGAGGATCAAGTTCACGTCCATTTATGCGAATAGCGTAGTTAAACTCAACCGACTTGTTCTTTGCATACTCTCGCTTATATTCAGGCTTTTCCAAAATATCTTTTGGGATCTCAACCGTAATAACGCCTTTTTCGGATCTATAATCCAGTTGCGCAGCAGGTGCTTTTTTGTTTTTAAAAGCAATTTGAAATTCATCTGGACCAGCAAATATAACCTTTTGACCTGGAGTCAAAACAATTGCCTTTACAGTTTCTAATGGATATCCTTTTTTATCGATGGCGATCCCAACCACTGCTGTTCTAGTTCCTTGCAAAGCATAACTTATAGCCAATTTCTGCGGATCGGGTTTAACCAATTCACCACGACCTTTCTCATCCGCTGCAGTAGCACACCCATTCAATAAGATTAAACAAAAGCTAAATAAAATCGATTTACGATACATTATAGAATCTCCTAATATTAATTTTTAAACAAGCCTTCGTATTTTTTACCCTGTAAAACTGAAAAATCCGGGTCCGACAATAATACACTGGCAGAATATTCTGTCTCTAACAAGTATTTAGTGTATTCACTTATTTTTTGGTCATCTCCCTCCAATACAGCAACCCTCAAACCTGAGTAATAAAATTCCAAGCCATGCCCTCCCAAATTGTCAGCCATCTGAATCATCTGGTTCGCATTTGAAAAATCATTAAAATACGCATAAGCACGAGCCAAATACAAATATGATGTAGCTACATTTTTATTTCTATCAATATCTTCATATGCATATTTAATGACAGAGTTGAAAAAATTATCAGCCAAATATTTTTTATTTGGCATAAATTTATAGGCATCCCCCAAAAATGCCATCCATTGATAATTTGTGGGCTCCAAAACATGGGCTTTATTATAAAACAAAGCGGATTTTTCAAAATTTTTTAAAAAATAATACATAGTTCCAATATTTGCGAATATATAACTACTAGGATCCAAAGCAGCCGCACGTTCAAATATCTCAACGGCTTTTTCATTATCATTTAGATAAACATAGCTCGCCGCTAAATTATTTAACGCATTGATATTTTCAGGAAGAAATTCTAAAGTTTTATTGTAATACTCAATTGCCTCTGAATGACGCCCAATCTTAGTCAAGAAAAATGCATAACCAAAATATGACTTCCAATTTTTGGGGTCCTGCTCCAAAGCATCCAAAAATAAACGTTCAGATTTACCTTTGTCGCCACTCATAGAATAAGTTGAGGCAAGTAGCACTTTAATGGATGCGTCATGCTGGTTCAACAGACCTGCTTTAATAAAAATTTCAATTGCCTTTTCAAACCTTCCCGTATCGCGATATATGGCACCAAGAGCCTTATATGCCTCTGATAAATTAGGATCAAAACCAACAGCAGTGAGGCAATATTTCTCCGCGCTACTTAACCACCCTGATGAATTTGTAATTTCATATTTTTTCCAATAAGCCTTGCATAAACCGGTATAGGCAAGTGGAAATTTAGAATCATGAACCAATGATGTATTTAAAGATTTTATTGCTTCATCTACATTTTCATGAGTAGTTGCCTTCTCAAGAAAATCCAACCCCTTCAAATAAAAATCATACGCCGTAATATCATTAGTCAACCGTAACGGCGCAGGTCTGAAATTTTGCAATTTAAATTCATCGGCAAGATAACGCGCGATTTCCCCAACCAAACGATCCTGCAAAATAAAAATATCTTGATAAGTTCCATCCAGTTTTCCGCCGGCGATTTGTACATTGTCTTTGCGGCGGAATAAGCGGTAAGCAATGCGTAAGTTATCACCGAGTTTTTGTACGCTGCCTTCCAGTCGTATCGGTGCGTGAATACCTTCTTTTGCATCGACGATATACACCTCGCGCATGTCGGCGAGTTGCGAGCGGACGGCTTCGGTGATTCCGGCGGAGAAATAATCTGCATCGCCTTTTTCGTTCATCAGATTTTTAAAATCGGCGATTTCCACATAGTTGGCGGCATAACCAGGAACCAACCAACGAGGAATAAAGTAGATGCCCGCAGCAATTAGCGCCAGTATGGTGGCGGCGATTGGGTAGCGGTAGGCGACAATTTTTCTGTTAAGGCCGCACAAAAAATAATGCAGGTGATCACGCCAGCCAATTCCTGCGGGCTTGATTAAATACACACGGACTTTTTGCTGAATGTTTTTTAATGTGTGTGCGCCCAACCGTTTTGCGGGCGCAGAGAGCGAAAAGCGAACCTCGTCATAAACGCTTTGTGAAATACAAATCCCATCGGCAACGGCAAGCGGCTCCAGGCGCGCGGCGATATTTACACTATCGCCAAATACTGCACCATCGCGCAACATCACTTCGCCTTTGTTCAGGCCAATGCGAGTTTGCAAACGGGGAAGTCTTTTATCACGCGCTTCATTAAACGCGAGCAAATGTTGCTGGATGGCGATAGCCGCCGCAACAGCTGAAGCTGCAGTATCGAAGCGCGCAAAAATTGCGTCGCCCACAAATTCCACTAATTGCCCGCCTTGCGCTTCAATGTGCGAGAGCAAAATTTTGCGGTAATCGCCCAGCATTTCGACCGCCAGCGACTCATTGCGCCCCATAAGGCGCGAGTAGCCAACAATGTCGGTGAACATTAATGTTTGTTCACAATGCTGAATAGAATCGGCGACCATGGGGCAGTCGGCTCTCCGTGCGATAGCGTTTAATGGTTAAGGGATAAATTATGATCCTTGCCTCGAATTATCGGGCAAACAAGGGCGAGATTATTGTGTGTTTTGGTGACAATAACAACCAATCAGAAGGAGAGCGTTAGTAACGTGAGACAATCCACAAGTTTTTGAAGAATTTGGCGCCAAAATTGGCGCAAGCTAAAGGTGAGGCGTTATGATTGCCCTTGCCAATCAACTATTCCAAGAAGCCATTGCCATGTTAGAGAACGTCAGCTTGTTTGCCGATGTACCCCCGCATTACCTTGCGGAACTGGAAAAGCTCAGTGTTGTACGTAAATACCCCAAAAACACTGTATTGGTCACGGAAGGCGACGAATCAACTCATCTATATATCCTGCGCAAAGGTACGGTCAGCTGTTACCTGAACAATGAAGATGGCCGCCAGGTTAATTTGAATTACATGCACGAGGGCGAATATTTTGGCGAGCTGTCATTGATTGATGGCAAGCCCCGCTCTGCATCGGTCATGACCATCAGTGATTGCGAAATCATTCTGGTGTCGCGCGCCAGCGTGCAGGAATTAATTCGCAAACATCCGGATTTTGCGATGCAACTTCTCACTGAAGTCACACGCCGTGTACGCGAACTGACTGATAGCGTAAAAGACATGGCACTGCTGGATGTGTATGGTCGTGTAAGTGCCGCGCTGGAAAAACTGAGCGACGACAACAAGCGCATTCACAACCCTAAAGTTACCCACCAGGATATTGCCAATATGGTTGGCTCATCGCGCGAAATGGTGAGCAGGATCATGAAGCAATTGCTCATTGGCGAATATATCGAGCAATGCTCCGGCTACATTGAAATTAAAAAGCCGCTACCCCGCTATTGGTAATAAGGAAGATGGCCATGAAAAAGTTGACAAGGATTCAGCAATTTATGGCCGCTTTATTTCTACTAGTAGTCCTTGCCAGCTTTATTGGCAACGCGTTGGGATACTGGCTGTTTTATCGCAATTCATTTGCCGGCCAACTTGCTGAAAGTAACGCCAGAGAAACTGTGTTGCTGGAAAAATTAGCAACCATCGAAAAATTGCAGCGCGATACGCAATACCACAACAAAACGATAGAACACGCCAACAAAGAAAACCTCAAGCTACAACAAGCATTAGAGTTTCATCAACAATTGATGAACAAAACTAACAGCGCTAGCAATACAACTGCACAATAAATTTAGCATTATTAACAACATGCTCGATAGCCACATTTATCAACCTTCAAATTTTACCAAGCGTTTAGGATTAAATATTTCAGTGCCCTACCTGATCAATTGCATGTTTAACCAAGGTTTTATCTTCATACGCAAGAAAGGCTACAAATATAAAAGGCCGCGTCTGCGGCCTTATAGGTTTATATCCATGATTCAGATTTAAGATTTACTGTAGCTTTTTTTTATTACATCAGGCGTTGAATTATCGAAGTCACCTAATCCCAATTGATGACGCTCCTTCTGCAACTCGTCGTAAATCGCCTTAGCCCGCAAATCAATTTTATTTAACTGATCTTCCCCAAGCGAAAGTTCCTGTTTATAGCGTACTTTGTAAACCTCTTGGTACGCATTAATATTAGCAGTCGATCCACGGGGATCACCTCTCATGGCAACTACTTTATATAATGCCATCACTTCTGTTACAACCTGCTCTCGCCCCTCGTCCGTTTTATCAGTTTCATTACTAAGAGCATCTATTTGAGCTTTTGATGCGAGGTCTGCAAAAACAGAGGTTGCACCATAAACTGCGGCTTTATGATATTGCGCAGCAGATTCTTCGGGCTTATTTTCTTTTTGTATGTAATAAGAACCTAGCATAATCATTGCTTTGACATCCCCGGAGTCGGATAAATCTTTTAGCGTTTCCTCACTGTAAGATTGATAAATCTGCATATCATTTCCGGATATATAACCTCGTTCATCGTCCCAGCGAACTAATTCCTGATACTCAGAAAGCCCCAGTTTTCTGTGCACTTTTACATCTGTTGAATTAACATTAGCTGGGGTGCCAGATTGATGCTCATCATCGGCAACAAAATCGATTTCTTTTACCTCATGCACAATAATCTCGCGGGCAAGCGAATCATCCTGCTTGTTGGCAGAAGATCGTTGGTTTAAGTAATATCCATATGCGAAAAGCATTAAACCGATAACAACCATTGCCCAGTTAACGCTTTTTTTCGATATCAATGCCATGATTTAAAATCTCCTTAAATTACATTTCGTCGCAGGCATTATTAAACTGCTCATATTCAACCGTGCACTGAGCCAAGCCAGCAGTATATGCTCTATCCATATCAGTCTGGCAATCAGCTCCCCATTGTAGTGTGATGTAGCTTGACCCACCCAATAGCAGGAACGCACCGCCCTCGCCCTCCAAGGCCGCCCAGCCACCTGCAAGGCCGAGGGCACCACCAATCCAGAATGCCGTACTACAGTATGCGCTACTGGCTTTGTGCAGCAAGTTTCGGCCCGTATTACAGCCTCTTAAATATTCAGTCGCTTTATTTTTACAAGCCCTTTTAGCAGCTAACGCTTGTTGAACATTATGTAGATCATGAATACGAATCCCACCGGGCGTTGGGGGGATGAAACCGGAAAACACCGTGGAGAAGCCAGGATCATCGCCAGTATCATACGGCGTACCAATTATTTCTATTACTCCCAGATCATCTGCGATCGCTGAAAAGGAAGTGAAACTAATCAATGTAGCAATAGCTAATACATTCCATCCTGCCTTCTTAACAAAATTATTCATAAACGCTCCATATTATTCCATCGAATTTAAACCTATTTAGAAGTAAAAACATGAGTAGAGTTAAAAATATTAGCTTAAGCTCATAAATTTACAGAGAGAGATTAGTTTCTGGCTCATGCCTAAGTCAATGACGTCCCAAAAAAATGACGTTCATCCCTACGAAAATGAGAATCGGGACGCCGGGATTTTTCTAATTTGAGAAATTATTTAATGCTTTTCAAAAAATTAATAAGTGAAACCATTCCGACTACGAGGCATTACTTATAAATTCATACCTTGTTACTAACACCTAATATGAGATATGTGCCATATAATGGAATAAATGCTTAATTAAAATTACGAAGCTTTCAAAGAAGCAGGCAAATCGCTCGAACTCGGTGGACCAGCACAACCTACTATGACATTAGCGGATGCCGTTTGCCCGGTGTAGGACTAACCAATTGCGGGCTTACTGATATTAGTGTGGGCTACGGGACCAGCAATGAAAAATTCCAGATTAGTTTGGTCGTAAAGAATTTATTTGATGTGGAATATGGCTATCAACCCCTGTGGAATATCGCCATTCCCAACACGCCGCGCTGGGCGGGAATTACCATTAGTGGAAAATTATAAAGCGTGAAATAAATAAGGGCCCGTTACAGGCCCTTATTTATTTTCAATACGGTTTTATGAAAAAAAATTTCGAATACCGCATCAACCAAATACGTTCATTAACCAAACAACCCCGATTCATGCAACCATTTCATCAGTTGCGGCATAGGTAAGGCGCCGGAAACACGCTGCACTTCTTTTCCATGATGAAACAAAATCAACGTTGGGATACTGCGAATATTCCATCGTTGGCCAATACTCGGCACCTCTTCAGTATTCAGTTTAGCGAAACGAATATATGGCTCCATTCGCGCTGCCGCTTCTTCAAAGACCGGCGCAAATCCCACACAGGGGCCGCACCATGGAGCCCAGCAATCCACCAGCACCGGAATATCATTTCCTTCCAATGTGTTAGCCACATTGCCGGGATTTAATGTCATCGACTTGCCACTGAATAGCGGGCGTTTACATTTACCACAATTAGGTTTGTCCTCCAAACGCTCACCAGGAAGGCGGTTGGTAGCAAAACAATGCGGGCAATTAATTTGAACACTGCTCATAGTATTTTCCACGGATAAATAACAATTAATTATTGGGATGGCCATAGCTTACCAGAGTTCAATACCGCCACAAAAAATGGAACAGAAAAAAGCCCGCTCGTGCAAGACCCAAGGGGTAGGAGCAACACGGCGGGCAAAGAGCAACTCTTTACATGAAGGGCTTAAAGAGTCGGTTTTCCAATATAAAAACCGTTAAAAACATTGGCGTTACAAGAGCCAATCACTAGCATTTAAGGATTAATCGCTACAGGATTTTGTTGCAATTCCCAACCACCACCCAGGGTTTTATACACAGCAACCAAGTTCAGTAACACTTGCATATCGCTTTGCGCTAATTGTGCACTTACATTTAGCTGCGAACGCTCGGCATCTAAAACGGTTAGAAAATCGCTGCTACCTACTTCAAATTTTTTGCGCGCAAAAAATGCGGCCTGATTGCTGGCCGCTAATGCGCGTTGCAAACCGGTACGGCGCTCTTCTTCGCGTGCGAAATTTTGCAGGGCGTTATCCGTTTCTTCCAAAGCAATCAACACGCGCTGCTCAAACTCGGCGATGCGCTGATGCGTACGCGCATCGGCTGCATCAATTTGTGCATCTACGCGGCCAAGATTAAACGCGGCCCAATGGATTCGCGGTGTAAATGAAAAAGTTTCGGTCTCCTGATTTCCCAGGCGGTCCCAATCCGTTGATAAATAACCGAGGCCACCGGTAAAACTAATTCCCGGATACAAATCCGCCACTCGAATATTGTATTCAGCAACCGATCCAGCCAGAGCTTGTTCTGCGCGGCGAATATCCGGGCGACGCTTTAATAAATCCGCAGGATTTCCTACCGCAAACGACGCTGGAATATCCGGCAATGATTTCACTTCCGCCAACGATGTTTTTAATTGCTCCGTTGGTGTACCGGTTAATACGCCGATGCGATTAAGCGCTGTATTCACTTGTGCTTGCAGCGCCGGAATAGTTGCGCGCGTTAATTCAAGCTGTGCTTCCGCGCGCGCCACATCCAATTGATCGCCGCGCCCTACTTCCTCAAAACGTTGCGTTAGCTGCAAAGATTCCTGTTGATTTTTTGCATTGCGTTCAGCGACATCCAATAAATATTGGTTGCCGCGTAAACTGATGTACGCACTTGCCACTTCTGCAGCAACACTCACTTGTGCCGCTTGCAAATCTGCCTTACGCGCAGCAACTTGCGCTTTGGATAATTTCACGCCGTTACGCACGCGGCCAAAAATGTCCAGCTCCCAACTCGCATCAAAACCGGCTTGATAGGTTTCAGTAATGGGAGCATTAACGTCACCACTGATATCCACACTTTGCCGTTGGCGTGTACCGCTTACATTAGCCTCAACCGTTGGATAACGATCCAATCTGCTATTACGCAAATATGCGCGCGACTCTTCCAACGATGCTTGTGCGATACGAATACTGTGGTTGTGTTGCAATGAATCCGCAATCAATTGATTTAATTGCGTGTCTTGCAATTGCGCCCACCAATCGGCAACCGGTTTTTCCGCACTCACTCCCTGCGGCAAATTAAATGCCGCAGGGGTTGCTGGTAATTGCGTTAGTTGTTGTGCATTTTCTACCGATTTAAATCCGCTACATGCGCTAATCATCAATGGCAATAACGCAATGCTAAATGCTTTGATTAAAGTTTTTTGATTCATGCCTTCACCTCATGATGGGTAATTGCCGGTTGTTGCTGAAAATTTTCTGCAGTTTCATCGTGGTGATGATATTTGCGATTACCTTCCAGCTTGCGCAACAACACATAAAACATCGGCGTGAAGAACAAACCAAAGAAAGTTACACCCAACATTCCGGAAAACACCGCAATCCCCATGACGCTACGCATTTCTGCACCGGCGCCGGTTGAGAACACCATTGGCAATACACCCATGATAAATGCAAACGATGTCATCAGAATCGGGCGCAAACGCATACGGCTGGCAGTGATTGCAGCCTCATAAGTTTGCATTCCGCGGATTTCCAATTCACGCGCAAATTCCACAATCAAAATCGCATTCTTACTAGCGAGGCCGGCGAGTACAAACAAACTTATTTGCGTAAAGATATTGTTATCGCCATTGGTAACCCACACACCGAAGAGTGCAGACAAAATCGACAGCGGGACAATAGTTACCACCACCAGTGGCAACGCCAGACTTTCGTATTGCGCAGCCAACACTAAAAACACCAGCAACAAACACAATGGCAAAATATAAATCGCAGTATTGCCAGCCAATACCTCCTGATAGGTCAAATCAGTCCATTCATACACAATACCCGCCGGTAACACTTCATCCAGAATTTCGGCGATTGCATCTTGCGCCTGCCCGCTTGAATATCCGGGTGCTGCGTTGCCATTAATATCTGCCGCTAAATAGCCGTTGTAATGCGCGGCACTTTCAGGACCGTAACTTTCTTTCATTGTTAACACTGCACCTAACGGAACCATATCGCCTTGAGCATTACGCACTTTTAAATTCAGCGCATCTTCCGGCGTATTGCGATATGGCGCATCCGCTTGTGCGATCACTTGATAAGTACGGCCAAACTGATTGAAATCATTTACATAAAGCGAGCCCAGATAAACTTGCATGGTGTCAAAAATTTCTTTCACATTTAACCCAAGCTGTTTGGCTTTGGTACGATCCACATCGGCATACAATTGCGGCACGTTGATTTTGTAGTTGGAGAACACACTCGCCAACTCGGGACGTTGCATCGCTTTTTGCTGCACCTGCGCAACAACTTCCGCAAGCTTCTCGTAACCCAAACCGGCGCGATCTTCAATTTGCAATTTAAAGCCACCGGTTGTACCTAAACCGCGCACGGGTGGTGGAGGGAAAATCGCAATAAACGCTTCTTCGATTCCACCAAATTTCATTTGCAGTTTTTGTGAAATTGCCGCTGCCGACAGATCATCACTGGTACGCTGATCAAAATCTTTTAACGGGAAGAACACAATACCGGCACTGGAACTGTTGGTGAAACCGTTAATACTCAAACCAGGGAATTGCACTGCGTTTTCCACACCCGCTTCTGCCAAACCAATTTCACCCATTTCACGGATTACTTTTTCGGTGCGATCCAGGGTCGCGCCATCAGGCAATTGCGCAAACGCGATCAGGTATTGCTTGTCCTGCGCAGGCACAAAGCCTTTAGGGATAATATTAAAACCAACTACAGCAATACCGAGCAAAATTGCATACACACCAACTGCAGCCATTTTACGGCCAAGAATTTTTCCAACTTTTGTTGAATAGTTTCCGGATGCACGCGCAAAGCTGCGATTGAACCATGCGAAGAAGCGACCAAATACTTTATCCATACCAATAGTCAAACGATCCTTGGGTTCGTTGTGGCCTTTCAGTAACAATGCAGCCAGTGCAGGACTCAACGTTAACGAGTTAATTGCTGAGATCACTGTCGATATTGCAATCGTCAACGCAAATTGTTTGTAGAACTGGCCCGTCAAACCACTGACAAATGCGATAGGTACAAACACGGCAATCAATGTTAATGAGATCGCGATAATCGGTCCGCTTACTTCCTGCATCGCTTTATACGTCGCAGCAATCGGTGTTAATCCTTCCTCAATATTCCGCTCTACGTTTTCCACGACGACAATCGCATCATCAACCACGATACCAATTGCCAATACAAGGCCAAATAATGAGAGTGTGTTGATGGAAAATCCAAAGGCCCACATCAATGCAAAGGTACCGATAATTGAAACCGGAACCGCCAACAATGGAATGATGGACGCACGCCAGGTTTGCAAAAACAGAATTACGACAATAACAACCAGCGCGAGCGCTTCCGCCAGCGTTTTAATTACCGCTTTGATCGAGCTTTTTACGAAAATAGTTGGGTCGTAAACAACGTGATAATCAACGCCCTCCGGGAAACGTTTTTTCAATTCCGCCATGGTGGCGCGAACGTTGTCAGAAATTTGAATCGCGTTGGCACCGGGCGCCTGGAAAATCGGGATAGCAACAGCAGGCTGACTATCGAGCATGGAATTGAGTGCAAATTCCGATGCCCCCATTTCAACGCGCGCAACATCTTTCAAACGCGTGATTTCACCGTTGCTGCCAGCGCGAATAATAATTTCACCGAACTCTTCAGGATTATCCAAACGGCCTTTGGCGTTAACGGGCAATTGCACATCTACTAAATCAGTCACCGGTGCACCACCGATAATACCGGCAGCCACTTGTACGTTTTGCTCGCGAATAGCATTCACAACTTCATTCGCGGTGAGATTTTTCTCGGCAATTTTTTCCGGATTCAACCAGATACGCATCGCGTAATCACCGGAACCGAATAAACGCACCATGCCGACGCCCTGCACTTTGGCGAGTTCGTCTTTGATATTCATCAACGCATAGTTGCGCAAATAAAGTTCGTCGTAACTTTTATCCGGCGAAATTAAATGCACCACCATGGTTAAATCGGGCGAACTTTTCACAACGGTCACACCGCGTTGACGCGTTACATCCGGCAAGCGAGGCAAGGCTTGCGAAATGCGGTTTTGTACCATTTGTTGTGCGAGATCAGGATCAGTACCGATACGGAACGTTACTGTTAAGGTTAAGCGACCATCGGTAGTTGCTTGCGAAAACATGTACAACATATTTTCTGTTCCAGCGAGCTGCTCTTCCAGCGGTGTTGCAACCGTTTCCGCAATTACTTTCGGGTTTGCACCGGGATAGGATGCATTTACAACAACAGATGGTGGCGATACGTCGGGATATTCTGAAATCGGTAATTGAAACATGGCAATGAAGCCAGCGATAAAAATCAGTAGTGAAATCACTCCGGCAAAAATGGGGCGATCCACAAAAAATCTGGATATATTCATGGTGTACCTGCCAGCTTTTATGGCCAGGGTCTTATAGAGACCGGGGTTTTATGGGATGAGTTTGGAGAGCACCGGTAACATTTACCGGTGCCTCGCTGTGCTCTTTCAAAATTTAATTGTGTTACAGGACTGCGAACAACGAATCAGACTAATGAATTGACGCAACTCGCGTATCTTCTTCATCCGATTTTTTGGTTACCGCAACAGTTGGATTCACGACACTTTTCGGTCGCACATGGGAGAGGCCATTCACAATCACTTTTTCACCAGCGTTTACACCAACCTGAATAACACGCTGGCCTTCGTAGTGATCACCAAGGGTCACTTCGCGATAATTTGCGGTGTTGGTTTCATCCACCACCAACACATATTTTTTGCTTTGGTTAGTACCAATCGCGCGCTCGGGCACTAACAACGCTTGCACTTTTTCCGCCGACCCCAAACGCACATTCGCAAACATTCCCGCGGTCAATGCCCCATCTTTGTTGTCAAAAATAGCGCGAGCACGGATGGTGCCGCTGTTGGTATCCAGACGGTTATCGAATGCATAAATATGACCTTCATAACCAGCTTTGGTATCACCTGCCAAACTCAACTCCACCGGCATCGCTTGTACATCTTTGGTGTTGCGCACCAGTTGGACGTAGGTAGCTTCATCCACATTAAATTCGGCGTAGAGTTTGTCGTTAGCAACAATTTGCGTAAGCACTGGCGCATTCACACCGGCTTCCACAACGTTGCCGACGGTAAGTTCAGCACGGCCAACACGACCGGAAATCGGCGCGCTGATGTGTGCGTATTCCAGATCAAGCTTTGCCTGATTCAATGCGGCATCAGCTTGTTTCACATCCGCCTGGGCGACTTGATGGGCGCTGAGGGCAGAATCGTAAACACTCTGCGACACAAGCTTTGCACCGATTAATTGCTCGGCACGGGTCAATTCATCCTGAGCGAGTTTTGCGCGCGATTGTGCCGTCGCCAATTGCGCTTGTGCACGTTGCACTGACGCCTGGTGCGGACGCGGATCAATCACAAACAGTGGCTCGCCTTTTTTCACTTGCTGGCCTTCGGTAAACAGCACTTTTTGGATAGTGCCGCTCACCAGAGGCTTGATTGCGGCGCTTTCTACCGGCGCCAAACGACCGGAGAAACCTGCCCAGGAACGGATTTCCTGCGGTTGTAAAACAACGATATCAACCGCCGGGGCGGGTGGTACGGCTGCGGGAGTTGCCGCAACTACACCAGAGACATAATGAACACTGGCAATACCTGTCAGTATGGCGATGGCAGCGTAGGTAATAACTTTGCGAGATAGATTTGTGCTAGACATGATGGGCTCCTGTTGCTCTTGCAAATCAATGACGAGTTAAGCTCCCTTTGGGAAAACAAAAACGGAGAGGTTGAACCGGACATTTCGGCAAACTATACATACCGGTTGGTATGCCGGTCAACAGAATTTTTTATTTCGCCGGTTTTGCAGGGCAGATGCAGATGCCTAAACAGGTCAAAACCCCAATAAAATCAAGGGATTTGCACAGTTGCAGGATTTTCTACAAAACGGTATCTTTCCCGTACCGGCGGTTTAAAGCACTAGTATGCGATTGAAAAACATACCACCCGGTATCATAATAACCACAACATTTGTACGCCCATCTTTATGAGTAGAGCTGTTTATGAACTCCCCTGACACCCGCACATTGCTACTGGAAACCGCTCTGGACCTGATCTGGAACAGCAACTACAGCGCTGTGGGCGTGAATGAAATCTGCAAACAAGCAGGGGTAACCAAGGGAAGTTTCTACCACCATTTTGAATCCAAAGCAGAATTGTTCTGCGAAGCAACCAGCCATCACTGGGAGAAAATTCGCCAGGACATGGATTGCATGCTTTCGCCCATCAATACACCGCTTGAGCAATTGGAAAACTGGCTGCAATTTATTTATGTGAACAAAGTGGGCGAAGATAAAGACAACGTTCCCGGTTGCGCTTTTTTCAGTGCTGGTATGCAGGCAGGTTGTAGTGAACCGCGCATTACTGAAACCTTGCAGCTGATGACTGAGCGCGGCGCAAAATACAATCAGGCATTGGTGCGCAGTTTGTTGAGCGGCAATTATTTGTGTGAGCAAAAAGATATCGAACAAACCGCGCGCTTGATGCAGCAATATGTACAAGGTTTGATTACGCATGCACGTGTAACACGCTGTATTGATAATGTGCGCAGCGATTTACCCACTGCGATTTATCGCCTGATTGGTTTGAAACCGGAATTCTGGTTTAGCGCAAAACCAACCTGGCCTTGCTCTGGTGGTGAAAAATAATTTTTTCCCGGCAATAAAATTGATTAAGGATAATTAAATTTTTTCTTTTCCCACGTGCTCGCTTACATAGTCCAGAAAACAGGAAATACGCGAAGCCAATGCGGTATTGCGATAATAGACTGCATTTACCGGCTGCAATACCTCCACCGTATCCCCCGTTAGTATCTCAATCAGACTGCCATTTTTTCTATCTTCGCTCGTCATAAAATCCGCAAGGCAAACAATTCCTTCTCCCGCTAATGCGAGTTGCCGTAATGTTTCTCCACTCGATGCAAGTACTTGCGGTGCAATAATAAATCTATCTCCCTGCGCATTTCGTAACGGCCATGCATTCAAGGATTCGGGACGCGAAAAACCAAGCAGGCGATGCGACAACAAATCATCGGGTGATTTTGGCGCGCCCATTTCGTGTAAATATTTCGGGCTAGCGAGAACGCGCAAACGATTAGTCATCAATGGTCGCGCATGCAAACTTGAATCGCTGAGTGCGCCGATGCGAATGGCAATATCGGTGCGATGCTCAAGCAAATCGATAATTTGATCATTAGTATTTAATTCGAGATCAATATCCGGATAACGCTGGCGAAAACCACGCACCAACGGCACCAACACATGCAGCATAAACGGCGAGGCCGCATTTACACGCAATAAACCCGCCGGTAATTTGCGGCGAATTTCCATTTGCTCTTCGGCTTCTTCCACTGCGCTAATAATTTTGCGCGCTTGCGCGAGGAACACTTGCCCTTCTTCGGTTAATTCCAGGCGGCGTGTGGTGCGGCGCATTAAAGTGACTTCCAGCTTTTCTTCCAACCGTGCCAGCGCGCGGCTTAATGCGGATACCGTTTGCCCTAATTGATCGGCAGCAGCGGTGATCGAACCTGTGTCTACCACCCGCATAAACGCCTGCATTTCATCGAATGTTGTTTTCATCGCCCACCTCATTATTGAGTTTTCGCCCCTTTATTGATTTTTTTGCAAAGATCTTATGCAGATACACCTATTTTTCTGCAAATATCAACCGACGACAATAGCTTCATCGTCCATTTGTCGCTATTGAGGAAAGTGTTATGCGTATTCCCATTGCCTTACTGGCGCTGACTATCAGCGCCTTTGCCATAGGCACCACCGAGTTTGTAATTGTTGGTTTGATTCCGACTATTGCCGCCGATTTGCAGGTAAGTTTGCCGTCGGCAGGATTGCTCGTCAGCCTTTATGCCCTGGGGGTTGCCGTGGGTGCGCCGGTATTAACGGCACTCACTGGCAAGTTGCCACGCAAATTTTTACTGCTGGGTTTGATGTTGTTATTCACGCTGGGCAACCTTGTGGCTTGGCAGGCACCCGGTTATGAATCATTGGTGGTTGCACGAATTCTGACAGGTCTTGCGCACGGTGTTTTCTTTTCGATTGGCGCCACTATCGCCACCAATTTGGTCGCGAAAGATAAAGCAGCCAGCGCGATTGCCATTATGTTTTCCGGCCTGACGGTAGCGCTAGTGACAGGTGTACCACTCGGCACATTTATCGGTCAGCATTTTGGTTGGCGCGCAACATTTTTAGCGGTATCTGCATTAGGTGTAATTGCATTTTTTGCGAGCTTGTTTTTTATTCCGCGTAATTTGCAACACAACCAGCCGGCGTCGGTTTTGCAACAATTGCAGGTGTTAAAACAACCACGTTTGCTGTTGGTATATGCGATGACGGCGTTTGGTTACGGCGGCACATTTATCGCGTTCACATTTCTTGCGCCGATCCTGGAACAGATCACCGGCCTGAGTAATAGCAGTGTCGCGTTGATTTTACTGGTGTATGGCGTATCAGTCGCAGTAGGAAATATTTGGGGCGGAAAGCTTGCCGACAAAAAAGGTCCGATTCCTGCACTGCAAATTATTTTCGCAGGATTGGCGCTCGTGTTATTTGTTTTTACATTCACCGCCAGTAATCCATGGTTTGCAATTGCAACGGTTTTGGTGTGGGGAGCATTTGCATTCGGTAATGTGCCGGGCCTGCAAGTGTATGTGGTGCAACAAGCCGCACATCACGCGCCACAAGCTATCGATGTTGCATCCGGTTTAAATATTGCTGCGTTTAATTTGGGAATCGCACTTGGCGCATGGGGAGGCGGATTAATTGTCGCCAACTGGGGGTTGCAACATACACCCTGGATCGGCGCATTGATTGTTGTGGGTGCAATTTTATTGACACGCTGGAGCGGTAGGCTCGATAAAGCCAATCCACTGCCAATGGAATTACCTGAGAACACGATTGTTAGTTCTCACTAAATTCGCTACATTTTTCATCACTATTTTTATCGGAGTTAATGATGAGTACTGCAAATATTCCACCATTCGGCCTGGGCACATTCCGTTTGAAAGACCAGCAAGCATTTGATGCAGTTTATAACGGCATTGAACTCGGTTACCGCCATATTGATACAGCGCGAGCCTACAACAACGAAGCTGATGTGGGCAGGGCAATCAAGGCCAGCAAAATTTCTGCGAACAAATTATTTGTTACCACCAAAATCTGGACCGATCGTTTTGCTGAAGGAAAATTAATTACGAGTTTGAAAGAAAGCCTACAAAAATTGCAACTGGAACGAGTGAATCTCACGCTGATCCATTGGCCATCACCCAACGATGAAATTCCGGCAGCAGTTTACCTGGAGCAATTGCTGCAAGCGAAACGTGAAGGGTTGACTGAATTAATCGGCATTTCCAATTTCACTATCAAGCATATACAGGAAGCAATTGACCTTATCGGAGCCAATAACATTGCTACCAACCAGATTGAAGTCCATCCGTTTTTGCAAAATCGAAAATTAATTAATTTCCTGCGCGAAAAAGGCATTCACATAACCGCTTATATGCCGTTAGCGGTGGGTAAAGTGCTGACAGAACCTGTAATCCAGCAGATTGCTGAAGCCCATCAAGCAACGCCCGCGCAAATCGCATTGGCATGGTCATTACAACAAGGTTTTGCGGTGATTCCATCGTCGACCAAGCGGGAAAATTTGCAGAGTAATTTGCTGGCGGCGAATATCAAATTGACAGATGAGGAAATAAAAGCGATTGCAGAACTGGATCGTGGCGACAGGGTTGCCAATCCGGGATTTGCGCCTGAATGGGATTAACCTAACGGTACTTCGCACACCGTTTTCCGCCAGGACTTTGTGTTTCGAAAACGCATAAATACATCCCTGTAGCTCCCTCAAGTCGTCCCTGACTTGAGGGTTTCGAAACACAAAGCCCTGGCGGAAAACTCACATCGTAGTCACATTATAAATACATATTAACTACCCGAAGAATTAAAGCTTAACCCGCAATCCCATCCGCGTAAGGCCAGCACCAATCAACATAATCACGCACGAAAAAAACAAACTCCAGATAATCCCTGGCACACCCGCCTCAAAAATTTCCGGGCGAAAAGAAAAACCAACAATCCCGCTCAGCGCAAATAAAATGTACGGCAAAATATAAACCAGCAGGGGATTGGTTGCAGATGGTTCAAACAATCGGGTCCAGGCACGGTGTTGCTTGACATCAACCAACCAATAAACCACACCAAAAATGACACAACAGAAAAATACGCTAAACAAGCCCCAACTCGGCGTAGACCAGATTTTGGAGATCGGAAAAAATTGCCAACTCGCCAGCGCGAGCAATCCTGTTACAGAGGTAAATAACCAATAATATTTAGCCTTCTGTGTTGCAAATTGCGAGGCATAAAATAATTGCGACAAGATAACACCGGCTAACACAATTGCCGCATGGGTGTAATTACCGGCTTGCCCTTTTATCAATACAAGCAGTGACGCACTGGTCGCATCCGCTTTAAATGAAATGGCAAACAATCCGAGCAACACCAGCGCAACGACCGCCAGCGTTAATACCCGAACAGGTGCAGAAACAATATTGCGGCACAACAAAAAAATCGTACCCGCAATTAAATACGCCCAACCAATTAATCCGAGTATTCCCCACCACTGCGGCGTCATACCGGCACTCTCGGTGCCTTTATACAACCACCACAACATGATTAAACCGGCAACACCAATCAACTTCGCGCCCAGTGCAATCGCGGGTGAAATTGTTTTTGGATAATTGGACCAGATCAACAATACATAAATAAACATCAACAATGACCACAACGGTATGGAGATGCTCATTGCCGCCGCGTCATAACCGGATTCGGTATTTACCATAAACACACCAATCACTATCAGCCCCAAACTGCGCAGTGCGATGTGTTTAAAAATCTCCAATGTTGAATCGCCTTTGTTTGCACGCGCCTGGATTGCAAATGGAATAGACATGCCGACGATAAATAAAAACGCGGGGAAAACCAAATCAACGAAAGTCATGCCATCGACATCGGCAGGAAGGTGTTTCATCCATTGCGGAATATCAGTCCCACCGGCCAGTTCATTAACAAAAACCATAATAAAAATAGTGATACCGCGAAACACATCAATTGATAAAACGCGATTGGATAGCGCCGCGCTGGCACTTGCTGTTGGTGAATTCATAGTGTTTGTCCGATTACCCATTTATAAGAATTATGCAAAGCGGGACGACAATAGCGGAGCCAATCCTGTGGCTGCAAGCGATAAAGACAACGTTGACTTATTTTTTACACTTTTCAACAAAACCGGCGCCAAAACAAAAAAGCCCGCAGTGATATGCGGGCTTTTTGGTAACACAACGCAGAGTCAATTAGTCGTGGTGATGGCCACCGGCACCATGGGCATGGCCATGTGCCAATTCTTCTGTGGAGGCATCGCGTACGTCGATAACTTCCAATTCAAATTCCAGGTTTTTACCGGCCAAAGGATGGTTACTGTCGATATCCACGTTGAACTTGCCCACTTTCAATACGATAGCTTCCCATGGACCGTGCTGGGTATTTACCGCAACTTTAACGCCGGGTTTCAGCTTGTTTTTGATTTTCTCGTGGTCGAGCAAATGTTTGATTGGAATACGTTGGATCGCACCTTCTTTACGCTCACCATAACCTTGTTCGGGAGTAACGCTAACGGTTACTTTATCGCCTTTGACTTTACCGTTCAGCGCCGCTTCCAATACTGGCAGCAGGTTGTTGTGGCCGTGCAGGTACAGGGTTGGATCTGCATCGTAAGAGGTTTCCAATTGCTCACCGCCGGTTTCGTTCAGGCGATAGTGAAAGCTGACAACTTTGTCGGCAGAGATTTGCATGATGACTCCAGAAATAGATTCGTTTTTTTAAGGGCGCGGATTGTCGCTGATTTATCGGGCGGGCGCAAAGGAGAATCCCGTTGCGCACTGTCGCTACCGATTAACGCTTTTGCTTTTGTTCCGGTGCTGGCGGTGCAGAGGATGAAACCCAAGCCTTCACGAATAAACCCAAACCTAATCCGCCCAGAAACACCAGCCAGAAAGCCAGCACCGGCAGCCCTTCCAGACCACTCTGCAAATTCATACCAAATACCGCAGACACACTCATTAGCGGAAAGGCCACAGCAGCCAGAATGTTCAGTTTGTGTTGTGCGCGGTTGCCAATTTCAGCGGCGCGGGCTTGCGCTTCTGCGCTACGCGCAAGGCGGAATTCCAATGCCAGGCGCGCATCGGCCAGCAACAGTTCAAAGCCGCGCGCGATATCCACACTCCGGTCGCGCATATCGATAATGAATGGGTCGTTATCCAATGATTCCCGTGCAGTTTGCAGGGCCAGTTTCATGTTATTGGATGAACGCGCCAGCGGAATCAGGCTGTCGATAACCGCAAACAATTCGTCAATCCTGTTGGCTTTTTCAAAACGGTTTTCAAGTTGGGTGTAAAGCTGGTGGTAGTCTTCCATATACCGGGTCAAGGCGTGATCACCGTGATCAATCCCTTTGTGCAACCACTTCCCCTGCGGCAAACGCAGAAACACTTCGTGCCCGCGCTCGTTGCTATCGGTTTTTGGTGGTGCATGCAGCACAAGTAACAAATGCCCGGCTTCAAAAATAGCGCGCTGCGCTCCCCAGCTCTCGCTCCCTAAACGCGCCGTAATTTCGGCGGGCAAATTCCATTTGTATTGGCTTCGTTTCATGAACTTCCCCTGGTTTTATTGGGTGTCTTATTTGTAATTCAACAATAGGCGGAAGTGTAAAGTAAAAGTGTTGATCGGTAAAAATTAGCCGATAGAGCTTTTCATTTTGCCCGGGAATTGTTTCGTCTTTGGTTTAGCGAGGATGAACGTTTAGGTGCGAAATTGTTGTGCAGGTGCCGCTATAAAAAAAGCCCGCCGAAGCGGGCCAAAGAGGGGTACAACTTACATTTAGAGGGAATTGAGAAATGCTTTTAATGCAGTACGATCCGCGCTTGATAACGCTTCATATTTCAAGCGGCTGTTAGTCGCTTCGCCGCCATGCCACAAGATGGCTTCATCCAGTGAATGGGCACGGCCATCGTGCAAGTAGCGCACGCTCGTCTCATTTCCTGCCGACGTTGCGCTTTGTACGTACTTCAAGCTACCCAATCCCCACAACGGAGCGGTACGCCACATGGCAGCCGGAGCGCCGTCTTGCGGCAGGGAATCCGCGAGATCCGGGCCCATATCGTGCAATAGCAAATCGGTGTAAGGGCGAATGGTCTGGTTGCGCAATTCAGCGAAGGGATGGGTATTGCCCGTGGTCAGCGTCGCTTTGTGGCAAGCGACACAATTCGCATTTTCGAAGACGGTTTTGCCCTGGGCGATTTGTGCGGGATTCACATCGTGCTCGACAGAAACACGCATACCGTTGGGATAACCGCTGCGGTAACTGCGTTGCGCCGGCACGCCGAGCAATTGCAGGTAGTTGGTCAGGCGAGTTAATTCCTGCTCGGAAACATGAGTCACCACACCGGTTTGACGGCAATTGGTTTCGGTCTTCTGGCATGAGCGAACCGGATACACCGGCGAAGTCACCCCCATATCCTGCACAAACGCTTCAGCAGCCTGGTGACGCACACTCACCTTCGCCGCTTTCCAGCCAAATCGACCCACCTGGGTTGCACCGGTTTCGGGGTTTTTCACGAAGTTAACTTTGCCGCGCACACCATCGCCGTTCACATCGTTAGCATCCACATTGGCAAGGATGGTTTCCTCGTCCACTGCCTCCAGCAAACCGGTCCCGATTACCTGCGGTGCCTGGCGCACGGAATAAAGTTGCGGCGCGACACCGGTAAACTCATACACCGGCTTGTGCATATCCACGCGCGTGCCGTCGTTGAGGAAGCGCGGCGTTACATCGTAGCGCTGTAATTTCACCGCATTATTTACCGCGCCTTTTTGCAGGATATTGAAACCATAAGTCGGATCGGGAAGATTCCCCGGCGCCCCGGTTAATACCGAAAGCGTATTCAGTGCCGCGCCGGCAACAGCCGCTTTACTGCGACCATTTAACTGGTGACAGGCGATACAGCGTTCATCGTTAAAGTTGCTGCCCAATTGATTCTGGTGCGCCGTGAAGATGGGATTCTGGGCCGGGAATTCCGAGTGTTGCCCAGTCGCAAACGAGGTGTGGAACAAGCGGCGGCCTTTCAGGAAACGGTCGGTATTGGCAATACCGATATTGTTCGCCATTTGCTGGAATACCCGGTAAGGCTCTTCGGAATAGTTGTAGGACACACTGGTTTCACCGCCGAGCAACGCATCATCCGGTACGGCGACAGAATCCAGGTTCGGCGCGACACCGTACCAGGGGCGCACGCCCTCGCCTACGACATAAAGTTGCTCAAAGGAATAATAACGCGAGCCGCCACCGTCGAGACGTGCGCGGTTATCGGACTCGCTCATTTCCACCAGGCGCGGTGCCGGGGCCAGCTCGATGCGATCCCCCATCACCAATGGGCGATGCGGGTCTTTACCGGTGTTCCAATAGGAATCCACATCCATATAACAATCTTCGTTGCCGCCATCAAAGCAGCGCGGCAAATTGCCTTCTTTCAGGTTGTTAAAACCGTAATTCAATGCCCAGCCGAATTCAGTCACGGTGGGATCGCTGGAATTGCGGAATATGCTGAAGGTAGTACCGAAGAAAGTGCCTTCATTGATCAGCATGGTAATGCGGATATTTTTCCCGCCCGCCGGAATGGTGTCGCGCACTTTTAAACCGAAGGAGCGGTTCTGGAAATAGAACGGAGGGTAAGTGAAGTAACGGCCATCCGCATCATTGGGCGATAACCAGGCTTCACCGCGTTCACGCGCATGCCGTTCGGTGGAGCGCATACCGATCAAGGTCACGAGTGTTCCATCGGGCTCGCGATACTGGATCTGTTCTGTCACCTCGGTTCCTTCGGGAAACAAAGGCACATATCCCACCGGCGCCGGGCGGCTGGATGAGGATGAATTCACTATCGAAGAGCGCGATGAAGAACTGCTGCTGGCGTTGGTCGTGCTGCCAAATACTTTCAATTCAAAAATCGAATAGCCCCAGGCATTGCCCTGCGCAGCCTTGGTTGCATTGATACGTACGTAGCGATAACTACCGCTTACCGCAAAGGTATCCGTGCGATTGCCAAAAGTGCCGCCGGTTTTTTGCGCAAGATCAGTCCAGGTCGAATTATTATTGGAGCCTTGTACTTGATAAATTTCCGGGTTGGCCGCTTCCCACTCGACCACCACTTGCGTCAGATTGGCGGTACTACCCAGATCTACCGTGAGCCAGGCCTGGCTTACCCCTTGAGTGGATTCCCAGCGACTGTAAGAAGAGCCATCCACCGCATCTTTTGCCGCGCGCAGTTCACTGCTGGCGAATACCGTTTTATTTAATGCAAGATTGGTTTGTGCAACTGCAGTATGCGCAACGGGCAATGAGCAGACGAGCACTGCCCCCGCCAGAAGCAGGCGCTGCAACGCCTGTGCCGGTTTGATGATTGTCATTTGGTTTTGCCTCTCTATTGTTATTCATTTGCTATTCATTTATTACATGGGTGCGATTGATAAAACCCGCCCCTGCATGACAACAACAGATGCGGGCAAACAACCGCACCAGTGTGGAAGCAAAAAAATAAAGCGCGTTCGCACAAGGAGACCGAACGAAAATTTTTGCGTTCGGCTAAATGACCTGAGTCAAACCTGGCACTGAAAAACAAAGCTGATTCATACACAAGCAGAAGATTTGCGGGTTTGCTCACAGCGCTTCAAAGTACGACTTGAATTGATAATGCACAGGCATTTTTTTGCCGGCCCTATCTTCGTATCAGCTTGCGCATCAGTAAGGCGGGATCAAACCGTATTGCGTATCATGGGCGCCCCGCAATCAAGGAATCGCTATGCAACTATTGCCTGAACTCCAACTTGCCCCGCAGCCATTGCAACTCGGACAGGTTCATTTGTGGCTGCTGGATGTTCGCCAATTCAACAACCCATTGGCTGAGCAAGCGCTCTTGTTAATGAGTAATGATGAACGCGAACGCGCGCAAAAATTTATCCGTGGCAAAGAGGAATACATCGCCAGCCGCTGGCTGCTACGTAGAGTGCTGGGGCAATATCTGCAACTAGCACCCGCTTCGCTGGTATTTAGTCGCCGCGAAAAAGGTAAACCCTACATCGCCAACAATCCGCTCAGATTCAATTTAAGTCACAGCGGCCATTGGGCATTGCTGGCGTTGGCGCAGGATATGGAATTGGGCGTGGATATTGAGCAAAGCCGCGACTCACGCGACCTGCTGGGCATTGCCGAAAATTATTACCATCCAGATGAATATGCGCAGCTGCGCCAGCGTCAGGGCGACGAGCAAATCCGTTTTTTCTATCAACTCTGGACATTAAAAGAAGCACTGCTTAAAGCGATGGGTGTAGGTATCTCAGCGGGATTGGAAAATCTTAATTTTACTGTGCAGCATCCAATTACGGTTAGTTTGTCACCGACACTGCAAGCGCAATCAGTTACTGATAAATGGCAGTTTCATCAATGGCAACTGCCCGACACCGGCTACTGCGCACTTGCTGCCGCCAACGCAGATTTGCCGCAAACCTGCTGGTTTGATCCCCTGTTAGCACTGGCATAACCGCACGCATCACAAGCTTTTTACTTGACTCTCGGGTCTCCACTGCTAGCATGGCCGCCACCTGTCCAGTCATTCAATAAGAAGATTCCATGCTGCCATTCCATGAGGCAGTGAAAGACGATTTCACTGCGGTAAACCAACTAATCATCGACAAACTCCATTCTGACGTGGGCCTGGTAGAAAATATCGGCCACTATCTGGTGGAGGCGGGCGGCAAACGCCTGCGCCCTTTATTGGTATTACTCACCGCCAATGCACTGGGCTATCAGGGCAAAGATCATTTATCGCTGGCAGCAATTATTGAATTTATCCACACCGCAACCTTGCTACACGATGATGTTGTCGATGTATCCAGCCTGCGTCGAGGCCGCCCCACCGCCAACGCCCAATGGGGTAATGCACCCAGCGTATTGGTCGGCGACTTCCTGTATTCACGCGCATTCCAGATGATGGTTGGCATCGGCAACATGGATGTCATGGCGATCCTGAGCGATACCACCAACATTATCGCCGAAGGTGAAGTGCAACAATTGGTGAACGCCAAAGACCCGAACGTGAGCGAGGAAAATTACTTCCGCGTGATCGATAAGAAAACCGCCATTCTCTTTGCAGCAGCCTGCGAAGTAGCGGCCGTTGCTTGCGGCGCAACCGAAACACAACGCAAAGCACTCGCCATTTACGGGCGCAAAGTCGGCGTCGCGTTCCAATTGGTAGATGATGCACTGGACTACACTGGCGATGCAGCAACCCTCGGGAAAAACGTGGGCGACGATTTGGCCGAAGGCAAACCGACGCTGCCATTGATTCACGCGATGCGCACTGGCACCGCGGAACAAGCGGAGGTGATTGCAACGGCAATTCGCAACGGCGACGCCAGTAAACTGCCAGCCATTCTGGAAATCGTCCAGGTCACTGGCGGGATGGCTTACACGCTCGATTGCGCCAAACAACAAGTGCAAGACGCCCTTATCCAGCTTGACCAACTGCCCGACAACCGCTTTACCCAGGCCATGAAACAACTCGCCGAATTCTCGCTCGCGCGCAGTTTCTAGCCGTCAATCCTCTCTTTGCGGGGCGATGCTGGCATCGCCTTAACTGGACAACTTGGCCACAGCGGTTAGAATGGCGCACTTTTGCGCGGGGTCTATCGTTTTGGCCCGCCCAGCTAACATCGAATGAGTAAATTCCATGACCAATTTTGAACCCAAAAGCTCCTACAGCCGCGAAGACCTGCTCCTGTGTGGCGACGGCAAATTGTTTGGCCCGGGCAATGCACAATTACCAAAACCCAATATGCTGATGCTCGACCGCGTGGTGCATATCAGCCAAACCGGTGGTGAATTTGGTAAGGGCGAGATTGTCGCCGAGCTGGATATCAGCCCGGATTTATGGTTCTTCGAATGCCATTTCCCCGGCGACCCGGTGATGCCCGGCTGTTTGGGGCTGGATGCGATGTGGCAATTGGTAGGTTTTTTCCTCGGCTGGAAAGGCAATCCCGGCCGCGGCCGTGCCCTGGGTTGCGGCGAAGTGAAATTCACTGGCCAGATTTTGCCTACCGCCAAAAAGATCACCTATCACATCAATTTAAAACGTGTAATTGAACGCAAACTCATTATGGGTATTGCCGATGGCCGCGTTTCATGTGATGGCAAAGACATCTATTTTGCGCACGATTTGCGCGTTGGCCTGTTCCAAAATACCGATAGCTTCTAAGCTTTATAAAATAACGATAGACGGTGAGCGCCAAACTCCTGTGGCATAATACTCACCGTTTTATAACCCCGTCAGATAATTACGCCAGAGTTCTGTTCAAACCTGCTGTTCAGGCGCTGTAGCAAAAAAATGTAAGAGGTAGCCTATGAAACGCGTTGTTGTAACCGGTATGGGAATCGTGTCCTGTCTGGGCAATGATAAAAATGCCGTGTTGGATGCATTGCGCGCTGGCCGTTCCGGTATCAAATTTCAGGAAACCTACAAAGAGATGGGATTCCGCAGCCACGTCGCAGGCTCTGTTGATATCAACCTGTCTGAACTGATTGACCGCAAAGTATTACGTTTTATGGGTGATGCGGCGGCCTATGCCTATCTCTCCATGCAACAAGCCATCGCCGATTCAGGCCTGAGTGAAGAACAGGTTTCCAATGATCGCACCGGTATCATTATGGGTTCCGGCGGCGCCTCCTCCATGAATCTGGTAGAAGCGGCCGATATCCTGCGTGAAAAAGGCTTAAAGCGTGTTGGTCCTTATCGTGTAACGCAAACCATGGGCAGCACTACATCCGCGTGCTTGGCAACCCCGTTCAAAATCAAAGGCGTTAATTACTCGATCTCCTCTGCCTGTGCGACCAGCGCCCATTGTGTTGGCAATGCGATGGAATTGATTCAACTCGGCAAGCAAGACGTAGTCTTTGCCGGCGGCGGTGAAGAAGAACACTGGACCCTGACCGCACTGTTTGATGCGATGGGCGCACTTTCTACCAAATACAACGAAACCCCGGATAAAGCATCCCGCGCTTACGATGCCAATCGCGACGGCTTCGTCATCGCTGGCGGCGGCGGTTGCCTGGTGCTGGAAGAATACGAGCACGCGAAAGCGCGCGGCGCCAAAATTTATGCAGAAGTGGTCGGCTACGGCGCAACGTCCGATGGTTATGATATGGTCGCGCCCTCCGGCGAAGGCGCAGTGCGCTGTATGAAACAAGCACTCGCTACCGTGCAGGGTGATGTCGACTACATCAATTCCCACGGCACCTCGACGCCGGTAGGCGATTTGGCCGAACTCAAAGCCATCAAAGAAACGTTTGGTAGCAACATTCCCCCCATCAGCTCCACCAAATCCCTCACTGGCCACAGCCTGGGTGCAACCGGCGTGCAAGAGGCGATTTACAGTTTGTTAATGATGGAAAATGATTTTATTTGCGCATCTGCCAACATCGAGACCCTCGATCCGGAAGCGGAAGGTATGCCAATCGCCCTTAAACGCCAGGACGATGTGAAGCTGACGCGTGTGATGTCCAACAGCTTTGGCTTTGGTGGTACTAACGCCACATTGGTGTTCCAAAAAATCTGATCCAGCACGATTTGCAGCAATAAAAAAGCGCGAGCCCTACTCGCGCTTTTTTATTTTTTGGTTTGGCAAATCAACTAATTCTCTTTGCACTGGTTTAATGCATCCAGCCTCAAAAGTTAACGGCGATAAAGCACGATCCATGCGCCACTCCGTTATACCGGGATAGTTTTTGCAGACATTCCCGTAAATTTTACATTCCCTTCAAACAATTGTTCGACCACCTCACAAAAGCCGGACGCACTTAATGAGTTTGCCGCCATTTACCGGCTGGCACAGTGCCTGCATAGAGTTTGCTGTTTTACACCTACAGGGAACAACCCATGAATTTGTTTGTCGTTGAAGCCCGCCAAAATTCCTTCTCTTTTCCTTTACATGCGTTGCGCGGTATTGCGGCAGTAATTGTGTTGCTGAGCCATATCCACATGCGTATTAAAGAGGCTTATTCGGAGTGGGCATTTCCTGCCATATTTAATGGCAGCGGGGCAGTTATTTTCTTTTTCGTACTAAGCGGCCTGGTGGTAGGCGCTGCGCTGGCTAAACAGGAGTTGAGTGTTGACCGCGTGAGCACCTATTTACATCGGCGTTTCTTCCGCATTATGCCGCTATTGTTTGTCACGGTGAGCATTGGCGGGCTTTATTTGCTACTGCTAAACGATTCTATGACTTACTCCATGTATGACGATGCGTACGGCGATTTTTCCTTTGCAAAATTCCTTGCCGCTTACATTGGCTATTCGCTCAAACCCAACCAACCTATTTGGTCAATTTACATTGAGCTTGTCGCTTCATTGTTAATTCCGTTGATGATCCTCACTGGCACCAAGGTTCGTTACATTATCGCCACAACCCTGTTATGCATTGCGTTTTCATTTGTACCCGTCGATTTCAAACATCATTGGAATTTTTACATCATCAGCTTCTATGTCGGCTTGACCATTCTGGTGTGGGGCAAACCGTTATCCCGCTGGGCCGCCACACTACCTGCTGCTGTTTTCTGGGGACTTGTGCTGTTATTTTTTGCCGCATTTTATTGTGCTCGCCCGCTCGCCAATCCCACCTACGGCGACTTGTGGATTGTCTACTGGGAAACCCTCACCGTTGCGCCGCTGGTTGCCGTTATTTATTACTTGCCAGAAAAATTTTCTGTGCTTAACAAACAGGTATTTACCTATCTGGGGGATGTTTCCTACAGCCTTTATTTAACACATTGGATTTTATTGGTGCTCACATTAAATGCAGTTACTGCGCTACTTGGCACCAGCGGTTTGAGCGCAATTATTTTTTCGGCAATTTCACTGTGCGTCAGTTTCGTAGTCGCACATTTTTCTTATCAATACATTGAACTTAACGGTATCAAGCTGGGGGAAAGCTTGCGCGGCACACCCCGGCAGCTGCAAGGATATTCGCAGTAGTTATTTTGATCGTAAGTTTTTCCACTTTTTTGCTACAACCTTTTGCGAGCAAATTTCTGCCCGTAATTTTTCCGCAATCCAATCGCGGTTATGAGGAAATCCAGGATGAATATGTTTACCGACTCAGCAAGACAGCAGGGGTTTTCTATCCCCTTGCATGCACTGCGCGGCATGGCGGCACTGATAGTGCTGCTTTGCCATATACAAGCGCGAATTGATGAAGGATTCCCGCAATTTACTTTCGTCCATATTTTCAATGGCAGTGCTGCCGTGACCTTTTTCTTTGTATTGAGTGGATTGGTCGTTGGTGCCTCGCTCGCCAAAACCGGCGTTACGGCTAATACCACTCTGGTTTACGCGCATCGCCGGATTTTCAGAATAATGCCATTGATGTTAGTGACCGTGACGCTCGGCGGACTTTATCTGCTTTATGTAGATCCCCATATGCCCTACTCGTTAAACCCGAAATCCTACGGCGAATTTAATTTGATGAAATTTATCGCGGGATATGTTGGTTATTCGCTAAAAGCCAATCCGCCAACCTGGTCTATTTTTGTGGAACTGGTTGCGTCGGCGCTGATTCCATTAATGATTTTAAGCGGAAAAAACATGCGCCTGATTGCACTCGCTGTAGTCGCTTGCATCGCATTGTCTCTGCTGCCATTTGAGTTCCAGCACTACTGGAATTTCTACATGATAAGTTTTTATTTGGGGCTTAGCCTATTACTGTGGGGCAAACCGGTGGCCGTACTTATGGCGCGCCTGCCTGCAAGCGCCTTCTGGTTCTTAATTATCGGTTTGTTTACCGCGTTTTATTTAGCGCGTCTGATGACAGGGGCCGGTTATGGCGATTTGTGGATTGTCTATTACGAAAGCATTTTGGTAGCGATATTGATCGCCGTGATTTATTACTCTCCAGAGCGTTTTACATTCCTTTCTTCATCTGCGATGAAATTTTTGGGCGATATTTCTTACAGCCTTTACCTGACCCACTCCCTGCTGCTTATCTTGCTGCTTAACGCTTGCATCTACGCATTGGGCGCAACCACTATTGGCGCGATTGTGTTTGTTGCCAGCAGTGTGGGAATAAGTTTGGTGCTTGCAACAATCAGTTATCACCAAATCGAAATGAAAGGGATGCACTTCGGTGAAGACTTACGCAAGCAAACTTTGCGTTTGGAAAAAACATCCGGCTAACCAACTTCAGCTCCGTCGGCCAGTAACGGATTACTGGCTGGCTCCCGTTTGCGCTTGCTCGCGGTCTTGCTCGCGGTTATGTAGCCATTGTTTTACCAATGGCAACAAGCTGGGGCGCCAGGAGCGCGTCTGGACCCCGAAATAATCACGCACCCGGCGGCAACCTAAAATTGCGCTGGGTGGCTCATTGCCGGGATCTTCATCCGTCAGGGTTAACCTGGGTTCCGCAGTCAATAATTGCTGCTGGATCAACAACTGTAACAGATGCTCCGCAAATTCATCCTGGGTACAAGCATCGCCACTGCAATAATGCATGACGCCCCAGTTCTCGGCGCCGCAACTAATTTGCTTGATAAGCGCGACTGCAATTCGCGCCGCATCCGATAACGCCGTTGGCGCTCCACGCAAACGTCGATTCACACTGACCGCTGCGCCAGCCAGATAAGCGCCCAATAACCGCGTTAGCAAATTATCTCCGTACGCACCAATTACCCAACTCAAGCGCAAGATAATGTGCTTTGGCGAGCCACCGGCAATTGCCTCTTCGGCTTGCACAAACGCCCGACCGGTTTCATCGAGCGGTGCTACTGCATCTTTTTCACTGTGCGTTCCTTTCAGATCAGCACCAAAAACACGGTAACTGGAGTAATGGATAAGGGGAACATCGGCTACCGCGCAAGCGCTTGCCAGGACTTGCGCAGCTCGCACCAGTTCAGCCTGGCCACCAGCGTGAAAGGCGGCCTCCCAACCGCGGCAGTTCAACACCAGATCCACCTTGTGCCGCCTGATGTAATCACCAAGGCTCATCGGGTCAGACGAATTAATATCGGCACCCGGCACCAGTGTTTTGAAGGACTCCCGTTCAAGCTCATGCTCAAGGGTTTTGCCCAAAGGGGAAATTACATCCGTTAACAACAAGGTAAATGACATGCTGATCGACTAACCCGTAAAATTTTCCCTGCATATTAGCAGCAGAACAGGCTGCTGCGGCAAGCGGGAAAGACTTATACTGCGCGCCCGTCCAAAACCGACCTTGTGGATTATTAACTGCCTATGCCTGCGCCCGTCTGCTCATGTTTCGACCTCGCGATTATCGGCGGTGGTGTTGCCGGTCTGTGGCTCGCCAACCGCGCAAAAGATGCAGGTTACTCGGTGGTTGTGTTCGAATCAGGCACGCTTGGCGGAGGCCAGACCCTGGCATCCCAGGGAATGATTCATGGCGGTATGAAGTACACCCTCGCTGGCGCACTCACCGGCGCATCCGAGGCTATCGCCGAGATGCCCAAACACTGGCGCGAATGCCTGTGCGGTGAAGGCGATGTCGATTTGCATCACACCCGTATTCTCAGCGATCATTTTTTCATGTGGTCGGGGGATGATCTGGGTAGCAAGCTTTCCAGTTTCCTCGCCAGTAAAATCACGCGCGGGCGAGTAGAACCGGTACACCCCGACCGCCGCCCGCCGCTACTGCGTCACCCATTATTCACTGGCAGTTTGTATCGCCTGGAGGATCTGGTCATAGATGCCCCCAGCCTGATTGCCAACCTTGCCCTGAATATGGATGGGCATTGTTTTCACATCGATTGGAACCATTCGCACCTGAGCAAAGACAAACAAGGCAAGCTGTACTTGCGCATTGATTCAACGGAACAATCGCTGGAAATTCACGCTACGCGCTTCGTGTTCACCGCCGGAAAAGGCAATGCTGATTTGCTGACTCAAGCCGGCCATTCACAGCCTGCGATGCAGCTACGTCCGTTACAACAGGTGATGGTGAAGCACTTTCATCCTTTTGATTTTTATGGCCACTGCCTGGGCACCGACACTACGCCGCGCTTGACCATTTCCAGCCATCGCCTGCCCGATGGAGGGCATGTGTGGTACCTCGGCGGCAGCCTGGCAGAGAAAGGCGCAAGTATGGCCCCGGAAGACCTAATCCAGCTTGCTGAAGAAGAATTACGCCGCCTTATTCCCTGGATCAATCTGCAAGGGGCCGAATGGGCCACATTACCAATTGATCGCGCCGAACCCTTGCAACCCGGATTTGCTCGCCCCGACAATGCATTTGTCACGCACGTTGAAGGGACCAATTTATTGGTGGGATGGCCCACTAAACTGACATTGGCCCCCAATTTAGCCAATCAGGTATTGGAACTCCTGGCGAAAGATGAAATCTATCCCGACTTGAAAACACCTGATTACCAACAGCTACACCGACACCTGGCTCATGCTGTTGTGGGAAAAACGCCTTGGGAAATAGCATTCCCTCCCAAAATGAGCGCCGAGGATGCACTTGCCTTGCGCTTTAAAGAACCGGACGAAGACGACGAATGATGCCGCGCAAGCGCCTTGGGCGCACCGACATAGAAATTAGTTCTTTTGGCTTGGGGACCGTAAAAATCGGCCGCAACCAGAGCCTTAAATATCCACAAGCCTTTGATTTACCTGACGATCAACAGGTGCGGGATCTTTTTGCCTGCGCGCGCGACTTTGGAGTCAACTTCCTGGATACCGCACCCGCCTACGGGTATAGCGAGGAGCGCATCGGCGACCTGTTAAAAAAAGAGCGCAAGGACTGGGTGATATCTACCAAAGTCGGCGAGGAATTCACGCCCGATAAATTCTCCGATGAGGGTCAATCCCACTTCGACTACAGCGCCAAACATACACGCCTAAGTGTGGAGCGATCATTGCGTCGCTTGAGAACCGATTATCTGGACCTGGTTCTTGTTCATTCTAATGGCGATGACGCTGAAATACTCATGAATACTCCGGTTATCCAAACGTTGCAGCAGCTTAAGCAGGAAGGCTGGATTCGCGCTGTTGGCATATCTACTAAAACGCTGGAGGGTAGTTTGCTAGCCACCGACCTTTGCGACGCAGTCATGCTGGTCTACAACGCCAATTATCCTGATGAAGTGACGGCTATCGCAAAGTCAATGCAACAAGATGTTGCCGTTTTATTAAAAAAGGTTCTCGGCAGCGGTCATATCTGCCATGATGCGCATCCCGCTGAAGATCCTATACAGGCAGCACTGGATTTTGCCTATGCAAATCCAGGCGTTACCAGTGCCATCCTGGGCACCGTTAATTTGCAACATTTGCGCGATAACCTAATAAAAGCATTGCGCGCACAAAAGCTGGCATGAGATTCTATTGAGTAATTTATGAGCAGTTGGTTAGATGCTGTTAACTGGAACAATGATGGTCTTGTTCCAGCGATTGCGCAGGACGCTGAAACTGGCCGGATCCTGATGATGGCCTGGATGAACCGCGAATCCCTGCAGCTGTCTGCCGAGCGCGGCGAAGCGGTTTACTGGTCGCGCTCACGCAACAAACTCTGGCATAAGGGCGAAACGTCCGGCCATATCCAAAAGCTCCACGAAATCCGCCTGGACTGCGACGAAGACGTAATCGTCTTGCAAGTTGAGCAATTGGGCGGAATTGCGTGTCATACCGGGCGGGAATCCTGTTTTTATCGGGTACTTAAAGATGGCCAGTGGCACACTGTCGATCCGGTATTGAAAGACCCTTCGGACATTTATTAACACAAGAACTAATGAAGTAGATGGTTCATGAGTAACGATATTCTCAAGCAACTTACAGAAATCCTCGAAGCGCGTAAAAATAATGCGGATGCTGAGGGTTCCTACGTTGCCAGCCTGCACAAAAAAGGGCTGAATAAGATTTTGGAAAAAGTCGGTGAGGAGTGCACCGAAACCATACTGGCCGCCAAGGATGCCCAGGCCAGTGGCGACAATTCTGATTTGATCTATGAAACAGCAGACCTGTGGTTTCACAGCCTGGTCATGCTGTCTCATCTCGGCGCGAACGCCGATGCAGTATTGAACGAACTGGCGCGGCGTTTTAATGTATCTGGACACGATGAAAAAGCATCGCGCCCGTCAGCGTAACCACCTAATTTTTACGAGGGTATCACCATGGGTGTTAGTGGAATCAGTATTTGGAAATTGTTAATTATTCTGGCTATCGTCATTGCGCTGTTTGGCACCAAGCGCCTGCGCACACTGGGCGGTGATCTGGGCAGCATGATCAAAGGGTTTAAAGACTCAATGACCAATGCCAACAACCCGGAAGCGCAAGCACAGACTGCGGAAGCCAAACCACAAGATCAACAACAAGTGGTTGCAGCACCTCAGGCAGCACCAGCGGCCGCACAAACTGCCGATAAGGTTGTTGACCAGCCAAACAAGGTTTAATCCGTGTTTGATATAGGTTTTACCGAACTGCTGTTATGCCTGGTTGTAGCGCTGGTTGTTATCGGACCGGAACAATTACCAGGCACAGTACGTACCGTTGCATTATGGCTCGGTCGGCTGAAGCGCAGCCTGGCGGAAACACGCAGTGAAATTGAGCGTCAAATTGGCGCGGATGACATTCGCCGCCAACTGCACAATGAAGAAATCCTGCGCAATATTGAAGAAACCCGCCTTCAGATCGAAGCCACCATTCGTGAACACGGATTGAATGATCTGACTCAGGAAATTTCCAATAATGTTCAGGAAATCACTAACAGCCTGAACGATCCGAACGGACTGGATCAGCAAAACGCACTGGAACACCAACCCAGTGCCGCCGATTATGGTCCGCCGGAAGAGTTGCCCGATCATTCCCATGGCCCCCAGACAAATAATCAGCAAAAACCGGCTGCGGTAACCAATACAGTTGCGCCTGTTGTTAATGCGCAGCCTGCACAACCGCAACCCACAAGTGCATCGGTACCTGCCCAACACAATAACCAGCAAAGTCAGGCATCAACAACGCCAGTTGCTATGCCGCAAAATAATGTGGGCGTCGGCCAATAAGGCAGTTAGAGATTCATGAACCAACCAGCACAAGACGATAAAGAACAGCCATTGGTGCAGCACCTGATCGAGTTGCGCAACCGGCTTTTATATTCGGTATATTTTCTGTTAGCTGTATTTATCTGTTTGTTTCCATTTGCGACAGATATCTATGCAGTCATCTCTGCTCCATTGCAGGCGGTATTGCCTGAAGGTGCGCATATGATTGCAACTGACGTAATATCCCCCTTCCTGACGCCGTTAAAGCTAACGTTCTATGTGGCTTTGCTGATGTCAGTGCCGTTTATCCTTTTTCAGATCTGGGCTTTTATTGCCCCAGGCCTCTACAGCCATGAGCGGCAATTAGCATGGCCACTCATGTTTTCCAGTGTTGTGTTGTTTTTCTCCGGAATGGCATTTGCGTACTTCGTGGTATTGCCGATGCTATTTAACTTCACCATGGGTATTGAGCTGGAAGGTGTGAGTGCGATGACCGACATCACCAAATACCAGGATTTGGTGATACAAATGTTTTTTGCGTTTGGCTTCACATTCGAAATTCCAGTGGCCACCGTACTCTTGATTCATTCAGGCATTGTCACCCCGGAAGCATTGGCAGCAAGCCGCCGCTATATTGTGGTTGGCTGTTTTATCGTGGGGATGTTACTTACACCACCCGATGTATTTTCCCAAACAGCGCTGGCTATCCCAATGTGGATACTTTTTGAATCAGGGTTGTTTTTCGGGCGCATGATCAAGAAACGCGATGAAGAGCGTCAGGCCGCAGCCGAAAACAGTAACGGCCAGGAACATTGATTCCATTTTCCAAATGAAAGGCCAGCTTCTGCTGGCCTTTTTCATTTTGCGAAACACTAAACCCTGGTAGCAAAAGCCTCCTGCAACGCATCCTTATGTGCTTCAAACTTTTTCCAACCCAACTCATGGAAGTAGAAAGCTATAGTGTTGATGGCAGGTTCAATAAGCGCCAATGCGCTGCCGACTACAATGCTTCCGGTTAACGCGTAGCCCACGCTAAACGCTACGCTGAAGTGGATAACTGCGAAGGTTGCTGTTTTAGCCATGATGAAATCCTCACTGGTGCTGAATTTAGATGGCTGATGAGTTATCAGCCGATGAATTCATCATAGGTAAGCAAGAATCATTATCAAAGAAAATTAACTCAAACAAATTAATAGCGAATAACTATTAAATAACAACCTACCAACGGGAGTAAGGCTGGCTCGCCAGATTGGAGTTGTAGTAGCGAGTATCGCTGGTTACTTCAACCCCCGCCCATAAGGGTTTGGAAAATAGTGTGTCTTCTGTTGGCAATTCAATTTCTGCTATTACCAAACCCGCGTTATCCCCTAAAAACTCATCCACTTCCCATACAAAACCTTCATGGAGAATTTTGCGACGATATTTTTCGATCAGCGGTTGCTCGCATAACGCGAGTAAATTTCGCGCGTCCCACAGAGGAATCGGGTATTCAAATTCAGCACGACTGGCACCGGTAGTAATCCCCTTGATCGTAAGAAATGCCTCTTCACCGGCGACGCGCACGCGCACGGTACGTTCTTTGGCGCGGCTCAAATAACCTTGGGAATAAAAAACGGCGGGCGCATCGCGCCAGGCATCACCGTGAACTAGGAATTTTCGTTCGATTTCGATCGCCATAATAATTTTTCCTTCATAAAACCTAACCAGAAAAGTGCAATTATCCAGCATCCCGTAATAACACCGCCACCACCGGATTTATTCGCCTGATTAGTAGTCGCAGTGGAACTGATACTTTGTGAAGATGAAAGGCTGGTGACTGGCTCATCCGGTTTATCGGTGATAGTCACCTGTAGCAAATTGGGCGATGCCAGCGCAAGGCCGTTGCGTGGATTAAATAAGCGCACAAAAAAATGCTCCGAAAACTCATTGCCTGCACCGTCAGCCGCAATGGGAATTTCAATGGTTTTTTCACTGACGTCACCCGCGGGCCAAATAACACTGCCGTTGCTGTTGGTGAAATCGTCACCCATACGCGCATTACCGGATTGGGTTTCATAAAAAACTTCAACACTACTGTTATCGCCATTAACTCGTTGCAAGACTACGCGCAGTGCTTCTCCTTCCGTCACCGATACACGCGCTGCAGAAAATTTCACGCTGCCTTGCACACCGGCAGTTTTATCGCGAATGATATATAAGCCGCTGTTGATGTCGCTCACCAAAATATTACCGCTCGGTAAAAATGGATAAGTTCCCCAGGCACCATTAAACGACGCCCAATTGGAAATAGGATAAGTATCAAAGAAACCGACTTCTTTTGGATTGCGAGGATCAGAAATATCCAGCACCACCAAACCGCGTTCATAATTGGAAAAATAATAGCGATTGCCGCGCACATAACCATTGTGATCAATTGCGCTGGTCGGCCCAACATATTCCCCCGCCAATTCCAGATTGCGTAAGTTATCCAGCGAGAAAAAACGCACGCTTGTTTTTAATCCATAACGTTGCTCGTCCAACTCATCGTGCACCGATATAAATTTTTTGTCCTCCGTCCACCAACCTGAATGCACGTAAGAGACGTTTTGATAGACGTTACGCGAGAGCGTTGTCGGTTGGGTATTTTTGGTGTTGTCCCACAAAATAATTTCATTTTCGTTGTAGTCCACCACCACATCACAATCATTATTTTTATCAACGCATTGTTCACGACGAGAATCGCTAATCCATAAGCTGGTTAAATTGTGCGTGTAATTCGTGCGTGCTGTCGCAGCATGTTTGTAGACAGCGGTTGGTTTCAGCGGGCTTGCAAGTGAATAACTATTAAATGCCCCGCCTTGCTTATCACTTCCGGCTAAATGCAAATAAGGAGTAAGGCCTTCGCGCGCAACGCCCGTTGAATAATCCACGTTGCTGATATAGGTATTGTGTGCACTGATATCACTTTTATCAGTGGCGACGTGTGTCACTTTTAACGGTAACTCATTTAAATCCAGAATCATTGTGCCTACCGTTGCCGCATCCGCACTGATGTAAGCGTAAGTCATCCAGCGACGGCGCTCGGAATCGAAATATTGGTAGGTCGACATATCGCGCCAGATCGTATTCTGGCTCGTAATAAAACTGACCACGCGCGGATTTTCCGGATCAGTAACTTCCACGATGCTGATGCCATTGGTCAGCCCCATCAACGCATATTCGCGCTGGTCATTTAAATCGTAATGCCCCCAGATATCATTGCCATGGGAATCGCCATTACCCAGCGCTGCCAGGGGAACATGGGCCAATAAATCGAGATTATTGCAATCAAATTCTCCCGCTTTACCATTGTTGCAATTAACGGCTGATTGCGCCCCTGCCATCGCTGCCAATTGCGTTTGTTTTGCTTGCAAATATTCTTGCTGTTCGCGCTGCAAACCTTTGGTGTCCGCAATCACGGTAAAACCTTTTTCAGCTAATCCGTCAGCAAACTCTGCGGGCACGCCCATCAAGATGGTAGATGCCGTTGATGCGAATGGTTTTTGAAAGGATTTTTTTTGATAACCGCCAGTAACCGGCACAGCCGTTGAGGAAAGATAGAAAATGGAATCGGCATCGGCGACAGAGTAACGCCCTTCGGCAACGAGGATACGATCCCCCTTACCCGCTTGTTTTGCTGCGTAAGCAATGGATTTACAGGGTGATGCAATTACGTCGCAACGCCCGGTATCCTGGCCGTTCTCTGCAACATAACGGGCTTTATCGTGTTCTGCATGGGCAAAAGCAACTGTTGCCGAATAGCAACTGTAAAAACAGATTACCCATAACAAAAAACGGCGAAGCAATAGCGACATAGAAAACTCCCTGTGTTGGTGATCAGGCTTAGAGCCTAGTCCATAGCAGCAGGCAGCTCAAGTAACCAATAACCATGAGCAATGCAAGGTAAGATCATGAAAGCATGAGGAGCAGACAGAAAAAAGCGCAGCCGGAACTGCGCAATATTTATCAACAGCGACGATAATAAGCAATGGAGACTCGAGAGCTAGTTACCTGCACTCACACAAGTAAGCTGGATACATACTAGGCGTTTTACCCGGGCAGCAACAAGTAGCTACATACGTATTCATCCATTGCGCTATTTTTTTGAAAAAAAAGCCGCATGACTTTTCATGCGGCTTTTTAAGTAGTTTTTTCGCGCTTCATTTTCATGCAGCAAGTAAAGCGTTATTCAAAAATAATTCTCGCTTATTTTAGAACGTGTAGTTCGCTCCTACGTAGAAAGTACGCCCAAACCATTGCAATGTCCGCGTTAACTCTTCATCGAACATATAACTTCTATTGGGTTCGTTAGTTAAATTGGTAACAGATAAAATAACATCTACGCCGTTATCAAATTTGTACGATGCCTGATAATCCAGCAGTGTTTCCGGAGCATAAACAATTGGCTGCAAATTAACGTTGCGCGTCTCACCCACAAATGAATCCTGATAGGTAGTGGACAGACGAGTTTCAAATGCGCCATAACTATAAAACAAGGTAAAGTTCGCGGATTTTTCTACCAGGCCGGGGAAAGGCAAATTATTGCTGCCCTGCACACTTTCCACCGGATTCACCACGCTGATTTCGCTGTCCGTTAACGAGTAGCTGGTGCTCACCCCCAAGCCTTGCCACAAATCCGGCAAGAAATTAAATGTTTGGGTGTAGGAAATTTCCAGGCCGCGAATAAATCCGCCTTCTTTATTATTGATAACTGTTTTGTAATCGCCGTTGAGCACTTCGGTTTCAACAGTATTATTGCCTTCATCGAGAATATCCCAGGTATCCGGCATATCAAAACCATTCGCACGGAAATCATAATCCTCGTAAGTAATGTCCTGGATAAACGATTTAATTTCGCGATGATAAACGGCAACTACGAATGAACCGTTAGTTTCCGGCATGTAGTGCTCGTAGGAAATATCAATCTGGTCTGCAATGAACGGGGTGAGGAACGGCGATGTCGCCGTGTCGCCGCCGTAATTGAAATAGGCCTCGCTACCCACGACTGACACCGAACCTTCCGAATCACTCGACGCAAGGCGATTGATCGGTGGACGTGATAGCACGCGCGCCAATGCCACACGCAATTGATCATTATCGGCGAGACTGTAATTCAGGTTTAGCGATGGCAAATTGTGATCGTACTTCGCCCCTAAATCCTGATAGGAATAATCCGATTTGCATTGGCCGGTTTCATCGCAAATTTCCTGCGCACCTTTTTCCGGATCGCCGTTGACGTTGATCATCGCCGTACTGGATTGATCACTGCGCACATGGCGAATTCCAATATTGCCCACTAACTCGCGGTCAAATACTGTGCTGGCGATATTGGCTTGCAAATAAAACGACGCGATATTCTCATCAATGTTCGAACGTTGTTTCATCGACCAATCGCGCCCTTCTCCCCAGCGCGCTGCCGGTTCAATTGAGCGCGGGCTCGCTACCGGATTAAGATTTTCGGCGGTTACTGCAGGTACAGGCCCCAACACCAAGCCTTTTTCATAAGCGTCTTGAATAATGACGTCACCATCAATCGCAATGAATGATGGGAAATTGGAGAACTCGCCTTTCCAATTCACAACATCCGAATTTTCGGTAGTGATTGGTAACGACCAATCCGTGAAAATTGTGCCCGCCGCACCATCACCATATACGAATACCTGGCGACGATCTTTGTGGTTACGCTCGGAATAACGCACACCGCCTTCCACAGAACTAATCAACGGCAATTCCAATTCGTATTTCACATCAAAACGTACGGCGCTAATCACGTCGTCATTAATGCGCGGATAGCGTTCGTAATTTGCCAGGCGCACATTACTAACTCCATTGCTGTCATACGCGGTGTAATCGCGACTCATGCTGACGCTGGGGACATTAATTCCATCCAATAAATAAGTCACCGCCTGATTCGGATCGCGTTCAAAAGGATCAGCATTTGGAATGGTTGTCGCTTTCGGGCGATATAAATATGCACGCGTTACACCGTCAGCTTGTTCGCCGGAGGCATCCGAATGAGATAAATCCAGCGATGCAGTGAGTGCATCCTGTTGCCATTGCAAATTCAAACCACCGGATAAAAGTTCATTGGTTTGCGTAACATCGTTACTGTTAATTTGCAAATTAAGTGCAGTCGGAGCCTTGTCATCTGTTTTGAATTCTCCGCCGACCACCGCCGCGTTATTCCACAACACCATGCTGGCGATTTCCGCATTGCGCAGAGGTTGCACACGGAAGCCGCGTGAATAACTATCGGATTCAAATTTGGAATAAAAAATATCGGATTGGATTGAAAGGTTTTCGTTAGGTTCGAATTGGATCGCGGCAACATAACCATCGCGAGTTTCTTCACCACCGGTTTGGAAAACTTCAAAACCTTCCGCCATAAATACCGCAGTAGGGCGATTCGCCGTTGATACGGCATTGAAATTTTCATCGACAATCGCCGTCGCCAAACGCTCGTCCGGTTTAACCAGCGAGTAAGGTGTCGTTTCGTAATTGTATTGCTCGAAACGTGTCGCTGAACGCGGTTGTACCAAACGCGCGTAACCCAGTGCGAGGCCGAGCTTGTCATCGAATAATTTTTTCTGGAAGGAGGCGGAGAAACGTTTGCCGTAAGGATCTGCGCCGTAGATATCATCGGCCTGATCGTTAAAACTGCCGCGTATACCCAGTACCACTTTTTGCTCGTCTTCCATTTCCAGCGGGTTAGCAGTTTTCAATTCCACCGTGCCCGCTACACCACCTTCAATTAGCGACGCCTTGGGGGACATATAGACTTCTACCGATTGGATCAGCTCGGAAGGGAACTGGCTGAATTCCATGGCGCGAGTACCGTTAGGTGATACCTGCTCGCGGCCATTCAGGGTGGAGAACACAAAGCCCTCACCCATACCGCGCACCTGGATGGTTCCCGCTTGTCCGCCGGAACGGGTGACGGTAATACCGGGCACACGGCCCAGCGCATCGGCAATCGACGCATCGGGTAATGCGCCCAGGTCATCAGCGGAAATGGCTTGCACTACAGTATCCGCGTTGCGTTTGATATCAATACTATTCTGGATCGATAAGGCGTAGCCGGTCACGATAACCTCTTCCACACCTTCATCTTTGTCCGCTGGTTCTTGCGCAACAGACCAGGGCGCAACTGCCAGGCTGGCAACCATCAAGGCGAGTGGTTTTACAGGGAATTTTTTCATTTTTTGTATTCTCATCTTGTCCGTTTGCTATCGCTTGCAGCTCCCCACCGCAGCGGGGAGCCAATGGATTTAGTTGCCTACCGCCGTGACATTGATCGTCATGGCATTCGGGCTGGAAGTGTCCACCGTGAAGCGATAGTCCCCGGCACTGGGAATAGTGATCGACAAGTTGTCGTTGGAGCCTTGCACCAAATCGCCCGGCTCGCCGAGTACAAGTCCCCCGCCGCCCAGATTGGGATTGGTCCAGGCAGCTTCGGCAACCTTGAATTGGTAACTTTGCGCCGCAAGGCTGAGGGTAAGGCTGTAAATACCCTTGCTCTCATAAACCAGTTGGTTGACGGTACCCGGCTCCCCCCAGCCAGCCGATGTCAGTTCGCCGCGCAAATAAATCGGCGTGCTAGCAAACAGATCTTCGCGATACACCTTGATTACGGGTGCATCCGGGTTGCGGGCATTGATCTCAAAGCGATAGGTACCAGCGGCATCCACTATGAGATTGATATTGCCTCCGCCCTGGACGAGAGCCAAATTGTTTCCCGGTACAGCAGCGGAAGCTGCGCCCAGGTTGACGGTGGTCCAATCACTGTTGGCAATCTTGAACTCGTAGGCTTTTGCAGTCAGCGGAACACTGATGGCGTAAATGCTGTTGCCTTCGTAGGTCAGGAGGTTGCCAGCATCCGCGCCCCAGCTGCTGGAAGTTACATCGCCCCGCAGATAAACAGGTATGCCCTTCCAGGTTTCCGGATCAATCACACGCAGGGTTGGTGCAGTGGTGCTGTTAGAAGCATCCAGCTCAAAGCGATACTGGCCAGCCGTCGCCACGGTAATGGAGATATTGTCATTACTGCCCTGGGTCAGCGTCAGTGAGCCACCAATGCTGATTGGCTGGTTAGAACCGAGGTTCGGACTGCTCCAGTTAGCCTCGGCCACTTTGAAGATATGGGTTCCGGCGGTCACGTCCAGCAGTGCCGAATAGACCCCATCGCCTTCATAAGTCATACGGTTTGCAGCAGTAGCGTCCCAACCAGCAGCGGACACTTCACCGCGCACATACACCGCCGTATCGCCATAAGGCACTACGCTGGTGGAACCAAGGCTCGCGGTTGCAGAAAGACCTGCGCTCTGTGCACCGGATTGCGGTTTCACAAACACCGCCGTGGTGTAGGCCGGAACACTGAAATTACCGCCGCCATCGGCCGCTGCAAAACTGGCCGTGCGCACCACTGAATCGGCAGAATTTTGCTGGATGCTGTGAAGCACAAAGCCGCTCGCCGTTTTCACCAACGGAGTCTGGGTCGATGAAGTGCCATTAATCACTACTACGATTGCATCTACCTTCGGATCAAGATCAGCGCGCGCAACATCGGTATCACCTACCATGCCCACACCGTCATCGATGCTCATCACAATCAGGCCAGCCACTTGTGTTTTGCCACCATCGTGGAAACCAACGCGATCATTTACCGCCTCTGCGGTTTGCAAGCTGAACAGCGGGCTGCCCGAGGCAATCGACAGGAACTCGTCAAACACTGCCGAGGCTTGGGCGATATGGTTGGCGGTCGGTTTGGTATTCGGGTTCGCAAACAGGGCTTTTACGATCTCATCGGTCATACCATCACGTAGCTCCGGCGGCACACCCACGGCCCAGTTGTTGGATTGTTTGGTGAAATCCACTGCATTGAACCAATCACCAGCGTTATAGGTGTTGGGTGACATGGATTTGGAGCGCAGCAAGTCGCTGCCCATATGGATAAACGGCACGCCTTGGCTCAGTAACGGAATCGAATTGGTCAGACTGTGGATGCGAACACGATTGGCGATACTCATATCGGTCGGCAGGGCATCCGGGCGATGCATCCAATCCCACAGGGTTTCGTTATCGTGCTTCTCGACGTAGTTAACCGCTTCCTGTGGGTCAAGATTGTAAGCACCCACCGTTTCTGCGTTGATAACCGCACCGGATCGGGTTTTGAGCTTAAAGCTTCTGAGGTTGCCCGCCAGGCCAGCGCGGATTGCATCCACATTCTGGCCCCGGATCAGCGACAACTGTTGCAGCGGGTTGCGGATGCGGTCATTGAACGTACCAATACCCGTTCCAGCCAAAGCCTCCTGGGTTGAGCGCACAGCGATACGGTCACCGGAGGTTCCGCTCGCCGGGGTCCAGGCTTCGGCGTAGAAGTAATTATCCGGATCAATCGCCTGTACTGCCGCATAAGCATCAGTCAGCACAGCTTTGGGCATATAGCCGGACTGGTCAAAACGGAAACCGTCCACTTTGTATTCTTTCGCCCATTGCGCAACGGAATCCGCCACGAATTTTCCCATCATGCGATGCTCGGTGGCGGTGTCAGCACCGGCGCCGGTGCCGTTTTCGGTTTCACCGGTTGCCGGGTTAACGCGATAGTAGTAACCGGGAACCACTTTATCGAATACCGAATTTGCCGCCTTGGAACCCGATGACAAGGTATGCGGGTAAACCACATCCATCACCACGCGCAAACCCAATTGATGCAACGCCATATTCATTTCGCGCATTTCTTTCACGCGCGCAAAGCCTTGTGGATTAGTGGCGTAACTACCTTCCGGCGCATTGAAATGCTGCGGATCATAGCCCCAGTTGAAGCCATCGATATCAGCAAAAGCGGCAATAAGCGTACGCGCTTTAGCGGATTGCGGATCAAAACCCTGCAGCACACTGCGGATCGTTGCACCGTTGCTCACCGAGCCATCGCACACCTCGACTTTAGTTTTATCAGCAACTTTTTGGCACAGCTCAAAAATATAACTATCGAGATTTACCTGCGTGCCCACATCTTCATTAATTGTGGCGCTATCGTTGGCCGGTAATACATGGAAATGGGTCAGACCAGCCGCAACCAATGTGCGCAAGTGTTCAACCGGTGCCGTATTGGTTTGCGCAAAGGCGAGATATTTACCGCGATATGCCGCCGGAGTGCTTTGGTCATTGATACTGAAATCGCGCACATGGCCTTCGTAAATTGTCATGGCTTCCGGTGATACGACGGTGGGAATTGTATGGTTATCCCAACCTGCCGGTTTCAAATCCGTATCATTCAAATTTACAAATTGTGAGTAGCGGCTGTTGGTAGCCAGCGAAACCGAATACGGATCTGTTACTTCAAGGCGCTGCACTTTTTTTGCCAATGCGTTATAGGTAGTCACGCGGTAGCGATAATATTTGCGATCCAATTCCGCCATCGATCCTTTGTAGCTCCACACACCAGTGCTCGCGTCATATTGCATTGCCTTGGTATCCGCCACGCGCAGGGGTTCACCGGAGTAAATTCGCAATTCAATATTTTGTGCAGTGGGTGCCCACACCGAAACACCTACACCATCGGTGTAATTCAAGCCAAGTTTTGCTTCATCGGCGTCAGCATTTCCTGCGGTATAAAGTGCATCCAATACATGCGGTAATTGAATTCTCGTTGCACGGCCACGCTCAATCGTTACCGTCTCCTTCGCTTCATTTTCTTCAACTGAATCGTAACGACCAAGAACTAATAATTCGTCTTTCAATGCTGATTTAATCGTGTCGATTGAAACACTGGAAGGCAAATCGTATGCGAGATAATTACTTAAATGCGGAACAAGGGTTTGTTCTTCTTCCGTCATCGGGCGACCGGCATTGAGCGTTGCCAATAATTGCCCGCCTTGCAAACTGCCATCCTGTGCTGCCTTCATACCACCCGCCGTTGAACGATACAGTTCAACTTTTTTATTCGCCGCAAATTCGCGATTCCAGATAATTGTGTGCGGACTAATCCAATGCGCTTCCATGTCACTGATACTCACCAACGGGCGCTCAAGCGAACAATCTTCGGTAAGGCAAACCGGAATATCGCTCAAGCGGCTGTTGCGCATATTGCTGGTGTTAATAATGACCCACGCCATGCGGTCATATTCACCGCCGCTGCGCTTGATGCTGATTTGCATATTGTCAGTTTGCGCCGCGCCACCGGGAGTTTTGATAATGAAATTACCGCAGGTTCCCAGCTCGCTGGTGGGAATTACGAAATAGGCACCGTAATGCGGATCGTGCTTTACACCTACAACACCATCATCTTCGCTGGTAACTCCCGGGCCATTTGGCCATGTGGTAGGAATTGAATAAGTAGTCCCTGTTCTATCCGTCGCCGAGCTTCCCCAACCGCCGCCGCAATCTTGCCACAGGTGCAGGTTGTATCCGGCAAAAGCGCCAAATCGCTCATCATCATTACCTTCCACATTCACATAAATCACAACTTCATTTGGCCCCGGCTTTCTTTCCGGCGCGGGGAAATCCGGCACCACGCAATCAGCGCCATCGCGCACTTGCCCTTCGGGGCATGCAGGTAATTCATAAGGGGGACGCGGGTCACCGCAAGTACCGTTATCCAAAACTACCTGAGGGTCCTGGCACGTCGGTAAATCTACTTTTTTGTTATCGGTGCCACTGCCGCCACCACAACCGGTTAGTACCGCAGCAACAAGCAACAGGGGAAGAGTTCCCTGTAGCAGCCGCCGGATGTTATTTCGCGCGTTAAGGTTCATTTGCTTTCCCCACAATTTTATTTTTACATTGATATCAAACAAGAACTGGATTCCAGCAATTCGATAAAGCAAATTGCTACGTATATTCCCGATCATAATGAGCGAATTTTTATTTATCGCTCGCGAACATTTACAGCCGGGCCAACAGGAACTTGTGTGCGCATACATCCGTATGCCTGAAATGATTTTCCAGGAAATTAATCAATTAAATTATTTAATTAGTGATTAAAGCGTAGTCTAAGTTTGCAAAATCCCATTCGCAAACTACATACGTATGCAAAAAAGCGGCAGTTAAAACAACATCTTTGCATACGTATGCAAAAGTGTAAAAGGAGAATTAAAGTAACACTGCGAGGAGTAGAACTAATTGCGTTAGCTTTTAAATAATAAGTGCAACGGCTTGTAATAATTGTTAATAAAAAAAAACCACAAAGAAATTAATATTTAATCAATCGTGACTTACCATAATTCAGCCTCATGCCAAATAGGTTATCCACCTCTCAATGATCGACAGAAATCAAACATCAATAAACGGGAGCATTAGCAATGGGAGAAATAAATTCAGGGTACACGCGTAAATCAAGCTCGATGATAAATTTTACAGCGAAGTACCCGCGGTTCGGACACCCACATGAGGGCACCAGGGAAATATATATGTGGCTGGCTGTTTAACAATTATTGATTTTTCAATTGCAAAACCAGCGAATCCAGCGGCGCCAATTTTATATTCACATACGCATGTTTATCTTGCACCTGTAGCAACAGCGAATTGTTATTGCCTAAACGGGATTGCAGTTTATATTCAGATTGCGTGAGCTGCCATTGCTCGACTAGATCCGGCGTTAACTGCAAATTAAATTCACGTCCTTCTATCGCGCTAAAATTACTGATAACCAACCATTGTTGCTGCGCATTCCAGCGTGCAAACGCAAATATTTTTCCATCATACCCGGCGGTTCCGTAACGATTGAGGCTATGCAACTCGCGATACTCACCGGCAAAACCGGGCTCACTCGCCGAGAGCGTTAACAATTGCCGATAAAATTCACGCAATGATTTTTCCTGCGCCGATGATTGCCCTCCATCAAATTTTCCATTATTCATAAAGCGCTGGTGTGCGGGCACGCCAGCATAATCAAAAATAGTCGTGCGCGATGGGCTCCCAAAACCAGATCCCAACGCACCCGTTTCTCCAACTTCTTGCCCAAAATAAACCATAGTTGGCGAGCGACTGATTAATGCCGACACCACCATTGCTGGCTTGGCTTTTTCAGCGTTACCTGCGAACTCCGGGCTGGCAATTCGTTGTTCATCATGGTTCTCGAGGAAGTGCAGCATATGAGCTTCGATATCCGCCATGCTGGTTTGCACCTGAGCAATAATATCGGTAGGCGCGCGATCCTGGATAATTGCTTTCAGGCCGTCATACATTTCCACTTTATCGTAGAGATAATCCATTTTTCCCAGCTGCAAATAATTGCGGTACTCTTTGGGGTTATACACTTCCGCCAATAAAAATGCGTCAGGATTTTTCTGCTTGATCGACGAATTCAAATAACTCCAGAATTCCACGGGTACCATTTCCGCCATATCAAAACGAAAACCATCGACACCTTTATCCAGCCAGTATTCTGCAATTTGCCGGAATTTAATCCAGGAATCGGGAACCGTTTTTCCTTGCCAGAATTGCGCATGCACTGTTACATCTTTATGGGCGTAATCAGCAGGCAACGCAGGGAAATCTTTATGGCCATCGGCATTTACACCGTAATTAATTTTCACGGTTTCATACCAGTCATCAAATTTTGGCTGCGCCAGGCGCGAACCATTACCCGTCCATTTGGCAGGAACTTCATAAAATTGCCCATCACTTAAAAAATGATGTTCGCCACCCAGCGGCCGATAATGGTGCTGTGGCTCAGGCACTTTAAATGGCTGACCAACTACATAATAAAAATTATTGTCACGCGCATATTCCACTGCCGTGTTATCGCGCGCACCAAAATCCTCAACACCAGCAGGTTTGCTTAACGAGTGATAGCTGCGTGCAACATGGTTAGGCACAATATCAATAATCACTTTCATGCCTTGGGCATGGGTGCGCTGAATTAGCGCTTCGAACTCTTGCAAACGCCGCGACGGGTCAACCGCCAAATCTGGATTTACGTTGTAATAATCTTTAACTGCATACGGTGAGCCTGCACGCCCTTTCACCACATCCGGATCATCATTCGTAATACCATAGGCGGTGTAATCGCGAATCACCGCATGGTGCGGCACACCGGTATACCACACATGGGTTGTACCTAATGCTTTAATAGATTTGAGCGCGGTCTCATCAATATCATTGAATTTCCCTACACCATTTTCCTCAATAGTGCCCCAGGGTTTATTGGTGGTATTTTTGTTGCCATAAAGGCGCGTGAAAATTTGATACACAACAGGTTTACCCTGCATCACCGCCCCCTTATTTATTAATGACGTATGAGCCATTGCTGATGATGACGTCTCATCTGAAGTTGACGAGCACGCAGATAACGCCAACACCAAAAAGCAAACAAGTATTTTTGTTTTCATATAGTTTTCCGGATCACCATAACTGCCACTACAGATATCGGCGCACAGATATGGCAATAATTTTGGACAAGTGAATAGCTTTTGAATTCATTTTTGTCATGCCCCATTGATCAGGGGCAAGACAAGACGCGTGACGATACCTTCCGCTATTCCAATTCAAGTATCAATGATGACTTGGCAGGAAGCACCAATGATTCACCCAACGCCACTTTTTTGTTCGCCATTACATCGTGCGCATTGGTTTTATTTTTCAAAAAAGATTCAAAGCGTGATAACGCCAGCACTTTTTCCTGCTTGTTTTTATTAAGCACCACCATCACGATTTTATTATCGAGGTAACGGAAATAAACATAGATGCCATCGATTGGCGCAAAGTGCTGTAATTTACCCGCGTGGATCACGGTGGCATTTTTGCGCCAGGAAAATAATTGCTTGATAAATTGTTGCGCGTCTTTCTCTTTTGCCGTCAGACCTTTTCCGGTGAACGCATTTTTACTATCGCCCTTCCACCCGCCGGGCATATCGGCTCGCACAGCACCATCGTCGCGCTCTTTCGGGCTCGTTAATAAAACTTCCGAACCATAATAAAATTGCGGGATTCCACGCATGGTTGCCAAATAAACCATCGCCATTTTGAATAGCTCCAGATCTTCATTTACTATCGAATAAATACGTGAAGTGTCATGATTCTCCGGAAAGATAACCAGATTAAATGGATCGGGATAAATAAAATCATTGGCCAGGGTTTCATATAAACGAATAACACCTGTTCCCCAGCTCTCTTCTTCACTTAATGCCAGACGCAATGCATCGTGAATCGGAAAATCCATCATGCTGGGAATATGCGGGACATGACCGCTCGGATTTTGTTTGCCTTTTTGCCAGTGCGCGATTGTCGCCGGGTTGCTACTCCACTCTTCACCGACCATATTAAAATTCGGATATTCCTCCATCACAATGTTTGCCCAGCGAGACAGGAAAGCGGCATCCGCGTAACCGTAAGTATCTTCACGCACACCACTTAATCCGGCGTATTCAATCCACCAGAGAGTGTTCTGTATGAGATAGGTTGCGAGGTGCGGATTATTTTGATTTAAATCCGGCATAGTGGTAACAAACCAGCCGCCAGTAAATAACGCTTTATCATCCGGTGCAGCATAAGGATCTTGAATCGTGGTGCGGCGATGTGAAGTTTCGGTGTACTTATCCGGAAAATTCAGCCAATTTTTTTCTGGCATATCGGCCATCCACCAATGTTTGGAACCGATGTGATTGAGCACTATATCCTGGATAACACCCATGCCTTTTTGTTTTGCCTTGTGCACGAAATTTTTAAAATCTTCATTGGTACCATAGCGCGCATCAAGCAAATATAAATCGGTAGCGGCATAACCGTGGTAGGAATATTCAGGCTGGTTATTTTCAGTTAATGGATTTGGCCAAATTTGGGTGAAGCCCATTTTCGCGATGTAATCCAGATGCTGCGTCATCCCCGCAATATCACCACCGTGGCGACCACCTTTAAATGTGCGATTGGGTTGTTCAGTAAAACCTGGCAAAGCATCGTTAGCAATATTGCCATTGGCAAAACGGTCCGGGGTAATCAAATAAATAGCATCGCGCGCGCTAAAGCCGATACGTGCTGCAGAATTTTTTTCACGCACCAGCAACGTGTAGGTTGCGCGACTTTTTTCATGTCCATCGAGTAAAAAACGAATCGGAAATTTTCCCGGCCTTGCTGATTCGGCGATATCAATAGTGACAAATAAATAATTGGGGTTATCCGCTTTTTCAGTGCGGGCAATAGTCACGCCCGGATAATCAATTGCCGGCAGGGTTGATCCGATATTCTCTCCATGTACCATCAATTCAACCTGATCGTACTTCATTCCCACCCACCAATTGGCCGGTTCCAGATGCTGGATTTTGTAGGGTTCGGCATTCGCGTCCAGCGAAAAGAATGCACCCAAATTTACTATGACCAACAATCGCAGGAGAATAATTTTTTTCATAAAAAGCCTGTTTTTATCATTTGCCCAAAGGAAAATTCAATGGAGTAAGATTATTGTAGCCAATCAAATCCGCCACACATCCTGGTAATTTTTTTAAAAAAATTCCTAAAAAAAACCCTGCCAGTATTCACTGGCAGGGTTTCTAACGTGTACTAAACGAGCATGGGTTAGCCTTGTGCCTGATTAGAATTTGTAATTGACGCCTAACAGGTAGTTAGCACCAAAATGCTGGTAACGATTGATTTGACGTGAATCCGTTTCCTGGGTGGTAATGGTTTCTTCGTCAGTCAGGTTTTGTGCTTGCAATGTCAACGTCAAACCATTTAATGATTCAATACCTGATTCGCTGAAGTCATAACCAATTTGCGCATCCCACAGCTCTGCCCCCTGGTCTACTGCCGATACCAGGCTCAAGCTCACACCGCGCTCTTCACTCAGGTAAGAATCACGCTTGCGTCCACTCACACGGAATTCAAAGCCTGCTTTTTCGAAGTAAACCGTCAACTGATAGGATTCTTTAGACAAACCGGGAATGCGTTGTTTGGTATTGTTGTAATCAATTTCGCCATCGAGGAATGTTGCACTCGCAAGCACACCAAAACCGTCCAGCGTTTCGCTGAATACATGGAATGGCAAGCTTACCTGCACTTCATTACCGCGCACAAAACCATCACCCGCTTCGAAGGTTCTGGTAGTTAAACCTTTGGTCGATACCAGGGCAGGAATACCGGCATCGTGGTAACCGGGAATAATCCAGGAACTAAAATCAGTGACCGCGCTTTCAGACAAATGCCAGTTTTGCAGGTCTTTGTAGAAATACGTCAAGGATACAAAACCATCATCCGCATAATAATATTCATAAGAAAGATCGCCTTGAATGGCTTCAATCGGTTTCAAATATGGATTACCTTCCGATGCACTCCAGGCGCTGAATTGCGGATCGGAACTGCTGCGGCGCGCGGTATCAAAACTGAATCCAATAGTGTTGTTAGGGCGCATTGCATCAAGGCGCGCGCGCGATGCTGTTTTGGACGCTGCAAAACGCAGGATTTGTTCTTCAGTCAACTGGAAATTCAAATTCAAACTGGGTAACAGCTTGGTGTATTTATCACCTTCAGAAACAGGAATTGCCGTTACAAAAGTATTCGCACCGGTGTATGCATCAAAACCAGTGCCCGCTTGATCGGATGACACTACTTGCAAACCGGCATTACCGGAAAGAATGCCTTGTTCAAATTTTGCCAAACCATAAAACGTGGTGATTTTTTCAGTGACTTCATAAGTATCACCTTTGCGGCCCGGTTCGGTAGTGGTTGCATCAATAGAGCGATACAAACCATCTTTGTAAATACCGATGCCGTCATACGCAAGTATGCTGCCCAAGCCGAGGAAACTTAAATCGGCCGTTCCTACAATATATTCTTGCGGCACAGCGATATCGCCATTGGCAATCGTCACACCATCAGCAGCATAAAAACCGGGAGCAGTCAGGAATGCGCCGTAGTTAACTTTGGATTTGCTGCGGTCAGAATAATTCACGCCGAATTCCACACCATTGATGATGGAAAATTCAACCTCACCTTCCACTTGCAAACGCACTGCATTCAAATCTTCTTCGAAATAGGGATTATTTACGAAGCCATCCTGCGCATTATTTTGCCCACCAACGAGCGGCGCAATTGCTCCGCCCCAACCTTGCGGACCTGCGAGGCGAATATTGGCTGGATTGGAATAATCCGGAGTTGCCAGTGTTGAATGTGGACCAAACACTGCACCTTTAGAAGTCAATACATAAGAACGCGCTGCAGCAGCACCTTGTGTTGCAGTGCCCGCGCGACCAACACCGGAATAACTTTCCACGTTCAACAAATCTTTTGACGATTCACCACTGGATACATCCAATGTTAATGACCAATCATCGTTAATTAAATATTCTGCATTAAATCCTACGGTGGTAAGTTCGCCATCTTTCACTTCGCCGTCATTGCGAATCACGCTATGGAAACCGTTCCATTCACCGGAAGTGACCAGATTATTTTCAATTGTTGAATGAACGTTGGTCACGCCACCGCCCCAAACAGTCCCCTCTTCCATGCCACGAAATACTTTTGAATCTGTGAAATCGATGTAGAGTGCATCAAGAGCAAAAGTCCACTGATTATTCGGCGCAAATTGCACCACACCCGCGAAAGTGTCTCGCTCCATTACTGCTGAGCGCACAAATGAATCGTGACCACCCAATGCGACCACCTGACCTGGACCTTCGTTATCCAGATCGGCGTAACCCCAACCGCGGAATTGTTCTTCCTGACTTGGTGATTCCATGGTGGCAATAGAAAGTGCAACACCAACAGTATCATCTGCAAATTTATCCGAATAAATAAATGCGAGGCGGTGGCCGGTGTCATCGTAATCAGGGTTGGCTGATGACAATTCGTTAAGTTCGTAGTTTGCATTGAGCGTTACAATACGATCGCGTTCAAGCGGGCGAATAGTTTGCAAATCAACAATACCGCCGAGCCCTTGATGCACCTTGCTAGCATCCGGGGTTTTATAAACAACCGCACCCGATAAAATTTCCGAAGGATACAAATCGTATTCAACACCGCGGTTATCACCGATACCTAAAATTTCGCGACCATTCAACGTTGTGGCCACATAGTTTTCATTAAAGCCGCGCACCGAAATACCGCTGGTGCGACCATCGCGACGCTCACCGGTCAAACCGGGCAAACGCGCCAGGGATTCAGCGATGCTGGTGTCGGGTAATTTACCGATGTCCTCGGCAGTCAATGCTTCTACAACGGAAGGCGATGCCTGTTTGGTAGCAATAGAATTTTGCAAACTGGCACGAAACCCGGTCACAGTAACTTCTTCAACCGGTTCGTTGGAATTTTGTGCATAAACAACGTGTGAGCCAGCAACCATTGCCATAGTGGTAGCCAGAGCCAGCATGTGGTTAAACGTAGGTTTTCTCATGGTTTTTCTCTCCGCAAAAATAATTCTTTTATTGTTAGCCTGGTGCGTTAACGACTATCCCTGATACGCAACCTGCGTGGCTTTGTCGTTAAAACGATGGTAGGCCCTTGCACCCGGCTATCACAATAGAATGCATACGTATTCAACCGCTCGCATACGTATGCAATCACAATAATTGCGGAACCCGTTCAATTGCGCCGCATGCAACAGGAAGGTTAGTTGATTAATAAATGCAAGCTAGTAATTGGTACTGTAACAGGCAAAAAGGTCGCATAAAATTCTGTTGTAACGCAAAAAGTACGAAATAAAAAAGAGGGCACAAGGCCCTCAAAATGGATCACAACATAAGACAAGCAGGCAACATTAGTTTTTTCGCGCGATAAATGCGCAGTACGCAGGCACATCAAGTTGATTAGCGGTAATTGTTGCAGAATAACAACCATGCCCGGTCAGCGCCGTTAATGAATAAGTTGCAGCAAGCGCAATTGATGTTGCCGACGCAGAAAAATTAAATGCGCACAATATACTCTCGCCTTCATAGTGACGGATAAATACCAGATAATCTTCCGCATCGGCAATAAATTGAATATCTCCCAAACGGATTGCCGGTTGCGCTTTACGCCATTGCATAAATGTGCGATAGGCGTTGAGTATTGAATCGCTATTGTCTTCTTGCAAACTAACCGCCATTTTTTTGTGAACGGCGGGAATTGGTAACCAGGTTTTTGCTTGCGAGAAACCGGCATACTCATCAATAGGATTCCACGGCATAGGTGTGCGACAACCATCGCGGCCTTTGAAGCGTGGCCAGAACGTAATACCGTAAGGATCTTGCAATTCATGCTGCGCAATATCCGCTTCCGTCAAACCCAATTCTTCGCCTTGATAGGAACAAACGCTGCCACGCAACGATAACAACATTGCATTCAATGTTTTTGCCAGTTGCGGTGCTTGCTCTTTATCGCCCCAACGCGACATAAAACGACGCACATCGTGATTACCAATTGCCCAACACGGCCAGCCTTCGGTTAATTTACTTTCCAGAGTTTCTACGGTTTCACGAATGTAGCTACCAGATAGTTTTTCTACCAGCAACTCAAAACTGTAGGCCATATGCAAACGCGAATTACCGCTCGTATACTCCGCCATGGTTTTTAATGAGTCATCAGCAGAAATTTCACCGAGTGTTACAGTACCGGGATAACGATCCATCAATGCCCGTAATGATTCCAGAAAAGCGATATTTTCAGGGCGGGTATTGTCGTAAATATGTTTTTGAAACGCGTAGGGATTATCTACAGAAAATCCGCGCCCTTTACGCTCGGCTTCCGGTTTGACCGGATTCGAACGCAATTCTTTATCGTGGAAGCAGAAATTAATTGCATCCAGGCGCAAACCATCTACGCCGCGCTTTAACCAGAATTCCACTTCATCCAGAATTTGTTTGCGCACCGCTTCACAGTGGTAATTTAAATCCGGTTGGGATTTTAAAAAATTGTGCAAAAAATATTGGCAGCGACGCGGTTCCCATTCCCACGCAGAACCACCAAAAATCGCGAGCCAGTTATTGGGTGGATTGCCGTCAGGTAGAGGATCAGCCCACACATACCAATCGGCTTTGGGGTTATCGCGCGATTCACGGCTTTCCTGGAACCACGCGTGCATATCAGACGTATGGCTTAACACCTGATCGATAATAATTTTGATTCCACGCGCATGGGCTTTGGCAATTAGCTCATCAAAGTCAGCAAGGGTTCCGAAGATAGGATCAATATCGCGGTAGTCGCTAATATCGTAACCAAAATCTTTCATCGGCGATTTAAAAAATGGCGACACCCAAATTGCGTCCACCCCAAGGCTGGCGATGTAATCGAGTTTGCTGATGATGCCGGGGATATCACCTATGCCGTCATTGTTGGCGTCCATCATGCTGCGTGGGTATACCTGATATACCACGGCGCCGCGCCACCAGGGAGTCGTTGTCATTACGGGAATCTCTACATTTTTTATGGATTTTACGAATCATTCCGGCTAACCGGCTGGATTCAAACGTCATGTTTACACCATACGCGAGCCCTTTTTTTTCGCCAAGTGACTACATACGTATGCAAATGGCCATAAGGATTTTTAATGCGGAAAACTCCATAGAATACGTATTCATTACGAAATCAGTTTGTCGCACGGTTACATACTTTCTGGACTAGGCTTGTTTGCATACGTATGCAAGGTGAATACGTATGCACGTACTTGAGTTGAGTCTAGCCAAGGCCTAAGGTGACGAAATAGTCATTTCTGCTATGACGGGCCAAGCTTATAGCCAAACCGAAAATATTAAAGCGCGCCCGCAATACAGTAATTAAAGAACACCAATAATAGTTTTACATGAGGTCTGGTATGAAAAAAAATCTTTTGGCATTAACCCTGGGCAGCGTTGTTTTGCTAAGCGCCTGCTCCGATAAATCATCCAGCCCCCAACAACCTGAAACTGCACCCGGTGCGCCAGGAAAAAGTTCGCTGTGGTCCTATTCAGGAAAAACCGGCATTGGCACTTCCTTCGAACAATATACCAACGGCGCGTATAGCGATTCAGGGGCTAGCGGTGTAATTTCCAAAGTATGGTTTTCCATTGCACAAGGCATATTGACAGAAACCATGTACGGTTTGATCCATGAAGCGCAATTACAGGAATTGCAATTTTTCATTAAAGGCCAGGATTTTCTTGATGAAGAGAAAAAAGATACGGTTTCAACTATTGAGTACTTGAGTACTGATCCGCAAGGTCGCCCTACTTCGCTCGCTTACAAAATTATTAATAAAGACAAAGACGGAAAATATGAAATTGAAAAACATATTTTTACCGATCCGGATTCACAAGCATTAATGATGCGCGTGCAATTCCGCGCACTGGAAAATGACATTACACCTTATATTTTTGTCAATCCTGCTATCGCCAATACGGGCAGCAACGATAGCGCGAGCTATGCGAACAATACTTGGACCGCTAGCGAAGGTAGCACCAGCATGAGTTTAAAAACTAATGCGCCAGTTGTACAAAGCACAGTTGGTTTTGAAGGAGTTTCTGATGGAATTACCGAAGTAAAAAAAACCGGGACACTAACAAAAACGTATGCATCCACCGGCAATGACAAAGGCAATGTTGCGTTTACCCTGCAAGTAAATTCGCTGAAAAAAGATGAAAATGCGCAGTGGGATTTAGTACTTGGTTTTGGTAAATCGCCCGCAGAAAGCCAGGCTGCAGCAGAACAAACATTGGCAAAAGGTTACGATAAAGTGCTCGCCGATTATAACGGTGAGGGCAATGCAATTGGCTGGCAAGATTTCCTTGCAAGCTTACCGGCCCTGGAAAAACTTTCTGCCACCGCGACAGACGGCGGTAAATTACTTTATACCAGCGCCATGGTATTAAAAGCCCAAGAAGATAAAACCCATGCAGGTGCATTTATCGCATCACTCTCCAATCCATGGGGCGATATCAAGCCCGCTGAAAAATCGGCTACCGGTTACAAAGCAGTGTGGCCGCGCGATTTTTATCAGGTCGCCATGGCGATGCTCGCATTGGGCGACACCCAATCGCCACGCGTAGCATTTGAGTATTTGGAAAAAGTACAAGCAGGTCCGAACGTTAAAGGCTACACCGGAACGCCGGGCTGGTTCCTGCAAAAAACCCATGTCGATGGTGAAGTTGAATGGGTGGGCGTGCAACTGGACCAAACGGCGATGCCGATTATGCTCGGCTGGCGCTTATGGAAAGAAGGTGTGTTGAGCGATACGGATATCAGCAACTGGTACAACAAAATGCTCAAGCCTGCGGCAAATTTTTTGGTGGATGGCGGACCAGTAAAATTGCAGTGGAATGACACTACTATCAAACCACCTTATACCCAACAAGAGCGCTGGGAAGAACAACCGGGTTATTCGCCATCGACCACCGCAGCAGTGATTGCCAGTTTGGTTTCTGCAGCAGATATAGCAACCCAAAGTGGCGACGCAGAAAATGCAAAACGTTATCTCGCCGCCGCCGATAGTTATTCAAAAAATCTGGAGTCTTTATTATTTACCACCAAAGGTTCACTCACCGGCGAATTGGGCAATGGTAAATATTATTTGCGCACGAATGCGAAGCAAGATCCCAATGAACATTCACCGTTAGAAGAACGCAACGGCCAAACCATTGCCGATCAATCGCAAGTCATTGATGGTGGTTTTCTGGAGTTAGTGCGCTACGGTGTGCGCGCCGCAACTGACAGCAGCATTCAGGAAACATTGCCTGAATATGACAATCAGAAATTGCCGGATTTATTGCGCGTTAAATATGAATTTACCTTCCCCGGCGTTGAAGGCACATTCCCTGGCTGGCGCCGTTATGGCATCGACGGCTACGGTGAAGATACGTCAACCGGTGCAGGTTATGCCGCAATCAATGACACCAGCACCAAAGAACAACGCGGTCGTGTGTGGCCATTTTTTACCGGTGAGCGCGGTCATTACGAATTGCAATTGGCGAAAGCCAATAAAAATCTTGATACTGAAAAATTGCGCAACACTTATGTCAAAGCGATGGAATTATTTGCCAACGAAGGCATGATGTTGCCGGAGCAAGTGTGGGATGGTGTGGGTAATAATTCGGTGTATAACTTCACCTCTGGCGAAGGCACCAATTCAGCGACGCCACTTGCCTGGACGCACGCTGAATATGTGAAATTATTGCGCAGCCTGAGCGATGAAAAAGTATGGGATAGAAACGCCAGCACCGAAGCGCGTTACGTAAAATAAATTGCCAATGGATTAACACCAAAAAATCCCGTTTTCAAATGATCTTGAAAACGGGATTTGGCTTTAAAGAAATACAAAAAATACTTTTCAACAGTGATTAAAAACCACTAGCGATCACACAATAAATAGCACGATAAAAGGTGATACACGATGAAACAGCCTTCACTCCCCTTCTGGCAAGTCTGGAATGTCAGTTTCGGTTTCCTGGGAGTCCAGCTCGGTTTTGCGTTGCAAAATGCTAACGTTAGCCGCGTACTGTCCGATCTCGGTGCCGACTTGCATTCACTCTCTTTATTTTGGCTTGCTGCACCAATTATGGGATTGTTGGTACAACCAATCGTAGGCGCTGCGTCTGACCGCACCTGGAACCGTGTTGGCCGTCGCCGCCCTTTTATTTTAGGTGGCGCGATTGCAGCGGCAGTGGGAATGTTGCTGATGCCCAATGCCCCGCTATTCGTTTCAATAATGGCTCCAATGCTATTCGGTGGTTTAATGCTGGCGCTAATGGATGGCGCCTTCAACGTAACCATGCAACCGTTTCGCGCGTTAGTTGCCGATATGGTTCCCAACGAGCAACGCACTCTTGGTTATTCAATTCAGGCGCTGCTGATTAATATCGGGGCAGTGATTGGTTCTATCTTGCCGTTCCTGCTGACCAATGTGATTGGATTGGATAACACTGCCCCTAAAGGTGAAGTCGCACCAACGGTTACCTGGGCATTTTATATTGGCGCGAGTGCGTTACTCGGCGCCGTACTCTGGACCGTTTTTCGCACCAAAGAATATCCCCCGGAAGAATACAATCGCTATAAAGGTTTAACCGCTGCTGTGCCTGTGGAGAAAAAATCGCTCGCAGTTCGCTTGGGAGATTTTTGGCAATTATTTATCAATATGCCAAAAACCATGCGCCAACTTGCGGTGGTGCAATTTTTTTCCTGGTTCTCGCTTTTTATTATGTGGGTCTACACCACACCGGCAATCACCCAATATATTTGGGGTATTGAAGCAAAATGGTTTGATGCTGATTACTTGCATTCACTCGCCGTTATTCCACCGGAAATTGCCGCCGCCAAAGGTGCAGCTGGCGACTGGGTGGGAATTATTTTTGCGGCCTATTCATTATTTGCTGCGTTGTTTTCGATTGTATTAACACGCATTGCCAACAAGCTTGGGCGCAAACTCACCTATTCACTTTCACTCCTGGCTGGTGGTCTTGGTTATATCAGCTTTTTGTTTTTTCAAAATACCGAAATTGTGCACGTTGATTTATTCATTACACAAATCGATATCCCACAAGGCGCGCTCGATTTAATTATCCCGATGATTGGTGTTGGCATCGCTTGGGCTGCGATTCTCGCTATGCCTTATGCGATTCTCTCAAGCACGTTACCGGCGGATAAAACCGGTGTATATATGGGAATATTTAATTTCACAATTGCCGCACCACAGATTGTGTCGGGCTTGGTAGCAGGTCAGATTCTAAAATATGTTTTTAATAATGAAGCGATTTATATCATCGTGCTTGCAGGGGTTTGTATGATTCTTGGGGCAATTTCGGTGATGTTTGTGAAGGACTCGGAGGGATAATCTTAATCCCTCCCCGACCCTCCCTTAGCTGCGCGCCCCGTTTCAAAGGGAGGGAGTTGTACCTCGCAAGAAACTTTTCACAGGAAATTGCTTTTGTTTTTCAAAAGGAAAATTTTTCAGTTTTAAATCATCTCTTTGCAGAATAGCTCCCTCCCTTTGAAACGGGGCGCGCAGCTAAGGGAGGATTGGGGAGGGATTACCGCTTCACCCGCCCAGCCCCACAAGACCCACGCACAATTAATTTGGCTGGCAACAACATCGATTCCGGTCTTTCACCCGTCACCAGTTTTAATAAATTTTCCACCAACAACTCACCGGCGAGTAATGTATTTTGTTGCACTGTAGATAGCGGTGGATGCGTGTAGGATGCCATCGGAATATCGTCAAAGCCCATCACCGCTACTTCTTGCGGCACGCGTAATTCCGCTTCCTCCAACGCTTTCATTGCACCGATGGCAATTAAATCGCTCGCACCAAAAATCGCATCGAATGGAGTGCGTCGCTGCAATAACTTCAGCGTTGCCTTGTAACCTTCTTCTTCTGACGTTTCGGCGGCGACTTGCAGCAGCGGATTGGGTTCTATTCTTGCTTCTTGCAACGCCTTGCAAAAGCCATGATAACGATCAGCAAACTCCGGGCTGTGTTCGGAAACATCGCCAAGGAATGCGATATTTTTTCTACCCAGTTCCAATAAATGTTTTGCTGCTATGTAAGCGCTATTGAAATTATCGCAGCCGATGGAAACACCCGGCTGCCCTTCAAGCACTGGCCCCCAGGTAATAAAGTGGGCACCAACTTCGGTAAGGTATGTCAGTTTTTTTACGAAGCTTTCGTAATCGCCATAACCTAAAAAAATAATACCGTCGGCACGATTCGCGTCTTCATAGTCAGCATGCCAGTCTTCACTGAATTGCTGGAATGAAATTAATAAATCAAAGCCGCGATTAGCAGTTGCACGAGTAATACTGCCCAACATGGAAAGGAAAAATGGATTGATCAGGGAATCGCCCGTCCCCTGATCTTCGCACAGTAGCAGTGCAATTGTTTTGGTTTGTTGCGAGCGCAGGCTGCTCGCATTTTTATCGACTTTGTAATTCAACTCACGGGCGATTTGCTGCACTTTGAGGCGGGTTTCTTCATTCACTAACGGGCTATTGCGCAACGCGCGCGATACAGTGGATTGGGACACACCGGCGCGATAGGCAATATCAAAGGATGTGGGTTTATCGTCTTTCACGCTCTTGACCCTCGCTGTAAAACTGTTTTTTGTTGTAATTGTTGTTTTGTAATAAGGGGAGATACTACATCAACCCCCTATTCAGGTACAGCCACAGCCATATGCCGCGAAATGTGATCGCTCCGGAACAATCGGGCGGGAAACGGATTACCGAACACGGCTACCTTTTTCAATAGCGCCGTGCTCAATAGCCCCCTGCTTAATATTACCTTTTTTAAGGATAAGCAATTGTGCGTGCAGATTGTCAATGAAGCGACGGAAGGTGGTTCGCCATGCAAGATTTTGGGCCGCTTTACTGTTGCCATCCTGCGCGGCAGCAAGGTTACCATTGCTTGAGTTGCGTGCATTCACTTCAAGCGTGTCCTCAATAACTGCAACCAACTCTCCCGTTTTTGCATTGGCAAGCACTCCGCGTACCGTAATTTGCCCAATACCGGAATTATTTGTCTGGACGCCCACAGTACCTGCACCTGAATTTTTATAACGCGCGGTATAAGGCATGAAATCAATCAAGCTGAATTGAATTGCCAACACATCCTCACCACCGCGTGTTACCGGTACAAAATCACCATAATCGCTAAAAATCTTTTTTGCGAAATCATCAAGTTGCTGACAAATGCTATCCATCTCTTTCCAATTGGAATCATTCCAGTTGGCAGTCATTTTTTTATCCGCTTTTGCCGATATTGTTAATTTATCGAATTGGGTTGCAAAGAGAATAACTTTATCAAATTGCTTGAACGCCTCTGGTTTATTCACCAGAAAACGGTCAATTTTTTCACTTTCTATATACGTGTGCGTTGACCCTTCAATGTTTTTTACTTCGATATCTTTACTGGCAGGTTGCGAAGCGCAACCTGCCAGTAAAGATGTTACCAGTAACCCCAATAACAATTTCATCATAAATCTGCGCCTACTTTTTTAAATGACTGCGACGAAATAACAGTGTTGCAAACCCAAACAGGATCAGGAATATGTTTGATGGCTCTGGAACGGTAACTGGATTTATTTTGCGATCAATCCAGTCAATAAAACTGCTGACACGAGTCGATGTATAATAATCACCATAGCCACCAACGGTTCCATCCGGCCGTACTGGTCCACCGGTAAATGAATGGACACCCGCCACATAAAGCTGGCCATCTTCAATTAAAAAGGTACCGCCACCGGAGTCACCCGGAGCAATAATCAATTCGAGAACAGTAGCCAGATCATCAATGCTCGCTAATGGATTATCGAAAATATTAAATGCGGGATCAGTAGGATGATCAAAATCGGCGAACAACAATTGATCCTGATTGCCTTCAAGCGACGCAGCAAAATCCACAATATTTGTGCCTGCGCGACGTTGGTAGTCGATAAATTGATTACCGGTCTCACCGGTACCCGTCCAGCCGAACCCAACTGACACAATTTCAGCCCCCACTTCATTGAAGCCGCGATATAACTCTGCCGGAGTCACATCGAGATCCTCATTAAAATGCATCAAGCCAATATCCCAACCGCCGAATGGGTTTTCATATACAAAATTTTCATGGGCAACCCAGGAGCTGGCTTCATAGAAACGCCAGCTATCATTCTTCACGATGTGTACACCCATTTTATTTGCAGATTGCATGCAATGCGCGGCGGTGAGTACCCAGTTTTTATGGATAACCGTACCACTACAGGTACCGCCTCCGGCGGAATTATCGATATCAACCAAACCAACACTGTGAAATGCCGGGTCGCTCCCCAGTCCCGTATACCATGAGTCTGGCAAATCATGGCGAATCAATCCTGCGGATGCAGGCAAACTCAATGCAGCAATTAAAAAGCTGGCAACATATTTCATAAAAACTCCTTATTACCTAGTAAATGTCCGTAGATACTGATTCTTCCGTGAGTGCTTCCGAATCATCCTACAACGCGAAATATAACCAAGATTGTTTGACGTGAATAGACATTTAAAATGCTATTGCTTGCAGGACACAATAACGCTTATCACCGTTATCATTTTGAACACTCCAAAAACAAAAAAGCCGCTGCAAATGCAGTGGCTTTTTTAAATATAAAACACTGTACCTGGCTTTAAACTTCACGCAAAGCCGTTGCTACCGGCAAGCGTGCAGCGCGAATCGCTGGAAAAAATCCACCGATAAAACCAATCACCGTTGCAAAAATAACACCTTGCACCAGCAAATCCGGTGTTACCGCAAAATCAAAAACTACCTGGCTGAAACTTGCAAAATTCAATGTTGAAACTGTGTAGCCATTGAAAATTATATAAACCACTATTGAGCCAATCACACCGCCAATAATGGCCAATACCAATGACTCAACCAATGTCGAAATAGCCACCGGTGTTGAACCAAAACCAAGCGCACGCAAGGTAGCAATTTCACGTGTGCGATTGGACACCGATGTGTACATAGTATTGACCGCACCAAAAATTGCACCCAGCGCCATCAGCATCGCCAATGGGTAGCCAATCATTTTGATAAATTTACTGAGCGGCTCCGATTGTTGGGAGAGATATTCGGTTTCGCGCTTCACATCCAGGTTTAATTTTGGATCGGCAGCAACTGCTGCTTTAAATGCGTCGAAACCATTTTTATCATCCAGTTTTACACGCACGATTTGATAGCTATTGCCGCGACGGTATGCATTCTGCAAAATTTTTGCATCGCACCAGATTTCAGATTCCGCCAAACCACCGCCCGATTCAAATGCACCGACAACAGTCCATTCGGTTTGACCGAGTTTAATCACCGATCCTACGTCGAGATTGGCAAACTGGGTTTTCGCACCGCGTCCGACAATCAGCTCATTTTTTCCCGGTTCAAAATTTCTGCCCTCCGTAATTTTGAATTGTTTGCGCACTGAAAATGCCAAGGGTTCAACACCGCGCAATGGCGCATTGCCGCTCGCATCTTTGTTGCGCATGGGAATATCAACAATCACAAACAATTCCGGTGAGCTCAGCGGTTTTCCATCCTGTTTCGCAATACCGGGTAAATTTTCAATGAGCTGGGTTTGCTCATAGCCGAGACCGCTGTTCATTTCTGTGGTAGCGCCAGCACGCAGCAGCATCAATACATCATCAGAGCCGGCATTAACCATCGTGCGTTGAAATCCGCTAGCCATGGAGAGCACACCAATAAACACCCCCACCACACAGGCCACACCAAAGACAGCAACGGAAGAGGTTCCCAAACGCTGCGGCAAATTGCGCAGGTTCATTGCCGTGATAATAAAAATTTGAGCAATTCCATTAAACATAATTAGCGTCTCCGTAATGCAGCAACAATGTTTAACTGCAAACCTTGCAGCGCCGGAATGATGCCGGTGAGCAAACCGAACAAAAACATCAACCCCACACCGAACATCATCATGGTTGTCGATAAATGCAATCCAGGTAATGTGGATGTCATTGCTGCCGCTGCACCACCAAGAATAAATTTGGCAAGGAACAATCCCGCAAGACCACCGATTAATGAAACTGCGATGGATTCCGCCAATACCATCAACATCACTGATACATCCGAAAACCCCAGGGTTTTTAGAATCGCCAATTCAGGAATGCGCTCGCGGAACGACTGCGCCATGGTATTGCCAGCCACCAATAACATTGTGAAAAACACCGCGCCTAAGATCAGCGTAGTGATCAAGCCTATATCGCCAAATTGTTTGGCGAATGATTTGGCAAATTCTTTTTCACTGCTGGTTTTGGTTTCTGCAGGAGAATTGGCAAAGAGCGCATCAACGGCCGCAGCGATTTGCGCCGATTGTTTTGGATCTTCCACACGAATAATCAACCAACCCAACGTGCCTTTTGCATACTGGCGCGCTTCATCAAAATAGTCGTAGTGCATCAACATGGTGTTGGTGTCCGCACTTTTGCTTTTGGTTTCGTAAATGCCTTCAATGACAAATTCCCACGTAGTGCTGCCACCTTCGCGCGGAAATAATCCAATCAAGGGAACGCGATCACCAATCTTCCATTTGAATCTGTCGACCAAGCCTTTGCCAATAACAACGCCGACGCGATTTTTCTTCCAGGCTTGCATTTGTTCTTCCGGCAGGCTCACCATGTCTTTGTATATTTCGAAGTAATCATCCGCAATTACCGGGAATTGTGGGAACTGGTTTTTGGCTTCCTGGTAATAACCACCAAACCAGTTCGCAGATGTCACTTTATCCACGCCTTCAAGCCCTTGCACTTTCCCCAAATACGCTTCCGGTAATGGCTGGATCAGCGAAATTTTATTAATACTGATCAAACGGTCTTCACCGGCAATTTCTGCGCCCTGATCAAATGCCGCCGCCAGGCTGCGCAACAAACCAAACAATAAAAACGCAATCAGAATGGATAGTAGTGTTAACACCGTGCGCGCTTTTTTGCGCCCCAAATTACTGAGCAAAAATTGCAGGTAGTACATGATTAATGTCCTCCGGCGTTGCCATTAGTCACTAGCGAACCTTTATCCATATGCCAGGTATGGCGCGCATGCTCCGCTGCGCGCGGATCATGGGTTACCATAATGATGGTTTTCTTTTGTTGCTCATTGAGGGTTTGCAGCAGCGATAAAATTTCATCGGCAGTCGCGCGATCCAAATCACCGGTTGGCTCATCGCATAATAATAAATCCGGGTCACTCACCAGTGCCCGGGCGATAGCAACACGCTGCTCCTGGCCACCGGATAATTCACTGGGATAATGTTTGGCACGATCGGATAACCCCACCAGTTCCAACGCCGCAGCAACGTGATGCTTGCGTTGCTTGCTGCTGAGATTGGTCAGTAGCAATGGCAGCTCTACATTTTTTTCGGCGGTCAACACCGGCATTAAATTGTAAAACTGGAAAATAAAACCCACATGGCGTGCGCGCCATTTTGTGAGTTGCGACGAAGACATTTTATCCAGGCGTTGGCCACCGATAATCAATTCACCAGCGGTTGGCGAATCCAATCCGCCTAATAAATTTAATAGTGTGGTTTTGCCTGAACCTGATGGACCCATCAGTGCAAGAAAATCGCCGCGATGAATATCCAGATCCAATTCAGCAAGGACTTTTACCTGCTCTTTGCCTTTTTTGTACGCTTTGCTAATACCTTTGAGTTGAACAAGTAATTCGTCGTTGACGACTTGGGATTCGAGCGCAGTCATAGATCCTCCAGGAAGTTAGACCAGCATTTAAAAAGGAAATCGTTTAAATAAGGAACATCAAAAAAAGATGGCAAAAAAAATATATTTTTATTCTTATTCAACCTCCTGCCAGATTGCGGCAGGAGGTTGTTAACAACACAGCATTATTTTTTCTAACGGCTAATTCGCGCTTCAGGTCGCTCTGATCACCGAATTATTGTTTTACATGTGAGGCGCAACGCTTATTGTTCAACCTTCGCACCATCTTTTAATTCAGGAGGAACCTCTACGACAAAATCCTCACCGGCACGCAAACCGCTACCGACATAAATATCGTTGCCATAACTTGCCTTGAGAGTGATTTTCCGCAACTCGGCAATACCGTCTTTAACCACAAAAATAAATTTATCTTCACCGTCGTTTCGCACAGCACTGATTGGCACGCGCACCCCCAAAGGTTCTTTCGGTTTTTCTTCCGCTTCGCGTTCGGCATTCAGGAAGGCCACCTTCACCCCCATATCCGGCAAAATACGCGGATCGCTGATTTGAAAACCGATACGCACTTTTACCGTTGCTTTCTGGCGATCCGCGGCGGGAATAATGGCGATCACTTTCGCCGGGATTTTCCACTCCGGATACGCTTCCAGAACAGCCTGTACCATTTGTTCGTCGCGCACGCGCTGGATGTAGGATTCATTTACATCCACTTCAATTTCCAGCGATGACATATCCACCAGCGTACAAATTCCGGTGCGGGTGAAACCGCCGCCCGCCGAAATAGGCGAAATCATTTCACCGGGCTGTGAATCCTTACTGATCACGACGCCAGCGAAGGGAGCACGCAATGTCAAGTCATCCAGGTTTTGCTGTTGCAATGCGAGGCGCTTTTTGCTCACGTCCACTTCTGCATTGCGCGCGTCAAGTTGCGCATGGAGCGATTCAAAATCAGCGCGCGCTTTATCCAACGCCGCAGCGCTGACCAATTGCTGGCGAGCCAATTCGGTGTTGCGCTCCAGCGTCAATTTCGCTTCCGTTACTCGCGCCTCGGTCTCTGTCACCAGGGTTTTGGCCGAGCGTAATTCAGCTTTACTCAAATCCACCGATTTACGGGTATTGGAATCATCCAGGCGCGCAACAATCTGATCCTTCTCAACTTGCTGGCCTTCTTCAACATAAATCTCTGCCACACGCCCGGTCACTTTGGATGAGACAGTGGAAATACGGCGCGCAACGACATACCCCGTGGCATCCAATACCGTTGCTGATGACGAGTCCGGCACGGCCATACGCGCCATTTCAATCTGGACTTTGATCGGGTCCGGCTCGTAGAAAAAACTGATTCCCAAGGCTATAGCCAGAATCGCCACACCACCGCCAATCCACAGATGTGTTTTACTTTCGCCCGCATAGGGTTGATCGCGATCTATTCGTAGTTGCGATAAAAGTTCGTCTTTATTAGTCACAGTGCACTTGCCCTTGTTTTGTGGTTTTTATCTGGAACCCTGCTCCAGGCGCTGCGCATTATCACGCAAGTCCGGAGTGCGAGCCTAGCAGTTTCACAATGGGAGAGCACTAATTTGAGGGGCTGGTGGCGCCCTGTCCTATCCCTGTCATGAAAGACAGGATAGAGACCAACAGGCGCCGGGTAAAACCACGATTGTCATCGGGTTACCATGACAATTATCAGAAGGTTTAGATAGCGGGTTTAAAATTCGCCATTTCTTTTGGCAGTATCGGATTCTCCAGGGTGATGCGCGTGCGCGTCGGCAGATTCAACTGACCCAGGACATCGCCGTAATAACGATTGAATATTTTATCCAGCTCGCCATTGGTACTGATGGTTTTCACGCCTTCCGTGATGCGATCAGCCACCGCCGGTTGCTGCGGATTCACGTAAAACACCAGCGGGAATGGGTAATACACCAATAGCGACGGCTCGATAACCAGCTTGCCGGATTTCGCCGCACGCTCGGTAAATACACCGGTCACTTCATTTGCACCAAAGGTCACATAATCAAATTCGTTATTTTCCAGGCGCTGGAATAAATCATCGAAGCTACCTTTTTCAACGACGGGATAACCATTGTGACGAAATAATCCGGCGTCAGCCCAGGTCGACGGAATACCCATGCGCAATTTTTTTAATTCACCGGCCGATTTAATCGCTGCAAACTTTTGTGCGTCTGCTTTGCGCACAATTAAAATCCGGTAGCCCAGGATGCCTTTCATCAATGGCAACGGAATCAGGATTTTTTGTTCGTTAGCTAATTTCTGATTGCCCGCTACGGTGCCAAAAATATCAAACCCTTTACTGCGAAATACACTGGCTTCATCTTCAGCGAGCGGATACTCCGTGCGGCTTTCTTCAATTGCATATGGGCCTTTGGTTGCAGTGGCCTTTAGTGCCGCATCGAGAATTTCGCGCTCATACTGCTGGCGCGATGGCGTTTTATTGCCGTTCCAGAATTTAATGGTGGCCGCCGGTTTCAATTCATTGGCGGCGGGTTTATCCGCAGCGTACGCGATACTGGCTGCACAACAAGCAGCGACAAAAAATAGCTGCTGCATTCCCGTTCGACATAATTGAAAAAATGACGGCGATGATAAGGCTGTTAGTGACATGGAGACCTCTCTGGTAATTGTAATTTTATTGTCGTTAGTGCCCGCATGACGTAAGTACCCAGCTGGCGGCACATCATAATCAATCAGTTGCGGTGTTACGAAGCTTAGCCGGTAACAAATGCCATACCATAAAAAAATCGGCTCTATACTATAAATCCAAATCCGTAAGTTCGAAGTAGAACGCAGAAGCCATACGATCCGACCCATGCTAACTATTTTCATCGACAACGATACGCCCGCATTATTGCTCCATGGCAGCCACAATCCGTGGCTGGTATTTGTTTCCATTGTCGTCGCGATTATTTCGTCGATGATGGGCCTGCAAATTGCCGGAATGGCGCGCTCGGCAAAAGGGCGCCTGTTGCGTCAGGTTGCATTGATTTCCGGGTCGCTCGCGCTCGGCGGCGGTATATGGTCGATGCATTTTATCGGCATGCTGGCATTTGAACTCGGAACCCATGTGCATTACAGCCCCACTATTACGGTTATTTCCATGGGACCGTCGGTATTTGCGTCCTGGGTTACCTTGCAAATGCTGTCCCATAACCGGATCACCCGACGCCAGCTTGTTATTGGCGGCGTAATGGTTGGCTCAGGCATTGGTGCCATGCATTACAGCGGCATGGCCGCCATGCATATGGATGCAATCCTGCGCTATGACCTCGCCTGGTTTATCACTTCCATTGTGGTTGCGGTCGTGCTAGCCATGCTCGCACTCTGGATTCGTTTCGGATTAACCAACCAAGCCCGCTTCAGTTCTGCACAGGCCACACTGCTAGCCGGTGTAATTATGGGGCTGGCAATTGCCGGTATGCACTACACCGGGATGGCGGCTGCGCGTTTTATCGGTACGCCGGATAGTAATTTTGCGGCTGATAACAGCCGTAACTTCCTCGCGATTATTATTGGCGTCACAACGGTCGCCATCAGCTTGCTGGTGCTCGCCGGCAATCTCATCCTGCGCTATCGCCAACTCTACAGTGAACGCATTGCGATGGAACGCGAATTATCGTCGCGCGAGCAACAATATCGAACCTTAATCGGCAATATTCCCGGCGTGGCCTTTCGCTCACAAGCGGTTCAGCCCTGGTCAGTTATTTTTATCAGCGATGCCATCAGCGCGCTGAGCGGATGGGAAACAGAAAAGTTTTTTTCCGGCGAAATTAATCTGGGCGATATTGTCCATCCGGATGATGTCGATAGAGTTGCGCTGGAGCTTGCCCCGGCATTGGAAAATAAAAAATCCTATGTAGTTGAATACCGGATTATCCGGCGCGACAAAACCGAACGCTGGGTTTCCGAAAGCGCGAGTGGCGTTTACGATGAACAAGGCAATCTGAATTGGATCGATGGTGTAATTATCGATATTACTGAATCCAAATTACGCAACGCCGAATTTGAGGGGATTGTCCACGCCATCGGCAGGGCGTTGGCCGTGGCCGAATTTGATATGAATGGCTATGTGATCAATGCCAATGAAAACTTCCTTGCGCTTACCGGTTACGAATTAACAGAATTGTTCGGCCAACACCACAGCATGCTGTGTTTACCCGAAGAAATTAACAGCACTGAATATCGTGAATTCTGGAACAACTTACGCCATGGAAATTTCCAAAGCGGTGAATTTTTACGCCTGGGGAAAGACGGAAAAAAAATCTGGATCCAGGCCGCGTACAATCCCATTTTCGATGCGGATGGCAAACCCTGGAAAGTCGTTAAATTGGCAACCGATTTATCCGAGCGAAAATCCATGGAAACGGATTTGATGATCGCTAAAGATCGCGCCGAAAAAGCATCGTCTGCAAAAGGCATGTTCCTCGCCAATATGAGCCACGAAATTCGCACGCCGATGAATGCGATTATCGGTTTTACCGAAGTGCTCATTAATTCCCCCTTGCAACCAGAGCAACTAAAACATTTACAAACAGTGCGCCGCTCAGCGGGCTCCTTGTTGAGTTTGCTCAATGACATTCTGGATACAGCAAAACTGGAACGCGGTGCCCTGGAGCTGGATGTTGAAGTATTTTCATTGAAAGAACTATGCGGCCAAATCTTGCAGGAATTGCAAATCCAGGCCGATAAAAAATCGCTCACACTGGTTTTTGATTATTTACCGGGAATACGCGACCATGTGCTCGGCGATACATTGCGTCTGCGCCAGGTATTAGTCAACTTGTTGGGCAACGCCGTTAAATTTACCGAACAGGGCCATGTAACCCTGCGTGTTGCGGAGGAAGGCCAAAATATTATTTTAAAAGTGATTGATACCGGTATCGGCATCGCGGAAGATCGCATCCAGCATATATTCACCCCCTTCACCCAGGCAGATGCATCCATGGCACGGCGCTTTGGTGGAACCGGTTTGGGTACCACCATTGCACGCCAACTGACGGAATTGATGGGCGGAACTATCACCGCAACAAGCACGCAGGGCAACGGTAGTTGCTTTGAAGTATCACTGCCCTTGCCCGCTGCCCGCGCGCAAAAAAAAATCGCTCCACCTCAAAAAATATCACTGCCGATTTTAAAAATATTAATTGCTGATGATGTGCCACAAAACCTTGAAGTGTTGCAATTAATGCTCACGCGCGATGGGCATCGCACTGTGACAGCCAGCAATGGACTGGAAGCATGCCAGCGCTTTCAACAACAAACATTCGATATTGTACTGATGGATATCCAGATGCCGGAGGTCGATGGTTTGCAAGCCAGCAAAATGATCCGGCAGTGGGAACTCGCCCAGGCAAAACCTGTTACTCCGATTATTGCACTAACAGCCAGCGTGCTTGAGCAAGATCGCAAAGATGCAAAAGCAGCGGGTATGAATGGTTTTGCCTCCAAACCAATCAATTTAATTGAGTTGCATAATGAAATCGCGCGTTGCCTTGGTATTACACCATCAATCAATACGCCGTCATCAGCAACGATAAACGCCAGTGACATTATTGATTGGAAAAATGCCGGGCAACGCTGGGGAGACCGCGCAGTATTAATCAAAGCGATCAGGCAATTTTGTAACGATAATAAACATTTTTTATCAATAGCCACGTCCGGCGATAGCACCAAAATCAAACAGGAAGCGCATCGAATTAAAGGAGCGGCGGCAAACCTTGGCCTCGTGTCATTGGCTGCAATTGCCGGGCAGATGGAAAGGGAAGATCCAATATCACCACAATTATTTCATGATGCAGAAATCGCATTTACCCGAATCACTACCGAACTGGATGCGCAGGCCCTCGATACACAAGAGGCCGCAAAAAAAATTGACTCCGTTGACGTAAAATTACTAGAGGCATTGGTGCACGCCTATCAACACGGAACATTTGATGACGACAATTACCGCGCACTTGCCAAAGCACTTCCTGCAACAGTGATAACGCCGCTGGATAACGCCTTGGAACAATTTGATTTTGATGCAGCGATCGCACTATTAACTGCGTGGATTGAAAACGCCGATTGGGTTACGAGGCCCACATAATTGAGACACGTATGATTACTACACAACAGGATATTCGCCCGAAATTATTGCTGGTCGATGATGAACCGGCAAACCTGCAAGTATTAAAACAGGTTTTACAACAGGATTACCGTTTGCTGTTCGCGCGTGATGGTGAAAAAGCATTGAGCCTCGCGCTTAACGAACAGCCTGATTTAATTTTGCTGGATATTATGATGCCGGGCATTACCGGCCTGGAAGCCTGCAAGCAACTCAAAAATAATTCCTCTACCGAACATATCCCGGTGATATTTGTTACCGCGCTGGCAGACACACGCGATGAAGCTGAAGGTTTTGCTGTAGGTTGCGTTGATTACATTACCAAACCGGTAAGCCCGCCCATCGTATTAGCGCGCGTTAAAACACAATTATCATTAGTCAGCATCGACACCCTGCGCGAAACGCGATTGCAAGTTATCCATCGCCTTGGACGCGCCGCCGAATACAAAGACAATGAAACCGGCCTGCATGTTATTCGCATGAGCCATTACGCCCGGGAAATTGCACTGGCAGCAGGAATGAACGCCCTTGATGCAGAGGAATTATTAAATGCTGCGCCGATGCACGATATCGGAAAAATTGGTATCCCCGATGTTATTTTACAAAAGCCGGGCAAACTCACACCGGACGAATGGGAAATCATGAAAAGCCACACCGAAATTGGCGCGACCATTATTGGCGATGACAATTCGAACCTGTTAAAAATCGCGCGCGTTATCGCGCTTAACCATCATGAAAAATGGGACGGTTCCGGCTATCCCCACGGCCTTGCCCGCGAAGCAATTCCTGTTGAAGCACGTATCGTTGCCATCGCCGATGTATTTGACGCGCTCACTAGCATTCGCCCCTACAAAGCCGCATGGACCATTGAGGAGGCAACAGACTACATCGACAAAGAGTCCGGCAAACATTTCGATCCGGCGCTGGTAGCGGCATTTCTCGCGGCGTTGCCCAATATAGTAAAAATTCGCGCACAGTTGCTCGACGATTAAATTCACCAATGTATCAATCACGCAAAAAATTAAATCGCAAAAGCGGTTTATTGCAAAAGCTGATTCGCTAATGCAAACGGGTTTGCAATTCAGATCTCCATTCAATGATAAATATCCCCAGCAACACGAAGCATTAAACGCCACGCTTTTAATACGGTACTAATTTCCGATAAATTCACCATCATCCTCCCGATAATAAGCCGAGCAGATCACAGTTCGCGTCAACACTAATTTATTCAGCGCTCATGTGACCGTTAGAATGGTTGCCCAATCCCTTCTCACGGAAGAGCCGCCCATTCAATAACATCACCAGAACAATTTGCCCGATTGGATCAATTGAAAGGAGATTATTGTGAACAGCCTCTTCACTGCCGCCATCAAATACACCCAGGACAATCGTTCCATGCGAGTGGAAACCGGTTTGGGAAAAGATGTATTTCTACTGCGCCGCGTACAAGCAACAGAGTTTTTTTCGAAACTGTTTACGATCAATATCGATTTGCTTTCTTACGAAGCGAATATTCGGCCTGAGGATATTGTCGGCAATCACATGGCGCTGTTTCTCGGGCTGGATGGCAATCCCCGACCACTAAATGGTTTTGTCAAAAGTTTTGTTTATAGCGGTTTGGAAAAACAGGGGTTGTATGGCTACAAAGCCGAACTGGTGCCCTGGCTGTGGTTTCTGGACAAACGCACCAACTGCAGGATCTTCCAAAATCAAACCGTGCAAAAAATTATTGAAACCATTTTTACTGAACTGGGTTTTTATGATTTCAAATTTACATTGATCGACAATCACCTGCCGCTTGAGTATTGCGTGCAATACCAGGAATCTGATTTCAATTTCATCAGCCGGTTATTGGAACAAGAAGGGTTATTTTATTTTTTTGAGCATCAAGCGGATAAGCACATCCTGACTATTGGCGATAACGCTGCTGCGTTTGTGTTCCTGGATGAAAAAGTCATTGAACACAGCTCCGGCAGTCGCAGCAAATTTTACCTTAATCAATGGCAACATCGGTTCCAATATTGCTCCGGTGCATTTGCGCAAACCGATTATAATTTTGAAAACGCCAACCTCTCGTTGCTGACAGAAACACCCACCTCAATCAAATTAGCCAACAATAGCGCATTGGAGCGCTTTGAATTCCCGGGTAATTACAATGAAAGCCAACGCGGGCAAAACCTTACGCGCATTCGTATGCAGCAGGAAGAATCCGGTTATCAAATAGTACAAGCCGGAGGCAATCTCAATTATCTGGAAGTGGGGAAAAAATTTAAATTACTTTCCGATGAAGCATTGGTTGATGATAAAAAAACGTTTGTTATTTCAGAAATTTCCCATCAGGCGTTTGAAGGTAGCTATCTGGACGAGGATGAAGATGGAAAGGCATCCAGCTATCAAAACCGGTTTTTATGCTTTCCCGAAGAAGTCGTTTATCGCCCGCCACTCAATACCACTAAGCCAAGGATTGACGGAGTACAAACTGCGGTAGTCGTTGGCCCCGCCGGTGACGAAATCTATACCGATAAATATGGACGGATAAAACTGCAATTCCATTGGGACAGATACGGCGAAAAAAATGAAACCAGCTCATGCTGGGTGCGTGTAGCAACACTCTGGGCCGGCAACAAATGGGGAACATTAAATATTCCGCGTGTTGGCCAGGAAGTTGTTGTTACCTTTGTGAATGGTGATCCGGACCAGCCACTGGTTATTGGCAGTGTTTATAACAGCACGCACATGCCGCCGGTTGCGTTGCCAGCCGGAAAAAATTATGCAGGCATGAAATCAAAAACAGTGAAAGGTGATGTGGGTGGTTCCAATGAGTTTTCATTGGAAGACACTGGCGATTCACAACAAGTTAAACTCCATGCAAAAAAAGATTACAACACCACCGTTGGCAATGATCTGAATTCATCGACCACAGGCAATGCAACTTACAATGTCGATGGCAATAATTCATCGACCGTAAAAGGCAATGCGTCATTAAGCGTACAAGGAAACGAAAGCGCCAGTGTGCAAGGCAATCAGGATTCCAGTGTACAAGGCAACCGGTCATTCTCCACCTCCGGCAATAAAACCGAAAATACCAGTGGCAATGCAGAATCCACCATCGGTGCCAACGAAAGCCGTAACGTTGCCAGTAACCAAGACTTGAGTATCGGTTCAAATCAATCCGTTAATGTTGGCTCCAATCAAACCAACACCATCGGTGCTAACCAACAGACCACTGTCAGCGGCAACCAGACATTTTCAATTACCGGCAATCAGGAAATCAGCGCGCTTGCGCAAAATGTTTCCATCTCCACGAGTGCTACCACCTCCGCATTATCGATTGCCATGAACGGACAATCGCAAATTGCCCTTGCCGTAGGCGGCACCAGCATCACTATTGATCCGTCGGGAATTACGTTGTCGATGGGTGCCAGCTCAGTAAAAATTGATGCTACCGGAGTGTCAGTAATGGGTCCGCTGGTTAAATTAAACTAACGCTGATTAGAAAAATAAAATCATGAGCACATCAAATCCAATCCAGCGCGAATTGGAAAAACTAAACGAGCAGTGGGAAGATTTTATCAGTAGCAAGCTTCCCATTTTGCGCTGGCATTTCTCGCCTGATGATATTGAATTGGGCTTGGGTTTTATCAAAACCAAAGAACAACTGGATGAAAAAAATCCGGAATTGTTTATTCATTTGCACGCCGAATTTATTTCAGCTGAAACGTTCAGCTATACGCTTGCCGAAGAAATGAATTCAATGATCGAAGAAGGAATTGCGGATGCCCTGCTGGAAGAAACCGAATCACAAACACCCGCAACCACTGACCACGATTGGATCAAGCCGGACTTAAGGGACAGCCGCACAGGCTACAATGCTCTGTTTCGCAGCTGTATTGGTGCGTTACGGGCATTTGAAGATTACGTCCACTACATAGTGATAGTCATTACGCCATCCGTTATAAAAAACGCGCAGCAATACACCCATTGGTGGGACCAATGCTGTGAAATCAATTCGCGCTACCAATGGCCTGATAATTTAAAGCTGGTTTTTTTTGACACCGAAAAAAATTCTTCACTGGCAACACTTGCGCGAGAAAAATCACAGCACCTGCACAGCCTGGATGCACCGGTCAACATGAATGAAGCGATTAAGGCCGTATTGAAAGAGGCGGATGACGGATCACCTAACGCGGCATTTCGAAATATCACTGTCGATCTGCAAAAAGCGGTGGGCAAGCAAGATAAACCAGCGATTGAAAAACTCGCGGCCGCTGCCATTGCACTCGCACAAGAACACCATTGGCTGGATATGTGGGCAGTTACGTTACTCACGCGCGCGGCGGGCTATTTAAATTTGCAGCTCCATGATTCGGCGCTGGCCGATTATCGCATCGCACACACTATCGCGGCTCAGGGTGAACAGGAAAATATTCCGGGCTGTAATAAATTGCGCTTGCAAGCACTGGTTTGCGAAGGCACCTGCCTGTTCAGTGCCGGGCGTTTTGAAGATGCAGCCAATGCCTACGCGAAAGGCGCGCAGCTTGCGGAATCACAACAGGATTTATTAATGACATTGGAAGGCTGGCGCATGACCAGCTTTTGTATGGAGCGCGCCAGCTACACCAAAGTTGCATGGGAATACGGCATGAAAGCGCTTGATGCTGGCAGCAAAATGGATGAACAACAACGCGCACAATCCACACTGCCCTTTTTAGGGCAAGCATTACTGCGGATTAGTCCGAACGGCGATATCGATCATCACATCAAACATCGTTTCGACGATTTACTCGGCGAAGGATGGTTGCAAAAAATTGAGTCAATGACATGCTGATCAGCAAACATTTTGATCCCGTACTCGGCATCGACATCCATATACTCGCCATTCCTCCGGCAGGCCCTATTCCTATTCCCCATCCGCACATCGCCTTAATTTTTGATGTGATTGATTATGTCCCGATTCTTGGTGCAACCGTAAAAGTCGGTGGTTTGCCGCGTTCAACGGCCGGTACCGCCGGCAGGCCAATCCCGCATATTCCAATGGGTGGTCCTTTTGTAAAACCGCCCATGAATGAAGATGAAATTTTTATGGGCAGCCTCACCGTACTCGCCGATGGAGGCCCATTAAGTTACACCGCATTACCCACGCTGAGCTGTCACGACATCGGTCTTATCGCACCGCCACGAAAAAAGAAACCGAAAAAATCTTTTGGTATGGTGTTACCCACCAGCGTCGTCATTGCCATTCCATTAGGCATGCCGGTGATGGTCGGGGGTGGACCCACCATCGATATGATGGGACTCGCGATGATGGGCGGTTTTGCGGCCCTGGGCGGTGCGTTTAAAAAATTGCGCAAGATGCAAAAGAAAAGCAAGCGCATCAAAAAAATGTCCGATGCCATTCACAAGCGCGCCAAAAAAGCGATGGACAAATTAGGTGTGCCACCGAATGTGCGCAATAAAGTCCATAAAGGAATTTGTACGGTAACGGGCCACCCGGTCGATGTCGCTACCGGAAAAATGTTTACCGATCATATCGATTTCTCCCTACCGGGCCCATTGCCATTAGTGTGGGAGCGTACCTGGTACAGCACTTCCGTTTACGATGGTCCACTCGGTCATGGCTGGCATCACAATTATGATTTAAAACTCTGTGAAATGGATAATGCTGTTGCCGTGCGTTTGGCTGATGGAAGATCTGTTGCATTTCCAGCGCTGGATATTAATGAAACTTGTTTTGATCGCCAGGAGCGGATGACGCTGTTTCGCGATGAGGACGGCTATGCACTGGATACCAAAGACAAACAGCGTTATCGCTTTGCGCCATTTAACGGACAGCAGGATAACCAATTACTCACCTCGCTCTCGCAAACAACCAGCGGCGCTGCAATTAAATTTTATTACAACGATAAAGGCCAGCTGCATCAAATCATCGACAGCGGCGGCCGGCTGATTCAACTCAGCTACACCGATGGCAATCGCATCCATAAAATATTTTTACCGGAACCGGAATCCAACGTTACCCGCGACCACGCCACCCCCACACTATTCTGTGCGGTGGAACATCATTATCGCGATGGCATGCTTGTTCAAGTTGATGACGCACTTCAGCAGCCACTGCAATATCACTACGATCACAAATTATTAATTAAAGAAACCTTCCGCAGCGGCCTCAGTTTTTATTTTGAATACGATGGACTTGATCACAACGCCCGCTGCTTGCGAACCTGGGGCGATGAAGGGATTTATTATCGCGAAATTCGTTACGATCTTGAAAATAATATTACCTATGTAAAAAACTCACTCGGCCACATAACAACTTATTATCACAATGGTGTTTTACCATATCGCATTGTTGATTCGTTAAATCATGCGAGCCTGGTGGAATACAACGAATATTCGCAAGTTGTGTGCGAGACAAATGAGCTGGGTTACAAAACGCGATATGAGTATGATGGGTTTGGAAATACAATAAAAGCAATCGGTGCCGAAGGCCATGCCATACAGTTGATCTTTGATAGCAATCAAAATCTTATTGAAACCATTGACCAAATAGGTTGCAGCTGGCGCTATACATATGACGACACCAATCGGATAAAAACCAAAATAGACCCATTAGGTGCTGTCACTTCTTATGTGTACGATGAAGGCATGCTAAGTGCCATTAACGATGCAAATGGCAATAAACTGTTTTTCTTTTATGATCACAATTTGAATTTACGCAGTTTAGGTGATGGGAACAACGAACAACTACTACTGGAATATGATGCCCTGGGAAATTTACTGGTATCGAATGACAATAGCGGTAATCGGCGTAAACTTTTTTTCGATAGGCTTTCACGCGTACAAAAAATCGAAGAACCAGATGGAAATGTCCGCTCGTTTACCTATGGGCAAGGTAACAATATCGTTCACGCAAAAGATGATCAACAGGAAGTTTTCTTTGCATACAGCGGCACAGGTCGGGTAGTTTCGCGCGCGCAAGCCGGAAAAACAATAAGGTTTGAGTATGATACAGAGGATCAACTTCGAAGAATTTTTAATGAAAACGGCCACGCATATCACTTTGAACGAAATGCCAGAAATGAAATAATTTCCGAGTCCGGATTCGACGGATTGATGCGGCAATTTATTATAGATCCAGCGGGTCGCATAGTGCGAACCAATCGTCCCGAGCAGCGTTATTCAACATATACATATAACCCGAACAATCAGTTAACTCAGGTTTTGCACAGCGATGGCACTTCTAAAAAATTCGCATATCGAGAAAACGGCGACCTGATTCAAGCAACCAATGATTCACGAGTGTTGAAATGGGAGCTGGACGCATTTGGAAGACCCATCAAGGAATTTCAAGATGAATATTGGATATCATCTGAATATGATGCACTGGGAAATCGCACCAGAATAAAAACCTCTCAAGGTTTAAACCAGAGGATTGATCGAAACAAGCGCGGAGATGTGCTTGGAATAAAAGAAGAAAATACACATTTCGAGATTGCATTTAAACGCGATAGTCGTGGACTGGAAATACAACGTAATTTAACGGGTGGAATACAAAGCCACACCACGCGCGATAAGCTAGGTCGCCCGGTTTACCAGGAAATTATCCAGGGAAAAAAAATACACAGTAGTAAACATTACATATGGGGTGTGAATAATCGGTTATTGAAACTAATTGATGGGCTTCATCGGGAAACAATATTTCAGCACGACGCACTGGGAAATTTGTTTTCCGCACGATACAGCGATGAGAGTTTTGATTTACGAATACCAGATTCAATAGGAAATTTATTTAAAACACATTCTCATAAGGACCGCGAGTATGGCCCTGCAGGTCAACTATTGGCAGTTCATACAACAAAAGGCACCACCCGTTATCATTACGACTCAGAAGGGAATTTGATTAGCAAACTGGAACAGGGAAATAAACGTTGGCGTTACCAATGGGATGGTAATGGCTGGCTGGTAAAGGTTATCAGGCCTGACAATGCCGAGGTGACCTTTGCATACGATGCGCTGGGCAGGCGCATTCGAAAAATATTTAATAATAAAATAACCCACTGGATCTGGGATGATAACAATCCATTACATGAGTGGGTCGAAACAGCCGCTACGTCCACCTCACCACCGCAATTCGCACAACAATTATCGCTAGCGGAAGATATTCGTGCGGATTTCCATAAGCAATTTTTGCAACCTATAGAACCTCAAGCCCCGCCGGCCTATCAGGAGGGAAGTGTCGATAGACCTATCTGCTGGCTGTTTGAACCAGACAGCTTTTCTCCTATGGCCAAGCTGGTAGGCGATGAACACTATTCAATTATTAATGATCACCTCGGCACTCCTGCCGTCATCTTCGATAATTGCGGGCAACAAGTGTGGTCCGCCGAAATTAATATTTGGGGCGCGCTACGCCAGATTCAGGGTCATGGCAGCTTTTGTCCGTTTCGCTTTCCGGGCCAATATGAAGACAGTGAAACAGGATTGTATTACAACAGGTTTAGATATTATGACCCTGTAGATGGACAATACATCAGCCAGGACCCAATCCGGTTAGCGGGGGGGATGCAAGTTTATGGTTATGTTAACGATCCAACGATTTATATTGATCCATTAGGATTAAGCGGCAAGAAAAATTCAGGTGATTGCGGAACATCCAATAAACGAATAGGTGATGTTGATACCGATGAGCTGGAATCTATTGGTTCTTTAAATGCAAAGAAAGCCGGCGGCACAGAGCGTTTACCAAGCGTGCTCTACTCCGGCGGGAGAACTACTCTTTTCCACTACACCAGCGAAGAAAACCTGGGCAAAATTTTAACGTCCAAAACTTTATTTAATTCAAAAGGGTTTGAACATGCCAGACATGGCGATGGGCAGTATCTTGCAGATATTTCTCCTGATAGCATAGTTGGATTAACAAAACAGGATTTGACCCAGGAACAGATAAAAGCCGGGCAATTATCCCTCGGACAGCTTTCATCACTGTTTTATAACCGGGGCAATATGGGCAATAAAATTTCTCATTTTGTCGAAATCGATGTATCAGACCTGGTTGTCCGGCAAGGCGTTACTACACAAGGCAACCAACTTCGCAAAGGCGTCCAGTTTATACTTAACGATGACAATCTGGATTTAACCGATCGGATTGTGCGATCAGGAAAGGTTTTGGATTAATGAAATACTATAAATGCTACACCGAGTCACATGAGGGAATGGAAGGCCATTTTTTTTGCGAGGTAGATAATGGAATTATTACCCGGCAAATCAATGCATTTGGAGATAATTTATATTGGGCAACTCCGGAAGCTGAAAACAACGAGGAATATTTTTATACCGATCAGCCAGAGTTTGAACCAACTGATTCTGATTTGGAAATTACTGAAGAAGAATTTAAAAAATTATGGGACAAGGCCAACGCATTGTGAAAAATATTAGCGGAAATTTACTTCACCTTGCTGAACAAGGAGCATTTGACGTCATCATTCACGGGTGTAATTGCCAATGTGTAATGGGGGCAGGAATCGCCAAATCCATAAAAGAATTATATCCCCAAGCTTATGCCGCAGACCGGGCAACTGAAAAAGGCAGCTTACATAAACTGGGGAATTATTCAAAAGCAGATACTGGTAAATTCATTATCGTAAATGCCTATACTCAATTTGATTGGCGGGGTGATGGTGTGAAAGTTGATTACAACGCTGTTCGTTCCGTATTTAAACAAATCAGAAAAGAGTTTTCCGGTAAAAAAATAGGATATCCAAAAATCGGAGCCGGTTTGGCAAATGGAAACTGGGAGCTGATTGAGAAAATTATTATGGAGGAATTGGCAGGAGAGGATCACACCCTCGTCAATTATACGCAAGGTTAATCAAAATGATTTAAGTAAGGGCGTGAATTCGCATATCTGATTCTCACTGGTTTAGGAAAATTAATACCACTTTTTAATGCCTCGAATAAAAAAGCCACACAGCGTGTGGCTTTTTTAAACACATTCCAACAGGGAATTCCTAGAACGGAATATCATCATCAAACGAATCAAAACCACCTGATGGAGGCGCATTGTGTTGTTGAGCTGGTGGTTGATTATATTGCGGTTTTGGTGCCTGGTTGAAATTGCGATTCGCCTGCGCGGGTTGTTGTGCATATCCGCCCTGGGCTGGTTGATTGTACCCTCCGCCCTGGCCGTAACCGCCGTTGTCAGGACCATTGTTGTATTGCGGAGTCTGGTCAAAAGACCCCATCGCAGCCGCAGCGCCCATGCCTTGGCCAGCACCGGCATTATCACCGCGACCATCAAGCATTTGCATTTCACTGGCGACGATTTCAGTGGTGTAGCGATCTGAACCATCTTGCGCTTGCCACTTGCGCGTGCGCAATGAACCTTCGATATAAACCTTGCTACCCTTGCGCAAATATTCGCCGGCGATTTCGCCCAGGCGATTGAAGAACACCACGCGATGCCATTCGGTACGCTCTTGTGGCTGGCCGGTATTTTTGTCCTTCCATGTCTCTGACGTTGCTACGCTAACGTTGGTCACCGCGCCGCCGGAGGGCATATATTTCACTTCAGGGTCCTGCCCGATATTGCCGATCAAAATTACTTTGTTAATACCGCGAGCCATAATAAATTCCTCTTGATTTACGGTGTATCCGCCTTCTCTTGTTTGTACTTCGGCGGCATTCAGATTAATAAGTTACCCCTTTAAGGGGCCTTGCACTTTACACCTGGTCGACTATCGCCGCCAGCGTTTTGCGATCCACTCGTCGCTGATCCACTTTGAGATAAGCGGTATCTTCCGAGCTCACAATAACCACCTCCGCCACACCATCCACTGCACGCAATTTCTCCGCGATTTGCTGATGATCGCGCCCGCGCAATGGAATCAATACGCTGGCGAGGAAATGCGGTGGTTTCATCGACCAGGCTACCGCTAACCAAACCACAATCAACACGCTGTTAAGCATGAACACCGAATTTATGCCGTGATTCTGCAATAGCCATCCACCCAATGCACCGCCACCAGCGACCCCCAGAACCTGACAGGTAGAATAAATTCCTGTTGCAGTACCTTTGGCTCCCGCTGGTGCAATTTTGCTCACCATGGACGGTTGGGTCGCCTCCAGCACATTGAAGGCAATAAAGAAAACAAACAGTACCAACAGCGCCAATATCAAATGGCTGGACACCAGCATCAACGCCAATTCAGAAATCAGTAACAAACCAACGGCGAGTAAAAACACGCTTTTAATTTTGCGGCGTTTTTCCGCGATGATCACAAACGGCAGCATCAACATAAATGCGAAGGCGAGCAGCGGGAAATAAATCAAACCGTGGTATTCGCGCGCGATGTGTAATTGATCTTGCAGCACTAACGGAAGAACAACAAAACTGGACATCAATACAAAATGTAAAACGAAGATTCCCACATTCAAGCGCAATAACTGGGGATGTTTAAGTGTTTCCCACAGGAGATTGGGAACCGCGACAGCTTCGCGCTTGGGAATCGAATCCCGGGCCACGTCCGGAACCAGTTTTAACAATATATAAACACCCACCAAACCCAAAACCGCAGTGAGCCAGAAAATCGTACCGACGCCCCCCCAACTTGCCAACAGCGGGCCAACTGTCATCGCCACCGAGAAAGACACACCGATGGATGCGCCGATAGTTGCCATCGCTTTGGTGCGATTCTCGTCAGAAGTCAGGTCAGTAAGGAGCGCCATCACCACGGCGGAAATCGCGCCACCACCTTGCAGGAAGCGACCGATGATCAGACCATAGACAGAGTCAGCCAACGCAGCAACCACACTGCCCAGGGTAAAAATAATTAACCCGATCAGGATGAGGGGTTTACGCCCAATACGATCCGATAGCACCCCGAACGGAATCTGCAGCAGCGCCTGGCTAAAGCCGTAAGCTCCCAGAGCGACACCCAGCAAGAACGGGCTGTGATGCTCGTATTCCGTGCCATATACCGCCAGCACTGGCAGCAACATAAACAGACCCAGCATACGGAAGGTATAAAGCGCAGCGAGGGAATAAACGACTTTGCGCTCAAATGGTAGAGGAGCAGAAACGGAATCGGATTGTTGCATGGCCGGGGATCTTGGGAACTTATTATCAAAAGGGCGGACAGTGTACCAATAGGGGCTATCACCTCACCAGAAATCCCGAGCAAGATTGCGTAAATTGCGGCGATGTTTTTAATTGAAGATCCGGCCTACTGACATCTGCTGGCAAATACATTCACGTATAATCGGCCCCCTCTTTGACCAATCAGCCTTGGTGGAACGCAGTAGATGGACAAAATTATTGTCAGGGGTGCACGCACCCACAACCTCAAAAACATCGACCTTGATATCCCGCGCGACAAACTTGTAGTCATTACCGGCCCATCCGGCTCGGGCAAATCCTCGCTGGCGTTCGACACCCTTTATGCCGAAGGCCAGCGCCGCTATGTGGAATCGCTGTCCACTTATGCGCGCCAGTTTTTATCGATGATGGAAAAGCCGGATGTCGATCACGTGGAGGGCTTGAGCCCCGCCATTTCGATTGAACAGAAATCCACATCGCATAACCCGCGCTCCACGGTGGGTACCATCACCGAAATTTACGATTACTTGCGTTTGCTTTACGCCCGGGTAGGCGAGCCACGCTGCCCCGAGCATGGAGCACCGCTCACCGCCCAAACCATTAGCGAAATGGTGGACACCGTCTTGGCGATGCCGGAAAGCACCAAGTTGATGCTGCTCGCACCGATTATTCGCGATCGAAAGGGTGAACATTTGCATGTATTTGAGCAGCTGAAGCGCGATGGTTTTATCCGCGCACGCATCGACGGTATCCTTTGCGACCTGGACGATACTCCCAAGCTCGATAAGAAAAAGAAACACACTGTCGAAGTGGTTATCGATCGCTTTAAAGTGCGCGAAGACATCAAACTGCGCCTGGCGGAATCTTTTGAAACGGCACTTAACCTGTCCGAGGGAATCGCGTGTATTAACTACATGGATGGTGAAGCGGCTGATCGCCTTTTCTCTTCCAAGCATGCGTGCCCGATTTGCGATTACAGCCTTAGCGAACTTGAACCACGATTATTTTCTTTTAACAATCCTGCCGGCGCCTGCCCAACGTGCGATGGCTTGGGCGTACATCAATTTTTTGATGAAGATAAAATCATTCAGGATGCAACGCTGAGCCTTTCTGAAGGCGCTATCCGCGGCTGGGACAAACGCAACGTTTATTACTTCCATATGTTGGCATCGCTCGCCAAACACTATGGATTCAATGTCGATACCCCTTGGTCAAAACTCAAAGCCAAACAACGCGAAGCAGTGCTTTATGGCTCAGGCGAGGAAGTCATTGAATTTAATTACATCAATGATCGCGGTGATGTGTACAAGCGCAGCCATAATTTTGAAGGCGTTTTACCCAATATGGAGCGGCGTTATCGCGATACCGAATCCAGCTCGGTGCGTGAAGATCTGATCAAATTCCTATCCACCCAACCTTGCCCGGAATGTGAAGGCACGCGTCTGCGTGTTGAAGCGCGCAATGTGTTTATCGATGAGCGCCCGCTTCCTAAAATCACCGAAATGCCCGTCGCCGAGGCTTATGATTACTATATGAAGCTCAGCTTCACGGGGCGCAAAGCCGGCATTGCCGACAAAATCCTTAAAGAGTTACGTGACCGCTTCCGTTTCCTTGTCGATGTGGGTCTGAATTACTTAACCTTGAATCGCAGTGCTGAAACCTTATCTGGTGGAGAAGCGCAACGCATTCGCCTTGCCAGTCAGATCGGCGCTGGCCTTGTGGGGGTTATGTACATCCTTGATGAACCGTCTATCGGTTTGCACCAACGCGATAACGAACGCCTGCTCAAAACGCTCACGCATTTGCGCGATATCGGCAACACCGTAATCGTCGTTGAACATGATGAAGATGCTATTCGCCTCGCAGATCATGTAATTGATATTGGACCGGGTGCAGGCGTGCACGGTGGAGAGGTAATCGCTCAGGGAAATGTCAAAGCGATTATGGCCAATAAAAATTCGATCACCGGACAATACCTCAGTGGTACAAAAGAAATTGCAGTACCTGCAAAGCGTAATCCGGTTGATCCAAAACAAATGCTGCGGTTGATTGGAGCCAAGGGCAACAACTTGCAAAATGTTACTTTGGAAATTCCTGTTGGCTTGATGACTTGCGTAACCGGTGTTTCAGGCTCGGGCAAATCCACACTTATCAATGCGACACTGCACCCGCTCGCAGCAACGGAACTCAATGGGGCAACTACACTTGATCCCGCTGAATATGAAGAAATCCAGGGTTTGAATTTATTTGATAAATGCGTGGATATCGACCAAAGCCCCATCGGCCGCACACCGCGCTCAAACCCGGCAACTTACACAGGTATATTCACACCAATTCGTGAATTATTTGCGGCAACACAGGAATCTCGCTCACGCGGTTATCAACCCGGTCGCTTTAGCTTTAACGTTAAAGGTGGACGTTGTGAAGCTTGCCAGGGCGATGGCGTAACTAAAGTAGAAATGCACTTCTTGCCAGATGTATATGTTCCTTGTGATGTATGTAAAGGAAAGCGTTACAACCGCGAAACACTGGATGTGAAATACAAAAATAAAAACATCAATGAAGTGCTGGATATGACAGTAGAAGATGCGCGCGAATTCTTCGATGCAGTCACATCTATTGCCAATAAATTGCAAACATTGATGGATGTAGGCTTGTCCTATATTCGCCTGGGCCAATCTGCAACAACATTGTCTGGCGGTGAAGCACAACGAGTAAAACTGGCGAAAGAACTATCCAAGCGCGATACGGGTAAAACGCTTTATATCCTTGATGAACCTACTACCGGTTTGCACTTCTATGACATTCAACAATTACTGAATGTATTGCATAGATTACGCGATCATGGAAACACCGTTGTGGTGATCGAACACAACCTTGATGTGATTAAAACTGCTGACTGGATCGTTGATTTAGGTCCGGAAGGCGGCATTGGTGGTGGGCAGATTATCGCAACAGGAACACCTGAAGAAGTCGCACAGCTCGAGCACTCCCATACAGGAAGATTCCTTAAACCCATGCTGAAAATTACTGAAGTGAAAAAGAAAACAGTAGCGAAAGCTACAAAAAAAGTAACAGCTACAGCAACAAGAACTACGAAAGGAAAATCGTAATTTAATTTGATGAATATTCATCAAATTAAATTACGATTGAAATAAAAAGGGGCTTTGCATCCGCAAGCCCCGTTGCATCCTGCGGCGGGTCAACGATCATCTTGACCGCATCGGCATCCAGCCTGTCTCCTCATTATCCGTGTGTAGCTACATCTTGTAACCTGACTCCTTTTTTCAGCACTTCCTGCGCCGATCAACGTCCTGTGATTGCCATTTTACGCTTTTAAGGCACCATGAATAGCAGACAAAATCGGAATTACTTGTGAGATATTGCTGACAGTAATTCACAGAAAAAATGGGCTTACGTCAAATTTTTACAGATCAACAAAAACCAGGAATGAAAATCTTGGCCATCAAGCATAAAAACGATCAGTAATTATTGCCTTCCCCGATTAAATCTTTTAATTCAGAAAAACAAAAGGCCAGACATTTCTGTCTGGCCTTTTAATCGAAGCTGGTAAAACTTATTCAGCTTCTACAGCAGTTTCGAGCGCTTTAGCTGGACGATCTACCAACTCAACATAGGCCATAGGAGCCTTGTCACCAGCACGGAAGCCGCACTTCAGAATACGAACATAACCACCTGGACGAGTAGCGTAACGCTTACCCAAATCACTGAACAGTTTGCCTACAGCAGCTTTGCTCTGGATGCGAGCAGAAACCAAACGACGGTTAGCAACTGAATCTACTTTCGCGATAGTGATCAGGGGCTCGATAACACGGCGAAGTTCTTTCGCTTTAGGCAGAGTAGTTTTAATCAACTCATGCTCAACCAAAGAAGCACTCATGTTACGGAACATCGCTTTACGATGAGAAGCATTACGGCCTAATTGGCGGCCAGTGAGACGATGACGCATATCAAATACCTTCAAAAATGGACTGCTTTACGCAATCTCGTTAATCACCCGCACCGAAGTGAGTTACGGGCGAACTAATAATAAAACCATAAATGCCTATCGAAAGTTTCGATAAACATTTATGGCTTCGTTGCTTTTTAGTCGTTTCTCAAACTAGCTGGTGGCCAATTTTCCAAACGCATACCTAGGGACAGGCCTCGTGACGCAAGTACATCTTTAATCTCGGTCAGTGATTTCTTACCCAGGTTTGGAGTTTTCAACAGCTCAACTTCAGTGCGCTGAATCAAATCACCAATGTAGTAAATATTTTCTGCTTTCAAGCAATTTGCTGAACGAACAGTAAGTTCAAGATCATCAACCGGACGCAACAGAATAGGATCAATTGCCTCTTCTTTTTGCTCTGGAGCTGATTGTTTTTCACCTTCAAGATCAACAAACACTGCTAATTGCTGTTGCAGAATAGTAGCTGCGCGACGAATAGCTTCTTCCGGATCAATGGTACCGTTGGTTTCCAAATCCAGAATCAATTTATCCAAATCAGTACGTTGTTCAACACGTGCACTTTCAACACTATAAGCCAAGCGCTTAACAGGGCTGAACGATGCATCCAGTTGCAAACGACCAATAGCGCGGCTCTCATCATCATCGCGACGACGGCTGTCAGCAGGCTGATAACCACGACCACGAGCGATAGTTAAACGCATTTTCAATTCTGTGTTACTAGTGATATTGGCAATCACATGATCCGGATTTTTAATTTCCACATCATGGTCTACCTGAATATCAGCGGCAGTAACAACACCAGGACCTTTCTTGCTCAGAGTAAGAACCGCATGGTCCTTACCGTGCATAATTACAGCAACACCTTTAAGGTTCAGCAGGATTTCAATAACATCCTCACGCACACCTTCAATTGCACTGTACTCATGCAGCACGCCTTCGATTTCCGCTTCAACAATGGCACAACCGGCCATTGAAGAAAGCAGAATACGACGCAATGCATTGCCTAAAGTATGTCCAAAACCACGCTCCAACGGTTCCAACACAACGCGAGCGCGAGTTGGACCGTTTTCTGTTACATCGATATGACGCGGAGTTAAAAATTCGTTTACTGCAGTCTGCATAGCCACACCTGTTAGCGGATCGTCCCTTACTTGGAGTAAAGCTCGACGATGAGGTTCTCGTTGATGTCAGCAGGTAAATCAATGCGATCAGGAACGCGCTTGAAAACGCCTTCTTTCTTCTCGCTGTTTACATCAACCCACTCGACGTTGCTGCGCTGACCAGCCAAATTCAATGCATTTTGTACACGCAATTGCTTTTTAGCTTTCTCGCGTACAGCAACTACATCGCCAGCACCAACCTGGAAAGATGCAACGTTTACAGTCTTACCATTAACGCTGATTGCTTTATGAGATACCAGCTGACGAGATTCTGCGCGAGTAGAACCAAAGCCCATGCGATAAACTACGTTATCCAAACGAGCTTCGAGCAACTTCAACAGGTTCTCACCGGTAGCGCCTTTACGACGAGCAGCTTCTTTGTAATAACCACGGAACTGCTTTTCAAGAATGCCGTAAATACGACGAACTTTTTGCTTTTCACGCAATTGCACACCGTAGTCTGATAAGCGACCACGACGTTGGCCATGTTGGCCAGGAGCAGTTTCAATTTTGCACTTTGAATCCAGTGCACGCGCGCCACTTTTCAGGAACAGATCAGTTCCTTCGCGACGAGACAGTTTACAAGTTGGTCCAATATAACGAGCCATTTTCTATGCTCCCCCTTATACGCGACGTTTTTTCGGCGGACGGCAGCCGTTATGAGGAATCGGCGTAACGTCAGTGATGTTGGTAATTTTATAACCAACATTATTCAGTGCACGAACCGCTGATTCGCGGCCTGGGCCTGGACCTTTAACTTCTACGTCAAGGTTTTTCAAACCATATTCTTTTGCAGCTTCACCAGCGCGCTCTGCAGCAACCTGGGCAGCAAAAGGAGTACTTTTACGTGAACCACGGAAACCTGAACCACCAGAAGTTGCCCATGCCAAAGCATTGCCTTGACGATCGGTAATGGTAACGATGGTGTTGTTAAAAGAAGCATGGATGTGCGCAACGCCATCAATTACTGTCTTTTTAACTTTTTTCTTGGCTGTGGTTTTATTACCTGGCTTAGCCATAGCAATTCTTCCTACTAATTTTTACCGTATGTGAATGAGATTCGCGATCAAGGCTTATTTCTTGATGGGTTTACGCGGGCCTTTGCGAGTACGAGCGTTCGTTTTAGTACGCTGGCCACGCAGAGGTAAGCCACGACGATGACGCAGACCACGGTAGCAACCCAAGTCCATCAAGCGCTTGATGTTCATGTTAATTTCACGACGCAAATCACCTTCTACGGTGTGTTTGCCTACTTCAGCACGGATTGCATCCATCTGCTCTTCAGACAGAGTACCAATCTTAGTCTCTTCAGCAATGCCAGTAGCAGCACAAATCTGCTTGGCAGTGGTACGACCAATACCATAGACATAAGTCAACGAGATAACGGCATGTTTGTTATCTGGTATGTTTACACCAGCTATACGAGCCATTCAAATTACTCCAATAACACCTGAATTGTAGCGTTGACAGCATATGAGCCACCCCGCCCCGAACAAAAGGCGCGCAGGATAACTTCAAATACACCGTAAATCAATAGCTGGGTAATTTCTCACCCAACGACAGTCAACGCCCCCTGTGGTAATACTGCCAATGTGAATCATAAAAATTCAGGCAGGTCGCTGTACCAGCTGACCTGCCTGAATTTACCTGAAACAATTTAACAGCTATTAGCCTTGACGCTGCTTGTGACGCGGCTCAACGTTGCAGATAACACGCAGAACACCGTTGCGACGTACCATTTTGCAATTGCGACAAATCTTTTTAACAGAAGCACGAACTTTCATGATTCAACCTCAATAACTTGGACTAGCGAGCGTTACCGCTGCCGTATCCTTTCAAATTTGATTTCTTCATCAGTGACTCATACTGATGGGACATCAAGTGAGCCTGCACTTGGGACATAAAATCCATCACCACTACCACAACGATAAGCAATGAAGTTCCACCCAAGTAAAAAGGCACACCAGTGGCCACTACAAGAAACTCCGGCAACAAACAAACAGCCGACATATAAATAGCGCCAACAACAGTCAAACGAGTCAGAACACTATCAATATATTTTGCTGAATGCTCACCTGGACGAATTCCAGGAATATATGCACCAGACTTCTTCAGGTTATCCGCTACTTCTTTCGGGTTGAACATCAAAGCCGTGTAGAAGAAGCAGAAGAAAGTAATGAGCGCAGCAAAAAGAATGATATACAAAGGTTGACCAGGTCCAATTGCCAAAGCCAGCTCTTGCAATAATTCATTTACAACACCATCACCACCCTGGCCAAACCACTGCGCAATCGACGCAGGGAATAGCAAAATACTGCTAGCAAAAATAGCCGGAATTACACCTGCCATATTAATTTTAAGCGGTAAATGGCTACTCTGAGCAGCGTATCCCTGACGACCTTGTTGGCGTTTTGCATAGTTTACTGTGATGCGACGTTGGCCACGCTCAATTCGTACAACAAACCAAATAACAGCTATTGCCAGAATACTTACTACCAATAAAGCAAGAATATGCAAATCACCTTGTCTTGCACTTTCAAATGCTTGACCTATAGCGCTCGGCATTCCCGCTACGATACCGGCAAATATCAGCATAGAAATACCGTTACCAATACCACGCTCTGTTACCTGCTCACCCAACCACATCATAAATACTGCACCGGTCACCAACGACACTACAGCAATGAAATAATAGGAAAAGCCTGGTTCACCGCCAAAAGCATAAGTAGAAAAACTCACTGCCATGGCCAAGGCCTGAACAGTCGCTAAAACCACAGTGAAATAACGAGTGTACTGATTGATCTTGCGACGCCCAGCATCACCTTCTTTCTTTAACTGCTCCAGAGAAGGAGTAACTGCCGTAAGCAACTGCATAATAATCGATGCAGAGATATAGGGCATGATACCCAAAGCCAGAATACTCATCCGTTCCAGAGCACCACCTGAGAACATGTTAAACATGCCCAAGATAGTACCCTGATTTTGATTAAACAGATTCGCAATACGCTCCGGATCTAAACCTGGCACTGGTATGTGAGTACCAATACGATAAATCACTATTGCCAGAAACAAAAAGCGCAGGCGAGCCCAAAGCTCGCCCAAGCCTCTTTGATTTGCTAATGGCAGATTACCTGAAGTTGCCATTCGCGCCTCGTTACTCTTCTACTGTTCCGCCAGCGGCTTCAATCGCTGCTTTAGCACCTTTAGATACAGACAGGCCTTTCACAGTGACAGCTTTTTTCACTTCACCAGAAGCGAAAATTTTTGCACGCTTGATAACAGAACTAATCAAACCTGCCTGCTTCAGGGTTTCGATATCAACTACCGAACCTTCAACAGCATTCAACTCTGACAAACGAATTTCCGCAGTTACCAAACCAATACGGGAAGTAAAACCGTACTTTGGCAAACGAATTTGCAAAGGCATTTGGCCGCCTTCGAAACCGGGTCTTACGGAACCGCCTGAGCGAGATTTCAAACCTTTGTGACCACGACCTGCAGTTTTACCCAGGCCGCTACCGATACCACGGCCAACACGCTTTTTAGCGTGTACACGGCCTGGTGCCGGACTCAAAGTATTCAGACGCATCTTATTCCCCTTCTACCTTAACCAGATAGTTGACAACATTGATCATGCCGCGAACTGAAGGAGTATCTTCAACTTCAACAGAGTGACCGATGCGACGTAAACCCAAGCCGCGTACGCAAGCTTTGTGGTTCGCCAGACGATGAGCCGTGCTCTTGATCTGGGTCACTTTAATCATTTTCTTAGACATGGTGAATTCCGCCATCTAATAATCGAACTAATCGATTAGTTCAGAATATCTTCAACAGTCTTACCGCGCTTGGCAGCAACTGCTTCAGGTGAAGTCATCTCTTTCAGCGCGTTAAACGTTGCACGAACTACGTTTACCGGATTGGTTGAACCGTAGCACTTGGAAAGAACGTTCTGAATGCCTGCGATTTCGAGTACGGCGCGCATTGCACCGCCAGCGATTACGCCGGTACCTTGTGACGCTGGTTGCATGTAAACCTTTGACGCGCCATGAACACCTTTGGTTGGATACTGAATGGTATCGCCATTCAGATCAACAGTGATCATGTTACGACGTGCAGCTTCCATTGCTTTTTGGATAGCAATAGGTACTTCACGTGCTTTACCGCGGCCAAAGCCTACTTTTCCGTTACCATCACCAACAACAGTCAATGCGGTAAATTGGAAGATACGACCACCCTTTACAGTTTTAGCAACACGATTAACTTGAACTAATTTTTCTTGCAAGCCTTCGTTGTTGTCTTCTTCTTTCTTAGCGTATGCCATATCTCACCTTTAGAATTCCAATCCGCCTTCACGCGCTGCATCAGCAAGAGCTTTAACACGACCGTGGTATTTGAAACCACTGCGGTCAAATGCTACTTGAGTGATGCCAGCTGCTTTTGCACGCTCAGCAATCAGAGCGCCAACAGCTTTTGCAGCTTCAGCGTTACCAGTTTTGCCACTGCGCAAATCTTTATCCAGGGTCGAAGCACTCGCGAGTACGCGAGCACCATCACCTGAAATCAGTTGAGCATAGATATGGCGTGGAGAACGGTGAATAGTCAGGCGGGTTGCGCCCAATTCACGAATCTTTGCGCGAGCACGACGTGCACGGCGAAGACGAGTTTGCTTCTTATCGCTCATATCTTAGCCCTACTTCTTCTTAGCTTCTTTACGCAGTACATTTTCGTCCGAGTAACGAACACCTTTACCTTTGTAAGGCTCTGGCTCGCGGAATGAACGAAGTTCAGCAGCAACTTGACCAAGCAATTGCTTGTCACTGCCTTTTAGTACTATTTCGGTCTGGCTTGGGGTTTCTACAGTCACACCCTGAGGCAAGGTGTAAACAACTGGATGAGAAAGACCCACAGACAGGTTTACAGTATTGCCTTCTGCTTTAACACGGTAACCAACGCCAACCAGGGTCAATTTTCTTTCGAAACCCTGGCTCACACCTTTAACCATGTTATTAACTAGCGCACGGGTAGTGCCTGCTAGCGCATCTGACTGCTTGGCACCATCACGCGGAGCAAAGGTGAGCACATTGTTTTCATGCTTAACTTCAACATTTGCGTGAATTTGCAGCGCCAATGTACCTTTGCTGCCTTTAACGGACAGAGACTGTCCGTTAAGAGTGACAGTCACTGCAGCAGGTACTTCAACCGGACTTTTTGCAACTCGTGACATGACGATTTCCCAATTAGAATACTGTGCAGAGGACTTCGCCACCTACGCCAGCGGCGCGAGCAGCACGATCAGTCATTACACCTTTACTGGTAGAAACAATAGCGATACCCAAACCACCGCGAACGGTAGGTAGCGCCGTTTTGCCAGCATAATTACGCAAGCCTGGACGACTTACGCGGTCAAGCTCAACAATTACTGGCTTGCCCTCAAAATATTTCAATTCAACAGTCAGCTCTTGCTTTGGGCCTTCGCTTACTGAAAAACCAACAACGTAACCCTCATCAGAGAGTACTTTTGCCACGCTTACTTTCAATTTGGAAGAAGGCATGGTTACAGATGCTTTACCTACACTTTGCGCGTTGCGAATGCGGGTCAGCATATCTGCCATAGGATCTTGCATGCTCATCAGATTCTGCTCCTAAAATTAAGCCTTGGCTTACCAGCTGGCCTTAACCAAGCCGGGGACATCGCCACGCATAGCGGCTTCGCGCAACTTGTGACGGCACAGGCCGAATTTGCGATAAACACCGTGCGGACGGCCAGTTACACGGCAACGGTTACGTTGACGTGAAGCGCTAGCATCACGAGGCATTTTTTGCAGTTTGATTTGCGCTTCCCAAACTTGCTCTTCAGAAGAAGCAGGACTTTGAATAAGTGCTTTCAACTCTGCACGCTTGGCAGCAAATTTTTTAACGGTTTCTGCACGTTTAGCTTCGCGTGCAATCATAGATTTTTTAGCCATGACGCTACCTTAGCCTTTGAAAGGGAAGTTAAACGCTTTCAACAACGCACGACCTTCTTCGTCAGTGCGAGCTGTTGTGGTGATACAAATATCTAAACCACGCAAACGATCTACTTTGTCGTAGTCGATTTCCGGGAAAATAATTTGCTCAGTCACACCCATTGAAAAGTTACCACGACCATCAAATTGCTTTGGACTAATACCGCGGAAATCGCGAATACGAGGAATAGCAATAGTGATCAAACGATCCAAGAATTCGTACATGCGATCTGAACGCAGAGTTACTTTGCAACCAATTGGCCAATCTTCACGGATTTTGAAACCCGCGATCGATTTGCGCGCATTGGTAACAACCACTTTCTGGCCAGCAATTTTTGTCAAATCGCCTACAGCGTTTTCAAGGATTTTTTTATCGCCAACAGCTTCACCAACACCCATGTTAATAGTGATCTTGGTGATTTTTGGCACTTCCATTACGTTCGCCAAACCCAATTCTTCTTTGAGTTTTGGGGCGAGTTCTTTCACGTAAAGTTGTTTTAACCTAGCCATGTTTCATTACGCTCCCAGGGTTTCGCCATTGGATTTGAAAACACGAACTTTATCGCCATTTTCAAGCACTTTGAAACCAACGCGGTCAGCTTTCTTGGTTGCTGGATTGTAAATAGCAACATTGGAAGCGTGAATCGCAGCTTCTTTTTCAACGATTCCACCAGCAACACCCAATTGTGGGTTTGGTTTTTGGTGTTTCTTGATGATGTTAACGCCGCTAACAATCAAACGATCTTCAGCCAATACGCGAACCACTTTACCGCGCTTGCCTTTGTCACGTCCGGCGATAACAATCACTTCGTCATCACGTTTAATTTTACGCATTTATCTGCCCTCGACTCTTTGACTTGACTGAGTGCCTTACAGCACTTCTGGAGCCAAAGAAATGATTTTCATAAATTTCTCGCCGCGCAACTCACGAGTTACCGGTCCGAAAATACGGGTACCAATCGGAGCATCTTGGTTGTTCAGCAGTACGGCAGCATTATCGTCAAACTTGATTAATGAACCGTCTTGACGACGCACGCCTTTCTTAGTGCGTACAACAACTGCCTTCATTACTTGGCCTTTCTTCACCTTACCGCGAGGAATTGCTTCCTTAACGGTTACTTTGATGATGTCACCCACGGCTGCATAGCGACGGTGGGATCCGCCAAGAACCTTGATGCACATGACACGGCGAGCACCGCTGTTGTCAGCAACATCTAAGTAGCTTTCTGTTTGAATCATCGTCCGTCTCCGAAACTGACTTACAAAAGCGCGGAAGTCTTAGACTTCGGAAGCGCGCTCTTCAATTTTCACTAAAGACCAGGTCTTGGTTTTGGATAGGGGACGTGACTCAGAAACAGTCACGAGATCGCCTATCTTGCACTCATTCTTTTCATCATGAGCGTGAAGCTTGGATGATTTAGTAGTGTATTTGCCATAAAGCTCGTGCTTTACACGACGCTCAATCAACACGGTGATGGTTTTATCCATCTTGTCGCTGACAACTTTGCCAGTCAGTGTACGAGCCACTTTAGTTTCTTGAGTCATCGTTACTTACCTGCCTTTTGACTAAGCGCCGTTTTGATGCGAGCGATGTCTTTACGAACTTGCGACAGCAAGTGCGATTGGTTCAACTGGCCAGTAGAAGCTTGCATACGCAACTTGAACTGTTCTTTCAACTGTTCCAACAAGACGCCATTCAGCTCTTCGACGGATTTTTCGCGGAGTTCTGAAGCTTTCATCACATCACCGAACGTTTAACAAATGTTGTTGTAATTGGCAATTTAGCCGCAGCAAGAGCGAAGGCTTCACGAGCTAATTCCTCGCTTACACCATCCATTTCATAAAGAACCTTGCCAGGACGAATTTGCGCTACCCAGTATTCAACACCACCTTTACCGCTACCCATACGAACTTCGAGTGGCTTAGCTGTAATTGGCTTATCGGGGAACACACGGATCCAGATTTTACCGCCACGTTTAACATGACGAGTCATCGCACGACGTGCTGCTTCAATTTGACGCGCAGTAATGCGACCGCGACCAGTTGCTTTCAAGCCGAAATCACCAAAGCTAACTTTGGAGCCACGCTGGGCCAGACCGCGGTTGCGGCCTTTCATCTGCTTGCGAAACTTTGTACGCTTAGGTTGTAACATGATGCGTACCCCTTACTTGGACTTAGCGGCTTTTTTCTTGGACGCAGCTTCGGTTTCAACAACATCACCGATCACTTCGCCTTTGAAAATCCACACTTTCACACCAATGATACCGTAGGTGGTGCTCGCTTCTGCTGTTGCATAATCGATGTCTGCACGCAGAGTGTGCAGAGGCACACGACCTTCGCGATACCATTCACTACGAGCGATCTCGGCACCACCCAAGCGGCCACCCACTTGAATCTTGATGCCTTCAGCGCCTTGACGCATTGCGTTTTGTACCGCGCGCTTCATCGCGCGACGGAACATTACACGACGCTCAAGTTGCTGAGCCACGCCTTGTGCCACTAAAGCTGCATCCAAATCGGGCTTGCGAATCTCTTCAATATTAATATGAACAGGCACGCCCATTTGCTTGCTGACTTCAGCGCGCAACTTATCAACATCTTCACCTTTTTTACCAATCACAATACCTGGACGGGCAGTGTGGATGGTAATGCGCGCAGTATTAGCGGGGCGTTCGATATCAACGCGGCTAACTGACGCACTAGCAAGTTTGTCCTGAATGTACGCACGTACTTTCAAGTCGATGTTGAGTTTGTCTGCGTACTCGGTGCCATCGGCATACCAGATTGAAGTATGCTTTTTGATGATCCCAAGACGAATACCGTTTGGATGTACTTTCTGACCCATAACGCGCTCTCTTACTTATCGGCTACTTTAACGGTGATATGACAAGTACGCTTGGTAATACGATCAGCACGGCCTTTGGCACGTGGCTTAATGCGTTTCAGGCTTACACCCTCATCCACAAAAATCGTTTTTACTTTCAACTCATCAACATCAGCGCCTTCGTTATGCTCAGCATTTGCAATTGCAGATTCGAGCACTTTCTTGATAATCGCTGCACCCTTTTTGGTACTGAATGCAAGAATATCAAGCGCGTCTTCAACGCCTTTACCGCGAATTTGATCAGCAACCAAACGCGCTTTTTGCGCCGACAGACGAGCACCGCTTAATTTTGCTGCTACTTCCATCGTATACCTCGATTAGCGTTTTTTCGCTTTCTTATCAGCGGCATGGCCACGATAAGTGCGGGTTGCGGCAAATTCGCCAAGCTTGTGGCCAACCATTTCTTCGTTAACCAAAACGGGAACATGTTGACGTCCGTTGTGCACAGCCAAAGTCAGACCAACCATTTCCGGCATGATCATTGAACGGCGTGACCAAGTCTTGATTGGACGACGATCATTGCTCGCGATTGCGGCTTCGACCTTCTTAATCAGGTGAAGGTCGATGAAAGGACCTTTTTTCAGTGAACGTGGCACTGTCTCTTCCTCTATTCAGCTGTTAAGTCGGCGCTTATTTCTTGTCGCGACGACGAACAATCATGTTATCGGTGCGCTTGTTACTGCGCGTTTTGTAACCCTTGGTTGGAACACCCCATGGCGACACAGGGTGACGACCACCAGAAGTACGACCTTCACCACCACCCATCGGGTGATCAACCGGGTTCATCGCAACACCGCGAACAGTAGGACGAATGCCTAACCAACGTTTTGCACCAGCCTTGCCCAATGAACGCAGATTGTGTTCAGTGTTAGAGACTTCACCAAGCGTTGCACGGCAATCACTCAAGACCTTACGCATTTCACCGCTGCGCAAACGCAAAGTTGCGTAAGCACCATCACGCGCTACCAACTGGGCAGAAGCACCAGCAGAGCGAGCAACCTGAGCACCTTTACCAGGCTTCAGTTCAACACAGTGAATCACACTACCCAACGGGATGTTACGGATTGGCAAGGTATTACCCACTTTAATAGAAGCAGCATTACCCGACTCAATTTTGTCACCAGCGCTCAAGCCTTTGGGCGCGATAATGTAGCGACGCTCACCGTCTGCATACACAACAAGAGCAATATAAGCAGTACGGTTTGGATCGTACTCAATACGCTCTACAGTTGCAGGGATGCCGTCTTTATTACGACGGAAATCAACTACACGGTAATGTTGCTTGTGGCCACCGCCGACATGGCGAGTAGTAATTCTGCCACCGTTGTTACGGCCACCTGATTTGGACTTTTTTTCCAACAGTGGTGCGTAGGGATCACCCTTATACAAATCCGGATTGACAACTTTTACTACAAAGCGGCGACCAGGAGAGGTTGGTTTACATTTTACAATTGGCATATCAATGCTCCCCTTACTCAGCTACCGCAAAGTCGATTTCTTGACCTTGCTCAAGACGTACATACGCTTTTTTCCAGTCGGATCTTTTACCGATACCGTAGCGGGTACGCTTGGTTTTGCCTTTAACGTTCAATACACGCACAGATTCAACTTTGGTGTTGAACAGTGCTTGAACTGCGGCTTTAATTTCCAATTTATTGGCATCACCCAACACTTTGAAAACCACTTGATTACCAGATTCACCAGCTGCTGCCGACTTCTCAGACACCACTGGACCTAGCAACACTTTATAAATGCGTTCTTGGTTCATCCCAGGATCTCCTCGAATTTTTTCAGAGCAGGAACAGTGACAATTACTTTGTCAAAACCGATCAGACTTACCGGATCAGCGCCTTGAACATCAATCACACCAACCTTGTACAGGTTGCGCGAAGCGAGGAACAAGTTTTCGCTCAGTTCTTCAGTCACGATCAGCGCTTCAGTTAAATTGAATTGCGCCAACTTTTGTACCAATGCTTTGGTTTTTGGTGCATCAACATCGAAGCTTTCAACAACAATCAAACGATCCTGACGATTTAATTCAGCCAGAATGCACTGCAATGCTGCGCGATACATTTTCTTGTTGAGCTTTTGCTCAAAGTTACGTGGTTTGGCAGCAAATGTAGCACCACCGCCACGCCAGATTGGGCTGCGAATAGTACCAGCACGAGCACGGCCAGTACCTTTTTGACGCCAAGGCTTTTTACCGCCACCAGATACTTCAGCGCGAGTTTTTTGCGCTTTAGTACCCTGACGAGCACCAGCCAAATAAGCTGTTACTGCCTGATGAACCAAGTCTTGGTTAAACTCTCTACCGAAAGCAACTTCAGATACTGAAACTGTACCCTGAGCGCCACCGGGATTAACAATTTTTAATTCCATGGTCATTTCCCCTCGGACACTTAAGCGTTAGAGCGCGCTTTAACAGCAGGACGCACTATAACGTCACCACCAGGAGCACCAGGAATAGCACCCTTAACAAGAATCAGGTTACGCTCAGCATCAATGCGAACGATCTCGAGATTCTGAACAGTTACACGCTCAGCACCCAAGTGACCAGACATTTTCTTGTTTTTGAATACGCGACCAGGAGATTGACACTGACCGTTAGAACCAGGAACACGATGTGAACGCGAGTTGCCGTGAGTGGCATCTTGCATATTGAAGTTCCAACGTTTAACAGTACCAGCGAAACCTTTACCCTTTGAAGTGCCGGTAACATCAATAATTTGACCTGCAGAAAATGCTTCCACAGTAATAGATGCACCAACTTCGAATGCTTCTTGAGCATCGTTGCGCAATTCCCAAACACCGCGACCCGCTTCAACATTAGCTTTAGCGAAGTGACCGGCTTCGGACTTGGCAACACGGGAGGCACGACGAGAACCTACGGTTACTTGCACAGCGGCATAACCATCAGCTTCGACGCTCTTAACCTGAGTAATGCGATTAGGCTCAACCTCAATCACAGAAACAGGGATGGAAACACCATCATCGGTAAATACACGAGTCATACCGCTTTTGCGGCCGACAATACCAATCGTCATTTTACTAACCTCTTAGTGTACGGGGCTTTTACCCGCTATGGCCGCCCATTTCAGAGCGTTACACAGTTCGGAACACACATGCGCCCGAACCTTAAACATTTACTTAGCCGAGACTAATTTGAACTTCCACACCAGCAGCCAGATCCAGCTTCATAAGTGCATCAACAGTTTTTTCAGTAGGCTCAACAATATCCAGCAAACGCTTATGTGTACGGATCTCGTATTGATCACGCGCATCTTTATTAACGTGCGGGGAAATCAATACAGTGAAGCGCTCTTTACGAGTCGGCAGCGGAATCGGACCGCGCACTTGAGCACCTGTACGCTTTGCTGTCTCAACGATCTCTTGGGTAGAGGCGTCAATAAGCTTGTGATCAAAAGCCTTCAGGCGAATTCTAATGCGTTGATTCTGCATGTGAACCAAACTCCAGTTGTTTGTTTAAAGAACTTCCAGTAAGCAAGGATGAAATCACCCTAGCGAAAGGAGGCGCAATTCTAAGGGCGAGATATTGACCTGTCAACAAATAAACAGAGGAACTGCAATTATTTTGATCAATTCCAAAAACACCCGATTCATAAAAATAAAAGGCGGGCACAAGCCCGCCTTTTATTACATCCAGACCAATTACTGAATGATCTTGGCAACAACACCAGCACCAACAGTACGACCACCTTCACGGATAGCGAAGCGCAAACCTTCTTCCATCGCGATCGGGTGAATCAAG
>MVDH01000003.1:1289330-1629486 GCA_003056245.1 Cellvibrio sp. 79 | reverse complement strand
GCAGTGCCATTTTCGCTAGCGCCGCATAATAAAGAGTAAAAGAGAATTAATGTTGCAATAAATTCTTTCATGTTTCTACTGCCTAACGTTGTGTTCAACCGCAGTTTGTAAGCAGCGTATTTGCGAAAAACTTCGCGTAGCGATTCGCCAAATGCGCTGCTTACAAACTGTCGAGTGGAGGCGCGAAGCGCCGGAACGGTGGTGGAACACCTTGTTAGAGTAATTAGGGCGCGCATGGCTTAACAATATTTGGCGCTACAAAATTAATTTCATGGCATTCACCTTTAACCTTAAACGAAATGCCTTTTTCTTCGATAGGAAAAATTTCATACGGCCTTCCTGAAAGATTCTCTATTTTTTTTGCCTCTGGCCGTGTATTTGAAATGTTTTCAATTTTATAAATTGAACCTTCATTAATTAATAAGTGGTTTAACCCAGTAAATACAAAGAGTTCATTTCCAGATCTGTAAATGCCTACTATATTTTCGCTCAATATTTCGTAGATAGTATTATCCTCTGCCTTAAAAAATAGCCCACCGTAGAACTCTCCATAATCATAACCGAGAAAAGTTCCTCCGAAGGCAGGAAATTTGAAGCTTGGCTCCCTATGCCCCATTTCCGCAGGCTTTCGGCCAATGTTGCTTGTGTTTGAATTGGGTAGACATCCAGAAATAAATACTAACAATAATATTACAATGTATGATTTCAATTTTTACTCTAACAATGTTATTAGACGGAAACTTTCCATCTAACATCCTGAAAATTTTCCGTCTAAGTTTTGGTTTGTTTTTATACCACACCTTTAAATTACCTGCCATTACAAGTAGTTAGCCTGTACCGTCAAATTGTTAGCGGAACAAAAGGCGGAATGTTTCCTTACTAAACGATTTGTTAGGGGAGAACCAAATAATTTTGGATTGGATAGGTGTGACAATCGGCTAAGAGCATAAATACACGTCCGTTGACAACCCAACTTCCATCCCCTAACCTGCCCGCGCTGCGGTAAAACCCGCAGCCGGGAATCTGACCCCGTCCACCTAACCGGCGCTAGAACGTAAGTTTTAGTGTCCTCGTACAGCTATGCCTGTTGTTATGGCGGCTGGGCGGGGCCACCTTCGGGTGGGCCGGTGTGGTTAGGTCCGGTGGTCAGAACCCTGTTCAGTCCGCCCCCACGAATTCTGACATCGTGGGGTGCGGTAACAGTACCTAACACGAGATTTTTATTATGGATAATGTTCTTCCTTCCCCCGCTTTCCCAAATACCTGCGCTATCAAACTCGATCAAAACCAATACGCGTTTTACAAAAATCCCGCATCGAAATTCATGCACCCAATGGCAAGGTACTTACAGTGCTTAGGGAACCCATACCAAACACGACCGACGAAGATGCGATTTTTGAATTGTGGGTCCATACGTGCAGATTGGAAGTTTTATTCGACGAGATTCAGGAAAAAGTAAAAATACCGCAGAGGGCTATTATCGGGATTACGCAAATCACCGATAGGATTGATATGCATCTTAGAAGGCAGGCTGGGCTGTAAAAAAAAGAAGGCGGCTTTTTAGCCGCCTTCGTAAATAACTAGTTGAGGAGTCAACAATGGCCAGACGCAATTCTACGCATGCACCACCCTGTCACAGGTTCAATCGCTCTACGCAACAACAACCCGTTTTAATGTCATTGGAAGAAACGACCAACACAGGGACTCATCATGCTGAACACCATCAACATCCCAAACACTGACGACACACTCAAAGAACAACTCTTTACGTTGTGCGACCACTATTCAGAATTCAATGAGTGCTGCGCATTCTTTTGTGCAGCGGCCAGCCTGGTAATACACAATGATGATGTGGACGTGAACAAAGCAGTTGCCAGCGGTGCGGCACGCTTTGCGCAGGCGCTGACTGAGAAATCCCAGCACATCAACGATCAACTGCAACGGATGTTGCGGGAAGCTAGGGGAGAATAAAAATAACGGGCAAAAAAAGCGGCTAAGGTAAAAACCTTGGCCGCTTTTTTCAATTTTTGGAAACTATTTTTGTTCGACGAAATTCAGGAAAAAGTAAAAATACCGCAGAGGGTTATTATGGGATTACGTAAATCACAGATAGGATTGATATGCATTTTAGACGGCAGGCTGAACTGTAGAAAAAACGAAGGCGGCTTTTTAGCCGCCTTACGTATATTTCAATACCCTCTTTTTATTTTAGCTTTCTGTGTATTGGCAATAATTTTCTCTGATTTTATATTTTTCAGTCTGGCTTTAGCCTCACTGATCGTTTTAGCTATTTTCTTTTTTTCAACATCACTGCTCATCATCAGCTCCTTTTCTACGCCTCATTATTTCCACCTCATCCAGATGGCCACTTCGTAAATGCTTTGGCTCTTCTTCCTGTGATTTATTTAGATTTTTATCAATTTTTTCTTTAGCTTTTTTTAATTTGGCTCTAGCATCTTCTATCAAATCGTTATTTTTAGTCATTTTTATACCTCTATTTTCATCGAGCAGTAAACGCCTATATGCTTGGCCCTAGGCTCAACATATTCATAACCAAATGAGCAATAATAATTAGCGAGTTCCTTACTTAAAGGGTTCATTATTCTTACCTCGTCTGCTCCCAACAAAATTGCATAGTACTGTGCAGCCCTGGAAACTACTTCAAACGTTTTAATTCCTTTTTTATATTCCTGGTATGGCGTAGCTTCAATTATATCGATTTTCAATGTTGATTTGCTTACAGTAGGTTCACCATAGGCCAAGCCTACAACGTTACTACCATTCTTAATACATAAATCAAAACGTTTAAAAGCATTTTTTCTATTATAAAATGAATAAGCATCTACCCATCGCCATTCTGCCCTAGCTGGACTTTTGACCAGATGCCTCCACTGGTCTGCTTGAATAGCATCACTATGGCTTATACGCCCACATTTAAACCAAGGATATATTTCATTGAGTTCTTCGTACAATGCCTGTCTTAGTTCACCATAATAAGACGCAACTTCTTTGAACGACAACTCCGAAAAGACGTCGGGGTAACAGTTACGGAATAACCAATGGCTCACAGGTATCCATGCGCGGCCATGGCGGACAAACAAATCGTTCTGCCCTTGGTGAAGGTTTCCGTATTGTTGAAGATATAGATCCGTCTGCAATCACCACCAATAAAAAAGCGGAGCAGCAAAAGAATGCTTTTGAAATTGATTTGGCAAACGCACAACAAGTCGAACGTGCTAAAAGTAAATTAATGAAGTAAAAGTAAATTGCACAGATGGAATCAGAAATCACTTTAAATTCACAGATAAAAATAGGATTGCATTTAATTGGATTATAAAGGCGCTATATAACTGAATTGGCTTTTTTCAATTTATATGGAAATACATTGTTACAGTTAAAGCATTTATTTTTGTTACATTGGGATCGCCACCTCATAGGCATTCATGATCTGGCAATCCCACTACTGCTCTGCCGGGATGTTAATAACATTCGCCAAGTGGTGAATTTAAATTTTGATACTAAAGGAACTATCATGAAAATATTTAAACAGGTTTGTAAACTGAGCCTATCCTGTGTTTTGCTGACTCCCTTGCTGGCTTTTGCAAACGTTAACGCAGACACAGGGAAAAAACTGCCAGCAAAAATTGATTGGCAACCTTGTTATACAGAGGAAAACCCAAACCTGCTTTGTGGACAATACTCTGTGCCACTTGATTACCAAAGCAATAAAAAGAATCCCAAAACCATTCAAATTGCGCTGGTTAAATTACCTGCTAGTGACACCACCCAAAAACCACTGGGCAGCTTATTTATAAACCCGGGTGGACCTGGGGCCAGCGGCGTGCTTTTTGTTCGTTTTGCAGGGCAATACCTGTTTAATCAAGAAGTGCGCGGTCGCTATGATTTGATCGGATTTGATCCGCGTGGAATTCATTTGAGCCATGCGGTTACGTGCGGGTTAACTATCGAACAAATCACCCAGGCAATTCCACCATTCGAATTCCCGGTCAGCCGCAAAGAAGAAAAACAACAACTTAACATCAATAAAACACTTAACTCGCTGTGTGCAAAAAATGGCAATGATGTAATGGATCATATGACCACCGCGAATGTTGCGCGCGATTTGGATTTGTTGCGCCAGGCTGTTGGCGATGAGTTACTGAATTATGTTGGCTATTCCTACGGTTCTTATTTAGGCGTTACCTACGCCAACCTTTTTCCACAAAAAGTCGGGCGTTTGGTGGTGGACGGCGTGCTCGACCCCATTGAATGGTCGACAGGAAAAGGTTGGAGTGGTTGGATAGAGCCCGTTACAACACGGCTTGAAAGCGATAAAAACAGCATGGCGACCCTGAATGAATTTTTCAGGCTTTGTGATCTTGCCGGGCCCACCGGTTGCAGCTTTGCCGGAAATTCAGCGGCGCGATTTGATCAATTAATCAAGCGCCTGAAAGCTCAACCGCAACCTATCATCCTGCCAGATGGAACAAATATCGAGCTGACTTATTCACTGATTATCGCGGAAACGGCCAGAGCAATGTACAACAGCCCAAGCTGGTCTTCGTTTGCAGATCTTATAGCATTTACCGAAGCACAATTTCCGCCGCAAGTGATTGGCCAGCAATATTCACAATTGCGCAATGAGTTTGGCGTAGAGGAAATTGTTCCCCCTCTTGATAATTCCTTTTTTGCCTTCTCTGCCGTTTTGTGCAGCGATTCGGATAACCCGGCACAAGAAGAATTTTGGCCACTCTGGGCTGATGAGTCCGACAAACAAAATGGTTATTTCGGCCGTTTTTGGACGTGGGGTTCCAGTATTTGCGCAAATTGGCCCGGCTCGAAAAAAAGCCGTTTCACCGGACCCTTTACTAAAAAAACCAAAAACCCGGTATTGGTTGCAAGCACATTATTTGACCCCGCAACCCCTTACTCCGGTGCAAAAACAGTTGCGCGTTTATTACCAAACTCACGCTTGTTGACTGTCGATGGTTGGGGCCACACTACTCCGGGATTATCGGGATGCGCCGACAATATTACTTTCCAGTATTTATTAAATGGTTCATTGCCTGCGACCAACACTGTTTGCGAGCAGGATATAGCACCTTTCTATATTTTTAATAATGCATCTGCAAATAAACGGAGCCTTCAGCGTAGTGATGCAACTGATCATGCGTCAGATAGCAATGAAGTAAGAAAGGCGATCACTCGCAGTAACCAACAACGATTCAACTAATATTTTCAACAAATAATTTTTAGCTGTTAAAAAAAGCCGGCCTCATGTTGAGGTCGGCTTTTTAATTTTTTATCCGCTGGAATAGCGCTCCTTTGCTACCGATCCATGCTACACACGGGTCACCACCAACCAGAGCAAAAGAACATAAACTGTCAACGCAACCCCTTCAATAAATGCTTGCGAAACAGGATCTGCACCCGTAGCGCAAATCAACCATTCAATACCTTTCCAAACTGCATACACTAAACCAGCAATGATCGCCCAAACTATAGGAGGAAAACTGCCGAATGATTTCACACATGCATTTTGATTATTACAAATCGCAGAAATATTTGTAGCTTCTGCATTCCCTGTAAGTACAAAATCTGCAATCACATCCCATACTGGTTCTTCTATTGCTGCACTATGGCTACCTTCTACGTAAGTTATTTGGTGAACATTTGGGGTTGATTGTGTTAAAGCGAAACCATCATGTCCGGCACTACCCAGGTCCTGTAACCTGGTGAGTTCAAAAAATTTTGGAAAGAAAGCAACAACCCAATCAGCAGTGGCAACTAAATTTAAAACAGCTTTTACTCTCGGAGGATTGGCGTTCAACAATCGCTTTGAAGACTATCTTTATCCAGTTGTTCTGCACCAAACATAAGTTGTCCCTCCTTTAATATTAATAAATTTTACACTTGTTGGCCGACTACGCTCATATGCGTATTATGCTAAATCAGATCAGTGCAAATAAACTGTCAACAACTAATCGCTGTATACCTTCTGCCAATCGCTGGGCACTTGCTTTAGCCCTCACTTTTAGCTTGATAACTTCAAGTTGAGTTAGAACTTCCATTTTCTGTACTAATTTTTTGTAACCTTTAGCGGTTAGATCACCCTCGGAAAGCATCACTGTCCAACGTTCAAGATTTTCAGCTTGCAAACGAACAAAATCAGATTGATCTTTTTTGGCATCCCTAACGAGCTGCTTGAGTTCGGTTTTTGCCAGAGTTTTACCTTCGTCCACAATCCCATCAATAAAATCAGTAAATTTACTCATGACTTAGCTCCTAACGCTTGTCTTTATTTTTTAGATTTTCAGTAGCAATTGCAATATCAAAGGCTTGCCCAAGTGCAACGGATGCCTGTTGAAAATATTTTGGTCCCAATGCTCCGGGGCCACCCTCCTTGTAATCCTTCACATCATCAGCAAACAAGCCTGTAATCTTTGTAAATTGCGTTGTTGTATCACTATTAGGATTACCTTTACCTTTTTCATATTCATAGGCTTTTTGCAAATTAAGCAACGTCGACTCTATTTTCGCTTCGTTTTGCGCGTATGGTTTGCTATCAAAACTTTCTACCAGAATAGTTGTTTCGGCTTTTAAACCAGTAAGCTGAGTGTAAGTTGTAGCATCATAATAGCTAATGGGAACCCCGCTACATGCAGATAACCCCAAAAGGATGAATAAATATGCAGCAAATAAATATGCGTTTTTTTTCATAGATGACCTCATTGAGAACCTCGAAATTTTCTGAGTGTAGCTTTAATCAGTCTGAACACTTTGTGATGGGTGAATTCTATATTTGATGGCATAGCCTTTCCTCCCCCAAATGGGGGGTAAATAAATAGCGTTTATTAAGCTGCCCGCGATCGACACCACTTAAAAACGCCCAAACTTGTCTCAAAATTGAATAGTAAAAAACACAAAAGCCAACATTGCATTAGCAATGTTGGCTTTTGTGTTTTAACCAACCATCCGTGGCGAAAGAAAATTTAATTCAACGTTGGCGTAGTCCAATCCACCCAATCGTTTTTGTTTGCAGTTGCTTTTGAATGTGCGTTCAAACCGCCAGTGGTAGCCGATTCTTTTTTCAGGAAGCGTCTAATGTTGGCTTGTAATTGTGCCTTGTGCTCGGAGCGAACCTCGCAATGCGAACCACTGGCCACGTTGGAGTGGTAAGTGATTGAACTGGTTGCGCCCAGTGCCTTATAAACTTCTGCACCGGCCAATGCAGCGGCATGCGCTGATTTTGGACCGAGGTTAGCGATGTGCGGGTTGTCCATAATGTACAGTCCGCGCGGGGCAACTAATGCAATGATCTCATGAGTATCTACCGGCAAACGTTTGGTATCAGCAGTGTAGTTGTTGAATGCATCACCCAACCAATAAGTTTCACCGTAAGCACTGCTTGGGCTTTGTGCGCCCTCGCCTGGAATACCACGCCAGATTGGAACGCCGCCGCTACCGGATTCGAACGGAATGGTTAACGCGATACGCTGATCCAATGCACCAATTGCGAATGCACCTTTCCCGAAGCGCGAGCAACCTGTTACACCGATTGCATCGGGTTTCAAAATTGTTGCGCCGGATTGTTCGAGTACATCAATGATGCGGCTCACGCCCCAACCCCATGCAGCCAATAATCCCGTGGTACTTCTGTTGCCGTAAATGGTGTAGAACGCACCGGTTTTATTGGTGCGACTGCCAGATTCAGCACCGACTGCGTAAGGATCATAGGTGATGATTGCTGCACCTTCTGCTTTGATGGTTGCGGTGTCGCCACCGAAACCACCCAGCACAACAACCGCTGGCACTGCACCACTTGCGTTAGTCGGCATTTCTACTTTTGCCGTAAAGCTCGCCGTTTTACCTTGATGCTCAACGTTCACCGTAATTTGTGTACGGCTAACGGTGCCCGTTACTTTTTCCGGTTTCGGCGGTTTGGTTCCGTAAATAGATGCTTCAACTTGTTTCAAAATTTCCTGGCGCTGGCAGCGCCATTCTGATTTGGAGGCAATGCGCGAACCATTATATTTTTTGAACGGGTCAGGCAATTTTGCATTGGTACTTGCCGCAGGTGCTGTACCCAATACGCAATCAGCGCCTTCGTTTTCCTTACTGGCTGAACCGGGATCTACTACCGGAGGCTCAACAAATTTTCCGCCAGTTGAAGAATAAATTGCAAAACCGGCAAGCGTGCCATTATCCAATAATGTTTCGAGATTAATGTTCAATTTGCCATCGGTAACCTGAACATTATTGACAGTATAAGAGTAAGCCGCATCAGCGCCGATCAATGAATACAAATCGACTTGCGACATTTCCTGCTTGCCTTCAACCGATACGTTGAACGAACGCTGGCCAACAGTGGTGTGATAAATTTCAGCGAAATGTAATTCAACACTGTAAGTCGAATTAGTCACTGGAATTTCATAACCGAACGTGCCGTAGAGTTCGCTTTGGAACAAAGCCCCTTCGGCAACGTTGCTGATGTTATCTGTGGTGCTATTCGCTGTGCCGCCGGTATTGAAACGATCTGCTTGATATTCAACGCCGTTGTAATTCACTTTTCCGCCACCGGAATTAATCGCGTATACCAATTCACGGTTGGTGGAAATAATTGAACTGGATGAACGCAATGAACTTGACGATATCCGTGAACTGCTGCTGGAGCTTGAAGGCAGAATCACCACACTTGATGACGAGCTTGAAATCGCAATTGATGAAGAGCTCGGTCTGGATGAACTTGCCGCAGAACTTGATGGTGTTACTGACGCAAGATAATTCCTTAACCAGGTCATTGCCGGGCGTGGCGTTCCATTTTCCTGAATCAGGCCAGTGCCATCGCGCCAGGTTTTACCAACTACGTAGCCCCACAAGGTAATACCTTTTACCGATGCATGGTTATAGAACAACGGAAATTGTTGTTGCATCACTTGCAATTGCTCCTGGTCATTGGTTTTCTCGATATCATATTCAGAGATATAAATCGGTAAACCCAATGCAGCAATTTGATTCAATTTACTGGTGGTCTCTGATAATGGGCGATCAGCAAGACCATGGGATTGTGCGCCCAATGCGTCGACTACACCGGCAGCAATGACCGGTCTGGCGAGCGTAATAAATTTATCAGTATCCCAACTCAATACGTTGTAATCGTTCAAAATCAAAATCGCATTCGGGCAATATTTACGCGCGAGCTGGAAGGATTTAATAATCCAGTCATTGCCAAAGGCATTTTGCGCATAAGTAGCAGGCGCATGACCCGGAATCGCTTCGTTTACTACATCGATCATCGCAGTGTCGGGATAACGCGTGCAGTAATCGCGAATCCACTCTTCAATTTCTGCGGCCTGGTCCGCTGCACTCAAATTATTAATCCAGCTCGGGAATTGACTGCCCCACACAAAAGTATGTGCCTTCACTGGAATGTTGTGTTCGCGGGCGTAAGCATAAATGCGATCAAGCGGTGCCCAGTTATATTGATCGCGCGTCGCTTCAACAGAACCCCATTTACCTTCGTTTTCCGGCGTAATCTGATTCCAGTAATTGATAAAGTCCGATCTCACCGCTCCAGAAGTGGTGATGTTGCCAACAAATTTACGCGTGGTAGGCGCAACAGAAGATCTGCTACTGGAACCTGGAACAACTGAGCTGGGCACACTTGAACTACTTGGTACAGAACTGGGAACAACGCTGGAAGATCTCACCGACGAAACTGTCCCACCACTACACACGGTGCCATTGATAGTTGGGCGCTCTGCGGTAGCGCCATTTTTATTTCCCTGAAATCCAAACGATACCGACTGGCCCGCAGCAATACTGCCGTTCCATCCCAAATTGGTTGCGGTATAAGGATTGGAACCGGTGAGGTTTACATTCCACGAGCTGGTGATCCGATTAGTGGAATAACTCCAGTTAATATTCCAGCCGTTTACCGCCGCGCCGGTATCATTTTTAATGGTAATACTAGCGACAAAACCGGTGTTCCATTCATTATCAATGGTGTAGGTACAAGCAGCAGATGCTCCTTGTGCCGTCATCGCCAACATTGCACCCACGGTAACCAAACCGCGAGTTCGTTTAAATACCTGAGTGAGAGACTCAGGAAAGGCTTTTAATTTATGCATTGTGTTTATCTCCGATATGAGTAGCAATGGAGTGACTGAAAATTTCCCAGCCAATTGTTGTTTGCATACCGCTGAAAATCAGGTGTGAGCGTTGAGTGAAAATAACATTATTTTTATGTGCCGAGCGTACCCGTGTTCAAGGGGTGGAGAGGCGAAGAAGATAGCCATATTGGAGATGGGATTTTTACATTTTCTGCACAATCTTTTTCAGGGTGCAGAAAATGAAAGCAATCGTGCTAAAAATTACAGCTTAAAAAAAATATCACGACCGGAAAATTATTTTTTAATAAAATAATTTTTACCGATAAAACTATCAGGCCCATGATTAATTACAAAATATTCTTTCAGCGTAGTGGGCTTCAGCGTGTAGTGAACCTGAATCAGAATTTATTTGGTTAAAATTAACACATTCATTGCAGCGGGGAGATTTTTGGAGCGGTTAATCATTGTTGCTGTCGTTTAAGTGCAACAAATCTTTGGATTGATAAAGCGTTTTGAATGTTTTTGGCGCACAGCCATATTCCTGCTTAAACAACTTATTAAAATACGGAACATTGTTATAGCCAACCGCATAGGCAATTTCTGAAACATTGACATTCGTGTTTTCAGTTAACAGCCGGGCAGCTTCTGTGAGGCGTAGCTTGTTTAAATAAGTAGTAAACGTCAGCCCCAACTCTTCCTTTAAAATATCATTGATTTTGTTACGGTTAATATTGAGCGATGAAATTGCTGATTCAAGGCTTAAATCGTGATTGGTATATTCTGTTGCCATATAACGCAGTAATGAATCTTTTTCTTTATCTTTTTGCGGTTCAATCGATAGTTTTTTATAAGCAATTAATGGCTGATCATCTTTAACCCGCGCCCGGATCTCCAAGGTTAGGGCCGTTGTATAACGGCGCAGTTGCCATACTAAAAATAGAATCCACAAACATATGCAGAGCACAATGGAACCGTAAATATATCGGGGCTCTGAACCGGATAACTGAATTTCAGTCAGCTTTACATTGGAAAATGTATTGGTCGGGCTCTGCAGGGAATTTACCCACGCAAATCCCATGGTTTTATTTAGCTGATAGCCTTTTTCACTGTACTCAAAGCCGTACTTGCTTAACCACCACTGCGGAGTTTCAAGGTCATCAAGTTCAATAGTGACCTTGCTCCAACGTTGGGTGCATGAGAATGCAGTGGAAGACACTCGGCGCGTTACCAGGTTTTTGAGGTCCGTCACTCTGCCATCAAAACTGAATAATACAAATTGCAAAACATTTTTGGGATCACAAATGACCTTGAACGAGATTGTCTGGTAGCTTGTCAGATCGACTTGCAAGGTGGATTGGATCGCATCGACAAAATAGACTGAATAATGGATATAAGGAAACTGCTGCGCTGGATCAAGAAAAAAATCATACTCAATATTACCAACTTCATTTCTTAGCAAGAGCTGTGTTTTTCCCTTTGGCTTTTCCGGCTCTAGCGATGTTTTCCAAACAAAACCCTGATCACGCGCGGGAAATAATGAAACTGCTAGCTGGGATTTTTTATAACCAATATAAAAAATGAACGCCGTAACCATCACCATCACCAGCGATCCGATAGCAACATTCCGGTAAAACTTTATCATTAATGAAAAACCAGAGTGAAATATCAGGAGTCCCACCAGCATGCAACCGAGCACCAAATGGCAGGTATCCAAATTTATTTATTGTAATTTTATACTTGGTGCACTTGTATACATCCTACGCTATTCATTGTCAAATAACTAAAGGTGATTTAACTATTCGGACATGGGAATGAAAACAAGCGTCGCAGAGGAGAAGGTGGAAAATTAGCAGATGACAACAAAAAAGGCGGCTGGCCACCGCCCTCATAACTTTAGATTTGCGGCGATGCTAATTTATCGGATGCTGAAGATTGAACTTCCGGCATAAGCTTGCGCCACCATTTGGTATTGGTTTCCACATGTATATCCAGCGCTGACAAGGATATTGGCTGACCAAATACTGGCGTTAACAGTAGCGCACCGGATTGGCGTGCCGCTACCGTTACACGTTCTAACGGGTCGTACCAACTATGGAATGCCAAATCAAAAGTGCCGTTGTGTACAGGGACCATCACCTGCCCTTTTAAATCCAGATGCGCTTGCACGCTTTGCTCGGGCGTCATATGAATATCAGCCCAATCATCATCGTAAGCACCGGTTTCAATAAGCGCGATATCAAACGGACCATATTTTTCGCCAATCTGTTTGAACCCGTCAAAGTAACCCGAGTCGCCACTGAAATAGATTGAGCCAGCATTAGTTTTGATCATCCAGGACCCCCACAAAGTGTTATTACCATCACCAATACCGCGACCGGAAAAATGTTGGGTGGGTGTAAATGCGATCAGCGCACTTTCTGTTTTCAATTCTTGCCACCAATCAAAACGAATAATCTTTTCAGGCGAAACGCCCCATTTTTGCAAATCCGCCTCTACCCCTAGTGGTACCAAAAACTGTTTCGTTTTAGCGACCAATTTTTTAATGCTGGCTTTATCCAGATGATCGTAGTGATTGTGGGAAATCAGCACTTTATCAATCTCCGGCAATTCATCCAGCGCAATAGGGGTTTGATGAAAACGCTTCGGGCCTAAAAAGGAGAACGGTGAAGCGCGCTCGGAAAATACAGGGGCCAATAACCAATACTCGCCATACACTTTCAACAATATCGACGAATGCCCCAGCTTTATGAAGTGCAGGTCGTTATCCGGTAATGCTTCAAGTTGCGCGCGGCTGACTTGCTCCACCGGAACCACCTTAAGCGGAATTTTGTCCTTCGCGGGTTCGGTAAAGTAACGTTTGAAAATCTCAAAAGTTTTCGCCAACCCCGGCTGCTCAAATATTTTGGTATTGAAGAAACGGCCATTTTTGTATTGGCTGGCCTGAACCAGGGATTCAGTATTAACACTTGCCACAATTTCTGTATTCACCACGGTGACTCCTGCTGTGATTGCCATGAGGCTGCCTAGCAGCCAGATTGTTACCTTTGCTAACGTGCGCATAGATTTCGCCATTTCGATAAACTACACCGTGCAGTTTACATACAAAAACCAATAAGTAAACTGATTGGTGCACTTTTTTATGCATCAAGCTAGAATAACCACGCAAATACCGGGGTGGATGATGAAACTGACTGATCAGAAAAGAATGCAAATATTGGATGCGGCGGAAGAACTCTTCCATAGCATTGGGGTGGAAAACACCAGCATGGACCAACTGGCGTTGCAGGCCCAGGTATCAAAACGCACGGTCTATAACCACTTTGCCACTAAAGATGTGTTATTCCAGGCTATTTTGCAGCGCATGTTTGAGAAGTTATCACAAGGTTGTGAGTTGCGATTCAATGCCTCCGCTCCGATTGAGCAACAGCTACGTCAAATTGCTGAGGATGAGGTCGCCCTGCTAAGTTCAGATGCTTTTTTAAGAGTGGCCAAAATTGCCATTATGCAAGTTATGCAGCGCCCCGAGCTTGCGCAGGGGATGAACGACAACGCCCTTGGTTGCAAACGCTACCTCGAAACATTTTTAACCGATGCCTGTGCGGCGGGCGCATTGAAAATTTCCGATATTCCATTCGCCAGCAAGCAATTTATTTTTCAACTGAAATCTTTTGTGTTTTACCCTACTTTGTTCGGGCTGGAACAACAAACAGCGGCTATGCGAGAAAAAATTATTGATGAGACAGTCGCTATGTTCTTAGCGCGTTACCAAGACTGATCTTTCCCAATGAAGTCTTATTATGGAAAAAGGCGGATTATTTCCGCCTTTTTATTAGCAATTTATCAGCAACATTTTAACTCGCGCTGACCATACCCGTTATTTGATCGCTGGTATTAAAAGTTACCCGAATCACATACGGCGTAACATTCGCGGGAAACGTATAATCAAAAGATAATTCATTGTTCCCGTAAGTTTTAAACATAAACAATTCCAAAATATCTGAATATGATGGACTTGGTGTCCCGGTTTCATTTTCCCAATATGAACCGGGAATTTCTGTCTTACGCGCTGTTATAAACGGCCTTACCACATCCACCCAGTATGCATTTTCGGCTTCATATGAACCTTTAATAGCTTGCAACCCTGATTGTTTCCGTAATTCAATTTGACTCATTCTTAACTCCTTAAATTTATCTAACGTTGTGTGACATTTTTTTAATTGATGTTTTTCGTTTATTTTTCGCGAAAAACTACAAAACGCAATGCAAAATGATAGAGATATCGCTTTAACTGTGAATAACGGTCTATATTTCATTTGGCACTTAATGGCCACCAAATGACTATAAAACGTTTTCAAAAGCGTGCAAAGTCAATATTGCGCTTTTTAAGGAAAAATTAGGACGCAACATTGAAGGCATTATCAATATGGGCAACAGCTGGTATGGCACTCATACTGATTTCCTAATTTTAATTTACATTCCAGATTTCTGTACTTAAAAACAAAATTTTAATATCAAGAATGTGAATACTTCCACCCACTTTCATAAATGGTCAGATAAATGTAAAAAAATTATTTTTATCAACCCGAAAAAGATATAAAACTAAAAAAATAGGCGGCTAGCTGCCACCTATTTTAACCCTATCGTAAATAGGCTGCTGCCTTATAAAGGTACAGGCACCTGCACTTCCCCGGCAATGACTTTCGGTGCACCGGTCACTTCCGGCATTTCACCTATATCATTAGCATTGTCAGTGGTAGCAGTGGGTATTGGAGCCAAAGGTTCTGCTAATGCGAGATCACCACATTGCCCGTTAGTCGGTTTCATTCTTCCTTCTATTTCCTGGGCCTTAATAACATACTTATTATCCGGCCCCATCAACGTTCCATCAGCAATAGTGAATGCTGCAGTATAACGCCCATCGCTATCCTGGGTAGCAGGAATCCCACTAAACTGGCCATTGCCGCTGTAATTTAACAACACCAATTTTCCATCAAACATACCAGCATCACCGCTGCGATCTTTTGCATCAGTATGCGTATAAGTGAATTGCAATGGCTTATCAAATGTCTGGATTTTTCCTGTGCTATCTTTCACGCTCACCATTTGATTAAATGAATTTAAACCTGCCTCCCATTCATAGAAAACTGTTACTTTTAACGGATTATAAATATCGTGTGGTGTCGATAACGTTTCCAGAACATCAGCTGTCACCAATGAACCAGAGCGAACGCCCCAACTGTACGGTGAACCACTCATTTGCAAACTTTCAATCGTTAAATCAGATGCATAACGAACAGGCTCACTGTTAGATGCACGCACAAGTGTGAGAGGGTTTACACCATCCACATTGAAAGTAAATGCCATCGCATCATCAACAGACGAAATCGGATCACTATACGGAGAGTTCCAATTACTTAATTGCGCCGCGCCCAATGTACCGATCGGACAACGATCAACACAATATAAAGTTACCCACCCACCCGCGAGCAATTCACCTTCATCTGTTTCACTGCCATTAATAAACTCCTGTTTTGCAAAAGTAACGAAATTATTCCCGTTGGTATATTTAACCGGTCCACCTAATTGCTCTGAATTCATATACAAAGTTTCAGTAGCATTTAACGTGATGACAACAGGATTCTGGAGCATGCTTATGGTGGGCCCATTCTCGCCATTACTACTACCACCCACTTTATAAAAACCATCACTACTAACGCCATCGTCGTCCACTGTTAAATATTCAACAATCCAGTTTTGAAATTGGGACTGTTGGGCATCCGGACTCCAGTAATTAAATTGAAGACCATTGATGTTCGCTAACGTTAATTCCTGAACCGTATTTTTTATCAAGCGACCAGGTGCCTTCACAATAGAATAGGTAGTAACACTGGTGTCATTATGGTTCTGATTTTGGGCCACAATCGTATCGCCAGTGTGCAATGCTTCCGGATGCTCCGCCCACAATCCCCAATAGCCAACTTGACCATAGCTTTCCGTTGTGTGCTCACTATCGCCATCCGCATCATACTTAAAAGAAATACCCGATTTAATCGCTACCTTCGCACCGGTATCAGTATCAAATAAGTTATATTGCCACACTGATTCATTAAAATCGGTACGACTCAGGCAAGCCTCACTACCTGTGCTGCTATCGTTTGAATTAAATGGCAATAATTCGTAAGTTTCTGCTTTTTGTGTAAGCACATTACTGGCATTAAACGATAAACCGTAATAATCCCCCTGCTCCTGAACACCTTGTTGTTGATGGTTAAACGTATACGCAATTCCCACTGTGCGATCACTGCTCATCACCACACTGGCACCTTTTTCTGAAATTCTGTCTTGATCTTCAGCTTCTTTTTCGTAAAAGGTAAAACCAATTTTACCCGGAATTTCAATCGTTTTTATTTCACCACCACCCAGCGCTTCATTGCTATCGGGCGACGCATAGAAATTATAATTAAACGTAAAAATACCAAAAGGGTTTTCGATACTGGCCCCTTTGGTAATAGACGATTTAAATTTAATTGTTTGCTGCTCATCTCCCTGCCCCATTCCCGGTATCCATACTCTAACTAACAATGGATCGTTCGCTGAAGCTCGTGTTGAGTTGACAATAATTTTTGTGTAAGAAGGAACATTCCCTGCGCCAGCAGACTGCGTTGATGCTGAGTCATCACCATCCTGCTCAAAGCATGCGCCTTCATCAGCCAACGCGAGATACGGACCTTTATTGATAAACTCTTCCGCTTTTAATTGCCCGGTAAAACATAAAATACTGTTAACAAGATCAACTGGCTTTAAAGCCTCGTTCCATACGCGATAGTGTTGTGGTGCGGTAGAATAATCCGTACCTGCATCATTGAAATCAGCAAAAGAACAAGGCGCAGCTAATGCAATGGCTAGCGATAAAGTAGTGGGAATAAAAACAGGATTATTTAGCGTTTTCATTGGTCACCACCTCCAGACTTGATGGCAGGATTAATGTTTTATCTTCAACAACGGCAACTACAGAAGAAGCAGTCGATGACGCGACAGAAGACACTCCAACGGAGGATTGGGTGGTGGATGACATTGCCGATGAAACCGCCGCTGAAGATATTGCCGCACTTGAAGAACCCCCGGTGCTCACGGGCGTTGATGAAGTGCTCTTGCCGGAACGACTACTGCCACCACATGCTGTTAGCATGACGGCCAATCCTAATATTACGTACTTAATGAAATTTTTTAATTGCATACACCCTCCACCGAATTGTATCGGACATGACGAAAGACAACTGAGGCAACCCTCTGCTGAGGAATGCTAGTCAGAATTCTTCAACACACAAGGAAAAAAGGTGTCAGGCGAAAGCAGTAAAAGTCGAAGCGTAAAAATATTTTTTAGCAAATTATGTTTTGCAATATAACGCTATTTTAAAAGTCAGGAATGATTAATTAGGTATAAGGCATACCTTTGATTTATCGTCGCGGATAATCCCTAAATGGAAGTAGTAGTGCTTATCTCACATCATGCAACAAGAGATGCCACTTACTGAATTGAAACTAAAACACTATTTTATTAGACAAATTAAGGATTAGGATTTTGTAGTTAAGCCGGTTTTTTATCGTGTCGCCCACCAACTAATAAGCGATCCGATAGTCACCATCCCAACACCATATAAAAATCCCGCATTTGGTTGCACTCCCAGCCACAAACACCCTAACAGCATTGATAGGATTGGGGTGAAATAGGAAGCAATCGCCAACAGGGTGAGGCTGCCCTTTTGCACACCATAATTCCAACAAGTGTAGGCGGCCGCAGTCAGCGAACCAAGAAGTACTACCTGTAACATGCCAGTGACATTGAAGGTTATGGATGATTCAGCACTGGCTATATATTTACCCCACAGAATTACTGCGGTTACCACTAAAAATAACGGAACTGCATTTTTTCCATCGCCGTATTTCCGTGCAACAAGCGAATACATTGCCCAGATAAATGCAGCACCAAAAGCCAGGGAATAAGCAAGTGGATTGCTTTTGATATTCTTCAAAAATAATTCAATTGACCAATTGCCATCACCTTTCATGACAAACGTAATACCCACTACACACAGTAAAATTGCTGGCAACAACAACCAGGAGGATTTTTGTTGTCGGGCAATGACTGCAAACAAAATCGTAAGGCTCGGCCATAAATAATTAATCATTCCCAACTCAAGTGACTGAGCACGTGAATGAGCTAAACCGATTGATAAAGCAAGGAAAATTTCATAAGTAACAAATAATAAACCACCACCTAAAAGATAAGTGCGCGGAATGTCACGAACGCGTAAACCAAAAAACAAGCTGGCCAGAATTCCGCTGGTAGTAAAAATCAATGCAGCACCACCCGTTGGGCCAAAAAATTCTGATACGCTACGAAACAAACCAATGGTGGCGCTCCACATCAATACAGCACCAAAACCGATTAACGTATAAGTTTTGCTATTCAAACTATTTGTTACACCAGAATTCATATTGTCCACAGAAATTTAATAAATCTATTTGTAAAAAATTGCGAGCCATACAGTGAGTCAGTCCAATGAACTTTATGCTTGGAATGCGCCGGGATATTTACATAATCCCCCCTGCTCAAGGTAACCATATTATCCTCAAACTCAAGAATCGCTTTTCCTTCAACAACCATTACCCATTCATTCTCATCCTGATCGTACCAACTGTCCGCCGGTGTGAATTGACCTTTGGAGACGATCCGCTCCAGACGTACGGTTGATGATTTGATAATATCTTCAAACACTTCTGCATGTAGATTATCGGGTATGGCATCCATTATATTTTCAGCCTTCATATTTCAAGGCTCCATTGCGTGCCATAAGTCATCAACATTGAACATTTGCATAATAAAAACCTCTACTCAATATGACGCCCATAATTGTTTGCATATGGAGCTTTTCTATGGCGGACCAATATCGTTTTCTTATCAGCTTTATTGTTGATAACCAACCACAAACCATTGAAACCTACACTGATAGTGACACATTATCTGAGGATGATGCGGAAAAACTAGCACGACAATCTGTAGAAAAATCCGATGCAAAAATAACAAATGTGCGGGTAACAGGAATTTACCACCCTAAAAACCCGAAGGTATATCCGGGACATTATCAACAGCCTGAGGGATAACTATTTCTGTTTTTAACATATTACAAAACAACGTCCCTGCCCTATTGCATCATCCAGCGTACTACTATTGAATCGACGTCATTTGGTATTGAATCGACGTCATCCGGTATTGAATCGACGTCATCCGGCCCAATCTAGAATATCCGCAGTTTATTTGAGTGATTCATCATGTTGAAATCCATTCCCTTTTCCCTGCTCGAATTAGCGTCTGTTCGGGAAGACTCCACGATCAATGAAACCCTCAAAAATTCGCTCTGCTATGCACAAGCCGCTGAAAAACTGGGATTCAAGCGATTTTGGTTAGCAGAACACCACAACATGGAAGGCATTGCCAGCTCTGCAACCGCAGTATTAATAGGCTATATCGCCGGTGGTACAAGCACACTGCGTGTAGGTTCTGGCGGAATTATGTTACCCAACCATCCACCGCTGGTTATTGCCGAGCAATTTGGCACGCTTGCATGTTTATACCCTAACCGTATTGATTTGGGATTGGGACGCGCGCCGGGAACAGATCCAATTACCAGCCGCGCATTGCGTCGCGATAGCCTTGCTGCTGATGAGTTTCCCACTGAAGTTAGCTTACTACAGCAATTATTAGCGCCCAGTGCCAAGGGGCAACGGTTAAAAGCAATTCCCGGTGCAGGAACAGAAGTTCCAATCTGGTTGCTGGGTTCGAGTTTATTCAGCGCACAACTTGCTGCAAAACGCGGCCTTCCTTATGCGTTTGCCGGCCATTTTGCACCGCGGTTAATGCGCGACGCTTTGCGCATTTATCAAACGCAATTCGTACCTTCTGCAACACTTGATAAACCTTATGCGATGCTGGGTATGCCAGTTATTGTTGCCGATACTGAAGAAGAAGCAAAATACCTTTCCACTACCAGTCATCAACGTATTCTCGCGCTGCACCGTGGCCTTCCGTTATGGCTGAAACCTCCCGTCGAATCAATGGAGGGTTTATGGAATATCGAAGAAGAATTAAATGTAAAAGATTTTTTATCGCTCGCAGCCGTTGGTAACCAGCTTCAGGTAAAAGCCAAACTGGAACAGCTTGCAGCAGAGCTTGGTATTAATGAATTTATGTTTACGATTGATGTTTATGATCCGCAAAAACGCTTGCGTGCACTGGAATTACTAGCTTCACTAAAAACTGAATGATGCAATATTTTTGCAAGTACATCCCGCAGCACCCATTTCCCATGCGTGAACTCATCGCTATATACGCTCGGGACACAAGCACCCTGGGTAAATTTTTGCATTCCCATTACTAATGCACCAAGGACATCTGAGAAAATGCATAACGGATTCTATCTTAAAAATATTTCTTGTTAGATGAAGAACTGGCAGGGGTTTAGTAATTTTTTAAACATTGAAAAACAGAACCGGGAAAAACAACTCAGCCAGATAGAGCTGTTTTTCCCGGAAAAAAATCAGGAAAATTAAAAGCACATTTCGAATAGATTTACGCAGACTCCTTAAGTTCTACATCCTTAGGCCAAAGGTATGATAGATGTTTATATGAAAAAGAACCGGATATCCCATTCTTTGGATAATTTGATGTATTGACACTATTGCGCTGGTTACCACCAAAAACTTCGATTGTCGATGGCCCTTCATCAATATAAAAACCAACATGCCCGCCACTGTTAGTAACGCCAGTTCTGCTAAAAACAACTACACATCCGAGCGTCGGTTTTTGCAATTTTATGCCCCAGTTGTCCCAATCAAGTGCCCATGCAGAATTAGTGCCCTCAAGCCCAGCTTTTTCTATGCACCAATTAACAAAAGACGAACACCATGCTGTTTCATCCTTAGCGGCTTTTATTTTGTTTAACCGGGTAGATGCATGGTATTCGAGAATCCTGGGATTATGTTCGGACCCACCTACTTCGGTTACACCTTCTTCACGATAGGCGATCTTTAGCCATAGAGGCACATCATTAATCGGAAAATTATTGTTGGCAATAGTGGCATGAACAGATGGATGCGGTTCGTTTGTTGGAACAAGTATTTGTTCTCCTGAACGAATCAGATTGGGGTTTGATATTTGCGGATTTTCTTTAAGCAGCTCTATCAGTGAAACGTCGAAAGCCAGGGAAATTCCGCTTAATGTATCTCCACGGCGAACAGTATATTGTTTCAGACTCATTTTTCTCTCCTTAAGATAAATAAAAACCAGCTTCGATTACTTGCTGGCGACATTCCATGTTGGACGTTATTACCAATCACAAAAAAAATAACCCCCCAAATGGGGGGTTATTCAAAAACCATTTACATCATTTTTGTAACCAATCAGTCATCGGCCTTAACAATTGCCTGAATCAGGTTTGGATATAACTGGGTACCGGAAGCGCGATCAAATAACGCCATACCACCATTGCCACCGAAACCGTTATCCCAATAGACAGGAACCAGCCCACGAGTGTATGCAGACTTGGTGATGTATTCATTCCAATACACACGGTAGCCTTCGTGGTCGCCAACATTGGTGCGCGATACAACACCGTATTCGCCAAGGATTACACCCACACCTTTATCCACAAAATTGGTTTTCATTTTCTGGAATTGCGAATCAGCCCAGGCCTCATTCGCCCAGGTTTCAGTTGCACTGGGATTGGTAGCATTTTTTCCCCATTGGGTGATGTTGCTGTTGGTGTTCAGTGTGAAGTTATATGGATCATAATAATGAACTTCCATTAACAGACGATTACTGGTGGTGTCCGTTGGAATTTTTGCGAAATTCACAGTGTGATCGATATTGGTGTTAAAACCCTGCACCACCAGGAAACGACTTGCATTATTACCACCAGTTGCACGCACTGTTGTTACAAATGTTTGGTTGAAACTGTTTTGCACTGTGTAATACTCAGCCGTTGGTGTGCCGTAATCACCATCAACCATCACTTCATTAGTGCCTGCAAATAACAAACGGTTATCGTAATTTTTAAAACGATTGGCAATTTGTGTCCACATAATTTTTAAACGATTATTTACGTAAGCTTGTTGCGAATTGGTTGGTTGCATCCAGCCGCCATCCCAATGAATATTCATGACTACATACATGTCGGCATTTTGTGCATATTTCACAACTTGCTCGACGCGATCCAGCCACGCTGTTTGAATCACAAAATTGGATTCATCAGAAAACTTGCTCCAGGCTACGGGCAAACGAATTGTTTTGAAGCCCGCGGCTTTTACCGAATTAATTAATTGCTGGGTGATTAACGGATTACCCCAATTGGTTTCACCACCAACAGCATCGAGAGAGTTACCAACGTTCCAGCCGATGCCCATTAATTTGGTAAGTTGCACCGAGGTTAAATCACCACTTGAGCTTGAGGAGCGAGAGCTGCTTGAAGACGAACGAATTGACGAGGATACAACGACCGACGAAGACGAACGACTTGAAGACGAAACAATTACCGAAGACGATGAACGGCTCGATGACGAAACAATTACCGAGGAGGATGAACGAATTGACGATGAAGAAGACGAGCGAATCGATGATGAAGACGAGCGCACCGATGAAGAAGGGACAACGGAAGATGTGCTGCCACCGCAAATTGCACCAGTCACTGCCGGAGTTTCTATCGCACCGTTGCCATTGACTTGCAATCCGAACGCAACGGTTTGTCCTGGTGAGATATTCCCATTCCAACTTAAATTGGAAGCACTGTAAGGATTAGCGCCAGTAATATTTGCATTCCAACTGCCTGAAAGACGATTGTTTACATAACTCCAACTCACATTCCATCCATTAATTGCTGTAGTGCCTTTATTGGTAATTTCAATATTGGCCGTTGCACCACTTCCCCAGTTGTTGGTGACTACATATTTACACGTTGCAGTTTGCGCAAGCGATATTTGCGTTGCAAACATACCCGCACTGAGTAAAAGGGCTGCGCCCCATTTTTTTAGTTGTAGATTTTTTAGCTGTAGGTTTTTCATCAGGTGTCTCTCCTGTCGTTATTGTTAAACGATTTCAGGGCTCACAGGTTTATTTGCCCTGAATGGTGAAAAACGCAAGCCCCTTGCAAGGCTCGCGTGTTTTGGGTGAATAAAGCTGCTCAACATTTTTAATTAATCATTTATTCAATAAAAATTAATTAAAAATCCGGCAATTCATCCAAAGTGATGACGAGATCATGGTTATACACATGACGTTTATGGGCGTTGGTGTTGTAGTACTCGCCAGTCCAGAAATTGCTGGAATTGCTAACACCTTCCGCCGTGTCAACATCATTCCACACAACAAAATACAACCACCAGGCATTGTCTTGTTTGATTAAATCCGGATCAGGAATATTGCTGTTCTCGCTCAGCGCAACCAATTTCACTTCTTGTGAATAGGCTTTGGCGAGATTAAACGTAGACGCTTGTGATTCGTAATTGCGGCTGCCGTCGTAAATATCGTGACTGACGATATCCACATAAGCATCACCGGGATACCAACCACCACTCTGCCCATTCCACACCCAAATCAAATTATTCAAGCCGTAGAAATTAGTGAGGCGATCGTACAGATGACGCCACAACACAACTTGCGCATAAGCGGCAGGAATTCCATCGGTGCGATCAGAACGGCCCCACCAGAACCAGCCACCCGATGCTTCGTGCAATGGTCGCCACAACACAGTTACACCCGCGTCTTCCAGCTTTTGTAATTCAGCAGCAATCAAGGCGATATCCGCTTCGATATTTGCGTAGCTAGCACTAGCGGTATCCAATTGGCCATTCGCAATCGGAATCGAGAAACTTGTATCGGCAGTATAGAAAGCACCGATGCTGGTGTTACTCGCATTCGGATCGCGCCAGTGCCATGCAAAAGTAACCAAACCACCGCGATTCCAATGGGCAATTCCTTCTTCAGTTTGTTTAAGGCCGGGGTTGCCCGCCCACAAACCGTAATTCATAAAGTCGTACCCCATAATTGCAGGTGCACGACCAGTATCATTAATGACGCGCTGATATTGATCGATATTCTCTTGCCAGGTCAGATCCTGTTGGCCAGATAAAATGTGATTGCCCCAAATCGATTTCAAATAAGTGAAAACAGATTTGGTCGTCGCATTGGCATTGGCATTCACCGGAACACTGCGTGCAGGCGCTTGCGTTGCACTGCCCATTCCCGGACACATACTTTTCGACAAACACACCGCTCCGCTTTGGAAACCCCAACTGCCGTTATCAGTGCCACACAAATTCAATTTGGATGCGCCGATCATGCAATAAGAAAAATTGCCTACACCTGATGAATCGGGAGCAGAACCGTACACGATGCACGAGTAACTATTTTCCCAACCCCAACCGTCGCCATCCGGGTCTGAATCCGCAGAGCGACAATAAGGCCAACCACTGGCAGTCGCATTAGGAATCACACCGTTTGCACTGCTGGATGAGCTCACGCTGCTGGATGAACGAATGGAAGAACTGCTGGAAGAAATAATGCTGCTACTTGATGAAGAGCGGATGCTTGAGGAAACAATACTTGAGGAAACAGGGCTCGAAGAAATAACACTGCTACTCGACGACGAACGAATGCTGGAAGAAATTATTGAACTTGATGAGCTGAGCCTGATTGAACTTGATGAAGAACTGAGTGGACCACAACCACTGATCAAACCAAATAGCGAAGGTTGGCTCGCGCAAGTTGCAATGGAAATACAACTTCTATTGTTCTCATAACCCCAACCACTTTGTGTTGCGGCGCACACAGGGTAATTAGTGCCGTACCAATTACACGCCTGAATAGCAGCGCAAGTAGAAGTAAGGCTTGAGGAGACTGAACTGGAAGAACGAATCGATGAGCTTGAACTTATCACTGACGATGAAGGGCGTGATGAAGAAGGAATTGAACTCGACGAAATTGGGCTAGACGAAACCGCACTGGATGAAGCGGATGAAACTGCACCGCAAATTGATCCTGTCACCGCTGGAGTTTCTATCGCCGCACCGTTGGAATTTACCTGTACACCAAAAGAGACTTTTTGACCCGGCAGGATGGTGCCATTCCAATTTAAATTAGTTGCCGCATAAGGGTTGGAGCCAGATACCGTTGCATTCCAACTGCTAGATAACGTGTTTCTCGCGTAAGCCCAATTTACTGTCCAGTTGTTAATCGCACTGGTTCCGTTGTTAGTAATTTCGATACTGGCCGTGGCACCGCCACCCCAGTTATTGGTCACTACATATTTACAACTGGCACTCTGCGCCATCGCACTCTGTGCTGAAATAATTCCAGCGCTCAGGAGTGCAGCAGAGCCCAGCATTTTTAGCCGGGTCATGTTCATCAGGATGTTCTCCATTGGTTATTTCTGTCGTTATTTCTGGCGTTAGTCGCTTCGTTATTAATTATTAAAAATGCCGACGCAGGGAACAGCTCGGCCCATGGCCGGATTACTTTGGACTAATACAGCAGTCGCTATACGAGATTTTCGAGGGGAAGAAAAAGCGTGCGAACAAATAGTCAGCAGGACTAGATACTACCTATTAATGCGAATAATAGGATTTATTAAGATGCCATCTGTGAAGTATTTGACGACACAACTTAAAGAATGCGACAGAATTCACAAATAGAATTATTTTTAAATATAAAAACAGGTGTATCGATTTTCTCCGGTAAAAGTGGTACAGCAAAAATGTCTTGTGGGTAAAACCGTAGTAAGAAAACTGGAGACAGGAAGTCAGTGGAAATGTCCTTGAAAAAAACTGGATTTCAACATTATTCAGATTTCAGTTGTGCGTTTAATAATTGCTTTAACAAGCGATCATCACGGTGGGTCGTTAAAGTAGGGAGTTGCTGCCGGACCTGTTGCTGGAAATCCGTACCTGTAAACAAGCATCGCAGCGAAAATTTTTTATTCTGCGCTGCAAAATATTTTGCGCTTAATTTTCTGCTTCCGGGAAAATTAAGGTGCGACTTTTTTCAACTAATACCTTTTACACGTAATTAAGTAGTTTAAATCTCCACCCGAAAGTCGAACTCGCCTTTTGGAAATTGCCCTCCTAGAATCCAGCCGCACAAACGATGAACAGCGTTATTCATGGTTTGCGTAATGATGTATTCCACAAATTCCAGTTTTTATTCTTTAGGGAGAAAACGATGAAAATAAATAAAATGACGTCTTTGCGAATATCAGCATTTCTCGCCGGGGCTTTATCCTTTTTCACCATCACTGATGTAAGCGCCCACGGTTATGTTTCTTCACCACAAAGCAGGATATTGGTGTGTCACAAAGACAGCAAAGATACCGCTGGCATTCCCACACTACCCGCGTGTGTAGCAGCAAACGATGCAAATGTTGGCGGATATGCTTTTTATTCCCCGCAGGAAGTAGCCGTCTATGAAGCCAGGGATAATCACCAACAATGGATTCCCGACGGGAAACTATGCAGTGCCAACCGACCGATGTTTGCTGGCCTGGATCTCGCGCGTAACGACTGGACTGCAACAACTGTTGCGCCGGGACCACGTGAATTTGTCTGGACAAATACTGCATCCCACCGCACCACCTATTTTCGCTATTACATTACCAAGCAAGGCTTTGATCCCGCCGGTGCACCCCTGAAATGGTCCGACCTGGAATTAATCCACGATTCCGGTCCCGAGAGTCAAAAAGCGATCTCTACCCACGTCGTCAACTTACCTTATCGTAGCGGCAAACATATTGTTTACGCGATTTGGCAACGGGATTGGGTAACAGATGCGCCGGAAGCAAATTACCAATGTATTGATGTTGACTTCCAGCCTATGCCCTCGTCATCAAGCGTCAGCAGCAGCTCCAGTTCTGTTGTGGATCAGTGCAGTAATTTACCTTACTGGAACAGCAGCACGGTGTACGTGGGCGGCAACCAGGTGCAACACAACAGCAAACGTTACCGCGCAAATTACTGGACACAGGGAAATAATCCTGTGCAATCGTCCGGGCAATACAATCACTGGCTGGATTTGGGTTCCTGTACTGCAACAAGCTCTACATCCAGTTCATGGGTGTCGAGTAGCAGGAGCAGTTCGAGCCTTTCCTCCTCAAGCCGGTCAAGTAATTCCTCAAGACCATTGGGTTGTAACTCACCCACTTATAACGGTAGTTATACCTACAAGAACGGCGATCTGGTGCAAAATTTCGGGTATGAATATCGTTGTACTGTCAGCGCCTGGTGCAATACCGGTGGACCTTACGTACCTGGTGTGGGTTGGGCGTGGGCAAATGCGTGGATTCAAGTTCGCGGCTGTGCTATTGAATAAAAGCGCCTGTTGCGATTGAAAGTTCTCGTAAGAAACAGCAGTTTCGGCTGCTGTTTTTTTTCAGACCTATAAAGTTATTCGCCATTTTGTACAGATCAACAATCGCCAACTAAGCTTTCCTGATCATGAAAGGTAAAAAACAGGAAAGCACAATGTTTAACGCACGATTGAAACAAGAAATAGCTGTTTTGACCGAACAACTCTCGTCCATGCTGCAAGTACGCGAAAGCCTGGACAGCGAGATGTTGATGCTCAATCTGGATCCGCAGGGGCGGATTATTTATGCCAATACCAACTTTGAAGCTGAAATGGCATTTACCAGCGGCACGGTTCTCAATCGTAAATTGATCGATCTGGTTCCTGCCTACGCGCAAAAAACCGATCACTGCGAACGCATGAAAAATGCCATTCAACAAGGAGCCCATTGGGCCGGCGCACTGCAAATAATTCGCGGTGACGACGAAGAAGCATGGTTGCGGGCGATTGTACAGCCGGTGAAAAACAGTCGCGGTCAAATACAAACTTTTTCCGTCTATGCGAATGATCTCACCCGCACTATTGAAGCGTCTTGCGAACATCAAAATTTAATCGAAGCATTGCAACGTTCAACAGCGGTTATTGAATTTGATTTAAACGGAAATGTATTAACGGCCAATGATCGCTTTTTAAAAGGCATGGGCTATTCCCTGAATCAAATCATCGGCAAACATCACCGCATGTTTTGCGAACCGAGTGAATACAACTCCAGCGGCTACCAGGCATTTTGGGAAAAGCTTCGTCGGGGAGAATTTATTGTCGACCGATTCAAACGCGTAGACAGCCATGGACGTACAGTCTGGCTGGAGGCGTCCTACAATCCCATTTCCGATTCACACAATCGCCTTTACAAAATTGTAAAATTCGCAACAGTTATCACCGATCAAGTGAACGGTGAAATAGCCGTTGCACAAGCGGCGGATATCGCCTTCACCACCTCACAACATACCGATGCAACCGCAAAAAGAGGAAGCGGCGTAGTGCAACAAACCGTAAGCGTAATGCGCGAATTAGCGGCGCAAATGGAAGCTGCCGCTGAAGGCATTGCCGCACTGGATAAACAATCGCAAATCATCGGCACCATCATCAAAAGCATCAGCAGTATCGCCGACCAAACTAATTTGCTCGCCTTAAACGCGGCGATTGAGGCAGCGCGCGCTGGCGACCAGGGCCGCGGTTTCGCCGTCGTTGCCGATGAAGTCCGCCAACTTGCTTCACGCACCAGTCAGGCCACTGTAGAAATTGTGAGCGTGGTTTCACAAAACCAGAAATTGGCAGAACAAGCGGTAGAAATAATCGAAAACGGCAAACGCCAGGCCGTACAAGGCCTGGAACTCTCCGCACAAGCGGGCGATGTGATTGTAGAAATTCAGGATGGGGCACAAAAAGTTGTTAGTGCGGTGGAGCAGTTTGCGAATAGATTGACGACTTGACCTGCACAATTTTCAGAAATAAAAGCGGGCCACAAGGGCCCGCAATCACATAAGGTCAATGAACACACTCAATAACACTTTTAACAAATTGTTAAAACGTTAAACCCGTTGATGGAGTGATGGGTTTGATAGTGCCATCACTATTGAAAAATAATTTTTCAAGCGCAACCTGGCGGCGATACGTCCCGCCGCCTTTACCATTACTGATGTGATACACCAGATACCATTGCCCCGCGAATTCGGTAATTGCCGGATGGCTGGTTGGTGCATCCTGCCCTGACAGTGCCGGTAATTTATCGAGGATACGACCGCGATACGTCCATGGGCCTGTCGGGCTGGTTGCAGTGGCGTAATCGATAGTCGCCGGGTTAGCGCCTGCGGCATACACCATGTAGTAAGTGCCGTTGCGTTTGGTGAGGAACGGCGCTTCAAAGAAATCGCGCGGTGTGCGTTCAATCCAGTTGCCTTTAATGGATGTCATGTTGTCATTAAGTGCAACTGTCACCATTCTCCAGAAACCGCCGTAGGTTAAATACGCTTGACCGTTGTCATCAACAAAAACGGTGGGATCAATCGTGTAAACCGTTTGGCCTGCATCCGTGTAATTAAACGCTTTCATTTCGATAGTGTCGTCAACCAGCGGAGCACCAATTGCGTCGCGGAATGGACCGAGCGGGCTATCGCCCACCGCAACACCAATAGCCATTCCACCACCGCGTTTATTGACTGGCACGTACCAATAAAATTTTCCGCCGCGCTCAATCATCTGCCCTGCCCATGCGTTGGCATCGGCCCAGATGAATGTGCTTAAACTCATTACCGGTGCGCCGTGGTCAGTCCAATTCACCATGTCGGTCGATGACAACACATACCAACTGCGCAACAAGAAACCATTGGTTCCTTCATCACGACCCGCAGTGATGTAGAACGTGCAGTTGTGGACAAATGATGCAGGGTCAGCCGTAAAAATATTCGGCAGGATTGGATTACTACCGCGTGTTCCCGCTAAAGGCCCCGTGCAATTTCCTGTTGAAGAATTGCTGGATGAACTTGCCACACTGCTACGTGAACTGCTCGATGAGGAGGCAGGTTGCCCTACAGGAACACCTGCAACACGCCACTCAAGAATTCCGGTTGATTGCGTAGCGTTTGACATGGACACACGCAAACGATTGGTCACAATGCTATTCAACGGTAAATTATTAAATGCATTTTTAGTGAGCGGAACATCGCCAATACTGACCCAATTGCTGCCGGTCCAATATTCGATATAAGCGCGCGTTGGTGTGAGCACACCGCCGTTATCATCAAACCAATAAATTTGCGTTTGTGTGAGGCTGTAAGTTTGCGGCCAATCGTATTGCACCCATTGGGTGGAATTTGGATTATCCCAATTGCCGTAAGCGCCTTTGGATTTATCGTTGGAATTTGCAGGAACACTATTGTCATTGACCGCTGCCAACGTTTCCCATGGGGAAACATAAGAAGTAGTTGCAGTTGCAAGAGTCGCAATATTATTGGCGATAGGAGTTACGCTGCTCACTGAACTGCTGCTACGAATAATACTACTCGCCACGCTGCTGGAAACTCTACTACTGGAAACCACACTGCTTGCAACAGATCTGCTGGAAACACTCACACTCGATACCGAAGCACCACATAAATTTCCGCTCAATACCGGTGTTTCCACTACGCCGCCACTAGTCACCGCTTGAAAACCAAACTCAGCGGATTGACCGGGATTTAACCCACCATTCCAGCCCAGATTGGTTGCTGTGTAGTTACCACTTAATTGTGCATTCCATGCATTTGTCACGGTATTTTTTGCATAAGACCAATTCACTTGCCAACCATTAACACGTGCACTGGTATCATTGGTAACGCGAACCGCAGCGGTATAACCTGTGCCCCAATTATTGGTCACAATATAAGTACAACTTGCGTGAGCAGTTACACTCAGGCTAGCAGCAATTGCGCTTAACAGAATAGTCAAGCTACTGCATTTTTTTAATGAACTTTGCATAACAATTTTCTCCAAAAAAATTCACTGCCGCTGTGTTGCAGCAGTGAATTAATGAGTTATGAATTTACAGGCAGTAATTAATCGCGTGGACGCGCGCCCAGGATTTGCACTTGATAATTCAAGCCAATCGATTCCTGGCTTGTTTCTGTGCTTTCAAAGGCGTTGTAGAGATATAAATTATTCGGCGTGTTGGTAACCACCAGGCTGGACTCTTCGCCCGTCGCCAATTGGAAACTGCCCGTCCCATTCGGAAGATCGACATAACGCACACTATTATTCGACGCTTTAATCGCGACCACAGCGGTAAAATTACTATCGCTCAAACCATTGCCCAGGTTGGTAACCTGAATGCTGATTTGACCAGTGCCCGTTGCGGTTAACGGAATAATATTGCTGCCGGTGTATTGCGGTTTACGTGCAGCGATTACGCGATAAGTAGTCGAATCAATTGCCTCCAGATTGCGATAGGCGCGTGTGCGGAAACTTGCATCGCGCTGTGCACTCAATACTCGCGCTTGTACTAATGGATGACCGATATCACCGTAAGCAATACGCGCGCGATAACGTCCAACCAATGTTTGAACTGAAACCGGTTGAACCAGGCGAGCCAAACTATGCAATGGTGTTTCCTGCCCTTGGTGCGCACGAATTAAATTACGAATCGCATCGCGGCCAAGGTTGGAATAATTATCCGGGTTGTTGCTCAGGTAATTCAGGAACGGCCATGCTTCGTACAAATTATCTTTATGGACAATCGTACGCCATGAACCGGCATGCAAGGATTCAGTATTAAAGTTAGTAGTGTTGTTAAGCGGGCTCATGTAAGCATCGGCAAACCATTCTGCTGTAGTTTCCCACCAGGCGCCGGTGCGTGCTTTATCGATCCAGATGGCTTCTGCTAACGTAATTCCGTGGCCAAATTCGTGGGTGGAAATACTATCGACATTCAACAAATTACTGCGCATCACCAGATAACTTAAACCAGCGGTACCGTTGTAACCCATAAAGCCACCGGCATCGATATCGGTTACTGAATACACGTTAATTTTGAAGAAGCCGGGTCTGCTGGCATGAATCGATTGCGCAGGTGATTTAAAGCCACGGTTTGTTACAAAGTAGTCATACACTTTTTCCATGTGCGCGAGCATGCGTGTTACATCAGCATCGGAATGAAGTCCCAAATTGCCTTTGGGTCCGCGTTTATTATCAGCACCGTAATACAAACGGAAACGGTTTGAATCTTTATAAACAGCATTACTGGTGTTAACACCTTCGTATTCGTATTGATTGGTGATCGGTGTGAATACAGCGGCTGATGAACTGCTTGCGACAGAGGATGAGACGGCTGCACGCGAACTGCTCGAACTACTAACCACTAACGAACTGCTTGAGCTTCTAACACTGCTTGAAACCAATGATGAACTTTGCGCTGAGCGGCTGCTGGAAACAACGGAACTGCTGCGCACAGATGAAGAAGGAATTGAAGATGCAGGCACAGATGAAACGACACCCGTTGCACTACCCGCTACACGCCATTCTAAAATGCCTGTAGATTGCGTAGCATTCAGCATGGAAACGCGCAAACGGCTGGTAACAATTCCATTTAATCCCAACGTATTAAATGCATTTTTAACCAGCGGTACATTGCCCGCATTCACCCAGGCACTGCCACTCCAATATTCAATGTAAGCGCGCGTTGGTGTGAGCACTCCGCCGTTGTCATCAAACCAATACACTTGCGTGTTAGTGAGTGAATAATTTTGCGGCCAATCGTATTGCACCCATTGAATGGAGTTCGGATTATTCCAGTTGCCGTAAGCACCCGCTGATTTATCATTTGAGTTTGCCGGATTGCTGTTGTCATTCACAGCGCGAATAGTTTCCCATGACGACACATAGGAAGTTGTTGCAGTAGCGAGCGTTGCAATATTATTGACTACAGGCGCAACACTGCTGGATGAACTGCGCACAATACTGCTTACGCTGCTGGAAATAACTGGCGCGCTCGATGCAACACTTGACGCTGTTGATGAACTACACAATGCTCCGGTTATTGCGGGTGTTTCTATAGCACCGCCGTTGGTTGCACCTTGCACACCAAACTCAGCCGATTGGCCCGAATTTAAATTGCCATTCCACGCCAGGTTGGTTGCTGAATAACTTCCGCTTAATTGTGCATTCCACGCACTGGTCACTGTGTTTTTTGTATAACCCCAATTCACTTGCCAGCCATTCACTGCAACAGCAGTGTCATTGGTTACACGAATGGATGCCGTAAAACCTGAACCCCAACTATTGCTAACCGTGTACACACAGGCTGCGGATGCATTGGTGGCGACCAAACTGCTGGCCAGGCCTAATCCAATAACGGCTGCTAAAAATTGTTTTTGAATTGTTAAAGCGCGCATAAAGAATCCCTCTTGAATCCGAATTATATTTTCAGATTCAAAAAATAAATTGATACAAAACCCCAATGCAATTGCTTCACGATATTTCGCGCGCAACATATTGGAGAGATGAAATGAAGCAGCCCAATCACACTTGTGATTGGGCTGGATATAAATCAATTATTGATAGTGTTTGTCGTAGAGCGGCGCGGTGCCCGTTACCCCTTCCACGATTTGCAAACGGTAATCGTGTTTACGGGTACGGGTTTCTTCACCGTTGTAGAGGTAATCCACGTTGGAAACTACCGCGACTACTACGCCATTTTTCGGCGCTTTGGTGAGATCGAGACAGGCTTCGCCACTGGTAACCGGCTTGCTGTAAACCGCAGTACCGTCAGCCGCGCGATAGGCTAACTGTACGCGCATGTTTTGCCCGATCGGTTGGAAATTCACACGCACTTTATTGCCTGTTACTTTCAGCGGAATCTGGTTAGCACCAGACCAACCTGGCAAGGTATCCGTGCTTGGAACCAGTGTTGTGCCTTGCTGCGTAGTTGCGGCGTAGAAGGTTAAACGATGCGGCGTTGGCTCTTGTAAAATTCCACCGGGAATTTTTTCAGCGCCGATAGTTCTGCCCCAATTATTATTGATCGGCGTTTTAAACGCGTTGCTCCAGGGACCGAAATCCATCATCGCTTGACGCGCGCGAAATTCCATAATCATACGCTGCGTTTGTTCTTCACCAACACCACCGGCGAGCGAACGTAAAATATGATTGTGCGATCCTTTCGCCCACAGCCATGCGTTTGCACCTTTGGACACATGCACACCAAGGAAATGCGGGAACGCCGAATTGTATTGGTTACCGCCGAGGTAATCGCGCCAGGTAGAAATTTGTTGGCCATTGGCAGTGCGATTTACACCTTCTGCGTTAGGGCCACCAAAGGTTCCGTCTTGCAACCAGCCGCTGTAGTTTTCGATCGGCATATGCGGTGCGAGGAATGACGTTGCATCCAAAAATCCAACACCGTAATTACCGGTGCGCGATGCTTCCAGATTCATTTGCAACCAGGTATTTCCACCTTCGTTAAACCATGCTGCTTTGTTACCGCGCGTTGCCATAATGGTGTGGATAAATTCGTGCGTAATGCCACCGCGTTCGCTTGGCGTTACCACTGGATAGTACGACAACAACACCATCGGGTAACCGTTGATACCACTTTGCCAGCCACCTTTCTCGGTGTTAGCAGCACTGTCAGTACACAGGCCTGAACCGTAAAGATAAATATTGCTGAAGTAACCTTCTTGTTGCAATTTATCAACCGGCCAACCCATTACGTTGTGAATGTAATCTGCATCTTCATTCAAGTTAGTGAGTACGCGATCAATATCGGCATCGGTAATTGCAGGGTTGCGATTTTTTCCCCAGATAAATGCAAAGCGGCCTTTGGTTTTTACACCGGCAATCGTGCTCGCCGGGCAACCGTTATAAACTTTGAATTTGCTGGTATCGACTTGACCGAAATCGGTACGGAAATCGTAATTCAAATCCGGTTCGTATTTTGGCCATGTATGCGCGCTACATTGCGCAACATTCGGTGAACTACTTGAGCTGCTGCTCACAACAGGCGTGCTGCTGCGCGATGAACTGCTCAGCGCAACTGAACTGCTAATTCTTGATGAAGAACTTACCGCAATAGAGCTGCTTGATCTTGAGCTGCTGATAACAGAACTTGAACTGATTGCAACGCTGCTGCGTGAAGAACTAATCCCACCCGCTGCCGTACCGGCAACGCGCCACTCCAAAATACCGGTTGATTGTGTGGTGTTAAGCATGGAAACGCGCACACGACTGGTGACAATTCCATTCAGTGCGAGATTATTAAATGCATTTTTCACGAGCGGCACATTACCCGCATTTACCCACGCACTGCCGTTCCAATATTCGACGTAAGCGCGCGTTGGTGTTAATACGCCGCCGTTATCATCGAACCAATAAATTTGTGTATTGGTGAGTGAATAATTTTGTGGCCAATCGTATTGCACCCATTGAATTGAATTCGGGTTATTCCAATTGCCGTAAGCACCGGCCGATTTATCATTTGAATTTGCGGGATTGCTATTGTCATTGACCGCGCGAATGGTTTCCCACGGAGAAACGTATGACGTTGTTGCGGTGGCGAGTGTCGCAATATTATTTGCTACAGGAGCAACACTACTGCTGCTACGACTGGAAGAACTCACAACGGGTGAAATACTGGAAACACTGGATGCTGCATTTGCCGAACACAATGCACCGAGTATTTGCGGCGTTTCAATCGCGCCGCCATTGGTAACACCCTGAATACCAAATTCGACTGACTGGCCCGGTTGGATCCGGCCGTTCCAGCTAATATTGCTCGCGGTGTAATTTCCAGTGAGCAACGCATTCCAGCTGTTGGTCACGGAATTTTTTGAATAAGCCCAATTAACTTGCCAGTTATTAACAACGGCAGAAGTGTCATTGGTAATACGGATGGCCGCGGTAAAACCGTTGCCCCAATTATTAGTCACTGTGTAGCTACAGGCTGCACTGGCAGAACTACCAAAGGTGGTTGCGATTAAACCGGCTCCCAATAGCACCGCCAGACGGCAGGTTTTTGCCCTGCCCCCAACTGTAAAATTATCCCCAAGCATAAAAGTGTCCTCTAAAAAATGGATGTAGTTGTTATACCGCGGTTAATACATCCACTGCTCGAACACTCGTCCGCAAAAGGCAACGCCGGCACGCAAGGTACCAACACGATTGATTCGAGTCAGGGATTTCATTGCGCTTTACTGCGGACAAGCGAATGACCGGCGATTAACCGTTTTTTATTAGCCTGATACTGCGAGGCGGACCCATTACCGATGAATTACATGACGACTCGAAAGCCGGGTTGATGGTGAACGACATTTATTATTGAAATAATTTTTATATTTGGTGTTATGTCAGGAACAGAGGTTAAACGTTCACCGCCGTTGTATACAAGCAGGATTAGGTGACATTTATATAATTATTCAGAAAATAAGATTTATAACCTATGCCGAAAGTGACGACATTGGCACCAAAAATGTGCGTCGTGCCGCTTTGTATTCAGGTATATCCCAAATTCGCGCAAGCCGTTGCGAATGCTGGTGACACCCGTGCAATCCCAACCGGTAAGCAAACGGGGCACAGCACCGCAAGCGCCATTTTTAAGTGCGTTTAACCTGACTCAACAGCCCGCCGCATCCGTCCCAATTGGGTTTGATAGCAACGGCCTGCCTATAGGTTTGCAGATTGTGGGGCCAGCACTAGGTGATGCGACGGTTTTGCGAGCGGCGCGAGTGTTTGAGCTGGCGAAGCCCTTTGCTCGTATCCGCGGATAGGAGCGCCGGTTAACTGATCTTTACCTTTTATTTTCATTAATGGTTTTATGTTTTTATATGAAAATAAAAACATCTGCTATCACGAAAAAGGTACTGCGAAACACGCAAAATGTCGCCAGATTCACCTTTTATCTGTTAGCTCTCACACTAATAAGATCTCATTAGTATTATAAAATCACAAATATAGTCATTAGAACTATATGAATAACGGCAGCTTTTAACGCCTCATAAAAAACTATTACAAAAATAAACCAGCGACGAATCGGCAATAGCTTGGCAGCAAATCAAACAATTACCTGGCCATAGCAGTTAACAAGCAAGCAGTTAACAAGCAGGCAGTTAACAAGCTAGCGGTTACTGGCCGTTGAATGAATTGCGCAAGCACATAAAACGGTTACCTAAAAACATGGCTCAGGAACAGCCAACCCCTGTTGTTCTATCGAACCTGTACCGAAGTGATCCCCAAGATCTGGTATGAGATTGCATGTTTTGCCTGCGCCATTTTTGGCATGGGCCGGTATGCCTATATCCAATTCATAAACATAAATAGCGGGAACTATATGAATTCGTCCAAACAAGAAAGACGCTACTACAACGCTTTAAAATTTTCGGCATTAACCGCGAGCATTCTGCTTGCCGCCAGCCAACACACCATGGCTGCGTGTACTTACACGGTCACCAATAATTGGGGCGGTGGATTTACCGGGGAAATTAAAGTCACTAATAACACTACGCAAACCGCGAACAATTGGTCGGTGTCATGGCAGGAAGCAAACGCCTCCGTCACCAACGCGTGGAATGCAACATTAAGTGGATCAAATCCTTACACCGCTACGGCATTAAGCTGGAATGCAACACTCGCACCTGGCGCATCGGCAAGTTTTGGTTTTCAAGCCAATGGCACAGCGGGCGCGCCAAAAGTGAATGGCAGTTTGTGCGGGGCAGCAACCTCATCTACTCCGACAACGTCCAAATCCAGCTCAAGTACTACCGTCACCAGCTCGAGCATCAAAAGCAGCGTGCCGGTGAGCTCCAGCAAAAGTTCTTCGTCAATTGCCTCATCAGTTGCGAACGAAAGCAGTTGGGTTTTTGAAGAAAGCGCCGTGGGATTTTGTAGCACTGCCAGTGTTATCGACACCAAGCACACCGGTTACACCGGAACAGGATTTGTAGATTCCGACAATGCAGTCGGTGCATCAATCACCTGGAGTGTTAGTGCCGCAAGTGCAAAAACCTACACAGCCCAAATTCGTTTTGGCAATGGTGGAACCGCCGCAAGACGTGCAACGATTGTAGTGAATGATACGCAAATTAAAACACTGGATTTCCCTACCAATAGCAACTGGACGCAATGGCAAACCGTGAATGTGGATGTACCACTGAAAGCCGGTACTAACAGCATTAAATTGGTTGCAGAAACTGCCGATGGTTTAGCGAATATCGATAACCTGCGCGTAACCGGCAATGGCATTACACCCGCCGCCTGCCCTACTACACCAACCAACCCCACTTCATCGGATTGCAACAGCATCACCAATCAACCGATTTTGCGTGTAGCGGCAGATGGTTCCGGCCAATACAAAACGGTGCAAGCCGCGTTAAATACGTTGTCCAATTCCAATACGACACCCACGCAAATTCGCATCAAGCCCGGTACCTATCGCGAAAAATTATCGGTGACAAAACCCTTTGTAACTTTTTGCGGTGAAACCGGAAAAACATCGTCAACTATTTTGACGTACAACGATGGTGCCAGTACGTCCAATGGCAACGGCGGTACGATTGGAACTTCCGGTAGTGCGAGTGTCACGATAAAGGCGAATGATATTTCTGTAGAAAATATCACTATCGAAAATTCATTCGGTGTTGGATCACAAGCGGTTGCGTTGCTCGCACAAGGCCAGCGTTTGCAATTCCGCAATTGCCGTTTGCTGGGCAACCAGGACACGCTCTATACGCACAGCGGCACCCAGTATTATCGCAACTGCCACATTCAAGGCACAGTCGATTTTATTTTCGGCGCAGCAACAGCCGTGTTTGATAACAACACCATTCACAGTGTTGGCGGTGGCTCTGCATTAACCGCACCGAGTACAGAGCAAAATGTACCTTACGGTTTGGTTTTCCTCGGTGGCAAAGTCACTGCCGCATCGAATGTGAGTAAAGGTTCTGTTGCATTAGGTCGCAACTGGAGACCTTACGGTGCAGCGACTTATATTCGCACGGAACTCGGCCAACATATTTCTGCTGTCGGTTGGGTGAAGATGAGTGAAAACACATTGGATACCGCACGCTTCTCTGAATACCTCACCACCGGTGCCGGGGCAAACCCGTCTGCACGCGCAAAACAATCAAAACAATTATCGGCAAGCGAAGCGGCCAAATACACCATCAGTAATATTTTTAGTTCGTGGACACCAAGTTATAGCAAGTGAGTCATCAGGGAAATTCATACGGCGGGCCATCGCCGATGACCCGCTTGAAAACAAGGTAGCTCTTTGAAAAGATTTATTTTAAAAAAATTAAATTTTTAAAAGAGATTAACTTTTAAATAATTTATAAAATTTATTTCAGGACTGACTATGAAAAGCTCAACATCCATTTTTCGTTTGCAACGCACTTGCATCGCCGCCGGCGTAAGCCTGGTAATGAGTTCCGCCGCATGGGCCGGTTGTACTTACACCGTAACCAACAATTGGGGCTCAGGCTTCACCGGCGAAATTAAAGTAACCAATGACACCGCATCCACCGTAAATAATTGGTCGGTGTCCTGGCAAGAATCCGGTGCGACTGTGACTAATGCCTGGAATGCAACGCTGGCCGGATCAAACCCTTACACCGCTGCGTCATTAAGCTGGAATGGCACACTCGCACCAAACGCGTCAGCCAGTTTTGGTTTTCAAGCGAATGGCACTGCTGGCGCGCCAAAAGTAAATGGTACGTTGTGTGGCACCAGCACTTCCTCATCAACACCGAGCAGTGTTGTAAGCTCAAGCGTTAAAAGCTCGAGTGTAGTGAGTTCGAGTAGCAAGTCTTCAAGTTCTGTGATTTTAAGCAGCAGCTCCAAAGCAATTAGCAGCTCAAGTACGCCATCCGTTTCTTCTTTTACTATCCAGGAAGAACAATCAGGATTTTGCCGCGTTGATGGTATTGCCACTGAAAGCACCAACACCGGCTTTACCGGCAATGGCTACACCAACGCTAACAATGCGCAAGGTGCGGCAATTGAGTGGGCAATCAATGCGCCGAGCAGTGGCCGTTACGCTCTGACATTCCGCTTTGCGAATGGCGGTACAGCAAACCGCAACGGATCATTACTAATTAATGGCGGCAGCAATGGTAATTACACAGTGGAATTACCAGTAACTGGTGCATGGGCAACCTGGCAAACTGCGACCGTCGAAATTGATTTGGTGCAAGGCAACAATATTTTAAAACTCTCCGGATTAACTGCTGATGGTTTGGCAAATATTGATTCCTTAAAAATTGATGGTGCGCAAACCAAAGCCGGTGTGTGCAGCACTGTTGCGAGCAGCAGTTCTTCTGTCTCTTCATCCGTTAAATCAAGTTCAAGCTCTTCGTCTTCCAGTTCTACCGCAACAGTAAAAACGCTCACACTGGATGGAAACCCCGCCGCAAACTGGTTTAACAAATCCAGAACCAAATGGAATGCCAGCAGAGCAGATATCGTTCAGTCTTATCAACAATCCAACGGCGGCTGGCCAAAAAACCTGGATTACAATTCAGTGAGCGCCGGCAACGGTGGCAGCGACAGCGGCACTATCGATAATGGCGCAACCATTACTGAAATGGTTTACCTGGCTGACGTATATAAAAACGGCAAGAACACCAAATATCGCGATGCAGTGCGCAGGGCAGCTAACTTTATTGTGAGTTCGCAATACAGCACTGGTGCATTGCCGCAATTTTATCCGTTAAAAGGCGGCTATGCAGATCACGCAACCTTTAACGATAACGGTATGGCTTACGCATTAACTGTGCTGGATTTTGCTGTAAACAAACGCGCACCGTTTGATACTGATGTGTTCTCTGATTCTGATCGCGCGAAATTCAAAACTGCTGTTGCCAAAGGTGTGGATTACATCCTGAAAGCCCAATGGAAACAAAATGGAAAATTAACCGTGTGGTGTGCACAGCACGGCGCTACGGATTATCAACCGAAAAAAGCGCGCGCGTATGAATTGGAGTCGTTGAGTGGTAGTGAATCAGTGGGTGTACTTGCGTTCCTGATGACCCAACCACAAACACCACAAATCGAAGCCGCCGTTAAAGCCGGTGTTGCCTGGTTTAACAGCCCCAACACTTATTTAAATAATTACACTTACGATTCATCAAAAGCGTCTACCAACCCTATCGTTGCAAAATCCGGTAGCAAAATGTGGTATCGCTTTTACGATCTAAATACCAACCGTGGATTCTTCAGTGATCGCGATGGCAGCAAATTCTATGACATCACCAAAATGTCAGAAGAGCGCCGTACCGGTTACAGCTGGGGCGGTGATTACGGTAGTTCAATTATCTCCTTTGCACAAAAAGTGGGATATCTCTAAACACTGATCGCTAGAAAAATCAAAATCCCTGTGCTTTTAGACAGGGATTTTGATTTCGCTCGTCCCGAATAAATAAAACTTCTAAACCTTTCATAGCAATAACGGGATTTAACATGAAAAATTTCACATTAAAAACGATCGGCAATATTGGAATAATCGGCATTGCTATTGCGAGCCACAACGCATCCGCAGCATGCACTTACACTGTTACCAATAATTGGGGATCAGGTTTTACTGCGGAAATTAAAGTAACCAACGACACCGCAACAACTGTCAATAGCTGGTCAGTATCCTGGCAGGAATCCGGTGCAACAATTACCAATTTATGGAATGCAACCCTGAGTGGGTCAAACCCCTACACTGCTGCATCGTTAAGCTGGAACGGCACACTCGCACCCAAAGCATCCGCCAGTTTTGGTTTTCAAGTAAATGGTACTGCTGGCGCACCTAAAGTGAATGGCGCCCTGTGTGGCTCTACCACATCGTCAATAGCATCCAGCACCGCCGTTGTTTCATCTTCGAAAGCGTCATCAAGTGCAATTATTTCCAGCTCCAGTAAATCGTCGGTTGTGATTAGCTCTTCAGTTCCGGCCACGAGTTCGTCAATTAAAAGTTCAAGTCTTTCTTCAAGTCCGCTTTCTTCTAGCCCAATATCATCGAGTAAGCCATCGTCATCAAGCATTGCACCAAGCTCAATTCCATCCAGCAAATCATCATCCAGTGCGGGAATAGCCAATACGACTATCACGATTGAAGAAAATCAAACCGGTTATTGCAATACACAAACGGTTCCAGTGGAAACAGATCATGCCGGTTATCTCGGCACCGGTTATGCCAACCCGGAAAATGCAATTGGAAAAGGTTTGGAATGGAAAATAGATGCACAAGCCGCTGGCAGTGCAACAATAGCGGTTCGTTACGCCAACGGTGGAACCAACGCACGCATTGGAAATCTTTCAGTGAATTCCGGTGCAGATGGTAGTTACACCATTAATCAAACCAGCACCGGTGCATGGACCACATGGCAAAATGCAACCGCGACAATTCAATTGCAACGCGGCAACAATAGTTTGCAATTACTCGCAACAACGGCAGATGGTTTAGCCAATATCGATTCCATAAAAATTACCGGCGCCGGTGTGAGTGGCGTTGGTTGCGCAGAAAAACCGCCAACACCTACCGGCCCTACGCTCGCATTTCCCGGTGCACAAGGTTTTGGTCGTTTGGCAACGGGTGGTCGCGGTGGCGAAGTCGTTCATGTCACCAATTTGAATGATAGCGGCGCAGGCTCATTGCGCGATGCGATCAGCAAACCCAATCGTATTGTCGTATTTGATGTAAGTGGTGTAATTAAACTGGATACGCGTTTGGTATTCAAAAGTAATCAAACCATTGCAGGACAAACCGCACCCGGTAAAGGCATTAGCATTTACGGTAACGGTGTTTCGTTTTCCGGTGCAGCAAATACTATCGTTCGCTACGTACGTTTCCGTATGGGGAAAATTGGCGATAGCGGAAAAGATACAGTCGCGATTGCAAACGGCCACGATATTATTTTCGATAACGTTTCATTAAGTTGGGGCCGCGACGGTACTTTCGATTTGAATCAGGAAAGTGGTGCCGACTTATATAACATCACCCTGCAAGATTCGATTGTTGCGCAAGGTTTGCAAACGCATTCTACCGGCGGATTAATTAATACCACCGGCACATCGATTATTCGTTCGCTGTACATCGACAATAATTCACGCAACCCAAAAGCGCGCGGCACTTTGCAATTTGTTAACAACGTTATTTATAACTGGGTGACTTCCGGTTATATCCTCGGTGATACTTCTGGCCGTTCCGATGGTGCAATGATTGGTAATTATTTTATTACCGGCCCGGAAACCAACGGCGGCACACTCGATAGTCCAAGCGCTGCTTACAATCTTTACGCCGTCGATAATTGGTACGACAGCAACAAAGACGGTGCATTAAATGGCCGCTTACTCGGCAAAGGTGATTACGGTTCTGTCACCTGGTGGACAACACCGTCTGTGGAATACCCAACCGTTCCCGCACTCAGCGCTGCAGCCGCGTTGCAATATGTAATAAACAATGCAGGCGTTTCGCATCAACGCGACGAAGCAGATGATTACGTATTTAACGAACTGAAATCCTACGGCAAAAAAGGCAAAACCATTAGCGATGAAACCAGTTTGGGAATTACCAACATTGTGGGCAATTTCCCCGGCGCCAGCGCCCCCAAAGATACAGATCGCGATGGCATGCCCGACGTGTGGGAAACACAAAATGGCTTTAATCCTAACAGCGCTGCTGATGCCATGCTTGATAAAGATGGCGATGGTTGGGTGAACCTGGAGGAGTACATTAATAGTTTGGTGCCTTGATTTAATCTACCCCTTGGGCGTTCCTGAAAGGAGCGCCCTTTTTTCACTCGCTGCTGGTATCGACTTTTACCATAGTCGCCTGCCAGAGCTTCTCTCGCCAACATACATGACAATCAAAACCAACGTTATTTATAGATTCTTTTACTTCCACGCTTGCTCTTCGTGTGAACAATTTAAAATTTGTACTTTATTGTTAATCACAGCATCTATGATAGTTTTTGCTTCTTATTCTAACGTCATGTACGACTGCAGTTTTTAAATAGTGATTTTATGCTGAATGTGCAGCCTCGCTCCGCTGACCGCCAGTGATTGTTAAGTAGGTTTTATCACCCTAAATTTTAATTTAGGTAACATTCTTTTCTGGGGTTCGCTATAAACCTCTCCAACTTTCAATGCTCCTTTCTTTAAATAAAATCCTTCAGCATCCGGGTCAGATATGATGTAGAAATTGGATATTTCTAACGCATTACACTCTGAAAGAATCTGCTCAAATACTGGATTGCCATAACCCTTACCAATAGCTTTTGGCAGTAGCCAAAGATGATCAAGCTCATCACTATCGCCTCTTACTATAGCGAAGAATCCAATCATTTCATTATCTTTAAAAATCAGTTTGACTGTATTACGGGTAATATAGTCCTCTTCAAATTTTAAATTAGATTTCCATTTCTCAAGCTGCTCTTGAGAATAACCCCAATAGCCCTTCGATGTAATTAATGTATCGCGAAGAAGCTCGGTATGTTCTGCTTCGGCGTCTATAAAATAAAGCATCTTAAACCTAAGGTTAAAAACCATCCACATGACTACTTTATTACATGCTTTTAAATGCTGGAAACAACATATTTAACTAAAAACCAGTCACCGTTAATTTTACGAAAGTATAGCGCTTCATAAATTCCATTATCTACGCCCTTATATGACAAGACTCTCTCATTACTTTCACTGTCAACACCAGAAAACTTGTCGTAGATAAATACGTCATAACAATTTTCTGTGCAGGAAAATGATTTAGAAGTTAATGTGACCCAATTTTCTTTGGTCAAATTTTTCTTTACTTCGGTTGGTCCATTGACCGAATCTTCATAAGAGGTTTTTGCCAGTGGATATTGAACATGTAAAGATTGAAACTTTGCGTTGCTGTAGAAGTACCTAATAAAAGTACTAAAGTCTTCTATTTTTAAACTTTCCTCTGCGTTTACAGAATAAGATACAGAAGAAAAAATAAAAACCAGGGCGATAAATATACGCTTTAAACACATTTAAAATTCCTATGGTCACATGTAACGCTAATCTCAGCGGCAGTTTATAAGTTGACGTTTTGTGGATTACTTTTTCGTAGCAAAACCACAAAATGGTGAATTACAAACTGTCGTGCACGATGCCGGAGCGCCTTGTTAACTTTATGTAAAGTCCATTGAAAAAATGACCTCTCCGCATTTAATACACTTAAATTTATAAACAGCAGGATTTCCTGCTTTTTCATAGTGCTGAAGAATGCCAACCCAATATTCCGGTTTAACCATATTAGTGCTTAAAAAAGACTCAAGCGTAGAGCCAGATAATTCTTCGATGTCTTGCTTTTCTGCGTCACCGTGAAACTCGCAAGGTGCACCGCAGTGACATTGCCAGATTTCTTGCTGCCAGGAGATGAAGCCCGGTGTTCTTTTGCACACTTCTTCTGTAACTTCTTCTGAGATACCTGATTCCATTAGCGGGTATTCATCCGAAAAGCTCCCATCATATTTTTCAGCAGCTGAACCATCAGCTATGCACCATGGACAAATAGCCTCTACCTCTTCAGCAGAATAAAAACTTGCCGTATAAATGTAACCTCGAGCTTTTTCACAGCACTCACAAACTTCAGTGCTTTCTGATATGGCACCAGTAGCAAGTGGATTGGGGTGGTATTTAAATTTCGGGAGTTCCATAGCCATTCCAAGTTAACGTTTTGTTCAACCGCAGCTTGTAAGTAATGCATTTGCAATAAACTTTGCGCGCTAAGTGCGCCAATTACAAACTGTCGAGTGGAGGCACGAAGCGCCGGAACGGCGTTGGAACACTTTGTTATATTTTCTCAAGTACTATTAAAATGTTGGGTTAATAAATTCTGGAAGTATTTCTATTTTATAATTTGATTGCTCAAGTCCCGGCTTCCAAATAACCATATTCAAAAAATACTTATTTCCTTCATTAGAAAACTTGAAACCACTAACATTATGTGCCTTTGAAATATGCTCATCTTCAACCTTAAAGCAACCTGCATATAATAGATTAATTCCAGGCTCGAATTTACCCCATGCCTCAATATATAAATAATTTTCGTTTATTTTGCTTCCTTCAGGATAACTGCTTTTCCATTTTTCTTGGTTTTTCCATCTTTCATTGGCGATAAAGAGTGCTCTGAAAACCCCTTGAGCTTTCATAAGTTCATATTGGGTTCTTTTAGAGATTTCCCACTCGCCCCCCATTTGCTGAAAAACGTTAGAAGCAATCGACATTTTTTCTGAATAATCACAAGAATTTGCGTGAACAAAAAGCGAGTAAAACAGAGTAGTTATAGCAACTAAATATTTCATCATTTATTCCTAATAACGCCGCGATAAACGGTGATAACGCCTAAATAACAGGCTTAAAACTGTTGGCTTCAATATCAAACACTGCGAAGAAAGCCAACTGTTTTAAGTCCTTGTTTATTTTATTGTTAGGTGATTTTTAATTAAGCACAAACTCACTAATGACCTTAGCTAACTCTGGCTTTATAGGTAATTCAGGTTGATTGTAAGTTTGAAAGTTGGCTTGCCTATCAAGAGTAGACTCTTTGAAAATGTGATTCATCTCTTGAATTACAACTTTATTTGCTTTTTTATTTGCTGCTGCAAGCTTATCAGCATCCGTTAAGCTAACTTGAATATCGGTAGAACCTTGAACAATTAACACAGGCTTATTAAGTTTAGAAATTTCTTTTTGTGGATCGTATTTAAACCAAGAAATCATATAAGGTTGTACACTTGGGCGGAATAACGAGTTTAAAAATGCAGGAACATTTTGAACCGTTTCACCTTGCAATAGTTTATCCAAGATAGGTATTGCTTGCTCTAAGACCATGGGCGGTTGAGCTTTTAACTGTTCTCGTATTATTTGATCTATTGGTTGCCCTGCACCAGCAATAGATATAAATTTATCTACACTCTTTTGCTGTGAAGCAACCATACCAATTAATGATCCCTCACTATGGCCAATGACCACTATTTTATTAAAGTTGCCTAAGCTATTGAGATATTCAACCCAACTCCTTGCATCATTAATATAATGCTCAAAACGCAGGTCAACTTCTTTTAATCCTGAGTCTTTACTTTTTCCAATACCTCTCTTGTCATATCTTAATGATGAAATCCCTACTTTTGAAAGTTCATCAGCCAACATTTTCAAAGAGTTATTTGTCATTGCTGGGTTATTACCATCTCTATTGGTTGGCCCTGAACCTGCAATAATCAATGCGACTATTTTCGAATTTTTTAAATTATCAATCAGTAGAGTTCCTTCTAACTTACCTGTGCCTGTTTCAATACTCACAGTTTTTTCTATTGAAGCCGCGAACGAACTAAAAGTGGTTAACAACCAAAGTGATGCAACAAAGAATATTTTCATAATGTTCCTTATATTTATTTCATAGATTTTGCTTTTACGTACTTTCAGGATTGCATACGCTAAAGTACTTTCCCTACGTAACGTTGTGTTCAAGCGCAGTTTGTAAGTAGCGCATTGCGATAAATTTTGCGCAGCAATTTGCTAAATGCGCTACTTATAAACTGTCGAGTAGAGGCGCGAAGCGCCGGAACGATGTTGGAAAACCTTGTTAAAAGCGCACATAGCACCATAGTTACTTCCTCTTCAATGGGTCAAGTTCTGGGTATTGAGATAAGACTATTGGATATAGATTCATATCAATGCCATTGGCAACCCTAGCAATTTCACGCTTCAACTTTTCTAATTCATCAGCCTCACATAGCTCTGCCAGTTGAGGCAATAATGAAAAAAACCTTTTATTATTTTCTTCCAATACTTGGATTATGAGCTTTGCTGCTTCTATATCCATTTTTGATATTTCCTTTTAATGCCGAGCTAAGCGGCAGTTTTTAAGTTAATGGCATGGACTCCTCCCTTCTTAAACGGCATCAATGTGCCAGACTGTAATGGGTTAACAACAGTCAAACCAGAAGAGAGGAGTCATCATGAACATTACACGAATGGGCATTGATCTGGCAAAGAATGTTTTCCAATTACATGGTGTAGACGAGCATGAAAAAGTCGTTTTCCGCAAACAACTAAAACGCGCAGAAATTCTGGAATTGTTTGCCAACAAACCCCCAATGTTAATTGGTATGGAAGCCTGCGGTGGTGCGCATTATTGGGCTCGCATGCTAGCCAAGCTTGGGCACACCGTTAAGGCGATGGCGCCACAACATGTCAAAGCTTACGTGAAGTCACAGAAAAACGACAAGCGTGATGCGGAGGCTATCTGTGAGGCAGTATCACGACCCACTATGCGCTTCGTATCTATCAAGTCAGAAGAGCAACAAGATATGCAAACTATTCATCGAGTCAGGGATCGGCTTGTAAAATCGCGCACCGCACTTGCCAATGAAGTACGCGGATTACTCGCCGAATATGGCATCGTCATCGCCCACAGCGGTGTACCTGCCACACGTCGCGGCTTACTTCTGGCGCTCGAAGATGCAGATAATGGCTTAACAGCAAAAATGCGCGGCATACTCTTCGATCTTCATGAGGAACTCAATGCAATAGAAATCCGGATTCAGCGTTATCTGCAAAAAATAAATCAGCATTGCGCCCAGGATGAGCGAGTACAGCGAATCATGAAAATAGAAGGTCTTGGACCGATTAGCGCTTCTGCAATCGTCACGGCTGTGGGCGATGCCAAACAGTTTAACAGTGGTCGCGATATGGCCGCATGGATAGGTTTGGTACCAAAACAGCATTCGAGTGGCGGTAAAGAAAAGCTTGGGAGTATCAGCAAGCGCGGTGATAAGTATTTACGGACATTATTAATTCACGGTGCTCGCTCTGCAATGCGCTGCAGTGATACTAAAACGGATAAGCGAAGCACCTGGGTTAATGCGTTAATTGCCCGACGCAATAAAAATGTTGCCACCGTGGCTATGGCCAATAAAAACGCACGTATTATTTGGTCGATACTTACGCGCGGTGAAGACTATCGAGTCGCAATGTAAACACGGCATGAAAGAAGTAATTTTCAAAAACAGGTAGAAATGTATTAATCAGTAAACCGGCAAAAGCACCACCACCTTACGATTGCGTAACAAACGTTGCTGATGGAATCAGGTAAAACCGACGCACTGAAATGCCAAAAACCACAAAGGCTCACTGCTTAACAGCAAAGCCGATAAGTTGTTCGGCACCGTGCGAGCGAATTGCCATCATGGCTAGAGCTAAAAAGCTCACCAATAAGCCGAATATATGGTTGCAGTCTTATCCTGAAAAATCAGAAACGGATGTTGGCAAATGGGAGGAGTCCATATATGTGGTTTTGTGGATTACTTTTGCGCAGCAAAACCACAAAGCCGCGAATTACAAACTGTCCAGCGCACTAAGTGCGCGAGTTGCAGTACTTTGTTATGTACTCTTTCGCTCGATTTAAAAAAGTATGCTACCAATTACCAATCCGACCGCAACTACCGATATTCCAATTCCAATTTTCATTTTATTAAGCGGTTTGGGAGGTAAATACCGTGTTTGTTCTTTGCCTGCAAACTCATGGAGATATTTATTTAGCCACTTGTTTTCACTGGCCAATGATGAAAATTGCTGTATTAATTGCGCATACTCTTGTTCTGAACCATTAAACTCAGTTTCAGTATTACAAAGAAATGCGGATAGCTCAGGCATGCTCCTTTGCCAAGATTCATTTTCCCAAGGAAACTTGCCTTCACTTCTTTCAATATGAACAAGTAGTTCGTATTAAGCCTGCATAGTATCCGCGTGCTTGACGCCGCTCTATTAGAAGTAGACTTCCTGACATGAGATTCTCTTTAGTTTAAATACATAACGCCGCGATAAACGGTGGTTTTTAAGTTGCACTTTTGCCATAAAATGGAGCGAAGCGGAATGGCAAAAGTGCAACTTAAAAACCATCCGTTTGATTGCTTTGTTAGCCTTTTACTTTTTTAGTTTAACTTTTTGAAGCACATGCCAATATGGACCAAACCGTATAGACATTACACCGTTCTTTATTGGGCTTTTCTCAGGATTTAGGTTTTTTTCTATAAAAACACCTGAAACAATGTTTTTTGAACCGGTTTCAATTTTATACTTTGATTCAAGTTCTTTGTAGCTTTTTGGTATTTGCAGCCACAGACATTGATTCAACTCTTCAGGAGCTGAACATATAAGCTTGGTTTCAATATCAAGATAGGCAAAACCTTCAATTGTGAGGACCTTTCCATTGAAGCTATCGGGACTCTCAATTACTTTATTAATTGAAACTCGCTCGGGCTTTGTAGCGCAGCCGGTAAGCACCCAAAAAACTATCAGAATTAATACAATTTTTAGTTTCATTTTTGGCTAACGCTGAGCGCAGGGGCAGTTTGGAAGTTGGAGCTTTGAGGAATACTTTTGCGAAGCAAAACCACAAAGAGCCGAGTCGAGTAGACCAACGGAACCTCCCCATCAGCCCCTCACAGAACCGTACGTGACACTCTCGCGTCATACGGCTCTTGTTATTCCAATTATCAGCAATTCATCACCAGTGCGCAAACAGGGTCGGTCGCCACTGTTTGATTTGCTTTAACCATGAGTAGGCTTTCAGTCGTTTGCTACGCTTCTGTGGATATTTTCCTTTTACCCACTTCGTTAATCGGCATTCAATCGCTTCTCGAATGCCTTGCAGTGCCGAAGGGTAAAAAGCGCCGTAGTAGTTTAGCCATCCTCTGATTTGCGGATTGAGCTTTTTGCTGAGCGTTATTATCGATAACATACTCAGTCGCCTCACGTTCCACTCTCTCATGGTTTTTACAATTGTTTTCCTGGCCTTGTTGCTGATGGCCGGTACAAAACCCGGAACCAGTTTGCCGTCTTTGCGCTTCACGGTTCTTCGCCGGAAGGTGAAGCCCAGAAAGTCAAACGATTGCGCTTTGGCTCTTTCTATTTTGCGTCGGCCACAGTATACGATTTTGGTTTTCTCAGGGTGCAGTGTTAAATCAAATTGTTGCATCCGCTGTGCAATAGCACTAAGCAGCTGCTCAGCTTCTGGTTCGCTTCGACAATGACAAACAATATCGTCGGCATAGCGCTCGAACGGATTTTGTGGAAAATATTTTTGCATCCAGCTATCAAATACTTTATGCAGATAAAGATTCGCCAACAGCGGACTAATGACTCCGCCTTGTGGTGTTCCTTTTTCTGCTTGTTGAATTTCACCGCTTGGCATTTTCACACCGGCACTGATCCAGCGTTTGATATAGAGTTTGCACCATGGGCTTTCTGTTGCCTGTGCAACAAAACGTTGGAGCTGATCGTGATTCAAATTATCAAAGAACCCTTTGATATCCAGATCAATGACCCATGAATATTTCCAGCAATTGATTTTCGCCGCTTGCACTGCGTGATGAGCGCTGCGTTTGGGCCGATAGCCGAACGAGGATGAATGAAATTTATAATCCCATTCTGGCTCAAGTGTCATCTTGACCACCATCTGCGCCACACGATCTGCCACCGTGGGTATGCCCAATGGACGCAGCTTTCCATCCGACTTGGCGATTTCCACGCGCTTTACCGGTGGTGCAATGTAGCTGCCTGAACTCATTCGGTTCCAGAGTTTATACAGCTCATTTTCCAAATTATTTTCAAACATCCCGATGCTAATATTATCAGCACCGGCAACACCGGAATTCGCTTTTACTTTCAGCCACGCTGCATGTACCAACTGCTTCGATATACTGTAACTGTGCATTGATTGTTGAATCCTGCCTTGCGGTTGTTGGTTCAATCAATGCTGAACAACATCGTCCCTTCGCTCCAATGTCATTACAACAAATTCATCACTACTACGAACGATTCCGCCACTGTGTGCTGCATTGATACTCTCGCTGGAGAGCCAACCTTCATTGGTGTAGGTGTAATCCTGATTTGCACCGGCGCAGTTTGCAGTGGGCTGCCCTTCCACTTTTACTACACGACGTGCGCCGGCAATATCATCGAAACGATAAATGGTTTGTTTATTTAATGCATTGGTAACTGTTGTACTACCATCGGTGTTAAAGCTTAATAATGTTTTATCAGCTCCACCGGCGTGCTCGCTGGAGATTGCGCGCCCTTGTGCATCGTAAGTCCATGTTGCATAGCGCTTGCCGCGCTCATCCGTAATGCCTGTCAGGTAAGAAGGAAAGCGAGCGTCTTCATAATGGTAAGTGCGGGTTGTGTTATCGGGGCGAGTGACTTGGGTTATTAAACCGGATGCGTTATAGGTGTAGCTGGTTGTTTTATTACCATCAACAGTCACGCTGCTGATTTGATTTCCGGTGTAGGAAAATAGTAATTCGCGATTAGTGGAATCTTTTACGCGCGTTAAGAGTCCACTTGTCGCATCGTAAAAAAACTCTTGTTTCATGCCGTTACTGGCGGTGATGGATAAGAGTTTTCCACTCGCATTGTAATTTTCAACGTCGCCATTCGGTGCTTTGTATCGCCAAGCGATAGGAGCAGCATTGGCTACAGAAATTAATTGACCGCTCTCACCACTCACGCCTACAAATTGCTTATTACCTCCCAATCCAAAATTTAGAATGCTGCCATTCTCGCGAACTAATTGGATTGCGCCAGGCCTTAAACTAACCTCAATACTGTTTGAATTGGGCAAGATAGCAATCGTTCTAATAACTTTGTTATTGCGTACAATTTGGCAAACATTATTGATATATCGAGCTGATGTCCCCAGAGTCCAACTATCACTAATTTTTGTTTTTAGATCGCTAAAACCGCTGGTGCATGCTGTTGCCTTATCAGCATAAGGTGAACTTTTCTCCCATATGGTTTCGGTTTTTTTTGGATCAATGATACGTAACGATTTTTGGTGTGAACCTGACCAAAAGCCATCAACCAATTTATTTGTATTACTATAGTTTCTAGCAAATCCGACTTGGTTCATACCATGAGAGCTGACATCAATTTCTTGTTGAATCTTTGCACCAGAACTGGGATCTACAGGATTACCAACGGTACAAGAGATAGGAGGAGCATCCCGGGGCACGACAGCAACCCATTCGTCATCGCAACTCTGGAATAAAGAAGAGTGAAATGCACCATTCCATTGCGAATTCCAGTCAAGCCTAATGAACTTATTGCTCTCAATACCTGGCTCGGGCGAAACACCTGTAAAAGAGATACTTCCAGCAAATGGATTGTTCCACCCCGCTTCAGAGCATTGCTGGTAAGTGGTTATGTCACCAAATAGGGGACAGGGCGATTGGCCACTGCACAACCCTCCAGCGCAGGTATATATTGGTCCCGAAATCGGACAGACAGCCGCATGAGCTTGCAATGCGAATGCGAAACATAGTCCGAAAATAATGCACCTAATTTTGTTAATCATAATTCTCTCCATGAAAACAATTCAGTTGAGGTTGATGGTTTTATCGCAAAAGTGGTGAGCGTACACTCTGTTTTTTACCAATTCGTTTGTGTCGTAATTAAATTTCTTTTGAGAGGATGCGATTAAAGCATCCAATTTTTTAGCTACGACCAGCAGATTATTTCGATCTCAGATCAATACTGGCCAAGCAACAATGTTTGTTTCAAAGCTTGAATTGACTGAAAAATTTAGCGGTAAATTAAAGCAGTCACTAGTTAGGGCGGGCAGCATACTCGGTATAATTATTAGCTTTTAATAGTCAATATCTGCGCTTCATGTGAGACATTGACTAGTGCTGAAAAGCTACCCGATATAGATTGCTTATCGCAATGGTGCACATGCACTACGAATTTAGATCACGAACAAATGAAGGATTGTTGCTTATACTATCGGCATGGAATTTGTGCAATACAAGGCTGTTGATGAAACCAGCAATACACTTCACTTCTTAAAGGCTATTTATTGAAGACAAAAAACGCGGCAATTGCCGCGTTTTTAATTTAGAACCAGAAGGAGAAATACAACCGAATCACATCCGCCTGCAAACTATAAAGCGGTTCTTCACCAACCTCATATGCCGGGGGCTCGCTACCCTTACCAACAGATAAACGCGCATCGCGGAAGTTATCGTAGTCAATATCAAAATGATCCCAATATAAATTTACACTGGATTTTTCAAACCATGGGACAGTTCCCGTTGGCAATTTGTAGGTGACACCCAAACCATAAACGAGCGAACTGAATGTACTTAATTCTTTATCCCTTGCTTTAAAATTCTGGGGATTATCAAAAGGAAAAACGTCAGCATAAAAATCTGCGGCGGTTTGATCGTAGACACGAACCTTTGTTTCAAAAATCCATGAATTGTTATAGCTGTGTGTATAACGTATTTCATAGTTTTCAGATTCAACCCCCCAACTATCGGAGAAGGTCCGATATTCACCACGAACAGATCCACTCCAGGGCAAGTGATAAATGCCACGCAGCCCAATCGCATCACTATTGCGGGTATGCGGGTAACGTTCCTTTCTCAAGCCGGATAGGTTGGTTCTTTCGTCCATAAAACGATAGCTACGATAAGGATTATTTAAACAACTATCTTCTTCCGCTAAATTCAGGCATTGATCCGTTGCCGTATCAATACTGAGGGACATGAGCAAATTTTTAGTCACAATTTGCGACGCATTGATACTGTATTTGCGCCGTTGCAAATCGCGCTGGTAAGTAGGATCGATATTCTGGCCAACCACATCCTCACCAAAACTGACACCAAAACCAAGCGTGGTTAGATCACCGAAAAAACTTTGGTCGATACCAAAACTGTAAGTAGTCGCATCGTAATCATTTTCTTTACTGCTGACATAACCCAAAGAGATGGTTGAGCGATCAATCAGGTACTGGCCATTCACACCGGTTTCTTTGCGCTCTTCTGCATATTTGCTGCCTTGGGTTACCACGTCAATCGATGCGCTACTTACCGTATCGACATAATAATTTGCAGCAACAGAAACGGAGGCTCCGATATTTTTGCGTACCAATATTGATGGGCCATCAATTTTTGCGCCGCCGCCATCATAGCCATGGTAAAGCACATCAATGCGCTCGTCAGGTAATACTGCTGCCACTGCGGATTGAACAATCAGCAGCAACAAAATCAATGCACGATTAATTACAGCCACAGCCACCTCCCGATGCACCATCTCCACCGCGCGCTGCTTCGCGCGCGTCATACACGTGATGCAGATAGGAATTGGCAATAGGGTCGCGTTCAAAGCTCATGATTTCATCTGCAATTCGTTGCCGCTCATAGGGTTTTACCCAAGGCTTAATCGAACTGCAACCAATGAGGCTTGCGAGCAATGCCAATAAAAAGAGGCGGCGTACAATCATTCTTTAATCAACTCACGGATTTGGTCGCGGTATTTATTTTCGTCACCGTCTTTGTAGCCGCGATTTACATAGCGAACCTGACCTTTTTTATCGATCACGACCGTCGTTGGCATTGCATCAACGCTGTACAAACTGCTGGCTTTACTTTCGGTGTCGAATAACACCGGGAATGTTACGCCCAACTCCTTCAATAATTTTTTTGCATCGGTGTTGTCTTCTTCTACATTCACGCCGTAAAGCACAAAACCGGCGCTGCTGTAACGTTGGTACATTGCGTCGAGCAATGGCATTTCTTTACGGCATGGGCCGCACCAGGAAGCCCAGAAGTTCAACATCACCACTTGCCCACGCTGCTCGGCGAGACGAACATTTTCACCGGTGCTACTTTGCAAGGTGAAATCCGGCGCTGGATCAGCGCTTGCTTGCAGCGATAAAACAGCCAGGGAAACAACAAGCGCAAAACGTGAAAACATTTTTTGCAATGACATAATCAACTCCGCCATTCAGTAAAAAAATTAGAAAAACAACGATAAACCGAGACGCGATTCCAGATTGGTTACGCGCTTGGTTTCGCCAAATAATTCGTGCTCAAAGCTGTGGCCACGCATGCTTAAATCCAGCGCGAACCAATCGGTTGCGTAAAAGCGCAGCCCCGCTCCAATGGTGGTAGTGAAATAATCTTTTTCGGCAAAATCCGTATTGCCGCCACCGAGGGTGAGATAAAAGTGATTGTTAAAGCTCCACTTATCCGAGATATATACCTGACCGTGCAAAAAGTTGTAGCCGAGGGACACATTGTAATAGCTGATATCGCGTTGATCTTCCGTTAACAACTCAACACCACCACTCAATAATTCGTAACTGGTTTTTTCGGTTTTGCTGACCGCATAGGCCGCTTCAACAAAAAGATCTTCAGTGACGTGATAAGCAAAGGTAATTCCCTGCACATCATTCGCACCAAAGTCTTCTACGCTGAGCAAACCGAAAAACGCCCCCATCTCAAAGTTTTCACTATCGAGATCATCTTCTTTAATTGTGCGGCGTTTGATGTCGGGCGCAATAATTTGCCCGAGTTCATCATCGTCCTGCTCATCGTCTTCCTGAGCAAACGCAAAACTGCTAACACTGGAAACTCCAGCGAGTAATGCGATCAAAAAAAGACGTTGAAACCAAGTTTCCATTCATTGACCTCTTCATTGGTATTGCGGCTGGTGAGCACATAGTGGTTGACGTATTCCACGCGCACAAAAAACCGGCCAGTGATGTGTATGTAAGCACCGAGGCTCGCTTGCAATAAATCATCTTCACGATCTTCGGTTTGCACGAGTGTCGAGCTGGGGAAGGTTTTAATCTTGCCACCACCGACGCTAAAAAATGGCGAGCCGCGCAATTCCGGAAATGGTTGGAATAACACCGCACCGGAAATAATTTCGCTATCGGAAAATTTACCGGTGTTATCGGCAAAGCGAACTTCTGCTGATAAATTTTTGGTGAAGCGATAACCGAGATTCAACGTCACACTGTCGGCGCCAGCAAAATCACCGTATGCGGTACCGACTTCAAAACGATTAACTAAATAGTCCGCTTGTTTGCTATCAGGAAAATCCGGCTTGCTGCCATCAAGCGATAACGTGAATTGCATATCATCGCGTTTAATCCAACCGACGATGCCGCGTTTGGTTTTGATTTTGATCCATTCGGTGCGGCTTTTTAGCAAGGTAATAATTTCCTCGCGCTCAACCACATGGAAAATCGGATAGCCGCGACCGGGCCCGGAATAGACATTGATAAACGCATCATCAACGCTGACTTGCAGTGGTTCTTCAGGTGCAAACCAGTTGCTACCAAACCATTGGGCTTGCGCCTGAGGCGTCGCGCACAGCAGCGCTAAACCGAATCCCAAAAGATAACGCTGCAATAAGCGCGTACCGGAAAAACTGGCAATCATGCCCTGATCTCTGTTTTGATTGTTGTATTAATTTTGAATCGCCATTTCAAACGGATTGGTGTAATAGCGACCATCAGTGTCGAGCCATTCCGATAATAATTTTAATTCTGCCGGATTAAGTGCTTCGGCATGGTTAACCAAATCGGACATCTGACGTTGGCGCAACCGTTGCCACTGGGGTGTTTGGCCGACAGCGGGGTTGGGCGCGGCACCTAGGTTATCGACCCGCGCGCGGAAGGTCCAACCTAATTCAGCATCACCCGGTACCGGATCGTAAAACACTATAGTTCCTGTTTTGTAGGCTTGCATGCCATTCCACTGCGGCGCGAAGCGATCAAAAAAGCGCGTGCTGTTGTTGGCACTGCCGCGATTCATCGGCGGCGGTAAAAATGGCGTTTGCACTTGGCGCGGAACAGGGTTGCCGGTTGCTGCATCAATTTCCAGCTCACCGGTTAATTCATTGAGAATGACAAATGGGCATTGCGCGACGGGAATACCGGCGCAGGTTGGATTTCCATTCGTATCCAGCGTTACGGAACATTGCGAAATCCAATCGTAATCTTCTTCAAATTCACACACCGGAATCAGCGTCGCCAAAGAGCCTTCATATAAATACTGGATCTGGCGCTGGTTGCCCTGGGTCAACTGGTTGTACGAAAGCATGCGCGCATTAGCAGCCACTTTAGTGCGCCCCAGCTCCAATTGGCCTGACGGAATACGCACATTCACATTGCCCGCCATATCGCTATTGGTGTGGCAGCCCGAACAAGTGTTCGAGGTGATGCTGAGCATGGTGGCCGGATCAGTTTCCGTCAGCGGAGCGCGCTCGCGCTCCCAGAAATTCTGGATATGGTATTCGTAATTAATGACAACACGGCAATTGGAATTCCAACTGTTTTCTTCGCGACAAGCCGCCGGAGTGGGTGCCGGGATTTGATCAGGTGCTGCCGGTGGCGGTAGCAAATCGTTGTAGCGATATGCAAAGCTTTCCGAGGGCGTCAGCGCCGGATCGGACCACTCATCGCGGTAAATCAGGTCGACTGATGGATCACGCAGGTTTTGCCCACCCTCAGGCCCTTTCATTGGATAGCAGGTATTACTCTGGGTCGGATCGGTGCAATAAGTGGATTTTGCAGCGAACTCCGCCATGGTCTGACCCATCTCCGGCACAACAGGCGCGCCGAGGGCGTCATAGCGTTGCGTGTTGGCGAAGCTCGCCGCCGTTGCTGCGCCCGTATTAATTGATGCCGGGGATTGCGGCAAATCATGACGCCCATGGACAACATCGGTATTGGTTGCAGCATGGCAACCATTGCATTGCAAGGTTTCACCGGGGCGAACCTGTAGCCAGGTATTGTGGTTGGCACTAATCTGGCGACCATCTTTATCGAGAATTTCAATAGAAAATGCGACATCGGAAGGGACTTTTACCAACACCGATCCATCGGGTTCTACCGGTGCATAACCAAGAATTTCGCGAATGCCGCTATTCGCATTCATGAGATTTCCGTACACGTTATCGTCCTGATCGTTCAATGTGTCGTTATCTGCGACGGATACCGCTTTTAACAATCGGATAAATCGTGCCGGGCGTTGTTCGGCAGGGCGAGCGGCCATAGCCGCAAGACTGGCGACACCACTCCCCATCGCATTAAAGGCACCGTCCAGGTCATAGACGCTGCGAATATGGAGCATGCCGACATTTTCCGCCGCCAATGTTGCATTGGTTTTAGGGGCGATAAATGCCGTAGGAGTAGATTGCACCGCAAGCGCAACAGCTTCGGTGAACATCTTGCCACTTTCACCCAGTACTACCGGTAGCTGGGCCTGGTTGGTAACGTCATAAATCCAGATGCCGTAAAGCGGTTCCGCTTCTTCATAACCCTCTATTGGTTCGCCTTCGACCAGCAGATTGGCAAGGCAAGGCTGCAAACGGCGCGTTGCGGTTTCCATTAACCGGCACTGGCTCCAGCTCACCAACAGACGATTGGTGCCATCATAAAGCGGCGATAACGATGCAAAACGACCATGCAGCGATACTACATCCGTACCTATATCTACCGGCTTGATTGAAATAGATTCAATGCCGCCTTCCGCTGTCTGGCGACCATCGATTACCACCATATCCCCACCCAATTGCAGGGTATTTTGCATATAGATTGCAGCGATGCGACCATCCGGCATGGCTTGCGGATGGAACAGACGTGGTGCCTCTTCCATGGTTTCATCCGGCTCGGTATTGAGGCTCACATAGCCGAAATAGCGCTGGATATCAGTACCATCGGGATTTGATGTGTAGAAACTTAACCGATCCGGGTTAGCACCCTGCCAGCGCATAAACAACAAGCGGCCATCCGCCAATACACTGGGCTGGATGTCATGACTTTGGTTATAGGTCAGTTGCTGGATGTCCGTGCCATCCTCTTTCACGGTGTGCAGAAGGAAGCTGATGATGTCGTCATCTTGAGTGGTTGTCGCGCCAAATTGCGGCTTGCCTTCGTCGAGCAGGATTTCCTTACTGCGCTTCTGACGATTGGAGGTAAACAGGATTCTTCCGTCGGGCAAATAATGTGGTGCAACATCATGGCCTTTTTCTGCCTCGAAATCAGAACCGATTACCCGATGCAAGACTTTGGTTTTGATGTTGTATTCCCAGATATTCCAGGTCGGTTGACGCTCGTCATCCTCGTCCATATCCGGGTCCAGCGGCGCACGCATGGAAAATAATAAACGATCACCGGCCGGATGGACGGAAACATCCTTCACATCGTAATTCGGTTTTTCCGCATCAAAAAATTCGTTATCAACAAAAGCCTGGCGAGTAATATTGGTTACCGCTGCTTGCGCAGTCGCGCGATCTTTCAGGTACAACTCGCCGCCCGGATTAAATTCGTCAGGCAGGAATACATCAGGGAAAACGGGATTTTCATCCTCATCCACAGGGATGGGGCGCTGGATATAAGCGATGGGAAGATCAACTACGACCGGGTCCGGGTCCTGGCCTGAATTTGAACTGCCGCCCCCCCCACCACCGCCACACCCGATCAATGCGGCAGATAAAATACCCAGGACCAGACAGCTATTGCCGGCCCCTCGCCTCAGGGTGGTGTATGTATCCATCAAAAAATGCATCATAGATTGCTGCCAAAAATTAAACGCCAAACCTGCGATTCGTAAGCCCTATTCAAAACCCACGCCAACCACCGCGAATGCCTACAGAGTAGCCAAGGGCACGCTAATCATCCTGCTTGGACTTATCCAATGTGAGCGGCATCTCGTTTTACCTATCTGTATTGCCGAAACTTCAATCAAATCCGTAATTTGAACTGCATCACAAATTGCCGATACCCACCCTAAAGTGACAATTTGCGCCAGTCGCCATGCCATTCGGCAACCGACCAGTGGCAGATTCATCGGCGGCCATAAGCGCTAAAATTTACACCTGCAGGAGATTGTTTGCCGTTTTCCATCAGGAAGAGAGAACCAATTCTAATTCTGAGCGTATTGCAACTATTCATCGATAGCATGCCTGTTTTAGGCATAGTCGCTGCATAGTGCGGTAACGCGACAAATAAGACTTTCAGGCCATGCTGTATCCGAAAATTCGGCAACCCCGGATTTTACGTCACCTAAGGATAGCCTGCGCCGACGCATTTTTATCAACCATGATTTTTATTAACCATGTTAGCTGCAGCCCGCAGCAATCAGGAGCCACCGTGACCATTCCGTCTACCAGCATCCTTCGCAAGCTGGTTCAGCGCATTCCCTATCTGGGAATTTTTGCCCTGGCGTTTATCGCCGCTGGCAGTGCCGCTGGACCCAGGGAACAGGCCCTGCAAATCCACAACCGTGTTGCAGGGATTCCGCCATCAGAAGCCGTATTGCAGTCCATGGCGACGTATATTCGCAACGGCGATGTCGCTGCTGCCGTGAATATCGCCATGGATAACGAAGCCTTTTACGGCGTGACGTTGAAAAATATGGTGACGCCCTGGACCAACCGCGACCGCACCGTATTTGCGCCATTGAATGATTACACCGCCACCATTATTGGCCTGGTGCGCGATGGTGCCGATTTCCGTTCCGCACTCTACGACGATGTCATCTACACCAGTAACGCGTCCGGTTTACCCGCCTACTCCAACAACAACAATGCCCACTACGAAGCGATTGAATCCCAGGGCGTCAGCCTGAAAAACACCCTGATCAAGCGCAATCAGTCGGCCGTTAACGGTATACCGGCAGAAGCGACTTCCGGCGTTATTACCAGCCGCGCTGCTGCCAAAGCGTTTTTTATCGCCGGAACCAACCGTGCGATGTTCCGTTTCACCCTGTTGAATCACCTATGCCGCGACCTTGAACAAGTGCATGACACCAGCCTGGTACCGGATTTCATCCGCCAGGACGTCAGCCGCAGCCCCGGTGGCGATAGCCGTGTATTCCTCAACAACTGCATCGGTTGCCACAACGGCATGGACCCGATGGCCAAGGCTTACGCCTATTACGATTTTGAATTCGATGTAGACGCCGACCCGGAAGGCCTGAATGGCAGCATCCATTACAACACCGAAGGTACGCTCGACCCGGACACCAATAGCCGCGTGGAGAAGAAATACCGCATCAATTCCAACACCTTCAAGTACGGCTATGTCACCCAGAATGACGATTGGCAAAACTACTGGCGCAGCGGCATCAACCAATTCCTCGGCTGGGATTCAACCCTGCCCGGAAGAGGCACCGGCGCAAAGTCCATGAATATGGAGATTTCGCACAGTCACGCGTTCGCCCAATGCCAGGTTGAAAAGGTGTTCCAGAATGTGTGCTTGCGCAAACCGGCTGATGCCACTGATCGCAGCAAAGTGAATGAATTTACGACCAGTTTTGCCAACTCTGGCTATCAGCTGAAACAAGTCTTCGTCGACACAGCTAACTATTGCAAAGGTGAATAACATGATGAATAAGCACTCTTATCCAGCATGCGCTCGCCTGCAATGGCCGAAGCTGGGTGTCGCATTATTATTGTTGAGCGGCCTGCTCGCCGGTTGCGGCTCTGGCAGCAGTAGTGATGTAAAACCCAATCCCCCTCCACCGGTCAATAACGGCGGCAGTGATTTTGTTTACAAAGGCGTCAAACCGGCGGCTACGCCAGATATCGTCAAATTCCAGAACGAACTCTGGATCAATATCGCCCGCGAAGACCGTTGCGGCGGTTGCCACCAAACCCAGGCACCTGTTTTTGCCCGGGGCGATGACATTAACCTTGCTTATGACGCCATTATCGAAAACGGTTTGGTAAATATGGCTGATCCGGCCTCTTCCCGCTTGGTAACCAAAGTGGCCGGAGGCCATAACTGCTGGACGTCAGATCCGGGTGCTTGTGGCGATATCGTGACCGGCTGGATTAACAAATGGGCCGGCCCACGGGAAACTACGGCGAACGATGTAGTGCTAAAAGCGCCTGCCGATCACACCATCAGCGATACCAAAAGCTTCCCCGTCAGCAGCGGGAATTTTGCAACCACCGTGTATCCGGTGTTGACACAATATTGCTCCGGCTGCCATTCGGAATCTGCCGCCACCCGCCAACAGCCTTACTTTGCCAGCGCCGAAGTGGATGCAGCCTATCAAGCCGCGAAAAGCAAAATGCGCCTGGATAACCCCGCACAATCACGCCTGGTGCAACGCTTGCGCGCCGATGCCCACAACTGCTGGAACGATTGCGCGGCCAACTCAACCACTATGCAAAATGCCATTCAGGCATTTGCCGACACCATCACCGCTGTTGAAGTAGATCCGGATCTGGTCGTCAGTAAAGCGGTCGGACTGGGCGATGCATTTGTATTGAGTAGCGGCGGCCGTATCGATAGCGACATCATCGCCAAATACGAATTCAAAACCGGCAAAGGCACCATCGCGTTTGATACTTCGGGTATCGATCCGGTCGCCGACCTGAACCTGATCGGCAATGTTGCCTGGAGCAGCGCCTGGGGCGTGAAGTTTGTGGATAACGGCCGCGCCCAAGCCACCGTCAGCGGCAGTAAAAAATTCTTTGACGTGCTGCGCGGCGCCGGTGAATACACCGTGGAAACCTGGGTAATCCCGGACAGCCTGGATCAGGGCGCGAACGACAGCAACCCGGCGCGTATCGTGAGCTACTCAGGTAGCACCACCGAGCGCAACTTCACCCTGGGCCAATACGACTACAACTATGTAGCTATGAACCGCACCGACAAAAGCGACGCTAATGGCTTGATGGTGCTCGCGACTGATGACAATGACGAACGCGCGCAAGCATCGCTGCAACATGTGGTAATGACATTCGATCCGATTCGCGGTCGTCGCCTGTATGTAAACGGCGAATTTACCGGCGATAACGATCCACAAGCCGGCGCCTTCCTGAAAGATTGGGACAGCAGTTATGCACTGGTAGTCGGCAATGAAGTATCCGGCAATCGCCCGTGGGCAGGCAGTGTGCGCTTCCTGGCAATCCATAAACGCGCGATGAGTGCTGGCGATATCAAAACCAACTTTGATGTAGGCGTAGGTGCGCGTTACCTGCTGCTGTTCAACGTATCGGATTTGATTAATCAACCGGCCTGCTTCACCGAAACCGCCAGCGGCAAAACCGGCAACTGCTTTATCGTCTTTGAAGTGCAGCAACTGGACGATTACGGTTATTTGTTCGCAACACCATTCTTCACCGTGTTGGGCGGCGGCTCTTTAACAGCTCCGGTTCCCATCAAAGGAGTTCGCATCGGTGTGAACGGCACTGAAGCAGTTTCCGGACAAGTGTTTGCACATCTGGATACCCAATTGAGCTCAGCAGCCATAGTGAACGGGCGTCAATCACTCTCACCGCTCGGCACTGTGGTAGAAGCGAAAAGCGGACCGGGAGATGATGTTTTCTTCCTGACTTTTGATCAAATTGGCAATCATCAATACACCCGCACCGCACCAACCATCGCACCACCCGCCGAACCGGCCGATATTCCGGACCAGCCGTCAGTGGGCTTGCGCGATTTTGCTGAAATCAATGCAAGCCTGGCGTCGATGACAGGAATTCCGGCCACGACACCATTAGTTGCCGGCACTTATGACAAAGTGAAGCAACAGTTGCCGACCCTTACCAATCTCGATGGATTCCTGGCGGCGCAACAAATGGGGATCACCCAACTGACCGTTGCCTACTGTAATGCGCTGGTCGGCAGCAGTGGCGCTGCTAATGCTCCGCGCGCTGCCGTATTCCCCGGTTTTGATTTCAGTGCACCCGCTAACACTGCATTTGATAGCGGCGCCAAACGCGATTTGATTATCGAACCACTCTTGCAACGCTTGCTGGCGGTGGAAATTGCCGATGCATCTGGACCGCACACCAAGCTGGAGCAACAGGCAAATCCGGCAGCGTTGCGCCTGGAACTGAATCAACTGATCGACAACATGATCAGCTGCGGCAATAGCTGCGCCGCAGATCGCACCCTGACCACCGTTAAAGCAACCTGCGCCGCCAGCCTCGGCAGTGCAGTGATGCTGTTGCAATAATTACGGAGTGACACCGATCATGGCCAAATACAAAAAACCTTTGCACCCGGACGCTCCGCTCCTGCTCAACAACCATCGCCGCCCGATTACCCGGCGCGAGATGATTGCCCAGGGCTTCAAACTCGGCTCAGGCACGCTGATTGGCGGCTCCCTGTTTAGCATCCTCACCCAACCGGGTTATGCCGCTGAAGTGGGCCTGTCAGCAGATATCGCCGCTGTGCGCGATGCCTGTGGCATTGCTGCCCAGGGTGCAGGCAAGATTCCCTTTATCTGTTTCGATCTCGCCGGCGGCGCCAACTTCGCCGGTTCCAACGTATTGATTGGGCAACGCGGCGGCCAGCGCGATTTCCTCAGCGCAGCCGGCTACCAGAAACAAGGCTTGCCCGCCGATATGGCTCCCAGCTCATCAACGGCTGCAACCCTGATCGATAGCAGCATGGGACTTTTATTCCATGCCGACTCCGGAATCCTCGCCGGCATGAAAACCAAGGTGCAGGCAGCAACAGCGGCCAATATGAATGGTGCAGTGATTTCTGCCCGCTCGGAAAACGACACCGCCAACAACCCGCACAACCCGATGTACGGCATTTATAAAGCTGGCGCAGCGGGCTCACTGGTGGATTTGATCGGTTCGCGCAACAGCGACTCCGGCGGTAACTCCATGGCGCCGGCATCGCTGATCAACCTGGAAGTTCGCCCCACCAAAGTGGATAACCCGAATGATGTAACAGGTCTGGTGGACGTGGGTGACCTTGTTGATTTAATGAGCCAGGAAGACATCGTTAAAACGATGGAATCCATCTACCGCATCAGCGACGCCAAGCTCAATGCCATCAACAGCATGCACACCACGCGCGATGCGCAACTTAAAGAATTGCTGCGCTGCGGTTACGTAAAAAGTGCGGACTTGGCGGCGCGCTTCGGCAACCCGGCAGATATTGATCCGATTGCCGATGCCGACATTGTCGGCACCAACGGTATTTTCTCGTTTGACGAATTCGACAGCGATGGCGAACTGCGCAAAACCGCTTCGGTTATGAAATTGGTCGTCAATGGTTACGCTGGTGCAGGCACCATCACTATGGGCGGTTACGATTATCACACCGGCGATAGATCCACCGGCGAAATGCGCGATCAACGCGCAGGCAAATGTATCGGTGCCTGCCTTGAATATGCCGCGCGTAAACGCATGCCGTTGATGATTTATGTGTTCAGCGACGGCTCGGTATTTAGCAACGGTATGATCGATGACTCAATGGCGGGTCGCGGCAAAGGCGTGTGGACTGGTGATGACCAACAAACCGCCTGCTCCTTCTTCCTCGTCTACAACCCCGGTGGCCGTCCGGTATTGATGGGTGGCACAGCAACCGATCCAGCCACCATTAGCGACGAGCAAATGCGCCATCAACAAATTGGCTACATGCGCCCGAGCGGCGACGTGGAAACCGCTGGCAGCCCGGCGGCCAACAACGTGAATTTGCTGGTAGAAACCTTAGTGCTCAACTACATGGCATTGCACGGACAACAAAGCCAATTCCCCACATTATTCCGCGGCCACGGTTTGGGTTCAGCAGCGATGATGGATCGACTCACCGCATTCCAACCGATTGTGAACGGGACGATCAGTTAAATCAGTTCGCGAGTATTTTCTTGCAGAGGCCGATATTTTTATCGGCCTTTTTTATTGCCGGATTTTTTATTGTTTCCTCCCAATAAAAAAAGCTTTGCAGTTACCTGCAAAGCTTTTCGGAAACGCGGAAAACGAATCAGGCTTTTTTACGACGGCTCGCCACCAACCCAGCCAGGCCCAACATCATCAGCAATACAGTTGATGGCTCTGGCACTTTAGTAGTTTGGGTGTTGGTAAAGGAGAAACTCAGGTCGTTGAAACCGTTAACACCTTCCGGGTTACCCCAAAGGTCTTCAAAGCTCACCAGGGTAACACCTGGCTGCCAGTTCTCTTGCACACGCGCATGGAATAAGCCGTCAGCGTTGCGGCTGGCTGCACCTGTATACCAATTATTGCCTGTGTCATTTACGCGCAATTGGAATACCAATTCGGTACCCGCAGCAAAACTACCCAAGCTTTTGATCGCTCCAACAGTAGTTGCATGGTTATTGAAAATTAATGTGAAGTTCAACAGCAAGTCATTGCTATAAGCAGCGGTATTGCCTTCGTATTTAGCGATAACTTCACCACCAGAGGCAATTACAGATAGCCCTTCAGTACCTGGTGCGGCAATAGGGTGAGCGAAAACAGAAACACTGAGCAATGAAGCGGCAGCGAAAGAAACAAGTTTGGCAAACAATTTCATAGAATATATCCGTATTGAGAATGGTTTTATTAAAGGCCGCCAGCAAGTCATAAGAATCCTTAACAACGGCGCCGAGGCGTGTATGCAACAATAAAGCCATAGTTAATAGGGCATTGTTCTACTTAATGAAAGTTTTTAAAGCCAACATACTGGCGGCGATCCCTGTAAGAGATTTCGACGTTTTTATGTCACTGGTAGGTGAAGAATCTATACAACATAAACATAATTACCATTATCAAAAGGATTTTGCTCTTAAAGATACTAGCTTCTCCGCAACACAACCTCTTCACTCTTTTATTCAATCATGGATAGATCAATTTATGTTCTTCAAGTAATTATGAATTAAGGCACTTATTTGATGCACTACGCTGGTAATTTTGCAAAAAAATCGATATTTTTTACCGGTTTTTATTTGAGGCAGGACAGGCCAAATAAAAACTAAAAATTAATGGACGAATATAGGACTTGTATATGATCAGGAACTCAGTTGGAAGAAAAGGGGTTAACGCAAAGGCGGATGTATTGCTTGTTCAAGAAGCCCTTAATAGATCAATAACGATACCTGGCAGGCTGCTAAAAGTGGATGGTATTGCAGGCTTGCTAACAATTGGGGCAATTGAAAAATTTCAAAAAGGTGCCGCAGGCTTTTCAAAACCTGATGGATTAATTGAGGCTAATGGAAAAACCTGGCAAAAACTTTCCAGATATTTGACAGAATCCCCGACATATAAGATACAAGACTTGCAAATATTTGCAGCGCAAGAAAAAGTGAACACCCCAACGATACCCATTACAAATCAACCGCGAAAAATTGCATGGGGAAAAAAGGTTTCTGGGGCAGTTAAAAATAAAGTTATTCAAATTTGCAGCCACCTTGATGTTTCGCCTGATTACCTTATGGCGTGCATGGCATTTGAAACCGGAGCAACCTTTAGCCCCAGCATTAAAAATGCCGCTGGCAGCGGTGCAATAGGCTTAATCCAATTCATGCCAAAAACGGCAAAGGCGTTAGGAACAACATCAGAAAAGCTGGCAAAAATGAGCGCCGTTGAACAGCTCGACTATGTGAAAAAATATCTGACCCCTTATAGAAATAGGCTAAAAAAACTGGAGGATGTTTATATGGCGATACTCTATCCCGCCGCCATCGGAAAGCCGATAACACATACCTTATTTGAGGATGGAAGCAAGACCTACACTCAAAACAAGGGCTTTGATAAAAATAACGATAAAAAAATATCGTTAAAGGAAATATCAGCAAAAGTGAGAGCAGTTTACGAAAAAGGTATAAGCGAAGGGTATTTGGGTTAATTTATGAAAAGAAAATTATTTTTCCACTTTATATTAATTTCTTTATTTTCATTAAGCGCATGCGCTCAAACTGAAGAATGGTACGGCACCTATACTTATGAAGCATCATTGGGGGAAAATACAGCTGAAGATCAAATGATTATTCAGTATTCATTTATTCTGACTAAAGACAAATGCCTCATAACAAGCCAAGGATATCAAACCGATGAAAAAATCATATGTACAACAAAGCAATCAGGCAAAGATCTGTTAGTTAAATTTAAAACATTTGGAGATGGTTCTATCGAAAACATCTATGGTGTTGAGGTATACAAAGTCGACGGCATATTATTTAAATTAACCTCGGAAGATGGAAAATTTAAAACAACATGGGGAGAATTGGTCCCGGAAGAATCATTATCCGTAGGGGAGTATTTTTTGAAAAAAGATCATAAAAAATAAAGAGCAACATTAACTGTTTTAAAATAACGCCATCATACATTCAGCGATGGCGTTGTTATTCTTAAAGGTGGTGAAAAATTAATATAGGAAAATCATATCAAATGCATGCCTAAATCCTCTTCACATCCTCATAATCACCCACTGCATCTTTAATAATTTTTTTAGCCGTTTCAGTTTCTTCTTTAGTCACAGTTTCAACGATTACAACATATTGATCATGTTCGATAGCATCGCGCACCAGGTCTTCAAATGGTTTTTCTTTTTTCGCGGCACCCACTGCCGCACCTAGAAATCCGCCCAACCCGGCACCCCAGCCCAACATAACCAACGGAGCGATCAGAGGACTAGCGACAAATAAAGTTACATTGCTCGCCACAAACGCAAGTTGTGCGAGTGCACCGACGCCCGTACCGACTACGGCACCTATACCACTATCGACAACTATTTCTTTTAACACACCATTACTATCTTCTTTTGCCGGATGAAATGGCTCACTGGTAGTCTTGTTGAGAAGGTGGATGCGCTCAAGTGGAATTGCTGCTGCCAGAAGCTGTTGGTTAACTTCGCGCGCTTGGTCATCGTGCGCAAAAAATCCGGAAACGTGATGCAGATAATCGTTCATAAATTCCTCCTGAAAATTGCTACAGGTGTTTGCAATTTTTTCTATCAATTACAGCGATCAAATGGATGTTTTTTTATAAAGCAACTATGGCCATCGACATCCCCGTGCAAAACGTCAATACTGCACGCCGGAATTCAAGACGCACCTGATTCTCCGACCGTTAGATTTTCCAATAATTCCAGTAAGGATTCCTATGACTCACCGCCTTCGTGCTTTATCTGCCGCCGCCATTTTTGCATTTACCAATTACAACGCCAGCGCCAGCATTGTATGGCAGGGCAACTTTGAAACTGGCGACACGGCGCAATGGCATACCTCAATTAATCCGGTAGGTTTATCGGTAATAACAGCATGCGCGTTTGATGGAAAACATTCCGGCAAGGTGCGATTGACCGGTGACGATTCTTTTCTATGGAACGGCAATAAATTTTTAAACCGTAGTGAATTTCATCATCGCGGCACAATGGGTATGACACACGAAGGTAAAGATACTTTTTTCGCCTTCAGTTTTTATTTGCCAAAAAAATTTACCGCACATAAACATGAACTTGGTTATTGGGAATCCGATAAAAGCTGGCAACAAACCTTGCGTTTTAACATCACCGGGAGCGAATTGAGTTTCCAGGAAAGTGCTGCAAAAGATGTGTTATGGAAATTGCCGGAGGGTGCCGCGCCGGGACAATGGCATCGCGTTGCCATGCATATCCATTGGTCAACCGATCCCAAAACCGGTTCCGCTGAGGTATGGGTAGATGGTCAGCATATGGGTAAACATTATTTTAAAAACTTGCCCGCCAAAGATGCATTGATGTTTACCCAAATTGGCATCCTGCGCACACAGGAACAAACCATCGAGGAAATTTTCATTGATGGTGCCCTGGAAACTGACAATATCACTGAGTTGCTGGAGCGGGATAAACATCTGGTTGGAAAATTGTGTAAGCAATGATTCCCAGGGCCTGCCCCACCATCCTGGCTATATTTTCCCCTTTTATATCAGCCCCATACAACTGATGGCTATAAGCACCAAACTAATTATTATTAGGGCTCATCGCGCCAGGCTGGTAGCCTGCGCGCCCTGTTGATTTATCAACAGCGCTTATTTTCAACCATCGCAAGAGCTTTTCTATGGATTTTCAACTGGGTTATATCATCGCCGGACTGGTGGTCGGGTTTATTGTGGGGATGACCGGCGTTGGTGGTGGCTCATTGATGACCCCGATCCTGTTGTATTTCGGTGTAAGCCCGGCCAATGCGGTAGGTACTGATTTGCTCTACGCCGCCATCACCAAAGCGGGTGGCATTCATGTGCATCATAAAAAGAAAAATATCGACTGGAAAATTACCGGCGAATTAGCCTTGGGAAGTTTGCCGGCCGCTGCACTGACTTTATGGGTTTTACATTCAATCAGTGTTGATACCGATACGCTTAATAAAGTAATCAAAACCACTCTGGGTTACGCGTTGTTACTGACCGCCGTAGCCATTTTATTTAAACGTAAAATTTTCGATTACAGCCAAAAAAATAATTCGTGGATCACGCGCATGAATCGCCGCCAGCAAATGATTGCTACGGTAATTACCGGGGTGATTCTGGGCGCGGTAGTAACCATCACCTCGATTGGCGCCGGCGCACTGGGTACTGTTGCACTGTTTATGCTGTATCCATTATTACCAACCGTGAGATTGGTGGGAACTGAAATTGCCCACGCGGTGCCGCTGACATTGGTTGCAGGTATGGGGCATGCCGGATTGGGCAATGTCGATTGGCACTTGCTCGCTAATTTATTGATTGGCTCGCTGCCGGGAATTTATATCGGTAGCCATTTGGCTAATCGTGTTGCCGATCATTATTTGCGTCCGGCGTTGGCCGTAATGCTTGCCTTTGTAGGAACCAAATTGGTTTTTTGATTTTTTCCGCACGCAATTTTTATTAACGGCTCACAACACTATTACGCTTGTGAGCCGTTTTTATTTATCGGGTAATTCCTATTTTATAGCGTAAATAGTTAACCGAAATAAAAGACATTCCCATTTAAAAAATATTCCACAAAAAAATCGCAACAGATTTTTATCTCATCCAATTGTTTATTTTTAAAAACTTAAAATATCTATAAAAACTCTTTTAAATGCTTAGATGTTGATGCGCCATCATTCTGCTTTGGGTGACATTATTTTATTTGCTGTTTTAAAAACATCAGAACTTTAAAAATCCTGACCTAGAGTTTCATTCGGCCTCTTGGGGATGCAGTTATAAAAGGAAAATTTTTGAGGCCAATAACTTTCATAAATAATTTTCAAGGATATTACTGATGAAAAAGAAAATAATGGGCTTATCGCTCATGTGCGTGTTAACCGTGGTTCCCTTCTCGCTCGCCCAGGCGCAAACAGGCGTGAGCAATGCGTGGACAGGCTGGCTGGACAGAGACGAGCCCTCAGGCCAGGGCGATGCTGAGGTGCTCCCTGCATTCCTGACGGAAACGCCAAGCTCGGTATGTACCACCCCCAGCGCCATTGAAGCGCGTATTAGGGGAACAACAACCGTGTTCACGCCGGGTATGACACTGCCGCAAACAATGCGTACATTCGAACCAACTAAAGGCTTGCAGTGTTACAACGTCGATCAGCGATCAGGAAGCTGCGCCGATTACGAAGTTCGCTTTTTATGCGCGGCACCAACCTTAGGCCAGACCAAGGCCGTCCTTGAAAAAATGGACGTGTTCAAACTCCAGACTCCGGTGAGCCAGGGAAATGCCATCGCCCAAGCTACTTTCAAACTCGACGCCGCAATGGAGGCATTGAACGGGCGTTTCTCGTTTGATATGGAAGGTGTGATTACTGCCTTTAACGATCGAGCCGAAGGCGCAGATGAAAGGTCCGGTGACGGCATTTTTAGTGCGTTCATTACGATGAACTTCACCGATATTACCAACACCCAAACGGCCTTTAATAATAAACTTAGCACCGTCAGCAATCCTACCGTGCGTGAATTTGCCGGACGCGCGGTTGTTGCTACCAAGCCGTTTGCCGCCAGCTCCAGCTCAGGCTCCACCGTCGTGATCAAAGGGATGGCAACTAACGCAGCCCCTGAACCGCTGCCAGCGCCGATACCGCCAGCTCTGGTTCTCCCCGAAAATGCCCTGGTGATTAATGATAAAGCCGTCGTTGCTAACCCTGGGCTGACATTTGATATGTGCAACACGGATAGCACGGGCAACTCAAATAATCCCGACGCACCTTGGTCATTTAAGACGCTGATATCGAATTTGAACAATGAGCAGACATCCGGCATTACCGATCAGCAGTTTATTAATGAATGGTTGCGCAACTGGATGGTCGATAACTTTGCTAACGATACAACTATCTTTGCCCGTCCTGGCATCCAGAACTTTTTCCCAGGGTGGGATGGAGCGAATGCCCAGACGCTTAACCTGAATCAGCTTCCTTTCCGGTTACTGGCGATCGTCAACCGTATTGATCTTGCAACCATCCCTGCTTATGGCACGTCAGCCGCGAACAAGCCAGGCGAAATTCGCTTTGTGTTTGGTTTAGTCCAACGCAGTGGAAGCCAGTGCTTTGTAGCCCCCATGACCGCAATCTTTGAGTATCGCGATGCGACTTCATCCTGCTCCGGGCTAAAAGACCTGGCTAACAAGTGGTTGAATCTCGATAGTATCGGGGTGCAATTCGGACGCAACAGCAGTAATTATCGCGACGCGTTAAAAGCCATTACCGATACCGTAACCGCGCCCAACGCCAACAAGTTGAACCAGCTGCGCACCAACGATATCGCCTTTAGCTCCCCATGGCAGCTGCGCGAGTTTGTCATCAGCGGCGGAAAACTTTCCCCTACGACGATCAAACAAACTCCAAACCCGGACCAGTTCCAAGCGACGAACGCCCCTGGTGCAGCCACCACGAAGGGCTACTTGGAGCAAAATGCTAGTAGCATTCTCTGCGAAAATTACACGGTGCCAGAGACGATTGGGACCCAGCGTTTCCTCGGTGCTAGTACCAACTATAACTTTGGCACCACTTGGCCGATCACTCCCGATACTGTGCCAGCAAGTTTCCCCGGCTGTTACAAATCGTCCGTTACGAACACTAATGGAACCACTCTCCAGGCGCAGATCAAAAGCGAAGTTCGCCATAAGTTTTCTTTAAATACCTGCGACGCCTGCCACAGCGGCGAAACCCGTACTGCATTCGTACACATCGATTGGGCAACCCGTGGGCTGTCAGGGTTCATGACGGGAATCAATATCGTTGATCCAGTCAATTCGCAGCTAACAAGGCAATTTAATGACTTGGCTCGTCGGAACCAGGCGCTAGTAGGCACTGCCGCGACGTCTTGTACCACCGATCCGCGGATCCTGCGTCGCTTCCCAGCCATGCAAGCACGTTTGAGATTTATCCACTAAAACCGGATTGCCCGTAGCAGAAATGGTGCGGGTATTTACAAAAGTAATGAGGCAAAAAAAATGGCGACCTGAGGCCGCCATTTTTTGCTTAATGATTTCTTTTACGTCGCGATAACCAATAGTCACATGAGCAATAAATTGCGAGCACCAACGCGGTAACCTGCCCTGAAAAATTCACTGCCGCCGTATTACCTTGGGCGAAAAATGCAAACCCGTAAAAAATTGCAGCCGCAATAAAAACAATTTGGACATAGCGTTTTATGTACGACGTTTGCGGGGAGGTGCCGGTGAAATACAAACCAAAACCGGCGTAAAAAGAAAGGGCAATCGTTGCCATCAGGCAAATAGAAACCAATTGGCCTGCGGCAATAACACCAACGACGCCAAGCGATGCCGGAATCGCCAGCAAGCCGGCGGCTGACAACGCAATTTTGTAGCGTCGTAGCGACAATACCGGCTTCGCCGCTTCATCGCCCTCTGCGGCTTCCAACAGTTCAACCAATTGCACATTAAACGTTGCTGCGAGGCACACGCGAGTTTCACGCGCGGCGCGGCCCTCTGCTTCAACGCGCTGGATGGTACGCAACCCCAACCCGGATGCAGCGGCGAGTTGTTCCTGTGACCATCCGCGCTCAGTGCGCAAACGGCGAATTGCAGTGGGAGATATTTTCATGTCTTGTTCTGTGTGTTCCATGGCATGGCTCCTGGTTTAATTGGACCAGACCAGCCTAAGGTGTAAGTGAATTTGCAGTGACGCCAGTAAGCCGCCACCTGCGACAAAAAGCCCGCCAGTGCCGATTTATCCTGCTTTTTCCGGCGGCGGCGCAACACGTAATACTTCTTCCATGGTCGTTAATCCCGCCGCAATTTTTTGCGCACCGGACAAACGCAATGTACGCATTCCTTCCTTCATCGCCTGGCGCCGCATATCCTGCAGGTTGCAATCAGACGTAACCTTTTCCTTGAGGCTCTCCGATAACACCAGAATTTCATACAACCCCTGGCGCCCCATGTAGCCGGTGTTGCGGCATTCCAGGCAACCCACCGGGCGATAAATTTTTGCCGGAACCTGCACCTTCCAGGGCGCAACCAACTCTTGCCAATCCGCTTGGGAGATTTGTCCTTCTTCTTTGCAATGCGGACACAGGGTCCGCACCAGTCGCTGGGCCATCACCCCCAGCATGGTGGCATTGATGAGATACGACGGAATGCCCAAATCCAGCAAACGCGCGACAGTTGAAGGTGCATCGTTAGTGTGGACGGTCGATAACACCAAATGGCCCGTCAATGCCGCCTGCACTGCCATTTGCGCGGTCTCAAGGTCGCGGATTTCGCCCACCATAATGATGTCCGGATCTTGGCGCATGAGGCTGCGGATACCAGCAGCGAAATCCAGCCCGATTTTGTGATGCACCTGGGTCTGGTTAAACCGCTCCTCCACCATTTCGATAGGGTCTTCAATGGTGCTGACGTTCACTTCGTCGGTAGCAACTTGCCGCAACGATGAATAAAGCGTGGTGGTTTTACCGGAACCGGTCGGGCCTGTTACCAGCAAAATCCCGTTCGGGCGATTGAGCATGGTATTCCAGCGCGCGAAATCATCCCCAACCAATCCAAGGTCGCTGAAACTGCGTTGTAACACTTCCGGATCGAAAATACGCATCACCAGTTTTTCGCCAAACGCGGTCGGCAATGTGGACATACGCAGTTCGATTTCACTGCCGTCACTGCGGCGGGTTTTGATACGGCCATCTTGCGGTTTGCGTTTTTCAGCGATATCCATCCGCGCCAGCACCTTGAAACGGCTGGTTACGGCCGTGGCGACATTTGCGGGTAGCTCGTAAACGTAATGGAGTACGCCATCGATACGGAAACGGATACGCCCCACTTCGCGGCGCGGTTCGATATGGATATCACTGGCACGCTGGTCATAGGCGTATTGGAGTAGCCAATCCACAATCTTGACGATGTGCTGGTCGTTGGCATCCGGATCGCTCGCTTTGCCTAATTCGACAAGCTGCTCAAAGTTGGTGATTGCCGATGCATTGGTCGCGCCACTCGCGCCTGAAACCGAGCGCGACAGCGTGTAGAACTCCACCATAAACCGTTCGATATCGGCGGGATTGGCAACGACACGCTTAACGCTCCGGCGCGCCACGTGCTCCACCTGTGGCTCCCAACCCGACATAAACGGCTGGGAACATGCAATCAATACATTGTCCTGGGTTACCTGCACACACAAAATGCCGTGGCGTTTGGCAAAGGCGTAACTCATCACTTCCGTGCACTTGGCCACATCCAGTTTCATTGGGTCGATATGGACTAGCGGCAAGCGCGCCTTGGCCGCCAGCCACTCGGTCAGGGTGTCACCATCCAGAGTTTTGCCAGGGCGTTGCACATCGTCCAGATTCTGGGTGGCGATGTAGGCCAGCGGATGCATAATGGCTTGCTCGCGGGTGCGCGATGCCCCGAGCAACATATTGGCATCCGTTTGCTTCATCCGGCCGTCAATGACCAGATCATTGATCAATCCGCGTAAATCCAGAACCCTATCCAGCACCTGCGCCATGTGTTTTTAATCCTGTCGATGTTTTATCAAGTCACGAATTGTAGCGGCTGCCGGAGCCAGCGTCTGCTTGCGCCATCACTTGCTCGCAATCCGTATTTAACGGCCCAAACCCAATGCAGTCCTTATTCTCACTCACCTGCAATAAAACTGTCACAAAAATGCAACAAAGCTGCGTGACCTTATTGAACCTTGTTTCTATACTGCGCACACTTTTTATCCGGAGGGATTTTCATGCCATTTGCCAATCTGTCGAGTTTGTTTGGTCGCTCACCGATCAAACCGTTGCAGGAACATATGGCGCTGGCAGTCAGGGCAGCGACGGAATTGATTGGTTTTTTCGATGCGGTGACGAGTAATGATTGGGACCGCGCCCGCGCAATCCAGCAGCAAGTTGTCGATTACGAGCATCAGGCCGATGCCATCAAAAAACAACTGCGGTTGCACCTTCCCAAAAGTTTGTTTTTACCGGTACCGCGTACCGATTTACTGGAATTGTTGGCGATGCAAGACCGCATTCCCAATCGCGCCAAAGATATCGCCGGCATCATCATCGGCCGCCGCATGAGCATTCCGATGATCATGAAAGAACAGATGAACGAATTCGTACAAACCAGCGTTTCCGCTGCCGAACAAGCGCTCAACGCCATCAATGGCCTTGATGAGTTATTGGAAACCGGGTTTAGTGGCCGCGAATTGGCCGCCGTTGAAACCATGATTACCGAGCTGGATGAACTGGAAGAAAAAGCAGATCGCCTGGAAATCGGCGTACGTACGTCGCTCTTTGCCCTTGAAGCGCAATTGCCGCCGGTGGATGTGATGTTCCTCTACAACATTATCGATTGGGTGGGCGACATCGCTAACCGCGCCCACGATGTCGGTGGTCGCTTGCAACTGTTACTCGCGCGCTAACGCTTTCGGATTATTTTTGATGACTCTATTCGCTGAACACGGCCAACTCCTGCTGATACTCGCCTGCGTTTTCGGCCTGTTTATGGCGTGGGGTATTGGCGCCAACGATGTGTCCAATGCGATGGGCACATCGGTAGGTTCGCGCGCATTGACCATGAAGCAGGCGATTATTATCGCTATGGTGTTTGAATTTGCCGGCGCGTATTTAGCCGGTGGCGAAGTGACGGAAACGATTAGCAGCGGCATCGTGGAATTAGGGGTTATGCAAGCTCACCCCGATTTATTGGTGTATGGAATGCTCGCGTCGTTACTGGCAGCAGCGAGCTGGTTATTAATCGCCAACGTCCTCGGCTGGCCGGTATCCACAACCCATTCCATTGTGGGCGCGATTATCGGTTTTGCGGCGGTGGGAATTTCGACCGATGCCGTGCAGTGGGATCAGGTGTGGGGCATTGTCGGCAGTTGGATTGTTACACCGGTTATCGCCGGCGTTCTTTCGTTCTGGATTTTCCGCTCGGTCAGATTTTTGATCCTTGATAGCGATGATCCATTTGCCAACGCCAAGCATTACATTCCGTTTTATATGTTTGCCGTGGGTTTCTTACTGTCCATGGTGACCATCCTGCAAGGTTTAGCCCACGTATTTAAAGCGAGCCACATTGAATTTACCTTTTTTGAAGCGATGATGATCGCGGCTGTTATTGGCATTCTGGTCGCCATCATCGGCGTATGGTTATTGGGCAAGATAAAACGTAATCCGGAAGCCGATAAACAACATCGCTTTGCCAGTGTGGAACGTGTCTTCGGCGTATTGATGATTTTCACCGCTTGCGCCATGGCGTTTGCCCACGGTTCCAATGACGTTGCCAATGCGGTCGGCCCAATGGCGGCAGTGATCAACTTAATCAATCAAGGTTCCGTGGAAGCTAAAGTCAGTGTGGCGTCCTGGGTGTTATTACTGGGTGCGGCGGGCATTGTGTTGGGCGTAGCAACTTACGGCTACAAAGTGATGATCACCATCGGCCAGAAAATTACGGAGTTAACACCCAGCCGGGGTTTTGCAGCGGAGATGTCAGCGGCCGCCACCATCGTGCTCGCATCAGGGTTTGGCTTACCCATCTCCACCACTCACGCAATAGTTGGCGCGCTGTTAGGTGTTGGTTTGGCACGCGGAATCGGCGCATTAAACTTGCGTGTAATTGGCGGGATTTTTGTGTCCTGGATTATCACCCTGCCCGCCGGTGCCGGTTTGTCGATATTGTTTTTCTATCTCTTTCAAACAATATTTGCTTGATGGCTGGTGCGTTTTTTTCGCGCCGGTTTTAACCGCTACTTGCAATTTTGCACCCAATCGCCGATAACACCCTCACTATGTTGTCGACGAGCACTTGCTTATGTCTTTGAACCGCAAGGAATACATCCACCACCTACACCAATTGGTCGCCCTGCCGTCGGTAAGTTGTGGCCTGCCTGAGTGGGATATGTCCAATCAGAAGGTGATCGATTACCTCGCTAATACTTTTGGCGATCTGGGTTTTAATACACGTGTCCTTCCGCTCGGCGAATCGGGCAAAGCCAACCTGATCGCCAGCCTCGGTAGCGGCGATGGCGGACTGGTTCTCGCAGGCCATAGCGATACTGTTCCTTACGATGCGGACCGCTGGCAATCCGATCCTTTCACACTCACCGAGCGTGACGGCAAACTTTATGGTTTGGGCGCGACGGATATGAAAGGTTTTTTTCCGGTGATTATCGAAGCGGTAAAACCTTATCTGGATAAACCGTTTAAACATCCATTAATTGTGCTCGCCACCGCCGACGAAGAAAGCAGCATGAGCGGCGCGCGTGCGCTGGCACAAGAAGGTATTGCCGGATTCAAACCGCGCTATGCCGTGATCGGAGAACCCACAGCGCTAGTACCGATTCGCGCGCACAAAGGCATCATGATGGAAGCGATTCGCGTGCGCGGCAAAAGCGGCCATTCATCCAACCCCGCGCTCGGTAATAATGCGTTGGAAGCGATGAACCAGGTCATGAACACACTGCTGCAATTGCGCGGTGAGTTGCAATTAAAATATCGCGATCCCGGTTTTGCAGTGCAAACCCCGACGTTAAATTTGGGCTGTATCCACGGTGGCGATGGAGCGAATCGCATATGCGCCGACTGCGAATTGCATTTTGATTTGCGTTTATTGCCGGGTATGGATAACGACGAGTTGCGTCAGGTAATCGCGCAACGCTTAACACCGATCGCCGAAACCAGCGGCACCGATATTGTTTTATCGTCGCTGTTTGAAGGCGTTGACCCGTTTGGTGAATCTGCAAATTCCGAACTGGTAAAAATGTGCGAGGAATTAACCGGCAATACGGCCGATACCGTTGCCTTTGCGACCGAAGCGCCGTTTATGCAACAGCTGGGAATGCAAACATTGATTCTCGGCCCCGGCTCAATTAATCAGGCGCACCAGCCTGATGAATTTATTCCGCTCGACCAGATCGAACCAGCCGTAAACATTTTGCGACGATTGATTGAAAAATATTGTTTGTAAACGCTCTGCGAAAAATTTTTCTTTCACATTATTTCGAGACTAAAATTCGAGACTAAAAAGTGCCAGCCAATACCCAAGACTACGTAAAATGGTTCCGTCACTCGACGCCGTACATCAACAGACACAGCGACAAAACCTTTGTGTTGATGCTGCCGGGCGAAGCCATTCCCCATGCAAATTTCCATAACATCGTTCACGACATCGCGCTCTTGTGCAGCCTGGATGTTCGTTTGGTATTAGTGCACGGCGCACGCCCGCAAATTGATGAGCGCTTGCAGGTTGCCGATACCTACAGCAACTTCCATAAAAATTTGCGCATCACTGACAGTGAAAGTTTAAGCCTCGTTATTCAAGCGATTGGCGAAGCGCGCACGATTGTGGAAGCTGCACTTTCTACCAGCTTACCGAACTCACCGATGCACGACGCCGACATGCAAGTCATTAGCGGTAATTTTGTAGTGGCTATGCCGCACGGCGTAATCGATGGCGTGGATTTACAACACACCGGTAAAGTGCGCAAAGTACACACCAAATCGCTCAATGCGGCGCTGGATTCCGGTGCTGTCGTGTTGCTGTCGCCCATCGCCTATTCACCGACCGGTGAAATTTTTAATTTAACCTTTAGCGATGTCGCCACCCACGTCGCCAGTGCAATCAAAGCCGATAAATTATTGGCGTTTGTAGAAGGTAACGGCGTTACCGATGACGAAGGCAATTTAATTCGCCAGATGTCATTGCAGGAATGCAAAACCTATTTGAATGAGCACGGCGAAAAAATTAATTTCGATTTACAGCAAGCGATCAGCGCTTGCTACTTAAGTGTGTTGCAAGGTGTACCGCGCGCGCAGCTCGTCAGTTACAGCACCGACGGTGCGCTGCTCACCGAATTATTTACGCGCGATGGTTTGGGCACCATGGTGTATTCTGGCCATTACGAACAATTGCGTCCGGCAACCATTGATGATGTGGGCGGCATTCTCGATTTAATTCGCCCGTTGGAAGAAGAAGGCATTCTGGTGCGGCGCTCGCGCGAATTGCTGGAAACCGAAATCAATAAATTTCATGTAATGGAAAAAGACGGTGCAATTATCGCCTGCGCAGCACTTTATCCTTATGGTGAGATGGCGGAATTATCCTGCGTTGCCACGCATCCGGAATATCGCAACGGCGGACGCGCAGCACAATTGCTACAGCAAATTGAAAACCAGGCGCGCAAACAAAAAATCAAACAATTATTTTTGCTAACCACACAAACCGCCCATTGGTTTATCGAACAGGGTTTTGTGCAAGGCAAGCTGGATGATTTACCGGTGCAACGGCAATTACTGTACAACTACCAACGCAATTCCAAAATTTTTATCAAATCGCTAGTGTAATTTTCCAGAATAGATGCGAAATGAAAATTATTGATTTACGCGAGGCGCCGCAACATATCCCAACCATCGCGCGCTGGCATTTTGATGAATGGGGTTATTTGAATCCGGGTAAAACGCTGGAATATCGCATTGAGCGGATGCAGCGTTATATCGCCGCCAACCCGATTCCCTCCATGCTGATTGCAGTTGAAGGCGACGCAGTATTGGGAACCGCCGCATTGGTGGAAGCGGATATGGACAACCATCCGGAATTAACGCCCTGGCTCGCCAGTGTTTTTATTCGGGAGGATCAGCGCGGGCTTGGGCTCGGTAAAAAGCTGGTGCAGGCGCTGATGGATTTTGCAGGTAAACAAAACCTTGAGCGCCTATATTTATTCACACCGGATCAGTCAGGTTTCTACGCGAAGCTGGGTTGGAAAACCTTCGCGCAGGAAACTTACCGCGATACGCCCGTAACCATTATGCAATTGGATTACTAAGACCCCTTCCTACGGCGAACTAATCTTACTGCGGCTGGCTTGGGGCATCTGATAAGATAGACGCCTATCTGTTAGCCGCTATTACAAGATCGAGGTTAGTTATGCCGGTTTATCGTTCCAAAACCACGACATCAGGCCGCAATATGGCTGGTGCCCGCGCCCTGTGGCGTGCAACGGGCATGAAAGATGACGATTTCCAGAAACCCATCATTGCTGTTGCCAACTCATTCACCCAATTTGTTCCCGGTCACGTCCACCTGAAAGACCTGGGCCAACTAGTTGCGCGCGAAATTGAAAAAGCCGGCGGCGTCGCCAAAGAATTCAACACCATCGCCGTGGATGACGGCATAGCCATGGGCCACGACGGCATGCTCTACAGCTTGCCGAGCCGCGACATCATTGCCGATTCGGTGGAATACATGGTTAACGCCCACTGCGCAGATGCCATCGTATGTATTTCCAACTGCGACAAAATCACCCCTGGTATGTTGATGGCAGCGATGCGCCTGAATATCCCGGTAATTTTTGTATCCGGCGGCCCGATGGAAGCCGGTAAGACTAAACTGGCCGAGCACAAACTCGACCTGGTTGATGCAATGGTCATTGCGGTGGACGACAACGCCAGCGACGAAAAAGTGAATGAGTACGAACGTTCCGCGTGTCCAACCTGCGGTTCTTGCTCGGGTATGTTTACTGCCAATTCTATGAACTGTTTGACCGAAGCGCTGGGTTTATCCCTGCCCGGCAACGGTTCCTTGCTGGCGACCCACGCTGACCGCGAGCAGCTGTTTTTGGAAGCCGGTCGTCGCATTGTGGAAATCACCAAGCGTTACTACGAAGAAGACGATTACAGCGTGTTACCACGTTCTATCGCGACCTTTGAAGCCTATGAAAATGCGATGGCACTCGATATCGCCATGGGCGGCTCAACCAATACCATCCTGCATTTACTTGCCGCTGCACAGGAAGGCGAAGTGCCGTTCACCATGTTCGATGTGGATCGCATGAGCCGCAAAGTACCGCAGTTATGCAAAGTTGCCCCCAACACCCAGAAATACCATATGGAAGACGTACACCGCGCTGGCGGCGTAATGGGCATCCTAGCAGAGTTGAATCGCGGTGGTTTGCTGCATAACCAATTACCAACTGTTCACAGCAAAACATTCCAGGAAGCGTTGGATAAGTGGGACATCATCAGCACTTCATCTGAAGCAGTGGCGACGTTCTACAAAGCAGGTCCTGCTGGCATCCCGACGCAAGTCGCCTTTAGCCAGGCAACCCGCTGGCCGACCCTGGATGGTGACCGCGCTGAAGGTTGTATCCGCTCGGTGAAAAACGCCTACAGCAAAGAAGGCGGTTTGGCGGTACTCAAAGGCAATATCGCTCTGGACGGCTGTGTAGTAAAAACCTCCGGTGTGGACGAAAGCTGCTGGGTATTTGAAGGCAAAGCCTATGTCGTGGAAAGCCAGGACAGAGCGGTAGCCGACATCCTCGATGGAAAAGTAAAAGAAGGCGATGTAGTGGTGATTCGTTATGAGGGCCCCAAAGGCGGTCCGGGTATGCAGGAAATGCTTTACCCCACCAGCTACCTGAAATCCAAAGGCTTGGGTAAAGCCTGCGCATTGCTGACTGATGGTCGCTTCTCCGGCGGAACTTCGGGTTTGTCCATCGGCCACGTTTCTCCAGAAGCAGCTGCTGGCGGTGCGATTGGTTTGGTACAGACTGGCGATATCATCAAAATCGATATTCCCAACCGCAGCATCAACGTGGTGTTGACCGAGAATGAACTTGATGCTCGTCGCGCCGCCGAAAATGCCAAAGGCCCGCAGGCCTGGAAGCCGAGCGAAGTTCGCCCACGCAAAGTGTCTGCGTCATTGAAAGCTTACGCGATGCTGGCCACCAGCGCCGATAAGGGCGCAGTAAGGGATTTAAGCAAGCTTGATTAACTGATTGTGTTTCTGTAGCAATACAACTCGCTCGACAAAAAAGCCCGCATCACTGCGGGCTTTTTGGTCTGGCACTGGTTACCAGAGCATTACAAATTTTATCGGCACAGCAAAATTACTGTCGCACTGGAAGCGCTGTCGCTGATGTAGTAGATGTTTTCATTTTTTCGCGCTCGACATAGGTAATCCATTCTTTTGCAGATGCCTCACTGCGTAGATCTTTACTCGCTGCCTCAAAAAACGTTAATGCTTCATCAAAATTATTTTGTGCAAGCTCTGCTTGGCCCACTACAAAATTTGCATGGTCGACGCGTTTCAAACGCGGAGCTTTCAGCGCAGTACGCGCTGTACGCGACGCTTCTTTGAATTTTCCATTATCGTAATACGCGCTGGCCAATCGCAAAATCAATTCCGGATCACGTGAATTTTTCGCAGCTTTTTCGTACTCAACCAGTGACTCTTTAGAATTTTTGGCGAGGCGTAAAGACTCGGCCAGCAGCATTAAATTGTTCGGATCAGGTGCAATAATCCGATCGACATAAAGCCCTTTCCTTAACACCTTTGCCGCTTTATAAGGTGCATTTTCTTCCATCAGCAAATAAGAAAGATTCAACAATTCTTTCTCAGTCGTCAGACCGCCAAGCTGGTAGCAAATTTCCAATGCAGCGAGAGATTCTTCGTCGCGTTTTAATTCACCATAAATATGCGAGAGGCTTTTCCAATAGCGAGCCTTGGGATAATACCCAACCAGTTTTTTCAGCGAAACCAAGCCATTTTTATAATCCTCTTTTTCAACATACAAACTGTGTTGCAATAAATACCAGGATTCCGCCGGGATTTTTTTGTTATCCAGTTGCGCATCAATGGCTTCGGTAATATTAACCAGCGCGTCATCGTTATCGCCCAGCTTGTAATAAATTTTTGCGAACAATGCCCACTGGTCCGGATGCATATCATCGATATATTCCGTCCAACGCTGCATGGTATTCAGCGCTTGTCGCGGTTTATCGTCCACCAGGTAAACTTGTCCAAGCACCAATAAAATTTGCGCTTCCATTGCTACGGGCAAGTGCGGTGACTGTGCCAGTGCGCGATTAAAATAATCCGCCGCACGCGCGTAATTTTCCTGCGCCAGATAGGCGTAACCAAAATATTGATACAACAATACCAATTCATAGGCATTTAGTTGGCTTCTATCGGCTTCCAGCGCCGATAACAATGCAATGGCTTTGCCGGGATTTAATGCAGAATCCGGATTGGCAGGCTGGATAAAAATCAAAACCTCTTCAATTTTATTACCAAATGCTGCGGATACATGGGGCAGCGGACGCTGTTCATCGCGATGAATATTTTGGCTTATAACCTGAGCCGACACCTGACCGAACTGGCCGTGATTCATTTGAACCGGCAATTGCCCGATAATCGCCAACAATAAAAACAGAACGAACACGTGCCGAAACAAGCGTGCGATTATTATTGTTTCAATTCGTTTAACCATTGCCGCACCTATTTCATCTCAAAAACGAAGCGACTTTTTACGCCGTGAATTTCAACAGGTTTGCCATCAACCACTTTGGGTTTGTATTTAAATTTCAGTGCCGCACGCACCGAGACTCGATCAAACACCGTGGTGAGCTGGCCATCTTTGGTGCGGCAATCGTCGGTGACCGTGCGCGCATCGCGGGTCACACCAGTTTCTGTGATGGTGTAAGCCACGGTGCAATATCCCTCAATACCACGGGAGAGCGCCGAATTAGGATATTCCGGCTGCACTTTTACTATGGGTATGTATTCGCCTTCGGTAAATACTAGGGCACGGGTATCCAGCAAGGTATCGTTGAAAATAGGCTTATCGAAATCTACCGGAATAACAATTTCCGGAATTTCAAAATCCTGCACTGACATTTCTTCCGGTGGTTGTGCCGGCTCCGGTGGCTTGACCGGTGGCGGCGCTTCCGCACGTTTTTCGGTGCTGATATTAGGCATCAGGACGGGGGCCACAGGAATTGTGCGGTAATCATCCGGCTCTTCAAATTGATTATTGATAAGCAAATTCATAAGAAACAGTAGGCACAGGGTCGTCATGACCCCGAGCATTGCTCCCACCGCCATTCGTGTCAGGTTCATGGCTGGCCACGTTTGGGAGTCGAGACAATCACATCATCAATACCGGCATCGCGCGCGGTATTAACAATCACAAAAATGTTCTTCATATCAGCAAGGATATCCGCCTGGATCGAGAGCGCTGCTTTGGGATTATCAATCCGCATACGCTCAATGGTACGGCGCAACGCTCGCTGATCTATGCGCTGCTTGTTCATCCAGATTTCGTTATCGGCAGTTACAGTAATTAATAGCAGGGCTTTCGGTTGGTCCTGGGCGGTAGTGGAGTCCGGCCGCATTACCTCGCGCCCCGTCTCTTTTACATAGGAAGCGGTCACGATGAAAAAAACCAGCATGATAAAGACCACATCCAACATGGGTGTTAGATCTATCGCTTGCACGTCTTCTTCAAATTTTGCTTTATGCCGGCTCATCAACAGTCCCACAGCAAAAGCAGTTATGGATGACCAAAACTGTTGCCGAAATGCTTACCCGAATCGTGAATGAATAATTAATGGTCCATCGTGAGATGATCTGCAAACAGCGCTTTTTCAGCGTTCGCTACCCGCGCCAGATAAGCATGGACAAACAATCCGCTGATAGCGGATACCATGCCTGCCATTACCGGGATAGTCGCCTTGGATACCCCGTTTGCCATTGATCTTGCGTTACCTCCACCGCTGGTGGAAAGCACACTGAATACTTCGATCATACCGGTTACGGTGCCCAATAATCCCAGGAGCGGACAGAGGGCAACCAGCGCAGAAATAATATCGAGATTGGCATCGATCCGACCATTCACCCGCGAGATCATTGCAATGCGGATTTTATGGGCATACCAGGATTTGCGCTCACGGCGCGCTTCCCATGCACTGAAAAACTCTTGCAGCTCCGGTTTTAAATCACCCTTGAAATACGACAGTCGCTCAAAAATCAGGGTCCACATACACAGTGTCAGCAGTGCGATGAAATACATCAGCAAACCGCCCTGATCGAGAAAGGCGCGGAGGGTTGCTATCGCGTCCAGTAGCGGTTGCATGGTTATCAGGCCTGCGTTGCGGCTTTGCGCTCAGCGTTTTCCGCAACCAAACCTGCACTTTGTTCGTCCAGGATATGGATAACGGATTTAGCCCGGCCATTTACCAATGTGTGCATTAGTACCATCGGGATCGCAACGACTAACCCTTGTACTGTCGTGACCAACGCCATTGAAATACCGACCGCCATATTCTTGGCATCGCCTGCACCGAAAATAGTAATTGCCTGGAAGGTGGTGATCATGCCGGTCACCGTTCCAAGGAGCCCAAGGAGTGGAGCAACGGCGGCGATAATTTTCATCATCGACAAACCGCTCTCGATCGCTGGGCGCTCGCGCAGTACAGCTTCTTCCAGTTTCAACTCAAGGGTTTCCAGATCGACCGCTGCGTTTTCTTCGGCAACGATCAACACACGGCCAAGGGGGTTATCCGAGCTGGGAGTCTGGTTATGTAATTGGGCCTGGACCTTACTGCTCACAGTAAGTAGCACGTATATACGCCAGGCACCTAATGCAAGCCCCACGATGCCCACCCATACTATCGCCCAGCCAACCAAGCCGCCCTGGTCCAGATACTCCATAAACGTGGGCTTTTGGGTCAACGCCAACAGCAATTGCCCCCCGCGTGGACCGGAAGGATCTATACCAACATCGACTGTGGTGCCGCTTTTTGCCGCCTGCAGTTCAGCCATCGCTGCCAGTAAATCATCGGCCGGTTGACGCACCAGTTCCTCAATTTTCCGCCCATCAAAACTCAGGTAATGGCCATCTGAAACAAGGTTATATGCTCCGATGCGTACAATTTCCTGGGTGCGGGTTTCACCACTCACTTTTACGACCGGACCATTGAAGGCTGCAATTCGCCCGGTTTCGATCATTTCCCGCTGGGCTTCAAACCAGAGATGCTCAATTTCTTCAATGTCTGGCAATTGGGTACTGCCATTCATTTTTTCGATCAATGCCTGCAAGAAATCGCCCCGTCCCGGGTATTGGGCACTGACCAGGGACGTATCGAGTACGCCGCGCAAATCCCCGGCAGTGGAGGTCAGGTGGCCGAACAACTCGCGCATCGAACCGAGGCGATCACTCAACTGCGCCTTCTTGCTATTAACCACTAATTGTTGCTCGGAATAGAGCCGTTCCAGCTCGGCGGCGCGCGCTTCAAGCTGCTCGCGCGTTACTTTTGCCTGCTCCAGCAAGCGGGCCTGGTTGGCTTTATCGCGGGCAAATTCCGCCTCGCGCTGACGATGCTCAGCCGACTCGCTGATTTGCGAGCGCTTGATCATTTCCAGTAATTGATCAAGGTTTTGCGCGCGCTCCGGTTGTGCTAACGCGCTCACCGATAAAATCGTTACAACCAGGGCGAACAGGGTTCTCAAGATCATTTTGAACGCTCCGGCGCCTGCACGGGTAATACCATAATATCGCTGGCAGTTTGGTCGCGCGCGATGCGCAATCCTTTCAGGATGCGAGCTTTGTAGGAGCTGTCCAGAGCAATCCAGCTGCGTTTGGACGAGTCCCAATAGCCACTTAACGTGGTATCCGTGGTTTGGTACATCAGCGCAATACGACCAACCCGCAAGATATTCACCTCGCGCGGCTGCCCCGCAAGGGTCAAGGTGTCCTTGTAAGCTTCAATGGTGGTGCCATAAGCTGACTCGATTTTGTAGGCCTCGAGCACCTGGCGGAATTTTTCGGAGACGGGCAGATCAGCGCGGTCCTGGTTGGCGCGCAACATAGCCAAACGCTCCTGGCGCTCACGCAGGGAAAAGGGTTTATCGAGCTTTACAAACTGCTCCAGGCTGTCGAGCATACGGAAAATCAAGGGTTGGATTTGCCGTTCAATCACCGTCACTTTTTCGATCGACGTATTCAGCTCATCGACAACTTGTAATTGCAGGGAGACTTGTTTTTCCATCTGGGCATTAAAAATGCGCAGGTCATCAATAAATTTATTTTGCTGTTTGAACTCGCGCGCCAGATCCTCGGTTTCATTAGCCAGTTGGTCAATCCGGGTTTGCGACGCTTCGGCCTGGCTGGTTTTGCTTTCCCCGGCTTGCAGCACCGCATCGACAGTAGCTGTTTGCGCCATCAGCTGGCTTGACGCCAGCAGGCTCGCACACAGCAAAGCGGACGACAACACCGCTAAAAATCGATGCTTTTCCATAACCCTCCCAACCGGGTCCTAATGATGAGTTTTTTGGAGATAATCGGCAAAAAACTGCGAATGTGAGTAATCTGGTTTAGCCGCAGCAGGCATCATTGGCGCGCAACTGCGAACAACGGGCGCATTGTAATGAGCACCTCAAACCACATCCATGATTTATCTTATAGACTTTTTTTGCGTGTATTTAGGTAACACGCTGTGCACTTGAATAAGGCAGTTTGTTGATAACAATGAAAATTGTCAGCGTTTTATCTAGCCTGCATTCACTTGCCGATCATACGGTCATAGACACAAAAACGATGCGGTAATTCAGCCGCCGAATCACCGGCAACGGCGGATGTCAGCTCCCACAGTGTAGCCGGTAACGCCGGGAAGGTCGCATCACCCTCAATGTCTGCTTCAATTTGTGTCAGGTAAACGCGATCCGCCAGTTCGAGTGCCAACCGATAGATCTCGGCGCCACCAATGATCATCGCCTCGGCATCCGATACACCAGCCGTAGCAGCTTTCGCCGCCGAAATTGCCTGCTCAAGGCTGGAAACCACAATAACACCTGACCCGGGCTGCCAGTTCTGCTGGCGAGTTATGACGATGTTAGTGCGCCCGGGCAAGGGCCGTCCGATAGACTCATACGTCTTGCGCCCCATGATGACCGGCTTGCCCAAAGTGACGGATTTAAAATATTTCAAATCCTGCGGCAGATGCCAGGGCAACTGGTTATTGCGCCCGATAGTACCGTTTTTGGCTGCCGCTACAATAATGGCCAATTTCATCAAAACCTTACCCTTCTTATCTATTAATTATCCGTACTATTAACTAATTACCCTGTTAGTAACGCCATTAAATAGCGATAGGCGCAGCGATACGCGGGTGCGGCTGATAGCCTTCAAACTCGAAATCCTGCAGCTCGTAATCAAAAATTGATGCGGGTTTGCGCAGGATTTTCAGTTGCGGTAGCGGCTTCGGCTCACGCGCCAGTTGCTCAAACACGATGCTATCGGTGATGTGATTGTTATACAGGTGGCAATCGCCAAAAGTATGTACGAAATCACCAACCTCCAGATCACATTGGTGGGCAATCATGTGGGTCAGCAGCGCATAGCTGGCGATATTGAACGGGACTCCGAGGAACAAATCAGCACTGCGCTGGTAAAGCTGGCAAGACAATTTGCCATCGGCAACATAAAACTGGAACAGGGTATGACAGGCGGCCAATGCCATACGGCCATGCTCTACGTTTTGCTGGGGGCTCATGGATTCATCGGGCAAATCAGCCGGATTCCAGGCGCTCACAATCAAACGGCGCGAATAGGGGTTCTTTTTAATTTGGGCAATAACCTGGGAAATCTGGTCGATAGTAGAACCATCGGGGCACGCCCAACTGCGCCATTGCTTGCCATACACCGGGCCGAGATCGCCGCTTTCAGTAGCCCATTCATTCCAGATACTACAGCCACGCTCTTTTAACCAGGTGACATCAGTACGGCCTTGCAGAAACCACAACAGTTCAACAATTACACTTTTGAGATGGACGGTTTTGGTAGTGACCAGCGGGAAACCTTTGCTCAGGTCAAAACGCAACTGGCGACCAAATACAGAACGGGTTCCAGTGCCGGTGCGGTCACCGCGCTGGATGCCGTTATCCACCACGTCACGCATTAATTCGAGATATTGCTTCATTCAACAACCTGCATTTTTAATTCGTCTTAACTGTTAGCTTGCCTGACTTTTGATCACTGCACTTTTTGCGGTTGACTGGTTTTTGCAACGACGCCATAGGCATAGATCAATAACCCGACGCCTAACAGGAACATAGGTACGCACAGTAGTTGCCCGCGAGTCATCCACCCTAACAAGTCAAAGCCAATCCCCTGGTCCGGTTCGCGCACGAACTCCATGCTGAACCGGAAAATGGAATAACCAATCAGGAAAACACCTGAAACCGCACAACGCGGGCGCGGTTTGGCAGAAAACCAGAATACGATAAGAAAAAGCACCAGCCCTTCCAGAAACGCCTGGTATAGCTGGCTCGGATGACGAGCGACGCCAACCGGGTCCATCGCTTTAGGAAATACCATCGCCCAGGGCACATCGCTAACACGCCCCCACAATTCCTGGCCAATAAAGTTTCCGAGCCGGCCAAAGCCAAGCCCAAGCGGGACAATCGGCGCAACAAAATCCATCACAGTGGTGAACGGGCGGCCAATGCGGCGCGAATAAATAAACATCGCTACGATCACGCCAATCAAACCACCATGAAAGGACATCCCCCCCTCCCACACACGGAACAACCAAAGCGGATCTTGCAGCCACTTATCAAAGTTATAAAACAACACATAACCAAAGCGACCACCGAGAATCACCCCGAACGCCCCGTAGGTAATCAGGTTTTCGACCTGGAGTTTGTTCACCGGTGAGTGCGGTGCGCGAGTGCGATATAGCGCAATTAACCAGGCGCTCAAAAACGCTAGCAAGTACATGATCCCGTACCAATGTACGCTAAAGGGACCAATAGCCAGATTGCCGAGGTGAATCGGGTCTTTGAACAAGGTGAACGCAATGGGATCAATATCGGGGTACTGCAACATAAACACCTGAATTTGCTGATGCCGGCTTAAAGCGCGGCATTATGACGCGGAAAACCATCGGCCGACGAATAATTTACGAAGTTTGTTTTTATCCGGGGCTATCTAATTGCTATCAGAAGCCACCGGACGAATCAGACGGGTTAAACCAGTCTCGCGTAATTCGCGGTCAATACGTTCGCGGATGAGATCACCGTTGGACATGCCCATAACCTCGGCCAGCAGCTGCTTGGCGCGGGCAAAAGTAATACCACGAATTACCGACTTCACTTTGGGCAAGTTAGTAGCGTTCATGGACAACATGTCATAGCCCATCGCCATCAATAGGATGGCGGCGCCAGGGTCGCCCGCCAACTCACCACAAATACTGACGCTGATACCTGCATCGTGGGCGGCATACACAATGTATTGCAGCGCACGCAGCACAGCAGGATGGAATGGCTGGTATAAATCAGCAACCTGGGCATTATTGCGATCCACCGCCAGCAAATATTGCGTCAAGTCGTTACTACCGACCGAGAGAAAATCCACGCGGCGCGATAATTCCGGCGCAAGATAAACTGCCGCCGGTACTTCAATCATAACGCCCACTTGCGGCTTACGGACGCGGTAGCCCTCTTCCAACAGCTCTTTATGCACCCGCTGGATCAAGGCGCGGGAAGCATCTACTTCCTGAACATTGGTAATCATCGGCAGCAGGATACGCAAATTATCCAGCCCCTCACTTGCCTTGATCATGGCACGAATTTGTGCCAGGAAAATTTCCGGGTGATCAAGGGTTACACGAATACCGCGCCAACCGAGGAAGGGGTTATCTTCTTCAATCGGGAAATAAGGCAAGGCTTTATCGCCACCAATATCCAGCGTACGCATGGTCACGGTATGGGGAGCAAAAGCTTCAAGTTGTTCGCGATAAATTGCCCGTTGTTCTTCCTCACTGGGAAAACGATCACGCAGCAAAAAGGGTACTTCGGTGCGATAGAGACCAACACCTTCCGCCCCACGCTCCAGGGAACGCACCACATCCGCCATCAGACCGGTATTTACATGTAGCGGCAGGCGGTATCTATCCTGAGTTTCGCAAGGCAGGTTTTTTAGCGCTTCCAGGCCTTTGACCAAGGCCTGCTCTTCCAGGTAAATCGCTTTATAGTGCTTGCGCAATTGCGGGTTTGGGTCGCAATACACAGTGCCTTTGTAGCCATCGACAATAATTGGGCGCCCATCAATCTGGGTATACGGAAGATCTACTGCCCCCATCACCGTGGGAATATCCATCGCGCGGGCAAGAATTGCCACATGGGAGTTAGATGAGCCTTGTACTGATACCAACCCCGCCAATTTCTCTGTGGGGATTTCGCCCAACATGGAGGCCGTGAGCTCTTCGCCAATCAAAATGGTTTTGTCGGGATAAACACGGGTTTTTTGATTTGATTCCTGAAGGTATTCCAGCACCCTCCGCCCCAAATCGCGCAAATCAGTTGCACGCTCGCGCAGATAGGGATCATTCATGCTGTTAAAAATACTTTCGTGCTCGAGGATCACCTCGCTCCAGGCATAAGACGCTACCGCGCCCTTACGGATGCGACTAACCACCTCACCGCCCAATGAAGCATCATCTAACATTGCCAGGTAAGCATCGAACAATGCTTGCTCCTCGCGATTGATGCGCTCCTTAAGTTTGACCCCCAGCACTTTAATATCTTCACGCACCGCAACCAGGCTGCGCTGGAAGAAAGTAATTTCAGCATCAACATCTTTGCATGCTTGATAAGGCACTGAACGCAAATCTGCCGTCGGGGTGATAACCACAGCCTCACCAATGGCAATACCTGATGCACCGGACACGCCTACAAACTTGGACTGTGCCGCTTTTGCGCCAACCGGAATCACGCCGCCGGTTGCCTCGGCATGGGCAATAACCCCCGCCAACTGTGCCGACATTGTCACCAGGAAAGCCTCTTCACCTTCGTCGAACCGGCGCTGCTCAACTTGCTGGACAACCAGCACACCCAATACTTTGCGATGGTGGATAATGGGAACCCCGAGAAAAGAGCTGTAACGCTCCTCACCGGTTTCCGGGAAATACTGGTAACTCGGATGGGCCTCGGCGTGCTCAAGGTTGATCGGCTCTTCACGCACCACTACACGCCCCACCAAACCTTCACCAGCCGCCAAACGGACTTTGCCCACTGCATCGGCATTAAGGCCGTCAGTAGCCATCAACACATAATCGCCTTTGGCATCGCGCAGGTATACCGAGCACACATGGGTTTTCATGACTTGCTTCACGCGCGCCACAATAATCGCCAGCGCGGTTTTCATATCGCGCGCGGCGTTTACTTCCTGAACTATGGAACGCAGTGAATTTAACATCTGGGTTTGGCTCGATTAATGGCCGGAATAAACCAGCCGATCTCCTGTTAATTGATTATTAGCGCACACTGGTAGATTGTCCTTCCAATTGCGAATGGAATAGCGACAACTCTTTAAGTGCGCGGCGATAAACATCGCGTTTGAAAGAGACCACTTTCCCCAAAGGGTACCAATAACTCACCCAGCGCCAGTGATCAAACTCGGCGCGGCCACCATTATCCAGGCAAACTTTACTGTCCTCGCTCAACATGCGCAGCAAAAACCATTTCTGTTTCTGCCCGACGCACAACGGCAGGGAATTATGCCTGACAAGGCGATGCGGCAACCGATAGCGCAGCCAGCCGCGAGTACATGCCACTATTTCTACATCTTGCTGGCGCAAGCCAATTTCCTCATGCAATTCGCGGTAAAGCGCTTGCTCGGGCGTTTCATGGGCATTGATACCGCCCTGGGGAAATTGCCATGCATCCTGCCCACCAACCCGCCTGGCCCAAAGTAACTGCCCCTGATCATTGGTCAGTATGATGCCCACATTAGGGCGGAATCCGTCTGAATCTATCACAAGGAATTGTCCATAAATAAAGAGTTTGGCTGTGGGAAGTCATTGATGCATCAATAAATGCGGGCGCACTCCACAAAACAGCGTTTTCCGCACTATATCAGGCTTGCCCAAAGCCGCAACCCTGAATCATGGATAAAACATTGAGCCGGTTTGGCGCGCCAGCTATCCTAGCCGCCCTGCTGTTACCGCAGGCTGTTAATATTCGACTTCATACGACTTTACCGAGAGGATTTACCGTGGCCCTGGCGATTTTTGATTTGGACAACACCCTTATTGCAGGTGACAGCGACCATAGCTGGGGCGTATTTCTGGTGGAGAAACAGTTGGTTGATGCGGAGACCTATCGCCTCGCTAACGACAAGTTTTATGCAGACTATAAAAACGGGACGCTGGATATCCGCGCTTACTTACAGTTTTCCCTTGCCCCGTTGACACGGCACACACTGGAAGAACTGAAAGCGCTTCACGATGAGTTTATGGCCAATCACATTGAACCATTGATGCTTCCCAAAGCGGAGGCATTACTGCGCAAGCATCGCGAACAGGGCGACCACTTGTTGATCATCACGGCAACCAATGGCTTTGTCACCCGCCCCATCGCCAAGCGCCTGGGCGTGGCGGACATACTCGCTACAGATCCGGAAATTGTTGATGGTCGCCATACTGGCAACTTTGTAGGAACACCTTGTTTCCAGGCTGGCAAAATCACTTATTTGCAGGAATGGCTTAAATCAAACCAGCACTCATTGGAGGGCGCTTATTTTTACAGTGACTCCATTAATGATTTGCCACTGCTGGAGCAAGTAGACAATCCGGTAGCAGTTGATCCCGATGAGCGACTGACCACAATCGCCAGCGAACGCAACTGGCCAATCCTGAGCCTGCGCGGTTAAGTCGCAGGCCTAGGTCACACATCAAGCGAGATACACGCGCGCAAATACGGCTTTTAAATAATCGGTTTCGGGAATGGCAGGATGGATGGGATGATCTGGCCCTTGCCCGCCCTGACCAATAATTTGTACGTGGCGATCCAAATGGCGGCCGGCCGCGCGAACAATCTCCAGCAAAGTGTCCTTGCCCAAATGCATTGAGCAGGAAGCAGAAACCAGCAGACCATCACGTCCGAGTAAACGCATCCCCAGTTCGTTGATGTGACGATAAGCGGCCTCACCGGCTTTTTGGTCTTTGCGTTTCTTAATGAATGCTGGTGGATCCAGCACCACCACATCAAAACGCTCATCACTGGCGATCAACTCTTTCAGCACATCAATTGCCTTACCTTGAATACCCGCCACACGATCTTCCACACCATTTAATTGAGCGTTCTCCAGCACCGCATCAATGGCGGCTTCGGAAGCATCAACGCAATACACTTCGCTGGCACCGGCAACCGCCGCCTGAACTCCCCAGCCACCAATATAAGAAAACACATCCAGCACTCGCTTACCGTGAACATACTGCTGTAACTGGGCGCGGTTGATGCGGTGGTCATAGAACCAGCCCGTTTTCTGCCCTCCCTGTACCGGCGCCATGAAGCGCGTATTGTTCTCAATCAACTCGACTTTTTCAGGCATTTCGCCATAGGCCACTTGCGTATATTCCGGAAGGTTTTCCAGTTCGCGCGCACTGTGTTCGTTACTTAACAAGATCCCCACAGGATTAAGTACCTGCACCAATGCCGCTACGATTTCATCTTTTACCAATTCCATTCCAGCGCCAGCAATTTGCACCACCAGATAATCGCCAAAACGGTCAACCACCAATCCCGGTAACAAATCAGCGTCACCATATATCAAGCGATAGAAAGGCTCATCAAATGCCAATTCACGCAACGCCAGGGATTGTTTAATGCGATGCACCAGCAGGGATTTATTAAGTGGGTACTTTTCATCACGACTAACCAGGCGCCCACAAATCAGTCCATTGGGATTAATCAAGGCAATTCCCAGTGGCTTTCCGCTATGGGTGGTCACTAATGCCTGCTGCCCCATTTCAAAAGATTTCAACGGCGACTTTTCTATCTCAACTTCGTTGCTATAGATCCACAAATGCCCCAACTTAAGGCGGCGATCAGCTTGTGGCTTGAGAACAAGAACAGGAAGACTCATGGGAAAACTCAACTCTGGGAAAAATGTGCGCGAATTATAAGGCTTGCAGGACCAGTAGACAGAAATAAAAGTTTTCCCGGCGCAAAATGCGCCAAAAGAAAGAGCTTAACGCCAGCAAAATGCCAAGAATTGCACAAATAACAGGTGATTTGCGCAGCAGCGCGCGTTTTTTGAGCGTGCGGGTCTTTATCATTGAAAGGATATGAGCTAACGTAAGCTTTGGCCACAAGTGCTAATAAGCTCAAGAGCTTAGCGCAGATTCTTTATGCCATTTATATCATTGAATTCAATACCAGCCGCCGGGCTTATTATCAACAACGGTCGGTAACCAGGAAGACGCCATGCATACCCTAAAAACAACGAAGATCGTTAGTGCAGCATTTATCAGCCTAATATTATCCGCATGTGGTGGCGGCTCAAGCTCTCCACTGGATCCAAAACCAAGCTCAAGCAGCACAAGCCTGGCATCAAGCAGCTTTAGTTCTGGCGCCGTAGATACCACATCGCCAGTCGCAATTGGGCGTGGCGATGGCAGCAGCTTTGTAGCAAATGAAATTGCAGTCAGCCACACCACAGAGCAAATTCCCGCGGGTGGCGCTACCACATTGACAGTGAGTATCGTTAGTAGCACCAATACCTTGGTCACCGCGCCTATTCAGGTCACTTTCAACTCACGTTGTTATGCGGCCGGAGAAGCCACCCTGTCAGTAGGAGCCGGGGGCGTACAAACAAATACAAACAAAGTCACTACCGAAAATGGCCAGGCATCTATTACCTACACTGCTAAAGGATGCGTCGGCGATGATGAGGTTACTGCAACTGCATCACTTCAAGAAGCATCGAAAGTAGCAAGAAAAACCTTGGTCATAGCCCAGGACACCATCCAGGCAATTCAATTTACCAGTGCTACACCCGATAAAATTTTCCTCAAGGACAGCGGCGGAGCACAAGTATCCTTGGTTCGCTTCACCGTTTTGGGTAACACCGGAGCTCCAATTAAAGACGTACCTATCGCATTTGCTCTCAGCACAGATGTAGGCGGCATACAACTTACCAACACTACAGCTGTCACTGACAAAGCGGGTATTGCATCTACTACCGTTCAGGCGGGAACAATCCCTACTGCTGTTGAAATTATTGCAACCGAGTCGGTTTCAAAAATAAGTGGCCGCTCCAATAAGTTATCAATTGGCACTGGTATGCCAGATCAAAAAAGTTTTTCTATTGCAGCCTCTCGCTTTAACCCTCCAGGCTGGAATCGTGATGGAGAAACAGTAAACATCGTGGTCCGCATGGCAGATACATTCAACAACCCCCCGCCAGATAACACATCTGTCCAATTCACTACTGAAGGTGGCGTTATTGATCCGAGCTGTACCACAGAAAATGGTGAGTGTACAGTTGTTTGGAAGAGCCAAACCAACAGACCAAGCAATGGCCGTGTGACCATTCGTGCAACCACATTGGGCAATGAAAGCTTCGGGGATAAAGACAGTGATGGTCTATATACACCAGGCGTTGACACATTTAATACCTTCAATCCACCAAGTAATGGCAACTGCGACCCGAATGTACCGGTTTCCACCGCTGAATCTAATGGAAATGACTCGCCCTGTGACGACTTGGGAGAAGCCTATACCGATAAAAATGAAAATGGCGTATGGGATAGCGGTGAAGAATTTCTGGATCTGAATGGCAATAAGACTTATGACAAGGAAAATGGCCAATACAATGGAGTTCTGTGCACGACACCAGGCAACGGCTGCACAAGACAAGCAGTGAACATTCGCCAGGATATCGTTTTAGTAATGGCCAGTGATAGACCATACAGCGAAAATGGCTTATTAATTGGCCAACCGGACGTTATTGAAATGGGTGCCAACGAGAGCTATTCATTTAACGTGACGTTGGCGGACCTTAATCTCAATTCAATGCCTATTGGTACCACGGTTTCTTTGATAACGGCTACCGCCAGCGATGTAACTATCAATCACAATATGCCCTCCAGCGGAGTAGCCAATACCACAAGTCCAACGATGTTTACAGTTACTCTGAAAGCAAGCAAAACCGAGCGCCCAAGCGGAAGCTTCAGTATTGCCATCAAATCGCCGTATCTTGAGACAGCCTACACCACTCGTATAGTTCCCAAACCACTGGACAATACATCAGCCAAATTCTTAGGCAAAGGAGCAGGCAATTCATTCCAGGCAGGCGCTATTGACGTTGGTATCGGTAGCGGCGTGCTGGCCCCGAACGGCTCTACCACCTTGTCAGTCAATCTTGTTGACAGTGATGGCAATATTACTTCAGGAAACGCAACGGTGAATTTCACCTCTCCATGCGTCACAAACGGAACTGCAATACTTACCAACGCAGCAGGAGTGGAAACTACAAGTATTAGTACCCAGACAGGCAGAGCCAGCATCACCTACAAAACAAACGGCTGTACCGGTGAAGATGTAGTTACCGCAACTGCGGATTTGGCAAGCCTTTTAGTCAATACAGCCACAGCAACATTGAATATTGTCAATGCATCAGCCCAGAACATCGCATTCGATAAAGCTGAACCTGCGCAAATCAGCCTTAAAGGGGCCGGCGGAGCAGAAATTTCTACCGTTAGCTTTAAGGTAAATGGACAAGATGGATTAGGCATGGCCGGTGTACCGGTGACACTCACGCTTAACAATACAACTGGCGGTGTATGCATCATAAATAACGCTACCTGTGTTCAATCGATTCAGGTAACCAGTGATGCAAACGGATACGTGAGCGCAAGGGTTCAGGCAGGCACCATTTCGACTACTGTTCGAGTAACTGCCAGCGCGCAAAATAATTCCAGTCAGACAATAGCAACCCAATCAAGCAGGCTGGTAATTTCTACTGGTATTCCAGATCAAGACAGCATATCCCTGGCTGCCTCAGAGAGAAATCCACCAGGATATATTGAGGGTTACGCTGTTGATGTGACTGTTCGCCTGGCCGATGCGTTTAACAACCCTGTCCCGGTAGACACCACAGTAAGCTTTACCGCATCAGGAGGACTCATTGAAGATTCCTGTGAAACCAACGAGTTTAGTACCTGTACCGTTAAATGGTTCAGCCAAAGCCCATACCCTATTAGTGGTAAAGTCACCATCCTTGCAACAACGGTAGGTAATGAAAGCTTTATAGATACTAACGGTAATGGTCAGTATGATCTTAGCGATAAATTTGCAACTAGTGGCTCTAGCTGTAACAAGAACGCGCCTACGCCATCATTAGAAAACTCCAATCCATCTGTAGCTTGTGATGATGTTGGCGAAGCCTATTTGGATAAAAACCAAAATGGTGTTTACGATCTCACCGAGGAGTTCTTTATCGATCTCTTTGGTCCAAATAGCACACTGGGCCAGGATGGAGAGTGGACTGCTGCGAATGGGAAGTATGATGGCGCTCTATGCCCGGTAACCGGTACTGCCTGTACCAAAAATAGTGTTACGGTACGTGCAGATTTAACATTGGTTCTATCTTCTCTTACTGTAGATACCATCGGAGGCACCTTACCCGGTCAACCAGGCAGCGTCACATTGGGACTTGCCTCCGCCCCGGACGGAGACATTCCATTGGCGATTTTACTAAGGGATATCAATGGCAACAGTTTGCCATCAGGAACCAAGGTCACAATTGATACTTCAGATGTTACGAATGCGACTGTCACACTAAATCCTAACCCTGTAGTAGTGTCAGCAAGAGCGACGGGCGCAACACCTTTCAATGTTAACCTGGAGGGAGATGCATCATTGCCTGCATCAGGCAGCTTCAGAATTGTGGTTGAAATTCCAGCAAAAGGCACAGCGCCGGGTAGCACTACAAGCTATAAAACCAGGATTAATAATTAAGTAGTAGCCTAACAAAAAAAATGCCCCGATTTTATCGGGGCATTTTTTTTGCTACCAACCTACTATTTCCTTACTTTCATTTCGTTTTTTATCGAGAGCCAAAACCTCGCAAAACAAACCAAATGTTTAATTAAGTATCCACGAATAAAACCGCATTTATGAACTCAACAACATTCAGTTGAACAGAAATCCAGCCCTACAATTGCAACTCATAAAGGCAGCTTTGATTCAAACTCTTAACGAATAACTGATCGAAACCCGCTTCGCAAACCACGCCAGCATTCCAACGCCACTAGCAAACTGACAATAAAAATAACGGTATAAACTGTCATCACATAGACATAAGTTGCAACATTATTCCAGGGACGGGCAATACCGAGGTAGCAGGCATAAAGCCACGATACCAGTGATACGACAGCAGTTACCAACACAATAAATTGCTCCGCAGTATTGGTGCCCAAAAAACCCTGAGGAGCCGTCAGGCGAGGAAAGCTGTAGAAGTGTAAGAAAAGACCGTTGATAGTCAGAATGCTTACTACCGAAAATTTAGCCCACAACTTTTGGTTCATCAGATAGGCCGGATTATCAATGCACCCTATGGCGACAATGATCAACCCCGTTACCCAAAGCGCAACCAATGCCAAGCTGACAATCCCTGAGTTGCGTTGCAGATTCTCAATTGCCTCGATATTCATTGCCCGCCCCTGCCATTTAACCAAGGCAAGGTCCTGGATCAGTAATATTCCTACAGCAAGGCAGGCGGCGATTAAATGAGCGTATACCAACAGTGTTTTTATCATCATAAGGTTCCTCTATCGTTATCATTATTGTTACCGGTGTTCCTTCGTTTGGGGCCATAAAAGTACATCAATCACTTGATTGCGCAAACATACGAACAACCTATAGCTACTTCATTATTATTGTCAGAGCGAATGCTTGAAGCTAAAACCATTATTAATCGGGTTGATTATTAATATTTTGACTTGGCGCAAACTCATCAGTATAAAAATAGAACTGGTAGCGCAATCTTATAAAAGTAAAGACACCGTAGATCATCTATAAACCCCGATACCGCCCTTGAACTTGGCAGCGGCACCCCAACATCGGCGCTTTATCCTGTTTATTTACTCCAGGTATTTGGGTTATGAGCGATCTTTTTATTCTGCAAAATCAGGACAAGCTATTTCTGGGAAAACAAAACATTTGGCTGGATGGCCGCGATCTGAACGCCCTGTTCAAAACAACGCACAAAGATGAGGCGATTAACCAGATGTTTGAAGCCAGCTCGAAGGACTATAAACAGCGCATTAAAGTAGTGGCCTGCGCAGTAAACGAAAAAGGATTACCGGCAATAGATCCTGAAATAATGCCGCCGCCCCTGCCGAAACCAGGCAAAGATTTGTTTGATAATGGCCCAGAAACAGCGGATGTGATCGAAGACACTAAAGCGACGGAAGCACCTACCGATTCTCGCGAGGAATAATTACGCGGGTTTAAGATTAGCCTGTGATCTAGAATGACTTCATTATTTATCCACCCTGTTATCGCCTGACGATGAGGGCCCACCTGAATGCTCCAGTAGCAAAAGGAAACTGATGTGTCTGTATCCCCCCCCCTAGCCCGGGAAGTGTTGGCGGTTTTTGCCAACCCCGAAAACAATGCAAGCTTGCGCGGTATTTTGCGCGGACTGGAAAAAGAAAGTTTGAGGGTGACTCCGCAAGGAACACTCGCGCAAACGGATCACCCACTTGCGCTGGGGTCTGCGCTTACGCATCCGCACATCACTACCGACTACAGCGAAGCCTTGATGGAGTTTATTACCGAGCCTTTTGGCGATGTGGAACCCCTGCTGGCACAACTGGATAACATCCACCGTTACACCTATGCCCAGCTTGCATCCAGTCATGAGCGTTTGTGGCCAGCAAGCATGCCTTGCACATTGGGCGCTGATAATGAAATCCCGGTAGCACGTTACGGCACGTCCAATAGCGGGACAATGAAGACGATCTATCGCATCGGCCTTGGGCACAGATATGGCAGATCAATGCAAACAATTGCGGGCATTCACTACAACTTTAGCTTGCCCGATGATTTCTGGCGTGTGCTTCAGACACATAAAAAAAACCAGCAATCCCTGCAAGATTTTAAAACAGATAGTTACTTCGGGTTAATTCGCAACTTCCGCCGCAATTTCTGGTTACTGATTTATTTATTTGGCGCATCACCGGCGGTTTGTTCTTGCTTTGTTAAAGATCGCAATCATCAATTACAACCATTCCCCGCAGCGGCGCAAACCCACTACTTGCCCTATGCCACTTCGTTGCGTATGGGCGATTTAGGTTATCAAAGCGATGCACAAAAAAGCCTGGTCGTTAACTACAACAATCTCAATGATTATTTAAAAACCTTGTGCGGCGCCATCACCCAAAGCCATCCCGCTTATGAAGATATTGGTGTAAAAGATTCTGCAGGAAATTATCAGCAACTCAACACCAGTTTGTTGCAAATTGAAAACGAATTTTATTCCAGTATTCGCCCCAAACGCACCACCGCGCGCGGCGAAACTGCATTACAAGCATTGCGCTTGCGTGGCGTGGAATATGTGGAGGTGCGCTGTGTCGACCTGAATCCCTATGAACCGCTGGGGATTACCGTCGAGCAGATGCAGGTGATGGATGCATTTTTATTATATTGCTTACTGAGTGATAGCCCGGCAACCGACGAGCGCGAATTTTATCAGGGGCAGGAAAACCAGAAGCGCATTGTGAATCGCGGACGCGAAGCAGGATTAACCTTGTTACGCGGCGATGATCAACCGGCGATGAGCGAATGGGCGCTGGAAATAATTTACGGCAGTATGGCTTGCGCTCGCCTGCTTGACCAAGCCAAAGGCGGTGAAGCGTATCAACATGCATTGCGGCAACAAATCGAAAAAATTGATGATCCATCACTCACGCCATCTGCACGCGTGTTGCGCGATATGCTCGATAAAAACCAAAGTTTTTATATGCACACGCTAGCGTTGGCCGAACAACATCGCGCTTATTTTGCGACCCGGCAATTGGATGATCCAATGCACATCAACTTTACCGGGATGAGCCATAAATCATTGGAAGAGCAGCGCGCATTGGAGAATCGCAGCGAAGTGTCATTTGATGAATATCTGGAAAATTATTATGCCCAATATCGTGGTTGTAACAGCTGCGCAGGGAGAGAGTCTTAACAGAAAATGTTTCGATGTGGATTGCACCGGAATGTAAAAACGCCGGTGCAACCCAATTATTTTTGCACTACAAAATTATTGAAAAATAAATCAGAAGCCGGGCCCTTCACAGGTTTTACATCAGCAGCAGAGGGGAGCGCGGCAGCGACATGTTCGGTTTCGGGTTTTTCGGTGGTATCTTCATGCGTATCTTTTTCGTGAGTGCCGCTCTCATGTCCACCTTTTTTAACTGAGTGTTTTTTGTCTTGGTCATCACCATGTTCCTCTTCGTGATGGTCATGACCTTCTACTTTCAGAAGTGCTGTGTTTATTTCTGCCAGCGCATACACCCGCAAATATTCCTTGCCTTCAGCAGTGCTGATGATTTCTTCCGTTTGGGCGCTAAGAATACTCACCAACCGATCACGAATTAACGGCAAATGATGTATCACCTCAGTCGCATCGGCAGCATTCTCTGCCCGCAATGATAATTCTGCCTTAATGTAACGCACCTTGCCCGGGCCACCGTAATTGACAATTAACGGTGGCGCAATCGCAATATAATTCACCCCTTCAGAAGGCGCATTACCACCGCCTGAAGCCATAGCACTCACTGCAGTCATGCTCAGCACCAAGCACATCCCCCGCGACCAAAAACTTTTCATACCCGTTCCTCACCCATGAAACTTGCGCCACTTTTCGCGCTCAAACGAGCGGAAACTCGCCCAACAAGCATAGCCTATGCATAAGTGACACGCGTCATTTCCTATAAAGCACTGGCCCAGCTGCATGCGAATTGCTTACCATAGCGCACCATAATCTTAAGACAACAACCCTAATAAGGATTTCCCATGCTCCCTGGCATCCATCAAATTAATAGCCGCCAAATGAACTTGCTAATTTTTGTTGCCTGCACATTGATGATGCTTGCTGCAGCGTATATGGAGCATGTGATGAAAATGATCCCCTGCTCGCTATGTATTACCCAACGTGGCTTTGTGGTGCTGACTGGAGTATTGGCATTAATCGCCGCCCTTCATAACCCTGCATTGACCGGTCGCCGTGTGTACGCTGTGCTCGGCATTATCAGCCCGCTTCTCGGCGCCTGCTTTGCAGGGCGCCAATTGTGGTTGCAAAGTTTGCCCGAAGATCAAGTTCCCGCTTGCGGCCCGGGGTTAGCTTACATATTTGAGGAGTTTCCATTTATGGAAGCTTTCAAATTATTGTTGCAAGGCGATGGCAACTGCGCCCATGTGGATAAAATTCTGGGGCTAAGCCTGGCAGCCTGGACATTGATTGCTTTTATCGGACTGGCCCTGGTGAACCTTTACCAGTTGGTGCGCAAGGACAACAAACTGGCTTGATTGGCTTGCCCTGTTTGAACAGATGGCCTATTGTGGGGGCTCAAAACGAGTCGGGGCAATTCAGGCTCTGCAAATAAGATTACCTTTAAAAGTCATAGGAACATCTGATGTTAGAGAATTGCAAAACTGCCAAAGAGCGCTGGGGCGGCGTCAGCGAAATTATTGATCGCTGGCTCGAAGAGCGTCAGGAAATGCTGGTGCAATATTGCGCACTGAGTGGACTGAATGAAGATTTGAGCGATGTTCAGCGCGGTGAAAAATTGCGGGTGTTTTGCCAAATACTGGTCGATTATGTTTCCGCAGGCCACTTCGAAGTTTACGATCAACTAATTAAAGAAGGGCGCGAATTTGATGACGCGGATGCGCTGCAGGAAGCAGGCAAGCTTTATGATGTTGTCGATAAAACCACAGAGAAACTACTGGATTTTAATGATAAATATTTAGAAACGGATGACCTGGCTACGTTGACTCCTGACTTATCCCAACTGGGTGAAGCATTGGAGATTCGCTTTAGCGCAGAAGATCGCTTGATTGCGGTATTACATACGGCGCATAAAGATCTGGTCAGTTAATTACCTGCGAAAACCGCAAAATTAACAAGGCATAAATAAAAAACCCGCACATGGCGGGTTTTTTATTTACCTGGACCAGGTATTACTTCTTTTTCTTGTCATCTGCAGCGGCAGCTTCAGGCGCTTTGATGTCCAGTAATTCCACTTCGAAAATCAAAGTAGATGATGGTGGAATTGGGCCTTGACCACCAGCGCCGTACGCCAGGTCAGACGGGATTACGATTTCCCACTTGGAACCTTTTGGCATCAATTGCAAAGCTTCGGTCCAGCCGGCAATTACACCGTCCAATGGGAAAGAAACCGGGCCGCCATTTTTGGCAGAGCTATCAAACTCGGTGCCATTGATCAGCTTACCAGCGTAATTAACAGTAACGGTGTCAGTTGCTTTTGGCTTTGGACCTTTACCTTCAGTAATTACTTTGTATTGCAAGCCGCTAGCAGTGGTAGTTACACCCTCTTTCGCCTTGTTTTCGTCGAGGTATTTTTTACCATCCGCAATGTTAGTTTCACTCAGCTTCTTTTGTTCTTCTTCTTGTTTGGCCATCGCCTTTTGCTGAACTTCTTGCATGATCTTTTGTTGATCTTCTTCAGTGATACGAGCAGCCTTGCCGTCACGTACATCAGCCAATGCCAATGCCAACGCTTCAGGCTCAATAGTCAAACCGCCGTTTTGCAGGTTCTTGCCCAGGTTTTGACCAATAATGTAGTTAGCTTTTTGCTCCAGCGTTGCCAGCTTGGCGCTATCATCAACAGGTTTTACTTCTTCTTTTTTGTTGCAACCGATCAGGCCAGCAGTAGCAGCCATCAGGCCAACAACCAATAAGCGTTTAGTAAACATAATTCACCTTATTTGTAATATTTGGTTTGTAATCATTGTGTGAACGCGCGATGCGTCTGTTCCTAGCCGACACCCTTCACAGCGCCAGAGCAGGCGGCAATGGTATACCAAGTTCAGGCAAATGTGCGCGTTTTTGGCGGCAATCTCGCGCGTAGATCACCATGAAATGTGTGCTGTTGCCCATTTGCGGCCCTCTTTGGGCGGACTCGCTAACCTGGTAGCAGGGCGCCGTTGAGACCTAAACTTGTCATCAAAGTTCAATCAGGCATATTTGATGGCTATACACGGGGTTTATTAAAAGAACAAAAATAAGTTTACGTGATCATAGAGATGTATTTGTGCATTCGCGGGAATACACTTTTTACTGAGGCACAGCTACAATTCGCTCACAAAGATTGACCCTCCATTTATTTCCAACGCATTTCTGACGCACTCTTTTAACAGGTACTTTTTATGGCTGCCTCCAAAACTCAAAAAAATTCTGTTGCCGATCTTGAACAACAAATTGCCAAGGTAACCGCCGCGCTGGAAAAAGCGCGCGCACAAGAACTCGCTGCTGCACAAAAAACAGTTGCAGCAGAACAAAAAAATCTGGCAGCAACTGAGAAAAAAATCGCTGCGCTGACAGCGAAAGGTGCCGCCAACGCAAAATCACAACTGGCGCAATTGAAAAAAGACCAGGGCGCTAGCAACAAAAAACTGGCTGACGCTCAAAGCCTGATAGATAACCTGGGCGCACAGCAAAGTATTGCAGCAGAAGTTGCCAGATTGTTAGCAACGCCAGCAAGCGCAAAACCTGCAAAAAAATCGGGTATAAAGAAAGCAGCGAGCAAAGCCGTTGACGAGAAAAAAGCAGCGGGCGATAAGCCAGAGAAAATCAAAGCCGAAAAGAAAACCAAGGCAGCGAAGCCAGCTAAAGCGAAAAAAGTGACCGAGATAACTGCAGCAGAAGATAGCGAGCCAGTTGCTGAAAAAGCGGCAAAAGCCAAGAAAACATCTAAAGCAGAAAAAACACCGAAAACAGAAAAGGCAAAGCTAGCAAAACCTAAAGCGCCGAAAAAAGTTAACGCGGAAAAAGAGGTTGCAGATGCGGCAGTCGTGGAACCAACCAGCGAAGCACCTACCGAGAAACCAGCAGCAGAGAAAAAACCTGCCGCGCCCAAAAAAGCTCCCACCAAAAAGCTAACGGTAGAAAAAGAAGAGAAAAAAGAAGCTGAGCAAACACCTGTTGCGCCAGCACCAACCCCGGCTGAACCTGCCGTAGAACAATCGATTGAAACACCGGTAGAAACTGCAGCACCAACACCAGCAGAAGAGCCTGCCACTGAAGCAGCTACTCCAGATGGCGTAACAGAGACCTTGCCATTTGATGATGACAAGGGTGCATTGAACTAACGGATACAGACATTCGGTAAATAAAAGGCGCGCAAGCGCCTTTTTTATTGGCGGATTTATTACTTGAAGCTGTTTTATAAGAACAAAACATTTCAACTGAATGGCATCTATTCATACATACTTTTAACGGATCTGCAGATTTTCGGAGGTATGCCATGAGCACTGCTTATCTTGCTATGCCTGAACTTTTTGCCCAACTAGGCCTTGAAAACAGCAACCTTGCAATTGCGCGTTTTATCCAGTTGCATTATTTACCACCACAAACATCCATCGCCAATGCGACCTTCTGGACATTATCTCAACGACGCTTTCTTGATGAGTGCCTGGAGCAGGATTCCGAGTGGTGCGAACTTGTCGATCAACTGGACTCCCGCTTGCGCCGCCATTAACCAGCGTCAATCAAGCAATACCAATAATTCTTCAACACTCGCTTTACTGACACCGAGCGGCTGTAAATACAGCCATAAATTGCCAGCGATCAACGCGTCAACAGTTCCCTGAGTGCGGGCAACACTTATTGATATTTGTGTCTCCAGTATTTGCTGGAGATATTTTTCTGCTAGCAATTCCGCCTGTTTAATTTGCGTGCGGACCGCCTCAATGGATGCATCCGTCACATCGAATTCAACTTTCATGCGTCGCCGCAACTGACGTAATGGCAATACATAATGCTGATCCCAACTGTGAGTCATGCGCAACGCCTGCGCAAGTTGCACCGGCTCCAGCCGGATGCCGCGATAGCCAAGCCACAGTGCCCACAACAAAACATTTACATTAACCCCATGCTCATCTTGCAGGCGCAGACAAAGCGGGCTAACACCAGGGCGCGCGTAATAATGCACGGAAAAATCCCAAAGGCCGATATCAATTGGAAGAGAGGGATGCATAAAAATTCCGCTGGCAGGATCTTATTACAAGTCTGCTAGAATGCGCGCCATGATTCAATTACAGAATATCTCCGTCCAGCGCGGCCCCAAGTTTTTACTGGATTCCGCCGAACTCACTATTTATCCGGGCCAAAAAGTCGGTTTGATCGGCGCTAATGGCTGCGGCAAATCCACCCTGTTCCAGTTATTGCTCGGCAGTTTGCATAGCGATACCGGAACGCTTGATATCCCAAAAAACTGGCGTATCGCCCATATGGCGCAAGAGGTGGGGCACACCGCGCGTACGGCACTGGATTATGTGCTGGATGGCGATAGTGAGTTGCGTCGCCTTGAGCAGGAAATTGCTGCGGCAAATAATCGCGGCGATGGTGACAAGCTCGCGCATCTGTACGGCGAGATGGAAAATATCCACGCTTACACCGCTCCTTCGCGCGCGCAACAATTGTTGAATGGACTGGGGTTTGCCAATGGTGATGACCAGCGTCTGGTCACGGATTTTTCCGGTGGCTGGCGTATTCGCCTCAACCTTGCACAAGCGCTGATGTGTCCGTCAGATTTATTGCTGCTCGACGAACCGACCAATCACCTGGATCTGGACGCAACACTGTGGCTGGAGGAATGGCTCAAGCGCTATGCGGGTACGTTGATCATCATCTCCCATGACCGCGATTTTCTCGACAATATCGTCGGACGCATTGTTAGTATCGAACAGCAAAAGCTGGAAAGTTACAGCGGTAACTATTCTTCTTATGAGCGCCAACGCGCCGAGAAGCTGGCCCAGCAACAAGTCACTTACGAGAAGCAGCAAGCGCGCATCGCCCATGTGGAAAATTATATTCGCCGCTTCCGCGCCCAAGCCACCAAAGCGCGCCAGGCACAAAGCCGCATCAAAGAACTTGAGCGGATGGAAAAAATTGCTCCTGCGCATATCGATTCGCCGTTCACCTTTACCTTTGAATGTTACGACAAAATGTCGGTGCCACTGGTGCACATTGCGCGCGGCGAAATTGGCTACCCGGGTAAAAGCGTATTACAAAATGTAGAGCTGGCGATTCGCGCGGAAACACGCATCGGTTTGTTGGGTCCCAATGGTGCGGGTAAATCCAGCCTGGTAAAAACCCTCGCCGGAAGCTTGCCGTTGCTGGCTGGTGATCGCACCAATGGTGAACATTTCAAACTCGGTTATTTTGCGCAACATCAACTTGAATCGCTCGATATGAATGCCTCGGCCGCCCTGCATGTGCAGCGCTTGTCGCCCGGCGCCCGAGAACAGGAGATTCGCGATTTCCTCGGCAGCTTTGATTTCCATGGCGATCGCGCCTTTGAACCAATTACCCATTTTTCCGGCGGCGAAAAAGCGCGCTTGGCACTGGCATTAATTGCCTGGGAAAAACCCAACGTATTGTTGCTCGACGAACCCACCAACCACCTGGATCTGGAAATGCGCCATGCGCTCACCATGGCCTTACAGGAATTTGAGGGCGCGGTGATTGTGGTTTCGCATGATCGCCATCTATTACGTAACACTGTGAACGAATTCCTGTTGGTTGCCGATGGAAAAGTCGATGAGTTTGATGGTGACCTTGAAGATTATTACAAATGGTTGCTGCAACAACGCCAGGCTGCTGCAACACAGGAAAAGCAAACAGCAGGACTGGAAAAAAATGCAACGAGTGAAGCTGATAACAAAGTCGATAAAAAAACCCAACGGCAACAATCTGCGGCGCAACGCGCGCAATTAAAGCCTCTTACCAATAAATTGAAATCGCTTGAAACACAAATGGAAAAATTGCAGACACGCCTTGCTGATATTGAAAACCAGTTAGGTGATAGCGATATTTACGACGAAAAAAATAAAAACAAGTTGCGCGACTTACTCGCAGAGCAAAGCAAATTGCAAGTACAACTGGAAACAACGGAAGAAGATTGGCTGCTGGTGAGCGAAGAATTGGAAGCTGCCAGCCAGTAATTGGTTTTCTGCAAAAAATAACCAATAAAAACCCCGCGTTACAGCGGGGGTTTTATTCAATAGCTATTATCGTACCTCACTTTAAAGCAAGTGGAATACGGAGTTGCCACTTAGAAATTCATGCGCAAACCAACAGCCACTTCAGATGCTTCGGAACCCAGGCCAACATCACCAGTTACCGCGAATCGCGGAGCAAACCAATAGGCGACACCGCCACCCAGTACAGTGTTTCCATCATGCGCGGTGTGGTGGGCCAGCTCTACTTTAGCTTCGAGTTTATTGAGCACGAATCCGCGCAATCCCACTGCTGCAACCAGGCCTGAATCGCTCTCACCATGATCAACAGAAACATTTTCGAAACTGAGCGCCCCGTAAATACTGGAATCGGCACCAAATAGTGTGTGATATCCAAGACCTGCCCTAACGGTTTCTGAACCACAGCCACGATTGCCGCTCAAGTCACTAACAGCACCAAGCACAAAAAAATCATCATTCAATTCCAGGCTACCGTTCACACGTAAACCATCCTGATTACAATCGTAATCGTCTACATCCTGATCAACAAATTGTACTCCGGCATAGTTGTAGCTAATACGATCTGCCGCCATGGTAGTAGCACTCGTAGTCAAGCCAGCGACAGCAATAAGCATGCTGATTTTTTTAATAGAATTTTTCATGATGTAATCTCCAATAAGGTCTTCCAGTGCGATACTAGTTTTAATAAATGAATAATTCCTGAATAAGGAATCTTGGAAGAATTTGCGCGCGCATTATCTGATTAAGTTGGACTTTAAGAAGTGCGTCAGTTCTCGAAAGTTAGTCAGGCAAGTTCACTTTCTATCCAAATTACAAATTGGAAAGTGAATGCGCACGCGGTTCATGAATCCGACATCAACCAGTAAAAATAGTTTTATACAAGATGATCCAGCATGGTGATAATGGTTTGTACTGCAACCCAAATAAGGCCACTTAAAAATACCCAGGCAGCAACACCAATTGAGAGACCCGCAAGCACACATACACCATCGCTTTCGATTAATCCCAGTGCAATAAATAATATGCCCAATGCTGGTAACAAGTTGCCAAGTGGAATTGGTAGTGCCAGCAAAAATGCCAGCAGCACACAAAACGCACCCAGCCAACGCTCGGCTTTACCATTGGTGAGAAAACCAATGCGCGGTTTCATCAATTTTTCAATGCGCCGCAACCAGGGCACAGACTTGCGAATAAGTGTTTGAAAACTGGCCGTTGAGAGGGAACTATCAGCAATCCAACGCGGCAAATATACACGCTGATGCCCCAATGCCATTTGCACCGCGACAAATAACATTGGCAAACCGGTAATTGTAGAAACACCGGGAATACCAATAATCGGCAGGGAATTTGGCAACGCAAAAATCAGCAGGATAAAACCAAACGAACGCTGGCCAAGGGATTCGGTAATGTCGCGTACACGCACACGTTCATTAGTGAATTTCTCGGCAAAATCCGACAACAGGGAAGATAAACTGGCGTTTGGATGTCGCTGGGGAGCTTGCCCGGATTGCTGTTCAGACAACGGCATTGAGAAACCAACAGTAATTGGAATTGAATAATTCTACTGTAGACCTTGTTAGTATGACTAGCGCACAAGCCCGCAGTTGCGTAACTTTACGCAAATGTAATGCAAGTGGAGAATTCTTGTGGATGTTCGTTTTATTAATTCCATTCATGACGTTGGTGCACAACAATGGAATCAGCTTTGCAGTGATGATTATCCGTTTAGTCGCTATGAGTTCCTCTCCGCGCTGGAAGATTCCGGCTGCACAACGAGTCAGTCCGGCTGGCAAGTCGCCCATTTACTAGTGTATGAAGATCAGGATTTACTGGCAGCCATGCCCGGCTATATCAAATATCATTCCTATGGTGAATATGTATTTGATTGGGCGTGGGCCGATGCGTATCAGCGGTTTGGTTTTAATTATTACCCCAAATGGATAAATGCTATTCCATTCACACCTTGCACCGGGCCCCGGCTATTAACCCGCACACAACACGAATCCGCTGCGTTAATCGCGGCAATTGGCGCGGCATTGGAAAAAGAATGTGAATTAAAGGGTTACTCCGGTTGGCATTGTTTGTTTCCCACCGAAGATCGCAGCACATTATTTTTGTCTGCGGGAGCGATGCAACGTCTCGGCTGCCAATTCCACTGGTTTAATCATAATTATGATCACTTTGATGATTTTCTCGCACGCATGGCATCACGCAAACGAAAAAACATAACCAAAGAACGCAATCAAGTGAAAGAACAGGGAATTACCTTTGTCGTTAAGGAAGGTACAAATATTACCACTGAAGATATGGATTTATTTTATGCGCTTTATCGCAACACGTATCTGAAACGCAGTGGTCATACCGGATACTTATCGCAAGATTTCTTTCATCATCTAGCGAAAACATTTAACGATTTTATCGTGCTGATATGCGCTGTAACAGAACAGCAAACCACTATAGCTGCTGCATTATTTTTTCGCGATCAACATACATTGTATGGCCGTTATTGGGGGTGCTTTGAAGAGTATCAATTTTTGCATTTTGAAACCTGTTACTACCAGGGAATTGAATTTGCGATAGCAAACAAACTGCAGCGATTCGACGGTGGAGCGCAAGGCGAGCATAAAATTGCGCGCGGATTTGAACCGGTAGTTACCTATTCAAATCACGCAATAACATCTAATCAATTTCGTTCTGCTATCGAAAACTTTCTGGTTCAGGAGAGAAATCACATTCAAACCTATATCCAGGAAGCGGTTCAACTACTCCCCTTTAAAAATGATTAAAGGACGAGATGTGGCTATAGCATTCGTGACACAGGTTCACTATTAATAAACAACAATGCCATTATCCCGCGCATATTGTTTTGCCATAACAGCAATGCGCCCACTTTCCCATCCTGGCGATTTGAACAGCGTAGGCATACCTTATCGCACCCCTATTTTCAATCATTATGGAACGAGGAAATGCAGCGGAAATTACACTGAATTACGCGACCAATAGATTTCCGGATTAAAAAATTATTCAGCGCGAGTTATAACATTGATGCGCACCGTACGCGTAGCAAGATGCACTTCACGCAAAAAATAACCAAGCCCGACAATCAAGGTCAGTGTCGATGCCGTGAACAATGCGCTAATTACCCATTTAAGTTCTACTTGCAGTAATACCTGCAAAAAAATTACCGCGACAACCATACAAACCAATAATGCAGAACAAGTACACGCGGTAATTGCCGAACTCGCATAGTGACGGCGACGTTCAAGGCGATTTAATTCTTTATGCAACGTATCCGGACTTTGCAAATGCTGCGGCAGCGGCTGTTCAGTGAGGCTGCGCCCGCGATCAATAATTCTCGCCAGGCGGCTCGCCATGACATTTAATAAACCGGCGATGCCGGTCAGCAAAAATACTGGCGCAAGTGCAAGTTGAATCGCGTGGGCAATGTCACCAAAACTCATGGCGATTTCGGAGGCAGAACTCATTATCAAACTCTCTAAAAATTATTGGTCGTTAGTTGGCGTCGCTTAACAGATTCCATCCGTTACTTGCATGGTAGGCGAGCCCTATTCCCTTGTAAACCAACCTCTGCTCCCGTCTCCAATCATGTCCACACTCGCACTTCGCCCGCGGCTTACACCGAAGCCTCATGGTTTTCGGCGCTTTTTTATTTCAGGCGGGAATCGAACACCAGATCTGGCGCAATAAATTTGGCATCGACGGTGCTAATGAAAACTTTCCCGAGCTGATGGTGAAGTGGATTTTCTAAAAATCGACAACGGTATTGAGCGAGACATTTTTATGATCAGCCTGAGTGCACAACCCGAAGCCATCGATTTATCGCTCGCGCAAACGGCGTTGGTAATTATCGATATGCAACGGGATTTCCTTGAGCCGAGGGCTTCGGTGCGAGCCTGGGTAATGATGTGAGTTCATTGCGCTCGGCAATTGCACCATGTCCGGCATCACTCACCGCTGCACGCGCTATCGGCATGCGGGTGATTCACGCGCGAAATTAATCCCGCCAAGACCAGCCACGAAATTGCAAGCGAAGAAGGTTGTGTAGTGCTGGCGGCACGGGAAAAGCCGGTGCGGTTTATTAATAACCACTGAAAAATTACAGTCGCGCAATTGCTGCCCGCAAATTAATCCGCGCCTGCTGCTCCAATGTTTGGAAAAAATAATCACTATTATAAATTCGCTCGCGCTGTAAAAACCCGTCCAATATTTCCTTACGTTTTGCACGAAAAATGAACCCTGGAACCCATTTATATTCTTTACGCACATTATCTTCAAACTGCCAATAGATATTTTCGGGAGCACCAAGAATTGCCAGATCTACATCGACCAGCAGTTGTTCATCATTCGATGATGAGGCGACATTGTGGCACGTGGCCATGATCAATTGGTGCACGCGTGCTATAACCTCTGCATCAACCTCATTGGCCATCAAAAAGCTACAGCACCAATTTGCGCTGTCCAGCTCGTTAGATGATGAGCGCGGTTTATAAATCGCATCGTGAAACCAGAGTGCAATTTCTATTTCTGCGGAATGATTTGCCAGCAGACGGACTTGATCCAAATGTTTTAGACAAGCATCAACATGTGCGCCAGTATGATAATGCCGATGAGATTCACTATATGCAGCAATTAATTGCAGGTAAGTCTCCGGGTTACCGCCAATGCCTAACGCCAACATTAAATGTTGCCAACGATTAATATCCATTATTTCAATCCCGGCGCATCATCTCTGCGCAAATCAAATGCCTGATCAAGATTTTTATAAGCAAGCCGGTAAACACAATTGAAACACCGGAATGCGTTGTGACCCGAACCGTTCAACAAGACGGGAAATAGCAACAGCATTGCTGCACCAGAATAAACAGTCAATTGTTGCAATTCAGTTGCTGCGCCTGAAATGCGTGACAAGTTTCACAATTTATTTTCTTTTGCTATCGATAATTTTTACAACTGTTCTGACGATACGTCACCTTCATCGACCTAAACGCTTGATGAGCCATAAAAAAAAATATCCCGCACATTTTTTGCAATGATCCGTGCGTGCTTACCATTGCAGTAACTGTCCCACTTGCACAAGGACTCTCACCATACATTTCATTCTTTTAAGGAGCGAATTTTTATGAATTTCCAAAAAAACCTGCTCGGCAGTTTAACCCTGTTGGCTGCTCTCGCAGCACCAGCCTCACAGGCAGCGATTATCGATCTGACCATTAAAGGCAGCGATGCAATTTTTTTTGCTGGCCGCACCGACCTTACCATCCCGGATGCCAGCCAACCCTGGACAGGACCCGGTGATTATTTAGTTCGCCACGGCGGCGCGACACCGGAAGAAATCAAGGAAACGTTGCCGCCGGAAATTGCTGTCGTTGCGGGCGATGTTATTCGCGCGCTTGATCCCGCCGTTGGTGGCATCAGTTTTTTTAATGGTGTAGGAGATCCATTTTATGGACCCAGTGGCAACGGCCTTACCGGCAGCAGCCTGACATCATTAGGCGGCATTAGCGGCTACCTTGGTCCACAAGGCGCACTGGCCGGCGTATTCCTGAACGATGCCATTCCCACGAGCGGCGCACCAGGAACACTGGACTTTACTCCTGGCGGTTTAGGCCTTGATTTTCTTTCACTGACACCGGAATTGGGCCAGATTTTTTATATCGGTGATGGCAAAACTTCCGCTGACTTTTTCCAGACATTTATTGCACCAACCGGAGCAACACGTTTAGTACTGGGAATTCCAGACGGGTTTGGATTTAATGGCCCACCAGGCGCATACGATGATAACGATGGCAGCTATCGAATCCGCCTGGGCATTAATGAGATTCCTACAGAAGTTCCGGAACCCGGCAATCTCGCGTTGTTGTTAATTGGATTGGCAAGTTTGTGGTTTGGTCGCAAACGCTTGAGCTAATTGCATCAACGAATGATTTAACGAGTCCTGTAAAAGCCAACTCCAAACCGGAGTTGGCTTTTATTTTTTACAGTAACTACCGCTATCAACCACTTAATCACCCGTTGGCGAAATACGAAACTCACGCACGTTTTCGTGGGTGCGCCATAACTCAGCAAGCCGTGACACATTTTTTGCATCTGCCGTTTTAATTATCATCCGGTATTCAAAATAATTATCGTCTCTTACACGGTAACTGACATTCAGTACATTGAATCCCTGTTGCCGCAAGAATGCATTTAATTCTTGCTCCGGCATAACCTGATGGCGATCAAAACTGATCTGGTGATGAATATAAGACTGACTAGGCAGCATCGCTTCAATGGAACGAAAAATTGATAACACACCCACTGTCAGCACTGTGGCAATAATCGCAGGCAAATAAAAACCGATTCCAATTAAAATACCGATTGCCGCGGTAATCCAGATAGACGCTGCCGTAGTAAGCCCACGCACACTTAACCCCTCCTTGAAAATAACACCGGCGCCAAGAAAACCTATGCCCGTCATAATTCCCTGGGCCATACGCGTGGGATCTGCGCGAATAGTATCCACCGGAACATCTGGCAACCATTTCCATTGGTAGTAAGTCACCATCATTAATAATGTTGATGCAAGGCAAACGAGTGCGTGCGTGCGAAATCCGGCCGGGCGCCCATGATAACTGCGCTCCAATCCAATGATACCGCCAGCGACTAACGCCCCCAGCAGATGCGCAACAATTTGGATTTGATCGGCAGTCATCATCGTCCCCCTTAAATTCTGGCGTTACCGCTTATATAAACCTTGTTTTTCCGTTAGGTATTTCCAATAGCGCCGCGGCATATGACGCAAGTGTAATTTGGTGTTGTTGCGCTCGCTGATATTTACTGCATGAAAATAATTTTCCCACAATGCCTGGTATTGTTTTTCTTTTTCATCCTGGAATGAATTATCTTGCAATAAATTTGCATTTATCGCGAACACCGGATCATCCGTGCTAACAAAATCCATCATGTTCTGGTCGTAATACAACCCATAATGACGACGAGTATCAAAAATCAGCCATGACTGATCCGCATAACGTTTTTCGAAGTGCTCCCCAATTAATGGCAACACATTAAAATCAGGGTCTATCGCCGCATAAAACAATCCATCGCGGCTCTTTTGGAAGCGCACAAAGGCGTGCATGCGATGCACTTCGCGATGGATCATTTTTTCAATTTGCGCTGCTTTTAAAATATAGGGATTGGCAAAGTTTTCCAGAATACTCGCGTCACCCTTTTGGATAATTGCTTGCACAAGCTGGTACACCAGCATTTCACACAACGGCAATTCAGATAAAAATAATTGATAGAGCATCCTTGATGCCTGTGTACCAGCACGTTCATCAACTCCCTTCAATACGCGTGCAGCCCACTCTTCATTAGTGGCAACCTGAGTGACTGCATCCAGCAGCGTAAATTGGCGATTTGCTTCAATATCAATCGCGCTTGGAACAATGCGATTTTTAAAAATCGTGAAAATACAACTGAGCAAACCTTCGTAGCTGCCATCATAAATAAAAACCATAACCTTATCCGAACAAGCCCAGCTGTGCAGCAGCGGGCGCCTTATCGCTAGCGATAATAGCCTGTCGCACATTATCCGCCTGCAAACTACCTTGCCTGATTGTTAACCCGGGGCAATTAATGAAATACCGCGCTCGCTTCAATACGACACCAATTTTCTGCAAATGATCAATATGCAAATGTTGGTGACGGCGCGAACTGATAATTTTCTTTGCGGACTTAACGCCGATTCCCGGAACACGCAACACCATTTCATAATCGGCACGATTAATATCGACTGGAAATTTTTCCGGATGGCGCAAGGCGTAACTTAACTTGGGATCAATTTCCAAATCCAGATCGGGTGTTTTTTCATCCACAATTTCATCGACCGAAAAACCATAAAAGCGCAACAGCCAATCTGCCTGGTAAATGCGATTTTCACGCACCAATGGTGGAGCCGACAAATCAGGCACGCGATTATCCGTAGCAATCGGCACATATCCTGAGTAATAAACTCGCTTTAATTTCTGCTGCTGATAAAGGCTATTAGCCAGTCGCAGGATATGTCGGTCATTTTCCGGCGACGCCCCCACGATTAACTGGGTACTTTGACCAGCAGGCAAAAATAATGGCGCACTTTTTATATGTGGTTTGTCATCGGCATATTTTTCTTTTTCACTGCGCAAATAATTCATCGGGGTAATGATGTCGTTATAGTTTTTTTCGGGCGCGACTTTCTGCAAACTGGCCTCGGAAGGAATTTCAATATTAACGCTAAGCCTGTCGGCATATAACCCTGCCTCATGCAATAACTCGGGGCTAGCCCCAGGAATTGCTTTCACATGAATATAACCATTGAAGTTGTGCTGCGTGCGTAACACCCGAGCCACACGCACCAATCGCTCCATAGTGTAATCCGCATTTTTAAAAATGCCCGAGCTGAGAAATAAACCTTCAATATAGTTGCGGCGATAAAAATTAATCGTCAGGTCGACAACATCTTCTACTGTAAATGCCGCGCGCTTGACATCATTACTGCGTCGGCTCACGCAATAGGCACAATCGTAAATACAGTGGTTGGTAAACAGGATTTTCAGCAGGGAAACACAGCGCCCGTCCTCTGTGTAGCTATGGCAAATCCCCATGCCTTCCGCATTGCCCAATCCCTTACTGGTATTCACGCGCTTACTGCCACTGGAAGAGCAAGAGGCATCGTATTTAGCGGCGTCGGAAAGAATACGAAGCTTTTCGAGAATGGTACTCATGAGATCTTACCAAAAAAAAGGGACACCCCATGATACTGTATATAAATACAGCATTACAACTAATCTTCAACATGCATGATTAGCTGAGCAAATGAAACGATAAGAACGGGAGGGTAAAAATGGAGGTATAAAAACAAAAGCCATTACCTTACGGGTAATGGCTTGGGCGAATCGACAAATAAAACTTATTCGTCGCGTCGACTGCTACCCGTTAACAGATAGCCCGCCAGGAAGCCAATTGCAGCGCTGGCACCAATCACTGGCCATGGTTTTTCATGTACATAATTATTGGCTGCAGTAGCTGACTTGCTGGCGCGATCAGAGATGGTTTCACCCCATCCTTCGAGCGACTTTTTGGCAACTGAAATACGTTCATTCAATTTGGCTTTTACTTTTGCCAAATCTTCACCAGTCAATTCTGTCGTTGATCTGATGAGGCTTTCAATATCCTGTACAAAGGTGCGGAAGTCATGCACTACTTCGGCAGACTTTTCCTGAATTGCTTCACCTCTTGCAGAGTTAATTCCTAATTTTTTTACGATGCTGTCTTTGTTGCTCGCAGTTGCTGTCATGGCAGTTTCCTCTGGGTTGTTAACAGATTGTTGAGTAAAAAATGGGTGATCAGATGCATTTGAATGAAGCGGATTTTCATACTGGTCTTTGTGGCTAAGCACAGAGGCATGGTTTGCCAACTTGTTATTCCGATGCCACAACCAGTCTGTCGCTAAACGATGGGGAACATACTTATGGAACATGGATAAACCTCCAACTTTGTTCTGGTAATGACTTTCCGGAAAATAACGTTCCGGAAATTACAATTCAGAAAAAAATTCTGGAGTCATTACATTTTTTCTACTATTAAAAACAAAAAACCATTTTAAAAATTTTTTTAAGCGAATAAAGACTTAAAAACATTCCGTAAACATTAGAAAAACTCCCTGGTTTGGTATCCGTTTTTAATAATGTAGCCTGTATTATTGCAGACGCTAGTGCGATTAGTTTAGTTCCCTTATTCATTAAAAAATCAGTAAGAATATTAATAAAATGCCAACCATTAAAAGGTTGGCATGTAGACTTGGAAAAAAATAATTAGAGCTTGGTAAAAATTACAAAGAATTTAGTAGTTATAACGCAAACCAATAAAATATTGGCGCCCGAAGTTACGATAATATTCATTGCGTTGGGCAGCAGTATCGTTATAAAGATGTTCATAAGTATCGCCGAGGTTTTGGGCTTCAAAAGAAACCTGGTAATGCTCATTAATGCTATAAGTAATGGACGCGTCTACGTAAATGCTATCCGCCGTGCCGTCCGCATCTTGCCCATTTAAACCGGGGACAATACGCAAATAATCATCACGATAAGATGCCGATACCCGCCCCTGAAATGCATCTTGCTCGTAATAAATGGTTATGTTTGCAGTATCTTCAGAAAGATTTATTAGCGGCAATACTGCAGTCCGGCCAGTAGCGTCCGCGGGTAATGCAGGATTTACGATGTAGGTAATATCTGAAGTGACATGCGTATAATTCGCCAGCAAACCAAAGTTTTGCCAAAAGCCTGATAAAAAACTGAATGGCGCTTGCAAGTTCAACTCAATACCCCGTAATGGCCCGCCGTCACTATTTACTGGTCGCGAGTAGGTGAAATCATCTGTTGGCAAAACACCAGTACCCGCTAATACCGCATCGGGAATTCCGAGTGTGTTAAACGCTTGCGTAGTACGCAGTGTGGCGATATAGGTTTTTACATCCTTATAAAAATAACCCGCCGACAATACCGAACCTTCCGCAAAATACCATTCAATACTTGCATCAAATGCATCAGCTTCAATAGGGTCGAGATTGGGATTGCCCTGGTTTACCAATCGGGTGCCGCCAAATACATTCACCGAACCGCCCGGCGTTAACTGCGATAAAGGTGGGCGCGTCATCACTTGGGAAGCAGAGGCGCGCAACGAAATATTTTCTTGTACCTCCGCAACAATATTGATGGCAGGCAACCAATCTTCATAAGTGCGCGATACAAATAGTTGCTGTGTATTTAATCCCGCCTCCGCGTACCCTTGCGAATCCTGGTCTGTTTTTACAAAGCGCACGCCGATATCGCCACGAATAGGGATATCCAATAGTTCTGCCCTGAAATCACCCTGCACATAAGCAGCAAAATCTTTCTCATCAATAGAAAAAATATTACTGCGCGCAGAGGCGAGATCTCGCCGCAATTCAAAGGCGCCAGTGTTACTATAAATATCAAATACTTTTATGAAAGCGGATTCGCTCGGAACAATCCATGATGTGGCGGTTTCCGCAGGCACATTAAAATCATGAAAACCGGAAAATGGTACGACGAGATCCGCAACCGTAACACCGGCAGGTAACGCAGGAACATTACGCTCATTTGCCATACGCAAGGAATCGGATTCAATTGCATATTCACGCAGACTCACGCCGGATTTTAATGTCCATATTGCAGTTGCATCGAACGCAAAATTTATTTCGGCTTGCTCAAAACTATTGTCCACAGCCTGGGGGCGTAAGCGAATTTCCGGACCAGTTGAGCCACCAGTAAACCCCGGTTGCGCCGGACCAAAATAATAATTTGCCGGATCATTGGTATCGAAGCCCCATACAATTCGCGGAAGCGTCATGCTTTCGCGAAAATCATAAATAAATCCATCGGTATTTAATCGATCAACTTGTATCGTTGTTTCGCGCGGCTCATCAAAATCAGAATCCGAAGTACCCAATTGCACATCTGCACGCAAACGTTCATTGAATTCATGTTCGATGGTTAAACCAATTTGCTGGAAAGTTGTGTTGAAATCAAAAATGGATGTTTCCGCGCGCAGGTCAACATTGTCCAGCTTTGCGTAAACAAGATCATTGCCGCGCACCTCGGCTTCGCGCACGATAGCTTCAGGTTTTCCCTGCTGTGATTGCCCGCGAAAAAGACCAATAGGTGTTAATAAACTTTCCTGGCGCAAGCCTTCGTGTTTTGAATAGAGTAAATCCAGCGAAACGTCTGTGCTTTCACTGGGGCGCCATTGCAGTGACGTTGTCATCCCTAAACGCTCATTCATTACATCAAATTGCGCCAGGCGCGGAATACGCGGGTGATAGATCGATGAAGATTTTAATTGTTCGTAAGTGATTCCTTCCGGCATCTCACCAAAACAAACACCCGAGGTATTTAACGGATCGCACCAGCCGCCATTATCGGTCATACGATCCCAATTCAAATTATGACTAGCCTGGCTGATTTTATTGGATTCAGAATAAGCGGCAGAAAACAGGATGCCGAGCGTATCGTCCAAAAACGTATTGGACGCAAGCAACGCGTAACGCGGATCGGTTTCTTCACTCAGGTCGTTGTAACCCGCTTTGGCGGAAAGGGTAAATTGCGGGCCGGTATTATCAAACGGTTGCGCTGTTTGCAAATCCACAGTTGCACCCAGCGAGCCTTCTTCAACTTCTGCTGAAGGGGTTTTGCGTACCGTTAAACTATTAAATAATTCTGCAGCAAACACATTGAAATCAAAACCGCGCGTACGATTAATACCTTCAAAACCGTTGGAGGTGGTTTGCGCCTCCAATCCATTAAGCCGCACGCGGGTGTAATCAGGGCCCAAACCGCGTACGGAAATACTGCGCCCTTCCCCACCATCGCGGGCAACCGCTACACCGGGAACACGTTGCAAGGATTCGGCGAGATTATTATCGGGAAATTTCGCGACGTCTTCCGCTTTTATTACATCAACGACGGCAGTTTCTGCGCGCTTGGTTTCCAGCGCTGAAAAAAGGCTGGAACGAAAACCGGTGACGGTGACTTCGTCAACAGAGGTTTTGTCATTAGCAGGATTTTCCAGATTGGCGGGTGTAGTTTGGGCATTAACATTATGCGCTGCGCATAATGACGCTATTGATACGCATAGTAAATTTTTGGCAAAGCGGCACTTGGGGTTTTGCATTTCCTTTCCTCGCGACAATTTATAGTGGTTGATAATGGCTGACGTCATATCAACATTGCCGCTACGCGAAATGCGTGCACCGGTTATTATTTTAACTATAGAAAGATAAGGCTATTGCGTTAGCAATAACATTATTTCGGGGTGCGCGGGGAGAATGAAGCGGGCATCACAATACTGTCAATCAATCGACGCGCCACGCTTTGTTTTTTTAATAGGATGAGACGTGTATAGAAATGGCCTTGAGATATTTCACACTTACCAACGGTTATGGCAGCAATCCAGGATTGCTGCCATAACCGAATTACACATAAAGCAATTTTAGCATTTGATTAGTGATGATGGCCGGAATGACCACCGCCGCCACTCGTATTTCTTGGTAATACCACCTGGACACTTTGCATCATGCCTTGATCTTCATGCTCAAGAATATGGCAGTGCAAGACATATTCGCCAATGTAACGCTCGTAGCGCGTGCGCGTTTCAACAATCACATCCGTATTAATGAAGAGCGTGTCCTTCCAGGTTCCCACCAGATTTTGGTATTGCGGGTCCAGCGGTTTTCCATCCTTACTTTTAATGCTCACAATCTGAAATGGATTAACGTGGATATGGAATGGATGGTTAACACTTTTTGATGACAGGAACCAGGTTTGTGCTGCGCCCAGCGTTAGGGTCTGATCAATGCGCCCCATTTGAAATGCTGAATTATTAATAAGGAATTGTGTAGGAACCGTAGGTGGTTTCTCTTTGGAGAAAACCAGGTTGAATTCGATATAAACGGGTTTTTGGTTGGAGGCTGCAATTTCTGCAGCCGTAATATCCTGATGGGGAACAAATTTATTCAGTTCCAGTTTTTGTAAATCATCAACGATAGTTTTTTCTACCGGTCCGTCAAATTGTTTTGTTGCCAAATCAATTAATGTATCTTTCAGGAATTTTTCCTGATCGCTTACTACATCATTACCTTTGGCAACAATAATCGCAAGCACCTTCGGGTTTTCCCGCGTCGCACTCACATTGGCCGCTGGCGAAGTGGATTCATCGTCATAGACACAATAAATTCCTTTTTTAGGCAAACTGAATAATATGTCGCTGCGATAACCGGGTTGCAACACATTGATATTCTTCTTGATAATTTTTTGGTGAGTCAAACCATCACTGGCTATTTCAAACTGTGTAACTTCCGTTCCGTTACAGGTTTTTTCAATATTACTTTTATTTAATTCGCCTGCGAGGACGCGACTATTTTTGGTGTTTTTAACTTCGCGAATGCGCAAATTCACTGTTTCATTAAATCCTGCGTCAATCAATCGCCAGCGATATACCTGCCCGGCACGAGCATTAATACGCGCACGCGCCTGCCCGTTGATCAATGTGTAACGCCCTGAATCTTCCCATGCGTCAGGATCGCCGACTTGCAAATCAAAATTTTCAACAACACCGACGTCGCCATCTTCACAAATCCATATGCCTTTTTCAGTTTTTTTAATTTTTCCTTTCGAATCAAAGCACGCATAGGGTATTTGTTGAAGCAATTTAATTTCTTCTTCCACACCACCTGCCCCAACTAGAGGCTCCAGCAATGTATCTACATCACCATTACTTTCAGGCGTGGGTTTGCGCGAGCCTTTTACAATCAACGCACCCGACATACCACTCGCCACTTGCATTGCCGTAGAACCATAGGTGTGCGGGTGATACCAGAATGTACCGGCGGGATGATCGGCAGGAACGTTATATTCATACTCAAACGCAACATCGGGATCGATCGACAACAGCACGTTATCACTATTGCCGGTAGGCGATATCCATAAGCCGTGAGAATGCAGGTTGGTTTCGTTAAAGCAGGTTGGCGGGGCCGGTGTATTCATATCAGCACGTGCGCAATTAACTTTCGGCACCGGCAAATTATTCATTAAATTAAAACGCACGGTTTGCCCCGGATTCATAATAACGGCAGGTGCAATAAATTTGCCGTTGTACGCACGCAAATTTACTTTGTCGGGTTTGCCTGTCGCCGGGTTGTAGATACTTCCTTCCTGATAATCGATAGGTAAATTATAGGCAACATCTTCCGTGCCTTTTTGTGCAGCAACCGTGAGATTATTGCGCGCGGTTTTAAACGGTGCGGTCGCATTGTATTCAGCAGGATTACGCACCTCCAACACTTCAACACTTTTTAGTTCATCCAGTTTCAACACTTCTGCGGGCGTATCAGGCGCTGCACTATCAGCCATAGTTACCGGGCTTAACAAACCCACACAACTTAATGCAAGCGATGCACTTGCTTTATGTAAATTAAAAAAATGCGCAATGGGCATAAATTTCTCCAGGAGAAAATATAAAGACAGGTAGCGATTTTTATAGGTTTTTTACCGGAACTTTTTCATCACAGAGACGTAAACAGCCACTCAGGATTAAAGAAGTAGCCTGTACACAGCATAAAAATCGACGACTCCCCGGATTACATCAGGAGAGGTTCGTCATATGGATTCAGGGCTTATTTGGAAACGCATTACAGAAACTACAGCGATGGCAATCCGATTTCGATTACACGCTGTTACATAATGCGCACTGTTCTGATATTGAACGCGATTACCAGAACAGTATTAGGAAGATTAAGGGAGATTAAGCGACAACAGAATTACATTTATCATCAATAATGATCAAGTTTTGCTCCGCTAATTTTTATTCAGCCCTAGCCATTGATTGATCACATCAACCCGCCGCAATAATAAAAACTCAAGCGCTAACAAAATAATCAGCGAAATCGCTAGTAACGGCAGCAAGGCTGCAAGGCCAAGGGTAATTGCAACTACGGCGATACCAACATTTGCCGGTAGCGCCGGAGGAGCGCCTAATACGCCTTCCGGTTTTCTGCGACGCCATAAAATAAAACCACTGACGCTGATTAACATTAATCCTGCACAGGTAAGCACACCTAATACCAGATTAAACCAGCCAAACAAATATCCTTCGTGCGCTGCAATACCTACGCCGATGGCTTTATCAATAAATTTTTTCTCGGCAAAACCAGATTGCTTTTCAATGCCGCCGTCATTGCTTATCCATACATCCGCACGCTGTGGGCGATTCTGGCTTTGCGATGATGCTTTCCAGCTATTGTGATGTGAATTGGCGATACTGAGTTCTACTGGTGGGGCCAATTGCAATTTTTCGGTAGCCGATAAAATTTCCGGTGTTAAATTAAAACTGTCGGCGGCCTGTGCGCGCCAATGTTGATGTTCCTGTGCGCGGCTTTGGGTCCAATCTTGTTGTACCGGTGCTATTTCAAACGCGCGAACTTCTTTTAATGCAGCGCCCCACACCAATGCCCAGGGCAAACCGGTGATTAATAAAAACAGTGCGAGCGATGAAATCCAGATACCGGTAACCGCGTGCAGATCGCGCCAGAAAATACGTTTGCCTTCGCGCAGGCGTGGATAGATAACACCGGCAAGCCCATCAGCGCTACGTGGCCACCATAAATACAAACCGGTGATGATTAATACAATCGCCCAGCAAGCTGCGAGCTCAACCAGAATTGAGCCAGTGGTGCCTAACAATAATTCACCGTGAATTGTTTTAACAATATTCATTAATTGCCAGCTACTTTCCTGTTTGCCGACAACATCACCAGTGTAAGGATTTACAAATACTTGCCAGTTTTTTTCCGCTTGTACATTAACCAATACTGATTCATTGGTGTTTTTCGGTAGGCGATAGCTGAGAAATTTTCCATTGGGAACTGCATCAATGGCAGCCTGTATTTGTTCATTGGCGGAAAGCCGTTCGCCAGTTATGGACAAATTATGGAATTGGTTTTCCTGCCAGCTTTCGTAATAAGGTTTGAATAAATAAATAGCGCCGGTGATGGAAAGTAAAATCACAAAAGGGATGCTGAAAATTCCGGCGTAGAAATGCCAGCGCCAGATGGTGCGGTAAAGGGCTCGACTGTTGTTGGTATTGGCTAATAGGGTTGATGTATTCATTTTATACTCACTTCGTAAACGTTTGTTACGAAGGAACTGTATTTCAAAAACGCATGAATACTTCCCTGTAGCTCCGTGGCGGCATCCATGCCTTTACGGTTTTGAAATACAGTTCCTTCGCAACAAACTCAGATCGTAGTAATTTTGTATTTTTTTGTTTTACAAATCGTAAGAAAGACTCAAGTAATAACTTCTGCCCGGCCATGGGTGAGCGACATAACTTTCTTCATTGCTGATATTGTCGATACCAAAACTGACCTCAAGTTCATCGGTAAAATCAAAACTGGTTTTAGCGCCGAAACGCGTGTAACCATCTTGTGCACCCATGACTTGTTCTGCGGTATCGGTGTTATCCAGACGGCCAAAACTTTTATCCGCGTATTGCACGTTTGCACTGAAATCCCAACGGTCCGTCGCGTGATAAGTCGCCATTAAATTGCTGCGCCAGTGTGGCATACGGGGATAGTCATTACCTTCGATGCTTTTGATATTCGCCGGATTGTTGGCTTCTACCGTAGAGTTATCAGTAATAATGGATTTGGTATAAGCGACGTTGAAACGTAAATCCAATTGCGGAACGAATAAACCGTAGCGATTTAAAATTAATTCCACTCCATCAGTTTCCACTTCATCTACCGACGCAAAAGTAGTGACTGATGGCACGGTAGAACCACTCGGTAAAAATGTGGTTTGTGATTCAATTGCGTTCTGGATGGTTTCAGTGAAAATATTCACGCGCGCATAACCGGCGGTAAATTCACGTTCAAACATTAGATTGTGATGCAAACCATTTTCCGGTTTTAAGTCCGGCTGCGCTTGCACTACAGACGAGTAATTCTGACTTTGCGTGAATAATTCCTCTACTACAGGAAAGCGGTAGGCTTTTGCAAGCGAATAACGCACCAGCCAATTTTCGCCAGGAATATAACCTACCGAGAATTTTGGCGAGAATTGATTGCGATCCGCATCTTCAACATCTACCAATTCAAAAACAGATGTATCGGGATTTTTCCGGCTGAAATAGCCACTTTTACTTTCCCATTGTTCATACCGACCACCAAGCGCCACACTCCATTTTTTATTAATATCCCAATTCATTTGTATAAACGCAGCGGCAATATTAGTTTCACCACCGGAGCGGCTAGTGTAACCAGCGTTATCCGCCTGTTTCCAATTCGCCGAATTAAATATATCCAGATTTAATTCATAGGCCTCATAGCGCGCACCGGTAATTAATTCCATTCCCTCAACGCCGATATCAGTAAATACAAATTTACCTTCCAAAGTTTGCCAACCGGTGTTGTCATAATCTGTCGTTTGGCCGCGACCTTTAAAGAGCGGATCTTGCAATGAATGACTGGAAGCGCGACTGTTATCTTCAAGAATTCTGAAATCACTGATGTTGGCTTCAAATCGTGTTGAATCGGTAAGATTGCCTTTAATACGCAAGCCGGTTGATAAACTGCGGCGATCCAGTTCGCTCGCACCCAATCGCGAAGCAGGAACAGTAATCCATAAATTATTTTCGGTAAAATTTCCTGACCATACGGTATTGCCTTGCGCATTCGTGATGTAACTATTAGGTGAAGTGCGCAAAGTATTACGATCTTCGTATGCAAGATTTAATAACGTTGACCAATCACCAAAATCATAACCCAGTTTTATTTTGTAGTTATTGGTAGTCGCTTGCTCAACACCGGTATCGCCAAAATAATAGGCTGGTTTGCCAAAGACATCTTTGTCAGTAATTAAACCGGTAATAGGGGCAGCACTGGCAAATTGTTGCTGGATTGCCGTGACTCTATGATCTTTATCCTGATCAAAATAATAAGACTGCGGCTGGCTATCATTCTCCAAACGGTTGTAAGAAAAATAAACACTTAAATCGCCAAACTTATCGCCGTAGGAAAAAAAAGTTTTATAGCCATTGAGTTGATCGTCAAATCCGTAACTGGAAAAATCCTGTGAAAAATAATCCACGTCCACATGCACTTCGCGCGCTTGTGGAATAGCCGTTTCAATTAGTACCACACCGCCCATGGAGTTACCGCTGTATTCAGCCGAGAAAGGGCCGTACAGAATTTCTACTTGCGCAATTTCACTTGCGCTTACCATGGTCCAGCGCGGCGCGCCGCTCCAGCGGGTTTGTAATAAATAATGGAGCGGTACGCCATCCGCAAAAACCATAGAGCGCGCGGTGGCAAACATATTAGAGCCGCGCAAACCGAGCGTGCCGTTGGAGTCGCCGATGTAGCGTTTGCGAATCACAATACTCGGTTCGTATTTCACCAGGTCTTCGGTGGTGGAGGCATTGATCGCCACCATATCTTCCTGCGTCAATACACTGGAAGGATTGGTGTACCCTGCACTGGCGCTATCGCGCGCCTCACCCCATACGGTTACCACTTCAATTTGCGAGGGTTTCTTTTTTAATACTTCGTCGTGGGCTAGCGCCGCACAGGAAAGGTTGGCAAGTGCAATTGCCGTCACTATTTTAGGTACTGCGGTTAGCCGTCTCACCGGATTGCCCCTCAATTATCATTTTTATGGATTTTGAGCTGCAGGGTAGGATTTTTAACGCCAGCGCAACAGTGACAAATTGTCGCAGGGGGATGACAAATCCCCCGCTGTGAACTAATCCAGCCAGCGACGCATCGCCGGAACATGAGATGGATTCGCGCGCAGGTCATCCAGATGATCGCCCACCAATTCCGGACAATTAGGCAAGGGCGCTATGCGCAACAAATATTCTTTGGGAACACGGCGCTGATTGCGGTCCATAGCCGTTACAAAGGATTTGATGGGAATAGCTCCTATATCGCGCGCGAAGCTATCAAATAACGACCAGGACACAGTGTTCCTGATGGCGATGGCCGTAACCATACGGGTGCAGTGACTGCTGTAGGGCTGGTCGACCAACCAGTGCAACATATACTTGCCGAGGCCGTGCTCGCGCCAATGCTGGGCGACCACAACCTGCCACACAAATAACGTGTGGGGCTCGCTGGGCGGGCAATAGGCGGAGACAAACCCAACAAGGTCATCATCTACAAATGCAGCGGCAGAGGTTTTGGCGAAATGGCTGCATTGCAACAGTGTGCATTGCACGGAATTACCATCAAGCAAGGGCGTTGTGGCCAGCAGGCGATCCAGGTCATCACCATCAGTGGGAAGGGGGTGGCGCAGTTCAATCTTATCGACCAAAAGATCGTTTCTGGCGTTCATTCAAACCTCCATAGCGTCTTTGCCTACACAGATGCAGACGTTCAGATCACATTGTTATCGTTCATAAATTATCGGTGGGTAGCTGCGACCCCCCGCTTTCCCCCAAGGTTCCCCATCTTTACATTTCTAATAGATTCATTCGCTATAGTCGGGAAATTGGCAATGGCACTTCCCGATTCATAAAAAAATCACAGAATCGTCTAAATCCCGCCATGGCACCGTAACAATCATTCCTTAATCTCTGCGCTCAATGATTAGCCAAACCATTGATTAGGGAGTTCTCCATGAAATTCATGTTCCGCCAACCCCTGGCTCTCGCGATTGCCAGCCTTTGCGCCCTGCCCGCCAGCGCCGATTTGTATTTCTCCGAATATGTAGAAGGCAGCAGCAATAACAAAGCGCTGGAAATTTATAACAGCAGCAATACTGCGGTTAATCTCAGCAGCTACAAAGTGGAAATGTATTTCAACGGTAGCAATAGCGCCGGTTTGAGCATCAACCTTACCGGCAACATTCCTGCGCAAGGTGTATTCGTACTGGCGCACGGCAGCGCCAATGCAATCATTCTCGCCTCCGCCAACCAAACTAACAGCTCTGGCTGGTATAACGGTGATGATGCCGTTGTGTTGAAAAACGGCAGCACGATTATCGATAGCATCGGCCAGGTCGGTGTCGATCCCGGTACCGAGTGGGGTACAGGTTTAACAAGCACCGCCGACAATACTTTGCGCCGCAAAACCTCCATCACCACCGGCGATATCAATGTCAGCAATGCGTTTGATCCAGCGACCGAATGGGAAGGTTACGCGCAAGATACCTTTGATCACCTCGGCACCTACCAAGGTAGCAGCAATGGCGGTGGCGGTAACAATGGCGGCGGCGGTGAAACCGGCAGCTGCGGACAAGCAGCAACACTCATCAGCAGTGTTCAGGGTTCCGGTGCGAACAGCCCACTGCTCGGTAATAACGTCAGCATTGAAGGTATCGTTGTTGCGGATTTCCAAAATGGCAACCAACTCGGTGGATTTTTTGTGCAGGAAGAAGATGCACAGGCCGATGGTAATTCACAAACATCAGAAGGCATTTATATTGCGAGCACGACCGCCGTTGCGATTGGTGATCGTGTACGTGTAAGCGGCGCTGTCGCTGAAACGTTTGGATTAACACAACTTTCCAATGCAACAGTCACCGTGTGTGCAAGCAACCAAACGTTGCCAACACCCGCCGCCATTTCCTTGCCAGTAACATCGCTCGATGCATTTGAAACTGTTGAAGGCATGTCAGTCGCAATTGCACAAACATTAGCAGTGAATGAAACCTATCAGTTAGGTCGCTACGGACAAGTATTACTCGCCAACGGCCGCTTGCAACAACCAACCAATGTTGCCGAACCAGGCGCAGCAGCCAACGCGCTGCAAGCACAAAATAATTTAAATAAATTAATGTTGGATGATGCGAGCAATATCCAAAACCCTGATCCGGTAATTTTCCCGGCGACAGGATTGTCCGCAGAAAACACGTTGCGCAGCGGCGATACAGTAGCCAATTTGCACGGCGTAATTACGTACGATTTTGGTATTTATCGCATCCTGCCCATCAGCGCACCGAATTTTATCCACACCAATTCACGCCCGCTGGCGCCTATCGCTGATTCAAACGCGAATTTAAAAATCGCCAGTTTCAACGTATTGAATTTCTTTAATGGTAACGGTGTTGGTGGCGGCTTCCCAACCGCACGCGGCGCCAACACAGCCGCAGAATTCGCTCGCCAAAAAACAAAAATTGTTAGCGCCCTTGCTGGTTTGGATGCAGATGTGATTGGCGTTATTGAAATTGAAAACGATGGCTACAGCAACACCAGCGCTATCGCGGAATTAGCGGCTGCATTAAATACCGCAACAGGCACCACCGTGTGGAAATTTGTAAATCCCGGTGTCAATAAAATTGGTACTGATGAAATTGCGGTAGGTTTTATTTACCGCAGCGATAAAGCGACCGCTATCGGTAAAACGGCGATCCTGAATTCGAGCGTGGATTCGCAATTTATCGATACCAAAAATCGCCCGGCCCTGGCGCAAAGTTTCCGCGTAAACAGCAACCGCGCAATCGCCACTGCCGTGGTTAACCACTTTAAATCCAAAGGTTCGGATTGTAATGATATCGGTGACCTGGATATTGGCGATGGCCAGGGCAACTGCAATATCACCCGCACACAAGCAGCGGCAGCATTGGTAAATTGGTTAAACACCAATCCAACCGGCGTTAATGATCGCGATTATTTAATCATCGGCGATTTGAATGCCTACGCCAAAGAAAATCCCATCACAAAAATCATTAACGGCGGCTACACCGATCTCATTAATAAATTTGGTGGCGACAGTGCCTACTCATATGTATTTGATGGGCAAGCGGGTTATCTCGACCACGGCCTTGCCAGCAATGCGTTAACGCCGCAAGTATTATTCGCTGCCGATTGGCACATTAACGCCGATGAACCTATCAGCCTGGATTACAACACTGAATTTAAATCCGCCGCGCAAATTAATAGCTTCTATTCACCGGATGCTTACCGCTCATCAGATCACGACCCATTAGTGGTTTCGCTGAAATTAGTTCTGGATCTCGATGGCGACGGTGACGTAGATAAAAACGATGTGCAGATTGTTACCAATGCCCGCGGTGCCACACCAACAGCTTACGACCAACGCGATGTGAATGGTGATGGCGTTATTAACGCTAACGACGCACGCGCATTAACGTTGCAATGTTCGCGTACAGGCTGCGCAAGCAATTAATATTTTTTGGAGGATTAATGATGAAAAAATTATTCAACTTTATCGCATCACTGGCAGTGTTATTTTCCTGCGATACATTCGCCATGAATATTAATCTGGTTGCGGATAAATCCAACCTGAATATCGGCGACACACTGGAATTGCAAGTGCGCGTTAGCGGCCTGGACGATCAGGCCGCACCTTCACTGGGTGTGTATGATCTGAATCTGGGTTTCGACGCAGCATTATTTTCGTTGAGTGCCGTACACTGGGGTGACTCTGTATTGGGCAACCAGTTGGATCTGGCCGGATTTGGCAGCTTGCAAGAAAGCACCCTGGGCGCAAACTGGTTAAACCTGTTTGAATTGTCTTTCGATTCCATTGCCGACCTGGATTTATTGCAAGCGGGCGACTTTACATTGTTCAGCGTTTTGCTCACTGCACAAGCAATCGGGGAGGGAAATTTGTCGCTGTGGATCAACGCGCTGGGTGACGCATCAGGCAATGCACTATCCGCAACCGAACCCAATGGACTTGCAGTAACTGTTGGTGGAGTAGAAGTTCCTGAACCATCCAGCCTCCTGTTATTGCTGGGTGCTCTGGCAATTTTTGCGTTACGCGTCCGCAAATTACAATATTCGCGTTAAACATCTTTTCCATCTGTTTCTTTTTCATCTGTTTATTTTTCAAAGACAGTGCACCAGAATGTTAATTTTGCAAAAAATGATTAGCGTTTGCGGTGCACATCTCCTTCAAATCGTGGCGCTCAATACACATTAATACTGCGGCACGCTTTAATTATCTCCTGCGTATCAATCCTTCTGCGAATTCTCTCTAATTTCGATAATTTTCCCGCCAATTCAAGACCTCAATCTACATTCAGGCGCGACAATTGCTTGAAATTATTTGTACTCCATTACAGACGACACACTCCCCCCTCTTTCAAAGGACAGTCAAAATGAACTCCCGGCGCTTAACCGCTTTGGATGGCTTGCGCGGCTTTGCCGCCCTTGCAGTGGCTTTTTATCATTTTTTTTATCATTACAACCTTGATTACGGACATCAGTTTTCGGTGCCCGCCGCACTCCAGTTTGGTTATTACGGTGTGCATTTATTTTTTTTAGTAAGCGGCTTTGTTATTTTCTGGACGCTCTCGCGCATCGCCCATCCATTTGACTTTATCTGGTCGCGATTCTCGCGCCTGTTCCCCGTGTATTGGGTCGCAGCCACCATTACTTTTTTAATTATGTATTTATACGGGCCTGAAAACCGCATTGCCCAATTCAGCGAGCTGATTATCAATTACTCTATGTTGCAGGGATATTTGGGCGTGCGGCATATCGATGGGGTTTACTGGACTCTCACCCTGGAACTGGCATTCTATTTCTGGATGTTCGTGCTTTTTTTAAGCCGCCAATTGCCGCAGATTGATCGATGGTTATTTGTATGGGTACTGGTAGCGGCTGCGCTTGCACTCACCGACGCAATTGAACTGGTTCCCATGCGTTTGCGTTATTTATTATTACTGGATTATATAGGTCTGTTTGCAGCAGGGATTTGCTTTTATCGCCTATGGGATGGCAGCGCGAATAAAATTACCTACAGCGTGATCGCACTTTCCGTGCTGAGCCTTTATGGGCAATACCAATTACCAGGGGCCATTACCATTACTGTCATTTATGGTTTATTTTATTGCGCCATCAATGACAAGCTGGCGGTATTCTCCTTTAAACCCCTCGTATTTATGGGCACCATCTCCTACTCGTTTTATTTAATTCACCAGAATATCGGTTACACCATCATCCAACTCTTTTACCAACACAATATATCGCCCTACCTCGGTATTGCCTGCGCATTGCTCACCGGCCTGATACTGGGCACGCTCCTGACGTATACCGTAGAAAAACCGGCGATGGGTTACTTACGTAAACTCTATAAGGAAAGCAGCCTGCTGAATAAAATTGCCAGCAAAATTAGCGTACGAACTATGCCGCAATAGCAGGAATAACGGATCGTTATTTTTTAAAATAAAAAGCCCGCGTTTAGCGCGGGCTTTTTATCCAGATGCGATCAGAAAAATAATTTAGCTGAGAACAAGGTTATCGCGATGAATTAATTCGTTATCATCCTGATAGCCCAGAATGTCCGGAATCTGGCTACTGGGTTTGCCGATAATTTTTTGCGCCTCTTCAGCGTGATAATTTACCAGCCCGCGCGCAATTTCTTTTCCGTGTGAATCCACACAAACCACCATGTCACCGCGCGTGAAATCACCGCGCACTTCTTTAACACCAACCGGCAATAAACTTTTCCCTTGTTCACGCACTACACGCACTGCACCATCGTCCAGCACCAAGGTGCCGCGCGTTTGCAATTGACCGGAAATCCAGCGTTTGCGCGCTGCCTGCGGCTGTTGATCCGCCCACAAAAATGTACCAATATTCTCGCCAGCGGCGATCCGCAATAATGCATTTTCAATACGACCGCCAACAATCACTGTGTCCGCACCGGAACGTGCAGCCACCCGTGCAGCACGCACTTTAGTGATCATTCCACCACGACCCAACGCACCACCGGTTCCACCGGCCATTTGTTCGAGGCGAGAATCAACTGCCGCAATCTCGCTGAGCAATTGCGCATCAGGATTTGAACGTGGATCGCTGTCATACATGCCTTTTTGATCGGTAAGAATAACTAACAAATCGGCTTCAATTAAATTGGCAACCAACGCACCTAGCGTGTCGTTATCGCCAAAACGGATTTCTTCTGTGGTCACAGTGTCGTTCTCATTAATCACCGGAACAACATTCAAACTGACTAATGTTTTTAATGTGGAGCGCGCATTCAAATAACGTTGGCGTGAAGAAAGATCATCGTGATCCAGTAATACTTGTGCAGTAAGCAAACCGTAACGCTGGAATTCCACTTCGTAAGTTTGTATCAAGCCCATCTGGCCAACAGCAGCAGCGGCTTGCAACTGATGAATTTCAGTGGGTCGCGAAGACCAACCCAAACGGCGCATACCCGCCGCGACAGCGCCGGATGACACCAACACCAATTCAATACCGCGCAAACGCAATTCGGCCATTTGTTGAACCCAACCGGCGATTGCCGCGGTGTCCAACCCCTTACCATCGTTGGTTAATAGTGCGCTGCCAATTTTTACTACCCAGCGTTTCGCGTGGGGAATAATGTCTCTTTTGCTCATGAAATAAATGCGCTCGAGAATAATGTGTGAATTTTTATAAAAGTTGTTTTATTAAAACCTGCGCTCTTAATGCAACACGCCCGGAGCAGAGCCGGGCGTGAGGTTACACTATTTTACGTCGCACCAATCATTAGGGATTAGTGATTAACGTAAATAACTTCAACGTCGTAATCATCTTCATTGAAATTATCGTCATCCTCTTCGCCGCGCGCACGACGCGCTTCGCGTTGACGCTCACGTAATTCTTCAATGCGATCACGTGCCTCTTGTGCCATTTTTTCCTGCAATTCCAGCTCACGTTCGCGCGCTTCAGGATTGGATTTTTCTTCTTCCCAGATTTCTTCCAGCAAATCCATTGCTTTGCCAGCAAGCGGCATAGTGCCTTCGCGATTCAATGCAGAAATACGGAATACCGGACCGGTCCAACCCAATTCATCCACCACTGCCTGGCAACGTGCTTCCACTTCATCAGGCGGTAACAAATCGATTTTATTCAACAATAACCAGCGCTCGCGCTTGGCCAATGTCGGGCTAAACTTTTCCAATTCGTGGGCGATCATACGCACATTTTCAGCAGGGCTGGATTCATCAACCGGGGCCATATCCACCATGTGCATCAGCACACGGCAACGCGTTAAATGCTTAAGGAAGCGCACACCAAGGCCAGCGCCTTCGGCCGCACCTTCGATTACACCGGGAATATCCGCGATTACAAAGCTGCGATGCTGCTGGACTTTTACTACACCGAGGTTTGGTACCAGTGTGGTAAACGGATAATCTGCGACTTTTGGTTTTGCCGAACTCACCGCGCGAATAAAACTGGATTTACCGGCGTTGGGCAAACCAAGCATACCCACATCGGCAAGGACTTTTAATTCAAGTTTCAAATTGCGCATTTCGCCTTCAGTACCGGGCGAGGTTTTGCGCGGTGTGCGGTTGGTACTGGTTTTGAAACGGGTATTGCCCAAACCATGGAAACCGCCCTGGGCGACTTTCAGTTTTTGGCCGTTTTCCGTTAAATCGCCAAACACTTCTTCGGTGTCCAGATCGATAACAGTAGTACCTACTGGTACGGGCAAAAATAAATCGGCACCTTTTGCGCCGGTGCAATCTTTACTACCGCCTTTTTCGCCATTTTCAGCGCGATATTTGGGAACAAAACGGTAATCGATCAGCGTATTCAGGTTTTCATCGGCAACCAGATAAACACTGCCACCATCGCCACCATCACCACCGTCCGGACCGCCTTTGGAAATAAATTTTTCCCTACGGAAGCTCATGAATCCGTTGCCACCTTTACCGGCTTCGACATGAATTGGGGCTTCATCAACAAATTTCACAACGCACTCCACAGGAATTTAAAAAACAGAAACATAAAAATAAAAAATACATTCGCATCCTGCGGAAAAGTTATTCGCTTCCTGGCGATGGCCATTCATACACTGACACCATATGGCCGCCACGGATGGCGCGGATACAGAAGTAAACTCCCTTCGCCCTGAATATAAAAAAGCCCTGACGTTATCGGCAGGGCTTTTTTATTGTTCTTCATTGCCCGCTGCAGGCAGCAAGCTGGCTTATTCTGGACTCAATATTAAGCAGCAGGAATGATGCTTACGTATTGACGACCAAAAGCGCCTTTAACTTCGAACTTAACGGTACCGTCCACTTTCGCGAACAGCGTGTGGTCTTTACCCAGACCTACGTTTACACCAGCGTGGTACTTGGTACCGCGTTGACGAACAATAATGCTACCGCCAGAAATCAATTCGCCACCGTATGCTTTTACACCAAGGCGTTTCGCTTCTGAATCGCGACCGTTACGGGAACTACCTACCCCTTTCTTGTGAGCCATTTTCTAGCCTCCTCAATTAACCTTTGATTGCAGTGATTTTCACTTCAGTGAACCACTGACGGTGACCTTGACGCTTCATGTGGTGCTTACGACGACGGAATTTGATGATCTTCACTTTGTCAGCACGGCCATGGGCAACCACTTCTGCAGTTACGGTAGCGCCATCTACAACAGGAGCGCCAATCTTGACGTCTGCACCGTTGGCAACCAGGTAAACTTTGTTGAATTCAACAACGCCACCGGTGGCGAAATCGATTTTTTCGAGTTTGAGGGTTTCACCCACAACTACGCGATGCTGTTTGCCACCGCTTTCAAAAATTGCATATGCGCTCATTGTTTGCTCCAAGACGCTTGGACGACACGAAGTAGCCGGGCGACATGCCTGTGGCGTTTGTGACTAGTGTCGTATACCTGTTTTACAGGGGCGGCGATTGTATTCCAAGGAAGAGTGTCACTGCAAGTGAAGTTTGATCAATTAATCAACAGCCTGGCAACTTCCCTGTTGCCAGCCCTGTGTCGTTAATGGATACGCTTGTTCTTTTTAAGGAAGTTCCAGAGCACCTCTTCAGCATTGATGTCCTGGTTTTTAAAACCGTTGTAGGGAGCTTCAGCAACCAATGGATCTGTCGTACTTGCATTGGGCCAGGCATGACCTGCTGCCGGTGTCATTTCCAGGACGGCGAAATCATTGCCGGAAGCGGCTTTGCGATAATCATAACGGGTGATGGATGAGTTTAGGCTCGCCAATGCCCAGGGAACATTTCCGCTGTAGCCTGCGCCCTCATTAATTTTGTTGGGCAGCAACTTAACCTTTTCGGTAGCGCCATTAATGCCCAGCGCAGTGCGCCATTGGGCAACCGAATCTTTCATCACCGCGCCGTAGTCAAACCCCATGGAGGTATAGATAGTATCCAGCAGCGTATCTTTGGGGCTGTGGATAAACATCATGCTCACAGGATGTTGTGGTCGCTGGGCACACGTAAAGAAAGGCACGGTCGCAGGCATGGAATTTACCGGCATTACCACTCCTGCGCCGGCAAGAAGCTCCGGTATTTCCCGTGCGGCACGCTGGACCATTTCACCGCCGTTGGACATTCCCATTAAATAGATGCGGTTTTTATCCACCGGTAATCCCTCCGCCTTTACCCGCGCGATGATTTTGCGCAGATAAGCTACATCATCCACCGTAAAAAATTCCGGCCCGGTACCCGGTTTGCCAAAGCAGGTACGCCAGTATCCGCCATTCGAATAAAAGGGATTTCCCGGATTTTGGCTTCCAAGGTCCCCCGGTTCATGGGCATTGGCATACACCAAAATAAATTGGTCTTTGTCGGCTAGACGCTCTACCCGATTGCCCCAATCCCATTCACGACTTAACTCTGCACTCAGCCCCGCGCCGGGCAACATAATCACTAACGGGTAGGTTTTATGTTGCTGGCGATGAATACTGCGCGGAACATATTGCAGATAACGCCGCACGATTTTTTCTTCCGGATTGAGCAGATTGGGTTGTTTGAAGTTGCGTACTTCAATGCCGATACGGCGCAACCCATCCCAGGTGTCTTGCGGGCTGCCGGTGAAATCGCCCAGATCAGTTGCCGCACTTGCTGTGCTACATAACCCGGCTAGCAACGCTGAACTGAATATCAGCCCCGCACCAACCTTGCGAACCAACCGGTTTAACTCATTAACTTTTGCCATTTGCATGTCTCCTGATGCTGTGGATGAACGTCACTGGCTGCTATTGCCGGCAACGCCACAGAAGCTAGCGGGCGCTTGCATGCTTACCGTCATTCGAGATCAATCGGGAGCATTGGTGAGCGAAAGGTAAGTCATTTTTGTTCGGAAAGGATTCATCAAGTGTTCGCAACCGCTTTGATAGCAGCTCACCTACAAACGGAGTTTTACAGTTATGAAATCGATTGTGCGCAAATTATCCCTGATCGCCTGTAGCGGCTTGCTATTGATAAACATCGGCGCCGCTAACGCCGAAACCTTGGAACCCGGGCAATTACTCACCTTTGTTTTAAGCGAGAACAAGCCCGGCGGCGAAGCGATACAAAAGATTTATTTTGATAATGCTTTTCCGTTAGCCCAAGCGGCAGGAATGAAAGAACTGACCACATTTAAAATCGACCAGGTGGTATTTGGTGAGGGTAATCCACAGGGGGCAGGCCTTTACAGCTGGCCACACAAAGCCGCTGCGCAGAGAACACGCAACAACCCAAAATACCTGAAAAAGTTCAAACCATTGCGCCCCCAGATATGGAATCAATTGCAATCGATTGACATGAAAGTTAAATGCCCGCTGGACCTTACCCTGGATAAAACCAAATCGTACAGCATCGCATTGATCTGGCTGAATGATCGAGATGCTTACAACAATTACTACCGGGGCACGCAAGCACTGCGCGACAAACTGGGTGCAAAAACGCTGTTCAAATTACCCGGGGTGCGTTACGAAAAATTAACGGAAGGTGAAATCACTCCACCGGATCTGGTGCTACTGGTGCAATGGAACTCCGCCGCCGACCTTGGATACTACTCGGCCGCCCCTGAATTCCAGGCAAATCACCACTATTTTGAACAGGGTGTGAAAAAGATGGAGCTGTATCAGCTTGGCTTCTGGAATTGATGTCATACCGCAGTGGCGCCCAATGCTCTCGCTAACTGCTGATTGCGGTAATCCGCCGGAGTCATGCCATAGGTTGCACGGAAACAGCGATAAAAAGAGTTTTTGTTGCTGAAGCCGGATTCAAAAACGATATCCAGAATGCGCCATTCACAGCTCGGATTACGCAACAGGGAGCAGGCGTAATCCAGGCGGTAGCGATTCAGGTAATCGTAAAAGTTAACGCCGAGATGCACATTCAATAGCTCCGACGCCTGATGCACACTCACCCCCAAACGTGCCGCCAGTTGCGCCAGGGAAAGCTCACCCTGGCGGTACAAGGACTCTTCGCGCATCAATTGTTCTAACTGTAAAGCAAGCTGTTGCGCCAGGCTTTCATCCAGCTCACGCCAGCTTTTTTCCGCTGTTAACGGCGGATCAATTGACTCGTTAATTGCAGGCGAAGATTCGCTCTGCCAATCCTCATGAAAAAATATGCGCGGACGATAAACACTGAAAAAGGCGACCGATAATAAATAACCGGACATTATCCAGGACACTAACGTAATCGCCTCAAGCAAAACAATTTGATAAATAAATATCAGCCCCATCAACACAAAATCAACCAGCAACATCACCAGCAAACCGGCAATCACCCACAGCAACCAGAAATAACTGGTATTGGGATATTCACGGTAAATATGGGCAAGGCGTGCGCGCGCTGTTAGCAAATTGCGTAATGACAACAACAGATAAACAATGGCTTGTAACAATCCCAATTGGCCGGCAATGAATAACCAATCCGGTTTTAACAGCAGCAGGATCACAACCAGCAGAAACGGGAAAAAGTGCAACCAGGGCAGATGTGGTGGGCGACCAATTGCCTGGAGCACCATCATCCACAAAAACGGGCCTTTCAACCAAATGACAGCCTGGGCAATTAATGCCAGCGCGAACACACCATCGGGCGGGACTAATAATCGCGAATAAAAATAAATTTGGGGAATACACAGTGCGGCCAATAACAGCGCGAGATAACGGTTGATGTCACGCTGGCCACGTTTGTCCAGCAATAGCGCCAACAGGCTCCAGCTACTTAGGCTTAACACTGTCAACAACAGCGCTTTTTCCAGCTCAATCATTATCCTTAAGCTCCGGCAAAGTGACCAATCTAGCCCGACACCAACAATTTCCGGTCCGGCTCGATCAAGAATGACTCGCCGGCGATTGCTTATTCAGCCAGCCCACAACATCGCCCGCCAACATGGGTCGCGCAATTAAATAACCCTGCAAATAATCCACGCCCATCGCCACCAGCAGGTTTTGTTGCTCGGCCGTTTCCACGCCTTCCACCACCACCTTGAACCCAAGGCCGCGCGCCATGGAAAATAATGCCAGCAATAATTTGCGCGCACCTGGATCGAGGGATTCGATAAAACAGCGGTCAATTTTGATCACATCAACCGGCAGGCTACGCAGATAGGCGAGCGACGAATAACCCGTGCCAAAATCGTCAATCGCGATACTCACACCCATCGCACGCACTTGCTCCAGCACCGTGCAGATAATGTCGATATCGCGTGAAAATACACTTTCAGTGATTTCAATTTCCAGCCGGTGCGATGGTAAACCGGTCAACTCCAGCGCGCGGCGCACATCACTGGCAAGGTCACCCGCCAGGATTTGCTGTACTGAAACGTTCACACTCACCACGGCATCCCCCGGCCAGGACAAAGCCGCGCGGCAAGACTCCAGCAATACCCAGCGCCCCAGCGGTAGAATCAGCCCGCTCTCTTCGGCGACGGGAATAAATAATGCGGGTGATACGGTTCCCAGTTCGGGATCATCCCAGCGCAATAAGGCTTCCAGCTTGCGCGCAACACGCGTCATACAGGGTTCTATCGGCTGGAATACCAAGGTCAAGCTGCGCGTTTCCAGCGCCGCGTGCAGGGCAAAACGCAATTTTTGGCGGCGGCGAATTTCAACCTCCATCGCCGCATCAAACATGGCCACCCCACCGGCACCGCGCTGGCGCAGGTCTTGTTTGGCGATGGATGCACGGTAACTCAGGGTTTCCAGATCCCGGGCATCGTCATCTACTGTCGCAATACCAAGGATGACATCGACGGCAACCGGTCCAATATCGGTTTCGATCGTACGTTGCAGCGCCGCGCGCAAAAACACCCCCCGGTCTTGCCAGCGCTGTTCAGGGTCACAAAATACCATCGCAAACTCAGCGCTACCGGTACGCGCCAGCAGGAGCTGGCCACTACCAAAATCGCGCAGCCGGTTGGCAATCGTTACCAACACTTGCTCGCTGGTGCGCGCACCTTGCAATTCAATCAAATCAAAACGACGAACTTCTACCGCGACCAGCGCCAGCGGCAAATCTTTTGTCCGTTCTTGCAGGTGCTGGTGCAACTCCCGCTCGAACGCGCTGCGGTTCAGCAAACCGGTAAGGCTATCAAGCGCCGCCACGCGCGCCAGCTCACGCGCGTAACGTTCTTTGAGCGTCATCTCCTGTTCGAGTGTTTCCACTTTTTCAGCGAGCTGGGACTGGAGGCTGGATTTATCGCGCTGCAATGCCTCGCGCTGGGCGAACACACTGGCAATCTTGTGATTGCGCTCTTGCGCCATCACCAGCAAGTGGTTGGCACTTTGGCTGGCTACCCGCGCAAACCCGGTCAGGCCGATAAACAATGCAATTCCCAAAGCGGCGATAACCAACTCATCGCGCTCGCCGGTGCTGGCAAACATCACTACCAACGGGCCAATCAAGAGTGCGATAAACACCCGGCTTGCCCAAGGGGCCAACGCCAACACATTCACACTGCCGGCGGCTACAGTCGCCATCACCAATGCAATCACCAACCGCTGGGATGCCGAAGAAACCGGAAAAAATGCGACGGAAAAACAGGCCCAGAGTGCACCGGTAATTAAGGAAAGGACGATAAAAAGGTAAGTCGCGCGATTGGATTGCTGCAAACTGCCTGCTTTGCTCCAGCGATTGCGCCAGTACCACCAACTGACTAAGCGCAAGCCACCGACCAATTGCATTGCGCCCCACCATATCCACAATTGCTGGATGTCGCGGTAATACAACATCAATGCCGAACTAGCGGCAAAGGTAAAAATCAGCACATTGGGCAACTGGCGATACATCACCAGCGCCTTTTCGTAGCTTATTTCCAGTAACTCACGCGATCGCTCAAGCACCGGTGAGGAGTTTGGGGAATTCATAGTTGCATCTCCCGATACTTGATTTCATCGCTTCAAATGTCGGCAAGCGCCGTAATGAAGATCCTTTGAACAATGGGCTTTGAACGATGGATTTTTTATCTTCAGGGAACGATCCAACCCCGCTCACGCATCCAGGCTTCCAAGGCCTGGGGCCAACTGGAAATACTGCCCTGCCCCTGGATCATCCCAACGCCGTGGATACCGGTTTGGTAGATATGCAGTTCGGATTGCTTGTTATATTTCTGGACTTCAGTAAAAAAGGCGAGGCTGTTAGTTACCTTCACGGCCTGATCACCCACCCCATGCAGCATAAACACTGGCGGCACTTTGTCGGTCACTTGAAATTGTAAGGAATTGTCATGCACCAGTTTGGCATCCGGTTTTTCGCCTAGTAGCGCCTTGCGTGAACCGGCATGGGCATCGGGCCCTTCAAGGTCGATCACCGGATAACCGAGCACCGCAAAATCCGGGCGCGCACTAATAGCGGCAAGCGGATCATTTTTTTGCTCAAAGCCGAAACGGGTAGTGACACTCGCCGCGAGATGGCCACCGGCCGAAAATCCGACCACACCGATTTTGGACGGATCAATTCCCCAGGCTGCAGCGTTTTTACGTAACAACCGTACCGCGCGCAAACCATCCAGCAACGGAGCGGGAAAACCGTGCTCCTGCATTCGGTACTTGGCTACAAAAGCCGCAACACCGCGTTGCGCAAACCATTTGGCAATATCGTAGCCCTCGTGGTGAATTGCCAGGCGCACGTAACCACCGCCGGGGAAAATCACCACCGCCGTGCCATTGGGTTTCTCCGGCCAGAAAGGCGTAATGGACGGATTGTCCACCGCATAAAGCCGCTGGTCTTTGATGTGTTCGCGGTCAGGTTTAACCAACGGTTTTTCTGCCCATAGGTAAATAGGCTCTGTCGGTAATTCGGTCACAGGATTGGCAACTCCAGGAAGGGGTAATAGCAAAAGTAGCAACGCGCCCAGATGGGCGCGAAAAGCGTTAAACAGGTTTAAAGGCGGGGACATGATTCTCTCGTGCGGATTGTTATTTGATGTCAGGTGCGCGAGAGCTTAGCAAGCAGTCCAGATAAAGTCTGTATAACTTTTAGACATCAATGAAATTGCGACTCATCATCCCCCCACCAATGGTGCTCATGCCAATCCACGCGGGTGGGGTCCGCCGCCGTAAGCAGCAATTGGCCGGTAGCCAGCTCCCAATTGAAAAACTCCTGCTTCAAATCACCCCAGAAATGACCGGTATCCTCCCTTACATATTCGCGGGCTAATCGCACCTCATCCCCAACCATTTCTTCCGCGGTGAGTTCAAGCTTGACCAGATCATCTACCTCATGGGTAAAACCGTGCTTGAGCGTACCCAATGCACCCGTTTCTTCAGGGCTGAAGGGCAAATCGTGCTGGCTAGTGTGATAAGGATTATTAGGGGTTGGAGCAGTCGAGCGATCACCGGTTTTCATAAAAACACCTCTCACTGTTGCATCAAGATATTTATACCCACACAGGCAGTACAGCCTCTATAATCACCGCCTTTCTTAATTTTCACCTGTAGCACATAACTCCACTTTCAGTATAGGCCGTGTACGTCCATGCAAGAGCGCCCGATTCAAGAACAATACAATCCCGCCGAAGTCGAAGCCCAGGCCCAGCAATACTGGGAAGCCAATGACAGCTTCAAAGTAATAGAAGACCCCAGCAAGGAAAAGTTCTATTGCCTGGCGATGTTCCCCTACCCCAGCGGCAAACTGCACATGGGCCATGTGCGCAACTACACCATCACCGATGTGATTGCCCGCTACCAACGCATGCAGGGTAAAAACGTATTGCATCCCATGGGTTGGGATGCTTTCGGCCTGCCAGCAGAAAACGCGGCGCTCAAGAACAATACCGCTCCCGCCAAGTGGACTTACTCCAATACCGATCACATGCGCAACCAATTAAAACAATTGGGCTTCGGTTTCGATTGGTCGCGCGAACTCACCACTTGCACCCCCGAATACTACAAATGGGAACAATGGTTCTTTACCCGTTTGTACGAAAAAGGTTTGGTTTACAAGAAAATGTCCACCGTGAACTGGGACCCGATCGACCAAACCGTACTCGCCAACGAGCAGGTAATCGATGGCCGCGGTTGGCGCTCCGGCGCATTGGTTGAGCGTAAGGAAATTCCACAGTGGTTTATCAAAATCACCGATTACGCCGAAGAATTGCTCAATGATCTGGACAAGCTGCCGAATTGGCCCGAACAAGTCAAAACCATGCAACGCAACTGGATCGGCAAAAGCCGCGGCCTGGAAATGCGTTTTGACCTGGCCTCAGCCGTCGGTGAATTTACCAGCTTCGAAATCTATACCACTCGCCCCGATACCTTGATGGGCGTGACTTACGTGAGCCTCGCCGCCGAGCACCCGATTGCCAAACATTTGGCCGAGAGCAATCCAGCCCTCGCGCAATTTATTGCCGATTGCAAAGTGCAATCCGTAGCCGAAGCCGATATGGCGACTATGGAAAAGAAAGGCATGGATACCGGTATTAAAGCCCTGCACCCGATCACCGGTGAGCCGGTTGCAGTGTGGGTCGCCAACTATGTGTTGATGGATTACGGTTCAGGCGCGGTGATGGCCGTGCCCGCGCACGACCAACGCGATTACGAATTTGCGCTGAAATACAATCTGGCCATTGAGCAAGTTATCGCGCCTGTTAATGGCGAAGAAATTGATTTAAGCAAAGCCGCATTTACCGAAAAAGGCGTGCTGGTGAATTCCGGCGAATACGATGGGCTGGAATTTAATGCTGCCTTCGATTCCATTGCCGGCACTCTCGAAATGGCAAATAAAGGCCGCGTGAAAACCAATTACCGGTTGCGCGACTGGGGCGTATCCCGCCAGCGTTACTGGGGCGCACCTATTCCGATGTTCAATTTGCCCGAAGGTGGCGAGATCCCGGTTCCTGCGCACAAGCTTCCGGTTTTGTTGCCGGAAGATGTCGTGATGAACGGCGTGCAATCTCCCATCAAAGCGGACCTCGAGTGGAAAAAAGATGAACTCGATGGCAAATACGTTGAACGCGAAACCGATACCTTCGATACCTTTATGGAATCCAGTTGGTACTACGCGCGTTACACCTGCCCGAATTTCACCGATGGCATGATCAACAAAGCCGCCGCCGATTATTGGTTGCCGGTAGACCAATATGTTGGCGGTATCGAACACGCTATCCTGCACCTGCTCTACTCGCGTTTCTTTCACAAATTGATGCGCGATGAAGGTTTGGTCAGTGGCGATGAACCGTTCGAACGCTTGCTGTGCCAGGGTATGGTGAACTCCGAATCTTTCTTCATTAAAAGTGAAGGCAAGGAAAACTGGATTGAACCGGAAAACGTCGTTATCGAACGCGATGAGAAAGGTCGTTTTATCGCTGCCAAACACAAAACCACCGGCGAAGCGGTGGAATTTGGTGGTGTGATCAAGATGTCCAAATCCAAAGGCAACGGGGTTGATCCGGAAAGTGTAATCAGCCAATACGGCGCCGATACTGTTCGCCTGTTTACGATGTTCGCCGCACCACCAGAGCAAAGCCTGGAGTGGAGCGATTCCGGCGTAGAGGGCGCGAGCCGTTTCTTGCGTCGCTTGTGGAAAGCGGTTGAAGGCCACGTAAATGCAGGTGCGCCGGGTACGCTCGATGTTTCCGGCTTGCCGCAAGCGCAGAAAGATTTGCGTAGAAAAACCCACGAGACCATCCAGAAAGTTAGCGATGATTACGGTCGCCGCCAAACATTTAACACCGCCATCGCTGCAACAATGGAGTTGTTAAACGAAACCAGCAAACTTGCAGACCGTGCCAATCCGCAAGGTTTGGCCGTTGAGCGCGAAGCACTGGAAGCGGCAATTTTGTTGCTCGCCCCCATCGTTCCGCACATCACGCAAGCGCTGTGGCAAGCACTCGGCAACATCACCATCCCGCTGAATGAAAGCTGGCCAAAACTGGATGAGGGCGCATTGGTGCGTTCAACCGTTGAAGTCGTTGTACAAGTGAATGGGAAATTGCGCAGTAAGCTTGATGTCGCTGTGGATGCACCGAAAGAACAACTTGAACAATTAGCACTCGAACAGGAAAACGTACAACGTTTTCTGGACGGTTTGACTGTGCGCAAGGTGATTGTGATTCCTAATAAGTTAGTAAATATCGTAGCTAGCTAAAACGAATCCCCCTGCCCCCTTTAACAAAGGGGGCAAATAAACCTTCCCATCCAACGAAGTGCGTAGCCAGGAAGGCAGGGTGAATTTAAAAATGAGAATGTTATGAAAAAAATTATCGCCAGTTTATTAATTCTTTCATTATCTGCCTGCGGCTGGCATTTGCGCGGCTCCGCATCAGGCAGCGACAAACTGGCGATGACCCAACCGCTCAATTTAATTATTGAGAGCAATGACAATCACAGCCAATTAGTGAATACGTTACGCCAGGCTTTACCGGGTTACAAAATCACTGAAGTCGAAAGAAGTACAGCACAAACATTAACGCTGGATATCGATAAAGAAATACTCGACAAGCGCACCGCCGCTGTGGGTCAAGACGCATTAACCAGCGGTTATGAAATTATTTTGCGTGTACCTTATAGTTTGAGCAATAACGATGAAATCATTACACCTAAAGATACCAGCGCCCGTATCACCCGCACTTACAATTACAACGTGAATAATGCCAATAGCGCCGCGCAGGAAGAGGAATTAGTGTTGCGCGAAATGCGCCGTGAACTCGCACAAACTATTTTGCGCCGCGTAAAAAGCCTCGCAGCAAAACAATCCCCAGCGCCGGCTTCATCCGCACAATCTTCTTCTGCCACGGCGCAATAACATGCCCAAATTACGCGCCGAACAACTGGGAGCTGCACTCACCAAACAATTGGCGCCAATCTATTTGGTTTCCGGCGAAGAACCGTTATTGATTCAGGAGTGCTGCGATCAAATTCGTGCCGCTGCACGCAAGCAAGGTTTTAGCGAGCGCGACCTTTATCATGCCGACACGAGCTTTGATTGGGGTCAACTGCTCGCTGCAGCAAACAGTTTGTCACTTTTTGCCGAGAAAAAAATTATCGAATTGCGCATGCCTTCCGGCAAGCCCGGTGACAAAGGCGGAAAAATTTTACAGGAATATGCAGAGTCACCGGCACCCGATAATGTACTGCTCATCGTTACCGAAAAACTCGACAGCTCCACACAAAAAAGCAAATGGTTTAAAGCGATTGAGGATGCAGGCCAACACATTCAGGTCTGGCCGGTGACCATCGCACAATTACCGCGCTGGATTGGTTTGCGTTTGCAATCCGCCGGCTTGCGTGCCGATAGCGACGCCATTGAATTATTGGTATCGCGTATTGAAGGCAACTTACTCGCGGCCGCACAGGAAATTGAAAAATTAAAATTACTCGCACATAACAATCACATCAGCTATGAATTAATGGCATCTGTGGTTGCGGACAGCGCACGCTATGATGTATTCGGTCTCGCTGATAAAGCATTGCACGGCGATGCACGCGCTGCGGTAAAAACCTTACAGGGTTTGCGCAGTGAAGGTACAGAGCCGATCAACGTACTCTGGGCGATTACGCGCGATATACGAACACTAATTCAGGTATCGCAAGCCGTTACACAAGGCAAACATTTTGATTGGGCGGCAAAACAGGCCGGTGTTTGGGAAAAGCGCCAACCATTAATCCAAGCCGCATTACGCCGCTTAAAGCCCGCGCATTTACAGCAATTGCTGCGTAAAGCCAATGGTATCGACAAAGCAGTAAAAGGCATGCGCAATGCCGAACCCTGGGATGAATTACTGGATTTAATTCTGAATATCGCCGGTGTACAAAGCTTGAATACGCACAACGAGCGACTAAGCTTGAGACATTAAAATCAGGCTCGTTTTTTTTACAAAATTTTTAAAACAACAAGCGCAAAACCGATTGCGCAGAAATATAAAAAACACACAGCAAGCATAGATTTTCTGTTGCCATCAACAATTGCTGGCAACGTGTAACCCTACTACAGGAATAACAACTATGACTCTGCGCCACAAAAAATTACTTTCCATTTTCGCAGCCGTTGGTATTGGCATGCTCTGTCAGCCATCCCTTGCGCTATCGCCAGTTCCATCACTTGCTCCTTCTGGCATTTCCGCTGGAATCGTGCCAACCAAACGCGCAGTCGATTACGATTGGATGTCGATTAAAGCCTGGGAAAAAATGCACGCTGATGACACGGTAATTGCCGAATACGAACAGGTAGACGTGTTATTTGTTGGTGACTCGATTACCGCCGGCTGGGATTGGCAAATCTGGGAAAAAAATTTCGTCCCATTAAAAGCAGCTAACTTCGGCATCGGCGGTGATAACACCGGCAATGTGCTTTGGCGCTTGCAACACGGCGCAATTGGAAATTTACAGCCCAAATTAATTGTGTTGTTAATTGGTGTAAATAATGTGGGTGGCCTACAGGAATCGCCGGAGCAAGCTGGCGATGGCGTTACGCGTGTCGTACAACAATTGCAGCTGGCGTGGCCAACCAGTAAAATTTTATTGAACGCGGTATTTCCATTTGATCAGGATGCAAAATCCCCCAACCGCGACAAAGTTAAACAATTGAATAAAATTATCGGCAAACTTGGTAATAACAAAACCATTTTCTTTAAAGACTACGGGCCTTTGCTACTTGAAAAAGATGGCAACATTTCACCGGAAATCATGAAAGACTTTTTGCATCCGACACCAAAAGGTTATCAAGTTTGGGCAAATGCAATGACACCGGATATCCAGGCTTTGCTAAAGCCCTGATTATTTTCCCTGGAAGCGCAATGTGAATTGCGCTTCTGTTTTATTGGAGGGATAAACACCCATGAAAAAATTAGTTGCTGCTTCTACATTATTGGCCACCACCATGCTGAGCTTAAGCGCGTGCACAAACGCCCCACCACCGCCGCCGACAATTCACCTCGTTGCGAGCGACAGCTTGATCAGTCGCACAGGCCGCGCCCACACAAATGATGATCAAAGCCAGACCTTTGGTTTTCCCGGCGTTACGTTTATTGCTGAAGTAGAAGGGACAAAACTCAGTGCACAAATGCAAAGTAGCGGCGGCAATTCCTGGATCGATGTAATTGTGGATGGCGGAACACCGACAACTATTAAAATCACACAACAACTTACCGATGTTGAATTATTTAATTTTCCTAATGTGGCAAAACATCGAGTCGAAATTGTACATCGCTCGGAAAATTGGCACGGCAATGTCACACTCAAAGAATTCTCGCTGACCAATGGTGGCTTTTTCGCTGCGCCCAAATTACCCAAGCGCAAAATGCTAGTGCTGGGTGATTCAGTGACTTGTGGTGAAGCTATCGACAGGGTTGCCAGCGAAGAAAAAAATACCCGCTGGTGGAATGCACGCGAATCCTACGGCATGCTCACAGCAAAAGCGCTTAATGCCCAGGTTGACCTGGTGTGCTGGGGCGGGCGCGGATTAATTCGCAGCTGGAATGGCAAAACCGATGAAGCTAATTTGCCGGACTTTTACGAGTTTGCGGTTGGCGATAATAATCCCGCGTTTAAATGGGATCATAATCAATACCAGCCAGACTTAGTTGTTAGCGCCATAGGCACGAATGATTTCAGCTCGGGGATTCCAGATCGCGAAACTTACGTCACCGCTTATGTGAAACTCCTGAACAAACTATTGGCAAATCATCCGCAAACACACATCGCAATAACCGAAGGAGCCATTTTGAATGGAGATAAAAAAGCCGCGCTAATTGATTATATTCGTGAAGCCATTTCACGCGTAAATGATTCGCGCGTACATCAGGTTACCTCCAATTATTATCCTGGCGATGCACAGGATGCACATCCGACCAAAGAGCAACATGCCGCGATGGCTAAAGATTTGGCACCGCAATTAAAGGCGTTGATGGATTGGTAAGAGGCAATAAATAAAAGGGAGGCGGAAAAAAGGGCGTGATAAAAGAGGGCGCGATAAATCGCGCCCCTACGGATAAAAAATTTAATCAGGGATTTTCAGGGCCGAAAGGCTTCATGATTAAAATCAGTTTTGGTAACAATGTCAGTGAACCAACAATTGCCATAAACATCGCAAATGCAGTCAATACACCAAAGTATATTGTTGGGATGAACTGCGACAACACCAGAATCGAAAATCCAACAACAATAGTGACCGAGGTGTAATACATAGCGCTACCAATAGAAATATGGGAGCGATGCATAGCGGCAATGTAATTGCGATCTACCGCAAATTCGGCACGATAGCGATAAATATATTGGATCGACTGATCAACACCCACCCCCACAACTATCGCTGCAATTGTGGTGGTCATCATATCCAGTGGAATTCCTACCAAGCCCATCGCACCCAACACCACACCGGCGGCGAGAATGTTCGGCAATATCGCGGTGAATGCAATGCTGAGCGAGCGAAACAGAATCAGCATCATTACCATAATGGAAAAGAACACCAGACCAATGGTAGAAATTTGCGAATCAAACAAACTCTGCAACATATTGTTGTACAGCACCAGCATACCGGTGAAGTGCACCTGATCTGACTTTAATCCGAGATCAGTAGTAATGTGCTGGCGAATACGCTCGACCAATTCCGCACGCTTTAAATCCGGCGTAGTTTCGATCACACGCAGAGTGATGCGGGTTTGTTGTTTCTCATCTGACAGATAAGGTTTGATTAAAAAATTACTGATATCGGCTGAAAGCATATTGCGCAATACATTCAATTCGAAATCATTTAATTTGCCTTTATTAATGTCGTGCGCCAATTGATATACCGTAGCGAGCGATTGCACTTTGCCCACTTCCGGCAAGGACTCCAGATAATCATGAATTTGTTTTACCTGGTCGAGCCCGGCAACACTGAACCAATAATTTTGCGGATTACTTGCCGTTTTTCCCGACTCCTCAAATGATTCATCTTCATATTCTGCAAAAGGGTCATCTTCTGCGGGAGCTTCATCGCTGGCAGCTTCAGCAACCGGCTCATCAAATGCATCATCACTGAGCGCCTCGCCATCAATTTCTACCGCTGCACCATCGTCAGTAGCGCCACTGGCTGCTGATTGTGCATCTTCTTTTTCCATATCAAGAATGATGTCGAGCGTAACAGTACCGCCCAGTTCACGATCAATAACACTCAGGCCCTTATGGATTTCGCTGTCACTTTTGAAATAATCGACAAAGCGGTTTTCTACTTCCAAATGGCGTATGCCATATGCACTCACCGCAATCAGCAAAAATGCTACAGCAATAATCCCACGCCCATGATTTTCTGTCAGGCGAGAAAAACGCCCTGCGATGGATAGCGAGCCATCGCCACTAATTTTAGGTTCGCCTTTGGGCAATACCATTAAGCCAGCAGGAACCACCAGGAAAGTCAGGAAGAAACCCACTACCAATCCAATCGTCATCATCCAGCCGAAATCGATTACCGGACGAATGCCGCTATCCACCAGTGACATAAATGCAACGATAGCGGTGAGCGCGGAATAAAAGCAGGGAACAACCATTGCACGCACGGCGGCCATCACTAATTCCGATTGTTCAAGCTCAGGCGATTGCGCGTGAATTTCGCGATAGCGCACTACCAGATAAATCGTGAATGCAAAAACCAGAATTAATAACAATGCAACAAAGTTGGAAGAGATTACTGTCATCCGCCAATCGATCCAGCTCAACCAACCGAGCATGTAAATCACAGACATCAAACAAGCGGCAAGCGGCAGGATTACAAAACGCCATTGGCGAAATAAAAATGCGAGCACCGCAATAATAAAAATAATCAGCGCCCCACCGAATATCACCAAATCACTTTTAATGTAGGTGATCATGTCAGTGGTGATCATGCTCACCCCACCTAAAAAGATCTGCGCTTTATCCTGATATTTGGCAACAATCGCACGCACAATTTCTACCCGCTGCCCGTCCCTTACCGCAGCGGCGGTACGGTAGGCAAGGAACTCGGCAGACACTTTTTCCAATTCAGCAGTTTCAGCGGGGGTCAGCCCTTCCTGAGAGTCGCGTTTCACACGCAATGCATCGCGATGGCGCGCCATTTCAATATATTGATCATTTAATTTCAGGTTGAGCAAAATCGCCGAGGTTTTTCCGTCGTGGCTCAACAAGGTATCGCGATAAATCGGGCTGGTCAGGAATTCCTGTTTTGCCTGTGCACGATCAACATCCGGCGTTAACAATGTGCGAGTCGACTCCTTTTGCTCTGCCAGCGAACGCATCGGGCTGTATAACAGGGGAACATCAATCATGGAAGAAACACTGGCAACACCATCAACATTAGCCAACTCATCGCGCAACTGCTTGAGCGTGTTAATCGATTCGTCGGAAAACATTTCCGCTTTGGGTGTGTAGGTGAGCACCAGAAAATCGCCACTTTGATAACGCTTGGAAATTTCGCGGAAATAATCGATGGAAGTATCGTGCTCCAGCGTGAGCGAATCGGCAGAGGCATCCAGTTTCATGTTCTGCATGGCGAATCCCGCCAGAACAGTGAGGATACCCAGGAAAATCAAGGTGAGGCGGGGGCGATTGATAACAACGGCGAGGAACAGTTTTTCAAGCACAGCGTAAAAATTCGAAAGTAATTGCATGGAAAAATCCGGTTAGTGAATGTTCCCCGATAAATCGAGCCTGTTCGGGGACAGATTTGCTCAGAAGTTGCCAGCAAGGCAGGCGCCATTATGCCAGCCACCCCGGATGAATACAGTAAAAATGCTTTCCGGCGGCAAAGAATGAAACGATTTGTTACAAAGGTCACTCGCCTTTTTTATGGCCATCGCTGTGCCCCAGCGACCGCTCGGGACAAAGTAGATCGCGCACCCGTTGTTTAAGTTCCTTGGCTTCCGGGAAGCCACCATCAGTTACACGATCCCAGATGAGCTGGTTATTGAGCCACACATGGAAAATGCCGCCCGTGCCTGGACGAAGGCTTACTTCATCCAATTCCCCGTCAAACGTGCTTAATAACTCCTGCGCTAACCAGGCAGAACGGAGCATCCAGCGGCACATATTGCAGTAATGGATAACGACTTTATTCGTCGCATCAGGCGGCGCCTGAAAACTAATCTCGGTCATAAGATTGCCCTTTGGGAACTGAGTACATAGAATTCGAGTAAGGTCATTGAAACTACAGGATTTGCGCCAAAAGGCGACCAGTTCAGGGTAGATAGCCACAAAACAATGAATCAGACGCCAAAATACGGAACCTGCCATGCTCAAACTTCACTTTAAGGACAATCGCCGCCCGCCATTGTGGGTGGTTGAAAAACTGTTCTCGATTGGCAGCGCTTCGGACAACCATCTGGCAATTAATGAACAGGGAATCGATCCCCACCACGCTAAAATTATCCAGGAAAATAACCGCTATCTTCTTAAAGACAACAACAGCGGCTCCGGCTGTTTTATCAATGGCCAACGTATTACCCAGAAAGAAATCCTGCCTGGCGATATTATCAAACTTGGCGGCTCCGAGATCATCGTACTTGACCCGCGCAGCCTACCCGATAAAAGTAAAGATACCTATGTGGCCCCCTGGCGACTAATTTCCGATTCCAGTTGGCTGGCGGGAAAACACTTTGTGATTCCTCCCGAGCGCAGCACGATTATTGGGCGCGGCAACCAATGCGATATCGTTATTCCCGGCACCCATCTTTCCCGCCGCCATGTAGAGATCAGTATTGAAGGCAACCATTTGCGCATCAAGGACCTGGGTTCGGCCAATGGCACGCATTTGAATGAACTGCGTATCGACAACACCACCGCTAACAATGGTGATCGCTTGCGCCTGGATGTATATAGTTTCCGCATAGTCGCGCCGGATCTGGAAGAAACCAAAACCCGTATCCGCAAGCCGATAGATGAGGTCAAACCCGTTGAGCGCAAGCAAGTCAGCAATGAGCCCAAACGCTGGAAAACCCGCCCCACCTCACCCGGCAATCGCATAGAACCTACCTATCATTCCGGCCGCCGCAACGCATGGCTGGCGCTCTCCGCTGCGGCGCTGGTAGGCTGCGCTATCCTCGCCTTTGTGTTGTGGTAGAATCCGCCACCTGCTTTCTACGCTCTTGTACTCAATCGATTTAACGCTTAATAATTTTTTAGCTGATACGTATTTAGTGACGCACTTTTTTATTAACGTACAAACTTTCAACCAATAAACCTCAGGAATGCACCATGAGTTTTGAACTTGTCCCTGCCGGCAAAAGCCTGCCCGATGATTTTTATGTTGTGATCGAAATCCCGATGAACAGCGGTATCAAGTATGAGATCGACAAAGACAGCAACAGCCTGTTTGTCGATCGCCTGGTCAGCACCGCTATGTACTATCCATGCAACTACGGTTACATCCCGCAAACCCTGTGCGGTGATGGCGATGCCGCCGACGTATTGGTTGTTTTCCCGCAACCGGTACAAGCAGGTTCGGTAATTCGTTGCCGCCCACTGGGCGTATTGAAGATGACCGATGAAGCGGGTGAAGATGCGAAAATCGTTGCCGTTCCACACGATAAACTCACCACCATTTACAGCAAAGTAAAAACCCTGAGCGACTTGCCGGAAGTGACCATCAAGCAAATCGAACATTTCTTTGAACACTACAAAGACCTGGAAAAAGGCAAGTGGGTAAAAGTAGCTGGCTGGGGCGACCTGGAAGAAGCACGCGCAGAAATTTTAAAAGCCGCAGAAACTTACAAAGCTGGCAATAAGTAAGGCTGGAAGCCTCATTAAAACAGAGGCTTCAATAGAAAGATCCAAAAGTAGAAAGATCCGATAAAGCTGTATCAACCGCTTGATCAGGTGAGAGAGATCACAGGGGCCGAACCCGGCCCCTGTTCAAAGCGGCAACCAATGAAGTGACCTGTTACGTCTACACTAGAAGTAGCCTTTGCAAGGTAACTAAAAAAATAAGGCACGGAATAAGCCTACCAAAACAAAACCAGAGGCAGTGAGTAACGCCAGCAACCTGACCATACACGAGAGGCGGGGCGTTGCCACAAACAATAACAGCGAAAATTCCAAGGTATTTAGCATGAATTCTGCCCCTGATATCACTGCTGCTCCACCAAAAGTGAAACACCCCTTACTCTGGGTGCCTACCGGTTATTTTACGATGGCGCTCACTTACAACATGCTCACTGCAGCAGCAGTAGTGATGTTCAGCAACCTGGGTATGGACAACGGCGAAGCCGCCGCTTACGCCAGTGCACTGGGCCTTGCCTACACAGTCAAACCGTTTTTTGCCGCCTTTTTGGAAATGTACAAAACCAAAAAGTTTTTTGTGCTGCTCAGCCAGATTTTATTAGGCGTTGGTTTTATCGGTGTCTCTTTCGCCATGAATATGCCCAATTACGTGACTATCATGCTCGCGTTTTTCTGGGTCTTGTCATTTATAGGCTCATCGCAAGACATCACCACAGATGGCGTTTATGTAACGGCATTGGACGCAAAATCCCAGGCGCTTTATTGCGGCTGGCAAAGCTTGAGCTGGAACCTCGGCAAACTCGCCATGATGAGCGTGATGGTGGTGCTCAGCGGCGTATTGCACGAACACTATTTCAAACATGACCCGCATGTATCCGGCCCTGAGTGGATTCAATCCTGGCAACTGGTATTTGGCTTGCTAGGTATCATTATGCTGTTGATGGCCGTGTGGCATTGGAGGGTTATGCCCGATGGCGCCCGCGCTGAAAATACCCCAAAAAACCCTGGCGAAGCCATTTCAACCCTGATGGATGCATTCGTTACTTTTTTCCAAAAACAAGGCATTTGGTTAATGATTGGTTTCGCCTTGTTATTCCGCGTCAGCTTTGGCTTTTTAAATGCGCCCAGCATGCTGTTTATGAAAGACACTGTTGAAAATGGTGGCTTGAACCTGACCAATCAGGAATTTGGTTTAATTTACGGCACCTTTGGTTTGGTCGCGTTATTAATCGGTTCGCTGGTCGGCGGAGCCTATGTAGCCAAAAAAGGATTACAAAAGGCGATATTCCCGCTCTGCTGCTGTGTCAACATTCCTAACATCACCTTTTTATTGCTGGCGTACTATCAACCGGAAAGTTCCACGCTAATCAGCATCGGCGTTATCATCGAGCAATTCTTTTTTGGTATCGGTTCAGTAGGTTTTATGATTTACCTGATGCAACAATTGGCTCCGGGTAAATACGCCACCACGCATTACGCTTTCGGTACCGCCCTTATGGGCCTGTGCATGATGCTCACGGGAATGGTGAGCGGACACCTGCAAGAAATGATGGGTTACACCGGATATTTTGTGTTTGTAATGGCAGCGACAATCCCTTCATTTTTAATTTGCTGGTTTGCACCGTTTCCACACAAGCATGAATAACTAACACTGGTAGCATAAAAAAAACCGGCATTCGCCGGTTTTTTTTCGTCGCGGGTTAATCACCCCTGCGCCTGCTGATCAAAATTTCCCGAGTAACGCTCGATCCATTCCATCGCCGCTTGCTCACTGGTCAGTTGCCGCCCTTTCAACGCCAACCGTTGGCGATAATCTTCTATCTGGCACACCTGCTCCACCATTCGCGTACGGAAATATTCATCGTCACTGGTAAAGCGCACACCCACTTCGTATTGTTGTTTTGCCTGTTCACGCCGCCACACAATTACACCGCGACCATGGTAATCCGGTTTGATGACCGGAATTTCAAATTCCACCACTGTGCCTACTTTCACGGGTTGATCTGTTATAAAACACAAACCGCCCGCGCTTAAATTACGCACCCGAACAGCCGCCGCGTCATCACCGCCGGCACATACTTGAATAGGGATAGACGTTGGATGACGGATATACGTACGCATAGCCGATTTCTCACATTCGGTTGGGGATATGTAAAAGTGTAATCCAGTGCACCAACAGAGACGGAAGCATTTGCTATGACCAGACAGATTGCTTAGAACAAAACGTCGCTGGTTAAAAAAAGTAAAACCGGTATGGGAATATCCACGGCAACCATAGATTGTTCGGCGGACCCAGAGTAGCTAACAAGGAAAAATTATGATCAGCCTCGTCAAAGCAAGTGCAATATTCGTCCTCAGTTTGTATTGCCACGCGATCAATGCGACTAACTCAACCATTAGCCATTTAGTGAATCATCCCATTACCACTGCACAGCAAACACCGGATAATTTTGCAGACCTTGCGCCGCTGGGAGAGGCCATCGGCAACAAACGCATTGTTATGCTCGATGAATTGACTCACGGGGAAGGAAATGTTTTTCAACTCAAAACACGCATTGTGGAATATTTACACCAGAAAAAAGGATTCAACCTGTTTGTAATTGAAAGCGGTTTTTTTGATGTCGCCCGACTCTGGCAACAGCAGCAATCCATTCGCCAATTAGCTCCCGGTAATATTTTTTATATGTATGCCAATAGCGCGGAAGTCTGGCCATTATTTGATTACATAGACGCATCACGCACTACACCAACCCCATTGGTGCTAGCCGGTTTTGATGGTCGCCTGAGTGGTAATTTATCCAAACAAAAACTTGTGCCGCAATTAAAAACGTTTCTGGAAAAACAAAAGATACAAGCGGAAAAAAATAACTACCTGCAACAGCTACAGTCACTCCTTGATGGCAACCTGGAAAAGGCTGACGCTGCCACGCAAAAAAAATTTCTTGTCAGCAACAGCGCACTGGATCAAGCCCTGCAACAACTCAAACAAAAATCTTCGCTCCGTTTAGACGCAGGGTTCTGGCAACGAATTAATGCCAGCGTACGCATGATGGCCGAGGTAGCCTGGCAACAAAAACATTTTGATGAACACGATCTGGCGATGGCTGGCAACCTTCAATGGTTAGCAGAAGAAGCCTATCCCGATAGCAAAATTATTGTCTGGGGGCATTACATCCATCTCAATCGAAAAGGCGGTTTCCGGGGCTCGTTGCATCACCCGGAATACGTGCACAATATGGCAAGTGCACTACCCACCCCCTTGCTTGAAAAAACCTACGTACTACATTTTGCTGGTGCAAGTGGGGAATATATTGATTTCGGGGATTTACAAAAAATCCACGTGAATGCACCAACAACATTGTTGGAAGAAACCCTGAATCGCGATATTAACGCTGCAATATTTATCGATATGAAAACCAATGCGAACGGCAAAAAACTCCCGCCGTTATGGGGACACGAATATAAAACCACATTGGATTGGCAAGACGCACAGCAACGCTTTGATGGGATGATTTTACTCAAGCAAATCACACCGGCGAGCTACCATACCCCCAAAGCACCTACAGAAAACTAGCTATTTACAAACCGAAATCATGGAAGATTTCAGTTTTTATGTACGCCGCCAAGGGAGTGATTCGCGGTACGCCAGGCAGCGCCACAAATACTCCAGCGGGCCCATATAAAAATAACGCAGCCAGCAATGCGCCAATAAAATCTGTGCCAGCCAAAAAATAACGGCAAATAACATCAATTGTGAAAGAGCGAAGTGCGCAAATAATCCCGCACCAAAACCGTAAAAAATAAAAGTACAAACCAACGTCTGCAAAACATAAAAACTCATTGCCATCTTGCCGATCGGTGTTACTAATTTCCGCAACAACACGAATGAATCACTCTGGCAATAACGAACACCCACAATCGCGTAGCCAATCGCCATCAACATACTTCCCAATAAATGCATCGCTGCACCGGACATATAAACATACGTCGCCGGAAAGTTTTTTGCCCACCCAATGAACACACTGGTAGCCACCAAACAAAAACCCGTGCCCAGCGTCAAACCTGTCAACAAATTACCTATTGGGCGACTGATGCCAACTGAAAACCATCCCTGCCGCGCCATCGCCATACCGACAAGCATCAACCCAAGATTTGGCCAGCCGGTGATAACAACCATCATCTGCAATCCGAAAAACTCCGCTGCACGTGCAGGAAATTGTTCCGTCCATGATTGTCGATAAAGCGCAATTTCTTTACTGATTTCTGCAGGTGTTGCATACACAGCCCACTCTTTATGAAAACTTTCCGGCAATATTGCAAACATCAACAACGTTAAACTTTGCATGAAAATTAATGCTGCGCCGGCTACCAATAATTGCCGTTGGTCAAGCCGCCGCCATTGCCACGCCACCCACCCCATTACCGCGTAGGTAAATAAAATATCGCCACTCCACAGCAAGTATCCATGCACACTGCCAATTACCGCCAACCACCAAAGTCGACGCTCTTGTAATTCAGATTGTTGATGGCGCCGCGCAAAATATTCCATGCTCGCACCGAAGCACAAACTCAACAGTGCAATACATTTACCGTCGATAAAAATAGACAGGAAATACCAGAAAAATGTATCGAGTACAGAAGGATTATCCAACTGCAATGGATTTGCGCGCATATCGCTCGGCAGCGCAAATGAATAAAGGTTAATTAATAAAATTCCAAGCACGGCAACGCCGCGCAAAACATCCAGCGGCAGCGCTCTTTCCTGGGAAGCTTCAGGATCAATCACAAAAAATTGATAACCTCTAATATTTTTTCTGGCATCGCTCGCAAAAAAATGTACGGCGATTTGTTTTACCTAAATAGGCTTTGCTGTAGGGGATGTTACACCGCGTACACATGCGCTTATTGTGCGCCAACCAATGCTCGCGCAACACATAAGCTTTTTTCCACGCCAGGAATTCAAAACTGTATTCTCGCGCCTGTTCAACCAACGCCCGCAATTTGGCTGCGGGTAAATTTCCCAATGTCGATAATGGATGTACGCGAATACGGAACAGCACTTCATTTTTAATAATATTGCCAACACCAGCAAATATATTTTGATCCAGTAATGCGTCGCACACCAATGTCTCCGGCTGACTGCGCAACTTTTTCCGTGCGGCACCAGAATTCCATTCATCGGACATAACGTCACTACTCCAATCGTAGGCGTCGCCCAGTTCACCTTCAATTAATTTTACTGAACAGGCATAAAAATTTAATTCGCGTTTATCCGCAAATTGCAAACCTAGACGCGGTGCAATATTTTTGCGCTCATCAATCGCATAGCTGCCGAACATTAAAAGGTGGATGCGCACGGCAAACCCGGGAAATTCAATCAGAAAATGTTTTCCCCAAGTGAGTAAGGATTTTATCTTTTTCCCTACCAATCGCTCTGTATCAATTTTGCTATTGCCCTCGACACGCACAATAGTTTTACCGGCAAAATCAGCTGCCAATTCTTTCAAAATAACGAGAGAGGGTCCTTCAGGCATAGTAGCCCCCTTTACTTTAATTGGCCCTGGGTATCAGAACCTCTTAAGTACAGACCTATTGATAAGGGAAAAATATCCAAAAATAAAAAACCCGAAGTTCTTTCGAACTTCGGGTTTTACATATGGTGCCCAGAGGCGGAATCGAACCACCGACACGAGGATTTTCAATCCACTGCTCTACCGACTGAGCTATCTGGGCGTGTCGTTGCAGGGTTGCTGCAAGAGGCGCGTATTAAACCCGCTTGGGTTTTGCGAGTCAATACTGGCCAGCAAAAAAAATCGAGTTTTATCAATGAGTAACTGAATTTCGCGCAGACTGATTATTTATTATCCGAAGCTGGGGGCGGAACATAACCATCAGCGTGGTCATAATTTTCACCGGACAGGAATTTGGTCATTTGCTCAGTAAGGTAAACCTTGGTTCCAATGTCCATCACATTGAGGCGCTTTTCGTTGATTAGCATGGTTTGGTGCGCCATCCATTCCTGCCAGGCCTTTTTGGAGACATTGATGTAAATGTCCTGCCCTTTAGCCCCCGGATAGGGCGGCACATCCAACCCTTCGAGCTCTTGTTTGTATTTGCGGCAAAAAACCAGTCTGGACATGGAATAACTCACTTAAAAGGAATAACTCAATAAAGAACCAATCAGGGTTTGCGCCTGGATTTGGCGCTCTGATTAGTCGTAGCTACTGTTCGTGGGTCCAACTGTGCCAGCTTTTCCAGCAGCTTTTTAACCGGAGCAGCTAAACCCAACGCATCAGGCTGATGCGGATTGTACCAGTGTGAGGCAGCTTCACCGATAGCTTGCGGGGTTTTCGCCAGCTGAATCAGTACAGGCGTAATATCCAGGTGATAGTGGCTAAAGGTATGACGATAACTATCCCAAACTTCATACTCGATAACTTTGCCGAAAAAATCGGTGGCATAGTCACTGGCATCAACATCGATCGCTAATTCAGGGAAACTCCAGAGCCCACCCCAAATACCTTGCGCCGGGCGCTGTTGCAGCAACAAATCTCCCGCCGGGTTACGCAACATCAATAACTGCACCGCCTTTTCGGGCAATGCTTTCTTTGATTTCTTACCAGGATAATCCTGCGGGTTACCTTGCGCGTAAGCGATGCAACCTTCACACAAAGGGCAGATTTCGCATTTAGGTTTGCTGCGGGTGCACAGGGTTGCACCCATATCCATCATTGCCTGGGTGTAATGATTGGCACGGCCTTTAGGCGTGTATTCCTCAGCAATCTCCCACAAACGGTTTACTACATCGGATTGACCTGGCCACCCCTCTACTGCGTGATACCGCGCCAGTACACGTTTGACGTTGCCATCCAGAATCGCCGCCCGTTTTTGATAGGCGATGCTCGCAATGGCACCCGCTGTTGAACGGCCAATACCAGGTAGTTCTGCCAACTCATCTACCGTTGCCGGAAATTCCCCACCGTAATTTTTTACTACCATTTGCGCGCACTTATGCAGGTTACGCGCACGCGCGTAATACCCCAGACCAGTCCACAAATGCAGGACTTCATCGATAGGTGCAGCCGCTAGGGATTTTACCGTAGGAAAGCGTGCGATAAAGCGCTCGAAATAAGGGATTACCGTAGTAACCTGGGTTTGCTGCAACATAATTTCCGACAGCCAGACATGATAGGCATTGATGTCTTGTTGCCAGGGCAAATGTTTGCGCCCGTGTTTATCAAACCATTTCAACACACGCGCAGAAAAAGATGTATTCATAAAAGATGAAGTTGTGACGAGGGAGATGGGCGCGAATTCTAGCTGCAAATTCGCGCCCTGCCCATCACAGCGAACAATTCGCTATTGCGGAGTTGCCGGTGCAGTTTCAGTAGCCGGCGCTGACGAGGCTGCAGCTTCCGGTACTGCTACAGCAGCCGAGGAAGTAGCGCCACGATTAAGCCGTTGCTGCAACTTATCAATCAGCTGCTGTTTTTTATCTTCAATTTTTTGTTTGGCCTCCTGCTTCCTATCATCCAGTTTTTGTTCCAGCTCCTGCTTTTTAGCATCAAATTTTGCGCCGTGTTTTTCTTTGAGTTTATACACGGCGAAATCTTTGGTTAATTGCACCAGCATATCTTTATCCGGACGACAATCATGCAATGGATTGATTTCATCCAGCGAGCCTTTACAACGCAACAATTCCAGGCCTCGCTCCAGCCAATAATAACTACCGACACTACAACCATTCGCGCTAGTGGTTACAGCTACTTGATCAGCAGTCACCGTATCTGTTTTTGCTTTCGTTAATTTAAGCGGGAGAAAAATATCGTATTCATCATTAGCCAGATTAATTTTTCCGGTTGAGCCCAACTGCAATTTTTCCACACCGGCTTTAAAGGTATCGATAGTAATAATTTGATCGCGCCATTTAACACTGCCCGATAGCTCTGTTAATTCCGTGTATTCATTCCAAGCTTGCGCAGGATCATCTGCTTTGTTAACGAGATTTACCAATTTACAGAATTGTTGTTCAAGATTGATAGGTGACACCCGCACCTGTGCGCCGGAAAAATTAGCATTAGCGCGCAAGGATTTAAATAGTGTGTTTGTGGAATTACCTTGACTGCTACCCAGCGCACGCGCTTGTACCGCTCCCTGTAAACCAAATTTGGAATCCATTTCCATTGCTTTTAACAGGGGCGCTAATTCCAGGCCCTCCACTCCCGCATCAAATTGCAATTGCCCTTGTTGCCCGCGCGCATCAAATTGGCCTTTTGTGGCAATTTTTCCGCTAAAAGCAACCGCATTTAGAGTTTGTTCAATCATGCCATTTTTTGCGAGCAATTTTGCTTCAACATTTTCCAACGGGATTTTATTAACGATTAATTTCTTCAACGCAAGCTTGATATTCAGGTTAAGCGAGCGCAAAGCTTCCATCGGTAAAGATGTATCTGCCTCTGGCCCAGATGCAGCGGGAGAAGTATCAGTAACCGCACCCTGTGGAGCATCGGTTTGGCTAGGAGGAGGTAAATAATCATCTGCATTCAGAGTGTCACCACTGAGCGATAATTTGATAGAACTGGTGCTGAAATTGGTAATTCCCGCGCTACCATTTAATGCCGTCTCATCCAGTACTAATTGCAAATTTTCCAATTTTACTTTTTCAGCATCGCCAGCAATTGTGCTCGACAATCTGAATTTTCCCAATGCACCTTTTTTGGCAGTTTCCAGTTGGATGTCAAACGCTTCGAGTAATTGCCGCAGATTCGTATCTTTCAATGTGATCTCACCCTTATAAGCGGGAGAATCTTGCAAACTGGTAACGGCGATAGCATAGGTTAATGCAATGGAGGCTTTTTCCTTTGCAGCAATATCCAGTTGCAACTGGCCATCGGTGAGCCCAATGGTATCTAAAGAATTATCAACGCTTAGTTGGTTAGTTAATTTGCCGGTAAGTATTAATTTTTCTAAGTTAGCCTGGGTCTGCTCGAGGACAAATCCCAAGTCCACTGCAAATGGTTCACTACGGGTATTTACATTATTCATAGTGAGATTGATATCACCCAACTTAAATGCTAAACCCGATTGGACATCCGTGTAAGAGAGATTGGAATTGGTGAGGCTTATATGCTGGACATCCAATGCCAGATTGGATTCAGTATCAGAAGGTGGTGCTGTAGTTGTTGCAGGTCTACTGAAAGCCTCCCAATTGCCTTTACCTGTTTCATCCACACGTAGATTAAAGTTAAGGCCATCGACTGCAATATGATCTACCTGGAAATTACCACTAAACAATGGAATGAGCTTCAATAAGAGGCTAGCTTGTTTAAGCTCCGCAATTGCCTGCTGCGGTTCGGCCAGCGGGGCAACATGCACATCATTCACAGCCACCCCCAGGCTAGGCCAAAGATCCCATTCCAAATCACCGTTAATTTGCAGGGCAACGCCCTGATCTTTAGCGATAGCTTCAATGCGCGGCTTGAAACGATTTGGGTCCACCAGGAAAATCAGGGCCAGGATTGCCAGAACGATCAGGAAAACAATCACCACCAGACTTTTAAGCAGAATCTTCATAACAACTTCCTCTGTGCAGCATTCTCTTGTTAGAGCGGAGTCTAGGGCCAAAGTGCCACACCGGCCAGCCAAAAACCGACGCATCTCACAAAACTATGATCGTAAACCGTTGATCGTTCGAGTTTTTTATCAGAATGGAGGAGCAAATGAGCCGGCAGCTCGCTAAACAAGCGGGGATTTCACAGGGAAAAGATGAGCAGCCTTACAGATTATTCCGCAAGGCGCAGTTTGCTGATATCAGGCGTGATTGGTTTTATATTGGGTTTTAGCTGGCCGAGATCACTGCCCGCCGGCGCCAGACCGAAATCGCTATTGGCAACTGCTGTCGGCAGGACCACCGGGCGCTCCTCCTGCCTTAGGAGATCACTCCCCACCGCTGCGATTTCCCAATCTTCCAGTTCAATTTCTACCAGAGGTAATTCAAGCTTCTCATCGGCACCAATGAGATCCTCACCGATTGCAGCTAATCCCAAATCGGGTACGATCACCACAGCATCAATCTCCTGACTGACTTCAATGCTATCAACCAGGTTACCTTCAGCAGGGCGCAAGCTCAGGCCACTAATATCTATTTGGGCTACCTGTTGCGGCGGGCGCTGGAGCACTGGCGACAAATAAGATCCCACTGGTGCGAGCGTCCATCTGCTGGATTCGGGCTCCCTGGCGCGCGCGGGGCGCGGGGTAACAGGCGCGTTGGCAGGGCTTTTATCGCTCGGATAGAGTTCCACCATCGCACCGGATTTCAGTAGTGCATCGCGATATTTATTGGCAGTTACTTCATCCAGATTGCGTTTGAGTGGGACCGGGCGACCAGTGAACAGACTATCGATCTTGGCCGCATCTGCTTTAAAAAGCTGCTGGAGCCTGAGTTTGACATCCGTCAACTGATGGCCGAAAACGATATCGCCGCGGAAGATAATGTCGAAGTCGGAATTGCTCATGGAATTTAACCGTTAATAACCAGGATGGCTTGATAATAGCACCCGTTGACGATAATTCAGGATTTTGCCGCTATCGGGTCATCAATCGCGATAAACAGCGCACAGAATGTAACCAATCAATCTTTGGTATTTCCAAAAATCACTTCCATACTTCAGTGGTTTACTTCCGAGGGAGTGTGCCTAATGTTGCCATTTATCGAAAAAAAACTGCAAGACAATCGCCTGGTCGTTGAAGGCGCGCTCAGCCAACATGGCAATGCGCGTTTGAAAGTAGAACAGGATATTGCCTTTCTGACTGATCGTATCACCGCCATGAAAGCGCATCCGCGCCCCAACACAATGTTGATTGAGCATTATCAATCAATGCTTAAAAGCCGTGAATCGGTGTTGAAGTGGTTGCTGGATGGTTGCGATGATGAGACCAGCAGTTTGCCCGGCCAACGCAGCGCCTGATCGGATTAACAATCATCACTCTCATTAAGATGATGATCCATATCCAGCGCCGGTGACTCACCCTTGGGCCTGCCAACCAGTTTGGCGGGCACACCGGCAACTGTGGTATGCGGAGCAACAGATTCCAGCACCACACTCCCCGCCCCGATTTTCGCGCCTTCACCCACTTCAATATTACCTAGAATTTTTGCGCCGACACCAATCAAAACCCCTCGACGAATTTTAGGGTGACGATCTGTTTTCACGCAGCCGCTGCCACCAAGCGTAACGCTGTGCAGCATTGATACATCATCGTCAATGACTGCCGTTTCACCAATTACCACGCCGGTAGCGTGATCAATCATGATGCCTTTGCCAATGCGTGCACCCGGATGGATATCCACATCAAACGCTTGCGAAATCTGGTTCTGGAAATAAAGCGCCAATGCATTACGCCCTTGCTGCCACAACCAATGGGAAATTCGCCAGGATTGAAGTGCGTGATAACCCTTAAAAAACAAAAACGGCATAAAAAATAATTTACAAGCCGGGTCGCGCTCGCGGTGCGCACGAATATCCGCGCGCATCGCGTCTTCAATAGTGGCATCCGCCTTCATCGCCTCTTCAAATACTTCACGCAACATCATCGCCGGCAATGCCTGACTATCCAGCTTGTTAGCGAGATGAAAAGATATCGCTGCCGCAAATGAATGGTGATTCAAAATACTGGCGTGATAAAAGCTTGCCAGCACCGGTTCGGTCGCACTGGCTTGTTGCGCTTCTGCGCGGATTTCTTGCCACACATCCACGTGGGCAAAATTTTGAAGGGCGGTTTGCATAACAGTGACTGTCCGTTAATTTTTCACAGTGCTGGTTTTTAGAATCAATGGAATCAATTCATCCATGGAGAAAAACACTTCTGCACCCAATGCGCGCATCTCTGGCAATAAAATATTATCGCTGCCATTTGCATTAGACGGACAATAACCGAGCGGACGCATGCCCGCCGCAAGTGCGGCCTGAATGCCGGTGAGCGAATCTTCAACCACGATGGCTGTCGCCGGTTCTGCATTTAATGTTTTTGCTGCGTACAAAAATAAATCCGGTGCAGGCTTTCCGCGCGTCACATCTTCAAAACTAAATACGCGCCCTTGTACATAAGGCATGATGTTAGTCTTGGCGAGTGTCATGCGCATTTTCTCGTGTTTTCCGTTGGAGGCCACACAAAAAGGAATTCCGTTATCGCGCAAGTAATCCAGCACTGGCATTATCCCTGCTATTGGCTCCAGCTGCTGCTCGCACACTACCAGGGTTTGTAATTGTACATGCCGCCAGAATTGCGCACCTTGCTCTGTTCTTTCTGCATCACTCAAGGATTTCCAGGAATCCTGGGCAGATAACTCCTCAGTAATCATACGAATACAATCAGCAACCGATTTACCGCGATAAGTTTCCAAAAAATAAGCCGCACTTATTTCAATACCAATTTCTTTTAAACAATCACTGGTGACTTGCGCAGAAATAATTTCACTATCAACCAATACGCCATCACAATCAAAAATCACTAACATACTTACCTCTGCGTTACATCAATTTAGCAATCCAAAAACCTATTACGCGCGTGCCGGATATGCCGCCTTGGCCAACAATAAAAATCCAGCAACTAAAAATACAATAAGTGCCACCATCCCCAAGCGGGCGGAATCAGTCAGCATAGTAATCGTCGCCACTGTCATAGGCGCGAGAAAAGAAGTCGCGCGCCCGGCGAGCGCATAAATACCAAAATATTTTCCGGCTTCATCCACATCAACACTGCGCGCCATGTAAGAACGGGACGAGGCCTGCACTGGGCCAAAAGCAATGCCAATTAATAATCCAAAAACGATGTAGGCCTTTTCCGCTGCAGTCGCAAACAAGCCACCACTATCCTGAGTCGATAACTGAATTAGCCCGAACAAGGTGTAGCCCGGGCCAGTAGAAATAATTCCTGCAGTCGCCACAATTAAACATAACAAGCTTAATTGCACTACTTTTTTGGAGCCAAAACGTTTGTCCAATCGACCGGCATAAACACAACCACCAATAGCAACCACCAACAATAAAATTCCATACACGCCCATTTCGATGGTTTGCCAGGCAAACATTCCCGCTGCAAATGTGCCACCAAGCGCAAGCAGGCCGTTAACGCCATCCTGATAAATCATGCGCGCAATCAAGAAGCGCAACAAGTTGCGACGCTGTTTTAGTTCGCGCAGCGTATTTTTTAAATCACGCAAGCTATTATTTATAGCGCGCAACAACGGTGAACCTTTTCCGGCGTCAGGCGTGAATAAAAACATCGGTAAAATAAATAATGCATACCACAGTGCAGCATAGGGGCCAGTGATGCGAGCATCTTCACCGAAATTGGCATCCAACCCAAACAGCGGAGTTATTCCCGCCAGAGTTTTACCGGTTTGTGGATTGCCTGCGAGCAACAACAGCACACTGAATAACACTACCAGCCCACCGGCATACCCCAAACCCCATGCCAGATTTGAAATGCGGCCAATATCCTGCGCGGGAATTAATCTCGGCATCATCGAATCATTAAATACGATTGAAAATTCGGCCGCGACCATCGCTGCAATAATGCACAACATTGGCAGTAACAGGGACGAGCCAGGTGCAGCCTGCCATAGCAATAAAAGCGCAATAATTTTAATTGCCGCAAAAAATGCGATCCAGGGTTTGCGCCTGCCGGTTTCATCGGCAATCGCGCCTAGTAATGGCGATAAGATAGCAATCAAAATACTTGCTGCGGCAATCGTATAACCCCAAGCTGCTTGACCCGACACCGGATCATTGGCAAGTCGCGATACAAAATAAGGACCAAAAATAAAAGTAATGATGACAGTAAAAAATGGTTGTGCGGCCCAATCGAACAACATCCATGAACGAATGCCAATTTTCGATACCGCAGGAGACGTTGTATTCAAAATAATTTATCCCGATTGAGAAATTTAATCGACACGAATGTAGCACTGGAAAATTTCATCCAGATTTTCCAGGACCGTGTCTTTTAACTCCAGTGGGGCCTGTTCAAGCTGCTCGCGTAAAAGTTCTTGCGTAAAAACCTGCGCATAATTTTTTGCCAAGGGCGCGTAACTTAAATGCCATGGCTCCGGTGCTATTCCACCGCGATCTTCTGCATAAGGGCGATAGAACTGACAAGCCCCTTGCCGCAATTCAACATCCAGCCATCGATGAAATTGTGCAAAAGGGCCATCATTTTCGGTTTCAGCGACAGTGAGCTGAATCTGATAATCGGGATCAATATGCGCCGCACCATAAACATCAAGGTCAGTACCCCAATGATGACGGGAGGCACCCGGCAAGGCCGACCAGCGCAAAATCGCAAATACTTTTTCGCGATCACTCAATCGATGAACATCCAAAGATGCGCCTGCGGAATCCAACACCGGGCGCAGACCAAGTGCTTTATTATTCCAGATCAACAATTGCCGCTCAAAACTACGAAAACTGCTCGCAATTCGCAAATCGAAATCAAATTTCGCAGCGCGCGCGCGCAAATCCAAAACTGCTGCTAGAGTTGCTGGATGAAGCCGGCTGTTCAACTCTGGAGAGTGCGCCAGAAAATTTTCATCGAGACCAAGTAATTGGCGTTGTATCGGGTCAAACACCTGATTTCTCCGGCGAACTGGGTTCATGTATAAAAATAATCGCTACAACATACGCCAGCAGGCCAAATATTTTTCCACCGCTGATCTTAAGTTTCTGCTCTTTCAGTCGAAAGGGATTGCACAAGAGAAGCAAGTATGTAAGATAAGCCTGCGCTGTTAACGGGAATTTTAAACACAACATCCGATAATAATAAATGGAGATTGCATTGTATGACTGCCTGTCATAGTGAGTTATTGCAATTAAAGAACCTTGGAATGGCATCGGTAAATATCCTGCGTGCAATAGGGATTAACACCCACGCCGACCTCAAACGAATGGGCGCTGTCGAAGCTTATCGACGCATCAGAGCCCGAGACATCAATGTATCCAAAGTCATGCTTTACGCCTTGCAGGGCGCATTGATGGATGTTCATTGGAATGATCTTCCCTCTGACCTGAAAACCCGACTTGTCTTTGAAGCGGAGCTGCCGGAAAACGGTAGTGGTTTCAATCAGGCTACTGCCTGATTTCGCAAAAACGACACAAGAGTCACAGACTGAAGCGGGAAATACAAATTTTCCGGTGACACAGGCTACACTAAAAAACGTGTTGTTTACGCCATTTAGTGACTAGAGGCCTTATGCACTTCCCTATTAAACAGTCTGAATTGATGTCTGATCTGGCCGCCAAATTGCGCGGCCTCAGTGAGCTTTTGTGCGCGCAAGTTGAACCTGCGGATGCCCCGTTTGTTGTCAACATAAGTAATGACATATTTGCCGATATAAACCCAACCCGGTTACTGCGCATTACCGAAGGCCAGGTAGATTATTATTTGAATGGCAAACTGGTGATGCATTTTACCGAAGGTGACCTGCTTGGCTTACCGAGATCCCTCAACCTTCCCCAAGGTCAATTCTCCTGCAAAGCACCGGTTACGTTTGTAACTTATGAACGCGACGCGTTGGTGACCGCCGTTAATGCCGACCTGAAAAGCCAGCGCAACTGGGCCTACTATCTGCTTTGCACCCTGAGCATCTATGAGCAAGCATTTACCCAGGAACTGCGTAGTGAATTCCAACCTTCTGCAGGCTTTATGCATTATCGCGCAGGAGAAACCATCATCCAGCAAGGCGATGCCGCACACAAGGTTTACACCTTACTGGAAGGTTCCGCTGACGCGGTATGTGATGGGATTAAAGTCGGGGAAATACATGCCAATGAAATTTTTGGCGCGTTGGCTGTTTTTACTCGCCAGCCTCGCATCGCCTCTGTTATCGCCAGTAGCGATTGCACCGTATTAGCAGTACGCAAAGAAGAATTCATTACGTTGATTGAGCATCAACCGCAAATCTGCCTGGGCCTTATTGAAGAGATGGCAGCTAAAATTAACCAACTCAACACCCAGTTGTTGCAACTAAAGACATCTAAAACACCATAAATAAGAATAATTCTCAAAAAAGAATTGACTTATAGGTGAGAAAGATTATTATTAACTCACTGCCGCACGGATCTTCCGCGCAGCAGTTGAGTAGAATCCTTAGTCGCCCTGCAAGTCGATTAGCGAGTTTGCTCACCCCCTGGGGCTTTCCTCTCCGAAGGTCTCTCGGCTAACACGGTTGCTTGGGCCGCCTTTGAGGCGGCCATTTTTATTCCCGCTATTTTCCTTTCTTAACACCCTGTGCGATTGAAATTTTCACGCCTCGTACACATATACTCCCGCGATGCTGCGTATTAAGCAGCGAATCTTATATAACTCATGGGAGATAATATCGTGTTACGCATAGGCCTGTTTTTACTCACTAACCTCGCTGTAATGCTGGTGGCAGGTGTAGTTTTAAGCTTGCTGGGTGTTGGTAATTACCGCACCGCAGGCGGCCTGGATTTGCAAAACCTGCTGATTTTCTGTGCCGTGTTCGGCTTCGTCGGCTCTTTTATTTCCCTGTTCTTGTCCAAGTGGATGGCCAAAAAAACCATGGGCGTGCAGTTGATTGAACAACCGCGCAACGCCGATGAGCAATGGTTGGTAGATACCGTAGTTGAGTTGTCCCAAAAAGCGGGCATTAAAACCCCGGAGATTGGCGTATTCGCCGCTCAGGAGTCCAATGCTTTTGCCACCGGCTGGAACCGCAATGCTGCGTTAGTGGCTGTTAGCCTTGGCTTGCTACAACGCTTTGAACGCGATGAAGTAAAAGCTGTGCTGGCTCATGAAATCGGCCATGTCGCCAATGGCGATATGATTACCTTGAGCTTGATTCAAGGTGTGGTAAACACGTTTGTGATGTTCTTCGCCCGTATTATTGGCGATCTGGTTGACCGTGTTATTTTCAAAAATGAAGATGGTCGTGGTTTTGCGTTTATGATCACCACCTTCATCGCTGAAATCGTGTTGGGTATTCTTGCTTCCATGATCGTGGCTGCGTTCTCCCGTTATCGCGAGTATCGCGCAGATCACGCCGGTGCAACCCTGGCTGATCGCGGTGCGATGATCCGTGCCTTGCAACGCCTGCAAGCAGAGACAAATGCCGGTGCGGAAAGCCCATTGCCAACCAGCATGCGTGCATTTGGTATCAGCGGTGGTGTACGCAACCTGTTTGCGAGCCATCCGCCATTGGAAGCGCGTATTCAAGCTTTACGTGACGCTGCTTAATCCTCGCCGGAGACTGTTACCATGAAACTCTGGCGCTGGTTTTTACTCAGTGTCCTGACCGGCGCCAGCGCCTTGAGCGCAACCGTTCAGGCATTTTCTACCGATGATGAAAAAAATAGCGTGGAGGTCTTTGAGACCTCCCGTCCAAGTGTAGTGTTCGTCACCAATCAACAACTTGCCCGTGATCCTTATTCATTCGATCTGGTCACCGTGCCGCGCGGCTCGGGTACCGGATTTGTATGGGACGAAAAAGGCTACATAGTGACCAATTTCCATGTAGTTGAAGGTGCGCGCAAAATCACGATCACACTGCAAGATCAATCCAATTGGCCAGCAACCGTTGTAGGGCTGGCCCCGGAACGTGATATCGCCGTACTTAAAATCGATGCACCTGCCGCCAAACTGAAAGCGTTGCCATTAGGCGATTCTGGCGATTTGCGTGTAGGCCGCAAAGTATTAGCAATCGGTAACCCGTTTGGTTTGGATGCAACCCTCACCACTGGTGTAGTTAGCGCATTGGGGCGGGAAATTGAATCCCCTAACCAGCGCAAAATCACCAACGTAATCCAGACTGATGCAGCAATTAACCCCGGTAACTCGGGCGGACCTTTACTGAATTCAGAGGGAAAGTTGATTGGTGTCAACACCATGATCTATAGCCCGAGCGGCGCCAGTGCCGGTATTGGCTTTGCGATTCCGGTGAATACCGTAAAAGAAGTGGTACCCGAGCTGATTGCCCATGGACGCATTGTTCGCCCGGTATTGGGTATCGCCGTGGCGCCTGACCAATGGGCGCAGCAAATTGGCATTGAAGGTGTGCCTATTTTGCGTATTGAACCGAATTCACCCGCCGCTGAAGCGGGTTTGCAAGGGGCAAAGCGCAACAATTGGGGGCAAATCAGTTTGGGCGACGTAATAGTCGCGATTGAAGATTACCCGGTTGCCAATGACGATCAACTGCTCAGTGCGTTAGAGCATTACAAACCGGGAGATAAGGTAAATGTCAGCGTGGTACGCGAGGGCAAGTTGCTAACACGAAAAGTACGCCTCATCGCCCCGCAATGATCCACCCTGCAACTCCCCCATTAACCTTGCTCTGCACTTTGGATGATTTACCCGAAGGCAGCAGCAAGGGTTTTGGAAGCGATAATGTCTTCGCCGTGAATTACGGTGGCAAGATTTATGTCTATCGCAATCACTGCCCGCACCTTGGAATTCAGCTCGAATGGGCAGCAAACCAGTTTCTGGATAACAGCGGCAGTATGATCCAATGTGCAAATCACGGCGCTTTGTTTGTAATCAATTCAGGGCAATGTGTTTCGGGTCCCTGTACCGGCCAAAGCCTGCACGCAATTCCCCACCAGATCATCAATGACAGTATCTGGATTACAGCGTCGTAAATTTGCGTAAGCACCATTGAATTAATCCATAAGACTCGCCAAAGTCGTACCCCACTAGTACACAACAGTTCGGAGAGATCATTCATGCAAAATTTTATATTCTCCAATCCCACAAAAATCGTTTTCGGTGAAAGCCAGATCAAAGAACTCAGCAAACTGGTTCCCGCTAATGCCAGAGTCTTGGTGACCTATGGTGGCGGATCGATCAAGAAAAACGGTGTTTACGATCAGGTCGCGGCAGCACTGGAAGGAAAAACCTGGTTCGAATTTGGCGGGATTGAGCCTAACCCCCACTATGAAACCCTGATGAAAGCGGTGGAATTGGTTAAGAAAGAAAAAATCGATTTCCTGTTGCCGGTTGGCGGTGGCAGCGTCATTGACGGTACCAAACTGATTGCCGCAGCAATCGATTTTGACGGCGAGCCCTGGGATATTATGGCTAAAAACCAGCCATTCCATTCGGCATTGCCCATCGGTTGTGTTTTGACCTTGCCAGCAACCGGAACGGAAAGTAATGGCAACTCGGTTATCACCCGGGCCTCAACCCAGGAAAAACTCGCCTTTGGCAGCCCATTGGTTTATCCCCAATTTGCGATTCTCGACCCAACAACAACTTACAGCCTGCCATCGCGCCAAATCACCAATGGGGTTGTAGATGCATTTGTCCACATCATGGAGCAATACCTTACCTATCCGGTAGATGCAAAAGTACAAGACCGCTTTGCTGAAGGTTTATTGCTAACGCTGATCGAAGAAGGTCCTCGCGCATTAAATGAACCAACCAATTATCAGGTGCGCGCCAATGTAATGTGGGCCGCAACCATGGCACTGAACGGTTTAATTGGCGTAGGCGTACCACAAGATTGGGCCACCCACATGATCGGCCATGAACTTACCGCCATGCACGGGCTTGATCACGCACAAACCTTGTCAGTCGTTTTACCGGCCGTGATGCAACATCAACGCGCTAAAAAGCACGGCAAGCTTGTGCAATATGGACGTCGTGTTTGGGGACTTACGCAATCAAATGAGGATGAATTGATCGATGCGGCTATCGCAGCAACCCGTCAATTTTTCGAACAAATGGGTAATCCGACAACACTGAGCGGTTACGGCGTAGGCCGTGAATCCATTCCTAAACTAGTCGATATGCTGGTGAAGCATGACCTGCTCGCACTGGGTGAGCATGGAGTGATTACACCTGAAGCCTCACGTGAAATTCTGGAACTTGCAGCCTGATTGACCCAAACCACTGAAACAAAAAAAGCCTCCGTATGGAGGCTTTTTTGTTAACAAGCAAACAATTGCATCATTGTTTGCGAATTTTATTCACGATGGAGGTTGTCGAGCAATTATCAAAAAAGCTAAGCACTTTTACTTTGCCGCCATAGGCTTTCACAATATTCCCACCAACAACCTGCTCTTCACGATAATCACCGCCCTTAACCAGTACATCCGGTTTCACGCGACGCAATAAGCGCTCAGGCGTATCTTCATCAAAAGACACCACCCAATCTACAGCCTCCAAACCTGCCAATACCGCCATACGGCGATCAAGCGGATTGATCGGCCGACCACTACCTTTCAATCTACGAATAGAAGGGTCCGAATTTACCGCCACGATCAAGCGATCACCTTGCTTGCGCGCTTCTTCCAGATAACCAACATGGCCGGCGTGGATAATATCGAAGCAACCATTGGTAAATACCACGCGCTCACCGCTTGCACGGGCATCTTCGATTGCCAGCAGCAATTGCTCTTCGGTCACTACACCTCGCTGTGCGCCCTGCTCAGCAATAATGGCACGCCGTAATTCGGGGCCACTTACAGCAGCAGTACCCAATTTACCAACAACAATCCCGGCAGCAAGGTTCGCCAGGGCGGTCGCTTCCGGTAATGGCTGCCCCGCCGCAATGGCAGCTGCAAGGGTGGCAATAACAGTATCGCCAGCCCCTGTTACATCAAAAACCTCAAGGCCACGCGCAGGTAGGTGCAATTCCGACAAACCAGGGCGCAGCAAGGTCATTCCATGCTCACCGCGGGTTATCAACAGCGCTTGCAACTCCAATTCCCGCATGAGTATTTCACCTTTATTAATCAGGTCGTGCTCACTGGAGCACTTCCCGACTATGGATTCATACTCATGGAAATTGGGAGTTAATATGGTAGCCCCACGATAACGGGCAAAATCCTGCCCTTTGGGATCAACCAAAACCGGAACACCAACTGCCCTGGCGATAGCGATCAACGCCTGGCAATCCTGAAGACTTCCTTTGGCGTAATCAGATAACACCAACACATCCGCGTTGGCGATTTGTTGCGTTACCTTTTCAACAAAAGTTGAACTATCAGATTCATCAAACTTATCTTCAAAATCCATCCGCAACAACTGCTGGTGGCGGCTAACGACGCGCAACTTTGTAATCGTGGGTTTGTTAGATGATCGCTGAAAATCAATATCAATACCCGCCGTTTGCAGGAAAGACTCCAGTATCTGCCCTTCCCTGTCTTCGCCAATGACACCAATCAATGAAACACTCACCCCCAAAGCAGCCATGTTTAGCGCTACGTTGGCCCCCCCGCCTGGACGATCCTGAATTTGATCGACCTTCACGACAGGCACCGGAGCTTCGGGCGATATTCTCGTGCTGATGCCATGCCAGTATCGGTCAAGCATCACATCACCTACCACTAGCACGCGGGTAGATTCAAAATTTGGCATAGAAATATGCATAGGATTTAGCATCTATTGATCAATTCCGTTGTAACCACTTCCAGCACTACGTCACTTATAAACCCATCTCTTGTAACAGAAGAGTTCGCTCAGGAATCGCTAACACCATATTCGAGCGGACTGGAATATAAGCGAGCATAGTAACCATTTTTCATCAAAAGTTCGCTATGTGTTCCCTGCTCCACTATCTCCCCATGGTCCATCACCAGGATTCGATCTGCTTGCTCAATGGTACTTAACCGATGGGCAATAACAAAAGTAGTTCGCCCTTTCATTACCTGCTCCAGAGCAGCTTGAATGAAACGCTCGGACTCATTATCGAGTGCCGAAGTAGCCTCATCCAAAATTAAAATTGGTGCGTCTTTCAAAATGGCGCGGGCAATTGCCAGCCGCTGCCGCTGGCCGCCGGATAAACGCGTACCTGATTCACCAATCAGTGTATTAAACCCTTCCGGCAACTGCTGTATAAATTCCGTTGCATAAGCCGCATCAGCCGCTTTACGAATTTCTTCAAGCGATCGGGTTTGCAAACTACCGTAACCAATATTGCCCGCCACACTGTCATTGAACAGGGTGACTTGCTGATTCACCAAAGCAATTTGTTCCCGCAGATTACTGAGCTGGTAATCGTTAATCGGAACATTATCGATACGGATTTCGCCAGTACTCACATCATGAAAACGGTTTAATAAACTGACCAACGTCGATTTACCGCTGCCAGATTTCCCTACCAATGCGACAACTTCACCGGCTTTTACCTCCAAATTAATTTTTTTCAGTGCTGGCTCAGGCTGATTGGCGTAACCGAAAACTACATTATTAAAACTGACATCGCCACGTGCTCGCGCCACCAGGTGCTTACCTTCATCTTTTTCAGTGTCTGAATCCAGCAACGTAAATACACTATCCGCAGCGGCAACACCTTTTAGAATAGTGGGGGCAACTTCACCCAATTTACGCATTGCCGGGAGGATTCCAGCAACTGCTGTCATATAAGCAACAAAGCTTGCAGGATCTTTAATTTCCATAAAACTCAGCGCTACAAAAATCAAAAAACCTATCGCACAGGCAATAATCAATTGAATCAGCGGAGTATTAGCGGCAGAGGTCACAACAATTTTCATATTCTGCTGCCAGTTTTGTTTACTGACTTTTTCGAAGCGTTGTTTTTCGTAATCCTCACCACCAAAACTGCGCATCACTTTAAAACCATTAATCATCTCACCCGTTACCTGGGTTAAATCCCCTACCGTGTTCTGCACTTTGTTGCTCAAGCGACGCAAACGCTTACCCACCACACCAACGATTAACCCAATCACAGGAGCAATAACTATAAACACCAACGTGAGCCGCCAATCCATTGAAAGCAACATGCCAAATAGCCAGATCACTGTTAAACCTTCACGCAACGAAATTTTTATTGCATCAGTCGCAGCAGCAGTTACACCATTAATGTTGTAGGTGATGATGGAAGTCAGGTTGCCTGAATTTTTTTCATCAAACGTAGCATTGGGCAATTGGGTCATGTGATTAAAAACCTGCACACGCAACTGATGAATAATGTTGAACGCAATGCGGGACATTAAATAAATACCGACAAATGAACCGAGGCTACGCAACAGCGTTGCGCCAATTACTTGCAACGGCACAAGATAACGATCCGCCGGATCATTGGCCGCGATTACATTCACCAGATTTTCCAGAATTTTCACAAATAGAACACTGGACGCCCCAAACAAACTAAATCCTAAAAAGCTTAGCAAAAACCAACCGGAGTAGGGTTTCACGTAGCCCAGCAGGCGCTTATACACCGACCAGGCAGAGGCATCACCTACGGTAGTATTTTTTTGAGAGATAGAATCCATATATTATCCAATCATTTGCGCCCGCTTAAAGCAGCAGGGAAAACGCAAAAATCTGTTAAGGTTTCATCGGTCCAACCAATAGACCTCACAACCTATAGACCTCATAACCTATAGCCGGAAAAACAAGCCTGGCAATGAATCACAAATACTAACGATCTAATATGAACCACAGCAAAATTAATAGTATTACTTATCGCAAGACATACGAGTGACCAATCAGCCCCATTCAGAGGCTTGGCATATGCCCAAAATCCCGCACATAAGTTTGACGGGCCCGATGCACTATTTTTTGCAGTAGCACCGAGTGCTTATCCAACACACCCCGAATATCCCTGGCGAAATAAACAATCAAAAAGCGGTAGTAATCACGGCGGCTAAATCCGAGATTCAAACTGGAGAACAGCAACCCTCCTATATCTTTCACCAGCCAACGTTCAGGAACCTGTATCCGCAATTGCGCGCGATGCAAATCCACCAAGGTAACATCCGGCACACCTGTCGCGAGTGAAGCTTCCTTCAGCATAAAATGGCACAAATAAAAATCGCGATGGTTAATACCTGCCGCATGCAATTCACGCGCGATCTGCGCGACCTTGGTAATCAACGCACGCTTGATCATTGATGACACCTGGCGCTGCGCAAAAAAATGATCCAGTTGTATTGCGGCGGCTAACTCGCGCGTAACAATAAACGACTGCTGCTGTGCGGGATTCATTCCACGCTCACCAAAAGCGACAGGAATCAACGTGGGAATTGCCAACGCACGCATTTTATTTAACGCATTCCACTCATTGCGTGCACCCAACACGGGCAAGCGAAAACGAATAAGGTTTTTGATTATTTCCGCCCATCCCACACCGCGATGCCATTTGCGATAGTAGGTTTGGCCATCCAGTTCAAAGCGCAGTGTCTGGCGATCCGGCATTTCGCGCGCAACCGGACCCGTTAACTGCTGTACGCAATCAAACACACGCTTATCTTTCCATAAGCCAATCAATTCATCGCGCAATACCACTGTTTCATTTGCGCTTACCATCGCACTTTCCGGATTTTTATTGGCAGATTTTTTCTTCTGCACAATTTTCTGAACTGCAGCTAACGCATGTTCAGCGCGGGAAAAAACATCTGCACTTTTCTGCAAATTATCTGTATGTACATGCCAATACGTTTTATCGACTAACAACAATCGACACAATTGCCGTGCGATATCCGCAGGCGTTGCATTTGCATTAATTAGATCGCCTAACTGGTGCTCGACAATGTAATGCGCATAACCACAATGATCACTGGCTAACACCGGACAACCACATAGCATTGCTTCCAGAATAACATTCCCGGCCAACTCCTTACGCGCCGGATGCAACAACACATCTGCACCATGCAATAAATCGCCGACAGGGCTACGCGGTCCCAGGAAAAAAACCTTATCCGCTACCCCTAGTAAACGGGCCTGTTCACGATATTTATCCGGATTGTCATTACCTGCTATTAATAATGCAGTATAAGTGCAGGTCTTTTGCAACTCCGCAAATGCCGCGATGCTGATATCGACACCTTTAGTGTGGAAGCCTGACCCCAGGCACATAATCACACGACTATCGGCAGCCAGTTTGAGCTCTGCACGCAGTGCACGATAAGTGGCTTCCGGATCAGGGCAGGCGATGTGCTCGCGCACAATTCCCGGCGGTAATGCATCAAAACGTTCAGGAGCAGTAGCATAAAATCGCGCAAATTTTTTACGTTCGCTGTCAACCAGGGACAAAATGTGCGTAGCGCTTTGCTCATCAAAGACTGCAGCCTCATAGTGCAAATACAAACGCGAGCGCGGCATTAACCGATACAACCAGCTACGCTCACAAAATGCTTTATAGGCAAAACAGGTGTCACCGGCAAAATAAACATCCAGCCCGGGCATTTTATTAAAGCCAATTAACGCATCGAATTCTGCGCGCACAAATTGTTGCTGGAATCGTTTAACGAAATTCTTTACCCCTGCAACATTAAATAGACCGCTCGCAGGGATTTCAACAACATTAATTGCTGGAAATTTTTCGCCTTGCCAGCGCTCACAAAAAACCGTAATGGAGTGCCCTTGCTGTTGAAAAAACTGTGCAAGTATCTGCATATCGCGCTGCAACCCACCGAATGGAAAATAGCGAAAAATAACAAAGGCGAGTTTCATTCGCTTCAATCTGCTATCGATTTTAATGGTTGGGGGATGAGTGAATTCAATGCATCAATAACTTGTTGCGGCATTAAGTCCCGCAAACATTTATGATGCACCTTGGGACATTCGCGTTCAAAACAGGGGGCGCATTCAATTTTTTTGCTAATGATAGTGACTCGCTCAGCCAACGGCGGTGTGTGCTCTGGAGAAGTGGAACCATAAATGACGGCCAATGGTTTTTGCAGTGCTGCTGCAACATGCATCAACCCCGAATCATTACTTAATACTGCGTCGGCACAGTCCATTAAATCAATCGCTTCGCCGAGATTGGTACTACCCGCAAGATTAAAACAATGCTCACGCTCTTCATCTAATAATAATTTACGAATTGCGTCGGTCACTTCGCAATCTTTAGCAGATCCCATTAACCACACTTGCCAACCTGCACGAATTTTTTCATCGGCCACTTCAGCAAAATAATGTTCGGGCCAACGTTTGGCCGGACCATATTCTGCACCGGGGCAAATTATTAACAGCGGGCGATTCAACTGCAACGCAAATTTTGTTAACAATTGTGGTCGCTGGCGTTGATCTACCGTTAAGCGCGGATAAGGAAATTCCGTTAATGGTTCGCTATTTTTTGGTAACGCCAATGCAGCGTAACGTTGCACCATCAATGGAAAACGCTTTTTTTCCAATACCCGAATATCATTGAGCAAACCATAACGCATTTCACCACGCCAACCGGTACGCAATGGAATATTCGCAAAAAATGGAATGAAAGCAGATTTAAATGAATTGGGTAATAAGATTGCCTGGTCGTAATGATGTGCCGCCAATTCTTTTCCTTGCGCGCGCCGCTCGGCAAATGCGAGGCTGCCGTGACCTATCGGCATATCAATTGCCTGGTGCACCTCCGGCATGCGGATCAATAACTGCCGCGTCCAACCGGACGCCAATACATCTATTTGAACATTGGGATTGCGCTGTTTCAGCAATTGAAAAAGCGTATGCGCCATCATCATATCGCCAATCCATGCAGGGCCGATTACCAGAATTTTCCGGATTTTTTTTAGCTCTGCTGGAAACTGAATTTCAGACATAGATGATTAGTTAATTGTGAGAGGGCAAAACAATAACGGAGCCAGTTGGCTCCGTTATGTGTCGGTCATAAACAGTTATTTGGCGACCGGGGCCAACCAGTTAGTATGCTCGGGCAATTCGCCGCGCACCGATTTGAAATACAAATCCTGCAACCGGGTAGTGATGGGGCCACGACGACCTTCACCAATTTGACGGCCATCCAATTCGCGAATCGGCAATACTTCAGCGGCAGTACCGGTGAAGAATGCTTCGTCCGCAACATAAACCTCATCGCGCGTAATGCGTTTTTCCTTGATGATGTAACCGCAGTCAGCAGCCAATTGGAAAATGCTGTTGCGGGTAATGCCGTCCAGGCATGAAGTCAATTCCGGTGTATAGATAACGCCATTGCGCACCAGGAAGAAGTTCTCACCGCTGCCTTCTGCAACATAACCTTCAGCATCAAGCAACAACGCTTCTTCACAACCGCTATCCAGCGCTTCTTGCAACGCCAGCAGTGAATTGATGTAGTGGCCGTTGGCTTTCGCTTTACACATGGAAATATTCACGTGGTGGCGAGTGTAGCTTGAGGTGCGAATACGGATACCCAAATCGCGCGCTTCCGGTGACATGTACGATGGCCAGTGCCATGCCGCAACCATGATGTGCACTTTCAGGTTATCGGCGCGCAGGCCCATACCTTCGGAACCATAAAACGCCATCGGGCGCAGGTAGGCTTCCGCCAAACCATTTTCACGGACAACTTGCTTGTGTGCTTCGTTAACCACATCTTTGGTGTAAGGCATTTTCATGCGCATGATGTGGGCAGAGCGGAATAAACGGTCAGTGTGTTCTTGCAAACGGAAAATACTGGTGCCCAACGTATCGCTTTTGTATGCACGAACGCCTTCAAAAACACCCATACCGTAATGCAGGGTATGGGTTAAAACGTGAACCTTGGCATCGCGCCACGGAATGAGTTCACCATCGAGCCATATGACGCCGTCGCGATCGGCAAAAGACATAGCTAACTCCAAATTCTTTATAAAAAAGTCTGTGTAATCAGGGGTGGCCGATCAAGCGATCCCATATCGCCGTGACCTGCGCACGTTCTTCAGTAAAGTGATTATCACCTTCCAGCACTGCCTCCTGTCGCTGTAGCGCAAGGCTGTGTCCGGTGGATCGGTATGCTTTGTAAGCGGCGATCAGGTGGGCCACGGAATCGGCATCCAGTAAGCCTGCCTCTTCCAGTGATCCGAGTATGCGAATGTTGTCCGTGTACCGGATGACGCCGGGCGATTTGGACGCCCAAGCCAAAGCCGCGTATTGAACCATAAATTCAATATCCACGATACCACCGGCATCCTGTTTCAAATTAAATAACGGCGTGTTTGCGGCTTTGGATTTAGCTTCGCTGCCCAATTGTTCGCGCATTTTACGGCGCATATCGGCCACGTCCTTACGCAGTTGGTCCAACTCGCGCTCACGCCCCAGAATACGCTGGCGCACCACCTCAAATTGTTCACCGAGCTCCGCACTACCCGCCACAACCCGCGCCCGCACCAATGCCTGGTGCTCCCAGGTCCATGCTTCGTTGGCCTGGTACTTTTCAAAAGCAACGAGCGAAGACACCAGCATCCCCGAATTACCGGACGGACGCAGGCGCATATCCACTTCGTAAAGCTTGCCCGTGGGTGTATTGGTGTTAAGGATATGGATAATCCGCTGGCCCAGACGAGTATAGAAAGTCAGGTTATCGATACTGCGCTCGCCATCGGTCGATAATGTTGAGTCGCTATTATGGATAAATACCAAATCCAGATCCGAACCGTGGCTCAACTCGATTCCGCCCAATTTTCCGTAGCCAACAATCACGAAATCTGCCGCCGTATCGACCGAACCATCGGCGCGGCGCGGGCGCCCATGGCGCTCCACCATGTGCTCCCAGGACAACTGCAGCACATGTTCCAGCACCACTTCGGCGATGAAAGTCAGGTAATCGCTCACCTTCATCAACGGCAAGGCGCCAGTGACTTCACTTGCCGCTACACGCAGACCATGGGCGAGGCGGAAATAGCGCAAGGCTTCCATGTGCCCCTCAAGATCATCCCAGGTCAGGCGCAATACATCGCGACGCAATTCGTCGCGCAATGCGGACTTATCCGGCGGCGCATAAAGGCTTTCCGGCGTCAGCAATTCATCGAGCAAGGCCGGGTATTGGGTGAGCAGATCAGCAATCCAGGGGCTGGCCGCGCAGAGGCGAATCAACTGGTGTAACGCGGTGGGATTTTCGACAAGCAGCACCAGATAAGCCGTGCGGCGCGCAACCGCTTCGATAAAAGGCACAACTCTGGCAAAGGTTTCCGCAATAGTTAGAGGCAACTTACCGCGACCAGCCTCGACAAATAACATATGCAACAAGCGCGGGATAAAACTATCCAGACGGGTGCGTCCACTGGCTTGCATGGAAAGAATTGCGCGGCTTACGCGCAGGTCCGCAAGATTCTTTACCAGACCTGCGGCGCAATCCACATCGCGCGCTTCCAATGCATGAACCGCATCTTCGCCTTGCAAACTGCCTTCCCACAGACTCAAACAAAAGGTCAGTGCCTTTTGATCGATAGACTCCTCTTCATCGGGCACGGCAATTACCGCTTTAAATTCAGCATTCACTCGCTGGCGATAGCTACTCAGCGTAGAGAAAAAACGTTCCCAGTTATCAAAACCCATCGCCCAGGCCAGGCGCTGCTGCCCAAGTGGATCAACCGGTAACGCCTGGGTTTGTTTATCCTGAAAACCCTGAATCGCATGCTCGGTATTGCGCAGGAAAATATAAGCTTCCAGCAATGCCGCGCCGGTTCCGGGGGGCAAATAATTTTCCTGCTCCAGCAATGGCAATAGCACCGGCACTTTACGCTTGCGCAACAGCGCGTCGCGCCCGCCGCGTATTAACTGAAAAACCTGCACCACAAATTCCACTTCGCGGATACCGCCCTCACCCAGCTTTACATCCAGGTTCATACCCTTGCGCTGTACTTGCCGGGCGATCAACCCTTTCATTTCGCGCAGGGATTCAATCGCACTGAAATCGATATATTGGCGATAGGTAAATGGCTGCAACATCTTGCGCAGGACTTTGCGCGCTTGCTCCTGATTCTCACCGCCCGCCATCGCCACGGTGCGCGCCTTGATCATGGCGTAGCGCTCCCACTCGCGCCCCTGGGTCTGGTAGTAATCCTCCATACCCACAAAACTCATCGCCAATGCACCACTTTCTCCATGGGGACGCAAACGCATATCCACACGAAATACAAAGCCATCCGCCGTTACCGTATCCAGGCTCTTGATCACTCGCTGGCCAAGCTTGATAAAAAACTCCTGGTTGCTCACCGCGCGCGATGCATGATTCGTTTCCCCACCTTCGGGAAACGTAAAAATCAGATCGATATCCGAAGAAATATTTAATTCCCCCGCCCCCAATTTTCCCATTCCCAACACCATAAATGGTTGGGCGGTGCCAGATTCACGCCCAACCGGCGTACCGTACATTTTTTCCAACGCGCGATAATGATATTCCGCCGCCAACCGAATGGATTTATCCGCAAAGCGCGATAACTCCGCCGTCACTTCGCTCATGGTTGCAAGGCGATTCAGATCGCGCCAGATAATCCGGATCATCGCTTTATTGCGCTCGCGGCGCAGGCGCGCATCCACATCGGCATCGTTGACGCCAGCACTAATGACTGCCGCGAACGCATCCAGATCCGCATCGGTCTGCGGGCGAAAAAGCACACCGGATTCAATCAATTCCAACAACAACGCGGGTTTTTGAGCGGAGGTTTTGGCGATAAATTCGCTCGCGGTAAACGCGCGGGTTAACTGTGCTGAAAACTCATCGTAACTGATTAATGAAGGCAGAATAGTGCGCGGGTGGGGCAAACCCTGGTGCTGGATCGCCGCCTCAAGCTGCTCGGCAAAACGTAACGGGGCGGACTGCAATTCAGGGGGAATACCGGTGAAATTCAACATAGATAAAAACTCGTCGGGATTCTTCAAGGTCGGGATTTTTTTATAATTGCCGGATAATAGATGGGAATACTAGCAGCAATTAGACCCGCAGTACTGCCGGATGATCGGCTGGTTGCCGGTATCGATACCGGGGTTTATTTTTTGGGGCTAAATCCGCGCATTTAATGGCCGGTTGATTTGGAAAACACGTTGATAACAACTACGCCGGCAATAATTAATCCCATACCGACAAGCGCAGGGAAATCGAGTTTTTGCTGGAATAACAACCAGGACACGATACTAATCAACACAATGCCGCAACCAGACCATATGGCATAAGCAATACCGACAGGAATCACTTTTAACGTGAGGGATAAAAAATAAAACGCCAATCCATAACCGATAACGACAATCATGGATGGAATGGTTTTGGAAAAATTATCACTCGCTTTGAGTGCGGAGGTGGCGATAACTTCTGCGGTGATGGCGGCTGCCAAAAATAACCAGTATTTCATCATGCGAGGCTCCGTTTTTCGTCAGTCAATTTTCCCAACAGGCTAACGATTTAATTGGAAAATAAACAGTCTTGTTTTACCCGCGTTTGTATGCGCACTTCCCACCAAAAAACAAAAACCGCACAAAATTATCTGTGCGGTTTTTATTTTGCGCGCGAATGCACGAACGGCCGTTACAACTTATTTATTGTGTGATTTATTTAAACGCATCCCACACTGCCGTTGCCTTGCCGTTATTATCCATAGCACCGAGCGTATACCCTTTCCAACCCGGGCGCGCTTGCGGTTCCCAGTAGAAAATCGCCACGCCTTTGCCACCACTGACCTGACCCACTTTAGTAACCATATCTTTCACAATGGTTTGCGCTTGTGAGTGATCCCAGGGCACACCGATTTCAGAAATCATCACCGGTACACCGTAGCGGCTCACCATATCGTTCAAGTTAGTGAGACACGCGGTGTTGGCATTTTGCCAGGTATAACCCGATGCGTTTGTGGGATACGAAGACGCACCGATAATATCGAACTTGGCGCCGTTGTTTTTCAGCCCATCAAAAATCCAGCGGAAATTGGCGTTATCGTGGCAATTTGCCAAATGCACCACCACTTTTGCGCTGGAATAAATACTTTTTACCGCGTTGTAGCCAGTGTTGGTTAACCATGCGTAATTTTGCATGCTGGTCGATGCCTTGCCGTCATTCCACAGCATACCGTTATTGGTTTCATTGCCAACCTGTACCCAATCAACAGTCACGCCCGCGTCCTTCACTGCCTGCAGTGTAAAACGCGTGGAATTCCAAACCGCATCCATCAATTGCTGGAATGTATAGCTGTTCCACGCGGCTGGTTTGGTTTGTTTGCCCGGGTCCGCCCAGCTATCGCTGTAGTGGAAATCGATCATCACTTTCATACCCGCCGCTTTTGCGCGCTTCGCTTTGGCGACGACATCCTGGGTGCCGCTGTACCAGCCATCGGCGGGATTTACCCAGACGCGCAACCGCACGGCGGTCATGCCCTGCTCTTTCATGATCGCCAGAATATCTTTCTTCACACCGCTGCGATTGTAATAGCTGTAGCCATTGGCTTCGATTTCCGAGGTCCAGCTAATATCCGCCCCTTTAACCGGTGCAGCAGAACTACCGCTGACAGCGGCCAACAGCAAGGCGCCTATACAGGCAGATAGAAGGTGTTTTCTTGGTTTCATAGTGGTATCCGTTATTGTTATTGAATCACTCACTCGCCCGGGACGATAATCTACGGACGATCCCTCTGGAGACTACCAACTCCAGAACCCAATTTATAATATAAATCTTAATTTAAGACAAGTTAATCCTGATCTCTGACAGGATCTATAATTCCGATTCACCATTGATGCCCCCTGGGAATAATCCATGTTACGTGTCGATTTTGTTTCAGATGTTAACTGCCCCTGGTGCGCATTAGGCCTTGCCGCATTGGAAGCTGCGATCACGCGCAGCGCTGACCTCGACATTGAAGTACATTGCCAGCCATTTGAACTCAATCCGCAATTACCTGCAGCCGGTGTAAAACTGGTGGATTACCTGCAGCAAAAATACGGAATGAGCGCAGAGCAAATCGCCCAGACACATCGCAACATCCAGGCGCGTGGCAATGAACTTGGTTTTCAATTTGCTCCGCGCGAATTTATCTGGAACAGTTTTAATAGCCAGCGTTTGCTCTATTGGGTGGAGCAGGAATACTCAGCGGAAGAACAATTAGAACTCAAACGAGCATTAGTGCGTGCTTATCAGGGAGAGGGGCGCAACATCAATGACACAGAAGTACTGCTCGATCTTGTGACGTTATTGCCGCTGAATAAAGAGCGTGCGGAAAAAATTCTCGCCAGCGACGAACTCTTTGCTGAAGTACGGGCGAGACAACAACAGTGGATTGATGCCGGAATCACTGCCGTTCCAAGTGTCATTATTAATAACCGGCATTTAGTGCAAGGCGCACAACCACCAGAAACTTATGCGCAAATTTTTCGCGAATTGGCTGCTAATTAATTCCTGATAATTAGTTTTTATTTGTATTTTTATTCCAGTGCACTCTTTTAATTGAAAATAAAGAGCGCGACAAACGCTGCTAAAAACGAACCGCATCACAGTTACCTCGCCTGCCATTTCTCACCTTGCGTACTCAATGGCGCCTGTTAAGTTATTGTTCAGAAAAAACCTGCTTAAACTGGTCTCACGTAAAGATGAAGCGCGAACCGCAGGAGAAAAATCATGAACAAATCCATGTTAATTGGTACGGTACTGGGTGTAGGTATTGCCACAGCGGGTGGTGCGATTGGGAGTTATCAATTATTGAAAGAGCCCAATTACGCAGAAGTTGTGCGCACAACTCCCATCACCAAGCAAACTAAAATCCCGCACCAGGAATGTCGCGACGAAACCGTCGTTAAACAAAGACCGGTTAAAGATGAAAACCGGATTGCCGGTAAAGCTGTTGGTGCAGTATTGGGTGGCGTTCTTGGTCATCAGGTAGGCGGCGGCAATGGCAAAAAAGTCGCAACAGTTGCAGGTGCGGTTGCCGGTGGTTATGCCGGTGATAAAGTGCAAAAAAATATGCAGGAAGGTGATACCTATACCACTGTCGAAAAACGCTGCAAAACAGTTTATGAAACGCGCGAGGACATTACCGGCTACAACGTGATATATCGCTTGAAAGGCAAGGAATCCAATATAAGATTGGATCGCGATCCGGGCGATAGAATTCCAGTACAGGATGGCGAACTGGTGATTTCATCGAATGAAAATTCGATCCGCTAGATAAATAATTATCCTGTAAAAAGCAAAACAGAAAATAAAAATGGCGGCCATTAGGTCGTCATTTTTATTTGTGCGTTTCATCATTGCTATCCGGCTTTCGTCCCGCGCGCGGATGCGCTTTATCATAGACTTTGGCAAGATGTTGAAAATCAAGATGCGTATACACCTGGGTAGTTGAAATATTCGCGTGACCAAGCAGCTCTTGCACTAACCGTAAATCACCGCTGGATTCCAGCATATGGCTCGCAAAAGAATGGCGCAGCATATGCGGATGAACCGGTGTGTCCATACCCTGCTGCAAACTTAATTGCTGTAAACGAATTTGCACTGCACGGTGTCCGATACGGCTGCCACGCTGGGTAATAAACAGTGCCTGTTCCGAATCAGTGGTAAAAAGTTTGCGCGCCGGCAACCAGTTTTGAAGCGCAGTCATCGCAGCAGATCCAATTGGCAATACGCGCGACTTATCACCTTTACCTGCCACTACTCGCAACATCGCCTCGCCCCAATCAATATCTTTCAGATTAAGTGCAACCACTTCAGCCAAACGCAAACCGGATGAATAAATTAACTCTACCAACGCGCGATCCCGTTGCTGGATGAAATCATCGCCCTGCACCTCAACAAATTGAATGGCTTGATCTACATCCAGGGTTTTTGGCAATTTTTTGGGTGATTTGGGTGCAGTAATACCGTCGGCAATATTGCTGCTCATCCATCGGCGCTTGATACAAAACTGAAAAAAACTGCGCAGCGACGATAACCAACGCTGCAAACTTTTTCCGCCTAATCCAGTGCGATGTAACTGTGCAACCGCAACGCGAATATGGTTTGGAGTTAGCGTATCCAATTCGGATAAACGTTTTTCCAGGCAATACTTTTGAAACTTCTCCAAATCGCGCGCATAGTTGGTTTGCGTATGCAATGAAAGCTGTTTTTCACTGCGAATATAGATAAAAAAATCATTCAATGCCGCTGCAAAAGGTAATGATTGCTCAGACTGTACCGACATACCGGATTAACCTTTTAATGTTTTTAACCATTGATTGATGATCGCAGCAAGCGCCTCCGGTTCAGATATTTGCGGGAAATGCCCTGATTTTTCCAACGGATGATATTCCGCTAGCGGCGACAACCGTAAAAGTTCTTGCTGGTATTTACAATGTAGTTCAAAACTCGCCGCCGGTACCAGCGGTAATTTTTGTGTACCGGAAATAATACAGATCGGAATTTCCGGAAAACTGCCTGCATTGGTAATCTGCACCAAAGACTCATCAATCATTTCATCTTCTGAATACTTAAAAGGGTTGCCCATTTTCTCCAACGATTTAATGGCATTGTTAATCCAGTTCAGCAATGCAGGCGGAGAAAATTGTCGCTGGGCGATTATTTCTTCAGGATGGCTAGCGTCAAGAAAAATGATCCCCGCTATTTCTTGAGGATATCGCCGGGCAAAATAATTGGCAAAAATTCCACCCAGTGAATGGGCCACTACAATATAGGGCGGCTTAATATTTAGCTGATCCAGCAAATTGCGCAAATCGTTAACGACTTGCTGCGCGGTTTGCGCCACTGTTGCTTTGGGGGTATGACCGACACCCGCACGGTTGTACAACAGCATGCACCGATTCGCAGGTAACAATCCAATCAGTTTGTGCCAGGATGATTTTGGCATGCGAAAGCCATTAAGAAAAACCAATGGCAGCTTTCCCTCACCTTGCACGGAAAACTCAACAGAAGCAGCAGGCGGAATTCGGGATTGTGTTGTGTGGGCTTCAGGCTGCGTCATAAATACATTCTTGCTTGATTAACGCACCGAAGTAAGCAGGATAAATTCAGCGCGGTAAATATTTTGGCAACAAGCGATTCAACACTTCTGCGATATAACTCAAAAACAACGTCCCCATGCTCGAACGATAATATTGCGGATCGCGATTGCCAATTGTAAGCAAGCCGAATGCACTGCCATGGATTAATGGCACAGTCGCAACGGAGCCAATTTCGTCGGCGTGTTCGCCAAACAAAAATTGCATTTCCTTTGTACCAAGCGTGCCGCACACCGCGCGGCTATTTTTTAATAGCGGACCGATATACTCACGCGCTTCCGAGAGTGAAACCACTCGGGCCTGACTGCTGGGAACTTTATCAGGGTTGCCGAACAAAATAACGCTGGTGAAGTGGATATTGAAATCCTTATCGAAGCTGTAATGCAACGCGTCGAGAATATCACCCATGTCCTGACCTTCAAGCAGGCTCAGCACCAGACGTTTACTTTTATCAAACAGTTTGTCGTTATCGCGCGCATTATCGAGCAATTTGCTCAGGCGATGGCGCATATCAATATTACGCTCACGCAAAATCGCCACCTGCCGTTCAACCAATGACACTGCCGAACCCGATTCATGGGGCAGCGTTAATTCGGCGAGCAGATCGGAATGCTGCGCAAAAAAATCCGGATGCTCACGCAAGTAAGCTTCGATTTGTTCGGGTTCCAACGGATCAGCAAGAGTGGCGATGTGTTCGTTCATAACGGTCTGCTTATTGAAGAGCGATCAAATTTTTATTTGTCCATGAAACACTGTCACAGCCGGGCCGGTCATTATTACGGACTGGCCTTCACCAGCCCACTGGATCTGCAAACTACCGCCAGGCAAATTGACCTTCACGTTTTCATCGAGCAATCCGCGCAACCGTCCGGCAACGACAGCGCCACAAGCACCGGTACCGCAGGCCAGGGTTTCCCCAACACCGCGTTCGAAGACACGCAAATTAATTTCAGTGCGCGAAACGATTTGCATAAAACCAACATTTACGCGCGCCGGAAAGCGTGAATGTTTTTCAATGATAGGTCCGATTTCAGCTACGGGTGCAGTTTTTACGTTATCAACCACCAATACACCGTGCGGGTTGCCCATGGAGACGGCAGAAATCTCATAATTTTTTCCTGCAACCTCGATGGGATAAGTAATCGCACGCGCGTCAGCAACGAACGGAACTTGTGCTGGCTCCAAACGTGGCATGCCCATATCCACACTGACTTGTTCGTCTTGCTGCACCCGCAATTCGATTAAACCACCGGCTGTTTCTACTTTAATTATGCTCTTGCCGGTGAGTTTACGTTCGCGCACAAACACCGCAAAACAACGCGCACCGTTGCCGCAATTTTCTACTTCAGTGCCATCGCAATTAAAGATGCGATAGCGGAAATCCACATCGGGCGTCTCCGGTGTTTCGACCAATAAAATCTGGTCGCAACCCACACCGAAATTGCGGTCAGCGATGGAGCGTATTTTTTCCGGTGTTAAACGCACATTTTGGCTAACGCCGTCGATCACTACGAAGTCGTTACCCAAACCGTGCATTTTGCTAAAACGTAAACGCATCATATTTTCCGTCGCCTGTAGCCCGTATGGAATCTCATGAAATACGGGGCTGCATCTCTAACCGTTAATAATTTTTATCCAGGTAGCTTTGCTTATCCCGGCTTTTTATTCCGGCTTTTTATTCCGGTAAAAGGGCTTCACCGCGAATCATATCTTCGAACGTTTCGCGCGCACGAGCCAAATGCATTTGGTCGCCATCCACAACGACTTCCGCCGCGCGGCCGCGGGTGTTGTAGTTGGAACTCATGCTGAAACCGTAGGCACCTGCTGACATTACAGCCAGCAAATCGCCCGGCTCAATTGCCAGGTCACGGTCTTTACCGAGGAAGTCACCCGTTTCACAAATAGGGCCAACCAAATCCCATTTTCTGGTTTCGCCATCACGTGGTTTAACCGCGCGAATGTCTTGCCACGCCTGATAAAGCGACGGACGAATATTGTCATTCATAGCGGCGTCAATCACGGCGAAATTTTTATGTTCGGTCGGTTTCAAAAACATCACTTTAGTGAGCAATACACCGGAGTTGGCAGAAATCGAACGGCCTGGCTCAAACATCAGCGACAACTTGCGATCACCTAATCGGGCTTTAATAGCTGCCATATATTCCGCCACGGGTGGCGGTGTTTCATTGCGATAGGTCACACCCAAACCACCTCCGAGATCAAGATGGGAAATATGAATGTTTTTGCTCGCCAGCTCATCGACCAGAATTAACAAACGGTCCAGCGCATCCAGAAAAGGAGTGAGTTGTGTTAATTGCGAGCCTATGTGGCAATCCAACCCTTTGATCGCGAGGCTTGGCAATTCGGCGGCACGCGCATAAACCGCAGGGGCGCGCTCGATGGCAATACCGAATTTATTTTCTTTCAAGCCGGTAGAAATATACGGATGGGTATTTGCATCCACATCCGGATTTACGCGCAGCGAAATATTCGCCACCTTGCCTTTCCCGGCAGCAACCTGTGCGAGCAATTCCAACTCGGCTTCAGATTCCACGTTAAAACAAAAAATCCCCACATCAAGAGCACGCGCAATTTCTTCTGCTGTTTTGCCCACACCGGAAAATACGATGCGCGCCGGATTACCGCCCGCGCGCAATACCCGCTCCAGCTCACCGCCGGAAACAATGTCAAAACCCGCCCCGAGTTTGGCAAGCATATTTAAAATCGCGAGGTTGGAATTAGCTTTGATCGCATAGCAAATCATGCCCGGATGCGACCCCAATGCCTGGGCGTAGGATAAGTACTGCTGTGTAAACGCCGCGCGGCTGTAAACGTAGCAGGGGGTGCCGAAGCGTTCGGCAACAGCGCTCAGTGGGGTATCTTCAACGTAGAGTTCGCCATTGCGTGGGGTGAAATGCTGCATAAACAATCTCGATCAACAATCAGATGGAAAATTCGGGTGGATGAAAAATCAGGGAGCATCTACCGGTTTTTGGGTTTTATCTGCGGCAGGCGGCGGCACTTCGGATTTGTCGCCACTACCTTGCTCGGGCTGCTCCGATGGTAAAAACAGTGGGCCCTTCTGGCCGCAAGCGCTCAACCCAAGGCAGGAAAGACCAAGGCCAAGTAATAACAAAACCGCAGGGAGCTTCATAGACGCAAATCCGATTACGCCCCTTAATTGCCAATTTAACAACGCGGGGCCGGGTAAAAGACGGGGCAGTATAACCCCGCCCCCGCAGAGGGACAACAAAGCGGAAGCAGGAGCACGCGAGGGACGGTGTCAGGAAGGAATTGCAGCAAACGGCAGCCGCGATATTATTTATCAGTGTAATTCCAGCAAGGGAGCGAGTTCTTCAGCATTAATTAAATTGCCATCCGCCATTAATACCAACTTTTTGATCAGCTGTTTTAATTGTTCGACATTGCCCTGCCAGGGTGCGGATTCCAGCAAACGCCAGGCATCTTCGGTTAAATCAAAACCTTCACCTAACGCAAATTCACCAATAAAAAACTGGGCGAGATCGCGAATGTCTTCGCGGCGCTCTTTCAGGCTGGGCAAGTGCAATTCGCGCGCATGATGCTGCAACCAATGGTGTTGCATCTTACTCAAGGCGCAATCAAAGCGACTTAAACTGACAATTAATTTCAAGCTATAGCTACCATCAAATTCGGCTTGGGATGCCTGCCGCCAGAACTCATGCAAATGCTGGAAATCGCCGGGCGACAAAGCATCCAGATTGCGCAAGAACAAGGTGCCGCCATTAGCGAAACTATGGAGCGATTGCAAAATGCTCGCTGCATTCCCCTGTTCCCATTCGGTGCAATCCGATTCGATAAAGGGAGCCAGTTCCGGCCGACCCAAACAGTGCAAGCTGCGCGCTGCGATCACCTTGCCGGTTCCTTTATCTGCACGAACCAGCACCGGCAAATTCCCTTTGGCCAGCAAATCCATCTGCTGATCGAGCAGGCGTAATGCCTTGCTATTGCCAATCCAGTAACTCTGGTCGCCATACACATGAATAGCGCGATAGCGGGTTTGGTAGCGCCCGATAGTGCGCACAATTTCATCAGCCACCAGCGCCAGATCTTTTATCACTTGTTCACGTTTGATTGAGCAGCCGGGCCGGGATTGCGCCACCAGATATCCCAAGCGCTGGATATTTCCCAGCGGCGGTTTAAAATCGATTGGCAAACTATAAGCAGCCTCGGCCTTAAAGTTTGCAAAAGGGGCGCCGATAGAATCCTGCGCGGAAATAATGAACTCTTCTGTCTGGCCGATTGCCGCTATCTGCAAGTCCTGTGCGTCATTCACCAGCAGTAAATGGCGATATCCCTGGTGAGTCACGCAGCGCAACGTAATCGCCAATTGGACAAGACTCAAACGCTCACTTGCCGCACGTAAAATAATTTTGGTAAGGGTGATAAAACTTTTATTCACCGGCACCCATTTCGCCGTGGAGGACTGATTGAATTTGTGGATTGCACGCGCAACAGGCTTATGGGTATTGGACGCTTTAAAGAGGCCAATCATAGAAACAATCTCATGGTACTATTCATCAGGCCATCGTCATCAGATCATCGCAGCTCATCAGGTACTCTTACTGCGATGATGGGAAAACACCGGCATCTTGTGGCAATCTATAGCCCGGCCCGATAATTGCCTATTACACAGAATTACAACTAACCTGAAGAAATAACAGAAAAGCAGGCCCCCAGCGTTTCTCTATTAAAGGATCATCACCGGAGCCAGGACCACGCCCCACACGCTGTGCCTTTAATTGCACGGAAACCTTTATGGCCTATCTGCTGGATGTAGCAACAGAAACCTATTTCCCGCTGGCCCCCCACCACACCTTTGGTCGGTTGGCGGCCAGTGTGAATACACACATCGATAAACCTTATGTATCCAAATTGCATGCGGCAATTGAGTGGAATGGCCGCCACTGGCGAATTAAAAACCTCGGTCTCAACGGCACCTGGATCAATGGGATAAGCCTTGGCCAGGGCGAATGCCATAACCTGGCCGCCGGCGATGAAATTCATTTTGCCGAACAAAGCGATCCCGGCCTTAAAGTGATCGATCTTGCCGCCCCGGCAGATATGTTGTGGCCATTGGGCCAAACACCCCAGGTTAGCCCGCCGATTTATTTAAGCCGTTACCATTTATTACCCGACGCCAACACGCCGGAGTTGGCACTTTATTTTAATGAAGACCAGCAACAATGGTTTCGTGAACCTTTGCACCAGCAGCAAGAAGACCCCATCGAATTAAACGACGGAGACCTGGTGCAATTCGACAATACACATTGGCAATTCCTGCGCGCGCAAATTTATGGCCCAACGGAAACCAAAGCGTCGCGCCACATCAATGATTATGAATTTATTTTTAATATGAGCCTGGATGAAGAAACCACCCAGCTCGAATTGCATCACCAGCAACCATTGGACCTCGCTGTACGCACGCATCATTATTTGTTGTTACAGCTCGCCCGTCACCGCGCAGAAGATGCAACACGCGGCCTGGATGGCAAAAGCCAGGGCTGGGTCTACGCAGACCAACTCGCCGCAGAATTAGGGCTGGATTCCACCCACATGAACATCCAGATTTTCCGCGCACGCAAACAATTAGCCGACATACTGCCCGACGCGTTGGGCCAGCAATGCCTGCTGGAAAGGCGCGGCGGGAAGATTCGCTTTGGTTGTGAAAAATTCAAAATTTATAAAGGCGACAAACTCACGCTCGCCTCTTCGTACACCGAGAGTTGATCATTAATTGACGAATAACTCTCCACCCCACTCCGCCAACAATAATGCCCCGGTTCAACTGGGGCATTATCAATTGCGCGACTGTATTGGCCGCGGCGGGATGGGCCTGGTGTATCGCGCGCGCGATACACGACTGGAGCGCGACGTCGCTATTAAATGTTTGCGCACCGAATTATTTGAAGCGCATTACATTGAGCGCTTTAAACGCGAGGCCTTGTTGCTCGCCAAATTAAATCATCCCAATATTGTCCAGATTTACGATTTTATTGAAGCGCCCGAACAAGTTGCACTGGTGATGGAACTGGTCGATGGCCAAAACCTGCAACTCTATTTGCGCGAGCACCTCGTGCCCATTACGCAACGCTTGCAGTGGCTCGTACAAATCAGCGAAGGTCTCGCCGTTGCGCACGACGCAGGCATTATTCACCGCGATTTAAAAACTGAAAATATTCTGATCAATAAACGTGGCCAGGCAAAAATTACTGACCTTGGCATCGCCAAATCGCAAGACTTTAATGCCACGATTACCGATCATGTCGCGGGCAGCTATTGTTCCATGTCCCCCGAACAGGCCATGGGTGAAACCATCACCTTTAAAAGCGATTTATTTTCGCTGGGGATTCTCGCGTATCAATTACTGTGCGGCGCGCACCCTTTTGGCGACACCAACAATAAATTGCAAACCATGCAGCGGATTATTTCCCATCCACCCACTGCACCGCAAAAACATAATCCGGATTTACCAGTAGAATTTATTGACCTGCTCGGCCAGCTGTTATCCAAAGATCCCGATAAGCGCCCGGACAACACCCATTGGGTAGCGGCGCAATTTGCAAAACTCAAAGAGTTAACCTGGCACGACGACTTGCTCAGTGATGACACACAAGCATTGGCAATTCCGTTACCAACCAACACCAAGGCAGTGCGCACACAGGACCACCCGACATTTGATACACGTTTTGTTGCTGCAGCAATTGCTCCAAAAATTTCTCTTTGGCAGAAAATTAAAAGCTATATTGCTGCCAATAAAATTATTGCTGGTTCGGCAGCGGCAAGTTTTTTAATTATTGCGGGAATTCTTATCTGGCAATTACAACCCAAGCCACCGAAATATGTGGCAGTGATTCCGCCGAAGTTAACGGCGGAGGGGATGCAGGAGTCGCAGCAGGAGTTGGTGAAGAGTGCGGTTTATGATGCGATTCAGCAGAGTGTAATTCAACTGGATGGGTATTATTTAATTCCAAGCACCGACATCAACGATGTTGATGGCAACGATGAAACTATTCTTCGCGCGACAGCAGCAGATGAGCTTATTTCATCCACAATCCAATGCAAACTGGAAACCTGCCTTGTTACGATTTCAAGATTAGCGCCAGAAACAGAAGGTGCTCAAATCCGGCTGCGTGTCGAGGATTCAAGGACTATAGATGTTCTACCTGACAATGTTTTAGCAGTCGCTGAGCTGGTTGAAAAAAATGTAGGCACGCTTTATCCGGAAAATATTGAGTCGCAATTTGACATTATAAATGACGACGAATATACAGCTTCCTTAAACATAAATTTAAAGTATCGGGAGCAAGGTGCTAGCGACACTCTTCTTGGGGAACTTGACAAGCTTGGCAACAAAACCCTGGAGCTTCCCACTGTACAAATTCTTTATAAAGATATAGCAATTGATCTTTATCAAGAAACACAAGACTATAAATATCTTGATAAATTGGAAAAAAAATTAATCTATAGAAATCATGAGAAAGTTCAGGCAAGCATTTTATACAATATCTTCTATTTAAAAATAGCGCAAAAAAATTACCCTGAAGCTCTACGTACGATTGAAAAAATAAAAGCACTGAAAGCCAGTAACTCGTCAATTAGTGAACTTATGGCTTATTCAAGCATGGCACAACATGAATATGCTAATGCTATCGAACACTATAAAAAATCATTAAATTCCAGAATTTCAATAAACAATCTGTTCAACATAGCCAACGCTTATTGGTATTCAGGGGATACTCAAACAGCAAAAAAATATCTGGATAAAACATTGGAGCTGTCACCAAACTCCCATAAAGCACATGGAGTATATGGCATCATATCTATGCTAGAGGGAAATATACCTGTAGCAATAAAATCATTTGAGAAAGTGATAGCCCAAAAACCCAACGACATTTCTGGTGTGAGTAATTTGGGACTTTGTTATTTATTGGAAAAAAAATATATTGATGCAGAGAGATTATTCAGTAAAGCAGTCGATTTAGTTCCCAATTACTATACTGTTCAGTTGAACATGGCAGACGCACAAAGTCTTGGCGGAAAAACAGAGGAAGCTGCTAAAAATTATAACCAGCTAATTGAATCCATCAACAGGGATAAAAAATCGCCTGAAACATTACGAAACCTTTCTCAGGCTTACGCACACATTGGACGTATATCGGAGGCACTTGCGACATTACAAACAGTAGAAAGGCAAGACCCTCAAAATATTGAAACAACATATACCGCTGCATTAGTGCATACGCTTGCAGGAAATGATGCTTCTGCAATATTTAATATTGAAAGCAGCCTAAAGAATGGATTACATGTTCTTTGGTTTAATTTTCCATGGTTTGATAGTTTGTGCAAAAATCAGAATTTTATAAAAATAATGCAGGATTACAAGGAGCACAGCAGGTGCTCCTTGTAACAATAATTACATAGGACGAACCGGCACAATCCCCGGATCTTGCGACTCATAAATAGAAACAACGCCAGTGTCATCATCGGTAAACGATGCAACAAATCCGAATGGGATATATTCCGCAGAGTTTTCCAGCACCTGCACATAAGCAATCAGCGTAAACCCGTTATCAATAATATCGACAACTACATCGTTGTTAGGATCTTCATCACCATGATCGGTAGCAACGCCACCCAATGCAAAACGCCATGTTCCATTAGACGAGGGGTTTTGCACCATACTGATCACCAGAACTGCACGCTCAAGCTCTCTTTCCAATGGCAAGGGGTTTTCTGCAAATCCAACCGTTAATGTTTCAATATCCTGGGTTGAGCCATCTTCAGTAAAGATCCAGTCGCCGCGACCGGTATCAGTAGGCAATGCCGGAGTTAGATTAAAATACTGAATAACCTGACCGCCTCTAGGCACCAGGATGGTGACATTTTCAGAGGTTAATTTTTTCTTACCTTTTTTCACCGGAGCTTTTGCAGTTGCTACTTTTTTCGCAGGCTTTTTCTCTGCTGTTTTCTTTTCCGCTTTTTTCTTTTCTGTTGCCATGGTTTTAATCCTGTTAACTGATAAAAAAATCCCGAGAATAGTGTGCAACCCAGAGTGCATGATTGCTATAGCAGGCCTCATCCTGGAACCACCAAAAGGGCCAACCATATCAGCCCAGCCTTGATTATGCCCTCACATATATAGCACAAAAATTACAACAGCTTACGCCAATAAAAGCGAAGCTTTATTGGTACTCCCTTAAACCAATGCCATCAGCAAATAAATCCTTATCACTGTAGCTGTGCAATGATAAGGATTTATGCAGTTGAACTATTAATACTTGTAGGTTACAGATAATCCAACAGTGCGCGGGCGGGTAACGTATTCAAAACGACCGCGCTCGCCATACCATTCCGTACTACGAGTTCCGGTGATACCACGTGTGTTGCCTACATTATTAATAAATGTACCCAATCGCCAATTTTCCAGTGTCACGCCCGCACTGAGATTAGCAATATTGAAACTGTCCAGTTTTCCATAATTGCGAAAGCCGGAGTTTAATGCAGTGTAGACTTCACCAAAATAACTGCTACCTATGCTGGCATCAACGACCACAGAACCAATATCCTGGTTGTAGTCCAACGCGAGGTTCCATTCAGTGCGCGGTGAACCGGGCAATGGATCGCCATTAAATACATCATCACCATTGATATCGGTGAACAATACTGTTTCGGTGATTTTTGCATCTACGTGAGAATACCCGGCACGCAAGGATAAAGCCGAGTTCAATTGAAATACCGATTCCAGCTCAACGCCTGTGGAGCGCGCATCCCCTACGTTCATAAAGTAAGGCAAGCTGCTGGACGAGGTTGTGCGCACCTGCAAGTTATCCCACTCTACATTGTAGGCCGCGACATTCAAGGTGAGGCGATTGTCCAGCAAGCTGCTGCGATAACCTAATTCGTAATTGACGGCGGTGTCCGGCTCATAAAATGTTTCCGCCGTAGAATCCAGCGGTAAAATATTTGCGCCACCACGACGATAACCTTCGGTTATGGTGAAATAAATACTTTGCTGATCGGTCAGTTTATAACGCGTGGAAAATTTTCCGAGCGAATTATTACTCACGTCATCACCGGCTTCACAGTAACCTTCCGGTAAGCCGGGGTAAGCGGCATAACAAACATCAAGCTCATCGTCATAACGGAAATAGCGCAAACCTGCACTGACTTCCCAGCGAGGAATAATGTCGTACGCCACTTCGGCATACGTGGAATATTCACTCAGTAGCTCAGCTTGGGTAACTGCAAAGTCGGCATCACCGGGACGATCTTCATCCATGAAATCCGCGAATCCGGGAACAAAATCGCCCTGGATAACATCCAGATCATCGCGACTATAAAATGCAGCTACCAACCAACGCAGACGCTGGTCATCACTTGATACCAAGCGTAACTCCGCACTATCTTTTACTACATCTACAAACGCCGCATTAAAAGCAAACATATTGTCCATGGTAGTGTAGTAAGGGCCATAAATTTCATCGATCATGATGAAATAATCGGTTTGATCTACTATTTCGTCGCGCTCGTAATCATAGTGACTCAAACTTGCCGATAATGTTGCCCACTCAAAATCATATTCAGCATCGACACTCGCCAATTGCAATTCTGCATTCATTGGCTGCTCAAAACGACTGGTCGCTGTGTATTCATCGCCAGTGAAACTTTCGTTAGTTGCCTGACGATCCGTTACGTTATTTTCCTGGTAGTGATAACTGCCGCCAAGAGAAAACTCTTCTGTCGGGTGCCACAACACACTTAAGCGCGCTTGCTTAGCCTTATCGTCATTAGTGTCTTCTGCAGGCCCGCTCAGCCAATAGGGGTTATCAATGAAGCCCTGGTTTTCGGTTTTGCTGAGCAGCAAGCGCATACCTAATGTGTTATTGAGCAAAGGGGTATTAACCACCAGATCAGTGTCGTAATTTAAATCATCGCTGTAGTTGGTTTGGGAAATTTCAGCATTCGCAGTAAGAGATTGTTTTTCCAAATCCGGTTTATTAGTGATGTAACGAATCAAGCCACCAATCGACGAGTTACCGTAAAGCGTGCTTTGCGGTCCACGCAATATTTCTACTTGCTGCAAATCTTTCAGGCCGGGCGATAAAGGTGCAAAAAAACCTTGCAACGGAATGTTATCAATGTAAGTCGAGACTACCGCACCATCTCCACCCAAATCATTCGCGTTGACTTCGTCGAGGCGCAAACCGCGAATTACTAAACCTGTAGGATTGCGCGGACCAGCATCGACAATATTAAAACCGGGAACCTGGCTGGAAATATCACCGATATTTTTTACGTTTTGAAAATTGGTGATCACGCTCACCGAACCGGAAAAATCCAGCAAGCTTTGGTTACGCTTGGATGCAGTAACAATAACTTCTTCAATGTCATTACTTGCATCTACCGCGAATGCAGGCAAGCCAATCAATGGCATTAACGCACAAGCAATCGCCAACGGCTGCTTGAGTGAATATTGCAACGGACGGCAGCGCGTTCGGTTGTTTGAGGTGGTCATCAGTGTGTGCTCCAGTAGTCTACAAAATTCTTATTCTGCGCTCGCGACAGGTTCAGGCGCCTGGCGATATTCCGACGGGGTTTTTCCAACCAGCTTTTTGAAAAAGGTGTTGAACACCGATTTGCTGTTGAACCCTATTTCCAGATAAATATCGGTAATGGTTTTTTCTTTATTCGCCGGATCAGCCAAACGCTTTTTCGCTTCTTCAATGCGATAGCCATTGACGAATTCATAAAAATTCAAATTGAAATGGCGATTAATAATCATCGATAAATCTTTCGCGGCGATCCCCAGAGTCTCCGCCAGCATATCTAATGTCAGCTCCGGATTAAGGTAGGTTTTTTGGGAGCGCATGATGCTGTCGATTTTTTCCGCGTATTCCGGGTTGAGCAATTTTTCCTGGGTCGATTTTTTAGGCGGCTCTTTGGTTTCCTTTTGTTTAACCGCTTCAAAGTTACTGAAGTAACGCATGCTGGTGAACACCAGGGTGCACACCAGGAAAAAGAGTGCGTAATTACCGCTCAGGCCAATATATTCAATGACATTACCTTTGGGGTCCGGATGCTGGAAATCATAACCGGCGAGGAAGCCAATCACTTTGGCGAACGCGAGTAACTCATGCATCAAGGTGATCACCATAAAACCCACCACCAGGATCTTGAGCCAGAGAATATCCACTTTTTCGATATTGGAATGCGTCGTTTTAAGAATGTCTTTGTATTTGAAAATTAACATCAGTGCGGCAGCACAATAGCTAACGCGCAAGGTTTTACACAGGAATTCAATGGCGATGTAACCACTGCTGTACACGAAAGATTCGGTGTTAATCCACTCCAGGCGTAACTCCGTTGGATAACGGTAAAAGCCCACAAGCATAAACAGGGCGAAAACCACCAAGGGAATCAGGTGCATAGAGTCTTTGGGACGGAGATGGAAATCGCGAAATACCAACGACTTCACATAAAAATAGAGCAGTACGGCATCCAGGTAATAGGCGAAGCCACCGATGAAATAAATTCCCGGCACATTTTCGCGCACATGCAGTTTGAATTCAGCACCCCACAGAATTAACTCATGCAATGGAATGAAGGCATGCGCGATCAAAAAAGCGGCGAGAAAATAGTTGCTGGTGTTTTTCGGTGGATTAGTAACGATGAGTAACAGTGCAAATAAACAGCAAAGCATTGCCGTCATTAGCAGGATTACGTCGTGGAAGTTGAATACGACAAAGTTCATGGAGGCTCCCCAGTGTTTCTTATTGTGCGCGCTGTTGTGTGGTCCGCCGAAAAGGACCGGTATAGGTTGATCGCGCTTAGGTTTTTCACGGGGGATACTATAGAAGATAAATGACCGGAGCTAGGGAAAATGGCGTTCGAGCATTTTTCCGGCTCTCGAACCCGTTTGCATCGCCGCTTTTTAAGTATCACTTTTACTCTCGAACGACACTGGCTCCAGCCCCGCCTAGATTGCCATCAACGAAAACCAAACCATAACAATAACGGAATGATGTAGGTCCACGGACAGATGTACTTCTGCAAAAGCGCACTTTGCTTTTGGTAGATCAATCGGCAGCGGGCTTTCGTACTCATGCGATAACAATAACTTTTATGGGTATCAACTATGAACACATTCCTTAAGGGCCGTTTGCCAGGCAAATGGTCAGCCCTCGCACTTGGGTTTGGCAGTGCACTTTTTGGTCAAACCGTATTAGCACAAGCCGCATTACCGGCGACCATCCAGGCAGAAGCCTACAGCCATATGAATGGCGTGCAGCTTGAAACAACAAGTGATAGCGGTGGCGGCCAAAACGTAGGCTGGATCGATACTAACGACTGGCTCGCCTACAGCAATAGCCCGGTCAATATTCCAACCGCCGGCGCCTACGAGGTGGAATACCGTGTAGCCAGCCAGGGCGGTGGCGGTACTATCCGTTTGGAAGAAGCGGGAGGAACTCCCAGCTACGGCACCATTAGTATTCCCAATACCGGTGGCTGGCAAACCTGGGCCACCATCAAGCAGCGCGTCAACCTGACTGCGGGCACTCACCGCTTTGGTATCGCGATTCCGGCGGGCGGCTTTAACCTTAACTGGTTCCGTATCACTGCTGTGTCATCCTCCAGCTCAAGCTCATCCAGTTCTGTCAGCTGGACGCGGCTGCCCGCGATCAAGCAAAACGGTGCGCAATGGGTTAATGCAACCAACAACCAACGCGTGGATTTGCGTGGTACCAACCTGGGCAACTGGTTGATCCAGGAATTCTGGATGATGGGCGGCATCATTTCCCATAACGGCGGTACTGTGAATGACCAGTGCACGCTGGAGTCGGTCATATCACAACGCTTTGGCAATGCCGAGAAAGAGCGCTTGATGAAAGTGTTCCGCAGCAGCTACATCACCACCCGCGACTTCGACATGATGAAAGCGATGGGCATGAATGTAATCCGCATTCCGTTCCTCTATAGCTTGATCGAAGACGAATACAACCCGTACAACGTACGTGCCGACGCCTGGCAATATCTGGATTGGGCAATTGATGAAGCCGAGAAACGCGGCATGTACACCATCCTCGATTTGCATGGCGCGGTGGGCGGGCAAGCGGCTGCCTCCGAACAACACGACGGTTGTATCGGTTCCGCACAGCTCTGGACCAATGCCAACTATTGGGACCGTACCAAATGGTTGTGGGACATGATCGCCCAGCGCTACAACGGTCGCGCCGCTGTTGCCGCTTATGATCTGCTGAACGAGCCATGGGGTACCGATGCAACCACTCTCGCCAACCGTTCTTACGAACTGTTCAATGTGGTGCGCGCGAAAGACGCCAACCACATTATTTTGTTGCCGGGCCATAACTCGGGTATTGATGCCTACGGCAATCCAAATAGCCGCGGCCTGACCAATGTTTCTACCTGGATGCACTTCTACCCGGGTTTGTGGGGCTGGAATGACACCGCCACTTACGGTGCCGGCCAAGCCAACATGCATGCGAGCTGGCTGCACTGTAATCAGAATGGAACAGGCGAAAGCTGCGATTGGCGCAACAAGATCAACGGAATCCAGACTCCATTCCTGGTTGGTGAATTCCAACCCTGGACGTTGCTCGGCAGCTACGGCGGCCAGATCACCCGCAAAACCTACGACATTTACAATAGCTACGGCTGGGCCGCCACTAACTGGGCCTGGAAAACCACCTCATCCGGCGGCTCCAATGGCGATACCAGCAGTTGGGCCTGGGGCATGATCACCAACTCCAGCAACGGTGGTGGCATGAGCAATCTGAATATCAGCAGCGCCAGTGCTGCGCAAATTGAAAGCTGGTTCCGCCAATTCTCCACCCAGCCATTGGTGAGGAACGAAAGCATCGCTTACTGGATGAATTGGAAAGCGCAGGTTGGCCAACGTGTAGAAGCGGAAATGTTTAAAGATCACAGCGGCATCCGCATGGAAACCACAACTGACGCTGGTGGCGGTTTCAATGCAGGCAGTACCGACGATAACGACTGGATGAGCTACCCGATCAACATCCCGACAGCTGGTAACTACACATTTGACGTGCGTGTAGCATCCCCCTATAGCGGCGGAACCCTGGTACTGAGCAGAAATGGAAGTGATTTGGGTGTAGTCACTGTGCCCAACACCGGTGGCTGGCAAAACTGGCAAACCGTGTCGATCACCGTGAATTTGCAAGCAGGCCAGCAAGACCTGGCAATCTTCGTGAGAAAAGGTGGCTGGAATATCAACTGGTGGCAACTCACCAGGCAATAAACCGACCCCGAATCCTGGTGTCTGAAGCCTTGGCCGGCGTAGCAATACGCCGGTCTTTTTTCATTTTCCCCATGGCTCTCCAGCCTTCGTAGTTGCCCCTCCCGGGTAACCACGAACCCCTTAGCCGATGCAGTGATGCATCGGCTTTTTTATGTGTATTCTTTTTACTGGCAACGATAAAAGCGATCAGGGTATCGGTTCAGCACCGAAAACGGCGAAAAGTGAAGAAAAACTCCATTAGATTTTCCTGCCATCCTTGTGAACCGTTTAACCTGTCATTACAGTGCCCAATAACACCGAATAAAATGCCAAACCTCTTAATAGGAAAGAAAACGTACATCACACACAAATTACAGACTCATGATGTTCAAGGATTTAGCAAATAATGAATCACCCAAATAATCATAAAAAACTTTATATCGCCGCTACCGGCATGATCACACCCGTCGGTGGCAACACAGCAATGACAATTGCAGCAGTTAACGCCGGCATCAGCCAGTACCAGATGTCTTCGTTTTTCAACAAACATGATAAGCCAATGATTGTTACAAGGGTGCCGGAGGATGCGATACCGCCGCTTCATGAAGACCTTAAAAACATTCAATTAACCGGGCGAGAAAAGCGTATGGTTCGCCTGGCAATGCCAGCGCTGCAAGAAGCACTTTCCCATTATCAATCAGCCCAGCCGCTACCACTATTTCTAGCCGGGCCTGAACCTGTTTATCACAACGTAAAAGCAACATCCGCAAAAATATTGACTTACATTAAAGTCCAGGCGAGCGCCAATATTGACATACCAAGCAGCCGCTATTTTGCTGCCGGACGCACAGGCCTTATTGATGCTATTGAGATGGCTTTCAGATATTTTTCGGCAACTAACGCCGCTTACGTAATGGTGGGCGGTGTAGATTCTTATTTAGATGCAGCCACCTTGGGGAACCTGGATGCAGAAAATCGAATACTCTCTGAAAATGTGGGCAATGCATTTGCACCAGGCGAGGGCGCCAGCTTTTTACTATTGCGTAACCCCGCAATTAATAGCGATGAAACCCAAAATGAAACTGTGCTATTCGAGCCAGGTATAGCAACTGAAAAAGGCCATAGATACAGTGAGGCGCCTTATCTCGGCAATGGGCTGGCAGATGCGTTTAGAGTCGCGATTGCAAATGGTAGCGGCGAAAAGATATCCACTATTTTTTCAACCATGAATGGCGAAAATTTTTTTGCGAAAGAGTTTGGCGTTGCAAGCATACGCAATCAATCAGCGCTTCATGAAAAATGTAAACATGAGCATCCTATCGATTGTTTTGGCGATATGGGGGCGGCAACGGCAGCGGTATTGATTGCACTTGCGCGGCATCGGCTACTAAAACTCAAGGGAATAACACAAAGTCTGGTGTATTGCTCTTCAGATAGGTCTGGTCGTGGGGCGCTGTGTATTTCTGTGGATGCTTAATTTTATTGTCTCAATATTCATGGAGATTTTTATATGACTGAAATTTTAGAAGCAGTGACGATGACTGCTGCTACCACAGATGAATGTATCTATTGTGGGAAAAAAGAAAAGCATGAAAATAAAACAAAGAAAAAGGAGCCTGATCTTACAACGGTGGAAAGCTTGCCCGATAATTTGCAATGTTCTCATATAAAGTTAAACGTCCCGATACCTGGAAAATACACTAAAGCAAACCATCACCTGATTCCTGTAAAACAATGCTTCCTAAAGGTTAAAAGGCTTGCTCAAATAGCACTATCCGTTAATTACAACATTAACAGCCCTACAAACGGCATTGCATTACCAACCGTATGTAATATGTATGAGCACGATGGAAAAACTCAAAACTTTGGGCAATTTAGTCCTGCAGTCAAAGATGGTATTGCAATAAGCATGATGCAAGAAACTGGAATGCAGTGGCATGTTGGGCATCATGCATACCAACTAAATGACACAGCTTCATCTGATGCCCCGGATGAAGGAGAAATCAACCATCTCCCCTACGACAAAGAAGTTCAAAAAATGTTAGTGGATATTTGCATTGATTTTTACAGGGATGAGCATTGTCAATCCGATGAAGATAAGTCGGATAAAATTAAATCCCAAATTGATGATATATGTAATGCAATCAGAAATAAGCTTAATGCTTTTGCTAAATCCCCCAGAAATAGTGCACCTTTTTACGTATCAAAAATTGCGTCAAGATATGCGTTTACATCGTAGATAACAACGAGGAAAAAATGGAATATTACATACTTGATGAAGTGACAGGAAACACGGACATACCCTACATTGGGGAGCTACCAGAACAATTGGATATGATCGATATGGTTATGGGTAAACCTCTCTCATTCAAGCTTCCGATTCGCTCACCTGTAACAATCGATGACGAATCAGAGGTGACATACCCTGACATGATGACTGCCGATGTTCCGTTGTTTTCGAAAAGATTAAAAAGCGTACTTGATGATTTAGGAGTTGATAATATTAATTATTTCCCAGTTGAGCTTTTCGATGAAAACTCAGAAAAAGTTATAGCGTATTACTACTTGGGAATAATAAGTGGATTGATTAAATGCCTTAAAAGTGGAGTTGAAACAAACGCGGCTGGACGACGCTTGATCAAAAATCCCATTATTGATCCAACTCTCGTTGGGGGGCAGATGCTTTTTCGTTTATATGAGCGCCCACGATTAATAGTAATCGACGCTTATGTAAAAGAAGGGCTTGAACGTGCGGGGCTGACAGGAGTTTCAATCACGAAATTAACAGACTACACGAGTTTATAACTTGCAGGACACCCTGGTCGGGTGAACTAAAGCCACATTAGCTTTTATCGCAAATACAATCCCAAGCAGGAATGACAGGCCTCGTCATATTCAATAGCGGCAGTTAACGCCGCTTTATCATCCAGATAAAAAGCAACTTTCACTTATCAAACGATCCGCATTTTGTAAATACGCCCTGCTGGAAACGAAGTAATTTCACTAGCGTTGATTTCACTTAATCGTTTCCGGGCCCACCTTAAGTGGTCCCCCAGGAGCACAAACGTTAGCCAGTACCAGCCTGATTTCAATAGCACCAAGGCAATAACCCCGGGTTCTGTTATTTCCCGCCAAACAAACCCACCCCATTTTTTATCGGCAAGTTCGGTTGCGTGCTCACGGACGCTTTGGTGCGAATCTCACGCTCTAATGGTTTCAGCAAACGCTCAATCTCCCTGGGTTCCGGAAAAGTCAGTCATAGCGGCTGCGCCCGCAGTCCTATTTTTTCTGGAAACCATTTACTGCCCCGTGCTGTCACGGGGCTTTTTTCACATTATTTTCAAGGAGTTACCAAGTAGGTTCGGGGAAAAAACTTCCCAGTTTAGGTCGAACAGAACCTGCGCCGGTTCGAGTAAATTTAGTCGGGCGCACTAGTTTGTTTTTTGGATGACCATGCGGTGGCAATAACAATAAACCTAATGTTTCAAATAAAGATAAGAGAAACCGCTATGACTATATCCAACAGCAAACCGAATCCGGTCAGCCAACCGCTAAAACTCAGCCTGCTCACACTCAGCATCCTCGGCCTCGTCGCATGTGGTGGTGATGGCGGCGGCGGTAGCAAATCGTCCACTAGTATCGCGAAGAGTTCATCGACGACTTCATCCAGCGCCCCTGCTTCATCAAGTGAACCGTCGTCGTCCAGTTCAATGTCATCTTCCAGTGAACCCTCGTCATCCAGCTCATTGTCCTCCTCCAGCAGTTCAGCCCCCACTGAAGGCATGACCATGCTCAAAACTGATGGCAATAAATGGGTGAAAGCCTCCGGCGACCAGATCAATTTAAAAGGCACCAACCTCGGCAACTGGCTGGTGCAGGAATTCTGGATGATGGGCCAGGGTGGCAATGGCGTACACGATCAATGCACCCTGGAAGCCGAACTTACCAAACGCTTTAGCTATGAAGAAAAAGAACGCCTGATCAAAGTCTTCCGTGATAACTGGATAAAAGAGCGCGACTGGGACCAACTCAAAGCCTTTGGCTTTAACGTCGTCCGCCTGCCCATTTTGTGGAGCGTGATTGAAGACGAAAAGAATCCCAAAACCTTGCGCGCCGATGCGTGGCATTACATTGATTGGTCAATCGCGGAAGCGAAGAAACGCGGCATTTATGTAATCCTGGATTTACACGGCGCATTGGGCGGCCAAACCCCCAATGACCACACCGGCTGCTCCGGCCAGAATAAATACTGGAGCACACCGGAATACCAGGAACGCACCAAATGGCTGTGGGAACAAATTGCCACCAAATATAAAGATGAACCGGTTGTCGCCGCTTATGATCCGCTCAACGAGCCATGGGGCTCAACCCCGGAAGACATGGCCACCCGTGTACTCGAACTCTACGACGTGATTCGCAAGATCGATGATAAACATATCGTTATGCTGCACAGCCATTACGGCAGCATCGACGTCTATGGTGATCCGGCCACCAAAGGCCTCACCAATGTTGCTTTCCAACTCCATCCCTACCCCGGTTTGTTTGGCGATAGACCCGGCGACACGCACTATGATGTGCATCGCGATTGGTTGACGTGCGGGCAAAACGGCTTGGGCGGTGTGTGCGATTGGAATAAAAAAATCACCGCGCTGAAAACACCGATGCTGATGGGTGAATTCCAGCCATGGCAATCTGCCGGGCTGGAGCTGGGCGGAAAAATTGGCCGTGCCACTTACGATATTTTTGCCGGTTACAACTGGGCGTCTACAAGCTGGTCATACAAACTCGTGAGCATTGCCGGCGGTCAGGGCAAAGGCACCTGGGGCATGGTAACCAACGAAATCAATACCAGCCTGGATACCGGCGTTGGTTTGATCACCAAAGCCAGCACCTGGGATTGCGCCAACTGGAATTCCACGTTCGCCAATGCCTGCGCGAAAAAAGCGACCGTTATCAACACCAACGGTACCGGCACCAAAAATTATTACCTGGTGATAAAAACCGGTGCGAATGGTGGAGCGAATCCCGATGTCACTTACGACAGCATCAGCCTGAAAAATAACGCGACCAATGAAGAAGTATTGGTGAATGGCGGATTTGGCAGCGGTAGCGGCTGGACTGAATTAACCATCACCGGCTCGCTAAATTTTGATTACAACAACACCGACGCCAGCAAACAACCTACCGGGGGTGACGGTGCAAACCTGCGCATTACTCGCCCCGCTGGGGTGACCGGTGAAATCAATGGCGCGCTCTATCAACAAATCACCTTGCAAGCTGGTCAATCCTATACCTTCAGCGGTGTCTTTAAAGATAACGCCAGCGTAAATACCTGGGCCGAAATTTATTTAATTGAAGATGCTCCGGTAGCGGGAAAAGATGTCGTCGATAACGCCGGTAAAGTGGATTTCACCACCGCATCCATTGAACAAATCGAACAGCTTTTCAAAAGTTATGGCGAAGTTGGTTACGACGTGCATTCCGGTTTGGCGCAATGGTTAGTCAGCAGTGAACACAATGATGTGTTTGATTTTCCGGAAAAACCAACAGGCGTTACGCTTACCCAAACCGGAACCAATGTTGCATTGAGCTGGAGCGCAATTGCAGGTACGGATATTACCTACAACGTTTACCGCTCAACTGCTGCAGGCATAAAAGGCACGTTGATTGGTGAAAACCTTACCGCAACGACATTCGCCGATGCCGGTATTAGTGAAGAAGAAACTTACTACTACTCCATCACCGCGAAAAATAAAGTCGCCGAAGGTTATGCCAGCAATCCAGTCAATACTAAACTTCTGTTTGTTGCAGTGCCCGCAAAAATTGAAGCCGAAAAATATACATCCATGAACGGCGTGCAACTGGAAAGTACTTCCGACGCCGGTGGCGGCCAAAACGTCGGTCATTTTGAAGCCGGTGATTTCATCGAATTCAAAATCAACGCCGAAACCGCAGGTAACTACAGCATTGATTATCGCCTTGCGACACAACCCGGCAGTACTGGTTTTGAAGTATTGATCGACGATATCGTCGTCGACACGCGCGCAGTAAATGCAACCGGCGGCTGGCAAACCTGGGCAACCCAAAGCAGCGGCACATTTGCATTAACGGCAGGCAACCATACCTTGCGTTTCCGCTCGTTGGGCAAAGAGTGGAATATCAATTGGTTTGAAATTAAAAAGCAGTAAGTAGTCAACGCACAGTGAATCTGGTGTCAGAAAAATCCTGACACCAGATCAACATGTGCAAAAAATGAAATGATTTTTTAACAACAAGAGATAGTTAAAATGCAAAGACATTTAAAACAATGGATGCTCGCTGCGGCGATCACCAGCGTTAGCTTCAGCTCACTCGCCGCAGACAAACAAGTCAGTGTTTACACCACCGCCAAGGATTCCAACCTGCGCATCAGCCTGAGCGATACACTCAGCCTGAAACCGGCGCAACAATATCCGGAAACGGATATTGCCGTTATTGTGAATCCGGATATTCGCTATCAAAAATTCCTCGGCATTGGTGGTGCGGTCACGGACGCAAGCGCGGAAGTCTTTGCCAAATTAAATCGCAAAAAACAGGATGAATTCCTCAAAGCGTATTACGACAACCAAAATGGTATCGGCTACACACTGTTGCGCACCACGATCCACAGTTCGGATTTCAGTAGCGGCAGTTACACCTACATTAAAGAAGGCGATAAAGAATTAAAAACCTTCAGCATTGATCACGACCGCAAATACCGTTTGCCGCTGGTCAAAAAAGTGATTAAAGCCGCCGGTGGAAAAATTACCACTTACGTAAGCCCCTGGTCTGCCCCGGCATTTATGAAAGACACCAACAACATGTTGCGCGGTGGAAAATTATTGCCGGAATACAATGCAGCCTGGGCGCTCTACTACACCAAATTTATTAACGCCTACGAAAAAGAAGGTGTACCTATTTGGGGTTTGACAGTACAAAACGAACCCATGGCAAAACAAACCTGGGAATCAATGATTTTCACTGCCGATGAAGAACGCGACTTCCTGAAAAATCACCTTGGCCCCACATTGCAAAAAGAAGGTCTGGGCGATAAAAAAATTATTGTCTGGGATCACAACCGCGATTTGATTACCCATCGCGCCCACACCATCATGAGCGATCCGGAAGCGGCAAAATATGTATGGGGTATTGGTTTCCACTGGTACGAAACCTGGACCGGCGGCCAACCGATGTATAAAAATGTTGCGGAAGTGAATAAAGCTTACCCGAATGTAAATTTGATGCTCACTGAAGCCACTGTAGAAAAATTTAATCCGGAGCGTTACCAATACTGGCCAAACGGCGAGCGTTATGGCGACTCATTAATTAATGATTTCAACTCCGGCGCCGTTGCCTGGACCGACTGGAATATTTTGCTGGATGATAAAGGTGGCCCAAATCACGTTGGCAATTTCTGCTTCTCACCAATCCACGCCAATAGCAAAGGTGAATTAATTTATACTCCAAGCTATTACTACCTTGGCCACTTCTCCAAATTTATTAAACCGGAAGCGCAACGTGTAAGCGCGGTAACCAGCCGCAGCGTATTGCAAACCACGTCGTTCATTAACGCGGACAACAAACTCGCCACCGTAGTAATGAACAATAGCGACGCGGCTGTTTCCTATCGTTACTACATCAACAACCAGGAAACCAATGTCACTATTCCTGCGCATGCGATTCAAACGTTAGTGTATTAATTCAACGAGTTTTTCTGACACGTTCCTGATAAAAACCCGCTTCGGCGGGTTTTTTATCGGCTGCGACATTTTGTTGCTGATGAAACTTTACAAAAATAATCCTTTTGTTTTACCCGCAACTCGACATAACTGGCAAACTCGCCCATCGCCAATCTGATCGTACAAAGGAATTATGCTATGAGAACGTTTTCCGTTATTGCAGGCGCGCTATTACTCAGTGCCTGTGCCAGCCAATCCACCATCAACACCCATCTGAGCACCGAAAATTCACAACGTTTGGCCAATATCACCCAAAGCCTTCCTGCCGAACAACAAGCGCGCTATGCGGCGCGTCACCCGGTAGAAACCCTGTCGTTTTTCGGCGTAAAGCCGGGCGATACCGTCGTTGAAGTTTTGCCAGGTGATGGTTGGTATTCAAAAATCCTGGTTCCCTACCTGGGCAAAAATGGCCAGTTGATTGGTGTCGATTACAACCTGGATTTCTGGCCAAAACTGGGTAGCTGGGCCAACGAGGAATTTATTGAAGGGCGCAAACGCTGGCCCGCTGAATGGAGTGCAAACAGTAAAACCTGGGGCGGTGCAGATGGCGCCAATGCGCACGCCTATACCTTCGCTACATTGCCTGCGTCACTCACCGGCAAAGTGGATTCGGTTTTATTTATCCGCGCACTGCATAACCTCGCCAACCTGGAAAAAGAAGGCGGTTATCTCACCCAGGCACTGAGTGAAACCCGGCGAGTATTAAAACCGGGTGGTGTGGTCGGTGTAGTCCAGCACGCGGTTACGGAAGATAAATCCGATGATTTTGCCACCGGAAAAAATGGCTATTTGAAACGTTCGGCCATTATTCAATTTATGGACAAAGCCGGTTTCGAATTGATTGCCGAAAGTGATATCAATAAAAACCCGAAAGATGACCCGCAAGCAGGCGAAAACGTGTGGCGTTTGCCTCCCAGCCTGAACGCGCCCGAGACGGACAGGGCAAAATACCGGGCCATCGGAGAATCAAATCGCGTCACCCTGCTTTTCAAAAAACGCTAGTTTTACAGCGCCAAAACTCCGGCAATGTCGATTGCCGGAGCTAATAAAGTCTCTCTTCCGCCATTCCCTCCAATATCCATCGCCAAATTTTTTTAGTGCTGCTGGACAAGTCACAGCCGGCCTCTTATTCTTGGCGCGCTTTTCATCATCCTTTGGACAAATAATAACGTGAGGACGACAAGATGCTTATTCATCTACGTAATTTATTCACTTTCAAACTGGCCGGTGTGCTGTTATTTGCAGCCATCGTGTCGGGTTGCGCCCAAACAACCCAATTCAAACATGGCTCACTTAACACGGGTCCGATTGCCGGTACCAAAAAGGTGGTAGTGATGCCCCTAGATGTAGAGCTGGCTTTACTCACGGCGTCGGGCCTGACCGAACCCAAAGCCGAGTGGACCGAAAAGGCTATCGGTTATATGACGGAAAGCCTGAAAAAATCAGTCAAAACAGACAACCCGCTGGGCTTCTATAAATCTGCCGCGACTGACCCCAAAAGCTCCCTGATTCAGTTGGAAAAGCTGCACCAGGCTACTGGTTACAGCATTCTTAACTACGACATGATGATGCCGCTGCCATCCAAAAAAACCGGCAAACATATTCGCACCCTTGGCCCAACAGCGGCTGATCTGGCACGTGAAACCGGCGCTGACTATGGCTTATTTATTTTTGTACGCGATACCTATACCAGTGGTGGTCGCGCCGCATTAATGTTCCTCGCCGCCGCTGGCGGTATCAGTGTACAAGGTGGAACCCAGGTGGGTTTTGCATCACTGGTAGACCTGAAAAGTGGTGACATTGTGTGGTTTAACCGCATGGTAAGCGGTACCGGCGACCTGCGTAACCAGGCCGACGCTGACCGAACCATGACGAGTTTGATTAAAGGATTCCCACTGGTTACACGGTAAAACCAATCATGGATAAACATCTGCATCTTTGGCTGGTACTCGCCAGCCTGTTTCTTGGTTTGTCGGTGCAAGCGGAAACCTACAAAGCCAACTTTGATCCTGGTTACCGTCCTGCAATATCTACCGATGAAGGCGGCTTCTGGTATCAAGTGGACAAGCTGGAGGAAAGCATAAAAGTTTCACCGGATCTGGTAACCGATCCGGTACTGAACCAATACGTAAAAAACCTCACCTGCAAGCTTGCCGGCGATTACTGTCCGCATATTCGCGTATACATTCTGCGCAATCCCCATTTCAATGCCGGTATGTATCCCAATGGCATGATGCATGTGTGGAGCGGCTTATTGTTGCGTGTGGACAGCGAGGCGGAACTTGCGGCGGTGCTCTCCCATGAGATTGCGCATTTTCTTCGCTCGCACCAGATTACGCAGTGGCGCAAGCTGCGCAAAAATGCATCGGCCGCTATTTTTGCGGACATGATTTTCACTATGGGGTTAGCGTCACTCAGCGTTGCCTCCAATGCCATGGCTTTCAGTCGCGAGCAGGAAACCGAAGCCGATCTTTACGGTTTGCAACTCATGACAACCTCCGGTTATTCACCGGATAAGGCATCAGCATTGTGGGAATATGTTTATCAGGAATCGGAGCACGACAAGACCAGGGAAAAAGGCAGCACCTTTTTTTCTTCGCATCCGAAAAGTAAAGACCGGATGAAACTGCTCAGCAAAAAAGCGAATGAATTGCACACGACCGACAAGGAATTCAAAACGAACAGCGCGGAGTACTTGCAAGTCGTTAGCCCGCTCTATTTCGAGTTTATGAATTCGCATTTGAGCCTACAGGACCTTGGTCGCACCGAAACAATGCTGGATCGTCATACCCGCATAGGTTATCCCGCCGGCGCCGTGGAATTTTTCAAAGGTGAGCTATGCAAATTACGCAAAGGCACCAACGATGAAACGCTGGCGCTGGAGCATTACCGCAAGAGCATAAGCGAGCCACAACACCCGCCGGAAGCACATCGTGAATTGGGTTACCTGCTGGTCAAAACGGATCCGAAAACCGCTAAACAACATCTGGAAAATTATCTGGCGCTAGCACCAGCCGCATCTGACAAAGAGATGGTGCAGTTCTACATAAATTCCGCTAACGAATAATCATGGAACACAATTATGAAAATAACTTTTTTTGCTGTCGTTAAACGTATTAGCCTGGTTGCTGCATTGCTGGTGCTAAGCGGTTGTGCTGCCTATACCTTAAAGCCGGCCGGCGTTACCAAAGTGGGCAATATGCAATTCCAGTCCACCATGACCTGGAACAAAATCCCTTCCGGCTATGGCCCCAACACCGAAGTCTGGACGGCTGATGGTGCATTGCTGAACCAATTTGTTTTTGTTAGCGGAATTCAAAGCGGCAAAGCAATGTTCCGCGATTTCAGCAAAGACACACCGATGCCAAAATTCAGTGCAAAAGTATTACCCCACGAGTTAAAAGCGTTGGTAGAAACCTCGCTAACCAATACCAGTGGCGGTAAATATCCCTTTACTGGCAGCAACCTCAAACCGCGCAAGGTAGCGGATGTCACCGGTATTGAATTTGATCTGGAATTTTTTAATGCTGATGGTTTGCTGAATCGCGGAAAAGTGCTCGCGTTTGTGAAAAATGACAAGCTGTATTCGGTAATTTTCTTTGCCGCCAACACCTATCACTACGATCACTACAACCCGGAATTTGAAGCGATTGTAAAATCCATCACGTTGTAATTCGCATCACCCGTTAACCCCGAAAAGCCAACACCTGTGTGTTGGCTTTTTGCTTTTTGCCCGCCGGAATGTGGATGCAAAAAAATATGGCGGAAAATATCGTCTGTTTCGTCTATACCCTTTAAGCAAAAACCACGAATAGCGATAGCCCATGGCGAATAACGATAACATCACCAGCCTCTTTGTCAGCCTGCGCAACTCCCTTGTGCGCGCGGTGTCACGTATTGTGCCGCCGCGCGAAGTGGAAGATATCGTGCAGGAAACCTATGTACGGGTCTGCCAGGTGGAAAAACAGGAAGACATCCAATTCCCGCGCTCATTTATGTTGCGCACCGCGCACAACCTGGCACTGGATCATTTGAAAAAGGCAGAAACAAGGCTGACAGTTAGCCTTGATGATGAACAGGAACTGCTGGAATTTGTTAGTCGCCCGGACGATACCTTTGACCGCGTGGCGGCCAACCAGGAATTTGGGCATTTTTGCGAAGCGGTGCGACAGCTACCGCTGCAATGCCGCAAGGCTTTTGTATTGAAAAAAGTGTACGGCTATTCACAAAAAGAAATTGCATTGCAATTGGATATCAGTGAAAACACCGTTGAAAAACATATCGCCACCGGCATTAAACGCTGTGCACACTTTATGGCAACCCGCCAACACGACACAGTGAGCGCAACGAGTCCGATGCAAACATCGCCCGCAACAGGGGGCACACTATGAGCAATATTATTGGCTTTCCCAACAACAAAAGCCCCGGCAGCCCCAACAAGGAGCAGATTGAAGACCAGGCCAGTTTATGGATCGCCCGACTGGACCGCCAGCTCACATCCACTGAGCAAAAAGAATTGCAGCAATGGCTTGCAACCAATGAAACCCATCGCAAGGTTTTATTTGAGATGGCCACATTGTGGGACAAAATGGATAGCCTCGCGCGTCTCGCCGATTTATTCCAGCCACCCGCTAAAAAGCCTGCGGACAAATTGCGTTATTACGGTGCTATAGCGGCATCGTTATTATTAACTGCTGTATTTTTCGGCAGTAATTTCACCGCGCAATTACCATCACTATTAACGGCTTCGTCGCAAGCGCCATCGGCAATCGTTGACGGCGTTTACGAAACGGCAATTGGCGAACACTCTAATGTCAATCTTCCTGATGGCTCACAATTAGTGCTGAATACCAATAGTCGCGTAACGGTTAAATACAGCGAAGGCCATCGTTTATTTTTCCTTGAGCGCGGTGAAATTAATATTGAAGTAGCCCATGATAAGTCGCGGCCACTCAGTGTTATCGCACGCAATAAAGTGGTGCAAGCAGTAGGGACAGCGTTTAATGTGCGCATCTATAACGACAAAGAAGTTTCCCTGCTAGTCACCGATGGAAAAGTATTAGTCGCCCAAAATACGCCAGCAAAAACTATTGATGCAATTCTTCCTGAACGTTTGCCAACCTCCGCACTGGCAGTATCCAAGGGCGAAAAAATTCTGCTGGGTGCACGCGACGAAAAAATTGCCAAAGTGGATGACAATGACATTGCAAGCAGTTTGAGCTGGCGGCAAGGTAATCTGGTATTTCGCGGTGAAACGCTGGAGCAAGCAGTGCGCGAAATAAATCGCTACACCCCCGTGCAATTTGAAATTGGCGATGAATTCATTAAACAGGAACGCATCGCAGGCTTATTCAAAGCGGGTGATGTCGATGGTTTGTTAGCTGCACTTGAACAGAATTTTCATATCAGCCACGAGCGCATCAACAACAATAAAATCCGCCTCTATAGTCGCTAGTTTTTTTAACCAATAGTGATGCTGTTCGCATTCCAAAGTGAACAGCATCCGCTGCACTACAGCCATAGATCGCAACTGACCATAAGAAAAAATTTTCTGTTAGCTGCAACTTGCAAGCCATAAAAAAAAACGTTTTCATCCTCATTATTTTCACAATAAGCTAACCTTGACACTTAAAGCTGCTTGTTGCGCATCGCTTCAGCCTTTATGCTCGCCTGACTCTGCGCAAACGTTGGCGCTTACCACTACAAAACGCACAAATAACTAGAATAACAGCACAAAAAAATGCAGAAATTCCGAATGAAATGGCGGAAAAAAATAATCGATTCGTCTATTAAGCACGCGAGCAAAACACTCGCTGCTGATATAAACGAACAGATAGTTTTTCGATTTTTGGTAGTTGCCATTCTGGCCGGAACCGCTACGCCTGCATGGGCCGAAAACACCGATCTGAATAAAATTATCGTGTTCGATATTCCTCAGCAACGCGCAGATCTTTCGCTCACTGAGTTTGCCGGACAAGCCGATATCACGTTGATTTTTCCGTTCGATGACGCTGCGAACATAACCACCAATTCATTGGTGGGTCGCTACTCGATTGCCGAAGCAGCAAGGTTATTAGTTGCCGACACCAACCTCAGTGTGAAGATAGATGCGAAAGGTCTGCTGACCATTACGCCCCTTGAAACTCACGAGGAATTGGACCCAATGCACAATAAAAATAAGCTCAGCGCTATTATCGGCATACTGACCTCCATGGTTGGTACGCAGGTGATTGCACAAGACACAACCGCACCAACCGGCACCAATGGACAAGTTGAAGAATTAATCATCACCGGTATTCGCGGCAGTTTGCAGCGCTCAATGGATGTGAAACGCGATGCGGGTGGTGTTGTCGATGCAATTTCTTCGGAGGATATCGGTAAATTTCCCGATACTAACCTCGCCGAATCCTTACAAAGAATCACCGGTGTTTCTATCGACCGTTCCGGCGGTGAAGGACAATTAATTACCGTGCGCGGTTTTGGTCCGGAATTTAACACCGTATTAATTAATGGCCGCCAGATGGCGACTGAAAATTTATCGCGCGCATTTAGTTTCGATACGGTTGCATCAGAATTGGTCAGCGGCCTTGAAGTACACAAAACCTCAACAGCCGCGATGCAATCCGGCGGCGTTGGCTCTACTGTCAATGTAAAAACCGCGCGCCCGTTTGATATAAAAGGCTTTAAAGTCGCGGGCAGCGTAAAAGCCGCGTACGAAGAAAATAGTGAAGACACCACACCGCAAATTTCCGGTTTAATCAGCAATACATTTAATGAAGAAAAATTTGGTGTGTTGCTCGCCGTTTCTCACCAGGAACGTGAAACACGTTTGAATCAGGCGCAAGTCGATGGCTGGCTGGAATTCAAACCCAATGTCGATCCAAAACTTAATGAGGGAATTCCCTGGGCAGAATTAAATAATGGCGCAGGCGTTAAAGCCGGTTCCACTATTTTTTCGCCGCGTAACTATGACCACAAAGTTACTTTTGAAGAACGCACACGCACTAACGCATCTTTAGTGCTGCAATTTGCTGCCAGTGATAATTTAACGCTGACCGCTGATGCGATTTATTCGGATTTTGATATTGAAACCAACGCCCTTTCCTACGGCCACTGGTTTACTGCACCCAACGTCACCGAAGCGATTACCGATGACAACAACACCGTTATCGATTTACGCCAGGACACCGGCCTTGCCACGGATATGCATGCGAAAAAATTTGATCGCCTGACGAAAACTTCTTTGCTCGGATTTAATGCCGACTGGCAAGTCAGCGATAATTTAAACCTGAATTTTGATGCAACTTTTTCCAATGCCGAGCGCGATGCCAATAATGGTGGCGGCGATCAATTGTCGTTGATTGGTTATTTCAACCGTGTACGTTTTCAAGTAGATGACAACATCCTTCCCTACGCTAGCGACTTTGCGACGGCGAACCCCAATATTTATTCTGGTCAACAGGCGTTGGATAAGGTTGCTTATCTTGACCCAAGCGATCCCAATTATGAGCCGCCAGCAGGTGTTAGTGATTTCCTCGATAAATCCAATAGTCGCGCGCATGTGATGTTACGCCGCGGTTGGGCGGTAGATGATGAAATCAATCAATTTAAAATGGATGGTGCCTGGGATGAAGGCAGCGATTCCGGTTTGGTAAAAATCAAATTCGGTGCATTATTTTCCAGCGAAGAAAAAGCATTGGAACGTTGGGACAACGAAGGTGTTGGTATTCACTGTACCTATTGCGGTTATCCTGATTCGCCGATTATCCCTGCGGATATGCAATATATTTTCGATGCGGGCGATGATTTCCTTGGCGATGTCAGCGGCAGCGGACGTATGCCGACCAAATGGCTTGCGCACGATGGCGAAAAACAATTCGCTTATCTTGAAAGTATCAGCGGTAAAAATTTCGATGCTGTGAAGCGCGATAATTCATTTATCGTTGAAGAAGACACTTTTGCGGTTTATCTGGAATCGGATTTCGCCGGTGAAGTTGCCGGTATGCCCATATCATCATCAGCCGGTGTGCGCATTGAATCCACGGATGTGAGCGTGAGCGGAACGGAAGCCACAGTAACCGGTTTGCGTATTCTGGATGAAACAGAAATGCTCGCTGAATATGGCACCGCGCGCGCCGTCAATGTTGATGACAGTTACGATGCAATTTTACCGAACATGAGCATCAAACTGGATATCACAGATGAAATGGTGGTGCGCGCCGCCGCATCCAAAACATTAACGCGACCGACCTTGACCAGCATGGCGCCGGTCACAGTGATTACCACCACGCGGCAAGGCGGCAACCTCGCATCCACCAGCGGTAACGCAGAACTGAAGCCATTTGAATCTGACAACTTTGATTTGTCGTGGGAATGGTATTACGGCGATGCGAGTTATGTGTCTGCCGGTTATTTCAAAAAAGATGTGGCGAATTTTATCGTCAACACGCTTGAAGATAAAACATTCACACTACCTAACGGCACATTGTTATTGGATCCATCCACCGGCACCAACACCGGCGCTGCAGATGCTGGCGATAAAGTGGCAACCTTTAAAAATACCATTCCCAACAATGGTGAAGATGCCACTGTTGACGGTTTGGAGTTAGGGGTTCAACACACTTTCGGCGAAAGCGGTTTCGGTGTGATGGTGAATGCAACATTGGTTGATAGCGATGCGGAATTAGATCCTGCGGATGTGACCCAGGTATTTGCATTGACCGGCTTAAGTGACTCAATGAACCTTGTAGGTTTCTATGAACAAGGGCCCGTGCAAATTCGTTTGGCTTACAACCAGCGCGATGAATTTGTGCAATCACTGACACAAACCAATGGCAATGGTCCCACACTGGTGGAAGATTATGAGCAATGGGATTTAAGTGCGAGCTACGACATCACCGATGAAGTCACCGTATTCGTGGAAGGCATTAACCTAACCGAAGAATACGTACACAAGCGCGGGCGTTACGAAAATCAATTGTTGTTGATTGAAGACAGCGGTCGCCGATGGGTGATGGGTTTACGCGCAAGTTTTTAAACAAAAAAATGTTACCGGAATGATTCCAAACATCTACCGATAATTTATTGGTAGATGTTTGGAAAACAATTTGCTACTCGCTGATACTGGCCGCTGCATTTGCACGGCCCTTTTTATTCAAAAAATAAAAGCAACATAATAGGTTAACCAAGATGAACAAACCGGTTTTATCCATCGTTGTTGTCGGTGGCGGAACAGCGGGCTGGATTACTGCCGGGCGTATTGCAGCGCATCATCGCACTAACGCCAACAGTCCTATTCAGGTCACATTGGTTGAATCACCCAATATTCCTATTATCGGTGTCGGTGAAGGTACCTGGCCTACCATGCGTTCCACATTAATGAAATTGGGCATTAGTGAAACTGATTTTATTCGGGAGTGCGATGCATCATTTAAACAAGGCGCCAAATTTGCGCGCTGGACCACTGGAGCCAGCGACGATTTTTATTACCACCCGTTAATGTTGCCGCAAGGATTTGGCAAGACCAACCTTGTTGCTCATTGGCAAAAAAATCGCACCCAGCTTAACAATGAATCTTTTTCTGCAACAGTTTGTTTTCAGGAAGCAATTTGCGAGCAAGGTCTTGCGCCAAAAATGATTAGCACACCGGAGTTTAGCTCGGTCGCTAATTATGCCTACCACCTAAACGCGGGAAAATTTTCGCAGTTCCTGCAACGTCACTGCTGCGAAAAATTAGGCGTGCGCCACATTCTTGCCGATGTCATTCATGTGAATTCCAATGATCACGGCGATATCACCTCTGTAACCACCGCACAGGCCGGAAATATTGCCGGCGATTTATTTGTGGATTGCACCGGCTTTTCATCGTTATTGTTGGGCCAGCATTTACAAGTACCGTTTATTGATCACAGCGATGTATTATTTATTGATACCGCGCTCGCCGCGCAAATTCCTTACGAGCACGAAAACTCGCCTATCGCTTCGCACACGATTTCTACCGCACAATCGGCTGGCTGGATTTGGGATATAGGCCTTCGTCACCGGCGTGGCATTGGCCATGTTTATTCCAGCCGCCACACCAATGAAGAACGCGCAATGGAAGAATTGCAGCGCTATATTGGCCCGGCATTTAACCAAGCCAGCGTGCGCAAAATTCCTATTCATTGCGGGCACCGAAAAATATTCTGGAAAAATAATTGTGTGGCGGTGGGGCTTTCTGCCGGTTTTCTGGAGCCACTGGAAGCCTCGGCATTAGTGTTAGTGGAATTGTCCGCAACATTTATTGCCGAGCAATTACCGGCACGGCGCGAAGTAATGGATATTACCGCCAAACGCTTCAATGAAACATTTCAATACCGCTGGCAACGCATTATCGATTTTTTAAAACTGCATTACATTTTAAGCAAGCGTACTGACAGTGAGTTCTGGATCGACAATCGCGATAAATCCACTATTCCACCAAGCCTGCAAGAATTAATGGAATTATGGCGTTATCAAGCACCCGGCGATCTGGATTTTTCCAGCAACAATGAAGTGTTTCCCGCCGCCAGTTATCAATACGTACTTTACGGGATGGGTTTTGAAACTGATTTTAGTAACCATGCCCATTTATTAATGGATAAAGAGTTTGCACACAGCCAGTTTATAAAAACACAAAAAGCCATCGCGCACGCAAGTAGCAACTTGCCCGGTAATCGCGAGTTACTGAATAAAATTTATGAATATGGCTTACAAACAATTTAATACAGGATTTTCCCATGCCGCATTTTGTTGCACTGCATAACCAGTTACATCAATCCATCGCCATTGATACCAGCAAAATAGAAGCACAAGGCGCGTTGGAGCATATGGTGCCGGTGGTGCTCAGTGAATTTTTAAAATTGGTGGTCAGCTATCCGATTGTTTTTACCAAAAGCAGCGATACCGGCCAGTTCCTGGCAGTTGCGCTGCTCGGCTTTGCTAAAAACGAAAATTTATTTTGGCAGCATCAACAATGGCAAAGTATTTATGTTCCCTTGAATATCAGCCGCCAGCCTTTTTTTGTAGGCACAGAAGCCGGACAAACTATTATCTGCCTTGATAAAGAGAGCCCCTGTATTACCAATGACATTAACCATGAATCTTTATTTGATAAACAGGGAAAGGATTCTGCGTACCTGCAACAAGTTAAATCCCAATTAGCGCAATTGCTGGATGGCGAAACCCACACGACAGATTTTATTCGCACACTGCGCGAGTTGAATCTCATCGTGCCATTAACGTTGGATATTTCGTTTGCCGATCAACAGGAACAACGGGTGCAGGGTTTGTATAGCATCGATGAAGATCGCCTTGCGCAACTCAACGCAGAACAATTATTACAGCTACAAAAACAAAACTATTTGCAACCGATCTACACCATGATTGCATCGCTCGGACATATTTATGCACTGATCCAGAAAAAAAATGAGCGTTTGGGTTATGCCTGAGATTAATCCGGATTTTTCATTACAGGTTGAACATATCGGCAACGAAAAAAATCCGCTGCTGATTATTGATAATGTTGCCGCAGCACCTGAACAGTTACGTGAGCTGGCAACAAGCGCACCGGGTTTTATTGCACAGGCGAGCGATTTTTATCCGGGGCTGCGTAAACCGGTCACTGGTAATTATCCCGCCGCTTGCCTTGCGGCCCTTGAACCTGTGGTGAGAAAACAATTCGATATTCCGACACACGCGAAAATAGAATTGAGCCTATGCGCGTTTTCATTAACAACGACACCGCCGGGGCAATTGCGGCCGATCCAATCCATTCCCCATATTGATACCCATGACACCAATCAATTTGCGCTGGTGCATTACCTCTGCGCTCCGGCGTTTGGTGGCACGTCGCTGTATCGCCACCGCTCCACCGGATTTGAATCAATTACCCAGCCGCGTTTGCAGGATTATTTCCGGATCGTGAAACAGGAAGTAATGGCTGAAGACAAGCGCGAGTTTACTTACATCAACGGCAGCACCGCGCTGTTTGAACGTATCATCCAGGTGAATGCCAGGTTTAACCGGGCGGTGATTTACCGCAGTAACCAGCTGCATTCAGCAGATATCAACCCGCACTATAACCTTTCAGCAGATCCCTGCCACGGCAGACTAACGCTCAATGCTTTTTTCCGCTTTACACTGTAACCGGTCACACCCCCATTTTTCATAACAACAAAAAAATTTCATGTATTAAAAATAGATACAAAAAATTTTAAGAAATGAATCAATCTGTGCGTTATTACTCCCAAACCATCTCTGTAGCCCGCTTGTTTTTAAGGCGCTGATACGAATATCATGTAACCGATTACAAAAATCCGAAGTCGGCAGCCAGAATCACAATAATACTGACGGTATTTTCCTCTCCAGAAACACCGCTCAGGTCGCCGGGTAAGTTGCGGTAATCGCCGTTTAATAACACCAATCCCGTTGTAACGTCACAGATCCAGCGAAGCGATTTTCGCTAACCCGAATTGGGCTTGCTATTAGCCAGCACCAATTTGATAACAATAACCATCACACGCGCCGCCGGCCCGAGCCTGCGACTGCAAGAAGGAAACACCATGAAAAACCTGATGACACTCAAGAACTCGCCAATCAAAAACGCGTTAATGAAAAAAACCGCCCTCGCTGCGCTGGCTGCTGCGATGGTTTCACCGGCATTTGCGGGCTGGAGCGTGAGCGGCTCACAAATCCTGGACCCGAATGGCAATCCCTTTGTATTCCGCGGCGTTAACCATGCCCATGCCTGGTATCCCGATCGCCTTAATCAATCACTGCGCGATATCGCCGCGACCGGCGCCAACTCCGTGCGTGTGGTGTTGGCCAACGGCACGCAATGGACGCGCAATAGCGGTGCGGACGTCACCAATGTGATCAACCAATGTAAAGCCAACAAACTGGTGTGCGTACTGGAAGTCCATGACTCCACCGGCTACGGCGAAAGTGCAGCGGCTACCCATATCAGCAAAGCAACCGAATACTGGTTAAGCAGCGATATTAAAGCCGCCATTACCGGCCAGGAAGATTATGTGATCGTGAATATCGCTAACGAACCGTTTGGCAATAGCACCTCCGCGACTACCTACGCCAATGACACAATTACTGCCGTGCGTGCATTACGTAGCGGAGGCTTAAAGCACCAATTAATGGTTGATGCCGCGAATTGGGGACAGGATTGGCAAAATGCCATGCGCGATAACGCTCCCGCCATTTTTGCGGCCGATACCCTGAAAAACACCATTTTTTCCGTGCATATGTACGAGGTGTATAACAGCGCGAGTATTGTGCAAAGCTACCTGAGCAGTTTCCAGACCCGCGGTTTGCCGATTGTGGTGGGTGAGTTCGGGGCGGAACACAACGGCAGCAATGTGGCGGAAGACGCGATTCTCCAGTACGCGCAGGATATGCGCATCGGCTATCTGGGCTGGAGTTGGAGTGGTAATGGCGGCTGCTGTGTGCAACTGGATATCACCAATAACTGGAATGCCGCCTCGCTCAGTACCTGGGGCAACTTCCTGATCAACAGTACTAATGGCATCAAGGCAACATCGCGCCTGGCGACCCATTTTGGTGGTACACAAAGTTCGTCCAGCAGTTCACGTTCCAGCGTTGTGCCGAGCAGTTCTTCGATTCCATCGTCAGTAGCGCCAAGCTCTTCGAGCATTCGCTCCAGCAGCTCCTCGTCGGCAAATAACACCGGCAGCAACTGTAACTGGTATGGCACGCGCTACCCAATCTGCGTGAACACACCGTCCGGTTGGGGCTGGGAAAACCAGCAAAGTTGTGTGGGCCGCACCAGTTGCGCAGCTTTACCTGCGCCTTGGGGAATTGAAGGTGGTACGACGTCCAGCGTAACGCCATCATCAAGCAGCCGCAGTTCCAGCAGTATCGCGGTGAGTTCCAGCAGTCGCAGTAGCGTGACGCCGCCATCCAGCAGCTCAAGCAGCGTCAACAATAATACCGGTGGTTTGAGTTGTACCTATGTGGTTTCCAATTCATGGGGTTCAGGCTTTACCGGCGCGATTCGCGTGACCAATTCCGGCACCAGCGCCAAATCAAACTGGGCTGCAAGCTGGCAATACAGCGGCAGCAACCGCATTACCAGCTCCTGGAATGTAACCTTGACCGGCAGCAATCCCTACACTGGTACCGGTTTGGGTTGGAACTCCACGATTGGTGCAGGCCAAACCGTTGAATTCGGCTTCCAGGGCAATACCAATGGTGGCGGTGTGGAAACACCGGCGGTAACCTGCCGTTAATTTTTTGTCGCTGAATTAAATCGCCCGCATGCAGCAGGCGATAAGTGATCTAAAAACAAAACCCCGCTTTTTATGGCGGGGTTTTGTTTTCCAGCAGAGTAATTATTCAATCAGATGCGTTGGTACAACACCTGATGGAAACAACTTACTGCCCGGAAGCGGATGAGGCGGCAGATGAACTACTGCCACCAATTACTACTTGTTTGGTAATGCTGGCGCCAAACATATCTGCTCCACTTACGCGCAATGTAACGTTATAAGTACCTGGCACTGTATATGTGTGTGTCGCTAATAACCCACGACCTGTTGTGCCATCACCAAAATCCCAACCAAAACCAGTGTCAAAGTACGAATCGCTGGCATCGACAAATAGCTGGTTACCCTCAACCACATAGCTGAAGCGGGGTGTTGGCAGATTGTCGACAGGAGTCACGCAAGTTTGGGTTAAACCACCCTGGATTGTATCTTTGAGTTCACCATCGCTAACGGTCAAGGTAATCAATCGCGATACGCCATGATTATCGGGACATCCGCCGATAGTAATACCACCGTCGTCAGAAAACGGGCCATCACCATAGTCCCACACATAACTTAGCGGCACACCCTCGAAGTCATATGAGGAGCTGCCGAACCCTTGTCCACCGGCATGCAATGAAATCGACAAGCGCGCAATGGGAGCCTTATTACCCTGTGCCGCCTGAACATTCACTACCTGCGATTGGATTGCCTGGGTAATGCCATCGGAAACCGTGAGGGTAATCGTGTACGCACCTGCTTGCTTATAAGTGTGCCACGCTTCCGGATACTTGATGGTTTTTCCATCACCAAAGTCAATGGTGTATTGCAGTTTATGGCCATCGGCATCGACAGAGGCGTAGCCACTGGCTTGCACTGTCAACCCATATTCAGTCACCTGTAAATTGGCAACAGGCGCAGTGTTAGGACCAGAGGAACTCGAACTACTGCTGGACGATGATGGACGCTTGCTCGATGTGGAACGTGATGACCAACCATCCGGATAGACGGACGATGAACTGCTGACAGAAGTCGAGCTGCTGGTCGAAGCGCCGGATGACGACGGCAGGGGGTAGTATCCACAGGAACTGACCAATGAGGACGCAAAGGAACTGCGGGAAGAGCATGGAATATAGATAGCAGAGGCACTTACATAACTGGTAGATATCTCGCTGGCTGCACTCGAACTGCTGATAACGGCGGAGTGTGCGGATGAACTTGCACCACTCACTTCGTCGACAACCACAACCTTGGTAATCGACCTGCTGAACAAGCTCGGACCAGAGGTAGTCAAGGTGACGTTATAGCTACCCGGTGCCGCATAGGTATGGGCAGCCAGCAAACCGGTAGCGGTTGTACCATCGCCAAAATCCCATCTGAAGCCGGTTTCATACAAGGAGCTACTACCATCTACAACCAGCTGGTTACCGTCCACAAGATAGGTAAATTGCGGAACTGGAAGCACGTCATAAATGCTGCCACACAAGCCGCCAAATGTACCCTGGCGGGTATCTTTCAATTCGCCATCGCTCACGGTGACAGTCACCAGACGTGAACGGCGCGTAGTATCTCCACGACCATCACAATCAGAAACACTGGCAAACGCATCATCAGGGAAGGCACCATCACCAAAATCCCATTCGTAGGTCAGCGGCGCATTTTGCTCATCGTAAGATGATGTCGCGCGACCAAGCAGCGACGTGTACTCACGCACTACGGTAAGACGCGCGATAGGTGCCTGGTTGCCCGGCGCAGGTTCAACATTTACCACCTGCGACGTGATGCTCTGGGTTATCCCATCGGATGCAGTCAGCGTGATGTTGTATTCACCCGCCTGCTTGTAGGTATGCCAGGCCTCCGGGTATTTAATGGAGCTGCCGTCGCCATAATCGATGGTGTATTGCAAGCTGTGACCATCAGCGTCGGTAGACTCACGGCCGCTAACCTGCACCGTAAGGCCGTAGATGGAAAGCTGGATATCCGCTACCGGCGCAGTATTTGGACCCGATGAAACGCTGGACGAAGACGAAATCCTGCTGGAACTGGACCAGGAATAATAAGAACTGCTGGTACGGGATGATGATGAAGGTAAAGCCAACGATGAGGACGACGATGCCCGCGACATACTGGTTGAAGACTGCACAAAGACGCTGGAAGAGCTGGATGGCAGGCTTGAGCTGGAGCGAATGCTTGAGGACGGCAAGCTGGAACTAACGGAACATACACCACCGGTAATTACCGGACGCTGCGCCGGTTTATTCGCAACACCTTTATTTCCCTGCACGCCAATCTCAATACTTTTCCCTGGATTGATACGATCATTCCAACCCACACTCGTCGCGTTATAAGGATTGCTACCACTAAAATGTGCATTCCAGCCACCGGTGCGCTTGGAACCATCGGTGTAAGCCCAATTAACCGACCAGCCATTGATTGCTGTATTGGTATCGTTGGTGATGCGAATGGCGGCAACAAACCCCGTGCCCCACTCGTTCTGGACAACATATTCACAACGCGCTGCAAAACTGCTGGATGCATGCAGTGTTAAGCCAACGCCCAGCAAAAATGCTGACTGCCTGAAAAGTTTTCTTATGATTTCCATATTTCCCTCGAGAATAAATGAATTAGCCAATGCCCTTCTGGACAAAAGCACTGCATTATCGAACGCGGGAAAAATCAAACACAGATGAAGATCACTCTTTGCAAAAAGAATGGCATCAGAATTTAAATAAATGACAATAATCATCCTGATAAAAATTGCATTTGAAAAATGATTAGCGAGAAATTTCAACCAAACTTACAGCAAACAGTCATAACTCAAATCATTTTTAACGTATTTTTCAGATCTTCAGTTGCTTACAAATCCTTTGATGAGCACTTCCAGTATTGTTACAGCAGAATGAACATTGCCATCCAGTTCACTAATAAAAACACCTATTGCAAGAACCGGGGAAGCGCTGAATTAAATCGTCATTCCTGCGCAAGCAGGAATTGTTGAATAGCCGCGTTCACGGGTATTGCGAAATATATCTTTTTTAGCGCTCCCCTAGATCGCTTTCAATAATTCTTTCAAATCACTCACATGCCGCCGGCTAATGACCGGGCGCATTTCGGTGTCGGCAAGGCGCACCTGATATTGGCCTTGCGGGGTGCGCTCGAGGGCCTCAATGTGTTTGATTGCGACCAGCGAATTGCGATGGATACGAACAAAGCGTCCGTTAAATTCCTCTTCCAATTCTTTCAGGGTTTCATCCAGTAGATGTTCGCCATTGCGATGATAAACCGTCACATATTTATGATCCGCGAGAAAATAACGCACATCATCGAGCGGAATTAATTCAACACCTCGACGGGTTTTTGCGCTGATATGCGTGCGCTGGCTTTCCTTTTTTGCAACAGGATTTTGCTGGGCAGAATTCTGTTGGGCCGCACTCCGCTGGATTTTATTGAGCTTGGTGGCTTTTTCCAGCACCTGCAACAGCTGTTCAGCTTTTACCGGCTTGAGTAAATAACCCACTGCGTTGGTTCCAAATGCGTCGAGTGCATACTGATCGTAGGCAGTGCAAAAAATTATCGCTGGTGGATCCTCAAGCGCCGCGATATCACGCGCGAGTGACAAACCATCGCGGCCCGGCATTTGAATATCAAGCAATACGATATCCGGATCATGGGCAGCAATTGCAACCATGGCCTCATCAGCACCATCAGCTTCAGCAGCAACACAAAAGCCTTCGATTTTTTCCACCATGCGCACCAGGCGTTGCCGCGCCAGGGCTTCATCATCAACAATCAACACATCCATAATTATTTTCTCTGCGGATGATTTTCAAAAATAGGTGCGCACATAACTATCACACCGTTAGCGGGCAAAAAATATACGTTGTGAACACTCCGTTTTCTGCACTGCTGGACAAGCGCGCCGCGCTGCCAAAATGCGCGGTCAAACGGCGCCGGATATTATCCAACGCCATCCGGTTATGGCGCTGGGAATGATCGTGGTTTTGCGAATTGCGTTTCACCAACACGTAGGGATTACTAATAACAATACTAAGCTGCTTATCGTTTTGCGAAACTTTGATGGTAATTTTCCCACCTTTGGGCATGGGTTCTACCCCGTGGAAAATCGCATTCTCCACCAGGGGTTGCAGCATCAGGCTGGGAATTTTTACTTCACTAGTGTAGCTGCCAATTTGCCAATCCACTTGCAACCTGCGCCCCAGCCGCAATTGTTCAATTTCCAGATAGTGCCTGCACAAGGTGAGCTCACGCTCAAGCGGAATCAATGTGGGTTCAGCGAGGCTCGCGCGAAATAATTCCGACAAATCTTCCACCACGTGCTCGGCAGTTTCGGGATCCGTGCTGATCAAACTGGCAATCGCATTCATGCTATTAAATAAAAAGTGCGGACGAATACGCGATTGCAACGCCTGGATGCGCGCTTGCATTTCCGCTTGTTGCTGGTTGCGCAATTGCTGTTGCAGGTACAAATAGCGCAACAAAATCCCGGAGAGAATAGCGGCAATGACCAGGTTGTTTAACAGCAGCCAGTAATCGAACTCAAAGTGGTCATCATTCCCCGACCCGATACCATAAATAATCCACTGCCCCAACAACGACAACACCAGCGTAAACAACAATACCAATACATAACTTGCCGTCCCCGCCTGTACGTGGGTTTGCTGCCCCAGCCAGAAACGCATCCGGCACAACGCCACCGCACTGAACAATACAATCCACTGTACCTGTACGGAAATCAGCGCAAGCTTGTCCCATTTAAAATGCTGTAAACCGGATGAAGCGCTGATCGTTAATAGTAAGGCAAATAACTCAGCCACTAATATCAACAGGAATACCGATTGGCTATTGCACAAATCCGGCAAAAAAGGATTGATGGGCTCGCGGGCTTCGACGCGCGTATTTTTAACCCTGGGTGCAGGCATAAATCCCCTTTAATGACACTGGTGAAGGTTGAATCGTTATCTTCGCAGGCTAATTGGTGAAGCCTTGGGCTATAATGCGCGACCCTGCGGTGCGGCGATTGTTTTCGCTTCGCTCAACATGCGAATCTTAGCCTAGCTGCACCGACTAACTCTTTCATTATTTTACGTTTGTGGACACTTCCTCATGAGCCAGAATGACCAGCCGATCAAACCCTGGGGCGGCCGCTTCAGCGAAGCAACTGACGCCTTTGTTGAGCGTTTTACCGCTTCTATCGGTTTTGATTACCGCCTCTACCACCATGACATCAATGGCTCCATCGCCCACGCGACCATGCTCGCCAAAGTAGGTGTGTTGACCGAGGCAGAGCGCGACCAGATTATCACTGGCCTTGAGGAAATCCGCGCGGAAATCGTTGCCGGCAAATTCACCTGGTCAATCAGCCTTGAAGATGTGCACATGAACATCGAAGCGTTGCTGACCCAGCGCATCGGCATCACCGGCAAGAAGCTTCATACCGGCCGCTCGCGCAACGATCAAGTTGCTACCGATATTCGCCTGTATATCCGCGACGAAATCGATGCAATTGCCAAAGAGCTTACCCGCTTGCAACAGGGCATGCTGCAATTGGCCGCCGCCAATACCGATACCATCATGCCCGGTTTTACCCATTTGCAAACCGCCCAGCCAGTGACCTTTGGCCATCATATTTTGGCCTGGTTTGAAATGCTGCAACGCGATTACGGCCGCCTGCTGGATTGCCGCAAGCGCATGAACTATCTGCCATTGGGTGCCGCCGCCCTGGCCGGAACAACTTATCCAATCGACCGTGCCTACACCGCGCAACTGCTCGGTTTCGAAGCCCCGACTGAAAACTCGCTCGACTCTGTGAGCGACCGCGACTTCGCCATCGAATTCTGCGCGTTCGCCAGTATCCTTCTCACACACATGTCACGCATGAGCGAAGAGCTGGTACTCTGGACCTCATCGCAATTCAAATTTATCGACCTGCCTGACCGCTTCTGCACCGGCTCGTCGATCATGCCGCAAAAGAAAAACCCGGACGTACCCGAACTGGTGCGCGGAAAAACCGGCCGCGTAAACGGCCATTTGATTGCGTTGTTAACGCTGATGAAATCCCAGCCACTGGCGTACAACAAAGACAACCAGGAAGACAAAGAACCCGTCTTCGATGCGATCGACACCGTAAAAGATTGCCTGCGCGCTTTCGCCGACATGGTGCCCGCCATTCTGCCGCGCAAGGCAGAAATGTACGAAGCGGCCAAACGCGGCTTCTCTACCGCTACCGATCTGGCTGACTACCTCGTTCGCCGCGGTGTGCCGTTCCGCGATGCGCATGAAATTGTGGGTAAATCCGTAGCTTACGGCGTGCAAACCGGTAAAGACCTGTCGGAAATGAGCCTCGCCGAGCTGCAACAGTTCTCCACCATCATTGAGCAGGACGTGTTTGCGGTATTAACACTGGAAGGTTCAGTTGCCGCTCGCAACCATATCGGTGGAACAGCACCGGTGCAGGTGAAAGCCGCCGCTGAGCGGGCCAAAGCGAGTCTCGCAACCCGGCAGTTGTAATTCAGGGCCAGAAATCCTGCGATAAAAAGTGCCGCCCTTTTGTAACCGGGGGGCGGCATTTTTATTGATAGCCATTACACAATTAAGAATTGTGTAATGGCAAGCAACCAAACGACCTCAAGCGCCACCACGAAAACCCCCGCCTGATAGCCATCACGCCATTACAGCTCATCGGCCTTTGGCGCATTTTTCATTATTTTATCCCTATTGTCGCTGGTATTTGCACAGCCATGGGCTAGTCTCTAGATCTGGCAGTTTATTTTTTGTCCAGATAATAATGAGGCAGCATGGGTAAAAAATCTTTGCATTTAGGGGATTCTGAAGAGGCACTGGCAGCGAAAATCCAGCTGCTGGAGGAAGAACTCGTCTCCCTGAAACAGAGCTTGCAAGCCCGGCATGCGATCAACCAGCTACGCGCCAGCGCACAAAATCCCAATGTCGATTCAGACCAGGATGCTCCCGGCCCGCTCAATACGGGCGATGGCGCTATCTTCGATGAAATCTGGGTACAGGAAACGCTTCGGTTTCTGGTTAAACAACAACACCCGCACAGCATCCAGCAAGTGTTACGCAAGGTCGGCAGCCTGTTGGGGTTGCGCGAAATCGGCTTGTGGAATTGGGATCAGCAGGATGGGCAGCTCGACTTACTCAGCCAATGGTGCACATCCGATTTAAGCGATCTCGCCCGCAGCCGTTTGCAAGCCGCCGACTGGCTGCGCTTCGCCGTCAAACCCGATTCAACCGAACGGCGCTATCTTGACGATGGTCAAGCGCTGACACTATCCGCTACCGATCACGATCTCGCACAAGTGACTGAACCCTTACGGCAGCTCGGTATTTTTAATAGCCTGATTATTCCGCTTGCAGAACAAAACCAGTTGCGCGGTTTAATGACGTTGCATCGCGATAACCCCTGCACCTGGCACCCGCAAGATGCCAAAGCGCTCGGCAGTTTGCTCGGCTGGTTGTTCCGCTTTATGCAACAGCATGAACAATTGCGTTTGATGAACGATCGCGACACACGCTACCAATATGCGATGGAAGCCAGTAACGATGGCATTTGGGATTGGAATTTACTCACCAACAAAATTTATTTCAGCCGCAGCTATTTACGTATGCTCGGTTACGATTACGAAGATTTGCCGGGTAATCTAAAAACATTGCAGGATTATTTTGCCCATCCCGAAGACCTGGCCAACATGCTGCACGAATACCAGGCCGCTATTGATAACAAACGCGACTCTTTACAATTGCAATTTCGACTCTTGCATCGCGATGGCCATATTATCTGGGTCAACTCCAAAGCCAAATTTTTTGAACCGGATCATGTCGGTCACCCGACACGCTGCGTAGGCGTAAATACCGACATCACCGACTTTATGACCTCGCGCGAAGAATTACTCAATGCAAAAGCACAAGCCGATCTCGCCAGCAAAACCAAAAGTGAATTCCTGGCCCGCGTGAGCCATGAAATTCGCACACCGATGAATGCCATTATTGGTATTGGCTATTTACTGCATGACACACAACTGGACGAGCAACAACAAAGTTATTTAATGAGCATTAACTCGGCCGCCGATTCGCTGTTGCAAATCATCAATCAATTGCTCGACTTCTCCAAAATAGAAGCTGGCCGCGTAATTCTGGAATACGCCCATTTCGATATCGACCAACTATTCGAAAAAATTTCGCGCCTGTTTGAAATCAGCGCGCTGCATCGTGCAGTGAATATCGTTTACGACATTAAAGCCGATGTGCCCCGTTTTTTGCGCGGTGATGCATCGCGCCTGAGCCAGATTCTCAGTCACCTGATCAGCAATGCATTCCAGTACTCCAACACCAATCAGGTTGTAGTGCGTGTAACACGTTTACCGCAAACACAAAAACAGGTAGTGCTGCAGTTTATCGTGGAAGATAGCGGCTTGGGTATGACCGCCGAAAAACTGGCGCACATCAGGGAATTATTAGTCTTTAACAAATACCATGCAGAAAGCGAAAAAAATTCCTACGGCCTGGGCATTTGCAGCCACCTTGTGCATTTAATGCAGGGCGAATTACAAGTTGAATCCAATTTAAATAAAGGGTGCAAAGTTACGTTCACGGCCCTATTCGAGCACAGCCACCTCGGTGAAAAAACCCTGGTAAATCATCCGCGCGATTTAAACAATATTCGCGTATTAATTGTTGATGACAACACCATCGCGCGGACGATTATTGCCAGTACCGCGCGCAGTATCCATTTGCAAGTAGATGAGATCGACAATCCGTTCAGTGCAATTGAACGGATTCGCCAGGCCGACAACCTCGGCCAACCTTACCATTTCGTTTTGCTCGATTACCGCATGCCCAACATGAACGGTTTGCAACTAACGGGGCTGATCAAATCCGATAACAGCTTGAAACAAAAACCCCAGGTGTTTTTAATTTCAGCTTATCATCGCGATGAAATCTCCAGCGCTAACCCCAATGCCATTCTGGTCGATGAGTTTTTAAGTAAACCAGTCAGTGAGTCGCGCTTGTTTGATGCCATCAGCCAGGCAATCGGGCGCGAATTTTTGCTCCAGCAAATCAGCCCGGAAGTCCGGATCGAGGATGATTCGCTCGACATACTGGAAAACACCAAAATGCTGATAGTGGAAGATAACATCGTTAATCAGCAAGTAATCCGTGGCATTTTGAAAAAGAAACATATTCAAACCAGCATTGCAGGCAATGGTATTGAAGCGCTGCAAATTCTGGAAAATACCAGCGACATATTTGATGCAGTTTTGATGGACCTGGAAATGCCGGAAATGGATGGGCTCGAAGCCACCAAACGGATTCGCGCCGGACAATTGCGCAATAATAATCAACAACAACATATTCCGATTGTTGCAGTAACGGCACAGGCAATGCGTGGTGATCGCGAGCGCTGTCTCGCGGCGGGAATGAATGGCTATTTATCCAAACCGGTAAATCCCGAACAGCTTTACAATACACTCGCCGATATACTGCGCAAGAAAAAAGTGACCAACAATAATCTTCAGCGTTAACCTTAAGGCCATCAACGTCCATGCACTCTCGCCCGATAGATATTCATGACATTGATGAAGGTATTGATCGCAAACAATTAACCCAGTTGAAGCAACGTTTTCTGGATTTAAATAGCGTACGCTACCAACGCACCCAAGCCGCATTATCTGACCGCCAGCAACAATTTTTGCAACTCTTGCCACTCTTGTTTCATGTTAATCATCCCATGCTGCCGGGTTACACATCCCATTCAACCCCGGCTGGAATTTATCAATATCAGCCAGATGCGGAAGTCTTGCGCCAGGCGAAAATCCTCGCGCGCAGTTTTCAATATAATCGCGACCTCACCGAAAAAAAATATGCAATAGATTCCCTATTTATAATGGGGAGCGTTGGCACCATCGCACAAAACGATTCCAGTGATCTGGATATCTGGGTGTGCCACGGCCTCGCTGAGGATGAAGCAGCACTGCAAGAACTGCAGCGAAAATGCACATTGATAAGCCAATGGGCTGAGCAACAAATCCATTTGGAAGTACATTGCTTTCTCATGCGTAGCGATGAATTTTCCAATCAGCGCGGGCAATGCCTGAGCAGTGAAGGCAGCGGATCAGCGCAACATTTTTTGTTGCTGGACGAGTTTTATCGCACAGCACTCTGGTTAGCCGGAAAAGTACCGCTCTGGTGGTTTGTGCCCGCAACACAAGAACTGGATTACAACGTCTATCGCGAAAAATTATTACGCAAGCGTTTTATTAAAGCAGAAGATGTGATCGATTTTGGCGGCCTTCCTGAAATTCCTGCCAATGAATTTGTGGGAGCCGGGGTATGGCAACTTTATAAAGCCATTGAATCACCGTACAAATCCGTATTAAAACTATTGTTGCTGGAAGCTTATGCAAGCAGCACCGCCAAAGTCACCGTCGCACATGAAGACGATATCTCTGCTGCAATAAAAAATACCAGTGAACCGCTCGCGATCAGTTTCAAACGTGCAATATACGCACAAACGCCCGATGCGAATGAACTGGACCCCTATGTGATGGTGTATCAACGGCTGGAAAACTATTTGGGTTTGCATCACCAGTTATTGCGCCTGGAATTGGTACGTCGCTGCTTTTACTTCAAGGCAAATAATGCATTATCGCGCACCAATCGCCAGGCCAATAAATCCTGGCAGCGCCAATTGCTGGAAAAACTGGTTAAGAAATGGAATTGGTCAACCCATCAATTGCATATGCTGGACAATCGCGCTTACTGGAAAGCTCCGCATGTCATTAGCGAACGGGCCTTGCTGGTTAATGAGTTAAACCAGAGTTATCGCTTGCTTAATGAATTAAATAAACATCACGATCACGACATCGCCATTAGCAATGAAGAGTTATTGATACTGGGCCGAAAATTACATGCGGCTTTTGAACGCAAAGCGGGAAAAATTGAATGGATTAACCCCGGCATTTCACGCGACCTAAGTGAAGAACATTTGTGCTGCATACGCGAGCAAGGTGATGACGGTGAAAGCTGGCAACTATTGCGCGGCAGCTTTAATGATGTGAGCTTGCGCAATATTAATGTTGAACCGATCAAACGGTCGCGTGGCCTGCTGGAGTTATTACTCTGGTGTCACGCCAATGAAATTCTAACAAGCAGCACCAAAATTGATATTGTCGGCAATGACTTTGTGTTAAGTACATTACAAAAACAACAATTGATTAGCGCGCTACAACAGTGGCTCCCTTTACCGCAGCTCATCGACCACAATCAATTTACGCGCCCGACCACCACCGAACGGATTTTATTTATTATTAATACCGGTGTAGAACCCCAGGCGGAGTTGCACAAAAAAGGCATGCAAATGCTTAGCAGTCAAAAAGATGCGCTGGTTTACACGGGGTTGCGTGAAAATTTAATGATTAATGTTGATGTTATCCACATTAATTCCTGGGGCGAGTTGGTGTGCAGGCATTACGGTACAGATGCATTGATAAATTGCTTGCAACATTATTTTCGTTTGTTACCACCAGGTAAAAAGTTCAGCATGCCTGAACTGAGTATTCGCTGCTTTAGCAGCGGCCAGGGCAATAATATCGCCCAACGATTAACCGAACTGTGGCGCGACCTAATCAGCTGTTATTATTCCGGCACACGGCCGCGTACCAGTCGCTATATTCTGGAAATGGGTGCTGAATATTTATTATTACAATTTATCCAGCAACAGCCGCAAATCAATCGTTTCAAAAGTTATGGAAAATTATTGGAAAAACTTGGCCAGCCGCAATTGGAATTCAGCCCGATTATTATTGATCGCCATGGCTTGCGCGACAAACCGTTGCGCCTGATTTGCAATACGATAAAACACAATGGTATTTATGTGTTTTACCAATTGGACAACAATAAGGCCAATATCACCCTGGTGGATGAAAAAGGTTCGCTGTTCAACACCGCCACCGAATTCCACAATCAACAAACCCTACTGCGCCCTCTGGTGAACTTTATCCGCGCTGCGCTACAGCGCTTGCAATTGGAAGGCGATCACACAAGAATCGTGCCTGAGCAGGAATCGATTCGCCTCTATGAACTGACCGGCAATATAAAGCAACAACAAGGTACAGTGGAAACACGGTATGTAAATACTGAAATCAGCCAACTGCACTTTATTAATATCAAAGCCATCGCTGAAATGGATCAACAACAATTGCGCTTCACTATTTTTTGCGATGAACAGGAATTTTCAACACTCGCTTACGGCGATGACTTATTCAAAGCTGTCGCCAGCTATATAGTGCGCCGCCGCCAGCGCAATGAACGTTACCCTTGCTACATTACCGATCTGGATCTTTCGCTTTGTCGCGATACACTTGCCCAGCAAACTGGTTTGCAATTAGGCCACTATCTACAGCTAAAGGCCGAGCTGGAACAAAAACTTAATGAAGCGCTAACACTAATTTAATTCTTGCTAATTGGTTTCGCATATTAAACATAGTTATCAACTATTAATTTTTGTTTAGTTTACCTATCAAAATACTCTATTCAGGCATAATCCCTACACGGCCATTTACGGCTGTAATCAACCGTATCAAACACAACAGAAAAACATAAAGAGAGAATGGCAATGAAAAAAATCTACGCAGGGTTATTGGTTTTATTGTTGGCATTTGGCCAATGGGCTAACGCTAGCGAATTAACCGGTGCATGGGAATTGGAATATGCGATTTATAAAAACCAGAAGGGTGAAGTTGTAGGCGAGATAAAAGACAAGGCAACGCTTTCACGCAAAGTGTTGTCCGATAACCATTTTACGTTTATCACCTGGGACAAAACCGGAAAGTTTGTAGTTGCCGGCTCGGGCACTTATACGCTCAAGGGCGAAAGCTATAAAGAAACGGTAGATGCCACCTCGGAAGCACGACTGATGGGAAAAACCTACGATTTTAATTGCACCTTTAAAGACGGAGTCTGGATTCATAAAGGTATGGAAGACGGCGTTTTAATTGAAGAGCATTGGCGCAGAGTGCGCTAGTACCGAGCAATGCGGTTGCCATGTTGGCAATCGCGTTAAATTTTTGCTGCAGCAACCCAGGACTTTTCAATAGTATTTTTTCCAACGAGTCGCCAGCCCTCAGCCATCTAGATCAAACAGTTAGCTTTTCACTCAACTTTTTAACCAGTATTGGCTTTGCTCCGTTTTATAAACATCGTTAATCATCTGGAAAAGCAAATAAAGTCGCTCTGACATTTACCTAGCACAACTTAGTGTCACATTCACTAGGTTGCAACTACTTATGAAATTTTTATTTTTCGCGTTCAACAACAGGCAAATCAATTAGAATGCGCCCCTTCTGTTGTAAATATAATGTTCCATAGCCGACCGTCATACAACAAACACATTTGCCCTGCCCAGTGGCAAAGCGAACGGAACACATTACTAATACCGGGTACAGAGCTTTTACCCAGGCACATTTATTGATTCACAATATAAGTTCCCGCACCGCAACTCGTACCGATTGGTGTAGGAGATGTGCAGATATTTGTCCCCATTTATCGGCTGGGCAAAAAATTGGAGGCAATTATGTCGAGCTCCTATCCATCCGCTCGCAATTAAAGCGACTGCTTGGAGCCTATCTATTAAAGCGCGATAGCGAATACAACAGTATCACCACGTTATACAACACAGCTTATCCAGATTGTCAGCCAGCAATTCGGCAACACGATCAATACCCGTTACTCACAAAGCTCAGTCATCGATTATTTCGGCAGTAAATTGACCGCTGTCGAAAATATCAATTTTTTTGCGGGCAGAACCATTGAAATTAATGGCGCAACGATTGAAAGCGAAACCGGTTTTATCAATATGATGGCGCAGATGGGTATTTATCTGGACACAGATACTCGCCAGCGTACTTACACCTATAAAAAAGGCTCGCGTGTTGAAGAAGATTTTAAATTCGAAGCCATACGCTCAGTCATCAAAGCAGGTAGAGGTGTTGCACTTCATACTGGAATGGGAGACATCACCATCAAGGCAGCCTCCATTACCAGTGCCGATGGTGCAGAAATCAGGGCGGAGAACGGCGGTGTTAATTTGCTGATGTCCAAAGAATTGGATTATGAGCTTGAGAAATACACCAAAAAATCCAATGTAGATGTTGCTGGAGCAGCAGGAAGAAATGCAGCTCAAAATATGTTTTAGATATTTCGATTGCAATGTAGAAGCTCAACCAAATGAAGCAAGATGCTGTTGAGTGGTTAAATTCATCACCCGATAGCGAATGGGCTCAGGAAGTTGCCAGCATTGGTAATGCATCCAGACAGGCAGCCATATACAGATATAATCCTCAGGTCCCGGAGGTGCCCTTACAACAGACATTTCTGTGTCTGATAAATGGGCTCGCGCTGAAGCTGTTGTAAACATATATTTGGCAGCTCGGAGATAAAAAACTTAGACCGAAGACAGATTGAGGTGTGACATATGAAATTTTCAATTAGCTGGGCTAAAGGAATAGGCATTAACAATAGTATAGGAGGCACAATTGATAATGTTACATGGGAACAAATAGATGAAAAATTGAAGCTTATTATAAAAGAATCGGGAAGTTTAGGGCTTGACATACTAAAGGAAATAGATGAAGGCCCTTGCCGATTGGAAATCATTACCGAAAAAGGAGCCTTTTTATTATTGTTAGTTGATGAAGACGGAAATGGTAACTTTGTCCGAGAGTATTTCAACCCCAATACTGATGACACTAAAATTTTTATTCGCGGAAATCAATACAGCGGACGCACTATTTCTTATGATGAAGATTTCGTCTTCTCCGTATTTAAGGAATTTTTTACCACGGGAAATGTTTCTGAGGAAATTTTAAGCCGCTAATAATATAGAAAATAATTTTCCTTATAGCTGTTTATTCAACTTGCAGTCATTGGAAAATTCATTGCTGCATTAAACACCAACGTTTTGGAATAAAAAAATTTTCGAAGCCTAATTTAGTGAATTCTTTTTCATCTTTACATTAAAAAAACCAAAAACCCAGAAATGAATGCCTGAATCAGGAAATGGTTGGACTAAATTAATTTTAAAAGAGTTTAACTAATTAAAAAATAGTACATTTATAAATATTGTTTAGCGGGAAAATAACTCATCTCGAAAACCGGGCTAATTAATACTGTTCATCCTAGTTGGGAGCAGAATTTTATGAGCCATTATAAAGATACTTTCGAGAGCTTTTTGCAATTAAATTTATACAGCGAAGGGCATTTGAAATCTTCTATGAATGCCTTAAGGAAAAGCCATCCAGAGTGGATTATTTAATTCAAAAATGGAAAACAGGTATAGGTCATGAAGGAACGTTATATCTCATGATATTAGGCGCCGCTCCTATTAAAGAGTGCATTGATTATGCAATTGAATTTGAAGATTTTGGTGATCCGGATTTGAGTGATTTTGGCTTTCACTATCTTGATGACAGGGGAAATTACACGCCCATGAGTTGGGAAGACTATGACAGTTGGCTTGAGCGGCAAAAGGTAATTGATGGACCATATCTTTAATGCAGTAAATTGTAAGGTTTGACACGAGCAACATTAATAGGAGCGCAGGAAAATTGTTTGTCTTAGAATTTAATATCATCGGCTATAAATCACCGCATGCAGTGGTAATTAATTCATGCGGAGCCATATTACGAAATGCTTCGCAGGAGCCTTTATTATTTCAGGATCAGGTGGATCTGATCCTGACCAAGTTATTAGACACTAATCGTCATTGGCCAGAAGCAGTACTTAGAAATGAGTATGGCCCAGAATATTTTATCCAGGCGTATTGGAATGATGAGGATGAATATGATGGGGCTCCTGTCAATGCTATAAAAAAATTTCCAAAAGGTTCTCAGTATGTGGTTTACATCATGGACGATTTTTCACACTGGAATGACAAAAACCCCTACGTATTTCCTGCCGTTGCATATTCAAAACCCGAAATACAAGCGTGGCTGCTATGGTCTATAAAAAAGTTGGCTGTCGAGTTAGAAAGAAATTTTGAGGATATACGAGAACTTGTTGAAGCTCACATTAATATAGAAGAATCAAAAGCGTTAATGATAAAAAAGCTCAATGGCGAATTAGCTTGGGAGTTAGGCCCCACCAGAATCCATGAGCCCAATTTCGCGCTTTGGCATGAGATGACTAAAAATCATGAAATGAACGCGTGGATCAGAAAATGGCTGGACTAAATTAGTGCTAAAGAATTTAATCAAAAAATATGCATTTTATAAATAGCGCCAATTATGAGCTCAGATATAGCTGGCCAAAGACGAGAATACATCATTTATTAATTATCAGCTCTAAAACCAAGACTATCTCGATTCCTGTTGAAGGAGATTAAAGATAGCGGTGGACGTATATTCGAATACAATCTATCTACGGGTACTTTTTCTAATATTGATATGGCGGATAATAAGGCTCTGCGATGAAAAGCTATATTTTGATTTCCTTACTTATTGATTGCGATACAAAATCTATAGATTTTTGTACACAATTATTAGAGTGTTTATATCTTAGATATCCACAATATGCTCCAGAACTTGTGTCATTTTACGATCCAATAAATATTCCTGTTACTGATGTGAAATCTGCACTCGCTTATTTCACTGTTGACAACACTGCCTGGGTAAGGAAAAAAACCAGTGCGTTCTGATGGAGGGATATACCACTCTTGGGGGGAGTATGCAGGAGCGCTTGTGATTACAATATCCCATAACAAAAAGACTGCCCTGGGGGATTTTTTTGTAGAACTAATTAAGGTTTGCAATCCGAAATATGCTTTTCTTCATTTATGCACTGAAAAAGAATTCGATAAAAAGTACGAAGAAAGATCAATCACTTCCGATTTTTTTCAAGGTGCTTTTGATAAACCAGTATCTAGGGCCGGTTTTGCAAATTTGGCTTGGCTTAATTACTTTTCCACACCCTATATAGATAAAATAAACGCAGGAGGCCTTAAGGCAGCCGGATTTGAATTGGAAATCTTTCATAACGGAATAATGCTTAAAGTTTCCCCCAACATGGAAGATGTAATTACTGACATGGAAGGCTTTGTTGAATTAAGAAAAAAAGCCAAAGAGTTTTTCCCATATAATTTTTTTAGAAGACCTACACCAATTTACTAATGGTTATTTTCTCAATAGAGTTTTTAATGCAAATTAATGGTTGATATTGAACTGTCGGGAATAAACCCAGCTGCTTGTAATGTAACGATTGTGGATGCCGCCGCACCTACTAATCCAATTGATATTATTGCGCGCGTGAAGGAGCCGCTTTACTGGACGGATTCGAGCCCGCGTTGTATTGCTGCTGATCTGGACGCACCAGTCAGCGTTAAAAAATCCCGCATGACCCTTTAATGGTGTAGTTATGGATATTCATATCGTTTTAATTGTTCAATGTGCAACTGTGAAATAAAATTCATTGATATCTCAAAAATCAAATAATGCAAGAGTACAGATGGGCGAGTATTGGAATGCAACCTATCTGAGAGCACCTTTTCAAATATTGACATGAAGGGTAATAAGGTTCTTCCATGAAAAGCTATATTCTAATTTCCTTACTTATTGATTGCGATACAAAATCTATAGATTTTTGTACACAATTCTTAGAGTGTTTATATCTTAGATATCCACAATATGCTCCAGAAATTGTGTCCTTTTACGATCCTATTAATAATCCTGTTGTTGATATTGACTCTGCTCTTAAATATTTCACGGTTGATGATGCTGCCTGGATAAGAAAAAAATCGTCACCTTCTCGTGGAGGAATACATCATTCCAATGCAGATTATGCTGGTGCCGTAACAATAAAAATTTTTTACAATAAAAAAGCTATTTTTTTTGAATTTTTTATAGATTTAATTAAAGCCTGCAATCCAAAATATGCTTACCTTCATTTGTGCACGGAAAAAGAATTTGATCAAAAGTATGAGGAAAGATCAATTACTTCCGATTTTTTCCTTGGGGCTTTTGATAAACCAATTTCCAGGGATGGCTTCGATAACTTGGCTTGGCTTAATTATTTCTCAATGCCTTATATGGAAAAAATAGATATCAGAGGCCTTAAAAACACCGGCTTTAATGTTGAAAACCTTCATAATGGAATAATGCTTAAAGTTTCGCCGAATATAGACGATGTAATTACTGACATGAAAGGTTTTGTTGAATTAAGAAAAAGGGCCAAAGAGTTTTTCCCAGATAATTTTTTTAGGAAGGCAATACCAATTTACTAATTAATACGACTCTTATATAAATAGGATCAACAGGAGAAATTATTTGTCTTTGGAGTTTAATATCATTGACTACAAATCACCACATGCCGTTGTAATCAATTCATGTGGCGTAATATTGCGGAATGCCTCGCAGGAACTTTTATTATTTCAGGATCAGTTAGATCTGATCCTGACCAAGCTGTTGGATACCGGACGTAACTGGCCGGAAGCAATACTCAGGAATGAATATGGTCCTGAGTATTTTATCCAAGCATATTGGAATGATGAGGATGATTATGATGGAGAACCTGTTAATGCGATAAAAAAATTTCCAAAAGGTTCTCGATATGCAGTTTATATCATGGATGATTTTTCGCACTGGAATGATAAAAACCCTTATTTATTTCCTGCTATCGCATATTCAAAAACCGAAATACAAGCATGGTTATTATGGTCTATAAAAAAATTAACTGCTGAATTAGACAAAGATTTTAAAGACATACAAGAGCTTGTTGAAGCCCACATCAATATAGAAGAATCAAAAACATTGATGATAAAAAAACTCAATGGCGAGCAGCCTTGGGAATTTGGTCCAACACGAATTCACGAGCCAAATTTCCCGCTCTGGCATGAGATGGTTAAAAATCCCGAAATGAATGCCTGGATCAAAAAATGGCTAAACTAATTAATCAAGGAAAAAATTCAACAATACGAAAAGCAAACAATAACAAACTATTTTTGTTATTGAGAGTTAAAAGCAAAATATTGCTTCACATAAATAAGATTTAGCATTGAAATAAAGATCAAATAATGATGATCAAATTGATCAATAACAATGGAACAACTCATACCAAATCATTTTTACTTTATTAAATTTCAAAGCATATCCTACCGGATTAGAATTATTACCAAGGAGTTAAAAAATGAAAAACTTGCTTATCGCTTTATCCCTGATGCCTGCTTTTTTGTTCAGCATCCCCACCTTCGCAGGTCAACAAGGGTGGGTCACCAACGCGAAAATTGCGCGTATTGTTGCCACAGTGAATGGTGGTATTAATATCCGTCTGATTCCCGAACTCAGTGGTTGTGTGTCGCAAAGTGGTTACGGCCCACTGTACGCATCGTTATATCCGGATCATCCAGGTAAGGATCAAATCCATTCGATATTGCTGGCGGCATACATGAGTAATACACCTATTGCCGTTTATTTTAATGATGACAAATGCACGATTATGGAAATTGAGTTGGGTGGTCGCTGATGCGGCCATTTTCTTTTTGCTAGAACAGTGGCAAGAGGAAAAATTAATAATTTCCAATTTTTCAAAGCAATTTTTTTGTTATGCCAGTTTTTTATTACTGGGGTGCACTGTCCCCGAGCCGCAAAAAAACGCCAATGTCCGTGACTATGCTGAGCCAGCTAAGGACTATCCAGTTTGACAGGGCGCAGCCATATGCGTCATTCAGGGCCAAGGATAAAATTTTCAATGATCACCGAATATCTTCAACTGAATTAGTGCGTGACCAGTTGAAATACACCACCGCATACCAACCCCAACACTGTGCCGACAATAACATCTATTGATGTATGGCGAGATAACACCAATCGGGACCACATAAGCGCAATGCTTAGTATTGTTAGCAGGACCATCATCCAAAAAGCTGGCCACAGGATACCAGTGGCAAAAAGCGCAAAGGCAACGTGCATAGAGGGCTTCATATGTTTACGTAACAAATGCGCAACGAGAATAAGCAGTGCAGAAATTCCCGTGACCGATAAAATACTTCTATCAACCTGAAAATAAGCAAGCCCGATGGTAACTCCGAGCAGCAGGAGAATTGCAAAAAGATTTAGCTCAGAGCGCTCCCGTTTACCAGAAGCATCTATGTGAGCCCATTGGCCTGTTTTGTTTTACGGAAGCTGTATACCATGATAACCGACGCGGGATGACCAAGGATTGAAATCAGGCGAGCTAACCAATATTTCATTGTATTCCCTATAACGTTTTATTCCTTGTGAATAGCACGCTAAAATTTTCCGTCTCGCCCGAAAAATATCTTTATTAAGTAAAGGAAGTTTTAGCTCAACGCTAATTGGATATTAAAACAAGTTCCATGTTCATCATCCGATGTCACCGCCATCTGGCCGCGGTGGTGATCAGTGATAATAAAATAGGAATAAGATAAACGTTGCTCTACCGGAAAACTGGAATTGCGATCAGTGAGCGAGAAGAAAGGCTGGAAAATATCCAGTTGTTCTTCTTCGGTTAAACTCTTGCCGTTATGTTCCAGTTTGACCCACAGCGAATCGTAGAATTTTCCGATTTCAATATTGATCCAGGGTTTATTGTGTTCATCCCAGACTTTTGCATTGAGCGCGTAAAATGCATTGCGCATCAAGCGCACAAATACTTGCTCAAGTTCTGCCGGGAAACACGGAATTGGTGGCAGGTCATCAGCGTAGTTGCGGCGAATATTAATGTATTTGAACGTGAGGCCATTTACGTCAGTAAATAAATCGCTCGCCAACTCAATGGCGCGATCCATAATTGGCGGGACATCAGCTGGTTGTTTGCTATCGCGATGACTGCCGGCGAGATCCAGTAAGTTGTGTGCAATGGCCGTCGCTTGTTGTGCGCTTAAGCGCACCGTTTCTACTTCCTGCAATAAAAATTGTTTTACATCGCCCAGCTCAGCCGCTTCAATTTCCTGGCGCGCACTGGAGACGCGCGCAAAAATGGTATTGATCGGCAAGCTGATGTCATAGGCCATTGCTGATGCCAATTCACCCATCGCCGACACTTTATCGCGCTCGGCCAATTTATTTTCTGCGCTGACCAGCTTGGTCACATCGGAAATCAAAATCACAATGTCAGTATTTTGATTGTCGAGCGGATAAAGCGTGATATCAAACGTGTATTGTCCACGCTGAGTATGTTTAAGGCTCGTCGTCTCGTCGCTGGCTAATGCTGCTTTCACCTGATCAACGGTAAGCGTTATTGCCGGGTACGCTTCCCATAAATTTTTTCCAATCACATCCGCTAACGGGCGACCGGTAATTTCTTCGGCTTTTTTATTCCACTGGGTGATTTGCAATTCCTGGTTCAAACCAATCAACATCACCGGCATGGAATTAACAATGCTACCGATGTAAGCCTCACGCTCCTGCAATTGTTCAGTAGTTTGTTGCAACACGGCAGTACGTTGGGCAACGCGTTGCTCCAGATGAGCTTTGATGTCAGTGAGCGCGCGATTCCAGCGCATGGCGCGGCGATGGGCACGGAATAAAAAAATCAGCACGATCACCAGCGTGATAATTAAAACCCCTGCCGAGGTGTTGGCGACATATTGCCATTTAGTGCTGCCATCGGGCTCACGGAAAATGGCGAACATGTCAGCGCGCGCACCAAGGCTGGTCATGGCCAGCGCACAAAAAAGCAGGAGTTGTCTCATTGGGAAAATCTCATAGCGGCCTGGGGCAGTTCACTGCTTGCACAGTGTCGGGGGAAATCCGGATCAAGGGGGCGATTTTACTCGATCCCCCCGCTAAAGAACCAGCTCCCGCCTTGCAGGTGCAACAACAATCGCCGCCAGGCAACGACTCAACTGCAGCGCGACAGTACACGCGGAAGTTGATCTGCCGATGCAATGGCATCGGGGATGAGTTCAAACACGCTACCTTTTTTGGTGGTCATGCGCAGGGATTTTTTATACATCCAGGATTCGTCAATCAAACCATCACGCACCCGGAACAAAATGTGTGAGCTGAATTCCAGATAAGCGCCGGTTGCTGGCAACCCCATAAATTCTTCATGGTGATAACCGCTGATGCGAAAACGGATCAGCACTTGTGAATCACTGGCGAGTAACTGATCGATAGACCACTGACGCCCCTCAAAGACATCGACCAGGTAATTGAAAAAACCCTGGTATTCAGCGCGATTGGTGGGATCAAACTCCGGAAAACCCCAGCAGCGAATCTGATTGGCAAGTAGTTTATCGAACTGGCTATGGGAACCCGAGAGCGCGCTATTCAGAAATTGTTTGACCTGTGCGGCCAGGTGTTGATGGTGATACATACTGACTCCTTCCCTTGTGGGGATTCTATTAATGCGCAGCCGGTTTGGTAGCACAGGCTGCAGTGTGAAACCTTCCGTTAAGGTAAGGTCAAGCACCGGCGAATTATGTCAGTAGCCTTGCGGCTAGTTGTCGCAGTTTGTAACCGGACCGCAGGCTACCGAGCGGGCTTTCAATTAAATAGTTGATGATTAATACGGGCTTTGGGTCGGGCGAATAATAATTTCACTCACATCAACATCGGCCGGTTGCTCAATCGCATACACAATTGCGCGCGCAATCGCGTCGGGCTTGAGTGCAATCTGGCGGAATTGATTCATCGCTGCACGCGCCGCCGGATCGGAAATCGAATCTGCCAATTCTGATTCGACCACGCCGGGCGAAATAATAGTGACGCGAATATCGCCACCCAATTGCTCTTGGCGCAGGCCTTCGGAAATAGCACGGACGGCATATTTAGTCGCGCAATACACTGCCGCCGTTGGATAAACCGCGTGGCCGCCGATAGATGAAATATTAATAAAGTGGCCGCTGCCCTGCGCTTTCATCAATGGCAAACCGGCGGCGATACCGTAGAGCACACCTTTAATATTGACGTCGACCATACGCTCCCACTCATCCAGTTTTAATTCTTCGAGCGCAGAGAGCGGCATGACGCCTGCGTTATTTACGATGACATCGACGCGACCAAATTGCTCGCGCGCCAGCCCCACCAGTGCGTCAACTTGTTCTTTGCGAACAACATCAGTTGCCAAAAAAGCAACCGAGCCGCCCGCAGCGCGAATTTTTCCGGCCAGTGATTCAAGACGTTCCTGGCGACGAGCGCCCAGCACAACAGTATGGCCTGCTTGCGCTAATGCCAGCGCGGTAGTCTCGCCAATACCGCTGCTGGCACCAGTGATAACAATGACTTTTTTCTGAGGGGCAGATTGATTTGAAATAGATTGATTCGACATGGATAGCTCCTTGAAGGCTTGATTAAGGGGGCGGTGAATTCCGTCCCGATGGAGCCACTATAGGGAGCCCACTGTTTTTGCCGGTAGCCGAATCCTCGCCAGTCATTGCCTAAAACTCCAGACACAGCGTCCGTCGGTTCAATCGTGCCAGGCAAGCAGTTACACTCATTCCTACCCGATACGGGCAATCCCAAGCAGGTAAAGAGAACAATAGATGAGCAGCACTATGGAAAACCTTTTAGCTGAATTGGCCGGGCGCGTAGGCAAGCTGGCAACGGATGAAGGTATGACCGGTACCGCACTGGACTGTTTGCAGTTACTGCGGATGAACCAGCCCACGGAAATCACCCACAGTATTTATGAGCCCTCGGTTTGTATCATTGCACAGGGGCAAAAGCAGGCCACACTGGGCGATGAAATCTATCTCTACAACCCATCAAATTATCTGGTTGCCTCCGTAGATTTGCCGGTGCGCGGCCAGGTTATCGAAGCCAGTCCGGAGCAACCTTACCTGTGTATCCGCCTTGCATTAAAGCCGCAAAAAATTAGCGAAATGCTGATGGAAAACCGCCACTTGTTGCGCACGGAAAAAACACTCAAGCGCGGGCTGTTTGTCAGCCAGGCAAATTATCAATTGCTCGATGCGGTATTGCGGCTGTTGCGCTTGCTGGATACCCCAGAAGATTTGCCGATTCTGGCACCGATGGTGGAGCGGGAAATTCTTTATCGACTATTGCAGGATGAGCAAGCCATCACCCTGCAACAAACTGCGCAGACAGATAGTCACGCACAACAAATTGCGCGAGTGATTGCCGCGTTGAAACGCGATTACCATAAAAACTGGCGGATTGAGGATCTGGCGCAATTGGCTTGTATGAGCAACTCGGCCTTGCATGCACACTTCAAAACCATCACCAATATGACGCCGCTGCAATTCCAGAAACAACTGCGCCTGCAAGAGGCGCGACGCTTGTTGTTCAGTGAAAACCTGGATGCGGCGACCGCGAGCCATCGCGTGGGTTATGAAAGCCCGTCGCAATTCAATCGCGAATACCACCGTTTGTTTGGCTTGCCACCGGTGCGCGACCTTGCGCGAATACGCAATGCCGCGCCCGAATTATTGAATGCCTAGCAATATCGATTAACGACAAATCCCGCCATTGATTCGCGGTATTTCTGCAGCAGTATTGCGCGGCTTGGTTCCATACACTGTGAAACTGACACGCTGGCCGCGTGCAATTTGCGCATTACCGGTGTTGCTCACAGCGGTGTAGGGATTCCGCCCGGAAACATTTGCACCGTAGGCATAGGTCAACCAGCTGTTGTTTTGGTATTGCCAATTTACTGACCAACCGTTAATCGGTTGCGTACCGGTATTGGTAATTACAATATTCGCGGTAAAACTGCGCGCGCGTTCATTGATGAGCTGGTATTCACAGCGCGCTTGCGTTATCCCCGCATTACTGGATGACGTAGCGCGTTGGCTGCTGGTCGCTGCCGATGATGCAACTGAAGAGCGCACCACGGAACTCACCGCCGAGGAGCGAACTATTGAGCTGGCGACCGACGAGCGCACGACTGAACTCGCAACAGACGAACGGCTACTCGATGAACGCACTACCACACTGGAGCTGCTGGAGCGCACAGAAGAAACAGCAATCGCCGATGACACCACCGAACTGCTGGATACCGCCGCACTGCGCGCAGAAGAACTCACCGCAGACACCGCAGAAGAAGAGCTAACTGACGATTGCGCAGCAGCCGAGCGAAATGCAGCAATTTCATTTTTGACATTGTTTAAGGCGAGCGCCGCGTTGGCTTGATCCGGTTGCCCTTCAGGAACACCGCAAGGAACGCCGAGACAGGTCACATCCGGGTTGGAAAATTTTGCGACGCGGCCACTGGCGCGATTGGTGTACAGCCAGGAGTAAGTCATGATGGTGCCGAACAATCCATCCACTCCATGCCCCAATCCGTATGCATAACGGGAACCGGTGGTATCACCTTGCTTGCGTGAATGCGCAAGCCCCATGTTATGGCCAAGTTCATGCGCGAGTGTCAGCGGACCGCAATCCGGCCCCACCACATTCCAGGCCCAACCGGAACTGACAGCGAAATAACCAATACCGCACTCGCCGGTTTGATGCAGTTGTGTCACAAAGTCAGCGCCATATTGCGCGCGCAAACTGACAGCGGTAGTGTCGGTACGCACACCGGAGAGCACCGCATCCATATTTGCACCGGCCTGCTCATGCAGCACGGCCCCGGCCAAACGCAATTGGATATCCACATTGCTATCGCGGTACGCATTATTGATTTGCGCCACCCAGTTTTGCATCGCCGTTTCCACCTGGCCGTTAAAATAATTGGCGCTGTGGGTGTCGTAGAGCACGAGCAAATCTACCGTCGCCGCGTGCGTTTCTATAGCCGCAAAAAAGGGTAAACCCGCGAGCATCAAGAGTTTTTTGAAGGGGGCACGCATAATCAATACCTTTGGAAGTTAATCGTTATTCGTCGTGGGGTAAAACGATATCGGTGCGATTCGGGTCCTGTTTAAACAGGGTTTCGCTGGATGCAATCCAGCCCTGCCCGTCATTGGCCTGCAGCACCACATGGCCTTGCGGAGTATCAATACCGGCAATGCTTAAACCGTCATTCTGGGTAATCGTGACGCGCATAACGTCAGTGCCGCCCAGCACACGGCCATGCAAGGTAAAACCGCCATTGGGCAAGGCTTCGCGGCTGTCCACTTGCATTTGCAAATGCATACCCAGACGCTCCAACGGCAATTCAAAATTATCGCCAGGCAGAAGCACTTCCAGACGGTCGGGATTTACATCAACGAATTCACGCCCATCGTTGCGCTGGGCTTCCGTTAACGGCAGCGAGTCGGGAACAGCTGTTGTGGATTGCCAGGCCGTCGACTGGGCCATTAAATCCACGACTTGATCGGGAGCAAATTCGCGATAGGGATAAAGCTGATGCAATTCCGCCAGGCGCGCATCCAACGATGGCAAACGGGAATTGTGCGAAACGGATTGATAGCGCTGCTCAAGAATATCGGTGACGACCGGAGCAGGCGTTACATTTTCTGACAACGAGGATGAAGAATGTTTATTACGCTGGATTTTGCCACTCGCTGACATTTCTGTGGCAGAAGATGCGTTAACAGAAGATGCTTTAATAGAAGATACTTTAATAGAAGATCCCATGGGCGATGTCCTCTCAGAAAAAACATCGCCCCACCAGGATACACAAAACAGCGCACACAAACTGGCGGATGCCAGTATCACCACCGCAAAAGTCTTATTCATCGTTATTATCTCTTGGGTGATGGACAATCGAAAAACACACGCTGGCCATCTTCCGCAATAACAGAAATGGCTGTCAGGTTTGCCCGGACAGAATTCCAGTGAGGTTTAACAATTGCCGAAAGAAAAATAATTTATTGTTCGTTATTGTGGACGCTATTGTCCGCGAGCAGGCGGGTAAAAAAATGAACCGGCTTCACAAGTTTTTTTGCATAAAAAACTGTTTCTTAGAACTGTGATAAAGGTCGCCGGAGAAATAAAACTTGATCAAATCGATTTTTTTTACAATTTTTTGTAATTAATCAATTGTCGCAAACTGGTAATGCCAAATAGATGCAGGTTTTATCGGGGGCAGTTCGCAAAAATAGGACGCAGGCATAATTATTGCCAGCTAATGCGAATCGGGTCATAAATGATTCGCGAACTGTTCGCAGAAAAAAGCAAACCCCGGTTGCACCTGCCACTACACTGAGTCGTATCTTTTTCAGGAGATGTACTGCGATGACAGCGGAACTATGCAAGCAAGCAGCGATGCAAACCATCATCGAACTATGGAACGAGGATACAGGTGAATAACGTGCGCAGGATTGCAGCTGGCTTTTTAATGATCGGTTGTAGCGGATTAATCGCGCACGTTCATTCCGCCGTAAGTGTTCACACAGCCACGACCAACTGGATTTATATTGGTATGGCCGTTTTCAGTGGCATCCTGCTTATTGCCGCGGCAGGCCTGCACACCTATCGCGTCAATAGCAAATTACACAACATGGTGCGCTTGATGCGCAGTGCCGATGTGCAGCAGCGCAACCATAATCTGGTGCTCGCACAAATCGCCGCCGATGATCCGCTTGACGAAATTCTCACCAGCCTTGTACAAGGTGTAGAACACATCAGGCCGGATTTGAAATGTAGTATTTTGCGCATTGATGTTGACCAGCAACATTTTGTTGTTGCTGCAGCACCCAGCTTGCCAGAATTTTACAACGATGCGATTAACGGCCTGGCGATTGACGCAACCCTTGGTGCGTTTGGCGAAGCGGCTATCACGGCTAAACGAGTCGTGGCGATAGATATTCAATCCAATCCGAATTGGTCCGGGCTACGCGAATTGGCCGCTCACGCTGAACTCGCCTCTTGCTGGGCAGAACCCATCCTCAGTCACAACCGTAGTTTGCTGGGTGTATTTGTGATCTACAAAACACAGCGCAGTGAACCGGATAACGATGAAATCAAATTGATTGAGGAATCAGCCTATCTCGCTGAAATTGCGATAGAACGTAAGCTTTCCCTGGAAGCGTTGCGTAAAAGCGAAGAGCTGCATCGTATTATGGCGCAGCACGACAGCCTCACCGGTTTACCCAACCGCGCGTTATTTGCTGACCGCTTGCAACAAGCGCTCAGCTATTGCAAACGCCATCAGCGCGTGCTGGCCGTCATGTTATTGGATCTGGATAAATTTAAACCGGTTAACGATCACTACGGCCACGCAATTGGCGATGAGCTTTTAAAACAGGTTGCCCAGCGCTTGCTCGCCTGTGTCCGTTCATCAGATACCGTTGCGCGCATTGGCGGCGATGAGTTTGTAATTTTGTTGCATCAAATTGACGATATGTCGCAGGCTAATATTGTGAGCGAAAAAATCTTGCATGTACTCAATAGGGAGTTTCTTATTGGGACGCAGGACATTCACATCGGCTGCAGTATTGGTGCAGCGTTTTATCCGCAAGATGCACAGGAAGCTCACGAGCTCACGCAAATTGCAGACCAGCGTATGTATCTCAATAAAGGGCTTTCATCACCGAGAGTTGCGCAGCCCTTATAAATAAAAAATTAAATAAAAAAGGGCAACCCAAAGGATTGCCCATTAAGCCGACTCATGAAGCAGTCGAAGAAGAAGGGGAAACTAAAACATTGTGCCGCGCCACCAATCAAGCTTGCACTTGCACCAAACCATCATCCAAACGCACCGGAAATACTGAAATTTTGTATTCCGGTTTTTCCACACACTCGCCAGTACGCAAGTTGTAGTGCTCTTTGTAAAGCGGCGATGCCACAACCACTTCATCACCTATAGAACCAATAATTCCACGCGACAGGACATTGGCCTCACCAATAGGATCGTAGTTGGACACCGCAAAAACTTCGTTCAACCGACGTGAACGGAAAATCGCTACCTGTTGTTTGTTCACCAATGCACACACACCAGTGTCAGGTAATAAATCACTCAATTCGCACACACTGATCCAGGGTTTTTCGCTCATGATTTTCACCGAATAAATTTAAAATTTTTTACCCCTCCTAACCGCAGGGCGCGTAGCCGGGAGGGATTGGGTTGGGTTAATCCACCAATTCCACAAACTGGATAGTGCTATTCTTGCGTTCCAGCGCCGTCGCCGGACGAATTTGTTCGCGCTCCACCACGTAAGCAAGGTTTTCATCTTTTGCTTCACTGTTGATGAAGTGTTTGAAACGTTTTTGTAACTCTTCATTTTCAACCGTGGTTTTCCATTCGCATTGGTATTGGCTGATGTTGTAATTCATTTGCTCTTCCAGTTCTGCGCACAGGCCAAGCTTGTCATCGATTACAACTTTCTTCAGATAATCCAAGCCACCTTCCATGTTTTCCATCCACACTGAAGTACGTTGCAAACGATCCGCCGTGCGGATGTAGAACATCATTACGCGGTCGATATATTTAATCAGCGTTACATCATCAAGACCGGTTGCGAATAAATCGGCGTGACGCGGACGCATGCCGCCGTTACCACACACATATAAACTCCAACCGGTTTCAGTAGCGATCACACCGAAATCTTTTGATTGCGCTTCCGCACATTCACGCGTACAGCCCGATACCGCAAATTTCATTTTGTGTGGGGAGCGAACACCTTTGTAACGATTCTCCAGAATCACCGCCATTCCTACTGAATCGAGTACACCGTAACGGCACCAGGTAGAACCGACACAAGATTTCACTGTGCGTAACGATTTGCCGTAGGCGTGACCTGTTTCAAAACCGGCATCAACCAGTTTTTTCCAAATTGCAGGCAACTGATGCAATTGCGCACCGAATAAATCGATACGTTGGCCACCGGTAATTTTGGTATAGAGCTTGTACTCTTTCGCGACTTCACCGAGCACAATTAATTTTTCCGGCGTAATTTCACCACCGGCGATACGCGGCACAATGGAGTAAGTTCCATCTTTTTGCATGTTGCCGAGGAAAATATCGTTGGTGTCTTGCAGGCCGATATGTTTTTTATCCAGAACATATTCGTTCCAGAAACCGGCAAGGATAGAACCCACTGCTGGTTTACAAATATCACAACCTAAACCATGACCGTGGGTATCCAATAACTCATCAAATGTTTTGATTTGTTTGATACGAACAATATCGGCCAATTCCTGACGCGAATGCGGGAAGTGTTCGCAAATATGATTACTGACTTCCACACCAAGTTTTTTCAACTCGGAATCCATCACTTGTTTGGTCAGCGCCGAACAACCACCACAACCGGTAGAGGCTTTGGTAATCGCTTTGATGTCACCCATGGTGCGCGCGCCATCTTGCACCGCGCAGCAAATTGCACCTTTGCTCACATCGTAACAAGAACAAACACATGCAGATTCCGGCAACGCATCCACACCAATTGCTGCACCACCACCTTCAACATTTGGCAGGATCAAACAATTGGGATCTTCCGGTAGATCCATGCCGTTTACACACATGGATTGCAAAGTGCCGTAGGCTTCAACATCGCCAACCAACACAGCGCCTAACAATTTTTTATTGTCGGCAGAAACAATAATGCGTTTGTAAACTTCTTCTACATCGTTGCTGTAGGTGTAGCTGAGTGAACCCGGAGTATTGCCATGCGCATCGCCAACAGATGCTACATCGACACCGAGTAATTTTAATTTGGTGCTCATATCGGCACCGGTAAATTGATCATTGCCACCATTGATATGTGACAGCGCCACTTTCGCCATTTGATAACCAGGCGCAACCAAACCATAAATGCGGTTATTCCACAGTGCACATTCACCAATGGCGTACACATCTTTCACTGTCGTTTGGCAATTGTTATCTACTACAATGCCGCCGCGTTCACCCAAACCGATGCCGCATTTGCGCGCGAGCTCGTCTTGCGGGCGAATACCGGCAGAGAACAAAATCATATCGGTTTCAAGATGGCTGCCATCCGCAAAATTCATGCGATAGCGCGATTCGGTACCGGCAACAATTTCATTAGTCGCTTTTTGGGTGTGAACTCGCACACCGATACTTTCAATTTTACGGCGCAATAATTTACCGCCACCTTCATCCAACTGTACCGCCATCAAGCGCGGTGCAAATTCCACGACGTGCGTTTCAAGCCCGGCCGCTTTCAATGCCGCCGCCGCTTCCAAACCTAACAAACCACCACCGACCACTACACCAATTTTACTTTGCTGGGCCGAAGCAGTGATGCGCTCCAAATCTTCAATGGTGCGATACACCAGACAATGTTCACCATTGTTGCCAGGAATTGGCGGAACAAACGGGAATGACCCGGTAGCCAGAATTAATTTGTCGTACGCTTCACGACGACCTGAGGCGGTGATAATTTCCTTGTTGTCAAAATCCAGATCGATAACTTTATCGCTCAGAATATATTGCACGCCTTTTTCATTGTAATAATCCGTGCTGGTTAGCATCAGATCTTCAGCAGTAGAGCCGGAAAAATATTTGGAAAGTTGCACGCGGTCATAGGCAAGGCGCGGCTCTTCCGAGAAAGTGATCACCTGGTATTGATCAGCATCCGCGTGATTCACCAGGTTATCGATAAATTTGTGGCCAACCATTCCGTTGCCAACAACAACAATGCGCTTCTTCATATACTGCCTCACGGTCGTAAAATTTTTTTGTATTAACTAATTCTGAACAGCAACTAAAACCGGTACTATCAAGCCAACAGGTACTGTGCTTCAGCAGCATGCGCCTGCACGGTGAATTGCAATTTTTCTTTCATGCGCACCACTTCACCCACAATAATTAATGCCGGTGATTGCACATGTTCGCGGAGCACATCCGTTGGGAATTCCTTCAAGGTAGAAATAATGTTGCGCTGGTCTTTGCGACAACCGTTTTCAATAATTGCAACCGGTGTATCGGCGGCCAAACCACCAGCCAATAATTTTGCAGAAATTTCATCGGCGCGCGTCAGGCCCATATAAAACACCAACGTATGTTTTAATTGCGCGAGTGCATACCAATTTAAATCCAGGCTTTTTTCAGCGTGGCCAGTAACAAACGTACAACCCTGTGATAAACCGCGATGGGTTAACGGGATATCTGCATAAGTGCTGCAACCCGATGCAGAGGTAATACCGGGAATCACTTCTGCCTCGACACCGGCAGTGCGCAACTCCAGCAATTCTTCACCGCCGCGACCAAACACAAATGGATCGCCACCTTTAATACGGCACACAGTCAAGCCCAGCATTGCCTGGTTAACCAACAATTGGTTTAAATCTTCCTGGGCAATACTGTGTTGGTTTTTAGCTTTGCCAACATAAAAGGCGGGAATATTTTTGGGGAAAAGTGCGCGAATTTCTTCGCTTACCAGATAATCATAAAAAATCACATCAGCAGAGTTAATGGCGCGCACTGCTTTAACGGTGAGCAGCTCGGCATCACCCGGACCTGCACCTACCAGCCATACTTTTCCTGTGCAGATTTTCTTACTGTAGTCATCGCCTTTTTTAGCCTGGCCATTACTGCCACCAATACGCGCTTTCAGCATTGCAGAAGGAAGAGCCTCTACATTGGCTTTAAAAAAAACGGGAGCTTTCAGAAAATTGTTCATGGCAACACCTGCATTTTGATTACACAGGGGTAATTGCAAAGCAGATGCCACAACACAATTTTCACCGAAAAATAAAATTTTCTTTATTTTTATCAGGTAGTTATAGATACAGACCAATAGCGAGCAAGCCATTAATAATTTCGGCTGCTCGCCCCATCAAATCATTTTGTGGTTTTTGTTGGTGCAACATCGCACCAATTGATAGCAAAAACGGATTTTTTAACTTTGCGCAAATGCACCAATAAAAAACAAAGTAATGGTGCACAACGCACCATTAAAAAACATTTTTATTTTTCCGGGCGTAAAATTAACCATTGCACATAGAGAGAAACTCAGCAGAGCAGAAAAAAGCGCTCTATCTAAACCGGACAAGGGTGTAAAATTTAAAAGCTCACCATTTTGGAACAGGGTTTTTATCGCCAATTAACGATTACCCAACCGACTTGGCCACCGACTTGCTTACCACAAGGAAAATCCCTTGAGCCAACCCCAAGCCGGGGTTAGAGTGCCAGCATGCAGGACTACCAGCTTTATATATGCAATTGATCGATAGCTTTGGCCGCACCGTTAACTATGTACGCCTGTCAGTCACTGACCGATGCGACCTGCGTTGCGTTTATTGTATGGCGGAAGAAATGACCTTCTTGCCTCGCCAGGACGTGCTCAGCATTGAAGAATTCACTAGTTTGGGCCGCGCCTTTGTGGAGTTGGGTGTAACCAAACTGCGCATTACCGGTGGTGAGCCATTGGTCAGGCGCGGCACCATCGAATTACTACAAAACCTGGGCCAACTCCCAGGATTGAAAGAACTCTGCCTGACTACCAACGGCACCCATCTTCCGCAATACGCTCGGGCTATCCGCGATGCAGGGGTCAAACGTATCAATATCAGCCTCGATAGCCTAAAACCGGAGCGCTTCCACCAACTCACTCGCTTTGGTGACCTGAATCAGGTATTGGCTGGCATAAAGTCAGCGCAAGCAGCAGGCCTGAAGATCAAATTGAATTGCGTTGCACTAAAACATTACAACGCCGATGAAGTACCCGCGCTGGTGCAATTTGCATTGGATGAAGGGCTGGACATCAGTTTTATTGAAGAAATGCCGCTCGGCAAAATCAACGACCATGGACGCGCCGCCGAATATGTCAGCAGCGACGAATTGCGCAACCAACTTAGCCGCGGTTACCAATTACTCCCGCTCGAAAATTCACACGCTGACGCGGGCCCATCCCGTTATTGGCAAGTGGACGGTTTTAATTCGCGTATCGGTTTTATTTCCCCGCACTCCCATAATTTTTGCGGCAGCTGCAATCGCGTGCGCGTAACAGCCACCGGCAGATTGTTACTATGCCTGGGCAATGAACACAGTGTAGATTTGCGCAAACAGCTACGGGCTGAAAACTATTCGGAAACTGCATTGCGCGACCAAATCATAAGCTCCATGCAGCTTAAACCGGAAAAACACTTTTTTAATTTAAATGAAGAACCGCAAATTGTGCGGTTTATGAATATGACGGGGGGTTAATCCCCATGACAGAGAGGGGATTTATGACCGCCCAAAAAGAATTTGAACCACTAAATATTTGCGTGCTCACCGTATCCGATACTCGCAATTTTGAAACCGATACGTCCGGCCAGAAATTACAGGATTTATTAACGGCAGCGGGCCACAAATTACATGATCGCAAATTGGTGACTGATGACATTTACCAAATTCGCGCGGCAGTTTCCAACTGGATTGTCGATACACAAGCACAAGTAGTTTTGATTACCGGCGGCACCGGTTTTGCCGGGCGCGATTCCACCGTGGAAGCAATGACACCATTATTCGATAAAACTGTGGTGGGCTTCGGCGAATTGTTTCGTCAGGTTTCTTTTGAAGAAATAGGTACATCAACTATTCAATCGCGTGCAACAGCGGGCCTCGCCAATCGCACGTTGATTTTCTGTTTGCCCGGCTCTACCGGCGCATGCAATACCGCCTGGGTAAAAATTATTGAAGCACAACTTGATGCGCGCAATAAGCCATGTAATTTTGTGGGCCAATTACGAATTAATTAAGAAATAAAAATATGGGCGAAAAAGATAACACCACTGGCGCACGCTTAAAAATTCAGGCGCGTCTGATGCTGGATGAAGAAATTGCATTTGGCCCCGGAAAAGCCGATTTACTGGATGCAATTGCGGCAACGGGCTCAATCTCCGCGGCAGGTAAGCAAATGGGGATGAGCTATAGACGCACCTGGTTATTAGTGGATGCAATGAATCGCTGCTTTCAAAATCCGTTGGTTGAAACGGCTACCGGCGGTGTACAAGGAGGTGGCGCACGCCTGACGAATTATGGAATTGACATACTGCAGCGTTATCGCCGCTTGCAAAGTGATATAGCAATATTAAGTACGCAACATTTTCCGGAATTTAAACCACTATTGCGCAAAAAGCCGGTGCCCTCATCCAGCTAAGCAGAATCTTTATGCAATTCCCCATCGCGAACCAAAAAGCGTTGTGAAGTTAAAAATTCCAGTTCACTAAACGCGTGGGTTACATACATCATCGGGATTTTGCATTCATCGTAAATGCGCAAAAAGAACGGCAGTATTTGCTGCTTCAAACGCTCATCCAATGCCGAGAGCGGTTCATCCAGCAATAATAATTCCGGCGAGTAAAGTACCGCGCGCCCCAATACAACGCGCTGTTTTTCACCGCCAGATAAATGCATCGGTTTGCGCTCCAGCAACGAACCAATCTCCAATAACTCCACGACCACATCTGGCGAAAAACGACGCTGCTCAATGGCAATGTTGTTGTAACCGTATAACAAATTATTGCGCACCGATAAATGTGGCAATAATTGCCCATCCTGAAACACCAGGCCGATATGGCGTTGATGCGGAGCAACCCAGAGGCGAGAGTGGGTATCGCACAATTTTTTTCCATTCAGCGAAATGCTTCCATGCTGTGGTTTAAGCAAACCGGCAATCAACGCTAACAATGTGCTTTTACCACTGCCGGAAGCACCGAGAATACCGGTAATGGGTGCGGTGAATTGTTGTTTCACTTGCAGCGAAAAATCGTCGCGCTGAAAATGTATATCCAGATCAAGCACGGCGCACTCCCAACCAACGCTCCGCGCGACGGGTTAATAAATTACTAATGAATAAAGAAAAAAATGCGAGGGACACACAAATCAAAATCAAGCGCACAGCCATTGCGTCGCCATCAATTTGATGCGTGGCAGAATAAATAGCGAGGGGAAGTGTACGGGTCTCACCGGCGATGTTGCCAACAAAGGTAATTGTCGCACCGAATTCGCCGAGCGAACGACTGAACACCATGATTGCGCCGATTAGAATACCGGGCAGCATTAACGGCAAGGTCACCGTACACCATACTTTGAATGGGCTTGCCCCCAATGTGCTTGCCGCCAACTCCAAACGACGATCAATCATTTGCACTGATAATTTTGCCGCTTGTACCATCAATGGAAATGCAATTACCGCAGAAGCCAACACAGCGCCTTTCCAATTAAATACAAATTCAATATCGAAATGGGTTTTCAACCATTGCCCCACAACACCTTGCGAACCAAAAACGACTAACAATAAATAACCCGGTACGGTAGGAGGCAACACCATCGGCATAAACAGCACGGCCTCCAATACCGGCTTGGCGATAAATTCCTTACGCGCCAGTAACCAGCCAAAAAAAACGCCTGGCAAAATACAGAGGAAGGTCGCCCACAAACCAACGTGCGCCGACAAGCCCAATACTTGCCATTCAGATTCTGTGAGCATAGTAAACATTAAATTCAGTTATTGGTGCGCGGCCTTGAAGCCATAGCGCGAAAATATTTCCAGCGCAGCCTTTGATTGCAGGAACTGCCAGAAAGCAGCGGATTCAGTATTGGCATTTTTGGTTAATCCACCGGGATACACAATAGGTAAATGACTCTCTGCCGGAAATGCAGCGATGACAGTCACTTTTTTGGTCAAGAGCGCATCGGTTTTATAAACTATTCCCACAGCGCATTCGCCGCGTTCGACAAACGCCAGCGCGCTGCGCACATCTTCCGTGCCGACAAGACGCGTTTGCATTGCACCCCACCACCCGTAATAACCCAATGCTTGTTTTGCATATTTTCCAACGGGCACTGAAGCGGGTTCACCAGTACATAATTTGCCATCAAAGCTGGCTGCCAAATTGGTATTTTTATTCAACGTGATGTGCAGGGGGTGAGTTACAGGGGCGATCAATACCAATTCATTCGCCAGTAAATCCGCACGGCTTTTTGCCTCCAGCAAATTGCGGGTTTGCAGATAATCAGCCCACTCTTTATCAGCGGAGATAAATACATCGGCAGGCGCACCATTTTCGATTTGTTTGGCTAGCGTTGAAGAACCGGCGAACACCGGCTTGATTTTTATCAAAGCGTGGGTTTGCTGGTAAGTTTTAGCCAGCTCCGTAATTGCATCTGTCAAACTTGCCGCTGCATAAATTCTTACTTCGGCAGCTTGAACGACATTGATAATAAATAGTGTGCAAAGTAATAAGCACACTTTTAACGAATTAATTATTGATACGTTACCCACGACCTTGTCTCCCGGAATGTATATTCAAATTTCGCTGTATATGTTTGTATACAAAGAGAAACAAGTCAATTGCGATCACTTAGCTAAAAAATCCCTCTTCAATAACGGAAAACCAGATTGATATACTCACCTGGAAGGACCTTCAATTTACCATTCGATTAAATTCCATTAACTGCAAAAGTGAAATACCCAGCGCACCAACAACAAGAAAGGCGCCCTATTTTTGCTCCATACCAGGGAGCGCCACTTATTTTTTTGATCCACTTCTCAAACTTTCCAGCGATTTAGTCATTTCGGCGTAGTTAATATTGCCGCAAAATGGCGTTGTCGCGATTACGGCGTGCGAGGCAGAAGGCGCAGAATTATTTGAACAGATTGGAAGTTTGCGCGAATTGGGATGAGATAGAAGGGTGTGTATTCATCGCCCAATACCTTTTGTTGCCGTGAAAAATTGGTTAGAACGACAAACAATCATGATCGATGAAAAGAAAACGATGCAGGAAAACCAGCATACAGCTAACGAATTAATATTTTGACCACTAATCACGCACAATCAGCTACCCAATGTTGCCCGGGAAATCACCGGACATTAGCTGCTGCAGCACGAGTGCAGCAAGATTTTCTTTGGTCGTTTTACGCTCACCAATTCTTGCCACACCGTTCCGCATAAGCCCAAAAAATTAATAATGCACAGGAAGGCGACGCAACATCGCCTGACGCGCATTGATTAATTCTTTGTAGGTTTGGATCATGGTGAAATTCACCTGGTTGCCGTTAAGTTTTAGCTCGGCTAATTGACGTTCGTAATCGGAAATTTCGCGCAACAATTTATCGCGCAATAAGTCGGAACGACTGGTATTGAAATCGGCCTTCAAATTTTTGTTGTGCTTTCTCATTAATAACACTCCTTAAGAAGAACAATTAGCGCAATGAAAAATATCATTGGCCACCACAAAAAACGGCACCTCGACGCCATACAGGTATCCGTGATTTAAAGACTAGACCAGATAGATCTGTACAAGGTTCACGCAAATTAGAATATTTTATTCTCTACGAATTATAACTTTGGTTATAAAACCGGCAGCTTTGCCGCTAGCCAATACGAACGAAATGTTATGAAGGCAGGAGTAAAGCGGAATATAAATCCAATCAACTAACTAACTCTTCTAAGCCGAGCAGCCATTCCCAACAAAAACTTTTATCACCCAGTGCGTAGAAATGCGGATTCAACAACTCCTCGCCCGCGTTGTAACGCAACGAAATCAAATTATTTCCAGCGCCCGGCTCTGCCTGCACAACTTTTCCGCCAGCGGCTTCAAGCACGGCTTGTGCAGCAGCGGTATCCCACTCGGACGTAGGTGCAAGGCGAGGATAAAAATCCGCGTTACCTTCCGCAATAACGCAGAATTTCAATGAGCTACCCGCATTCGTTGTTTCGATAGGGCCAACCCAACGGGATTTTACGGTTTCCATCAAATCCACTGTCGCCTGAGTACCATGTCTGTGACTCAGCAATACGGTGAATGCCTGATGATTGGAGTAGCGCTCGCTCATACTACGCACATGAATGCGCTTGGGATTGCCCCCCTGCACATATTTCCAGGCTCCGAGGTTAGCCGGATTACGCGCATCCAGCACCCCAAGGTAAGTAATATCAGTCGCTGGTACATGCACAACGCCCAGGATCGGACGGTTATGTTGCACCAGCGCAATATTCACGGTGAACTCACCATTGCCGGCAATAAATTCCTTAGTGCCATCAAGCGGGTCCACCAGCCAGAAGTTCTCCCATAAGCCACGATCAGCAAAATCGGGAATTTCCCCTTCCTCGGAAATAATCGGTAACTCCAGCAACTGCGGCAACCCGGCGGCGATCAGGCTATTTGCCGCCAAATCAGCAGCGGTCAGGGGCGATTCATCGGTTTTATGCTGGATTTCGTAGCTGTCGCGATGGTTATAAATTGCCATGATCGCATCTCCGGCGCGCCGGGACAGGTCAACCAACTGCTCGATCAAATCAGGGCTGATAGGATGGCTCATCACGAATCCTTAATTAACAGGTGCGGAAACATCAATCAAATTGCCCGCCAACCACTCACGCGCCATAAATAGCGCCGCAATACTCCGGCCTTCACAAACATCGGCCCGCGCGATCAACTGCATCAGGTCCGCTAATGGGTATGGGACTACTTCAATCGGCTCGGGTTCATCCCCTTGTAATCGTTCCGGGTATAAATCCCAGGCGATCACAATGTTAATGCCGTGCTCCATATAAGAAGGAGAAAGATGGATACGTTTGAGGAATTTCAGGTTGCGGGCGCCGTAGCCCACCTCTTCTTTTAATTCCCGATTGGCGGCATCCAGCAAGGTTTCCCCCGGATCAATGGCACCTTTTGGCAACGCGAGGTGGTAATCCTCCAATCCGACCGCATATTCACGCACTAAAAGCACCGTATCGGCATCGAGCAGGGGTACAATAAGCACCGCGCCCGGCCCGCCACCGGAGCATAGTTTTTCGTAAGTGCGCTCTTCGCCGTTGCTGAAACGCAGGTGGATTTCGTCGGCGCGAAACAACCGGCTACGCGCCACAGTAGCGCGTTTTAAAATACTGGGCTTGACGGGCATATGATGTCTTTAGGCTAGGAAAATCGTGGTAGAGATAATTTTATGATTAATTGGGACTCAATAGATACAGTCATGTTGGATATGGACGGCACTTTGTTGGATCTCCATTTCGACAACCATTTCTGGCTGGATCACCTGCCCCAACGCTATGCGCAAATCCACAATGTGGACTTGGCGGCCGCCCGGCAAAAATTGAGTGGCGAAATCCGCCAATACGAAGGCACATTGCAATGGTATTGCCTGGAGTTTTGGTCAAAGGCATTGGATGTGGATATCCGCAGCCTGAAAGAAGAAATCCAGCACAAAATCCAGATTCGCCCGTACGTCGGTGAATTTTTAACGCGCCTGCGCAAATTGGGCAAGAAAGTATTGCTGGTAACCAATGCGCACCCGCAAAGCTTGTCGCTAAAACTGGACGTAACGCAAATCGATCAATGGCTGGATGTGATTATTTCCTCGCATCAATTTAATGAACCCAAAGAATCGCAAAAATTCTGGCAGCAATTACAAGCAGCCGAACATTTTGATCCCGCGCGCACATTATTTATTGATGACACAGCACGCATTCTGGATTCGGCGAAAACATTTGGGATCCGCTATGTCCTGGGCATTCACCAACCGGATAGCCAAATACAGCGTCGCATGGAGCAACACCCGGCAATCTATCATTTTGATGAAATTATGCCGCCATTTAATGATGAAAATATTGCACACGGTTAAATAACAATGGCCAAGCAACGTATTGAAGAAGATGATGACGAAAAAATCCGCATCGACAAATGGTTATGGGCCGCACGTTTTTTTAAAACGCGCAATCTCGCTAAAGAAGCAATTGACGGTGGCAAAGTACATTGCAACGGCCAACGCGTAAAACCCAGTAAAGAAGCGCTCGTCGGTATGGAGTTAACCATTCGCCAACAGTGGGATGAAAAAACAGTCATTATTAAAGCGCTATCTGATCAACGCCGTAGCGCACCGGAAGCCATTTTGCTGTATGAAGAACCCGAAGCAAGCAAAGAGCTACGCGAAAAACGCGCCGCAGAACGCAAAGCCGGTTTGGGCGCGTTTATTGTCAGCGACCACAAACCCAACAAAAAAGAACGCCGCCATATTCACCGTTTTCAACGAATCAATTTATTGGGATCTGATGATTAATTTTTAAGGAGAAAGTCATGGATGTACGTAAGTTATTAGTATTCATTTTATTGGCCACCTCACTCAACAGCACAGCGGAAATTTATCGCTGGGTTGATAAAAATGGGAAGGTCCATTTCACCGACAAGAAACCGTCAACCGAAGCAGAAAACATCACCAAGGATGTAAAAACACAAAATATTGATACCAGTAATGGTGAAATTCAAAAAATAGCGGCAATGCGTGAACTGGAAGAAAAAAACCGGCAGGAGCAATTGCAACAAGAGCAGACAAGGCAACGGGAACACAAAGAGAAATTGGCCGAATTGAACCAGTCCAATTGTGAACAAGCCCGTAAAAGATTGGTAGATATTAGTGGCTATGTCGTTTTTACCGATGAGCAACGTCGGGCTATTAACGTAACCGAAAAAGAGCGTCAGCAAATGGTTGCCGAGCTCAAACAGGACATTCAGACTTACTGTAGTCCGTAGATTTATTTTTAAAGGTTTTTTATGTCAAGCAATGATTTACTGCACCGTTTCTTATTTGATGACTGCGATATTCGCGGTGAAATTGTCACACTCAGTGATAGCTATCGCGAGGTACTCAGCCACAATCAGCAAGCTCCCGCCATTCGCCAATTACTGGGTGAATTTCTTGCAGCAGTTGGATTACTATCAAGCACGCTAAAATTTGATGGCCGGATTATCTTGCAAGCACGTGGCGATGGATTAATTTCCACCATCATGGCCGAATGCAATAACCACAATGATTTACGCGGTATAGTACGGATTAATGATGAAGCGGAATTAACTGAAGAATTGGCATTGCGCGGCAGCATGCAACAATTATTGGGCAACGGTGTGCTGGTAATCAGTATCGAGCCGCAGCGCACCGAAAATTTTGGCGGCAAACTTGAGCGTTATCAGGGCATAGTCCCTATGGATGCCGAAAATCTTGCTGGTTGCCTGGAACATTATTTCCAACAATCGGAACAACTTGCTACGCGGTTGTGGTTTGCAGCGAATGACCAAATGGCAACAGGTTTTTTAATCCAGGCATTGCCACAACAATTAAATACCAATCCCGACGATAACCGCGACAAATGGGAAACCATTATTACACTGGCTGAAACAATTACTCCTGAAGAGTTGTTAGGGCTGGATCACAACACCGTACTTTATCGTTTATTCAACGAACAACCTGTACGTATTTTCGAGCCAAAAAAATTGCGTTTTTCTTGCAGCTGCTCCAAAGAACGTTGCGCCAGTGCACTGTTAACAATTGGCAAAGAAGAAGTGGAAGAGTTGTTAGTCGAAAAAGGGCGCATCGATATTGACTGTCAGTTCTGCAATCAACATTATTATTTTGCTGCCGATGAAGTGCGCAAGTTGCTGGGTGGTAATGTATTACATTAATGCTGTTACGCCGAACCGTTTGGCTCGGCGCAAAGAGTAATCAGACAATGACGAGTATTATCCATTACTATCAACACCTACCCGATGAATTTAAACCCTGGGTTGAAAGTATCTGGATGGTAGAAAATATCGATACAAAGAACAAGCCTGTTGTCGTATTACCAGATGGCCGTATAGATATTCATTTTTTTAGCATTCCTGGCGAGCCCTTTCAAACATCGTTAGCCGGAATAGATACGCAAGCATCCTACACAGAAATTAATGCTGGCTCCCGCGTTTACGGGATCTGTTTTTATCCACTGGCGGTCGAGTATTTACTGCAAACGCCCTTAAGCAAATTAATCAATGGCCGCGCCAATCTTGAACGGGGCTTTTGGGACATTACTGAACAAGACACCGACAACTTTGAACGTTTTAAACATAAAATTTTTGCCAGATTAACGCAGCTTGACATAACCAATGTGGACCCACGCAAACTGAAAATGTTTTCAGCGTTACACCAAAGCCAGGGGCATATTAGCGTCACCGAACTAGCTGAACATTGTCACTGGAGTAGCCGGCAAATCAACCGCTACTTTAATCAATGGCTCGGGCTTTCTGTTAAAGCCTACACATCCATACTCAGGTTTCGCGCTTCATTTTCAACACTGAAGACGGGTAAACTTTTCCCCGAAAGTGACTTTTCCGATCAATCCCACTTTATAAAAGAAATTAAAAAATACTCCGGCCACACCCCAAAACAGTTATATAAAAATCAGGATGACCGATTTATACAATTATCCATTTTGAAATAACACTAAGCTACCATCCATATTTGGAGGAAGCCTAATGTCCACTTTAAGTTACACCAACCGACTTGCCTTGCCCGATCGCAATTCCAATGACACACATCCTGTCGGACAAAAATCAGGCAAAAGGCCTTCAGATAAATCGGCCTGTACTCCAGGAGAGCTCAGTCAGGCTACGCATACACAACATACTGAACTGTATGAAAAACCTGTTTTCCTTGTCATTATTTTTCTAATGTTCGAGCTAAATCTATCTGTCCATCTCTATTGCGCTAACTATTTAATGAGTCAATTATGAACCAAGCTGTTTCACAACCATTCAGCACTTATCAAAAACGGATTTTGTTATTAATGGCATTAATCCAATTTAGTATCATTCTGGATTTTATGATCATTTCGCCTATCGGCGATATCCTGATGAAAACCCTTTCCATTAATACGACTCAATTTGGGCTGGTAGTTTCTGCCTACGCATTTAGCGCCGCGATCGCCGGTATAGTTGCTGCGGGCTTTATGGATAAATTTGATCGCAAAAAATTATTTCTCTGGTTTTTTAGCGGTTTTATTCTCGGCACCCTCGCTTGTGCACTAAGCCACAATTATTGGCAATTAGTTCTTGCGCGTGTTGTCACCGGTATTTTTGCCGGTGTTTCCAGTGCCACATTGTTTACACTCGTGATCGATATATTTGCACCACAGCAACGTGGGCGTGCGATGGGTGTTGTGCAAATGGGGTTTGGTGTTAGCCAGGTAGTAGGAATTCCATTGAGCCTTTTTATCGCCACACATCTGGGCTGGGAATTCAGTTTTATCGCAATTGTTATTTTAACCCTGGCTATTTTAGTGGCAACCGGATTAATTCTACAGCCGGTAACTGAACATCTCGCGCAGCAGCAACATAAAAATCCCTTTGTACATTTTGTGAAAGTACTATCCCAATCTGATTATCGAACCGGATTTGCCGCAGTCATGTTTTTAACAATCGGTGGCTTTATGTTGATGCCCTTCACCGCTCCGTTTTTAATTAATAACGTACAAGTCACTGCCGAACAATTGCCACTGATTTACTTAAGTACAGGTTTGCTCTCATTAGCTGTGATGCCATTGATGGGCAAATTTTCGGATCGCTATGATCGCTTCACACTTTTTACCATTGGTTCAGTCGGCGCGGTAGTGATGGTGTTTTTCTACACCCATATGTCAGCAACACCACTCTGGTTAGTCATCCTTATTAACCTCCTGATGTTTACATTCATCCTCTGCCGTATGGCTCCGGCAATGGCACTCAACTCCATGGTAGCCAAACCGGAAGACCGAGGTGCTTACATGGCGATATCCAGTTCATTACAACAAATTGCTGGCGGCCTTGGTGCATTTATCGCAGGAATGGTAATAGTTCAACAAGATGCCCACAGCCCGCTGCAACATTTTGATTTGCTCGGTTATATCGCGATGGGCATTTTTATTCTGTGTGTATTTTTAGTCGGGCGGGTGAGCAAATTATTGACTGCACGCAAACTTGCGCATTAACCAATAGATTTGCTTAAACAAAAAAATCCAATATTAAAACGCCGGCTAGCCCGGCCACGCCAATAATTGTTTCCATTAACGACCAGGATTTAAAAGTATCCTTCAAACTTAAATTAAAATATTCCTTATACATCCAGAAACCGGAATCATTAACGTGTGAGCACATTAAGCTGCCAGCGCCAATTGCCAGTACCATTAAATTTGGATCTGCGCCGGTTAGTGGAATAATAGGTGCAACAATTCCTGCAGCAGTTAAACCGGCAACAGTTGCCGAGCCGAGCGCAATGCGAATTACGGTTGCGATTAACCAGGCAAGGATAAGCGGATTAATTGCAATATTTTCCAATGAGTGTGCCAGTTGTTCGCTCACACCGCTGACGACCATCACCTGTTTTAATGCACCTGCGCCAGCAACAATTAATAAAATTACGGCAATATCTTTTATTGCATCGCCATAAATCGCCATCACTTTACTAATGGTCATGCCTTGCTTTACACCCAATGAGTAAGTAGCTATAGCCAGCGCAACCATCAGCACTAACATTGAATTGCTAAAAAATTTAGTAATAGGCGCATCGGCGATGGATGCGGGCATCGCATATACCGCAATGCTGCTCAACGCAATTAATAAAACCGGTAGCAACGCCGTAATAAAACTATTGGCGATACCGGGCAATTTTTCTGCTGGCAAATCTGTTGGTTTAAAGGTGGCAAGCGGAACGCTGTGGATATTTTTTAGCGTCGAGGAAAAAATGGGCCCCGCAATAATCATAGTGGGAATTGCTACGAGCAACCCGTAGAACAAAGTGGTTCCCATATCCGCACCGAACTGTGGAATCAATGCAACAGGTGATGGATGGGGTGGAAGAAAACCATGAGTCACTGACAGCGGCGCGAGCAACGCAATCCCCAAATAAACTGCAGGTAATTTGGTTTGATGCATCACCGAAAAAACTAGCGGCACCAGCAATACAAACCCTACGTTATAGAATAGTGGGATGCCCACAATAAAACCGGTAAGCATTAATGCCCAGGTGATGTAATTTTTTCCGCACCAGCGCATCAAACTGCTACTGATTTGCTGCGCAGCGCCAGACTCTGCCACCAGTTTCCCGAACATTGCCCCAAGGCATAAAATAATCGCCAGCGAACCGAGCATGCTGCCAATGCCGATCTCAATGGTTCCGGGAATTTTATCCAGCGGAATGCCCAGCATGATAGCCGCGCAAATTGAGGAAACCAGAAACGCCAGGAATGGATTGAGTTTTACACCGGTGATCAACACCACCAGAATCAGGATCGCAATAATAACGGCAGCTATAGCCATGGTCTTTTCCTTTTATTTTTTAATTATTTTTACATTTTAAAATACAACCTGATTTCATCTCTGCTTTTATGGTGCAGAGCAATATTGAAATCAGGTTTTCAACATTAGGCCCAAAATAAGAAAAAATAGTTATGGTGTTTTAAATTTAACAGTATTTAACTGTCTGGCTATTGATGGGGCTTTTTCAATTTGATCTGCTTCAATTAGAGCTGTCTCGACTAGAGCCTTCTTGCCCTGAATTTCCTGCCCTTTAATTTACCATCCGATAACTGTTGCAACGCTGCGCGTGCAATACTTTTGTCCACTGCCACATAAGCGGCAAAGTCAAACATATCGATCTTGCCAATTTTTTCAAAGGGTAAGCCAGCATCTTTAGTCAGCGCACCAATAATATCGCCAGGGCGCAGCTTATCTTTTTTCCCACCATCAATATTGAGCGTGACCATCGTCGGTGCAGGCAGAGATTTTTTATCACCGGACGGTAATACTTCAAGATTAATGGACTGTCCCATATAATCTTCAAGGCGATTAATCTTGTGAACTTCTTTTTGCACGACCAGATTTAAAGCAAGACCCGATTCACCCGCGCGGCCCGTGCGACCAATACGATGCACATGTACTTCGCTGTCGCGCGCCAGATCCACATTAATTACCGCATCCAGACCTTTAATATCGATACCACGTGCAGCCACATCAGTGGCAATTAATACCGCACAGCTCTTATTGGCAAACCGCACCAATACCTGGTCGCGCTCACGCTGTTCCATATCGCCGTGCAGTGCCAATGCACTTACACCTTCATCACGCAAATAACTTAATAAATCATCACAACCTTGTTTGGTATTGCAAAATGCAATCGAACTGGCGGGTTGGAAATGAGCGAGCAATGTTAATACCGCCGAATGCGTTTCATCGCTCTCGCGCAATTCATAAAAATGTTGTGCGATTTTTTGCTGGTCGTGGATAGCTTCCACTATCACCATTTGCGGGTTGCGTTGGCAGCGTGCGCTGATTTTTTTGATATTGTCCGGGTAAGTTGCGGAAAATAATAATGTTTGGCGATTTTCATTACAGGCTGCGAGCACGGTATCTATATCATCCGCAAAACCCATTTCCAGCATGCGGTCAGCCTCATCCAGAACCAACTGGTTCAGACTGTCCAATTTTAATGTGCCTTTATTAATATGATCCACAATCCGCCCCGGTGTACCCACGACAATATGTGCGCCACGCTCAAGCGAACCAATTTGTGGACCGATGGAAACGCCCCCGCAAAGCGTTAAAATTTTTACGTTGTGCGTAAGACGCGCAAGACGGCGAATTTCTTTTGCGAGCTGGTCAGCCAACTCGCGCGTGGGACAAAGCACCAAAGCCTGTGTGCCAAAAAAACGCACATTTAATTTTTCCAGCAAGGCGATACCAAACGCAGCCGTTTTTCCGCTACCGGTTTTTGCCTGCGCAATAATATCGTCACCACGCAGGATAATCGGCAAACTTTCTGCCTGTATTTGCGTCATCTCCTTATATTCAAGTGATTCCAGGTTAGCGAGCATTGCATCGCTTAATGGCAGCGAAGAAAATAATAGAGATCCAGACATAGGTTACTCGATTTAAAAAAACAAAAATAATTACAAACGTTTCAGCAAGCCCAGGGTTTTTATTAACGGCAAGGCTTCAAACAAACCCGATTCTTGCGCAAGCTTCCAGATTTCATAAGGCGGGCGGCCGCCATCGGCAGGATTGGGAAATACATCGTGGATCGCCAGCCAACCGCCACGTTTTACACAGGGTGCCCAGCAGCGATAGTCGCTCAATGCTGCATCCATACTGTGGCCGCCATCAATAAATACCATAGCTAAAGGCGTAGCCCAATAACGTGCCGCCAATACGGAGGGTGCCACAATAGGAATTACCGTATCTTCAAGTTGTGCGCGTGCCAGCGTGTGGCGGAATTCCCGGAAACTATCCATCTTACCCTGGTCAGTATCGTAGAGTTCAGGATCATGATATTCCTCACCCAACTGATGCTCTTCCGAGCCGCGATGATGATCTACAGCAAATAACACCGAACCCGCTTTTTTGCAGGCAGCGCCCAGATAAACCGTGGATTTACCGCAATAACTACCAATCTCCAGGCACGGCCCTTGTGCAGCACTTTGCAAGGCATATTCATATAGCGCTCGGCCTTCCTCTTCATCCAGAAAACCTTTTACCGTTTCTATGGCAATTGGCAGCATCTTGTTTCTCACTCATAATCGTTGCACGAATTCTAACAGACACAGGGCCACCATGCGCCGCAGTAATACACCTTACCTGGTCAAAAAAATTTACAAGACCATTAATCATTGGTATGTCACCCGTTTTGTTGCCCCGCAATTCGATAGCCTGGGTAGCATCCCTGAGATTGCACACCCGCGCAGCCTGGTGATTTTTGGTCGCAACATTCATGTAGGAAAATATGCGCAAATAATTTGCGCCAGCGATAACTGCGTGCGCTTTACCAGTTGGCCCAGTAAACAAGGAAGCGCTGAAATTGTTATTGGTGATTATTGCCTGATCGCGCCAGGCGTGCGCATTTCCGCCGCGAAATCCATTCGCATTGGCGATAATTGTATGCTCGCGGCTAATGTAATTATCAGCGATAGCGACTGGCACGGTATTTACAATCGCATCCGTCCGTTTCGCTGCACCAAACCGGTGGTGATTGAAAATAATGTGTGGCTGGGCGAGCGGGTAATTATTACCAAAGGAGTAACCATCGGCGAGAACGCTGTTATTGGCGCCGGTGCAATTGTTACCAAAGATATTCCCGCCAACGCTGTTGCAGCGGGAAATCCTGCGCGTGTTATTAAAACCATTAATCCCAACCGTCGGATGTTAAAACGCGAATTGTTATTTAGCGATGCCGAGCATTATTTTTATAATCAGGATCAATTGGATAAATATATGCTTGCTGATAATGGCTGGATAAATTGGCTACGTAGTTTATGGAAACCCAATCAACGGGATTGATCAAGAGAATTACTATGCGTAATTTGTTTGCCCCCATTCCACTAAACAACCAGTTTGTAGATAACCTGGGGCATTTAGGTTTTCGTAGTTTTATGCCACATCCCTATTTGCAAACCTGGGTGCAACGCTATTGGATTGCACGGCAACCACGCATTCCTGAACAAGGATTTATTGAAAAACTGTATCCGGATGGCGGCACCAATATTAATTTCCGGTTTATTGAGAACCAATTGCCCGAGGTTAGCTTCAATGCATTCGCCACATTAAGTACGATGCAATTTTATGGTAACGTGGATTTAATGGGGATCCGCTTTCATCCGGGCGGTGCCTATCAATTATTTGGCTTTGATATGCCCGGATTGATTGGAAATCTGTATAGCACCGATGATCTTGATACTGATATTAATAACCAGCAACTACTCGACTTACGCGATAAATTAAATGTAGCCACTAGCATCGCCACCCGTGTTGGTTTAATTGATGATTGGTTGCTACAACAAGCAGCCCGGCAACTTGCACATGCAGGTCCTGTGCAACAACTTTTGCCACGCATGTTCGACTTCAACTCCATTGAAACGATGAGTGCGCAGATTAATCTGGGCCGGCGCCAGCTTGAGCGGCGCTTTCAACAGGAAGTGGGGCTCACGATGGTTTATGTCAAACAACTGCAACGAATCAAAAAGGCTCGCCAACTAATTAGCCTGAACCCGGAACGCCCATTGGTTGATATTGCCTATGACGCAGGGTTTTATGATCAAGCCCATTTCAATCGGCAGTTCCAGAAGATTAACCAGCAAACACCCGGACAATACCGCGACCGCAAGCTCGCCCGCAAAGACCCCGCAATATAAGTTCCAGCCGCCTGATTCAGGATGTCGCAAATATACAATCGCCATTCAGTAATTAAAGACACCATGGCTCCCACAACCTGACTGAGGAGTCCACAATGAAAGAGCGTATTGCTTACCAGCAAGTTTATAAACTGCAACCTGTACTGGCTAAATCGCTGATTGAGTTAGGGGAAGCAGCTTCGCAAAAAATCGACCATTCGTTAATTCATCTAATAAAATTACGTGTATCGCAAATTAATGGCTGTGCTTTTTGCCAACATATGCATGCCAATGAAGCACGCAAGGATGGAGAAAAGCAAAGCCGCCTTGATGTGCTACCGGCCTGGAAAGAAGTGCCGATATTTTCACAGCGCGAACGCGCGGCTTTAAGCTGGGCAGAAAAACTAACATTGCTGGCAAAGGAAGAAATTCACGATGAAGATTTCGCCGCAGTGCGCGAACAATTTAATGAAGAAGAGATTGTGAACTTGACTGCAGTCATCGTGGCGATCAATGCATGGAACCGTATCGCAGTTGGCTTTCACTTTATTCCAGCGATTAAAGATTTATAAACCCGGGAAATATTATGCCGAAGCATTACTGGTTTTTTCTACTATTTGCGTTTACCTCCATCGACCTGCAGGCTGGCTCCCTGCAGCTGGATGAGCAATATACTGTTTTTGACAGACAACCAATTAATCTGAAAAAAGTCATTGGGCATAAACCGGTTTACATAAAATTTTGGGCAACCTGGTGCCTTGAGTGCCGCAAAGAATTGCCAAGCTTGCAACAAGCTTATGAAAAACACCACAATCAAATAGCAATGTATGCTGTCAATCTGAACATTAATGAAACAGATGAATACATTCGACGTTTGCAACAACAACATAAACTGACTATCCCCATCGTTATGGACAACAATGGATCCATTGCCAGCAATTTCCAATTTCTCGGAACTCCTTTCCATGCGCTAATCAACGCAAAGGGAGACGTTGTCTACACAACCTACAAAGACGATATTGAATTGCAGCAGCAATTGCAGAAACTTGCCAATAACACAGCCATTAAAAACACCAATACCTCTTACCCTACTACCGAAAAAATAAAACCGTTACCGAAGGGTATTTCTCTTTTATATTTTTCAGCGACCTGGTGCGATTGGTACATGAAAGATATTCATCCGGAAATGACAGCCAATTGCCTGGCGGCAACCAAGCTGGTAAATGATATCTATCAAAAGCAACCAGGCATACCGCTACAAGCTTATGTCACACATTTATGGACAGAACAGAAAGACCTGGACCAATACCTGCAAAAATTTTCAATTCATTACCCGGTCAGCATTGATACTGACAACCGAATTACTCAGCACTACAACAATAGTGATTATCCGGCACTGCTGTTATTTAATGACGGCCATGAAATAAAACGCTTTAAGAAATTCGATGACATTACCGGTGTAAATGAAAGCATCAATAAAATTTTATCAACAAACAAAAAACCACAACCTTAAAGGTAAAAGTCAAACCATTTTCTAAAACATGGGAAAAACGTGGCCTGTTAAAAATAGACTTTGAAACCGAAAATAAATAACTCCGTTAGCGACGCTTTTATTTTTCGGTGTTGGCAACAAAAATTACGAGGCAGATTTTTTTCCTGCCTCACCCAAACGATTAACTGTACCAATGCCGATTGCGACCAGAACCTCTTCCTCCGCATCACGAGAGAAAACCTGACATTCACAAACCACCTGACGTGACCCCACATGAATTGATTTTGCCCTGGCAACAATTTTTTCTCCCATTGCAGGACGCAAATAATTTATTTTTAATTCAGAGGTCACACAGTCACGAATTTCCGATGCCGCCGCATAAGCCAGCCCCACATCAATCATGTAACTAATTACACCACCGTGAACAGCGCCGTAATTTTGTTTAAATTCATCTCTGATATCTAATGACAAAACTACATCGCCCTTTTCTGCCTTTTCAAATTTTGTATCCATTAAGCAACTAAATGGTTGCTGCGACAAACTCCACTTTCCCAACTCCAATAAATCGGTCATATCCTCTTTTCCCTTCAAACGAATGAATAAACGTCACGTAGACAAATTATGCAACACTATTTATGATGTTGAAACCTTTATGATAACGAATAAAGACAAGGAAAATGTTATGTACTGCTTATGCTCCAATAAATCTTTCGATGAAATTATCGAAAAACAAGCGAATGCCCGCCTGCCACTCAATGAATTTTTCCAAACATTTACCAGTTGCACCACTACTGGCTGCGGTTCCTGCGTAGAATTATTGACCGCAGAATTAGCTGATAACGACCTATTAATCCACAATGCCGAATGAAGAGGGATCTATGCTTTTCTCAAAAATATTTATTGATATGGAAAATGCCCGCTGGAATCTTTCCAAAGATATTCCCTGGGATAAATTCAATGCAGACAGATTAAGTGACCGCCAACTACATGGAATCAAAATGAATGCATTGCTGGAATGGGCCGCCGTGCCAGCTGTCGAGATGTTTTTACGCGACAACCCGAATGATCCGGATTTTGCTGCATTTATTTCAATATGGTTTTTTGAGGAGCAAAAACACAGCCTCGTATTATTGGAATACCTGCGCCGTTTCGCTCCTGATTTTGTACCCACAACAGAAGAACTGAATGAGGTCAACTTTGAATTTGATCGCGCCTCTCCATTGGAATCCCTGGCATTGCATTTCTGCGGTGAAACGCGATTAAACCAATGGTACAGATGCGCACATGAATACCATGATGAGCCTGTGATAAAACATATCTATACAACACTCGCAACAGATGAAGCCCGTCACGCGCGTGCCTATTTCCAATATATGCAGCGCGCAATCCAAAAATTTGGAGATACGGCAAGATTGAATTTTGCAAAAATCGGTGTGCTGATGACCAACGCACGCTTAAACCCGGCGCTGCACCCCACTAATTTGCATGTCAATAAAGAACTCTACCCAAGGGATACAATCACCAGCCGTTTGCCGGACCCTGATTGGCTCAGGCGGTGGCTGGATAACGAGATAAAATTTGACGTGGAGTGGGAGAGCAAAGTTGAGCAAGGGATTCTTGGAAATATGTCTGCACTACTGTCTCAAAAATTTAAGACTTCTGCCGATTTGCGCCAGTACAGAAAAAAATTGGAAATAACGGGTAATAATTCAGTCAGAAAAGAGATAGAAGCTTGCTCCGCATAAAACAGTAAACCACTAAAGATCCACTGCTATTCGGAGCAATGCTGCAACAGAGGGGCCGTCCGTAATTTCTCCACGCTTAACCATCGCGATGGCCTCTTTCAGTGGAACTCTTTTATATTCAATATCTTCAGTTGCTTCCAGCTGCTGTTGCCCTGCGTATAAATCGCGCGCAATAAAAATAATGCATACTTCATCGGTAACAGAATTAGACAAATGCACTGTCATTAATTCTTGCCAACTATTTGCTTGTAAACCTACCTCTTCCTCCAATTCGCGCTTGGCTGCATTGAGCGGACTTTCACCGTGAGGGCAACCTCCCTCTGGAATCTCCCAAGTGTATTGATTAAGCGTGTAGCGACTTTGCTTTACGAGCCAGGTATTTCCTTCGTTGTCGATAGGCACAACACCAATTGCAGTATTTTTAAAATGTACGACACCGTAAATACCATCCGTCCCCTTGGGTGTAATAACTTCTTCGTGGGAAATTTTTATCCAGGGATTTTCATAAACAGTGGTTGCCGTTTTAGTTTTCCAACCACCGATTTTTTCAGCAAGAAATTTTTCGCTCATGAGTGCTCAACCACGAATTTAATAATTACTTTTCAACATCCACGCGCGCGGGTTATGTGTAAATCCTAACTTTGGATAATATTCATTAGCGAGTGGTGCAGCGAGCAAAACCATCATGCAATCGGGAGATGCCTGGGCTTGCGTTAATTCTATGAGCTGTTTACCAATCCCCTGCTGCTGATAACGTTCATGAACTACCAAATCAGCAAGATAAGTAACATACACCAGATCACTCATAGCGCGCGCAATACCAACTAATTTTTCATCATCCCAGGCGGTAACAATAATATTGGCATTATCAATCATGCCTTGGAATATTTCCGGACTGTTAACCGGACGCCGCTCTCCGAGGGTAGAGCATTTGTATAACTCAATAACCTGATGAACATTCAAAACAGCATCGGAGCGATATTTAATTGCCATGACATAAACTCATTAATGCACTCGATGCGGATCAAGTTCTACGTGGGTAATATTTCGCCCCAGCATAATTACGCGGCCGAAATATCGATCAGAACCACTCACCGTAAACTCAAAATAAAATGATCGCCAAAGTGAGAGCACACCACGATCATTACGCTTAAACCAGATACGCCGCAAATAGATAGTTTCATCCAGCAATTGCACTTCCATTTCAGCGCAGCGCCTTTGTGCTGCAACAAACGCACGCTCTTTTACCAACAACGCACCGCGCCAATAATAAATTGCAAGAACAATCAGAGTTAGCCAAAGAACAGATTGCAAATCAAACATGTAGCCAGAGCCATTGCGGGATATGAAAAGTTATCGCCCCGAATAACGGGCGGAGGAAGGAATAAAAAGTGCGGACACTCAAAGTACTAAGGGGCGATTGATTGCTCAATCACCCCTTAGTTGAAACTCGCACAGATTAAAGTGGAGTTACGTTTTCCGCTTGCGGGCCTTTTTGACCCTGGGTTACTTCGAAAGTGACCTTTTGGCCTTCTTTCAAGGTTTTACGGCCATTGCCGTTAATTGCACGGAAGTGTACAAATACATCTGCACCACCTTCACGCTCAATAAAACCATAACCCTTGTCATCATTGAACCACTTAACAACACCAGAGACTAGATCTGACATAGTTTCCTCATCTTGCATCTAAAACGTCAGCGTAGCTGACCGAACAAAAAAACCGACTTTACTAAAAGCCAGAGTGAAATAGCTTGAAATAAAGCTATTGCTCAGGTCGTGGTACGTCCAAGTGTCTTGAGCAAGCGGTTGTCTTACAAAAGCCTAGTCTTGGGGCGGATCTCAATCTGTAGCGGATCAAAATTAAAGCACTTGGGCGCGTCGAGTCAAGCGGTTATCCATGAATTTGGAGAATATCGACACTTTTTGTAATGCTGTGTAATAGGGATACATTTAATCGGGCATTTTTGAATCATGATTGTCGTCATTGCCATTATGTTGTGCAGATTTTGTAGTAACTTTAGCCAGGGTTTCGTGCAAAAAAACTGCGACAGGTATCAAGATAAAACCCACAATCATTACGTGGCGCTTAACGCTTTGAAACTCGTAGCCTTGTTTGGCTAGTTGAAAACATGCTAATGCCCATGCGCCTGCAGCAAAATAGCCCCAACGATTGTGCTTGTAACAAAACCAGGCAATCACAGCGGTTACCGTGGCAAGGAAAAATCCGTAGACGTTTGCAAACGAAATAAAACCCGCAATAGCGACAAAAAAAACTAATAACAACAACCAATTTAATACGCGTGCAACAATCATTAATTTCGACATATAACCTTCATTTTCAGTGTTACTTTTCTACACTCTTCCGTGCGATTTAATCCGAACTACTTTTGTTTTTGCCACGCCAATCCCGGTATTTTTTATGTACACCACGGGTAAAGGCTTGCGAATAATCTTCCAGTAAATCCACACCGACCAGTACGGCAATTACTACAAGTGATAATTTTATGGCAACTATGTTGTAGCCTATTGCGATCACCACTCCGATAGAAGCAAGCGCCCAAATAGTTGCAGCCGAGGTAACACCCAACACAAAACCATCGCGCGCCAACATCACCCCTGCACCTAAAAATCCAATACCGGTAATTACCTGGCCAATAATGCGCGAGGGATCAGTGACGACTTTTTCAGAACCGGAAAAATGTGAAGATGCGAACAGCGACGCCGCAATAAAAATGTAGGTTCCCAATGTTATCAGGGAAGATGTGCGTATACCGACCGGTTTGCCGCGTAGTTGCCGCTCCATACCGATAATGCTGCCACACAGCAACGATGTACCTATGGATGCCCAATCAAAGGGCGCAACATCTAGAACTACATCAAATGACACCATCTCATTTTACTCACAGAGATACGGCGTCTTAATTAACGCCTAACGCCGTATTAACGATGAATTTTTTCATTGCCGTTATGGAGTTTAGCTGGCGCATGCCGGTATTGCGCAACCAATTAGCGCTCAGCGAGTGGCTACCAAAAAGTTGTTTAAACACTTCCATAGCAGACATCATACCCAGGTTGCCTGCAAGCCTCTCACGCTGATAACGGCGCAATATCGATTCGTCATTTAATGGAATACCGCGGATTAACGCTCGCTCGATTTCCCCCGCAAGGGCAATAACATCCAGCATCCCCAAATTAACACCCTGCCCCGCTAATGGATGAATGTTGTGGGCGGCATCACCCACCAATGCAATTCCTGGCTGGATATAACTCGTCGCGTGGCGCTGACGCAAAGGAATTACATAGCGTTTATCGCATGCTGAAACCGCACCCAGGCGCCCTTCAAACGCCTGCGTCAAACGCGCACAAAATGCCTCGTCATCCAGTGACATAAGTGTTTGCGCCAAATCATCTTCCGCAGACCAGACGATAGAACATTGATGTGCATCGCCATTATTTTGCAACGGCAAAAATGCCAACGGTCCGGTGTGCATAAAGCGCTGCCGGGCCGTATATTCGTGCGATTTTTCTGTGCGTACAGTGGTAATAATCGCCTGCTGGCCGTAATCCCATTCGCGGATTTTAAAATCGGCAAGTTCACGCACACGGGATTGCGCACCATCGGCAGCAATCATTAATGACGACGTTATAGTGATACCGGTATTTAATTGCACACTCACCGATGAATTCTTATTAGCGGCAGGAATTAATTCAGTGACTGCCGCTGGCTGAATCAACGTTATATTCGATAGCTGCGCCATTCGCGCACGCAATTGATTAACGATGACCGAATTTTCCACGATATGACCAAGATGGGTTTGCTGCACTTCCGCACAATCAAACTCAATTGCCGCCGTGCCTTCGCCATCCCAAACCTTCATTTCGCGGTAGGCGCACACACGCTCAAAAGCAATGGCATCCCAACATCCGATCCTGCGTAATAATTTTTCCGATGCATGTGTGAGTGCAACAACACGTGGATCGAAATGCTCTCCGGAAAAATGTGGTATATCGCCACCAGCCTCAATCACGGCGATCCGCAAATGCTGTGCGGCTTCTGTTTGAGCAATAGCACAAGCCAACGAAGCACCAACCAAACCTGCACCGACAATAATTACATCAAACACTGTTTCATTTAAAACCGGTGTTTTCTTTGTTGATACTGATAGATTATTTTTTTCACCTGAAACCATAACCGAATCGCGTTGCCAGCGATACTGGCGCCCGGCGGTACCCATGGTCTGCGCCATAAATTGATCTTTTAATAACGGCAAGGATTCCAGACTTAATAATCCTAAATGACGTAATGCAATTAAGGGCAAATAATTATTGGAAAAAAGGCGAACCAGCTTATCGCTGAATTCAATCGTCAATTGTTGATCCAACGCTTGCGTTTCAAGATAAGTTTGTAGTACCGCTAAATCGCCCGGCGATTTTTGCTGCGCATGTGAATTACGCAACGTTGTCACCAAACAGGCGCAATCGCGCAACGCAAGATTAAACCCCTGCCCTGCGACGGGATGTAAAAAATGTGCAGCATTCCCCAACAAAACTACATGGGAGCGGATCTGCTCTTCTGCCAATACCAACTGCAACGGGTAAGCAAAGCGCTTGGCTACGCGCGTAAATTTTCCGACACGAAAGCCAAATCGTGTTTGCAGATGTGCAAGAAAATCAGCATCGCTCGCCAACAATATTTCATCTGCTTCGCCTGCAGGTAAGGTCCATACCAACGCAGATTTTTGCGCATGAACAGATTCACCCAATGGCAGTAATGCAATGGGGCCCTGATCGGTAAATCGCTCAAACGCGATGCCTTGATGAGGCTCGGAGAATTCTACATTAGTGATAATAGCTGTTTGGCCGTACTCACGGATTTGTGTTGCAATTCCAAGATTGCGGCGCACCGCCGAATCACCACCATCAGCAACTACAGCAAGCGCAGTATCAATGAAAAAATCCCGGGTGCCCGATTGCACACGCAAACGCGTAGAATTTTCTTGCGGAATTAATTCCAGCACTTTGGCCGGCGTAAAGCATTCAATCGACTCCCGCGCTTGCACATTCGCCAGCAACACTTTACCCAACCACGCATTTTCTACCACATAACCCACTGCATCGAGATTATTGGTTGTCGCATCAATAAGACCGCCGAGAAAATGCCCGCGATCCGAAACATGCACTTGTGCAATCGGCGTTATGTGCTGTTGCAATTCGCCCCACAAGCCAAGCTCTTGCATAATTTTCGCAGTGCCGTAAGAAAGCGCCGTAGAACGAGCATCAAAACTGGATTGATAATGAACCTCATCGGCTTGCGCAAATGGTTGGGCTTCAATTAACGCAATGCGCAATTGTGGCTGGCTCGCCGCCAACATGCTGGCAAGGCTGGTGCCGACCATCCCGCCACCAATAATGGCGATATCGAAATAATCTGACAGGGATTGAGAGTTCATTATTAATCCTTGTAGCCTGCAACACACACGTTGCGATCAATGAGTACATGGTTGAGCATAGCGCGAAGTGTTTTTGTATTTTTATAGTCACAACTGGCAACCAGGCCGCTGATCGCTGCCGCATCAACCAATTTTTTCGTTCGGATGATCGAGCCTTTTTGCTGCTCAAGCCGCGTATAAAATTTTAGTTCGGGATTGTAGTTGACCAGCCCTGCCGTATTATCAACACCGTCATCGATAACCGTTATTGGACGCTGCATATTTCCTGTGCGCCGCAATTCGTCAAACAGTACTCCATATTGGCTGATTCGCGCTTTCTGCTGTGCCTTGGCCGGCAAACTAAACGCATTTTTATAAATTGAAACCAATAATGGTAACGCCAGAAATAAAATACAAAACATCCGGATCGCAGTCCGTTGCAGGTGAAACTTTCTAATAGCATCAACTACCGCGATGGCCGCAGCAATTGATAACAAGGGAATGGCGGGAATTAAATACCAATAGAGTTGCGTTTTTGCGCTCGATAACAAAATGACAATGCCCGCACCGGAAAAAAAACTAATTTGCACCAACCGTTTACGCGCGACATTACTACTACATAAAGAAACGCCGATTAACAACAAAAACAACGCACCGGGTTCAAACTGTTTGAATAGTGTCGATATATAAAACCAATGACCGTAATAATGGGCTTCGTTTGTTTCGCTGTAACGACCAGTGATTTCATTGATCCAGACTGCATTTAAATATCCAGGATCGTAAAGTTCGCGCGTAATGTAATAACTCAAACAGAAAGAAATCGCAGCTATCCCAACAAACCACCACCGCCAATCTTTAACGATACTGAGCAATTGGCCAGTCATTGCAAAAAATAAACATAAACCGATCAAACCGAAAGCGCCCGCAGGCCCTTTTGTCAGCACAGCGAGTACCAGACAAATTCCTGCACATAATCTCCAGTATTTTTTTTGCGTATCCTGCGCGATTAGCGCCTGCCAGACACTCAATATATAACCCGTAATAAATAATGCTAACAATGTGTCGTAATCACCGGTATGCGCGCCGTGGATTCCGGTATAGATTTTCGAACTGAATAACAATATCACCGCAATTGCTGCTGCAAATCTATCGCGCAAACCATAGCGCACGACGACCCATACCAGAATCATTGTCAGACAAGCTGCAATTGCCGAAGGAAGCCTTACTGCTAATAACGGAGCAAACCCTAGCTTCATCAAGCCAGCCATTAACCAAATCAATAATGGCGGCTTGGTATTCCAGTGATCTACTTGTCCATCATACGCAGGCACCAACCAACCAGATCCAAGCACCATTTCGAGTGCATTGTTTGCATTGCGGCTTTCATCCCAATATTGAAGCGGCAATGCCTGGTAATTCCACAGCAACGTGGTCAATGCCAGAAAAATAATACTTACTATACAACCTGCATCAATGAACGCAGGCGAAAGCTCCCCTGCGTTCGCACGCCAACGCTCCTGGTTGCTATCAAGTGCACGCATTGATCATCCCATTAATTTTTCAATTTCTTCAACGGTCTTGGGAACATCTTTGGTCAGTACTTCATTGCCATCCTTAGTGATAACAACATCATCTTCAATGCGGATGCCGATACCGCGCCATTTTTTGGCGACGCGTTCGTTATCCGGAGCCACATAAATTCCCGGCTCAACTGTCATCACCATGCCCGGTTCGAGCACACGCCATTCACCACCGACTTTATAATCGCCGACATCATGAACGTCCATTCCCAGCCAGTGCCCAGCACGATGCATATAAAATTCTTTATAGGCTTCGGTTTTAATTAATTCGTTCACATCGCCTTCAAGCAAACCGATTTTTACCAAACCTTCAGTAATTACACGCACCGTTGCTTCATGCGGATCATTCCAGTGGTTACCCGGCTTTGCCACGGCAATGGCTTCGAGTTGCGCTTGCAGGCAAATTCCGTAAAGCGCTTTCTGTTCAGGCGAAAATTTTCCATTGACGGGAAAGGTCCGAGTGATATCAGCCGCGTAATAATCCAATTCACAACCAGCATCAATTAACACCAGATCGCCATTTTTTAACGGCGCCGAATTTTCAATGTAATGGAGGATGCAACCATTTTTTCCACCGCCAACGATAGAGTTGTATGCAGGGAAACGTGCACCGCTCATTTGGAATTCGTGAATAATTTCTGCTTCGAGTTGATATTCCATCAGCCCCGGTTTCGATGCTTTCATCGCTCGTACATGCGCACGTGCAGAAATTTCACCGGCCTCTTTCATCACGCGCAATTCAGCGGCGCTTTTAAATAAACGCATATCATTGAGGAAGTGGCTCAAATCGAGAAATTCACCGGGCGGTGTTGCACCGGAACGCACTTTCGCGCGAATGGTATTTACCCAATCCATCACATGTTTATCAAATTCGCTATCTTTGCCCATGGAATAATAAACGCGCTGCTTGCCTTCGAGCAGGCCCGGCAAAATTTCATCGATATCGTCAATGGGAAATGCATCGTCTGCTTCAAATTCGCTGCATGCGCCCTCGGGCCCAGCGCGATAGCCATCCCAAATTTCACGTTCGCGATTGCGTTCACGCACAAACAAAACAAATTCGCCATGTTCGCGCCCGGGAATTAACACGAGTACAGCTTGCGGCTCTTCAAATCCGGAAAGATATAAAAAATCACTGTCCTGGCGATAGTGATATTCCGTATCGCGGCTGCGCGGGCGTTCCGGCGCTGCAGGAACTATGGCGATGGAATTAGGTTCCATCTGCGCCATTAATTGTTTACGGCGACGGGCAAATTCAGGCTTGGTTATTCTCATAATTTTCTCTACAACGAGCTTGTTTGAAAAAAATTAATGCAATTGATGGGACACAGGCGCAGTAGTGGACGGGTCAGATGCAGCACCGGGTTCAGCAGCAAATTCAAAATACAGGGAAGTCACTACTACACGAACATATTCAGTTACTTCCATATAATCGGCTTCTGCGCTCGGCTCATCTTCTTCATCGTCCGCCTGTATTTGTACGATGTCAGCGAGATCGCGCAACATCTCTTCCGCCTCTTCCGAGATTTCGCGCTTGCCTTGGTGATCAACGCTACCAAAGCCCGATAAAAAACCATGGCACCATTCACTCAAGGCGCGCACACGTTCGCTGATCAAATTGTCATCGTCAGGTAACATTAATTTCAGATTTAGCTCACCCTGCAATTGGCTATTAGTGCTGTGGTAGAGGCGACTTAATGCATGGCGCACGTGCTCATCAGGTGCCGCAATAAAATCAAGAAACTCAACAGCATCCAGCAACCAATTAATTTCCGTCAGTTGTGCTCCGCCAGCCAATTTACCGCACAGTAAACCGTGCAACTCGGAAGGACTGTTTAATGTGCCCAAGGGTGCTAAAAGGTTGGCGAGATCGTCGAAATTCAGGGGGGATTGCAAATAGTCTTCAGAAGTTGTCGTCATGGAAAGCCTCTCTATCACGGTAGGCAAATGCTACCACGATTGACCGATACGGCTCTGCAAAGTTTTTATATAGCAAATTCAATGGTTGAGGGAACTTAAGTAAAACCTGTTTGTTTATCATTTGATAACAATCAACTTCTCGAATTCACATTAACTTGGCCTGTTCGATTGACCACCTGCCGAGGGCACAATATAGTGGGCGACCTGCGCTATTTATTGGTTATTGATAATCATGTCTGACGATCTTTTACTCGCCCTTGAAACCAAGCTGGATAAGCTGATTCTGTTGTGTAATCGCCTGCAGCAGGAAAATGCCGATTTAAAGACCCGCGAAAGTGAATGGCAACGCGAGCGGGTGCGCCTGATTGAGAAGAATGAGCTGGCGCGCAGCCGTGTAGAGGCCATGATCACCCATTTACGTAACCTGGATGCCGAATAGTCGGCCAAGTAATCGGGAATACCAATGAGCAACGAAACTGTTTTTGTAAAAATCCTCGATAAAGAATATCAAGTCGCATGTCCGCGTGAAGAACGCCAGGCGCTAATTGAATCTGCGCAATTGCTGGATGAGCGTATGAAAGCCATTCGCGGTAGTGGTGCGATTATCGGTTTGGAGCGGATAGCGGTCATGGCAGCACTCAACCTGAGCCATGAATTATTGCAGGCGCGCCAGGCAGGAAACGGCGGCGGCACTTCCGCAAGCCACGTGGATTTACTGCGATTGAATGAGAAGCTGGATCGCAGTTTGGCGAACCTTGGTTAATCAACAACAGCATTAACCACTAAAAAGCCCGCACTTGCGGGCTTTTTGTTTTTTTGATGGGCGAAATTTTACCAGTGCTCGCTTCTGGATCAACAACCAATCAAATTGCTCATCCGAAAACAACGAGCAAAGAATTTCGTTTTTTACCAGCCCCGTTTAAGACGATTAATTACTAAACGGTTATATAACCCAACCATAATTTCATTTGCGGAACGCTACTAACCTTGGGTTATACTGGCGCCACGCCCTGGAATGTTCGCAAACCGACAAGTCCTTGAGCCGATTTCCACAAAACTGGTGGTGTCTCGTTGTGTTTGGTGTGCATGTCCGCCTGACGGAAAGCCTTAAAAACCACAGGTGCTACCTCCTTGAACCTATGGGTTCAAGGCCAGCTTGGTAGCGGCATTTCGGGGTCTCTTATTTTCCTTTCTCTTTTCCCCTTGTTACATTTTTAAGGCTGTTTATGGCCGATGTTTCTGATTTAACCCCATCCAATAACGATCAACAAAAAGCCTTGTTGCGCAAAGAGCTACGCCAACGTCGCCGTGCACTTACCCCAACCCAGCAAACTCAAGCCTCTGCACTCGTATTACGGCACTTGATGCGCTTCCCCGCCTTTATGCGCGGGACCCGTATTGCGCTTTACATCGCCAACGATGGCGAGATGGATCCGGCACCTATTGCCCGGCAACTTTGGCAAATGAACAAATATTGCTACCTACCGGTATTGCGCCCTGGCTCTGAACGTGAGCTTTGGTTTGTGGAGTTCACCCCCAACTCCCAGCTAATCCCCAACCGTTTTGGCATTCCGGAACCTGACCATGGGGTTGCCCATAAACTGCCAACCCATTTATTGGATGTAGTATTGATGCCGCTGGTGGGATTTGATCGCAAAGGCTCACGACTGGGCATGGGTGGCGGTTTTTACGATACAACGTTTGCTTTCAAGCACGATAAACCGCTGGGCAAACCATTGCTCATTGGTTTGGCGCACAGTTGCCAGGAAGTGGATGAATTACAGGTGGATAACTGGGATATTCCCCTCGCCGCTATTGCTACTGATAAAGAAGTATTACTTCCCCACAGATAAATAAGCCCCATAAATGACAAATCCCGCCGAAGCGGGACTTGCTTTTAAATTCCGTTTTCTGCGCTCTTACTCTGACATGGAATCAACAGCTGCTTCGGCAAACGATACCAACGCATTTACATCCACTACCGTAACGCAGACTCCCAGGCAGAACAAAAAAATCACTACTGAGAGAACATCGACTTTCATGGTAATACCTTATTCATGACTGAAAAAATGAGCAGCCATACCTTGCATATTGTTTTCTGGGGACACACAACGAGATCAGTAACCACAAAACAGCACAGATGCAAAACGCACCGGCTGTGGCGTGTATTAATAATAGGCAGGGAATTTCAGGAATGAAATGAGCGACAGGAAGAAACTGGCGACAAAAAACGTAAAAAGCCTCAAAAATCAGCAAGTTTCCCGATTTTTCTAGCGTATAACATGAAGAATCGGGAATTCGCAGGTAAAAAAGTGGCGCTTAAGCAACGCATCCTTGCGTTGCGATGGCTATCAAATAGAGAAATTATTTAGTGGTACCAGTCGGCCGACTAGTGGAATCACCCAATCGACTGCGCACCAGAGCATTAGCGTTACGCACACTTTCGTCACCAGTGTAAGTAGCCCAGGTAGCGCCGTTATCGACACTGTACTCAAGCTTGATACCTGGTAATGCGGTATTTGCCTTCAGCACACCGTCATCGACAACGGCGCCGGGAGGAGGTAGATAGAAACTGCCGCCGATAGCGGCGAGTTTTGGCAACTCCTTAACCGCCAATTGCACCGCAAATGCAGCCCACTCGGCATTGCGTGCTTCAAGATTCGGTTTATCGCCTTCCCATGAAGCTTTGTGCCAGGCGCGCTCAGCCAACGGAATCAAACGCGGATAAATCATTTCCTCCATTTGCTTACCGGTACGGATGGTTTCACTCCATACCTGACCTTGCAGACCGCGCAGGTTTTCCGGTTTTTCCAATGCAGGTAATGCGCGACCAACTAATGCTTCAAGATTTTTAATTGGTGCACCCATGCGGGTTTTATCGGCGTTTGCATAGAGGTTGTCCGGCATAAAGCCGAATACTTTTGCAGTGTCGGTATAACGCGCTGCCCAATAGTAACCGCGCTCTTCTGCGTTGGTTTCATAAGGGTGATCGAAATACAAATGGGTTGCCGGCGATAAAATCGGCTCATAACCCGCATTCGCTAAACGATAGGCACGGTCGGCAACGCCCCACTCCCAAATGTTGTCCCAGGCATTGGCCAGCACATGTTTATTGGCAAACTGGCTGCGATTGAAAGTATTGTTGGCGTCATACATCAAACCATCTTCCCAACCGGCCAAATCCAAACCGCGCAAGGAGCTGATCGCAGATACTCTGCTCACGAAATATGGCTTGAGATCAGCGACACCGGCAACACCTTGTTCAGCTTTGGCAAATAAAGCATCGCAAGCTGGTGATGCAGTCCAGGAACCTGCACCGACTTCATCGCCGCCCATGTGGAAGGTCACGAGTTTGGTTCCCGCTTTGCGGTACATTTGCTGCAGTTCGTAAACCACTTTATCGACAAATGCGTAAGTCGATGGCAAGCAAACATTGATGGAATTATCGGTATAACTTTGTACGGTAACGTATTGGGATTTATCTTGCGGGTCCGACAACAAATACTGTTCAGCTTCGGCTTTTTTGCCGGCCTTGACCAATTTTTTATAACGAGCCTCCATGGATTTCACCGCTGCACGTGCGTGGCCAGGCATATCAATTTCCGGAATCACTTCGATGTGGCGCGCGCTGGCATATTTTAAAATTTCAATAAAATCTGCCGTGGTGTAGTAACCATTTCCCGAACCGGTTTTATGCGGGCCAGTTCCGAGTTGCGTCAACAAACAGGTTTGCTCAGTGAGATCAAAACAGCGATGCGCGCCGATATCTGTTAATTCCGGCAAGCCCGGAATTTCAATACGCCAGCCTTCATCTTCCGTTAAATGCAAATGCAATTTGTTGAGTTTGTAGCGCGCCATTTGCTCGATCAAACGTAGCGTATATTCTTTGCCGTGAAAATTGCGGCCCATATCGTAGTGCATGCCGCGCCATTGGAAACGCGGCGCATCCACAGCGGAGAGTTGCGGAATGTTGTAACTGCTCGCGGTTTGCGCTGGCAATAAACTCAACACACTTTGGATACCGTAGAAAGCACCGGCGTTATCGCCACCCACAATGGTAATTTTGTCCGCTGCAATATTGAGCGTATATCCCTCTGCATTACCGATGGATTTATCCACGTTGACTACGATCACTTTGCCAGATACCGGCAAATGATCCGCAACAGTTTTTACTGTTAAGCCGTACTCTTTTAATTGATCAGCAAAATATTTTGCTTCACCTGTCAGGCGCCCGGCGAAATGGATTTGCCAACTGCTATCGAGCGTAACGGTGTCTTTTCGATATTTAACGTCGGCAGGCGTTGGAATAATTTTTGGGCTGCTATCTGCTTTGATTGCCGCTGCATTTACCGCAAGGTTATCTTGATAACGTGTCGCAGCGGTTGCTATTGGATATTCATCATTACTCGCCCGCAGTTGTTGTTCGGGTTTGCTAAAGGGTTCAACAAATTCACTCAAATTTTCGGTGTCGGTGTTAGCAAAAACTTCCGGTTGCAAACCGGCTTGGGCGATAAATGCGCGTGGCATAAAATCGGTGTAGCTCACCAGATGAGCGCCTGCTGTATAAGGAAAATCCAGCTTTGCATTTGCCGCTAAACCTTTAAAGGCAGCGGTGGGCGATAACTCATGCAAATCGCCTTGCACATGACGCAAACTCAAACCGTCCACTTGTGCGGCATCAAGCTTACGCACGGAATGGAAATAAATTCGCCAATCCCCTGCGCCTGCCGGTAACGCTGAAGAACCATTGGCGATAGTGACATGCGCTTGTGGTTTCGCAGCAAAATTACTAATCACGCCGAAACCAATTTTGGTATTGCGGGCAATATCATTAAGTTGTTGTTGGTTTAAATTGGCGGCACTAGCGCCCTGCGTAAGTCCAAGCGTCAGGGCTAATAACCCCAGGCGTGTACAAATCGATTTACGGGATTGTTTCATTAGGGGTTGCTTCATAATTGGACTCCAGCCGCATAGATTGGGGTTGATAAGTCATCCAATAGTTATTATTGGCGTTAGAATTTTCTGACAACGTTGTCCAGATTACACCAAAATCAATAGACCGCCAGTGCCTGAACATAAATTAACCCTGAGGATGAAAATGCAGGTTTAAGGATAGCCGCTGCTGTGCAGAATGCTCCTAAAAGAAAAAGGGCGCCGAAGCGCCCTTTAAATTTGAATTATGAAGCCATTAGCTCAAGAAAAACTGATAAGCCTCATTCCGGGTTTCATCCCAGTAGGGATAATTCAGTTCATTCAAAAACGCTTTCAGTTCGCTGTATTCCTTTTTGGGCACTTGCATACCCACCAGCACGCGCGCCGAGGCCGAGCCGTGGTTGCGGTAGTGGAACAGGGAGATATTCCAGCGGCCTGCAACTTTGGTCAGGAACGTCATTAATGCACCGGGGCGCTCGGGGAATTCAAAGCGATATAACACTTCATCGGTAATTTGTGGGGCGTGACCACCGACCAAATGACGGATATGCAATTTGGCCAATTCGTTTTCGGTCATATCGACCAAATCGTACCCTTGCGCTTTTAACTCGGCGACCAGATCCGTGCGATCATTCCCACCGGCACCTACTTGCACACCAACAAAAATCTTGGCGTTGGTCGGGTCCGCATAGCGGTAATTGAATTCGGTGATATTGCGTTTGCCGAGTGCTTTGCAGAATTCTTTATAAGCACCGGGACGCTCGGGAATTGTTACCGCCAGGATTGCTTCGCGCTGTTCGCCGATTTCGGTGCGTTCGCTGATATAACGCAAGCGATCAAAATTGATATTTGCGCCACAATCAATCGCCACCAGCGTTTGGCCTGTGATGCCATATTTCGCTACGTATTTTTTCAAACCGGCGACACCGGTTGCACCAGCAGGCTCGGCGATAGAGCGAGTATCTTCAAAAATGTCTTTAATGCCCGCGCAAATTTCATCGGTAGTGACGGTGATGCATTCATCTACCACTTTACGCAGGATGCGGAATGTTTCCTCGCCGATTTGCGCCACAGCGATACCATCGGCAAAGATACCGACTTGCGGTAATACCACGCGTTTTTTCTTTTCCATGGCTGCCATCAGACAAGCAGACTCATCAGATTCCACCGCAATAATTTTGGTTTCCGGACGCAGGTATTTCACGTAGGCGCCAATTCCCGCCGCTAAACCGCCGCCGCCGACCGCGATAAAAATCGCATCGATCTTGCCCGGATACTGGCGCAGGATTTCCATCGCAATAGTGCCCTGACCGGCGATCACTTCGGGATCATCAAACGGGTGGATATAGGTCAGGCCTTTTTCCTCCACCAGTTTTTTGGCATGGGCAGAGGCTTCATCATAGTTATCGCCGTGCAGTACGACTTTCGCACCGCGCGCTTTTACAGCATCGACTTTAATCGCCGGTGTTGTGCGTGGCATAACGATGGTGGCTTTGATCCCCAAATGCTGGGAACCCAGTGCAACACCTTGTGCGTGGTTACCGGCTGAAGCACAAATCACCCCGCGATTGCGCTCTTCGTCGGTCAATTGCTGGAGCTTGTTGTAGGCACCGCGCAATTTGAACGAGAACACCGGTTGCAAGTCTTCGCGCTTGAGCAACACTTTGTTGCCAGTGCGAGCGGAAAGCAAACGCGCTTCATCAAGCGGGGTTTCTATCGCCAGATCGTAGATGCGGGCGTTGAGGATACGTTTTATGTAGGATTCAGGCATGGTGCTTCTTGCTTTGCAGAGTGAAAAAGTCGCCGCAGTGTAAACAATTTGGCCGCCGCTGGCACGGCGATATCCGTATAATGCGGCAAGTTTTTTTACAGCTTAACCCCCTCCCGGCCTCCCCCTTGAAAAGGGGGAGGAGATTAGCCCCCTCCCCTTTTAAGCGGGGCGAGTAGCCGGAGGGCCGGGCAGGGGTTAACCACTACAGCGAGCAAACCATGACTCAAGATCAACTCAAACAAGCAGTCGCGCGCGCGGCGATTGAATACATCAAACCCAAATTGTTTAGCGATTCGATTATCGGTGTCGGGACCGGTTCGACCGCCAACTTTTTTATCGATTATCTGGGCGAGATAAAAGCGCAATTTTCCGGTGCCGTAGCCAGTTCCGATGCCTCCGCCGAACGCCTGAAAAAGCTCGGGATTGAAGTACTGGACTGCAATTCCGTCAGCGAGCTGGTGGTGTATGTGGATGGTGCTGACGAGAGTAACGAATATCTGCACTTGATCAAAGGCGGCGGTGCAGCGTTGACGCGCGAGAAAATTGTGCGCGCGGTTTCGAAAGAATTTGTGTGCATCGCGGATGAAAGCAAATGGGTTGATGTATTGGGCAAATTCCCGCTGCCGGTAGAAGTTATCCCGATGGCCCGTTCTTATGTCGCTCGCGAGCTGGTTAAATTAGGTGGTGCGCCGGTATATCGCGATGGTGTAGTGACCGATAACGGCAATGTGATTCTGGATGTTTTCAATTTGCAGATTGTTGATCCGGTGGGATTGGAAAACCGCATCAACCAAATCACGGGCGTTGTTACCAACGGTTTGTTTGCCGCAAAACCGGCAGACGTTTTATTGCTTGGAACCAAAGACGGTGTAAAAACGCTGCTTCCGCGCTAATTCCGCTATAAAACACGGCGGACAAATACACGCTCCGCCGCGTTTTCTTTACCTATACTCAAAAAACCCCTCCACTTCCCCGGTTTTTTTGAGGCATTTCCTATGTTTTCCTTTTCCAGTATCCAGGGCCGCCTGGTTTTTGCAGTCGGTGTTGGTGTTGTTTTATTTGTGATTATCAGCGGCATCGCTATTTCCCTGCTCAGCAGAACGATCACCGATTACAACCAATTGATTGCGGGTGCTGTCGCTCAGGAGCGCAGCATCAATGCCATGAATTTCAAATTCAAAGTTCAGGTGCAGGAATGGAAAAATGTGTTACTGCGCGGCAAGGACCCGGCAAAACTGAATCAATACTGGGGCCAATTTGAGTCCCTCCATAAAGAGATCCAGCAACAAGGCGCCCAGTTGGATAAAACCCTTTCCGGTGAAAGCCATTTAAAAGTTGAAGCATTCCTGAAAGCCCATCAGCAAGCGTTTGAACGCTATAAAAGCGGACTGGATGCATTCAGGGCTGCAGATTTTGACCCGACCGCCGGTGATGCTGCTGTCGCAGGAATAGATCGTGAACCCAGCAGCTTGCTGGAAGAATCGGCAAGGTTGATTAGCGAAAAAGTCGCTAAAGATACCGAACACAATCTCACCGTCAGTCGCAGTGTATCCATTTGGTCCAATGCGCTGATTATTCTCGGCGCTATCTCGGTGGTGTTCCTTGTCCTGTTTATCTTGCGCAAAAGTTTGATTTTGCCGCTCGCCCAAATTAATTCCCATCTTTCCCAACTCGCCGAGGGCAACTTCCGCCAACCACTGCGTTTTGCGGACTCGGGTGAATTGGGGCGTTTGAGCAGCAGCATCCAGCAAGTGCAGCAAAGTATTGTGGAGGTGATTACCGCCGTACAAAACTCCACAAATAGTTTGAGCCAAGCCTCCGGTGCGATTACCCAGAGCTCATCGTCGTTGGCAACTTATGCGGACGACACCCATCACGCGACCGATCAGGTCTCGGCGGCCATCACCGAAATGAGTGCGACGGTACAAGAAGTCGCGGGTAATGCCAGCGGTGCGGCAGATGCGGCGCAATCGGCCGATAACAATGCACGCCAGGGCTTGAGTGTGATGGACAATACCCTTGATGCGATTAACCAACTGAGCCATGAAGTGAACCATGTGGGTGCAGCAATGACGCAGCTGGAGAGCGATACCTTGCGCATCGGCAGTGTGCTGGATGTAATCAAAAGCGTCGCCGAGCAAACTAATTTGCTCGCCTTGAACGCCGCGATTGAAGCGGCGCGCGCGGGAGATCAGGGCCGCGGATTTGCGGTGGTGGCTGATGAAGTTCGCTCGCTGGCAAAACGCACGCAAGATTCCACCGCCGAAATCCAGCAAATAATTGAAGCCGTACAACAAGGCGCTGCCAAAGCCATGACTGCGATGAAGATTAGCCAGGAAAAAACCGGTGTAACACTGGAAATGGCAGGCCAGGCGGGCCAGGCGATCAATCAGATCACCCAATCAATCTCAGCGATTCTGGGGATGAATATGCAAATCGCCACCGCTGCCGAAGAGCAGAGCTATACCGCTGAAGAGATCAATAAAAATATTGTGAAAGTGGTGGGACTCATCAGTAGCCTGAATCGCGATGCGCAAAAATCCGCGCAAATTGCCCAGCAATTGGATGGCACAGCAAAAGGGCTGGAAACACAGATTTCGCATTTCGCCATTTAGAAATTATCAAAATCCCAAACGATAAAAAAACCGGGCTAACTACCCGGTTTTTTTACTACAACGTCGCCAAGTATCAGCGCAGTTTTATTTGGCGCGACGACGCAAACGGCCCGCACCAATCAAACCCAGGCCACTCAACAGCAATACCAGCATTGATGGCTCGGGAACTTCAGTTTCAGTTTGCGGTGGCGTCCAGAAGAAACCGTGGATTTCACGCAAGCTGGTGTTGGTGTAAGACTTCGCATACAGCGAACCGTCGAACCCGGTTGAGTCGTACACATCGGCGTTAGCCGCCAATACTGAACCTTTCACTGCCATGTAATTGAAATCCAGCGTGGTGGCGTTATAGAAATTCCACAACGTGTTGGAGAAATCCCAGCCACCATTGAGGTTGGTGTTGGTGATATCCACATTGCCGGACACATTGATAATTGCCTTGCTTGCAGTACCTAACAACAACTCGATGCCGGAATTCTGGAAGAAGATATCGGCCGCGTTAAGGTTAAAAACGGCCAGCTCATCGCTACCGGTGTATTGCAGCTTGATCTGGTTGCCGTTTTTATTGAGGCTGGCGTTAGTGGCCAGGTTTTTGTAGCTGTTGGACAAACTGCTCAATTCATTGGACAGCGCTGTCTTTTTCACTGAAAGATCAGCACCGCCAGTCGCGCAATTTACGCTGCCAACGCAATCAATCTGCGCACCGGCACTTTTGGTTTTATACACAGCCGTTTCACCGTGCATAATTTTCATCTTGCCGCTGACATTGCCAGCAACTTCAAGCCCATCAAAACTGCCTTCCGGCGTTTTATCTTTGTGGTTGAATTCAGACAATTCAGTCGAAATCAGATTGCCGCCCACAAAAGTTGCCCCCTCAACGTGAACTGCGCCAGTGAGGTTGCCGGTAACTACCAGATTGTAATCCAGCAATGCAGCGCTCGCCGATAACGAGAACAAACTCAGGCTGGATGCTGCGAGCAGCTTGGAACAAAATTTCATAAAAATCTCCTTGCTTGTAGTGTCGTCTTATTTTGCTTTTTCACTTGAGCAGGAAATGTGCCTATTTTAATTTTTCGTTTAAGATCAATTATTCGCGCCATTTTATGAAAACTGCATCACAAAAATATGTCAAATTAGCCGACATTAATAAAATGACAGCGAAGGACTTTGTTTTATTAATAAAAAATTTCAATCAAATTTTTTCACCGCAACCCTTTGGCGCGCATAAAAAAACCACCGGTTTAAGGTGGTTTTTTGCGCGCCGCAAAGGGGCTTATTATTGATAAAGCGAGGGTAATTCGCTTTCAAACATCACCACCGGATTGGCGAAAAACGCTTTGAAATTTTCCGCCGTCGCCTGACCAGCGTAAGGAGCGTAGAACTGTGCTGTTTTTTCTCGCTCGGTATTGGCATTGCGCCATACCAATACATAGGTGATTAATTGCGCATCCGGATCGGCTAACACCGGGCCAAGAATTCGGTCGGTCCAGAGATTCGGAACCTTCAAACCGTTATTGCCCGTTTCCGTCAGTGCCGCAATTTTGTGGCGCAACTGGGCGATTTTGGATATAGCTTTTAAGGAAGCGGTAAGGTTGGCCTTTTGTTCATCGGCACTGGCGGTATTGGACTCGTGGCCCATATCCCAGTAGTCATCCAGACCTATCACATCGACATACTCATCACCGGGATAACCGTAAAAATAATCGCTTTCAAATTTAGCCAGGTCGATGCGGCTTCGGTCCGGCGAATAGGCAAAAATCAGGTTGTGCTGGTTTTTCTGGTCGCGCAGGTATTTAACGGTGAACTGGTACAGTGTGATGTAATCCTGCTCGCTCGCATGACCTTTCCCCCACCAGAACCAATCGCCGTTATGCTCGTGCCAAGGGCGGAAAATCACCGGGATTTGTTGCTGTTTGCCCTGCGCATCAGTCACCACCAACGCCTCATTGAAGGCAACAAACGCATCCAGGTACTTTTTCAGTTCTTCATGTTTGGCACCGCCGGGAACGAGTTCATGCACCGTGGGGTTTTTATCCCAGGAATTGCCACCGGATACCGGGCTGTACATATGCCAGCTGATGGTGATGACCCCGCCGCGACTGAAACCGGCTTTGATCCATTCCTGCATTTGCTTGAAGTTCACGCCGTCCAGGTTTTTTTTATGGCCCAATTCCAAGCCGCCGATTTCCCATCCGTACACCGCCGGGTTTGAGCCGGTTACGTCGCGAATATCCGAGCGATCCAACTCACCTTCCCATTTAACGCCGTACGCCAGACTGTCCTGGTGGCCGAATAAAAAATGTTTGCCGCGCAGGGCTGCGAGGTTGTTATACAGGGCAACCGATGCGGGAATCGCGTCCTTATCGATCAATTTAAACGGGCGATTGGCCGAGGTGGATTCGCTCGCCTGCACGGTTTCGCCAGTCACCTGCGGCGGTGGTGGAGATGATTGCTGTTCGCAACCCAACAGTAATCCAGTCGATAATAAAAGCATTGCAAGCAGTGAAGAAAGCCGACTCATGAAGTCTCCCGATGTCAGTTGTTATTAGTTTATGGTGCTGTAAATTTGATGTAACCGTTTTCATTTGATCGATATTACCAGCCCGGGCAGGAAATAGACAAAAGGAAGCGCGTAAATAAATGTTGAGCAGGGCCGCCATTTTGCCTAGCCTTAACGTCCATTTGAGTGACCGGTTACCCGTTATGGACTTTACCTTCCCCGCCATCGGCATAGTGCATTCCTGTTTCAGGGAAAAATTTGGCATCCCTCGCCAACCCGGTCTTGTGCCCCTAGCGAGCGCTGAAATAGAGCTGCTGCCGCCCTACGATGAGCGCAGTGCATTTGATGGGTTGGAAGGCTGCACTCATATTTGGGTCCAGTTCGTCTTCCATGCCAATAAACGCGAAGAATGGAAACCCAAAGTAAAACCGCCACGCCTGGGTGGAAACAAAAGCCTCGGTGTATTTGCCACGCGCTCACCAACGCGACCTGCGCCTATTGGCTTATCAGTTGTGAGTTTCGATGGTGTGGTTGAGCGCGCAGGGAAATTGTTCGTACAAGTTAGCGGAATCGATGTATTGGACGGAACCCCGGTATTGGATATCAAACCATACGTCCCTTACGTGGATTGCATTCCCACCGCAGAAAACCAATTCGCGGCGGCGCCACCGGAAATAATCACAGTAGATATTCCCGATGCATTAAAGGCTGTTTGCGTGGACTATCAAAACCGCACCGGCACCGACCTCGCCGGCCTGGTTGTCCAGATCCTGCAACAAGATCCGCGCCCGCAATACCAAAAACCTGAACCCGAACGGATTTACGGCATGAAGTTGCTGGATCTGGATGTGTGCTGGCGCTATGTCGACGATACTGATCGTTATCGAATTGAATTGATCGCGCTTATCCCAAGCCAATAACCCCTGAAACCAATAGCATTAAGGACCACATTCCATGAAATCGACCAAAAAACTCCTGGTTTCCAGCTTCCTGCTTGCCCTGCCCTTAAGTCTGGTTGCCTGTAACGCTACCCTGCCGCAAATCGCCGAAACCGGCGCTACTGTTGCCGGCTCCGCTGGCTACAACAATCAGGCGTCGTTGATCCGCGGGATCAAGGAAGCATTGGAGTTAGGCAGCAATCGCGCGGCAACCAGTCTCTCGGCAACCGGCGGTTACGCCAATAGCCCGCTGTATCGCATTGAATTACCGGCGAACGTCCAGCCACTCGCCAGCAAATTGCGGCAATTTGGTTTGGGTGGCCAGTTGGATAAAGTGGAAGCTTTGATGAACCAGGGCGCCGAAAAAGCGGCTGTGGAAGCAAAAAGTGTGTTCGTGGATGCGGTGCGCAATATGAGTGTGACGGATGCGCTGGGTATTGTGCGCGGCAGCAGCACGGCGGCGACCGATTATTTCCGCGCACAAACCGAGGCGAGTTTGCGCCAGCGCTATTTGCCCATCATCCAGCAAAACTTGCAGCAAATCGGTTTTTACAACCAATACCAGCAATTGCTCGGTACTTACAAAATGTTGCCTATCGCCAACAAGCCGGATCTGGATCTAGAGCAGCATGTACTTAATGCGGCATTGGATGGGTTATTCAAACAAGTCGCCGTGGAAGAACAGTTGATCCGCAAAGACCCGGTCGGGCGCGGCAGCCAGATTATCGGGGCGGTCTTTGGTCAAAAAAAATAAAGGGGTCAGAAGAAATAGCGTTGCGAGGCGCGCGGTAGCATGATAGCCGCGCGCTTTTAGCCAAACATCAAGAAGATAATTCCGCCGTATTTTTCGCGGTCGATGCCGAGCGTTTGGCATCGGCCAGCATCCAGTAAAACATTCCCAGTCCGCCCACCGACAGCAACACCCCCACCCAGCCCGTGGAAGCAAAACCGAAACCCGCATCAATCGCCAACCCGCCGAGGAAAGCACCGGCCGCATTGGCAAAATTGAATGCAGAATGATTCATCGCCGCCGCCATGGTTTGCGCTTTACCGGCGACATCCATCAACCGGATTTGCACTGCCGGACCGATGACTACAACAGTACCCACGCAAAATACGGTAAAGCAGGCGAGCAACAAATGCGATGCGGTCAGTGCAAACGCGGCACAAACAATCATGGACCAGATCAGGCAACGCTTGATGGTGCCGAGCAAATCGCGGTCCGCCATGCGCGATCCCACAATATTCCCCGTTACCATCCCGGCGCCAAAGAGCGCCAGCACAAACGGCACCCCCATTTCAGTCAGGCCCGCCAGACTCATCAGCGTCGGCTTAACGTAGGAGAAGATCGAAAACAAACCGCCAAAACCAATCGCGCCAATGCCCAAGGTGATCCACACCTGGCGATTGGTGAACATAGACAGCTCATGGGCGATGCGCACACCCGTTTGCGGCGGCTCTTTAGGTACAAATTTCGCGACACAAATGGCCGACGCCAACGCGATCACGCCCACCAGGATAAACGCCGAGCGCCAGCCCAACCATTGACCGAGACCAGTAGCAACCGGTACGCCGATAAGCGTCGCGACCGATAACCCCAACATCACATAAGCCACCGCGCGGGCACGCATATTCGCGGGCGCTAGCGATGCGGCCACGAGCGAAGCAATCCCGAAAAAGGTGCCGTGGGGAAACCCGCTCAACAGGCGTAACACCAGTAGCGATTCGTAATTAGGCGCAAGCGCGCTGGCGATATTGGCGACCGCATACAGCCCCATCAACACCACCAACATGCGCGTGCGCGAGCGGCCGGTGCTGAGAATCGCCAGCAGCGGCGCGCCAATAACAACACCCAACGCATAAGCACTGATGGCGTGACCGGCCTGGGGAATAGTGATCGAGAGAGAGGAAGAAATTTCGGGCAACAGCCCCATGGAAATGAATTCGCCAACACCTATCGCAAAACTGCCTAATCCTATGGCTAACAGTGCGACGTAAAATGCTGGTGAAGGTGCTTCGTTCGATACCACTGAAGACGATGACAAACCTTGAACCTCAAAATAACGGGGTTATCCACAACAGACAACCGGCGGCGCCATTATACGGAGTTGACCGGGCATGAGTAATATAAAAATTGACTATAAGATAGGTAAAAATACGTATTCATCGCATGCTACGGCCCGTATTTACCGGGCCATAGCTCGAATCATAGTGCGGGTTAATTCAGTGCAATCGCGTAGATATACCAAGCCGTGTGCGGCAACCACTGCTCTGCCCAGCGCCAATCGATGTCTTTGCCAGTCTCCGCATAACTGCGATTCAGGTCGATATCGCGCTCGTTATCCAATCCGCCAGTAATGCCATTGACGATCCCGCCCGGTGCATTGGTGTACTGGAAAGTCGCGAAAAAATCGTACTGGACATTATTGCGCCCCGTCCCCTCAAGCATGGAGGCATCAAACGGATTCAAACCAATAATCCAATTGAGCTGGTTCCAGGCGTAAGCCTCAAGTCTGGCTTTAAACGCGGTGTCGTCAGTGTATTTTGCGGCCAGGCGGGCGGCAGCGGCCAACGATGCCAAGCGCGCATTTTCGCCCTGCCACCAGGGTGCGGTTTCCGTATCGTGGGGATAGAAAAACGCACTGCGCCGCTCACCTTTCACGTTTTGCACATACTGGCGCGCGAGGCCAAACGGATTGCTGACTTCGTTGGCCAATGCCAATTCAAACTCCAGATGTTTCCGCACCGCAGCCAGCAAGGTTTTCTGCTCTTTCTTGCTCGCCAACGGGTAATAGTTCATTAAGCTAACGACGGGAAAACCTGCCTCTGCAGCATGGAAGAAAGGCCGGTTTTTGTCGTCTGCACGCCAGTAGTTGCGATACTGCTTATCGCCCGACAAGCGCTTCACCAGCGCGCTCGCCCTCGCACTGGCGGCCTTACGATATTGCTCATTGCCCGTTGTTTTCAGTAACTCGATTGCTGCGATCAAAGCGGTGTAATCATCGACAATATTGTTGACTCCATCGTTAGTCAGCTTCAGGTTATTGGCCTGCAAAAAGCGGAAGGCATCCTCAGCCGCTTGCAGGTATTGCGCTTGCGTGTATTCACCGGACGATTCTTGCCGTGCGGCGGCGGCTAACGAAGCAATTGCCACTCCGCCACCTTCGCGGAAGCTCGTTTCGTAGAGATGCCCTGCCATCATTTCATGCATTTTGCCGGAGCCGTGTTTCCAGTCAGAATCTTTGGTTTCTTTCAGGGCAAAGGCTTTCATCGGCGCCATCAAACGACGATCTTCCGGTGCCTTTTTGGGGCCCATGCCGCCAATACTGCGATAAAAAGAACCGCCCGGCACATGGACGCGCACCAGGTAATCCGCCCCGAACATCGCCTCATCCAGCAACCGGCGGCGATATTGGCTGAAGTTTTCATCTTTCTTCTCAGTCAAGGCTTCGTACACCAGCAGCAGGTTAAGCGGCACCAGTGAAAGTTGTTGGGGATTGAAATAAGTTGAAAACGACAGGTGCGATAAATGTTTGCCGTAGTCGCCCGTGGCGTCATACCAACCGCCATGCACATCGACTTTGGGTTTTTCCGGATTTTCGGCAAAGCTTATCTGGCTATCCGCCTTATCCAGCAAGCCGGATGAACGCTGGCCTTTAAAGTAATAGAGCACATCGGAGAGCGTATTCCGCTCCAGCAATTGCCGCTGGATGACAAACGGATAGGATTCAAGCCAGCCATCACCGCGCTGGCAACGAATGCGATAATTGCCCTCGGCGGTAACCTGGCTGAATTCCCAGGTCCAGAAATGCCAATCGCGCCACTGGTCTACCTTGCCCGCCGTGACGGGTTTGGCGGTATACGAAAGCACACCGGTTTTGGTATCCACCAATTGGCATTGGTCGAATTTATCGCCTTCATGCCCTTTGATAACCGCTTGCTTGAACGCCTGGGTGTCATATCCCAAATGGTTAGTGAGAATGATCGGATCACTCGCGGCAACGCTGCCTGCCGTCCATAAACCGATGAGCGCCAGTGCAAAGGCACTGCGGGAAAAACTGAAAAAATGGCGGAACATTTCCGTCCTCCTGGTGAGAGGTGATAAGTGAAATGTTCTCCGGCGGTAGTGGCGTGTGGGTTGCCGTTATTTTTTGTGATCCCGCTGCCCGGGTATTTTGTGAAGAACTTTTTGAGAAGAACCAGGCAGCGAGTCGGCAACCTCATACTAGGTGATAGGTTTGCCAAATACTGTTTGCAGGAAGTAAAGATTTATCAAGTCTGGCGCCCTGCCAACCCCGGCCTTTGTGGTATGATGCGCGCCTTTTTCAGCCCGCCGATGCGTATGATCCGGCCCTTTCCGTCTCCTGTTCGATGCCATTGCTCCCGGAGACGCCGCTGCCCGCTTTTAAATTTTAGGTGCAATGCACTTTAGGAGTTGTCCCCATGAGCAAGACCTCGTTAGACAAAAGCAAAATTAAATTTCTGTTGCTGGAAGGTGTCCACCAATCCGCAGTAGATACCCTGAATGCCCAGGGTTATACCAACATTGATTACCTGAAAACCGCGCTTGCAGAAGATGAACTGATTGCGCGCATCCAGGATGCACATTTCGTTGGCTTGCGTTCACGCACCCAATTGACCCGTCGCGTATTTGAAAACGCACCCAAGCTGATTGCGGCCGGTTGCTTCTGCATCGGGACCAATCAAGTGGATTTGAAAGCGGCACAAGAACACGGCGTAGCGGTTTTCAATGCTCCTTACTCAAACACTCGCTCGGTTGCCGAACTGGTTATTGCCGAAGCGATCCTGCTGCTCCGCAACATCCCACAGAAAAACTTTGTTTGCCATCGCGGCGGTTGGGATAAATCAGCTGTCGGCTCCTTTGAAATTCGCGGCAAGACCCTGGGCCTGATCGGTTACGGTTCTATCGGTAGCCAAACCAGTGTGCTGGCGGAATCGCTGGGTATGAAAGTGCGTTTCTACGACGTAGTAACCAAGTTGCCATTGGGCAACGCGTCGCAAGTACGCAACCTGGATGAGCTGTTAGCGACGTCAGACATCATTAGCCTGCATGTGCCGGAAACACTGGCAACTCAAGACATGATCGGCGCGCGCGAAATCGGCCTGATGAAAAAGGGCGCAATCCTGATCAACGCCTCGCGCGGTACGGTAGTGGATATCGATGCATTGGCTGATGCGATTAAATCCGGCCATGTTGCCGGTGCCGCAATCGACGTATTCCCGGAAGAGCCCAAAGCCAATGGCGACGAGTTCATCAGCCCGTTACGCGGTTTGGATAATGTGATCCTGACCCCGCACATCGGCGGCTCCACTATGGAAGCGCAGGAAAATATCGGCATTGAAGTAGCAGAAAAGCTGATCAAATACTCCGACAACGGCACTACCACCAGCTCGGTCAACTTCCCGGAAGTTGCCCTGCCCGGCCATCCGGATGCACACCGTTTGCTGCACGTTCACGCCAATGTTCCCGGTGTATTGTCGAAGATCAACAAGATTTTCTCCGACAACCAGATCAACATTTCTTCCCAATACCTGCAAACCAACGACAAGGTTGGCTATGTAGTGGTTGATATCAACTCGCCGTACAGTGAAGTGGCGCTTGAGCAGCTGAAAAATATTGAAGGGACTATTCGTTGCCGTGTGTTGTTCTAATCGGTAACTGATTTGTCCGCCCAATAAAAAACGCCGCACTGAAAAGTGCGGCGTTTTGTTTTCACTTATGTTGATGTTGCGGCTTGATGGTTATGCAACAGAACTTTCTTTGTTCGCTTTGGCTTTACGCGCCTTCCAGGCCTCATAAACAATCGGCAGTACGGACAACACCAGAATCCCCAAAATTAATAAGGTGAAGTTTTTACGCACCACCGGCAAGTTACCAAACACATAACCCGCGTAAAGAAAGATGCCCACCCATAATACTGCACCCAACACGTTGTACATCATAAAACGCTTGTAACCCATGCTGCTCATACCCGCTGCAAACGGCGCGAAGGTGCGGAAGATCGGGACAAAGCGGGTCATCACAATAGTTTTGCCGCCATGTTTTTCATAAAACGCATGGGCGCGGTCCAGGTAATCGCGGCGGAAAATTTTAGAGTTGGGATTGCGAAACAAGCGCTCGCCAAAGAAATGGCCAATCGTGTAATTCACGGTATTACCCAGAATTGCAGCGCTCACCACTACCAGCGCCATCAAATTCACATCCAGCGTAGTGCCCACTACTAATGCACCGGTAGCGAACAACAATGAATCCCCCGGCAGGAACGGGGTCACCACCAAACCGGTTTCGCAAAAGATAATCAAAAACAAAATGCCGTAAATCCACAATCCATATTGGTTAAACAGCTCGGTGAGATGCTGGTCGACATGCAAAATAAAACTGATAGCTAGCTGGATGAGTTCCACGGTATTTCCTTAGTCGTCGCTGATAATGAAATGGGTTCAGGGCAGTGTACAAAAATAATCGCGCAAGGTTACAAAGACTTGTTCACGAAAATCGTCACGCTCGTTTACTAATTGGTGGCCAGCCCCCGCAATGAACTTCACCTGCGCCTGCGGCAGCTTGTTCTGTAACAGTCCGAGGTTGTAACGCCAGGCGACCGTTTGATCGTCGGTGCCCTGAATAACAAGCAAGGATTTCTCCAATGGTTGCCAACGCTGGAATTGCGCATCCCAGTTCTTCATCGCACCCACCCAACGCACTGAAAGGAAGCGCGATTGCAGGCAATCTTCTTCATCCAGGAAGCGAATAAAGCTCTCATCGTGGGAACTGCGCGAAGGGCCGCGCGGCAAGTGGCGGACAAACCGGTGGATGAGCATATAGAGCCAGCGCCCGCGCGTCCATCCGCGCGGCAGTATCAGCGGCGCGCACAGCGCTGTCTTTTTCAATAAAGGTTCGGATCGATGGGATTCATAACGCCATAGATGGTTGAGCAACGCCGCCCCGCCCGTGCTCTGCCCCAGCGCATACCAGGGCGACGGCAAATATCGTTGCGCACGTTGGAGGATGGTTTCCAGCACATCGCCATATTGGTCGAAGGATTCAATCGCCGCGCGCTCGCCGTTGCTCAAACCATGGCCGGGAAGATCAAACGCCAATACCGCCAGCCCCTGCGCCAGACCAAAGGCAATGACCTTATCGTAAATACCCACATGGTCGTAATAACCGTGCACTACCAACAAAGTCCCACGCGCCTGCGGCGGAATCCAATACTGGGTGGCGATACGAAAATCACTTGTTCCTATTGCGCCCAGCGCATGGACCAAGCCCGGATACAGGGCGGAAAAATCCAATCGATAACACGCCAGGTAACTCACCAATAACGGATTATCGGGGCTAATGCCTTCCTGTCCGGCAACAAATTCCAAATCAGGCAGCGATGCTTGCAACGCATCGGCCTGATCACGGGTAAAACTCACTGGCGACATAAAAAGCCCATATCTAGGTACAGCGGCGTGTAATCGGTTTATGTGTTACCCAAACAATCGGTTTGTGTAACGCCCGGTAAATCGGTGCGACACCTGCGGGTGCATCCACTATAATCACCCCCGTCAACCAAAAACACCCCAAATAAAAATAACAACCAAACCTAAAAACCATAACAACGACAACGCCAGGTTTTGAGCTCATGCAAAAACATATATTCAATATTCACGACGTCGTCCTGTTTATGACGGTAGCAGAATGCTTTCTGCTCGTTATTTTCCAGGCAATTCTTCCGGTCAAAAACCAGCTGGCTAATCGCCTGCTCAGTACTTTCTTAATTTCAATCGCTGTCAGCTCCGCGTGTATCCTGGTGCTGTGGAATGATGATGTCAGTTTGTTCACTGCTTTCGATGAGCATTTACTGCCCTATTTTTTAGTATTTGCACAATTACTCAAAGGCCCATTGCTTTTACTGTATGTAGTGTCACTCACTGAAGATGCGTTCAAACTGGCGCGACGGCATTTAGTGCATTTGCTACCGGCAGCCCTCGCTGTTGTCTGGTTGGCGCTGTTCCAGATTGATAGTACCGATTTACGCTTCAGAACGCTTGGCATGACTGAAACCCAGCGGCAACTTGCCAACGGTGTATGGCATTTTATTAAAATTATGCCGTTCTTCTATGCACTCGCCGCCGTTAACCGTGTGCGTCTGTATCGCATTGGTTTGCACAACCAATATTCAAATTTTTCGCCCACCGAACCCAGTTGGTTAAATATTTTAAGCCTCGGCTTTTTATTCACCTGGAGTTTTTCGATTCTGGTACATGTTGTTGCCAACACCATTGCATTGGCCGCACCGCAAGTGTCGGATTTATTCGGCATCACCGAAAACTACATTATTTTTATTTTAATCAACGCGCTCTTTATCAACAGCGTGGTACACACCCATAAGCTACTCACCACCAAACCCGAAGTTACCAAGGATAAAGCGGATGAAAAACTCACCGATACCGCCATCCAGAAAGTGCAACAGGGAATGGAAATCCAAAAGCTTTTCCTGAAGCAGAACCTGAATATCGATGAATTTTCCAAACGTATTAATTTGCCGGTAAAAGAAGTATCTGCCGTAATCAATAAACACTACGGCACCAACTTCTTCGAGTTTATGAATTCGTATCGCGTTGAAGAAGCCAAACGCCTATTGAGTGATAGCCAACATGCAGACATGACTGTCATGGATGTATTGCTGCACGCAGGATTCAATAGCAAATCAGCATTTCACCGTTTTTTTAACCGTTTGGTAGGAATGTCACCGACGGAATACCGCAAGCAAAACACCAATAAAGAAACGAAAATCGCTTGATACGTAAACAATAAAAAAGCCGGCAATTGCCGGCTTTTTTATTTCTTGCCCTGGTTAATAAGGCGGGAAAGTTACCGCTAAAAAGGAGTGAATGTTACAGTGATTTCACAATCCGCTTGCGGTGCGGGAATCTCGTAGAAATTGCCATTTAAATTCCCGCCACAACCACTGATATTATTCGGAAGAAGCTCTTGTCCTGTCGCTGGTTGCAGGTATATGGATTTAGCTTCTTTACGCACCATCATGCTACCAGAGCGTTGGAAATCACGAGTATCGTAACGAACCAATCCGCTACCGGAAATGTTGAATTTTATTTCAGGTGCGCGCGCTAACGTAAATGCATTGTTCGCATTGCAGGTATCACCGACATTGTATTCACAGACTTCAATAGAATTGAGATCAGACGATAACATTTCCAGAATTTTCCAATTATTAACATCCAAAAATAAATTCGGTGCTACTTTTTTAACGGAACGATAGCTATAAATGCTATTACCATTGTACAGATTCAGGGAATGTCCCCAGAACTGCCAGTAATCACCTGTTGCCATATTTTCGAACAACGGGTTTGACCAGCTCTCCCAGAAAGTAGCACCGGTAAACGTTTTATCAATAACATAGGATTCCACAACACAACCGGTAGGCACAAAATTTACCGCATTCTCCCCATAACAATTCTGGAGATAATATTGGCCATCTTTAATAGCAAGCACATCGTACTCCGATCTCCAGGTACCATTTGAGAGCGCCCATATACGTGAGCCGTCAACAACAGTCCATGAACCCATTAATTGGGTTTCAAAACTATCGCGGAATTTTCCATTCGCATAAAAATCCGAAGCGGCAGAAAAATAATTTTCAAAACCTCTATTCCAGCGGCCAACCCAATCGGCCTCTGCCATAGTCACGCTTTCACGTTTAAAGAATGAAGTTTGCTGGAAGGCTCCATCGGATAACGCACGTTCATTATCTTGCAACAATTGCATCACTACGAAGCCGGGACCTTGAACATACAATGGCAATATCTCCAGGGCTTCACCATCCAATCTCACGCGCCCGTTATCCAGTTGCCAAGTAACCTGTGCGCTATTTTTAGTGTATAAATTTATCTGGGTTGCGGTGCCATCAGCGTTAAATTGATAACTGTAATTATTGGTGTACCAAGTGAGCCCTGATAACTCATCTGCTGTTACTTTATAAAATTGAGAAGTATCCAAAAGTGCTGCTGTATAACTAATACCATTCACATTAAATAAGCTTTGATAATTTACATCTGCAACATCCAGTTCCAATTCCACGTCTACGATCTTACCCACTTCATTTTCATCAATAAGTGACAGCAAAATGCTATACAGCCTCACTGAACAGGCGGGAACATTTACTCCGGTTGAGTAAGCACATTGCTGTTGGAAAACGTTATTAAATCCAATTGTTTTCCCATAAATTATCGGACTATCCAATGTAATTTCCAACTGCTTCTGTTTTCTTATCCAGGAAAAAGTAGCTTCATGATACTTACCATCTCCGGGCCATATACCGACACCCGGAGTATTTGAGGTACGCAGGAGCCCTGTCCCATTAGCATTAAAGGTCAATAAGTAATTGAAGCTTCCAGCCCGTAAGAAATGCTCTCCAACGATTGTCTTATTCGAAACGTATGATTGGGACGAATCGCTTTTAATATCATTAAGCTCGTCCTGAAAATCATCGTCATAGTCATTATTAATTTTGACTTGCCCACCTATATAAAACTTATCCAGCACCAAATCCAATGTAGTTGGGAATTGTGGTGGCACATTCGTATTAATATCTGTCAACAATCTAACCAGATAAGCCGCACGGTTTAATTTGTCAGCGGCATCAATCTGCAGCAAAGCAGATTTGCGATCTGCATCCGTATTAAGCGGCGAACGATTTATTTGAATAATTGCATATTCAGCGGTTGTGGAAGGAGAAATATTTACACCGGCATATTCGCTCGCATCCAGCAGAGTGTCGCCGGCTAAACTGGCCAATTTTTCAATGGACGGATAAAGCGCCGCCAATTTCACCCAACGATTACTATCAGCTCCGGTCGCTACCGCGCTGAATGGTTGATTGATATCTTTATTTGAAATATTTATATCCAATTTATAATTTTTGTTTGCATCAACAATTGCTGTAAAAGTTTGCGCACCAATTGTAGCAACGACCTTCCCGCCGGCTAACGCCTCAGCTACCACTTTTCCCTGAATGGTCAACTGGGTGGTAGCAGGCAAACTGCTTGATGATGAACTTGATGAGGGCACAACACTTGATGATGAACTTGATGAGGGTTCAACACCTGATTCTGACGAGGAGCTTGACGATGATTCAATACTTGATGACGAGGAACTCGAAGAAGATTTAATACTTGACGATGAGGAGGTAAAGGTTACTGAAATTTCGCAATCCGAGCTCCTTGCGGGTATTGTGTATTGCGACCCAACCAATGTGCCATCACATCCCGTGACACTTTGGATAATACGATTTGACTCTAAGGGAGCGACATTGGCAGTTATATTTCTCCCTTTAGGCAGCATAAAGGCATTCTCAAAGTATACGTCTGCCGAGCTCGGAACGTTAAAACCATAGCCAAAGTAATTAAAACTGAAAGTAAAACCCGGTGTGACTTTTACTTGAATACCTTTGGTGTAAAGTCGCTTGTTCGCGGCAGAACAACTTTCAAATACATAGTATTCACAAAGTTCGATTTCGTTTTTATTGGCAGAGGTCAATTCTATAATCGAACCTTTGTTTCGATTAAATAATTTATCGGATGCTATTCTAAAAGATTGCTCAACATCCCATGAGAATGACCCCGCGCCCTTAAATGTTCTATCACCAATTGGAACCAGACTCTGCCCGGAAACTTTTTCATTAAATGCAGGGTATGACCAGGCTCCCCAGAAAACATTACTATCAAAATTTTCTGCTCGGGTTCCAACCGATAGATAACAACTCATTGGAACAAAAGGCGTAGCCTCTATACCATGACAAATACTCATATAATATTTGCCATCGTGAATCGCAAGCACATCGCGAATCATCCGCCAATCACCATTAGCAAGTGCTGATTGACGATGACCATCAAGTAGCTTCCAGTTTCCTGCTGCACTCGCTTCAAAACCATCACCCCAAGTTTTATCTGCATTTACATCCTGTGCGTTGGAATTAATATCGCGCGGGAATCCGGTCCAGCGGCCAATCCAGTCTGATTCGGTCATCGTAACGGGCGAGCGTTTAAACATGAACGTTTTATAAACTTGCGTTCCGATAACATGAACAATGTCGTACCCGGCAGGATTGGTGTTTATTAACAGCAGCTCTGCATCCTTGAGCTTCACATGATAGCCATCAAGAACCCAATCACTCTCGGTAACAGCATTGGTGCGTAGATTAGTAATCTGCGCCGCACCGTTCGCCAACAATTTGTAACTGAATTCCGGGGTATACCATTCATGGCCAATTAAATCGTTTGAACTAATTGACGCCACCTTATTAAACACCGTCAGATGAGCCAATTGTTCACTGAATGTTCCTTCACGAACTTTTTCATTGCTTGAATTTGTCGCATTGCCAATCAAGCGCACGCGTGCGAATTCATTAAATTCAGTTTCAGAAATAAGATCCAATTCAATTGAATTGATAGTGAGGCTGCACGCTTCATTAACAGTATTGGTTGAGTGATCATCACAAGTGTAAAAATCATCTGGTAACCTCACCCTGTCAACGATGTACTTAACCGGGTTATTAAACGTCAACGTTACCAATCTGCCGTTTTGTTGCCAGGTGAAATCGGCAGCAAGGGGATATTCATTGCGGTAATCCGCATACTCTTTATCCAGGACTCTTGTCTTCAGCTGGCCGGTACCGTCATCGCGCAGGGAGAGCAGGTAATAGGATAAATTTTTGGTCTCGATAAAATAATTGCCCGCTAATTTTTTGGCAGGCACAAATGTCTGCGTATTATTACTTTGCAAGCTATCGAGATATTCATCAGCCCATCCGGAATCCTCAAGATCAGCGATGCCCGTGTAAGCTTCATACAAACCGGCATTCAGGAAAAAATCCAGTGTCGTTGTCGCCGGCTTCGGCAATTCAAAATCGTCGCCATTCGTTGCCAATAACCGCAATAATAAACTTGCACCTTCAAGCGGGCGAACAGGATGCACATCCAGCATTGCATTCTTTAGCTGCTGATCATTCTCTAGCGGCGCATTATTGTTTTTCACCTCTGCATATTGCGCAGTGCTTATCGGAGTAATGTTGACTCCGAAAAATTCATCAACATTAAGGATCTTATCGCTTCCTGCTTTCTCAATAAGGGATGTAATTGACGGATAAATGGCGGCAAGTTGCACCCACGATTTGTTACCAGTACCGGTAGCAATCGCGGTAAAAGGTTTATTGCTATCGGCAGCAGGAACCTCTAATGCGATGCTGTATTTCAACGAGTTATCAATCGCTGTTTTATACGTTTTTGAGCCGATGGTAAAAACAACTTCTCCACCGGCAAGGTCTGCCGCTGTCGCAGTGCCTTTAATTGTTAATTGACTCACCACCACAACACTGGAGGAGGATGAAGAGCTGTTGACCACCGATGACGAGTGGGTAGATTCCGGCTTTGATGAACCACCGCCACCACCCCCACCACATCCTGACAATATTAAAGCCAGTGGCATAAGCCAACCAAATAGAGATGCCTTCATTTTTCTTGATGCTTCCGTTGATATTAATTTTAAAAAAGGCCGGCATAACCGGCCTTACCTGCAGAATTACTTCTTAAAACTCACCGCAATTTCACAGGCTGTTGTCAGTGCCGGTATCTTGTACGTATCCCCAACCAGAATGCCGCCGCAGCCACTGATGGAATCCAGTGAAAAACCGCTATCAGGTGTAATCGTTATCGTTTGGGCCTGTGCTCTTGGAACCATTAAAACTTTATCAATATCCCTGCTGAATTGGGTTGTATAACCATAATCCAGATGCTCGAAAGCAACCGGGTAAAAAAGCTTACCGCCGGTGCCGACAGATAACTTGATTTCAATAGCGCGCTCGTAGCTGCGTTTGTTTACATCATTACAGGTTCCGCCGAACGGGTATTCACACAGTTCAATTTCATTTCGGCTTGCCGACGTCAATTCAAGGATAGTTTGTTGGAACGGGTTATAAAATTTATTCGCTGCTACGCTGATGTAATCACGCCTAACCATGTTATTTAAGGTGTTGCCTTTGAAGAAATGGAGTCCCCAAAAACTGATGAATGGATCTTTTGTAATTTTTTCGTTGAACGCCGGGCTGGACCAACTTCTCCAAAAAATCGCCGTATCAAAATTAACATTCCGTTGCTGGACCGACAGATAGCAACCGGATGGATTAAATGGCGTTGACTCCACGCCATGACAGATACTCATATAATATTTGTCACCATGAATTGACAACACATCGCGAATCATCCGCCAGCTTCCATTTGATAAAGACGTTTGGCTATGGCCATTGAGTGCCGACCAGTTGCCCGCCGACTGCGCTTCAAATCCATCGCGCCAGGATTTATCTTCGTTAACGTCGTAAGTTGCAACAAATGCGTCCAGTGGAAACTGATTCCAGCGCCCCACCCAGTCAGCATCAGTCATAGTTACTGCAGTACGCTTGAACAAGGAGGTGCGATAACCGTTTTCGCCATCCGCGTAGAATATGCCGAAACCGGCCAGATCTTTATGGGTAAACCACAGGGTAGAATCGCCCACCACCACGCGATTATTTTCCAATGTCCAATCCAGGGTAGTTTCTATTTGCGTCACTAAATTTTTTTGTTTTACTTTTCCGTTCGCATTAAACACGTAGCTGAATTTATCACTGACCAATTCACTTTCAACAAGGTCTGCGGCTTTAATGGTTAAAAAATTGGCTGTATTTACTACTCGTGCTAACTGGTGCTCCAGCTCGCCTTCATATATCTGCTGGCCATTATTTTCCCTTGTCAACTCTACAAAAATTTTCAAATTAGCCAGGTAGTAATTTTCAGTTTCCGTAATAAGATCCAGATGCACAGACTTGAACTGCAAGTCGCAGCGCTCAGTAACTGATGTGCTGTTATCGTCGCAGGGATACCAATTCCCACTTGCATCATCAAGCGAGGATACGCCGTATTTAACGGGAGTATTAAAGGTCAGTTTTACCGTAGCGCCTTTAACTGTCCAGGTAAATCCGGTTGCAACCTTGGTCGCGGTAAAACTATCAAAAATACTACCCATATTGGCGGTTACAATCTTTCCAGTACCATCCGCATTAAATGTCAGTAGATATTGTGAATAGAGTGCTTCAAGAAAATAATTTCCGACAATTTTTGTACCGGAGGGGTTCGGTGGTGGTAAATCTTCTTGAACCTGCTCGACATAATCGCTCAACGCTAATTTACTGCTAGCACGCAATACTTCCAGGTGTGTCTCGGCAAGATTAGCGTTCAATAGATAATCCAGCGTGGTTTTGGTTTGCGCCGGGAGATCCTGGTGAATATCATTGAGCAAGCGCGAGATCATCGCGGCCTGCTCCAGCGCCCTGATCGGGTGAAGGCTATAAATGGCCGCTTTACGTTCTGCATCGGTCGCGGTAGGAAATTGCTTGTTTTTTATTTCCGCATATTCTGCCGTTGTGAGGGCATTGATATTTACTGCAGAGTATTCATCGGCATTCAATACCTTATCGCTACCCGCCTTTTCAGCAAGAGCAGCAACGGATGGGTACAAGGCAGCAAGCTGCACCCAAGCACTACCAGGCCCACCGGTAGCGATTGCGACAAAAGGTTTATTGCTATCCGCAGCAGGAACATTCAATGCAATGCTGTATTTCAATGAATTATCAATAGCGGCTTTATAGGTTTGCGCTCCCAGAGTAAAAGCAACTTCTCCGCCCGCCAATGCATCCCCCGACACAGCACCATTAATGGTGAGTTGCGTAGCAGGTAAACTGCTGGAAATAGCAGACGATGACGATTGCGCAAGCGATGATGAAGTGATTGTGCTACTGGACTGAGCATTTGAAGTAGATGTTGGTTTGGATCCGCCGCCACCTCCGCCGCCACAACCTGATAAGCCAACCGATGCGTAGATCAACAAAAAAGAGGAAATTAATTTATTCATACTTCTACCACTGCCACTCCGGGGTGTTTATTAAGAATTCAAAGGTTCACGACGTTTCATTACTAACAGACACCTGAATTAACAGGTACCTCCAAAAAGTTAAGGTATGGTTTTTACTGTTGGCAGGTAATGAAAAGCGATCAGAAGGCCATCTGCATTTATTCAGGAATTTGAACACAGCAGGCGGCGCGTAGATTATCATTTTGTACAAAAAATAGCTTGTGCTGCCCTAATTAAAGCCGTCCTTTTTCATCACACCCGCTTTCAAAACGCCCCACAAAATTCACTAATAAAAAAGCCGGCAAATTTGCCGGCACAGGGGTAAAAAGTAAAATCCAATTGAGGTTTTCGCGTTCCCTTATAACTGAATGTTGGAACGAATGTTATGGATTCACCCAGCGGATGTTATCCAACTGCAAGTGCACCCCATTCTGTGAACCCCAGGTTGGCAAGATCACAAACGGTGTATTTACCTTGGTTAAAACCAACCCGCCACTCACCATTTGCGAGATATTAATTTTGAAGGTTTTCCATTCGCCATTCGCAACAAATCCGAGTGGAATATCGCCTGAACCACAAGGGCTTACGCAATCGGCTTTAACGACAATACCGGTGGTGTTGGTGCCGTAGTTAACGACTTTCATATCAAATTCCAGATAGCCATCAGCCGCAAACGCAGTAACATTTTTAGTGCCGGTTGCCTGGATAAAGGCAACACCGTTTTGATCGGCAGTTTTGAATTTAACATCCAATACTTTACCGCGCGCTACATCGTCAGAATCAATAATAGCGGTGTCGATATGGTCGCCTCCGGTCTGCCATTCACCGATGCCAAAATCCCAGTTGGAATCGACATCATCCACAAAAACATTGAAGGTTTCAGTCAAGGTTGAACTAACACCTTTCAACACCGGTTTTATATCGCAGTCAGCAACACACTTAACACTCAGGTTATTAATTTTTACGTGTGCAGTTCCACCACTGGGTTCAATCACAAACGGGTTAGTGATTAACTCCATATTGACCTGGCCAGTTTGGATGCTATTAGGTTTTAAATTACTAAATGGAACAGACACGGATTGCCATTCACCGACTTTCAGATTTTCCAATTCGGTGTAACTCACATTGGGCCAACCGGAATCGAGTTTGATTTGCAATTTAGTGCTTGGCTGAATCGCGTCAACATACAAATCAAATTTCAATTCACCACTGCTCATATTCGTGAATTTAAATCCGTTATCCACAACCGTGCTTCCACTCATATCGCCAGTCATTAAATAGGCATTTCCTGGTGCTGCATTGAACGCGATATCCCATACCACAGAATCGCCCATAGCGAGAGAAGGATTTGATACCACATTACCTACCGAACCATTATCGTAAATTGTCGGGCGCAACGTATTGGTAAAGTTTTGGCCGCCAGCGCTGAACTGCAAACCTTTCACGCCATTTTTAAAGAGTTCAAATTCTCTTTTAACAGGTTTTGGAACGCCAATTAACGGCGTAACATCCGGATTAATATTTGTCGCACAGCCAATACCGGTCGTTTTATTTTTTGCACATTGATAAACACGCACGAAATCTACTTCCATTTTTTGCGGGAACGTAGTTTGCGCGTTGGGATTGCCTGGCCAGTTTCCGCCGACTGCCACGTTTAAAATCATGTGGAATAATTGATCGAATGGCGCGGCGCCCTCTCCAATTTTGTAACCTTCGGTTTGACCCGCCCAGTAATAGTTATACCAGCCCTCTTTTGTTTGGGTGGCAAAATGCACATCATCCACGTACCAGCGAATTTCACCTTCTTCCCATTCAACAGCGTAGGTGTGGAAGTGTTCCCAGATATTGGTTGCAGGAGCATGGTCGTCGCCAATGTAGGCGTTATTTGGCCAGACCCGCCCAAAATGCAAGGTACCGTGCATGGTGTTGCCAAATGTTCCGGTGTTTGAATTTACCGCTTCAAAAATATCGATCTCGCCGCTCATTGGCCAGCCACCGTATTTCCATTCCGTGGGTAACATCCACAACGCGGGCCATATACCCTGGCCTTGTGGCATTTTCGCGCTGATTTCCATGCGTCCGTATTTCCAATCACCTTTATTTTTACTGCGCAAGCGAGCGGAAGTGTAGTCGCGTGTTACGGATTTATCGTTAACGTTGTAACCAGGTTCATCATCACCTTTGCCTTGGCCGGCGAATGTTTCTTTCTTCGCTACGATGGTTAATTTTCCATCGGCAACAAATGAGTTGTCCGCACGATCGGTGTAACACTGCAATTCGTTATTGCCGCCACCGGTACAATTTTGTTCATGTGTCCATTTGGTTGAATCAATGTTGGTGCCCGTAAATTCATCGCTCCATACCAATTCCCAATCAGTACTGGAAGAGGATGAACTGGAACTGGGAACACTACTGGATGTTGTGCTGGTCGAGTTAACCACCATTGAACTGCTCGAACTACTTGAGCCGGGCAGCGATGAACTTGATGCAGGAACACTGGAGGATGAAGGTGCAACAGATGACGACGGTGTGCTAGACGTCGTTGAATTACCACCGCCTGAACCACCGCAACCGACAAGGCTGATGAGTGTCGCACCAAGACATAGGGATATTAATTTTGGTTTGAAGCCGTACTCGTGATTTTTCATAGTTTTCATCTCTATTGTTATTGTGAAACCCTGGGTGTTATTAAATTTATAATTAAAAAAAGAGCTGTAGTTTTAATTGTAAAAGCGGCAGGATTTTTATCCTGCCGCCGAAACATCCGTTTAATTATTCGCTACAGGCGGGTGCAGTAGCATTTTTTTCGATACGTACATTGTAGAGCGATATATCCAGAGAGCCCGCGGTGCTAATCATAAAAGGTGCAAGTACCATATCCAGTTTCACGCGCTTTTTCGCAAAACAATCCAGCGCGATGCTGACACTGTTCCATTCGCCAACCGTTGCCGCATTTAATTGTTCCGCAATTGCAATTTCCCCCTGGCAATCACTGCCGCAATACATGCCTACATTCACTGCGGCATCCGGTTTGGTATTTACTTTCACATCAAATACCAATGCGCCTTTTTCCGCGTAATTGCTGAAATCAGAACGCGACGTAGAACCAAATGTTGCAGTTGCTTTTGCGGAACCATTGAATTGCAAACGGCGCGTGTCTTCCTGCACGTGTTTATCTTGTGACGATACTTTTAGCGCGCCTAATTCACCGCTGCTGGTAGTCACCGGAGCCATGTTATTCACATGATCCAGCAATACCAGGGTCCACGGATTCATTACGCGCTGGTTGAACACCGGGACGGTATCCGGTGCTTGTGCGGCAGCGAGTTGCGCTGCTGTTTCATCCAATACCGGTGTTTCGATTTTGTCGACATAAGTCAAACCAAAATCAAATGCGAATTGCGGTTTGTAATCGGCATCGCCGTGATTGAGTGGCGACTGCACCGGTGACGATGGCCAGGAAAATGGCAATTTACCTTTTACATCGTAATTAATTGAACCATCTGCTTTTGCAAGAACAACATCGGCGATACCAGCGCCTTCAGAACCCGGCAACCAAATCACCGCAAATGCGTCTGACGCGTTGATAAAATTATTTGCCCAAAGCGGGCGGCCGGTAATAAATAATGAAATTACTTTGATGCCGTCAGCTTTTAACTTTTTCAGCAGCGCGAGATTGGTTTCATTTTTGTAAATCAAACTGCCGATATCACCTTGCATTTCTGCGTAAGGATCTTCACCGAACACCACGAAAGCAACATCCGGTTTGGTTTTATAATTTCCATCGACACTCAATTCCGTTGAACCGCCGGCTGCTTTTGCTGCATCGGCAATTCCTTGATAAATCGATGAACCGCCGGGGAAATCTGCGTTGGTGTTACCAGTGCCCTGCCAGGTAATACTCCAACCGCCCGATTGTTTGCCGATATTATCCGCACCATCACCCGCCACCAGGATTTTGCTGTTGGCTTTTACCGGTAAGGTTTGCGCATTATTTTTTAGCAACACGATGGATTCACGCACCGCTTGGCGAGCAACCGCGCGATGCTCTGCAGAACCAATTACTTCGCGTTTGCCGGCGAGTTCACGTGTTGATGGCGCGCCTTTTTCAAATAAGCCCGCACGAATTTTCACACGCAAAATACGCGCGACCGCATCATCCAGGCGCGCTTGCGAAATCTCGCCGCTTTTTACTTGAGCAACGGTGTTGTGATACAACTCTTTCCAATTGCCTTCCGGGGCCATAAAAATATCCAGGCCGGCGTTAATGGCTTGCGCACAACTTACCGGTGTGCAACCGGAAACAAAGGCATGGCCATTCCAATCGCCCACCACCAAACCGTCAAAACCCATCTGGTTTTTTAATTGATCGGTGAGCAAATATTTATTGCCGTGCATCTTCACGCCCTGCCAACTGCTGAACGATGCCATCACGGTTTGCGCACCGGCGGCGAGCGCAGTTTCATAACCGGCGTTGTGGATTTTTACTAATTCGGCTTCATCTATTGGTGCATCGCCGCGATCTTGTCCGCCTTGCGTACCGCCGTCAGCGAGGAAGTGTTTGGCAGTGGCAATTACATGTTGTTCGCTAAGAAAATCTTTACCCACAACACCTTGCAGACCTTCCACCATTTTTCCGCCGTAGGATTTTACGACTGCCGGATCTTCTGAATAGGATTCGTAGGTGCGGCCCCAGCGATCATCGCGCACCACGGCGAGTGTAGGTGCAAAACTCCAATCGATACCGGTCACTGCAATTTCTGCAGCCGTTGCCGCGCCAATTTGTTTAATCAATTCAGGATTGCGGGTTGCGCCCAGGCCGATGTTGTGCGGGAACAGGGTTGCACCAATAATATTATTGTGACCGTGGACGGCATCGGTTCCCCAAAAAATCGGGATGGCCACGCGACCATTATCAGTACTCATGGAAGCGTTATAAAAACCATCGGCCAATGCCAGCCAGTCTTCAACTTTTGCGTGTTTGTTTTCAGCGGGAAATGAACCGCCGCCATTCAATACCGAACCCACGCCGTACTCAATTACATCCGCCGGGGTGACATGGCGCAATTCCGGCTGGATCAGCTGTCCCACTTTTTGCTCGACTGACAATTTGCCCAATAGCTCAGTAATTTTTGCTTCCACAGCGGGGTCTTTTTTTACCGCACTGTCTAGCTTCGGCCAAAGCGATACAGTCGCCGGGGCAGGAGTTTCCGTTGCGCTGGTTTCTGCGGATTTTTTACCGCAGCCAGCCAGCGCCGCGATCACTGCCAGACTGCATAAGGTCAGCACTGCAGGCCTATACATCGCAGTCTTATAAAGAGTGGGCATAAATTACCTCGCCATCGAAAAATGTTATTTTTTGGGAAATCAGGTGTTATTCGTTAGGTTCTTATTGATTCGGTTCTTATTGATTGTTAATAGCCAGCGGCATGTTTGGTGCAAATACTGTTATTTTTTTAGCCGATTCCTGCTCCACCGGACCAGCACAACCGGTAAACGAAAAATGCCCCTGCGTTCTCTTCGAGGTAGAACGCGGGGGCAAAGCAAGGAGAGCTAACAAGTGTAGATAGGGTTGGCATATGTGTACCTGCACCACTCTTGCTAACACCCATGGGGACCTGACATCACCCAAGGGTTCTGTTCCAGTGAGAAAGCACATCACACTGGCACACCTGGCCGCGGCTCAACCACGGGCACACGATCAGGCTGACAGAGTTCATAGTGGCATCGGATTCAAAAGGGTGTCGTCCCACTTTTATCGCCGGTGGAACGTGGGGCTGTTCACTTTTGTGCAGGGAATTTATTCGCACGGGTTCTGATAAATATCAGGGCAGGCTTAATCGAACGACAGCGGAGAACCGGAAGGAAAAAGCCCGCCGTAGCGGGCTTTTGGGGAATAAAACAGCAGCGAACGCTATTTAGCGAACTTTTTTTGGAACTATATTTTTTGGAACCCGTATTCGCGCAGCTTGACTAACAATGCCCGGTTGGTAGGTAAGTTTTTAACCAGTGCATTCGTTTTCTTACTATTTTCACTGAACATACGCCCGGCGTTTTCCGCATTCATCGCCGCACCGCGTTTTGCTACTGCTGGCACGTTGGTTTGAAAACCCATGCCATACAATATGTATTGATAGCTCGCCCAGGGGAACATTTCATCGCTGCGGATATCATTGCGCCAGGGCACATGGTGGCGCCAGAGTTCCAACAGTTCGCGCAACCCATCAGGTTGGGTGGACTCATCCAGGTGATCGCGCCAGTAATCGGTATCGCGACGCTCACTAATGACGTAGTGCAATTTCAGGAATTCGATGATGCGCTGCCAGTGATCAAACAACTTCCGGTTAAAGCGTTTGGCCACGGTATCCATAACGCCCCGTGTGGCCGGCAATTGTTCGGCAATCATTTGTGCAGATAACTCAATCAACACCAGTGCTGTTGCTTCCAGAGGCTCGATAAAACCCGCAGAGATTCCCACGCCCACACAGTTTTTATGCCACAGCTCCTGGCGATAGCCGGGATTGAATGTCAGTTTGCGCGGCATCATTTTTTCGGCCGCCGCTTTGCCAATCGCCGGTTCGAGATAAGCCTGCAAGTTTTTCAGGACCTGTTCGTCGCTGGTGTGCGCGCTGGAAAATACATGGCCGACACCACGGCGGGTAGGCAGGCCGATATCCCAGATCCAACCGCAATCTTGCGCCGTAGACAGCGTACAAGATGCGATGGGCGCATCGGCATCGGGATAAGGAATTTGCACTGCCAGCGCACTGTCATTAAACAATACGCGATGCTCTTGTTTAAGCGGAATCTGGTAATGCTCGCCCAACAATAGCGATGCAAAACCGGTGCAATCAATGAACAAATCTGCACTGAGATCACCGTTCATTTTGGTGCTTAGCGAGGCGATATCACCATTTTCAGCAGAATTGATTTTAACGACGTGGTCCTGGATATAAGTTACACCCAGTTTTTCAATGCAATGTTGTTTCAGGAATACAGAAAATTTTCCTGCGTCCAGATGGTAACCATAATTGCTGTTGCCGACGAATTCCGGTGTGGTAATTAATTTGGGGGCAAGGTTGCGCTCTGAAATATGGCTGATGGGGCAAACTGCATCGGCAAACGTCACCGTATCGCGAAAGGGTAACCACTGCTCGGCCAAATTAAATTCATTGCCGCCATCAGGAAGGTTGAACGGATGGTAATAGGCGCCGCCCCCGGGTTTTACCCAATCGATAAATTTTGAACCTTGTTTGAAGCTGGCATCGCATTCGCGAAAAAAATCCGTTTCGGACACACCGATTTTTTTCAAGGTAGTGCGCATTGAAGGCCAGGTACCTTCACCCACACCGATGATGGGTACATCCGGTGATTCAATGAGTACCAATTCAATACCGCGCATTTTATCGACCAGATGCTCTGCCGCAATCAAGCCAGCAGTTAACCAACCGGCTGAACCACCGCCGACAATCATTATTTTTTTAATGGGATTATTCATGTTGTTTGACCTTATACCGGTTGTGCTGTGTAGTGGCCACATTATGCCCCAACAACCAACCAGTCGCATCATTGATAGCTAAATTGATAGCAACATCAATCCCGACAAAATCGACGCAAAAATAAAAAGCCACAAAGAATTCTTTGTGGCTTTTCTTTGCTGCATCCGGGCAATTATTTATTGCGACAGGTTGTGCGCAAGGTTGCTCCATACATATGGCTATAAACAGTTTCGCTGGTAAAGCTACAGATTGCCGGATCACCACAGAATGCCTGTACAGCGGCGGTCGGGAATGGCGGCTTGCCATAACCCACTTCAATCAATTGCGGATACACCACACCATTTTTCGGGCACGCTGGTGGAACGATTATTTTATAAACGTTGGCAGTGCCGCACGACCCCGTCACCGAATACCCAGTCGATGCCGCGAGATTACAGGTATTGGTAGACAGGTTAGTGACTTCCGATGCAGCAACGGGACCTGTCGCTGAACCATCGCGACACAAACGGTAAGACACACCGCTGGCACCACCACTAGTCCACACACAGGTTACCGGTGTACCTGATTGGGCAAATACACTTGCCGATAAAGACACGAGACCAAACGCTATTGCAGTTGACAGTTTTGTTATTAATTTCATAAAAAATCCTATTGAAAACATTATTTTCCTTTGGTCAGCAATATTCCACATTGCCAACCAATGGTGCAGTCGCACCAGTTCCATGCCAGATACCTGGCGCACCCAATCCCGTGGGTGTTTTGCTTTTATCAGGGAATAAAAGCAAATCCACTTTCCTCCAGGGACACATACAAATGTGTTACCGATTTATCAGTGTCCGGAGCCGAAATAATAGCGACGTGCGGTGACATTGTTTCCAATGCGTTACGCGTTTCATTCGTGATTGATTCAATATCCTGTGCGGAATTTATAGCGAAGGAAACCTGACAAAGGCTGGTTCGACATTGCACATCTTTCAATGCAAAATGCCCCAACCCTGCATACTGTGAAAAAGTGGTACGCAAGCTGGTTTCTTGTTGGCCTGCCCATTGGGTATCAATCGGCTCTGATAAAAAACCGATGGCGGCGTCGCGGCTGATATCGCCGGAATTTTTTATTGTTTGTGTTATCCAGTCAGAAAATTTTTTCGCCCGCTCATACTCTTGCAAGTTAATGTGTTGTGGCGGTACCGAGGACGGTGCAGATTTTATGTTTTCTTCTCTTTTCGATTCCACGTTGCTTTGTGCAACAACTCTATTTTCACCAAACGTTTTAAATGCCAATTTATTTTTTAATTGTTGGTTTTCTTTTTCCAAATCCTGATTACGTTGCTGTAAATTTTTAAAATCGGAAACAGAAATAAACGGCATTTCTTCAGCGGCCCGCTGTTTTCCAGCGAAGTAATAAGTAGCCAGCATGCCAGAGAAAAAGGCTGCGGAGATTAAAACTATTTTTCGTAATATCATACTTATATTTATTCCTTTTACGAGAACGCATCATTTTTAATGCAGTGTCCATAAGCAGGCACTTGTTAGTGGTACCTGATTATCCGTAGTGAATTTAAAAAGTGTCGTCCCACTTTTAACATCTACGTAACCTGGGGCGCGTTGACACGGAAAATCATCACAAATAGCGGCTTCGTTCGAATAAAACCTGATAATTATGGCCATCAGAACCTTATTGTTAAAGTTCCCCTGCAACAATCCTTAAACAGTGAGATGAAAAAAAACCGGACATAGTTGTCCGGTTTTTTGCGCTCACTTATTATTAAGTGCTACATGTCGATATTTCTTTGCGGGCAATAGTGTTTCAAATATTCCTCCTGGCTGGGCATTTGCCGCACCAGATTATCCACATTGCTGGTGATGCCATTTAAAAACACATCCATTTCCTTATCACTCATCATATCCACTATCGGATGATATTGTTTGGGCACGATACCCTGCCCCATCATCACTTGCACCCAGGAGTTTTCTCCGAATAATTCAAACGCAGCAAAAAATACACGCCCGGTTTCACGGAACAAATCGATGCGGTGCTTTAATGAGTCGGGAATGGGCATATCTTTGCAATAGCGCCAGAACGGACTGTCAGTGCGCTGGGTAGCGTTGTAGTGAAGGATAATAAAATCGCGAATATTGATGATTTCCGCCGTCATTTGTTTATTAAATTCATCCGCATCTTTTTGCACGATTTCATCTTGCGGGAAATTTTGTAGCAAGCGCACCACTGCGCGTTGGATGAGATGAATACTGGTGGATTCCAGTGGCTCAATAAAGCCGCTGGATAAACCGACCGAAATACAATTTTTATTCCAGTATTTACGGCGTTGCCCGGGGCGATATTTAATAACTCTCGGCTCAAATAACGTTTCGCCTTCTACATTTTCCAGCAACAATTTTTTTGCTGCATCATCGCTGAGATAACGACTGCAATATACCAGACCATTTCCCACACGGTGCTGCAACGCAATTTTCCATTGCCAACCCGATGGATGCGCAATAGCGCGAGTGTAGGGAACCGGTGGTGCTACTTTGTAAGTTTGTACAGCGACGGCGGAATCGCACGGCAAATAATGTGACCAATCTTCAAAACCGGTATGCAATGCGCCTTCAATTAACAGCGCGCGAAAACCGGTGCAATCAATAAACAAATCGCCCTCAATTACCCGACCCGATTCGAGCGTGATGGATTCAATAAATCCCGAGTCATCATTCAATTGCACGCTATTGATTTTTCCTTCTACGCGTTTGATACCATATTCTTCTGCAATACCGCGCAGAAATTTTGCGTAGAGGCTTGCATCAAAATGATAGGCGTAATTCATTTTATTATTAGGCAGGTGGGCAAACCGGTCGGCAAGTGATGCCTGGGTTTCCAGAGAATAACGCGCATAATCCTGTGCTTTACCTTCCTGCATGCCACGCAACCAGAAATGCTGGAAACCACACGCCCAGCAATCGGTGCCTGCATTGCCAAAGGAGTGAATATATTTCTCACCGATATTCAACCAATTTTCAAATGAAATACCTAACTTGAAAGTACCGCCCACTGCCGATAAAAAATCCTGCTCATTGATTGCCAGCATTTTATGAAAGGTTAAAAGCGTCGGGATGGTCGCTTCTCCAACACCAACGGTACCTATCTCATCGGATTCGACCAAAGTAACGTCAAGATTTTTCCCCAACAATTTAGTGATGGCGGCAGCGGTCATCCAGCCGGAGGTACCGCCGCCGGCAATCACTACTTTTTTAATGTTATTGGTTTTCATGAGCGCTCCGGCTTTTACGAATACTTAATGGGTTTTACGGTTTTCTGTGATTAATTTTGCGCGGCAAGTCGTTCATTTTTATTGCGCGCATTGATGCGAGCAATCATTTCAGCGATGCGCGACTGCGATGCCAGCACCATGTAAATAGGCTCAAGGAATCCATGCTGATGCAAACGGAACAAATCTTCCTGTGGCAATTTATTTAATACATCTTCATTAATCGTGTAATAACCAATCAATTGGTTTTTGGAGCCATCTTCAAGTTCAATATCTACCGTAAGGGATTCAATCAGGTTGAGCGCCACCAATGCTTGCATAAATAAGCGGCTGGTTTCGTGGCCGTAATGGATGTAATCCAGGATTGATACCATTTTGTTCAAATACTCGGTGTAGCCACCGAACTCCATGAATACACGTTCACCTTCGCTGTTACTGATGCGCGGATTTTCCATATCCACTTGCACAACAGGGCGTTTTACCATTTCGCCATTTTCCTGTTGCTGCTGGAAGCCAATTAAAAAAGGTTGGCGCAAAATCATTAAGGGGATGTAGCTTGCATCCCAGCCGTTTTCATCGAGAAATAAATTCTGCTCGTGTTTGAAGCCAAACATCGCTACCGCTTCAAAAACTCCGGTGTCAGCTTGTTTACGAAAAAAAATCGGATAATGCGCCTGGATACTTCTGAATTCCTGCGGAAAGGTCAGGGTGTGCATCAGGTTATCGCCATAGTCGGCATGGCGACGGGTGATAATGTGAAGATTCTGGTGATTAACATTGCTAAGCGTTTCAAACCTGGCCACTGCGCTACCCTCGTGCATACGGAAATATAATTCTGGTTCTTTTTTAGTAATCGTGTTGTCTAATTCAAAATTTATTTTTCTAACAAAAACATATTCTTCAACGTCCATTTTCCACAGCGGCGTCCGGGCAAAAAAACATGAGCAAAAAAGCCGCTGTTACCAGCGGCTTTTTCGTTCCTTCATTACTTGCTAACCATTAGAACGTATAGCGGGCACCAATGTTGTAACGCGGCCCCAGTTGGGTGACGTTAATCACTTGATGCCATTCGCGACCATAGGTGCGCGAGTATTCATCAGTCAGGTTGATGCCTTCGAAGAATACCGAGAGTTGATCGTTAACTTCATAGCTCACGTTCAAGTCCCATTGGCCAAAGTCTTCAACATAGATTGGACTGTTGGCAACGCCACCATCACCGATGTCATGACGGGTACCGGACAGGAAGTCATCGCGCCAGTTGTACGCCAGACGCACCGACCAACCGAACTTCTCATAGAAACCAATCAAGTTCGCTGAATCGCTCAAACCAATCAGCGCAAATTGGGTTTCAGATGGCAACGCCAGGTTGTTGTAGTCCACATCGCCGTCAACCACTGTGGCATTAGTGCTAAAGCCAAATCCGCTCTCGCCGAATACGTGTTGAACTGCAAACTCCCATCCATCCAGTTGTGCTGATTTTTCGTTAACCGGGAAAGTGGTGGTCAACATGAAGTCACTATCAACCCCCGGAATACCAATGATATCGCCAGCGGCGTTCACACCGTTGGCAGGGCCGTTGGCTTTCATGTGCGCGATGATGCTTGCCCAGGACGCCGTTTGTCCCAGTGCTGCAATTGCGGCGTCATAACGAGGACCGTCAGCCGGGTTAGGTACACCCGCGATAGTCGATACTTCTGTCTGGGTGCCAATAAAGTTATCAACATCTTTGCGGAAGTAACCGAGGGATACGTAACTGGTGTCAGCGTAGTACCACTCTGCTGACAGATCGATATTCTTCGATTCGTACGGCAACAGTTTCGGGTTACCACGGTTAGCCGTCGCACCCGCCGGGCGAGCACCGGCGTTGATCAACAAACCGCCCTGGATCTGATCGTATGTTGGACGTGCAATCGTTTCACTGTAGGAAGCACGCACCACCAGACTATCAATCGGGGAAATATCGAAGTCTACGTTCGGCAACACGTAGTCATAGTCGCCTTTATAAGCGGTTTCTGTCACTTCATCATTGGCTTCCAACCCGATCTCGTTCGCACCACCCCAACGAGAACCGACGAACACTGGCACCATCGCCGTTGAAGTAACATCAGTCGCTTCATAGCGCACACCAACGATCAGGTTAGCGGGCATAGAGGCGATATCCTGCGCGAGGTGAACCTGAACATAGGCGCTTTCAGATTCTTCGTTAGTCGTGCGGTCAGTAGCTGGCGCAGTACCGTATTGATCATACGGAACAGCGCAGAGCACTTTGCCGCATGGGAATGCTTTGGTCGGTGTAGCTGAGCCGGTTTTCTGGCCCACGGCGTTTACTGCCGTTTCCAGGTCAAACATGAAGAATTCGTTTTGCATCCAGGCGGCATTGCTGCCTGGCAGATCAAATTTATCTTTAATGGTGGTTAGCGGACCCCATACATCAGCGGCATAACCGGTTCCGGTTCCGCCCCAGGTATCGTTCTGCACGTTGGAGAATGCGGAGCGATAATCCATTTCGGTGCTTGCCAATCCGAAGTCGATGCTCTTGATCAGGCTGTCATCAAACTCATAAGTCCCTTTGATTTGGTATTGGTCAATCTCGGTCATCATGTAGCTGCTTCTGAAGGAGTGACCTGCGCCTTGCATATCTTCATAGGTCAATACTTCGCCCGCCGGATAAAGAATCTTCATCGCCGGGAATGCTTTGCTGAAATCCACTACCGTACCGGCACGGATACTGGCGCGCGCGCCAAAGTTGGTGCTGGAACCGAAACGGCCACCATTGGGTGACGATTCCGCTTTCGAGTTATGACCATCAAACTCCAATGTCAGATTGTCGGTGACCAGCCACTCTACATTCAGGCCAACGGAGTCATTTTCAGTTTTGGATGAGCTTAAACCTGCACCCATACCAAAATCTTCAAGGCCGCTCAACTCGTTGTACAACAGTGGAGAGGAAATTGGACCATCAGTCCACACCGATGGATATTGGGCTGACGCCGGGGTACGGCCCCAGTCAAACCAGGCGCTCAGGTTGTTATAACGGCGCTCGCTTTCCAGTTCCGAGTAGGTGTAATCCAGGGTAGTGGTTACCGAATCAACAGGTTTGTATTGCAGAACCAATTGGCCGTTGGTGCGGGTGCGCTCGTTTTCAGAGAAGCTATATTCGATTTTTTGCGGACGACCAAAAATGTCAGTCGCCTCCGGACGATTGATTACGTTCGGGTCATTAGATGGCAAACCGCCCCAGGTTTGTTCAGGCACACCGGGTGCACCGGACCAGTCACAGCAAATCGCCGAACCGGAGAATGCGTACCAACCACCCGTAGTGGCGTTACTGGAACCGCTCTTACGCTCCTGGAAGCTACCGGTCAGGGACACACCGATGGTGTCATCGGCAAAAGTATTGCTGTAGATACCGGAAATTTCCGGGGTCAAATCCGGGTTATTGGCTGAGTCATCATAAACACCTTTCACCCCCACACTGGCCTTAAGACCTGGTGATGCCAACGGGCGAGGAGTCAGGATATTGATCGTTGAGCCGATACCACCGGTGAACAGGTCAGCGCGGCCGGTTTTGTACACTTCTACACCGGATACGCCTTCAGAAGCCAGGTTACCGAAATCGAAAGAACGGGTTGATACGGCATAGGTATCCGCGACTTCAGCGATTGGCATTTGACGGCCATTCAAGGTTACCAGGTTGTAATCCGAACCGAAGCCACGCACGGTGACTTTACTGCCTTCGCCGTTTTGGCGATCGATAGAAACACCGCTGATACGTTGCAGGGATTCTGCCAAGTTGGTATCCGGGAATTTACCCATGTCTTCCGCAGAGATGGCATCTACCACGCCTTTGGCGTCGCGTTTGATGTCCATAGCGCGCTGCAGACTGGCCTTGATACCGGTCACGACAACTTCGTCGACGCTTTCATCTTGTGCCATGGCAAAGCTGGTTGCGCCCAACATGGTAGAAGCGACGGCGGTGGCAATAAGCGTTCGTCTAAAGCTGGTTGATTGCTTGTTGGTTAGTGTCTTACTCATGGAGTTCTCCATTTATTTATTGGTATGGAATCTATTCTGGCCCGCTTTGTTGAGCGGCTTCTCTCGTAGGTCACCCTTGTGCCGGGCCATGACCGCTTTTCTAGCGATTTGATAATCCCAGTTGGCGCCCAGAGTGTCGTCCCACCTTCAAAATTTACTCGAACCTGAGGCATATCACTTTTTACTACCCCCGGTGGGAACCCATAAAGTCATTAAATTTCAATCAGTTAGATATGTTCAGAACGACATTTTTTGCTGTGTCGTTTCTACCCACTTACGAAAGTGGTACTGAAAAAAAGCCCCTGGCAGAACGGGTTCTACCAGGGGCAAATTCGATGGGCCAAGCGATCCCACTTTTTGTGGGAATTCGAACTTACAGGCGTGTAATGCGGAACCAGTTGAAATTCCAGCCCGCCTGCTGGGCAAACACACCAAAGCTATGCGTACCCGCATTAAGGGTTACGGTGTGGCTTATGGTGGTCCAATTTTGCCAGCCGCCAGTAGCCGGGATGGTCACATTACCCAGTTGGATAGCACCGGCATTAAGGTCGGCGGAGAGCAGTGAACCCGATGGGCTGGCAACGCGGTATTCGATGCGATAGCTGCCAGTTGCCGGAATGGTGATATTGGCGTAAGCCATCCAGTCACCCGAATCGATATAGGCAACATTCTGGCCGCCATTGGTATCGGTCGTAGCTTCAGTCTGTACGCCATTCATCGCGGTGAAGGCTTCTGCCTGGACCAGTTGCGAGAATGCCGGAACCGAGCTGCTGGACGCTACGCTGCTGCTCGCCGGAGTACTACTTGAGGTACCGCCAGAACAGCAACCGAATTGCACCCACGCCGTATCAACAGCCCCAGCGCCCTGGGCGATAGTGAAGAAGTAACGTACGGTCGCGCCCGCCGGGATGTTAGTCAGGGTATAGGTGTTGTTATTGCTCGCATTGGTCATACGGATATTTTGTTGCGCACCACCGTTGATGGTGAAGTGAATATCCGCCCAGGCTGCATTGTTTGCATGGAAACGTACACTGTTGCTGGTCAATACGGTGTGGCCATAAGGCGTTACTACCGCTGAACTGGCAACCGAAGAACTCGCTACCGATGATTTGGAAGAACTGGTCACGCTGCTCGGGGTAGAACTGGCCACTGAGCTGCTGGCACCGGAGCAACCTGCACCGCTGGATACTACCGATTGGCCAGTGCGTTTCAGCGCATAACCTTTTGCAGGAACAGAGAAGCTGGTGCCATCGGAATAGGCAACGTTGATCGCTGAACAGCTGAAGTTGTAGGCGATATAGGTGAGGATGCCATTCTTGTTGAAAGCAACCGCCGCTGGGTGGTTAGCCGTCAATGCGCCCGTACCTGTCGCCAGATGCCCCAATTGCTTCAGGGTGTAAACCCAGTGATAGGTGTGCGCTTTGGTCTCGCCCTCTTCCGGAATCAGGTTATTCAAACCGTAAGCGAGCATATCGTCCACGGCCGCCTGCCCATTGGTCATGGACCAGATATTCCACCATACATCGCGCCATTGGCCATTCGGCAGGCCCGAAGGTTTACCGTTGGATGATTCACTCAAGCCCAATGCGACATAGTTGTTCAGATAATCCGCATGCTGGCCGATGTGCAATACCAGCGGGCTCAGCGGCAAACCCTGGATACCAAGGATGTGCGCATAAGCACCGGAGAACCAGGTCGAGAACACATGGCCGTTGCCCCAGATAATGGAGGTCGTTGGTTTGGTATAGCTGGAAGAGAAGTTATCGTAATCGCCACCCAGGCCTTTGAAACGGTCAATGTTGTTCCAGTATTCCCAGTAAGTCGCCGTGGATGACGCGTGCAGGTACATACCGCGATTCACCAGATCATTATTGCCAGTGATCATGCCGTACAGAACGATTGCACCGTAAGCATTCGCTGCTTCCGAGGTCGATTCGTTGTTGTTGCCCAGCGCGAAGTTGGCGTGGCCCGATGCCCAGGAGAAACCGTAAGCCGGGTCGAAGTTACGCAAGTACGGGAATTGGCTGTCATTGCGGCCAGCGGCGTAATCGCGGATCAGCAATTCAACCATCGGGCCGTATTGGGCAGATCCACACCAGCTTGCATCCACGCGGCAGACTTCCGCCGCAGCGCGCACGAAATAGCCGTAGTGGAAGTGATGGTCGTTCAGCTGTTGTTGGGCCCCGAAAGATTCATCGAACCCCAGCAAAGTGTTCCAGTTGTTGTCGTACACGAAGTATTTGGTGGTATCCAACGCACCGGTGGTGTTAGCGCGGAACCAATCCTGCAACTCGGCTTTCAGCCAGGCGATCATCTGGTTGGCTTCGGTAGTCATGCCGATTGAGCGGGCAATCGCCGCCAGTTCCGCCACTTTGCCGTAGTTTTTACCCGCCCAGTAAGTATCGCCAGCCGTGTTCCACTTGGCAGTACCCTGGTTAACAAACTCGGTTACCAGTGCGCGCAATTGGGTCGCATTGTAATCGCCAATATTTTCCGGGAAGTAAGGCAACACCCCCACATAAGGAATGGTGTAGCTGTAGCTGCTGGTGGTCGCAAATTTGGTTACGCCGCGCGCTGAACGCACTTTGTAGCTGGTCACACCCTGGGTAGAGTTTTTCCAGTGCAGCGGCAACAAGCCCGCCATGGTAGTCACGTTCGCACCATTGAATTGGTACTGGTGGGTGATGGTAACTTTATTAGTGTTGCGATCCACGCTGTAGTTGATATTCACCTTGTCCACTTGCTGGGTCGCATACTGGGCAAACGCGGTGATCATCGCGGTGGATGGGGTACCGGTCAGTTGTGGCAACCAGGTGACGGTCATACGTTTGGTACCGTTGTTCACGCCGATACTATTGCTGTTCACACCGCTAAAAGTAGTCGCATCGTGACCGGTGATCAGGAACGCGTTACGGTTGCCCGCCACGTCAGTCCACACACCTAAATTATTGCCACTTTGATAGAAAATTCCTTTTTCACCGCCGTCGGCAGACTTGGTACGAACAACCAGGTTTCCTTGCAGCGCGGTGAAATAAACATAGGGCGAACCATGGACAAAGGTCGCTTCCATGACGGCAGTTGAACCACTTTTCCACTGCACGGTAACCGAGCCATCGCTGTAATCTTTCAGGAAGGCGTCAAGGTTGGAGTAGGACGAGCTGCCAATCGCGATACCATCAAATACTTCGCTGAACGGATCGGGAATCGCATAAATTGAATCGTTAGTCCCGGTGCGCAAGCCGCCGGGAATACCTAACAGGCGCACGCCGCGGTCAGTGACGCGGGCGGTAATCGGATCAGGAGTGATATAACCGGCATCGGTGCTGGCCCCTACTTTCATCTCACCCACAAACGGGATCGAACCCCACCAGCGGTGCGTCATGGTCGGCTTGGTGCTGGCTGGCGAAACTTCCTGGGGATAAATCGGGGTGGGCGCGCCAATCGGGCTGCAACTGCTCACGCCCGGTTTTACCACGCCGGCGTTATGGATCCAGTTGCCGTGGTCCACGGTACATTTCCAGCCCGCAGTGTTGATGGTATCGCTGATATTACCGGCACCGTAATTGATGATCGCTGCCTGACCCGCATGGGCAAAACCCAATGCGCCCAGCAACAGCAGGACTCTGTTGAATCTTTTCATGATAGGAACCCAGATAAATGTTGTTATTGGTTATTCGAACCAGGAGTTTTCGCGAAATAGGGCCCGGATTATTGTTATTCTCTCCCTGGCACCGCCTGTGCCGGATTTAGGCCGCCAGCGTCAGTTGAATGGCGCCTGCGAGGGTTACCCCAGTTGCATCAGTTTCTACTAGCTCCGCAACTGCGTCGTCCCATATTGAAGTAAAAACCTAACATGGGCACCGTCTCACTTTAATAAATGGTAAAGAGGGAAGCCTGTCACGTGTCGCCTAAAGCAATAAATATGATGAAAATCAGGCATGATCTTCTATACTCAGAACATTAAGGGCGAAGGATTTTCCGATGCGGTATTTGCTGTTTCTAATCTTCTCGATAAGCACCCTGTGCCGTGCGCAAGCCATGGAGGTTCGCTATTACGATCGCGGCGCGAAAGACGCACGCCATGCCTACAAGTTCGAACTTATTCGCGCCATCCTGGAGAGCACACGCACCGAGTATGGCGAATACACCATCATCCCCTTTGCCGAAGAGCCCAGCGCCAAACGCCAATCATTACTGATCAGTGAAGGCAAAATCCTCAACTTGCTGTGGGCTGCTCCCGGAACTGCTATTGCAACCGGGGATGTGATCACTATTCCGGTAGATATCCTGCGCGGGTTACTGGGGTTCAGGGTATGCCTGATCAACCCGGCCCACTTCCCGGCAGGGCCGATCCAATCGCTCAACCAATTACAAATTGGCCAAGGGCTTAACTGGGCCGATATAGAGGTCTACAAATTCAACGGCATCATCCCCAAACAGGGACCGACCTTTGAATCCCTGTTCGAAATGCTTGCC
>MVDH01000003.1:659956-1289320 GCA_003056245.1 Cellvibrio sp. 79 | reverse complement strand
CTGGAGCTGGAGCTGGAGCTGGAGCTGGAGCTGGAGCTGGAGCTGGAGCTGGAGCTGGAGCTGGAGCTGGAGCTGGAGCTGGAGCTGCTTTTTTTGCTGATGGTTTGGTTGCAGTAATTTTTGTGGATTTATCCGCACCAGGCTTTACGCCTGTTTTTGTAACGGTAGATTTCACATCTGCCGGTTTGGATGTAGATTTTTTCTCAGTGGTTTTTGTTTTGGCGGTCGCTTTTTTTACTTCAGGCGCCTCTTTAGCACCATTAACAGCAGAGGCCTTCTTGGCAGTAGATGGTGTTTTGGCATCCACAGAGTGTTTTTTTAATGGTTTTGCAGCCTCTTTCTTTGGTGCAACCGGTTCGTCCGGGGTTCCGGGCTCGTTTGTCCTGGTTGCGGAGGCTATTGGAGCGCCTGCGTCAGCTGGTATCTCGGACGTTGGAATTGCAGGTGGTTTATCGTTGGGGGTTGTCATCGCCAGAACGCCTGTAACTTTGTTATTGGAGTGCACCTGTTTATCGGTATATCAAATGGTAATGCGGTTTATGTCTTCTGATTTGACAGGCTGTTGACAAAATCCGGCAGGAAAACCTCACTCACCAATAAAGGTTTACCGTCCAGTGAAAACACGGACCTGCGCCCCCAGAGTGGCTCCGAACCTGCCAGATGCGCAGGAACATACGCATGATCGCGACTAATAGCAGCAATCGCAATCGGACTACGCACCAAGTGTGGTTGACTGAACAAAAATGCTCCCAGCGGGCGGTTGGTTTGTTTCCGCAAGTGGCGCAATTCGCCAGTAAGGCTGGAAAGTGGGAGCAGGCTGCGTGCAAATACCCACGGCTGGTTGTTACCTTTGAGGATAACCTCGCGAATCAATGCGAGGCTTGTGCTGCGAATGCCCAACACCTGGCACTCATTGAGACGCGGGCGACCAACGACCTGCCGCACAACCTCTACCTGAAATTCCCCTTGGCTTTTGGCGATCAGGCGTGCGGTTAATGAACCCGGGTCGCTAAGCCAATGTTGCAAAAAGGCAGGTGGATGCTGATTTTGCTGGCGCCTGATGGGGCGCCACAGCAATTTTCGGGTTGAATTACTTTCGAGCTGAGGCAACGCTGGTCTCCTGAACGGGGATTTGGCGGATAAATAATCGCAACCCTGTATTTCGGGCGGCAGTTTATCAGCTTGACTATAAATCGGCGTGGAAAATGCAGATACAAGTCTGCCGTAACTGGATTAATGCAGGTAAACTCCCCGGGCGATTTAATATTTAGGAGAAGAAAATATGCACAAGACCGATATAGTTGTAGCTTTGGCCAATAACACAGATCTGGGCGTTAACAAGGCCGATCTGGTGGTTTCGGCGTTTATCGAGCAGATTACCAATGCACTTGCACGCGGTGAGTCTGTTGCATTGTTGGGATTTGGTACTTTTAATGTCAGCGCGCGCGCAGCGCGTGAAGGACGCAACCCGCAGACCGGTGCGACCATCCAGATCGCTGCCAGCAAGACCGTGACGTTCAAAGCGGGCAAAGCGCTCAAAGATTCCGTTAACGAATAATCAGTATCTCCCCTGGCGGCATACTCATGCCGCCCTCACCCGCACATCGACCAACACCAAACTCAACTAATAATAGGCACGGGGTGTATCTATGTCGCTAACCAATAAAATTTTGCTCGGCATGATGCTGGGAACAATTACCGGTTTGCTCTTCAATATTTTTTTCGTCGATGACCAGCATCAAATCCAGACCACTTCCGGGCAATGGTTTCAGGTTTTCGTATTTGATGGATTATTTGATGCAATTGGCAAAATTTTTATCGCATCGTTAAAGATGCTTGTTGTACCGCTAGTTTTTGTTTCACTGGTATGTGGTGCCGCCGCATTAGGCGGCCAGAGTCGTATGGGCGCGCTGGCGGGAAAAACACTGGGGCTGTATTTATGCTGTACAACATTTGCGGTTGCACTTTCCATTACCTGTGCAATATTGATTCAGCCTGGTGCAAATGTAGACATTGCTACGGCAAGTAATTTTACCGCTCCCGAAATTCCTTCTATTAAAGATACGCTGATCGATATTGTGCCGAGCAACCCGTTGCAATCCATGGTTGATGCAAACATGTTGCAAATTATTATTTTTTCGTTGCTGTTTGGTTTTGCCATTTCGCGCGTTGGTGGTGATGCAGCCAGTAACATGATTGTATTTTTTAATAATCTCAACGACGTGATTATTAAAATGGTGATGATGTTAATGCAACTTGCACCCTACGGTGTGTTTTGTTTACTGGCAAAATTATTCGCGTCATTGGGATTCGGTGTTATTGCTGATTTGGCCAAATATTTTTTTACCGTTGTGCTTGTTTTATTTTTACACGGAATTGGTTTTTACGGCGCATTGATTAAAATGCTCTCCGGTTTAAGTCCACTTGTCTTTTTCAAAAAAATGCAAAAAGTTATGTTATTTGCATTTAGTACGGCATCAAGCAATGCCACTATCCCAATTACCTTGCGCACCGTTGAGCATGACCTGGGGGTGGACAATAAAGTTGCCAGCTTCTCAATTCCCCTGGGTGCAACAGTGAATATGGATGGCACTGCGATCATGCAAGGCGTTGCGACCGTTTTTATCGCGCAGGCATACAATATCGATATTGGAATTGCTGGATACCTAATGGTAATTCTTACGGCAACACTGGCTTCAATTGGTACCGCCGGTGTTCCCGGTGTTGGTTTGATAACCCTGACAATGGTGTTGCAATCCGTTGGTTTGCCGGTGGAAGGCATTGCGTTAATTATCGGTGTTGATCGATTGCTGGATATGATTCGTACCGGCGTTAATGTTGCGGGTGATGCGGTAGTCGCGGTCATCGTGGCAAAAAGTGAAAAAATGCTGGATATAGCGCGCTACAACAACGAATCACTCAATGCCGAGAACCAACCGGTTTAAATACTTAAATAGAAAAAACAAAAAAGCGAATTACTAAAAAATAATTCGCTTTTTTGTTATGAATGCAAATGTTTAATGGTGAGTAACATTTTCCGAGTCAAATTCCACGCTGATCGCCAAATCATCGGCCAGGCAAGGCCAGCGTTCGGTTTCTTCCTCCCAGCCACGGTTTTTGTGTGTACGAACATAATCGGCAATATTGCCCGTTTCGAATTTATGCTCATTCAATAAAAGCTCAGCAGAAAATAACACTGCCTGATCCAATTCATTGGCAAACGGTTCGCCGATCAATTCATGGGCAATTACATTGGCAACGGTCATATCCATGGGCGCAAGTGGAATTCCGCTTTTGGCCATAAAGCGATCATTTACTTCTTCAAGTAAACGATGCGCAAGATAAGCTTCATCCAGCAGTGCTTCCAATTGGCTGTGTGGATCGATAATGGATGGTGGGGATAAAAAATAATCGCTGGCAATTTTTAGCAGCGGTTCTACTTCATGATAAATACCGGCCTCTTGCGCAATAGTACGAATAGCATCAATAAAATCCGGCACATGTTTTATATAGCGCACAATAAAGTCAGTGAGACCTTTAGTGGCTTGGTCTTCCGGTAATTTAATGGCGGTATGCAAATGGGCTTTGCGGCATTCGACAAATTCCAATAGTTTTCCCGAGGCGGAATCCTGCGCTTGCGCCCGGGCAATTAATTGGCGAATAGGATTGAGTGGGTCGTTCAAGCTTGTTCTCTGGTAATAATTGTAATTGATCACGTTGACTATCCTTCCGGTCGCGAGAATCATTAATCGCGATTTAAAAGTAAACCATGACCGAACAAACGCAAGTGACTCTTAATACCAACTTTTTATAAAAAAGAAAGCAACCGCATAAATCGACCTGATGGCATTTTTTGTGCCATCAGGCGTCAATCTAAACGACGATATTTTTTAGAAAGCCCCTGAAATTTTCAAGCGCAATGTGTTATCGAGATCGCCGCTAAAATATTGTTGGAACTGCAAGCTGACATCAATTGACCCGAGGGTTTGGCCGATGCCGAGGACGCCATACACGCCTCCATCAATTTCAATATCTTCCGAATAACAATTGCTGCAGTTACTGATACTGCGCTCTGACCCCAAAATGCCGCTCACGCCACCCCGGACGCTGAAGAAACTCATATTGTCTTGCCCAAAACGGTATTTGGGACCGTACTCGGCAAATAACATGAAGGCATTTGCATCCGACTCTTCATAGCCCTCATCGCCCCACCAATCTTCTACATACTGAGAGAACTCGGCGTCGTCGCGATAAAACAAAACACTGGCGCCTATCGACAAGGTATTTTCGCTGTCACTCGCATAGTACTCAGCCGCACCGCCGATTGCGAAAGCAGTATTTTCAATCCACTGTTCGGCAGCGGCTTGTTTATCAATATTGATATGGTCTACATGGCCTGACCAGCTCCAACCGGTTTGGCGTACTTCATTATTGGTCTGGGCAAGTGTTAACTGGCTGGCAGCGATCAGGCAGCCACCCAGCAAAAAAGGTTTGATCAGGGATGTAAACATAGGGTGATCCATCAATGAATGAAAGGTGATAATCATGGCGTTTAATCGCCGCCGAAGCAGAATTTTGAGCAGCATAATCTGTACGTTAACTTAACAATCGTACCTATAGAGCAGCTTTCCGTGAATTTAGCGCGCCAAGTCTATATAATTCGCGCTTTGTTATGTATCTCAACTGCGAGCATTTGTATGTCCGACCGTATTGCCCAGGTCACGCGTAACACCCTGGAAACCAAAATCAGCGTTAGCCTCAATCTGGATGGTGCCGGTAAAGGTGTATTCAATACCGGTGTCCCCTTCCTTGAGCATATGATGGATCAGATCGCCCGCCACGGGATGATCGATCTGGATGTGACCTGCGATGGTGATACCCACATCGACGATCACCATTCAGTGGAAGATATTGGCATCACCATTGGCCAGGCGATTGCCAAAGCGGTTGGCGATAAAAAAGGTATTCGTCGTTATGGCCATGCCTATGTTCCGCTGGACGAGGCGTTGTCACGCGTGGTGATCGATTTCTCTGGCCGCCCCGGTCTGGTAATGCAAATTCCCTTTACCCAAAAACGCGTTGGCCAATTTGATGTGGAATTGTTCTGGGAGTTTTTCCAGGGCTTTGTTAACCACGCCGGGGTGACTCTGCATGTGGATAATCTGCGCGGTCATAATGCGCATCACCAGATTGAAACTGTCTTCAAAGCCTTTGGCCGTGCCCTGCGTATGGCGTTGGAAAAAGATCCGCGTATGGAAGGTATTACTCCTTCCACTAAAGGGACCCTGTAAGCAATGACTGATGCGCCAATAATTACGCAAACAGGAAAACCAACAGTTGCCGTGATCGATTACGGCATGGGCAATTTGCACTCGGTCAAAAGCGCGCTTGAACACGTAGCCCCCGAGCAAAATGTTGTTGTGACATCCGACCCGGTTGTCGTTGTGATGGCTGACAGGGTGATTTTCCCTGGCGTCGGCGCAATCCGCGATTGCATGGCCGAAATCAAACGCCTCGGTTTTGATCAATTACTACGCGAGCAAATCGCCACCGGTAAACCGGTGTTGGGGATTTGTGTCGGTATGCAGGCGTTAATGGATCACAGTGAGGAAAATAATGGCGTGGATTGCATCAGCATTCTGCCGGGTCAGGTAAAGTTTTTTGGCGAACACCATAAAGACACACACGGTAATTCGTTAAAAGTTCCGCATATGGGCTGGAATCAGGTGCATCACAACGATCACCCGTTGTGGGCCAATATTCCGCAAGATGCGCGCTTTTATTTCGTGCACAGTTTTTATATCCACGCTGATGAGCCGGGGTTGGTCGCCGCAACGTGCGATTATGGTGTGGAATTCCATGCGGCGTTAACGCGCAATAACTTGTTTGCAGTGCAATTCCACCCGGAAAAAAGCCATACGGCTGGTCTGCAGTTGTTGAAGAATTTTTTACATTGGGATGGCCGGGTGTGATGAATTGTGGATTGGTTTTTTTGGGCGTGATAAATCACGCCCTTACATAATTCCAACTCGTGTAGGGGCGCAATTTATTGCGCCCTATTTATTGCCCCAAACCGTTCTCTCATACCTTGAGCAAAGAGATATTTGAATGCTAATTATCCCCGCAATTGATTTAAAAGATGGCCAATGTGTGCGCTTGCGCCAGGGCCTGATGGACGACTCCACCGTATTTTCCGATGACCCGGTTGCTATGGCCAAACAATGGGTGGATCAAGGTTGTCGCCGTTTGCATCTGGTAGATTTAAACGGTGCTTTTGAAGGCAAGCCAGTTAATGGCGGTGTGGTGACGGCCATCGCTAAAGCCTATCCCGGTTTACCAATTCAAATCGGCGGCGGTATCCGCAGTGCAGAAACTATCGAGTATTACCTTCAAGCGGGTGTTCAGTACGTGATTATCGGCACCAAAGCGGTAAAAGAACCGCAGTTCGTAACTGACATGTGTAAACAATTTCCCGGCCACATCATTGTTGGCCTGGACGCAAAAGACGGTTGGGTTGCTACTGACGGCTGGGCCGAAGTATCTAACATTCAAGCATCCGAACTGGCCAAGCGTTTTGAGCAAGATGGTGTGAGTAGCATCGTTTATACCGACATCGCCCGCGACGGCATGATGCAAGGTGTGAATGTGCAAGCGACTGTGGCGATGGCGCAAGCCTCCAGCATTCCGGTAATTGCATCCGGCGGTATCACCAATATGGGTGACATCATCGCGCTGAAAGCGGAAGCCCATAAAGGCATCTGTGGCGCTATCACTGGCCGTGCGATTTACGAAGGTACGCTCAAGATGGCTGAAGCCCAGGCCTATTGTGATTCCAATTAAGTTAGACACGAGACTTTAACGCTATGGCGCTCGCAAAACGTATTATCCCCTGCCTCGACGTCGACAATGGCCGCGTAGTGAAAGGCGTGAATTTTGTCGGCATTCGCGATGCGGGTGATCCGGTGGAAATTGCCAAACGCTACAACGATGAAGGTGCTGATGAAATCACCTTTCTCGATATCACCGCCACTCATGAAGGTCGTGATACGACGGTGCATACGGTAGAAAAAATCGCCAGCCAGGTATTCATCCCCCTGACTGTCGGTGGTGGTATTCGCACTGTGGATGACATCCGCACCATGCTCAATGCCGGCGCGGATAAAGTCAGTATTAATTCGGCGGCGGTGTTTAATCCGGATTTTGTAAAAGCCGCATCTGATCGCTTTGGTGCCCAATGCATTGTTGTCGCTATAGATGCAAAGAAAGTGAGCGGTGATGGCGAAGAGCCGCGCTGGGAAATCTTCACTCATGGTGGTCGCAAACCTACCGGTATTAACGCAGTGGAGTGGGCAGTGAAAATGGCGGAGTACGGCGCAGGTGAAATCCTGCTTACCAGCATGGATGGCGATGGGACCAAAAAAGGTTATGACCTGGGTGTGACCCGCGCGATTAGCGATGCGGTACCTATTCCGGTAATCGCATCTGGGGGTGTTGGTAACTTGCAACATTTAGTGGATGGCGTAACGCTCGGCCGCGCAGATGCTGTATTGGCTGCAAGTATTTTTCACTTCCGCGAATATACCGTGCCCCAGGCAAAAGAATTTATGCGTGCACAGGGAATTGAAGTAAGGCTCTGACTTGCACCTGCTTCGAAGACAAAATAAAAGGGCGTCAAATGGCGCCCTTTGTGTATTGGCTTAAACCCGAAGTTTAAGCCGCACGATACTGTTTCAATACATCTGATACCTTGGGTTCGGATGCTTGAATAAACTCAATAAATTCCCCAACGCCAGTTTCGGCATCGTCGCGGCTATCAAATGGGCCTATATCCACGCCTTCGCGGGTGGTGTAGTACCAGTAGCCATCTTTTTGTAAGTAACGACCATGGCGTGCGGGTACTGAACCCTGTTCGCCGGCTCTATTGTTTATTGCTGCCATATAAACTCCTCAATGTGTTGCCCGAACAATCGGTTCCTTTTGCCTGGCTGATCAAAAATCACCCTCGCTGATTATAGACATCATTTCACCGACCTTGTTAGATTTAGTTGTCTTCTAAAGCAACATTACTTATAGCGACTTTTCATTTTTTTGACGTGCTTATCGTAAACCGCTGGGAAGTGTGAATAAGTCTTCGTCAAAAATGTCGATAGGAGCCCAGGTCTGCGGCCAAAAACCGGGTGGTGGAGCGAGGCAATAGCCAATGGATTGCGCAGGTGGGGCAAAACGCGGAACCAGTGTTGATACCGGGACCAGCTCAATCGCATAACGATCCAGCAATGGCTCAAGACGATTTAACAACGCCAGAGTCTCCGGGTATGGATGTCCTATAGCTATCGCAGCGCCCTGTTTCCTAGCCTTTTCCATGGCGAGCAATAATTGCTGGTGAATGTGTTGTGAGTCGCGCTTGTCATCGAGAAAAACATCGCGTTTACGGCTGGGCAACCGGATGCGCTCGGCTTCGATCAGTGCCTGGGTTTGGGCGCTGGTACGGCTGTCCACAAAGTAAAGGCGACGCGATTGCAGTTCGTGCATCAACCAGCGCATGGGTTCGGTTTGCTCGGTAAGCTGGCTGCCCATATGGTTGTTGACACCCTTGACGTAGGGAATATTGGCCAGGTTTTGGCGCAGTACGGCAAGAAATTCGGCCTTTTTCATTCCGCTAACCAGTCCGCCGCGCCCTAATGGATAGCGGTGATGGTTGCTCATCGGCGCATGCAGCATTACCTCTTTGCCACGCTTATGTGCTCGCTCGGCCAGCTCGCGCCCGTGGGGAGTAAAAGGTAAAACAGCGATGGTAAATGCGCCGGGCAGATCCGTCGTGCGCTGGCCCAGCGTCAGGTTGTATCCAAGGTCGTCGATAATAATCGCCAGTTTTGCACGTTCTTTGGCGCTAGTCGGGAGCGCAATTGCGAGGCTTGCAATGCCGAGCCAAAACACCAATGCGTGAATTAGCGCCGGCATGAATATTATTGCGGCGAGTCTTCAGCAGACGTTTCGGGTTGCAACACTATATTGGGCGCGATGCCCGGCGCAGGTGCGGCAGCCAGCGGTGCGGTTTTGATAAAGATGTGCAGGCCTTTGAGAAGGTTAAGCGCTTCGTGTAGCTGGTTATCTTCTTTCAGCAATTCGGCGCTGGAAATACGCTTCTGTTCGCGCTCTTTGCGATTGCTCTCCTTTCCGCCTTTGCCATTGCCAAGGTGGCGGGCGAGGTCAGCTTCAGTGGTAGCACTGCTTTGCTGGATCGAAGCGATTTGTACACGCTCGACATCCACATCCGGCTCAATGCCTTGCGCCTGAATCGAACGACCGTTGGGAGTGTAATAAAGCGCTGTCGTTAGTTTAATGGCGCGGTCGTTACTGATAGGAATGACCGATTGTACTGAACCTTTACCAAAGCTGCGGGTGCCCATGATCACCGCACGCTTGTGATCCTGCAATGCGCCGGCCACGATCTCCGACGCCGACGCCGAACCGTCGTTAATCAACACCACCAACGGCAAACCGTTGGTGATATCACCGGCTTCCGCGTTATAGCTGATATTGGAGTTGTCCAGGCGGCCCTGGGTGTAGACCACCTGACCGCCGTCCAGAAATGCATCGACGACCTCAACAGAAGCCTGTAGCACGCCGCCGGGGTTATTACGTAAATCCAGGATTATTCCTTTGGTGCCGGGATTTTTCTTGAGCTGTTCGCGCAGTTTCAATGCAGTGTCTTTGCCGGTATCCAGTTGGAATTGGGCGATGCGGATATAAAAGTAATCATCTTCCAGCAAGCGCGTGCGCACACTTTGCACTTTGATAATGTCGCGCAGCAGGTTGAACTCCAGCGGCTGGTCTGCGCCCTCGCGCATCACGGTAATTTTGATGGGAGTATTTTTAGGGCCGCGCATCATATTGATCGCTTTGTTCAGATCCATACCCTTGACCGGGTTATCGTCGATGCGCGTCACTATATCGCCCGCCATCACACCGGCTTTGGCGGATGGGCTGTCATCAATTGGGGTGACGACTTTTACAAAACCTTCTTCCAGGCTTACTTCCAAACCGACGCCGCCAAATTCGCCAGAGGTGCTGGCCTGTAAATCGGCAAAGGCTTCTTTATCGAGGTAAGCGGAGTGTGGATCGAGTTCGGCGATCATGCCTTTAATCGCGTATTCAAGCAGCTGCGCGTCATCAATTTTATCGACATAACCGTTGCGGACATGATCGTAAACGCGGGTGAATGTGCGGAGTTCTTCCAGCGGCAAAAGTCCCGTTTCCACTGCCGGTTTTTTTTCATCCGCTGCCGCGTGAAAAGCCAGCACAAACGTGCCTAGCAAACCGGTTAGCAGCAGTGAGCGAGTGGAAATAATTCTGGGAAGGGCAGCGACAAACATGGTGTCTCCGAAGACGCGACAACGTAAAAGCAGAGCAGGGAAAAAGCGGCGATGGCTATTTATCCCGCCCGATGAATCCAGTGGGGAACACTAAGCCAAAACTTTAAAAATTGACAGGGTTGATGCGATTTTTTTCGGCGGCTTGATGGTTTTAGCCGCGCGCCAGCCACAAATTGGGGTCAATCGGTTTACCCTGGTGACGAATTTCAAAATACAAACCGGCATTGGCTTGCCCACCGGAATTGCCCACCGTCGCAATATTTTCACCGGCCTGCACCGGATCGCCCGCCTTTTTTAACAAGCGTTGATTGTGCGCATACAGGCTCATATAGCCTTCGCCGTGATCGACAATCACCAGCAAACCATGGCCGCCGAAATAGTCGGCAAATACTACGCGCCCGTGATGCACGGCCACCACATTATTGCCCATTGGGGCGGAGATATACGCGCCACTCCAATTGATTTGCCCGGCAATACGTGCGCTGCCAAAACGATGGATCATACTGCCGCGTGTTGGCCAGGGCAGGCGGCCTTTGCGTAGCGAGAATTTTTCACCGCCTTTGGGTAAGGGGACATAATCGGGTGAGTTGATCGCGCCGGTAGTGGCAACTTTTTGCGTTACACGTTCAAGCAGCGCCTGCAAACGGCGGCGATCATCATTTAGTTGGGTGAGTTCTTTATTTTTACTTTTGAGATCGTCATTTACTTTGGCGAGTGCTTTTGCGCGCTCGCCGTGGATAGTTTCTAATTCTGCGCGCTGCCCGTCCAGCTCGCTCTGCATCCCGGCTAACTCAAGTGTTTTTTTTTCTATTTCCGGCGTGAGCGCATCAATACGGGTGATGGTTTCCAGATACGTTTTCATTTTCGCTGTATGCGCTTCCATAAAATAACTGTGGTATTTCATGATGCGTGATACTTGATCGGGCGACTCCTGATTGAGCAACACTTTGATTTCGCTTTGCTCGCCCAGCTTATGGGCTGCACGCATTTGCTCGGCGATTTGCGCCTGCTGGTTTTTGCGCGCTTGTTCCAATTGGCCGCGTTCGTTTTTTAACTGGTTAAGTTCTTTGTTTTGCTCGTTGAGTTGCTGGTTGATGTCATCGGCTTTCTTTTGCAATTCGTTGATTTGCTGTTCAGATTTTTCCAGATCTTTCTGTAAACCCGAACGCGTACCCTGCACCGCTTTTAGTTCCTTTTGCAATGCCTCGATATCTTTTTGTAGCTTCGCCATATCAGCTTTTTCATCGGCCTGGGTATAGCCTCCGATTAACGCAGCGCAAAACACGCCGCTGAGCACGAAAGTTTTTGTGAGGGCAAAAAGTCGACGCATGCTATTTATTATCAATAACCTGTTTGATCAAATTTAAAAAGAAAACGGCCAGCAGATGCCGGCCGTTTACGCGCTCTGATTACGCGAGGGTAATCAAATTGTGGCCAGTCATTTCCGGTGGTTGCGGTACATCCAGCAATGCCAGAATTGTCGGTGCCACGTCGGCCAGCGAGCCGCCTTGCGCCATAGTACCTTTGCGACTGCTCACAAAAATAAACGGTACTGGCAAGGTCGAGTGCTGGGTATGCGGTTGACCGGTTTCTTCGTCGAACATTTCTTCCACGTTGCCGTGGTCAGCCGTAATCAACGCATCGCCGCCCACTTTTTCGACTGCGGCGAGAACTTTGCCAAGGCAAACATCAATCGCTTCCACGGCTTTGATTGCCGCATCCATCAATCCCGAGTGACCCACCATATCGCAGTTGGCGTAGTTACAAATAATCGCGTCGTATTTTCCGGACTCAATTGCTTCAACCAGTTTTTCAGTCACTTCCGGCGCGCTCATTTCCGGTTGCAAATCGTAGGTCGCTACTTGTGGTGACGGTACCAAAATGCGGTCTTCGCCGGGATAAACCACTTCATTACCGCCGTTAAAGAAGAAGGTCACGTGCGCATATTTTTCCGTTTCGGCGATACGCAACTGGGTTTTGCCCAAGCCGGAAAGGTATTCGCCAAACGAGTTATCCAAGTTTTCTGGCGGATAGGCGATTGGCGCTTTGATGCTGGAAGCGTACTCAGTGGTTTGTACAAAATGCGCAATGGCGGGATGGGTATCGCCGCGATCAAAACCGGTGAAAGGTTCGTCGATCAATGCGCGGGTAATTTCACGCGCGCGGTCCGGGCGGAAGTTCATAAAGATTACTGAATCGCCATCGTTGATAGTCGCTACTTCTTCATCTTCACCACAAATGACGGTGGCTTTTACGAATTCATCGTTCTCGCCGCGCTCGTAAGCTGCTTTTAAACCTTCAACGGCAGTAAGTGCATCAAATTCAGAATCGCCAGTTACCATCACATCGTAAGCTGCTTTTACGCGGTCCCAACGGTTGTCGCGGTCCAGGGCAAAGTAGCGGCCGATAATCGATGCAACGCGACCAGCGCCCAATTCTTTAAACAAATCTTCAGCTTGTTGCAGTGATGATTCCGCGCTGCGTGGCGGTGTATCGCGGCCATCGAGAAATGCATGCAGGTAAACATTTTTTGCACCGCGCTGTACGGCCATTTTGATCATCGCGTACATGTGATCCTGATGGGCGTGCACGCCGCCCTCAGATAACAGGCCAAGGATATGTACCGCCTTGTCATTGGCGATTGCACTGTCGATAGCTTTCACATACTCGGGGTTGGTAAAGAAGTCGCCATCGCTGATGGATTTATTGATACGGGTGAAGCTCTGGTACACCACGCGTCCGGCGCCAATAGTGGTGTGGCCTACTTCGGAATTGCCCATCTGGCCTTCGGGCAGGCCCACGGCCATACCGGAGGTTTCGATCAAAGTATTGGGGCAGGTTTTCCACAGATTGTCATACACCGGAGTATTGGCGGCGTAGACTGCGTTGTATTTGGTTTTTTCCGAATAGCCGTAACCGTCGAGGATCAGCAAAACTACAGGTTTCTTGGCGCTCATAAATCGCTTCCAGTGTCGGTGAACTTGAAGTGGCTGGTGACTATGGCGGCTTGTGGCAGCCGGTGTACGCAACCCCAGGTCAGGATCGGGGCAAATGCCCGTAACTAGCCGGCATTCTATCCGGTTGAACGACGTAACTCTATGTTCAATCTGACTATAGGTCCGATAAATGTCTGCTGTTTTGGCTTTTGCCCAAGGCAAAAGTAATGCCCTAATCGTGTATACTTCGCCGCCTTATCGCCTGCGTGGGTAAAGTTTCGATGCTTGTATTGAAATCGACTTTACCTGTCCCCATTTTGGTTCAACAGGACAGCGGGCGATGCCATCATCTCCCTGACGTTTTACAAGAAGGCCAATACTGTGGATTTTATTAATTTTGTTACCCAAGAGTGGCTATTGGTCACCGTCCTGATTGCATTGATTTATGTGTATGTATGGCGCGACCGTATCAAGAGTGGCCGCCCGGTATCACCCCATGAGGTAACGCGCCTGGTGAATGAGGGTAATGCGGTGATTGTGGATTTGCGTGATAACGCTGAATTCAAGGCCGGACACATTGTTGGCTCATTGAACGTTCCCTACGCCAAGCTCAGCAAGGAATCTACTGAAGTGGCCAGCCATAAAGGCAAAACCATTATCCTGGTGGATAAACTTGGCCAACACGCCGGCGCTGTAGGTCGTTTGTTGGGGAAAGAAGGTTTTGATGTACGTCGCCTTAGTGGCGGTGTTGCCGAGTGGCAAGCGCAGAGTTTGCCGCTGGTTAAAGGCAGTAAATAAAAGTAGTTATTTAATTTCGGAGTTTTTATGGCCCGCGTGCTGATGTACACCACTGCTGTTTGCCCTTTCTGTGTTAATGCCAAAAAGCTGTTGGCACAAAAAGGTGTGGCCGTGGAGGAAATTCGCGTGGATAGCCAACCGCAATTGCGCCAGGAAATGATGGCCAAAAGCGGCCAGCGCACAGTACCGCAGATCTGGATCGGCGACACGCATGTCGGCGGCTTTACCGATCTCTGGGCGCTGGATAAAGCGGGCAAACTGGATCCACTGCTGGCGCAACCGTGATTGGCCCGCGTGTTTTATTTAATCCCATTACATCGAGTGCATTATGTCTGAAGAAAATAACCAACAAGCCGCGGAAGCAGCCGAAGGCGCACAAGGCCCCATTTTTGCTATCCAGCGCATCTACCTGAAAGATATCTCCTTTGAGACCCCCATGGGTCCTGAGGCATTTACTAAAGCGTTCAAGCCAAATATCCAGCAAGACCTGAATATCCAGGCAAACCAAATTGAAGACGGTTTGTTTGAGGTGGTGTTGTTCCTGACGATCACGGCATCGATTGAAAACCGTGCGGTATTCCTGGTAGAAGTAAAACAAGCTGGCTTGTTTGGTATTGCCAATATCGACGGTCCGGCCGTTACCCAACTGATCAACACGGCATGCCCGCAAATCCTGTTCCCTTATGCGCGTGAAGCAGTGGATAGTATTTTAGGCCGCGGCAGCTTCCCACCGTTAATGCTGGCGCCGATCAATTTTGATGCGGTATTTGTGCAAGCTATCACTGCTGCCCAGCAACAAGCAGCGGAACAAGCCCAATCAGAAAAGCCCGAAGTCGTTAATTAATCGACCAGGATTTAAGCTCAAAAGGCAATCACGCAGGTGATTGCCTTTTTTATTTTTGTTAGTTTTTCCTGCCAGATCAATGCGTAAAGGTTTTGCGATTTGTAATCTCGCTAAAGTCTCGCATAATCACACCCTGCCGAAGTTTGTGAGAAACCGCCTATGTTCAACCTGAGAAGCCACTCCCGCGCCAGCCACATTGCTGCGATTGATTTGGGCTCTAACAGTTTTCATATGATCGTTGCCCGTTGGGACAATGGCCAACTGACGTTACTGGATCGTTTGCGTGAGCCAGTGCGCCTGGGGTTTGGTTTACAGGAAGATGGCAGCCTGAGTGAGGATGCACGCGAGCGTGCCCTCGCGTGTATGGAACGATTCGGCGAAGCCTTGCGTGCATACCCGTCGCGTAGTGTGCGCATCGTGGGTACCAAAACCCTGCGTAGTGTGCGCGATTCGCGTCAATTCCTGAAAGAAGCGGAAAAGCGTCTCGGGCATCCCGTAGAAATTATTTCCGGTGATGAAGAGGCGCGGCTGATTTATTTGGGGGTGGCCCGTTGCATTGAGCCGGGCAAAGGCAAGCGTATTGTGATGGACATTGGTGGCGGCAGTACGGAAGTTATTTTGGGCGAAGGTATGAAGCCTTTGCTCAAGGAAAGCCTGAATATGGGTTGCGTGGCGATCACCAAAAAATTCTTTATGGACGGCCGCGTCGACGACAAGCTGGTGGCGCGCGCCGTGATCGCGTGTTTACAGGAGCTTGAACCGGTGCGCGATGAATTCCTGGAAAAAGGCTGGAGCCAAGTGCTCGGGGCGTCGGGCAGTATCAAGGCGGTTGCCAAAGTATGCGAAGCCAACGGCTGGAGCGACGGTACTATCACGGTTGAGTCGCTGGAAAAAATCATGGAGATGTACGTCGATCACGGCAATCTGGATCTGCAAATCGCCGGGCTATCGGAAGATCGCAAACCGGTTTTTCTCGGTGGTGTAATTGTTCTATGCGCGTTATTCGATGCGTTGCGGCTCGATCAGATGGTGGCTGCCGATTGGGCGTTGCGTGAAGGTTTGTTGTTTGACCAGAAAGGCCGTCTGGAAGATCACGATATTCGCCAGGCCAGTGTGGATGCGCTGGCCGAACGTTTCCACGTCAATATGGACAAAGCCAAAGCCGTGGAAAAAACCGCATTGAATTTGCTTAACCAGGTTGAACGCACCTGGCGGCTTACTACGGATGATGCCGATAAATTACTCGGTTGGGCGGCGCGCCTTTACCACGTCGGTCTGGACATTGCCCACAACGATTACCACAAACATTCCGCCTACATTGTGCAGCACGTCGACCTTGCCGGTTGTTCGCGTTCCGAACAGGCCCAGCTCGCAGCGCTGGTGCTTGCGCATCGCAAGCGTTTTCCCACAAAAATATTTCCGATGGGAAATATCCCGTTAGTGCGCCTGGCGATTTTGTTGCGCCTGGCGATTATTTTTCACCGTGGCCGTGTTGAAAAGGGATTGCCGGGAATGACATTAAAAGCCGATGGCAAAAAAATGAAATTGCTGATTTCCGAAAAGTGGATTAATGGCCATCCATTAACCCACGCTGATCTTGAAACCGAGCAGCGCCATTTATCCTACATCGGTTATTCACTCGTTATTGAAATGGAATAAATGCTAATAAAAAAATGCATGATAAACATGCCCTGCAAAATAATAAGTGTATTGTTATTTTTTTGGGGCTACTGAGCCATAACGGTTGTGCATAATTTTTTCATAAAAAAACCGATGGCAAATACCATCGGTTTTTTATTTTTTTACGCAAAGAAATTATCGCTGTTTTATTTTACTGAGCTTTGTAATTGCTGATCCTGCTGATGGCGCTCCAGCGCCAATTCGATCAACGTTGTAATCAGCTCGCTATAACCGAGGCCGCTCGCTTCCCAGAGTTTCGGATACATGCTGATATTGGTAAAACCGGGCAAGGTATTTACTTCGTTAATAATGATGTCGTTACTTGCGGTGAGAAATACATCGACGCGTGCCAAACCTTTGCACTCCATCGTTTGAAATACCTGAATAGCAATTTGCTGGATACGACTGCTGACATCGCCCGGCAAATCAGCAGGTACCACCACGCGCGCGCCGGTTTCGCTAATGTATTTGGTATCGTAAGAATAAAACGCATCGCTGGTGACGATTTCGCCGCACAGGCTGGCTTTGGGGTAATCGTTCCCTAAAACAGCGCATTCAATTTCGCGGCCGACAACGGCAGTTTCTATCAATACTTTGTGATCGAAACGAAAGGCCAGATCGATGGCTTGTTTAAATTCCTGTTCATTGGTGACTTTACTAACACCAACGGATGAACCCTGGTTCGCCGGTTTTATAAACAATGGCAAGCCCAGCTTGTTGCTGATCGCGATGAAATCCGCTTGCTGTCTGGTCGCGCGCGTTAGCGTAACAAAAGGCGTTACTTTCAAACCGGCATCGCGCAACAAACGTTTGGTAACGTCTTTATCCATACTCATTGCCGAACCCACTACACTGCTGCCGACAAACGGAATAGCGGCCATGCGCAGTAACCCTTGTAGCGAGCCATCTTCGCCGAGGGTTCCGTGTACGATGGGGAAAATAACATCTACTTGTTGTAACGCTTGTGCGTTTTTGCTCTCGATTAATTGCTGTTGCGCTTTGCCAGGAACCAGCGCGACATTATTGTTGGAGCGATTCAACGCAATCAACGCGGGGTCTTCGGCGTTGAGTAAATAATCAGCGGCATCGTTGAGGTGCCATTCACCTTGCTTATCGATACCGAGCAAGGTCACATCAAATTTTTGTTTATCAATTGCATCGAAAATATTTTTTGCCGATTGCAGTGAGACTTCATGTTCGGCCGATTTGCCGCCGAAAACTATGCCAACACGGAGTTTGTTCATGGAAATGCCTGTGCGATTGAACGTTAAAAACCGAATTAGATAATCAAGTGCCGCAGCAAGCAAGTAATGTTTGTGACAAATAAATGACTGGCAAATAAAAAGGCCGATGGTAAATACCATCGGCCTTTCGGTTTTACTGCCCGCAAAAATTAATTACAGGCAGTTCCGGTAATGACTGGTGTTTCAGCGGCAGTGTGGGTGCCCTGGAATCCAAATTCAACCGTTTGGCCGGGCTGGATACTGGCATTCCAACTCAGGTTGGTTGCAGAGTACGGGTTGGTACCGTTAACCGTTGCATTCCACGAGCCACTAAGACGTGTACTGCCCGCATAAGTCCAATTTACTGTCCAGCCATTAATCGCACTGGTGCCTTTGTTGGTGATACGGATCGCACCGGTAAAGCCTGCGCCCCAGTTATTGCTAATTACATAGCTGCAATTGCCGCCGGTGGTTCCAGTGCTGGAGGCGACACTGCTACTGATGCGCGAGCTGCTGGAAATCGCTACCGAACTGGAGCTGGCCGGAACACTGCTCGGCGTGCTGCTGAGTGATGAACTGCTCGCAGCAACTGAGCTGCTACCGCCAGAAGGTGTGGCGGTAAATACATTGGAGTTGGCACTGCCATCCGCCGTGGTGTATTTCACCCAGAACCAGTAAGGCGTACCGTTGGTCAGGCCGGTAGCGGTATAACTGCGTGCACTGGCGCCGGGCGTGGCGATACGCACACGGCCGGCGGGGTCGGAATCTGTGTCCTGGTAAATTTCAATTCCGGTGACTGTGCCGCTAACCGTCCAGTTGAGCGCAACCTGGCCGTTACCGGCGCTGCCGCCAAGATTCACTGCTACTGGCGCAACGGATGAGCTGGATGAACTGCTCGAGCTAGTCAGCGGCCCGCCATTGGGATTAGTACCGACAAAAGCCAGATCAGGCGCAGCCGGAGTAGCCATTCCGTCACCCAGGAAAAAGCTGGTGTGCGGCGGCTGGTTGTAAGCCACGTTTTGCCAGGCAATGGCCTGGCGATATTGCGAGTCGTGCATCAACGTACGCAGTTTGTTGCCAGTTACCGCTGTCGTTGAGAACACCAGCAGTTGGCTGTTGTTTTCATGACGCCAGATCACCTCTTCGCGCCAGTCACCCAACAAGTCCGCCGAAATGCCCGGCGTCGATTTGGTGCCGTTGTTGGAGGCAGCGCCGTAGTTGTAAGCGGTCAGCAAGCGGGAACTGGAATTATTGCTGTAGTTCCACTTGTCGATCATGGTGTTGTTCAACTGCTCACGCAGCAAGTCGCCATCCCACCAGCTTGCGAAGTTGGTGGATGCCGGTTTAGTGGTGGTGATTTGGCCGCCGGTAGGATTGTTCAACCCGCCCACACTCGCCCAGCTTTCTGCGCCGGCAGTACGGGGGTCAATGTCCATAATCACGCCGCGACCCACATCAGCGCCGCCGCTGGGGATGCTCCAGATAACCTGGCCGGTTTTGGCATCGTGCATATCAACGCCGGTGGCATTGGACTCATGCACCATGAACACTTCAAGGCCGGGGCGGCTGGGGATGAAATCGGATAAGTGCAACGCATCGCCATGGCCGAAGCCGGTGGAATACATCAGGGTGCCATTGTCATTAATAGTGGCGGAACCGTAGACGATTTCGTCTTTACCGTCCTGGTCCACATCGCCCACGGTCAGGCTGTGAGCGCCCTGGCCAGCGGCGGCACCGTTGCCGCTGGAGTTGCTATCGAAGGTCCAGCGACGGGTCAGGCTGCCGTTGCGCCAATCCCACGCAACCAATACCGCGCGGGTGTAGTAACCGCGTGTCATTACCAGGCTGGGGCGGCTGCCATCCAGATAGGCGATGCCAGCGAGGAAACGGTCTACGCGGTTGCCATAATTGTCGCCCCAACTGCTGACAGTACCGCGCGCAGGCACATAGTCAGTGGTCGCCATCGCGACACCGGTTTGACCGTTGAAGATGGTCAGGTATTCAGCGCCGGAAAGGATATAGCCGCCGGAGTTGCGGTAATCGGTATTCGCGTTGCTGCCGCCTTGCACAGTACCGGCAGCGTCTTTGGTGCCGGGTGCGGTTTTCATCGCGACTTCCGCTTTACCGTCACCGTCCAGGTCGTACACCATAAATTGGGTGTAATGTGCCCCGGCCCGGATGTTTTTGCCCAGGTCGATACGCCATAACTGGGTGCCATTGAATTCGTAGGCATCGATCAATACGTTGCCGGTATAGCCGGACTGGGAGTTATCTTTGGCGTTGGACGGGTCCCACTTCACCACGATTTCATATTGGCCATCGCCATCCAGGTCACCCACGCTCAGGTCGTTGGGTGAGTAAGTGTAGGCTTCGCCGCTCGGGGTAGTGCCGCCGGCAGGGCGATTCAAATTGATTGCCCAATAAGGGTTGGTCCAGGTTGCTTTGGCGGCGTTAGCGGCATATTCGACGCCGTTAATAACTGGTCTGATGGTGTAGGCAGCGCTGGTGGTGCCGGTTGCATCGAAGTAATTGGTGCTGGTGGTAATGGGCGATGCAGTAATTTTGGTACCGTTGCGATATACGTTAAAACCAATCGCCGCCGGATCATTACCCAACATCCGCCAACTGATAAACACTCCGCCACCCGAGGGCAATGCCACTACGCCGCGGTCCAGGTATTCCGCCTGACGCGCTGCGAAGCTGGGGATAGCAACAGTGCCCACTAAACCGGCACAAGTACAAGCCAAAAGGGTTTTGCGCAGCAGGCTTTTTTGCAGCCAGGACTGCTGATTCTGTCTGATCATATTCTTATCTCTCTAGAGTTTGCTGTAGACGATAACGACTACACAGTGGGCCTGTGGTCGGGTTTTATTGCCGATACCTTGCCGTGAATCAGGTACAACGTGATTTATGGCTATTGTTGTTAGTTGTATAACCTGCTGGAGAGAACCGGCGCCGGGCCGGAAAGCGGGTAATGCCAGAATATATAAGTAAGATTTATCGGGGAATCACTACCCGTGCATTTACATGAAAATATTCCGGCCTTTTTGCCAGAAATGCGAAGCCGAGCGGGCCGCTTTTTTATGGGTGAATGACGGGGTGTACTGTGTTGTGTTTTAGGCTGAGGGGTATCTGGCCATCCATGGCACGGGGATTAATTAATGACCGGTATGGGCAGACCAGCGCTCCAGCAAAACTGCCTGGGCGTCGACTGCTTCTTCGTCTTCTTTTGGCTGTGTCGGGAGATAACTGCCATCGTCCTGCAATAACCAGGCGTGGGTGTTATCGGCCAGATACAAATGCAAGTCTTCCAGAATCCGGTCGCGGATTTTTTTGTGTTTGATCGGGAAGCAGGTTTCCACGCGATGGAACATGTTGCGCAACATCCAGTCGGCACTGGAGCAAAACAATTCCGGGTTGCCGTTGTTCTCGAAATAAAACACGCGGTGATGTTCAAGGAAGCGGCCGATAATCGAACGCACCCGAATATTTTCTGACAAGCCTTCAACGCCGGGGCGCAATTGGCACACGCCGCGCACAATCAAATCGATCTGCACACCGGCTTGCGATGCCGCATACAGCTCGTTCACCAATTCTTCATCGTACAACGCATTCATCTTGGCGATGATGCGCGCCGGTTTGCCGTGTTCGGCATTTTCTTTTTCGGTGCGGATGCGTTTCACCATGCCGCGATGCAAGGTAAAAGGCGCATACAACAGCGCTTCCATTTTGGAGGCTTTGCCCATGCTCGATAATTGCAAAAAGATGCGGTACACATCTTCGCCGATGTCTTTATCGGACGTGAGCAAACCGTAATCGGTATAAATTTTACTGGTGCGCGGGTGATAGTTACCGGTGCCCAGATGTACGTAGTAGCGCAATTTTCCGGTTTCACGGCGCGCAACCAGAATCATCTTGGAATGGGTTTTAAAACCAACCACACCGTAAATCACATGGATACCAAAGCGCTGCAAACGCTCGGCGAGTGCTACGTTTTGTTCTTCATCAAAACGCGCACGCAGCTCAACAATCGCGGTGACTTCTTTACCGGCTTTGGCTGCGGCAACTAACGCGTCCACAATCGGCGAATTGGAACCGGTGCGATACAGGGTTTGTTTGATCGCCAACACATTCGGGTCTGCAGCGGCTTCGCGCAAAAAATCCACCACGCCCTGGAACGAATCAAACGGGTGATGGAGCAAAATATCCTGCTTTTGCAGCACTTCAAAATAGGAGTTGGTGCGCTTGGGCAACTTGGGCATCGCCTGCACAAAGGGTTTGAAATAGTGCTGCGCATCTTTGACCAGATCAAATACATCGCTGTAGCGATTCAAATTCACCGGGCCATTAATGCGGTACAAATCGCGCTCTTTGATTTCACAGCGTTCCAGCAAGAAATGTTCGAGTTCGGCCGGGCAGGTATCGGTAATTTCCAAACGCACTTCATCGCCGTATTGGCGATAGGCCAATTCACCTTGCACGGCGCGCAATAAATCCTCGGCTTCTTCTTCGTCGAGGAAAATATCGGAGTTACGCGTGAGACGGAATTGATAACTTTCCATCACCGTCATGCCGACGAATATTTCGGCCATGAAAAAATGGATGATCGAAGAAATAAACGCAAAATTGCGCCCGTTAATACTCAATGCCTCTGGCAATTCAATGATGTGCGGCAATGAGCGCGGCACTTGCACGATGGCGCGGCCGGAGTTGCGGCCAAAAGCATCTTTGCCATCGAGCCGGACAATAAAATTCAAACTCTTGTTGAGGATGCGCGGAAACGGATGCGCGGGGTCGAGGCCGATAGGGCTGAGCACCGGCAATACATCGGATAAAAAAATGTGTTTAAGGTATTGGATTTGCTCCGGCGTCCAATCTTCGCGGCGCAATACACGGATGCCCTGCTCCGCCATTACCGGCAAGAGTTCATTGTTGAGAATGCGGTATTGCTCGGCCACTAATTCATGGGCGCGCAGGGAAATTTCATTCAGGGTTTGCGCCTGGGTCAGACCGTCCGGCCCGTGGGTAGGTGGTGCATTGCGCTCGATAATTTCCACCAGGCCACCGACACGCACTTCAAAAAATTCGTCGAGGTTAGTCGAAAAAATACACAGAAAACGCAAACGCTCCAGCAACGGCAAACTGCGGTTATAAGCTTGGTGGAGTACGCGTTTATTGAATTCGAGCAGACTTAATTCGCGATTGAAATAGGCGTTGGACACCTTGGACCTCATTATTACACACCGGATTTTTGCGCCAGATTATGGCAATTATGTGACAGAAATAAGACAACAATTATCTGTCGCTAACACTAGCAAAGATTTGGATGATAAAGCGGAAGGAAGTACAAAAACCGGCGCGAAGCGATAAAAAAGTCGAAGCGGGTAAATATTCAGCGACTAAAAACAAACAGGCCGGATAACGTTATCCGGCCTGTTTGTTTTTAACCACGCACAACGATTAGTTGCACTTGTAAACATCAAAGCTTTGACGGCCGTCGGTTGGCTGGGTCACTGGAACGACAGTATCACCACCAAATTGAGTGGCTTCATTACGGGCCATATTGGTTAATTCAGTGGCGACTTTGCTCGGATCACGCTTCATTGAACCGACGAAGTTATCCTTCACCTTCACGTTTACAGTGCGAACTTTTTCGCAGCTGCGCACGTTGGCAGTGTTGGCAACAGCCACGTTGGAACCCTGGTCAGACACCTTAACCCAGGTACATGCACTGGTCAGGCTGACGAGTGCAGCGGCAAGAACAATTGATAATTTTTTCATGTTGGCTTCCTCAAAGTTGATTAATCATTAATCAGGGGGGACGAAATACGCGGCTACACTACTGCCATAGGGTTGGAGTTGCAAGTCGAGCAAAAGTCCGCCCTTCATCCGGTGCAACAATAATTCCGATAATTAATAGTGGTAAACGATGGCGCGCATAGTATCTTTATCAGGTCTGTTAGCTTAAGCGCCAACAACAAAAAATATCGACCTATTTAGACGTTATCAATAGGAAAAGACCTTAAAGAGGAGTTAGCACTATGGCCGCGTTTAGTCTGGGTAACCTGTTTTCCCGCCGCGTATTATGGCGTTTGTTTAAATGGCTGGTGGTGATTGCCATTCTGATGTTTATCAGTCTGGGGATCGGCAAACTCTATCAGGGGTGGGACGATGATCCCGACCGCGGTGCGGTTGCCATTGAAAAGGGCGCGTTTGGTGAAAACTATTCCACACCGATTTATCTGGACCAGGGTTGGGATGCCAATGACAGCCTGTGGTATTACAACACCACCCAGGGTTCCGCACTGATTCCCTACGATTTTTTTATCGCGCTGGAACAATCCGATTCCACTGATTTTTTTCGCGCAAACAGCCTCATCGATAAATATCGCTACCTCCCCCAAAAACCGACGTTTTTTAATCCTGATGGGTTGCCCCTTGGTTTCGTAAAAGAATCCTATAAAGGTAATGATTACGTTGGCCTGACCTGCGCTGCTTGTCATACCGGACAAGTGAATTACAAAGGCAACGCGTTGCGAATCGACGGCGGTTCATCAATGGCGGACATGGTGGGTTTCCTGCTCGACCTGGAAAAAAGTATGGCAGCAGCGGTGAGCAACGGCGATAAAAACCAACGCTTTGTTACGCGCGTGCTGGAGTTGAACAATAGTTATTCCAATGCCGATGACGTACAGGCAGACCTGAAGCGCTGGGCGCGCAAAATTCGCCTTTACAACACCATCAATCATTCTAATGTTGAATACGGTTTTGCACGATTGGATGCTTTCGGCCGCATTTATAACCGTGTCCTGGAGCACGTCATCAGCCGCGATCAACTGCGTGATGTTCTGCTGGGTATGACCAAAGCCAATGACAACGACGCTGATCTATTGACTGAAGCACAAGTCGATAAGGTTCTTGATGGCATCAGTGAAACGATTATTGGCGATCTGCAATTTGCGAAAATTATTGATCGCCTGATGTTGGGCAAAGACGGTTATCCGGGGCTGAAGATTGAGGATATGCAACGCATCAAAGCGCAGATTTTCAATGAGCCTAACGCCCCGGTCAGCTATCCATTCCTGTGGGATATCGTTCAATCCGATTATGTGCAATGGAATGGTTTGGCGAGCAATGCGGGTGTTGGTCCGCTCGGGCGCAATACCGGCGAGGTGATTGGTGTGTTTGGCATTCTCGACTGGACTGCACACAAACGCGGTTGGAGTTTGTCTTCGCTGTTAACGGGCCAGCGCGGCAAGAGTTATCAAATCGATTTCACTTCATCAATTGATCTGGTGAATTTATCGCGCCTTGAATCCCATTTGAAAAGTTTGACCTCGCCGGTGTGGCCGACGATTGACACCGGCACTGATAATCCCGAACAGAAAAAAGCCAATGAAGTGTTTGGTAAATTTTATGAATGGCAAATTGATGGAACCAAAATTCGTCGCGGTCGTCAGTTGTATGCGCAATATTGCGAGTCTTGCCATGAAGTGATTGACCGCACTGATTGGAACCGGATTGTGGTGGCCAGTATGGCCAATATCAATTTAATGGGCACTGACCGCGCGATGGCGGAAAACAGTGTGAATTACACCGGTTATTCGGGTAATTTTAAAAATACCTATCAAGCGGAAGGTATTGGTTCCCTGGTTATCAAAGACCGCGCTCCGGTCGTTCAGGTATTGACCGCTGCAACCATGGGCGAGGTGGCGACGGAGCCGGACCCGGATAAATGGTGGCCACGGCGCGCGCTGGATTGGATCTATATGCTGGGGAAATCCTTCTTTGATAATGAAATCAAAGCCAGTGTAAAATCCGGCGACTATTGGATCGATACGACCGCAGCGCCCTACAATTCGCTGCTCGCCTATAAAGCGCGTCCGCTAAATGGTATCTGGGCTACAGCGCCTTATCTGCACAATGGTTCGGTGCCCAGTATTTATGATTTACTCTTGCCGCTAAAACGCGAGGGTGATCCGGATGACGGTGAATATCGTCGTACCGAATTTAAAGTAGGCAGCCGCGAATTTGATCCGGAAAAAATCGGCTTTCGCGCTGAGGGTTATGACGGGTTTACGTTTAGTGCCACAAAACGCGGGGACTTTAATACCGGCCATGAATATGGCACTGTTCACGCCCCGGCAATCAAAGGCATTAAACAGGAACCGTTGACCGATAAAGAACGCAAGGAATTAGTGGAATACATTAAAACTCTGTAGTGCCACTTCAACTTCCGTTAAGGTTTGGGTTGTTATGGTCCGGCCTACCGAGTTGACATACACTCGCGGCTACTTAAAAGCTGATGTAGTTAAAGGCCAATCATAGTTAAAGGAAAAATAACGCCATCGTTTCAGCATGATGATCATGTGTGAACGATGGCGTTTGTTTTTGCGTAGATGTTTTTATACAAAAGACTTTTACGTTTCCGGACTGTGATTTCACAACGAATGATTAAACTGGTGATGCCCGTTATCCTGATGCAACGAATGACAACAAAATTTCTGACGGGCCTGGTAAGTGCTCTGCTGGTTTCCATCATTACGCCCGTTATGGCGAATAGTGAGAAACGGGTAACTGTGCCCATTGCCTTGCCGTTCCAACAACAAGCCAGTAGCGCCGCTGCTTCGGTAGCCGCTGTACAGGGCTTGCAAACAACGCCATTTACCCAGACCCTGGCGGCGTCATCGGTACCATTGGTACAACCCCGCACAAGCACGGTTTCTTCAGTGGCGACAACGTTAACGGCAGCAGTTTTGACTCCGTCGATGGGTGTGATTGCTTCATCGGTTGCTGCCAGTTCTGCTGGTGCAAGCTCCGTTGAAAGCCCGGTTGCGGTGACGTCCGTGCAATCTACCGCCATTGTTTCGGCTCCGGAGCCGCAGCAAGCTCAATCCGAACCGCAAGAAGTGCAAGCCAAAGATGAAACCCCGACGGCCAACGTGCCTTTGGTGACTACTGCCCCCGTAGATGCACCGCGTTATCCCGAAGGTCATCCGGAAGCATTTGTGGCGGAATTTGAAGATTATGTCGCCAAGAAAGTAGCGCCCTTTGTGCCCGGTGTGGCGATAGTGGTGATCTCCGGCGGGCAGGTCAAATCCCTGCAAGGCTATGGTGTACGCCGCGCAGGAACGCGAGAAACATTAACGCCGGATACAGTATTCCGCCTGGCCTCCCTGTCTAAACCCTTCGCCGCCACCGCCGCCAGTGAATTGGTTAACGAGGGCAAAATCTCCTGGGATACCACCGTCACCTCGGTATTGCCGGATGTCGCTTTTAAAAATGCCCGCTACGGCAAGCAGCTTACATTCCGCAATATTTTGTCCCAGGCATCCGGCTTGCCGCGCCACACCTATAGCCACTTTATCGACGAAAACATGAGTTTTGCCGAGATAGTAAGACGCCTGCGCTACGTCAATTTTTCCTGTGCGCCGGGCAAATGCTATGCCTACCAGAATGTCAGCTACAGTCTGGCGGGCGAGATGATAAAAAAGAAATCCGGGATGAGTTTTGAAAAATATGTCGAGAAAAACGTTTTTGATCCACTGGGTATGCGCACTGCCTCATACGGTTTAAACAATTACAACGCATCACCCAACCGCGCTGCGCCGCATATCTCCAATGGCAAGCGCTGGATTCCCACGGCAGTAACGCCCAACTGGTATCGCGTAGCACCGGCTGCCGGGGTGAATGCAAGCATTGTGGATATGTCCAAATTCCTGCTCGGGCAAATGGGCAAACGTCCGGAAGCTTTACCGCTGGCCGTGCTAAACCCTATCCAATCGCGTGTAACTAAAAATACACCGGCGCAAAATTATTACGGCGAGCGCAAGGCTGTGGGCAATACCGCCTATGGTATGGGCTGGCGGGTATTCGATTATGGGCGCTACAAAAATTTCGTCCATCACGGTGGTCACGTAAAAGGTTTCCGTACCGAGATGGTATTCAACCGCGATTTGCAAATTGGCATGGTGTTCCTTACCAATTCCGAAAGCCGCTTTGCCAAGGACATCATCTTCAAGTTCCTGGATATGTATGAGCAAAGCCATCACCCCGTAGCGAAATCCAAAAAAATAGCCAAGAAGCAGTAACCAATCACGAAGACAATAACCATGAAGCTTGCCGCCTTGCATCCGCGCCAAATAATGCGCGCCCTCGATCAAATTGATGCAGCGGCACCTTCCTGGCAATTGTCGCGCCCGCAAGCGTTGCGGCGGGTATTCATTGTGCTGGCCACAGCGTCAGTCAGTTTGCTGATCCTCCATTACGGCAAATTCTCCACCAATCTCCATAGCTTTTTGCAGTGGTTGGGCAATTGGCACGGTGCGGATTATCTGCAACAACTGCAAGCTGCCGGGTGGTTGGAGCTGTGCGGTTATATCTGGTGGACCGGTTGCCATTTGTTGACGTTTATTGTGCTGCCCTGGTTAGTCATTCGCTTCATGTTTAAGGAGCGTATCGCCGATTTTGGCTGGCGCTGGAATCAGGTTGGCGAACACTGGCGTGGCTACCTGTTGTTGCTCAGCCCGATTCTGGTATTTGTAGTATTGGTCAGCATGGGCGAGGATTTTGTCGAGCATTATCCCTTCTACCGCAATGCTGGCCGCAGCTGGCTGGATTTGTTGTTATGGGAATTACTTTACCTCAGCCAGTTTGTCTTTCTGGAGTTCTTTTTTCGCGGTTTTATGCTCAATGCATTGCGCCCGGCGATTGGCGCCAATGCCATCTGGGTGATGTGTGTCCCTTATTTGATGATCCATTTCCCCAAGCTCTGGCTGGAAGCCACAGGCGCGATTTTATTTGGTCTTTTCCTTGGCATACTGGCGCTGCAATCCCGTTCTATCTGGGGTGGAGTGTTGGTGCATGCTGGCGTCGCATTGAGCATGGACCTCGCGGCATTGCTGCGTAAAGATCAATTTCCTGGATCATTTTTTCCTTTCTAGAACCCTGTTTATATCTGTCTGCTACATGGCGCACAGATAGTCTTTGCCACTCTCAATAAAATCAATAGCTTGTCGCTTAAATTATCTTTTATGATTTTTTGGTATCGAAAATTCTCAAAAACCGTGACTTGAATCACTTTTTTTCGATGCTAGAGTCAAGTTACTAAACCCTACCTTTGGGGAGGAAGGGGAAAATGAATCAACTAACACTATCAGCAAGCCACAGGCTTGCAGGGGCGGCTTTTACCCTGATTTTGGCAACGAACTGCCAGGCATCGCTAATGGACTGCACCACAATTCCGGGGATTGACCACAACCTTCAAGGCGAATGCACATTGGCGGAAAGCCATGTACTTGCGCCTGTTTCAACTAACTCTCCCATTAGTGATAGCACTCCACCACCGTTGCTGGCGCGCAACATTTTCCCGCTAAATGCACCACAAACTCCCGGTTCGCTACCTGATTCATTAACATTAATGGTGTTTTTCGGCGGGCTGCTGGGGGTGATATTGATTCGCGCCAAAAGCTGCAATAGCAAGTAATTAATAATCCTGCTTATTACAACAGCTACACCAGTGCTCGAAAGGATGGTTCGCGGAAGCCAATGGATGGTGTACAAACGGGATATGCCGTTGATTGCCCTCCAGCTTTATCTGCTCATAAATAAACTCATCGGCAAACCCGGCCGCGGCGGCCTGTTCGCGGCTCGCCACAAAATACACCGCTTTGGGGCGCGCCCAGAAGATAACGCCCAAACACATCGGGCAAGGCTCGCAGCTGCTGTAGATCTCGCAGCCATCCAACTGGAAACTCCCCAAACGCTGGCAAGCATTGCGAATGGCCACTACTTCAGCGTGGGCGCTGGGGTCATTGGTACTGGTAACCTCGTTGCAACCCTCGGCAATGACCTCGCCATTTTTCACGACCAGTGCGGCAAAAGGCCCGCCCTTACCGCTCCGTGCCTGGGCACAAGCCAAATCTATGCAACGTTGCAGCCATTGGTGTTGGATGTCATTCATAGCGATTACTCCACGGCTATCGCGTTACAGTTGTCTGTTAACGCCAGCATAACGCTTGGCTCGTCCTTTCAGAAACAGGAAAGCGAGCCCGGAGAAAACAAAGGTAGCGATATGTATATCTAAACAGTAAAATCGCCAGTATTTCCTGTTAATGATTTTTCGGGCGCCCGCCCGCCGGCCTGATGTTATGGATGTTTCCCTGCTGCTCGACCACCTTAATGATGCCCAGCGCGACGCGGTTTCCGCTCCCGCCACTAACCAGTTGATTCTCGCCGGAGCCGGCAGTGGAAAAACCCGTGTGCTGGTGCATCGTATTGCCTGGTTAATCCAGGTGGAGCGCATATCACCTTATTCGATTATGGCGGTGACGTTTACCAACAAAGCTGCGCGTGAAATGCGCAGCCGTCTGGATGAACTTTTTCATCAGAACAATCAGCACATCAATAGCCGTGCTATGTGGGTTGGCACGTTCCACGGCCTTGCCCATCGTTTGCTAAAAGCCCATTGGCAAGATGCAAACCTGCCGCAAAATTTTCAGATCCTCGACAGTGACGACCAATTGCGGTTGATCAAACGCGTGTATCAGGCGCTCAACCTTGATGAAAATAAATGGCCGCATAAACAAGCGCAGTGGTATATCAACGAACAAAAAGATGAGGGGCTGCGCCCGCAACATATCCAGGATACTGGCGATCCATTTGTGCGCACCATGTTGCAAATTTATCGCGCTTACGAAGACGATTGCCAGCGCGGTGGCATGGTGGATTTCGCCGAAATCTTATTGCGCGCCCACGAACTCTGGCTCAACAAGCCGCACATACTCGAACATTATCGCCAGCGTTTTCCATTTATCCTGGTCGACGAATTCCAGGATACCAATAGCGTGCAATATGCATGGCTACGTGTACTTGCTGGCAAAGAAAGTTGTGTAACCGCCGTGGGTGATGACGACCAATCCATTTATGGTTGGCGCGGTGCAAAAATTGAAAATATCCAACGCTTCTCGCAAGATTTTTCCGGCACCCAAATTTATCGCCTCGAACAAAACTACCGTTCTACCGGCAATATTCTGCAAGCCGCCAACGCGGTGATTAAACACAACGCTGGCCGTTTGGGTAAAGAGTTGTGGACGCAAGGCGATAAAGGTGACGCCATTTCCCTTTATGCCGCATACAACGAACAGGATGAAGCGCGTTTTATTGTGGAGCGAATCCAGAATTGGATAAAGCAAGGTAATAAACGCGATTCGGTAGCGATTCTTTATCGCTCCAACGCCCAATCGCGCGTGCTTGAAGAAGCATTATTACGCGAAGCGATTCCCTATCGCATTTACGGTGGCTTGCGTTTCTATGATCGTCTCGAAATTAAAAATGCGGTTGCCTATATGCGCCTTATCAGCAATCGCCATGATGATGCGGCATTTGAACGTGTAATCAATACACCGACGCGCGGCATTGGCGGAAAAACCGTCGATGATATCCGCCTGTTCGCGCGCGAACAGGGTTACTCGCTCTGGGCTGCCGCCGAAAAAATGCTCGCACACAAAGTGCTAACCGCGCGCGCAGGTAACGCTGTACAAACATTTTTGAATTTGATTATCAAGCTCGCGCACGATACCAATGAAATAAATGTGAATGGCGATGCGCCGGCGCTCGATGAGATTGCGCGCATGGTAATCGAAGACACAGGCTTGCTGTTATTCCATCAAAATGAAAAAGGTGAGAAAGGCCAGGCGCGCGGCGAAAACTTGCAGGAATTAATTACCGCTTGCCGCGCATTTGACGTAGAAGAAAGCGATGAAAACCTTACGCCATTGCAACAATTTTTAGATACCGCTGCGCTTGATGCGGGCGAAACCCAGGCTGATGAATTTGAAGAAGCCATTCAGCTGATGACACTGCACTCAGCCAAAGGTCTGGAATTCCCGTTGGTATTTCTCGCTGGTGTTGAGGAGGGTTTATTTCCGCACAAAATGTCGGCGGATGATCCGGATCGCCTGGAAGAAGAGCGCCGCCTTTGCTATGTGGGAATTACGCGTGCGATGCAAAAATTATTTATCAGCTACGCTGAAACACGTCGCTTATACGGTAGTGAAACCTTCAATGCAGTCTCGCGTTTTGTAAAAGAAATCCCGACAGATTGCATTGAAGAAGTTCGCTTGAAAACCGCCGTGACTCGCCCGGTTAGTTTCCAGCGTACACCTGCTCGTGAAAATCTGAGTGACAGCGGCGAAGGCAGCGGTTTTCGTCTTGGCCAGCGTGTCAATCACGCGATATTTGGCGAAGGGGTTATTCTGCAATTTGAAGGCACTGGCCCTAATGCGGTAGTGCAAGTGAAGTTTGAAAAAATCGGCACCAAGCGGCTGGTGATGCAATACGCCAAATTACAAGGGCTGTAATTTTTCTGCGGAATATTCGGATGTGTTATGCAGGCTTGTTCATCGACAGCGCGGTTAAACAAGGGCAATAAAAAATTAGAGGTTGATATCACCTTGCGCACTGATTTCCACCAGTGTTGCGATCCCGTTCTTGCGCAGCTTGTCCATTAATTTGGCGAGCTGTTCTACTTCCGCTGCATCCAATTGCTCGCCATGAATAAATGTAAGGCGTTTTTTGGCTACCAGTGCACGTACATAGTCCGGGCGTACGCGCAGGCGTTCAGCGGTTTGGCTAATGGAAAGCAATTGACGGAGCATCTTGGGTTCGCTGTGTGGTCAGATGGCAAGAGGCTTACTATGCCATATTTACGATCGCATTTAACGGTAATTGATGCTCTATCAAATGCGGGCAATAAAACTTTCGGCTGAGCCCTGCGCCAAGCTGTGCCATAATTTCCGCTATTCTTTGATACCTGTTCATTTGTTTTGAATTTCCAAGGCAACCTCATGGCTAATCTCGGCACCCTTTACACCGTATCTGCGCCTTCGGGGGCAGGCAAAACCAGTCTCGTCAGTGCGCTGGTTAAATCCAATCCGGAAGTTTGTGTTTCTGTCTCCCATACGACTCGCCCTATGCGTCCCGGTGAAGTTGACGGGGTGAATTATCATTTTGTCGATCACGCAACGTTTGAAAAGATGCTGGAGGACGGCGCATTTCTGGAGCACGCACGGGTGTTCAGCAATCTTTATGGTACCTCGCAGCAATGGGTGGTAGATACGCTGAACCAGGGTATTGATGTGATCCTGGAGATCGATTGGCAAGGTGCGCAGCAAGTACGCAAGTTGATGCCGGAGACTGTCAGCCTGTTTATATTGCCCCCCTCATTAGCCTGCTTGCGCCAACGGTTGACTGGCCGTGGCCAGGATAATGATGCGGTGATCGAAGCGCGTATGAATGAAGCAATCAGTGAGATGTCCCACTATGTGGAAGCGGATTACCTGATTATCAATGATGATTTCACCGTTGCTCTGGCGCAATTCCAGGCGCTGATTACCAGCCAGCACATTCGCCTGGCGCGTCAGGCGGAGCGCCATAACGATCTGTTGCAGAGTTTATTGGCTTAATTTCAGCCAGCGGCGGTTGGCATAGTTGCTGCTGCTGACGCATAATAGCGACCCCCTTGGCGCTTTGGACCTGAAGCGCGCTGAATTCCCAGTGCTACGGCACTTAATTTTGCCGGGCACAACTTCTTAACCGCGTATTGGTTTTTAACAGAGTATTAAGATATGGCACGTATTACCGTTGAAGATTGTCTGGATCATGTAGATAACCGTTTTGAGTTGGTGATGGTTGGTAGCAAGCGCGCCCGCCAATTGGCTATCGGCGGCAAAGATCCTTTTGTTGCTCCTGAAAATGACAAGCCAACCGTTATCGCTTTGCGCGAAATTGAAGAAGGTTTTATCGACGCAAGCATCCTGCTGGAAAAAGACACCCTGCCCCAGCCCAAGCCAGAGCGCGTGTACGACAACGAGATTTAATTTCCAATAACTGCCACCATCTCATAGGTGGCAGTTATGTTTTTGGAAACCCCGATGCCAGCCATGCTGGCAATCTGAAATCTGGAGAAAGGCGTGCAAACCATCGAGGCCCTTAGTCATCGGCTATCGTCTTATCTCGAACCTTCCCAAATCAATTTGGTGAAGCGCGCCTACTTCTACGCCGAACAAGCCCACGACGGCCAGAAACGTCGCAGCGGCGAAGCCTATATCACCCATCCCCTTGCGGTAGCAGATATCCTCGCCAGTATGCATATGGATCATCAAAGCCTGATGGCGGCTATGTTGCACGATGTGATTGAAGATACCGGCATCAGCAAAAAAGCTATCTCCGGCCAATTTGGCGATTCGGTGGCTAACCTGGTGGATGGTGTTTCCAAGCTGACCCAGATTGAATTTGAATCCCACGCGGAAAAGCAGGCGGAAAACTTCCAGAAGATGGCGTTGGCGATGGCCAATGACTTGCGCGTAATCCTGGTAAAACTCGCTGACCGTTTGCACAACATGCGTACGCTCGGTGCGATGCCGCCGGATAAAAAGCGCCGCATCGCCAAAGAAACGCTGGAAATTTATGCTCCGATTGCGCACCGTTTGGGGATGAACGATGTGCGCCTGGAATTGGAAGATCGCAGTTTTTACTGCATGTATCCACTGCGTGCGACGCGCTTGCAAGCTGCGTTAAAAACGGCGCGTGGTAATCGCAAAGAATTGGTGGAACAAATCCAGGCGTCGTTTGAAAAACGACTGCTGAAGGAAAATATCACTGCGATTGTGATCGGGCGAGAAAAGCATTTATTTAGCATCTACGAGAAGATGCGTCAGAAGAAAAAATTCTTCAAAGAAATTATGGATGTCTATGCCTTCCGTATCATCGTGGACAGTGTGGATACTTGTTATCGCGTACTCGGCGTAGTGCATAACCTCTACAAGCCGGTCGCGGGCGAATTTAAAGATTACATCGCCATTCCCAAAACCAACGGTTACCAATCCCTGCATACGGTATTGGTAGGAATGCACGGGGTGCCGATTGAAGTGCAAATTCGCACCAAGGAAATGGACGAAATGGCCAACAGCGGGATTGCGGCGCATTTTCTCTACAAATCCAATAGCGATGCCACCATCAATGCCAGCCATAGTCGTGCACGCCAATGGGTGCAGGGCTTGCTGGAAATGCAAAAGAATGCGGGCAACTCGCTGGAGTTTATCGAGAACGTTAAGATCGATCTCTTTCCGGACGAGGTTTATGTCTTTACGCCCAAAGGCAAAATTGTGGAATTGCCAACGGGTGCTACGCCGGTTGATTTTGCCTACGCCGTGCATACCGACATAGGTAATACCTGTGTGGCCTGCCGTATTAACGAGCGTATGGCGCCGCTGTCGCAGCCGTTATTGAGCGGTCAGAAGGTGGCCATTATTACGGCGCAAGGCGCGCAGCCTAATCCGGGTTGGCTCAATTTTGTGGTGTCTGCAAAAGCGCGTTCAGCGATTCGCCATTACCTCAAGCACCAGCGCCATCATCAATCGGTTACGCTTGGCAAGCGCATGCTTAACCGCGCACTTGCAGAAATTCATTTGGACCTCGAGCATCTCAGCGAAGAAAAACAGCACAAGATTTTGCAAAGCGCCCAGGTTGATTCGATGGAGAAGCTCTACGAAGAAATCGGCCTCGGCAATAAAGTGGTTTATTCAATTGTGAAATTGCTGCAGCCGGACGCCGAAGCCAAACCGCGCACGGGCCTGGTTGGTTCGGCAATTACGATTGATTCCGCTGAAGGCATGATGATCAGCTTTGCCCGCTGTTGCCGACCAATCCCTGGCGATCCGATTATCGGCCACGTCAGCTCCGGAAAAGGGTTGGTGATCCATCAGGATACCTGCCGCAATATCGCTGAAATTCGCAATTACCCCGACAAAATCAGTCAGGTGAATTGGGCCGCAAATGTGAGTGGTGAATTTCTGGTGGATGTGCGCGTTGAAGTGGAAAGTGATCGAGGAATTATCGCCACGCTGGCGACCCGTATTACCGAGCAGGGCGCTAGTATTGAGCACATTAATGTCCATGAGCGCGATGCGCATAATAGTGTGATCCATCTGTGCATTGGCGTTCACAACCGTATCCATCTTGCCAACATCATGCGCCGTATCCGCAACCTGAGTTTTGTGATTCGGGTGAATCGCTCCAAAAATTAAAATTTTTTAAATCCCTCCCCGGCCCTCCCTTTTTCAAAGGGAGGGGGTTTCCCCCTTTGAAAAAGGGGGCTAAGGGGCATTTTGTTTTATACTTCACAGCTTCCCATTACGACTATCGACTAAAAGGTTCTCCCATGACCAATAAAGCCATTATCCACAGCGATAACGCCCCAGCCGCTATCGGCACTTATTCCCAGGCGGTGAAAGTAAATAATACGGTTTATCTTTCCGGCCAAATTCCGCTGGACCCAAAAACCATGCAATTAGTTGAGGGTGATTTTGCAGTGCAAGCGCATCAGGTGTTCAAAAATTTGCAAGCGGTTTGCGAAGCGGCGGGCGGCAGTTTGAAAGATGTGGTGAAGCTGAATATCTATTTAACTGACCTCGCCAATTTTCCAATTGTAAATGAAGTGATGGGCCAGTATTTCCAGCAGCCTTATCCTGCTCGTGCTGCAATTGGCATTAATCAATTGCCACGTAATTCGCTAATTGAGGCGGATGGGGTGATGGTTATTTAATATTGCTGAATTGTCAAAAGTAAAAAGGCCGATTAGAGCAATCTGATTGGTCTTTTTACTTTTTTGTGATTGGAAAACTTTTGAGAGGTAACTGTCACTTTCCTCTCACTTTTTGATTTGAGATAGCGCGTCAATTAATGCCTCCCCGAATGGTTCAGCGTTTAATCTCAATATATGGTCAGATTGCTCAAAAAGCTTTTGAAGCTTGATGTGATATTGAGAGCTTCTTGGCAAATCTGATCCGTGAATTATGTTAGTGATTAATGATGAAGTTACATCACTTAAATCAGTGTTGTTTTTTGCTCTGGTATAACTTCGTAACACAATATCCAAAAGATATTTTTTGAAGTGATCGGAGATTTTTTCATTCGAAACAACATATTCCAATATATCACCAAGTGCCTCGGTAGCTGCTTTCGATATAAAATGTCTATCAAATCTAGCGTCAGAGCGTGTGGCATCAGGAATTTCTGCATCAACGATGTGTTCGCATTGCTTACACCAGTCAGTGGTAACACTTACCAGCCGATAGAGAAGATAGTGAAATGGTGTGGGCCACTCTTGAAAATTATCTTCATCTGGAGAAGGAGTCATTTTCTCTAAAATTTTTGATGCAAAATGTCGAAAATAATGCAGCCACATATGATCTTGAAGACCTTGGTGGATGCCCTCATGAACCATGATTTCAAAGAGTGTTATACCTGAATTAATTGGGCAACGAAATTTGCCTACCTCACGATAAGCGCCCATTGGTTTATTTAGCGCTTCGGCCAGTTTATTGTCTTCATCCAACCTCCGGTATACCGTTTCACCAATAGCCCGATCTAATCCGTTATCGATTGCTGCGGAAGCGTTAACAAAGAAAAAGCGTAACAATCGATTATTTTCTAGTAGATACAGGCGGCTCCCGCCGTTTAGGTTTTGATTGTTCTTTAGCTCTACATATAGACGGCTTCCAGGTACATCAAGTAAAGCTTCAATGTAGTGCTCGATGAAATCGGAGTGAACTAAATTGTCAGCTTCAAAAAGCTTGAGAGAAAAGTATGGGTGAGCGGCAGCCATGTGAACTGTCAGTTCTGGAGACGTGATGAGATTGAGCAGAATTTCGCGTGCCTCTGTACTGGCATTTTTTTGTGATGAGCAAAAAAATTTTAATTGCTGCCAAATTGACCTTTCGTCAACACCTCTTAGTCGAGCGATGCCAATCAGTTTTGATAATTGTGGTTCGACTAGTAGCACTAATTCATCATACCGTTTAGTGAGTCGTAAGTTTTCGGTGAGCTCACGAAAGATATGGATTTTCCCGCGCACTAATTTAGGAGAGTTCGTTCGCCAGAAAAAATAAATAGCTGTGGCAAGAAGAAGGAGATAAATCGCACTTGAAGTATCAAAGCCCCATCGCCATGGGCCGAGACTGTAATACAAGCCAACGCTTTTTAACGTAGTTTCAAATACGAGATAATGGACAATCAAAAAGACAGCGCTTGCAATCAGCCAATCGAACCAAGCAATACAAAAGCGAAATCGCAGTTTGCTTGTGGGAGAGATAAGAGCCCAAACAGCGGCTATAAGACCCAATATAGTAAGCAGGCTTGACGTGTCAATTTCTGTTGCAGTTGCCATGTTATTATTTTCAAATCTCCTGAATGTATTGGTTTAACTATTTCCTGGAAATAAAACTATAAGAAAAGTTTCTGAACCAATAAAAGTTGAATAGAAAAACTGATTAACCTTTTATTCTTTCTTTTATTGCGCACACATTACAAAATTGCTTGTAATCCTTTATCCGCAATTACATTCAACAGTTTAAGTGCTGGCCCGGCGGGGCGTGTGTCGCCCTGTTCCCACTTGCGCACAGTGGACGCAGTGGTATGTAAATGATGAGCAAATACGGGTTGGCTGAATTTGAGTTTTTCACGCAGTTGTTTAATATCGGCAGCATTAAACTCCCGAACCGGCGGCGGGCTAATAGAGTCGAACTCACGCATGGTTACTTTATTTATCGCCCCTGAGTTGTGAAGTGCCGCTAAGTCGTCACGTAGGGATTCAATGATTTTGCTCACAGCACACCTCCAATAATACATCTGCTTGTATCGCAGTCATCAGTGCCTCGGTGGATAATTCAAGAAATACCTTGCCTGCATATTGCAGGGCTTTCTTTTCGATTTGAGTGATATTCGATTTATCGTTTTTCGAAAATCCATGCAGAAATACATAACGATTATCTATTCGTGCAGAGAGTAGTGTGCGGTAGCCGCCGCTTTTGCCTCTGCCCTCCCGTGCAATCCGCTTTTTGTAAAGAAAACCACCCAGGTCTGCGTCAATCAAACCATTTTCCATTTCACTGACTGCTTTGCACAGGATTGAGTCGGGTAATTTCTCATTGGCTTGCCAGCGAGCGAAATCCTTCCGCTTGAAAACATTCATGTAGGTGTCCCTAAGTATGCCCGTAACGGGTATAGATAATAATAGGCCATATCATCAATATAAAAAAGGCCGATTAACGCTGCTAATCGGCCTTCGTTTTTCAGTGTAAGCGAATTACTTTTTCAAAGTCGCTTTTGGGTTTGGCAAATCAGTAATAGTCCCTGCGCCTAATTCTGCTGCCAGACCCACAGATTCATGCAGAGTCGGGTGAGCGTGAATAGTCAGGGCGATATCTTCAACGCTTGCACCAAACTCCAGGGCGAGCGTCAATTCACCTAGCAATTCCCCGGCATGGATACCGACTAAACCGGCACCAAGCAAACGATCAGTCGTTGCATCGTAAATCAGTTTGGTTTTGCCTTCGCTGCGATCCGCTGCAATGGCACGGCCACTGGCGCTCCAGGGGAATACGGCGGTTTTGAAATTGATGCCTTTTTGCTGCGCTTCTTTTTCGGTCAGGCCGACCCAGGCAATTTCCGGGCTGGTATAGGCAATCGATGGAATTGCCATAGGCTCGAACTTGTGTGGATGACCGGCAACACCTTCGGCAGCCGCATGGCCTTCGTGAGTGGCTTTGTGGGCAAGCATGGGTTGGCCGACGATATCGCCAATCGCATAGATATGCGGCACGTTGGTCTGCAGGTATTCGTTAACCGGAATAAAGCCGCGCTCATCGACATTGACACCCGCTTTTTCCGCCGCGATCAATTTTCCGTTCGGGCTGCGGCCTACGGCCACTAATACTGCATCAAATTGCAATGGCGCTGCCGGAGCCTGGGTGCCGCTAAAGGCAACTTCGATGGCTTCGGGTTTAGCGGTAACGGCTTCTACTTTGGTGGAGAGCAAGACTTCAAAGCGGCCTTTGTTGTATTTGTTGTAGACGGTGATCAGGTCTTTATCCGCTGCTGGAACTAATTGATCGGCGAACTCTACTACCGTCACTTTGCTGCCGAGAGCTTCATACACTGTTGCCATTTCCAGGCCGATGATGCCGCCACCAATTACCAGTAAGCGGTTTGGCACGGAGCGCAGTTCAAGGGCACCGGTTGAGTCAAAAATACGCGGATCTTCGGGGATGAACGGTAGTTTTACGCTGCGCGAACCGGCGGCGATAATGGCGTGCTCGAAGTCGATCAGCGTGGTTTCATCACCTTTTACCACTTGCAGTTGGCGATCGCTGGTGAAGCTGCCGTAACCTTCCACTACTTGTACTTTACGGCCTTTGGCCATGGCGCCCACCCCGGAAACCAGCTTGCTCACTACTGAATCCTTGTAAGCGCGAACTTTATCCAGGTCATGGGTTACCGAACCGATGCTCAGACCGAGATTATCCGCATGTTTGGTTTCATTAATGACTTCAGCCACGTGCAGCAGTGCTTTGGATGGAATACAACCCACGTTTAAACAGACACCGCCAAGGTTGGAATAACGTTCTACGAGGATAACCTCAAGGCCGAGGTCTGCGGCGCGGAAGGCAGCTGAATAGCCGCCGGGGCCACTACCGAGTACTACGAGTTGGGTCTTAACATTTGCCATGAATTGCTCCTGTGCGGGTTCGGGTCTGCGGGCTTTTTAACGGACATTGTCAGTGATCTTAAGGAAGCCGCATCATAAGGGATTCTGCGACTATAAATCAGGTGCTTATCGCCATAAAAAATCACTTGGCTGTGGGCAAGATTCGGTACTACGCAGTCACTGATAGCAATAAGCGTTGCGTAAGAACAATGGCTGACTTTACGTTTTTCCCCAGCATTATCAATTTTCCTTTCGAACCCCGGGGCTGGATTCGATAATATGCGCGAGCCTCTTACGGTAGCTGATTGAGGTGGCCAATTAGAAAAAGCTGAAGCCGACCTGGAATAACTTCTCCACGTCACGGATGTGCTTTTTCTGAAGCAGGAAAATAATCACGTGATCGCCTGATTGCACCACTACATCGTCATGGGCAATAACTACTTCATCGCCATCTGGCCCTTGCCGCACAATTGCGCCGATGTTGGCGCCCTCTGGTAAATCAATATCTTCCAGCGCTTTACCAACCACTTTTGATGATTTTGCGTCGCCATGGGCGATGATTTCGATTGCTTCGGCCGCGCCGCGCCGCAGCGAGTGCACATTCACAATATCGCCACGGCGCACATGGGTAAGCAGGCTGCCGATAGTGGTAGTTTGCGGGGAAATGGCGATGTCGATGTCACCGCCTTGTACCACATCCACATAGGCCGGATTGTTGATCAGCGTCATCACTTTGCGGGCGCCCAGGCGCTTGGCCAGCATGGAGGACATGATATTGGCTTCGTCGTCATTGGTCAGGGCGAGGAAAACATCGGTATCTTCAATGCTTTCTTCCAACAGCAAATCCTTATCGGACGCGCTGCCCTGAATCACAATGGCGCGCTCCAGTTGTTCTGACAGGCGGATTGCACGCTGTTTGTTGTATTCAATAATGCGCACGTTGTATTTGCCCTCCAGCATCTTCGCCAGGCGCAAACCGATATTGCCGCCGCCGGCAATGGTAATGCGTTTATAGGCCACTTCGAGGCGGCGCAACTCGCTCATCACGGCGCGAATATCGGCTTTGGCCGCGATGAAGAAAACTTCATCATCTGCTTCTATCACCGTCGTTCCGGTGGGCATTATGGCGCGATTACGTCGGTATATCGCCGCTACGCGGGTATCTACTGCGGGCATATGTTCGCGCAAAAAACGCAACTCTTGTCCTACCAGCGGCCCGCCGTGATAGGCCTTGACTGCCACCAGTTGGACTTTGCCATCGGCGAAATCCAGCACCTGCAAAGCGCCAGGTTGCTCGATCAGGCGGAAAATGTACTCCGACATCAATTGTTCCGGGCTGATTAAAACATCAATAGGAATTGCCCCGGACTCAAAGAGCTTTTGATGGGTCAGGTAGGAGGTCGCGCGTACCCGCGCAATTTTGGTGGGGGTGTGGAACAGGTTTTCGGCGACGGTACAGGCGATCATGTTGATCTCGTCGTCACTGGTCACCGCCACCAGCATGTCGGCATCTTCCATTCCCGCCTGGGCCAAAACATCCGGGTGCGCGCCTTCACCGGTGACGACACTGATATCCAACCGATCACGCAATTCACGCAGGCGCGCTTCGTCAGTATCCACCACGGTAATGTCATTGGCCTCGTTGGCGAGATGTTCCGCAAGGCTACCGCCGACTTGTCCTGCGCCAAGGATAATGATTTTCATAGTTCGCCTGTTATTGTGAGTCTGTTATCAACTGTTTCGGCTACCAGCAGAGCCTGGTGTGGATTAGCCCGCTTTGTGCAGTCGCGCATAGTAAAAACCATCATGGCCATCCAACTGCGGTAAAAGTTGCTGGCCCCGGGGTTGCGCCAAGCCCCATTCCACATTGAGTTGGTCGCAACTTGCATCTTTCTGACGCGTTACAAAAGCCTCAATAACCCGGGTATTTTCCTTGGGCATGATTGAGCAGGTGGCATACAGCAAAATCCCGCCTGGTTTGAGCAACGGCCAAAGGCTTTTTAAGAGCTGTTGTTGTAGCTCGCCCAATCGATCGAGTTCTTCCGGAGTGCGCAGCACTTTGATATCCGGGTGGCGGCGGATAATACCGGTCGCCGAACAGGGGGCATCCAGCAGGATGCGGTCAAATTGTTCGCCATCCCACCAATCGCCGGGTTTGGTGCCATCGCCGCAGATGACATGGGCAGTCACTTGAAGGCGAGCCAAATTCTCGCGCACACGATGCAGGCGACGTTCATCGGCATCCAGTGCAGTTATAGCGAGGGTCGGCTCCACTTCCAGCAGATGCCCGGTTTTGCCGCCGGGTGCGCTACAAGCATCCAATACTTTCAAGTTGGGCGATAATTGCAACAGATCGCCACTTAATTGCGCCGCTTCATCTTGTACGCTCAGCCAACCCTCCATGAAGTGCGGTAATTTGCGAGGGTCAATTGCTTGCTCAAGCGTAATACCATAGGGGCTGTATCGGGCCGGTTTGGCATTTATGCCTGTCTCACTTAATAGGGTGAGATAGTCATTGCGGCTGATTTTGCGTGTATTCAGGCGCAGGCTGAACGGCGGATGTTGGTTATTCGCGGCAATCAATTGTTCAAATTGATCGGGCCAGCATTTGCTGATCATCGCTTCCATCCACGCCGGGTGATTGCTTTTAAAGGCGCGGTTCGTGTTGAGAAATTCGTTAATTTTAGCGTTATCACGCTGAAAATTACGCAGAACACCGTTGACCAACTTGGTGGCCCAGGGTTTATTGATCTGGCGCGTAACCTCTACGGTTTCGCCAATCGCAGCATGGTCGGGAATACGGGTATGCAGTAATTGATAAAGGCCGAGCAACAATAGCGCCTGTACATCGTTGTCTTTGGCGCGCAAGGGTTTATCGAGCAAGCACTCGGTATAAGCTTGTAATTGGGGGTAAAAACGGCAGGTGCCGAAACAAAGCTCTTGCAATAATGGACGGTCATTTTCGACTATTTTCGCCAAGGTTGGCGGCAAAAGGCTTGATAGTGAACCCTTTGCGGCCAAAATCTGGGCAATTACCTGCGCTGCGGCGGCGCGTACAGTTAACATGCCGGTTGTTCCAATTGATCGCCAATCTTGAAGAGGTCTGGATGGCCACGCAAAATTTCACCAATTTTCATCACTTTTTTGCCGGGCAATTGCAATTGCTCGATAACCAGCTGTCCTGTAGCGCAGGCAACCCACAAGCCTTGCTCATCGATCTGGCTAATGCTGCCGGGTTTGCTTGTCGAGGTTTTATCGACAGCACTGGCACCCCAAATACGAATGCGCTGGTCGTCGGTTGAACTGGCCGGTTTGGTATGTGCCACCGGAAAAGGATTAAAAGCGCGAACACGCCGTTCAAGTTCCCTGGCTGACAATAACCAGTTTAAAGCGGCTTCTTCCTTGCTGAGTTTGGGGGCATAGTTGCTCAGTGAATCATCCTGTTTTTCCGGTTTGATAATACCGGCTTGTAATTGGTCCAGGGCTTCCAGCAAAGCGGGTCCGCCAATTTGGATGAGTTTATCGTGCAGGCTTCCACCAGTATCGTCGGGTAAAATCGGACAATAGGCTTTGATCAACATGTCCCCAGTATCCAAGCCGACATCCATTTGCATGATAGTTACTCCTGTCTCGTTATCCCCGGCTTCAATCGCCCGCTGGATGGGGGCAGCGCCACGCCAGCGCGGCAGGATAGACGCATGCACATTGATACAGCCGAGGCGAGGTGCATCTAGCACTGCTTTCGGTAAAATCAATCCGTAAGCGACAACTAACATCAGATCTGCCTTCAGCTCGGAAAGCTCTGCAATCGCTTCCGGCGCTTTGAAATTCAATGGCTGGTACACAGGAATATTGTTGGCAAGGGCAACTTCCTTGACTGGACTTGCAGTCAATTTCTTGCCGCGACCTGCGGGGCGATCCGGCTGGGAGTAAACCGCTATCACCTGATGATGAGTACCGAGCAGGATTTTTAAATGTTCGGCAGCAAATTCCGGGGTGCCGGCAAAAATAATACGCAAACCTTGGTTCATGAGTGGCCTGTGAAATCGCTAAAAATAAAAAAGGCGCTCTAAGCGCCTTGTATGGCTGCGCTTTGAATCAGCGCGCATCTGCCTTGTGTTTTTTTTCCAGTTTGGCGCGGATTCGCGAGCGCTTGAAGGGCGATATATGGTCGACGAATAGCTTGCCATTCAGATGATCCAGTTCATGCTGGATACAAACAGCCAATAACCCTTCCGGTTCTATTTCAAAAGCGTTGCCATCGCGATCAAGCGCCTTCACACGAATATGGCCGGGACGAACCACGGTTTCATAGAAGCCTGGAACGGATAAGCACCCTTCGTCATATTCGCTGGTTTCCTGATCGAGAACTTCGATTTCCGGATTGATAAACACCAGTGGCTGGGATTTATCCTCACTCACGTCTATAACTACTACGCGTTTGTGTACATTTACCTGCGAAGCAGCCAGGCCAATGCCCGGAGCGTCGTACATGGTTTCGAACATGTCGTCGACCAGCTTGCGGATAGTAGCGTCCACTTCTGTGACGGGTTTGGCGACATTGCGCAGGCGTGGGTCGGGAAATTCAAGTATAGGTAACAAGGCCATAGTCTTTGTGACAAACTTCTAGTAAAAAGGTAATAACCGCTGCTAACATGATGATCGCACAGGATTTATGCAGTGCAAATGGAAACAGCATGGGCTTTAATAACTTTCATTATACGTCTATCTGCCTCAGGACCGAATAAAACAGGATCGGTTTCTATGAAAAAAATATTATTGGCCGTTGCGGCGGCATCTCTCATTAGCTTCTTTTCATGGGCTGATGATGCACTTCTTAAAACGGGTCACCCCGATGAATATACGGTAAAAAAGGGTGATACCCTTTGGGATATTTCCGGTACATTCTTGAACAGCCCCTGGCTTTGGCCAGAGATTTGGCATGTTAATCCCCAGATCGAAAACCCCCATCTCATCTTCCCTGGCGACTTAATCAAGCTGGTTTATCTGGATGGTCAGCCGCGCTTGACTGTTGAGCGCTCGCTTAAGATGGTGCCTGGTTCTCGTGGTGGCATCAATGGCTCCACCAAGCTGAGCCCAAGCATCAGGGTTCAGAGCACTGAGGATGCAATTGCTGCTATTCCATTGGATAAGGTTGATGCATTTCTCTCCCGCAGCCGCGTCGTCGAACCGGGAGTGCTTGAAGCTGCACCTTATATGCTGGCAGGCCAGCAAGAACATGTCATTGTTGGTGCTGGTGATCAGGCGTACGCACGAGGTACTTTTAGTTCGTCTTATTCCAATTACGGCATTTATCGCAAAGGGCAGGCTTTCAAGGATCCGGTAACGAAAGAGCTGCTGGGGATTTATGCGCAGGGTATTGGTACTGTGGCGATTGACAATATCGAGGGTGAGATTGCGAAGGTTGATGTTATTCGCACTTACGAGGAAGTTCGCCCTGGCGACCAATTGCTGCCGAGTGAAGATCGTTCGGTGGATTCACTGTTTCACCCCAGCTCGCCGGTTGATGACATCAATGCCCAAATTATCGCTGTTGAGGGTGGCGTTAGCCAGGTTGGCAAGTTCAACGTAGTCATTATCAATCGCGGTGAGCGTGAGGGTCTGCAAATCGGCAATGTGCTGGCAATTTACAAGGCCGGTGAAGTGGTTCGTGATCGTGTCAAGGGCGGCAAAATTGCCCTTCCTGATGAGCGTGCGGGTCTGTTAATGATATTCCGCACTTTTGAAAAACTGAGCTTCGGTTTGGTATTGGAGGCGGATCGCGCATTGGCTGTTAACGACAAGGTACGCAACCCCTAACTAAAATTTGCCCCCGTTAAGGGGGCCGTTTGTTCAAGGATGATTATGCCCCACCCTTTATTGGATTCCTGCCTCGCCAAATATCTACTCTTTCTTCGATTGCCAGAAACCGGCACCGGTACTTATTGGCAATTGCGCGAACAAGGTTTGGATATTGAAACGCTGCTAGACGGTTCCCCCTCTGCACTCAAGTCGTACTTGCGTCCTCCTGCGCGCGAAGCTTTCAGTGCTTTTTATTCCGGCTCTGCGCTGACCCGGCGTTTGGAACAAGATCTGGCCTACATAGAAAGTCAGCCGGATTTGCATTGTTTGACCTTCGATGATCCTCGCTATCCCAGATTGTTGCGCGAAATTCCCAAGCCACCGCCACTATTGTTTGTGCGAGGCGACCACACTTGCCTCAATTTGCCGCAAGTCGCCATCGTTGGAAGTCGAAATCCCACTCCCGGAGGTAGCGAAAATGCCGAGCGGTTTGCGCGTTACCTTGCTCAGTGCGGCTTTGCGATCACCAGTGGCCTGGCATTGGGAGTAGATGCTGCGGCGCACCAGGGGGCATTAAATGCAGGCGGAAAAACTATTGCAGTGATGGGAACAGGAATTGATTTGATTTACCCTGCCCGCCATCGCGGTTTGGCGCAAGCGATTCTGGACTCGGGTGGCGTATTAGTCAGTGAGTTTCCGCTTGGCGTAAGCTCCCTGGCGGCTAATTTTCCCCAGCGCAATCGTATTATCAGTGGTTTGAGTGGGGGCACCCTGGTCGTTGAGGCTGCGGTGCAGAGTGGTTCTTTGATAACGGCGTCCTATGCATTGCAACATGACCGCGAGGTCTTCGCTATTCCCGGTTCAATTCATAACCCGCTTGCGCGAGGGTGCCATCAACTTATTCGCCAGGGAGCGACACTCGTCGAAACAGCAGAGGATATTGTGGATCAGTTGGCAGGCCTTATCAGTTACAAGCGCCAGGAGGCAAGTGGCTCCCTCCGCTCGCTGTCGTTGTTTCGCGAATCCGCAAAAGAGGCCGCTCCTCCCCTCGTGGATGCGGCGGAGCAAGCATTGCTGGATGCGCTGGGGTTTGACCCACTACCACTTGATTTGCTGGCGGAGCGTACCGGGGCAGATATCGGCAATTTATCTGCCGGCCTGATTGCGCTGGAAATTAAAGGTTTGGTGCAGCAAATAGGTGCTTGCTACCAACGGGTATAATCAACAAACGGGTGTCGGATTGGTGGGTAAGCTGGGATAATAAGACAATTTTTTATCTTGAATCAGGTGCTTTTGCATGTACGAATGGTCGCGCAACCCCCGTGTGCAATTCGCTGCCCGGCAAATGAAGTTGGGTGGTGTGGTTGCTTATCCTACAGAAGCGGTTTGGGGGCTAGGTTGTAATCCGTTTGATGAGGGGGCGGTTATGCATCTGCTGGCCCTTAAAGATCGCCCGATAGAAAAAGGAGTCATTTTACTGGCGGCACATATTCGCATGTTCGAGCCATTGCTTGTGCGTCTGGATGATTTGCAGCGGCAGCGGCTCAAAAATTCCTGGCCTGGACCTTACACCTGGTTGGTGCCGCACAATGGTTTGGTTCCACCCTGGATCACCGGTAATTTTCCCAGTGTTGCGTTGCGGGTTACTAATCATCCGGTTGCCGCTGGCTTATCGCGCGCTTATGGTGGGCCAATCGTTTCTACCTCATGCAATCCCGCCGGGCTGGCGCCAGCGCGCACAATTGACCAGGTGCGACGCTATTTTGGCAATGAATTGGATGCAATTACATCCGGGCAAGTTGGCGCGCGTGCTACTCCCTCGGAAATTCGCGATTTGCTTACGGGTGAAATTATTCGCCCCGGTTAATCTTTTCCCCTTTGAGGTAAGGCCGCGTAGAATACCGGCCTTTGTTAATTCTCCCGTCTAAGGACCCTGCCATGACACTCGCTTCCGGGCCGGATAAAGCCGCCGTTAAAGCCTATCTACTGGATTTACAAGATCGCATTTGCCAGGCACTTGCTGCCGAGGATGGTGGAGCAGAATTTATCGAGGATAGCTGGACGCGCACTGAAGGTGGCGGAGGCCGTTCACGCGTGCTCACTGACGGCAACGTGATTGAAAAAGGTGGCGTTAATTTCTCCCATGTCCATGGTACCCAAATGCCAGCATCGGCCACCGCGCATCGTCCGGAGTTGGCTGGTCGTGCATTTGAAGCAATGGGCGTTTCTCTCGTGATTCACCCTCACAACCCATATGTACCAACCAGTCACGCCAATGTGCGTTTTTTTATCGCCGAAAAAGAAGGTGCTGCGCCTGTTTGGTGGTTTGGTGGTGGTTATGATTTAACGCCGTATTACGGTAATGAAGAGGATGTAATCCACTGGCATCAAACCGCAAAAGATGCTTGCGATCCGCTGGGTGAACACCTCTATCCCAAATTTAAAAAATGGTGTGATGATTATTTTTTCCTCAAGCATCGCAGTGAAGCGCGCGGCGTGGGCGGTTTATTTTTTGATGACTACAACGCTGAAAGTTTTGAGCATAGTTTTGCACTGATGAAAGCCGTCGGTGACAGCTATGTGCCCGCGTATGTGCCAATTGTTAACGCGCGTAAAGCTATGTCTTTTGCGGAACGTGAACGTAACTTTCAACTCTATCGTCGTGGCCGTTATGTCGAGTTCAATCTGGTTTACGATCGCGGCACATTATTTGGTTTGCAAACTGGCGGACGCACGGAATCAATTCTAATGTCATTGCCGCCACTGGTGCGTTGGGAATACAACTGGCAACCCGATGCTGGTAGTCCGGAAGCAGAACTTTACGAAAATTTTTTACCTCACCGCGACTGGCTGAAATAAAAACCGACAAATAGTGGCGCTGACATTTCGATTTTATTGGAACTCTCATGACAGATTTATACGCAGTATTTGGTAATCCGATTAACCACAGTAAATCGCCGGCAATCCACCGCCAATTTGCTGAGCAAACCGGGCAGGACATGCATTACACCAAGCAATTGGTTAATGAGGGTGAATTTGAAAAAGCGGCGCAGGATTTTTTCGCACAAGGTGGTAAGGGTTTAAATATCACTGTGCCGTTTAAATTAAATGCGTTTGAATTTGCACAAAAGCGCACTCCTCGTGCGGAGCGGGCCGGTGCAGTTAATACGCTTGCGGTGTTGGGTAACGGCACAATTCTAGGAGACAACACCGACGGCATTGGTATGATTCACGATATGCACAATCTTGGTTGGGAAATTGAGGGTAAGCGCGTATTGATTCTTGGTGCAGGTGGTGCTGTGCGCGGCATTTTGCAGCCGTTATTAGAGGAGCAGCCTGCGCGGGTAACTATTACCAATCGCACTTTAAGTAAAGCGGAAGAATTGGCAAAAAACTTTCTCGATCTCGGTGATATCCAGGCAAAATCGTTTGAGCAGTTGCAAAGTGATAACTTTGATATTGTAATCAATGGAACCTCAGCCAGTTTGCAAGGTGAATTACCGCCGTTACCTGAAAAATTACTTGCTGCAAATGCCAGTTGTTACGACATGATGTATGGTGCAGAGCCCACTATTTTTTTGCAATGGGCCAAGCATCATGGAGCTACGCAAATGGCTGATGGTTTAGGTATGTTAATTGGGCAAGCTGCGGAAGCTTTTTATTTGTGGCGACAAATTCGTCCGGAAGTGGTGCCGGTAATTACATCATTGCGCCGGCAACTTGCTGAAAAAAAATAATTTTATTGCAGTGCTGGCCGGATTTTATTCCGGCCAATGTTGCACATAATCATGGCCTACCTTTCTCTTTTCATTACTGCCTTCCTTGCGGCAACACTTTTGCCGCTCTCGTCAGAAGCATTACTGGCTACGTTAATTTACCAGCATTATTCGCTTCCGCTGCTGTGGTTGGCTGCCTCCGTGGGAAACACCCTGGGTTCCTGCGTTAATTGGTATTTGGGAAGGCAATGTTTGCATTTACAACAAAAAAAATGGTTTCCGTTTTCACAAGAGCAAATGAATAGAGCCCAAATGCGCTTTCAACGCTACGGTCAGTGGTCATTACTGGTTGCATGGTTGCCGATTATTGGTGATCCGCTAACTTTTTTTGCTGGCGTTATGCGTATGCCTTTTTATCGATTTTTATTTCTGGTTTTTTGTGGCAAGGGATTTAGATATCTGGTAGTCATCTTCATTGCTGCAGGATTTTTGGAGTGAAATAAATTAAGCGTTTAATCATATTTTTCTTAAATAACAATTAAAAATGATTTATATGCGGTTCATTTTTTAAATGTAAAAAACTGTTATTGTGGCATGCCATTGCTCATGCCTTTTTTTTCGTCTGATATTCTCTTTTTGGTTTTTTGGAAAGGATAATTAGGACGTGAATAAAATAGTACTTACAGTATCAATATTGTTATCTGCGGCATTGGGCTATTGGCTAGGTGTTACCCAAAGCAATGATGCAAAATCCGACATTAATCCTGCTCTTGATAGCGATGAAAGAGCGAGGCTTCTCGAAAAAATTATATTTCTCACTGCAGAAAATAAAAAACTTAGTGCAAATAAATATTCAAAATCCAAATCGTCTTTTCATCAAAAAGGTGATTCTCCGAAAGTTGCTGTTGAAGCAGTCATCCAACCCAGTTTAGTAAGTCACTCTGCAGATAATCATGCGCAAGAAGATTATGAGCTCAAAGAGCGCGCATCATCCTTTACTAATTGGCTCACCAAAAATCAACAGGAAAAGCCCTGGTTTGATTTGGGCGTGGAAATGGAAGGTCGTTTTGAAAATGAGGAAAAAAATATTGTTTGGGCGGATGAAGAAGAAAGTCAAATTCAAACATTGTTCGGCCAAGAACAATCCCTATCTGGCATCGCATTAAAGTCAGCTAACTGCAAGTCAACACAATGCCAATTAACGGTGGGCGTGGCTGATCAAGAGCAAGCTAATCAGATAGCAATGGCAATTACGCAAACTCTGAGTGGGAAAAATTTTTCGCAAGTTATTATTGATAGTCGCATCAAACAAGGGGAAACCATACTCTACGTCACTCGTAACCCCAATGGATTTGAGCTCAACTAGAAAATTATCTTCTGGCTGGCTTAAATATTCGATAGGACATCGAATTAATTGGTTTCGCAGTTTTAATCCTGGGGAATCTATAAGGGAAAAATTAATTTAAAAATAGGAGATGTTATGAGAGTGTTAAAATTATTAGGTGTTGCAGCGTTGGCATCAATGGCCTTTTCAACCACAAATGTAATGGCGCAAACACAAAATGTACCTGTGTCTTGTAATTGGGTGCACACTGGGTCCCAGTCCGGGCCATTTACAGCAATCATCACTTTTCAATGCCAGGAGTCAGGTGGCAATGTAGCAGCTACACGCTCATTGACTTACAGCGCGCCATCCTGGCAAGTGACCAATTGTTCAATTTCGCTGGCTTCAGGGGTATACAACTCGGGCTCCTGTCAAAGTGCCAGCTTGTATAGAATCGAACCGATACCACCATCTCTTTGTGCAAAAGCCGGGACCTATTTAACCAACATGTGTGCAAATTCCATGGGAAATATTCCGGTGCAATCAGCTTGCGGCAGCAACTGTAGTTTGCGTTATGAAACGGTTGGCTGGACATCCATGTGCCCGGCAGTCGGCGAAGGTCGTAGCCCGGAAGTGAAAGTATTCTGTAAGTAATATGAAAACCCGTTAGCACTACCTGCTAACGGGTTTTATACATTAATTTTTCTGAATTCCCCAGTTAATTGTGTTGCATGCATTTGCAAACCATTCCAGTGCTTTACCCGAATTATTTTTTCGCCAGGCAATATAAAGTGGAATATTGGGACGAGGCACGGTGCAATCCAGTATTACTAATTCTTCGCGTTGAATTTCATTTTGAATTAAATGTTTTGGCAAAAAACCAACGCCAACGCCCATTAATTGTGCCTGGATTTTTGCGACAGCGTTGGGGACGCGAATCATTTGCCTGCTTTCCAATAAACCTGATGAACGTCCCGGCGAACTGAGTGATGAGTCGGCGATAACAATGGTGGGGAATGCCGCGATAGCAGCGGCATCAACAGGGCCTTTGTGAAAGCGCAATGGATGTTCGCGCGCTACGGCAAATACAAATTCCACTTCGCCCATTAATCGATATTCAAAAATTCCTCTCGGCAAATCACCGCTTGCGCCCAATGCTAAATCACAACGCTCGGCAATGAGCGCATCCCAGGTGCCACCGAGTACCTCCTCGCTGATGGTAATGGCTACGCGTTTATCCAATTGGTTAAATGCGTTTACTTGCTGCAACAATGGCGCAAGTGGTAACACCGTGTCTTTGGCGATTCGTAATTGGGTTTCCCAGCCGGATTCCAACTGCTGTACCGCTTCTTCAATCGCGCTGGCGGCTTGCAAGAGTTGCCGCCCCTGTTCAAGTAACAGGCGCCCCGCTGTAGTCAGTTGGGCTTTCTGTTTGCTGCGATCAAACAAATTGATGCCAAGGTCGGATTCCAGCTTCTGGATTGTGTAGGAAAGGGCCGAAGGTACTTTGAACAAGGCTTCGGCGGCAGCGCCGAAGCTGCCTTTGCGATCAATGGCGTCCAGCACTCTCAAGGCTTCCAGCGTAATAGCGTGGTGCATAATCCTGATATTTCCCAATGTTCAAAAAATTTGAAGTAATGGCTCAAAATCTTCCGCTTTTTTATCCCCCATGACAAGCCTATTCTGGCAACAAGTGAGGCGAACACAGCAACTAGCAAGCGCCAAAACGGATTGAGCAGCAACTAAACCCGATTTCTATATTCAAATTTTTTGGAGATTACCATGAGCACTATTCGCAACATCATTGCTACCAATAACAGCTTCTCTGCCTTGGCCCTGCGTCTGCCCCTCGGCATTATTTTCGCCGCCCACGGCGCGCAAAAATTGTTTGGATGGTTCGGCGGCTACGGTTTGCAAGGTACTGGTCAATGGATGGATTCAATCGGCCTTGGTCCAGGTGTGGTGATGGCGGCATTGGCTGGTTCAGCAGAGTTTTTCGGTGGATTGTTCCTGATTCTCGGTTTGCTCACTCGCCTAACGGCCCTCGTGCTTGCAGTGACCATGGTGGTGGCGATTTTGTCAGTGCATATCAACAATGGCCTGTTTATGAGCAATAACGGTTATGAGTTTGGCCTGGCGTTATTAGCAGGTGCGATTTCTCTGCTGATTTCTGGTGGTGGTCGTGTCAGTGCAGACAGCGTGATTGCCCGCAAACTCTAATGGTCGATCAGTGAGTGATCGTTAAAAGCAGGGCCAAACAGAAATTCATTATGCTGCGACCGGTAATAACCGGTCGCATAAAAAGTGAGGTGTAAGATGATCAGTATCAGACGTAGTCATGAACGCGGCGGTGCAAACTTCGGTTGGTTGGATAGCAAGCACACATTTTCATTTGGCAGTTATTACGATGAGCGTCACATGGGCTTTTCAGCATTGCGCGTTATTAACGATGACCGCGTAACACCGGGTGCCGGTTTTGATACCCACGGTCATCGCGACATGGAAATTCTCAGCTATGTACTTGAGGGTGAAATTGCCCACAAGGACAGCGAAGGTAATGTGGCAACTTTGCCGCCCGGTGAGTTTCAGTTGATGTCGGCAGGCAGTGGTATTCGTCACAGTGAATTTAATCCATCGCGCAGCAAAGGTTTGCACTTTTTGCAGATCTGGATTCAACCGAATGTGTACGGTGAAACACCGGGTTACCAGCAAAAAGATTTTGGTAGCAAACCAGGATTAACTTTGGCGGTGAGCCCCGACGGCGAAGCTGGAAGTTTGGTGATCAAACAAGATGCGCGAATTTACCAATTGATATTAGCGCCGAGTGAAACTGCACAATTGAATACCGACACCAAGCGTCACTATTACGTACATGTCATTGATGGCGAATTGAAAATTGCCGGTGAAATTGCGAGACCTGGTGATGGTGTGAAATTGGCAGATATTAGTTCGCTGCAATTAAACGCAAAGGCGCAAGCGGTAAAAGCGCTGGTATTTGATCTGCCATAGATCTATAAAAAATCAGGTGAATAAATTTCACCTGATTTTTTTGTTATTGCTATTCAGTCATTCGCAATTTCAACGTTTGCGAAAATCCTTCCAGCCGCGCAACCAATTCATCACCGATCTGCACTGGTCCTACACCCGCTGGAGTTCCGGTAAAAATTAAATCGCCTGCTTCCAGTTTTACATAGCGCGATACTTCGGCAATTAATTCCGGAATGGGCCATACCATATCGCGCCAGTTGCCGCGCTGAACTTCATTGCTGTTACGTGTTAATACCAATTCACCGTAGTGTTCAAGATCACTCAATGTGCCGCGCTGGATTGCAGTGCAGGGTGCAGAGCCATCGAAACCCTTGGCCAATTCCCATGGGCGACCGAGTTTTTTCGCTTCCTTTTGAATATCGCGACAGGTCATATCCAAACCGAGACCAAAACCGAAAACATGATCAGCTGCATTTTCCGCTGAAATTTTTGTGCCGGCTTTGCCAATTGCCACGACCAATTCGAGTTCGTGTTCCACTTGTCGGGAAAAATGCGGGTAATGAAAATCTTCGCCATTTTGCGCCAATGCACTTTGCGGTTTGAAAAAGAAAAAGGGCGGTTCGCGATCCGGGTCATGGCCCATTTCGCGCGCATGCTCGGCATAGTTGCGGCCAATGCAAATAATTTTATTTACTGAAAATACATCACTGCTATCAACAATAGGTAACGAGTATTTCGACATAGGAGTTCCTGAAAAAATACCAATAAAATAATTAGTCGAGGCTTGAGCTTTCTTGCATGGATTTATTTTCATCGAGATAAGCGTTTTTCAATTTCACATAATTATTGGCGGAATAAGTAAAGAAACTGCGCTCGGAATCTTTTAGCGGGCGGATTTGTTTTACCGGTGAACCCATATACATAAAACCGGATTCAAGTCGTTTTCCTGGTGGGACCAGCGAGCCTGCACCGATAACCACATCATCTTCCACTATTGCTCCATCAAGGATCGTTGAGCCGATACCGATCAAAACACGGTTACCAATGGTGCAGCCATGCAAGCACACTGAATGGCCGACCGTTACATCCTCACCGATAATGAGCGGATGACCGGCAGGGTTGTAATTACTGGCGTGGGTGATATGGAGGACGGAACCATCTTGCACACTGGTACGTGCGCCTACACGAATGCGATGCATGTCGCCGCGAATTACGACGCAGGGCCACACGGAAGTATCATCGCCCAACTCCACATCGCCGATTACAACGGCGGATTCATCCACAAAAACCCGTTCACCCAACTCCGGTGTGTGACCTTGGAAAGTTCTTATTGCGCCCATAAATAATTCCTCGAAAACCAACACAATCTTGGGTGTATGATACGCGAAACCGCGTTTGATTTTCGCCTGACGGAGTTATTGCATGACCAATCCCTTGCTTGAAGCGCATACCTTGCCGCCCTTTTCTGCTATTCGTGCCGAGCACGTTGAGCCGGCAGTTCGCCAATTAATTGATGACGGGCGTGCCCAATTAAAATCGTTATTGGGCGAGCTTTCTACTGTGACCTGGAGTAATTTGGTCGCTCCCCTTGAAGAACAGGGCGATAAACTTGATCAAGCCTGGGCACCGGTAAGCCATTTGAATTCAGTTGCGAATAGCGATGAGTTGCGCAAAGCCTACACCGAAAGCATCGCACTGCTGACTGATTATTCGACTGAGTTTGGCCAAAATGAGGATTTGTACAAGGCTTATCAGCAGTTGGCAGATAGCAGTGAATTTACGCAATTAAACCAGGCACAGCAGCAAACATTGAATAATGCATTGCGTGATTTTCGTTTGGGTGGTGTTGCATTAAATGAAGCGGATAAAAAACGTTTTGGTGAAATTCAAAAACGCTTGTCCGAGCTTTCCACGCAATTTTCCAATAATGTCTTGGACGCAACCCAGGCGTGGCATAAACATTTTGATAATGCCGATGCGCTCGTCGGGTTGCCAGAATCTGCGCTAGCACAAGCGGCCCAGGCCGCGGCACAAAAAAATCTGCAAGGCTATGTCATTACGCTGGACTTCCCCTCGTACTATACAGTGATTATGTATGCGGACAATCGCGCATTGCGTGAAGAAATTTACACCGCTTATGTAACGCGTGCATCGGCAGCGGGAAAAAAAGCGGACGGTTCTCCTGCAGCGGAGTGGGATAACAGTGCGATTATTACCGAGACACTTGCACTGCGACATGAGCTTGCAAAATTACTGGGTTTTAATAATTACGCTGAGCGTTCGCTCGCCAGCAAGATGGCCGAGTCACCTGCACAAGTACTGCAATTTTTAACTGAGCTTGCGCAAAAAACCAAACCCTACGCTGAACGGGATTATGCCGAGCTGCGTGCATTTGCTACTGCAAATGGCTGTGCGGATTTACAAGCCTGGGACACTACTTATTACAGCGAAAAATTACGGGTGGAAAAATATTCCGTATCGCAAGAAGAGCTGCGCCCGTATTTTCCGGCGGAAAAAGTGATTGCGGGTATGTTTGATGTTGTGCAGCGCTTGTTCGGTATCCAGGTAAAACAAATTACGGATTTCGATACATATCATCCGGATGTGCGTTTTTATCACATCGAAAAAAATGACAAACAGATCGCCAGTTTTTATCTCGATTTATTCGCACGCGAAAAGAAAAAAGGCGGCGCATGGATGGCCGATTGTCGCGTACGACGCAAAATATCCAGCGGTGTGCAATTGCCGGTGGCTTTTTTAACCTGCAACTTTACGCCGCCCGTCGGTGATACACCGTCATTGCTAACTCATGATGAAGTAACCACTTTATTTCATGAATTCGGCCATGGTCTTCACCATATGCTCACGCAAATTGATGTGGCTGCGGTGAGCGGGATTAACGGCGTTGCCTGGGATGCGGTGGAATTGCCCAGCCAATTTATGGAAAACTGGTGCTGGGAACCGGAAGCAATTCCATTGATCTCCGGTCACTATCAAACCGGCGAATCTTTACCGCAAAATTTGCTAGATAAAATACTCGCGGCGAAAAATTTCCAATCGGGATTGCAAATGATTCGCCAGTTGGAGTTTTCCTTGTTCGATTTTCGTTTGCATGCTGAATACAATCCTGCTGCGCCAAAATCCGCGCAAGATGTATTGAATGAAGTGCGCGATCTGGTGGCTGTTATCAAACCACCAGCATTCAATCGTTTCGAAAATAGCTTTAGCCATATTTTTGCGGGCGGTTATGCGGCGGGTTATTACAGCTATAAATGGGCGGAGGTGTTATCGGCTGATGCTTATTCGCGCTTTGAAGAGGAAGGTATTTTTAACGCGCAAACCGGTGAGAGTTTCCTGCAGGAAATTTTGCAACAAGGTGGCAGCCGCGCTCCGATGGAATTGTTTAAAAACTTCCGTGGTCGTGAGCCACAAATTGATGCGCTCTTGCGTCATTCCGGTATCACCGGGGAGGCAGTTTGATGGTTTACAGTAGTAAGCGTCGTTTTGTCGCCGGAGCAGTTTGTCCACGTTGTTCCGAGATGGACAAGCTGGTGGTTTATGGCGAAAACGGCAAAGATTTTCGCGAGTGTGTTGCTTGCGGTTATAAAGAAGAAATGCATTTCAAGCTGGCAACACGGGAACTGGAGACGCGCGTAAACCAGACCGAGGAAGACAAGCGCGATGCTGTTCAGGTTATTAACATCCTGCCCTTCGAAAAACCCGATCATTAGATCGGGGTTTTATTTTTCGCATCAATAAAAATAATTTCATTGGTAATAAATCTCTCCAAATAAGAATTTCTGACATTCTATCTCGTTGTTGCAGAAGCGCTTTTTTCTATACCGTAAATTTCACTAATTAAAAAATGCTACCGCCGATTGATTTTCGCGCCAATGTGTAGCGTTGCGTAACAGATCATCTCTTTTTACAAATTCGTGCGCCTCAACTTCTTGTAGTCAAACTGAACATATGATACTTGTATCCAACAATACCAGTTGCGGACTATGTCTCATTCAAAATCACAATAACAGCTTGGTAAATGTGGAGAAAGGCGACAGTGCCTGGTGTGATCCAGTCATCTTGCTAACGAGGTGAGTCCGGATTCACTACCCCGGTTTCAGGGGGTAATGGGTTTGTAGAAGCGGTAACAACAAAAAAAATCCTGAGCATAATTAATCCAATTAAGGAGAGCTCCATGAGTAGAAAAGTCAGTTTTAATAAAAAAATCCTGGCAACGGTCATTGCCTCGTCAGCCCTTACCGGCTTGAGCGGTTTTGCTTTTGCACAAGATGAATCAGTAGATGAAGTCACAGTAACCGGTATTCGCGCGTCTATGGAGCGTGCGATGGACATCAAGCGTGATGCAGCCGGTGTGGTTGACGCCATTAGCGCGGAAGATATGGGTAAGTTCCCGGATACCAACCTCGCAGAATCCCTGCAACGTATCACCGGCGTTTCTATTGACCGTTCCAATGGTGAAGGCTCGCGCATTACGGTTCGCGGCTTCGGCCCTGATTACAACATGGTGACACTGAACGGAAGAACACTTCCAACCGGTAGTGCTTACGGTGGTAGCTCCGGTGCTGACGCATCCACCCGTGGCGGTAACTCTCGCGCATTTGATTTCGCAAACCTCGCTTCTGAAGCTGTTTCCGGCGTAGAAGTTTATAAAACCGGTAAGGCTAATATCGCTGCAGGTGGTATTGGTGCATCGGTAAACGTTAAAACCTCACGTCCGTTGGATGGTAATGGTTTCAAGGCATCTTTTGGTGCTAAAGCGGTAGCGGATACCACTAACCGTACTGGTGATGATGTAACACCTGAAGTTTCCGGTCTGGTGAGCTGGGCGGATGACTCTGACGTATTTGGCGTGTCATTGAGCGCTAGCTATCAAGAGCGTGACTCAGGATTCACCGGTGCCACCGTCAACGATTGGAAGGTGGCTGAATGGGGTGGCGGTGATACTAAAACCATTTATGACAGAACAGCAGATAGTGCAATTTTCAAGAATGCCCCAGCTGTTGGTCAACTTTATTCTCGTCCAAACGATGTCCGTTATACATTCTCTGACCGCGAACGTGACCGTACCAATGCGCAACTGACGTTCCAATACCGCCCTATTGAAAACCTGACTGCTACTCTGGATTACACCTTCGCGCAAAATAATCAATCTGAACACCGTGGCGAGGTAACCACCTGGGTTCAAAATGGCGACAATTTAACTAATGTTGAATTTGATAACTCCGCCATTAAAACGCCAAAAATCATTACAGAAGTCTATAGCTCTGCTAAAGACGTCGGGTTCGCCCAGCAATATCGTTCACAAGAAGACACCCTGGAATCAACCGGTTTAAATCTTAATTGGGCCGCCAATGATCAATTGACCTTGAGCTTGGATGCGCACCACTCGACCATGGAAAGTCTGCCTACCGGCCCAGGTCATGCGGGTGAACTCGACGTAGGTATTGGCGCTAGCATCAAAACCGGCGCGAGCTGGCAATTCAGTGGCGCCAAGATTCCTAACTGGACCCATACCCTTAACGGTACATTGGGTGAAGAAGATCTCAGCTCTTCCGTTATGCGTATATTCTCAGCTGAGCAGCTCTCTGAAGTCGATCAGATCAAATTGGATGCTTCATGGGAATTCGATGATGGCAGCCGTTTTGACTTTGGTATTGAGCGCCGTGAGATGGGTTCAAACACTATCAACTACAACGGCAACAACGCCCAGGTATTAGGTGGTTGGGGGGCAGCAGCGCCTGGTGAGTTCCTTGGCGAAGATTTGTTTGAAGCGTTTGACGTTGCCGGTGAATTTGAAGATGTGAGCACTGGAAATTCACCGCACATTGGCTATCGCGCAGACGCACGTGAGTTGGCGAAACACTTGGTTAGTTTATACCCCACCACTGAGACCTCTGCCACCGACCCTCTCGGAGCCGGTCCTGCTTACATTGGTATAGAGAATACCCAGAGTCCTAAAGGTGTTGTTCGTAATAGCAAAGGCAATAACGACATTCAGGAAGATACAGACGCTGTTTACTTCCAATTAGGTACCACTGGTCAATTGGCTGGTCGTGACCTTAATGTTTTGGCAGGCTTGCGTTACGAATCAACCAAACAGGTTTCATCTTCAGAGACCCCGGAAGTGGCTTACTATGTGTGGCAGTCCGATAACGACTTCAACGCTGTCAGCAAGCCGGCGGGAACGCAGTATGTAGCTAAGAATGATTACGACGCATTGCTGCCAAATCTGGATTTGTCAGTCAACCTGACAGATGAGTTAATCTCCAGATTCTCCTACAGCAAAACCATGGCTCGCCCTGGCTTGGCATCGCTGGGTTCAGTTATTTCCTTCGGTAACCCGAATGGTTCTACTTTGAACGAGGGAACTACTGTTCAGGCAACCGGACAAAACCCACAACTGAAACCATTGGAATCAAGCAACTTTGATGCTTCCGTAGAGTGGTATTTTGATGATGCCAGCTATTTGTCTGCCGGTGTGTTTGAAAAGCGCGTAACAAACTTTTCGGGAACCGAGCAATCAGAGCGTACTTTTGATATTCGCGACCAAACTGCGGGTCCGAGGGCGCAAGCGGCTAGAGATGCGCTCTTGAGCATCAATCAAAACGTTGATAACGCCAGCCTGTACGCGATGATGCAGATTTTGGCCGACCCGGCTACCTATCCTGGTGGTGCGGCCGCGTACACCGGGGCATTGAAAGATGACCTTAACGATCAAAAAGGCTATCAATTCATCACTCCGAATTCGGACGACCCATTCATTACCTATACGTACAGTGCTCCTGTTAACAACCGTGAAGCAAAAATTTACGGTGCCGAATTTGCTGGCCAACACTTCTTTGGTGATACCGGCTTCGGGATTCAAGCTAACTACACCATCGTAAAAGGTGATGTTAGTTTCGATGACATGGATATTACTTCAAACCAATTTGCATTGTTGGGTCTGAGCGATACTGCAAACCTGGTGCTGATGTATGAAAATTATGGTGTCGAAGCGCGTCTCGCTTACAACTGGCGTGATGAGTTCCTGAATAGAACCGGTGCTGGTGCTAACAACCCTGGCTATATCGAAGCATACTCACAAATTGACGCTAACGTGACCTATCATGTGACTGATAATTTGTCGGTATCGTTTGAAGGTATCAACCTGACGGGTGAAGATCGTCGTGAGCATGCTCGCAACAAAAATATGTTGTGGGGTTACGATGATTTGGGTGCTCGTTACCAATTGGGTGCCCGTTACAGCTTCTAATTTTTGCCTAAAAGCTGTTTAATAAAAAAGAGTCGCCCTGGCGGCTCTTTTTTATATTTAAATCAAAATAAATTGTGCAAATTGCCGGTAGTATCTATATGCAAAAGATAGAAGTATTAAACAATATTACGCATGAGCATTTGCGGGTGAATTCCAAATTTTCAGCAGAGCTAGGTGATAATGTCGTCAGCACCGTTACATTCTTGACTGAATTTGAAGATGTTCAAAAAGAATACCCGATATTGTGCCGTAAAAATCCGGAGACGAATGAGTATCAGGCGATTGTATTTTTTGGTCTTGAAAAAGATGAAAACCTGTTTTTGACTGACGCAGATCCATTAAAACAAAAATATTTTGGGTGGGACGCCTGTTATGTTCCGGCCGCTCTCGCCAGAGGGCCATTTTCTATCGGCATGCATCGCGACGTTGTGGATGGGGCTGAGACTCACCGGCCCATGGTGCATATTGATATGAATCACCCTAAAACAAAAGGTCATGAAGGGAATAAAATGTTTTTGGAAAATGGAGGGCATAGTCAATATTTGAATTATATTTCCCGGGTATTGGAAATTATTAATGATGGAATACCCCTGACGAAATTGATGTTTGACGCATTTACCCACTATCAATTATTAGATACTGTTGTTCTGGATATCGAATTTCAAAATCAGGAAAAATTGACAATTAATGGATTTGAAACCATTAATGTTGAAAAGCTATCGCAGCTGGATGGTGTTGCACTTGAAGCACTGAACAAGTCAGGCTTTCTTCAGGCTGCTTACTTAATTGCGGCATCAATGTCTAATATCAGAAAATTGATTGACAGGAAAAATCGAAAACTTGCAGCAGGAGATAGCAGCGTTTGAAAACAATAAAGATTTTGCATGGAGTTAATTCTCATAATATTCCACAAGATGCCATTAATTCTGCAGAACCTGTTGTTTTTAAACAATTGGTTGGTGATTGGCCTATGGTTCACGCCGGGCAGGTTTCCGATCAAACATCCGTTGATTATCTGAAATCATTTTATAACGGTAACTCTACCATCGTATGTAAAATTCCTGCGAAAAATAACGGTCGCATGTTTTACAACGATAATTGTACGAAGCTCGACTATGAAAGCGTTAAGGGGCGTATTGATGAAACCCTTGATGCAATTCTGGAGGGAGCGAATCAAATAAATGCGCCAGCGTATTATATTGCGTCCAATATTATTGATACGCACTTACCTGGATTTAACGATAAAAACAAAATTGTCATTCCTCGCGCTAAACATCCTGATGCAATGGAAGAGCGAGTGAGCATCTGGATAGGCGGCACAACAACAGCGACCTGTCATTTTGATGCGCTGGATAATATCGCCTGTTGTGTCGCAGGCAAGCGAAGGTTCACACTTTTTCCACCGGATCAAATCAGCAATCTTTATCCTGGGCCATTGGAGCCAACCCCCGGCGGACAAGTCCTCAGCCTGGTCGATTTTAAAAATCCCGACCTGCAAAAATTTCCACGCTTTAACGATGCCTTGTTAACTGCTCAGGTTGCTGATCTGGAGCCGGGTGATGCGTTATATATACCCAGCATGTGGTGGCATCATGTAGAAAGCCTGGCGCCTTACAATATTCTTGTTAATTACTGGTGGGAGGATGCCCCGGCGTTTTTAACGTCCGGCATGAATGCACTCTCTATGGCGATGCTGGGAATCAGGGATAAATCTCCTCACGAGCGAGAAGCCTGGAGACATGTTTTCAACCATTATATTTTTGATGGTCCAGAAAAATCCAACACACACATTCCCGTGGAGGCGAGAGGTTTTTTGCAAACACTGGATAGGCTGGGCGTTAGAAAATTAAGAGCCTTGCTCATTAATAAATTAAATCGTTGATGTTGATAAGTGATAAAAATGATCAATAAAAAAATGAAAGTAGTGATTGCAGGTGGTGGTACCGCTGGTTGGATTGCTGCTGCTGCTTTGGCGCACCAGATGGGCGAATTACTTGATATTACGCTGGTGGAGTCTCAAGAAATAGGAACTATTGGCGTTGGTGAAGCCACGATTCCGCCCATGAGAACGTTTCATCGGTTAGTAGGGATTAATGAGCAAGAGTTTATGCGGGCAACCAATGCCACGTTTAAGCTCGGTATCCAGTTTGAAAATTGGAAACAAATTGGAGATAAATATTTTCATTCATTTGGTATGACCGGGAAGCAAACATTAATCACCGACTTCATTCACTTTTGGCTCAGAGGTCAAAAGTTGGGGATAGCGCAAGAATTTGGTGATTATTGCCTAGAATATAAAGCCGCATTAATGGATCGCTTTTCTATCAATGATCAAACCAAAATAAATTATGCATTTCATCTGGATGCCGGACGCTACGCCAGTTTTCTCAGGACGCGTGCAGAAGCGCGCGGAGTAAAACGTGTTGAAGGAAAAATAGCAGAAGTGCAACAACATCCGGACTCCGGGGATATCGCTGCGCTTAAAATGGAATCCGGCCAGGATATTCCGGGAGATTTATTTTTGGATTGTACGGGTATGCGAGGTTTGTTGATTGAACAAACATTGCAGACAGGATTCGAGGGATGGGAGCAATGGTTACCTTGTGACAGTGCGATTGCAATCCAGACAGAAAGCACTGCCCCTGCTGTGCCCTACACCCGATCGATTGCGCACCATGCCGGTTGGCGCTGGAAAATCCCGTTGCAACACCGGGTTGGAAACGGGTTGGTGTTTAGCAGCCGCTATATGTCGGATGATGAAGCAATCAATATGCTGCTGTCGAGCGTAGAAGGAAAAGTACTTATTGAGCCCAGGGTAATAAAATTTAAAACCGGAAAGCGTAAAAAAACCTGGAATAAAAACTGTATTGCGGTGGGTTTGTCTTCCGGCTTTTTGGAGCCGCTCGAGTCAACCAGTATCCATATGATTATGACGGCAATAACGCGCCTGCTTCAATTATTCCCTCACGGAGAAATCCGACAACCGATTGTGGATGAATTCAATATTCAGGCAGAAAGTGAAATTACCCGAATCAGGGATTTTATTATCTTGCACTACAAGGCGACTGAGCGCGATGACAGCCCCTTTTGGCGTTATTGCAAGGATATGGATGTGCCGGAAGATCTTATGCACCGCATCAATCTGTTTAAAGATTATGGAAGGTGCTATCCAGTTGAGGGCGAATTATTTCGTCTGGATTCATGGACTCAAGTTATGCTCGGACAGGGAATTTTTCCTTCGTCATACCATCCTGTTGTTGAGCTGATGCCGGAACGCGACCTGCAAAATTTTTTGAATAATATTGCCGCTGACGTTGATAAAAGTATAGCGACGATGTCTTCGCATCATGATTTTATTAAAAAATACTGCGCCAGTAATTAAAATAACGACTACAGAATTTTATGAAAATAGCAGACTTCCGTCCGTTGCTTGATAATGGCCATGTTGAAGAATCTTACGCTCCGGTAATATTAAATGGCCGTGAACTTCAGGAACTGGTAAGCCCGGTTTCTTGTGAGGATTTTGCAAATTCCTATTTTGCGCGGACATCCCTGAATGTGGCGGGGGAGCCACACAAATTTGACCATATTTTTAGTTGGGAAAAATTGAGGCAAGCTCTTTCGCGAGGGCAAAATATTACCGATCAACGCTACAACATAACCGCGTCGTTCGCCGCTGGCGAAGATTCCGCCAGCACCCGGCATATGCTGCCAGCGCAGCATAACCAGGTAATTGATTTGCTTAACGCCGGTGCAACCATTTGTATCACCAATATTCACATGGCCGATCCATTTCTCGCGCGTTGGGCCCAGGCAATTCGCACGCAACTTAATTTTACCGGTACCGTCGGTGTTAATTGTTATGTTTCCGCCGATGGTTCGGGATTGCCCATGCATTATGATAAAAGAGTTGCCACCACTCTCCAGATTGCGGGAAAAAAACGCTGGAAATTTTCCGTGGAGTCGGCAAAGGCTTGGCCCGCCACTAACGAGGTATATCAAGAGGGACAAGTCGCAGAGGGCATCGGAAAATTACCTGCTGATATGGAATTTCGTGAGGTGGAATTAAATCCCGGCGATTTGCTTTGCCTGCCCGCCGGAGCTTGGCATTCCGCGCGCGGCATAGGTTTTTCATTAGCATTAAACCTTTATTTCGCGCCCCGGAATCTCCTTGATCAGTTCATCCCGCTATTACAGAATATTGTAGATTCGAATGAACACTGGCGTGGTGGCCCACCTGTTACGATGGAAAAAACACAAGGAAGAATGCCGCCAACAATTGCTCTGTATATGCGCGAACGCATTGAAGAATTCCACAAGATGGCGTTGGAAATTATTGATAATCCGGATTTGCTCGCAGAACCCTGGTTGACGTCATTGACGCATGCGCCCTACACCGGATGGCAACCTGATCCATTGGTACCAATACCGGAAGTGAAGATAGATCAGCGGTTTCTGGTTGTGCCATCATCACTTCGTTTTATTGAAATAAAAGATGAGCTAATTGTACGCTGTGATAATGGCACGATTGCATTTCCTGTTAATTTAGCACCTATTTTCAAGCGTCTTTCCTCTAAAGTAGAAAGTTTTACTATTCCGGAAGTGTTGGCCTGGCCAGAAAATCCTTATAGAACTTCTCCCAATGAAATAATGTTTTACTTAAAAACTTTATATAAAAACGGAATTCTCAAGGCAGTGTAACCAGTGCAGTCGCGAGCTGGAAATTACAGTATCGCCGGTAAAGAAATTTGTTAAAAAAATCCCCGCGAGTTTCCTGGCGGGGATTTTTTATTTACAGCGGATCTAACGGTAATTATGGACAAGCAACATCTTTACCTGCACCTTTCACCACACTGACGTTGGCAAAGGTGATATCCAATGTGCCTTTGGTAATCAGTGAGAAAGGTTGCAGAACTTGTGTCCAGAATTCTTCCGGCGGTTGTTGTACTCCGAAGTTTGCGCCGGAATTTGGATAACAGCTCAATGGAACAGTCACTGTCTGCCATTCTTTTCCGGCAAAACCTTTGAGCTTTTCAGTCAGGTCGATATCGGATGCACAGTAAGAACCGCAACCCAGACGCAGATATGTTACATCGCTCGGGGCAGCCGTTACTTTGATATCAAATACCAGTGCAGAATTTTCTTTCACATAATTAATAAAATCCTGGCGCTCATTAATTGAGAATGCAACCTGGCCATTGCCGTTGCCCAGCCATTGCACACGGCGCGCATCTTCCTGTACATCGCGGTCAACGGCTTGCAGGGTCAATGATGACGCTTTTATGTTGCTGGTCGTTGCTGCAACAACATCATTTTGGAAACCGATAATTTCCAAATGCCATGGGTCGATTGGGCGTTGCTTGAAAATATCCAGTTTAGCGAGCGCTTCCGCTGCTTTGGGGCCGTCTTCAGAAAGGTTATCGCCCAGGGTATCTTTATCGGCGTAACTCAAACCGAAACCGTAAGCGAAGAGTGGATCGTAATTTGCGTCACCTACGTTGAGCGGCGATTGGTTCGGCAATTTCGGCCAGGAAAAACTCAAACGACCTTTAGTGTCGTAATTGATTGCGCCTTCCGCATTTTTGAAAATTACATCCGCAATACCATTGCCCTCAGTGCCGGGCAACCAAATCGCAACAAATGCATCGGACGCATTAATTTCACGGTTAACCCACAATGGGCGACCGGAAATAAATAGCGATACCACCGGAATGCCCTGGCTGCGTAATTTTTTCAGCAATTCCCAATCGCGCGGGTCACGTATTTTGTACGCGAGTGAACCGGCATCGCCTTGCATTTCTGCATAGGGATCTTCACCAAAAACAACGATAGCCACATCAGGTTTTTCTTTAAATGAACCATCGGCACTAAGAATTGTTTTACCGCCCGCCGCATCAACAACTTCTTTGATCCCTGCATAAATTGATGTGCCGCCGGGAAAGTCGGTATTAGTGTTGCCGGTGCCTTGCCAGGATACTGACCAGCCGCCCGATTGCTTGCCGATATTGTCTGCACCATCGCCAGCAACCAATACTTTTTGTTTGCGATTCAGTGGCAGGACATTGTTTTTATTTTTCAACAATACCAGTGATTCACGCACTGCCTGACGTGCAACAGCGCGATGTTCAGGTGCACCAAGCACTTCTTTTTTGCCCGCAAGTGGACGGGTTGATGGTGCGCCTTTTTCAAATAATCCGGCGCGAATTTTTACGCGTAAAATTCGGCGTACTGCATCATCCAGACGCTCGGCGGTGACTTCACCGGTTTTGGCTTGGGCGACTAAATTGTTATAGAGATCTTTCCAGTTTTCCTCCGGCACCATGTAAATATCCAGGCCGGCCATGAGTGACTCAGGGCAATCTACCGCGGTGCAACCGGGAATAAAACTGTGACCGCTCCAATCACCGACAACCAATCCATCAAAACCCATGCGATTTTTTAATACATCGGTCAACAAATATTTGTGGCCGTGCATGCGCGTGCCTTCCCAACTGGTGAAAGACGCCATCACTACCTGTACACCGGATTCAATTGCGCTGAAATAACCGGCGCCGTGAATATCGCGCACAAATTTTTCATCGCCCTGGGTTTCGCCGCGATCAACACCATTCAAGGTGCCGCCATCGCCGATAAAATGTTTTGACGTGGCGATAACATGTTCGTTGGTGAGGAATTTATCCGAGCCACCCGCGCCTTGCAGGCCTTCCACCATTTTGCCGGCGAAGGAACCTACGATGCGTGGGTCTTCCGACCAGGATTCGTAGGTGCGGCCCCAGTGATCATCGCGCGCTACTGCAACAGTGGGTGAGAAATCCCAATCGAGGCCGGTTGCTGCAATTTCGCGTGCGGTCGCCCAGCCAATTTGTTTTAACAATTCAGGATTGTTGGTGGCGCCCAGCCCGATATTGTGAGGGAACAAGGTTGCACCAACCACATTACCCAGGCCGTGAACCGCATCGGTACCCCACATAATGGGAATACCGATGCGACCATTTGATTTATCGATGGATGCGTTGTAGTAGCTATCGGCCAGTTTTACCCACTCTTGCAAGCTTGCGTATTTGTTGCCGCCTGGTGTACTGCCGCCACCGTTCAACACTGAGCCGACGTGATATTTAGTCACATCTTCCGGTGTGAGGTAGCGGATTTCCGGCTGGATTAATTGGCCGACTTTTTCTTCCAATGTCATTTTTGCCAGCAAATCATCAATGCGTTTTTCAATCACCGGGTCTTTGGCAACGGCACTTTTAATCACTGGCCATTCAACCTTGGTGGCCTCGGCAACCGGTGTAGGCGTGGGTGCGGGAGCTTCCGTTTTTTGAGAATCGCAGCCTGCAAGTAGTGAAAGCAGCACTGCGCCCGGGATAAGCGAGCGAAGTGGAAATGTAGGGTTCATAGCTGATGACCTTAATCAGAGTAGTAAGCCGGGTTTAACCGAAGTGGGAATCAAATAATAAGTCTTGTTTATTTATGAAACGAAAATTCCTTATATGCAAAGGAATGCTTATAAAAATAGCATTTGATGCGAAATTCGCGAATAGAATTTACGATTTATGACAGAGATATTAGGCAGTTACAGCAGGAAGGAAGTATTTTGGGTGATAAAAAAGGAGCAGATTGATGAGTATGCTTTTATCTGTAAAAGGATTAGTTGAATATTTAGTCATTAATACAGCGATTTTTTATTACGTTAAACAGTAATAAAAACGATGAGTATCCGGGGCCGCGTTACAAACGCAGCACCGAATCTTCATCTTCAGCTGTGCAAGATCAGTGAAGCGAATCCAGATAGGTATCAATATCTTTTTCAGCTTCATCTTTACGTTTGCCGTATTTTTCTTGCAATACGCCAACAAAACGTTCGCGGTTGCCAGCGATGCGATCAAAGTCGTCATCAGTAATATCGCCCCATTTTTTTTGCACAGAGCCTTTCAATTGTTTCCATTTACCTTCAACGATATCTTTGTTCATGATATTCACCTCGATAGTGGATTAGTAAAAAGTTCCATTTATTTTTTGTGCACTTTTCTTCATACATTTGCGATTTTATGTGTCGCCACATCGCGGGATAAAGAAACTTCCATTAGCACGTTTACTTTTGCAAGGTAAATGCCAATTTTTATTCGCGAGTTTAGTGGGGTTTGAGGATGATTAAAACGCTATGGTTGAAAAAGGTACAAAATCAGTGCGTAGGAGTTTCAAATTAAATTGAAATTTTTTATTTAAGGGTGAGAGAAAATAATTTTAAATTCACTAATGGGATATTAATTAAATTGTTAATGCTGCTAGGGAAAAAACGGTAGTTCTTAAAAAATTTAAGAAAATAAAATTTATTGGGAGGTTTGAGTGTTAATGGCAGTTAAATAATTAACGGCCACCACTAACATCTATTATCGTGCCGGTGACAAAAGATGCCTCTGTAGAGGCGAGCCATAAAATGGCGTTGGCGATTTCTTCCGGTTCTCCTGCGCGTTGCATGGGGACCGATGGTGCAATCCGCGCTATGCGGCCAGGTTCTCCGCCTTTTGCATGCATATCGGTATTAATAATCCCTGGGCGCACTGCATTAACACGAATACCTTCACTGACAATTTCTTTGGCGAGGCCCAGTGTGAATGTATCAATGGCACCTTTGGTGGCTGCGTAATCGATATACTCAAAAGGCGAACCAAAACGCGAGGCAACTGAAGAAACATTCACAATCGATCCGCCTCGCCCGCCCTGTGCAATGCTCATGCGTTTAATTGCTTCGCGCGCGCACAAAAAACTGCCAATTACATTTATCGCAAATAAATGCTGTAGCTCATCCGCGTCAATGTTGCTAAATAATTTTTGCCGCAAGATTGCGGCGTTATTAACGAGTACATCAATGTTGCCAAAATGCGCATCGATTTGCGTAAACCATGCAAGGATGTCAGCTTCTTTACTTAAGTCGACTTGGGTGAAGAGTGCGTTGCGACCTAACGCTGAAATCTTTTCAGCGATCGCTTCGGCCTGTTGTTGCTGGCTGAGATAAGTGAACGCGACATCGTAACCGCGTTGTGCGGCGAGCAAAGCGGTTGCCGCACCGATGCCACTGCTGGCGCCGGTAATTAGCATTACAGGATTGGTTGATGTCATTGCGATTTTTCCTTTCTGAATTGCTCGCGTTTAAGTCCGTCATCCATCTCGCGGACTAATGCCATGTAAAGCGCATCGGCACTGGCCGCATAGCCTTCGGGGCTCATGTGGATTAAATCCGGGCGCATAAACGGAACGCGTTGTTTCAGCCAGATTTGCGCACCGCAGTTGCCGCCCATCATCGCGCCCCAATCCCAGTACAGGGTTTTTTCCTGGCGGGCGATACGACGCTGGCTGTTTTGCACTTTGATCAGCGACGGCGGCAGGGGCAACTGGCAACCACCATTGATATTGGGGGCTTTGGATTTTGCGGAGCTGGGAGCGCCCACCAATAATATGGCGGCATCGGGAGCAGCGGCGCGTAACCGGCGAATCACCTGGCTCAGCTCACTTTCGTAGGTTTCCGGGATCAGGTCTTTGCCAAAGGCTTCGTTGGTGCCGTAGGCCAGAATAATTAATTGAGGGTTTCGCCACTGCAATTGGGTGTGCAGGCTGGCTTGGTCCCAGCGGCTAATGACATTGGCAACGGCCCCGTTAATACCCAATGCATCGAGCGTGATACCGGGCGCCTGACGATCCAAAACCACGCCACCCAACTTGCCACCACTCGGGGCTAGCAAGCGCAAACCATTTACTTTACTGGCATCAATCAACTGGTTGCTCAGGCGCCAGCTCGCGCTGGAGTCGCCCTGGCCTGGCAGTTTTGACAACTTACCGCCCACCAACGCAAGGCTCCAGGGCGTTTGTTTCGATTGTTGCCAGATGCTCACTTGCCATTGGCCAGTGGCAAGGTCCTCTTTGGCTTTGATCTCCAGGATTGAGTTGCCCGCGGAAGTATTAATGAGACCACCGAGCGGGAAAGTGCCGGTATGTTTGGCAACCTTGCTATCGCTGATTGTCCATTTGCCCAGGCTGCGCAACAGCACCTGGTGTGAGCGTTGGTTAGTGACGTAGCCCGGCGTTAACCAGCCGATCCCGGCATTGCCGAACTGGCGCTGCAAGCGCAGGCGCAGTTGGCCGGTGAAGTAATCTCCGGCGGTATGGGAATCGCCTAACTGGATGATCCGCAGCGGTTCGGTGCGTTTACCCTGCTCCAGTTGTTGCAGGCTTTCCCACAGTGCCGGTGCTTTGCGGTCACCGTAATCCTGAATGGCCGTAAATTGGTTGGCGAGCGTATGCGCTGCCAGGAAAAACACGCAAAAACAAAAATATCTCATCGTTGACTAATGGCCGGGCTAGGCTGCTGGGGCTGTTCCACAGGTGCAGGTGTAGCAGTTGGTTTTGATTCGGCAGGTGTCGCTCCCGGTTCTGCCACAGGTTGCTCGGATTGTTGGGGTGATTGTTGCTCTATTGATGGTTGTGCGGCATGGGTGAATTGCGCCAGCATTAATTTGGCGAGCAGTTTTTGGCCCTGGGTGGTGAAATGTACGCCGTCATCGGTGCGTACCATTACGCTACCACGCTCCGGCAATTCCAAAAATTTGGTAAAGCTGCTGCCATCCGTGCTCAGGCTGGGGGCGGTTGCGACAAAACGTGCGAACAGCGGGTATTTCGCCGATTCATTTGCATAGATTTCATTGAGCAATGGCTCTTTGCCGAGCAAGTCTTCGCGTCCCATAGGCGGTGCGCCCAGCCACACCAGCCGCGCATTATGTTCTGCGGCGGTCTGGATAATCTGCTTCACCCGTGCACTGTAAACTTCTTTCCAGCGTTCGGAACCGTAGCGAACATATTTGCCTTGCAGGGTCATATCCCACGGGTCGTTGGCGCCCAGGAAAACGATCACCACCTGATAATTTTCCAGCTCAAACGCGGCTTTGACCGTGGCTGGCCAATCAAAAAATGCGGGGTAAGTCAGGCCGGTGCTGTGGCGGCTGATATCCATCGATTCGACTTTGTAATTGCGCTTGAGCGCAGTGATTACGTGGGGGGCAACACCTTGCATCAACGAATCGCCGACTAGCAAAATGCGGTCACCGGTTTGTAGCGCGATGGGCGCATTGGCGATAGCCAAAGCTTCGGGTGTGGCATCGGGCATCACAAATGGCGCGGCAGGTTCATTAATCGATGCCGGGTCGGCGGTTGCATCTGCTCCTTTGGTTTCATCGTTATTTTCACTGGCGGCAATACTGATATTTGCTACCACCGGTGCCGCTGTTTGCAATTGTTCTGCTGTTTGTTTGTCGTTCGTTGCAGGCGCAGGGCAGGTCGGCGCTGTTGCTTTGGGGATAACAACATCAGGGCATTTGGGTTGTGCTGCCATCAAAGGGGCTGGTTCTGGCAGGGCTTTATTACCGGTTAATAATAATTGCCCGGCAATCAGCATCCGAGCGGCGCGCTCATCAGTCCAGCGGTTAATGTCCTGCTGCCAGTTTGCCAATGTTTGGCTGCCGGGAATTAACTGACTGGCGCTGGGCAAATGGCCAAATTCCAGAAAAATATGGTGCGTCTGTTGCCAGTATTGCAACAAAGCATTGCCTTTAATGGCCACCAATAACACGCAGGCAAGACTGATGGCTGCCAGGGCGCTGGGGTGTTGTGATTCCGGCTCAATCGCCAGGAATGGTTTTTCATCTAACTGCATAGCGTTGTGAATCCGTTAAACGCAAACATTAAAAAATATGAAACGATATTAAAAACCAAAATAGATAAAGCCCGGCATACCGGCAGGTGCTAGTTCCATAATTGCCAGGGCACAAATCAATAAGCAAAAGCTTTGGCCCCACCAGGGCAGCTTCCGCAACGCGACGGCGGATTTATCCATAATTGTTTGTGCATGCCTGGCCAGTGTAAAAAATACCACCATTGCCAGTAATAAACCCAACCAATTCAGGCTGGGTACGATATCCCACTCGCCAAAACCTTTTACAAATGCGGATACCGAATCCCAGTCTTCTGCCCTGAATAACAGCCAGCCAAGGCATACAAATATAAAAGTAATGATCTGCCCGACCACCGCTGGAAAGCGCCACTCCGAAACCTTATGCCACAAGTTCTGGAACACCAAGCCAATGCCGTGCCATAAACCCCAGACCACAAACGTAATGCTCGCGCCGTGCCAAAAGCCGGACAAGGTCATGGCGATAACCAGATTAATTTGCGTGCGCGCCCAATTGCCGCGATTGCCGCCGAGCGGGATGTACACATAATCGCGAATCCAGCGCGATAAGGTGATGTGCCAGCGTTTCCAGAAATCACTGAGGTTAGTGGCGAGATACGGCTGGCGGAAATTCACCGGTAAATTAAAACCGAGTAACAATGCGAGCGCCGTGACCACATCGGTGTAACCGGAAAAATCGAAAAACAATTGCCAGGCGTAGGCCATCAAGCCGCCTGCCAATTCCACCGCGTGATAACTCTCCGGATTCGAAAAAACCGGATTGGCCCACTCTTCGGCCAGCCATGCCGCGAGCCAGACTTTTTTAATCAACGCCGAAATCATCAGCAGGATCGCCCACTCGGGCGCAACAATCGCGCGCTGCGCTGGCGATTCAATTTGTGCGAGCAATTCGTTAGGGCGGCAAATCGGCCCCGCTAATAAGGTGGGGAAGAAAGAAAGGTGCAATAAACCATCGGACAGATTTGCCGCTTTGTATTCCCCGCGGCCAACGCTGACCAGATAAGCAATTCCCTGGAATGTATAAAAGGAAATCCCTACCGGTAAAACCAGTTCCAGCACCGGCAGGCTCGCACCGGTAAATACTGGCGAGAGTAACGCCATCGCTTCTTCGCGAAAAAAATTGTAGTACTTGAAGATACCGAGGTTGAGTAGCGCAATGGCGACACCGGCGATCATCGGCCAACGGCGGCGGACTCCATCCGGTGTCCGTATCGCTTGGGCGAGCAATAAAATGACGAGCGAAAAATTGAGCAGCAAAAGCGCAAAACGCCAATCAAAACTGCAATAAAAAAGATAGCTGGCCCCGAGCAATAAATGGTTTTGTGCACGCACACCGTAGGCCGATCCCGCCCACCAGTAGAGCCACAAAAATCCAACGAAAATTAAGGCAAATTCGGGAGAGAGGTAATGCATGAGCCAATATCCATAGGGTCCCTGACAGCGAGGGCGCCATCATACGCAAAGCGCCGGGGAAAATCCTTGTGTCGCCTGGATATTTTTTGTATCTGTAAGCCAGCTCAAACCTTCGCAAGCACGGCGACTTTCAGGAGGGAATTGCGGTCTTTTTTCGGTTGGATATTGTGGTTGAAGCCTGGCTTTTTGCCGGGCCGTGATATGTCAATGTGATTATTCCGGCTTCCAATCCCCCAGGATTTTTTCTTTGGAATAATTTTTAGCTTCCTCGACAGATAACTGTCGACGCTTTGCATTCACCGTTGCGCCGGGCCCTTTACTGTTATATTCAAAAAAGCGCGAGTCTTCCGGCTTGAACTGGATTCTTGTTCCGTCTTTGGCGGTGCCGCCCATGGAATACCAGCCATCGGGTGTAATGTGTTTGTCCATCCACGAATTAATAAAAACGGCTTTACCAATTGCGTCAGGGTCCGCATAGCGACCGTCCACAAACTGGGTGGTGGGGTGCCAGGGGCGGCCGAGCGGCACGGAATTATCGGGCACGGATTTACTGCGCGTTAAAATGCAATCAATAAAGGTTAATCCGTATTCGCTGCTAATGTGCGTTGAGGGTGCCACCAGATACGCATGGGGTTCACTGGGCTTGCCGCGCCCGCGTGTTTTTATTTCTGAAGCAGTAAATAGCGCGTTGCCTTTGCCAAAAATAAAATCCACATTCCCGCTGATAAAACTTTTATCGAACCAGCTGCGTCCCGCATTAACAAACAATGTGTCCTGATAACCCAGCAAGCGCACATCGCGCGCCAGGAACCGGTCGCTGCCATTATCCAGATGTAAGGCCACGGCCTGGGTATTGGCAATGCGCTTGGGATCATCGTTGGCGAGTGCATCGTTGGCAAGAAAATCAAAGGTGTTTTCAATCGTCAGTTGGTGGATATGAATATTGGCGGCGCGAATAATCAATGTAGCGGAACCTGATGTTCCCCATATTTGTCCTTTGGTCGAGCCAGCTTCAGTAGATTGCTGGCCGGCATAGGCATTGTAAAAAATTCGGGTACTTTTTTTATCGGTACCAATCAAATGGATATTGGGTTTGGCGATAATAATTTTTTCATAGTAGTCGCCAGGCGCAATAAAAATTCGATACGGTTTTTTGGCGGTTGTCGGCGCTGCATCCAACGCGGCTTGAATACTGGTGAAATTTTTTGCAGAGGATTTTATGGGGGCATTAACTACCGCATCGTAGTCTGCATAGGGTTGTGTTGCACAACTTGAGATAAAAATCAGCGAAAAAATGATCGCAATAAATAAATTTACATTACGGACGATCATTTTTTCCTCGCAAAATGAATATGACCTGTAGGGGCGCAATTTATTGCGCCCTTCGTTATTGTACCTTTTTGATAGAGCGATAAATCTTTTTGCAGAAAAAAGGGCGCAATAAATTGCGCCCCTACGGGTTATTGGAAGGATTCTTGTATAGAGGCCAATACACCTTTGCTATAAAAACGTTCCAGCCATTCTGTGGTGGTTTGGGTAAAACGTGATTCGTTAATCAAGTCGGTGCCAAATACTTTTTGAATGCTCACGATGGCTTTAACCATGCCAGCGGGATTGCCTTGGTTTGCATCGCAAGCCGCGCGTAATTCTTTTGCAAGTGGATCAGAAACTTCAATTGCCTTACCTTGTTCATCTACACCGGATACATAGCGAATCCACGCGGCTACACCGAGGCATAAAATATCGATATTACCATTACCTGCTAATTGTTCGCGCAATGTTTCCAGTAAACGCTGCGGCAATTTTTGCGAACCATCCATCGCAATTTGCCAGGTGCGATGCTTAAGCGCTTTATTGGAAAAACGGTCGCGCAATTGTTGTTTGTAGGCTTCAATATCAAACCCGGCTGGAGCAGCAACAGTCTCACCCGCTTCGCGCGCCATGTAAGTTTTTACCAGATTGACAAATGCTGGCTGTTCCATGACTTCACTAATGTATTGGAAGCCGGAAAGATAACCGGTATAGGCCATGGTGGAGTGGGCACCATTTAATAAACGCAGTTTAATTTTTTCAAACACGCGCACATCGTTTACTAACAGCACGCCTACTTTTTCCCATTCGGGACGACCATCAGCAAATTTATCTTCCACCACCCATTGGGAGAATGGTTCGCACACCACCATTCCTTCATCGCGCACACTTTCACCATTGATACTCAATCGCGCTTCAATATCGCGGCGGTCATCGTCAGTGGTGGCGGGAACAATGCGGTCAATCATTGTGCTGGGGAAAGTTGCATTGGTTTTAATCCAATCGGCAAGCGCAGGGGAAATTTTTTGTGCAAATTGCAGCACAACTTTTTCCAATACTTCGCCATTGTTGGGCAGATTGTCGCAACTCAATACGGTAAAGGCTTTCTGTTTATTTTCATAACGCTGTTTTAGCGCAGCGACGATAAAACCAATAGCAGAGACAGGTTTATCCAGGTTTTGCAGATCGTGAATAATATCCGGATGGGTTTCATTTAAATTGCCGGTTGAAGGATCATGGCAATAACCTTTTTCCGTTACGGTTAATGAAACAATTTTAATGTTAGGCTGCGCAATTGTTGCCACTAATGCCGCGGGATTTTCCGGACCAACGAGGGTGTCGGTTACCGCGCCGATAATCTGTAGTTTTTCTCCATCACCTGAACGCTCGACTAATGTGTATAAACAATCTTGCGGTACCAGTTGATCGCGTACACTTGCCGAACGCAAGCTGCTACCAATAATTCCCCAATTGCCACCAAATTGATTTAACACCGCTTCTGTATAAAAAGCCTGGTGGGCACGATGAAATGCCCCTATCCCCAGATGGACGATGCCAGGCACTAATGCATCGCGATTATATTTTGGCAAAACAACATCTTCAGGTAACTGTGACAACAAGTTTTTGTTTAAACGATTCATTATAAAATCCAGCAAAGGTTGATAGCATTCTTGAGCTTAAAGGGTAAAATTTAAAAAATAAAAATCATAAATAAAGCCCGATTTATTAATCGGGAATTAAATTTTAAAATAACAAAACAACTTCATTTTAATCGCACAAAATTCTAGGGTTGCTATTTAACAAGTGTTATAGTTGCCCGGCTTAATATCACGCATCTTTTTGCACAACCCATAACAATATTCTTAACCAGCACATCCGTGGAATTTAACATGGCACACATAGCAGCAATTGGCGAAGTCATGGTGGAGCTTTCCCCGTTCCCGACCGCCGACAGCAATGGCCGCGAAACAATGGCCCTTTCTTTCGCTGGCGATACCTACAACACATCGGTGTATATGGCCCGCCTGGGTTTAAAAACTGATTACGTAACCCAATTAGGTGATGACCCTTACAGTGCGCAAATTATGCAGCGTATTGCCACTGAAAATATTGGCACTGGTTTGATTAAACAAATTCCTGGCCGTTCACCCGGTTTGTACATTATCCGCAATCGCCCTGATGGAGAGCGCGAATTTTTTTACTGGCGCAAAGAAGCACCGGCGCGCGAGTTATTTAATTCGCAAGAAGCAGCCGATCAACTTTGCCAGAAACTGGTTGATTGTAACTGTGTTTATCTGAGTGGCATTACCTTGGCAATTATCGGCGAAAAATCTCGTGAGTTTTTATACAACGCATTGCACAAATTGCGTCAACAAGATGTGATTATCGCGTTCGATAGCAACTATCGTCCGCGCTTGTGGCGCGATAAAGCCGAAGCACAACAAGCGATGCTCGCGATTATGCAATACACCGATATCGCGTTACTTACACTTGATGACGAACAATTGTTGTGGGGCGATGACAGTATCGAAGGTTGCAAGCAACGTTACGCCTCTTACAACCTGGCAGAGCTGGTATTAAAACGTGGCGCCGATGATGCGGTAATTATTACTCCCGATGCGGAAGTTCGCGTACCTGTTCCACCGGTGCAAGGTGTCATTGATACCACGGGTGCAGGCGATACATTTAACGCCGGTTATCTCGCGGGCCGTTTGCAGAAAAAATCAATTGAAGATTCTGCAAAACAAGGCATTCGTTGCGCCGGTATTATCATCCGTCACCGTGGTGCGATTATTGATAAAGCTATTTTTGATAAAGAACTTGGCGCATAGGCCGCTACCCCACCCTAACCCTCCCCTTGTCAGGGGAGGGAATTGTTTCTCCATCTTAATAAGGGAACGTTAGGTGGGGGTCTGATACTTCAGCATTTTGTTTCCGCGTTTGCATAATTGAATTGCTAATCCCCAGGGATCGCGCATCATCACTAAATGTGATCCATCTTTAATATGCACTTCTTCGGCAAAGCTTGCTCCAGCTAATTCCAGCTCAGCACGTTTTTGTTCCGGGTTCTCACACACAAATGCCAGATGTAATAACAACGGATTCATGCTTTTGTAATCGGGAACGTCATCCGGTGGATTGTTATAAATTTCAATCATTACATCGCCGGAATCGTCTGCCAGAAAATGGGTGTTAGCGCCACCATCTTGTTTGCGTACAATCTGCAATCCCATATTGGCAACATACCACGCAGCCATTGAAATCGGATCTGCGACATTTACTGCAAAATGTTCAATCTTCATCAATATAATCTCTCGTTGTGGAGTTAAAAATCATTATAAAAAATGAGTGCCCTCACCGAGCGGCACCCAAGGAGCTCCATAACTCACACAAACAAACTCTGTACAAAAATGCTATGAAATATTTTTTACAATGGACTCAACCATTTTCTTCGCATCACCAAACAACATCATGGTGTTATCGCGATGAAATAATTCATTTTCCACGCCCGAGTAACCTGAAGCCATGGAGCGTTTCACAAACAATACGGTGCGCGCTTTTTCCACTTCCAGGATCGGCATGCCGAAAATCGGGCTTTGTGGATTGGTTTTGGCAGCGGGATTCGTTACATCATTTGCACCGATCACAAAAGCAACATCCGCAGTCTGGAATTCGTTGTTAATATCATCGAGCTCAAACACTTCGTCGTAAGGCACATTGGCCTCAGCGAGCAGCACATTCATATGGCCGGGCATACGGCCCGCCACCGGATGAATGGCATAGCTTACTTTTACTCCGGCGTGTTTTAATTCGTCGGCCATTTCGCGCAATGCATGTTGCGCTTGCGCCACCGCCATGCCGTAACCGGGAACGATAATGACTGAACCGGCATTTTTCATAATAAACGCGGCGTCTTCGGCGCTGCCTTGTTTAACCGGTTTATCTTCGCCACCTGCGGTATTAACAGCCGTTGCATCCGCACCGAAACCGCCAAGAATTACATTGAAAAATGAGCGATTCATACCTTTGCACATGATATAGGAAAGAATAGCGCCCGACGAGCCGACTAGTGCACCAGTAACGATTAATGCATTATTGTGCAAGGTAAATCCGATACCGGCAGCAGCCCACCCTGAATAAGAGTTGAGCATGGAAACTACTACCGGCATATCAGCTCCGCCGATAGGAATAATCAGCAGTACACCAATTAAAAATGCCAGCGCGGTCATGCTCCAGAAAATCCACGGTGATTGGTCAACGCAGAAATAAACGATCAAACCAATAATCAGCAAACCAATTAATGCATTTAAAAAATGCTGGCCGCCGAACACGATCGGTTTGCCGGAAACCAAACCTTGCAATTTGGTAAATGCAATCACTGAACCGGAAAAGGTAATCGCACCGATGACGACGCCCAATCCCATTTCAATGCGGCTGGCGATAAAGATTTCACCTGCTGCATTGGCAATACCAAAACCAATCGGATTACTGAATGCAGCACCAGCGACTAACACCGCCGCCATGCCCACCAAACTATGAAACGCTGCGACTAATTGCGGCATCGCTGTCATGGCAATTTTGCGCGCGATAAAAATACCAATCACCGCACCAATGGCTAACGCGGAAAAAATCCAGCTGTAGGATGTAATTTCCGGGCTCAAAATCGTAGTAATAATTGCGATCGCCATGCCGATCATACCGAGCGTGTTGCCGCGTCGTGATGATTCGGGGGATGACAAACCGCGCAATGCAAGAATAAATAAAACGGCTGCGACTAAATAAGCAAACGCTGTCAGATTTACATGAAGGCTGGTCATGATTATTTGCCTCCCGCTTTATCTTTCTTTTTATACATGGCGAGCATGCGATGCGTCACGGTGAAACCGCCAAAAATATTAATTGCGGCTAACACCATGGCGACAAAGCCGAGCACTTTGGACAAGCTGATGCCTTCGGGGCCGACGGCAATTAATGCACCGACAATAATTACACTGGAGATTGCGTTGGTCACTGCCATCAATGGAGTATGCAACGCGGGCGTTACACTCCAGACCACGTAGTAGCCCACAAAAATCGCGAGCACAAAAATAGATAACTGCGAAACAAAACTGGTTTCCATAATGAATTCCCCTTAAGCCGCGCTGGCAGGTTTAAAGTTGGGATGAACAATATCGCCGTCGCGCGTAAGCACGGTTGCCGCAATAATTTCATCCTGCCAATTAACAGCGAGCTGTTTATCGGCATTCACCATAGGGGAAATAAAATTCAATAGATTTTTTGCATAAAGTGCACTGGCATCTGCCGACAAGCGGCTCGGAATATTTAATAAACCGATGATGCTTACACCGTTAACCTCAACAATTTCACCGGGTTTCGTCAGCGTGCAATTACCGCCTTGCTCTGCTGCAAGATCGACAATTACCGAGCCGGGGCGCATGGAATAAACCATTTCATCATTAATGAGTGTGGGCGCTTTGCGTCCGGGAATTAACGCAGTGCAAATGGCGATGTCTTGTTTCTTTAATGTTTCAGCAACCAATTCCGCCTGACGACGTTTATAATCGTCACTCATTTCTTTGGCATAACCGCCAGCAGTTTCAGCGTTTTTAACTTCCTCGCTTTCCACCATCACAAATTTTCCGCCGAGGCTCTCCACTTGTTCTTTGGATGCAGCGCGCACGTCTGTTGCAGAAACAATTGCACCTAAACGGCGTGCCGTTGCAATGGCTTGCAAGCCAGCGACACCGGCACCAAGAACCATTACGCGCGCTGGTGCAATTGTGCCGGCGGCGGTCATCATCATCGGCATGGCGCGATCATAAATATTAATTGCTTCCAGCACCGCGCGATAACCGGCGAGGTTGGATTGCGAGCTCAATACATCCATAGATTGCGCGCGCGTAATTCGCGGCACAAATTCCAGAGTCATCGCCGTGATACCTGCTTGCGCGTATTGAGTGAGCGCGACGGGATCGGCATAAGGTGAAAGCATGGCAATTAATAACGCTCCGCGCTTTATTAGCGCGAGCTCATTAATTTCGCCCTCGCCTTCGAGCAATGGTCGCTGAACTTTCAATACTATGTCGGCATCGCGCAATAAATTAACGGTATCGTTTTCAATAGTTGCGCCAGCAGTCTGGTAATCGCTATCGGGAATACGGCTGGATTCTCCGGCACCTTTTTCAATGGCGACAGAAAAACCCAGGGCGACAAATTTTTTAACGGTGTCAGGTGTGGCGGCAACGCGACGCTCGTGCGCCCGCCGTTCTTTGGTGATGGCTATTTTCATTGTTGTCGTTCTCTCTGTGGCAAATTTTGGGCAATAGAAAGTCACATCAATGCATTATTAATGTGACCGATGGAACTGCCGTAATTTGCTTTCTAGTTAATCCAGCTATTTGCTGGTTATTGTTGTGTAAAAATTTTTAAAATTGAGCGTAGTTCGATAAAAAGATGATCTGTAAAACTGCGACTTATTCTCCCCCTTTGAAAAAGGGGGCCGGGGGGATTTTTTGGAGCTTCAATCCCCCCTAGCCCCCTTTTTCAAAGGAGGGAATCGGTACGCACTTCGAAAACAGCGGGAGCGAATTTTAAACCACCGCCCCAATCTTCCACGGAATAAATTCATTATCCCCATAGCCTAGCAATTCGCTTTTGGTTTTCTTTCCGGACGCAACTGCAAGAATTTCTTCAAAAATTTCCTGGCCGTTTTGCTCCAGTGTTACTTCACCATCCAGTACTTTGCCGCAATTCAAATCCATATCTTCATTCATGTGGGCAAAGATTTTACTGTTGGTGGCAAGCTTGATACTCGGCGCTGGTTTGCAACCAAATGCAGATCCGCGACCGGTGGTGAAACACAAAATCTGCGCGCCGGATGCAACCTGGCCTGTTGCCGAAACCGGGTCATAACCGGGGCTATCCATAAACACAAAACCTTTTGTGGTTATGTCTTCGCCGTATAAAAATACGTCGGTTAAATTGGTCGAGCCGCTCTTGGCTTGCGCGCCGAGGGATTTTTCAATAATTGTTGTTAATCCGCCCGCTTTATTACCGGGTGATGGATTGTTATTTAATTCGAAATCATTGCGTGCAGTGTAATCTTCCCACCAGCTGATGCGATCCAATAATTTTTGTGCGATGTGCGGGTTTTCAGCGCGGCGCGTCAGCAAATGTTCGGCACCAAAAATTTCCGGCGTTTCGGACAAAATTACAGTGCCGCCGTGGCGAACTAAAATATCGCCTGCGATACCCAGGGCAGGATTTGCCGTTACGCCGGACAGTGCATCAGATCCACCGCATTGCAACCCGATAATTAATTCGCTCGCAGAAACGGTTTCGCGTTGGAACTCGTTGACCAGCGGTAACATCGCGCGCAAGGTCTCAATACCTTTTTCAATCGCAATACGCGTACCGCCCACATCCTGAATGGTGTACGCCGTAAATGTTTTGGAATCGGCGAGGCCGCACTCTTCCATCACGCGTTGGATTTGCATGGTTTCGCAACCCAGGCCGACCATCATCACACCGCCAAAATTCGGGTGACGCGCATAACCGTTAAAAGTGCGACGCAAGGTTTCGTAGCCTTCACCGTCCGAACGCATACCGCAGCCGGAGTCGTGAGTCATGGCGACGACGCCATCAATATTCGGATATTTTTCCAACTCGCCGGAAAATGTGAAATGTTGGGCAATTGCTTTCGCAACGGTCGCTGAGCAATTGACGGTGGTGATAATGCCCACAAAATTGCGCGTGCCAACTTTCCCATTCAGACGCTTATAGCCCTGGAAGGTCGCGCGCTTTTCGATAGGTACAAATTCTGTGGGTTTGGTTTCTTCGCAAAAACCGTAATCTTTTTCCAGAACCCCCATCACGCAATTGTGGACATGTACATGTTCACCGGCGGGAATATCCTGGCTGGCAAAACCAATGGTTTGACCGTATTTCAAAATCGCTTCGCCTTTGGCGATAGGGCGCACAGCAAATTTGTGCAGGGCTGGAATGTCGCGCAGGAGGGTGACATCTTTTTCTGCATACAGAACCCCGGCTGGCAGGGCAACTTTACAAATACCAACGTTATCTCTGTCATGCAAAACAATAATACTGCTCACGCGTGTCTCTCTTTCGATGCTTTCGAAGTAGGGAATATCGATGTAATGACTTACCGAAAAGGATTGATGCCTCCGTGATCTTTTCAAGTGTAGCCCGCAAGAAAATTCTCACCGCTATTCCTTCAACTCCATACGCCCTTTGGCGTATTTAGCCGCACCGATAATTCGATCGTAAAAAAAAGGCGCCTTGCGGCGCCTCAAAATCGGCAATGGTATTCGGTCAATACCGGGATCAAATCTACGCTCGATTTTTTGGCCCTGCAACAGCCCCAAAATCGCCGAAACCGCAAATGTAATCGGTTTCATTTGGCGCGAAACAAATCTTTAGCCTGTTACATAAAAGCTAATCTATCATATTAATAAAATTATCCTAAATTTTATAAAATAATAGGATGTTTAATTTTTACGAAAAGTGAAATATTTTTTAAAAAATTTCTATCTAAAGTGATATGTATACGTTTACATTTTAATTATTAAATAAAAGTAAACGGTTACATGACAAATATGACGTAAAAAACACTAAATTTACGCTTGTTAAGGAAAATTTTTGTGCTATTGGCTTGCAAATATCAAACATGACATACAGAATGATTTTCATTCGATAGGAGGATAAATATCTTCTTTCGAGAAAAAGCCGGATTGGGTAATTTGCCAGTGACACATAAGATCATCTGCTAAAACTCATTAATAAGTGATGCAGGCGATAGTGTTACCGATAATCAAAAGCCGCCCTTAAAGAAGCCTGGCCATAAAAACAAAAGCATTCAGCCGATAAAGCAATACACGAGAGAACACGCAGTGACTGAGATGTACCTGGAACATGCAGGCCGTCGTGCCTTTATCCATCAGAGTTTGGCAGCCATTGCCGGTTGCTCGGCCATTGGCGCTCTGGGTGGTTGTGCCCACACCAAAATTTCAGTCGACTCTCCTGTTAGTGCTGACCCTTGGTCACAGGCGGAGTTGATTCGCCAGCAAGTGCGCCCCCCCGAATTTCCTGATCGAATCTTTGATATCCGTACTTATGGCGCTCAGGCCAAAGATGGCTATGACAATAGCCAGGCGATTGCCGCCGCTATTCTTGCTTGCCATAACGCTGGTGGCGGTAAGGTGCTGGTGACCGACGGCAGATACCTGAGTGGTCCGATTCATCTGCGTTCCAACGTCAATTTGCATATTGATGAAAATACAACCATCGCATTTATCACCGATCCCAAAGCCTACCTGCCCGCCGTATTTACCCGCTGGGAAGGCATGGAAATCATGGGTTACTCCCCGCTGATTTACGCTTATGAACAAACCAATATTGCGGTGACGGGTAAAGGTACGCTCGATGGCCAGGGCAATCGCACCACCTGGTGGCCGTGGAAGGGCAGTAATTTCAGCAGCGTGGATTGGGGGATTCCGGGTGTGCCGACCCAGGAAGCCGCGCGCAATAAATTAATGCAGGACATGGAAAACAATGTGCCTGTTGCCCGGCGTATTTACGCTGACGGTTCTTATTTGCGTCCAACCTTTGTGCAGCCCTATTCCTGCAAAAATGTATTGATTGAAAATGTGACCATCACTAACGCTCCGTTCTGGTTATTGAATCCGGTGTTGTGTGAAAACGTCACTATTGATGGCGTCAAGTTGGTTAGCCATGGCCCTAATTCCGATGGTTGTGATCCCGAATCTTGCAAAAATGTTGTTATCAAAAATTGTTTATTCGATAACGGTGATGATTGCATCGCCATTAAATCTGGCCGCAATGCGGATGGGCGCCGAATTAACATCCCCTCCGAAAATATTGTAATCAACAATTGCCAAATGCGCAGTGGTCACGGTGGTGTAGTGATCGGCAGTGAAATTTCCGGCGGTGTGCGCAACGTATTTGTTGAAAATTGCGTGATGAGCAGCCCGGAGCTTGAGCGCGGCATCCGCATCAAAACCAATTCCATTCGCGGTGGTTTGATCGAAAATTTCTATATTCGAAACATAATGATCGGTGAAGTGCAAACCGCCATTGTTATTGACTTTCACTACGAAGAAGGTGATGCCGGAAAATTTACACCCACCGTACGCAATATCCACATCAGCAATTTGAAATGTGAAACAGCGCATAAGGTATTTCAAGTGCGTGGTTATAAACGCTCTCCCATCCAGAATCTTCAATTAATCAATTGCGATTTTAAAAAGGTAGACGCAGTTGGTGTGCTGGAAGAATTGGACAAGTTTGTCACCAGCAATGTAAAAATCCAGGGTGTTGAATTTAAAGTTTGATGCAAAGCGCGACATTTGCATCAAGAAAACGTATTAGCAAATTTTAATACAGCGAATTGAAATATAAAAAATTTTGAATAGTGCCAAGCATCCGGACCAAAAAGAAAAAGTGTTGAAAGTCGTCTAGGCTAAAAGCATTTATAAAAAACAGATTACAAAGTACTGCGAATTTTGACTGACTGAATTCGCTCGTTTGTGAAAACCGTGTCAATTGTTGTTACCACGAGGCAACAAAAACACAGCTCTATTAGCTCAATGATTTAATCACAATAAAAGATGGGGAATAGCTATGAGAAAGTTTGCACTACATCCGCTCGTATTGGCCATGGCCGTATCAGCATTACCTGTTGGTGTTTATGCGCAAGACGCTGGTGACGATACTGTTGAAGAAGTATTGGTTACTGGTAGTTTTCGTGACAGCTTGAATAATGCGTTAAATATTAAAAAGAGCCAAAGTGGCTTTGTTGATGCAATTGTTGCTTCAGATATTGCTGAATTCCCGGACAGCAACCTCGCTGAATCTTTGCAGCGTGTTCCCGGTGTAACAATCCAGCGCTCTGGCGGTGAAGGTCGTGGCATTACTGTGCGCGGTCTTGGCCCTACTTTTACAACCGTTCGTTTGAATGGTATGGAAACAGTTTCTACTACCGGTAGTACTGATGCTGCCGGCGGTAACAACCGTGGTCGCGGTTTTGACTTCAATACATTTTCTTCGGATTTATTCAGCTCTTTGACCGTGCGCAAAACCAACTCTGCAGAAGTGCAGGAAGGTTCTTTGGGCGCGACAGTTGATTTAAAAGCGGCACAGCCATTTGATTATGATGGCTTTGTATTTACTGCTGCCGGTCAATTAGGTTACAACGATTTATCTGAAAAGACTGATCCGGGCGCATCATTTCTCGTGAGTAATATTTTTGGCGATGGAAAATTTGGTGCGCTTTTTTCATTCTCTTATTCCGAGCGTCAGTTACACGATGACGGCTCAAGTACAGGTCGCTGGTCCGGCGCAGCAGGTGATCGATTCTACCGTTCCCAATTAAATGGCGCTACAACACCAACTATTATCCCGGCAACAGATCCGATATACACTGCATTCCATCCTCGTTTGCCTCGTTACGACTCCTATCAGCATGAGTTGGAGCGTATGGGTTCAAGCCTCTCTTTACAATTTAGACCTACCGACACCACTGAGATCAGTGTTGACTCGTTGTTTGCAAAATTTGATGCAACCCGTGAAGAAACGTTTTTCTCAACCGTACTTAACGGCACTGTGGGTGGCACTGCTGCGGCACCGACTCCAACGATCAATATGATTCTCCGTGATTACGAGATTGCAAATGGCAATCTCGTATATGCAGACATTGATAACGCACGTCTGTGGTCTGAGAATCGTTTCGATGATATGTCAACTGACTTCTCGCAAACGACAGTATCGTTGAAGCAAGATTTCACTGATAGTTTCCGTTTGAAAGCAATGGTAGGAACTACCAAATCTGACTACGATAACCCGATTCAAAACACTGTCATTATGATTGCTAACGGTCAGGATTTTACTTATGACTACCGTGATTATGATAGTCCTGTATTAACTTTCGGCGAAGGTGCGTACAACAAATCATCTTGGGTAACCAGCAGTATTAGACAGCGTCCACAAACGACTCTAAATGAAAATGATGCTGGAAATCTTGTATTTGAATTTGATGCTTCTGAAGCCATCAAGTTGAAAGCGGGTGTTGATTATAAAGATTTCAATTTTGAAACTGATGAAAACAGGATCAATGAAGGCACTCAAGGTGTAAATATCCAAGCCAATCCCGATTACATTGTTGAGTATGATTCAGGTTTAGGTGATGGTCGTCCATGGCTTATTCCGAATAGAGCATTAATTATGGAGGCGAACAATCTCTTCAATGCTCCATTAACTCCTCAATGGGCCAGCAAAACTGCAATCAATGAAACAACTACCGGTGTATATGCCCAATTAGATTTTAATTTTGATATTGGTTCATTGCCTGTTCGTGGTGATATCGGTGTAAGACGTTTTGAAACTGATCAAACGGCAGCTGGCTATGACAACAGAGGTGTCGCATTATCGGTAGATCATAGTTACTCAGACACGTTACCAGCACTGAATGTGGTTGTTGAGCCTATTGAAGATGTATTAATTCGCTTTGCGGCTTCCGAGGGTATTGCACGTGCAGGTTTGGGCGCATTGGCACCAAGTACAAACGTTTCTGCATCAGGTAACGCATTTACAGTTTCGAGTGGTAACCCATATTTGGAGCCAACCAAAGCTAAAAGTTATGACCTTGGTTTTGAGTGGTACTTCCAGGAAGGTGCAAGCGTTGGCATAACTCTGTTCCAAAAAGACTTTGAAAGTTTTGCGCAAACTGCTCGCAAGAGTACTACTTACACTGCGCTGATGAATGATTTAGGTCTATCACTTGATACAATGAAAGCCGCTTGTGGTACTAACACTAGTTGTACTGCCGATGCAGACTGGGGTTACAGTGCTCAGGTCAACAGTCCCGGTGGTGATTTAACTGGATATGAATTAAGTTACCAACAGCCTTTCACATTCCTGCCTGGTTTCTGGGCCAACTTCGGTTTTATCGGTTCCTACACTTCTGTTGAATCTGACCTGGATTATTTGAGTGCAACCGTACCCGGTTTAGTTGAGCGCACAAGTCCGTTAGTTAACCTTTCTGATGAAACATATGCGGCGACTCTTTATTACGAACAAGACAATTTCGGTGGTCGTGTGTCAGTCGTTGGTAGAAGTGATTACCTCACCACTCCTGTTGGTCGTAACAACAATTACGAAGAAGGTACTAACGGTACAATGAACGTAGATGCATCGTTCAATTACTCATTCAATGATCAATGGAAAGTTACGCTTGAAGCATTGAACTTGACCGATGAAGCGGATGATCAATGGGTTGGTAATATGGGCAGCAATGAGCGTCTCTCTTACTATCACCAAACTGGTCGCCAGTACAACATCGGCGTTCAATACAAATTTAATTAATGTTTGTACACTTGTTGCATTAAGAGTGAAATCAAAAGGGATGCCAGTTCGCTGGCATCCCTGTTTGATTATTTAAGTACGTGTTTTGTTGTTTTTCATGCAGTACTAATTGTTAAGTAACAGCTAATTTCAAGCAGCTACTATTCAGTAAAAGAGAAGGTGAAGAGCGTGAGTTTATTGTTGAAAAGCAGAACGCCCCGCAAGGCTATTTATGGAGGTATTTTTTTGGCAGCAATCACTGGTTGCTCACCCGAAAAAACCAATGAACAACAAACCACAGCTACAACATCTGTTGCGCAAACTACGGCTGCCAATCTCCAAGTGGCAACCGCTGAAATTACCAATGCCAATAATTTTGCATTGCAACAAGAGCCCATTTATTTTCCATTTTACGATCTGGGTTTAGACCCAACCGATGAAGCGGTAAAACATTTAAGTGTTTCTACCAATGGTGCAGTGCAGCCTTCGCAAACAGTCGATACCGATGGCGATGGCGCCCTGGATAGCTTGTTATTAGCAGGTGATTTCGCTGCGGCAGAAAGCAAATCCTTTGTAATTTCTTCCGATCCCGCTATTCAAAAGCCGGCGTTGAAAAAACAAACCCAGGCAGAAATTTCCATTAAAGAAGGCGGCGAATGGAAAGGTAAGGAATATGTGGGCGGTACTTTTAAAAATGTCGATAAAGTAACGCCACCCGCACAATACACGGATCACTCATTCTGGATTCGTTACGAAGGCCCAGGCATTGAATCCGATAAGGTGGCGTATCGTGTTTATCTCGATTGGCGCAACGGTTTCGATATTTTTGGCAAGAAAACTAACGATGTTGTTCTGCAGAACGTCGGGCAGGATGGTTACGATTCCTATCACCTGAATTCCGATTGGGGTGTGGACGTTTTAAAAGTCGGCAAGTCCCTCGGTATGGGTGGTTATGGTTTCTGGAATGGTAAAAGTGTTGATCTGGTTTCGTTAGTCGATACTCGCGATGCTGTTATCACCAACAACGGTGATATTTATTCCGGACTCAAAATTAATTACAACGGTTGGCAAATCAATAACCAAAAGGTGGATTTAACAGCGCATTTAACCATGAATGCCGGCAGTCGCCTGGTGAATGTGAAATTGCAAGCCAGCCAGCAATTGCCAAATCTTGCGATTGGTTTGGTTAAGCACCCTGGCACTACGTTTATTGAAGGTCCGCAAAATATTAGCGGTTACGCCTGGACCTACGCCGCCAGTTGGGGCAAACAAAGTTTAAGTGGCGAAAACGATCATTTGGGTATGGCGGTAATTTTCCGTCGCGATGATCGCGAAAAGCAAACCACTGATGAAAATTCTTATGTTTCCATCATGAAAGATAAAGGCGGTGAGCTGGAATATTATTTTGTTGCTGCTTGGGAACATGAATTAAACGGCATCAAAACCGAAGCCGAATTCAAGGCGTATCTCGATAGCGAAATCCAGCGCTTGACCAAAACACCACGGGTACGTTTTGAATCGTCTATCAGTCAGGCGGCAAAACAAAAACCGGTTGATTCTGAAGCTGCATTGAATTGGGCAAAAAAATTAGCGGACTCCGAACTTAAGCGTAAAACCCTGAATTACCACTATCAAGGCTGGGATGAATACCGCAAACGCCCCGGAAAATTTGAATACGATGTGGTAGGAATGCAAATTGCCGCATTGCAAGATATTGATGCAATTAGCCCCAACCCCGCTTATCGCAAAGCGCTTGAAACCGTTACCGGAAGTTTTATTCGCGACGATGGCCACATCGAAACATTTGAACCGGATTTATTCAGCATTGATTTAACCAAACCCGGTGAAATGGTTATTTTGCTGGAGCAGCGCACCAAACAGGAAAAATATCGCAAAGCCGCCGATTATTTACGTGAGAATTTAAAACGTCACCCGCGCACCAGTGAAGGTGCGTTCTGGCATCGTGCGACTTATCCAAACCAATTATGGTTGGACGGCGTATATATGGGCATGCCGTTTTTAGCGCGCTATGCTGCCGCATATGAAACGGGTGAACAACAACATAAAAGTTTTAACGAAGCGGTGCATGAATTTGTTATTGCACGGGAACATCTGCGCGATGCAAAAACAGGTCTTTATTATCACGCGTGGGATGAATCCAAAAAAGCCGATTGGGCCGATAAGCAAACCGGCCGCGCCCCGCAATTCTGGTCGCGCGGTATGGGCTGGTATGCAATGGCATTGGTTGATGTGCTGGATTTTATTCCCGAATCTGAAACTGAATTGCGCAAAACACTGATCGATATTATCACTGAGTTTGCTCCGGATATTTTGCGCTACCAGGATGCAGCAACCGGCACCTGGTGGCAAATTACCGACAGACCGGGTGATATCGCGAATTATCGCGAGTCATCAGCGAGTGCTATGTTTACTTATTTTTTTGCAAAATCGGTTAACAAAGGCTATTTGCCAGAATCCTATCGCGCTGCCGCTGTGAAAAGCTACCAGGGTCTTATCAACGAATTCGTTACCGTTCATAAAGATGGCAACATCAGTATGAACGATCAATGCCTGGTTGCAGGCTTGGGTTTTGGTCGCGATGGGACCTATGATTACTACATGACTGAACGTATTTTTTCCAACGATCCAAAAGGCAACGCGCCGTTTATTGGTGCCAGCCTGGAAATCTATAAATTACTCAAACAATAACCATCATTTACATAGCCAGATTTCATTTTTAACTGGTTATGCAATTTACTATTCTTAATTGCAAGTGACCACATTGCCCGTGTGTATAGTTCGCACGGGCACAAGCAACAAGCCGAGATAAAAGGTTTTATTATGAAAGTCGTAGAAGAACGTTTTGCAGTCCATATCGATGATTTCAAACATTACGATACTCAAAAGCTGCGCAAACATTTCCTGGTTGACAATATTTTTGCGGCCGACGAAGTATTATTCACCTACACCCACTACGAACGTTTAATGGTCGGCGGTGCTTTTCCGGTAAATAAAGCCGTTCCTCTTGAAACCTATGATCAATTGAAAGCGGATTTTTTTCTGCAGCGTCGTGAGTTGGGTGCAATTAATATTGGTGGCCCAGGAAAAATATCAGTTGATGGTGAAATTTATTCAATCAACACTAAAGAAGCGCTCTATATTGGTCGCGGTGCAAAAGAAGTTATTTTCAGCAGCGACGATGCGAATAATCCTGCGAAATTCTATTTAAATTCTACTCCTGCGCACCAAACGTTTCCTACGAAAAAATTAAATAAGGAAAATAGCAAAGTACTGCAAGTCGGCGCAGGCGATACTTGCAATGAGCGCGAAATTTATCAGCTGATGATCAGCACTGTGTTGGACACTTGCCAGTTGCAAATGGGCATGACCGAATTAAAGCCCGGTAGCATTTGGAATACCATGCCGATGCATACCCATAGCCGTCGTATGGAAGCCTATTTTTATTTCAATATTCCGCAAGATCACGCCGTGTGTCATTTCATGGGGCCAGCAGAAGAAACCCGTCACATTTGGGTTGGTAATGAGCAAGCTGTTGTGTCGCCACCATGGTCAATGCACTCGGGTGTTGGTACCGCCAACTATACGTTTATTTGGGGCATGGCTGGAGAGAACCACGACTACACCGATATGGATTTCCACAAGCCCAGCGAATTGAAATAAATTATTTCCAATATATAACCCGTATGGAATCTCACGAAATACGGGTTTCTCCAACGTTAAACATTTTATCTCACCAACAATTTCAAAAAATATTTCAATCGAGATCACCCTATGACTCACCCACTCTTCGACTTAACCGGAAAAGTTGCTGTAGTAACCGGCGCAACTCACGGCCTCGGAATGGCTATGGCCTCAGGTCTGGCCAGCGCTGGTGCAACATTGATTATTAATGGCAACTCCTCGCAAGAGAAAATCGACAATGCCGTCAACGAATATCGCGCAAAAGGTTTTCAAGCGTTTGGTTACAAATTTAATGTCACTGACGAAGATCAAGTTGCTGTTGCCGTTGAGCAAATCGAAAACGATCATGGTCCCATCGATATTCTGGTTAACAACGCAGGCATTATTAAACGTACACCATTACTCGAAATGTCGTTAGCAGATTTTGAAGAAGTAATTAAAATCGATTTAACCGGTGTATTCACCATGACCCGCCCGGTTGCGCGAAAAATGGTGGAGCGTCGTCAGGGAAAAATTATTAATATCTGTTCAATGATGAGTGAGCTTGGCCGTAATTCAGTAGGCGCTTACGCCGCTGCCAAAGGCGGTTTGAAAATGCTAACCAAAAATATGGCCACCGAGTGGGCGAAATACAATGTACAAGTAAACGGCATTGGCCCCGGTTATTTCGCTACTAGCCAAACCGAACCGATTCGTGTGGATGGTCATCCTTTCAATGAATTTATTATCAACCGCACTCCCGCTGCAAAATGGGGTGATCCGGATGATTTGCAAGGTGCAACAATTTTCCTTGCATCCAAAGCAAGTGATTTTGTTACCGGGCAAATTGTTTATGTGGATGGCGGGATTTTGGCGACTATTGGTAAGCCAGGTAATGAAGCTTAAACGCAGTTAAGGTCTATCAACTTTTGCGTTTTAAAGAAAACCGCCTCACAAGGGCGGTTTTTTTAGTACCACTTTATATTTGGCGATAATACAGGGTGGTATTAACAGAATTTACGGGATGAAAAACTAACTTCGCATCCGCTTATCAGGAGTCTACCTTGGCCAGAATTTATCAAGCAGCAACTATGGGTGAAGCACACATTAGAATTGCTATTGTTGCAACACGAGAAGAGGCTGATTTATTGGTTCATAAAGTAAGTAGCTGGGGATTAGCTAGGGGGGACGCACTTTGGTTTGTTACACGCAGCAAACAAGATGCTACTGCATGGATTTTCCCCACCAGTGTCGGTATGGCAGATGTCAAGATCTGTTTTGTTGATAACTTCAGTGAAGCGGGTTGGCAAAAGTCTCATCCCTATAAGGGAAAGTTTAATCGTTAGTGAGCAGGCTGATATAACAGCCTGCCTAAAACTATTTTTCTATTTTTAATGGCAGGGTTAAACACTTTCTTAATACGCAAATCTTGTGTAGCTAAGATTTTGTACCTGGGCTAATCCACCTGATGTTGTTGGGCAGGTGCCTGTGCCTTCAATTACTACTGTGGATTGAGATGTATAGGCTGCTAATAATTGACTGTAAGTTTCCTTTCCCCCCGCAACAGCCGTATCAAATTTAAAACTCCAAAAACCATTTGCACAACCTGCAGCAGCCCATGGGGCGCTGGCTGAGTGATTCTCCACTCTTATCAGTACTATGCTTCCCAATCCAGGTCCAGCTCCAATTGATTGAATTTTTCCGGAGAATTCTGCGGCAATTAAATTCCCACTAAGAAAAGAAAACAATGTAGCTAACAGTAGCTTTTTCATATAAAACTCCATATTGAGATTTTAGAATTTTGACTCATGCACGCCATATCGTACTTTCATGGTAGGTGTTTCTTTCAATGCTGCGGTCAATTAACTGTAAACGCCTGTTTAATAAACCGAACCAGAATGAGAGCTATATGGCCGCAACGACGGGAGCGGCAGCATAGGTGATATTTGACATAATTAAAATAAGGGTAAGGACGATTTTTGCTCAATGAATATAAAATTTGCTCTCTTATCTGGCTTTCCGGTGGTAAAAATAATAGTTGATTGTGCTACGTCTGTGCCGTTTCAGTACATGTGTATTACTAATTACGCGCGCTGTAAGCTGTTATAGGTGAGGCAAGTTTCCTTAAAGTAAGCACTTGGCCAGAGACAGGGATGGCTATCCGGTCCAGCACACCAGGCATTAAAAAGAGTGATGAGAGTTAATTTGCATCCGCTATTTCCGCATTACCAAAATATTATCCCGATGACGCTCCACCCGTACATCCAGTAATTGTTCCAATGAAAAAATAAACGCATCCACATCATCAATATTAAACACGCCGGAAATTTTCTGGTGTTTCAATTCATCGTGCAAGATCACTATTTTTTTCCGGGTGTAGCGGTTGTATTCTGTAATAGCGCTTTCGAGCGTATCGGCGGAGAAATAAATTTTGCGTGCTTTCCAGGCAGAGATTCGCGCGGTGTTAGCCGGTTGAATGAGCAGTTTGGAATCGTCTGCATTAAAATTAATAGCTTCGCCTTGTTTTACTTTACTGGTAAGTAATTCATCAGCGGTTGTTTTTGTTTTGAATTCAACAATACCTTCTGTGACATCCAGTGTAAGTTTGTGGTTTAACAGAGCTACGTTGAATTCTGTACCTACTGCGCGCACAGAACTTTTTGCAGCAGTGACTTCAAAGGGGCGTTGTTTGTCTTTGGCAACGGTGAAGTAAGCTTCGCCTTTTTTAAGTAATAACTCACGTTTATTGCTGGTAAAACGGACTTGCAACACTGAGTCAGTATTGAGTAATGCGCTTGAACCATCCTCCAATTGAATCAAACGTTGCTCAGCAATTCCGGTTGAATATTCGATGGGCTTTGGTGAAAGTTGAAAAAATACGCCGATGCTAATTACCAGAAATGTGGCTGCTGCCGCAAATAAATACCAACCGCTATTGTGCGCACGGGATTTTTTCCTGGCGCGTGCAGAATCCAGTTCGCGTTGGATGTCAGCATCATTTTTTAACTCCTGTGTCATTAACCATAAGCTGCGGCATTGTTCAAACGCGAGCGCGTGGCGGATATCTGCGTTGCGCCATTGTTCGAATGCGTCCTGGGTGTCCGGCGTTGCATCCGGATTTTGCATTTGCGCTAACCAATCGGCTGCTTGCGCGCGAATGGAGCGGTTGGAATGTTGTTCAGAACTGTGGGTATTCATAAAAAATCTTCAAGTGATTGTTGCAACGCGTGGAATGCGCTGCTCATGTGACGCTCCACTGTGCGCGTACTAATGTTCAGTTCACGCGCAATTTCAGGATAGGTTAATTCGTCAAAACGGCTCAGTAAAAAAATCTGCCGCGTTAATCCCGGTAAGCCCATTAATGCCTGTTTGAGTTGGGACAGGGATTGTTCCCAATTCAACGCGCGGGTCGGAGTCATTTCATCGCACGGGAATTCCAGCTCATCAAAACTATCGTGAAAATCCTGGCGGCGACTGTGACGGCGTCTGAGCCAGTCGGTGACTAAATTCGTGGCTATGGTAAAAATATACGCGCGCGGATTTTGCTGGATACGCTCCAGATCCTCGTGTTGTAACAGCCGGATGTAAGTTTCGTGGAGAATTTCCAGCGCGTCCTGCCGGCCACCCGGCAGCATGCCGATAAGGTATTTCAAGAGTGAAGCACGATAGGTGTTATATAGATTCTCAGCGGTAAGGGGCATGGGTGGGGGCTCACCCGCGGTGCCCGGTTGATCCGGGCCGAGCCTGGATATAAGGGTAAAAGTAGGTTTGGACATGGTAATAGCCGGGCCCCGGGCAAATAAACATCTGAATGGGTCTGCCTCTATAAACGTAGCATAGGTCTAAAACCCGACAACGAATTAACTCCTCCCGCTTTTTTGGGAAATCATTTTCCGTATCCCATTTCCATTTCAGGATTGTTGCATGATGAGCACTTTTGTTATGGTTGCGCATTTATCTTCTGGCGCGACCAACAATAACTCCCATGAAAAAGGTTAATCAGACCATAACTGCTGTCCGCTTACGCTTCGCATGGCGTAGGGGTATGGCCATTGGTTTGTTCATTGGAATGCTAACAAGCGGCAATGCATTTGCTGCAACACGTTATTACCAGATTGAAAAATTACCCTTGGCAGAAGCACTTACTCGCTTCGCTGAGCAGGCCGATTTGCAATTATTATTCCGACCGGAAAGTTTGCCCGCTATTCACGTCGAACCTGTAAAAGGTGAATACACCTCTGAGCAAGTGTTAGGACTGCTACTGCGTAACACATCGTTGAATTTTATTTTTGGTGGCAACGGTGCGGTGGTAATTCAGGCACAGAGTAAATCGGTATCACCTTCACCATCTTCAGTGGATCAAAAAATTCATGCTGAAGAAGCCGTTGAGCAATCAACAGAAGAGTTATTGGTAACCGGAATTCAGGAAGGCTTGCGTCGCAATTTGGCTATTAAACGCGAAGCGGATGCAGTACTTGATGCAATGAATGCTGAAGATGCCGGAAAATTTCCCGATAAAAATATTGCCGATTCATTGCAGCGAATTCCGGGTGTCTCGGTAGATCGCATTTGGGGTGAAGGGCGCGATATTTATATTCGCGGTACTGATAAAGATATCAATCGCACTTTAATGAATGGGCAAAATGTTGCTTCTGCTTATTGGTGGGCTAATGATAATCCCAGTCGCGGTTTTAATTACACTATTCTCGCATCGGAATTAATTTCATCGCTGCGTGTTTATAAAAGTCCGCAAGCGGATGTTGATGAAGGTAGCATCGGTGGCACCGTCATTATTTATACCCATAAACCGTTTGATATGGGAAAAAATAATTTACGGTTTACATTAGAAGAGCAATATAGCGAACTACCCGATGCTTACGATCCGCAAGCGTCCTTATTGGGCAGTTGGCAAAACAGCGAACAGACTTTTGGTGCGTTGGTGTCATTGAATTGGCAAAATACCAGCACGCGCCGCGATGGATTGGAAACGTTTCCTGATAACAGTTTGCACGCTATTAAAGATGACTTGGGGAATATTACGGATAACGTATATGTTATCTGGGGTGGAGGTTCTGCCATTTTTCAGCAACAGCGCGAGCGCGATACCAGTAACGTTACATTGCAGTGGCGTCCTACGGAAAATTGGCAAGCGGTATTTAATTATGTTGGTTCTGCGATGGAGATGAAGATCGCCAACCAGAATTATTTGTTTATGCCGGGCGGTTTTAAACTACGCGAAAATCCACCGGTAACAGTTTCCAACCCTCGTTTTGGTGCAACCGGCGACGGTAGGAAAATTTTACTGGCAGGCACGCTAAATAATGCTGATAGTACCGGTGCAGCGCTGGATGCAATTTTTCGTCGCGCCTATGTGGACAGTAATGTTTACGATCTGGACATTGAATACACCAACGACAATTTATTAGTGCATTCCCAGCTGGGTAGTACCAATGCCGATGGTGGCACTAATCAAGACCAGCTCTACCGTTTTATCGGCAATACCCGCGAACGTTTTTCATTAAGTCGCAATACGATTGAAGTGGAATATCTGGATCTTGATCCGCAAGACCCGCGTAGCCTTCCTTACCTTTCCAGTGATTCCCGCGATTGGATTCGCAACATGGAGGACAATGAAATTTATGCGCAAACTGATGTTCAATGGACATTGGACCATGCATTTTTTTCTGCGTTGAAAACCGGTCTTAAATGGCGCTATCAAACTATAGAAAATAATCGTTATGCGGGCAGCATAGATACATCTCATCCGCTTTGGGTCAGTTTTTCAAACACTGGCTTAGCTAGCGTATCTACCGACTTAACGCCGGAATTGCATGAGCAAACTGCTAGCCGTCAATCGCTGACTCGCTTTGCCCGGGTTGATGAGGCCCGCGCGAATGAAATTTTTGCGGAGGCATTTGATAAGGGTTTAATGCATTATCGTTATGATAATGACGCTTTTTACCGGATTAATGAGACCATCAGTGCTGCCTATATAAAAGGAGAATTTCAACGGGATTCGTGGCATGGAAACCTGGGGATTCGCACGGTAGAGACACAGCAAATATCAACCGCTTATGAAGAGCAGAAACTCCATTCGCAGACGCGACGTTATAATGATTATTTGCCGAGCGTGAATCTTGTTTATGATTATCGCGATAATTTTATTTTTCGTGGTTCTTTGTCACGCGCGATGGCGCGCCCTACGTTTCAAAATCTTAGTTCCAATATTGTGATTGATGGCACTAGCGGAAATGCTTCCGGTGGCAATCCGGACTTACAACCATTTCGTGCGCGCCAGGGCGATTTGGGTTTTGAATGGTATTTTGATTCGGCATCCCTATTTTCGGCAACGGCTTTTTATAAAACGATCTCCACTTTTATTTACAATAAAGCCATGGAGGAAAATTTGGACGGTAAGATGCTAGATGTTTCTCGCCCTTACAATGCCGAGGGCGCAAAAATTTCCGGCCTTGAATTACAGTGGCAACAAAACATCGGCAACGGTGTGGGCGTTTCAAGTAACTACACCTTTACCCAGGCCAGGGTTGTATCCCAGGATAAAAAACAAATACTAAAATTGCCTGGAAATTCCCGCGACCAGATTAATGCCTCACTTTATTACGAGGATATGCAGTACAGCGTGCGCTTGTCCTATAACTATCGTTCGAAATCGTTTGGGGAGGTATTATCCGGCACCCAGGATGAAACGAGCGCCTATCAACAATGGGATTTTACCGCTGCATGGAATGCTGCTGAGTTTGCCACTCTCTATATTGAAGCGATTAATCTCACCAGCGAAGTGATTTACTATCGTACCGCGAATGATATTCCCCAGGGGCTTTATGAAAGCGGACGCCGTTTTGCTATAGGTTTACGTTTGCGTTTTTAGAAAAATGCTTTTGGCAACCCCTAAACGCATCTTCACATTAAAACCCGCCATTTCTTTATAAAAAAATTAAATTTTTTATTTTTCGCGTTTTTTTTGTTGTTCTTCTGTCGGTTTTTAAATTTGTCTCTCGTTAATAGTCAGGAGTCCATAACTCCTGATGGTTTATTAATCTTGCAAATTTTTTATCAACCGGTAAAGGTATAAGCGTGAAAACAATGAATAAAATAATGCGTCACAAAAAATTACCCGTCGCAATTGCATTACTTGCTGCGGGTTGCTCGGCATCAGTATTCGCACAAACGACGGAAGAACCGGAAGAGATGGTTATTACTGGTATTCGCAGTAGTTTGCAGCAGGCGTTATCGGTTAAACAAAATTCCGATGCAATTGTAGATGCTATTAATGCGGAAGATATTGGTGAATTTCCAGATAAAAATATTGCGGATTCGTTGCAGCGAATCCCCGGCATATCGGTGGATCGGAATTGGGGCGAAGGCCGAGATATTTTTGTGCGCGGCACCAATAGCACCATGAACCGCACCTTGATGAATGGACAAAACGTTGCATCGGCTTATTGGTGGGCGAACGATAACCCGAGCCGTGGTTTTAACTATTCGATCCTTGCTTCCGAATTGGTTTCTTCACTGGAAGTGTATAAAAGTCCTGAAGCGGATATCGATGAGGGCAGCATCGGTGGTACCGTCATTGTGCGCACGCGCAAGCCTCTGGACCTTGCATCCGGCACTATTAATTTATCGGCAGAAAGTGTGTACAGCGAATTGCCCGATGTGTGGGATCCGCAACTTTCTGCGTTGGGTAGTTGGAAAAATGAAGAAGGTACATTGGGTGTGCTCGCCTCAATTAGTTCACAAAAGCGCCGTGTGCGCCGCGATGGATTGGAAGGTTTTGCGGATAACACCCTCTATTCGGTAACCGATCAAAATGGTGTGGTAACAAATGATGTTTATGCGGTATGGGGTGGTGGCTCGGCGATTTTCCAACAGGAAAACGAGCGCCTTACCAGCAACGCCACATTACAATTCAAACCCACCGATGCGTGGGATTTAACGCTGAACTATGTCAAATCCGATATGGATTCGGATAACAATAACCAAAACTATTTATTTATGCCGGGCGGTTACAAACTGGAAAAGGGTGATCGCGTAACTAACCCGAAATTTATTACCACCGGTGACGGAAAAAAAGCGATTGTCGCGGGTACATTTGAAAACCCGAATAGTGGTGGCGCGGCAATCGAGCCAATTTTTCGCGATGCCTCGGTAGAGTCAGAAGTATTGGATTTTGATGCAACTTATACCGGGGATAGTTGGACTGCGCACGCGCAAATAGGAACTACCAGCGCAGAAGGCGGCAGTGATCGCGACATGGGTTACTGGTTTGAGGCCAATACCCGCGAGCGCGTTAACCTGGGTAAAAATACTATTGAAATTGAATATCTGGATATTGATCCTAAAGATCATTCGGCACTGACATTGTTAAGCGCGCGCGACTGGATTCGCAAAATGGAAGATGAAGAAAATTATGCGCAGCTGGATTTTGAAAAAGAACTTGATTGGGGAATTGTTACTGGTATTAAAACCGGTGTTAAATTCCGCGATGAAACTATTACTAATAATCGCACAGTAGGTTCAACCAATTCTTCCCATCCAGCGTGGAAAGTTATCACCATGGATCAAGTATCCGGTGGATTAACACCGCGCTTGCATGGTGAGGCTGCCACATCAGGTTCATTGACACAATATGCCTGGATTGATGGTGATAAAGCCAAACAGGTTATCGACCCGATGTTTGCTGCCGGTGCAATGACTTACACTTACGATAAAAAGGCGTTCTACGAAATTAACGAAGAAATTTCCGCTGCCTATGTAAAAGCTGATTTTGAAATCGCCAAATTTCACGGTAATGTCGGTGTGCGTGCGGTGCAAACCGATCAAACATCCAAAGCGTATATCGATGGTGAACTAGGTTCAGTATCGCGCAGCTATGATGATTTTTTGCCGAGCTTCAACCTGATTTATGATGTGGCCGATGATGTGAAAGTGCGCGCGGCAATTTCCAAAGTAATGGCGCGCCCGACATTCCAGGACCTGAGTGCGAATATCACGATTAACTTAACGACTTCATCGGCGAGTGCCGGCAATCCCAATATCAAACCGTTTTATGCCGAGCAATTTGAAGCGGGCGTGGAGTGGTATTTTGAAGAGGGTGCTATTTTATCCGGAACTTTCTTTAGCAAACGCCTGGATACTTTTGTGTTTACCCGTACGATTACCGAAACTATCGATGGTGATCAGTTATCGGTAACCAGGCCGCACAACGCGTCTGATGGTGCAGACATCAGCGGCTTTGAAGTACAGTTGCAAAAAGAATTGGGCGCGGGTTTTGGTATGGTCGCTAATTACACCTTTACTGATGCGACCGTGCCTGCTGTAGAGGGCGGACAAAAATTAAAACTACCCGGCAATTCTGAAGACCAGGCAAACGCTTCTGTTTATTACGAAAACGATTCGGTGAGCGTTCGTCTATCCTACAATTTTCGTTCCGAAGCCTATGGTAATTTGACCTCGGGTTCACAATTGGTAACGTCAGATTACGACCAATGGGATGCAACTGCCGATTGGGCTGTTAATGATCAAATTACCTTGTTCCTGACCGCTGTTAATCTCACCAATGAAGTTATTTACACACACACAGATGATGGTATCCCGGTTGGTTTTTACGAAAACGGGGCGCGTTATAGTCTCGGTGTGCGGGCCAAGTTCTAATTTTCTTCCCTGTGATGCCAAGGCTTTTTATGAAGCCTTATTTTGCCCGGCTAGGTGCCGGGCTTTTTTGTTTGATCGAAAATTAAAAACTAATGATTGGCTAATTTGTTGTGCTGGCTAATGAACGGATTCGTGCGAAGTGAAATATAAATAAACGAAATAGCCAAAAAATAAAGCCAGCAGTGGCTGGCTTTATTGCACGGAGGAAAAATTACACTTTGAAATTATCGATTTGTTTTTTCAATTCGCTGGTTTCATTAATCAACTGGCTGCCACTGTGATTAACAACCTGCGCGTTTTGCACTACGTTTTCGGATAAACCATGAATTGCCGTAATATTTTTACTTACTTCATTAGCAACAGAGCTTTGTTGATGCGACGCGGTGGCAATTTGATGGTTCATGTCATTGATAATGCCGATATTCGCGCGAATTTTATCGAGCGCACTGCCCACTTTGGATGCGGTATCAATTGTTTCGCGTGCAGATGATGTGCTGGTACTCATCGCTTGGTGCGCTTCATCAGCGGCGCGTTGCAGTTGCACGATAATCGATTCGATTTCTTCAGTAGATGAACGGGTTTTTTGTGCGAGGGAGCGCACTTCATCTGCTACCACGGCGAAACCACGGCCTTGCTCACCGGCGCGAGCCGCTTCAATCGCAGCGTTGAGTGCAAGCAAGTTGGTTTGTTCGGCGATGGTTCTGATTACTTCCATTACGGAACCGATATTGACCGAATTATTTTTCAGCACCTGGATTTTTTGCGCCGTAGATTCAATTTGCCCGGTCAAACGATTTACGTTTTCCAATGACAAATTAACGATGGTGTTGCCCTCTTCCGCCAGGATGCTGGTGGCATTGGTTCGCTCGGCAGTGTCGCCAGCATGGCGGGCAATTTCGGTGGCTGATGCTGAAAGTTCTTCAACAGCAGTCGCTACCAGTTCAATTTCGCGCAATTGTTGGGAAGTAGAATTGACGGTGCTTTCGGTGGCGCTGCTCATGGTATTGACGTTGGTGCGCACTTTGTCATTTACCTGCACCACGTTGCGAATGATATCGGCGATATGCTCCATCACCCGGTTGAAATTATGGGCGAGTGCGGCGATTTCGTTTTGGCTGTCTGTGGGCAAGCGGCGAGTCAGGTCGCCGCCGCCGTCTGCAATGGTGGCGAGTGAACGGGTTACTTCATCCACGGGTGCCAGCACGAGACTGCGAATCAGGATATAAACGGTAATCAAACTGGCAGCAAGCAATGCCAATACAGTAAACACATTGGTTTGAATCTGGCTTGCCAAGGTGTCATTCAGTTCCTGGGTTGAAAACGTAATGTCGTAACTGCCGATAGTGTTGCCGTTGTAAACGATAGGCACGGCGGCGCGGGTAATCTGGTTATCGTTGCTCTCGTCACCATCGGTCGCTTTGGCCAGCGATTGACCACGATGATCCACCACACTGACCGACGTAACTAATGAAGTATTCACCAGCGATTTGGCAATGGCTTCGATTTGCTGGAAATCGTAAGCAAATACGGCTTCCAGAATGGAGCTGTTGGTGAGTTCTATCATGGCCGAGGTTTCTGCTTCCAGTTCTTTTTCAAGGTCCGCTGAGGCAATTTTGTAGTTGGTAAAAGCGACTAACGCAGCAATAGCAACCATTGCGATGGTTAATACCATCATCAATTTGGTGAGTAACGATTTTTGTACCATGTTTTCCCCCGAAATCATTCGGAATTCAGTTTTTATTAGCGTCAGTTGTTATTGGCGGCAGCAGGGATCTTTTCTTGAATCCATGCAGGCTTTTGTACGGGTCAACTGCCTTGTGCGGGTTAACAATCTAAAGTTATAAGAGCTGTAGTAGTGGTTGCCAAGTTCGGCTTGAAAACCCGGTTAGCTGAGTATAGACACAGCTTTTCAAAGCTGCTCGAAGGAAGGGGAAAGTTGAGTAAAGAAGTTTAATGCGCCAAATTGATGATAGAAAATGGGCCTTGGATCAGGCCCATTTGCGTGGGAATAGTTAATCATCCCCCTCGATGTCTGCATCATTGCCACCCGCCATGCCCAATTCCTTGAGTTTGCGTGTCAGGGTATTGCGCCCCCAGCCCAGTAAATTCGCGGCATCACGCTTGCGGCCAGCGGTATATTTCAGTGCGGTTTCGATCAACGCGCGTTCAAAGGTAGGCACTGCTTCGCTGAGTAATTGGTGCTGACCGCGTGTCAGCGCCTGGTCAGCCCAATGGCGCAAGGCTTTTTCCCAATCGTCCGCAGGCGTGCTGGTTTCTTTGTTTTCCAGTAATTCGGGCGGCAAATCCTCTACATGGACTTCGCGGCCTGAGGCCATCACCGTAATCCAGCGGCAGGTGTTTTCCAATTGGCGGACATTGCCCGGCCATTGTAGTGAGCAAAAATATTCCTCGGTTTCCGGCAGCAATACTTTGGGATCGACATTCAGCTCGGTTGCCGCTTTATGCAGGAAGAAACGCGCCAGCTTGGGAATGTCTTCCCGGCGATTGGCCAGCTTGGGGATATGGATACGGATAACGTTCAGGCGATGGAACAAGTCTTCACGGAAACGGTTATCGGCCACCAGGGTTTCCAGGTTTTGGTGGGTCGCGGCGATGATGCGCACATCTACTTTCACCGGTGTGTGGCCACCGACGCGATAGAACTCACCATCAGCCAATACGCGCAGCAAGCGGGTTTGGGTTTCAGCGGGCATATCGCCGATTTCATCGAGGAACAGGGAGCCGCCATTAGCTTGCTCAAAACGTCCCTGGCGTTGCGCTGCTGCGCCAGTAAACGCACCTTTTTCGTGCCCGAACAGTTCGGACTCCATCAAATCCTTGGGAATCGCAGCCATATTGAGTGCAATAAACGGCTCGTTGCGGCGCGGGCTATGGCGATGTAACGCGCGTGCCACCAATTCTTTACCGGTACCGGATTGACCGTTGATCAATACCGTGATGTTGGATTGGGACAAGCGGCCGATTGCGCGAAATACTTCCTGCATCGCCGGCGCTTCGCCGATAATTTCGGTGTTGGTCTCAACGCTGTTTTCCGGCGCGTGCTCGCTTTTTTGTTCTTGCGCATGAGCCAGTGCGCGCTGGGTAACCGCAACGGCGTCATCGACATCAAACGGTTTTGGCAGGTATTCAAAGGCACCGCCCTGATAAGCAGCTACCGCGCTGTCCAGATCCGAGTGCGCCGTCATAATAATGATCGGAATCTGCGGATGGGTGTTGTGCAGGTTTCCCAGCAAAGTCAGGCCGTCGGTTCCCGGCATACGGATATCGCTGATGATGGCATCGGGCGTATCGCGATTCAGCTGGTTCATGGCGCTATCGCCCGAATCAAAAACACGCGTTTCTATATTCGCTTGTTGCAAGGCCTTTTCCAGCACCCAGCGGATCGAGCGATCATCATCGATGATCCAGACTTTATTAGACTTCTGCATGTTGCGCTTCCATTGGTAAGTAGAGCGAGAAACGGGTTTTGCCCGGCTCGCTTTGGCACTCGATGAGGCCGTGGTGTTGATGGATAAGGTGTTGGGAGATGGTCAAGCCCAGGCCAGTACCTTCCGCACGGCCGGTGATCATCGGGTAGAAAATGTTTTCAATCATGTCTGGCGGGATACCAGGGCCGTTGTCGATTACATCCACCCTGCATACCAGCGGGTGATGCTTGCGGCCAATGGTGTATTGGCGTTGGATGCGGGTTCGCAACTGAATTACGCCATTCATGATATTGGCTTCCACCAGCGCCTGCATGGCATTGCGGACGATATTGAGCAATGCCTGAATCAGCATCTCCTTATCGCCTTGCATATTGGGAATACTGGGGTCGTAATCGCGCACAATTCTGATCGCATCACTGCTTTCGGCTTTGATGATATTGGCTACGCGTTCAATCGCTTCATGGATATTGAGTGATTGCCATTTGGGCAATTGGTTGGGGCCAAGCATGCGGTCTACAAGATTACGCAGGCGGTCCGCTTCATCGATGATGATGTTGGTGTATTCGGCCAGCCCGGCATTGGGCAGCTCGCGCGCCAGCAATTGCGCCGCACCGCGGATTCCGCCGAGTGGATTTTTGATCTCATGCGCCATACCACGCACCAGGGTGCGGGTGGTTTCATGGGAGGTGGTGAGCATTTCGTCGCGGCTGATACGCAGTAAACGATCAATCGGCTGGATCTCGATAATCAGCCCTTCATGGTCACCAAATGGAGTTACGGTGTAGTCGACAGTGAGGTTGCCGCCGCTGAGCAAGCGCCATTCCGCGTGGCGTTTGGTGTAATGGTTGGCTTGCGCTGCCGCCATTTTGAGTTGGCGATCAGTCTCATCGGATTCATAGAAAAAATAGGTGATGGGTTCGCCGGTATTGCTTTCGCAGCTCATCGCTAGCAGCGCTTCCGCAGCCGGATTCATATGGCATAGCAGTAGATCGGTATCCACCAGCACAATCGCTGTGCTCAAGCTATCCAATATGGGTTTATAGATATCGCGCGGACTCACCGGGTTCTGCTCTCCTGAACGCCTCTACAATGGGCATATGGCTTACTGCAAAAACCAAACCAAGTGGAAAAATGGCAGGATTTAGCGGATTTAGCTGATAAAGCTGTCCATTATGGGGATTTTCAGGAAAAGCATAGCACCAATTTGGTGCGCTTATTTTGGTGTGGGCACTGGTGGGGCAGCCTTCTTGATAATTGGGCGCATAAGGCTCACAGAAACCGGGGCAGATGTGCCCAATGATTGACCATCGGCATCTATGGCTTCCACGGCCAGGGTATGAATACCGCGCGGCGCATCCTTAACGATGATGTTGGTCTGCGTAGTTTCCTCCAGCAATTCACCATTCAGGAAATACACCAGCAGGTGCCCCTCCTCCAATTGCGGCGTTACTGTTATTGCGATTCCCAAATCGCGTTGCCCGACCGGAATAATGGCGTCATTGCGCGGGCTAATGATTTTGATCTGGTAATTAATGGCGGCGGGTTGTGATTGGAATGAGTCCGCAGGCGTTGATTGCGGTGTAGGCGGGGCACCTGGCACGGTATTGATCTCGCGCAGTTCCACTTTTTTGGCTTTGTCATCTTTGGGGTTATCGGTATAAATCACGCGTCCATCTTTATCGACGGTTTTGTACACATCAGCCAGTGCCCAAGGCGCTGCAAGTAGAATGAACAGCAGAAAAATACGCATGACTTTATCCTCAGAACTGAATTCAACAACGGCATTTATAACTGAAGAGTAGCTTTCTGCCTACCAAAGAAAAAGCCCGCGCAGTTGCCTGTGCGGGCTTTTTCAAAGCGTTTATTGATTTTGCCGACCAAGCGACAAAACCAACAGGAATTACACGCTGTAGTACAGTTCGAACTCTACCGGGTGCGGAGTCATGTTAACGCGTTGGATTTCTTCTTTCTTCAGGTTGATGTATGCATCAATGAAGTCTTTAGAGAACACACCGCCAGCCAACAGGAAGTCATGGTCAGCTTCCAGGTTAGCCAATGCTTCTTCCAGAGATGAACACACTTGCGGGATTTGTGCTTCTTCTTCCGGCTCCAGATCGTACAGATCTTTGGTCGCTGCTTCGCCCGGATGGATCTTGTTCAGAACACCATCAATACCAGCCATCAGCAATGAAGCAAAGCACAGGTATGGGTTAGCAGTTGGATCAGGGAAACGGGTTTCGATACGCTTGGCTTTCTCACCAACAGTGTAAGGAATACGGATCGACGCTGAACGGTTACGTGCTGAGTAAGCCAGCATTACTGGCGCTTCAAAGCCTGGAACCAGACGCTTGTAAGAGTTGGTAGACGCATTACAGAAAGCGTTCAATGCTTTAGCGTGCTTGATGATACCGCCAACGTAGTACAGGGCAGTTTCAGACAAACCAGCGTAAGCGTCGCCAGCAAATTGGTTTTTGCCGTTTTTAGAGAAAGACTGGTGAACGTGCATACCTGAACCGTTATCACCGATCAAAGGCTTCGGCATAAAGGTTGCGGTTTTACCGTATTGGTGAGCAACGTTGTGTACGCAGTACTTGAGGATCTGTACTTCGTCCGCTTTCTTAACCAGAGTGTTAGCGCCTACGCCGATTTCACATTGACCAGCGTTAGCAACTTCGTGGTGATGGATTTCAATTTCCAGGCCCATTGCTTCCATCGCGTTACACATAGCGCCACGGATGTCGTGCAGTGAGTCTACTGGAGCAACCGGGAAGTAACCGCCTTTTACGCGTGGAGCGTGGCCGTGTTTACCTTCGATGTCGTCACCTGATTGCCATGCAGCCTCTTCAGATTTGATCTTGTAGAAAGCGCCGCCCATACCAGCGTGGAAGTGAACGCTATCGAAGATGAAGAATTCTGGCTCTGGACCAAACAAAGCAACGTCGCCCAGACCAGTTGACTTCAGGTACTCTTCAGCGCGCAGGCCGATAGAGCGTGGGTCGCGGTCGTAACCTTGCATGGTTGCAGGTTCAACAATGTTACAACGAACGTTGATGGTTGCTTCGTCGTAGAAAGGATCCAGAACAGCAGTTGAATCGTCCGGCATCAGGATCATGTCTGAGTCGTTAATGCCTTTCCAGCCACCGATAGAAGAACCGTCGAACATTTTACCGTCAACGAAGAAACTGTCGTTTACAACGTGTGAAGGGAAGGTAACGTGCTGCTCTTTACCTTTGAAATCGGTGAAGCGCAAATCAATCCAGCGAGCTTCGTGTTCTTTAATCAGGTCTAAAGTCTTAGACATTGAATGCCTCCAAGTTGTAATAGCCCGAAGGCTACGGATTATGAAAAGTTGTTGTGCGGTTGGTAAACAACCCGAATGGGTGGCTTACCTGAAAATTTTCCCACTTCATCCGGGCTCGCGACTCATTTCGGTGAGCGGGGCAAGACTAGGGTGTCAGAAACGGGGCAAAATATATGCCATTTAAAATAAATAGCAACAAGCCTTTAGAAATAAGGCTTTTCGGCAATAAGGAGCGTTGGTTTTTAATGTTGTTGCACCAAATTAATGCATTAAATTTAAAAAATGCACTTTTTCGATTCATTTTTTGGCGCCTTAAGACTGTCTTATTTCCTTCCTGGTACTGCGGGCGCTAGTTTGCCAGTTGCGTGCGCCAATTTGCATCATTTTTATGTTTGATTTCCTCATATACAGCCGTGCTTTAAAAGCTTTTGGTGGTATTTAGTTTTTACCTAATCATCTTATTGATATCTCCTGTAAGGTATGGGTCGAATGGCGCTCAAAATTTTGTAGCCTTGGGTCACCGCCGCTAATTGGCGCGAATAATTAAATATCTATAAAAATCGGGGTGTAAACCATGCACATGACAACAACAGAAATATTCCTAATCGCGATGGTGATCATTTTCACGATCCCCTACCTGATTTGGCGGCTCGGCAGGACGGATTACTGGGCGCCCTTGGTTGTCGTGCAGATCATTATGGGAATCTTGCTTGGTCCGGGGGTGTTGGGTAATGCATTTCCCGAGTACTACACCTTTGTTTTCAACCCGGACGTCGTCAAGTCGCTCAATGGTATCGCCTGGTGGGCAGTGATGATCTTTGTATGGATTGCCGGTATCGAGCTCGACCTGAAAAAAGCATGGGAATATAAGCGTGAAAGTGGTATCACCGCCGGATTGGCCTTGGGGACGCCGCTATTGTTCGGTTGTGCTGCTGCCGTCGTGCTGATGTCGTTCAGCGATGGTTGGATGGGCCCCAACGGCATGACCTGGCAGTTTATCCTCGGCGTGGGTATGGCCTGTGCAGTTACTGCGTTACCCATTTTGATTCTGTTGATGGAGAAGCTTGAGATCCTGCGCCAGCCGATTGGTCAGCGTATTCTGCGTTATGCCAGTCTCGACGATATTGCGATCTGGGGTGTGTTGGCGCTGATCCTGCTGGATTGGGAGCGTGTTGGTCGCCAAGGTATGTTCCTGCTGGGGTTTGCCATTGCAGCCTATGTTTTCCGTAAGCTCATGGTCTCCATCCCGGAAAAAGATCGCTGGTATTCCGGTTTTATCTGGTTGGCGCTGATTGGTTTGGCTGCCGACTGGGCGGGCTTACACTTTATGGTAGGTGCATTCCTGGCGGGTGCGGTGATGGATGCTGAGTGGTTTAACCAGGACGATATGGACAAGCTGCGCCACTTCGTTCTGATGATCATTATGCCGGTGTTCTTCCTTAGTACCGGTTTGCGTACCAACTGGGAAGTGGGTGGCTCAGCGGTGTTTATCGCGGCAGCAATTCTGTTGGTTGCTTCGGTCTCGGGCAAATTGGTGGGGGTTCACGCGGCGGGCAAAATCCTGAAATGGGAAAAAGGCGAGGCACCAATCATTGGTTGGCTGTTGCAGACCAAAGCGCTGATCATGATCATTTTTGCCAACGTATTGCTCGATAAACAAATCATCACCAGCGAAACTTTTACCGCGTTGCTAATTATGGCTGTCGCTAGCACTATGTTGACAGTGCCGGTGGTGTCCCCCAAGCTGGCTAAAATCAAAGAGTTGATTTTCCGTTCCAAGTAATGCAAAACACACTCTGCCTAAACAACCCTCCCCCGGCATGCCGGGGGTTTTATTTTTTTGGGCGGATTTATCAGCGTTTAGAGAACAAAACGCGCAACTAACCCATTGAGGCTGGTTGCCAGTCGCGCTAGCTCATTTGCCGATGCACTGGTCTGGTTGGCGCCAGCTGCGGTCTGGGTAGACAGGTCGCTGATATTAACGATGTTGCGATCCACCTCGCGCGCTACCGCCGCCTGCTCTTCCGAGGCAGTGGCAATCAGCAGATTACGGTCGCTGATCAGGCCGCTGCGGTTGAAGATCTCGTCCAACGCCTTGCCCGCATCCAATGCCACATTGAGTGTGCTCTGGGTGTATTCGGCACTGCTGCGCATGCTGGTTGCCGCCGCATTGGAGCCGTCCAGGATCTTACCCATCATCTCTTCGATTTCCTGGGTAGATGTGCGTGTGCGGCTTGCCAGTGCCCGCACTTCATCGGCCACCACCGCAAACCCGCGCCCCGCCTCGCCCGCACGCGCCGCCTCAATCGCGGCATTTAGTGCGAGCAGGTTGGTTTGCTCTGCAATCGCGCGAATCACATCCAGCACTTTGGCGATATCCTGCGATTGCCCGGCCAACCCCTCGACCAGTTGCGACGTTTTGAGCACTTCAGTGGTCATGGATTGGATCGACGCTACGGTTTGCTGGACGCGCTCGCGCCCCTCTTTGGCAAAGCGGGATGATTCATTGGAGGCTTCCGCGGTACTGCTGGCATTGCGCGCTACCTCTTCCACTGCGGCACTCATTTCAGTGACTGCTGTAGCCGCTTGCTGGATTTCATCATTCTGGCGGTGCAGGTTGCGCGTAGCATCTTCGGCGACGGAGCTTAGCTCCTCGGTTGCCGCCGCCAGTTGGTTAGAAGAATCAGCGATTTCGCTAATGGTGCTGCGCAAATTGTCCTGCATGATTGCCAACCCGGCGAGCAGCCGCGCCGGTTCATCCTGGCCGTCTGAGTCGATGCGCTTGGTCAGGTTGCCACTGGCGATATTCTCGGTGGCGACCAAGGCACTTTGAATCGGCGACGTGATACTTTTGGTGACGACCAATGACAACGCCCCCGTGAGTATCAAGGCAGTGACGACAGAGGCAATGGTGAGAAGTTTGCTGGATGTGTAGGCTTCATCAGCGCGCTGTGCAGAGGCATTGGCACCTCCGCTGTTAATTTGAAACAGCGCTGCCAGATCCTTCACAATCTGGTCGGCCAAGGGGTTTTGCTCCCGCTCAATAAATGCCTTGGCATCATCCAGATTGCCTCCCTCAACTAGAACGATCACCTGCTGGGCATTGGCGACATAGCGCTTTTTACTATCCACAAGGCTGTTGAATATGCGCCTTTCCTCATCTTCACTAATGAGCGCATCGTATCTTTCTATCGCGTTGTCCAAATCCTGCCCTATTTCGGACAAACGGGTTTTGGTCTGGATAATCTCGCTGGCCGAAGAATCCATCAATGTGCGCAGGGTAAATACCCGGTAGCGGGTGATGGTGTAGCGCAGGTTGGCGATCGCCATAATCGACGGCAGCCAGTTTTCAGCGACCTCTTCCTGGCTGTTGTGCATATCCGACATTTTATTCAGTGCAATCAGCCCTTGAATAAGAATGATTAATGCCAATACACCAAAACCCAGGGTGAGGCGGCTACCGAGTTTGATATTGCGGATCATGTGAATCCTCCTTTGACCAGAAAAAAGCATTAAAACACCGCGATTAACTTTAAGTTCTAGCAGCAAAGACGGCCCCCGTCATATCGGGCAGGCGATTTTGTGGGCTCGCAGGCACTGTCAAAGTCGCGACTCAGGCGCCTCTGTTTCTGTATAATCGCCGCCTTTTTACCCAGCCAGCATCCGCTGCATCCTGTCAGGCAAACGTTCCCATGCATTTCATCGTCAAAGTATTCCCCGAGATCATCATCAAAAGTCCACCCGTGCGCAAAAAATTCATCAAGCAATTGCGCGATAACCTGCGGGTACTGCTTGCAAATCTGGGGGTGGATATTGACGTGCAGCGCGATTGGGAAAAGATCGAAATCCGCTGCCCGGAAGCGGACACCCAGGTTACTGCGCAGGTATCTGATGTGCTGGCACGTACCCCCGGTATCGCCAACTTTGCGTTGATCCATGATTATCCTTTGGGGGACCTTGATTCCATCTTTCAAAATACTTTGCGCCATTGGCGCGATCAGATTGCTGGCAAAACGTTTTGTGTCCGCGCAAGGCGTGTTGGCAAGCACGAGTTCAGTTCAGTGGAAGTAGAACAATATGTGGGTGGCGGTTTATTGCATAACTCTGATGCAAAAGGCGTAAGCCTGCATAAGCCCGATATTATTGTGCCGCTGGAAATTAAAGGTGAGCGCCTGTGGGTGCTAACCAGCAAAACCCAGGGCCTGGGTGGTTTTCCGTTGGGTGCGCAAGATCCGGTGTTATCACTCATTTCCGGTGGTTTTGATTCTACCGTGTCAACGTACTTGTGTATCAAGCGCGGTTTGCGTGCGCACTATTGTTTTTTTAATCTCGGCGGGCGCGCACATGAAATCGGTGTAAAAGAAGTTTCTTATTATTTGTGGAATAAATACGGCGCGAGCCATCGCGTAAAATTTGTCACGGTTCCATTCGAGGATGTTGTAAGGGAGATTCTCGAAAAAGTAGATAACTCCTACATGGGCGTGGTGCTCAAGCGCATGATGTTGCGTGCTGCTGAACAAGTTGCCGAATCTTTAGAAATTCCCGCGCTGGTTACCGGCGAAAGTGTGGCGCAGGTTTCCAGCCAAACGCTTATTAATTTAAATGCAATTGATCGCGTAACTGACATGCTGGTACTGCGCCCACTCGCCACGATGGATAAAGGCGATATCATTAATCTTTCGCGCAAAATCGGCACCGAAAGTTTTGCAGCGAGTATGCCGGAATACTGCGGTGTGATTTCGGTAAATCCCACCACCAAAGCGCGCATGCACAAAATTGAACGCGAAGAAAATAATTTTGATTTTGCGGTTCTTGAAAAAGCTATCGCTGAGCGTCGCGCGCAAAATATCGATGAGATTGTTGATGAGTTGGATGCGGATTTATCCGTGCCAGTTGTCGGCGATATTAATCCCGGCCAAATTGTTATTGATATTCGCCATCCCGATGAACAGGAATCCAATCCCCTGCGCCTGGATGGAATAGAAATCAAAACTATTCCTTTCTATTCGCTCAATAACCATTTCGCGAACATGGATATGAGCAAGCAATATTATTTGTATTGCCAGAAAGGTGTGATGAGCCAACTGCATGCAGCGAATTTAAAAGATGCTGGCCATTTGAATGTGGGGGTGTATCGCCCTGAACCGAAGAGTACTTGTGCGATTTAAAATGATCAGATTAAAAAGAGCCTCAAATGAGGCTCTTTTTTGTCATGATCAGATGTATGTATATTAATCTGAAAATCTAAACGAATCGTATAAGCCCAAGCGCCAATCAATCCCGTTAGAAGATGACCATACTTCGTTAGTGTTCCGTGAATAAAATAATTCACGTGCATAAATTTCCGCGCCGCCAATAATAAACAGTGTATTGTTGTGTACAAGCATTTTATGTTCCATCTTTCCGTTAAAAGCGCCGTGGTTATTTTGCAGCACCCAATGGATTCCATCTACGGAGTTCCAGATATCGTTTTCAAATTCATCGTTATTCGCGTCGCCACCGGACAGCCAAAGCTTATTATCGAATGCCACTACCTGATGTCCCGATCGTGCATTAAATTCTGCTGCGGTTGTCTCTTCCGTCCAGGTGATTCCATCGGCTGATGACCATACATCGTTAAATCGTTTACCTGACTGGTGACCACCAATTAGCCATAGGCGATTGTTGTAAGAGATCAATGCAGATTTAACGCGACCGGGAAATGGAGCATTCTCTACTTTACGCGTCCAGTTGACTCCATCAGGCGATACCCAAACATCATTTAAAATTCCAGAATCGTCGAGTCCGCCGTAGAGCCATAACTGGTTGTTATGCACAACTACTTGTTGATATCGTCTACGAGAAAATTCTGCTTGTGCGGTTTCCTGTGTCCAGATATTACCATCAGGCGATGACCACACCTCACTTGGGTTGTCGTCGAAGTTGCTTCCACCAACAGCCCAGATTTTATTTTTAAAAGTTACCAGCGAAGGCGAGTTCCATTTTTTTGAGAACATATTATTGCCAATGCTCTCTTTCCATGTGATGCCATTGATTGATGACCATACATCATTTTTATCTCCACCACCTATTACCCATAACTGATTGTTAAAGCTCACTGCCTGGGTTTCACTGCGCGCCGGAAAGTCTGCATAGGGCGTAAGCTTTTTCCAATATTTCCCATCTGCTGATTGCAATACATTGGTTGTTAAATTGTCGGTCTCATAAGTAGCTCCACCGAAGGAAAGCAACTGGTTCATGTGAGTGATGATTGTATGGTCGGTGATATTTTCTGAATGATTGGTTTGATATTCTCTTTCCCAGCGCATTCCATCCATAGAAGAATAAATGACTCCACTATTTGATATCATTTGACCCGAAATAATTAGCATACGGCCTTTATGCGCGACAACTTGATGATTCCATCGGTTAATAGCCTCCTGTGGCGCAGCTATTTTTTCCCACTCTTTTCCATTGGTAGATGACCATAATTCTGCGGGTGTATTGGAATTCATCCATGATCTGAAAAGCCATAATTTATTTTCGAAAACAATCAGTTGATCGGGCGAGATAACGGATCCGAAACCATTGCCAGTGACGGTAGTGCGATCAGCAACAAAGGTGGCTGACACGGTAAGTAAAGACCAATTTATTCCATCCTCTGAAGTCCATACATCATTTTTAAAATTGGTACCGTCATAACCGCCAACCAGCCATAATTTATTATCAAAAGTAACTATTTGGTGAAGGCGGCGTGCTGAAAATGGTGTTTCAGCTACTTCCTGTTTCCAATTTATTCCATCGACTGAAGACCAAATGTCGGAATGGTTCTCTGACTTTCCTGCGATAGCCCAAAGCCTGTCGTTAAATACAACAATTTTGTGATTGCTGAGTTTATCAAAATGAGCGTTTTGGGTGAGTAAACGCCATACTCTTCCATCAGGGGAACTCCATACATCATTAAGACGATTGTTGTCCGCATCGCGGCCACCAAATAAAAATATTTGATTTTTATAGCTGACAATCTGCTGGTTGACTCGATATGAAAATAATTTTTTACTGATCGCCAACGAAGACTCTTTCGCATTTTTACTTAAAATAAAATAGCCGGTTTTGGAAAGGGTGGCAGCGGTCGTGGTGATCGGTTGATTGCTCACAATATCAAGTGAGCTATTAATGCAATTCGAATAATTTGTTACATTGCAAAGAGGCGACTCACTGCTATAAAGTGTTGCTCCGGCAGCAGTCGGTACGGAAAGCAATGTGTCATTCACGCCAACCCACGCATTTAATGTAAATTTATTGGTGGGAGTCACGTTGATCGTAAATGATGCCTGACCATCGTAATACTGTTGGTCGCGATTTTTTTTTGCTGTAATTATTGCAGCCCCTGTTTTTACTGCAGTAACGTAACCCTGATTATTAACAGTAGCTATTTCCTCGTTGTTTGAGCTGTACGTTAAATCCCCTGTTCCTGGTCCCTGTGCAACATTCACAATCACATCGCCCTCAACTACTGTGAGTGGTCCCGATTGATCAAAGGTGACTGTTTGGCTGGCCAATTGCTTTACAGTGAGCGTATAGCTTGCACTTGCGCTTTTGTAGATAGCATCCGCAGCAATGGTAGCGGTGATAGTGGTAGTGCCGGCTGCAACGCCGGTTACGCGACCGTCCATATTAATAGTCGCTACATTAGTGTTACTGGAGGCATAAGCAATTTTGCCTGTGCCCTGTGCTGAGGCTAAAAATGCAAGGGTATCCCCGGCGGTCATGTTGACATTTGCGAAAGGGAAAATGACTGACTGATCAACAAGTGGCGCAACGGATGAAGAGCTGGCGGGAGTAGTTTTGTCGCCACCGCCGCCTCCCCCACCGCCGCACGCAGTAAGCAAAATCAAAAAAGAAATCCACATTGTGGATAATAAGAACGACTTGCGCATAAGACACCCTGTAAATAGTCCGACCCTTTAAAATGGCGCGCAATATGCCTAAAACGTGATCGTAAGTACAGTGGGGTCGCGGATTTTGGCAGATTAAAAATTCACCAACAAACAACGATTTGTCATATCCGCGCCATGCAGAGATGGGTATAATGCGCGCCTTTTTACGCATCCCCTTTGCCTTTCTATAGGCGCACACCCAAGAGAAACCCCAAGTGACAGATCAATCAGCAATCGAAAAACTGCGCAATATCGCTATTATCGCCCACGTTGACCACGGTAAAACCTCCATGGTTGACCAGTTGTTGCGCCAATCCGGTACCCTGGATCGTCGCGATGACACTGGCGACCTGATCATGGATAGCAACGATCAGGAACGCGAGCGCGGTATTACCATCCTGGCGAAAAACACCGCCATCAAGTGGAATGACTACCGTATCAACATCGTAGACACCCCCGGCCACGCCGACTTCGGTGGTGAGGTAGAGCGTGTTTTGTCGATGGTTGATTCGGTATTGCTGATTGTGGACGCTGTTGGCGGCCCGATGCCGCAAACCCGTTTCGTAACCTCCAAAGCCTTCGAGCAAGGCTTGAACCCGATTGTTGTTATCAACAAAATCGACCGCCCGGGCGCGCGTCCTGAGTGGGTTATTGACCAAGTATTTGATCTCTTTGATCGCCTTGGTGCGACAGATGAGCAACTCGATTTCCCGGTTGTTTATGCCTCCGCATTGAACGGTGTTGCCGGTCTCGACGTTGACAACATCGCCGAAGACATGACTCCGCTGTTCCAAATGATCGTGGACAAGGTGCAGCCACCCCAGGTTGACCTGGATGGCCCGTTCCAGATGCAAATTTCTGCGTTGGATTACAGCAGCTACGTAGGTGTTATCGGTATCGGCCGTATCACCCGCGGCAGCTTGTCACCCAACCAGCAAATCGTTGTAGTTGATCACCAGGGTAATCAACGTAAAGCAAAAGTATTGCAAGTGATGGGATACCACGGCTTGCAACGTATCGAGACTGATAAAGCGTATGCCGGCGACATCGTGTGTATTACCGGTGTAGATAAGCTCGGCATCTCCGACACCCTGTGCAGCCCGGATGCGGTTGAAGCCCTGCCAGCCTTGTCTATCGACGAGCCGACCGTAAGCATGACCTTCCAGGTAAACGATTCACCGTTTGCCGGGAAAGAAGGCAAGTACGTAACCAGCCGAAATATCAAGGATCGTCTGGATCAGGAATTGATTGCTAACGTTGCACTGCGTGTTCAACAAGGCGATTCTCCGGATAAATTTATCGTATCTGGTCGCGGTGAATTGCACCTGTCGGTACTGATCGAAAATATGCGTCGCGAAGGCTACGAGCTGGGTGTTTCGCGTCCTGAAGTAGTGAAGAAAATTGTTGATGGCGAAGTGCATGAGCCGTTCGAGCAAGTCGTAATCGATGTTGAAGAACATCATCAAGGTTCTGTGATGGAAGAGCTCGGCCTGCGTAAAGGCGAGTTGACCAACATGGAGCCGGATGGCAAAGGTCGTATCAAGTTGGAATTCCTCTGCCCGTCGCGCGGCTTGATTGGTTTCCGTGGCCAGTTCCTGACTATGACTTCCGGTTCCGGCATCATGACCAGTATTTTTGACCACTACGGCCCGGTAAAAGAAGGTGAAGTAGCAAGCCGTCAAAATGGTGTATTGGTTTCTATGGTGAAGGGCAAAACCCTCGCTTATGGTTTGCACCCGTTGCAAGACCGCGGCCGTTTGTTCCTCGGCGCTGGTGTAGAAGTTTACGAAGGCCAGATCGTGGGTATTCACTCGCGTTCAAATGACCTGGTTGTGAACCCAACCAAAGCAAAACAATTAACCAACGTTCGTGCGTCCGGTACTGACGATGCGCTGACCCTGTCACCGCCAATCCGTCACACGCTGGAACAAGCGCTGGAATTTATTGAAGATGACGAGTTGGTAGAAGTAACGCCACAAAGTATCCGCTTGCGCAAAAAATTGCTTACCGAAAATGAACGTAAGCGCGGTAAAAAAGCCTAAGGTTTTTTGATCGTTAGCTGATAATAAAAAATCCCCAGCGTGAAGACGGTGGGGATTTTTTTTGATGCTGATCTTTATATTCACAGTTCATGGAGATGTACCGATGACTGAAATAAAAACGTTGGTAAGCAAAACTGTTTACGAAAATAAATGGATGCGTGTGCGCGAAGATAAAATCCAGCGTCCCAGTGGCGCGGAAGGAATTTTCGGCGTAGTAGAAAAACCGGACTTTGTAGTGATTATTCCTATCTCTGCTGGTTACATCCATCTGGTCGAGCAATACCGTTATCCGGTGCAGGCGCGTTATTGGGAATTGCCACAGGGCAGCTGGGAAGATAATCCCGATGCAGATCCCGCTATTATCGCCGCTGGCGAATTGCGCGAGGAAACCGGATTAATTGCCGGGCAGATGCAGTATGTCGGCCATCAATATTTAGCTTATGGTTATTCAAATCAGGGTTACCATATTTATCTGGCGACGGATTTACAGCAACAAAAAAACTCGCTTGATCATGAAGAGGAAGGTTTGATTGCCAAACCTTTTGCGCTCGCACAGTTCGAGGAAATGATTATTTCCGGTGTTATTAAAGATGCTACGAGTGTCAATGCCTACAATCTTGCGCGCTTGAAAGGCTTTATTAAATAGTTATTACCCGTTGTAAATGTTTTACGAGTTATCGACGTTATGGATTTTCTGTTCTTGTTTTATTTTTTATTGCTCGGTGCCATTACCGGTATTTTTGCCGGCCTGTTTGGTATTGGTGGCGGCGGAATTATGGTGCCGGTGCTCACGTTTTTATTTGTGCAGCAACAATTTCCCGCTGAACATGTTTTACATATGGCGTTAGCGACATCCATGGCGGCGATTGTGCCAACGGCGATTGCCAGCTTGCGTGCGCATCACAAACATAACGCCGTGATATGGCCGGTGGTGATAAAAATTGCGCCGGGAATTTTATTGGGCACTTTTGCCGGAACTTTTCTGGCGAGTTATTTATCGGCAGAACCCCTGGCGATTTTTTTCTCGTGCTTCATGGCATTTGTTGCGCTGCAAATGGTGCTCAACCGAAAACCAAAACCAGCGCAACAATTACCGGGCGTTGTCGGTTTAAGTTCAGCGGGCACAGGGATAGGAATTATCTCGGCGTTGGTGGCGATTGGCGGTGGAACACTGACGGTTCCTTTCCTGGTGTGGTGCAATATTAGCTTGCCAGTGGCGATTGGCACTTCTGCTGCAGTGGGTTTGCCAATCGCACTCTCCGGTGCGGTTGGTTATATCGTCAATGGCTGGAGCCAGGTTGGTTTACCAACCTACACGCTGGGTTATGTATTTTGGCCAGCTGTAATTGCCATGGCTTCAATGAGTTTTTTTACTGCACCTTTAGGTGCAAAGCTCGCGCATCGCTTGCCGATTCCGTTGCTTAAAAAATTATTTGCTTTGTTGTTAGTTGGGCTTTCACTACAGATGTTAATTACAGTCTTCGGTCATTAATATGGCGACTATCCGCGAATCGATCCTTGCCGCATTAAAGAAAAACATAAAACCGGGATTGGTGTTGCAAGCATTCGCGATAGCGATATTACTGGTGTATTTTTTTGTTCCCGCAACAAAGCCGCTTTTTACCTGGTTTGGCGAGTTGAAACAGACCTACGGGTACGCATATTCATTTGTTGCGACAGCAATCTTTGGCGGCGTGATTCCTTTTCTGTATTTATGGCTTGGCGGATTTATCGCAAAAGATCGCAGTTTGCTCGCGCTATTTATTTTTTACCTGGTGTTTTGGGGATTAAAAGGCATGGAGGTCGATTATTTTTATCGCTTGCAAGCTTATTGGTTTGGTACTGGAAATGACGTGCAAACTATTATCATTAAAATGGCGGTGGATCAATTTCTTTACAGCTCGCTTTGGGCGGCGCCGGGCATCACGATTGTTTATACATGGATGGAATCCGGTTGGAGTTTTGCGCGCACCATCGCCGTAATGGATAAACAATTTTTTTGTATAAAAATCCCCACCGTCGTGTTGTCGAACTGGTTGGTGTGGATTCCGGCAGTATGTGTGGTTTATGCGATGCCGGCGGAATTGCAGATACCCTTGTTTAATCTGGTGTTATGTTTTTGGGTGTTATTGGTGGCCGTGCTAAGCAGGCGATAATTATAGTTGGCGGACATAATTATCACTAACCATGTCCGCCGTGCATTATTTTTGCTGTTACTCTGTGATCGTCAGCGGTTGAGCGTTACGATTTTTTTCCACCAACTGTTTTATTTTGCTGGATAACTCATCAAGGCGCATGGGTTTGCTGATGTAATCATCCATTCCGGCAGCAAGGCAGCGTTCACGATCCTCTTTCATCGCATTTGCAGTCATCCCAAGAATAGGTGTTGGACGTTTGTTTTGTTTTACTTCCATTTCCTTGATTAATCGCGTTGCGGTTAATCCATCCATGCGTGGCATTTGTACATCCATCAAAATAATATCAAAACTGGCTGATTGATAATATTTCACGGCAATTTCGCCATTTTTGGCAACAACCACTTCGCAGCCTTCGCTTTGTAAAAAATCCAGTACAGCAATAATATTGCCTTCGTAATCTTCAGCTACTAATACTTTAAGGCGGTCTTTATTATTAATATTGTCAACGCTATCAAGGTTGTCAGTTACTGAATATTCGTTGCTTAATTCGGTGTTTCCAGTATTGGATGGTTTGCACGGCAAAGGCAGTGAGACTTTAAAATTACTGCCAAGGCCAACTTTGCTGGTTACAATAATATCGCCACCAATTAAATCAACAATGCTTTTACAAATAGACAGGCCCAAACCGGTGCCGCCATAAATTCGTGCCGTACTGCTATCAGCCTGAATGAATTTTCCAAAAATTGCATCCAGTTTACTTTCATCAATACCTATTCCTGAATCAATAATTTCCAGGTTAAGGATTTTGATTTCCGGGTGCATGCTGTCACTGATGCTGGCAAATAAATTTACAAAACCGCGCTCGGTAAATTTGATTGCATTGTTGACAAGATTAAATAGCACTTGCTTGATCTTGGTTTTATCGCCCTGGAATTCATAATCTTTTGCGGCTTGGTAGCTAATGCCCAGTTGCAGGTTTTTTTCTGCCGCTTTTACCGACATAATACTGCGTACGTCTTCAACCAGTTCTGCAATTTTGAATGGAACAATTTCCAACGAAAATTCATTTGCTTCAATCTTGCTAATATCCAACAAGTCATTAATTAAATTAAAGAGCGACTCTGAGCTCACCTCAAGGTTGGAAATTAATTTCTTCTGGTCATTCGTCAATGTCTTATCGCGGTTAAGCACCTGGATAATGGAAATAATTGCCCCTAATGGTGTACGCAATTCGTGAGACATGTGTGATAGGAAATCGGTTTTCGCCCGGTTGGCAATATCTGCCTGTATTTTGCTGTTTTCCAAAATAATTTGCGCAATGGATTCTGCGGTTTCAATATCGGTGAACGACCAGTTCTTACTGTGACCTTTAACGGTTGTTTGCCACAACTCAAATGAACTGCGCGGTGTTAATCGATAACCGGCTTTGGTTTGCTCTACCGGCTTTTCCGGATTGCCAGCCCAATTAACACTTTTAATACGTGCTTTGCGGAACCAGATGGCAATGTCATCGCTGTACATGCCTATAGGTACAAAGAGTGCGCCACCGGTTAGCTCTTTAAGCATTGGGTCGTGCTTAAAGTAATCACCAACAAAACTGGTATGCACGACGGATTTGTTGCCAAATTTTCGATACCAGTTGGCGAGTTTCTCGATGCATTCCTGTTCGTAGGTTTCACCGAAATAAAAGAATTTACTATCGGCAAATATAGCAATTCCATCAGCATCCATAGCTTGTAGTGCTGCCTCACTATTTCTTGCAATGGTACTTTCAAATGTATCCATGCTTGAAGACAGCGACAACTTTTCAATGAGTAATTTGCGCAACTCCTGGCGTTGGTTGTCCAGCGAGCGACGCATGGTTGTCAGTTTTGCCGAAAATATATGTGCAATAATTTCACATAGCACGCGAATGCTGTGTGAAATATGCAAGCTGGTTTGGTGATGGCAGGCGATCAGTCCCCAAAGCTTGTTGTCTTGCATAATGGAAATTGACATTGATGCTTCAACACAAATATTTTCCAGGTACTGGATGTGTACTGGCGATACGCTGCGCAAAATTGAATAACTCATATCGAGTGGTTTGCGCGCACCATCCGCAAATGCGGGGTACAACGGTGACGGTTTGTAACGTATATCGGGAATTAAACGTAAATAATTTATGCTATACAAGCGGCGTGCTTGTTCGGGAATATCACTGGCTGGAAAATTCAATCCCAAATAGCTGTTCATGTAATCAGCACGATTTTCCGCTACGACAGAACCATTCCATGAATCATCAAATTTATAAAGCTTTACGCGATCAAAGCCGGTAATTTTACGCACATGGGAAACAATCAAATCATAAAGCGATTCCATTTCGTGGGCTTGTTGCGCTTCAATCGAATAATTGCGCAAATCTTCATACACTTGTTGTAGTGAATCTTTATCGGCAATTGTTTTGGGTTCAAATTCAATGACTTTATAGTGCCGTGAAAAATGCACAACGGCGTCGTAAGGTTTGTTGGCCAACATAACCGACGTGAATTTATAGGGCGCCAGATCCGCTTCGCGAATTGCCTTGTTGATAACAGCCAGATTATCGCCGCCGATAACATCGTTCAGGTTTTTACCAATGCAATCCGCTGCGCTAATTCCTAAATGCTGGATAACATTTTCACTGACTTGAATAATTTCATCAGCGGTATCCTGTGTTACCAGCATCAGGCCATGAGGTTGAATACAATTGGGAGTATGTATAGGTTCTCTGGCGCATTGTTGTAATGCTGAATCCAGTTCTTGTTCTGTTAATTGTTCCCGCGGGACAAAGAAGCTTTCATTATTCATTTATATCCCCTGGGGAAAAATATTGATTGAACAACTGGCCGAGAATTTCAAAATAAGTTTGGGCACTTTTAACTACCAGATCTGTATCCAGGCTGGCTTCATGTTGGGCAATATAATTAAGAAATGCTTTCCAATGATGGGCTGTTTGATCGCCAAACCCGGCGAAAAAAAATTGTGTTACACCTGGTTCAAGTGAAAGTGATTTTTTAAGGTGTTTGCTAATGGTTTGCCCGCCTAGTGTTGAGCCTTGCTTCACATACAAATATCCAATGTATGTCTCGATACACGGTGGGAGCATCACGTTATTTGTTAAATTCGCCCCAAAAGAAAGAGACTCTGGCGGAGTGATATGGTTCATTATTAAAAAATCTTTTTCCAGCCAGGATAGCGGTTTTGCTTCATGCATAAAGCGCCGGGTAACCGGGGCGAAATACTCTTCCAATCCCCGATAAAAATGAAAGAAAATGCTTAATACCTCTATATATAGAGAGCGTGAGCAATCGAGGTGGGTCAGCCGGTGCAATCCGGTATTGCGATGTAATGATTGGTGAATGGTTGCGGTTTCCTCACGTAATCGGTCACGTAATGTAATGCTGGCTTTTTCGATGATTGGTAGCGATTCCATAATATGGCCGGATGACGTTGATTCTCTGGTTGTGAAGCCCTCATAGTAAGGAAGTTGTTATACATTTGATAGTTTTTAAACTAATTGAGAATAATTTGTTAGTGGAGGCTATGAATGCCATTGCAATAAATGCAGTTTGGGGGGCTTTTGGGGTGTGAGAATGATCGGAAAAAAAATAAAAGGAGATAAATGCGACTAAATTAAAAATGGCAGGTTTTCGATTGCGCCCTGCGACGCAATCGAAAAAAGCAGAATTACACTTTGCGCTTTCTTGCAAAACCCAAACCTAACAAGCCTAAACCGAGCAGCGCCAGGTTTGCTGGTTCAGGTACTTCAGTGGAAGAGTTTACTGCGATACGGAAAATCAGGTATTCGTCGTGATCGAAGCCAGGTTCAGTTGGATTGAGATCACCGTTGCTGCTGTACCATACCCAGCGAGCAGCGGCATCAATCTCGGGGCGAGTTCCCCATGGGGATGCGCCGTTTGCATTCCCTGCGGTTGTCCCTACCCAGCCAGCTGATGGGTTAGTGCCTGCATTCGCCAATGCCAGTTGCGCATTCAATTCAGCAAAGCTGGTTGGAGTGTTGTCATAAGGAGCAAAACCATAGTGGCCGGTTGCAGTTACTTGCCATTGTGAATCCTGGCTGTAAAAGCGTGAGTTATTGCTCAGGTTGGTGAATTGCGCAAGGAAACCTTGTGCAACTGCCAGATCAGATTGGGTTACTACATAGATGAAGTGATCTTTAGGCAAATCAAATGTGTAACTTTCAGTGTTGGTCCAGTCACCGTTACTGCCAACAAAGTTGGTTGCAGTGGTTTCAGTACCGTAGTAAAGCGCATAGGAATTATCAACGGTAATATCTACTTCAAACGGAAGCGCGTTAGCTTGAAAAGCACTGGCACCCAGCACCAAGCCTGCAAATGCAGACGCAATTTTTGCAATTTTCATAAAGCTTATCCTTAGAGTAATTTGATGAAGATTAACGCCGTGCGTACCTCCGATAGCTACTCCTTATCGGACTAAGGCTCCGACGGCGCGGCTATTCTAGGGGGATCAGTAAATGAAAAATAGCTGTCGACTTTTCTTACGCTGTTGGGGCGATGGCCTTACTCATCAGATTGAAAATAGAATTGATGGTGATGCCCCTCTTGTATTAACGAGAGAGGGGCGATGGTGCGGTCAAATTGGAGAGTGCAGATTAAAATGTATAGGTGGCGCCGAGTGACCACATGGACAAGTCATCAATATTATCCACGTCAAACTCTTCATATTCAGCACGAACGGCGAGGGAGCCCAATTGAATCCTTGCACCTATTCCGTAAGTGTTGCTGCTCTCGGACGAAGTGAATTTTCCTTCATCGACAATGGTATCAACATCGGTATCTGCATAACCTACTTTGGCAAACACACCGAGCAAACCAAGGTTTAATCCGGCAAGGCCGTAAACATCAACAGAGGTAATATCGGATTTGATATTATTTTTGCCATCCTTAAAACTGCCGAAATCGCGATAATCCGCCTCTACCGCCAGATCAATCAGTGGGATCAGGCCAAAGTTGTAACCAAATAATACTTTGTAACCTGTGGCATCTTCATCGAAACTAAAATCATCGACACTTGCGTCAATACCTGATTGACCAACACTGCCGCCGATATAAAGGCCACTTTCATCACCAGCCCATACTAATGACGGAATACTGATAAAACTCGCGACAATTAATGATGATAAATATTTTTTCATGGATGACTCCTTGTTGAATGAATAAATCAAAACATACATTACTACAGATATTTGAAGTTTGAATTACGAATGCTGTTTTACCAAATCAGATAATGCGTAAATGTGATCCGGTCTGGTATTTAATGCCGGAATGTAAGCGTATTTTTCCCCTCCGGCACTTAAAAAAACGTGGCGATTTTCCACCATCAATTCTTCCAGCGTTTCCAGGCAGTCAGCGCTAAATGCTGGCGATACAATTGCAATATTCTTTACACCTTCTTTCGGCAGGTTTTCCAGTGTTTCACTGGTATAAGGTTTCAACCATTCAGCGCGGCCGAAACGCGATTGAAAACTACTGATACAAATATTTTTATCCAGCTGCAATTTCTCTTGCACCAGTCGCGTTGTTTTTTGGCAGAAGCAAAAATAAGGGTCACCAGCAGTGAGAAAGCGTTTGGGCATGCCGTGATAGGAAAAAATTATTTTCTCTGGTAAACCATTTTTTTCGATGTGTTCGCGTATGGAGTTGGCCAGTGCCTCAACGTATAACGGCTGATCACAGTAATTATTAATGAAGTGCAATTCAGGCACCCAGCGCCAGCTTTTCAATTCGTTGGTAACCGCATCAAAGGTAGATCCCGTCGTGGGGCCCGCATACTGAGGATATAACGGCAACACGATAATTTTGCGCACGCCCTCTTTTTGTAATTCACGCAAAGCATTGGTGATTGATGGATTGCCATAGCGCATTCCTAACTTAACGCTGTAGCTGTCACCTAATTGCTGCTGGATAGCGACTTGTTGTTGCTTGCTAATCACAAGTAACGGCGAGCCCTCGCTGGTCCAGACACTTTTATAAAGGGCTGCCGATTTTTTCGGGCGGGTGCGCAAAATAATGCCATGCAAAATGGTTAACCAAACCAGGCGCGGTATTTCTACCACGCGCGGATCTGATAAAAACTCTTTCAGGTAACGGCGCAATGCCGGTGCGGTAGGCTCATCGGGTGTCCCGAGATTAACCAATAACACGCCTATGCGGGAGGGGGGCTTGTTTGCCGCATGAAATACCGGATCTATGTCGTAATTCAAAGCGGTGAAGCGACTCATAACAGGACTCCCGACAACATGCAGCAATGGTGAACAAGGTAATTGGGCGCAAGTATATCTTGAAACAACAAAGTGCGAGGGGATGTGAGCAGTTATTTGTGCGATGGTTATGAACGACAACAGTCAAGGGTTTAAAAAATCACCGGATTCAATTAATGGCAAATGGGTGATTGAGTGTTGATAGGCGTAGATCCAGACCTGCAGTTTTTCTCCCGCAACGGTGATTACTTCATGGCGTTTGCGTTGATATTCCTGATGCGGTTGCGCGGGATAATCGCATTCTTCGTAGGCATCCAGCGCCCCTAATTGGTCCGGGCTTGCCAGCTGATAGACTTCACCGCGAATCCAGAATGCGTCTTGTGCATTTTCTTCCAGCACCAGGGCAGGGTAATAGCTGACGCGATAAAGTTTACCATGTACCTGTGCATTGGCAATAAATTCGGCTCCCGCCAGATATTTTTGATGTGCGCCAGTAGGGCAGTCGCGCCGCAATGTGCCGTATACAAATAATAACTCTGCACTCATTGCTATCAGCTCATATCAGGTAATGTGTTTTGTTGGGCAATGAAAATAAAAATTCCCGCCGGAGCGGGAATTTTTATTGAATGATTACAGGGGGGCTATTTGCAAAATCTTGCCTTTGCTTTCATCGGTAACAATATACACAAGGCCGTCTGGTCCTTGTATCACTGAACGTAAACGCTGGCCCAATTCATTCTTCAACAAACGTTCTTCTTTAACAATTTTGTCGCCATCCAAAACCAGTCGCACCAGTGTTTGTTCTTTCAGGTTAGTGAGTAAAATATTATTTTTCCATTGCGGGAATTTATCGCCGGTGTAGAAAATAAATCCGGCAGTGGCAATTGATGGCACCCATTTATAAGCAGGTTGTTCCATGCCTTGCTTGTGCGTGCCCTCACCTATTTTTCCGCCGCCGTAATTTTCACCATAGGTGATCACCGGCCAGCCGTAGTTTTTAGCGGCTTCGTCGATATTCAATTCATCACCACCTTGCGGGCCATGTTCGCCGGTCCACAATTTTTTGGTGAGCGGATTAATTGCCGCGCCTTGCACATTGCGATGGCCATAGGACCAGATCTCCGGTAATGCACCCGGTGTTTTTACAAAGGGGTTATCTTTCGGAATAGTGCCGTCAGCATTGATACGAATTACTTTGCCCTGGTGATTATCTAATGTCTGGGCCTTATCTTTTTCACTGTAGCGTTCACCCAGAGTGATGAATAACGTTCCGTCGGTAGCCCACACCAGGCGTGAACCATAGTGGTTATTCGAATCCACTTTAGGTTTCTGGCTGAATATGCGCGTGACTTTTTCCAATTTATTGCCGTTGAGGACAGCGTGGCTAACAGCGGTGCTATTAGCGCCTTTTGCATCCGGTTCTGAATAACTGAAATAGATTTTTTTACTGGTGGCAAAGTCCGGTGCAAGTACTACGTCCAGCAAACCTGCTTGTCCCTGGTTATAAATTTTTGGCAAACCCTGTAGCGGCTCGCTCAATTTTCCATCCGGGGAGACTATGCGCATACGGCCGGCTTTTTCCGTCACCAACATTTTGCCATCGGGTAAGAACGCGAGGCTCCAGACATTTTCCAGACCTTCAGCAATGGTATTTACACGAATAGCGCCGCTTTCCGTTTTGATATCCAGCGGTTTGGCAGTCGCGAATGGTATTGCCAGTGAAAAACACAACGCAGCACCCAGCAGGGAATATTTCATCGATAAGCTCCAAATAACAAAAAAAACGATTGGTTAAAATAGTGGTGAAATGTATGCCAGGTGCGTTCAGCCTTTAGCGGTTGACTCTAATAGTGGATGGCAGGGTAACAAGCCTGCCGGTGGCAGGCAATTCAAGGAGTGTTAAGCGCGAGATAAAGCGGATGCTAACGGGTAATTTGTTTGGCGAGGGCAACACATTCCTTGTGGCGGTGGCAATCGGCAAAATGATCATTAACCATACCGCAGGCTTGCATATACGCGTAGCAAATGGTGGTGCCGACGAAGTTGAAGCCTTTTTTCTTGAGCGCTTTACTCATGGCGTCGGATTCGGGCGTGCTGGCCACCGCATCCTGCATGCCGCGCAATTTATTCTGGATCGGTTTGTGGTTAACAAAACTCCAGACAAAATCACTAAAGCTTTCACCATTTTTTTTCATTTCAAGAAACGCTTTTGCATTTTTTATCGCGCTCTCGATTTTTAACCGATTGCGGATAATGCCTTCGTTCTGCATTAACTTTTCAATTTTTGCCGGTGTGTAGCGTGCGATTTTCTGCGGGTCGAAATTATCAAAGGCTTTGCGATAATTTTCGCGTTTGCGCAATACCGTAATCCAGGAAAGCCCTGCTTGCGCTGCCTCCAGAACTAGAAATTCAAAGAGTTTTTGTTCGTCAAATAACGGCACGCCCCATTCCTGATCGTGATATTCGCAATACAAAGGGTCGTCGCCGCACCAGCTGCAGCGGCATTTTTCCTGTTTTGTCATTGTTAGCTCCAATACAGATAGCTCTAATTCAAGCGTCGATTAATTCCGGTATAGCATCTTCCTGTGCATTTTCTTCGTGCACATTTTTTGTGGCTGGGGATTGGCCAGCCACGAAATTTTCCGAATCCTGTTCACACCTTTCTTTCATTAAATTCAAAAAATGCTTGAGGCTTTTTTGATCATGGGTTTCAAAACCCTGATCGGAGATCACCGTGGCTTGAATGCGGTCAAGGCGGAAAGTGCGGTAGTCATTGCGCAATTGGCACCACGCCACCAGTGTCCAGACTTTACCCCAGAAAATTAGCCCGAGCGGTTCAATGGTGCGCGAACTTTGTATGTCATCGGCCCGCACGTAATCGATAATTACGCAGCGGCGTAACCGTATGGCTTCACGCATGGGTTGGCTGTGGGCGGTGTAATACTTTTGTACCTCCTCCATATTTGGCACCAGCAGCGGTAAGGTTTCATCACTGTGGCGTAAATGATCGGGCAATACTGCCAGGATTTTCTGGATCGCCTGGTTAGCGTGGATCGCCATATCGGTATCCCCCCAACTGCTCACCATGCGTGCGCCGAGGAGTAAGGCCTCCACTTCTTCGCGATCAAACATCAGTGGCGGCAACTGGTAGCGATGGGACAAGCGATAACCCACACCCGCTTCACCTTCGATGGGTACGCCGGACAAGCTCAGGGATTGAATATCGCGATAAATCGTGCGCTCGGATACGCGCAGGTGATCGCTCAATTGTTTCGCGGTCAGTACGGTACGGCGATTGCGTAGCAGGGTTGTCAGTTGGAAAAGGCGTTCTGCGCGGTGCATGGCGTGCTCCTTCGTGAAGAATGTTGGCAGCCTATAGTCAGTTGCTGACAGTTTATGTCAGGAGTGCCGGCACTGTCGTGGGAAAAAACGGGTTGCTTTGAACAATAAACCACCATGGCGCCAAAATATGTGGCACGTATCTGCTTTTCCTTGCGAAAATGCCGTGCTTGAAGCAGGCCCTGTGCTACCTTTAGTGGACGTTACCCCGCACCAGTCATATACGATTGATCTGAACAAGGCGAGTTTATGCAGATTTTTTATCCCGAGATAAAACCCTACCAGCGTCACCAAATTGCCGTAGAGCCTCCCCACGAATTGTATGTCGACGAATCCGGAAATCCCGATGGAATTCCGGTGTTGTTTGTTCATGGCGGACCGGGTGCGGGTTGCGGAAAATATGACCGGCGTTTTTTTGATCCCGAAGTGTATCGCATAGTCCTTTTTGATCAGCGCGGTTCAGGCCGCTCCCGTCCCCATGCAGAACTTGAAGGCAACACCACGCAAAAACTGGTGGAAGATATCGAAGTCATTCGCACCACATTGGGTATCGATCAATGGGTTTTATTTGGCGGTTCCTGGGGTTCAACGCTCAGCCTTGTTTACGCACAAACCTATCCCGAGCGCGTATTGGGTTTGATCCTGCGCGGGATCTTCCTTTGTCGCCGCGAAGATCTGCTGTGGTTTTATCAGGAAGGAGCAAGCCGTTTATTCCCGGATTACTGGGATGATTTTATAGCCCAAATTCCCGAGGAAGAACGCGGTGATATGATCGGTGCCTACTATCGCCAACTGATCGGCGAAAACCAGATCCAGCAAATGTCTGCCGCCAAAACCTGGGCTTGCTGGGAGGGCAGGACGGCAACCCTGAAGCCGAGCCCTGAAGTTGTTGAATCATTTACCGAACCGCATCGCGCGCTATCACTTGCACGCATAGAAGCTCACTATTTTGTGAACGATGCGTTTCTGGAGCATAACCAGATATTGCGCGATGCCCATAAACTGGCGAACATTCCCGGTACCATTGTGCATGGCCGTTACGATGTTATTTGCCCGCTCGACAATGCTTACGCGTTGCACAAAGCCTGGCCGGGTTCGGAGTTGCAAATTATCCGCGAAGCAGGCCACGCCTCGCGTGAGCCGGGAATAGTGGATGCGCTGATCCGCGCAACCGATGACCTTGCCAAGAAGATCCTGAAAACCGGCGACCAATTGGCCTGATTTTCTCTGCGTGTAAAAACGGGGCCTTAATGGCTCCGTTTTTATTTGGGGATTTTTCCGGTTTATTTGGTTCTGGCTTTTTTAGTTCAATGGTATGATCCGGATCACATAGATTCCAGAGCACCATAAGCCCTTCCGCGAATCTGCAATTAGTGCGGCCATAACAAAAACCACCGCATCTGGCTGAATTAGAAAACTAATAATGTGGTACAGCCTTACAGGAGTCCCCTTGCCATGTACGAGGTTATTTTTAATACCCACGATGTAGTGCTGTTGATGACAGCCTATCAATGTATTTTATTTGCACTTCTGTTGTTAACCATCAAACGTGAGCATTACATTCGCAATGTATTTCTCGCTTTCTTCCTGTTGCAACAGGCAGCGATTCCACTGGATATTCTGATCAGCTTCGGCGCAGAGTTTCGCCATATCGCCATTGAATGGTCACCGAATTTATTTTATGTCTTCGGCTTCGGGTATTGGCTGGAAGGGCCGTTGTTGCTTTGGTATACGCGTTCGCTAATTTATAAGGATTACCACCTGAAACTCACCGATCTGGTTTATTTATTACCTTTTATTTTATATGTCGGATACCAGTTATTGTTTTATTACAGTCTGGACGTGAGCGATAAGAAAACGATTCAGGAGCAATATGATCTCGCGCTTGCGCCACAAGTAATGAATTATGTAACGTTATTTCGCGAAATTTTCCGTGTAGTACTGGGAGTGATTTGCCTGATTGAAATCAAACGCTACACACAGCACATCCGTACCAATTTTTCTGATATTGATAAAATCGATTTAACCTGGCTAAAAATTCTCGTCATTGGCTTTTTGGTAATTCGCTTCTGGGCTGTGCTGGTCGCGGCGATGATTATCCTCTCCATTGGCTTTGGTATCAGCACCGATTTTGAAACCATGGGCTTGTTGGGTAACTACACCACCTTCCTGCTGGTGAGTGTGCTGATATTTTTTGGCTTGGGCCATTCGAGTGTATTTGAAGGCTTGGAGCAAAAACAAACCAGTGAACCGGAGCCGATAAAAGATGAGCAGGAGCCGGAGCTTCAAAAAGACAAAATAAAACCGGAATTGATTGATCAGGTGAGCCGTTATATGGAAACGGAAAAGCCCTACCTGACACCGGCACTTACTCTGGAAAAACTGGCAGGGCAATTACGCATTCAGCCCCGGCTGTTGTCAAATATTATTAATCGTCACTTTGATTGTAATTTTTTTGAATTTATTAATTCCTATCGCGTAGAGGAAGCGAAACGGATGTTAGCGGATAGTCATTATGCGGATAAGACCATGCTCGATATCATGTTGGACGTGGGTTTTAACAGTAAGGCGACGTTTAACACGCTGTTTAAGAAAAAAGCAGGTATGACGCCCAGTGAATATCGCAAAACTGTCCAGCCAGTTACTACGTAATTTAATTTTTAGCAGGAAGGTCCATGTTAGGTTTAATCCAGCGCGTTACTTCGGCATCCGTCAGTGTTAATCATGACATTGTCGGCGAAATCCAGCAGGGTATTTTGCTCTTATTGGGTATCCAGAAAACTGACACGGAAGAAACAGCCAATAAGCTTATCGATAAAATCCTCGCCTATCGCATCTTTGCCGATGCTGATAACAAAATGAATTGTAATGTGCAACAGATTGACGGTGGTATTCTGGTGGTGTCGCAATTCACACTGGCTGCCGACACCAAAAAAGGTTTGCGCCCCAGCTTCTCCTCCGCTGCACCGCCCCGTCAAGCACAGGAACTCTACAATTATTTTGTTACGCAATTGCATAATAAGCATAAAAAAATAGCTACCGGAATTTTTGCGGCAGACATGAAAGTGAGTCTGGTGAATGACGGGCCAGTAACATTTATGCTGGAAATGGAATAAGCAACGAATATATTAGTGCGATAAGCATCACGCTATTTTTTATTTACCGCTATTTGGGCGAGTCTACTGTCACTGTAACTTGCATTTTATGTTTCTGCCCAATACTCTCGCGGTTCATCTCGACAACCTACCATTGTGGTGAGATGACAATCTGCAAAACAATTGTGTCAATTGTCTGTGCAGATAGCTGCAATTCTATTTCAGGTAAAACAAAAGGAGCTTTATATGCGCAAGCTAACATCTTTTCTTATAGCATCTGTGTTAATTGTTTTTTCCGTCAACAGCATGGCTATTCCCGTCCGCCACCATTTTGCCGGTGAAGTTGAAAACAGTAGTTTTGGTTATGAAGGCAAGTCCATTACTGGCTGGTATGAATACGACTTTGATGACTACGATCCGAATGAGCCGAATTTATATAATTTTTTTAATTACTATCTTCAGGTAGGTGATTTGGCTATTACTGAAGGCCAAGTCAATGAAATATATGGCGGCATCAGTTATTTTAATGGTAGTGCTCATGGGTTTTCGTTGAGTGCGGAAACACCCTACGATGTGAATGGCAGCAACTATGCCCTGGATGTTTTTACATTGGGATTTTCTGACGGTCAATCGGGCACACCGGAAAATTATATCCCCACACCGTCAACGCTGGATCTTAGTGGTTTGTTAACAGGAAGTTTTGAAATTTACGGACATAGCAGTGTAATTCTTCCGGACCAAAGCGAAGGTGTTTTTTGGTTGACCGGTTCGTTGCAGCAGGTTGATGCTGCACAGGTGCCAGAACCTTCACTCGCATTAATGTTTGCACTTGGTCTGGCATTCCTGGTTGGATTGCGTCGCAAGCTTCGCTAGTTAAAACCGGTTATAACAAATATCCAAAGCTTGAATCCTGTGCGAGGATTCAAGCTTTGTTGTTTTTGGCATATAGAATCCGGATTTTTTGAAAAGCAGATTAAAAAAAGGAAATAAAATGAAAATTGAATTTGCCGGGTCAACGAAAGCGATTACATACTGCTACCCGGTGATGGCGGAATTAAGGCCACACATCACCTTGGAAAATTTCGTAGAACAAGTTATTCGCATGCAGGAAAATCACCAATATCAATTGGTTTACCTGGAGGATGAGGGAGTCAAGTCTGTGGCAGGTATTCGTATTGCTGAGTGGTTGTATGCAGGAAAATACCTGGAAATAGATGATCTGGTCACTACCGCTGAAGCTCGCTCCAAAGGGTATGGCGGCATTTTATTTGATTGGGTGCGTAATTACGCAAAAGAAATGCAATGCGACCAGGTTCGGTTGTTATCGGGTGTGCAGCGTGAACATGCACACCGTTTTTACCTGAACAAAGGAATGAAATTTGAGGCTAAATATTTTTCGTTAAATCTGTAATTTCAAATTCCGGTTGTTATTTATCAAGGTGCTTTAATTTGCACCTGATCCGTCAATAATGGTGGTTCATGGGCGCGCAAACTACGCATAACATTGCATGCCACAATAATTGCCGCTGTTACTAATGCGGCATACACCAGCATCACAAAACGATAATCCGCTGTGTAATTCCAGATACGGGCGATACCGAGGAAGCAAGCAAACAGCCATGACGTGGAAGAAATTGCGCCGGTGATTGCGACTAAAGATTGCTCCAATGGTGAGCGCCCCAGCAAACCGGGTCGTGAGATAACACGCGGGAAACTGAAATAATGCAAGAATAATCCATTCAGTGTCAGGATTGAGACTACCGTGAATTTAGCCCAGAGTTTTTGGTTCATTAAATACTGTTGTGGATTTTCCAGGTAGCCCACCACTACCAGTGCCAAACCGGTAACCCAGAGCACTATCAACGCAAGGAACATAATATCTGCTGCTGTCCGCAGGTCAGCAATAGCTTTTGCTGGTAACGGTCCGCCGCGAGTTTTAGCCAGGGAAATATCCTGCAACAGTAATAGCCCGACAGAAACACAAGCGGCGAGCAAGTGTACATAAACAAGTAGAGTTTTCATAATCATCCCGATTCTTTTTGTGATAGTGAGCCTGAAATAACTGATAAAGCAATAGCCAATAAAATATCATTCCGGTGCTGGAGCACAGGGTTGGTTCTAGTCGCCGATACTGGATGGAGTTGTGTTACTGATTTGGAATGCCGGAACTTATCGCAGGATAAAGTGAATAAGCAGGCAAGCTCAGTTTTATAATTTTTTTCTAATTAGAATAATTTTCAGCACAAGTTTCCTCGATTATTTTTGCAGAATTATTGCTTATCAATGGAAGTTAGCTGTTCGCTCAATTTACTTGGCCTGTCGTGCAAATTCTGTTTTTTGGTTCTCATTTTGAACTCGTTCCTCCTCAATCATGATACTTTATGGATCTAAAGGAACCATTTGATAATAACCGCTAAGAGAAAGGTGATGATCATTGTTTGTAAGACAGTTGACGATGCAGGTTGGTTGACCATGCGACAAGCGTTGTGGCCAGAAGGCACACAAGCTGAACATATTGAAGAGATGATAAGTTTATTGGAAGATTCCAAACGCTACGGCCAATTTATAGTGCTGGGCACCAGTGGTGAACCTGCTGGCTTTATTGAGGCAGCGTTACGCTACGATTATGTCAATGGTACAGAGACATCACCGGTCGCCTTTATTGAGGGAATTTATGTAAAACCGGATTTCCGTTCGCAGGGGTTGGCTCGTCAACTGATCAATGTCGTTATTGGATGGGCTCGCGAACGAGGCTGCGTTGAACTGGCTTCAGATACCGGGTTGGATAATCTTGCCAGCCAGGATGTGCATAAAGCGTTGGGGTTTGTTGAAACAGAACGAGTGGTTTATTTTCGCAAATGTCTATGATTGCCCCTGCGCAAGCGGGCAATCACTGCGAGCAATAATTTTATTGCTGTGCGTTGAGTGTAATATTGCCGCTATCCAATGTCTTGGATTGCGCAGTAACTTTTATATCGCTCAACGTATTTCCCACTTCAACCAGTGCACTCGCATAGCCGCCGCTGGTCGACACGGTGGCAGGGCTAATTAATTTTCCATCGCCTGCCAATGAAAAAGTAACTTCAACATTATTGGCGGCTACCGGATTATTTTTTGCGTCCACCAATTGTGCGTACACAAAAACCACATCTTTGACACCGGTTTGTGGCGCTTTGCCGCTGGTATCCAGCGTCACTTTTAAACGCGCTGGCGCGCCCGGTGTAAATACTTTATGTTCGGCAACTACTTTATCGCCAATATAAGCAAGCGCCTTTAATTCGCCTGCTTCAAATTTTTTCAATGCAAATGTGAATGGTGGGTGCTTCAGATTTTTAGTGGTTTCGGAATTCCTGTTATCTGCCGCTAATTGTTTGCCAATCAGTTTGCCATTTAAAAATAATTCCACGGCATCGGCATTGCTGAAAATACGCACATCCGTCGTTGATTTTTCCGTCCATTCATTGGCGATAAATATCATCGGGCCGGAAGTGAATTTATCAGAGGCTTCATTTGCGTCGCGTTGGCTTTGATAAAAGTAGTAACTGTATTTGGGCAAACGGTCGATGCTCATAATACCGGAGCTTTCCAAATCGGGTGCGTAGCCGCGATTGTAATCAAACATGACCCAGAACCCGTCAGCGAATGCCGGCGTGTTAAAGTTGTCGTTGTGCGCTTCCTGAATGTTGGATGCTTGTTGCAACAACCGTTTTTCACCATCATTTAACAGTTGGCGGCTGCTACGGTCAGCTTGTAATAAATTGGCCCAAGCGGTTTGGTTCAATCCTGCATTCATTGCGTAGTATTCCCAATCGCCGTATTCACTCACGATGTAAGGTTTTGTTGGCGTTTTGTAATGTTCCAAACGATGCTGGCGCGCTTGCAAATAAATATCGTAACCGTATTCCTGCCAGCCAGCAGATTTTGCGCCGGGATATTCCTCGCCAATAATTTTAGTGAGTGAATCGATAAACGGCTCGCTCATCCAGGATTCATTGAGTGAACACTCCCATGCGATTACCGATGCATGGTTGCGATCGCGGCGAATTAAATCGCGGCAGGTTTGTTGGATCTGTGCTTGAAACGCCGGATCTTCAGAAAAATACTGCCAACCTAAAATAGAATCCAGCAACACTAAACCCAATTCATCAGCTGCGGCCATAAATGCCGGTGAGTGTGGATAATGTGAAAGGCGCACATAATCGAAACCGGCGGATTTAATTTTGACTGCATCGCGATAATCCGCTGCATCGGAAGTGGCGTAACCGACGTAAGGATATTCTTGATGGCGATTCACACCGCGCAAAAATGTTTTTTCACCGTTGATAAATAGTTGGTTATCAACCCATTTGAATTCGCGAATACCGATACGGGTAATTTGCTCATCAACCAATGAGTCGCCGTCATAAACGCGGGTAACAAGTTGATACAAATTGGGTGTTTTGGGCGACCAGAGTTTTGGATTATCCAACACCAATTCAATAGTATTTTCGCTGTCGCTATTACCATTTATAGTTTGTAATTGGCTGGTTTGATCGACGATAACTTTTTCGCCGTCCATCAAGCGTTGTACAACACGGAATTTTTTTGGGTTGATATGGCTGTTAACCAAATGTGTTTGAACGTTGATAGTTGCCTGCTCTTTCGTCACTTTTGGATAGCGCACAAAAATACCGCCGCTTGCGGTTTTTGCTGCGGCAACGGCATCGCTAATATGCAGGTCGTTGTCGATTTGCAAAATCACGTGGCGATAAATACCGCCGTAAGTATTAAAGTCCAGATCTTTTAGCGGCTTGGGTCCGGTGACAGAGTTGTCACGGTTGTCCAGGCGCACTAATAATTCATTGGGTGCATCCCATTTTAACTTTTCAGTAAGGTTAACGCTGAATGGCAAATAGCCGCCGACGTGGGTTGTTAATTTTTCGCCGTTTAACCAGACTTCCGCCACGTTCATGGCTGATTCAAATTTCAATGTGATTTGTTTACCTTTCCAGCTCGATTCGGTGGTAATTGTTGTTTTGTACCAGGCATCACCTTGAAATTGTTCATTGACTAACAACGGTTCGATTTTGGGTGTGTGCGGCAATTGCACTTTTTCCCAATCGCTATGTTGCTGTGCATTGGCAAGGTCTAATACTTTGTCGCTGCGGAAAAATTCCCAGTTGGTGTCGTAGTTGCTGTCGGCAATTACCTTGGTTGATTGTGGTGAGTTCTGGCCGCAGGCTGCGATAAATCCGCACAGGCTGAGCGCAACGAATTGTTTTAGTTTCATATTTCTCACTCGTTGGTGTGGTTGATTTGGTTATTGGATTTCTTGTCTTGATTGTTAGTGTAGGTGGCATTAAAAAATAAAAAAGCAGGCAAGGCATTGTTATGGCGTGTTGCATCAAAGAAGCTGGCGTTTTCCCAATGTGAACCTCTCGCCCACAATGTTTTGCAGCGTGTGCTTACCCAGGCCGGTTCCCAATAAATCACACCCAGGCCGCCCGCCTTTTTTACTAATTGCGTTAAGGTTAGCAAATACATTAATTGGCCTTTGGCGGTGGCGGGGAATTCTGGTTGCAATGCTTTTTCTTCCAATACGTTGCCAGCCTTGTCGAAGTTTTTCAGCGTCCAGGGATACGCTGTTTCAACAATCATCACTTTTCTGGCGTAAGTGGTTTTTAATTCTTTGATGGCATCAGGTAGCTGTGGCAATTTATAGGTTGACCATTGCGGGTAATAGGAGAGGCCAATAATGTCAAAATCCTTCACGCCATTTTCTGTGGCTTGTTTAAACCACCAAAGTGCATTTTCCGGTTGGGCGATATGTAAAACAATTTCGATTTTTTTGTTGGCTGTTTTGCTGTAATCGCGCACTGCTTTTATGCCGCTATTTAACAATGCGGCATTGCGTTGCCAGTTGGGAATACCGTGAACGATATTTTTTTCTGGCTGTAAAATTTCGATATTGGTTTCATTGCCCACTTGCACCATGTCCGGCAACAGATTTTTTTTATCCAATGCGGACAGGGTTTCCGTGGTGTAATCGTAAAGTGCTTTTGCCAATTCGTTGGTGTCGTTGATATGTGCCCAGGCTTTGGGAATAAATTGTTTTTCCGGGTCAGTCCAGGTATCGGAGTAATGAAAATCCAGTAAGGTTTTCATGTTGTGGGCTTTGGCGCGTTGCAGGGTTTTGGTTACATCGTCCAGATCGGAATAATTTGTCCATTCAGCGTTGTGCCATAAGCGTACACGCACGAGCTTTGTGCCTTTATCGGCAAAGAGTGCAAATGGATCAACTTTTTCGCCTTTATTGCGATACACCGCGCCGCAGTCTTCCATTTCATTAACGTAGGATAAATCGGCGCCGGTATAAAAATCATCGGCGGCGATAGTGTTGTTATTCAATAAAAACTGACTGGACAAAAAAATCATTGCGGCTATAAAACCGATTTTTTTGCGCAACACATACATCATGTTTTTGCCTCGTACGTTTTGCCTTGCTCCGCGCTTCACTGGCACGGAAAAAAAGCGGCTGCCGAGGCAGCCGCAATAAGGAGAGATAGTTCTGAGTAAAACCCGTTTAGGTTGCGATTGCAACGTTTGCCTGACTGTTACAACTTCCAGTTCAAACCAATGGAGTAACGAGTACCAAATTCCTCGTACTTGTTGATATGCGCCGGATTGTTTGACTCCAGTCCGTAAGTTTTGTACGGCTCGTCGGTGAGGTTTTGTACCTGGAACGATACTTTATAGTGATCGTTGAATTCGTACGATAGACTCAAATCCCAGTAGCCTTCGGAATCGTTCATACCTTCTTCGCCCATCACCAGGTTGATGTCGCGCTGGAACGCACTGCGATAACTGTACGAGGTGCGCGCTTCAAAACCATTGATGTAGTACCACAGGGTAAAGTTGGCGACATCTTCCGATAAACCGGTCAGCTGCGCTTTGTAGTCGCTATAGAGCGGTACAAATTGCTCAACGTTGGATTCGTTGTGCGAGTAGTTGGTGTACACACCGAGGCCATTGAATGGCGCGGGTAAGAAATCAAACGATTGTTGCCATAACAATTCATAGCCGCGAATGTAGCCGCCGCTGCCATTGATGGGGCGCGATACTTTGTATTCCTTGCCATTGCTAACAACGGTTTCTGCGTCGGCGGCACGGGCGATAAAACTTTCCAAATCTTTGTAGAACAGGTTTACCGCAATTTGCGAACCTTCGGAGTAATACCATTCGTAGGCCAAATCTGCCTGGTCAGCGCGGAATGGATTCAGTTTCGGGTTGCCGGAAGTTGATTCACCCGGGTTTGAACCCCACAAATCCTGGTTCAGGTTGAGGCTTGGGCTCATCATATTGACCGGCGCGCGCGCCATGGTTTTACCGGCAGCAAAACGAATCAATTGCTCGTCGGTAACTGCCAGGGTCCAGTTGGTACTTGGCAACACATCGTTATAGTCGTGATCAACAGAAATCGCTTCTATGACCGGTTGCGGCTGCCAGTTGCCAGGCGTCACTTCTACCCAGACATCTTCGCCTTGTTGATAGCCCCCTGAGGTGGTTTCGGTATCTACATTGCGTACGCCGATATTACCCGTCAGGGGCAGGCCAGCGATTTCAGTGGCCAGATCGACCTGGATGTATTGGGCAAAAATGTCTTCGCTTACGTCCCAGCTGGCGATCAGGTCATCCGCATCGCCCGGGTTCGGGTTTTTCAAGCTGCCGAAGTAATGACTGATCAGGGCACCGCGATCCAGGCTCAGGTAATCCGGCAAGTCGCCCCAGTAGCTTGAGCTTTTAGCATCGATAACCAGGTTGGCAGGAATGGCACTGCCGGTATTTTGGGTGGCGCTTTGGGTCCAAATTTGGCTGTGTTCGAACTTGTCGCGGCTGGAACTGGCCAAACCTACTTTAACGGCTTGCAGGATGCCAACTTCCAGATCGCGTTGCACATCCAGCTTGAATGATGTCAGTTTGTCACCGCCTTCGGCATCTGGTTGTACCTGGATATCGCCAATTGTGTTGCTGACCAAGTCGGTCAGGTCCGCATCGAGTAAATCGAAGGTCATACGACCATCACCGGTTGCGCCAAAGGTTGCGCGTCCGGGGTTGTTTACGAGGGTGCGGATCGATGCCCAGCGCTTGTCGCGGCTGGTTTCGGAGACGCCTGCATCAGCAGTGATGGTCCACAGATCCTGGGTCCATTTCACGTTCAGGCCGTGGTTGGTGAGTTCGTCGTCTTGTACATATTCTTCGTTGATGTTGCGCAGGCTGCTCAGGCCAACGGTGCCGGAAAGCAGATCTACCGCGTTCGCACCCAGGTCAGTGTTGGTGTAAGCAGTCGGTGTGGTTTTGAGCAGGTCCCATTGGTTGGCGAAGGCGTTGCTGATTTGGAAATCGAAGCCGCGTTGCTGTTCGGATACATCAAATGAAGACCAGAAACCGTCATACGCGATTTCCAGGTTGTCGTTTGGTTTCCATTGGACGGCGGCCATCACGCCTTGACGCTCATCTTCGCCGCCGCGTACCAATGCAGAGCCGCCCCAAGGCGCGATGACATTCGCGCCGAGTTTGTCGTTCCATTGGGTGTTGTGCCAGGTGTCACCGTAGTTCCAGAGTTCAGCGCGCTGGGTGGCGATAGGTTCGGAGCGGGTTGAGTAACCGAGGGCTACACCGACGGTGTCATCCGCAAACTGGTCGATATAGGAAATGCTGTAGCGCTGGCCGATACCGCTGTTGGCCGCATCATCAATGTCTTTGCCCAGATCGAATGACGTCGCACGCACATCGACAACCACTTTGGTGGAATCATAATCCAGGGGTTTGATGGTATTCAGGTTCACGCTGCCGGATACGCCACCTTCCGCGATAGACGCTTGCGGCGTTTTATAAACCTGCGCGCTGTTGATCAGCTCGGACGGGAACTGGTCGTAACGGATATTACGGGTCTCTTCCAGGATCGCCACTTCACGGCCGTTCAATGTGGTGAAACCGAGCATACCGCCCATACCGCGGATAGAAATCTGGCTGCCATTACCACGGTCGCGGTCTTGCGCGAGGCCGGGCAGGCGCTTTAAGGAATCACTGATGGAAACATCGGGCAATTGGCCAATATCTTCGGAGGAAATAGCCTCAACGACGGTCGCCGAGTTGCGCTTTACTTCCATCGCCGACTGCAGGCTTTGGGCGAATTTGCCAGTAACGACAACTTCTTCAACCAGGCCTTCAGTGGTTTGTTGGGTTGTTTGTGCCATAGATACGCCGCTGATCAGGCTGAGGGCCAGGAACAAGGGAGTGTGACGCAGGTTGATTGAGCTTTTCATACATCTGTCCTCGTGAATTGTTTTATCGTTATATGTACAACTGTAATTATAGATAATAATAAAATATCATTTATATGATTAATTAATCGGCGCCAAGTGTCAATGGCAGATATTTGGCGCGTGAAAAATTAATGACTAAAAATTAACTGCTAAAAGCACCCGCGCTGGCTTTGGCGGGGATCAAGGTAGGAACGCAGCCGGTTTCCTGCTCATAGGTGCGGGATACGGCGGCCATCAAACGGGGAATCACTTCAGCCGGTGCGACTGCAACAACGCAGCCACCAAAACCTCCACCCGTCATGCGCACACCCGCCTGGCCTTTCCCGGCGGAGGCGATGATTTCCACCAAGCGATCAATCGCCGGCGTGGTGATATTGAAATCATCGCGCATGGAGTTATGGGATTCGCCCATCACGTTGACCAGTGTAGACAATTCGCCGTTGGCCAATGCGTCAGCGGCGATGAGGGTGCGGGCGTTTTCGCTGAGGACGTGGCGCGCGCGGCGGAAGCTCAGGTTATCGAGCTTGCCGTCGGCAGCGAGTAAATCGGCGAGACTAACAGCGCGCAGTGAAGTTTGACCGAAATGGGCGGCGGCCTGCTCGCACTGCTGGCGACGCTGGTTGTATTCGCTATCGACCAGCCCGCGCTTGACGCCACTGTGAACGATCAGGATTTCCCAGTCGGATGGCATGGTTACGGCGCGGGTGGATAAATCCTGGCAGTCGATTAGCAGTGCACTATTGGTCTGGCCGCGGGCGGAAATCAATTGATCCATAATCCCGCAGTTGCAACCCACAAACTGATTCTCTGCCGCCTGGCCCAGCAACGCGGCTTTAGTTGGGTCGATAGTTTCGCCACTCAGATTTAATAATGCGCGGATCACCGCCATTTCCAGCGATGCCGAACTGCTTAGGCCTGCACCGGACGGTAAATCACCGGCGATATACAAATCGCCACCCGCCAATGTGAAACCGGCGCGGCAAAGTTGTTGTACTACGCCGCGAATGTAGTTGGACCAAGGGTGTTGTTCGTCTTCGATCTGTTCTTCGGTCAGTGGGATCAAGACATCCGCGTGATTAAAATTCCAGGCGACGACGCGGAGCAAGCGGTCAGCGCGCGGGCTAAAGGCGATATAGGTGTGATAGTTGATGGCAGCGGGCAAGACGAAACCGCCGTTGTAATCGGTATGTTCCCCGATCAGGTTTACGCGGCCGGGTGCTTTGACCAATGCCTGGGGCTGGCTACCAAAAAACTGGCTAAAAAGTTCGCTAACTCGTGCGTCGGAAAGGGTGTTCATGGGCTGATACCTATCGCCTTATTCTTTTTGATCTGCAAAGAAATTATTTGTTTTTGAAGTGAACCGGGCTCTGTTCACGCAAGCGCGCAGCGGCCTGTTCGGGGGAAATATCGCGCTGGGGTTCGCCCAGCATCTCGTAACCCACCATAAATTTGCGCACGCTGGCACTGCGCAACAGGGGTGGATAAAAGTGGGCATGCAATTGCCAGTGATCGTTGCTGGCGGTAGTAAATGGTGCTCCGTGCCAGCCCATGGAATAGGGGAAAGAGCATTCGAACAGGTTGTCATAACGCGCGGTCAGGTCGCGCAGGATGTGACCGAGGCTGAGTTGTTGTGCTTCATTCAAATCCGTAATACGCGCCACTGCATGCTTGGGTAGCAGCAGGGTTTCGAATGGCCAGGCGGCCCAGAAAGGCACAACCACCAGCCAATCATCGTTCTCCACAACTACGCGCTCGCCACTGGCGGATTCTTTACGGGCGTAGTCCAGCAACAAGGATTGGCCTTGTTTAGCCAGGAATGCACGCTGTTGTTCATCTTCTTTGGCAACCAGCGTCGGAATATGATCCTGTGCCCAGACTTGTCCATGCGGGTGAGGATTGGAACAACCCATCACCGCACCTTTGTTTTCAAAAATCTGCACGCTGGCGTAGCGTTGGCCGAGGTCTGCCGCTTCGCGCATCCAGGTTGTAATTACTGCCTGCATCTCTTCATCCGATAACAGCGGCAAGGTTTTGCTGTGATCGGGCGAAAAGCAGATGACGCGGCTGGTACCTTGCTCAGCCTGGATCTGGAACAGCGGATCGGTGGTCGCTGGCGCAGCGGGGACTTCCGGCATCAGCGCGGCGAAATCGTTGGTAAATACGAAGGTGGTTTTGTAATCCGGGTTATGTTCCCCGCCAATACGCTCATTGCCCGCACACAAATAACACTTTGGATCATGGGCGGGGCTGTCAGGCCATTGGTTAAGTTCCTGCTGGCCCTGCCAGGGGCGCTTGGTGCGATGGGGGGACACCAATAGCCATTCGCCGGTTAACGGGTTGAACCGGCGATGGGGGTGGTCATTGACCGAAAACCTTGAATCTGTCACGGCTTGCTCACAATAAATATGATAATTAATATTTATGCATAATCTATCCTATGATTGCCTAAAAAGCAATTAGAGGAGGATGGTTTGAGCTACGTTTTCGTGGTGTGGAATCGTGGAAATTTTGAATAGGAATCGGAAAACGAAAATCCGGTCAGGTGAGAGCTTAACGGGTTTCGGCCAGCCAAATGTGCACCAGTTTCTCTATTCGCTCCAGATCATATTGGCGCACCGCATTCAGCAATTGCTGGTGGCGTTGATTGCCCAATTGGGCCGAAGTAAGGCCGGCGATAATTTTCTTGCTGTTACTCATATCGCCACTGGCGGCGTGGCTTGCAAGTTCTTCCAGCTCGGTTTTGATGATGGAAATATCGACGATGAGATTTTCTTCGGCAGCGGCGACAGGTTTATCATCCTGCCCGGCAAATTTAACCTGGGCAAACGCGCGCAGCGCATTAAAAATATCGTCGAACGCATAGGGCTTGCCGATAAATTCCTGGAATCCTTGCGCGAGATAAAACGCGCGCTCATGCTCCAGGCTGGAGGCGGACACCGCGATAATCGGTGTTTCTCTATAGTTGGAATCAGTGCGCAATTTCCGCAGCATATCCAGGCCATTAATCCCGGGCATACGGATATCGGTAAAAATAATATCGAATGTGTGGCTGGCACATTGCAACAAGCCTTCATGGCCATCGCTCGCTGCGAGGGTGTCACACCCGATTTGGCGCAGCAGGTCGACGAGGATGTCGCAGCTCGCCTGATCATCTTCCACTACCAATGCACGACAGCGGCTGCCAGCTTCAAGGTGATGCAACGTTTGGTGGTTGCGTTGTTCCAGCACAATATTTTCGCTGGCCAAGGGCAGGATTAAATACGCGAGTGTTCCCTGCCCCAATACGCTCGACAAGCGCAGGCTACCGCCCATGCCTTCCGCCAAATGACGTGAAAGTGCGAGACCCAAACCGGTTCCTCCTGCATCTTCACCGGCTTGCCCTTGTTTGAACGCCGCAAATAATTCCGCCAATTCTTTTTCGGCGATGCCGGGGCCGGTATCGCCAATCACAAATTCAACGTTGTTATCGGCGAGCGGCATCACTTGCAAACTCACACTGCCGTGCGGCGTAAATTTAATCGCGTTGCCGAGCAGGTTTAATAAAATCTGGCCGATCTTTTGGCGATCACCTTTCACAATATATGGCGTGGGTAAATCGATCTGCATAATTAATTGCAAACCTTTGGTGGTGGCGCGTTCCGCCATAATGGTTTGGATATCCTGCACTTCCTGGTGCAAATCAAAATAATCCCGACGCAAATTCAATACGCCGGATTCGATTTTGGAGAGGTCAAGGATATCGTTAATCAATCCGAGCAAACGTTGGCTGGACGTCAAAATTAATTCCAGGCGTTCGCGCTGGTTGCCGGTAAATTTTTCGTCGCGCATTAATAATTGTGTGTAGCCGAGAACCGCATTCAACGGCGTGCGAATTTCGTGACTCATGTTGGCGAGGAAGCGGCTTTTTGCGCGCGTCGCTTCTTCCGCCGTTTCCTTGGCGCGGGAGAGTTGGGTTTCAGTTTCTTTTTGCGCGGAAATATCGGTCATGATGTTGCCGATGTATTGCGCTTTACCCTGGTCATCGCGAATCACAAAAAATGTTTCGTGGGTCGGGAATTGCGAACCATCGGGATGCAGTGCTGCCAATTCCCCTTGCCATTGGCCTTCGCGCAATACCTGCGGGATAATTTCATCGCGCACCTGCGATTGCAATTCCGGTGGAAAATATTGCCAGAACTGTTGTTTGAAATTGCCATCACCCAGCACGCCATTCAGCATGGTGCGCATACTGGCATTCATATAAATTGTTTCGGCGTCCAATGTAGCGATGCCAAAGCCCTGGCTTGAATATTCTGCAAAACGTTTGAATTTTTCCAATTCGGTAAACAACAGATTTTTTTCGGTGATGTCGCGTCCGATTCCTAATATACCGGTAGGTTGTCCCTCGTCATCGCGCAGGGCAACTTTTAATGTGTCCAGTAAATAGCGTTGTTGGTCAGCAATGGAAATCCACTGTTCATAACGATGGGGCTCATGGCTGCGCAAGGCTTGTTGATCGTAATGGCGGAATAGGTCTGCCAATTCCGGTGTTACCAGTTGTTGCTCGGTTTTGCCGAGCACATCATGTTCCGGTTTGCCTAACATCAGCGCGAAAGCTTTATTGCAGCTGATATAAAAACCTTCCATGTTTTTTAACCAGATAGGATCTGGGATATTATCGAGCAAGCTGCGTAAATGTTGCTCCCTTTCTTTTAATGCCGCTTGCGATGCTTGCAGTTGTTCCTGTGTTTGCTGGCGCTGGACAATTTCATTCAGTAGCCAATCATTCGCTGCACGCAATGCTTCCGTCTGGGATAACACATCTTCTTCCAGTTTTTGCTGGATGCGCTGAAATAAATCATCATTTTTCTGACGTGCGCGCAAATACGCGGTGAGCAAACCAATTAACGTTAAACCCATCGCCAGTGCCGATAATTGCAACCAGCTCGGTAAATACCAGGGGCGCAAATCGTTGGCTTCAGGAATCAACGGAACTGCGCTGTTACGTTCGATATAACCCAGCGCCGAGACTAAAAATAACACCACGCCAACACCGGCGCACAGCAATAAAAAAGCCTGTGCTTGCGTATTGTTGTGACGGATACGCGGAATTAATACCCAGGCGAGGATAGACGTTACTACCAGCATGCCAATGCTGTCGCCCATCCACCAAAAGGCCCAGCTTTTAATTAATTCGCCTTGCGGAATAATGTCGAGGTAATAAAGTGAGTTCACGCCGACACTGGAGGAAATGCTGCAGCAAATAAAAATGCTGCCAATAAAATAAAGTGCGCGCGGTAAGCTGACTAATAAATTGCGGGTGAATAAACCGCGATTGATGCGCGCAATTAACCAGCTTTGTAACAGGTCGGCGCAAGTCATTACGAAAGTAAATGCGATAGCGGTAAAGCTGCGCCCGAGATGAGGATCAAAATGTAAAAACAATGTAGCGATAAAAGCACCGATAAAAATACCGGGCGCAACACGCAATCCAAAAAGCAATAAACCAAACAGGGCAAAACCGGCTGCTGGCCATACCAGGGTGACATTGGAGGTGAGCGAGCTCCACATCATTCCGAAATGTGCGAGTGCAAAATACACCAGCGCGAACAGTAAGTTTAATAACGGAAGCTTGGCGAAGAAATACAATTTGTTGCGTGCGAGGTTTACCACAGGAACAACTCCATCAAGCGAGGCGCTGTTCCAGGGCCTGGTAATTCAATTCTTCCGGTTTGTGGTGATGGTAACCTTGGCCCCATTGCACGCCCAATGCATGTAATTGACGGGCGACTTCGGCGGTTTCCACAAATTCGGCGATCACTTCTTTATCCAGCGAGGTTGCCATTTCGATAATGGATTTAATCATTGCGTAGTGCGAAGGGTCAGTATCCATATCGCGCACAAAAATACCGTCTATTTTTATTTTATCGAATGCCAGTTGGTGCAGGTATGCATAAGACGCAAAACCACTGCCGAAATCATCAAGCGCAAAATGACAACCAAAATCGCGCAGGGTTTGCATAAACTGCCGCGCAGAATCGATATTCACAATTGCCTGGGTTTCGGTAATTTCAAAACAAAATTTATTGGCCGGTAAATTGTGTTGTTTGAAACTGCTAATAATAAATTGTGCGAGTTGCGATTCGCGAATGGAGATTGCAGACAGGTTGATAGAAATCAGATCCATGCGCTCCAGTAAACGCGGATTGCGCGCAAATAACGCCAGCACATGGTTGATCATCCATTTATCCAGCTCCGGAATTAAATGCAAACGCTCGGCTGGCCCGATAAATTCACCGGGTGACACCATGCGCTGCGCCTGCGGGTCCCACAAACGCAATAACACTTCCAGGCGATAAATGGGTTCTGCTTGCTGGTTGGCCGCAGGAAAATATTCCAATAACTGGAAATAGGCACGGAACAATTGGTTTTGCAGAGCATCGACAAGGCGCGATGCCCAATTGATATTTTCTTTGTGCAAATCGCTGCGTTTGGTAGCTTCTTCCAAACTGAATACTGCGCCGCGCGCATCGCGTTTGGCGACGAAAATAACTTCATCGGCCGCGAGCATAATCTGGTCGTAACTGACGATGGTGCGCGTGAGTGGCAAGGTGGCAATGGAAGCTGCGAGCTTGAATTGGCGATCTTCCCATTGGAAATTAAATTGTTCCAGATGTTTGAGAACGCTTTGCGCTAATTCCACGCCATTATCGCTGCCATCGCCTTCAGTGATAACGACAAAGCGGTCGCCGCCCAAACGGGCAAAAAAATCGGTGCGTGCTAACAAACCGGATACGCTATCGGCGAATTGCCGCAATAATTCATCGCCCGCGATGCAACCGCAGCTTTCATTGATCAGGCGGAAGCGATCGATGTCGATCAATAAAAAAGTTGCGCTTAAATTTTCGATCTGGATGCGGGCCAGCAATTCGGAGACATGGGCTTCCAGTGCGTTGCGGTTGTGCAAGCGCGTAACAAAATCGTGGGTAGCAAGATAATTGAGGCGGTCTTGCATGTAGCGCCGCTCATTAATTTCCTCGCGCAATTGGCGGTTGGCAATGGTGAGTTCCGCGGTGCGTTCGCGCACTTTGGTTTCCAGTTCGCGATTGAAGGATTTCAGTTCCGCCACCATCGCCTGGCGTTCCAACTGGTAGCGTACCCGCGCGCGCACTTCGTCGGTGTTAATCGGTTTGGTAATGTAATCCGCACCGCCAACGCGAAAACCCTGGCTGATATCGTCGGTGCGGGCGGTAACAAAAATAATCGGGATTTCAGTGGTGGCCAGATCGGACTTAAGGCGGGTGCAGACTTCAAAGCCGTTCATGTCCGGCATCATGACATCGAGCAAAATCAGATCCGGTAAACGGCGCGCAGCCAGTTCCAATGCGCGTTCACCCGAGGTGGCAACCAATAATTCGCAGTCCAGATCTTCAAGGATTCCGCTGAGGACATCCAGATTTTCCGGAGTATCGTCCACCAGCAGGATACGCGGTGCACTCGACATAACAGCAAAGCCCTTCACTATTGTTGTCATCGGATAATAGCAGAAGGATAAGGAATAGCTACGCGCCGGTTATGAAGATTTGTTTGGACACAAAAGCATTAATCCTTTTCACGCTATAACGCCGTAGGGGTTCGATTTATCGAACCCTTTTTTTTGCGGCCTATATATGGAAACCGCTACTGCGCCTTACATTCCTTTTCACAGAGTTCCAATGATTCCAGCCAAGGCTCGTCCATCTTGCCGAATGCGATTGTTGCCTGAAAATGGTGATTCTTATTTTTATCGGAAAATAGCGCGTGGTATTCGCGCGGAACATAAATACGATCCACTAACAAATCATCAATGTATACCGTGTTGGGGTCTTTCTGCTTGTTGTCGCACTGCCTGTAAACATCGCTAATGACCGCAGGTAAAATTAAAAATTGATTTCCAGTGGTCGCTTTTTGTTTGGCCAGGGCTGCCTCCAATGTAGCCCTGCTGGCAGCTGCATCAATGATGTACAGGCGTGAACGTTCTTTTTCAAGCTGCCGCAATTCATCTTTTGCGTCTTTTATTTTTTCGGCGTGGGCTGATGATTGCTCGAGTTGGCTTAGTTGTGTCCTGAGTTGTTCAATACGTTGTTGATGGGCGTTGCCATTAAATTCCAATAAAGCGAAACCTTGTTCGTCGATAGTGACACGCTGGTGATCGCAAACATCAGAAAAACCAAAGGTTGCATAATGTTCAGCGGATAATTGCAACTCACGACGATAATAGTAAATATCATCGGATGCGCTGCCGGGATGTGTGCTCCATTGAATAGATAAACTTACTCCGGAGTTTTCTTTTTCAAAGCCATAATTACCCGGCAGGTTTAATTCGCGCTCACTAAAGGTAATGGGTGCTTGTGTTTCCAGTCGATTGTAAAAGCTATGGCCCAACACCACGCAATTCACCATAATTAATAAACCGGCTGCACCCCATAGTAATTTATTCATGGTGTGACCTCCGTCGTCGACTCTGCGCTTGTTTCTTTAATAGCAAGTTGTTGTTGCCATTTGCGCAAGCGATTGAAAATAATTAATGCCAGTATCGCGGTGAGGCCGATCACTAAAAAGAATAGTGATTTCGGCATCAATTCCCACCACCAATCAAAAAATTTGCTGCATAGGAAAATTGCAAAAAACGCATTGCCCAATAACATCAATTGTCCATTGTGTTGGCGAAGCCCAAAAATGATCAGTGCAGCGCTGATTACAAAACCGAGGATTTGATAGATCCCTTCAATAACGTTCGCATCAATGTTCAGGTAACTACCCCTGCCCCAATTTCCCAAAATTAACACACTGAGGAAAAATGCACAGGCAGAAATAATCTGGTAAATCCCGGCAAAACCGGCATGGTCCTTGTGCGGTTTGAAAAAAGAGACGGTAAAAAAGCTCAGTGCAGGCAGCAGGAAATTCTCGGGGTGTTCCCATAGCGAAATCCAGTAAAGCCCACCGACCCAGTGCGTGGTTTTTGCGGCAATAAAAATAAAAGTGCACACCAATGCGGCCGTTAATAATACCCGCGATTGAAATAAGTAAGCTAATAAAAATCCATATGTTGCGTAAGCTACAAACGCATTGGGTGTAGGCGTGATATTAAAGACGCTACCGAGCATCACCAGATTCAATACAAAACATACAAATGAAATAATAGCGGCGAGTTTTGCGTAATAGCCGGAGCCATCGCGTTGTTTTATCCATGCTGCTGTAAATAGCGTTAATAGTGGGGCTGCGATTAGCATACTCACTTGCTGCCATTGAGTGAACAATCCCCAAAATTGGTAGAACAGAAAAAAGATACTGGCTGCAAATGCATCTGCGCCAAGAAATGCAACTATCTGCGTACCCAATGATAAGTGACGGGCACGCTCGGTAAGATCGATATCTTGCTGTTGCTGCAATTCGCGCAATAGTTGTTGGTGATAAGTCTGGATCGCGCGGTTTTGTTCATCATCCAGTGCAAGCAAACCGCGTTCGTGCAGGATTTTTTGCTCGGCACTGAATGCGCGAATTTGATCGGCGCGGGCCTGGGCTTCGGCTTTGGTCGCCGCTTTATCATGAGTCGTTAATGTCATAGCGCTTCCTTCGTATCACATTGAGCGCTTCTGGAGCGCTCGTTATATTATTTTTTAAACCAGAGCGCGGCTACGCCAATTGCAAGTAGGGCAAGGGCTGATATAGGAATATCTTTACTCGGTAATTCATTGAACAGTGCGACTGTTTGCGGGTCGCGATACAATAAATATGCCGCCGCGCCAAATGCAAGTGCGGCAATCAGTTTGCGGCGACCATGCTGGCGTTGGTATTTTTTGCGAACAATAAATTCGTTGGAAAGCTCATCAATGCGCTGTGAAATTCGCGGCAGCTGTTTCATGCTGTTGAATACAAGGTCCGGCACTTGCGGGAATTTTTCCATCCAGTCCGGTGCAGTGCGCTTGAGTTCGCGCCAGAGTGATTTTGGATGGAAACGATTTTTTAACCAGCGTTCCAGATAAGGATGTGCCGTAGCCCAGAGGTCCAGGTCCGGGTACAACTGCCGGCCCAGTCCTTCAATATTGAGCAGGGTTTTTTGCAACAATACCAACTGCGGTTGCACTTCCATATCAAAGCGACGCGCGGTGCGGAACAAACTCAGCAAAACATTGGCGAATGAAATTTCTTTCAGCGGCTTTTCAAAAATAGGTTCGCATACTGTGCGAATGGCCGCTTCCAATTCTTCGACGCGCACATAATTTGGCACCCAGCCGCTTTGTACGTGCAATTCCGCGACCTGACGATAATCGCGGCGAAACATCGCGAGCAAATTGCGCGCGAGGTAATACTGGTCTTCGCGGGTGAGCGATCCCACTATCGCCATATCAACGGCAATGTATTGCGGCAATTGCGGATTTTGGGTGGAGACAAAAATATTACCGGGATGCATATCGGCGTGGAAAAAATTGTGATCGAACACCTGGGTGAAAAATATTTCCACGCCGCGTTCGGCGAGTTTTTTCAGGTTGGTATTTTGCGCGTTGAGCGCAACCATATCGGTAACGGGGATGCCGTAAATGCGTTCCATCACCAATACATTGTGACGGGTGTAATCCCAGTAGACTTCCGGTACGTACAGCAGTGACGAATTTAAAAAGTTGCGGCGCAGTTGTGAGCCGTTGGCGGCTTCGCGTTGCAAATCCAGTTCATCAAAAATTGTGGTGCGGTAATCTTCTACAATTTCTACCGGGTGCAAGCGTTTGCCATCAAGGGTATTTTTTTCTACCCAGCGTGCAACCAGTAATAGCAGTTCAATATCTTGTGCGATAATTTTTTGAATGTTGGGGCGAACAACTTTAATTACCACATCGCGACCATCTTTTAGTGTCGCAGTATGCACTTGGGCTACGGATGCCGATGCCAATGGAGCTTTGTCGTAACTGGCAAACACGTCGCTGACTTTTGCACCCAGGGATGTTTCCACAATGCGCTGGAATTCTTCGTTGGCGAACGGAGCAACATTATCTTGCAGGTGATTAAGTTCAATGACGATATCGTCGGGAACCAGATCAGGGCGTGTGGAAAGCAATTGGCCGAATTTTACAAAGATCGGGCCCAGGTCTTCGCATGCGCGCCGCAGGCATTCGCCGCGTGACATTTTTTCGCCGCTCGCTGAATGTGGTTGCGGGAATAATTTAAAGAAAAATAAGGCGGCGTGTGCGGCGAACGGTAAGTTATCGGGGAGCAATTGGTCCAGGCGATAACGGGCGAAGACGCGCAGGATTGTTAATAAGCGAAGGAAGACCATTACAAACTCAATTCTCTTTTTTGTGTAGGTTGGTGGTGAGGAACGAACCCCAACATGACCGGCTTGCCCAACACAATGAACTCCTTTCGTGGTGGCGAATGTGTATTTTATTTTTTAGCAATTTTAACGCGTTGCTTTGTTGGGCATCGTTCCTTAGGCTACGCGCCCCGACCTGTGCGGCCCACCCCAACCTACGGTTTGCGCTCCGCAAGGAGCTTCTCTACGCGGGCGGCAGCGCGGTCTACAGATAAACGCAATTCATCAACCTGCTGGTAAAAATCTTCCAGCTCGGGCTTGGAAACCAAAGCTTGATATTCTTCAGTCAGGAATTCTTTGGTTAAACGTGCTGCACTTTGCGTGCGATCTTTGGCCCAACCAAATTTGGTGCGAATAATTTGCGCCGTTTGATGGCCGATAATATCGCCGGTAAATTGGCTGAGCATATCTTCCCAATCGATATCGAGATTTTTTAACAGTTTTTGCAAATCGGCGAGCAAACCCAAATCGCCCATGGCGGTTACGCCGGAATATTTCAGGTTGTGGATTTCGGTGGTTGATAGCTGCAGCAGCGCCATTAGTGAACCGCTCAGTTGCGTATCCACGTCGCCATCCCAATTTGCCATCAGCTCGATTTCTTCATCAACTGGCATGAGAAATAAATTAATTGTCATCGGCGCAGTGATTTTTACCGCGAGAATTTTCCCACTCAAACGCGCAAGGCCGATGCGCGTGGCGGGATCATAACGCAACGCGGTGTTGATAATTTTTTCCGCGCTAGCGAGGGCTGCGGTGGTGATCATCTTGTCCATACTTTTTTTGTAGGCTCAGGAGTTGCAAGCTTAAGGCTTGATGCCTTTGTGCAGCGCAACGATGCCGCCGGTCATATTGTGGAATTCGGTACGCACAAAACCGGCGTTATCCATCATGTCCTTCAGGGTTTCCTGGTCCGGATGCATGCGAATGGATTCCGCTAAATAACGATAACTTTCCGCGTCGTTAGTTACCAGCTTGCCCATAAATGGCAGCACTTTGAATGAGTAAGTATCGTAAACCTTGCTCAGCAAATCGTTTTGCGGTTTGGAAAATTCCAGCACCAGTAAACGACCGCCGGGTTTCAACACGCGTTGCATTGAGCGCAGGGCGAGATCTTTATCGGTAACGTTGCGCAGGCCGAAAGCGATGGTGATGCAATCGAAGGTGTTATCTGGGAACGGCAGGAATTGCGCATCGCATTGGGCGAAGCCGATATTGCCGGCAATGCCGCGATCAATTAAACGGTCGCGCCCAACCCCGAGCATTGAAGCATTAATATCCGCGAGAATTACCTGGCCGGTGGCGCCTACGCGTTTGGCGAATTGATAACTTAAATCGCCAGTGCCGCCAGCGATATCCAACACTTTGTGGCCAGCACGAACGCCCGAGGCTTCTATCGTGAAGCGCTTCCACAGCCGATGAATGCCGCCGGACATCAAGTCATTCATCACATCGTATTTGGCGGCGACCGAGTGAAACACGTCGGCAACGCGCGCGGCTTTTTCTTCGACGGGAACTTGCTGAAAACCGAAGTGGGTGGTTTTTTTCTCGTTCATAGCGGCATCCAGGGCTGGGTACAAAGAGGGCGGATTTGTTGTGGGGCGCATTGTACAATGCCCTTTCGTTTCTCACACCCCAAAAATCCCGCGCCTGCGATGCAGGTAGTTAAAGGAGCAAATTATGCGTATCCCTGTTGCATTAATTTGTTGGTTGTTGATCGCGCTTCCAGTTGCGGCCGATACGCTCAAACCTTTTGCTACCGATGGTTGTTCGATGTGGATCGATGGTCCACCCGGTAGCCCCAACCTCTGGCGGCATTGTTGCGTCGCCCACGATTTGGCCTACTGGGTAGGCGGGACCGAGGAACAGCGCAAATACGCCGATGAAGCCATGAAGCAGTGCATCCAGAAAGCACAGCAGCCGATGATTGCCAGCCACACCTATAACAGTGTCCGTATGGGGGGCGGGCCTTATTGGCCGTCCACGTACCGGTGGGGTTACGGTTGGCATTACCTGAATGGTATTTGGCCGCGCGGCTATAAAACCCCTTCGCCTGATGAAAAGGCGCAAATCAATAGAATGATGCCTGCCGCACTGCAAGCGATTGCGGAGGACTCCATCCGCAACCCGGTAAAAATACCCGCCAGTTCACCAGCCCATTCATCGGCTGCTTCGCATAGCAGCGCAGCGAGTAGCTTGGGTTTATAAGTAGTATCTTGTGCCAAAAGTTCGGTGGCACCTCACAACGCAGAGCGGCGTGCTATAGCGCACAATCGGCGATCTTCCAGAGTGATTGAATACACAGGTTTCGGGGCGGTGATTGCCCGAAGCTTTTTCATTTCCTGTCGGGGTTCGTGCCCCGGATAATCCACTTACCGGGGTTTTACCCCAGGAGTCGGCTATGCATACTATCCATCGTTGGGCTGTGCGTTGTTTGGCTTTCATGTCCCTTGTTGTTGCTGTTCCTGCATCAGCGTATTTGCAATTTACCTACACCAGTCCGGAGCTACCGGCGTCAGCAGTGTTTATCGCGGGCGATCCGGTCAATGTGGATGATTTTTGGCTGGAACCTATTTCCTTTAACGTCTCTTTCAATGTGGCGGAGCAGGATTTATCGCTCAAGCCCGTAACGCATTTTTTCATGGACGACTTTAGCCTCACCTTTAATTCTGATTTTGGGCCACTGTATTACCCGCTCCGCTTGAGCCCCGCTTCCTACGGGCGGGTAAGCCTGAATCGACAAGGTGACATCACCGGCTGGAATTTGATGCTGACCATCACCGAGCTGATTACCCCGGAGACGAACATGGTTGAGTACCGGTTGGCGAATCATCGCGTTGATATCACCTCCCAGAACGGTACCGGTTGTGAGTGCGATCTTTTCAGCAATCGCTTCCACCCTTTTACCTGGCATGGCGGCCGCTATATCCAATTCCAGCTTTATCAATTTGATTATCTGGGTACCAATGATGTGGGTAGCTGGACGATCAGGGAAATCTCCGTGCCGGAACCGCGGATGATGGGTGTGTTATTGCTCGGTTTCCTGGGGCTGCTGTGGTCCCGTCGTAATGCGCGAGCGTGAGATATTCACCCTAATTATCCGCAACCACCAAGGAGTTTCACTATGAAATACCTGCGAGCTTTGCTTATTTCTCTTGTTGTATTGGGCGGTACCAGCGCGCCTGCGGCTATGGCGTACGTGGAGTTTTATATGCCTAGTGCGTTTACCTGGGACAGAACGATTGATCGGGATTCTGGTGGCGAGACCAACGGGTTATTTATGAATCCGAGCATTACGATCAGCTATTTTTTCCCCGATTTAAATCTCGATTTTGAGCAGCCACTGGCCGCACCGCTCACGCTATCGCTGGATCGTCCGAAGGACATTCTGTTTTACAACGGCTTCCACACCGAATACCACCCACGTCTGGCGAATGCCGATGGCAGCCTGACGTTTGATGTGGATTGGACGATAAAAGAGTGGGATCTAACCCTGGATTTCATACTCACGGATTACTGGTACGGCACCTTCACTTCGACGGGGCCTATCGGGCGTCTGGAGAGTGCGAGCCTGGTTATGCATTATGATGATTTCCGGACCCGTCCCTTTTTTGAACCGCAAGATATTTCTGAGTATTCCATCGGCTATGTCGACGGATTTTTTGTGGGTAACCACGGCATAACGGTACCTGAATCCGCAGCGTTGCCGCTGTTGCTGTTATGTGTTTTGCCGCTAATAGTCGGGCGTGCCCTGCGCAACCGGTTATGGACAACGGTTCGCACCCTGGACAAATAAAGCCAACCGTTATCGGCAGTTATAAACAAGTTCACAAAAACATGTTTGAACGCCATCAACTAGATTACAATCGCGCTCCCGGTTATCCGGGAGTATTTTTTTTGAAACAGCGCTTGGTTATCTTGGTCTACCCTTCAGGTACGCCAGCCAGGCGATTCACACCACCCAGAGGCGGTCACGTCGGCAAGTGTTAACTCCAGCCAACTTTTTAATGGAGACCCCATGAAATTTCGTTTTCCCATTGTCATCATCGATGAAGATTTCCGTTCCGAGAACACTTCGGGTTCCGGCATTCGCGCTTTGGCCGATGCTATCGAGCAGGAAAATTGGGAGGTGCTCGGCGTCACCAGCTACGGTGATTTGTCGCAGTTCGCGCAACAACAATCGCGCGCTTCCGCCTTTATCCTTTCTATTGATGACGAAGAGTTTGGAACCGGCTCGCAAGAAGAGACCGACCACGCCCTTAAAGCCCTGCGTGCTTTTGTGGAAGAGATTCGCTACAAAAACGCCGACATCCCGATTTATCTCTACGGTGAAACGCGCACCTCGCGCCATATTCCCAATGATATTTTGCGCGAGCTGCACGGCTTCATTCACATGTTTGAAGACACACCCGAATTCGTAGCACGCCACATTATCCGCGAAGCAAAATCCTATCTGGATGGTTTGGCGCCGCCATTCTTCCGCGCGCTGGTTCATTACGCGCAAGATGGTTCCTATTCCTGGCACTGCCCCGGTCACTCGGGCGGCGTGGCGTTTTTGAAATCACCTATTGGCCAGATGTTCCACCAATTCTTCGGCGAGCGCATGTTGCGTGCCGACGTGTGTAATGCGGTGGAAGAACTCGGCCAATTGCTGGACCACACCGGCCCTATCGCCGCCTCCGAGCGCAACGCCGCGCGCATTTTCAACGCTGACCATTGCTACTTCGTCACCAACGGTACGTCCACATCCAACAAAATGGTCTGGCACTCTACCGTTGCGCCGGGCGATATCGTGGTGGTGGATCGCAACTGCCATAAATCAATCCTGCACTCGATTATTATGTGCGGCGCGATTCCGGTATTCCTGATGCCGACGCGCAACAACCTCGGCATCATCGGCCCGATTCCGCTGGAAGAATTTACGCCGGAAAGCATCGCGCGCAAAATTGAAGCGAATCCTTTTGCGCGTGAAGCGGCAAATAAAAAACCGCGCATCCTTACCATCACCCAATCGACTTACGACGGTGTGCTCTACAACGTAGAAACATTGAAAAATATGCTCGATGGTAAAATCGATACGCTCCATTTCGATGAAGCCTGGTTGCCGCACGCCACCTTCCACGAGTTCTACAAAGACATGCACGCGATTGGCAAAGATCGCCCGCGCGCAAAAGAGTCGATGATTTTCTCCACGCAATCCACACACAAATTGCTCGCCGGTTTATCGCAAGCGTCGCAAGTGTTGGTGCGTGAATCCGAAAAAGTAAAACTGGATCAGGACGCGTTTAACGAAGCCTATCTGATGCACACATCAACATCACCGCAATATTCGATTATCGCGTCCTGCGATATCGCTGCGGCCATGATGGAAGCACCCGGTGGTCACGCACTGGTAGAAGAATCCATTCTCGAAGCACTCGATTTCCGTCGCGCGATGAAAAAAGTAGACGAAGAGTGGGGCCAGGATTGGTGGTTCCAGGTGTGGGGTCCGGATGAATTCGCTGAAGATGGCGTAGGTGATCGTGAAGACTGGGTCTTGCGCAGCGATGACAACTGGCATGGCTTCGGCAAGCTCGCACCGAATTTCAACATGCTCGATCCGATCAAAGCGACCATCGTTAACCCGGGCTTGTCGGTGAATGGCCAATTCAGCGAAACCGGTATTCCAGCCTCGATCGTAACCAAATACCTTGCGGAAAACGGCGTAATTATTGAGAAGTGCGGCCTCTATTCATTCTTTATTATGTTCACCATCGGCATCACCAAAGGTCGTTGGAATACATTGGTAGCAGCGTTGCAACAATTCAAAGATGATTACGACAAGAACCAGCCGATGTGGCGGATCATGCCGGAATTTGCGCAAGCAAATCCGCGTTACGAGCGCATGGGCTTGCGCGATCTTTGCCAGCAAATCCACGACTTCTATAAAGCCTATGATGTTGCACGTTTGACGACGGAAATGTATCTCTCCGATATGCAACCGGCGATGAAACCGTCCGATGCGTTTGCAAAAATGGCGCACCGCGAAATCGAACGCGTGCCTATCAACCAGCTCGAAGGCCGCATCACCTCAATTTTGTTAACGCCTTACCCACCGGGAATTCCGTTGCTGATTCCGGGCGAGCGCTTTAACAAAACTATCGTGGACTATTTGAAATTCGCGCGCGACTTCAATGAGAAATTCCCCGGCTTCGAAACTGACGTTCACGGTCTGGTAAAACGCGAAGTGGATGGCAAAAAAGATTATTACGTCGACTGCGTAAAACAATAAAGCTGCCGTTCATGAACAGGATGTTATAAATTAAAAAAGCCACTTCCTATTTTCCGGGAGTGGCTTTTTTAATGTCGAGAAAAAAGAAAATACCTACAGGGATTTCCATGATTATTTATGGCTACACATTAGCGTTCTTTTTGCTGTTGCCCCCGTTTGCAAGCGCGGAAATTTATAAATATAAAGATGCTAATGGCAAGTGGCAATTTACTGACCAAAAGCCCAAGGGCGCGGAACCGGAAGTTGTCGGTTATAAAAGCAGTGAAAAGAAGGAGCAAGGCCCTTCATTTCATGTAGAACAGATCAAGGGCGTAAATTACCTGATAGCCCAAAACCCTTTCCATGCGCCCATTATGCTGCGCCTGGAATCAGAACAGGTGCCCAACGGTAAAAAGGAATGGCTGGTACCGGCACAAGAAAGCATAAAATTGTTCCAGAGTCGCGGAGCAATAAAAGGCTATCGTTATCGCTGGCAATTGGGTGATCCCAATATATCGCCCGCGAATCAATCCTATCATTTCCCGGTCCAGAGCCAGCTCTGCGCCCATATCTCGCAAAGTTTCAACGGCCGCTTTTCGCACAACAAAGATCACTCACGCTATGCCGTCGATATTGCGATGGATGTCGGTACTCCCATTGTTGCTGCGCGTGCGGGAACCGTAGTGGGTGTGAAAGACGATTACCACATGGGTGGTGTGAATGAATACTTTCTCGATAAAGCGAACTTCATCAGAGTGCTACATGATGATGGTACTTTTGCGGGCTATTTTCATATTTTGCTGGGGACTGCCGTGGTAAAACCCGGTGATAAAGTTAGCGTGGGGCAGGTATTGGCGCGTTCCGGATCATCCGGTTTTTCATCGGGGCCACATTTACATTTTGTCATTTACCAAAATAAAGGATTCCAACAGCTTTCCATTCCTTTTCAATTTGTTACTAAAAATGAAAAGGTAATTGAACCGGTTGAAGGTTTAAAAATATGTGATCAATTAATTCCGCAATAAGCGGAGATTGACCTAGTCTTTTAGACGTCTATCAATCGTGGTTTTCCATAAATAATCAATAAACGTTTTACCAATCACAATCAAACAGGGAAACAATATGCGTGCTCATTGGTATTCATGGTGTGTTCTGGCGCTGCTGGGAGTATTACTCAGTGGTTGCGGCAAATCGCCTGAAGAACAGAAAACTTCATCTGCAGAAAAAGCCGAACAAATAGCGCCGGACTGGGAGGCACACATTGCGGATTACCCCAAGCGCTGGGTTGCTGCAGAAGCGCCCATGTATATTCGCTTTACCCATCCGGTTGTTAATGAAGACCAGGTGAACACAGCATTCGATCCGAAATTGATTTCCCTGGACAATAAAATTCCGGTCAATCTCACCTTCACATCTACTACTGATTTACGCATCCAGCCAGCGGAACGTTTGCCAAACGATATCGCCATTCGCGTACGCCTGAATCCAAAGGGACTGCAAGGTATCGAGAAATCACTTGATGATTTTGAATTTGAAGTTCACACCATCAAACAGGATTTTGATCTGAAGGTGAATAGCCTGAGTACGATGACCGGTAATGAAGAACAAATGCAATTAAGTGGCAGCGTCACCACCGCCGATACGGCTGAGCTGGATGTGGTGAAAAAAATTCTCAAGTTGCAGGTCAACAGCGCTGCAACGGATTTGGTCTGGACCCAGGAAACCGATAAAAAAACGCACAATTTTTTATTGACCGGCATTAAACGCACAGAGACCGCCGGCAATATCCATTTGGAATGGGATGGTACAGCGCTGGGTTCTGCCGATAAAGGCGCGCGCGATCTGGAAGTTCCTGCATTAAAAGCATTTCAGGTAACCGGCGTACAAGTTATCCGCGAACCTAATGCCGCGATTGAAATTCAATTTTCCGATGAGCTGGATGAAAACCAGAACCTCAGCGGTTTAATTACCCTGGGAGGTAAAGCCGTTAAAGCGGTAGTGGATGGCAGTGTGATTCGTCATACGCTGGAGCAAACCACCACCGGTGAATTGGATTTGGTTGTGAATGCGGCTATCGCGAGTGGTAAACGCAAAACTCTCGCTAATGACTACCAACAAAAAGTGGTATTGGAATTAGTTAAGCCCCTGGTTCGTTTTGTTGGTAAGACTTCTATTCTGCCACCGGCAAGCCAAATCTCTGTGCCGTTTGAGGCGGCGGGCGTAGATTCTGTGCAGGTAGTTGCGTTTAAAGTTTTTGCGAACAATGTTGGTCAATATTTACAAGACTATCAATTAACCGCTGCTTATCCCGCGACTGATACTGGCCGTTATTTGTGGCGAAAAACCTATCGTCTGCCGGAAATTCCGCGCGCGGGTGTAAAACGTTTTAATTTGGACCTCACCGAATTAATGGCGCAGCACCCGGATGGTTTGGTGCGTTTGGAATTGCGCATTGATCGCAGTAATTCAGTGTATACCTGTGACCAGCCGCGACCGACTGAGCCGGTTAGTAAAATGCCGGAAGATTCTGACGGCGAAGGTTATTACGAACGCGAACAGGAACCGGCGTGGTACCAGCAATATTACCAATCGCAAGGCTATTACAATTACAGCGAACGCAATAATCCTTGCGATGATACTTTTTATTATTACGGCGATGAAATTTCTTCGGCGCGCAATTTTATTGTTTCAAATATCGGTTTAACGGCGAAACGTGCCGATGGCAATCAACTGCATGTAATCAGCACCGAATTAAATTCTGCCAAACCGCTCAGCGGAACAGAAATTACCGCGTACAACTATCAACGCCAGCCAATTGGCAATGGCAAAACGGATAGTTATGGAATGCTGCAATTAACTACCGACGGTGTGCCTTTTTATCTGGAAGCAAAAAGCGGCAACCAGATTGGCTACCTACGTGTGCGTAACAATGAAGCATTGCCCACCAATCAATTTGATGTGAGTGGCGAACATATTAAAGGTGGCTTGAAAGGCTTCTTGTATGGCGAGCGCGATGTATGGCGTCCGGGCGATGATATTTTCCTGACGTTTATCCTCGAAGATAAATCCCAACAGCTGCCGGCGAATCATCCCGTGACATTGGATTTATTTGATCCCAGCGGCAAAAAAGTCACCAGCCAAACCAGCACGCAACCGGTTAATGATTTCTATACCTTCACCTTAAAAACAGAAGAGACAGCGCCGACCGGAAATTATCGTGCGGTGGTGCATGTGGGTAACCGTTATTTCGATCAGCTTTTAAAAATTGAAATGGTTGTACCCAACCGTTTGAAAGTGGATTTAACACCGGAAGAAACTCCACTGCGTGTTGGCTATATGCCCACCAAAGTTTCGTTGTTTGCGCAATGGCTGCAAGGTGCAACCGCCAAAAATTTAAAAACCGATTCCGAATTAAAACTCTTCACGCGCAAATCGGTATTTGCCGGTTTTGAACAATTTAATTTTGACGATCCGGTGCGCACTTTTGCGGGCAGCACCCAAAAAGTATTTGATGGTAATGTCGATGAAAAAGGCCACGCTGAATTTACGGTTGATGTTAGTTTGTCATCGCCGCCACCAGGAAAACTCACCGCTTCATTTACTACGCGTGTATTTGAAGAGAGCGGAAACTTCAGCACTATTTTGCGTCCTTATGAATTATTGCCGTTTGATCATTGGGTCGGCATTAATATCGCCAAAGGCAGTGGCTATATGGATTCTATCGGCCGCGACCAGGATCACCCCGTGTTGTTCCAAACACTTGGTGCCGATGGTAAAGCGGAAGCCAATCGCAATGTCGAAATCAATGTGTATGAAATTGGCTGGCGCTGGTGGTGGGATGAAGAACAGGAAAACCTCGCTGAATATTTTAATAATTCAGTGCGCACCCCCGTGCACACTGAAAAATTAGTCAGCGATACAAATGGCCGCATCAATTGGAAATTGGAAAAAGGAAAGTACGATTGGGGGCGCCATATTATCCGCGTGTGCGATACGGATGAGGGCGATGCGGGGCATTGTGCTGGTGAAGTGGTTTATTTGGGTTGGAGTTACGATTCTTCTGCGCAAAGTGATTCGGCAACGCAATTAATGCTTTCCACCGATAAAGAAAAATATGCTGTAGGCGATGTAGCCAAAGTGCGTTTACCCAAAGCACGCGAAGGCAGGATTTTATTGAGCCTGGAAAATGGCACGCGTGTATTGGAATCGCGCTGGCTGGATTTACAACCTGACCAAACCGAAATTGAAATTCCGGTTACCCAGGCAATGGCGCCCAACGTTTACGCTAACGTCATGCTGTTGTTACCCCATCAGGAACGTGTTGCCGAAGCACCTATGCGTTTGTATGGCATTGTGCCGCTGCTGGTAGAAAATCCGCAAACCCGTTTGCAACCAACATTGGATGTTGCGGAAAAAGTGCGTCCTGAAACTGAATTCACTATTAAAGTCGGCGAACAAAATAAACGCGCCATGACTTATACCTTAGCGATGGTCGATGAAGGTTTACTGGGGCTGACCAATTTCCATGTTCCCGATGCGCACAGTTATTTCTACAAACGCGAAGCGCTTGGCGTACGCACCTGGGATTTATTTGATCAGGTTGTTGGCGCTTATGGTGCATCACTCGAACGTGTTCTCGCTGTCGGCGGTTCCGATGCGGCACTCGAAGCCGAACGCAAACGCCGCGAACGTCGTTTCCCGCCAGTTGTGCAATTCCTCGGTGCGTTTGAACTGAAAGCCGGTGAAGTGCGTGAACACAAAATTAAATTGCCGCCCTATATGGGCTCTGTGCGAATAATGCTGGTGGCTGGTGATACTGCCAACAATGCCAAAAAAGAAGATGCCGTTACTGCATACGGCAACGCCGAAAAAACAGTGACTGTTACCCAGCCTGTCACGCTCTTTGCCACTTTGCCGCGCGTGCTTGGTCCCGGTGAGTCAGTAAATTTACCGGTGAATGTTTTTGTGAGCGAAGCCAATATCAAAAATGTAGAAATCTCTGTGGAGGCCAATGAAATTTTCACGGTGGAAAAAGGCAGCGCGCAATTGCAATTCAGCGAGCCGGGCGATGCTATCGCGAGTTTAAAACTCAAAGTGAATGATCGCATCGGCAAAGGCCGCGTAAAAGTTACTGCGCGTTCCGGTGATGAAGTGGCAACGCAAGAAATTTATATTGATTCGCGCGCGGCCAATCCACCAACCACTGTATGGGAATCCAAATTATTGCAACCGGGTGAAACCTGGCAATCTCCATTAAAAGTGAACGGCATGGTGGGTACTAATGTTGCTTCGCTTGAAGTGAGCACATTGCCGCCATTAAATTTGGATGAACGCCTGGAATATTTAATTGGCTACCCACACGGTTGCATAGAGCAAACAACGTCAGCGGTTTTCCCGCAATTGCGTTTAGCCAAACTGGTGAATTTAACCGATACACAAAAAGCAGAAATTGATAACAACATTGCTGCGGGAATAAAACGCCTCACCAGTTTCCAACATGCGAGCGGTGGATTTTCTTATTGGCCGGGCGATGGTTATGTGAATGAATGGGCGTCCAGTTATGCAGGGCATTTCTTACTGGAAGCAAAACGCGCCGGTTACGCCGTACCCAAAAACCTGATTGATAATTGGGTGAAATACCAAAGCAGTGCCGCGCGCAATCCGCAAATTAATGGCAACTATTACGATGAAATGGTACTGGCTTATCGCCTCTACACATTGTCGTTAGCGGATAAGGCGGAATTGCCTGCGATGAATCGTTTGCGCGAAACGTTTAAAGCAAAAACATCCGCAGAGCAAACAGATTATCGCTTGCCTGCACGCTGGTTATTGGCGATGAGCTATCAGCACGTAGGATTAAAAGATGCGGCGCAAGACGTGCTCGGCCCATTATCAAACACTGTGCCCACTTATAAAGATGCGGGATACACCTATGGTTCAGATTTGCGTGATCGAGGTTTGCTGCTTGCAACTCTGGTGAGCGTGAATGCAAATAAAGAGCTGACCTGGCAAGTCGCGGAACAAGTGGCGAATAATTTATCCAGTGGTGATTGGTATTCCACGCAAAGTATTTCATGGGCATTGCTTGCGATGAGCGAATTTGCAGCGATTAACACCAGCGCCAACGGAATTAAATTTGCCGTGCAACAGCAAGGCGAAAAGAACTGGATCACACACGGCAGCAACAACACCATTTTTAAAATGGCGGTTAATGATCCGCAAGTCAGTGTGCGGAACGATCACGATGCCCCTATTCGGGTATTGGTAAGCAATCGCGGAATCCCGGCTAATCTGCAGGAAGAGCCGAGCAATAACGGTTTAGCTATATCAGTGGATTTTTTAACGCTGGATAATAAACCGCTTAGTGTGGAGCAATTACCGCAAGGCCAGGACTTTGTTGCGGAAGTTACTATTCGCGGTGAGTTCGACAAACTGCTTACCGACAACATCGAAAACATTGCGCTCACCGCAGTAGTTCCCAGCGGTTGGCAAATCCGCAATGAGCGTCTTGAAGGTGCGCAAATGCCCAAGGGAATTGATTACATGGATATCCGCGATGACCGCGTGCTCGCGTATTACAGCTTGTGGCGCGATTACTATTGGTACTACCGCTATCAAGAGCGCAATCAAACCAGCGTGACCTTGCGTATCATTTTAAATGCGAGCTACGCCGGTAAATTTTATTTACCCGGTTGGCATACCAGCGCGATGTACAACGAAAAAATCCAGGCGAAGACGAAAGGATATTGGGTGGAGGTTGTGGCGAAGTAAATTAATTGTTATTGATGCTGGACTTTTGTCCAGCATCTTACGATTTGTGAATTGTTTTCAGGTAGACCCAAATATACCCTGGTTAAAACAGATACATACAATAAAAAAACAGGTGGGTTGCTTTTTACTACCAGCTATTCAAAAAAATAATCGATAAAGAGCCCTGTAAGTTGGTAATGGGCTCCTCAATATTTTTATATTTACCCTGCCAATATCACTGTCCCATTTTCGCTACAACGCTTCGGCGTAAGATCTCGATAATGCTACAGCTATCAGCTAAACATAATGTCCAATTTTTTGCTAATTAGTTGTTTTATCTGGAAAATTATTAGTTGGCCCGGTTGCTGCTCTACAGGTGTCATCACCAATGCAATTGTGGGCAAGTTATCACCGTGGATATTATCATCACTCAGAAAAAAAGCCGATTCAAATCCTGGCATGGCGCTGTCGGGATTTTTATTTGTGTCTTGATCGGACTGGCTTTTTACCGTTTTCACAATTCGTCGGATTATAAAATTGCACGTAATACGTTGCGTTTAGCCAGTGTTACCCAAGGCGATTTTGACATTATTGTGCGCGCCCCTGGTGCCTTGATTCCTACGCACATTCGCTGGCTGGCAACAGAGGCGAATGGCAGGGTTGAACGGGTGTTTGTAAAACCCGGTGCGCGAGTTAAGGCCGGCGATATTATCGCTGAGTTGAGTAATGCCGAGTTAGAGCAGCGCTATGAAGAATTGCAGTGGGATCTGGAGGCCATGCAGGCACAAAATAGTGCAGAGACAAAGGATCTCGAATTTGCACTGCTGGATCAAAAAGCAATTGAATTGGAAGCAAAAAGTTTATTTCAAAGTTCTGAATTGACATTGAATGCGCAGGTATTTTTACGCGAGCGTAATCAGGGGTCGGTTTCAAAAATTGAATATGAATCCATCCAAATGCAAACTGCCCAGCGAAAAGAGCGCTGGCATATTGAGCAGAGCCGTAGCAAAAGTATGCAGGAAAATGTCGCCGCGCAGATTTCAGTAAAACGCGCGCGCGCGCAAAAATTGGAAAAGCAAATCCAGCGTGCCAAGCAGCAAGTTGAACAGCTGCAAGTGCGGGCAACGATGGAAAGTGTTGTGCAAGAGGTTGCTATTGAACCGGGACAACAATTGGGTTTGGGGGCAAACATTGCCAAGCTGGTACAGCAAGATCAATTAATTGCCCGTATGCAAGTTCCGGAAATCCAGATCCAGCAGGTTGCGCTGGGCCAGAAAGTCAGCGTGGATACCCGCAACAATCGCATCGCTGGTGTGGTGGTGCGCATTTCACCTGCGGTGGTGAATGGCACTGTGGAAGTTGATGTGGAGTTCAGTGAGCCTTTGCCAGCGGATGCGCGGCCGGAATTAACCGTGGACGGTGAAATTATGGTGGCAGCGTTGAGTAACACTTTATTTGTGGAGCGCCCTGCGTACTCGCAAAATTTTCGCAAAATGCGCGTATTTAAATTATCGGCGGATGGCAAGTTTGCCGATAAAGTTGCCGTTGAATTTGGCCGTGGTTCGGCGAGCAAAATTGAAATTGTGAGTGGTCTGAACGTCAATGATCAAATTATTGTTTCAGACCAATCGGAACTGGACACTTATGCGCGCTTGCAGTTGACGCTTTAATTTTCGCGCTTTATCGAACTTTGTATCAATTATTAAATTACTAACCAATAGGAGCCGTTGTTATGACCCGACAACTTATTAAAATGGATGCGATCAAAAAGGTATTTGTTTCCGATGATATGGAGACGCATGCATTAAGCAATATTCATCTGACTATTCAGCAAGGTGAATATGTATCTATTACCGGCCCATCAGGTTGTGGCAAATCGACATTGTTATCAGTGATGGGATTATTGGATAGTTCATCAGCGGGGCAATATTTTTTATCCAGCCTTTTGGCCAGTGAATTGGATAGCAAGCAGCGCAGCCAAATTCGCAATAAAGAAATTGGTTTTATTTTTCAATCGTTTAATTTAATTAGCGATATGACGGTTCGGGAAAATGTTGAATTGCCATTGACCTATCGCACCGATCTAACCAAACAACAACGTATTGGCATGGTTGACGAGGCATTACAAAGTGTGGGCATGCAACATCGCGTTAATCATTTTCCTGCGCAATTATCCGGCGGACAGCAGCAGCGTGTGGCGATTGCACGGGCAATCGCGGGCAAACCATCGCTGTTATTGGCGGATGAGCCAACCGGAAACCTGGATTCAAAAAATGCCGCCGAAGTCATGGCATTGCTGGATAACTTGCATGCAAATGGTGCCACTATTTGTATTGTTACGCACGACCCTCGCTCGGCGCAGCGCGCGCATCGCATCGTGCAAATGATGGATGGGCAAATCGTCAGCGATATTTCCTGCGATAGCCGTCCGCTGCAAACGCTTTCCACTGGATTCGCCAGGGATCAGGTGAGTGTCGTATGAGCTTGCTATTGGATATTAAATACAGCCTGCGTATTTTACTTAAAACGCCGGGCTTTACCGCACTGACCATTGCAGTGATGACGATTGGATTGGGTGTTTCCATTTTCATGTTGTCTATTGTTAATAGTATTGTCTTTCGGCCGCTGGAGTTTAACGATGGCGAACGACTTATGTTTATTAATCGGCTAGTGGATAATCGCGTACAACAAACGATCTTGCATGATTACCAGAAAATAAAAACAGAGAGCCAAAGCTATGAGTTAGTCGTAGCGTTTGGTTCAGAGACAGCGGTGTTATCAGACGGTGTGAAATCCATTCGCTACCAGGGAATTTTTGCTGGCTCCGGGTTTTTTGAATACACCGGTGTTGCACCCTTGCTAGGCCGGGTTTTAATCGATAGTGATCAAGTTGCCGGTAATCCACGCGTAGTGGTGATTGGTTATGATCTTTGGCAAAACTATTTTGGTGGCGATGAAGCTATTATTGGCAAAACGGTACAGATTAATCGCCAGCAAGTGGAAGTGGTTGGTGTAATGCCAAAGGAATTTTTCTTTCCCTTTAATAATCAGCTGTGGTTGCCGTTTGGTAAAGATGCCAATAATTATTTATTAAAAGATTCGCCGTTGATTCGTTTATTGGCCAAAACCAAGCCCGGTGTTTCAATTGCCGCCGCTGACCTGGAATTAAAAACGATTTTTGCCAATAGCCCCGATCTGCGCATTAACCCGCAACAAAATATCAGCGCCCGAGTGGACCTTTATAAACGTGAAACCCGGCGCGGTGCCATTAATATTCTTTATCTCATGTTGAGTGCGGGATTGTTTGTGTTGGTACTCAGTTGTATCAACGTGGGCAATTTATTACTTGCCAGGGCCAATATGCGCTCAAAGGAAATTGCTATACGTGTCGCATTGGGTGCACCGCGTGCGCGCTTGATTACGCAGATGCTGTGGGAAAGTTTATTCATTTGCGGAATTGGTGGCTTATTGGCAATTTTGTTTGCCGGTTGGGGGCTGGATCTTACCACCCAATTTTTTGTAGATCGTAGTACGGAGGGTTTTCCATTTAGTGCTGCCATATCACTTAAAGCGGAAGATGTTGTCAATGCTATTGTTATTATCCTGTTAACGGCATTAGTGACCGGTTTTATTCCCGCATGGAAAGCATCGGGTGGAAATTTTAATGCGGTATTAAAAGACGCGGCAAAAACATCAATGGGAAAAACTGCAGGTCTGATCAGTAAAATACTGGTAGTTATTGAAATCGGTTTGTCGTGCACGTTGATGATAGTGGCGGGAATTATTTCTATCCTGATCTATCAGGTAGTCACTGAAGGTTATGGCATTGATATTGAAAATTTCTTAACCGCGCGCGTGAATCCTCCCGCTGCCATATATCCGCAGGGGCCAGCGCAAACCGGTTACTATGATCGTGTATTAATGGAAGTGAGCAAGATTCCCGGTGTAGAAAAAGCGACGCTAATGTCGCACGTGCCTACCGAGTTTTTACCGCCGGGCAGTTTCCAGCCCGAAGGCCAGGAGTTTCCTGATTTTGTTTTTCCGCAGGCGCATTTGGTGCAGGTGTATCCCAATACTTTTGAAGCGCTTGCTATCCCGTTATTGGAGGGGCGCGTGCTCGATCAGCGCGATAACCTCAACTCACCTAAAGTAGTCGTGATCTCTGATCTATTTGCCGAAAAATTGTGGCCGGGCGAATCGGCAATTGGAAAACGTATTCGTCGTATATCGAACACGCAAAGTGCACCTGATGAATGGATGACGGTAGTGGGTGTGGTGCCGCAATTATTGCAAGGCAGTGTATTCGGTCCGGAACAATCACCAACTATCTATGTTCCTTTTAGCCAGATGCCGCGCGATGCGATGGCGATTGTATTAAAAACCCGTTCCGATCCCAATCATTACCAAAAGCCGCTGGCAGATGTATTACATAAAATAGATCCCAATTTACCCATGTATCGTTTCGCGGCCTTGACCGCGCAAGCAGAAAGTAATCGCATGCTGTTGGAGTTTGTTAAGCGAATATTTTTATTGTTCGCTGTCTGCGCATTGGTAATGGCGGTGACTGGTATTTACGGCGTAATGGCAAATCACATTGAGCAGCGTACCCAGGAGTTAGGCATTCGGCGCGCATTGGGGTCACCTGATAGCAGTATCGTCCTGCTGTTTACCCGTCAAAGCGGCATACAATTAATAACGGGATTTATAGTTGGTATACCACTGGCGTATTTTATGAGCGGGAATTTTATCAATACCATTGGTGCAGAAAACCAGTTCTATCTGCTAGCCTACCTGCTGGTGCCATGCATAATTATTGTGGCGGTGATGTTAGCGACACTAATTCCACTACAGCGTGTGTTGCGCATGGAGCCGGCATTGGCAGTGCGCTATGAATAAAATAAATTCATCCGGGTTGTAAAATGGCAAATGTATTAGTCGTTGATGATGATGAAGCAATTTTGGCTGCGTTGAAGTTATTACTGAAACGCGACCAGCACCATGTGTTGTTGGCAAAAGGCCCGCATGAGGCGCTTGCAGCGCTACAGAAATTTACCATTGATATTGTGTTGTTGGATATGAATTTTACCCATGACACTACTTCGGGCGGTGAAGGGCTGGATTTAATTGGCCGATGCCAGCAATTTAATAGTGATATGCCTCTGGTGGTGATGACGGGCTGGGGTTCCATTGAACTTGCCGTGAAATCCTTGCAGCAAGGTGCAAGTGATTTTATTGAAAAGCCTTGGGAGAACGAGCGTTTGCTGAACATTGTGCGCACCCAGGCTAGCATCGTGCAGCAAAAACGTTTTCAGGCTGCATTGATCGCAGAAAATAAATTACTCAGTGAAAAAATAGCGACACAAAAAACGATCAGTATCAGTTCCAGATCACCGGCCATGAAAATGGTTCTGGAAACTGTGCAACGTGTTGCTGCCAGTGATTTGAATATTTATTTATCGGGTGAGAATGGCACCGGGAAAAGTATGCTGGCGCATTATATCCACCAGTTGTCTCCGCGCCAGAATCAGCAAATGATTGCGATTAATATGGGGGCGATTACTGAATCGTTATTTGAAAGTGAAATGTTTGGCCATGTAAAAGGTGCTTTTACCGATGCCAAAGAAACGCGCATTGGCCGTTTTGAATTGGCTAATCAAGGCACATTATTTTTGGATGAAATTGGCAATATCCCACTTGGCCAGCAGGCAAAACTATTGCGCGTATTGGAAGAGCGGCAATTTGAACGCTTGGGATCATCAACAACTATTCAAACGGATGTACGTTTGGTTTCGGCAAGTAATGCCAATATTCAAGCGATGGTAGCTGACGGCAGTTTTCGCCAGGATCTGCTTTATCGGTTAAACACAGTGGAAATCCGTGTGCCTGCATTGCGTGAACGGCGTGAAGATATTGATGATTTATGCAATCAATTTTTAGTGGCAGCATGCCTTCGCCATCGGCGGCCACAACCTGAATTAACAACCGAGGCTCGCCTCTTGTTAAACAACTATAACTGGCCAGGCAATATTCGCGAATTGCAGCATGTTATCGAGCGTAGCTTGATTTTATGTGAAAACGGAAAAATTGACGCCGATATTTTGATGCTGGACGATGTATATAATTCCACGGGTCTTGCTGATCAATCCCTTTATGATGCTTACAGTAATAGCACTCTGGATGAGATTGAAAAAAATATTATCGAAGCAAGAATTTTGCAGCAGTCCGGCAATATGTCGAAAACGGCCAGTTCATTAGGTTTAAGCCGCAGTGCATTTTATCGGCGTCTGGAAAAATTGCAGATCCGATGAAAAAACGTCCCATTGAATTCATTCAAACCCGTGCGCTTCTAACCGCCAGTTTTCCGGTGACGCTGTTTAGCCTGTGGCTTTGTGTGCAGCAAAATCTTTCTATTTATTTTATTGCCATTTTTTGTTTACTACAGCTTAGTCTGATTGGTTACGCCATTTATATTACCCGCCATGAGTTAACCTGGCGCTTGCGCAGTTTAACTTCCATCGTAGAGGGGATGCTGCAAGGCGATTTCTCATTGAAGGCGCGACAAGAATTACGTTCATCCGGATTACATAGTTTGGTGGAAAGCATTAATACCCTTTCCAATGAGCTTTCCAGCCATAAACTGGCCAATGTGGAAAAACGTGCGCTGTTGGAAAAAATTATTACCCAGATTGATATAGGTGTTATTACTGCCGATGCAGAGGGAAATATTTCAGTGATAAACACTGCAGCAGTCGCTATGTTAAATATCCAGCAGCCTGTGCTTATCAAAAACTTACAACAGCTGAACCTGAGTCTCCCCGACAGTAAATCCACGAAGGAGTTAATAAGTTTTGCTGCGGGTGAAAAAATTAAAAAACTCTATATACAAGTAGATAAATTCCGTGAGTTTGGCAGCGATCAAACATTGATTTTACTTACGGATATGAATTCTGTATTGCGTCAGGAGGAGCTAAAATCCTGGGAGAGTCTGGTGCGCGTCATCAGCCATGAAATTAATAATTCCCTCGCCCCGATTGCGTCGTTGAGCCATTCATTGATCGATATTATTAAAAGCAGCGAAATTGCAACGGATACGCGTGAGGATATTGTTTACAGTGCAGAGATAATCGCTGATCGCGCTAGATCGCTTACCGAATTTATTGCCCGTTATCGCAGTTTGACTATTATTAAACATCCCGTGTGCGAAAATATTACACTTGGATCATTGATCAATCCAATTTTGCCATTGTTTGCTCCGCAACAAATTTTACTTGAAGGAAATATGGATAGGGCGTACGCCCTTGATGCAGCCCAGATAAAACAGGTGCTGATTAATTTGTTGAAAAACGCCATTGAAGCTATGCAGCATCCGGAGGCCGGTAATTCATTGGCAGCGATCGTGATTAATAGCACAGAAATTAAACATTACCCGAACGATATTTTACGCATTGATATTATTGATTCCGGCTGCGGCATTCGCCACAACCAGAATTTATTTATTCCCTTCTATACGACCAAAGCCCAGGGGTCCGGTATTGGTTTGGTGTTAAGCCGACAAATTATCGAACTGCATCAGGGCAGCTTGCATATTTTCAATCGTGAATCAGCCAGGGGTTGTTGCGCACGTATTGAACTGCCAATTATTTATGAGCCGGAATAATTCAGGCACATATCTACTTCGTTGGCTGAACCCAGGATTACCGCTACACGTTCATGTAATTCCCTCGGTTGGATTTCCAGAATACGCTGGGTTTCATTCCAGGCTTTTCCCCCGGCATTTTCAATCAACAACGCCATCGGATTCGCTTCATAAAGTAAACGCAATTTAGCCGGTTGTTTGGGATTGCGATTATCCGATGGATATAAAAATATTCCCCCACGCGAAATAATCCGATGCACATCTCCTACCATCGCCGCATTCCAGCGCATGTTGAAATTTTTCCCGCGTGGACCACTTTCGCCAAGCACCAGATCATTAATGTAGCGACGCATGGTTTCGTTCCAGAAACGCTGGTTGCTCATATTGATCGCAAATTCTTTGGTGTCCGCAGGAATACGAATATCTTTTGCGGTTAGCAAAAATGTTCCCTGTATTGTGTCCAATGTAAAGGCATGTGTACCTTTGCCGATAGTAATTACTAATAAAGTAGATGGACCATAAAGCACATAACCGGCGCAAACTTGCGTAGAACCTTGTTGGCGAAATTGTGCTTCATCGTTAGCCGCAATATTTTCGCGCGCGCGATAAATGCTGAAGATAGTACCAATCTGTCCGTTGATGTCGATATTGGAAGAACCATCAAGCGGATCAAACGCAATGATAAATTCACCTTGCGGATTTCCCGCAACAACAGTGTCTTCCTCTTCCGAGGCGAGGGCGCGCACATGAGGACAGGCGAGCAGTAAATCTTTTAATAATTGGTTGCTGATAACGTCCAGGTTCTTTTGGGTTTCGCCCTGGATATTTTCATCCTGTGTTGAGCCCAGCACACCCGCGAGCGCGCCCTGGCGTACCCGAAACGCGATTTCTTTACTGGCGTTAATAACACTTTCCAAAAGTTGCACCAACGACGCGTCTACCGATTCATCGCGCAAGTGTTGAAATAAATTAATCATGAATTTTCCTGCTATGAAAAAATACAAGGCCAACCAATATTGGCCTTGTGCCGGATAAATAACTTAAACGTAACGATTAAGGCAATTCAGATCGGCAAAGGATTGTTCCAATCGCTTGGCCATATGTTCTTCACTGTGGCGTAACCAAACGCGCGGATCGTAGAATTTTTTGTTAGGTTTATCGTCGCCATCAGGGTTGCCGATCTGGCCTTGCAGGCAACCGCTGTTGGTTTTGTAAAACTCCATCGTGCCTTCCCAAAAAGCCCATTGGGTATCGGTATCGATATTCATTTTTACCACACCATAATTGAGCGATTCGGCGATCTCCTGTGGATCTGAACCGGAACCACCATGGAATACAAAATTCAGTGGGTTGTGTGCAGTCCTGAATTTTTCGCGTACAAATTCCTGGGAGTTTTTCAGAATAATTGGCGTGAGTTTTACATTGCCGGGTTTGTAAACGCCGTGCACATTACCGAAAGATGCCGCGATGGTAAATTTATCGTCGATCTCGCTTAATTGTTTATAAGCGTAAGCTACATCTTCCGGTTGGGTATAAAGTGCGGAGTTATCCAGACCGGTATTATCGACACCGTCTTCTTCGCCGCCGGTGCATCCCAATTCTATTTCCAGAGTGATGCCGAGTTTTTTCATGCGCGCTAAATAGTGTGCAGAAATTTCTATATTTTCTTTCAGGCTTTCTTCCGATAGGTCGATCATGTGTGAGCTAAATAGCGGTTTGCCGGTTTGCGCAACATGTTTTTCGCTGGCATCGAGCAAGCCATCAATCCAGGGCAATAATTTTTTCGCGGCGTGATCCGTATGCAAAATTACCGGAACGCCATAGGCTTCAGCGACAGTATGCACGTAATGGGCAGCGGCGATGGACCCGAGTACCGAACTTTGCAATCCATCCAGTTTTAAACTTTTTCCGCAAAAAAATGCCGAGCCGCCTTGCGACAATTGCACAATGACGGGCGAATTAACGTTGCGCGCGGCTTCCAGCGTGGCGTTAATAGTGTTGGTGTTGGCGGCGTTAACGGCGGGATAAGCAAAGCCGCCCGTTTTGGCGGCATTTAATAAAGTTTGTACATCATCGCCGGTGGCGACCCCTGGGGCTACTAACTGGGCAAGAGTGTTCATCATCAAATCCTGAGCTGTGGTTGATTTTTGTGATGACCGAGTTTGCCGCCGATTGCTGCGAAATATCTGCAAAGTTTTCGGCTGCCGTCAGGCGGACAGCCACGCTAACGGATTAGCCATTTCCAAATTTTCGTTGTACTTCTTTTTGATTAATTTTTTATTGCAATGCAGTTTTTAATTGAATTACTCGTCGGCGAGATCCGATGCCTGTTCGCAAATGGCGAGGAAATGGCCGGGGTCCAGACTGGCGCCCCCAACCAATAATCCATCGATATCGGCTTGCTGTAACAGGTCGTGGGCATTCGCTTTGGTCACGCTGCCGCCGTATAAAATCCTGACACCATTGGCAATTTCCGCATTGTAAATTTCGGTGACTTCGCGGCGAATAAATTGATGCACTTCTTGTGCAATTGCCGGTGTTGCTGCAAGGCCGGTGCCAATTGCCCACACGGGTTCATAGGCGATGCACAGGTCTTTGCCGTTGAGGTCCATTTGTGGCAGGCCTTCGCGCAATTGTTTACGCAATACTTGCTCGGTGATGTTGGATTCGCGCTCCTGTTGATTTTCACCAACGCAGAGCACGGGTAATAAATCGTGGCTTAATGCAGTGCGCACTTTGATCTGACAGCCTTCGTTGTTTTCTGCAAACATCGCGCGGCGTTCGGAGTGGCCGATCAAGCACAATGAACAACCTGCTTCTTTTAACATTTGCGCAGAAGTTTCGCCGGTGTATGCACCGGATTCATAGCGACTTAAATTCTGGCTGCCAATTTGCAATTCGGAAAATTGCAAAAAAGTCATCATGTCGCGCATGTACAAATAGGGCGGGCAAATCGCAATTTGTGCTGCGAAGTGTTTGCCGATAAAAGAGGCGACCGACGTGCAAATCAGGTCCAGGCCGCCGTTTAATTTCCAGTTGGCAATCACGATAGGTTTACGTTGTTTCATGTTGTTCCCGGTTGATCTTGTTGTCGTTATGAATGGATATTGCAATGTTAAGTATGCGGATTGTCGGGCGCGACTGCCACGGGTGTTTCATACACGCAGGCCTCGGTGCTGAACCCGTAATAGGTGTAGGTGAATGGAAAGCATTGGTAGCTCGCCAGGGTATTGGTGGATTGCGCTGCTTGTGGCTGCGCTTTATCAGAGTCCGCGTTCTGCTGTGGGTTAGCGGCAGTTACATGAGTCCTGTTCACTGGGATTACCTCTGTGATGGATGACTGTGTGTATTGCCGATAAGGTGGGCTTCTGTCGAGCCGTTGGTAAAAATGCTACACAGGCAAATGAAATCGAGCAAGCGGGAAGTGAAAATATTTTCTCAAAAAATGGTTTTTATTGAGTTTTTAATCCTATTTTTTGTTCATTTTTGTGTGAAAACGTTTCGTTACATTACCCAAAAAAAATGTAATCGTTTACATTTTTAGTGCGAATTAATAGATGCGAGTTGGTTGTAACTGTGGTTATAACAAGGGTTCCTGATACAGATCAGGCGGATTCCATCAGCGGATCTTCATTACCTGGCTCATAGATGGCGAAGTTGTTTTTGCCACGACGTTTAACAGCATACATTGCCTGGTCAGCGTGTTTGCGCAGGCTCAGAGGATTGTCACCGTGGTCGGGATAAAGAGCGATACCAATACTAATGCCAATTTTTTCCAGCACTCCAGGCTGGACTTCAATCGGTGCTTGCTGCGCATCGAGAATTTTTTGCGCGATGCGCGTAACCATGCCGATATTGCCGGCGTGATTCAAAATAATAAAAAATTCATCGCCACCCATGCGCGCAACGACATCGGAATCGCGCACCAGTTTACGCAAACGCTCTGCGATGGTGACCAGCACTTTATCGCCCGCATCATGGCCGTAGGTGTCGTTGATATATTTAAATCGATCCAGATCAATCAACATCACCGCGAAAGATTTTCCGCCAATCGGTGTTTGGGTGATAAGTGCTTGCAGCGCAGAATCCGCTGCCTGGCGGTTGCTTAAACCGGTGAGGCTATCCGTTTCGGCCAGTTCGCGAATGCGCGCTTCGGAAAGCTTGCGTTGGGTTACGTCGTACATCACGCCTTCAATTGTGGCGTTATCACCGGCGGGTGAAAAAATGCAATGAACCCAGCGCGAATGTTCTTCGGTATCGCTGCCGATACGCAAATCAGCCGAGTGCGGGCGCTTGGTGACCAGTGCGAGTTTGATTAGCGATTTTGCATGTTCGATATCAAGAAATACTTTGCTGACAATATCTTCATCGCCAGTTTGAAATTGTTGTTCATTCATGCCGGTGAGCCGAAAAAAAGCGGGGTTGGCGGTAACCAGGTTGCCGCGTTCACGCACTAAAAAAATCCCCGCACTGCTGTCCTCAAAGATGCCGCGAAAACGGGTTTCGAGTGATTCAACGCGGTGACGCAATTGCCGTTCTTCTTCCAGCATATCTTCGACGGTGTGCAGCAGCGAATTAATATCGCCGGCAAGCAAGCCAATTTCATCGCCGCTATGGATGCTATGAACATCCAACCGGCTGCCGTCACCGGGTGTAATGCGATGCAAACTACCTGACAAGGTGGAAAGTGGCCGTGTCATCAACCAATACACCAGAATTAATACTAATAGCGCAACCAGCGTGGATTGTGCGGCAAGACCCACCGCAGTAGACATGGCAGAATCGCGTGCACGCAATGCAATCAGCGGGGCATTCGGGATCACTGATAATTCGCCGACAATTTCTTTTTCATCGAACGGTGCAACCAGCGGAATAGAGATCAATTTCTGTTGGGTTTCGCGCGCCGTTTTTCCATCCTGCCCGATAACTTCCTTGCTTGCCGTGATAGTTGCTCCTATGACAATGTCATTTTTGGTTAAACCGGTAACCACTTGTTGCGCAAGTTCGCGGTTGCCAACATAAGCGGCAATCGATGCGGTAGTTTGTACAGTTTCCAGCAGTTGTAAAACTGAGCGCTCGCTTTCGGCAAACGATTTTTCGTAATCGCGCTGGTAAAAAAATTGCGATGATAAAAGCACAACCAGTAGTGCACCGGCAGCGACACTGAGTGAGACCTTTATGTGTAAGCTTTTAATATTCATTGCGTCTGTGCGTAAAAAATTTATTTAGCGGTTTGGGTTAATTCCATAACAATTTTTACTCCGCCAGGCAACGATTGGCGTGCAACATATGCAATCGCCATTTTGTTTTTCGTTACCTCGCCAATTACTTCCCGGTCATCGGCAAATTGTTTGGGGGGCGACATGCGCCCGGCAAATACCAATGTTGCCCAGTAGGCATCCACTTGCGCTTCACTTTTTCCGGTAAGCCGTTTGTAAAAATCGGCACGCAATGGCGTGCCGGTTTTTAAATCCAGCGTCTGTGCTGCGCCGCCACCGGGAAATGCCGAAACCCGGCCCATAAATAAATCGACGACTTGTTTTTTCTCCAATGTTACGACTGGATTGTGCGCATTTACTATCACCAGGATGTCTGCCCGGAGCTGGCCGCTAAACATCAGCGCAATCAGGAATAGTGCTAGCTTGTGCATTAGAAAAGCATGTCCCAGGCAAGGCTAATGACGGTGGGTTTTTTATCTCCAGTGATGATTGTTCCCGTGGTGGAAAACCAGAGGCCGCTTCCTGTTTGGTCGACATAGACTTTATCAATCTGAACCTTCAGGGCCATTTTGGGAGTGAAATCCCAGCGCGCGCCCACTCCATAGCTGCGCTGTTTAATACGTGCCCCATTCAGGCGATTTTCGGTGGCTTGTGCCAGGTAATTCAGTTGCGAGCCAAACGGTTCCGGTAGGCCGACGGGCACCGGGATATCCAGGCTGGGTTCTCTCGGGCTGGCGTAGCCCAGGAGCCCATACAGGTTGAGCGAACCAAAACGTTTGCCGAGGCTTGCATAAGCATGTTCGCCATTTACAACCAACATAAGATCGGAATTGATGCGCACATATTCGCTTTGGAACCACCAGTTGTTGCTGTCGTAGTTAAGGCCGATTTGGTGATAGCGGAACTGCTTGCCCTCGGTTTCCAGACCGGTTACCAAATCATTTGCCGGTGGCCATTGCATCGCAATTTGCGCCCATATATTGCGCAGTGGTTTAGTGAGGTCACTATTCACTTCTACTTCCACATAGCTGTAGCGCAATTTCCATTCATTCCATTCCAGGGTGCCGCTGATACCGAATAAATCAAAATCAAATTTGGTGAATTGGCCGTTATCAAAACCGGTGGGATATTTTTCGTTGGAGTTGCCATAAAACGTTTTGAGGTTGAGCATGGCATCGCCCAGGGCGAAACGTTTGGTCAGGTCAAAACCGTCGAAATTATAGAGTGATGTAATTCCGTACAAATCCTGCGGCGGACGCACCCAGGGCAGTGTGTATCCGACTTGGCGGAAATCCGAGAGCATAAATGCATCGGCCCCGAGGCGGCCGAGGCGTAAATCCAGTCCATCAATGGGGCGATAACGGATAAAGGCCCATTCGATGGAGTTGGCAAGGGTGTTATCGAATCGGTCTTTGGCGACAACTTGCACCGTGGTTTCCCATTCGGATGACCACCGTCCCTGCCATTGCAAGCCGAGGCGTGTGTCATTTAGCCAAAAGCCGTTATTTTTATAGGCACCGTTATCCTGGGTTACGTCATTGCGAAAAACCAGGTCCGGATTATTGTTAATCGCCACGCCCACAGTCGCAAAGCCGGAGAACCGGTGATCGATATCAGCCTGGGAAAACGAGGTGGCAACCATTAACAGTACTGCCGACCAGAGAGGGAAATGGGAATTAACAGCCATGGAAACAACCTGAAATGCCAGCACTGCGCTGGTGATCAACAACTATGGTGTTGAGTATAGCCAGTGAGTGCGGGATTGCAGGTTGAATGCCGTCAGGGCTTTACATCTGGGCAATGTATTTCGACAGGGTTTCAAATTTTTCGGCATCGTTATCGACAAAGCGAATGACGATTTTTACTACGTTGGTATCCGGGCGATTTTCGCCGGCTTGAATGCTGTGCACATAGCCATTCACGCGTGCGAGATTATTGCCATCGCCCGTTTCTATATCTACCACCGCTTGTTCAAATACGCCGGGTAAATCGTCAGTGCGTTGCATTAATCCGTTCATTAACTGCAATGACATTTCGCGGATAACGCAATTAAACGTCCGGTTATTAGCAAAGCGCAATTGGGCCTTACCCTTGGCTGTTTTCGGTGTGTCCACTGCTTTGATGGCGGGTTTGGCTCCCAGCGCGCTGGCACTGCTATTGGCGAACGGGTTAACCGGCTTCGGTGCTGCTGCGGATTCTGCGCGGCCACCGGTCAGTACATCAACTGATGCAAACGCTATCCCCTGGGTGGTCGCACCACTCGCGCGTTGTGCCGGGGTTTTACCAACCACTTTGAGTTGTTTGAAGACTTTTTTTAGCAGCTCTTCGGCTGAAAACGGTTTACTTAAATAGTCGGACACGCCCAGTTCAATTGCTTTAACGATATGGTTTCTATCGCCGCGACTGGAAATCATAATGAAAGGCGTTTTTTCCGAATTGGGCATAGCGCGCACAGTGCTGAGCAATTCCGCACCGGTCATATTGGGCATTTCCCAATCGGACAGAATTAAATCCACCGATTGGTTTTTCATTTGCGCGAGCGCGCGCGCGCCATCAGGGGCATCAATAATTTCTGCGCCCGGAATTTTATCGCGCAGTTGTTTCTTGATCATGTCGCGGATAAAGGTCGCGTCATCCACCACCAGGATGCGGATTGCCATGATATGTCCCTCGAATGTAATCCTATGAGCCTAGTTCACGCACGCCGAATTTGCGCGTCAATAAGCACAGGTAGATCTACTTATGCACGTTGGCGCAGATGGCGGATAGGTGTTTCGAGGGTAGTTTCATCATCGCTAAAATGACCGGATTTAGCCGCTTCCACTGCGATGCGCATCCAGTAGCGAAGCTCAGTGGGAGTGGTGAGCACATAGTCAGGCAATTGGAAAAAACAGGATTCAACTTGCACCGCCGCGCGCGGTTGAAAAGCGCTCATCCCTTGTTGCAGGTATAACTGGCGCGAATCATCATCCGCGCGGAAATAGAGCTTATCGTTAATAACCAACGCAAATTGCACGCCGCGATGATAAATGCCCGCACCATTAAACATACGGCGATAGGAAATCTCTGCCACGCCCGACAAATTGGCGATGACGCGATCCAGATAAGCGTGGCTGACTGTCATGAAGTGCAATTACCCATTGGACGATATCCTATCGTTTATTCGAATTTTAAAATTCTGCCAATGTAGGTAGCCGGAGTAGCTATTGCAATCCTTCGCTAAGATTGTTTTTGGCGCCACTGTAAACCGGGCCATCTTTTCCGGTATATAGGGTTTCAACTCAAAAACGTCGCGGATATTGCTTCAGGTTGTTTGCTCTTCGCGCGTGAATACCCATTCGTTGGCAGTCGACATTGCTTCATTAAAACAGTAATCGGCGATATCAAAGTTTTTCAGCGCTTCGCTGTTTTTTAGTTGCTGCTGGATGATGTAAGCACTCATCATTCCGCGCGCTTTCTTGGCAAAAAAACTGATGATTTTGTAGTGGCCGTTTTTACGATCTTTAAATACCGGTGTAATGACTTCTGCGTCCAGTTTTTTGGGGGTTACAGAGCTCCAGTATTCGGTAGAGGCAAGGTTCACCAGCACTTTTTCCTTACGGGTTTGCAATTCACAGTTGAGTTGATCGGTAATGATATCGCCCCAGAAGTGATACAAATTTTTGCCGCGTTTGTTCGCAAAACCGGTTCCCATTTCCAGGCGATAAGGCTGGATCAGATCGAGCGGCCGCAACAAACCGTATAAGCCGCTGAGGATACGCAAGTGTTGTTGTGCAAACGTGAAATCTTTCTTGCTAAACAATTCCGCCTGCATCCCGGTGTAAACATCGCCTTTGAATGCGAGCACCGCTTGTTTTGCATTGCGCGGTGAAAAAGGCAATTGCCAATCCTGAAAGCGTTGGGCATTCAGCTCGCCGAGTTTTTCACTGATGCTCATCAAACTGGAAACCTCTGTCGGTTTGAGTTTGCGCAGTTGGCCAACCAGCTCCTGTGAGTGCGCCAGAAACTGTGGCTGGGTATGGTCGTCAATGGCCGGGGCTGATTCGAAATCCAGCGTTTTTGCGGGGGAGATAACATGCAACATAGGAAGTAATAATCACGCAGGAAAAAATGAGGAAGCTTATTCCGGTTTCAGGATGTCCAACCACCAGTTGAGCGGTGTTTGGCCGTCGGTGGGGTCGTAGACGTTGCCGTACATCCAGGCGCTTTGGCCGTCTTGTCCGACATAGCGATTGAGGATTTCCTCGATGGCTTCAAAGCCGCAACTAACATGGATACTGAATACCAGCATGCGCGGTGTTTCGCGGTCCAGCTCGCCACCGAGTTTTTCCAGCTCGGGAGTGAGCTGGTCAGATAGTGCACCGGCATCGCCACGGCTAAACACGCGGATGCTTAAATTGCCGCTACGTTTAACCAGGTCGAACTCGCGGGTTTCGGGCAGCATGCGCACTACATCGCCGCTGGCCAGGCCTTTGGCGAAGGCGGGCGATTGCACCAGTTGCAGGGTGCCGTCTTCCAATTCACGGACTTGCAGTTGTTCTACGATAGGTTTGTTATCGGCGCCAACACCGGCGAAGAGTTCAATAATTTGCAGGGATTTCATCAATGCGGTCACTTACTGGTTAACATTCAGGCGCTTAAGAAAAGCGGTCAGGTGCTAAATAAAAAAGCTGTGGCATTATACGCAGCTCATTCATAAGGAGTCTCACTATGAACATTCTCTTTCGTCTTCTGGGCATCAGTTTATTGCTGACAGTAACCGGCTGTGTGACCAACCCGGTTACCGGTAAAAGCCAGATCTCATTAATGTCGCCAGAGCAGGAAGTTGCTTCAGGCGCGCAGAACTATGGCCCGGCCCAGCAATCACAAGGTGGCCAGTATGCGGTTGATCCTGGCCTTACCAGTTATGTGCAAGCGGTTGGCAAAAAGCTCGCGGCGGTGAGCGATCGCCCTGACCTGCCCTACGAATTTGTAGTACTCAATAATGATGTTCCCAATGCCTGGGCGATGCCCGGCGGAAAACTGGCGATTAACCGCGGCTTGCTGGTGTATCTGGAGGATGAAGCCCAACTCGCCTCGGTTCTTGGCCATGAGATTGTCCACGCTGCCGCGCGCCACGGTGCCCAGCAGCAAACACAAAATGTGTTGTTGGGTGGTGCTGTGTTAATTGCGGGTGTTGCCATCTCCGAGAAAAAACCGGAAGCCGGTGCCTTGGGCATGGGGGCATTAGCCGTGGGGGCACAAGCCTGGCAAGCAAAATACGGCCGTGGCCACGAATTGCAATCCGATGAAGTGGGTATCAAGTACATGGCCAAGGCCGGTTACGATGCCCAGGCTGCTGTTGAGTTGCAGGAAATTTTTGTGAAGTTATCGGAAGGTCGTAATTCCGGCTTTATTGAAGGTTTGTTTGCCAGCCACCCGCCATCACAAGAGCGCGTGGATAAAAACAAGGTAACAGCGGCGAAATACCCTGGCGGCGTGCGCAACAAAGAAGCGTTCCAACGCGCAATGGCGCAAGTGAATAAAGATAAAAAAGCCTACGAAAATTATCAAAAAGCACAAAAATTAGCAGGCGAGAAAAAATATATCGATGCACAAAGTTATGTCGATCAATCCATCGCCCAGCAACCCAGGGAAAATTTATTCTGGGAAATGAAAGGCCAACTATTGCTGCAACAAAAGAAAACCGATGAAGCAGTTGGTGCCTTTGATAAAGCAATCCAGGCGAACCCGAAATATTTCAAACCTTACGCATTGCGCGGTATTGCTTATTATGAAAGCGGCAAACGTGATCTTGCTGAAAAAGATTTGACCACCAGCCAACGTTATTTGCCTACACAAATTGCCACTTATTATTTAGGCGAAATTTCTCTCGCCAAAGGTAATAAATCGCAAGCTGCCCAATATTTCCAGCAAGCCGCGCAAGGCGGTGGGGAAATTGGTGAGGCGGCAAAAGGGAAATTGGAACGTATACAATAATCATTAATATCACCCGTAGGGGCGCGATTTATCGCGCCCAATATCGCCTTGAATTAATTGTGATAAATCGTTGTTAGATATTGTGCAATAAGGGCGCAATGAATTGCGCCCCTACGGAATTAGACCGTAGAACACAAAGGAGTGTGTCGTGAAATACAATCCCAAAATCCATCATCGCCAATCTGTTCGCTTACGCAATTTCGATTATTCCAAATCCGGTTTGTATTTCATCACCATCTGCACCGTGCAGCGACAAATGCTTTTTGGTGAAATATCAAATGGGAAAATGCATTGCAATGATTTAGGTAAACTTGTTAATCAGCATTGGCAATTTATAGCTGATCATTATCCCGGTACCCAACTGCATGATTTCATCGTGATGCCCAATCATCTCCACGGAATAATCCAACTCGTAGGGGCGCAATTTATTGCGCCCGAATTGAATCAGGGCGCGATAAATCTCGCCCCTACAATCGGAAATATTGTGCGAGGATTTAAAGCAAGATTAACGTATGCAGCACATAGTTTGGAGATTATGCCTGCCACATCGATTTGGCAACGTAACTACCATGAACATATTATTCGCAATGAAGCGTCTTACCGAATAATTGTCAATTATGTAAGAACCAATCCGCAGTGTTGGACAAAGGATGTTTATTCTTCGGTATAAGCGAAACAAGCACTATACTCACTGCACATTTATTAATACGGATATCACTATGCAGTCCCCAAACCATACACCCACCGGCAATCTCACCTTACAAACCATCACTATGCCAGCGGACACAAATCCCTTTGGCGATATTTTCGGCGGTTGGTTAATGGCGCAAATGGATATCGCCGGAGCGATCCACGCGAATGAGGTTTCCCTGGGGCGCGTCACCACGGTCGCAGTGGGAAGTATGGTGTTTATCCGGCCTGTACCGGTGGGGACGGTGATTAGTTGTTACACCAGTACATTGCGTATTGGTAATACCTCCATTCGTGTGAAAGTAGAAGTATGGATCAAGGACTTCCTTACTCATCAAATCAGTCAGGTTACCCAGGGCGAATATATTTATGTGGCGATTGATGAATTCGGACAAAAACGTCCGGTGTTAAAAGCGTCGCAAAATAGTGAATAAAACCCTTTGAAAATTGAATCATAAACAACGAAAAAACTGATGGTTCGTATTTTCTCTTCTTTGCCCTTATCTTGTTACAGTTATCTAACCAATTGAAAAACCAGCGGTTGTTTGTGTAAAGCCGTCTTTACACTACTGTCTTCAAGCGTGTATGTAAAATCCGTTACATTTTTTCGCTACTGTAATTTATTACCTTTGCTGCTATCTTCATTTCACTTCTCCACCCAATAATGAAAAATAAGAGGCCGTGCATGCTAAAAGATTCATCCACTGGTTATGGTTTGATCTCGATTCTTATTCACTGGATCAGTGCACTGCTTATTTTATTTTTATTTGGTTTGGGTGTTTACATGGTGGACCTCACCTATTACGACGATTGGTATCACAAAGGTCCGGAATTGCATGTGAGCCTTGGCCTGTTGGTATTATTAATTATGGCGGTGCGTATTGTGTGGCGCGTTATTAATCCAATACCAATTGATTTGCCAGCAAAACCTGTGCAACAAAAGACAGCGAAGCTGGTCAAACTTGCACTTTATCTTTTTATTTTTGTTGTGATTGTCAGTGGTTATTTAATTACTACTGCAGAAGGCCAGGCGGCCAGCATGTTTAATGTAATTAAATTTTCGGTTATCACGCAATTGAGTTCTGCCAATGTGGATCTCGCCGGTGAAATTCATGAATACTTCGCATGGGCGATTATTGGATTGGTAGTTTTGCATGCACTTGGCGCATTGTTCCATCATTTTGCAATGCGTGATCGCACGTTAGTACGTATGTTTAAACCGGTGAAAAAATCAGATATCTAAAATTTTTTCTAAATTAGTTTTCCAGGCAACCGTATATTTCATGACTAACCCTAAAGGAGTCTATAGATGTTAAAAAAATCTCTTCTCGCCCTCGCTGTAAGTAGTATTGGTGTAATGAGTTTGCCGGCGCTGGCAGACAATTATGTAATTGATACCAAAGGTGCGCACGCATCGATCAATTTCTCTATCAAACACTTGGGCTACAGTGTGTTGACTGGCCGCTTTGATAAATTCGAAGGCGAGTTTTCTTACGATCCTGCCAAGCCGGAAGCAAGCACTATCAATGTGACTATTGATACCACCAGCATTAACTCCAACCATGCTGAGCGCGATAAGCATTTGCGCAGCGCGGATTTCCTGAACGTGGAAAAATTCCCGAAAGCGACTTTCGTCAGCAAATCTGTCAAGCCAGACGGTAAAGACGAGTTTGATATTATCGGTGATTTGACACTGAATGGCGTAACGAAGAGTGTAACTATCGAAGTGGAAAAAGTCGGCGAAGGTAAAGACCCATGGGGCGGCTACCGCGCTGGTTTCTCTGGCGAAACTGAAATCAAATTGAAAGATTTCAATATCAAAATGGATTTGGGCCCGGCCTCCCAAACTGTTAAATTGGAATTGGAAGTAGAAGGTGTTAAGAAGTAAGCCTTGCTTTTCCCTGATTTGAAAAACCACGCTTCGGCGTGGTTTTCTGCTTTAGGACGGTTGCAAAGCAAGGGCATTTAAAACAGGCAATTAGTACCGGGACATCTGAACTAACCAGCAAAATTTTAAATGGGTTCAGATGCTTCAAACCTGTTCATCCAGAATTCAGTATCAATCCATTAACTTTTTTAGTTCTGGACGTTTCTAATAATCAACTCAAGCCAAAGCAGAACAAGCTGGTCATTATTTGGCAATTACATTGAAAGGAGTTTTTATGTTTAAACGCACATTATTAGTGGCTGGCTTGCTGGGCCTTTTCAGTTCAACAGCTCTTGCCACCTTCGATAAAGACCAGCCTTTGTTTTCAGCATATCCAAACGCTGATCTCAATCGTGCATTAATGTACGATTATGAGAAGTTTGTATTTCCGCTTTCAATTGTTGATAGCGCCAAACAACCCCAGGCATTTAAGCCATTAGAGGTGGTTGGCGACCTTTATATGCATCATTACGAAATTGAAAATGTTTCATCTATTAAAGTATTTGAGAATTATGTTGCGGCAGCAAAACAATTAGGCTTCAAACCGTTATTCACTTGTGCGTTGGAAGAATGTGGCAATGAGGATCAACTGGATGATCTGAGTGATATGCTCTCTGTGCATGGTGATGTCTATAACAATAGACGCAAACCTTATTATTGGGTAGGTGAAAAAGATTCACCTAAAGGAAAAATTGTTGCCGCATGGTTTGTAGGCGCTTATGAAGATGAAGTTGCTGTTCATCAAGTGATTGTAGAAGGCGAGCCGCTGGAAACCGGTTTGGTAAAAATTGATGCTGCTTATGCGAATCAAGGTGTGACACCAACAAAAATTGAACCTTTATCTGATGATGATAAGGAAAAAGATTATGCGTTGTTGCCGCGTTATCCCGGCGCAAAAATTTATAATCATAAAAAAATTGATACCGAAACAGTGACGTTACCTTTTGCCATAAATGCTGCCGATAAAACACCGCTGAAATTAATTGGCGATCTTGGAAAGCACACTTACACCATTAACAATGTTTCTACATTGAAAGTATATGAGAATTACAAAGCCGCATTAACGAAAGCTGGTTTTACCTTTATTTCCCAGTGTGAGTTGGATCAATGCGGAACAGAAAAGCAAGCACAGGAAGTCGGTGATCAACTGGCACTTTCTGGCGATGTCTATAACTGGTATAGAAAACCCTACTATCTGTTAGCTAAAAAAGCCTTGCCCGAAGGTAATACCTATGTCGCTTTATTTATCGGGGGTTATGAGGATGCAGTCGGTGTGCAACAAGTTATTCTGGAAGAAAAGCAAGTGCAAACGGGTTTGATCAACGTAAATGCCGATCAACTGAAACAACAAATTGATGCAGATGGCAAAGCGCTGATTTACGGAATTTATTTTGATATCGGCAAAGCGGCGATCAAACCGCAATCCAAACCAACCCTGGATGCGATTGCCGATTTATTAACGCGCAATAAGGATTTGCTGCTCTATGTTGTAGGGCATACTGATGATACCGGCGATGGCGCAGCCAACGTAACACTTTCCAAACAGCGTGCGGATGCAGTTGTTGCGGCATTAATAAAAGATTACCAGATAGTGGCCAATCGCTTGCAAGCGCAAGGTGTTGGCCCTTATGCGCCCGCCTCGAACAATACTAGCGATGCAGGCAAGCAAAAAAATCGCCGTGTGGAATTGGTTAAACGCCTGCGCTAAATCGTAGTGCTGATGTAAACGCACTGCTAAAAATCCCCGCCCCGGCGGGGATTTTTTATTTGCTTGCTATCTGCATGTGTTTCTGTTTTTATAATCCCGGCCAATATTATTACGCCTATAAAAACCTGGCACTCCAGCGAATTCTATTGGATCAATTAATCTCTGCATTCTTCTTGAAAATCAGGAGCGGCAGTTTCTATTTGTTCTTCTTTTAGTTTTTGTGGAGCCAGCCATGAAGCCTATGTATGAAAAAGTATTACCCACCGAAAATTCTTCCTGGCGTTATTGGCTTTATGCGCTTGATGAAATTCCTTTTAACTGGCACTACCATCCCGAGTATGAAATTTGTTTAACCCTGAATAGCCGGGGTCAACGTTATATCGGCGATGATATTCATTCCTATGGTGACCTGGATCTGGTATTGCTCGGCCCCAAGTTGCCACACACCTGGCATTCACGGGAATTGATTGCGTCGGGGCAGCATCTTACTTATGTAGCGCAGTTACCAATCCTGTGGATTGATAATATTGCGCAAATGCCCGAGCTGAAACCGCTGGGCGATTTGCTGCAAAAAAGCAAACGTGGTGTGGCTTTTTCCATCGCTACTGCGATTGCGTGCCGTGAGCGTTTTGTCGCAATGGCGGATGCAACGCCTATGCAGCGATTGTTATGGTTGCTGGAAATATTGCAGCTAATGTGCGAAGACCAAAGCGCGCGACTTATTTCCAGTGAGGGTTATACGCCGGCGAGTTTTCCGGATTCATCCACTGAAAAAATTGACAAGGTGATTGCCTATATTCATCAGCATTACACGGAGGATCTTTGCGCAGAAAAAATGGCGAACCTTGCGCATATGAGCACCAATCATTTCCATCGCTTTTTTAAGCAGCGCACCGAGCAAACATTTACCGAATTTGTAAACCAGTTGCGTATCGGTCGCGCTTGCTCATTGTTGCTGACGACAGATATGCCGGTAGCCAATATCGGTTATCGCTGCGGGTTTAATAATTTATCCAATTTTAATCGCCGTTTTATGCAATTAAAAAATTGCACGCCGAGTGCGTTTAAACGCAGTTATTTAAAATAAATCCTGACACAAAATAAATTAAAAAAGAAAAACGGGCCGCAGAGCGGCCCTAACAGTCCACGGGAGATTGCGGATTAATTACATACCTGGAATTCCACAATGCCCGAGCCCGAGCCAAAACGTTGCATGGTGTATTTTTCCAGATCAATTAAATAACCATCGCCTGCCAGGTTGGCGGTGCAGCAACCGCTACAATCTGAATCAGCACATGCGTCGTATACTTTTGCAGTAATTCGTTTATTGCCTTGACGCAAATTGATGGTTTTAAGGCCTAACCAGCTCCAATCCTTTAAGTGAACCGCTGCAATATTGTTAACCATTACCCAGGATTCCGGTTGTTTGCCGGAGATGCCGTAGAAATAACCGCTCCACATACAACCGTTATAAATCACGCATTCATCGCTACCGGGCGCAGGGTAGGATTCGTAATTGGTCAGGTTTGCGCGATACCAGGCCGAGCCGCAATCATTACCGGTTACGGAAGAGCTGGATCTACTGGAAGACACAGACGATTTGCTACTTGATTTGCTGGAAGATATCGACGATTTACTCGAACTTTCTGATGAGACAGGAGTTGATGACGTGGTAATTCCATCGCAGTTACCGAGTAGCGTCCACTCTTGCCATTGGCCGGAATAATTTGCCGGGCTGTGGCCTTGTGACCACCAGTTTGCTTTGTAGGCTTTATTGCTTTGTTTGACCTGGCTGCCACCACCGTAAGCGGTGGCACTGTTCCATTCGGACAAACCGTTGCAATTAACGGCTTGTACATTTAAACAAAGGAAGCTGCCGCATAGTGCGACTGAAAAAACGACTAGCCGTTTTAGCGTTGTAAAAGGATTGGTGATGACATGGTTCATACTGACCTCGGTATTATTGTTGGAAGTAACGTTTATCCCTATTGCTCTCTTGTCTTTGTTGTCCCGATTGAATTCTGCCAAGGTTGGTTAGTGCAAAAATGTATTTTTGAATGCAAAACTGGCACTTTTCTATCAGCTCTTGAGAATTAAAACCTGCATCCAAAAACGCTCACACAAACCATTTAGACAAATAATTGCGCGCAAAAAAAAGCCCTCGCGAACAGGAATTCGCGAGGGCAGCTTTCAAGCGCTGATTTCTATGTAATCGAACCGCCGGTTATTGCGGGTATTTGGTTACCCGCGGTGTTTGCACAGCAATGCCGGGCGGCGTTGGATCACCGGTATTGTTGATCACCCGTTGGATGCCACCGTCATTGGTTAGGTTGACCGTTACCATATGTTCAAACTTCACATTGGCTGAGGTGGGCGTTTCTATCGCGCGCGATAAAAACACGTTGGGCCGCAAGAACACTGCGTAAATTCCCATGCCGCGTGCATCGTGCTGCGTGACGGTATCGGCAACTTTGTAGGATGCCCAACCGTTTACACCGGCACCGCTGCGCCATTGGTCTTGCGTTGGTGGGTCGTAAGGAATCTCTGATTGGTAGAAGTAGGTCTTGCCGTTGTTGCCGTTCCAGAGCACCTGATATTCCTGGTAATGCTCCACGAACAGGCCGTAAGCCGACACATTATTGCCGTTCACGATCAAACCATTAGCTGCTGTATTCAAATCCCAGGCAACACCTTCACCGTGGTCTGCACGCCATAACCAGGTGTGGTCGATGATCACATCGTTGCTATTTACCAACAGGCTTACGCCCGCTTTGCCTACACCGTTGCCGCCGACACGCACAAAGATATCGTGCAATACCGTCGGGTTAGAGGCATGGCTTGCGCTGCTGCCGTTTTCGCCGATACGAATCAGCACCGGCGAATTGGTGGTGCCCGCATCGACCATCAGGTGCGACACAGTTACACCATCTACATCCGCCACTTCCAATACACCATTGCCATTGGTCGGGGTGAGGGTGGCGTAACCCAGTCCCATCACTACTGTATTGGGGCGACTTACCTTGATGGGCTCGCTGAGCGGATAAATACCGGGTGTCAGCAACAGGTTTTTGCCCTGGTTCAAAGCGGCATTGATGGAGATGGCAGTATCGACACCCGCGCGCGCCACATAGAACTGGCTGATCGGCAACGCACTACCGGCCGATTGACCATTCGCCCAGGAAAGCCCTTTGCTGTTGGTGCGCAACGCCGGTACAAATACTTCGTAATTGCTACCGTTCAGATAAAGGAATGGCTTTTCGCGGATGACCGGTGTGCTATCGATAAAGGTATTCGCCGAGCCTGGCCAAGTGCCGCCGGGCAGGTTATTAGCGATTCCCATAAACACCATATTCCACAGGTTGCCGCTCCAACTGCCCCATTGGCTATTGCGCGACATCCACTGCTGCTGTGAACCGGTACCTACGTCATAATCCACTTTGGAATCGGCCAGCCAGCCGCCGCTCGCCCAACCACCGTAATAATGCAGGGTGAGGTTGTTGTTGCGCACATGCATACGGCGCATCGGTGCGGCTTGCGATACCGACCAGAGCATGCCACCGCCGGGTGGCGTTACCGAGAAGTTCTCGATTCCGCGCCAGAAGTTTTGTGTCGAGTTGTTGTTGGGTAATACCGGATAGGACACCACCTGGCCGACGATGTGTACATCATCCGGCAATGCGCCCAGGCCGATCACATGGGTAAAGAAGCCGACCGGGATTTCCACGTTGTAAGTGCCGGGCTTGAACATAATTGCATCGCGCGGGGTGCCGAACTGGTTGTCGCGCTGGCGGGCGTAGATCTGGTTGATCTTGTCCTGCACCTGGGCTTGCGGCATGGACGGATCGAAAATCGTCACGTTCGTGCCGAAGTTAATCGCTGCGCTGTCACCGTCGGTCGATACCGGGAATGCTGCACTCGCGGGCGACGCGCCGACGCGGTTAATCGCCACGACGGTAAACGAGTAAACCGTGTTCGGCGCCAGACCGGTAATTACCGCATTGGTGGCGGTGGGCGATGCGACCAGGGCACCGTTTTGGTAAACACGATAGCCGGTCGCATTGCAGGGCGGAACCGACGTAAATGGCGCGGTCCACGAAAGAGTCAGGCCAGTAGTAGTTACTCCGGTTGCACTGAGGCCGGTCGGTGCGCTCAATACGCTTGAGCATTGGTCGGTCGATGGGACTGACGAAGATGACGGCAGCGAAGAGGAGTGTGACGTTACCGTTGATGATGAAATTGCCGTTGAAGACGAAGTAGCAACGGAAGATGAAATCGCCACTGACGACGAACTGGCTATCAGTGAAGATGACGAGCGAACCGAAGAGGGGGCAGCGGATGAGCCGGTGCCACCACTACGGTTGCCATATACCTCAAACTCCCATAGTGAATAACCGTAGCCGGTGCCGCGCGTTATCCCGTTCATGCGTACATAGCGACCACTGCCATTGGCGGTGATCTCATCCAGACCGCCGTCGCCGGTGGTGGTGGAGTAAATCGTTGTCCAGGTGGAAGCGTTGTCCGACACCTGGATCTGGTAAGCGCGTCCGAATGCGGCTTCCCAGTTCAGTACTACGCGGCTGACGGTGGCGCTGGAGCCAAGATCCACGTAGAGCCATTGTGCGTCATTAAAATTGCTGCCCCAGCGGGTATTCGCAAGGCCATCTACCGCACTCGCCGCGGTGAAACCACCCTCCTGCGATGAAGCGATTACCGGGCGATTGCGGGAGAGCAATTCCGTCGGCGAACCAAAGGTACCGAACACCTGGAATTCCCATAGCGAATATCCATAACCGGTAGCGCGAGTGGTGCCGTATAAGCGCACATAGCGGCCTGAACCGTTCAGGTTAATATCATCGATTCCGCCATCACTGGTGGCGGTTGAATACAGCGTCGTCCAACTGGCACCGTTGGTGGATACCTGGATCTGGTAAGCCTTGCCGTAAGCCGCTTCCCAGTTCAACACAACGCGGCTAATGGTAGCTACTGCGCCCAGATCCACCATTACCCATTGTGGATCGCTGAAGTTGCTGCCCCAACGGGTGCCGGTGTTGCCATCAAATGCCATCGCGGCACTGAGTCCACCTTCCTGGGTTGAGGCGATTGCTGTTTTACCCTGGGACAATAAATTGTGCGGCGCTGCCTGCGCAAACGCCGATTGGACAAAAACAAATTGTGATAACACGATACTGGCAAGTAGCGCTGCAATAGCGCCCAGCCGCAACATAAGTCGCTCTGACATAGTGATACTCCTGGCATTATTGTTATGTAAGTAAAAAGGTATGGTCACCGTTAACTGCTGTGCTGGCACACATACACGATGACGTTGCACAATCTTAGGGATATTCAATGTCGTGTCGTCCGAGCAAAAACATCGAACGCGATTGGCGATGGTTCGGTTAATTAACAACAAAACTACGGATTGAAAGCCCTTGCCAATCGACTATTTAAGAAAGTGGGAAATGTTTTTTTTGCGTTAGCGCACAGAAATTATTTTTAATCATGGTGTGCAATCAACAGTGGCGGGGCGTATATGATGCGCAACTTATTTTTATCTCATCTTCACGGAAGAGTTATCAATGACATCAGGAACTCCTATGGACACGCCGTTAACACTACTGCAAAACACCTTTAAATTACCCGCATTCCGATCCGGCCAGGAGGCAGTAATTACCGCACTGTTGGCGGGCCACTCCGCGCTGGCAGTATTCCCGACTGGCGGTGGTAAAAGTCTTTGCTATCAATTACCCGCATTGATGTTTGATGGTTTAACGTTGGTGGTGTCGCCACTGATTGCATTGATGAAAGATCAGGTCGATGCGTTAAGCGCTTTGGGTATCGCCGCCGCGCGCCTGGATTCATCACTCGACAAAGACGAAACCCAGGCAATTTACGCGGCAATACAAGATGGCAGCTTGAAATTATTGTACGTATCGCCGGAGCGTTTAAAGAACGAGCGCTTTGTGCAGCGCCTTGCCAACCTCAAGATAAGTTTATTGGCGATTGATGAGGCGCACTGCATTTCCGAATGGGGCCATAACTTTCGTCCAGATTATTTATTGTTGGCAGGCCTCGCCCAAAAATTACGTGTTGACCGTGTGCTCGCATTAACGGCCACAGCTACACCTGGTGTCGCAGCCGATATTTGCCGGCAGTTTGCCATTCAACCACAGCACCACATCCAAACCAGTTTTGCGCGGCCCAATTTGCAGCTGCGCGTCACGCCTTGTGATGTTGAAACGCGAATGCAGTTGTTATTAGCGCGCTTGCAAAAACATCCCGCCGATGCAGCAACCATTATTTACGTCACCCTGCAAAAAACAGCGGAAGACGTCGCACAAGCGATTAATGAAGCTGGCTTGCGCGCGGTTCATTATCACGCCGGTTTAAAAGACGATGAGCGCGAACAAATACAAAACCGCTTTATGAGCGGTGAAGTACCTATCGTAGTGGCGACAATTGCTTTTGGTATGGGAATCGACAAAAGCAATATCCGCGCGGTTTATCATTTCAATTTGCCTAAATCGATAGAAAATTACGTGCAGGAAATTGGTCGCGCCGGTCGCGATGGCAACCCATCGCTGTGTGAAATGTTTGCGGTGGGCGATGATATTCGCGTGCTGGAAAACTTTACTTACGGTGATACTCCGGCGCGTGAAAGTTTGTCTGCACTCGTTGACTATTTATTGGCATTTGACGATGTGTTCGATATTTCTACGTATGAACTATCGCAGCAATTTGATCTTCGGCCGCTGGTACTAAATACGGCGCTGACGTATCTGGAGTTGCAAGGAATCATTAGTGCGCAAAGTCCGTTTTATACCGAATATAAAATTAATTTTTTGCAGCCGCGTGAATATATCCTGGCGCAATTTGATCAGGAACGCGCCGCGTTCCTGCAAAAAATATTTGCGGTCGGACGCATGGGCAAAAAATGGCTTACGCTGGATATGTTGACGATTGAACAACAACTGCAAGAGCCAAAAACGCGAATCATTAAAGCAGTGGATTATCTGGCAGAAAAAAACTGGATTGAATTATCGGTAGCAAATTTACGGCAAGGTTTTAAAAATAATCAATCGATTGGTTCGGTTGCGCAGCTCGGCGAGCTACTCAATTATTTGAATCGGTTATTTGCTGAGCGCGAGCTGCGCGATATCCAGCGTATCCACAGTCTGTTGGATTTTGCAAACAATCCTGCGTGTTTAAGCCAGCAGTTGTTGCACTACTTTGGTGAAGCATCAACAACGCCGTGCGGAATTTGTAATCACTGCCGCCAATCTTCCGGAATGAATCTGGCGGTGCCCGTGCAGGTCGCAATGAATCACGAGCAACAACAATTAATCGCACGCGTAAAACAGGAGGCCCATAAAGCCCTGGCGCAGCCGCGACAATTAGCGCGTTTCCTGTGTGGGCTGCCAAGCCCGGCAACCAGCCGTTCGGCGCTGAAAAATCATCCGGCATTTGGCGCATTGGCCGGGTTATCTTTTCCGTTAATCCTCGCGGCAGCAGAATAAATATGTTCTATCCTCTAGCGAGTGCTTGTGGGTTATAAGAAGTGTAAATAACTGTTTCCCGTGTCGCACCGGTGGGCCACATGGAATAGAGTTTTGCGCTTGATTAATAAATCAGATTTTTCCTGTGTTTTCGCTCGCGGAGACCTACCAACGACCTAATCAATTAGCCGTTAATAATTACAGGATGCCACGCATCCAACCACTGCTGGAGATACTTATGAAAACGCTTAAAGGCCCCGCCATTTTCCTTGCCCAGTTTCTGGGGGATACCGCACCTTTTAACAATCTTGAAAATATCTCGGCCTGGGTGGCTAGCCTGGGTTTTAAAGGCGTGCAAATTCCCACTTGGGACAAACGTGTTTTTGATCTGGAAAAAGCCGCCAACAATCTGGATTACTGTAAAGAGTTTCAGGCAACCCTCGCCAAACACGGATTGGTAGCCACGGAATTATCGACCCATTTGCAAGGCCAATTAGTGGCGGTGCATCCGGCCTATGATGAAATGTTTGATGGTTTCGCTCCTGAATCTGTGCGCGGCAATCCCAAAGCGCGTCAGGAATGGGCAGTAGAACAATTGTTACTGGCCGCCAAAGCCAGTAAAAACCTTGGCCTCAAAGCGCATGCGACTTTTTCTGGCGCCTTGCTGTGGCCTTTCCTCTACCCGTGGCCACAACGCCCGGCCGGTTTGGTAGAAAATGGTTTTGCTGAGTTAGCCAAACGCTGGAAACCAATCCTCGATGCATTCGATGCGGTCGGTGTGGATGTGTGTTACGAAATTCATCCGGGAGAAGACCTGCACGATGGCGCAACCTTTGAGCGTTTTTTGAAAGCGGTCGATAATCACCCGCGCGCCAATATTTTGTTTGACCCATCGCATTTCGTATTACAACAACTCGATTACCTCGCCTTTATTGATCGCTATCACGCGCGCATCAAAATGTTCCATGTAAAAGATGCAGAATTTAATCCGAGCGCCCAGCAAGGTGTGTACGGCGGTTATGAAAGCTGGGTTGATCGTGCCGGTCGTTTCCGTTCACTCGGTGATGGACAAGTGGATTTCAAACAAATTTTTTCCAAATTCGCTGCTTACAATTACGAAGGCTGGGCGGTGCTGGAATGGGAATGCTGTTTGAAACATCCGGAAGTCGGCGCTGAAGAAGGAGCGAAGTTTATTGCGCAACATATTATTAAAGTGACTGAACGAGCGTTTGATGATTTTGCAAAAAGCGGAATCGATGAAACTAAAAACCGCCGTATTCTCGGTTTGTAATTAACAACAAACCCCTCCCCGGCCCTCCCGGCTACGCGCCCCGCTTATAAAGGGAAGGGGCAGATTGCACTCTGTTTTAAGTTGGGAGTAAAAGCCCCTCCCCCTGCCAAAGGGGAGGCTGGGAGGGGGTAAATAAATAATTCAGGACTCCAACAATGACAACCCCAAGAATTCGTTATGCCATGGTCGGTGGTGGCCGTGGTGCTTTTATCGGTGCAGTACACCGTATTGCTGCGCGTTTGGATGATCGTTTTGAACTCGTTGCCGGTGCGCTTTCATCCAATCCGGAAAATGCAAAGTTATCAGCGGCCGATTTACATATCGCTGCTGATCGAGCTTACACATCGTTCGAAGAAATGTTGCGCGTAGAAAAAACGCGCACTGATGGTATCCAAGCCGTTGTGATTGTTACGCCCAATCATATGCACTTTCCCGTCGCTAAAGCGTGTTTGGAAGCGGGCGTTGATGTGATTTGTGATAAGCCGGTAACACGCACCTTAGAAGAAGCATTGGAGTTGGAACAAATCGTTAAAAAGAGCGGCTGTTTTTTTGCGCTCACACATAACTACAGTGCTTATCCTTTGGTGCGTTATGCGCGCGAAATTATTGCGCAAGGCAAACTGGGGAATTTGCGTGTTGTGCAGGTAGAGTATCCACAAGAATGGTTAACACAAGCTGCCGCTGACGATAACAAGCAAGCGTCATGGCGTACTGATCCGGCGCGCTCCGGTGCAGCGGGTTGTTTGGGCGATATCGGTACCCATGCATTCCAGCTTGCGCAATTTATTACACAGCAAAAAGTAAATTCCGTGAGCGCGGATTTAACCAGTTTTGTTGACGGCCGTTTGGTGGATGACAATGTGCACGCGCTCTTGCGTTTTGATGGCGGTGCGAAAGGTATGTTGTGGAGCAGCCAGGTTGCTCCGGGTTGTGAGAATGGTTTGCGTATTCGTGTCTTCGGCGATAAGGCCGGGATCGAATGGGCACAGGAAAATCCCAATGAATTGTGGTTTGCCGAATTAAATAAACCGCGTCAGCGTATTACCCGTCGCGGCGATATCGGTAGCGAAATTGCTGCGCGCGGAATGCGTACGCCGGGCGGACATCCGGAAGGTTATCTCGAAGGCTTTGCTAATTTGTACAAAGACATCGCTGATATTCTGGTTGCTCGCCAACAAGGCGAAGCACACTTCCTGCAAGATTGGGTTCCTGATATAGATACGGGTGTGGAAGGTATGCGTTTTATCCAGGCGGTATTGGATTCATCGAAAAAAGATGGCGCCTGGACTAAGCTTTAATCGGTCAAATTACACAACCCTATAACAACAGGAAAATAATATGAACCTATCTATTTACAGTTCGACCTTATTAACAATAACAACGGGTAAATAATAATGACTACTGCAAGTACAGCTACAACTTCACTTACGATTAACCCCCAGCGTTTGTTTATCGCGTGTTGCATTGCGCTTATTGTGACCTCAATGACCTTCGCCATTCGCGCAGGTATTTTGACCGAACTCAGCGTCAGTTTTAATTTCAACAACACCGAACTGGGCTGGATTAATGGCATGGCGTTTTTGGGGTTCCCCATCGCAATGCTGTTTGGTGGCTTTATTTATAATTACGTTGGCGCACGCACGCTGTTATATCTTGCATTTGCTTGCCATGTGTTGGGCTTGGTATTAACCATTAGTGCTACCGGCTTCTGGACCTTGTTGCTCTCCAGTTTCTTTATCGGTTTTGCGAATGGTTCTGTTGAAGCAGCCTGTAATCCATTGATCGCTGATATTTATCACACTCGCAAAACGGCGATGTTGAATAAGTTTCACGTGTGGTTCCCTGGCGGTATAGTGATTGGTTCTTTGGTGTCGGCATTGATGACCAAGCTGGGGCTCGGTTGGCAATTGCAAATCGCGGTGATGCTTATCCCGACGGCGATTTACGGCTGGATGATTTTGGGTCAAAAATTTCCGGAAGCAGCCAACTCCGAAACATCGACCACTACCAATATCAAGGCGCTCTTCACGCCTTTGTTTATCTTCATGTTCGTGTGCATGACCATGACCTCGATTTCAGAGTTCGGTGCGCAGCAATGGGTGGGACGTATTTTTGAATCTTCCGATGTTCACCCAATGATGATTCTGGCACTGACCGCAGGTTTAATGGCGTTGGGGCGTTTCTTTGCTGGCCCATTGGTGCACGCATTCAACCCCGCTGGAGTGTTGGTAATGTCGGCGGTGGTAACCACTATTGGTTTGCTGCTGTTGAGCCAGGCATCGGGCTACATGATTTATGTATCGGCTGCCGTATTCGCCTTGGGCGTTACTTATTTCTGGCCAACCATGATCGGATTTACTAGCGAATATATGCCTAAAACTGGCGCATTGGGTATGTCATTGATCGGCGGCGCAGGCATGTTCTCGGTGAGTATGTGGAACCCGGTAATTGGCGGCTGGTTAGATCAAGCCAAAAAAGATGCAATTGAAAGCGGTGCTACTGGCGAAGCAGTTGAATTGATTGCGGGTCAAGCGACGTTGCAGAATCTGGCAATTATCCCCGGTGTATTGATTGTTGCATTTGGTTTGTTATTTATTTTGCGCAAACGCTTTGCGCGCTAGTGACTTGGAGCTAAAAATAAAAAAGCGCCAATACAGGCGCTTTTTTTATTTTTCACCATGCACAGCTTTAGACGACAAGATGTAATTCTCTGTAATATGTTGAAGCGTTATGCGACAAATACAGGAATTGGTTCACATTTGCAGGGTGCCTGATTGGGTTTTTTAAAGGTGCAGGTGTATAAAGGCTCTGCATGACCATGATATGAGTGAGTGGTTTAGTGAGCTCAAAAGGATTTGAGTTTCCACCTTCTTGGTTGTGTCCCCTCTAGTTCCCCTTTTTGTACTTTTCTCCCAACACCAAAAAAAGATCTGCTCTGTAAATATCTGCATTGCAAATAGAAAGCTACCAATATGATTTTGCCGGTAAAAAAATAGCGCCTTTATTTGCGCTATTTTTTTGGGCGGAAGCTGAAGTGATTAATTAACTGGCTGCGAGCGGTTTAAGTAATTGTATTTGCGCAAGGCGTTCGCGAATCTGCGTCTCAATAGAAGCGGGATCCAGTCGTTGCCTGGCGAGTTGTTGTTTCTGGCTGTCATGATCAGCAAACTCATCTGCAAACCCCAGTTGTAATACCGGCAGATTGATACCGATGCTGTGCAAATACTCCGTTACTGCACTGCCAGCACCACCAGCAATAGCATTTTCTTCCAGCGTGACCAGTAACTCATGGTTGGCAGCCATTTTTTCTATCAGTTCTATATCTAGTGGTTTTACAAAACGCATATCGCACAGGCTGGCATTAATGTTATCTGAAACTATTTGTGCATTCGCTAATAACGTGCCGAAACACAGCAAAGCTACAGTTTTTCCCTCGCGCTTTACTTCGCCCTTACCAATCGGTAGGGCATTCATCGACGGGTTTATTGCTGCTCCCGTTCCTGTTCCCCTTGGATAACGAACGGCGGCAGGACCTATATGTTGATAAGCGGTATAGAGCAATTGGCGGCATTCATTTTCATCGCTGGGTGCAGCGATGACCATATTCGGAATACAACGCAAGTAACTAATGTCGAAACTGCCTGCATGGGTAGGGCCGTCTTCGCCAACTAAGCCAGCGCGGTCTATGGCGAAGGTGACATCCAGGTTTTGCAGGGCGACATCGTGCACGAGTTGATCGTAGGCGCGTTGCAAAAAGGTGGAGTAGATGGCAACGACCGGCTTCTGGCCTTCACAAGCCATCCCCGCAGCGAGTGTTACTGCATGCTGTTCGGCGATGGCGACATCATAAAACCGGTCAGGGTGTTGCGCTGCAAAGTCGACCATCCCCGAGCCTTCACACATGGCAGGAGTAATCCCTACCAATTTGCTATCTACTTTGGCCATGTCGCACAGCCATTGCCCAAAAACGTCTTGGTATTTTGGTTTTTTTGGGGCATTTACAGCGCCAATAGCCGCTTTCTTGGGCTCGATTTTGTTAAGTGCGTGATAGCCAACCGGGTCCAATTCTGCCGGTTCAAAACCTTTTCCTTTTTGGGTGATGATGTGGAGCAGTTTGGGGCCTTTGATATCGCGCAAGCTGCCTAAACAGCGCACCAAGTCACCCAGGTCGTGACCATTGATCGGACCTACATAATTAAAACCCATCTCCTCAAATAGCGTGCCGGGGGACATAAAGCCTTTGAAATGCTCTTCGGTCCGGCGAGCGAATTCCCATGCAGGGGGGATTTTTCCAAGCACTTGTTTACTGCCTTCGCGCAGGGAATTATAAAATTTGCTGGCCCAGATTTTGGATAGGTACGTTGATAGTCCCCCGACGTTTGGGGAAATGGACATGTTGTTGTCATTGAGGATAACTAACATGTCGGTTTCGGTATGGGCGGCATGATTCAGTGCCTCAAATGCCATACCCGCCGTCATGGCACCATCACCGATAATTGCAGCTACCTTGCGTTCAATGCCGGCCATTTTGGCGCCTATAGCCATACCTTGTGCTGCGCTGATCGAGGTGCTGGAATGGCCCACGCCAAAAGTGTCGTAGGCGCTTTCTTCGCGCTTTGGGAATCCGGACAAGCCGTTCCCCTGGCGAATCGTATTCATACGGTCGCGCCGTGAAGTGAGAATTTTATGCGGGTAGGTTTGGTGGCCAACGTCCCACACCAGTCTGTCTTCCGGTGTTTGATAGACATAGTGCAAAGCAATAGTCAGCTCTACTACGCCTAAACCGGCACCAAAGTGACCGCCGGTTTGCCCGACGCTAAATAACAAAAACGCACGCAGCTCTTCTGCCAGTTCGGGCAGTTGTTTTTCGCTGAGTAGGCGCAGGTCAGCAGGGCTATCAATGCTATCCAGCAAGGGAGTCAGCGGGCGGCTGGTGGGAATTTCGTTATGCATCAGGTTCATCAATCTGGTTATCGTTGTAGGGTACAGCTTCTGCAAGCCTGCCATTGTAGGCACCTTGGTGGAGGCTTGGCTAGTTGATCCTATGGATTATGTAGTCGGCCATTTGGCGCAGATGCTCTGCGCTCTCCCCGAAGGTTTCGAGCGATGCGAGTGCTTGATTGTGCAATTCTGCTGCTTTTGCCCGGGCGGTCTCCAACCCTAGTAATGACACATAGGTGGGTTTGTTGCGGGCAATATCAGCCCCCTGTTGTTTGCCTAAGGTGGCTGTATCAGTGGTTACATCAAGGATGTCATCCTGCACCTGAAAAGCGAGACCGATTGCGGCGGCATAATTATCAAGGGCTGCCAACTGTCGGTCATCGACCCCGGCTGCCAAGGCTCCCATGGCAACACTGGCACGGATTAGCGCACCGGTTTTGTGTCGATGCATATTCTCCAGTTGCGCCAGATTCAATTGTTGATCTACTGCCGCAAGGTCAATTGCCTGCCCAAGAACCATGCCCTCCGCACCAGATGCGCGCGTTAACTGCGCAATCAACTGCACTTTGGTCTCTGCTGTTAAACGGGTGCCTAATAAAAGCTCAAATGCCAGGGTTTGCAATCCATCACCAGCAAGGATGGCAGTTGCTTCATCAAAAGCGATATGGCAGGTCGGCTTCCCGCGACGTAGGTCATCGTCATCCATTGCGGGCAGATCGTCATGAACCAGGCTATATGAATGCAAGCATTCAAGTGCGCAGGCAATCGGATCAATATTTTTCAGATCGATATTGGGGTCGATTGCCAGTGCCGCTGCATACGCCAGTGTGGGACGAACCCGTTTGCCACCGTTGAAAAGGCTGTAGCGCATAGCAGCGCGGAGGCGGGTTGGATCATCTTGCACCGGGAAGTAAAGATCCAGGGCGGTATCTATACGTTGGCGGCAGGATTGGGCAAATAAATTGAATTCCCCGGACATCAAATGTCGCCTTCCTCTGCGTCGAAGGGTTCAAGGCTGATATTGCCTTGCACTTCAATCAGTTTATTAACATGCAGCTCTGCGGCAGCAAGCCTGGCCTGACATTCGCGCGTCAAAGCGATACCGCTTTCGAATGCCTGGAGGGACTCTTCCAATGTCATATCCCCCTGTTCCATACGATTTACCAGGCTTTCCAAGGTGCCAAGCGACTGTTCAAAATCGATACTTTTTTTCTTGGGTGGCATAGTTAGTGTCTCGCACGTGGAGGTGGGCGCGGATTATAAACCTGACGCTGTGATTCTGCCGAGGTTTTGGCTCACAGCATTGTGAGATATTTCCTACAAAACTTACCGAAATTGGCTACTGTTGTGTGACGTCTTATTCATCAATAATGATCGTCATTGGAGATTGCTGCCGGATGCGGCAAAAGCAGGGAATATATGGAATCGAGCGCATTATTGCCAAGGTTTGGCCGGTCATCCTGTAAAAACCCTGATTGCCCCCTCCTGCAGTCAGGGTTTTTCTCATTTTAGATGACTATTTTTGTGCTTTTTGTCGCATATTTCATCAATTCTGCAACTAACCTCCTTTTCTGTCGTCAAAAAGCTGTTGAAACTTACGCTTCTTGGTCTACCTACCCCCTCATCAACTATTTAGCTTTTGTAATAGATGTGGAGTAGAATCTCATAGCTTTGATAAACATAACGCACTAAGCTTTTGATACCGCTGACAATTGCCAATTTAATCTGTCCGCTGTAAACCCAGTGTGAAGGACTCAGCCATACCCATGCCCGACAAATCATTTATTAATAATGTCGCCCTCGCACAGCGAACTGCTCAGTTGGAACAACAGCTGCAGCGTCTATTTGGCTTTTTAAGCCGTGTGCCTCTTGAGCGATGGCAGTGGTTGATTATTTTGCTGCTGGTGCTATGGCTTGGGCATAGTCTGGCGCGATTGTTTTGGTTGGTTATCCCCAATCCTGTGATTCCTCCAGCGACAATCACCTCTGTAGCGCCTGACAGCCCTGCCCCGAATCCAGCGGGTGCAGGAGGTATCAACATTGCGCAGGTTAAAAATCTGGCGCCGTTCGGTGAAACCAATGCCGAACCCGCTCCTGTTGAAGCGCAACCTGCGGCAACTGCTCAGGGTATCGAGAATAATGCCGCGGACACCCAGCTTAATCTGATTTTGCGTGGAGTTTTGTCCAGCAACGACGAAAAAGCAGCACGTGCGATTATTGCAACTGGAGATAAAGCTGATGTGTATGGTATTGGCGATACGCTGCCGGCAGGAAATAACGTAACTCTGGCAAAAGTGTTGGATCTGCGAGTCATCGTTAATAACAATGGTTCATTTGAATCTTTGTGGATGTATAAAGACGATCCGAATGCTCCTAAATTAGGAGCGACTGTTTCTGCTCCGCCGCCAGGGCAAACAGGTGGCTACGCTAATCCACCTTATCAACAACAGCCTCCGGTTTTTGCGGACAGACGCCCTCCGGTTGAAACATCGGGACCGGGTCCCGCAGCTGCAAGGGATCCGGGGATGGCCCAAATGAGCAAGACGCTGGCTGATGTTGTCGCGATGAGTATTTATCGTGAAAACGGCCAGGTGGTGGGTTATAAGATTCGACCCGGCCGCAACGCTGAAATGTTTAATTCCCTGGGATTGCAAACCGACGATATCGTAACGGCGGTTAATGGTGTTCCCCTCAGCAGTCCGGGGAAGATTATGGAAATTTATAAAAGTATGGGTAGTGCCACCTCTGCGAATCTGGAGATCAGACGCGGTGGCAGTACAGTTAACCTAGACGTAATGCTCAAGTGAGGTTTTCGTGATCCGTTCGAATGGTCGTAAGAATAAGAAAATTATCTCCAGCATGATGCTGGCGGCGATTATCAGTGGTACCGCCAATCTCGCAATCGCGCAGGTAGAACCAGCGGGCCAGAATGCAGCAGGCGAACAGGCCTGGACCGTAAATTTCAATGATTCGGATATTCAGGAAGTCATCAAGTTCATCGCTGGTGCGACTGGAAAAACTATCATTATCGATCCGAAAGTTCGTGGGCCAATCAAGGTCATTAACACCAAGCCCCTCAATGCAAAAGAACTTTATGAATTGTTTTTGGCGTCGCTTGATGTGCACGGCTTTACCGCAGTAGAGAGCGGCAATATTGTACGTATTGTGATGAACCGCGATGCACGTAACTTGCCAATTCCTACCGAGAATAATGTCCGTAACAAAGACGATTTGTATATCACCCAGGTGATCCCGCTGAAAAATACCAGCGCGGCTAAAATCCTCGCCGCTTTGCGTCCGTTGGTTCCTCAATATGGCCATTTGACCACCTATGAGCCCAGTAATGCGCTGATCATTACCGATACCCGCGCCAACGTGGCGCGGATGAACGAGTTGGTTATTCAGCTGGATAAAATCGGGATGACCCATACCGACGTAATTCCGTTGAAATACGCTAATGCGGCAGATGTTGTGGCCATGCTCACCCAATTGGAAAAACCGGACCCTAACCGCGGCATGACTACTTCGCCGCCGGTAATTGTGGCTGACAAACGTACTAACGCAGTGGTTATCAGTGGCGATGACCTGACTCGCCAACGCTTGAAGCTATTGGTTGATGATCTGGATCGCCCGCAAACCCGCAATAACAATGTACGTGTGTTTTATCTGAAGTACGCCAAAGCGGAAGAGGTTGCCAAAGTCCTTTCGGGAATGTTGCAGAGCGTAGGTGGCGGTAAGCCTGCCGAAGGCGCTCCTGCTAATACATCCCAGGCAGCAGTTCAGGCAGATGAGGCTACCAACTCGGTGTTGATCACTGCCGATGTGGAAACAATGAACACATTGCTGTCGATTGTAGATAGTCTGGATATTCGTCGCGCTCAGGTATTGGTTGAAGCGATTATTGTAGAAATCACCGGCAACAATGCTAAAGAAATTGGTGTCGAGTGGATATACCAGGCAGATGATAGCGGGTTTGGCGGGTTTACTTCTGGCGGTGCCCTGGCCAAGGTTGGAACGCCTGCACTTAACTTGCTTGATAACCCAAACAGCCAAACTGCACTCGGTTCACTTGCCGGCGGGATAACATCAGTAGGATCACCGGTATTCGGTGTAGGCCGTTTGGGCGATAACCTGGATTTTCTCAGTGTGCTCAAACTTTTGCAGACCACCGAGTCGAGCAACATTCTTTCTACGCCGAGCCTGTTAACTACCGACAACAGTGAAGCATCAATTCTCGTAGGGCAACAGGTTCCCTTTGTTACTGGCTCATACAGTGGTATGTCAGGAACCAATACCGGTGGGAATAACAATTCATTCTCCAGTCCGTTTAATACCGTTAACCGTGAAGATGTAGGTATCAAGCTGCAGGTAACTCCCCATATTAATGAGGGCGATAGCTTGGTATTGGATATTGAGCAGGAAATTTCGTCGGTGATTGGTAACACCCAGAATTCTCCCAATGGCCCAACGACCAGCAAGCGTGAAATTAAAACCCAGATTCTGGCTGGCGATGGTCAAACTGTAGTGCTGGGAGGTTTGATTCAGGATGAAGTTAATAAGGGCGATCAACGTGTGCCCGTATTGGGAAGTATTCCGGTGCTTGGTCATCTGTTCCGCTCGCAAAGTGCCGCGAAGCGCAAAACCAACCTGCTGATTTTCCTGAAGCCTACAATTATCCGTACTGATGAAGTACTTACTGGTGCTACGGCAGAAAAATATCGCGCGTTGCGTGATCAACAAGTTAACTTCCAGCGTAGTCGCGGAATATTGTTGAATAAAGGCGATGTGCCCGTGTTGCCTGAGTGGCAAGAATCAATTCGCAAGTTCCAGGAGCAAACCCAGCAACAAGATCAGCAACCTGCCGTTCAAGGTGAGGAATAACCGTGACCGAGCAAGTGCTGGAACCCACCGTTGCGGAAGACTTATCTTCTGACGGGCAGGATTCTGCTGATTCAGCAGCAGGTCTTGAACGTCTCCCATTTAGTTTTGCCTCGGCTAACGGGGTCATGCTGGAAGATGTGGCTAATGGTATTAATCCCAAAGTGCTGCACAAGCCTGGCTTGACACTGGAGGTGTTGCTGGAGCTGCAACGTATCCTCGGTGCTGGTTTTGAGCTGGAAGAGATGCCGGCGGAAGATTTTCAAAAGCGCCTTACCCGTGAATACCAAAGTGGCGATGGTGCAGCCCAGCGTGCTGCTGAAGATCTGGGCAATGAATTTGATCTATCGTCCATGGCCGATGATTTGGCTGATCGCACCGACCTGCTGGCCGGTGACGATGATGCACCGATTATCCGCCTGATTAACGCCATTCTTTCCCAGGCTGTACGCGAAGGTGCTTCGGATATCCATCTGGAACCGTTTGAAGACCGCGTATCTGTGCGCTTCCGTATTGACGGTGTGTTGACCGAGGTGCTGTCTCCCAAAGCTGAATTAGCGCCAGTGCTGGTGTCGCGCCTGAAAGTAATGGCGCGTTTGGATATCGCTGAAAAGCGCTTGCCCCAAGACGGACGTATCACTGTGCGCCTTGCGGGTCATGCAGTCGATATTCGTGTATCGACAATTCCTTCAGCGTTTGGCGAGCGAATTGTATTGCGTATTCTGGACCAGGCGGCCGGTCAACTGCGTCTTGAGCAATTGCAAATGCCGCCGCAGGTCTATGAGCGCCTGACTAAAAACCTGATTAAACCTCACGGAATTATTTTGGTAACCGGCCCTACGGGTTCCGGTAAAACCACAACGCTTTACGCCAGTCTCAGCCATATCAATACGCGCAGCCGCAACATCCTCACTATTGAAGACCCGGTGGAATATTTACTGCCCGGTATTGGGCAAACCCAGGTTAACGCTAAAGTCGATATGACCTTTGCGCGTGGTTTGCGCGCTATCCTCCGTCAGGACCCTGATGTAGTGATGGTAGGGGAAATCCGTGACGGCGAAACCGCTGAAATTGCGATTCAGGCGTCGCTCACCGGTCACTTGGTGTTATCCACCCTCCACACTAACACCGCGATTGGCGCTGTGTTGCGTCTGAAGGATATGGGTGTTGAACCCTTCCTGTTGGCATCGAGCCTTGAAGTAGTAATGGCGCAACGCCTGGTGCGCGTACTTTGTACCCACTGTAAAGAGCAATACATGCCCAGCGACGCCGAGCGCGAAATGCTCAAATTGCCACTGGATACTCCGATCTGGCGTCCGGCGCCGAGCGGTTGCAAGCATTGTAACCATCAGGGTTATCGCGGCCGTAAAGGTATCTATGAATTAATTGAGATCACTGAGCGCCTGCGTCATCTGATCCATGAGCAAGCCGGCGAACAAGAACTTCTGGCGGAAGCGCGCAAACACAGTGCATCCATGAGCGATGACGGCCGTACCTGTGTACTGAATGGCATCACCAGTATTGAAGAAGTTCTGCGTGTAACCACGCAGCTATAAGGAAGATTTCATGGGTGCCTATAGTTACAAAGCGCTGAATGAAGAAGGGAAAACCGTTAAAGGTATCCTTGAAGGGGATTCCGAACGGCATATCCGCACCCAGTTGCGGGCAAAAAAATTAAAACCGCTGGAAGTGCTAAGCGCGGCCGGTGAAGCGGCGGCTGCCAAAAATGATGAAGGCTTGAGCCTGCAAGCCAGTTTTCGTCGCCGCGCATCCAAATTAAGCACACGCGACCTCAGTTTGATTACCCGCCAATTGGCATCGCTGGTGAAATCCGGATTACCGCTGGATGAAGCCCTGCACGCAACCGCCAAGCAATCGCAAAAAGCGAACGTTAAACGCGTCGTGTTGCAAGTTCGCACCCGTGTCCTGGAAGGTTTTAGCCTGGCGCAAGCGATGGGCGATAACCCCATTGCATTCAATGATATGTACCGCGCCTTGGTGCGGGCGGGTGAAGGCTCGGGGTATCTCAGCCCCGTTCTGGAGCGCCTCGCGGATTACACCCAAACCAGCCAGGTATTACAACAGCGCATCAAAATGGCGATGATCTACCCGCTTGTGATGCTGGTCGTGAGTATGGCCGTAATCATCGCGTTAATGGTGCTGGTGGTGCCCAAGCTGGTGAAAATCTTTGAGCAGGGCAAACGCGAGTTGCCCGCACTGACTGAAGCCCTGATGGCGACGAGTAGTTTTTTGATCAGTTACGGGGTCTACCTTTTTATTGCGCTGATTGGGGTTTACTACCTTATCAAACGTATGATGCGTGATCCCAAGCGGTTGCGTGCCTGGCATGTGGTCCAGTTAAAACTTCCTGTTATCGGTGAACTGGTAAAACAGATTAACTCCGCCCGTTTTGCCGCTACCTTGAGCTTGCTTTCTGCCAGTGGTGTGCCGCTCTTGCAAGCATTGAACATTTCCGGGCAAGTGATGACCAATAAGGTTCTGCAAGAGGCCTGCGACCAGGTGGCCGCTGCAGTGCGTGAAGGTATGAGTTTGAGTCGTGCCATGGAAAATACCGGTCACTTCCCGCCGTTGCTGGTGCAATTGGTGGCGAGTGGTGAGACCAACGGTACTTTGCCCCAGCAACTGGACAACGCCTCTAAAGACCAGGAGCGCGAGTTGGAAATGATGCTGGGGGTGGCGATGGGTTTGCTTGAGCCGGCGACGATTATTTTTATGGGCGGCGCTGTGTGTCTAATTGTATTGGCAATCCTGACCCCGATTTTCGAAATGTCCAAGCTGACTTGATCCGCGCGGATATCCGTACCAATTTTCTTCAATCCAATCATTTATCAAAGCTGTTCTGGAGAACACTATGAACACAAGTCTGCGTTACCCCGGCCGTAAGGTCGAAGCCCGCCAGGCGGGTTTTACTCTGGTAGAGATCATGGTGGTGGTAATCATCATCGGTTTGCTGGCCGGTATTGTGGTTCCCAACGTGATGGATAACCTCGATAAAGCCAACGTCAAGAAAGCGCGTGCGGATTTCAGCTCGCTGCAGACGGCGCTCAAGTTGTATCGCATAGACAACTTTAACTTCCCGACTACCGAGCAAGGTCTGGAAGCGCTGGTCACCAAGCCATCCATCGCGCCAGTGCCACGCAACTACAAAGAGTCTGGCTACATCGATAACCTGACCAAGGACCCATGGGGCAATGAGTATCAATACATGAGCCCGGGTGAAGGCCATGAATTTGATATATACAGCTTGGGTGCTGACGGTGTGAGCGGCGGTGAAGGCCAGAATGCTGACATCAGTGTTTGGGACTCGGAATAAGTTTAGGTCCGGATAATAGTTGTGAGCCCCCGCCAGCAGGGTTTTACCCTGATCGAAATTATCGTTGTGGTGTTTATCATCGGTCTGGCGGTGGGGGTGATTTCGATTGCAGTCGGGGGAAATGCCACTGCCGACAACGCTCGCAAGGAAGCAGAAGAGTTTATGTTGCAAGCCAGTTATGTATCTGAGCAGGCGGTGCTGAAAGGGGAAACCTACGGGTTGTTTGCCGAGTTGCGCCCCGCGCAGGATATCGATGCAGAAGAGCAGTGGTGCTACACCTGGAAGCGTGTGCGTGATAGCCAATGGCAAGAGTTACCGGAGTTGCCAGCGCACTGTATCGCGGAAGGTTTGGCGATTGAATTCACGATTGATGAAGAACTCTGGGAATACGACCCGGAGTTGGAGTACCAGGATCCGGTCATGGGTTTTTTCCCCAGTGGGGATTCATCCGGTGAGGTGCAGATTGCAATCTTTGCCAGCCAAACCAACATGGATTACGAGGTTGAAACCCAGAAATTTGAGTTGAATTTGATGGGTGAGTTGCATTGGATCAACGAAGAAGAGCGCCTTGAAGAGGAACGCAAAGGGTTATGAGCAAACAGATGAGAGGCCGGTCATCACAGCGACGGGAGCGTGGTTTTACGCTACTGGAAGCGATGATTGCCCTGATGATTGTTGCTCTGGCATTGCCGGCAATGATTACGCTGATCATAACGCAGCTCGATGGTTCTGCCGTAATTCGCGATAAGACTTATGCCTATTGGGTGGCGGAAAACCAACTGGCGCGTATTCGCCTGTTGCAGCAACAAAAAATGCAAAAACGCCTGCCGGATTACAAGGTACCGGAGAAAGATGCCGGAACTGTAGACCTGGCTGGTTTGCGCTGGCAATGGCAGCAAAAAACCATCGCGATGGACACCCTACCCGAACCGGGATTCAAGCGTATTGAAATCACAGTCCGGTTGCTGGGTGTTGCGGACGGGCCGACATTGGGGCGCTCCGTTGTTGATGAAGACAAGCCGGCAATGGCACTTTTGACAGGGTATATCAGTGATCCTGAAACAACCCAGCAACTTTAACCAGCGTGGCTTTACCCTGCTGGAAGTTATGATCGCGCTGGTGGTCTCGGCGATTATTGCTGTTATGGCTTTTCAATCGCTGGATGCTGCTGATAAAGGGGCAACAAGAACGAATGAAGTGCTCAATGATATTAATAAAGTTGATCGCGCCTGGCAGCTGATTGCTGCAGATTTACGCCATATAGTGCCGCCAGGTAGCAATGATCGTAATTGGGTCTTTCAAGGGAAAACCCTGGATGGCTCAGCGGAAGATGCCGATGAAACCCTGCTGGTTTTCAAGCGTCGTGGCTGGGTTAATTTTTCCAATCTGCCGCGCAGTGATCTGCAATTGATCGGGTACCGGATTCTGGATGGCAAACTTTGGCGCGACTTCGCGCCGGAATATAATCGCCAATTGTCTGATATCGATCTTGAAGAGGACGACGGTTTTCACCAATTGTTACTGGAAGGCGTTGAGGATTTCCAGCTACGGTTTTTGCATCAGGGGGCGGTAACCTCCCGCGGTAAAAGTGTTCTGGAAGGTCGCGAGTTTACTGAAGACTGGCTGCAAGATTGGCCGGACGCAACTACTGGTGCTACCGGTTTGCCGTTAGCGGTGGAAATTACTATCAAAATTAAAGGAGTCGGTTCAATTGCGCGCCTGTTTGCGTTGCCTGAACAATTCCAGACGCAACAGTAATTTCAACACGTACCAGCAAGGTACGGTGCTGGTGTTGGTATTACTGATTGTTGCGTTGGTTGCGGCCCTGAGTGTGAAATTTGCTGCCCAATACCAACTGGGGCTGGCGCGCGCAGAAACCCGTTGGCATGGCGCACAGGCAAGGTCGTTTCTGGAAGGAACTGAAGAGGTGGCAAAGTTGATGTTTGCGACCGCCGATATCGAGCAGGGCCATGATTACCTGGGGGAGCCCTGGGGTAATGAAGTACCCATTGATGATGATGGTGTATCTGGTGTCGCGCGTTTGACGGATGCTACAACCCAGTTAAACCTCAATGACCTGGCTACTGCTTTTACGGCGGAAAAACCAGTGGGCAGCCCGGAGCGATATTCCGAACCGCAGCGGCGTTTTATTCGCTTATTGCAAACCTTTCCGGACATTCCCCTGGGGCAAGACCAGGCGGAATACCTGTTGGAGGCGGTAGTTGACTGGATGGACCCGGACGAAAATGAATCTGGCCAGGGGGGTGCAGAATCCAATTATTACCAGAGCATGCCGGAGCCCTATTTGCCCGCCAATGCACTGTTTAAAACTCTGGATGAATTGCGTTTGGTCAGGGGATTTAACGAAAATCCTTTGCTGGTGTTGCGGCTTATGTCTTTTGTGACGGTATTACCGCAGTCGGGTGTGGGGATGAATATCAATACCATGGAGTTGAGAAGCCCGGTAGGTAAAGGAATTAATAACCTGCTGCTGACGATTAATGATCCGGGGTCTCTGTCTCCGGCAGCTGAATCTGATGTGCAGCAAGTGATTAAGGCCCGTCCTGAAACCGGCTTTGCAACTGATGAGGATATACGGAACGCTTTCCCCGGTAAAAGCACCGATCAATTGACTCGAACCGCTACGTTCTTCTGGTTAAACGCCAGTGTACAGTTGGTTGACCAGCGTCGCAGCATGCGTAGCCTGATGACGCGGGATAAATCCCAGAATCGCCCTACCCTCAAGGTGATTCAGCGCGATGATGTATTTGAATTGCCGACAGCGGTACGTAAAACAGAAGACGAAGATGAGGATGGGGAAACCGAGTTGGTTGAATAATTCCAGCGGCGGGTGTTCGCATCGACTAATAATGAAACCTATTCAGTGATTTGATCAGAGCAAAACTATGTCCATGCAATTGGTGCTCGCAGTAAATACATCTGCCGATGGCAAAACCCTGGCCGACTGGTTCCGCTGGTGCTGGTTGGGTAGCGATGGTAATCCGCAACCGGAAACTGCCGCGAGCGGTGATCGTGAAGCCTTGCGCGAAGCCTTGGTAGAGCGTGCGGGTGGCAGCCAGTCTACCTGGTTGATTTTACCTGGTAACAGTGTTGGAACCCGCGAGCTGGAATATAGCGAAAAAGAAAAAAAGCATTTGCGCAACCTGTTGCCATTCCAGCTTGAAGAAAGTGTTATCGGCGATGTAGAAGATTTACATTTCGCGCTGGGATCACCGGCAGATGGTCGGGTTGTCGTTGCGTATACCGATAAAACCTGGCTGCAGGCAGTGTTTGCAGAGTTAGCTGCATTAGGTATAGAGGTCACCCGCTGCTGGTCTGCCCCGTTGATTTTGCCCCGCGCAGAAGAAGCGTTGAGCGATGCCTATAATCATTGGTCGTTGGGGTTATATGAAGGCCAATTTTATCTGCGTTATGCACCGACATTGGGTTTTAGTCTCGCAGTCCCACACGCACGTATGGCGTTGTCACTGCTGCTTACCTCACAAGAGCGTGTGGATCGCCTACCGGATTTGCACTTGCGTGCAGCGACGGAAGAGGATCTGGCCAAGCTCACCGAATTAGTGCCTGCGGAATTGCAAGGTTCAATTAAAGATCAGGTGTTGGCTGATGCCTGGTCCCTGGATTACGGCAGCAGTGCCATTGATATTTGCCAGGGCGAATTTTCCCAGCGTTTACCCATCGAGCGCTGGTGGAAAATGTGGAAAACCGTGGCGATTTTTGCCGGTGTATGTGCAGCGGTTTATCTTGGCGTATTGATTTTCGAAATCCAGAAACTCAGCAATGAAAATTTAAAAATTCGTCAACAAATTGAAACGGCGGCGCGCGCGGCCATTCCCCAAGGGCGAATGGTTGATCCGGAAAAACAACTAACTACGGCACTGAATCAACTACAACCCACGGATCGATCTGGTCGCGTAATGGAATTGCTGGTTGTGGTATTGCCGCAGGTTTCATCCGTACCCAATGTGAGTATTAAAGGTATTGCTTACGTAGGCGAAATTGGCGAATTGAATATTAATGTGCAGGCGGACAGTTTCGCTACCTTTGAAACCATTGCGCAGAATATCCGCACGCAGGGATTTAATGCCGAAGTACTGAGTGCCAATGCGCAGGGTAATGTCCAAACCGCGCGTTTAAAAATTACCAAAAATCCACAGTAATCGATGAATCAATACACCGAATCGTCGAGGAAAAAATATGAATCAGATACTGAATTTTTTAAATAAATATAGCCGGCATGAGCAAATGCTGATTCTCGGCTGCGGTGTTGTGGTGGTGCTGTATTTGGTGTGGTTGCTTGTATTAACACCTATCCAGAAAAAGCGCGATCAACTATACCTGGCGAATACCAGCTCTACCCAAACATTGGGTCGCGTACAAATTCTTGCCGCACAAATCCAGCAGTTACGTGCACAAGGTTCAGCCAATGCGGGTGAGAATATTAATGGGCTTATTGATTCCAGCTTGCGAGCCAATGGTTTGCAAATGAGCGGCTTGCAACCCGGCGCCAACGGTGAAGTGCGTGTGCGTCTTGATCGTGCTGCCTATGAGCCCCTGATGCAATGGCTGTACGACATGGAATATAAACAAGGTGTGAACGTTACGGATCTATCGTTGGCTTCCACCAATGACCCCGGTCAAGTCACCGTCAATTTGCGTTTGCAAAAAGCACAATAAATTTGTTACCCGGGATCGAAAAAGAATCTTATGAGCACTTTTCCTGATTTATTGAAAACCCATAAAAAACTGTGGATTGGTTTGGGCGTATTGTTTTTTTTAATTTTCGTGCTCAGCAATATTCCTGCTACCTGGGGCGCCTGGGTATTAACACGCGGAACCGGTCTGGCGATGAGCGGTGTAACGGGTAGTGTGTGGAATGGCAAGGCAAGCCTCGCCAGCATACAGCTCAATGGTCAGGAACAGTCATTAGGGCAATTGGGATGGAAACTCAGCCCGCTTTCGTTAATTACCCGTTGTGCTGATGTGACAACCAAATTATCTATCCAGCAATTTGATGGTGAAGTGTGCGCGAGCTCCAACGGTGAAGTGCAGGTACATGACGCCAATTTTTCAATTCCCTCTTCGCTGCTGCAAGCAAAAATTCCGGTTCCTATTCAGGGACAAATTTCCGCTCATGTCGATGAATTACAATTGCGCGGCAATACATTACTGAAACTTAAAGGTAATGTTTCCTGGAATAATGCGCGGGTTAATACCGGCTCCAACTGGCTGGATATCGGCAGCTTTGCCGCAGAGTTAACTGATAACGGCAGCAATGGCATTTCAGCAAAGTTTTTTAATTTGTCAGGCCCGCTTGATGTGAATTTGCAAATCGAATTGGCTGCGCCGAGCGGTGGGCGTGTTTCCGGTGAGCTGGCTGCACCGCAGACATTTTTCGATTCCGCCAACGCGCGCGATGTGTTATCCATGTTTGCACAGCAGGACCGTGTGGATGAACAGGGTAAAAGCCATTATCGTGTGGATATGAACCTCTAAATCCTATGAGCTTCCATGGTATGCAACGGTTTGTTCTGTTTTTTTTGCTGCTACTTTCCAGTTCACTGACTTGGGCCAAATGGCATACCGATAGTCAGAGCATCATGGGCACCAACGTCAGTGTGATCCTCTGGCTGGAAGATGATGCTAAAGCGGAACAAGCCATCGCCGCAGTCATGACAGAAATGCGCCGTATTGATGAGCATTTCAGCCCTTACATTGAAACCAGTGAACTCTACCGGTTAAATCAATTAGCGCCCAAAGCCAATGCAGAAAATCCATTAAAAATATCACCCGAACTTACCGCGATTCTTGATAAGGCGCTCTATTACAGTCGCTTGAGTGATGGCGCTTTTGATGTGACGTTTGCTTCGCTCGCTCGCTATTACGATTACCGCAAAAAATTAAAACCGAGCGAACAACAACGCGAAGAATTACTTCCGCTAATTAATTACCGGTTTATCCACCTGAATACAAAAGCGAATACCGTATGGTTTGAACATCCACGTGTATATGTTGATCTGGGTGGAATTGCCAAGGGTTATTCAGTCGATACATCGTTGGCGGTATTAAAAAAATTTGGTGTTGAACACGCGAATATTACGGCGGGCGGTGATAGTCGCGTAATTGGTGATCGCCTGGGGCGCCCATGGTTGGTCGGAATTAAAAATCCGCGTGCTGAATCAGTTGCAGTAACCTTGCCGCTGGAAAATGTTTCGCTTTCTACATCCGGTGATTACGAGCGCTATTTTATTGATCAGGCGACTGGCGAGCGTGTCCATCACATTATCAACCCGCGTACCGGTAAATCCGCTCACGGTGTTACCAGTGTCACCATTCTTGGCCCCGCCGGTTTTGATACTGATCCGTTATCCAAGGTAGTTTTCATCAAAGGGCCGGAACAGGGTCTGGCGATCATCAATAAGTTGCCCGGTTTTGATGCTGTCATTATTACTGAGAAAGGCAAAGTGCTTTACAGCAATGGTTTGACTCCACCGCAATAAAAAGCAGGTTGCTTGTCATCTCGCTGACTGATAACTTGGCGCACACAATATATAACTATTTTTTTTCCTCCTCTACTTCCGCCCTCTCATTAATTTTCGTCTTCTTCTCATTACCTGCCTTATTAAGGGAGTCGTTATGACACGTTCGTCAGGAATTCTTATTGTTAGTTTATTGCTTGGTGCTTGCGGTGGTGGAGGCGGTGGTGATGCAACCCCAATCCCGGCTTCATCGGCCGCGTCGTCTTCGTCTGTTGGTATGTGTGGTACCGGCGGTGTGATCTTCGAAAGTTGCCTCAATACTGAATGGGGAAATTTTGGGATATGGGAGCACAACATTGAAACCAATCAGGGGCAGAGTTACAAAACCGAAACCAACAGCAGCAATGTGCAATGGGCGATTGTGGATTCGCCTTCTGCTGGCCACGGCAAGGTGATTGAGGTCAGTTACGGTGGCAAGGCCAATTATGTCAGCCAGCTTTATGTGAATCGGGAGCCTGTTGATCGCAGTGAATTCGCAACAGGCAAGCTGAGCTTTGATGTCAATGTGTTGGACTTTGGCGATGCTTATGATCGCAACAAAGGTAGCATGCAATTTGAAGTGGTTGTGGAATGTAAATGGCCTTGCACGTCCCATTCGGTAAAGGTGCCGGTCAGTGTCCTTAACCAATGGCAACCGGTCGAATTAAGTATCGCTGAATTGGTGCGAGGTGGTTTGTATTTGAAAAGTGTTGATACCGGTTTTTTCATTCGCCCTTCATTTGAAGATGGGTTGCAAACCGGCGTGAAATTTCAATTGGATAATATTAAATGGGTAAAAGGCACGGGTAGCGTGTCTGTCCCCAAAGAAATTTTTTGGGAGCACTTTGATTCGGAAGCCGCGCTTAAGCGTTGGGCTGTTGTTAATTACACCGGTATGTCTCCATTCAGTCTTTATTTGACTCAGGGATTAAGCTTTTATCCGGTATGGCAAACTGACTATGATCATTTCGCCGTAGAAACCAACCTGCCAAACGCAATTAATATAAAAAACAAAAAAGCTAAATTTCAGATTAAATTACAACCGTCACTGGTTGGTGTAGAGGGCAATATCGAGTTTAGTCTGGCTGCTACCGACGGTAATGGCAGAACGGTAGAAACTGATCTTTATACAACTCAGGGCATGCACGGTAATCAGTGGTATCAAATTGAAACTGCGTTGGGCGGCAATTTTGGTAATAATTTTAACCCCGCTGATGTGCGTGCATTGGCACTCCATTTTTATGCGAATAACAAGCCTCGCTATTACTTCGGGCAGATAACAATCGACACTATTCTGATAACGGAATAAAACTTGCTCCTGCTTTTTGCTTGCCCTTGATAGTAGGCAAAAAGCAGGGTTGCCCGGCGCCAAAAACCATCTAAGCTTTGTTTGCTATCCAGGTTGTCTTACTCAAGAACGGCAATGGTTGACCAGCTTTGTCGCTTTTGCGTAGGGTTTGATCACCGTCCAAAAAAAATCACTCAAGCGCCAGATCAACTGTGCTCAATGTCACATTCAGGATCTAGATTGGCTTCTAGAATGATTTAAATGTGTGATTGCTACATCAAAAGCAGGGCGTCAGGCGCTTGCATAAAAATCCGGAGAAAATTATGAATCAACCCTTGCGCCATTGGCTGCGCCTGGCTGCGCTCTTGTCATTATTAAGTTGTACCTTGGGTAGTGGTGGTGTATTGGCGCAAGAGTCCGCTGGCAAAGTAGAATCACTCAAAGAGTCTGTGTTGACCCTCAATCGGGATTTGTTAATTCTGGAAGAAGATTTGCTGTATCCCGCCAGCACCCAGGTTGCAGTATATGTCTCTATGGATCTCGGTGTTTTTTTTGCGCTGGATGCGATCAAGCTTGAAATAGATAACCAACTGGTTGCCAGTGAACTCTATACCGATAAGCAAACCAACGCATTATTTCGCGGCGGTGTACAGCGCTTGTATGTGGGTAATTTAAAAGCGGGCGAGCACGAGATCAGCGCTTTTTTTACCGGCCGTGGCCCGCAAAAAGATTACAAGCGTGGTGCCAAACTGGTTGTTACCAAAGGTCAGGAACCCGTTGTGCTGGAGTTGAAAATTGTCGATTCCAGTGCGCAATTACAACCTGAATTTGAAATCAAGCAGTGGCAAATGTAATGCGCTGCCCATTGTCATTCAGGCGCAAGTTGCTGGCATTTGTTATTGCCGGCTTTGCGCTCATTCCCGCTGTACACGCAAAAGAAAAAATGAAAACGTCGGTGGCGGATTTACGCTACGGCGTTGCATTGTTTCATTATTATCAACAGGATTATGTTCCCGCATTATCTGAATTGATGGTCGCTGATACCCGCAATGGTATCCAGGGGCATAGCGATAACCCGGAATTAATTGCCGGCGGGATTAGCCTGGCATTTGGCATGCAGCGCCATGCCGAAAGTGTCTTCACTACTATTTTGCAAGATGAGCGCCGCCCGCAGCAGGTGCGCGATGCGGCCTGGTTTTACTTGGGAAAATTACATTACATCCGCGGCGATTTTGCTGCCGCTGAGCAAAGTTTTGCGCGCGTCAGCGAATCATTTACACCGTCATTGCGCGCTCAAATGCAAGCACTGCAATTTAATATTCGTATCCGCAATAATAATTTTGCCGATCTCTCGGTTGATGATCTGGAGGAGCTGCGCAGCTGGAATCCTTACGCACTTTACAATCTGGGCGCGGCACATGCTCGCGCCGGAAACTTTAAAAGTGCTCAGGAATTTTTTACCGAGTTATCCGAAATAAATATTTCTGATAATCCTGCACGCCAAAAAGAACAATGGGCTCTGCAAGATAAAGCCTTTACCGCTTTGGGTTATTCGTTCCTCGCTGAAAAAAAATACCGTGCGGCTATCCAGGAATTCACCAGGGTTCGTTTGGATGGTGCTTTTTCCAATCAAGCGTTATTAGGTTATGGCTGGGCAGCGGCAGCGCAGGAAGAATACGACGTAGCGCTCAAGCCCTGGCAGGTATTGCGTGAACGCAGCTTAATGCATCCGGCAGTGCAGGAATCCTTGCTCGCCATTCCTTATGCTTACGAAAAACTTGATGCGCAGGGCGAGGCTGTTGCTGCGTATCAATCCGCTGAAGAATTATTAGCACGTGAAATTCAATTAATTCGCGATATGCGCACTACCCTCACACAAGGCGAATTACTCACATTGGTTGGCAGTGAAGCTTTTTCTGCCGTGGAAGCAAAAAAAGTATTACGGGGTGATGGCACAGCGGAAGGCGCGCCCACCGCTGTCATTACTGATGACGGGCAGAATTGGCTCAAGCTGGATAAAATCAGCATTATCAAAACCCGCTCCGCTTACCTGAGTGAATTGTTTGCGAAAAATACATTCCAGACATCTGTGCTCGATTTGCGTGATTTGCTGCGGATGCAAAAGTTATTGCAGCAATGGCAGCCAAAACTGGATGCCTACCGTGAATTGCTGTTAGAAAAACAAGCGAGTCGCAGCCGTCAGGAGCAACAAACTGCACAAAATACTTTAATTAAAAAACAACAAGCGTTAAGTGCGCAACGCGATGAGCTAGCTGCCCGTATCCAATCGATTGCCAGCGAAGAAAATTATATTGCACTGGCAGATGAGGAAACGCGTGCGCTCTACCAGCGTATTGAGCGCGGCGAAAAGACAATCCAGCAAATGAAAGCGGCGGGGCAAAACACCATTGATGTGGAAACCCGTTTGAATATGTTTAAAGGTATTTTGCTCTGGCGCGCAGCGCAGGTGTTTCCTGCAAATATCGCCGGCCAACAAGCAGAGTTGAAAGCAATCGATGATGCGCTGGCAAATATTGCAGCAACACGGCAGCGTATTGAAGAAGTAACGCTCACCAGTGTAGATATCCAACCAACCATTGTCCGGCTGGATGTATTGCGCAAAGAAGTAAACGGTAATTTGCAGCACACGGAACAATTGATTGAACAACAAAGCGGCGTTTTGCGTGATCAGGTTGATACTCAATTGGCTGCGCATGAAAAACGCTTGAATAATTACCTGGCACAAGCGCATCTCGCCGTTGCCCGTTTGTATGATGCCGAATTGAGGAAACAACCTGAATGACATTCCTCAATTGCAAAATAATGGGTAACAATGCGTTTAGAAAAACCAGCTTGCTGGCGCTTGTCATTAGCGGTGTATTTAATTTACAAGCATGCAGTGTGATTGGCTTGGGTGATGATGGTCGCGGTAAAACCCTGGCCGATTTACCTGATGCGAAAATTCCCAACGCCAAAACCAAAGTTGAAGTCCTGGATATGGCGCGGATCGAGCAAAGCTACCAGCGCGCCTTATCCGCAGCAGAAGAGCCTGCATTGCGGCAACAAATTATGGTGCGCATCGCCGATCTGGAAATGGCACGCAGTGAAAAAGCGCAACTGGATGCAACCGATGCGCGCCGTCAATACGATAAACCTATCGCCATGTATAACGAATTATTGGCAATGCAAAACAATGGTACGGCTCCCGCAAAGGGAATCCAGGCCGATCAATTGCGTTATAAATTGGCCAAGGCGATGTCATTGGATGGGCGCAATGAAGAAGCAACGGTCATTCTCGATCAATTAGCGCAAACCAATCCGGATTCTCCCTTTATGGCGGAGACCCAATTTCGCCGCGCTGAAAAATCGTTTGCCGATGGCGATTATGCGGCAGCAGAACGCAATTATGATGCAGTGGTTAAAGGCAATAATCCCGAGCTGCAACAAAACGCGCTGTATATGAAAGGTTGGGCCCAATTTAAACGCGGCGATTATGATCTTTCATTGAAATCTTTTTCCGGTGTGCTCGATCAATTGATTGGTCATGCCGTCAATCCGCAAGATGTGGATGCGGCACTTAATGACATTGGTGTATCCAAAGCCAACCTGGTAAAAGATACGCTGCGCGTGATGGGGCTTTCATTGTCCTATCTCGAAGGTGCCAAATCTATTAGTGACCTGCAAGTGGAATTAGGCAGCCGCCGGGCTTACGAATATTTGCTCTATCAACAATTGGGGCAGTTGTATCTCGAGCAAAAACGTTTTACGGATAGCGCTGAAACCTACCAGCATTTTGTGCAACACAATCCCAATTCGGATTTCGCGCCCAGTTTCAGTATCAAAGCTATCGATGTTTACCAGCAGGGCGACTTTCCCAGTTTAATTTTGCCAGCTAAACAAGAATTTGTTGAACGCTATGGTATCAGCAGTAGTTACTGGACCGAGCGCAAAGGCGCGATTGGTGAGAATGCATTGGCGTATTTGCACCAATCCTTGCAGGAGCTCGCCCAATTCGAGCACGCCCAGGCGCAAACATTGAAAGCGGCGAATAAAGCAGATGCTACTGCTGCATTCGCGCGCGCTGCAAAATGGTATCGCGAGTTTGTACAAACTTTTGCGAAAGATGCACAAGTTGCTGAAATGACTTTCTTGCTGGCCGAATGTTTGAATGAGTCCGGCGATCTGGTTCCGGCGATGGAAGCTTACGAGCAAGTTGCCTACGGATATGTTGATCAGTTGCGCGGAGCCGATGCGGGTTATGCAGCAATTTTAATTCCGCAACAATTAATCCAGTCGGCGCGTAGCTTGCCGGATAATCGTGCCGAAGAATGGCAAAATCGCAAAATTAAAAATGCGTTGAATTTTGCCGATGTTTATAAAGCTGATCCACGTGCAGTGGTTGTGTTGGCAGAAGCGGCGAATGATTTGTTGCAACAAAATCGTTATGTGGATGCAAAAACAATTGCTGAGCGCGTAATTGCCTGGCAACCACCGGCAGAAGGTTCATTGCAATTTACCAGTTGGTTAATCCTGGGGCATAGCCGCTTTGAAACCAAAGAATATGCAGCTGCAGAGCAAGCATATACCCAAGTCTTAAATTTATTACCCGCCTATGGGAAAAAACCGGGAGCGCCCAGCGCCCAGCAGGTGCGCGAACGAATTGCTGCAAGTATTTATCGCCAGGCAGAATCCAGTCTTGAATTTGGCGATAAAAATGCGGCGATTGCGCAATTGCTTCGCATTACTCAAGTGACGCCGGATACCGAGATCGCCATCAAAGCACAATATGATGCGGGCGTTTATCTAATGGACCAGGAAAATTGGACCCAGGCAGAAAATGTTTATGCGTCTTTCCGCAAAAAATATCCGCAACATCCATTGGCAGCGACATTGCCAGCGAAAATGGTATTGATTTACCAAAGCCAAAGTAAATGGCAACAAGCCGCCGATGAATTGGTGGTGATGGAAAAAACCAGTAAAGATCCTGATGTAAAACGCCAGTCGCTTTATATGGGCGCGGAGCTGTACGAAAAATCGGGCAAGCGTACACAGGCGATTGAACAGTATCGTCGCTATGCAACGGAGTATCCGCGTCCGTTGGCGAATAACCTGGAAGCACAATTCAAATTAACAGAGTTGTACAAGGCTTCCGGTGATCGCGCGCAACGCACTTATTGGTTGCAGAATATTGTGAATACGCACAATCGTGCCGGTGCGGAAAAAAGTGATCGCTCCACTTATCTGGCAGCAAGTGCGCAAACTGAAATTTCCCAAACCAGCTACGATGATTTTAATCGCATCGCACTAACCCTGCCGTTAAAAGCCAGTTTGCAGCGCAAGCGTGTGGCGATGGAAAGCGCCATCAAAGGCCAGGAGCAAATCCTCGCTTACGGGGTGAGTGAGTTCACTACCGATGCAAGCTTTAAAATTGGCGAAATTTACGCGCAACTGAGCCGCGATTTGATGAACTCGCAACGCCCGAAAGATTTGGATGAGTTGGCGTTGGAGCAATATGAAATTTTGCTGGAAGAGCAAGCGTATCCATTTGAGGAGAAAGCGATAGAAATCCATCAAGCCAATTCGCAGCGCAGTTGGAAAGGTACTTACGATGCTGGAGTAAAGCGCAGCTTTGACGCGCTCGCCAAATTGCTGCCTGCACGATATAACAAAACTGAAGCGCGTTTGGAGGTAAGTGATGATATCCAATAAGCGCAACGGCTGTAGGATTTCCAGCCTGGTCTTGTTGATCTGTGGGGTATTGCTGGTCGGTTGCTCATCATCTGCACCGAAAAAACAAAAAAGTGAGAGCGCCGCCGCGGAACCGGTTGCTGTTGCGGCGGCAACGGTTTCTATCTTGCCTGCAGGCCCTGCTACTCCCAATCCTTACTTGCAAAATAAACCGTCGGTGAGCAGTGCGGTTGCCCAACAGTTTGCCAACGCCACGCGCGCGATGCGCAATAAGCAATGGCAGCAAGCCGAAACCTTGTTGCAACAAATTGTGGCGCAAAACAACAAATTATCCGGAGCTTATTTGAACCTCGGGTTGGTTTATCGCGCACAAAATGAAACCAAGCGCGCAGAGGAAGCATTTAGCAATGCAATTAATGCGAACCATACTAATCTGGATGCATACAACCAGTTAGCTATTTTGCAGCGCGAGCAGGGGCGCTTTAGTGATGCAGAAGCCAATTACAAAAAGGCGTTGAGTGTTTGGCCTTATCATGCAGAGAGCCATCGAAATATCGGCATACTTTATGATTTGTATTTGGGCAAAAACGCGGAAGCCCTCGCACATTTTGAAGCCTACCAGCAATTGCGCGGGGACGGTGACAAGCAAGTAATTGGCTGGATTGCTGATTTACAGCGACGTTTGGGGATAGCGCCCAAACCCAAAGCGGCGCCCGCCGCAACCACCGAAGAACCACCTGCCGCTGAAAATAGCGGCGATAAAGAGACAAGCAATGACTAAACTATTTGCCCAACTCTGTTGTTTTGTGTCGATTATTGTCAGTCTGCCGGTGCTTGCCCAAGCGCCAGCCACCGAACCGCCTGCACAATCGACAACAAATACCGAGGTGCAAAAAAGCGAAGCTGCTGCTGATAGTAAATCAGCACCGTCAGCAAATAGCGGTCAAAAAATGGTGCATGAAGCCAATATTAATTTGCGCACCACTGTAACCGGAAACCAGGAGCAGCCACGTGTAATGTATATATTGCCCTGGCAGTCACCATCCAGCCCTGATCTGGAGATGGAAATGCTCAGCAGCCAGCAAGATGCTGTATTTGGGCATGTAGAGCGCGATGAGTTACAACGCAGTCTGGAGGCGGTCGAAGAATTGGAAGAATAGTTTTTTTTGGCGGTGCACATTCATGTGGCCGATTCATTTGTGGATTTAAATTTTTATTAAATAGCCATTATTGGGGTAGGGGAAATAACGTATGAGCATGACCGAAATTATTCGTTTTTTTCAGGATGGGGGTCTATTCATGATTCCCATCGGAATCATTTTAATTATCGGCCTGGCGATTGTTGTTGAGCGGTTTGTTTTTTTAGCCAACGCGAAAAAACTGAATCGTAGTTCGTTCGACAAAATTATTGCGTTGTTGCAAAAACGCGATTACCAGGGAGCCTTAAATCTGGGTAAATCTTCTGATGCACCAGTGGCTCGTATTATCAGCGCGGGTTTGATTCGTATGTCGCAATCAGCGCGCCGCGAAGATATTGAATCAGCAATGGAAGAAGGTGTGATGGAAGCCGTACCGCGTCTGGAACGTCGCACCGGTTATCTCGCGACCCTGGCGAACATCGCAACCCTGTTGGGTTTGTTGGGAACCATCCATGGTTTGAGTTCTGCATTTAGCGCGGTGGCGGCTGCTGATCCATCAGAAAAAGCGGCGTTGCTTTCTGCGAGTATTGCGGTGGCGATGAACGCAACCGCATTTGGATTATTTACAGCAATTCCATTGCTGCTGGCGCATTCCATGATCCAGAGCCGTACATTGGAAATTATCGATAGCCTGGAGATGGCCGGTGTGAAATGCCTGAACATTATTACCAATGCACAGGAAATCGGTACCCGGCAGCGCGCATCAGACACTAATCCGGCCAAGCAATAATGTCGGCCCGAGGTAAAAAACATGCGCCGTTTATCCAAACGAAATAGCGAAGAAGCGGATGTCGACGTAACGTCATTCATCAATCTGGTGATTGTGCTGGTGCCAGTGCTGCTGATGGGTATGGTGCTGTCGCGCATCACCGTATTGGATTTGAAATTACCGGATATTGCCGCTGGTCCTGCGCAACAACAGGAAGAGCCGCCCGCACAACTGGAATTGATTGTGCGCACGGATTATTTTGATCTTAATTATCCGGCGGGTATTACATTAAAGCGCATCGAAAAAACCGCCGATGGCAAATACGACTACGCAAAACTCACTTTATATTTGCAGGAAATCAAACGCCAGTTGGCAGATAAAGGGATAGAGAAACGCGATATTTATTTGTTGTCGGAAAAGGCAATTGACTACCAGACATTGGTGCAAGTAATGGATACGGTGCGTTCTTACCGGACTACAGTGATAACGTCAGTGGTCAATGCAGAATTATTTCCCGAGGTTTCATTGGGGGATGCACCGCCGCCTGGTGAGCAAACCCAGGCGATTAATCCCGGAGTAAGTCCATGAAGCAATCGCAACGCGCAAAACGTATGGCAAGGCATCGCGGACGATTGAACTTTGTTCCAAAGCTGAATCTGGTTCCGTTGATCGATTGCTTTACGTTATTGATATTTTTCCTGCTGATAAATTATTCGGCGGAAGTAGAAGTTTTGCATACGGATAAATCGGTAAAACTGCCGACTTCCATCTCCGATACTTTGCCTAAAGAAAATCTGGTGGTGATGGTGAATGCAACTGAAATTGTTGTATCTGGCCGTCGTGTCGGTAGCGTGAGTGACTTGATGGCGAATACAGCATCAACCTTTGAACCACTTGAAGCAGAGTTAAAGTATCTTGCTTCCAAAGCGGCTCCATTAAACGATGAAGAAAAAACCAACGGGCGCTCGATTACGATCCTTGGGGATAAGCAAATCCCCTATGAGCAACTCAAAAAACTTATGGCTACTTGTGTTGCTGCTGATTACCGCAATATTTCGCTCGCGGTAATGCACAAGGAAGCCAGCAACAAAGCGACTGGAGGCTAGATGAGCACTTATCCAGTCTCGGGAATGCAGTTGCCGTGGGCTCTCACCAATGATGATGAGCGCTTTAAAAAAATCCTGGCGATTTTTATGCTGGTATTTATCGCTACGGCGATACCTGTCTCCTACGTCACTTTGCCAGAATTGACTCGCGCAGAAAAAGAAACCTTGCCACCGCAACTCGCACGTGTGGTTCTGGAAAAGCAACAATTGCCACCACCAAAACCGGTTGAGCCGCCCAAGGTGGAAGAAAAGCCAAAACCGGAAGAGGTAAAGCCAGAGCCGAAACCTGCGGAGGACGTTGTAGCCAAGCCTCCGGAAAAGACACCGGTAAAACCTGCTGAAAAACCGGTTAAGGATGCAGCTCCCCGTGCAGCGGCTGTCGCCGAAGCGCGCGACAGGGCATCTAATAGCGGCTTGATGCAATTTAAAGATGACCTTGCCGAAATGCGTGAGATGACCCAGACCACTGCAGTAGAAACTGCTGCTACCACGGTCACCAACAGTGATGGCCCTGCTCCGCAAGTAGACAGGGCAATGATTACCAGCGGTGCCAAGGTTGCCAGTGGCGGCATCAATACTGCAGCGATGAGCCGTGATACCGGCGGGGTTGCCATGTCCGGCCGCGAGAACGTGAAAGTCAAAAGCGGGCTTGCTGACTCTATGAAAAAAGCGGGTACCGGTAGTGGCTCTGCCACGGCGGGTAATAGCGATGGAGCCGGCGGTGCAGCGCGTAGCGAAGAAGAAATCCGGAAGGTCATGGAGCAGCACAAAGGCGCGATTTACTCGATTTACAACCGTGCCCTGCGCCAGAATCCTGCATTGCAGGGCAAGATGGTGGTCAAGTTAGTTATCGATCCCAACGGGCGCATCGTAGAAGCGAGCCTGGTTTCCAGCGAATTGGGTGATCCGGAGCTGGAAGGCAAGATTCTTCAGCGTATTAAATTGATTAATTTCACTCCTTCAAATGTGGCACGCACCACACTTAATCAAACTTTCGATTTCCTGCCGCAATAGAAAATCCCATTACTCCTGTCACAGGAGTAATGGGATTTTCTTCGCAATTTGCCTCCTCTCTTTTCGCGATACTCTTAACCTGAAAGAGAACATTTTTATAATTTAGCTTGAAACCGGTTACATTTTTGTCGATAATAGCTTCGCTAAGGCCTTTTTATTCATGGTTTAATGTCGGTAATCGGTTACAGTTATAGGAGGAATTCTTTCTTTTATCGCTGTGCGTTTTGCTGATGATTGTTAGTGATTAATTGTTAAGCCATAGCCCGCTGTTGTGTTTTTTTCGCCCCGGCTTGCCGGGGTTTTTTATTTGCGCCCAGGCATTTCCTCCCGCAAAATGCGCCTGCACTTCAGCCGCAAACAGTCCGATTTAATTCATTTCTCGCCAGGGGCGGCGCTGCGAATTGGGAAACTTTCTTATGTCACAAGCATTGCGTGCGGCCGCGAGCCGCCTTGAAAGCTGGATCAAAAACGATGCACTTCCACTTTGGCTGGAACGCGGCATTGAACCGTCCACTAACGCCAACTACGAACGTTTAACTCCTGCAGGTGTGCCTGACCTTGAATCCAGTACCCGTGTACGTGTGCAAGCGCGCCAGGCATTTTTCTTTGCCGCTGCCTATCATCGCGGTTGGTGTGAAGAGGGCAAACAGGTTGCCAAAAACCTGCTCGACTTTGTCCATAAGGTTGCTGCCCATCCGACTGCCGGTGGCGGTTACACCCACTTATTAAATAAAGATTTTGTGGTAGTGGATACCAAACAGGATCTTTACGATCACGCCTTTTTCTTGCTAGCCAACGCTTGGGCTTATCGTGCCTTTGGTGAGCAGTCTTACCTGGATGAGGCTGATAAATTAATTACCCATCTGGATACCCGCTTTGGTTCAGTAGTGGGTGGTTGGCTTGAAGGCGACTACGATTACGCCTGTCGCCGCCAGAACCCGCACATGCATTTATTTGAGGCTTTCCTCGCGCTTTATGATGCAACGGGCAATGCGAAATATCTCGCACGCGTAGGTGAATTATTTGCGCTGTTCCAGGCGCATTTCTTCGACGAAACCCACGGCGTATTGTTTGAGTTTTTTGATAATAATTGGACACGTTTGCCCAATGCGAAAGGCGATACGGTAGAGCCAGGCCATATGATGGAATGGGTATGGCTACTGGATTGGTATCATCGCCGCACCGGTCGCCCGGTCGCCCAATACACAAAAACATTGTACGAACGCGGGCTGACTATCGGTATGGATAAATCCGGTTTGCTATTCGACGCGGTGTCTTACACAGGCGAAGTTATAGATCGTAACAAACGCTGCTGGGGCATTACCGAATTAATCAAAGCCAGTCTGGTGCAAATTCGTGAAGGTAACTCCGACGCAGAGGCTATTGCAGTAAAAGGTGTTGATGATTTATTCAAGTATTATCTCTGTGCATCTACACCCGGGTCCTACGTAGACCAACGTGGCGCAAATGATGAAGTGGTGGTTGATGTGGCGCCAGCCAGTACGCTTTATCATCTTATTGTTGCCGCTATGGAATTGCTTGATCATTTTGAGTTAGCTGCAAAAGAATAACTCGTGTAAGAGGGCGTGTTACTGAAAAGTAACACGCTTCCTACCAATTAAAATTCCCTCCCTGTTTTTAAAAGTGCATAAGAAGTGTTTTCAAATTTATTTAAAAATGAGTTTGATGACAAAAAACTTTTATTTCTTGTTATTCCAATTTGGTCGTCTAGTATACATGTTGTCCATTTGATGGCAGATACAAGCGTCAATCCGAAAAAATCATTTTCTGTTTTCGGTATAAAGCTAAGTAATACTTTCCAATTAAATAATTTTCTTATTTTTAAATGTGAAAAATTTATTTCTGCATGATCAGGTGTGACATTATTAAATTTTCTATCGAAAAATTCCCTCAGGAAAGGAGTTGGATCGCGATAAATAACGGCCAAATTTATCACTCGGATGAGAGCGAAGCAGGACGTGGGGCCAATAATAGTTAACACAAGGAGTTAATATGAAATTTAGACTAATTGCTACAGCTGCTATGGTTTTCGGTTTGGTTTCCGCTGCGCATGCGGATACAAAAGTTGCGGAATTTGGTGATCCTGTTTTGGGTAACTCCTGGGGTGGTTGCACCTTTACAAAGACTTACTCAACTGGCGGTGGAGGTTATTTGTTCGATCAATATCAAATTTCATGCCCTACCGGAACTTATTCTGTTGGTGTTGCAAAGAACACCTCTGGTAGCTGGCCTACTTGCACTTTCTACCCAGGCAGCTCTGCATATTATGTGTCGGGTGATTGCTCAAATTGGCGAGTTTACCTGCGTCCATAAAGCAGTATTAAAAAAGCCGGTGGATTTATTCACCGGCTTTTTATTGAAATAATTTTTCTAAATCGTTTTATTGGCAATTATTTTCTGCCTGGCGCCGGCCCTGTACTTTTACGAATAATAAATTCAGTCGGCAATACGCATTCGCGCTGGCTTAATGGTTCGCCCTCAATCACTTTCAGTAACATATCCATCGCCATTTTTCCCATTTCCTCCGCAGGCTGTGAAATCGTGGTGAGGCTTGGATCTGAATATTTTGCGTAGGCGATATCGTCAAAGCCGGTAACGGAAATATCTTCCGGGATGCGAATTCCCTGATTCTTTAATGTTTGCATCGCGCCAATCGCCATTTCATCGTTCATGGAAAAAATTGCAGTGGGACGATTTTTCATATTGCAGAATTGGAATGCGGCATTGAGACCAGACCACATAGTGAAGTCACCTTCAGCAATCAAATCTTTTTCAAACGGAATGCCTGCTTCGGCAATTGCTTCTTTATAACCTTCAAGGCGATCAATCGCATGCGGGTTATCTTTCAGTCCGGAAATAACACCGATGCGTTTGTGTCCCAGCGAAATCAAATAATTCACCATACTTTTGGCGGCGCCGCGGTTATCGATACGAATTGCCGGGCCGGTGGTGTATTCACAGCCGCACGCATTAACGCAAGGAACATCGGCGGGAATGTTGTTCTGGCTTTTTTCCGAGCTGGGGCGTAGCTGCACTATGCCGTCGGCAAGGCGCGTTTCCACGCGGCGGATATATTCCAGTTCGCGTTCGGGTGTGCCGCGAGTATCGCCCAGTAATACTGCATAGCCTTTCTGGTGGGCACGATCCTCCAATGCGCGAATAAATAGGGAGTAGAAGGGGTTGGCGATATCGGGAACCAGCACCACCACTGCGTAAGCGCGCGCGGAGCGGAAGTTGCGCGCGAGCATATTGGGACGGTAACCAACCTCCGCGATAGCCTTATGCACCTTGTCCAGGCTTTCCGGGGACACCTTTTCAGGGTTGCTAAGTGCGCGTGAAACGGTGGCAACAGAAACACCCGCCAGGCGAGCGACATCGCGAATATTGGACATAAAAAACGACCTATGGAGAGCCAACAAGAGCTGGTTGATATTGGAATTATTGGAAATTCGTTTATTTGCGGGAAAATTTACTACAGCGCGCCAAAAGAGACTAGAAAAAAAACATGTAAACGGTTACATTAGCGGCTTATGGCGATGGTTATGGTCGGTTGTGCTATATCTGCTGGCTAAACCTTGTCGATTGCAGCTCCCTGGGTCTCAGTTCTACCGCGTGTGGCATGGACATGCTGGACCAGATAAGAAAAGCGATCACTATCGATTCTTACGAATTGGCGATCCACATAATAAATTGGTATGTGTTCATGAATCTTCCCCTTCTCGATATTGCGATTGTCCTGCTTTTTATTTGCTCGACAATTTTTGTAGGTTTTTGGGTTTCCGCGCGCGCATCCAAGGATATGAACAGTTATTTCCTGGGCGGCAACAAACTCAAGTGGTACATGCTGGGGTTATCCAACGCTTCAGGAATGTTTGATATCAGCGGCACCATGTGGCTGGTGTATTTGTTGTTTGTTTACGGCCTGTCGAGCATTTATATCCCCTGGCTCTGGCCCACCTTTAACCAGATTTTCCTGATGGTTTTCCTTGCCACCTGGTTGCGCCGCTCCGGTGTAATGACCGGTGCTGAGTGGATTATTTTCCGTTTCGGGGATGATCGCGGTGCGCGCCTTTCCAACATTATTGTGGTGGCATTTGCGCTTGTTGGTGTGATTGGTTTCCTCGCCTACGGATTTATCGGTATTGGTAAATTTGCTTCAGTATTTTTTCCATGGAAACTCTCTGAAGATCCACACATGAACGATGTGTATTACGGTTTGGTCATGACCATCATCACCACCTTTTACATTATTAAAGGCGGCATGTTCTCAGTGGTATTTACCGAGGTGTTCCAATTTATTGTGACCACCATTGCGAGTATCGGTGTAGGTATTGTGGCGATTCATAGTGTATCGCCAGAAATGATTGCCGCCGTTGTACCGCCGGGTTGGGACAGCATTGCTGTTAACTGGAATCTCAATGTGGATTGGGCCGGCCGCCTGGATGCCGCGAATGAAAAAATTACTGCCGATGGTTATTCGTTATTTGCGATCTTTTTCATGCTGATGTTGTTCAAAGGTTTTTTGCTGAGCCTTGCGGGCCCTGCACCTAATTACGATATGCAACGTGTGCTTTCTACGCAATCCCCGCGCGATGCCGCAAAGATGAGCGGTTTTGTAACCGTGGTATTGATGTTCCCACGCTATATGTTGATCGCCGGTTTAACCGTATTGGCACTCGCCTTCTTCATGAATGATTTGCGTGCGATGGGTTCAAATGTGGACTTCGAACAAATCCTTCCGTTTGTATTGAAAAATTATATTCCCAGCGGCTTGCTCGGTTTGTTAATTGCCGGTTTACTCGCTGCATTTATGTCGAATTTTGCAGCCACAGTAAACGCAGCGCCCGCCTATGTCGTGAATGATATTTACAAGCGCTACATCAATCCAAATGCAGAACCAAAGCGTTACGTGTATATGAGTTACATCGTGTCGCTGTTATTCATTGTGATTGGCGTTGCGCTCGGTTTCTTTATTCCAAGTGTTAACACGGTGTTGCAGTGGATTGTGAGCGGCCTTTACGGTGGTTACACCGCCTCCAACGTACTCAAGTGGTATTGGTGGCGATTCAATGCGTACGGATATTTCTGGGGTATGGCGGTAGGTATCGTGCTTGCGTTGTCCCTCGCCGTACCGCAAGCCAACACTTCAGTAGCACATGCGTTAGGCGCGTTTGGTTTGGAGCTGGATAAAATTGATTTCATCTACGCCTTCCCATGGTTGTTAGTGATTTGTTTGATTACCTGTGTGGTGACTTCATTAATTACGGCGCCGTCGGATATGGAAGTACTGAAAAAATTCTATTTGAAAGTGCGCCCCTGGGGATTCTGGGGACCGGTGCACGACAGCTGTTTGCAAGAACATCCCGACCTGGCGAAGAACACCAATTTCTTACGCGATATGGTGAACGTTGTAGTGGGAATTGTGTGGCAAACCTCTTTGGTTGCGGCGCCAATTTTCCTCGTAATCCAGCAATACGATAAATTCTTTATCGCTATGGGCGTGGCAGCAGTTGGTGCGTTGTTCCTGTGGAAAAACTGGTATCGCCATTTGCAGGATTATCCAACCGATATTCCTCCAGCGTTACTGGTAGGCACTAAAGACGAACATTTAATCGTGAAGTCTTGATGATTTTTTTATAGATTTTTATTGGGTTTTTTTGCGATGCAGTAGATTGATTGCCGTATCGCAAAAAAATTTATCGTAATTTGTAATCGATTACTTAAAAAGCATGTTTAAACATGCATACGGGCGACATTATTTGACTCATTGGAGTAAACAATATGAGCAGCTTTAACGAACAAGCCAAAGCGCTGTTGCAGCAGCACGAAGCCTTGGTGACCCAAAAAAATAAAAAAAGAACTGGTGGCAATGGCACTTATGATTGCTATGAAAACCCTATCCTCACCGCTGATCACGCCCCCATTTTTTGGCGTTACGATTTAAATGAAAAAACCAATCCATTTTTAATGGAACGTCAGGGCGTAAATGCAGCCTTTAATTCCGGTGCAATTTACTGGAATGGCAACTATGTATTGGCCGTACGTGTTGAAGGTGTAGATCGCAAATCATTTTTTGCAATCGCTGAAAGTCCAAATGGTATCGACAATTTCCGTTTCTGGGATTACCCGATCACCCTGCCTGAAACGGATCGCCCCGACACCAACGTTTACGATATGCGTTTAACCGCCCACGAAGACGGTTGGGTTTATGGTTTGTTCTGTACCGAGCGCAAAGATTTAACGCGTCCTGAAGACACTTCTGCAGCAGAAGCACAATGTGGCATCGCGCGCACGAAAGATTTAATTACCTGGGAACGTTTGCCGGATTTGATTACTTACTCAGGCCAACAACGCAATGTGGTATTGCACCCGGAATTTATCGACGGCAAATACGGCCTTTACACGCGCCCGCAAGATGGTTTTATCAGCGTCGGCGGTGGTGGCGGTGTCGGTTGGGGTTTAACGGAAACCATGACCAATGCTGAAGTGAAAGCGGAAGTAATTGTTGATCCAAAAATTTATCACACCATCAAAGAAGTCAAAAATGGTCAGGGCCCGGCGCCCATTAAAACCGCAGAAGGCTGGTTGCATCTAGCGCACGGCGTGCGCAATACCGCCGCCGGTTTACGTTACACGTTGTACATGTTTATGACCAAATTGGATCGCCCCTGGGTAATTACCCACAGACCTGCCGGACATTTTATTGCGCCGCACGGTGCAGAGCGTGTGGGTGATGTATCCAATGTGGCGTTCTCAAATGGCTGGATTGTGAATGAAAAAAATGAAGTGTTTATCTATTACGCTTCATCCGATACCCGCATGCATGTTGCAACTAGCACCGTTGAAAAGTTGATTGATTACTGCAAAAACACGCCGGAAGATGGTCTGCGTTCTGCTGCATCGGTTGCGGTGCGCAACGAATTGATTAGCGCCAATTTAAAAGTGCTTAAGGATTTGGTGTAAGCACATGAATGCAGTGGTGTTGCCAGCGCGTTTTGCACCTTTACCGCAAGAATTTCATGCGGAACTCATTGCTATTGCCAACTGGTGGGTGCAGCACGCACCCGATCAGGAACTGGGCGGTTTTTACGGTGAAATCGCGGTAAATAATCAACCAGAAAAAAATGCGAGCAAAGGGATTATTTTAAACGCGCGCATTCTCTGGTTTTTTAGCGAAGTGGCACAGGCGGTGGATGATCCGGATTATCGTATTAATGCGCAGCGTGCTTACGATTATATTGTTGCGCATTTTGTCGATAACGAATTTGGTGGCGTGTATTGGGAGCTGGATGCAGCCGGAAAACCCATTAATACCAAAAAACAAATTTACGCCCAGGCATTTACTATTTACGCGCTCTGCGCTTATTACCAGCTAACGCAAAATGCGCAAGCATTGCAACTGGCGCAATCCTGTTTTGCGCTGATTGAACGGCACGGTGTCGATCATGAACGTGAGGGTTACCTTGAAGCGTTCACGCGCGAATGGGGTTTGATTGAAGATCTGCGTTTGAGCGAAAAAGATTTGAATTATCCCAAATCGCAAAACACCCATCTGCATATTCTGGAAGCCTATACCTGCTTGTATCACATCGATAAACGCGCCGAAGTTAAAGCGGCGTTGCGTTACAACATCGAGATGTTTGATAAATACATGATTGATAGAAATACGCATCACCTGCGTATGTTTATGGATCTGGAATGGAAAGATTTTTCACCGGGTTATACCTATGGCCATGATATTGAAGCAAGCTGGTTAATTGCACAAGCGCTGGAATCGTTGGGTGATGATGTTTATACCAACGCGCTGACGCCAACATTAATTAGCATTGCCGAAGTAACTTTGAATGAAGCGATTGGTGCAGAAGGGCAAGTAATTGATTCCTACGATTTTGCATCACGCACCACCAATAACGATACCGTGTGGTGGGTACAGGCAGAGGCACTGGTCGGATTTCTTTATGCCTATGCGACTACCGGTGATGTGCGTTATTACGACGCGGCAAAAAAATCCTGGGAATTCATTAAAGCGTATCAAATTGATCGCGACAATGGTGAATGGTTTTGGCTGTCCAATTTAAATGCGGCAACTGATACTCACTATAAAGTGGGGTTTTGGAAATGTCCGTATCACAATGGCCGCGCGATGCTGGAAGCTATCCGTTATTTGCAAAAAATTGCTTGATGGCCTTTTTAAGAAAAAGAAATAAAGAAAAAAGGCATTAAGTAAAACGACAGCCGCTTGCAAGCGATTGTCGTTTTTTAGTTTATAAAAGAGGAAAAATACACGACGCCACGGCGGGCGGACAGGGAGGGTCTGCTAGATTCACCACACCTAAAAAGCACTCAACGGGTAAAGACTATGAAAAAAATAAAGTACATGAGGTTATGGGCAACACTACTGACATTTTGTTTGAGTTCTGCAGTTATTGCTGCCGATCAAAAAAATGTTGTCGATCAAAAAAAAGCAGCACCGCAACAAGATTTTGTAAAAGTAAACGGTACCCGGTTTGAAAAGTCGGGCAAACCTTATTACATCGCCGGTACCAATATGTGGTACGCCAGCTATTTAGGGGCAACAACTAAAGTAGGTAATCGCACACGCCTGGCGAAAGAGCTGGATAACCTGAAGGCATTAGGCGTAAATAATTTGCGTGTGTTAGCTGTATCGGAAAAAAGTGATATTAATTCCGTAGTAAAACCAGCGACGACTAATGGCTTTGGAAATTACGATGAAGAGTTATTAAAAGGCCTGGATTATTTGCTGGCTGAATTGGCAAAGCGCGATATGACCGTAGTGCTCTATTTAAATAATTACTGGCAATGGTCAGGCGGTATGAGCCAATACATGAGCTGGGTGGATGGCAAGCCGATGCAAGATCCTAACGTCACTAAAGACTGGGAAGGATTTATGGCGCGCTCGGCCAGTTTTTATCAAAGCGAAAAAGCCCAGGAAGAATTTCGTAAAACCGTCAAAAAAATTATCACCCGGGTAAATACGGTTAACGGCAAAGCTTACACTAGCGATGCCACTATTATGTCCTGGCAATTGGCAAATGAACCGCGTCCGGGTAACAACAGCACCACCGATAAAGAAAAGAAAATTTATGTTGATTGGATTAACGGCATTACTGCATACATTAAAGAACTCGACCCGCATCATTTGGTAAGCACAGGCAGCGAAGGCCTGATGGGCTCGGTGCGCGATGAAAAATTATTTATTGATGCGCACTCTGGCAAGCATGTGGATTACCTGACCTATCATATGTGGATTCGCAATTGGGGCTGGATTGATAAAACCAATTTTGCCGGAACTTGGGATGCCGGTTGGGCGAAAGGCAAAGAATATTTAACATCCCATATCGCTATTGCTAAAATAATTGGCAAGCCAATTGTGCTGGAAGAGTTTGGTCTGGATCGCGACGGTGGAGCTTACGATATTAAATCCGCGACAAAAGTACGCGATCAATTTTATACGCAAGTGTTTGAAGTGCTCTGGACTCCCATGCAACAAGGCGAGCCTATCGCCGGTTATAATTTCTGGGCCTGGAATGGTTCTGCGCGCACTGCACGCCCCAATTACTGGTGGCAGGAAGGCGATGACCTGATGGGTGATCCGCCGCAGGAAGAGCAAGGCATGTATGGCATTTATGATTCAGATGCATCCACCATTGCAATTATTAAAGCATTCAATACTAAAATCCAGAGCTTGAATAAATAAGTGCGGATGAAATTAAAAAGTAAAAAACTGCAATGTGAATTGCAGTTTTTTTTGCAAATCCGTTAATTTATATGATTAGTAATATCCAATAAGTATTTATAAAAAATGACAACAGGTGCTCACCCATGACGAAAAAATTATTTATCCACCTTGGCTTTATTGCGTCGTTATTATTGGGCGCGCACGCGCACGCACAAAAATTTGAACAACTTGCCAAAACGCCGCAGCTGGGCTGGAATAGCTGGAACACGTTTGGTTGTGATGTGAATGAAAAAATGATTCGCGAAATGGCCGATGCGATGGTTTCATCGGGCATGAAAGACGCGGGTTATGAATACATTAATGTCGATGATTGCTGGCATGGTGAGCGCGATAAAAATGGTTTTATCCAGGCCGATAAAAAACATTTTCCTTCCGGTATGAAAGCGCTAGCTGATTATGTTCACTCCAAAGGTTTAAAAATTGGTATTTATTCTGATGCGGGCAATACCACGTGCGCAGGTCGCCCCGGTAGCCGTGGCCACGAATATCAGGACGCGATTTCCTACGCGAGCTGGGGAATTGACTACGTGAAATACGATTGGTGTGATACCAAAGACATCAATCCGGTTTCTGCTTACTCAACTATGCGCGATGCATTGCACAAAGCCGGTCGCCCGATTTTATTCAGCATTTGCGAGTGGGGCGATAATAAGCCGTGGGATTGGGCAAAAGATGTCGGCCATTCCTGGCGCACCACGGGTGATATTTATCCGTGCTGGAATTGCGAACACAACCACGGCTCATGGTCATCGTGGGGAGTGTTACCAATCCTCGACAAACAAGCGGGCTTGCGTAAATTTGCGGGCCCCGGTCACTGGAATGATATGGACATGATGGAAGTTGGCAACGGCATGACCGAAGACGAAGATCGCGCGCATTTTTCTTTATGGGCAATTATGGCATCGCCATTAATTGCGGGTAATGATTTGCGTAGCATGAGCGATGCCACCAAAAAAATCCTTACCAACAAAGATATGCTGGCAATTAATCAAGACAAGCTTGGTGTGCAAGCAATGAAATGGATTGATGATGGTGATATCGAAATTTATGTGAAGCCTTTAGAAAAAGGCGAGTTCGCTTTCCTGTTCCTGAATCGCGATGATGTAGCTCGCGATTACACACTGGATTGGGCTTTCCATTACATGAAAGACGACATCAGCAAGCACGAAATTTTCTTTGATAAGAAAAAATTCAACTGGCGCGATATCTGGCGCGATGGCAAAGGCTCTACTACTGAGAAATATACAACCACTCTTCCTGCTCATGGTGTTGTAGTGTTGCGTTTGACTCCGCAATAATGTTGCAGTATTGAATTTCGATAGTGTTAATCCGAAAGCGAGCCTCAAACGAGGCTCGCTTTTTTTATAACTGAAAAAATCTGGATGGCTTTTTACACTGCTATTTATCCATTGATACCGTGGCGCCTTTTGAATGGGCGTATATTGCTGCTCAGAAACTTGAAGGTGCAAAAGTCAAATAGGCAATAACAAGTCAGAACGGGTTGTATTTTTTGATCTGACAGCATTGCACCGTTACGCTCCATACCGCCCTGCTGCAACATTAAATAACATAACAACCGGGGCGGTTTCGTTTATAGTGCTATCTGCTCTACACCTCTTTCAAGGGAGAAACCCGGTGCAGCTTTTTGCTTACAACCAGATTGGCCAGCCCGATGAATTATTGGTTTGGGTTGGCATTGTGGAGGCCTATCCACCGCCTTCTGTAACGTTTGAAATTTCAGGCTTGCCAGCAGCCGCAGAATTATTGCAACCGGGTTTTGAACCGTTGGGTGATGAAATCTGTGATGCGCGCGGCAAGCCATTGAATCATCGCGCATTATTTCGCCTCCAGTGGCCAGCAACTACTGACCGCTTCGAGATTACAGTACGCATTCCCGGCACTACGATCAAAACCAGTCTTACCAGCCGTCGCCCGCCCGCATCTTTGCCGACTAAAACGATGGCGAGTTTTAACCTGTTACTTTCATCATGTTATTACCAGCCTAATGATAAAAGCCGTGCACTTGCTGATGTAATCAGGGCAATCAAACCCGTTCCGGATTTTACGTATTTAGCGGGCGATCAGGTTTATCTTGATTTACCTTCACTGCAAAATTTACCTGGTAATAAGAAATGTCTTGCCCAGGCGTTGGGAAAAAAATATTACGTCAATTGGTTTTCCTCTTCGTTGGGGCAGCCTGGCCTTGCCCGGGTGTTGAGCCACGGGCCGGTATTCTGTGTGCCTGATGATCATGAGTTCTGGAATAATTTTCCGCTTTACCAGGCGCAATTGGATAACACCCACGATGAGCAGGACCGGGCCAACTGGCAAGAAATCGCGCAGCGATTGTACGAGCGCTACCAAATGTCTCCCGCGCAAGCGTGCGGATTTTTCCGGCAGGATATTGAACCGCTCAGTATGTTATTTCTTGACGGTCGCACACGGCGCGATGCTATAGGGAAGCAGATGTTTAATGGTGCAACCCATGTCGCTATCGAAAAATGGACACAGGATCTGATCGCGCGCAAAAAAAATAATCAACCGGCAGTTGGCTTATTAAGTTCCGGGCAAGCATTATTGATAGAAGAGCCGGGCTTCTGGGCTAAAAAGCTCGCTGATATGGAAATGCCCAACTATAAGGATTTTTCGATACTAACCGGGGCATTAACAAAATTGTTCGACTATGAAATACCCGTGATATATATCACGGGCGATGTGCATTGGGGGCGAATTGTTGAAGGCGAAAATCACAAAGGGAAAAAATTATTTTATGAAGTAATCGCTTCACCTTCACGCCTTATTGATACTGTAATCAGTGATCAAAAGAAAGAAATAAAAAATACATGGCAGAGTATCTTTGGTGATGCAAGGCCGTTTCCAAAGCATCCTGATGCACCCTGCGACCTGGCGGGGATTAGCATAGGCAACCTTAATCTCTCCACCAAACACCAGCAGCAAGGGGATCATGTAGCGTTATTGCGTTTCCATGCGATTGCAGGCGGCCTTGAATTCAGTGTTGATTATATTTGCACTGACCCCGATGAAAAAAAGCGGCGTAAGTATTCATCCACGCAAGGCCCTTTTAAATTGTTGGGATTTTAATAATTGCCCTTAGTTAACACTATTGTGCCTTCACTAATTTCAGCTATCTCTTGAGGAAAGGATAATGATCACACAAACACTCTCAACGTTCTCGACCTTGTCGCGTACAAAAAGCGACATAGAAAAACTGGAGCGCGATAAAGAAACCAATGCGCAATGGTTAAAGCGTGCCTATAACAGTTTTGTGCTCGATGATGTTAATCATTGGAGTTTTGTGGTGTTGGCAGGCGGCAAGGATATTGCCTCATTTCGTATTCGCGTGGCGCAATCCCATTTGCGCGGTGATATGTTGCCGTCATTTTGGTCTGACTGCGCGCTGCTCAAAGTGGTAAAGGGAAATTTTTCAACGGCAAAATTTTATAACCTGCCATTGTTCCAGCCGGCGTTTGAATCTTACGCACCGGCGCGCAATGGTTTGGTGGAGTTGTCGGTAAATAAATTGCCTGATTATCCGAATCTTGCGTTGCTGGCAATTCCGGTTGAGCAACATAAAATCCTCAAATTGCTCAATGAATACAAAATGTCACGGGTCAGTTATGACGCTGTAGAAAATATTCTGCCGTGGCTTGCATTTGTATGGGGCGCAGGTAATGCGGCTAATCCGCTGGTTCAACAAATCGGTTTTCCATCTGCGATGATGTTAAATCAATTATTCAGTGCTAACAATTTTGATCTGGCGCCTGGCGTCAATGCGAATTTATCAACGCCGGAAACTTTTTGGAGCGGCGTAAAATACTGGCAGGATTACTACAGCAAGACACAACAAAATGGTCTGCTGCCGAAAGCGCGTTATGTGATTGATCATATGTACGATATCGATGAGCACTGATTATGTGCCAAGCAGGATGAAATAAAAAAGCCAGCAACGTTGCTGGCTTTTTTTTCCTGCTAATTATTTTTCGCTGTTGGTCAAGCTATTCCTCATCCGGCGTCAATGCCAATTCAATCCGATTGTTATTCTGTGCGATCGTATTCCAATCGCGTGCGCTTACTGTGGGAATGCGTTCCGGATAAGTGTCTGGTCCTTCGGCGGCATTAATGACAAAGCGTAATGTTGAATTCGGGGCGCGAGTTAAGTTGCTCAGGATTGCATTGGTTTCGCGCGTATATTCATCCATTACACGCTCCAGCATATAAATTTCACTGGAGAGCATGCAATCGCCCAGCGTGCCTTCCGGTTTGGCGAGTTGCGCCATTCCCATGTTATCGATCGACACGCAAAAGTTACCCACAAAAATGGTGATTGTCGCCGTGCCTTTAAAACCATTGCTGGCGATACGATGTAATAATTCATGCAAACGCAAAACCGGTTTTGGATCTATGGTGTTTTGTTTGAAGGCGAGTGCGCCGCTTTGGTTAAATGTCCAGGCGATATCACCGATAAAATCACTGTCGTTGGCCGCTGGCAGCGGTGGTGGCTGCCCGATGCGCGCATTTTGCATCGCAGGTGAAATTAATTCCGGCTCGCGATTCGCTTTAGTGGAAACATCTTGCAACTGCTTGCCGAATTGTTCCTGCACTTGTGCATTTTGATTAAGCTGCTGATGTATTTGCACTAAAAAATAGGCAATGACTGCCAGTGCAGCCATGGCAATGAATGCGGTGGCAATTGGCCAGCCCCTACTTTCTTTTTTAGCGGGTTGCTCGGCTTCCGGTGCGGGTAGCGCCGTTGGTGCAACGGCAGCTTGTTGCTGTTGCAAAATATCATTTAATTCCTCGCGCAAATTTTTGCGCAGGCCTTGCAGTTCACGCACCACGCGCGAGGTAATGAAGCGGCGGTTATCTTCCAGCGTGTGTTCCATATGGCTCAAACGCAATTCCAGATTCCGTGCTTGTTCCACTGCCGCCGGGTTTGGTGCGCGGCGCTCAATACGATGGGCATTGATATCCGTCACTTTATTTGCCGCAGCAATTAATTCTGCGCTTTCAATCTGATCCGAACTGGCTTCCCTTTGCTCCGCTGTTTCGGAATAAATATGGATCGCATCCATCACCTTGGATAAATCGGTAGCGTTAATGGTGTCTTTGCTCACTACATCCAATGCACCTAGCGCGCGCGCCTGGCTGGTGTACACATCGCCGCTCTGGGCGGTGTACATAATCACCGGCACCATCGCGGTTTCCGGATGGGATTTAATAATTTGCAGCGCGCGAAAGCCGTCCATGCCGGACATGGTGTGATCCATAAAAATCACATCGGGGACATTGTGGGCAAGGTAGCGTAATGCGGCTTCACCGGAGTCGGCGACGTCTATATCCAGCGGATAACGGCGCAGCATTTTTTTGAGGCGGTATTGGGCTGTTGTCGAATCGTCAACAATCAGGGCGCGTTTGTTAGCCATGGTCGAGTCCCGCAGTCGGTATTATTGGTGGCGATTATTGTGATGGTGATGTTATTCGTTTGGTGATGATCGTTATTTATTCAAAAGGATACCAAAGAATTGGATGCCAGTGGGCAACCCAAATCACAACCCGCTCAGGGTTTTAGCCGATTTGATTAACCGCGTGAGAAAAATGCGATAGCTGCCGCAATCCAGCCGCTAATGGCGAGGAATTTCCAGACTTTATCCGGGTGGGTTTCAATAAGTGGTTGCGCGCGCGGGCTGAGCCAATTGGGGTTGGGGCGTTTTAAATCCTGCTGCCATTCGCTCAGGGCTTCATAGCGATGGGCCGGGTTGATACTCAGGGCTTTCTCCAGCGCTTTATCCAGCCAGTAAGGTACCAGCGGGTTGTGTTTCATGGCGGAGATGTAGGTGAGCTTCTGGAAACTTTTTAAATCCATGGCTTTGCTATAAGCGCTGCCGTATGGCAATTTTCCGGTAAGCATTTCGTAGCACAGCACTGCCAGCGAAAATTGATCTGATGCTTCGCTAACGCTGCCGCCATAGCGATATTCGGGCGCGGAATAATCGAGTGTGCCGAGAATGTTATCGCGCGTGAAGGGCGCGCCTGCTTCCTGCACCCCGGCCACCCAGCAAGAACCAAAATCCACAATCATCGGACCTTTACCGCTAATGACGATATTGTCCGGTTTGATGTCCTGGTGCAGGGTTTCCTTGCGATGGAACGCGCGTATGCCGCGAATCAAACCTTCGGTGAGTTCTACGGCATCCAGTATCGATAAAATCCCGCGCTCTTTTAATAATTGGGTGAGGGTGGGGCCAGGAATATATTCGGTGAGGTAATACAAACAGGAGCGCGCTTCAGCGGCGGGAATAACACGCACAACGGCCGGGCTATGGATACGTGCACCGATCCAGGCTTCCATCACAAAACGTTCGATAAAGGCTTTGTCATCCTGATAAAGCTCGGACGGTGTTTTCATCACCAGCAAATTATTTTTTTCATCTTCGACGAGATACACCTGGCTGCGTGTCGATTCATGCATAATTTTTTTTATGCGCAAACCGTCAATACTTTGCCCCGGTGATAGCACCGGTGGAAATGGCAGGCGCGATAATACTTGCACTGCATCATCCTGCCCTGCTGTCCCCAAATTTTCTACGCGCAATGTCTGAATGCTTAAATTATCTTCGCTGTTGTTTTGCAGCGCGAATGGTAGTGCTTTGTTAACCAAGTCATCCAAATTGTTGCGATGCTCCAGGATAAAATTTTTAAATTCCTGCGTGGGTATGGCCTCGTGAATGCCATCGCTGGTTAAAATAAAAATGTCGCCGCGCTGTAACTCCAGCGTATGCATATCCACTTCAAGGTAAGGATCAGCGCCCATGGCGCGGCTTAAATGGGTTGTGTGTTTATCGATACGCTGGGTGTGGTCGCGGGTCAGCAATTCGAGATTGTTATCGCGCAGGCGATAGACACGGGTGTCGCCCACATGAAAAATAAATCCGCTGTCACCTTTTAAAATCAGTGCAGAAAATGTGGTGAGATAACCTTCGCCATAAATGGAGTTCTGGCTGCGGCCCCACAGACTGGAATTTAAACTCTGGATTACGCGCACGGCTGATTGTTGGGTGCGCCAGGTATCGGGTGTTGCGTAGTAGTCGCTCAGGAAACCGGCAATCGCCGTTTGACTGGCTTCGCGCGCCGCTTTACTGCTGCTTACTCCATCGGCAATCGCAACAGCTATTCCTTTTGTCGTGAGCAAATTCCCTTCGGGAATACGAGCACCCACAGTGTCCTGGTTTTCCGGCTTGCGCCCCGCCTCGCTTTTTTGTGCGAAGGAAATTTGTAGAACGGATTGCAGGTGATCCATATTTTGCGGTCTTCAAAAAATGAAAATTTTTGTAGGGGTAGAGGCGCAATTTATTGCGCCCTGATTATTGCGCCCTAAAAATTGTGCCGGTTTAATTAAAAAATTCACCTGCAAAAATTGTATCCGATAAAAACACAGGGCGTGATAAATCACGCCCCTACGATACCATTGATTGTGTTTGGATAAAATTAACTGACTTCAATACGGTGTAAAGAGCCATCCTCATTAACTTCCACGGTATGACCTTTGGGTTCCTTCAGGAATTGCACGAATATCAAACCGATCGCGGCGGCGGCAGCCAGCATAAAGAAGAAGGTTTGGATATCGATAAAGGTATTCATCGTCAGGAAAAATAATGCACCGGTATTGCCATAAGCACCGGCGAGGCCTGCGATTTGGCCGGTCATGCGGCGTTTGATTAAAGGCACTACTGCAAACACCGCGCCGCAACCCGCCTGCACAAACAAAGAGCATGCAAATACGGCCGCAAATGCGAGATATAACGGCCAACCGGCATTGATTTGCGACAGCAATAAATATCCGGCAGCAACGCCAGCCAGAATTAATGTCATGCTCAAGCGACGACCAAATTTATCGCTTACCCAACCGCCACCAGGGCGTGCAACCAAATTCATAAACGCAAAAGAGCCACCGAGCATTGCTGCCTGGGTAACACTTAGACCGGTAAAGGTCGTCATAAAAAATGCGGGCAGCACAGATACAACTGCGATTTCAGAACCGAATGTTGCGAGGTAGGCCCAACTTAAAATTGCTACTTGTTTGAATTCATATTTATCGTGTTCAGCGGCGCCATTTTTTAACATGTCTTTGTTAACGCGATAAATTTGCGAGAACTGGAATACAAATAATCCGAGCAATACCACGTAGAGTACATAGGTTGTTGCATGGCTCAGCAAGCCCAGGTTGGTCGGTGACATTTTCCACGCAAGGACCGCGAGGATTAAATACATCGGCACGTTCATTATTACGTAGAACACAAAATCTTTTTTATTGCTAACTTCCAAACCACCGGATTTTTTGGGTTTGAAATAGGTTGAGCCTTTCGGCGTATTACGCACTGTTAAATAAAACGCTACACCATAAATCATCGCGATAATTGCCGCTGTGCCCATCGCATAACGCCAGCCATCAATTCCGCCAAAAACATGGATCGCTAAAAATGGCAATGTGAAACCCGCTGCCGCCGCACCGAAATTTCCCCAACCGCCGTAAATACCTTCCGCCAAACCCACCTGACGCGCAGGAAACCATTCACTGACCAAACGGATGCCAATTACAAAACCGGCGCCGACAAAACCTAACAGGAAACGGAAGAGTGCGAGTTGTTCGTAGGTTTGTGCAGACGCAAATGCAATTAATAACAACCCGGAAAAAATCAGCAACACAGAATAAATTGCGCGTGGGCCAAATTTATCCACCAAACTGCCCACCACAATTCGCGCTGGAATAGTGAGTGCAACGTTCAATGTTAATAATGCCGCCCATTGTTGCGGTGACATAGTAAAAGACGCGGTGATCAGTGGTTTTAGCGGCGGCAAGCTAAACCACATGACGAAGGTGAGAAAAAATGCGAACCAGGTGAAGTGCAAGGTCGCGACGGATTTGTTGGAAAAATCCAGCAGGTTTAAACGGTGTGAGCTCATGGCATGGGTTCCGGCAAATTATTCAGCATCGACAGAGGATGCACCGCAATAACTCAGGGGGCTGCTCTGTAGTAGAAAGCGCAGTGGCTGTCAGGGAGGTTTTTGCAACGGCTATGCCAAGCCGTGGTTAAATCGCGCCAAATCGTCCGGGGCGCTTTCACGGTGCGGATTTTTTACCGGAAGGGAGATATGAGGGCATTGACAACCAAATTAGGTGCGCCAAATAAACGCTCAAAAAATAAAATTTGAATCTGAATGGTGCAAATATTTAACGTCAATGTGCTGTGCCCCGTTTTGGTAATAAAAATTCATCACCAGGGGTGGTGCACAATAAAAATGCCTGATGCTGACGCAACAAGCGCAAGTCATCGTAGGTTAATGCCATAAAAACCAACGGGTTTTCAGTATTTTAAGCACAAGGTATAACCAAAATTGTGCGTGATGGATTTTGCGGTTTGCACTGCGATGAAGAAATATGATGGTGCACCGTGCACGATATGTGTGCTTTTTTTGAAAAAATTTGCTGGAGTTTTAATCTGGTGCATAAAGTTTTTGCTGGAAAAACAGCGGTTTCACTTTTGTGGCTTGGTTATTGCTGAAAGCGCCTCATGAGTAAACCTTGAGGTTTGGGTGATGAGTGAAAATAGTGCAAAACTGAATTTGTTATCGTTTGCGGGTAAAACAAGGATACTGCACCTGACCTGGATTGCGTTCTTTATTACCTTTCTGGTGTGGTTTAACCACGCACCGTTATTGGTTGCTATCCAGGCCAGTTTTGGCTTGACTGACCAACAAGTAAAAACCTTGCTGATCCTTAACGTCGCGCTCACCATTCCGGCGCGGATCGTGATTGGTATGCTAGTGGATTCTTTTGGTCCGCGAAATATTTATTCCCTGTTATTGATCATTACCGGATTTTTATGCCTGTTTTTTTCGCTGGCGACCAGTTTCGAGGCGTTGGCATTAGCGCGCTTTCTTTTAGGTTTTGTGGGCGCCGGTTTTGTGATTGGTATCCGCATGATCAGCGAATGGTTTCCTGCGCGCCAAATGGGTTTGGCTGAAGGTATTTATAAAGGCCTGGGCAATATAGGCTCGGCAGCGGCCGCAATTAGTTTGCCCACTATTGCGTTAATCATTGGCGGCGATGATGGCTGGCGCTATGCAACCGCAATAACGGGTGTGATCGCTTTTTTATATGCCTTTGTTTATTACTTTTCAGTAACGGATACGCCTGCTGGTTCTACCTATTTCAAGCCCAACAAATCCGGCGGTTTGGAAGTGACCAGCAAAAAAGATTTCGTGTTGTACTTGCTGGTGAACATTCCTATGTACGGTGCATTGGCATTGCTCGCCTGGAAAGTTAACACGCTGGGATTGATTACCGCAGCAACCATGTATGTTATCGATGCCGTGTTAGTGGCGATTTTCTTGTTGCAGTGCCGCAAAATCTATAGCCTGAACCAACACATTTTTTCCAAGCCTGTCGATAAGCTCCAGCAATATAAATTTAAACAAGTTGCGATTTTAAGCCTCGCTTATGCCGTCACTTTTGGTTCGGAGTTGGCAGTAGTCTCCATGTTGCCGATGTTTTTCCAAAGTACATTTGCGGTGCCGGTGGCATTAGCCGGTATTTTCGGCGCTTGTTTTGCAGGGGTAGATATTGCCTCTTGCCCATCCGGTGGTTGGATTAGCGATAAATTTGGCCGCAAAAAATCATTGGTTATTTTATTGATCGGTGCAGCGATCGGTTTTTTCATCATGTCGACCATCAATAGCGATTGGCCTATCGCACTTGCCGTTGGCGCTATGATGTGCTGTTCATTCTTTTTAGGTTCAGCGGCCGGTTGTGTATTTGCGGTAGTGCCGCTGATTCGCCGCAGCCTTACCGGGCAAATTGCGGGCATAGTCGGTGCTTATGGCAATATCGGTGCAGTGATTTTTCTCACTGTATTTTCATTTGTGAGCACGCCGGTATTTTTCCTCACCATTGCCGCGAGCATTGCAGTTACCGCTATCGCCGCCATGTTATTGGAAGAACCAAAAAGCACTATGTTTGAAGTATTGCCCGACGGCCGCGTGCAAATGGTGGAAATGCATTGATGAACGAGTGGCACCTTAACAGCAACCTGGGGTTTACCGTCGGCCAATTTTCTTCCGCTGGTGTTAAGGCGCAAAATGAGGATGCAATTGGTATTCGTATTCCGGAAGGAATGTTGCTGGATACCAAAGGTGCGGTGGCCATTATTGCCGATGGCGTTAGTGCTGCTGAGGCAGGCAAGGAAGCCAGCGAAACCTGCGTGCGTAATTTCCTTGCTGATTACTTTTCCACGCCTGATACCTGGACGGTAAAAAAATCGACAACGCAAGTTTTGGTCGCTCTGAATCGCTGGTTGTATTCGCGCGGGCAACATTTCCGTGAGGCGCAAAAAGGGTTTGTCAGTACACTGAGCTGCATTATTTTTAAATCCCAAAGCGCACATATTTTTCATGTGGGCGATTCGCGTATTTATCGTTTGCGTGCCGGAAAATTTGAACAGCTAACGCGCGACCATCGCACCATTATTAATGCCGATCAGTCTTATCTGGTGCGCGCGATGGGGCTGGATGTTTCGCTTGATGTGGATTACAAAACGATTGACCTCGAAGAAAAGGATATTTACTTACTGACCACTGATGGCTTGCACGACTTTATTAGCGACGAAAAACTTGCAAGTTTTTTGCAGTTGGCAGGCGATGATTTTGAAGCGCTCGCGCAACAACTTGTTGGTATGGCAGCGGCGAATAATAGCGACGACAATATTAGTTGCCAGGTTTTGCGAGTTGACTCGTTGCCCAGGCAAAATGTGGATGATGCCTGCCAGAAGCTCAGCGCTTTGCCGTTTCCGCCCCATTTAAATCCGGGAATGGTCATTGACGGTTATCGCATCGAAAAGGAATTGCATGCGAGCAGTCGTAGCCAGGTTTATCTGGTGAGGGATGTAGAAAGCAACCAGCAATACTGCATGAAAACACCGTCGATCAATTTTGTGGATGATCCGGCCTACATTGAGCGATTTATCCTGGAGGCCTGGATTGGTAGCCGTATCCATAACTCCCATGTTGTAAAAGTGATTGCGACTAATAAAACCAAAACCTGCCTTTATTATTTAATGGAGTATGTGGACGGCATTACGTTGAATCAGTGGATTAAGGAAAATCCGCAACCGTCGGTGCAAGATGTTATTTATAAAGTTGAACAAATTTCCAAAGGTTTACGTGCATTCCATCGCCGCGAAACCTTGCATCAGGATTTGCGCCCTGCCAATGTTATGGTAGATCGAAATGGTGAAATTAAAATTATCGATTTTGGCTCTTGCCTGGTAAAAGGTATTGCCGAAATCAGTTCACCGATTGCGCGCGAACGGATTTTGGGAACTGCTGAATATTCTCCGCCAGAAACTATTTTGCACGGTAGAAGCGATGAAAAATCCGATCTGTTTTCGTTGTCGGTGATCGTATTTGAAATGTTGACCGGTAAAGCGCCGTTCGATGGCAAATTGGGTAATTGCCGCAGTGAGCGTGCGTATCTTAATACGCGTTATACCTCCACCTATGAAATTAATCCGCTGGTGCCATTCTGGATCGATGGTGCCATCCGCAAAAGTTTGCGCTACGACCCTGAACGTCGCCACGGTGATGTATCAGAATTTTTGCATGAATTACAGCATCCCAATCCCAAATACAAACAACATTATCGCGCACTGCTGCAAGACAAAAATCCGGTACGTTTCTGGCAATGCTTGTCCGGAGGTTTGTTTGTTGCCTTTTGCGTAGCACTTTATTTCTAGGTGCTGGCAGCTTTTTCGGGTGAGGAATTTGCACTCTCCACGATTCTTGGTTATAACGTTTACCCCCATTGATACCGTGCACGGCTTATCCCGCGTAGTGTTTGGAAAAGTGTGGAATTCCATAGGTGGTGTATATGGAATGCCACAGGTACACTGCTCCCGGAATTAACTTGCAGTATTGCCCGATGAGCCATCGATTAAGAATTGTAAATTCGGGTGTCGACAGATATTAATAAATGACATTGATAAAAAGTTGCGCAGCGACAGGGAAAAATAACTACCGCAGACAGACCACTGCGATTCTGGAGTGCTAATGAATTATTCTATTATTAAGCACATGAGGCAGATATGAGAGATTTCCATCCGCGCGCATTGTATTGCGCTTTTTTATCCGCACTGATTGCATCACCAATCGTGTCCGCCCAGACGGAAGACTTCGTGGCCGACAAGGTATTTACCCAAGGCGTGGAAGGCCCGGCGGTAGATGCGCAAGGCAATTTATATGCAGTGAATTTTGCCGAAGAGGGCACCATCGGCATTATCGATAAAAAAGATAATGCGCAACTGTTTGTAAAGTTGCCTCAGGGCAGCACCGGCAATGGCATCCGTTTTGATCGCAATGGCGCAATGTATGTGGCCGATTATTCAGCGCATAACGTATTAAAAATTGATCCCAAAACCAGGGCCGTCAGTGTGCATGCACACAGCGATAAAATGAACCAGCCCAATGATATTGCTATCGCCAAATCCGGAATTATTTACGCTAGCGATCCCAAGTGGGCGGACAATACTGGCAACTTGTGGAAGGTTGCAACGGATGGCACTGTGACCCTACTGGAAGCGAACATGGGGACCACTAACGGTGTTGAAGTCAGTACCGATGAAAAGCATTTATACGTGAACGAAAGTGTGCAGCGCAAAGTCTGGAAATATGACATCGACAAAAAAACGGGCGATGTAAAAAACAAACGTTTGCTGATTGAATTTAAAGACCACGGTATGGATGGAATGCGTTGCGATGCTGATGGCAATTTGTATATCGCCCGCTACGCTGCCGGTGAAGTGGCCGTGGTTTCACCGCAAGGTACATTGTTGCAACGCATTAAGTTAAAAGGCCAAAAACCTACCAATGTGGCTTTTGGCGGTGATGATGGCAAAACCGTGTATGTCACCATGCAAGATCGCGGTGCGATTGAAACTTTCCGCAGTGAACTGCCAGGGCGTGAGTGGTTGTTGCAAACGAAATAAAATGTAATTTATTGAAAACAGCCCGCATTATTGCGGGCTTTTTATTTGATTCCATTTATTTTTTTGCAGACAATCGTTCCCAGGTTTCCTGTGCATCGTAACTATTTTTCTCCGGGCGAATACCGCGGCCCATGTGAATATCCAGCAACACCAGAGTGTAACTTTCAGCGGATTCGGTATCGAGCCCCGGCGTGCGATAAGTTTGGGTTTTACAGCCTAACAGGCCGCAACGTTGCGCACTGAATGTTTCAGGAAAATCGGGTGAATTATCGTCTTCATTGATCAAGCGGCGTTTTTGTTGGCTAACAACAAACCAATCGTAACCGGCGCCCAATGTCAGTTCGGCTGCGCGCTGTAACGCATAATCCTGCGCCGCCACACGCTGATTACCGCGCGCTTTAAATTGCACGCGATAACTGGTGTTATCCAGTGCGATGTCCTTATATCCGGGCCCATCGCCTTTGGCGGCGCGATAGTTGGAATTGGGCGTGCTGGCGCATGCAGTAATCATCAATACCAAACAGCATAGGAATACAATTTTCATCGCAGTTTGCTCTTTATTAATGTGACCAGCGCGAATTAATAGCCTGTTGTTCTGCTGCGGCATCAAAGGCGTCGCGGCTCATCATTTCATCCAGCGCATTATCCAGCAGCGAGCCGCCGCTGGCTGTTTGGTAGTCGCCATCAGCCAGTGTTTCCTGTTGCTCACTGATTACCAATTCCCAATAATTATTGTTGCGGCAAGCGATATTCTCGCTGCTCTTATCGCGTTCGATTAATTGGAACTGGCGGCAATAATTTCCATTGTTGTTAATAAATGTCAGGCGTGGTTTAACGCGGCTACCGTCATCCAGATGTTGCTCGTCTCCACTTGCATTTTTTTCCAGCACTTGTGCAACAGCACTCCAATTATTTTTATTATTGTTAGTGCCGGGCAATAATTGCACCATCCCAAAACCAATCACCAGTAGGGTGCAAGCGGCAATAGCCGCGTGCTGCTGTAAACCGCGTTGCACTCTTTTCCACAGCGGAAACGGAATAATATTATTGCTGGCCTGGTTCGGCTCTGTTGCCAGTAGTCGGGTGATTGCAACAGGCAGTGGACGTTCATCAATTTGCGCATAATGACGCGCAACCTGGTCATCTACCATTGCCAGTTCTGCAAGGCGATTAGCGAGATTTTCATCGTCAACCAATTGTTGGCGAACCCATTCCATTTCTGCTTCGGGTAATTCGGCATCGAGAAATGCGGAAAGTTGTTCATCTGAAATAGTCATTACTGTTTCCTCAAATACGGGCCGGATCAGCTGCCGGATTTAAAAACCTGGCCAGCGCCACTCGCGCTCGCGCCAACCGGCTCATCACCGTTCCTGTCGGGATTCCCAGCGTTTCGGCTACTTCCTTATAGGACATGCCTTGCACGGCGACCAACGCCATTATCGAGCGTTGCTCGTCGGGTAATTGATTCATGGCGGCATCGACTTGTGCCAGGGTAATTTGATCGTGGATCGCTTGCTCACCATCGACGGCTGGTTCTTCAGTGTCATCCAGCGAATACACATTTTTCTGGCGCACTTTGCGTGCACGGTACTCATCAATCCAGAGGTTACGGCACACGCGAAAAGCCCATTTGGCCAACTCCACCTCTTCCGGGATTTCACGGCTGAGCAAACGTTCCAGGGTGTTTTGCAGTAGATCATCGGCATCGGCCGCTGAACCGGTGAGCGAATACGCAAAGCGGCGCAGCATGGGGGCGATACGGGTTAATTCCTGTTTAAGCTGTTCTTGTTTCATAAAGATTTCTTTAAGTCCGGATCATCAATTTCATTGTGTTCTATCCAGTAAACGGGCCAGCGTCGATTTTATTCCCGCCAGGCGACAATTTTTTAGAGGAATCTTTTAGTGGAATTTTTTGCCATTGCCAAACGTTTTTAATGAAGATTAGCCGTTTTTTGTGTTTAATTTCCCTATCCAAGTCGAGTGAACCTTATGAAACTCTTGTATCTGACCCTTATCCTGACCTGTTTGTGCAACAGCGCCAGCGCGCAGCTACTGGATCGGGTGGGCAACCAGATTGATGGCGTAACCCGCGAGCTGGAGCAAGTGACGGATGAAGTGCAAGAACAAGTACGCCGGGCTGCGGAGGACGAGTTATCAGCACAGCGGTTGTTGGATAACCCGGTGACCAACCCACTGACTGATGTTCTCACCCAAACCACGGACGGCATAACCCAAACGGTGAATGGCGTTGTTGGTAATACGGTTGCGGCTGTTTTGCCGATTCTTAACCGCGATGGTGGCACTGCGTTTGTGGAAGTACGCGTTGAGGATAATTGGCGTGCGGTGGAACATGAATGGTTGATGTTACTTGATCAGCCTGGTTTGAAAGCGTTGGCGGCGGTGGATGCAGAAATTATCGAGCAAACGCAATTTGCCGATTTGGGTTTGCAGCTGGTGCGCTTCCGCGTGCCCGCACCGTTGGATTCTTTTGCTGAATTAAAAAAACATTTACCGGTTCATTTGCATGAGCAGTTGGATCGTAATCATATTTACAGCCCGCAAAACGACAACCCGCAAACGTCAATTAACAATCCAGCTGCAATCAATCCTTTCTGTCATCAGGCAATCAACATCGGTTTGATCGACACGGCGATTAATACCCGGCACCTTGCCTTTAAACAAAGTCGTATCGAAACCAAAGATTTTGCCGGCGAAGCATTTGATGCACCGCGCGCGCATGGCACCGCCGTGGCGGGAATATTGGTGGGGCGCGGCGAGCAATTAATGCCGCTGTTGCCTGCTGCGAATTTATTTGCGGCTTCGGTTTTTTATCCGCGCAATGAATATGCGCAAGGTGCAACAATGATTAATCTTGTGCGCGCGCTGGATTGGCTGCTGCAAAAAAAAGTGCGCGTAATCAATATGAGCCTGGCGGGGCCAGACAATAAAATTCTCGCGCTGGCAATCCAAAAAACTATTCAGGCGGGAACCAGTATTGTGGCGGCGGCAGGCAACGAAGGGCCTGCGTCCCCGCCGGTTTATCCGGCCGCTTATGCAGATGTTATTGCAATGACGGCGGTAGATAAAAACCAGCGTATTTATCGCTGGGCCAATCGCGGTGATTACATTGATTTTGCCGCGTTGGGTGTTGCCGTATTTACCGCGCGCAGCGGCGGCGATTATGGCAATGAAACCGGAACATCCATGGCTGCCCCGGTGGGTACGGCTGCGGTGGCTTGTCTTGCTGCAGGGAATTCTTCCGCGTCGATTGTCGAGCAATTAAAAGCGCGTGCGATTGATGTAGGTTTGCCGGGGCGCGATCCGGTATTTGGCGATGGATTATTGAATCGTCCGTGAACATTCTCTATCACGCACATTAATAATAATTACTGCAAATTTTCTTTATAAAAACATGTTGGTTAACCTTGCCTTTCCCCGATAAATTCCTTTTATTGCATAACACTCCCTGTGCGGATAAACGGTTTTCGCTCTGGATTAAAAGCTGGCTTTTAACATTAATGAACTAACTGTTTCTGCATAATTGGCTGACGCTAGATTGGAATCGTAATTGCCGCGCTCAACTTTGCCGACCACACTTAACCAGTTATTGGTTTCAATTTGCCATTCCAGGGTTGCAATCCGGCGCTCATCGTTGCGTTTTGCTTCCAGCGCTGGCGTTACCGCTGAATAATCGCGCTGGTCATAACGCCAACTTGCTTGCAGGCGATTCTTTTTGTTCCATAACGAAAACTGATGGCTGAGGCTGGTTCTGATATTGGTGCCGTCGTAATCAAATTCATTAGCAGCAGCATTTTCAGTCTCGCTACTTAATCCAACCGTTAAAAATGTTTTTCCTTGGTTAAAAAAGAAAAATGCATCGCCAGCCACACTGTGATTATCGGCATTGCGTGCGCTGCTACCGGGAAAGTCCTTATCTTGATCATTAATCGCAGCGCGCAGGAAAATTTTCTGGTTGATAAGACGAGAAATATAAATACTGCGTTGTTGCAAGGCTAGGAAATCACTACCGTCCAGCTCTGCATCGGCATAGTGAATGCTGGCACCTAACGTCAATGGTTGAAAATCATAGCTTGTGTCTATAAACGCTTGTTTAATTACTAAATCAAATTCACTGAAATCCCGATAGGTTTTACTGCTGTAGCTCAATCCTCCTTTTACTTTGGCTTTATCGGTAGCCTGCCATTGGCTATTCAGGCGCGCGTTGGCGAGTGCTGACCAATCGCCTTCCGAAGAGCTTTTGTCCAGTTCAATCACTGATAAGTTGGAGTCATATTCAGCGCCAGTTTCCAGCTCAAATTTTGTGATTGGTGTTGCTGCTACGCTGATGTTGGCTGAACTAATGGTGCTTGCTAATAATGAAAATAAAATACTGTTTTTCAGATTGCTATTGGATTTTTTTGTAATGCTTTTTGGCGTATTCATGATATTTCCCCTGCGTGCATGAAGTGCAACCTGCGCGGGCAGGTTAAAAAAAATCGGCGCCGAAGCGCCGATAGCGTGTAGGCTATTAATTGCCGAGGTTCAAGCTGTCGTTGAGCGCGGTAGTAATACTGCTATCCACAGCGCTATCGATTGTCGAATTAATCGTTGAGTTAATGGTTGAATTCACTGTTGAGTTGATAGTGTCATCAACACTGGTTTGCACACTGTTGCTAATGGCGTTGCTGATAGAACCTTCCACGCTACTGCCAACTAATTGATTAACAGAACCTTGTACTGTTTTATCCACTTCCAGCGCAGCCACAGTATTGATTTGTTGGTTAACCACAGCACTAACTTGCCCGCTGACAGTATTCAGGTTTTGTTGTGTCTGGGCAGTGACATTATTCGCTTGATCAAGTGATGCATTCAGGGTCTGATTGGTTGTCGCAGCGATAGTTGTATTGGCTGCCTGGCCTTGATCCAGCACTACATTTTTTTGAGTATTAAGGGCAGACAAGGTTTTTTCTGCGCTCACTGCGGCCTCACCGGTAGCATTCACTGCTGCTGATGCGGAATTGGTTGCAGGTGTATTTTGCTCATTGCTATTTGCAGCAGGGTTTTCTTCGGTTGTAGCTTGTGTTGCCGCAGTTTGTTGTTGCGCAGATCCACCCAATGTAATGCCTGCGCTTTGCACATTGACCTGGGTATTGTTTTGGCTATTAACAGCAACCTGCGCGTTGGAATCGGTGCTGGTGACTAATGAAATATCGGCGGCCCAGCTGGTAGATGTCAGGCTGCAAATAGCAAGAATCAAGAATTTTTTGTTCATGGTGTAATCCTCTTTTGTTTTGCGATCAACGTTTAGTGACGAATGTTTAGTGATCAAGCCAGAATTTCGCGGCTTGTATCTTGTTAACGCATGAGGTTTTATTTTTATTCCCACTATTTGAAAATATTTTTCAGACAGACTGGTTCCTGAGTGCCTATCAACCTGGTTCCTGAGTATCTATCAGCCTGGTTCCTGAGTATCTATCAGCCTGGTTCCTGAGTATCTATCAGCCTAATTCCTGGGTACCTATAAAGAAAAAACCACCGCAATTGCTTGCGATGGTTTTTTAGCTCAGCTTCAGAAAGTGTGATTTGCCTGCAGGGATGCCTATCAAGTCACATTTTCTGTGGCTTTACTTTTTTGCCTTAGGCCACGTTGCGTTTCAATGAACGCATACGGTTATGGCATTCCTGCATGGAAATGAGGATGTAATTTAACGCAATCGTGAAGTCGACAGACACTGCTTCAGCTTGCGCTTTCTTCACATACTCCAGGGTTCTATCTTCCAACTCTTCCAACTGCACGATATAAGTTTTGGCTTTGTTGGATTTAATTTTTGCAAGCAGATCTGTATAAGCCTGGCGCAATGAGCCACCGATGGTGTGATCATCTTCCACTTCGCCTTCACGTGCATATAGCAAAGGTTGCAAGCGCACCAACGCATTTTGGCGAACATCAATCATTTCCTGGAAAACGGCATCGTAACCAGAGCCTTTCAGTTCTACTTTTGCATCGGTATAAAATTTTACACCGTCATTAAGGACCTTGATGAGATCGCGAATTGCTGAGATTTCACTAGTAGCCATGATATTTCTCCATTACCCAATAGTATTGAATGGATTATGTTTTGCCTTTTAAAAAGACATGCAAAAACATAGGTTCATAGTGAAGATTGCAGTATTCATGCCAGCGGGTATTTGCGGTAAATAACGTATTGATCCGGCGATATCACCGCTATTTTCTTGTAGGGGTTACAATCGACTTAGAAATTTTTTAAATAAATTTTTTACCGAAAGGAATATAAATTTTTATTTAGATAAGCAATGATTTTTTTGGTGACAAAAAAATAATACGATGAAGTTTTTAATGAGGATGAAAAAATTGCCCTGCAATTTTAGCGCAGGGCATTTTTGAGTTGCGATTGAACCTAGCAGCCGAGATTACCGGGACCAGCAGAAGTTCCCAAAATATTCAGGAAGCGTTGATATTCGTTAATTCGACTTTGTACTTGTGCAGGATTGCCGCCATTGCATTCCAGTGAACCATTAATAGTGCGAATGGTTTCACCAAAACCGTAACCGCCATTTATAGAATTGTGGGCCGGACGAGAGCCAGCGCCAGCTTGCGTCATCCAGAACCAGAGTGCGGTTTGCCAGGCAACTGTCGGGTTCTGCTCGACCAGGTCCGGATTCGCACGGAGGTCCAAGCCCAGTGCTGCACCGGCGGCGCAATAATTGCCATTCCAGCTCAATTGGATCGGGCCGCGACCGTAGTAGCGTTTACCGGGCGCACAGGGGCACGTAGATGGATTGTTATCCCAATCGCCGCAGTATTCGCCTTTGGCAATCTCGGTCACATAGACCAGGCCTCCGGTTTCATGGGAGAAATTGGCCAATGCTGCCGCCGCTTCACGTTTTTTCGCAGCCAGATCTCCGCTACCGGCAAAAGCCGGGTAGGTTTTTGCGGCTGCAACCAGGCCTGCGTAGGTATAAAAACCGTTGCGTCCCGGGAACATCTGGTTAAATTGAGCCTCACTCACTACCGCAGAGAAACCGGTACCGGTAGTGGTTGCTGGGCGGATGATGATAGAGGAGGCGCGATCATTGAAATTGCTCAGGCATGAGTTGTCGCCACTAACAACGACAGAAGCGCCGCTGTAATCCCAGTTTTCATAAAGTACAGCTTCATAACCCGCTGCTACCCGGATAGATGAGATCGCATCATTACGCGCGCCTAGTGACGTCATTACATTCCCATCATAAGAACCGGTGTTGAAGCCGGCTGCCCAGCCGCCGTAGTTGCAGTGCTCATAGACTGTGACCAGGCCGCTGGTACCGCCGTTGGGCACAACTTCAATCCAGTTAAAGTTCCAGCCGGTGGAACGTGCGAATACGCCCAGGTTGTAGGTTCCCGCGTTGATATTCACGGTACGGGTTACCGTGGTCCAATTTTGCCAGCCGCCGGTCGCGGGAATTGCAAAATCGCCTAATGGAATGCTGCCGCCGTTTAAATCCACGGCTGCGCTAGCGCCGGAGGGGCTGGCTACGCGCATACGGATGATATAGCTGCCAGTGGCCGGAATACTCAGGCCGCTATAGACCAGCCATTCGTTGACCTCTATCCAGCCGACATTGTGACCACCGCCGCCATCGGAGGTGGCTTCAATATCTACAGCGTCATTACGGAAGGCGCCACCGCTGTTGCCTGGCGTGGTGTCGTAAAAGTTTGTGTAGCTTTCAGCCTGATAGACCACTGCGTGCGCGGGTAGCGCCAAAACACCGAGTGTAAAGCCTGCGGCAAGCAGGTAACGCCATTGGCCAGATAAGGCACGAGTAATGCTGCTCATTATTATTGTCCTTTATGGGGGAATGGTTGATGCCGGGTTTGAGCGGGTGATACCTGCTGCGGAACCCGACTTTAAGCAAGTGCAAAACGATGGCTGCGATTATTGGTGTTTTGCAGCCAGTTTTTTACTGCGGCCCGATAATCCGGTAATAGCCGGGTGATAGCCAGTCCCAGTTTAGCGTTGCCGTTAACTGCGACTCACTGATCAAAAAATACTCCGGGGTTCGATTTTGCATCGGTTAAGCACTCCAATGTGTAGCCTTAAAGTCGAACCTTTGGCTGCATAGCGGGAATTTATATTTTGGCGCCAAACGGTTTATGTGTCGGCGATCAGGAAAGGTTCATTGCTATAACGCGTGCTTGTTTTGGGGGCGTTCTTTTTATCTGTGAGGTTCGACTTTTTTCCTATGAAAGCGTATCGCTTCAACTAACCTTGGCGTGCTCTTGTATCCCCCTTGATATATAACGCTTTTGCACAAAACTGGCGCTTGCGTGCTTCTTTTGGGGCGCGAAAAAATTCCATTTTTCCTTGGCTAAATGACCTGTTTCTGTAAATTATTTTCTTCTCTTGGCGCATTTTTGATGGTAGGCTTGCCAAAAATGATCGTTTTTTCTGCTTTTGATGAGAAAAATGCATGTCAAAAGAAAATAATTTACAAAAGACATTGAAAAGCAGGCTGCTTAGTCCCGCTGGTAAAGGCCTTGGTGATGTGACTACACAACCCCTCGTTGCCGATGCCGGAGTGCTGGGTTGGAACTTGTTGCGCGAAGATGTCAGCTTACCTGTCGCCACGTTAAGTGAAGCTCGTGTGCAGCATAACCTGCAATGGATGAAGTCCTTCATTGATACTTACGGGCTGAAACTCGCACCTCATGGTAAAACCACCATGAGTCCGGCTTTATTCCATCGCCAGTTGGAAGAGGGAGCCTGGGGTATTACATTAGCTACCGCACCCCAGGTGCAAGCTGCTTATGAGTTTGGTGTGCGTCGGGTGCTGATGGCCAATCAATTGGTCGGCAAAGCCAATATGGCAATTATCTCCCGCCTGCTACAAAACCCCGAGTTCGAGTTTTATGTGATCGTTGATTCAGCAACAAATGTTGCTCAACTCGGTGAGTTTTTTGCGAGCGCCGGGCAGCGGTTGAATCTGTTGCTTGAGCTGGGTGTTTCAGGTGGTCGTACCGGCGTACGCGACGTAGCGACCCGCGATGGAGTACTGGCTGCTGTTGCCCGCTTCCCGCAATCACTCGCTTTATGCGGGGTAGAGGTTTACGAAGGTGTACTCAAAGACGAGTCAGCGATTCGGGATTTCCTACGCCTCGCAGTGCGTGAATTGCTAACACTCGAAGCCAATGGTCAGCTACACGGTGAGCGCACGATCCTGACCGGAGCCGGCTCGGCCTGGTTTGATCTGGTTGCCGAAGAGTGGACCGGCTTGGCCAAGGGCTGGAATAGTGATCATCCATCTCGCCAGTTGGATATTGTCCTGCGTCCCGGTTGTTACCTTACCCATGATGTCGGTATCTATAAGGCTGCTGAGGCGCGTATCCACGCCAGCAACCCGGTTGCACGTGAGATGCAAACCAGCTTGCTACCGGCGTTGCAACTCTGGGCCTACGTGCTTTCCATTCCTGAGCCTGGACTGGCCATTCTTGGCCTTGGCAAGCGCGACGCTGCTTTCGACGCCGGCTTGCCCATTCCTGCTTTCCACTTCCGTCCCGGTCGTGATACTGCCCCTTCAATTGCATCGGCAGAATGGAAGCTCACCGCGATGATGGATCAGCATGCCTTTATGCAAATTGCTGGAAATGATGACATTGCGGTGGGGGATATTCTCATCCTGGATATCTCCCACCCATGCCTGACCTTTGATAAGTGGCGGCAGTTGCTGGTGGTTAACGATAAATATGCGGTGGTCGACGCCGTAGAAACATTTTTTTAAGGGGCGCCCATGGAATCGATACTTAGCCCTGGCCATTGGTTATTGGTTTACGCACTGATCAGTATTATCGCGCTGATTTTGTTGATCGCTCGCTACCGCTTGAATCCCTTCATCACGCTTACGCTGGTTTCCCTCGGGCTAGGATTGATGGCCGGCATTCCTGCAAAAGACGTCGTGTTTGTGTACGAAGCCGGTGTAGGTAAAACACTTGGGCATATCGCATTAGTGGTAGCGCTCGGCACCATGCTCGGAAAAATGATGGCCGAATCCGGTGGCGCTGAACAAATTGCACGCACATTAATTCGCTGGTTCGGTGAAAAAAATGTGCATTGGGCGATGGTGTTTGTTGCATTTTTAGTTGGCCTGCCGATTTTTTTTGAAGTCGGGTTTGTATTGCTGATTCCAATTGCATTTAACGTCGCACGTCGCACTGGTACCTCAATGTTATTGGTCGGCTTGCCGATGGTCGCGGGTTTATCTGTAGTACATGGCCTGGTTCCTCCGCACCCGGCTGCGATGATTGCGGTAGGTGAATATCAGGCGAACGTCGGCCGCACTATTTTTTATGCATTGGTTGTCGGCATTCCGACTGCAATTATTGCCGGTCCGATTTTCGCAAAATGGATTGCGCCGCGTGTTCAGTTGCCGGCGGTAAATCCCCTCGAGCACGAATTTATCAACGATGAAAAAGCACGTGATCTGCCCGGTTTCGGCATTACGCTTGCGACCATTATGTTGCCGGTAGTGTTGATGTTACTGGGTGGCTGGGCAAATCAAATTGCTGCGCCAGGTACAAGCCTGAATGCATTTTTAACATTTATAGGCAACTCGGTTGTTGCACTGTTAATCGCAACTCTGGTGAGTTTTTATACGCTGGGCTTGGCGCGTGGTTTTAATCGTGACTCGATTTTGAAATTCAGTCATGACTGTTTGGCACCTACGGCGGGGATTACGTTGCTGGTCGGTGCTGGCGGCGGTTTGAATCGTATTCTGGTGGAAGCCGGAATTGCCAAAGAAATTGTGACGGTTTCAGCGGGAATGGCATTAACACCGTTGGCGATGGGTTGGCTGGTTGCCGCCTTAATGCGCATCGCAACCGGCTCTGCTACTGTGGCGATGAGCACGGCAGCAGGCATTGTTGCACCTATCGCCATGGCCGCCAATTATCCGCATCCCGAATTATTGGTAATTGCCACTGGCGCAGGTTCGTTAATTTTGTCGCACGTGAACGACGGCGGTTTCTGGCTGATTAAAGAATATTTCAATATGACCGTAACCCAGACCTTAAAAACCTGGACGGTGCTGGAAACCATAATTTCGCTTGTCGCTTTCGGTTTTGTTTCACTGTTGGCGATGTTTATTTAAAGCGTCCCTTATTTAAAGCGCCTCATCGTAAGGCGAGTGAAAAAAATCATGACTGCATTATTCGATATTGTTTATCACATTCGCGGTAGTCGCGATCGCCTTTCGGCAACCGAGCAAAAAGTTGCCGACGCGATTCTGGAAGACATCGCTTTTGCCGCCAGTGCCAGTATTGATCAACTGGCCGCAAAAGCGAGTGTGAGTATTGCCACTATTTCGCGTTTTGCAAAATCGGTTGGCTGCGAAGATATCCGCGATTTGAAATTAAAACTGGCGCAGGCCAGTGCGGTAGGGACACGTTTTCTAGCGGAAATTCCCGTTGTAGAAGAGAGTGCATTTTACTCGCAAATTTGTAGTGAAGTTGAATCGACATTGCGCGCGAACTTATCGCGTTTTGTAGAAGCCGATTTTCGCGCAGCGGCAAATTTATTAAGCAAAGCGCGGCTAATTTATATCGGTGGTATGGGTGGTGCGTCCACTATGTTATCGGACGAAGTGCAATTCCGTATTGCGCGTTTGGGCATAGCAGTAGCTGCTTATCATGATCCGGTATTGTTGCGTATGTTTGCCGCAACACTGACAGAGAAAGATGTACTGGTATTGTTATCCGTTACCGGTGTTACACCCGAATTATTGGAAATTGCTGATATAGCGCGTGAATACGGAGCAAAGTTAATTGTGCTCTCTGCACAAAGCTCACCGCTGGCCCAAAAGGCGGACATAGTAATTCCATTGGTGACTGAAGAAACGGATTTTATCTACAAACCATCGGCATCCCGTTATGGCATGTTGCTGGCAATTGACATACTGGCTACCGAATTGGCATTAGCCCGTAAATCCGAAAGCAAGGAGCTGTTGCGCCGGGTGAAGTTTGCACTTGATGAATATCGTGGTGGTGATAATCGCCTCCCTCTGGGTGATTAACTTGTTTTTCAGATAAATGTTTTCAGAACAATAACTTTTTAAAATGTTTTGCAGGATGAATGGCAGTGAAGTTTGATTTGATTATTCGCAACGCACAAATTCTGGATGGTTCTGGTGAGCCAGCTATTAGTGCGGATATTGCCATTCATGCAGGAAAAATTGCTGCCATAGGTTCACTTGCCGCGGAGAGTTCGTTAACAACTTTGGATGCACAAGGGTTAGTTCTTGCACCGGGTTTTATCGATGTGCACACCCATGATGATCTGCAAGTGATCCGCGCTCCGGAAATGCTGCCGAAAATTTCACAGGGAATTACGACGGTTATTGTCGGCAACTGTGGTATCAGTGCTAGTCCGGTGAGCCTTAATGGCAATTTGCCTGATCCAATGAATTTATTGGGGACAGCAGATGATTTTAAATTTGCAGACTTTGCCAGTTACAAAGCAGCAGTGAACAAAACACAGCCTGCCGTAAATGTAGCAGCGTTAGTTGGCCACACCGCATTGCGCAACAACCATATGGATAAACTGGATCGCACGGCCAATGCAGACGAAATTGAAATGATGCGTGTGCAATTGCGTGAGAGCTTGAAAGATGGGGCCTTGGGTTTGTCATCCGGCCTTGCTTATGCCTCGGCGTTTTCTGCAACCGCTAATGAAGTAAAAAGTCTGGCGCAGGTATTAAATGAATTTGGTGCTGTTTACACCACACATTTACGCACTGAGTTTGATGAAATTTTATCAGCGTTGGATGAAGCTTTTGAAACTGGCGAAACCGCAAAGGCTCCAGTAATTATTTCGCATCTGAAATGTGCCGGCGCAGGTAATTGGGGACGCAGTGGTGAAGTGCTGCAAAAAATTGAGCGCGCAGCCGAGCACCATCCGGTCGGTTGTGATTGTTATCCCTACAGTGCGAGTTCGTCCACGCTGGATTTGCAACAAGTGACTAGCGATTTCGACATCATTATTACCTGGAGTGATCCGCATCCGGAGCAAGGTGGAAAAAAACTCGCGGAAATTGCTGCTGAATGGCAGGTGAGTTTGTTAGATGCTGCGAAAAAATTACAACCTGCAGGCGCTGTATATCACGGGATGAGCGAACAGGATGTCCAAAGAATTCTGGCACATCCGTTGACGATGGTGGGTTCCGATGGTTTGCCTGTGGACCCGTTGCCACATCCACGTTTATGGGGTGCATTTCCGCGTGTACTCGGCCATTACAGTCGCGATTTAAAATTATTTAGTTTGTCGGAAGCAGTGCGCAAAATGACACGTATGTCAGCAGATCGTTTTGGTCTTGATGATCGTGGGCGTATCGCCGTAGGCGTGGCGGCAGATTTGGTATTGTTCGATCCACTGCGCGTAAAAGATTCCGCAACTTTTTCCCAGCCACAGCAATTGGCTGAGGGTATTCATTCTGTGTGGGTGAATGGCGTATTGAGTTACCAGAATAAAAAAATGACTGGCCAGCGCGCTGGAAAATTTTTGGAAAGACAGCGCGATTTACGAGTCGGGTTTTATTAATACGAAAAAATAAATCAAAACTTTGAGAATTAAACATGTCTGAAATAAAACGTTATGGCGTTGAAGGTGGTAAAGGTACTGGTGGGCAACATTTGCCGTTTGCGCGTGCGGCAGGTGCTGATGGTTGGTTATTTGTTTCCGGTCAGGTTCCCATGGTGAACGGTGAAATTATTGATGGTGGGATTATCGCCCAATCACATCAAACTATTAAAAATGTCCTCGCAATTTTAGCGGAGGCAGGTTACGGCCCGGAACATGTAGTGCGTTGTGGCGTATGGCTGGATGATGCGCGTGATTTTATGTCGTTTAACCGGGTGTTTATGGAGTATTTTGGTGCGAATCCACCAGCACGTGCTTGCGTAGTATCCAGTATGGTAGTGGATTGCAAAGTAGAAGTAGATTGTGTTGCTTACAAAAAACCGGACTAAGAAATAACTGAAACCATGATTCGCTATTTATTACTCATTATCAGTATTGTCGTTTCTGCTTGTGTTCATGCGCAGGCAGAACCGTTGCCATTAATGCCCTGGCCACAGTCGGTTGAGCAACAGCAAGGGCAATTGCAACTGGGTAATAAATGGCTGGTTTCTATTGATGCAAAGAAAAATAGTGAAATAAAAGCAGCACTGAAACGCATATTAAAGCGTGTGGAGCGACAAACCGGGCAAAAAATACAATGGAAGCTGGTTGCTGCCGATAGGGCGAACCTGATTATCAACGTAAATCAAGTGGCACCTATTTCCAATTTTATTAAGGATTGGGATGAGTCTTATCAACTCACAATTTCTACCAATAAAGTTACATTATCTGCCAATCAATCGTTGGGAATTTTGCGCGGTTTTGAAACTTTTTTGCAATTGATTGGCCATCAGCAACAAAAAATACAATTGCCTGTGGTTAGTATTCAGGATCAGCCGCGTTTCAAATGGCGTGGACTTTTACTTGATACATCGCGTCACTTTTTTTCGGTTAACACCATAAAGCGTCAGATCGATGCAATGGCAGCGGCCAAGTATAATATTTTCCACTGGCATTTAACTGATGATCAGGGCTGGCGTTTTGAATCCAGAAAGTATCCAAAACTGCATAAATTGGCATCTGATGGTGAATATTACTCTCGCCAGCAAATTCGCGAGATTGTTAGTTATGCGCGTGAGCGCGGGATTCAGGTTTTACCGGAAATTGATGTTCCCGGTCATGCGAGCGCAATTGCCGTTGCTTATCCTGAATTGATGTCTGCGCCTGGTCCCTATGCCATGGAATATCGCTGGGGGGTACATAAGCCATTACTCAATCCCGCCAACGAAAAAGTTTATGAATTTGTTGATGGGTTAGTGGCAGAAGCTGTTGAGCTGTTCCCATTTGAATATTTGCATATTGGCGGCGACGAAGTGGATCCGGAGCACTGGAACACCAACCCGGATATCCAGGAGTTCATGAAAAAAAATGAACTAAAGGATTCCCGTGCGCTGCAAGCATATTTTAATCAACGCGTGCAAAAAATATTACAGCAACGCCAACGTAAAATGATTGGTTGGGATGAAATCCAGCACAAAGATTTGCCCAAAGATATCGTAATTCATTCCTGGCGTGGACCAGATGGCGTGAGCGATGCGGTTAGTCATGGTTTCCAGGCAATTTTATCTACCGGGTATTATCTGGATCAGCCCCAATATTCATCATATCACTACCGTAATGATCCAATCCCGCCACAACCTGTGGAAGTAAATCTTTCTGAAAAAGATTCATTGAGCAGTTGGCGTTTCGAAATGCCGCGTAAACGCGGAAAACCAGTCACAGGCACTTTCTCGCTAATCGGTGAGGGCGACAACGCGCGCGTATTAGTCGATTTCACGGGTAAGTCTCGTCGCGAAGCAGTGCTGCATACTTACAATAGAAAATCAGCAAGTTTTTCGCTGGATACCTGGATGGGACCAGTTCGATTTAATGCTGTATTTAGTGAAAATAAGTTGTCAGCTGCGGCCAAAAATGATCTGCGAAATAAATATATTTTAAGCGGAACAATGCTTGTTGGTAATGCTCCTTATGTTATCAGCGGAGAAAAAATTTCAGATAACCTTTCTTTACAGAAAGACGCAAGGTCTGGAAAAAATAAAGAAGCCAAATTTGCAGAAAGTGATGCACAAAAAAAGTTACCAAAAACTGAACCGGTGGCGCATTTGGGTGCAAAAGAAGAGGCATTAATTCTCGGTGGCGAAGCGGCACTCTGGGCGGAAATCGTGGATGAACAAAGTATCGACTTGCGTTTGTGGCCGCGTGCTTTCGTTGTCGCAGAACGGCTGTGGTCGGCCCGAAGTTTGCAAGATGAAAAAGGTATGTATGTTCGCCTGAATCAAGTTGCAAGCTGGGCGGAAAAATCTACCGGTTTGCAACATAAATACCAGCAGCAAATTGCATTAAAAAAATTGCTGGGTGATAAGGCAAGCGCAACTGAAATTCAGGCTGTGGAAACCTTTATGCAATTGTTGGAACCGGTACATTACTATCATCGCCAGCATGAAAAATCTGCGTATGAAACTTACTCAAAAGCAGATTCGCTCAATCGCCTGGTTGATGCTTTACCAGCGGAAAATGAAGCTCTGCGCCAATTCAATCTTCAACTTGAATCATGGCTATCTAATCCACAAGTTAACGATGGATATAGCGAATTAAAGGCCCGCTTGTTATTGTGGGCCGAGAATCGTCTTGCGCTTGATTCGATTTTATTAAAAAACCCCCAATGGCAATCACTGGCAAATAATACGGATAAATTGGTGAGCATGACCATTGCACTGTTAGATAAGCGAGCGCAAGGCCAGGCTCTGTCTGAAAATGAAAAGGATCAGATAGAAAAAACGCTGGAACAGCTACGAAAAATTGATCAGGAAATGGTGATTGCCCTGATTAATTCATTAGAAAAAATCCTGTATTCGTTTACATAAAACCCAATCAACAAATATTGATTGGGAAAACTGTAAATAATGTTGACAACGTTGTCCATGTGGAGCAGAGTTAAACAAGCCAAAAGGCAATTTGATGTGCCTTTAATAATTTGTTGATGCTTGCTCCCCGGATAGAAAAATAATTAAAACATTGTTCTTATGGGTAGGTTGCTATGGCAGAAGTAGCACTGGTTAACAAACATCTTTTGGCGCTGATTATCAGCGGTCTGATAGCCGCTATTGCAGTGACGATTTTGCTTGTGCGTAACCGCAACTTGCAACGTGCACTGCATAAACAGCAAATCGCAAATAACGATAACTCTGTTGCTGAAGTAAGCCCGGAACTCAATGCCGGTACGCATTCAGATTCGCAGCAAAAGGAACTGGTTGAACGATTGGTGCAATTTATGGAAGAGAATAAGCCGTATCTGGAATCGCATATCACCGTTGAGCGTTTAGCCAATAAATTAAATGTGTCTCCCAAACTATTGTCCAGCACAATTAACAGTCAATTACATGTTAATTTTTTTGAGCTAATTGGTAATTACCGAGTTGCTGAAGCAAAAAAACGTTTGGTGGATTCTGAATTGCGACAAAAGCCGATTAGCGAAATTATGAAAAGCTGTGGCTTTAACAGTAAGTCAGTGTTTAACCAGGCCTTTAAGAAATCAGTTGGTGTTACCCCCAGTCACTATCGGCAACAGCATCTCCATTAATGGAAATATTGTGCCTTGTATGGCGCCGGGTTCGACTTTTGGTAAATATCAGTTCGATTTTTTTGTGTGTGTAGCATCACAAAAAAACAGATGTTAGATTCAAAAAACAGCGTTATTAAATGTTTTTAAAAATTTCTCACACGAACTAACTAAAGTTTCTGCTGAGAGTGAACGCAAGTAACGTTTGTTTAGCGATGTGTGGTAGATGGGTGTCCGGAAGATTGCGTTTAACTGCCTCAGTTAAACGTTATAAAAGATTTAATACGAGAGAAAAAAACCAAGGGGTTAGATATGTTTACAAGTAAAAACAAAATGGCAGAAATGTCCGGCAAGGGGTTTAAAAGATCCTTGTTAGCCGTATCTATTATGGCATTAAGTGTTCCTTCTTTTGCGCAAAACGCCGGCGACTCAGGTGAAACACTGGATGAAGTTGTTGTTACCGGTATGAAAGTCAGTATTCAATCAGCGCAAGAATTAAAGCGCTCTGCGGATACTGTGAAAGATGTCATTACAGCTTCAGATATCGGTGCTTTGCCAGATAAATCTGTTACCGAGGCGTTGCAGCGTGTTCCTGGTGTGACCATTGAACGTTTTGCTTCAAGTAATGACCCTAAGCACTATGCTGATGAAGGTACAGGTGTGTTGGTGCGTGGTCTGGATCGTGTTCGTTCAGAAGTGAATGGTCGCGATGCATTCAGTGCAAACCCCGGGGGTGGATTGAGCTATGAAGATTTTCCTGCTGAATTATTGGGCGCAGTGGAAATTGTAAAAAATCAGACATCTGACCTTATTTCAGGTGGTATTGCCGGTACGGTTAACCTTATTACCCGTAAGCCGTTTGACTCTGATGAGCGTTTGATTGCGTTCAGTGCCAAAGCTAACTATGGCGATTATCGTGAAGAAGTAACACCGTCTTTTTCTGCGCTTTTTTCTGATAGCTGGGAGACCAGTGCTGGTAAATTTGGCTTCTTGCTTGCTGGCTCTCAATCAGAGTATGAATCACGTGGTGATGGTATTGGTTTGGGTAACTTCCATTCTCGCGGTGATAAATTTGTAGGTACTTACGATCAGTGGGGTACCGTGATTGATAGAGGTCATGTTGCGGGCAAGCAACCTGGTGATGTAAACGCTGATCCAACTGCATGGAATTATTACGATGGCGTGAATTATGACGGCCCATGTACTCCCAAGGCTTGGACCTGGAGTGGCTGTACTGGCCCTACCGCTAAGGTAATTAATTCTGCAACTGAAGCAAGTTCGGCAGTAGATGGTCCGGCAGTTGCTGGCCAACCTGCTGGCTCTGTTTGGTATGTACCGGCAGCGATTCATATGAGCACTGCTGAAAATGATCGTGAGCGTACAGGTTTCACTACCTCGCTGCAGTGGGCCAATAACGATGAAACCGTTGTTGCGACTGTTGAGCATATTAATTCTGAAGCTTCATTGGAATGGCGCGAACGCCAAATTGGTCAAGCTGCCCAAGGTTTTAAAGGGTATATGGGCTTATCCCAAAGCTGGAGTGACGTGACAGTTGATTCCAATGGACATCTCCTTTCAGGTGTTGCGAAAGGCAATCATGCTGAGACACCGATGATGTATCGCAGCCGTTGGAACTACAACGAGAACACGGTTGAAGATACTTCTGTAAACCTGGTATTGAAACCAACTGACCGATTGTCGTTGGAGTTGGATTACCAACACATTGATTCAGAGAAGGTCGTGCACAACTACAGCATGGCTGGTCGCACAATGGGTCAATACCTGGGAGCCATATCGCCATACCGCGTGGATTTAACAGGTTCGCGTCCGACAATTGAATACATGAGCAATAATATCCAGACTGCTGCATGGTACAAACCAAACGATTGGACCGCCGCAGTTCCAAACCTGTTTTTAGCAAGTGGTATGGAGCAGGAAGAGCACAACACCGCGAAATCTGACAGTGTTAAATTCGATCTCAATTATGAGTTTGATGGTATTTTTACTGCTATCAAAAGCGGTCTTTACTACTCGGATAAAGAGCTGATCGCTCGTGATACTGCTTATGAGGGTTGGGCTCCAATCGGTGTGCCTTGGGAAGAGGCAGCGCGTAATGCGGCATCTGCAGTAACCAGGCCACAACTTTTTGAACGTGTTGATTTTTCTGATTATTACGGTGGAAAAGTGCTTCAGGGCGAAGTTAATAACTTCCTATTCCCCAAAATGGATTTAGTGAAGAACTATGCCGATTCGCTTCGTCAGGGTTGTAAAGAAGGTTGGCACAATCCTGCTACAGCTGTAGTTACCGGTGACACCTGTACTAGTGCCTATGTTCCTTATGAAGATATGACGAACCGTGTTGAAGGTCCATTTGCTGCACACAATATTGGTGAATCAAATGAGAAGCGCGCTGAATTCTATGTGCGTGGTGACTTTGATTTCGCTGACTTGCCGGTGCCGATTAAAGGTAACCTCGGCTTGCGTTACGTCAACTATCAATTGGAAGCAACCAGTGCGTTGGTTCCACCATTGGAAAGCGTACGCGGCTTACCGGATTCTTCCCTCGCGATGGTAATGCAACGTGATCACAAAGCAGTTTACGACCTTGCTTCAGGCAAGCCGGTAATTAGCACTATCGACGGTACTGATTACGACACAATACTGCCAAGTTTAAACCTGACCTTTGGTGTGGCTGAAGATGTGGTTGTTCGTTTTGGTTTGTCTCAAGGTTTGTTCTACCCAGGTTTGACCGAGGTGGGTAGAGCTACCAATATGACGCTGGAATTTGATCGTCAGTTGCTGAACCCAGGCTCACCCCAGTCTGATAAAGTTGGTGATTCTTCCTACAACCCGGTTGTTGCCCTTAACAATGTTCACTTAACTGCTAACAAAGGAAATCCTTATTTAGAACCTGAAGAGTCAGTGAATGTTGATTTGACGGCTGAATGGTACTTTGCACAAGCAGGCTCTTTGTCAGTTGGTTTGTTCAACAAAGAACTGGATAACATTATCCGCAATAAAGCGTCTGAATTTACCTTTGTGAGCGATGGTAATACCCATAAAGTTGCGGCCTACGGTCCGGAGAATACTGGTTCTGGCACCATTCGCGGTATTGAGTTCTCTTACTCTCAGTTCTATGACATGTTACCTGGCGCATGGAGCGGTTTAGGTTTGCAATTCAACTACACCTATATTGATCAAAACGGATTGGAAGATCCAAATGCAATGGCGCCTGGCAGCTTCGGTTTTGGTGGAACAGATGGTGCAGCAATCGCTGACAACCGTAATACCTTCCGTGTATTTACTGGCTTGCCATTGCAAGGCTATTCAGACGAAAACTTGAACATCGTTGGTATGTATGAATACAAAGATGTTTCGTTCCGTCTGGCATACACATGGCGTTCTGAATACTTGCTGACTTTGCGTGAATCTGAAGAGTTTGTACCAGCATTTGCTGAAGCTTCAGGAATGGTAGATGCAAGCTTGTATTACACCATCAACGACAGTTGGAAAGTGGGTATTGAAGGTAGCAACTTGTTGAATACCGAAACCAAAACCCAGTATCAATTGAACCAGGCTGGAGATAGAACCGATGCTCTGAGCTTCACGACCGACCGTCGTTATGCTTTGAGCGTGCGCGCAACTTTCTAATCTCGGTTAGCTTAGCTTAATTAAAGTTGTGAAATAAGCGCGCAGTAGCAATACTGCGCGCTTTTTAATTTTTATAAAGTTGAAGGAATTATTTATCTGAAATAACTTATTGTGACATGGCTTGGTTGAGCGATAACTGTTGCATATGCTGGAAGGTGATTAGATGAAAAATTATAAAAACATTCCTGAATATAAAAATCTCACTTCAGCTCAGTTTTATGAAGAAATAGTTCCTCGACAGCAACCTGTTGTTATTCGCAATTTCTGCGCACATTGGCCATTGGTAAGTGCAGCAAAAATAACTGCTAAGGAATTGGTTGCATATTTGTTGCGTTTTTATTCAGGAAAAAAAGCCAGCATATTGTTGGGGCATCCTGATATAAAAGGGCGTTTTTTTTATACCGATGACATGGAGGGTTTAAACTATATCAAAGGCGAAGAACGGCTGGATTTATTTTTAGGCCGTTTGCTGGATCTGGTAGATAAAGAAACTTATCCAGCAATATCAATACAAAATGTATTGTTAAGTGATGTATTACCAGGTTTGGTGAATGACAATAGTTCGGATTTTTTTCCATATGTGGAACCCCGGTTATGGTTGGGAAATCAAGCTACCGTTAGTACTCACTACGATGGTTCCGATAACCTCGCCTGTGTAGTAGCAGGACGTAGGCGATTTACGCTATTTGCACCGGAGCAGGTAGCTAATTTGTATCCCGGTTCACTGAATTTCACTCCCGCTGGTGCGCCGGTGAGTTTAGTCAATCTTCATGAACCGGATTTTGATCGATATCCACTGTTTAAAATTGCTCTGGACAATGCATGGTCGGCAGAACTTTATCCAGGCGATGCCATTTTTATCCCTATGTTGTGGTGGCACCATGTTGATTCATTAGAAAAAGTAAATGGATTAATAAATTATTGGTGGAACGGTTCTGCGGCTAAAAATGGAGTAACACCCACGCCGCTCGATAGTTTAAACATAGCAATAATGGCAATGCGAAAATTGAGTTCAGCACAGCGCAGTGCATGGAAAGCGATGTTCGACCACTACCTGTTTAAAGAGGGAGTTGATCCGGTTTCTTATATCCCGGAGCATTGCCAGCATGTATTGGGGGATATATCGCCGCAGGAAGAAAGAGAAATGAAAGACTATTTTATTGAAAAATTAAAACAATAACTGAAAGTCCGGAAATTACCATGAAAATAAAACGTATAGCGATTGTAGGTGGTGGTAATGCCGGGTGGATTAGCGCAAACCATTTGGGGTTGGAATTATCCAGAGATCCGGAAATTGAGATCACGTTAATCGAATCAAAAGATATTCCAGTTATTGGTGTAGGAGAGGGAACAATTCCCATCATTCGCGATAGCTTACAAAGCTTCGGTATTAGTGAAGGCGATATTCTCACTCAGTGTGACGCTACGTTTAAAACCGGCATTAAATTTTCTAACTGGATGGCTGAAAATACACAGAGAGAAAATAACTTTTATTATCATGTCTTTGATTCGCCTTATCCGGGTGGTTATGACGCGACCCACTATTGGTTAGGTAATAAAGCAATAGCCGATTTTTCAAAATTATCTACAAGCTATTGGATTTCCGAAAAAAATCGATGCCCTAAACGAAATGACAGCCCTGCGTATAAAGGTTTTGTTAATTACGCCTACCATTTTGATGCAGCAAAATTCGCTACTTTATTGGCCAATAATGCTAAAAGGAAATTTGGAATAAAACATATTTTTGAAACAGTTGAACAGGTAACAATGCATGCTGACGGTAGTATTAAAGGGCTTCAGTATGAATCAGGCAAATATGAGGAATTTGATTTTTATATCGATTGCAGTGGTTTTTCGGCTTTATTACTTGGTGAAATATTAGCTGTGCCTTTTGTTGATAAAGGCGCCCAGGTGCCTACGGATAGCGCATTGGTATTGCAGGTTCCTACCGAACAAAATGAGCAAATTTTTCCTTATACCAAATCTGTTGCACATGGGGCGGGTTGGATTTGGGATATTCCGTTAACCACTCGGCGGGGCACAGGCTTTGTATATTCTTCGCAACATATGACTGATGACGAGGCAATTGGAGTCTTTTCTAAATACCATGGTAAAAACCTTGAAAGTTCGAGTGTTAGAAAAATCCCGATGAAAGCAGGTTTTCGAGAGAGGTTTTGGGAAAAAAACTGTGTTGCTCTTGGATTGGCTCAAGGGTTTGTTGAACCCCTGGAGGCAACGTCGCTTTTTGTCACTGATTTCTGTGCGGCCATGGTGGCTAAAAAATTTCCGGTAAATACTGAGGAAATTCCTATTTACGCTAAATCTGGTAATGAAATTGCTCAGATAATATGGGCAAGGATACTTGATTTCATTCAATTACATTATGTTATCTCGGATAGACGGGATACCCAGTTCTGGCGTGATGTGACCAGCAATATTGCGACATCGGACCTGTTAAAAGAGCGGTTGGAATTGTGGAAATTTTCCATTCCGCAGCGTACTGATTTTGCCAGTACTTTTGATTTTTTCAATGCAGAAAATTATCTGTGGGTGCTTTATGGCATGAATTACCCTACGAGAGCCCCGGTAGTGAATGAACAAGTGGGAAGGATTGCCGAAAAAATTATTTCAGGTCATATAGAAAATGCCAGTCGATTCGCCGACTCGCTTATTTCCCAGCGAGCTTGGCTGACGCAACTAAAAGAGTTTGCTGTTAAAAATAAATAATTTACTTGGGTCATTTCTGCAAAAAGGAATTAAATTGAAAACAGGTATGCTTTTTAGCAGTTCGATGTTCCGCTAATAAGTTCGACTTTTATCTAATCCAAAAAACGTCATTGCACAGTAATATTCCGCAGTGTTAATTTTATCCCGACGAACGATTTGATGTTTGAGGAATAAAATGTCTTTCTGGCAGATTAATACAACAAAGATTCAGAGTTACTTATTTATTCTGAATACAGTGTTGTTTGCCGGTTTGATAGTTGCCTTATTTTTAAGCGAAACAGTTTTTTCACTAACATGAAATTTATAGTCTTCCCGTGACTTGCCAGAACGCGTTTCTGGCTTTTTTTTATGGAAAATGAGGTACATATCAGGATGTTGCTAATTATTCCCCCTTCTTGTGGCTTTCTGGTACCAGACGGTATCGTTGATAAAAAAAGAATAAGTAAGCCAATCTTTCATATATGTAAATTTTCACAATTATACCCGTCATAAAAATGAAATCTGCTCTGCCGTGATGGCTTCCGTATTGTTCAAATAATGAGTGGTATTTTTCATCAAGTATCCGCTGGTAACTAACACGTTGGATTTTAAAGCCACCCATTGCAGATGGGCGCTTTAAAAATCATGGATGAATTTTTATGCCCGTAAGGGTTAATACTTGCATGAACGAGGGATGTGATTGTAAGTAGAGTTTTATCAACCAAAGGAAAATAGCTATGTTGAAAAAAATGTTAACAAGTATGTTATTTGTAAGTGGACTTTTTTCTGGCTTTGCCTCTGCTCAACAAGGTGAATTGATTGTTAGCCAGAGTTATATCAAGGCTGGTTGTTCTGGTTGGGATTTAAGAGAAAGTGGTGCAACAGGTGCACCTTCGGGAGTACCACATACCTACCAGGTTCATATCGTGTCATGTAATGGCGGGTATGTAGTCAGGAAGACCCAGCTTTTTTACAGTAATGGGTCTCTTCACAGTTGTCGTATCGATTTAGTTAACTCGGCTAACTACACCTTAAATAGTAACTCTTGCACTTCATTTGAAGTTCGTGCCGCTGTTGTGCCTGCCGCACCTGCGTATGCATACATCGGACGTGTTGGTCCCTGTGGGCCAGTTCATGGCGGTTATTGCCCCGAGTATTGGGTGGCCTGGCCAAGTGTTGCTGGGGCAACCAGTTATCAATATTCGTTAAGCGGTACCTTATTGTTTTCAGGATCAACTACAGCAACCAGTGTTACTGTCCCATTTGGTAACAACCCCACCAGTGGTCAAGTGAGAGCGTGTAATGCCACTAACCAATGTAGTGCCTGGACTAACGTAACTGCAGCACCATAAGAAATAATTTTATTGTTTTTCCTCTTATTTATGCGGATCAATTTATTGGTCCGCTTTTTTTAACTAATTGATGTGAGTTGAAACTGCATAATGGAGGTTTTAATAATCATGGATGATTGCTGATAGGCCCGCAAGGGTAAGGATTTTATGAGCGAGGATTGTGATTGTAAGTAGAATTATATCAATCAAAGGAAAATAGTTATGTTGAAAAAAATATTATCTGGTGTGTTATTAGTAAGTGGGCTTTTTTCCGGTTTTGCTTCTGCACAACAGGGTGAGTTGATTGTTAGCCAGAGCTATATAAAGGCGGGTTGTACCGGTTGGGAGTTTAGGGAAGGTGGGGGAGTTGGTACAACAGGTGAACCTCAATATCCAAAAACCTATCGTGTAGATATTGTGTCATGTAATGGCGGTCATGTAGTCAGAAAAGTGCAGCTATTTTACGGTAATGGCAGTCTTTACAGTTGCAACGTCGCTTTGCTAGACACAGACGCTTATACATTGAGTAGCACTTCATGTACTTCATTTGAAGTTCGCACAAAAGTTACGCCGCTTCCATTAGAGGTGCCTGCTGCCCCAACTTATGCGCATATCGGTAACGTGAATGGTTGCGGTACATTTCCGCCCGGTGCTTGCCCGGCACCACAATATTGGGTTGTATGGCCTGCCATGCCAGATGCGTCCAGTTATGAATATTCATTTGTTGGAACACTACCATTTGCCGGTTCTACCACAGGTACAAGTATTACTATTCCTTACGGATACAATCCAACCAGTGGCAAGGTGCGGGCGTGTAATGCGAATAATCAATGTAGTGCCTGGACGATTGTGACAGCTTCCTGGTAATAATGAATTGGATGAACGTTTCGTATTCATACAATTTTACCGATAGAAACTGCCAGCAATTCGGGTAAATTTTATGGCGTTGAATATCTATGTTTTTAATCGTTCTTCATTAGAGATAAATTATATTTGACGTCTTATTCTTTCTAGCGGGCTTTGTTAGGAAAGCCCGCTTTTTTATTTTTTAAAATGATACGAACTAGGTGTTCGTTTAAATTTCTTTTTTTTTATTTAAACAGTACATTCATGGTCTATGACTCCCACTTGAAGCCGGATAAGTGGGACGTTGATAAATATTGGTACGAGTTTCGGCAATAAATTGCAGTGTTTTTCCTTGGGTGTTAGCGTTATTTTCAGCCGTTGTGAGGTGGTAAATGGCTAATAACAATACACAGAGGCAAACGTGATGACTCTCTCCAGCAAAATTGTGAAAAAAATACTTGGTACTAGTGCCTTTTGCATTTTGGCAAGCAGTTCGCTAATGGCCTGCGCACAAACAAAGGTAATTGGTTATATTCCTTCCTATAAAAATATGCCGGCGGTAATAGATCGCACGGATTTAAGCAAATTAACGCATTTAAATTTGTCGTTTTTAAATCCTAATGCCAGCGGTGCAGTTGTTAGTGGCGGCAATCCGGTTTGTATGGAAGGTGCTAGCGCCAGTGATATTCATTATGTCGTGAACAAAGCCCACCAGGCCGGTGTGAAAGTGCTGGTTTCAATTGCCGGCGGGGTATTGCCAGCGTGTTCCGGAAATTGGCAAACGTTATTGCAGCCTGCCAATCGTGCAACGGTGGTGAATAATTTATTGCAATTTGTGAATACATTTAATCTGGATGGATTGGACGTAGATATCGAAGGTGTGGTGCTGACCAACATCGATAATGCAGGAAATTACACGCCGTTTATCCAGGCATTGCGCAATGGTCTGCCGGCAGGAAAATTATTAACATCGGCGACGGCATCTTATGTCGGTGGTATGGTGCCGACATCGTCCCTGCCTTATTTCGATTTTGTAAACATTATGTCTTACGACGCCGTTGGCCCCGGTTGGGGGCAGGCCGGTGTAGAACATTCCACATATGCCATGGCGGTATCCGATATTAATATCTGGAAAGCACGCGGCCTTACCAAACAAAAATTGGTATTGGGTGTGCCTTTTTATGGCTATGGATTTAACGGTTATGCCGCCGCTTATGACTTCAATAGCATTCTCAGTCAATTCGGTGCAAGCGCTGCGCAGAGTGATGTAATTGGTACCCGCTGTGCAGGTTGCAGTTACATTACTTACAACGGCATCCCGACTATTCGCAGCAAAACCCAACTTGCATTGCAGGAAGGTTCGGGTGTAATGATTTGGGAATTGTCACAAGATGCGGCTGGCACCAATAGTTTGCTTGCAGCAATTCATAGTCAAATTGGTGGTAACAATTCCAGCAGTTCATCCAGTGCTAATAATTGCCCGGCCTGGGTGAGTGGCAAGCAGTATTATGTTGGCAATAAAGTTTCTTATCAGGGAGGGTATTACATCGCCGAATACGATAACCCCGGTTATATCCCTAACGTCAGCACGTATTTCTGGGAGCCGATTAGTGCCAGTGCGTGTGGCACAACTACTTCTTCCAGTTCTTCGTCTGTTGCAGCATTTACCCGTTTGATTCAAGCAGAAGCGTATACCTCAATGAATGGTGTGCAGCTTGAAAATACAACGGATACTGGGGGCGGGCAAAATGTTGGCTGGATCGATGCGAATGATTGGGTGGCTCATGCCAATATTAATTTTCCAACATCCGGCACTTACAAAGTGGAATACCGTGTGGCGAGTGTGAGTGGTGCATTGCTCTCACTGGATCTAAATGCGGGTGCAATTCAATTGGGTCAGGTAGCGATTCCTGCAACAGGTGGTTGGCAAACCTGGACTACGATATCGCACAACGTTTCAATTAATGCAGGCACTTACAGCGTTGGAATTTTCGCACCGCAAGGTGGCTGGAATATTAATTGGTTGCGATTTACCAAGCTGTAAATTGTAATTTATTACGGTCTTTTCCCCTGTTTTTCCTCCCGGACTTGCGGATCTGTAACCAGATCCGCTTTTTTGCTATTTGCCTCTCGCATATTTTTACTTCGAAAAACCCTGATACTATTGTAAGAGTGTCGATCCAATACGGATAAATTTTGCTTGATTAGATCGTTGGGATCTAATACCGGCATCGAAAATTTACGACACTGATCGTGTCTGTTCCTGTAATGGATTTTTTTGAATTATGTCGAGGTAGTTATGAAAAAGTATTTGGTGTATTGGAGTATTTTTCTGGTGATATTCGCTGCTATTTTTGTTTGGTGGTGGACCAGGCCGACAAACTATATTGAGCGAATAACAACCCTGCACATTGAAATTACCGAGACATTGTTTAATGAATCGGCAAATTCATCCAATATTTCTTTATATAAGGCGGAGCGCACTGACGTAAAAAAAATAATCGATGGTTGTGAATTTCACGGCGGAACATTTGCTGCTGTGGATCAAACTAGTGCTACAGGTTTCAAAAGTGATGCCGCTTTCAATGCACACGGTCTTTTTAAAAGCGATCATATCGGTTGCCTTATTAAAGGAAATAACGAAAGTGGCGGATGGGAGTTTTTTGTAAAAGATGATCTTTTATACCTCCTCGTCAAGCGTTAACGGTGTGATGGTCGCCAACATTTCTAAACGTTTCATTGGTTCAAAACCGGTTAGACTGCCTGCATCGTTGTTATGTTAATAACTGAGGAGATCTTCCTGTGAAATCGAAAAGCCCCGCAATATTGAGAAGCATGATAGGTCTGTTGGCAATGATCAGCGTAACTGCATCGGCTTGCCCGGAATATTTGAAAGGCGAATATCGCAAATTGCATTCAAAGGATTCTGTGAATATTTGTGAGTTAATGGAAAACAAAACCGTGCTGGTGGTGAATACGGCCAGCCATTGCGGCTTCACTTCCCAGTTCAAAGAACTGGAAGCGTTGCACAAAAAGTACAAGGATAAAGGGTTGGTGGTAGTAGGTTTTGCCAGCGATGACTTCAAGCAGGAAGATGCAAATGAAGAAAAAGCGGCAGAAATTTGCTATCTCAACTACGGTGTAACCTTCACCATGTTGGCACCTACCCATGTAACTGGTGAGGAGGCGAACCCGGTATTCAAGGAATTGGCTGACCAGGCGCAAGAGCCAAAGTGGAATTTCAACAAATATCTGGTTGGGAAGGATGGCAAGCTGGTTGAATATTTCGGCAGCACAACCAAGCCGGATTCCCCCAAGCTGGCAGCTGCAATAGAGCAGCAACTCTAATCAATAGTCAGGGCAGTTTATGGATATACCCAAGCTGCCCTTTTTTATGGTTGGTGGTGTAATCGTTTACTTTTAAGTCATTTCCTCTGAATACGCTCACTTTCATATTTTTGATATCTATTAAATGCTACAAATTCAACCACTTGATTTTTAATGATTATTTTTAATTTTGGTTGCCTGCCAATATTTTGAATGAATACTGGGTATCAGAATTTAACCTATTTAAATGTAAAAATTGTTGTAATCGATTACATAATCGGTAATTATTAACTGCGATTTTGGCTGTCGCATAAACAAAGATAAGAGCAATCAAAAACAGGCAGAGGTATCAAGCTTGTTCAACTACTAGTTCCTAACTTTCCAGATAAACATTCATCTATCGCTATCACCTGTGGGTTTTTCATAGCCTCCGGATAGATTTGTTCGCCTTGAATTTGGGAGTTAGCGGGATTTAAACAGCACGAGGGGTTTCATGAGTTCTCCGTATTTTAAAAAGACGATTTTGTCATCCTGTGTAGCGGCTTTTTCGGTCGCGGCATTGACCAGTCCGGCAATTGCACAGAATGCGCCAACGGGCGATAACCTGGTTGAAGAAGTTATCGTTACCGGTATTCGCGGCTCGCAAAAAGCGGCGGTGGATGTAAAGCGTAACTCGGCCGTTATTGTCGATTCGATTGTGGCAGAAGATATTGGCAAGTTGCCGGACGTCACTATCGCTGACTCCTTGCAGCGTGTGACCGGCGTGCAAATCCAGCGTACGGCGGGTGAAGGTTCCAGCCTGAATGTGCGCGGTATGCCGCAAGTGCTGACGACGTTAAATGGTGAATCGTTTCTCAGCCCCTGGTCGATTACTGGCGTTGGAGCCAACTATTCCGATATTCCCGCCTCAATGATTTCCGGTGTGGACGTTATCAAATCCCAATCTGCCTCGACTGCTGCGGGCGGGATTTCCGGCGTGGTGGATTTGAAAACCCGTCGCGCCCTGGATATGGACGCAGGCTGGACTGCTACTGCTGGCCTGGAGACCTCGGAAGGTTCTATCACCAAAGATGCTAACCATGACGTTAATGCATTTGTAGGCTGGAACAATGGCGATTTGGGTTTCACGTTTGGTGCATTCAGTTCGCTGACCAATGCGGCCAACTATCAAATGTATGAAGACTCGCGCCTGGGGTTTGTGAATTCTGGCGGTGATCCACTGGATTTAAACGGCGATGGTAACAAGACGACCGATCGCTACCTGGTTCCCGCCGGTTACGGTGTAAAAGCCTATGTAATGGAGCGTGAGCGCGAAGGTTTTGCGACCTCATTCCAGTCGCGTTTGAGTGATTCCCTGACATTCACCGGTGAAGTTTTCTACACCAAAATGGACCAGTATGATCGCGGTGTAGAAACCCAATTCAACGGTAGCCGTGACTCGAACTATGACGTATTGCGCCCCGGCACTGTGACCACAAAAGAAGCCGTGGTGCCAGGCAGTGGCAGCACGCCGGATCGCGTGATTAACTCGGTGCAAGTCGCCGTGGTTGAAGCGCCGGATTTCCAAGCGACTACCAAAAGCAAGCAAAACCACACTGATGCCATCAATACCAATTTCGAACTGGCATTCGATTCCGGTGATGCGTTTAAAGGCACATTGCGCTATGTGCACTCTGAAGCCGATAAGACCTACGAAGAGGCTACCTTCCAGCAAGGTACGCCGGTTTGGTATTGGGTTGATGAGGATGGTGATGGTAAGGATGACCCTGTTTTACCGTTCATGGTAACGGTGGATTACACCCAGGAATATCCCAACTTTTCCTATGCGGATGACTTATCCAGCACTGATCGTTTGAACCTGTTCCAGGCATTTGCGATCGAGCAGCAAGATGAAGCGACTATGGATGTACTGCGCGCAGACGGTTCCTATGAATTCGAATTTGCCGATTTCAAATCGTTTGATTTCGGTTTGCGCCTGGATCGCCGCGATGTGAAAACCACCAAATACGATTACTTGACTCCGACTGGCCGCTACTCAACTTGGGCTGACCCGAATGTTCCGGCGGATCTGCACTTTAAGCCCTTGCCTGGTGACTATGTCTGGCAACGCTACCCTGACTGGTATGACTTCAAAGGTAATGCCGATTTGCAGCAAGCGCCCTTCGATGATCTTAAGTCGCAACTGATTTCCTACAACGACTTTGGGCCTTTCAGTGGTTTTGAATCGGGTGTTGCAGCATTGAATCCAAAGTCGCTGGATGATGTGGATGGCTTTATGAATTCCATCTACCCCGGCGCTACCCGCTTTGCAGATCCGGCCAAAGCTTATTCAGTGGTTGAGGATACTGCGCAGGCTTATTTCCAGGGCAACTTCGAAAATGACGAGGGTGTATTCGGCATTCCGTACTCTGGCAATGTGGGTTTGCGTGTAGTTGAGACCAAGCGTGAAGTTGTAAATAGCACCTACGCTGCCGGAGCTGTACCGGCACCAGGAAGTTACTACGGCGGTGGCGCAGACGCAGCATTGGGTAAACCGCCCGCGGGTTGGCAGGTGATGTTCAAGCAGTTGGGCACCAAGACTACTGAAACCTCATTCACCGATGTATTGCCGGCGGCCAACATCAGTTTTTTCCCGGCTGATGACGTCATCGTACGCTTCGGTTACAACAAAACCATGAGTCGTAATGATCTGGTGAATGTGGGTGAAGATGAGACGTTGTGGTATCAGGAATACAAGGTTTACACCCCTGGCGGCACCCGCACTGATGAGAACGGTGCTTACAATGTGGTGACCAGCCCCGGTGGCGGTAATGACCAGGGTAACCCCAATGTTAAACCCTGGCGTGCCGATAACTGGAACGCGTCTACCGAGTGGTATTTTGCTGAAGGCAGCATTCTGGGTCTGGGTGTATTCCTGATCCAGGTTGATACCGCAACCGAAACCTTGCAGGATGCGCGTGCGTATCCGGATTCTGACGGTGTTGTGCGACGCACCGCCAACGTTTGGACTACCCAGAACGTTTCAGGATCAGACCTTCTTGGTTTCGAAGTAGGCTATAAGCAATCCTTTGATTTCCTGCCGAGCTTCCTGAGTAATACCGGTATGGAATTCAACTATACCTATTCCGATAGTGATTCGGGCGATGAAGATCTGGAAGGCAATAGCTTCCCGCTGCAATCCAACTCCAAGCACCAGTACAACGCCATTTTGTGGTATCAGGGTGACAAGCTCAGCTCGCGTATCGCCTATAACTGGCGCAGCGAGATCTTCAATGGCCGTGTTGGTTTGAATACCAACGAAGCAGCAATCAGCATGGGAAACTGGACTGAAGCTGCGGGTTATCTGGATGTCTCGGTTAACTACGATGTGATCGAAAACGTCACCTTATATCTGCAAGGTACCAACCTGACTGAAACCAACTATCGCAACTACGCCCAGTTTGAGGATCAATTCCACTCCCTATCGGTGCAGGAGCGTCGTGTTGCAGCGGGGATTCGTCTGCGCTTGTGATGTATGTTCAGTAATTCGATACAAAAACCGGCTCAGGCCGGTTTTTTTATGCCTGTTAATTACGGTGCCAAAATGTTACCGGTATTCACAGTTGATCTGAAACCGATATCCAAATTGATAGAAAAATTTACTATCGTAATTTGTAGGTCTTATAGATATTACAAATATTTCTATGTAAAAATAGTGCGGGTTTATGCTTTTTATGAAATAAATAAGTGTTTATGTGTCAATAAATAAATGTAAAAGCTATAAGAAATGGCATTTTAGATAGTTTTGCTCACAAATTATTCTGTGCTGCTGCACAGGGGGTTTGTGATCGGTTTCAATATCCTGTTGAAACCGATTACATTTTGATCCATTATTCGTTGGCAAAGTGCTCGAATGCGATAATAGGCGTCACCGATAAAAATAAGTGCGCAGACTCAATCTGCTAATCCACCGAACTACCTTTACCGCTCACATCCCAAACCTTCCCCCGAAGCCGGGTGCAGGAGTTTTCCGTGTGAACGTAAGGCCGGATAAAAAAACCGGCTGCCATAACTCAAAAGATAATAAAACGAGGAAGCTCAAGATGATCAAAACCCGAGGTATCACTACCCGAAAAAAAGCCCTGGTATTGGCCATAGGCTGTGCGCTTGGCAGCGTGCACGCTTATGCACAACAACCGGATACATCCGCCACTGATGAGTCCGTCGAAGAAGTGATTGTTAAGGGGGTGCGCGCATCCCAGGCCAAGGCAATTGATATCAAGCGTGAATCAACCACCGTGGTGGATTCGATTGTGGCCGAAGACATCGGCAAATTGCCCGATGCCACCATCACCGATTCCTTGCAGCGCGTAACCGGCGTTCAAATCAAGCGCGAAGCGAACGAAGGTACCTCGCTTAACGTGCGCGGTATGCCGCAAGTAATGACTACCCTGAATGGCGAGCAATTCCTGAGCCCCTGGAACATTACCGATGTGGGCGCCAACTACGGTGATATTCCCGCCGGTATGATCAATGGCGTAGATGTTTATAAATCCCAATCGACGAATGCAATCGCCGGTGGTATTTCCGGTTTGGTGAACCTCAAAACCATCAGCCCGTTGAAGATGAAAAATGGCTTCACTGCCAATGCCAAACTGGATTTTTCACAAGGTGAACTTTCCGATCGCGAAATGAATGCGGATGGCACCACTGACAAGCGTTCACCCGATGACAACTACAGTCTGATCCTCGGCTACAACAATGACGGCCTGTTTGGTGTCACCGTGGGCGCATTCCAATCCAACAGCTACAACGCTAACTACCAGATGTCCACCAGCCAGCATTTGGGTTTTTTGGAAGGTAAAGGTAAAGGTCCAAGCGACCGCAAAGACATTGACGGCGACGGCGATCTGGTAAACGACTGGTACCTCGTCCCCGGCGAATATTCCGCGCGCTCCAGCTTTATGACGCGTGAGCGTGAAGGGGCAAATATCTCGATTGAAGCGGCTGTTGGTGAGCACTTCATTGTGCGCGGCGATGCTTTTTACACCGCTATGGACCAATTTGATCGCGGTGTAGTGGCTGCCTTTGATGGTTCCAGCTCCACTACTTCCTATCAGGTAAATGGCACATTGCCACAGTATGTGGATGGGTTATACGACCCATTGCTGCCGGTTTCACAAGGCACAATTGTGACGGACATGGGTGACGTTACCTACGTGGATGCCAACGGCGTAACCCAAACCAGAAACCTGCATACCCTGCAAGTGGCCAAACTGGTCGCTCCCGGTTTCCAGACAACATCCAGCAACCAGATCAACCGTACCGCAGCGCTGAATACCAATTTTGAGGTGGAGTACGACAGCCAGGATCGTTTGAAAGCCAAGCTTCGCTATGTTTATGCCGAGGCAGAAAAACAATATCGCAGCGCTATTTTCCAACAGGGCAACCCCGGTTGGAACTGGGTGGATGTGGATGGTCCTAAAGACCCGGTAACAGGTATTCCTGCTCCCAATGGTAAAGACCCGGTCACTGGCTATCCGCTAACCGTAGATTATCGCGGCGAATACCCGAGCTTCAGTTACGAGGGCGATTTGTCCGATGCCAACTTGTTGAAGTTCTATCAAGGTATTGCGGATGGCTCCGAAGTTACCGCAGAGCTGAATGTGATTCGCCTGGATGTTAACTACGAACTCGAAAGCGATCTTTTCTCATCAGTTGATGTCGGTTTCCGTCAAGGGGATCGCGATGCTCACAACAGTAAATTTAATTATTTGACTGCAACCCAGCGCTATCCCGATAGCGACCGCACCCCGGCTAACAAACGTTATCAATTAATGTCAGGCAATCAGGTATGGCAACGCTGGCCGGATTTCCGTTATTTCGATTACAGCCTCGAAAATGCCAATTTAGTAAATACCGGTAAGTTGCCAAACAACGGATTCACCGCTGCTGAAACTATCAAGTTCACCGACTTTGGTCCCTTCAAAGGTTTTGAAAGCGGTGTTTCATCACTCAATCCGGCGACCTGGGATAATCCTCTGGAATTTATGAACCGTTTGTATCCCGGCCAGGAAACTACGGTTACCGATGAAAACGGCAACGTTACTGTAGTGCCGGCACCGGGCGTAAGAACAGTGAATGACCCCGCATTTGAATACGATGTGGAAGAGGTCACCTCAACGGCATCGTTCCAATTGAACCTTGATTCAGTCGATGGCATTTGGGGAGTTCCATTTAAAGGCAACGTGGGTGCGCAAATTATCAGCACTGACCGCACCATCCAGAAAAGCATCATTCCGGAAAAACTGGATATCTATAACTCCATCGGCTACGAAAACCAGGCCATCGCGTTTGTTAGCGATATGGAAACTATCAAGTATTCATTTGTTGATGTGTTGCCCTCTATCAACCTGAATTTCTTCCCGACAGATGATGTTGTTGTGCGGTTGGGTGCAGCCAAAACCACTTCGCGTAATGATCTGAAAAATCTGGGTGAAAGTTTGAATGTGTGGGTTGGCGAATGTCCAAAATACGATGTTAACGGCGTACAACAATTAGGGCCGGATGGTAAAGGCGAAACTGTTTTTTGCGTTAACGGCGGCAGTGATAACGGCGATCCTTACATGAAACCCTGGTATGCCAATGTCTATAACGCCACTACCGAATGGTACTTCGATGAAAACTCCATTCTAGGCGTAGGTTTGTTCATGATTGATGTCAGCACCTCCGTGCAAACCTATCAGGAACAGCGTCGCTTTGTAGACCTCGATGGTATTAATCGCGGCAATATGGCCAACGTGTGGGCCAGCAAAAACGTCGGTGCTTCATCGCTCTACGGTTTGGAGCTTGGCTACAAACAACCATTCACGTTCCTTCCGGGTGCATTCCTGAGCGCAACCGGTATTGAATTTAACTACACCTATTCCGAAAGCGAGAGCACGGATAAAGATTTCATGGGCAACTCCTTCCCCTTGAGATCCAACTCCAAGCATCAGTCCAACATGATCCTGTGGTACGACAAAGCCGGCTTGAACGTGCGCCTGGCTTACAACTGGAAGAGCAAGGAATACGACGGTCGCTTTGGCCTGGCAACACAAGCCGAACCCATCTCGATGGGCAACTGGGTTGAGCCACAAGGTTACCTCGATCTCTCAGCAAGTTATTGGTTGAACGAACACATCAGCTTCACTGCAAGCGGCACGAACTTAACTGCGCAAAGCAGGAAAAGTTATTCGCAATACAGCAACCAATTTAACAGCATGTGGATTCAAGAGCGCCGCTACAACGTCGGCATAACTTTGACACTGTAAAAAAACAATCCATAGCCAGGCCTGTTGCGTACAGGCCGAGAGCGGCCCGAGGGCCAGACAATAATATTTTGGAGTCAAATGATGAAATTTAAATTATGTTCCATCGCTGTAATGACAGCTGCCTTGCTGTTGCAAGGTTGTGGCGGTAGCGGCGGTCTTGTCAGCGATGCAGACAAAGATAAAAATCCATTAAACCCTGCACCGGGCGTTGAAGATCCTACGGCGCGTCCGCGTCCTAGTGATACCGCATTAACCATCACAACCGATGAAACCACTATTTACGATGCAGCGAAAAAACCGTTGTTATTGCGCGGTATTGATATGCAATTGGGCGCAGCGCCAACCTTAACGCGCATCAATGGTATTAAAGCGATTAAAGAAACCGGCTCGAATGTTGTGCGTTTATATATCAACGAAAACACCACCGATCCGGATTTGGAAAACGCGATGGTGAAAGTGGTGGAGCAGGGGTTGGTGGCGATTGTGACGCTGGAAAGTGACAAGCTAACTTGCTCCTCAAATACCGCCGCATTAAATAGCGCAGTCGATACATTGTGGTTAAAAAAATGGTTGGGTGTCATTGCGCAAGATCGTTTCCAGCCGTACTTAATAATTAATATGGCGAGTGGTTGGGGCCCTGAAGGTGTATTTAATCCTGACAGCTTTGGTTATCAGGATTATCTTGATGCGTATAAAGCGATGATCGGTAAATTCCGCACGGCCGGATTAAAAGTACCTATTGCGATAGATGCACCCTGTGGCCAGGATTATCATGCATTTGCGCGTGATCGCAGTAGAACATTGGTTTCTGCTGATACCGCTAAAAATATTATTCTTTCTGTTCAGGCAGATGGAAGTCGCTGGAATTCCGGCGATAAATTAACGAGCGCAGTAACCAATTTAATGGAAGCAGGTGCTCCATTTGCAATCACATCTTTTACCGGTTCTGGTACCAGCGACACGCCAATTGATCACGTAGATTTAATTGCGAGATCAGTGGGTGATCGTGCATTGGCAATTAATTTGCCATGGACAACAGCTGATGACAGTGCTGCTTATACCCTAACACTGCCGCAAAGCGCCAATCTTGCTGGCGGTGCAGAATTAGCTACCAATCTCTATCTGGACTCGCGCTATCTTGAGTTGCAAAAAATTAGTGATGCCGATGGCAAGTTGGTTCCTAAAGGTAAATTGCTTTTCACGTTGTACATTAAAGATGTCAATGGAAATTCGCTGAGCCTTGGTTCTGCCCAAGCACAAGATTTGCGTGGTTATCAATGGAACAAGTTGCGTTATGCGGTTCCAAGAACCCAGGAAGACATTGATCCCGCTAATTTAATTAACGGGTCAGCTACATTTGATCTTACCAAAGTAACGCAAGTCGGTTTCCAGTTGGCTGCGAATGGAAAATCTCCCGACATCAAAGCGGTATTCAAGCTGGATGATTTAATTATTTTGCCCGGTGTGCCTCCATTGAAAACCTATAAATTTGAATCGGATACAGAGGGTTGGGCCGGTTTGTGGGACAAACCGCAGGAAATAGGGCAGGCAGATGGTTCGTTAACGTTATTGAGAAAAGGCAATGAAATTGTTATCGGAAAATCTACAAGCGCAGGCGAGTTAGATTTCACCAAGGAATTATTATTTACCATTCGGATAAAAATTCCTGCTGATGATCCTATGCCGTCATGGGCTGGTGGGCAAATGATTGCCAAGTTTGGTCCTGGCTACACTGAAAAAAGCAAGGGGCTTAGTATTGGTGGTTTGTCAAAAGGTGATTGGGTGGATTGGAAGGTGGCTGTTGATTTTAGAAGCGAGCCAAATGCAAATGATTTGAAGGAAATCGTTTTCCAATTGTGGAGCCTTGATGGTGTTCCGACGTCACCAATATTGATCGATTCAATAACTGTAACTGATGTAAACGCTAAACCAACAAAAATTATCACTGATACGCAATACAAATCATCATTTGTTAAAAATACAGACGGTTTTGTTGTTGACTGGGGTGGTAAATCTACGGTGGCGGCAGTCGATGGTGAGTTAGTAATTAATACAGTAGCAGGCGATAGCGGCTTGGTTAATAAATCCAACGTTGAAAGTGTAAATGAAATAAATTTCGGCGGCGGAATTACGGTGAAAGCCAAAGTTTTCATTCCTGCTGATTATGCTGCAAACGATTTATGGATGCAGTTCATCTTCCAGGATGGTAACTATAAGCACTTCAGTGTTTCACCGGGGTTATCCTTGGCCAGCTTTACACCTGGTGAATGGACTGCACTCGAATTTATAGTAAAGGAAACGGATTATCCTGCTGTATTCTCAAGAACGTTAAAACCTAAGGTGTTTGGTTTCCAATTTGCCAACACTGTAGCTGGTTCGATAAAAGTAAAAGATTTTGAGATTATCGGCCAACTCGTTGTAGATGATAGTCAACCGCTGTTCAACGCAACCTTCGAAACGAAAGAACAATTTAACGGTGTGACGTTAGATCGCACTGGCGGTGCATTTACACCAACAGCACTTGCAAATGCAAAGTCTGAATCATGGAAAATTGTTCCTTTTGGCTGGCTGGCCACTTCCTGGTTTGGAAACACCGGCGATAAAGCAGTGTTGAATATAAGCAACACTGAGGATCGTGTTGATTTGACCAAACGTGGTGAAGAAGTTGTAAACGGTTTTGGTGGTATTGCGGAGACTGCAAAACCGGCGAGTTTTAAGTAAGGGTTCAATAAGTAATTTTTAAACTTAAATGGGTCATCGAAAGGTGGCCCATTTTATTGGTTGTTTTTAAATAATTTCAGAAAATACATGGAGTGTGCTCTTGGTTAATTATCGAAGCTAATTAACGTCTCACATCTGCAACACATTCTTGCTTTTCTCCAACGCTGGTTGGAAAGGTCTGGCCCTTATTTGGGGCAATGCTTTTGTATGCTCGCAATTTATTATTTTTAGCTAATAAAAATTAAACCAATTCTTTCATTAGAATTTTAAGGGAGTTTGTATTTCAATGGTGTTTATTCGCAATGTATTGGTGTTATTGGTTGGGGTCGTCGTATCGGCAATTGTTCAGGCCGCTGTCCCCTCTGTCCCAAACTTCAGTGGTAATTTTTTGTCAGGGCCCACGGTGGGTGTTAGCTGGGGCAGCGTTGCTGGTTCCACCAGTTATCAATTGGAACGCGATGGAAGCGTAATTTACACCGGCACTCAAACGACGGTCACTACGCTCTCTGATGGTAATAAAACGTATGTGTATCGTGTGAAGGCATGTAATGCCGAGGGATGCTCTTCTTGGTCAGCAACTTATAACGTTTCGACTCCGACGGTACCAGGGACCCCCAGTAATTTTTATGCTGCTATTTCTGGCGGCGGGGTACGATTGAATTGGGCTCCTGCTTTTTTTGCCAATCGATATGAAATTGAGCGCGGCTCTAATGGTGTATTTACAACTGCAATTGGTTCAGTGATTGGAACTAGCTACGATGATTTGACAGTAGTGGGCAGTACTAATTATTTTTATAGAATTAGAGCATGTATTGATTCGTCTTGCTCCGGGTGGATAGGGTCGAACAATAGCGTTACAACTCCACCGGATGTTGCACCTGCTTCACCAGCCAGTATCACTCCCACAATTGTTGGTTCGACGATTAAAGTGGATTGGTCTGCTTCAAGTAATGTAACAAAATATGAATTGCAACGTAGTGGTGCTAGCGGCAATATTGCATCGGGTTTGATTACCACTTATACCGATAGTCCGGCTGTTGGTACTACTTATACTTATAGTGTCAGGGCTTGTAAAAATTTAGCATGTTCTGCATGGGTGACATCTTCCAGCATAAGAATTCCGATAATTCCTGTTACCCCTGGCTTTACTGGTTCATTTATTTCAGGACCAACATTAGGAATAAGTTGGACTAGCTCCGCCAACGCAACAAGTTATGAATTAGAACGCGATGGAAGTGTGGTTTATTCTGGAAATCAAACTACGATTACTACTCCATTACCGGGCGCTAAAACATTTGCTCATCGGGTTAGATCATGCGGTGCAGATGGATGCTCGTCTTGGTCTGCGGTCTACAATGCATCGACACCATCTATCCCTGCTGCTCCTGCGAATGTATCGGCTGTATTATCGGGGCCCACAATTGTCATAACCTGGGCAGAGCAATATTTTATTACCCGTTACGAATTTCAGCGCAATGACAGTAATGTGACTCTTTCAATTATGGGAAGCACAGCCGCTCAGGATAGCAATGTTGTTGGTGCTCAGAACTATACCTATAAAATCAGGGCGTGCATTGAGAATAATTGTTCTGCCTGGGTTTCTAAATCAATATCCACTTTTTTCACTCCTGCAACACCAAGCAATTTTTCTGCGAGTATTTCAGGTGGAGGTGTGAGCCTGATATGGGCTCCCGCATTTTTTTCCACTCGATATGAAATACAGCGTACCGCTAATGGCGCTAGTGCAATTCCAATTGGCACTGCAACTGGAACTAACTATAGCGATGTTGCTGTTGTAGGCAGTACAGTTTACGCATACATAATCAGGGCATGTATTGATACAGCCTGTTCTGGATGGGTCGGCTCAAGCAATAGTGTTACAACCCCTCCTGATGTCGCGCCCGCTCCACCAGCCAGCATCGCTCCTGCAATTATTGGGTCATCAATTAAAGTGGATTGGAGTGCTTCATCAGGCGCTACCAGTTATGAGCTCCAACGCAGTGGTACATCTGGAAATATTGCTTCTGGTTTATTTACAACTCATACCGATAGTCCAACACCGGGTGCGAGCTATACCTACAGTGTTAGATCTTGCAAAAATGTCACTTGTTCTGCCTGGGTTTCATCATCACCAATCGCTCTTGCTCCTGCAGTTCCGGGTTTTACAGGATCAACTGTTTCAGGTGCCTCATTATTGGTTTCGTGGACAGCATCGGTTGGTGCAAATCGTTACGTAGTAAAACGTAATGGAGCTGTGTTGTGCGACGTAAGTGCGACAAGCTGTGGTAGCTCAGTGGGCCTTGTTGCTGCAACCAGTTACTCTCATGTTATTCAGGCGTGCAACGGCAGCATTTGTTCTGCATGGTCAGCGCCTTACAGCGCATCTACACCAACTACACCATATTCTCCAAGTAATATGACTGCTGTAATTGATGGGCCGGCGATTAAAATTGGATTCAGTATTATGAATCCCTATTTCAATACTTATGAATTCAAACGCAATGGTTCGCCAATTAATCTTACCGTCGATGGGGGATCAGCAAATATTTTTCGCGATCTAACTGCACAGGGGGCGCAGAATTACACTTATGAAATGAGAGCTTGTATTGGTGCTAATTGTACTGCGTGGTTATCCAAAGCAATTTCAACATTTTTTACTCCAATCTCTCCATCAATCGCCAATATTGGCACTAATTCGCAAACTGGTGCCGTTAATATTGCCTGGAGTCCTTCTTATTTCAGCACTCGTTATGAGATCCAGCGCTTTAAAAATGGAATTGCTGATTCAAATATCTGGCAAGTTAATTCATCCAGTTTTAGCTATAGCGATTTAACTGCGTTGCCCACAACGGCTTACACCTATGGAGTAAGAGGGTGCATTGATACCGCATGTTCTGCATGGGCAGTTTCAAGCAGTATTACAACTCCGGCAGCTGTTGCACCTGCTGCACCCGTTAGCATCAGCGTTGTGCTAAATAGCGGAAATATTAATGTAAATTGGGCAGTATCTGCTGACGCAAATGGTTATTACCTCGAGCGCAATGAACAACCTCTGACATCCGGCGCTGGAACTTCTTATCAAGATGTCGCACCGCCAGCTGGTGTTGAATACACATACAGAGTTAAAGCATGTAAATACACGGCATGCTCTGCTTGGGTTTCAGCTGCAAAAATAATTGTTCCCCCTGCACCCGTTATTAATTCCGGCGGAATCAATAGTCCATCAAGTTTAATAATTACATGGGGGGCAGTTGCAAGTGCGATCCGTTATGACATCGAAAAAGATGGAAGCATCGTTAGTAACGCTAATTACACATCTATTGCTTATCCAGATACCAATGTTAATAGCGGTGTAACTTATAGTTATCGGGTCAGGGCCTGTGCTGGTAGCGCAAATACAACGTGCTCAAATTGGTCTGCATCTAAAGTGCTCACGATGATGAAATCTCCAGCGGATGTTTCTGTGTCGTTATCGGGAAAAAACGCCACTATTGCCTGGCCCAGTGTTCCAAGTGCAACGACCTATGTTGTGTATCGCAATGGTGTGTCAATTGCTTCTATACAAGCATCTGTTGCGCCGACAATGAGCTTTATTGATGTACTTACTGTTGCTGATACTTACAATTATAAAATTTCTGCTTGCAAAGATGGCTACTGTTCTAGTGTTGCAGGCCAGGTAGCCGGTTCGGTGACTGTGCAGCCTGCACCGCAAACTCCAACAGGCCTTACCGCAGCCATATCAGATGCGAACATATATTTAACCTGGAATGTTGGTGTGGATGTTGCGAAATATATTGTCGAGCGCAACAACAGTCCCCTTGCATCCAATGTCACCGCATTGGGTTATGTTGATAGCACTGCTGTGGGTGGAGCGTCCTATACCTATCGCGTTAAAGCATGTAATGCGAATGAACTCTGCTCCGGTTGGGCAACGACACTACTAATTACTATGGTTGGTGTTCCTGCTGCTGTTGATGTGTTGGTATTAGGTTCTGTAATCGACATTAAATGGAGTGATGCACCTGGCGCAGCGTTTTATGACATTAAGCGCAGACTTATTTCGCTTACTAATGGCGATCCTTATCTGCAAACCAATTATGTCGATACAGCTGCGGTACCTGGCACTTTGTATGTCTATTGGGTTCGTGGATGCAATCAATACGGATGTGGGGCACAAACTGGTTCTGTAGAAATAGGTTTACCTGCAAGTTCATCAAGCAGTTCCAGTAGCAGCATTCCTTCGTCGTCTCCCGGTTCTTCCAGTTCAAGCAGTTCCACTGCAATATCTGGCACCGTGTATGAAGCTGAAAATGCACTCATTTCTTCGGCCACAATTGCAACCAATCAAAGTGGATATAGCGGTGCTGGTTTTGTCAATTACACCAGTGCAAGTGGTTCTGTTGAATGGACCGTGACGCGATCCAGTGCGGGTAGGGCAACCCTCTATTTCCGCTATGCAAACGGCTCCGGTGCAAATAAACCGATGTCGGTATATGTCAATAATCAATTAATTGCTACTCGAAACTTTACTGCTACTTCTGCGTGGAACGCTTGGGGTGAGGAAAGTGTTGATGTTGCATTATTAAATGGCAGCAATAAAGTTCGATTGGCTCCCGTGGCGAGCAGTGATCTGTCTCTGCTTGATTATCTCAAGGTAGTTAATTTCGTCACTACGACAACAATTTTCAAATATGACAAGGCAGGCCGATTAATTAATGTGGAGTAAATGCATTAGCAAATTGTTTTGCAATAAATTTACCAATTACATTTTCGGGTTTAACCCGATACTTAAAATCGGATTACGTCATGATATTTATAAAAGTAAGGAATTTTTTCATGCTAACTCTACTCACCGCTAATAAGGTTTCTAACGGCGAGAACCATTTTTCTGATGCTTGCAAAGCATCTAAATTTTTAAAGAGTTTAATAGCTGCGCTGCTATTGCTCTCGACAGCTGATATAGCGTTGGCCGAGAGACCTTGCATATTTGTTACCGTGCCTGATGGGGTTAATCCCGATGGAACTCAGCGAACCACTACTGAAATGGTGTGCGAATATGATCGCCCTTTTCAATTTACTTCCGAGATGCAATTTGCGTGGCTCTTCGAGAATAAACAGTTGGGTAACTTTTCATTACCTCAGTCAACTTCGCAAGTAAAAAAAGAGCAGGCTCCGGAAAGTGATTATTCCAGCGGTTGCCCTGTAATGTTTCAATCAGGCGCTAAATACCTTGACGTATCTGATTATCAAGGCACAGGCGAAATGCCACTGGAAATAAATCGTCGTACCAGTAGTGAGCAAATCGGTAGCCAGTCGGGCCATTTTGATGCGCAAGGTAATCCTCTTCCGGGCAGGACTGAGTTGGGTATTTTTGGCGAGGAGTGGAAAACAGAATTTGACACCGCACTGGTTGTTAACTACGTAGATGGATCTCGTTGTCACCAATCAACGGATGGTTCTATATGGGAGGGTGATAATGTTTTCCCAGGGGAGCCTGAATATGGTTATTACGGTTTTATCAGTGACAGTGAAAAAGGCCCTTATTTTAAGGGGTGTTTGGATGCATCACTTAATCATAAAAAAGTAGCATCAATTAAATTGCTCAAAGGTTATGACAAAACACTTTTTACATTAAATGACGTATCTGGTATTGCAAATCGCACCGTAAATTCAACTTCACGTGATTATATTGTTAGATCAACCAGACTGGATCAGGGTAAGAACCGTTGGGTGTATGTGGATTCGCAAGGTACTAAATATGAATTTACTTATTATGGACGATTGTTGAGTAAAACTAATGTTAATGGAATAAGTTGGACGTTCGAATACGGCTCAAATGGACAGGTGAAGCAAGGTTATCCGATGGCTATTGGTAATGATGGTTATCTTAGCTACAGCTTCTATAAAGATGATGTGTTATTAACGGTCACTCATAGTTCAGGTCGTCGTTTGGAATTTACCTGGGCAGCTAAATTGGATTCAACGAAATCACCAAAAGTGGAGTCCATCAAATTACCCAATGGTTATTCCATTACTTATGAGTATGGCACTTATGGTTCTTCGACCACTCTTACCGGCGATTTGGTAAAAGTTGTTTACCCTGATTCATCAGGTTCAGTGGGTTACACCAACGTTCCACCTGCGGGTGATAATACAAGAGAAGGAATTACTGCTACTTTTGTTAATGAAGTGAAGTGGGGCGATTACGCTTATTACGAACCCAATAGCGGAGTTTTATCAGCACAAGCTAAATATAGTGGTTTGGTTGGTGGGGTAAATCGGAATAACTATGTTTACACCGCTGGTGCGGGAACATTTACTGATGCTAACGGAAATACCGCGTCATATTCATATCGTACAAAAATTACCAATGCAAAAGGCGGCATCACGACTTATTACTATGATTCGTCGAAGCGTTTGGTGGGAATAAAAACTGATGGTAATCCAGCGGATGCTTGCCCCGTTACCGGCAGCTTTAATAAATATGTCGCGGACACAACTAAAGGTAATATCGAGTACAAAGAAGACGCAAAAGGTAATCGCACTGCTTACACCTATACCGCATTTAATGATATCGAGCTTGAGTATGCTAACGGTGTAACCAAAGAGTACAGTTGGGATAATTACGGCCGTATGACCAGTTTAAAAATTTGGGACGGCGCAAAAAATGCTGCGTTATGTGAGGCCGGATCTGTGTGCCCCACACCGAGATCTGTCCCAGCTGTTGTGCATGAATATGTATACAACAGCACAGCTGCTTACAAAAACCGTTTGCAATACCATCATGCCAAAGCGTTGAAATACAACAGCACTGAATATACGCCGGTGCGCACCGAAACTTACAGTTACGAATTTAATGAAAACGTATCAGGCTACTCTCAACACAAACTACTGAAAAAAGTAACGATTGATGGCGCACGTGCAGGTGTTACTGACAAGACGATTATGGAGTACAACGATCAGGGGGATTTGATAACGTTAACCAATGCCAACAATCAGTCAACGCAATACGTATACGAAACCAATAACTCGGGTTTGCCTAACAAAACCACGGATGCAAATGGTTTGGTAATTGATTTCACTTACGATGGTAAAGGTCGTCTCGAAACCAAAATTGTTAATGACGGTACTGCAAAAATCACACAGTACGAATATTACGGCGGTGATGACCAACTGAAAAAAATCACTTACCCCAGCGGAAGTTATATTGAATACGGATTGGATGAGGTAAGGCGTGTTAAAACATTAACCACACCGGACCAGGAATATGGAACAAAGGTAATAACAAAAACATTTGATCTGCTAAATAATGTTGAAACAGTCAGTGACGGTTACTTTTTCAGCCAGAGCAATACCTATGACAGTTTTGGCAATTTGCAAACCAGTAACGGTAAGCATGGCCAAACAACAACCTATTCCTATGATGCTAATAAAAATGTAACAACAGCAACTGATGCACTTAACCATGCATCGAGTTTTACCTACACGTCTGCCAACCAATTGGAAACGGTTACCAATCCGGAAGATGAAACCGTAACCTATCGTTATGATGCATTGGGGTATTTATCCGAGGTTGAAGATGCCAATCAAAATATCACCTACTACCATCGGAATGGATTTGGGGAAGTTGAAGAGTTAATAAGCCCGGATACAGGTACGACAAACTATTATTACAATCAATCCGGTCAGCTTGACCATTTGATAAAAGCAAGTAATACCCGCATAGATTACCGTTATGATTTATTAGGGCGCTTGCAATGGGTGTTTACCAGTAATGCGGCAGAAAACGAAACTGTAAATTATTACTACGATTCAGCGGCTTCGGATTCCACGCTGGCATGCAGTAACGGAAAGGGTCGCTTGTGCGGTATAAAAGATAGCTCGGGTGCTACGAATTACAGTTACACAAAATCGGGTGGCATTGAAAAGCAACAACAAATTATATCGGGCACTACTTACACAATTACCAATACATTTGATGATCATGATCGCCTGGATACAACGACCTACGACAACGGCGTTAAACTGAAATACGGATATGATATTGCTGATAACGTTAATCTAATCCAGGTGTATCTGAATAATGCATGGCAAACCGTTGCATCAATCAAAAACTACAACAATCGCCAGGAAATGACTTATGGCAATGGAATTGTAAGAACCAAGAATTTTGACACTGATGGCCGTGTAACCGGCATTACTTCCAGTAATCAAAGTTTGGGGTACGACTACTACACTGACAACACGATCAAATCCATTTCCAATAGCATGCCTGCAAGCAGTTTTTCATTATTGTACAAGCAAAGCTTCACTTACGATGACAACGGCAATCGTACAAGTAATACCTGGAGTAGTATTGTCGATACCTATCTGGCTCCTGCTGCCGGAGATGGAAATAAATTTGAATCTATAACTGGTAGTCGGGCAAAAATACTTTCATACAACTTAGTTGGAAATGTTGAAAGCAAAACCGGTTATGGCGGCAACTCTACTTTCACATATGATGCTCTTAATCGGTTAAAAACAGCTAATAGTGCAGCTTATTCTTATAATGCTCTTAATCAAAGAGTAAAAAAATCAGTGGATAGTGGTGCGTATCGTTATTTATACACGCCTACAGGGTTGTTAATGGCAGAAACAAGCCATAGTTCAACTGATATCGAAAGAATTTACATCTATCTAAATGGTGAAATAATTGGGATGGTGCAAAGTAATCTGCTCTATGCAGTTCATAATGATCATTTAGGTCGTCCGGAAGTGATTAGTGATGCAAATAAAACCCTAAAATGGAGAGCTAACAATATGGCGTTTGATCGCCATGTAACACAGGATCATATTGGTGGTTTTAATATCGGGTTTCCCGGGCAATATCACGACAATGAGAGCGGTCTTTGGTACAACTGGCATAGATACTATGATGCAAGTATTGGTAGGTACATTCAGAGTGATCCTGTAGGTCTTGCTGGTGGCTTTAATACTTACGTTTATGCAGAAAATAACCCGGTGAAATTTGTTGATCCTACTGGTCTTTGGTCTTTTACTGCTGAGCTTTATCGCGGAGTTGGCGGTAGTGTTGTGGTTGGGCAGCATAACTCAACTAACAAATGGTTCGGTGGTGTAAGGCTCGGAATTGGAGTGGCTGGAGGATTGGAATTCAATGCGCTTGATAATGGGCCGACGACTAGAGATCTAAGAAACACACCTTACAGTGATGTTAACCCTCAATTGAAAGCTGGGGCCTCGGGATTCAGTCTGGGTGGTAAAATAAATGTTGGTGGAAATTGGGGGCCTTATTCGGCTTCTTGTAGCGCAGAGGGCGGTAAGCATTTCGATGGCTCTAACGGTTTTTATCATAAAGATTTTGGGCTTGATTCTCCAGTATTTAATCCTTTGGCTGGTGAAGGCGGTGGCGCTGGTGCGTATGCTGCATTTGAAGCGATGATGTGGTGATAAAATGAGAAAGCAATATTTTTTTCAAATGCCTTTTTTTCTAAAACTGTTTACTGTAATGGGGCTGCTTGGCCCATTCCTTGTTTTTTTTGCTCTAATTGAAGCAAGTGAAAGTAAAGAGCTGTATGCAGTTACTCCTTTCAGCATTTTTGTTGTGATTCTGTGTGGTGTCGTGGCATTTTCTGCATCATTGGGAATGATTTATAAAAATGTGAATGCGCGGTGGTTTTATCTGCTTGGGTGGGTCTTGGTGGGTTTAAGCCCACTTGTTTTGGTTTCGTCGGAAGATATGCAAATGCTGCTTGTGCGAAAGCTAATATTTAATTTATTAATGGGAATGGGTATAGCTTTGTATTTATTTAAGAACAAAGAAGTGAATAAATATTTCTCAAGCTAATAAATAACATCTTCAATTTACTTAATGATTTTGTGAATAAAATTGCCGACCCCGGACGTCGGCAATTTTATTTGGCGCAATTAATCAAAACGATTAATCAAGACCACCACCTTCCTCACCAATGGCGAGCGTAGTGTACTCACCGCCTTCCTCGCCAATGGCGAGGGTAGTCACGCCACCTTCCTCACCTACTGCGAGAGTAGTGTAACCGCCACCTTCTTCACCAATTGCCAGGGTGGTTGCCCAGCCTGGTTTGCCGCCGCTGACTTGGGTCATTTCGTCATCGGTGAGTAATGAAAACGGGTGTTTATGTTGGGCTTGCGTATTCATTGTGAACTCCTTCTATCATTGGTAATGCCAGTATTACCGGCGTGGAAAATGCACATTACGTGCGTTGCTTTCACCCGAATTGTCGGGATGAAATTTGTTTAAGCCATTAGCAATTGCGCGAGATGTCTCGTAATCGGCAATTGCGTGTGCTTTTCAAAATTGACAAACATGGGGCTCGGGTTTGCCTCCAAAAAAATATAATTACCTTTCGGCGTACGGCGCCAATCAATGCCACTCCATTCCAAACCCAGTGCGCCGCAAATTGCTTTTGCCTGCTGCGCAATTTCTTGTGGAATATTGAAGGGAATTAATTCGGCGTCTTCGTCGGTGCGAAAATCTTTGGCGGTGCTGCGAATTTCGGCGGAAAAAATTTCATCGCCGACTACGTAGCTGCGAATATTGGTGCCTTCAATATAAGCTTGCAGTGTCACCGGGGATTGGTTCAAGCTGGACTGTAAATGTTCGTCGGTGAGATGAGCCTGATTAACAATTTGTGCGTAATCACCGCCGGTGACCGGTTTAAAAATTACTTCATTATGGCGCGCGCAAAATGCACGCACCGCACGCGGGTCATTGCCCACATAGGTTTCGGGAATTCTGATTCCCAGTTGCGCTACTTGCGCCAATTGCCGTGGTTTTTCCTGATGGAAATTCACGGCCTCTGCGGTGTTTTTGGATTTTTTCCCGAGTGAATGCAGAAACGAACGCAACAAGCTTGCACTATCGCGCAAGGCGATTGGATTTTCCTGTGCAGTCCGCGTTGGAATCAGTGTGCGCCAATACAACGAATGAATATCGTTTTGCGCGAGGCAATGTTCACCAATTTGCAATTGCATGCTGCCATCCATGGGGCGATAACTGAGCCGATGCTGCGTGGGATATAAGCCGCTATCAAATATTAAAAAAGAATTTCCTTGCTGCTTTAATGCGTCAGCAATGGCGATAATTTGCGGATCGTCTTCCGTTCCCATAAGCAGAATCATAATTAGCTCCTTAAAGTTTATTGAGCGGTTGTGCCCAGATTAATTGTGCGTCCTGCCGACGCAACCGTTTCCGGCCGGTGTGCCACTATCACGCGCGTCATTGCCAATTCACGAATATGATTGTTAACGTGCGCTTCGTTAGTGGTGTCCAGATGGCTGGTAGCTTCGTCCATAAATAAAATACGCGGTGCGCGATAGAGTGCGCGCGCCAACAGCACGCGTTGTTTTTGTCCGCCGCTTAAGCTCGCGCCCATATCGCCAACCAAGGTATTGTATTGCATTGGCATGCGCAAAATATCATCGTGGATGCATGCAAGTTGCGCACAGTGATACACGCGTGCGAGGTCAATGGGTTGTTCAAAGCACGCAATATTTTCCGCGATGTCGCCACTCATTAATTGATCTTCCTGCATTACTGCAGCTATTTGGCGGCGATATTGGGGCAATTTTTGAATGGGTTTTCCGTCGATAAATATTTCGCCTTCGGTGGGTGTAAAAAGTCCCATCAGGCATTTGATCAGCGTACTTTTTCCACAACCGCTGGGGCCGACAATCGCAACAGTTTCTCCGGGCAGGATTTCAAAATTAACACCACTAAATGCAGGTGCTTCGCTTTCGCCGTAACGGAAACCGAGGTTTTGTACACGTATATGCCCCGCAATCGTTGTTTCGGTTGTGTCTGCAATAGTTGCCGGATTGTTATCAGCAGCTGGATCTGTTTGGGTAAATGCGATATCAGCGAGGCGATTTAAATGCAGGCCCAGCATTTTAAATTCAATACCTTGTGTAATCAGGTTGTCCATCGCGCGAACGAAGCGATCTTTGTAGCTGATAAATGCATAGAGCATCCCGATGGAAAAAATATTGCCCATCACTGCGTCAGCAGCCAGATAAATCACCAGGATATTTTCAATACCGAACAAAATACCTTTTGCAGTTTGATAACCAAGATTCCAGCGCGCGATGCGAATATCTTTATTCATTGCCTCAGCGAGATGGTTTTGCCAGTAATGCTGCCGATCACTTTCACGGTGGAAAATTTTAATCGTTTGTATCGCGCGCACTGACTCCATAAAGTGGCTGTTTTCTTTTGCGCGTGCAGCGATGCTTTCTTCAGTCAATAAATGTAGCGGACGATATAAAAACCAGCGCAGCAATGCGTAGCAAAGTACTATGCCTATAACCACCCAGGTGAGCGTTGCGTTGTAGAGAAATAAAACGATGAGCGTAAGGCTGGCCATCACACCATCGACCAGCGCGGTCACTAATCCGGTCGTGAGTAATTGACGCAAGTTATCCAGCGAGCCAAAGCGCGATACGATATCGCCCATGTGCCGTTTGGAAAAATAATCCATCGGCAAACGGATCAGGTGGCGAAATAAATTGGCGGACATTTGCATGCCGAAGCGCATGGATACATGCAACACCACCCAATCGCGCAATACATTGGTGCCTTGCTGGATCAATAACAGCAATCCAAAACCTAATGCCAGGACCAGTAATAAATAATGATCGTGACGGAGTATTACGTCATCTATGACTGTTTGCACGTAAAACGGAGCAATCAACGTAAAGACTTGCAGTAACAATGAGAGAAAAATAATGTGCGCAAGATTGCGTTTAAGTCCAACCAACTTTGACCAAAAATGACCAAGTTTCAGGTGTTCACGTGTTTCAGCTTTTGTAAATTCGGTAGTTGGGCTTAGCTCTAATATAACCCCGGTAAATAATTTGCTGATTTCATCGCGGGTAATCAGGCGCTCGCCTTGTGCCGGATCATGAATTAAAAATCCACGCCGATTAATTTCTTTTAGCACCACAAAATGATTCATTCCCCAGTGAAGAATGCATGGCAATTGCAATTGTTCCAAGTCATCAATATCGCCGCGCAATGCTCGTCCTGCCAAATGCAAACGGTTGGCCATATCCAGCAATTGTTTGAGGTTGACACCTTGCGCAGAAATTGAAAAACGACGCCGCAAACTGCTCAGGTCGCATTGATAACCATAATAACAACTGATCATCGCCAAACAGGCGAGGCCGCATTCCGCCAATTCATTTTGCAATATCACCGGCAATTGCGGGCCGCGACCAAAGCGCAATAAATCCTCTGCGCGTGATGTTGGGTTTGAATTGGTTTGTGAAGATGTTGCGCTTGTCATTAGAGTCTCCCGCGCAAGCTGTAAAGTGGATCGAGCAACCAGCGCAATAAACTGCGCTCTTCGAGACGAATATCGGCAGAAAGCGTCATGCCGGATTTGAGCGAGAAATCGCGGCCGTAGGCGTTTACTTTATCGTTATCAAGCTGGGCGATAATTAAATACGCTGGCTCTTTTACCGGCGTGGGTACTTGTTGTAATTCTCCTGGCAATAAAACCGTATCGGAAAGTTGTGTTACCTTGCCGCTATAAATTCCAAATTTTTGATAAGGGAAGGCATCGAAACGAATATCGAGTTGCTGGCCAATTTGAATAAATCCTGCCGCCCGCGCAGGTACTAATAATTGCACACTGAGTGTGCTCTGCTCGGGATGTAATGTCAGTAACGGTGTTTGCTGTGATGCGGTAACTTGCTGGCCAACACGTGCGCGCAAATTACTGACAATTCCTGCACGCGCTGCCTTGATCACATAGGCTTGCCGACTTTGCCATTGGGTCATCTGCTGACTTAATTCACTAATTTCGGTTGCGAGGAATGTTTGTTGATCAGCGTGGGTTTGCGGCAATTCTTCCTGCTCGCTTTGTGCTTCCTCCAATAAGCGTTGCTGTTGTAATTTTTGTCGTGCAAGAGTTTGTTGTTCTGCTTTCAGTGTTAATGCTTGCGCTTCACTGCTTTCCAATTCTGTTGCACTAACGTGCCCGCTATCGCGCAAACGTTGTTGTCGTTCGCGTTGTTTATCGAGTAATTGCTGGCGTGTTTGCAAGGTGCCGGTTTGTTGCTCAAGTAATTGCAATTCCTGCTGAATACGTGCGATGCGCTGTAATCCTTCGGCAAGGCGTTGGCTGTACCGTTCCTGATTACGGGTTTGTTGTTCGCGCAATAAATTTTGTTGCTTCTCAAGTTCTTGTAGTAATTGGTTTTCCATTCCATCGCCATTAGCGAGAATATTATTGCCATGGATTATCAACAGCGGTTGATCTTCCTTCACCACTTCGCCTTCGCGAACCAACAGCTCTTTAATCAAGCCATTATTATTTGCATACACGCGTAGCACACCTTGCGGTGGCTCAAGCCATCCGGAAACTGTTTCCTTGCGCGCATATTCGCTAGTGCATAACCAAATTGCCATGGCAATAAACCACAGCAGTAATGCGCCACTGATCAACAATGCGGGTGTTGATGCAGTTAGCAAAATATCGCCTTGTAATCCGCGATGTTGATATTGCACTGCTTGTTGACGAAAAAGAGGTTGGGTCATGCTGCTGCTCGCTAATTCAATCCCTGTGATGTATTCGTTATTGAAATATCATGTCGCCTGAGTTTGTATTTATGGTGATCGCTGCAGGCAAGGTGATTTTTATACTCCGAGTTGCACAGTTGTACTGCGATCCTGGTATGGAAAACTGTAAAAAGTTGTAGGTATTTTATTGAATCAATAAAACCAATTGTTGATTTATGCGTAACGCTGTTATTGCAATTATGGAGGCAGTGCAGCAGGCAGCGATGCTGGCAGATGCGCGTAATAGTGATAGGGAAGTAATGCGCGATGAGATTTCTATGGCGGAACAGCGAATCCTTTCGCCGGATAACTTAATAAATATTGTGTACTTGTTCAATAATATTTCAATTGCGTCGCTTTACCCCTGAAAACCCGATAAGCAAAAAAGGTGTACGCGAGAATGGTTGGCAATACCACAACTACACCAACCAAAATAAATTTCAACGATTCTGGTGCGCTGGCGGCTTGCCAGATGTCGAGTTTGCCGGGCACAACTTCAGGAAAAAAGCTGTACGCCAAACCGATAAAACTCAACAGGAAAATCATCGCGGCGGCGGCAAAGGGAATCCAGCAACCGAAATCATTTGCGTAAGGCGCGCGGCGTAAATAACGGTCGGCAATAAAAAACAGGACAAGACAAAATACCGGGATCACCCATAAAACCATTACTAATGGTGAACCAAACCATTTGTCAAAAATCGTGCTGCTCACTAACGGATTTACGATTGATACCGCAATAATTCCCAGCAGCATTAACCACGCACAGCGACGTGCCCACCACACCGCGCGTTTTTGTAATTCACCCTCGGTTTTTAATACCAGCCAGGCTGCGCCGATAAAGGTATATCCTGCGGTAACGCAAATTGCGCTGAGCGCGGCGAACAAATGTGATGCAACAGTATCTTCAAAACCCATTACAAACAGGCCGAGCATATAACCTTGTGCGAGTGTCGCGAGTAATGAACCCGCTTGAAAGGCGCGGTCCCATAATTCTTTGTGGTCTTCCGGTGCTTTGGCGCGGAAGTCGAAGGCAACACCGCGCAATATTAAACCAGCGAGCATCACTGTTACCGGCAAGTACAAATTTAATAAAATCATGCTATGCGCGAGTGGAAAGGCAATTAATAAAATGCCGATGCCCAATACCAACCAGGTTTCGTTTGCATCCCAGAATGGTCCGATGCTGGCGATCATGGTATCGCGTTGCGCTTCGGAATCTTTAGGCAATAAAATACCCACACCTAAATCGTAGCCATCGAGAATCGCGTAAATAAATAAAGCGAGGCCCATCAAGCCAATAAAGATAACGGGCAACCAAAATCCTTCACCGGACAAAGTACTGATATCAGTCATCATATTTTCCTCACAGATTTTCTTCGACCAGTTTTTCTTGCAGGGTATCAACGCCTTCGGGGCGATCTACCAGTACTGCTTTTCTCGCCATCACAAATAATGTGCGAATGTAGGCTGTCAATAAAATCGCATACAACGTTAGATAAATCGCCAGTGAAGTGCCGACATTGCTTGCCGGTGTGCTGGTAACCGCATCGGCAGTTTTTAGCACACCGGTGACTAACCAGGGTTGCCGGCCAATTTCGGTGACGTACCAACCAGCGAGCGTAGCGATCCAGCCGGAGAACGTCATGCCGACAAAAACTTTCAGCATCATTGGGGATATTTCCTTGCGGCGATATAATTGCCAGCAGCCCGTCCATGACACCAGCAACATCAGCATCCCAATGCCCACCATAATACGGAAGCCATAAAATAACGGTTTAACCGGCGGATGTGCGTCGGGGAATTCGTTCAGGCCTTTGAGTTCTCCATCAGTAGTGTGCGTTAGAATAATGCTGGCCATGTTCGGAATTTCTACCGAAAATTTGTTGCTCTGCGTTTCATGGTCAGGAATGGCAAATAGCACCAGCGGAACATTTTTCTCGGTATTCCATACCGCTTCCATTGCCGCAATTTTTGCAGGTTGGTGATGCAGTGTGTTGAGGCCATGCATATCGCCAAGAAAAATTTGTAGCGGTATTAAAAACGCGGCGGCGATGGTGGCATTTTTTAAGGTGAGGCGTGGCGCCGGTTTATGGTCATCTTTTAAGATGCGGTAAGCGGAAATACCCGCGATTAAAAATGCGGCGGTTAAACCGGATGCAATTAACATGTGCGCTAAACGATAGGGCATGGATGGGTTAAAAATAATTGCCCACCAATCGAGCGGAAATGCTTTCATGGTATCGCCAACCGGACGCATTTCAAAACCGGTAGGGGTTTGCATCCAGGAGTTGAGTGCGATAATCCAGAATGCCGACATGCTGGTACCAAATGCGACCAGGAAAGTTGCAAGCGTGTGCACACGATTGGATACTTTATTAATACCGAACAACATAATCCCTAAAAATGTTGCTTCCAGAAAAAATGCGGTGAGAACTTCATAGCCCAATAATGGCCCTGCAATATTACCCACTGTTTCCATATAGCCGGGCCAATTGGTACCGAATTGAAAACTCATGGTGATGCCGCTTACAACACCCAATGCAAATGTCAGTGCAAAGACTTTCACCCAGAAACGATAGGCGCGCATCCAGACTTCCGCACCGCTGCGTGTATAACGAATTTTGAAGTAAAACAAAAACCACGCGAGGGCGATCGAAATAGAAGGAAATAAAATGTGGAAAGAAATATTGGCCGCGAACTGGATGCGGGAGAGCATAAATGTTTCGAGCATAAAGTTACCTCGAGAAAAAATGTATTGAATCCTTTCTGTGTAAAGCGTCAATTTGATGCAGTGGTAATCAGTAAAAAATGTTTACCTTGACGTGCGTATTGCGCTAGGGTTTACGCATCCGTCACTTCATTGATTCTTTTTTACCGGAGCCGAGCAGGCGGTCTTTCATGTCGAGTACTTTGCCGATGCTGTTGCCGAGCTTTAATAATTTGCCGAGTTGCGCGGAATCAAGGCGTTGGATCTCTTGAGTCCAGAGTGTCAGCATCTCAATAAGTTCATGCATTTCGCGCATGCGTTGTTGTGCATAGGCTTCTTCATCATTTGCTGGCGTTTCGATCAATAAATTGCGCAACGTAGACAGTGTAGGGTCAATCTCGCGTTTACGACGTTGTTCAATCAATGTTTTGGCGATGTCCCACACGTCACCCGGCGCCGAATAAAACTCTTTGCGCTCACCGGGGCGATGTTGCAGTTTTACCAGTTCCCAGGACATCAATTCTTTTAAGCCCATGCTTACATTGGAGCGGGAAATTCCCAGCGCTTCGGTTATGTCATCGGCGCAGAGTGGTTCTTTGCGCAATACCAGCAATGCATACATTTGACCTACGGTGCGATTGATCCCCCAACGGCTACCCATTTCGCCAAAGTGAAGGATGAAGGATTGGATCATTGGGGTAAGTTTTTCGGACATATTGGAATTCCTGAATTTTCAGTATATTCTGAAATTACAGAATTGATTGATCTGGGTCAAGTGTAGCGGATAAAAAAGGAGAGCAGATGAGCAGGTATCAATGTCCCATTGCCGGTCGATGTAACCTGCGTAAATGTATCGTCGGGTGGCTTTATGCCGTGGCAGTCGGACATGCCATTGGTGCTGTGATCATGACCGTGGGAGCTGATGCAGTTGGTCTGGTTCCTTATCATCAACAGATTCTGGCCAGTTTTGGCTTCGCGTCGGCGGACCAGAATGCCCTTGAATTCCAGCGTTGGTGGATGGCGTTGTTCGGTGCAACCTTGCAGGCATTTTCGCTATCGCTGCTGGTATTAATCTATATCGGTGATCGCTATCGCAATCCGGCGATTTGGGGTGGATTGGCGTTAGTCATTTTATGGTGGGTGCCGCAAGACATTTTGATTTCGTTACAGCGCAACGCCTGGCTGCATGTGTGGGTTGATATTTTTGCAGCCATTGTGTTGGTGGTGCCGCTGGTGTGGTTATGGAATCTGGATCGCAAATTGGTGCAGGAGCAATAACGATGGAAAAAAATTATCCGCCGGGCGTTAAACCGGATGATCAAATTATTTTGTTCGATGCGGTGTGCAAACTGTGTAATCGCTGGAGCCGTTTCATTATCCGCTTTGATACCGCGCATCGCTTCAAATTATGTTCTGTTCAATCTCCGCAAGGCCAAGCGATTTTGCAGTGGTTTGATTATCCGCTGGATCATTTTGAAACCATGTTGCTTATCCGGGGTGATCAGGCGATCAGTAAAGGCGATGCCTTTTTAACGATTGTCCAGCAACTCCCATTTCCCTGGCCATTATTCGGTATTACGCGGGTTTTTCCCCGGAGAATACGCGACTGGTGTTATGACCGCGTTGCGCTCAACCGCTATAAATTGTTTGGTAAATACGATGTGTGCGTGCTGCCAACCGTCGATCATGAGCAGCGGTTTTTATAAATTTTTAAGCTCTGCCATTGCGCGTTTTAAAAATGTTATGAATGTCGATGATCCTTCCCATACGCCATAGCGAATAACTATCTCTTGAAACTGTAAGCCGCAGAATTGACCGTGGTAGTTTACGCAGCCTGCTTATGCAGGCTTTTTTACTACAGCGATATTGAATTTAGCGAGAGAACAAAATGAGCAAATTCAAACAAGGGTTCTCCTATCTAACGATCACCAGCGCTTTAATTGCCTTTATGTACTGGATTATTTTCCTCGGGGCAAAAATGGAACAGGGTGATGCGCCAGCAGCGGCAGCTGGCGACCAGTCGGCCGATTTCCTCGGCACTATCATGCATAACTTCCAGCATCCGCTGGCGTTACTGCTTGCCCAGATTGCGACCATTATTGTGGTGGCCAGAGTATTTGGCTGGGTGTGTACCAAAATCAAACAACCGGTGGTGGTCGGCGAAATGATCGCTGGCATTATGCTTGGCCCATCATTTCTCGGTATGCATTTTCCGGAACTCTTAGCGGATCTTTTCCCCAAGCAATCTTTGGGGAATTTGCAATTCATCAGCCAGATCGGCCTGATTTTATTTATGTATATCGTAGGCATGGAAATCAGTTTAAAAACACTGAAGGACAAAGCCTACGATGCGGTTGTGATTAGCCATGCGAGTATTTTTATCCCGTTCACCCTCGGCGTAGGGTTGGCATATTTCCTCTATCAGGATTTCGCACCCGCGAATGTTCCATTTTCCGCGTTCGCCTTGTTTAGCGGTGTGGCGATGAGTATTACCGCATTCCCGGTGCTCGCGCGTATTGTGCAAGAGCGGGGCATTAATAAAACAAAACTGGGGACGATTGCGCTGACCTGCGCTGCCGCCGATGACGTGAGTGCCTGGTGCATCCTGGCGGCATTGATTGCGTTTGTTAAAGCGGGCACGTTTATCAATGGCCTTTACACGATTGGTTTGTCGATTGTGTATGTCGTCATCATGATCAAACTGGTCCGGCCGTTCCTTGAACGCATCAGCGAAAAACATTCTGCGGCGGAATCCATCAGCAGGCCGGTGGTAGCGATCTTCTTTTTAGTGCTGATCCTCTCGGCTTATGCCGCAGAAATTGTGGGTATCCACGCATTGTTCGGCGCGTTTATGGCGGGTGCGATCATGCCGGATAACGAAAAATTCCGCCAAATTTTTATCGAAAAAGTACAGGACGTTGCCCTGGTTTTATTGTTGCCGCTGTTTTTTGTATTTACCGGTTTGCGCACCCAGGTTGGCCTGTTGAACGATCCGCTGTTATGGCAAATCACCGCGCTGATTATTGTTGTGGCGGTGCTGGGTAAATTTGCGGGCAGCGCGTTGGCGGCAAGATTTGTCGGCCAAAGCTGGAAGGATAGTTTGTCGGTGGGTGCGCTGATGAATACCCGTGGCTTGATGGAATTGGTGGTGTTGAATATCGGTTATGACCTGGGGGTTATCTCGGCGGAAATTTTTACCATGATGGTGCTGATGGCGATTATCACCACCTGCATGACCGGGCCGGCGCTGGACATTATTAACCGCATATTTAAACCTGAGCCGAAAGGCGAACACGATATCAAAAACTCGCTCTCCTCCGCTCCGCATTCCCCGAATGCCTAGCGCAAAAAACCGGAGTCAAGGATGATTCCGTTCCTGCGGCGATTTAAATGCCGCCGTACACGCCCTTCCTTGATTATCTTCCGCGTTTTGCTCTGGTAGCTTCCAACCCATGGGCTACCCTTAATCTGTTTTGTTAAGGGTTTGGTCGCGTTGTCTATGGAAAATAAACGAATAACTGCACAAACAAGCGCTGGCATTGCGGTGCTCATCCTGGCGATGGTTGTGATTTATGGCTGGTTAGTGCGTTATCCGGCGGCGCTGCAATTGCGCGCGGATTTTCTCGCCATGGTATTGAATACGGCACTGTGTTTTGCGGTGACCGGGCTAGCACTGATCGCGCCCGCCATTTTCTCTCCTTCCCCCAGCCTTCGCACACAAAAACTGGCGGGCAGTTTTTTAGTATTACTGGCATCGCTGGAATTGGCAGAGCATTTAACTGGCGTGGATTTACGCCTGGATCTCACCCGCTTCCATTCCTGGTTGCTTGATGGAAATCCCTACCCCGGGCGCATGCCACCCAATACCGCGCTCTCGTTTTTACTAACGGGAATAATATTGCTATTCGCCCATACGGTGAGCTGGCGCACCGGCGCATTGATGGTTCAATTGTTAATACTCGCCGTTGGTCTGCTCGGTGTAGCGGGATTGATCGGGCATTTGCTGCAACTGGAACATTTGTATGGCATCACTATTACACGGATGGCTCTGCATACTTCAGCGGGCTTGCTCGTTGTGTGTTTCGGGTTGTGGCGGCATTGGAGCCAGTCGCTTTGGTATATCAACCATCATCGCCGCGCCGACGGGGATAAAATTATCCTGGGTGGAACCGCGTTATTAATTCTTGTCACGTTGATTGTAGGGGTGGCGGGTTTTGCGGCCCAGCAAGTTACCTTTGAAAAAAACCTGGGCGCAAACCTTTCCCAAACATTAAAAACCCAAACAGCGACCTTGACCCTGGGTATTGAACAACTGCTTACCAAAGCGCGTTTGAATGCCGGTCGCACGCGTATTTATGTATTGAGCAAAATGCTTGCAGAAGATCCCACCAATGCCGACGTGCGCCGCGAGTTAACTGCAATTGGCGATGGCATCCTGACCTCCGGTACCAACGCGCTCGCTATTTATGGTAACGACGGTAAAGAGCTGCTCCACCTTGGGCATTTTTCTACGGCGCCGGCCTTTGCAATTACGCTGGATAATTTGCCGGCGCAACTGGGATGGGATGATGGTTTGCTGATAAAACTGAGCATTCCAATTCGCGATGAGCGCGGGCAACCGGGCACTATGGTATTGGAGGAACCGCTATCGCATATCGTCTATCAATTGTTGAGTGATGATTTGGGGAATGAAAGTGAAACCCGGATCTGTGTCCGGCAAGAAAATACCTTGAATTGTTTTCCGGATAAAAACCATACGCAGCTTTATCAAATGGAATTCACCAATATCTATAACCAGCCGACCCCTATGGCCCTGGCAACGAGCGGGCGCACGGGCTTGTTTCATGGTATGGACCTGGAAAAAACGACTGTTGTTGCTGCGTACGCGCCACTGTTGGATAAAAATTGGGGAATCGTCGTCAAGCAGGATGCACGCTCATTATTGAATCCGATTCGCGAGCAATTCCGCTGGAGTGTTCCGCTATTTTTATTTCTGGTGATTGGCGGTGCGTTGGTGTTGCATTCGCAAATCAAACCGGTGACCGCGCGGATTGTTGAATCCGAGCGTGTCGCCACGGAAAAAGAATTACGCATGCGCACCGTAATGGATAATGTGGGCGAAGGCATTATCACCGTGGATGAGCGGGGTATTATTGAATCCTTTAATCATGCTGCGAGCAAAATATTTGGTTATCTCCCGGAAGATGTTATTGGTAAAAATATTACCTTGCTGATACCGGAAAATATGCGCGCCGCACATGAAGCGGGAATGCGCCGGTTTTTATCCGGCGGTGATCCGGTGGTTGTGGGTAAGCCCAGTATTGAATTGCCGGGGCTGCGTAAAAATGGCACAACATTTCAGCTGGAATTAACGATTAATGCCATGTCGTTAGGTGATCATTTTTTATTTGTCGGTATCGCGCGTGATATCAGCGACCGTAAACAAGCTGAATTAAAATTGCGCCTTGCCAAACAGCAAGCGGAACATGCGAACCAGGCTAAAAGCGATTTTGTGGCTAACATGAGCCACGAAATTCGCACGCCGATGAATGCTGTATTAGGCATGGCTCAACTGCTAGCGCGAACTGCATTGTCGGCAGAGCAGAAAAAATATCTTGATATGATTTCCTCTTCGGGTAAATCGTTATTGGGAATCCTGAATGACATCCTCGATTTTTCCAAAATCGAAGCGGGAAAAATGGAACTTGCTCCGGTGCAATTTGCATTGAATGATGTGCTGTCATCACTAGCTAATTTAATGAGCGTGAATGCGGCGCATAAAAATCTGGAATTGATTATTAGCGTTAATGAAAAAATTCCCCCGCTGTTATGGGGCGATTCCCATCGCCTGCAACAGGTGCTCGTCAATCTGGTAAGCAATGCGATCAAGTTTACCGAGCAAGGCGAAATTTCAGTGCAAGTTGGTATCATCAAGCAAGCAACATCGGCGGACGTAACTGACGTTGAACAAGTGCGCTTGCAATTTTTAGTGCGCGATACCGGCATCGGTTTAACGGATGCGCAGCTCGCGCGACTGTTTTCGCCATTCACCCAGGCGGATTCATCTACAACGCGTAAATTTGGCGGGACCGGGTTGGGGTTAACAATTTCACGCCGGTTAGTGGAATTAATGCATGGCAATATTTTTGTCAGCAGCACCCATGGCCAGGGCAGTGAATTTGCGGTGCAGATTCCCTTTGCAATATCCACCGCAGGCGCACCGCTAACGACGCCACCGTTTATGCGCACATTGCAATTGCTCATCGTGGAAGACAACCCTTCCAGCCGCGAAGCGTTGCAAAAAATTATGCAAACCTGGTTATGGCAAGTGGATATCGCCAATTCCGGTAAAGAAGCGATAGAACGGGTGCGCGAGGCAAACACCAGAGGTAAATCCTACGATGCCATTTTGGTGGATTGGCAAATGCCGGGCATGAATGGAATTAGTACGATTGATGCAATGCGTTCGCTACGAAGTGATGCTTCACCGCCCATGATTTTAATGGTCAATGCATTCGGGCGCGAAAAAATTATGCAACAGGAAAAATCGTTGACGTTAACGCAACGCCCATCCGCCTATTTATTTAAACCGTTTACATCGTCCAGTGTGTTTGACACCTTGCATGAGTTGTTAGCAAAAGACATTGATGGCACGCAACATTCGCGTTCAGCTACGACCCTTCTTCAGGGGCGTATTCTGTTAGTTGAGGACAATGAATTTAACCAGATTGTTGCGCACGAATTATTAACACAAGCCGGTGCAACGCTGGATATTGTCGACAATGGCCAAAAAGCGGTTGATCGATTACGTGAAAACAGTGATCTCTATGATGTGGTATTAATGGATGTGCAAATGCCGGTGATGGATGGATTCACAGCAACGCGGATGATCCGTAAGGAATTGGGGCTAACCCTGCCAATATTAGCAATGACTGCCGGGGTAATGGAATTCGAGCGCGATGAGTGTATAGCTTCTGGCATGGATGATCTCATCGCCAAGCCAATTGAAGCCGACATAATGCTGGCGACCATTGCGCATTATTTGCCGCACACCCACAACTCCGGCAGTGATCAAAAAAGCAATGCAACGACACCAATTGAAAAAACACAAACGGTTTCTGCCGCGCAAAAATTTAATATTGATAAGTTGCTGGCGATGTCCGCCGCCAATAGTGCGCATATGGAAAAAACCCGCGCACTTGTTACCAATTTATTGAGTAACACTGAAAAAACGGTTGCCAATTTACAGCAGTTATACCAGCAGGATGATTGGGAAGCTTGCGCGCGTTCATTACATACCCTGCGTGGCACCGTTGGTATGTTGGGCGCTACCGATTTTATTGAGGCTGCGCGCGTGCTGGAATTCGAATTGCTCGCGCAAAAGTCTGTGCAACAGTCGGATAAGCACTGGCAACATCTGCAACAGGAATTGCAATTGACTGTAGCGGCGGCACAGGAGTGGCTGTTGGAAAACTCCTGAGACGTTATTATGAAAATAACATTGGAGTTTTTGCGGGTAAACAGCAAGAGCCTGGCCGGTTTTTAATCGGCCAGGCTCTTGAAGGACCAGACTTTTTAATGAGCTGGTTCTTTAACTATCAGGTAACTGCTATTTTAAATTCATACAGCTCGCGTAGTAACTCACGCTCGCTGGCCAATCAGAAAAAATTCCAATCACGCCAACATCCTTCGCTAATACATGCAATGCATCCATCATATCGCCATCATTATTAATCGCGGGATTGATAGTTTGGTAATACCAACCGCCACCATTTTTAAGTGGACCGGAGCGCTCAAATGACCAGGTGATCATTTTCAAACCGGCTTTTTTGGCGTTGCGCGCGTATTCGGATGGAATAATTTTGTTGTCATTGTCCAATGCCAACAACACCCAGATTGGTGGTGCGACAATGTTAAAACCTTCATCGGCATAGAGTTGTAAATCAGTAGCTGTTGGTACATCGGCGATAGTATCGGCATCATCCAGGTAAACCGCTTGCTTGCCAAATTGCGCTTCATTTTTGATCCAGTAACGCACGTCCTGGATATCAAATGATTGTGGCCACACATCGCGTGCTTTTACGCCTGCCGCTTTGTATTCATTAATTAATTGTTGTGCATATTGTGCCTGGGTGTAACCGTTAAATGGCATAGGCACGCTCGCTGATTTTAATTCGGGCGTCATTTTTACACCGAGTTTTTTAAACAGCTGAATACTTTCGGCATGGGTTAACAAGGTACCTTTACTGGCGTAAAGGTCAGTGCGCCAGTTGGCGGTGCCTTGTAAATATTCTGCCGGTGTTGTTGCTTTGGGATTGAACGCATCCATTTTTCCTTGCAGGGTTTTAAATTCGGCGAGCGTGATATCGCTGGTACAGCAATTCGCACTGGCAGCTTTACCGCTGACTGGATCGAAGGGTGAAAACGGTTGGCTGCATTTGCTGCCCAGCGGTGTTGCCAGAATATTGGTGGTGGTGTGCAGATCGCATTGTGAGTGGCGACATACTAGCTGTTTATCTTTGGTGAACGTTACGTCGCACTCCAGAATGCCTGCGCCCATTTTTGCTGCAGCTTCATAAGATTCTTTAGTGTGCTCTGGGAACTGCAAAGGCGCACCGCGATGGCCAATGGAAAAATTGGTTTTTTTGAAAGGGCCATTCGCGCAACTTTGCAATTTTTTCTTGAGCGCGCTTTTATCCATATCGTTTACTAAGTAAAACGGGCGCGGGCCAAGTTGCACGCTCGCACTTTTCTCGTCGTCTTTGAAATGTGGATATTTATCGCCATCGTACTTATCGCCATGGGCGCAAGCAGTAAAGGGAATGAGCAGTGCCAGGGTGGCGCTGGCGAGCAGGTGTAGCGGTTTTAACATGGGAAACTCCTTTATCGTTGGATTGTGAAGGTTTCAGGCCACGCTATAACTGCATTGTTAAGAATATTTGCTGTTTTCATGACAGCTTGGCGATGAGCAATGATTTTGTGAAGCCTTTCATACGCGCGAGCCGCTTATGTAAACAGGCGCAAGCTGCTTGTGTAAAGTCGTGGTAATGACGGGCAAAACCAAGTTGCTGGGCTACTATCAGAGGTATGTCCACACAAGTCCAACAACAAATCAACCGCGTGTGGTTGTTGCTCCTGCTATTGCTGCCTTCTATCGCGGCCTGTCCTTTATTGGCCGCTGATATCCGTTTTGAACAAATCGAACTGGATGATCCCGCCAATAAAAAAGCGTTGAATAATCTCGTTACCATCGCTCAGGATCGCCAGGGATTTATCTGGTTTGGCGGTGGCGAGGGCTTATTGCGTTACGACGGTGTCGAGCTGAAAAATTATGCCGGTGTAGGGGCCGATACCCAGAATGTCTGCGGCCGTTTTGTACAGGCGTTACTCGGCGATAGCCGTGGCGATTTGTGGGTTGGCGCGGAGCAGGCGTTATGTCGCTATGACGCACAGCGCGATGAGTTTGCCCCTTTCGCCCCCGCGACATTGGGCTCCCACAATTCGGTGTATGCGCTGCTGGAAGATAAGTTGGGTAATCTCTACGTTGGCGATAATGGCCGTCTGGTGCGGATTAATCGCGAACGGACTCACGCGCAAGAATTTATCCTGCCTGAAGGTGTTTCTACTGCTGCGGTGGCGACCAGTATCCGCGCGCTATTTGAGGACTCTGCCGGACGCCTTTGGGTTGGTACCAGCGATGCGGGCTTTGCACAATTTGATCCGCATACCGGCCAGTTCCATTTTTTCCCCCATGATCGCACCGATGCGACGGGTACATCCGGCCGCCGCGTTGATGCTATTACCGAAGACGCAGAAGGCAATTTGTGGTTGGGTCAGCACACGACTGGAATCGATTTATTCAATCCGCTGAGCAGTGAGTTCACGCATTTGCCCGCGCTGGATTCCGTCGGCAGTAATTCGGTCTGGACAATGCTCAACGACCAATCCGGCCATTTATGGGTTTCTACTGATGGCGCCGGGTTGTTGCGTTACAACCTTAATAGCAAAACCTGGGTTAGCCATCGTTATCAACAGGGGAATTCGCAATCATTGACCAGCGATAAAACCGTGGGGTTGTTTGCTGACCATGAGGGTAATTTGTGGGTGACCCATTTCCCCAGCGGCATTAGCCTTTACCATCGCAGCAGCGATAAGGTCAGTAATTACCAGCAAACCATTAATCCGTTATCGCCGCAATTAAATGACAGCGGCGTGCTCAGCTTCTTTGAATTTCCGGACAAACGTTTATGGATCGGCACTGAAAAAGGGTTGAATGAATTTGATCCGGCAAGCGGGCGTTTTACTAATTTATCAGCGGAGAATTTGCCGCAACCCATGCCGAAAAAGCCGGTCACGGCGCTGGCGCGCGATACGCTGGGAAATCAATGGATTGGTACCTGGAGCGATGGGGTTTATCGGTTGGACAGTCGCGGACAACTGAAACATTTTACGGCGACCAATACCCCCGGCAGCATGAGTTCCAACATCGTATGGGATATTTTTCCGGGCGCTGATGGCGAGATGTTTTTGGCAACCCAGGAAGGTGGGCTCAATCGTTTTGATCCTGCAACCGAAACATTTTCTGCGCAGATTCCGCAAAAAGATGTGGCGGGAATTTCCAGTCTCGACCTTTATTGTTTGTTGCGTGACCGCCAGCAACGGTTGTGGGTGGGTGGTACTAATGGACTTGATCGCTATGATCCCGCCAGCAAAACCTACGTACATTTTGGCCGGCACGATGCGGGTCTGCGCAATATGCCGAGCTTGATGGTGCGCAATATTTTTGAAGATTCGCGTGGGCGTGTATGGATCGGCACGTTGGACGCGGGAGTATTTATTTGGGTAAACGATAATGAACCGCTGATTGCGTTGGGGCTTGAGCAAGGCTTGCCTGATCTGGTGGTAACGGGTGTAACGGAAGACAAAAGCGGCGATATCTGGCTCGGAACTTATCAGGGCCTGGCGCGTGTAAATCCGGATACATTGGCCATTGCAACATTCAATACCAGTCAGGGAATCACAGCATTTACGATTAACCGCGGCGCCTTATTGGTGGCAGCGACCGGCGCAATGTATGTTGGCGGTGTGGAGGGAATGAGCCAATTCGATCCCGCGCGTATGGCACTGGATCAAGCTGAATTTCCGGTGCGTCTCACTCGCTTGAAAATTGCCAATCGCGAAATGAAACCTGCCACGGCTGAATCACCTGTGACGAAAAGTATTAATCTTATCGACCGCTTGGAGTTAACCCACAAACACAACATGTTTGCGTTTGATTTTGCAGCGCTTAGTTACCATCTCGCGGCGCGCAATCAATACGCATATCGTTTGCAAGGTTTTGATAAAGACTGGAACTATATAGGCAATAAAAATAGTGCGACTTACACTAATATTCCGGCAGGTAATTATCGTTTTCAGGTAAAAGCATCCAATAGCAGTGGGCAGTGGAGTAACCAGCAGTTGGATATCGCTGTACGTGTGCTACCGGCGCCCTGGAAAACCGCATGGGCTTATGCGCTTTATGCGCTGCTTATTGGCGCCGTGTTGTATTTGATGTATCGCCACCAGCGGGAAAAAGTGGCACTGGAAAAAGAAAAACAATTGAATCATGCACTGGTCCGTATCAATGCAGTTAAAGATGCATTTCTTGCCAATACTTCACACGAATTGCGTACACCACTGAGCGGAATTGTTGGCCTCGCTTCGGCCCTGGAAGAGGAACTGCAATTGCCACCGGGGAGCGCGCGCAAAAAACTCGAGTTAATTATTTCGAGCGGGCGCCGGCTCAGTCATCTGATTAACGATATTCTTGATTACACCAAAATGGCGGAAGCCAACATCGACTTATTTAAAAGTTGGGTGGAAGTTCATCCGCTCGTTGAAAATGTGTTTTCCATCGTCAAACCTTTAGCGTCCAACAAAAACCTGCAATTAATTAATAGTACGGCAATAGATGATCGCATTTGGGCTGATGCTAATCGCCTGGAGCAAATTCTGTTAAATCTTGTCAGCAACAGCATTAAATATTCCGATGCGGGCAGCGTGGCGGTTATTTGCCAACGCATGCCGGACGCACTGCAATTAATTGTGCAGGATACTGGCATAGGTATAGCCCAGGAGGATATGCAAAAACTTTTTATACCATTCAGTCAACTTGAGGCATCAGCGAATCGTCGTTCCGGTGGTACCGGTTTGGGTTTAACCGTTACTCGTTATTTAATCGAACAACATGGGGGTGAAATTCATGTTGAATCCACATTGGGTAAAGGTTCGCGTTTTATTGTGAATTTTCCATTATTAGACCCGCAACCGACTGAACAACAGCAAGCGGCGGCAGCACTTTCTTCTCCAGTGTTACAAGTACCGGATTTGCAAGAGCGAACTATTCTGTTTGCTGATGATGATACGATTAATTGTATGATCCTGTATAAGCAACTCAAACACACCGGTGCTTATTTACTGGAAGCAAATAATGGATTAAAAGCCTGGGAAATATTGCAAGAATACATACCGGTTGATTTGGTCATCCTTGATCTGCAGATGCCACAACTTGATGGTTTTGAAGTGGCAAAAAATATGCGGGCAACCGCACGCTGGCAACAAACCCCCATTATTTTTCTCTCTGCCAATATCACCGACCAGGATTCACAACTGGCCCAATCATTAGCGCCGGCACGTATTTTATTAAAACCAATTACCAAACATTTGCTCTGGCAACAATTAACAGAGTTATTGGCTATTTCCCGTTGATACTATCGTTCAGAAAACGTCTTTTAAAAAATGCAAGGATCTGGTTTATGTCCCACCCGTTAATACCGCTTGTAACCGGCCTGCTTGAGTGCACCGGCGCAGGTCCAGCCAAACCTGTTGTTGATCAATTGGTAAAAAAATTATGTGAAATTACCGGTGTTGATTTACACCCGGCGCAGTTTCTTGACGAAGGTGCCAGCGTTACTGCCAATGGTAAAGCGGTGTCACCTACAACTGCCGCACAATGCGCAAAAGATGTTGAGCGCACACGTATTTTTATACATGGAGTTTATGCAGCGCTGCAACAAAAACTGGCCGCATCAACAACGGAGCCTGTGCGCGTACTTTATGCTGGCACAGGGCCATTTGGATTATTGCTTGTGCCTCTTCTACCGTTATTTGCTGAACAGCACCTGCGTGTAACCCTGTTGGATATACATGCAGAATCACTGGAATTCCTGCAGCGCTTATTGGTCTCGCTGCAACTTGAGAAAAGTGAGTTAATTGAAGAAATAGTCTGTGCGGATGCATGCAACTGGCAGGCATCACGCAAGTATGATGTGATTATTTCGGAAACCATGCGGCAAGGATTATTACAAGAACCCCAAGTCAGTATTTTTGCGCACCTGCAGCAATTTTTAAAACCGGATGGCTGGTTACTTCCCCGACATATTCGGTTGGATTTGTGGTTAACAAATCCAGGTAGTAGCGAAAAGGCGCCACACCATATCGGTAACATTTTCCAGTTGGACAAAATGACTGCTGCGCGAATTGGCAGTGGCGATATGACTTCATTGCGAGGAAGTTTGTCAATTTCCGAAGAATCTATTGGTTGGCGTGATTTGAAGCTGACGACTGAAATTTGTGTCATTGATGAACTGTACCTGCGTGAAAACCAATCCCAATTAACCTTGCCGATCTATGAAAAAAATATACGCATAAAACCTGACAGCATGTTGCAATATCACTATGAGCAATCTACTTACCCGCGTTTTGTATTTGAATATGAACAGGAGCCGGATATTGATGAATTGCCGTTACCGGATGTGCGCGAAAAATCCTCACTAGGTTTATATCATTTGCTGCGCTTCTGGCACAAAGTCCAATTGGGAAAATCCCTTTCATCTGAAAAAGCAAAGCAACAGCGCGACCGATTTGCTGATAATGAATGGGAGCTGGATCGTATTTTATTGTATAAGCTTGGTATGGGTCTTGAACCAGCCATAGCGCAGATATATCAAGCAAGTAATATCGCCGAATTCGAACACTGGATTGAGTTTAACCATGGCGGATCATTGGATTCATTAATCATTGAAAGCACCAATAGTGCATTGGTGGATTGCCTGGAAAATAAAAAATCAATATTACTCAATGATGCTCCGGTATTGACCGAGGCCCAGCTGTCGCATTGGGATGAGCAGGGTTACTTAATTATTCCCGGCATCTTATCTTCACAGGAAGCTGCTGCAGCGCGAACTGCAATCTGGGATTATTTGCAGATGCATGAAGGTGACGTTGCAAGCTGGTATAAACCTTCCGGTGAAATGAAAAAAATTATGGTGCAATTGTTCGCGCACCCGGCATTTGAAGTTGCGCGGCAATCGCCCTATGTCCGCGCTATTTTCCAACAATTATGGCAGCGTGAAGATCTGGTGGTCATTACGGATAGAGTGGGTTTTAATCCTCCCGAAACACCACAATGGCAATTTCCCGGGCCCTCTATTCATTGGGATGTCGAACTCCAGGCCCCTGTTCCTTTTGGTACCCAGGCATTAATTTATTTAACGGATGTTGCAGAGCATCAAGGCGCATTTTGTTGTGTGCCCGGGTTTCATAAAGAAATTGATCATTGGTTAGCGCAACAGCCGAAAGACATTGATCTGCAGAAACAGGATTGGTCCCAGTGGCCAGTAAAACCTATTGCCGCGAATGCCGGGGATTTAATTATCTGGCATCAAGCATTGCCACACGGTAGCAGTCCCAATCGCGCTAACTTTCCACGGATGGTGCAATACATCAACATGTACGCTGCATAGTTGTATTGAAATGAGTTGTACCGGCTGCGAGATTCGCGCGCGGCCGGTGTATTCAGAATTATTACATCGAATAAGGATCAATCCACAGCGATTTATCATCAACAGGTGTTTTGGGGGGCAGCGATGGATTGTCCAAATGAATGATAGTGCGTTCCTTCAGGTTGGCTTTTTCAACAACGTCCTTTACGGTCGGGTCATTAAAAAAATATTCATCAAAGCTTCCATCTTCAATAGCAATACGCAAACCGCGTTCAATATCTTGTGCCAGTTTGGTGTTGGACTTGTTTACAAAAAAATAAAATGGATTGATGTAGGAAAGCAGTAAATTTTTCTCCACATCCAGCGACAATTTTGGATAACGGTTTATTTCTGACCAGGGCTCGTGTACACCGCGTGGAAATGCATCAAAACGATCACCATCCAGCATGTAAAAAAGCCCTTCATATTTGAGGACCTTGACCACGTTAAGGTTGTTTGCGGTAAGCACATTGGTGTCCGCCCAGAAACGCCCTTGGCCAAGCGATACTTTTTTAAGATCGTTCAGTGTTTTTATTCCGTCGAATTTAAATTGAGTACCTTTTTTAATCATAAGTGACCGGTAACCCAGCAGACCGCGATAGATACAAATACGAACGGGCAGTAATCTCTCTTCCAAATCATTAGTGGTCGCGTACCAGACTACATCCAGTTGATTGTCCATCAACATATTAACCATGCGTTCTTCACTGGTATTGGGAATAGCTTCTTGCAGCTCATATTTATCCTGGGCTTTGCTAAGGGCCAATCTCAATAATCCTTTAGCATAGGATTCAATACTGTTATTACCCTGTACAACACGCAACTGTTTGGTTTGCGCGTAAACCGGGAATGGGGCCAGCAATAAAGGGGCCAGCAATAAACACGTAACCAGACTACTGATGAGAAAGCGGGCGCCGCGAACCCAGGGAAATATTGGTGATATTAATGACATTTTATGTTCCACCTACTTGTATACAATCTCCTAACTCTAGACGAAGTGGCCACAATTGCACGCCAGCTTTACCTAAGTTTAAGGTCCGTAGGGGGATCAGAAAAAACCACCGCACCCGTTGAGGTTTTCCCGATGAATCAGGAAAGGGGGCGGTGGCAAAAGTGGCTCATTGCCGCATCAGGTGTGGCTGAACGACCTGGGCGAGAATGAGTCATTGGAAGCAAGTGAGCCAACCAAACGCCGGAAATACCGCTGGGGAGAAGTAGATCCAATTGTCTGGTAAGCCCACTTAAACACGTCACAAACCGCTGAAGTTACCACCAGGGTGGTGAATTCAGTTATTTGTGTGTTAATGGCTGTGTGGGCGGCCATTAACTGCACCGGTTTGATGTGGGCGAACCGGTGCTTACAGCAACTACCTCTGCCTGGTGTTCCTATTCCGTGGCGGTGGTGGCTTTGCTGTTCAGGGTTACAGGCTTTTCGTAAGTGAAAGGCTGTAATAATTCATCAGGCTTGCCTTTACAGGCTTTGGCCAACAGTTCACGGCGTTGTGCCAATAACAGGCCTATAGCTTCACTGTGCTGTTCATCAATGCCGGGAATATTTTCTTCAATTAATTGAGTGATATTGGCGGCCAGCTCCAGATACTTATCGTGTTCTTCTGCGACTTTTCTATCTTCAAACATACTGCCATCCCGATCACATAGCCATACGGCGACTACTGCCATGGGTAAACCCTCGAAAGTGTTGTTACTGTTTTTATGTACAGTATATGGCTTGCGCGAGAAAGTCAACGTCAATCTTTTGCCAATGTGAAGGGTCTGCTTTTATCGATCTGGTTACTAAATCACCACAAGCTATTCGGTAACGCCCTGTAATTTTCTGTAATGGAAATTTTTTAAAAAATGAGCGTGACTTGTCTCTGCAAAAATCAATCTTATGCGGATAAAAAATGTCAGCAAAATAAAAATTAACCGCTAGATTCAAGTAGCACATCAACTAATGAAAATATTTTGTGCTGCATTTTTTTGTGTTCTCCTGAACTCAATTGCACAGGGATTGCGATTGGCACTGACCTCTTACTTTTTGTATAAGGAAAATTGATTCCCATGACCAGCAAGACTTTTACTGTTGCCGATTATTTACTAACCCGCCTTAAACAACTGAATGTTACCGATGTATTCCAGATACCCGGTGATTACGTAAAACACTTTACCCAGGCGCTGGAAAATTTTGACGGTGTAAATACCATCGGCGCGATCAATGAACTGGATGCAGCCTACGCTGCCGATGCTTATGGTCGCACACGCGGCCTTGCTGCAGTTTCGTTGCAATATGGTGTCAGTACATTCAGTGCATTAAACGCAATTGCCGGGGCTTACGTGGAATACAGCCCTGTCGTGGTGATCAGTGCTTGCCCAGGCGCAGATATGCGCAACCAGACGGATATGTACGGCATGTTGTTTCATCACTCGACGGGCAGTTTGCATGCGGATGAAAACGTATTTCGCCAGGTTACAGTTGCTGCTGAAACATTAAGTACTTCAGCAGGTGCGGCAGAAAAAATTGATAATTTGCTCATTGCTGCGCTGACTCATAAACGCCCGGTTTATATTGCCTGTTACAAAGAAGTGTGGGGTGAGCCTTGTCTGAAACCATCAGCCAAACCATTGCAGCCGCACATTCCTAAAAGCGAACCCCTTGCATTATTGAATGCGGTAGAGCTTGCCTGGACGCAAATTACAGCAGCAAAAAAACCATTGATTTTTGCGGGTGTAGAAGTGTTGCGTTTTGGTTTGGCTGATGTATTGCAGAAAATACTTGATGAAAGCGGTATTTCCTACACCACCACGACTCTGGGAAAAACGGTGCTGGATGAAAAAGGAAAGCAATTTATTGGCACCTATTCTGACCAGGCTTCTTATGCAAGTGTTATTCAACGCGTTGAAGAGTCCGATTGTATTATTTCACTGGGAACGATTCTTACCGATGATTATTTGTGGCTGATGGAAAATAAATATCCACAAATGATCCAGTCCTCCACTGGGCAAATGCGTGTGGGGTATTTCAAATATACGGAGGTAACCCTGCGTGATTTTATGGAAGCGTTGGTAGAGCGATTCAAAAAATCAAAAAGCTATCCACTAAAAGTAGTTCCAGCATTATTGCCTGTTTATCCGGAACCATGGTTATCCAATTCTGACTCGCAATGGAACAAAAAACCGGAGGTGATTACCTATAACCGTTTCTTCCAGCATTCCATGAAATTTTTGCACGACAACAAAATGCTGGATGACATTGTGATGTTGCTCGGGGTAAGTAGCTCGCTGTATGTGGCTGCGAATGCGCAAGGGATGGCGCAGGGAAGTTTTATCGGATCGGCGGCCTGGCAGTGCATTGGTTTTGAAACCGGTGCAGCATCGGGCGCGCAATTGGGCAGCGGCAAGCGTGCCTGGACTATTGCCGGCGATGGCGGCTTTATGATGGTGTGCCAATCGCTTTCTACGCTCGCGCGCAATCATTTAAATGCGGTTATTTTTGTGATGAATAATGGTGTTTACGCGATTGAACAGGTGTACGTGGATATGGATGCTTTTAAACCCAGCCCACAACATAAATTTGATACCTTCGATATTTTGCCGCAGTGGGATTACATGGCCCTGGCTAAAGCGTTTGGCGCCCACGGCATTCGCGTGGAAACGGTAAGTGAACTCAATGCTGCGCTTGCGACAGTGAAAAAAATAACCAGCCAGCCGGTATTGGTAGAAGTGGTTATTCCACAAAAAGATTTGCCTGGGCAGATGGCGCGCTTGGGAAACGAAACCTTGCCAATATAGATCCATTTTCTTTTCATCCAGTAATTTTTATTGATCAATTATTAAGGATCGACGCAAATGACGCAAAAAACCTATTCCATATTTGGTGCTGGTGCAGCCGGTTTGTACACCGCGTGGCGATTATTAAGTGGTACCGTAAAAAATGAAAAATCCAAAGCAAAAAAATTAACGAAAGATGATGTGCTGGAACTGTATGATTGGGGGCAATACGATTTTTCCAAAAGCCATCCGGGGACTCGCGCTGCTGGTGCCCGTATTTGTACGTGGCATTACAAAAATGACAAAAACCAATCCTATCTTGAACTCGGTGGTATGCGCTATTCCGAGTGGGATATGACCGCAAAGAATGCCAATAATGGCACTGCGCCCGGGCACCGGGTCGTTACGACTGTGATTAAAACGCTAGGGCTGGACAAATATTCTGTCCCTTTTAATGAATCCGTGAATCCGCTTTATTATTTGCGTTCCAAAAATTTCTTTTTGAGCGAAATCACCTCGCAAAACCAGGCGCCTTATCATGTCGATCACTACGGTGCTGCCGCTTCACCCGATACCGGTTTTTCTATCGTAGAAAATTTGTCAGTCACCAGCACTTCCGGCCCGCAAACCCGACGCGAGTGGGACAGTTTTTATCAGGATGGAAAAATCGAAGCGGAAACTGGCGATAAATCCGTGTATCAAAAAGGCGATAAACTGAAAGATATTGGTTACTGGAATTTGATGTACGATCAATTGGGTTCAGAAGGTTTTAATTATGCGGCTGATGGTAACGGGTATAGTTCCAATGTCATCAATTGGAATTCGGCTTATGCATTCCAGGCTAATAATGAATTCACCCCTGGCAATCAATACAAAACTATCACCATCGGTTATTCGGGGATGTTCAATGCGTTATTTGACGCAATTGTAAAATTAGCGAAGATCCAGGGCGTTGATTTTCGTTATTATCCCAATCGGCGTTTGCATTCCATTACTGCCAAAGCAAAAAAAATCCATTTCAATATTGCGACACGTGAACATCCCTGGCAAAAATCTGAAAGTAAAACGGCCGATGCTGCCTGGCTAGCCATGCCGCGCCATGCATTGGAACAAGTTGCCAATGGCTCGCGTTTTGAAAAACAGGATGGACTGGATGTATTAAATGATCGCCAGGTACAGCTTTATCTCGAGTCTGCCGTCATGCAGCCCTCTTACAAAGTGGGAATGTTTTTTGATTCTCCCTGGTGGACTGCTGATGCTGAAAACCCGCCCACCTACACACCGCAACTTATTGGTTATGAAGTTACTGCCGATGTGGTTACGGAATTGAAAACCAACGGATTCCCTAAAAATTATTTAAAAGCACTAACGGAATTAATTGGCACTCCTTATCCGACATCGGCGAATACTGTGGGTGCGGCAGAACTTGTTGGCGCGCTTGAACAGAAAATTGACGAGCGCTTGACGTATAAGCAAGAACAGGAATTGCTGGCGGCAGCATTGAACTACACCATCGGCCCAAGCGTGACGGATACACCTATTCGCCAGGTAGTGTATTTTGGCAATAACGCCAGTGATAAAAAATCCAAACCGGTTTACGGTTTGCTCGCCAGTTATGACGATGAGGTTTACACCACGTTCTGGAAAGAATTGGAGCTTGAGCCGGATCAACAACAGGTATTACCGACACCGGAAAATGTGCAGCCATTGATTGGCCCGCGTAAGGTGCCTGCGCGTATGGTAAAAATGCTGCGTAAGCAATTGGCCGAGGTGCATTTTGGCCCCAATTCGGATTACACCGATGTGCCGGAGCCATTGGAGGCTGCGTATGTCGATTGGTCATTACCACCGTTTAATGCGGGTTATCATGCTTGGGCGGCCCATTTTAATATCGGCGATGTGCAGCAAAAAATTCGCAAACCCTCGCAATTAATTTCCGGCGCGGATGCCAATATTTTTATTGTCGGTGAAACTTACTCCAATGATCAGGCCTGGGTTGAAGGCGCTTATTGTACGGCGGAGTCGGTACTCAATGATTTTTTTGGTATTGAACCGATTATCGACAACAAGGAATATCCTTTTATCGCGGCGGCTAAATAATGAATTGCGCTGGTGTTAATTTTTATTGTTATTGTTGCCAATTTAAAAATTAACGCCAGCACCCAGAACATAACTGCTGTCGCGCACGGTGCCGAGAATAAAACTGGTTTCGTTGTAATCGTATTTAAAGGAAACGTGGATATTATGTTCGAAGTAATAGCGCAACCCGCTGCTGGTATTGGCGATGTGGTCAATGGTATCAATGGTGGGAAACGCGATGCGGATATCAGCGAAAGTCTGCAATTTTTCATTAAACCAGTACTGCTCGTAATCCAGTGCTGTTGCCCAGGCACTTAGTTCCAGATCGAATGGCCCCGTTTCAAACCAGAATCGATTGTAGGCAACAATGACATCCAGTTTATCTTTGCCTTCACCCCAAAAACGATAACCCGGCCCTGCGCCGAGATACCAGTATTGACTGGTAATATCCACGCCTTCTTCGCGATAGGTACTATCAGCGCGTATTAACCAGTGAGCATCAAATAAATAATCCAGGGTGTAATTTATTTCGATGGTATCTTCGGTAACTTTTTCATGCTCCTTATCGCGTTTTGATTCTGATTTAAGTGCGTGGCGCCAATGTTTGGATTCCAGATTTAATTCAGTGTTTACGTGAAGTTTTTCTTTGCGGTTATCATCGTTGTCCACATCCATTGATACTTCCAGCAAGCCGGACTTTTTCCAGCGTGCTTGTTCGGGTGCTAGCGCCAGATCCTGAATGGGGATTGTTTTTCCATCGATATTTACATGGCCGCGTTTTGCGCTTTCCTTAATCAGCGTTTGTTGTGGTTTTAGATTTATTTGCCACTGTTGACGCTGGTCTGTATGAAAGCTGCGGATGGCATGGGTGTCCAACACGACAGTCCCGGCATAAATGGTTTTGATTTTTACCGTTGTTGCGTTTAGCTCGATAATTTCACCGCTGATGCGGTCACCATTGTTCAGTAATAATGTATCGGCCTGCGCTGATAATCCCAGGCTGATGTTGCTGAATAAAACAATACGAAACAAAACGGGCACTATTACTCTGCTTTTTTTCACACAAACTCCGGCGTGTTGTAACCCCAAACTACGGTCGTCTCACCCTGGTGTTCCCAAAAGCTTTCATTGCGTCCCTGGTATTTCGCACCGCTGAGGCTCATGCAAATGACAAGGCCGGATACCAGAAGGGAATAGTTGCGCATAAGTTCTTCCTGATTCGCGTCGAACGGGTGTTGTGCCTGAGTATATCAGCCGTGGATAATGCCGCATCTTTTCGCCCACGCAGGTTTATCCGTGTCTGATTCTCCCGAAAATAATACTCCCGCCCCGGTAACGCCGGCCAAACCCAAAAGCCTGTTGCGCTCCAGTTTGTTGACTGGCTCCATGACAATGGCATCGCGGGTATTGGGTTTGGTGCGCGACATTGTGCTCGCCAGTGTGCTCGGCGCTGGCGGCGCTATGGATGCATTCGCGATTGCGCAGAAAATCCCTAATTTTTTTCGCCGACTGTTTGCGGAAGGGGCGTTCTCACAAGCATTCATTCCGGTGCTTACCGAATATAAAGAGAAAGGTGGGCGCGATGCAGTAAAGGAGTTGGCTGATCGTGTCGCAGGTTGTTTGGGTTCGATTTTGTTGTTGTTTACGTTGCTGGGGCTCGTTGGCGCCGCGGGTTTTGCCTATGTGTTCGCGCCGGGTTATGCCGATGAACCGGAAAAGTTTTCCCTGTTGGTCGACCTGGTACGCATCACCTTTCCGTACTTGATGTTGATATCGCTGACCGGTTTCGCCGGCGCAATCCTCAATAGTTATGATCGCTTCGCCATACCGGCGGTTACACCGGTATTCCTCAACGTTTTCATGATTGCCGGTGTATTGCTATTTGCCGATTTCTTCCCCAATCCCGCCTACGCATTGGCCTGGAGTGTGGTGGTGGCCGGGGTGTTTTCGCTGCTATTCCAATTGCCGTTTTTGCAGCAAATCCACTTGTTGCCCACGCCCAAACTGGATTGGTCCCACCCTGGCGTAAAACGTATTTTGGTGTTGATGGCCCCTGCGTTGTTCGGGGTGTCGGTAAGTCAGGTAAATATGTTGCTGGACTCAGTAATTGCCACCAAGTTGGGCGATGGCGCGGTGAGCTGGTTATTTTATTCGGACCGTTTGGTGGAGTTGCCGTTAGGGGTGTTTGGCGTAGCGATCGCGACGGTGATTATGCCGGGCTTATCCCGCTTGAGTACCACGCAATCCACACAAAAATTCAGCGACATGCTTGATTGGGCAATTCGTTTTGTGGTGTTAATCGCCCTTCCGGCGACCCTCGCCCTCATCATTCTGGCAGAGCCAATTCTGTTCACCTTGTTCTTCCATGGTGAAATGAAATATGAGGACATCATTATGTCCACCTATAGCCTGAAGGCTTATGCGCTGGGGTTGTTTGCGTTCATGCTGATCAAGGTTCTGGTGCCCGGTTTCTTTGCGCGGCAGGATATGAAAACCCCGGTACGCACCGGCATTATCGCCATTTTTGCCAATATCCTGATGAAACCCATCGTTGTTATACCCCTGGCTGCATGGCATTTGGGGCATGTCGGCCTGGCTTTTACTACTGCGATGGCAGCTTATGTAAACGCGTATTTACTCTATCGCGGGTTGCGCAAAGCCGAGGTGTACAAGCCGGCCAATAGCTGGCCAAAAATCTGGCTTCGCTATGGTGCTGCTAATCTGGCGATGGCGGGTGTGCTGTCGGTGTTTCTGTATTTCTGGGGAGGGTGGAATGAATGGCACGTGGTGGAGCGGGTGATCCGCCTGACGATAGTCTGTGTCGCGGGCTTGATGGCCTACCTGCTTGCCCTGTTTGCGGTCGGAGTTCGCCTGCGCGATTTCAGGGCGCATCATTGATGCGCTAGGCTCAGGCGCTGCCGCTCCTGTATACTGCCCGCCTCATTTTTTAGTCGATTTGATTGGGAGCATTACACAGCGTGAATCCGGCGGCACATGCGTTTATTCGCGGGTTACACAACCTGCGCCCCTGGCACCGGGGCTGTGTGGCAACTATAGGTTCATTCGACGGGGTGCACCTCGGCCATCAGGCGATACTGCGCCAGTTGCTGGCCGTTGCGCGCCAGCACCAATTGCCCGCTGTTGTGATCATTTTTGAACCCCAGCCCCACGAGTTTTTTTCCGGCGATAAAGCCCCGGCACGTTTGATGCGCGTGCGTGAAAAAGTACAGGCTCTCTTGGCTGCTGGCGTAACGCGCGTATTTTGCCTGCAATTCAATGAACAGCTGCGCAGTCTTTCTGCCGAAGAATTTATCGAAAAAATCCTGCTGGATGGTTTGGGAATCAAGCATCTGGTCGTAGGGGATGATTTCCGTTTTGGCTGTGATCGCCGCGGAGACTTTGCGCTCCTGCAACGTGTTGGCGCCGTGCGCGGTTTTGAGGTCACGGATACTTGCACCCTGGAGATTGATGGCGAGCGGGTAAGCAGTACACGTATCCGCCAATTACTGGAAGCGGGCAATTTCGCAGGCGTTGAAAAATTGCTGGGCCGCCCCTATAGCATCAGCGGCCGCATTGTGTACGGCAAGCAATTAGGACGGCAGTTGGGTGTGCCTACCGCCAATGTCCATTTGCGCCGTTATAAATCACCACTGCACGGTGTGTTCACCGTCACCGTCACATTTTCTGATGGCAGTGTACACAATGGTGTTGCCAACCTCGGTGTGCGCCCAACGGTAAACGGCGTTAAAAAGCCGCTGCTCGAAGTGCATTTATTGAATTTCTCCCGCACTGTTTACGGCGCGATGATTAATGTTGCCTTCCACACCAAATTACGCGATGAAAAAAAATTCAATTCACTGGATGAATTGAAAGCGCAATTGCAAACGGATATTGCCCAAGCCCAACAATTTTTTGCTGCAATCGCTAAATAAATTTCTTATTAATTTGTTAACAAAGTTGACCGTGAATCATGACCGATTACAAAGCTACACTGAATCTGCCTAACACCGATTTCGCCATGAAAGCGAACCTCGCGCAGCGCGAGCCGGAAATGCTAAAAAACTGGCAAGCCAATAACGTGTATCAACAAATTCGCGCCGCGCGCGCCGGTCGTGAACAATTTATTTTGCACGATGGCCCACCTTATGCGAATGGCGATATCCACATCGGTCATGCGGTTAACAAAATCCTCAAAGACATCATTATCAAAAGCAAAACCCTGAGTGGTTTTGATTCTCCGTATGTGCCCGGTTGGGATTGCCACGGCTTGCCCATCGAACACAATGTGGAGAAAAAAATCGGCAAAGCGGGCGATAAAGTTGATGTAAAAACCTTCCGCCAAAAATGCCGCGAATATGCTGCTGCGCAACTCGAAGGCCAGCGTAAGGATTTTATTCGCCTGGGTGTATTAGGTGATTGGGAAAACCCTTACCTCACCATGGATTATAAATTCGAAGCGGACATCATTCGTTCGCTCGGAAAAATCGCCGAGAACGGTCATCTATTGCGCGGCTTCAAACCGGTTTACTGGAGTGTGGTTGGCGGCTCCGCGCTTGCAGAAGCTGAAGTGGAATATCACGATAAAACCTCTTTCTCTATCGATGTGAAATTTACTTTTGTCGATCAACCGGCAATTGAAAAAGTGATTGACGGTTTAACTGGTTGCGGAAAAATTTCGGTGGTGATCTGGACTACCACACCGTGGACTTTGCCTGCTAACCAGGCCGTTTCTGCAAATGCTGATGTTGATTATGTTGTAGTTCAAGTTGGCGTTGAGCGTTTGCTGGTGGCAGAAGCACTGGTGAACAGCGTTATGTCGCGTGCTCATGTCGATGAACCGGAAATTGTTGGTCGCGTGAAAGGCGCGGCACTTGAACGTTTGCTGCTACAGCATCCGTTTTATCATCGTCAGGTTCCGGTTATTCTCGGCGACCACGTAACCACTGATGCCGGTACCGGTTTTGTACACACCGCACCGGATCATGGTGCGGAAGACTTTGCAGTTGGTTTGAAATACGGAATCGGCACGCTCAATTACATTGATGATCACGGCACCTATCGTCCTAACGTAGAAATTTTTGCGGGCGACCATGTGTATAAAGTGGATGAAAAAGTGGTTGCGCTGTTAATCGAAAAACACGCGTTGCTGGCGCAAGGAAAAATTACGCACAGCTTCCCGCATTGCTGGAGAACAAAAACGCCATTGATTTTCCGTGCGACACCGCAGTGGTTTGTCAGCATGAGCAAAAATAATTTGCGCGATCAGGTAGCTGCTGCTGTCGACAGTGTGCAGTGGGTTCCGGATTGGGGTAAAGCGCGTATTGATTCCATGCTTGCCTCATCGCCTGATTGGTGTATTTCCCGTCAGCGTACCTGGGGTGTGCCTATCGCATTGTTTGTGCATAAAGAAACCCAGGAATTGCACCCGGAAACGCCGCGCTTAATTGAAGCGGTTGCGCAAAAAGTTGAACAAAACGGAATGGATGCCTGGTTCGAACTGGATGCAAAAGAGTTGCTTGGCGCCGATGCAGAAACCTATCAAAAAGTGACTGACACGTTGGATGTGTGGTTTGATTCAGGTGTTACTCATTATGCTGTACTTGCACAGCGCGCCGGTTTGCGTTTCCCGGCGGATTTGTATCTGGAAGGTTCTGACCAGCATCGCGGCTGGTTTCAGTCATCCCTGAAAACCTCCATGGCAATGAATGCAGTTCCTCCTTATAAAACTGTATTGACCCATGGTTTTACTGTGGATGCCAACGGCAACAAGATGTCTAAATCATTGGGCAACGTAGTGCCGCCACAAAAAGTCATGAATGAATACGGTGCAGATGTCCTGCGTTTGTGGATCGCTGCCACCGACTTCAGTAACGACATGCGCGTGTCAGATGAAATTTTAAAACGCACAGCAGATTCTTATCGTCGTATTCGCAATACCGCGCGTTTTATTTTGTCGAACCTGGTGGGATTTAATCCGGAAACCGACTTGGTGCCAATGGATCAAATGGTCCAACTGGATCGCTGGGTTGTTGGTCAAACTGCAAAATTGCAGCAAGAAATTATCAGCTGCTACAACAGTTATGAATTGCACATGATTTATCAGAAGCTGCATAACTTCTGTGTCGTTGAATTGGGTGGTTTTTATCTGGATATCATTAAAGATCGCCAATACACCGTTAAAGCAGATGCGCGCGCGCGCCGCTCTGCGCAAACCGCGCTGTATTATGTAATCGAAGCGTTAGTACGCTGGATTGCTCCAATCCTGAGTTTCACTGCCGATGAAATCTGGCAAGTATTGCCCGGCAAACGTGAAGCAAATGTGTTTATTGCAGAATGGTATTCATTGCCATTGTTACCTGCTGATTCATTGCCAGAGAGTTACTGGGAGTTAATCGCGCAAGTGAAAACAGCAGTTAACAAAGTAATCGAAGCTAAACGTGCAGCAGGTGAAGTTGGTGGAGCCCTTGGTACAGAAGTAACGTTATTTGCCGATGAAAAACTTCAAACTGAATTGCAAAAACTGGGCGATGAATTGCGTTTTGTTTTGATTACATCGACTGCAAAAGTACAACCATTAAGTGCAGCGCAAAACGCAGAAGCCACAGAAGTAGCTGGCTTGCAAGTTGTTGTGAAAAAATCTGAATACACCAAGTGCGAGCGTTGCTGGCATCATCGTGCTGATGTTGGTGCAAATACATTGCATCCAACCGTATGTTTGCGTTGCGTCACCAATGTGGATGGCGCGGGTGAAGAACGCGCATTTGCGTAATTAAAGCCCCTGCTGCTCTTCGAGGTTTTTAAGAGGAGGAATTGATTGCTTAATCGCACGTTGTATGCGGGGCAATCAACTCCCTTCCTTTGAAAAAGGGAGGGCGGGGGAGGGATTAAGGTAATCTGTAATGACCGAAAAAATTTATCAAAAAGCCTGGTTGTGGTATGCAGTGGCAATTGTGATTGTGTTGTTGGATCAGGCGAGCAAGCACGCAATTGAAGCGGCATTTGAATACGGCGAAACAAAAGTATTCACCTCATTTTTTAATTTTACTCTGGCATACAACACCGGTGCGGCATTTAGCTTTTTGGCAGATGCAGGTGGCTGGCAGCGCTGGTTCTTTGGAGTTATCGCCATAGTTGCCAGTGTGTTACTGACTGTCTGGATTGCCCGTGTTGCGGCGACCAAAGTACGCGAGGCTTTTGCGCTCGCGTTTATCCTTGGTGGTGCAGTAGGCAATCTTTATGACCGCATTGTGCACGGGCACGTAGTGGATTTTATTGTGGTGCACTACCAGGATAATTACTGGCCGGCATTCAATCTCGCTGACTCGGCAATTACGTTGGGCGCTGCTGTATTAATTATTGATATGTTGTTTGTGAAAGAGAAGAAAGCTGATGCGTGAGTTAGCCATAGGTCCAGGAACCAAAGTCACTTTGCACTTCTCATTGCAATTGGACAATGGTGATATAGTCGATTCCAATTTTGAGCGTACTCCCGCGACGTTTACGGTAGGCGATGGCAATTTGCTGCCCGGTTTTGAAAAAGCAATTTTCGGTATGTTTGAAGGTGAGCACAAAACATTGGTAATTAAACCTGAAGATGGTTTTGGTCAGCGCAATCCCAACAATATCCAGGAAATTGCGCGTAGCCAATTCAGCCCGGACCTGGAATTAAGTGAAGGCTTAATGTTGTCATTTGCCGATGCGCAAAAAACTGAATTGCCAGGAGTGGTTCAGCATTTTGACGAAGAAGTGGTTGTGGTCGATTTTAATCATCCGCTTGCGGGTCGCGATATTTTATTTGAAGTTGCCATCCTGAAAATTGAACCGGTGCAGGTGCATTAATCATGACTCAAATCAAACTTGCAAATCCCCGTGGTTTTTGTGCCGGCGTTGATCGCGCGATTGATATTGTAAATCGTGCGCTTGATGTTTTCGGAGCGCCTATTTATGTGCGCCATGAAGTTGTGCATAACAAATTTGTGGTGGATTCGCTGCGTGAGCGCGGTGCCATTTTTGTCGATGAGGTCGAGCAAGTTCCCGACGATGTTATTTTAATTTTCAGTGCCCACGGTGTGTCGCAAGCAGTGCGTAAAGAAGCGGAAGATCGTGGCTTGCAAATTTTTGATGCGACTTGTCCATTGGTTACCAAAGTGCATATTGAAGTTACGCGTTACAGTCGTGAAGGCCGTGAATGCATTTTGATTGGTCATGAAGGCCATCCGGAAGTGGAAGGCACCATGGGGCAATATAACACTTCTAATGGAGGCTCTATTTATCTGGTTGAAGACGAGTCTGATGTCGATGCATTGGTGGTGCGTGATTCTGAGCACCTGGCTTATGTAACGCAAACTACGTTATCAATGGATGACACTGCAAAAGTTATTGAAGCCCTGCGCAATAAATTCCCTAAGATCCAGGGGCCACGCAAAGATGATATCTGTTATGCAACGACTAATCGCCAGGATGCTGTGCGTCAATTGGCATTGGAGTGTGATCTGGTATTGGTTGTCGGTTCCCCGAATTCGTCAAACTCGAATCGTTTGCGTGAACTGGCTGAGCGCTGCGGAACGGAAAGTTATTTAATTGACGGACCGGATGATATAAATCCGGAATGGATTAAAAATCGCGCTGCTATTGGAATTACTGCCGGCGCAAGTGCGCCGGAAATCTTGGTAAAACAGGTGATTGATAAATTAAAAGCGTGCGGTGCGGAAACTCCACTTGAAATGGACGGAACTCCCGAAAACATTAGTTTTTCCCTACCGAAGGCCTTGCGCTTGTAATTGAGCGCAATCGCTTTCCGTTAATTTTTCGAGTCTGGTCCGGCCTCCTCCGGATAAAATTAATTTATTCCCTCCACCCTTGTTTGCGGGACAAATTTTAATATGTCCCGCAAGGAAAGCCCCTGAACTTGATTTACTTTTCTGTCTGCTTTCCCCTGTACTAATAAAAGAAATATAGCTATCCATCGGCTGGCTCGCATCGGTTACTACCCTTTGTTTTTCCTCGCCAACTTTCACCGTTGTTTCTCCTTCAGATAAATTGCCATCGTTATTTGTGTCTATAAATAATGTCCATCCCTCGTGCCAGTGATTATTGGTTGCCGCAAGTATTGTTCGTGAGTTGGTTGCTATTGCCGTTGAGCGGGCCAGCGAAATGGCACCTTGCAATTCTTCGCTGACCGCCATTATGCGCGAGCTTTGAACAAGGTTGTTGAAGTTGGGAAGAGCCATTAAAAGCAATATGGCGCTTATAACCAGAGTTATTAATAGTTCAAGCAGGGTAAAGCCGGAGCGTTGCATACGAAATCCTTTTCATTGATGGGTTTATTGCTATCTATGTTGATATATGTGCCGAACTGCGCCGCTCATTCATTCACGGTGACCAGACGTCGTGCCTCAAGCGGAGACGTATATCAGGTGTGTTAGGCTTTTCGAATATAAACTTTTGTCCATTGGCCTGTCTAGAGTTCGCGATCAGGTCGGGTTTTGCTGATTTATTCAGGATTACAAACATGCAACGTCGAATGGCTGGATTTACCGTGGTTGAGTTGATGATCACACTAATTATTGGGGCAGTTTTGCTCGCAATGGCGATACCAAATTTTACTTCGATGGTGCATTCCAGTCGCGCCCAGTCAATGGCTGATGATTTTGCGGCAGCGTTGAATTTCACTCGTACAGAATCTTTGAAGCTTGCTACCCGCGTAACTATTTGTGCTAGCAGCGACGGTAAAAGTTGTACTGGTGAGTGGAATGAAGGATGGATTATTTTTCAGGATTACGCTGCAACCGATAATGATGCTCCTGTTATAGAGAAAAACGGCATAAAAAATTTACTAAAAACAACAGGAAAATCAAAGATAAATAGTGCGATTACTGTGAAAGCCGGTGGCAACAATCAAACGTTCATTCGCTTTTCCCGCCTGGGGGCTCTTTCCAAGGGCAATAACGCGGCTGCGATTGATGTGAGAATGAAGGTCACGGGGTGCAAAAGTGGAAATGCGAAAAAAGTATCTGTGAGTTTGTCCGGAATGATTCGTATCAGTCCTGACGTTTGCGAATAATTTAGCGGAGTTATCAAATGAAGCTAGAGAAAGGCTTTGGGTTAATTGAAGTATTGGTTGCGGTATTGCTGATTGGTACTTCTTTGCTTGCGATGTCTTCATTGCAAGTCAGATCGTTAAAACAAAACAATGAAGCGTTAATGAGAACAGAAGCTAATCTGTTGGCCTACGATATTTTGGAACGAGTGCGCATGGCTAGTCCGATGGCTCCGAATGCATTAGTACAGCCATCTGCGGAGTCTTTGAAAAAGCTCGCCTCAGCTGTATTGCCCGAAGGTGATGCTGTTTTGCAATGTGATGGAAGCAGGATGTGTACCATCGATATTACATGGACTGAATCTTCTCGCACTAATGACAAAAAAGAGACAGCATCAAAATTTACATACGCCACACGTTTATAGGACTTTATTCATGTATCGTCAAAACGGTTTATCGCTTGTTGAGTTGATGATTGCCATTACATTAGGGCTGATTTTAATGGGGGGCGTGATTCAATTATTTCTTTCCAGCAGGGAAAGTTTTCAGGTTCAGCAATCAACTTCCGGTATTCAGGAGTCGGGGCGGCTTGCATCTGAATTTATTAATCGCGATTTGCGTATGGCGGGCTTTACTGGATTTAGAGGGCGAGCTCCTCTAATTAAAAATAAATTAGCGTCTAGTACGTATAAAACTGACTATGAGAATGGTATATCGGTATTCGAATCCAAGGATGCAAAAGTAGCTGAGTTGGGCGCATTAAATGACACAAGAGTGTTGGTCATTCGAGGCGTTGTGGATGGAGTTGGCTCGGAGTTGATAAAAAAAGCAGAGCTTACAAAATTAACGGTTGGATTGGTTTCAACGGAAGCTAAAGCCTGCAAAGATGGTGGCGATAAAATAAATGGCATTTGCAAAGGCGATACATTGATGATTTCTGATTATCAAAAAACCATTGTGTTTCAAGCATCAAATATCACTTTGAAAGGGACTGCATTAGAAATTAGCTATGTGGGAACCTGGGGAGGGGATCTTTTTACTTACGACGAATATTTTATGCCAGGCGCAAGAGTTTCTGTGGCGAGAACAGTTACTTATTTCATTAAAGAAGGAACGAGTAAGCGCTCCAGTCTATTTCAAAAAATTAATGATGAACAATCTGTCGAGTTATTGGAAGGAGTTTCCAATATGGCCGTTAAGTTTAACCGATCGAAAACTAGTAGCAGTTATGAAGACGCCACAGGAAAAATGGATGGGTTATGGGTGCAGAAACCTACTGAGCATAATCCGGTAATTAGTGTAAAGCTGGAATTATTAGTGGAAGGTTTTTCCGATAATGTGCTGGAAGAGAAGCAGGTTTATGATTTTGATGGTAAAACAGTGACAGCTACAGATCGTCGCTTGAGAAATGTTTTTTCCACAACTGTTGCATTACGTAATCAGCTACCTTGAGGTCAACACATGAATAGCCATGTTTTTTTTAGTGGAAAGCAATCAGGTGCAGTATTGCTTGTCACATTAATTTTATTGCTGTTAATGACCATTGTTGGTATCTCATCAATCAAGGGCAGCAATATGCAAGAATTAATGGCAGGCAACGTACGTGACAGACAAATTGCTTTTCAAGCTGCTGAAGCAGCATTGCGCCAAGGTGAGGGGATTGTTAATGGTGTTAATCCTCCAAATACCGAAGGTTCTACTAAAGGCGTGATGCTTGGCAAGCAGAGCGGTGTTACCTCCACCTATTGGCGAAACGAATATGTGTGGGATGACAATCTTTCGGTAAAACTTGATATAGATCTTGCGCTAACATCTGAGCGCCCTCGTTTTGTTGTTGAAAAACTGGATGTTGTTTATGTTCCCGGTTCTGATGGTGGGGGAGTGGATTTTGTCAGTATGCAAAATAAGCCGGAGATAATGGTTTATCGTATTACTGGTCGTGGTGTTGGAATGACTCCTAACTCAATTGTTTATCTACAGTCCCTTTATCGTCGGCAATAATCACACTGCACTAATAAATGAGCGGCGACGAAATTACATGGTGGGGTAATTATATGTTTTTTTCAAAATATAAAATGGTTGTAGGTTTTGCCATTTATTCTTTGGTGACGCTACATGTGGCTCAATCACATGCAATTAGTCTCTCACAGAAACCTTTATTTTTAACGTCAGGTGCTGAACCTAATTTAATGTTTGTTCTGGATGACTCAGGTTCAATGCAGTTTGAGATTACACCGGAGACTTATCGGTTACAACCTTATGCTGATACGGTTTTTTCTTTTCCTCCAGCTGATCAATATTACGGTGCTAACGCTTTTAACGCTAAAGCGGCTATTCCTGGTAATGTGAACAGTGATTACGCCGTATATGGGAAATTGTTTCGATCAAAGGTAAATACCAGCTATTACGACCCTTCCAAATTATATCTTCCATGGATTTCAACTGATGGCATTACTACCATGCCTAATGCAAGTGCGACTTGTGCATTACATAATCCGATGAATCCGTTGACCGTATCTGGCGTTTTCGACGCAAAAAAATGCCGTAATTTAACTGATGCAGCTAGCACCCGGGTTTTTGCAACGAAAACATCTGCGTGGTGGGGTTGCAAATCAGCAACGGATTGTAAAACCGGTTCATCTATAAGCGGTAGCCATGGCAGTTGGACAATATATCCAGCGACCTATTATTGGTTTACCGGTAATGTCAACAATCAAACTGACGTATGGAACAAAGACAACTATCAAGAGCAAAAAATTATTAATACAACGCTCACTTATTCGGGACATGGTCGGGGTGATGCGCGAACAGATTGTAGTCTTGTTGGAGTTGTTAGAACGTGTACTTATGCTCAGGAAATTCAAAACTTTGCTAACTGGTATACCTATTACAGATCAAGAGTGTTGACCGCGAGAGCGGGTATTGGTCGCGCTTTCGCACCGCAGCAAGATGATATTCGTGTTGGTTTCGGAACTATTAACAGGGATAGCAGCACCGTAGATGGTGTGGCTACTGAAATCATTAAAACTGGTGTTCGTAAATTCGATGCAACGCGCAAAACTGAATTTTTAACTGAATTATATGGAGTGACGATTAGTGGCGGTACGCCGTTACCTAATGCACTGGATTATATAGGGCAATATTACATGAGAAGTGATAATAGGGGGCCGTGGGGGAAGTTGCCGGGCACTGATAATCCGACCCCCCATGTCCAATGCCGTGCAAGTTACGCATTATTAATGTCAGATGGATATTGGACCAGTAGAGTTACCACCGCGGGAAATAATGACAATACCGCCGGGGCAGAAATTGTGAATCACATAACGGGTGGAAAATACCAATATCAACCAACAGCTCCATTTGCTGATAGTGAATCAAATAGTTTGGCTGATGTTGCTATGAAGTATTGGAAGACGGATTTACGTTCTGGTGCTACAGGGCTTGAAAATAGAGTGAAGCCAAATGCTATTGATCCTGCTTTTTGGCAGCATATGACTACGTTTACGATTGGGTTGGGTGTTGAAGGGAATATTTCTGTTAAGAGTGTCCCTGATGCTATAGCAACAGGAAAAAATAGTACTGGAGGTACTATCTCTTGGCCTACGTTGGAAGATAGTGCAGAAAATGGTACTAAGGTAGACGATATGCTCCACGCTGCTATTAATGGTCGTGGGGATTTCTTTAGCGCAAAAGACCCGGATACTTTTGCAAGACGAATGTCAGGTTTATTGGACGATATTAATGGCCGCGCTAAAAATAATGCCGCTGCCGCTGCCGCGAACTCTACCACTTTGAACACGGGTAGCGTGGTATATAACGCGCTATTTGATAGCAATGACTGGTCTGGTGACCTCAAGGCCACCGAGATAAATTCCAGTGGTGTTTTTGCTACGACACCTTTGTGGACAGCCAGTATTCCTGCTGCTGCATCCCGAAATATATATACGTTCAATGGTTCCGTGGGAAAATCATTAGTATGGACAAACTTAACTACTTCACAAAAGAATTTGCTGAAAGGTACTTCTGGTTCTGACACGATCGGACAAAAAAGGTTGGACTGGTTTAAAGGAGTAGATGATACCGTAGAAAATGATGCAGCAGATGTGCGTGATCGTAAAGGACGCCTACTTGGCGATATAGTTAACTCTGACCCTGCTTTCGCCGGAAACACAAATCTAAACTATGATGACTTGCACGCCGATTTGGGGGCGGCTACGTATATCGATTATTACAATACCAAAAAGAAAAATCGCAGAGAGATGCTTTATGTGGGCGCTAATGACGGAATGTTGCATGGTTTTAATGCTCGAGTTTCATCTTCAGATCCTGTTCCTGCCGGGCGTGAAGTATTTGCTTATGTTCCCACACAAGTTATAGCAAATATTCCGGATCTGGCATCTGAACGTTACGGAAAAGATAATACAAAACTGCATAAATATATGGTTGATGGGCCGGTGTATGTTTCCGATGCCTATGTTAATGGAGGATGGAAAAATGTTCTGGTTGGCACCTTGGGGGCTGGAGGAAGGGGGATTTATGTACTGGATGTTACGAGCCCCGATTCTTTTGGTGCTGATAATGTTTTGTTTGAGTTGACAGAAGCTCAGTACCCCGAGTTAGGTTACATCACTGGCATGGCAGTTATTGCCCCTGGGGCAGATAAGCGGTGGAAAATTTTTGTTGGTAATGGTTACAACTCCACGCAGGGTGGTAGTGCAAAAGCTTACCTTGGTGTTATTGATATTGACGATGAAATTAATCGGGCGCGCAATAATTGGGTAGGATCAAGTAGAACAAAATTTATTTCGACTGATAATGTTGCTGAAAGCGCATTGTCCGAACCTGCTTTACTCCCAAATGGAGATGGTTTGATAGTGTCCGCATATGCTGGCGACATACGCGGGAATATGTGGAAATTCAACTTGCCAACCGGTACTGCTTATAATACTTGGGTAGCTGCCAATTCTGGGGTACCGTTATTTGTTGCTAAAAAAGGCTCAACTCGCCAACCAATTACTGCAAGCCCAACATTAGGTTTTAATAAAGGGATAACTCCGGCACGAGTGATGGTTTATTTTGGAACTGGTATGTATGTAGCATCAAACGATAATCAGCCATCGGTTGATGTTCAGAGCTTCTACGCAATTGTCGACAAAGGGGTCGCAATACCGGAGGCGAATGGACGTAATAATTTTCATATTAAATCCTTTACTGAGACCGGTGGGTTAAGAACTATCGGTGGAGAGATTAATACTGATAATACAAATGCAATCAACTGGGCTTCAGTTAATGGTTGGTACCTTGATTTTCCTGCAAACGAGAGGGTTATTACGAGACCTCTTCTTGCATATGATCGTTTGGTTTTCCCTACAGTGATACCGAGCCAAGACCCATGTGAATCTGGTGGTACCGGTTGGATAATGGAATTGAAGGCAACAGGCGAGCCAAATCCTCAATATAAATTGCTCGGGACAAATGGGAACAAGTTTCAGAAAGTTGCAATTTTTGGACGACTTACCTCAATCGAAGGAAGTTATAAGGATGCAGTAGCGAATTCATCATCTCCTGTCTCATCAGGCGCATCCAGTTCTGTTAGTAATGAATGTGGCGGGGCAAATGGCGATGGTAGCGGTATATTTGTTGCTATTGGTAATCAGAGCCAAGGTGAGTCAGTAAGTGCAGTGGGTAGCAAACCTTGCGATTTATTTAACCGTCAATCCTGGCGTGAACTAGAGTGATAAAATTATGAAAACAAAATTTTCAGGGTTCACTCTTGTTGAATTAATGATTGTGGTTGCGATTGTCGGCACTCTTATTTTAATTGCTTATCCAAGCTATTTAGATACAGTTCGTAAAAGTAATCGTGTAGAGGGGCAAACTGAGCTTATGGATATCGCTCAGCGATTGCAAAAATGCTTTACCGCCAATGGAAAGTATAATGATGCTGACAAATGCTCTGCATATAAATCTGTGAGTACAACCCCTTACAAAACTCCAGGGAGTGGTTTTTATGAAATTACTATCAGTGAAGCCACTGCTACTACATACAAGCTGACAGCAACTGCGAAGTTAGTCCCTCAAACAGCCGACACTGACTGCGTAAAGATGACAGTTGATCACAAGGGCGAGACGTTGCCTGCGGTTTGTTGGTAGTTTTTAGGGTAATTTCCTATCAGGGGTAACCCTGATAGGAAATAGTTTATTCGTCATCAAGCCCAAGTTTTTGCAATCTATATCTCAGTGATCTGAAACTAATCCCCAAATGCTTTGCTGCTAATGTTTTATTCCACTTGGCTTGCTCTAGCGCATTACAAAGAATCTCTTTTTCTACATCCTGTAAATAGTCATCCAGCGATGGATACTCTGCGCACCGCGCGGGGTAATCAACAATTCCAACATTTTGCCTGGCACTTGTTTTTCCTGGCGTTGCATACACTTTTTCTGATTGGGTGATTGGGTTGTCGCGCAATTGCAAATCACTGCCGTCAATAATATTGCTTTCACACAATGTAAATGCACGTTCAAGAATATTTTCCAGTTCGCGAACGTTGCCTGGGAATTGGTAGTTCTCTAATATTTTTTGCGCATCCGGAGAGATCTTCGGTGCGGGTAAATTTATTTCGGATGCCAATTTATTCAGCAAGTGTTGCGTCAGGAGTGGAATATCTTCCTTACGCTCCCGCAGAGGTGCCACTGCAAGTTGAATAACATTCAAGCGATAAAATAAATCTTGACGAAAACGCCCTTCTTTAACTTCAGTTTCCAGGTTTTTGTGGGTCGCGCATAAAATGCGTACGTCGGTGGTAATTTCTTCTGCGGCCCCTACAGGTCGAACAGATTTTTCCTGAATCGCGCGCAGCAATTTGACTTGCATATCGAGTGGCAGGTCCGCAACTTCATCAAAAAATAACGTGCCTCCTTCAGCCGCTTGAAACAAACCTGTTTTATCTTGGTGCGCTCCCGTAAAGCTCCCTTTTTTATGGCCAAAAAACTCGCTTTCCATTAGCTCACGTGGAATAGCACCACAGTTGACCGCGATAAAAGGATTATTGGCGCGTGGACCTAAATCATGAATTGAATGTGCGACAAGTTCTTTACCTGAGCCCGATTCGCCGCTGATATAAACCGGAGCCTGGGATCGCGCCAGCTTTTCAATACTTCGGATCAAATCCTGAATTGCTTTTGATTCACCAATAATCGGTGTGAGTTTTGGGATTGGTTGGGGGATTAGCTGACTGGATTCAATTGCCGTATTAACCAATTTGCGTAGCGTAGATAAATCTACCGGCTTCGAAATAAAATCAAATGCACCAGCCTTCATGGATTCAATAGCGGTGTCTATGCTGCCATGTGCAGTGATGACCGCAACAGGAAGTTGTGGTTGATGTTGCTGGATAAAATCAACAATTTCCAAACCGCTACCATCAGGCAAACGCATATCGGTCAAACATAAATCGTAGGTGTGTTGCGCTAGTAATTGTTTGGCCTGGGTGACAGTGGCTGCACTTTGGGTATCAATTTGCATTCTTCCCAGCGTGATTTCCAGCAGCTCGCGGATATCCGGTTCATCGTCAATTATCAGTGCACGTTTTTGTGTCATGGTTGATTCCAGTGTTTAAGTCGCTTTTTCAGGGTGTGCAAGTTGTAGATGGAAGCAGCTTTCGCCTTGCTCTGTACGCTTATAAGAAATAACAGCCTGGTTGGCTTCGCACAATTCTTTGCATATATATAGACCTAATCCCGAGCCAGTGTTTTCGGTGGTGAAGAACGGCTCAAACAAATGACGGCTATTTTCTTCGCTTATACCAGGGCCATAATCTATTACCCGAATATAGGGTTGTTGGTGAGCAATATCTAAACCTATCTCAATTCGCAATTCCTGCGTTCCATGGCGAATACCGTTGTCGAATAAATTGGTTAATACCTGTTGTAATTGGCTGGTATCAAATTTTGCATTTAATTGTTGTGGGTTCACGTCATCATATTCATAGCTGTTACGTAGGTTGCCAATATTTTTTTCCAAAACATTAATAATGAGCTGGTTGCCATTATTTTTTCCAATTTTATAATCGTTAATAAAATTAGGAAGCCACTGCTCTAAATTAATTTGCTCCGGTTTTGCTGCTTTGCGACGCGAGAGCTGTAGTATGTTCTCAATGATTTGGTTTACTCGTTTGCTATGGTTATTGATGATGTCTAGCAGGCGATGATCGCTTTGCGGTAACTCCTGAGATTCTCCCAGCAATTGGCTGGCATGGCTAATCGCGCCGAGAGGATTGCGAATCTCATGGGCGATGCTTGCCGTTAATCGACCTAAAGATGCCAGTTTTAATTGTTGTGCCTGTTGGTTTATAGAGCGCACGTCTTCCAGAAAAATTAACGTTTCGGCAGGGTTTCCCTGCTCCAGATGAGCAAAATTAACCTTCACTTCTGTTGTGGTTTGACTTTCAATTTTCATTTGCGGAGAGTGGTCGCTGCTGTGGCGTAACCATGACTGGTATTTTTTATAAAGCTCTGGAAATTTATCAAGCCGTATAGACTGGTTAGGGGAAAGGTTGGTGCCCAGAAGTTTTATGGCCGATTGATTCCAGAGTTCCAATTCCATATTTTTATTGAGCACTATGATGCCAGTGCGCATGCGCTCCACAATGAGTTGTGCAAGTTTTTGCAGGTGCGCAGCGTGTTCGGCTTGAGCTTGGGCCTCGGCATAAGACGAGCGAATTTTCTTGGTTAGGTGCTGGAATAATAGCGCGGTTAAAAAGGCCAAAGCGCCAAGCGTACCTGAAGCAAAAATGGCTTTATTGTCCTGGGTAAGAATGATAAAGCGGTAAGTTCCTTCGCTGAGGACAACAAGGGTAGTGATGGCCGCTAGGAAAAATGAAATGCGTTCACGCAGCATGATCCCGCCGGCAGCGATAGCAACAAGTAGCAGATAACCCAATCCACTGATAGCACCTCCGCTGGCATGCATTAATAAGCCGATTGCAAATACATCAATTAATAATGAGCCGAAGAGCTTGCGTTGTGATGGTGAGAACTTGAGTTGCCACATCACAATGAGGGTCATGCAGTTAATGGCGGTATAAGCCGCCGAGGTGTATAAAAACAGCCCCGGATTATCATTGCCTAAAATCTTTGGGGCGACCTGCAGTTCAAACATAATGAGCAGCAAGCTGCCGAGCAGTGTGCGGTAGTAGGTGTAAACCCGCAGCAGGTCGTAGGGGTTGTAATTGCGAGCATCGCTATGCGCAAGCGTGGTCATTGGCGGGTTGATCCTTTGTGCTGAATTGTTATAAAAAATCCACTTGGCTTTATCGGCCCAGATCGCGGACAATGCGCGCCTTTGGCGAGTTTACAGGGCCTTTCCCCTGGTTGCTGCTAGCAACGTCAATTGCCGTAACACTCACATCGTTATTTTCAGGGCGCTTATGTTGCCATTAAAGCTAATCCTTTCCCAAGTGAATACTTTGGTGGGTGATATCCCCGGCAACACTGCCAAGGTCATTTCCGTTGCACGTGCTGCGTTAGAGAACGGGCCGGTGGATGCGATCCTGTTTCCCGAGCTGACACTCACCGGTTATCCGCCGGAAGACTTGCTGTTGCGCCCAAGCCTGGAATTACGGATTGAGCGCGCGCTGCAAGAAATACAGGCATCAAGCCTCCAGACAACTCTGGTGATTGGCTATCCACGCTTTCGCGCTGGCAAGTTGTATAACATGGCTGGCGTTATCCAGAACGGGAAGCTGGTTGCAGAATATGCAAAACAGTGTCTGCCCAATTATCAGGTGTTTGATGAGAAACGTTATTTTGTAGCCGGTGATGCTCCCTGCGTATTTGATTTAAAAGGTGTGCCCGCAGCACTTAGTGTTTGCGAGGATATCTGGTTCCCTGAGCCCATGGCCCAAGCCAGGGCAGCCGGCGCCAAATTGATGCTTAACCTGAATGCCTCCCCCTACCATCAAGGCAAACAACAAGAACGCGAAGCGGTAGTCGCCGCGCGCGCGCGCGAAGGCCAGATGCCCGTTATTTACGCCAATTTGGTCGGCGGCCAGGATGAATTGGTGTTTGATGGTGGCTCTGTCGTAGTCGATGCATCAGGTCAAACCTGTTTCCGCGCACCGTCGTTTGATGAAGGGCAATTCCCGGTCGATGTGCACTGGGACCAGCAAGGCATCTCTGTACCCGCGCAAGCGTTGGAACCCATTCCCGATAATCTGGCAACTGTATATCAAGCGCTTGTTGTTGGTATGCGCGATTACGTCAATAAGAACCGCTTTAAAGGTGTAGTGTTGGGGTTGTCGGGCGGGATAGATTCCGCATTGACCCTGGCAATGGCGGTGGACGCTTTGGGCGCGGATCGAGTGGAAGCCGTGATGATGCCGTTCCGCTATACCTCGGATTTGAGTAAAGACGATGCTGCAGATGAAGCTTCTCGTCTCGGCGTGCGTTATAGCTCGATTTCCATCGAGCCTATGTATGAGGCCTTTATGGCAGCGCTGGCTGATGAATTTGCCGGTACAAAGCGTGATACCACAGAGGAAAACCTGCAAGCTCGCTGCCGCGGCGTTTTGCTAATGGCTATCTCTAACAAAAAAGGTTATTTGGTGCTGACTACCGGCAACAAAAGCGAAATGGCTGTGGGTTATTCCACTCTTTATGGTGATATGGCCGGTGGTTTTGATGCGCTCAAGGATGTACCTAAAACATTGGTATTTGCCTTGTCACGTTACCGTAACACCATTAGCCCGGTGATTCCGGAATCAGTTATTACCCGCCCTCCGTCGGCGGAGCTGGCGCCAGACCAGAAAGACGAAGACAGTTTGCCGCCCTATGAAATTCTGGATCAAATACTGGCCCTGTATATCGAGCAGGATTTGAGTGCGGAGGCAATTATTGCACGTGGATTTAACCGCGATCAGGTGGAGCGGGCAGTGCGCCTTGTCGATGTCAATGAATACAAGCGCCGCCAGGCTCCGATCGGTATACGTATTAGCCGACGCGGCTTTGGTCGTGATCGGCGTTACCCGATAACCTCTGGCTGGAAAATGGGGGATTAAAAAAGGCCGCAAATGCGGCCTTTGGTAGTGAACGTAGGGGCTATTCCGGGCGCGCTACCGCTGCAACAGGTTTGTACTGCGGGTCGTACAGTGCACGGGTATCAAAGCCGGTAATTTCGTCTTTGCTGAAAACGCCAAGAGTTAACCATGCCAGTACGCGCGACCTGCCATTGTTGTACATAAACTCCTGATTAAAGCCGCCATCTTTATTTAATGCCGGGTAATCAGGGTAATTGAGTTTCAGGATCTCCAGTGTTTCTTCCGCCTGGCTATTCATTTTCAGCAGATAGTAACCTTGTACCATGGTTGCCAACGCATCGGGAATAGCCGGAGTTTGTGGGAAGTTTTCCAATACATAACGGCCACGACCCAGGGCTGCGATATAGGCGCCGCGTTTGAAGTAATAGTTGGCAGCATGGATTTCATAGCGGGCGAGGTAATTGCGCAAGTAAATCATGCGTTTTTTAGCGTCGGCTGCGTAGGTGCTGTCAGGGTAGCGATTGAGTAACTGGGTAAAGTTGGCGAGTGATTCGCGCGCTGCACCTGGGTCACGCATAGTGGTATCTACCGGCATTACACGCTCGAACATGCCTTTGTCTTTAGTAAAAGAACTCATGCCGAGCATGTAGTAGGCATAATCCACGTTGCGGTGTTGGGGATGCAAGCGGATAAAGCGATTGGCTGTGGCAATGGCAGCATCCGGTTCATCTGAACTGTATTGCGCGTAGATAAGTTCCAGTTGCGCCTGGTCTGCGTAAGTACCGAACGGGAAGTTTTCTTCCAGCGAGTTCAGGTTTTTAATCGCAGATTCCCACTGGCTGTTTTCGAGTTGTTTGGTGGCGGCGTTGTACAAATCCGCTTCGGTAGTGTATTCAGGCTCCTTGGAAGAGCAGGCAGTCAGCAGGACAACAGTGCTGAGCAACAAACAGGGCAGGACGCGCATAGGGTTATAAACTCTTATCTCGACAAATGTAGACCCCGATTCGCGGGGCAGGGTATTTAAACACAGAGCTTCGCGGATACCAATCTGGCAGGAAGAATCTGGCAGAAAGAAAAGCTCCTGATTTCCACTGTGTTGACGCGGTCAACACAGCTTTTACTTGAGGTTATTGAATGAAAGATGTGTTTGACCTGAGTGCCCAGGTCCCGATCCAGATGAACGGCATGCGCTTCGACCAGATCGCCTCGGAGTTGTTCCCCGACTTTTCCCGCTCGCGTTTGCAAAGCTGGATCAAGGATGGGCAGCTCAAGGTGGATGGCCGCATCGCCAAACCCAAAGATAAATTAATCGGCGGTGAAACCCTGGAGCTGAAGGCAGAACTGGAAGCGCAGGGTGAGTGGGAGCCGGAGGAAATTACCCTCAACATCATTCATGAAGATGATGACCTGATCATTATCAATAAGCAGGCCGGATTGGTAGTACATCCGGCCGCCGGTAATTACACCGGTACTCTGGTGAATGCGTTGATCAACCATATTCCCGGTCTGGTTAATTTGCCGCGCGCCGGTATTGTGCATCGCCTGGATAAAGAAACGACCGGGTTGATGGTGATTGCCAAAACGTTAGAAGCCCATACCGATCTGGTGGAGCAATTGGCCGACCGCACCGTGAGCCGTGAATATGAAGCGGTGGCTGTAGGAGCGATGACTGGTGGAGGTACGGTGGATGCACCGATGGGGCGCCATCCAATCCAGCGCAAACTGATGGCAGTATTGAGTGCGGGCGGTAAACGTGCCGTTACCCACTATCGCGTAGCCAAACGTTATCCCAGCCATACCCATATTCGCGTCAAACTGGAAACCGGCCGTACTCACCAGATTCGTGTGCACATGGCGCATATCGGGCACGCATTGGTTGGCGATCAAACATACGGAAGCCGTTTCAAAATCCCCAAAGGCGCCAATCAGCATTTGATTGATTCGCTGAAAAATTTTCCTCGCCAGGCGCTGCACGCTTTTAAATTAGGGTTAGAGCATCCGGGAACCGGCGAATACACTGAATGGACGGCGCCCTTACCGGACGATTTCAAAAACCTGCTGGATGCCCTTAATAAGGGCTACATTCTGGATGATGATAAATAAGCGAACTAACTGTTAATCAATAATGGAGATGTGACTAGATGGCTCGGATGTACGTATTTTTGATGGTATGTGCCTTGTGTTTTACGGGTTGCGGTGGCGGTGGCGGGAGCAGCGACCCTGTTGTGTCGCCGTCATCTCCAACGCTGGTTTCATCAGCGAGTTCGTTATCCATATCGTCTGTATCAAGCGAGTCTTCAGCCGGGTTGTCTATTACATCCTCCTCTACTACATCCTCCTCTATCACATCGTCATCAGCGGAGTCACAAAGCGAGTTGTCATCCTCTGTTGGCGTTTCCTCGTCCAGTTCGTCCAGTGACTCGAGTGTGATTGTTTCCTCCAGGTCTGCTGTCTCAACGCCTGCCCGGGTTGCGTTTACAGCGTGGATTGGTGAGTCGGATACATTAATCAACGTTGACCCGTCTGCAAAAGGATTGGATTTTGTCCGCACTGCGAAAGACGGGTGTAACTTTTTGCAATACCAGCAATGCGATTCCGTTGAGCACACTTATTTAGAAGAAACCACTGCGCTCGACACGACATTGGTGTTGGGCGGCCACGCATATTACGCATTAAAAAATGGCGATGATTTGGCAACTTCATTCATTGGTACGGATAAATTCCTTGATCGCGATGGTGCCGCCGCTGTGGTGTTTAAGGGCAAGCTCTGGTTGATTGGCGGTTCTGAAACTGGCTACAAAAACGATGTGTGGTCTTCGGTAGATGGTGCCAATTGGAAAAAGGAAACCGCGCAAGCGGCTTTTTCTGCACGCAAATATCATCGGGTTGCGGTGTTTAATAATGAATTATGGTTGGTTGGTGGATTGACTAACAATGGTCGAACCAACGATATCTGGTCATCAACCGATGGCGTTAATTGGAGTTTGCGCAATTCCAGTGCCGCATTTAGTTCCCGTTATGAACACACACTATTTACCTTCAAAGGAAAGTTGTGGCTCATTGGGGGAGAGGCGAATGACACCGAGAATGATATCTGGTCATCATCAGACGGAATTAATTGGAGCCGCGTAGTTGAGAGTGCGCCTTTCGGCCCTCGCTCGGGAATGGACGTCACAGAATTTAATAATCAGCTCTTCCTGACGGCCGGGTATGCAAACAGCGCAGCCCAAAATGATATATGGACATCCGTCGATGGTGTTAACTGGTCCTCTGCGGTCACCCATGCGGCTTTTACCGGCCGTTATGGGCATGCGGTATATCAATTTGATGGGAAGCTATGGTTGGCTGGTGGATATATGCCGGGCTTTGGCTCGTTAAAAGATGTTTGGTCATCAGATGATGGCTCGGTGTGGTCGTTGGCGGCAGCGGAACTTCCCGAGTCTCAGATGGAACATAAGATTCTTTCATTGCAGGGCGAGTTGTTTTTATTGGGCGCATTCCTTGAAGCAAAAGTCTGGGCATCTGCAAATAACCAGCTCTGGGTTCCCAAAAATAATCGCGCAACAATCCCTGACGCTTGTCGATATTTTGAATGGGCAGGGCAACTTTATGCGACGAATGGAACTGATACCTTGTGGCGCGCTAACGAATTGCTGGAGTGGGAAAGCCTGGCGATAACCAGTCCTGTACCGACGCAATCACTATGCAATCTGGTTGTTCACCAGAACAAGTTGTATGTCATTGGTGGTTTTGCCGGTGCGGGCCAGTACAGCAATGCAGTCTGGTCCTCTGATGATGGTACAAGCTGGACACAAATATCCTCAGCCGCTGCATTTTCCCCGCGCACATCGTTAGCAGCTGCATCGTTCAACGGTTCATTGTGGGTTGTGGGTGGCAATAATTTCTCCCAATCATTTGATGATATGTGGTCATCCAGTAATGGTATTGATTGGACAAAAACGCATACATTTGATTTGCCTACAGGTGGGCTAATATACAAACAATTATTGGTTTTTAAGGGCAAGCTTTGGCTGGTATTTAATTACGGAACCATTTGGGCTCCCGAGCGAACTTTAAAAGCCTATTCAACGGAAGATGGTGTGACCTGGCAGGCGGAAGCGTTAAATAATCTGGTGGTGCAGGATAATTTTTCTATCCTTGTCGAAGGTGAACGCCTGCTCTTGGTTAATGCCCATCGCTCAAATCGCAGTGCCTGGACTTCAACTGACGGCAATAATTGGACGCAGGTGTCTGAACGGGCTCCATTTTTAATCACACATTTTTTTCAATGGAACAATGAAAGCATGATAATGGGAAGCCCTATATCAGCTGATGGAAATAAGATCGACTATTCAAACCAGCTGTGGTCATTTGATAGTGAATTTACGTGGCGCCGTGCGTATAGCGGCCAATTTGTTTTTCCAAATAAATGACTCGTGAAGCTCAAGTTATAACACCGTCCATAGCGCTCGACTGGCCGGCGCCAGCGAATGTCCATACTTGCATTACTCATCGTGATGGGGGCTTTAGTTTGCCGCCATACGCAAGTAATAATTTTGGTTTGCATGTGGGCGATGATCCAAAAGTAGTGGAGAAAAATCGCCAACAATTGAGCGCACAATTAGGATTGGTGAAAACACCGCAATGGCTGGAGCAAGTCCACGGTGTCAAAGTAGTAAATGCCAAAGCAGATGGTTTGGTGCGTACGGCCGATGGCAGTTACAGCAATCAACCCGGATATGCTTGCCTGGTAATGACCGCCGACTGTTTACCGATTTTATTATGCGACAAACAAGGCACCCAGGTTGCTGCCTTGCACTGCGGTTGGCGCAGTCTGGCCAGAGGAATTTGCGCACGCGGTTTGCAAAAATTCAGTGGTAATCCGGGCGATATCCTGGCCTATCTCGGCCCCGCCATCTCCCAACCGAATTTTGAAGTAGGTGTGGATGTGCTGGAGGCTTTTTTTAAAGGCGCGCGCAGTCATGAACAGCGTGAGCAAATCGCCAATGCATTTGTTTCTGCGCAGCGCCCGCTGCATTTTTTCGCGGATATCTATGCGCTGGCGCGGGCCGAGTTAAATGCGTTGGGTGTTCATGCAATTTATGGGGGTGGTTATTGCACTTACGCCGACGCTGATCGCTTTTACTCTTACCGGCGCGACAAAACCACCGGGCGAATGGCGAGCCTGATCTGGTTAAAATAATTTCATAGCTTGAATCCGTATGGGGTGGATGCGTGTCTTATCCAATAACTGCGGTTAATATGCACTGAAACCACTCACAAGGACTATATTATGGATCTCGATCAAATTGAAAAGCTGAATGACCTGAAAGAAAAAGGCCTGATCACGGAAGAAGAATATCAACAGGCAAAAGAACGCATCCTGGGTTCACAAGCAAAAGCGCAATCCACTGCGCCGGGCAGTGCGCCAATTCAGCCGCACACCGTTATGCAGACCAATAACTACGATTATGCCATGGTGTTGCACCTCACCCAGTTTTGCTCCTGGGTGGTTCCCTTCCTTGGAATTATCGTGCCGCTAATTATGTGGCAATCCAAAAAAGATGATGCTTATATAGATCAGCAGGGCAGGGTGGTAATGAACTGGATTTTCAGTGCAGTTATCTATTCGATTATTTGTATACCGCTTTGCTTTATTTTGATCGGCTTTGCAATGTTTGCGATTCTCTTTGTTTGTTCAGTGGTCTTTACCATTATGGGGGCTATGGATGCCAACAAAGGCATCATTAAAAACTATCCGATTACTATCAAGTTTTTTGATGTGAAAGAAACTCCTCGCCCGGCAACAGTGAGTGCTCCCGGCCAGAATTGATCTGGCGCAAATGTTGACCTTTTCTTTTCAGGCAGACCAACAGGTCTGCTTGAAAACCTGCTTCCCGCCCCCACGTTTGCTTCAACCGATTAGTCTCATCGCGCTTGAGGTAATTCCATGCGTATCGACCGTTTAACCAACCAATTACAAGTCGCTCTTTCCGATGCCCAGTCTATTGCGTTGGGGCAAGATCACAGCCAGTTAGACCCGGGTCATTTATTGCTTGCCATGATCGACCAGAAAGGCGCGGGAAGTGTGCGTCTGTTACTCAGCCAAGCTGGTTTTGATGTCGCCGGTTTGCGCACATCATTGAATGAATATCTGGAAAATTTGCCACAAATTAAAAATCCCACCGGCGAAGTGACTATGTCGCCGGATATGGTGCGTTTGTTAAACCTTGCTGATCGCCACGCGCAAAAAGTTGGCGATAAATTTGTTTCCAGCGATTCAGTGCTGCTGGTGTTGATGACCGAGTCGCAAGGTGCAGTCGCTGATTTATTGAAAAAATTCGGCAACGCCCAGCGGTTGCAACAAGCCATTCAAAAAGTTCGCGGCGGCGACACGGTTGATGATGCAGATTCCGAAAGCAATCGCCAGGCGCTGGAAAAATACACGGTGGATTTAACCGCGCGCGCTGAAGCGGGCAAGCTGGATCCGGTTATTGGCCGCGATGATGAAATTCGCCGCACTATCCAGGTATTGCAGCGCCGCAGTAAAAATAATCCGGTATTAATTGGCGAGCCGGGCGTGGGTAAAACGGCAATTGTGGAAGGCCTTGCGCAGCGTATTGTTAACGGTGAAGTTCCCGAAGGTTTAAAAGATAAAAGATTATTGTCACTCGATCTTGGTGGCTTGCTCGCCGGTGCAAAATTTCGCGGTGAATTTGAAGAGCGGTTGAAATCCGTTATCAATGAATTGAGTAAACAGGAAGGCCGCATCATTTTATTTATCGACGAGTTGCACACCATGGTTGGCGCTGGTAAAGGTGAGGGCGCGATGGATGCGGGCAATATGCTTAAGCCTGCATTGTCGCGCGGCGAACTACATTGTGTAGGCGCAACGACACTTGATGAGTATCGCAAATATATTGAAAAAGATGCCGCGCTTGAACGCCGGTTTCAAAAAGTATTGGTCGATGAACCCAATGAAGAAGATACCATCGCGATTCTGCGTGGCTTGAAAGAGCGCTACGAGGTCCACCACGGCGTAGATATTACCGATTCGGCAATTATTGCCGCTGCAAAATTGTCGCAACGTTACATTACTGATCGTCAATTACCGGACAAAGCAATTGATTTAATCGACGAAGCGGCGAGCCGCATCCGGATGGAAATCGATTCCAAACCGGAAGAGATGGATCGCCTTGAGCGCCGTTTGATCCAGTTGAAAATTGAACGTGAGGCAGTAAAAAAAGATGAAGACGAAGCGAGCAAAAAACGCCTCGCTAAAATTAATCTGGATATCGACAAAATCGAACGTGAATACGGCGACCTTGAAGAAATCTGGCGTGCAGAAAAAGCAGCGCTACAAGGCTCCCATGAAATAAAAAGTCATCTGGAGCAAGCCCGTTTTGAATTGGAAGAAAAACGCCGCAAAGGTGACCTCGCGCGCATGAGCGAATTGCAATACGGCATTATCCCGCAACTTGAAAAGCAACTGGACATGGCTAGCCAGGCAGAAATGATGGAAATGAAACTGCTGCGCAATAAAGTTTCCGATGAAGAGATCGCGGAAGTGGTTTCCAAATGGACCGGCATTCCGGTTTCCAAAATGCTGGAAGGCGAGCGCGAAAAATTATTGCGCATGGAAGAGTCATTGCACAAACGTGTTATCGGCCAACACGAAGCGGTAGTTGCGGTTGCCAATGCGGTGCGTCGTTCGCGCGCGGGGTTAAGCGATGCGAATCGTCCGAATGGATCGTTTTTATTTCTAGGGCCAACCGGTGTTGGTAAAACCGAATTGTGTAAATCATTGGCAGAATTTTTATTCGATACTACCGATGCGTTGGTGCGTATCGATATGTCAGAATTTATGGAAAAACATTCCGTTGCGCGTTTAATCGGTGCGCCTCCGGGTTATGTGGGTTATGAAGAGGGTGGGTATCTTACTGAGACAGTGCGGCGCAAACCGTATTCTGTTGTGCTGTTGGACGAAGTGGAAAAAGCGCACCCGGATGTATTCAATATTTTGTTGCAAGTATTGGATGATGGTCGTTTGACCGATGGTCAGGGGCGCACGGTAGATTTCCGTAACACCGTTATCGTGATGACCTCTAACCTCGGTTCTGATCGTATTCAGGAATTGGCTGAAGACAAATCGTTTGATACGGTCAGCTTCGACAGTGTTGTGAGTGATGATATAAACAATTCGCTTAACAACGAAAATCGCTACAACGCGATGAAAGATGCGGTAATGGAAGTGGTGGGCGGACATTTCCGGCCGGAGTTTATCAACCGTATTGATGAAGTGGTTGTGTTCCATCCGCTCGGGCGCGAACAAATTCGCGGTATTGCCGATATCCAATTGGAGCTATTGCGCAAACGGTTGGCTGAGCGTGAATTGAGTTTGGAGCTGGAAGACAGTGTGATGGATAAATTGACCAGCGTTGGTTTTGATCCAGTCTACGGCGCGCGGCCATTAAAGCGCGCTATCCAGCAGCTCATTGAAAATCCGCTGGCGCAGGATATTCTCGCGGGTAAATTTGTACCGGGTTCAATTATCTACGGGAAATTAGTGGGTGATAAAATTGTATTTGACCCAAAACGGTTAAATTAAAATGAAAAAAATGGCCATCGATTGATGGCCATTTTTTTGTGTCTTGCGAAATGCCACTAACATTCCTGATTGATAATTTCCTGCATTCTTTCGCGCTCTTTTGCCTTTTCCTCTGGTGACATATATACGGTATAACCCGCCGCGTTCTTTGTGCGGATCATAGCGCCGCTATCTATCAACTTCTGGTTTTCTTTCGCTTGTTCGCAGCGTTTGGGATCTTTTGCCACAGGAGCCGCTTCTTCAGCGACGTTGCTGACGGAACTGTTGGTGGTAGTAGTTTTGGGGGCTGGAGTTGGGTCGCTATGTCCGGTGCGTGTTTTTACCAGCTTGGCTTGTACGTCTTTTGGCGGATGTTCTCCGTAATGGATCACCCCTTTGCTGTCAGTCCAGGTGTATACCTTGCCATCTTTGGCGATAGCCGTATTAGACAGGGTAATGACTGTCATTAAAACAGCAGATGCCATCAAAACAGAGGAGAACTTCATGATCATTGCCTTGGGTTATAACCGGTTGAATGCAGCAACTATAGACGCTATCGAACGGCAGTGAAACTGCGGCGCCCAAATCTGTGAGCGAGTGCAAGCCCTGAATCACCTGCACTAGCGCTTCAAGCCGATAATAACTGCTAAAAAATGAACAAAAGCTGGCTATTTTCTTGACATTGCCGTTTATCTTGGGAGAATTGCCACTCCGCTAGATGGCCTGCAGATGTCCCTAAGCTGGGGCGTTACTCTGCTTCCCGCCAAGTCACCCTCTTGGCGACCCATCTAATGGCGCGGTTCCTACCAGAACCTGCCTGAGAAAACCTGTGCATACCTGCCTGGTTTTCGCTGATCCGATCCTGACCTTGCCGGGTTTTGATCGTGGATCATTCACGGTATTGGCCTGCCCTAAGTGCCGATACTTTCCTGTGTGATTCTTCGCTGATTTACCAACGGCATAACTTTTGGCTTTTACAGTCATTGGTAACAATTAATCGGCGAATGACACACGCGCACATATGCGATTCACATCCTAAAAGGGGAATTATTGTGGAAATGCTTTCCGGCGGAGATATGCTCATCCGCGCCCTGAAAGACGAAGGTGTTGAGTACCTTTTCGGCTACCCAGGCGGCGCTGCCCTGCATATTTACGATGCCATCTTTCGTCAAAGCGACGTTAAACACATTCTTGTTCGCCATGAACAAGCAGCTACTCACGCAGCCGATGCCTATTCGCGCGCGACCGGTAAAGTCGGTTCGGTGCTGGTAACCTCCGGCCCCGGCGCAACCAATGCGATTACCGGTATTGCGACTGCTTACATGGATTCTATTCCGATGGTGGTTATTTCCGGTCAGGTCATGAGTCACCTGATTGGTGAAGATGCCTTCCAGGAAACCGATATGGTGGGGATCTCCCGCCCGATCGTGAAGCACAGCTTCATGGTCAAGCACGCCAGCGAAATTCCGGACATCGTTAAAAAGGCTTATTACATTGCTGCGACTGGCCGTCCCGGCCCGGTGGTTATCGATGTACCTAAAGACATCACCAGTCCGCTCTATACCTTCCCGTATGAATATCCCGAGAAGGTGAAAATGCGTTCCTACAATCCGGCAACGCGCGGTCACTCCGGCCAGATCAAAAAAGCCGTTCAACTGCTGCTCGGCGCCAAGCGCCCGATGATCTACTCCGGTGGCGGTGTAGTGCAGGGTAATGCCTCGCATTTGTTGAAAGAGTTGGTGGACCAGTTGAATTACCCGGTGACCAATACCTTGATGGGATTGGGCGCTTATCCGGGAACGGGTAAAAACTTCCTTGGCATGCTGGGGATGCACGGCACTTACGAAGCTAACACGGCGATGCATCACAGCGATGTAATTCTTGCTGTAGGCGCACGTTTTGATGACCGCGTAACTAACGCCGTTAGCAAATTCTGCCCGAACGCAAAAATTATCCACATCGATATTGATCCGGCTTCCATTTCCAAAACCGTGGTTGCCGATGTTCCTATCGTTGGTGCAGTGGATAGCGTACTCACTGAAATGCTGTCATTGATCAAAGAGAGCAGCGAAAAACCGGATGCACCCGCCCTTGCCGCCTGGTGGGAGCAAATTAACGAATGGCGCGAGCGCCACGGTATTTACACGCAAAATCGTTTTGATACCACGAGCGATAAAATCAAGCCGCAAGAAGTTATCCAGGCCATCTGGGAAGTTACCAAAGGCGATGCTTATGTAACGTCCGACGTAGGCCAACACCAAATGTTTGCCGCGCAATATTATCGCTTTGATAAACCGCGCCGCTGGATCAATTCCGGTGGTCTAGGCACTATGGGCTTTGGTTTGCCGGCAGCGATGGGCGTGCAAGTTGCGCACCGCGATGCAACCGTTGTATGCGTTACCGGTGAAGGTTCAATTCAAATGTGTATCCAGGAATTATCCTGCTGCACCCAATACCATTTGCCGGTAAAAATTATTTGCCTGAACAACCAGGCGCTCGGCATGGTTCGCCAATGGCAGGACATGCAGTACTCAGGTCGCTACGCAGAAAGTTTGTATGAAGATTCGTTGCCGGATTTCATCAAACTTGCTGAAGCTTATGGCCATGTAGGTATGCGTGTAACCAAGCGCGAAGAGCTGAAACAAAAATTGGAAGAATGTTTTGCGCTGAAAGATCGTGTTGTATTTATGGACATCATGGTTGATCAATCCGAACACGTTTATCCAATGCAGGTTGCACAGCAATCCATGCGCGATATGATCCTGAGCAAAACGGAGCGCACATAAGATGAGACGTATTATTTCTGTTCTCCTGGAAAACGCTCCCGGTGCACTCTCGCGTGTTGTTGGTTTGTTCTCCCAACGCGGTTACAACATTGAATCACTCACTGTTGCGCCGACGGAAGATCCAACCCTTTCGCGCTTAACGCTGACAACGATTGGTGATGATCATAAAATCGAGCAAATCACCAAACACCTCAATAAATTAATTGATGTGGTAAAACTGGTTGATTTGACCGAAGGTTCGCATATCGAACGCGAATTAATGCTGATCAAAGTCAAAGCGTCTGGTGCACAACGCGCAGAAGTAAAACGTTGCGTGGATATTTTCCGCGGCCAAATCGTGGATGTAACCAGCACGCTCTACACCATCCAGATCACCGGCGCGAGCGACAAGCTCGATGCATTTTTGCAAGCCGTTGGTGATGCGGCCATTATCGAAGTAGTGCGCACGGGTGTGTGTGGTATTTCGCGTGGTGAGAAGGTGTTGAGTTTGTAATCCAGCGATAACATTCGTAATAATAAAAAGCCGATGCTTGTAACAGACATCGGCTTTTTTATTCACTCTGTTTTTATTGGCGCTCGGGATAACTCGCGCATTTGGTTATATAAGAAAAAACTACCAATGCTGTCGTCTATTTTTGCATCAAATGTTAATATTGGGCGCGCTAAACAAATAACGAACCAGCGTTATCAATTCTAATTAAACATGGAAGCTTTCCTATGAAACATCTATCGATCAAGTATCTGTTCATTTCCGTCCTTGCATTATTCAGTATTACCCTGTCTGCCCAAGAGGCCCCTGCGGCTGCGACTGAACCCCAAATCAGCGCAGAAGAGTTTCTGCAATCGCTAAAACCTCAATCGGGAAATATTACTCTTCCAAATAAGGTTGCAACTATTCAATTAAAAGAAGGTTTTCAGTATTTATCACCTGAAAGCACTGAAAAATTGTTGGTTGATGCCTGGGGTAACCCACCGGGAAATGAAACCCTGGGGATGATTATTCCTGTGAGCGTGAGCCCTCTGGCAGAAAATGGCTGGGGTGTTGTGATTACTTATGATGAAGATGGTTACGTTAGCGACGAAGATGCAGACAGTATTGATTACTCGGAATTACTGGGTGATATGAAAGAAGAATCTGTCGCTGTTAACGAAGAGCGCAAAAAGCAAGGCTACGGTTCTATGTTGTTGGTCGGTTGGGCTGAGCCGCCTCACTACGACAAAAACACGCATAAATATTATTGGGCAAAAGAATTTTCTACTGACAATGCCGAAGAAAATTCGTTGAATTACAACATTCGTATTCTTGGTCGTAAAGGTGTGCTGGTGTTGAATGCCGTGGCCGGGATGAATCAAATATCGACGGTAAAAGCGCAAATGCCAGAACTGTTGGCCGTTACGGAATTTACCGATGGCAATCGCTATCAGGACTTTAATGCAGAAACAGACCATGTTGCGGAATACGGTTTGGCAGCATTGGTGGCTGGCGGGGTTGCGGCAAAAATGGGTTTTTTTGCCAAGATAGCGGCGTTCTTTATTGCGTTTAAAAAGTTCATTATTATCGGCGCAGTGGCTTTGTTTGGACTTATTGGAAAGTTATTGGGGCGTAAGTCAAACAACTAATTCCAGATTCTATTGCTGTGGTTAGTTAAAAAGCCGAATCACACAAGGTTCGGCTTTTTATTTAGGGAATTTATTCCGGGGCGTTTTATTTAGGGACGTGAAAAAGTAAACGTAATCGTATGAATAAAGAATTATTGTTAAACGATATTATCTTCTCGCCCTTGTCGTGGCATGTTGCGTTGCTGCTTATATCGAGCGTTAAAGCAATTACGTTGAAACTGGTCTCCCGTCACAATGAGGCCCAAGGCTGGGATGTGATGGTGTCGATGTTGCTTTTCATCAATCCATTTCTGGCTTACTTTGCGGATTCTTTTTGGAGTATTTGGCTACAAAGTTTTATTTTGGGATTGCCCTTTTACCTCCTGGGGTTTCATTTCCGAACGCACATTTTGCGTATTGATCAGTATAGCGATTCAGCGGCGGCGGTTATGTTTAGTGGATTTATGTTTTTGATAGGCCATGTGTTGTCGGGTGGATTTTTGTTTATCCGTTATCTGTGGCGCAGTTTCTGGCAGTAAACAATGGCTCCAACGGATGGTGGCTAGTTGCTATCGTGGTGCATAAGTGGAAGCTTTAGTATGCGAGAATTTATTTTAGATTGTGCCGCGTGGGAAATCGCCGCCGTAGGCCTGGCGTTTTTTGGCGGTATTTATTTAATGTTCGGCGCATTGAATGTATTTTTTACCCGGCAATTGCTACCGCGCTTGCATATCGGTTGCAGGCTCGATCCTCGCCCGCTGGGACAGGGGCAATTGCAGCGTGAATTATTACTGTCAGCCAGCTCCATTGCTATTTTTGGAATAGGGATGGTTTTCCCTTGGGGATTATTGCAGCTTGGTTGGGCGCGATTAGCGGTTAACCCTTCCGGTTGGCAAATTGCGCTTGAAATTTTTGTACTGGTTATCTGGAATGAAATCCATTTCTATCTCAACCATTGGTTGCTGCATACGCGTTGGTTGCGGCAGTTTCATTTGCCGCATCATCGTTCAGTAGTCACAACTCCCTGGTCCACTTATGCATTTCACCCAGTGGAGGCGTTGATGTTGGGCAATGTAATTTTGTTGCCGATGGTAATGCATGATTTTAGTGTCTATGCGCTTTTTTCAGTGCCCTTGTTTAGTTTGTTGTTCAATAGCATCGGCCATTCCAATTTTGATTTTAATCCCCGTTCGCCGCGCGTTATTTTTAACGGAGCGCGGCGCCATCATTTGCATCATGCCTGCTTCAACGGCAATTACGGTTTTATGTTTCCATTTATGGATTGGATTTTTAAAACTGCATTACCTGCCGATGCGGCAGATAAACAAATCAATCGCTGGCGAGTGCGTTAGTTTTTATGCGCAACTGGCGGGATTGGCAAAGTGTTTTCTATTTATTGTTATTGCCGGCGGTCGTTATCTGGCAATGGCGGAATGGTTTTCATTGGCCGCTTTATTTACTGGAATTGTTTTTAACTCTGGGTGTGGGGGTGATTCACCACAACCACGCGCATCTTCGCATGTGGCGATCCCGCGTGTTGAATCGCGTTACCGATTTGTGGATTGGTCTGTTGCAAGGTCATCCGACCTTTGTGTTTTATCCTGCCCACATAGCCAATCACCATCGTCATAAGCATGGTGAGCACGATGTTGCGCGAACCTATCGTTTTTCATTTCCTGGCGCGCGCGGTGATACCAATCATTTATTGGGATATTTGTTACACCCTTTTCAGGCAACGTATGTGTTGTATCCGCTGTTTATTTGCTGGATGAAACGCTTATACCGTTTTCGCCGTGCCTATTTTTACTACGTGCTTGCGCAATATTTTTTGGTGTTGCTGTTATGGGGATGTTTGGCATGGCTGGATTGGAAAAGCTGGTTAATATTGGTGCTGATTCCACAACTACACGGACTGCATTGGTTATTGGCAACGAATTATTTGCAGCACGCCCATGCTGACGGAAGTGGTGCGACGATAAATTTTGCACGTAATTTTTATGGTTTGGTAAATCCATTGTTATTTAATATTGGTTTACATACTGCACACCATCACCACCCGCGTGCGCATTGGTCAGAGCTGTCTTCGCTGCACGAGAAATATCGCCCGCTAATCGATCCGCGCTTGAATGAGCCGGGATTATTGCGTTATATGTTGCGCACCTATTGTTTGGGATTATTGCATGCGCGCTGGCGTAGCCGCTCGCTCCACCTTAAGGACTAATTTATGCCCACTCGTTTTAATCGTGTTTATATTCAGGCCGCCGGTTATCATTTGCCTGGATTGCCCGTTGATAATGAGGCAATGGATGATTACATCGCCCCTATTAATCGTATTTCGCTGCGAATTAAAAACAAAATCCTCGCTGAGAACGGAATTCAGCAGCGTTATTATGCGCTTGATAAAAACGGTGTAACGGCAATAACCCATGCACGCCTCACGGCAAATGCAATTGAAGATTGTTTGCGGCGCACCAATATTGCATTGAACGATGTTAGTTTGTTGACTATGGGTTCAACGGGCAGTGATGCATTGATTCCGGGTTTTGCGGCGATGGTGCAAGGTGAGTTGGGTGCGCGGCCAATGGAAACGTTATCGAGTTTGGGTGTTTGTGCATCAGGTATTGGCGCACTTAATTATGCGGCGCAGTCAATTGAGCTGGGTGCGCATCAGCACGCCGTGGTCGCTGCTGCCGAAATGCCGTCGCGCATTTTCAAAAAAAGCCGTTTCGCTCCGCGCGGTTATCAAAGTGATTTCGATGCGCACTTTTTACGCTGGATGTTATCCGATGGCGCTGGCGCGTTGTTATTGACGGATAATCCGCAAGAAAAAAATGGACTACGTTTAAAAGTAAATTGGGTTCATCAAAAAAGTTTTGCGGGCGATTATCCGGTTTGCATGCAGCTTGGGCTAACGGAAGACCGCAGCAAATCGTTTCTGGATTTTCCATCCTCCAGTGAGGCGGAAGCAGAAGGTGCGTTGGCGTTGCGACAAGATATTCGTCTATTGCCACACTTATTTGATGTGAGCATCCACGAATATGTGAAGCTGGTGCAAGAGGGTTGGGTTCATTCCAGCGAGATTGATCATTTCCTTTGCCATTATTCATCCAATCGTTTTATTCCCGTTGTAGAAGAATTATTAGCCAAAGCGGGATTAAGTATTCCGCGCGAGCGTTGGTATAGCAACTTAACGACACGCGGAAACACCGGTTCAGCGTCAATTTTTATCATGCTGGCAGAGTTTCTTGAAACCCATACGCTAAAACCCGGCGAAAAAATATTTTGTTTTATTCCGGAGTCTGGCCGTATGACTGCTGCCTATATGTTGCTGGAAGTTGAAGCGGCTGATGCAGCAATAAGCGTGAAAAATGTTGTTGCTACTCCAGTACAACAGGAGGTTCCTATTGCTCCCCCTCATGATCCGCAATCTGCCCCGCAACATTTACAGCAATTATTGCAGTCATTAGCGGGTGTTTGGCATGACTATCGCTCACAAGTCTGGCGCAGCCCGGTGATTCATAAATTGGTTAGCAATCAATTTGATGTGGCGGATTATCGTAGCTGGACGGCGCAGTGGGTACCTCAAGTACGCGAGGGCAGTAAGTGGATGCGCGAAGCGGTTGCATCCCTTAGTGATGAATATTCCGAACTGGCAGATTTAATTAGTACGCACGCGGGTGAAGAACAAAACGATTTTAAAATTTTATATGAGGATTATCTCAGTGCTGGCGGCACAGAAGCATTGGATAATTTGCAGCGTAACCCCGGTGGTGAAGCATTAAATACTTATCTGCACGCATTGGCGGCAACAAAAAATCCGTTGGGTTTATTGGGTGCAATTTATATTATTGAGGGTACCGGCCAGCGTATTGTGCCTGCGTTGCTGCCGTTGTTGCGCAAACAGGTTGATTTGCCGGCAAGCGCATTTCGGTTTCTGGAGTATCACGGCGCTAACGATGAACACCATCTGGCGCGTTGGTTGTCCGCTGTGGAATTGGTATTGGCAAAAGATTCCAAAGCAGTAAATACAATTCTTGCCACGGCAAAACGCACGGCGCAATTATATCTGATGCAGTTTGAACATATTGTGGAAGCATAATTTCTGGATATTTTATGATGGAAAAAACGCCCAAATTTTTAGCGCAGGAATTTGATCCGCGCGATCCAAACCCCTGGTTGGCGTTGTATCTCGATCAAAGTACGCCGTTACCGGATCACGTCAAGAAAGCCTGGCTGGCAGATTCGGAAACGCCATCGCGCCAATTTTTATTACCATTTGTGCGACCAGTTGCGCGCACTTTTATTGTGTTGATCCAGATTGTGAAAGTCGTTGTGCCGCGCAATTGGGCTGCCTCCAAATTGCTGCACTGGATTCTCGCCACCGGGTTGAAATATTGCGTGCGCCCTGAAGCCAATTGGCTGGTGCTGCGTCACTTTCATATGGGAGCGCAGATACTGGAATTTATTGCAGCGAATTCGCCCGTTAAGGTAGAAACATCGCCGCTGAAACCGATGAATCTGGATGAGTTAAAAGATGAATTGTTTTTAAAGCACGATTTAAATTTGTTTAACTTTGTTATTCGCTTGGGTAAAGCACTGCGCGATGCTAATCAAAAATTGGGTCCTGTGGCTAATCCTGATTTCAGTATGATTAAGGAACCGGAAGTGACATTGGAATCAATGCCAAGAGGAATATTGAATGGCATTGACCTGCAGACGGCAATTGAAATGTTTACCCCGACCTATCAATTATTTCTCACCGATAATGATTTCTGGCGTGCGTCCAATTCCTTGCAGTTAGATGAAACGATAGGTTTGTACGTGGCAACGATTTTAAATTCACCGCAACATTTGGTGCTGCTGAATAATAAACATCCATTAGTGCCAATGAGTACTTTGCGCGCGGGCTACAGATTAGTGTTGCACGGTCTTTCGACGGAAATGTTACACGCGCTCTTAATGGATTTGAAAAGGGCGCAAGCCGAGCACCATACGCCGGATTATGCGGTTAACAAAGCATCTGTAGTGGCTGATGAAACTGGACCCCAATGAAAGATATCTTTTCCATAATAGATTTTTCTGCTCCCTCCCATGAAGTCGCGCCGCAATTAATTGGTGCGCAGTTTTTTGTAAATGGCGTGGGCGGAATTATTGTTGAAGTGGAAGCTTATGATCAGGCAGAGCCAGCATCGCATACATTCTCCGGCCCCAGTGTGCGCAATGCTTCCATGTTTGGCCCGCCGGGGCGAGCTTATGTTTATCGTTCCTACGGAATTCACTGGTGTTTGAATTTTGTATGTTCGCCAGAAGGGCATGGAGCGGGAATTTTGATTCGCGCCATACAGCCAACCCATGGCTTGGAAATCATGCGTGAGCGCCGTGGTGTCGAAGCAGAAAAATTATTATGCTCCGGTCCGGGGCGAGTAGGGCAAGCGCTGGAGATCGTACATGCATTTAACGGGCGTTCCCTTGCCCAAAAACCATTCAAATTATTACCCGCTATCGCGCCTGTCGATGTCGTTCGCGGCCCACGCATTGGAATTTCCAAAGCAATGGATTTGCCTTGGCGTTTTGGTTTGGCGGGGTCCTCATTTCTTAGTAAGCCGTTTCGTTGATCGTGTTTTCGTCGCGTAAATTAATTGTGCAATTATCCTGTTTGTTAAAACAATGAAAGCCCAGCTCATCCGTTTCAGCACTGTAGCTAAGCGTTTCATTCGTGTAAGGGGCATGTTGTGTGGCAGATCGGATAAATGCTGCAATATCGGCTGGCTGTTTTTGTTTAATATCCAGCTGTACATTGATCATTTGATAAATCGCCAGCGTGTCGTTTGTAGCTGCTAATAAATAGATAAATAAATCACGATAGGAGCGATGATTTTCCTGCAAAAAATTTTCCCCGAGATTATAGGGGCTTAAACTGAATCCAATATGTTCCTTTTGCTGTATTTTTTTTGCGGCGCTAGCAAAGTCAGCGGGTTTTAATTGTGTTAATTGCAGTAGTGGTGCGGTGATTCGACGGTAATAATCGTTGGCGCTCGCGTTATCCTGACGAAGCCAATAAATCCATTGAACTTTTGTTGGTGAGTGCGCCATGTATGCCCAGGTATTTTCGAGCTCTTGAAAATGATGTTGTGCAGTGCGCAACGCTTGTGCAAAGTCAAGATTCTGCGGTGGTAATAATAGTTGCCGTATTGTTTGTTGTTGCTCGGGAGTGAGTTGTCGTTCATTAATCAATGAGTTGATGCTCTGTAAATTGTACCTGAGGACACTGATTGCCGTGTGCTTGCTCATTAGTGACTGGCTGCCGCGCAAGACCCTGAGCCAGAAGCTGGTGTCCTGTTGCCAGGTGATAAGGAAGCTGCTGGTAGGATCATTAATATAGGCTTGCGCAAGATTAATTCGCCCATTGACCATGGGGGTACCGAGCGGCGATGGTAATTTCATTTCGACAGCATCGGAGTATTGATTGAATTGAATAAGTTTACGGTAACGCTGTAAGCGTAATACCAGCCGCATATCTTGCAGCGGAATGCTTTTTAACTGACGACTTACCTGTATAAAACAATCGCTACGCTCGAAAGAATTGCAATCCAGCGCGGAAGAGTAATCGCGCCACCATGTTTGCTGCCAGTCATTTTTTTGCCGGCTTGGGCGAGATTGTTTTAAGGGTGGCGTGACATTTTCCAGCGCAAAGTTTGGCTGCATGGCGGTATAGTCGTTTGGTTCAAAGGAAGCAACTTTGCGTTGCTTGTAAATGGCTTCTGTTTCACTGAAGGTGAGCGGTCCCCACTTGCCGGTGGCCACTTTGTTTTGCATCAGCGCAATAATTTCTTCGCCAGCGGCGTGGGGGGCAACACCCTCCGGGGCGTCTATGCCGTACGCATAAACCAGCCCATTGCTGGACCTACTGCCCGGTGACGAATGGGGCATTGCCTGTATTTCCGGTAATAGGGTTTCATCGAACAGATGAAAATTAGGGATGAGCAGCATGGCAATTATTAACGACAATAAAATAATCAAGGCAGACATAAAGCGAATTGTTTTTTGTATTGGGATCATTCGTGTTCCTTTAGATCTTTGTTATGCCGGATTGCATTTGTTGAACTAACTCTCGCATAAATTTCCTTCGTGTATCGGAGAAAAACCTCCGTAAAACATCCTCTGGCGGTTTTGTGCCCTGCAAAGCGTTGCTCGATATTGCTAGACTGCATCCATGAATATGATGAATAACAATAAATCACTTTATAGTTGCGCCGGATTATCCATCGACCTTGGTTTGGGCGAGGTGAAAAATCCAGCCGGCGATTCATGGCGACTTAACCCTATTAATCAACGGTTGCTGATGGTGTTGATCGATCGTGCTGGTGAGCTAGCCACACGCCAGGAGTTATTTGATTTTGTGTGGCCGAACCAATTGGTGAGCGATGATGTACTAACGCGCGCAATATCTGATATTCGTACCCAGCTTGTAAAACTTAATTCAACTGAAAAATTTATTGAAACATTGCCTAAGCGTGGCTATCGCTGGCTGCCTGAATTAACCGCTGGGCTGGTCGCGGCTACTCCGGTAGATACAGTTCCCGTGGAGGAAAATTTAATTGAACAGTCACCGGGTGCCCCTCATTCCCGAGTGTCTTTGTGGCGAATGTTGCTTATCTATGTGGTGATTGCCGCACTTGCAACTATGTCGATAAGTGCATGGTTAAGCTGGAAAGCGCATATGCCCTTGCTTCACGTTGCGCTGGTGCCGATTTTTGCCGGCGCCGAGCCCAGCGAAACTGAAGAAAGTGTGGATCGTGCACTGCGCGATGTGCTCAGGGCGTATCCGGGGGTTCATCTGTTATCACGCAATGCAATGTCTGGCCACGCGGAAAATCCCTTTCCCTATCTATATCGCGAGTTTGATGCGCACTGGGTTATTGAGAGCAGGGTTGTGCGTATCGCCGGGCAGGAAGTTATTGAGCTAGGCCTGGTGGATGCGCAAACCGGTGTTGAGCAGCGCGCAGCTTCGGTGCGATTGGATAGCAATAAATTGCAGGCTAATTTGCTGCGCGTGCTGGATCGGGAATTAATATTTGCCCGATAGTCCGGAATTCTCCTTATGCGTTAGCTGTGACCAGAATGCAGCGAGTATCGGGCTTTTCAAGCGCCTCTCCATCACACAAACCCCGGTATCGTACGGGCCGAGATCGGGTTGCGGATCAAAGCGCTTTACTTTATCGGCCAGCGGGCTGTTATCGACCACGATTTGAGGAGCGACACCGACACCGAAGCCCAGGCTCACCATACTCACAATTGCTTCATTGCCTTTCACTTCCGCGTAAATATTCGGTTTGATGTTGAGTGAGTTAAACCATTTATCCAGCCGCTCTCTTGCCAATCCCTCTTCGGGGATGATTACGGGGATTTCTTCCCAGTTTTTCCCCTGCCAGTCTTCATTATTAGCAGTGATGAAAATCAACGGTGAACTGTTGATGGGTTTGAAGCTGATACCGGCGGGTAATTTTTCCGGCTTGGCGGCGATGGCGATGTCTTCTTCGCCTGCAAGGATGCGATCAATTGATTGTGCTGGATCACCGGTATGGAGTTTGATCGCAATACCGGGATGTTTAACGCGGAATTCGGTAAGGATTTCATAAAGGAAGCTGTAGCTCGCGGTGACCGAGCAATAAATGCTGAGTTGTCCGCGCAGCTGATCGGCTTGGGCGAGCAGTGATTCCTGATAGGTTTCCCATTGCAGGATGACCTCTTTGGCAAATCCCAAAAATTGTTCGCCGTCATGGGTTAGCACGACAGAACGGTTATCGCGCGTGAATAAATAAATGCCCAGGTCATCTTCAAGCTGCTTGATATTGCGGCTTAAGGTTGACGGGCTGACATGGCAGCTGGCCGCCGCACGGCCGAAGTGCAGGCTATTGGCGAGAGTGCAAAAGAGACGGAGTTTGGTGATATCCATAGCGGCTGATAATAACCATGTTGCATAAAGTGAAATATTGAATTGCGAATATATCATTTTACGCGATGCAGGTGTTTCTCTACACTGGCGGCCTTTTAATCAGTCGGCCCCTCTTTTATAGATTGGCCGGTATCACCCCAAGCAGGAGTTAGCCATGCACGTTTATTACGATAAAGACGCCGATCTTTCTATCATCCAAGGCAAAAAAGTAGCCATCATTGGTTACGGTTCACAAGGTCACGCCCACGCGTGCAACCTGAAAGATTCAGGCGTTGATGTTGTTGTTGGTCTGCGTACTGGCTCTGCAACTGTTAAGAAAGCAGAAGCTCACGGCCTGAAAGTGACTGACGTTGCTACTGCTGTTAAATCAGCTGACGTAGTAATGATCCTGACTCCGGACGAGTTCCAATCAAAACTGTACAAGGAAGAGATCGAGCCAAACATTAAACAAGGCGCTACTTTGGCGTTCGCTCACGGTTTTGCGATCCACTACAACCAGGTTGTTCCACGCAAAGATTTGGACGTGATCATGATCGCTCCAAAAGCACCAGGTCACACTGTGCGTTCTGAATTCGTACGTGGCGGCGGTGTACCTGACCTGATCGCGGTATTCCAAAACGCTTCTGGTAAGGCGAAAGATACAGCTCTGTCATACGCATCAGGCGTAGGTGGCGGCCGTACCGGTATTATCGAAACTACCTTCAAAGACGAAACCGAAACCGACCTGTTTGGCGAGCAAGCTGTTCTGTGTGGCGGCGCGGTTGAGTTGGTGAAAATGGGTTACGAAACTCTGGTTGAAGCGGGTTACGAGCCAGAAATGGCGTACTTCGAGTGCTTGCATGAATTGAAGTTGATCGTTGACCTGATGTTCGAAGGCGGTATCGCCAACATGAACTACTCGATCTCTAACAACGCTGAATACGGCGAATACGTGACTGGTCCTAAAGTGATCAACGAAGAGTCGCGCAAAGCGATGCGTCAAGCGTTGAAAGACATCCAGACTGGCGAATACGCCAAGAAGTTCATCCTGGAAGGTCAAACCAACTATTCATCAATGACTGCTGCCCGTCGCAACAACGCGGCTCACGGCATCGAGGTTGTTGGTAACAAGTTGCGTGCAATGATGCCTTGGATCCAGGCGAACAAAATCGTTGATCAAACCAAGAACTAATGGTTTTTTCAATGCTCATAAAAAACGCGGCTTAGGCCGCGTTTTTTGTTTATGACTGTGTAAAATGGCGCTCCCGCAATCGGAGAGATGAGTATGAGCCAGCAGGATAACGAACCATCAAAGCATGATCCCGTTGATAGTGAAGGGCCGCTGCCTTTTGGTGATCTGGTGGAAGAGGTTTCTGAGGGTGGCAAAAAAGTTCGCCATCGCGGTGTTTACTTGCTGCCTAACTTATTTACTACAGGGGCGCTATTTGCTGGTTTTTATGCCATTGTCTCCGCGATGAATGGCAATTTTACCCATGCGGCTATCGCCATTTTTGTTTCCATGCTTCTTGATGGAATGGATGGTCGCGTCGCCCGCATGACCAACACCCAAAGTGCATTTGGTGAACAGTATGACAGTTTGGCGGATATGGTCTCCTTTGGGGTTGCGCCTGCATTAGTGGTGTTTAGTTGGGTGCTGCAGGATTTGGGGCGGTGGGGTTGGGCGGCGGCGTTTATTTATATGGCGTGCGCAGCTTTGCGACTCGCACGTTTTAATACCCAAATTGGCGTTGTCGACAAAAAATATTTTATCGGTCTCGCAAGTCCTGCAGCGGCATCTGTTATTGCGGGCATCGTATGGGTGTGGTCGTCGATAGTCCCTGAATCAACTTGGGGTGTGGCGGTGGCGGTTGCCACGGCATTGACTGGTTTATTAATGGTATCCAATTTCCGCTATACCAGTTTCAAAAGCATGGATTTCCGTGGTCGGGTTCCTTTTGCATTTATGTTGCTGGTAGTGTTGGTGTTTGCCTCGCTAATTATTTATCAGGAGCAGGGAATACTGGCTATTGCCATCCTGTATGCGCTCTCTGCGCCGGCAATAAAGGGGTTTAATGTCCTGTTTGGCGGTTCAAAAAAAGCCGGATCGGTGGAATAAAAGCCAGTTTGGCTTCTAGGTATTCGCAAGTGAAAAAACTCTTAAATAAAGCTTGCCGGGTCGGGGTGTGGTGCGTATAGTGCGCGACCTCGCCAGGGCGAGCTTCAAACAGATTGTTTCGTAATAGTAGTCATAACCAGGGATTATCTCCGGTGATGGCAGAGCGACTGCATGTAAGTAGCTCTTAAATTGTGGCCAAATTTACTTGACCACTACAGTCATTGATCTTCGGTCAGGGGAGCACGAACAGCAGCGAATTATACTCTCTCTTCAAAAGCAGGTTGATCGAGATATTTTCGAAGCATTGTGCAACGCACTTATTATTTCGCTAAAAAATGCTACAGACTCAGTAAGTGCACTAGCTATCTCACTTTCGCATCTTCGCCGTTGGAAAGCATTTTTAGCAGGGCATAGCCAGCAACTTTCAGCAGAAGAAGTGCGAGGTTTGTTTGCTGAAATTACTTTTTTATCCGAGTTACTTGATCAGGATATTTTTAGTGATAATGCAGTGGACTCTTGGCTTGGCGCTGAAAGGTCACATCAGGATTTCATTTTTGGAAACACCAGTGTAGAAATAAAGTCCATATCTGGCACTGAACGAAGTACTGTACGCATATCGTCTGAAGACCAACTAGAATCGATAAATGAATTTCTGTTTCTTCGTATATATAGAATCAGCGCACTGACAGAGTCAGGCGCTGCTAGATCTTTAAATGAAATTATTAGCATGACAAATTTAAAACTTAAAAATGCTGAATCAATAGATGCTTTTGATCGAAAATTAGCAGCTTGTGGGTATATACCATTACCGCAATATGACCTTCCGAGATTTATGATTAGCGAAGTAAACACATATAAAATTGAAGGTGATTTTCCTCGTTTAATTCGTTCCGAACTCCCAGCTGGAGTAACCAATATTAGTTATGATTTGCAGCTGGAAAATATCGCATCTTACAAATGTGATGAGCAATTGATATTTAAGGATATCTAATGGAACAAACAAAAGAAGAATTTTTTCATACTTTTCGTCAAGAATTGCTTTCAAATGCCGAGGCTAATGGAAGTTTTTTTCTTTCAGAATTTATGGAAAAAATCGCAAATGAACTTGTAGAAACTGGTTTCAGCGACGGCTTTGAGCTTTGTCATTACCGAGCGCAACGAGGAATGCGAATCGATGGTTATTGGTTTGACGATGAAGGAAACCTGGATCTGTTCATTGCGGACTTTGATAGTCGTGTGGAACTTGCCTCACTAAGCAAAACCGAAGTCGCTGTTTTATTTAAACGCCTCACAAATTTTTTTGAAGCATGCATCAATAAAGGATTAGCACAGAATCTGGAAATTACTTCACCAGAATATGGGCTTGCAAGACAAATTGCCGACAGAATAAGCACAATTTATAAAGTTAACCTATTTCTTTTCTCCGAGCGTTCTCTTAGCGATAAGATTCAGGAATTACCCGACACGTTAGTTGCTGGTATTCCAACAACCCATCATATATGGGACATATCACGCATACACAGACAGCAAAGCTCCAAAAATCACAAAGAAGCGTTGAATCTGGATTTTGAGCAAATGTTCGGGAAAGGTATAGCTTCACTTCCCGCTCATTTAACAACTCACAGCTATCAATCATATCTAATGGTAATGCCAGCTGAAGTTTTGGCAAAACTCTACGACAAATATGGAGCTCGCCTGTTAGAGCAAAACGTTCGAACATTTTTGCAGGCGCGAGGCAGTGTGAACAAAGGGATACGAGAAACTATTTTAAAAGAACCGTACATGTTTTTCGCCTACAACAATGGGATAACAGCCACTGCACAAAGTATTGAGACAAGCGTGACAGATACAGGCCTCGTGATTACAAAAATTATTGACCTTCAAATTGTTAATGGAGGCCAAACAACAGCCTCACTATTCCATACCAAAAAGCGAGATAAAGCAGATCTTTCACAGATATTTGTTCAAATGAAACTATCCGTGATAGATGGTCAGCAAAGCGATCTTGTTGTGCCAAAAATTTCAGAATATGCAAATACCCAGAATAAAGTGAATGCTGCTGACTTTTTTTCCAACCATCCATTTCACGTCAGAATGGAGGGATTTTCTAGGCGTCTTTGGGCTCCGGCAAAATCCGGATCACAACGTGAAACGCGGTGGTTTTATGAGCGAACTCGGGGTCAATATGCAGATGAACAGTCAAATCTTAGTCTTGCTGAACAACGTCGCTTCAAGGCTGAACATCCCAAGCCTCAAATGTTCACTAAAACCGACCTCGCAAAATATGAAAATGTTTGGGATGACCATCCAAAATGGGTGAATTTAGGCTCACAAAAAAATTTCAAACAATATGCTGAGAGAATTGGAAGGGAGTGGGAGAAGTCATCTGATTCATTTAATGAATTCTATTTTAAGCGAGCGGTGGCGCGAGCAATAATTTTTCGAAACACAGAACGCATTGTATCTACCCAAAGTTGGTATAACGGAGGATACAGGGCAAATATAGTAGCTTACACACTTGCGATGATCGGTGAAATTACTAACCGTAGAAAAGAATCCATTGATTATTCAAAAATTTGGAACGAGCAAGAAATTGATTCGACGCTAGAAAATGTAATCATAACTATTTCAGAAATGGTAAATGATATTATTACTAAACCACCTCACGGAATTTCAAATATTTCAGAATGGTGTAAAAGAGAAGCCTGCTGGAAACAATTAGTTGACTCCACTGAACCAATTGCCAATAAAATATCATCCGATTTCTTTAATCAGCTAATTGCAACTGAAAGCAATCTAGCAGAGGAAAAATCAGCCAAACTAACGCAAAAAATTGATAATGGGATAGAAGCACAAAAGAAAGTTGTTGAAATTCCAGTTGCTGAATGGGATGAACTTTATAAAAAACTGTAAAAGAAGAAACCTAACCGACAAAGAAATTAACGGTATAAAAATCGCAATGCAAATGCCATCGAAAATTCCGACAGAAAAACAGAGCTTATTATTACTCAATATTTTGGAAAAGGAGCAAAAAGAGTTAACTGTTTAGACAGTGGTGAATTAAGGAATTTTCCAAAAAATTAAGATCTATCGCAATAAATCATAAACTATTTCAGCCAGCTTGTTTGCTAGAAGCGGCGGCACTGCATTTCCGACTTGAACATATTGTTGCGTCCGGGTTCCTTCAAAAAAATAGTTATCTGGAAAAGTCTGAATTCGTGCCGCTTCGCGAACGGTTAGACTACGACACTGGAGTGGGTCATAGTGAATAAAGTAGTGCCCATCTTTAGATATGTGACTTGTGATAGTAGTCGCGCACTTACCAGCAACCTGAACTCTAAAGCGATCAGAAAATTTTCCAGTTTCCCAATTTTTATGTTTTGGAGCCAAAAATCTAGGAAACTCATGCGACTTTGGATTAGGGTTTTCACGCTGAGAATTTACATACGCAAAACTCGCGCAAAAATAATAACGCTTCAAATCATCAACAATATGGCCACGGGTTTCATGATTTAAAATGTACTTTAGACGCTGATCCCGATACCAGTCTTTAAGCTCCCCAGACATGCTTTTAACTGTGGACCACGGTGCATATACCGCTTGCCCACCTCGTAATTCAGCATCAACTTTTTTATAAGGATAGCGATCAATCTTTGACGCAAGCTCTGATAAACCTTCAGCTCTCAGGTGCTCTGGAAAATTCTTTATTATTTCCTTAACTACTTTTTTCCACTCTAATGTACTGTCCAAGCTTTTTGAAAGCCCACTACGCAATGAGGGAAATTCACCAATTACTTTTTCTATTGACAATCCTTTCTTTCTTTCTAACAACCCAGGTGTAAATCTAATATCATTTCGTACCCCAAGCAAAATCACCCTATGGCGAGTTTGGGGCACGCCATAATCTTCAGATCTAATAATAAAATCAGAAAGATCGTCGTAAACAGGCTCTGCCTGATTATCAGCATTTTTTACAAAAGAAAAAATTCTGTAGCTATATTTGGAAGATTTTCCTATCGCTTTACCTGGACATCTCAAATCATTAAGAATTTTTGGAAATATTAATTCCCCATCTACTGTGGATGAGAGAATGCCTTTCACATTCTCCATAACAAAAACTTCAGGCTCTACGATGTTGAGAATATTTAGATATTCTTTGTACAAAAAGTGCCTATGATCTTTCTTTGCATCATATCCGATCTTTCCCATATTCCTTGCACGGCCAACCAGTGAATACGCTTGGCAAGGTGGGCCACCTATAACGACTTTTGGACCATCGTGTTCACGCAAGGATTTTCTTATCTGCTTATAAATGTATTCGTCGTCAACACCAAGAGCTCTTGGCTCATGAAGGGTTTCTTCATAAGCAGCTTTAGCTTCTTCCGGATAAGCATCAAACAAAGTTTTTTTGGTAATTTCGCCTCTTACATATTGATAATATTCATCTGGTACGTTTTCTTTAGAAAACTTCCGAAAGAACGAACGAAGTTGAAGTGTTTTATGCGCGCTCGCTTCCTTCTCAACAGATACAGCAATAGAAAATGGGCATTCTCCTGTTTTCTTATCTCTGTATACGGAAAAGCCTTCCCCTAAACCACCAGGGCCGGCAAAGAGATCGATTATTTTGACGTGGTCTGACATGATGAAAGTAAGTGGCATTTTGACGGCGCATAGGATAACAGGAGATCTATTTTCAGGACATACTTTTACCATCCGATTTTGTCAATGATTAAATGAGGGTAATATGCATCCACCATTTCAATGCTTGATTCTCTTTAAAAAGCTAACGGCGAGATTACTTTATGGATATTGTAGATAAGCCAACTCGTTCAGCAATGATGGCCGGCATTAAGAATAAAGACACTAAAGGTGAACTTTTAATCAGAAGATCATTACATTCATTGGGGTTTCGCTATCAGTTACACCGCAAAGACCTGCCGGGTAAACCTGATCTGGTTTTTCCTAAATTCCGCGCCGTTATTTTTTTTAATGGCTGCTTTTGGCATGCCCATAGTTGTCATTTGTTCAAATGGCCGTCCAGCAGATCAGATTTTTGGCGAGACAAAATCACTTCAAACAAGATCCGCGATGAAAAAAATTATGCTAAGAGCACTGAACTCGGTTGGAAAATTTTGGTTATTTGGGAATGTTCGCTGAAAGGAAAAACCAAGCGATCATTCAACGAAGTTATCAATACGGTTCAAAACTGGCTTTTGTATGACTCGCAGAACGCAGAAATAGAGGGACGAAATAATTAGTTATTCTTTTACCGAAATAGTGCTTTCATTTTCAAACTTAATTTTCTTAGTAGCAATAAACGTATCCTTAATCGCCTGAAGATTCTCAACCCGTGCACCAGGTATCCCGTCAAAAGACTCCATTCTTTTAATTGTTGTAACACCCACACCAGATTTATTCGCCAGATCTTCAATAGACCAACGAAGAAAAGCTCTTGCCATGCGAATTTGACCGGCGGTTATCAAAGTTAGCTCACTCCTGATTCTGGCCCAAAAGGCTCATTAACAGTACAAAATGGCTAACTTTATAAACCAAATAGCTTGATTCATCATTTTAGTGGGCTATAATAGCCCACTATATGAACTTTTAAGACGCAACCACCTCACCACCAACCAACAAAACCGGCCCACCCACCTTTACATTAAGAGGGATCTTTTATGCCATCACCACCGTCCGATTCCACCAACGATTTATTACTCCTTTACGACGAATTCACCGAATTCCAAAGCCAATGCACATTCCTGTGCGATGCCGTGGCGGCATTGGCGCTGGCGGGATGGGTGATGGATAAGTGGAGTGCAAATGGCCTGCATATGAATGCGACGCAAGTTAAGGCGCGTGCGGAAGTGTTTAGAGAAAGGCTGCACGTGTTACGAGGAGAAATGAGACCAACGCAAATGGGATAGGTAGAGCTGCCATGCAATCAAACCATTTCGAGGGCTTCTCGAAATGGTTTCAAAGAATTTATTCAAATAGGGCAACAATGGCTAATGCGTTCTTTAGTTTTTTCTGAAGGAAGTTAATTACATCCATTAATATGGAAACCGGTAAATTATTTTTATTCAGAAACACCCGCCAGAGCGCTTGGCGAGTTGCGTCTTGCGCAAATTCATTGGTTAAGCTGCCGGGAAACTTTTTAGGAGAATTACTTAATTCTTAGCCGGCTGCATGGCAGTTGGATCGGGTGGAAAGATATTGCCTATATCATTGCTGAATATAATTCCTTTCAATTGATTGTCCTCAATAATTTTTTTCAAATTGCCATCACAATAGATGCCTAAATAGCTATCAAATGCGGTCTTGAATAAGCTGTGGTTTTTTAACCTGGCTTCATCAAAATAAAGTGATTGCACCTCTCCAAATTCATTTTTGGTGCTGAGCTTTTTGTCCACTCCGTCAACGTCGTCGGCTACCGACAGCACATTGAACAAAAACCCATTGGTGCCATTGTAAGTTATAGGGAGAAATTCACCGTATTTATCAATTGCCGGGGCAAGAACATCATGTGCATTCGTGGAAAAAAACAGGCGCCCATTACGTATCATAATATCTGGCATTGCTATTTTTTTTGAGCGGCCAAGGCTTTCAAAACTAATATCAAAAGATTTCCATCCTTCCCGATACGTTGTAGGTAATCTTGAAAAATGGAATTGAGTTTCACTGCCTAATGCTTTTCGCACAAGCTTGCTATCAAATACAAAAGACTTGTAGTGTTGATAATCCGGGTGAATTACATAAATCATATTGGCAAGCCTTCACCTTTTTTATTCATTACATATTTTGGCTGGCTTCCACTTTGGAGACGCGCAGCCACCATATTTAATGCCCTTCGCAGATCTTGCTGCGTCGGTGTGGTTACAACGTCGATTAATGAATTGAGCCAAAAATAATAATTGTAGCGATGGATTCTACTATGAGGCACAGCATTTTGCAGGTGCTTTGGCATATGAAGTTTGGCGGCAGTATTTTCCGGTAGCCAACATCCGTTGTCCGGGTCATCAATTCTCAGTTTTAACCAAGCTAATATCGCCCGCAATTCGGCTGCGTACCTATGCGCACCAGAAACTATTGCATGAGCATGGCATTTGGAATGGGGCTTTATGTCGCCATTGACCTCCATGAAATGCGCGAGAATTGTAGATTGATGTGCTTCGCCTTCCAATTCGTCAATACTCATTTTGGAGGCTGCGGCTCGGTATTTATCAATCCCTTGTTCTATCTGTGCCATAACCTTTACACGATTTAAATCACTTTTCTTTGGCTTTTCGATTTTAGCGAAATCATCAATTGCTAAATCAACTCGATCTTTTTCATACAACTTTTTTTCTGTACGGGGGAAGGCCATATACAAATTCCATCTTGATTAAAAGGGAGAGAATAAAAGTAAAACTGCGTTATTGCAGCTACTAATTACAGCTATAACTATGAACATGCTTACAGTTAGCAGTGCATCACAAAATGATGAACTAAGCAGTAGAACTACAGATGTAACTTTACTTTCGGGATTAAATACTATTCCATCAACCGCGAGTATCGCGGCAATCTCGCGAAAGGTAAGCAAGGACTTGTTCATTGTGGGTAGTAGTGCAAGCGGATAAGATGTTGCAGGCGACCATTGGGAGATTATCCTCACAATTTATCATCCAAGCGAGGGTTTTCTTTCAATCAAAAAGGCAATTTTTGCTTTAAGGATTTGTCATGAAAAAACCAAAACCAGGTACGAAAGAACATGAAGAATGGATGAGAAAGCGTGCGGAAGAGCGAAGTAAAAAATTATTCAGCGGCGGCCCAGCCGAATTCGATGAGCGCGGTATTATTTCAGGCAGTGATCAATCAATTCACTCAACAGATGCCGAGTCATTTCCAGATGAACTGGTGGAATATACACCTGAAGAACGAAAACCAAAACTTGTTCAGCCGAAAGAGTAATAGAGAAGGCATCGAATTTGCTCCGGCGACAAACGAAAAGCATTGTAAATGCTGCACACTCACAACATGAAATCCAAACTAATTTTTTCATCACATTACGATTTCGGCATCATGGGGCTAGAGAAGCTGCATCCCTTTGACGCCAAAAAATTCAGTAAAGCCTGGTCGCTTTTGCTTAATGAATTTGGTGATGAAATTTCTGCCCTGTCAACGATAGTTACAACACCGGCCACCAATGAAGCGCTGGAAATTGTCCATTCACGGGAATATCTAACGTCTTTGCAGCAAAGTAAAACGATTGCCTCTGTAGTTGAAATTCCTGCACTTCGTTTTATTCCCGGTTTTGTTTTACAGAAAGGCCTGGTTGATTCTGCACGCTATGCAACGGCGGGAACGTTATTGGCCACACGACAAGCATTGGAGTCATCCATCGTTTTTAATATTGGTGGCGGATTTCATCATGCCTTTTCCGATCACGGGGAAGGCTTCTGCTTTTTTGCAGATGCAGCCTTCGCACTGGAAACATTACGCGCGGAACGTAAAATCTCGCCAACCGATAAAGTGCTTATGATTGATTTGGACGCACATCGTGGAAATGGTTTCACCAGTTTCTATGAGAATGATAAATCGGTCAGTATTTTTGATTTATATAACATGCAGGTTTATCCAGGATTAAAGCAGGGCGAGCCTGATGATTTCCCGTTTATCATTCCCCTGCGCGCCGGTTTGAACTCCGATGAGTATTTGAAAACACTTAAAACAGAACTTCCGTTATTTTTAGATTCCAACCCACACCCAACGTTAGCATTTTACAATGCCGGTACCGATATTGTAGCTACAGATAAATTAGGCGCGTTAAGCGTGAGTTACGATGCAGTTAAAGAGCGCGACCGTTTCGTTGTGGATTTATTACGCGAGAAAAATATTCCGACAGTGATCATGACAAGTGGTGGATATTCTAACGATTCGTATAAATTGATTGCTGATTTGGCAAGTTACTTGATACGAACAAGCGCCTGCGGAATATTTAATAACTATTGCCACAATGCACTTATAGGTACTGCATAACAATTTTTTATGGTCAGCGGTAATGCGTTGTTACCGCCGTATAATAAAATACCACCCTGAAATTGTTCGCCTGCTTGTGCGGCTAACCGGTTAAGGCCAGCGCCGTCTTTTGGTTGGATGCTAGCCGCCTTTTTTACTTCCACACCCCAAACTTTTTTTCCACTTTCGATAACCAGGTCCACTTCAACCTGGTCCTTATCGCGATAGTGCGAAAAGCGCAGCTCTTCATCAAACCAGGTTGATTGGGTAATAAGTTGCTGCACTACAAAAGTTTCCAGCAAAGCACCAAAATCTGTGCTGAAACTATTCCAGTCACTGGCTTGCAAATTACAAAAAGTGGCGGCAAGGCCTGAATCGACAATGTGAATTTTAGGCGTTTTGATCAAGCGATTAGCATCGTTTTTATGCCACGCAGGAAGACGGTGAACCAAATACAGGCGCTCAAGAATAGTGATGTATTTTTCTACGGTTTCGCGCCGCATTTGCAATTCATTTGCAAGGTTACTGATGTTCGCTAAGTTGGCAGTGCGATAGGCAAGCAGCTCAAAGAGTTTCAACATTTCTGCTTCATCACGAATGGCAGCAATATCTTTTACATCGCGCTGGATAATCGCATTTATATATTGGCGATGCCATTGTCGTGCTCTGTTGGGCGCACGCGCGATTGGCTCAGGAAAACCACCGCGACAAACAATGTCAGCTATTCCCGCAATAGATTCTTGTTCACCCTGAATGCTGGCTGTTATTTCCCCCGCAAGGAATTGTTGCAGGAAAGTTTTATTTTTCCTCTGTATTTCCTGTTCAGTTAGCGGCAAAAGGTTGATTACTTCCATTCGCCCCGCTAAGGATTCTTGCGCATCAGGTAACAATAAAAGATTAGCTGACCCTGTCAGCAGAAACCGGCCAGGTTTGCGATTTGCATCCACCGCCGCTTTGACCACCAGCAATAGCTCTGGTGCTCGTTGCACTTCATCGAGAATGACATACTCAGGTAAGGCCTGGATAAAACCTGAAGGATCTTGTCTGGCGGCGGCTAGCAGGCTGGTATCGTCAAAATTGATGTAGCTATGTGTAGGGCAATAATGACGTGCCAACGTGGTTTTACCTACCTGCCGGGGACCCAATAGGCAAACCACTGGCGTATCAGTGAGGATTTCAGCCAGTTTCGGGGCAATCAGACGCGGATATGGGTTGGTCATAGGAAATATCACTCGACAAGATAGTTCCATAGTAGCGTCCAATTGCCTATTAATCTACCGTCTAATTGCCTACTGATGCTCCGTCCAATTGCCTAATAGAGTGTTGGCTAATTGCCGGTTATGGGGTAACGAACTAGCTTGTCCCATCGATAACAATGATCTCCTTGTCGGCATCATCAGCTCCCCGGTTTTGACTTAAAGCCGCTTCGGTTTTTCAATTCCTGTGCAGCCCCTGAAGAAACCCAGTTGGCCGCGTGGGTTTCATCTCAGGGCAGAAAATGGTGATGCGCGTTTAAGTTTCTTATTTTAAATTGCAAATATCATCCGGCACATTTTTTACTGGCGAAGATTTCACGACTGTCCCAGTTACCAAATTCACCTGCTTAAATAATTTTGAATTATTACTATCTTCTACAAGATAAAGCTGCCCATTACACACCTTGGGCACAATATTGAACCAGATAAACCCCAGCTTCCAATTATTGGCCGCAGAAAAGCAGCCGCTGTTGTGATCGCCCGTTTTTTCCATTGAGGCGGGGTGGCATACAATCAGGTTATCTTTATGGTCTGAGTAAACAATTTGCGATTCACGTGGAAACTGTTTATTGGTTAAATTCCATTTCGCATCATTTAGTTCATAAACCTCACCATTCATAGTAATCACATGAACAGTTTCCCTGTGTATAAAAATATCATTAGGAATAGATTCAAATGGCCAATACTGGGTTGACGATAAATCGTTAGGAATTTGTACGATGTAAGGGGAGTTATTACCTTCCTTATCTATTTTAAATCCGGTGAGGTAATTAATGCTGTTGTATTCAAGGCTGTCATAAATTCCTTGAATTTCCAGTTGGATTTTCTTTCCGTTGGCTGAAGTTACGCTACCATCCTGCTTCCATAAAATGAAGTTATTGGCGCTGGCTTGATATGCGGTTAACACTAACAATGCAACTGCAAATATCCATTTATATTTTTTCATTGCAATCGCCCGCCGCGAAAATATTGTTGATTGGAAACACCCGGATTCAATACTGAAAACAGATTATGTTAATGGCATTGGAGGAAGGTCTGAAACTCGATGGCTATATTACTTTATTTTTCCAACCGCAAAATAATTGAGCAAGAAACACTGCAAACCGTTGCCAGGAAATAAACGGTTTGCAGTGTAAAAGAGGATTATTGTCTATTAGTTAATTTGTAACCTGTAGGAACCATAAATACGCTGTCGTGTTTTTGTTCCAACCCCACTGAAGTGACGTCATACACAAAACGCATTAATGGCTTGGATGGATCGCGTTCAAACTTTTTGGCCACGGCGGCTTTTGCTTTGTTTTTCAAAAAGCCACCTGCCAGACTACCTAAAGAACCTACGGGATCTGCCATGTCAAGTTGATCGTTCTCTTCCGTTGATGCATTGCGCTTTGCCAGTTCTTCCGGGCAAGTATTGCCAGTTGCCAGGTACCAATCGAGTTTTATTGAAATTGGATAACCTTTTAATGCGGCTAATTTTCCATTCAACAGTTTCATGCTGTCGTTCTTTTCGATATCACCACTGATAGCGGCTAACGGTCTATACACTTGTTCGCCTAAAAAACGGCCCAGTGCAGAATCGTTTGCACCAACAGCTTTTAAATAACCGTTTTGGAATTCGTTATTAATTTTCCAGGCTTCTTTCATTCCTTCATCCGGCGCTGTCATCCAGAAATCCATAACGATGTTGTGTTCATCTTTACGACCTTTTTCATCCGTGTTGGTTACTTTCCAGGTCAATTGGTATTGGTTTGCATTAAATCCGTTAATTTGACGCGCTACTTTTTTATCAACGACATCAAATGTGGTTTTGGTTGTTAAAGGACAAGTATCAGGTGTGTTTGGAGAGAAGCTTTCTTCTTCCTCTTCTGCTTCTGAATCGGATATTTGTTGCCAGAGGTTAGCACCGCAGCCAAATAGCGGACACTCAACATAGGTTTTCTGCGGGTTATTAAAATGCCAACTTAAATTTTTCTCGGTAAAACCAATTTGAGTTTCATTGACATTTCCCAGTACTTTACGTGAAACCCAGTTTTGCCGATTCCATACATTGTCTATGCGACGTACATTACTGCGAGTGTACACAGCTTGTGTGCCGGTGCTATCTGGCAATACGTAGCCACTGATTGCGGTATTTGCAGTTAACACCACCGTAGGGTTCACGGGGGTATTGTCTACGGCTGTATTTTGAGTTGCACAACCTGCCAATAAAGATCCGCCAACGATCATCAATATTTTATTTTTCATTCCTTAATTTCCTGTGTTATTTGTTTATCCAACGTAGCAACGGTATAAATATAATAGGAAAGCAACTCGAAGATGCTTTCACTGATATGGTGAGAAAAATTTTTAAAAAAATATTTCCGATAGAAAACTCCTGTATTTTCCTGAATCCCTCAAGAGGGAAGCAGATTTTTTAAAACGAAGGGATTGGTAAATAATAGATTTGATGGCGAGGATAAATAATGCGAAATCCCTGCGAGTATCTATGCGCCGCATTATCTATATATAAGAGGGTAAATTCAGCAGGCGCCTTATAGCGAATCTTAATGGCGTGATAAACTTCACATTTTTAGATGCATCGATTTTAATTATGTGCGTATGCACAAGGAGTGCGGAGCTTTCGCTTAGATCACTTCTGAAATGGTGGCCGGCCACCTGATCAGGCAGTATTGCTAAAATGTTCCAAAGTGTCGCATGCAAAGATTAATTTCCTAACGTTCCAGATTGATCTATTTGAGTAAGAGTAATGAGCAAAACCACCGAAACCAGTAAATTTTTAAGTTATGTTTTGCGGCACGAACCGCAAGCGATTGGGTTGAGCCTGGATGCCGAGGGCTGGGCGGATATTGCAGAGTTAATTGCGCAGGCGAAGCAATCAGGGAAGGAAATTGATCGCGAGCTGTTGCAACAGGTTGTGGATACCAGTGATAAAAAGCGTTTCACAATTTCTGCTGATGGTTTACGCATTCGCGCGGCGCAAGGTCATAGCACAGCAGAAGTGAAAATATCTTATGAACAAAAATTACCTCCGGACATTTTGTACCATGGAACCGCTACTCGTTTTGTGGAATCGATTCAGCAGCAGGGCTTGATTGCGGGGCAACGCCACCATGTTCATCTTTCCGAATTGGTTAGTACTGCAACCGATGTGGGTAAACGTTACGGCAAGCTGCATATTTTTATCGTGGATGCAAAACAAATGGCAGCAGATGGTTTTGCTTTCTACCAATCAGAAAATAATGTTTGGTTAACCGGAAAAGTACCTGCTGAATATCTTGCTGACTACTTATAGAAATAATTTGTCACCTCACACAACTCGCTCTTCATTCTGTCATTTTTCTGCAACCATTCCTACATAAACGCTACCTAGAATCCGCTGCGCGAACAACACGGAGGTGTACCGCAACGGGTTGGTGCGCGCGGGGATTGCGATGCGCCGCTACTATCGCTAATCCTTAGTGGATTTCTAAAGATGACTCTGAATAAAAAAATGAATTCTTCTTTTACTAAATTTTTAGGTTTTTGTGCTGCATTGATAGTGAGCACAAACGCCGCTGCAATTACTTATAACACCTGGCCAAATTCTACCGCGGTAACAACGGCGGATGGTTCCGGTGTTTTTGGTGAAAATTTGAGTGGCTTGTTTTATCAACCGACTGCCGGTTCACAACCAGCGGTGTTGTGGGCGGTACAAAATTCGCCATCAAAACTGTACAACCTGGTGTGGAATAGCAGCAGCAATACGTTTGTGAAAAGCACGAGCAATGGTTGGACCAACGGTAAAACCTTGCGTTACCCGAACGGTTCCGGCGCGCCGGACGCAGAAGGAGTTACGAAAGCAGAATTGTCGGCGACCGATATTTATGTAGCCACCGAACGCGATGGTAGCGGTTCAAATCGTTTCAGCGTGTTGCGTTACGACACTACAGGCACAGCAACAACAATTAATGCAACCCACGAGTGGAATTTAACATCGGATTTACCCAGCGTGAGTTCAACCAATTTAGGTTTGGAAGCCATTGCCTGGGTACCGGATAGTTATTTGCAGGCGAATGGTTTTATCGATGAGCATTTTGCTGCAACGTATAATCCAGCGAATTATCCGCTGCACGGCACCGGTTTGTTTTTTGTGGGCTTGGAGAAAGACGGAAAAATTTATGCGTATGCATTGAATTCGGATTCATCCTTTGTACGCGTTGCGACTATTAATAGCGGACATGCACAAATTATGGATTTATCATTCGATTGGGATAGTGGCGCACTGTGGGCGTATTGCGATAACAATTGCAGCAACCGTTCACACTTGTTAGGCATTGATACCACTGTGGGTTCCGCAACCTACGGCAAATTTATTGTGCGCAAAGGTTATTCACGCCCATCCAGCATGTCCAATATCAATAACGAAGGTATTGCGATTGCGCCCGCTTCTGAATGTGTTTCCGGTATCAAGTCTTTCTTCTGGGCTGATGATTCAGAAACCAGCGATCATGCTATTCGTAAAGGCAAGATTCCTTGTGGGCCGTTGTTTTAAAGCCCGTATGACGCCTGACGAAATACGGGTTTCGCTTTCAAATAACAATTAAAAGCCATATCGCGTAGGTTTGTTCTCTCTTCGGTTTTTCGATTAAAGTTAAATGCGACAAATGTTATTTTGTCGCTTATTTTTCCCTTCAAATCATTTTTTTGTTGCATAAAAAATTATTCAAGAAAATCCCGATCTGTAACGAAAAAGCTTCTACACTTCTTACCAAATTATAATTTGCTGAAAGGACTCCTGCATTTGACCAATCTGCTATGCCACTAGCGCATTCAATTTCTCGCATCTTGTTGTTTGGGATGGGAGTCCTGCTTTATCTATTGCAATCGCCGTTAATGGATTTTATTAATATGTTGGGACAACATCAACGGCGTACTGTATGTGCAATTACAAGAAATTATTGAAAATTCACACAATCATTATTTTTCAATCCAACAGGAGCTTGTATGAAAATCCCTAAAAAAGTCTATGCTGCTTTTTTATTCGTGTTAATGACCGCATTTTCTTTCAATGCGAATGCCGCTACCGTTCCTTTAAGTTGCAATTGGGAATTCACCTACGCCAGCGATGGTGCATGGGGTGCGTATCTTAATTACAGCTGTAATGACAACGGTGTGCTTGCCGCAACCAAAGTGGTAGGAGTAGGTGCCTACGCAGGTCAATGCAGTGTATCCCCGCAAGCCGGTTACACTTATAGCGGATCTGTGTGTGACCCAACTATTTTAAAATATGTTGCAGACCCTCAGCAGCCACAGTCTTGTGGACCCAATGCAGGCAAAGAGTACGGCACTATTCTGGTGGGGCAATATAATCCCCCTCCTGTTAACGAGATCAAGGCGTTCTGCGGTGCATGCGGTTATACCAACCAGGTAATTAGCAGCGGCGCAAATAATGCTTGGATCAAAGTAACCTGTAAGAATTAATACCAGAAAATTTGCTAAAAAATGCCGCAGGGCTTTTTATTTCTGCGGCATTTTTTGATTTGATAAATTTAATTAGATGAAAATGCTTACTCAGTTTGCAAAAATAATAATATTTCTGTTTCGCTGATCATGTAGATAGCGCCGGTTATCAATGGATCGCGATAAAACTGTTCGGCACTTAACGTCGTGCCCAGGGGTTTGTATTCACCGTTTTCATCCAGCTTGAAACTGGTGGCGATAAGATCTTCCATCCAGGGTTCAACTGCATAGGCAGGTAATTTCATCACTTTGATGGGTAATTGGGTATTCGCCAGGATTTTTATATCATTTTTTTCCAGGGTCATGCGCGCGATGATACTCCAATCATCGGTATCAAGCTTGCCTGTGGGTTCGGTTACTTTATTTAATTCCCATTTCACCCAAGTCGGTTTTAGCGGCAGATTAATTATTTCTTTTAGTTTAAGGAGTTCAGCATCCACAGAAGACGCAGGCGGGTTTGTGGCTATTTGATCTTCCGCGTGTTTATTGCCGCAGCTAATTAGAAAAATACATAGCGGGAAAATCGCCAGAAATTTCAAGGTAGTCATAGTTATTCTCTTTGCAGGTTTCTTCATTAACAAATTTTCTACGTAAGATGATGACCACGGGCTAATGCAATAATTCACCGGTATCAGGATGAACGAGATCACATAATTGTGGGATTATTGGCGTAAAAAAAGTTATTATCGCGTCATTGCAACCCGTTTTAATCCGCAATAAAAAGGAAACACAATGAACAATGACGTAATCCCACCACATATCCATGCCGAGATTCTTAAACGCATTAAAGCGGCGGAGGTAGAACATAATGTAAAAGTATTGTTCGCCGTGGAATCCGGCAGTCGCGCTTGGGGTTTTGCTTCGCCAAACAGCGATTACGATGTGCGCTTTATTTACGTGCATCCACGCGATTGGTATCTGGCAATTGACCTTGACGACAAGCGCGATGTGATTGAATATCCGATTGTGGATGAGATTGATATTAACGGCTGGGATTTGCGCAAGGCATTGCAGTTATTGTGGCGATCAAACCCCGGTATTGTGGAGTGGTTACAATCGCCTATTGTGTATGTGGATGATGGTGTGTTTGCGCCGGCAGCGCGGGCGTTATTGCCAGAAATTTACTCGCCAGTGAAGGGAATTTATCACTATCGCCATATGGCGAAGAATAATTATCGCGAGCACTTTAAAACCGGCACGGTGATCATCAAAAAATATTTTTATATTTTGCGCGCGCTTTTATCTTGCTTGTGGATTGAAAAAGCGAATAAACCTGCGCCCATTGAATTTCATCAATTACGCGAATTAGTTGCTGATGATATTGTTATTGATACAGAAATTTCCGCACTGCTGGAGCGCAAGAAAACCAGTCAGGAAAAAGAAATAGCTGCACCGATTCCGGCATTAAACCAATTTATCGAAACCATGCTTGCGCATTATGATGAATTAAAGCTGGTTGAACCTGAAAACAACCGCAACATTGAGGCGTTGAATAAATTTTTTCAGCAATTCCTTATTTAATATTAATTCCCTTCAACTATTGCCGCGTATAAAAGCAATCCACAAGATTGCTTTTATACGGTTGGTTTATCCATATAAGAATCCAATACTTTTAATAAGGTTGTGCGCTGCTTTTGTGTCAGGCTCGGCCATAAGGTCTGCAGGATTTGAATTTCTTCTTCAATGATGTGCCGTAAATAATGCGGCGTTGGTTCCTTTATCAATTGCTCGACTGGAGGCTCGGGAATGCAATTTAAAAAGAACCAGGAGATTGGCACATTCATACATTGGGCGAGTAAAAATAACTGGGAAGCACTGAGCTTGTTTTCGCCATTTTCATAACGGGAAATTTGTTGCTGCGAGGAACCTATGGCATCAGCCAGCGTACCGGCGGTGGCACCGGATTGTTCGCGAACTTCTTTAAGCCGCTTGCCGATTTGGCGGTCTAGTTCTGTGACGGCGGGTTTTGCCATGGCGATCATCCGAATACAGGTGAATCTGGCTGATTCACACGGTTGACAGCTATGGTAATTATCACCTAATATCGATTCATCAACATAACTATATTAAAAGTTTAAGATAAACACGCTTAATATAGTCAAATAAAAGATAAGTAATAGGCAAGTAAATTGAAAGTGGCTGGTTGTGCAAATGTTGAACGTGCAGATGCACTCAATGGAGATTTGCTGGCATGGTGCCAAACTATCCACTAAACATGTCTGACCCAACGACTGCCGATGAGCAGTGGGTCAGGCTGTGCGACGATTTTGTAAACCTGGAAGCGCAGTGCGCCTTGTTATGTGAATTACTCACATGTGTTAGCCGACGCGACCTGCCACTGGATAGTGCAGGTAAACATGGCATTGATTTGTATAGCAATCAGTTGCGCGAACAATTGATTGCATTTAAACAAAAACTTTATGAAGCACGCCCGGGAGAGGCTGAACGAACTGGATAGCCCATTTACAACGCTCCTGAAAAAAGTCACTTCACTCGACGTGACTCCTTGGTTGCCGCTGTGAAGGGGCAACCTTTTTTATTTTCCCAATAATTAATCAAACAATTGATTCATTAGCCCACGCAATTTGTGCAGGTGCTCTTCCATAATCAATGAATAATATTGAAGATGTTTGCGCGAATAGGGCGTTTCCTCTGCCGAGTTCATCAATGTCTGCAATGCGGTTAATGCTTGCAGCTTGTCCAGCTGCAAATAAATTTCGTCTTCCAACACATACTTGTTCAGAAAATCCAGATTCAGTTCTGTATTGTCCGTTTTTTTCATAACTCCTCCGCCAGCTTGGATTGGCTGCTTAATGATCATCCCACACCAAACATGAAGTCTAACTTCGTTAAAGGAGAAGTTCAACTTCAATAACATGGATGCCTTTCTCAAGATGAAGGTTATAAATCCGTGCAACTTAAAAAACAGTTTGGCAAGCGCCTGCAACAATGCCGTTTGGCTCGCAAAATGACCCAGGAAGAATTGGCCGAAAAAGTGGGATTGAGTATTGAATCGATTAGCAATATGGAACGCGGTATTCACGGCCCCACGTTTGATAGCCTGGAAAAAATTATTACCGTTTTAAAAATTCCCGCAAAAAAACTATTTGAGTTTGATGAATAAAACGCGCGGTTCAATAATTTATTTTTAAACTATTGATTGATCCGACTAGCAACATATTCTGCGTAATACAGCGGCATAACAATCTGGGTTTGTTCCTGCAAAAAATTTTCCGTTGCACACCAGGGGACACACTTTTATGCGCTATAAAATGCATTTAATTACATTAATATGCGCATAAAAGTGGAAAATCATATGAATTCATAAAAATCCAAGGATAGTAGAAGCGTTTTTAAAATAAGCTATCTTTCTAATATCCACATAATTTAATGAAGACGCCAACGCACTGATGCCATAACTAACACCATCCACACGTACACCTACACTCGGGTCGAGCGGACCCGCACCACTGGCCCAACCGACACCGCGCAAAATTAAACTGCCTGCTTGCGGATTAGTATAGGTTGCGCGCACATTACCAATGCGTGTGATGATGTTGCGAAAATCGAGCGTGTTGAATTTTTCCAATTCAACACCGGTGACTACGGATACCGATAGTGGAACATCTTTTAATTTTATTGCAGGTTGTGTTTCCTGCGTACCACGTATGAGCAGTTCTTGTGTTCGGCCTGCTGCTGGCGGCTCATCACTTAATGTATCAACGGCGGCATCAATTTGCTCATCGCCTGCAAATTCTTTTTGCTGGTTCCGGGGCAGTGATTGTTGCAAATTTTCATTATCGTTTTGCTCGTCCGTTTCATTCACTACACTTTGTGCGCAAACCAAACAGGGCGATAGTGTTGTTAGGGTTAACAACAAAACAAGTTAATAATTAAAAACATTTCGCGGCGGCATATCCAATCCTTCATGAAGTCGATTTATAAACAGTGAGCTGCGGTATCGGCAAGGACTGTGCCAGCGCAGGGGATTTCTGTTTTGACTTGATGAAACAAAGGATTAAAAAAGAAGACAATATTGACTTGTCAGCTATAGAGAATGACAGTGTGCGGAAGAGAATTTGTATATATTAAAGTTGGTCCACGCAATGAGCCGCAGACCAACGTTAAAGTTACGGTCTATTCGAGATATGCTCTGACCAATAACCATTGACCTTCTATTTTCTGAAACTCAAATTGCTCAACTCGGTGGTTAACTTTTCCAGGTTCAACATTTACAACCGTCTTCTTTTGAATTAACTCCTTGAGAGGTTTACCCTCCAAGTCATCTTGTTCATAGTTGTAAACTGTCTGTGCTAATAGCTGGGGAAACACCTCTGCAATTTTATCTTGCGCATAAAATTCAGCAGGTATTTCATCATCAACGCCCCTTACTTCAAGTGGAAATTTAACAAGTTTCTTAAGGGATGAATAATCTTCAGCTAATGAAGCCTCACGAAACTTAGCCCAGAATTCACTAAAGGGCTTTTCTTCATTCGAAGCGTGGCATGCCACAGAAGATATTAAAAACATGCTTAAAAACAACCTCATAAAAGTATTCATTATTAGTTCTCTACTGTTTTGGCCCGCGATAACCACGTAAAGTCCAACTCGCCTTGGGGAAGCTGGAGACTTTCACTTGATTACTTTGATTTCCACCCAAAAAAACATAATGTGTTGCGGTTTCTTTTACCAGGAAACCGACATGATTTCCCGTCGTAGTTAAACTTGAGTTAGCAGCCTTCGGATTTCTAATAATGGTAATTGCTCCACTTTTTGCTGTGGTTTTCTCACCCCAGTCCACCCAACTAGCCGCTGCGGCTGAATTTGTACCTGTCAAATGATCAGATGAACTTATTAAAGTTTAAATCTCCTTAAAAACCCGTCTCAACAATTGTTCATAGGATTGAAGTTGCGATGCATTGATTTTTGATAAATAAAAATTGGATGACAGCGTAGTGGTAATTTTTGGTAGCAGCACCGTTAATTTCTTTTCGCTGATATCTTCCCGCACCACAAATTCTGGCAATAGTGCAATCCCCAAACCTTGTTTCGCCGCTTCTTTTAAGGCGAGGGTGTTCCCCATAATCATGCGATCCTGGATATGGTCGATCGTTAAATCATGTTGCGCCAATAATGTTTTCCAGGTGCGGTGATTGGCGTTTTCGCGCATCAAAACAGTGTGCCGGTTAATATCCAGAATTGTTTTGGGTACACCGCAACGCTTTTTGTAAATCTCGCTAACGACCAGGCATATTTTCGATGTGTATAGTGGCGGTTGATCCGTATTCAGATAAGAACGAATGGCCATATCCCACTTGGACGCTGCCAGGTCAATCATGTCGTCGCTGGTGTGTAAATCAATATGCAAATCAGGCGCAAGTATTTTTAGTGCAGCCATAGCCTTGGGCATTAGCATGCTGCCGAAATCCACCGGTGTGCTGATTTTTAATATGCCTTTGCCTTCGCCATGATTTAACTGTTGTAACACCATATTCAAACGCTTGGCGCAGTATAGGTATTCCGTTATCAGCAACTCACCGGCACTGGTGAGTTTGAGCCGGGCACCTGACTGCCGCATCACCAGCGTGCAATTTAATTTTTCTTCCAATGCTTTTATCTGGTAACTCATCGCTGCCTGGGTGATGTTCATTTGCTGCGCAGCAACAGTGAAACTGCCTGTTTCCGCAAGTGCAGCCAGATAGGGAAGATGGGCGATGATATGCGGGGTTAATTTCATAGCAGTCCCCAATGAAAAGCCATATAAGTTAATTTGATCTTTAAAATAGAAAAAATTAGTTTTATTTATGATAGCACTCGTCCAATAATAAACCGAACAGAAAATATCGATTGGCGAGAGGTACATTGTGAAGATCGATCACCTGGCTATTTACACTCCTGACCTGGAGCGAGCCAAAGCGTTTTATTGCCATTACTTCGGCTTTAATGCCGGCGAGAAATACACCAATCCCGCTAAACAATTTGAATCCTATTTTTTGCACGCCAAAGGCGATGCGCGCCTGGAATTAATGACGCGCCCCGGCCTGGTTTATTCGGATAACACCAATCGTAGCGGTTATGCGCACATCGCATTAAGTGTCGGCGGTGAAACGGCGGTAACCACGCTAACCGAATTGCTGGTAAGTGATGGTTATAAATTATTATCCGGGCCGCGCTGGACCGGTGATGGTTATTTTGAAAGTGCAATAGCAGATCCCGATGGCAATACAGTGGAGATAACCGCATGACATTGTTAACTGAAATAGAACCTGCCACTGCAGTTAAAAAAATTGCAGCGCTGGATGAGGTAAATACTTTTGTGTTCGATATGGACGGAACCTTGCTGAATGATGAGCATGTAATTTCGCCACAAAATCTTCGTGCGTTACATGGATTGCGCGAACGCGGTTTTAATCTGGTGATTGCAACCGGCCGCCATGTCAATGATGTGCAATTCCATTTGCAACAATTGGGAGGTGATATTGCGACCATTACTTGCAACGGCGCCAATATTCATGATCGTAACGGCGAACTGATTTATCGCGAGGGTTTGCCACTGCTGGTCAACCAGACATTGTTGCCATTGGCGGCGCAATTCAATGTGAATCTGAATATGTTCACTGATAGCGAATGGTTAACCATTGCACCATGTGAAGCGATGCTGGATGCCCATGAGCAGACGCAATTTTTCTATCGCCAGATAGATTTGCAGGAAATGATTGCAACCCCGGCTTTGAAAATTCTTTTTTATGGTGAGCACGCCGAGTTACTGAAATTGAAAGCAAAAATTCTGGAACATACATCGCTGCAAATAAACCTGACCTTTTCCGATGATTGCTATCTGGAAGTGATGCAAAAAAATATTTCCAAAGGTTATGCCTTGAAAGTATTGCTGGAAAAACTGTCGCTATCGGTCGATCAAGCCATGGCGTTTGGTGATGGTTTGAATGATGTGGAATTGTTCCGCACCGTTGCTCATCCGGTGGTGATGGAAAATGCTGGCAAAACACTCAAGCAATTATTTCCAAACGCCCGGCGCGCGCAACCAAATCATGAGGATGGTGTAGCAAAATTTTTGTTTGATTATATTTTGTGATTCTTTCCACTGGATAAGCTGCATCAATTTTTGGTTCAAAGACAGCAGATACAGCTTATCCCCACAAATCCGCTTGTTGTGTTGGCGACTCCAGTTGCAACAGAAATGCCTTTGCTTCCAAGCCGCCGGCAAAACCGATGAGTTTTCCGGAAGAACCAATAACACGATGGCAAGGGGCGATAATCGACACAGGATTTTTGCCATTGGCAGCGCCGACGGCACGCACGGATTTTTCATTGCCAATTTGTTGTGCGATTTGCAAATAACTGCGCGTTTCACCAAAAGGAATTGTTAGCAGTGCCTGCCAGACTTGCTGCTGGAATTCAGTGCCGCAAAAATCCAGCGGTACTTCAAATGTTTTACGCTCACCTGAAAAATATTCACGTAATTGCTTTTCAGTTTCGCATAGCAACGCGTGGTCATCTTTTCGCGCACCAGCATCAATTTTTACTCGCGCTGGATCATCATTTTCCCAAAGTATTGCCATCAAACCCTTATCACTGGCGATGAGGGTTAAATCACCTACAGGAGATGCAATGATTTTGAAATAATTTGGCATAAATTTTAATCACCAACGCTTTGGTAATTTCCTCGATGTATGAAACAGGCGCAAAATTTGTATTTGTTGAATTTGAGGTTTTACACGGTAGGGAATGAGATAGCGAGTATTAGGTACAATTAATTCACGCGTGCCATGAATACGACCAGGTTGGCCAAGTGCCGGGTTATCGCGCAATAATACAAGAGAGTCATGAATACGTTGCAAAACCACTCGCGCTGTTTCAGGATCATCATTAGCAATATAGGAAATTTCCTCTTCCAAATTATTCAGGGCCTTCCCTAGCCATTCAATCTGCATTTACACCCCATTTTTTAAATACATTTGCCACCTGCTCTTTTGCCGCAAATTCGTCATTATCTGCTTCTATCAAAGCATTCTGGATTTCCTGAACCTGCCATTCGTTAAGCTCTACAAAATCACGAATAGCTTCGGTAGCCAGAAAAGATTTGGATCTGTGCGTAGCATCAGCCAGCTTATCCAAACGTTGTTTGAGATCGTCATCAAGACGAATTGTCATCGTAGTAGACATGAAGAATTCCTACTGCATTCAGAAGTACACAAAATAGCACAAGAGATTACATCACCACCAATCTCGCCTTACACAATTTAACCCGATGTAGAATCATCCGCCGTTGATAGCAATTCTCATTAAGGTTAAAATCCGCGCCGATTCTCATCAGCGCATGTTGCGCGCCTCTCGCTATAGGAACTCCCCGATGTATCGTTTTAGCCATCCTGCCCATTTTTTATTGGTTTCCGCCGCTTTGTTGCCCAGTTTCGGGGTTGCGGCGGATATTCAGGAAGTGATTGTGAGCGCAAACCGTGCCGAGCGGCCGCTAAGCACGATTCCCAATACGGTGACGGTGATTAACGCGGCCGAATTGGAACAACAATTATCGATTCAGGATGACCTTTCTACTGTCCTGGGAAATTTGATTCCCGGCTTCTCGCCCAGCCGCCAGAAGTTAACCAATGCCGGTGAAACCCTGCGTGGCCGCAAGCCACTGTATATGATCGACGGAGTGCCGCAATCCAATCCATTGCGTGACGGTAGCCGTGAGGGAAATACCATTGACCCGGTGGTGATTGAACGCGTTGAAGTGTTGCACGGGGCGAATGCGATCCACGGTTTGGGTGCAGCGGGCGGGGTGATTAACCTGATCACACGCAAGCCTTCCGCTCAGTTGGAACAAGGCATTCGTTTTAGCACCGGTTTTCAAACTGAAGATGTGGGCGAGAGCGCGGATTACGGCGTGAGCTACAGCGTGTCCAACCGCTTTAGCAACAACGCCGATATTATCGCCAGCATCAGTTTACGCGACAGCGGCGTCGCCTACGACGGCCACGGCGATATTGTCGGTGCCGACAATGCCCAGGGCGATACCATGGATTCAGAGTCCTGGAATGGTTTTGTGAAGGGTGGTTACGATTGGGATGACCAGCGTATCGAATTGATGGTGAACCGTTACGAAATTGAAAATAAAAATAACTGGATCGCGGTACCGGGCAATCTATCGAAAGGTATTCCGAGCAGTGCAGTGAAAGGTGAGATGCCCGGTGAGGGTTCCAGTAATAAAGTCACGGCCATCAGCCTGACTTACGCCAATGATGATTTCCTCGGCCACAAGCTGCGCGTGCAGGGTTTCAGCCAGGATTTTGCCGGCACCTATGGTACAGATATTTTGCCATCAACAACTTTTCAAGATCCCGCTTATGGCCCGGACCTGATCGACCAATCGCAAAACAATTCGGAAAAAATCGGCGCAAAAATTACGCTGGTGAAAGATCAGCTCGCTAATTTGCCGGTGAATATTATTTACGGCGTTGATCTCATTCAAGACGAAACCTGGCAGGAATTAATCCAGACCGGACGCGCCTGGGTGCCGCCCACCGAATATGAAAATATCGCGCCCTATGCGCAGGCAGAATTTACCGGTATCGATAAACTCACGGTGACCAGCGGCGTGCGCCACGAAAAATCGAAGCTCAAGGTAGATGATTTCACCACGCTCGCCTCTTATAACGGTGGCCAATTTGTGGAAGGTGGTTCACCGGAGTTTTCGGAAACCCTGTTTAACTTTGGCGGAACCTACCAAATCACGACAACCTGGCGTGCGTTTGCCAATTATGCGGAAGCCTTTTCCATGCCTGATGTCGGCCGTGTATTGCGCGCGATTAACGTACCCAACCAAAGCGTAGAAAGTTTCCTGGATTTAAAACCTGTACTCACTGAGAGCAACGAATTCGGTGTGGAATTTAAAACCGGCGACATTACTGCGCAATTGAGTTACTACGATTCCGGCTCTAAATATGGTGAGCGTTTAGTACGCGGTGCCGATGGCATTTACTCAGTAGCGCGTGAAAAAACTGAAATTGATGGTATCGAGTTCAGTGCTTCATGGGCAGCAACCGATGTTGATTTACTCGGCTTGCGCTACGCCGAAGCCACTGGTCGGTACGATTCCAATAAAGATGGCCGCGTGGATTCCGATTTGGGCGGCACCAATATTTCGCCGGATCGGGTGAATGTGAGTTGGGATCGCACCTGGATTGACGGTATCGACACTCGCTTGCAAGCAAACTATCTGTTTGATCGCGATGTGCGCAACAGTAGTGGCAACGTCACCAACAGTTTCAATGGTTACACTACTTATGATTTAAGTGCGAACATCGCTGCATTTGATGGGAAAATCAGTTTTGCAGTGCAAAACCTGACGGACGAATATTATTTCACTTATTTCTCGCAAAGCAGCCCGAACGAAATCCGCAATTTCACTGGTGTAGGTCGCAGCTTTAATCTGGGTTATCAACGTACGTTTTAATTAGAGTTACATTCACGTAGCCCGTGGTGAAACATAGGCTACGTGATTGGATTTATAACTGCTTTTGCCAATTTTCCTTATTACCTCTTCATACGCGCTACTGATCGAATAAGAACACGCGCGTATCCCCTCACACGCCATAAAAATTGGGATTTTTTTGCAGAAACAAGCGACAAAGCTTATGATCTGCGCGTTTTTTATCCTGCCTCTACAATCCCGTGATCGGCACAGCGGAAAGTAGCTTTCAGTCAAGAACAGCTTTCAGTAAAAAGTAGCTTCTAATAAACAATACGGAGTCTCTATGCGTCGCCTTTTATCCAACAGCTTGGGGTTGTTGGGCTTGCTATTGGGTGCTGCCGCCCATGCCAGTCTGCTGGAAACCAGCACCTACGATAACCTGGTGTATTTTGCGGACGACCAGTCCAATCAATTGCAGCGTTATTCGTTGGCAACCGAGAGCTTCCTCACCCCCATTACCCTGAGCCAGAACCCCAAGGCGATCCATGTGGATGCCGCCGGTATTTATGTGAGTTATGGCACCCAGGTGGTGAAGCTGGCGCTGGACGGGACTAACCAGACGGCGGTGCGTACGACCAGCAAAATTATTACGGATATCGAAGCTACCGATAAATTGTTATTTTTAGCGGGAACCGGCTACCTGCAAGTCGCCAATAAAACCAACAATACCTTGATCGATAGCAGAAGCGAGTATGCCTTTGGGCGCTTCATCAGCCTGGCGAATAATGGTGCAGAACTTTACACCACTAACACCGACTACTCCCCGACTGATCTTTACCAGATCTCGATCAATGCTGACGGTACTATCAAGACCTTTCGCGACACGCCTTACCACGGTAATTACGCCGTGCTCGAGCAACCCCGGAAGTTCCCGAATAGCAATCGCGTCATAGATACCAGCGGCAACATCTACAACACCGGTAATTTAAATTACGTTACCAATTTGGGTGGGGCCTATACCACATTGGATTTCTGGCAAGGCTTGCCCGTCGTACTGCGCAATGGCCAGCTCTATGGTTACAACTTGCAGCTGCAGGAGACCGGTCATTCTGCTTTTTCTAACGGATTGACGCTCACCCAACTGGTTGTTCATGGCAATAAAGCGTTCGGGTTCGGGCTGGATAACAGCAACAACCTGGTTGCAGAATCGATGGCCATCAGCCAGCTAAACCTCTCCACGCCGCCCGCATCAATCGATCCCACCGGGCTGGCATTCAAACCAGATCAGGTAGTTCTGGATGCAGACCAGGACACCGTTTATCTCTTAAGTAAATTCCACTTCAGTATTTTTCGTTGGTCGATTAGCCAGCAGCGCTACCTCGCGACGATCAATCTGATGGATATCCCGGAATCCCTTGCCTATTTACCAGCGCATGGGCGCATTTATGTCTCCTATTACGATGGCAGAGTCAATTACGTGGATCTGGATAACGACGCAGAGTCGTCCCTTACCATCGCGAACACCAGATCGCCGGTGCTGGTGTCAGCGGGTAACTTTCTGTTCATTCAAGAGATAGACCCGTGGGGAAGCTGGGGGACCAAAATTAAATTTGCACTCTGGGATAAAGCAGGGCAACGCACTGAGCAGCTGAATGTGGACTACTCTGCTCCCTGGTTTCAATGGGACGACAAAACCAGCAGCATTTACTATGGCGACTCGTACTACAACCTTATTTTCCATCGCATTAACGATGACGGCACTTTTGGCGAGAGAAAATACCGACCCATGATCGTCATATATCAAACAAAACCGGTACAGCTTTCCGAGAATCATAAATTCGCTGCACTCGCTACCGGGGAAATATATGCCACCGGAACAATCGGGAGCGTGATCGACCTTAATTCGACTGGCAGTTTCACCGACATCGTCTGGTTGCACGGCAATCTCTTCAGTATCAAAGGAGTCGATGAAAATACCTATACCCATCTCGACCGCTGGCTCCCCGGTTTTACCCGCGACGCCACTGCCGCCCATGAGGTTCTGGGCGAACCATTGGCATTGTTGCCATTGCCACAGGCAGACAAGCTGGTGCTCATCACCCTGAAAAATGCCATCCCGGATTTTGAAGTCCTGAACGTTACCGAAGCCGATTTTGACGGTGATGGCGTAGTAGACAGTATCGATTTATTCCCGGCTGATGCCGCTGAAACCGTAGATCTGGATCTCGACGGTATTGGCGATAATAGCGACCCGGATCAAGATGGCGACGGCACGCCGAATACCAGCGACCGCTTCCCTCGCGATAGCGATGAAAGCCTGGACTCCGACAATGACGGCATCGGCAACAACGCCGATACCGATGATGATAATGATGGCGTGGCCGACATAAACGATGAATTCCCATTAGACCCGGCTGAAAGCGAAGACCTTGATTGGGATGGAATTGGCAACAATGCCGACACCGACAAAGACGGCGACGGGGTGAGTGATATCCAGGATCGTTTCCCCCTGGATTCAACCGAGACGCTGGATTTCGATAATGACGGCATAGGCAACAACGTTGACGACGACGATGATAATGACGGTGTTGATGATTGGCTGGATGCGTACCCCTACAATCCTGCCGAATCTGCCGATACGGATTGGGATGGTATTGGCGATAACGCCGATCCGGATAGAGATAACGACGGGATCGAAAACGATAAAGATGCATTTCCGCTGGATCGTTATGAAAGCATGGACTCCGACAATGATGGCTGGGGTAACAACAATGACTCGGATGATGATAACGATGGGGTTAATGACTGGTATGACGCTTTCCCATTCAATCCGGCGGAATCCAAAGATGCCGATGGCGACGGCATTGCTGATGGCATCGATCCGGATATCGATGGCGACGGCGTATTAAACAGCGTAGATGCGTTCCCCACTAATTGGTATGAAAAAACGGACAGCGATAAAGACGGTATCGGCGATAACAGCGATACGGATGATGACAATGATGGCATCCCGGATTACATCGACCGCTTTCCGTTGAATCCACTGGAAAGTGCCGACTCTGACAATGATGGTATTGGCGACAATGTTGACGATGACCGCGATGGCGACGGTGTTAAGAACACTGACGACTTCCGCCCCAACGACCCGTCTGAGTCACTGGATTCCGATAAAGATGGCATCGGTAATTCCACTGATCTCGACGATGATAATGACGGTGTATCGGATTTTCAGGATTACTACCCGCTCGACGCCACCAAAAGTGCCTTGGGGGATGTTGCACGTTTCCTGCCGATGGCAAAAAGCAACCAGTGGGTTTACGACATCTCGGGCGGAACTGTGACCTTGGGAGCGGATAAGAAAATCGCTGACCAAACCATTAATCCAATTAGTTTCCCGGCGGGCGGCAAGCTCTATTTGAAAGTCGTGGACAATCAAGTGCGCTTCTATGGATTGTATTTGCCAACGGTTTACACAGATTTCGGCTCATTTTCGCTGGATTTCAGCATGGACAAAGGCGTCAACCTGCTCTCCAGTAATTCGAGTTCCGGCCGCGGTTCTGTAAATATCAGCCCGACCTATGGCAAGCGCGACCTCACCTGGAACACGCAGGTTACCTATCTGGGAAGTGAACAGGTGGTAGTCCCGGCAGGAAATTATTCAGCGCTGCATACGCGTATTTATTTCTCAGGTAGCGCCACGGTGGATGGTGTTCCGGTGAGTATCGAATACCAAAGTGACTTCTGGTTTGCGGACGGTGTGGGCCTGGTGAAAATCATCAACCAGGGAGCCGAATTAAAGTTAACCTCATCCAAAATTACCGCCGAAACACCTGACAATGGTGGCAATACCGGCGGAAATACCGGTGGTGGTAATAGCGGTGGCGGCAGCACTGACGGTGGTAAAAAAGGCGGGGGCGGCGGTAGTACCAGCTTGTTACTGCTGGCGTTGCTGGGGCTCTATTTGCCACTGCGCAAAAAAGCCGGTCAAGCGTGAAATAACACGAAGCAATCACGGACCAGCCCAATCTTGGACTAATAAAAAACCCGGCATCTGGCCGGGTTTTTTATTTCATCCGTTCTTATTTTTTATAAGAACATTTGTTGGGGTTGCCGCCGGGGTCAGCACCGAAAGCCGCAATAGTACAGGCGATTGAACCGCCGACCGTTACCTTTTTAGTCACCCACTTGCCCTTGCGACCAAACGCTACCCAGCCATCGCCAGAGGCAACGGAGCAGGTCTCGCCCAAATCAGCGCACTTGGAGAAACCGCTCGGATAATCGCCAGTACCGCCCAATACCGGGCCGTTGCTGATCGTTGCGTTAGCCGCGTTGGAGTTGGTGGTTACACCGGAGGTGGTGTTCTTGATCCAGTAATAATACGACTGACCGGCAACCGCCGTTGCATCGGTGTACAGGCGCACGCTTGAACCTACCGCCGCAATACGCACACGTCCGCTCGGATCAGAATCCGTATCGCGATACACCTCTTGCGTACCCAGAGTCAGGTTCGTCGGTGACCAACTCAGCACAATACTACTGCCGGTCGCGGTTGCAGACAGCGCGATGCTACCGGTATTCGCCACTGAGCTGGACGACTTGCTGGAGGCAACCGAGCTGGATGATTTACTGGAAGAAATAACCGAGCTTGAAACCTTGCTCGATGAACTCACCACTACCGAACTGGACGATTTGCTTGAAGATACCGCAACAGAACTGGATGACTTGCTGGACGATACCGCTACCGAACTCGGTGCTGAGGATGAACTGTTAGTTCCGCCACACACTGCTGCTGTCAGCGTCGCACCGTTTTTACCCACACCGGCAACCTGGCCCAATTTGTCTTTCACGCACTGCGGTGCAACCGGCGAATAGCTGTAGGGAATGCTGATCGGGAACGGGGCTGTTGTGGTCCAGTTGGTTGCATCAACCGTACCGCCACTGCTCCAGGTGATGTTGTAAGTTGCAAAATCCGCTGGTGATTTCACGTTGTTGTTGCGCAAATCCCAGAAGCCGCAGTTGCTGCTGTCGTAACGGCAGGTGATCGGGTTTTTCGCATTCTGGAACCAGTTGCTTTCAATCAACGCATAACCGGCCTGACGCACATTGATACCGGAATCAGTAATGCCGTCATAGAAGTTGTTGTACATGTGCGTCCAGCCACCGCGTTGCAGTGGCAAACGCGCATTCACGTTGCGATAAATATTGTGGTGGAAGGTAATCTCGCGCCCGCCGGCGATATCGCTGCTGCTCGAACCATCAAGGCCGACTTTTTTGCTGTCGCGAATCAGGTTGTAAGACACAGTAACGTTATGTGAATCTTTTTTGATGTCGATGGCGCTTTCGAAAGTCAGGTCACCATCCGGCGAGCCTTTACATTCATTGTTTACCGCAAACAATTCGTTGTGATCGACCCACACGTTGGAGCCGCTGTCGATGCGCAGCATATCCGCATCGTTGCTCGCACCGGCCAAGGCGCCGATTTTCATATTGCGAATAATCACATTGCTGGATTTATTCACCACCACACCGAAGTTCGCAGAAGAGCCATTGGCACCAATGATGGTAATGCCTTTGGTGAATTCCTTGATTTCCACGTAGCGATACGCTTCGCTCCAGCGCGGCTTGGGGCAGTTGCCGGATGAATCGACTGTGTGGTCCTTGATCATCTGGTTGATTAGCGAATCTTCATTGCCGGTGTAAGTGATGATCAACGGATACGCACCGCCACTCACTTTGCTGCCGTTAGCATCCACTTTCGCGTTAGCAATGATCGTGTTGATTTCCTGATAAGTCGCTGCGCTAAACGATTTGGCACCGCTGACATTACCGCCATCGGTGGTCGCAAAACCGCCGGTCGCTGCTGCAAACGCCGAAGAACCGGCAAGCATGGCAATGGCGGCTGCCATTGTTTTCAGGGTAAAACCTGAAGTTGTTCCAGAGAGCTGTGTAGACATAATTGATTTCCGTCCGGGTTATTTAGTTGTTAGACGGATTGACCGAAAGCCAGCCGATTACGAGTAGAAAAGTGAGCTGTACGGACAACCCTGTTGCCATTACCCATCGCGTGGGCAGGCATGGAGCTCCATGTCCGTGGCGTATTTTCACACTTATATGACAAATTGCACATACGATGAATGTGCGGGGATTCACAGCTCGAATAAAGGTTATATGCGCCAAACCACACGGAACTCCAACGCAGTGGACTGGTTCACAACTCTTTACAGATGGCCATTGCTGACATTTATCGATAACAAATGGCATTCCCCATCAAAACGCCAATGGCCAAAACCATCGGCGTTTTGTCTCGGCTTAATTACACACAGAACCGGTAACGACGGGAATTTCCGCTATCGAGTGATTACCCTGGAAACCAAATTCCACGGTCTGGCCAGGTTGGATAACCGCATTCCAGCTCAGGTTACTGGCTGAGTAAGTGCCAGAGAAGTTGGCATTCCAGGTGCCGCTGAGGGTGGTGCCATTGGAGTATTTCCAGCTCACGTTCCAGCCGTTAATCGCGCTGGTGCCTTTGTTGGTAATACGGATCGCGCCCACAAAACCCGAGCCCCAGTTATTCACAATCACATAACTGCAATTGCCCGTGGTTGGTGTGCTGCTCGCAACCGAGCTGGACGATTTGCTTGATGCAATAGAACTGGATGATCGACTCGAAGAAATCACCGAGCTGGACACTCTGCTCGATGAGCTAATCACTACCGAACTGGATGAACGGCTTGAAGAACTCACTACAGAGCTTGAGGATTTACTGCTCGACGACACCGGTACCGAACTTGGCGCGGATGAAGAACTGTTAGGATCGCCACACACAGCTGACGTCAGCGTCGCACCGTTTTTACCCACACCCGCAACACCCGCCAGTTTGTCCTTCACACATTGCGGCGTAACCGGTGCATAGCTGTAGGGAATGCTGATGGGGAAGGGCGCGGTGGTGGTCCAGTTGGTCGCATCCACTGTACCGCCGCTGCTCCAGGTGATGTTGTAAGTTGCGAAATCGGCAGGCGATTTCACGTTGTTATTGCGCAAATCCCAAAAGCCGCAATTGCTGCTGTCGTAACGGCACGTAATCGGGTTTTTCGCATTCTGGAACCAGTTGCTTTCAATCAGCGAATAACCCGCCTGGCGCACGTTGATACCGGAATCGGTAATACCGTCGTACAGGTTGTTGTACATGTGGGTCCAGCCACCGCGCTGCAATGGCAAACGCGCACTCACGTTTTTATAAACGTTGTGATGGAACGTAATTTCACGGCCGCCGGCGATATCGCTACTGCTGGAACCATCGAGCCCGACTTTTTTGCTGTCGTGGATGTAGTTGTACGACACGGTGATGTTGTGCGAATCCTTTTTAATATCGATCGCACTTTCAAACGTTAAGTCACCATCCGGCGACCCCTTACATTCATTATTCACCGCAAACAATTCGTTGTGATCGACCCACACGTTGGTGCCGCTATCGATGCGAATCATATCCGCATCGTTGCTCGCACCGGCCAGTGCGCCGATTTTCATATTGCGAATAATCACGTTACTGGATTTGTTCACCACCACACCGAAATTCGCAGAAGAACCATTAGCACCGATGATGGTGACGCCTTTGGTGAATTCCTTGATTTCTACTTTGCGGTACGTATCGCTCCAGCGCGGCTTGGGGCAGTTGCCGGAGGAATCGACAGTGTGATCTTTGATCACCTGCGCAATCAGTGAATCTTCATTGCCGGTGTAAGTGATGATGACCGGGTAAGCACCGCCAGAAACTTTATCGCCATTAGCATCCAGGCGCGCGTTGGCGAGGATGGTATTAATTTCTTCGAAGGTCGACGCTGAAAATGTTTTAGCACCGCTGACGTTGCCGCCATCCGTAGTAGAAAAACCGCCCGTCGCCGCCGCAAAAGCGTGGCTCCCGCTTAACAGGGCAATGGTGGCGGCAATAGAGGAAATGTTGAAACGTGTTTTGCGCAAAAGGCATGCGCCTGAGGTTGTGTTCATAAACAATTCTCGCTTGTTATTGGGATTAAAAATGGTGGTACAGCGAGACCAAGCCGAAGAAATTCTGTAGATGCTCTTATTATTATTCCTAAAAAAGCCGCCACTTTTGGTGGGCGCCAACGCGGGGGAAATGCGTTCGGTGCGAGTACTTGCAGCGGGTCAATACAACAGAGGAAATTGGCGTATTTATCAGACCATAACACCCATAAGTCATACAAGTACAAGATCACAGTTTCCTGATTACCCAAGCGGCTTTTTAGCAAGATCAGGGCTTTTAATTGCATTGCTCATCACCTGTAAAAAAATGCAGTTTTATTATCCGTATTTAAACTATTAAAGTGATTTATATCAGTGTTGATTTTTCAAACATTGAAGCACCGTTGTCGCTTAAAAATACTGGAAATTATTTTCTTCATGTTATTATTTAAGCACTAATAGAGAAAAATTCTTTCATGCCGACAAGCGTTAGTAAATCGCAGAACGAATTTAAAATATTCAGAAAGTTTCAAAATTTTTCATATCAATAACAACGTGAAACAACGCGAAGTCATTGTTAATGGCTCGTAAAACGGGAAAGGATTTGAGCCAGGTAAATAATTGCCTGGCTCAATTATCTGGAATGGAATTCAGGTAGAACAAGTATTGATGGATACAGCTGTCTGCAAATCAAGGTAGACGGCTCAACAGGAAGATTCTATTAAATACTTATTATTATTTTTATCATTGTATTAGGGATATTTTCATGAAGTTATTTAAAATTTTTTCAGCGTTAACTGTTAGCTGCATAGCGTTTTTATCTGTTCCTTCGTTTGCAAATACACCCGCCTCCTGTTCATGGGAGATAACCAGTTCCACATCGACCCCACAACAACAAACAACGTATCAACGCTGTAAAGACAATAACAGCGGCGCATGGTTTGCAACCAGAACATTGGTATCTTCCGCACCATTTACCACACCCCCATCATGCACAATCAATGTGATTGGCAATACCATTAATACTGGCACTTGCTTGCAACCAAATCTGGTGAGAACCAGCACTGCTTGCCAATCGGGAATAGTTCTGGGTCAAGCGTGTAAATACACAAATGGAGTTCCCACTTCAGGACCTAATGACATGGCAAGATATGCTGTATGTGGTGATGCCAGTTGCCCGTTAAGCACTACCGAAATGGGCTATACCGCCCAGTGCAAACCAGGTTCGCAATATCAGCAATACAATAATCCTCTGATTCAGTGGTCTTGCCAGTAACATCACACCTATATTTCAGCTTATTGTTGAAGCAGTAAGCCAGGATAAAAAAGCCCACTTTTATTTTTGAAGCGGGCTTTTTTATTACGCTCACTAACGTGTTTGACGATATTGCTCTGCCATCAACGCCACAAATTGTTGTGCTCCCAAACCCAAAGGGCGCTCACGTGACCACACCAAATCTACCCACAATTCCTCGCCATTAGTGAAATTGGCGATGGGTAATTCCACCAGCATTTGGCCATTGATATAAGGCTGCACAAATGCGCGCGGCAACCAGGCCCAACCGAGGCCGGACAATACCATCTGCAAGGCAGATTCCGGGTGATCGACCCGCCAGTAGTGCTCTGACGTAATACAGAAGGGGCCGCCGGGATTATTGCTATCGTCCTGGCTGCGGCTACCCACCATCACCTGGCGAATTGGGCGCAATTGGGTATCGCTCAAGTGACCTTCAAGTGAAAGCTCTTGCAGCAGCGGATGCTGGCGGGCGATCACCGCAACCAGGGTTTCACGCCCAACCTCCTGAAAACTTTCGCGACCATCGGCAGCCGGGCGTTGGAAAACCAGTGCAAGCTGTGCTCCACCTTCGTGAAGCAACCGCAACGCATCGGTTTGCGGAGCGGTGACAACCTGAATCTCCAGTGAGGGATATTCCCGCGCAAGTACCTGCAACGGGCGTACCCATTGGGTGGACTGCAGCTCCGGCGCAATCACCAGCGTCAGCCGGGTTTCCAACCCCTGACTCAACTCCAATGCCTGCGTATTAAGCTGCTGCAATTGGGCGATCAATAAACGCGCCTGCGGCTCCAGTGCCAATGCCTGGGCGGTCGGTTTTGGTTCGCGACCACTGCGATCAAATAATTCCAGCGCCAGCTCCGCCTCCAAATTGGCAATCGCCATGCTGATCGCCGAGGGAACGCGACCCAATTGTCGCGCTGCCGCCGAAAATGATCCGGTATCCAGCACCGCTAAAAACACCGTCACCATCTCTGAATTAAATACGCCGGCCATCACAGCACCTCATTATCTTTCAACCAAACTGATAGTAGCTGACTTTTTCTATCAACGAAAAGCACTGAAAATATATATAGAGTTTATTTAATAACCAGCGCAATGAGGTAGCTATGCAATTGGTAGGAATGCAAGGCGTAAAACGTCGAGTGATTTATGTCGGCTTGTATGAATTTATTGCGATTGTGCTCTCTGCGATTCTGCTGAAATTGATGAGTGGTGCGGGTGTGGCGGAATCGCTGGGGTTGGCAGTGGCTGCATCGGCGGTAGCCATTATCTGGAATTTGCTATTCAACAGCCTGTTTGAACGCTGGGAAGCCAGCCGCAAACAACAAGGCCGCACCTTGGGTGTGCGCATTCTTCACGCCATCGGCTTCGAGGGTGGTTTGTTGGTATTCCTGATTCCATTGGTAGCCTGGTGGTACAGCGTTAGTTTCTGGCAAGCGCTACTGCTGGACCTGGGTTTGTTGATATTTTTCCTGGTGTACACCTTTGTTTTCACCTGGGCATTTGACCGGATTTTTGGTTTGCCAGCATCAGCCAATAACCAATGCGCCGGCGCTTGTTAATGTTTTTATATCCAAAAACGTCGCGGCCGAGAAGAAAATGATCTAATAATTACTCAAATAAATATTTGCACAATAATAGTTATCGCGATAATATAATTTCAGTTCCACGGAAATGGTTGTGAGTGTCCCGGGACAGCAAGAACCAGTTTCTCTTTTTTTAACCAATTTGTTATCGCGATAACTGTTATCGTAAAACAAATTAACAACATTTGAACATTACCTTTATCGATTAAACAGGAGCTTTACCATGAACGTTTTATACAGAACCTCTGCAACTGCTAACTCTGGTCGCGATGGCCGCGCTGTTTCTGCCGATGGCGTGTTAGATGTGAAGTTGGCATTGCCAAAAGAATTAGGTGGCGATGGCCGTGCCGCAACTAACCCCGAGCAACTCTTCGCCGCCGGTTATGCCGCGTGTTTCCTGAGTGCGGTGAAATTTGTTGCCGGACAACAAAAAGTCGCCATCAGTAGCGATGCCACTGTGACTGCTGAAGTGGGCATTGGCCAGATCGCAACCGGTTTCGGTTTGGAAGCAACCCTGAAAATCCATTTGCCCGGTGTGGACCCAGAAACTGCGCAAGCGCTGGTCGACAAAGCCCACATCGTATGCCCTTACTCCAATGCGACGCGCGGCAACATTCAGGTGAGTTTGCAACTGGTGTAGTTTTAATCGAGAATTGCCGTTTTTAATCGAAAGTTAGCGCGATAACATTGATTGCAGCAATAGCTTCAGCGCACGCCAATCAAACTGTTACCGCGCTAATTCCATTCGCCGAGAATCGTCATGACCAATCCTGCTGATTACCTGAAACTGGATAAACAACTCTGTTTCGCCCTGTATTCCACCTCATTGGCCATGACCAAACTGTACAAGCCATTGCTCGAAAAGTTAGGGCTGACTTACCCGCAATACCTTGTAATGTGCATCCTGTGGGAACGCGATGGCCTGGCGTTGAAGGATATTGCGGAACAGCTTCATATCGATTCAGGGGCATTAACCCCGGTGATCAAACGCCTTGAAACCCAGGGTCTATTGCAACGGCAACGACAGCCAGATAACGAACGCACCCTGGAAATTGCCCTCACTCCGGAAGGCCGCGCCTTACGCGAACAAGCGGAGGAAATTCCCCTGCAAATCGGTATGGCTTGCGCCACGACTGAAGATGAAATTCATCAATTGCGCGATCAACTCCAGCGCTTGCGCGCTAATTTAAGTCGTTAATACAAGCCGCTAATTCGGTTTGGCTCGATAACTTTTCGCCAGCGCCACGCCGATGACACACTCAATAGAGAAACAATGGAAATGCCAAAAGCACCAATCAATCCGCAAAAAATAGTTGTGTTCAGCGGTGCGGGAATAAGTGCAGAGAGCGGATTGAAAACATTTCGCGATTCCAACGGGCTGTGGGAAAACTATCCTGTTGAAGTGGTTGCCAGCATAAACGGCTGGAGGAATAACCCTGAGCTGGTTTTGGATTTTTACAACCAAAGACGGTTGGACGCCGCTAATGCAACGCCCAACAAAGCGCATTTGGCAATCGCTGAGTTAGAAAAGAAATTTGACGTTGTGGTAATTACCCAAAATGTCGACGATCTTCACGAGCGGGCAGGTTCATCTAACGTCATCCACTTACACGGAAATTTAACCCAAGCGCGAAGTTCAATAGATCCTGGCCTTATTTACGATATAGGATCGGCAGCGATTCACATCGGGCAAACCTGTGGATTAAAAAGCCAGCTAAGACCTAACATCGTTTTTTTCGGGGAGATACCTTATTTTTTAAATGAAGCAAAAAATCACATCATTGAAGCCGCCTGTGTCCTCGCGGTTGGTTCATCACTGGTCGTAGAACCTGCAGCATCCCTCCTCAAGAAAGCGCGATTTCATGCTGCTAAAACCTTGGTAACACTTGACGTCGATAAAGTACCTTTTGGTTTTAAACTTCAACGAGGCAAAGCCACTGAACTGGTACCTTATTTTTGCCAGCGTTGGCTGAGTGCAGGCAAGTTTACGAATACATAATCGATAAAAATAATGTCCGTTATTTAGTGCTGAATGCGCAAACCACATTTACTCCTTCGATAATTTTTTCTCCAGCTTCACCCCCAACCGCTTGGCTAAACGAGCGAGATTGGCGCGATCCAGATCCAGTATTTTTGCCGCTTGCGTCCAATTACCGGCGCTGGATTCCAGTGCCTGGATAATCAATTGTTTCTGCAATTTTTCGGTCGCGTCTTTAAGGGATTGATCGACAGGGATTGGCTCAGGGGCGGCAGTCTCGGTCAATTGAGCCGGTTGTGCGGGGATATCCACCAAATCGAGATGCAGCGGGCTCAATGCCAAAATACCCTGGCTACCATGCGGCGATTGCGCCTTCGCCTTGAGCGCGGCGCGGCTGATCATATGTTCAAGCTCGCGCACATTGCCCGGCCAGTTATAGGCGAGTAGCGCCGCTTCGCTAGCAGGCGCCAGTTTGAGCTGGCGCAGGCCGAGTTTGCGCGCGGTCACTTCCAGAAAATAGCCGGCCAGCAACAGCACATCGCGCGCACGTTCGCGCAGCGGCGGAACCCAAATCGGGTACACCGACAGGCGATGATAAAGGTCCGCGCGGAAATTTCCCTGCTCGACTTCCTGCTTCAAGTTGCGATTGGTCGCCGCCAGTACCCGCACATTGACTGTTTCGATCCGGTCGCGGCCCACCGGTTGAATCTCGCCACTTTGCAGGGCGCGCAGCAATTTGCTTTGCACTGCCAGCGGCAATTCGCCTACTTCATCCAGGAATAACGTGCCGCCATCCGCCAGTTGGAATTTACCGGCGCGCGCTGAATCCGCGCCGGTAAATGCACCTTTGGTGTGGCCAAACAATTCGCTTTCGGCGAGGGTTTCCGGCAATGACGCGCAATTGATATGCACTAAAGGACCATCACTCCGGTGAGAAAGCTGGTGCAACTTGCGCGCAACCAGGTCTTTGCCAACACCGGTTTCGCCCTGGATCAATACGCTATAGTCGGAATTGGCGACGAGGTTGATGTCGGTAATCAACGCCTGCATCGCCACACTCTGGCCAATCAGTTCACCACCCTCACGGCTCAGGGCTTCGCGCGTTAGTTCCTGTACCAGATCCTGTTGATGCTTCGCGCTTTGCTCAAGGCGATTGAGCTGCATCGCCGTTTTCAAACTGGCGGCGGAGATAGCGGCAATGACTTCCAGCGTACTTTCGGGAATTGGATCGAATACGCCGGTGGTCAAACTATCCAGCGTGACCACGCCGATCAGTTGGTTGTCGGAATAAAGCGGCAATCCCATACAGGCATGGACTGGCAAGTCGCCCGGTTGGGAAGCAACCAAGCCATCGTAAGGATCAGGAAAAGGTGAATCTGCGGCAAAACGCAAAGGCAGATGGGAGCTGCAAATTGCCGCAAGCCGCGGGTGGTCGCTGATGCGAAAACGGCGCCCCAGCACCTCTGGTGCCAGCCCTTTTATCGCCAACGGAACCAGCCATTCCCCGTTAAGCGCCAGCAGCGCAAGGGCATCGCAATTGATCGCTTTGCAGATGCTGGTAAGCAGCCGGTCAAAGCGGTCTTTGTCACCAATGCTATTGGCCAGATCCAGTGCCACATCAATCAATAAGGTTGAATTTACTTCTGCCATCACACCACCTGAAGATCCAAAGATGATCAGGTCAGATTAACCCATCAGAGTCAAAATGACACGTATTTTTAGAGTCTTTTTGACTCGCCAGAAATATAAAAACCTATATCTAATTGATAACTATCACTTTTTTAAAATGGCATTGAAGCTGCAATGGCACAGATAACCCATCTATTTGTTCATACCTATCAAGGAGCTTCTTATGTTATCTGCCCACACCATCGCTGTTGTGAAATCCACTATCCCGCTGCTGGAAAACGCCGGGACCGCCATCACCCAGCATTTTTACCAGCGCATGTTCAACCATAACCCGGAGCTGAAGGATATCTTCAACATGAGCAACCAGCAGTCCGGTCGCCAGCAATTTGCGCTGTTTAGCGCGATTGCTGCTTACGCCAAAAATATTGAAACCCCGGAAGTGCTGGCTACGGCGGTGGAACGTATCGCCCAGAAACATACCAGCCTGAATGTGCAGGCTCATCATTACGGTATCGTCGGCCATCACCTGATTGAAACCCTGCGCGAGCTGGCTCCGGATGCGTTTACACCGGAAGTAGAAGCCGCCTGGACTGAAGCTTACGGTTTTCTGGCGAGCATTTTTATCGGCCGCGAAGGCGATATTTATGCACATTCGAAAGCACAAAAAGGGGGTTGGAACGGCCCGCGCGATTTCGTGGTGAAAGCAAAAACTGCCGAATCCGACCTGGTGACCAGCTTTGTATTGGCCCCCGTGGATGGCGGACCGGTACTGGATTACCAGCCCGGCCAATACCTGGCCGTGCGCGTTAAACCTGAAGGCGCGGACTATTGGGAGATCCGCCAGTATTCGCTTTCCGACAAAAGCAACGGCAGCGATTATCGCATCAGCGTCAAACGCGAAAACGGCGCGCAACCGGGTATGGTCTCCAATTATCTGCAGGATGCCGTCCAAGCCGGTGACCAACTCCAGGTGATGCCGCCGGCGGGCGATTTTTTCCTGAAATCCGCCCATACACCGAACGTGTTTATTTCGGCGGGCGTGGGTGTAACGCCGATGATGGCCATGCTCGAAACCATGGTCGCCAAACGTAGTGAAAGCCCGTTGTATTTCCTCCACGCGTGCGAAACACCGCAGCAACATTCCTTTGCGCGACGCATCCGCGAGCTGGAGCAGCAGTCAGCCACGCTGAAAAGCTTTACCTGGTATGCCAACGCGCAGCATGAAGGCAGCTTCCATGGGTTGATGGAATTGACTCCGCTAAAAGCGACACTGCCGGTCGCCGATGGCAACTTTTACCTGTGCGGTCCAAGCGGATTTATGAAATTCGCCAAAGACCAGTTGCTGGGTTTGGGAGTAGCTGGCGAGCGTATCCATTACGAGGTGTTTGGTCCTCACGCCGAACTTTAACTGATGTGATTGCGAATGGCTCTCAACTACTGAAGCCATTCGCATCTGATATGGTTTTTTTTGAATTATCTGAATCTGTTTTCAGTACAGATTCGCGCGCATAGTAGTACCGTCAATTGCATGCCCCTTTGTGGATGAGGTCCCATGAACGATTCACCCGCCCAAATCCTGATTCCTGCCAAAAACTTGCCAAATCCCGCCAGCAAAACCCTGCGCGAAGGCAAGATTTTCACCCGCAGCTTCACCGGCCGTTTCCGCAATTTCCGGCTGCTCGGTGCAGGCTTTCTGGCACTGCTATTTTTTGGGACTTCCTGGCTTAACTGGAACGGGCATCAGGCGATATTGTGGGATCTCGATACGCGCCAATTCCATGTGTTCGGCACTACCTTCTGGCCGCAGGACTTTATGTTGCTGTCTTATGTGATGATCATCGGCGCGCTGCTGCTATTTGCGGTGACCATGGTCGCCGGTCGCGTCTGGTGCGGTTACACCTGTCCGCAAAGTGTGTGGACCTGGGCGTTTATCTGGGCCGAAAATTTAACCGAAGGTGATCGCAACCAACGCATAAAATTGCAAAACGCCCCGTTTACCTTTTCCAAACTATTTAAACGCAGCAGCAAACATTTTTTATGGTTGTTGATGAGTATTGCCACCGGCATCGCGTTTGTCGGTTACTTTGTCCCCGTGCGCGAACTGGTGCAAAACCTCGCGCACTTTGAGTGGCTCAGCAGCAGCGCAATCTGGGTGGGCATAGTGGCATCGCTCACGTATATGAACGCCGGTTGGGTGCGTGAAAAAGTGTGTTTGCACATGTGCCCCTACGCGCGTTTCCAAAGCGTAATGTTTGATCGCAACACCATGGTTATCGCTTACGATGCCGCACGCGGCGATGCGCGCGGCTCACGCAAAAAAACTGATGACCACAAAGCGCTAGGCCTGGGCGATTGCATCGATTGCTATATGTGCGTGCAAGTGTGCCCGACTGGAATTGATATTCGCGACGGCTTGCAAATGGATTGCATCGGTTGCGCGGCGTGCATCGATGCCTGCGATGACGTGATGGATAAAATGGGCTATGACCGCGGCCTGGTCAGTTATACTTCCGAAGCCGCGCTCGCCGGTGAACCGGAAAAAATATTGCGCCCGCGTTTGTTTGGTTATGGAGCAATTATTGCGATTTTACTTGGCGCATTGGTGCTGTCACTCAACGCGCGTGAATTGGTGGATATGAGCGTAGTGAAAGATCGCAGCGTGCTTTATCGTTACACCAGCGAAGGCGATGTGATGAATGTGTATCGCATGAAAATTACTAACAAAACCCAACAGCCTGCGCAGTACAATTTAAAGCTGCATAATGCTGAAGGTTTATCGCTGTCACGCACTTACCAATTCACACTTGCTGCCGGTGAGGTTTACGATTTCCCGGTCACTGTAAAAATGAAACCCTTGCAAACCAAAGAAGCCGGTATGCTGCATTTTGATTTTGAATTGGTAAACAGCGCAGCCCCCAATCTGGTCACTCACGAAGCGGCTAATTTTATGTACCCGGCGCAATAATTTTTAAGAGGTTTCTTTAAGCTGCGATGAAATTATATGAAAAGCTCGCCGATGAAATTGCGGAATTAATTCGCAGCGGTGTGCTCGCACCGAATGAAAAAGTGCCGTCGGTGCGCACTGCAAGTCGCACCTACAATGTGAGCCCGGCAACGGTTTTCGAAGCCTATTATTTATTGGAAAGCCGCGGCCTGATCCAGGCGCGGCCACGCTCCGGTTATTTTGTTTGTACGCAAGCCAAAAATGCGCTCGCCGAACCGGAAATGAGTCCGCGCATCGCGGAGACAACACCCGTCGATGTCAGTGAATTAGTATTTTCTGTGTTAGGTTCAATTAAAGATCCGGATACCATTCCACTTGGCTCCGCATTTCCCAGCCCGGATTTATTTCCACTCGCACGCCTCGCTCGCTCCATGAGTAAAAGCTTGCAGCAAATGCCAGCAAAATCCATTCTCACTGATATCACCAGCGGCAACCCGCAATTGCGTCGCCAGATTGCGTTGCGCTATCGCGTGAATGGCGTGATGCACGCGCCGGAAGAATTGGTGATCACCAACGGCGCATTGGAAGCATTGAATTTATGCATGCAAGTCGTCACCAAACCGGGTGATCTGGTGGCGATTGAAACGCCCACGTTTTACGCCGCTTTGCAAATCCTTGAACGCTTGCAATTAAAAGCGGTAGAAATCCCGGTACACCCGCGCGACGGTATTCATTTGCAAACGCTCGAAGAAAGTTTGCAACGCTTGCCAATTAAAGCCTGCTGGTTGATGAGCAGTTTTCACAATCCGCTCGGCGCCTCCATGAGCGATGAAAAAAAACAACAGCTTTACGATTTGTTACATCACCATCAAGTGCCATTAATTGAAGATGACGTTTATTCCGAATTGTATTTTGGTTTAACCCCGCATAAACCGATCAAACATTTTGATCGCTCCGGCCTGGTCATGCATTGCGGATCTTTTTCCAAAAACCTTGCACCGGGTTATCGCGTGGGTTGGGTCGCGGCAGGGCGCTACGCCGAACAAATCCATCGTTTGAAATTAATGACCACCATTTCGCCGTCCATTCCGGCACAAGCAGCACTTGCCGATTATTTGCAGCAGGGTGGTTATGATCGACATTTGCGAAAATTGCGCGAAACACTGGAGCATCAACAACAATTAATGCTCAACGCGATTGCAAAATATTTCCCCAAAAACACGCGCGTTACACGTCCCAACGGCGGATATTTTTTATGGGTAGAATTGCCTGAACAAGTTGATAGCTTGCAATTATTTTCCATGGCTCTCGCCCAGGGAATCAGCATCGCCCCCGGCCCGATTTTTTCGGCAACACGGCGTTTTCGCAACTGCATTCGATTGAATTATGGCTATCCCTGGACTAAAGAACTTGATGATGCGATGGCGGTGTTGGGGAGATTGATTGGAGGGTTTTGAATATAATTATCGCTCTTCGCGCGTATGCCAAACACGTAGAAGATAAATAGTCTCCCCACGAATTGCATACCGCATTTCATAAGTGCCGATCAAAATACGACGCACTTCTTGCGGTAAAAATTCATCCAGTTTTTCACCAATTCGCGGATTGGAGAGAAGCTTATTGGGTGCTTTGGTGAGGCTTTGGATCAAGCGGGCGGCAGCATTTTGGTTCAAAGGAGCGAGAAAATCGTAAAGCCTTGCTAAATCCATAAGCGCTTTGCTTGTCCATTCGATTTGCATTATTTAGGTACCGGTAAAGGTTTATCCGTGCTCAAACTTTCAGCCCAGGCAAGTACAGATTGATGATCAACTATTTGCCCATGATCAACATCCTCAAGCGCTTCACGAGTCAATCGGCTACGCTCTTCCTCTTGATCAATCCATGCAGCTAACGCTTGCTTGATAATCCAACCCCGAGATCGCTCCAAACGAGTAGCTAATTCATCAATCTTCTCCGCCATTGGCAGAGATACATGGGCGGTTATTACTTTGGTATCCGTGGCGGCCATATAATGCCCTCTAATCACTATGATTAATAATTAATCATAGTGATTAGAGTTAACTAATTCAACCAAAAATATCCATCTGCCCATTCCTGCTCTCCCTCCCTGGAATACTCAACGGTTTGCGAAAACTCGTGCAATCCAGTTCACCGTAACGACGGCTTTTATCCAGCCCATAACGTTTTAACCCTTTCATAAAACGCTGGCGAATCATATCGGCCCATAACCCTTCGCCGCGCATGCGGGTGGCGAAATTTGCATCGTAATCTTTGCCGCCGCGCATATCGCGGATGCGGTTCATCACGCGTTCGGCGCGCTCGGGAAAGTGGGTTTGTAACCATTCCTGAAAGAGTGGATTAATTTCCCACGGCAAACGCAATACCGTGTAACCCGCTGCGGTTGCACCGGCATCGGCAGCAGCGCTCAATACTTTTTCTATTTCCTGTTCGGTAATGAACGGAATGATCGGCGCTACGCTCACCATCGTCGGAATACCGGCTTTCACTAAACGCTCGATAGTTTGCAAACGCCGCGTTGGGGATGCAGCGCGCGGTTCCAGAATACGCGAAATATTGTGATCCAATGTAGTGATGGTAATCGCCGCGGCCGCGAGATTTTTCTTTGCCATGTCTTGCAACAAATCGATATCGCGTTCGATCAACGCCGATTTGGTAATCATGCCGACCGGATGATCGCACTCATGAAAAACTTCCAGGCATTGGCGAGTGATTTTTAAGTCGCGCTCGCAGGGCTGGTACGCATCGGTATTGACACCAAACGCAATCGGGCTCGGCGCATAATTTTTATGGGCCAATTCACGTCGTAATACTTCAGCGGCATTGGTTTTGGCGTAGAGGCGGGTTTCAAAATCCAGGCCGGGCGATAAGCCGAGATAGGCATGAGTCGGCCGCGCAAAACAGTAGATGCACCCGTGTTCGCAGCCGCGATAGGGGTTGATCGATACACCGAAGGGAATATCCGGCGATTGGTTGCGGCTGAGGATGGTTTTGGCCAGCTCGGGCGTTACGAAGGTCTTTAATCCGGGATGGATATCCGTGTCATCTTCATGGGGCGCCCAGCCATCATCCACCGTTTCGATGAGTTGGGTTTCGTAGCGACCGGCGATATTGGTAACCGCCCCGCGCCCTTTGCGGGCTTGGGGTTTTGCCGTTATCCATGGCTCGGGATCGATAAAATCATGATCGTCTATAGCCATAGCTACACCTCGCAATACTGTATTTATAAACAGTATTTTGCGCTCCCGCGACTATTTTGACAATCCGTTATTTCCCAGCCTGCAACCTTTTTAACAATGCGCCGTAAGTTCCTCCGACGATTCAATTAAAAGGAGGATTCGCCATGCATCTACACCCATTAACCTCAACCCCCAAACTTCTACTACTCACCTACACCCTGTTGATTACCGCTTGTGGCGGTAGCGGTGGTGGTGGCAGTAATGGTTATTCATCCACGCCGGGTAGCACCGGCTATTCCAGTGCAGCCCCAAGCAGTACGCCGGTCAGTTCCAGCTCTCCAGTCTCCAGCAGCATGAGTTCATCCAGTGAGCTGGTATCGAGTTCACTGTCTTCAAGCAGCTTGTCATCAAGCTCACTGTCCTCCAGCTCGGTCGCATCGGCACTGGTACCACCAGTGGCTCTGGTCGATAGCCAACTCAACGCTGCCGATGGCGATTATTTTGTTGCCAAAGGCACTGTACTCGTAGGCATGCCCGAGGCGGGCGGCAATACCAGTTTCACCGGCCAAGCGATTAATAAAGAAGGTTTTACGCTCTACACCTTCGCCAACGACACCACTGGCGTTTCCAATTGCAGCGGTAATTGCCTGGTGAACTGGCCGCCATTGCTGGCTAACGCTGGCGATCAAGCGACGCCACCTTATTCGATTATCGAGCGCAGCATGGGCACCGCCGGTACCGCATTGCAGTGGGCTTATCACGGCAAGCCACTCTACTTTTTCAAAAACGATACGGTCGCTGGCCAAACCGCTGGCAAAGCCATCAACAATTGGTTATTGGCAAAACCCTGGCCCATCCAGTTGAGTGCCAATACCACGTTGGGTAGCCATCTCACCGCAGCGGGCACTGTAAAACTGGCAGTACCGGTCAATGGTGCCGAGCAAACCAGCAACGCCGATAAAAACGGTTTTACCCTGTATACCTTCGATAACGATACCGCCGGTATCAGCAATTGTTCCGGTACTTGCCTGACCAATTGGCCAGCGCTGATTGCCCATGCCGGTGCAGTTGCCACCGCGCCTTACAGCTTGGTGCAACGTGCCAGCGGTGAAATGCAGTGGGCGTTGAATGGTATGCCGTTGTATTTCTTTGCCGGTGATACCGCCGCTGGCCAATTTAATGGCGAGGCCGTGGGTAATAACTGGTTTGTCGCGCGTGTTCCATCGGTCGCCGTTAACAACCACGCCAGCAAAGGTCGCCTGTTCGTGGCGCACGGTAATATCGTTAATGCCAGTGGTACCGCCGATAATTCCCGCCTCGATTTCACCCTCTACACCTTTGACCAGGACACGCCCGGCCAAACCACCTGCTTCGGCGGTTGCCTCGTTGCCTGGCCCGCACTTTATGCCCCGGCAGATGCAAAAGCATTTGGCGATTTCAGCGTGATTGTGCGCGACGCAAACACCGGCGTTAAACAATGGGCCTACAAAGGCTTACCGTTGTATTTCTATGTAGGCGATACCGCTCCCGGGGACGTCACCGGCGAATACACCGATTGGACTATCGCACGCCCCTAAAAAAAATGGGCGCCGTTTTTTACGGCGCCCGTTTTACTTTCGTTTTATTGCGCTATTTCGTTTTATTCATTTCCAATTTTTAACGACGCAGATCGACAACAAAAAGTGAGGGGACTGCATCATGAAATTATTTTTCCTGGCATTTTTTTTCGCAGGCCTGGCCTCCTGCGGCGCAGGTTCTGGTAAGGGACTTGATGAACGCGGGCTCCCTGTAAAAACGGATGACGGCAACGAACCTGAAAACGGAGTGACGCTCGCCCAACTCCAGCAAACGGTTTTTGGAACAATTTGTACCAACTGCCACACAGGCTCCAATGCGCCGCGTGGTCTACGTTTGGATTCAGAAGAAAATTCTTACGCATTTTTAGTCGGCCGCACAGCAGATGAAATCCCATCCCTCATGCGTGTTAATCCCGGCAAACCCGACGACAGTTATTTAATCAAAAAACTGGAAGGCACGAATGACATTGTCGGTGGGCGTATGCCGTTGGGTGGACCTTATTTATCACAAACACAAATCGATCTGGTGCGCAGCTGGATTGCCAATGGCGCGCCGCGGACGGGTACCGGTATTGCCACCACCAAAGTTGCACGGGTTAACGCAGAAAAAACGGACGCTAACGAAAAACCATCGCAACTCACTGTAGATATACATTTCAGCCGCGCAGTGAAATTTGAATCAATAACACCGGAAAGCATCAGTGTTTTTTATACCACCGTTGATGAACGCAAATTGCTGGATAATTTTTCATTGCTCCTTGTCGACAAAACACTCTTCATCACCCTGCACAACATTCCCACCGATGCAATCCAGATAGAGGTAAATATTAATAACAGTGAATTGAATCCATTACTCGATCAGAACAACCAGATAGTGGATGGCGATGCAGATGAACATCAAGGTGGAGGTTATCGTTATGTTTATACCCGGTAAAAATTTAATCATCCGTGGGTTGTGCACCATTGCATTATTATTTACGCAATTCGCACTCGCAGAACCTTACCTCGCCATTAAAAACAATACCCAATGTTCTACTTGCCATATCAATCCGGCTGGTGGTGGTGCGCGCACAACGTTTGGGGCTTATTACGGCACCCATGTATTGCCGCAAACAGCGGGTAGTTTGAATTTATTTGATGCAGGAAATTTGAGCGAAACCTTGCGTATTGGTGCTGATTTGCGCGCGCAATATAATCAATCCGATCGCGATGAAGGTGAAGACACACGCGGCTTTGAAACCCAATCCGGGCAACTCTATGTTGTTTTACAGCCGAAAGACTCACGCTTTTCCTTATACATTGATGAACAAGTCGCGCCCGGCGGCGCGCTTAACCGCGAAACATTTATTCTCACCAAATTAAAGGGCAATCACTTTTTAAAAGTCGGCCGTATTATGTTGCCTTACGGTATTCGCCTGGAAGACGACAGCGCGTTTATCCGGCAAGCCAGCGGGTTTAATTTTGATACTGGCGATAACGGTGTGGAATTGGGCCTGCAATACAGCAAGACTTTATTTAATATTGCAGTGAGCAACGGCAGCAGCGGCTTGGCTAACGATGATAAAAACCTGCAATTGCTGACCCGTGCAGAATATCTGGGAAGCATTTGGCGAGCTGGCGCAACTGCGCTTTACAACGATGCAGAAACCGGTGCGCGAACCCAGGCCAATATATTTGGTGGATTCAATTGGCAGGGCTTTGTCTTTCTTGCTGAAATGGATTTGATTAACGATGAATCTATTGAAAATATTCCCGGTGAAGATCAACAACAACGCGTTGGCCTGCTGGAAATAAATCGCGAAATCAGCAAAGGTTACAATATTAAACTCACTACTGAATTTTTGGACCCAGACACCCATATCAATGAAAACCACCGCACACGCCATTCATTATTATTGGAGTACACACCGTTCGCTAATTTGCAACTTCGCGGTGGATTGCGCAAGGGTGATGATATTCCGCAGCGAGAAGCCGGCAATTATCTGGATGCGTTTGTACAGCTACATTTTTATTACTAAAAATGAGGCGCCTGCTCCTTTCAATACATTTTGAAGGGAGTATTTTCCACTTCCGGCAAAGCGCCCCGGGCGCAGGATAAAACCGATTAACCCGGTAATAAGCCTACTGCAGTGAGACAAAGTGCAGTGCACAGTTGTTGCTGTATATCACCCTGGCTGGTTTCGAGTTTGTCAGTGGTTACATTTAACAGAGATCGCATTGGCCACGCCCGCATGCGGGCAAGGCATGCTGGTATCCGTCATAGTGAAACCGCCAGCGGTGATATTGGTATCGGGAGCCGGGTTTGCCATTGCCGATGTGCGGGCGGTAAATGAGGAGTTGATCGTCGCCACAAGGGTTGGCTATATGATATTGTTTCCTGGTTAAGAGGAAAGAAAGTGGCAGCTTGTATATAAAAAGAGGTCAAGAAAATGTCGGAACTTCTGGAAAAATTTCAAATTCATATCGATAACCCTGACAGTGAAGACTGTCCTTTTTGTCCGGCTAAAGAAACGGAGCACAAGTGGAAAACCTTTAAAGGGGAAAAAAATGACAGTGGTACGTTAAGGAAAGCAATGAATCAACCTACGCGCTGTGGCTCTGCGCAGGAGGAGGGTGCAAAACCCAAAGATGGAAAATATCCAAATCAAAACGAGGATACTGCACAACCTAGCCCCGACCCGATTTATTCTCACCCGCAATACGGAAAATACGGTAATCAAGCACACCACTGTATTAGCGGCAATGAAATTATGAAGAATCACCCAATAGAGAAAATTCTTGCCAATGAGAGCGGGGATTATAAAGGTCAGACGGGTTATACAATCAATACGGCAGCCAACGGAGTTTACCTGCCTTCCTATCCAGAAAATTATAGTGGTAATGAAGATCAAAAATATGAAATTGTTAAGCATGCAATGGCAGCGGGAAAAGGGCAGATTCATATTGGCGGGCATACCGGGCATGAACATGCTGTTGGCCAGGATTATCCCTCGGAAATTAAAAAACATTTATCCCAGCTGCAAGATCGAATAATTAAAAAAAGTGAAGAATGTCCTTTTTGCGTGAAAGCGAATGGCGAGCCAAAAAAACCTTTTGTGCCTCCCTATAAAGTTAATCAATGGTTAGATAACTTATCAAAATCGATAAAAAAAGATTTAACAGGTCCTGCTAGAAGTTGGCCGTATTTTGTTTCGAAATATGCCAAAAGGTATCACCTTGAAGTTTTAGGCCCAGTAGACGATTTGCTCGATTAAATTCCAGGTGGAAAAATATGTATTTAAAACTGATAAATGATAAATTTTATGAGTCAACAGTTTATGTGAAGGAACCGGATAACATAGCTGTCGACGTTAATTTTTTACGCGGGCGTTTAATAACACAATCACTTGTTTTACCTATTGTGTACACTACAAATGGAAAATCAGGTGATGAGGTTAGAGACTTTCTTGACACTAGTTACCCTCTTATGTCCAAGCGTTTCGTTGAATTGCTTCGGGCAGGTGGAGTTGATAATTTGCAACTGTTTCCTGCAGTTATTAAAAGTGAAGTTGACGGAAGTGTGTGGGAGGATTATTACGCAGTAAACGTACTGGGCCTCATCGCTTGCGCTGATATGGACAATTCAGATTATGATGAAATAATGCCAGGGCATTATCGTTTCCGCGAACTTGCGATTCAGGCGGAAAAGGCAAATGATGCTTTACTTTTTCGGTTGCAAGAAGATGCAACTATCATGGTTATTCAAAAAAGCGTTGGCCAATTTATTCGTTCACAAGATCCAGACAAAAAATTAAAAGGCTGGTCTGTTGGAAAGATAATTCAATAAACAAGGGAACATAATTAAAACGCATTACAGGTTATATGAATAATCCAGATACGTCTTGACAATCGAGCCTGCGTTATTTTCAGGCGAGAAACTGGCAAGGCGTAAAGAAATACTGTGTTTGCGCGCGGGTTTGTAGACAATATCCAGATCGAATTCACGACCTATATCATTTCCCTGTAAATCATCTTTAAACCAATGGTAGGAAGTCTCCACGCGAAACGGTGATGCACGCCATAAAAGCCCGAGTGAAAAATTACGCACACCAGTATCTGGCGTATTACCCACTTCATCGGCCCAACCTTCAAAATCGTGATTGGAACCCAGTGGCGTTATAAAAGCCGCGCCATTATTTTCACCGAGAATTTCATAACGCGAACTCAATTCCCAGGTATTAATACCAAAACCGAGATCAATTAAATAATAAGGCAGGTTATCGACGTGAATGTCTACACGGTCTTGTTGCGCGGCTTCCAGTTGCACACGGTATTTAATGTTGCTGGCTTTGTAATTCAGGTTGTAACTGAGCCCAAGCGTATTATTCGATGCACTGGGCATATCTTTATTATCGATACGAAAACCGTAACCAACCACACGCGTGTAATCCCACTCATTCCATTCCAGACGTGTTAAGTGGGTATCGTGTTGATGATCGCCCCACCAGGCGGCGGGACGCCAGGTGTTGTTGCCATAATCGTGCGCGCGACCGGAATTATTTTTATCGGCATCGTCACCATAAATGCGATTCACATTACCGATATAGCTGTAAGTGAAATTGGAATTACTGGTGAGTTTAAATTTCCCTAATACTGCATCAAACGTCTGCTCGTTTTGCCAGAAACCGTTGCCGCCAATAAAACGTTGGTTATCAAAATTAATGCGCTGGCGTCCCAACTGGAGGAGAGTGGAATCCAGGTTCAATAAAAGAAATGCCTGATTAATTTCCGCCCCGTCCGGATCGGGAATTACCGGCTGGTCATTAAAGCGGACACCATCGCTATGATCATCGTTGAACGTGGTAGCAACGGCATCAACTTCGAGCACGGAACCAACCATGTCAGTCCATTCCGATTCGACAATCCCGCGCAGTAAAAGCGATGCGGCTTGCCCGGAATTTTCAGCATCGATATTGGCGTAGCGCGCACGACTAGCCCAATCCGGTTTGTGTCCACCCAAAGCCAGCGCGCAGGGCGATAGCGTTACTGTAATCAGGAAAGCGGATATTAATTTCACAGGATTAATCCTTACGTCTATTTACCAGATGCGATGATCAGATAGTTTTTTTATTGCCAATCCTCTGCATTGCCATCGTGCAAAAAAGTCACGCCGGTCAATTTATCCATTTCTTCGTAGAGCGGATCAGGCATGGGATTTTGGCGAGCGTCCATATATTTCATGGCGGGCAAGTGATAAATATCGACGTGTTCCATGACATTGTTGAACATATAGATTTTTTCCAGCGCCGGTAAATCCTTGTAGGTAAATTGCGCAATCTGGTTGTCGTTGATTTTTAATAAAGTGAGGGCGGGCAATCCGGTTAAATTCAACGCGGTCATTTTATTGCCAAAGATATACAACTCTTTCAACGCCGGTAATTCACTGAACGTCACCTGGGTGATTTTGTTTTTGGCAAGATTGATGTGGCGCACATTGGGCAAGCGATTAATATCTACCTGCGTTAATTGATTGTTGTAAACCGATAACTTTTGCAAACCGGAAAACTGTTCAATTCCCGCTAGCGATAAAATATTTTTGGAATGGCATTCGATGCTGGTGATCTCCGCCAGGGTTTGCCAATTTTTCTTTTGCGCCAATTCCTGCACGCACTGTTTGAAATTCACATCTGTTAATGGCAAATCCAGCGCGTTGGCAGACGCGCTGGATATCAGTAATGCACCACAAAAAATAATGTTATTCACGGCGATGTTGGTCATGGCATAGCTTCGCGTAACAGGAATTTGCGCCGCATTATATGGCCTTATCCACTTTTGCGAGGAGAACACAAACACCTTTTGCCAGAACTATTTCGCTTGGTTCATCCAACGGTGAGCCGCCGACATCTTCTTCCGTCAGGATTAAATGCGACGAGTCCTTTATCAAACGCCATTGCGGAATCGTTAACGGCAATTGCTCGATATCCGCTTGTGCGAATACACCCAGTGGGCGAATCTGGCCATCGCGTTTGGAGACTGCCCACAGTTGCAGGTTTTTTTCCGGTGCGATGGTTACTTCGCCCCACTTCAACCACATTTGTTCGCCCCCACTGGCAGTCAACACGGTCAGTTGCGCATCGCCCGCACTATCGGTTAACACGGCCACATAATCCGCATTGAGTTGTTGTGGCACCGTATTGCTGTGCGTCAGCCATACGAACGTGGCAAATAAAATACAGGTAGCCGCGCTCACGCCTTGCCAGAACCAGCGCGACCACAGCGCACGCGGTTGCGTATGGGTACGGTTAATCCGGGCGGATATTTTGTCCCAGGTATCCTCGTTCGGGCGCAGGACTTGTTCCTTGTCACTTAATCTCATCAATTCCTCTTGCCAGTAACTTACTTGTGCTTGCAGTTCCGCATCGCGTTGCAACCGCTCGGCAAAACGTTTGCGTTCACTGCCGCGCATGACGCCAGTGACATAATCAAACGCCATTTGCGGTTCGTTTACGCCTGCGGTTGTTTTTTCGCTTCCAGACATAATCTCAACCTCTCGGCGCCACGGTGCAGCCAGGATTTAACGGTATTGGTGTTGGTCGATAATTTCTGCGCAATTTCCTCGCGCGAATAACCCTGTAAATAAGCCAGCTCGATACTGCGCTTGATGTTATCACCCAGCGTCGTCAGGCACTGGTGCAAATGAAAGCGCAGTTGGCTCGCTCCCAGGCTGCGTTCGGGTTCATCACCGCCGGGAAAATCCTCTTCCTCTTCAATCGCGCGGGTGTGGGTTCGGTTGCGCGTTTCCTTGTCAAGGCGATCCAGCGCGCGGTAGCGGGTAATGCTGGCCATCCAGGTCAGCGGCTTTGCCATATGCGGGCGATAACTGCCAGCGTTATTCCAGATTTGCAAAAAGGCTTCCTGCAACACCTCATTACTGAGATCGGTGGATTTCAAAATCCGCCAGGCGACCGCGTTCAGGTAAGGGCCAACGCGCTCAAACAATTGCTTGAGTGCTGCCTGGTCGCGCAGGGCGCAGCGGGCAATCAGGTTGATTAGCTGATCATCCGGGCTTTCATCGGTGAGTGTCATTGGACCAATGTTTCCTTTATGTGCTTTTTAATAATCCTAACTACGGAACGGATTGGAAAAAGTTGCAGGCGCATTCTATTAAACATCACAGGAACGATTGCCGGTATCAACCACTGCACAGCACCAGAAATCTCGCCCCTAAACTGCTCTGCACCATTTTACGCAGCCTGCGCAAACTGGTGCGACGCCCATTTCGTACCGCTGCACTATAGGCTCTGTGGTATTCGGTCGTTGCCGCATCACTGTCTGTTACGAACTGTCTGTTACGAACTGCTTGTTACAGACTCAAAGCGTTTCTAATAAAGATAAAAGGTACTCGCTATGTTCAAACTCAACCGCTTTACGGGCGTGCTCTTTGCGCTCGCCGCTCTGTTCAGCTGTACAAGCTCTACCCAGGCCAAGCCGTACAAGGCCGCTGAAATTGTCTCCAGCCAAACCTATAAATACGGTCGCTACGAGATGCGCATGCAAGCTGCCAAAGGCAGTGGCGTGCTTTCTACCTTCTTCACTTATAAACCCGGCTCCGAAATAGCGGGGGTATTTTGGGAAGAAATCGACATTGAAATTTTTGGTAAGAACAATGCGACGCAGTGGCAGAGCAATGTGATTATCGGCACCAATCGCCCCACCACCAAGACCGAAGGTGTCCACACTATGCCCTATTCATTGGGCGATGGTTATCACACCTATGTACTGGAATGGACGCCCAATTACATCGCCTGGTTTGTAGATGGGGCCGAGGTGCGCCGCATCACCGGTGGCCAGTTCGTCACTAGTCTGACCAATCCGCAAGACCTGCGCTTTAACTTGTGGGCCGCCAATATCGCCGAGTGGGTTGGCCCCTGGAGCGATAGTATTTTGCCGGTGTATCAATTCGTAAATTACATCGAGTACAAACCCTGGGTTGCTGCCACCAATACCTTTGGTACCGGCTGGCGCGATGACTTCAACAGTTTTGATAGCGCGCGCTGGGGCAAAGCCAACTGGACCTTCGCCGAGAACCGCGCGGACTTTGATCCCAATAACGTCGTCGTTAAAAACGGAACCCTCGTACTCGCATTAACCCGTGAAGGCCAAACCGGTTATACCGGCACACCGCCAGTGGACAGCGGTACCACTACACCTGCGCCGATTACCATCCAGGCAGAGGCTTTTAATGAAGTGGGTGGCAGCGTCACGGCGGCAGGTGGTGTTGTAGGGTATATCGACGCCGGTGAGTGGATGAAATACAACAATGTGAATATTCCGCAAACCGGTACGTACAAAGTGGAATATTTGGTCGCATCGGCTGTCACGACAGCGCAATTCACGCTGGACAAAAATGGCGTTGGCCTCGGCACCATCAGCGTACCGAATACCGGCGGTTGGGGAACCTATCAAGTAATCTCACACAATGTGTCGTTGACTGCAGGCGCGCAGAGTTTGGCGATTTACGCCAACATCGGTGGCTTCAATATCGATTGGATAAAACTGACCAAAATTAATTAATTGTTTTACAGCCTTTGGAGTCGGAGTGCTATCGCTCCGGCTCCGTTTTTTATGTTGTTTGTTTATTGTTTTATTTACCGAGGTAAAACCATGCGCAGTATTTCTATTGTTTTACTGGCGCTGTGCGCAAGCCTGAGCGCCAGTTTAGCCACCGCCAAATCTTATAAAGGAGCGGAAATTTTTTCGAACGATGCTTATCTCTATGGCCGCTACGAAATGCGCATGCGCGTCGCCAAGGCAAGTGGCGTTCTATCGACATTTTTTACGTACAAAGATGGTTCGGAAATTGGTAATACCTTCTGGGAAGAAATTGATATCGAAATCTTTGGCAAAAATAACGCGACTGAATGGCAGAGCAATGTGATCCTCGGCAGCTCGCGTCCGACTATTCACACCGAACAAGTCCATACCGCCGCCACATCGCTGGCGGATGCTTATCACACCTATGTATTGGAATGGACGCCGGATTATGTGGCCTGGTTTATCGACGGCGTAGAAGTGCGCCGCATTACTGGCACCAGCACAGTAACCAGTCTCACCAATAAGCAGAGTTTGCGTTTTAATATCTGGTCATCTGAATCCGTTGCCTGGGTGGGTGCCTGGGACGATTCTGTTTTACCGGTTTATCAATTTATTAATTACATTGATTACAAAGCCTACAACACTACCAGCAAAACATTTGAAGGCGGCTGGCGCGATGATTTCAATACATTTGATACCAGCCGCTGGAATAAAGCCAATTGGAGTTTTGATACAAACCGCGTGGATTTTGCACCGGAAAATGCGTTAGTAAAAAATGGCATTCTGGTGCTCGCACTCACCAAAGAAAACTCAACCGGCTATGCAGGTACACCACCTGCTGATGAACCTGCCAGCAGTTCCAGTGCAAGTTCGGTTGCAGTTTCCAGTTCTGTCGCTAGTTCAAGTGTGGCGAGTAGTTCGGTGGCAAGTAGTTCGGTTGCGAGCAGCTCACTTGCATCTTCATCAGCGGCAGCAAGTTCTGTCGCCGATAGCGGGGGTAATTCAGGTGGCGGTGGTGGTGGATCATTTCCGCTGTTGGGATTATTTTTGTTGTGTGGGTTGATGCTCGCTCGTAACGCGAAAAAATAATTTAATCCCCCTAACCCCCCTTAGCTACGCGCCCCGTTTCAAAGGGGGCGCGTAGCTAAGGGGGGTTAGGGGGGATTAAGAATTCTGCTTCCGAAAATCCGCGGCCGACATTCCCGTGTAACGCTTGAAAAACCGATGGAATGACGACTTACTGTTGAATCCCGATTCCAGCAAAATATCCAGGATGGTCATATCTACATTATTTTTATCCACTAACATTTGCTTGGCCTTATTAACCCGATACTCATTAACAAATTCAAAAAAATTGGTATCAAAATGTTTGTTAATGATGCTCGATACTTCGCGGTAATGAATGCCTACGTGCCGCGCAAATTCCTCGATATTTAAATTCTGTTTCAGATAAAGCTGCTGCTGTTCCATAGTCGTACGAATACGATCAATTGAATCCGGGGATATTTCTGCTGCGACAACAGCAACTTCTTTTTCAGCGGGTTTTTCCTTGGTCACCAACAATTCGTGGGCATAGAGCAAGCTATAAACAAATAATGCATTCACCAGAAAAAAAGTAATGTAGTTATCAGCAATACCAAAAGTATCCGCCAATTGCACACCAACCGATTGGCCTAACACATGCACCACCAGCGACCAACTCCAGTTCAACGCAAAACCAATAGTAAGCAATAGCAACCACAGCGGTGCCTGTAAACTAAACGTGGAATAAAATTCTTTTAATTGCTGTTTGTAACGGAACACCACATAAGCCGCCGCAAACGCATACATTACTGCAACGATTTTCAAGTAGTACCACAAGAAACTCACCAGCTGTACACTGGTTTCATTATTACTGCCCGTCAGAAATCGTAAACGATCCGAATTCAATCCGGCCCCCAAAATCAATCCAAGCACCACTGCCAGATTTAATCCATGCAATGCGTATGACCAATGCCAGCGAAATGTCGCGCGCGTAATAGCCATCACATAGAAAAACAGACACACACTTTTTCCGACGACTGCCGTACCCAATAACACCGATAAGAAAATTTTTGCCGCGGCTGATTCGCTTTGGATGTAATCGTTCCACAACAATAAATTGCATAATGCGGTTAATCCCACCCCCACAAAAAACCCGCTGAGCAATAACGACGCGCTGGTTTTTTGTTTGGATAATAACCATTGGAAAATCACAAGCAGTACGCACACCGCTAGCGTCAAAACCAGGATAAGGTCGTGGATATTAAAGATTGGGGTTTTCATAGGCCGGTGTCGTTATGGTTTTTTTTGATCGCTATAGTCTAGCAGCAAAGCCATAACTGGCATCAGCCTTGTCGATCAAATTACCGGTTGATACGGTGTTAATCAGTGGATTAATTATTTTTGGAGTTGTATTTGCGATTAATACGTCGCTGCATTCCTTTCTAACTGTTAGCTATGCCAACGAGGATGGCGTTTCACTTGATGTCGGTTATGGCCAACGCAATTGGCCGCTTGATAGGGACGTTATTATCCGGCTGGATTTACCAAAGCGCCGGCCTTGCAGCCTGCTTGTGGGTAACGAGCGCCTTTACTTTATCAGCCGCACTCTGCTCACGCATCCCATGGGAAAAATACCTGATCGCCGTGCGCACTTGCAAAAACTTTCGCTGCTATCTCCCACCCTCAATACCTGTTTCGAATAATTGGTAAACATTTTGCACTATGAACATCCCAGTGACCTGATAAGCGCTAGAGTATCGTGCAAAGTCGTTTTTGTGGAAATTCATGCGACATTTATGAATGATTTTTTACAAAGCTTGCAATTTTTCCAAAAGTAAAAATGCGCGCTTAACGAGCGACAAATAAATCATTGCATATATTTACAATTATCTTGTGAGCAACGTTACTCATTAACGAAAAGTGGCTCTATCCCGATTGAAATTACTATTTATTTCAACAAGGAAAATCTATGAAAGTTTTGTTCTTAACATCAAGTCCCGGTTATGGACATACCCGCGCCGCTGAAGCCATTGGCGCTGCACTGCAACGGCAATACCCCGACATAGAAACCAATTACCTGGACGTCACCCAATTACTTGATCCACAAGCCAGTGCCGCATTGCAGGATGGTTATTTGCGTATGACGGCGGAACACCCTGAGCTTTACCAAAAACTTTATAACCTCGATAGCAATCTCTATCGCCAATTAGCGGGAAAAATTCCTGCCGATCAAGTCCTGGTAGATTTTTTAACAGAACAACAGCGACGCTCTTATCCGGAAGAATTTGAACGTTCTATTTTTTCGCTGCCGGTTTATTACAAAAATCTGGATGGTGCATTGCTCAATACGTTTATCAACGGCATTTGCAATCGCAATAAAACGCCGGCCGGACGATTGTTGTTACAGGGGTTGCTTGCATTAATTTTTCGTATTCTTTCTTCGCGCGTTAAAAAATTTGTAGCAGATTACAATCCTGATTGTATTGTCGCCACACAAATGTACCCGAATGCGTTGTTATCACGCTTTATTAAAAAAGGAATTATTACCCAGCCAATCGTGGGTGTGCTAACCGATTACGGCGTGCATGGTGTATGGGTACGTGATACCACGTCACTTTATTGTGTCGGCCATCAGGATGTCGCCGATTCCCTGCGTCGCCAGGGCATTGCACCGAATCGTATTCGCGTTACCGGTATTCCGTTAGTACCGGCATTTGAAAACCTGCCCACCCAACAACAAGCACGCAAAAATCTCGGGCTTGCAACCAATCCCACTATTTTAATTACCGGTGGCCAATGCGGTATTGGTGTGATCGATGCGCTTCATCAATTACTGGATGATAAACATCACCAGTACCAACTGTTAGTAACCGAAGGAAGCCACGCGGCAGATAACGAAAAGTTACAACAACTCGCCAATAATTATCCGGACCGTTTTCGGTTATTCGGTTGGCGTAGCGATATGCGCGATTTATTTTGCGCTGCCGATATTGTGGTGGGGAAACCGGGCGGCCTGACCGTGAGCGAAACATTAGCCTGCGGCAAACCGTTTATCGCCACCTGCTGTTTAGGCGGACAAGAAATGCATAACGTGAATTTCCTGACAAAAAACAACGCTGGTCTTTACGTTGAATTAGCACAGCTTTCCACCGTCATTGGCGAACTGTTCACTGATCCAAAACGGATGGGAACTATGAATAGCTGCGCACAACAACTGGGCCGCGCTCACGCCGCGCGCAGTGTTGTGGTGGAATTGGAAAAATTACTCAGCTTAAACAAATTCAAAAAATTTCATGTTGCCAACCTGTGGGAGTGAACCATGAGTAATGGATTATTTTATCGCGTTATGTGTTGGTACGATGGTTGGTGGCGACGCCGGCATAAAGTCGAAAAATTTGATGAGCTGATCAGCTTTTCTTTTGAAAATTTTTCGGGTGAGCGGCGCATCATGAATGATGGCAGCTGGATTGAGCCAGGCGATGCCCTCGCTATTTTGCATTTCAATCGCGAATGTTTTTCCGGATCTACTACAGATGCGCGCGATTACATGCGCAACGCGTTGCGCTTCCGCAAATTGATTCTCGCTTCACTCTCGCAATTGGCAAAAGATATAAATAATCATGAAAAATTATTGCAGGTGAAAGCATTTCACGGTGTTAGCTGGTTGCCACCGCATGGCGAGAAATTCGGATTTTTGATCGAGCAGTTACCGGATTCTGCACTCAATCGTGCGCGTAAATATTATTTCCGTTTGCTGTTAAAAGCTTTTTTCCCCCAAGTGGCTGAGCGCGAAAGCAAGCGCGTCCAACCACATGCCTATTGGTTAACGCGCAACAATCTTCTCAAACACTTTGCGATGGAGCACCGCTATGAATCTCAGCCCTAACAATAATAAACCGCTCACCTCCGATGCAACGCTACCGCGCCCCATTCATTCAACCGGTGCATTTGGCAAAGCTGCCAACGCGATCTGCCTGACCTTTGACGATGGTCCCGATCCGGTTTACACCCCGGCCATTCTGGATGTGCTGGGTGCTTACCGGGCCAAGGCAACTTTTTTTGTGCTGGGGCAGGCCGCTGAAGAATATCCGGATCTGGTAAAACGCATTGCTGACGAGGGCCATACCCTTGGCAACCACACTTACAGCCATCCCAATCCCTGGTTTATGTCGGAAGACATTGCGCGCGGCGAAGTCACCAAAACATCGGACATCATTGAACGTATTTCCAGCGTACGGCCACGCTGGTTCCGCCCACCTTACGGCCGCTTGCGGGCCGCGATGCGCCAGCAGGCCACACTCGATAACATGACCACCGTGTTGTGGAACCGCAGTGTTATCGATTGGGGGTTATTGGGTAATGCGAGCGGAATCCGCAATCGTATGGAGCGTATCGAAGCCGGTGATATTGTGTTGATGCACGATGGCCAGCGCGAGCACAATCGCCCCGATAATTTGCTGCGCTACCTGCCCGGTTTTCTTGCGTCATTGCCCGGAAGGGGTTTGCAAACCTGGAGCTTGGACGGAATTTACAATCACTAATAGGGATAAAACCCCATCAACCGTTTTGCAATGAAACGGTTGATGTCTGCGGTTAGCCTCTCTATGCTTGGCTAACATTCATCGTCGGCATTATTCATGTCCAAACGCTTCCATCAATTTCAATTCGCTTTTGTCGCACTTGTGTGCTGGCTGCTGGGCAGCTTGCTGGGTGCGCATGGGCATTTTTGTTTTGATGGGCAGGAGCCGCCGGTATCCGTTCATATGCATATGTTGGGCGATCATCCTGAGCACCATGCCGATGAAGATCATCAAGACGCCGATGTCGATTTACTGCAATCGGCCATCGCCAAACTGACCAAGCTGGACCAGAGTTTGATCCTGCTGGCGGTCGTTGCGCTGCTGCTGGTAACTCAAGCGCGTCCGGTATTAATCAGTCGCTGTTCTCCTTTTGTCCCCACCCTTATTCCCTTTGCGCGGCCGCCCTTGCGCGCACCACCTTTTACTGCCTGATTATTCTTCCCTGTGAACTGCCCATGCAGTTCTGATGAATAACTTTGTGCTGAAAAAGCACCCAATTTAAGAAAAGCGGGCAGGATTTGCTATGAAATGCTTTTTATCTGCATTGGTTGTGCTAACCAGTGCTTCTGTTGCTTGCGCCTCCGCGCAAGAGATCAACTTGCAACAGGCGCTCAGCTTCAGCTTGCAACAAAACCCGCAATTAGCCGGATACCAATTTCGCCGCGCCGCGCTGGCAGGTGAGCAAACCACGGCGGGCTTGCGACCCGAAACCCGCCTTCAGTTAGAGGCGGAAAACCTCGCCGGATCGGGTGAGTACCGAGGTACAGATGCAGCCGAAATCACCCTGTCGTTTGCCTCGGTGATTGAACTCGGCGGCCAGCGCGATAGCCGTCTGGCAGTTGCGACCGCACGCCAGCAACAACTGGCGAGTGAGCAGCGTGTTGCCTTGCTGGATCTGGTCGCCGCGGTGAATTATCGCTTTATCGCGCTACTCGCCGCACAGGAACAAGTACATCTGGAAGAGGAAGCGCAGCAGTTAGCGCAACAGTTGGTCGATAGCCTGATCAAACGCGTGCAAGCCGGCAGCACTCCGCAGGCAGAATTGATGCGTGCCCGGGCGGCTTTGGCGCGTACGGAAATTGCGCTGGAGAAATCCCGCCAGCAGGCCCATGAAGAGGCCCTGCAATTAAGTGCTTACTGGGCAGATTCCACCCCGGATTTCACCCGCGCTCGCGGCGATTTATTTGCCATGACCGATGCTGGACACCCGGGCACTGAAACCCTCGCCAACTGGCAAACCCGCCTCGCCCAAAACCCGGATCTGGCATTGTTAGGCGATGAAACCCGCCTGCGCGCCGTCGAGTTACGTAAAGCGGAAGCCGAAGGCAAATTCGCATTAGGCTGGAATGCCGGCGTACGCCAATTGCAGGAAAGCAGCGATACCGCATTGGTGTTAGGACTCAGTGTGCCTCTGGTCAATGGCAAGCGCGCAACCGGAGCGATCCAAACAGCTCGCGCGGAGCAGGATGCCGCCCGGTTTGCCGAAGATAGCGCCAAATCCCGCCTCGAAACCCGTTTGAATCAAACCTTCACTGCCCATCAGCAAGCCCGGAGCGAAGTGCAAAGCCTGCGCGAGCGAATCTTGCCGCTGATGCAGGACGCCAGCCGCGCCACCGCCAATGCCTTTGAGCAAGGGCGTTACAGCTCGCTCGAACTGGCCATGGCCCAGCGCGAATTGCTGGATACCCGCGCCGAATTGATCAATGCCGCCCTGCGCGCCCACGAAACCCGAATTGAACTGGAGCGGTTGACTGCTTCTGCCCCGTCGACTGCAGCGGAGCCAACGCCATGAATTTCAAAACCTTTAATTTCAATACCATGAATCTGTTTATAAAAACCTTATTACTGGCTATCAGCCTTAGCGTTGCAACGCCATTACTCGCCCATAGCGACCATGACCACGGCCATGGCGAAGAAGAGGAACACGAAGAGCCCGAATTCGAAAAAGGCCCGCACAATGGCCGCTTGTTAGAGAAAGGTCACTTCGCCGTTGAATTGGCGATTTTCGAGCAAGGCGTACCACCGGAATACCGCGCCTGGGCCACACTCGATGGCAAAGCCATCAAACCCGGCGATTGGAAACTGGAAGTCAAACTCACTCGCCTAGGTGGTAAAACCGACAGCTTCCGCTTTGCGCCACAGCAGGATTTTTTGCGTGGGCAGGGCGTCGTGGAAGAACCGCATTCCTTTGATGTCAGCGTCACCGCCACCCACGGCAAAGAGCGCTATCACTGGGATTTTGATTCCTACGAAGGCCGCCTTGAAGTGCCTACAAAATTGGCCAAGGCATCGGGCTTAACCACCGCCATCGCCGGTAAAGGCGTGTTGCAGGAACGCATCAAACTCTACGGCAATATAGTCGCGGACCCGCTGCGCCTGAGCCATATCCAGGCGCGCTACCCCGGTTTGATCCGCTCGGTAAAACCCACCATCGGCATGCGTGTGAAAGCCGGTGATGTATTGGCGACGGTCGAATCCAATGAGAGCCTGCGCGAATATCCATTGCTTTCTCCCATTGATGGCACCGTCGTAGAACGCCATGCAAACGCGGGCGAATTCAGCGCGGATCGCGTGCTCTTTAGCATCCTTGATGAGCGCGTGCTTGAGTTGCACCTGCAAGCGTTCCCCACCGATGCCGCCAACGTCAAAAACGGCCAGGCCATTGAGATCAGCGCCAATGGCCAAACAGCCAGCACCAAAATTGAATACATCACCCCACGCCATGGCGACACCCCAACGCTGGAAGTCCACGCGCCGGTGGACAACAGCGCGGGTAATTGGGTGCCCAACCAGGCGGTAGAAGGCTGGGTGGATATCGCTGAAACCCCGGTTGCCGTGCGCGTGGAAAATCGTGCACTGCAAAGTTTCCGCGACTGGCAGGTGGTGTTTATGAAAGTAAAAAATACTTATGAAATTCGTCCCCTGGAATTAGGTCGCAGCGATGGCATTTATACCGAAGTGCTCAGTGGTTTAAATGCGGGCGATGAATACGTGGTGGAAAACGCCTATGTCCTGAAAGCCGACCTGGAGAAATCCGGGGCGAGCCATGATCACTAGGAGGCGCAACCATGATTGATGCAATCCTGCACACCGCGATTGCGCGGCGCTGGCTGGTGCTCGCCGGTGTCGCGGCGCTGGTTATTCTCGGCCTGTGGAATTACCAGCGGCTGCCGATTGATGCGGTGCCCGATATCACCAACGTCCAGGTGCAAATCAACACCGAAGCGCCCGGCTACTCGCCACTGGAAACCGAACAGCGCATTACCTATCCGGTAGAAACTGCGCTCGCCGGTTTACCCAAACTGTCTTACACCCGTTCAATTTCGCGTTACGGTTTATCGCAAGTCACCGTGGTGTTTGAAGAAGGCACAGATATTTATTTTGCGCGCAATTTAATTAACGAACGCATCGGGCAAATTAAATCCAATCTTCCAGAAAATATTTCACCGACCATGGGGCCCATCGCCACTGGCCTCGGTGAAATTTTTATGTACACAGTAGAAGCGAACGACGCTACCAGGTTTGATGCGATGGCATTGCGTGAATTGCAAGATTGGGTCATCCGTCCGCAATTAATGCAAGTGAAAGGCGTGGTGGAAATTAACGCGATTGGCGGTTACACGCGGCAATATCACATCACTCCCGACCCGGTGAAATTATTGCAATGGCAATTAAGTTTCGAAGACATCATCAATTCGCTCAACGTCAACAACAATAATCGCGGTGCCGGTTATATCGAACGCAATGGCCAGCAATTATTAGTGCGCACACCGGGGCAGCTCAGTGATATCAGCGATATCGAAAATGTGATTGTCAGCAATCGCACCGGGGTAAAAGTGCGCATCAGTGATCTCGCGCAAGTTGCCATCGGTAACGAATTGCGCACCGGCGCGGCCACCCAAAATGGTCGTGAAACGGTTCTGGGTACCGCCATGATGTTGATGGGCGAAAACTCGCGCACCGTTGCACGCGCACTGGCAATAAAACTGGAAGAAATTAATCGCTCGCTGCCCGATGGTGTCACTGCAACCGCCGTTTATGACCGCACGCAACTGGTTGATAAAACCATTGATACGGTACAAAAAAATCTGTTGGAAGGCGCCTTGCTGGTAATCGCGGTGTTATTTTTATTGCTCGGCAATTTGCGCGCTGCATTAATTACCGCCGCTGTTATTCCTATCGCCATGTTGATGACGATTACCGGGATGGTAGAAGCGGGCGTATCGGCCAATTTAATGAGCCTCGGCGCATTGGATTTTGGTTTGATTGTGGATGGTGCAGTCATCATTGTTGAAAACTGCATTCGCCGTTTAGGTGAAGCACAGCGCAATGGACATTTAACATTGCAGGAACGTTTGCAACTCGCCTATGAAGCTACCGCTGAAGTGATCCGCCCGAGTTTATTTGGTGTAGGAATTATCACGCTGGTCTATTTGCCCATTTTCACACTCACCGGTGTGGAAGGAAAAATGTTTCACCCTATGGCAATTACGGTGGTGATCGCGCTTACCGCCGCGTTGATTTTATCGATGACGTTTGTACCGGCGGCCATTGCGCTATTAATGAACGGCAAAATTGCCGAACATGAAAATCGCGTAATGCGCTGGACCAAAGAGCACTATCAACCGTTATTGGTCGCTGCATTAAATTATAAAGCGGCGATTCTCGGTGCAGCCGTGTTTTTGGTGATTGGTTGTTTGTGGCTTTCTACCCGTTTGGGTTCGGAATTTATTCCGCAACTGGACGAAGGTGATATTGCCTTGCACGCACTGCGCATTCCCGGCACCGGCCTTGATCAGGCAGTGCAATTGCAAAGCCTGTTAGAAAATCGCATCAAGGAATTTCCGGAAGTGGAAAAAGTTTTCGCAAAAATCGGTACGGCCGATGTAGCGACCGATCCAATGCCGCCCTCGGTTGCCGATAATTTTGTAATCCTGAAACCGCGCGACCAATGGCCCGACCCCGGTCGCTCCAAACAAAATCTCGTCGACGCCATTGAAGATGCGGTGCGCGAATTGCCCGGCAACAATTACGAATTCACGCAACCGATCCAGATGCGTTTTAACGAATTGATTTCCGGCGTGCGTTCAGATTTGGGAATTAAAGTCGTGGGTGATGATCTCGATCAATTACAAAAATCCGCCGCAGAAATCCTCGAAGTGCTGGAAAAAATTCCCGGCGCTGCCGATGCGCGCATGGAGCAGGTAACAGGCTTACCGGTATTGACCATTACACCGAATCGCAGGCAACTCGCTGCTTATGGTTTAACGGTCAATCAAGTGCAGGATTTTATTGCTGCTGCCGTTGCCGGTGAAAGTGCGGGCTTGATGTATGAAGGTGATCGCCGCTTTGAAATTATCGTGCGCTTGCCGGAAAAATTGCGTACGGATTTACTCGCACTCGAACGCTTGCCCGTTCCTATTGATGGTGAACCCAATTTCGTTCCACTCAATGAGGTGGCCACCATTGCATTGGCACCCGCGCCGAATCAAATCAGCCGCGAAAATGGCAAACGGCAAATCATTGTCACCGCCAATGTGCGTGATCGCGATCTGGGCTCATTTGTGCGCGACGTACAAACGCAAATCGATGCGCAAGTAAAATTGCCCAGCGGTTACTGGCTGGATTATGGCGGCACCTTTGAGCAACTCGAATCCGCGAGCAAACGTTTGGCGTTAGTAGTACCACTCACATTATTAATGGTCATCGCATTATTGGTAATGGCTTTCGGTTCATTAAAAGATGCGCTGATTATTTTCACCGGCGTTCCCCTCGCACTCACCGGCGGCGTACTCGCACTCTGGTTGCGCGATATGCCGTTATCCATGAGCGCGGGCGTCGGCTTTATTGCACTCTCGGGAATTGCAGTATTAAATGGTTTGGTCATGCTCGCGTTTATTCGCCAGCTCTACCACGAAACCGGCGATTTAATTAATGCAATTATCGACGGCGCACTAACGCGTTTACGCCCGGTGTTAATGACTGCATTAGTTGCGAGTTTAGGATTTGTACCTATGGCATTTAACGTAGGCATCGGCGCGGAAGTACAACGGCCATTGGCGACAGTGGTGATCGGCGGAATTATTTCTTCGACGCTGCTAACCTTGGTGGTATTACCAATTCTTTATGCGTTGGTGCATCGCAAGAAAGTGTAATTGTTCTTAAAATAGTTATTGCCAATGTAAAAACCATGGTTATAATGGCCCCACGACTCATCCTTAGCAGTTATCATTAAGTTGATATCGGTATAGGACGGAAAAACCGCCTCAGGGCGGTTTTTTCATATTCAGGACATGGAAAGCCTATGAAAACAATTTGTTACGTCGATGGATTTAACCTTTATTACGGCTGTTTAAAGGCAACGGGTTATAAATGGCTGGATCTCTATAAACTGTTTGCCTGGATTATTAACGAAAATAATCCTGACGCAGAACTTCATCAAATTAAATTCTTTACCGCCCCCATCAAAACCAAACTCGCTTCCCGTGGTGATGCAGCCGGTGCCGCTCAGAATACTTACCATCGCGCACTCAACGCCTTATATCCTGAACACATTTCAATTTGCGAAGGATATTTCAGCCTCGAAGAAGGCTCATTTCTGGAATATCTAAATCCTCCCGATAAAACACTCCGTGTAAAAATATGGCGCTTGGAAGAAAAACAATCTGATGTAAATATCGCATTGGAAGCTTATCGCGACGCATCTTACGGAGCCGTAGAGCAAGCTATCTTTGTAACAAACGACACCGATCAGGAGCCAACACTAAAAGCACTCCGCCATGATTTTCCCGAATTGAAAATAGGAATAATATTGCCGATCAAAGAGCCCCAATCAGGGTCTACCATAAAAGCACGTCCAGGCAATAATAGATTAAGCGTGTATGCTGATTGGACTAGAGGATACATTCGAGCTGAAGAGTTGAAACAATCACAATTACCCGACGTGATTCCAACTCGAAAAAAAGCAATTAGAAAACCTGTTTACTGGTAAAGACGCAAACTACTAGAGGTAACACCATGGGCGCCAGTTGCTGCAACCACGACCACGAACCACCCAGTCAACCCAATCCCAGTTACCGTCGCATTTTGTGGATCGCGTTAATTATTAATGCGGCGATGTTTGTGGTCGAGCTGTATTACGGTTTTGCCGCCGGCTCTGTTTCATTGCTCGCCGACTCGCTGGATTTTTTTGGTGATGCCGCCAACTACGGAATCAGTTTGTGGGTGCTGGCGATGAGCTTGCAAGTACGCGCGAAAGCATCGTTGATTAAAGCGGCAAGTATGGCGTTGTTTGGAATCTGGGTGATCGGACATGCGCTGTGGAATTTAATGAGTGGTGTAATTCCTGATCCGCAAGTGATGAGTGTAATTGGTGCACTCGCATTGGCTGCCAATCTAACCGTTGCGTTTTTGCTTTACGCTTACCGCGATGGCGATAGCAATATGCGCAGTGTCTGGTTGTGCACGCGTAACGATGCATTGGGAAATATTGCGGTGATGCTCGCAGCGCTCGGCGTGTTTGGCACTGGTAGTAACTGGCCAGATTTAATTGTCGCAACAATTATGGCTACACTGGCATTAACGGCGGCTTGGCAAGTGATGAAGCAAGCACAAAAAGAACTTAAATCCAAATAGTTTTTTATTCGCTAACATCAAGGCAAATTTAACATGACACTCACTACCAGCCTTTCATTATTTATTGCGATGTTAATTCTCGCTGTCATTCCCGGCCCCGGTATATTTGCGGTGGTAGCACGTTCAATTTCATCAGGGCTAGCGCAAGGGCTGGTAACAGTGGCGGGTATTGTGTGTGGTGATTATGTATTTATTTTATTGTCCCTGTACGGGCTTTCCGCGCTCGCACAATCCATGGGTGATTTATTTCTGGTAGTTAAATATGCCGGCGCTGCATACCTATGCTGGCTGGGTTGGCAGATGTTAAAAGCAAAACCTGTTGATGCAGAAATTCTAACGGTCTCACCGCTATCAATAGCAGGAAATTTTATGACAGGGCTATTAACAACCTTGAGTAACCCCAAGGCAATTTTATTTTACGTCAGTTTCTTTCCAGCGTTTATTGATATGAAAACTGTATCGTTAGCAGATGCGGGAATTATTATGATAATTGCTACCATCGCGGTTGGTGGAGTAATGGCTGCTTATGCTTATACTGCCAGCAAGGCACGCCAGTTATTTAACAACACCAGAGCCACTCGTGTATTAAATGTAACTGCTGGCGGGATCATGCTGGGCAGCGGAACTTTGCTCGCAATCAGGAATTAACCGGCATCCAAACCAGCCGAAAGCAATTCACCGTTCAAAAAAGCAGGAAATTTTGGTGGCAACCATCTGCGCGCTAAACAATTCCTGAAGGGATTGTTGCCGAATGCATCGCTGACAGTTGAAATAAATTCCGGCGGTACTCGCCCCTTATTAACTATTGAAAGTGATCGTTTGGTTGAGGGTCAGGAAATTCAATTTTCAGCAAATTTATAAATGAAATGCCAGTTTTGATGACATTACATAAACGCTAGTTAAATTTTCGCCCGCCTATAATTAATCCGCAATATTTTCTCGACATACTCATAACTCACATCAAAGGAGTTATGGGTATGAATAAGTATTTTATCGGTTTAGGTTTCTTTGCTTTTTGCGCCAATGCTTTCGGGATCGCAATTAATAATAACGAAACCAAAACCAATCTGGGCGGTGCAAGCAATTCGGAAACCCGTTTTGAATTACAGGTGCCGGCCAGCGCCACTAATCTCACCATTACCACCAGCGGCGGCAGCGGCGACCTTGATCTGTATGTTCGCCAGGGCACAGCGCCAACTACCAGCAATTACACCTGCCGCCCGTATGTCAGTGGCAATAATGAAAATTGCAATTTTTCTACTCCGGCCGCAGGGACCTGGCATATTTTGTTGCGCGGCTATTCAACTTTTAGCGGGGTGACCTTGAAAGTAAGTTACACCGTCAATGGTACTTCAACCGGCGGTGCAACCTGGTCCGGGTTTGATGCTTACTACAGCGATGCAATTGGTTTATCCGGTACACAATTAAAAAATACATTGGCCACAATTGCTGCGCGCAACCATACGCGCATGAGCTACGCGCAAGTGTGGGATGCATTGAAATACACCGATGAAGATCCTAACAACACCAGCAATGTTATTTTGATTTACACCGGCCGCTCGCAAGCAAAAACTTTTAATTCCAGCGGCAATAATAATCCGGACGCATGGAACCGCGAGCACACCTGGCCCAAAAGCCACGGCTTCCCCGACGAAAGCGACTGGGCTTACACCGATATTCATCATCTACGCCCGGAAGACGCGTCTGTGAATTCAACACGCGGTAATAAAGATTTTGATAACGGTGGCTCAAGCATCGGCGAAGCGCCCGGCAACTACACCGATTCAGATAGTTTTGAACCGCGCAATACAGTCAAGGGCGATCTGGCGCGCATGATGTTTTATATGGATGTGCGCTACAACAGCAATGACAACACCGGCACCGAGAATCTGGTGTTGGTCAATAATACCGGTACCAGCGGCGGTAATTTGGGAAAAATATGTACCTTGCTCGCATGGCATAACCAGGACCCGGTCAGCCAGGAAGAAATTAATCGCCATGCACGAATTGTATCGCGCCAGGGAAACCGCAATCCATTTGTGGATTATCCCGCATGGGCCAATCAGGTATGGGGCAGCGCTTGTAATTAAGGTTATAACGATCTCGTCACAAATAAAGCGGCTCACCAGCCGCTTTATTTTCAGGTAACTTTTTTAAATCGCAATTAGCAGCTAACAATTCCGGGATAGCGATGATTTTTTAAATAACAATAATTAAACCTGTCGCATTATAAATTCCAAACCAATCCGCCCTTGATGTTTTTCAGACAACAACATCTGCGGCTCAGATAAGCTTCCGTTTTTTTAAAAGCCTACACAAATCTACATTTTTTTTTGCGCACTGGTGTATCGTTGGCGCCGACCAGTTTCCTCGTGCAGGAAATTTTTATGGATCAAGGATCGCAACAACGCATGAATCAGTATTCAGCTCCAGACCGCAAGTATTTTTATCTTGCTGCCAGTGGAATGACGACCCCGCTGGGCATCAGTACAGCCATGACTGCAACTGCGGTTAAAGCAAGCATCTGTGCTTATTCTTTATCGGATTATTACAACCGGGATTTTCAACCTGTTAAAGTTGCAGCGATTCCATCAGCATTGTTTGATGGGCAGGATTTTGATGCAACCGATTGGACCGGCAGCCATTCGCGTCGCCTGGCCTTCATCACCACACTTGCCGTCGAACAAGTTTTTGCAAATGCATCACCCACAGTACCCATCCCGTTTATTTTGGCGATGCCTGAACCAGGCCAACAGCAGGAATCCGGGCTTGGCAATCATCTAGCCCAACACTTTCCCGACTGGATCAATCCGGCATTGGGCCGCAGCATTTATTCAGGGCGCGCCGCTGGTATTGAAGCACTGGCATTTGCCTTTGATTACCTCTATGACCAGCCTTGCGAGTTTATTCTTATTGGCGGCAGTGATTCTTATCTGGATGATTTACGCCTGACCGCACTGGATCAGGCAGATCGTCTGGCGACACCGGAAAGTAGCAATGGTTTTGTGCCTGCTGAAGCATCCGCTTTTCTATTGCTAACCCGCAATCCGGAACATGCGTTAGTAGTGAACGGGCACAGAATTGCGTTACATCCACCAGGCATTGCAGAAGAGCCGGGGCATTTATCCAGCGATGAGCCTTATCGCGGTGACGGCTTGGACCAGGCATTCAAAAAAGCGTTGGCCTATGCTCCGGCACAACCCATCCCTCGCATTTACAGCAGTATGAATGGCGAACATTATTGGGCAAAAGAGTACGGTGTTGCCTACCTGCGCAATCGCCAACACTTTTCCGAATCAGTCGATATTAAACACCCCGCCGATGCTTACGGCGATATCGGGTCAGCCACCGCACCGGTATTAATTGCGCTCGCCGCACAACAATTGCTGGCAGCAGCCAAAGATCACGCATATTTGGTATACAGTTCCTCGGATGGCCCAAAGCGCGGTGCGATAATTCTGGAAAAAATTGCTGCCGAATAGCAATCATTTAATTGAGGGAAAGTGATGACAGAAGCTGGTGAAGGCAAAAATGGTCGGAAGGTTGATCCAAAAAAGTCTCTTGCTGCCAAGGTAATCCAATTGGAGTTTGTAGACTCTTTTAAAGCAAGCCTTAAGCAAGCCCTAATTAAACCGCCCCATTGGCCGGCTGAAAAAAGTGCAGCTAATGAATCGTCCAAAGCAGTGGTTTTTAAATTCGATAATAAAGGAACACAAAAAGCAAAAGTCAAAATTAAAATAATCAGCGAAGGCTTCAGTGGCAACGGAAAATTGACCGGAATTTTCAAACAATTTGAATTTGAGGGCAGTGTTCCACTCGCATCCGGAGAATATATTGTTGACGTTACGCTTAAGGAACCACCCACGAAATTAACCTGGGCCAAGGGCGATATTTTTTGGGGTGTCGAAGCGACTGATCGCAGTGTGATGGCCGGTAAAACCCATGTGGAAATATTTTTTGTGTTTGCTGATCCTGCATTGCAACCTTGTTTTTCACGCTCGGGAGTCTGGATAGAAGCACTACGGTTTTTATTTAAAAGAAGTAGTGTAAACGGTGTACAAACCAAGCCTTCTGCTGTGGAAAAAGTGACGCAATGTTGTTTTGGTTTGCCCAACCACAAATATGAAGTGATGCGAGGCAGGCCATCCTATGGTGGGATGAGCGGTATATTTCTTTTGAAAAACTATATAAATGACTCTGATGGTTACGTAAATTGCTACGACCAGGCCTATGCCGTCATCACGTTATCCGCCGCTCTTGGTATAAAAGTAGATGGGTTATACCTTGCGCCATTTGGGTATATTCGCACAGTTAATTTGGTTGGCTGGGGCCGTTGTAATAATCCATTTCCTGGCCGTTTACCCACCAGTCAATATCTAGTGGTCGATCCGCGCGATCCTAACCGCAGTGGTTTTGGAAACCATATGTTTTGCGAATTTACCGCAAAAATTTACGATGCCTGTGCCGGCCCGGTAAAAGGGAATGTTGATCGCGCCGGCTATGTTGCTGCCACTATAGATACAGTAACTCCACCGGGTGCAGGACCGGGCGGAACCGCAGCACAAATGGTTACTATCGACAGTATGGGGAGAGCAGTTGTAGGAGTGCAATGATATGTATCATATGCAAGCAGCAATTTTTTTGTTTGGCATTTTATGGGGAACAATAGCCATGGCTCTTGGAACTGATTTTAATCAGGATACGCGTGAAGCGTTTAAAAAATCGATCAATTATCCTGCTCTGGTTGCCGCTCATCCGCAGGAAAAAACAGTCACCCTGGATTGGCACAAAGCCTTGCAAAATTTAAAAGATGCGCAAGGCACTGTGTGGACCAGCACACCCGCTGAACCAGGATTAGGCGGCACCGGTGAAGGCCAATTGCGGTTAAATTTACAATCATCCAAAGGCGAGGCAATTGTTGAGATCATTTCACTGGACGGCGATTGGCAAGAGCGCCTTGATTACGTGATCGCCAAAAAATCCTTAACAGACCGCATTGATGTCAATTCAAAACTGGTTCCCGGTATTGAGGATATTTATTTCATTCCCAAAACAGGAACCGAAGTTCCTTTCACGTCATTCCTTTACGGCAATCTTTTTATTGACATCAGCCAATGGGATGCAAACGATATCGATGCGCTGGCAAAAGCAATCTACCAACTGGTAAAAAATAATAGTCAGCCCGCGGTTGAAGCCAAACCGGCGTTTAAAATTAACGTCGATAAGTGTCAGCTCAATATTGGCGACACCGTAAAAATTAACGTGGAAGGTCTGGTAAAAGACTGGACTTCCGAATGGATTTATAACCAACCCCAACTGCTGCTTGGCAATGAGCTGGAATACCTTGAGCAAGATGGCGATACATTTTTCTTCAAAGCGGTAAAAGCAGGAAAAATCGAAGTAACCTTTGCTGCGCTGAATACCCGGACGTTATATGTAGAAAAACAATCAGTGGCGGTGGAGATTCGTTAAAACCGGATTAGTCCGGTTATAATTGGGTCCAACCACGCAACTGTTAGCCGAATAAGAACACTATGTCCGATATTTTCCAGGCCGCCGCCCGGCAAGAATACCAACGCGCAGCGACGCAATTAAAGAGCGGCAAAGATGCAAATGCCGCGCTGAAAAAATCCTACGAACGTTACGACAATCTGATCGCACATTCCTTTGATGAATCCTCTACCAAACCCGCTTGCAAAGCGGGTTGTGCGTTTTGTTGTTACTACAAAGTGGAAGCGCGCGCGCATGAAATCCTGTTGATCAAGGATTACATGAGTAAACATTTCAGTGCAGAAAAAATGGCGTCGGTTTTGAATACTGTCACGGCAAATGCAACCCTTATTCGCGCACTCACACCGGAACAGCACCTCACCACTAACGTGAAATGTGCGTTATTGGAAAATAATCAATGCACTATTTATCCGGTGCGTCCCTTTCGTTGTCGCAATTTCCATTCAACGGATGCGCAAGCCTGTGAGAATTCTTTTCATGATCCGGCCAATATGGAAATTGCCACCGGCATGATTGAAGAGGTTGCCATTCTTGCCGATGCGCACACACAGGGTTTTGAGGCAGCAACCGAACAGACCGGGCGTGATAATCGTATTTACGATTTTAATACCGCATTGCTGGAAGCGTTTGCCGATGAGCAAACGCTCAAGCGCTATCAACGCGGGAAGAAAACATTCCAGCAAGCACTGGAAATTATTTAATGACATTAGTCTTTGATAATTTCGACCGTGATATGAACCAGCTCTTCATGGATTGCCAATTGCTTTTTCAAAAATTCTGCATCGACATCAGCGCGTGTATACACCGATAACGCACAGGCATAGTGGCCAGCACCAACCCGCCATACATGCAAATCTTTTAATTCGGCCGCTACCGGTAAATGCGCAATCACTTCGCGAATTTCATCCACTACCGGCGCGTCCATTTCTGCATCCAGTAAAGCGCGCCCGGTATCGCGCAATAAACCTGCTGCCCATATTGCCACCAGAATGGAACCTGCAATGCCCATTAACGGGTCCAGCCAATTCGCACCAAAAAATTTTCCGCCCAGCAATGCAAAAATGGCGAGCACCGATGTCAACGCATCGGCAAGTACGTGGATGTAAGCCGCACGCAAATTTAAATCGTCGTGGAGGTGATGTTCATCGTGATGATGGTCGTGGCCGTGATTATGACCATGGGAATGATGATGGTCATGGCTGTGGTGGTGTCCGTCTTTCAACCACCAGGCGCAGATCAGGTTCACCATCAGCCCAACGGTGGCCAATGTAATTGCCTGGTTGTAAATAATTTCCCTTGGGTCGATCAAGCGTTCAATTGAGTGATACAACATGGTCACTGCAACCAGCACCAGTAAAATCGCACTGGTGTAACCGCCCAGTACTTCCATTTTCCAGGTGCCAAAACTGAAGCGCCCATCCTGTGCATAACGCCGCGCAAGAATATAAGCACCCAATGCCAACCCTAATGCGACTACGTGGGAACTCATATGCCAGCCGTCGGCGAGCAGCGCCATGGAGTTGTAATACCAGCCGCCCGCAATCTCCAGCACCATCATCACTGCGGTAAGGATGACGGCGCGAAGCGTATTTTTTTCGGCGAGCGGATTGGTTTGGGTACGGATGGGATGGAGGCAGGTGAGGGAAGGGGAAGCCATAAGCGGTATCCTGGAAAATTATTTACCTAACATTTTCAATTCATCGAAGCTAATAATCTCACAGATTAAATGGTAATACTGTTGTAGTTCCCCAGAGACAAAAAAGCCGGCGGGTGAGGCCGGCTTTTCTGTAGCATTATTGAACCCTCACGTTATCCAACCACACATGCATGTTGGGCGCGCTCGTTATTTTGCGATAAACAAAACGCACGGTATGAAAGCCGGGATTCATGGTTATGTTAAAGGTTTGCCATTGTTCGTTCACATAAGAGTTGGCTTGAAACTGGTTGTCGACAAAAATACTGATGAGGCAGCAGTATGATGAGCTGCTTTTTATATCGACGCTAAGTGTCGACTGGTTGTAAAGACCAGACCATTCAACTTGCGCGGTTTGGTCGTAACTGCCAAGATTTTCGGAACGTAAACTTTTACTGCCCTGGGAAGCCATATCACTCGCTACACTCCAGCCTGCATCCGAACCTGCAACAGGCCTTAACCAACCCAACACCGGGTTTTCAAAAGACTCCAGAAAATTCGCATAGGCTGCCGGTTTTTTTGTAGCGTCTTTAGGGTCAGTGCCAAACTGGTTAAGCTCAAGAGCGTCAGGTACTGAATCGCCGTCAGTGTCCTTCAGCAGTGGATTAGTTTGGTGGTTAATAACTTCATCCGCATCAGTGAGGGTATCGCCATCTGTATCCACTAAATTCGGATTGGTGTTGAAATCATTTACTTCATCGCCATCAATCAACAGGTCTCCATCCGTATCGTCAACCATTGGATCGGTATCAGCGGCGAATTCCTGAGCGGCATTAAGGCCATCAGCGTCGTCATCAGACGCGGCATCTGTAGCATCTGCCGGATCCAAACCATGAGCAAGCTCCCACCAATCCGGTACACCATCGGTATCCGTATCAGGCTGCGGGAAGCTGGAAATAAAACTGGCCGATACTTCCAATTTGCGATTGCGCTGCCAATCATCTGAATACCAATTGATAACACCGCCACTGCTAACGATGAGTTCGTTGCGCTCATTGACGGAGATTCCCTCCGCCCCCTGCTGTACTCGCGCATCTACTAACCGCTGGGCATTGTAGCGAACGATTTCGCTATGGTTCGCCACTATCAGCCGGTCCTTACTATCCAGCAGAATCTGGCGTGCACCAATCACATTGATTTGCGCTACCAATGCCAGGCTAGCGGGATCATATTTGTACACTACACCATTGGAATGGGCATAAATTGAACCATCGCTGCCTACTGCAACCGTGTTGTAAGGATGGCTGCCAAAACGGGTGATGGCGCCAGTGCTCAGGTTGATACGCAGGATGAGGCCACCACCGGTGCCCGGATTGTAAGTTGTAAGATAGGCATAGTTATCCTTGGCCCCTATCCCGACTGCACCATAATAGTAAGTACCTATTTGATCGGGTATATCGAAGTACCGCCAATTCAGGGTTTGCAAGTCCAGTAAACCCAGGTAACGATTATTACCAACGAAGGTCACTACTACTTTTTCACCACCCAGGGTCGCCAGGTTATTCGGTGTAGCATCCTTCGTCGGTGCGTTGGCGGACATACTCCTAACCAATTCACCCTTCGCATTAACGAAATGCAGGGCGCTGTTGTGAAGGCCAACAAATTGCACCCCCATACTGGCATTGGATGCCGCAGCAGTAATCACGACGTTGTCGATGAATATTGCGCAGGAATAGCTATCAGTGCGGATGCTAACTTTGTGGTTACCCAATGGAATGACGGTTTTAAGTGTCGACCAATTGGTTTTTGTGGAACTGCTAGCCATCAATCGATCATCTACGTATATAGATACCGCGTAGCCATTACATTCGGATTTAATGTCCAGGGATAAATCGCTGGCCGCAAAGAAACCAGAGAAGTTGATGTCTGCCTGATGGCGCGCTTGTAATGATTTGGAACCATGGCTGGCATTATTGAAGCTGACACTAACGTCTGTCGTTTCGGCCGACAACGCCCAGCCTGCAGGCAATTGTGCGTCCTCAAACGAGTAGGTGCCTGCAGCAAAAAATGCCGGTGCTGACAACGCATCGTGGGGATCAGTCCCGGACAAGAACTCAAAGAAGTTGGGTACCTGGTCACTATCGCTGTCCAGATCCCGGTCAAGCGGATCCAGCGGGTCCAGATTTTGTCCAATTTCCCAGCCGTCACCCATACCATCATTATCCGTGTCCTGACTTGTGGGGTCGGTATCGTGGGTGTCTACCTCCTCAAGGTCACTTACGCCATCCGCATCGGAATCCACTGTATCTGCATAAGAACCCAGGGTGAATTCTTCCAGATTGGTCAGGCCATCGGCGTCCAGGTCGAGCGCTGCATCACTGGCATCTTTTGGATCAAGACCGTAATGGCGCTCCCACCAATCCGCTATACCGTCACCATCGCTATCACCTTCCAGGCTGATTGCAACCAACTGCCGACCTGACTGAATATAAAGCGCACCATCAGTACCCAGGGCAAGGTTACCCCCCACGTCATAAGTCCATTCCAATTCGCCGGTTTTTGCGGAAAGTGCATAGGTTTTGCTGTTACTGGCTACAAATATATGGCTGAGCGTAACGATAATATTACTGTTGAGAACATCAGTGGCGTTCCAGGACCAACGTTGCGCACCACTTATTTCATCCACACTGTGAAGGCCGTTGCCATTCGGGTAGTACACCTGCCCATTACCTACCGCAACAAATCTATTTGAATAGCCATAATGAGAAGCCAGGCTCCAACGTGTTTGGCCAGTTGCGATATCAATGCTCGCCAACCCTTGGGAGGATTGGGTAAGGATATTGTCACGTGACCCCAAAACCAGATTTAATATTTGTGAGGATTGGGTGCGGATCGTAAATGCAGGCGCTCCGCTGGTACGCTCCATGGCGAAGATGTTGCTGTCATATGCATAAAAAACATACTGGCTATTGGCCGCCACATTGCTGTTTGAGGTTGAGCCTTTGGTCCAGAGCGTTGTACCACTCACCAGATCTTTCGCCTGGATGCCATAGCCGCCCAAATTGTAATAAGCCGTATTGCCAACGATAACCGGTAATTGTTCAGTAGCTCCCGCAGTGAATTCACTCTGGAATAGCTTGGCGCCCGTGCGGGAGTCAAAAGCGCTCGCAGTCCCGGGATAATATTGATTCACCAATACTTTCCCTTCGCCATACGCCGGAAAGCTAATGTAGGGGTAGGTTTGTCCCAATAACGTTTTCCAACGCTCTTTACCATCGACCACATTCAGGGCAGTCAAGGAAGACTGATCGGAATAACTGACCGTTGGAATAACAAATACTTGCTTGTCACCGGTAGCGAGCGGGTTGACTTGCTGGGGAAAGGTTTTACTCCAGCGCAAGGTAAAGTTAGTGCTCTTTAACCGGTAGGGTTGGAAGCCACTGTGCGCCGCGTTGGCCTGCGTCATTGCCCAATCCGTTACCACTGGTCGGTCGGCAGCATTTGCCAAATCACTACCATTCAATATTTCATCGCGATTGCTAAAACCATCACTATCGTTATCGGCGTCTGCATCATCGCTATCATCCGGATCCAGTCCGCCAGCGACTTCCCTGCCATCATCAATACCGTCCGCATCCGAATCCTCTTCCAATGGATCGGAGTGATAGGTGTTAACTTCAGCAGCGTCGCTCAAACCATCGTGATCGGTATCAGCAATCAAAGGATTGGTTTTGGTTGTGTTTATTTCAACGCTGTCACTCAGGGTGTCACCATCAGTATCCGCAATCAATGGATTGGTTTTCCAGGAATACTCTTCCAGATTGGTTAAACCATCACCATCCAAATCCGCGTTGGCCGCAAGATCCCCGCCGTAACGACGTTCCCACCACTGCGGCAGACCATCTACATCGGTATCGCCTTCGGTATCCACAGCAATAACGCGGTAGTTGGTGACCAGATATAAAGTACCGTCAGCGCCCATCAACAATTCATTGGCACTTTTTTTCAAGGTCCAGCCAATGGATCGCTGGGCCAGGTCGATGGCATAAGTGTTTTCGCCATTTGAATAAAAAAGATGACTGGCCGTGAGCACCATGTTGGAGACATTCCAGGAGCCAGCTTGCAGATCCAGTGCCCACGCGAGTTTGCCGCTCTGCTGGTCAATCACACACAGCTTGTTCGGCGCTAATGCATAAATATTGCCATTTCCCGCTGCAACCCTGATGGGCGGGCAATCATTGTTTATCCATTGGATAACACCATCTGCCACAGTGACGTTTATCACTGACTGGCCAGTATCTACAACGACATTACCCTTGTTGCCCAAGATCGCATTGTTGATATACACATTATTCAATGAAACGGTATTTACCAATGCCCCGGTCGTCGGTGAGAAGAGCGAGAGACCTGAACCGCTGACCCCAACCAACTTATCCGCAGATAACAAGTGCAGCCTGTCCTGGGAGAGGTACTGATCACCACCTACAGAAGTCCAGAGAAGATTGCCGTTGCCCTGGGCATAGGCTTTGAAACTGGAGCCACCATCAGGCTTGTAAACTTTTCCGTCCTGGAGTAATGGCGCAGTGGAATTACTATAACTCCCGGAACCCAAAAGTTTGCTTGATAGCTTGCTGCCATCCGCAGCATTCAATGACCCAAGGCTAATAGTTCCGTTGTACCCCTCCACATACCATAATTTGCCATCATGGCTAGTAGGTGCCGTCATATCAGAAGGCACATCCTGGCGCCAGGATTCCTCGCCCGTACCGCTATCCAGCGCCAATAACTGGGTAGCACCCGCGCGCAAAATAATCCTGCCCGCAGCAGTAATCGGATAGCTGAGATTCACCGGCGAAGAAATTGTCCAACGCTCACCAAACTGAGTTTGGTTTAACAATTGCGGCACATAACTACTGCGACTCTGATTACCCTGGCGGGTTGACCACTCTGTTAACTGCGGTTTACTCGCCGCATCATTGATATTTGTGTTAGCGCGCAATTCATAGAGGTTTGAAAAGCCGTCATTGTCCATATCGGCAAGTGCATCTTTCGCATCAAGTGGGTTTAAACCCGCTGTAATTTCCTCGTTATCGCGCAGGGTGTCATTGTCACTATCAACGTTGGCAGGATCAGTAAGGTGGGTTTTTACTTCCTGGTAATCATCCAGGCCATCACCATCGGTATCTGCTTTGAAGGCCGAGGTCTTGTTGGCAACTTCTTCACCATCCAGAAGCTTGTCGCCATCAGCGTCGGCGACCAGGGGATTGGTGGAATGATGAAACTCGTCCAGCCCGGTCAAGCCATCGTTATCAGCATCAGCTGTCGGGTAAATATTTTTCTGGTAACGTTTCTCCCACCAATCGGGTAAACCGTCGGTATCGATATCACCTTCAACATCAATGGCAATTACCCCATCACTTGCAAACACTAGCAATGCGCCCTCGGCAAGCAGCATATGGCCTGCATTACTCGCAAGGCTCCAGGCTAAAGCACCGGTTTCCAGTGAATAGGCGTGGGTATCCTGGCCATCACCTACAAAAATGAGATTATTGGTGACCAGCGGATTACCCGAAAATGCCTGGCTACCAGTTATGGAGCTGAGTAAGGCACCGGTTTCCAAATCGCGTGTTTCAAGAACGCCATTATTGATGATGTAAAAACGATTCCCTTTAACGGCCGGTTGACCGGTAAAATTTGCTGTCACACTCCATGCCAATTGCTTGGTGAGCAGGTTAAAGGCAGCCAGGCGACCGCGGTAATTCCCCAAAACGGTATCGCCAGCCACCACTGATACCAGATTGCCGCCCCAGCCTGTATGGGTGAAGCTCGGATCTGTGATTTCAAACTCCACACCGCCACCTACACGGTTCAAACCGATTAACCTCGGTGAACTGGCGGTATAGGCAATAACGTAATTGTCGGAAATGGCGAGGCTTGTGTAATCATAGATGGACGGCGTGTTTGACCATTTACGAACACCGGTTTTCGCATTCAGGGCATAGACATAGCCGTAATAATTGCTCATCACATAAACAGTGCCATCGACCACCAAAGGCGCGAGTAGCGTTCCGGATGATTCCGATATCGCTGTTTCAAATACCAGCGACCCATCTACTGCACTGAAAGCCTGTAACACGGAGTTGTAAAAACCGGTTTGGACGTAGACAAGACCGTCACTGTAGGCTGGTGGATTGTACGAATTGAATGATTCGCTATTCTTCATCAGGCTGCGCGTCCACAGGGTTTCACCCGTGCGCGCGTCCAACGCATAAAGCACTGCGCCATTATTGAAGAAAATATAGCCATCACCCGCGGCGCCCTGCTGCAAGTTGGCCATTACCAGCGGTTTATTCCAACGCTGCTTGAACTGGGTGGTTACCAGGGAGGTGTCCACCCAACCCGAATGCTTTGCATTGCCTTGGAATGTTGGCCACGCCGGGATAGCTTGCCCCAGTGGCGTGGTGTCGGCGTTATCGCCTACGCCATCTTTATCTGCATCAACGGTTTCTGCAGGATCATTGGGGAAGGCGTCAGCGTTATCGCCAACACCATCCTTATCGGTGTCTTTGGTTTCGTTTGGATCGGTGGGGAAAACATCGGCATTATCGCCGACGCCGTCTTTGTCGGTGTCCCTGGTTTCTTTCGGATCGTTAGGGAAAGCATCGGCATTATCGCCAACACCGTCTTTGTCGGTGTCCCTGGTTTCCTTCGGATCATTGGGGAACGCATCTTGTGCATCCACAACACCATCCTTATCGGTATCGGGCTGATTATTGGAACCACCACCCCCTCCACCACCACCACCGCCTCCACCACAAGCGACGAGCACAACGCTCAAAAACACACAGAAAATTACCCGAAGTGCATTTCCAGACATACAAAGGCCCCTTCCATAAGGAAAAAACGAAGAAAGAAAACAGGAATGTTGAATCTATTTTTAGAATGTGAACAAACACATTGAAATGTGAAATTAGCCGCCACGGCATGCTATCACAGGGAAGGGTAAGCTGAGAATCAGCCAGAATAGGTCAACGGAGATATTTCATGATCAACAAAAGCCGTAAACACGTGGGATTACGGCTTTCTATACAGAACAGTTTAACGATTATTCGATCACTTCCAGATAATCGATATTCGGGCCGCCGGTCTCCAGATTGGCCGTTAACCTGACTTTATTCAGCCCGGGCTTCAATGTTGCGGTGACGGTAACGAATTTCCAGATACTCCAGTTGCCAGTGCTAATAAACGATATTGCCGGGTTTTTCAGCTCATCATTAACATGCAATTTCACTGGCCGATCCGTCGCACCACCATTCGCATACCTCACTTTCAACGAAACCGTTTTTTCTATATTGCTTTCAACCAACCACTCAACATAGCTTCCGGAAATATTATCGTAATCAGCAAAACCCAAGCCGGTGAAATTCGCATAGTCCGCCAACGGTTGACCTAGATAAATACTCGCCGCTTCTGCCTGGTAAATGTTGTTGCTATTGGCTAGCTGATATTCATTTGGAGCAAGCGGTGCTGCACCCATTTCTTCGGTGTATATCGCAACAACATCCTGGGCAGTTAATGCACGGTCATAGATTCTTAAGTTATCCACGGCACCATTAATAAATTTGGTCGTATTATTTATTCCACCTTGATTCGTTGCCGCAAAACGGTTGTGAACCATTCCTGCGAAAGTATTAATCATCCCATTAAAGCTCGAATCAACCGGAATCGCTTGCGCATCGAGGTTGCCATCAACATATATTCTTGCCATTCCATTGTTGGAGCCGGAAACCAGGCTGCGCGAAATAACCACATGGTGCCAACTGCCATTGGCAACGGGCGTCATTCCCAACAGCCGTGCCGAACCCACCGCAATACCAAATTGCCCTTTGAAACCCACTGAACCCCACTTGATATGGTTGTTAGTACCGTTGTAGTGGCTGCCGATAATCGCGATGGAATCTTCAGCTTTACCACCCAATTTTGTACCTTTAAACCAGAAACTAAGCGTTGCCTCACCCAACAGCGGTTGGGTTGCCGATTTGGGTAATTCAACGTACGCGCCCAAACCATCAAATTGTAAAGCAGTACCCGCCTGTGCATTCGCACTGGCAACCCATGCCGCCGGTTGCGCATTTGGATTTTGGAAAACAGTAGATACTTTTACAGGGGCAGAAATGGCGTTGGTAGAGTAGGTTGTTTGCCCACTACCTTCATTAAATTGCCAAAAACTGGTCGGTGTATTTGAAACAGGCGGCAGCACCGTTAATGTGCAGCAGCTTTCTACCGTTACCAGCGATTGCACATCGGTTATTTCAGCAACGATTCGATAAGTACCCGCCGCAAGGTTCGCAACGTTCAAATAATAGGTATCGGAACTTTCATCCAGATCTTCGGAAATATTTTGCGCAACCGTTATCCATTCCACTGGCGATGCAGAAATCTTTTTCAGTTTCAGGCTGATAGTTGCGGCGCTATCCGGATCAGTATCCTGCCATTGGATAAGCAAGTTGCCCGTATTCTGCGTAACATTCTGCGAAGGCAAAATAAAACTCAATTGCGGTGCAACATTCACCGGTGGCAAATTAATCGTGAACGTTTCTATTTCACTCCAATCGCTCAATTTCCCTTCGGCATCTTCTGCACGCATACGCCAATAGTAGGTCGCTTTATCGATGAGAGGACCATATTGCCAGGTCGGCATAGTCGTTGTTTCGTTAACCAATGATTGAGTTAATGCAGCATCAGAAAAAAGCTGGATATGGTATTTAACCGTATCACCTTCCGGATCAATCGCCGGGTTTGCTTCCAACGTCACTGAAGAGGTAGCGATCACCGCACCATCAACCGGATTTTGCAATACCGGAATTCCCGGCGCCTGATTGACATGGCTCACGGTAAAATCACTGACTACCCATGCTGACTCCGCTTCACCATCTGTGGCTTTTACTCGCCAGAAATAATGCGAGTCTTCAGTCAAGCCGGTAACTTTCCATTCCGTGTGTGCAGAACCTGCGTTGACGAGCGGCGATATTTTTTTATTCGCACTATCAAAGGTATTTACTGTATCCAATTCAAAATAATATTTAACCGGTTTGCGTTCCGGATCCGTTGAATTGATAACGCGCAACATTACACTCGCATCCTGGCCCAATTCCTCGACAGTAGAGGCCGATTGCGGAGCATCAATTTGTGGATTGGTCGGTGCGTGATTTTGAGTATTAACAAAAAAACTGCCCCATTCGGATTTCACTACTGCATTGTGTTCATCCGTCACACTCGCTTGCCATACATAGCGCTGGTCTTCTTGCAGGATGCTCGCCACAAACCAGGAGGTCTGGCCATTATTGCCCGCGAACAAACCGCTGACACTCGCCACCGGATTTTCCAAATTCGATTCAGCGAATAATTCAAAACCATAACGCAATTCATCGCGATCTATATCTGCGCTATTGGTGATAACCAACGTCGGGCTAACATCAACAATACTTGCATCAATAGCGGGTGAACTGATTTGCGGCTGTGTGGGTAAATCGTTAGCGACGTTAATAAAGAAACGACTTTTTACCCACACACTCGACGCACTGGCTGTACCGGTTTGAACCGATTTTGCTCGCCAGTAATACAGTGTGTTGTCTTCAAACTCCATGCCTTCTACCAAATCTGCCGGAGAAATTTTCCAACGAGTGGTATTACTATTGTTGGTCGCACCAGTACCTTCTGCAATGGTGGTACTGCCCATAAATTCAGTCAGCGCTTCGTCTTTATAAACCTCAAACAAAATCGCCACTGGCCCCACTTCTTCAGCGTGGTTTCCGTTAGTGACAATCAATTCAGGTTGTAATGGTAGCGATGCGCCATTCAATGTATCTGCGTTATAAACCGGTGAAAGAATTTGCGGGGTAGCAGGTACTGCATCAACCAGATTGGGATCGGTTCCCTCTTCAAATTCCTGCAAATCGCTGCGGCCATCGCCGTCGCTATCAGCGGTGCCGTCCTTATCAAGATTGCCGAATTTTTCGCGCTCCCAATCATCATCCATACCATCACCATCGGTGTCATGGGACGGATTCACGCGGATATTCACCACACGCTCAGCAGTAAGTTCACCATCGGTGGCAATAAACGTTATTGCGTATTGGCCAGCCTGACCGGGCAATGGCGACCAATTAAAAATGCCTTCATTCACCGCGCCATTAATAAAGCTGGCACCAACCGGTAATTGCAACGCACTCAAATTTGGCAAGGTTGTGTTCGGGTCTGTTGCGCGAACGATAAAACCAATATTACCGCCTTCATAAGTCACCTGGTCCATTACAAACTGGATCACCGGTGGTTGCGGCACATCGACCAGATTACCGCCCCAATAAACGGTATATTTGCCCGATGAGTTGTTATCAAAAACATTTACGAAATAATTAAAATTAACCTTATCACTCGCGCGCTTTTTAGAAAGCCAGGCATTTTGCGGATGCACTACCGATCCATCTTCACGCACAACTTTGGCAAGCAATTTATTACCATCAAACGGATCTGTTGCCGCTGCGTAAGTCAAACCACCCACCGGAGTGAATTCGATTTTGCTGCGCGCGCCATTTATCGCGGTCAGTGTTGCGTTAGCAATCTCAGTAACTTTTTTACAATTGCTACACGCAACTTCATTCGCACCGGTGGGTTCAGATTCAAATACATGGAGGATTCGCGTTTTATCATAAGCGAGAAAATCACGCAGGTTATCGCGACCGGGCAAATCCATTACGACATCGCGAACTAAAAAATTGGCATTAGTTGCTTGTAGCAACGACGTTAAATCACCACCCAATTCATCGGCATGGGTAAAGCTGGCATTAAACGCAATAAATTTTCCCGCCAGGTTGGATTCCATAATCCAGCGTCCCGTCGTAATGCCTTTGGGTTCAATATTGCCGAAATTAATTAACAACGATGGGGTAGAGGGTTGATCCTTGAGATAACTGCCAAGGATTTTAAAATTCACTGCCAAGCCCAATTTGTTTTCCGTAATTTTTGGCTGGGCCGATTCAATTTTTACACTTTTTGCAGTACCAAAACCGTTGTTATTAATGCGCACACCGAGCGTGTAAGGCTCTGCCGGTTCTATTTCCTGAGTAAAACCATTATCACCAACCACTTCTTCTGTTAAAAAATAATCCAGCGTTAATACCGGTTGCGGTTTTACTACAATCGAATCATCCGCCACGGTAACCACTTCTTCCTTACCACCGTAGGAATAACGTAACTCAGCGCCGACAAAAAATAATTTCCCGTCTTTGGTTTGACCCGCTGCATTCGCCGTCGGAATAATTAACCAGCGCAACTCACCGACTTTTTTCGGCGCAATAGTTCCACCGTGCAAATAACCATCCGCACCTTCTTGCAAATTGCTGACATCTTGCGAGTCATCCTTGCGAATAAAAAATGCCGCATTACTTGCAGACGTATTGGACGTCGCAACAACCGGATTACCATCTGCATCTTTAAAAAATACTTTAACGCTGACGTTTTCCAGCGAGAATGTATCCAGACTATTTGTAATCCGCATCATCGCCTCAAAACCCTGCCGCTCCATTGTGAGCTCTTGCAGGATTTCGATTTTTACTTCGGCGCAGAGGGCTTCCTCGGCTCGGGATGACCAGGAACACAGACTCAATACCAGGCCCAAACATAACGCAATAATTCGCATAGCCATTTAGCTAAAAGCTCCATTTAAAACAATAAAAATTTAAAAAAATTTCCAACTTCAATGTAGGTTGGAAGAGGCGAAGCCGACTTCCGACAACATTTATCCCCAACATATTTCTATGTTGGAAATTACATAAATATATTCGGATTGAATAAATATGTTGTATTACAAAACATGTTGGATTGCATAAACATGTCGGAAGTCGCTGCGCTTTTCCAACCTACGTTACAATCAATCCTGCATGTGTTACGGTTTTTTGTTACCGAACCAATCAATGGGATATAACCCCTTTTTTACATACTTATGAAACGATGAATAGGGCCAATCTTTCACTTGCGTTACTAACCCGTGTTTCAACGGGTTGATGTGAACGTAATCAATATGATGGTGGTAATCCTCTTCAGATTTAATGGTGTGCTCCCAAAAACGACGCTGCCATATACCACGCTCACCTTGTTGCTGACGTGCGCGTGATAAAAATTCGTCTGACGGTACATATCGATTAAACGCCTTTTTTATTTCACGCCAACGCTGCGAATAATCAGCATCTCCTTTTGGCAGAGTCCACATCGCATGCATGTGGTCGGGTAACACCACCCAAGCGTCAATGTAAAATGGACGTTTATGCTTCACTATAGCCACTGATTCACGCAAACGATCCACATAATCCACCAACAATGATTTTTCACGATCCAACAAATTTACCGTAAAAAAATACGTACCTCCTTGCACATAACTGCGTCGATAAACCGACATAAAAACCTCCCTGTAAAAATCCAAAATTCTGTGGGTTGGAAGAGCGCAGCGACTTCCGACAAAATTTACCGCACAGACAATCGAAAATCATGTTCACGGTTTTATAAATTTGTTGATGTTCATATAACAACATCGGAGATCATACGATCATGTCGGAAGTCGGCTGCAACTCTTCCAATCTACGCTCATCTGATCCAAGTTATGGATTAATCAGAGGCACCTAGAACTCTACTTTGTCCATCAACATATTCCGTTACTACTTGAAAAATATAATCCTCTTCCCCTTTGGTAATTACGCCCCAATAAAACCTTGCGGAGAGATCTTTTTCAATACCTATAGCTTCCAACGATACATCATCAAATTTAAAATCATCTTTTAGTTCAATAGCTGGTAAATCAGAACTACTATAATAATCAGAAATAATATTAGCTGTATCAATTACGATGTCATGATAGTTAGCATATATTCTTTTCCAAACATCAACAAATCTTGAATCTATTTCTTTTTTTTCGGTGTACACATATAAAAATATTTTTCCATTACATGGTGGAAAGTCCATCTCCTTATTCCAACATCCATTGGAATGGATCAGACATCCAAAAAACTCATGATCTATAGTTTTTCTAAACATTATTATTGACACTCGCATTCTTACCTCCCTGCACATAACTGCGCGGATAAACCAACATAAAAATCTCCCTGTAAAAATCCAAAGTTCTGTAGGCTGGAAGAGCGCAGCGGCTTCCGAAACAATTTACCGCACAGACAATCGAAATCATGGTCACGGTTTTATAAATTTGTAAATGCTCATATAACAATATCGGAAATTATACAATCATGTCGGACGTCGCTGCGCTCTTTCAACCTACATTCATATAACCCAAGTTACGCGTTACATTCACCTAATACAGTTACACGTTTTTATTTTGCCAATTTTAAAAATTCATCTTCCAACTTTTCAGGATAAACAACTAACAAATTTACTGTAATGTAATGCCAAATAGTTTTCTCATGCGACTCTTTAATAAGCTTTTTACTTTCATCGAAATCTATAAGAAATACGCTTCCATCGGTATCAAATGAAACTTCATATCCTTCAACGTCATAGCCTATTCTAATCAACGCAGGGAAAGATTTGGCTTTACCTATATCAGCCCTAGAAAATTTCAAATCACTAAATCTGACTGAAAACGAATTGAATAAGCTAAAAAAATCGCTAATTTGGTTAGGCAATTTAATTAAATTAAATTCAGATCGCGAATGATTTTTTTCTATATAAACAAATTCATGTTCTTCTAATAAAACAAAATTCAATATAAAATTTTTTAAATCCTCTGTATTAATATTGCTTACATATGTGGGTATTTCATCAAGATCAATCTTTCTTCTGAATTTACTTTTAAAAAATAGATTCTTTATATAATTCATCATTTTAATGTAAAAATTTTCCATTTTACGTACGCTGGAAGAGTCGAAGCCGACTTCCGACAAATTCACCACGATTAAAACCATGTCCACCATTACATAATCATGTTGATAATCTTGCAAAATGTAGGGACAGAATATCGATCAATCATGCCGAAAGTCGATTCGATCTAAACTCAAATTCAAGTTAAACTTTTAAGTGTGTAAAAATATTTTTAGTCCCACTTCAAGCTTTTCGGATCATTAACTGATATTTTTGTATGATTTGCATGGGTTATTTCTATATTAGAAGCTAAATTCGTATCTTTTATAATTTTAAAAAGTAGATTGGTTATTGTTTTTGCCTCTTCAGTGACACCATCATTCCTTTTGCCAAATAATCTGGCTAAAAATCCATAATGATTCACTAATGACAACGTAAGTTGCCAAGGTTCATTATCAAAATATTTTGCGATATATATCCCGTATTGATTATTTGACATGACCGTTATATACCATCCGCAGTCTTTCCATAAATCTTGATCAACAATTTCATATGAGTTTTCTTTTAAGCATTCAACAATTTTGTTAACTAAAAATTTAACATTACTTGTACGTGAATTTTTTTCACCTGGAAAAACAGCATCAAATTCGAAAAAAGTTATCGCCTTCATGAAAATCCCTTAATAAGTAAAATTACCGCTACCATTTAACAAAGAATGGCACTGACCGCGCAGATGGACAAAGTCGATATCCGGCAAATTTACTGCGATCAAAATTAAATGTTAGTTTAAACTTTTATGTATTTTAAAATTAGAAAATTCATACTCTGATCTTGGTTGAAAAACCTTGATCTTTGATCTGTATTTAATAGTAAATAAAAATCCTCTAACTAAAACATAAGAAACTTTTATTAAATTCCCATCTGAGCAAAAAACATCTACGGTGGCCAATTCTTCGCTTTCCTTTTCCATAGGAAATTTTAAAGGAAAATCAAATCTTGCTTTACCAAATTTTGTCCAATAGAAAGATGTATGGCCAAAGGGAAGTTCATCACTCTGAAAGACAACTCTATCTACTTTGTTAAATTTACTTAATTGAGAATTAATCACTTTTATATATTTATCACTTATATTTTCTTTAAGTAAAAGAATTAGGCGCTCTTCAAATTCATTTAAAGCGAAAAATCCAAAAAAAAATTTTAACTTTTTGAAGAGATTCATTTTTTTGAACTTTTCCGTTTAACGTAGGTTGGGAGAGCGCAGCGACATTCCGACAATGTCACCACAATCAAAATCATGACCATCTGCCTGTGCGAAATGTAGGGGACAGATTATCGTTCAATCATGTCGGAAGTCGCTGCGCTCACCTACGCGGCCCGTTCCAGCCTACATTCATCTAATCCAAGTTACTTATTATGCGATTAAAAATTTAAATTTTATAAATTTACTACACTTTTAAAAGATTCGATCATCAAGTCATTCTCATTTATGTTATTTCTTTTTATATACCAATCAGGTCTTTCACTAAAATCAATATTAAAAAACTTTCCCTTATAAACCCATATTTTTGCCGTTAGCTTTGTCTTTTTATCACCTATCTTGGGCACCATCACACTCATAGCAACAATAGAGTCTTTATTAAGCTGATCACTTAAAAAAACAGGAGTCTCTTTCTTAGAGTAATGACAAACCATTCGCGCACCACCACTCCCTCTCTGAATAAATTCAATAGAGGCATATTGTTTATCTAAAATTATTTTATTAGTTTCAGATAGTGATTCTCGCCATTCATCGTATATAAGTTTCTCATAGATTTTAAAATCTTTTTTCAAAGTTAACTTATTTAGTAAATGAGACAAAACATCAAATATTCTTTCAATCATATTTTACACTCACATTCATTGCCTGACGCACTCGCTGCACCTGCACCTGCACCTGCACCTGCACCTGCACCTTTATATACATTCGGAATGCGATCCAAAAATTGGAAAAATGGATGGTATTTTTCGCCAAAATCTTTCCAACCTGTCGGCCATCGATATGGATCATGTTTATAATGGCGTTTCGGTATCACATAGTTTCCATTCCATTTATTACCTTTGCTTAGAAGCCATTTACCAAATGCGTTATCTAGCAATGGAATATAATCTGGATTAGGTTTGCCACGAATTGTGGGGCGGTTTGCCCTAGCAGGTATTCCATGGCTAAATTCTTTCACATACTTCACCGCTTTACCTCCGGCAGCCCACCCGGCCCCTCCTCCTGCCAATAATGAAGCAGCTACACCTGCAATCTCACCATTGCTATATGCGGAAGAACATTTGTTTACTGCCCCATTGCTACCCCATTGATCTCGTAACCAATTAGTTCCTCCGAAACTGATCGTATCTCCAAATCCTGCGGCAAAATCTACGGTTGATTGATCAGGCGTCCATTCTGTTGCATCATAAATTGCACCCCATAACCAATCCATTGCCTCCATGCCATAGGGGTCATAAAAACGATAAGGATGATTTCTTGCGTATGAGAAACTATTTAATCCACCCATTATTCCAATAGGATCGCTCTGTATATATCTACCAGTATCCGCATCATAATCTCGCATATAGTTATGATGTAATTCCGTTTCCTCATCATAGTATTGCCCAGGATAACGCAAATTATTTTCCACCGTATTAATGGTGATATGCGCTTTACCAAATGCAGAATATTGTGCAGCCCAAACAATATTCCCAAACTCATCGACGAGTTGTTGCGGTGTGCCCAGATGATCATTGTGGTAGTAATACAAATCACCCGTTGCTGAACGTTGGAACAAAGGATTAGTCATCCAGGATTTTTGTGAATGGAACTGATATTCCTTAATAAGTTGACCAGTACTAGTGTATTCCGCAGATAATCCATTTTCGTTGTAGAGATACCAAGTGGTTAAACCGTTTACCGTTTTTTTGACACGCTGGCCGTTGGGATTGTAAGCATATTCAGAAATAGTACTACCATCGCGTTTTACTGCGATTAGACGTTCTTCATGGTTATATAAGTATTCAGTCACTACACCATTTTTGATTTGTGTTTTGGTGTGGCCATTGGCGCTGTAAGTGTATGTGATGTCTCGCGTATTTTCACCGGAATCGACTGCTTGTAATTGATTTCTTGCGTTGTAGCTTTGGCTTTCTGTGGAGCCATTTTCAGTATGAGACGTACGATTGCCTACACTATCGTAATCAAACATCTCGTCGCTAACAGCATAGCCATTAGGCATGTCAGCATTAGTTAAGCGATAAAGATTGTCGTAATTAAAACTTAATATACCTTCGCCTTTTTCAATTTTTTTAATATTTTGTGCAAGGTCGTATTCGTAAATTGCTTTCGCTAATTCAGAGTGGTCTGCTTTTTTCAGTACATTTTCTTGCAGCAACTGGAAGTCATCATATTTCATTGATACTTGTTGCCCACCAGGAAGCAATAGTGTCTGAGGAACCATCCAATCGAAATTGGCCCAGCTAATTTGGCCTTTACCCGGAATATGCACAGCCATCAACTGATTATTTTTGTTGTAGTAATAGGTGTAAGTAATTCCCTCCGGGTTGGTGTAAGTTTTTTTCAACCCATTTGGATAATAGGTATAGCTGAATGTTTTGGTGAAACTCCCAAAATTCGCTACTACCGATTCGAGCTGTTCCAAGTTGTTATAGGTATAGGTTTCACTCAGCGCTATTACATCAGCTGTTGGCGAAACACCATCCGGTAAGGTTGATGATGCTTGTTGATCCCAACCAGTAAATTGGCTTTTCTCATTAAAGCGATAATTAATTACTTTAATCGGGTGAGTGTGATCTTTGTTGGCGTAGACCTGCGATTTAACCAAACGGTTTGCGCGATCAAATTCATACATAATTTTTTCTTGTTCGGGATTAATGCTGCTAATCAAATTACCATCTTGATCATATTCATAACGACGCTGGCGATTAGTATTTTGGTCACCATCTTTAGTTTCACTTAATAAGCGATCATTTTTATCATAGGTATATAACGTTAACCGACCTTCCGGGTCTTTAACTTGTAACAAGTTATCGCGAGCGTCATAGGTAAACTCGGTAATACCACCTTCTGCATCAGTTATTTTTTTAGTCCGGCCTAAATCATCATATTCGTAATCTGTTGCTTTATCTTGTGGATCGATTGCTTTGGTCAGATTACCAATGGTGTCTCGTTTTATTTTGTTTGAATAGATCTTGTTATTAGCGTGGTTATTGGTTTGTTTTATGTGGCCCAGATTGTCATATTCAAACGATTTTTTATACGCAGGATACTGAACACTATTTAACTCATTAGAGGAATAATTCAGTAATGACGCATTTCCTTCCGCATCAATTATTTTGGCTAGCTGATTTTTATCATTATAAGAAAGTTGGGATTTGTTTCCATTTTCATCAATGATGGCAGTTAACCGATTACCTTTGTCATATTCAAATTTCGAAATACCTCCCGCCGCATTCGTCACAGTGGTTGGTTGACCATTGATGTTACTGGTAATTGTGTATTGTGCCCCAGCTGTTGATGTAAATTTCTTCAACGCACCCGTTACATAATAAGAATATGCTTCACCTTTCCCATAAGGGTCCAAACTCTCCAGCAAGTTTCCAGCTTTATCATAAGTTTGTGCCCAGGAATATTGTTCACCTGCCGGTAAAACACTCGCTTTTCCATCAACAATGGAGCGGGCATTGCCTAAAGCATCGTGATCACCGAATTTCACAACATCGCTTTCAGGGTTAGTAATTTTGGTTAGGTTTCCGTATTGATCGTACTCGTAGTAAGTTGTCGCGAGTTCTGTATTTCCTCGTACAGATTCACCAGTAGTTTCTGATTTTATTTGTCCATACTGATCATAGGTATAGCGGGTAGTACGCTCGTCAGCGGTGCCTTTTGCTTCTGTTAGTGTTAACAAATTACCTTTTGCGTCGTAATCGTAGGCTGTTGTTATCCCCGCTTCATTGGTTTCCGTTAAGGGTAGGTTGAAATCCTTATGCCATGTACGAGTAATCGTTGTGCCATCAGGTTTTGTCACTTTCAGTTCATTAGACCAACGGTCATATTCGAATACCGTCTTCCTGCCTTTTGCATCAGTGATGGTTTTTGTTTTCAGGTACGGAGGTAAAGGCTTTGCTTCTGGTAATTTGGGAGTTAGTGGATTAACACGATCGGCATATCTTGCTGCTGATATCTCACTACTGTTGTCACAAGCTGGTGTTGCACAATAGGCTTTCGCTTGGGCAGACTCAGTTCTTGAATAGGTACAACCAGTCCAAAAAGTCGCACCGATGTGATTGTAAATTGTTAACGACTCTGCATTGATTAACTGACAGTATTTTTTTCCGTCTTCCGGTTCCCCGTAGTTAAGGTAATTAATCGTTAAATCCCGATAGTAGAATTCCTTATATGTTTTTTTATCTTCAGAAACGGTATAGAAATATTCCGCCGTATAATCAACTTCTCCATTTTCCATTCGCTTCACTACGTCACCGTTTTCGTTGCGCCATGTTTCTGCAACGAGTCCTGATGGCATTATTTTTGTTTCTTTTACAAGGCCAGTTCCCCGCTCACGCTCAACTTTGTAATTGTCGTTTGTAGTGGTGTATGGAAATTTTATTTGGGTGTTGTTAGGGTTTTTTTGGGCAATCAGATATTTATCAGCATTGTATTCGTAACCCCATACTTGCCCCATTACATCAGTAACGCTTTCAAGACCTCCCCATACATTGTATTTGTAAGTTATTTCCCTACCAGAATAATCGGTTACTTTAGTTAGGCGACGATTTACTCCCCACGTGAAGGTAGCAATGACATTACCGTGATGATCTTTGATTTGACTAATCTGTTGTGCAGCGTTTTTTACGAACGAAACTTTTACTTCATTTTTATCTTGATAGCTTTCAATGAAGCTAATATCCGATGTTGTATTGCCATCAGAGAAATTATCAAATGTTATTTGGTTTCCGTAACGGTCCTTCCAAATTACCTCATTAGGGTTAATAGCGCTGTCTTGAAGAGCAGGTGCCCAGGGAGCTTTGGATAACGTGCTACCAACAGGGCTTTGAAAAACCATTTTGCCATCAGCGGTATGCGTGTAAATATAAGCAGAATTATTTCTGGTTAACGCCAACATTGACCAACGATTGATGTTTGCCCAACGCGAATTCCATGTCCAGGACAATTTATTAACATCCCAACGTCTAGTGATATCAACATAACCACCCAACACTTTAATTTTAAGATCCTCAATGTCTCTTGTTGGATCCTGGGGAACCGAATAATTAATTCCGGCAAACGCTTTACTTACGAACAACAGCGCAATGAACACAACACCAAGCTTGTTGCGAATAACTGAAATCACGTTAAATATCTCCGATATTTATTTTGTTAGTTGGCTTAACAGCAAAATGTAGTTAAGCCGCAGTGGCAAAAAAGGCAGGTAACATTACTATTGGATTAATCATCATCTCCTTTTCCATCACTTCCACCACCACCACCACCGCCCGAGCCACCAGCTCCACCTGAACCTCCAGCGCCACCCGCACCGCCCGAACCTCCAGCTCCACCGGCTCCACCAGCACCGCCCGAACCTCCAGCTCCACTGCCTCCACCAGGGCCACCTCCATCGCCACCAGCTGCACCACAACAAGATTCCTTACAACGGAAACAGACAGGGCCTGCTGGCCCAGGAACCCCTGCAGGACCAGTTCCCCAACCACCAAGTTTGTCATCATTGCGGCCACGGCTAACACCTATGATCGTTTTCACATTGTTGCCAATCACAGAACCGCATGATCCCCATGCACTACTCCAACTTGCAGCGGCGTTTCCTGCTACTTCCGTTCCTTCAGCGCATTGCGATGTGTAACCTATATAAGTGTTAGCCCCCAAAGTTCCGCAACCACCGCCGGTAGCTGCACTTTCGGTTACCGGATTGAAATCACGCAGTGCATAAATTTTATAAGGGAGGGTAAACACCTGACCGGCAGCGAGGGAAGTTGGAACTTCTTTTAGAAATTCAAAACGAACCAGATCCGATGCTTGTGGCAGTGCTTGTTTTACTTTATCGGCGCGAATCAAACCATGATTGGTTAACGTCAACTCACCCTGGAAGACTTCGCCTTTTTTCATCACAGGCAAGTTCACATGCAAAGGCTTTATCATCACCAGCGCAATAGGTACATGGGTTTTAAACGTGGCTTCCAAATTAATTTCGTAGCGATCTTCCACTGTAATTTCACGAACAGCCCATTCAACATTTACCAGGTTGTTCATTAAAAATACTTTTTCCAATGTGCTGACTTTTGGCTTGATCCACACTCGCCCGTTAACGCTGGTGTGATCTGCAGCACTGATGCGATAGGAATAACGCCCTGCTGGAATATCGAAATCAATATCGCCGTTAACATCAGTATTTTTATTAAATACTTCACTTAACACATTTTCATTTTGCAATTGGATACGCGCACCTTTTACACCTTCAATGCGGACATTGTTGCTATCCATTGTCGATGTGTAGATATCGGTGATTTTAAACTGCACTTTCCCTGTACCAGACTGCGTAATTTTTACGAATACCGGTCTGGTTTTTGCTGGCAAATTATCTCCGGTTATTTGCAAATTGAATTCATAATTTCCTTCCGCAACATCTGCACCGGGATTGATTAGCAACTGAATTGCACGCGCTTCGCCCACAGGAATATCACCCAGTGATTTCGCCGTATTCAATGATATCCACTCCGGTATTTCCGGCGTTATAGCGGAGGGAATTAATTCCACTTGCGCATTGCCTAATACATCAAGACCCTCATTAATAATTTGCATGTCTTCATAAATAGTTTGGCCCTGGCGTAACCCGGTATCTATATAACCCGGCTTGGTATTTACCGAGGGCGCAGAGGCCGCGAGTGAGTAATTGATTGTTACGTTGCCCAAGGCCTTAGCATCAGTATGCCCATCGGCTTCAACGCGATAATTCAATACACCTTTATCCGCTGCTGAATTGTTGCCAGAAAAATTCAGGATTAATTCTTTGCTGGAATTAGGATTAATAACGTCGATTACTGAATAAGTTGCTGAAATACCAAGCGGCAATTCAGCTTCTGTTTGACCGCCGGTTGGTACCTGCACCAAGCGCACATTGTTCAAAAGGGTATCGTAACCAGCACTGATTTTAATTGGCATTTTCTGCACATAATTGCGCGGAACTTTCACCTCAAAATCCGTCGGACTCACCGAACCGCCTTCCGCAATAAATTCGCCGTGGTTAGGTCTGTCCGTCATTTCCGGGTGAACTGCCGATACGCGATATTTACCTGCAATTCCATCAGGTTTGTAACCGTAGATAAAATTACCGCTCGCGTCGGAGTAAACAGTGCTAACGCGTTCGAAACCGCGCACGGTTGTCACTATGCTTACGGGTACGTTGGCGATTGGTTGGTTGGTAGTGCGGTCCATTGCTTTACCAGAAATTGTAACGCTGCCATTTTTTGCGTTAACCGTTGTCGGTTGCACATCGGTTATTACAGCGAAGTAGGGCGTGTCTGCCAGTTGGATATCTTTACTGATTCCCACACCGGAAATTTCAACGTGGTTTTCTTTGCCCAACTGGTAGTGATATTTATCCACCACCAAACGCAAACGCACTTGGTCAGGTGCAGCGGCGGGAACATTCACAGTAAATTCTTCCGAGCTGAATACCGATTTTGCTGCAACACGCGCAACACTTTGGCCCGAAGGAACATTGATCACACCACCCGTGGTTTGGCGAATGTTTTTGCGGGTTAACAGGTTGCCTTGCAAATCTTCCAGAATTAAACGTATTTCGGTGGAATCGGCGTTGCTGTTATTTGTTGCCATGACCAATTCAGTTTCAACATCGCTATTGTTAGTCAAATTGAATGAGACTTTGCCCGAACCACCGCGAATGAAATCCTGGGTGTTGAGATCCAGCGTCAAACTGGAACTGCCAACTTCCACCGATTCTTTTTGGTAAATGCGCACGCGTTCGTTAGTTTGCGGATTTTGTTCGAGGCGCAATGACAAATCGGTAATTGCATCCAATTTGTCGTAACCACCAATCACAACAGAAACCAATTGATTTGCACCGGCTGCAACCGTGAAAACGTCTGAACTGTGTTCACGTTGCTGGCCATTTTCCGTAAGCGTCACAGTTAAACGCACGCCCTCTGCTGCGCTGGTGCCTTTGTTATCGATATGGAACCACAATTGGTTCATCACACCGCGTTCCAGCAATATCGGTTTGGTGCGTTGTAATTTCACTGACAATGCAGGCAAGCGCAATTCGTGCGGCATGCTTTCTACATCGTGCTCATCCACAGCAATTACGCTGTACACCACTTCGTGAGCAGCACCCTGGCTTACTTGATTGCCGTTATAAGTGCTATCGGTGTAGCTGCTATTGGTGCCGTTGTGAGCGATGCCTTCCGGTGTTAACAGCACTGCATCTGCGTTACCGGTTTTGCGCAATACCCGATAACTTTCAACGCCATTGCCTTGATGTTGCCAGGACAATTTCGGATAACCGTTATTATCGAGTGCGATATGCAATTGATTAACTGGCAGCAATCCGGCATTGAGATAATCCGTTTGACTGGGCACGGATTCGTTGCCCGCAGCATCAACAGCAACTACAAAATAACTGTGCTGATCTATTGCTGGTCTGGTATCCAGCGCAACCGGTTCAGGGATGTGTGTTTGGATCGGTGTGTATGCAGAAGCATCAGCTACCTGCGCGCCTTGAGACAATGAAGTGCGATACAGTTTGTAGCTTAAACCTTGCTGTGCTTGCGGCGCATTTTGCGCATCGACTGTTGGCGCTGACCAACGCGCGATAATGCCGGCACCATTTAATTCGAGTTCAAGGTTTTCCGGTTTGGCAGGCGCCACTCTGTCTGCAGTTACACTGACTGTTGCTGACTGACTACTTTCAGATTCTTGGCCATTGTCGCGACGCACTGACGCAATTGCGTAAAGATAAATTCCGTCTTCGGTAGTTTGGTCTTCATATTCAGTGGTAGTCACTGTTGGCAACGCAACTAGAGCTGAATCATTTGGCCCTTTGCGATAAATAACGTAGCCAACCGCTTTTTCCACCGCGCGCCAATCCAATTCAACTTTTCCACCGGGAAGGGCAGTCGCCGTTAATGCAGTTGGCGTATTCAGTGGTGGTAAATCACCCTGGTAAACCTGGAATTGATTTTGACCGAGAATTTTTTGGCTGTTGTTATTTAATTCATCGACTGCCGTGTGCGCAAAACTTAATTGCGCCGCAGACGATAGAGCAACAGTGTTAGGCAAATCAAATTCGCCCACAAAATTTAATTGCCCTGCACCGGCAACCAACGTAATGCCCTGGTCATAACCGGTTAATGGTGAACCATTAATCATCGGCACCAGTTTTACCTGGGTACCGGCTTTGGTTGCTTCGCTCAACTGAATAGCAACGTTTACGTGCAAACCATTTGCAGCGTCTACTTTGAGTGGCTCAACCGGCGCGATAGTGAGCTGCGTGATATCAGGTCCACGGGTATCGATTTTCAGCGAATTATTTTGCTGGATATCGGTACCGCGATTGCCCGGATTATCGAACGCCGACATTGCTGCGTAAGCAGTTCCCGTTGCTGTGAATTGATCAATGGTGAAGTGACCGCTATAAACCAATTCGTCGCTGTAAGATTTTACGAGATCAATTGAAATCGGCAGGCCACCTTCAGGAACGACAGCGAAGTAAGGCGCATTGCGCAACGGCTCACTGAACGTCGCGTTAACAACGACTCGACCGCGCCCGAAAATATTATTCGCTGCATCAAACTCACCTTCAGGGGTAAAAGTAAGTTGCGCTATTTTTGGACCAATGCTGTCGGTGGTTGCAGTTAATACATTGGAAAGCGCACTCTCATTATTTGCATGGCTCACGGCTGTTACAGCGTAGAAATAATTTCCATCAACAGCAACCGTATCGGTGAAGCTGGTAACGGTAATTAATTGGCTGTTATTGAGGGTCGATACTCCGGCATCTGTTTTATTGGCAAAAGTGCTAGTGCTGCGATAAACCTTGTAACCTTTTATCTGGTTATTCGCATCGCCACCGGTCACGGCGTTCCACTGCAAGTAGACCTGTCCTTGTTTCGCGGCGGTAACACTGAAACCTTTGGGTGCATCAGGCACTTTTGTATTGACGTTGATAATTCGTTCAGCGCTGTAAGCACTCCATTTGGTACGCCCGACAAAGCGTGCTTTTACTTTTACGTTATTTGCGTTTTCAACCAAATCAATCGGCGCTGAATAATTACCATTGGAATCTACCGCTACAACATTCGTTAAATCACTGCCATTTACCGCGAGCATTACTTCTGTTCCGGCAGCAGCTTTGCCGGAAAGTGATGTAGACAGTTGGTTGATATTAGCGTTTTGCGTGGGTGTGGTAATGGTAGGTATGGCGGGTGCACTTAGATCTACATTGAAAGAATAATTTCGTTCGGTAACGTTCTCTACCATGTCATAGACTTTTACACCCAGAGTGTAACTTCCATCCTCCATGGATAATAAATCCAGGGATTGCTCATAGGCGCCATTGGCGTTGGTAATTAATACATTACCCAATGGCTCATCATTTAATGTGTAGACGACACGCGAAATTTTAGATTTATCAGTGGCTTTGATAATAAATTTTCCAACCTGAGTTAACGTCACTCCGTTTGCGAGCTCGAGATTAGTTGATCCTGTAGTAAATGTTGATTGTGTAATTATTGGACCAGACAAATCTGGAGTGACCGCAATTGTTTTCGTGGCTTCGGATGACCCGCCTTGCCCAGCTACAGTCAGCTTAACTACATAGCTACCAGGCAATTTATATTGAGCTGTTGGATTAACCTGATAACTCGTTTGGGAATTTCCAAAGTCCCATGCATAGGTATGAATAGATCCCTCAGATTTGCTAGTAAAATTAACATCCAATACGGCCTCACCAGATTCAAGATTTGTTGTAAAAGCTGCTACAGGTGGCGGCACGACCACAACATCTTTAGTTGCGGATATAATTTGGTTACCTGCTTTATCGTGCACAACTAAACGTGCATAAATACGCTGACCCGGTTCACCATCGTTATATCTGTACTGTCCTACGTGAGTTGGAATTTCTTCATTTAGAATCAGATTACTGAATTCACTATCCAAACTAAGTTGAAGTGCCTGACTTGCCACTCCACTATTCGCATCACTTACTTGAAAAGCTATATCAAATTGTTTGTATCCTTGCTGATAAAAAACATTGATGAATGCAGTAGGTGCTACTTGATCACTTAGCACTGCGGCACTAAATCCTGACCATAGCTCCCATGTTGCGCCTGAGTTAACAGAACCTCTGATTTTTGCTATATAACTTTCACCATGTACGATACCACTGGAAAGCGTAAAGGAATCGACATTACCTAAAATTGCTGAATGGACCACTGTGCCTGCCAGTGTCTGAATAACAATTTCATAGGTATTTAAACTAGGGATTTTGGTCCATTTCCAGGTAATGGAATCTTTCCATGCAGTTTTAGTTGTTAATGGGGGAAGAGGAGTTAATCCGGAGATATCTAGAAACTCATAAGGTGCAGCCGTATTAATCGTATAATTGGTTCTTGCTGCATCTGGTGTAAAGAGAATTGCTTGTTCTTGGTTTAAAACATTTTGGACACAACTAACCTGAGTGTACTGCGCAGTGTTATTGCCGGACATTCCAATAGTTGCGCTATTTCCTTTTGATCTTACCTGGATGAGATTTCTATATTGATATTTAATTTCATTAGATCCCTCATAAAGAATTGCCTGAAAAGTTCCCATCGGTAAATTGGTGCCATAAAAATACTGATTGGTCCATTGAACAATTAACTTTCTATTAGGTGCTTCACCCACAGTTTCGTATTCAATTTTTCCTTCGGGTTGGCCACCTACATCAGTTCGTAGATCGTCCCAAAAAACATATAAGGCATTAGGAATTTTCGATGTGCAATCGTCATTTTCGTATGTTCTATAATCATAATGATAGTTAAAAGTAATAACACCATTAGTGGTGGCATAAAATTGTGCGTAGGCGTTACCTTGATAATTAAATGTAAAACCCACCGGGAAAGGTCCACCTATTACATCGTCGCCACGAAGTCCCGTATTGGTTCCCGCAAACACTAACTTTGATGCGGTTAACAAAATCAGAACTATATAAAATTTCCACATTTTCATTAGAAGTATCCCAACTGTCTTACTTTTAATTGCTAATTGTTAAATATTTTGAATCTGAGCTGTAACGGTTGGACCGTTCATCATGATTTAAAAAATTTACATAGATATAATTACTGTAACTTTCATCAAAAATATTTTTTGATGAATCCACCAATACCCAGCGATCACCATCGTAGAATTCTGCCCAGTCGTGATAGTCCGCTGCATTTATCAATGAGCTATCGCCGGGAATCCAGAAACCGCTTATTCCTCTTGCGGGAACTCCATTGGCACGCGCCAGGGCGATAAAGGCATACATGAATTCCGTGCAATCGCCGGTTTTATTGTTAATGAGATAAGCAGCGCCTTTGCTGTCTGCGGTATAACTGGAAGGGGTTACGTTATTAACCAACCATTGATGAATATTGTTTGCCGTTTCTGTTGCTGTATTTCCTTTTAGCTGGGCGGCAAGTTCCTTTATTTCGGTTGAATCCATTTCTATATATTTTTGGGAAGCCAGGTATTCAGCTGGTTTTGCAGAATCCGATTTGGGTTTGTTGCTCAGGTTCACTACCAGGGTTAAATCAATAATTTTCGAGGAATAGGGAGTGATATTTTTTAACGGAAATTCAATCAACTGTTCATCAGATTTTGAAATCTGATATTCATAAGATGATGTTATTGATTCAATAGTTTGAATGCCTTTAATTTGCATCGGCAGAACAGCGGTGAAACGGGATTCTTCAACCAGTCGCGCTGATTCATTTTTTACAACATAACTAAACCGTAATAGCTTTGTGGCCGTCAGGTAATTTGTTTTTGCTAAATGCGTGTAAACAAATAATCCGATCAGGCATACGAGCGCGGCCAGAGCAATTATGGAATGCTTATTTTTTTGCACAGAAAGAAGTCTCTTGCGGTTTGGTGCGGGTATATTCGATTAACTGGTCGCGTCGTAATTGGGCGAGAAGGGAATCAACGCCGCCTTGCAGGAAATAAAGGTTGGAAAAATGCTGATTAAATTCCAATTGTTGGAAATCGGCAGGTGTGCCGATATAAACCACGGGGTCGTATCCACCCCCGCTGGAACTGATGACTATTTCTGCCAATTTGGAAAATTTATTTTCAACAAGCAGTCGATGGTCGGAAAAACCCAACTCCTTCAGTCGCGCTGAAGTCGCTTCAGTGGCAGCAACTACTGAAACGCGACCATTAAAAAACTCGTGGATAAAATCACTGGCAGATACAAATTGCGTTACCGGTTTTGGCTTTTTGGTATTAGCGTTTTGCCACTGGGAGATACCGCCAACCAGAATTTTTACCGAGGTAAATCCGGCTTTTTTTAATGTCGCACAGGTCGCAGCTTGTTGAACACGGCTAAAACCTTCATCCAGCAATAACAACGGCCGCGTACCGAGAAATCCTTTTAGTTTTAATTCATCAACCGGAATATTCCACGCATCATTTACGGCCACATCAGGATTACTGCGGGTATCAATGAGTTGGTAACTCCTGATATTTTTTGCTATCGCAGGGTAATTGGTGAGGCAGGAATAATCCTGGACAGGTTTGGTTTTACCAAAAAAACGTTGCAGTTTGGATAAGTAATCATCCGATGCCGCGCATTCGGGCGATGGTGATACATCCGGATTGGCATGGGCACAAATGCTTATTGCCCCCATAACAAGGGCTAGCAAAAAGGATGCGCAATACTGACGAGTTGATGTTTTCGTTGCCACGAGATATCCATTTGTCCATTGGCTTATATGATTTAAGAATATGAAAATTCCTACAAATATCTTATGGCAATTTAGCGCAAAAATCAACCTTCCGTGATGTAAATCTCATTTGATTCGAAGGAAGGAAAAGATGACTAAGGCTTATTTTTATGTAGTTACGGCGCAGTTAATTCCCGGTTAGCACCGGCAACATATTCATCGAACTTCTCCACTGGCATCGGGCGTCCAAAATAATAGCCCTGGTATTTGAAGCAACCCTCCTGTTCCAGCCAGTCGCGTTGCTCTTTGGTTTCTACGCCTTCCGCGATCACTTTTAATTCCATGCTTTGGGCGAGGCGGATGATCATCCGCGCGATGGCGGCATCGTTGGGGTCAGTGAGGATATCGTTGACGAAGGATTTATCGATTTTTAATTCGTTAATAGGTAAACGCTTTAAATAGGAAAGCGACGAATAACCGGTACCAAAATCGTCGAGTGAGAATTTAATTCCGTGGGTTTTCAACGCATCCATTTTAGTGGTGATATCTTCCGGATTATCCACCAGCATGGATTCGGTTAATTCCAGTTTGAGGTGATGCGGATTAGCGCCCGTGCGTACAATAATTTGTTGCAATTGCTCAACAAAATTATGTTGCTGGAATTGTCGCGCGCTAACGTTAATCGCGATGCTCAGATGAGCAGTCATTGATTCCTTGCTCCATGATACTAATTGCTGGCACGCCGTTTCGAGGATCCAGTTACCAAGTGGGACAATTAAACCCGAGTCCTCCGCCAGAGTAATAAATTCCACCGGTGATACCATGCCACGTTGTGGATGAAGCCAGCGAATTAATGCTTCCGCACCGATTACATGACCCGTCGTATTGGTTTGGGGTTGGTAAAATAATTTAAATTGCTGTTGCTGCAATGCCTCACGTAATTCATGTTGCAATGCAAAACGCTGCGCCGCCATGGATTGCATTTCCGGATCAAAAAAGCGCAATGTATTGCGACCCGCCGCTTTAGCATGGTACATCGCCTGGTCCGCCTGCTTTAATAATTCGTCGATAGGTACGGACACATCGCCAAACAAGCAAATACCGATACTGGGTGTATTAAAATATTCGCGCTGCTCCAGCAAATAAACTTTGTTGAGGTTAGCGAGAATTTTTTCGGCGATTTGCCGCGCGTGCGCTGCGGCGTCGTTGCGTGAAATATTTAACCCTTCCAGTACGATGATAAATTCATCGCCGCCCAAACGCGCGACCGTATCTTGTTCGCGCACCGAGTTGCGCAAACGCTCCGCAACTTCAATCAAGAGCAAGTCGCCAATATGGTGGCCGCGGTTATCATTGAGTGTTTTGAAATCATCTAGATCTATAAATAGCAACGCGCCCAAATGACGCTGGCGCTGGCTGGTGGAAATTGCATGCTCCAGGCGATCTTGCAAAAGTCGTCGGTTAGGTAAATGGGTGAGTGGATCGAAAAACGCCAGGTTGTGGATGCGTTCTTCATGCTGTTTTAATTCACTGATATCCGTCAGCGTCGAAACATAATGCGTGGTTTTCCCCAGCTCGTTTTTAACTGCAGTGATCGTCAACCATTCAGGAAAAATTTCACCGCCGCTGCGACGGTTCCAGATTTCCCCGCGCCAGCTTCCGTCCGCGATAATCGCACGCCACATTTCTTCGTAAAAATGTCTATCGTGGCGACCCGACGCGAGAAAGCGCGGATTTTTTCCGATAACGTCGTCACCGTCATAACCGGTAACCTCACTGAAGGCTTTATTAACGCGCACAATATTGCCTTCCGGATCAGTAATCATCATGCCTTCGCGCGCTTCAAATGCGGTGGCGGCTACACGCAATTCTTCTTCCGCCAAGCGGCGCTCGGTGATATTGCGCGCGAGTACCAGAAAACGCGATGTGTCATTGTGCTGGTCTGCTTTGCGCGATATCGAAAGTTCGAAGGTAATGGTGCCATCCGGTAAATCCACCGAATAACATCTACCAATGGAAATACCATGCAATTCCGCATCTGATAACGCTTGTTGAACTGTATCAATCGCTTCCGGTGGCAAAAAACGGCGAAAGTTTTCACCGAGAAAGCGCTCGGGCGGTATGGTCAATAATTCCGGTTGGTTGGTGTGATAACTGTGGATGACGCCGTCCAGATCAATATCAAATAATAAATCAGGAATTGCATCGAGCGTTGCTTGCAAATTACTGCGCGCATTTAACAATTCGCGTGTTTGTTCGCTTACTGCATCTTGCAGACTCAATCGGCGCCGCTGCAACCGCACCATCAAATAACTTTGGTAAGCGAGCAGCCCGCTTACCAAAAAAGCCAAAATGGTTTCGCCCAGAATTTGCCAATTATTCATCCACCCGGTTTGCGGGGAAATGCTGAGCGTCCAACTGCCATTGGGAACATCGAAGGTTTTTTCCACCGGATCGATCAATGCTTCCGGTGCGTTGGCCACAATCACTTCATGAACACCGGTCTCCGGATTGTTGCGCCAGAGCTTGTAGGCAATCTCGCGATTGTCCAATTGCTGGAAGTTCGCAGCTTCCAGTAATTTGCTGATGCGAATAATTACATTCGTGAATCCCCAGAACCGGCGACCGTCGGGTTCATCGAGATATACCGGCAAGCGCGCCACCGCACCCAGGCCGCCTTGCACCAGATTCACCGGCCCAGCCAGCGTCAACTTGCCGGAATCGCGTGCGCGGATGGCTTCCCGATTTTGCGCGGAATCTTCCAATTGGTTAAATCCAACGGATTTCTCGTTACCTTCAAGCGGATAAACCTGGGTGATGATGCCGTTGGGCGAGAGGCTGATGTGGGAAACACTGGAAAAGTACGGCAGAAGTTCACGGGCAGCATCGTCAAACCGGCGCGTCGACCCTTGGCCAAGACGCACCATGGCCGCCATGGAATAGTTGAGCGTCAGCGCTTGATCAAGGCTATCGCGAATCAAAAATGCGTGATTGGTGGCGATATTGAGCATATCGGCCCGTTTGGCGGCACGCTGGTTTTGCGCCAATGCCCAAATCACCAGTGCCGACAAGCACAGGCTCACGATCAATACCACTAACGCCAGTGCCTTGGGGCGACGCAGCAAAAAGGGAATTGTCTCAGGCATAGCGGGAATGGATCCGGCGAAGTCAAATAAGGTTAGTGATTACTATAGCAAACGACTGGAAATGGTCAGGTGCTGCACTGTAATTTCACTGAACTCACCGGTAATTTCTGGAACGCCCCCGTCCTCCTCCCTGCATATTGCCCGGACGTCGCTTTAGGCCAGTGGTAGTTGGGTATCAGCCCTGCAATGGTGATCGTGTAACTGTTTGATTATTTGCGCTTTCGGATCTACATCGGTTGAGCCCGATTGGTGCAGGAACCGGCACGCAGCAAAATCTTTCGCCGTTTCTTCGTAAGCATTTACCCAAGCCTCACGCACTGGCAGCTTGTCTGCGCTTACCGGCCATATGCCAGGGCGTGGTCGCAAATGTTCCTTAATACCAATTCGCCAAGGCTTGGCGCTAATGCGGGCGCGAAAACAATTTTGGTTAAAGCACATTCGTTGATACAAACGGTCCACTCCCAAGGCATTAAAAAAATCCGTTACTTCTTCGGAGCGAGCCTGAAAAGTTTTATGTAATACTAAAATACGAAATCCCATTGGGGTCTTATAAATTTGTAAGTTCCACGCGGGATTTTTTTTAGCGAAATTTTCGATTTTTGTTAAAGCATTTTTTTCAGATAAGGAGAACAAGCTGCGTATCTTGTTAACAATAAAGCAAATAATAGGTGTTAAGGCTAATAAAAGCAGCGACGATAAATGACCATTCCTGAAAAAAATTATTACTAATGCAGTAACCAATAACGTGAAAAATATTGATAAATGAAACTTGATGCTCAACCCGGTTTCCACATCAATGTCACCAAAGAGTACATCCGGCACATTCAAACAACGCGCACCGTAGGCATTGCGAGTAATAACGGCATCACCTTCACGGCTAATAATCTCTTCCCGGATAGGAACACCGTCAGCACCGTTATATGCCCTCTTGATTTCACGCGGGTTAATTTTTTTACCCGCACGTAAATCTGCCAATGCCAGCTCAACCCGTTCATCTGCCAATAATTGCGCCGATTGTTGATCGGTATCAGACCAACCAAAGCGTTTGATCGTGATTGTACGACCATTGATCTTGCCAGTTTTTTTTGCCTCTGCCCAAAATTCCGGAACTATCATGTATGGATTCCTTTTTTAACACTTTTTAGAAATTTATAAGCCCGTATTTATGGGTGCTTGTTTAGCTTAAACAGTACGGCAACACCGGCAGCCATTAACACCACCGCAATTATTTGTGCCTGGCTCAAGTAGAGACCAAATACTTCGTAGTGGTGATTAATACGAATAAACTCCACCAATAAACGCGCGCTGCTACTTAATAACAGATAGCACGCAAACAATTGTCCGGTAATTTTTAGTGTGTACCTTAATTGCCAAAGGATTATAAAAATTAGCAATGCAGCTACCGCTTCATAAAGCGGTGTTGGATAAACACCGGGAGGAGGAATATCGACTTGCACAACATTATTCGGATACGTTTGTGCCCACAACCACTCGGGCAACCATTGTGGTTTTAATTCCATCGCCGCTGGTTTGCCCCAATCACCATCACCGGAAAACTGGCAACCCAAACGACCAATCGCATAACCGAGGGAAAGGGCAGGAGCCACGGCATCCAGCATTGGTAATATTGCGATGGATTTTCGTTTTACAAAAATAATTCCAGCCACACAACCTAAAATCAAACCACCATAAATAGAAAAGCCACCCGTGGAAAAAATAACTTCCAGCGGCTCATTGAATAATCGCTGCGGTTGTTCAATTGCATCAAATAATTTTGCGCCGGCAATACCACTCAATGTTGTGACAAACGCTAGATCGGTTACCAGGTTTTTAGGTTGTAGTCCGTTTAATTTCAATGTGCCAAGCGAAGCAAGACGCTCCACTTCCAACCGCATAAACCGGATAGCAGTAAATATTGCAATAGCAACCAATGCACCAAAAGTCGCTATGGGTAAATGGATATCGGTTCCGAGCAAATCATTAATTGCGTCGGTTACATAGGGATAAGCCATATATCAATCCATGCTAAAATTATTGTCATTACCAATACAGTGAAGCCAGGCCAAAACCGCTCACCAATAATAACGCACTGCCAATAACGCGATAAAAAACGACCGGATCAGCTTTGATTAAACGCTCGTGAAATTTCAAACCAAAAAAATGGCCGATTGCTGTTGCCGGCAATAACCAGAGATGGGCTTGCAATTGCAGATCCACACCGGCGATCAGGAAAGCCACCATTTTTATGCTGACCAAAATAAACCAGAGCACAAACAAAGTATCGCGTAATTTTTCACGCGCGACGTGCACCATATACACGGTCATGATCAGCGGCGCACCGATTAAAGAGGTTCCGCTGATATAAGCACCCAGCGATAAAAAAATCCCATCCGTCACCGGATGCGAACTTTTAAACGGTTTGTTCAAAATATAAGTAATGGAGTAAACCGAAATAATCGCAAAGATAATCGCGCTCATAATATGTGCCGGAATTGTTAACAGCCCGGCAACCCCGATTAATTTCGGAATGATCATGATCTTCATGGATTTTTTAATATACGCCCAATCCACCGTTGATGATTTTATTTCGGCAGGATTGCGCTTGCGATTGTTTTGCCAAACGGTAAGCGTGGAAAACACCAGCAGGTGCACCGCAACAATCGGCAAATAGACAAGCGGGCGATTATCGACCAGCAGCAATAAAGGCAGCGACATCATCGCACCCCCAAAGCCCAAACCGGTGCGCACAAAACCGCTCCACACAAAAATCAAAAACACCAGCACCAGTTGGGTGAGGGTTAGATCGCTCATTGGCATTTACATCCTGACGGTAAAATCCGCGCCATGATAATGCAAACCAGCGTGGGAATTTAAAAAAAAGAGGGCAGAAAATCTGCCCTCTTTTTATTGCGAAAGATCGATTCGCAAATTTTTTAACAACAACGTTGCAACCTAGCTACACACTACACCGCCACCGCCGGTGCCCTGGCTGTTACAGGTGCTGGTAGTAATACAACTTTTGTTGTTTTCCCATCCCCAACCGCTCGCGGTGGCAGTACAAATCGGATAGCGAGTGCCCCACCAGTTACATTGGCAAGCGCCGTTATTGCTAACGCTACTGCTGGCGCGACTGCTGCTGACCACAACCGGGGTACTGCTGCGGCTGCTACTGCTTGCCGATGTGGTGGTACCACCATTGGGCGCTACCGCACGGCCGGTATTTGGATCGATTCTGCCCGGACACAAGCCTTTATTGCGCAAGGTAGATGCGATTTGGGCAATCGCCGCATTGGTGTTGGTGTAGCTGCCGTCGTGCATCAGGATTACCTGGCCATTTTGCAATTGGTTCACCGCATTCACGATGGCTGATGCCGACGCGTTATTCCAATCCTGTGAATCCACATCCCAGGTCACTACACGCAAACCCGCTTGTTGCGCTGCTTGCTGGATGGTGGAGTTAACTTCGCCATAAGGTGGGCGGAACAGGGTTGGTTTCGGTGCGCCGGCATTCTGGATGGCCTGGTTAGTGCGGGTAAGTTCGTCCAGCACTTGCGCCAGGGTCCAACTGGTCATGTGTGAATGGGTGAAACTGTGGTTATGCACTTCGCCAACACTGCGCTCCAACGCAATTAACGAGGCATTGTTGCCAACGTTATTGCCTTGGTTGAACCAGGTTACGGGAGTCAGGCTGTGTTGTTTCAGCAGGTTAACCAACGCGGTAGTGTTGGAGTTGGGGCCATCGTCGAAAGTGATACCAACATAGCCGCTGCAGTTATTGTTGTTGCCTGAGCTGCTGGTACCGCCGGTATTACCGTTACTGCTGGTGCCGCCGCTGCCATTGCAGTTGCCGCTGAAGCAATCGTAGGTGTAACCAAAACCAATCACACCGTTACAGTGCATGGTTTCAGAATTGGAACCGCCACCGCACGAACCATTGCCGTAGACACCGGTGTTGTAATCCATATCTTCCGCTTGACGGGTTTCACCATTCACCTGGATGTAATCCACGATGACATCGCGACCGGTAGCATCATTGTCATATTGAACCTGGATATCACCCGAAGCCGTACCGCTATAGGTGTAATTTTGCAGGCTGGTCGTCAGGGTCCAGCTCGCCACAGTAGCACCGCCAACGTTAAGGTTGATGTGTTCGCTACCGGCAACGCCACGTGCGCGCACCACAATGCCGCCGGTGTTGGTGTTCGGTGTGGAACTGCGCACTGAACTGACCGTCGCGGAAGAGACATTTGGCGTGCTGCTGGTTGGGGTCGTGCCGGAACTGACGGTGATGTCGGACGTACCGCTGCTTTGATAGCCTTCGGTCGCCAGCACTTGATAATCATGGTTGCCCAGATTCAAACCCTTGCTGGCCCAGAAGCTCGCGTGGTTAGCAAACGTGATGGTACCGGAGATGTTGCCGAAGCCTTTTTTAGGATTTCTCACGCTGAAATATTGATAAAACGTGGAGCTGTTTCCTTCAATAGATGGCTGGTTAACACGCTGGCAACGACGCACATTGTAAGTAGCCCCATCACTCTGGAAGCTACCGTAGTCAGTACCGCCCGAGCAGGAAGCCGGGTTGTAAGAGCCGTAGCTTTCGATCACGTAGTATTCGATAAGCGGGCTTTTGGTCCAGCCATAAAACGCCAGGTAGGAATTCTGGCTGTTACTAACGCCATAGTTTCCTGAGTAACTAACCACGCGTGAGCTGGTGCCCGGATTCCATCCCTTACCACCAACCCAGTTATTGGTGTTATTCGTCCATTGAGAGGTATAGCGACCACCAGCACCCAGGGTCATGGTTGCATTACCGGAATCTTTCCAGAATGTGTAATAGAAGCCGTTGTTAGTGCCGGTTCCGTTACTTGATAAGGTTTGGGCGTTGACACCGAACGCGGCTGTGCAAATGAGCGCTGTCAGGGCGCACTTGCCGATAGTGGGGAATTTCATTATTAATCTCCAGGATTTTGCCTATCAACCAATACCGCCTATAGAGGAGGAGGGCTGTTGAGGACCGACCCTGTTCGTTGCGAACAGGCGTTGAATCGAGCGCCATACTTCATTGCTGTTATTATTTAAAAACACCTATTAAAACACTGCCTGGCGGCTGCGATGGGCACTTGTATACTTTTTGTCGAGCCTTATTGTCAAATAAACCATATAAATATGGTCTTGTTAACTATATGCTTATGGTCTTTATAACAATAAAGCATTGTAAAAGCGGTATTGGTTAGCAGTTTTTAAGTGTAGAAAGGGCTAGGCGACAGGGCATTTCAGTGTGATCGCACAGGGTAAACACCCGTAAAAAGGCCCAATTTTTTATTGATAAACATTCTTTTTTACTAAAGTCCGGGATTACGCTATTCCACCGCTATTGGCGGCAATTCAGCGACAATATCTGCCGAATTTACGTGCAACCGCGCCTTTTTACTCAGGATTTGCAAGTTATTAGCTACGTCACCCGCTAACCAACGTACTGATTCGTCGGGATGTTTCAGCAGCTTATCCACTGCCGGAAGCTGGCCTTCATTACCGGTATTGCGCAGCGCGAGCAGTGCATCCAGCACGACCGATGTGTCCCCATCACCAAGCGATGGCAGCATCAGTTTGGCTGCACCAAGGTAGCGGGTTTTAGCCAATTCACCCAACACCTTGCGCCGCTCGGTGACGACAGGGTCCGCCAAGCCCGGTTGTAATTGCGCGATGTAGTTTTCCAGCAATTGATTGTCACCGCGCTGTGAAAGCACCTGGGCAATGACTCGCTTCATGTCTGGATTGGATTGGGTCGGATAAAGCCAGACCAGCTCCTGGTCGCCCAGCGCATCACGGTTTTCTGCCAAGTCAGCAATCACCTTACAGGCGATAGCGATATGTTGTGGATCAGCCTTTTCTGCGGTGAAATCGCGCAGTTTTTCACTGAGTGTGCGGGCATCGCCCACGAAACGCGTACTAAGGTCTTTAATCTTTTGCTCTACCGGCGACAATCCCATTCCGGGGCCTACCCGTTGCAGAGCCTTTACACGCGCTTGTTCCTGCTGCGCAAACCGGCTTTCCAGCTCCTGCACACGCTGTTCCAGCAATTCATTGCGATGATGCGAAACCACTAGCAAGCTTCCCAGGAAAAGCGGGATAACTACGGCGAGGAAGACCGTCAGGTACAGGTATTTTTTTGTGATACTCATCGTGAATTGGCTGCGTCTTATTATTGTGAAAAAGGGGCAGCGTACCTGCCCCTTGTGTGATAGCTAATGCTTACAGGTTACCGTAACCAATGGCGCCGTTGCAGTGCAGCCATTCGCTACCACCGTTACCCCCACCGCAAGCACCGTTCTGGTAAACACCGGTGTTGTAGGTTTGCGCTTCAGACTGGCGAACAGAACCATTCACGCTGAGGTAATCGACCTGCACATCGCGTCCGGAGGCATCGTTGGTGTACTCCACCAAACTACCGCCAGATAGCGAAGTCGTCGCTGTGTAATTCTGCATGCTGGTAGTTAGCGTCCAGGTTTGCACCACTGTGTTATTCACTTTAAGGCGGATACTCTCCTGGCCGGAAGTCCCGCGTGCACGCACTACGATGGTTTTATTGCCGCCGGTCGATGGTGTCGAACTGGTGCTGCCACCACTGCTGGAAGTACCACCATTATTGCTACCCTGGCTCACGGTGATATCCGAGCTACCGGTACTTTGATAACCCTCGGTCGCCAGCACTTGATAGTTATGATTACCCAGGTTCAACCCTTTACTCGCCCAGAAGTTAGCATGGTTGGCAAAAGTGATGGTGCCGGAAATATTGCCGAAACCTTTCTTCGGATTCCTTACGCTGAAGTATTGGTAAAAGGTTTGGTTACCATCAATCGACGGCTGGTTAACGCGCTGGCAACGGCGCACGTTATAAGTCGCACCATCGCTTTGGAAACTGCCGTAATCAGTGCCGCCTGAACAGCTGGCTGGATTGTAGGAACCGTAACTTTCGATAACGTAGTATTCAATCAGCGGGCTGCGGGTCCAGCCATACAGCGCCAGATAAGAGTTCTGGCTATTGCTAACGCCGTAGTTGCCCGAATAACTGATAGTTCTCGAGCTATTGCCCGGATTCCAGCCTTTACCGCCCACCCAGTTATTGGTACCGCTGTTCCATTGCGAGGTATAGCGCCCGCCTGACTGCAAGGTCATGGACGCATTACCCGAATCTTTCCAGAAGGTGTAGTAAAAGCCGTTATTGGTCCCGGTTGAATTGCTGGTGAGGGTTTGCGCACTCACGGCGGATGCACACATTGCCGTGGCACAGATGAACGATGAAAGCACTAGCTTGCTGTTGATCAATAATTTCATTATTAGAGACTCCAGGATTGAGCCGCCCAACCAATACCGCCCATAGAGGAGGGGACGTTGAGACTATCCTGCTCGTTGCGAACAGGTGTTTTCGAATAGCCATACAGCGTTGCTGTTATTGTTAAATAAACGGCCTGGCCTATTCGATGCACACTTGTATACAACTTGATTTTGTTATTGTCAAATAAACCATATGATCTTGTGGGCAGATGCCAAACCGATCCGCTTATGGCGCTTTCCTTTTGGAGATTTCAGCAACTCCATAACAAGTTTTCATGCCGAATAGTTAGCGCCATTAGCAAAAAACGACGCCATATTTTTATCGATAAATGCCTGTTTTTATCAGAAATCGGCAATGCATTCAGGGCGCCACCAAAACCGGCAATTCAGCTGCAATATCCGCGCTTGCGATATGAGTTCGCGCTTTATCGCTCAGGTTTTGCAAATTGCTAATCACATCATTCGCAAGCCAACTCACCGATGGGTCCGGGTGATTCACCAGCGCTTCTACCAAACGGATATGGCTTTGGTTGCCGGTCGCGCGCAACGCCAATAATGCATCGAGTTTTACGCTGGTGTCGCTATCTTGCAACAGCGGCGCAATTGCATTGGCGGCACTGGCGTGATGGGTTTTTGCCAGCTCGACCAACGCTTTCTGGCGCACCGCAGGGTTGGAATTTTTCAAATCCGTTTGCGCTTCACCGATTTGCTTTTCGATCAAACTGTTATCGCCGCGCGTTGACATCACTTGCGCAATCACGCGCTTTAAATCCGGATTGGTTTGTTGTTGATATAAATTTTCCAATGCGCGGTCAGGCAGGCTTTCGCGATTGTCCGCCAGATCGAACACACTTTTACTGGCAATGGCGATATTTTCCTGGCTGGGTTCCATCGCCAGTAAATCATTCACTTTATCGGAAAAAGAACGCGGGTCGCGATCAGATGTGGTGCTCAATGCTTTTACTTTTTGGTTGTTATCGGCCACGACTTCTTGCATTGCCTGCGCATCATTATTTAATTCTGCTTGCCCATTTTTTTGCGAATTTGAAACCGCAATTGAATTGCCAGCATCATTCATATCCGATGGCTGTTCAAATCCAAACGCGAATGAGCGCACGCTGGCCAACTCCCGTTCTTTTTGCGAGAGCAATAATTCCAGATCAATAATTCTGTTTTCCAGCGCCGCCGTTTGTTCGCGTTGCGGTGAATCATCCCCTGTTAAGGTGAGCGCACCATAAGTTAAAGCGGCGCCAATTAATGCGGGTAATACAATAATTTTTTTGGATTGGACGATGGTATTCATCTTTAAGACTCTCATTATTTTTATTGAGGTATCGATGAAAACGTTAACGATCGATTGATGTAACGCGACTATTTGCGAAGGCTAACTATCAACTAAAAAGGGGCGGAAAATCCACCCCTTTTTTCTCAATCCGGATTACAAATTGCCGTAGCCAATTGCGCCATTGCAATGCAACCACTCGCTCATACCGTTACCGCCACCGCATGCACCGCTTTGATAAACGCCGGTGTTATAGCTTTGCGCTTCCGATTGGCGAACAGTGCCATTTACGCTGATGTAATCCACTTGCACATCGCGGCCGGTTGCATCGTTGGCGTATTCAACAGTCGCGCCACCGGCCAAACTGGTGGTTGCGGTGTAGTTGGTCATCGTTGAGGTTAATGTCCAGCTTTGCACCGTCGTGCCATTCACTTTCAGCGAAACAATCTCACCGCCGCCTACACCTTTCGCGCGCACAACCAAGGTTTTGCTACCGCTCGCTGCAGAGCTGGAACTACCGCCGCCGCTACCGCTACCTGCACTGACGGTGATATCGGAAGTACCGGTGCTTTGATAGCCTTCGGTCGCTAACACTTGATAATCGTGATTACCCAGGTTCAACCCTTTGCTCGCCCAGAAATTAACGTGGTTAGCAAAAGTAATGGTGCCGGAAATATTGCCGAAACCTTTCTTCGGATTTCTCACGCTGAAATATTGGTAAAAAGTCTGGGTTCCATCGATAGAAGGTTGTTGCACACGTTGGCAACGACGCACGTTATAGGTCGCACCATCGCTTTGGAAACTGCCGTAGTCAGTACCGCCGGAACAACTTGCCGGATTGTATGAACCATAGCTTTCGATGATGTAATACTCGATCAACGGACTGCGGGTCCAACCATAAAACGCCAGGTAAGAGTTCTGGCTGCTGGTCACGCCATAATTACCTGAATAGCTGAGCACACGCGAACTACTGCCCGGGTTCCACCCCTTACCGCCCACCCAGTTATTGGTGCCACTGTTCCACTGCGAGGTATAACGACCACCAGACTGTAAGGTCATGGACGCATTGCCCGAATCTTTCCAGAATGAATAGTAAAAACCATTATTAGTGCCGGTTGAGTTACTGGTCAGGGTTTGCGCGCTTGCTCCCGATACACCCAGCGCTGCTGCCACGACCAATGAAGAAAGTGCTTTTTTGGATAATTTCATTATTAGACTCCAGGTTTCTAGCCTTTCAACCAATACCACCTATAGAGGCGAAGGACCGTTGGAAGGTTGATTCTGCTCCTTGCGAGCAGGTTTACACCGAGGCGCCAAAAGGGGTTGCTGTTATAATTAAATAAATTCGGCGCCATCGATGAGTACTTGTATACATCTGAAGATTAATATTGTCAAATAAACTATAAGCTTATGGTCAATTAAACTATTTAATGGAAAATCTATAACGATATGTTGCTTAAAAACGCGTTTTTGCGGATTGTTTTTTTATGTAAAGTTGGTTAATAAGGCGCCAAGTCAAGGTAGAGCCGGCTACCGATTTCAGAGCAAACAAATCATGAATATTATTGGCCCTCGAATTAAGGAGCTACGCGAATCGCAGGGACTGACGCAGGAAGAATTGACAGCTAGATGCAATTTGATTGGTTTGGATATTAGCCGCGGCACGCTGGCAAAAATTGAAGCTCAGGTTAGACGAATCACTGACGATGAGATTCCACTGTTGGCAGATGCGTTGAAGGTGTGTATTTCACAACTTTATAAATAAGCCGATCATTGATCTATCCCACACTAAAAAAAACAATTTTCACAATATTGAAAAATACCAGTATTAATATTAAAGCTCTCAGAAAAATCAAAGCGCCAGATTATCTGTCGTAACTGAAATTTGCAGCTACAGCAATTACTTTTTTCATCTTCACAGCAATCATTTATAACGTAAATAATTGCCCGGTTTTACAATCATTTTTCTTACACAAGATACCCATTAAAAAGGATTGCTTATGTATAACACGGGTGAGCTCGCGCGCAAGGCGGGTTGTAAAGCAGCTGCTGTACGTTATTACGAGCGTTTGGGGCTTTTGGATGAACCGGCGTTTATTGATGCCGGGCGCCCGCGTTATGTGAATAACCATATACAACAACTGGCGCTTATTTTAAAAGCGCGCAGCCTGGGGTTTTCATTGGAAGATATCCGGGAGCTGCTGCATGTATTTGATCAGAAAAAAGATAGCTCTTCAGAAAATATTGCAATTATCCTTTCACAAATAAATGAAAAAATTGCCGAGCTGAAAATATTAAAGGATTTAATTAACCAGATTGTTCCTACCTAGCAATAGCAATAGCAATAAAAATAAAGCTGATCCCAGGTGTATTTATCAGCTTCGTTTTGCAGGTGGGGAACATTCATGTTCGTTGCGTGGCACTTGCCTCTGGCGTAATTTAGCGATGTGTTGATTAAGTGGTTTATATAAAAACCACTGGAATAAAATTTTACGCAGCCCTGTTAAATTGGTTTTATGGTGTTTATAAAATTCATCGGGCGAATTGTAGATACCTAATTCACGGGTGATACCTTCGCTTTGAATAAATGTATCACCACCAGTCCAGGCCTCTTGTGGGTTTTGTAAATTTTTGGTTGCTACCGCGTAACCCAGAAAAGGATGTTTACAACCGGGATATGCTTGCCTGATGCTTTCCAGATAATCTTTGTCCAGAATTAACCCTTCCAATGTAATCCAGCGGTCATTTAACCAGGCTTCAACCCAAGTATGAATAATGTCGCGTGGCGCCAGCAAATAAACGAATCCGGTCATGGCACCTTTCTGTAACACTTTATCGATAGTAAAACCATGCAAGCGACAGGGAATACCAATCGCGCGAAACAGCGCCATAAATAATGTCGATTTGGTATTGCAATGACCCAAGCCTTCATCTAACACCGCAGATGCGGGCATATCATCGGCTTCAGCGTTGTAACCAAAACGGATTTCGTCGCGACAAAATTCATAAATTTCCCGCGCCGCTTGTTCTTGCGGTATGTTTTTCCAATTCCTATCGGTAATAAGTTTAACGATATTCGGAGAATTAAAATCCAGGATCGGCGTTGGTTTTGTTAGTTCATTTAAATCCACGACAACATACCTCGCTTGGACAATCAGTACACAATAGTAAACTCGATAAAACGCAAGTCATTATTTTCACGTACACCAAAATAAGATTGCTCAATACCTGAAAATGCATCTGCACCCGCTGTAATTTTTATTTGGTCATTCAGCGCGTAGGTCAGGCGCGGGCGAATAACATAGCTTTGGTTTTGAGTATCAAGAATTGCAGCGAGTTCAATTTTAAGTTGCTCATTCAGAAAACGATTGGATAAACGCAACGTCACTCCCTGGTCATGAAAACCAAATTCGGAATTTAAGCGATCCAATCCTTCTTGATAAATGGCGATGGGAATGCGGGATGTATGTTCGCGATGATTCGAAAACCATTGCACATTAATATTGGCAGTATCTAAAAAGTCGTGATCAACGCCAACTATCGCCCGTGTAATGGAAATTTCATCACCGGTTTGTGTTCGTTCTTGCGTGCTATGCGTCAGCTCAGTACGCAATGTCCAGGAACCCGCTGCTGCGGCCGTATCAAAACCCCAAGTACTTAGCGATTCATAATCTGCATAAATACGCGGGAGATCATTAACATATTGCGCTAATCGATAACGTGAAAAACGATCATAACCATCGTAGTAAGAAACGGACCAATCAAAGAGATTGCCGATGTGATCGTATTTAACAGCGACTTCCGCATCATCAGGTTCCGCGGAACGCACAATACCTGCGGGCAATAAACCTTGTGGCATTTTGTGTGGCTCAAAGCGCGCAATCACCAACGACAAACGATTACTATCGTTGAGATGATATTGTGCAAGCGCCGCATCGATTCCACGGCGTTGTTCATCATCTTCAGGCACGAGTAACGTGAAATCGCGCGGTGAAAAATAATCAGTGGGATTTATTCGGTCTGCTCGGCCCCAAGCGATTATCTGGCGTCCTAATCGAAGGCTCCAATGATCGTTTCCAATATCAGCATAACCTTCACGCAAGCGCGCTTTATCGCCCGTTGTATCGTATTCGTTTGCGATATGCCCTTGCACACTGAAGCCAAACGACACTGAATCTGAAACAGAGGGCTTCCAATTGGAAAAGCATAATCCCTGGGCGATGTCCTGCGTATGATCGAGATTGCGCGATGATGACCAATAACCCAAACGGCATTCACCAAACGGTAAATCTTGTGCAAAAACAGAAGCAGTAGCCAACGGCGCTACTGCCGCAATGATCCAGCCAACGTTCATGAATCTTACTCTTCCTTCTCCAGATAACGCATTGAGAAGTAATCGGCGTTCACTGCCTGGGTGTTGGCTTTGTATTCGTCGAGTTGAACACGCGTTGAATGACCGGTCTGGTGATTTTTTGCGATAACTATCATCGCTTGCCATTTCCGGTTGGTTTCATCGACTAAACGAATATCAGAATTTTCTACCGTTTTTAATAATTTACCGGAGCGATCATAAAAATCCGTTTTCTCTGCAACGAAATTGGTTTTATTCAACCAATTAATGCGTTTGGAGTAACCGGAATCCTTACTCACTTGTTCATTTTTAGCGATGGACTCAATAACAAGTTGAGTCTCCGTTGTTTGCGTAATGGTGTGGGTCCAGTCCTGTGGCTTGTGGCCCAGGATATCGCCGTAGGATAAATCGGTACCGACAAAACTACTCTTTTTATTATCCGCTGAAATACGACGTGTTTTTTTCATCGCCGGTAAATACACCCAGATTTCATCATCTTTATCCTGGTGCTCTATGAGCAAGGTGCTGGTATTGCGCACATCACCGGGAGACAAAAAGCGAATGACACGTTTGTTGGTTTTGCCCTGGTCTTCAAGTGAGGTAGCACCAAATGTTTTGCGCACTCTCTCCTGGCCTTTAGGGCTAATCAGTGTAAAGGTCGCTTTGGATAATGAATCAGTGACGCGGGTTGATTCGTAATTGTTAATCATAATCTGCTCAGCAGTCAGCGGCTCCGCATAACTTTTTGTTGGGAGCAGCGTAAAAAGACCGCAGGCAAATACGAGTGCGAGAGCGGTGCCCGGCACACTTTTTACATCGTAAGTGGTGGTGCTTTTCAAAAAGCTGGAAGGTAACCATTTTAATAGCGCCGGTACCAATACCAACGCCGACACTGCACTGACAATCATCGACATCACAATTAAAATCCCGAACCAGATATGCACATAAAAACCCTTGGATAACATTAATACCGAATAACCACCGGCAATTGCCGTCGCTACATAAACAACCGCTTTGCCGGCAGTGCGCATGGTTTCTTCCAATGCGCGATCAAAATGATTGTGCTTCTTTAACTCTTCGCGCATGCGATACAACATGTAAATCGCATAATCCGCACCAATACCAATCGCCATCGCTGAACTTACGGCGTTGGGTGTATTGAGCGGAATTCCGGTAATACCCATGACCCCGAAATTCATTAATACCGTGACGACCAACGGAACAATTAAATAAAACCCGGCAATGAACGAACGGAAAATCAGGATACCGACAACAAATACGACTACCATCATTTGCAAAATATTCCGCTGCTTGCCATCAACCAGGGTTTCACTCAATGCCGACGATTGCGGCACACTACCGCCGATTAAAATTTCCATATCGGTATTCACTAATCGTGGTGTTACAAATTCACGGATGTTACGCACAATGGTTTCCGCGTATTTGCTGCTGTCATCTTTCATCCACACAATCAGGTTTGCATTCTGGTAGTCGTAATCCACATAGGATTCAAAATCGACCGGATCGCCCGACATGGAATATAAAAAGAGAAATTGCGATACCAGATCTTCTGTATCAGGAATACGGTTGAATTCTGTTTGGCCTGCATTCATCGAGCGATTCATTTGCTTGATGAAATCAACAATTGAAACCGTCTTGCCCACATTGGGCAAGGTTTGCAGGTAGCGTTGCGTTTCTTCAATCAAATGCAGATTTGCAGGTTGCTTGATCGCATCTTTGTCCTTGCCTTTAAAGACAACATACAGTGTGTTGGTGCCGGCCAAATGCGAATTCAAATACGCATCGTCATGGCGCACTTGTACGTTATCTGCAAAATAGCTTTTGGTAGAATTTTCGCGATTAATAAATGCTGTACCTAAACCGGCGATCAACGCCACCAGAACAAAGCCAGTTACAACCGTTTTATAGCGAGTAAGTACGAGCGCCGATAAATGATCTGCAATGCGATCCCACAACCGCGGCTTGGTTGGCGTTGTTGCGATAATACGTTTGGGAGGGCGCAATACGCTGCGCAGCGCGGGAATAAATGTTAATTCGATCAACAATGCACTTAATATTCCCAAGCCGGTAAAAATACCGAAGGTGCGAATAGTCGCAACATCAAACGTGATCAAGGAAAAAAATCCAATGATGGCAACGCCACCGGCAGCAATCATAACGGGCGCGACCCTGGATAAGGATTCAACCACTGCCTGGCGATTAATATCGGTTGCGGATTGCTCCGGATTTGCAACGCTTAATCGATCATATTCTTCGTAGTAACGTTTTAAAATTTGTACCGCATGACCTGCTGCAACCGCGAGGATCAAAATTGGTGTGGTGGCATTGAATGCATCCATGGGAACATTGGCAGCGCCCATAATGCCGAGCCCCCACACGACCGCAAGCACCGCTGTTACCAAGGGCAGAACCAAACCCTGGATAGAGCGAAATGCTTCGAAGTGAATCAAACCAATTAAAATCAGCGCGATAGGGAAGAGCAAACCCATACGCTGTGCAAAACGTTCCACTTGGGCAAAAAACACCGGCGTGCCACTCGCGGTTATGACCACACCGGTTCGGGTATTTTGCTCAATAACGGTTTGCACCTGATCCATAATCTGACGAAAGCCACCCTGGCCTGCGCTAATCGCAAATGAAACAGAAACGACTTTCCGATCTTCTGAAACTACCGTGCCTTGGTAAATGGGATTGGTGTCGAGATGCTGGACAAGATGTTGAATACTTTCGTTAGTAATGGGTGTTTCCAATAACGGTTCAATAACCAATTCATCGCCGTTGGCTGCAATAGACTTTGCGCGGTCGGCAGTAACGCTCATCAAGGTGTAGCCTTTTACACCCTCAATCGCCGGCATTTTTTCCGATAATTGCTGAACAACTTCCAATACACTTTGGGTGAGTGCGTTGCCGCCATCAGTTGCACTCACACCTAATACCACCACATGTTTTGAACCAAATAATTCTTCGGCAACATTGGTACCAATTACATTCTGGTGATGTTGCGGCAACATGGTGTTGGGATTAATAACAATCTTGAGGTTTTTAATTTGCAAACCCAGAAACGCCGTCAAACCAATCACCGCGACAATTACCAACCAGCGGAATCGAATGACATTGTTGATCAATAATTTCATAACGGTTGATATCCTTCTTGTACAGACACGAGTGGAGCAGCGCATTCCTGCAATACATAACGCACCGCCTGAAGGACATCGCGTTCTGCTCCCAGTACCAATTCCGAAGCGCGGCAGCTGAGCCATTTTCGCCCCACGACAAACAATCCTTTCACCGGCGTTTTACCTTTGCCGCTGGCAAGTTCTTTGGCGTTACCCAACTCGGAAAAATGCAACCAATCAATAGTTTCGTCGTAACCGGCACACCAGATAACTGCATCAAAACTGGCCGACGCACCGTCCTCAAATTGAATAACATTCCCTTGCGCGGAAATCGCACGCGCCCTCAGGGTAATACCACGTTGAACCAAGGCAGAATTACTGGCAGTAGCGGCGACAGGTACCGGATCGCGCTTGCGCAATATTTTTGCAATAAGTGAATTGCGATCCGCATAGAGCACACCGATGCGATGCAGCCACCAGAATAAATCGTGCCCGAGCACACGGTTCGGCACCATTTTGCGAGCCCTGCCGTGGGCCAGGCTGACATTACATTGGTTTGCGGCAAGCTCTACCGCAATTTGCCGCCCGCTCGCGCCATCACCGCACACCAATACTTTTGCCATTGATGGCAATTGTTGCGGATTGCGATAGCTCGCACCGGTCAGTTGCTGAATATTGTCATCCAGTTGTTGGGCAACGACGGGAATAATCGCGCGCTGATTGGAGCCGGTTGCGTTAATGACTGTGCGCGCGCGATAAATATGCCCGCTGTCAGTAACGGCGACAAAAATATCCTTGTCTTTGCGCAGCGCGACAATGCGGGTTTTTACCGTGAAGTTGAGATTTTTTTGCGCAGCAAAATGCGCAAGGTAATCGGCAAATTCGTGACCCGACGCGTATCCCTCCGGGTCACCGCTTAATGGAAGATCCGCTAATCCGCAAAATTGGCGCGAGGTAAACAGGCGCAAATTATCCGGGCGTTTGCGCCACACATCACCGATGCGCTCTTCGCTATCGACAATCAGGTAATTCAGATTCTCTTCACCCAAAAAAAATCCACTGAGCAGCCCGCAATGCCCGCCGCCAATAACCAGACAATCGAGCATCTCAAACCCCTAAGGCTTTTTTCAAATCCAGGGTTGTACCTGATATTTCAGACCAGACAAATTCCGCTAACGAACCGATGGTGACAAAATCGTACGCAGCCGTTGGGTCAAGTTTTATGCCGAAATCGTTGGCCAGGTCTGTTACCAGTTCGACGCGCGACACCGAATCAAGCCCGATGTAATCAAATGACATATCGCTGCGTAATGGTTCGGTGAAATCCGGATAATCCGCATCGATACGTTTTTTCAGGTGGAAAAAAATACGCTGGCTAACACCGTCAACACTGTCGGGTTGAACACGGTTATTGATCGGCGTTAAAACATTTGCATCTGACATAAATAGTTTCCTTCCGTCAGTAAATTGATTGTCAGGAAGCAACAGCTTCCGTTTCGGTTGTTGTGCGCCGTGTCGATAACAACACACGTTCGTCAGTATCAATACCGCCGCTGGTGTATAAGCGCGCGCAGGCAAGCCGCTGGGTTTTACCGCTGGAGGTGCGTGGAATACTGCCAAATTTGAATGCAACAACATCTTTCAATTGCACGTCGTGCACAGCATTGACCGCCTGGCGCAAAGTGCTTACGAATTGCTTGAATGTTTCTGCATCCAACGCAGTGCCACGGCGCGGCAATTCAACGTAAGCCACAATACCGGGGACTTTGGCCGCTTCATCATTTGCAAAGACCGCGACTTGCACGTCCATGCTTTTTTCTGCAAATACACCGGCGATGGTTGTTTCGATATCGTGCGGATAATGATTTTTACCGCGAATAATCATTAATTCCTTGATGCGGCCTGTTACAAAAATGCCATCGCGATTAATAAAACCCAAATCGCCGGTGCGCAAAAAGGGGCCTTGCCCGCACGCGGTTTTTGCACCGAAAGTGTCGAGCGTTGCGCGTTCGTTTTTCCAATAACCGGCCGCGATGCTGGGGCCTGCGCACCAGATTTCGCCAACGGCATTTTCATCCAATACGGCAAACGTTTCGGGGTTAACAATTTTAATCACGTGGCCATCAACCGGCGCGCCGCAACAAACAATGTGTTGCGATTCGGGGTCCTGTTCAGTCACAACGGAAACAACGCCGGTTTTTAATGCTTCGCGATTGACGGTGAGATATTTGGCAACACCGGTTGCAATTCCCCCGGAAATAATCAGCGTGGTTTCCGCCATTCCATAACACGGCTTGAGTGCATCGGGATGTAATCCATAAGGTTCAAAACAGGAATTAAATTGGCTTACGGTATTTTGGTTAACCGGTTCCGCGCCGCAAAAAATAGTATTCAGTGATGACAAATCCAGATCGCCATCAAAACCGTTACGCATAGCTTTAACGCACATATCCAACGCAAAATTGGGCGCGGCGGTAGCGACAGCCTTGCAACGGCTTAGTAACTTTATCCAGCGCATCGGGCTTTGGATAAAATGCAACGGCGACATGAAGTAATAACAGCCACCTAATGCGGCCGGTTGCAGCATGGTGCCTATCAAACCCATATCATGGAATTGCGGCAACCATCCGCCCACGTTGGCAAATTCAGGCAAGTTTGAACAACGCTGGATCGCGCGCTCGTTTGCAACCAATTGCGCGTGCGTCACGATAACGCCTTTCGGATTTCCCGTTGACCCCGACGTATATTGGATAAACGCAGGCTGATGCGTACGCGCTACCGGTTGAAAATGCGCGCGGCTGGCGGCGTTGACAATATCGACCTCACACAAAATACCAATGTGTGCAACATCAACACCGGCAGTGGTCAATCCTTTTTCTGTCGCTGCTTTAAGGGCAGGGATTGTTAATACGGCCTGCGTATTTGAATCCTGGATAATTTGTTTCAGGCGCGCATAGTGATGACTATTGCGTGCGAGGTTGGCAGGAACGGCAATAGTCCCCGCATACAAGCACGCAAAAAATGCGATCACAAAATCCAGCCCTGCTGGAAATAACAACAACACCGCCTGATCTTGCAATCCGCGTTGCGTTAATTCGCCGGCCATAGCCTGGGCGCGCGAACGCAGCTCGTTGTACGTTAATGCTTGCTCATGAATTTCACCGTCGGTCAGGAACACGTAAGCATTTTCGTTTGCGCGTGCGGCGGCGTAATGTTCCAGGCACGCGAGGATGCTGCCGGCGGAATCAAGCGGTAGTGACATAGGATTGACTCGCTGGCTTGCTAATACGAAACAAAGTGGTCACGCCGGTTACTACGGCCTGGACGAACCGGTGGATATCGCTCTCTGTGGTGTATTGGCCAATACTGACGCGGAGCGTTGCTTTGACCGCATCCTCGTCAAGGCCCATGGACAGCAGCACATGGGACAACGCCACACTTTTGTTATTACTGCAGGCAGCACCCAGCGATACCTGAATGCCGTGCATGTTATCCAGCAATGCAGCCAATGCTTCTGCGCGAATTCCCGGTATACAAACACTCAATGTGTTGGGTGCCTGGAGCGCTTTGTTGGCAGGCCCGTGGAAATACACACCCGGCACAACGCTTAATAATTCGGACCTTAATAACTCGCGATATTTCGCCAGATAAACAACCTGGTCATTCAAGGTATTAACAGTAACTTGCGCTGCTGCACCCATTGCCGCTACCGACGCAATTGCTTCTGTACCGCCACGCAATCCGCGTTCCTGGCCACCGCCATGGAGTAGGGGAGTGATCTTGATACCCTGGCGAATATACAAACCGCCAATCCCTTTCGGGGCATAAAATTTATGGCCGGAAAATGACATGGTATCCACACCCAGGTCGCGCACATCGACCGGGATTTTTCCAACGGCCTGGACGGCATCGACATGGAAATGAATTTTTTGATCGTGCAAATTTTTTTGTTGTGACGCTCTATCATCCAATAACGCCGCAATATCCCGGATGGGTTGCAGTGATCCGACTTCATTGTTCACCATCATGACCGATACCAGCAGCGTCTCCGGCCGCAGGGCATTAGCCACCGCCGCCACCGAAACAATACCTTCACTGTCCGGCTTGAGGCGCGTCACCGTGCAATCAAATTCCCGCTCCAGGAATGCGCACACTTCCAACACCGACGAATGTTCCATTTCTGACACAATTAAATGATTGCGCGTGCTGGAAATTTTCAGTTGCTGGAAAAAAGCACCTTTGATCGCCCAATTATTGGATTCGGTACCGCCGGAGGTAAAAAATACTTCGCCGGTATCCGCACCAATTAATGTTGCTACTTGCGCGCGCGCATCATTAATTATTTCGTTGGATGTTTTGGATAAACCGTATTTACTCGATGGATTCGCGTACTGGGTTACTGCATTGATAAATGCATTAACCGCTTCGGAGCAAACCGGTGTCGTTGCGTTGTAATCAAAATAGCCTTGTGTGGTCATGATGGCGTACCTGCTTACTGCACAGCGATAGTGTGTTGGAGTTTTTCAAACAGCTTGTGCAACATTTCCAAACAATGGTGTTGCGAGGGATCCAATTCGCCCAGCATGTTTTCAATATTTGCTTTGTCCATGGATTGGATATCACTACAAGCTGCACCATGGATGTGTGAGCAAAATACATTGCCGGTAGCAAGAGAAGTTGCGCAACCCCAGGCGGCATAATTGGCTTTTTTAATAACGCCGTCTTCAATGTGCAACTGCACTTTAATGCGATCGCCACACACAGGATTGCCCAGCTCAATGGTATTGGTGGCGTTGTCAATCTCGGCAGCAAATTCAGGATTGGAAAAATTTTTTACAATAATATCGTTAAACATAAGAATTCCTTTACGTTTATACGCTCAAGGACAAACGTGAATCCGGCATGGATTCACGTCCATTAATTACTCGTTACGCGGTAACAGGGCACGCATTTTCTGTCGCTTCGTCTTCATCCATTTTCCGCTCCAGATTTACTGCACAACAGCCAAATTCCAGCGACGTTGGTGCGCGCATAATGTATTCCATGCGCTGGCCGCTTCGCCCTGAAGGGCTTTCACCAGGAACAAGGGACACAATATCTTCAGTAAGAATCATGCCCGGTGTTGCAAGCGCCAGTGGATCAAGGATTGCCAGAATTCCGCGCTCACCTGCAGGCACTTCCTTACTTAAATCATTAATATCACGCACACTGAAATGCACATAAGGCGATACGTGTTTGACTTGATGTTCATCATCAATTGCAACTACGTTGGATTCAACCAGCGCATAAATATCGCGAATGCCGTTGGCGGGAATGCCTAAATATTCCTCGCACATCAAACTGAATTCACGGCGTGAAATCATTTGGCCAGTAAAACGTTTCCAACCACCGAGTGTGATTACCATGCTGCCTTTATCCAGCTTCAGGGTTTGCCCGGTTTGTTTCAGGAATTGCAACAAGCGATGAATTAAAAATGGTGGGCCAATGATGTGACGGGTGAATTGTTTGTCCCAGGTTTTTAATTGTGCAATTGCATCTTCGGGTACAAAACGTTCCTGCTTGACCATAAAGCGATGAGTATCCAAAAGGCCAGCCAGCATATTTAATGCTTTGATCATACCCATCTCGGGAATTTCTTCCGTAGACGGGCACACATACAAACCCGCGCCTTTTGAAATACCCAGGAATTCGCGATACATCGCGTAAATTGCAGAAACCGCCAGATCGATAGTACCGCTGCAGCGACGGGAAATACTTGGAATACCGCTGGTACCTGTACTGCGCATCTCATGCTCAATCGCAGTCAATGGCTTTGACAGCAATTCATGGTTGGAAGCTGATTTAAATTTTGCGATTGGAATTAATGGAATTTTAATAAGGTCATCATAACCCTGGATGTGCGCAGGATTAATTCCTTTCTCATTGCAGGCATCGCGATAATATTTGTTATTTTCATAGTGAAAGCGAAAGCTATCAATAATCAAATCCGCTTTTATTGTGTTCAGCGTATCTTGCGGAAGCTTGTAAAGTTCGGACACTGAAGACACAACGGCTTTCAGTGGATCAATGCCCAGATCCTTCAGGGACATAATGGATGGTGAAGCGTGCATGGTTACTCCTTTAAAAAAGTTTAGAGTGTTAACGGGGGGGAACATAAAACTAGTGAAAAACAACGCGATAAATCGTATCGGCCCTGCAAATCGTTTTTCCGGATTTGCTTTCAATGCTGATTTCTTCTGTTAGCTGGACGCCTCTTTTTTGAGGTTGGATTTCCAGCGTTTTAATCCTGGCACGAATAGCCAAATTCGATTTCAGTGGATGTAAAAAATGGACATTTTTCAAACCCAAATTAAAAATCATCCGGGGCGATTGCCCAACTACCGCGTGTAAATCACGTGTTGATGTCAAATGAGGGATAAGCGAAAGAATCAAAAAACCATGGGCGATGGTACTTTTAAACGGTGATTCTTTTTGGGCGCGATAGATATCGGTATGAATCCATTGGTCATCCAGCGTCACAATCGCAAACGCATCAATCATATCCTGACTGACAAACACCCAATCACTGGTATAAACGTATTCATCGCTCGAAATTAATTCGTGCGGCTCTGCTCTTTCGAAAAAATTGATAGGATCACTACAAACATCGTTTGCATCTTCGTTATCGTTATTCTGACCCAAACGATCAAAGCCATTTTTGGGATCTTGCACCAAAATAGACCGGTAATTTTTAAACTGGAGAGAGAGGTATTCCTGTAACTCCAGTTTTTGCTTGATGATACGATTTTTCGTTTCCATCAGCTGCTCAATAACACCCATTTTCTGTCCTTCGATATTCTCAGCGCCACTCGTGTGGTAGCCATACTTCAAATTTTTCTGCTAATCCAGCAGTAACGTTTCCTTCATCTTTTTTATTCTTAATCAGATTAACCTTCAAAGTTAATATTTTATTGCAAGAATTTTTTGGGTAATTTTTCACAATTAATACGTGAATATCTACTTTAGAAAATTTAAGCGACACAATTGATTTCATAGACGAATTTTTTTCGTTAGTAGTTTTTCACTACAAACAAAATCAGTTTTTTTCTTGAATTGAGAAGCGGCAGTGGCAGCAATATTTTGATTGCTATATCCTGCAACCTTTTTTTTCGGACCCCTTTATCGTGAAGATTCGTATAATCCATCGCGCTGTAGCGTTTCTGGCATTGCTGTTATGGCTAATGACCAGTTGGATGGGTGTGCACAGTCATTTTTGCTTTGACGGTAAGGAGCCGGCCGTATCTTTCCATGTTGATATTGTGGAAGGCCACGAAGTACACGCAGAAGAAGATGAACACCAGGATATTGATATTTCCCAATCAGCACTGGTCAAGCTCTTAAAATTTTATTCATCGTCCTTGCTGCTGGCGACGATTGTTATAATAATTTTTTTATACACCAGATCCCTCGGGGTTTGTTTTTACACGTCCCTGCATCTCGCAAAATTTCTCCCTGATTTCCGCCCGCCACTGCGCGCTCCACCAGTAATAATCGCCTGATTTTCAGTAATTAATTTTTTTATCGCTTGCACACACAGGTTTCAGACTTGTGCGTACTGGTTTTGCCAATTGTTTTTTTATCTGGCAATAACTGTGCACAGCAACGCGATGTAGCTTACTGATTTTTCGCATCAACAAAATAATTTCCGGGAACTCATGCTAATAAGCAATGGGTTGGGTTTGCTCATCCGCTCGTTTTATTCATTTCCAGGCGTTACCTTACATGTAGAAGGCACGCTTGTATTGAGCGTATGCCTATCAGCTTCATTGATGCCATATCGCTGCAATGAATCGCTGTCACTAAGCACTGTAAGATTGTTCTTATTTGCAAATAGCGCATGAAGATAGGGATTGGAAGTCACTACAACGGAACCAGCTTGATAAGCCAGGTTCAGAGGCTGATTGGTTTTTTCACTTAATGAAAAATCAGTTAAACGGTTATAGATTTAATACCTCTGCAACTGCACTGATATTGTCATTGCATGCCGAAGTTGAACAACTTGCGTTTTTTGATTCCATCATTGAGCCTCTTTTACATGCTTTGGAAGTGCAAGTGAAAGTAAAGCTGCTGCAACAATAAAACCCGCAGAAATCCACAGGCACATCGTTAATCCGGCAACCTGATAGGCCCAACCAGAAAGCATAGTACCTATCAATCGACCAACCGCATTAGCCATGTAATAAAATCCCACATCCAGGGACACTCCATCTTCTTTCGCGTAACTCACAATCAAATAACTATGGATCGATGAATTAATTGCAAAGAAAATTCCGAAAAGAACCAAGCCTGTTATTAACACAGGAGCCAGTGGTAATTCAGAACCAAGTGCCGCAGCAAGAATGCTTGTTATAAAAGCAAGCATAAGTGCCCAGTAGAATGCCGAACGACCATCCGGCGTTTTAGTTTTGGTACGTGGTAGCAATTTCGGAACCACAGATTGAACTATTCCGTACCCAATTACCCAGAGTGCGAGAAAGCCACCTACCCACCAAAAATCCCATTGCAATTGACTGGCGAGAAACACAGGCAGCGCAACCACGAACCAAACATCACGCGCACCAAATAAGAATAATCGGGCAGAGGATAAAACATTTACTGCTTTGCTTTTGGAAAATAGCTCATGGAATTTCGGTTTGTTTTTGGCTTTACCTAAATCTTGCCTTAACAGCAACAAGCTTGCTAACCAAACCATGGCCAACGCAACTGCCATACTGAGAACAGCGCCGTTAAATCCCAACCCTGTGAGCAACACTGCACCGAGAAAAAAACCAACACCTTTCAATGCGTTTTTAGAACCGGTAAGCAGTGCAACCCATTTAAATAATTGTCCCTGCTCATCAGCAGGTACCAGTAATTTGATTGTACTTTTTGCGCTCATTTTATTGAGGTCTTTAGCAATACCCGACAACGCCTGTGCTCCCATTACCCAGGGAACAGTTAACAGCGTTGTGGGAACCACTAACATCATCAACGCGACTACTTGTAATGCCAAACCGATATTCATGGTTTTATTCAAGCCAATCCGTGATCCCAGATAACCGCCTGCCAAATTGGTCACTACACCAAAAATTTCATAGAACAAAAACAGGCTGGCAATTTGTAAGGGATTAAATCCCAACTGATAAAAGTGCAGTACCACTAACATACGCAGGGCACCATCAGTCAGGGTAAATGCCCAGTAATTGCCGGTGACAATCGCGTATTGTTTATAAGGGCTGGACAGGTTTGCCATGTTTAATCAGCCAGGCCTACAAAGCGGGCGAGTTCAGCAGTACGGTTTGAGTAACCCCATTCGTTGTCATACCAAGCGTAGATTTTTACCTGCGTACCATTTACCACCATCGTCGATAGCGCATCTACAATCGATGAGCGCGGATCACCGCAATAATCCCTGGAAACCAATGGCCGTTCTTCATAACCGAGAATATTTTTTAATTCGTTTTCGCTGGCAGCTTTCAAAAGCTGATTCACTTCTTCAACCGATGTAGCGCGTTCAACTTCAAACACACAGTCAGTTAACGATGCGTTAGCGAGTGGAACACGGACAGCATGCCCATTCAGGCGGCCACGTAACTCCGGAAAGATTTCAGCAATAGCGGTAGCGGAACCTGTCGTAGTAGGAATTAAGTTGGAGCCCGAAGATCGTGCGCGTCGTAAATCTTTGTGGGGCTGATCCAGAATGGATTGGGTATTGGTCAAATTGTGAATGGTGGTGATTGAGCCATGGCGAATTCCTAATTTTTCATGGATCACTTTTACAACCGGAGCGAGGCAATTAGTGGTGCAAGATGCAGCAGTCACAATGCGATGTTCTGTGGGTTTAAACCAGTGATGGTTAACCCCCATAACGATATTCAACGCCCCCGTTTCTTTTACGGGAGCGCTGACCACCACACGCTTTACACCTTGGTCCAAATAATTTTGCAGTATGGCGACCGATTTCATTCTGCCACTGGCTTCAATCACCAGGTCACAGCCCGACCAATTGGTATCTGCAATTGTTTTGTTGGTTGTAACGTTAATCGCTTTGCCATTGATGACGAGCGTGTCACCTTCGGCAGTGACATCCTCCGGCCAAATTCCCTGTACCGAATCGAATTTAAGAAGGTGGGCATAGGTTTCTGCATCTGCGCCCGGATCATTGATTTGCACAAACTCAAACTCTGGCCAATGCCAGGATGCACGCAGCACTAAACGGCCAATTCGACCAAAACCATTGATGCCCACTTTAATTTTTTTCATGTCACATACTCAATTATTTTTTCAATCAGCAACAAGCCTTGGAACGCTCCGGACGATCAATCATGCAACACAATTTTTTGAGATTGGCTTTAATGTACGACGAATTAGATTGAGTCGTCGCAGCGAGAATTGCCTTAGCCCAATCGGGCAAATCAGGGTTCAACCGGTAGTGGATCCATTGCCCCTGACGTCTATCCAAAACAATTTTATGTTCCCTTAGCAGTGCTAGATGCCGGGAAATCTTGGGTTGGATTTCATCCAGAGCCTCCATCAGCTCGCATACACACAGCTCACCTTCAGTGTGCATGAGAATCAATGACTTAAGGCGGGTTTCATCAGCCAAGCATTTGAAAAATTGGAGGGGATCAATCACAGAGGAACCTTTTAGGGAGGGTTATGTATACATACGAAATTTAATATATATGTTTTTTCAAATATAGTTAAGTAAGCGTAAAATTTTTTAGTCGAGCTTAAGGAGGATATGAGCTCGCAAAAATGGATCACAAGGAAATGGTGATGATAAAAAGGCAAATGTTCAGAATTGGAGGGTATATTTGAAATGTATTGCTAGTTCTCATGCCGGCTGCCTGTTTTAGATACACCCAATTCAGGCAGTCGGTATGAGACTATTTTTTAGCATCCGTAATTTTATTATTAACTGGATGTTTTATTTTAAACGGCCGCGGCAGCTGGCTGCTGCTATTGCGGAATAAAAACAGAAAACTATTCCACAGTAACCGACTTGGCCAGGTTGCGCGGTTGGTCCACATCAGTCCCTTTAATAATCGCCACATAGTAACTCAGCAGTTGCAGTGGCAATGTATAAAGGATTGGAGCTAACCAGGTATGGATGTGCGGGACGTTGATTACGCGCATGGTTTCGTCGGATTCAAAATGCGCATCTTCATCAGCGAATACATACAGAATACCACCGCGCGCGCGCACCTCTTCGACGTTGGATTTTAATTTTTCCAACAAATCATTGTTTGGTGCAACAACGATGATTGGCATGTGTGCGTCTATCAATGCCAGCGGGCCGTGTTTTAATTCACCGGCAGCGTAGGCTTCAGCGTGGATGTAGGAAATTTCTTTTAATTTCAGTGCGCCTTCCATTGCAATAGGATATTGATCGCCACGGCCCAAAAACAGTGAGTGATGTTTATCCGCAAACTCTTCGGCAAGGGCTTCGATTTTTGGTGCGAGTGCTAATGATTCTTCCAATTTTGCAGGAAGGTTTTTCAGCGCCGTCACCATGTCTTTTTGTTGTTCAGCCGTCAGGCCGTTGTATTTACCCACCGCTAAAACCAACATCGCCAAACCAACAAGTTGCGTGGTAAATGCTTTGGTAGAAGCAACACCAATTTCAGCACCAGCGCGTGTCATAAATGCGAGATCGGATTCACGTACCAGCGACGAACCGGCAACATTACAAATTGTGAGGCTACCCAAATATCCCAATTCTTTTGCGAGCCGCAATGCGGCTAAAGTATCTGCTGTTTCACCGGATTGGCTGATTGAAACTAACAGACTGTCAGGTTGCACAAAGGATTTGCGATAACGAAATTCGCTGGCGATTTCCACATTGCAAGAAATTCCGCCGAGCGATTCAATCCAGTAACGCGCAACCAAACCGGAGTGATAGCTGGTACCACAAGCAACGATCTGGATGTGTTTTACTTTTTTAAATAATTCTGCAGCGCCGTTACCGAATGTTTCATCCAATACAGATTCACTACTTAAGCGACCTTCCAAAGTGTTCAATACGGCGTTTGGTTGCTCGTAAATTTCCTTCAGCATAAAGTGACGGAATTTGCCTTTATCGCCCGCGTCGTAACTCGCCGTAGATTCATGGATTTGGCGCTCGACAGCAACACCATCTTTATCAAAAATTTTGATGGTTTGACGGGTAATTTCCGCCACATCGCCTTCTTCCAAAAAGATAAAGCGACGAGTTACCGGCAACAGTGCGAGTTGATCGGAAGCGATAAAATTTTCACCAATTCCCAAACCGATAACCAATGGTGAACCGGAACGTGCAACGACCAAACGACTTGCGTCGTTTTTGTCCATCAACACTGTGCCGTAAGCGCCGTGTAATTGTTTTACTGATTTCTGCACCGCAATTAACAAACTGTCGGTATTTTTTAATTCTTTTTGCACCAGGTGCGCGATTACTTCGGTATCAGTATCCGAGGTAAATACATAACCTTCTTCTTGTAATAAACGACGCAGGTTTGCGTGGTTTTCGATAATACCGTTGTGCACCACTGCAATATGTTCTTTGGAAATATGCGGATGCGCATTGCGCTCGCTCGGTTCACCGTGAGTAGCCCAACGGGTGTGAGCAATACCGGTACCGCCGGGAATAGGTTCCGCGTGAACAGCATCCGATAATTCTTTTACTTTTCCCAGGCGACGCACGCGTTGCAATTGACCATTGCTAACCACGGCCACACCGGCTGAGTCATAACCGCGGTATTCCAGACGGCGCAATCCCTCCACCAGAATATCTGCTACATCGCGTTGCGCTACTGCGCCAACAATTCCACACATGATTAACTCCTTGAGCTGTTTAGTAGTAGTAAAAATATTTTGTTTTTGTAACCCCTCCCTAACCCTCCCCTTGAAAAAGGGAGGGGACTTGGCTCCCTCATTATTTATTCAGAGGGGGAATCAAAACCCCTCCCCCTTGCAAAGGGGGAGGCTGGGAGGGGGTGTTTAACCCTGTATTACACGCACACCTTGTTGTTCTATTTTTTGTTTATCTTTTTCATCGAGACCGTTATCGGTGACCAACACTTTGATGGCCGACCAGGGCAATTCGAGATTGTGAATTTTGCGGCCGATTTTGTCGGATTCGGCCATGACAATAACTTCGCGCGCGACCTCAGCCATCACACGGCTCAAACTATAGAGTTCATTGAAAGTCGTTGTGCCGCGTTCCAAATCCAAACCATCGGCGCCGATAAAAAATTGATCGAAGTTGTAGGAGCGCAGGATTTGCTCGGCGAGTTGCCCCTGGAAACCTTCGGATTTTGGGTCCCAGGTGCCGCCAGTCATCAAAATGGTGGGCTCGTTTTCCAGCTCGCGCAGGGCGTTAGCGATACTGAGGGAGTTGGTCATTACGACCAAACCTTGCTTGCTGGAAAGCTCCGGCAATAACGCGGCGGTGGTAGAACTCCCGCTGTCGAGGATGATGCGATTGTGGTCGCGGATGAGCTGCGCTGCCGCTTTGGCAATTGTTTGCTTACGAATCGAAACTTTTTCTACCGGATCGCTCATCAATTCCTGGGGTACAGGAACGGCACCACCGTAGCGGCGCAACAATAAACCGTTGGATTCCAATGCCGCCAGATCCTTGCGAATAGTGACTTCTGAGGTAGAAAACTGCTCTGCCAAGGCTTCTACACTCACTTCACCGCTCTCATTTAACAGATCGATGATGGCGCGACGACGTTGCTGGGTATTGCGTTTAGTCATGTTAGTTTGCCAAAAGTTTCGATTTGAAAGTTATTTTAGCTTTTCGAAACTTTTAAGCAAGGTTTTCGAACGAAATTGTTTACTAAAACGACAAAAGGCATTTGTCGTGAGACAAATGCCTTTTGAGATCCGCTATTTTGGCTTACTGATTATTCACAAACTTGGATAACAGACGCAGATAAGCAACCTGATAGTCGTTGTGGTTTTCGGTAATTTGCCAGGAGTTAAGCGGCCAACTGGTGTTGAAATCCAAATAGGCTTTCATCGCCGGTTGGCCTTTGGGCGGATTAGGCGCCGCAGAACCGCAGCCCGAATTCGGGCTACTGGAGGTACAGTTGCCATCCCAATCGTAGTAAGGGTTGGGGCCGCCAACCAGGAAACCCGGCGCCGGGCCATAGGTGGATGTTCCGACCCTATCCCAAAGTGGGCTGCCGTTGGTAAACCAGGTGTGGTAGAACTCATTCACCGAACTGTGCACACCGAGGCTGTACATGTTCGACAGGTAAACCATACCTTGCGGGTTAGTACCATGCAGGTAATTCAAATAACCCAGCGCCGCATTCTTAACGGTATCGCTGTTGGTATTGCCGGCGGAATAACTGATCAGATTGTAAAAACTGGTGCCCTTGCGCGACATGGAGCGGTTGCTGCCCCAGGTGAAATTACTGTCGCCACCGAGGCTTACGCGGTAAGCATCACTATCAGCGGAAATTGCGCCCAGGTTGATATTGCTGTTCATCGCACTGGCATATTGGTTTTTGATGTTAGCGGCCAGAGTTATATCCGCACCGCTCAGGTTGGCGTAGTAGAGCCAGGACATCAATTCATTTTCATTCCAATGATCCACCCATTGAGCGCGGTTACCGTAATTGCCGGTAACTTGCGTTTGATAGGTAGCGTTGTCCGTTGCAGCAAAAAGATAAATCGCAGCGCGTGTTTTTTTGCGCAATAACTCTTCAGTTTGTTTTGCCGGATCGGAATTTACTTCCTGATCGCCCGCACCAAGGCCAGCATAAATACCCGTATTGTTATGGACGATAACGGCCGGATTAGCGTTTGCCCAAGTCCAGGCGCTGGCGGCGCGGGTTTTCAGGTCGGCAGCGTAATCATTGATGCCCAAATCACCCAGCACTTTGCCCCCCAACGCAAATGCAGCAGCAGTGCTTAACGATGCCGAGGTACTCGCGGGACCGTAGAAACTGCGACCCGACGCTGACGACGGCGGGCTGGCGTGACTCAGCCCCTGAATCGATAACACCGATCCATCGCTGTTTTGCATTTTCTTCAGCCAATCAAAACCCCATTTGATTTCGTCGATAATATCGGGCACGCCATTGCCGGATTCAGGAATATTAAAGTCGTCGCCCCAGGCAGCGGGGTTTTCCAGGTAAGCATGCAGCAGGTTAATCAGGTAGTCCGCATGCCAGTTGGTGTATTTATTGAAATCGCCAGCATCAAACCAACCACCGGACAGATCTTTTTCCGTGCCGGCTTTACCGTCATCTTTATTGGCGATGTCAAACAAACGCGTTTCAGTATCCTGGCCAGGTTTGAGATGGCTGGCCTCGTCAGTCCAACTGGTTTCTGCGTAGGGCAGCTTTTTCGCAAAGCCCGCACGTTGGTAGAAGAAGGTGCGGAATGCGTGTTTCAGCACGGGCTTGTAAATATCGGCAGCAATTTTAAACGTTGGTGAACGCAGGTTTTGGCTGCTATCCACCACGGCGTAAGAACCCGGTGTGGTTATCGAGGAAAAATCAAAGCGCCATACCTTATCACCCGACGTGCTGTGCATTTTACCCTCGTTCCACACTTTCACTTCTGCAGTTAACACAGCTTGCCCGGTATTCATATCTACCAGCGAAAGGGTGGCGCCGGGAGTGTAGCTCTGGTTTTTGTCATAACCGTCTTGCGGATCACGCAGAATCGCGACTTTTTGTGCAGCGGGGAGATAACCAAATTGGTCTACCACAATAAAGTTACTGATACTCGCCACACCGATGCTGGATACCGCAGCTGTTGAAGAACTTGCCACCGGCGCTGAAGACGATGCCGGCGCTGCAGAAGATGTTTGCGCCAAAGATGACGAAGAGGGTGTTGCCGATGAAGTTGACGGTGCAGTGCTGCTACTTGTGACGGGTGTTGAACTGGGTTTTACGTTGCTCGATCCGCCACCACCACCGCCACAGGCAGTGATTAACCCGGTGAATGCTATGCCGATAAATAGTTTGGACAGGGGGAAATTAGGTTGGCTCATAAATCGCTCTTTATTAATTATCTGATTTAATTGCCAGATGATAACGGTTTCATAATAAAGATTTAAGCGATTTTTGGTGTATTTACCGTCCTTTTCAAATTTGATACTGATCAGGTGTACCGGCAAAATCCGGCGCACAAGTGAACAATTTATGCGCCGGATTGGCTTTTATTAAGGATTAATCAATTCCACCCAGGGTTGGCCATTATCCAAACGAACCGGGCTGTAAACCCCGACGTAGTTTTCCGGCACAGAGTTTTGCAATGGGCTTTTATTCGCGGAAACACCCCAGCGTGCCTGGTAGTAGTGATAAACCCCGGTACCATCTTGCAAATGAACCTTGGCGTTTTGGCTGTAAGAGCCGGTAGCTTGCCAAAGGTTGTAACCATTAATGGGATGGCTGACATTGCCTCCACCATTATTTCCACCGGTAGTCACTTCGCTTAAACGGCTGGTGGTGCTGATAGTGATGTCGTCAAAATAGGAATATTGGTCGCTGGGTGGTGCCCAGTCTGTGGTACTGCCGCCGAAGAAGGTTTCAAACAGGAATTTATCGATGCTGACGGAAGTGGAATTGCGCAGCATCAATCCGGATACGCGCGCGACTTCTTTGCCATCAATGTAGGTAGCGACTGCACCGTTATATTGGTTAGCCGTTCCCAGCTCAACAAAACTGGTGACGGTGTACCAGCGGCCTTTGGTAAAAAAACTGGCAAGCGGCGCATAATCTCCGCACTCATCCTGTTTGACCGGGTTGTAGAGATACAAAAATCCGTTGCCGTTTTCACGCCACATAAAGCGCGCGCTAAAACCATCCAGCAAACTGTTGTTCACACAGCCCGTCGGTTTGGTGCCGTTGTAACCGGCGAGACCGGGCAACTTGCCACCTTTTACCCAAGTGAAATTACTGTCGAACATGACCTTGTATTGCAACCAAAGTTGTGAACGCGGGCCACCTGGAATGGAGTAGGTAAATACAGAGGCCGAGCTGCCTCCAATCTGGTTGGCTTTGTAGGTCACACGCAGTGCACGGTTATTTGCATCCAGCGGATCGACTACTATCGCCAGGCGATTATCCGCCACACCCGCCGATGCACCCGGTGCAAAACCCCAGTCGGCACTGAATCTTGCTGCGGTATAAGCCCCGGCCGTGTGTTGCTGGAAATTATTGTTGTAAATGGCAGGTGTATTGTTAACAGAAGAACTGCTCAATGAATTACTCGATGAGGAGCGCGAACTACTTGTTGCGACGAGTGATGATGATTTACTTGAAGACGCAAGACTGGATGAACTCTTGCTGGATGAAGACGGAACGATACTCGACGACACGATTGAAGACGATTTACCGGAAGACGCTATTGATGAACTGGCAGTTGTTGTTCCACATGCACCCAAATCAGTCCAGGCATTAGCCCAGGCCCAACCCACCCCCGGCTTATAAGGTCCGCCCACCGTACACCAACCACCGACGGTGCAGGAAAATGCGCGATTAACATTTTTTACGATTTGGCCAGTCGCGTAGCTTTGGCCGTTTTGGTATTGGGTAAGGTTGCCACACTCGTATGCATTACCAGCCGCACTTGCCAGCAATGAACTCGCACCCAATGCGAGGGCACTTATCAAATTTTTGCTCATGGTGTTAACTCCGGTTTTTATTAGAACTCACAGCAACTTGTTACTGTGCTTGGCGGATATCCAGAGCGATCAATGTGTAGTGGAACGATGTAATTATTTTTGCGCTGATCATTATCGTTTTGAATTCATGAATCATCCCACTTTTTACCAATCCGGCTTTTTACTAAAAGTCGAACCCGGAAATACAACCTGTCTGAAAATTACCGACAATATATCCGCATAAAAAAAGGAACCTTACGGTTCCTTTCTATAGTTGCTGTCGCAATACCATTTCTTTCGCAGTAATCAATATCTCAGAGTTTTTTCGGCCGCTCCCAACCTTGCACATTACGCTGCTTGCCGCGCGCAACGGCGAGCTCTGCATCTTCTACATCTTTGGTGATTACAGAGCCCGCTCCCACCGTTGCACCCGCACCAATTTTTACCGGAGCAATCAATGCGGAATTGGAACCGATAAATGCATTATCGCCAATTTCAGTTTTAAATTTATTTATACCATCGTAATTACAGGTGATAGTACCTGCACCCACATTGACCTTGCTGCCCACTTTGGCGTCGCCCACATAACTCAGGTGATTTACTTTGCTGCCTTTAGCGATAACTGCTTTTTTGGTTTCCACAAAATTGCCAATTTTTACTTCGTCAGCCAAATCCGTTCCAGGGCGTAAACGTGCGTAAGGACCGATGTCACAATCAGCTGCCATCTGCGATTCTTCGATATGGCTATAGGCTTTGATGTGCGAGTTATTGCCAATCTTACTATTGATGATGATGCAATTCGGTTCGATGGTTACACCATCACCCAACACAACATCGCCTTCAAATACACAATTCACATCGATAACCACATCGCGTCCAGCGGTTAAATTGCCGCGAATATCAATGCGCGATGGATCAAGCAAGGTGACACCGGCAACCATCAATTCATTGGCCTTTTGTTTTTGATAAAAACGCTCCAATGCCGCTTGTTGTTGGCGATTGTTAATTCCTTCAACTTCTTCAATAGCGTTGGGTTGCTCAACATGGATGGCAATATTATCGGCCTTGGCCATCGCGATAATATCGGTGAGATAGTATTCACCCTGTGCATTATTATTTTTTAATTGTGGCAACCACTTTTGCAGATGCACCGCTTTCACAGCCATGATACCGGTGTTGATTTCGCGGATTTTTTTCTGCTCATCATTGGCATCTTTGTGTTCGACAATTGCAACCACTGCATTTTTTTCGTCGCGTACTATGCGGCCGTAACCGGTTGGATCAGGTAAATCAACAGTGAGTAACCCCATTTGTTTTTCGTTCACACCGGCGATTAATTTTTGCAGGGTTTCCGCGCGAGTCAGTGGTACATCGCCGTACAGAATTAATACGGTAGCGTCGTTACGCAATTGCGGCAGGGCTTGTTGCACTGCGTGACCAGTTCCCAATTGTTCTGCTTGCAGTACAAATTTCACATCGGGTGCGGCCATTTTTTCCTGCACTTTTTCAGCGCCGTGACCAACGATAATTAAAATTTGTTCACCGCCAACTGTGCGCGCAGTATCCACCACATGTTGCACCAGTGCTTTGCCCCCAACAGGGTGCAACACTTTTGGTAAGTCAGAGCGCATGCGGGTGCCTTTGCCGGCAGCCAGTACGAGAATATCGAGCATAGTGGGTCCTTTTGCATTGAGTGCTGTAAAAACGATTGCCCATTCTAGCGATTTGCGGGCATTGTTGCTGCGATCAGGAGATAAATCGTCCCCGCCGCGATTAACGGAATTTTACCCTGCCTAATCCTTACTTGATAAACACTAACGTCGTATTAAGACAAAATTGCCATATCGATGGTGATTATTCTGGGCCCTGTTTATGAAAAAAGTTATTAATGCCTGCTTTATAGTGTTATGCACAGGCGGCATTTTTCAATCCGCAGCCATATCTGCGGCAAATCCCATAGTTCCCGGTTGGTACGCCGATCCGGAGATCCGTATTTTTGATAATCAGTTCTGGATTTACCCTACCTATTCAGCAGGGGTAACCACACCTGATTTACCAGTCACGTTAACGGAATCCCAAAAGATCCAGCGTGCACAGCCGAATATCTGGTCACCATTTTTAAAACAAACTTTCCTTGATGCGTTCTCATCCACAGACCTGGTGAACTGGACCAAACATGAGCGGGTACTGGATATCAAACATGTGAGCTGGGCGGCTTACGCCGTCTGGGCGCCATCGGCGATATCTGCCAACGGCAAATATTATTTGTTCTTCAGCGCCAACAATATTCTCAACGATAAACAGGTCGGCGGTATTGGTGTTGCTGTTAGCGATAAACCTGGTGGTCCATTCCGCGATGCACTGGGTAAACCCTTGATCGATAAAATCCATAACGGTGCGCAACCCATCGACCAAATGGTGTTCCGCGATGACGATGGCCAGTTCTATATTTATTACGGCGGCTGGAAGCATTGTAACGTCGCAAAATTGAGCAAGGATTTACTCAGCCTTGAACCTTTCGACAACGGTGAATTTTTTAAAGAAATCACACCATCAAAAGAATATGTCGAAGGTTCGTTTATGGTGAAACGGAAGGGTATTTATTATTTGATGTGGTCCGAAGGTGAATGGACCGCATCGGATTACAGTGTTGCCTATGCAATGGCGAAATCGCCACTCGGCCCATTCAAACGCATCGGAAAAATTTTGCAGCAGGATTTAACCATCGCCAAAGGAGCAGGGCACAATTCAGTGGTTAATATTCCGGGTACTGATAATTGGTATATCGTTTATCACCGCCGGCCACTCAATATCGATGACGGTAATCATCGCGAACTCGCCATAGATCATTTGTATTTTAATGCCGATGGCACCATCAAACCTGTTGTGATGACTAACGAGGGAATTGCTCCGGTGACGAAATTAAAATAATACAAAAACAGAATTTAATTTTTAATGAATAAGAAATTTTAGACAATAAAAAAGGCGACTCGAAAGTCGCCTTTTTTGTCCAACAACAAACGCTTACTTGCCCGCTTTTCTTTTGATTGCTTGCAAGGTACGCAATTGGGCAGCAGCTTCTGCCAGTTGCGCGGCGGCGCGCTGGAAATCGATCTCGCTGGATTGATCTGCCAGTTGTTGTTGCGCTAATTGCTGTGCTTCCAAAGCTGCAGCTTCATCCATATCGTCAGCGCGCAAAGCGGTATCCGCCAACACGGTCACATGGTAAGGCTGAACTTCAAGATAGCCACCGGAAACGAAGAAAATTTCCTCAGCACCACCTTGTTTGATAAGACGCACAGGACCAGGCTTGATACCTGTCAGCAATGGGGCGTGACCGTAGGCAATACCTACTTCACCCAGGCTACCGGTAGTGATTACCATCTCTACCAGGCCGGAGAAAATCTCACGCTCAGCGCTGACGATATCGCATTGAACTGTCATGGCCATTTTTGTCTCTCGGTTATCTAGCGTTCGTTACATTTCAATAGGAGAAATCGAAAAGCAAATCAGCAATGGCCCCGCGTTGGCGAGGCCAACTCAATTACTTGAGCTTGCTGGCTTTTTCGATAGCTTCGTCGATTGAACCTACCATGTAGAAAGCTTGTTCTGGCAGGTGATCGTAATCACCAGCTAACAAACCTTTGAAACCACGGATGGTTTCTTTCAGTGGAACGTATTTGCCCGGAGAACCGGTGAATACTTCCGCTACGTGGAAAGGTTGTGACAGGAAACGCTCGATCTTACGCGCACGGGATACGGTTTGTTTGTCTTCTTCTGACAATTCGTCCATACCCAGAATCGCGATGATGTCTTTCAATTCTTTGTAACGTTGCAATACGGTTTGCACACCGCGCGCTACGCCGTAGTGTTCCTGGCCAATTACCATTGGGTCCAACTGACGTGAGGTTGAATCCAGTGGATCGATTGCCGGATAAATACCTTTTGCAGCAATGTCACGGCTCAATACTACGGTTGAGTCCAAGTGCGCAAAGGTGGTAGCAGGAGACGGGTCAGTCAAGTCGTCCGCTGGTACGTATACCGCTTGTACAGAGGTGATCGAACCAATCTTGGTAGAAGTAATACGCTCTTGCAGAACGCCCATTTCTTCCGCCAATGTTGGTTGGTAACCTACCGCTGAAGGCATACGACCCAAGAGTGCAGATACTTCAGTACCGGCCAGGGTGTAACGGTAAATGTTGTCAACGAACAACAGAACGTCTTTACCTTCGTCACGGAATTTTTCTGCCATGGTCAGACCAGTCAGAGCTACGCGGAGACGGTTCCCCGGCGGCTCGTTCATCTGGCCGTAAACCATCGCCACTTTATCTACTACGTTGGATTCTTTCATCTCGTGGTAGAAGTCGTTACCTTCACGAGTACGCTCACCTACACCGGCGAATACAGACAGACCGCTGTGCTCTTTCGCGATGTTGTTGATGAGTTCCATCATGTTTACGGTTTTACCTACACCGGCACCACCGAACAGGCCGACTTTACCGCCCTTCGCAAATGGACACACCAGGTCGATAACTTTAATACCGGTTTCGAGCAGTTCTTCAGAAGCTGCCAGCTCTTCGTATTTAGGCGCCGCGCGGTGAATCTGCATACGCTCTTTTTCACCGATTGGACCCGCTTCATCAATCGGGTTGCCCAATACGTCCATGATACGACCGAGGGTTTCGGTACCCACTGGCACTTTGATTGGCTCGTTAGTGTTGGTCACAGTTAAACCGCGACGCAAACCTTCAGAAGAACCCAGAGCAATAGTGCGGACTACGCCGTCGCCTAATTGCTGTTGCACTTCGAGGGTCAGGTTGCCATCGGTGATAACCAGTGCGTCATACACTTTAGGCACTGCATCGCGTGGGAATTCCACATCGATAACGGCGCCGATAATCTGAACGATACGTCCGCTACTCATTTCCGGTTCCTCTTTGTTCCAGAAATTCCAGATCCCTTAATACTCAGGGTCTGAAGGATTAAATAGAAAAATCGTTAGCCTGCTTATTCAGAGGGCAGGGCAGCTTATTGGATCGCTGCCGCACCACCCACAATTTCAGACAGTTCCTGGGTAATCGCTGCTTGACGCGCTTTGTTGTAAATCAACTTCAAGCTATCAATCAATTCACCGGCGTTGTCGGTTGCGCTCTTCATCGCAATCATCCGCGCCGCTTGTTCAGAGGCCGCGTTTTCAACTACCGCTTGATAGACTTGTGATTCGATAAAGCGAGTCAGCAACCCTTTCAACAGGAACTCTGCATCCGGCTCGTAGATATAATCCCAGTGATGTTTCAACTTGGTATTTTCTTCGGCAACCAAAGGCAGCAATTGGCGAACTTTTGGAGTCTGGGTCATGGTGTTAACAAAATCGTTGCTCACCAGGAACAGCTTGTCGATAGTGCCGGCTTCAAACGCATCCAGCATTACCTTCACGCTGCCGATCAGGTCAGCCACTTGCGGGGCTTCACCGATATCACGAGTTGAGGCAACAACATTGCCACCAAAGCTTTTGAAAAACTGGCCAGCTTTGGCACCAATCAAACCCAAATCAATCGCTACACCTTTGTCAGCCCAAACCTTCATATCCCGGATAGCGGCTTTGAACAGGTTAGTGTTCAAGCCACCGCACAGGCCGCGGTCACTGGAAACAATGATGTAGCCAACGCGCTTAACATCGCGCTCTTTCATAAAACGGTGTTTGTACTCGGGGCTGGAGTTGGCCAGGTGCCCGACTACTTCACGGATACGTTGGGCATAAGGTTTACCCAATTGCATCCGCTCTTGTGCACGGCGCATTTTACTCGCGGCGACCATTTCCATCGCGCTGGTAATTTTCTGCGTGCTTTTGACGCTCGCTATCTGCGTCCGAATTTCTTTTGTGCTTGCCATCTCTCGAACCCCGGTTAAGGCCTTGCGACCTAAAAGGTTAGAGACCGCTGCGAGTTAACGCAGCGATCGCCAGATTACCAGGTGCGGCTCGCTTTCAGCTTGGTCACCAGCTCTTTGAACTTGCCTTCCAATTCGCCATTCCAGTCACCGGTGGCATCGATGTGAGCCATAGTGTCAGCGTATTCGGATTTGGCGAAAGACAGCAGAGCCGCTTCGAAGTCCAGCACTTTGCTGACTTCGATATCTTTCAGGTGACCTTCGTTCGCAGCGAACAGTACCAATGCCATTTGCGCAACGCTCAATGGAGCAAATTGTTTTTGCTTCATCAGCTCGGTAACACGTTGACCGTGTTCCAATTGAGATTTGGTTGCTTCATCCAGGTCAGATGCGAACTGGGAGAAGGCCGCCAACTCACGGTATTGCGCCAATGCGGTACGGATACCACCGGAGAGTTTCTTGATAACTTTGGTCTGTGCAGCACCACCTACGCGCGAAACCGAAATACCGGCGTTCATCGCAGGACGAATGCCTGAGTTGAACATGGACGATTCAAGGAAGATCTGTCCGTCGGTAATAGAGATCACGTTGGTTGGAACGAACGCAGAAACGTCACCCGCCTGAGTTTCGATGATTGGCAATGCGGTCAAAGAACCGGTTTTGCCTTTCACTTCACCATTGGTGAATTTTTCTACGTATTCTTCGCTCACGCGAGAAGCACGCTCAAGCAGACGGGAGTGCAGATAGAACACGTCGCCAGGATACGCTTCGCGACCTGGTGGACGACGCAACAACAGGGAGATTTGACGGTAAGCCCAAGCTTGCTTGGTCAGGTCGTCATAAATAATCAGGGCATCTTGACCGCGATCGCGGAAGTATTCACCCATGGTACAACCGGTGAATGCTGCCAGGAATTGCATCGCTGCAGGATCAGACGCGGTCGCTGCGATCACAACAGTGTGATCCATCGCGCCGTGCTCTTCCAGCTTGCGCACAACGCTCGCCACAGAAGATGCTTTTTGACCGATCGCTACATAAATACACTTAATGCCAGAACCTTTCTGATTGATGATGGCATCAACGGCGATAGCAGTTTTACCGATTTGACGGTCGCCGATGATCAGCTCACGCTGGCCACGGCCAATTGGTACCATCGCGTCGATTGCTTTCAAACCGATTTGTACTGGCTGGTCTACTGACTTACGCCAAATTACGCCGGGAGCAATTTTTTCAACTGCATCGGTTTGTTTGGTGTTCAGCGGACCTTTACCGTCGATTGGGTTACCGAGTGCGTCAACAACGCGACCCAGCAATTCCGGACCAACAGGTACTTCAAGGATACGGCCAGTACACTTACATTTTTGGCCTTCGGCCACACCGCGGTAATCACCCAGGATTACAGCACCAACGGAGTCGCGCTCCAGGTTCAGTGCCATACCGTAGATACCGCCTTCAAATTCAATCATCTCACCGTACATAACATCGGCGAGACCGTGAATACGAATAATACCGTCGGTTACGGAAACCACAGTACCTTCGTTTTGTGCTTCTGTTGAAAACTCAAGGCCAGCGATGCGCTGCTTGATGATTTCACTGATTTCAGAAGGATTCAGTTGCTGCATGCTCTGTTCCTCAACCCTAAAATTAGGATTTCATTGCTTCGGCGAGCTTCGCCAAGCGACCACGGACTGAACCGTCGATAACCATATCGCCAGTGGAGATAACAATCCCACCAAGCAGGTTCTTATCTACCGAACCTTGCACACTGACTTTACGATCCAGTTTGGCGCTCAGGGCCTGAGCCAATTTGTTAATCAAGTCAACGGGCAACTCGTAAGCTGCTGTTACCTCGACATCAATAGTTTTTTCTTGCTGCGCTTTTAGTCGGGCAAAAATCTCTTTCACATAGGGAAGAAGAGCCAGACGTTTATTGCTTGCAAGGGTCTGGATGAAATTCTTTTGCGCTTCATCCAGTTGTTCACCACAAACCTGTACAAAAACGGAAGCTTTCTGCTGCGCCGACAAACCAGATGTGCTTAACGCTTTTTTCACCTGATCTTGTTCGGCAACAGCGGCTGAAACTTCCAGAGCTTCAAACCATGACTGCAATTTGTTGGCAGCCAGGGCGAACTCGAATGCTGCTTTGGCGTAAGGTCTAGCCAGGGTAGTGAGTTCGGCCATATCTACCTCTCTTACAACTGCGCAGCGAGTTTGTTTACCAACTCGTTGTGAGCGTTTTGATCGATAGAAGATTCCAGAATCTTTTCTGCACCCGCCAATGCCAGGGTAACCACTTTCGCACGCAGTTCTTCACGCGCACGGCTGGTAGCCTGATCAATTTCAGCTTGTGCAGCGGCTTTCACACGATCTGCCTCAACACGTGCTTTCTCTTTTGCTTCTTCAACAATTTCGATAGCGCGCTTGTTTGCCTGATCAATGATTGCAGCAGCTTCTTTCTTCGCAGAAGTAAGTTGCTCAACCACTTTTTGTTTAGCCAGTTCGAGATCTTTTTCAGCTTTATCGGCAGCCTGAAGACCATCAGCGATACGCTTGGTGCGCTCTGCCATTGCCGCAACAATGGGTGGCCACACAAAGCGGTATGTCAGATAAATGAAGATGACGAACGCCACCATCTGACCGATAAGAGTTGCATTAAGATTCACGATTAAATGCCTTTGTTAAAGGGATGTAAATCGCAACAAGACCGCTAAAAAATTAAGCGCCAGTTGCGAACAGGATGTACATACCGATACCAACACCGATCATTGGTACCGCGTCAACCAGACCCATAACAACGAAGAATTGAGTACGCAGCATCGGGATCAATTCTGGTTGACGAGCGCCGCCTTCCAGGAATTTACCACCAAGAATACCTACACCAATTGCAGCGCCTACAGCGCCCAAACCAATTACCAGTGCACCTGCCAAATAAATCAAAGCTTGAGCTTCAGTCACAGTGTTTTCTCCTACTAAGTTGATAAATGAAAAAATAAAACAAACTAAAAAAACAAATTACAAAACTGGATTACAGAACGATTAGTGTTGCTCTTCTGTCTGGTACGCCATGCTCATATAAACAATGGTCAATACCATGAAAATAAAGGCTTGCAATGCAATGATCAGGATGTGGAACAACGCCCAGATGATTTGCAGTGAAATACCGAAGAAACCGAGAACCAAATTTGCACCGATCATGATAGCGATCAGGATGAAGATAATTTCGCCCGCGTAAAGGTTACCGAAAAGACGCAGACCCAGAGATACAGGCTTCGCGATCAAACCAGGCAATTCAAGCACCAGGTTCACCGGGATAAACAGGGTTTGCACAATCGGGTTGCTGCTGCTGAATGGATGGAGCGTTAACTCTTTCAGGAAACCCAACAAACCTTTTTGCGTGATGCTGAACCAGAGGATGAGGATAAATACAACAAACGCCATACCCAGGGTGATATTAGGGTCGGTAGAAGGCACCACTTTGAAGAACACAGCGTGAGGATCTGCACCCAGGGAAACACCAACCAGCTTGGCAATTTCCGGTAACAGGTCGATGGCAATCAAGTCCATCGCATTCATGAAGAATACCCATACCAGAATAGTCAATGCCAAAGGCGCGATCATCGTGTTTTTGTACGGGAACATGCTCTTGACGTTACTGTCTACGAATTCAACGGCGGCTTCAACTACGTTTTGTAAACCGGTTGGAGCATCGCTGGTCACTTTTTTAGCAACACTGCGGAAAATCAGGAAAAACACCAAACCCAAAAACAGTGACCAACCCATGGTGTCTACGTTAATAGCCCAGAAGCCCATTTGTGCAGCTTCAGCGCCATTGTGCGCAAAACCCCAGGTACCATCGGGCAATTGCCCATAGGTGAGGTTGGTAAGGTGGTGTTTAATGTACTCGGAGGATGTTATTGCTTCATGCTCGGCGGCTGACATCGTTAAGTTCCAAAATTAAAGTTGAAAAAACTTCCGGCCGGGCCGCACTATCGTCAGGTTATTTCTAACTCGATAGCTAATGGCGACGCACCAGCGGGTTAATCCAGGCAACAACCTGAACCATCACATAAGCCAAAATCATAGTTGCGGCGTAAGCGGCTTCTTTCAGAAACCCAATGTGCTTAAAAGCCAGCAAAAACATCAAGGCTGTGATTACAAATTTTCCAAGCTCACCGGTATAAAACGCGGCGAGCATCTTTTGGGGTGGCACTCCCAACTGGGGACGAAACGCCACTAGCGCCAGCCATAAGTTGGCTGTCACACCAATAATTCCACCAATAAATATTGAAACTGCAATCGGATAGCTGATTGCCAGAGCAGTAGCGGCAGCGACCAGAGTCAAAACCAACTGGGCGGCTACTGTTTGGAGAGCAAAACCACGCCCCTTGAGATAACGAGACATGTGCTTGAGACCCCCATTTTTTCGCGGCGGCATTCTGTCACAAATGACAGCTTATTACCATTGGTAACATGCTTATGCTCGACGTGCCCAAATGCGGCGCATTATAGAGATTAAGCCCTACAGCAGCAACCATCGGACTAGCACCAAAGGGAAAAACTGACTAGTAAATTTGTTGTAAATTTAATAGTCATTTTATTGCTAACTGTAAGTAGTGTTTGGAGTGAAGGTACACAACTATATGTAGGGAAAAAGGCACTTTTGAGGTCAGTACCTTTTTGATCGGTAAACGAAAAATTTATTTGATGTGTCCCAGAATTCCATCCAGTTCATCGAGGGAATTGTAACTAATCACTAATTTCCCCTTACCTTTGGCGCCATGCTGGATTTCCACACCCGCACCAAGGGTTTCCGATAACTGATTTTGCAAACGACGAATATCAGCAGAAACCTGCACTTCCGGCTTCAGCTTTTCCTGCCCCTGATTTTCCTGATACAAACGCACCAGTGCTTCGGTCTGGCGAACCGATAATCCCTTGGCCACGATTTGACGGGCGATTTCTTTTTGTTGCTGCGCTTCCAGGGTTAACAGCGCGCGCGCGTGACCCATTTCAAGATCACCATGTTCGAGCAATGTTTTAACTTCATCAGTGAGTGCAATCAAACGCAACAAGTTGGTAATTGTTGTGCGCGATTTACCCACCGCTTGCGCAACTTCCGCGTGCGTTAATTCAAACTCGTCTTGCAGGCGCTTTAACGCCACCGCTTCTTCGATTGGATTTAAATTTTCACGCTGGATGTTTTCAATCAGCGCCATGGCGATAGCCGCTTCATCCGGTACATCGCGAATTACAGCGGGAATTTTATCCAGACCGGCTAATTGCGTTGCGCGCCAGCGGCGTTCACCGGCGATAATTTCATAGCGACCTTCACCGATTCCGCGCACCACAATGGGCTGCATTACGCCCTGGACTTTGATCGATTCCGCCAATTCTTCCAGCGCTTCCGGGTGCATATCGCGGCGCGGTTGATATTTTCCGCGCTGGATTAATTCAACCGGTAAGTGCGCAAGCTTGCCATCTTTGTATTCGATTTTTTGATCGGCTTCGCTCGGGTTAACGGGCATTTCCGGCGCGGGCGCAGTGACTCCCAAACCGGCACTCAAGAGTGCATCCAAGCCTTTACCCAAACCTTTGCGTTTACTCGACATTCTTGTTGGCCTTATATCAATTCAAAAACGAAAACTTAATTGGCAACTGCAATTTCTGCAGCGGATTTATTACTCGGTTCATTGCGTCGCAAAATTTCACCGGCCAATGCGAGGTACGCAATTGCCCCTTTGGATTGGCGATCAAACGCCAACACCGGCATACCAAAACTTGGCGCTTCCGCGAGACGAACATTGCGCGGAATGCAGGTGCGATACAAACGGTCGCCGAAATGTTGTTGCAGTTGCGCCGATACATCGTTAGTCAAACTGTTGCGCGGATCATACATGGTGCGCAAGAGACCTTCGATTTTTAAATTCGGATTCAATACTTTTTGAATCTGGTTGATGGTGCCAACCAATGCCGACAAACCTTCCAGTGCGTAATACTCACATTGCATCGCAATAATGACACCGTCACATGCCGTTAACGCGTTCAGGGTAAGCATGTTCAATGACGGAGGGCAATCAATCAGGATGTAATCAAAATTATCGCGCACCTGGTTAAGTGCATTTTGTAAACGGCGCTCCTTATTCTCCAACGCGAGCATTTCCACTTCGGCTGCGGTTAAATCGCCATTCGCTGGCAGTACCTGATATTTCCCGCTTTCCGATAACACCAAACAATCGTTGATGGATTCGCGCTCGGTAAGTACATCGTAAATGGATTTTTCTACTTCGCTTTTGTTAACGCCACTGCCCATGGTGGCGTTGCCTTGCGGATCCAGATCAACCAATAGCACACGTTTTTTGGTCGCCACCAAAGACGCCGCCAGGTTTACGCAGGTTGTTGTTTTGCCCACACCGCCTTTCTGATTTGCAATCGCATAGATCTTGGTCAAGTGACAATCCTATAACCACCGCGTGGTTGAAAAATTTTATTGTTTGGTCCGCATAATTAACAAATGGCGTTCGCCATCGGTTTCTGCGACAACTAATTTAATGGTTTCGAGCAATTCAATTTTATCGTTGATCGGCGCTAATTCATCTTCAGGGAACAGGCCTTTCATGGCGATAAAAATTCCATCCGATTCGATAAGGTTTGCACAACCTTCTGTCATATCCTGCAAACTGGCAAAAGCGCGGCTGATTACACCCTGGAATTTTTCTGTCGGGGTAAATTCTTCCACGCGGCGATTTTCCACGGTTACGTTGGTTAATCCCAGCAAGGTTTTTACATGGAACAAAAACCGCGTTTTTTTTCCGTTGCTATCGAGCAGGGTAAACTGCTTTTCCGGAAACATAATTGCCAGTGGAATTCCTGGCAAGCCGCCGCCGGTGCCGACATCAATCATCCGCGTTAGCGGAAAATTTTTTTGCGCGCCGGATTTTTGTAACGCAAGCCAAGGCACCACACTCAGACTGTCCAGCAAATGACGGGCAACCATTTGCTGGATATCACGCACCGCAGAAAGATTATAGGCTTTGTTCCATTTTTCAAATTCGCGGATATACGCCAGTAATTTTTCAATCTGCACAGCTGTAAGCGTTACCGACATTTCGGCGGCGCCGCGTATTAACTGTTGATGCAAGCGGTCTTGTAAATCTACGTCAATCACTCTGGGTACTCACAATATCCGTGCAATGTAAAAAAGTATCCGCGTAGCGGAAAAAAATTTTTAGCTCACTAACTAAAATCGATTAGCTAGCTTGTTGTTCGGGTGCATCGTCTTTTAAACGTTTGAGCACGCCGCGTTTTTTCAAATACACCAGCACTAGCGAAATCGCCGCCGGTGTAATACCGGAAATTCGCGAAGCACGTGCCAGGGTTTGCGGGCGCGCCGCTATTAATTTTTGTTTTACTTCATTCGATAAACCGTCAACCTGCGAATAATCAAAGTCATCCGGGATAATCGTATTTTCATACGCGCGCAAACGATTCACATCTTCTTGCTGGCGTTCAATATAGCCGGAATATTTTGCTTCGATTTCCACTTGCTCCGCCGCCGCTTCATTAGCGATGGCTTCGCCTTTCAAATGCGCGATATCAGCGTAGGTTAGTTCCGGGCGTTTTAACAAATCCATCAAACTGTATTCACGCGCAAGTTTGGTCTGTACTTTTTGCTCGATAATTTCCGCTTCGGCTGAACCTGCTTGAATCCAGGTAGAACGCAAACGCTGTTGTTCCAATTCGATTTGTTCACGCTTGTCGCAAAATAATTTCCATTGCTCATCGCCAATCAAACCAAGTTCGCGACCTTTTTCAGTTAGGCGCAAATCGGCATTGTCTTCGCGCAACAATAAGCGATATTCAGCGCGGCTGGTAAACATGCGGTAGGGTTCTTTAGTGCCGAGCGTAATTAAATCATCCACCAACACACCGACATAAGCCTGATCGCGCGTTGGACACCAGGCTTCTTTTTCCTGCGCGCGCAGTGCGGCGTTTATTCCCGCGAGCAACCCTTGCGCACCCGCTTCTTCGTAACCGGTGGTGCCGTTGATCTGGCCGGCAAAAAATAATCCGCCGATCACTTTGGTTTCCAGACTGTGTTGCAAATCCTGCGGATTGAAAAAATCGTATTCAATTGCATAACCGGGACGCAAGATGTGCGCGTTCTCGAAACCTTTCATCGAACGCACGATTTCTAGTTGCACATCAAATGGCAAACTGGTGGAAATTCCATTGGGGTAGAGCTCGTGCGTGGTTAAACCTTCGGGCTCGATAAAAATCTGGTGCGAGTCCTTATCCGCGAAGCGGTGAATTTTATCTTCAATCGATGGGCAATAACGCGGGCCGATACCTTCGATCACCCCGGAGTACATTGGCGAGCGATCGAGGTTGCGGCGAATCACATCGTGGGTTTTTTCATTGGTATGGGTGATGTAGCAACAAATCTGGCGCGGCTGCATCGCGCGGTTACCGCGCACTGACATTACAGGGCGCGGTTCATCGCCCCATTGTTTTTCCAGTACATCGAAATTTACCGTGCGCGCATCGATACGCGGTGGCGTTCCGGTTTTCAAACGATCAACGCGCAAGGGCAATTCGCGTAAGCGTTTCGATAATGCATTCGATGGAGGATCACCAGCACGACCGCCGGAATAATTTTGCAAACCGATATGGATCAATCCACCCAAAAAAGTACCGGCAGTCAGCACCACCTGGTTGGCCATAAATTTCAGGCCCATCTGGGTGACTACGCCACGCACCTCGTCATTTTCTACGATCAGGTCATCAGCGGCTTGTTGGAAGATCCACAGATTTTCCTGGTTTTCCAGGGTTTCACGGATTGCTGCTTTATAGAGAATCCGGTCAGCCTGGGCACGAGTCGCGCGTACCGCCGGACCTTTGCGGGCATTCAGGACACGAAATTGGATTCCGCCTTTATCCGTGGCCAACGCCATAGCGCCGCCAAGGGCATCGATTTCTTTTACCAGATGGCTTTTGCCAATACCGCCAATCGCCGGGTTACAGGACATTTGGCCAAGGGTTTCGATGTTGTGGGAGAGCAATAATGTCTTACAGCCCATACGTGCCGCCGCCAGACAAGCCTCGGTTCCGGCATGGCCGCCACCAATTACGATCACATCAAAACGATCCGGAAAAATCATCGCTTACACCTTGCAGCCTGGCTGCGTACTTAGCCGAAAAATGACCCGTCGGTCAAAAGGGGCGACATTATAGAGCGAGTCTCGGTTTTGCACAAAACTTGTACAGGGATTAATCAATCATTTTTTTCCTTAATCCCAGATTCTTGTTCAATCCTAAAAACTTATCTAAAAAAAGTGTTCGCGTTACAACAAAGAAGAAATTTTTAAATTATGAAATATATATTTTTGTTATTTAGGGTTTTTAATGATGTTGTTATATATAGAGAACAATATTTTTGTGGATAAGTTAATTAAGTATATGATTTTTATTAATTTATTGAATTTATAAGTACACGGAAAACGACTCGGTAAGCTGGGTTTAAGCTGCTCGAAAGCTGGTTGTAAAAGGTGGAGTTATACAGGAAACCGGGTAAAGCTGACTTATCCCCAAAATCCTTCCCAGTTTTTGTTATCCAAATTCACAGATTTGTACACACAAGGAATATCAAACAATAAAAATTCTTGTTAAAACAGGTATTTATGAGGGAAAACTCGATTTAACTGTGGATAACCTGTGTAACTGTGTGGAAAAAGTTGGAGATAAGCCGGTATTAGGGTTGCTGAAAGGGGAAGGTTATCGTTTTTAGAAAGTATTTGAAGAGCGATTTACTGCGATTGGGTTTTCAGGTTTTTCAAGACGCGTTTGAGGATTCCAGTCCATCAATATTCGGATTTTCAAGTTCATGCCAGGAGGATTTTTCCACTTGCGCATCCAGCCAGCGCAAAATCAGATCCCAATCGTTGCGATCCCGCTCATGGCTTTGTTGGTGGTAATCGGCAATGCCGCGCCCCTCACCGTAAGCTTTCACGTAAAACTGTGTATCCCTCAAGGTTGCAGGATAGGGAATGTTCAAGCTGAGCAAAAATTTTTGCAGCCGGTCCCAGGCATTGGTTTGTTGTTTAACGCGATTTGCTACCACTGCTATAGGTCGGCGCTTTTGGCGCATGGTTTGGGTCAGGAGCAATTCCCCAATAAATCGCGCACTGGCGCGAATATCAATATCTGAAGGTAAAACCGGGACGATGATCAAATCATGGTTTTGCACCATATCGTTCAGGGCATTATCGGCAAGGCCGGGTGCGCTATCAGTGATAAGCCAACGAGTAGATTTTGGTGCGCGCCATTGGAAGCTGCGGGTAATCCGGCTGTTAGGCTCGATCTTCACACCAAAGATTTTAGGTAAGTTTTCTGACCGGGATTTTAGCCAGTAACTGGCTGATGCTTGTGGATCTGTATCGACAAGCACCGTAGTTTCCCCACGTTTTGCCAGCCAGGACGCGAGATTGGTACTGACAGTTGTTTTGCCTGATCCACCTTTGCCATTGATAACCAGAATCCGGCAGGCCCATAACAATTGTATCGCTACCATGGGTTCGGCTTTTTGCAGTGGAGGAGAGGTATTCACGAAGCTGCGTCTACATTGCTTAATTTATAAGCAGTATAGACACAGCTACGTATTTAATTTTGGAAGGGGTTCACACGGATATATCCAGGTTGATTAAAACGACGGATATCAATAACTATTTGCCAATACAGAAGCTGCTGAAAATCCGTCCCAACAAATCATCCGGAGTGAATTCACCGGTAATTTCACCCAGTGCGTTCTGGGCTTGTCGCAAATCTTCCGCCAGTAATTCGCCGGCGGCGTAACCTTGCAATTGGGCTTTTCCGGAATAGAGGAAGGATTGGGCGCGTTCGAGCGCATCCAGGTGGCGACGACGAGCAGTAAAACCGCTTTCGCCGGTTTCGCTAAAACCCATAATCGCCTTGAGATGATCTTTTAGTGCTTCAATACCATTGCCGGCTGCTGCGCTGATATTGATATAACTATTGCCATCTTGTTCAAAAATCCCGGGCGCTTCACCCGTTAAATCGATCTTATTGCGGATTAGTGTGATTTTTTCCGGATTTTCCAATTGCGCGATAAATTCCGGCCAAATCTGTTGCGGATCGGTATTGGTAGTTTGGCGACTATCTACCAGCAATAAAACGCGATCCGCCTGCTGGATTTCCTGCCAAGCGCGTTGGATGCCGATTTGCTCAACTTCATCCGGGCTTTCGCGCAGGCCAGCGGTATCAATAATATGCAAAGGCATACCGTCGATATGGATATGTTCGCGTAATACATCGCGCGTTGTTCCTTCAATACTGGTAACGATGGCAGATTCGCGACCGCTTAATGCATTGAGTAAACTGGATTTTCCAGCATTGGGTCGGCCGGCAATAACCACGCGCATACCATCGCGCACCAATGCACCCTGGCGTGCTTCTTTAAAGACTTTTTCCAACTTACACGTGATGTCATCCAGATCGCCAGCGACTTTGCCGTCACTGAGGAAATCAATTTCTTCTTCGGGAAAGTCGATCGATGCTTCTACATAAATACGCAAATGGATCAGTGCTTCTACTAATTCATGGATTCGTTTGGAAAAAGCGCCTTGTAATGAGTGCAAGGCATTACGAGCTGCTTGTTGGCTGGTGGCATCGATTAAATCAGCAATCGCTTCAGCTTGGGCGAGGTCCAGTTTGTCATTGAGAAATGCACGTTCGGAAAATTCACCGGGCCGTGCAAGGCGAACTCCCAAGCGAGTGATTTCACGCAACAATAAATCCAGAATGACCGGGCCGCCGTGACCTTGTAATTCAAGTACATCTTCGCCGGTAAAGGAATGGGGGCCGGGGAAAAACAGGGCGATACCCTGGTCGAGAACTTCGCCGTCTGTGGTTGAGAAATCACAATAGTGGGCATGACGTGGCTGCAAATTAATAGAAAGGAGACTTTCGGCAACCTGTTTGGCTTTTGGACCGGAGATGCGGACTATACCGACACCACCGCGGCCAGTGGCGGTGGCTATGGCGGCTATGGTGTCGGTAACTATCATAAAATTACTTACTGGTATCGGCGTTATCGATTTGTTTGGTGATCACATACTGCTGGGCAATGGATAACAGGTTGTTAGTTACCCAGTACAACACCATACCGGCCGGGAACCACAGGAACATCACAGTGAACACAATTGGCAGCATTTGCATAATTCGTGCTTGCATTGGGTCAGTTGGTTGCGGGTTCAGCTTCTGCATAAACCACATAGTGATACCGTAAATAATCGGCAATACAAAATAAGGGTCTTTTACCGACAGGTCAGTAATCCAGCCAAAGAATGGTGAATGACGCAGTTCTACTGATTCCATTAACACATAGTAGAAGGCGAGGAAGACCGGCATCTGGATCAACAACGGCAAGCAGCCACCAAATGGATTTACCTGCTCATTTTTATAGAGCTTCATCATTTCCTGCGAGAACTTCTGGCGATCATCGCCATAACGCTCTTTCATTTCAGCCATTTTCGGTGCTAACTTTCGCATTTTCGCCATGGATTTATAGCTGGTTGCGGAAAGTTTGAAGAATAAGGCTTTGATGATGATGATCAAACCGATAATGGCCAGACCCCAGTTACCTACTATGTCGTGGATGGCTTTCATAACCCAGAACAAAGGTTTGGATAACCACCACAACCAACCGTAGTCCACAGTCAGATCAAGATGCGGGGAGATTTCCTCCAGGCGTTCGGTATCTTTAGGCCCCGCATAAAAGCTGGCACCGAAACTACCTTGTGTTCCTGGAGCTACTTCATTTACTTTCCCGGTAAACCCCAGCAAATAGAGATCGTTTCCGCCCAATTTACGTAAAGTGTAGGTGTTATCGCTATTAGCATCGGGAATCCAGGCGCTAATAAAATAATGCTGGACCATCGCAACCCAACCACCTTGGCGAGTGGTTTTAAATTCGGATTCGGCGATATTTGCAAAAGTGAATTTTTTGTAATTCTCTTCGTTTGTAGTAATCGCAGCCCCGAGGAAAGGGTTCATTTCCAATGCACTGACTTTTATGAAGTTTTGGCTATCGCGTTTGATCTGGCCATAAAGTTGCGCCGACCATGGAGAGCTGCTTTGGTTATCAACTAGGTACTCAACTTTCACCAGATATTCGCCGCGTTTGAAACTGAAACGCTTGGTGATTTTTACGTCGCCTTGTTGCAACACCAAATCAACTTGTAATTGATCTTGCCCATCAGCCAATTGATATGCGGGCTGTTCGCTGCTAAATACCGGACGGCCTTGGGCAGTGTCTGTACCGTTGGCACCAACCAAGCCACTTTGTGCGACATATACGTGGTTATCATGGCTATCGAGCAGCAAAAATGGCTGATCGGGAGTGTCCAGTTTGGCGTAGTGGCGTGGCAGTGCGACTTTGACGATATCGCCGCCTTGTGCATTAATCACCACATCAAGACTATCGGTTTTTACAGTGATAAGTTGCGGAACGGCCACTGGAACAGCGGCTGCGGTTTCAGGAACGCTATTGGTCGCTGCAGGGATTTCTCCGTTGGTTGTTGCCGAAACCGGTGTATCACTGCTCGCGTTAGCGGTATTCGTTGTTTGGGCAGCAACGGCCGGTTGGGTAGGTAGTTTTTCCTGGTATTCATGCCAGCGAATAACTAACAGTAATAAGGTTGCGAGAATTGCTGCAACTAACAGGTTTTTTTGCCAATCCATCTTAATGACTGCCATCTGTAGGGTGTGAATGAAAGTGTGAACAACAATTTTTTTTCATTTCCGGGACTGGATCTAACCCGCCTTCATGCCAGGGGTGGCATTTTATAAGGCGGCGCAGGGTTAGATAAGATCCGAAAAAAAATCCATAACGCTGCAGCGATTCTTCTGAATAGTGGGAACAAGTCGGATAAAACCGACATTGGTTGCCGATCCAGGGGCTGAGCAAATAGCGATAACCATGAATAAATTTAATGGTTACCCAAACCAGGTATTGGTGAATCCTAATGATCAGTTGCTTGAACATTATTATTTTCTACCGGGGTTGTTACTTGGGGTTGCGATCTTAACCCATGCTGGCGCGCTTTTTTTAAAATTCGCTGCCATTGTTGATTAAGTTGCTGGGTGAATGCGTGGTTATCGAGATTTTCCAAACCTTTACGTGACAGGACGATCACATCAATCCCGTTAAATAAATGTTGATTGATACGAAAGTTTTCGCGGATCAAGCGTTTGAAACGATTGCGTTGTACTGCAAGACGCAAATGTTTTTTGGCAATAACTAATCCGAGGCGAGGATGTTGCAAGTCATTGACGCGGGCTAGGATCAGAAAATGCTGGTGTGAGGCACGAAACGGAGCATCATCAAAAACCCGCTGAAAATCATCGGATTCTAATAAACGTAAGGATTTGGAAAAAGATAAAGAAGATGCAAAGCGGGAATCAGAAGATTGATTCGAACTAGCAGGCTGTTGAGATTCTATTTTGGTTGACATAAGCACACAAAAAATAGTCTTGGGTGAACCGTCATCGACTACTTTTATTTACCAGGCCAATAACGAATGTCAACAAACTGCTAGTGAACCAAGAAGCGGAGAGCCAATTAAACTTGGGTCAGCGCTTTGCGGCCTTTGGCACGACGACGAGCCAAAACCAAACGACCACCTTTAGTAGCCATACGAGCACGGAAACCGTGGTTGCGAACGCGCTTCAGATTGCTGGGTTGGAATGTTCTTTTCATGATAAACCTGTTAAAAATCCTGAGTTAATTCACACGGTGTGCGAAAAGAGGCGGAATTCTAATGAAGGGTTCATCCTAAAGCAAATTATTTTGAACAAATTATCTACAAAAATAAGAAAAACTCCCAAATCACAGCTTATGTCAGCTTTCCCCCAGTTAATTCATAAGTTGTTAACAGGTTTATCCACAGGTTTGACATTTAAATCATTTGCGCAGCAATGTTACAGCGGCCGCTTTATTGTTCGTAACACCTTGAATTTTAATGGCTAAGTTTTAATCCATTGAATTAAATTTTGATATTTACTGTGGATAACTTTTTAACGCGAGAGTAGACTTGCTCCCCCCTTGTGAACAATAGAACGCGGGAGCGTTGGGAGTTTGGTTTTGTTGCAATCAATTTGGAAATTATGCGCCGCCAGTTTGCAGGATGAATTGCCATCGCAGCAATTCAATACCTGGATACGGCCTTTGCAAATTGATGAGTCGGCGGCTCCGCTGGAATTGAAATTGTTAGCGCCTAATCGTTTCATTTGTGATTGGGTGAATGATAAATTTCTGAATCGTATTCGTGAGTTAGCGCTTCATTATCACCAGGACAAAAATATAAATGTGGCTGTAGGCGTAATTACACGCTCAGCCTCCGGTTTTCAGACCCGGCCTGTAGTTGCTGCATCGGAGCCAGTTCCATATTCTTCTGTTATTGATCTACCTGTGCCAACCAATCTACCCCTGACGCGTGCACCAGAGGTTGAGTTAATCACTAATACTGCGCAGAATTCCGGGGATTTTGAAGCGAAATCGCTTAATAACACTGAGGAATTATTGATCGATTCAAACACCCGGTCCACACCTGAGCCCGAAGTAGAAGGGGCCCTTAAACACAGCAACTACTTAAATGTATCCTCCACCTTTGCTACGTTTGTCGAAGGTAAGTCAAACCAGTTGGGTTTGGCGGCTGCGCGTCAGGTTGCGGAAAATCCCGGAGGTGCCTACAACCCGCTATTTATTTACGGTGGGGTTGGCTTGGGTAAAACCCATTTAATGCAAGCAGTTGGCAATGCCATGGTCGCGCGTAATCCCAATGCAAAAGTCGTGTATTTGCATTCGGAGCGGTTTGTTGCTGATATGGTAAAGGCACTCCAGCTTAATGCTATCAATGATTTCAAACGTTATTATCGTTCTATGGATGCATTGTTAATTGACGATATTCAATTCTTTGCAGGTAAAGAGCGATCCCAGGAAGAGTTTTTCCATACGTTCAATTCGCTTCTTGAGGGCGGTCGGCAGATTATCTTAACTTGCGATAGATTTCCTAAGGAAATCAACGGGTTAGAGGAAAGATTAAAGTCCCGGTTTGGTTGGGGTTTAACGGTCGCTGTAGAACCTCCTGAACTGGAAACCCGTGTTGCAATCCTCATGAAAAAAGCGGAGCAGGTGAATATTGACCTTCCCCATGACGCGGCTTTTTTTATCGCCCAACGTATTCGTGCAAATGTGCGTGATCTGGAAGGAGCCCTTAAGAGGGTTATTGCCAGCGCTAATTTTACCGGGCGCCCGATAGATGTTGAGCTGGTACGGGAGGCGTTAAAAGATTTATTGGCGCTGCAGGAGAAGCAGGTCGGAATCGATAACATCCAGCGGGTGGTTTGTGAATACTACAAGATAAAAATGAACGACATGATTTCGAAACGCCGTAGCCGTTCGGTAGCTCGTCCGCGTCAGGTGGCGATGGCTCTGGCCAAGGAATTGACCAATCATAGTTTGCCCGAAATTGGCGAAGCGTTTGGTGGTCGGGATCATACGACAGTACTCCATGCTTGCCGGAAAATTAAGGAATTGCAGGAAGAAACTGCAGATATTCGCGAAGATATGAAAAATTTGCTGCGTTCGCTAACAACTTGATTTATAAAAGCGGGTTAGTTTTTTACGCAGGTAAGTAGAGTTGAGTTGCCCTGAGAAACAATCCAATAAGTCCCGGAAGATTACTTAAGAGACCATCACATGAAATTTGCCGTTTCCCGCGAAGCCCTCATTAAGCCCTTACAACTGGTAGCTGGTGTGGTGGAGCGTCGCCAGACGTTGCCAGTGTTGTCGAATGTATTGATTCAGCTTCAGGGTGACCAGTTATCGTTGACAGGTACTGACCTTGAGGTGGAGATTATTGGTCGCCTGACATTAGAGCAACCAGGCCAGTCTGGTGAAATTACCGTTCCTGCACGTAAGTTGGTTGATATCTGCAGATCTTTACCTGATAGCAGCACCATCGAATTTACGCTTGAGGAAAATCGGATTTTGGTGAAATCCGGTCGTAGCCGTTTCACATTATCAACTCTTCCTGCGTCAGATTTTCCTAATGTGGAAGACACTCCCGGGAATCTGCGTTTTAGTTGCGCCCAGCAGGAAGTTAAGCGCTTGATTGAGCGCACTGCGTTTGCAATGGCCCAGCAGGATGTTCGTTATTACCTTAATGGCATGTTGTGGGAAGTGAGGCAAGATCAATTGCGAGTGGTAGCTACTGACGGACACCGTATGGCGATGTGCACCCGCGCTATAGCTGTAAATTCCAGCGATGTTATCCAGGCAATTTTGCCACGCAAAGGCGTATTGGAGTTATCCCGTTTATTAGATGATTCAACCGCACAGGTTGAAGTGGTATTGAGTTCAAACCATATTCGTGTGACCTCGATTGATTACACTTTTACCTCGAAATTGGTGGATGGCAAATTCCCTGAATATGAGCGGGTATTGCCGCGCGGTGGTAATAAAGTGGTGATTGGTTCACGTCTGGAGTTGAAGCAAGCCTTTGCCCGGACTGCAATTTTATCAAATGAGAAATACCGCGGAGTTAGACTGCTCCTGTCTGATGGTACGTTAACTATCGTCGCTAATAACCCGGAACAGGAAGAAGCAGAGGAACAAGTCACCGTTGATTATTCAGGTGATTCACTGGAGGTGGGTTTCAATGTGAGTTATTTACAAGATGTAACCAACGTTATCAGCAATGAGAATGTGAAAATTACCTTATCTGATGCAAACTCAAGCGCATTATTGGAAGAACCTGAAAACAGTGATTCCCTCTATGTAGTTATGCCGATGCGCCTGTAAAGCTGCGTCGATAAAACTGTCTGTTGGTCACATGACCTTAAAGCGTCTTTTTATTCAGAATCTGCGCAATCTAGAAGCAGTGGATATCACTCCTTCTTTGCAGGTGAACCTTATCTATGGTGAGAATGGTTCTGGTAAAACCAGTTTGCTGGAAGCCATTAATTTGCTTGCGCTAGGTCGGTCTTTTCGTAGCCATAAGCACAAGCCACTTATAAATCATGAACAGAAGTCCTTTACTGTTTTTGGTCGTGTCTATATAGATGATGAATCGGATGTGCCAATTGGGATAAGTCGGCATCTGGATGGAGAAGCCAGCTTTAAAGCTAATGGAGTATTGGTTCCTTCTGCTGCTGATCTAGCTTCTTATCTTCCTGTGCAAGTGATTAATTCTGATACGTTTCTATTATTAGAAGGAAGTCCCAAAGTCAGACGACAGTTTATTGATTGGCTAGTGTTTCACGTGGAACCTAATTTTTTCCCCGCATGGAAAGCTATCCAGCGCTGTCTTAAACACCGCAATAGCCTGTTGCGACATGATAGAATAGATCCCTTTGAGCTGGCGCCTTGGGATAGGGAGCTTGTTGATTTAACGTATAAGATTCATGAGTATCGCTCTCAATGCATGACGCAGTTTAATGAAACATTTTCTGGATTACTTCAGGAGTTTATCAATATTGATGGTGTCACGTTGGGATATTATCGAGGCTGGGATAAGGATAGATCTTATAGTGAGGTTCTTACTGATAGCTTCGAGCGCGATAAACGCCAAGGTTATACCCATTCCGGGAGTCATCGAGCAGATTTAAGAATAACAGTGAATGGTTTGGATGCCGCTGAAATACTTTCTCGTGGTCAACAAAAGCTGTTAGTTTGCGCGTTGAAAATTGCCCAAGGTTATGTATTTAGTAGAATTACCGGTAGAAAATCAATCTACTTAGTTGACGATCTGCCAGCAGAGTTGGATGAAAAGCACCGCGCGCTCTTAGTTCATTGGCTTAATACCATGAACACTCAAGTGTTTATTACCGGGGTAGAAAGCGAAACTTTGCTCTCTAGCTGGCGCGAGAAAACAAAAATAACCCCAAAAATGTTCCACGTGGAACAAGGCCGGGTGACTGAAGTAAGTCAACTTCCTCCAGTTATTGCCTAACGAGATTATGCGCAACATGGCTTATGCTGGTTGCTACTGAACAAAAAAGCGGAGAATAGCTATGTCAGAAGAGAATGTTTACGACTCGTCCAGTATTAAAGTCCTTAAGGGTCTGGATGCGGTGCGTAAGCGCCCAGGGATGTACATTGGCGACACCGACGATGGTTCAGGCCTGCATCATATGGTATTTGAAGTCGTGGATAACTCTATTGATGAAGCATTGGCGGGGCACTGCGATGAGGTGCGCGTCGTCATTCATCCTGACGAAACTGTTTCTGTATCGGATAACGGCCGCGGCATCCCAACTGAAATGCACGAGGAAGGCGTATCAGCAGCTGAAGTTATTATGACTGTACTCCATGCTGGCGGTAAATTTGATGACAATACCTACAAGGTTTCTGGTGGTTTGCACGGTGTAGGTGTGTCAGTTGTAAACGCGCTGTCTGAATATTTGAAGCTGACTATCCGTCGCGGAGGCAAGATTCATGAACAAATTTATCGCCATGGCGTCCCCGATGCCCCCCTTACTGTAGTAGGTGATTCAACCACCACTGGTACGGAAGTTCACTTCAAACCTTCTGCAGAAACCTTTACGAATATCGAATTCCATTTCGAATTGCTGGCAAAACGCCTGCGCGAACTCTCATTTTTGAACTCAGGTGTACGTATTGTTCTGAAAGATGAGCGTAGCGGTAAGGAAGAGATTTACCAATACGAAGGTGGTTTGCGTGCTTTCGTAGACCATTTGAACAAGAACAAAACCACTATCAATAAGATGGTGCACTTCGTTTCACTTAAACGTGAAGACGGTATAGGTGTAGAAGTGGCGCTGCAATGGAACGATTCCTTCCAGGAAAACCTGTTCTGTTACACCAACAATATCCCGCAACGCGATGGCGGCACTCACTTGGCGGGCTTCCGCGCCGCATTGACCCGTGGTTTGAATACCTATATCGAGAAAGAAGGCATTGCTAAAAACGCCAAGGTCGCCACTACTGGCGATGATGCCCGTGAAGGCCTGACTGCAATTATTTCGGTAAAAGTACCTGATCCAAAATTCTCCAGTCAGACCAAAGATAAGTTAGTGTCATCCGAGGTGAAAACTGCGGTAGAGCAAGAGATGAATGAGCATTTCGGTGCTTACTTACTGGAAAACCCGCAAGAAGCGAAAGCCATTGTAGGCAAGATGATCGATGCTGCTCGCGCCCGTGAAGCTGCGCGTAAAGCCCGTGAAATGACTCGCCGCAAGGGCGCATTAGATATCGCTGGCTTGCCGGGTAAGCTAGCGGATTGCCAGGAAAAAGATCCCGCACTTTCCGAACTTTACTTGGTAGAGGGTGACTCTGCGGGCGGTTCAGCTAAGCAAGGTCGTGCGCGTAAAACCCAGGCTATCCTGCCGCTTAAAGGTAAGATTCTAAACGTAGAAAAAGCGCGTTTCGATAAGATGCTTTCCAGCGCGGAAGTGGGAACACTCATCACTGCATTAGGCTGCGGTATTGGGAAAGAAGATTACAACCCGGAAAAGTTGCGCTACCACAGCATCATTATCATGACCGATGCCGACGTCGACGGTTCGCACATTCGTACGCTATTACTTACTTTCTTTTTTCGCCAAATGCGCGAGCTGATCGAGCGTGGTCACATCTACATAGCCCAACCACCTCTATACAAAATCGCCAAGGGCAAGCAGGAACAATACTTAAAAGACGAATCAGCTATGACGGAGTTCCTGACTCAGGCGGCTCTGGAAGATGCTGCACTGTACGTCAATCCAAGTGCGCCACCTATTGCAGGTGAAGCGCTGGAGAAGTTGGTGCAAGAATACCGTAAGGTTATGGCTACTGTTGAGCGTCTGTCGCGGCTCTATCCTGCTGATGTGTTGGAAAAAATGATTTATTTGCCGGCAATTCGCTCAGAGCATTTAGCTGATCAAGGTCATATGTTGCAATGGTGCGATCAAATGGCAGCGCATTTTAGTATTGATGCTCGCGCAGGCAGTCAGCGTTATATCATCACTGTGCGCGAAGATAGCGAGCGTCATTTATTCCTGCCGCAAGTGGAGATTACCGCCCACGGTATTGCCACTGCTTATCCATTCAACCATGATTTCTTTGCTTCAGGTGAATACGCTTCTATTGTTTCCCTCGGAAGTAAACTGGAAAGCCTGATTGAAGAGGGAGCCTTTATCCAGCGTGGTGAACGTAAACAACCACTGCTCAAATTTGCTGATGGTTTGGAATGGTTGATGAAGGAGTCGCGCAAAGGCTATAACATTCAGCGTTATAAGGGATTGGGTGAGATGAACCCTGAACAGCTTTGGGACACTACCATGAACCCGGAAAGTCGCCGTATGCTACGAGTAACTATTCAGGACGCTATCGCCGCTGATCAAATTTTCACCTGTCTGATGGGGGATGCTGTAGAGCCACGTCGTGATTTCATTGAAACCAATGCCTTGGCGGTAGCAAACCTCGACGTTTAGCTCATTCCATTTATCCATTTTGGTATAAAAATCCAGAGCAATACTCTGGATTTTTTTTACTGATAATTTAAATATCATATAAATAGCTATTGCTTTCTTTATATGAGTATCTGCTTCATTAAATTTTAACTATTACTAATAATGAAATTGATGATGAAGCAAAAAAATGCTCTTAATATTAAATTGCTTTTGAAGTTCCCGTTGATTAAAGTCTAAAAGGCGCTTTTATTAGAAATTGAAATTAAAAATGGCACCAATTTCACAAATAACGGCTTTTTGCTGGACTATACTCAAGCCGTGGTGTGTTTTTAGTCGTGATCAACTTGTGAGATGGACTTAGCGATGAGTGAGAAAAAAGTAACCAAAGTGTTGTTAACCCAAATCGAGGATGCGTTGGAAGAGCGTCAAAAATCAGATCGTCGGGAACGCCACCAGGGCATTCCGCAGGATGTTCCTGTTGAGCGCCGCAAGACTGATCGTCGATCAAAATCAGCGCGTAAATAATCAACTGTTATTCAAATAAAAGGGGGCTATATACCCCCCTTTTTATTGCACCAGCCCTGAGGTTAAAGCACAAGGTTCCAATCTACCCCCGTCTATTCAATACATAAATTCAGTAAGTAAATTCCTACCAAATAACTCCCCACAGCAAACCTTATTGTATTACTAGTAATGTTGACTACGTAGCTACTTTAGGAAAGCAAATCATCTATAAATTTATTCTGGCGTTCCCCCTTATTTACGAGGGTTAATACGGAAATGGTTATGCAGCTTTGCTTTAACTGCTTATTAAATTCCTGATTTATTCAATCCCCATTTCATCAAGCATGAGGTAAGGGTAGTAGGTTTTACGCCAAGAAACTGCAGCGCCATCATCGCCATAAATTTTCCACCCGCATTGGCGCAAAACATCCACAATTGCGGACTAAACCTTGCTTTGCCAATTGCTTTAAATCGCGATTGGTTGCTGCAATAAATAGCCCATAGATCAATGTTGTGAGTTATTGATTCACTCACGCGCTCAAACTCACCATCTTGCAATATGCGCAATAAATTTCCTTGCAGCACTAGCGGAAGTTCATCGACCTAATCCGGAAATAAAGTGCCTCCATCAGCCACTTAAGTTATTCAGAGAAAAATGGCACGGCAATCGCAAAAGCACATCACAAGGCGGACCTTGTTATGCAGTGCAGAAATCATGCTGCGAACAGATAATTTTTTTGCCTTATTCATGATCATTCGAAAATTTTATGCACAGCAAACTGGCAATAACCAAGAGGAAAATTTCAATGAAAAAACAAGACGTTGTTGAAGCGATTATTTTGGCGAAACAAAAAATGAACCTGACTTGGGAAGGCATTGTTACCGGCATTGGTATGTCGCCTGTGTGGACAACATCGGTCTGTTTAAGTATGAACAGCGCACCAGCTGATAAGGCGGAAGCTTTGTGCAAAGTATTTGATTTACCGGAAACAGCCAAATTGGCGCTAATGCAGTGTCCGAGTAAAAGTTGGGAACAGGCCATTCCGCAAGACCCCTTGATTTATCGGCTATATGAAATGATTGGTGTATACGGTCCGACCATTAAAGAAATCATCCATGAAAAATTTGGCGATGGAATCATGAGTGCAATTGATTTTTCTATGGAAATTGGTAAAGAAGAAAATCCTAAGGGTGATCGGGTGATTATTAATTTGAACGGCAAATTTCTACCTTACAAAGCCTGGTAAATACAGGGTTGGTAAATTTAACGGCAGCCGTAGTGCGACTGCCGTTTTTATATCAATTTTCCGAGGAAGGGTAAGAGAGAATTCTCTTTTCAATAAAACCTGATCAACAAGTAGCACGTATGATGTCATGGTTATTTAATACAATTGGAATCATGCGAGTAAATCTATACTTGCCTACAGCTTTAGCTGGATGTCGGTAATGGTTCTATAGCGACCGGAATGTTTACCAGCCACACATTTACAGCAGTGGATATTTATATCGTGATATTGCGCGGTGCTGAAGCTACATTAGTAGCGGATGATGTTGCAAATGGCGTGGCTTGGTATTCTTATCTGTCCCGTTGTGATGCAAGCAACGGTTATGATCATGAAGGGAGATAACATCCGTGTTAGAGCTCCTTAGAAAAAATAACATCCCTGACATTATTTTCTAAACCGTATATGCTCAACCTAACCAGGTGGCATATTCTTTTTCCAGTTGCTTGGGATTGGCTTTAAATGTTTCATACCAGTTAGCGGACATAACATCTGGAAAAACATCTTCTTCTCGCTGACCAAGTGCATTAAGAATTATTTCTGCTACATCAGCCGGCGTTGCCTTGGGGAATTCATAGCCGTCTGATAGACGGGTGGCAATGGGCCCGGGATAAACGCCTTGTACAAAAATATTGTCTTTTGCCAGTTCTGCACGCAAACCCTGGGTGAATGAATGGAGCGCTGCTTTGGATGCGGAATAAGGGCCTAGCAATGGCATATTGGTAATACCGGCAATTGAGCCGATATTCACAATCGCAGCAGAAGATGACTGGCGCAGCGCAGGTAGCAATGCGCGTGTGAGGTTTACGGGTCCGAAATAATTAGTCGCCATCTCCAATAACGCAATATCGCTGCTAGTACTTTGCACAAAACCGGAACCGGTGGCGATACCGGCGTTATTAATTAATAGATCCAGTTGCGGAATTTGCTGGCTGGCAGCGGTGATATCCAAGCCTGAAGTGATATCTATTTTCAATGGCACCAATTGGGTATAGGGATTTTCCAAATGGCGGGCAGTGTCCTTGATCGCTTGTAAATCCCGCCCAGCTAGATACACACGTTTTAATTGGCGAGCGATTAATGCTTCTGTGAGTGCAAGGCCTATTCCGCGGTTCGCACCAGTCACCATTGCTATTTGATGTTGCCAGTCAGTCATTATAAAAACTCCTTATAGTAGACCAGTCGTCTAGTTTGTGTTGTTAAAAAAAGAGCCTTTCGGCTCCTGGTTTGATCAGGGTTTTAACAGCTTTTCAAAATAAAGATCCAGTAAATCGCGTAGTGGTTGAATACTCTGTTCCAATTTGGCGCGTGTCATGCTTCCTTCCCAAGCAGCAAATAAAGTACGTGCAAGTAACGCCTCATCCGCCGTACTTGTTAATTCTCCCGCTTCTTTTGCTGCAACCAAACATTCTGCTATCTGATGTTCAATTGCGAGGTAATGGCGAAAAATCGCTTCGCGCATAGGTTCGGATTGCAATGCCAATTCCTGACCAAGGTTGCCTAACAGACAATTACAGTTACCACGATGTTGCTCAAAATAAGCTAATGCCATATCAAAGTACGCACGTAAACGAGTGAGCGGACTTGCTGGTGATGGCTGCAAAGCATTAGCCAAACCTTCACGTAATTGATAGCCGTAGTGGTCAATTGCCGCCAACCCCAAATCATCCTTACTTTTGAAGTAATGATAAAAAGAACCTTTGGGAATACCAACAGCAGCCAGGATCTCAGCGATGCCGGTATTGTTAAATCCTTTAATAGCAATCAGTGCTGTACTGGTTTCTATCAGTCTGTCTCGAGTGTTGTCCGCCATATTAGACCGGTCGTCTAGTTGATGCAAGTGCTTACATAATACGCCTTTTCATTGCGCAAGGCAGCCGGTATCAAACCGGTAGTGCGGTTTTATCCACCGGCGATTTCAATACAAACGATGAATGAACCCCACTCACACCTTCGATACGCGTGAGTTTTTGCAGCAAGAATTGCTGGTAAGCATCCATATCTTTCACGATGACCTTCAATAGGTAATCGGCGGATTGTCCGGTAATCAAATGGCATTCGAGCACTTCGGGATAAGCTTCCACCGTTGTCTCAAAGGCATCAAAACGGTCAGGAGTATGTTTATCCATACTTATCTGGATAAACGACACCAGCGTCAATCCGAGCTTCCGGGCATTGAGTAGGGCAACGTAACCATCGATCAGCCCGGATTCCTCCAGCGCCCGCACCCGGCGCAGGCAGGGCGAAGGAGAAAGGCTGATGCTATCAGCCAATTCCTGGTTAGAAATGCGGCCATTCTGTTGTAATGCTTCCAATATCAAACGGTCATACTTATCGAGTTCCATAGCGGTAAATCTCACTAATTAAGCATTAAATATCAATAAATATAAATTTAAAGCAATAATATTGTTTATAAATTGATACTAACACAATCTCCGCAATCATCTGCCCACTTGATGGCTATATACTGGCAACCATGCTGATAAAAACCCTGGCGCTATCCGCGCGGTTTTGGGGTTTCCACCGATGTGATCGCATCACCGGAAACCGGCGCCTGCTACCCACAGGTACCTGACCAGATTCGTTTATATCGGCCAAAAACCGCAAGACCACTACTACAGCAATACAAAAGAACTATACAGCTCGGAGCCTCTGGAACAGGTGTGTTAATAACTTGTTTTCAGAGGACTCCAGATTACAACCGAATCTTTTAATAGCCGGACTCTTCATAGCTGCCGGTCGGCAAAAACCTCAGGAGTTGATCATGCTTGCCAATCCATCCACCAAGTATCAGCGTTTTGTCGGTGTTTCCTTGCCCGACCGCCAATGGCCGAACAATCACATTGAAAAACCGCCTATTTGGATGAGCACTGACCTGCGTGATGGTAACCAGGCGCTAATCGACCCCATGTCCGTGCAAACCAAATTGCGCATGTTCAAAGAACTGGTCGCGATTGGTTTTAAAGAAATCGAAATCGGTTTCCCCTCCGCGAGCGAAATTGATTTCAACTTCACACGCTTGTTGATCGAGGAAAATTTAATCCCCGATGACGTCACCATTGAAGTGTTGGTGCAAGCGCGTTACGACTTGATCGAAAAAACCGTGCAGAGCGTGCGCGGCGCCAAGCGTGCGATTTTGCACATGTACAATCCGCTCGCACCGGCATTCCGTAAAATTGTGTACAACACGGATAAAGAAGGCGTGAAAAAAATCGCCTTGCAAGGCACCCAATGGTGTAAAGAATTAACCGCGCAAGCACCGGAAGTGGATTGGACTTTCCAATATTCACCGGAAGTATTTTCATCGACTGAAATCGACTTCGTAAAAGAAGTGTGCGATGCAGTGGTAGAGATCTGGAATCCATCACCGGAAAAGAAAATTATTTTGAATTTGCCGGCAACGGTGGAAATGAATACTCCGAATACCTATGCCGATCAAATTGAATGGATTCATCGCAATATTAATCGCCGCGATTCCATCATTATCAGCGTACATCCGCACAATGATCGCGGCACTGCAGTTGCAGCGGCAGAGTTGGCTGTGATGGCGGGGGCAGATCGTGTTGAAGGTTGTTTGTTTGGAAACGGCGAACGTACTGGCAACGTGGATCTGGTGACACTTGCATTGAATTTATATTCGCAAGGTGTACATCCCAATCTGGATTTTTCCGATATTGATAAAGTGCGCAAGTTACATGAAGAGTGCACGCAACTGCCGGTACATCCGCGTCATCCTTATGCGGGCGAATTGGTATTTACTGCGTTCTCCGGTTCGCACCAGGATGCGATCAAAAAAGGTTTTGCAGTCCAGAAAAAACATACGTTGTGGGAAGTTCCTTATCTGCCCATCGACCCGGCCGATTTAAGCCGTAGTTACGATGCCGTTGTACGTGTAAATGCGCAATCCGGTAAAGGTGGTGTGAGCTTTTTGTTGCAACAGGAAGCCGGTTTGCAGTTGCCGCGTCGTTTGCAAATTGAATTCAGCTCCGTGGTGCAAAAAGTCAGTGATACTACCGGCAAGGAAGTGAAAGCGAGCGATATCGTTAAAATTTTCAACGATGAATATTTTGCAGTGAATGCGCCGATTACTTATCAATCCAGCAAGTTCACTGAACAAGATGATAGTCATCAAGTTGATATTACAATTCATGCTCAACACCAAAACAAAACCGTGCAAATCAGTGGTAGCGGCAACGGCCCAATCGATGCAGCAGCGCACGCTATCAGCCAGTTTATCGATGCCGATGTTAACGTGATCGATTACCACGAACATTCTGTCGGTGAAGGTTCCGATGTTGTGGCGGTGACTTACGTTGAAATCAAAGTGAAAAATGGTAAACCGGTTTACGGTGTGGGGCAGGATCGCAACATTATTACTTCAGCAGTGAAAGCGCTGATTAATGGTGTAAATCGCAGTGGTGCGATTAGTTAACGATAAGCAACTAAATAACAAGCAATCCGTGTTAAAAAAACGCAGCCCTGAAGAGCTGCGTTTTTTATGGATTATTAAAATTCCTTTGCCATTGGTGAACCATCTTTTTTCCGATGAACATCCGTTGTTACCTGGATTCCATTACGTACCATCATCCTTAATGCGTGGCGGGAGCCCATACTTTGTTTGTAAAGTGAACGGGAAATCACAATAATTCTAAAAATATATTCATTACCGGTTATAGGGCATATATACGGATTATTTTGAAATTTAATTAATTCTTCAGCGCAGCCGACTTTTTTATTACTGGTACCGTATGTTGACGAGCAAGGGGATTTGGACACGCTGAGGATGAGGGTGTTAACAGCTGGCGATGTCCTAAGTAAGCCCACTTTATCTTTCACCGTACGAATAAATACGTCTTCGGCATGCTCACAGCCATGTCGTTTGGATTTATTGTTCTTCATGATTCCCAATGACACTCCATCTTCATTGGCACTATTAATTAAATATGCACTTCCATGGGTAGACATACCGGAACGCATCCATTGCTGGTTGCTGAGGTCGCTTTTTGCTCTTCCGAAAGTATATTTGGGTGCTCTGGGCATTGTTGACACTCCTTTAAATGCAGAATGATGGATTGGGAAACTAAAACTATCCCACTGGTAGTTGCTGATTTGAATTACAGCGGATTACTAGTGTGTTGTCCAAAAAATACTGAATCCATTTTTAAGCCATTAGCGTCTTATCATTCGAGTTAGTAAATTCCCGCCAACCCCAACTTGGGAATTCGGCTTACTCTCCGTGTAGTCTGCCTGTCATACGACGCTCTGGTATTGGAAGGCAGTTTGGCCCCGGCAGGTCATCGCCGGGGATTTTTGCCGTTGATAATTGTTATGCGCCTTTTATGGCCTAAATTACCCGCAGGTTGAACCATGTGCTAATTTGACGTGCACACCCATCGGACAACACAACATATAAAAATACGGGAAATGAATCCAATCGGGTGATGGATGCGTCATATCCCATAAGCTTCCGCGTTACCACTACTTTCGATTGGGAAATCGTCATGGATAGTTTGCAAGAAATCCTTTTCACCCTGCGCCAGAACAAGCTGCGCACCGGGCTCACCGCCTTTGGTGTGTTCTGGGGAATTTTGATGTTGATCTTGTTACTCGGCGCCGGGCGCGGCATGGAAAAAGCCCTGGCTGATGGCTGGAGTAACGATGTGGCCGATTCCATCTGGATTTTTCCCAGCACCACCTCTGTGCCCTACATGGGCCTACCTGTTGGTCGCAAAATCGCATTAACTGAAGCGGATATGGCGGCGGTGCGCCAACAAATTCCCGGGGTACGTTTTATTTCCAGTGAGAACCCGCTCGGTTCATTTATCAATTCCGATGTGTCCATTACCTATGGTCCCAAATCCGGCAGTTTCGGAGTGCTGGGCGTTGCAGACCAATATTTCAATATCAAAGAAAAAGTGCGCTTTGACGATGGGCGTCGTTTGAATTTATTGGATGAGGATGACAATCGCAAAGTAGTGGTCATCGGCACGCGCGTCAGCGAACGATTGTTTACTACTCACGCTGAAGCGATTGGTAGGGAAATTCAAATAAATGGCATTTCATTTAAAGTCATTGGCTTATTTTTTGATAAAGGTAATCAGGGCCGCATGTCGGAACGTGTTTATTTGCCGGTCACTGCGTTCAAAAAAGCGTTTGGTGGCGGGCAGGAAGTTTCTTTGATTACCGTGCGCCCGAAACCCGGTGTTGATGGCATAAAACTGGAAGAAGAAATTCTCACGCTGCTCAAGCAGCGTCACAAAATTGCACCTGACGATGTGCGTGCAATAGAAGTCAGTAACAAAGCGCGTGAAGCCGCTGAGCTCAATGCAATGTTTACCGGTTTGAATATGTTTATCTGGATGGTCGGTATCGGCACCTTGCTCGCGGGAATTGTAGGCGTGAGTAATATCATGATTATCACTGTAAAAGAGCGCACGCGCGAAATTGGTATTCGCAAAGCGCTTGGTGCAAACCCGTCATCAATTGTTGGCAGCTTATTATTTGAATCGGTATTGGTAACCAGCATTGCCGGTTATACCGGTTTGGTTTTAGGTGTGGGAATTCTGGAAGGAGTTTCAGCCTTGCTGACAAAAATGAAAATAGAATTACCCTTCTTTCGTCAACCGGATATTGATATGGGTGTAGCGGTGAGCGCGTTAATGCTGCTCATTATTGCGGGTGTTATTGCAGGTTTAATGCCTGCTTTGCGCGCAGCGCGCATTACGCCTATTGAAGCTATGAAAGCAGAATAACAGGACGTGCAACATGTTTGATTGGGATAAATGGCAAGAAATAATTAATAGTTTGAGCAAACAAAAATTGCGCACCGGCTTAACAGCGTTCGGCGTTTTCTGGGGCATTTTTATGCTGGTGATATTGCTTGGTTTTGGCACTGGCTTTGGAACCAAAATAGAAACTATTTTTGGCGATGCCAAAAGTGTTGTAATTTTTTGGCCTTCCAATACGACCCAACTCAGCTTTGAAGGTTTGAGTAAAGGCCGCACAATAAAATTTACCCAGGAAGATGTGGATGCAATTCGCCAATCTATCCCCGCCGTGAATCTGGTTGATGGCAAAAACAACCTCGGCAATTTCGGCGCAGCGCAATATATTGTTTACGGCAAGGAAAGCGGTTCATTTTCCGTATCGGGCACCCATCCCGGTTGGGAACCATTTGAATTTATCAAAATGCTTGAAGGGCGTTTTATTAATCCACTCGACGAAAAAGAAAAACGCAAAATTGCAGTGATAGGTCCGCGTGTAAAAGAAGTGTTATTTAAAAACGGCGTTAATCCGATTGGTGAATCGATCAATATTGGCGGCGTAAAATTTAAAGTAGTCGGCATTTATAAATCCACTGAACCGGATGGCGCACAAGAAGCCAATGGCAAGATTTTTTTACCCAATGAAACCTTGCGCCAGGCGTTTAATCAAATGGATTCCTTTCAGGTATTATTCTTTTCACCCAAGCCCGGCTTCAACGCGTTTGATATGGAACGCGACGTAAAAAAATTGTTATACGAGCGTAAAAAGATTCATCCGGATGATACGGGTGTGATCGGCGGGTTTAATATGGAACAAGCCTACCAAATGAATCGCGGTTTAGTTGACGGTGTGTTGGGTTTTAGCTGGATGGTCGCTATCGGCACAATCATCGCCGGGGTTATCGGTGTCGGTAATATTATGTTGGTAGTGGTGAAAGAGCGCACACGCGAAATTGGTTTGCGCAAAGCCATGGGCGCAACGCCAACGAATATCAGTTTAATGATTATCCATGAATCGCTGGTTATTACATTTATTGCCGGTTACGCCGGGCTTGCAGCGGGAGTGCTATTGCTGGAAGGAATTCGCACGCTGTTAGTCAAGCTGGGGCAGGGCGATGGAATATTTGCGTCACCCTACATTGATATCAAGATCGCCATCATGGCCTTAAGTGTTCTGATATTAACCGGAGTACTCGCTGCACTCTTACCTGCAGCCAAAGCGGCATCGGTAAATCCCATTACCGCCTTGCAGGACGAATAATTTTTTACCGGGTGAATCCAAAACAATTGGATACACATCCAATGAAATAACAAAGGCAAAATAGACCAGCCGGTTTTGCTGACACTTGTCACGACAATGTTAAGCCAGCGTAAATGAACCGGACATTTGTGCAAAAGCCTTTAAGCTGTGGGAGATACAAATCCCGGCTCGACAGCAGAATTCATAACAGGAAGCCAGCATGATCAAGTTGCATAACATCCATAAATACTACCACTCTGGTGAGCAGCCCTTGCACGTGCTCAAGGGAATTGATTTGCATATTCGCGAAGGCGAGTTGGTATCGATCATGGGTTCATCGGGCTCGGGCAAATCTACTTTATTAAATATTCTCGGTATTCTGGATACCCACGATCAAGGCGATTATTTTCTCGCTGGTCGCGAAATAAAAAACCTGAAAGAAAAAACGGCGGCGAAAATGCGCAATGAATTATTGGGTTTTGTATTCCAATCGTTCAACTTATTGCCTTTTAAAAATGCTACCGAGAATGTTGCCTTGCCGTTGTATTACCAGGGCGTGAGTCGTAAAGAGCGCAATTATCGCGCTGATAAATATCTGGAAATGGTGGGCCTTTCGCATCGCGCCAAACACATGCCCAATGAAATGTCGGGTGGACAAAAACAGCGGGTGGCAATTGCACGCGCATTGGTTACCCAACCCAAAGTTATTCTCGCCGATGAACCCACCGGTGCATTGGATAGCCAGACAACCCAGGAAGTGATGTCGCTGATGAAAGATATTCATCAACTGGGCAACACCATCGTTATCGTGACCCACGAGCAGGATATCGCTGACCAAACACAACGCCAGATTGTTTTGAAAGATGGATTAATTGTTGCCGGCCATCATCACCATTCCCATCATGCTGACGAAATTGCCGATCAGGATGAAGAAGAAATCCTCGGTTGATTGCAGGTAAATTTTATGGATGGCTTGCAGGAAATCCTCTACACATTGCGCATGAATAAGTTGCGTACTGCGCTCACAGCGTTTGGCGTGTTCTGGGGCATTTTCATGTTGATATTGCTGCTCGGTGCCGGACGCGGTATGCAAAACGGTATCTATGAAGATTTTGGTTCCGATGTGCTCGATTTTATTGTTGCGTATACGGGTACCACCTCGGTGGCATACAAAGGTATGGGGCTGGGGCGACAGATTTACTTAACGCAAGAAGATGTAGACGCGATCAAAAAACAAATTCCGGAAGTACGTTTCATTGCATCAGAAATCCAACAATCAGGGGTATCAATTACCTACACAAACAAAAATGCCAGTTTCAATACCTACGGTGTGCCGGATGAATATTTTGATGTGAAAGAAAGTATTCCATTTAATCTTGGCCGCAAACTAAACCCGTTTGATGAAAAAGAGTTGCGCAAAATTGTAGTGGTGGGAACGGTAGTTGCGGAGCGTTTATTCGGTAAGGATGTTGATCCGATAAATAAAGATATCCGCGTTAATGGCGTAGTGATGAAAGTTGTAGGTGTCTTTTATGACAAGGGTAATCGCGGACGGGATTCCGAATGTATTTATATCCCAATTTCCACTTTTCAAAAAATGTTTGGTACCAGTAATCGTATTGGCTCCATCTGGTTGCGGCCAAAATTGGGATTGGATGGGTTTGCATTAGAGAAAAAAGTTATTGAGTTATTGAAGCGCCGTCACTCAGTGGCGCCGGATGACAGGCGTGCAATCCAGTCATTTAATATGGCCGAACCGGCAAAAATGGTGAATGGATTGTTTTTGGGTATTAATACGCTTATCTGGTTTGTTGGTCTGGGTACATTGATGGCGGGTATTGTGGGTGTGAGTAACATCATGATTATTACCGTGAAGGAGCGCACGCGCGAAATTGGTATTCGCAAAGCATTGGGTGCAACGCCGTTTAGTATTGTTGGAACGTTATTATTCGAATCCATCCTGGTAACCAGTATTGCTGGTTACGCAGGTCTGGTGATGGGCGTGGGTTTAATTGAATTGATTTCATTCGGGTTAAATTCGGTGGGCGCGCAATTGCCGTTTTTTAAAAACCCGGAAATTGATTTCCAGGTAGCGATAACTGCAATTGTGTTATTAATTGTGGTTGGCGCGTTGGCAGGATTAGTGCCCGCATTGCGTGCGGCGAAGATTATGCCGATTGAAGCCATGCGTGCGGAATAACGGGAGCCACTGATGATTATCGATACGGAAAAGTGGCGAGAAATTTTTAAAACGTTCGGCCAGCATAAATTGCGCACGGCATTAACAGCATTCGGTGTGTTCTGGGGCATCTTTATGCTCACCCTGCTACTCGGCGCGGGCAAGGGTTTGGAAAATGGTGTGAATGAAGGTTTTCCACGCGTGCCGAATATTGTGTGGGTCTGGATACAGGGAAACACACAGCTCCCTTATCAGGGAATGCCTATTGGAAGACAAATTGCGTTTAAACCTGAAGATGTTGCCGCCATTGAAAAAAATGTTCCCAGTGTTGGTTTTGTCCGTGGGCAAAATTCGGTGGGTATCTGGAGCGGTACTCCACCCTACGCGGTACACAAGAATAAAAACGGTACTTTCTTTGTGGAAGGCATACACGCAAAAATGGAAAACATTAATTCGTTGGCGATGATTGAAGGTCGCAGTATTAATGAGTTTGATGATCGCGAAAAACGTAAAACCGTCATTATCGGAACGCGCGTGCGCACCCAGTTATTTGCTGAAGGTGAGAATCCTGTTGGTGCAAATATCACGATCAATGGCATTAGTTTTAAAGTGGTTGGCGTTTTTAAATCACTCGCCAATGGCAACCAGCAGCAGGAAGAAGAAAAAATTTATATTCCCAATGACACCCTGCGTTATGCATTTAACCAAGTGGGTTGGATCGGAAGTTTTGTAATCCAGCCCAAACCGGGTTTGCATGCGCGTGTTGCCGAAGAGGATGTAAAAAAATACCTGGCTGAACTGAAAAAAGTCGATCCAAAAGATACCGGCGTATTTGGCAGTTTTAATTTGCAAAACGAGTTCGACAAAATTGAAGGGCTATTTACGGGTATAAAAGTGTTCAGTTGGGTCGTTGCTATAGGGACAATTATGGCCGGTGCGATTGGTGTTGGAAATATCATGTTAATTGTGGTGAAAGAGCGCACGCGCGAAATCGGTTTACGCAAAGCGCTTGGTGCAACACCCAATTCCATTATCGGCATGATCGTACAGGAATCCGTTTTTATCACGACTATTGCCGGCTATTTTGGTTTGGTTATGGGGGTACTGATATTGGAAGGTATTGCAAAACTGTTAGAAGCCGGTGGCGGTAAAGCAGGATTCTTTGGAAAACCGGAAGTGGATTTTGCAACGGCATTTATTGCATTGGCAATATTGGTAATTTCCGGATTGCTTGCATCGTTAATGCCAGCAGCGAAAGCAGCGAGTGTAAATCCCATTGTGGCACTGCAGGATGAGTAATTAAATTTTTGTAATTAATGATTAGCGTTAGATCTTTTTAAATAATTTTAGCAACGTAAGAAGGACACCATGAAAAAGTTTATCTGGTACGCAGTGTTGGGTTTGATCGCGATTGTGTTTATTGGCACCGCGGTGTTTTTGTATAACAAATCCCAGGAGAAGCCGGTCACCTATACCTCGGACGCCGTGTTTAAAACTACTATCGTTAAAAAGACCGTTGCGGTGGGTAAAGTAATTCCGCGTCGCGAAGTGGAAATTAAATCCCAGGTCTCCGGGGTAGTAGAAAAGCTTTATGTGGTTGCGGGCCAGAATGTGAAGAAGGGCGATATCATTGCCAAGATTACCCTCGCTCCTAACATGGTGATGCTCAACCAGGCAGAGTCACAACTGGAAACTGCGAAGTTGAATTTGCAGAACGCAACGGTAGAGTTTGATCGCCAGAAAAAACTTTTTGCGGATAAATTAATTTCTGCGTCTGAATACAATAAATTCTTGCTGAATTATGATTTGCAGCGCGAAGCGGTGACCTCGGCGGAAAACAATTTGTTGCTAATGAAATCCGGTGCGACTAAAAAATCCGACAAAGTATCCAACATGATTCCGGCGACGGTTACTGGCATGATCCTGGACCTGCCGTTTAAAGAAGGTGCCTTTATTGTTGAGACCAGCTCCTTCGGTGCCGGTACCACTATCGCGACCCTCGCCGATATGAATGACATGATTTTTGAAGGTATGGTGGATGAATCTGAGGTGGGTAAAATCCGCGAAGGTATGGAACTGGTATTGGATGTTGGTGCCTTGGAAGGTGAGCCCTTCACCGCAACCCTTGAATACATTTCTCCCAAAGGTGTAACTGATCAAGGCACAATTAAATTCCAAATCCGTGCTGCCGTTAAATTAAGCGAGAAATTATTTTTGCGCTCCAACTACAGTGCTAACGCGGATATCGTTCTGGCCAAGAAAGAAAATGTAATTGCCATCAATGAAGGTAATTTGATCGTAGAAGAAAAAGCCCAATTTGTAGAAGTAGAAACCGGCCCGCAGAAATTTGAAAAGCGCGAAGTTAAAACCGGTATTTCCGATGGAATTAATATTGAAATTGTTAAAGGCTTGAAAGAAGGCGAGAAAGTTAAACATCGCTAATTGTTTTCTGGTTGTATTATTCTGTGCGGGTTGCTATCTAATAGATGCAACCCGCAGTCATTTTTAAAGGAGCGAGTAATGAAAAGAATAATTCCCTTGTTGTTAACGAGTATTGCCTGTGCCAGCCATGGCCAAACTGAACTTAAAGGTAATCCTGACGATTTACGTAGTTTTCTTCATCCCAAAGAGCAAGTCGTTACTATTTTAGAGCAAGCTGAGAAAACAGCTTACTCTGATAAAGCAATAATTCATTTGGTTGTAACTACGGAAGCAAAAACCCTTTCGGAATCCCTATCATTAAATAACACTATTCGGGAAAAAGTGGGGAGTGATCTTATCGCCAAAGGTATTCAGCGTGATGATATTAAAAACGCACAATTTACGTCCACTCCCCAATACGGATTTTTTGGAAAAAAGCCGTCCACCTATAAAGTGGTAAACCGTATCAGTGTAACTATTTTTGAAGAATCCAGTTTACGTGCGGTTGCGCAAGTGGCTGATCAATATGAAGAAGTCGATTTGTCCAAAACAACGTTTGAACACACCAAAAAGGAAGCTTTTGAGCAACAAGTGAAAGAAGATGTTTTAAAAAAGGTTATTCAACAAAAAACATTTTATGAAAAATCATTGGGTGTGCAATTACAACCTATTGGATTTCGTGATGCGAAAGTCAGGGAGAGAGCTACCCAGGGAGCCATGGCAGTGGAAGGCGTTGAAGAGATTATTGTGACCGGCATGCGAGCCAGCTTGGGTAGCTCTAAAGATTATGAGGAAGAGAAAGCGGAGCCCTCATTCGATGAAGTGGTTTACCAGGCAGAGTTATCGGTAGATTATAAAATTATCAATAAAGCGAATTAACTGCGAAAATAAATTCAGACACAAAGAGAAGAGCCGCAAATGCGGCTCTTCTCTTTTGTAGCTAATTAACAATTAAATCTTTTTGGTTGCAGCTACTTCCAATTCCATAAAATAAATAGTGGTAGTAGCTTCAAAACCGGAATCGGTTGATAACAGGATCCAGATATTTCCCTTATCGTCGGTGCTAGCGGAAAATGCACCTTTATCACTAATCAGGGACTTTCTCATGTAGTTGATATTGCTATCGCCGCATTCGCGGGTATTGGCAAAATCACCTAGCAAAATTGCGTCAGTCCCACCGGCGCCTTGCTGGCCTTTATCAATATTCATGAGCAAATGACCGGCGCCATCATTGACTGCTTTTGGTTCGGTTTTTATTGCACCTGCTTTTATCCACACACTTTCACCAGGTGCGCCGCCAACACCAATACAATTTTTTTGCGCGTTCGTGCCGAAGGTAACTTTAAAGCGAAAATCGTAACGGGTGTTTGGTTCCAAACCATCAACTTGTTTGGTGACAAACATGTAGAGATCGTCACTGTGGTTATTGCCACTGAGTTTAAAACCTTTGCGATTCGTACCTAATGGCGCTGGTAATGTTTCCAACCCGGAAGCCAGTTCGTAAAAGGTTTCCTGGCCTGCAGGGTAATCGGCAAAGCCGGGTTTCCAACCGGTAGCTCCATCGTTGAAATCGATGTAGAGCATTTTGGTATTGCGGTCGACGTCGGGAAAGTCATCGTTATCGCTACCGCAGGCTGTCAGCAAGCCAACCATTGGTAGTATCAGTAATAGTGTTTTGATCAGGGGTAACTTGGGCATGGTGCAACTCCAGGGGAAGCGGGTCAAATCAGCTGTAGGTTTTTATCGGGTTTATATTCGCTGGTTACCTATTGCTAATCTGTTTACGAAGTGTAGAAGGACGTAAAAAAATGTAACCGCCTAATGAGCCACGATGGTGCAGTTACAGCATCATCCGTATGTGCGCCTTGAGCAGATGCTGCTATCCTAAGCGGGCGTACATGGTGGGATCTGTAATAGATCCAACTGCATTTGTAATAATTTGTAATAGCAACTGCGACTACTACAAATCATTACAACGCCAATGAAGAAAGCCATTTATAAATAGCCTGATACATTCCGAACACGTAACAACCCCCGAATTTTCTATGAGCTTCACCACCAAACTATTCGCCATTTGTGCTTCTGCGTTATTCGCCGTGGCGAGCTATGCCTGTGATTCCACCAAGGCGGATTGTGTGGAGGTGGGTAAGTGGGACATCAGTGTAGGAATTGGCGCAGGTGTGCGTACCAATCCGGTTGAAGATGGCGATGATATTCCGTTGGTTCTGATTCCCCAGATTAATTACAACGGCGAGCATTTTTTTATCCAGAACCTGGATGTGGGTGTGATTGTGTGGGAAAACGAAACCCAACAACTCAACCTGTTTATGACGCCGAGCTACGATCAGGTTTTTTTTGATCGCTGGAGTCCATCCAATTTTTTTACTGAATCCAATGCGTTGATTGCGGCAGGCACCGATAAAAGTGGCAATGGCGGCAGCTTTGTCCCGGAAATTGATAATGGTACCGAATTTGTTAGCCCCGGTTTTAAAGATGTGGGCCATCGCGAATTGCGCAACCGTCGCACTGCTGGCCTTGCAGGTATTGAGTATCAATTTTCCAGTGGGCCTGTTGATATCCAATTTCAATACCTGGGTGAATTTACCGGTTTGCACGATGGAAATGAAGCACGCGTGTCGATTGCGCGGCATTGGACTGCCGGTAAACACCATGTTATTGGTTCGCTGGGCGCTGTATGGCAAAGCGCGGAAGTGGTGAATTATTATTATGGTGTGACACTACCGGAAGCAGACGCGCGTGGTACCTACACGGCGGATGCGGCAATTAGTGGTATCGCCCGCCTGGATTGGAATTATGAACTGACTGAACGCTGGGATTTGCGTTTTTTGACGAGTTACCGCCAGTTACCCGACGAAATCGCAGAGAGTCCTTTAATAAACGATAATAAAGTGATCACGGTGTTTGTTGGGGGGGTGTACCATTTCTGATGGAAACCTGCTGAGCGCTCGCGCTTTTTTAACGTTGACAGCCCTTATTTTGCTGGTGACTTGTTTACCGGCAGTGCGTGCATTGGCTAGCGATTCCTCCGTGCAAAATTCTTCCTTTCCGCTGATCCAGTTTTCCATTAAACCGCGCTTATGTGTGCTCAACGCTGGTGAAGAAGTTTGTCACGATGAATTGCAGGTGAAATGGGAATCGCCAGTGTTAAGATCCTTGTGTCTATTCCAATCGGGTAAATCCGAACCCCTTCGCTGTTGGGAAAATGAAGCGCGCGGCGAATACCAGTTTGAGTTGACGGCCAGCGTCAGTACTGATTTTCAGTTGCGCGAAAAAATCAGCGATAAACCATTAAGCGATCAACGCTTCCAGGTCGTCTACAATGACAAGAAGTTTCGCAAAGCACGCCGCAATCCCTGGAGCTTTTTTTAACACCTGAAGCGCGTATCAAATTCTTTAAAATCAGCAGGAATATTACAACCATGTCGCAAAACAATTTAATTTTATTGGTCGAGGATGACCGCCGTTTGGCGCAATTGGTAAAAGATTTTCTGGAAGCCAATGATTTTCAGGTTGCGATAGAAGACAACGGCAATCGTGTTATTCGCCAGGCACAAAATTTAAATCCGGCGTTGATCGTGCTGGATTTAATGTTGCCGGGTAAAGATGGCCTGACCTTGTGCAAGGAATTGCGCCCGAATTTTAAAGGCCCGATTTTGATGCTCACCGCGCGCGATTCAGACCTGGACCAGGTACTGGGTCTGGAATACGGTGCTGATGATTATGTAATTAAACCGGCTGAACCGCGTGTACTGCTCGCACGCATCCGCGCGCTGATGCGCCGTTACTACCAAAATGATCCGCGCGAGCAGGAGAGCATCGCTTTTGGTGAACTGGCGATTCAACCGGGCGCACGTAAAGTGTCGTTGAGCGGGCAGGAAATTGTTTTATCCAGCCATGAATTTGATTTATTACTCGCATTGGCTGCACAAGCCGGGCAAATCCTCAGCCGCGAATTTTTATTCAACCATATTTACAACCGTGAATATGATGGGCTGGACAGAACTATCGATGTGCGTATTTCGCAGCTGCGCAAAAAATTAAATGATAATCCGGAAAACCCCACCCGAATCAAAACTATTTGGGGCAAAGGTTATCTCTTTATCGCCGATGCCTGGCAGTAATTTCTTACTCACGGGAATAGAATCGATTATATGAATCGCGCGTTTATTTCCCTGTACTTTTTTATTGTCGCCTCGGTGGTATTACTTGGCTGGGGTCTCAATCAATTTTGGGAAACGCTTGCGCCGGAACAAGAAGCCAGCGCGGAGGTGCAGGCGTTATTCAAGCTGGTTGAACGCGATTTATTAATTCATCAATCAAACGCTGATTATCAACAGCAGGTTCAACAGCTCTCTGCCGATTTGCAAGTTACCCTGGAAATTCTGGCACTGGATGACGTCGCCCAATCCGAAGCCATGCGTGAATTACGTGCAGGGAAAATTCTTGCCGCGAGTGGCGATGGCAACATTATCTGGTACAAACGCCTCGCTAATACTGATCAGGTTTTGATGTTGGTCATTGCGCAAACGGATGACCATGATTCACCGTTGTACGATTTATTGTTAATTGTTTTTTATCTTGGCATCGCAGTGGCGATTTATCTGTGGGTATGGCCGCTCTCGCGCGACAGCAAAAAACTGGAAGTGCAAACCCGCACTATGGGTAAGGACGGCGTGCCGCAAACGCTGGATATTTCCCCCACCTCAACGCTTTATCCCCTGGCACTTGCGTTTAACCATATGGCGCAGCGCCTGCGCGAATTAATTGCCTCCCATCGCGAAATGACCAACGCCGTTTCCCACGAATTGCGTACACCATTGGCGCGCATGAAATTTGCGCTGGCGATGATTGATGAAAAAAAACTGGGTGATAAAGGCCAGCGCCAATTGCGCAGCCTGGAGCAGGATATCGCAGAAATGGAATCGCTAATCAGTTCATTGTTGATGTACGCCGGTTTCGAACAAAAGACCCAACGCCTCGAGCAAACTGCCGGACACATGAGTGATTTGCTGGATGAAATCCGTTTGCGTTTTTCCCGTCACAATGAACGCAATTTGCAACTGAACGTGAAGGACTTGAGCAATAACGCGATTGTGTATTGCGAATGGAAATTGATGGAAACCGTATTGCAGAATTTAATTAATAATGCGGCGCGCTATGCACAATTTTCAATTTATGTCGAAATTCAGCAAACTGATGATGAATATATTATTGCTGTAGAAGATGATGGCCCCGGTGTTCCGGTGGAAAAACGCATTCGTGTATTTGATTCATTTGTTCGCTTGTATCACGAAGAAGAATCCGCTAATGAAAAATTCAATGGCTCGGCAACCGGTGGTTTCGGTTTGGGCCTCGCCATCGTCAAACGCATTATGCAATGGCACAGGGGCAGGGCGGAATTTGTAGAACCACAGCAACTCGGCGGCGCGCGGGCGCGGGTGCGGTGGCCGAAAACATCAATATAAAAACTATTAAAAGCTGTGTTTATATAGTATTTATTATAAATTATTGTATTTTCTATGTAATTTCAAAGTTGAACTTTGGAATTACATAGAATAGTCTGCTTTCATGATTAAACGTCTTATTGAATCCGAATTTATCCAGCTGCTCGCTGAATATCCTATCGTAATCATTCTGGGGCCCCGCCAGGCAGGTAAAACTACCCTTGCACGGCAGGTTCTACCTGGATATGCCTACGTAAACCTTGAACACCCGGAAACGCGGGATTTTGCTCGCGATGACCCCAAGGCATTTTTAGCGCAGTACCCAGGCAACGTCATTTTTGATGAAATCCAGCGTTTGCCGGAGTTGCTTAGCTATCTACAAGTCGCGGTGGATAACCAGCGGGAAAATGGGCGTTATGTTCTTACCGGCTCCCACCAATTGGCATTGCGTGAGGCGATAGCCCAATCATTGGCAGGGCGTACAGCCATATTGCATTTGCTACCGTTTTCGATTGCCGAGTTGCGTGAAAATAATCTGGGTTTTGAAAAAGCAGAGGATTATATCTATCAGGGATTTTTACCGCGCATTTACGATCAACAACAGCGCCCGACACAAGCCTATGCCAATTATTATCAAACCTATGTCGAACGGGATGTTCGCCAGCTTATCAATTTAAAGGATGTAGCCCAGTTTCAAAAATTTATGAAGCTGTTAGCTGGACGCGTCGGGCAACTCATGGATTACTCATCGCTTGCCGGTGATGTTGGTGTAAGTGCTACTACGATCAAACATTGGCTTTCCATATTGGAAGCGTCATTTATTGTTTACAAACTTGTACCTTACTTTGAAAATTTTGGTAAGCGCGTAATTAAGACTCCCAAATATTATTTCGTAGATACCGGACTATTATGTTTTTTATTGGGAATTGAAAATCCCTCACAGGTTGCCCGCGATCCATTAGTAGGGCAGCTCTTTGAAAATCTGGTGGTGATGGATTTTGTTAAAAATCTCTACAATAAAGGAAGACTTGATAGTTTGTATTTTTTTCGCGATAGCAATGGCCTTGAAGCTGATTTGCTATTTCCACAAGGCAGGCAATTAATTCCTATAGAAATTAAATCCAGCTCGACTTATAAACCGGAATTATTGCGTGGTTTAAAACGTATTATGGAATTATCCCCACAAATGACCAATGCATACTTGGTTTATGCGGGTGATTCGAAGCAGTTTAGTAATGGTATTACTGCGCTTCATTTTAACGAGTTGGTTTCTCTGCTTTAATATAGACTCGTTAACAAAATGGCTATGAAGTTAGGTGTTATGTACTGTAATAGTAAACCGTTTTGGTACACGTACTATCAATCCTGCAAAATCTAAAGTTTCAGGTTTTTGAGTGTTTATTTATCAATTGCTTTATCTTCAACTAATTTTTTGTTGCTCTTACTAATTTCGCTAGGAAAGCTTATGTCTAATAATATTCCAGAGTCTCTCAAAAAAGCTTTTGCTAATAAAACATTAATACCTTTGGTAGGTGCTGGGGTATCAATGTCTTTAATGAATAGAGAAAATAAAAAACTTTTCCCTAGCTGGCGTGAGTTATTGAAGGATGCAGCAGATAAGTTAATCAGTGAAGGAAAACAAAACTATGCCGATGCCATTAATGCAGCGCTTGGAGTTGAAAATTACCTGCACGCAGCCGATTACGCGCGGCAAGGCCTAAAAGGTAGTTTATGGAATCAATTTTTTAGAAATGTTTTTGATATAAATAGATCGGATATAGATGAAGGCAGTCTTTCGTTGCCGAAAGCTATTTGGAGTTTGAGTGAACGAGTAATAACACTTAACTACGATAAGGTTTTAAGTTTTGCCTGTCATCTGCCTGATGACGTGAAAGTATTGGACAATACACGCAAGGATTCCCTTGCTGATTTCAGTCGTAACACTCTAGGCAAACCAGCCGTTTGGCATCTTCATGGTAATTTAGACAATCTTGGAAAAATTATTTTAACTAGCGAAAGTTACAGTAAATTTTATGCTGAAAACGATTCAGACTACAAAGCGGCTTTATCGAGCCTTCAATCGATTTGTAGTGCTGCTAATTTAATATTTATCGGCTGCAGTTTAGATGATGCTGATTTGCTTCAGCAGCTAGCATGCCAGCATAACATCTTTGCTGGAAATGTTGGTCCGCATTATGCGCTGGTACGTGAAGTAGATAGAATATTAATTCAAACTAAATTAAAAGACTTTCCCTTCATAGATGTAATTTCTTTTGCTGATTTTGGCCAGCCTCTATTGGATGCTATTGCCGCTATTAGTGCATCGAAACATGAAGTAGTTGTAGCACCCATTAATGAAAAAATCGCAAATGTCCCTGCAAGTGTGTTAGCTAACTCAGTAAATCGCATTGCAATTTTGACGGCTAACCCGATAGGTGAAAATGATGACTATCGAACATCTATGAAAGAACTAGAAAAATTAGACTGTGAGATTACTTATTATCCTCTAACAATAAAGTCACTGAATGAGCTGGATGGCTTTGATTACATTTTTATACTGTCACGGCTAGTAAAGAACAATATTGTTATTGAAGATGAGGCTATGCAAAGCGCGCGTAGCAATTTTAAAAATATTGAAGACAATATAGGAAATAGCAATACAAAAGGTATTTTCATTTTCCTTGATCATACCTCTAGAGAGGCACTTAACTCGCTAGATATTTCAAATGATCTAACAAGCTTACAGCTACCCGTTATTATTTTTCCATCTTTAGAAAAGGTGCAGCTGGATAGCTTGCGCTTTCAATATTTTAAAAAACGCAATATTGATTATATTTCTGAAGCCATAATTGTTAACAAAGATAAATTTCAACTTGGTGACTTGAAAGGTGGCAGGAACATATATAAAAACACATCGAAATTATCAGAAAGCATTGATAAGAAAAATTCTGAACAATATTTAGGAAGAAGGACTGATTTGCAGTATCTTTGTCGTGAAATTGTTGCGTTACAAAATGTAAATGAAGTTCTTACCATAAAAGGTTCGGGTGGATCAGGAAAGACAGCAACTGTAAAAAAAATTGCTGTCGAGCTTTCAGAAAGATTTTTATTTCCAGAAGGTGTAGATTTTGTTGATTGTGAATTTATAGGCGACTACTCGAGCTTTGAGAAAAAAGTAGCAGCGTCATTTAATCTGGAAAATGCTCTGGATATCCCTTTAGAAATTAGAACAAAATTAAATAAACAAGAAAAATTAATTATTCTAGATAACGTTGAAACTTTACTTCACTTACCGGATACACAGCAAATCAAGGACTTTATTTACTTTGTTAGTGATTATGCCAGCATTGTTATCACGACACGCGAAATATTAAATTTAAGCTGTGAAAAAGTCATAGAGTTAAGCCGTTATAGCAGCGACGATGCTTATGCTTTATTCAATAAGCATTTTCGACGTGAACCTAAAGATCTTGGCGAACAACGAATTCTTCGCCAAGATATTGTAGAGGAATTACTAGATAACAACCCTCTCGCGATAAAGCTTGTGGCGAGCAACTTACCAACAAATAAAAAAATGTTGGAACTAAAACAGGAACTTGAAGATGATATTTTTCGCAAAGCTAGCGCAGACGAACTAAACGGTTTGGATTCGCTTTCTGATATAAATATAGAGAGGAAAAAATCACTCTATGCATCTATAAACTTTTCTTACAAAAATCTTGATGATTCTGAAAAAAAAGCATTTGAGATATTGTCATTATTTCCAGATGGAATTCACATGAATGCATTAAAGATTATTGCAGGAGATCATAAGAGCGAGCCGAGAAAATCTTCGAATAAATTACGAAAGTTAAAAATTCAGACTCCTATTATTACCGACCCCATAATTAGAAATTTAGAAAATAAATCTATTATTCAAGTCGATAATCAGATAATTAAGCTTCAATCAATTATGGGGAAATTTGCTGAGCTTCAACTACGCAAACGGAAATCAATTGAATTAGTAAACTATTATCAAAGAGCGAGCGAATTTCATATTGGAATTGCAAAGTATTTAATTAAACTAAGACGTACAGAGCGTTCTGCTCATGCAGCAAGATGGTTTAATCAACAACAATCAAATTTTTTAAAAAGCATTGACTATCTACATCAGGTAAAATTACCAGAAGATGAATTACTTGATTATTTGAATAATATTGGCAGTTGTACTATCGACACTACTTTGGTTGAAGCTTACTTAAATGTTTTGAGTAAATGTGGAATCATAAAAGAAAAATTAAAAGATGCAGATGCGAAAATCTACTTCGACGTTATAGTGTTGAAGATGAAATATTACTTAGGACATTTTTCGGACGCATTTTCTGAATTAAGTCGTTTGGTCACTTTGGAAAAGTTGGAACAATGTGTAGACAAATCTACGATTGACGGGCGTATAAATGATATAGCAATTTCTATATATGGTATGGAGGGAGAACAATTTTTGGAGTTGAAATATGATATAATAAATAATATGGCATACCCTGCATATCCACACAATTTGTTTCAACTCGGGGAAATTGATTTAACCTTACTAAATAATTATAAATCTCAATTTGATAATCTGGAACCCAAGTTTGCTCTGGGTTTACTGGATATTACAGATGTTGAGAAAAATATTGCAAAGTGTTATGAAAAAGATCATTTAGAGCTTATGGAGACTTATTATTTAAAAGCAAAATTTAATTTGCAGAATGGAAAAACTATTGATGCTCAGGAGGTTATTAAATTAGTGACTGTTAACCCTTACACATTAGGCTTACAACAATTAATGTTAGCATTTTCTAGCGAAAGAATTACGGAAGCTACCGAGCTTTATGAGAAGGCCCTTAATAATCTAATTCATATCAAATACTATTATGTAGAGGCGTTGCTGTACTATGCCCGCTATTTGCATATACAAAATATGCATCCAGAGTTTAATAAGATATATCAAGAAGGTTATAGCTTGGCTTGCAAACATTACTATCGCTGGCTGCAGTATCAGTTCGAAGACTTAATTGAGAAAAAGGCGTTGCCCTACAGCTCTGAAGACTATCCTTTGCCGGAAAAATTAGACATCAAGGGATATATTCAATTTTTAATTAAACAGAATAGAGGTCATTAATAGGGAATATTGCACATATTTGAGTAAAGCATAAGAGTGCCTTGCTTCAATGGTTAGGCTCATGAAATTATAGAGCCCTAATTTGCGCGCATAAAAATTGAAAGATTATTCATCCAACACATGAATCTGCGCAATAATTTCCACCAGTTTTTTTCCTTTCTCCGTTAACGAATATTCCGTGCGTGGCGGTAGTTCGTTGTAGGTTTGTTTTTCCAATAAATCGTATTCCACCAATTTGCGGAAGCGCTCGCTTAAGACTTTGGTCGATATACCCTCGATACTGCGCTCCAATTCACCCGGGCGATTAATGCCTTTGCCGACATTGGTTAATACCGATACCGACCATTTGCAGCCGATCACATCTTCCAGTTTTTGATAGCTGGAGCGCGATTTTGCAGAAATTTTTTTTGCTTGTTGCATCAACAATTTACCCCAAAAAGTAACCCGGGCACCAAAAAGTGCCCGCTGTTACGACAATTTCAATCTGGTTAGAGTGAATCCAATCGTTGCGCAACGATCAGGAATCCAAACATTTTTTAAACCCTATCAGAGAGAATTGATTATGAAAAGCCAAGCTGTTTTTTACCATGCCGGTTGTTCTGTTTGTGTTGCTGCTGAACATCAAGTGTTGGAGTTGATTGATCGCAATAAAGTAAATGTTGAGGTGGTGCATTTGGGTGAGTCCAAAAATCGCCTTGCGGCGGCTAAAGCGGATGGAGTGAAATCCGTACCTGCGCTGGTGGTGGATGGACAGGTACTGCACATCAATTTCGGGGCTGCGATTGAAGAACTGGAATAAGTACGGCCGGAGCTTGCTCCGGTTATGCCCCGGTGGGATTTGTTTATCCCGGGGCACTTATTCCTGTTTGTTTAACAATTGTGCAGCGGAAGGGCTGGCGCTTATTAAAACCTTGAGGTTAAAATGCGAGCGCCTTCACACGAAAAGGCCTTGATTCACTTTTGTCTGGTGGTCATGTACGGCGATTCAACTGCACCCGTTTTGCTCCAATAAGTAAATGCAGTGAGTTCAGCCGATTATTTAACGAGGCCCAAGCCTCGCTCCCCGGTAAATTATGCTATTCGGTCATTACAACTTCCCTGGAATGGGCAAGTTGTGTCCTGTATTTATTGCGTTTAACCCTGTTTACCAGTGATGGGCCTTGAGCCCTGGCTGCTTCGTTTGTTAATCGCGGGGCAGACCTTATAAGAATCGCAAGACTGGCAATGCTTTCATCATCGTGTCGATACCAGAGGCCATCGCTGGCATGTCTGGCGGTGTTGTTTTGTCCGCACGTTAGACCTGTGCGGACGCACAATAACGATAAAAGAGAGCACTATGAGAATCCATTTGCTAACCGCGTTGAGCCTGGCGCTGGTGTTGTCTGCCTGTGGCGGCGATTCCAAAAAGGGCGGCTCACACACCAGTTCAGCTACCGGTAATACCCAGTCGAGTACTCCGGTGGTTACCAGCTCTACCCAGGCGCAATCCAGCAGCGTAACTAACGCGACACCATTGACGGGGGTGTTGGTTGATGCGTTTGTCAGTGGTATTGGCTATCGCACGGCAACCCAGAGTGGCTTTACCAGTTCGAGCGGTGAATTTACGTATTTGCCGGGTGAAACAGTGACTTTCTTTATCGGCGATCTGGTATTTCCGCCGGTGCCAGCCAAGGGGATAGTGACCCCGCTGGATATGGCGCAAAGCCTCAACCCCAACTCACCCACGGTGGTGAATATCGCACGTTTGCTGCAATCGCTGGATACTGATGGCAACCCAGCAAATGGTATTAGCATTAGCCCGACCGCTGCGCAGTCGGCAGCGGCGGTTGATTTCAGCTTGAGTCCTGCACAATTTGCGGCATCCACCGCAGTGGTGAATCTGGTCGCCAATTCCGGTTCTACCAATACGGCATTGGTCTCGGAACAGCAGGCGCTGGCGCATTTGCGCGAAGCACTGGACCTCGCGGGTGTGCCAATTGAAAGCAGCAGTTCGTCCAGCCAGAGCAGTGAACCTGTCGTTGTGGTGCCAGCTAGCTCGTCGAGTAAAAGTAGTGTTCCTGCCGAGGTATCCAGCTCTTCAAGTGAGAGCAGTGCGCCAGTGGTTGTAACGAGCAGTTCATCCAGCGAAAGCAGCACATCGGTGGAGGTTTCTTCCAGCAGCCAGTCCAGTGTTGCTCCGAGTGCATTTGATCCGGCCGATGGCTGGGCGTCAGTGGGTACTAACAATCTTGGTGGTACAGGTACTACTGGCGGTGTGACGGCTGATGCAGCCCACACATATACCGTCACCAACCGCAATGAATTCCTGGCCGCGATCTATACCAACTTGGTGATAAAAGATGATGGCAGCTTTACCGGTACTGTGGATAGCACCCCGAAAATCATCTATATCGATGGCACTATCAACCTGAATATGAACAAGGCGTTGGTGGAACAGACCGAAGCGGATTATGTCTGCCCGATTGATGGCACTAGTATCAAGGTTGCCTACAACTTTGAGGATTACAAAAACTTCTACGATCCGAACGGCAGCTGGGGTACCGCACCGGTATCGGGCGATTGGGAAAACGCGCGCCTCTGCGCCTCCAATAAGCAAAAAGCAGTCGTGCAGATCAAGATCGGCTCCAACACCACCATTATCGGCAAAAACAATAACGCCAAAATTGTGCGTGGCCATGTGCGTTTAAGCCCACCCTACGACAACATCATCATCCGCAACGTGCACTTTGAAGATGCGTTCGATATGTTCCCGCAATGGGACCCGACCGATAGCGGCGGCCGCTGGAATTCGTTGTACGACAATATCAGTGTCGACGGCGCGACCCACGTGTGGATCGATCACTGTACCTTCAGTGATGGAGCCAATCACGACAAGCTTTATCCACCGGTATATGCCGCACCCTACAACCTGCCGGAAATGAAAGTGCAGCATCACGATGGCGCAGTGGATGTGAGTAAAAACTCCAACTACGTGACCTTGTCGCACAACTATGTGCACGATCACGACAAGACCCATTTGATCGGCAGTTCAGATTCGATTGCCGCTGATAATGGGCCGAAGTTCCTCAAAATCACCATGCATCACAACTACCTGAAAGATGTAACCCAGCGCTTGCCGCGGGTGCGGATGGGCATGGTGCATGTGTATAACAACTTGTACGACGGCCAGTTGAAGCCCCTGTCGGTGGAGCGCCATTACGCATTTTCGGTTGGTTTGGCGACCGGTCAGTTTGGAAAGATGTACGCTGAAAACAATGTGTTTGATATCGCCGCTTCAACCGACGGAGTGCAGGCGACCGTGGAAAACCTCTATAGCGTCAGCTTCAAGAACACCACCAGCGTGATCAACGCGTGTAAAGCCGCGAGCTATACCGATGCCGATTGCTCAACCCTGTTCTTTGAAACGGGCAGTGTTTTAAATGGTGCGCCGGTTGATGTCATGGCTGCTGCCGTTGCTAACGCCGCTGCGCAAACGACACCGCTGGTACTCAACTCGGCTGCCAGCTACTGGACGCCGGCCACTTACTACAGCTACGTGCTGGATGCGACCAGCGGTCTGCGTGCGACGATCATTGCCAACGCCGGTGCGGGCAATTGCACCGATTGTGCGAATACCGTCAAACCGGTGCCGTCATCCTCCAGCAGCAGTTCAACGGCCAGTGGGGCGAGTTCTTCTACCGGCGGTGTGGGTGGTGGTTCTTCAGTTGCCAGCAGCAGTTCGTCTTCTGCTGCATCATCGGAAGCGCCGATTGTGATGAATTGCGGAACGGATGTTTACTTCTGTGATGACTTCTCTGGCTCTACTACTTCCACTGTGCCCAATTGGAACCTCAAGCCTGTAGCGGGCCCGACCGGTACCTTTGATATTTTCACCCAGAATAGCGACAACATGCTGCGCTACACCGCCGACAGCGCCGGTGGGGTATTGGCCTTGGTCAAACCGGCAGCATTCACCGGGGTCACCAGTGGCGATTACTACGTGGAAGCGCGTATTCGCCCGCGTAACAACGGTACCACTAGCACCAAACAGCTCTATATCCTGGCGCGTGCGCAGGATGCCAGAAATTGGTATGGCGCCGGTTTGAATGTGCAGACATCGACGGCGGATACCCGTGTGGCTATCGATAAGATGGTCAATGGTGTTATGACTAATAAACTCTTCCCGGATTACAAAACCCCGATCGAACAGGGCACACGCGGCGGTACCGATGGGGTGTGGTACACCGTGCGCGTGGAGTTGAAAGGTAGCAGTATCGTGGTTTACCTCAATGGTCAGCCGGTGATTAGCGGCACTGATGCCAGCTTCAGCAGCGCTGGCATGATCGGCCTTTACACCACCAACAAGTCATTTGAAATTGACGATGTGAAAGTGGGCAATGTCGATGTGAAACCGGTGCAATTTACCGTATTGCCAGCCATTACCAGCTACACCGCAGAAGCCGGTGACTTGCCGACCAGCATCACTGTTACCGCCAAAAACACGGCGGGGGAGACCGATACCTTTACCGCTGAATCCAGCAACACCGCAGTGGTGGATGTAACTGTGACTGGCAATCAGGTCAGTCTGAACCCGGTGGGTGCGGGTAGTGCAACTATTACCCTGACCAGCGGTGCCGACCCCACCAAGACCCACACCATCAGCGCCAGTATCGCTCCGCAGTTTGTAATGCCGGTGCAGACCTATGACCTGACTGGCCGTGTTGATCCGGTGGTGAGCGAAGCCAACGCCTATGTGGATACCAAACTCTCCATCACCTTTGACGCTCCGCCAACCCTGGGGACTAGTGGTCGCATCCGCATCTTTAAAGCGGGCGATGATTCGATTGTGGATACGATCACCCTGAGCGATAACATCGATGCTATTGGCTACCCAAGTCAGGGCAATTACCGTATCGTCAAAAGCAATCCGCTCAGTATCAACGGTAATACCCTCACAATCACGGTAGATAACGCCAAGCTTGCCTACAACACGGCTTACTATGTGGCGATTGCTGATGGCGTAGTAACCGGTGCGAACCTTAATGGCACCAGCTTCACAGGCTTGGGCAAGTCAGCGGGCTGGAGCTTTACCACTAAAGCTGCAGCGCCCGCGGCGGGCGATGTGACGGTGGATGATAATGGTCCGGCGGATTTCCGCACCGTGCAGGGCGCTATCAACCACGTGGTACAAACGGTGGCCAAAGATACGCCGGTAACTATCAGCGTGAAAAACGGTGACTACCGCGAGCTGCTTTACCTGCGCGGCAAAAACAACCTGACTATTCAGGGTGAAAGCCGCAATGGGGTGATGATTCATTACACCAATAACGAAAATACTAACGGTGGTACAGGTACCTCCCAATCCGCCGGTTCGCCTGCGGGTGGCCGCAGCGTATTCCTGGTGGAAACCTCGGACTTGCTTAAGCTGGATAACCTGACCATGAAAAATGACAGCCTGGTCGGCATCGGCAAGCAGGCGGAAGTAATCTACTTCAACAATGATATCGGCCGCCTGATCGCCACTAACTCCAACTTTATTTCCGAGCAGGACACCATCCAGGTCAAAGGTTATAGCTGGTTCTACCGTAGCCTGATTGCAGGAAATGTGGACTTTATCTGGGGTAATAACCGCGCCGCATTGTTTGAAGAGAGTGAGATTCGCTCGCTGGGTAATAGCGAAAGCCCAACCAATGGAGGCTATATCCTGCAAGCGCGCACCGTCACAGCGGGTGATAAAGGTTTTGTCTTCCTTAACTCGAACCTGACTCGCGGTGCTGGCCCGGCGGGCAATTTGCCACCGGATGGTGCTACATGGCTGGCGCGCAGCGGCGGTAACGTTAGCTATTTCGACAATATCGTGTTCGTAAATACCAAAATGGATGCGCATATTAATCCGAAGGGCTGGAGTGTATCTCCTGCACCAAACCCGGGCACGGCGACCGCCACCAGCGGTTGGCGCGAATATGCCAGCACGGACATGAACGGTACCACCCTGGATGTCAGCCAGCGTGTGACTGCCAGTTACCAGTTATCGTTTGGCGAGATCGTTAGCAGTTACTGTAACCGTGCCCAGGTGTTTGCGGCTTACAACGCTAATGCCGGATGGAACCCGTTACCGGGCGACAACACAAATTGTGAGAATTTCGGTATGTCCAGTTCCAGTAGCTCAAGTAGTTCGAACGCGGTGAACAGCAGCGACAGCACAAGTTCTTCAAGTGTCTCTTTAAGCAGTGACAGTTCAAGTAGCGACAGTTCAAGTTCTTCCGGCGATAGTTCATCGGCGGCAAGCGACTCGTCGTCTTCATCCAGCGAAGCCAGTAGTAGTCTCGAATCCAGCTCGTCAATCAGCTCGGTGCATGTGCCTGTTACTACTAGCTGGTTGCCTACCTACAATGAATTGCAAAGCGCTGTTGCTTCTGCCCCTGCCGCGAACACCAACGTGAACTTTAATGTGACCGCGACGCCGGTTACTGTTGGAGGGATCAAATTGTATTCAGCGACTGCCGGCAGTTTGCGGTTGCACTACAACTCTGGCGGAACGGCTTACGCGATTAACTACAATGGCACATCGCTTAAATCAGACACGCCAACCAAAGACACTACCAACGGTACTGCTCCGGTCGTGTTGGTAGAAGGCACCAGTGGACAAGTTAATCCTGCTTCATTGAATTCGGCTGGTGGCGTAACCCGTTTTGTTTCTGTGCCAGTCACCGCCGGGACTGACCCGATAACCCTGGATATAACCTATTCGAACGGTAGCGCTACCGGTGCATCGGGTTGCCAGAACGGCCAGATCGCCATCGTTGACCAAAACGGAAAAACCTGGAAGGTCGCTTCGGCGTGCGGCACGACCCAACAGGTTTTATCAACCACGATCACTGATGCCAATGTCACAGAACTCTTTGTGTTGATGACGCGGAATACCGATAGTAGCGGTGGAATTCGTATTTGGAAGATTAATACTACTCGTTAATACGCCATCCTCCGGTGGTATCCGAAGCCCGGCAGTAATGCCGGGCTTTTTTATTGACAGAATTTTTTATTCCAAATCGAAATTTAATTTTAGGAAAAATGATGAATTAATGGCCAAAATGTATTTTCACGTGTCAATTTTGTGTGATATAAAAGTCTTGTCTAGGGATTTGCGATTCAGCTAATCACCGGCAGGTATTTTTCTAATGCCTGTGATTGCAGATCATTTTAATAAAAATAGAAACATAGACAGGGGTTTATCCCCATTGCAGAAAAAAGGTAAGAAAACATGATCACCCTGAGCGTTCGTCAGCAATTACGTATATTTGCTGTGCTTGTCGCAGTACATCTGGTGATTTTTGTTCTGTCGCCGGCCTAAATCACCGTCGCCCCTACAAAAACAATTATGGAATCCAGTCCGAAATGCCCGCTAAAGCAGTTTAGCGGGCATTTGTTTTTTGGCGCCTTCTAAAGGTTAATCGTGTACTCTCCCAACCTGATTCATTTGGGTTATGGTCGGGAGGTTGTGCATGATTCGTGGGTTAAAAGCCTTTTTTAAACTGGAAGCGGCCAGCGGTATTTTGCTGATTCTGGCCGCCATCCTCGCGTTGATTGCTGCGAACTCACCGCTAAAAGCGTATTACGACCAATTGTTATCGGTAGATGTAATAGTCGCCATCGGCGAATTTTCTATCGCTAAACCACTATTGCTATGGATCAACGATGGCCTGATGGCCCTGTTTTTCCTGCTCGTCGGCCTTGAACTCAAACGCGAGGTTTTAGTCGGCGAGCTCAATCAGCTGTCCAAAATTGCCTTGCCGGGTATCGCCGCGATTGGCGGAATGCTGGTGCCAGCATTGATCTACGCCTTTATCAATCGCCATGACCCTTACGCTTTACACGGCTGGGCGATTCCTACAGCCACCGATATCGCCTTTGCTTTGGGCGTGTTGGGTTTACTCGGTTCGCGTATTCCCTCAAGTTTGAAGATCTTCCTGGTATCGCTCGCGATCTTCGACGATATAGGCGCGATCATCATCATTGCGTTGTTCTACACCGCCGATCTTTCCCTGCTCGCGGTGACCATTGCGGCCATTGGTATCGCGCTATTGATAGTGATGAACCGGCAGGGCGTGGTAAGTAAATCGGCCTACCTGATTGTGGGTTTGGTGGTGTGGGTCAGCCTGCTGAAATCCGGCGTGCATGCAACGCTTGCCGGTGTTGCCATCGCGCTGTGTATTCCTTATCGCGGGCACAATGCAGAGGGCAACGAAATCTATCCATTGAAGGAGCTGGAAAAGGACCTGCACAGCCCGGTCGCATTCGGCATCCTGCCCATTTTTGCCTTCGCCAATGCCGGTTTGTCGCTGGCTGGAATGAGCCCCGGCGATATTTTCTCGCCCGTGCCGCTGGGTATTGCGCTGGGGTTGTTCCTTGGCAAACAGGTGGGGGTGATGTTGTTTACCTGGCTGGCGGTGGTACTGAAAATTGGAAAATTACCGGGCGATGTGAGCTGGTCGCAGTTGTATGGTGTGGCAGTGATATGCGGTATCGGTTTTACCATGAGCCTGTTTATCGGTTCGCTCGCATTCACCCAAACCCAGGTATCCGGCGACCGTTTGGGCATTCTGGTCGGTTCGCTGGTTTCTGCGCTGCTGGGGTATTTGTGGCTACGCTATATCGCCCGCCCCAAACCCGGTTTGCGCGGAAATGAACGTTCTCCCTGAGGTGAAATCAAAAAACGCGGGAGCAAATCTAACCCATTCATAAATGGATGAATTTGCCGGCGGCGGCAATAATCCATGAGGATCATTTCCCCGGTTGTAAGTGTTGCTATTGAGGAGATTGCATGGAGATACTGCTGATCATTGCATTACCCCTGTTAGGGGCCGGGTTACCCCTGCTAACGGAGCGTTTCGGGCGTAATATCTGTGCAATCTCGGCAGCCCTGGGTCCGGCGTTATCACTGATCCTCATCCTTCAATATACCCCTGCATTACTCCAGCACCAGATGTTTTTCCTGCACCAGCCCTGGGTTCCCCAACTGGGTCTGGACTTCAGCTTGCGCCTGGATGGCTTGGGAATGATCTTCGCGCTGATGATCCTGGTGATCGGCTTATTGGTCATTCTCTACGCCCGCTATTACATTTCCAGCGAGGATTCCCTCGGTCGCCTCTACGCATTGTTGCAACTGTTTATGATGGCGATGCTTGGCATCGTCCTCTCCGATAATTTGTTGTTGCTGGTCGTTTTCTGGGAACTGACCAGCCTGATGTCATTCCTGCTGATCGGCTATTGGTCGCACCGCACCGAGGCACGCAAAGGTGCGCGTATGGCGCTGGCGATCACGGGTGCTGGCGGGCTGTGTTTGCTGGCGGGGGCGCTAATCCTTGGCCAGATTGTGGGCTCCTATAACCTGGATATGATCCTCAATTCCGCTGCGCTGATTCAGGCCCACTGGTTGTACCCGGTAGTGCTGATCCTGATTTTGATTGGCGCTTTCACCAAATCCGCCCAGTTTCCCTTCTATTTCTGGCTGCCCCACGCCATGGCAGCACCGACACCGGCCTCGGCCTATTTGCACTCGGCGACGATGGTGAAGGCGGGCGTGTTTTTGCTGGCGCGGTTGTACCCGGCGCTGTCCGGTTCGGATTTGTGGTTTTACCTCGTGACCTTTACCGGCCTGGCAACGCTGGTGTTCGGTGCCTATAACGCCTTGTTCAAACACGATCTCAAAGGCTTGCTGGCCTATTCGACCATCAGCCATCTCGGCCTGATCACTATGTTGTTCGGCTTCAGTAGCGACCTCGCCACCATCGCCGCGCTTTTCCATATCGTCAACCACGCGACCTTTAAGGCGTCATTGTTTATGGCGGCGGGGATTATCGACCACGAAACCGGCACGCGCGATATGCGCAAGATTTTCGGGCTGGCGCGGTTTATGCCGGTGACCGCGACTGTGGCGATGGTGTCTGCCTCTGCCATGGCCGGGGTGCCGTTGCTTAACGGTTTCCTAAGTAAGGAGATGTTTTTCTCGGAAACATTGAAACTCGATCAACTCGGGAACTTTAGCTACATATTTCCGCTATTGGCGACATTTGCGGGCATTTTCGCGGTGGCTTATTCCTACCGGTTTATCCACGATGTGTTTTTCAACGGCGAGCCCAACAAAGACCTGCCGATCTACCCGCCCCACGAAGCGCCGCTGTATATGATCCTGCCAATGGCGGTGTTGGGGCTGTTGTGTCTGGCGTTGGGTACCATGCCCAATTTGCTGGTGTCGCCCCTGTTACACGCCGCCGCTTATGCGGTGTTGGGTACTGATATCCCGCGTTACCACCTGGCAATCTGGCATGGGTTTAACCTGCCATTGTTGATGAGTTTTGTCGCTTTGGGCGGCGGGCTGTTGCTTTACTACCAACGCAAAGGCTTGTTCGCCTTCTATGAGCGCGGCTACCGTGTTGATCAGAAAGTGGTGTTTGAAAAACGTATCCAGCGATTAGTGCGCCTTGCCCAGCGTTGTACCGATGCGGTGGAAAATGGTTCATTGCAGCGGTCAGTGGCGGTGATCATCGGCGCAACCCTGGTGATGGCGGCCGTGGAGTTCTGGCCATTGGGTAACATTTTGGGCGAGATTCCGCTGACACCTATCGATGGCATCAGTGTGATCATGGCTGCGATCATCATCGTTGCGGCTGTTGTCACGGTGGCCAGCCATCACAACCGTTACGCGGCGTTATTGGCCTTGAGTGCGGTGGGGTTAGTGGTTGCGTTGGCGTTTGTCCGGTTCTCGGCCCCGGATCTGGCCCTCACCCAAATCTCGGTGGAAGTGATCACCATCATCCTGCTGATGCTCGCGCTCTATTTCTTGCCGCAACTTACGCCCTATGAATCCAGCTGGCGCCGGGCGATCCGCGATATGGTGCTGGCAGGCGGTACCGGTATTGCTGTAGGCCTGTTTACCCTGGCGATCCTCACCCGGCCCTACGATACGAGCCTCGCCGACTTCTTTATCGCCAACAGTGTCAGCGGTGGTGGCGGAACCAATGTAGTCAACGTGATCCTGGTGGACTTCCGCGGCTTTGATACCTTTGGTGAAATTACGGTTTTAGCCATCGCCGGTCTCGGCGTATTCCTGATGTTGCAAGGCCTGGAGCTGCCTGTTCCACGCACTGACCGCCACGGTCGCCAATGGACGCGCGACCCTTACCCGATCATTATCACCGTGCTTTCGCGCATGTTTTTTCCGCTCGCGCTCATGGTATCGGTGTTTATTTTCCTGCGCGGTCACAACCAGCCGGGTGGGGGCTTTATCGCCGGTTTAATCACCGCCATTGCGTTGATCCTGCAATACATTTGCAGCGGCACGGAATGGGTGCGGCAGCGCTTGCCAGTGGACTACGGGCGTATGAGTGTGGTCGGGATTCTAGTCGCCGTGTTTACGGGGATGGGCAGTTGGTTATTCGGTCATCCCTTCCTGACCACCACCTTTACCCACCTGCATCTGCCGCTGATAGGCGATATCGAGCTGGCCTCGGCAATGATCTTTGATATCGGGGTTTACGTCACGGTGGTGGGTGCTGCCCTGCTGATGCTTTCGCAATTGGGCAACCTCGCCCAAACCATCGACCCCCACACAGATCCTGACTTCACTGCGGAGTCCACTTAATGGAAGCGCTCGTTGCTGTTGTTATTGCGGTGCTGGTGAGTTGCGGCGTGTACCTGCTGCTGCGCGCCCGTACTTTTCCGGTGATCCTTGGCCTGACGTTGCTCTCTTACGCGGTGAACCTGTTTATCTTCGTGATGGGCAGATTGCGCGCCGGCGCACCGGCGGTGATTGGTTCATCCGAAACCTATGCCGATCCCATTCCCCAGGCGCTAGTGCTAACTGCCATCGTCATCGGTTTTGCGATGACGGCGTTCCTGTTGGTGCTGTCCCTGCGCGCCCGCGCCGAACTCGGGAACGACCATGTGGATGGTGGCGCTGCCATCGGTGAAAAACCGGCCAAACCCGTGCGCCCATTAGAGGAGGACGAGGTTTGAACCACGGCATCCTGCTTCCCATCATTCTGCCGCTCATTACGGCAATTTTGCTGGTTTTATTGTCCGGCCGACGCCAGTTGATCCGCACCACCAGTATGTTATCCGCCACCGCGTTGGTCGCGGTCAGTATCGGTTTGCTAATGCAAGCCAATGACGGCCAGATCCGCCTTTATGCTCCCGGCAATTGGCTCCCGCCATTCGGCATCATTCTGGTGTTGGATCGCCTCAGCGCAATGATGCTAGCGGTCACCGCCGTGCTCGCTTTTTTCAGCCTCGCCTATGCCGTGCGCGGCCACGATGCGCCGGGCGACCGGCTCCACGGCATGGTGCATTTCCTGCTCGTGGGGGTGAATGGTGCGTTCCTTACGGGCGATCTGTTTAACCTGTTCGTGTTTTTCGAGATCCTGTTGATCTCCTCGTACGGTCTGTTGCTGCACGGTCGCGGAGTAGAGCGGGCGCGTTCCGGGCTGCATTATGTGATTGTGAATCTGGTCGGCTCGGCGCTGTTTTTGATGGGCGTGTCGGCGCTCTACGGCATCACCGGCTCGCTCAATATGGCTGATCTGGGCGATAAAATTTCCAAACTCGATCCCGCCGATGCCCCGCTTGCCGCCACCGCCGGCATCTTGCTGCTGGTAGTCTTCGGCCTCAAAGCCGCCATGGCGCCATTCTACTTCTGGTTGCCGCGCGCCTATGCCGCCGCCAGCGCACCGGTCGCCGCCATGTTTGCGATTATGACCAAAGTAGGTGCCTACGCGATTATCCGCGTTTACACGCAAATTTTCGGTGATAACGCGGGAATCCTTGCTAATTTTGCGTGGTTCTGGCTCTGGCCAATCGCACTCATAACATTGGTGATGGGTTTGCTCGGGGCTTTATCGGCGCGCGAATTGCGGGTGCAGATCGCTTATCTGGTGATTGTGTCGGTAGGTACTTTGCTCGCAGGGATCGCCCTCAATCGTGAAGCCGGTTTGGCCGCGAGCCTCTACTATCTAATCCACTCCACGATGATTTGTGGCGCCATGTTCCTGCTTGCCGATTTGATCCTGCGCCAGCGCGGCGAACTGCTCGACCATATCGCCGAAGGTCCGCGCTTGCGGCAATCAGCATTGCTGGGCGTGGTGTTTTTTATCGCGGCCATGGCCGTTGCCGGTCTGCCGCCGTTTAGCGGGTTTATCGGCAAGCTGCTGTTGCTCAACGCAGCCGGTGTACAAGCCGATGCGGTAATCCTGTGGATGATTGTCCTGGCTGGCAGCCTGACGACGCTCATCGCCCTCAGCCGCTCCGGCTCGATGATTTTTTGGCAAACCACGGATCAGGTTGAATCCGCGCCCGCTGCCGATAAAGGTGCGTTGCTGGCCGTAATCGGGTTGCTCGGTTGTGTTGGCGTTGTGACCTTTCTTGCGGGCCCGATACTGGATTACACCTTCAAGGTAGCGCAGCAACTGCTGGAACCGGGCGCGTACCTGCAAGCGATGCAGCAATTCCGTGTGCAATAAGGGGAAACCAATGAATCCTGATTCGAACCCAAATCCAGTTTCCAATGCGGGCCCCATAGCGAGCGAAAGCCCGCTCAAGCCGCGCCGCTGGTTTCCCCATAAGACACTCAGCGTTTATATGGTGATCGTCTGGTTGCTGCTCAATAACAGCATCAGCCCCGGCCATATTTTGCTCGGTGCTTTTCTCGGCTGGTTGATTCCCTGGTTAACACAAGCGTTTTGGCCGGAAGCACTGCACATCCGCAAACCGCTGCTGGTGATAAAAATGGCCGTCATTATTTTTTACGACATTATCGTCGCCAACCTGATTCTTGCTGCACGCATCCTCGGTCCGGTCAATAAGTTGCAGCCGGCGTTTGTAAAAGTCCCGCTCGATATCGACCACGATTTCACCATTGCACTACTCGCCAGCATTATCTCGCTCACGCCCGGCACGGTATCCGCCGACGTGAACAAAGAAAGTGGTTATTTATTACTGCACTGTTTACACGTCGTTGATCCGGAGGCGGAAATCCGCCTGGTCAAAGAACGCTACGAAGCCCCGCTCAAGGAGATATTCGAATGCTAACCACCGCTGTGGGTATCGCCATGTTTATGTTCGCCGTCGCCATCGCGCTGAATATGCGCCGCCTGGTGATTGGTCCCTCGTTGCCGGACCGCATAGTCGCGTTGGACACCATGTATATCAACACCATCGCGCTGCTGGTGTTGTTCGGCATTTACCAGGGCAGCATGTTGTATTTTGAAGCCGCATTGCTGATTGCGATCATGGGGTTTATCGGCACGGTCGCGCTATCCAAATATTTATTGCGTGGCGATATCATCGAATAGGAAAACAACTATGTGGGTTGAATATCTCGTCAGCTTTTTTATCCTCGCCGGCGCTATTATTGCGCTGATTGGCTCCATCGGTCTCACGCGTTTGCCGGATTTCTACATGCGCCTCCACGGTCCCGCCAAAGCAACAACACTCGGTGTCGGCGGCGTTATCGCAGGCTCGGTAATTTTCTTTTCTACGCGCGGCGATGGTTTGAGTTTGCATGAATTACTGATCGCCTTATTCCTGTTCATCACCGCACCCGTCAGCGCCCACATTGCCGCCAAAGCCGCACTGCATCTAAAACTGGACGCAGTGGAGCGCACGCGTAATAAGCCTTGGAGGTAGCATGTTTTTTGCTCAATAGTATTTTAAGTGGTACTCTATAAAGCACTGTTAATAGTATTTTATAGAAAGGGCTTAATTATGGGCACATTAGCGGCAAATGATCTGAAAACCAAAGGTATCTCTGCTGTAGAAGCACGCCTGAAGACGGATGAAGAGGTAATTATTTCCGTGAGGGGACGGGATCGCTACGTCATTATGGATTTGGAGAAATACAACAAGCTACGTGAATACGAGCTTGCTATGGCGTTACAGGAAGCGAAAGATGATGTGGCTACAGGACGTTTTGTAACTGAATCGGTTGCTGATCATATGCGCAGGATTAGCGACGATGTATAGATTGATCTACCCGGAAACCTATCTTAAAAAAGCCACCAAATTCATCAAAAAACATCCGGAGCTCCGCAATCAATATCAAAAAACGCTGGAGCTATTGGAAGTAAACCCCTACCACCCATCGCTCAGGTTACACAGTTTGCAAGGTCGTTTAAACGGACTTTCCTCGGTGTCGATTAATATGGGTTATCGAATAGTGTTGGAACTTATTATTACCGATAAAGATATTATTTTGGTGGATGTGGGAAGTCATGATCAGGTGTATTAACCCTGGCAAATGCTTTGCCTGAGGTCTTTAAAAAGACTATATTTGGTCTTCCACAATTAATTGGAAAATACCATGCGTTACTCATCGCAAGTCAAACCTATCAGTTATCTCAAAGCGAATGCAGCAGAAGTCCTTGCGCGCCTGGATGAACAACGTGAACCGCTTATCATCACTCAAAACGGTGAAGCAAAAGCGGTGCTGCAAGATCTTGCATCCTATGAAGAAACCCAGGAAACCCTCGTGTTATTAAAAATTCTCGCGTTGGGTAATCGGCAAGTAGAGGCAGGCGAGCTTACACCTGCAGCAGATGTTATTGCTCGCTTGCGGGCAAAGGGGACACCTGAGTAATGGCCGCACCAAAGTATGGAGTGCTGTTAACGAAAGGTGCTGAGCAGGATCTCGAATCAATCTACGATTACATAGCAGAATTCGATAGCCGTAAAAATGCTAACCATGTGCTCAATCAATTAACCAAAATAATCGATAACCTTTCACGCTCACCCGAACGCGGTAATTATCCCAAAGAGCTAAGCGCAGTGGGCGTCCGCGAATATCGGCAAACTTTTTTCAAGCCTTATCGAATCATTTACCGAATTGTTCAAACCAACGTCATCATCTATGTCATCGCCGATGGACGTAGAGATATGCAATCGGTATTAGCACGCAGGTTGTTGGGAGCGTAGCAATAAAGCCGTGATTTAAATTAGTAGAAGGAAGGAATTTTGCAATGAACATCCATGAAAAGTTGAATTACGTCGAATTTGCCGCGCATGATTTGCACGCGACTAAAACATTTTTCGCTGCTGTATTTGGTTGGGAGTTTGTAGATTATGGGCCTGAATACACAGCCTTCTCCAACCAGGGATTGGATGGTGGTTTTTATAAAGCCGAGCTTAGCAATAAAGCAGAAAACGGTGGCGCTTTATTGGTTTTTTACAGTGAAAATATTCAATCCACATTGAAGAAAGTCATCGATAACAAAGGCGAAATTGTCCGTCCAATTTTTGAATTCCCTGGCGGCTTTCGCTTTCACTTCACTGAACCGAGCGGCAACGAGTTTGCCGTTTGGTCGGAGCAGGGGCTGGTGGAGCAATAAAGGGTTAAGTGATCGAGGTCAGGGCTAATTGTCATTTTAAATAAAAGTATGTACCTGAATAAGATAACGGTTACATTACTTTTTATTAAAAAATGTAATCGTTTTCTTTCAATTTTTTAGTATTTTTATCACAATAAATGCCGCAAAATGCTGTATTCCTCATTGACGTTGCAAGAGGTCGAGCGCAGTATGGTAACCCTCGACAAGTACATGGCTTGTACGCAGCAGGACTAGCCCTCGCGGTATCGTCTTGCCGGATTTTCGATAACAAAAATAAAACCGGTAAATCCGGGATGAGTTGTATCGTTGTTCATCCCCGTTTGTTTTCCTACTCAAAAAGTGCTGCGTTGTAACCCAGCAGTCAGAATTATTGCCTACCTGTTGGTACGCACATCGGTGTTTTTCGGTCTTTATCCCTGCCATTACTGGCGGGCGCTGATTATTTTTTACATAAAAATAACCCGACTGACAATCACATCGCTGTGACAAGGTAATTACTATGAAATCCGATAATAACGTTCGCCGTATTGGCCATCTTGCTGTATTCACAGCGGCCAGTACGCTGCTCGCCTGCGCTGTGCAGGCACAAACACTCGGTGCCAACCTGGCATTGACGGGCCCGGGTGCTGGCGCCGATGGTTCCGGTTTTGACAACACCAAGTTGGTGCGTGACGGCAACGTCGCTACCTACTCAACGGCGAGTGGTACTAGTAATCAGCGCATCTCTGTTAAGTGGAGTAGCGCGATCAGTTTCAACACCGTAATTCTGCGTGAATCCGGTACTCGTGTAACAAATTGGAGTCTGGTCGATAATGACAGCGGAACCGTTTACGCAACGGGTACCGGGATCGGCGCCGAACGTGTTGTGAATGTGGGGAACCGCAGTGCGAAAAAATTGAATTTAATTGTGTCTGCAAGCGGTGCACCGAGCATCGCCGAAATCGAAGTCTATAACGCGAATGGCGCGGTCTCCTCGGTGGCGGTTTCAAGCGTTGCGCCGTCCAGTGTGGCAGCGACCAGTTCCTCGCGCTCATCCGTTGCAGTAGTAAGTAGTTCGTCGGTTGCCAACAATGGCGGTCTGCAATGTAATTGGTACGGTCAGGGTTTGTGGCCCTTATGTACCACAACGACTAGCGGTTGGGGTTGGGAAAATAATGCCAGTTGTATTGCGGCGGCCACTTGCTCGGCCCAACCCGCACCTTACGGTATTGTGGGTGCTACCTCATCGGTAGTATCCAGCAGTGTGCCAGCGTCCAGCAGTAGTAAATCTTCAGCAGTACCCAGCAGCGCTCCATCGTCCAGCAGTCAATCCTCTGCAACACCAAGTAGTGCGCCGGTATCGAGTTCGTCGGTGAGAAGCTCAAGCAGCGTTTCCTCATTCGATGGCACGATACGCCCGGCAAAAATTGAAGGCTTTGCGGCCTACGCGAATGTGACCGGCGGTCAAGGCGGTCGCGAGGTTACCGTGAGCACCGGCACGCAATTAAATGCGGCGTTGTGTAGTCGCTCGTCAACGAGCGAACCGATTGTGATCAAAGTTAATGGCACCATTAGCCATGCGAACACCACCGCGCAAGGCTGTAATACCCAGGCCGACGTCATTGAAATTAAAAAGATGAGCAACGTTTCCATCATTGGTGTGGGCACCAATGCGTTGTTCGAAGAAATCGGTATCCATGTGCGTGAGGCGTCTAACGTTATCATCCAGAACGTACACATTCGCAACGTGAAAAAGAGCGGATCGCCAACTTCCAATGGTGGTGATGCGATAGGCATAGAAAGCGGCGTGGACCGTGTGTGGGTAGACCACAACAAACTCGAAGCGTCCGGTGGGGAAAAAGACGGTTACGATTCATTGCTGGATATGAAATCCGGCGTGACCAACGTGACTGTGTCATACAACGTGTTTAATGATTCAAGCCGCGCCGGTTTGATCGGTTCAAGTGACAGTGACAGTGAAAATACCAATATCACTTTCCATCACAACTGGTACAAAAATATTGAACAACGCACGCCGTTAATTCGTCACGCGTTGGTGCATATTTATAATAACTACTGGTCCAACGACACGATTGATTACATGTTCCATGCAATAAATTCCCGCATGAATGCCAAAGCATTGGTGGAGAGCAATTATTTCTACAATGTAAACAATCCGCTGATTGCATCTGATGATTCTGACGTTGCCGGATGTTGGCAAACCAATAACGACAACACCGTGTTACCTAGCATCTATTACAGCCGCACTGTGGGTAATGGCGCGTTGGTGATTCCGCAAATCGTGAATGGCCAATTGCAATCAACCTGTTCAGTGTCTGTGCCTTACAGCGTGCAAAAAGATGCAGCCAATAATGTTCCGGCGGTAGTGATGGCGAACGCAGGTGTCGGTAAAATTGGTAACACTACCACCTCTTCTGTGTCCACGAGTTCAAAACCGGCATCTTCCTCAGCGCCTTCGTCAACACCCGCAAGCAGTAAATCGTCAGTGGCGAGCAGTGCAATTGTGGTGAGTAGCTCGCTGGCGAGTTCAAGTGTGGCGTCGAGCAAATCCAGTAGCAGTACGTCATCAATTCCTGACGACGGCAGCATCAGTGCCGACTGTATTCGTTTGGCAACCAACCCTTCCGTTAACTGGCGCGATACTTCCTTAAAAACCGATCAGGAAATTGTGAGCTGTTTGTCCAAAACATTGGGTAAGCCTGTTGGTTACGGTGAAAAAGCGCTCGGCGGTTTTGATCCAAACGGCAACAGCAAACTCACCATCATTACCAAAAATTCCAGCACTTCGGTTGAACAACAAATTCTTACTGCCATTACCGGCGAAGCGCATAACTGGATTGTGTTCGACAAAATCCAATTCGCGCAGCCGAGCGAAATTGGTATGTACCGTTTGGGTTGCAGCAATCCGACTGTGCAATCGATTCTCGGCGCAACCGAAGCAGAGTGCGTGAACTACACACAATGGTGTGCAAAAAATGGTGTGAGCAGTGCAAATTGTGTAACGCAATTTTTTAACACCGCGATGAACAAATCCAACAACCCGATTCGCAATCCGGTGATTGGCTCCAATAAAACTATCGATGGTCGCGGCAGCGAAGCTTACTTCCTGTTCAGTGGTTTCGCGATTGGTAAAGACCAAACCGGCACACCAACGCAAACGGCAAACAGTGTGATCCTGACGCATTTGAATTTCAAAGGTGCGGGCCATACCGAAGACCATTATTGCGATCCGGATATGATTCGCTCCACCGGTGCATCACACGATATCTGGATTCACAAAAATAATTTCGATACTACGGGTGATTCGGCGTTTGATGTGAAAGTCGGTGCGTACAACGTGACAATGTCGTTCAACCGTTTGATCAATGTGAAACGCGCCGTGCTGCACGGTTCCAGCGACAGTCACACCATTGATAAACAAATTACTACGACTATGCACAACAACGCATTTATCACCACTGACGACAGCTACAAATTATTGGGCAACACTCTGCGTCGTGTACCGCTGTTACGCCATGGTAAAACCCATATGTTCAACAACGTGTTTATGAATTATCGCAACCAGATTTTGAGTTTGCGCGTGGGTGCAAGTGCGTTGATGGAAGACAGTGTATTTGTGGTAAATGCAGTGCATCAGGAAAAGAGCACAGTTGAAGCTTCATTAGCAGAAGTCAGCAGCAATCTGTTTAAAGATATTAGCGATGGCTCCTTCCGCAATGATCGCAACTTCCTCTGGTTTGGTGACAGCGCATGTAACTTGACTGCGGCCACCAAAACGACGCTGACCGCTACCAACGGTACTGTTGCCAATCTTGCCAGTAATTACACTGCTGCATCACAAACAACAATTAACAGCTGGCGTTTCGCAGCGGGGCAGGATCTGGTGGATTACGTGAATGCAACCGCGGGCAAATACGGCCAGATCCCTTACAACTCTCCACTGGCGGCGGATAAGTATTATGTTCTGGGTTTAGGCAAATCATCTTGCCAGAATCGTTAAACTAAAAAGCAATTCAGTAAGTCGTATCAGCAAAAGCCCTTGTGTTATGCACAAGGGCTTTTTTTGTTGTGTAAAAAACCTTGGAGGATTTTCAGCGTATTACCTACAATCAGCCTCACTGTATGAAGAAACCGGGATTTTGCATGAACGCTGCAACCGACGCATTTAATGCCTTGAAAAAAACCATGGATTCCTATTCACCGATAGGCGCAGAAACATGGACGGAATTTATGGGGATCTGCAAATATCGCGAATTAAAAAAACATCAGGTGTTATATCCATTAGGCGAAATTCCACCGTCATTTGCCTTTGTGTATACCGGTTTGTTCAGAACGTTTATCACCGACGAAAACGGCAACGAATACAATAAAAATTTTTTCTATGAAGGTACATTCCCCGGTTCCATGACCGCGTTGCTGCGCCATGAGCCATCGCAATTTGCAATTGTGGCATTGGAGCCCGCGCAGATTATTGAAATCGATTTTCCTGCGTACCGTTCATTGCTACATGCGCATGAGGATTTAAAACTCTTCCAGATTTATTATCTGGAACGCAACTGGCTGCTCGCCAAGGATGCACGCGAAGTTGCCATCGTCCAGGAAGATGCGACCCAACGCTACTTGCAATTTATTGAAGATTATCCATTTCTGGTTGAGCGTTTATCACAACACCATATCGCGTCGCATTTGGGAATTACGCCAACCCAGCTTAGCCGTATCCGCAAAAAACTCTGATTTACCACGTTTCCAATCCATCAACCTATGTAAATGAATTCGCGTTAACCACTCTTTATGCTGGCGTCATTGGTCAAACATGAAGGGTAAACAAGATGAATTTTATTGATGCACTGAACTGGCGTTATGCTGTCCGCGAATTTTCTACCGATGTTATTGCGCCCGCACAATTACAGCAATTGCTGGATGCAGCACGTCTGAGCGCTTCGTCCTATGGTTTGCAGCCTTATCATTTATTGGTTATCCAATCGCCACAGCTCAAACAACAATTGCTTGAATTTTCACTTGGTCAAGACAAGGTTGCACAGTGCTCGCACCTGATTGTATTTGCCGCGCACACCAATATTGGTGATGCGACCGTCAATCGCTACATCAAACAATTTTCACAAACGCGCGGTGTTGAAACATCGCAGTTGAGAAATATGGATGAACACTACAAAACGGCGCTGGCGGTGATGGATAAATCGCAACGACAAGAGTGGGCGCACCAACAAGCTTATATTGCGCTGGGAAATTTCCTGACCTGCGCAGCATTGATGAAAATTGATACTTGCCCGATGACCGGTATTGAATTTGATGGTTATGATCGTGTATTGGGTTTGCGCGAAAAAAATCTCACGACCACAGCGGTATGTCCGATCGGCTTTCGCCATCCACAAGATGCGAGTGCGCGGGAAAAGAAAGTGCGTTTTGCTGAGCATGACATGGTAACCCTGCTGTGAATTACTTTTCATGGCTCGCGTTACTCGCGGGCGCGGCCATTGGAGTTCAAGCGGGAATGAATGCGCAACTGGGTGTGTTATTAAAAAGCCCACTCCTCTCTGCGGCCGTAACTTTTATTGTGGCCTGTTGTTGCGTGTTGATAGTAGTGGTGATCACAACACGGCAACTGCCCTCGTTAACCAATGTGCAATCTGTGCCACTGCACTTATGGTTTTCCGGCGCGATCAGTGCATTTGGTGTGGCTTCTTTTTATTTTTTAATTCCGCGTATGGGCGTTGGCCCAATGATGTCTTTTGCACTGACAGGACAATTATTAATTGCAATGCTGGTCAGCCATTTCGGTTGGTTTGATCTACCGATTAAGCCAATTAGTATTTCGAAATGCATGGGTGTGCTGGCGATGATCGCGGGTATCGTTTTAATCAATCGGCCTTAATTTTTTATATTGAATCAACGAGTAATAATTATGAGCGACATAAATCAGTTGAATATCGATAATCTCACATCGCTCTGGCGAAAAATGGGGGTAGAAAATGATTCGGAATTTGCCGTGGAAGGATTAACGATATCGCGTACCTGGCCGAATCGTTATTGGTTTGATTGGAACGCTGATATAACACCGATTAATACTATCGTACCGGTTTTGGATCAGTTGCCGTTAACCGCTGTTGTTCCGGTGTGGGAAGGTGCGGGTATGCCTGCGCAGCAATTGGAAATTTTTTTAAAAGACGAATGTTTTCAAATTTTATTTACGCAACTCGCGATGTATCTGGATTTGCAATCAATACGCGTGCCCGAATTACCTGCGCTGGATATTATCACCGTGCAATCTGCAACGGATGTTGCAACCTGGACTGCAACAGCCAGTGCAGCGTTTGGTTATTGGATTGATGTCGCAGCGATTCAGGCGCTTATCGATTTGCCGGACGTTAAATTGTTATTGCTCAAACAAGACGGGAAAGCAGCAGCGACAGCGTTGGTTTATCAAACAGGCGATATTATTGGTGTGCATTTGGTTGGTGTACCGGAAGAGTTTCGCGGGCAAGGTTTAGCGCGGATGTTAATGCAATATGTAATTAAATTAAGTGTCACAATGGGCGGAAAATTTTTAACCCTGCAAGCGTCGGCAGCTGGCGAACCACTTTACCGGCAGCTTGGATTTATTCCTCAGTTTTTAATTAAAAACTATAAACGGAATTAAATCGCAGGTTGGGTTGGGCCGCGTAGTCATATTACGGTTAAGAAAATAGCTAAATATTATTTGCATTGTTCGGTATGGCTTGCTGCGCGGTCCAATCTACGGAGTAATAACTTACTAGAAATATTGCCTATCAACAATAATAAATTAAATTATTCATGGATAAAAATTCACGGCGTCTGTCGCTTGGTTCGTCGTTGCAAAAACAATAGTTGCTTCTAGTATAAAAAACGCCATTACTATCAGTGGTAAAAACTATAAAGGAGCTAATTATGAAAATGCTAACCATCAAGAATGTAGTAAAGCTTGCAACGGGTATTATTTCTGCCTGTGCAATTTCTTCACAGGCTTTTGCAGCGGATATAGCGCTGACAGGAAGCTATGGCAATTACATGCAACCAGGTTGTGGTTGGGTTTTTGGAAGCTCAAATAATTATGGGCCTACTTCCGGTGTTCCTGTTGGTGCAACTACCAATGGGGTTAATGTAACTATCTATTACCTTAATTGCAGCGGTGCTACAGGGCCACAAGCGGTGAAAGCGGTTGTAACTCACTACACCTACACCGTTCCCTACTGGGATTCACGAATTCAAACCGGTCAAACATGCAGTATCAATTCTGCGCAGGCAACTGCAGTCGGCACTTGCGACAATTATCGTGTGTATAAATAACAGCGTCGTTTCCGGGCGCTATTGAAAATTACAATTGATAAATAAAAAATCCCGTCTATCCACCGGAGAGACGGGATTTTTTTAAACAGTAAATCGTTAATTCGTTTGCTGTTCAATATCGGTGTTTGCAACAGCAACAACACGCACACCATCTTTTCGCGCGGGCGGCATTTTTGCGATTTCACTTTCAATCCAGTTTTTAATATCTTCCGTTAATTGTTTGCGATCTTTTCCTTCGGTAGAAAATGGTTCGCTAATGACTACGCGAACAGTGCCGGGATATTTTATAAAGTGTTTATGCGGCCAGCATTCACCGGCATTATGGGCGACGGCGATAATCGGAACGCCAGCGCTGATAGCAATGTCTGCACCACTGCGTGCATAGTTGCCAACCAAACCTACGGGTGTGCGCGTTCCCTCAGGGAAAATTAAGAAATTATTACCTTGTCGTAAACGTTCAATACCTTTCGTCTTAATTTCCTTGAGCGCTTGTATCGGGGTGCCGCGATTAATGGCAATAGGGCGCAAACTGGCAAGGCCCCAGCCAAAAAAGGGGATACGGAATAATTCCTTTTTCAGGATTGTACTGACAGGGCCAAAATAATATTGCAGGAACATGGTTTCCCAAGTGCTTTGGTGCTTTGCCATGACCACGCATGGGAATTTATCAGCATGTTTGCTGCCGGTAATTTCGAAGCGAACACCGCAGCATACTTTGAGCCAGAACATCACAAAGCGATTCCAGCAGGTAACAATACGCCAGCGCCAGCTATACGGAAAAATGGGCCAGATAATTACTGCAACCACACCAGCAAGGGCGCTGGTAACGTTATAGCCGATAGCAAAAATTAAACTGCGAAGTTTTAGCACGTTAGATTCCGTTAGGTGTTTCGGTGTTGGCAATTACAAAATCTGCGGCGGCTGCGAGATTATCAACCACGTGAATTTGATCGAGAGTGATAAGTATTTCATTATCAGGTTCAGCAAGTTTGGCAAATGTAGTTTTACCGTTACCGGTTTTTACCAGAATCGGTTTGCAACCTTTTTGTAAACCCGCTTGTAGATCACGCAAGCTATCGCCGACAAAATAACAGGATTCTACCGAGGTATTGAATTCAGCTTCAATCGCATCCAGCAAACCGGGTTTGGGCTTGCGGCATTTGCAGTTGTCTTCATCGCGATGTGGGCAGTAAAAAATTGCACCAATTTCACCGCCTTGTTCTTCTACCAATCCGGTGATTTTTTCATGCATCGCTTCAAGATCTTCAAGATCAAATTTTTCTTTGGCGAGGCCTGATTGATTTGTGGCAATCACCACCGTAAAACCCGCTTTGTTCAGCCGTGCGATTGCTTCGATACTGCCTTCAATCGGCACGCATTCAGCGGCAGATTTTACAAAGTCTTCGCGGTCGTGATTAATAACGCCGTCGCGGTCGAGGATGATTAGTTTCATGGTATTCCCGGTTTATTTCTCCTCTTGGAAAAGGAGGCAAGGGGATTTACCCCCTCCCAGCCTCCCCCTTTCCAAGGGGGAGGAGCCGATTGCACTCCGTTTTTAATGGCGAAGTGAAATCAAGCTCCCTCCCCTTATTTAAGGGGAGGGTTGGGGTGGGGTTAGCTTTAGTTTTTCGCTGGCACCAGATAAGAAATATCCGCCACTTCCAAAAACAATCCGCGCAGTTGTTGCAACAATGCCAAACGATTTTGTTGCAGTGCCTGGTCATCGCACATCACCATCACGCTATCAAAAAATGCATCGACGGTGGGTTGCAAATCGGCCAGTGCAGCAAGTGCTTTGGTGTATTCGCGTGCAGCAAACAAAGGTGTAACAACAGCGGCTTTTGCATTGATTGCTTGCGCGAGATTTTTCTCGGCATCTTCTTGCAAGAGCGCAGCGTTTACTTCGGTGCTTACGGCAGCATTTTGTTTTGCAAGAATATTGGATACACGCTTGTTGGCCGCTGCTAACGCTTGCGCCTGTGGCAATTTGCTGAATTCATTTACCGCGAGTACACGCTGGTTAATATCCAATGGTTGCGACAATTGTTTTGCAGTAACGGATTGGAAAACTTCAGCCGGGATATTGGCATCTTCAAACATCGCGCGGAAACGGTCGAGCATATAGCCGAGCACTTGCTCTACAAGTTCATCGCCAACAGTTAAATTTTTGTGCTGCGCTTTGGCGAAAGTTAACAGCTCGCGCAAATCGATTGTGAGATTTTTCTCCACCAACAAACGCAATACCGCGATGCTTGCGCGACGCAATGCGAACGGATCTTTTGAACCGGTTGGTTGCTGGCCAATACCAAAAATACCGCTGATAGTATCCAGGCGATCTGCCAAGGCGATGATAGTTCCGGTAGTCGTTGCCGGTAATTGGTCACCGGCAAAACGCGGCATATATTGCTCGTTCATCGCGGCAGCAACTTCAGCATTTTCGCCATCGTTCAATGCGTAGTAATAACCGGCGATACCTTGCATATCGTCGAACTCGCCTACCATGTTGGTGACCAGATCGGATTTGCACAGCTCACCAGCGCGAACTGCTGATGCTTCGTCAGCAGTTAATTTGCTCGCAATTAATTGCGCAAGTTTGGCAACGCGTTCGGTTTTCTCAAAAATGGTACCGAGCTGCGCCTGGAACACGATAGTTTTCAAACGCTCGCGCAATGAAGCCAAGGTAGTTTTCTTATCAGTTTCAAAGAAAAAAGCTGCATCGGATAAACGTGGACGAATAACGCGCTCGTTACCATTGATAATTTGCGCTGCATCTTTACTTTGGATGTTTGCTACGGTGATGAAATTATTTTTCAATTTGCCGTTGGCATCCACCACATGGAAATATTTCTGGTGTTCTTTCATGGAAGCAATCAATGCTTCTGATGGAACTGCAAGGAAACGCTCTTCGAATTTACCGGTTAAGGCAACCGGCCATTCAACCAGTGCGGTAACTTCATCCAGCAGTGCAGGATCAATCACCGCAACGCCGCCGACTTTTTTCGCTTCAGCTTCAACTTGTTCTTTGATGATCGCACTGCGCTCGGCGAAATCGGCAACTACATAACCAATGTTTTTCAACACGCTGGCGTAATCAGACGCTTTAGCTAATTCGATAGTGTTGTTGTAATGGAAGCGATGGCCACGGCTGGTGCGACCAGCAGTCAAACCAAGCACAGAGGCGTTAACAACGTCGCTGCCAAACAACATAACTAACCAATGTACCGGGCGAACAAATTCTTCGCGCTTCGCGCCCCATTTCATGCGTTTGGCGATAGGCAATTTTGTCAGCGCATCCGCGACAACCGCTTCAAGCAGCTCGACGGTTTTTTTACCTTCGGTGCTGATGCGTGCGACCAGCTTTTCTGCCTTGCCATCACTCTCGGCTTTTAACTCAGAAGCAGCGATACCATTTTTTTCGGCGAACGCGAGCGCCGCTTTGGTTGGTTGGCCTTCTTTATCAAATGCGATTGCAGCAGGTGGGCCCCATACAACCAATTCTTTTGATGGAGTTTCGCTAGCGAGGTTTTCTACCAATACCGCTAAACGACGTGGTGCAGCAAAAGGTTTAATGGCGGTGAACGATAATTCTGCCGCTTTCAAATTGTTCTCGATAGTTTCGGCAAACGAAGCCATCAAATTTTTCAATGCTTTTGGTGGTAACTCTTCGGTTCCCAGCTCAACTAAAAAATCAGCAGACATTATTTACTCTCCTCAGCAGAAGTCGCAGCGGCGAGCAACTCGTTACGTAATGCTTCAGGTGCAAGTGGGAAGCCGAGGGCTTTGCGGCTATCGTAGTAGGCTTGCGCAACCGCGCGCGATAAAGTGCGCACGCGCAAAATAAAACGCTGGCGTTCGGTAACCGAAATCGCGTGGCGCGCGTCGAGCAAGTTGAACGCGTGGGAGGCTTTCATCACCATTTCATACGCAGGCAGCGGCAGGTTTTTTTCCATCAAGCGCTGGCTTTCTTTTTCGTAGAAATCGAAATTGTTGAACAAAAATGCAGTGTCAGCTTCTTCAAAGTTGTAAGTAGATTGTTCCACTTCGTTTTGATGGAACACATCGCCGTAAGTGACTTTGTCACCGTTCGGGTTGATGGTCCACACCAGATCGAAAATCGAATCCACACCTTGCAGGTACATGGCGATACGCTCAATACCGTAGGTGATTTCGCCGGTCACCGGGAAACACTCAAGGCCTCCCACTTGTTGGAAGTAAGTGAACTGCGTGACTTCCATTCCATTCAACCAGACTTCCCAACCTAAACCCCAGGCACCGAGGGTCGGTGATTCCCAGTTGTCTTCGACGAAGCGGATATCGTGCACGTTGGTATCAATGCCCATCTCGCGCAATGAACCTAAATACAGATCCTGGATATTGGCGGGCGAGGGCTTCATCGCCACCTGGAATTGATAGTAATGCTGCAAGCGGTTGGGGTTCTCACCGTAGCGGCCATCTTTCGGGCGGCGACAGGGCTGCACGTAGGCGGTATTCCAGGTTTCCGGGCCGATGGCGCGCAGGAAAGTGGCAGGGTGGAAAGTACCGGCGCCGACTTCGAGGTCGAGCGGTTGCAGAATCACGCAGCCTTGGCGCGCCCAGTAATCTTGCAGGGCGAGGATCAAACCCTGGAAGGTGCTTACGTCATAACGTTTTTCAGACATGGCAGACCTGATCTATGAATGGTGGTCGATGGAGTGCAAAAAATGCGGCGATTATAGCTATCTTGTCCGATCAATGGCAGCGCTTGGTCAAGTTCTGTAAAAATTCAGGTGCCATTGGAACAATTTAGCGGCCATCATGACCAACAGCCGCCAAATGGCAAACACAATCGTGTCTTTAACAATCAACCTATAAGAAAATCACCCAAAGGAAACCCTATGGATAACCAACAAAAATTCGCTCCGCTGACCATCGGTTTGCATTGGATTATTGCGCTGACGATGATCACCCTGACCGGAATCGGTTTTTATATGTCGTGGTATGAGGTTTACCCGCTGTATGACTGGCATAAATCTTTTGGGGTGGTGATCTTCCTGTTTGTGCTGCTGCGGGTGTGGTGGCGAATCAAAAATGGCTGGCCGACGCCAGTGCGTGACTATCCCGCGCTGGAACATCGCCTTGCACACGCGACCCACTGGGTGTTGATCGTTGCTACGGTACTGATGCCAATTTCCGGGATGATGTATTCCGGCCTGGGCGGCTACGGCGTTAAGGTATTTGGCTGGGTGTTAATTCCGGGCAATCACAATGCGGAAGGCCAAACCGAACCCTTCCATGCGGGATTATCGCAACTTGGTGCCTTTACCCATGAGTGGCTAGGTTATGTGCTGGTGGGGGCGATTATCCTGCATATCGTTGGTGCATTGAAACACCACCTGCTCGATAAAGACCGGACGCTGCTACGCATGCTTGGACGTTAAATAATCTAAATTCAGGTGACATTCAGTTTCAAAACGCGTTTGAGTAAAGCGCTCGTAAACAGCGAGTAAATACGGCGTAAAAGCAGATGTTTTCAGATATTAATTGTTGAACCAGAGGCCTATGTTTTTAATCACAGAGTTAACGAAGAGATGGCAACAACTGTGGAGCGCTGTAATCTCTTCCTTATTACGTTGATTGGAGTGGGCTCATCATGAAAAATTTGAACGTGTTTGCGTTAGCTGAAAATGACCATTTGGTACAACCTGAAGAATTTGAGGATATCCATGGCAGCACATCGGCCCTGGCGATCCTCACCGATTTCCGCAGTCATAAACCCCATATGGTGGATTGCCATATGGAAGCGTCTGAAGCGTTGGAGTTGATGTTGGCTGAAGATGTTTCTATTAAATTGGTGGTCGATGATCAAAAAGAATTTGTCGGTGTGATTAGCCGTGAAGATCTTTCTGATCACAGCCTTGTGTTAAAACAAATGGCAATGCGGCTTAAACGCGATGAATTATTGGTGCGTGATTTAATGCACAACCGCAGCAGTATCAATGCGATTGATTACGACCAATTTAAACGCGCGAATGTAGCGGATGTGGTTTCTACCCTGAAGAAAAACCATCAGGAGTATTTATTGGTAGTTGATACCGATGCGCATCATATCCGTGGAATAGTGTCATCGCGCGATATTTCCCGTCGTTTGCATGCGCCGGTGGAAATTGAAAAAGAATTGACGTTTATCGATATTTTTACAGCGGTGCGTGTTTTTTAATTAGCACGTAAGTCTGGAAATAATACGGGTCGCAGTTGCGGCCCGTTTTATTTTGGGGCGACACATGTTGATTTGGCTTGCAATGAGTAACCTGTGTGTTGCCACAAGAGTGCGGACAACAAAAAATAACAATTCATCCCCAATGCAAAATGCCACTCGATAATATTTTCCCACCGATCTTTATCATCGCCCGTTAATAAGGCATTGCAAAATACGCTGGTTAATCCCAGGAAAAGTAACCAGACAGAAAGCCGGGTTTTGTATTTAATCCAGATTATTGTTGCGGGAAACCGCAAGAGTAGTTGCCGCAGGAATAACATTTGCGCTAACACGGTAAATGAAAAATAAATCGTTACGCCGTAGCGGCGGAGCAGCTGGTAAAAATCGCCATCACTGCCTAAAAAATTGGCGTAGAGCACTAAAAAAATGGCACCGATGATGCCGATAATTTTTATCCAACGGATCGCTGTTTTGGACGCAGAGTAAAGCGTTAGGAATTGGCCAGCGTGCAACCAGTAATTGACGAGCAGTGCAGCATTAAATGTCATTACAGCGCGAAATAAAAATAGTGCGTCGCTGGAGCGCGCCGCCTTGCTGATAGAAGTACAGCCGCTCCAATAAGGCAGGCACCAATCAATAGCACCCACCATGCTGCTCCACAGCCATGCCCCATGCACGACTAACAGCGGCAACAGGAAGATTAACCAGGCGCTGGGAACGGGTTGCACGGTCTGACCTCCGGCCACAAAAATGGCACTACTCTGAATAAACTTACTCTAAACCCCTTGCCGGCTAAAGGCGACGCTGAAGCGTTTAGTTGCGTGGCAAATTCCGGTAAGCTGCGCGCACTTTTTTGAGCGAGTCATCCAACCCATGAAAAACCATCTGGCCCCCTTGCTGGTTAAAGCCATGGCGCATTTGCCGCTGGGATTATTGCGCAGTATCGGCAGCGCGTTAGGGCGGGTGGTGTGGTGGATGAATGATCGCTCGGCCAAGGTAACGCGCACGAATATCGCTCTCTGTTTTCCCGAATTATCACCCGCCGAACAAACTCGCCTCGCCAAACATAGCTTGCAAGAAACCGCCAAAACGGCGATGGAAGCCGGGGCTATCTGGCGCAATTCCTGGGAGTGGCTGGATCGCCAGATTGTCACCAAAGAGGGCGATGATCTGCTGCGCGCAAAACTGGCCGCAGGCAAAGGCGTACTGGTATTGGCACCACACCATGGGAATTGGGAAGTGGTTGCGCCTTATCTGGCGAGCGTTGCGAACCTCACGGCGATGTACCAGCCGTTGGAAAATCCCAAAATGGACGAACTGGTATTGGCGGGCCGCAGCAAGTTGAACATCTCTATGGCGCCGACCAACCGCAAGGGCGTAATGATGCTCTTTAAAGCGCTGCAAGGCGGAACGATCGTAGGTATTTTGCCGGACCAGGTACCGGCGCGCGATGCCGGCGGCGAAGTCGCTCCGTTTATGGGCCAGCCCGCATTGACCATGACGCTGGTGCACGGGTTGATCCAGCGGACCGGCTGCGCTGTTTGCTCCTGCTACGCCGAGCGTGTACCGGGCGGATTTAAAATTGTCGTGCTGGAAGCTGATCAAGATATATACAGCGAAGACCAGCACACATCGGTTACTGGCCTGAATGCGAGTGTTGCCGCCTGCGTACGGCGGGCACCGGCGCAATACCAGTGGGAGTACAAACGCTTCCGTCGTTTGCCGCCTGAATATGCAAAAGTCTATGTTTATCGTTAAAAGCCGGGTGGATTTACCGCTGGGACGTGTGTTTAACCGGTCCTAGCGGCTACAATTAGTCCACTTGAATTTTTATAACCATTTTCACCCTCGTGATATTGCCGGTTGTCGTGATGAAATTAAAAACCAATTCTTCTTCGGGACGCACCTTGTGCCGTCTCGGCTTGCTTACCTTAGCCCTGGCGTCGCTCAGTGCTTGTACCAATCAAAAACTGCATCAGCAAACCCAGGCCAATCTGGCCAGCGCCCGGGAATGTATCGCGGCGCACCAGACCCAAAGTGCTGAACATAACCAACACCAAGTCCAGATCCTTGCCCAATTGCAGCAGGTACAAAGCCAGTTGGAAACCCAGCAACGCGCCCTGGAAGCCAGGCCGCAAGTTGTGGAGCGCCTGATCCCCAAAGCTGATTGCCCTGCACCGGTAGACAAAGGTGCTAAAAAAGCCAACGCCAAAGAACAAGGGCAGACTGACAAACAAATCGTCGGTTTGCGCGAGCAGACATTGATCGCCGGTTTGAATGTGGTGATGAATGCCCGCATCAGCACCAATGTGGCGAATTCGGTGATCGATGCGCGTAATATCCAGATGTTTGAGCGCAATGGTGAAGAGTGGGTGCGGTTTACGATTTTCAATCCGGAAACCAAAGAACCCCATGTGCTTGAGCGCAAACGTTTGCGTTTCCAGACAGTGCAAACCTCCAATCCGACACCGGATCGCCGCCCTGTCGTGGAGATCCGTTTCACCATCGGCAAGTTGAACCAGCGCGGCGAGTTTATCCTCGCGGATCGCAGCACCTCTGAATATCCCATCCTTATCGGCCGCAACCTGTTGCGCGATGTGATGCTGGTGGATGTCAGTGGCAACAACCTCGCTCCTCTCCAACGCAGTGATTCATCCCAACGCAGTGATTCATCATCCAGTGCATCAGCTGCCAAAAACTAAGCGTGCCTAATTATCTGTGATTAACGACCAGAGCCGGTCTTCAGCCGGCTTTGTCAGGACAAACCCCATGAAGAAACCCTCCCGTGCCCCGTTTTATACCGTCATCGGCATTCTTGCCCTGATCGGCCTTGTGACTGCCTGGATGCGCCATGTGCAGATGGAAATCCCCTTTACCCCCGGCGTACAAAAACCGGTATGGCTGATTGAAGCGCGGATTGATTTTGACGCGACCGGCGAGCCGGTTACGGCGCGTCTGGGATTGCCGGATAGCCCACCCGGTTATCGCAGTTTCAGCGAGCAGGCGGCCGCACCCGGTTATGGTTATTCCGTGGTGGCGGAAAATGGCGTGCGCCGCGGTGAATGGTCCAAGCGCGAAGCCGTTGGTCCACAGACTATCTATTACAAGACGCAATTTATTGATGTCGATGACAGTGTTGCGCCACCGGCCCAGAACGAACAGCCCGCCGCCGCCCATGTAGATTGGGACGGTTCCTCGCAGGAAACTGCCGCCCAGCAAGTACTGGATACCGCCTGGAGCAAATCCAGCAGTCCGCAAAGCCTGACGCGTGAACTGATCAAACTGTTGAATAGCGATAACCTCGACCAGAACGCGGCGCTCTTGTTATCCGCCCAAACGGATCGTTCGGCATTGGTGGAAAAACTCATCAACCAGGCAGGAATCCCGGCGCGCCCCGCGCTCGGCCTTTATCTGGAAGATGCCCGTCGTCACCAGAACCTGACTCGCCTGGTGCAGGTTTATGATGGTTCCGAGTGGGTGCTGTTTAACCCGACCACCGGCGAGCAAGGGGTACCGGAAAACCTGTTGTTGTGGCACACCGGCGGCGAATCCATTCTGGATGTCGCAGGCGGCAACCGTTCGCGCGTGAGTTTCTCCATGATCCACCAAACCGTACCGGCGCTGGATCTGATCAAGGCGCAATTCAAGGAAAGCGCGTTCAGCGTGCTGAGCATCCAGCATTTGCCGATTGAAGAACAAAGCATGTTCAAACTGCTGCTGTTGCTGCCCATCGGGGCGCTGGTGGTGGTGTTTATGCGCATTATTATCGGCCTGAAAACCTCCGGCACGTTTATGCCGATCCTGATCGCCATGGCGTTTTTGCAAACGTCACTGGTGCTGGGTGTCGTGAGCTTTGTAACGGTAGTGGCGATGGGCTTGGTCCTGCGCACCTATCTATCGCGGCTAAACCTGTTATTGATATCGCGGATTGCGACCTTGGTGGTGCTGGTGATTTTTATCATCTCCGCGCTCAGCCTTGTCGGTTACCAGATGGGCTTTAACACCGGTATGACCATCACCTTCTTCCCGATGATCATCATCGCCTGGACCATCGAACGTATGTCCATCCTCTGGGAAGAAGAAGGCCCTAAAGAAGTGATGGTGCAAGGCGGCGGCAGTTTGCTGGTGGCGGTACTCGCGTATACATTGATGCAATTCCCGCTCGTCGGCCATCTCACGTTCAACTTCCCCGAGCTGAATCTTGTTGCGCTGGCGTTGATCATGTTGATGGGTCAATACACCGGTTACAAACTTTCTGAACTGCGTCGTTTCCGCGCGATGGTGGACAACCAGGAAAAGATCAGCCAGGAGCGCAAAGGAGCTGAATCATGAGTGAGGCTTCAAGTGCACCTCCAGCCCCTGCAGCCAAGCCGGTTATTGCGGCGCCAACCGGGATAAAACGCTGGTGGAATTCCTGGGTTAGCCCCTGGCGTTTAAAGCGCATGGGCATTCTGGGGATGAACTGCCGCAACCACGATTTCATCGCGGCCTATAACCCGCGCAGTTTGTTCCCGTTGGTGGACAACAAACTCAAAACCAAACTGTTGGCGGAAGAATACGAAGTCGCCACGCCCAAGCTATTTTTTGTGGTTAATTCCCAGCACGAGATTTCCCATATCGAAGACAAGCTGATGGCGCTGGATGCCTTTGCGGTAAAACCGGCCAAAGGCTCGGGTGGCAAAGGGATTCTGGTGATCATCGGCCGTCGCGGTGACAAGTTCATCAAATCCTCGGGTGTCGAGATCAGCATTGAAGATATTCGTCGCCATATGAGTAACGCCCTTGCTGGCCTCTACTCATTGGGCGGCAAGCCGGACGTGGTGATCGTGGAAGACCTGATCCAGTTTGATGACTATTTCAAGGATTATTCCTATGAAGGCGTACCGGATATCCGCATCATTATTTTCAAAGGTTATCCGGTGATGGCGATGTTGCGCCTCGCGACCCACAAGTCCGACGGCAAAGCCAACCTGCACCAGGGCGCCGTGGGGGTGGGGCTGGATATCGCCACCGGCCGTGCACTCAATGCGGTGCAACATTCCAAACCGGTAACCCATCACCCGGATACCAAACGCGCGCTCAATGAAATTGAAATCGCCGACTGGCGCAACTGGTTATTGCTCGCCGCGCGCTGCTATGAAATGACCGGTTTGGGTTATATCGGTACCGATCTGGTTCTGGATAAAGTGCGCGGTGCGCAATTACTGGAATTGAATGCGCGTCCCGGCCTGGCGATCCAGGTTGCTAATGGCCGTGGTTTATTGCCGCGCTTGCGCCATATTGAATCGCTTAAAGAGCGTATGCATCGCACTGCCGAGCAGCGTGTCGATTACGTAATAAAAACATTCACGGCCGATGGTTTGTAACCTTTTATATTTTTAATCAGCGGCGAGTTATCGCCACATATCTATCTGGAGCACTATTTATGTCGACATCAGCTATCGTTGGGCCCGGCCTGTTAATGGGCACGTTTGCACTTATCATTGTGATTGGATTTGCGCTTTCATTCATTGAAAATCGCCTGGCGGCTTCGCGCGAGCATTGAAGATTAGCTTGCCGTAATAAAATAAAAAAACCGGGTCAACGTACCCGGTTTTTTTATAGGGCAGAGCGCGAGCCGTAATATCGTGAAATTATTTCAATATTTTTCGTTTATCCAAAACATGATAAAAACGGTGCCTCAAGCGTCAAATTCACTGGCGTTAGTGCGGTCAAAGTAATGTGTCTGAAAAAGAGGAGACATTACCATGTTAGTTTCCGGTGTAATTGTAAGTACGTTATTGATCGGTGCCATGACCGTTTTATTAGTCACGGGTCTGGCGCTTACGATGGTTGACCATAAACGCGAGGCTACACGCTTCACTTCATAGCATGATTGAATGAACTACCGATTAATTTGCGACAATTAGACAATCCAGCTCAACGGGTGTGAACAAGAACGGCATTTCGGGTGTCCTTAGTCAACAATACTTTTTATTTGATTGACGGTAGCTACATATTACAGCTACATATGACACCCAAGGTGAAGGATGTTCAAATTCCTCAGTGATTTGGCCCCAAAAGTAATCGCACTCTCTGACCGTTTCCCGTGGGCAATTCCGCTATTCGGATTTGGATCGGGTATTGCCAGTTTTTTATTGGTCGAGCGCAAGCAGGAATTTGCGCAAATTATTGCTGCATTAATTCTCGCGAGCTGGTGTTGGTTATTGCTGGAAAAAAATATGCATCGCCTGGTGTGGCGTTGGTTTGGATTCCAGTTACCACAGCCGCTATTTGCGTATGCAGCGCAACTCGTCCATCAGGAAAGTCTTTTCTTCGTTATTCCCTTCTTTTTTATCACCACTGCGTGGAATAGTGGTCAGGCAATTTATACCAGTGTATTAATGGCCGCTGCGGTCATTTCGATTGTCGATCCTATTTATTTTCGCGGATTAGTGCCGCGTCGCACCTGGTATTTTACATTTCACGGCCTTACATTATTCGCAGTTTTACTCACGGCTTTACCGATTATTTTTCATTTACCTACTGCAAAAAGTTATCTATGGTCATTGGCAATTGCGTTGCTGGTTACACTCGCTGGCGTGTTCAGCGAATCGAGTTGGCGATGGTGGAAACGGGGACTGTTAGTAGTAACTCTGGCAGCGGTGTTTGGAATTGCGGGATTGTGGGCGCGCCCCTGGATTCCTCCGGCGACGTTGTGGTTAACCGAAGTTGCCATCACCCATTCAGTCGATGACGTTAATCGCGCTCCTGAAAATAATCTTAAAACGCTTAGTCAGAGTGATTTGCAAAAAGGTCTTTATGCTTACACTTCAATCCACGCGCCGCGCGGTTTAAACGAACGCATATATCACGTCTGGTTATTGAACGGTAAACTGGTTGATAAGGTGCCGCTGGATATTAATGGTGGACGTGAAGCCGGTTATCGCGCCTGGAGCCATAAAGTTAATTTTCCGGAAAATTCCATTGGCCGCTGGCAAATCCATGTAGTGACTGAAGCCAATCAATTAATTGGCATTTTGCGTTTTACCGTCGCCGCCAGTGCAGCAGCAGAAAACGTAATTGATTCATCATCCGTTGCGCCAACACCTCCATCTGAACCGGTCACACCGGATGCCGCCATAAAAACGCCGTTGATGAATTTGATTGAATAGGCCATCAAAAAAAGGCCACACCCACACATGTGTTTGCGCCAGATCAAATTTTGCAAAAAATAGCTTGATCGACATCAAAAAACCGCCGCTGGAAAAGGCGCAATCTACATCTGCGGGCACTGATAACCAGTGCGATGTCGAGATGGAGAAATCACTATGTTAGTTTCGGGTATTGTGGGTACTGGCTCGTTGGTCGCGGTATTAATTTTACTGTTTATCGGTGGTGTGGCATTGGCGGTGGTGGATAAAAAAGTGGATGCACAACGCGAGCATTAACCCATCCTGGATCACTCGTTGTTAAAAAAGCCAGGCATCGCTGCCTGGCAACTCATGGAGAGTGAAAACAACTGGGAGAGTGAACGTAAAAGAATAAAAAGTTAAAAGCGGAAACTACTGCGCAAGTAATAATAAGTTCCATCAACCGAATAGGGCGCAAAGGTTGGGTAAACCGACGCATTGGTCGCACCGCGCGTAATAGTTGCGGTTTCTTCGGGATTTTTATCGAACAAATTATTTGCACCCAGCGTGAGCGAAAATGCATCGTTAAAATCGTAACCCAATGCGATATCCGTCAGCGTCTCTGGCGAAATCGTATTCAGCGTAAAGGGCGCAAGTCCCGTGCCGGCATCGGATGACAGTTGCGAACTTTCACCGTAACGTGTCAGCCGCAGTAAAAAATTAAAATCGCCGAAATAATAATTCGCACTGATAGAAAATTTATGTTCCGGCGTACTTTCTTCCAATCCTGAAATAATCACCGGCGTTATTAATAAACCACCACCCAATTGCGGCGATGCATTTTTAATATGGGTGACCTCCGTTTTAATGCGCGTGCCGGTCAGGTTCCAGCGAATTTGTCCGTAAGCGTCCAGATCTGTGCTCCAGTCCAGTACCAAATCCACGCCTTCGGTTCGTGTATCAACTCCATTGGTAAAAAATGCGAGGTTAGCGGAACTGCCCTGGAAAAATATGCCGTTGCTGGCAATTGCATCACGCACTGCCGGGCCGTTCAGGTTGCCGGTGTTAATAATTCGTTCGTCGATATCGATTTGAAAAATATCAATCGATGCGAAAACATTATCCAACGGTTCAAACACCAGGCCGAGGCTAACGTTTTCGGATTCCTCCGGTTTCAACTGCGGTGCGCCGAGCAATGTGGCCGCGGGCGAATTAACGGCTAGCTGGATATTGGAAACAGTCGGCGTCACATTGGTTGCAGAAAAATTTTGCTCGGCGAGCGTCGGTGCACGAAAACCGGTGCTGGCAGTTGCACGCAATGCGAAGCGCGGATTGAAATCGTAACGGGTCGCAAGCTTACCGATGGCGGTATCGCCTGCATCGCTGTAATGCTCTGCGCGCGTCGCCAACGACACTTGCCACTCGGGCGTAAAGCGCGTGCCCAGTTCGGTGTAGACCGCAACAATATCGCGCTCCACATCGCGCGCATCGGTGAATTGGTAACCGGGAAATGCTTGCGAACCGCTTTTGTAACGGGACGCTGCATCACCCGCTTCGAGTTTGTAGGTTTCATGGCGATATTCAGTTCCGCCAGCAACATTCAGTGGCGCGGGGAGAAAATCCAGCGCGACCGGTTTGCTCAAATCCAGATTGGTCGTCCACTGGCTGTTATTGAAAGTGCCGTTGTAAAAATCTTTGGCGTGTTGCCGGTATCGGCGAGCAAATTCAGGTTGGCGGAATTTTTCACCAGCACATCGGCTTCATCGGCACCGTAAGTCGTGCTCAAATCCCAATGGCCATCGTCGAGGAATTTCCCTTCAATACCGGTAGTAAGCGCATAGTCGGTTTCATCAATACCAATCGACGGTACATAACCTTTGGGATAAATCGCCGGTGCCGAGTTATAGCGGCGGAAATTTTGCTGCGCTACCGCCTCGCGCTGGCCAGCGGTGCCGAACACATAGAGTTCAAGATCATCACCTATTTTTATGCCCGCATTGAAACCCAGGGTAAACAATTCATAAGCTGGTTCACCCGCAATCCGGTTGACCCAACCGGGGCTGTTGATATTCGCAGCTTCAATGTTGGGATGCTGGCCGGAATTATTGGTGTGATCCTTATCGGTCCACTCCAGGCTCAGGTTGAGATAACCTTCCTCGCCCAATCCGAAACCATTGTTCACTGCTATGTGGCGATTCTCACCTTTGTCTTCACGCTGCGGGTTGATATCACTCGCTCCATAGGCGCCGTAATCAATATTCAACACGCCGTTTTCTTTATCGGATTTCAGGATCACGTTGATCACGCCGGCGATGGCATCGGTACCGTATTGTGCCGCTGCACCATCTTTCAACACTTCAATCCGTTCAATCGCTGCTACCGGAATTTGCGCAAGGTCCACGCCGGTCGCGCCGGCAAACGTTGCAGAGGCATTTACGATGGCGGTTTGGTGACGGCGTTTGCCATTGATCAATACCAACGTCTGGTTCGGCCCCAATTGGCGGATTTGCGCCTGCCGCGTCAGGTTGCCCACATCACCGCTGCGTGCCGGCACATAAAACGAAGGCTCCAACTTGCTCAGTCCATCAATCAAATTCACTTGGCCGGTAGCTTTCAAGGTTTCAGCAGAAATTACGTCGACCGGTGAACTGCTTTCGCGCGCACTGGTGCCGCGTTCGCGTGTGCCGGTAACGATCAATGTTTCCACGTCCGAACCGCCGCGTGCCTCTGCCGGTGCTAATAATTCTTGCGCGCTTGCCAGCGAAATATTGCTTAACAGCAACACACTAATGATTAGCGACAAACGATTTTTTTCAGGCAAAAAAAGAGCGTTCACAAGTAACTCCTTGTGGTCTGGCGGGTTTAACCCGTGTGTGGTTAGTGAGATTTAGAAATTGCGCTGGATAAAAATCGCGTTAGCTTTGCGCGACTGTTTTAAGCGCAGCGACCAATTTATCCAGATCGCTGGTGCGCGTAAAAATCGCCGGTGTAATGCGCACACTATCGCCGGACGCTGCACCGCCGCGCGCCACGGTAAAAATGTTGTGCTGCTCGCGCAATTTCTGCGCTAACAATTGATTGTCCGCCTTGCTGGTTTTGCCTTTGATACGCAGCGACGTAATGGCGCCATAAAGGCGTGGATCATCAGGCGTCAGAATCTGGATGTTGGGAATTTCCTTACGCACGCGCGTCACCCAGTAATCGCGCAAATAACGCAAACGCGCTTCTTTATTTGCCGCACCCAGTTGGCGATGGAAATCCAGCGCCGCCGGAACGGTAAGCACATTCGCGGTGGCGGTAGTACCGGTGTGCACACGCGAGCTGATATCCGTAGCCGCTTTTTCACGGTTGACCAAATGCGGATTAATCGCCGCCAGTTTTTCTTTGCGAATATAAATAAAACCCACACCCAGTGGCGCACCAATCCATTTATGTAAATTAAATGCACCGAAGTCGGCTTTCAAATCGGGCACTTTAAAATCCAGATGTCCCCAGGAATGCGCGGCATCCACTAACACATCAATATCTTTTTGTTTGGCAAACTCCGCGATTTCCGTCACCGGAATAGCAAGACTGGTGCGATGGCCAATGTGTGTTAACAACACTAATTTAATGCGCGGATGTTCTGCAAACGCACGTTCATACGTTTCGATGATGGATTCGTAAGTCGCTGGCTCCGGAATGGTAATTTTTACCGTATTAATACCGCGCGTTTCACGCAAATATTCAATATTTTCCTGGGCACTGTCGTAATCGAGATCCGCATACAACACGGTATCTCCGGGTTTCAGTTTGTTGTAATTTACAATCAGGTTTTGCAGCGCCTCAGTTGCGTTGCGTGTTAATACAATTTCACTCACATCAACGCCAGCTACTTCCGCTATTTGCGCGCGAATTCTTGTAGCTTCCTGTGCATATTGCTGCCGTAAAAAATACGAACTGGTTTCGTTGAGCCGCGCAATGTGTTGTTGGTAGTCGGCGAGCACTGGTTTGGAAAGCACGCCGTAAAAACCATTTTCCAGATTAATAAAATCCGGCGATAACTTGAATAGGCTGGCGATCTGGTTCCAGTAATTTTCATCACGCGCATTTTTAAGCACGTCGGTTCCCGCAATTTTCGGCAGTGCAAAACCAGTTTGCGCCAACACGGGTCTAGCGAGCGCCAACCCATTGGCTGCAACGGCGGCTGCAACGGAACCGCGCAATAACACGCGGCGGGAAATTCCTGAAAACTTTTCCATAGCTGGCTCCAACACGGAAAAAATCGATAAGTTATTTTTCATAAGCTTTTCTAACATCTGCGCGTTAAGCTACAGCGAAAATTGTGCCATTTATCGAGTGTTGTTTTTGCTTCAGGCGTCCGCAAAAAAATAATCAGGAAAATTTTGGGAAATAAAAAATTAACAGCAAATTATCGAACAGATTTTTTACGGATGTTGATAAACCAATCAGTCAGTTGAAATTGCAATAGTTCAAGCACACTCGCCAATGTTGGAATCATTGTTGGTGAAAATACACGCGACTGCTTTTGCCGGGTCAGGTGCTGATCAATAAAGAACACTGATGCGCGGTATAGCGGAGCAAAGACAACATGGATGAAGTTTGTTGTCGGTGCCTGTAACCACCTATAATGCGTGCAACTGATCAGGTAGCGGCGCTCCATGTCATATCAACCCCTGGCGTATAACGCCCATTCAAATTCGACAACCGAAAACGCTGTCATCCATACGACAGCGCAATCGGCGGTATCCGGCAATTTGCGTATCGCGCTGCTGGGTTATCGCAGCCATCCGCATGTGGGCGGGCAGGGGATTTACCTTCATTACCTGAGTAAGGCGCTGGTGGATCTTGGCCATAGTGTCGATGTGATTTCCGGCCCACCGTATCCGGAACTCGATGCACGTGTAACCCTGATCAAAATCCCCAGCCTGGATTTGTACGCGCACCCGAATCCCACCCGCGCACTGCGACTAAAACATTTATTATCGTTCGCGGATTTTTACGAATGGTGGAGCAAATTAAGTGGTGCGTTTGGCGAGCCTTATTGTTTTGGTCGCCGCCTCGTCAGCCATTTCAAAACCCATGCACCGCAGTACGATATTGTTCACGATAACCAAAGCCTCGGTTACGGGTTACTGCATTTGCAAAAACGCGGTGTCAATGTTGTCGCCACTGTGCATCATCCCATCACCCGCGACCGCGACCTGGCGCTCGCGGCGGCAACGGAAAAAGGCCAGCGTTGGTTGATCAACCGCTGGTACAGTTTTTTATCGATGCAGAAAAACGTGGTGCAAAATTTGCGACATGTCATCACGGTATCCGCGCAATCACAACGTGATATTGAACAGGCTTTCGCACGCTCCGCTGAATATATCCATATTATTCCTAATGGAGTGGATACCAATATATTCAAACCATTGTCGAAAATTTCCCGTCGCGCATTTTCATTAATTACCACGGCGTCTTCTGATCAGCCGTTAAAAGGGTTAAGCATTTTATTGCGTGCTATTGCGCAACTGCGCGTTGAGTTTCCGCAACTGCAACTCACCGTCATCGGAAAATTAAAAGAAGATGGCGACACCCAAAAAGAATTAGTGGCATTGAATTTGTTGGACGTAGTGCAATTTAAATCCGGCATCAGCAACCAGGAATTGGTAGAAGAATACGCGCGCGCGGAAATTGCTGTAGTGCCTTCGCTTTATGAAGGCTTTGGTTTGCCCGCCGCCGAAGCCATGGCCTGCGGCGTGCCATTAATTTGTAGCGATGGCGGTGCATTACCGGAAGTTGTTGGCGATGGTGCGCGGCTGGTTGCTGCGGGCAATGTAGAATCGTTAATGGATGCGCTACGTGATTTAATTGGCAATGCAGAATTGCGTGTGCAATTAGGCGAGCGTGGTCGCGAGCATATCTTGCAACAATTAAGCTGGGATTGTGTCGGCAAAAAAATGCAGGCTTTTTATTTTGATCTGCTCAACGGTGGCAAATAATAATGCTAACCATCAATTTCACTGACTTTCCGCTCGACGCTGGTGATCATGTATTGGATCTCGGTTGCGGTGAAGGTCGCCATGCTATCAATGTCTATTTGCAGGCAGAGGTAAATGCGATTGCGGTTGATCTGAATTTTAATGATTTGCTGACCGCGCGTTCACGCTTTATCCCGTTTGCACAACCGCAGTCAGAAAAAGAATTCTATTTACAGCAAGCCGATGCCACACGTTTGCCCTTTGCCGATGCCAGCATCGATAAAATTATTTGCAGTGAAGTCCTGGAACATATTCCTGACTATCAAGCAGTACTCGCTGAAATTACACGTATATTAAAACCAGATGGTTTATTAGCTGTAACAGTACCGCGCGCCTGGCCGGAAAAAATTTGCTGGTGGCTTAGTGCGGAATATCATCAGGTGGAAGGTGGCCATATCCGCATCTTTAACGGAAAACACTTGCGCAAGGAAATCGAACAGTTGGGTTTTACGTTTTATCGCCGCCATTGGGCGCATGCACTGCATTCACCGTTTTGGTGGCTAAAATGTTTATGGTGGAAAACGCAAGACACTAATCCATTGATAAAAGCCTATCACCGTTTGTTAGTGTGGGACTTGATGCAAAAACCCTGGCTCACCCAAACCCTGGAAAAAATCCTCAACCCGATCATGGGAAAAAGTGTTGTGATGTATTTTAAAAAAGATAACCCCCCCCTAACCCCCCCCTTGGCAGGGGGGGGAATTGAATCCTCTTCTCATTCAGGGAATGACTGGTCTGGAATTGCACGCACAAAAACTCCTCCCCCTTTCCAAGGGGGAGGCTGGGAGGGGGTTATAAAGGGTGTGGCCAAATGAAAAACCTATTACTCACCAAAGGATTTTTCCCCGAAAGTTTATTGCGCCCCACCATCAATTATATTTTGCGTACGCAATTACCCAACGGTTGCATTCCCTGGTTTACCGATGGCAAAGCAGATCCCTGGGATCACATCGAAGCTGCCATGGGGTTAACTATCGGTGGAGAATATGCAGCGGCGCAACGCGCGTATGAATGGTTGGTGCAGGAGCAATTGGATGATGGCAGTTGGTGGGCCAATTATCTGGATGATCAACCGGTGGATAAAGACCATCGCGAAACCAATTTTATTGCCTACATCGCTACCGGTATCTGGCATTATTTTTTAGTAACGCGCGATGAACAATTTTTGCAACGCTTTTTCCTCGCCGTAAAAAAAGCGATTGATTTTGTATTGCAGTACCAATCGCCCACCGGCGAAATTTATTGGGCTGTTGCAGCAGACGGTAGCGCAAAAAAAGATGCGTTGGTGACTGCATCAAGTTCTATTTATAAAAGCCTTGAATGCGCGATTCTCACTGCGGAGCAAATAGGATTGGATGCAAATGTGTGGCGTGTTGCACACCAAAAACTCGGCCATACATTGCGTTATCACCCGGAATATTTTGACCGAACCTGGGAACCCAAAACCCGTTTTTCAATGGATTGGTTTTATCCGATACTCACGGGTGTTGTAGAAGGTAAAGCCGCGCAACAACGTATAGAAAATAAATGGCACACCTTTGTAGAAAACAATGTGGGTTGCCGTTGCGTAAGCGATGAACCCTGGGTCACTGTTGCAGAATCCTGCGAATTAACCCTCGCGTTGCTTGCTGCTGGCGAGCATGCTAAAGCAGTCAATTTATTTAGCTGGCTACACCAATTTATGGATGACGATGGTGGTTATTGGACCGGTTTTAATTTTCGCGACCAGGTAATCTGGCCGCGCGAAAAAACCACCTGGACTACAGGTGCGATTTTATTAGCTGCCGATGCGCTAACTGAACACACTGGTGCTGCACGTTTATTTATCAGCTCATTGCTGACCAATCAAAACTCCGACGCTCAACTTCATACTGAACGTTAATACCATGCGCATTCCTCGAATTTTTACTGAACAAGCATTAATTACCGGCGAGTTGCTGCAACTGGAAGAAGCTGCATCGCATCACCTAAGCAAAGTGTTGCGCATGCAAGCTGGCCGCGAATTAATTCTCTTCAATGGAAGCGGCGGTGAGTTCGCCGCAATTATTCAGGAAGTCAGTAAAAAAACGGTCACCGTCGCCATTGCTGAACACATTGCCGATAATCGTGAATCGCCGTTGCAACTGGAATTAGCCATCGGTATTTCGCGCGGCGAACGCTTTGAATGGGTGTTGCAAAAAGCCACTGAACTTGGCGTCACCAGAATCACACCGCTGATTACTGAACGCACGGAGGTAAAAACAGGCGGCGAGCGTCAGGAAAAATTGCTGGATCGTTGGCAGCAAATTCTCATCAGTGCTTGCGAACAATGCCAACGTAATTTGCTTCCGGAATTATCCGCCCCGGTTCAAATTTCAGATTGGTTAACCACAGTAAATTCCGATTTGCGTTTTGTGTTACATCACCGCGATAGCAAAACCCTTCCCGCCGAACAAAAACCACAAAGTGTAACCTTATTAATTGGCCCCGAAGGCGGATTAAGCGAAAGCGAAATTACTCAGGCACAAGAAAAAAATTTCAACGCACTCACCCTCGGCCCAAGAGTATTACGCACGGAAACTGCGCCGGTTGCGGCGATTAGTTTGGTGCAGTATTTGTGGGGGGATTTTTAATAGCTATACGATGAAAATATTTTTACTCACTCATGAACGAGAGTTGTTGCGTGTTACCAATACGGGTGCATTGGTAGCGAGTCTTGTGCCGGAGATTGTAGAGCGAGTAGTTTGGCAAAGAAACGCGCCCAGTAGTGTCTTATTGGAAGCGATCCGATGTGAAAAAACAGTATTACTCTATCCTTTGGAGGTTGAAGCTACCCAAGCTGAACCTGTAACAGCCGTTGACAATATTATTTTATTGGATGCGACTTGGCAGGAAGCACGTAAAATATTTAATCGTAGCCCTTACTTGAAAGATTTGCCCAGAGCGCACCTTCAACCGCAACAGATCTCTCAATACCAACTCAGGCGCAATCAGCTTGAAGGTGGATTGTGTACTGCCGAATGTGTAGTGGAAATATTAAAACTAAAAAATTACGGAGATAGTGCAGAGCGTCTGGAAACAGCGTTTACTTTTTTTAATTCAAGCTTGTAACAGGAACAATATTTTAAAAAGGATTACTAATCACTAACATTTCAATCCGCTGTCCATGCTGCATATCTTCTGAGATCAACAAATTACACTGGCTTTCAATGGCCGTTGCAATAATCAACGAATCATAAAAACCATAACCATATTGTTTTGCAATCTCCAATCCGAGGTTGTGAGTTTCCCTCATTAATGGAATGATTTCCGTAAGCGTTTGGATGGCGTTGCTTAAATCGGTAATTTCCTGCCATTCCAGTTTGGCTTTTTTGCGTGCGACCTGGGTGAATTCATTGAGCACCTGAGTGCTGATTACGCAGCCGGATTGAAGCAACTCGAATGCAGTTTTTTGTTTATGGCCTTCATCCAGAAGCGCATAGACCAGTATGTTGGTGTCGAGAAAAATCCTATCTCTCATTCAATTCATCCCTGTCAAAATTAAAGTTTTTAGGTAAGCGTCCCTGAAAGCGTGTGATTGTTTCTAATGCCTTGGCTTTACTTTCATCCTTGATGACTTCAAAACCATGACTTGAGGAAACAATTTCTACCTGATCGCCTTCTTTCAATTCCAGCAATTTCGCGATATTTGCAGGGATGCGAATGGCAAGGCTGTTACCCCATTTGGAAATTTGCATAGTGATTACCGCCGGATATACATTTGTTTTAATGTATATCATTTGATGTCGATTGTGCAAGTATTGACCAGTTCTGAGGCCTGATAGGTGAGATAGCGAGGGGGGTGACTTCTCCCACAGGAACCAGAACTCGCTGTTTCCAGTCGTAAATATACCGCTTGGGTTTTATGAGGATGGAGCTTGTGTGTGTAAAGCGATATTGGACTAGCTTTATTTTTATTATTTGTTCGCTGACCGGGATGACGGGAATTAGTCATGCTGATGGTTTATTGCGCATAAAACACATGGAACGCTGCGGTGATTTTTTTACAACAGGACAGCAGGAGTTTTGTGTTAGTACCAGAGGGAAATTATTTGATAAGCAGTTAAAAATCCGGTTTGGTAAAAATCTGTTAGCGGCTAACGAAATAAAACGTGATGGCAATGTGCTTCGTATTACTTTACCTGATGGTAAATACCAAAGTGGTCCCCTATGGTTGGAGCAAGGGGAACAAAAAAGCAATCCGGTTTGGCTGAGTTTGAAAGGCAGCCATGTGGTGGCGGCGAATAAAAATGAAGTCGCCAAAAATATGGATGGCTTGACAACGTATGTTGATCTGGTGAGCGTAATCATCGAAGAAAATTACGATGGCATAACTGAAGCTCGCCGCCTCGCTAAAAAATACAATGCAAAAATTGTTGGCTTTATTCCCCCATTAAATACTTATCAGTTGCGGCTACCGGCGCGCAATCTTATTGAGCGCGATGCAATTGTGTTGCGTCTCGGCAGTGAGATTGGTGTCGATGCAGTGATTATCGAAGAGACAGGTGCAGAGAAGGAAATCGAAGGTGAAATTACCGCTTCGAATTTAGCCGGCGCCGATGACATCAGCGAAGGTGAGTGGGCATCTAATCGTTTTCTCAATGCCGTTGATTTTTATCTGCGTCGTATTCCGGCGAAATCCAATCCCCTAGCTACTCAACCGATAAAGATTGGCGTTATCGAACGCGATGTGGATTTTGATTCGCCGGATTTCTCTGATTATCTCGGTGATTGTCGCCGTGATCCCAAACGTATTTGTCTTTATGCGCGCGATGCGGAAAAATCACAATCACACGGCTCCACGGTTGCGGGGATTTTTGCGGCGGCCTGGAACAACGGTGGCAACAGCGGTTTTTTGCGCGGTTTGGATAAAGCAGGGCCGGGTTTTGATGTGATTGTGGAGCGCAATTCTGATGCAGGCATCACTGCCAATATCGCGGCGTCTGTGAATCTCGTTGAAGATGGCGTGCGCGTGCTCAACTGGAGTTGGGGTATCCACCGTGTGGGTGCAAAAAATGTGGATGGCAAGGATGTAGATTCGCTGGTCAGATCCGGTTTGGCCATGAGTGGGTATGAAGAATTGCTGGAAGAATTTTTTCTCTGGCTACGAATGAAACATCCTGATGTGATTGTCATTAATTCAGCCGGCAACGGCGCCTCATTTTCCGGCCTTGATGAATATCGTTTGCCATCTTCATTTGTGACAGAACAATTATTTGTTGTTGGCGGGCATGAGCGCAGCAATAAAAAAAGCGCGCAGGTGAATGATCCGGATTACGTTGTAAAACGCAGAGCCTCCAATATCGATATGCGCGTGGATATTACTGCTGCGGCTTGTGTGCACAGCTCGGTGTTAAAAATTAATGCAGAAGGTAAAAAACATTGCGGCACCTCCTATGCGACACCATTGGTTACCGGTTTGGTTGCTGCAATGCTCTCAATCAACTCGCAATTGGAACCGGAACAAATACGCATCCTGTTGCGCCGTAGTGCGATGACCATTGGTGAGGAATCTGATTTTGAACCCACCGATGCGGATGATCTTACGTCACCTATTTTACCGTCGGAAAGAAACAATGAACTCAACCACCCCGATGTCGGCCGCTCTGCACGTTTGGATATGCACAAAGCGCTTGACCTTACCGTGCAAAGTTTAAAACGGGTGCGTTGATTAACCGCAAAAAAAATCAGGAGCAATTACCATGTCAAATAATCTGGAATTTGAATACGAAGGTTTGCACGTAAGCGTAACTTATAATCCATCCACGAATAGCGTTAAACGGAGTGTCACCGAATCCGGCGTTGTAATTCATCAGGATGAATTACGTTTTGATAAATCCCTTGCTGGAAATTTTGAAGTCATGAGTGCGGAAGAACAAGGAAAAATAGCGACCGCTTGGGGTGCAGCAGGTCTTAAAAGCAGAATTGAGGATGGGCAATTAGGCTCAAAGAAATAAATTCAAATTGATACGGGGAAACAACATGCAGAAAATTTATAACTTGTGGTTAGCTGTTGCAGCATTCACACTAATGCTATTTAGCAACCTAAGCCTCGCAATTGATAACCCGGATGCACCGGATTTAGTTGCGCAATTTGAAACCCGCGAAAAACCTTTTATCATAGCAATCGAAAAACAAAATAACACCACCAGTGATTATTCAGTTGCCTTCGCAAATTACCTGAAGTTTTTAGACAAAGAACTCAACACCATCTACAAAACCCTCCGCGCAAAACTCCCGGAAGAAAAACAAAAACAACTAAAAGCATCCCAGCTCAGCTGGATCAAATATCGCGACCTTGAGCTCTCGTTTATTGATAATACTTGGACGAACAAAGATTTTGGTACTGCATCAGCTATTTCACGTGGGCAATATAAAGCGGGTGTGGTACGCAACAGAGTGATCCAATTAATGCACTACACAAAAGCCTTTTAACAGCGAGGGAATTGATGTCAGATAACAATCTGCAATTTAAAATGCCCGGCCTGGCTAAGGAGATAAAATTCCAGATTTTCCCCATATTTAATTTTGATACTCCAATTTTATGATGACTGGTTTGAGTTACTGCAAATTGGTTCATCAAACAACCTTGTATTAATCCCTATGCGTGGATATAGTTAAGGCTCGCATACATATGCGAGCCAATAACTCAATGGATTTAATAGGGATTTGTTATGGAAATTAAAATTGCTGCATCAGTTGGTGAAAATGCTAAAAACAGAAATTCTGATGTTCGAATTATTCAGAAAGCGCTCAATAATATAATGCAATATAATATTTTAGCGCCTTTAGCCCCACTGGCTGAAGATGGAGTTGCCGGTCGTAAAACGAAGCTGGCAATTCGACAATTTCAGCGTGTTGCCGTCGGTATGGCAGCCCCGGATGGCCGAATAGACCCAAGTGGTAAAACCATCGCAAAACTGAATGCTGTTATAAAAACCGCAACCAAATTACCCAACATCAAATCCCCTGTTTCAAATGCCTGGTCACCGATTCACGGTTTAGATCAGCTATTGACTGGCGTTTATCAACAATTTAATCGTATTCAGTATGGAGTCCTTGCAGGTGAGCCTGTTCACAAAGCGCAAGCCATAAACGTGGGTGGGAATGTAAATAAAGATCTCGGTGCTTTATCCAAGAATGAATTTGTACGACAGGTATTTGAAGAGGCGAAAAAAGAGGAGCTTACATCAAAAATTCCTGCCGCAATTACAACAGCACAAGCCATTCTTGAGACCGGTTATGGAAAATCCGTTCCGACTGACCTCTATACAAAACAATACAGTTATAATTTGTTTGGTATAAAAGGTATAGGGCCTGCAGGGTCAGTGTCAATTTATACTCATGAAGTGTTAAATAATAAACGAGTTAAAATTATTGATAAATTTAAGGCCTACCACAATTTCTCGGAATCGATTAGTGGGCGCACAGAATTTTTGAAAGAGAATGGTATATATAAATTTCTTTTCAAAACAACGGATGCAGAAGAATGGGCTGATGGTTTGCAAGAGGCGGGGTACGCTACAGACCCTAACTACGCTAAAGTACTTAAATCAATTATGAAATCTCGGAAGCTTATATGATCATGCGAATATTTATTTTTTTAGCTTTTGTTTTTTTTGCCAGTGGATGCAGTGCTGAAAAAACAGATGTCTCTACGGTAGTGCCCGTTCAAATTACTTCTAACAAGCAAGTAGAAACTACATTCGAGTCCTTTTCAAAAGCGGTATCAGAGAAAAATATTGATTTATTTCTCAGTCTGGCAAACCCTAATGGAATTCATTTGGTACGGAAATTTACTTCTGGAACTCTTGGCGGTCGAGGTCCGGAGTTAAGCGAACTGACAAATCCGAAGAAAATTAATGCAAAACTTCAATTCCCTATAAAGGACCAAACTCCGTATAGCATCCGTATTCAGTTTCAGGAGCTACCAATTAAATCATTCACAGCATTGTCTCACCAAACTTTATCTGCTGAGGTCGAAACTTTGGATTTTGATACTTGGGGCCCTTTTTTGAAAAAGGCTTTAACAGGAACGCCAGAGACTGTTGATCGGATGCCTATCATGTTGTCATCAGCGAATTCCAAATATTATGTATACGCAGAGGCTCAAATTATTGACGATATATTGGTTGGTGGGTTCGCAGTTTTTTCAATGGTGGATGGAAAATTAAAGCTCGTTTCGCTTATCGAACTTTTATAATTGGATCTTGTTAAAACGCCGTACAGAGCAATCTGTACGGCGCTTTTTTTTACTAATCTGCGACTAAATTTAGGCAGGAATTTCGGTAATGATATTAGCGCTCTTTAGTAATCTAATTGTCGCGCGTTAAAACTTCCAATAATTCGATCTCAAACAACAGATTGGAATTCGGTTTAATTAATGGACCCATTTGTCGCTCGCCATAGGCTAAATGTGCAGGCACTTCCAATTTGCGTTTGCCACCTGCTTGCATGCCCATTAAACCCTGGTCCCAACCTTTAATTACACGGCCAGTGCCAATAACACATTGAAACGGTTTTCCTTTTTTGTGAGATGAATCAAATTCGGTGCCGTCTTCAAGCCAGCCGGTGTAGTGAGTAGTAATGAGTGCCCCCTTGACGACAGATTTACCAGTGCCGGGTACTAAATCGGTAATGATTATTTCCTGAGACTTTTTCATATGTGTTTTTAATGGCGTTGAATTAATTTTTTAAGTTAAGTAAAGATTGAAAACATGTGTTGAGAAATCTATAGTGCGTTGCTGCTTTAAATTTATTGGAAGAAATTTTATTTAGGAAAATACATTATGAATGCTAAATTTAAAAGTGTAATGGCAGTCGCATTTCTTGCCTTATCTGTAACATCCCACGCTATAACAGTTGGTCAGTTTAAAAACCCCTCTGAAGAGTTTCTGGATTGCGACAAAGTCAATTCTGACGTTCGTGTTGCATGCCAATTGGCCCAGCAAATTATCAATCAAAAATTAAATGATGCTAACATTTATTTGGAAGAAAATGGCGTTGTTTACCGGGTTGTTGATGATCAGAACATCCGGGTTAAAGACAGCTGCTCTCGTAGAACGACAATTACTCGCAACGAATATAGTTTAACCTTAAAAAATTCTGCCCGGTTAAAGTTGTCTGGAAATTTCCTGAGTGAACCTGCGGTTTTCGCATTGAAATTACCCGTTAGAGTATATGCAAGGTTTGATGGGAAAGATGAATTCGGCCATAAACCACCATTGCTATCATGCACTCGCTATGCGACAGATAGTTATTGGGGGGATGCAGGGTTGGATGTGACCGGTAATTTCCTGGCAATGCTTTCACTTGAACCAAAGTTCAAAATGAGCCCAAGCGGAGATTATATTTTTGCACTCAAGCCAATTTTTGATTTGCAGGCATCAGTTGGCGATGTGAGAATCCAGAATTTTGATATACACGGCGCTAATGGGTTCTTAAATATCTTATCAAGTGCAACTTCACTCTCTACCGATTTAACGGTAGCTGGCGAGACTGTTTTAAAAGGCGGTAGTGTCCAGAACTCTTTTGTGAGATTGCATGAGTCGCAAATTATTGGTCAGGCGCAGTCAGCTTTACTTACCGATTATGCATTATCCAATAATGGCGTAGTCCGCGAGATTATTGATCGTACCGTTGATTCGTATGTGAAGAAAAGCGTTGCTGATATCAATAAAACATTAGTGGGTACAACGATTAATGCCAAACAAAGAATCGCTACTGCGTTGAATTTGGATGCAACAGGTCAGGTTTACCTGGTCTTGGGGCCGGACTTTAGAGAGAAGCCTGTTACTGCAGAGCACATTGCGATTATTAATCCAAAGCCAGTATGCAAAAATAGTAATGTGCTGTTCGCAACTAATATTTGTTCCCAGAGCATTCCTGGAATTATGAGTCAGGCAACGCAATATTGTGGAGGTTGCGGGCTTGTAGTGAATGGTTCGCAGTCAGGATGCGTGACCGTACGCTGTGGAACCGGTAGTTAATCTGGGCGGCAGTTAAGCAAGTACCAGAATTATTTTTTTAATTTGCTAAAACTTTAATTTTAACGCGGTTATTTTATTTATATTTAAAGCAGCAAACTCTGTTCAAACGGTACCTACGTTGCGTTAAAAAAGTTTTAGCAAATTTCAATTCAGTTCAATGGTTAGTTGTCGCAATTAACTCGATCTACCATCCATTAGATTCTTTAACAATATAAAAACTTTTCCCGTTTTGAGTGGAGTTGATTTTAAATATCCAGATGCAAGTAATCGAGGAACGTGCGTTCCATGGCTTCTACGTCGGGAATCACAGCTTCTTCACCGGCCCAGGAAACATGCATGAGTTCGAACGGTTTTTTGTCCGCATCTTCACGCTCGGTGATTTCTTCTTCGGTTACACGCGCCAGACGGGGTAGACCCTGGGTGATGATGGCGATGAAGGGCAGGGATTCGTGCACGCCAGTGGTGTTGATTACGGCAAAGCGGGAGCGGTTGGTGACGCCGGGTTTTTCTTCTCCGTTTAACACTTCAAAGGCGAGCAGTGGAATGGTTTGTTCGCGCCAACTGCAGTTACCCAGGTACCAGGCGGGAGCGTCTTGCACAGGAACGACCTGCGAGACCGGGACAATTTCAGCGATAGTCACGTTGGGTGCCAGTAATTGTCGCCCCTGTAACGGGATGAGCAGGCTCGCCACTTCTTCGATTTTTTTCTCTATGCGTTGGGGCGCTCTCATGGTGTTTCCTGTGACTACTCGCTGTTTATGAATTTATGTTTTTAACTATTCGCATCGGACTTTTATAAGCCCGGGTGAGCCGGTGCTTATTGGCTAACTTTCCGAGTGCGCGGGCTAAATATTCGGGTGTACCCGATAGGCCGACGCAACCGGTAGCAAGAGCCGATACCGGCATCGAATCGCTGGTGCAATCATCCGGGCTTTGTGCCCATACTTGACCGCCAACCTGCTTCATGATGCGACAACTGGCGGCGCCATCATCGCCCATTCCGGTAAAGATAATCAAACCACTGCGCTCCCGATAGATCTGTGCGGCATTGGCGGCGACTTGATCTATCGAGGGTGCGTAACTGCCTTTCCAGGGCTGGCCATAATTGATTACCAGCGTGCCGTTGCTTAACAGTTCCACCGAGTCTTTGGCGGTAATCAGCGTCAGGCTGTTTGCTTCCAGTACCAGTCCCTGGCTAGCAACCATTGCCGGGTAACTTCCAGCATTGGTCATCATTCGATTCAAAGTGACGGCCTGATTGGCATCAATATGTTGCACATACACAAAGGCGATACCCAGATTTGCGGGCAGGGCGGCCAAAAACCGTTTCACCGCCGCCGGGCCACCAGTGGATGCGGCCAGTACCCACAACTCACTCGCCGGTTCCGCTTGCTGGAGGTTGATGTCCCCGCGCAGACGTTGCAAACGTAAACTGGTGCGGCGCAACCAGGCCGTGTGCTCTTCCGATCCGGCAGCGAACTCGCTGCTATCACTCAGTATCACTGGAATTCGACTGTTGCTAAACAGCGTTTCCAGCAGCAACTGATCGTCGGCATAGTCTTCGGCAACATCGACCAGCCAGGCATCCAGACTCTCATCCTCCACTAGCTGTCGGGCGTGCCCTAATAGCAGTTGATGAGCCAGTTTATGGCCTGATTTGGCAATCAGCTGCGCCAATACCTGCTGCTTGGGGGCGCTGTCGACCAGAATGCCCAGACGAAGCATGGCTGCCCCTTATTTTTTCAGCAGCTCGTTGATATTGGTGAGCAGCAGGTCCTCCTGATACGGTTTACCCATGTACTTGTTAACACCCAGGCTGAACGCGCGCTCGCGGTGTTTTTCACCGGTACGCGAGGTGATCATGATGATCGGCAGATCTTTCAGGCGCGAGCTGGTGCGTACGTTTTTAGCGACTTCGAAACCATCCATACGGGGCATTTCAATATCGAGCAACATCACATCCGGTACGTGGTCTTGCAGTAATTGCAGCGCTTCCACACCGTCTTTGGCGGTGATTACGCGGAAACCCTCGCGCTCCAGGAAGCGGCCGGTTACTTTACGCACGGTTACCGAGTCATCCACCACCATAATGGTTTTTTCGCTGAGATCTTCCTCGGCAGCAGGCAAAGCCTTGAGCGGTTCCAACTGGATCGCACTTTGGTTGCCCAGCGCTAATTGCTCACGGATCATCGCATGCAGATCCAGAATGACCACCACGCTACCGTCACCCATTACGGTGGCGCCGGATACGCCACGCACAGCACTGAATTGCGCACCCAGAGTTTTTACCACGATTTCGCGTGAGCCCAGCAGGCGGTCCACTTGCAGCGCTACGGTATGTTCGGTGCTGCGTACCAGTACAACCGGTAGTGGCAGCAATTGGCCATCCAGTTTGGGTTGTGCAGTGGAATCCAGTAGCGCGCCAAGGTAGCGAACGAGATATTGCTCGCCGGCGTAGTCGAAGCGGGCGCTTTCATCCTGATAGTAATGTTCCAGCTCAAACGGGCTGACGCGCACGATACCTTCGATGGTATTCAGCGGGATCGCGTAGAGATCGTCGCCGATCTGCACCATCAACGCGCGGTTTACCGATACGGTGAATGGCAGGCGGATGGTGAATTCGGTGCCCGAGCCCCAGTTGGAATCGATAAACATGGCGCCGCCGAGTTGTTTGATCTCGGAGTGCACCACGTCCATGCCCACACCGCGACCGGAAATCTGGGTGACTTTTTCGGCGGTACTGAAACCGGCGTGGAGAATGAACTGGATTACGTCCTGATCGGCCAATTGCACATCGGCTGACATCAAGCCGCGCTCAATTGCCTTTTCGCGTACGCGTTTCAGATTGATACCGCGACCATCGTCAACCAGGCGCAAAATTACATCGCCGCCCTCGCGACCAAGGGTTAGCAGAATGCGGCCATTTGGTTTTTTCCCGGCAGCAATACGCTCTTCCGGTAGCTCGATACCGTGGTCAACGGCGTTACGCAGCATGTGTTCAAGCGGCGCAACCATGCGTTCCAGAACGGTACGGTCCAGTTCACCTTCGACGTTATCGAGTTCGAAATCGACTTCTTTGCCCAGCTCGGTTGCTGCTTGGCGCACGATACGACGCAAGCGCGGGACCAGACGGGAGAAGGGCACCATGCGTGAACGCATCAGGCCTTCCTGCAAGTCAGTGTTAATGCGCGACTGTTGCAGCAACAGGGTTTCGGTGTCGCGGGTTTTATCCGCGAGGGTGTATTTCAGGTCCATCAAGTCGGACGCGGATTCGATCAGCGAGCGCGACAACTGCTGCAACTGCGAGTAGCGGTCCATCTCCAGCGGGTCGAATTCTTCGTGCTGGGCCATTTGTTCCTGGCGGAACAGGACCTGCGCTTCGGTTTCGATATCCAGGCGGCGCAACTGTTCCTGCAAACGCTGGATGGTGGAATCCATCTCATCGATAGCGCCACCGAGGTCACTGACCTGTTGTTCCATACGGCCACGGCTGATGGAAGTTTCACCGGCGAGGTTTACCAGTTCTTCCAGTAATTCGGCGGAAACCTTGACCACTTCTTGCGGGCCGGTCCGGCGCGCTGCCAAGTGTTGTACCTGCGCTGGTCCGGTATTGCCCGAACGCAAGCCACCACCGTATTCCGTACCCGGAACGGTTGGCATATTAGTGGTAGAGGGTTTGGCTTTGGGTGCAAACGTCAGGACATTCGGTTTTTCAGTCGCTGTGCCTTCGGGACTGAAGGTAGCGGTGAGATCGCGGGTGTTATCGACCACAACGCGTGGTTTCTCGAATGCCGGCGCATCATGATCCTCATCGCCAGCGTCTTCTGCGATTACGGTTTCGTCATCGGCTACGAAGCGAATATCGTCTATTACTTCATCAATACTGACATAGGAATCCAGTAATGGCGGCTCAGCTTCCGGCTGCGGTTTGGCTGCGGTTACGGGTTCCGGTATCGCTTCGCCGCTCAGGCGTTTGCGGGCGAGCTCAACGCCGGAATGCAGGCGATCCTGATAGTTGTGCAGGCGATTAAAGAAAGATTGATCCAGCTCCGCGTCCTCATCCATATCGATAAGGATGGTTTCAAAATCGTGCGAAAGATCGCCCAGATCCATCATGCCCGCAAGGCGCGCTCCCCCTTTAAAGGTATGAAGGGAGCGTTTTAACTGTTCAACACAATCGGTGTTATTCCAGTCGTCTTGCCATTCGTTCAGCGAACCGTCGATCTCTTCCAGCAACTCGCCAGCTTCTTCGAGGAAGATCTCAACAATTTCCGGATCAAACTCATCATCTTCTTGCTCTTCATCAAACGACTCAACAATATCCTGTTCGGCTTCGGCTTCGGCTTCGGCTTCGGCTTCGGCTTCGGCTTCGGCTTCGGCTTCGGCTTCGGCTTCGGCTTCGGCTTCGGC
>MVDH01000003.1:610165-659946 GCA_003056245.1 Cellvibrio sp. 79 | reverse complement strand
GGTACGTTTGCTCATTGGACACCTATTCGTTGTATGAAGTGATAATATCACTTCTAATTAGGTGGCCAAATTAACTATGCCACTACAGACAATACCATTTACTTTAATAAAATCCTTTCTAAATTGAAGTGTATGATCTCCTTTTAGCTCAATGATAAAAAGGCAATTTCCTTTAGAGTCGCGAGCCCAATAACAAGGCACTATGGTTTTTTCTGATATTTGACGGACATTGAAATCTTTTTTAGGAATGTTGATTTCATCCCATGGGGAGGTATTAATCATCATGATCATCCTCGTCAGGATTATCTGAGTATCCCATCATTTGCTGAAGCCATATTTTGTTTACTACTACATTGATGGTTGTTGTCTGGTCTCCATATGGGAAGCTAATCCCGAAAGCAGCAATTGGCCCCTGCACTATATCGCCCTTCGGTTCGAGACTATGTATCATCAAAAGCGGTTTATTTCGAATCATTCGATAATGAGTATCAGAGACAGCTATTTTTTTTATTGGATTATCAAGTGCTTCTTCGTTTCCATCGGCTGCCTTCTTCATTGCTTCTTCTATTTGGCTGTCGCTAAGTCCTAACTGTTCGTCGCCACGAGAAGCCACTCTACCTTTATTTAAATGCCAGGCGTTACCTTTGGGTTGATTGGAGCCAACTGCGCGCTCTTGACTATTTAATGTAAAAGGTTTCGAGCTTTGCATGCCTCGTGTTGGAGAGATTAGTAGAACATCTGCAACCGGATATTTTCCTTTCACCCGATCAAGATAATCTTTAACGGCTGATTTCGTAGCTGAAATAGACGTGTGACATTCGAATCGAACTAAAAACTCATTTAGTATCTCGATAGCTACGTCCCGAAAAATTAGCCCTTTTTTTGTAGGTTCTTCTTTACAGTTACCAAAGCCGCTTTCCCAAAAATCAGAAATTAAAGAAAAATTATTGGCGTTAACCTCCGGATCGATTGAAACAATATGACTTTCCCATATTCTTCCACTGTAACTTTGTTCAACTATGACTTTTTCGCCAGACCGCATTTTGTTGGCAGCAGTTATTAGTAAAGTATCGGGGTGTGATCGAACATATAAACCAAAATCTTTCGGACTAAGCTTGTCTCGTCTCATTTGTTTTACTTGTTGGACGAGCTCTTCAGCTGCATCAGCTATGTGTGAATACCATTCAATAGAATCATAAGAGAGGTGAACACGGCAAAGATCCTCATAGTTTGGTCTATAACCAAACCATCGTCCCATTTGCATCAGTGAGTCATACATTTTTGTGTTGCGATACATGTAACTAACTGTCAACCCTTCAATTGTTAATCCCCTCGAAAGGCTGAACCCTCCAACTGCGATAGCAGTCAATCCAATTCCCTCATTTTCATAACGTTTAAAATCAAGAATTTCATCGCTTTTACTATTAATTACGTATAAACGAAGGTGATCAAAAACACTGCTAAGTGCAGCCTTTACCTCAAACCAAGTAAAGCCAACATCTGCATATTCACTCTCAAATGTTTTTTTTAGTTCTTGCATATGAAGATTTTTGGATGAGACTTCTTCAGCCATTCCATAATTAGCAAGGACAGCCTCTCTTATCAGCTTTTCTTTGAGGCTTAGAAAGTCTCGTACAGCGCTCTGAATCGGAACGAACCGGGAAACATTAACCATCATTGAACAATGCTTATTGGCCTGCCCGCGAAGGTTTCTAATTGCACGTGCAATGATAAATTGATTAAGTGCCCCATAAAGGCTTAATGGCAGTCCCGTGATGACATCATCTCGTTTGTGGGAATATGGAATTAAGTTTTCGCAATCATTTATTGTTCTAACAATATGTGAGCTTGTAGTTTCATTGAGAAAAACTTTCTCCGCTCCGAAATAGGTTGTTGGCGAATCGAGGCAATAAATAAAGTCACGCGGAAATAGGTCTTCACGTACATTCTCGCCATAAGCATCAGGATTTATGAATATATTAGCAAAAGGTGTAGCTGTATATCCTACATAGCACGACTTAGCAAAAAGACTTAGAATTTCTCGCATTTTTCCATTTGTCTTGGTAGGGTCTAAATCTTCTTTATTTGTATTGATTGATGCATTATCTGCCTCATCATCAATCATTAGCATAGGTACGTTACGGATGAGACCATCATCGGTTGCATTTAACTCTTTTAACCATTTATGTAAGGCGGTGAGTGTTGTTACATTTTTCTTAATTATTAAAATTGTTGGGTTAACTTGATTATTTATTTTCCAGCCACTCTTTGCAGCGGTATTTTTATTGAAGTCTTCGTTAACGTTCGTGAGTGTTGCAGGATGTGGATAGTCAGGTGTGAGACCCACACCAATATAGCGCCGATCATCGGGATCGCTCGAGCGGCCAATAAATGCTTCGTCGATTCGTTGTTGTGTTTGTTTGCGCAAGTTATTATGAATGCCCGCGATAACAATAATGAACTTATAGCCTGCATCCGCTGCTCTAGCTATTAAACCTGTGTAATTCGCAGTCTTACCTGACTGAACATGGCCGATAACAAGGCCGCGTCGACTCCAGGCTGAACCTTCACTTGATGGGTCTTGCAGATGACCAAGAATACGAGTGGTTACATCGTTTAACGATTGAACCATTTGTGGTGCCCAGCTTTCATTGCGAAGAAATTCTCCATATGCTTTAGTGTACGTCCATTTGATATCCTCGCGCTTATGAACCCACTGATCATCGTGTTTTGCTGTGGCATCAATAAGCGAAACGCCTGCTCCCATACGAGTATCGATCGCAATCATTACTTCTGAAATTATATTGCTGAGCTCATCCTTGTAATTAAGAATGTCAGCAAACTGCTGTGCAGTTTCATTGACCTGCTCTCGTGTTGGTACCTGATTTTTATATTTAGCAGCTAACCCTGAAATGAGCGTATTGGTAAAATTTCGTGCTTCAGTCATAAAGTTTCTCAAATATAAATTTTTCTACAAGTTTGAGTTGATTATCAAACAGATGTGTTGATCGTACAATCTGAATAAAAACGTCAGGATTACCAGCGTCATTACTGTAAATTGTTTGCCACAATTTTTTTAATTGTTCTATAACTTGAGATTCATCTACTATGTGTCTATTAATTTCTCGCGGGCTAGTCGAATAATCTGAATAAATCATCTCTAATGGTATTGAACTAGCAATTGAGTCAAGCAAAACCTGAAGCGATTCCTTTTCTTTGAGAGATATTTTGCTTTCCAGCGCGGCAATTAGAGGGTGTTGCTTGTTAATCGCAAAACGTATGCCTCCCTGATCAGCATATCGTTCCCACATTGGGGCTTGATCCTCTTGAAAAAGCTTCTGTCCACGACCACGATGTACTGTCACACTTCGATTGACGATCTTGGTAATTATCTGTCGGAGTCGTTCGCGCACAATTAAGGGGGGGCGAGCACGTGATTTTTTTATATCAATTGTCCACTCTTCATCAAGACTATTAGGAAAATCAATCTGCACTCTTGCCAATTTAGTCGCTTCACCTTTAGGGACTAATCTAAACCAGTCCCCCCAAGCCATAAGTCGACCATTCCTATAAACGTAACCGCCTTGATTCGAAATAAAGTCGCTACGGCTTTGATAATAATCATACTCAGATGCAGACAAACGACTATGATGTGGCAAAACATAGGGTTGTATACGAATCTCTGCATCGCCAATACGAATTATTTCTTCGGGTAATAATTGGGTAGCCGGATTTTTTCTGCAAAAAGGATCAAAAGCTTTAAGAGAGTGCCCATTAATAGTTAAGGAAATTTTCGGCTGACCTTTTACTTCTCCGGAAATAAATCGATGGAATACGAGAGATAAATGCCTGTTAACTGCCTCCAGTTTTTCATTGACGATTTCATCGCGACGACTTCCTGATTCATCTTCAAATAATCGATCAAGTTCTCTCCAAATAACAGCCGTACCTTGTTTGGTAAGTCGTTCAACGTAAGGCAAAGAATTAATATCTTTTTGATCAAGAATAGATAAAATCCAGTCATCAGCTTTATCAATTCGATCAAGATTCCATTCTGCTCCATTAATCAAAGAGTCTTTAGCGCTTACAACCGTTAACGAGCGGCATTGAGAAAATGAGGCAGTTTTTAGGCCTAAACCAAAGCGTCCGAGATCTTTAGAGGAACGTTTTTGTTGCGGATTAATTGTTCCATGGCGCATTGCACTTAATAGTTCTGAATGCGTCATTCCTCTTCCATTATCAAGAATTACAACAACAGGATTTTTTCCAGATATATCACAAATGATATCGATTTTATCTGCATTAGCAGAGATGCTGTTGTCGATTAAATCTGCGATTGCTGTTTCAAGAGAATATCCAAGATCTCTCATTGAAGCTGACAGGCAAGCTGCACTTGGGGGATGGGGATGGTCGTATGCCATTAGACTCTCTGAAATATTAGGTGAGCATTATTGGTATGCGTGAGTGGCAGGATTGAATTAAAACTATACGTTTTTATTGCAACAGCCGAGGGCGACCGGTGAATGATATTCGCCAGTTGAATAATGTCGGGGTTGGATTTGTGCAATTTGCCGAACGGGGTGCGGCAGTATAAATGCAAGGTGAGCAGCAGCTCGTCCTCTTGCCAATCATTAGCCATGCGTAATCCCCCAAGGGGTTGCGGCTAACGTCCAATCGTTATTCATGTGTATTTCCTATCCCAGTCCTATGGTGCAAGTCTCTACTATAGCCAAGGATTCTGTGAAATACATCCCATTACATCAGGGGTTTTTGTAAGCCAAAAGCCACTATTTGGATGTGAATGAGTAGATGGCGGCTTGAGCCGGTGGTTGGCATCACCAGTAAAATCGGGGCTGGATTTGGGGATTAGGCAGTTATGGGGCTAAGAACCATTTTCGTGGCGGTACGAAAATGGTTTCCTGGATGAATGGAGATTTGTGGATTGACGGTACTTCTGTTTATTGGGGCGGAGATTTTTTATCACAGCAATTGCAAATTCGATAATTCAGCTGTTTGCTAATGTGAGCATCTAACTAATGATGCTTGCCGAATTGGGTGCGATAGCTGTTAAGCGCTTAATGCCCGCAATGCATGTTCCGGGTCTGCTTCTACAATTCGTAACAGTGAGCGTGCAGCACCAGTGGGATGTCGGCGGCCTTGTTCCCAGTTTTCAACGGTGCGTTTGCTAACGCCCAGCAAGGAGGCAAATTTTTCCTGCGAGACACCCAATCGATCGCGAATTGCTTTTACTTCCGGATCTGGATAATCAAATGAACGGGAGGCTGTTTTGTTGCCATTTATTATTTCGTCCATCTCACGAACACTTTCCAAAAGTTCGCTGAACATTTCTTTTTTCATGATTACCACCTCTCCACAATCGATCTGAGTTGGATAAGTTGTTCTTTGGTCATGTTTTCCTGCTTGCCTTTGGGATATACATAAAGCATACGGATATGGTGATTATCGACAACCCAGTAATAGATAATGCGTAAGCCACCACTTTTACCTGTGCCTTCCTGGTTCCAGCGTACTTTGCGCAAGCCTCCGGAATCTTTGATCAAATCACCTATGTCGGGGCGATTTACCAGTGCTTCCTGAAGTTTTTTATATTGATCATCGCTCATTAATTCTTTAATGAGCCTGGTAAATAGACGGGTTTCGATAATAACCATGCGTTCTCCATTATACGCCAATGACGTAGTTCTTCCAGTTGAAAAATGTTATTAGCAGGCGAGTTTAACCTATGGATAGGAATAGTTGTTTGTTGAATATCGCTCGTGGCTATTGAGGAAGGTGGTTGAATTAAACGAGTTCAACCGCTTAATTTTTTTGAAAAAACACTGTGAACTAAATCCCATCTCAACACGCCAGTTTGCCAGCCAATCCCCACTATTTCCCAACTATAAAAAGATGGTTAACTGACTTCTGTATCGCGTTATTAAATTTCCAATATGGATAGGAGTAAAAACGACATGGACTACACGCAGGTAAAAGATATGCAATCGCGCTTCGATAATCTGGTACGGCGCGTGCCGGGGGAGAATATTGAATTCTGGTTTGCGCGGGATTTGCAGGAGTTGTTGGGGTATGACGATTGGGTGAATTTTTCTATCGCGCTGCGGCGAGCAATTCACGCGTGTAATTCAACTGAATTTGAATCGGCGGATCATTTTCGCGGTGTTACGCGGGCGGCGACTTTGAGTAGAGGTGTAGGGGGTGGTGATATAGGGTGTGATGTTGAGGATTTTATGTTGACTCGCTATGCGTGTTTTCTCATCGCCCAATACGCTAATTCGGGCAAGGCGACGATTGTGTTTGCGCAAAGTTATTTTGCAATCCAGACACGTAAACAAAAGCTGGTGAATGACCGTATGCGTTTGCAGGCGTTGATAGATGCCCGCGCCGGTTTGCGTGAGGCGCGGGACCTTTCAGCGGGCAGCTATGAACACGGCGACGACGATGAGGGATTTTTGCGTATCCGTATGCGTGACGATGCAGTGGATGGGGCGCAACACCCACGGGAAACCCGGCCGGAGCACATGGCTGGCGAGGATGTTAAAAAGCTGGCGCGGCGGCTGAAAGGCGAGTTACGGGGGCTGGTGAGGGACTTTCTTACCTGATATCAAAGTTATCTAAAACATCAGTATTCAATATTTATTTATCGTTTATCGATAAATAAATATTGCAAAATGACTTTTTGAGGTTATTATTCAGGCTCTAGCCTATAAACCCAAGGAGTTGTCTATGAACGTTCAGCGCCATGAGCGGATCGCCCAGATCAAACAGTTCAGCCGTTATTTGTATGTATGCCTCACCTGGATACGTTATTTCCTATGGGTAACCTGGCCGTTAATGGCGGCGGTGGTTATTTTTTCGTTTGATAGCAAAGCGAATATCACGCTGGGAACTATGCGGATTGATGATGTTGAGCTGACAATTGCGCAACGTGTTTTGATCGTGGCTTTTGTATCGGCATTATTTTTCCTTGCGTTGCAACTGGCTAATCACTTTCGTGAGTTGATCCGTTATTTTTCCGAAGGCGATATTTTTAATAAACACGCTATTGACCATGCGCGGAAAGCGTTACTGAGTGGTGTGATCATTTACGGATTGTATTTGTGCGCTTCGCTGGTTGGCTGGATTTATACCGTGATGCAAAGCTCGCCGATGTCCATTTCAATGAGCGGTGATTTTATTTTCGGGCTGATGTTTTTTGGTTTGATGTATGTGTTGTTGTGGGCGCTGGAGATCGGGTGTGACCTGAACGAAGAATCCGAGTTGACCATTTAGGCTTTAACTGCCGTATAAACCTGAGGAGTTATTATGCCTATTATCGTTAATCTTGATGTGGTACTGGCGCAGCGCAAAATGCGTTTGAATACGCTGGCGGAGTTGGTGGATATTACCCCGCAAAATTTATCGGTGCTCAAAACAGGTAAAGCCAAGGCCATACGTTTTGATACGCTGGAAAAAATTTGCGAAGTCCTGGAATGCCAGCCGGGAGATATCCTGGCGTTTTCCAAAGAGCCTGCGCTTGTTAATACATCGGAAACTGATGATTGAGGTTTGCCACATGATGAAACCAAAAAGAAAACATCTGTTGTTATCAAGCGCTGGCTTGGTGTTTATTACGATGAGTTTTTTTGTAATCTCCGCACAAGAAAATCGCGTTGGAGAAAGCGATTTTCTTGCGTTTGCTATCGCGTCCTGTGAGTCAATTATTGCCGCTATTGAAAATGGAAATTTAACATCGGAGTCGGGGAATTTTTTCCTGACGATATATAAATGGGCTGCTTTTTTAAAGGATATTTTTAATAAAAATAATAGCTTTGTCATGGGGGGTGATTAAAAACTCGACCCCGGTTGTTGTAAAAATTCAATTTCTTCCGGTGTGGATGTTCGACCAAGAATGTGGTTGCGATGTGGATAACGTCCAAAACGGTCGATGATTTTCTGGTGCTGGAGTTCGAAATCGAGGTTATCGGGCAGGCCGAGGCCGTTGTATAAAATCACCGCGACTTTGTGGATCTCTGCCGATTCGCTGTGCATAAACGGTAAATATAAAAAGCTGCGCTCTACGGGTGATAAGGCTTTATCTGCATCGACAGCCAGGGCCTCCTGCGCGAGCGCCAGTGCGAGCGAATCCGTGGCGAAGGCTTGTGAAGTATCGCGGTAAATATTACGCGAGAATTGATCGAGAATAATAATTTCCGCGAGGCGGCCTTTGGCGGCCATGCGCCAATCGAATAATTCACAGCGTGCGGCTTGCGCATGGATGGTGGAAAAACGGCGCGCAATTTCCAGGTCCAGTTTTTCATCTTTTACCCACCATTGTTGCGGGGATAAATCGTTAAACCAGAAATCGAGAACATCCTCGTACATAGCTATTTTCCTCGGATAAAGATGGCGACCATGATAAGCATGGAAATATAACGGTTTTGTGATGCTGTTTATGACTGCTGTGGCGAGTCAAAATTCAATGCGTCCGGTAAACCGTAAAAGGCAAATGGGTTGAAGAATTGCCTGCGCCACATGAAGCGTCTGTCGATTTCAGGAAGCCCTGCTTCATCGCATATGATTTCAAAACGTTGTTGGATGACGCTAATTTGATGGGCGATGATGGCGCTGGCTTTTTCTTGCGTGAGTAAAAAATCGGGTGCGGCGTTCAGGCAGGTGGTGAGTTGGCTCATGCGGTTATTGCCGTGAATGAGCATCGCTTGTGACGCTTCGTTGCCGCTGCGTGCCTGTGGGCAAATATCGTAGGCTGGCGTGAGTGTTAGTGCGTGTCCATTCCAAAATGCTGCGTGATTACGTGCATGGTCATCGGTATTGCCGCAAAGGATATTGAAGACAATCCGGCCGAATAGTTCTTCCAGTGTTTTCAGGGGGTTGGTGAAACGATGACGAATAATTTCCGCGAGAATTTCGTAGCTCGCATAAGCGGCCATCATTTCATCCAATTCAAAAATAGTGAGTGCCGATACGATAGCGTTGCGCTGCCAACTATTGTCTATTCGGGTGCGGTCAAATCGTTCAACCAGCAAGACGTCTTTGCCCAAGGCGCGAGTGATTTTTACCGGGGCTACCTGCAAACCTACTTCAGCGGCCAGGCGCATCGCAATAAATTCCGCTTTCACGACATTGTATAAATCATTTGTCGCGGAGAATTTAGCGATAAATTTTCGTTCACCATCATCGATTAATACTTTCGGGCGAGCGCCTCCCAATGATGTGCCGTGTTGGAGTGCCTGATCCAGTTCCGGATTCAAGGGAACACCGCGCTCGACGTTTTCTGCCGCTTGCGCGAGTTCATCCAGCGAGGCATTGCGGCCCTGGCGGGGAACATACTGGGTGGGCGAGCGTTGGAAATCGAGTGCGCCGATTCGATCAGAGCCGGACTCCAGTAAATACGTTAATTCATCCAGTTCAAAACCGGTGGCGATATCACCTTTTACGCCCAGCGTGCGGTTGATAAGTACACGGCGTCCCCATGCATCCGGTGAGGCATCGCGGATGCAGCCTGGCATATTCAAGCCGGGCAAGAGTGGCAAGACGCCTTGCTGTAAGGGTAATTCCGGTGCGTAAACCGGAATGGCATCGGGCCGTTGCAAATAGCTGCGGCCGTAATTGAATACAAGCTGGTTACCGGATTTGCTGAGTAAACCTGCTACCACCGGTTCGGTCTTTTCCGGTAACCAGATCCACACATAAGCTTCGGAGGGGGCACTATTAGAAGTCATCTTTCACCGCCCTTCCGGATGGACGGACTGCTTTGGGTAATAAAGCTTGTTTTTCATTGCTGTAAGCAAGGCGCGTGGTGAGGATTTTGGAATCTGCCTCAAATAATGGGATGCCAAGGATTGCTGCGACTTCAAACACCGCGCCGATTGTGCAACCCGGATCGCCCTTTTCAATGCGTTGCAGCAGTGATCGGGAAATACCCGCGCGCTGTGCCAGCGCGTCAGCGGTGAAGTTCGCCGCTATACGACCTTCACGAATCTGGTTTCCCATTAATGCCAGTGCATTCAATGTGTAACGCGAATAGGTGCGGGTTATTGGTTTGGGCATGATGATCTCGACTCATTAATAAGCCAAATGGCCTTATATGGCTCGTTTATGAATCAAGACTAGCATTGGGGTCACTAATTAATCAATAAAATGACTCATTAATAACCCATAAGATGCTATATGGATTATTAGTAAGCCAGGTTGATATCAACAGTATTTATGTTGTATCACGCTCGCCGAATGGAATTCAGGATATTTATATTTCGTTCCATTGCCCATTGCTTGTGAACCAGTGGTGACATCAAATTCGCAATGAGCAGTGTTGAATCATCCCAGGCTGTAAACTCGGTGGTCGTTAATTCTGTAATTCCTTCACTGTTGGCTGGATGATGATAGGTGGCGCGATAGCTACCCGGTTTTACGTAAGCCGGAGTGTGGATGATGGTTGCGCCCTCCACTTTTGCTTCGATATTAAAAATCGGCATTTCACGAATTTCTTCCGGCGTAAGGTTGCGCGCAAACGATAGCCGCAACATGGACGGATATTGTTGCGTATTCAAACGCAAACTCGCGAGCGGAGCTGATTGGAATACGTGAATATGACGATCTTTTCCTACTTGCCAGTTGATCGGCACGTCCACAATAAAATCATCCACCTGAATCGATTTCAATGGCAGTGCATAACTGTTGCGTAAATCAGTCAATGCAGCTAATGCGGTATGGATTGCTTTGGTAATGTCGCTGTCATCGGTAATTTTCTGTTGTTGATGCAGCAATTCAAAAACCGATTCGTCCAGGCAAGATTGAAAAAAGAAAAAGCGAATTGAATCGTAGCGAATCCATTTCAGTGAATGTGTAAGATTTTTTTGCACAAGCGGTAAAGTTTTTGCGTACCACCGGTAAGGTAAATAACAAAATGCAAGGCTGCCCAGTCGTTGCATATGCGGTGAATAATGTTCCATTAGGCTGTGGATTTTTTGCAGCTCTACATCAGTTCTACACATTTGCCCGAGAAAGCGTGCGGTTGATAGTTGGTAGGCAAAATCGTTAACCGGATCATCAAGGACCACAGAGGCATAAGCTTCAATCGTATCAATGATAGTGGTGTCTGCTTCAGTATTCATCGCGTTGTTACAACTCAAGCCAGTTAAAAAAGTCGCGGTGATTGGCAATAATATCCTGTGGAATATTACCGAGCGTTAATTGCAATTGATAATAGGATTTTAATTGTAAATTTGCGGCTGCATCCTGCTCACAAAGTAGCTTGGCAGGGTCGACTTTCAGGATTTGCAATTCCGTTGATGTTAACGGGCGTACGCCGCGCCGCTTGACAGGTAGCAGTGTATTTTGCAATAACGTGAATTCAACGATTGCATCGCCACTGGTAACAATTTTGGCCCATACATTGAGAATGGTTTCACCGGCGGTTGGCTGGCTTATATCAATCGCGTGTGCCAATAAATAAAAAACCAATTGTTGTTCGTGCATTGGCCAGTATCGCGGCAGCGGATCGCTGAGACTGGATTGCCACACCAGCGAGTTACCCTTCGGTTTTTCCAATTGCTGCCAATGCATGTTGGCCAATGATTGAATTTTTTCGATTAAGACGTTGCTCACTTACGTTCCTGCAATAGTTAAAAAATTAACGAGCGATGAGTTCCAAAGCCAGCCAGTGCGCCATCACCAATCGCAAAGGTTACGCTACCCATCGGTCTACCAAGATCGCCGCAGGCGAATACACCGGGCACGGTAGTTTGCTTGAATTCATCGGTTTTTACATAAAAACCCACCGGGCTTTCGGCGATTTCACAACCTAAATCCTGCGCGATGCGATTTGAAGGTTGGGTGAGCGATGCAACAAATAATCCGGCCAACTCAACCAATCTGCCGTTGTCGAGTTTAACGATGGCCGATTGTTCGCCGACAATTTCACGTACGATTTCTGTTTCGATTTTTACATTGCGCGCCGCTAATTGTTGCCGTTGTTCTTCATTCGGTGTGAAGCAATTGTTGGTGAATAACGTGGTTGGGCCCCAGTCGGGAATGAGCAGTGCTTGATGCAGCGACGCTTCGCTGGTGGCGAGTACGCCGAGCGGGCCCTGGTTTAATTCGTAGCCGTGGCAATAGGGGCAATGGAAAACGGATTTGCCCCAGCGATCTTGCAAGCCGGGGATGGCCGGTAAGTGATCGGTAACACCGGTGGCGAGTATCAGTCGTTTGGCGATCAGCGTTTTATTGCCGCTGGTTACGGTAAATTCATCGCCGGTTTTTTCGGCGGAATCTGCCAATCCTTCCAGCCAGGTGAGATTGGGATATTCAAGCAATTGCGCTTTGGCTTCTTCGGCAATGGCTGTGGGCGATTTGCCATCCTGCCCTAATACGCCATGGGAAAATTCGGCGAAGCGATTGCGGCGTATGCCTGCATCAATCACTAAAACCTGGCGGCGACCGCGCGCGATTTGCAAGGCTGCGGCCATACCGGCGTAGCTGCCGCCGATTACGATTACGTCGTAGGTTGTTTGCATAAACTCACCTTTCATTTTCTGAAAAAAAGTGTTCTGGAAAAAATGTTTTGAAAAAAGTTATTTGGAAAAATCAGGACGATTGCTCGTCAGGAAAAATGGAATGTTCATGTGTGCCGGAGAAGCCGCGCGCTTGCATACGCTGATGGAAATCGCTGCTCAGTTGCGCCAGCGTTACGGTGCGAAAGCGAGCGAGCAACAAAGCTTCGGCATCCTGAAATGCCTGGTTGAGTGCGTCATTGACAGCTTCCTCGACCAGACAGCCCGGTGCTTCAGTGCGATTACCCATGGCGAGAAGCGTGGGTTCATCCAGGGCGAGGTAAATGTCGTGGAGGGTGATGGTTTCCAGATCGCGGCAGAGTTTCCACCCGCCGCCGTGGCCTTTTTCAGAACAGACCAGCTCGTGCTCGCGCAAACCGGCGAGCACGCGGCGAATCACTACCGGATTGGTTTTCATCATTTTGGCCAAAGCTTCCGATGTCATCGGCGTATTGGCTTCGGCCATATGCAGGAGGACGTGGAGTACGCCCGATAATCTGGAATCTCTCTTCATAGTCTTTCACGTAACTTTGTTTGTTTCGTGAAAGACTATCTCAGTGTTTATCTTTATGCAACTTTTATTGTTGCATGAAAATTTTGTGACGACGGGAAAGGGCCAAAGCACATAGCCCAAGAGTGAGGAGGAGGATGGGTGATGGTTCGGGTATGTAAGCGGTGGAGCCTGGCGTGAACTCGAATGTCAGGGTTGCCAGGCCCACCCATACCGGAATGGTAGAGGTAACAGCGATCGCGGGCGTGATATTGTCCCGGTCATAAAAAGTACTGGAAGCGACCCAATCTTCAATACCAACGCGCATGTATTCGCGATGCCCGAAAAAGAGTACGACGAAGGGTTGGTCCTGCCATTCTTTGTCGGGCCGGTAATCCGGATCGCGGATTTCAACTCTGAGCTGGGCATTACCCAGCGTGTCCCTTCCGGCAACAAAGCCGTATGCAGCCAGATCGTAGTCCCATATCAGGGTCTCACCGGAATTAATCGTTTGGTTAAGTGCCCTTACCTCGGTAATGACATGGGCAGTAGCAATATTGGACACCAGTAAAAAGACAACACTAAAAAGACAGTTGCGGCAATTCATACCTTGATTCCTTCGCTATGTATTTAACAGGACGAAAATACACGCAGGTTTTGCACCAGTGCGGAAAGGAAGTGAGATATCAACGGGTTAAAAAGGATGGCGAAATTGTGTCGTACAGGTCTGCCTTATTGGTGTGCCAGGTGAAAAGAAAATCGACAAGTTCGTACAATGAGCTGCTATTGAGAAAATGAAATCCTGAACCGCCATTACCGGATTCAGGATTCCATGTGCGCGAGTGTCATTAACTGGCCAGGCGTTCGGAATACTCTTTTTCCAATTGGGTATGAACACGCCAGAATCCCTGTGGTGTTTTGCCCTGCAAAATATCGCGCAGGATATTGAGATGCGTATGCCAGCCACCGGCAACACTGAGGCGCTCTTCCGCATTATTGAGGCGGCGATGGGTGACGGTTAGTTTTACCTGATCCTGTTGCTGCTCCAGCTCGAAACTCACTTCGGATTCTTCCGCAGAGCCGACATTCCAGATGTAACTGAGCAGGCGTAGCGGTTCGCAGGCAGTGACTTTGCCCAGCATGGGGACATCGCCCGCGCAACTGGAATATTTCGGCGGAGGAATGTCGTTTTCCGGACTGAGCTCGGAATTGCGGAAGGTGTGGTCCACTTTACCGCCGACATGTTGTTCGACTTTTCCGGTGGCGAGCCATTTGGCGCGCTTGTCCGAGTCAGTTAGATATTGCCAGATGCGCTCAATCGGGCCAGGTAAAAGGCGCTCCAGGCGCAGCGTATCCGGGGCAGTTAATACACCGTAGTCATTCATCGTCAAACTCCTTTGGCTTAATGCCAATTGTGGTAGTGATGGGTCTGACGGTGATGTCGACCCGATTTAGTTGCCGTTAGCCTGATCTGCTGCTGCGTCTTCGGCGAGCAGCGCGGCGGTCAGTGCATCCAGCCGTTGGTTCCAGAATTGTTCGTAGTGGCGCAACCATTCGATGCCACCCAGCATGGGGCGTGTATCCAACTGGCAAGTGTGGTTACGCCCCTGGATGTTGCGCACTACCAGCCCCGCTCCTTCCAGCACTTTGATGTGCTTGGAAATTGCTGCGAGTGTCATATCAAACGGCGCCGCCAGTTCGGTGATACCGCAAGGTGCCTGGGCCAAGCGCGCGATCATCGCCCGGCGTGTAGGGTCGGCCAGCGCATGAAAGACGGCATCCAGTTGTTCGCTTTTATTGTTTACCATGTGGTTAAGTATTCTCCTGAAATAAGCTATTGTCAACCATTTGGTTAAATATAATCTTTTGTGTGGATTTGTCGATAGTGCATTTGATCAGTAGTTCATGTGATCAATGGTTCAAAGCGCGATTGTCAGTTTTTTCACACTCTGGAAATTCACTGCGTTGCTGGCGATTTTCTTCAGTTTTTATTCAGCCCTGTCGCCCTAGCGTGGCCAAAAACGCAGGAGAATAATCATGAAAAAATCGTTGTTGTTGATCGGCAGTTTAATGTTAGTGACCGCATTTCAATCCGTTGTTGTACAAGCGCGCGACCGTCATTGGGCGCATGATGAACGCGCGGAAATCCAGCATGACCGAGAGCAACTCCAGCGCGAACGCGATCAACGTCACCGCGATTTTGATGCGATGATGCGCGATCTCGATGAAGAAAATCATGAGATTGATCACTGGCAAAATCGCCAGCACCAGCGCCACAACGACCATCAGGAAATTTCCCGTGTCGCTAATCAGAAACGCGATGCATTGAATCGTGAGCGCGATAGACTCAATCGCGAGCGCGATCGGATGAATCGGTTTTACGATGAACAAAATCGTGAGCTGGACCGGCGCAACCAACGGCTGGATCAACGCCAGCAACGCAATCGCGAGTGGAACTGACGCTACTGCTGTGAGCGTCTATGCTTAGTCAATCTAAAAATAACAAGCATCCATTACAGCAGAGGTAAATATGCGTTGCATCACCCGCGTTATTTTAGTGGTTATCGGATTGTGTTCCGCGTTGGTAAACGCGGCCGACATTAAAATTCACAAAGCTATTCAATTTGCGGCACCGGACAATTTCCCGCTCACACTGGATATTTATGTTCCGCAAACCGGAAAAAAATCCTATCCGGTGCTGGTGATTTATCACGGTGGCGGTTGGCTGGTGAATAATAATTCGATCATGAATGATATGGCTTCCACCATCGCCCGCGATGGGGAATTTGTGGTTGCGAATATGAATTACCGTTTGCTGGGCGATCAAAATAATAGCGTCACGATGAACAAGATTGTTGAAGATGTGTTCGGCGGTTTGCTATGGGTGAAAGATCATATTGCCGAATACCAGGGCGATCCCGCGCGCGTTGCTATTACCGGTGATAGCGCGGGTGGTCACCTCACCACCATGATCCTGACGCGCGGTCGCCAATTGGAAAGTGATGGCTTTGCCGGGCCGAGTTTCGGTTTTAAACCCAGCTATTTACCGGCGGGAAAAACGGCTGAACAAGTTGCGCAAGACGATGGTTTAAAAGTGCAAGCGGCGGTAGTGAGTTACGGCGCTTTCGATTTATATACGATCGCGCAAGGCAATTTTGAAACACCCAAAAATATGTTCTGGAAATTTGCCAACGCGGAAGCGCGCGGGATATTTGGTAACAACATTAATGTGAAAGACAATCCGGATTACTACAAAGCCGTATCACCCATTTATTTTATTCCCGCCGCACGTGAATACAAATTACCGCCACAGTTTGTACACGTGGGTAGCCTGGATAAATCCACGCCGCCATCATCGGCGCAACGTTATGTGGATTTGCTAAAGGCTGGCAAACAACCAGTGGAATACAAAGTGTATCCCGGTAAAAACCATGCGTTTCTGGATAACGGCTGCAATTGGGCCGGTAGCTGTTTTGAAAAAGATGCGCGCTGGCCAATTGAAGATATCATCGCGTTTCTCCATAAATACCTTAAATAAAAACCTGTGGCGCATGCGCATAGTTTTACAGTACTTTATTTGATATCAGTGAAATCAGCTTGATTATTTAATTTAATCTATCTTAGACTCCTCAACGGGTGGTGTAGGTTTCAGTTACTTCATTCCAAGCCGGCGACGCTGGTTCGAGTCCAGCCAGTCGCAAGACTGTAGTTTAATGGGAAAAGCACCGGGATAGTCTGAAGCCGCCTTGTTCCCCCATTTAAGTAAAAGGCCGTGTATTTACACGGCTTTTTTTATGGAGCTGTAAATGCAAATAAATCGCCCATCCAAATCGCCATTAACACACGAAGGTGCTCCTGCTATTCATCTCACACCGTTGGATGAACTCAAGCGTACGGTTATGGCTTGCATGCTGTGGGAGGATAATTTTTATGAATCCGGTAGCGCCATTGCGGATCGCATCAGAAAGCTTGTTTCGCGGTGTAATCCTCGTGAAGTTGCGAATTTGGCCATAGAGGCTCGCGAAAAACAGCGATTGCGCCATGTACCTTTATTAATTGTGCGTGAGCTGGCTCGATATCCCCATAAGTGTCCGGATGGACTGATTGCAAACACACTTGAACGCATTATTCAGCGGGCAGATGAATTGACGGAATTTCTTGCCCTGTATTGGTGTAAGGGAAAAATTCCCATTTCAAAACAAGTGAAAAAGGGATTGGCCCGTGCGTTTACGAAATTTAATGAATATGCGTTGGCAAAATATAATCGTAAAAACGCAATTAAATTACGCGATGTTCTCTTTATGGTTCACGCCAAACCAAAAGACGAAGCACAAGCAGCTCTCTGGAAAAGATTAATCGATGCCGAGCTGGCAACACCTGATACCTGGGAAGTTGCTTTATCTGCAGGTGCAGATAAAGGTGAAACATTTACGCGATTAATTACCGAAAAAAAATTGGGTTATCTGGCATTGCTGCGAAATTTGCGCAATATGCAGCAATCCGGTGTTAGCACTGAGCTTGTCTTTAATGCGCTCATGGCGGGGGCAGAAACGTCTAAAGCCTTGCCTTTTCGTTACGTTGCTGCGGCACGTGCTGTTCCTGCATGGGAACCGCAAATCGATCAGGCAATGCAAATAGCGTTAAGTGGCCTGGATAAATTACCTGGCAAAACCATAGTCCTTATTGATGTATCTGGCTCTATGGACGCTGCATTATCGCAAAAGTCCGATCTAACCAGACTGGATGCTGCGTCCGCGTTAGCTGTTTTGATAAGAGGGATTTGCAAGGAAGTAAGGGTATTTACTTTCTCCGAGGATGTTGTTGAGGTTCCGCCGCGTAATGGTATGGCGCTTGTTGATGCCATTACCGTATCCCAACCACATGGAGGTACCTATCTTGGGCGTGCGTTGGAGTCTTTGCAAACACGTGCCAATGCAGACCGAATTATTGTTATCACTGATGAGCAATCATCTGATCCGGTGGGTAATGCAATAGGACATGGCTACATGATAAATGTCGCGAGCTATAAAAACGGTATTGGCTATGGTGACTGGATACATATCAATGGTTTTTCAGAATCTATAGTTGATTACCTTGCAGTTTATGAAAAGACCTATTGTGTATCCGCGGTAGCAACTTAATGGTATGAAACCATTGGGTGCGGCAAACGCACCCTTCTTCGCTCTGCTGCAACAAATTGATGGATATCTTTACCGTTTTGCTGAAAAATTGCCGCTTTGTTAAATGCTCATGTCGAGAAGGTTGGCAATGCAGATTCAGCGAGTGATGGGCAAACAGGCAGCACTAAGCCACAGGATATTAATCAAGGAAGAATAATGTCATGAATTCCCCCCTGCAGATTTTAAATTCCATTTTTGGTTACCACGAATTCCGTGGCCCGCAAGCGACGGTTATCGATGCGTTGATTAGCGGCGATGATGTTCTTGTGTTGATGCCGACGGGCGGTGGTAAATCCCTGTGCTACCAGATTCCTGCGCTGGTGCGTCACGGTGTGGGAATTGTGATTTCCCCGCTGATCGCGCTGATGCAGGATCAGGTGAGCGCCTTGCGTGAATTGGGCGTGCGTGCCGGATTTTTAAATTCGACGTTATCGTCGCAGGAATGGTGGCAAATCGAATCTGCCTTGCAACGCGGCGAGCTGGATTTGTTGTACATCGCACCGGAGCGGTTGATCCAGCCGCGCACCATTGAATTATTGCACTCGCTAACAATTTCCCTGTTTGCAATTGATGAAGCGCATTGCGTATCGCAATGGGGTCACGATTTTCGCGCGGACTATTTAAAGCTGGATTTATTGCACCGCGAATTTCCGCAAGTGCCGCGCATTGCATTAACCGCAACTGCTGACTTGCGCACGCGCGATGAAATTGTCGCACGCTTGCAGCTGCAAAACGCACAACAATTTATCAGCGGTTTTGATCGGCCGAATATCCAATACCGGATCGCACAAAAAAATAACCCCAAGATCCAGCTAATGCGTTTTTTGCGCGAAGAGCAGGCTGGAAATTCCGGAATTGTTTATTGTTTATCGCGCAATAAAGTCGAGCAAATTGCAGAGTGGTTACGCAGTGAAGGTTTCAATGCACTGCCGTATCACGCTGGCCTTGCGGCAAATATCCGCCAGCAGCATCAAGAGCGTTTTCTGCGCGAAGACAATATCATTATGGTGGCGACTATCGCGTTCGGGATGGGAATTGATAAACCCGATGTGCGTTTTGTTGCCCATCTGGATTTACCAAAAAGTATTGAAGCTTATTATCAGGAGACCGGCCGTGCCGGGCGCGATGGTGAAGCGGCAACGACATTATTGCTTTACGGTTTGGAAGATGTGGTAAAGCTGCGGCAGATGATGGCGCAGAGTGAAGGCAATGAAGAATTCAAGCGCAATGAACAGCAACGATTAAATGCAATGCTGGGGTTGTGTGAAATTACTTCGTGCCGACGCATGAGTTTGCTGCGTTATTTTGGTGATAACCCCACGCAAGCTTGTGGGAATTGCGATTGTTGTTTAACACCACCGCAGACCTGGGATGCGACTGAAGCGGTGCAAATGGCCTTGTCGTGTGTGTATCGCACCGGCCAGCGTTTTGGTGCTGGCCATGTGATTGATGTATTGCGTGGTAGCAACAACGATAAAATTCTTTCTTTTGATCATCACAAGCTAACCACGTATGGGATCGGTAAGCATTTAAGTGCAGATGAATGGAAATCCATTTTTCGCCAGTTAGTCGCGCGCGGTTTACTGGATGTCAATAGCGATGGTTTTGGTGGTTTGTTATTAAATGAAACCTGCCGCGCGTATTTGCGCGGTGAGGAAAAAATACATTTGCGTCGCGATGTAAAATTAGCGGTCAGTTCACCACGCAAAGCAAATTTATCAAAAGCTATCGAAGCAGAGGATCAATCGCTGTGGAATGCACTACGCTCCTGTCGCAAGCGTTTGGCAGAAGAACAAGGTGTACCGCCCTACGTTATTTTCCACGATGCAACCTTACGCGAGATGCTGGAGTTTCGCCCGCTTACGCCTGAACAATTGCGCAATATTACCGGTGTCGGTGAAAGCAAACTGAAACGTTTTGGTGAAGAATTTTTAACGGTATTGCGCGAAGCCGAATACAGTGAGTAATCACTAAAAATCATAATCAGTAGATAGGGGTTGCCAGAAAATAATTCCTATCAAACACCGCAAAGTAGCTTACAAGAGTAAAAACCGTTAAATCCGGGCAGCACCAATCGGGTTAATTTACGGCGCCCCAAAAGTTAATAGTTTAAATTGATCATAAGTCTGTTGAAGCGCTTTTTTCTTCGCCCCTAGAATTCGGGCCTTTAGATTTCCGGCATACCCATTGGTGGCTGGCATAACAAAGGCTTGCGTGGCCCCACGCAAACAATAAAAAGAGGATCAGCGATGAACACAAATAAAATTAAACGGGTTGTCATTGCCGGTGGCGGCACTTCGGGTTGGATAACCGCAGCCCTTTTATCCCGTCAGTTGGGTAAGGTGCTCGACATCACTTTGGTTGAGTCCGAGGAAATAGGCACCATCGGTGTGGGCGAATCCACCGTGCCGCCCATGAAGGCCTTCAATAAAATCATGGGTATCGATGAACAGGAGTTTATGCGCGAGACGGCGGCCACCTTTAAGCTGGCCATCTGGTTTGAAAACTGGTGCCTTAAGGGCGACCAGTACATCCATCCCTTCGGCGTTACCGGCCAGCCCGGTTGGGCGTGCGAATTCCACCATTTCTGGTTGCGCAGCCAGAAGATGGGCCTTAAATCTGCGCTGGGTGAGTACTGTGTGGAATGGGTGGCCGCTGACCAGGGCAAATTTTTCACCAGCCCGAATTCCAAAATCAATTATGCCTACCATATAGACGCGGCCCTCTACGCAAAATTTTTGCGCAAAATCGCCGAGGGTTATGGGGTAAAGCGGGTCGAGGGCAAGATAGAGCGGGTTAACCAAAACGCTGATTCAGGTTTTATCGAATCCCTGAACATGGCGTCAGGTGAGGTGATCGACGGTGATCTGTTTATCGACTGTACCGGCTTTCGCGGCCTGCTCATTGAGCAAACCCTGCACACCGGTTTTGAAGACTGGGCACATTGGTTGCCTTGCGATACGGCAGTGGCCGTACAAACCGAAAACGTCGGCCCGGTACAGCCCTACACCAGCGCCATCGCCCATGATGCCGGCTGGCGCTGGAACATCCCCTTGCAGCATCGCTCGGGAAATGGCTATGTTTTTTGCAGCCGCTATATGTCGGTGGATGAAGCTACCAGCCAATTGTTGGCGGCTGTGCCTGGCAAGCAAACCCGCGATCCCTGGACGGTTAAAGTGCGCACCGGCCGCCGCCGCAAAGCCTGGAATAAAAACTGTGTGGCTATTGGTCTGGCGGGTGGTTTTGTAGAGCCGCTGGAGGCGACCAGTATTCATATCATCATGTCGACCGCCGCGCGCTTGTCGCACCTCTTTCCGTTCAACGGCATAGATCAATCCCTGGTTGACCAATTCAACAAGGAAACCAAAGAAGAGATAGAGGAAATCCGCGATTTTATCGTGCTCCATTACAACACCACGGAGCGGCAGGACACGCCCTTCTGGCGCTACTGCAAAAATATGGAAATACCGGAATCCCTGAAGTTGCGCATTGATCTGTTCAAGGATGTGGGTCATGCGATCAGCAACAACGGCGGGCTGTTCAGGCTGGATTCCTGGGTGCATGTGTTAATGGGGCAGCGGGTGGTACCGCGCAGCTACCACCGTGCGGCTGATGTTATGGACGATGACTACCTGCAAAACTTTCTCAACAACTTCAAAACCTCGGTTAAAAACCCTGTGGCTGCCATGCCTGATCATCAAACATTCCTCGATCAATATTGCCCGGCGCAGGTGGATGTCTGGGGTAGGCCCAAGGGCTAACAAAATGCTACGCCCGGATTTGACGATAGCTAATTCGCCAAATCCGGGTGGTCGATTTAGTCATCATGAACGGCAATATTATTTTTCTGCACTGTGAGCAGCCATCCACCCCATAGCAGTGCAGCGATAATAATCAGCGCACCTATCATAAAACTGGTTTTGGCAACCGCTTGTGTTTGATCCAGTGCATTGAGCATCGTCAATAAATTTCCCCAGTCATGGGATTCCTCACCGCCGCCACCAACCAGGGGTAATGCGCGATATTGTGCATCGGCAATATACGGCGATACATCAATAAAACTTTGCCCGCACCACCACAACGTAATGCTGCCAGCGAAAGTGTCTTTTTGTTTAAATACAAACACCAGTGTTAGCAAAAATGGCAACAATACCTGGAATAAACTGCCACCGAGAATCATCATAAAATTGCCCAGCGGCATAAAAAGAATGTGGCCGAATTCATGAAATGGCAGATTGATATTGTGCATGAAAGAGCCACCGATTTTTTCCCAATCTACACCGGCGCTAATAAAATAAAATCCCCATGCAGCAAATGCACATAGCAAAAATACCCGGGAATAAAATGTTTCCTTACTCACTTTTTCCGGTACATACAAACAGGCGGTAAATAATTGCTGGCGTAATGATGGAAGTGCTTCGATTTCAATATCTGTTTCTACATCAGCATTTTCCGGGGGAAATTTTTTTTCTTCCTGGCGCGCAATAAATTTGCTGTAGGCAATTCCGCATTGCGGGCAAATATCCGGATGAACCTGTACATCATTGGCTTGCCGGCGGTAATGACATTTAGGGCATGCGCTGATTGGCATAGAAGAAACCCGTGTTATTAATCGACGTAATCGTTTAATTGTTCGCTGACCCAATCCATAAACACTTGCACGCGGCGCGACAAATTACGGCGATTGGGATAGAGCAATGAAACCGGCATAGGCTCTGCGCGTAAGCCCGGTACAATTTCCACCAACTTTCCCTGTTCCAAATATTCCTGTGCACCAATGCGTGGAATTTGTGCGATGCCAAAACCCGCGAGGCAGGCCGCACTGTAAGCATCGGAATTATTGACGGTGATATTGCCATTCATCGCCAAAAATTTCAGTTCACCGTCCTGGATAAATTCAAACCCAGTCGACTTTGCCCCCAGCGTCGTAACGTAGTGCACCAAATGATGATGTGTTAAATCGTCCACTGTATGTGGCTCGCCATAACGTGCGATGTAAGCGGGGCTCACACAATTCAGTAATTCAAGCTTGCCTAATGGTCGCGCGATGAGTGAGGAATCGCTGAGTTTGCCCACGCGAATTACACAATCAAAACCTTCGCGAATCACATCGACACGCCGATCAGTGCTGCTGATTTCCAACTGCAATTGTGGATGCAATGTCAGCAGTTCCGGCAAGCGCGGCAGTATGAGATTTTTAGCCATGCCGCTGGGCATATCGATACGCAAACGACCGGTAAGGTTACTGGCGCCTTGCTGGAACAAACCTTCCAGGTCATCCATATCCGCCAACAAATCCTTGCTGCGTTCGTAAAAAATCTGGCCATCCAGCGTGAGCTGTACGCGCCGGGTGGTGCGATGCAATAACCGCGTGCCCAAGAGGCTTTCCAGTTGCTGTACGCTAGTGGAAATGCTGGCTTTGGGCAGGCCCAGGCTGTCGGCGGCTTTGGTAAAGCTGGCAAGTTCCGCCACTCGCACAAAGATCTGCATGGCATCCAATCGGTTCATGAAAAACACTCATTGTTCGGATTTTGTGAACAGTCTAATCATTATTTGCGGGTTTATCGAAAAATAATCGAGCAATAAACTGGCCTCACTAACACCAACCGACAAGTGAGGCAGTTATGAGCAAGATTGCAATAGTGACCGGCGGCAGCCGTGGTCTAGGTAAAAACACGGTATTGGCGCTGGCTAGACAAGGGGTGGATATGGTCCTCACCTATAACAGCAAGCAAACGGAAGCCGAGGCAGTTGTTGCCGAGGTGCAGGCTTTGGGAGGAAAAGCGGCGGCTCTGCAACTGGATGTGGGAAATAGTAAAAATTTTGGCGCGTTTGCGGATCAACTGGCAGGAATTCTGGACGCGCAATGGCAGCGTAAGGATTTTGATTTTTTAATAAACAATGCAGGAATCGGTGTGCATGCGAGCTTTGCCGAAACCACAGAAGAACAATTTGATTTGTTGATGAATATCCATCTCAAGGGCACATTTTTTCTCACGCAAAAATTATTGCCGCTGATTAAAAATGGCGGGCGTATTGTGAACATATCAACCGGCCTCGCACGTTTTTGTTATCCCGGTTATTCCGCCTACGCGGCGATGAAAGGCGGCATTGAAGTATTGAGCCGCTATATGGCGAAAGAATTGGGCGCGCGCGGTATTGCAGTGAATGTGGTGGCGCCGGGTGCAATTGAAACGGATTTTGGTGGCGGCAATGTGCGCGACAACGAACAACTCAACCAGCAAATTGCCTCTTATACCGCATTGGGGCGTGTAGGGTTGCCGGATGATATCGGGCCGGCAATTGCGTTACTGTTATCAGAGAGTAATCGCTGGATTAACGCCCAGCGAATTGAAATTTCCGGTGGCATGATGTTGTGATTATTGAAAATCGATTAGTGCAAATCGATTGCTGTGACAAGGATGGTCGCGTTTAATGTATTCCCGGCACATACGCGGTTTGTCCCACCGGATGTGACTATGAAAATGCTGGCGGTAAATACTCATATTCGGTCTTTTATCGCCGGATCTTTTGCGCAATTACTTGCTTACAAAAATATGAGTGCGCACGCAAAAATGTGCAAATGTGAAACGTGCATTAGCAGAAAGATGGGGATATTTTTCCAACCATAACGCTAAGTCATTATGTTCCTGTGACTGCAAGATACATGTCCGTATAGGCCTTATGCATGTGCGGCAAAGAAAAATTTTCTTGCGCACGCAAACGTGCCTGACGCGCTAGTTGTTGGGCATAACTGGAATTTTGTAACAAATCTTCCAGCTTCTCGGCAAGTAATTCGGGCGAGTCGCTCGCGAATAAGATGCCATCGTTACCATGTTGAATCAGCGATGGTGTGTTAGCAGGAGTGATCCCCAGGGTGGCGCAACCCGCAGCCATCGACTGGGCGACAAGCATAGGGTTTTTATCCGGATTGCCAATAACGGAAAGTTGGTGATGCATTAATAAAAAGGGCAAATTGCCGCAGTGCGATGCAATTCGCAATTGCTTGTCCAAACCCAATGCATAGCCTAATTGGTGCGCAGCTTCTTGCGCCTTGCGCGTGCCCGGACCAGTTAAAAATACCCGCGGTGATAAACGTTTTTCACGCAGGCATGCCAGCGCACGAATTAATTGCAAATGAAACTGATCGTTAAAACCGCTGGGCATAATAATGCCGGGAATGCGCAAGCTCAGAGGTACTTCATCGGCCTTGTTAAAATGACTCAGGTCGATGCTGTAGGGAATTTGCTGGCGCAGTTGTTCATTGATATGGATAACCCGTGCCGTGCCGGCCTGCAAACTGGCGTAGCGACACCAGGCAGTATTTTGTTCACTGTGAATGAACACGGCGTCTGGTTGGTAATGGCGGCAAAAACGATAAAATTCATAAGTGCGACCGATGGTCGACCAGCTTTCCATTTGTTTAAACGATGTGTCCTTGATGCCACGGGGTTTGCCATTGTTGAATGCTTTATCCAGCACTAGCATGGTTTTTAATTCAGGGACATTTTCAGTAGAGCGAACCAATTTAAGCACGGCAGGTTGGATGGCTTGTGAATCGTCGGCAACAAAATGAATCAGGCGCAATGGGCGTTGCACCGGCGCATTAGCCGGAAGGTGGGTACTGCCGGGAAAACGAAACTCTGGGGTCATGAGCAGTTATCACCTTGCTTGGAATACGAAAGTCCTGAGACACAGGTGACAAGTATAAAAATGGGAAGTTTATTAAGTTGTGAAACTTTGTTCAGTTTTGTGAAAAAAGGTGTAAATAAAACCAAAGTTGGCGCGTAAAAATTGCGCCCCGTATGGAGCGCACAATTTAAATCGAAGTTCAGCGATAGGGCGTTACAGTGGTAGATATTTGTTCAGGAACTTATCGATTGCTTCGAATGTTTGCTTGCGATCCGGCAGGTAATCCAGATAGTGGGTACCATCTTCCAGCTCAATATATTCGTATACTTTGCCTTCACCTTTGAGGGCGCTAGCCATCACCCGGCTTTGATCAACCGGGACTATCGAATCATCTTTACCGTGGATCAATAACACGGGTGCCTTAATGCGCTCAACCAGGCGCACGGGTGAGGTTTCCTTAAGTTGTCCCCTGTCCTCACCAAATTGTTTCCGCGCAGTATTTTTGTTGGTGAAGTAGCGGAAGTTATTGCTCATTTTGATCAGGTCTGACATGCCGGCAAAACTGACGGCGCACTGAAATAAATCAGGAGTTTTGGCCACGCCCATCAGTGCGGCGTAACCACCGTAACTTGCACCGACAATACATACGCGTTTTGGATCGGCAATTTTTTGATCGACCAGGTATTTCACCGAATCTTCAAGGTCATCTTGCATTTCCAAACCGTAACCACCGACCGCTTGCATCATGAAATCGTGGCCGTAACCCGATGAGCCACGGAAGTTCGGTTGGAACACGACATAACCGCGATTTGCCATAAAGGTGGAAAACATATCGAAGCTTTTGCCGTCTTCACTCATGGGGCCACCGTGCGGAAGAATAATGGCCGCTGTTGGTTTATTGGCAAAATTTTTCGGCAGCGATAAAAATCCCTCCAGTTCCAACCCATCGCGCGCTTTGAAATGGCGCGATTCTTTGGCGATAAGGACATCTTCCGTTAATTGCGGATAAGCGCTGGCGAGATGAGTGAGGGTTTTGGTATCGCGGTCGCCATAAAAATACGTGCCGGGATTGGTGCTGTTGGAGGTGTACAAAATGTATTTGCGCGCATCGGCACTCATGCTGGCAATGTAGTTAGTGGTGTCGGGCATTGCTTTATCCAGACCACCCTGGAACGCTTTGAATTCTTTGTTCCAGAAGATACTTTTGGAACTGCCATCGTTGTAATAAATCCCTACGACTTCTTTGTGGGCGGCAGAATAAATCAAACGGCCACTTACATCGTAGTTGGGGTCGCTCAATATTAATTCCTTGGGGAAACCGGGTTTGGAAAGGTCAGCCTTGAACAGAGCCTGGCGACCTTCATGGTCGGCAAAAATAAATAATTCGTTCGGGTTGTGGCCAAATCCGGCGATGTTGATATCCGGTTCATCAAACACGATGTATTCCCAACCCACTACCCACTCGTTGCTATTGGGATCGAGCACTTTATAAGTCACTTTGCGTTTTTTATCGTCGTAATGTTCGCCCACGCGCACATTGCCCGCACGATCGGCATACCAGGAGCGTACCGTTGCCGAATGTTTTTTCACACGCTTTAACTTACCGGTATTAACGTTGGCCTGGTAAACGGTTTGATGCTGCGGCACTTCGCGGTCAACGCTGATGAGCACATGATCGGGGTCATCCGGCGTCATGCTGATAATGTTGTCCTGATATTGGCTGATCCAGCCATCGGCATCGTCATCCGGTTTTACCAGGGTAATCATTTTGGATGGCTGCTTGGCATCGGTTGCCAGCAAGCGCGTCTGCATATATTTCACGCCGTTGGTCATGCGGCTATCAAAACGCAAACTCATTAACAGGCGATCATTATTCGCCCACGTTACCCAGTTGAACTTGAATTGTTTGTTATCGGTTTTGACGGGATAAAACGTTTTGTCGGTAGCGAGTTCAATCACCATGATGACGGTATTGCCATCGATATTTTTTAGCGCCAACAGATGGGTACCATCGGGCGATAACTCTATATCTTCGATTAATGCATCTTTATAAAAAGCATCGAGCGGTAAGGGAGTGTGTTTGGCAGCAGCTTCTGTGGCGCTAGCCAATGGGATGAAGGTGCCGAGCATAAATGCCAGGCCACTTGCCAGTAATGCACGTAGCCGGATAGACGTGTGAAGTTGCATAGAGGATGTCCGTGAGTTGTTGATTCCATACAGTTTCGCTCCTTGAATGTCTGGCTCCCCGGGGCATTCCGCCCAATTGGCTTCCTCTTCTCAAGCAATGCAAACCTGCAATGTGCGCAGTATCTACAGGCATGTTTTAGGCGTCAATCATCCTCCTGAAATTAAGTTTCATTTAATCCAGCGCCCTTATTCTGAACCTGTCGACATTGATCAATACCCGATTGATCACCGCCTTAACCCATTAAACCCGAATGAGGAACTTCACCATGAAACTGACAACCTTAATTATCGCCAGCGTAACCCTGACCAGCCTTGCTGTTGCCGCCAATGCCCGTGATTTGGGGCCGGATGAAGCGCTGAAACTGCGCGATTCTGGTAGCATCCAGGCTTTTGAAAAACTCAATGAAACGGCCTTGGCCAAACATCCCGGCGGTGTGATCCGCGAAACCGAACTGGAAAATGAGTGGGGCCGCTACATCTATCAACTGGAAGTCGTGGATGCCCAGGGCGTAGAGTGGGATCTTGAGTTGGATGCCGCAACGGGCGAAGTATTGAAAGACCATCAGGATGATTAATATCCCTCGACCTAATAGATGAGGAACAACGATGAAATCGTTAACGCGCGTGCTGTTATTCCTGACGCTCACCGGTAGTGTGAACGCGCGCGATTTGTCGCAAGATGAAGCCCTGCGCCTGCGTGCGCAGGGCCGTATTATTCCGCTGGAGCAATTATTGTCGCTGGTGGAAAGCCGCCATCCCAACGCCAGTTTGCTCGAAGTTGAACTGGAAGAGGATGATGATATCTATATTTACGACGTGGAATTGGCCACGCGCGATGGCGTAGTGCGCGAATTGGAAATCGATGCGAGCACCGGAAAAATTTTGAAAGACGAAGAGGAAGATTAATGCGAATCCTGATCGTCGAAGACAATGTTGCGCTGGCTGATGAGTTAACCGCAGATTTAAAACGCGCCGGTTATGCGGTGGATTGGTTGGCAGATGGCCGCGATGCGTTAATTCAAGGTGCCGTTGAGCCTTACGATTTAATTCTGCTGGATTTGGGGTTGCCGGGAAAATCCGGCCTGGAAATTTTGCGCGAATGGCGCGCAACACAAATGTTACGTCCGGTGCTAATCCTCACCGCGCGCGATCATTGGGCCGAGCGCATTGAAGGATTAAAAGCGGGCGCGGATGATTATCTAACCAAACCCTTTCATCCGGAAGAATTGCAGCTGCGTATACAAGCATTATTGCGACGCGCGCATGGGCAAGTTAACCAACCGCAATTGCACGCCGGCGGTGTGCAGTTGGATGAGGCGCGTCAGTGTGCGTTAAAAAATAATGAATCGATTGAACTGACGGCTGCAGAATTTAGTTTGTTGCGTTATTTAATGTTGCATGAAGGCCAGATTATTTCCAAAAGCCAATTGCATGATCACCTCTATGATGGTGAGACGGAACGGGATTCCAATGTGATTGAAGTGCACGTGAATCATTTGCGGCGCAAATTAGGTAAGGACATTATTGAAACCAAACGCGGGCAAGGATATCGCCTGCAAAAAAATTCTGTATAAGGAATATCATTTGTTTAAACGCGCTATAAATTCTATCCAGCAACGATTGAGCCTGGGGTTAATCAGTGTATTGATTATTGCCGGGCTAATACTCGCTCAATCAAGTCTTTGGTTATTTGATCAGGGGTTGCGTCGCTATTTACAAACCCATCTACACAATGAAGCGCAAACATTGCTCGCTGCAATTGTGCGCGGCGCTAATGGTATTGAACTGGATCAACAGCGAATTTCCGCCAGTTACCAGCGCCCGTTTTCCGGTGAATATTTTGTCGTAGTATTACCCGACCAATATTGGCGCTCGCGTTCTTCCTGGGATTACGAACTCACACCGCCGGTGAAATCGGGATTGCAAAAAAATCTCGTGGATGGCCCCCAAGCGCAAGAGTTACTCATTTATCGCGCTGATTTTCGCCGCTATGGAAAAGCTATCCAGATTGTCGTCGCACAAGATTACACCCCGATGTTAAAAAGTTTCCGCACCATGCAATGGATCGGAGCGGCAATCGGATGTGGGGCGTTAATCTTGTTGGTATTAATCCAGCGTTTTCTGGTGCGCCGCGCCCTGCAACCACTGGAACAGGTACGAGAACAAATTATGCAACTGCAACAAGGGCAGCGCACCGAGCTGGATCAACAAGTGCCGGATGAACTGGCGCCGCTCGTGCAGCAGCTCAACCATTTATTGCAGCATACGGAAGATACGCTCGGGCGCTCACGCAATGCGCTGGGAAATCTGGGGCATGCGTTAAAAACACCACTGGCGATTTTATTCAGCCTCGCCAATCGCCACGAATTGAATGATCACCCGGAATTGCGCGATAGTTTTCGCCAGCAATTACAAAGTATGCAGGAACGTATCAGCCGCGAATTGGGCCGCGCGCGCCTTGCCGGCGAAGCATTGCCTGGCGCTTATTTTGAGTGCGCAAAAGAATTGCCGGATTTATGCAGCACCTTGCAACAAATCCATCGCCGCGACTCACAACTGGAGTGGCAGGCAAGCGCGGGATTGCGCTTGCCCTGGGATCGCGAAGACATGCTGGAGTTGCTGGGCAATTTATTGGATAACGCCTGCAAATGGGCGCAGCAAAAAGTACAAATCAATATCGCGCTTGAGCAACATGTTTATCGCATTACGATTGATGATGATGGCCCTGGCATAGCGCCGGAATTGCGTGAGCAGGTGTTAAATCGCGGTACCAGAATAGATGAACAGGTTCAGGGGCACGGCTTGGGGTTGGGTATAGTACGCGATATCGTTGAGCATTGTCGCGGTGAAATCACACTCGATACCAGCCCCTTTGGTGGCTTGCGAGTTGTTATCGAATTACCCGTCAAGCGCTCTGAAAAATAATCATCCTTAAATAATTGTCCTTAAACGATACTTAAAACTCGCCGTCGCGCGCCATGCGCTCGCGCTCTTTGCGATCCTCCTCTTCCAGTTTTGCATCTTCAATAATACGCATCATGGTCGCTATATCGGCTTCCACATTGCTGTGCGCAAACTGGCCGGTGAGTTTTACCTCGGGATGTAAATTGCCGTGTTCAAATAAATTCCAGATTTCTTCGCCGTAGTGAGTGACTAATAAATCCGGCGCGTATTGACCGAAATACTGGGTCATATTATTCACATCGCGTAGCAACATCATTTTCGCATTGTTATTGCCTGCTGCATTGACAGCTTGCGGCAGATCGATAACAACCGGGCCTGAGTGGTCGATCAACACATTAAATTCTGACAGGTCGCCGTGAACCAATCCGGCGCAAAGCATGCGTACAATTTCCTGCATCATACGTGCGTGATAATCGCGCGCTGTTTCAACATCAAACGCAACATCATCCAGGCGTGGTGCCGGATCACCATCTTCATCAACGACCAGCTCCATCACCAATACACCTTCCAGAAACCAGTAAGGTGTAGGCACACGCACACCGGCCTGGGCCAGCCGATACAGCGCTTCAACTTCGGCATTTAACCAGGCTTCTTCCGCTTCTTTCTGGCCAAATTTTGTGCCTTTGGCCATCGCGCGTGCGCGGCGGGTATTGCGCACACTGCGCCCTTCCTGGTACTGCACCGCTTGTTTAAAGCTGCGTTTATTGGCTTCTTTATAAACCTTTGCGCAACGCACTTCGTTATTGGCACTGACAACGAAGACTTGTGCTTCCTTGCCGCTCATCAATTGATAATAAACTTCATCAATCAGGCCATCATCGACCAGAGGTTGTAATCGTTTGGGTATTTTCATGAAAAGAATAGAGAGTTAAGGATGCTATTAGTTAGATACGTAGGATCAGGATGTCTATGGTAGCACTTGAAACTGACTTGTGTCGGTCCCATAAGGGGGATTCTGCTAGCATGAATATTTTCTCCCATCGATTTATAGGCTGTCGTTATGCGTGGTATGCACACTTCCGGTTTATCCGTTCATCCCAATAACGAAGCGCGGGAAGAAAGCCCGAAAGTAAATTTGCGCCAAAGTATGAACTACCTGCTGCCCTATTTATGGGATTTCAAAGGGCGGGTATTGCTGGCAGTACTTGCCTTGCTTGCCGCCAAAGGCGCCACGCTGGTCATGCCCTGGGCGCTCAAACATATTATTGATGGCGTTGACCGCAGTATTTCGCCAGAGTTAATGCTGCCCGCCTTTTTTATTTTGTTTTACGGTGCACTGCGTTTTGGTAGCGTATTTTTTGGTGAAATCCGCGATGCATTATTTAGCCGCGTCACCGAACATGCAATGCGCAAAATCGGTTTGCGTGTGTTCAAGCATTTGCATTCCCTGGAATTGGCGTTTCATCTTGATCGCGCAACCGGCGGTATAAGTCGCGACATTGAGCGTGGCACTAACGGTATCAGTTTTTTGATGCGTTTTTTAATGTTCAATATCGTTCCAACATTGTTTGAAATTTTAATGGTGGCGATCATTTTTGCTGCCGCATTTTCAATCTGGTACGCCGTGATTACATTAGTGGCAGTGGCGATTTATGTGGTATTCACCATTTACACTACCGAATGGCGTAACAAGTTTGTACGTGAAGCTAACCAGGCCGATTCATCAACCAGCACTCGCGCAATCGATTCCCTACTAAATTACGAAACCGTCAAATATTTCAATAATGAAAATTACGAAGCAGAAACCTACGATAAATTTTTGGAAAAATGGGAATCCGCGAAATTAAAAAACCGGATGTCCTTGTTAGCGCTTAACTCCGGGCAAGCATTGATTATTGCACTTGCCATGACAGCGATGATGTGGATGGCAGCGCAAAGCGTATTGGATAAAACCATGACGCTCGGCGATCTCGCGATGATAAATGCCTACATGATCCAATTATTTATCCCGCTTAATTTTCTGGGGTTTGTGTATCGCGAAATCCGTCGTTCATTAACAGATCTGGAAAATATGCTGGCATTATTAAAACGCAATTCAACTATTACCGACGCAAATGACGCACAGCCATTGCAGGTAAAGCGCGGTGAAATCCAGTGGCAGCAGGTGGATTTTGGTTATCACAAAGAGCGTGCGATTTTGCAGCAACTAGATTTACATATTCCAGCGGGCAGCAAAGTAGCGATTGTGGGTTCTTCGGGCGCTGGTAAAAGCACATTATCGCGTTTGCTCTATCGCTTTTATGACATTGATGGTGGAAAAATTTTAATCGATGGCCAGGATATTCGCGGTGTTACGCTCGATTCATTGCGTCGCGCTATCGCGATTGTTCCGCAGGATACAGTGCTGTTTAACACCAGCATCCGTGAAAATATCGCGTATGGAAATCCGGTCGCGAGTGACGAACAAATTGATCGTGCCATAAAAATGGCCCATCTCGAGACTTTTATTAACAGCTTGCCGGAAGGCGATAAAACCCTGGTCGGTGAACGCGGGTTAAAGGTTTCCGGTGGTGAGAAACAACGTATCGCTATTGCACGCGTGCTATTAAAAGGTGCATCGATTTTAATTTTTGATGAAGCAACCAGCGCGTTGGATTCCAATTCCGAAGCGGCGATTCTTGAAGCCATGCGCGAAGTAGCCAGCGGTCATACAACACTGGTTATTGCACATCGTTTATCCACAGTAGTGGATGCGGATCGGATTATTGTATTGGAAGCGGGCAAAGTCGTTGAACAGGGCACTCATACCGAGCTATTGGCGCTGCAAGGAAAATATGCGCAGATGTGGGCAATGCAATTGCAAGAGGATTGATTTATCGCGGGTAGATATTCAAAGAAAACCGGGCGAGGAACTCGCCCGGTTATTAACCGATCTCTTACTGAGCGGCTTCCTGTACTTTCTCTTCAGCTTTATCAGCGGCATTCTCAATGGTATCAGCTGCTTTTGCAGCACCATCGCTAATCGCTTCGCCGGTTGCTTCAACAGTTTCAGCGGCGTCGGCTTTCACTTCTGCTGCGGTATCACTTACATCATCAGCCGCTTGTTGCAAGGTTTCACTAGCTTGTTCCAGTTTCTCTGCCGCTGCTTCTTTTGCTTCGCTAGTGGCTTCTTTTACAGCTTCGGTAGTGGTTTGCGGTTCTTCTTTGGCACAGGCGGTCAGTAAACCGGCGGCAACCAGCAAAGTAGCTAATGTGTGGATGATTTTCATTGTGTGATCCTTATGCTTTGTGTGTGAATGGACTTTTGAATAGCAAGGAGAACTTGAAATGCTATCCAAATGGCAGTGGTAATACTGCTGCCGGAGGAAGTCTATACCGATCAGCACCATGATTAAAGGATAAAACTTCTCAAACAGGAACCAAAAAAGGGCATGGAACAGTTTTGATGCACCCTTTTGCCCGATTGTTCGCTTAAAAAAACAACTATTAAGACAGCTTCCCCAGTGATTGGCGTCCTAATTTGCATCACTATCGTCATTACAGCTCGATTATGAACTTGGCATAAGTTTCGCTAAAACCTGCCCACTACAAGTGAATACTAACAATTCACGGAATCGTTCAGGGCAACAACGGATCGCCCGGCCGCAGCAGCTCTGCGGTAATAATTACTCATGACCACGGGCGAACACATGTCAGGATTATTCAATTTCGATTTCGGTAAATACCGCGGCATCCTTATTTCTGTAGCATTATTTTTATTGCTCGATGCATCAGTCTTAATCTTTAACTTTTATGTTTCCTACGAAATTGCCGACGATGCGGTAGGCGTAAACCTCGCAGGTCGCCAACGAATGTTATCGCAGCGAATGGCAAAGACCTTATTAATATTGGACGCATCCAAAGATGATCCCGTCGCGTTCAAAAAAGCGTTTGATGAATTGCAATTAAGCAAAGGGTTGTTTGATGAAACCCTGAACGGTTTTATTAATGGCGGTCAGGTGCGCGGCGCAGGAAAAGATATGGCGCAACTGGAGCCAGTGACAAATCGGCTCGGTAAGGATTCACTGCAAAATACGTTACAACTATGGTTGCCTTACAAAAAATCCATCGATATATTTTCTGAATCAATAGCGCGTGGTGAAGATTATTCCAACCCGCTTGCAGTTGCAGTAGCGTTGGCGCGCACCCACAATTTGACCATGCTTTCCGCGATGAATGATTTAACCGTAAGCCTGGAACAAGTTGCCGCTTCAAAAGCAATCCGTTTGCGCGGTATACAAACGTTGGGTATTTGTTTGGCGATCATTAATTTCCTTTTCATTATGTTCCACTTCGTGCGGCAATTGCGCGATAGCGATAAAGTGATTGAGCGTGCACGACGCGAAACCACTGAAATCCTTGAAACCGTTAATGAAGGTCTGTTCCTGATCGATAAACAACTAATTATTGGTGGACAGCATTCTGCCAAACTAGTTGAAGTATTGGGCACACAACAATTTGCTGGGCAATCTTTCCAAGTGCTACTGGAAAGTATTGTTAGCGCCAAAGATGCAGAAACGGCGCGTGGTTTTATAGAATTATTATTTGATCCGAAAATTAAAGAAAAATTGATTGGCGATCTTAATCCGCTAAACAGTGTGGAAGTGAATATTGCTAACCAAAGCGGTGGTTTTCTTACCAAACATTTGCAATTCAGTTTTGCCCGCGCCTATCAGAAAAATGAAGATGATGTCGCTGAAATTTCCCATGTGCTGGTAACCGTCCTGGATGTGAGTGAGCAAGTAAAGCTGGTGCGCGCGTTAAATGAAAGTCGCAAACACAATGAGTCGCAACTGGAGATGATCACCAGCCTGTTGCACACCCATCCGGGGTTATTGCGCGAATTTATTGCTAATAGCTTTAACTGTTTTAACCGTATTAATAACGTGCTGCGGCAACCCGCCAAAACCAGCCAGGCTGTGCGCGATAAAGCGGTAAATATTTTTCGTGAAATTCACAATTTCAAAGGTGAAGCTGCTTCGCTCAAACTGGAATTTTTTGAAATTGCTGCGCATAAAATGGAAGACACACTGGCAGAGTTGCGCGATAAGCCGGATTTGACCGGTAATGATTATCTTGGCCTCACGGTGCAACTGGAAAATCTGATTAGTTATACCCAGCAAGTGGAACATCTCACTGAACGGCTTGGTCAATTTGCCATTGTCAGCAGCAATAAATTTAAAGCTGCTTATACACCTCCATCAACGGGCAACAAACGTGAACATGCATGGGATCACCTGCAAGATTTTGTGCAAAACCTGGCGCTACGCAATGGCAAATTAGTGAAATTGGTAGCAAGCGGTTTAAGCGAGATCGAATTGGAGGCTAACTACGGACAGCAGCTTAAAGAAATTATTATCCAATTGTTACGCAATGCGGTGGTACATGGAATTGAAGCGCCTAATGATCGCGAGATGAGTGAAAAAAACATGGAAGGACGAATTGATTTGCGCCTGGCAAAAATCTCCACTACAGAAATGGAATTGACAGTAATGGATGATGGTGCCGGCCTGGATTATGAAGCTATTCGCGCAAAAGCGTTTACTTCCGGCAAATGGCCTGATGATGAAATTGAATCATGGACAAATAAACATTTGCTGGGATTAATTTTCCATGAAGGTTTTAGCACTGCTAAAGAAATCTCCAAAGATGCCGGACGCGGTATGGGAATGGAAGCGGTAATGAACCATGTGTTGGAACACCGCGGCAAAATTACGGTATCAAGCCGTCGCGGTCGTCACTGCCGGTTTGTAATTACCTTACCGATTATCACAGCAAATTCAAACGGGCACGTTAATAACGATAGTGAGATTGCGGCATAACTTGCCACCATCAATAATTTTTACCAGATAAGGATTATGGAGAAGAGCGCATGCTATCGCTAATGATTGTGGATGATTCCAATATTATTCGCCGCAAAATTGAACGTTGTAATGATTCGGATAAATTTCAAGTAGTTGCCTCCGCCGCGAATGGCGCCCAGGCGCTGCAATTGTATAACGAAACTCGCCCGCAAGTAGTAACCATGGATTTAACCATGCCGGAAATGGATGGTATTGCGTGCATCCAGCAATTAATGGCGATTGATTCCGGCCTGCGTATCCTGGTGATTTCTGCACTCTCTGATAAAGCGACTGGTATCGAAGCGCTAAAAAAAGGCGCGCGCGGATTTTTATGTAAACCTTTTACGGATGAACAATTGCTGGAAGCGCTGACCGAGCTAACTGAGGATTAATTACTAAAATGTCCCAAGAAACCTTGCAAGTATTCATTGATGGTGTTGTGCGCTACTTTCATCACACTAATGATAAGGAAGTAAAAGTAGGCACACCTTATCTGGTCGAAAACGATAATCCAGCCGCTTACGATGTTACTGGTATTATTGGAATTTCCGGCCCTTATCGTGGCTGTGTTTATTTCACTGCGCCGCGTATTTTGCTTAAACATTTATTGCTGAGCATTGGTGAGCTTGATACCAGCAATGAACATATCTTTGATTTGGTTGGTGAAGTTGCTAATACAATTTCCGGTAATGCGCGCAGTCGATTCGGCCATGAATTTATGATTTCCGTTCCAGTGATGATTGAAGGTGCACCTAACCAGATTCATCTGCCACGGCAAATGCGTTCGTACGTCATTCCTGTTTATTGGAAGGCGTATCATGCGGCAGTAGTGATTTGTCTTGAGCAATAAGGACGTATTTAATGTGAAACAGTTAAATTTTTATTGACTTTCCAATACCAGATTTGGCAAATCAATACGCCGGTGACACCTGCCAGCATTAAAAAGCAAAATGGCATAGCGGTACCGGTGTAAAAAAATGCGAGTAACGGACCGGCGAAAGCACCGCTGCCGAAACGCAACGTTCCGGATACAGCGGTAGTTGTGCCACTGTTGTGAGGAAATTTTATCAACAAGATCGCATCGGAATTTGTGCCCATCAATGTTAACGACCCCATCAATGCAGCTATCGCAATTACTGTATAAGCAATACTTAATTCCATGTAATTCACCGCGCACAAAATAATCGCGCTGATTAAACCGATTGCTAATCCCGAACGCAGCATACGCAATGGACCATAGCGTGTTACCAGACGACTATTAATGAAATTGGCGAACATCAAAAACAATACGTTCACACCAAACAGCAAACTGAACACTTGCTCGCTTACACCAAAATATTTGATGTAAAGAAACGATACGGCAGTAATAAAACAGAAAAAAGCAAAGGAACCAAACATCATGCTGGCGATCATCGGTCTTGCTTGTGGATTGGAAAAAACGACTTTGTAACCGCTAAAAAAATGTGTCGATTTTTTAGGGGCATCTGAGTTAATTGGTTGGCTGATTTCCGGTAACCATTTCCACACCAATGCAAAAATCAATACACCATAAATGGCGAGCACCGCAAAAATCGTACGCCATTCACCGAACCATAAAATCCCGCTGCCAATACCAGGTGCGAGCAATGGTGCGAGCATCATAATCATTGACAGATAAGACATGCCCTTCGCGGTATGTTCCTGATAGAGATGTCGTACTATGCCAGGAATTACCACCGTCGCAGCAGCACCGCAAAACGCCTGGGTGGTTCGCAGGGTTAAAAATAATTCGATATTGTTGGCAAAAATTAATCCGATACTGCTGAGCGAAAATCCGCTCAAACCAAAAATCGCCAAAGGCCGCCGTCCCCATTGATCAGCCAATGGCCCAAATAGCAGCATGCCACTGGCATAGGCAGCGAGAAAAATACTTAACGACTGCTGCACATTGCCAATATGTGTGCCGAGGCTCAGGGCGATATCGGGCATGGCAGGCAAATACATATCTACCGCGAGTAGTGTAATCGCGATAACGGCGGAGAGCAGGATAATTAAGAACGGATGGAATTCGCGGGTCATGAACAAACTCATTAATTAATTCAGGTTATAGCCTAGACTCCGGCGAGCGAATTAACGAGTAGTGAAAATAAAACAGAACCAACGAATTTTTCGATAATACTTACGATGACTTCCAGCCCCAAATGATAACGGCCATGCCGATAAAGGTGATCGCCGCACCTAAATAATCGGTGTTGGAAAGTTTTATGCCATCGACAAACCTGAGCCATAGGAGCGCGACAATGACATAGGCACCGCCGTAGGCCGCATAAACGCGGCCACTGGCAGCGGGATGTAGCGTGAGCAGCCATACAAAAATCATCAGGCTGATTGCTGCAGGAATTAGTAACCAGACGCTGCCTTCTTTACGCAAATATAAATAGGGCAAGTAGCAACCGACAATCTCTGCAATGGCGGTCGCAAAAAATAATCCACCAATAGCCAGATAATTCATGGTGTCGCCCGTCAATTTATTCAGTGCAATTATTTTGTAATTTGTTTATGGCAACTGGATAAAGTGTTTTTAATAATTCCATTTGTTGGTTACCCAAATATTTCTGTGCGAATTCCCACGGTGGAACACCGTTATTCCAATCGCAATGAATGACTGCAAGTGTCGCCAGGTTTTGTGCAACGGAGGTTTTTAGATAGGGGCGATAATTGTTTTCTGCAGCGGTAGTGGCGAATTTATCCAATTCGGCAATGTAAAAGTCGGCCGGTAGTTTGAAACTCACTTTATGTACGCCCGCCTGCTCCATAATCGCTTTGACATACATTGGTTTGAGATTGGCTGGAGTTTCAGGCCAGTTCTCCAAATTAAAAGCACTGCCCTGGGCTAATACTTCAACCGGGATTAAAAAACAAAATGGGAGCAGTAACTTTAATAAAGATCGTTGGAACATAGACAACAAACTCTGATGATTTTGGATTTGTGAAGGGGTTGGCAGAATATTGTCGCCATTATAACCATTTGGATGGATAATCGACCGCCAACCCTTGTTTTGCTCGAAGTAGTCATTGACTTTGATGGTAGCAAGTGTACACTGCTCTTCGCTTGAAAGAATGATTAATATTTATGCACATCATCGAAGTTCCAAAGTACCTCGTCCTGTTTCATAAGTAATTCCCTCATTTTCAGCACAAACTGCCCGTTCGCGGGTTCCAATTACTTCTGTTTTAAATAGGATGATTAACATGTCTAAGACTGTTACCGGTACCGTTAAGTGGTTCAACGAAGCTAAAGGTTTTGGTTTTATCGCTCAAGAATCTGGTCCAGATGTATTCGCACACTTCAGTGCTATCGCTGGTACTGGCTTCAAAACTCTGGCTGAAGGCCAAAAAGTGAGCTTCACTGTGACTCAAGGCCAAAAAGGCCCACAAGCTGAAAACATCACTGCTATCTAATTTCTACGGAAATTAACCATAGCAAAAAGGCGAGACTAACCTCTCGCCTTTTTTATTGCCTGCGATTTGTTGAGCTGCACTCCATGCGCTGACAAAGGTCATCAATTGTTGCCGTGCGGTTGTTTTTGCACATTGCCTGCCCAATCTTCCTGATTCTGTTTTATATCTCAGGAAGCCTTATGACTCCGCCACTTTCGCGTCGCCAGATTCTGCTCGATTTAATTCGCCCCTATCGCATGCGCATAGGCTTTGCGTTACTTGCATTGGTAGTTGCTGCTGCGTCGGTATTATTGATTGGCCAGGGTTTGAAGCAAGTTATTGATAAAGGATTTGTCGCAGGCAGTCCCGAGCTATTGAATTATGCTCTCTTGGGATTGCTAGTAGTAATCCTGGTTATGTCGCTTGCAACCTACGCACGTTTTTATCTCGTGTCCTGGTTAGGTGAGCGCATTACCGCTGATTTACGCCGCCGCGTGTTTTCCCACTTACTAACGCTCTCTCCCTCATTTTTTGAGCAGAACCGCACTGGCGATGTGCTATCGCGTTTAACTAACGACACAACGCAACTGGAAACCGTAATTGGCTCTAGTGTCTCAATGGCATTGCGCAATGCGTTATTGCTGCTGGGTGGTTTGGTGATGTTGGCGATTACCAGTTTAAAACTGACGTTGCTTGTCTTGCTGGCGATTCCATTTGTGCTGGTGCCGATTATTGCATTTGGTCGACGTGTGCGTCGCCTTGCGCGCGCGAGTCAGGATTCGGTGGCGAATGTTGGTGCTTACACCGATGAAGTTATCCACGAAATTCGCACGGTGCAGGCCTACGGCCACGAAGTGGCTTCAGCACGTGAATTTAACCAGCGCGTCGAATCCACCTTTGCGACGGGAATTCAACGCGTACGCCAGCGCGCATTATTGGTTGCGGCAGTTATTACATTAGTATTCAGCGCGGTCGCACTAATTTTATGGGTCGGTGGCCATGACGTATTAAGTGGAGAAATCACTGGCGGAGAATTATCCGCTTTTATTTTTTATGCCGTAATTGTTGCCAGCGCAATGGGTACGATTTCAGAAGTGATTGGCGATGTACAGCGCGCAGCGGGTGCTACCGAGCGATTGGTGGAGTTGTTGGTAACGCCCTCGGGTTTGCCTCAGGTTGACGACCCGATTGCGTTGCCGGTGCCGGCGATAGGAGCATTAAGCATGCGCGACATTGTGTTTGCTTATCCATCGCGCCCGGACACGCCAGTATTTGAACAATTTAATTTGCACATTAATCCCGGCGAAAAAATTGCATTGGTTGGCCCTTCGGGCGCCGGTAAAACCACCGTGTTTCAGCTATTGCAGCGATTCTATGATCCACAAACCGGTGAAATTTTATTGGATGGTGTGAATATTCGTGAAACAGATATTCATGCGTTGCGTGAGCGAATTGCGTTGGTCCCGCAAGACCCGGTGATATTTGCTGCAAGCCTGCGCGATAACGTGCGTTACGCGCGCCCGGATGCGACGGATGCGGCAGTATTAGCTGCGTGCGATGCCGCATTTGCTATGGAGTTTATTGAAAAATTACCGGAAGGTTTGGATACTTTTTTAGGCGAACGCGGTGTTCGTTTATCAGGTGGGCAAAAACAACGTATAGCTATCGCCCGCGCAATTCTTGCTGATCGTCCGATTTTATTATTGGATGAAGCCACCAGTGCACTGGATTCCAACAGCGAGAAAATTGTGCAACAGGCGTTGGAGCGATTAATGCAAAATCGCACGACGATTATGATTGCGCACCGTTTATCAACAGTGATTAATGCCGATCGAATTCTGGTGTTGCAACAGGGAAAAATTGTTGCGAGCGGCACGCATCAGCAATTGATGTCCAGTAGTGAGTTATATCAGCAGCTTGCGCGTTTGCAATTACAAACTGCATCGTTTCAGGAAATATAGCCAGCACCTTTGGCCGCCATGGCGGCACCGAGCAATATGCCGGTGATGCAAATTAACTCAAACGTGATAATGCGTTGCAAAAGGCGCAGTGTTTTTTCATGGATAACGGGTACTTGCTGTCGGCTCAGCCCTTGTTGCCAGCGCTGGAATGTAACCGTAGGATAAATCGATAAAATCCCTACCACTGCAAACAGTATCAGTTTGATAATGAACGGTATGCTGTGAAAATAATATTGCGTACCTTTTTCAAAATAAAATAACCGTAACCCACCGATAATTAACAATAACATGGCGCTGGCACCATATATTCGGTCAGTGTTTATTAATGATCGGGCACGCTCTAAGGTGATGGGTTTGCGAATTAATAGCCATTCATAAACCAGCGTTGCGACCAATATGAATGCCACCAGGTGATGCAGAAAAGCCATAAACCAATTCATACATTCCTCGCATTACAACGTCATGTTGAATAGCTAAATAAAGCCATCATTGATTGCTTTGAGCACCGCCTGCGTGCGATCACGGCAATCAAGTTTAGCCAGAATATTGGAAACATGATTGCGCACTGTACCCTCGGCGAGAAAAATTGCGCGTGCAATTTCCTTATTGGAAAAACCGCCTACTAGCAAACGTAAAATTTGTCGCTCCCGATCAGATAATTCGATGACTGATTTTCGTTGTTGATAGTCTTGTAGCATATCGGCTTCAGCCAGAAACGTAGAGCCGTCAGCAATGGTTTCAAGGCTGCTGACTAATTTCTCCAGCGAGACATCTTTCAATAGAAAACCATTCGCCCCGGCTTTCAGGCTTTGACTGAATAATTCGGCATCGTCGAATGTGGTGAGCATCAATACCGGCGTGCGATTGTTATTGCTACGTAAACTTTTTACCAGGCTAATGCCATCCATTACGGGCATGCGGATATCAGCCAATACTGCATTTACCGGTTGTTGTGCAATTAATGCGAGTGCTTCTTCACCGTGGCGTGCTTCCCATACGACGCGCGCTTTACCGGAAATTGCCAATAGCCCGGCAATTCCTTGGCGAACTAATTGCTGATCATCGACCAAACCTATATCAAGCATTATTTAACTCCAGTGCGATGGATAAGCGACAGCCAATATCCTGCGGGATTAATTCAGCGCGTCCATTAAATTGGGCCAAGCGCTCTTGCATTCCAATTAAACCATTCCCGGGTTTAAGCGCAGAGGTGCAACCAATACCGTTGTCATCAATATCAATACGAATTTGATTTTGGTCCTGTTGCAGATGCAATTGGATATTTTTGGCATTGCCATGACGCAATGCATTACTGATACCTTCCTGGATACACAGCAACAGCTGTTCCGCAACATGGGCAGATTCCAGGTGTAAATTGCCGTGAATGTCAATTGTTAATTCCGGTAGGCGGGTGGCGAGTGTGTATACCGCCTGGCGAATATCTACCGTAATGGCCGTGCGTTGGTCGCGTACAACCGCGCGAATATTTTCAAGTAATTGTTTTGCCAGTTGTTTGGTTTCAGTAACCGACAACTGCAAACCCCCATCTACTTTGTGCTGTAAAATTTCCAACTGCAAATTGAGCGCGGTGAGCTGATGGCCGAGAATGTCGTGCAAATCGCGTGCGATGCGTAAACGTTCTTCTTGCTTGCTGGATTGTGCCAAAATTATTCGTGTCGCCAGTAATTGTTGGTTGACTTGTTCCAGCTCCTCGCGTGCTTGTCGCTCGCTTACCCGCGCAAACGCAGTGCCCAGCGCAAAGAATTGAAAGCCTAGAAATGTCAGTGCAATGACAAAATGATTTTGGGTTTTCCAGTACATAAAAATAATTGAATAAAAAGCAAGATTGCTAAAAAGCACTAACAGAATGGCGTGCTTCCGCGAAAAATAATCAGCCAGCTGTGCGGCCCACACTACCAATAAAATCGGAGCAAGATCGCTGGGGTGGATAAGTAATAACAACAATGCGATTAATAATTGCAAATGTAAAAAAATACGATGGTGCCGATAGTATTGGCGATTGCCCAGCTGATAAACCACAGTGGCAAATAACACTAAAAAACACACATAGCCGATCACACCAGCGACAGCATAGGGCGACCCCGATAAGTGCTGGAATTCGATATAGGCAACCGCGCTCCAGGTGATAATGCCAGCCAGAATCGGTAGGTGTTTGTCGTTGTTCATGGCACTGGCCCCGAAATAAGTGCGCCTATCTTACTGGCAAAGCCCTATTGGTAAATACAGGACATTTGTCATCGCGGTTTGGTGAGTCTTGTCATCCTGATTTGCTGAGTAATGACACCTGTGCAAACCAGCGCGGCTCATTATCCTGTCGCTGTGTTTAACCAAACTAAATAAGGAGTTTTGCGATGAAAACATTAGCGGTAGTTGCGGGTATGGCATTGGTCGGAATCAGTTTACCTTCGTTAGCCCATGAGCTGACACTCAAGGTCGATAAGGTAAAAAATTTGAACGGCAATCTACTGATTGCGGTTTACGACAAGGCACTGAATTACAGCACTGATAGCCAATGGGTGGTCGTGCAGAAAGTCAAAGTGACTGAAGGTCCAATCCGCATTCCATTGGGCGATGTTCCAACGGGTCACTATGCGGTGAAATTGTTTCAGGACGAAAATGATAACGGCATGATCGATAAAGATTCTGCTGGAATCCCTATAGAGCCTTATGGCTTTTCGAATAATGGTGGTAGTTATGGGCAGCCATCTTTTGATGAAGCTAAAGTGCGGATCGATAAAGCGACTGAAATTGAAATTTATTTGAAATAACAAGCAATAAAAAACGGCGATCCTTGTGAGATCGCCGTTTTTGTTTTACTCCGGATTAACTTGCAGGAAATTCCGGCGTAATTTTTACATAACTCTTAGTTACAGCTACGAACCAGAGACCATGCATTTGCCCACGCCCAACCGGTACCTGGAGCGTATGGACCACCAACGGTACACCAGCCAGCAACAGTACATTGATACTCGTTACCAACGTTAGTTACTTTAGCGCCATTTGCATAGCTGCTGCCGTTTACGTAAGCAGGAGAAGTACAGTTACCGGTTGATACTGAAGATGATGAAACAGCAACGCTGGAACTTGATTTGCTGGAAGAGCTAACGGTAACGCTGGAAGCAACTGAAGAAGACGTCGGACTTCCGGCACAAGCACCCAGATCCAACCAGTAGCTGTATTGGCCAGAGTTGGTGGTTGGGTCATTGCCCTGGGTCCAGTAGTTAGCCTGGTAGCGTTTGTTATTGTGCTTCACTTGTTGTGGGTTGGTGTAGCTGGTGCTTGCATTCCACGCTGGCAAACTTGCACAGGTATCGTTAGATACGCTGCTGCTGGTGGTCGCAACAGAGCTTGAAGAAGGAACAGAAGAGCTCTTCACTGATGAGCTGCTGGCTACTGAAGAAGTGGTGCCGCCACCGAAGTCAACGTCCACGCATTGATAGAAACCTTCAGCCGCATCGCGCTCCCAGTCACGTTGCCAAATGCTGTACACGATATGGCGACCGGTACGTTGTGGCAGGTTTACTACGTGGTTGGACACTGCTTCCTGATCCGCTTTACCGGAATCATGAATCAACACCAGGTCACTCCAGCGCAGTGGTTGGCTGTGGTTGTAACCTTCTTTGGTGATGTAGTAACGGAAGTAAGTAGTTTTGTGCGCAGCGGTGTTGGTCCAGGTAAAGGTACGTGGGCCAGGAGTTACGCTGGTTGCAGGCCAATCAGTGCGCGCCAGATCCATACCGAACAGGTTTGAACGGTTTGCAGAGCAGAGACGACCATCAGGAATGAAGAACTCGTGGTTGTCTTTTACACCGCCCACGGCAACTTCTTGTGGAGTGTACAGACCACCATTGCCCGCTGCTTTAGCAGCGATACATGCCGGATGAGTCGGGTTTTCAATGCCGTTTTGGGCACATTGGATGTAACGTGATTTTGGAGAAGATATATATCCATGGGCAAATGCTTGGCCAGCAGCCAGTAAAGAGCCCAGTACTACAGCGGAAATACCGCATTTCATTATTGTCTTTTTCACTCTCAATCTCCTGGGTAATTTAAATTGGTCATACCAGTGCGACGTTTAGGGTTGTCGCTTTTTATTAACTCATGCACGTCATCCTGATTTTGGCGTCAGGTTCATTGCATGGGAGTTGAGTCTAAAATGACAACGTTGTTTTGGCGAGTCCGACTTTGGATTTTCGGGGTAAGAGTTTTGGAAATAAGTTCGAATTTGGGAAAAAATTCCGTTTATGGCTTTACCTTGGGTTCGATTTTTAGACAGGTGGGGAGAAAAGTGACAAGGTTGTCAATTGACGCCGGAAAGGCGTCATATTTATTTATGTGGCAGTGGAAACACACAAATAAACATACTGCCCTTGCCTGGCTCGCTGGTGATTTGCAATTCAGCGTCGTGGCGCATTAGCACATGCTTCACAATCGCCAAGCCCAATCCGGTTCCGCCGGTGCTGCTGTTGCGGCTGGCATCCACACGGTAAAAACGTTCAGTTAAACGCGGAATGTGCTGGGCTTCAATGCCTGGCCCGTTATCGCTTACCGAAAAATAAAAATGCTTTTGATCCTGCCACAGCAACATGCTGATCTTGCCTTCGGCCGGAGTGTATTTAATGGCATTGGTAACAAGGTTGGAGAATGCACTGTGCAACTCCTTTTCGTTGCCGGAGAGCAGTAACGGTTTGGTGGTGTTATTGCAAATCAGGGTAAGTTGCTGACTTTTTTCGCTGCTGAGCACGTCCGCTTCGCTTTTGACGATAGTGAGCAATTGTTCGATGTTGATGGGTTTATGGTTGTGCCCGGCCTCGGTAGTTTCCAGTTTAGAGAGCACTAGTAAATCGTTAATCAACAGCGACATCCGTTTGGATTGTTGCGACATTTGTTGCAACGGCTTATCCCAACTGGGCGTGGTGTTGTTATCGGCCAGAGTTTCCACGTAGCCGTTAATTACCGTGAGCGGTGTCCGCAATTCGTGGGAAACGTTGGCGATAAAATCCTGACGCATTTTCTCCAGGTTATGTAACTGGGTTACATCGCGAATCACGATCAAGCGCTCGTTCTTGCCAAACAGGGTGATCTGGAATTGGAGGTGTTTTGATGGAAAACGCGTTGAGGGTAACTCCAGAGGCTCTTCGTAATTGCCTTCTTCAAAGTAGGCGACGAATTTGGGATGGCGGATAAAGTTGATAACTGATTGGCCCTGGTCTTTGGTGCTGAGTGCGAGCATGCGATGCGCCGCCGGATTCCAGAAATCCAGATGACCGCGTGCATCGAGGATGACGAGACCATCTTTTAATGCCGAACTGATTTCCTGGATGCGCTTTATCACCGCCTGCAGGTTTTCTTTTTCCAGGCGCTGGTCGCGTTGTAGCTGGTAGATATTGTCGAAGATCTGACCCCAGATACCGCTAGCCTCGGGGGGATGTTCACTTTCCTGGCGCACCAGCCACTGGTTGAGGCGGCGCATTTGCCAGAGCATCCATATGATGTAACCGGCGCAACCGAAGAGCATCCACAGTAAATAGTGATCGCTGAAAAACCCAATCACACTGCAGACAACAAGGATAACCAGGATACGCTGGAGTTCGGTGCTGAAACCTTTTAACAAAAGCTAAACCTCATGGCACAAAGCAGTACAAAATCCGGGATATCCACAAAGCCTTTCATGGTTTGGCTTGTAGATATATCCGGATCCTGGACGACATTCAGGGTAATCAGGCTTCAATACGCGTAGAAAAACGATAACCGGTACCGCGTACGGTCTGGATCAGATCTTCATGGCCGTCGACGGTCAGGGCTTTACGTAAGCGACGGATATGAACATCTACCGTGCGCTCTTCCACATAAACGTTACCACCCCAGACATGATCCAGCAGTTGGCTGCGAGTATAGGCCCTTTCCTGGTGGGTCAGAAAAAATTCCAGCAGGCGATATTCCGTTGGGCCCATATCCACCGATTGGTTATTAATGGTCACCCGATGACTAGCGGGGTCAAGGCACAGGCCCTGTACGGTGATTGGTGCGGAATTGATTTGCGGATCAGCGCGGCGCAATACGGCTTTCAGGCGGGCTACCAGTTCGCGCGGTGAAAATGGCTTGGTGATGTAATCATCGGCGCCGACTTCCAAGCCTTGTATCTTGTTATCTTCCTCGCCTTTCGCGGTGAGCATGATGATCGGTGTTCCAGCGGTGACTTCATCGCGTTTCAAGCGGCGGGCCAGTTCGATACCGCTAGTGCCCGGCATCATCCAGTCGAGCAGGATCAAGTCTGGTTTCTCGTCGATAATCAACCCATGGGCATCCTGCGCATTACTTGCTTCCATGACCTGATATTCGGCCATCTCCAGTGCTACGCGCAACATATCGCGGATAGCGGATTCATCATCAACGATCAGAATTTTGCGACCAGTCATAGGTGTTCTACCTGAAATAACTACGGGGCGCTTCATAGATTTATGAAGCTATTGTTGCAGCTTATTAAATAAGTTCAGTGTTACACATTTATGACAGGCGCAATGAGCGATAAAAATTTATTGATCAGCGCAGGGCGTAATCGGTCACTATTCCAGCAAAAATAGCAGCTCCCACCCAATTATTATTCAGAAATGCTTTAAAGCAGGCTTCGCGTGCGCGGAAACGAATTAGCCATTGTTGGTAGATAAACAAGCCGGCAGCGATTGCCAATCCCAGATAATAAATACTGCCCAGTTCAAAGTGTTTTCCGACCAGTACCAGCGCCCAGAGCGTTAAAAATTGTAGCAGGCCAGTAATAAAGCGATCCTGCTCACCAAATAAAACTGCAGTGGATTTCACGCCGATTTTCAAATCATCATCCCGATCAACCATGGCATAAAAAGTGTCATAGGCGACGGTCCACAGCACCACGGCGAAATAAATCAGCCACATATGGCGGTTTAGTTCACCAGCTTCGGCGGCATAGGCCATTGGAATCCCCCACGCGAATGCAGCACCGAGCACGACTTGCGGCAAATGGGTGTGACGTTTCATAAAGGGATAGCAGAACGCGAGCACGAGTCCGCCCACCGAGAGTTTTATAGTGAGTGGATCGGTCATCAACACCAGGCCAAAGGCGATAAGGCACAAGGTGATAAAAAGCCCGATGGCCTCGCGGCTGGAAACGGCGCCGGTAGCGAGTGGCCTGTCTTTGGTGCGCAGCACCTGGCCATCAATTTTGCGGTCGGCAAAATCGTTAATTACGCATCCGGCGGCGCGCATCACAATCACACCCAGCACAAAAATCACCAGGTTTTTGAAGCTGGGAATGCCTTTCGCTGCTATCCACAGCGCCCAGAGTGTTGGCCATAGGAGTAGCAAGGTTCCAATGGGGCGGTCCATCCGCATCAGTCTCCAGTAATGCGGTGCCTTTTGCAGAATCGGGTTTCCAGATCCATTAACTTTTTGTGCTTTTTCTGCTTGTTTCAGTATTTTCGCAGCATGATCATTACTGATAGCTGGAGCTGGAGCTGGAGCTGGAGCTGGAGCTGGAGCTGGAGCTGGAGCTGGAGCTG
>MVDH01000003.1:268186-610155 GCA_003056245.1 Cellvibrio sp. 79 | reverse complement strand
CGGCTTCGGCTTCGGCTTCGGCTTCGGCTTCGGCTTCGGCTTCGGCTTCGGCTTCGGCTTCGGCTTCGGCTTCGGCTTCGGCTTCGATGATCAGCTCAGGAATTTGTTCGTCGAGGATAACGGCATCTTCGTCGACCAGTTCAACCACATCATGCAGCGATGCCGGCTCATCCAGTTCAAGATGTTCATCGGGGGTAATTGCACCAGCAAAATCAATCGCCTCATCAAGCGTAATTGCGTCGCTAAGGTCTAACGTTTCACCAAGGTCTATGGCCTCGCCGAGTTCTATTGGCTCACCAATATCAATAGTCTCAGCAAACTCAATCGCTTCTTCTGCCAGATCCAGGGTTTCGAGTTCGATGGTTTCACCGCCTGATTCCACTGCGGGCTCATCAGGCTCAACAAAAGCAGTTAGTTCGATTGCTTCATCAAGTAAGACCGGCTCAACGGCCAGATCCAGGGTTTCATCCGGGTCGATGGTTTCGACAAAAACGATTTCTTCGCTGAGTTCCAGAATCGAATCGGCTGATTCCAGTTCAGAAATTTCGATATGTTCATCAACGGCGTACGCGGGCTCACCGAGATCGAGGGTTTCGTCAGGGATGGAAATTTCGGAGAAATCGATACTTTCTCCTACCTCTGAGCCGTCAAGATCAACTGTCTCGCCCAGATTTATCACCTCAGGGGCTGACTCAACATCTGCGTCAAGCTCATCTGTTAACTCAATGACTTCGCCCAGCTCCAGTGTTTCTTCGCTCTCGCCGGCCTCTTCCAACAGCAGTAATTCGTTTTCAGCTTCAGCATCAATCAGTGCTTCAACTTCCAGGGTTGGCAACTCGTATTCGCTATTGGCCGCTGCCGGGGAATGCTCTTCAGCAACCTGGTCAATGACCGGGATCTCTTCGTTGATGAGAGGAACCTGATCATTAGCCAAGCTGGTAATAGTGACGACTTCATTGCTGAGTAATTCATCCAGCGCGTCGTTGATGTTTTCCGGAATGCCGTTGAGGTTTTGGCCAGCGGCGATGGCGTCAACCATATCCAGCAATGCCGTGTGGGCGTTATTCAAAGTGCTGCAAATGGCGGGCGAACAGCGCAATTGGTCGGCGATAATGGCTTCATATACGTTATGCAGTTTGGCGCTCAACTCCGCCATTGCGGGCAAATAAGCATGGGCGGCTGCCTGGGTGAGTTTACCCAACTCATCCATGATGGGAATCAAATGTACCGTATCGCGCGGACTGGCTTGCCATTGTGCAATGATCTTGTCGGCATCCAGCAGCAAGTTCATTTCTTCGGCCATAAATATGGCCAGTAATTCGGGGTCTACCGGGCGCTTGCCGGTTTCATCCAGTTCTTGCAGTCTGACCAGCGGCGCAATATGCAATTCACGCAGCTCATGCACACGGGCTATGAATTGCTGCAAGCGGGGAATATCGACGTCTTCGCCAACTTCAATTTGGTGCAAGGCGATTTGGGTATATGTGACGGTATCACGCAACAACTGGAGGATATCGTCGTTGATATTGACGTGATAAGAACGCAACTCTTTAACGAATCGCTCCAGCGGCGTAGCCAGCTCGGCCACGGGGGTAACTTCCGCCATGTGCGCGCTGCCTTTAAGGGTGTGCAGGGCACGTTGCATGTCTTCACTGGGGGGTTCATAGATGGGCGCTTCCGCTTCCATCCGCAGGATAAACTGCTGCACTATGTGCAGGTGATATACCGCTTCGGCACCGAAAATATCCCACAGCTGGGCATCCGGATCATCGATATCAATGTCTTCATCGACCGATTCGCTGTAGTTGAAGCTGGTTGGCTGAAGCTCGCTGTAGGTTTGGCTAAGTTGTAGCGCTTCGTTATCAGTTTCCTCTTCAACCAATTCGAGCGTTTCAATCGACTCAGGCGCAACCGGTTCAATAATCTCTTCTTCAAGGGTGAGGACTTCATCCTCATCGGTTTGCGGAGGCTCACCCGATAATTCGGGTTCGAGCGTCTCTTCAGCCGATTCTTCTTCCAGATCAATGTCTTCTTCAGCCAGATCCTCAACCGCTTCTGCTTCTTGTTGAGCAACGATATCCGCCGCGCTGGTTTGGCCGGCCGGAGCAGTTTCCAGTTCGGCCAGCAACGCATCGGGAACAACACCTTGCGACAAGGATTGGGCTTGAAGGCGATAGGTTTCTGCCAGTTCAGCATGCGGGTTGGGTTGATTATCGCGGAAGGCGGCAATCATATCCGGCAACAGGCCGCGCACTTTTTCGATGATATGAACATGCACCGCACCCGCCACAATCGTGCGGTCAAGAACGCGGTTGAGCATGTTTTCAATCGACCAGGCCAGCTCGCCGATGTCGTTGGCGCCGACCATCCGGCCGCTGCCTTTCAAGGTATGGAATGCGCGGCGGAATTCAGTCAGCGAATTGTTATCTTCAAAGTTTTGCGCCCAGCGCGGGAAGTATTCGCCAATAGTTTCGGTAACTTCACCGGCCTCCTCGATGAAGATTTCAATAATTTCATCATCGATATCGTCGTTGTCTTCGCGCGTGATCACCGGTGCATTGTTGGTGGGGATCAGCGTTGGTTCTTCTACAACTACTACTTCAGCTTCTTCAGTGATTTCATCAACTTGATCAAGAGCAGGCGCTGACTCGATAGCGATTTCTGTATTGCTCTTCGGTTCATCGTCAAGTTCAATAGATTGTTCATCGGCAATATAGGATGGTGCGTCCGGTACCGCTTGGGCGTAGATCGCTTCCAATTGATCGGACGCTTCTTCCTCAGTAGCAACGGCCACTTCTGCATAAGCGGTTTTGCCGTAAGCAGCAGCTAATTCAGCTTCTTCATTGGTTTTTACAGGAGATGTGGCGGCAGTTGGCAAATCCTTTTCAGGTTCTGCGCTGGTTGTGTCGGGTTTGCTGGTCTTGGCAACGGCATAACCCAGGCTGGCGACGCTTTCCTCGGCCACACTGAGCAGCAAATCGTTTTCATCTTTGCGGCCGCCACTGCTCAAGCGCTCCAGGTAATACTCAACACTGGTAATGGCATCGGCCAGGGTATCCAGTGTCGTCCACTGCGGAGTGCTTTCCTGCTCCAGCAGTTGTTCTTCAATAAAGCGTGCGCAGGCACCGAGAATCCGGGCCGGGCGTGGCAACGGCATAATTTCCAGGCCGCCGCGGATTTCGCGCAGGGTAGTGGGTACGCTCTGCAAATGCTGGCGATTCCACTGTGACGCGATGTATTCGATGATCGCGTCTTTGGCGTGTTCCAATCCATTGCGCGATTCACGCAACACCGACTCTTTGGCGCGGGTCAGGGTGATGTCGGATTCATCAGCTTGCTTTGGATCTTGCCCGCCCGGTTCGGTCAGGCTGTCCAGTGCGTTCTCAACAGAAATAATCTGGCTTGCAATTGCTAATAATTGCTCGTCATTCAATTGGCTATTGGATTCAACCACCAGTTCCAGCGCCGCGCCTTGCTCAAGGATACGTTTGCGCAAATCACCCAGGCCCAGCACGGCCATGGTATCCGCCACACGTTTAACAATCGGCAATGCATCGCTGAGAGTGGCTTGGGTGTCGCCACCCGCGAGGCAGACATCCAGGCTGTTTTTGATCAGGTTCAGTTCTTCTTTCAGTGCGCCAACCACCGAGCGCATGGCATCAGCGTCGGGCACCGACAACATATCCTGGGCTTCATCGCCGGTTTCTTTACCTTCCAGCAACGCTTCTTCGAGATGATAGGTTTCGTAGATGCGCTGCAAATGGGAATTAGGCGGAAAGCCGGGCGCGTGTTTGCCCGCACGTGCGACGTAATAAAGCAGGTTTTTGATCAGCTCATCATTGGTAAAGCTGTTCAGTGCCTTCACTCCGTGAACGGCGAGGACTTTGATTTCCTTATCCAACTGGCGCAGCAGGTTTTTGACTGCAACGCTGATTTCGATGGCGTCAAGCTCAATAGCTTCTACTAAGGCTACGCAAATATCCCACAACGCGAAGCGCGCGGTACCGTGAGTCAGCTTTTGCAGACGGGAAAAGGCTTTTTGCAGGTACGCCAGATTTTCGTCCGGGTTAACGCCGCGGATAAAACCGGAAGCGGCATACTGGTACATCTGGCGCAGCTTGAGCACCATCGCCTGGAACTGCACATTGTCGTTAGTGACGGGCAAGCGCGCGCCGCTGACTTTTTTGGCGGGCGTTAAATTGGGGACGAACAATTTGGTATCGGTAAGCAAACTTTCGCCGCGCACCGCGCGCAAGTCATTGAGCAGCGGCAGTACGATTAGCGGGTTGTCTTTGCGCGTGGCCTTTACCTGGTCCAGATAAAGCGGGAATTGCAAAATGGCGCGCATCAGGACTTCTTGCGCTTCACTGGTGTTGGCAACCGTGTTGGCGATCATCGCCTGGGTCAATTGCTCCATCTCGCTGGCGAGCATGGCGGCGCCATAAAACTCCACCATTTGGAGGCTGCCATGAACCTGATGGATATGGGTCAAACAGAAGCGGATACGCGCCGCATCTTTGGGGTTTTCCACATAACTTTCGAGCGATTGGCGCGCTTCTTTAAGCGTTTCGCTGATCTCGTGGATCAACCAATCCAACGCGGCAAAATTGCGATTGTCTGCCATGCAGAACTATCCTCTCAGTATTCTCGCTCAGTGCGACTTTGCTATTTTTTGGTAGTCGTTTTTTAGCACTATTAATTTGTCTGGCGAATATAGGCTTGCACCTGGTCATCACTGGTGCGCTGCATGTCCGGGTGTTCCCAGTCCATCACTTCACCCAAACCGACAATCAGTAAACCGCCCGGTTTAAGGCGGTCAACCAGAGCATTCAACACATCGCGGCGCAGCCAGCGGCGGAAATACACCAACAGGTTCTGGCAAAAAATCACATCGACCTGAACCTGCGGTAATTGCCGTGCATTGATGATGTTGCTCTGGGTAAAGCACACGCGATCACGCAATTTGTTCACAACTTCGTAACTGCCATCGGCGCAAACCTGGAGGTAGCGTTTTGCTTCATCTGGTTTTACCTGGTCAACCCGGCGCTTGGTGTAGCGCCCCTTTCGCCCGGCTGCCAAGGCAGATGGGCTGATATCCATAGCAGTGATGCCATAAAACGGGTTGATCATTGCCAACTCAAAACAATCATTCACTACCATCGCCAGCGAATAAGCTTCTTCGCCAGTGGCACATCCCAGGCTCCAGACATCAAAGCTGTCAGATAGCGCCTGGTTATTAATTTTTTGCTGGAGATAGTTGCGTACGTATTCGATGGATTCGCGATGACGGAAAAAGCTGGTTTCTTTTACCGCGATGCGATCTACCAGACGTGCCCACTCCAGTTTGGAATCGATACTTTCTTCAGCAACAAAAAAATAGTAACCGTCGTAGTCGGTGTAACCCATGTCGCGCAGGCGGGCATAAATCTGCGATTCGAGCCAGGCTTTTTGCTGGAACACCAACTGTATACCTGTGCGCTCCTCAAGGAGTTTGCCCCATTGGAGAAACTGGTCTTCGGTGAGCGTTGGTAGTGTGCGTAGTGACCAGGCCATAGTTACTAATTCAGTAAAGCGACTAGCTTGTTTCTGGAAATCGACGAACTTGTTGCTGGAAACGACTTGCCGGAGAAATGCCGCCATTAATCATGGCGGCACTTTTCATCAGGCTTTGGGTCATCAGGCTTTTGAAGGTTGTCCAAAAACATCGTCTTCAGGCAACAATTCGTCATCCAGATCTATGACCTCGGTGGAGCTGTCAAAATCCATCGCCGGTGTAGACATGGCGCGACGTGCCGCATTGGCGCGACCTTCGGACATATCTTCTTCCGGCAGTTTGAAACCGGCTACGGATTCACGCAGGTCGAGGGCCATCTCGGCGAGGTTACCAATCGACTGCGCGGTAGCAGAAGTACCGGCTGAAGTTTGGGTAGTAATTTCTTGAATAACATTCATCGTGTTGGAGATGTGACCCGCAGACGATGCTTGTTGGCGCGCCGCGTTGGAAATGTTCTGGATCAATTCCGCCAGACTTGACGATACGTTTTCAATTTCTTCCAGTGCCACACCCGCATCCTGTGCGAGGCGCGCACCGCGTACCACTTCAGAGGTCGTTTGTTCCATCGAAATTACCGCTTCGTTGGTATCGTTCTGAATGGTTTTTACCAGCGCTTCGATCTGCTTGGTTGCTGCTGCGGAACGTTCCGCAAGGCGTTGAACTTCGTCCGCTACCACCGCGAAGCCGCGGCCTGCGTCACCGGCCATCGATGCCTGAATTGCCGCGTTAAGTGCGAGGATGTTGGTTTGGTCCGCAATGTCGTTAATCAAACTTACGATATCACCGATCTCTTGTGACGATTCACCGAGGCGTTTGATACGTTTGGAGGTGTCCTGGATCTGCTCACGGATGGTATCCATCCCGTGGATAGTGTTCTGTACCACTTTCGCACCGTTGCCCGCGATCGATACCGCACGCTCCGCTACCGCTGCCGATTCGGCGGCGTTTGCAGATACCTGGTCAATGGTCACGGCCATTTCGTTTACCGCGGCAGATGCACCGGCGATTTCCTGCGCCTGGTGTTCAGATGCTTCTGCGAGATGCAGTGCAGTTTGCTGGGTCTCTTGCGCAGCGGCAGATACGTTTACCGCGGTTTCATTGATGCGCGCTACCAGGATACGCAGCTGGTCGATAGTAAAGTTGATAGAGTCAGCAATTGCACCGGTGAAGTCCTCGGTTACTGTTGCGGTAGTGGTCAGGTCACCGTCCGCGAGGTCGGCCAGTTCGTCGAGGAGACGCAAAATCGCAGTCTGGTTACGCTCGTTGGTGTCAGCGGTTTCGTCCGCACGGCGACGTGCGCCCATGTATTGGTTGAAGCCAATATAGAACAGTGAAATCAGCGTCACTGCTGCCAGTAAGAAAACAACACTATTGTTGATCGGGCGATTATCGGCTTGAACAGCGATTTTATCGGAGATAGTTGCCAATGCTTGCAACAACTGCGGGCTGTCACTCAACAATGCATCAGATGCCTGACGTGCGCGGAACAGAGTTGCTGATCCATTCACCATTTCCTGGATGGATTTATTTACACCGTCAAACAATTGGGTAATTTTTTCAAGACTGGCACGGGCTTCGGAATCGGATACCTTGGTAATACGCAGGGCCGAGTCGCCTTCTCTCATTGCGGTCAATACGCGCGCATAGAAGTTGGCGTCGCGGTTAAATTGGTCAGCAGCTTCACCCGCGTCGGCATCACCGCGTAGCATTTTATCGATGTTACGACCGATACGCTCCACACGCCATGAAAGCAGCTGGGCTTGGATCGCCTGATCGGTTGGTGCGTTGGATTCCATCAGGATATCAACGATATCGTTATGTTCGGTTTGCAGCGACGGCAGGTTAGTGTTCAGCGTCTTGCCGACGTTATTGAGCGATACGATAACGTCTTTGTTGGTAGCAATAGCTTGCGCGTTGTTTTTTACGCGGTCCCAAATTGCACCATAAGCCTGAAATTCGGTTCCCAAAGCCGCTTTGGTATCCTCATCGCTGGTGCGCAGCATATTCCAGGTACCGTCCATGCTCTGGACTACACCGGATAACTCGGCAAATGCCTTTTCGTCACCGGAGGTTGCGTCTCGCGCCAGAGATGTTAATCGGTAAGCCTGTGCACGCAAGTCGGAGGCTTGTTGCAAGTAGCGTTGGTCGTTGGTTTTACCCTGGTCAATCAGGAACAGGGAAATCATCGCAGCTACAAATGAAGCCACCAGCAAAACCGAGGCGATCACTATCGCCGGTTTTGCCTTGAAGGCGGCAATCTTTGAATCAGTTTTCATCTAAGCACTCCTACACCAGCGTTCGGTTTTATTTTTTCTATCCACTGCACTTTCTGCGACCAGCTGTTACTAACTAATCCGAAAAGTGTTGATTGGTTTCTCACTCTGTTGAACTTACGGTCTTGCTTTCAAACGTTTTCACTTTCAGGATTTTGCCGCGTTGGTAAAGCGCGGATCTTCGGCCAACAGTGCCGGTCGAAATAACGACCAGCGCTCACCACCTTGCGGGTAGCTGCCGGTGACAAATGGCAAAATACCGGGTGCGATGGCTCCTGCCTCTTCAATGTATTCATCCATGGGAAAATGTTGCATACCGAAAACCTGATCAACAATCAGGCCGGAATACAGGGTTTCGGTTTCAAGAATTAATACCCGGCGATGCTTACGTGTTCCGGTCAGACGGTCACCAAAAAACATAGCAAGATCAAAGAGTGGCAAAAGGCGTCCGCGCACATTGGCCACACCTTTTACCCAGGGTTGAACGCCGGGTAGGTGGGTGTGATTCGGAACTTCAAGCATCTCCGACACTTCACCAATAGGCGCTACAAAATAACTGCCCATGAGCGAAAATCCGATACCGCTCCAGTGGGGCCTGATGTCTGCCTGGGCAGGCAAACCTTTTGCGGCTGCGCGACTGCGTTGCGCCAATGTAAGTAAGGCTTGAAAAGCAGCCTGTGGTTCTGACATAGCTCTGTCCGTAACGTCTGCATCACCTTTGCGGCTGGCGCGAGCCAGATGGCCGGTTGATGCTTGTTATTATCGCCCCATCATTCCCTGAGCGCTTTCGCAGATATCCCTGATGCTTGTAGGTTGAATCTGGTTTAGCGCAATACTTCCGCCATCGCGGCCATCAGCACTTCCTGGGTGATGGGTTTTGACAAGTAGGCTTTAGCCCCTTGGCGCATGCCCCATACACGATCAGTCTGCTGGTCTTTGGTCGTAACAATAATCACAGGAATATGGGCAGTTTCCGGTGCCTTGGTTAATTGGCGGGTAGCCTGAAAACCATTTAAACCGGGCATAACCACATCCATTAACACTACATCTGGCAATTCTTTTTGTGCCAGTGCAATACCTGCTTCGCCGTTATCGGCGGTGATAACCACATGACCGTTTTTCTCCAGCATGCTGGTGAGTTTGTAGGTTTCGGTAGGTGAGTCATCAATAATCAATACTCTGGCCATAATTGCTCCAAAAAACGAATAAATGTTCCGCGAGGAGTGCGGCGAATATTAAACAGTCCTTTGGGCGTTGATCCAGAAGATCAGCGGGTTCCACCCACTAACGTATGCCCGGAGGCTCTAACCAGCGATCAGGACGCTTTTAAATGCTTGACGTGCGCTTCAATCGCACCGAGCAGTTCGCTTTTACTGAAAGGTTTGGTGAGGTATTGATCGGAGCCGACAATGCGCCCTTTGGCTTTATCGAACAGACCATCTTTACTGGATAACATGATGACCGGGGTGGTCTTGAACTCGCTATTATTCTTGATTAAGGCACAAGTTTGATAACCGTCGAGACGCGGCATCATAATGTCCACAAAAATAATATCGGGACGGGTGTCTGCAATTTTTGCCAGGGCATCAAAGCCATCGGTGGCGGTAATCACCATGCAGCCCGCTTTTTTGAGCAGTGTTTCAGCCGTGCGACGGATGGTTTTACTGTCGTCTATAACCATCACTTTCAGGCTTTCGTAAGTTACTTCCATACTCTGACCTTGCCTTTGTTATTGCCGTAGTTGCCAGAAATACGCGTTAATCGGTTGATATTGTTAGTTTGTAGCAATGGACGCGCGACTAAATCCTTCATCCAAAGTAGCGTCAAAATAACGCCATCTTTGAAAAGACCAACTTTTAACACAGTTTTTAAGGTTATGCCATAACTGTTTGAATATATGAGTAATCTATTCCGTTTTTATAGCTTTTAGTACGCAATTATCGACGCTCAATAACCTTGCTTTAATTGCCCTTAAGACTTAACTTTAGCCCGCCCTTTTGAGTCCGGCAATTTTTTATGCGACTTAATAATACATAAATTGTATTACTTATTAGAGTGAATTCTATGGCTATCTCCCTTGGTGTAGTGATGGACCCCATCGCCGATATCAAATTTTACAAAGACACAACCCTGGCGCTTCTATTGGCGGCGCAGGAACGCGGTTGGGATTTGCACTATATGGAGCAGAGGGATTTGTATTTGCTGCAAGGTGAAGCCCGCGCTAATACCCGCAATCTATTCGTGGCGGACAATGGTGATAGCTGGTTTGAGCTGGGGTTGCATGAGGACAAAAAACTGGGCGACCTCGATGTGATCCTGATGCGTAAGGACCCGCCGTTCGATAACGAGTATATCTATAGCACCTATATATTGGAGGCTGCGCAACAACAAGGTGCTTTGGTAGTCAATGATCCGCGTAGCCTGCGCGATTGCAATGAGAAAATATTTGCGACCCAGTTTCCGCAGTGTTGCCCACCAGTGTTAGTCAGTCGCGATATGTTGCGTTTGCGCGAGTTCCATCACCAGCATGGCGATGTGATTTTCAAGCCGTTGGATGGCATGGGCGGCAGTCGTATTTTCCGTTGCCGCCACGATGATCCCAATGTTGGTGTAATTCTGGAAACCCTAACCGAATTTGGTCAGCAACTGATTATGGCGCAACGCTATATCCCTGCAATTAAGGAGGGTGATAAACGCATCCTGGTGGTGGATGGCGAACCTGTACCTTATTGCCTGGCGCGTATTCCTGCAAAAGGCGAGACTCGTGGTAATCTGGCAGCAGGTGGCACCGGCGTCGCCCAGCCGTTAACGGATAAAGATTATTGGATCGTCGAGCAGGTCGCGCCAACGTTGAAAGCGAAAGGTTTGATGTTTGTAGGGCTGGATGTAATCGGCGAGTACCTGACCGAAATTAATGTCACCAGTCCAACCTGTGCACGTGAAATCGATAAAGCCTACAACACCGGAATTGGGTCACGGCTAATTGACGCCATTGAGCGTAAATTGGCGTCCCGTTAATCAAGTGGGTTATTGCAGATGAATCAGGCGGTTGCCCTGGAAGAACAAACATTCGATGTGCCGCCGGTGGATACCGGCGACCGTTTGAGCTTTACCTTTTTTGTGGCGATCATCCTGCATGCATTCGTGTTGCTGGGCATAGGCTTTAAAATGCCGGAACACAAAAATACGTCGCAAACTATCGAAATCACCCTTGCCACTCATAAGTCCGTGCACCAACCAAAAGAGGCTGACTTCCTGGCCCAGCATAATCAGGAAGGAAGCGGTACGCTGGATGAAGCGAAGCAATTGACGACCGAGCGCCAGGCGCAGTTCGCTGACACCGAAGTGCGCGATGTAAGCCCGTTGCAGCAACAGGCAGCATCAGTTCGTAAAATTCGCGATCAGCAGCTACTAAGCACGACTGCACAGGCGGAGCGCAAAACCCAGATTAAATTAAATCCCGATGAGGAAGAGCAGCGGGAAGATCTGGCTGGTACTACAAAGGAACAAATGCTGGTCTCCAGCGAGATCGCCAGCCTCCAGGCCAAGCTGGATAAACAGCGGCAAGAATACGCCAAGCGCCCGCGTGTGCGTACCCTGACATCGGTCTCGACCAAAGCGTCATTCGACGCCAAATACCTGAATGATTGGAGCGTTAAAATCGAACAGGTGGGTAATAAAAATTATCCGCGTGAAGCATTGACTCGTCATATCACCGGTAATTTACGCTTATCAGTGATGATCAATCCGGACGGCACTATCTATGAAATCAAAGTGTTGCAGTCATCAGGCCAGCGCATTCTGGATGATGCTGCGCGCCAGATTGTACGGTTATCTGCACCTTTCACCAGCTTCCCGCCGGAAATTCGCAAGCATGCGGATCGCTTGCAGATTATCCGCACTTGGCGGTTTGAAATTACCGGTAGCAACACGTCCATCACCACTTCTGCGAACTAGCCGCAGCAATAAAATTTAACCCGTTGGCTTGTTTTAGCCCGGTTTGGCCTCATACTGAATCCATGACTCAAAAAACTCCCTCTACCGATTATGATGAACTCACCCCGGGCAGCTTGCGCGATCATTTCCTTATTGCCATGCCGGGCTTGAATGATTCATCGTTTGCCCACACCGTGACTTACATTTGCGAGCACAGTGATAAAGGCGCAATGGGTGTTGTGATCAACACCGCGACACCTATGCTGCTGAAAGAAATTTTTGCCCAAATGGATTTGAGTGACCAATCAGATCAGGGCGAGCAAATCGTGATGAGTGGTGGACCTGTGCAGCCTGAACGCGGTTTTGTGTTGCATTCCACCGAAAGTAAATGGCAATCCACCCTTGAGGTGTCTCCCGATATCAGCCTCACCGCCTCACGCGACATTATTGCGGCGCTGGCAGAGGGCAAGGGACCAAAACAATGTTTGATTACCCTTGGTTATGCCGGATGGGGCGAGGGGCAACTGGAAGCAGAAATTGCTGCTAATTCCTGGTTAACTGTGCCAGCTGATAAAGATATTATTTTCAATACCCCCTTTGAAAATCGTTGGACAGCAGCCGCCCAGGCATTGGGTATTGATGTCAATCTGATCCCGCTTAATGCCGGTCACGCCTAGTAGACCGGTGCCTTAATTTTTCTGCATTAGAAATATCTATGATCAAAACCCTGCTTGCCTTTGATTACGGCACCAAGAATATTGGTGTTGCTTCTGGTCAAACTGTCACTCGTTCGGCCAGTTCGCTTGCACCACTAAAAGCAAAAGATGGTGTGCCCGATTGGACACAGATTGAAAAAATATTGACTGAGTGGAAACCGGATTTAGTGTTGATTGGTTTGCCACTGAACATGGATGAAACCGAAAGCGAACTGAGCGCGCGCGCGCGCAAATTTGCTAATCGGCTGCATGGCCGTTTTGGGGTAAAAATCGAATTGGTCGATGAGCGTCTCACCAGTTTTGAAGCCAAAGGCGAAGTAAAAAGTCGCGGTGGTTCGCGCGATTATAAAAATAATCCGGTGGATTCGATTGCGGCGCGTTTAATTCTCGAAAGCTGGCTTGAGCGAAATTAATAACCTGATTCAATAAGTTGAGATCAAAAAAATGCCGGGAAAATTACCCGGCATTTTTCATTGGTGCATGATGAAATTTAAAACATCTTGCCGCGGTTGTTTTGCTCATCACTTTGAATCGACAAACTGTCGGCAGCATGGGACAAATAATTTGCATCGGTTTCGGAACCGAGTTTGATCATCAGGCGCAAATCGTTCGGTGAGTCTGCGTGCAGTAATGCATCTTCATACGTAATCTCACCGTTATCGTAAAGTGCATAGAGCGCCTGATCGAACGTCTGCATGCCCAATTCAGTGGAGCGCTTCATCAATTCTTTCAGATCTGACACTTCACCTTTGCGAATTAAATCTTGCGCGAGTGGTGTATTGATCATGATTTCCAGACACGCGCGGCGGCCATTGCCATCAGGTGTGGGAATTAATTGTTGAGCAACAATTGCTTTCAGGTTTAACGATAAATCCATCCACAATTGGCGATGGCGATCAGCAGGGAAGAAGTGGATTATACGGTCCAACGCCTGGTTAGCGTTGTTGGCGTGGAGTGTGCACAAACATAAATGGCCGGTTTCTGCGAACGCAATTGCATGGTCCATCGTTTCGCGCGAGCGCACCTCGCCAATCAGAATTACGTCAGGTGCCTGACGCAAAGTGTTTTTCAGTGCAACTTCAAATGATTCGGTATCGATGCCCACTTCGCGTTGGGTAATAATGCAGCCCTGATGCTGGTGGATAAATTCAATTGGATCTTCAATGGAAATAATGTGGCCTTTTGAGTTGTGGTTGCGGTGGCCGATCATGGATGCAAGCGAGGTTGATTTACCGGTACCGGTTGCGCCCACGAAAATAATCAGGCCGCGTTTGGTCATCGCCAATTCTTTAATAATTTCGGGCAGGTTTAATTCATCGATGGTTGGAATTTTGGTTTCAATGCGACGCAATACCATTCCCGCCAGGTTGCGCTGGTAAAAAGCGCTGGCACGGAAACGGCCAATCCCGCGTGCACTTACCGCAAAGTTAAGTTCTTTTTTCTCCAGAAATTCAGTGCGCTGTTTTTCGTTCATTACACTTAGCACTAACTCGCGCGCTTTTTCCGGCGCGAGTGGTGTCGCGGTTACCGGCACAATTTTGCCGTGGACTTTGATCGAAGGCGGTACGCCGGCGGTGATAAACAAATCTGACGCGCCTTTTTCAACCATCAGCGTTAATAAACGATCAAAATCCATAACAAACCACCTGAAAAATTATTGAAATATGTGCGACTGAGATGAAATAAAAAATAACAACGATAAAATTTATTCGTGAGCTTTCGATTAGAAATTCTCAGGGAATTTGGCTTTCGATTTCGCGGCTTCGCGGCTGACGATCCTGCGCGATACCAAATCAGCAAGACACTGGTCCATGGTCTGCATGCCGAGCGATGCACCGGTTTGGATCGCCGAATACATTTGCGCCACTTTGTCTTCGCGGATCAGGTTACGAATCGCCGAAGTCCCGCGCATAATTTCGTGCGCGGCGACGCGACCACCACCGTTCTTCTTCATCAATGTTTGCGAGATTACCGCTTGCAGCGATTCCGACAGCATTGAACGCACCATGGATTTTTCATTCGCCGGGAACACGTCCACGATACGGTCGATGGTTTTTGCCGCTGAGGTGGTATGCAATGTGCCGAATACCAGGTGGCCGGTTTCTGCCGCCGTTAGCGCCAGCCGAATAGTTTCTAGGTCGCGCATTTCACCTACGAGGATGATGTCCGGGTCTTCGCGGAGTGCGGAGCGGAGTGCTTCGTTAAAGCCGTGGGTATCGCGATGCACTTCACGCTGGTTGACCAGGCATTTTTTGGATTCGTGGACGAATTCGATTGGATCTTCGATGGTTAATACATGTTCGTATTTATTGTCATTGATGTAGTCGATCATCGCGGCGAGGGTGGTGGATTTACCCGAACCTGTCGGCCCGGTTACCAGCACCAAGCCGCGTGGCACGGCGCAGATATCGCGGAATACGTTGCCCATTCCCAATTCTTCCATGGTCAAAACCTTGGAAGGAATCGTCCGGAACACGGCGCCAGCACCGCGATTCTGGTTAAACGCGTTAACGCGGAAACGGGCCACGCCCGGTACTTCGAACGAAAAGTCGGTTTCCAGGAATTCTTCGTAGTCCTTGCGCTGCTTGTCATTCATAATGTCGTAAATCAGGCCGTGTACCTGCTTGTGCTCCATTGGCGGCAGGTTAATACGGCGCACATCGCCATCCACACGGATCATGGGCGGCAAGCCCGCTGAAAGGTGCAAGTCAGACGCGCCTTGTTTGGCACTGAAAGCCAGTAATTCGGTGATATCCATCAGCAGGGCAACCTTTTTATGAGTCGGTACGGCGAGAGGGCGGTACGGCAGACTTTAGTGAACATTTATTACGTTATGCACAAGATAGACGACAAGCTCGCGAAAGTCACCGCGCGAATTCATCAAGCCGCCACTGCTGCCGGACGAGATCCGCAAACTGTGCAGTTAATCGCGGTTAGTAAAACCCAACCGGCTGCAGCCATTGCCGAAGCTTACGCTAGCGGCCAGCGTCGCTTCGGTGAAAATTACCTGCAGGAAGCGTTGGAAAAACAAATTCTTCTCCAGCACCTGCCGGAACTTGAATGGCATTTTATCGGCCCAATCCAGTCCAACAAAACCCGCGCCATCGCCGAACATTTTAGCTGGGTTCATTCAGTGGATCGGTTGAAAATTGCCCAGCGCCTGAACGAACAGCGTCCGGCGCATTTGCCGCCACTGAATATTTGCGTGCAAGTAAATATTGATGATGAAACCACCAAGTCCGGTGTGAGTCTGGCAGAATTGCCGGCCTTGTTAGCTGCGTTTGCGCCATTAACACGATTGAAATTGCGTGGGTTGATGGCCATTCCTGCTGCAACTGATGATCTCGCACAGCAACGCAAAGCCTTCGCTAAATTGCGCTCCGCTTTGCAGGTATTAAACCTGCAGGGTTTCAGGATGGATACTTTGTCGATGGGAATGTCGGGCGACATGGAATCCGCGATCGCCGAAGGCGCGACTTTTGTGCGTGTCGGCACTGATATTTTTGGTGCGCGCACCTGAATTGAAATTTTGAAATTGACATGATTGTTTAATCGTTAAGGATTTATTGTGAGTACATCCAGAATTGCATTTATCGGCGCGGGCAACATGGCCAAAGCGATTATCGGTGGTTTGCTGGCGGAAGGTTATCGTGCTAGCGATATTATTGCCGCTGGCCCGCGTGCCGAAACATTGGAAAAAGTGAAGCAGGAATTTTCGATAGAAATCACAACCGACAATAATGCGGCCGCAGAAAAAGCCGATGTCATTGTGTTATCGGTAAAGCCGCAATTATTAAAAGAAGTAAGTCTGGCTTTGCGTGATTCGCTTGCACACAAACCGTTAATTATTTCTGTTGCAGCAGGTATCACTACCGAAAGCCTGGCAAATTGGTTGGGTACTGATCAAGCCATAGTGCGCTGCATGCCTAACACGCCGTCGCAATTGCGTGCCGGTGCGAGCGGTTTGTTTGCTAATGCGCGCGTTAGTGAAGAACAAAAATCGACAGCCAATGCAATTCTCGGTGCAGTGGGAATTGTGCAGTGGTTGGATGAAGAACATTTATTGAATGCAGTCACTGCTGTTTCCGGTTCTGGCCCGGCGTATTTCTTTTTATTGATGGAAGCCATGATTGATGCGGGGGAAAAACTTGGCCTCAATCGCGAATGCGCTGCTGAATTAACATTGCAAACTGCGCTAGGTGCAGCCGCTCTGGCAAAAAGCAGTGAATACGATGTGGCGGAGTTACGCCGTCGGGTTACTTCACCCAAAGGGACTACGGAGCAGGCAATCAATACGTTTGAACGAGAGCAATTGCGCGCAACGGTTTTAAAAGCGATGACGGCGTGTTCCAACCGTGCCGACGAATTATCAGAACTGCTGGGTAAATAATTTTTACAACATTGTTGGTCACCGGAGAATTTCATGATTGCCAATATTTTACATTTGATTGTATATAGCTTGATGTCGCTGTTTCTGGTGATTGTTATTTTGCGGTTTTTATTGCAGGTTGTGCGCGCCGATTTTTATAACCCGGTATCGCAAGCGATTGTTAAAGTCACCATGCCTTTGTTAAAACCATTGCGCAAAATTATTCCCGGTGTGTTGGGGATTGATATGGCATCGGTGGTGCTAATTATATTGGTGCAGTTAGTCGCCAGTATGATTTTGGTGCTGGTGGTTGGCGAGAGTGAGTTATTAGGTAATCCATTAATTCTTATCGCGTGGGGTGTTGTTGGAACCTTGACGATTGTTTCCAGTATTTTTTTCTGGTGCATGATCATCAGTATTATTGGTAGTTTTATTGCGCCGTTTAGTCATCATCCGTTACTGGTATTAGCGAACCAGATTATTAATCCCCTTGCGGCTCCGATCCGCAAATTAATTCCACCGCTAGGTGGTGTGCTTGATGTATCACCGATTTTTATTTTGATTATCTTGCAAGTAGTCAACATATTGCTTGAACGCCTTGCCCTGCTTTTGGGTTTGATTCCGGTGGTAGTGCTGGGCAACTGGTGATTTTCTTAATCCTTATTTCTGGCAGGAAGACGATTTAGTTCTTCACTGCCAGTTGCAACCAAAACCCAGTCCCGCTGACGTAAATATTCAATCACGATGATTCAGGAATCATTATGTACGCTGTAATTTTTCATGCTGAAGTGGCGCAATTCGATGAAGAATATTTTGCGATGGCCAAGCAGATGCGCGAGAAAGCCCTGGCGGATTATGGTTGCATTGACTTTATCGCCAATACCGAAGGTTCGCGGGAGATTGCCATTTCCTATTGGCCGAGCCTTGAACATATTCGCCGTTGGAAGCAGGACGCTGACCATTTACAGGCGCAGCAACTGGGCAAATCGCGGTGGTATAAATCCTATAAAGTCGATGTTGTTGAAATACTGCGTCGTTATTAACGCCGCCCCACCACAAACGTTTCGCCGGATAGCGCGATGCAATTCGATTTATGCAAAACCAAGTGCCAAATAATCCTTGCTCATGGCACTAAATGTTGCATAAAGTAGCAGTTCCCGCCTTTTAGCGCCTCGAAGTAACCACTCGCTGCTCAAGATCTGGCCAATGGCATGATTTTCCGCTTTAATGCAGAAAAACTAAAAAAAGAATTTCCTCACTACTGGTTATTTCGGTCAGCTATTACAAAACGCAAATAATGAGTGTATCGCTATGGACGTGAGATCCCTGCATCGACAAATGACCCATTACAATCGTTGGAAGCGCCAATTGGATGAGCGTTTGCAGCGCTTTGAGTATTGGCTCAATAACCACGGCGTTTTTGCCGCACCTATGGGTAAAACCCTACAGCGTGCGCGCCAGTTATTGCGCGGTGAGAGTTTTACCATTGCCTGCGTGGGCGAGTTTTCGCGCGGCAAGACCGAATTGATTAATGCGCTTTTGTATACTGGTGGTGGCCGCCGTTTGTTGCCATCACAGCCGGGGCGCACAACCATGTGCCCCACTGAAATTTTCTGGGATGTAAACCAGCCCGCCAATTGCGTGCGTTTGCTACCTATTGAGACCCGCCGTACCAATACCAGCCTGCAAAGTTTTAAACGCATTCCGCAGAACTGGGTAACCATCCATTTTGATTCAGCTGATCACGAGCAAACCCGCGCGGCAATTAACCAGGTATCCGCCAGCAAAAAAGTCAGCGTTGCCGATGCCATTAAATTGGGTTTTGCCGAAAATGAATTGGGGGAGCGCGATGAACAGGGCTTGGTTTCCGTTCCCGCCTGGCGTCACGCGCTGATCAGCCTGGATCATCCGTTGCTGCGGCAGGGCCTGCGGATTGTGGACACGCCCGGCCTGAACGCGCTGGGCAACGAACCCGAACTCACCTTGAAAACCCTGCCGGATGCCCAGGCGATTTTATTTTTGCTCTCCGCTGATGCCGGTGTGACCGCGAGCGATATGGAGATCTGGCGCGAGCATATCCAGATCCTGCGCGAGGAAAATTGCACGGCGGTGATTGCGCTGCTGAATAAAATCGACAGCCTGTGGGACGATTTGACTCCAGCCCCGGAGGTCGATGCCAATATCAATGCGCTGCGCCAACTCACGGCGCGCCAGTTGGATTTATCGCCCACCCATGTTGTGGCGCTGTCAGCCAAGCAGGGGTTGCTGGGCAAAGTCGGGCGTAACCAGGCACAACTTGCACGCAGCAATTTTCCGCAGCTTGAGCGGATGCTGGCGGAAATTGTGGTGCGCAACCAGCAGCAAATTATTGGCCATCGGTTGATTGGCGATAGTTATGAAATGATTTTAACGGCGCGTAATGGTTTGGTACGCCGTATCGCGGAATCAGAGCGGGAGCTGGAAGAGTTGCGTTCTGCGGCCCCCGAAGGTGCTGCGGGCAAATTGCAGGAGTTACGCGATACCATTCGCCGCACCCATCATGAGTACCACAAGCAGGCGCTGTCATTGCGTACCAGCCAGCGGTTGCTGGAATCACAAAAGTTGCCGCTGCTGGCGCCGGTCAGTATGGCGCAACTGGAGCAGCAAATTGCTGAAGCCCATCGGAGCCTTGCGCAAAGCTGGACAACCGTAGGATTGGCGCGCGCAATCGGAAAGTTTTTTGATGATGTGGATAGCAGCATTACCCATCTGGAACGCGAAATTGAACGCTGCAATCGGGTGATGGCTTCTATTTACGAGCGGCCTGAGCAGGCATCGTTGGGTGATGATCACCTGATGATGCGCCATCTGTTAAAGATCCAGAAGCAGCGTCGCCAGTTGCGCCAGTTGCACCGGCGCGCGGATGATTTCCGCAAATCCCTGAGTGCTGTGCTTACGCACAAAGGTGCATTGATTAGCCGGTTTATCAATACGTTGGTGCAGGAAGTGCGCAATTTGTACATTGAGATCAACCAGCATATCAACAGTTGGATGCAGGAAGCGTTAGCGCCACTGTTTCATCAAAACCATTACCAGAAGCAGCTGCTGGAACATCACATGCTGCGTCTGACGCAATTGCAAACCCAGCGCAACAGCCAAGCGGAACAACTGGAAATGTTGCAGACCAACCTTTACCAGTTGCAAACGGCGTTGGGAAATATTGAACCGCTGTATCGCGAAATTTTGAGTTCGCCATTGGAACCAGAGTTGATGGCCGATGAACAAAAAACCATCGATAGCGGTGCGCAGGTTATTTCAATTAACCGGTTGCGCCAGTCGGGGCAGGGTAATTAGTTTTAATTTTGCACACTGGCCCCGGAAAAATCTTTTTCGACGTTACTAGTGCTTGACCTGTATTGGCTTTCATAATCATTATTAATACTCACACTTTGGCGGGTTCAGCAGGTGAGTATAAAAAATAATGACAGTGCTTAACTTTGCTATTCCGGCGTGGCAGTCCTGGTCCGGTGAACAGCCTGATGCTGCACAAATTCCTGCGATGTTGCGCCGCCGCCTGAGCATGCTCGGGCGCGCTGCTTTCAGCGTGATTGAACCGCTGGTTGCGCGTTATGGACCCATGCCGCTGGTGTATGTTTCACGTCATGGGGAGTGCAGTCGTACCCTCGGTTTGTTGCAAGACCTTGCTAATGGTGAGCTGATATCTCCTACTGCCTTTGGTCTTTCTGTGCACAATTCCACCGCTGGCCTTTATTCTATTCATCGCGGGCTCACCACGGGTATTACCGCATTGAGCGGCGGACCGCATAATCTATTGGCGGGGCTACTTGAAGCGCTGGGTATTGCCCGCCAAACCGATGGGCAGGTTCTGTGCGTATTTTCTGATGAACCACCGCCACCGATTTATCACCTCCATGTAAACCAACCCTCACAACCGTTTGCACTCGCCATAGTGGTTGCGGCCGGATCAGGCTGGCAATTGCAACCTGAATCCCGGGTCGACGCGCTGGAAGCGCCGGTGATGTCACTGGTGGATCTAATGGAGTCTGCGCAAGCAGACCTGTTATTGGGGAGCGTGGGACAGGTATGGCGCTTGAGTCGCACAACGCCATGATTTTCTCTATTAATTACCTATGGCGCCTTGTAGCGACTGCCTTGGGTTTTATCCTGTTTGGAATAATGGGTTTATTGATTCCCTGGGTTATCGGCCCCTGGCTTTATTGGCGCTATTCCGATCAGCAACAGCGCCAGCAACAGGCGCGGGCGTTTATTCATCGTTCCTTTCGCTGGTATATCCACGCACTTCGCTGGTTGGGGGTTGTTACCTGGGACATACGTCATGCAGAACGCTTGCAGCGCCCGGGGTTGCTGGTATTGGCTAATCATCCCTGTTTGCTGGATGTGGCGTTTTTAATGGCGTTTATCCCCAATCCGAATTGCATCGTTAAGGAGCGATTGTTCAGCAATCCTTTTATGCGCGGGTACCTGCGCCTCACCGGTTTTATTGCCAACAATGAGGCGGTGGGGTTGATTGAGGATGCGCGCGCGTCCATTGCCAGTGGCAGCAGCCTGGTTATTTTCCCCGAGGGAACGCGCACCGCACCGGGCGAACCCTTGTATTTCCAGCGCGGTGCGGCCAATGTGGCGTTGCGCGCACAAGTCCGGATAACACCAGTTACCATCGTCTGTACGCCGCTGACATTGACGAAAAAGCATCGCTGGTACCATATCCCCCAGCGCAAACCCCACATTTCACTCCTGGTGGGTGAGGATATTTCGCTAGTTGATTATTATCAGCAGCCTGTTGCGGGTGCAGCGCGCACGCTTACTCGCGATCTGCAACTTTATTTTACCGAGGAGTTAAAAAACCATGAACGCGATATCCACCGACGCTTTGGTGCAGGAGTTGAAACTGCTGATTATCGACACATTGGACCTTGAGGATATCGGCCCTTCTGATATTGATGATGACGCACCGCTGTTTGTGGATGGCCTGGGTTTGGATTCGATCGATGCGCTGGAGTTGGGCGTAGCCTTGCAAAAGCGCTATGGCGTGAAGCTGGATGCCGAGTCCTCCGAAACGCGCAAGCATTTTGCCAGCGTACGCAACCTGGCGGCGCTGGTTGCCGAACGCCGCACACGGGATTAATCGTGCGCGCGTTGTACCTGGTACCGCTGCTCGCAGGTCTCGCGCTGGTTTTTTACCCACTGCTGGTTTACCTCGGGTTGGAGTATTGGGGGGTAAAGCCGCTCGCGTTGGTGCTGATCGCGTTGGCGTGTGCGCGGCTCGTCGCCAATCGCTGGCTGGGGCTTCCTTCGGCAAACACCGTGCTGTTGATGGTTGTTATTGCCCTGATTGCAGGAGTTACCCTGGCAACAGGTTCAGTGGCTGGCTTGAAGGTTTATCCGGTGGTGATGAATGCCCTCATGCTGGGGGTGTTTGCCTTTAGCCTCTGGCAGCCGCCAACCATGATCGAACGTTTTGCGCGTATGCGTGAGCCGGATTTACCGGCACGGGCCATTCCCTATACACGCAAGGTGACCATGGTGTGGTGCGCGTTCTTTACTGTAAACGGGACCATTGCCGCTGCTACTTTATTCGCTAGCGATAAGGTCTGGGCCATCTATAACGGGCTTGTGGCCTACGTATTGATGGGCTTGCTGTTTGCGGGTGAATATCTGGTACGCCAGCGAATACGACAATAAAAACGTCAAGATTAATAAATGATAATGAGTTTACGCCTGTTGGTTAGCAACCCGGCCAGTGTTTATACGGCTGGGCATATCCTTGCTTATGATGATAAAACGCCGGTTCCCTGGAGCCGGTTTTGTAGGCGTATTGCGCAATGGCAAACGGCGCTGGCTAGTGTCGATACAACCTGTATTGCGCTTTACCAGCGCGATGGGCTGGAATTTCTGGCGGCGCTATTTGCGGTGTGGCGACTGGGGAAACAGGCGTTATTGCCCGCGAATAATCTGCCCGCCACAGTTGCACAATTGCAGCAGCAGGGGTGTTGTCTGGCTGGGGATTTTCCCGGTGCAGACAGTATTGCTCCCGGCATTGAAGCCAGCCAGTTGCCTGGGCAAGTTCCCGTTGCGGCGCAAACCTGTGCGCTGGTGTTATTTACCTCTGGTTCGAGCGGCGCGCCGGAACCGGTGGCCAAATCCTTCGCCCAGTTGGAGGCAGAACTTGCAGCGCTGGAACAGTTTCGCGGTGCGCAATTGGCACAGGCAGTTATTACCGGCAGCGTGTCGCACCAGCACATTTATGGATTGTTATTCCGGCTGTTGTGGCCATTGGTCAGCGGCCGCGCTTTTATCAGTCGCGAGCGCGATTACTGGGAAGAGTTGGCGGTAGATGCCGACGAGCATTTGCGACTAGCGATTGTAACCAGTCCCGCTCACCTGAACCGGCTGTCACCCATCGGGTTCAAAGCCTTGCCCTGCGCTGTCTTTTCTTCCGGCGCACCCTTGGCGAAGCCAGCGGCGATAGCGGCGAGTGAACAGCTGGGGCAAGTCATTACCGAAGTTTATGGCAGCACGGAAACGGGGGGAATTGGCTGGCGTGAGCAGGTAACCGATGAAACCTGGCAGTGCTTACCCGGTGTCAATATCGCTATCGAAGAAGCCAGCAACCTGTTGCAGGTAAAAAGCGCCCACCTGCCGGATGCCGGATGGTTTATTACCGCCGATAAGGCGGACATGGCCGGATCTGGTTTTCGGTTGTCGGGTCGTGTTGATCGTATTGCCAAAGTCGCGGGCAAACGTATTTCGTTGCTGGCAGTGGAAAAACTGATAGCGCAGCGCCCGGAAGTGCAAGAGGTACGGGTAATCGTATTGCCGGAGCGTGGTGACAGGCTCGGCGCTGTCGTTGTGCTTACCGAAGATGGCCGCACATTCATGCACGATCATGGCAAGAATGCGTTAAACGAGCACCTCAAGCGGGGGCTGGATCGCTCCCTGGAGCGCATTGCCATTCCGCGTTATTGGCGTTATCCCACCGGGTTGCCCTTAAATGCCCAGGGCAAGGTCACACAAGCTGCGCTGCAGGCGCTGTTTGATAATGAAATGACCGGCGCTGGGGGATCGGTACTGCCAATCCTCATCACCCGCGCTGAGCAGGAATGTGGATTGCACCTTACCCTGGAAATACCGGCTAATTTGCTTTACTTCGACGGGCATTTTCCCGGCAATCCGGTGCTACCCGGCATCGTCCAGACCCATTGGGCGGTACATTATGCGCGTGAGCATTGGGGCGATCTGGGCGAATTTACGGGGCTGGAAGCGGTCAAATTCCAGCAATTGGTTGTTCCATCCACGCGGCTGCAATTGGAGCTGGATTACTCGCCCGCGAAGGGAAAGCTGTATTTCAGCTATCGCACGGAGCCCGGTATGGCCAACCCTGCCACTTTTTCCAGCGGCCGTATTTTATTTAGCAACGAGACCTAGATGCACGATTCAAGCTTCCGCCCCTGTGTCCTCATTCCGGTGTATAACCATCACCAGGTTTTAGGGCAGGCACTTGCCCGCATTGCGGCCATGGGGCTGCCGGTAATATTGGTTGATGACGGTAGCGAGGCGGGTTCCCATACGGTTTTACAAGAACTGGTTGCCAGCTATAGCAATGTCCGGATGGTGACTCACCCCGCTAATCGCGGTAAGGGCGGCGCTATTAAAACCGGGTTGCGCACGGCACAACAGTTGGGTTTTAGCCATGCCTTGCAGGTTGATGCTGATGGCCAGCACAACATAGATGACATTCCGCGTTTTCTGGCATTGGCCAGCGCGGCTCCGGCTACCTTGGTGGCGGGTAAGCCGGTGTACAACGAGTCGGTACCGAAAATTCGCTTTTACTGCCGCTACCTCACCCATGTTCTGGTGTGGCTCAATACCTTGTCGCTGCAAGTGGAAGATTCGATGTGTGGTTTTCGCGTCTATCCGGTAGGCCCGGCTTGTCAGTTACTGGAGGCGGAATCCATGGGCGAGCGCATGGATTTTGATACCGAATTTATGGTGCGTTGGTACTGGCGGGGATGGCCGTTAGTCCAGGTAGGAACCAGGGTCATCTATCCGGAAAACGGAATCTCCCATTTTCTGATGTGGCGTGACAACGCATTAATTACCTGGATGCACATCCGCTTGTTCGCCGGCATGCTCTGGCGTTGGCCTTGGTTGCTGGGGCGCAAATTCAAACCGGCAGTGAAGGCGCACTAAATGAACACTGCGCACAAGCCACCATCGCCCCTCCCACCGGCTAAACCTCAGGCGACCCACTGGGCGCAAATTTCCGAGGCCGGTGCCATTGGCGGGATGCGCTTCATGTTCGGCTGCTTCCAGTTGGGTGGGCGGCCATTGTTCAAAGTGATGTTATTTCCGGTAATCCTTTATTACTTCCTGGCGAACCATAACGCCCGCCGTGCATCGCTTGATTGGTTGCGCCGGTTACGTGTGCAAGGAGCATTGCCCGATGGCTGGATTCACTGGTTGGGTTTTCGCCATTTCTGGCGATTCGGGATGGCAATCATCGATAAGTTGGCGGTATGGAAAGGCAAAATCAGCATTGACGATGTGACAGTAGACGGTGGGCATATTATCCGCGACCTGCTTGCCCGGCAGCGCGGTGCGGTGCTCGTTATTTCCCATCACGGCAATTTCGAGATATGCCGCTGTTTGTCTGCACGCCACCCCCAAATGCGCTTGACCATCATGGTGCACACCAAAAATTCGCAAAAATTCAATCGCTTTTTTCGCGAGCAAATCGGGCATAGCCATACCGACTTGCTGCAGGTTACCGAGATTACGCCCGCCACGGCGATGATGTTGAGTGAGCGCGTGGAGCGCGGAGAGTTTGTGGTTATCGCGGGTGACCGTGTGCCGGTGAGCAGCCCACAGAATTCGATCTACGCCAACTTCCTCGGCGAGCCAGCTCCTTTTCCCGCCGGGCCTTTTACCCTGGCAACTATTCTGAAAGTCCCGCTGGTGACGGTATTTTGCGCGCGCGATCCGCAGCAGCGCGGGCGCTACCAGATACGCTTCCAATGGCTGGGCGATGGCGCCCAGGTTGCGCGCAAACAGCGTGCGCAACATTTGCAGGCACTGGTAGAGGAATATGCCCGCCAGTTAGAGGCGCAATGTCGCCGGCATCCTTTCGAATGGTTTAACTTTTTTGATTTCTGGCATCAACCCACTATGCCAGTGGTATCCCCCACTAATACCCCGTCCGGGGAGGATTAAGTTGTCCATGACCCAACCGGTTTTTCCAGAATTAGTAATCGACGATCAACTGCTGAACATTGAGGATGTACTCGATCTCGCGCACCAGCGCCGCACCCTCGTCCTCAGCGAGGAAAGCGAATTTTGCGCGCGGATCAGGCGCGGTGCGGATTTTCTTGACTGTTTGCTGGAAGAGGATGGTGTTATTTACGGCGTAACCACCGGCTATGGTGATTCGTGCACGACGGCGATTCCGGCGGAGCTGGTGCCCGACATGCCGCAACATCTCTACACCTTCCATGGCTGTGGGCTCGGCGCCGAATTTTCACCGTTGGTGGGGCGGGCGGTTTTGGTAACACGGCTGGCCTCGTTGGCGCGGGGTTATTCGGGAGTGAGTTACGAGTTGCTGCAAGCGCTGGCGACATTACTGCAACGGGACCTGGTTCCGGTTATCCCGGAGGAGGGTTCGGTTGGCGCGAGTGGCGATCTGACACCCTTGTCGTATGTGGCGGCGGTATTATGCGGTGAGCGCGAGCTTTATTACCGTGGCCAGCGCCGGGCGACGGCGGAGGTGTTTGCCGAATTGGGGATAACCCCCGCCCGCTTGCGCCCGAAAGAAGGGCTGGCACTCATGAATGGTACGGCGGTGATGACCGCGCTCGCTTGCCTGGCTTACGGCCGCACCCAATACCTGATCCAACTGGCCACGCGTATCACGGCCCTGGTTACTGTAGCGATCCAGGGCAATGCCCATCATTTTGACGAGTTGCTCTTTGCCACCAAACCCCATCCCGGCCAGCAGCAAATTGCGGCCTGGCTGCGCGCGGATTTGCACGCCGGGGAGCCGCCGCGCAATCCCCATCGTTTACAGGATCGTTATTCGTTACGCTGCGCTCCGCATGTTATCGGCGTGGCTGCTGATAGCCTGCCCTGGTGGCGGCAGTTTATTGAAAACGAATTAAACAGCGCGAACGATAATCCCATCATCGATGCTGTGGGTGAACACGTGTTGCATGGCGGTCATTTTTACGGCGGCCATATCGCTTTTGTGATGGATGCGATGAAAACTGCTGTGGCCAATATTGCCGATTTGCTGGATCGCCAGCTCGCGCAGTTGGTCGATCCCAAATTCAACCAGGGTTTGCCAGCCAACCTTTCGGGGGCCAGCGCTCCGCGCAATGCCATTAACCATGGTTTTAAAGCGGTGCAGATTGGTGTTTCTGCCTGGACCGCCGAAGCATTAAAACTGACCATGCCTGCCAGTGTGTTTTCGCGTTCTACCGAATGCCATAACCAGGACAAAGTCAGCATGGGTACGATCGCCGCACGCGATTGCCTGCGCATTTTGCAGCTAACCGAGCAGGTGGCTGCCGCTTGCTTGCTCGCCGCTTGTCAGGGCGTGGAGCTTCGCCAGCGCGACAATGCAGATGCGCGCGCTGTGCAGGGTGGAATTGCGGTTACCCTTGCTGAAATCCGCCGGGATCATCCGTTTCTCAACGAGGATCGCGCACTGGATAAAGAATTGCGCCAGTTGGTCGCCAGCATCCAGCACCAGGGCTTGAGCCTTTATTAGCGTGGAATTAATTGAAACAGCTATCGATGAAAAATAACCATTGATGAGAACAACGATGATGATGCGCTTCCTGTTATTACTCACCAGCTGTTTGCTGGCGCTGCCCGCGTGGGCCGGGGATGATTTGCTGGCAGCCTTGGGTGAGCGCAGTCGCCAGATCCAAAGCTTGCACGGGCAATTTGAGCAGCAGAAAACCATCGCCGTGTTGCCAACGCCGCTGGATTCCAATGGTCGGTTTACAGTGGAGCAAGGCCAGTTTGTGGTGTGGGAGTTATTACAACCGGTGCAACAAACCATTCGTTTGAGCCCGGCGGGTATTACCCTCGAAACCGATGGCAAGGCGGAGCAAATCGGCGCGTCTATGCCAAAAAATGGCGCAGAGACAGTGACGCGGATTTTTATGGCGGTCATCAGCGGGCAATGGCAAACATTGCGCGATCATTTTGCCATTGAGGCCACTGGTGATACGGGCAAATGGCAATTGACCCTGACACCGCGTTCACCGGCGCTTGCCAGTTATATCCGCCAGATTACGATCCGTGGCGGCGAATTTACTGAATACCTGGCGATCGCTGAAACCAACGGTGATAACACCAGTATCCGCCTGGTAACCGATAAAGTTGTGCGATCCCCGCAATGAATAGTCCGGGCCAGCCGCTGCCACGACGCGACCATTGTTACGCGCTGTTGTGGTTGGTCGCGCTCATTGGGTGCGCGCTCTTCTGTATGCACCAGATCCGGGTAGCCAAACCATTTCATAGCAATTTGCTGGAATTATTGCCGCGCGATGAGCGCAAGCCGGTCATCCATGATCTCAGCCTCACTATGGCCAGCCGGTTTGAAGATAAGTTGCTGGTATTGGTCAATGCGGCCGACCGCGCACAAGGGTTGGCGCAAGCCAGGGATTTACAGGCGCGTTTGCTGGCATCGCCGTATTTGGTTGCCGATGATTCCGGGCAAGCGTTGCCGTCGTTACTGCTGCACCAATATCGCCCTTACAGCCAGCAATTATTAACGCCGGAGCGACGCGCCTGGCTCCAGTCTCACTCCCCGATGGCGCTGGCCGAGCAGCGTTATCGTGAACTCTTCAGCCCCGTGGCGTTGCCGTATCCCTTTGGTTTTGCAGAAGATCCCTTCAATCTGGGTGGTTATTGGATGACGGGCCTGGCCGCGCACGTTGAGCTACAGGAATACCAGGGTTTCCCGTTGATCGAACGCGCGCAGCCGTGGTTACTGGTAACGGCGAAACTGACAACCAGCCCGTTCGATGTGGCCGTGCAGCAGGATGTCAGCACCGCCATCGACCATTTCCGCAGCGCCTGGCCGCAGGCGCAAATACTGACCTCGGGCATGGTGTTTCATGCAGCTGAAGGAACGCGGATGGCAAAGCATGAGATCAATACCGTGGGTATCGGCTCCGGGCTGGGCATTATTGTGCTGGTGCTGTTGGTGTTTCGCAGCGCGGTACCGCTGTTGGCGGTGTTGTTAACCATGACCAGTGCCTATGTATTGGCACTTACCGTGAGCTTGCTGGTATTTGAACGCATTCACCTGATTACCCTGGCATTCGGCAGCACATTATTGGGGGTGGCAGGAGATTATGTACTCCATTTCCTGATGGGGAGCCAGCGCGAAGGTAGCGGCGCGCGCGCGCGCCACGAATTGCGCTATGCGATGGCTATTGGCGCGCTGACAGGCATGGGTGCCTATTTACTGCAATCGGCGACACCTTTTCCGGGCTTGCAGCAAATGGCCGTTTTTTGTGCGGCGGGTATCGCTGGTGCCTGGTTAACCGTATTGGCGCTGGCGCCTTATTATCGGATGGCACCAGATTCACATCGCCCTTCACTGGTGGCGGCGGCTATGTTTTATCGCCTGGGTGAGGCTGTTTACCGGCCATTTTGGGCGCGCCCCAAGCGGGTAGGCGCCGCACTGACAATAGTGGTACTCATGGCGGTTTTTAGCCTGGTACGCGGTGGTGTTAACGATGCGGTAACCAATCTCAATACGTCGCCAGAGGCGCTGATGGCCTCCGAGCGACAAGTGCAAGACATTCTCCAGCAACCGTCAATCAGCCGTTTCCTGGTCGTCGAAGCGGATACTCCCGAGCAATTACTGGTCCGTGCGCGGCTTTTGGAAAGTACGTTAAAGCAGTGGAACGACGAGGCGAAAACATCGCTGCGCTGGCTTGGATTGCATCAATACCTGCCAGCAGCGGCGCAGCAGGAGCAGGATCGCCAACTGGTGGCGGCGACGCTTTACGGACCCGAAGGTGCTTTGGTGTTGCTGTGCCAAAAACTGGGGACGCCCTGCAAAGCGCCTGAACTATCGCCGCAGGTTTTAACCCCCGCTGTACTGGATGAAAACATTTCCCGATTCCTGCCGCCATTGCTGCACCGCGACGGGCGTTGGTACAGCCTGGTGACGCTGGGTGGCAATGTGAGCGATGCGCAACTGGTTGAACTGACGCGTTCCTTGCAAGGCGTGACCTTCGTCAACCAGACAGCGGATTTGTCCAGCTTGCTGGGTCGCTATCGGTTAAGTGTGAGCGAGATATTAGGTTTAACCCTGGTCCTGCTGGCCGTCGGGCTAGCGTTTCGTTACCGCCAGCGGGGCTGGCGGATGCTGTTGCCGCTGGCGATTTCCATGGTGCTCGCGTTGGGTTGTGCGGCAGTGGAGGGGATCACCCTGTTTCATACCATGGCGTTATTGCTGGTGATCGGCATTGGGTTAGACACGGCCGTGGTTTATACCGAGGTCGGTTTTAACGCGGAATCCTGGCTTGCCTCCAGCCTTGCCTGCATGACTTCCGTCCTTGCGTTCGGATTACTATCGCTGAGTGTTGTACCGGTTTTACACCAGTTTGGAATCATTATCCTCATCGGTATCCTCAGCGCCTGGTTGCTTACACCGCTGTTCTTTTGCCCCCGTTACCACCGGCCTCCGGGTCAGTGAGCGGGATTTTGTCGACCTCTTGAAAACGGACACTTTTATGAACAATGTTGATTCCACGCTGCCATTCACACACAGCGCGACAACGGGTGAAACCGCTGAAGTTGTCGTTATCGGTGCTGGTCCGGCAGGGGCTATTGCCAGTGCGTTGTTGCGCCAGCGCGGGCACAAGGTGGTAGTGATCGAGCGGCAGCATTTCCCGCGCTTTTCCATCGGCGAGAGCCTATTGCCCCAATGTATGGAATTTATTGCCGAGGCGGGCATGCTGGACGCGGTTCATAAAGCCGGTTTCCAATTTAAAAATGGCGCCGCCTTCACGCATAAGGGCAATTACACTTTTTTTGATTTCACCGACAAGTTTTCCCAGGGGCCCGGTACTACCTACCAGGTACAACGTGCGCAGTTCGACCATCTACTCGCCACCGAGGCCCAACGGCAGGGCGCTGAGATCCGCTATGGCCACAGTGTGGCGGCGATTTCCCTGAGCGACCATGGAGCGCAACTGCAGGTTCAGCCGGACACGGGCGCTGCGTACCAGCTCAACGCCGGTTTCGTGCTGGATGCTTCCGGCTTTGGGCGGGTATTGCCGCGTTTGCTGGACCTGGAATTGCCATCCAGCTTTCCGGTGCGAACCTCGGTATTTACCCATATCCAGGACAATATCACTGATATCAATCACGATCGCAGCAAAATCCTGATTACTGTTCATCCGCTGTATCCTGATATCTGGTTTTGGTTGATTCCGTTTCCCAATGGACGCAGTTCGGTAGGTGTGGTGGGCGACAGCGACTATTTTGCGGGCAACGATGACCTTAGCGCCTGCTTGCAGGATTTTATTAACCAAACCAGCGATCTTGGCCACTTATTGCGCAACGCCGTATTTGACACGCCGGTGCAAAAACTCAGTGGCTACGCCTGTAATGTAAAAAGCCTGTGGGGCGCGAATTTTGCGCTCTTGGGGAATGCGGGGGAGTTCCTTGATCCGGTGTTTTCATCCGGTGTCACTATCGCCATGAAATCGGCCAGCCTGGCAGCACCCCTGGTCAGCCGCCAGCTCAGGGGCGAAACCATTGATTGGGAACAGGAATATGCAATCCCGCTCAAACGCGGTGTCGATACATTTCGCCACTATGTCACGGCCTGGTATGACGGTCGCTTCCAGGAAGTTATATTCTTTCGCCAGGAACGTGCGACGTCGGCTATCAGCAATATGATCAGTTCCATCCTCGCCGGCTACGTATGGGATAACAACAATCCCTTTGTGGCTGAACCGGCGCGCCGCCTTAACGCGCTGGTCGAACTCTGCCGGAGTTAGCAGATGCGTATATTGGTTAGGAGTTAGCGGATGCGCCTGTTGATTATCTGCTGGATGGTATTGTTAGCCGGTTGTGCTCACCGGCAGCATTACCAACTGGAGGATTTGCCGTTACCGGCTGCTCAAGGCAAGGGATGCTGTTGGCAAGCTACGCAACAATTGGAAATTCACTACAAGCACCAGGTTTACCGATTGGGTGCTGCGCTGGCGCGAACAACTGACGGTGTAAGCCTGGTGCTGCTGGACCCGGTCGGCCGTCGCCTGTTTTCTATTCGCCAGCGGGGTGAGCAATTGGAAACTTACCGCTCGGCGGAATTGCCAGAGGATTTGCCCGGTCGTTTTCTCCTCGCCAGCAGTATGCTCGCCTGGTGGCCTGCGTCCGACTGGAATTTATTGCAAGGTAGCGAGTGGTCGCTGGTGAGCGACGTTTCCCGGCGCGAATTGCGTTATCGCGCTGTGCCGCTGGTTACAATAACCTACGGGCCGCAAGACGGAACTGCCACGGAAGCGGGATTGCAGGGCAAAAGTGCCCGCCTGGAACATCACAAAATTCCGCTGGGTATTACTGTTGTTACGACACAGTGGAAAGCGCTCTGATTAAAAGAGGTTTTAATGGAAGCCTGTTATTTGCACCAGATTGCCGCCGTTTGTGCGCTGGGCAACGATATTGCAACGATCAGCGAGGCGTTGTTTACCACCACCGTCTCGCCCTTGAAAGTAGTGGATGGTTACCTCCCGGAACCCGGATTACCCGTGGGTAAAGTGGATGTGCCTCTGGTGGCAGATACGCGCAATAATTCGTTATTAGCGGCCGCGTTAGCACCACTGAGGCAGGCTGTGGAAGTTCTGAAGCAGCGCTATGGCGCTGAGCGCATCGCCGTTATTCTGGGTAGCAGTACGTCCGGCATTGCCGAAGGCGAAGCTGCCGTCGCCCATCATTTGCGCACAGGGGAATTTCCACCGGGTTTTCATTACCAGCAACAGGAAATGTCGGCACCTGCGGAGTTCGTAGCGCGTGAGTTACAAATCCTGGGCCCGGCCTGGACAATCTCCACCGCCTGTACCTCAAGTGCCAAGGCCATTGCCAGCGGGGCGCGTTTGCTGGACCTTGGGGTATGTGATGCGGTGGTTGTCGGTGGGGCCGATAGCTTGTGCAGACTAACGCTCACCGGGTTTTCATCCCTTGAGGCCGTCAGCGATACGCTTTGTAACCCTTTTAGTATCAACCGTAAGGGGATCAATATTGGCGAAGCGGCGGCGCTGATGATCCTCAGCCGCGAACCCGGCGCCGTACGCCTTGCAGGTTATGGTGAGACTTCAGACGCCTACCACATTTCGGCGCCGCATCCGGAAGGCCGCGGTGCTGAGGCGGCAATGCGCACGGCCCTCGCACATGCCGGTTTGCAGCCGGACGATATCAGTTACATCAATCTCCATGGTACGGCTACCGAGCACAATGACCAGATGGAAAGCCACGCCGTCGCCCGGGTATTTGGGCCAAACATCCCTTGCGGTTCAACCAAACCGCTGACAGGTCACACCTTGGGTGCAGCGGGCGCGCTGGAAGCACTTTTCTGTTATCTCACCCTGACTGATGGCGATGGTCGGTTGCCTCGCCATTTATGGGATGGTGAACGCGATCCGGCCCTTGCCGCATTATCGGCATTGGGTGCCGCTACCATCGCTAGCCCACCGCGTTTTGCCATGAGTAACTCATTCGCCTTTGGTGGCAATAACATCGCATTAATTCTGGAGCGTTGCGGTGAATAACCCTTCTTTCCCTGTGGCGCAGGTTGTCCCACACCAGGGGGCGATGTTGCTGCTGGAACAAATTCTGGATTGGGATGATGAGCAGCTCTGCGCCCTGGTAATCATTCGCCGCTCAATGCCCATGGTGGATGAACGCGGGCTACCGGCATGGGTCGGCCTTGAGCTAATGGCCCAGGCCACTGCTGCCCTGGCCGGTTGCCGCGCGCAACAAAAGCAGCAACCGGTGCAAATGGGTTTTCTGGTAGGCACGCGACGCTACCATGCGAGCTGTAGTTATTTCCCATTGGGCGCCCGCCTTGAGGTGCGTGTCCGGCAAACGTTGCACGGTGACAACGGTTTGGGCGTATTCGACTGTACGCTGGCGGGAACTGGCGAGCACAGTGCCATCACTGCGGGAGCAAGCATTAATATTTTCCAACCGGATAACCCGGAACAATTTATACAGGGGACCACACCATGACCGGCAGTATTCTGGTTACCGGCTCCAGCCGTGGTATCGGCAAGGCTATCGCACTGGCGTTGGCGGCAAAGGGACACGAGTTGGTGGTGCACTGTCGCGCGCAACGCGATCAAGCGGAAGCCGTCGTTGAACAAATCGCAGCGAGCGGGGGCACAGCACGTGTTTTACAATTTGATATCGCCGACCGCGCGGCAACCAAAGCGGCTTTGGAGCAGGATATGGCTGCCCATGGCGCCTACTATGGTGTGGTATGCAATGCAGGTATTACGCGCGATGCATCATTTCCGGCCATGAGTGGCGAAGCGTGGGATAGCGTGATCCACACCAATCTGGACAGTTTCTATAACGTGTTAAATCCGCTCATCATGCCGATGGTTAAACGCCGCGCACCGGGGCGCATCATCACTCTGGCCTCGGTTTCAGGGTTGATGGGGAACCGCGGACAGACTAACTACAGCGCAGCCAAAGCCGGCATTATGGCCGCCACCAAATCGCTTGCCATTGAGCTGGCCAAGCGTGATATCACGGTCAACTGTGTTGCTCCTGGCTTGATCGAAACGGAAATGCTTGCAACAACAGATGTAGACATTACCGGGTTATGCCAGCAAATTCCCGCGCAACGTCTGGGTAAACCGGAGGAAGTCGCCGCGCTGGTCAGCTTTCTAATGAGCCCGGAAGCGTCGTACATTACTCGCCAGGTGATATCGGTAAACGGCGGTCTCTGCTAGCGGCGATTAAAAATCGTCTATTGCAGCACCCGAAGCGGCTCTTTAGACTGTTGCACTTTTTAACCTGTACCAATCAATCAAAGGCACTGTGCAGCAACCTTCAAAGGCACTGCGCCAGCAACCCTTTGCCGGTATAAGAGATCACCATGCCAAACGAAATACCCGCTGGTTCAGTGGGTCTTGTCACGCCACAGACTCACCATTTCACCCAACCATTGCTGCTCGCCTGCGGCAGGACGCTGGATGAATATGAATTGGTTTATGAAACCTACGGCCAGCTCAATGCCACCAAATCCAATGCGGTACTGATTTGCCACGCGCTATCCGGCCATCACCACGCCGCGGGTTACCACAGCATGGACGACAAACGTCCCGGTTGGTGGGACGCCTACATCGGCCCCGGCAAGCCTATCGATACCAACAAATTTTTTGTGGTCTCGCTCAATAATCTCGGCGGCTGCCATGGTTCTACCGGCCCGCGCTCGATCAACCCCGCTACCGGCAAACCCTGGGGCGCCGATTTCCCTATGATCCGCGTGCGCGATTGGGTGGCGAGCCAGGCGCGCCTTGCCGATGTTTTGGGTATTGAAACCTGGGCGGCGATCATCGGCGGCAGCCTCGGTGGTATGCAGGTAATGCGGTGGGCGCTGGATTATCCGCAACGTATTCGCCACGCGGTGGTTATCGCTTCTGCACTGAAACTCTCTGCGCAAAATATTGCGTTCAATGAAGCGGCGCGCAAAGCAATTGTCAGTGATCCCAATTTTTTTGATGGCGATTATCTCGCGCACAACACCGTTCCCAAAAATGGTTTGGCGGTTGCGCGCATGATCGGCCACATCACCTATTTATCCGATTTCGCCATGGGCGAAAAATTTGGCCGCGATTTACGCAGCGGCAGTTTTGAACTGGGCAATGATGAGCCGGTGGAATTCCAGATCGAAAGTTACTTACGTTACCAGGGCGATAGTTTTGCTAACACTTTCGATGCAAATTCTTATATTCGCATTACCAAAGCACTGGATTATTTTGATCTTGCGCGCGAATACAACGATGATCCGGTTAACGCATTTAAACAAGCCACTGCAAAATTTTTAGTCATATCATTCAGCACCGACTGGCGCTTTGCGCCCGAGCGTTCGCATGAAATTGTTAACGCATTAGTTGGCGCAAATCGCGCAGTGACTTATGCGGAAATCGAATCCAAACACGGTCATGATGCATTTCTGTTACCGGACGAACGCTACCAGCAAGTATTCGGTCATTACCTTGCCGGAGTGAATGTGTAATGCGTATTGATTTAAATGAAATCCAGTTATGGATCAAACAAAACAGCCGCGTACTTGATTTGGGTTGTGGCGATGGCACCTTGCTAAAATTTTTGATCGACAACAAACAAGTGCAAGGTTACGGTTTGGAAATTGATGCGGCGCAAATTAATTTATGCATCAATAAAGGATTGAACGTTATTGAACAAAACCTGGATCGCGGCCTCGGCAATTTTGCCGATAAAAGTTTCGATACCGTGATTATGACCCAGGCATTGCAGACGCTGCATTTTCCTCATTTGGTGCTGGATGAAATGTTGCGCGTGGGCAAGGAATGTATTGTGACCTTCCCGAACTTTGGCCATTGGAAAGCGCGGTTTTATCTCGCCACACGCGGGCGTATGCCGGTGTCGGACTTGCTGCCGTTCGAATGGTACAACACGCCTAACATTCACTTCTGTACGTTTAAAGATTTTGAAGTGTTGTGTCGTGAGCGTAATATCAAGGTGATCAGTCGCCAGGTAGTGAATGAAGTTTCCGGTCAGGCGCTAAAAGATTTGATGCCTAATTTATTTGGCGAAACAGCGATTTATCATTTGAGCAAATAAATAGAGAACCTTTATAAGGACGTGTTATGAATGTTTTGAAATGGGTTGTTGTTATTGATACTGCTTTTTCTGTGGGATATTTTTCGCGTTCGCCCGAGCCAGTCGCAGCACCCGAAGTAGCAGATTGTTTGCGCCTTGATGCTTTTAAAGACCTGCAAAATGCATCGTTGCAAGGCGGGGAGCGATTAAAGCAGTTGGAAAAAACAAATCCAGCCTCTAATACTCAACCTGCAAATGTAGAGAAACAAGACAAGATTGCAGCACCGGTCCGTTCGTCGCCAGAAAGAAACGAACGCACTAATACACCACCGGCAGTTGGTACTGCTCCAGCGCAACCTGCTACAGTGAATGAAACCAACCTTAGTGATGAAGAAATTGATAAGTTGGTTGCTGCGCCGTTTAATGACGTATTGAAAAAAGTGCGCGGGCCGCTGCGGGAAAAATATAAAAATTTTGCTGAAGCCACGGAACAAGATGAATGGGACAGGAATACCCAAAATAGAATTACTGATGCGTTAATGGGTAATGCGTATTCAAAATTTATTGAACTGGATTCCATTGCATGCAGGGCAAGCTATTGCGAGATTCGTGGTCGGGAATTAAAGCCGCAGGTGATTAACCTGATGGTGTCAGAAATGATGTTGCAAGACTGGTGGGAAATGGGCGATGTTCAATGGACCAGTGGTGCTGCGGATAAAACGTTTTATGCGTTGTTAATGAAACGGCCTGCGCCATGATTTTATTCGGCTCAGGGTTGGTTTTAACTCTAGTTATCAAGTTCAGGTGAAACATGAAATCAATTTTAGGTCTGTTGGGGTTTTTCCTGTTAGCTGTAACTGCACAAGCACAGATTGACCAGCCAAAAGAAATTAATACATCCCAAAACTTTGGCGATTACACTGTGCATTACAACGTATTCCACAGTACTGATATCCCTGCGAAAGTGGCTGAAGCTTATAAATTAGTGCGTGGTAAAGATCGCGCGCTGTTAAATATCAGTTTTACTAAAACAGAAAATGGTCAAACAAGTTTAGGCTTACCCGCTAAAGTAGTTGGTAAAACCAAAAATTTAATGCAGCAAAGCCAGGGTTTAACGTTTATTGAAATCAAGGAAGGAGAGGCGACCTATTATCTGGCGCCGTTTGTATTTAATAACGAAGAACTTCTGCATTTTGATATACAAGTAACGGAAGGCGAGAACAAACCTTTGGCAATAACCTTTAATCGCACTTTGTATACCGAATAATTTAAGTTGATAAATAAAAGTAATGCGAAGGCGCCTGAAGGCGCCTTTTGTTTCTGTAAAAGAATATTGAGTGATTGATCCATGAAAAAAATTGTATTGGCGAGTGGCAATAAAGGAAAATTGCGCGAATTTCAGGATTTGCTCAGCGGCTGTGGTTTTGAGGTATTGCCGCAATCAGATTTTTTTGCTGAAAACGTCGAAGAAACCGGCTTAACCTTTGTCGAGAATGCCATTATCAAAGCGCGCTACGCTTGCACTAAAACCGGCTTGCCCGCATTGGCCGACGATTCCGGTATTGAAGTAGATGCATTGAATGGCCGCCCTGGTATTTATTCGGCGCGTTACGCCGGTGAAAATGCGAATGACGAAAAAAATAACCAGAAGCTATTGCTTGAATTAAGAAATATTCCTCCCGCGCACCGCACTGCACGTTATCACGCAGTGCTGGCGTTTATGCGTCACGCGGAAGATCCGACACCCATTTTATGCCACGGTGTCTGGGAGGGAATTATACTGAGTGAGCCGCAAGGTGAAGGTGGCTTTGGTTACGATCCATTATTTTTTGTTCCAACCCACAACTGCGCATCGGCAGAATTGAGCAAAGAAGAAAAAAATCGTATCAGTCATCGCGGCAAAGCCATGCAGGAGTTGTTACAAAAATTATCGGCATTGGGTAAGTAATATTATGTCGCTGCAGCTGCCACCCCTGGCTCTTTATATTCATGTCCCTTGGTGTATTCGCAAATGCCCTTATTGCGATTTTAATTCGCATCAGGCTAACAACGATATTCCTGAAGCGGATTATGTAAAGGCGTTGTGTTTTGATTTGCAACAGGACCAGGTGTTGGCTCAAGGGCGCAAGATCACCAGTATTTTTTTTGGCGGCGGCACACCGAGTATGTTATCGGCAGCGGCGATCGGCCAGATTCTGCAAGATGCAGAAAATATCATCGGTTTCGAACCTGATATTGAAATAACACTGGAAGCAAACCCGGGTACGTTTGAGCAGCAAAAATTTTCAGGTTTTCGTGCGGCCGGTGTAAATCGGTTATCTATCGGCATCCAGAGTTTTAATGACCAGCAATTAAAACTATTGGGCCGCGTACATGGTCGCGATGAGGCATTGCGCGCAGTGGGCGTCGCGCGTAAAGCGGGCTTTGATAATCTCAACCTGGATTTAATGCATGGCTTACCAGAACAATCCATTGATGATGCAAAAGCTGATTTGCAGCAAGCAATTGATCTGGAGCCTGAGCATTTATCCTGGTACCAACTTACCATCGAACAAAACACCGCGTTTTATTCTGCTCCACCGGTATTACCGGAGGAGGAAATCCTGGCAGATATCCAGGATGCTGGTGTAGAACTTCTGGCGAGTGCCGGTTACGTGCAATATGAAATCTCCGCTTATGCACGTGCAAAAAAATGCGCACGCCATAATCTTAATTATTGGGGGTTTGGGGATTATCTTGGTATTGGTGCAGGTGCACATGGGAAAATTACATTTCCAGCGGAAAACAAAATAGCGCGATTGTGGAAAACCCGTTTGCCCAAGCATTACCTGGATGCTGCGCATAGCCAAAAAATTTCCACTAACCTAAATGGTCATCAAAATGTATTCGGTGGCGGTAGTGATTTATTAACGCCGGAATCCTTGCCCTTGGAATTCATGATGAATGCCTTGCGTTTGAACGATGGTGTTCCCATTGATTATTTTCGCCAGCGTACCGGCCAGGATTGGTCCTTAGTTGAGGGCAATTGGATAAAACTTGAAGCCCAGGGATTGGTAGAAAAATATAATGGTTATATCAGGCCTACAATATTAGGGCGCCGGTTTTTGAATCGCGTGTTGCAAGCATTTATCCACGAAACTGATTAATGAGATTGATAACTGAAGGAGCTTGTTATGTTGATGACTACCACCCCGAATGTTGAAGGTAAGCACATCACTATGTATTGCGGTGTTGTTGCGGGCGAGGCAATTTTAGGCGCGAACGTATTCAAGGATTTATTTGCCAGCATTCGCGATTTGGTGGGTGGTCGTTCCGGTACATACGAACGCGAATTGCAAAAAGCGCGTGAAATTGCGCTGCAAGAATTGCAAGATCGCGCACGCGAACTGGGTGCGAATGCGGTGGTGGGAATTGATCTGGATTACGAAGTGATTGGCCAGCATGGCAGTATGTTGATGGTATCGGCAAGCGGGACAGCAGTAGTGCTAGGATAATTTTTTACACCCAAACCTGCGATAAATTTATCGCAGGTTTGGTGTCGAGTTAATCAGGGTGCAGTGACCAACGCGTTGCCCTGTAACTTGAGTTCAACCCAGACCAATTCGGTTTGAGGCCCCAAATCTTTTCCATACGCTTTTACACAGCGATAATATTTTTCGTCTTTTTCCACCACCGCGCCCAGCGAACTTCCCTCGCCATTCAATACACAAAGCTTGCCTTCTTTTACCTGCTTGGCAATTTCTTCTTTACTCAAGCCATGGTCATGGCCTTCATGCGCTAGAACACTACTGCTGATTGCCAGGCCGATGCTGGCAATAATAATTGTCGCTTTCATGGATTGTCTCTCATTGGTTGTGTTTTTATTAGTCCGCGAGAGATTAACAGACTTGTATGCGGCTGGGTAATCTTACGTAAATGCATTTGCGTATACGGCTATTTACGTAGTTTTATCTGATTTTTGATATCAGGAGTTCATCAATGACCGATAACAGCCGTCGCGATTTTCTGGCGACCAGCGCCATTGCTGGTGCCGCTTTGGTAGCTGGAGATGCGTTTGCCAAACCTGCAGCAGGAAACGCCGTTATGCCCAAATTACTTCACCATGTTTTTTTCTGGCTTAAGAATCCGGATTCAGTTGCAGATCGCGATAAATTAATCGCCGGCGTTAAATCCCTGGCGGCAATCGAAACCGTTCGTTCGATTCATGTAGGTATTCCCGCATCTACAGAAAAGCGTGAGGTGGTGGATAATTCCTATCATGTTTCCGAGCTGCTCGGGTTTGATGATGTGGCAGGTCAGGATGTGTATCAGGTGCACCCATTGCACAAAAAATTTGTGGATGAGCACCAGCATTTGTGGAGCAAAGTGGTGGTTTATGATGCGGTAGCCGTGAAATAGGTCGCTGCCAGGGCAATCTATGTAATGCAAAAAAAACCGCTGCGTTCACAGCGGGTTTTTATTTTCGAAGTGATTACAGCTCGATATCGTAATCAATAATTACCGGCATATGGCTGGAGAACTGCTGGGTTTTGTAGATAGTTGCATATTCCACTTTCGGACCCAGGCTATTGGACACAACCTGGAAGTCAGTACGCCAGCCGTCACCATCATCTTTAAGACCGTTGGGCCACCAACTGTATTCGTCTCCGTCTTTATTTACTTTGCGAAAAGCATCCACGTAACCAATCTGGTTAAATAATTGGCTTAACCATTGGCGCTCGTGGGGCAAAAATCCAGAGTTGTGCTGGTTGGTAGCACTGTTGCTCACATCTTTGGGAGTGTGGGCCATTTGCCAGTTGCCGCAAAAAACATACTCGCGGCGTTTGCGGGTGATTTTGTCGAGATGGGCCTGGAAATCATCAAAGAATTTGATTTTCACTTCCTGGGATTCCAATTCGGAGCTGGCGCTGGGAGCCAATAATGAACCCACGCTCAATTGCTCAAAATCCACTTGAAGATAGCGGCCTTCCATATCCACTCCGGAAGCGAAACCAAGGCCATAAATAAGTGCTTTGGGTTGTAAACGGGTGTAAATGGCTACGCCATTGTAGTGTTTGGTACCTGAATCGAAGAAATAGGCGTTATAACCCTTCAACTCGAACTCGGGCTTTTCCAATTCCCGTTCCAGTGCACGAAGATCCTGTAAACAGATAAAATCTGCATCCTGATTCGCGAGCCAGGTATATAGGCCGCGTTGCGCCGCCTGAAAAATTCCATCGACGCTAAGACTGATAACTCTCATGTTAGCCCCTTGATTACGGACTGTGTATCATACCCGAGCTTTGTGTGATTGTGTTACCGTCACCGCTGGGTTTTTTATGGTAGGCGTTACTTTTTTTCACATCCTTAACATTTGGATGCTGCTGTAGCCCAAATGCGGGTCTGGCTCATGGGCTGGACCTCGTTATTTATTCTGTCACCTAAAACTTAGTCCATACTCGGGTACTTTGCATGGAAAAATACCAATTTGACTTCATTCAGCTCGCGCTTAAGCATCAAGCGTTATGCTTTGGTGAATTCGTTCTCAAATCTGGCCGTACGAGCCCCTATTTTTTTAACGCTGGACGCTTTCAAACGGGAAGTGCACTGGCTGACCTTGGTCGTTTTTATGCGGCGGCAATCACTGCATCTGGCGTGGAGTTCGATATAGTATTTGGACCTGCCTACAAGGGAATTCCTTTAGCGGCGACCACAGCAGTAGCTTTAGCTGATCATCACCAGCGTGACTTGCCTTATTGCTATAACCGCAAAGAGGCCAAGGATCATGGTGAGGGCGGCACTTTGGTGGGTGCGCCATTGCAAGGCAAAGTCCTGATTGTGGATGATGTAATTACTGCAGGCACTGCGGTGCGCGAAGTGATGGCAATCATTGACAGTGCCGGTGCTAAACCGGCAGCGGTGTTGATTGGATTAAATCGTATGGAGAAAGGTCAAGGGCAAGTGTCGGCCATTCAGGAAGTGGAGCAGACTTTTGGTATCCCGGTGATCAGTATCATTAACTTGAACCATATTGTTGCCTATCTGGAAGAGCAATCCGGACAGGAGGCGATGGTAGAAAAAATCAAAACCTACCGTGCTACATATGGAGTTGATCTTTAATTGTTCAGTGAGGTAAATAATTCCAATGCGTAACCTGTTTTATATAGCGATTACTTGCGGTTTTTTGTTGCTGGGCAATGTTGCTTTGGCACAGCAAAATACCAAGAGCACAGTGATTTATCGCTACAAGAACAAGGAAGGCGTTACTGTTTTGGATAGCAAGATTCCTGCTGAATATGTCAATAACGGCTACGAAATTATGTCGCGGACAGGCAAGGTTCTCAAGGTAATTGAACCGGTTACCCAAGGACCTGCTGGCGAACGTTTGCGCCAGGAAAAATTAAAGCGTGCTGAGCAGGCGCGCGAAGATGTGCAATTACGCCGGAGTTATAGCAGCGTGTCTGATATAGATTCCGCAAAGGCGCGAAATCTGGAAAGCTTGCGAGGGAATATCAGCATCTTGCAAGCGAACCTTATTACAGTGCGCAAGCGTTTACAGGATTATCAAACGCAGGCTGCAACTATTGAGCGTAGCGGCCGTCAGTTACCGGATGAGCTATTGAAAAATATTAATAATCTGGTGCAGGAAGAGAAAGATATTCAGGCCCAGATCCAGCAACGCGAACAAGAATACAAGGAAGTGGAAGAAAAATTTGATCGCGACAGGGCACGTTTTATTGAAATTAACAAAGAAAAAAATTAATAAAGAAAAACCGGCATTTGCCGGTTTTTCTTTATTAGATGTTTTGAGCTACTAATTCAATTATTAATTGTTGTACTACTTTCCATAAAACCTTGTGCGAGTAATTGCCATTGCTCCTGCCAATGTGCGGTAGGTGAACGGCGAAATTCTGTGCGCACAAATTCCGCGATACGCCCGTTAATTAATGCGATGAGCAAGTTAGCGGCAGCAGTAATCGGCAATTGCGGGTGCAATCCTTCACGCAGTTCTGCTTCTCGTAAAATTTGTTTTAACTGGGTTTCGATGCGATCAAATACCTGCGCGATACGCACGCGTAAGCGTTCTGTTTCACCAGTCAATGCATCGCCTGTTAGCAAACGTGTGAGGCCGGGATTGCGCTCTGCGAAAGCGAGTAATAATGTCAGGATTTTTTCACAGCGCTTTAGCGCAATTTTTTCTTCCGCGAGAATTATGGTAATGCGCGAAAAAATCGATTCCTCAATAAACTCAATCAAACCCTCAAACATTTTGGACTTGCTGGGAAAATGACGGTAGAGCGCTGCTTCGGAAACGCCCACTTCTTTAGCGAGTGCAGAAGTAGTAATTCGTTCGCCCGGGCTCGCTTCCAGCATGCGTGCAAGGCACTCCAGGATTTGTTGCTTGCGCGAAGTTTTTTGGGTTTTCATGCCGCCTCCGTTCGTGTAATTACTACAGTAACTCCAATAAGCTACTGTAGTCTGGCAAATTAAACGTTGCGAGGTTTATTGGTAATCAAGGTGCCTACGCCGGCATCGGTGAATATTTCCAGCAATACAGCGTGGTTAACGCGACCATCAATAATGTGCGCGCTAGTGACGCCGCCTTTTACTGCATCCAATGCGCAAGCAATTTTTGGCAGCATGCCGCCGTAGATGGTGCCATCTGCAATTAAACCATCAACTTGTTCGGTGCTTAACCCGGTAAGCACATTGCCCTGTTTATCCTGCAAGCCTGATACATTTGTGAGCAACATTAATTTTTCCGCACGCAGGAATTCGGCAATTTTTCCCGCTACAAGATCTGCATTGATGTTGTAGGATGCACCATCTTCGCCAACACCAATCGGTGCAATTACCGGAATAAAATCGCTATTAATCAACATGTCGATTACAGACGTATTTACGTTTTCCACTTCACCTACATGACCAATATCCAGAATTTCCGGTGCAAGCATTTCCGGTGTTTTATGAGTGACTGTTAATTTTTTTGCGCGAATTAATTGGCCATCTTTACCGGTTAAACCAATAGCCTGGCCGCCATTGCGGTTAATCAAACTGACGATTTGTTTATTCACCGTTCCGCCCAATACCATTTCCACTACGTCCATTGTGGCGCTATCGGTAACGCGCATACCGTTAATAAATTCAGATTTAATATTGAGTTTTTCCAACAAGCTACCAATTTGCGGGCCGCCACCATGTACAACAACCGGGTTCATGCCAACCAGTTTCATCAACACGATATCGCGCGCAAAGCTGTTTTGCAGCTCTTCACCTTCCATCGCATTGCCGCCAAATTTAACGACGACCGTTTTGTTGGTGAAGCGCTGGATGTACGGCAATGCTTCGGTAAGCACATTGGCAATATTCATTGCCGATTCACGATTTAACGACATAACAAATAATCCTGTTTAATAAAAGATTAGAAAGGAATTACTAGCGAGTTATCCGCTTTTAGCAATTCACGTTTAAAAATTTGCTGGATTTTCTCGAGTGCATCAGGTGACTCCGCCTCAAAGCGTAAGGTCAGAGCCGGCGATGTATTGGATGCACGCACAAGACCCCAACCTTTGGTGTAATCCACACGCAAACCATCAATAGTAGTAATAGTGCCATTGGCAAAATCACCGCCATCGGCAATCTTGTTGATTAGGTTGAATTTGGCATTTTCAGATACAGCAATTTTTAATTCCGGCGTTGAATAGAGTTGCGGGAACGCTGCAAAAATATCATCTATCTTTTGATCGCGCAGGGTAATGATTTCCAGCAGGCGTGCCATTGCATAAATGCCGTCGTCAAAACCATACCAACGATCCTTGATAAAAATATGACCGGAGTATTCGCCACCGATGAGTGCCTGCGTTTCTTCCATTTTTGCTTTCATTGGCGAGTGTCCGGTTTTCCACATAATAGGACGACCACCATAGCTGCTGATAATTTGATTTAACTGGCGTGAGCATTTCACATCAAATAGGACATCCGCGCCCGGATGGCGTGCGAGCACGTCTTTAGCAAACAACATTAACAAGCGATCAGGCCAAATAATATCGCCTTTAGGGGTAACAACTACCAGGCGATCACCATCACCATCGAATGCCACACCGATATCGGCATTGGTTTCCTGCACTTTTGCAATTAATGCCGTGAGGTTTTTTTCATGAGTCGGGTCCGGATCATGATTGGGGAACTCTCCATCAAGATCGCAGAATAGTGGAATTACATCGCAACCCAGTTCTTCAAATAATTGCGGCGCGACTATGCCGGGAACTGCATTACCTGCATCGACTACAAGTGTCACATTTCCTGCGAGTGCAACATCAGAAAAAATACGGTCGATATAATCCGGAATAATTGTGCGTGGAATTTCTTCACCTAAACCTTGATGGAAACGCTGGTTAATAATGCGCGAACGTAAATCGGAAACAGCTTCGTCGGCAAGGGCACGATTATTAATAACGACTTTAAAACCATTATATTCTTTAGGGTTATGGCTGGCAGTAACTATGACACCACTGTTGGTGTCTTCAAAATGGAAGGTAGAAAAATACATTAATGGTGTTGGTACTACACCGATATTAATGACATTGCAGCCGGTGCGCAGAATTCCTTTAATTAATGCCAATGTTAATGCTTCGCTATGGGTGCGGCCATCGCGCGCGACCACAATATTGCGTTCTCCCTGATCAATCGCTTCACTGCCGACGGCTTGCCCGATTAATTGGGCAAGTTCCGGCGTGATCTGGGTGTCAACCAAACCGCGAATATCATAGGAGCGAAAAATCTCGGCAGGTATATCTACTTCATTGATTTTACGATGGGTCGTCGTCGTTGATTTTTTGCCTGATGCCTGATCAAGCCCAAGAATATTTTCATCTTCATCAATAACGGCTATGTCGAGAATATCTTGCTTTTGAAAGAGTGGATTAGCTATTGCATTCTCGTCGACTATTGTTTGCTTATTGATTTTTGCAATTTCTGGTAATGAGGGGGCCGTTTCAACGATGCCCAATTCTTTACGGATCAGAACTTTACTCAGGAACCAGATGACTGCGAGGCTGGCAGCAGCTATGAGACTTACTAATAAAAGCCACAGGGCCGGTAACTCTTCCGCGAAACTTACCAGAACTTCCGAGGGAGTAAATTTTATTTGCAAATAACTGCCGGCAACATTGGCTTGTTTGCTATTACCGGCAGTACCTGTACCAATTGTTTTCAATGCTTGTGCGGGGCTGCCACTAAATTGTTGTAACAGTACGTATTCGCCAACACTGCTGTCTGTAGCAGCAAAAGTTTTAAAGAGTTCGCCTGGGTCCAATGTAATCATCAATGTACCTAATGGTTCGCTTTGTTGGCTTGTTGCGATGGGGCGAATCCAGTACAAAAATTGACGATCGCCAACGGTGGCTATTTCCGGTGGAGTGGGCTGGCGTTTTTCAGCGCGCTGGATTAAATCCAGTTCGGAAAAGCGCAAAGGGAATTCTGCCTCGCGATCTAATTGGGCACTGCCTAGCGGAATAAGGCGAACTTTTAAGGCCGGAATTTTTCCTTGCCAGGTTTGCTCAATAAGCTGGCGGGACTCAGCAGTTGCCGACGGATCCAGGCCAGTTAAAAAATCCGGTTCGGCTGCAATTTGGTTTATTACTTCTTCTTGCGCAGAGAAATAGTTCTCTACGCTTTTTTTGCGACCATCAACATTTTCTTGAGTAAGTGCGGTCAGGTTTTCCTGTGTTTGCTGGACTACCAATTTATGATAAAGCGCAAAGGCCACTATGGCGTTAACCACGACCCCGATGGCCAACAGAATTAGCAGCAATTTCTGCTGCATTGCTGCTTTGCGTTTGGCGGCCTCCAGGGCGCGCTGGGCACTGCGTGAAAGGTGTGCACCAGCTTCCGGTTTTGCGGTGAGCGGATCTTTGGGGTTCACTCGTTTACCTTCCGTTATCGTCTGTGACTTGCTTATAGTTTTGGAGCCAGTTTTTGTGCAAAACAGGCAATGAGTTCGCGCGCAAGTTGTTGTTTGCTGCGCTGGCTGATTTCTACGGTGGAGTTGTTATCAATCAGGATGACCGCGTTGTCATCGCTATTAAAACCGATACGGTTGTCAGCAATATTGTTGGCGATCACCAGATCCAGATTTTTGCGCGCAAGTTTTGCGCGTGCATGGTCAATCAATTGTTCAGTTTCTGCCGCGAATCCCACGGTAAACGGTTTGCGTTTGAGCGCTGCTACACTGGCGACAATGTCAGGGTTTTTTATCAATGTGAGGGTGATGCTTTCGTTATCCCCTTTTTTCATTTTCTGCGTTGCCACTTCGGCAGGGCGATAATCGGCTACGGCGGCGGCGGCGATAAATAAATCGCAGTCCTGTGCTTCCTGCAAACTGGCCGCGTACATTTCCTCGGCGGTAGTGACATCTATGCATTTGGCGCGTGCCGGTTTTGCCAATTGTGTGGGGCCGCTGATGAGCACCGTCTGCGCTCCTGCCTCAACTGCAGCTTGCACCAATGCATAGCCCATTTTTCCCGAGCTGTGATTGCTGATATAGCGTACCGGGTCAATAGCTTCGCGCGTAGGACCAGCGGTAATCACGACTTTTTTGCCGGCAAGGCTGCCAGTGGCAAAAAGGCGGGCAGCCATATCGATAATTTGCAGAGGTTCTAGCATGCGCCCTGGACCTATATCGCCGCAGGCCTGGCCGCCATCCGCTGGACCAAAAATATGGACTTTGCGATCGATTAAGACATCGAGATTGGACTGGGTTGCCGCATTGCGCCACATGCCCTGGTTCATCGCCGGTACTAATGCGATAGGTGCTGCTGTAGCCAGGCAGATACTGGTTAATAGGTCGTTTCCTGCACCATGTGTAAGGCGTGCCATAAAATCTGCCGTAGCTGGCGCAATTAATACCAGATCCGCCCAGCGAGCGAGTTGAATGTGGCCCATACCTGCTTCTGCTTCCGGATCAAGCAATTGGGTATGAACCGGATGGCCGGATAGTGCTTGCATTGTTAACGGGGTAATAAATTCCAGGGCAGCGGGCGTCATTACTACCTGTACGCTGGCACCTGCATCTTGCAAGCGGCGTACAAGATCGGCACTTTTATAGGCGGCAATACCACCGGTAACGCCGAGCAAAATCTGTTTGTTGGCTAATGAACTCATGAACGAAGGCAGCCCCGGGGATGAAGTGGACAGCTAGTGAACAACCTTAGCGCGAAAGTGCGTAATTGGCCACTAACGGCGGCGGCCCCGCAGGGCGTGCCGCCAGCCCTGTGTGAGGGCTTGACGAAAGGGCGCTAAGATACCATCCTTGCCGGCGTTTTCGTATCTGCCGCCATTACCTGACATAACAGGTATGTAGGGAATTGCCATCACTGGATTTTTTTAAAAGGAGTTTCTATGTCTATTGCCGATTGGCCCGAAGCAGAGCGTCCGCGCGAAAAGTTGCTTGCCCAAGGCCCCCGTGCCCTCTCTGATGCCGAACTTCTGGCCATTTTCCTGCGTATTGGTATTCCCGGTAAATCGGCAGTCGATCTGGCGCGCGACCTGTTGCAGGAATATGGTGGTTTGCGTCCTCTGCTGGAGTCCTCCCGAAACGAGTTTTGCCGGGGGCCTGGTTTGGGAAATGCCAAATATGCGCAGTTACAGGCAGTGTTGGAGATGGGACGTCGCCATCTATCGGCGACCATGAAATCAGGCGATCTCCTTACCAGCCCTGATTTAGTCCGCCAATACCTGAGTGCCCAATTGCGGCATCAACCCCGGGAAGTCTTTGCGGTGCTATTCCTTGATAATCAAAATCGCCTGATTGCGTATGAAGAATTATTTTTTGGCACCATCGACGGCGCCAGTGTTTACCCGCGTGAAGTGGTAAGGCGAGCCATATCTCACAACGCTGCAGCGTTGATTCTCAGCCATAATCATCCAAGTGGAGTGGCGGAGCCCAGTCAAGCTGACCAACGCATCACCCAGCGTTTGCAGGCGGCATTGGAATTGATTGATGTACGGGTGCTGGACCATATGGTGGTAGGCGATACCGAAGTTATCTCCTTTGCGGAGCGTGGCCTCATATAACGCTGGCAGGATCAAAAAATAACCTTTTCGTTGCTATTGGGCCCGGCTTTTGGTATAAAGCGCGGCTCTTTGCGGCAGTGTCGAATTTTCCCGCCGCGTTTAGGAAAGAATAGGCTGATTAAAGGCGCATTGCTGGTTGTTAGTCTGTTTAACGGTTCTACTTATTAACGGCTATACACCGCGCCTCCAGCAGAGCGCAATGATTTTTGAATGAGGCAATAAAATGTCCAGAGTATGTCAAGTTACCGGCAAACGCCCAGTTACCGGTCACAATGTATCCCACGCAAAAAACCACACCAAGCGTCGTTTTTTGCCAAACCTGCAATCCCACCGTTTTTGGGTAGAAGCTGAGAAGCGTTTTGTAACTCTGCGTTTGACTCCAAAAGGTATGCGTATCATCGACAAGCGCGGCATCGAAGCTGTGTTGGCTGATGTTCGTGCCAACGGCCACAAAGTGTAATTAGGAGCTATTGTCATGCGCGAAAAAATTCGTCTGAACTCTTCTGCTGGTACTGGTCACTTCTACACAACTGACAAGAACAAGCGCACCATGCCAGAAAAGCTGGAAATCAAAAAGTACGATCCAGTTGTGCGTAAGCACGTGGTCTACAAAGAAGGCAAAATCAAGTAATTTGCTGAACGGCATTATTTGATAGCTGCTGGCGAAAAACCCGGTCTTAGTACCGGGTTTTTTATTGCCTGAATTCAGGTAAACCGGTTTCATAAAAAAATAATTGCAGCGAAGCTTGCGCCAAAATGCAGAGTTCAGCGACTTGATCTACACTCAAGCAAAATAATAAAAATGTAGAGTGCGGATGTTAACCGCATGGCTAATCGGCTAACACAGGTTTCCCCTATGACAGAAATTCGCGGGCTTGAGGCATGGATGGATGCTCTCGCCGAACAAGAGCTGCCCACGCTGGATGCAGTTGTGAGGGAAATTTGCGAGTTAAGTGAAAATGAAAAATGCCGCGCTGAAGATTTGACGAAAATTATTTTGCGCGATGCCGATTTAACTTCCAAGGTTTTACGTATCGCGAATTCTGTCCATTACAATCCATCGTTTGCTCCCATCAAAACTGTATCGCGTGCAATCGTGCATTTGGGTTTTGATAATTTACGCAATATTACTCTTGCCACTACGTTAATTGATAATTTTCTTAAAGGGAAACCCAAAGCATTATTAATCCAGAGTCTGGCACGTTCTTTTCATGCGGCCGTTCAGGCTAAAGCCATGGTGCCGTTTCTTGATGGCGATAAAAAAGAACAAATTTTTATTGCAGCGTTGCTGCGCAATATTAGCGAACTTGCCCTGATTTCGACCGGACGTAAAGTGGTTGAAGATTTTATCGACGCACGCGATCACGCACCCCACGCCGAACACAGTTTGGCGTTGGATTACCTTGGGGTAGATACCAGTTTATTGTCACGCTATTTAATCAAGGATTGGGCGTTGGGCGATTTGCTGAGCGAAGCATGTGAAAATCACGTGCATTCCAGTTCTGCGGCGCGCGCAGTTAATCTGGGCAATGAAATCAGCACGTATATCAAGCGCGGAATTAAAAGTCCGGAAATGCAAAAGCTGTGTCAGCAGACAGCAAGCTTGTGCAAAATCCCGTTTGAAGATGCAAAAAAGCAAATTTTGCGTATGGCTGATGAAGCCTCCGTAATTGCCAAAATTTACGGTGTTGATGTGTTAATTAGCGCACTGCCAGATCCACACCAAATTGAAGAAAAAGAAGTTTTTGTGGAAAAGCCGGACTATTTGTTTCAACAGCAACTGAATCAAATTCATAAAGCGATGCTTGCCGGAGATGATTTGCCCAAAGTTACCCAATTGTCACTCGCTGCTTTGCATGAAGGTGCGGATATTCCCCGCCTGGCAATTTTAATGGTGGATCATAAAAGCAAAATGCTTGACGTGCGTTATGTTGCTGGCAAGGGCACGCATCTGTGGCGGCAGAAAATTAAAATCAGTTTGGAGAAGTTGCACAAAGGCGAATTGCTACATGAATTATTACGCACCCAGCAACCGTTTCATTATCGTGCGGATGGTGAGCGTAGCGATGCAGGGGCATTACATGCAATGGCAGCCAAGGGTGATATTTTTTTGGCGCCCTTGCATTTGAATAAACGCTTGATGGCGATTGCGTATGCGGATGCCGAGAGTGGTAAATTATCTGCGCGTCAATTTGAAGAATTTCAATTGATTGCCAATCAATTAAATTTGATGATGCGTTTAAGTGCAACACACTGAGAGAAATTGGTAGTAAAAGATAAAGCAGGGACCCATAAAAATGCCGGGAATTTCCCCGGCATTTTTATTACTAAATTAGCGTTATTTTAGTTGAATCGTTTTAACCTGACGACGAGCCAGTGCCAAACCGATCAAGCCAAATAACAACAAAGCAGCAGTGGTTGGTTCGGTGACTTCGGTTAGTTTGCGGAATGCGTGGTTGTCGCTTTCAAACGCAAAACCGTTGCTGGTTAATTTCACACTGTCGAAGCTGCTGCTACCAAAATCAAAATTGATGTAGCGGTTGGAGCTATAGCTCAGTTGATTGCCATCCGCAAACTGACCCACAATCGAGCTGCCTGAATAACTGGCTACCAATACGTTATCCAGATAGAAGCTGATGAAGTTGTAACTATCAATTGAGCCCCAATACAAGCCGAAATAGTTGGCTGCAGTGCCTAATGTGAATAAGGCGCTCAGGTTGGTTGCAGAGGGATTGGGTACGCTCAGGTATTGGGAATCAACTCCCAGGGGTTGGGCGTACAAACCGCTTTGGCTGCCGTTAACTAGGGCAAAATCACCAGAGCAGCTGGCATAACCGCAGCCACTATTGAAATCGATGGTAGTTGCATCTGCTACCGAGGTGGTCGTTTGACCGGCAGCCGATAAAGAAACGATAGGTAACGCCGAGGCGCTGGTCGCCAGGAACACAAGCGGCAACAACAGCGACTGCAACAGGTTTTTCATTGGGTAACTCCAGATAAATAGGTAAGGTTAAACGCAAGTTTCAGGTGGTTGTTCCTGCGGCGTTGACCCGCTATCTCTGGATTGGCGCCTGAACTAGCATCTGGCACCCGCAAATTACAGGCCAAGGTGCAATGTTTTGTGATTTGAGCACTTATTTATTTGTGATTAAGTTCTCATTTTTTAGTTTAGAGGGATTTCTGTTAATTTCAACGCCAAAATAGCCGATTGGCGATAAATTTTTATGCTGTGATTGCTCAAAGAGGGGCTTATGCCTGAGTTACCCGAAGTAGAAACCACGTTACGCGGTATTAGCCCGCATATTATCGGTCATAAAGTGACGGAGATTGTCATCCGCCAGCCGCGTTTGCGCTGGCCAATTCCTGCGGATTTAGCCGCGTTGTTACCAGGGGCAAAACTGGTGGGTGCACGTCGTCGCGGTAAATATCTATTACTGGATTTTGGCTGCGGCCACGCGTTGATTCATCTGGGAATGTCGGGCAGCCTGCGTATCGTCACTCCGGAGGAGCCGCCATTGTTCCACGATCATTTTGATCTGGTCTTCGGTAAACGCATATTGCGTTACTGCGATCCGCGGCGTTTTGGTTGTCTGCTGTGGGTAGAGGGCGATCCTGATACCCATTCCTTGCTGGCGGAGTTGGGGCCAGAGCCGCTTACCGATGCGTTTACCGCCGATTATCTGTTTGAGCGCAGCCGTAAACGCAGCCAGGCGGTAAAGCAGTTCCTAATGGATAGCAAAATTGTGGTGGGTGTGGGGAATATCTATGCGAATGAATCGCTGTTTATGTCTGCTATTAAGCCGATTCGCAAAGCCGGTTCGCTAACCCGAAAAAACTGCGAGGAGCTGGTGCGCAATATCCGTTTTGTATTACAGCGCTCCATTGATCAAGGCGGAACAACGTTGCGTGATTTTGTCGGGGGCGATGGAAAACCCGGTTATTTCAAACAGGAACTCCTGGTGTATGGCCGGGGGGGGGCGCCCTGTACCCGCTGTAAAAAACCACTCAAGGAGGTGCGAATGAATGATCGCACCACCGTGTACTGCGTGGATTGCCAGAAGTAGTTATTTGCCGAATTTGCGTTGCAGGGCTGCTTCTACCGGGCTCGCAACGAATTTACTGACATCACCACCCAAAAATGCAATTTCGCGCACAATTGAAGAAGAAATATAAGAAAGATGTTCGGCGGGGGTGAGGAAAATGCTTTCCATGCTGGGTGCCAATGCCCGGTTCATATTTGCCAGTTGAAATTCATATTCAAAGTCGGAAACCGCGCGCAATCCCCGCAATACTGCTTGGGCATTTTGCTGGCGTACAAACTCTACCAACAAAATATCAAAACCGCAGACCGTGACATTCGGTAAATGCGCCAGTGTTTCCTGCGCCAGAACAACACGCTCTTCCAGGGTAAATAACGGGTTTTTACGATTGCTCGCAGCAACAGCAACCGTCACCTTGTCAAACAGGCGGCACGCGCGCTCTACCAAATCGATATGGCCATTGGTGATAGGGTCAAAAGTACCTGGGTAGACCACTGTGCGCATGGGGATTCTCCGTTATCGGGGGCCTGTCGGCGGGGTGGGCATGGTACAAAATTCGTAATGAGCTGACCAGCGAGCTGTAAATCACAATTCGGTCTATTACCAGGTCACAAACTTGATTTGCGCTGATCTAGACTAATTTGAGGCGTCTCATTTAACCCAGTATGGCTCAGAAGTATGTAAAAGAAATTTCTGGAGGTTGCAAATGGCCAAAAATATCAAGGCGACTCGGCTAGGGGACATTCTGGTCGAAAAGGGATTAATTGATAGTCAACAACTCGGTTTGGCGATTGCCGAGCAAAAACGTCTGCGCTTGAATGTTGATCCTAATGACAAGGCAGTGATGGAAGCCACCTCAATCGGTGAGGTGTTAATCAAACTGGGTTACATCAATCATCAACAATTGAAACGTGGCCTTGGCTGGCAAATGTCATTGCGGCGCATGACCTTTGCAATGGCGCTGTTTGCACCGTTGATGAGCTTGGGAACCGGCGCCGCAGCGCAAGTCACCACCTCTTCCAGCAGTAGTAAAAGTAGTGTGACCAACACCTTGCCGTTGACCATTCAGGCTGAGGGATATACCAGTATGTTTGGTATACAAGCTGAGGCAACACAGGACGTTGGCGGTGGCTTGAACGTGGGTTACATCCATGACGGCGATTGGATGTCTTATTCGGACACCCAATTTACCGCACCGATGACGGGCAACTATAAAGTGACCTATCGAGTCGCGAGCAATGGCGGTGGTGGCAGTTTTGCATTGCACGAAGCCGATAAAAGTGTCCAACACGATGTAGTTAATGTACCGAATACCGGCGGCTCGCAAAAATGGGTAGATGTTGAACGAACGATCAGTCTCAAGGCTGGGGTCCATAGTCTGGGTATCACTGCGCTGACCCGTGGTTCAGGCTACAACATCAATTGGTTTAAGGTTGAATTGAAAGGCCTGCCTTTGCCAGCGACAATCCAGGCAGAGGACTACTCCGCGATGAGTGGTGTCCAAACGGAGTTAACATCAGATACCGGGGGGGGATTGAACGTCGGGTATTTCCATGAAAATGATTGGCTTTCCTATACCGACAAGATTATCGATGTCCCTACTACGGGTACTTACAAAATTACTTTCAGGGTCGCAAGTCAATCTGGTGGCGGTAGTTTTGCGTTCCATGAAGCAGATGGCAGTGTGCAATATGGCACTGTGACAGTTCCGAAAACGGGTGGCGCACAAAAATGGGTTGATGTTGAGCAAGTTGTCAATCTCAAGGCGGGGTCACATAAATTTGGCCTGACAACCCTGACGAGAGGCACCAATGGTTTTAATTTGAATTGGTTTAAGATTGAGGCAGCGGCGGCCACCTCTTCTTCAAAATCCAGTACCAGCAGTTCGGCGGGAGCTGTGCAATCCAGCACTAGTAGCTCGGCACCCGTGACTAGCGTGAGTTCATCCAGCTCCTCATCGGCACCCGCCAGTGCCACGACTTCTTCCAGCGCCGTGAGCACCGCGATTCCTAGTGAAATTACCCGTGGTGAAGCTTTCTTCAAGTGGACTGCGCCCGCTGCTCGCGCCAACGGGAATTTATTAAATGCGGAGGATCTGGGAGGTTATGAGATTCGCTATAAATTGGCTGGCGATACCAAGTACACCTACGTGTCTTCAGGTATAGGCCCCTGGGATAACAGTTTTGTATTGAGCGGACTCACTAACGGCTCCTATGTATTTGAAATTGCTGCGTATGATAAAAACGGGATTTATAGCGACTTTGTAAATATCCGCTCACTTTAATGCCTGCTCAGATCGATAAAACAACCGGTAACGAAGGTTAGCGGTTGTTTTGTCCCGGTGCAGAGTCCAGTTCGCCGGCACCTGAAAATCGTCTTTTATTCCTGACTCGACGTAAATAGCGCAACCTTCTGCAAGCAAATCGCCTTGTGCGAGCAAATCAATGGTTTTCTGCCAGAGGTCCAACTGAAATGGTGGATCAATAAAGACAATATTAAACGCCGGTTGCACGCCAGTATTCGCTAAATAGGTAAATGCGTCGGTATTAATGACGTTGGCATGTTGGGCATTTAATAACGCTAGATTTTTAGTTAACGATTGCGCTGCTAACGGGTGTTTTTCAACCAGCACACTTTCCCCCGCCCCGCGCGATAAAGCTTCTAACCCTAAAGCCCCTGAGCCGGCAAATAAATCCAGGCAACGCGCACCCTGGATATCCGGCGCCAGCCAGTTAAATAACGTCTCACGGATGCGATCACCAGTAGGGCGCAAACCATCAACATCAGGAAAGCCTAATTTTCGTCCGCGCCAATTGCCGCCAATGATGCGCAATTGGTTAGGGCCTTTGACGGAATTTGTGGGGGATTTTGCAGGTTTGGTGCCGGGTCTGGACAAGGTCTTCGCTCGCAGAGGTGAATATAAGTGGTAGGATAGCGCCTTTATCGCCTTGGCCAAAACGTTTGGCCAACCGGATTCTTCCCCGAAACTCCCCAGATTACGATTATGTTTTTCAATCTGTTTAAAAAATCTGAAAAGCCGGACGCTGAAAAAGCGGTTGAAACCACTCCCCAAGAGGCTGCGGTTGCACAACCAGGGCTACCGGAAATCCAACCCCAACCTGAGCCGCAGCCGGAAATTCAGGCAGAACCGGTAACGGTGCCTGATACTCCAGCTCCTGACGGTGCACCGGCCAAACTTGGCTTTTTTGCACGGATCAAACAAGGGTTAAGCCGTACATCGAGCCATTTTGCTGAAGGCTTGGGCAATCTATTCCTAGGTCGTAAAACTATCGATGAGGAATTATTTGAGGAGCTTGAAACCCAGCTCTTGCTCGCCGATGTGGGGATGGAAGCAACCAGTGAGATTATCGATAACCTCACTGCCCGCGTTGCCCGGAAGCAATTGAATGATGCTGATGCGCTTTATAAAGCCTTGCGCGAGCTGCTTGCGGACCTGTTGAGCCCAGCCGAGCAACCGTTGGTGATCGATACCGCTAAAACACCATATGTCATTCTGGTCGTCGGGGTAAATGGGGTAGGGAAGACTACAACTATCGGTAAACTCGCCAAGCGCCTGCAGATAGAAGGTAAAAAGGTCATGTTGGCGGCGGGGGATACTTTCCGCGCCGCGGCGGTCGAACAACTGCAAGTCTGGGGTGAGCGCAATAATGTGCCGGTTGTCGCCCAGCATACGGGTGCGGATTCCGCCTCGGTTATTTACGATGCGTTGAATGCTGCCAAAGCACGTGGAATAGATGTGGTAATTGCTGATACTGCGGGTCGTTTGCATAACAAAAGCCATTTAATGGAAGAACTCGCCAAGGTCAAACGCGTTATGGCCAAGGTGGACGGATCGGCGCCGCACGAAGTGCTGTTGGTGCTGGATGCCGGTACCGGTCAAAACGCGGTGAACCAGGCAGAACAATTCCGTGATTCCGCGGGCGTTACCGGCCTGGTGCTAACCAAGCTGGACGGCACTGCCAAAGGCGGGGTTATTTTCGCATTGAGTAAAAAATTCGGGTTGCCGGTGCGTTTTATCGGTGTGGGCGAGTCGGTTGATGATCTTCAGCCGTTTGCTGCCGAACCCTTTATCAAAGCCTTGTTTAACCAGGGCGATGCTAATTAATACACAGGATTGGTTGTGATTCGATTCGAACATGTAAGCAAGCGCTATGACACGGGTTACGAAGCTCTGGCGCGTGTGGACTTTGAAGTAGAAGCAGGCGAGATGCTATTTCTGACCGGCCATTCTGGCGCAGGGAAGAGTACGCTTATGAAGATGATCCTGCTGATGGAGCATCCGTCCAATGGCAACGTATTTGTCGATGGGCATCACCTGGCGCAGATGCCAAAAAGCCAACTGCCTTACTTTCGCCGTAACATCGGCGTGGTTTTCCAGAATCACCAATTGCTATTTGATCGCACTGTTTACGACAATGTCGCTTTACCTCTGCAAGTCGCGGGCTATCCCCATCAGGAAATAGGCAAGCGGGTGCGCGCCGCGCTCGACAAGGTGGATTTGCTGGATAAAGAACGTAGCAATCCCATTATGCTTTCCGGTGGCGAGCAGCAGCGGGTAGGTATTGCGCGCGCCGTCGTAAACAAACCTACGTTGCTATTGGCCGATGAACCAACGGGTAATCTCGATCCGGAATTGTCCAATGAAATCATGACCTTATTCCGCCAGTTCAACGAAGTGGGAACAACGGTGATGATCGCCACCCATGATGTGGAACTACTCAAACGAATGAACAAACGCGTGCTCGGCCTGGTGCAGGGCAAGTTGGTACATGATGGGGTGCTCTGGTGAGTCCACAAAAACCAAAACCCGAACGCCGTCCGAATCGAATGGGCGCTACCATCAATCGCAGCGAGCGTGCGGTGCGTGAGCCTGCGCGCCCTGAACCGCGAGCAGCGATGCGTACCCAGGGCGCTGTACAAAGTAAAACGTCCTGGCGCGACAAGTTGGATGCCTGGAGCGCCCATCACAGTAACTCGGCCATTGAGAGTTTGTTGCGTTTGCTGGAAACGCCGCTGCAAAGCCTGATGACCTGGTTGGTTATCGCCATCGCCGTCGCCTTGCCTGCTGCGTTATTTGTTGTATTTGGCAATGTCCAGCAAATTGGCCAAACCTGGCAGGATTCCAGCCAAATTTCGGTATTCCTCAAACAAGACACCAGTGCCACCCAGGCGCAGGACTTGCGCGTTCGTTGGGCCAAGCGGCCGGACGTGGCCCAGGCAACTTACGTTTCTTCGGAGCAAGCGCTGGAAGAATTCAAGCGCGGATCCGGATTGGGCGAATTAGCCAATCACCTGGATGAAAATCCCTTACCGCCAGTAATCCTGATCAAGCCAAAAATTGGCGGAAATGCGCCGGACATTCTCAATTCTCTCCAGCAGGCGTTGATTGCTGATCCATTAGTGGCAGATGTGCGGCTGGATATGTTGTGGGTTAAACGCTTGCACCAATTCATTACGATTGCAGAGCGCTTTGTCGTGGCGTTGGCAGGGCTGCTGGCGTTAGGGGTGTTGTTAGTTATCGGCAATACTATTCGGATGGCTATCGAAAATCGCCGCGATGAAATCCTGGTGGTCAAATTGGTTGGTGCTACAGATGCTTATGTGCGTCGCCCATTTCTCTACACCGGCCTCTGGTACGGTGTAGGAGGAGGTATTGTGGCCGCAATCATTCTTGCAGTAGGTTTTTGGTGGTTATCAGCTCCGGTTACGCAACTGGCGGATCTCTACCAAAGTAGTTTCCGTTTACAAGGCCTGGATTTAATCGAGAGCCTGCAATTGATCCTGATTGCAGGAATTACCGGTCTATTGGGCGCCTGGATAGCAGTTACACGTCACCTGTACTTGATTCAGCCGCGTTAATCCCCATAGTGAACGGGGTTGTGAAGTGGTGCAAAATCCCCGTTCAGTGAACTTTTTCGATGCTGGCGGAACAAATAATCAGGTGTTACACTCGGGCCACACTGTTACTGGAGGTAATCATGAGCACAAGCACAAGTCTGCAACCTATAGGCATCCTTGCCCCCGGTGCAAACCTGAATGCCTATGTTCAAGCGGTTAGCAACTTTTCAATTCTTACTGTAGAAGAAGAGCAAGAGCTGGCACGTGACCTGAATCAAAATGGCAATCTTGACGCTGCCCGTAAACTGGTTATGGCGCACCTGCGTTTTGTTGTGCATATCGCCCGTTCCTATAATGGCTATGGTTTGCCTCTTGGTGATCTGGTTCAGGAAGGTAATGTCGGCTTGATGAAAGCAGTAAAACGCTTCGACCCGGACAAGGGCGTGCGTTTGGTTTCATTTGCTGTTCACTGGATCAAAGCCGAGATTCACGAATTTATTCTGCGCAATTGGCGCATTGTTAAAATCGCCACCACTAAGGCGCAGCGCAAATTATTCTTCAATTTGCGTGGTGCTAAAAAGCGTCTTGCGTGGTTAAGCAATGATGAGGCTCAGGCCGTTGCTCAGGATCTGGGTGTAGATGTCAAACAAGTGCGCGAGATGGAAGGTCGCCTCGCCTCTTATGATGCGGGTTTTGATGCGGGTGAAGATGACGAAGATGATAATTACGTAGCTCCGGCTCATTATCTGGAAGACAACCGTTATGATCCTGCACTACGTTTGGAAGAGTCCAACTGGGAGGAATCCAACGTGAATGGTTTGGAAAAAGCGTTGGAAAAGCTCGATGATCGCAGCCGCGTTATTTTGCAGCGCCGTTGGTTGAACGATGATAAGGCGACATTGCACGACTTGGCCGCAGAATATGGAGTATCTGCAGAACGTATTCGCCAGTTGGAAAAAAATGCGATGAATAAAGTGAAAACCATGATGCTTGAAGCTTGATTAAAGTTATTTATCGCTTAAAAAGCCGCGCCACGCGCGGCTTTTTTATTGTTGCGATGTTCTTGATATTGATAGGTGAGAGGCAATTCTGTGGCCCGCTTTTATATTATTATCGCCGCCTTTAGCGGCTTTTTTGCTGTAGTTGTAGGGGCTTTTGCTGCGCATGGTTTAAATAAGGTGCTGGCACCGGAAATGATTGACGTCGTCAAAACCGGGGTCCAATACCAGATGTATCATGCATTAGCAATTCTGATTGTAGCGTTTCTGTTAATCCATAAACCTGCTACAGCGGGGTTAAAAGCCAGCGGCTGCGCCTTTATACTGGGCAGCCTGATGTTTAGCGGCAGTCTATACGCCTTGGCGATGGGGGCACCGCGTTGGTTGGGGCCGGTAACGCCGTTAGGTGGTCTGTTTTTTCTTGTGGGTTGGGTATTGCTGGCTGTTGCTGGCTGGCGAATGAAATCCGAATCCTGATATTTCTCTCTTATTTATCTGAACTTCCTTATGTCTGAGCTTCCCGAACTAACTCCCGACCTTGAAAGCGGTGAGGAAGGCTTTCTTATCAAGCCTGAATTTAAACCCAAATCCATCCGCAGTTTTGTGATTCGTGCCGGCCGTATTACTGTTGGCCAGAAAAACGCATTTGATAAGTATTGGCCAGGAATGGGCTTAAGCTTATTTAATGGTGCTATCAATCCTGACGTGGTTTTCGGCCGGCAAGCGCCGTTGGTAATTGAAATCGGTTTTGGAATGGGTGACTCCCTGTTGGAAATGGCTGCGAATGAGCCGGATAAGAACTTCATCGGCATTGAAGTGCATCCACCGGGCGTTGGCCGATTAATAAGTACTGCCAGTCAGCAAGGGTTAAGCAATCTGCGGGTATATATGGCTGATGCAATGGATGTCCTGGAAGATTGTATTCCCGATGGCAGCATTGACCGGTTGCAGTTGTACTTTCCGGATCCATGGCATAAGAAAAAGCACCACAAGCGGAGGATTGTCCAGCCCGCGTTTATCCAGAAATTGCGTCCGAAACTAAAAATGGATGGCGTTCTGCATATGGCAACTGACTGGCAACCTTATGCCGAACATATGCTGGAAGTAATGAATAGTGCGACAGGTTTTGCGACAGACTTCACGGAAACCGGTTTCGCTCCTAGGCCAGATTACCGTCCGGTCACTAAATTTGAAAAACGCGGTGAGCGCCTCGGTCATGGGGTTTGGGATTTGTTGTTCAAAAAAACAGCGTAAATTGGCATATATCGCTTTAATTTGCTAAGGTAAGCACCTGAAAATAATCATGAAACGGAATTCAGCAGGTGTAACTTTACGGATCGGTAACGGTCTTAATTTTTCGCAGTCTGTGGTTCTCGATCAATTAAAGATAACCAGATTGTCTTTTTGGAACCTCGCTATTTTTCAACGGAGAACGAAATGGCCATAAAAAACACACACGTATTAGCCTTGTCTGCCGCTATTGCTGCAATTTCTGCCGGTGCCAGCGCCGATAACCATAAATTCGAAGTTCACGCCGACTTTGGCCGTACTTTCTTTGAAGAGCCTATCGAAGATGCCAACACCTGGGGTTTGGGGTTTGGTTATGTTTTGGATGAAAACTGGACTTTGGATGCAGTCGCCAGCCGTTACAGCACAGAGACCCAGTCTGGTGGTGTAGATGCTGATGGTACCCAATATCGTTTGGATGCTCTGTATCACATCAACACTGAAAGCCTGTGGCGCCCCTATGTTGCTTTTGGTGTAGGCGACCAGGAAATCGAGTGGGATAACGATGAATCCCATCGCGATACCCTGTTAAATCTGGGTGCTGGTGTTAAGCGTAATCTGGGTGGCAATTGGGAATTCCGCACTGATGTGCGTGCATTCAATAGCCTGGATAACGAATACACCGACTTGGCCTTGAATGCTGGTATCAGCTACCTGTTCGGTGGTTCACCTGCGCCTGTTAAAGCCGCGCCAGTAGTTGTCGCTCCGGAGCCAGAGAAAGATTCTGACGGTGATGGCGTGCTGGATTCAAAAGACCAGTGCCCTGACACCCCAAAAACCCATAAGGTTGATGCGGTTGGTTGTTCATTGAAGTTGACCGAGACTGTATCGATTGAGCTGAAAATCACTTTCGATACCGCTAAAGCGATCATCAAGCCGGAATTTGAAGGCGAAGTGGCTAAGCTGGCTACTTTCATGAACCAATATGCTGACACAGTGGTAACTGTTGAAGGTCATACCGACAGCCAGGGTTCTGATGCATACAACCAGAAACTGTCACAAAGCCGTGCTGATTCGGTAAAAGCGTCACTGATTACCAAGTACAACATTAGTGCAGATCGTGTGAAGGCGATTGGTTACGGTGAAGCCAAGCCTGTTGCAGATAACACTACTGCTCCTGGTCGCGAACAAAACCGTCGTGTAGTGGGTCAGGTATCTACCGCAGTGACCAAAACTGAAACCAAGTAATTCTGGTTTTGGGAGTCATAAAAAAACCCGGCACTGGTCCGGGTTTTTTTGTTCTTATGTTTCGTTGAGCATCTCGGTATAGCCTTTTTGCCAGGTTTCATAACGAAGCGTGTAGCCGCTTGCCAGCATCAATGCGTTGCTCAGCTTTTTATTTCCGCGTTCGTTAGTGGCTTCCGGTGAAAGGAAATCTCCAATGCCAAGTTGTTCCGCAATCCAGCTGACTACTTCCACCATTGGCACCGGCGCAGAATCTGTGGCGATGTAAACTGGAGCTAAAGATTCACGCCGATTGATCAGATGCGCTAGAAAGCCTGCGCAATCTTCCGCGTGAATTCGGTTGGTATAGGCAGAGCTGGCGGAAGCTCGCTTCTGTTTTACTTGCTCAATAAGTCTGGTGCGGCCCGGCCCATAAATGCCGCTAAAACGTACCAATGCATTGGGAAATCCGCTATTGCGGATAATGGCTTCGGCCTCCAGCAAGCGCTTTCCGGAAAAATTTAATGGCTCTGCGGGGGAGCTTTCATCTACCCATGAGCCGTCATCCTGCGCATAAACTGCTGTGCTGGAGACAAAAATAACCAGCTCGGGTTGATGTTTGGCGTCAGTTAAAGCACTTATCAGATTCCGGCAGGTATGGACGTAAGCTTGTTCATAGCCCGCATCACTTCGCTCCGCGGGCGTCATGGTGATTACGATAATATTAAAGCCTTCCTTCAATGTTTTTTTAAGTGCCGACAGATCTTGTGCATCACATGATTGATAACGAATTTTGGAAGTATCTGGCGGGCAATGGCGTCGAATACCCGTGATTTGATAGGCATCCGGATTAAGGTGCTGAGCCAATCGAAAGCCAATGTCGCCGCAACCAATAATTAAAACTTTTTTCATGGAATTTGCTTTTTTGTGGAGTAGATAGGTTATTAGCCATTTGATAAATGGCTTTTATCTGATAGTTTTAAGCTATTCTAACAAGCCAATGTCCATCGTCCGGAGCTGCACAATGACTCTTACTGAACTGCGCTACATAGTTACCCTCGCCCAGGAACAACACTTCGGCCGCGCGGCTGATCGCTGCTATGTCAGTCAGCCAACTTTGAGTATCGCAGTGAAGAAGCTGGAAGATGAATTGGGTGTCGCATTGTTTGAGCGTACCAAATCCCGTGTGCAACCAACGCCATTGGGTGAGCAAATCGTGGCCCAGGCGAATCTGGTGCTGGAGCAAACTGCGGCCATCAAAGACCTGGCGGATGCGGGGAAAGACCAGCTCAGCAGCCCCTTGTCCGTTGGGGCGATTTTCACTATCGGACCTTATTTGCTGCCGAAGTTTATTCCCCACCTGCAACAAAAAGCCAGCAAAATGCCACTCTACGTAGAAGAAGGTTATACCCACAACCTGCGTAAAAAGCTGCGTAATGGTGAGCTGGATGTGATCATTATTGCTTTGCCATTTGAAGAGCCGGATGTGGTGACGCAAGTGTTATATGAAGAGCGTTTTGTGGTGTTGATGCCTAAAGATCACCCATTGGCCGCTAAAGAAGCGCTTAATCCGGCCGATTTGAACAGCGAGCAATTATTGTTATTAGGCGAAGGGCATTGTTTCCGCGATCAAGTGCTAACTACCTGCCCGAACTTGCAGCATCACGGCGAGCAGTCTGCAAATAACGTCCGTACCGCGGCTGAAGGAAGTTCGCTCGAAACATTGCGGCACATGGTGGCTTCAGGGTTGGGATTAACTATTCTGCCGGTATCCGCGGCCGATAGTTCGCTTTACAGTTCCGATGTATTGGTAACTCGCCCATTTACCGAGCCATCGCCCAGCCGTACTGTCGCACTCGCGTGGCGCGCCAGTTTCCCCCGTCATAAGGCGATTGATGCATTGCGCGAGGCGATTAAATCCACTCGCCATTAAGCGATTCTTGTTACTGATCCTATGAATGCCGGTATCGCCAGTGGTAAAACCCTGGAGCAAATCCCCGTCAGCGCGATGAAAGGCGTTGGCGCCAGTTTGGCTGCAAAGTTGGCGAAGATAGGCTTATTTAGCCTGCAAGATGTTCTCTTGCATTTACCCCTGCGTTATCTGGATCGCACCCGTGTCACGCCCATAGGCGCGTTACAGCCTAACCTTAACGCGGTGATTGAGGCCGAGGTGCGCGTTTGTGATGTGGTGTTTGGGAAGCGGCGTAGTTTGGTTTGCAAAGTCCAGGACGGCACCGGAACCATCGCGCTGCGCTTTTATCATTTCAATAACGCCCAAAAACAACGATTAACAGCCGGTACTCGCTTGCGGATTTTCGGTGAAACCCGTCGCGGCGCTTCCGGCTTGGAAATGTATCACCCGGAATATGAATATCTGGATGAGGCGGCGCCCTTACCACTGGATCAATCACTCACCCCCATCTATCCCGCCACCGAAGGGCTGACACAGCCACGCTTGCGCAGCCTTGCCCTGCAGGCGCTGACCTGGCTGGACAAGCACGCGTTAGGCGAATTGCTGCCTGAACCGGTACGCCGCAAACTTAATCAGATTCCATTGGCGGATGCGCTCCGCTACCTCCATCAACCGCCGGCGACGGCCAATGTCCAACTGCTAATGGATGGCGAGCATCCTTACCAACAGCGTTTGGCGTTCGAGGAATTATTGGCGCATCACCTGAGTTTATTATTGTTACGCCGCGAAACCCAGGCGGATGGTGCAACCGGTTTGCGCATGAGCCCCACGCTGAAAAAATGTTTTCTGGATCAATTGGGATTTGGCCTGACGCGTGCGCAGGAACGTGTAGTTTGCGAGATTGTTGCCGATATCGCCAAACCGGTTCCCATGTTGCGGCTGGTGCAGGGCGATGTGGGCTCGGGCAAAACAGTAGTGGCAGCGCTGGCAGCGCTGGCAGCAGTATCCAGCGGGAAACAGGCGGCGATTATGGCGCCCACGGAAATCCTTGCCGAACAGCATCGCATCAACGTTGGCAAATGGCTGGAGCCGCTGGGTATCAAGCTGGGTTGGCTCACCGGCAAGCTTAAAGTTGCCGAGCGTCGCATCCAGTTGGCGGCAATTGCCAGTGGTGAGGCGGAAGTTATCGTAGGCACCCATGCGCTTTTTCAAGAGCAGGTGGCTTTCGCTGACCTAGGGCTAATTGTGATTGATGAGCAACATCGCTTTGGCGTTCATCAGCGCCTATCTTTATCAGAAAAAGGCACGATTGGCATCGAAAATCAGCCATCTTCAAAACTGCGGCCGCACCAGTTAATTATGACCGCCACGCCCATCCCGCGCACACTGGCGATGAGTGCTTACGCGGATCTGGATTGTTCGGTGATTGATGAATTGCCGCCGGGCCGGACTCCGGTAACAACCGTCGTAATTAGCGATCAGCGGCGCGAGGAAGTGATTGAGCGGGTACGTCTCGCATGTGAACAGGGGCGGCAGGCTTACTGGGTGTGTACCTTGATTGAAGAATCGGAAGCACTCGAAGCCCAAGCCGCCGAAGCGACGGCTTCCAGCCTGGCGGAATCCCTCCCGCACTTGCGGATTGGTTTGATTCACGGGCGTTTGAAACCGGTGGAAAAAGAGCAGGTGATGGCGGCTTTTAAAGCTGGCCAAGTGGATCTGTTGGTCGCAACAACGGTGATCGAAGTGGGCGTCGATGTGCCCAACTCAAGTTTGATGATCATCGAAAACCCGGAACGCCTCGGGCTGGCGCAATTGCATCAGTTGCGCGGGCGGGTAGGGCGCGGTTCAACGGCCAGCCACTGCGTTTTACTTTACGGTTCACCGCTATCGCAAAATAGCCGTGAGCGTTTGCGGGTCATGCGTGAGAGCAGCGATGGTTTTTATATCGCCGAGCAGGATTTGCTATTGCGCGGTCCCGGTGAAGTGCTTGGTACCCGCCAGACCGGCGAGATGCAATTTCGCATTGCCGACTTGCAGCGTGATAGTCATTTATTGCCGGAAGTAAAAGAGGCGGCGCTGCTATTGATGAGTGAGTACCCCCTGTTATGTGAGCAACTGGTCGCGCGCTGGTTAGGACAAAATCATCGCTATTTGCAGGTTTAATAACCAAATGGCGTTTATTTCATTGACTGTATGAGAACTGATCCATTTTTCGGCATATAGAGTGGTTTTGTCGTAGTAAATGCCAAGTGCGTAAGGAAATCTCGACTATGCTTGGAAAGATTGATTAGCAGATAAAACCGGCCTCATGGGTAATTGTGTAATCCGGCTATATGAGAATTGCTCTCGCTGCATTACACTCACTATCGATAAGCCGGTCAGAGTTGCCTAATCCTATGAATATCAACCAGTTACATATAATGAGAGGAGTAGGCTGTGTCAGTCCCTACGAGTGTTCAATCTCTGCTCAACAAGCAAAATGTACAATATCAGGTGGCTGAAGTGCCTGTATCCGAAAATGAGCGAGCGCTTTGGCATGACCAGCATCTACGTACCATGAGTGCGGCCAAATCAGTGATATTGCAGGATGGCAAAGGGCGGGTGCAGGTAATTTATGCCGCCGACCGCTTACTGGATCTAAAAGCGGTAAATCGCCAGTTGGGTCGCGAGTTACATGCTTCCAGCCCCGCTGATATCCAGAAGTTCTGCAGTTCCCACAACCTCCAATCCATTCCGGCGCTGCCCAAGCTCGCAGGCTTATTGACGCTGATTGATCGCAGTCTTGTCGAGCGCAGCGAATTACTGGCCGATTCCGGCGATGAAAAGCAACTGTTGCGATTTAGCCGCGAAGAATTCCAGCAGATGATGGATGACGCCACTATCTGCGATATCGCCGTCCCCCTTGAGCCATTGGAAGCTGACGATGCCAGCACCAGTGATACCGACCAGATTCTCGGCGCGGTGCGCAACTTTACCCAACTGCGTGTCAAGCAGCGCCTGGAAGAAACCCTTGAATTACCACCGCTGTCCGACACGGCCCAGCGCATTATCAAACTGCGTGTAAATCCGAATGCGGATATCAGCGATTTAGCACAAATCGTCGAAACGGATCCGAGCTTGGCTGCACAAGTAGTGAGTTGGGCCGCATCGCCTTATTACTCTGCGCCGGGAAAAATCAAATCCATCCACGATGCCATAGTGCGTGTGCTGGGTTTTGATATGGTGCTTAACCTTGCGCTCGGTTTGTCGCTGGGCAAGGCCATGACCATTCCCAAAGAGGGCCCACACGGTGCGCTCCCCTATTGGCAGCAAGCAGTTTATATGGCGGCGACCATTGAAGGTTTGGTAACGGCTATTCCGCGCGATCATCGCCCCAGCTTCGGTATGGCCTATCTGTGTGGTTTGTTGCACAACTTTGGCTATCTGATTCTAGCCGAGGTGTTCCCGCCGTATTTCCATAGTTATTGCGAATTGGCAGATGCCAACCCGCATGTGAACCATCAGGCGATTGAGCGTCATTTGTTGGGCGTAACCCGCGAGCAACTGGCGGCGACCTTGATGTCACTCTGGTCAATGCCGGAAGAGGTGGTTTCGGGTCTGCGTCATCAAAACAATCCTGATTACCAGGGCGAATATGCCACTTACGCCAAGTTGATTTTTGTTGCCCAGCGTTTGCTGCAACAACACAGCATTGGCCGTGGTCCCAAGTTGGCGATTCCCCCGCAGGTGTTTGAGGATTTGCATCTTGATCCGGAAAAAGCGTACACGACCGTGGCGAATATCATTGAGTCCAGCGATGACTTGAAGCATATTGCGCACGAGTTATCGCCCCACCATTAATTGTTTTTCGCTGTCATCAAAACCCCTTTTTCAAGGGGTTTTGTGTTTATGGCGATCCCCTTTCCAAGGATTAATTACCGTTTATGAGTCAGTTGTTTAATGCCGCCGATGCAGCGGCGATATTAGTAGAGCGTCGTATCGACGGCGCGCAAGGCGAGCGTTTACCGGAAGTGTGTCGCCCGCAGGATCTGGAACAGGCGCTGGCGGTGCAAGCGGCTGTGACCGAGCGTTGGTGTGAGCAAATGGATGACAGTATCGGCGGTTGGAAATGCCTGCTGCCGCCGGAAAATAAACTGGTCGTTGGCCCGATTTATACCCGCACCATCGATTCCATTCCCCCCGTTAGCCTCTGGACTAAAACCAGCCCCGAGGGCGAGCGCGCCCGGATCGAACCGGAATTGGCGTTTTTCTTTGGTAGCGATTTACTGCCCCGTTCCGAACCTTACACGCCGGCGGATGTGGATGCGGCGATCACTCGTACCCATATGGCGCTGGAGCTGATTAACAGCCGTTATGCCGATCCTGCCAGCTGCGAATTTCCCGAAATGCTGGCCGATGGGCTGGTGAATCAAGGGTTGTTTATCGGGCCGGAAGTGGATTCAGCGAGTGCCGCCGCAGCCAGCAGTTTTACCATCACCCTGAAGTGCGCGAATGGCGAGGTTATCGAACGCCAGGGCCAACACCCGAATACCCATCCGCGTGCGCCGCTTTACTGGTTGGCAGAATTCCTGCGCAGCTGCGGCCAGGGCATAGTAGCCGGGCAGGCGGTGATCACCGGTTCTTATGCCGGTGTATTGGAAGTGCCATTGAATACCGGAATCCAGATTGACTACGCCGGTCTGGGTAGTATGCAGGTTAGTTTTACCGCCAAGAATGCGGTTTAGCCAGGAGCAGTTTATGAGCGCAGAAAGTCCGTTTTACTCGTGTGAAATCCCCGTGCGTTGGGGCGATATGGACGCTTACGGCCATGTGAACAACACCCTTTATTTCCGCTACTTTGAAGAGGCGCGGTTTCAGTGGATGCTGGATAAAGGCATGCCGCTGAAAAGCGATACCCATCCCGTTGTAGTGACAATCGGCTGTACTTTTTTGCGCCCGATCTTCCACCCGGAAACCCTGCGTATTGACGTTTACCTGAGTGAGCAGGGCCGCTCCAGTTTTATGGTGAAGTACAAGGTGTTCACCTTGTCACAACCGGAAACCCCTGCTGCTGAAGGCTATTCCAAAGTGGTGTGGGTGAGTGCGACAGATGGTAAATCCGTGCCTTTGCCGGATGTGGTGCGTGCGTGGTTTCCAGCGGCGTGATTCCGGTATGGCTGGCCGCAGGAGGTTGGGGATTCCTGGCCTCCAGCGTGCTGGTGATCGGGGCGCTGTTGGGGTGGTTTATCCGTTTTTCGCCCAGGTCCATCGCCCACGTTATGGCGTTTGGCAGCGGTATTCTGATCGCAGCCCTGGCATTTGAACTGGTGGATGACGCCTTGGCGCAGGCGGGCGTCGTGTGGGTCGCTAGTGGTTTTATGGCAGGCGCGCTGGTGTTTTCACTGATTAACCGCCGCTTGAATAGCTCCGGTGTCCGCCATCGCAAACGTTCCCATACCCAGCAACCTGCGGCTAGCAATACCGGGATGGCGATTGCCGCTGGCACGCTGCTGGATGGTATCCCCGAATCCATGGCCATCGGTTTACTGGTGGCCGGTGGTGGCAAACTCAGTATCGCTACGATTGCGGCGATTTTTATTTCCAATATCCCCGAGGCACTTTCCAGTACCGCCGGCCTGCGTCGCTCTGGTCGCAATGGCTGGTTTATGGCGCGTTTGTGGGGCGGAATTGCGCTGCTCTCCGGTGTATTTGCCGTATTTGGGGCGCTTTTCTTTGGTGCTGCACCGCCGCATGTCAAAGCATTGATTACCTGTATCGCTGCCGGCGGTATTTTTGCGATGGTGGTGGAAACCATGATCCCGGAAGCGTTTGCCGAGACCCATGAAATGTCGGGTTTGATGGCCGTGCTGGGATTTGTTACCGCGTTAGCCTTGCAAGCGGTTGATGCGTGAGCGGATTTCGAAGGTAAAAAAGCGCGCCATTTAAGCAGGCAAAAATGGCAGTTGCGTGACAACATTCATCGAATTGGCTGTTGTGCAAAAATAAAAAAAACTTTGTCCCCTTTTTAAAATCCCGCCCCTCTTGGTAGTTGCCACAGCGAATTTTGCTGCCAACCAGACCAAGAGAGAAGTTCATGAAACGCGTGCCTTTTTCATCCAATTTGCTGGCTGCCAGTATTAGCAGCTTCTGTGTCCTGAGCCTGCCAATCCTTTCCCCGCTCGCTCTCGCCCAGCAAGGCTCGATAGCGGCGGCGGAAAGTTTGATTCAGGAGATTGTTATCCAGGGTTCCTACAGCAAAAGTTTGCAATCCGCGCTGGAAACCAAACGCAATGCGGTAGGTGTGGTTGATGCTATCGCCGCTGAGGATATCGGTAAATTTCCTGCGCAAAATATCGCTGAAGCCCTGCAACGCGTGACCGGTGTGGCGGTAGTGCGCGACCGTGGTGAAGGGGTTTATGTGCGCGTGCGCGGTCTCGGTTCCAACTTTCAGGTGACCAGCCTGAATGGCCGGGCGATGGCAGTAAATGAAAATGTGCGTACCTCCGGCCAGTTTGGTCGCCAGTTCCGTTTTGATACCTTGCCTGGCGAATTGGTCGCGAGTGTGGATGTGATCAAAAGCCCCACTGCTGATCTGGAAGAAGGTGCGATTGGTGGTACCGTCAACATCAAAACCTTCAAGCCGCTGGATTTAAAAGAAATCAAATACACCGGTTCGATCCAGGCCAGCCACGCTGAATTGGCCGATAAAACCGATCCGCGCCTCTCCGGCCTCGCAAGCTGGACCAACAGCGATAATACCTTCGGCGCGCTCATTTCCGCCGCTTATGCCGAACGCAGCCTGCGCCAGGATCGCTCGCTCAACTTCGGCTGGACCCAATCCACCACCGGCATCGATACCGATGGCAATGGCAGCCTGGACTCCGGCGCCATCATCACCCCCGGCGGTATTCGTCCGACGCTGGAGTTGGAAGACCGCGAGCGCGTGGGTGTCGCCACCGCCTTGCAATGGCGCCCGGATGACGACACTGAAGTGAATTTCGACGTGTTTTATGTCGACCAAACCGTGGACTACGACGAGTTTACCTACAGCGCGGATTACACCCTGGCCAAACTGGTGCCCGGTTCAGCGATTATTCGCGACGGCGCCTTGATCGGTGGTTCCACTAACGATGGCGCAGTCCAAATTGGCCGTGAAAGCTCCGGCATCAACGATGAAAACCTGGCGGTGGGATTAAACGGTTCTACCTATCTGGGCGAATGGAAACTCTCCACTGACCTGTTCCATTCCACGGCGGTCAGTAAAGACTCAGACCCGATCATTCGCACCCGTTTCCGCCGCACCAGCGGTGTAGCGTTCGACTTCTACTTCCCGAAAGTCGATGGCGATTCAGTACCGAGCATTCATTATAAAAATGCCGATTTACTCGACCCATCCCAATGGCTGGGGCGCCGTCTGGAGTGGCGCACCATTCGCGCGGAAGATGAAGAACAGGCGATCAAATTCGATGCGGAGCGCGAACTGGATTTCCTTGGCTTTAACAAATTCACCAGCGGGATCAAATTCCGCGAGCGCTCGCGCGACTACTTCCGTCGCGACCTGGTACTGATCAACGGTATCGAAGGTGTGGTATTCGATAAGAGTTACTTCGAAGCCTTCCCGGTCAGCGGTTTCCTCGGTGATGCTAACGGTGACTTCCCCACCGAATGGCTGGTCCCCAATGAAAGCAAGTTCTGGAGTAATTACCCCAGCGCGACGGATCTGGCCGCACCGATAACCTCGGCGGATTTGCGCAACTCCTACCTGATCGAAGAATCCATCACGTCAGCCTACGCGATGCTGGATATGGATAACACTCTTGCCGGTTTACCGTTCAAAGGAAACATCGGTGTGCGTGTTGCCCAGACTGAACAAACCTCGTCAGGTCACGCTTCTGTTTCCGGTGTAACCACCCCGGTGAGCTTTGATGAGGATTATACCGATGTGCTGCCATCGGCCAACTTCAGCCTGAACTGGACGGATGATCTGATTACCCGCGCCGCCGTGGCCAAAGTGATTACCCGCCCGGATTTGCAGGATATGGCGCCGCGTTTGACCTTCAATTCCGGCGACATCAATACTGCAACGGGCGGTAATCCCAACCTGAATCCGTTCGAAGCCTGGCAATACGACCTGACGTTGGAATGGTATCTGGACAAGGTAACTGCATTATCGGCAGGCGTGTTCTACAAGGATATTTCCACCTTTATCCAAACCCAAAAATCCACGCTGGTATTTAACGGTATTCCCTACGAGCTGAGTTCCAAGGTGAATGGTTCCAATGCGGACGTCACCGGTATGGAAGTCGCTTACCAACAAGTGTTTGACCAACTGCCAGCACCGTTTGACGGCTTGGGTATTCAGGCGAATTACACTTGGACTGACTCCAGCGCGGTGTATGTGGATAACGACAAATCGGTTAAAGGCGAGTTGGAAGACGTAGCGAAAAATAGTTACAACCTCACTGCCTTTTACGAGAAAAACGGTTTAGGACTACGCTTGAGTTACAGCTGGCGCGATGGGGTGCTGAACCAGATCGGCACCAACAGCCTCGCGTCGGAAAATAAAGCCGCCTTTGGCACCCTGGACCTGAGCGCTTCCTACGAGCTGTCGGACAACATCACGGTTTTTGTGGAAGGCATCAACATCACTGACGAAGCCCAGCAGGACTTTGTGCAGGGCGATGAATTCCGCAGTTACACGGATTACGGCAGTACTTATTCGCTGGGGGTGCGCGCCAGTTTCTAGGGCGCCGCGGCACCGAAAATCCCATCTTCCCGTGGATGGGCTCTCCTAAGTACCCCGGATGACTCGTGCTTTGGCTGGGCTGGCATTTCAGCTCAGCCTTTTTTATATCGGCTTAGTGTAGTGTTCATAGAAGTGTCACAATTCTGCGGCACAACAGCAGCAGTCAATATCGACCCGGATTTTTTGATTTCAACAGGTATCGTCATGCGTTTAACCCGTCGTCATTTCCTTAAAAATGCCAGTGCGGCTGCTATCGCGCTGGGTGGCTTGCGCAGCTTGCAACTCCAGGCGCAGGTCTACGCGCAAGATCCGGTTTACGGGATCGATAAAGTCGGCCAATTAATGGCGGACCCGGCGGGCATCCTCAATTTGCCACGGCACTTCAGTTACAAAGTTATCGCCCGTACTGGTGATCGTATGAGCGATGGCCTATTCACCCCCAGTGCCATGGACGGGATGGCGGCGTTCCCCATGCCGGGCGACGCGAGCAAATGTTTGCTGGTGCGCAACCATGAGTTGGATTCCATGGGCGAGGAAGTGAACGCCTTTGGCGGCAATAAAGATCTCGCGCGCAAATTGGTCGGCAATAAAGCCTATGATCATTTTGGCGATCTGCCGGTCAATGGCGGCACCAGCACCCTGGTATATAGCCATCGCAGCCAGCAAATCGAGCGCAGCCATCTAAGCCTTGTTGGCACTGCACGCAACTGCGCTGGTGGGGCAACGCCCTGGGGTAGCTGGCTAACGTGCGAGGAAACCCTGGTTGGCAAAGCCCACGGTTACGGGCGCGAGCACGGTTATATCTTTGAAGTCCCGGCGCAGGCCAAAGGGTTGGTAGAGGCGATTCCGCTCAAAGACATGGGCCGCTTTGTCCATGAAGCGGCGGCGGTGGATAGTACCAACGGCATTATTTATCTTTCAGAAGACTACGAGCGCGGTTTGTTTTACCGCTTTATCCCCAAAACACCCGGCGTATTGCGCGAAGGTGGACGCTTGCAAGCATTGATGATGCGCGATTGGAAACACGCCAACACCCGCAACTGGCCGGAAGATGACAAAGACAAAAACGCCCGGAAGGTAGCGATGCGCCAGCGTTTTGAATGCGAGTGGATTGACCTGGAAGACGTTACCTCTCCCGAAGGGGATTTGAGCTCGCGTGGTGAAGCGAAAGGCGCTGCTATTTTTGCGCGCGGCGAAGGGCTGGCGTTTGCGTTGCGCGACGATAAAACCCGTGAAATCCTTTTTGCGGCAACCGGCGGTGGACCACTGAAAATCGGCCAGGTCTGGCGTTACCAGCCCAGCCAGTATGAAGGGACGGCGCGCGAAGACGAGCAACCCGGCGTGATGGAATTGCTCTATGAAACACACAATCGCGCAATTATGGAATCTTGCGATAACCTCGCCGTCGCCCCTTGGGGCGACCTGATCATCTGCCAAGACAGCTATTCAGACACGCCGGACACCGTGAATTACCTGCGTGGCCTCACACCGGATGGCAAAATCTACACCCTCGCTATGAACGCCCATCCGGAACAAGGCGAATTCTGCGGCGCCAGTTTTTCACCGGACGGCAGAACCTTGTTCGTCAACATCCAGCGCCCCGGTTTTACCCTTGCCATCACCGGCCCTTGGGCAAATTTGCGCAATCAGGCGCAGGGAATTGATAAGCGCGGCTAAGCCCGTCATCGATGTAATAATAAATGCAAAATGGCACTAATATAATTATTGGTGCTATTATGCATTTATAAGTCAATCGGATAATCGCTATGAGCCTGCTTGCCGCCACCATCAAACAACAATCGTCCAGTGCCTTTACTCCTGAGCATGCGCGCGCGGCGTTGCAGTGGTTGCATAAAATGAGCGGGGCAGATTATTGGAATCTGGCCGTTGAAGAGCAGGCGGAATTATTGGGTGGCATACCCAAGCGCACCTACCATGAGTGGAAGCGTCGCGCTCTGGCGGGTGAGGCGGTAGAGTTATCGCGCGATACCCTTGAGCGTTTGAGCTTGCTGTTGGGGATCGCCAAAGCCTTACAGATTATTGCGCCGGCGGAGCGTGCCGAATTGGCGTATCGCTGGTTCACCACGCCCAACCAGAACCCGGTATTCCAAGGGTTATCACCCAAGGATTACGCCATCGCGCGGGGCAGTATTGAAGCCTTGTATACCGTGCGCCGCTATTACGACGCGGCCAGAGGCTGATACAAATTTATGGATGCCTATCAATTATTGGTTCCCGAATGGAAACATCATCGGGTTATCCATTCGCGCTTTCCGCCGCGCAATCTGTTTGACGATGATCCGCTAACCCAAAACCTGCTGGCTGAACTGGAAGGCGCAACGAGTGATCGGCTCTTTCGCTGGCGCGAATGTATTGAAGAAGCCGATGCCCGTTTTGGTGAGGGTTGGGGTGCCGTGATGGCTTCCTTTTGTTACATCCGCCCCGGGCGTTTTAATACCCACACATTTGGCGCTTACTACTGTGCGGGCTCTGTGCATACCGCCATTGCCGAATGGAGCTTTCACGCGGCGAAAGTCTGGCGTGACCATGGTTTTGATGATCAGGCGAGTGCGGTTGTGCGCGCCTATACGGGTAAATTCCAGGAGCCATTGGTCGACCTGCGTGAGCATCCGTCAGTGCACCTTCCCGATGACTATTCACCCGCGCAAGCACTGGCGCAAACATTGCGCGCGCAACATCATTACGGGGTTATCTACCAATCGGTTCGTCACGAAGGCGGTGTGGCGGCAGCCTTGTTTCGCCCACCTGCCACATCGTCGGTGCGTCAGGCGGCGCATTATTCGGTGCGATGGAATGGTGAACGGTTTGTGGAATTCGCCAAGCTAAATAATTATGAAAAACTGTAGCGAGCTTTTCGTTTTGATAAGAATTTCATTTGCTGTTTTTGTCACAAACCTGACCCATAACTGCCACCAAAAATTCACGCAATAAAATGTACCCTCGCGCGTAGATTTTCGCTCTTCCTCTATGAGCTGCAACCGCTCAACTGTTTGCGAACTTACCTACACCGAGGAAACCATCGTGAAAAACGTTCTAAAAATTATCGCCGCTATAAGCCTTAGCGTACCGGCATTCGCTAGCGGCACGTTTAATGTGCTCACCTATAATGTCGCCGGTTTGCCGGATGCATTCAGCTCCGGAAGCCCGGCAGCGAATACAGTAAAAATCAGCCCGCTGTTAAATGATTACGACATTGTTGTTGTGCAGGAAGATTTCAGTTACCACAGCGATTTGCTGAGCCAGAATAATCACCCTTATAAATCCAGCCACTCCGGTGATATTGCTGTGGGTGACGGCATGAATTTATTTTCGCGTTTTGCCTACACGGATTTTGCGCGCATCAAATGGAATGATTGTTACGGTGTATTTGATAGCGGCACCGATTGTTTAACACCCAAAGGTTTTCATATGTCGCGGCACTTTTTAAACGGTGGCGCAATTGTGGATGTTTATAATTTGCATACCGATGCCGGTAGTGACACCAATTCATTAGCGGCGCGCGCTAAAAATACCCTGCAATTACTGGCATTTATTGAAGCTAACTCCAAAGGCCATGCAGTGATTGTCGCTGGCGATACCAATTCCCGCTACACTCGCGCGACTGATAAATTCCACGATCTTATTGCCGCCGGTTTTAAAGATGTGTGGGTGGAAAAATCGCGCCTGGGAAATTATCCGCAAGCAGGTGCAGAGGCATTAATGGATTGCGCTAATAAAAATTCCGGCAACTGCGAGCGCGTCGATAAAATTTTATATCGCAGCAGCCCGGCGGTGAGCCTGGTGTTGAACGATGCTTATGTGCCGGCACATTTTGTTGATCAAAATAATGCATCTCTGTCTGACCATGATCCGCTTTCGGCGTATTTTTCCTATGCGGTAAATTCCAATTACACACTCACTGCTGCACTCGGTGGCCCGCACGGCAATTTTTATAATGATCTGGCGGAATTGCACGCAGCGAATTACCCGGCGCTCACCAGCGTTGCTCTTCGCAGCGGCGCACGCGTAGATAATATTTCATTCACCTACGCTAACGGCACGACACTTTCCCACGGTGGCAGTGGCGGTGCTTTGCAATCGCTGTCATTAAATGCGAGCAATTACATCACTCAGGTTATTGCTTGCCAGGATAAGAAAGACACCACGCGCATTTTTTATCTGGAAATAAAAACCAGCCAGAATAATCGTATTTACGGCGGCACTTATCGCGGCAGTTGCCAAACATTTACGGCGCCAGCGGGAATGGCATTTATTGGTGCTTATGGCCGCGCGGCGAATGAATTGGATAAATTGGGGTTGATTGCAAAAAAACGCTGATCCCTGCGCGCTTCCGCTACGGCGGAAGCGTTTAACCGGATTTTTTCCAAACAAATTTTGCAGCTACAGTTGTTTTTTTCAGTATTATTTTTGTTTTTTTAAAGATTCTTTTATTTTCAAAAATGCTTTTTTTTCAAAGATAATTTATTTTTTAGTAACACTTTGGTTTTCAAAGTAATTGCAGCTGAATACCTAACCAGAAACTGCGCCCGTAACGGGTATAACCGGCGAACTCATCGCCCAGCACACTTTCCCATTGCGCGGCGTTGGTGAGATTGGTGGCTTCGGCAGTGAAGCTCAGGCCGGGGCGAATATGCAAGGCGGTGTGCATATCCAATGAACCAAAGGCATCGATGTTTTGTGCTGCCAAATTGGCGCTGGCAACCTGGTTGAGCACCTTGTCTCGCCAGCTGTAATGCAGGCGCATATCCCAATATTTACCCTCGCGGTAGATCCCCGCATTCACACTATTGTTGGCCACATCCGCGAGCCGGTCTTGCGTTTCCCCTGTTGCGCTCAAGTAGGTAGCGCGCGACCAGGTGCGGGTGTAATTGGTTTCTACTCCCCAGTTTGCGAGCGGTTCCGGCAAGCGTGTTTGCAGGGTGAGCTCCAGACCAGCGATGCGCGCGCTGGCGCCATTGTCGGGTTGGGTGAATTCGTAAAGTTGGCCGTTGATGAGCTTGCCACTGGTGCGGGTTTGGAAAAAATTATCCAGCTTTTTAAAGAAGATCCCCGCCGCAATCAGCCCGTTGTCTGCCGGATAAAATTCCAGTGCGGTATCCAGTTGCCAACCGGTTACCGGTTTGAGGTCCGGATTGCCGCCGCTGGCGCTGGCCAGGTCACCGGAATTAAAGCTCAGGCGCGGTGCCAGATCCTGATAATCCGGGCGTGCCATGACGCGCGCCAGGGTTGAGCGCCAGAGTAAATCGGGTTTGGTTTCCAGCACGATATTGGCCGCGGGTAACGGTGCCTGATAGTGCTGGTCAAACCGTGCGTGTACTGGCTGTTCACCGTTTGTTGAATTACCTGATGGTTGGTAGCCACGTGCGATCTGTGTGGTATCGATATGGCGTATTCCCACATCGCCCCGCAATGGCCAGCGCCAGCCTGGTTGGTTGAGGTCTAGCATGAAATAGGTTGCGTAATGGTCATCGCTCAGGCGGTAACTGTTGAGTAAATCGGTGGGACTGAACGGTGAGCGATACAGCGCGGCTTCATCGACCTCGCTCCAAAAGGCATTTTCATCAGGCACCAACCACTGCTTCGGCAGGCCGTGTGCTGTTTGCAGGAAATCGCTAACCGGCATTGGTTCAAAATAACTCGCCGGAAAATAAACGCCGCTGATGCCCTGGGTGATCAAGCGATCCTTACGCCAATAGTTGCGCTCGTGGGTGCGCCATTGGAGGCCCAGTTTCAGGCCCGATATCCAGCCAAATTCTACGGGGCGCGACAGGCTCAGGTTGAGTGTGTCTTCGCTGTCCTCGCTATGGGTTACGCGCCATTCCAGGCGTCGGCCGGGGAAATCCTGCGGGTTGGTCAGGTCGATGGTGCGGTAGGTAATGTGCGGTAACTGTTGATCGCCCGGGTAAGCAAAGGAGAAAGCTACATCGCCCTGACGGCGCAAACGGGTACGTTTGATGGGCGCAGGATTGCTACTGGTTGCATGGCTTTCAGCCCAATTTCCCTCCCATTTCCAGTGGATTCCTTCCCAGACGAAATTGAGGTCAACCAGGCGATTATCATCGCTAATGCCGGCGGATTCACGGCCAATTTGCACCGACCCGTTATTAGTATCCCCAGTTATCAAGGCCTGTCCTCGGGTTTCGCTGGCGCTCTGGATAAGCGCCGGGCTTTGATAGTCGGCGCTGTAACTGAACTCCTGGTAATCAATGGTTTGACGCAGTTGTAACCAGCGTAGTCCGATGGAAAACGGCGACGCCGGTTGCCATTGCAAAGCAGCGCTCCAACCGAGCCGTTCGCGTTGCTCCAGTTCCAGTGTGGGGCGCAGGCCGGATGGGGTAAGTAATGTGTTGGTTGCATTGCTCGCCGGGTTATCCATTTGTTCCCAGCGAAAATTCAATACCCGATCCTGGCGCAGGGACCGGTCGCTGTAGGCAACGGCCAGTAGCGCGCCGAACTCCTGTTCATCATCAACCCAACTGCCCAGCCCCGCAACGCGTGGTGACCAGTCGCCTGCAAGCTCGGCGCTGTTGGCCTTGGCGCTAAACGAAAGCTGTGGTCCTAAATCCAGCGGAGCGAAAGTGCGGAGATTGACACTCCCACCGATGGCGCCCTCATCCTGATCTGCCGCCGCACTTTTTAATACTTCTACGCCAGCGACCAGCTCGGCAGGGAACAGGTCGTAATGAAAGCGGCGGCCATATTGTTCGGAGTTGCGTACATTTTCGTTCACCGCCAGGTTATGGCCATTAAGGCGAAGAGTATTAAAGCGCGTCGGCAGGCCGCGAATACTAAGGAACAGCGCCTCGCCTCGCTCGCGTACCACTGAAATCCCGGGGCTACGCTGGAGTGCTTCGGCAATATTGTGTGCGGGAAATTGGGCGATATCATCGGCGATAACAGTCTCAATTTGCGCATTACTATGCTGTTTCAGCTGGATAGCAGCCTCCTGGCTGCGGCGGTAACTACCTAGTATCAAAAGATCTTCGACTTCAACCTGTTCGGGTTCAGATGATGGTGGCGACAACAGTGGCGGGCGAGGCAGGATCAGCCAACCGGAACCCTGTTGCCGGGCATAAAAAGGGGAGTGTTCCAGCAGTTCGTCGAGTAAAGCAGCGGGTGTGTAATTCCCGGCGAGCGCTGGCGCGGTGATAGTCGAAAGTTGGGTGGGGTTAAACGCGATAGCGATTTGCAACTGCCGTGCTACAGATGTTAACGATTGGCTGAGAGGTTGGGCGGGCAATTCAATCCTGCCGGGTTGTTCGCCCGGATTGTCCTGACTGTGGCTCTGCAGCGCAAAGCCGCAGCCAAATACCACTAAAACCACCCATAAAACCGGGTGTATTAGGGGATTTAACTGGCGTCGGTACATCGTTGCCTTTATCCCGTCAGCGCCTGGTGAGTTGTAATTCGGTCTTTCCCTGGTTGGTCCGGGTATGCAGTTGCAAATCGTAGAGTTCGGTCAGCAATTGCAAGGTTGATGGGGCATCCTTAAGGTGAAACCTGCCAGCGATGGGCATGTGGCCAAGCTCCGGATCAGGCAAGCGGATGGGGTGCTGGCTATAGCGGTTCAGCTGCTCAAGCAACTGCCCAAGTTCGCCATTTGCCACTTCCAGCCAGCCGGAGCGCCAATCCACGAGTTGCTGCAGATCGACCGTTAAACGCTGAATGCCTGTCGTGCCAATCAGTGCGCGTTCGCCAGCGCGCAATAGTTGTGCCTGGTGCGCAGGTTGATCGCGCACCTCAACGGCGCCCTCATAAACAGTGACCTCAATACGGGTAGCCGTTTTGTCGATATTAAATTCAGTCCCGACTGCCACCACGCTGGCATTATCAATGCGTACCTCAAATGGCCGGCTTTTATCTTTCGCGACGCGAAAGTAGGCCATTCCTTGTTCCAGGGCAATTTCACGGCGCTGTTCGCCCAGCAGAACTGACACCTGGCTTGCCGGGCCGACTTCCAGTTGCGATCCATCGGCGAGTTGCACGTCATGGCGAATACCAACATTGGTTGCAATAGGCACAGGCGCAACGATAGTTATATCAGTCCCAAACCATTTAAAAGATGCTGCGATGGCCACGCACAGGCAGAGTGAAAACGCGAAGCCCGCACGCCAAGGTGTGAAGGTGAAGTGCGAGGAAGTTGCCGTTGTTTGCTTCATTACGGCTTTGGCGGCTCGTGTTAGTGCCGGATCATTCCAGGTCTGAACCAGCCGTTCAAACAGAGCGCGACGCCCGGGTTTTGCTTCCATCCACAACAGGAAGCGGCGGGTGGAAAGCTCATCCAGTGGTTGTTCGCTTAATTGGTCCAGCCATTCGGCCGCACGCAGGTAATCATCGTCGTCATCGGCGGGTAAAGAGGGATTGTTGTAATTCATAGTCATTAGCGGGAATTATGGGTATCCAGAAAACGTTGCAGGTCAGCCAGCGCGCGCGTCATATGTTTTTTCACAGCTTCTTCGCTGAGGTCCATGGCGGTGGCAATTTGCTCGCGTGACTCACCGCGCAGACGGCGGCGGATTAGCACCTCACGCCGTTGTGCGGGCATGGACACCAGAAAATCCTCAAGCAGGCGCGCACGCTGGGTCTGGCAAGTATGTTCTTCCGGACAGGGTTTCGGGCAATGCAGGTCATCCACTTCGTCCAGTGGCAGGATGTGGTGTTTTGGACGATTGATCACCAGGTTACGGGCAATCCGTACAGCGTAGGCAAGGGGATTGCACAATGGCTGGCTACGAGCCTGCTCAATTACCCGCAGGATGGATTCCTGGTAAATGTCGGCAATATCACTGCTGTTGGGAGCAATTTTACGGATATAACGTTTAAGCGGCCCACTGCTTGAAATGAGGCGCTCATCCAATATTTCAGGCTCGGAGCTGAGGGGGTCGGGCATGGCTGGCTTCTCGCTACTGATTCGCGCGCCAGCATAGGGAAAATATATGACAATTCGATGAGCAGCGAACCGGTAGCAGGTTCGCCGCCAAATAATAGCTACGCTGCTTGCGAGCTATGCAGCTCCTGCCAGGCAATCTGGTCGCTGTGGTGCAACAAACGCATCACGCCCTGGTGATCTTCCACCAGCGCGGTACAGTTTTCGATCCAGTCACCGCAATTGGCGTAGCGCAAACCGTTTTCCTCACGCAACGCCGGGTAATGGATATGGCCGCAAACCACACCGTCATAACCGCGCCGCTTCGCTTCCCCGATGGCTTCGCGCTCATAAGTTTCAATAGCCGCTTTCGCACCTTTGATATTGCTTTTGATTAACCCGGCGAGCGAAAAGTAAGGGCGGCCAACCAGCTTACGCAAACGATCAGACCAGCGATTGATAAACAACAGTAATTCATAGCCGTGGTCGCCAATCACTCGCGTTAACCAACTGTGGTTGATGTACGCATCCATGGCATCGCCATGCATAATCAGCAAGCGCTTGCCATCGGCGGTCAGATATTCATGTTCATGGGCGATTTCAATCGGGCCGAAAAGTTGGCCGCAGAAATGGCGAATGGGGTCGTCATGGTTGCCGGGAACGTAAACCACACGCACGCCCCTGGCGGCCAGCTCATAGAATTTCAGCATCACCTGATAATGCTTCTTCGGCCAGCAAAAACGACGTTGGAGCGACCATAAATCCACGATATCACCCACCAGGTACAAAGTGTCGCAGTGGATTTTGTCGAGGAAATCGAGCAGGTAATCTGCCTTGCAATCGCGGAATCCTAAATGGATATCGGAAATCCAGACGGTGCGTGCATTGATAAGGTAACTGGCAGGGCGAGGGTTAGGCAACTCTGCGGTAAATGCAGTTTCAAGCAGCGGAGCGGCCAAGGGGTGAACTGAAGAATTCATGATGCGTTTCCGTGGCTGTTTCACCCAATTCTGCGGTGAAAGTGTGACGAAAACGCAACATTTTTATGAATCTTGAATGACAGGCTAGTGGCTGGTTCCAGCGGTTTTTTGATCCAGGCTTTTGGGATCTTGCATTAGCCAATCAAGTACCGCCTGGCGGCTTTCCAACATTTCCTGGTAGGTTTGAAGAACCACCGGATTCGGATTGGGTTGTGCTTTAAGTAACGTAATTCGCGACAACAAAAAGCTGATATCTGCCTGGACTTTTGCAGCGACTTCGGTGCTGTTGAACGCTTCGGTACCTATATTCAATATCGTCATGGGGTGACCTATCCTTGCTAATTTCGCCGCCAATCGGGTTAAAGGTGTCAGTGCGGCATGGTGGACAGTATTACCCAAAGCCAAATGTGAAAATAGTCGCAATTTGCGCTGAGTCTTGTGCGATTTTGCTTACAAATTTCAGCCTTGTTGTTTTTTGAACAGCGTTAAACAGAACATCAAGGTGGTGGATAAAACTATTGCCGGACCAGCAGGGCTGTCCCACCAATAAGACGCACTCAGGCCAGCAATTACCGCTAAAGTCCCCAATAAGCTGGCAATCACTGCCATTTGCTCCGGCGTGCGCGTCAGCCGGCGGCTGGCGGCGGCTGGAATAATTAACAGAGCAGTGATGAGTAGTACTCCAACCACTTTCATGGCGATAGCAATTACCAGCGCCATCAACAACATCAACGCGGTGCGTACTTTTACGACGGGAACATCCTCAACTTGCGCAAGCTCTTCATGAACAGTGATGGCGAGCAGCGGTCGCCACAACCAGACCAGGGCTCCAAGCACGGCAAGACTAATAATCCAGATACCGATAACATCATTCGGGCTGACCGCCAGAATATCGCCAAACAAATAGGCGAGCAGATCGATGCGGTTTTCACTGAATACGCTGACGCAAACCAGCCCGAGGGCAAGCGTGGAATGGGAGAGAATTCCCAGAAGTGTGTCGGTGGCGAGGAAACGGTTGTGTTGCAGCCCAACCAATATCAACGCAAGCAACAAGCATCCCAGGGCAATAGCCAGGTTCAGATTGATATCCAGCAGCAGCCCGAAGGTCACTCCCAGCAACGCCGAGTGGGCGAGTGTATCGCCAAAATAAGCCATACGCCGCCAGACCGCGAAAGCGCCCAAAGGGCCAGCTACTAATGCGACGGCAATACCGGCAAGCAGGGCGAGTAAAAGAAAATCAGCCATGGTGATGATGCTCGCAACTGTCGCCATGGTCTATGCCGCAACCCGGGCCATGGCGGTGAATCAACTTGTTTTTTCCACCGTGAATTACATTTCCATGAGCATCATGCTGGTGGTCATGGTGATGGGTATAAATCGCCACCTGTGGGGCATTGGTATTACCGGTGATTTCGCCGAAAAGCGCGAGGTAGGCGGGATCGTTAGTTACTTGTTCGGGGTGGCCTTGGCAGCAGACATGCTGGTTGAGGCACACCACGGTATCCGTTGTGGCCATGACCAAATGCAAATCATGTGAGACCAGCAAAACCCCGCACTGGCGACGGTTACGGATCTCATTGATCAATGCATAAAGTGCAGATTGGCCGGTGACATCTACGCCTTGAACCGGCTCATCCAGCACCAATAATTGCGGATCGCGCAGCAGGGCACGGGCTAATAACACCCGCTGGGTTTCACCACCGGATAGGGATTGCATAGGCTGGTTGATCAGCTCGCTGATGCCCGTAAGTTGCACTATTTCATCCATATTCACCCGGGGTTTGCCGCCCAGTGCAAGAAAGCGAGCCACGCTCAATGGCAGGCTGGCATCGATGTGTAATTTTTGCGGCATATAACCGATGCGCAAATCACTGCTTTTCTCGATGCTCCCCTGATCAACTTTAATCAAACCGAGCACTGCGCGCACCAGCGTAGTTTTACCCGCGCCGTTAGGGCCGATAAGGGTGACGATCTTGCCGGCTTCCAGTGTGAGATCGGCATGCTGGAGAATCTGGCGACCATTGCGCACTACGCCAAGGCCGCGAGCCTTGATTAGAACTGCACTCATGTATTGGCTCCTGCACAGTTAGCGCAAAGGCCGGACACTTCCAGCGCTTGGGTTTCCACAGTAAAACCGGATTCTTTCGCGACCTGCAGGATTTGTTGGTTCAAGGTCGGTTCATCAAGTTCGATAGCAACCCCGCACGTACGGCAAATCAAAAAATGGCTTTGGTGTTTGGTGCCCGGTGAGGGGCAACCGATAAAAGCGTTAAGTACATTGATGCGATGAATCAGCCCTTGCTCCAATAAGAAATCCAGCGCGCGATAAACAGTCGGCGGCGCCACGCGTCGCGTGTTCGCCTTAGCCAGCATTTCCATGAGGGTATAAGCACCCAGGGGTTTGTGGTTTTGCCATATCAACTCCAGTACTTGCAAACGCAAATCCGTCAGGCGCACGCCGCGGCTCACGCACAGGTTGCGTGCTGCTTCCAAAGCATCATGGATGCAGTGGTCGTGATCATGATGGCTGCAGGCGATGGGGGTGTGGTCCATAAAGTGATCCAGGCTGGTCAATCACAAACGTGAGTAAGGGGCAGATATGTTACTCTATAACCTATTGGCTGGCATGTTTTTCCATGTCGTGGTTATTTCCAATTGTGGTGTATCTATGAGTCGTGTTTTTTTGGCAGGTTTGATTGTGATGTTGGGGCAGTGCCTGCCATTGGCTGCAATGGCCAAGCCGCAAATTCTCGCCAGTATTAAACCGCTGGCGTTGATTGCGCAGGAAGTGGTTGGCGATAACGCCCACATCGAGACCTTGTTGCCGACAACTGCATCGCCTCACGATTACCCATTGAAAATGTCTGATCATCGCCATTTGCGCGATGCCGATCTTGTCCTTTGGGTTGGCCCTGAGTTGGAAAGCTTTCTGGCCCGTTCGTTGGCAAATATCCCGCCCGCGAAGGTCATGGCAACTTACGATTTGCCTGATCTTCACTGGCCGGAAAACACTGTTGAAAGCGATGGACACCAGCATGCGAATCATCAGCACACTGGGGGTGATCCTCACTTATGGTTGGACCCGCGCAACGCACAAGTAATTGCCCGTGCACTGGCTGCCAGAATGATCGCGATTGATCCACAGTCGGCCAGGGTATATCAGGCCAATGCCGAGCGGTTTATTGCGCGCATCCAGCAATTGGATCTGCAATTAAACCAGCAATTAGCCCCGATAAAATCCAAAGGGTTTGCGGTATACCACGAGGGTTACAGTCATTTTGTTAGCCGATATGGTTTGCACCAGGTAGGTTACGTTACTTACGCGCCCGAGCGTCGCCCCGGAGCCAGGCATTTAAGGGAATTGCACGAAGTGTTGAAACAGGAAGGGAAATGCTTGTTCGTCGAGCCTTATTATCAGGTTGAATCGATTGAAGCTATGGCGAAAGCTATAGGACTGCGAATTGGAACGCTGGATCCCATTGGTGATCAACAGGTATCCAGCTATCAGCAGCTATTAGAAAAACTTGGGCAGAGCTTTTTAGCCTGCCTTACGAACCTGGCTGGCTGATGAGCCAGTGAAAGGCGGGCGCATAGTCACGTTACGCGCTTCCAGCAGATCCAATTGTCTTTTATTCAATTCCAATACGAAAGCATCGTAGTACTGGCGTATATCTCTATCAGTGGATGCTCCTGCTTCTTTCAATAATGACAACATCCCATCCTGAGTTGCCATGCGATGGCGCATCCCGGTTTTGTGATACACACAGCTCGCCAATTGTTGCATGCGAAAAATCGCGGTTTGAGAAAAGATCAAGGTGTCCATGACATCCTCCGGTTCGTTGAAAAATAACACCACCACTACACCAGATAGCAACAAGGCGTCTACTTCAAACGGAGTTCTATTGTGTTACATCTGACAAAAAATCCCGCTTAGAGCCTGATTCTAGGTTAGAAAATAAACAGGGCGAGGGGTTTATGTGCCACGCCAACGCAAATTACAAATTTGTGATTTGTACAAAAAAAGAACCCTGCTTCGATGTAACCAAAAGTTATAAGGTCACTAGCAGGGTTAATACACGAGGAGAAAATAAGGAGAAAAAGTACAACAAAACAAGAGCTTAAGAAAAAACATTGCATTGCCGGGCGCACCCGGCGACGCGTAAAACTTACAGATTGAAGGTGCTGGCTAATTTAGCGTCCAATTGCTTTTCGAGTTTGGCATTAACTTTCTTGTTAAGCGCTTCGGTTTTTTCAGCCAGATCTTCAGCTACATCTGATTTGGTGTTTTCCTGGACTTGGGTCCAGGTTGCTTCACTACTGATTTCAGCAGCAGCGATAGTCAAGTTTTGGTCTTCAGCTTCGCTGGCATAAGCACCGGCAGTTGCCAGAAATAAAGTTGAAGAAGTCAGTACTACGGTTAGAGCAAGATTAACGGCTAATTGAGCAAATTTTTTCATCGTGGGTTCCTCCTAACGATGGATCATTCCAGTTGCCTTATGAGCAACCTTTCTATTGGTAAGTTGCCTTGGTTTAGGTTCTACAGTAACAACACGTTGGGTTTGTGTTGTTACTGTATGTTACGCATGGTAACACATTTTTCATTTATGCCTAGCCCCTTGTTAAACTTTTTCGTTATACGGCCTCGGTTTTTGTGAATAAATACCGAAACTTAGCTATTAAACTTAAAATTTTTACCAACTTTGGCGCGTGGTAACACAAGTTGTGATGGGGGTAACACTTTTGGTGGTTGCTGCCTGCATCAGTGTTACTTGTTACTGGCCACGTACAGATGAAGCTCGTGGATAGGGGCTTTGGTGTATGCTTCTGCCCCACGAAAATCCCGATTAAGATTGATATTGCTATGACCGAAACCCAAATTCCGGCTCCACTCGTACTCGTTGATGGTTCCTCTTATCTCTATCGCGCCTATCACGCGCTTCCCCCGCTGACCAACTCCAAAGGTCAGCCCACAGGTGCGGTAAAGGGGGTGGTGAATATGATGCGCCGCTTGCGTAAGGATTATCCTGCCAGCCAAATTGCAGTAATTTTTGACGCAAAAGGCAAAACGTTCCGGGATGACATCTATGCCGACTACAAAGCCAACCGTCCCCCGATGCCTGAGGATTTGCGCCCGCAAGTTCAACCGATTCACGACATCGTTCAAGCGATGGGTTTGCCATTATTTGTTATTGAAGGTGTTGAAGCTGACGATGTAATTGGCACACTCGCATTGCAAGCCACTGAAAAAAAAATGCCGGTAATAATTTCCACCGGTGATAAAGATATGGCGCAACTGGTGAATGAGCATGTGACGTTGGTAAACACCATGACTGAAACAGTTTTGGATATTCCCGGTGTTCACGCTAAATATGGTTTTGGTCCAGAGTTAATGATTGATTACCTCGCACTGATGGGGGATAAGGTTGACAACATTCCAGGTGTACCGGGTGTTGGTGAAAAAACTGCGCAAGGATTGATTCAGGGCGCTGGTGGTCTGGATGCGATTTATGCGGATCTGGAAAAAGTGCGTACGCTGTCATTTCGCGGCGCTAAAACCATGCCGGAAAAATTAATTGAGCATCGTGACATGGCGTATTTGTCGTATCTGTTGGCGACAATTAAAACTGATGTTGAATTACCGTTTGGTCCTGCAGAAATTATATGTACACCGGCAAATAATCAGCGCTTGCTTGAATTGTTTGAAGAGTTGGAATTTAAAACATGGGTGACAGAATTAAGTAAAACAGATACTACGATTACAGCTACTGTGAGCGAGCAAGTTGTTGAAGAACCTGAAACACCGGTAATCGTCGAGATTGAAAAGCATTACGATATCATTACTGATAAAAATCTTTTTTCTGATTGGGTGTCGCGTTTACATAAATCCAGTGCATTTTCGTTCGATACAGAAACAACTGCATTGGAAATTATGGATGCAAAGATTGTCGGTCTTAGTTTTGCGATTGAAGCGGGTGTTGCGGCCTATGTTCCATGTGGGCACGATTATATGGGGGCACCGGAACAACTACCATTAGAGTGGGTGCTCGAACAGTTAAAACCTATTCTGGAAGATAAAAATAAAATAAAAATTGGCCAGAATTTAAAATATGACCGCAGTGTGTTGTTAAATTACGGAATCGAATTACGCGGGATTGAATTTGATACCATGCTCGAGTCCTATGTGTGGAATTCTATTGGCAGTCGCCATAACATGGATGATCTCGCACAAAATTACCTCAATTACAAAACAGTTACCTTCGAGGAGCTTGCAGGCAAAGGTGTAAAACAACTCAGTTTTAACCAATTAAAAATAGAAGATGCGGGTCATTATGCCGCTGAGGATGCGGATATTACTCTGCGTTTGCACCAGTTTTTCTGGCCACAGCTGGAACAAATTGCTAATTTGAAATCGGTATTCAAAACCATTGAAATGCCATTATTACCAGTGTTATCCCGTATTGAACGCAATGGCGCGTTAGTGGATGCAAAATTGCTGGGACAACACAGTGTTGAGCTGGGCGAACGATTAACGCAACTGGAGCGTAAGGCCTATGAAATCGCCGGGCAGGAATTTAATTTAAGTTCGCCTAAACAATTGGGTGTGATTCTCTTCGAGCAACAAAAGCTGCCAATTATTAAAAAAACACCGACCGGTACTCCTTCGACAGCGGAGGAAGTGTTGCAAGAGTTGGCATTGGATTATCCATTGCCTAAAGTGTTGATGGAATATCGCGGACTGGCGAAATTAAAATCGACCTACACAGATAAATTGCCATTGGAAATTAACAAGCGCACTGGTCGCATCCATACAAGTTATCATCAAGCAGTGGCAGCGACCGGACGATTGTCTTCGCAAGATCCCAACTTGCAAAATATCCCAATTAAAACAGAGGAAGGTCGACGTATTCGTCAGGCGTTTATTGCTCCTGCCGGTTATAAACTGGTTGCTGCTGACTATTCGCAAATTGAGTTGCGCATTATGGCGCATTTGTCCGATGACCCCGGTTTACTAAGTGCATTTGAAAAAGGTCTGGATGTGCATCGCGCAACTGCAGCAGAAGTTTTTGGCGTAGGGTTAGATGCTGTCTCCCACGAGATGCGTCGCAGTGCCAAGGCGATTAACTTTGGATTGATTTACGGCATGTCCGCCTTTGGTCTTGCCAAACAATTACATGTGGGGCGCAACGAGGCGCAACAATATATTGATCGTTACTTTGAGCGATATCCCGGCGTACAGCGTTATATGAATAATATTCGTGCACTCGCCCATGAGCAGGGTTATGTAGAAACGATTTTTGGCCGCCGTTTATATTTACCGGATATCAATGCTAAAAATAAAAATTTGCAGATGGGCGCCGAGCGCACAGCGATTAATGCACCAATGCAAGGTACCGCTGCCGATATTATTAAAACGGCCATGATTAAAGTGCAGTCCTGGTTAGACGAGTCGCAGTTGGATGCAAAAATTATTATGCAGGTGCACGACGAGTTAGTGCTCGAAGTTGCTGAATCACAATTGGATAATGTGCGTGAAGGGTTAATTGCGCGTATGTCATCAGCCGCCAGCCTCAAAGTTCCTTTGCTTGTGGAAGCGGGAGTTGGTGATAACTGGGATGAAGCGCACTAACCGGAAAATGCATTAAACAGTTGGCTGTACAAAAGCTATGCTCACAAGGATGTGTTTGCAATATTAAAGAAGTGGTAGAGGGAGTTGTTATTAATGAAAATAATAATGTGTTGTTTGTGGTTGTTTATATTTGTGCAGCCGTTAATCGCGCGCGCTGAATTGGTGGTTAGTCACCGTTCACCTTATGCACCGGGCGATACCCATCATGTTTACAGCACCGCGCTTTTACAGCTGGCGCTGGAAAAAACTCGTCCTGAATACGGCGATTATCGTCTTAACCCTATACCACCACGCAATTACGCACGTGCGCTTAAAGCATTAGTAGATAACGATTATCCAAATCTGGTCATTGAAACCAGCTACGAACAAGCACTCACACACAATGTCAGTCTGACCTTTATCAATTTCCCTATGGATCTGGGCGTATTGGGTTACCGAGTGTGCTTTATGAACCCCAAACTTAAAGCTGCTGGAGTCAAGCTGGATTCGTTAAAGGCGTTGAGCAAATACAGCTTTGTTCATGGTGTTGGTTGGGCCGATACGCTCATTTTTCGCCACAACGGCTTAAAAGTACGCGAAATCGACAATTACGATTCCATTTTCCTAATGGTGATTGGTGGGCGGGTCGACTTTTTCTGCAGAGGGATCAATGAAATACTGGGGGAAATAGAGCAGTTCAGCCAACTTAATAATCTGGTGATTGATGATCATTTTATGCTGGTGTATCCACTGCCCCGTTTTTTTTACCTCAACAGTCAGAGTTCCGTAGCCAAAGAGCGCATAGAAGCAGGATTGAAGAAAGCCTATGCCGATGGTTCCTTGCAGGTCTTATGGAAGGCGCATTACCACACCAGCCTAGATTATGTTCGCATTAAAGGGAGGAAGATAATTGCGATGAAGAACCCGTTATTGGAAGGCCTTCACGTAAGCTTTACCCCGGATTTTATGCAATTGCTCGAAGATCAGCCTTTCCAAGAGAAGGTAAAACCATAAGTTCAGGGGTGATGAAAAATGCGACCAAGCAAAATTTTGTGTTTTTTACAATAAAAATTTACCTGTAACCCTATGATTTTAAATGCTTTTGTTAGATTGACAAAAAATTGTGCAAATTTTTTCTAATATTCTTTGAACTTATTTAAGGAAGTTTAGGTCTGAGTTATGTGTGTTTTACGATCATGAGCTAACTCCTCCCCTAATGGCGCTTAAGCCAGCTGAGCGAAATAAATGCTAAGCAAACCCCGATAATATCGGGGTTTTTTTTCGTCCATTGATTTTGCTTTGTCGATTGGAGTTATCTGTTAAGCCCAATGCGTTTAATGCGCAAATTGTGCAAAAATTGTTGCAATTACAAAGATTTACGTTTTTACCTGAACTTATAGCTGTCGCCTTGAGTCAGATAGTTCAGCAAATCGGTGCTCCATTAGTCCGCTTCCGATTGAGATTTTTCCCTCTTGTCCTTGGTCGAAAGACCTAAGCCCATCTGGCACCACCCCAAGGGTGCCAGCCTTTTCCGATGATTTCTTTAAATCATCGGTTTTTTTATTGGGGCTTTTCCTCTGTAGCTTGTTCGCTTACTGGATTGGTTTCCGGTGCTAACCAGCTTTGTAGTTTGGCTTTCAGGTCGTCCAGGCCTGTGTATTTCAATGAAGAAAAACACTGAACGCTGGCGACTTTATCCAATCCTAAATGTTTCAATTCTTTCTGAACCTCGAAAAGACTTTTCATTGCCTGGCTGCGGCTCAACTTATCTGCCTTCGTCAGGAGTATATGAACCGGCATATGGCCGCGCTTGGCCCAGTTGAGCATGGTGGTGTCGAATTCTTGCAACGGGTGACGGATATCCATCAAAAGCACCAAGCCTTGTAAGGTCTGACGCTTTTGCAGATATTCAGAAAGATCGCGTTGCCATTTCTCTTTTTGTTCGCGCGATACTTTGGCGTATCCGTAGCCAGGTAAATCGACCAAACGCTGGTTTTCGCCCAGATTAAAAAAATTGATTAACTGCGTCCGGCCAGGGGTTTTACTGGTGCGCGCCAGCTTTTGATTGGTCAAGGCATTGATAGCACTGGATTTCCCTGCATTGGAGCGGCCAGCAAAGGCTACTTCGTAGCCGGTTTCGGGTGGGCATTCACGGATGCTGGGCGCGCTTTTGGAAAAATAAGCCTTGGTAAATACGATCTCGGTCAAGATAATAACCCTTCAAAATAGTGTGTTATTAGCGCGTTGGTAATATAATGCCGCCGCTTTTAAAGGTCGCGGTACGCGCCAAAAGGCAGGATTCATGCGAAATAGGGGTGCAATTGTAGCTTGTTGGTCCATCATTAAGCGAACTTGTCGCCCGGTGTAGCTCCAGAGGGCTGCACCTATAACAATCAGATTCATCGATCAATTCGGGTTAGCCAATGAAACATATCGTACGAAATGCACTTTTATCGCTGGGTTTAGTCGCAGTAGCCCAGGGCGCTCTGGCGGCTGGAGATGCGGCGGCAGGCGCGACCAAAGCAGCAGTTTGTGGTGCGTGCCACGGCGCTGACGGCAATAGCATGGTTGGCACTTTCCCTAAATTGGCCGGTTTGGGTGAGCGTTATCTGTTGAAGCAAATGACTGACATCCAGGCTTGGGATCTGGAAACAGATGCGGCTAAAAAAGCCAATACTGGTCGCGCTGTTGTAGAAATGACCGGCTTGCTGGCCAAAATGACCAAGCAGGATCTGGAAGATCTGGCTGCGCATTTCTCTGCGCAGACTACCCAATTGTCCGGCTCCAAAAAAATCGAAGTACAAGTTAACTCCGGTATCAAGGTAGATGGACTTGAGCTGGGTGAGCGCACCTATCGTGCGGGTAACCCATCCACCGGTGTTCCTGCTTGTACGGGCTGCCACGCTCCGGACGGAAAAGGCAATATTCCTGCTGGTTTCCCGCGCTTAAGCGGCCAGCATCCCGAGTATGTGGAAAAGCAACTGCGTGCATTTCGCTCTGGTGATCGTAAGAACGATGGTGACCAATCGATTATGCGTTCAGTGGCAGACAAGCTGAGCGATGCGGAAATTGTTGCATTGGCTAACTATATTGCTGGCTTGAACTAAACATTGAAATAGAAGTAGCGACTTGCAGGGCGATAAAAAAGGCGACATTAGTCGCCTTTTTTATTTCTGCTCTTTACAGATGGGCTCCGGCGCTGGAGAATCCGGCCCCTATCGGGGAACTTGATGATGAGTTACAGGACTAAGCAAGCAGAATTGTCACCCCGTTAATCATCCCGGCGAACACAATAAAATGAGGAGCGTTTATGCGTATTTTGGTTGCCCTATTGGGCTTGGTATTTTCCCTGAGTGCATGTGCCCAGGACAAAGTGGAAGAGTATCTGGAAGGCAAGCAGTACGTATTGCTTGAGCAACCGGTGCGTACTGCTGACCCGAGCAAGATTGAGGTGGCAGAAGTTTTTGCCTATTCATGCCCACACTGCTTCCACTTTGAACCTTTGTTACAAGCTTGGGAGAAAAAGCAGGCGAGTGACGTATATGTTGTACAAACACACGCGATGTGGAATGCCGGTATGGAGCCTTTGATGCGTGGTTACTACACGGCCATGACGTTAAAAATCAAAGATCAAGCGCACATGGCAGTTTTCAATGCGTTGCACCTGGAACATAAAAGCTTCAATACTGCTGAAGACTGGGCCGATTTTTTTGTTACCTATGGTGTAGATAAAGCTAAAACGATTAGTACTTACAATTCTTTCGGTGTTACCAGCCAAATCAAGCAAGCCGAAGCCCGTGCTCGCAGCTATAAGGTAACTGGCACACCAGAGTTGGTAGTTAATGGCAAATACCGTGTTAGTTCACGTCTTTCCGGTGGCCACGAAGAAATGTTGAAAGTGGTGGATTTCCTGGTCGCTAAAGAGCGCGCTGCCAAGAAATAACTATTACCGTTTCGCGTTCCCCAAAGCCCGCATCCCAAAAGATGCGGGCTTTGTTTTTTGTAGTTGTTAACTTTTCAGGCGTTTTTATTGTCATCAGCCTATGCGTTTACGTTCCCTAGCTATACTGGATTTTACCTTTCCATCCAAGCAGACAGGCAACGTGCAATTTATGACAGGTGATAAGAATAACTGGCGGGAGAAGTACCTCAATGCCCTGGATGAGCAGGAGCAGTTAGAGAAGAAGTTTGCCCGCCAGCAAGAATTGCTGCGTGCGGCCCTCGTCAGGGTGAGTATTGCTGCCGATGGCCAGGATGAAACCCTGGATAACATCATGACGCAATTGCGCGAAAAATTGCGCAGTGATACTGGCGCGGCGGAGATGAACAAAATCCTTGAGCAATTGGAAAAAGCCGCGCTCGCCTTTGAGTCCCGTCGCGACCAAGGCGCCCAGGATGTGCGCACCGCGTTGAACGATACGGTGAAAGCGCTGGATGCATTCAAATTATCCCGGGGCGTTTCCAAAGACATTAGCGAATTTCTTGGCAGCCTGCCTCAACGTAGCAAAAAAATCCATTTGTACCCTGCGCTTTTACAACAGTTGGCAAATATCCAACAACAGGCCTTAAAAGAAATTGAACAGCCCAAAGTAGGATTGTTTGGAAAGATTTTGGGTGGTAAATCATCGAAAGCGGATGAAGTAGAACGCGCAGCCGATAGTGAGGATTACATTGACAACTTACCGTTTCCGGCTGGTATTGACGCTCCGCCAAGCGCAATAGCCTCTGTTGGGGCGCCGGTAGTTAAACACCTGCCCGATGAAAAAAAAACTGATTACCACGAAGCCATCGTCAGGGTAATCAACGAGTTTTTGCAAGGGCTGGAGCATGATGCTTTATTAAAAAACAAAGTTCAGCTGTTACGCAGCAAACTTGAAGCCGGTATTCCACCCGATGCCGTAATTCCGGCGCTGGATTCTGTGCGCTCACTGGTGATGGAGGCCTATCTTGCGGCCAGCCACGCATTTGCCAATTATTTGAAAAATGTTAATGAAGAGCTAGGTGATATTTATTCCCTGCTCGGCGGCGCCGTAAAACACTCGCAGAATGAACGCGCTGCCTCGCGCAAATTGCAAGATGACATGATGCGCGAAATGGGTGAGCTTGAAACATCTGCAGAAAATGCCACTGATCTCAACCAACTGAAAGACAAAGTGAAATCGCAGTTGGGGAATATTCGACAAGCGCTTGATCAACACCAGAGTACTGAACAGGTGCAAATAAACTTGGCTCAGCAGCTCGAAACGCTCGGCGCAAAAATAAAATCCATGGAAGTGGAAGCAGAAAAAAATCGCACCAATCTTGAAGTACAGCGAAAAAAAGCCATGCAAGATGCGCTTACCGAGTTGCCGAATCGTGAAGCTTACAACGAAAGGGCCCATACAGAAGTTCAACGTTGGCAACGTTATGGTCGGCCGTTAAGTGTTGCAGTATTCGACATTGATCATTTCAAACGTATTAACGATTCATTTGGTCATCAAGCCGGGGATCGGGTTATAAAAGTTATTGGTAGATCTATTGCCAAACGTTTGCGCGAAGTTGATTTCTTTTGTCGTTATGGTGGTGAGGAATTTGTTGCGCTTATGCCGGAAACGGACAGCAAAACTGCTCTGGATGTATTGGAAAAAGTGCGCGACGCCATCGCCAATGCAGCGTTCAATTATAAAGATCAGCCTTTAACAATTACTGTTTCAATTGGTGTTACCGAATTTAAAACCAGCGATACGTTGGAGTCTGCATTTGAGCGTGCAGACCAGGCTCTGTATGACGCCAAATCGACGGGGCGCAATCGCTGTCAACGCTTGTAGATTAAGGATGTGATTATGAAATTAACCATTTCAGCTACGCCGCTCCGGATTTGCAAAAAGATTACCGTTCTAATCGCGTCAATTTGTTGTTGTGTAATGACGTATGCTGCCGAATTGCAACTCAAGGTAAGCGATGCCCAAGGGCAACCAATAACTGATGTTGTCGCCGCGCTTGTGCCGGAACAAAAACCAGTATTTAACCAGCCATTGCTTGCCTCTATCGATCAACATAACAAAATGTTTACGCCAGCAATAATGGCAATACGCACTAATACGTTGGTGAAATTTCCTAACAGCGATGACATTCGCCATCACGTTTACTCGTTTTCTCCTGCAAAAAAATTTGAGCTGCGTCTCTATCACGGTATGACCGCAGAGCCAGTACTGTTTGATAAACCCGGAACTGTAGTGCTGGGTTGTAATATTCACGATTCAATGGTCGCCTATATTTTTGTGGTAGATACTGAATATTACGCATTGAGCGACGCGCAAGGTAATGTGAACATTCAGGCTCCGGCAGGTAAATACCGGCTACAGATTTTCCATTCGCGCTTGACTACTTCAGCTCCTGAAATTCCCGTCGCCCTTAGTGACAATAAACCACTGCAACAGCAGGTCAAACTGGAAAATCTGGCGAGCGAAAAAAATGAAAAAGCCAGTGATGAATTTTCCGGTCTTTTTTAAACGATTAAGATTGATCGGTTAAATCTATGTATATGCCCCGAGTCAGTTACCTGATCAAACTGCTAGCATTTTTATTGAGTCTGGTGATAACACTGGAGGCGATCTCCTATATTGCAACCAGTGTAGTAATTAAGAAGGCGGTTACCCAAAATGCGCGTGCTGAGCTGGTAGCCGGGGGTGAATTATTTAGTCGCATCATGCAAAAAAATGTAGAGCAGCTGGCACTCTCGGTAAAAATTCTCACTGAGGATTTTGGTTTTAAAGATGCAGTAGCAACACAAGATGAAAAAACGATCATATCCGCATTGAACAATCATTCGGCGCGCATCTCTGCTGATATCGGTGTATTAATTACCAGCGATGGAAAATTGATTGCCAGTGATCAGAGTTTTGCATTGCTTGTAGATGATGAGTTTTCCGAGTTGACTGCACGTGCTAAAGAAAAAGGCCAGGCTTACGATATTGTGCGAGTCGATGGTCGGGCTTACCAGTTCGTAATTTTTGCAGTGAAAGCACCGGTAGTAATTGGCTTGGCGGGAATGGGGTTTGAAATCAAGAAAGAATTCAGTCTGGATATAAAAAAATTGACCGGACTTGAGGTTTCATTTATTCATCGTGAAGACGATGCTGCGCGATATCTCAACGGAACATTGAAAGCTGAAAATGTAAAAAATTTATTGCAGCAGCTGCCCCAGCACCAAAAAATAGGCGAAGTTTTTGTTTACGATGAATTAATTTCCCTGGCTGTTCCCGCTGCGCGTCAAAATAAACAACTATTAGCTATTTTACAAGTTCCGCTCAGCGAAGTATTAGCTCCCTATTCGCATCTTAATTTGCAATTATTTTTTCTAGCTCTGGTTTTTTCATTAGTTGCCGCATTTGCAGCGTGGATGTTAGCACGTAGTGTAACCAAACCCGTAACACTATTGGCAGATATAGCGCGGCGTATTGCCGGTGGTTTTTATGCAACACCGATTGAGGTGAAGTCGAATGATGAGCTGGGTGATTTGGCAAAAGCATTTATCAGTATGCAAAAAGCCATTGGTGAACGCGAACAACAAGTCTTGTATCAATCCGAGCATGATCCGTTAACGGGATTACCCAATCGCTTACGCACATTTCCCGAATTACAAAACGCTATATCGCGCGCAGGTGTGTTAAAGCAATCGGTTTATTTGCTGGTTATTGATATTAAAAATTTCACGCAGGTCAATGATGAGCTCAGCCAGGAAATTGGTGATGCAGTATTGCGTGATGTAGGGCAAAAAATCGGGCGAATTATTACTCACGGGGAAGTGTTGCGTTTGGGAAGCGACGAATTCCTTGCGATTATGATGGCGCCTGACGCAAACGTCATTAGCGATAGCGTCGAGCTGATACACAATGCGTTTAAAACGCCGTTAATAATTAGCGGTATTCAGGTCTCGGTTGATGTAAATATTGGTATTGCGTCCTATCCAATGGATGCCGATTCTGCCGAATCATTATTGCGGCGTGCCAGCCTTGCATTAAATGAAGGTCGTTCCAGCGAGCAGCGTAGCTGCTGGTATCAAGCTGGCTGGGACGAGCAACATCTACGCCGCCTGCATTTATTCCGTGAATTCGAATCTTCTTTACATGCAGGTTACATCAGTCTTTATTACCAACCAAAAATAAATTTGGAGCAACCGGATACGCTCGGTGCGGAAGCTCTGGTGCGTTGGCGTCATCCGGAATTGGGTTTTGTGCCACCGGACGAATTTATCGGTGTAATCGAAAGTTCAGGGCAAATTACATTGTTGACGCGCTGGGTATTAAAAACAGCAATAGTTCAGTTGCGTAAATTACTTGATGAAAAAATAAAAATAACTTGTTCAGTAAATTTATCGGCATTGGATTTGTTGGTTGATGAATTACCTGCATATGTGGCGGAATTGCTGCAAGCCAATCGTGTCCCCGCTGAAAATCTTTATCTAGAAATTACCGAAAGCGCGATCATGCGCGAGGCCGATAAATGCCTGCATAATTTACAACGGTTGCGGAGTCTTGGCGTTACCTTATCTATTGACGATTTTGGTACCGGTTATTCTTCATTATCACAACTTAAAAAATTGCCCGTATCCGAATTAAAAATTGATAAATCTTTTATCCTGAATCTGGATACGAATGCGGACGATCAATTGATTGTTCGCTCCACTATCGAGCTGGGCCATACCATGGGTTTGAGTGTGACAGCAGAGGGTGTTGAATCGGAAGCGATTAAAACTATCTTAAAACAATACGGTTGTGATACTGCACAAGGTTATTTGTACAGCAAGCCATTGCCGGCAGCGGATTTTATACGCTGGGTTCATGATTATTTGGAAGAATTACAGTAGGCACTGCAAATTAATATTTTAATTTGCTTTCATTTACTCGTCGGATATCGAAAGGAAAATGGTGCTATGAAAATTATCAAGATACTAGCGTTTTGCTTATTGCCTTCATCGGTATGTATGGCGGTAAGCGAGGCTGATTTGGCGAGTAGTGAAGCGATAGCTCGCAGTCGTTTATTGGTAACGGGTGGCGCAACAACTATAGAAGGCGCTGCTGGCGGCGGTATTGTCCCCATGGCGGTAATTTCCGGTTACGGTGCGCAGGAAGAATGGAGCGCTACTGCATTCGGCAGTTATGTGGATACCAGTGATTATCAACTGGAAGTCGTTGGTGGAAGCTGGAGTTGGCGCAATCGTCTTGAATTATCCGTCGCGCAACAAAAGCTTACGCATGATTCATTGACTGCCGCATTAAATTTACCGACTGATTCCATTAGCCAACGCATTGTCAGCGCTAAAGTGCGGGTTGTCGGTGATTTGATTTATACCGCTGCACCACAAATTAGTATTGGTGTTCAGTATAAGGAAAATCTGGATTTCCTGGTGCCCGGTGCGGTGGGTGCGAAAAATGATTCGGGTACAGATATTAATTTAAGTGCGACTAAATTATTTCTTGGTGGATTTTTTAATCGCAATCTGTTGCTCAATGCCAACTTGCGTTATACCAACGCCAACCAAACTGGACTAGTTGGTTTTGGTGGTGATAAAAATAATGATAAGGAAGTGATGCCGGAAATTTCAGCCGGTGTACTGTTAAACAAACATTGGCTGGTAGGAACAGAGTACCGGCAAAAACCCGATAATCTTTCCTTTATAAAAGAAAATGACTGGCAAACGGTATTTGTTGGTTGGTTCCCTAACAAGCGTATTGCCGTGGTGGCAGGGTGGGTTGATTTGGGGGAAGTGGCCACTTTTAAAGATCAAACCGGTTGGTATTTATCGTTACAAGGGAGTTTTTAATGATGCGAATCCAATTATTCAAAATAGCCAGTGCGATGGTTGTATTATTACTTTTGATATCTTGCGCTAGCCCAACTAAAAAATCCTTATATGATGACCTTGGCCAGTACGAGGGAATCGATAACATAATACGTGAACTTATTTTTATAATTGCCAAAGACGAGCGTGTAAGCCCGCGCTATAAAGGTGTAAACCTGCAACACTTCAAAAAAGGATTGAGCGATTATATCTGCCAGCTTTCCGGTGGTCCGTGCAAATACGAAAATGAAAATATGAAATTGATCCATGCGGGCCACAATTACAGCAATACGGAATTTAATGCGATTGTCGATGATTTAATTCTGGCAATGGAAAAACGCGGTATTCCCGTAGGGGTTCAAAACCGTTTGCTAGCTTTACTTGCCCCCGCTTATAAAGATGTTGTTTATCAATAAAATTTCATTTTGATGTTTAACACTATTTAACATATATCCACAAATATAAGTATGCCTGCGTCCGCCCGTGGGTTTATTCTCTGCTGCACCTGACTTGTATGCCATTAATTTTTACTATTGGCGTAAACCATAACAAAAAACAGCATGAGAGCTTACGTATGAAAAAAATGGCTATCAAAAAAAACAGCTTATCCTTGGGGCTACTCGCGGCGGCGATTGCTTGCGTACCATTTTCCTTCGCTGATTCCCTGACATTAAATAATCAGGATTATTTTGAAATGCAGGGGCTTAATGTCACTGTGTTCAGCGATATCTATCCTGATGGCCATCAGACAGGCGTGACAGTAATTCAGCATGGCAGTCGCGTTGCCGCCAACGGCGATTTACGATTGGAAATTTCTCCCGGGCAATGGTCACCAATGCCGGTCGGCGGTAAGCAAACAGTTGATAAAAACACGCAAACTATTAGCCAGGTACTTTCCTATCCAGACCCAAGCAAAGATCGCAAAGGGTTTAATCCAATTATTTATCCGGATTTGAAATTTACCTATCAAGTGAATGTTACTGCGCTGAAGGATAATCAATTTAAAATTAGCGTGGATTTGGAAAAACCATTGCCATCAGAATGGGTAGGGAAAATTGGGTTCAATTTTGAAATATTCCCGGGTGAATTTTTTGGCAAGTCTTGGCTCTTGGACGAACAGAATGGAATTTTTCCGCAACAACCTAATGGTCCTTTGGTAAATCCCCATGGTGAATTTTTAACGGCAGCGCTGGCGACAGGAAAAAAATTAATTGTCGCCCCGGATTCTGACAAGCAACGCATGGCGATTGAGAGCAAAACCGGTGAGCTGGAATTATGGGACGGTCGTGCCAACCACAATAATGGTTGGTACATAGTGCGCGGTGTGATTCCCGCTAATAAAACCAAAGGAGCGCTGGAATGGATTGTTACTCCGCATGTTATTAAAAACTGGATCTATGAACCGGTGATTCAAGTATCGCAAGTAGGTTATGGTACTGCGCTACCTAAACAAGTCGTGATTGAACAGGACAAACGCGATACTAAAGCATCGGAAATTAGTATTTATAAATTATCCGAAAACGGAAAAACCCTGATAAAAAAATCAAAAGTAAAACCATGGGGTAATTTTTTGCGTTACCAATACATGACTTATGATTTCTCTGATATTAAAGAGCCGGGCATGTACCAAATTAGTTATCGCAATAAAACCTCGCACGCTTTCAAAATTGGTGACGATGTACTTTCACGCAATGCCTGGCAACCCACGCTCGAATATTTTTTGCCGGTGCAAATGTGCCACATGCGTGTAAATGAAAAATATCGTGTATGGCATGGCCTTGATCACCAGGACGATGCACGCATGATGCCGCTCAATTTCAATCACATTGATGGTTATATTTCCGATGGCAGTACGCGCACAACATTCAAGCCCGGTGAAGCAGTCCCCGGTTTGAATGCTGGCGGTTGGCACGATGCTGGCGATTACGATCTGCGCGTTGAATCGCAAATGGGCACTGTATGGTTACTTGCTACTATGGTGGAAGAATTTGGTTTGAATCACGATGCGACGTTAATCGATCAAGAGAAAAAGCTAGTCGAGATTCATGTCGCCGATGGCAAGAATGATGCACTGCAACAAATCGAACACGGTTTGTTAAGTGTGTTGGGTGGTTACAAATCCATGGGACGTTTGTATCGCGGCATTATCGAACCCACTATTCGCCAATATGTATTACTCGGTGATGCCATGGTGCAAACCGATAATTTACCTTACGACCCATCGTTAAAAGACGGCGAAACAAAAAATGGAAAATCCGGCACGCCGGATGATCGCTGGGTATTCACGGAAGATAATCCTGAGCGTGAATTGGATGCGGCTGCTGGTTTGGCCGCTGCGGCGCGCGTGCTGAAAAATTACAATCCACAAATGGCAAAAGACGCATTGGACGCAGCGCAAAACCTGTACAAAATTGCCGCCCCAAAAACCAAAAAGCAAGAGGGACGAATTTTCGCGTTGGCAGAATTAATTCTAGCTACAGGCAATGATGTTTATCGACAGGAATTAATTGGCTTGCAGCAGCACGTTACCGCAGACATTGAAAAAACCGGTTGGGCAATCGGCCGTGTTATGGCATCAATAAAAGATGAACAATTTATCAGTGCTGTTAATAGTGCTGTGGAGTCTTATCAAAAAACCGTCCGCGAACGCGCAAAAACAGAATCGCCTTACGGTGTGCCGTATAAACCGAATATTTGGGGAGCGGGTTGGAGCATTCAGGATTTTGGTGTTAAACAATATTTTTTCAATAAATCCTGGCCGCAATTTACCGGTACTGATTCTTACGTTAATGCACTCAATTTTGTATTAGGTGTTCATCCCGGCGAAAATACGCAAAGTTTTGCTTCCGGTGTTGGGGCCAATTCAGCAACGGTTGCTTATGGTGTGAATCGTGCGGATTGGTCATATATTCCCGGCGGTGTTATTTCCGGTACTGCATTAATTCGTCCGGATTTACCGGAGTTAAAAATCTGGCCGTTTTTTTGGCAACAAACAGAATATGTAATGGGCGGTGGAGAAGCTAATTACATGTTTCTGGCGCTGGCTGTGGATCAGCTGAATCGACAGGCTAAATAAGTTTTTTGCTGCGAGGGACAGTTGTCGCTCGCAGCATTTTATAAATCATCTAATACATATTAATTAATATTAAGTTATTTTAAGCGACATATTTTTTGTGTGCTGATTGTCATTTTCTGCAGCGAATTTTGTTTTTTTTTGTAAACCATCCCGTCCATCTACACCTGCTACTCATTCATCTTATTGATAAATAACCAATAATATTTTTTTGGGAGCTCATTTCCGTAAAGTTGACAACGTTGTCCATGAGGCCTATTTTCTCAGGCGACAGCATTGCGTCACTTTGGTTCGCATTTCGGTCAACAATAAACAACATTAAAAATAGTGAGAGGGATAGAGATGAAAAATAAATTAAGTGCGGCCATACGATCGGTTAACCGCAACATCATTCTATGCGGGTCAGCGGCGACGCTGGCGATGTTAGCCTCAAATATCCATGCGCAAGACGACATTGAGGAAGTTGTTGTTCAAGGTGTACGTGCAGCGCAGGCAAGTGCAATTAATACCAAACGAAATGCGGTGTCGGTTGTTGACGGCATTGCCGCTGAAGATATTGGCAAGTTACCGGACGTAACAATTTCCGATTCTCTCCAGCGTATTGGCGGTGTGCAAATCCAGCGTGTTGCCGGTGAAGGTGGCTCGGTGCAAATTCGTGGTTTGCCACGTATCGCAACGACTATTAATGGTGAAGAGTTTTTGAACGCAACCACCATCACTACATCCACGGCTGACTACGGTAACCTTCCGTCGCAATTATTTTCCGGTGCAGATGCTTATAAATCTCCGGTTGCTACATTAGCGACTTCCGGTATTTCTGGTACTGTTGATTTAAAAACCCGCCGCCCATTTGATATGGAAGAAGGTTTTTCATTTGCGGGTTCTGCAGAAGTGGATCGCGGAATAGAAACCAAAGAAAATGACCCGACAGTTAGCGGCCTGGTTAATTGGCGTAATGAACGAGTCGGTGTGTTGGTATCTGCGGTAACAACGGAAAAACACCTGGGTTCGGACTTCAATGGATACAACAACACATCCGCCAATGGTTCATTGGGATGGGTTGGTTCCAATGGAGGGGCTGGCGGTAAGTTTTATGCGATTCCACATGGTTTTGTTGCCTGGAATAAAGTTGAAGAACGCAATCGTGATGGTCTGAATGTGGCATTTCAGGCAGACCTCGGTGATGGCTTTGAATTTATTGCCGATTATTTTTATTCAGAACAGGAAAGATTCAACCGCAAAGTGGGTTTGAATGTGAATACGCGGTGGCAATCTTATACAGACTTTGCCACACCAACTTCTGGTGGCCTTGTTGATAAAGGAATAAACACCACTGTTATGATCAATAAGCAACCGGTTGTAGTTCCGCTGTACTCTGCGACCGAGTTCAGACTTGCTCCCCAGCGTTTCCAATCATTTACGCAAACCAATGGCAACACCGAAGTTTCCGAGAATATGAGCTTCCAATTAAATTACGATAATGGCGGCCCATTAACAGGTTCTGTGCGTTACGTAAATTCGGCGGCCACTAATGAACATCGCCACGGCTATAGTGAAGGCGATTTGATGAGCATTAGCCCAACTAGTAACAACAAGGTAAAACTAAATAACTTTGTGGCGGCAGAACATTGTGGCCCCGGTGATGTTCCGGTTGGTGATAAAGGCGGATGTTTTGCAAAATATGGCAAAGGTATAACCCAGCCAATCGATTTGATTTATAACCTTCAAGGTGAACATCCGGTTATTAGCGGCTTTGAAAAAATTGTTCAGGGTGATCAAGGTGCGATGTCTGCTGCTGATTACATGGCAAGTAAAGATAGCTATCACATAGGTGCGTTCTCGTCGGAAGGTAATACCGATAGTACCGCTGATCTGGATATCTTCAGCGTTAAAGGAAATTATGCATTTGAAGATATGCCATTTATCACCAGTATTGATGCCGGTTTACGTTTGAGCAGCCGTGAAGTTGTTCGTGCAGAATTCAGTTATTTCTCCGAGTTTGGGAAAAATAAATGTGCGGCACAGTGGAAAGCTGTGGATCAAAATACGGGCAGTGATGCAAAGTGCCAGGAAGGCGAAATGATTCCAAACCCCAACGCCGGGCAAGCGGGGCAACCAGCTACTATTTTCCAGGGTTACACCATGTTGCCGCCCACTCGCATTGATGAGCACAACAATGCAATTTGGGTAACTGATTTTGGTCCGGTGAAAGGTATACCGGGAATCTGGGCTGCGGATCCGCATGATTACGATGATCCATTAGCGTTCCACAATCGTGTATTTGGTAACACCCAAAAAGTGGATACCCCCGGAGCCAGCTGGACTGTGGGAATTGATGAAAAAACCACAGCGCTGCAAGCAAATTTTGCCCAGGGTATTGTGAGCGGTAATCTGGGTATACGTGTTATTGATACTGAGTTAACTATCAAACAAAACGTTACCGGCGATAGCATTGAACACAGTGGTTCAAGTCTGGATGTTGGCGATGTTTTAACAAAAAGAAACTACACCGATTATTTACCATCGTTAAACCTGAGTGTTGATATCACCGAAGATCTAAAATTCCGTGCTGCGGCAGCAAAAACGATGATGGCTCTCGATTTGGCACAGTGGGGTGGTTCCAAATCAGTAGGTAAAGCATTGGATGCCAGCTGTAATTGTATGCGCGTTGTTAATGGTGCATTGAACGGTAACACCGAACTAAATCCATGGCGTGCAAAAAATTATGAAATGTCATTGGAATGGTATCAGGGCACTGCATCCATGGTGAGCGCCGGTTTGTTTAGAATCGAGATTGATAGTTTCACCAGACCCGGCACTATTATGGTCGACGAACCTGATGCAGATGGAATCAAGCGTGGTCCATGGCCATTTACAACACAGGTACAAGGCGATGGCGGTGAGATCGACGGTATCGAAGTGGGAACAAAATTGGCGTTCAGTGATTTCACTGATTTAAATTTTGTTTCCAATTTAGGTGTGGATTTGAACTACACCTTTGCTGATAGTTCGCAACCTACAAAAGATATCGATGGCAAAGCAAACCCGTTCCCACAAAACTCCAAAAATACTTACAACATTGTAGGTTGGTATGAGAATGATCGTTTATCCGCGCGTCTCGCTTATAACTACCGCAGTGATCGTTTAGTGGAAATTGGTGGTTCGGGCATTGCTGGTCAAAATCTGTATCAGGATGATTACGCACAATTAGACCTTTCGGTAAGTTATGACTTTACCGATAACCTTTCTGTATATGTAAATGGTTCAAATATTCTTGAAGAATACGAACAGAATTATTTGCAATACGAAGAGCAAGTCGCGTTCCAGAATATTTATGAAGCGCGTTGGGCAGCAGGTGTAAGGTTCAACTTCTAAGTTGTTTTACTGTTGTTGATAATCCAGACAGCTGTGCAGGTTTCCTGCACAGCTGTTTGTCTATCCGATGAATAGAAAAAGAATTAGCCTATGTCGAATTATCGAGTGAATCATATTCTTATCGCCGGCGGTGGTACTGCCGGATGGATGACCGCCGCAAAATTAAATCAGCACTTTTCTCAAACAACTGTGAAAATTACGGTGATTGAGTCGAGTGAAATTGGCACTATTGGTGTAGGTGAAGCTACTATTCCCACCTTGCGTCGCTTTTATCAATCGTTGGGTATGAGCGATTTGGAAGTTATTCGTAAAACCGCTGCTACGGTAAAATTGGGAATTGAGTTTAAAGATTGGCATAAACCGGGAAGCTCATTTATTCATCCCTTCGGAATATTTGGTCACGAAGCTAATGGCATTCGCTTTCATCATTACTGGATGAAATTGCGTGAGCTTGGCGACAATTCTGCACTGGAAGAATATTCGCTCGGCATTGCCATGGCGCGCGCCAATAAATTTACGTTTCCACTGGAAAATCCTGAATCACCTTTATCCATTTTTGATTGGGCGTTGCATTTTGATGCAAGCCTGTTTGGAAAATTAATGCGTGATTATGCCTTGGCTCAAGGCGTTGAGCATATCGACGCAAAAATTAACCACGTAAATATACATGCGGATAACGGCTTTATCCGTAGCCTGACGCTTGATGATGACCGTGAACTTGCCGCCGATTTATTTATTGATTGCACCGGTTTTCGCGGATTATTAATTGGCGACGCGTTAAAAACCGATTATGTGGATTGGAGTCAATGGTTACTCTGCAACCGCGCGATGGCTGTGCAATCCGAATTAGTCGGTGAAGCTATGGCACGCACTGTATCAAAAGCACATACGGCCGGTTGGCAGTGGAAAATTCCTTTGCAGCACCGCCAGGGGAATGGCCATGTTTATTGCAGTGAGTTTGTCAGTGATGAACAAGCCAAGGAAACTCTGTTACAACACATAGATGGAAAAGTATTACATTCACCACGGAAGTTTCATTTTACTCCCGGGCGTCGCAGTCGTGCCTGGAATAAAAACTGTATTGCCATTGGACTTGCGGCAGGATTTTTGGAGCCACTGGAAAGCACCAGTATTGCGTTGATTGAAACTGGTATAGAAAAAATTTGCAGCTCATTTTTGCGCCCGTTCTTTGATCAGGAAGTTGTTGATCAATTCAATCAACGTACTGCAGCAGAGTGGGAGCGAATTCGCGACTTTATTATTGTACATTACAAGTTGAACCAGCGTAATGACAGCGAGTTTTGGCACTATTGCCGCAATATATCTATGCCGGATAGTTTGCAACAGAAAATCACCGCCTACCATGAGCGCGGGGATTTATTACATTATCCCTATGAAATTTTCCACCCCGATTCATGGCTGGCAATTTACAGTGGCTTTGGCTTTTATCCACAAAATTACCATAAGAATGTGGAGCGTTTAAATCCGAAATATTTGCAACAAAGCCTTGCGCTGATGCGTCAATCAATTACTGAGGCAGTAGCAGGTTTTCCATCGCTTAACGATTTCATGCTTCAAAATCAGGCGCAGTACAGTGTCGGCGAATAAATTCCGCGTGGCTAATTGCATTTTTTCCAGCATGATCCAGTGTTTGTTTTATTTTTGTTAGCTGGGTTGCGATGTCGTCATCGTTAAACCCGTTGATGCGATTATCAGTGCGTTCGGGAATAATGCCGAAGCCATGATAAATACTGAGCCAGCTGGATTTTTCAAATGCTTCCGGTTCATGTTGCAAGATATGACCGCAACTTTTGAACAATTCAATTTTATGCTCAAGGCTTGATGGAATCTCCATTGCCTGACAATAGCGCCAGAATTCGGTGTCGGTGCGTTGGGTCAGTTTATAATGCAGCACAATAAAATCACGAATGCGTTCCATTTCATGCTGATGGCGGCGATTCACTTCCGCAATCATCGCCGGGTTAAATGACATATCAGGGAAAAATGTTAATAGATGAGTGATGCCGGTTTGGATCAGTGAAATGCTAGTGCTCTCCAGCGGCTCGATAAATCCTGAAGCGAGGCCGAGCGCATAACAATTTTTATTCCAGACTTTTTTGCGGCGGCCCGCTTTAAACGCAAAAGATTTTGGTGCGGTGATCGGGTTGCCACTGATGCGTTGCATTAATGTTTCTTCGGCGATTTTTTTATCCAGAAAACGGCTGCAAAAAACATAACCATTGCCGGTGCGATGTTGCAGTGGAATTTGCCACATCCAGCCTGCATCCAATGCAGTTACGCGTGTGTAGGGTGTCGGTTCTTCGGTATTGGTAGATTGCACTGCGACAGCCGCGTCACACAATAACCATTGTTGCCAATCTTCATAACCAGTATGCAGGCTTTCTTCAATAAGCAATCCTTTGAAGCCGGTGCAATCGATAAATAAATCCCCCGCAATAATGTTGCCACTATCCAGCAATAAGGATTCAATAAATCCATCGCTTTCGCGCAGGTTTACTTGTTCAATTTTTTGATCAATATGTACAACACCGCGAGAAATAGACAGCTCACGCAATACTTTTGCATAGAGTGCGGCGTCGAAATGGTAAGCATAGGAAAAGTCCGCTAACGGGTTATTCGGTGTTTCCCGTGGTTGGGCAAAATGATTGTGTTTAGCTAGTTGGCTGCCGATGGAATAATCATGCAAATCTTCAGCGGGATTATTTTTTTTAAAGCGATAAAAATAATGCTGGAATTCAACACCGCTAAAATCAATGCCGTAATCGGCAAAAGGATGAAAGAATTGATCACCCGGTTTGCGCCAATTGGTAAATTGAATGCCGAGCTTAAAGCTGGCGCGTGTTGCGCGGATAAATTCCAATTCATCCAGTCCTACTGAATGATTGAATTGCACAATGCTGGGAATGGTGGCTTCGCCCACGCCAACGGTGCCGATACTGGTGGATTCAATCAGGGTAATATTAATCGATTTATGGGCCAGAAATTGGGAGAGGCTAGCCGCTGCCATCCAGCCTGCGGTGCCGCCACCGACAATAACGATATTTTTAATAGGTTGATGTGACATGGAGCCAGCCCTGTTATGAAATTTATTGTGTTTCAGGCGCTCTCGCTAAGCTGTTTGGCTATCTGAAGTAGCCTCGTTGCTGCATATTATATTAATTCCTTGATACGGCAATTGTTTTTATGGCGTATGTTTCGATTATATTGAATGTGTTAACGACGATAAGGAATATGGAAAACCCCAGTTGTTGGTATCTATTCACCAACAATATTTCGCTTTATAAAATCAAGATGGGATGGCAAATTTTTTACCGTATTGTTTATATTTGTGGCGATGGCTTGCAGTTCTTTTTCAACCAGATGAGTATCAAAATCGTCTACTACTGGATGATAGTAATCGGATTGGATATTGAAACCGGAAAACATAGCGAGCCAACTGTTAGTGCCAAAAAAATCCAGTTCATCGACTTGCGGTTGGCAGGTTTTTTTGAAATATTCGATGCGTGCAGCGAGAGTGTCCGGAATACTCATAGTGCGGCATTCATCCCATAAAGCCTGGCCATGACGTTGATTGAGATGGTAATGCAGGATGAGAAAATCGCGCAATTTTTCCTGACGAATGCGCAGGTTATTATTTACGGTATCGACCAGTGCCTGGTTGTACTGATTGTTGGGGAAATGATTCAGCAATAGCGTCAGGCTCGACTGGATTAAATAAATACTGGTGGATTCGAGTGGTTCCATAAAACCGCTGGCTAAACCCAGGCAAAATACATTTTTATTCCAGGCCTGCTTGCGCATACCAGTAGTAAAGCGAATAAATTTGGGGTCAGCTAATGCTTCACCTTCCAGATTTTCTCGTAATTTTTCAGCAGCAAGATCGTCGGAAATATAATCGCTGCAATAAACATAACCATTGCCAACACGATGCTGTAATGGAATACGCCATTGCCAGCCCGCGTCCATCGCTAATGATCGTGTCGCTGAGGCGGGTGCAATTTTACTGGTACAAGGCATGGCAACAGCGCGATCACAACGCAGCCATTGGTTCCAGGTTTCGTAACCGGTTTTTAATGTTTGTTCGATCAGGAGACCATTAAAACCTGAGCAGTCGATAAAAAACTCCCCTTCGATTATTTCTCCTGTATCCAAACCTACTGATCTGATGAAACCGCTATCAGGGCATTGGTTCACCTGTTGGACATTGGCCTGGATTCGTTTGACCCCCAGCGTTTGCGCAATACCACTTAAGTAATGGGCAAATAAACCAGCATCAAAATGAAATGCATAATTGAAGCTGGATAATTCAATATCATTATTGGCTTTTGGCAATGCAAATTTATTATGGCGTGCCATTTGTGCCGCGAGGCAATAATCATCCAGTGCTTGCGCTTTTTTTTGCGTGCGCATTTTGGCCCAGTAATGATGAAACGGAATGCGGGCGATACGAGCACCATAACCGGCGAATGGATGAATAAATTTTTCACCGGGTTTATGCCAGCCATCAAAATCAATGCCGAGTTTATAGGTCGCTTTGGTCGCGCGCATAAAATCAACTTCATTGATATTCAGGTCTTGCAAGAATTCTTTAATGTACGGGACGGTTGCTTCACCTACACCGATAATACCTATTTCGGCAGATTCGATGAGCGTAATTTTCGTTACGCCTTGCTTAAAACGATTAGCTAATGCCGCTGCTGCCATCCAACCGGCAGTGCCGCCTCCGACAATGACAATTGAGCGAATACGTGAGTCAGCCGCCGTTGTATTATTCATAGCCAAGCCTGTTATTTTTTTAAAAAGTAGTTGAGATAGAGCGAAAAAAGGAGCCGATTTTCATCGGCTCCTTTCACTGTGTGGTGCGTGTAATTTTCAATTAAAACTTGTAGTTAACACCGGCGGTAATACGACGTTCGAAAATGTTGTAGGAATCAATGAAATTTTCCCACTGGGTATAAGTAATATTGTCTTCTTCAGTCAGGTTGTTAACCGCCAGGGTAATTTGCAAATCTTCATTGATGTTGTAAGACGTTGTGACATCAACAAATAAAGTTTCTTTCAAATAACGTGGCATGCCTTTGTCTGTGTTGGTTGGGTTCCACATCCAGCCAGAGGTTTTGCCCTGGTATTGATCGCCAAGATAGTTGGCTGCAACACGCGCTTCAAATTTTTCATCCTGGTACCACAACACCAGGTTCGCCTGATCTTCAGCAGTATTATTGAATGGCGCTACGCTGCCATCAGGTAATAATTCGCTTGAAGGGCTTTCCGTTGGTGAATAGGTATAGTTGAAAGTCACACCGGTATTGGCCAATAAACCTGGCAGGAAATCGAAACTTTGCTGGTAAGAAAATTCCCAACCTTTCACAGTTCCACCGGAACCATTAGTAACTGTTTGTTCTTCTCCACCGCGACGCACTACGCCATCGCTGTCAGGCAGGTTTGGATTCTTTTCAATTTTGGTGTAGGTAAAACTGTCTACATCAATATTGAAATAACCCAAGGATATAATGGCACTTTCAGTGGGATACCATTCGCCCGCGATGTTGAATACATTGGCAACCCATGGTTTGAGGTAAGGGTTACCATTATTTTGACGTGAGCTTACGCGCTGGAATGGTTCTTTTACTGATTGGCCCGTTACCGGATCAGTAACCGTTTCTTCGCCGCTCAAATAGGTAATCGTGCCTTGGCCAAGGCGATCCAGGTCTTGCAGAGTCATGCGCTTATCAAACGCCAACCGCACTTTGAAATCTTCCGCAATACCAATGTTCAGGTTCAAACTGGGTAAAAAGTGATTGTAAGAAACGTTGGTAATTTTATCGCCCAGATCGGTATAAGTGGTGTGGTTTGGATCGGTGCCGGCCAAAATTAATGGATTGAGTTTTTGTGGATCAGTAACATTTTGCGTTACAGTTAAATCTGTTTTTACATAGCGCACACCGGTGTTACCGCTGATAGTAAATGTATCGTTCAGCGCTTTATCAAAGTTTGCCTGGAAGTGGAAACTTTGTTTACTGTCGGTAATGGCATAAGAACGATCGGGATTAACAAGGCGTTGGCCTTTACCATAAAGCATGTCGTTGAATGCAATCGGATCATCAATTTTGCGCGTGTCGATCATTGGAATGGTAACGTCAAGGCCTTTCAGTGCTGCGCCGAAATTGCTGACATTGTTGATATAGCCGTTTAATTTTGAATCGGTAATTTCGATAACGGGCAGGGGATCATAAGTTAAACCGGCGGCGGTACCATTGCTACCTGCCTGGCCCGTTGCATAACCCACTTCATGATATTTATTCAGCAACTCAACACCATTTTTAATTACACCGGATGGTGAGAAGAAAGACATGTTGCTGAACTCGGTGCTGCGATCAGAAAAGCGATAGCCAAAATCAACCGAGGTCAAACCTTCATCGGCCAATTTGAAATTACCATCGAAACGCAATACATCGGAATCTGCTGTGGCATAGGTGCTATCGATCCAACCGGAATGCAAATACCAGGCTTCGGGATTTGCCATTTTGGAAATCATGGTTGGATCCAGTTCAGCTAACACGCTGCCGCTATTTACTTTCACATGCATTGGGTAAATCAAACCATCGTTAATGGCGCCCGGGTTGATGTTAACTGCAGCGGAAGTGGGTGAACGCTTCACCATCAATGCATTGCTGACTTGCGCGAGGGTCAAGGTGTTGTTGTCGTTGTCGGCTCTGCCCGATACATAACGCACACTACCGGTAAACGCTTCACCGTTATCGTATTTCAACTCAATGTTGGAGTTGGTTGCAGAACTTTCACGATAATCACCCATTACGCCTGCGCGGAAACCGGACACCATCATGTTCATATCAGTAGCGTAGAAAGGTTGGCCACCCAAGGTGCCATCACCGGGATTAATAATGGCAGGCTTGCCAGTGACTAACGTGTATTCATGAAATCCGGCGCGGCCACCAATTTGGTTGCCTAAATAGATGAATTGACCTGCCGCTTTTTCATCCATATTGGTGTAGAAAATATCGGCATTTAAAGTAAGCGCATCACTCACTGCTAAATTGAAGTTATACGCTAAACCCAAACGCTCGCGTTCGATTTCACGCGCAGAAAATTCCGGGCTGTTCCAGCTCATCGGGTTGATGAAATCGCCTTTGCTGTTACCGTTTCCATCAAGGTCAGCGCAGCTGCTGCTACAGTCCCAGCTTTCTCCAACGCGATCCGCACGGAGGCGCCCCTGATTTTCGGCGAGGGTTGAATCGCCATAGGAAAACGCCAGGGACATCGCCGCTTTATCATCAAAATTCCAGCCTACCAAGCCGCTCAGTTCCGGATCAGTTGTTTCGGTGATGCTGCCAGTGCTGCCTTGCAGGCGTACCGAGCCGCTAAAGCCTTCATCCAGGTCCAATGAGCGGCGGGTCAAAATATCAATGCTACCGCCAATACCGCCTTCCAACTGCGCGGCAGATTGGGACTTGGAAACATTCAAACCGGAAACCAGGCTTGCCGGCACGTCGGTGAAGTTAACGCCATTGGTAGTCATGCTCGCCGGCGTTAGGAAATATTCGCCGTTCATAGTGCTTAATACTTGGCCCATACCGCGAACGCTGACCTGGCTACCCTGGCCGCCGCTACGGGCGATCTGGATTCCGGTAATACGCTGCAGGGAGTCGGAAATCGTGGTATCGGGCAATTTACCTATATCTTCAGCCGCGACTGAATCAACAATTTGCGCCGAGTTACGCTTGATATCGATCGCTCGTTCCTGTGCACCGCGCACCCCGCTAACGATGATTTCTTCGACGGAATCCTGAGCATAAGTGGTGGTCGCAATGCAGGTAGCGATCACGGTTGATAATAGGGTTTTAGTAAAACTCGCAGAGCTTTTCATGTGTGCGTCCTCTAGTTTTGTGATTGTTATTAACAAATCAAACTCGCCGCCAGGGGATGGAGGCGGTTCCCAAGTGGAACGAATTGGTTGTGATTTATAGGTGTCGCACCAAATGAGATCGGCGAATCCTAGATGTAATCGTTTACATATTCAAACGATTTGTAGAAAGAAATGTTTGCGGTAACAGGTTTTATAAATGAATATCTTTACAAAAAACTGAGCATATTTTTTACAATTTTTTAATTATGTATTTGATTTTTAAAATTAAAATAAATAAATGTTGAGTTGTATAGATGAAATTTTGTTGATTGGTGCGCCATTATTTGTGTTATCAATATTTTGCAAACGGTTACAAAATATTACTTAAAGTGACACAGGTGCGAGTTTTTGATTGCGATTTTGATGCCTCGATTATATGTTATATTATAACGTAAATTTGAGGTGTTTTTATGAGTTCACTACCTGTCACTGTCCTATCCGGCTTTTTGGGCGCCGGAAAAACTACATTGTTAAACCACATCCTAAATAATCGCGAAAACCTGCGTGTGGCGGTCATCGTGAATGATATGAGCGAGGTTAATATCGATGCCGCGCTGGTGAACAATCAAGTCAAACTCAACCGTACCGAGGAAAAACTGGTAGAGATGAGCAATGGCTGCATTTGTTGTACGTTGCGTGAAGACTTGCTGGTTGAAATTCGCCACCTCGCGCAAGCAGGGCGTTTTGATTACCTGGTAATCGAGTCAACTGGAATTTCCGAACCACTCCCGATCGCGGAAACCTTCACCTTTGAAGATGAGGATGGCCAGAGTCTGGGGCAGATCGCGCGTCTGGATACCCTGGTTACGGTGGTGGATGGTGTGAATTTTCTGGATGATTATTACGCTGCATTATCATTGATGGAAACCGGTGAAAGTTTAGGTGAGGACGATGAACGTAACCTGGCTGAATTGTTGATCGACCAAATTGAGTTTTGCGATGTGTTATTGATTAGCAAAACGGATTTAATCAGCGCGGAAAAATTGCATGAACTCACATGTATTTTGCAACGTTTGAATCCCGCTGCTGAAATTATCCCAATGGTAAAAGGAAAAGTACCGTTGCAGAAAATTTTGAACACGCATAAATTCAGTTTTGAAAAAGCGCAACAATCTGCTGGCTGGTTACAAGAATTGCGCGGCGCGCATCAGCCGGAAACAGTGGAATATGGAATCGAAAGTTTTGTGTATCGCGCGCGCCGGCCGTTTCATCCACAAAAAATTTATGATTTTTTTGCAAACACCTTTGATCATTCTTCTGATGAAAATTGCGCGGAAAAAAATCCAATAAAAAAACGTCGTTTGCTACGTTCCAAAGGATTTTTTTGGTTAGCGTCGCGCCCGCAATTTGCCGGGCAGTGGAGCCAGGCGGGCGGTGTTGCCCAGCACGGTGCAGCGGGGATGTTTTGGAAAGCGATACCGCCGGAACATTGGCCGGACGATCCTGAGCAACGTGAATTTATTCGTAGTAATTGGCAAGAGCCCTTTGGTGATATGCGTCAGGAGTTGGTTTTTATCGGTCAGAATCTGGATAAAAACTGGATGATAGGGCAACTGGATAACTGTTTGTTGGATGATACTGAATTCGCGCTGGGGCAACAGTATTGGAAAACGCTATCTGATCCATTTCCAGCGTGGTGGGATGAATAAAACAACGTTTCATAGAAGTGAAAAAATCACAAAAAGTCGCTAAATTCATTCAGAAATCGTTCATGGCTGCAGGTTCATTCTGATCTCAACGCAAAACACTTTGCGTAACAACATAATTAATCACGAGACAATTAACCACGAGGATGTAGCCATGAAAGTAATCAGGTTGAGCAGTGTAGTGTTGAGTGTTTTGTTGTCAGTCAATGCGGTAGCGGCTGATATGTTTATCAAGGTTAGCGATAGCAACGGTGCGTCGCGAATTGTGAGTTGTCCCAGCGGTGTTTGTACATTAAATGAGGTTTCTTCCGGTTCTTATCAGGTGCAAGTGTGCGATGAAAAAGGTAATGCGGTTAGTTCGAGTGTGAGTTTGTCGCACTCAATAAAAAGCCCGCGCGATTCAGCCAGCGGTTTGGCGACTGGCAAGCGTATGCATAAACCGATGACGATTACTAAAAGCCTGGATAAGAGTTCGCCGCAATTATTTAGCCTGGTAGTCAGCGAAACTGGTTCGCAAGTTGTTATCGAGTCCAGCCAGGAAGTCAGTGCACCTGTGGCTGCACCGGTTTCCGGTGGCAAGGTAAATGTGCAGGATATCAACATCACTCGCTAGTGCGCGGGTTTGGCTGGCAGCAGCGGCTGTGTAGAATGCATAGCTTCTGATTATTAAGGCCAGTGTTATGAGTCACCCGCTTATCCCTGCTACTTCCAGCTCCGCGTCCGGCACTTCTGCCGGGCGCCCCTTAATTCCCACCAACATCATCACCGGCTTTTTAGGCGTAGGCAAAACTACAGCAATTCGTCATTTATTAGCGATTAAACCCGCTGATGAAGTTTGGTCGGTACTCGTGAATGAATTTGGGGAAATCGGCATTGATGGCGCGCTGTTAAAAGATGTGAACGCTCATGTGCGCGAAGTGCCTGGTGGGTGTATTTGTTGTGTGGCGGGGCTGCCGATGAAAATGGCCTTGAATATGCTCATCGCCAAAACCAAACCGGATCGCATTTTGATTGAGCCCACCGGCCTCGGTCATCCTGAAGAAATCATCAATACGCTAACGGGTGAATATTACGATTCCGTGCTGGATTTGCGCGCGACTATTACGCTGGTTGATCCGCGTAAGCTCAGTGATGAACGCTATCGCACTAATGCGAATTTTAATGATCAAATCGCCGTAGCCGATGTGTTGGTGGCGAATAAAAGTGATTTGACAGCACCTGCGGATCATTTGAATTTTGAGGAATTGGTCGCGCGCTTTGAACCATCAAAAGCGGCGAGCTTTTCGGTGAACCAGGGGCAGCTGCAGCTGGCGTGGCTGGATTATCCGCGCACGGTGCATCAACTTGCCCACCCGCAACATCATGCGGCAGGGCGCAATAATCGCTTGCAGCCGCAACGTGAACTGTACAATGCCGCCATCAGCCTGCCCGAAGGCGATGAGTTCTTGCGCCGTGAAAATGCTGGCCAAGGATTTTATTCTTGCGGCTGGATGTTTCAGCCGCAAATCCGTTTTGATTTCAATCAAGTCTTTGGCTGGTTAAGCGGTTTGCAACTGGTACGCGCCAAAGCCGTGCTGAATACTGATCAGGGCGTATTTATGTTTAATGCGGAGCAGGGTGTCTTGAGTGTGAACCAACTGCCCATAGATAGTGAACTCGATCTATCTGATAGCCGTATCGAATTAATCGATGATCGCGAATTGGCGATAGGCGAATTGGAAGCGTTACTAATGGCTACGCGTATTGATGCGGCAAAATAATCTGTTGGAAATATGCTCGATTCTGGTGCCCAAATCGCTGAAAAGCGCCGTTCTGATACAGGAAATATCACCAACTTAACGGTATTGGTCTAAGGTTAAGGGTAGAGTTCGCACCGGAAAACTCACAACTACAAATACCTTTTCAGGGGTCAAATAATATGATGTTACTCCTCTCTTTACTGGCGATTTGGGTCCTCGTGGCTGTGCTGGTATATCGGCAAGTGGCGCTGGGTGCTGCTTCTGCCATTGTGTTGATTGCCTGGTTGGTGTTGGGTGCGGTTACGCCCGCCCTTTATTCACCCTGGTTGCTGGTGCCATTGATATTGATTTTTGCGGTGTTGAATGTCGCTCCTATCCGCCGCGCGGTGCTGACCAAACCTGTCTTCGGGGCATTAAAAAAATCGATGCCGCCCATCAGTGCCACCGAGCGCGACGCGTTGGAAGCGGGTACTACCTGGTGGGAAAAACAACTGTTCAGCGGTAAGCCAGATTGGAATGAGTTTGCGCAAATCAGCCTGCCGCAGCTCACTGCCGAGGAACAATCATTCCTTGATAATGAAGTTAGCGAGCTGTGTTCATTGCTCGACGAATGGAAAATCCAGAACGATCTGAAAGACCTGCCGCCCGAAGCTTGGCAGTACCTGAAAGACAAGAAATTCTTCGGTCTTATTATTCCTAAAGAATACGGCGGCCTGGATTTCAGCCCCCATGCGCAAAGCCGCATTATGAGTAAAATCGCCAGCCGTTCCGGCACTGCAGCGGTGACTGCGATGGTGCCTAACTCTCTTGGTCCAGGCGAGTTGTTGGTTAAATACGGTACTGAAGAGCAGCGCCAACGCTGGTTGCCCGGTTTGGCTGTCGGTACCGAAATTCCCTGTTTTGGTTTAACCGGTCCTGAAGCCGGCTCTGACGCCGGTTCTATCCCCGATACCGGTATCGTCTGCAAAGGTATTCACGAAGGCCAGGAAGTTGTCGGCTTGAAGCTGACCTTCAGCAAACGCTGGATTACCTTGGCACCGGTGGCGACGGTAGTGGGGCTCGCGTTCAAACTTCACGATCCGGAAGGTTTGTTGGGTGATCCATCCAAAAAAGAATACGGCATTACCTGTGCGCTGATTCCTGCGAAGCACCCCGGTATAGAAATCGGTCAGCGCCACAATCCTGGTTCACCGTTTATGAATGGGCCGATTTTTGGTACCGATGTCTTTATCCCGCTGGATTGGATTATCGGCGGTGCTGCGATGGCCGGTAAGGGTTGGCGCATGCTGATCGAGTGTCTCGGAGCAGGTCGTGGTGTGTCTCTGCCCTCGCTTTCTACTGCCAGTGGTGAAATGAATTACCGTATGGTCGGTGCTTACGCGCGTATTCGCCGCCAGTTCAATATGGAAGTAGGAAAGTTCGAAGGCGTACAAGAAGCGACGGCGGAAATTGCGGCCAGCGGTTATGCTCTGGAAGCGATGCGCCAGTTTGTAACCAAAGGTTTGGAAACCGGTGCGCCTTCGGTAATGACTGCGATGGCGAAATACCATGCAACTGAATTGATGCGCAAATCGGTTGAGCACTCAATGGACGTAGTGGGTGGTCGTGCAATCCAAAAAGGTCCGCGTAATTTCCTGGTGGCTTCCTATCATTCTGTTCCGGTTGCTATCACCGTGGAAGGTGCAAATATTTTGACGCGCTCGCTGATGATTTTTGGTCAGGGCGCGATGCGTTGTCATCCATTCCTGTTTGAAGAAATGCAAGCGATGCAACTGGAGGATGGCAATGAAGGTTTGCGCAAATTCGACCAACTGTTCACCAGCCATCTCGGCCATATTTGCAACAATATGTTGCGTACCAAATTGTTGGGGTTCCTCGGTGGACGTTTCAGTAGCGTGCCTGCCAATGCCGATGATTTCAGTACCCGTTGGTATCAACGCATTAATTTGTTGAGCGCGTCTTTGGCATCCATGTCAGATATTGCCCTTGGTATTTTGGGTGGTAACTTAAAACGCCGTGAACTTTTGTCGGCGCGGTTGGGTGATGTTCACAGCCAGTTATTTATTGCCAGTTCGATTTTAAAATTCCACTCCGCGCATCCGCGTACTCGCGCTGAAGACGCTCATGCCGAATACGCACTAACTCGTTCGCTCTTTATTGCCCAGGAAGCATTGCGCGATTTTGCTGATAACTTCCCGCAACAATGGATCGCGAAATTAATTCGTTTCCTCACTATGCCGGGCGGAAAAATTGTCAATAAACCTAATGACAATTTAATTCGTGAATTGGGTGATTTGATTATGGAAGAGAACCCGGTACGGCAAATGCTGGCGCAATATCTGTACATCAGTCACGATCCAGAAGATGCGGCGGGCCGTGTGGAGAGCACGTATCAATTGCTGCTGTCGCTGGGTCCTGTGTGGCATGCCTTCCTGAAAGCTAAAAATACCGGGAAGATTTCTGGTGCGACCACAGAAGAACTGGCGAAAGATGCAGCGGCAAAAAATATTATCCAACCACATGATGTTGCACGTGTTGTGGAATACGATGCACGCCGTTTCGATTGCTTATTAACCGATGCGTTTGATAAATTGTAATTCGATATTTGCACTCTGAAAAAAATAAAAAACCCGCTGCTTAGCGGGTTTTTTATTGAGGCAATTAATTGATTAGCTGGTCTTCGGCCATGACGCTACAATTTCTACCTTGGGCCTTGGCCGCATACAGTGCGATATCGGCGCGTTTGAAGGTAGTAGCAAAATCTTCGTCGTCGCGTTTGTCACTAATGCCAAAACTTGCAGTAATAGCGATCGGATTTTCAGGTTCAAATTCGGTGTCGTAAATCATAAAGCGCAGTTTCTCTGCCAGCGCGATAGCAAACTCTTTGCGCGTGTTGGGTAGTATTATAATAAATTCCTCTCCACCCCAGCGCCCGAGAAAATCCTGCGCGCGAATACCTTTGGCAATGATGGCAGAAATCATCTGCAAAACCCGATCACCGGTATCGTGGCCGCGGCGATCATTAATGCGTTTGAAGTGATCTATATCGACAATAATCAGGGCAAAACGGGGCGCATCCTGATTGAGGTGCGAGGGTTCTATATTGCAGATCATCGACACTATCTGATCAATGCCAAAACGATTATAAGTTTGCGTTAATGGATCGACAGTTGATAGGCGACGGAATTTATCTTTTTCCTCTTTTAACTGTTCATTGGTAGTGTTGAGTTGGTTAATAACTTGTACGTCGTATTTAGTTTGGCGTTGCAATTGCACCAGCCGGGTAATTGCAAAAATAAAAATACCCAGCATCCAGCAGCCAAGAATCAATAAGTACCAATTTTCTGCCGAAATCCAACCTCCCACAAATTCAATTTTTTCAATTTTAATATCGTGGTTGCCCGGTTGTTTTCCCTCTACATAGTCAATCCCGAATGAAGAGACGTTATTCATTTCCGGACGCGATAGATGGCGAGGAATGTCATATTGGCCCAACCACCAGTCAGCTACTACAAACTCATCTAGATTAATACTGAGTTCTTTTTTCAAATCAGGCGTGTATAAAATCATCGAATGAAATTTAGTGCTATTTGTGTCTTCTACTTTCGAATAAGCTGGATCGAAATTTCGCAAGAATATACGTAGTTTTTTGGCACTCCCGGAATAATCAAACTTGAGATTCATGTGGGTATAGCCGGATAAATCTATACCGCGGTTAAGCTTCTCGGCAAAAAGGATATTAAAACTACAGGCAAAATATTCGCTCTTGTCATCTGCCGGATAAGCACAACGCCATAAGCCCTGGTCTTGATTCAACCAATAGGCTGGCGAGTTTTCGTTATTATTTGAGGTTGTATAAAAATAATTGACGTAATTAGTGTTGGGCCATACTGTCAGGCGTTTTTCAGGGAAAAATTTCTGGGCAATCACTGCAATCAGCGTGACAAGAGTCGCTAGCAGTAATGCCGAGCTAAAGTGCTTATCATTCATTGCTGGGTCTGGTGATAAAAGATGAACTATTTATAGTGTCGATAAGTAAATCAGATTTTCCAAATATGCCACTTGGAAATTTATTTATTAAAAAATACCTGTTAAAGCTACGATCATTACTGCCTTATTTCCCAGGGCATTGATTCTTTTAGAGAAAACTCCCTCCGGGAACAAGAGGGAGTTTTCAGGGGGTTATGCTTTAGCTTTCAATGCATTGCGGACCATTACTCCGGGAATGACTACAATAGTGGTCAGAAACAGTAAGGCGATCCACGTAATAATTGTTGCTTTTACATCTATTAAATTGCGATTTGAGAGTACTGTATGAGTAACTGGTATATAAAGTTGGTCCTTTACACCTACAGACTCAATGCTTAATTGAGTGTATACACGTTCCGAGACATCATAAAAACTGATAAGTTTGTCCAAAAGCATAGGAATTTCTTTTCTGGCCAACTCCAAATAATTCTTATGGTCAGCAGTTTGTTGAGTGGTAGCTGATTTTTTCACGGAAGCCAGAATTTGCTCGGCATCTTGGATAGTTAATTCAAGGTCCGAAATTTGTCCTATTAGTTTGATCCATTCAGCATTCAGCCGTTGACGGTATTTTTGACGATCTGTATCGCCAGATAGGCTTACTAACTTATCAACAAGATCTAGATTAATTTCAGAAATGGCAGCGTTGTTATTAGAAACTGGAGTGTTGCTTGCCGGTGAGTTTTGCGCATATGAATCATAAATAGCTTTAACAGAGGAGGCTCTTTTGTTTAAAGCATTTAACTGCAAATTTAATTTTTTGATTCTGTCCTGGTAATAATAAATAGTTTTTTGAGGGGAATCAGTTAAGCCTAATTCACGCGCCGGAGCCAAAAAGCCTCCGAGCAAATAGTTGCCCATATCTTCCACGGCATATGTTAGATCTTGAATTTTCATTCCGGTTACTGGATCAGTAATTGGCTGCGCACCCTCAAACTCGCCTAATTTATTAATATTGAGTTTTAGCGCTTGTAACTTTTCATTGATAATGTCGCTTGCGATCAACGGATCTTCATTCAAAATAAGTTCTTTATTAATAGAATTTGCAGAAGCTAATTGAACATTAACTTTCAGAACTCCTTTTTGTTTTACCGCATTTTCTGCCCAAATTGCCGGGATATCATTTAAAAGTTTATTAGCTACATCTTTTGGTAATTCCTTTTTTTCCAATCTCAGGGAAATTAATGCTTCACCTGAAGTGGCTTGCTCAATTTCCTGCTCCATTTGCTTTTGTAATTCAGTTACTTGATCTGGCGTCAGCTTTTTGTTGGCTGTCAGTATGCTGTAACGTTTAATAATCAATGGGTATTGTGGCGAGTAAGGTGCGGCTGTCAGTGCTGCCTGAAGCTCACCGATACTTACGTTGTAATCTTTAATGTTATTTCGATCATATGCAATTCTTATGACTGATGGTGAAACAATGTCGTTATAGGCAAATCGTGCTCCACTGGGGAATTTCAATTTATGCGCATTGGGAAATGTCAACCGTATGGGCTTACTATAAGTAATCTCTTGCGTCAAGGCAGAAATTTGGAATGCTTTTACTGCTCCATAAACTGCTGAAACAATAATCAGTGCAATTAGCCAGTACTTCCAGGTTGCAGCCGTTGCCTTAAATAGTTTTAGCAGATCTATTTCGTCATTGTTCTGGGGGGATTGCTCGTGAGAAACGGGGGTATTCAAGGTGGGCTCCTTTTTGATGACCGTGGAACATTGGTTATTTAATTTTCACATAATAGACGTAATAAGTAACAAATTGTAAGTCGTCATGTAAAACATGCAAATTCCCTGTTTTAGAGTGTGAAATCCGTTAGAATTGCCTCCCGAAAATCCAATATCAATCCTGAAGGAGTCTGGAATCTATGATTCGCAGTCTTTTTGAAGCTCCTCGAAATATCAAGCGCTTGTTAACAATTGGCTATGATTTACTGGCAATTTTGGCTGCTTTTTATCTGGCCTCATGCTTGAGGCTGGGGGTTGCAGTTCCCAATGTTGGAAAAAATGAATTACTGATGTTGGCTATGACCAGCGGTTTAAGTTTGTTGGTTTTTATTAGAATGGGGATGTATAGGGCCATTCTTCGTTATTTGTCAGCACAGGCGATTATTACCGTTGCAATTTGTGTTTGTGTATCAGGACTTATCTTGGCTGTTTCCAGCTTCTTCACTTTCTCTATTACTCCCCGGTCTGTTCCAATTATTTATACATTACTCCTGCTGGTGCTAATTGGCGTACCTCGTATGCTTGTTCGCAGTGTAGTGATGATGTTAAACCAAATCGATGCGGAGGGAAAAATCCCTGTAATTATTTATGGGGCTGGTCATAGTGGTCACCAATTATTAGGTGCGTTAAGCGCTTCGATTTATAGCGTTAAAGCATTCGTTGATGATAACCCTCGCTTGCATAACACAACGGTTGGTGGGGTAAAGGTACATTCTTCCGGTGAGTTATTATTGCTGATTCAACAATATTCTCCCAGAAAGTTTTTACTTGCGTTGGGAAGTGCAAATAACGCGAGCAAAGCGAGAGTTTTAAAAACCCTGGAGCCGCATGCAATTGAAGTACAAACGATTCCTGCAGCTGCAGATATATTGAGCGGAAAAACACGCATAGAAAATATTAAAGATGTAGAAATTGAAGATTTACTGGGACGTGATCCTGTTAAACCTAACCCCAAGCTATTGGATGCATGCATTAGAAATAAAGCGGTAATGGTAACCGGAGCTGGTGGTTCAATAGGAAGTGAATTGTGCCGTCAAATAATCAAGCACTCACCTAAAGTGTTAATTCTTTTTGAGCAAAGTGAATTTGGCCTTTATGCTATTGAAAAGGAATTACAAACTGAATTATCAAAATATCCACATCAAATTGAATTGGTGGCTTTGCTTGGCTCAGTGCAAAGCGAACAACGTTTATTGATGGCAATGCAGGCATATGATGTGCAAACAGTTTACCATGCAGCAGCTTACAAACACGTACCGTTAGTCGAACACAATATTGTTGAAGGTGTTAATAATAATGTGATGGGTACATGGCATTGTGCCGAAGCTGCTATTAAAGCTGGAGTTGAATCATTCGTTTTAATTTCAACAGATAAAGCGGTGCGCCCTACGAATATTATGGGCACGACCAAACGAGTTGCTGAGCTAGTGTTGCAGGGTTTAGCTCAGCGTCAAACCAAGACGCGTTTTACTATGGTGCGTTTTGGAAATGTTCTTGGCTCGTCTGGTTCTGTAGTTCCATTGTTTAGACAGCAAATAAAATTGGGTGGTCCAGTCACTGTTACCCACCCCGATATTATTCGTTATTTCATGACTATCCCGGAGGCTGCTGAATTAGTTATTCAAGCTGGTTCAATGGGCAAAGGTGGAGATGTATTTGTATTGGATATGGGCGATCCTGTAAAAATTATTGATCTCGCTCGCCGGATGATCCACCTGTCAGGTTTGGAAATAAGAGATAAAGATCATCCTCATGGGGATATTGAAATTCAGTATACGGGTTTGCGTCCAGGCGAAAAGCTATTTGAAGAATTGCTAATTGGCGATAATGTCAGTGGAACGGAGCATGAACGTATCATGCGTGCGGAAGAGCATTGTTTAAGTTGGTCGGAAACAGAGCAATTAATAAATGAATTGAAAAAATCTTGTGATTCTTATCGTTGCGATTTATTAAAAGAAATTTTACTAAGAGCGCCTGCGCAATACTCTTCTTCTGAAACATTAGCAGATTCTGTTTGGTGCAAGAGACATTATCTAAAGTTGGTTTTATGAGTGTTGCGTTGTTAACAGGATATGAGAAAAAGCTAACGTCCTGGGCTTCAGTAGGACTATTGGTATTTATATTTGCTTTTTTATGGGCCCCTTCGCGTGATGGTTTGCAAATAATATATTTATTGAGTTTTTTTCTCCCTGTTCTTGCGCTTTTCTTTTTCTACCCACCAAAAATCAGTGAATACCTAAATTATCCAACCGCTATAGCATTGTGTTATGGGGCTTTTTCAGTCTGCTCAACTTTTTGGGGGGATGTACAGTCTTTCGGGTTTTTCTTATTGCAATGGATGGTTTTGGCCACTTGGCTGTGCGGGGCGTCAATTGTATCGTCGAGGGCTGCCAGGATTGATGTCGAAAAATTTATTTTTTGGTTTTTGATTATAGGCTGCATTGCCATTATTGCAGCGATTCTATACCACTATGTCATTTCCAATAGATCAAACGATATTATCCGTTTGGTAGGATGGAATGTTTTTAGAAACCCGAATGAAATTGGCGCAATGTGTGGTGTGGTAGCCCTGCTAGCAATCATAAATGCATTTCAATCCTTATCAATAAAGCGTGCATTTTTTTATTATTTTCTTGCTTTAATCGCCCTTGCAGGTGTGGTGTTGTCTTTTAGTCGGGCAGCAATGTTGGCTGTTTTCATAACATCACTTTTAGCATTTATTATTATTCGCCCTTCGTTAAGGATATGGCTTGCTCCAGGATTGGTTTTACTATTCGCCATGTTATGGTTTTTTGGGATGAACGGTATTCCTGAGCATTATTTGAATGGGAGAGGAAGCGCTTTTTCAGACCGATTTACAATATGGAATGATGTAATAAAAAAATCTTTGGATCATTTATTTATTGGTAAAGGAATGTCAGAAAAAACGGACATAACTCTCAGTAATATGACCACATTTAATCACGCGCACAACGCATGGATTGATACCTATTATCGCACAGGTATTATCGGTTTATTTTTAGTTATGCTGCACTTGATAGCTGTTGTGGTTGTTGCTTTCTCCAACAAAAAAACCATGCCATTTTTCTTATGGTTTTGCTTTGGTTGCATCTGTAGTTTTTTTGATGGGCGAACTTTTTTTTGGGAAATTGGTGCTAAGTGGTTTTTATATTGGTTGCCTGCGGGGTTGATAGTCGCGTATGCAAAATTTAAAGATTAATTTTGCTATGCCGTGCGCCACAATAAGTATTTTTTAATGCCAGGAGTAGTTTACTAATTCGTGACTCTTGGGAAACATGAAAGTGAAATGATATAAATTAAATAGCGACATTAATTATCTTAAATTAATGTCGCTATTTAATTTGCTGGTTTATTTTAATTCACGTGCAATTTCTTGCAGTACACTTAATAAGTCTTTCGATAATTTATTATTATCGTCTTCTGTTAGTGTGGGATGAACAAGAAACATTAAACTTGTTTCTCCCAGCTTTTTAGCGTTTGCTAATCTTTTCTCTGGTACACACCGCATATTTGCAAAAGCATTTTCCATATATACTTCTGAGCAACTACCTTGGTAACAAGGAGTGCCTTTTTCATTTAACTCGCTGATGATTCGATCTCGGTCCCAACCGGATGGTAGCTTTTCTGGATTTATAAAAACATAGCATTTATAGTGAGCATGACAAATGTGCTCAGGAATCTCGGGAACACGAATAAAATCAAAGCCCTGACATGTGTTCCAAATTCTTTCTGCATTTTTCGTTCTTATTTTTGTCCAATCAGCCATCTTTTTTAATTGAATACGGCCAATAACAGCTTGCATCTCAAGCATTCGCCAATTAGTTCCAATTGAGTCATGTACCCATCGAAAACCTGGAGGATGCTGTTTTTCATAAATGGCAGTCCAGGATTTGCCGTGATCTTTATAAGACCACATATCTTCCCATAATCCTTTATCATTTGTTGTTACCATGCCACCTTCGCCACCTGTGGTCATAATTTTATCCTGGCAAAATGACCAGGCACCAATATGACCAATTGACCCAACAGGCTGACCTTTGTATTTTGCTCCATGCGCTTGCGCACAATCTTCTATAACAAACAGATTATGTTGTTTTGCAAGCGCCATAATAGAATCCATATCTGCGGGCATGCCTGCCAGATGAACAACAATAATTGCTTTTGTATTGGGAGTAAGTACTGAAGAAATTGATTCTGCTGTAATGTTTTGGCTATTCAAATCAACATCGGCAAAAACAGGATTGGCACCGGCGGTAACAATACATGAAGCTGAGGCAATAAATGTTCTTGACGTTACAATCACATCATCGCCCTGTTTGATGCCTAGCACTTTGAGTGCAACATCTAAGGCCAACGTGCCATTGGCTAAGGCAACTGCATATTTGGTGTTGCACCACTCTGCAAATTCCTTTTCGAATTCCCGGCACTCTGTTCCTGTCCAATAATTTACTTTATTGGACAGCAGGACTTTACTTACAGCATCAGCTTCTTCCTGGGTAAAGGAAGGCCAGGGGGAGAACGAGGTAGTTAACATAAGATTTACTTCACTGAAATGGGCGAGCTGGAATGCCCGTCACTGTCATATTATCTGGAACATTTTTCACAACAACACTGCCTGCACCAACAATAACTTTATTACCGATAATGATTTGTTGTTTCACGCACGCACCAATACCTATCCATGATTTATCTCCTATGCAGACATTGCCAGCGAGATTAGCACCTGGGCTGATATGGACATAGTTACCTAAGCTGCAATCATGATCGATAGACGAGTTGGTGTTAATAATGGCACCACGTCCGATACTTGCATAAGTGTTAATAACTGAGCCGGCAACGACTACGCTGCCTGGGCCAATTTGCGCATAACGGCTGATGGTTGCTGTGGGATGAATAAGTGTTGCCAATGGAATATTTCGGGCTAGCAAATCATCGCAGATTTTACTGCGTATTTCGTTATTGCCGATTGCTACAATTACTGCGGTATAGGTATCAGACGATAAAATAAAATCAGACACGTTGCCTGTAATTGGCCATGCGCCGTTTTTTGTGCCTTTTGTTCCGTTAGCATCGTCAAAAAAATTAATAGCTTCCCAGCCACAGGTTTCTGCAATATCTGCGACTACTTTTCCATGGCCACTTGCGCCGATGATAGCCAGCTTCTTCATTATTTAGAGCCTGTAAACTTTTGCATGGTAGCTTGTCCTTCAGCGCTAATGCCTTCACGGACAAATACTTTTTTTACCGTAAATAATAAAATTTTAAAATCCAGCCAAAATGAATGATTTTCTACATACCACACATCAAGCTTGAATTTATCTTCCCAGGATATGGCGTTGCGTCCATTAATTTGTGCCCAACCCGTAATTCCGGGCTTTACATCATGCCGACGATATTGTTCCTTGGTATACAAAGGGAGATACTCCATGAGCAATGGTCTTGGGCCTACGAGGCTCATTTCCCCCTTTAAAACATTCCATAAACCCGGAAGCTCATCCAGGCTAGAAGAGCGAAGGAGGCTGCCAAATGAAGTCATGCGCTCAGAATCAGGTAACGGATTACCACGCGCATCCAAAGCGTCGCGCATGGTTCGGAATTTCATCATTTCAAAAGGAATTCCGTTTTTGCCTGGACGTATCTGGCGAAATATTACCGGAGAGCCAAGCTTTTTTGATATCAAAAAGGCAACGATGACAATCGCTGGTGATAATAAGAGCAAGCCAATGGCAGAGCCCAGGATATCGACAAGTCGTTTCAACATAGGTCCAACAATTCAATTAGTCTTTTATTAACTTTTGCAGCGTCAAATTTTTGCTGGGCAATATAATAACTTTCCAGTCCCATTTTCTCTATAAGGGCCTGGTTTTTGATGAAATAAATCATTTTATCAGCCAGGCATTGAGGGTCCCAGGGTGGTATTAAAAAGCCATTCACTTCATCTATTACTGTTTCGCGGCAACCAGGTACATTAGTTGTAATTATTGGGCGGCCAACTGCCATTGCTTCCTGTGTGCTACGAGGTACTCCTTCTCGATAATAAGATGGCAGAACAAACACGCTACTTTGAACAATTCGTTCATAGATATTGGAAACATGACCTGGATAATCTATCAGGCCGGTATTTACGAGGTGCTTTAATTCTGCTGCGCTTAGACCTCCAGGGTTTTCTTCATCAAGACCTCCCAATATGGTAAAACCGACTTCAGGGTATAATTTTTTTACAATCTTACCCGCAGCAATAAATTCATTAATGCCTTTTTCTTTAAGCAAGCGTCCGATAAATAAGAACGATATTTTATTTAAATCAGGTTTTGCATAGGGGTAGGATTTCAGATCAAGACCTATGCCGCCCAAAACGCTTACTTTTTTAACTTTCAGTTTGTACCTTGCAATCAGATCTTTTGGGTCATCTGGATTTAGGAAGATAACCTGATCCAGCAAAGGAAAGCTGAGCCGGTATAGAAGCACTTGGATCTTTCGTAAGAGGTATATTTTTTTACTCACCCCCTCGGGTTGTTCAGTAAATATAAAACCGAGCCCTTCAAGCATAGCTACTCGACGCTTTACGTTTGCTAATCTCGCTGCGAGAGTTCCAAATATTACAGGCTTAACAAAATAACTAAATACAAGATCTGGTTGAATGGATCTTAATATTTTTGCAAGTTTAATCGTGTCGAGTAGGTCGCGTATCGGATTTACTCCCGCACGACTTAGTGCATAATTAACAGGTGTTGCTCCTAGCTCTCTAACCAGCTGTTTTGTTTCGTCGTTAAAATCCATTGCTAGAGCAAATACTTCATGGCCCTGCTCAAGTAAGGCTTTAATTAGATCCCGACGAAAACCAAGAATACTACTGGCTATTGTACCTATCACAGCAACTCTCAAACGCTACACCCTCTATTGAATTCTTTTTTCAAATTAACTGATCGCTAAAATTTTTATGACTCAAGGTATACGTTTTGGTCTGACCGAAAGAGATTTATTAAAAATCGCAATGGTAATGTATAAGCTCGTAGTAATTTAATGCGCGTAACGAGCTTTGTATCACTCGCTGGAGTCGTTCAGATTTTTTCTGGCCCTGTCTAATAGCATTTTTTTGTTTTGATAAATAATGCAGAACGCTATAAAAATGGACGTGTAACTATATATTCTCAGGCGGACTGATGTACCAAGATTGTCATTACCTAATAACCAAACAACTGAATAGGTAATGAAGAATACAATTAAATAATCAACGAATTTTGTACTATACGCACGATTTTTAATCACATAAAAAAAGAATAATGTAAAAGGTAAAGACTCAAGCATAAAAACAATAACAGCTGGCACATTTATAATGAAAACCCCAAATAACTGAAACGCGATTGACATCGCCAAATCCGGGAAAAAACGAGCTGGGGATGAAAACGTTATACCCAAGCTGGAGCTGTTGTCATCATCAAAAAATCCTGCGCGATAATTTATTATTGGATCTAAAAGTCCACCACAAAATAAACCAAACAAAATAATTAAGAAGGCAAACAGAGAAAGAAAAAATGAATATCTGCGGAAGCTATAAAAGGTGGAGAAAATCAGTGCTGCTAAAAAACCCAAACCTAAATAGGGGCGGAACTCAAAAAGTACATAAGATATTACAACGCCAATAACAAAACTTGGAAACCCTTTTATAAATCCAGGTTTATGAGAGAGGAATCTGAAAACGAATAGACCAAGTACCCAAATAAACACCATAAATATATCGCGATAAATATCTGTAGCGAAATAAATTAAAGTTGGGTACGCGCTCATAACAACAACTGCGCCCCAGAAGGTACGTTTATGGTAGGGAGAATTTTTTACATATGTAAGCTTTGCCACCAGAAAAGGAATAGCAATGAAGCCTAAAAATTTAAGGATAAGGCTAATTCCATCTCGTGAATATAAGCCCATTTCATTCAAGTGTCGTAATATCACAGGCCAAATATTCACGGCAAAATTTTCATACCCTAGAGCATAGTTGTTGTAATAATCTGCATCATTTCCGCCACCAAAAAAGTTATTCCCAGTCATAAAGATAACAAATAACAATGCTACTTTTAATAAACAGAGAAGAAGAAATAATACGAAAAAAACATAGGCTATCATGAAGCACTTACCTATAAAAACTAAAGGGTATTTATGACTTTACTCAGTTTGCTTTCTAGTGATAATTTTTTTTGTGCGTAGGATCTCGCTACACTTGGAGATATTAATTTTTTGTTTTCAAACGAGGACAATAATTGTATTAAGCCGTTTAAACTATCATTGTTTTCAACTTCAAATCGAAGCTCTGATGCGTCATCAAAATCCGGATCTGCGCCTGCGCAAATAATTGATAATCCTCTAGCTACATACTCTCGAGCTTTTAATACGCTCGCATCCTGTAATCCGATTCTATATAAGCCCAGGCTGGCTACTCCAATGTGTGCATTTTGAAAAGCTGAATTTAAGTTTTCTCCCAGTAACATTCCTGTAAAAAAAACCTGTTCCTCTAAACTATGCTTTTTTACTATCGCTTTCAAATTTGATAATTCATCTCCATCTCCAACAATAGTAAAAGAAATTGTGTAAGGTAAATCCAGTTTATTTACTTCTACCAGTGCATTGATCACTCGATCATATCCATGCCATTTTGAAACTTGAGCAACCGCTATCAACTTTAATGTGGTGTCGGGCCAGCTTGTCTCAATCAGAGGCAATTCATCGGCGATTAAAATTCCATTGCCTAGCTTAACTGTTTTGTTTTTTATGCCAAAACAAAACCAGTTTCCTTCCTCCGCATATTGAATAATTATATGTGCTGGATAAAGCACCCAAGGTCCAGACAATACAGTCCATAGTTTTCTTGCTAGCCTTATAGGATATATTTTTATAGCACTATCAAATTCCTTTAACCCTATTGCTCTTGGAGTTGGAACATCAATAATAATTTTACGCCCGCGCATCCGCAAAAATAGCATCGCGAAAAAAACTGCAGGAAATACGAGGTCAGAAAATCTGATCATCACTATTTCCGACTTAGTACGAATTAACGAAATAAAAAAATTAATAACACCGTGAATATTCGTGGGAAATATATTAGATGTGGCATTCAGGCCAATATTAGACGCAGCTAAAACTGTATTAGTAATTTTTTTTGCAACTCCGGGAGATTTTCCGGTATTCACAAGAGCAAAGTAGCTAAAGCTTTGATATTTCACCAAGTATTCTCCAGCAAGCTATCAATAATTACCTTGCTTGCGGAACCGCCACCATAGGGAGTTGAGGTGAATGCCTTAGCTCCGAAAGTGGAAATCCCATCCAAAGCAGAAATTATTTTATCTTTATTGGCTCCAACCAAAACATTTGCCCCCATTTCCACGAGTTCAACCCATTCTGTTTCATCGCGAAGAGTTATACAGGGTTTCTTAAAGAAGAACGCTTCTTTTTGCAATCCTCCACTATCAGTCATAACAAGACTGCAATGATCTAGCAACCAAACCATGTTTAAATAACCCAGCGGATCGACAATCGTCAGGTTGGAAATGTTATAGCTTCCAGTTTCCAGTATTTTCCGTGTTCGGGGATGCAGTGGCAGTATGACTTGTTTATCTTTTGCTATTTCGTTTAGCGCACTAATAATTTCATCCAGACGCGATTTGTCATCAGTGTTTTCGGCGCGATGAATTGTACACAATATAAAATCATCGCTAATTGCGATATCTGTTGGTTTTTTAGAGAGCTCTTTGTAAAAAAGAGCGCCGTCTAGCATTACATCTCCCGACAGAACTATTTGGGGGGCTCCTCCCCAGCTACCAATCGATTCTGAATGCAAATTATCGACCGCTGTTGTTGTTGGGCAAAACAGCAATGTACTAATTCTATCGGTCAATATCCGATTTATTTCTTCTGGCATTTTTATATTAAAACTGCGTAGGCCGGCTTCAATGTGAGCAATTTTTATGTGCAACTTGCTTGCAGCCAAAGCGCCTGCAAGGGTGGAATTGGTATCACCGTATACCATTACCCAATCAGGTTTTTCTTGTAATAAAATTTCTTCAATTTTCTCAATCATCTGGCCAGTCATTGCGCCATGGGTTTTGCCTCCAATACCAAGAAAATAATCAGGTTTCGGTATTTTCATTTCATTGAAAAAAATATCGCTCATGTTCTCGTCATAATGCTGCCCTGTATGAACGAGGATCTCTTTGATATTTACTCCTGCACTTGCTCTTAGCGCAATTTCGCGGCTGACAGAGCCTGCTTTGATGAACTGCGGTCGTGCACCAATAACCGTAAGTACTTTCATTTATAGATCCGATAGGTTAAGCGATATTATTTCGATGGTTTTTGGAAAAAATTATAAATACTAACAAAGCCTTTCCATAAAGATATTTCACTTCCATATTTTGTATGTGGCTCTTCTGGACGAGCTATATAATCAACAAGTTGTTGGTTGCTCCAGCCCATTTTTTTTATGAAATATTGGCGATCTTCATTTAAATCCTGTTCGGTAGCATATGGAATTCCCTCCATTCCCGCTAATGCCTCCTCTCGAGTCATTTGACCTGAAATAACCAATGTACCTAAATGAAGTCTGCGTTTATCCACGGAAAATTTTTCTGGCAAAATATATCCTTGATAAAATCGGGTAAAAATAGATTCATAGTGCTTATATGGATAAGGCTTGTAGCCATAAGAGTTTTTGAGGTGCTCCATAGCTTCAAATTTGTTGTAATCCATCAAGTCGAGAATAGCCGTCCATTTAATACGTCGAAAAAAAGTATTAAATATGAAGCCAAGCGTTCCAATTGCCGGAAATGTTTTTATTCGCACATTTCCAAAAATTTTCCCTATATTTTTAATATTCTTCTTGTCGTACTTAAACCAAGTCCATTCTCTTGGAATTCGCATGCCTTCAGTTGCCTGATTGCTTCCTGAAAGAATGTAATGAATGTTGTGTTTTACTGCCATGTTATAATTTACGGCCAGCATGGCATTATCGTAAAGCAGCTCAATATCAATAACATCAGCATCGAAAAAAGCCTGCATTAAATTTTTATACTCATGCCAATCGATCACATGTGTATATAAGTCAACGCCAAGTTCTTTTACCAGGCTGGCAATATTATTTTGTGCCAACTCCGAGTTCCAACCATTATCCATATGTACTGCGAGTGGGCGGAGGCCATGCTTTACCGCTTGAACCAATACCCACGAGCTGTCTACGCCACCTGACACGCCGATGATGCAGTCGTAACGTTTGCCTTTGCCCTGAGCTTTTACTTTTTCAATAAATGCATCCAACTTCTCTCTTTTTTTTCCACTTTCCATGTTGAGAATATCTTTTGAGCGATTTAGAAAATCAGTACAAAAATTACATACACCCTCATTATCGAAAGTAATATCTTTTGCACTTGTGTCCATTATGCATCTGGTACAGATTTGGTACGTCCTACTCATTATCAAACTCCAATAGATTTTCTAGTTCAGAATACGGCGGGTATGTAATCAAAACGGCTCGGTGTGGACCTTGATAAACAAACATTGATCCTGCTGCAACAGCTGATGCACCAGCATGTACCGCTTTTTTTAGATCACCCAGATTTCCTGCCCCGCCTAATGCAATTACAGGGACAGATACAGATCGTGTTATCTTTGTAATTAACTCAATATCGTATCCACACATTTCGCCGTCACGATCAACTGCGTTAATTACTAATTCACCTGCACCTGCATTGACTGCAGATTGAGAAAATTCAAGCCAATCCTGTTTCAAAAGCTTTCTGTTACTGCTTTGATAAAGGCGAGGTTGTTTTAGCCAGTTATATTTAACGTCGATTGATACAACTACACTTTGACTGCCAAAGCGATTGGCAATGTCAGAAATTAACTTGATATTTGAAATAGCAGCAGACTGAATACTTATTTTTTCAACACCTAAATCGAAAATGCGCGCAGCTTGGTCTAGTGTGCGGACTCCTCCGCCATAGCAAAGTGGCATGAAGCATTCGCCAGCAAACTGTTCGATAATAGAGTAGTCTGGTTCTTGGCCCCGCTTTGACGCAACAATGTCCAGAACCATCAACTCATCGACTTCCTTGTCATTGAAAATGCGTATAGCGTTTAAAGGATCACCTACATATTTCCCATCTTTGAATTTTCGGGTTTTAACCAACCCTCTATCCTGTAATAGAAGAGCAGGAATTACTCTATGTTTAAGCACAATTTGCCTCCAGGAAATTGCGAAATAAACTCATACCAAAGCGATGGCTTTTTTCGGGATGGAATTGAACACCAACTAAATTATTTCTCTGAAAAGCAGAAACAAAATCTTCTCCATAGTGTGTGCTTGCAACAACATCACTTGCATCGTTACATGTAACCCTATAAGAATGAACAAAGTAAAAACGCCTTTCTGTTTCACTCAAGGGAAGCAGAGCGTTTTCTTTAGATATATTTAAAGTATTCCACCCCATATGAGGTACACGTAAATTAGCTAAGTGATCTGGAGAAAATCGAAGTACATCGGCATCTATCCAGCCCAGCCCGGGGAGGGAGCCTTCGTCACTTCTATTGCACATCAATTGCATACCGAGGCAAATCCCAAGGATGGGTATTTTTTTTTCCAGAGCTACTATATTTAATGCATCTATCAATCCATTCTCATGTAACTGTCCCATTCCATGGTCGTATGCACCCACGCCAGGAATAATTAATTTTTCAGCATTTAAAATTTCGCCGGGAGTTGAAACTCTCTGCGATTTCCCGCCAACTTTTTCGATCATACGAACAACAGAGTTCGTATTTCCCGCGCCATAATCGAGGATTGAAATCATGTTTTCACTTTTTGAAATAGTAAGTTTACTTAAACCAACGTTTAGTTAATTGACTTTATGATCTTCGCGGGAACGCCACCAATCACCACCTTCCCATCTGGAAAACTTTTTGACACCACCGCCCCGGCAGCAACGATTGTCCTTTCTCCCAAAACTACGCCAGGTAAAATAACTGCATTCATGCCAATCCAGCATTTGTCTCCAATAATGATGTCCTTTCCTTCAGTGTGCTGGTCAAGATTTTGGAAATCATGATTCGCAGTAATTAACCCGACATTGGGTGCAATATATGTGCCTTTTCCTAAATAAATATGTCCTTTAAAGTTTTGAAAATATGTTCCAGGGGATTGGAAATTATCAATATCATCCGGATGAAAATGCAGGTTTGCAGGTTTTGACACAATGCAGCCCAAGACCATTGGCCAAGGTGCCGGGCGAGCCAGGCGCAATATGTTCCTGCACCAAATAGCTCGAAACCCCCAAAGGTATCCCTCTATTCCTGAATCGAAATGCCTTCCTGTGAGGTATTTTTTATCAAAAAATAATGACAGGATAAATTTCAATAGCGGAGATAATTTTTTTAAGAGCAATCTAAGGAAATTTTTCATAAGCAAATTCAAAATATTAAAATATTAAAAAATATATTTGCCTCAGAATAACGGCAAAAAATATCCACGGTAAAATATACTTATAATTTATAAATAAAATTGAAATTAGTTTTTTTATGGTGAGACCGGCGCACGCTGAAAAAATAAGAAAACAGAAAAAGTAAAAAACACCAGCAGAAATGGCGTAGCATTCAGATAAAATTTCTTTGGAGAAAAGGCTTATGAATAGTAACGTTCCGACCCTAAGCATGAAGCCTGAAACCGTTATAGCCAACATTAACTTTTGCATGTTTTTAACATGCATTGCCATCGAAATTGGCGATGCTAGAAACTGAAAAATAAACCAAGGGGTCATCCAGGCAACCAACACGCCGGATCGCTCCCACTCGGCACCAAAAACTATTGAAAAAATAAGCGGCGCCGTAATTCCTGCGAATATTATTGGACCAACACCGACTTTAACTAGCCCACTAATGATTTTTTCGGTAAATGGCCCAAGGTTTCCTTTACTATTCTCTTGTGGTGCGTTGGCAAGATAAACTTGGCTAATTGCTCCGCCAATCAGTGACATTGGCGCTTGCATAACCCTCGTGGCCAAAAAAAGAAATCCCGCTTCCGGACCGGCAATGAATGTTGCAATAAGAATAATAGGAACTTGAATGCCGGCACTGTTCGTTAATGTTTCAAACGTAGTAAATTGAGGAAATTTTTTATACTTAATTAATACCGCTTTCAAGTTGCCAAAAGATATTCCGGATAAACTTTCTTTGCCTATCAAGCGTGAGCATAAGTACAAAAATCCAATTCCACCACTTAGCATTTGTCCGAATAACAATCCAAACGGCGTAACGCCATAGGCTCCCAAACCGATTTGACTCGATATCGCTGCGGAGGACTGACCGATTTTTGCTTTTGCTATATATGAAAATGACTTTTTTCGTACGGCATAAAACTGGACCGCGCTATAAACCGCACTAATAAAAATTCCTGCCGGTATCATCCATAAAAAAGGTAGCAATTTTTCAAGTCCAATTTTGATCAGGAAGCTATCATCAAAAAAATAAAGCGCCAAGCCAGTAACGAGTGACGTTATTGCTGCAAAGAAGATTGCCAGAATTAAAAGGCTGCTGGATTCTTCATCAGACTCAGGCATTGAAACTGCCATATCTAATCCGAGACAGGCAGCAACGGATAAAATACCCAACAAAGAAGCGTAAACAGCTAAAGCGCTAAAATCCTCAGGGGCATACAGACGGGTTAACAGTGGTAATGCTACCAACATTATTAACTGTGCTACCACTGTACCTGTTACCAGTACCATTAGGGACCGGAAAAAGTCGCTTGGGTTTCGTATCGCTCTTGTTAATTTATTGAGCATCGTCAACCGTACAACTTAATAACACTTCACTAATACGAGACAGGTCATGTTTTTCCAAATAGGGGTGCATAGGTAAGCTAAAAACATTACCAGACAATCGCTCGGCTACAGCTAACCCTTTCTGGTTCAAGTTCAAAAATGCAGTTTGTTCATGCATACACTTGGAGTAGTAGATCATTGATGGAATACCGTTACCTTTGAGTGTTGCCATCAGGGCATCGCGATCATTACTGACGATTGTGTATTGAGCCCAGGAGCTGACATATCCGTCAGGAACGAATGGGGTTATGAACTTTTTGTTTAGTGCTTCGGTATAAGCTTTGGCAGCTTCATTGCGTAATTGTAGTTCGTGCGGGAATGCAGCTAGTTTTTCCAGGAGTATTGCTGCTTGTATTGTATCGAGCCGGCTATTTACACCGATTCTAATATTGTCGTATTTGTCTATGCCTTTTCCATGCACACGGTATGAGCGGAGTAAATCTGCCAGGTTGTCATCATTGGTAAAAATAGCTCCGCCGTCACCATAACATCCTAATGGTTTTGCAGGAAAAAAACTTGTCGTAGCAATATCGCCAAAACTGCCAGCCATTTTGCCATTGATTGAACCACCAAATCCTTGGGCGGCATCTTCAATTAACTTTAGATTGTACTTTTTAGCGATGGCTTCAATTTTTGGATAGTCAGCAGGTAATCCAAATAAATCTACGGCAATGATTGCCTTTGGCACAAGCTTGCCTTCGCGAATTGTTTTGAGGATTTCTTCTTCGAGTTTTTCGGGATCAATGTTGAATGTTTGTGCATCCGAGTCGATAAAAATAGGAGTCGCTTTTGCAAATGAAACAACTTCGGCAGTGGCAAAGAAGGTAAAAGTTGGGACAAAAACAGCATCACCCTCACCAATTTCGAATGCCATCATTGCCAACTGCAATGCATCTGTTCCGTTCGCACATGTGATTGCGTATTTAACACCTACATAGTTCGCCAGCTCAATTTCCAGCTCCTGGACCTCCGGGCCCATAATATAATGGCCATGATCCAAAACTTTGTGGATGCGTTGGTCTATTCGTTCTTTCAAACATTGGTACTGGGTTTTTAGATCTATAAATTCCATAGTAGTACGATCTTTAAATTCAAATTATTGAGTTCAATTTAGTTAAATTGCCATTTCTTAATTGGTAAATAGCATTTGTGTGTGGACACGAGGCTTCGCCCTCTGCATCAATAGCCAATGCCAAGCGCTCACCGTATTCGCTCATCCAACCAATTTGCCTGGCGGGCACGCCGACCATAAGTGCGTAGGGTTTAACGTTCTCGTTTACAACTGCACCGGCGCCTACAAAAGCAAATTCACCTATTGTTACGCCGCATATAATTGTGCAATTTGCTCCCAAGGTAGCGCCGCGTTTAACCAGGGTCGTTCGATATTCATTTTTTCTTTCAATAAGTGAGCGCGGATTATACACGTTTGTAAACACCATACTCGGACCGCAAAAAACACCCTCTTCCAAATGAACGTTGTCATAGATAGAAACATTATTTTGGATTTTGCAGTTGTCTCCAATTGTGGTTTTGTTGCCGACAAAAACATTCTGTCCGAGCGATACTCCTTTTCCGATCCGCGCACCGCCACATATATGAACAAAATGCCAAACCCGGGATCCATCCCCGATTTCAGCGCCATCATCAATAATGGCGCTTTCATGTTTGGAGTAACTCATGTCACTTGACCAGTGCATTGATAAATGGGTGATGATCACCAGTAAGTGGTGAAAGTGAGGCAGAGCGAATATGTGATACTGTCTCAATGGCAACACGATTTTCTTCAAGCCCAAAGCCTTTTCCGGCAAGGATTTCTTTGTAACTGATTGTGTGCAGATCAGTGAAGCCGTCAGAAAACTCTATGGATTCACCATTAGCGGTAATTGCGCGATAAGTGCGTTGCCCAGCTGCGCGAACATCTGCCGGGATATCATTTACATCAACAGATAAAAACCAACGTACACGGGCATTTTCATATTCCAGATAGCCAGCGGCTTTTGTTGGCGCATTATAGTGAACTTTATTTTCTTGCAATGCGCCGAAAACAAAATGCAGCATATCGTAAAAATGTACGCCAATATTTGTCGCTATACCGCCAGATTTTTTTTCATCTCCCTTCCATGATTGTAAATACCAGTGCCCGCGCGATGTGATGTAGGTTAAATCAACTTCGAACTTTTTATCTTTTGGTGACTTCGCTACTTTTTCTTTCAAAGCAATAATTGCCGGATGCAGGCGTAATTGCAGAATGGTATTTACTTTATGCCCAGTGTCTTTTTCGATATCAATTAAACCATCAATGTTCCATGGATTAAGTACCAGCGGTTTTTCGCATATTGCATCTGAGCCTGCTCTTAACGCATATCGCATGTGGGAGTCATGTAGATAGTTAGGTGAGCAAATTGACATGTAATCAATTTGGCTTCCGTTTTTAGCGCGGCGAATTTTATCTACATGGCGATCAAAACGTTCAAATTCAGTAAAAAAATTAGCCTCTGGAAAATGGCTATCAATAATACCAACGGAATCATTGGTATCCATTGCAGCTACCAAATTATTTCCTGTGTCGCGAATGGCTTTCATGTGTCTTGGAGCGATATAACCAGCAGCACCAATTAACGCAAAATTTTTCATTTCATCTTCCTATTTGCTTGACTATTTTAGAGTCGACCGTCGACATCAGATTTGGATAAAACATGTTTTACATCAAATAAAACATGATTGGTTTTCCCCAGGGCGCGAATGTTTTCCGCTCCCATTTCTTTAAATTGATCATGCGCAACACAAATGATAATTGCATCGTACCTGTTCTTTTGAGGGTGACTTATCAGTTGTAATCCATATTCATGTTCTGCTTCCGTGTTATCCGCCCATGGATCGTAAACATCAACATTTGCATTGTAATTTATTAATTCCTTGATGATGTCGACCACTCGAGTGTTTCTCAAATCGGGGCAGTTTTCTTTAAACGTAAAGCCTAAAATCAAGATATTTGAGTCAACAACATGGCATTTACGCTGAGTCATCATTTTTATTACTGAATCAGCGATAAAGCTTCCCATGCTATCGTTGATTCGTCTTCCTGCAAGTATAACTTCCGGGTTGTAACCTACCTGTTGGGCCTTATGCGTTAAATAATATGGGTCGACACTAATACAGTGCCCACCTACCAGACCGGGGCGAAATGGCAAGAAGTTCCACTTTGTTCCCGCCGCTTCCAGGACTTCGAGTGTATCGATTTCAAGCCGTTTAAAAATCAACGCGAGTTCATTAATAAGAGCAATATTAATATCCCGCTGAGTATTCTCAATTACTTTGGCCGCTTCTGCGACTTTTATGCTGCTCGCTTTATGTGTGCCAACTACAACAATTTTTTTATACAACTGATCTACAAATTCAGCTACATCCGGAGTTGATCCTGAGGTCACTTTGGTGATGTTGTGAACGCGATGTTGTTTATCGCCCGGGTTAATTCTTTCAGGGCTATACCCGGCAAAAAAATCAATATTGAATTTAAGGCCCGATATTTTTTCAATGATTGGAATACAAATTTCTTCGGTGCACCCCGGGTAAACCGTGGATTCATAGATTACAATAGCCCCCTTGTTTATAATGCTTCCTAGCAGCGCTGACGCTTTTTCTAATGGGGTTAAGTCCGGTTGTTTGCTTTCATTAATCGGAGTTGGCACTGTCACGATAAAGACGTTGCAACTATTCAATGCTGACTTATCGTGGTGGAATGTCAGCTTGGTTGCGGCTTTTAATTCATCTGTGTTTAATTCAAATGTTTTATCGATACCATTAATCAACGATTGAATTCGTTCCTGATTAATATCAAAACCAATGGTGTCAATGTGTTTGCCGAATTCAACAGCTAATGGCAGGCCTACATAACCTAAACCAATAATTGCGATCTTTGTGTTATCAATTTCCATCGTTAATCCTACAAATTTAGCTCTTGCCGTAGATTTAAATACTGTTTGAGAGTACTTGAAGTGGTACAACATTTAATAAACAGTAGCTTTAAGATTGACGCTACCAGGTGAATTCATTCACGCGTTTTTTTCTTTGCTGAACTTGATTTAAGTTATGTAAAAACCATTCAATAGTTTTGCGCATACCAGATTCGAACGTCTCTTCCGGTTTCCAGCCTAATTCGCGTTGAATTTTTCCCGCGTCAATGGCGTAGCGTACGTCGTGGCCTGGCCGATCCGGTACAAATGTGATGAGTTCTTTGTAACTTTTCACATGAATATGTTGTGCCGGTTGCAGCTCGTCCAGTAATGTACAAATTTTGGTTACTACTTCAATATTTTGTTTTTCGTTATGGCCGCCAATATTGTAGGTTTCACCGATTTGACCTGTTGTAATGACCTTATAAAGGGCGCGGGCATGATCTTCAACAAATAACCAATCACGAATTTGGGTGCCGTTACCATATATCGGCAAAGGTTTTCCTTCGAGGGCATTGAGAATCACTAATGGGATTAGCTTCTCCGGAAAATGGTAGGGGCCGTAGTTATTTGAGCAGTTGGTAACAATTGTCGGCAGACCATAAGTGCGGCCCCAGGCACGCACCAAATGATCGGAGCTCGCTTTGCTGGCCGAGTAAGGTGAGCTTGGAGCGTAGGGCGTGTTTTCGGTAAATAAACCTTCAGGTCCTTCAAGGTCTCCATACACTTCGTCAGTTGATATGTGATGGAAACGAAAGTTAGCTTTGCGCTCATTTGACAGAGCCTTCCAATAATGGCGCGCTGCTTCAAGTAAGGTGTAAGTGCCAACAATATTGGTTTCAATAAATGTAGCTGGATTATCAATAGAGCGATCAACATGGCTTTCGGCAGCAAGGTGCATAACGACATCCGGTTGCTGTTCCTGAAAAACGCGATCGAGCTGATCGCGATGGCAAATATCGATACATTCAAAGACGTAACGATCACTATCTGCTACATCCGCTACGGATTCGAGGCTACCGGCATAGGTAAGTTTGTCAAGATTAACAATTGAATCAGCGGTATTGTTAATAATATGACGGACAACTGCAGAGCCAATAAAGCCTGCGCCACCGGTAATAAGAATTTTCATTCTGCGACCCTTTTTCGTCCGTAAGCATCTTTTGTGGATAGCAGGGGCTTTCCAAAAACCGGCCATTCTATCGCTAGCTCGGCGCTATTCCAAGCAATGCATTTCTCATGTTGGGGAGAATAAAAATTGGTTGTTTTGTACTCTACTTCGGTAGTTTCTGACAATGCGCAGAACCCATGGGCAAATCCTTCAGGAATCCAAAGCTGATGATGATTTTGCGCTGACAATAAGTGCCCAACCCACTGACGGTAAGTTGCAGATAATGGTCGGATATCTACCGCAACATCAAAAATTTCACCCGCTAGAACCCTGATCAGCTTGGCCTGTGCCATGGGCTCTTCCTGATAATGGAGGCCGCGCAGCACGCCCTTGCGGGACATGGAGTGATTGTCTTGTACAAAATTGATGCGTCTGCCTATCAAACGCTCAAATGTCTTTTGATTAAAGCTTTCGAAGAAAAACCCTCTATTATCCGAATAAACCTCGGGGATAAGAATCTTAACGTCGGGGATTGAGGTGTCATTTAGCTTCATAGATGCGCTGCGGGCATTAATTGGGCGCGTAGTTTAATGTCATCCCGCGATGGCTGCATCGTTATTTTCAAGAGGCTACAAAAAGATACAAACTGGAAGAGCTTTCTTATTCCTTGTTTGTTGTGGTTATCTAAAATCCGGATCAATCCAGAAATAAGATTGCACGTCCTGGGTTAGTCAGGGGTTGGTTTTGTTAACAATTCTTCCAATGCAAAGCGCCAATTGCCGGGCTGGATAGTAAATCGATCAGTGATTTTCTGGTTGCTCAACTGTGAGTTGTGAGGGCGCCTTGCCGGGGTTTTATAGTGGCTGGATTTGATAGGGGTTAGCTGGGGCGTAGTAAATCCATGCTTTTGCTGTGCAGCCTGGAATATTGCCTGTGCAAATTCAAACCATGTGGTGTAGGGCGTGCCTGAATAATGATAAATGCCCCAATCAGCGGCGGTAAAATCCGCGAGTTGATTGGTGAGGGCGACAATAGTTTGGGCAACATGTTTTGCATAGGTTGGGCCTCCTGATTGGTCATCCACCACAGAAATGATCTCTTGTTGCCGGGCGAGCCGGAGCATTGTTGTTAGAAAGTTTTTTGACTCATTACTGAAAACCCATGCCGTTCTTAAGATCAGATGGCGGGGGTTAAATTGCCTAACCGCAAGTTCTCCGGCAAGTTTGCTCTTGCCGTAAATATTGATGGGGTCGGGAATGTCGTTTTCAGTGTAGGGCGTGGATTTGTTGCCCGAAAACACATAGTCAGTTGATAAATGAATGATGGGGGCATTGATACTATCAGCGGCTTTGCTGATATTTGCTGCGCCCTGCTGGTTAACAGCAAATGCGTGCTCGCTATTTTCTTCCGCTTGGTCGACGGCAGTGTAGGCGGCGAGATTGATTGTGAGTTCGGGCTGGCAATGTTTGAAGAGCTGTACAGTTTTATCGAGGTCCGTGATATCCAATTGCTGGTGGTCAAGCGCAATAACATTGTGCTCGGTATTGGCAAATTGAGGTATTAAATGTTTCCCTATTTGCCCTGATGCTCCAGTAACTAATATTTTCATTTGCCATTATCCAGGCTTAATACTGATCGAGTGTCGCACGGTGACGCTGGGCGTAAATGTTAGCGGGTTTGTTATTGCGGTGGGAGCAAGTGGCGCACCTGACTGGATTCGAACCAGCGACCAACGGCTTCGGAAACCGCTACTCTATCCAACTGAGCTACAGGTGCAAAAGGAAAGGCCCGCGATTCTACTTATCTGGCCCATAGTCGTCCACTGACGATAGCTAGTTTCCTGCTAATTCCTTGATATTCAGTTCGCGCGTTATAGGGGCAGAGCCCAGGCTTTGGCTCATGGTGCCGAACGGGAAATCGCGAATCATGTTCTCCAGGCGTGGCAGGCAGCGTTTGAGGTTGGTGTAGTGGCGGAAATTGCTGAACCAGCTGGCGTTAGGCACTCGAGGTTGATCCGGATCGATTTCCCATGGGTGCAGGTAAAAAATCTGCGGTTTTGCCTGATTGTCACTGGCGCGATTGAATAGCCAACGCGATAGCGCATAAGGGTATTGGCGAAAATAACCTCCACCCGCGGCTGGTACTGATTGGCCCAATACTTTGGCGGTGGTTAGCGGGAACTCAATTAATGGAGAGCCATTGCTGGTAATGATTCGATAAGGTTCTTCAGGGCTGCCGGGTATGCCGTAATTGTCATGGCGGGTGGGGAAAATACTGGAGTCCCAGGTAAATCCTAATTCCGCAAGAATATCGAGCGCCCACAATGATTTGCGGGTGATGGAATAACTGGCGGCGCGATAGCCGGTAACGGGTGTTTGCGCCAAATCCTCCAGGATCTGTTTGGACTTTGCCGTTTCTGCGCGAAAAATATCCGGTGTTTGTTTGTAAATTAATTGATGGCTGTAACCGTGGGAGGCAATCTCATGGCCTTGTGCGTGAATTGTTTTAACCAGTTCCGGGTAGCGTTCTGCCACCCAGCCGAGGATAAAAAAAGTAATTTTGATGTTAGCGTCATCGAATAATTGCAAAAGCTTTTCAGTATTGGCTTCAACTCGTGAGGGCCATTGTGGCCATTCGGATGGTTTGATGACATTGGCAAATGCGGCAACGTGATAATAGTCTTCAACATCGACTGTCATGGCGTGCTTGATACGTGCATTGTTCATCGGAGTTGCTCGCTGGTTTAAAACTGATTGGCTGGGGCAGGGTAAATATAACGGCATCCTGCGATGCCGTTCTGTGTATATAAAGTGGCGTTACACATCAAACCTTGTAGTAATCGCGATACCACTTCACAAAGTTTTCAATACCAACCTCCACCGGGGTGGTTGGCTTGTAGTCCACGTCTTCAATCAGGGCATCGACATCGGCGTAGGTGTCCGGTACATCGCCGGGTTGCAGCGGTAATAAATTCTTTATTGCTTTTTTGCCCAGGCAATCTTCCAGCACCTCAATGTAGCGAAGCAGCTCCACGGGGTTATTGGAACCGATGTTGTAAATGCGATAAGGCGCTTTGGATGTGGCTGGATCAGGCTTGTTACCGTTCCAATCCGGATTACGCGGTGCAACATGGTCCACAGTGCGAATTACACCTTCGACGATGTCATCAACGTAAGTGAAATCGCGACGATGATGACCGTAGTTAAATACATCAATCGGTTCACCGGCGAGAATTTTTTTGGTGAAGATGAAGAGTGCCATGTCCGGTCTGCCCCAGGGTCCATACACGGTGAAAAAGCGCAGGCCGGTAGTGGGGATATTAAATAGATGACTGTAAGTATGCGCCATCAATTCGTTGGCTTTTTTGCTGGTCGCGTACAGGCTAACGGGATGGTCCACATTGTTATGCACAGAAAAAGGCATGGACGTATTCAGGCCATATACTGAGCTACTTGAAGCGTAAACCAGATTGTCTGTTCCAAAATGGCGGCAGCCTTCCAGGATGTTCAGGAAGCCGGTGATGTTTGCATCGATGTATGCTTGCGGGTTAATCAGCGAGTAGCGCACTCCCGCCTGGGCTGCAAGGTTGACTACACGGTCCGGTTTGTGGGTTTTAAATACGTTGTCGATAGCTGCTTTATCTTCAAGGTTGCAGCGAATATCAGTAAATCCGCTGCTGGAAGTAAGGTGCGCAAGACGATCTTTTTTGATTTGTACGTCGTAGTAATCGTTGAGGTTGTCAATACCGATTACTTCATCGCCGCGTGCAAGCAGGCGCTTTGCAAGAGTGGAGCCAATAAAGCCGGCGGTTCCTGTTACTAACACTTTCATGAAAAAGTCCTTGGGGTTTAGAGGCGAGCGTCAACAGCATCTTTGGGAAGAGTATGTTTTACATCAAAAAGTACATGATTGGATTTGCCCAGGGTGCGGATGGCCTCTGCGCCCAGATCGCGAAATTTTTGATGGCCAACGCAGAGAATGATTGCATCGTAAGTGCCGGGTTGGGGTTCTTTAATTAACTCCAGGCCATACTCGTGCTGCGCTTCTGCAGGATCAGCCCACGGGTCGTAAACTGCTACATTGGCGTTGTAGTTGCGTAACTCGTTGATAATATCGATTACCCGGGTGTTGCGTAAATCCGGGCAATTCTCCTTGAAGGTCAGTCCCATAATCAGGATGTTTGAATCGACTACGTGGCATTTACGCTGGGTCATCATTTTGACTACTGACTCGGCGACAAAGGTGCCCATGCCGTCGTTGATCCGACGTCCCGCCAGGATAACTTCCGGGTTATAGCCTACTTGTTGGGCTTTATGGGTCAGGTAATAAGGGTCAACACTTATGCAATGACCACCTACCAGGCCAGGGCGGAATGGCAGGAAATTCCATTTGGTGCCGGCTGCTTCCAATACTTCCAGAGTATCTATTTCCAGGCGTTTGAATATTAAGGAAAGCTCATTAATCAGGGCGATATTGATATCGCGTTGGGTATTCTCGATCACCTTTGCCGCTTCGGCAACTTTAATGCTGCTCGCTTTATGAGTGCCAACAACCACAATGCGACGATAGAGCTGATCAACATACTCTGCGACTTCCGGTGTTGAACCTGAGGTGATTTTAGTGATGTTATGTACGCGGTGTTGTTTATCGCCCGGGTTGATGCGCTCTGGACTATAACCTGCAAAAAAATCAACATTGAATTTCAAGCCGGAAATTCTTTCGATGATAGGTACACAAATTTCTTCAGTGCAGCCCGGGTATACCGTCGATTCAAAAACAACAATTGCATTTTTGCCTATAACTCTCCCAAGTAAGGCTGAGGCCTTTTCGAGAGGGGTTAGGTCCGGTTGCTTGCTGTCATTTATCGGAGTGGGAACGGTAACAATATAAACATCGCGACCTCTGATTGCCGCTTCATCCGTTGTGTAGTTTAAATGAATGGCCTGGCCAAGCTCATCCGCATCCAGTTCAAGGGTGCTATCTATACCGCGGTGTAGTGCATCAACCCGACTTTGGTTGATATCAAAACCAGTAGTGGTGATTTTTTTGCCGAATTCTACGGCAAGGGGTAGACCCACATAACCTAATCCAATAACACAAAGTGAGGGGTTGCTTGCAAACATGAAGGGTTTCCTTAAGTGAAACAGGGATCCAAAGGTGCGCTAAGTTACCATATTCTTTGTGTCAATCAGAGAGTATAAAAACAAAGCCTTGTCATTTCGTCAGGAAAATCAGGGGTTGGCTGCCGAGCTGACAGAATAACGTCATGGGTGGTCGAGCTTTTGTCATAAAAGTAGATATAATGTGCGGCCGTTTAAATCGCTCACTTGAAGGAATCGGGTTTGTCTTACATTCGTCTCAATAAGCACTACATTCATTTACCCTATTTATTCCTTGGGATCGCCGAGGCCTGTTTGTTGGGCGTGGCAGCCTGGTCTTCGCAATTTTTTATGCATGAACAGCCGGAGATCGTTCAAAACTGGGCACAAATACTTATTTTTTCTATCCTGCTCTCCTGTTGCACCTTGTCTATGGGGGTTTATCTTGCCTTGGTGCGAGAGGGCTTCAGCAGCATGGTGTTACGAACACTGGTAAGTTTTTTTCTGCTGGGCAGCTTAAGCCTGTTCATCATCGGCCTTCTTTTTGGTGAGGAGTTGATTTCGCAGGCATTAATTTTCTGGGGGGTTTTGATTGCTACTGCGTTGGTCGTGGTGGCCCGCTTCATCTTTTTGAAGGTGGTGGATACCGATCAGTTAAAGCGCCGGGTAGTTATTTATGGTGCTGGGGTGAGAGCTAAAAAGTTGTTGGATGATCTGGCTCCCGAGATCTCTGTATTGGGAGTGACTATCGTCGGATGTATCCCCAGTGAAAATGAAACAATCCAGGTTGATCCCCAATTGGTCATTAATGAGCCGGCTGATTGGTTGACCTATGCCCGCCAGGCGCAAATATCGGAAATCGTCATTTCCCCGGATGAGCGCCGCCGGAGTTCGGGCAATGCATTCCCCCTCGGACAATTTCTGGACTGCAAGCTGGCAGGAATTGTCTCCAGTGATTCGCTCAGTTTTTGTGAGCGCGAGCTGGGTAAGATTGATATCAGTCTTTTGCAGCCAAGCTGGATGCTGTTTTCCGACGGTTTTAAATATTCCAAGCGCCGTATGATTGCAAAGCGTGTTTTTGATCTGGCATTGGCCTCGGTATTTTTCGCGGTCCTTTGGCCGTTTATGTTGCTAACCGCGATTGCCGTTCGTCTTGATAGTTCCGGGCCAATCCTTTATCACCAGATCCGTGTTGGGCTAAATGGAAAAACGTTCCGGATCTATAAATTCCGCAGCATGCGTCAGGATGCGGAGAAAAATGGCGCAGTATGGGCCAAGAAAAATGATTCACGGGTTACGCGGGTTGGCGCCTTTATTCGTAACACGCGGCTTGATGAGTTACCACAGCTTTATAATGTGCTAGCGGGTCATATGAGTTTTGTTGGGCCTCGTCCGGAGCGCCCGGAGTTCGTCACGGAGCTTGCAAATCAGATTCCATTCTATGAAACTCGTCACAAAGTAAAGCCGGGCTTGATGGGTTGGGCGCAATTGAAATATCCCTATGGCGCTTCCGTAGAAGATGCAAAAAACAAGCTTCAATACGATCTCTACTACACTAAAAACCATAGTTTTTTGATGGATATGCTCATCATGATTCAAACTGTTGAAATCATCTTGTTGGGCAAAGGTGTGCATTGAGTTTTTTCAAGTGCTGCCAATTCATTAATCTCTCATTAATCAAGGAGTAACGAGTGAAAAAAATTATCAGAGTTTTATCTGTAATGCTGGCAGCAGCATTTTTGCTCGTTGCGTGTAGTAGTAACAAGCCGCAATCAGGTCCTGAGTTTGATAATGCCGCATCGTTATTGGCGGAATATCGAATCGGAGTGGGCGACTCATTGCAGGTCAGTGTGTGGCGTAATCCCGAGTTGTCATTGTCCGTACCGGTCAGACCGGATGGAAAAATATCCATGCCGCTTATCGGTGACATTATGGCGGCAGGCACCACTGCTCCCGGGTTGTCGGATGTCATTGTAAAAAGTTTGTCGAGCTACGTTAAAAATCCGCAAGTCACAGTGATTGTTACCAATCCCAGCAGTTCTGATTTCCAGCGCAGGGTACGTATCACCGGCGCAGTAGAAAGCCCGCAATCCATAGCCTATCGCGAAGGTATGACAGTTCTTGATTTGGTATTGATTGCCGGTGGACCAAGTGAATTTGCGTCCGCAAACAGGGCAAAGCTTTATCGAAATGTGAATGGTCAGGTAAAGGTTTACAAAATTAAATTGGATGACCTGATTAATGATGGTGATTTGACAACCAATTATTCTTTACAGCCATCTGATATTGTCAGTGTTCCTGAGCGCGTATTCTGATTTGGAAACTCGCTATCAGCATTTTTACCGCAGAGAGATTTCATGGATAAAACTTATCTAAAAGATATGTTGGTAGCACTGAGGGCGGAATTGGTCCGCTTTCGATATTGGTGTGTTGCGCTGTTTATTATCGTTGCCTTTTCATTTCTTGGTCTCAGTTTGATATGGCCAAAGACTTACACTACCAGTGCGGTTTTGTTTGCTGATGTCACCAACATTATTGAGCCGCTCCTTAAAGGGCGTGCCGAAGTCACTAAAATAGATCGTAGCGAACAAGCGGGCGAAGTTATCTATACGCGTAACAATATGCTGGCCGCCGCTACAGAAGCCGGGCTTGTCACCAAGCAAACTGATGAGGTGCAACAAGACCGTATTATTCGGCAAATCCGCAGCGCTATCACCATTCGAAAAGAACGTAACAACAACCATTTCACAGTAAGTTACAGCGCCGATAATCCTGATAAATCGTTTGAAGTCCTCAATGCAATTGTGAATGTGTTTATCGAAGACACCGCGCGTAAAAAAAGAGAGGAAAGTGTTGGCGCATATAATTTTATTGATGCACAAGTACAGACTTATAAAAAGCAATTAGAGTCTGCTGAAGAAAAATTAAAAGAATTTAATGCAAAAAATACCGATGGCAGTGAAGAGTCAGTCAGTAATCGTATTTCCGGATTACGCCAGGAAATTGAGGCTCTCAAAATTACGATAGAAGAAACCCAGGCGCGAATGAACACAATTCAACAGCAGCTGGGTTCTGAGGGCCAGTACTTGCAAGCAAAAGGTCAGGTAGATGACTTGCGCCAACGGCGTACCGTGTTATCGGGGCAGCTTGAGCAGTTATTGTTGAGTTATCAGGAGAGTTATCCGGATATTATTTCCTTACGTACACAAATTGCCGATGTCGATATGGCGATTGAAAAAATGCAATCGTCCGGCGCAGTTTTTGGCAATGCCGATAAAGTACAAAATCCCCTGTACGAAGAATTGAGAAAGCAAGTGGCTGACGCCGATGTTAATCTCCGTACCCAAAAGCGCCGTATGCAGTCATTAGTAAGCTTGCAGGAGCAGGAGTATGAGCGCCAGCAGCGAATCGCCTCAAACCAGGCGCAGTTATCTGAACTAACTCGCGACTATAACGTTACCAAAAAAGTCTACGAAGAAATGCTCCAGCGTAAAGAAGCCGCGCGTTTGTCCATGACATTGGATATTGAAGGGCAGGGCGTTAGTTATCGAATTCAGGAGCCGGCTTCTTTTCCGTTGAAACCATCAGGCATCACCTTTATTCATTTTGTCGTGATTGGCCCTGTTGCGGGTTTGATTTTGTCGCTGGGGTTGTTAGTGCTTTATGTTTTGTTTGATCCTCACTTTCGTTCTGCGCGGTCATTGCAGCGTCAGTTACCGGATGATATCGAACTAATAGGTGTGATCCCGCATTATAAATCTCCATTGGGCGAGAGATTATTTAAAAAAGACATGCTGTTGATCCTGGTTATTTTGAGTGCATCACTAGCGGCGTACATAGGTATAGCCGTGTTCTGGCAGATCATGCAAGGCTAACTCGATTTGAGGTTTCAGTTTTTTCAAATGGATAACTTAAAGCAAAGTAAATTAGATGACCTGATTGCCGATGTCGATGAGCTTGTTGAGGCTAGCGGTCAATTGGTGAAAACGGCGGTGATGGAGCATCGTAAGCGCGAGCAGATTAAAAATATGGCGTTGCCTCTGCTTTGGTCTCAGGATGAGTTATATGAGAAAAAAATTGTTTTCACCGGCATGCGTCAGCGTGATGTGCTAAATGCTTATCGCGAAGTGAGAATCAGATTATTAAACAGAAGTAAATCCGACAATATTGTGGTACTGGTTTCCTCGGTAGCGGGTGTTGCCGAGTCGGCAGATTTTAGTTTTAACCTCGCCGCAACCTTTGCACTGGATCAGCATAAAACTGCACTGTTTGTAGATTGCAATCCGTATAGTAAGGCCGCCGAAAAATATGTGGTAATGGATGTTGAAGCCGGGCTTACCCAATATTTAAATGATTACACAGTGCCCTTAAAAAAAATCATTTACCCCAGCGGTATTGAGCGATTGCGTGTTATTCCTTCCGGTGGTTCGAGCGAATCTGCTGCGGAATTTTTTAACTCCAAACGGATGGAAGTTTTTGTTGCAGAAATCAAGTCGCGCTATCCGGATCGCTTTATTGTGTTGGATGCTCCCTCAGTCCAACATTCAACAGAGGCGCGAATTTTGGCTCGTTATTGCGATCACGCACTTTTAGTGGTGCCCTTTGGTAAAGCTGTTACCGACGAAGTATTAGCTGCGGTTGATGCAGTTGGAAAAGATAAATTTGCCGGCTTGGTATTTAACAGTTGATAAGGGTTGCTATGGGATATGAAACATTTTCTGCGAACTAGCCCGGCGGGGATTTTGTTGGGTATCATCTCGAGTGGTGTTGCAGCCCAGGAGCTTGGTGGCCATATCTCTATATCTTCCGGGGAATCGGATAATGCGTTCAAATCAGCAAGCAACTTTTTAAGCGAGCGGCAGGATACTTACGAAGCGGGTTTGGCGGGCGGATACAATAATCAATATTTAAGTGCTACGGCAGAATACACCGGCCAAGACAAGCGCTTTGCAAAAAATTCACAGGAAGATCGGCGTTTCCTGGATGGTTCCTCTTCGATGTTACTGGGCTCATTGTCGAGCCCGATTGATCTGCAGGTAAAACACTCGCAGCGTACATTATTATCTGCGCCTGATGATTTGAATGTTACAACCAACCAGGATGAGCGCGAGATAGTGAGTGTTATTCCTCGTATTAGAAAAAGAATAACCGATGCAGATTTGCTATCGCTCTCGGCTGATCATAGCCAGATAGAGTATGCAAAAAATGAGCTTAATAATTCCACCCGCACACAGGGTGAGCTGAGTTGGTTGCATACCATTTCACGAGTCAACGATATCAGGTTTCTGGCGCAGCAATCTGACATAAGTTTTGATAATTTTGAATTCGCTGATTATCGCTATACCAATTATGCCGTTGTTTATTCGACAGGTTTGCGTAAGTTGTCATATTCGTTAATGGTTGGTTACAACAAAAGTGAGCGTGAAATTGGTGGGGATTATAGCGGTTCAACATATTCATTTGATGCCAGCTATAAAGCGCCTCTTCATTCATTTAAATTAATTTCCGGAAGAAGTATTACTGATTCATCGATGGGGGGAGGGAATGTTCAGTCCGTCAACCAAAACCCGACTAGCGATGGTGCGCATCGAGTAGACCAGATTGAAAGGACTAATACTGAACTGTCCTGGAGCACAGAATTTATTTGTAATAAATGCAGTACTGACATATCGCTGTATCAAAACTCCGATGATTATCTGGTGTTGGGTGATGAAGGTCGTCAGCAAGGAGCGGCTTTCACCTTTGCGTATGCGTTTACCAAGAAAAGCCGACTTTCCTATCGTATCAGTGATATGAAACAGGAGTTTTCCGGTTCGCTGGAAGGCAGGAATTACACTTACCAGACACAAGCGGTTGAGTATGAGTTTAAATTTACCGAGAGCTTGGGCTTTAGTGCATTTTATGAAAGAGAAGATCGCGATTCGAATAGCAACCAGCGAACTTACATCGAAGAGTTTATTGGTGCTTCAGTGACTTATTCATTCTAGATAATCACCTGAAAAATTATTGTCGTAAAACAAAAAGAGTTATCTGGTGTATTTAGTACCGGAACAGATAAATTAAATTACATATTGAAATTGGGAGCTCCCATGAAGAAGTCGTTAACAACAATGCTGCTATTGTCATCTCTATTAGTGGTTGCGTGTAGCGATAAAAAAGAAGAAGTTGCGGTTGATGCTGCTCGCCATGCTACGTCTACCAAAACGTATAAACAACAAGGGCAACTAAAAGCAGCAATGCTTGAGGCTAGAAATATTATCCAGCTTCAGCCTGACAACGCAGAAGGTTATACGCTACTTGCAGGTATTTATAATGAGCTAGGCGTTAGCTCCGCGGTATATAAATTGCTGGAACCTAAACTGGAAGCATTACCTGCAGTGTCAACAGAATTGGCACAGGCTTACCTCAATGGTAAGAAATATCGTTCAGCACTCAACGTGATCGCTGAACACCCTGCTACTGCGCCGGAAGAAAAAATTCGCCAGGCTAAAATTGCTGCGTTATCCAGTATTTATCTTGGAGAAAATGATGAAGCTGAAAAACATTTGGCTGATCTCAAACAGTTAAATGCAAATGCAGTTGATATTGCCATCGTAACCGCAACGGCCGCGCTTGCGCAGGGGAAATCAGAAGAGCCCTTGGAGACGCTAAATGCCGCTTTGCAAGCGGCGCCGGATAACGTTGATTTATTACAGATGCTTGGAAACGTTAACGCATTCAATCGTAAACTGGATGTTGCCGAGACCCATTTGACCAAGGCATTAGGGTTGCTACCAAAGACCGATATCATTACCAGCCAACGTCTTAGTGTGCTTACCCTTTTGACTGAAACACTTATTCAGCTAGGGCGGACCAGTGAAGCCTACACGTATCAAAAAGTGATCGCTGAAGCTAATCCTGATAGTAATGCAGCACAGCAGCGCTTTAATGAAGCGATGGAATTATTCCAACAAGGAAAGCTGACGGAAGCAGAAAATATTTTACGTGAGTTGCGTGAGCAATTTCCCAATGATAAAAACACCGCGACTTTATTGGGCATGGTGGAGTTTCGTAAAGGTGCTGATGATAAAGCTTCATCATTATTTGACGAATTTATCGATCCAGAGACTGCAAACCCCACGATTATCCAGGCGGCTGCGCTGGTGAAGTATCGTAATAATCAAATGGGTGATGCGGTAAGTTTGCTAAAGAAAGCATCAGAGAACCAGCCTGGCAATGCGGCAATTCTTGCAACTTATGGCTTGGCTTTGCTGGATCAGGATCAAAAAAGTCTTGAGGGGGCCAAGGCGCTGGAAAAAAGCCTTGCATTAAATCCTGCACAGCAAAGAATCAGGATTGCACTGGCAAAAAGATATATTGCCCTGGAGCAAACCGAACAAGCGATTGCCCAACTGCAAAAAGCGTATCAAGAACAGCCATTGGATCTGGTGATCCAGCAAACCTATTTCAAATTATTATTTGATAACGGCGCTGCTGAGCGAGTAAAGCAAGAGGTGGCAGATTTTAAACAAAAATTCCCGGCGAATCCGCGTGGGGATTTTATTGAGGGATGGTATAACATCGAGGAGAAAGATTATCCCGCCGCGCAAAAAGCGTTTGAGCTTGCTGCAGCAGCTAAAAATAATCCTGAGAGACAATTGGCATACTCTGGGTTAGCTCAAGTTTATGAAATACAGGAGCAACCACAGAAAGCGGTGACCAGTTGGCAAATGGCGATTGAGTCTGATCCGGGTATGACAGCTGCTTATGGTCGGTGGTTGGCAGCGATGCAAAAATTGAATCGCCAGGATGCGGCATTGGAATTTCTCCGCAAGTTAGAAGCTGATACGTCTGCGTGGCAACCTTCCTTACTTCTCTCGCAACTTGAGCTGCAGAATAATCAAATTGATAAATCTATTGTGCACATTGAGCAGGCATTAACTCGCAGCAATGAAGCGGCGAATGTCAAACAAATCGCCGCGCGGTTGTATCAAACACAGGGCGTAATGTTACGCAAAGATAAAAAATTAGCTGAAGCGCGAGCCAGTTTTTTGCGCGCAGTAAAGTTATTCCCTGAAAATGCTGGCTTCCTTAACAATTTAATTGAAGTGGAGTTATCGGATAACAATATTGCCGAGGCGCAAAAACTCCTCGATCAATTTGTTAAAAGTGATAGCAATGAAGCGGAGCGACTTTACTTACAAGCCAGCATCCGCATAGCGGAAAATAAAACAGATGATGCATTGACCCTATATAGAACTTCCTGGGGTATAAAACCATTGGAACAAGTGGCGGAGGCAATATACGGCATATATCAAACGCAAAAGAAGACGGATCTAATGAATGCATTTGGTAAGGAGTGGTCGGAGAAATTACCCAAAAGCTATCGTGCAACCTTGGTGAATGCCATCAGTGCCCAGCAGGCTAATAATCAGGAAGAGGCTTTGAAGTGGTATGAAAAAACAGTTGAGCTTGCTCCGAAAATGCCCGCTGCGCTTAACAATCTTGCCTGGATGTATTACGAGAAAAAGGATGAGCGTGCGGAGGATATTGCCAAACGAGCTTATGAACTAGCACCAAACAGCTCAGCAGTTTTGGATACTTATGGCTGGATTCTTGTTGAAAAAGGAAAAGTGGCCGAGGGGCTTGAGTATCTGCAGCGCGCTGCTGCTGCTGCACCGGACAACAAAGAAATTCTTGATCACGTAAAAGAGGCGCAAAAGCGCAAATAGTATATTGGAAAGCAAAAGTGTTTTATCGGCCTCCGGCAGCCTATTCAGAACGCGCGCATGGGTAGAGTCCTGGGTAGATGTTTGGGGCAATAGCCCGCGTATACAGTTGATTGATCTTGGTGGCCGTGGAGATGCATTGGAAATGATGTATCTCATCAGGCACCCACTAAAAGGAGTTTTGCCGATCAGGAGTTTGGTTATTGCCGGATATGGGCATGCGAACTTCAATCCGCCGCGCGGTGAATACAATAATCTGAACTCTTTTCTTCAGTTATTCGGAGGGATGGACGCTTTAGTAAAGGAGATATCCAGATTTTCCTGGAGTCAGTGGGTGCTAACAGATTTTTGTGCTGAGCATGATTTCGAACAGGCGTTGGCTGTTTTATCAGGAGTTCAGGGCTTCACAGTAGTTGTGAGTAAATCAGAAGCTGCATACCGTATTGGCGCTACAAATTTTGAGTCATATAAGAAGCAGCTGAGTTCGTCGATCAGGGCAAAATACTTTAATCGCCGTACGAAATTGGTAGAACAAGGAAAGCTGGAGCTCAACGAACTAACGTCTTCCGCTGATTGTTTTGGGATTCTCAATCAATTTCATCAGTTGCGTTGGGGGCGGCCATGTTATTCCCCCCAATCAATGGATTTTTTCTCCTTGTTTGTTGATCGAATTCGCTCCGAAGGCGGGACTCCTGTAATGCAGTTAATGCAGGTTGACGGTGAAATAGTATCAGTGCTATTTGATATCGTCTGGCAAGGAGTTCGATATAACTTGCAATCCGGATACGCGGAAGGGCGCTATGGCCAGCTCGCCTTAGGTTCATTGCATTTAGGGTTTGCTATTCAACATGCACTTGAAAATGGCCAAGGCTACGACTTATTGGCAGGTATGGGAAAACATTCCAACTATAAGGAAAAAATTGCAACGGAATCTACATCATTAAAGACATATTGCTTAGCGCAAGGTTGGCTTAAGGGTCTCTATAAGATTTACGGGAAAAATTAATTACCATTTTTCGCAGAAAACTTCAGAGTAACAATTCCAAATGCTGCATAACACTTGCAGCGTATCTATTTCTCTATCATAAACTATGGCATCAACATCTAAATTAATGTTGCGGGGCGCAACGCTTAGAGTTATTAAAACCTTTGTAGGCATAATCATTGGCTTTTTGATGATGCCTTTTCTATTGAATGGATTGGGCACTCATTTATATGGATTATGGATCACGATTGGAAGTGTTGTCGCGTCCTATTATTTATTGGATCTGGGATTTTCCCAAGCTGTTACTCGCTATGTGGCACGTTATATTCACCAGAAAGATTACGAAGGTGCTAACCGGATAATAATTACCTCATTGGTTATTTATTCCATTTTAGGCTTGGTGGTAGTGCTCTGTAGTTTTATTGCTGCAAATTTTGGTGTGGCCCATTTTGTTGAAAACGTAGATGATATTGAGTTAGTAAAAATTCTCTTAATTATTAGCGGTATCTCGCTAGCATTTGAATTTCCGGCTAAAGCATTTCCGGGTGTTATTAGCGCGTACATGCGTTTTGATACCATTGCTGTTGTTGGTCTATTGAAAACAATAGCGGATGCAATCCTCATTTATCTAGTTATTACATCGGGTTACGGCCTGGTGGCTATGTCTTTAGTTGTCTTTGCTACAAGTATCATCAGTACTTTGTTTTATGTGTATTACTGCACAAAGCTTTTCAAGGAATTGCAATTTTCTACTCAGTTCTTCGAAAAAAATACGGCAAAAGAGTTATTTCATTTTAGCAAGTGGGTTTTTGTAAATGATTTAAATGCGTTGTTAAAGGGAAAAATGGACATATGGTTTATTGCTTATTTTACAACGCTTTCTACGGTTACCATTTATTACGTAGCGGTAAGGCTTGTTGAATACGCTGTTCAATTTCTGGTGCAGGCTACAGGGATGTCCAGCCCTTTGTATGCAAAATACCATGCGCTTAACGACCATAAGAAGTTGTCCTTTGCGGTAGAACTTTTCCTCAAGATCAATGTGATAATGGGCGCAGCAATTGCTGTTGGATTTTACGTATTTGGCGATGATTTTATCCGTATATGGATGGGCAAAGAGTTTGAGGTAGAGACGGCGTATGTTTGCCTTGTGATTATTGGTTGCGGTAGATTAATCAGCTTTATGACTTACCCATTTGGTAGTTTGTTATTAACGGTTAAACGGCACGATATAACGGCAAAAGTATCAATTATGGAAACCGTCTTTGCTGCGATACTCAGTGTAATATTAATCCCGAAATTTCAATTAACAGGCGCAGCTATCGCAATCGCAGTTCCGTTAGTTGTTGGTCGGGTTTTTGTAATTAGTGCATATGCTGCGAGGTTTGTCGGTATTAATTGGAAAAATTTGCTAATAAGACTAACTGCTTTTCTAGTGATATGCGTTGTTTTTGCTGTTCAAGTGCGATCTTATTTAGATGCGAGTGATGGGTACAAAGAGTTGATTCTTAAAGCTTCTGCCGTTGAGGTGTTATTTGTTGTGATAGCTGTATTTTCTTTATATAACTATCAAGAAGCAAAATTTTTATCAAATAAATTATTGTCTGCTATAAGACGCTAGATTGAAGATAACGTAAAAACCATGAAAAAAGTTAGCATTATTATGCCCGCATATAATTGTGGGGGATTGATCGGTCAAACAATAAGCTCGATTTTGGCGCAAACTTATTCAAATTTTGAGTTGTTAATTGTAGATGATGGCTCAATAGATGACACTCAATCAGTTATCAAATCTTTCCATGATGAGAGAATAAAATATTTTCATCAGGAAAATCATGGTGGGCCGTCCAAAGCTAGAAATAAAGGTATCAGCGAGGCTACTGGAGAATATATATTTATTTTTGATTCGGATGATTTGATGCGAATTAGAAAAATAGAACTATCCGTTCAAGCAATGGAACAGCATGCCGATGCAGATATTTTGTTTACGCGATTTTCCCTTATTGATGAAAATAATAACACGTTACGGCCGGACTACTTAAAAGAATACTTTACGCTGGCCAATTTGATTAAAACCCAAGAGATAGATAATAAAGCTTATTTCATTAAGGCAAACGACTTGTTTCCTGCAGTTGTGAAAAGTAATTTTATCGGTACATCCAGTGTAATGTTGCGATCAGCCGTGCTCACCGAATCTGACCGATTTGATGAAAGTTTGAAGAATGCCGACGATAGACTTTTCTGGCTTAAATTTTCATCTAAACATAATGGTATTTTTTTAAATGTGATTCTTCATGATTATCGTGTAGTTAATTCCGGAATTACAGGGCAGGGGATGTTGAAGAAGGGGCCTAATAAAATATCAGCGTTAGAAAAAGCTAAAGCATATTGTTCCGAAACGACGCTCGTTGCCTTATTAGATAAAGAGATTTCAAATAATTACCTGGCAATGTCCAGGGAATCCAAGAATAAAAGAGATGCAAAATTACAACGGTTGTATGCAATAAAAAGCATTCATCATTGCCCGAACTATAAGGCAGTTAAGCTGTTTATCTCTTCATGGCTTTACAGGGTGTGATGTCTTATGTGTAAGGCAAGTATTATTGTTCCTGCTTACAATGCAGAGAAATTTATTGAAAGCACAATTAATTCGATTTTAAGCCAGGATTTTTCAGATTTTGAAATAATTGTTATTAATGATGGATCAACTGACTCCACGGAAGAAAAAGTTAAGGCAATTGGTTTGTTGGATGAGCGGGTTAAATATGTGGCGCAACCTAACAGCGGTGGCCCAGCGAAGCCCAGAAATGTTGGTATTTCACACGCTAAGGGCGAATTTATTTTTATTTTTGACGCTGATGATTTGATGCTTGAAGGAAAGATCAGCCGATCAATAGAATGTTTAGAACGGTTTCCTAATGCAGATTTATTGTTTACCAATTTTTCAACGATTGACGAATCAGGTCATGTGTTGAAAGAAAACTTTTTACACGAGTACGATACCTTGTGGAATTTAACAGATGGAAGATCGGTCGATTATTGTTATTTGCCCGCTGATAAGGTTAATCCTGCACTGATTAAAGTAAATTTTGTCGGGACTTCCGGAGTTGTATTAAGAAAAAATTCGTTGCAGATATCAGACAGGTTCGATGAAGCACTTAAAAATTCCGATGATCGTCTGTTCTGGATGTTATTTTCGCTGAAACATAATTTTGTCTTTCTAAATGAAGTGCTGCATCAGTACAGAATTCTCCCAGGAAGCATTAGTAACCAGGGGTTTGTTCGCCGCGGGCCTAGCAAAATTCAAGCTTTGAAAACAGTTATGGGCCGGGTTAACAGCCTGGCACTAAAGAAAGAGTTGTCTCTTCAAATTTCACGTGATTATGCAACACTCGCTTATGGATACCAGCAGAAAGGAGATAACAAGAATCAGCGAGAAAATGCATTACTTAGTTTAAAGTACGAATTTAATTTGAAGGCAATTAAATTGTTAATACTCTCCTTGTTGAAAGGGATTAATAAAAAATGAATGCGGTAGATAGCTTATATATTAACAGGCTTAGAGGAGCTTCTATCCTTAGAGTGGTGTTAGGGCATTTGGGGCTTGGTTGGGTCCTTCTTCCTTACAGCTCATATATTGGAATATTTTTATCAGTATTATTTTTTTGCTCCGGATATATCTTTATTTATCTTTTTTATAAGTCCCCTTCCATAAAAGATTATTTAGTTGATAGAGCTCTAGGCATTCTAACTCCCTTCTATATCATATATCTATTTGCAATTATTATTTATCTTCTGCTTGGAAACTCTATAGATAATTTCAGTTTAAAGTATGTATTGCAAATATTGGCTGTGGCTCCGGATATTAAAGATATGCCCTATCCTTTGGGGCAGATTTGGTATTTGCGCGTTCTCATTTTTTGTGCGCTAATTAGTCCGTTGTTTTTTATGCTGGCAAAAAAAAATAAGTATGTACTGCTTTTTCCCGTTGTGATTGCAACCGCTTTTGCAGCTATCCAAACCGGCTATAAGTTTCATAGAAATTTCTTTTATTTTGGGCATAATTTGCTACAGGAAATATTGTATGGAGCCTATTTTTTTATTGGTTCATTTCTGTATTTAGCGGATTGGCGAAACAAGAAGGGAACCATTACTTTCTTTCTGATTCTTTGTATATTGGTCTCCTTTGTTACTGTTGGCTTGTTGGACCTAAATTTAAATTTAGGCTATCACTCATACGCTCCAAACCTTTATTATTTTCCTCTTGGTGTTGCAGGAATCCTCTTGGTACTACTCTTTTCTAACCAGCTGGAATGGTGCTTTTCAAATTTTAAGTATATGGCTAAATTGTTAGATTTTTGTAGTAAACATTCCTATGGGATTTATTTGAACCACTCATTTTTTATTGTGTTTTATGAATACGCTTTTGGTTTAAAAGGGGTTTTTTCAAGTCCATTGTTGGCATTCATTAAAGTTGTTTTGGTGGTTGCTTCTTCGTTAATTTTTGCAGTTCCTATAACTTTGTTATCCAGAAAAGTTGTTAATTTTTTAAAAGGATTAAGAGGCGATAAAAAATGAGAAATTTGACTTTGGATCAGGCAAAGGTAATTCTCTCTATAATGGTAGTGATGATTCACGTCGGTTTTTTAAAAGACTATTCATCATCAGTAAATTACTTTTTTACGCAATCCATTTTTCGCATTGTGGTACCGATTTTTTATCTGGTTTCAGGATATTTTTTTTTCCGACTCATTATCTCTTCCGGCTTTTCTGGGTTCAAAAAATGGTTTTTAACCCTGTTGGCATTGCATAGCTTCTGGTCTTTAGTATACCTCTATTTCTACATTCCTTTTGATTCAACAAACTTGCGGGAGATTTTTATTGAGGTGGTGAAGAGATATATAGAAGGCTATTGGCACCTTTGGTTCACTATGGGTTTATTGGGTGCAGGCACATGTTTGTATTTCATCCGCAATTTGCAAAGCGCAAAACTTGTAATGATTGCACTGCTGTTGTTTGTTTGCGGATGTATAATTCAATATTCTGGAAATTACCACCTATTTGGAAGCTCATATTTAGATAATATAACTAATAAAACTCATATATATCGAAACTTCCTGTTTTTTGCATTTCCATTTTTTATTCTTGGATATTTGGTTTCAAGAGACGGTGTTGTCAACAAATTTGGAAATGGGTTTTTGGTATTTCTATTCTTGATGTCTTTCGCAGGGCTTTGTGCGGAGGGTGCATTAAATACGTTTTATATTGGTGATTACAAACAAAGCTTCGATATGCTTTTTTTGCTGCCTTTTGTATGTTTCAGCTTGTTTTTGGTTTTTTTAAAATCAGAGCGTAAAACTTCTTCTGCAATATACACACAAGTTTCGGCAGGCATATACTTCATTCACCCGTTATTTATTCTGCTTATGCCTAAATTTATCAGCTCCAGGATAGTGGAGCTGATAATTGTTCTCGCGCTATCCTTAATTGCATCCTTCGTGCTAATTTTATTAAGTAAGCGATATAAGTTTATTTTGTAGGCTAAGGTGCCTTTAAAAGTTCTGGTGTCAATGGGGTAGGTGGGAGTGGCTCATCAGGTAAGCCATCCCACACCTCTATGTTATCAATTTGCCATCCATTGCAGACGCCGGGTTCAGGACTTTCTACTGATGCGTCCATATCGCCTTTGAATGAATGCCAGAATTGAATACTATCCAGAGTAAAGTTGTTATAGATCTTATTCTTCCCATCCGGTTCAAATCTGTCGGCCTTCATTAATTTATTATCAACCCACCACATCAAGTATTTTTGATTGTCATTTGAGCCAATCAGAAAACTGATTTTATGCCATTTTCCGGTAGCTCCCCAGGGAATTCCATTTGCAAGCCAAAGGGACGGACGGCCATACCACTCTTGCCATAAATTGTTCCAGCTATTCGCTGCCAACGCGGCCGAACCGTCCTTTCCCCCGTTCATCGTAAAATAATAAGAGGTAGCAGGATCTTCGTTCATGCGTAAGAACGCAATTTTTCCGGTTGTTCTGATTGGGTCGGTATTCTCGTAATTAGAGCCTTGCCAAAGGCAGGGGTCATGTTTGAACCACCAACTGACATAAACTTTCTCGGTAGTTTTATACCAATCGTTTTTAGTTAAAGCAGGTATTTTGCGAAAATTGAGCTTGAGCTGGACAAAGTTGTAACCCTGCAATTTTGTAATTGGATCGATTACAGTAGCATTAAAATTGCCCCGGACACTTTTTTGGCCATCCTGCGGGGAATCGCTCACAATAGCCTGAGTGATAGGATAGCCGGGAGTTGTCCATTGAATCTCGGGTGATTCCTCGATTGGCTTCTCGAAGCTTTGCTTATACAGAAGCTGTGCGCTAAATACAGGGCTGGATACCATGCAAAGAGCGAGTATTCGAAACAGATAATTTTTCATGAGGGGGTGTCTCAAATGTATAGGTATGACCTTAATATTCTAGTCGCTTTCCTTGGGTTACAATATAAATAGTTCTGCTAAAAAACAAATATTAAATAGATTTAGTCATTTCACTTGAATGAGAGATAGGGTGTGATTGGTCCACTAATAGACATATTAAAAAGCTCATCATTCAAGGCTTGGTTACTAAGCTTCTATGTATTCATTTGGTTTCTTCAGGTGGGAAATCGAATAGGGTTTCTCGGAACAATCCGCATAGAATTTCTAGTGGGGGCTGTTCTTGCAGCCCTTGCGATCAATCAGATTATATCCAATAAAGATAAAACTAATTACGGCTATGACTCCTTTATTAATTCTATCTACCTCCTTTATGGCGTTTTTGTAATTTACACACTTTTTTCTTTTGATGGCGATCACTCTTCCAATATTTTCTTTGATCGGATAATCAAGTTTTCCATGTTTACTCTATTTATTGGGGTATTGGTTAGAAATAAACAGGAACTCGTTCTCGTTTTGTTGGGTTTTTTGTTGGCCATGGCCAAAATAATTCAGGAGGGCGTTTTTGGTGTAGTTACCGGTGGAATGGTTTGGCAAAATCAGGGTATTCCCAGATTGCATGGTGTAACCAAGCTTTACCGACATCCAAATAGCTTATCCGGGCTAGCAGTTAGTGCTTTACCATTCTTTTTGTTTTTATTTCGATTTCAAACTCGAATAATGAAGCTTGCGTTTCTAGGGGCAATCGCCGGCTTGTTGGTTGTTGTTATGTATACCGGCTCAAGAACCGGATATGTAGCCACCTTTATCTTGTGTTCGGCAATCTTGTTAAGGCTTGGGATTTTTAAATTCAGGACAATTATTACAGTTGTTTTAATTGCCGTAGTGGGTGCTATTTTAATTCCGCAGGATTACAAAGATCGTTTCGGAACAATGTTTAAATCTGAAGAAGAGAGAGGCAGCTCCGCTAATAAACGTATGGAAATTCTGGAGGATGCTTGGGCGATATTCAAAAAGCATCCTATGGGCGTTGGCGTACAGGCGTTTCCTGCCGTACGGGATTTGGAGTTTGGTCGCAAGCAAGATACGCATAATCTATATTTGGAAATTTTGACTAATCTTGGGCCAATCGGATTTGTTGCATTCTGGACCTTTATCATTCTGCTATTCAAAACAAACCGAAAATCCAGAAAAGTCTTGTTGGGTAAAAACCAGCATTTTCTCGCAGAACTTTGTTATATCATCAATCTCTACATTCTATGCCGTTTAGCATTGGGTTTGTTTGGCATGGATCTTTATGAGGTGTACTGGTGGTTTGCGGCCGGCTTTACAATCGTGCTGGCAAAGTTTGCTGTTAGCTCCGAGAATATTCCTATTGTTGAGGATAAGCAGAAGTAAGATAGCTTTTTAGTTGGTGATAAGTAGCGTCCATATTTTCCTTGGTATCCTGGCTCACATATTTAAGATTGGGAGTAGAGCGAATTAGTGGAGTATCAGATAGTTTTATGCCCTCTGTTGCCCATAACGTTTCGCTGATTTTTCTCCAGGTATTATCAGTGCCGGAAATTTCCAATAGCTTATCTCTCACATGATTAGCTTCATTATTCGATAGTACCTTTCTTACCGTTACTCCTAAATTTTCTGCTGAAGTAGTCGTAATGCATCCCTGAGTGACCATTAACTTATTTACACCGCGATTGTTATCGAGCATTACAACAGGAACATTTGAAGCCAATGCTTCGTAAATACCTCTATTGGCACCTTCTCTCTCTGAAAGCATTAAAGCAACTTTTGATTGCGATAAAACTTTAAAAACATACTCATGTGGCACGCTTTCAAATATTGAAACCAAAGAGTCAGGATAAAATTTATTTTGCTCAGCGCGTATCGAGGCGGCCGTGCGTTTTTCCCAAGGGTAGCCAATAAGCGCGATTCTTAAGCCTTTCCCGAGCTGTGCCAGTTGTTTAAAAAGCAATTTATGATTTTTAAGTTTGCGCCAGCTTGCAACCATACAAACGTCAAAAATTTTATCGCTTTGAGTTGCAGGGACTGCATTAAAATTAATCCAATCTCCAGCGCCGGCTCGAATGGGAACCAATCGTTTATCGAGTCTTAAACATAACTGATAGTCGATACTATCCTGGGCCATTACATATATTGTGTTATTTCCATGTAACAGCAGTTCAAGGCCCAGATCGCAATATCCCCAACTACTAGGCTCAATGATTACCGCATAGTCCTGATACAGTTTTGCCAAGTCAAATAACGCAGCAAGCTCAGGAATAGAGTTGTTGTACTGTAAATAAAGCACTCCTTTTTCTATTTGGCCATCAGCTTTCTCTTGCGGAGTTTTTAACACCAAAAAATTGCCTTCGCGTAAAGGATCATCTTCATTCCTATACCTTATTCTTACATGATCGTTAACATCAAAATTTTTATAAAGATTTTTTATTGCCGCTGCCTGCTTCGACCGTAGAAAGTCTTTGTAAATAAGATTATCTGCTTCCGGGCATATTAATTTATTGCGTAATTGAAAAAGTTCTTTGTATTTATTGGATAAATCTTGCTTCAATATTCGTTCTTCATTGAGCTTTTCATACTTGCCAAGAAATTTGCAGAATAACCAATACTTTTTCTGTTTTAAAAGCATGCTCGCAATTATAAGAATCAGGCCACCCGCTGTCTCTTTGAAGAAGTGGCTTTTAGTAAGGGTTAATTTAAGCCAATATTTTGCATCGCTAGAGATCATTATTAAAATCTCCGTAATAGCGCACGCGCGACACGCTTTGTTGTTTCAACTCTGGTAAAGCCGGTTGCCAAGGCTTTGATAGAATATTTGAGCAAGCGTCGGTTATAACCCTCATAAAGAGAAATATGATAAGCGTAATTTGCGTAAATATCGGAAACAGCTTCCCGATAGATATTTTGGGGAATGAATGAAGGATACTTATTTTTAAAATTTTCCAGAATGATCAAGGCACCCGTATATCTGCCATTATAGTTCCTTGACATTTGCCCATCCCATTCGCGGTAAAAATATAGCTTTTCATTAGAAAAACCAAATTTCCATGAAGTTGAAAAGCGCAACCAGAGATCCCAATCAATGCCCATGCGATAGCTTTCATTAAAACCACCGTGCTCGTGAATACATTCAATTCTAAATATTGCACTGCCAAAGGGTATGAAATTATCAAAAAGTAAGTCATTTAGCAGATCACCTTGCTTTCCATTCAGCTTCTCGGTGAGTTTTATTTTCTCACCGTGTTGATTAATAGCCTGAATGTCAGAATAAACAATTCCTATTTTTTCATCTGAAAATAATATCGATAATTGCTTTTCAAGTTTTTCAGTATGCCAATAATCGTCAGCATCACAAAAGCCGATAATTTTGCCGGAAGCATTTTTGATCCCATTATTTTTAGCTACTGTTTGGCCTGCGTTTTCTTGTGATAAATATTTTACTTTATTACTGGGTAAATATTTTTCAACTATTTGTGCAGTGTTATCTTTTGATCCATCATTAACTATTATGAGTTCAATGTTTTTGTATGTTTGATTTAAAACACTTTCAATTGCCTCGGCAATAAAATCTGCTGCGTTATAAGCTGCCATAACGATGCTTACTAAAGGCATATCTATTTCAGGGTTAACAGTCTTCATGAGTTAAGGATTCTTTTTAATTCAAACACTTGTTTTTCAATAAGGGATCTATGTGATTTTGCTTGCGTAGCTATATCAATATTTAGTTGCTTTAAATTGTGTAGGCCCTGATTGATTGAAGCAGCTATTGCTGTGGCATTGTTATCGGTATAGACAAAACCAGTGCTAAAGATTTCCCGGTTTACTTTTGAATTTGAAACTATACAAGGCTTTTCCAATGAAAGAGCTTCGTACGCTCCGCATACAAGACAGTTATCCCGGGTTGTTAAATCAATCGCCATCAAGCAAGACGAAAAGTAGGCAATATAATCATGCTCGGGAACAAAGCCGAGCAATTTAATGTTGGACGGTAACGCGTCCAGTTGGGTCTGGGATAATTTATTGCGATATTTTCCGGTTATATAAATATCTATAGTTTCAGGGATTAGTTTTGCTGCTTCAATAATTTCCAGATAAGGTTCGTCTGCCGCCCAAGTGCAGATAAAAAATAGATAAGGTCGTTCGCTGGTAATTTTTTCCGCTTCATGAAGATTAGGAACGGGATCTGGCATAACAATCGGAGTCGCTCCCCATAATTCTACGGCTGATGCGAGATAGCTGTTAGAAACTATAACTGCATCCGCTTTACGCGCAATATACCTGGCGATCCATGAGAGTAGTTTACTGCGTCCCTCGAGCGGATAAATCCCGGAATTGTGGGCATCAACAATCACTTTCATGTTGCGAATGGAGGCAAAAAGCACTGCCAACATCGACAAAACAATTGATGGATTTTGCACAAACAGAATTCGTATATCATTCTTACAAAGAATATACAGTGTTTTGAAAATCAGTATTGGGTATCGAATTGCTCGATGTCTGTTAACAATTAGTTCATGCAGTGGAATATTTAGCAACGCAGCCATGCTGCGGTTTCGAATCTGGATTTCCCAGGTAATCCATGCACTTGATTGGTCTATATTTTCCAGTATCTTTTCATGGTTCATGATTTTTGTACTAACGAATAAATGGAACTATATTTTTTACACATGATTTCAGATGTGTACTTTTGGTTAAATAATTCGGTATAGCGCTTAACGAGTTGTGCTCTTTTTTCCGGATCCTTTTTATAAAAGCTGATCAATGCGCTGGCCAGAGAACCAGAGTTGATTTTACAAAACTGCTCAGGAATATTCAGGGGAGTAAGTAGGGTTTTATTGGCCGGTATATCTGTTGCAATGACGGGGCAACCATGCTTCATGGATTCTAAAATACTAATTGGCATTCCCTCCGTGAGCGAGCAATTAACAAATACATCAATATCCTTAAAGAATGCAGATACATTCTTTTGATAACCCGGTAAAAAAACTCTTCCTTTTAAATTTAATTTTGTAATTTGCTCTTCCAGATTTGTTCGTTCCGGGCCTTCACCATAAATAACCAGTCGTGCTTGTGGGATATCTATAATAACCCGTGAAAAAGCATCTATCAGCATAGAAAAATTTTTCTCATGAGATAGCCTCCCCAGACTGCCTATTTTGTAGTTTTCCTGTGAAAAACAACTTTCATATGCTGGAGCATTTGATTCAGTTTCTTGTGATCGGACTCCATTTTCAATAATGTGTAATTTATTTCCGATTTTTTTAACCGGTACCTGAGACTCCATACTTTTGCTAACCAATACCACCGCGTTCAATCTACGGATGCAAATTTTGTCCAGCAATTGGTAAATTGTCATCTTGCTAAGTGTTTGGTGTTTGGTGTATCCATGCATAGTCGTGATTACAGGAACGCTTCTACAACGTAGAGGAATTAACCCCATGAGTATATTGCCTTTATATCCGTGCGAATGAATTATATCGATGCTATTTTTTTTGCAATATTCCAGAATCTTAAATGATTCGCGAAAATCAGGTATTGGTAACATTTCCCAACGAATATAAGGGATGCCGCATTCTATAAGCTTTTCTTCCAATGGTTTTAGTCGCGCTCCGGGCGTGCTGATACTAATGACTTGAACGTTAAAGCCACTTGCTATCTGTTCAAGACATAAAGTAATTAGCATCGCTTCTGCGCCATAGTAGCCGCCACTATCAATCAGGTGTGCAACATTCATTGGTATTCGCCCGTTTGATTGATGTGTGTAGAAAACCCGTTGATTAGCAATTTAAATCTGTGCATATTGCTGCTGGCTGCGAATCGCCCGAGATGCATAATGTGATTTGCAGATACCGTTGCAGGATACGCTACCAAGCCATATTGATAAAATTGTTGCGCATGATTTTCTACATTTGGTGAAGTATCCTTTGCCATTCCATTTGGATAGCAAATCCCACGTGGGTCGATTCCTATTTCTTCGCGGATTCTTTGTCTGGAGTAGCTCAGTTCATACAATAACTCTTCGTTATCCAGATCACTAAGGATGGGATGGGTAACGCTATGGCTGCCAATATCGAGACCCTGCGCGTGCATTTCGCGCAATTCAGCCCAACTGATTGGGGAGTAGGGATCTTGTGGCTCGCTACTAATTGGCACTCCTAATTTTTTAGCCAGACTAATAATAAATTGCTCTCGTTTTTCATGGCTTAATGTCAAGCAGTGGTCAGCAACATGGTTCCATATTATCAGTGGGTTACTTTGGGTTATTTCAAAACTACCTATGCCATCATGGCTGTAAGTATCGGGTTTTGCGGCAAGAACAATTGATCGCAGCAAATCGGGCCAGAGCCAGTTTTTTTTATCAATAAATCCTGTGGTAACAAAAATTGTTGCGGGGATATCAAGTTTGCGCAGGGTAGGCCACGCATTAGTATAAAAATCGCGATGCCCATCATCAAATGTAATTGCCAATTGATAGGGCTTTTGCTTTTCGTCTATATTATTTAAAAGCTCATTGAGGCTAACAATATCAAATCGCTTTTTAATATACCGTAGTTGCGCTTCAAATAGCCCTGGGGAAATACCAGGCAGCTGAGTATTCTCTATGACACGATGGTACATCAAAATGCGCGGCTTTTTTCGCGTTATGTATCGGGCAATTGTCAGACTTCCGCTGACTTCAAGTAAATTTGTGATGGTTTCTTTTAACATACAGTGGATAGACCATTAACAGTTATCAAAACCAATTAAATTTTGCAGATTGAAAATCTATACTTGCCAGATTTTTCCTGTGGAATAGCCGGTACATCATTAATAACAAATGAAACGCTGCTACCAAAAACCTGACGAAATTCATCAATCAGGTGTGAGTCAGTTTCCGCGTTATATTCTGCGCCTTTGACGCGATTAATAATGAGTTCATCAATTTTTTCCTGAACGAGTTGCATCTGCTCAATGCCCGGGATTTTAGTTAGCGTACGTTCTACCAGTGATACACCAGCAACTTGGCCTCCATCAGCCTTTTTAAGGAAATCAGCAACTCTTCCTTCCAGACGTTTTAGTAAAGGCGTTGCGCGGCCACAAGAGCATAGCTGGTTTGACAGTACACCGACATCTTCAACTCTGTAACGAATTAATGGCATACCAAAATTGTTCAAATCTGTAATTACCAGCTTGCCTGGCTCACCCGGCGCGACAGGTTGATCATTTGCATCCAGGCATTCAAGAATAATGTGTGGGCTATTGATATGCATTCCTTCGTGCCGATCACATTCCACTGCAATAAGCCCGACCTCTTCACAACCATAACGGTTGGTTACACTGCAATTAAATGCCTGCTCGATAATCACACGCTCTTGATCAAGCAGCATCATTGATGTGGTAACTATGCCCTTTGGACGGAGAGCTTGAATATTATTTTCCACCAAATATTTAGCAAAAATAAAAATAGAATGTGAGTGGCCGAAAATAACTTCTGGTTGGAATTGCTGCCAGTGTTTTACGAAAGCTCCCATGGAAGTTGAATTTAGATCCATGGTGTCCAGATAAATTGTACGCTCCAATAAATAGCTGCGCACTTTTTGTTTGAATGTACGTGCAATGGGAGGATTACCCCATACTGCTGCAACTCTTGCGCCTATTTCCCAGCCTGCCAGCTCATCTGCATACATTTGTGCTGCATTGCGTTTCTGTTGGCAAAGTTCATCGAAATATAAATTAAGTGATACTCCTGTAGAACCACCTGTTTTGGCTGTGACCAATTTGTTTGATGCATAATTAGTGCTGATGAACTTTTGTGTATTTTCACGAATATCGATTTTTGTAGTGACAGGTAGTTTTTTCAGGTCTTCAAGGCTAATCTTTTTCTCGGGATCAATATTGGCCCGTTCGATAATGGAGCGATACCAGTCACTGGTTTTATAGGCGTGACTAATTAAAAGAGTTAACTTCTCTTCCTGTAACTGCTTGAGTGTTTCATTTTTTACATAATCCAGATTATGTAGTTGCTTTAATTCGGCAAGACGGTTTCCACCTTCTTTCGTTTCCCACAAAAAATAAGCAACTTTCCCAATTAATTTGTCAATTATTTTCATTGCGCATGCGCACTCTTGCTAATGTAAATTTCTTCATGTTTAGAAATTAGTGCTGCGATGGAAAACTCTTTTTGAATGAGTAATTTTCCCTTTGCACCAAGTGATTTGCGCAGCTCTATATCGCCTGCCAAAGAAATAATGGCCGATTTAAGCTGCTCAATATTTCCTTTTTCGATCAGCAGCCCGGTTTGCTTGTCAATAACTAACTCGGGATTGCCCCCGACATTCGTTGCAATAACTGGCAGCCCCGCGTGCATATACTCCATTATTGTATTGGATAAACCTTCTGACTCGGATACGAGTAGGCCAACATGCGCTTGTGATAAAAGGCGACGAGGCTCACTAATTGAACCAGTTAGTTTAATGCGATTGCCGGTATTGGTTTTATTAATGACATCAACAATTCGTGCCACATAATCCTTATCCTGGTCTTCACCTACGAGTGTTAATTCCAGGTTGTGGCCCTTTTCAATAAGTTGAGTGGTAGCAATAACTGCATCCAGCGTTCGTTTTACGGGTTTTATGTTGGCCACTAATATTAATTTTGTAGAGTTTTCCTGGTTAAAAATAGTAAAACTATCTTCTAACTCCGCCGTATATTCCTCCAGCCCGTTGTATATCACCCTGGTTTTTTTTGCCTTCAGCTTTTCTTTTACAGAAATAAAATCGCTTACCGCTTTTGAGTTGGAGATAACAGCGTCGGTACGTTTTGACAATATTCCATATATCCAGGCAGGTTTACCTTGATAAATTAAACCCATATCTCGCCGGGATGTGAATAATACATTTCTTTTTGTCTTTAAAAATAAAGGTGCAAGTATGCAAGAGTCCGGAAAATATGCATGAACTACATCCACCTGATCTTTAATAATTTGCTGGCGCAAGTTGATCATGGTTTTTATAGCGTTGATGCTGGCAATACTGTGAATATCCAACGCGGCCACGGGACATGGGAAATCCGTTAGTTGGCGAGTAAAATCAGTTTGCCTCAGAAGTTTAAGACTAACTTTATGCCCTTTTGCAACCAGGCCATCAATCAACTTATAAATTTGTCGTTCACTACCAGCAGCAATGCTATGTAATGAATCTGCTAAAAACAAAATGTTCACAAATTAAATAATTCCAAAAAATAGTTAGTGCAATTATCGATCTCACCCAACACGCGGTTTCCAAAGTACAATTTTTTCGCGTTTGAGGAATTTAATAAATGCCATTGCAGAGGCGATATTGATCAAGCAAAAATAATGCGCAAGCCCGAAAATCCGGTTTTTGCTGCCATCATTCAGCGCTACAAAAGCAGCGATACTATAAAACGTAATTTGAGCAATGAATGATGCTTTGTAAAAAATACCTTCACCGGTAATTAAGCCGTTGGTAACAAATGCAACAAACAGCGGGATAAAAGCTAAATAGCGCAGTAGTTTGTGAGAGGTAATTTGCAAACTGAACCATTGGTATTTAAATGGGTTGAAAAGATGTTTCATGTCCCACATGGCCCAATATGCACGCAAGGAAACGCGAACCCGCATCCGGAATTCTGATTGTGCAGAACTGAGGGATTCTTCGTTTAGTAAAGCCTTCTCGCAGTAAGCAACTCTTTTGCCTTGAGTAACTACTTTCAAGGGCAGGACGAAATCGGGCAGCTGGTCCGCATTCATAGGTTGGTAAAGTTCTTTGCGAATCGCATCTATGCCACCATCTACGCCCACGACCGAACCGGTTTGTGTTTCCAGCTCTCGCATATGGTTTTCATATTTCATGTAAGCGCTGCAGCCATCGCCAATAAGGTTGCCATCTTCATTGACATACACCATTTTTCCGGTGACGTAACCAATATCCGGATCCTGAAACGTATTCACAAGGTGTTGGATTGCATCGGGATGGTAATGACTATTTGCATCAGAAAAAACAACTACCTCGCCATTTGCGTGAGGAATTGCAAGATTTAACCCTGCAGTTTTTCCCTGTCTAGGCGATTGCCTTATTAATGTGATGCGCGGATCTTTTATTGCATATGCTTTAACCAATTCGTCGGTGCTGTCTTCTGATTCGTCAGAGATAACAATTATCTGTAATTTATCGGACGGGTAGTTGGAATCAAGTTTATTTTTTATTGTACCTTCTATATGTTTTTCTTCATTAAACGCAGGTATTAAAACGGTAACATTTGGATAATACTCATTGGCATTTTCTGAATACTTGGGTATTTTCGGCAGGAACTTGAGGAGTACGGGATAGCCTATATATATATAGATAACAAGCAGGCTGCTTAACCAAAAAAAAATTTCCACTCTAACTCCTTAGTTGTTTGTAGCGATTAAAATTTTGCTTAAATTTTGAATATTGCTTATTTCATTAGAACAATTTGATGTAGTGCAAATGCTTTGCAAGGTATAAATAGTGAAATTGTTTTTACCGGAAATAATTGCCGGAATTTGTAAAAATTTTGCAATTGCATAATTGTTCGTTTGCATTTTTGCTACATTAAACCATTGGCTCTGGGCGATGATTGCGCCGCTATGTTTGTTGCGAAATATCTGTATGTTAAGCCCGCTATTATCATTTGCTTTCGTTTGGGAAATCAAAGACCAAGTGACATGATCATAAAGTCTCGGGATGTATGGGACTAATTTTTCATCATCGGTTTTTCTTTGAAAATGGTTGATCTGTATATAAACCTGATGTTGGTCGACGGCGCTTTCAGTTTTATCTGCTGGAGGCAGCTCAACTTTTACAGGCATTCTATTTTCAGGGACTGGTGAATATTCATGCGGTATTTCATTCGCAATCGGCGCTACAACTGGCGTAACAATCAAAAAATTATTAAGCACGGGGCCTAGGCTTAAAAGTATTATTGCAGTAACCAATTTGGGTTTGGATTTATGTTCTGAACCTGGTGCAGATGATGGTTTTACCACGGGCGCAAAATAAATTGCAGGAAACAAAATAATCGCAAAAAGAACCCAGCCAAAATATTCATGATCACTCATTAGTGAGCTTTGCATCTGTGATTCATAGCCAACTATAACGAGGATAAAAATGCGCAACCAATTGGCGGCAAGTCCAATCACTGTGGCAATAATCAGTGCTAGTAACAACCTCTTTAGCGAATACCCATTCAGATAGCTAATGATGTAGGCGATAGCAAGTGATATGGTCAGGTAACGTAGTCCCGAGCATCCATCTGCAATAACAATTTCACCAAAGGGAATAAAAATACTATTGCTATCGATCACTGCAGGTAAACCGATCAGGCGAACCAGTTTTCCAACAATGAGTCCGCTAAGATTGACTAATGGATCGGTTAATTGATCCCATATGGGAATTGTAAAAATCAGTAATAAAAATAAGCTGATATGTCGTTTTAAGGCTTGTAATCCAAAAGCTGCCATGAATAAAAAAATCATAATGGACAGTAGGGATAATTGTTCGATTATTTGTAAATTGATGAGATTGGAAAAATACCATGCCAAAGAACTGCCACCGAGTGCTATGAGCCCTAGCGATCGTATGATGAATGAGTCCTTTTGTGCATTTATTGGGGATGAGATAAGTAAAAAATAAAAAAATAACCCAATGATGATTAGCCCATGAGAAAGACTTTCATCCCACTTTACCCAGCGAATAAAAAGTGCATTCGTTGTTTCAAAATAAAGGCATGCCGCCAGCAAAATTAATGCTGAAGGGATCAGTTTTAAGTACCAGGACTGAGTAAGAGGGGTGTTCGGATGAGTAACTTCCATGCGGGGGTCCAGGTGGAAATTTTTCCAAATGTTACCTTAAGCGTATTACTTTTTATAGTTAGTCTTTAAGGTAAAAGAAAAGCCGGCACAATTAGTGCCGGCTTTTCAAAGGTCGTTACCTGGTATCTGCAAATCAGGCAGCGTTGCGACGACGCGCAGCACCTAAACCTAACAAGCCCAAACCCATTAACAACAGGGTGCTTGGCTCTGGTACGGTACCTACAGTTACGTCATCAATGCCCCAACCGTCATGGTTGTTGCTGTTGATGAATTCCAGTACGCCGCCAAGAATGTTTTCATCACTTTTGATTGTCACATAGCCAACGTTTCCATTGCTACTGAAAGCAGGAATGGTTACTTGAGTTGATGTGCCGTCAGTGAACTTTAGAGTAAGAGTTGCACCTTGGTCAGTAGCATCGGAAATGTAAAAACCGAAAGCGTTAAAGCTGCCAGTCAATGGCGCACCGAAAGTCCAGGTAACCAGCTCGGCATCATTGCTGTCCAGCCAAAAATCTTTGTTGTTGCTTGCCAAAGATTGACGGCCGAACTCACCGGTTTTGCTACTTTCAATCATTAATTGGTCATTGTGTGGGTTGCCAGCTGTTTGACCTGGGGTGATTAACTTGAAGGTACCAACGGCTGTGTTAAATACGCTGTTGCGATTTTCCCACTTGTTTTGGTCGCCGCTACCAATGCTTTCATAGGCTCCACCCAAGCTATTGAATGTTTCAGTCGCTTTGGTGCCTGCAAGTGAAGACAGGAAATTAGCTTCGGCATTTGCATCAGTGCTGAAGTTAATAGAGAGTAATGCCGCTTGGGAGCTGGCAGAAGCAAAAACCAGCGCACTGCTGGCAAGTAAAGTTTTAAATGTAAGTTTCATGACAATATCCTTCCGTGTGGATGTGAGTGAATGCTAAAAGCTTAATTAAAAAAGCATTATTCGTGCCATGTATTTTTAAGCATACAAAACAATGACTTAAATTTTTTTGTGAGTGTTGTTTTGTGCAATGTGTAAAAAATGGCGACACACCTATAGAGGGGGGTATCGCCCATCGGAACGCACATTATTGCGGATATAATCGTACGAATTCGCTGTAAAGCTTGTTGGTGTCGTAGACCGTGATATCAATGACGTCATCAGCAGTTATGTCATCCATTATGAAGTCTGTTTGTGCGTTGCCTTCTACCACTATGAAGATAACATCCCCTGTTGAATTATTCTTTTTACGGATTTCATAGCCTGCAATTTCTTGCAACTCAAGATAGGCCCCATTGGCCCGCTGGGTCGGGTGCTGCCATTTTACGTGTACGCTGTAATTGGTTGCGGTTGAGCTTGTGGAGCTACTGCTATTACTGCTGTTGCTTGAAGACGAGGAGCTGCTGGCTTGTTCATTGCTACTTGAGCTTGATTGCGATGAGGATGAAATGGCAGCTTCAGATGATGAATTTGGGGTATTTGCTCGTAAGGTTCGGGCAACAGTTGGTGATGATTGCTCAGAGAGATTCCCGCCGTAATCAAGCGCGCGTAGTGAATACGAGTAGCTGGTGTAAGGGCTGAGCCCTTTGTCTTCATGAATGTAGGTGGGGTATTCCAGGCGTGCTATTTCCTGGCCGTCACGCTCAAGTACATACTCATCCACCCCTTGGTCATCTACAGCGTGATCCCAGATAAATGTCAGGCTGGTCGTACCTATTTTATAAGTTAGTAATTTGACTTTGCTGGGAGCGGTTGTGTCATTTACGGAACTGTTTTGATCGGCTGAACTGCTTGAACGAGAGGCGCGCTGATAAACTAATGACGATGAGGATGATGTGCTTACAGCATTGATTAATGAGCTGGATTGAGAGCTTGACGATGAGCTGAAAATGCTGCTGCTAGCCTCAGCTGGTTTGCTTGACGCTTCAGTGGAGGTCGATGTTATTGTCGCACTTGACGTAGGTTTATTGGCGGGTGGTGCTGTGGATTCTTCATTTGCAGCTCCACCGCATGCGGTCAAATAAAGTGCCGCTGTGATGGCTAGCATCGCTCCGGCGAAACGTTTTGCAAATTCGTACATCATTGTTACCTAAATTTTGTAAATCCTACGCTGAAGGGATAGCGAGCCAGAATGCACAGTAAAGTAGATTGTTAACAACTAGTGGTTGCAATCTGAATTCACTTTGCAATTTTTCTCAAAATTGAGATCGATATTGGGTGTAATGTGACGACTGTTTTGTTTGTTGTCGGGTTTCCATATAGCTTTTTATTTGTTGATCCATAGTGTCTCTGCCGAAGGGGGCAGCATTCAGTCATTACTTTTTTCGTGATCATTGTTGTTTATCAAATCTTGTTGATTCATATCGTATTTTTTAATCAAGTCATAAAAGGTCGGACGCGTGACCCCGAGCAGCTTGGCGGCGGCTGAAATATTGTTGTCAGTCATGCTGAGCGCGCGCAGTATGGCTCCGCGTTCAGCTTCCTGGCGGACATGCCGCAAATTGAGCGATAGCTCACCTGCTTCTGCCAAGCCTAAATCTTCGCGCGTGATGTGCTTCCCATCAGTCATGATGACAGCGCGTTTTATTTTGTTTTCCATTTCGCGAATATTGCCCGGCCAAGTGTAATTCTCTATGGCGGCTATGGCGTCGGGTGTGAAACCAGTGACGTTTTGGCCGTGCTCCTTGGCAAACTGTAATTTGAAATGGCGCGCCAGCAACACCTTGTCGCCCAGTCGATTACGCAAAGGGGGAATGTTTACTGTCATCTCGCAGATTCGGTAGAAAAGATCTTCGCGAAAACTGCCGTTATGCACCATGGCTTCAAGATTTTTGTTGGTCGCGCAGATGACTCTGACATCAACAGAAATTTCAGCTCTTCCGCCGACACGCTCAATAACCCGTTCTTGTAAAAAGCGCAAAAGCTTTGCTTGTAAATTGAGAGGCATGTCACCAATTTCATCGAGAAACAGTGTGCCTTCATGTGCAGTCTCTATTTTTCCGATGGTAGTTTTGTTAGCGCCAGTGAATGCGCCTTTTTCGTAGCCGAACAGTTCACTTTCGATCAGATTCTCAGGTACAGCAGCGCAATTGATGGCAACAAAGCGTTTATTTTTGCGCGGGCTGAGTTGATGGATGGCGCGGGCCATAACTTCTTTGCCCGTGCCGCTTTCCCCTAGTAATGTGCAGGTTACCGTGGTCGGTGAAATTTTTTCAAGTTGACGGCAGATTTTCAGCATCTGCGGATCATTGGTAATCAGCCCTTCCAGTGGGGCTTGCTGGGAGATACTAATCCGGCGGTTGTAATCTTCCAGCTCAAAGATATGGAAAGCGCGCTGGACTATTAAGTCGAGGGTATTGGGGTCAACGGGTTTTTGGTAGAAATCATAAGCGCCCATGGCAACTGCGCGCAGGGCATTGTCATGGTCAGTTTTTCCGGTCATGACAATAATTTTACTGTTCGGGGCGATGCGCAATATATCCTGGATACATTTAAAACCTTCGTCCACGCCGTCCTCATCGGGCGGCAAACCCAAATCCTGGATAATCACCGGCGCCTCATGCAGGCGCAATGCGGCAATTGCATCCTGGCGGTTATCGGCAACAACGGTTTCGTATTGGTCGAAGTGCCAGCGCAATTGACTTTGCAGACCGGTATCATCTTCAACGATCAGGAGAATAGGTTTGGTAGAGGTTGATTTGCTCATGCGATCCCGCTAATCCTTATTCAATGGCAGGGTGATGGTAATAACTGTGCCTTCGCCTACTTCACTGGCAACATTCAGTGTGCCGCTCAATTCGCTAATGTATTCACGCGAGAGATAAACACCGATTCCCATGCCTTTACCGGATTTGGTTGTTTCAAAGGGTTTAAATAATCGGTTATGAATAAAATCCCAATCCATGCCCGAGCCAGTGTCTTCAATGATAATGATGGCCCAATGATTTTGGACGCGCAGTGTAACATGAACGCGGCCGTTGTCTGGCGTAGCTTCCTGGGCATTTTTGATGAAGTTGGTGATGGTCATTACCAGTCGCACCTGGTCCGCATTAATGGTGCGCTGGGTAGCTTCTATTTCTGCTGTGAATTTCGGACTGCTGCGTTGTTGGCACTCTTGTACTGCCTGGGTAACAACATCGGCAATAGAGAGGCGTTTAACTAAATCAGAGTCATCGCGGCGCAATTTTTTCAGCAAGTTGTTCATGCGATCCACGGAGTTGCTGATGGTTTTTATCGCATCTTCAATGAACGCCGGATTGCCCTTGTGCTTCTCTGCATTGCGTACGACGAGCGCTTGTTGGGCGATCAGATTATTGAGATCGTGGATAATGAATGCCACCAGTTTGTTGTACGTATCAAACTGGCGACCTTCCACTAATTGTTCGGCTTGCTGGTGCCGTTTGAGATAGCTGGCGACCTGGCGGCCCATGGTTTTGAGTAAATCCAGATCTTCCCAAGTCAGGGTTTCATCGCCGCCAGGTTTAGTGAGGGCCATGAAGCCGACGAGCTCTTCACCCACAATGAGGGGGAAAAGTAACCACAGATCGGGGATGTTATGAATCCAGGGGGGTAATAATTCATTGTGTTGGCCCAGCGCCTGGTTATCGCCATTGTCGGGAATGAATACCCATTCGGATTCGATAAATGCGCGACAGAAGGGGCTATCAACCGGTTCTTCCTGTAAATCGACAAAACCGGGCAAATTGGCTCGATAGACGGGTTCGTAAAATCCCTGTTTGCGCAGCCAGATAGCGCCGCTTGGTGCTTTGGTGGTGGAGGCCACGGCAAAAAAAGCACGTTGGTTGACTTCGCTGGCCTCGGCCGGTTGGGCTAAATAATTGATAAGGCGCAACCATTCATTGCGATAGTCGTATTTGTAACGGAATAGATGTTTATTGATCAGTACCGACAGTTTCATGCGGATGCGGCTGGAGACAAATACCGTAGCGATCAGCAGGACTGCTCCGGCCAGCAGTAAGCTATAGAAAACCGTCCCCCAATTGCCACCGTATAAACGGACGTAATAACCGCCCAGAGAGAGTACCGTGATCAAAATCCCGACACCCACCAATGAGGTTGTATAGAAAGCGATAGGGCGGGAGAGATTGAAGTTAGCTGGCCGTTCGGCGCGCTGCAGCAATAACAGACCGCCTAGTGCCATAAACAGGCAAGTGGCGATAGACACTGCTGCGCGCGATTGCCAAAGCATCGGGTCCAGACCTTTAAAAATCAGTGCGTGGGTAAACAAGTAAATGTCGTAGAGAAAAATGGCTGCCAGATTCATACACAATAATTTGATCTGGCGGTCATTTTCGGCGGCAAAACGATAAAGTTGTTCCACACTAACCAATGCTATGACGGCCAGGCCCAATGCGAACCAGACTGATAATCCGGCCTGGTTCATATTGGGGATGAGTAGCATCGCAATTGCCAACGCGGTAATGGGCCAGCCACCGCTAAATAATAGTTGCATGCTGGCCGGTAGTTGCTTGCGTTGAGTGTTGTGTTTAACGCTCAGGCCGATACAGAAAACCCAGGCATTGAAGTGCAGATATTCAAATATAATCAGTAAATACAGCGGGATGGAGTAATCCGAAAAGGACAGCGCAATAGTCCCCAGATGCACGGTATGGACTGCCGCTGCCGCTGAGAAAATCCAGGTTTTTTGTTTGCGCGTCAACTGGTACAAATAGGTTAGCGTCAGCAGCATGGCCACTACGGCGGCACTAAAGTAAGCGACGAAGGTGACGCTGTTATATTCCATAACGGATGAAAGCCTTATCGGGGTATAAAACTGAGTGATAAGCATAACAGCAGATAGAAAGGGGTCAAATCGCGACAGCCATAGGAAGGCTATACAATACGCACTTCGCCTGTAGGGTTATTGCAGCTATAATGCGCGCCGATTTGATGTGCCTCAGAATTTTAGCTTTGACGCACCTATAAACTGGGCCTGACGGATCACCATTCCTGTCGCCCGACAATACCTTCGAGGAAACCACCGTGAGCCCCATGAAAAAGCTGTTTGGAATTTTGTTTGTTGCTGGTTTGGTTGCCGGTTCTGCCGTTGCTGAAGATGATGTTAAAACACGTACTGCCCCGGTCGGCAGCACCTGTTTGTCGGGCGAATCCTGTGCTGCCGCCCCGGCACCTGCTGCCTCAGCGGGCCCAAAATCCGGTAAAGATGTATACGGTGGCTTCTGTACTACCTGTCACGCTGGTGGGTTGATGGGTGCTCCGAAGTTTGGCACTGCGGCGGATTGGGCCCCTCGCGTCGCTAAAGGTAAAGAGACGTTGTATACCCATGCATTGGGTGGCTTCAACTCAATGCCACCGAAAGGCATGTGCGCTGCCTGTAGTGACGATGAAATCAAAGGTGCTGTGGACTATATGATTGACAACAGCAAGTAAGCCAAGCTTGCCCTGCCTGAAAAAGCGGGTCCTGCGACCCGCTGAAAAAGCCCTGAAATAAACCCCGGGCAATAAACACAGTACACTCAAACCAGCCTTTCGATTACAACCTGGTAATTCGCAACCAGTTGATATTCCACCCGCCTTGCGGTGCAAATACCCCCACACTGTAAGTTCCTGCTGTCACAGATACTGTGTGCGAAACCGTAGTCCAGTTTTGCCAGCCACCAGTCGCCGGAATGGCTAATACACCGAGTTGGGTGTTACCAAAATCCAAATCCAGCGATACTTGTGCTCCGCTCACACTGGCCACGCGATAGTCAACACGATAAGTCCCGGTCGTGGGGAAATTGATATTTGAATAAGCCATCCAATCACCCGCATCAATCCAACCCAAGTTCTGGTTTCCACCTTGCGGATCTTGCGTAGCTTCCACTTGTACACCGCTCATGGATGAATAGGATTCCGCTTCAATCAAACGCGTAAAAGCCGGCGTAGATGAACTGCTTTGCGAGCTGCTTGTTGATGCTGGGCTTAATTGAAACCAATTGAAATTAAATGCGGCACCGCTGGCATAAAGGCGGATTTTTTGTTGCCCTGCGGACAAACTGATAATAGTAGAAATACTGCTCCAGGTTTGCCAACCACCAGTGTTGGGAATGCTGATGGATGCCAATGTACCGGTCGGAGCAATAAATTGCAGTTGCCCGGTATTGCCGGTGCTGGCAATGCGATAAGTCAGTGTGTAATTCCCGCTTGTTGGTACATTAATGTTGTACTCCAGCCAATCGCCTGCTTCAATCCAGCCCACATTCTGGCCACCGCCGGTATCCGTTGTGGTTTCAGTTTGGATTCCTTGCATGCCGCAAAAACTTTCCGCTTCAATGCGTGCATTAACTGATTGGTAACCGGAGATTGAGCAAGTCTGCGGTGATTTAATTGCATCGTAAAAATCCTGGTGCCACTGAATGCCTACGGCGCCATTGGCAATATTATTTTGCGCAAAACTGATCATGCTGTTGTATGCATTTGCCGGTGGTGTACCGCCGCTGTTGATGTAATTTTTCACCGAGTTGTAAGCTGCATTCGGTAAAATTGTCCAGAGTGTTTTATCGTGGGACATTTTTTTAAACGACCATGGAAAATAACCGGCAATATTGGCGATAGACCAATCGGTCATGGTGCGCAAAATGCTGTTATTGTCTTCGCCGTATTCACCGAGGATTAACGGAATATTCAGACGATTGGTGAGTGCCGCACGGCCATTTAAATCGTTAATTGCGGCGGTATTTCCAAATACATAATGATGGGTTTCATAAACAAGATTGTTATCCCATTTTGCGGTCACGCCGGTTGCGTTGCGTGTTTGCGTATTGGTCCAATCGAGCACGCTGAAATCCGAACCCCACCAGCCGCCTTCGGCAACAATAATGTGATTGTTATCCACTTCGCGAATGGCGTTGCGCATTTGAATCAGTGACGGCATCAATTCCATTTCACGGCCCGGTTGCAACACTGGCTCATTAATTAAATCGTACCCCCAAATGGTGGGTTCATTTGCATAACGTGTGGCGATATGGCGCCATACCTGGCGAGCAATATTAATATTATTACCGTCCCAGAATTTAACCGAATTGCGCGGCTGGCTGGAATTGGAATCCATATTGTCGCTGTGATCGCCAGGGTTTTGGTAGCCGGGGGCTGCGTGCATATCCAGCAAAATATAAATGCCGCGCGGTTTGCAAAACTGGATTAAACGATCAAGGTATTGAAAGCCGTGATTGCTGAGTTGATTATTTTGCCAAAACATATTGTAGTGAAAGGGCACGCGCACCGAATTGAAACCTAGCGATTGTAAATCGCTGATGGTTCGCTCGGTCACATAATTTAATCGCCACTGGTGTTCAAATTCTTTGGCTCGATTTAAATCGCCGCCAAAAGCACCGGCGAGGCTGTTAAGAAATTGCGTGTGGGTGCGATAATTAAAATCGCCCATCATCAAATAACCTTCCCAAAGCAGCCAGTTACCGAGGTTAATGCCGCGCAATTTTATCTCTGCGCCAGATGGATCAACAATTTTTGTTCCTTGGGTGCGCAGGTATTGAGCGTGTAGATTAGCGCTAATAGAAAATAACGAAAGGATCATGAGCCCAGTGGCTAATTTCCGCGGGTTGGAAAACATGTGAGCGAGTAACGGTATAAACATTTTCATACAGAACCTCTAATGTGTCGTTAGATTTATGATGAACATCAGGTTTGTGTGTACTGCAAAACACGAAAAATTATTGTTATTTTGTAAGTCACCGGGGCAAGGTTGATGGCGGTGATTAATTGCAAACCAGCGATGAAAACGTGTGCCTGCAATCAGGATCGACTATAGGGAAGTGTTTTGGGGCGTGCGTCTGAGTAAAAATGTTCGAACGAAAATTTCGGCGAAGGGTGATGTACTAGTCTGGAAATTTTTTCAGTACGTTTTTTTCTCTTTACAAAACAAAAGCCTGGCAACAAGCGGCGAACCCGACAGCCGTTGTGATTATCCGGGTTCCAGAGAAATTTTTATTGTTAATCGCGGACGAGTAAAAATTGCGCATTAAACTCGTACGCTGTTCGTTATTTTTGATGCCAATATTTATATCGATGTTTTTTTTGGGGCGTTTACAGTGCGAATAAATAATATTCGTATGGGTTAATCAAACAGGTTAAGCAAGCTCGACAGTGTCTCTTCGCCCTTGGCCAAATTTTTCGCTTCGCTTTGTTCACCAAAACCTTCCCATTCCACATCCTCCGGCGGCAGTTCATCCAGAAAGCGGCTGGGGGTGGTTTCACTCATTTCGCCAAATTGTTTGCGTTTACCGGCGAGGGTCATCGACAGCGTGCGTTGCGCACGGGTAATACCCACATACGTGAGACGACGCTCCTCTTCAATATTGTTGTCCTCAATACTGTTGCGATGCGGGAGCAATTCTTCTTCCATGCCGACCATAAATACATGTGGAAATTCCAGGCCTTTCGATGCATGCAATGTCATCAGTTGTACCTGATCGCTGGTGTCTTCTTCTTCCTGTCGCTCCATCAAATCGCGCAACACCAATTTGGCGATGGCGTCTTCCATGCGGGTGTCTTCTTCCTCATCGTCGAATTCGGTTTTATCCAGGGTTTTTTGCAGCGATTCCACCAGATAAAACACATTTTCCATGCGCTTTTCCGCCGCTTTTGGGGTGTTCGAGTTCTGGTGTAACCAGCCCTCATAATCGATGTCATTCAACATTTCGCGGATCGCATTTACCGGATTATCGCCGGTGCAATTGCGTGCGACTTGTTTGACCCAGTGGGCAAAACGCTGGATGCGCTCCAGGTTTTTTTCCGGAATGCGACTTTGTAAGCCCATCTCATCCAGCGCAGCAAATAGACTGATGTTACGTTCGCTCGCGTAATTGCCCAAGGCTTCCAGGGTACTGGTGCCAATCTGGCGGCGCGGGGTATTGATCACCCGCAAAAACGCATTGTCATCATCGGGATTTACAATCAGGCGCAAGTAGGCCATGACGTCCTTGATTTCCGTCTTGGCAAAGAATGAGGAACCGCCACTCATCTTGTACGGGATTTGATGGTGCTGGAGTTTCATTTCCAGCAAGCGCGCTTGATGGTTGCCGCGATACAGCACGGCGAAATCACGAAACTTATATTGCTTGCGCAAGCGTTGGGTAATGATTTCGGTAGCAACGCGCTCGGCTTCCGCCTCTTCATTTTTGCAACGGATAACCCGAATGGGGTCGCCCAGGCCCATTTCACTCCATAAAGCCTTATCGAATTCATGCGGATTATTGGCGATTAAATGGTTGGCGACGCGCAGGATTCTGCTGGTGGAACGATAGTTTTGTTCCAGCTTGATCACGCGCAGGTTCGGATAATCCTGCTTGAGCAAGCCCATATTTTCCGGGCGGGCACCGCGCCAGGCATAAATGGATTGGTCGTCATCGCCTACCACCGTTAGTGCACCACGGTTGCCAACGAGCAATTGCACCAGCAAATACTGGCTGGAGTTGGTGTCCTGATACTCGTCTACCAATAAGTAGCGGATCTTTTTCTGCCAGCGGGAGAGAACTTCGGGTTTGGTTTGGAACAATTCCACCGGAACCAGGATCAGATCATCAAAGTCCACCGCGTTGTAAGCGCGCAGCGCCTGGTTGTAACGCAGGTAAATCATGGCGATGGTCTGTTCGCCCTGGCTCTGCGCCATACTCAGTGCGCGCTCGGGAATAACCAGGTCGTTTTTCCAGTTGGAAATTTGATGCTGGACAAGATCCAGATGGTCGCTATCCAGGTCGCCGTCTTTGAGCATTAACTCCTTGAGCAGGGAGCGGGCATCTTCCGAATCGAAGATGGAAAAGCCGGGTTTGAAGCCCAGCGCCTTGTGCTCGCGGCGGATGATATTCATACCAAGGTTATGGAACGTGGATACGGTTAAACCCCGGGAAGCGCTGCCTTTCACTAGTTTGCTCGCGCGTTCTTTCATTTCGCGCGCGGCTTTATTGGTAAAGGTGAGGGCGGCGATGTGGCGCGCTGGCATGTCGCACTTTTCAATTAAATAGGCGATTTTGCGCGTGATCACGCTGGTTTTGCCGCTGCCGGCACCCGCCAATACCAGGCAGGGGCCATCGATATAAAGCACGGCTTCTTTCTGGCGGGGATTGAGTTGAGTCACTGCGATGGCCTGGGAAACGTCGGGCGAGCATTCTAGCAAGCTAAAATTACCTTGCAATCGCGATTTCAACGGCTATAACCACAGAGTAATAAGCTCAAAGTTGTAGCGGTTATTTGTTATATAAAGAAGCGTTTTGTTTGCCAGGAGCGGCTGTTACCATGAGTGTTGATTTTGATGCTGACGCCAGTTCCAGCTGCGTGTTAGGAAGAGACGGTGCACGATGGACAAAAAGGTAAAGATTTTATTTATCGACCGTGAGCAAGGTGAATATCTGCTCATCGCCGAGATTTTGTCCCATATTCGTCACGTCGAGTATGAATTGGTGTGGTGTAATCAATTGGATGCCGCACTCAATAAAATTCTCTCCCAGGAATTTGATGTTGCCTTGCTCGATTATTACTGGGGTAATGCCAGCGCGCGCGATCTATTAAATGCGGCGCGCGTGCAGGCATGCCAGACGCCCATTGTAGTAATGACCGATGAAATGGAAACCGAGGTAGATCGCGAAGCGATTCGTGCCGGCGCGGCGGATTATTTAATCAAGGGCCAAATCGATCATTTATTGCTGGAGCGCGCGCTACGCTACGCCATCGAACGCAAACAAACTGAACAACATCTCTCGCGCCTCGCGCATTACGATCCGCTTACTGATGTCCCCAACCGTATTCTATTTCGCGACCGCCTTGAGCATGCGATTAATCTGGCGGAGCGCGATCACAACAGTTTTACGTTGATGTTTATCGACCTCAATGGATTTAAACAGGTTAACGATAATTTTGGCCACGATGCAGGCGATGCAATTATTCGTATCTGTGCCGAGCGTTTGAACGGATGCCTGCGTCGCAGCGATTCCGTTGCGCGTATGGGAGGCGATGAATTCACTTTGCTGTTGCAAAAAATTGCCAACAACACTGATGTTGCACATATTGCGGAAAAAGTGATTCGCGCCATTGAAATGCCTGCGGATATAAACGGGCATGAAGTGGTTGTGGGTTGCAGTATTGGAATTGCAATATACCCGCAAGCGGGGCGCGATGCCGATACTTTGTTGAAGCATGCCGATATGGCGATGTACAAAGCCAAACAGGAACCTAATAGTAATTACCGTTTCTTTACCGAAATGATGAACCAGGATGTGCGCCGGCAATTGCGTTTGGAAGCCGATTTGCGCGCAGCATTAAAAAAACAACAATTTGTATTGCATTACATTCCGCGCGTTGAAGTTTCTACCGGACGAGTTGTTGCGCTCGAGGCTTTTCTTCGCTGGGATAAGCCCGGCGTTGGTTTATTGGATGCGGGCGATTTTGTGGCCACAGCCGAAGAAACCGGAATATTAACGGCTATTGGTTATTGGGCAATTCGCCAGGCGTGCAATGATGTAAAAAATTTGCAGGCGTTTTGGGGTGGCCCGCTCATGATGGCGATAAATTTATCCGTGCGCCAATTTAAAGATGACAATCTGGTGCATGAAGTCGCGCGTATTTTTGCGGATAGTGATATTCAACCCGGTGATATCGAATTTGAAATTACTGAAACGGTATTTGCTGAAAATATCGAACTGGTGTCGTTATGCATGCGCCCGTTATCATTCTTCGGCATTAATTTTTTGCTCGATAGTTTTGGTGCGGGAAATTCGTCGCTGTTGCATTTGCAACGGTTGCCAATTAGCACAGTAAAAATTGATTTGAATTTTTTGCAGGAATTAAATCGCAGTCATACGGATAAGCGTCTGGTGTCCGCGATGGTTACGTTGGCCCATAATCTGGGTAAATTAGTTGTTGCGGAAGGTGTGGAAACCAAAGAGCAAAAAGATTGGTTGAAAGAGATGGGGTGCGATTTAATGCAAGGGCATTATTTTTCCGCCCCCAAATCCTACGCTGAAATTATGAATTGGCTGCAAGAATCGGCAACTCGCCAGCAGCTCAATTAAAAAATTTTAATTGCCGGGTTGGCGATCCAATGTGCGATAACTCAAAGCTTCAGTAATATCTACCGTATTCAACTGCGCACGGTCGTTCATATCCGCCAGCGTGCGCGCCAGTTTTAAAACACGATGATACGCGCGCGTTGATAATCCCAACTTATTAATGGCTTGCTCCAATAAATTTTTATCGCCGGTTGTTAATTCGCAATGTTGTTCCAGTTCGGGCGCGCTGAGTTGATTGTTCGCTTTTCCTTGGCGTTGTAACTGTCGCGTGCGGGTTTGCTCTACGCGAGCACGAATTGTTGCAGTGCCATCGCCCACTGTTTTGCTTTGTAATTCGCCTTGGCGTAAAGCGCGCACGGGTACGTGCATGTCGATTCGGTCTAACAATGGGCCTGAAATTTTATTGCGATAGCGTTTAACTTGATCCGGAGTGCAGCGGCAACGATTGGCATCGCTGCCATGGTAGCCGCAGGGACACGGATTCATCGCCGCGATCAGTTGAAAGCGAGCGGGAAAACAGGCTTGGCTGCGTGCGCGGGAGATTCGCACTTCGCCGCTCTCCAGTGGTTCGCGTAATACTTCCAATACACTTCTTGAAAACTCGGGCAGTTCGTCCAGAAAAAGAACTCCCGCGTGCGCTAATGAAATTTCTCCGGGTTTCGGGTTTGTGCCACCACCTACCAATGCTATCGCCGACGCCGTGTGATGGGGGGATCTAAATGGGCGCTGGCGCCATTGGTATTCCTTGGCTTGGGCGGCTACTGAATAAATCGCGGCCACATCCAGCATTTCCCTCTCACTTAAGCTTGGAAGCAAGCCCGGCAAGCGGCTGGCGAGCATGGTTTTGCCGGTGCCTGGTGGACCATAGAACAGCAGGTTGTGGCCACCACTCGCCGCAATTTCCAATGCGCGTTTGGCGTGGGATTGGCCTTTAACATCAAGGATATCGAGTGGATTTGCTGCAATCTGGAAGCTGTCCTGGTCGGCAGTTGCTTGTTTTAGTGGCTCGCGCTGGTGCAGGTGGGCGCAAACCTGTAGAAGATTGGGTGCACCAAATACGCGCGTAATGCTGCTCAAGGCTGCTTCACCAGCGCTTCCCGTGCTAATAATCAAGTCACGTTTGGCATCGCCACACGCAAGTGCTGCCGGCAGGGCTGCACTAATAGGGCGCAATTCACCGGAAAGTGCCAGTTCCCCAAGAAATTCATGTCGCTCCAGTTGTTCCAGAGGGATTTGCCCGGATGCGGCAAGAATCCCCAGTGCAATCGGCAAGTCATAACGGCCACCCTCTTTGGGCAAATCGGCTGGAGCCAGGTTAACGGTGATTCGTTGGGCTGGAAATTCGAGATGGCTATTGATGATGGCGCTACGCACTCGGTCCTTGCTTTCTTTTACTGCTGTTTCCGGTAGCCCGACGATAGAAAGGCCGGGTAAGCCATTGGAGATGTGAACCTCTACGGTTACCTGAGGAGCATTGATGCCAAGTTTGGCGCGGGAAAATACGATAGCGAGCGACATATATACGATCCTTGTAGTTGTTTTCAAAGCAATTTTTGGCTGCCGACTATAAATCAGGCGCCGACAACAGGCCAGTGATTGATGCGACGGGCCGCGATTTACCGTTCAAGTACTGCTAACTGTTGTTCCAGTTGTTCCAGCTTCTGGCGGGTTCGTTGCAATACGGCGGCCTGCGCATCAAATTCTTCCCGCGTTACCAAATCCAGCCGCGCCAATACGGCTTGTAGTGCAATATTAATTTCCCGTGCGGGAATCGTTTGGTTGCTGTTGGTGAGCTGGCGTTGAATTTCTTCCGCCAACTTTTCGGTTAGATTTTTAATCATCGTGTGTATCGGTTTTATCCGCCTCAATTTACCTATGGCTGGCAGTTTACTGCGTCTTTCCCCTAGCCGCACCCTGATCGCCATCTACATAACCGTCAAAGATCATTTCGATGTTGCTTTGTGTGCCCATGTCCTTAAATGGTGCCTCTCGTTTACAGGACTGATCAAAAATGGTGCAACACATGTATTCGATCTTGGATATTTCCCGGTTTGGCGCCCATAAATACTGCTATCTATCTGATTTTTATTGATTTTCTGAAATTGGCCTGCTCTGTGCAAAATCTTGCCTGAGTACCTGATGTCGGTTTGAGTGGTTGCAGTAGCTGTTTTTTGTAGCAATCAACCCTCGACTGGACAGTATTTCCGGTGTTTCCCGTACCCCGTGGTGCGGGCATTTTTTCAGGAGTGCGACTAATGAAATTGGTAACAGCGATCATCAAGCCGTTCAAGCTGGATGTGGTGCGTGAAGCCCTCTCCGACATAGGCGTCCACGGTATGACCGTGACTGAAGTAAAAGGCTTTGGTCGTCAGAAAGGCCACTCCGAACTCTACCGTGGGGCAGAGTACGTGGTGGATTTTTTGCCCAAAACCAAAGTGGAAATAGCCGTTTCTGATGCCGAGACCGATGTAGTGGTTGAGGCGATCACCAAAGTGGCCAATAGCAGCAAGATCGGCGACGGCAAGATTTTTGTTTCCGATCTGGAGCAAGTGGTGCGGATTCGCACTGGAGAGACAGGTAACGAAGCTCTTTAAACGATAACAAGCGACCAGCTTTGCATGGCTGCTGGCATCAGATAAATCACCTCAGGAGAACATTTTCGTGAATAAACTATTTCGTATGGGCGTCAAGCTCGCGCCGCTGGCCTTGTTGGCCGCGTTGATACTTCCCGCCGGTGGCGCGTGGGCACAAGATGCTGCCGCCACCTCTGACGCCGCTGCTGTGGTTACCGAAGCGGCAACCACTGAAGCTCCTGCTGCTGAAGCCGCTGCACCGGTTGCTGCCGAAGCTGCTCCGGCAGAAGCGGCTGCTGCACCCGCTGCTCCTTCGTTTGATAAAGGCGATATCGCCTGGATGTTAACCGCCACATTGCTGGTTATTTTCATGGTGTTGCCCGGCCTCGCCCTGTTCTATGGCGGTATGGTTCGCGCTAAAAATATCCTGTCATTGTCCATGCAAGTGTTCGTGACCTTCTGTTTGATCGCGGTGCTTTGGTCGATCTACGGATACTCACTGGCATTTACCTCGGGCAATGCTTTCTTCGGCGGCTTTGATCGCTTGTTCCTGAAAGATATGCTCGATGCCGCCGGTAATTTGTTGCCCGCAGCGACGTTTAGCAAAGGCGTGTATGTGCCTGAATATCTGTACGCCGCTTTCCAGATGACCTTTGCCGCCTTGACCCCTTGCCTGATCGTAGGTGCATTCGCCGAGCGTATGAAATTCTCTGCGGTGTTGGTGTTTGCAGTGTTGTGGTTCACCTTCGCTTACTTGCCAATCGCGCACATGGTGTGGTTCTGGGCGGGCCCTGATGCTTACACCACTGCTGAAGCCGCTGCTGCTGCAACTGCCGGTGCGGGTTATATCTTCCAATTGGGTGCGCTGGATTTCGCCGGTGGTACCGTAGTTCACATCAACGCCGGTATCGCTGGTCTGGTGGGTTGCTTGTTGATCGGTAAACGTAAAGGTTTCGGTAACGCTTCCCTTGCTCCGCACAATGTTCCGTTCACCATGATTGGTGCAGCGATCCTGTGGGTAGGTTGGTTTGGTTTCAATGTGGGTTCAAACCTGGAAGCTAACGCCTTCGCTGCACAAGTATTCATCAACACCTTCCTGGCAACTGCAGCAGCCGTATTGGCCTGGACCTTCGGTGAGTGGCTGGTGCGCGGCAAACCAACTATGTTGGGCGCGGCTTCCGGTGCTATCGCAGGTTTGGTTGCGATCACTCCAGCGTGTGGTTGGGTAGGTCCAATGGGCGCACTGGTAATCGGTGTTGCCGGCGGCCTGATCTGTATGCTGGCGGTACTGAAACTGAAAGCCTGGTTGGGTTATGACGATTCCCTTGATGTATTCGGTGTGCACTGCGTGGGCGGTATCATCGGCGCAATCCTGACCGGTGTATTCAACAGCCCGGATCTGGGTGGTACCGGTGTGTACGATTACGTTGCAGGCACTTGGGGCTTCGCGGGTATCGGTGCGCAAACCTGGATCCAAATCAAAGGTGTGTTGATCACTATCGTATGGTCAGGTGTAGTTTCCTTCATCGCGTTCAAGTTGGTTGATGTAGTGATCGGCCTGCGTGTAAGCGACGAAGTGGAAACCGAAGGCCTGGATACTGCCGAACACGGCGAGCGCGGTTACCACATGTAATTCCCCTGGCGCTTTGCAGCGTGACTGCAAAGCGCCGTTTTTATTGTCAGGTATGGGGAACTGCTGATGGAAGAAAATATTTACCACCTCCAATACGCGCTCGATACGTTTTACTTTTTGATGTGCGGTGCATTGGTGATGTGGATGGCGGCGGGTTTTGCCATGCTGGAATCCGGCCTGGTACGTGCCAAAAATACAGCGGAAATATTGACCAAAAACATCGTGCTCTATGCAACTGCCAGCGTGATGTACCTGGTATGTGGTTTCGCGATCATGTACGGCGACAAATTTTTCGTAGCGGGAATTGGTGCAGTTGATGTCAACCAAACCCTGAAAAGTTTTAGTGAACGTGAAGGTGGTTTTGGCGGCGGTGCGATTTTTTCACCTGCAGCGAATTTTTTCTTCCAAGTTGTTTTTGCAGCAACCTGCATGTCGATTGTTTCCGGCGCAGTTGCTGAACGGATGAAACTCTGGGCGTTTTTGTTGTTCTCCCTGATCATGGTTGGTTGTATCTATCCGGTAGAGGGATCATGGGTTTGGGGCTCGGCGGGTGTCTTTGGTTTGAATCTCGATGATCAATTTGGCTTCAAGGATTTTGCCGGCTCCGGTGTTGTGCATTTAACGGGTGCGGCGGCGGCACTTTCCGGCGTTTTACTCCTTGGTGCGCGCAAAGGCAAATACGGTTCCAGCGGTGAAGTCCATGCGATCCCCGGCGCAAACTTACCCATCGCCACCCTTGGGGCAATTATCCTCTGGTTTGGCTGGTTCGGTTTCAACGGTGGCTCGGTACTCAAGTTGGGTGATATCACCAGTGCTAACACCATCGCCGTAGTATTTGTGAATACCAATGCATCAGCTGCTGGTGGTTTGATTGGTGCGTTGCTGGTTGCGCGGGTGCTGTTCGGCAAAGCCGATCTCACCATGATTCTTAATGGTGCGCTCGCCGGTCTGGTAGCGATTACCGCCAGTCCGGATACGCCTGGCGCAATCGGTTCGGTTTTTATCGGCCTGATTGCCGGTGCAATTGTGGTGTTCAGTATTCTGGGGTTGGACAAATTGCGTATCGATGACCCGGTTGGTGCAATCTCGGTTCACGGCGCTGCTGGTCTCTACGGTTTATTGGTAGTGCCATTCACCGCAACAGGAACCAGTTTTGCGGGGCAGTTAATCGGCGCCCTGGCGATTTTCGGATGGGTATTTGCGACCAGTTTTGTAGCCTGGTTTGCAATCAAACGTGTGATGGGTATACGCGTATCTGAAGAGGAAGAATTTGAAGGAGTGGATTTGGCTGAATGCGGTATGGAAGCCTATCCTGAATTTACCAACAAGTAATTGCTAGACAAAAAAACGGTCGGTGATACCTGCTTGCAGGCGCTGGCCTCCCTAAACCAATTTATTACAAAGTTGTTGTTGATGGGCGAAACTTGGGTGTATCTTTACCCCCAAGTTGTTGGGGTCAAGCCAGGCATTTGATTGGCAAGATTTTCCAGCGCCGCCTCCTTAAGACTCCAGCAAAGGATTTAATAATGAAACTGATTACTGCCGTTGTAAAACCGTTCAAACTCGATGACGTGCGCACTGCATTGTCAGACGTAGGTGTTCAGGGTATGACTGTGACCGAAGTAAAAGGCTTTGGTCGCCAGAAGGGTCACACTGAATTGTATCGCGGTGCTGAATACGTTGTTGATTTTCTGCCCAAAGTAAAAATTGAGTTAGCAGTTGATGACTCAATGGTTGAGCAAGCGGTAGAAGCAATTACCAAAGCAGCGCAAACCGGAAAAATTGGCGATGGTAAAATTTTCATCGCACCACTGGATGAAATTATCCGCATCCGTACCGGTGAAACCGGCTCTGATGCAGTTTAATCCCTGCAGGTAATTGAGTTACGTTAGGTAGCTCTGGTTAATAAAAACGTCACTTTCCGGTGGCGTTTTTTTATGGCATTAATTTTTGCAAGCTAATGCGTATTTGCCGGATCATTCGCTGTTGTTGAACTAGTAAATAACTTGGAAATCCAATCAGCAGCATTAATATCGCGCTGGTTGTTGGCGACATATCCAGCGCTGAGCGAATAGTGAGCACTATCAAAAAACAGAGTGCGCCTAGCAATAAAATCGTAACTAAATTGTTACCTGCATTGCGTATTTTATTTTCAGGGGATAGTGCATCCGCATACGCTTTGCCTAACAACGAATGTTGTTCATGGAGCGGAAGATGTGCAATCTCCGGAAAATGTTTGGCCAGTTTTTTTGTATCCATAGTTATTGCAAACTGCCTGATCGTATGGTCTTGAATTGTTATACATGGCGGAATCAGGATGATGTTTTTGTTACTTTTATTATCATCGGTTTCCGGCGCTAGACTTGCTGATTGTTAATAACTAAAATTCGCCGCACTGGTGCCTGTAAGGCAAAAAAAGCCTAAAAAAGCATCATGATTCATCATGACGTTTAAAAGAGTCTGCGCTATAAATTAGCCGGAGTCTCCCTCAAATAGGTAATTTTTGCTGGGGCCAAGAATAATAGAATTTCATTGTATAAGTTTTCAGGTGACATTATGACTGATGAAGACCCCATTAACGACGAAGAATTAGACGATACTGGCGTAGAAGGGGAAGAAGACGCTGACGAGGCAGATGAGCCTGCGGATAGCGATGATGCCAGTTTTTCGGGTTCCTCAAGCAAAGCAGCTGCGGCCGAATCAGAAGCATTGGAAGATTTTAGTATCGCATCGCGCCAAAAAGTGCGGGACGAAATCGAGGATCAAATAGCTGCCTTTTTGGCGCGCGGTGGCAAGATCAATGAGGTTGAGCCTAATGTAACTGCTGACCCACCGAAAAAGCCGACGCCTGACTATGGTGGTCGCCCTATTTAAGTGGGCATGTTGTGGCTGTGATCTCTTTTTTACGGTGGCGATCATCTCATCCAGTGAGTTAACAATGAGTTGTGATGCAGTGTTGTTATCAGCCTGCTGAATAATTTGTGATCGAAAACCCTGCCTTTTGGCGGGGTTTTTTTATGCCTGAATACATTCGTTATTGGCTTCAATTAGGCAAGCTAATTGCTATCAAAATGCAATAGAATGCCGTCCGGATTAAACATTACTGGTGTATGACAAGTGGGGTTGGTCAGGATAAAAGGACGTCAGCCAGTCTGGATTTGCGTGTTCAAAACTATCAAAGGTAAAAACAACAAATGATAAAGGTGAAACCATGCTCTTGACGCTTGTCTTCATGTATTTGGCAGTCACTGTGTCTATTGGCCTGTGGGCTTCCAGGCGCGTTAAAGGAACGGCCGATTTCGTCGTTGCAGGTCGTCATCTGCCGCTCATCATGGTCGTGACTACTACATTTGCGACCTGGTTTGGTGCCGAAACGATTATGGGAATTCCCGCACGTTTTGTAGAGACAGGTTTGAATGGTGTGGTGGAAGATCCTTTCGGAGCAGGTACCTGTCTGATTCTGGTGGGGCTGTTCTTCGCCGCCAAGCTCTACAAAATGATGTTGTTGACGATCAGCGACTACTACCGCGAACGCTACGGCCGCAAAGTAGAGCTTTTGTGTTCACTGATGATTTTGTTGAGCTACCTGGGGTGGGTTGCCGCGCAAGTAACAGCCTTGGGGCTGGTGTTCCATTTGCTCACCGATGGTGCAATAGAAGTAACCACCGGTATGATGCTGGGCACTTTAATTATCACTACTTACACCTTATTGGGTGGTATGTGGTCAATTGCAGTTACAGACCTTATCCAGATTTGTGTATTGGTCGTTGGCTTATCAGTGATCGCAATTTATGCGGCAGATCTGGCGGGCGGCGCAGATAAAGTGATTAGCCTCGCGAGTGAAAAAGAATTGTTCCGCTTCCTGCCGCCGCCGGATCTCCATGAAATACTGTTCTTTATCGGTGCCGCGATTACCTTAATGTTCGGTTCCATTCCACAGCAAGACGTATTCCAGCGCGTGATGTCTGCCAAAAATGAAAAAGCAGCAGTGCGCGGTCCGATTATCGGTGGTGCCTGCTATATCATTTTCGCGTTTGTTCCTATGTTCCTGGTGTTGAGTGCGCTCATCGTTATGCCGGAGCAAGCAAAGCAATTAATTGCCGATGATCCACAAAAAGTATTGCCGACCCTGGTGATGGAGCATATGCCGTTTGCGATGCAGGTGATTTTCTTTGGTGCTTTGTTATCAGCATTGATGTCAACCGCATCAGCTACGTTGCTCGCACCTTCAGTGACCTTTGTGGAAAACATCTGGCACCAGTTTGTCCCGCGCAAGGATGACAAAACCGAATTGCTCACCATGCGTATTGCCGTATTTATTTTCGGCATTTGCGTCTGTACTTATTCGGTTGCGCTGGAGGGTACTTCGATCTATGACCTGGTATCCGGTGCTTACCAGATTCCACTGGTGGGTGCATTTGTACCGCTGGTCTGTGGATTGTACTGGAAGCGTGCGACTACCCAGGGCGCGTTGTTTTCCATCGGTGCAGGATTAACCGTCTGGTTGTTCTTCACCTTCACTCCATTCGGTGAGGCCTTCCCCGCACAGCTCGCCGGTGTATTAGCGGCGGGTATTGGAATGGTCGTTGGCTCATTGGGCAAACAAATTATTCCCAACGTGGGCGGCGAGCATTACAAGCTCAATCTATCCAATTAAGTGTTTCGTTTCACCAATCTGGCGCAGGCCAGATTGGTGAAAAACTGTTACGCCTTCTCATACTCCTATCAGCTATCCCTACGAACACAACTCCAATGGTATGATTCGCCCCCTGAATTCATTACCGAATGTTGGAATCCATGTCTGCTAATCGCCCGCCGCTTCGTATTGCCACCCGTAAAAGCCTGCTAGCTCTCTGGCAAGCGGAATATGTCAAAGCCGAATTGGAAAAGCACCATCCCGGTCTGGTGATCGAATTGGTGCCAATGACCAGCCGGGGCGACAAAATTCTCGACGTTCCCCTCGCCAAAGTTGGCGGCAAGGGTTTGTTTGTTAAAGAACTCGAACAGGCGTTGTTAGCGAATGAAGCAGATATCGCCGTGCATTCGATGAAAGATGTTCCGATGGAATTCCCGGACGGTCTGGGGCTGTCAGTAATATGCCCGCGCGAAGATGCGCGCGATGCCTTCGTCTCCAATCGCTACAACTCACTGGATGAAGTTCCCGTTGGCGGTGTAATTGGTACCTCAAGTTTGCGTCGCCAATGTCAATTGCTTGCCAGCCGCCCGGATTTACAGGTGAAATTTTTGCGCGGCAATGTGCAGACGCGCCTGCAAAAACTGGATGACGGCGAATACGACGCAATTATTCTCGCCGCGGCCGGATTAATTCGTTTGGAATTAAAAGAACGCATTCGCGCTTACATTGCGCCGGAACAAAGTTTACCCGCCGGTGGTCAGGGAGCTGTGGGTATTGAATGTCGTGTTAGTGATGCGGCAACCATCGCCCTGTTAAAGCCTTTGCATCATCAGACAACTGCAGAACAAGTGCTGGCCGAGCGCGCGATGAATCGCCGTTTGCAAGGCGGCTGCCAGGTACCTATTGCCTGCTATGCTATCCATCGCGATAACCAACTATGGCTGCGCGGATTGGTGGGCGCACCGGATGGTAGCCAAATGTTGTTTGATGAAATCAGCGGTCCGGTGGCGGATGCAGAAAAAATGGGTATCGAATTAGCGGATCGTTTACTCGCTGCCGGTGCCGATAAAATCCTCGCCGAGGTTTATGCGAGCGCGGAATAATTTATGAGCGACTCATCGCAATATTGCGTCGTCATTACGCGCCCGCAAGCGCAAGCGGTAATCTGGGCGCAACAATTGGCAGCACAAGGTTTTGCGACGGCAACATTGAATTTGCTTGAAATTGTGCCGGTCAGCAGCGAAGAAAAAACGCGCGCGATTAAAAATAAAATTCTGGATTTTGACCTGTACCAGAAAGCAATTTTTGTCAGCCAGAATGCCGTTGAATTTGGTATGCAATGGCTGGATGAATACTGGCCGCAATTACCTATCGGTATTGATTATTTTGCAGTCGGTGCAACAACTGCAAAAAAACTCGCCGATTATGATGTGGTAGTAACTGATCTTGCTATTAGCGGCAACGGCGGTATGACCAGTGAAGATTTGTTGCGCGCTCCAGGTTTGCAGCAAGTAGATGGCGAAAAGATAATTATTTTTCGCGGTTGCGGCGGGCGTGGCCATATGGCGGAAGAATTGCGCAAACGTGGTGCCTGGGTGGAATATTGCGAGCTTTATGAGCGGCGTTTGCCCGCACAGGCAAACGAGCAATTGCATAAACTTTGTGAAGATATTGCCCGGGCTCAACAACAATATCTGCTGAGCGTACACAGTGGTGAAAGTTTGGAAAACTTGCTCGCAGTGATAAGCGAATATCCCACGTGGCAGCAGGAACAATTGCGTGCGTTGCCATTGCTGGTTCCCAGTCAACGGATTGCAGCGGCAGCGCAAGCAGCAGGGTTTAACAACACAATCAGTGCAGAAAATGCCACTGATGCGGCCATGACCGATGCACTTGTGCGTTATTCCCGTGATCATTAATTTTAACGGTTCAAGCCTTATAGGATTTCAGCGTGACTGACCAAATATCCTCATCGACTACTCCATCTGCAAACCCGACTCCGGTACAACCGGCCCACATTCCGTATGTCGCACCGGCTGCGGTTGCTCCGGCAAAATCCTATGCCGGAGCATTTTCATTGATCTGGTTATTTATCATTTTATTAGTGGTAGCAGTTGGATTTGGTTGCGTGTATGCGTGGCGCTATATGGATGTCCAACAGCAAACGATTAATAGCTTGCGTGAGCAGGTTGAGCAAAATGCCCTGACGGCAGAAACCAAGCAACAGGCATTGGAAGATGATTTCGAAAAAGAATTGGTTGAACAACAAAACAATGTACAAGCCAATTTAAATGACCTTGCAGAACAACTGGATAGCAACAATGCACGCTTGTTGTCGCTGTCCAGTGTGAATCGCGATGAGTGGAAATTACAGGAAGCGCAATATTTATTGCGTTTGGCGGATCAGCGTATATTGCTGGAAAAAGATAGCCAAAATGCCCTGGCGCTCGCACTTTCTGCGGATGACGTATTGCGTGAAATTGATGAGGCTGATTTGGTGGGGGTGCGCAAATTACTCACCGAAGAAATCGCGGTGCTGAAGCTCGCTGGAGTGATTGATCGCGAAGGAATATTTTTGCGTCTCTCGGCATTATCTACCCAGGTTGATGCAATTCCATTCATTGAGCCTTTGGGGCAAGAAGAGGAATTGCTTGCAGAGGAGGAAATTCCTGCTGACGAAACGTTCAAACAAAAAATCACCCGCAACTTTTATGCGTTGCTCCATAAACTCGGTTCCTATGTGCGTGTGCGCGATCACGGAAAAACGATTAACGCGGTATTGCCACCTGACGAACAAAAATTCCTGCAACAAAATTTACGCTTGATGCTGGAGCAAGCGCAGGTTGCATTGTTGCGTAACGAGAAAGGAATTTATCAGGAGAGCCTGGTAAAAGCACAAAACTGGATCAACCAATATTATGCCTTGAATGAAAAAGCCAAAGCGGTGCTGGAAGAATTGCAATCGCTGCAGCGAGAAGAGATTTCGCCAGAGCTAACCAATTTCAGTAACAGTGCATCAGCATTAGCTGATTATATTGCCAAGCGTGAAAAAATGGCTGCCGCCCGCCGCGGGGTGCGCCAATGAAGCGTCGCTTGCTAAAAGCTATTTTATTTTTACTGGTTGTTGCTGCGGTTATTTTTTTATTGGTGCGCGGCGATGGTTATTTATTAATTTCTTACGGCACCAAAACTATTGAGATGACACTCTGGGTCGCCACTATTGTCATCGCTTTGATTCTGGCGAGTATCTGGCTACTACGCCAGTTGTTGGCAGGCGGGGTGGAAATGGCACGCCGCTTCCGCGAAATATTTTTATTTGGTTCAGTAGAGCGTGCACAAAAACGTGCAGCGACCGGGATGGTGGATTATCTGGTTGGCGATTGGTTTGAAGCGCGCAAAAAACTAACCCGTACACTCGATAAAGTGGAGTATCCGCTCGCTAACTATCTGGCGGCTGCCCGCAGCAGTTTTGAAATGGGCGATGAAGCTGAAGCAGAAAAAATCCTGGAAAAAGCCCTGGCGGTATCCAACAGCGAATTGCCTGTTGCATTAATTCGCGCGCGCTTGCATGTACAGGCAGAGCGCTACGAAGACGCGATTAACATTCTCAAACCAATCGATATCAAAATGCCGCGCCAACCAGCGGTATTGGATTTGATGCACCACATTTATATCGCGCAAAAAAACTGGCGTGCACTGGAAGAACTTTTTCCAATCATGCGCAAAGCAAAAGTGCTTTCTAATGTAGAGTTTGACGAGCTGGAAGTTTTACTCGCGACTGAAAAAATGCATGTGCATTCGGCGCAAACCAAAGCGCTGTTAATTGCGGAGCGGTTGCCTACCTTGCAAAAACTGTGGAAATCATTTTCGCGTAGCCTGCAAAAACAACCGGCAGTTATTTTGGCTTATGCGCGTGCATTGGCAGAAAACTACCAGGATCAGGAAGCGGAAGTTATTGTGCGCAAAGCGTTGGGTAATCAATGGTACGATCCGCTTGTCGCACTTTATGGCCGATTGCAAGTAAAAGAAATTCATACCCAATTACGCACCGTAGAATCCTGGTTAAAAGCCCGGCCGCAGGATGCAACTTTATTACTAACCATGGGACGGTTGATGGAGCGCAACCAGCAATGGGAATTAGCGCGCGAATATTTTCAGCGCAGCCTCAATCAAAAGCAGCAACTGGAAACCACTGCGGAACTGGCGCGCCTGATGACCAAATTGGGTGATCACAAGAAAAGTGCCGAGTACTACCAACAAAGTTTATTGTTGGTTGAGCATAAATAATTTTTTCGCTAACCACTATCGGTTGAAAGTATGAAACTGTGGCGATGGAGCCGCGTCTGGATAAGTCGCCACAAATTTCTCACGAGCTTGTTATTGTTGTTCTGCCTGAGTGTGGGTTGGTTACAATTTTCATCCCTGCCTGCCAGCCTTTATTCCACACCTTACGCATCATTATTATTGGCGCGCGATGGCAGCTTGCTCGGTGCCAGTATTGCAGCAGATCAACAATGGCGTTTTGCCCCGATTGAACAATTGCCGGATAAATATAAAAATTCGTTATTGTTATTTGAAGACCGCCATTTTTATCGCCACCCTGGTATTAATCCTCTGTCCATCGCGCGCGCATTGCGCGGTAACATTTCTGCCGGGAAAATTACCAGCGGCGGCAGCACTCTTACAATGCAACTTGCGCGTTTATTGCGGCAAGAAACGTATCGCGCTGAGGAAAAAAATAGCGGACGTACACTTGGCAATAAAATTCAGGAAGCAGCATTAGCATTAAAACTGGAATGGCGTTTTAGCAAAGAAGATTTATTAATTCACTATACCAGCCATGCACCTTATGGCGGGAATATTGTTGGTTTGCGTGCGGCAGCATGGCGTTATTTCGGGCGCTCGCCGGAATATTTATCCTGGTCTGAGTCGGCGCTGCTAGCGGTTTTACCGAACAGCCCGGCGCTAATTCATCCGGGGCGTCAGCGCGATGTATTATTGCAGAAGCGCAATCGATTGCTGCAACGCTTGCATGCACAACATTATTTTTCTGACCTGGATTTGCAACTGGCATTGCTCGAGCCGCTCCCGGAGCGGCCACAAGTATTGCCGCAACTTGCTCCGCACTTGTTGCCCACATTAAAACAAAAATCGCCTGAGCAAAAAGTTTTCAATTCAACGATTGATCCACAGTTGCAACAATTAGCTAACCAGATTGCACTGCGCCATAGCAATCGTTTAGTAAATGATGGTGTGAATAATATTGCGTTGGTATTGGTTGATCACCAGAGTATGCAAACACTGGCTTATGTCGGTAACGAAGCATTCCAGAATAAAATCAGCGCCGCTCCCAGTGTAGATATAGTTCAGCGCCCGCGTTCCACGGGCAGTATTTTGAAACCGCTGTTGTATGGTTTGATGTTGCAGGAAGGTGAGCTGGCGCCCACGAGTTTGATTGCGGACATCCCCACACAAATTAATGGTTACAACCCGAAAAATTATGATCGCAGTTTTCGCGGTGCAGTGCCGGCACAATTTGCCTTGGCGCATTCACTTAATATCCCGGCCGTGCGCATGTTGCGTGATTATGGTATTGGTCGCTTTCAGGAAAAATTGCAGGCGATGGGGATGACCAGTTTATTTCGTCCCGCTGACGATTATGGTTTGACGTTAATTCTGGGCGGGGCAGAAGGAACACTGTGGGAATTAACGGGGATTTATGCGCGCCTTGCAGCGAGCGCACGCGATGGTGAAATAAATCAAAGCGCGATGCAGGTATTAATTGAAAAAAACAATTCCGGGTTATTGCAAGTTAAACCGGTTTTTAATCAGGGTTCTGCATGGTTAACGTTACAAGCATTAATCGAAGTGGCGCGGCCGGGCAATGATAATTACTGGCGCGATTTCGCAGGCAGCCAAACCATCGCCTGGAAAACAGGAACCAGTTATGGTTTGCGTGATGCATGGGCAATTGGCAGTAATGGCCGCTATACCTTGGGTGTATGGGTTGGCAATGCAGGTGGAGAACCAGCAACCTTTATCAGCGGGCAAAGTAGTGCTGCACCGATTTTATTTGATATGTTCGATGCGTTGCCAAAGGTAAACTGGTTTGCAAAGCCTGCGCACGCATTGAAAATAATTTCAGTGTGTAAAGATGATGGTTACCTTGCCGGCGGCCAATGTGAAGCCATGGATATGGAAATTCCACGCTCCAGTCATTTCGAAAAAATCACTCCTTATCATCGTATTATCCATGTTGATAAAGATGAGCAATTCCGCGTGCATAATCGCTGCGAAACGGTCAGCAATATGCAATCAGCAAATTGGTTTTTGTTACCGCCGACACAGGAATTTTATTGGCGGCAACATCACAGTGAATATCGCACCTTGCCGCCCTGGCGGCGCGATTGCCTTGCTGACTCCGCGCAAGTAGATGATGACAATCCGATGGAATTAATTTATCCGCAAGCACACAGCCGGATTTATATTCCCGTTGATCTGGATGGAAAGCGCAGCCGTGTGGTACTCAAAGCGGTTCACCGCGATGCAGCGGCTACATTGTATTGGCATCTGGACGATGAATTTCTGGGTGAAACTAAAGTATTCCACGAGCGCGAGGCATCGCTGGAGCCGGGCGTGCACAAGCTATTGGTCATGGATAAAAACGGTTATAAATTGGAGCGGCGCTTCAATGTGATCGGTGAAGGCAATAAATAACCAGAACAAGGCATCATCATTGTGATGCCTTGTTTTAAAGTAATTTTTAACGCTTAAACGGAACCTTCGTTGTCATATAGGTAGCGCTGCGCCACAACCATTCCACTGGCCCATAATAGAAATTTTTCACCCACCAATGTGCAATTGCGATTAACAATCCATAAAAAGCAATGCCGAGTAAAAGGCTATTGGTTTGACCGAATGTCAGGTAGCCACCCAATCCAACTGAATAAAATAACGGAATCCCCACAACTGCCTGAATTAAATAAATACTTAAACTAATGCGGCCACAAGGTACAAGCAAGTTCAGTATTTTTGTTGCCGGTTGCCATAAATAAAGCTGAATGAATAACAGCAGGATAGAAGCCATAATCGCTGTGCTTAAATAAGATCCGATTATTTGCTCCAGATACATTTTTGCCATGCCTTGTTCTTGAAAAATAGTGGCAGGTAATTGTTTGATGTAATTATCCAGGCAGTAAAACGCGGCAGCGGCAATCAATGCGGTCACCAGCGCAATAACGCGTACTTTGGCAAAGCGCCCGGTTTGCGTGAAAAAACCGATACGTCCCAACATCAGGCCAATAATAAATAATCCCACCAGTTGTATGCCGCGCCCTGATTCTACAAAGTACAACCATTTGGCGGTCAGGCCATCCCAACTATTTACGGCAACCAATTCAGAGAGCGTAGTTGCTTTGGCAATTGCCCCGTACACTTCCGGAAATACCGCCCAATGCGCTGGCGCATCATTAGCACCGGGCCAATTATGCAGTGCTGCATAAAATTGATAATAGAAAGGTAATTGCAATAAGCAGAGTGCAGCGGCGATTAACAGCCAGCGGTTGTTGAGCTTTTGCACAAACAACAAACTCAACCCGATAATGCCTAGCACCGATAAAATATCACCAAGATACAATAGCGTGTGTATATAACCGATAATCAATAAAATGACTAAACGCCACGCAAAGCGGTAACTAAAATCCACACCTTTGCGTGCCTGGTTATCCATGATGATAAAAAAACTCAGGCCAAACATTAATGCAAAAATAGCGTAAGCCTTGCCGGCGAATAAAAAGAAGACGATGTTGTGTACCAAGGTTGGATCCTGGTTAATCCAGTACAACTCAAAATATTCCATAAAGTGCACCAGGCAAATGCCCATGAGTGCGAAGCCGCGTATAGCATCGACCAATTCAATTCGTTGTGGCTTTGGAATAACGGGGGATGATTCGGAAGAGGATATATTCTGCATGGAAACATTTCCGGTAATTAATATTATTGGTCAAGTCTAGTGACCTTTCTTATTTTGCCCGCTTAAGAATTGTTAAATCGTTCGAATGTCGGTGCGAACGCTTATCACTTTTGCGTAATATTTGGAACAGATGGAGCGCTTTGCGCAAGTGCGTAAAGTGACCCCTTTTTTCTTACCACTTATTAACAGTTGTGTCGGTTGGATAGATTTATAATGACCCATTATTTATCCGCCGGAGTTTTCCGTGGTTGCCACCCCTGAACCTATTTCCATGAATGATAAACGCGCGTTCTCACGTAGCGTATTGCTGTTGTCGTTGCCAGTTGCGGCGCAAATGTTATTGCAGTCACTACTGGGAATGGCTGACGTAATTATGGTCGGCGGTTTGGGAGCTGCTGCAATTGCCGCGGTAGGCTTGGCTGCAAAAATCCATTTTCTGTTATTGGTGTTGATGAGCGGTTTGGCTACTGGCTGCAGTATTTTGATTGCGCAGTATACCGGTGCAAAAGATTTTCCCAGTTGCCAGCGCACACTCGCGGTGACATTGCTGGTGGGAACGTTAGTGATGTTGCCGTTCACCCTGGCTTTTGGTTTCGCATCCAAGATCTGGGTGAGCTGGGTAAATCCTGATCCTGAAGTGGTAAAACTCGCCGCGCAATTTTTAATTATTACCGCACCGACATTATTGTTAACGCAATGGATTGTTATTTATGAAGCTTCATTGCGCGCGCTGGGCAGCACCACTATGCCATTGGTTGCCGGTGTGTTTGCGGCGGCGTTAAATATTGTTGGTAACTATGCGTTAATCGAAGGCAACTGGGGCTTTCCGGCATTGGGGGTTGGGGGTGCTGCCTGGGCAACTTTGTCGGCGCGCATCTTGCAATTATTTATTGTTGTCGGTTGGGTTTATGCGCGCAAGCACGGTTTTGCATTGAATCTTGCCCAATTGAAAATGGGTTTGGATAAAACCCAAATCAATCGCTACCTCGCTTTCTCAATGCCGTTAGTGGCTAACTACGCAATCTGGGCGGTGGGAAACTCTACTTATCATTTAACTACTGGTTATGCGGGCACTAATGCATTAGCGGTGATGGGCGTAATCGTACCTATCGAAAGCGCATTCTTTGCCTTGTTTGTCGGTTTCGCGAATGCATCGGCTGTATTGATCGGTAGGGAATTGGGTGCGGGCAATAACGATACCGCCTGGCACCTGCATAAATTTTTTGATCGGCTCACGTTTATATTGCTTATTATTTTTTGTACATCGCTCTGGTTTGCCCGGCCGTGGGTGCTCACTATTTTTGACCAGCTGGACGAAAACTCCACCGATCTATTATTAAATACCCTCGGTGTATTTTGCCTGCTGGTGTGGGTGAAAGTGATTAATATGATGCGCATTATCGGTGTGTTGCGTGCCGGTGGTGATAATCGTTTTACATTGGTTACCGATACTATCGTAATGTGGGTGTTCGGCTTGCCCATTTATATCGCCACAGTTTTCCTTGCCAAAATTTCGTTTGTCTATATCTATGCGTTGATGTTTCTGGAAGATGGTTTGAAATTTATTCCAGTGATTCGTCGCATTGGTAGTAAGAAGTGGATGAGAAATTTGACAAAAAATTAATGACCACCAGATGACAGATGTAACAAGCATAGTTATAAACAACCCGCTACAGTAAGTTACAGCTTTATCGTTCGCAGAATGAAAGGAAGATACTTATGCAAATCCGTATAGACGATTTGACCAGCCCCGAGATTGCTGAATTATTGAATGAGCATTTGCAGGATATGTACGCAACATCGCCACCGGAGAGTGTACATGCACTGGATTTGAACAAATTGCGCAAACCGGAAATTACTTTCTGGAGTGTGTGGGATAACAATGAGTTGGTTGGTTGCGGGGCAATAAAAGAATTGGATTCCACTCATGCGGAAATAAAATCCATGCGCTCATCCAATCGTGCGCGTGGGAAAGGCGTGGGCAAGAAAATGCTGGAGCATATTCTGGAAATAGCTGGCGAACGTAAGTACCAACGCTTGAGTCTGGAAACCGGACCGCAGGATTTTTTTATTCCGGCACGAAAATTATATGAGCGTTATGGTTTTGAATGCTGCGGGCCATTTGCCGATTATAAGGAAGATCCTTATAGCGTATTTATGACTCGCAGGCTCTAGCATCAAATCCAATCTTCCAATGTCAGGTCTGCGATGCGCGCAAATTCCCGGGTGTTGTTGGTAACTAAGACAGCGCTCAGGCTGCGTGCATGTGCTGCAATCAGTAAATCATTACTGCCAATAATTGATCCCTGCCGTTTCTGGTCCGCGCGTAGCAATCCATAGTGAAAGCCTGCTTCATCATCCCAACTTTCGACTGTTAAACGTTGGGTAAATAGCTGCAGCTCTTCGTAACGTTCAGTGCGCAAGCTGGCCTCGCCATTTTCAATCCCGTAACAAAGTTCACCGTAGCTGATTGACGAAATGCAGAGATTTTTAATGGCTTTGAATTTGTGGCGTAATTTATCAGAGCGATTTTTTAAAACATAAATACAGGTGTTGGTGTCGAGCATATACATATGTGCATTCCTTTTGGCATGTGCCCGGTAATTAAAAATCCCTTTCCTGGATGGGTGATTGCTCACGGTCGATCATAAAGTTCTCATCAAATGTGGGTTTGCGATCAAAAAAATCGTCCCAGCTTTGCGGTTTGGGGGAAATGATTACTGTATCGCCATGACGGGTGATATAAACCTCATCGCCTTCGAAGCGAAACTCCTTGGGAAGGCGTACAGCCTGGCTGCGGCCGTTCATAAAAAGCTTGGCAGTTTGGGTCATAGGGATTACCTGATTTGATATATATCGAAAATATATATTTTTAGTTGATCAAGAATCAACCTGAAAATACCGGCGCCGCTGTGCAAGCCTGCGCCGGACGGCTCCTTAGTTAACTACTCCATAAGGCGCAGGCTGCGTACTGCAAGTGTTCCGAGAAATACAACTGCGATTGTTTTCCCAACCCCAACCACTTTGGGTTGTTGCGCAAAGCGCATAGCGCGTGCCGTACCAATTGCAATTTTGACCGGTAGTTGTGGCGGTGCTGGAGCGGCTCGATGTTGCTGCGCTGCTGATTACCGGGGTAGAGCTTGCAGGTCTGGATGAAACTGCTGTTGAACTCGCAGTACCACCAATCACACCATAAGGTGCCGGTTGCGACGTGCAGGTATTTCTACCAATACAGCTGCGGCTATTTTCATAACCCCATCCACTCACCGTATTCACACACAGTGGATATTGCGTGCCGTACCAATTACAACGATCCCCGCCAATAGCGATTGAGCTGGATGCGCTACTGATTGCTATCGACGAAGAACTACGCGCGAAAGAACTCGGTGCTGCCGATGAACGCGAGCTGGCAACGCTTGATGTGGTGGTCGTATTTAAACCAAAAAAACGAATCGCTTCTGCCGCATTTACCGGAAGGTTGTGTCCGGTCCCTTGCAAACTAATCGCTTCAACTTGTGCCTGATCACCCGCGCTGCCATAACGGGTACGCGTTGCGCCTGATTGTGGTGAATCAGTGGTGACTGGCGTCTGGCTTATGCCGTGGACATTGGTCCACTGTTTGATCGCTTCGTTGAAGTTGGGATAACGCAGTGTGTCATCGGCAGTGCCGTGCCAGAGTTGTACGCGCGGACGCGCACCCGAATAACCGGGATATGCATTGCGCACCAGATCACCCCATTGTTGCGCGGTGTGGGTGACAGTACCGTTAGCGCAAGCGCTATTCCAGGTGCTGCCGTTGGTAGTTGCAAAGCAACCAAACGGAACACCGGCAAAGGCAGCACCGGCTTTAAATACATCAGGATAAAGGCCGAGCAATACTTGTGTCATCATTGCGCCAGATGAAACGCCGGTGACAAAAATGCGCGTTGAATCCACGTTATAGTTCTGCTGCACGTAGTTCACCATCGACATAATGGCTACCGGGTCGCTCCCGCCGCCACGACGCAACGCTTGCGCGGACGATACATCAAAGCATTGGCCGCTTCGGGTGGCGCTGGGGTAAATCACAATAAAACCATAGCGATCAGCGAGCGACGCGAACTGGGTGCCGGAATAAAGTGCCGGGCCAGTTCCCGTGCAATAGTGATTGGCAACCAGGATAGGAGCGTTGTTGGGCACGGCATCGGGCACATATAGATGCATGCGCAAGTTAGTAGGATTGGTACCGAAGCTGGTGATTTCACGTAAGCTCGCCGCATTGCTGTCCAGGCCGGCAAGTAACAATCCGCAAGTTAAAACGGGTAGAACAGACGTAGTGATTTTATGAATTATTTTAATCATGGCAGTAATCCTTCGTGAGTGGGTCAATTAGCTAAACCCGTTGCACACGAGTGACCCGAATCCCTTGTGCAACGGACGACAGTAAGCAGGAAAGAAAATGGGCGACTAGTATACTAGTTGTGTTTCGGCGGGTATTGGGGAATGTGAGTGTCGGTGTGAAATGTTGGCGTGAGATAGGTGTGATGGGTGGAATCACGTGGCATGTGCTATTAAAAATAAAATGCCACTTTCCTAATAAAAATGCTGTGTTTGATAAAAAAGCTCAGGCTGTTCAGCTGTCTGTGATTTTTCAGAAAACCGGTTTGGATCAACTCGACGATTGCGGCCAGTTTTTACAAAAGCTTTCAACTTCATTCGCGGGCATTGGCCTGGCCCAATAATATCCTTGTGCTTCATTGCAACCCAGGCCACGTAACAGGGCAGCCGTATTAGCGTCTTCAACACCTTCAGCAATTGTTTTTAAACCGAGGCTGGAGGCCATCTGGATAATCGCGCGAACTATTGCTGCGTCGCCAGTTTGATCATCCATTTTGCGTACAAAAGATTGATCAATTTTCAATGCACCTACCTCAAACTTTTTTAAATAACCGAGATTGGAATAACCGGTACCGAAATCGTCGATAGAAAAATGCACGCCTTCACTGCGCAACACAGCGAGCGTGTGCACCAGGCGATCACTGTCCTCAATCAATAACGATTCAGTTAGTTCCAGCTCCAGGTATTCCGGTGGCAATTGTGCTTTGGTGAGGGCATTGAGCACGATGATATCGATATTGCCGCGTTTGAATTGGATCGATGAAATATTTACCGCCACACTGAAATCCAGAAAGCCGGCGTCCAGCCAGGCTTTTGCCTGGCGACAAGCGGCATTAACTACCCATTCACCCAACTGGATGATTAATCCCGATGACTCAGCGAGTGGAATAAATGTCGCCGGTGAAATAAAACCTTGTTCCGGGTGGTTCCAGCGTAGCAGTGCCTCCAAACCGCAAATGCGGTTTTGTTGCAAATCAATCTTGGGTTGGTAGTAGAGTGTGAATTGTTCATCGTGCAATGCTTTGCGCATGCCGGAAATTAAACTGATATGGTCGAGCATATTGCGTTTAATCGTCGGATTAAAAAAACGGAAACTGTTACGCCCTGAATCCTTAGAATGATACATAGCGATATCGGCTTTTTTAATCAAGGTATCCAGGTCTTCGCCATCTTGCGGCGCTAACGCAATGCCTATTGAGCAGGTGCAAAAAATTTCGATATTACGGTATAAATAATTTTCTGAAACCAGCTGTAAAATTTCCAGGCTGGCTTTGGACGCATCCTCTTCTGATTGGATATTTGGCATAAATACAATAAATTCATCGCCGCCAAAACGACACACATGATCTACTTTCCGTGTGTAGCTCAACAAACGTAGCGCGACTTCTTTTAAAATCTGGTCGCCGGCCTGGTGACCAAGGGAATCGTTGATCGGTTTTAAATTATCAAGATCGATAAAAATTATGCCGAGCTGTTGATGATGGGTTTTTGCGTATTGGTAAATGGTTTCAAAATTATTTTGCGCAAGCAAACGATTGGGTAGGCCGGTTAATGCATCGTGCAAGGCCATATGTTCGATGTGATTTTTGGCCGTTCTTACACGATCATTTTCACGTGCGAGTTCATCCAGGGCGAAGCGATAATCGTGCGCTAGCAGCCAGGCTGCCAGACCCACAACACACAAAATAATAATAACGATAGCGCCGGTAGCAAGGTTGGTCGGTTCAATCTGGTGCTGGTAAATACCGCGGTCATTCACATAAGCGATAACCAATAGAACGCTCACCATCACCGCTAACAAACACACCAGCAAGCGGCGATTGCCGAGCGTGGCTGCAAAAATTAATACGCCGCAAAAACCCAGCAATGCGCTGTCGCGAATCCCGCTGCCTACCCAAATCAGGTAAGCCAACATTAAGGTTAAGGTAACAAGAAATACGAAGGTGGCCGCGAGTGGATGTTTTTTATAGACCAGCCAATCGACACTGAACAGGAACACGCCGGTTGCCAGCATGGTAATCGTATCGCTATAGCGGCCGGTGGTAATGCTGATAATACTGACGAGCAAGAGCGCAATTTGAGTCGCGCGCAGTATTTGTATTAAACGTTTGATATTTTGTTTATGAAAATCCCGGTAAACAAATCCCTGGGCAGCGGAATGAGTGGTGTTTGGTTCAGACACACAGGCACCTTGGGTTAATCAACTAAAAGGGTGGGATGACCGGATCACCTTTATGTATAGTCGATTTCTGTGTGTCTGCTGCTGGATTTATCCAGTTAATTTATCTCTGAACATAAAAAATACTGCACCTAAAAGGCATAAGCCGGCCCATAGATAGTCCAATTTAAGTGGCTCTTTCATATAAAAAACGGCGAAGGGTACAAATACGCTGAGCGTAATAACTTCCTGCAAAATTTTTAATTGCCCTACATTCATAACGGTATAACCAATGCGATTCGCTGGCACCTGTAATAAATATTCAAACAGGGCAATTCCCCAACTAATCAATGCCGCAATAATCCAGGGTTTTTGGTTAAGCTCTTTTAAATGGGCATACCACGCAAACGTCATAAAAATATTGCTGCAAAATAATAATCCTATCGCGATCAGTGACGCTTGCATTAATTATCTCCCGCTGCCAATTGCTGCTGGTCAAATTTTTTGCCTACAAAATAAGAACTGACAATGCTCAATAACCAGCTTGCGAGCAAAAGCCATTTGCCATCGTGCCAGTAGGGCGATGCAAAAATGGAGCTGTGTAGTTGATGGAATATTGCCATTACATCAAATGAAAAAATGCCGCGCTCCGCCTCGCGTTGTAATTGTTCGTTGATCGCAATTGCCGTACTAAATAAATTTTTAAACATCATTGCGATAATGATTGTTGCAGGCAACGCAAAAATACATCCACGTACATATTGTTTGAGCAGGAACAGCCCGGCACCTGGAAAAATAAACGCAGATGCTATAGCAGCACGCGCTGCGTAACTCATGGGTTTGTTCACAGGTTTATTTGCGGCAACTGACATGGTTTCTCCTGTTATTTTTCAGCAACCAATTGTTCGAGGCGATAAAAACCTGCCTGGTCTTCACTCAATTGTTCTACCAGCCATGGCAAGGTTTCTTCCATCGCACTCCACAGCGTCCAGGGTGGGTTGATTACAATCATGCCGCTGGAAGTCATCCCGTGTTCGGGGTTGTCGGGCAGCAATCCAAATTCCATCAATTGAATATTGGTGATGCCGGATTTTTTTAACGCTAATTCCATTTCATCAATGCGCTGGCGCAACACTACCGGATACCAGATTGCAAAAGTACCGGTTTGAAAACGGTTGTGTGCCTGGATAACTTGTTTTACCAGGTGCTGATAATCATTTTTTACTTCATAGGAGGGATCAAGCAAAACCAGCGCGCGCCGATCCGGCGGTGGCAATAAAGCCTGCAAGCCAGCGAAACCATCTTCATTCAACACTTTCACATGTTTGTCATCGCGCATGCAGTCGCGTAAAAATTGGAAATCATTCGGATGTAATTCATGCAGGAATAAACGGTCCTGTGAGCGCATCAGCGTTTGCATTAACAAGGGTGAGCCCGGATAAATTTGCAACTGGCCCTGTTCATTCACTGCACGCACCGCTTCCAGATATTTGGCGATAGCCGGCGGCGCATCGCTGCAATTCCACAGCGGACCAATGCCGGTATCAAATTCGCGATTTTTTTGTGCCTGCGGACCGTTCAATTTATACACACCGGCACCGGCATGAGTATCAACAATACGCAAGGCTTTGTCTTTTTGTTTCATATACTCAAGGATGTGCACCAGCACAGTATGTTTGAGTACATCGGCAAAATTGCCCGCATGAAAGCCGTGGCGATAACTGAGCATGGTAAATTCCGTGGGGATACAGGTAAGATCGGCGCGATTATAACGGGTACAAGGAATATTTACCCTAAGAAGACAGAACATTTACCGGAGGCGATAAGGAACATTTACCCGCACAAGAATGTCACAAATGATGGCTTTCAGTAGCCATTGTTAGCGGTTAAAGTAGCCACCGCGTATACCGATGAAGAGTATGGAATTGCAAACTTCACTATTGCTGCAGCTGTTTTCCTATCGTTTGTTTGCGCCGCTAATCCTGCTGGCTGCTGCCCCCGCCTATGCCGCTGAGCCGGAAATAGACATTGAGGGCGGCACCAAAAGCCTGCGCGAAAATATTCGCCAACATCTTTCCCTAGCCGACGAAAGTTGCAAGGCGCCGCTTTGGCGACTCAACTCTCTGCTGGCCAATGCCGAAACTGAAATTTCCGCCGCTGCCCAGGCGCTGGGCTATTACCAACTGGAATATGAAGCAAAATTTGTAAACAATAAAAATTGCTGGGGATTAAATATTGTCCTGACCCCCGGCGACCCGGTGTTGGTAAAAGAATTGCGTATTGAAATCCAGGGTGAGGGCATTGACGATAAAGTCTTCCAGCCGTTATACGACAATCCCGGCATCAAGATTGGCAATCGATTAAATCATGGCCGCTACGAAGCATTAAAATCGCGCTTCGATACATTAGCCGCAAGCCACGGTTATTTTGATTCGGAGTTTGCACTGTCGCGTGTCTCCGTTAATGTTGCAGAAAAATCTGCCGTCATTGAATTGATTTACAACACGGGCCCGCGTTACAAAATCGGTGCGATTAATTTAAAGCACAATATCCTGAACGATAACTTTTTGCGCCGTTATTACAATATCCATGAAGGCGATTATTACGATACTGAAAAATTACTCGAACTTAAAAATTTATATAATGCCAGTAATTATTTTTCAATCGCCAGTGTGTCGCCGGATTTGCAAGCATTAAACGATAATGAAGTGCAAATTAATATCGACCTTGAGGAAAGAAAACGTCGCGCTTATTCAATTGGCCTTGGTATTGAGGCAGATGAGCCGCGTGTAAAGCTGGGTTTTGAAGATCGCTACGTCAATCGCCGTGGACATTCACTAACGGCAGATTATTCCGCGTCGGAAATTAAAGAAGAGGCGTTGGTCAATTATAAGGTTCCATTGCGTCGGCCTGCCTATGAGTTTCTAAATGTTTATACAGGTTATCTGGAAGAGACTGTTGATACTTTTTACAGCGAAAAAGATTTGTACGGTGCCAGTTATACCTATTACCAGAACAATAAATGGTTACAAACCTATGCGTTGGACTATACCTACGAGGAGTCAATAGTCGGTACTGATGAGCAGGCACCTATTGGTTTGCTTATTCCCTCAGTGTCATTGTCGCGCACCAAAACGGATGGTAGTGCCTATCCAATGCGCGGCTGGAGCTTAATTAGTAAATTATCGGGATCGCCGGAAAGTTTGGGTTCGGATCGCAGCTTTTTGCAATTTTATAATCGCGTTAAATATATTCGACCTATGGCGAAAGGCCGTTTGTTGTTACGTACGGAATTGGGTTTAACTGATATTTCCAACGTAAAAGATTTGCCCGCCTCTGTGCGCTACTTTGCCGGTGGTGATGCCAGTGTGCGCGGCTATGATTATAAATCGCTCGGTCCCTCGGATGAAAACCCGCGTACAAAAAAACAGGAAGTCATCGGTGGCAATAATTTATTCGTGGCCAGCGTCGAATACGATTATCGTCTTGAAGAATCTAATTGGGTTGGTGCGGTATTTTTTGATATGGGTAACGCGATTGATGATGGCGATTTCGATCTCAAACAAGGTGCAGGTGTTGGTGTGCGCTGGGTGTCGCCAATTGGTCCAATCCGTATCGATGTAGCCAAAGCATTGGACCCGATTACGGAAGATGACAAAACCAAAGGTTGGCGTTTGCACATCAGCATGGGGCCGGATCTGTAATGCGTACCAATGCAATATTTAAAAAAGTACGAGCGGTTTTTTTTAGCCTGTTAGCCGTGTTTATCATTGTATTGGCGACTGTTAGTGCAATTGTTGAAACTGAAACCGGCAGTCGCTGGTTGGTTACGCGTGTGGCAGCGATAGCGGGCATTGAATTGCGGGGTATATCGGGTAATTTACGCAGAGGCCTGGATATAGAATCGCTGGAATATCGCACTGACCAACAATTTTATCGCACACAGAAATTATCATTTCGCTGGCGACCAGTGGATTTATTATACGGTGCGCTGGCCATCCAGTCATTGCGTGCGGAATTGGTTGTTATTAAACCACCGCAAGCCGCCGAAAAAAAAGCACCTGAAAAACCTTTTAACCAATGGCCACAATTGCATTTGCCCGTGCGAATTTATGTGCAGCAGGCCTATATAAAAAACATCACCCTGATCCAGGGAAATGCACAACAAAGCTGGCAGCAATTAAGTGGCTCCTTGAGTTGGGGAACCTTTAACCTGCGCTACGATAATCTGGCATTGGTACATAATAATTATTCGATGCGTTTAACCGGCGCTACTGAATTGGCATTTCCCTATGCAACCAAAGCTAGTGTGCAATGGCAGTGGCAATCGCCGGATAAAAATGTTGCTGGTTCCGCGCCGACATTATTTGCATCGCTGGTATCTTCCTCCGTTGCGCCGGTTATCCCTACGTCTTCTGCACCGGCGCGTTTGCTAATGTTGCGCCCTCCACCTGTTCCACTTACCTACGCAGGTATCAGTGAAATTAGCGGCAATTTAAAAGCGCTGCAAGTTGATACCATTATGCGTTCGCCGGTTGTTTTATCCGGTGCGATTACTACCAGCCTGGTCGATAAAAATAATACATTGCTTACTGCACCGCAGTTGCAATTAGCTGCTAACTGGCAACAGCAAACATTACCAGCATCATGGTGGATGCCCGGCAAAGCTACACCGGTGACTACTGGTGAACTCACAGCAAAAGGTAACTGGCAACAATACAATGCTACCGTGCGTGGTGATATTCATTTACCAAATGCACCCATGTTGGGAGTTGAAGCGGCAGCCCAAGGCGATTTGCAAAAAATTCATATCGAATTTTTAAATTTGCGGGAGCGTTATTTATCGGAAGCGGAAAATGCAAGAAATTCCAGCGTTGCAAATTCCAGTATAAAAAAAACCGCGGCAACAAATTCATCGTCGGCAAGCTCTTCAGCTATAAGTCCTGCACCAAAAAAATATGTGGATGGCGATGCAGGTTTGAGCATTCATGGCGATGTGCATTGGCTACCGCAATTGCGGTGGCAATTAGCTGTTAGTGCAGAGCATTTAAATCTGGCGAGTTTGTTGGCGGATTGGCCAAGTAATATTAATGCCAGTTTTTCTACGCAAGGCTTCCATACCAGATCCGCGCAAGTGGCTTCTGCTATACAGGCACCGGGTACTTTTTCTAACTGGAATGTGCAATTGCAGAATCTGGATGTTAACGGTGATCTGCGCGGCATTAACCTATCTGCTGATGGTAGCTTTGCCTATGATGGCAAGAATTTGCACAGCGATGCATTGCAATTTATTTTTGGTGCAAACCGTTTAAATGTAAACGGTGATATTGGCGAGGCATTCGATCTGCAATGGGATATCAATGCGCCGATGCTCTATCAAATCGATGGCAGTGTACAAGGCAGCGTAATCAGCAAAGGACATTTGCAGGGCGATGCGCATAAACCCAAACTGGAAATAGATACTGAGATCAATGATTTTTCCTGGGGCAACTATGCGGTAAAAAAATTGCAACTGGCATTGGTGCCCAAAAATGAAGCTCCACAGGGTCCGGCTAACACACAGCCGGTTGCTACACCGGCCACACCAATTGCTACGCCAGTCGCGGCCGCTGTGATCGCCGCATTGCGCGATGAAGAATATTCACTCACATTTGCGGCCAATCAATTACAAATGGGCAGCAATCGTTTCTCTACTTTGATTGTGAATGGTTTTGGTTCGATCAACCAACATAACCTGGAGGCACTGGTTAAACATACGACTTATGGCCGCGCTGATTTAAAATTGCGCGGCGAATATCACGATGCACAGTGGCAGGGGCAGTTTGAACAATTCGCGCTAAAACTCAAAAAAGTACCACGGTGGTGGCTCACTTCAAGCCAACCGATACGCATCAATGGCGATGCCATTATGTTGGAACGCCAGTGTTTAACTACACGCAGCAACCTCACCGGCCAGGTTGAAAGAATTTCGCAAGTCGAGCAGGAAGAAGTGATTGGCGAATGGATGCCCAACGCTACGTTTGTAAAAAATAATTACGATTGGTTGCTTGGCAACAAACAATTGCCCGTTACTCCTATCGAAACTTATTCGCTGCCGCAATTATGTATTGACGGTGAATGGGCGAGCGCTACCGGTGCACGTTTGAATGCGAATCTTGATTCAGTACCGTTGCGGCAATTTTTATCCCTCTTTAAAGTTGAAGTATATTTTGCCGGTGTAATGGATGGTTCGCTGCATGCGAGTACGCCGGATTTTTCATTGGCTAATACCAAAGCCAGCGCGAACGTTAATACACGTAACGCCGAATTACGTTACCAATATGCCGGTGGCACTACAGAAGTTTATCCCTGGGGAAAATTTTCGGTGCAATCGGTACTGCAACAAGGGAAATTGACCAGTAATGGTGAAATGGAATGGACCGGTTATGGCAATATCAATACAGCAATAGAACTTGACCTAGCCCAACAAAAAATTAATAACGGAAATTTTATTGCGCGCTTTACCAATCTTGCCCCGCTGGAAACAGTGTTGCCATTTGCCAACGATGTGAAGGGCGATTTTCTTGCCGATTTAACGGTGGCCGGCACCTTTGCCCAGCCACAGGTATTGGGCAATGTGAGCTTGCATAATGGGGTTGCCAATTTGCCGCGCCTCGGTCTGGATTTAACGAACATTGAATTGCAAATTAATTCCAGCACGGCAGGTTCTATTAATCTGGTGAGTCAGATGCAATCGGATAAAGGACGTTTATCGTTAACGGGCGATTTAACAAAATTAGGTACTCCCGATTGGAATTTAATTGGTTTTATTAACGGCAATGATTTTGAAGTGGTTGCGCTTCCTGAATTAAAAGCGACCTTGAGCCCTGATATCAAAGTATCTGCCAGTAACAATACTATTGAGTTAACCGGTACCGCAGTAATTCCCTGGGCGCGTGCAAATATTAAAAGTTTGCCGGAATCGGCGACCCAGGTTTCTCCCGATGTAGTTATTGTGGATGAGCAATTTCTGCAGGATGAGCAGGGTGAAGAGTTAAAAATATTAACCAATTTAAACCTGTCGTTAGGCGATGATGTGCACTTCAATGGTTTTGGTTTAAACAGCAAGCTGGCCGGAAAAATTAATTTGCTAAAAGAAACTCAACGGCAATTTTTTACCAGCGGTTTTGTAAGCGTGGTTGATGGTAGTTATAAAGCGTATGGCCAAAGCTTGACCATTGAGCGCGGGCGTTTATTATTTCAGGGCCCTTATGAAAATCCTGGCCTGGAAATTCGTGCATCGCGCACTATTCGCGATGCCGATAATACCAAAGTAGGATTAGATATCAGCGGTACCTTGCAAAAACCGAAAGCTACGGTGTTTTCATCGGAAAGCATGAGCGAAAGCCAGGCGATGATGATGTTGTTAACGGGCAAACCATTGAACGAAGCATCTAAAGCGGATGCTTCGCTACTAATGAGCGCAATGAGTGGTTTGGGAATGGATTCCGGTGGCTCCATCACCAGTGAAATTACCCGCTTTTTCCATGTGGATGAATTGGAAATTAAAGCCGACCAGGGGCTTGAGCAAAGCGAATTGTGGGTGGGTAAATATCTGACACCGCGCTTGTTGGTGCGCTATGTTGTGGGTATTTTTGACCAGGCATTCAGTCTGGGTATGGAATACCAATTGACTGAGCGCTTGCGCATTGAAGCGGAGTCGGGCGAAACCCAGAGTGTGGACGTGGTGTATAAAGTCGAGCGCTAATCTTCCCTGGCGCCGTGCCTTACGGGTTAAATAGGGTTAAACCTCACCCCAAGCCTTTGTGAATTATCTATGCTATTGATTGACTGCCTGCGGTTGATTGTAATTAATCGCCCGTGCAGTCGTCGGCGTTTTACGATTTGTTTATAGATAACTATCCATTTAAATAAATCGCGTATAAGCAGATAACACACAATTAAAAATACCACGAGGCTTGTTAATGAGAACCCTGGGTTATTACCTGACATTTTTTTGCACATTATTTTTTATCAGTCCATTTAGCATTGCCGATAACGCTTGGGAAAATACCAGTGGCTGGTGGAATCAAACAGACGTCCCCGCGTTTGATAAAACTAAAATTGCCAAACAGTTGCCCTTGATTAAAGTGCAGGGCAATAAATTTGTCGATGAGTCTGGCAAGGTTATGGTATTTCGTGGCCTGAATATTTCCGACCCCGATAAAATTGCGCGCGATAAACATTTCACCAAAAAACATTTTGAAGTCATTCAATCCTGGGGCGCCAATGTGGTGCGTGTGCCTGTGCATCCATCAGCCTGGCGCAAGCATGGCAAGAAAGCGTACCTGGCGATGCTGGACCAAACGGTCATCTGGGCCAATGAATTGGGTATGTATGTCATTCTGGATTGGCATTCCATCGGCAATTTGAAATCGCAAATGTTCCAGAATAATTCCTACTACACCGACAAACCCGAAACCTACGATTTCTGGCGCACGGTATCCGAGCGTTACGCTGGCATTAATGCGGTGGCATTTTACGAAATCTTTAATGAGCCTACGGTATTTAACGGTCGCCTCGGTGTTGTGAGTTGGGAAGAATGGAAAGCGATTAACGAAGAAATCATTACTATTATCCAGGCGCACAATCCCAAAGCCATTTCACTGGTGGCCGGTTTTAATTGGGCTTACGATTTAACTCCTATCGCTAAAACACCGATTGAGCGTGACAACATTGCTTACGTAAGCCATCCGTATCCGATGAAAGTCGGCGCACCCTATGAAAAAAACTGGGATCGCGATTTTGGTTTTGCCGCAGATAAATACCCGGTGTTTGCCACCGAAATTGGTTATCAATTGGCAACTGATAAAGGCGCGCATGTGCCGGTGATTGATGATGGTAGTTATGGCAAGCGCATTACCGATTATTTTGGTAGCAAAGGTATTAGCTGGGTGGGCTGGGTGTTTGATCCTGATTGGTCGCCACAAATGTTTACGGATTACAAAACCTATGAGCCGACTATGCAAGGTAAACATTTCCGCGAGGTAATGTTGAAAGAAAATAAGAAATAATCGACAGGTAATAACTTTCTCGCGCAATAAAAATCCCGCCATGTGCGGGATTTTTTATGGGAAGCAAATTGTGTTTGTTGTATTCGTAAAGCACCAGGGTTATTAACCGCGCTGATCTTTTTGAAACAGTCTTTGCTTCTCCCGCGCCCAATCGCGTTCTTTTTCAGTTTCGCGTTTATCGTGTTGTTGTTTACCTTTGGCAATCGCAATTTCGCATTTCACGATATGGGCCTTCCAATACAGCGCGATAGGTACAACGGTATATCCTTTTTGTTCTACGGCTTCTTGCAGGCGATTAATTTCGCGGCGGTTAAGCAACAATTTGCGCGTGCGGAATGGATCGGTAACGAAGTGTGTTGAGGCGCTCAGCAATGGCTGGATCTGGCTGGCCAGTAACCAGGCTTCGTTATTTTTGAAAATCACATAGCAGTCGGTGATGTTGCCTTTGCCTGCGCGCAGGCTTTTTACTTCCCAACCGGTGAGGGCAACACCTGCTTCAAAACGCTCGTGCAATTCGTAATCGAATTTGGCTTTTTTATTGAGGGCGATAGTGTTATCGCTTTTTTGCGCTTTCTTGGCCATGGAGTCTCGGGTTTCCGGTCGAACATCGGGCGGGCATTATATCGGCAATCCGGCGATTATGTCTTGGGTCAGGCTTATACCGGCGCCGCAATCCCGATACAATTATTCTCGGGGCTAATTTATGGGGATTGAGCTTTGGCGACAAAGGTAGAAAGGTCTGCGTTGGTACATTATTCGGCGCAGCAGATGTTTGATCTGGTCAATGATATCGAGGCCTATCCGCAATATATGGAGGGATGTGTCGGGGCTAAAATCCTGGCGCGTGGCGATGATTGGCTGGAGGCGCGTCTGGATTTGAGTAAAGCTGGAGTGACCCAAAGTTTTATTACCCGGAACCAATTGCAAGCACCTTATAAGATGAACATGCAGTTGGTGGATGGCCCATTTAATTATTTGCGCGGTGTATGGCAATTTACCCCTTTAAATGAACAGGCCTGCAAAGTGAGTTTTTTGCTGGAGTTCGAAATGAAAAGCCGGTTGCTGGGTATGGCGGTGGGCAAGCTGTTTGAAGCAGTTGGTGCTAAACAAGTCGATGCGCTGTGCGCCCGCGCCAAACAAATTTATCGTTAATTATTCGTTCGTTCGAAACATTTATGGCTGATTTTGATTTGATTACGGTGGAGGTGGCGTATGCGCTACCTTACAAGCAGAAAATTATCGCATTGTTGGTTGAACCGGGTACCACAGCGTTGGAGGCGGTGAAGCGTTCGCGCATTACCGACCATTTTCCCGACCTGGATATCACCAGCGCCAAAATGGGGATTTTCGGGCAGTCGCTAGGCACCAAAGGTCTGGATCCTGCCGATAAACATATCCTGCATGCCGGTGACCGGGTGGAGATTTATCGCCCTCTCGCCGCCGACCCGAAAGAGGCGCGCCGCCGCCGTGCTGGCAAGGCTTAGCGTTAATTTTCTACCGGCTTTAAACGGCCCGGCTACCCAAAAATTTTGCACTACACTGGGGTAATACTTCGCCGCTCTTTTTGGTGGATTTACCAATAACAAATACCCCAGGGATTTTCATGCTGTCGAATACTAAACGCCTGTACCAGTGGTTGCCCTGGGTGTCTGCCCTGGCGCTGGCGTTGGTGTTTTTGTTGTTTATGCGCGCCGATCTTGAGGTTCACCAACAGGTATGGGACGAGCGCCTCGCCTGGAATGCCCAAACCCAAAAAGATTACATGGAAGCCAGCGGTCGAGACCTGACCCAGCAAGCCATGCTGCTTGCCCAATTACTGGTGCGCGATGCCGCCATTGTGGCTGAAATCCGCCGTACCCATCGCATCTTTGCCAACGCTGATGGCCAGGTTACGCCTGAGCAACTCAGCGCTGCACGCACCTCGCTGCAAATGAGTTTGCACGATAGCTGGAGCAGCATGGAAGGGGTGGGAGTGCGGCAGCTGAGTATCTATTACGCCCCCGGTGCTATCGCCTTTTTACGGATGCATCGCCCCGACCGGTTTGGCGATAGCTTGAGCGGCCTGCGGCCGTTAATTACCAATGCATTTACTTCCGGCTTGCCAGCCTGGGGAGAAGATATTTCCCGTCATGGCAGTGGCCACCGGGCGGTATTGCCCATCATGGCCAACGAAGATCAAACCGGCGGTGTCATTGCCGTATTGGAAGTCGGGATGTCATCGATTCCACCACACAAAGAGGGGCAGGCAGTACCTATCGAAATGGCGATGTTCCTGCGTAAAGCGGCGGTAGAACAAGTGCTGTGGGAGCAAATCCGCCAGTCACTTAACCAAAGCAATCCAACCGTGGTCGATGACTGGCGCCTTGAAGAAACCAGTGATCCGCGCCTGAATAGTTGGTGGAGCCGTGGTTTGATCCCCATTAACCAGCGGGGGCAATTGTTGCAGGATGGCGATAAAACCTTTTTGATTTCCTGGTGGCCGATCAAACAGGTGGATGTTCCCGAGGCGGAATCCGGCCTGGCGATGCTGGTTTGGAATGAGGTCACTCCCGCCTACCAAAGTTATCAATCCATCCGCCAGCGGGTGATTGCCAAGTGGACCACGGCGCTGATATGCGCGCAGTTATTGTTGGTGGGGTTTATCCGCCTGAATCGTGTGTATGTTAAGCAACTCATTAACCACTACAGCCAGCAAATGGGCCAGGAGCACGCCGAAAGTGAACAGGCACGGCAGCGCCTGGCGTTGGCGTTGCGCAGCAGCGATTCGGGTTTCTGGGAGTGGGATATCGCCCACGATAAAGCCAGCTTTTCACCGGAATGGCGGGTATTGTGTGGTTTGGGGCCGGGGTCATCTGATTCACTTGATCTGGATGAATGGATGAGCCGGGTGCATCCCGCCGATAAGCGCGTGAGTTACAGCGATATTATTCGCCACATCAAAGGCGAAACGCCGATGTATGAAAATGAATACCGGCTCAAAATACACGATGGCACTTACAAATGGATTCTTACGCGCGGTAAGGTCGTGGAATGGCAGCCCGATGGTAAAGCGGCGTTGATGGTGGGTGTCTATACCGATATTACTGATCGCAAAAATACCGAGCTGGTCAGTATTCGCCAACAGGCTGCGTTGCATTCATTGAATGAAATTGCCTCACTCTCGGCAGTAGATCCGGCGGAGCAATTGCGTTTGGCGTTGAGTTTGGGCGCACGTTACCTGGGGTTAAGTAGCGGCATTATCAGCGAAATTAACGGCGAGGATTATCGCGCGCACGTGTTATTTTCGGCACAGGGTAATAGGGAAACCGCTATCTCCAATCATCTGGGAAAAAATTATTGCGGCATTACCGTAGCGCTGCGCGATGTGTTTGCTGAAGATGATATCCCCGCAAGTGAACACAAGCAGCATCCGGCTTATTTACTCACCCAAATAGAATCTTACATCGGTGTGCCTTTGTGGATTCATGATCGTGTTTACGGCACCTTGTGTTTTTTTTCACGCAAAACCCGCCATCACCAATACGATTCACTCGATAAAGATTTTGTGCGGTTACTGGCGCGCTGGATCAGTTCTGTCGTAGAGCGTTGGCAACAGGAGCGCGAGAAAAAAATTATTCTCAATCGTTTCCAAAAACTCAGCGAACGTTTGCCGGGCTTTCTCTATCAATTCCAACTGCGTCCGGATGGCAGCTCATTTTTTCCCTACGCCAGTCCCGGCATGAAAAATATTTATAGTGTTGCTCCGGAAGATGTTGCCACCTCTGCGCAAAAAGTTTTCAGCGTTATTCATCCGGACGATGTGGGCTGGGTGAGTGAAAGTGTTTCCTACTCCGCTTCGCATTTAACGCCCTGGGTCGCCACTGTGCGTGTTAATCATCCGCAGCGCGGCATGATCTGGACGCATGTCGAATCTATTCCGGAAAAACTGGAAGATGGCAGTGTGCTCTGGCACGGTTACGTGTCCGATATTTCTCCGCTTAAACAAGCAGAAACACAATTGCAGGAAACCAATGCCCTGCGTAAAGCTATCCTTGATGCCGCGAGTATTGCCATTATTTCTACGGATGTTAACGGCGTTATTAAAACCTTTAACCTGGGCGCTGAATTAATGCTGGGTTACACCGCCGCCGAAATGATTGATAAACAAAATCCAACGATTGTTCATCTACCGGAAGAAATTGCCGCGCACGCACATCACCTGACCTGTGAGTTGGGTTATGAAATAAAACCGGGCTTCGAAACATTTGTTGCCAAAGCGCGCGAGGGTAGTAGCGAAGAAAGTGAATGGCATTATGTGCGCAAGGATGGCAGTCAATTTCCGGTGTTACTTACTATGTCCGCATTGCGCAACACGGAAGGCGACATTACCGGGTTTTTGGGAATAGCGCGCGACATCAGTGAAATCAAACGCATCGATCAAATGAAAACAGAATTTATTTCTACTGTCAGTCATGAATTGCGGACGCCGTTAACCGCTATTAGCGGCGCATTGGGAATTTTGGTAAATGGTTTGGCGGGAGCGTTGAGTGAACAATCAACACGCATGATCCAGATTGCGCACAATAATTCCCAGCGCTTGATTCATTTGGTCAATGATTTGCTGGATATGGAAAAACTCGTTGCTGGCAAAATGCATTTCGATTTACAGCCACAAATGTTGTTGCCATTGATTCAACAGAGCATGGAATCCAATGCCGCTTTCGCCGCGCAGTATGGGGTGGCCTATCAACTATCGCCAACGGCTGTCGATGTAAAAGTTACAGTCGATGCCCAACGTCTATTACAAGTGCTCGCCAATTATTTATCCAATGCTGCCAAGTTTTCTCCGATCAATGATCAAATCCTCGTGAGTGTGGAGCCACGTTTTGGCAGTGTGCGTGTGATCGTGACGGATAAAGGTCCGGGCATTCCTGAAAATTTCCGCGCACGGTTATTCCAGAAGTTTTCGCAAGCCGACTCTTCGGATACACGCCAAAAAGGGGGAACGGGTTTGGGGTTGGCAATATGTAAAGAAATTATTGAACGTATGGGTGGTAAGGTTGGTGTTGATTCTACACCTGGCAATGGCGCCAGTTTTTATTTTGATTTGCCGTGTGATGATGCCACGCAAAAAGTGCCATCCACGCGCATTGAACCCGTCAAAACAAAACCGCATTTATTAATTGTGGAAGATGACCCGGAAACCGCAGAAGTTCTTGCAACCGCATTATCGGCACAGGGCATGGATGTAGATCGCGCAATGAATGGGCAGGCAGCACTGGAACATTTGCAATTGCGCGATTACGATTTAATTACGCTGGATCTGAACCTGCCTGATATGAACGGTACGGAGATAATAGAGCAGGTTCGCCAGCAGGAAAATCACCGTTTTAAAAATGCAAAAAAAATACCGATCATCATTATTACCGGCGGCCTTGATGAGGGCAAACAACGTTTGGCTCGACTTGGCGCACAAGCAAATATCTACTGGTTACAAAAACCATTGGTCAATGGTGAATTGGACGCGGTAATTAAACAGGCGTTACAACAATTGGGTTCTGCATCCGCGGAGGCGCAATCATGAAAGCTGCACTTCCTCCCAACGAGGACGCGCGTTTATTAGCGCTTTATCGCCTGGATGTGCTGGATACTCCACGCGAACAAAACTTTGACGATATCGCGCAACTCGCCATGAGTGTGTGTGAAGTACCGATCGCAGTAGTGTCCCTGGTAGATCGCGATCGCCAATGGTTCAAAAGTTGTTTGGGCCTGGATGCCACCGAAACGCCGCGCGATGTCGCTTTTTGCGCGCACGCTATCCTTACCCCGCAAGAAACACTGATTGTTGAAGATGCGATGCTTGATCCGCGTTTCGCAGACAATCCATTGGTAACCGATGCGCCTTTCATTCGTTTTTACGCCGGTGCTCCACTGATTGCAAAAAATGGTGAAGCGCTGGGAACATTGTGTGTAGTTGATTATCGGCCACGCCAATTAAACGATTTGCAAAAAAATACGTTAAGGCTTTTATCCAACCAGGTAATCCAACTGTTGCAGTTGCGTGAAACCAATATTGCGTTGAAGCAGGAGCGTCAACACATAGAAGATGTAATTAAAGGCGCAAATCTTGGCACTTGGCGTTGGAATGTGCAAACCGGTGAAACTATTTTTAATGAGCGCTGGGCTAGTATGCTTGGTTACACACTGGAAGACCTGGCTCCTGTTTCAATTAAAACATGGTTAACACTTTGTCATCCGGAAGATTTAAAAACCTCCGGGAAATTATTGGAAAAACATTTTAGTGGTGAATTGGATCATTACGAATGCCACTGCAGGATGAAACATAAGAATGGTGAATGGGTAAACGTTTATGCCCGTGGCCGTGTTATCAGCTCTACCACTGACGGCAAACCATTATGGATGTCGGGCACCCATGGTGACATCACCGAGTTACAACGTTCGCGTTTGCAATTGCAGGAAAGTGAAGCGCGTTTGCAGACAATGATTAGTAATTTTCCAGGTGCTGTATATCGCTGCCGTAATGATGCGCGCTGGAGTATGTTGTATTTGAGTGATGCCGTGCAGCGGCTTACTGGCCATCATGCAGAAGAGTTTCTGCGTGAAAACGGGCTTGGGTTTAACGATATTACCCATGTGGATGATATATCCAGGATTTATGAAACTGTGCAACAAGCACTGATTAATAATCATGCCTTTCATTTAATTTATCGTATGCAGCATGCGGCGGGCCATTGGATTTATGTGCAGGAAGTGGGAACCGGTGTTTATGACCAAACAGGTGCACTGAAATATATTGATGGTTTTATGTGGGACATCACTGAAGCCAAAGCGGCGCAGGATGTGATTGAAGTCAGTGAGAAAAAATTATCCACACTTTATACGCAGGCGCCGATGGCGATAGCGCTGAATAAATTCAGTGATGGGCAATATGTTGAATGCAACCCGGAATTTTGCCGCCTTATTGGTTACAGTCATCAGGAAGTGCTGCAAATAGGCAACGATCAAATCACTCCGCCGGAGTATTACCCGAATGATTACGAACAGTTGCAATGCTTGCATCTCACCGGGCGCTACGGGCCTTATGAAAAAAACCTGATTCATCGCGACGGTCATTTAATTCCTGTATTGCTCAATGGCGTATTAATTGAAAGTCCCAATGGCGAGCAACAAATATGGTCTTTTGTGCAAGACATCACCGAGCGCAAACGCATCGAACAAATGAAAAATGAATTCGTTTCGGCTGTCAGCCATGAGCTGCGCACCCCGCTTACGTCTATTTCCGGTTCTTTGAAATTAATTGTGAGCGGTATGTTGGGTGAACTGCCGGATAACGTCAAAAATATGCTGTCGATTGCCCATAAAAATGCTTTGCGTTTAACGCTGCTGATTAATGATTTGCTCGATATGGAGAAATTGCTTGCCGGAAAAATGGTATTTGATATGCGCACGCAATCGCTTTTGCCAATCCTGGAGCAATCAGTGGAAGGCAACGCTGCTTATGCTGATACTTTTGGCGTTCGTTTGGCATTGCAGGCAGATGTCGGGGATTTGCAGGTGTTTGTGGATGCGCAGCGCCTGCAACAAATATTGGCGAATTTTATTTCCAACGCCGTAAAATTTTCTCCGCCCCAAGGGCAGGTAGAAATTAAGGTTACACGCATGGATGATCAGGTAAAAATTGCTGTTATTGATCATGGACCTGGTGTCAGCGATGAATTTCGTGCACGTATTTTTCAAAAATTTTCACAGGCCGATTCTTCCGATTCCCGTCAGCGCGGTGGCACCGGCTTGGGACTGGCAATTAGCAAAGCCTTCGTAGAGCGAATGCAAGGCACTATAGGATTTGATTCTGAATTAGGGAAAGGTGCGACTTTCTTTGCAATCTTTCCCATTTCTATTTCTGAAGAAAAAAATATCAATCAGGCAGGAAACACAGTATGACACGCGAATTAACCCGAATTTTATATGTTGAAGATGATCCCGATATCCAGGCGATCGCCATGATGGTGCTGGAAACTATTAGCGGTTTTACCGTTGAAGCCTGTTCCTGCGGCAGCGACGCTTTGCAGAAAGCGGTGGCTTTTAATCCGGATTTAATTCTCCTTGATGTAATGATGCCGGGTATGGATGGACCTGAAACCCTGAAAGGTTTGCGCGGTTTTCCAGAGCTGGAAACAACGCCGGTAGTATTTATGACTGCCAAAGTGCAGCCGCAAGAAGTGCAGGCTTATCTGGGCATGGGAGCGGTAGGTGTTATCGCAAAGCCTTTTGATCCTATGACATTGGCGCAGGAGCTACGCGATATTTGGGGACGGCAACAAACGTAACGCGCTTAAAAATGCGGAAAATAATTAACGTACTCAGGCAATTCCTGACCAAAGTGCATCAAGGTTTTTAAATCCCCAATCATCGGGCGATTCGCGCCCGATAATTTTTTCCTTGCCTTGTAATTTAGCCAGATCCAGAACTTCCTGAATGATGGGCATTTTGGTTTTGGCAGAAAAAAATATTTTTACTTTAGGCATTAATAGTGAACTTTCATTTTGCTCAATGACGACAGCCAATTTTCCACTTTCCAGGCGAACCAATGAGCCGGTAGGATAAATGCCGACGGTTTTAACAAATGCTTGAAATACAGATTCATCAAAATGGCCTTTGCTCCACTCTGCCATTTTGCGAATGGATTCGGCGGGGGACCATCCTTTTTTATAGGGACGATTGGAAGTGATTGCATCATAGACGTCACACACTGCGCCCATTTTTGCAAACAAACTGATGTTGTCGCCCCTGAGTCCGTAGGGATAGCCGGTGCCATCTACTTTTTCATGGTGATGAAGGCAAACATCCACTGCCATTGGCGGTACTTGATAGCTCTCGATTAGAATTTTTGCGCCCACTTCCGGGTGTGATTTTACAATCGCAAATTCTTCATCTGTTAATTTACCCGGCTTATTTAACACTTTAAGGGGAATCGCAATTTTACCAATGTCGTGCAGTAAGCCAGCCAAACCGGCATCGCGAACACTGCTTTCATCCAGGCTTAATTGCCGTGCGAGCGCGATCATCAGTGCGCATACTGCCACTGAATGTAAAAATGTATATTCATCAGCTGTTTTTAAGCGGGCGAGACTGATAAGTGCGTGCGGTTGGCGCAATACTGACGTGGAAATTTCTTCGACCAGTTCGTGCGCTTTTTCAATTTGAATTGCCTTGCCCATGCGTGCATCACTGAACATTTCAATAACCGCTTCTTTCGCGCGATTACATAGGCGTGCAGCGGTTTGTACTTCTTCATCAAGGGAGACGCGCTCGGTTGCGGCAGGATTTTCTGCGCCCAGCAATACGGCCTCTGTTTCCCGTTCAACTTCGGCCTCGGTTTTAGCAGAGCTCTCGCCATTTGCATCCAGGCCCTGACTGGCATCAATCCACAATTCCTTGATACCGCTGGCCAAAATTGCGCGCAGATCTTTTTCATCCTCCAATAAAAAACGAGTTTTCCAAAAAGGATGCTCCATCCATGAACCACAAAATTCACAAATGAACATGCCGAGTTTTATGTCTTTTACCGCGATTCGTTTCAGCATCTGCCGTGTGGTTCAACTGGTTGAAGAATGTGAAGGGGTTAACAGCTCCATTGGCTGAGTATAGTCAGGCTTTGCACGTGGGCTGCTGTCCCGTCCATAATATTTTTCCAATGAAATTACAGTTTTTATGCTGGGAATTTGCAGGAGCCGGAGGTGGTTTTGGAAATTGGCCAAACTGGCGTTTCGCACCTATTATTCAGCGTGATTACGACTAACTTTTTAGATGAGAGATAAGCTGTGGGCGGACTGCTCCCTACTTGCAATAACAGGCCAGGTGTTCATGGACAAAAATGCTGATATAGCAGCCAGACTCCAGGCATTGCGCGATGACTATGCCGCGCGTTTACCCGCCGAATTGCAGCAATTGCGCAAACTGGTCGATGATCTGACTGAGCCTGACCTGCGTGCTGGTGCTCTGGCCCAGCTTAATCATCGGCTGCATAAGCTGGCGGGTTCTGCTGGCAGCTTTGGTTTTACCGATTTGGGTAAGCAAGCAAAAAAACTTGAATTACAGGCTCAGGAATGGATAGCGGGTACGCCACTGGATATGGGGTTGCTGCGGGTATTTTCAGTTGCAGTTACCGCCTTAGGTGGAGATTTGCAAGCGGAGCGCCGTAACAAACCCATGCCGCTGGTGTCGCAAACATCGCCGCAAAAAACCAACACCCTGATCTATGTGTTGGAGGATGACCCGGATATTGCGGATGAAGTCTGTATGACCTTACGTCATTTCGGTCATCAGGTTGAACACTTTGCGACTATAGCCTCCGCAGAGACCGAAGTGTTACGCCGCCCTCCGGATTTTATGATTTGCGACATCATGTTTGTAGAAGAGGGGCGTGAAGCTCCTGAAGCAGTCATGATTTTGCAGCAACATTTACCCGCCCCGGTTCCCGTTATTTTTGTGTCTACCCGCACTGATTTTGAAGCTTATCACGCAGCAGTGCGTGCAGGTGCTGTTGGTTATTTTGTAAAACCACTGGACACAATTCGCCTGGTAGATTGCTTTGAGTATTATCTGGATCGCCACCGCAGCGCCCCGCATCGGGTATTGATTATCGACGATGACCTGGCGTTGGCCGAGCACTATAAATTGGTGTTAAAGGCGGCAGGAGTGCATGCAGAAATCAGCAACAATCCGCGCATTATTTTTGATTTGTTGCATGAGTTTCATCCCGACCTGGTATTGCTCGATATCAATATGCCAGGCTGCAATGGCATTGAGCTGGCGCAGGTGATTCGCCTTAACCAGGATTGGCTCCGCGTTCCCATTACCTATTTATCTTCCGAACAGGATGTGGAGAAACGAGCGGTTGCGCTCGGCCGCGCTGGCGATGATTTCCTGAGTAAACCCTTGAGTGACCGCGAACTGGTCACTGCCGTTTCCACGCGCGCAGCCCGTAGCCGGCAACTTAGCGATGCGTTGGATCGCGATAGTCTGACTGGTTTACTCAAACATTCGCGAATCAAAGAACAAGTAGATATTGAGCTGAGCCGCACTGTACGCGGTGGCGGTGAGCTAAGTGTGGTAATGCTGGATCTGGACCATTTCAAGCAAATCAATGATACCTACGGGCATCCGGCAGGCGATAAAGTCATCAAGGCGATTGCTCATTTATTGCGGCAGCGTTTGCGTAAAACGGATGCTGTTGGTCGCTATGGCGGAGAAGAGTTTGTGGCGGTATTGCCCCGGTGCGGGCGAGATGAAGCGATGATGCTAATGGAGGATGTGCGTCAGCGTTTTCGCGATATCAGTTTTAGCGCGGGTGATATCAATTTCAATGTCAGTCTGAGTGCGGGCATTGCGGCCTATCGCCCGGGTATTGATCGAGCTGAGCAGTTGCTGCAAGAAGCGGATGCGGCGCTCTATAGAGCCAAAACCGAGGGGCGCAACCGGGTTTGTTTTGGTCGCTAAAGCCGGGTGATATTTACACCAGACAATAAAAAACGCCCGTATTACCGGGCGTTTTGTTTTTGGCGCTGGGCGGTTTAGTTGGTTTCTTCCTGATCCGGTATTTCTATATCACGCGGGGTGGAATCTTCAGTTGGAACAGGCACATCGCGATTCATATCTTCCAGATACTTTTTGGATTTTTCCCCACTCAATGGAGCTTTGCCGGGTAAGTAGTCACCTTCGGTTTTTACCAATTTATCGTTTTCAAAATACACGGTGTACAAGTACTGGGTGATTTCGCCTTGTGAGCCACGACGAACGCTATAGGGGTAATCCCAGCGATCATCGTTAAAAGTATCCGGCACCAGACTATTGCCAAGAACGAAACGCACCTGGCGCTTGGACATTCCCAGTTTTAATTGGGAAACCATTTCTTCAGTAATGATATGGCCTTGTTGGATACCGACTTTATAAACACCGGGAAAGCGGAAGCTGGAACAGGCAGTGAGACTGGTTGCAAGGATAACGGCCAGAAAAACACGGCTGGCTAATTTCATACTAGGGCTTCCACTAACGAAAATGAACGCGGATAATACCCGAACCACAGGAACACTGAGAAGAGTTTGGGGGAAATAATGGCAGATGGTAACCACGAGCTGCGCAAGGCTGGCCTTAAAGTCACTTTGCCGCGAGTTAAAATTTTGCAAATGCTGGAGTCCTCTGAACGGCATCACATGAGCGCTGAAGATGTTTATAAGGCGCTGATGGAGCAGGGGGATGATGTTGGTTTGGCTACGGTGTATCGGGTATTAACCCAGTTTGAGACCGCCGGTTTGGTTGTGCGTCATAACTTTGATGGCGGCCATTCAGTATTCGAAGTAGCGCGCGGGGAACATCATGATCACATGGTCGATATAGATGCCGGCACCATCATAGAGTTCCATAACGATGAAATCGAAGCGCTGCAAAAACGCATTGCGGCTGACTACGGTTATGAACTGACCGATCACAGCCTGGTGCTTTACGTACGTAAAAAGCGTTAGTTACCCAGTATTGTGGTGTCAACGAGGGTGCATTTATTGCGCCCTTTTTATTACCTTGAATTTGGTGATGCCTACAATGCCAACATTTCCCGCGCATGGGCAAGCGATTGATCGGTAACTTTTAAGCCGCCGAGCATTCGCGCTATCTCTTCAATCCTGGCATCACCCGCCAACTCAATCAGAGTTGATTCTGCGGATTTTTTACTCGCTGTTTTCACAACCTGTAAATGCTGATGCCCCTTGCTCGCCACTTGGGCCAAATGCGTGACGCAAATTACCTGGCCTCGTTCGCCTAACTGTCGTAGCAGCTGACCCACCACATCGCCGGTTGCCCCACCGATGCCTACGTCTACTTCGTCGAACACTAATGTGGGGATAGCTGATGTTTGGGCGGTTACCACCTGAACGGCAAGGCTAATACGCGATAATTCTCCGCCTGAAGCAATTTTGGCCAATGGACGCGGTGCCTGGCCCGGGTTGGTGCTGATTAAAAACTCCACTTCTTCCAGGCCATTAGCTCCAGGTTTATCCCCCAAGGGAAGCAAACTGACACTGAATTTGGCGTTCTCCATTGCCAATAATTTAAGTTGTTCATTAACTTGTTTTGCCAATGTTGTTCCCGCTTTGGCACGTTTACCGGAAAGCTGCTCGGCCAATTGGCGATAGTTTTTTTCTGCGTGAGCTACCTGTTGGACAAGTTGATCCAGTTTGGCATCGCCGCCTTGCAGCTGCTCAAGTTCGGCACTTAGTTTATCGATCAAATCCGGCAGTTCGTCAGGTTGAATACGATGCTTGCGTGCCAAATCATAAATGGCCGAAAGACGTTCTTCGACCTGTTGCAAGCGCGCAGGGTCAAGGGCAAAGCTATCAATATGGTGTTCGATTTCATGCTGTGCTTCCTCGACCTGTATTTGCGCACTGATTAACAATTCTTCCGCACTTTTCAAGGCCGCAGACTTTTCCGGCAGGTTGCGCAATATATGCAGCGCGCGATGCAGGTTGACGCTTAGCCCTTGCTCATCATCGCCACAAAATGCCGCCAATTGCTGGCTGCCACGCAGGATTTCCTCTGCATTGGCCAAACCGCGCTGTTCAGCTTCCAATTTTGTTAGCTCGCCGGTTTGCAAGCCGAGCTGCTCCAGTTCATCGACTTGATAACTCAATAATTGGAAGCGGGCATTTACCTCGGCGGCGTTATCACGCAAATGGATGAAATGCTCCAACCGGCTTTGCCATTCGCGCCATGCCAGGCGGACTTGTTTGGCCAGATCGGTTTGGCCCGCGAATTCGTCAACCAGTCGGCGATGGGTATCTTTTATCAGGAGTGATTGGTGCTCATGCTGGCTGTGAATATCAATCAGCATCTCCCCCAACGTGCGCAACTGCTGCAAGGTTGCTGATTGGCCATTGATGTAAGCTTTGGATTTGCCATCACTGGAAATTACCCGCCGCAGCAGGCATTCGTGGGGGTGATCCGCCTGCTGCAAGTCGTTATTAACCAGCCACTCTGCGGCGGTTGGAATTTTGCGTGTATCGAACGTTGCACAGATATCAGCGCGGCTTGCCCCTGTTCGCACTCGTTCACCATCAGCGCGGTCGCCCAGCGTTTGGCCTAGTGCATCCAATACGATGGATTTGCCCGCGCCTGTTTCCCCGGTAATCACGCTCATGCCTGGCTTTAGATCCAGATCCAGATGATCGACCAGGGTAAAGTTTTGGATGTTCAGATGAGTGAGCATAGGCAATCCAGATCGATTAGCAGGCACGCAACATTTGGTATTAAGGCAGAAATAAAAAAGCCAGATACAAGGTTATTTTGTATCTGGCTATTTATACAGTGTTCAAGGGTGTGCCGGCAAGTGCAATTAGAGGCGGAAGCCCTCGAGTTTGCGACTGAGTTCATCGGATGCATCGCGTATTTGTTGCGAAGCGATCAGGGTTCCGCGTGCTGCGTCCTTGGTTCCCAGGGATGACTGCTCCACATGGCTAACGTATTCCAGAATCAAGCTACTTGCCTGCACATGTTCGATGAGCGAGTTGCCGATATGGGCGACCATTTTGGCTACTTCATCGGTTTCCTTGCGTACACTTTCCACAATTTCACCACCCTGGCGGGTTTGGGTGATGCCGTCTTTCAATTGGGTAACCATGTCATCCATATTCTGCTTCGCAACACGGCTGGAGTGCTGGACGGCGGTGATGGTATCGCTAATTTCAGTCGTGGCCTGCGTAGTACGTTGTGCTAGCTGGCGAACTTCATCGGCGACAACCGCAAAACCGCGGCCTTGCTCACCGGCGCGCGCGGCCTCAATCGCAGCATTGAGGGCAAGCAAATTGGTCTGGTTTGCTACTTCGCTGATGACTGAAATTACGGCGGAAATACTGTTGATACGGCTCGCCAGATCATCAATGCTGCCTTGGGTCTGGATCACGCTATTATCGATTTCAACAAAGCTTTTCACCGCATTGGATATAAGTTTCTGGCCTTGGTTAGCGGTTTTGGATGCATGGTCAGTCTGGTTGGTAGCAACCTTGGCTTGTTGCATCGCGTCCTTGGTTTGCATGTTGAATTCTTCTGCGGAGGACGCAATTTTAATGGTATTGGAGCTTTGGTCCTCGGCCATAGCGGTGCTGGTTTCAGCTTTATGGACGATGTCATCACTGATCTCATGCAAGCGTGAAACCATGGAAGAAATGCTGCTGAGCATATCGCGCAGGTTCTGGCGCATACGGACTACAGAGCCATAAATGCTATCTTCGGGCGCGCGATGTGAATTACGCTCGGTCAAGTCACCACCGGCTACTGCGCGAACCAGTGTTAATACTTCTTTCAATTCAGCGCCAAGCCCGTTATCCAGTTTGCGCGCAAACAACACCACCGGTACCACGATCACCAGCATGACCAGGATACAGATGCCCAGTTGCCATTTAGCGGTTTCCCAAAAGCGTGCATTGACCTCGTTAAAACCGATACCGGTCCCTACCACCCATTTCCAGCGCGGGGATAGTTTGGCGATAGAGAGTTTTTCTTCAATGGAGCCGTCAGCTTGTTTTTGTGTCCAATTATAGCGAGCAGTTTGACCCTGGGCCTTACCGACGGCCTTAAGCAGGATCTCCCCAACACTTCTGCCATTACCATCTTTAAATTCATGGAAGCTGGTGCCATGCAGTTGCGGATCGAGTGGCGCTGCGACGAAGTTCATTTTTTCATCGGCGACATATACATACTCGGATTTGTGATAAACGTTATTGCGCAAGATTTGGGTGGCGATTTTCTGGGCCGCTTCGTCGGTCATTTCACCGCGAGCTGCCATCTGTTCCATCTGGATCACTGTGGCATAGGTGCTGTTGAGCAATTGCTCAACCCGTGCGGCGTTATCCTGGTTGGATGAATAACGAACAGTAAACAGGCCAATTAGCATCATTCCCAGGAGACCAAGCAGGATTTGGGCGGAGACAATCCAGATTTTAACGCGCAATGACATAGTGAGGAGCCCTCTGGGTGGCGAACTTATAAACAGGTTTAATGGACAATAGGTTGAGCAGACAACGTTGTCAAATGGTATTTTGCTGCCAAAGCCAAGTATTTTATGGCGTTATTCCCAATCGTTTGGAGTGAGAAAGAAATTGCATTTTTGGCGCATAAATCATTTTAATTTGTACAAGAATAGTTGCTGTTTTTGCACGGGCTCATTAAAAATCCCGTGCGATGTTTTTGAGTATAGGCACAAATTCATTGGTTACTTAATACATTGCCTTGTCGATTTAATGATCGGATTTATCCACAAAAACTTTAGCGCCAATGCTTGAATCTCCTCTCCTTAGCCCCATATAGCCCCCACCGTCTTAATGGGCGCCTTCTTGGCTGCTCGAGTTATCCCGGTGGCAACTGCCGCCGCCCAACACGTGATTGGAGAATACAGTGTCAACTCAAGATTACACCGACATTCAAAATGCTACCGACGCTCAACCCGCTGATACAGCCGAGCAGGCCCAGCTGGAAACCACGGAAGTAAGTATTGAAACCCTGCAAGCCCAACTGGCGACGTTGGCGGCTGCTTATGAGTCAACCAAAGAGCAAGGTCTACGCGCCCAGGCTGAGGCACAAAATGCGCGTCGCCGTGCGGAGCAGGATATTGAAAAAGCCCATAAATTCGGCTTGGAAAAAATCGTGAATGACCTGCTGCCAGTAGTCGATAACCTGGAGCGCGCGCTTTCGTCGATAGACACTGGCAATGAAGCCTTCACGGCGATTGCTGAAGGTATCCAGCTAACACACAAAACGTTTGTAGATGCATTGGCTCGCCATCAGGTAGTTGTGGTTAATCCCCATGGCGAACCTTTCGATCCAAACCTGCATCAAGCGGTATCGGCCGTGCCAAGCCCGGATGTAGAACCCAATACCGTTATTAACTGTTTCCAAAAAGGTTACACCCTTCACGGCCGTCTGGTCCGCCCGGCAATGGTGGTGGTATCCAAGGCTCCGTAAATCGTTGCCAATGTGAAGCAGGATTTTTTAGCGCTGGACTTGAATTTATTCACCCGGCGCCAATATAGAAACCAACTGCCAATAAAACGCAAATCGCCGACGATCTGCGACGACTGAGGCCAGTAACAACAATTTAGTGCTCGATTGCACTCAGCAACAAACAGAATTTTTCAGGAGCAACACCATGGGCAAAATTATCGGCATCGATTTGGGTACCACCAACTCATGCGTATCTGTATTGGAAGGCGGCAAACCAAAAGTGATCGAAAACGCCGAAGGCGATCGCACTACGCCGTCAATTATTGCATTCACTAACGACGAAGAAATTCTGGTAGGTCAATCTGCCAAACGTCAGGCAGTAACCAATCCGCATAACACTTTATTTGCAGTAAAACGTTTGATTGGCCGTAAATTCAAAGACGACGTAGTGCAGAAAGATATCAAAATGGTGCCCTACAAAATCGTTGCGGCTGATAACGGCGATGCTTGGGTCGAAGTGAAAGGCGATAAAAAAGCACCGCCACAAATTTCTGCTGAAGTGTTGAAGAAAATGAAAAAAACCGCTGAGGATTACCTCGGTGAAAAAGTAACCGAAGCAGTAATTACTGTTCCGGCATATTTCAACGATTCACAACGTCAAGCCACTAAAGATGCGGGCCGTATCGCGGGTCTGGACGTAAAACGTATCATCAACGAACCAACCGCTGCTGCATTGGCTTATGGTTTGGATAAAGGCGTAGGTGATCGCACTATCGCGGTATACGATCTGGGTGGCGGTACTTTCGATATCTCCATTATCGAAATTGCTGACGTAGATGGCGAACATCAATTCGAAGTACTTTCAACCAACGGTGATACTTTTCTCGGTGGTGAAGACTTTGATATGCGTTTGATCGAATTTCTGGCAGAAACGTTCAAGAAAGATACTGGTATCGATTTGCACAACGATCCACTCGCGCTGCAACGTTTGAAAGAAGCGGCAGAGAAAGCCAAGATCGAATTGTCATCCAGCCAACAAACCGAAGTTAACCTGCCTTACATCACTGCAGATGCAACAGGTCCAAAACATTTGGTAGTAAAACTTACTCGCGCCAAACTTGAGTCGCTGGTTGAAGAATTGGTTACCCGCTCAATGGAGCCGGTAAAACAAGCGATTAAAGATTCAGGCAAGTCTATCAGCGACATTGACGATGTAATTCTGGTGGGCGGGCAAACCCGTATGCCATTGGTACAAAAAGCCGTTGCGGATTTCTTCGGTAAAGAGCCACGTAAAGACGTGAACCCTGACGAAGCAGTCGCTATTGGTGCTGCAATTCAAGGTTCTGTTTTGTCCGGTGAAACCACCAACGTATTGTTGCTGGACGTAACCCCTTTGACTCTTGGTATCGAAACCATGGGTGGCGTAGCGACTCCGTTGATCGACAAAAACACCACGATTCCAACCAAAAAGTCGCAAGTGTTTTCAACGGCCGATGACAACCAGACTGCGGTCACCATCCACGTAGTACAAGGTGAGCGCAAGCAAGCATCGCAAAACAAATCGCTCGGTCGTTTTGATCTGGCTGATATTCCGCCGGCACAACGCGGTGTACCGCAAATCGAAGTAACGTTTGATATCGATGCAAACGGTATTCTGAACGTAAGCGCGAAAGACAAAGCAACTGGCAAAGAGCAATCCATTGTGATCAAAGCATCTTCCGGTTTGAGCGATGATGAAATCCAGAAAATGGTAAAGGATGCTGAAGCTAACGCTGAAGCAGATCGCAAGTTCGCAGAAATTGTTGGTGCACGCAACACATTGGAAGGTTTGGTCCACGCAACGGAAAAAACGTTGAAAGATGCGGGTGACAAAGCGACGGCTGAAGAAAAATCGGCAATCGAAGCAGCACTCACTCAAGCGCGCGATGTAGCTAAGGGTGATGATCTGGCGAAAATTGAAGAAGCAACTACCAAGCTGACTGAAGCCTCAGGTTCTCTTGCGCAAAAACTTTACGCAGAGCAACAAGCCGGTGCGCAAGCAGCTGGTGGTGCGGGCGCACAACAAGCCGGTGGCAGCAAGCCAGCAGATGACGGTGTAGTGGATGCCGAGTTCGAAGAAGTGAAAGAAGACAAAAAATAAGTTTTCGATTGCTTGATGGAAGTATAAATAACAAATGCGGGCCCATGCCCGCATTTGTCATGTAAGAACCGGCAAATATAACCCGCAGATATTTGATGAAAGCGGGAAATGTTTTAAATGACTGACCCCGTATTGCATTTCAATCCATACGGGCTACGTAAAATTTTTGGTGAAATGTTTCTGCATTTCTTTTATCGGTGTAACCATGTCAAAACGCGATTACTACGAAGTCCTCGGCGTCCAGAAAGATGTAGACGCAGCCGAATTGAAAAAAGCTTATCGCCGTGTAGCGATGAAATTCCATCCTGATCGCAATCCGGATGATCCAAAAGCGGAAGAAAAATTCAAGGAAGCCAATGAGGCTTACGAAGTGTTGTCCGATGAAAACAAGCGCGCGGCCTATGATCGTTTTGGTCATGCCGGTGTTGATGGTCAGGGCGGCATGGGCGGTGGTGCTGGCGGTGCGGGTTTCGGTAATTTCAGCGATATTTTTGGCGATGTGTTCGGCGATATTTTCGGCGGCGGGCGCGGTGGTCGCGGTGGTCCGAGCCGCGGTTCGGATTTGCGTTACAACCTCGAATTAAGTTTGGAAGATGCTGTTAAGGGCACCAGTGTGCAAATTAAAGTTCCAACATTGGTTTCCTGTAAAACCTGCGATGGGTCCGGTGCAAAAGCGGGCAGCAAACCGGTGACCTGTACTACCTGTGGTGGCCATGGGCAAGTGCGTATGCAGCAGGGGTTTTTCTCGGTACAACAAACCTGTCCGTCATGTCGTGGTCGCGGCACAATTATTTCTGATCCTTGTAAATCCTGTAATGGCCAAGGTCGCACCGAAGAAACCAAAACCTTGCAAGTTAAAGTACCGGCGGGTGTAGACACCGGTGATCGTATTCGTTTATCTGGCGAAGGCGAAGCGGGTGCGGACGGTGGTCCAAGCGGTGATTTGTATGTGCAGGTTCATGTGCGTGAACACAATATTTTCAAGCGCGACGGCGCGGATTTATATTGCGAAGTACCCATCGATTTTGTCGATGCAGCAATCGGTGGCGAACTTGAAGTTCCAACACTGGATGGTCGCGTGAAGCTAAAAGTTCCTGCAGAAACCCAAACCGGAAAATTATTCAAACTACGCGGCAAAGGTGTAACGCCAGTGCGTGGTGGTGGAGTGGGCGATTTACTTTGCCGTGTAGTAGTTGAAACGCCGGTTAACCTCACCAGCAAACAAAAAGAATTGCTGAAAGAATTTCAGGCAACGATGAAAGGGGGAAAATATTCCCCTAAGCAATCGAGTTGGTTCGACGGTGTTAAGAAGTTTTTTAATGAGTAGTTAGGAATTTAAAAAACAAAGGCCGATTCGAAAGAGTCGGCCTTTTCTATTTTTGATGCTAGCTAAAATGTACTTTTTGTCGAGCCGCATAGGCTGAGTAGCACGGTTGCAGACAGTGTTAATTTAAATGAATTTCTATGTTGGGCACCGCTGCGCTCAGCCTACGCGGCCCGGCACAACCTACGGATGTATTAATGACAAAGGTGTTTTCGGAAAAAGTGTTTGTCGGGCTTTTGTTGGTCGCGGTGGCGACATTGGTATTTTTGCAATGGTTGCCGTTGGCTAATGCAGCTGGGTTGATTGTGTTAACTGGTGCGTTGTGGGTTCGCCAGGGCTTATCGTTGAGTCGTTGGCAGAAATCGTTACTGTGGTGTTTGATTGCACCTTTAGCTTTTTGGATTGCTACCTATAGGCCGGAGGGGTTTTCTTATCCATTGGTGTTTGGTTTGGTTGGCGATTCCGGCGCCATGCCTCGTTACGAATTTTTTGCCAACCTCGGTAAAGGCATTTGTGGCTTTCTGTTGTTGTATTTCCTTTGGTCAAAACGACATGATGATGAGTTTACTGCAGCACCGAAACATCAATTTTTGATGGCATTGCTAGCGCCAACTGCAGTCATTGGATTGGCAATTCCCGTTCTTGAGTTACATCTCCAACCCAAAGGTATTGAAAAAATAGCGCTATTTGCGCTGGGTAATTTATTGATTATCTGTGTGGCAGAAGAAGCATTTATGCGTTTGTTATTGCAACAATCATTGCGCAATGCAATAGCCGTTGTTACGGATAATCGCTGGGTTCAGGAACTGGTTCCGTTGGTAGTGGTGACGGCGATATTTGTTGCAATCCATTCCGGATTAAGTGGTGCTGCAATCTGGGTCTATGCACTGGCGGGATTTTTGTATGGGTTAAGTTACACCCTGAGCAAAAATATTTTCTACCCAATAATGATTCATTTTTTTGTTAACCAAATTCATTTTTCATTCCTTACATATCCGCTTGGATAATCAATGCAGGTATAACGTTGTGAAAAAATGGCGAAAGCTAAAAATATTCCTGATTGTATTATTGTTCGGGTGTTTGCTCCCTGAGTTTTCCGTTATCCCTGTTAAACATGCGACGAACAACGACTGGAATGCGAAATCATTCTGGTTTGAGCCCTGGGGAAAATCCGGTGTTCACAAAGGCATAGATATTTTTGGAAAGTTGGGTACACCGATTCTTTCAGCGACTTATGGAATTGTTATTTTTGCCGGTGAACTACCCTTGGGTGGAAAAGTCGTGGCGGTGTTAGGGCCAAAATGGCGAGTCCATTATTACGCCCACTTGAATAGTGATTTAGTCTTTATTGGCGAACCAGTATGGCGTGGCTCGGAAATTGGTTTGCTGGGCGATACCGGGAATGCCAAGGGTAAACCCGCACATTTACATTATACCGTTGTGAGTTTGTTGCCTTACGTATGGAAAATCGATGGTTCTACCCAAGGATGGAAAAAAGCGTTTTATCTGGATCCGGCGCAGGTGATAAAACCCTGAGTCACCTTTGTCGCAAACCAATAGGTGACATCCTGCTAATTGTTTATGTGATTTTTGTAACTATTTAAACGCTGGAAGAAGATGTTACTTTGTTTACTTACAACTCTGCATAATAAGGAATAAATAATGTTGCAAATACTGTCGCATACACCGTTCTGGGTATTTGGATTATTGCTGGGATTGATCATTCTTGGCCTGCAGCAAACCCGAAACCGCCAAGTGAAATTATGGCTGGCTTATTTATTGCCGACGGGGATGGTGATTTTATCGTTGGTGGGTGTTGTGTCTAATTTTGGTGCGCAGGTCATATCGCTTTCCTTGTGGTTGTCAGGATTAGCGTTAATGACATTTTTGGGTTACAAATTATTTGCGATAAATGATGTTCGCTATCTTGCCAGCTCATATCAATTTTATATCCCTGGAAGCTGGATTCCCTTATTGGTAATCCTGGCGATATTTTTTACCAAGTATGTAGTGGCTGTACTTTACGCACTGAACAATCCAATTACTTCGCAAGTAGCGTTTATGCCGATATTGTGTTTGGCTTATGGTGGATTTAGTGGCTATTTTGTTTCGCGTGCGCTCTGTCTGGTGCGTGCATCGCGCAATAGTACTACACCGTTATCGGCAAATTAAATATATATCAAAAAAGGGGGCGCAAAATTGCGCCCCCTTTTTTGGGGTTGCTTTTAAAATAATTTTTTGGTGTGGTTTTCGTAGATTCCTGATTAATTTTTTAAAAATTGTGCGTGATAACGCAGGTGATCCTCAATAAAACTGGCGATAAAAAAATAACTGTGATCGTAACCAGCGTGTAAGCGAAATTTTAGCGGGTGCTGATTTTCTGCGCAGGCTTTTTGTAATGCATCAGGTTTTAATTGAGCAGATAAAAAATTATCAGCTTGCCCCTGGTCGATAAATAATTGTTGTTTTGAGTTGCCGTTAGCAATGAGATAACACGTATCATAAACATTCCAGCTGTTACGTTCCTCACCCAAATATCCCGCAAATGCTTTTTGACCCCAAGGGCAATTTACCGGATTGGTGATCGGCGCAAATGCGGATACCGATTGATAGCGGTTCGGTGAATTCAACGCGATGACCAATGCGCCGTGCCCCCCCATGGAGTGTCCGCTGATCGATTCCTTTCCGTTCAACGGAAAATTTTTATTCACTAACTCTGGTAATTCCTTCGTGATGTAATCATACATCTGGTAATTATTTTTCCAGGGTTCCTGTGTTGCGTTGACATAAAACCCGGCGCCGACGCCAAAATCGTAGCTGTCTGAATCGCCGGGTAAATTTAATCCGCGCGGGCTGGTGTCCGGGCAAATAATCGCAACGCCTAATTCAGCTGCAATTTTTTGTGCCCCAGCCTTTTGCATAAAATTTTCATCGGTACAGGTGAGGCCGGAAAGCCACCAGAGTACGGGTACTTTTTCAGTATCTGCTTGAGGTGGCAAATAAATAGCGAAGATCATTTCGCAATTTAATGCAGTTGAAAAATGTTTGAAGCGTTTATGCCAGCCACCAAAACTTTTATTGGCGGCGATTTCGGTTAATTTTTGGGACATATTATTTTCCATTAAAACGATGTGCGCACTGCGGGCGTCGTTTTTGTAAGCGTTCGATATTAATAATGTAATACAGTGCGAATGCTTTTGCCTTCATGTAATAAATCAAAGGCCTCATTGATTTTTTCGAACGCCATATCGTGGGTGATAAATTCGTCGATTTTAATTTCGCCTTTCATATAGCGATCAACATAACCAGGCAATTGGCTGCGACCTTTTACGCCACCAAATGCAGAACCTTTCCACACACGGCCGGTAACTAATTGGAATGGACGCGTGGAAATTTCCTGGCCCGCACCGGCCACACCGATAATAATCGATTCGCCCCAACCTTTATGGCAGCACTCCAGCGCTGAGCGCATAACATTGACATTGCCGATACATTCAAACGAATAATCCACGCCGCCGTCGGTCATATCCACAATGACTTGCTGGATAGGTGCGGAATGATCTTTTGGATTTACAAAATCCGTTGCACCGAATTGACGGGCTAGTTCGAATTTCTCGGGATTGATATCAATCGCAATGATGCGGCTGGCATTCATCATTTGGGCACCCTGAATAACAGCCAGGCCGATGGCGCCCAAGCCGAACACGGCGATGGTCGAACCCGGCGTTACCTTTGCCGTATTAATCACGGCGCCGATGCCGGTGGTAACACCGCAACCGAGCAAACAAATTTTATCGAGCGGTGCACTCGGCGAAACTTTGGCGAGGGATACTTCCGGCAACACGGTGTATTCGGAAAATGTTGAGGTGCCCATGTAATGGAACAGCGGTTTACCATCTAACGAAAAACGGCTGGTGCCATCGGGCATTAAACCTTTGCCTTGGGTTGCGCGCACCGCGCCACACAAATTGGTTTTTCCGGAGAGGCAGAATTTGCACTTGCCGCATTCGGCGGTGTACAGCGGAATCACGTGGTCACCCACTTTCAAGCTGGTAACGCCTTCACCCACTTCTTCAACAATACCCGCGCCTTCATGGCCCAGTACCGTCGGGAAAACACCTTCCGGGTCAGCGCCGGACAGGGTGTAAGCATCGGTATGGCAAACGCTGGTGGCGACAATGCGCACTAGCACTTCACCGGCTTTGGGGCCTTGCACATCAATTTCCGCGAGTTCCAGTGGCTTGCCGGCAGCAAGGGCGATAGCGGCACGTGATTTCATAATGGTTTCCTTGGTGGATTAAAAGGTCCAGTGCTCATCATTTGATAAGCCCGAAAAGTTTGCGCACAGTGTAGACTGCTTATTGAATGGCAATAAGCCATTTTAAAATCACTTAATTGTTGCTATGGAGCAATAATGCAGCATTGGGAACGGGTCGAGGGTTTTGTACAAGTGGTGCGTCATGGCAGTTTTATTGCTGCGGCGCGCAACCTGCAGGTGTCCAGCTCACATGTGAGTCGGTTGGTGAGTCAGCTTGAACAACAATTGGGTACACAATTGTTGTATCGCAGTACCCGCCAGATCCGGCTCACGGAAGCGGGTAGTATTTATTTTGAGGCCTGTCGCCAGTTGTTTGATGGGGTGCGCGATGCAGAAGTATTGCTGCAACAGCAGCAGGGCTTGCCCACGGGCGTGTTGAAAATCACTGCACCGGCGACCTTCGGCGATAAATATATCGCCCCGTTGGTAAATGACTTCCAGCTGCGGTACCCGCAATTGAAGATCAATATGTATTTCAGCAACCGCCAGGTGGAAATGATTGAGGAAGGCTTCGATCTGGGGATCCGTATGGGTGTATTACGCGAATCCACACTGGTTGCGCGCCGGTTGTGTGACCGGCTTGAATATATTGTCGGCTCGCCTGATTACCTCGAGCGTATCGCTCCACCGCAAACCCTGACGGACCTCGAACGACACAATTGTTTGATCGGTACACGCGGCTACTGGTTGCTCCATCACAATGGTCAGCGCAAGGATTTAATGGTTCGCGGCAATTGGCAAGCCAACTCTGGCCCGGCGTTATTGGATGCAACGCTCAAAGGCCTTGGTCTTGCGCAATTACCGGATTACTACGTGGAAGAATATCTGGCAAACGGGAAATTGGTATCAGTGCTGGATGAGTTCCAATCACCGGAAATGGGTGTGTGGGTTGTCTATCCGCAGCAACGCCATCTCGCGCCCAAAGTGCGCTTGTTTATTGATTTCCTGGTGGAGCAATTTGCGCGCGGCGTCGCAGGTCTCGCCGCCGAATAATAGGATAATCCCCGCCCCGCACGACGAGGTGTCGTGTCGTTTTCATTTACCCGTTGTAGCAGTGCCGTTATGTTGTTAATCGATAAAGTCCGGATTTTCGATCATTTGCTGGAGCAGCATGTTAACGAAGCAGCCTACCTTTGGAGCCAGCGCGCCTATGTGATAAACCAGGTGAGCCAGCCGCGCTTTTTTATCCGCAAATTGGAATTGCGCATCGCCCGCCATGTAAGTGGTTTATTGGTTGTGCCCGATTACAGTTGGGACATCGCCTTGCAAGCGGCGCAAGCCGGCGATAGTGGCGAATTATTTGTGCTCGCCAATTTGGCATTTCAATCCGGTGATTTACGCAAGATCGATGAAGTATTGCTGCTTGGGCAAGATAACAAATCCTCTTTTCCGGGCCTGGCTTCAGCGCTGGGGTGGTTGCCCGATAACAAAATCCACTCATTCCTGCGCCCGTGGATGGAAAGTGATAGCGCTTGGTTGCGCAATTTATCCCTTGTAGTGTGTAGCTTGCGCCGCCTTGATCCATGCGATTATTTAAATGCTTTCCTTCGCTCTGCAGCGGATAATCCCGCTGACCTTGCCGTTGCGCGCGCATTGCGTTTGGCGGGCGAGTTAAAACGATTGGATTTATTGCCCGCTATCCAAGCCATGCAATTACCGGAGAATTCATCCGCGCACTTCTGGAGTTATTGGTCACGCCTGTTAATGGGTGATGATTCTGCTTGCGCCGCCTTTGAGCCTTGGTTGTTAACTGTGGGGCCATATCAGATTCGCGCAATTCAGTTGGCCGTTCGCTGCCAGCCTGCGCAAACCCATCTGTTATGGCTAAAAAAATTAGCGCAATCAGCGCAACAAATCCCGCCGCTGATTTTGGCGCTGGCGGCATTGGGTGATCCCCGGCACATGAACTGGTTGTTGGAACGTATGGCGGAACCGGCTTATGCGTCCCTGGCTGGATATGCCTTCAGCACAATTACGGGTGTTGATCTTACCGATGCAAAACTGACATTGAAGAAGCCATCACTCGACGATGATTTCGATCTGGATAATCCACCCGGCTACGAAAATCTTGCACAGCCAGATCAGGCTCTGGTGTGCCAATACTGGAAGCGCAATGGTGCCGGTTTTATTCCCGGACAACATTATCTGGCCGGCCAAATCAAAACACTGGCATTGATGGAAAAGCTATTGCGGGATGGATTACAAGGACAACGACAAGCGGCAGCTATTGAACTTGCCTTGGGCGATCAGCGACGAATCCTTTCAAATATCCGCATGCCGGAAGGTCACCGGTGATGAGCGAAATTTATGTGTGTGACGCAAGTTTGCTGACGCCCCTCGGTGCAATACCGGCAATGATCCGTGCGGCTGTTGATGCAGGGCTTAACAGCTATCAGCTATGCAACTTGCCGGGCACAGAAGAACAGAAACTGACATTCTCGGCGGTTCCCGATGCTGCGTTTGATGTACGCATTCCCCAACTGCTACCGGGAATGAGCCCGCCGCAAATTCGTTTACTGAAACTGGCCAGCTTTTCATTGCTGGATTTAAAACCGCGCTTGCCGGATTTATCTCTGCCATTATTTCTTGCCGGTCCGGAATCCTATTATCAAGGCTGTGGGGTAAACCAGGCATTTATCAATAATCTGGTTAAAACCACTGGCGTAGAACTCGATTACACGCACAGCCGTTACTGTGCCAAAGGACGCGCGGGTTTTATGGAAGCACTGGATGCAGCGTTTAATTATTTCTATACCACCGGCGCAGACTACGCGTTGATAGGTGGCATCGATAGTTTTTATGACTTGCGCACATTAGGTATTTTGCATGAGCAGAAACGTCTGGCGAGTGAAGATACGGGAGATGGTTTTGTGCCGGGTGAAGCGGCTGCTTTTTTATTGGTTGCATCAGCCCACACAAAACAGCGTTTGCAAAAACGCCCGCTATTGAAATTGCATAAACCGGCGCTCGCACACGAAAGTGGCCACTTGTTGGGAAATTTGCCTTATCGTGCGCAAGCACTTGCTCCCGCTATGTCCAACGCATTAAAAAATGTTGCAGGATCAGTGAGCCGGATTTTTTCATCAGAAAATGGTGAATCCCATTACACCAGTGAAACGTCGCTCGCGGTATTGCGCAATCAGCAACGTTTAATTCCTGATTGCCCAATCTATCGCCCCGCCGAATGTTTTGGCGATTTGGGCGCTGCATTTCCACTTGCTGCTATCGCGCTTGCCAGTGTTGATATACATACCCGCAACGGAAATACATTGGTTACCGCATCATCCGATGGTGGATTGCGCGGTGCAGTTGTTTTATCCGCGTGTTAATTTTTTAAGGAGCTAATATGACTCGCAGTGTATTTGCGAACACACGTAACTTCAGCCACAAAGGCAGTGGCGATAAATCCATGTGCACCGCCCCGGATGTTTGTAAAACGCCGGTGGGCAGTGCAACGCCGCCAATTCCTTATCCGGTGGTGAGCCAGGTTTCCGATCTCGCACAGGCAACATCAAGTGTAATTATTGATGGCAATCCCACCGCTATCGCCAGTTCAACTCACACGAAATGTTCGGGTGATCAGGCGGGCTCGGCGACCGGGATAATTTCCGGCACCACCGGTAACAAAACTCAATTTAGTAGTTATTCATTCGATGTTAAAGCCGAAGGTGAAGGCGTGGTCCGCCACATGGATATGACCACCATGAATAACCGCAACACCATGGGAATTAATCTGGGTGCCGCAACCACGGTAAATGAACTCAATTTAAAACCCGGTGAAGTTGAATCCATTTACACGCTGCGTTTTGAATTTATCGATGAATTGGGTCAACCGGTACATGGCCTCAATTACAAAACACTTCCCGCCGGACAAAAGGAGGATCTCGACCAAGGCAATGGCAAATCCAATGTCTTTGGCAAAACCTTTGTTTGTTCGACGGAACAAAATGAAAGTATTGATTGTTATTTGGTGTGGCATAAATTCAGCGCAGGTGAACAGGAATAATTAATCATGGCAGAACCCAAACCGACTAATGGTGTTAACGACGCCCCGGCAAAAACCCAACCAATCACTATCACTTGCAATGAGCTTTGGTCATACGCGCAACAATTTTCGTATTTACGTTTATCCGATAAAAAAAGTGATGGCACTTACAAATTAATCGGCCTGTACGCTGCGCGTGCGCGGCGTATATCCGCAACCTACGCACGTTTTTATCTCGAAACAGAAGAGGGTGGCGATGCCAGCAAAATAGGTCGCTATTACTGGATGGCGCTCGGCGCATTTGCGAGTAAAACGGTGGCGTGTTTGCTGGATAAGTTTCAGGTAAAGGCATCTTATTTTTCCGGAGAAGCACTCGGGGTTATGGATGGCCAAAATATTGCAAATGGTCTAGGTCAGGGTAATCTTTGGTTGTTTGGTGATATCGCTCCCGCACATTGGTTTTACAACCGCTACCCCCAAAACTTTTTTAACGGTATGGACTGCATTCATAAGCGCCATTGCGACAAACTCATTGAACCGGTTAAAACCTATGTTAAAGCATTGCCCTGGTCAACTAAGTCCCTTGGAAAAATTAATAATCTAGCTGCATCGCCGGATTTAATTAAAGGCTTTGAATATATTGTGCAAATTGAAAAAATGGCACCATCAAAGGCGCGCAGGGATAAGCAACTCAAACATTTACTTGCAATTGCAGATCACGAACAACGAAGAGTTTTGCAACCACTGATTTATAACGATCCTGAATTTAGTAAATGGACAGCCAGGGAGCGGAACTGGTTTAAATGGCCGATTCTTCGATTGATACCCCCTAAATATGAGCTTGTATTTACTCACCAGTGTGAAACAGAAGAACCTGACTTGAAATCCATTGCACCCAATGACCTGATAGTTGAAAACGAAAAAAGCCGCATGGATTGGATTGTTGAGGCCGCAGGTATGTTCCATAAATTAATGGATATAAAAGCTGCGCATATGAGCAATGAGCTAAAGATTATGGCTGGCTGGAAGGAGTCACCTGATGCTAAGCATGTTTACTAAAATGCAAAAACTTTTAATATTTTTCACTCTATTTTTATTTGGCTGCAACCCAAACACAGGATCTCCTACTATGAACCCGGTAAATGTAAAAATAAAAATTGGAGAGCAAGGTGCGCAATTTTTGCAGCGTAACAATCTTCCTGCCAATCAAGTTACTAAACAGCCAGCAGGTTTAAATTTTTATCGTTATCGCTGGCCTGCTTCTATACAAGGCGTTGCAATTGTTGAACATGGCGCATATGGCTTTCAAGTTCCTCACGCCTTGAGCATAGTAGGTATGGAGGATGTGGATCACCTTGACGAAGGCCTTGCAGATTTCACTATAAATGCAGGCATTACTGCTGCTGATACTTTGTCGCATGATGAAGCGCGACGTGAATTTATAACGCTACTGCAAAAATTACTTGCGCTAGGATGGAAACCGCTAATCTCCTACAACTATCCGAGATTGTCCGGTGAAGAAGCATTTCGTTATTATGAAGAAGATGATAGTTACGGCATCCCTCCAAACTATGTACCCACTTTGGAACAATGGATGCGAATAGATTTCGATAATTGGTATTTATATGCAGATAATGTTTTTTTAGAAATTAAATTTCGGCGTGGTGATGAAAGCAAAGATCCAGCAATGGCAGCCTATTTAATCATCTTCAATATTCATAGTCGGGAAGCAGAAGCTAAAGCACAATTCGAAGGTGAAGAGCGTGAACACTGGCAAGATTTATGGATGGATAAAATAAAATCCCTAAAAAAAGAACGCTATGCAAAAGAAGCTGAATTAACCCAACGTGGATTTACGATTTATACAGAATATGAAGAACCAAAAATTCATCCAGCTGATCCGGTTGAACCTTAATTGTATGGTTTCGAAAGCAAATGGAAAGGCAATATATGAAATACTTTTTGCCTTTGTATATAGTGAAAAAACAGGGCCGTTGGTGATGAGTATATTATTTCCTATCGCATTTTTTGCGATTCCACTATTAATTGCACTTAAATTATGCGGATGGCAAGTAGTAGTTTCTTTTTTAGTGGCTATTTTTATAGTGCCATTTTGTGTTGTGTTTTTTACGCATCTTGTGCAAGTAATGACTGGGAAACAAACATTCAATTTTAAGGAATGTTTGGAAATCAGTGGGATGTTTGCAATCCCGGGTATTCCCATTTATTTTCTTATTATTCTTCCGCTCTATTATTTTATCCAAACACTCAATATTAATTTTTACATCGCTTTTCCCTGCGCTGTATCAGTGATAATGCTGGTTATTGTTAAATTGTTGGAAAATGAACCTCAGCCATTTTGGTTTTATCTGGTAGTTATTGGTTGCGGTGTTGCGCATTCATTATTAATTGTCTGGTTAATTATAAAATTAAAATCGTTGTCGGTCTGAGAGCCTTCCTGAAGTATTAAGAACATAGCATTTCATTTAATTATCCTAAATGTTGCTAGCCCCTGATTGCCATTATCGGGCTGCTTCATCGTCGCTTAACGTTTTATGTCGTTTGTGATGATTGGAAACTTTCAAGCGATTCCCGCAAATCACCATACTGCACCACTTGCGTTGTTGTGTTTTTGATTTATCGAGAAAATACAAAATACATGCCGGGTTGGCGCATTGTTTCAGTGTATATTTTTGTCCGTCCAATAATACCTCTGTAGCGCTTTGGGCTATTTGGGCAAATAGCAGTTCAATGGTTTGTTGCACATTTTTTTTAATAAAAAAAGAACCACCAGTGTATTTTAATTCCTGCTCTGCCACCGGGAACACCAAGTATTGATTCAGAGTGTCAATGTCACTTTGCCTGGGATCTTCATGCGCGAGCCGTGCGGCGAGCAAGCCCTTAATTGCCTGGCGCAAATCCAATGCATTATCAAGATCCTTTTTTAATACCTTGTGATTGGTTAAGCCCAGACCTGCACCCTCCGCCCACAATTTCAAATCCGTAACGCTATTGAGTAACTCAATAGTTTCTCCCCTGGACTTCGTTTCTGTGTTGCAGAAATCGAGGGCTATGTTTCCGGCGATATAAACGAACATTGGTTCTCCAAAGTTTTTTAACCCCATAAAATTTGTTTGACAGGTTAGATAAAAGAGGCCAATAATTCAACTAACCCCTTATTGTTGTTTTAAGGGGTTAGTTATTTGATGCGGATTATTTCGTATTTTATGAGGAGGTTGGCGATGTTAAAGATATTATCCATAGGCTTATGGGCGGCGTTGGCCGGTATTTTGTCGGCATTCCCTGTCTATGCCGGGCAGGTTTCTTACGGTTATGAAACGGTTGATGGGCTTCAGATTTTTTATCGTGAAGCGGGTAATCCGGCCAAACCGGCGCTCGTGTTGTTACACGGTTTTCCCGCTTCATCACATCAGTATCGAGAAGTGCTGGAGCAGCTCGGGGATGATTATTATCTAATTGCGCCCGATTATCCCGGTTTTGGTTACAGCAGTTTTCCATCCCCACAAGAGTTCAAATATTCGTTTGATAATCTGGCGAATGTCATGGATAAATTTTTGGATAAAAAAGGGTTAACCAAATACTCCATCATGATTCAGGATTATGGATCGCCGGTGGGTTTTAGAATCGCAACGGCTCACCCTGAACGCATCCAGGCGATTATCACGCAAAATGGGAATGCCTATATCGAAGGGATTGGTGTGGAGGGCTGGGGGCCAGTTGTCGATTATTGGAAGACCAAAACACCTGAATTGGAAAAGAAAATAATTAATGCCGTGTTGAGTTATGACGGAATAAAATCCCAATTTGTTTATGACACAAAACGTGCTGAAACTATGGCGCCTGATGTGTGGGAGCTGGCCTATGCGAAAATAGCTCGCCCGGGGCAAGCGCGTGTGCAATTGGATTTACTTTACGATTACCAGAACAACTTAAAAAAATATCCTGAATGGCAAGCTTATTTAAAAAAACATCAACCGCCGGTTCTGGTTGTGTGGGGTAAACATGATCCGTTTTTTCTGGAAGCAGGGGCGGCGGCTTTTAAAAAGGATGTGAAAGATATTGATTACAATATTTACGATGCGGGACATTTTGCTCTGGAGGAAAAAAGTGAGGAAATCACTGTAAAAATACGGAAATTTTTATCTGCACGGGGTATAAAATAAAAAGGATTTTACGATTAAAGTCACCAGTATTCTGGTGACTTTTATTGTTTGTGGCAATTATTCTATATTCTGGACCTGCTCTCGCATCTGCTCAATCAACACCTTCAATTCAACCGCCGCTTGCGTAGTTTCGCTCACGACAGATTTCGATGAAAGCGTATTGGCCTCGCGATTTAATTCTTGCATTAAAAAATCCAGGCGGCGGCCGAGGGAGTCAGTTTGTTTCAAGCTGCGTTTTACTTCGATGACGTGAGTGTCCAAACGGTCCAATTCTTCATCAACATCGGCTTTTTGTGCGAGTAACACAATTTCCTGTTCCAGTCTTTCCGGGTCAAGATCGATTTGCAGTGCAGCGAGTTTGGTTTGTAATTTTTCGCGTTGTGCCGCGAGGATTTCCGGCATACGCGCGCGAACTGCTGCAACGTGCGTGGAAACACTGGCGAGGCGGTTAACAATTAGCTGTTCAAGTTCAGCACCTTCGCGGGAGCGGTGTTCAATTAAACCGGAAAGTGCGCTGTCAAATAATTCCAGCGCGGCCTTATGAAGTTCTTCGCGATCCAGTTCCTGTTTCTGGATCACGCCGGGCCAGCGCAAAATATCCAATGCATTTACCGGTGCAGCAGCGGCGCCGAGCAGGCCATTGATTTGTTGTGATGCTTTGGTGAGTTGCGCCACTTTGGTGAGATTGATACCGAGTTCGGTTTCGCCTTCCTGTTCCCATTGCACGCTCAGGCTGGCTTCTACCTTGCCGCGTTGCAGGGCTTTACGCATGGCGTCGCGCAGGTTGGGTTCTATTTCACGGAAGTCTTCCGGCAAGCGGAAACTGGGTTCAAGGTAGCGATGGTTTACACTGCGGATTTCCCACACAAGGGTTCCCCAGGGGAGTTTAGCTTCACGTCGGGCAAATCCCGTCATACTGCGCGGCATAGTGGCTCCTGGAACTAAGTCGTTCATGGCAAAGGTAAAATTCAACGGGGCGGTTACGTCAAGCGACATTAACTGGTAGAGTTCCCCGGCACATTAACATTCGTTTACAGATTCGGGATGGTACCACAGGTTTTTTATCATCCCTTTGAATTTCTGATTTCCCGCCGTATAAGGATCCCGATTATGCAACGTCCCAGTGGCCGCAACCCCAATCAATTACGTCCCGTCCGCATCACCCGACGCTACACCAAACACGCTGAAGGCTCGGTGCTGGTGGAGTTCGGGGATACCAAGGTAATTTGTACCGCGAGTGTGGTTAATTCGGTCCCGCCATTTTTGCGTGGACAGGGGCAGGGCTGGTTGACTGCCGAGTACGGAATGTTGCCGCGTTCGACTGGTACGCGTATGGACCGCGAAGCGGCGCGTGGTAAACAGCAAGGGCGTACGGTGGAAATCCAGCGTTTGATTGGCCGTTCATTGCGTGCGGCAGTGGATTTATCGGCGCTTGGCGAAAATACAATTCACATTGATTGCGATGTTATCCAGGCCGATGGTGGCACTCGCACTGCATCTATTACTGGTGCCTGGGTGGCATTAGCTGATGCAATTAATTTTCTGAAAGCGCAAGGCAAAGTTACTGGTGAACCACTCAAGCGTGCGATTGCTTCTATTTCGGTAGGAATTTATCAAGGCGTGCCGGTATTGGATTTGGATTATCCGGAAGATTCCGCCGCTGATACCGACATGAACGTAGTGTTGGGGGATGATGGCGGTATTATCGAAATTCAGGGCACCGCCGAAGCCGAGCCATTTACTGAAGCAGAATTTGCGGCGATGTTGGGATTGGCCAAGCAGGGTATTGCACAATTGCATCAGCTGCAGAAACAAGCGTTGGGTGCCAATTAAAAAAGAGTTCGTAAATAAAAAATGGCCTCGCATTTACGCGAGGCCAAAGACCACACTAACGAGCATTCTCTAATTGCCACACCAATTTGGTTTGATGCCAGCAAGCGACTGCTTTATCGCCTTGCATGCACGGCGAAAATTTCCAGTTGCGTTTTGCATGTGCAATCGCGGCATTGTCCAAACGATCTGATCCGCTGCTGGATGCCAATTGCACTTCCATTACTTTTCCTTTTTCGTTGATATACAAACGCAAACCGGTCGCACCTTCTTCGCCTAAACGAATTGATGCAGTGGGATAAGCAGGTTTGCTTGCTTGTAAAATTTTTGGTTTTGTTACTGTGTTAACAGCGACTACCGGTGTGTTATCAACCCTTATCGTGGTAATCGGAGTTGCTGTCTGGTCAAAGATAACTTGTGTTGGTTGGGTTATCTCGATAACCGATTGATCAATTACCGGTTCTGGAATTGCTGGTGGCGGTGTTTCAACTGGCTTTTCATCTATCACTTTTGTGGTGAGAATTTTCGGGATGTTTATGGGTATATGCGGAACGAGACCGCTAATAAGTGCGGCACCTACAACTAGATGAAATACGATAACAACAAGAATGCCAATCGATTTTTGTTGTGCATTATTTTGATAGGTATAAGACATTTTTTAGCACCTTCTTGAAACCTGCTGTGAACGCAAAATCAAGCGGCAACGCTGAAAACCTTAACGGCAAAGCCGGATTTCACGCGATGGTTTGTCGGTAAAAATTAGCTACCGATGACAAGAGTGTAGGCGTGTTAAAAATATTGAAAATGGGGAAATAACATTGTTTATGCGGGCGTTACGGGAAAGTGGTCTGGCGCATAAAAAATCCGCAAAAATCGGTAAGATTTTTATGCGGATTTTTCAGGGGCGTTTACGCGGATTTTTCGGAGCGGATATTATTCCACTGGCACCAACCCCAAATTGCGCACGATCTGCGCGGTGGGCTCTGTTTGGTTCATAGTGTAGAAGTGCAAACCGGGTGCTTCGTTTTCCAGCAGGGTTTCACACAGTTCACTGACCAGTTCTATGCCGAAGGCTTTCAGGCTGGCCTCATCATCGCCATAATTTTCCAGCGCCTTGCGCAACCAGCGCGGAATTTCTGCACCGCAAGTGTCCGAGAAACGCGTTAAATTCCTGTAGTTGATGATGGGCATAATGCCGGGATAAATCGGTTGCGTAATACCGGCTTTCTGGCATTGGTCGATAAAGAAAAAATACGAATCCGGATTGAAAAAGTACTGCGTGATTGCGCTATTTGCGCCCGCATCAAACTTGCCTTTCAAATAACGAACATCGTCGCTATAGTTTTTGGCTTGCGGATGGATTTCCGGGTAAGCCGCTACTTCCAGTTGGAAGTGCTCGCCGAAATGTTTGCGGATAAAGGCAACCAGTTCATTGGCATAAACCAATTGGAAACCACCACCCATACCGGATGGCATATCGCCACGCAATGCAACGATGCGATCTACACCTGCGTCTTTGTATTCCTGGATTAACGCCTTGATGGTTTCTTCATCATCGCCACCAAACGAGAGGTGCGGCGCAGTGCTGATGCCATCCCGGACACATTGCGTCACCAAACTTTTGGTGTTGTCGCGCGTGGAGCCGCCGGCACCGTAGGTTACGGAGAAGAAATCCGGATTAAAGAAATTTAATTCGTTGCGTACATTAATGAGTTTCGCTTTTCCTTCCGGGGTTTTTGCGGGGAAGAATTCAAAGCTTAAACGCAATTGTGAGTCGCTCATGATATTTCCTGTAGTTACCCCCTCCCCTGGCCGGGCGCCCATCTCCCCCTTCAAAAGAGGGAGGAGCTGGCTCCCTGTTAAATCGGGAGTGCAGTTTGTTCCCTCCCCTTATTAAGTGGAGGGTTGGGAGGGGTTTTGCGGTTAAATCAAATTAATATTTATAAGAATCCGGTTTGAACGGACCTTCAACTTCCACGCCGATATATTCAGCTTGTTGCGTGGTGAGTTTGGTAATTACACCACCAAAACCTTCCACCATGTCTTTGGCCACTTCTTCGTCGAGTTTCTTCGGCAATACACGCACGTACAAATGTTCGGCCTTTTCGTTGGCTGGCAGATTGGCAAATTTACGCTCGTACAAATAAATTTGTGCAAGAACCTGGTTCGCGAACGAACCATCCATAATGCGTGATGGGTGACCGGTTGCGTTACCCAAATTCACCAGGCGACCTTCAGATAACAAAATCAAATGATTGTTGGTCGCTTTGTCGCGATAGATTTTATGCACTTGTGGTTTAACTTCTTCCCACTCCCAGTTTTTGCGCATAAATGCCGTGTCGATTTCGCTATCAAAGTGGCCAATGTTCGATACCACAGCACCGTTCTTTAATGCGCGCAACATGGCAGAATCACACACGTTTACGTTACCAGTAGTGGTAACAACCAAATCGGTAGTGCCGAGTACGATGTGATTGATATCTTCAAATTTACCAGTGTTGATACCGTTGTTATACGGCGATACAACTTCGAAGCCATCCATACACGCTTGCATTGCGCAGATAGGATCGATCTCGGTCACTTTAACAATCATGCCTTCCTGACGCAGTGACGCCGCAGAACCTTTACCCACATCGCCGTAACCAATGACCAATGCTTTTTTGCCGGCGAGCAAATGGTCGGTGCCGCGTTTGATGGCATCGTTCAAACTATGACGGCAACCGTATTTGTTGTCGTTTTTACTTTTGGTTACTGCATCGTTAACGTTGATTGCAGGAACTTTCAGCGTGCCTTTTTTCAGCATGTCCAATAAGCGATGAACACCAGTGGTGGTTTCTTCAGAGATGCCGTGGATTTTATCCAGCATGTGCGGATATTTTTCGTGGACGATTTGCGTTACATCGCCACCATCATCGAGGATCATGTTCGCATCCCAGACTTTGCCATCTTTGTTGATGGTTTGTTCGATACACCACCAGAATTCTTTTTCGGTTTCACCTTTCCACGCGAACACTGGAATGCCTGCAGCAGCGATGGCAGCAGCAGCGTGATCTTGCGTGGAGAAAATATTGCACGATGACCAACGCACTTCTGCACCCAGGTCGATCAATGTTTCAATCAACACGGCAGTTTGGATGGTCATGTGGATGCAACCAATAATACGCGCATCGGCCAATGGTTTTGAATTTTTGTATTTGCGGCGCAGTGCCATCAATGCCGGCATTTCACCTTCGGCGATTTCAATTTCTTTACGACCCCAATGTGCATCTTTCGCAAATTCTTCGGGGGTTCTGGCGGCAACTTTGTAGTCGGTGAAGCTCATGATTTTTTCCTAAAATAAAATTGGTTTTTAACCCCCTCCCCTAGCCGGGCGCCCATCTCCCCCTTGAAAAGGGGGAGGAGCCGACTCCCTGTTAAATACGGAGTGCGTTTTGCTCCCTCCCCTTATTAAGGGGAGGGCTGGGGTGGGGTCGAATTCTTAAAGCGCTTTCTTCAACGCATCAGCCTTATCAGTCTTCTCCCAAGTGAAATCAGGAAGCTCGCGACCAAAGTGACCGTAAGCAGCAGTCTGGCGATAAATCGGGCGTCTCAGGTCGAGCATTTCGATCAGGCCGCGCGGACGCAAATCAAAATGTTCACGAATTAAATTAATAATTGCCGCATCGGAAATTTTGCCGGTGCCAAATGTATTGATTGAAATGGAGGTCGGCTCAGCAACACCAATCGCGTAACTCACTTGAATTTCCAAACGATCAGCCAAACCGGCCGCAACAATATTTTTTGCAACGTAACGACCAGCGTAAGCAGCAGAGCGATCTACTTTTGAGGGATCTTTACCAGAGAAAGCACCGCCGCCATGACGAGCCATGCCGCCGTAGGAGTCCACAATAATTTTACGGCCGGTCAAACCGCAATCACCTACAGGACCGCCAATAATAAATTGACCGGTCGGGTTGATGTGGTATTGGGTATCCGCGTGCAGCCACTCTGCGGGCAGAACATTTTTAATAATTAATTCGCGCACGGCTTCGCGAATATCAGATTGTTTTACGCTTGGGCTGTGTTGGGTGGAAAGAACAACTGCGTCAACAGCAACTGGCTTGCCGTTTTCATAACGCAAAGTTACCTGGCTTTTTGCATCAGGACGCAACCATGGCAATTCACCGCTCTTACGCAATTGCGCTTGTTTTTCTACCAAACGGTGCGCGTAGAAAATAGGAGCAGGCATTAATACAGATGTTTCGTTGGTGGCATAACCGAACATCAAACCCTGGTCGCCAGCGCCCAGGTCTTTTTCATCGCCTTCATCAACACCCATGGCGATGTCAGCAGATTGTTTACCGATTGCATTTAATACTGCGCAAGAGGCACCGTCGAAACCGACATCGCTGGAGTTGTAGCCGATATCCAGAATTACCTGGCGAATCAAATCTTCCAGATCGACATAGGTAGACGTGCGTACTTCACCGGCCACAATTGCCATACCGGTTTTTACCAGCGTTTCTACTGCAACGCGCGCATGGGGATCATCTTTTAAAATCGCATCAAGCACGGCATCAGAAATTTGATCCGCTAATTTATCAGGATGACCTTCGGAAACCGATTCGGAAGTAAAAACGGAATATTCAGACATGATTTTTTCCTTTTAAAAATTAAAAAAAATTTAACCCCCTCCCGGCCTCCCCCTTGAAAAGAGGGGAGGAGCTGTACTCCCTGCTCAATTCGGAGTGTTGTTTATTCCCTCCATTTTTTAAGGGGAGGGCTAGGGTGGGGTTGTTAGTATTAAAAATTCGTCGGTTTAAAAAACTGGCGCAACTGGATTTGAAAACCGTTGCGCAATGCAAAATAAACACTCTGGCCTTCATCCAGATTTGCTGCTTTAGCCCAGCGCGAAAAATCCTGCGGGTCAAAGCCTTGCCACAAATCACCGCAGGCGTCGCGCGCCCAATCCTGTTCGTGACGACATAAATCGCAAATCAATAACGCGCCGCCCGGTGCAAGGGCATGGCTTAAATCCTGAAAAATATCCGCCGGTGATGGTGTGTGGTGCAGCACCATGTTTACCAGAATACAATCGGCCAATACTTTGTGGCTTGGTAAGCTTTGCGTGTCGCCGTGGATAAATTCGATATTGCGCAGATTATTTTCGCGCGCAAAAATTTTCGCTTTATCGAGCATATTGGCAGCGTTATCTAACGCAACCACTTGATTAAATTGCTGCGATAACACTGCAAGAAATTCACCTTCACCGGGGCCTACTTCCAATGCGAGTTTTTTATCGCGCAATGATGTGTTGTTTAACAATTGTGTCATCTGTTCGGCGTAGACAGGATAGCTTGCAATCAAATCCTGTTGTGCGCGGAATTTATCGGCGTTCTCGCTAAAAAATGTTTGTGCTGCCTGGCTGCGTTCCTGTTGCAGCTCGATAATCGGTGCACGTAAATGTTCGGCGATGGGCAGTGTATCCAGACTGGTAAACAACTGTTGCTGGAGTGCTGCGAATGGATGATCCGGGGACAAATAGGCGCGGCGATAAAAAATCGAATTGGCTTCGCGACGTGAACTCAATAAACCGGCATTGGCGAGCACTTTTAAGTGGTGGCTCATACCGGATTGCTTGATCGAGAAAATCCGGCATAACTCCAATACCCCGTACGAGTCCTGACTCAGCACGCGCAAAATTTCCAGGCGCAATGGATCGCCTGCTGCTTTTAACAGATTCGCGAGCGGGCTAAGCGGCGTTTCCAGTTCGACCGTGTCGGTCAGTACCGGAAGTTCGTCGGGATTGTGATTGAGGGGTTGGTTCATCTTTGACCAGTCGCCAGAAATTGCCGTGCAGTTTAGCAGCCAGAAAAACCTATATCAAAATATTTTGATATAGGTTTCAGGCTTTTTTGGTTGTATCGCGACCATCCTGGCCAACTTTTGCGATCAGCTTCGGGGCTTTTTGCGATTAATTGTGCCTATCAGGACGGTTATTTCTTTACGGCTGGCGTTCGCTGGGTGAAAATGCCAGCCCATTTTGTCTGTGGCTTTCGAGTTCTGGTGAAGGCCACTCCCAGCGACGGCGGCTGGAACCCAACGACATAAAAGCCCATCAGAGGCCTGTAAATAAGTGGCGTTTGCCCAATAGTGCTTTGCAACCCCGGGGTGCCCTGAACCGCGTAGACGGCAGTGACGCACCCAAACTACAACAGCAATCAACTTTATTTAAGGAGCCTTGAGTTTCATGCCAACTCGCCAACACCTTGCCAATGCGATTCGCGTCCTCTCTATGGATGCGGTTCAGAAAGCCAACTCAGGCCACCCGGGCGCCCCAATGGGCATGGCGGATATCGCCGAAGTTCTATGGAACGATTTCTTACAACACAACCCGCAAAACCCGCAGTGGGCTGATCGCGACCGTTTCATTCTGTCGAACGGCCACGGCTCCATGCTGATTTATTCCTTGTTGCACCTGAGCGGCTACGCGGTTTCTATCGAAGACCTGCAACAATTCCGTCAATTGCACTCCAACACGCCGGGTCATCCTGAGCTGGGTTATACCCCGGGCGTAGAAACTACTACTGGCCCATTGGGCCAGGGTATTGCGAATGCGGTAGGTTTTGCATTGGCAGAAAAGGTGCTCGCGGCACAATTTAACCGCGATGGCCATGACGTTGTTAATCACTTTACCTATTGCTTCCTCGGCGATGGTTGCATGATGGAAGGTGTTTCCCATGAAGCTTGTTCCCTGGCTGGTACTTTGGGCCTGGGTAAACTCATCGCGTTATATGATGACAACGGTATTTCTATTGACGGCCACGTTGAAGGCTGGTTTACCGATGACACGCCCAAGCGCTTCGAAGCTTACGGCTGGCATGTAATCCCTGCGGTTGATGGTCACAATCCTGACGCGATCAAAGCAGCGATTGAAGCAGCGCGCGCAGAAACCAAAAAACCAACCTTGATCGTAACCAAAACCATCATCGGTTTCGGTTCACCGAACAAACAGGGTTCGCACGATTGCCACGGCTCACCATTGGGTCTGGAAGAAGTTGCACTGGTACGTAAAACCCTGAACTGGGAATACGAGCCATTTGTTGTTCCTGCCGACGTTTACGCCGGTTGGGATGCAAAAGAAAAAGGCGCTGCAAAAGAAAAAGCCTGGGGCGAAAAATTTGCTGCGTACAAAGCGGCGCACCCGGAATTGGCTGCTGAATTTGAACGCCGTGTAATCAAAGGTGATTTGCCAGCGGACTTCGCTGCAAAAGCGGAAGCGCTTATTGCTGAGACCCAAGCCAAAGGCGAAAAAATTGCGAGCCGTAAAGCATCGCAAAATACCATCGCTGCATTTGTTGAGTGGTTGCCGGAAATCCTCGGTGGTTCTGCTGACCTCGCCGGTTCCAACCTGACGCTGGTGAAGAAATCCAAAGGCGTAGAATCCGGTGATGCCAGCGGTAACTACGTGTATTACGGTGTGCGCGAATTCGGTATGAGTGCGATTATGAACGGCGTATCGGCCCACGGTGGATTCATCCCTTACGGCGCGACCTTCCTGATGTTCCAACAATACGCGGCTAACGCAGTGCGTATGTCGGCGCTGATGAAATTGCGCAATGTATTTGTCTACACCCATGACTCAATTGGTCAAGGCGAAGACGGCCCGACTCACCAGCCAATCGAAGTGCTCGGCACCTTGCGTCTGACTCCAAACCTGGAAACCTGGCGCCCGGCGGACAGCACTGAATCTGTTGTCGCGTGGAAAGCAGCGGTTGAGCGTAAAGATGGCCCTGCGGCCTTGGTATTCAGCCGTCAAAACCTGGATTTCTTCGCACGTACTCCAGAGCAAGTAGCCAACATCGCTAAAGGCGGTTATGTGCTGGTTGATTCAGTAGGCGAGCCGGAAGCAATCCTGATCGCCACCGGTTCAGAAGTTGGCGTCACTGTGAAAGCCGCTGAAGCATTGAAAGCAAAAGGCAAAAACGTTCGCGTTGTGTCTATGCCGTCAACTTCTGTGTTTGATCAACAAGATGTTGCCTACAAAGAATCCGTCTTGCCAATCAGCGTAGGCGCACGCGTTGCGGTTGAAACGGCACACGCTGACTACTGGTACAAATACGTTGGATTTGATGGTCGTATCGTCGGCATGACTACTTTTGGTGAGTCTGCGCCGGGCAACAAACTGCTCGAGCACTTCGGTTTTACTGTCGATAACATCGTCAGCACTGTTGAAGAATTGTTGGAAGACTAAGCAAGTCAAGAAAACACCCGGCGCGAGTCGGGTGTTTTGTTTCTGCGCATTGAAACTTAAACAGTAAGGGATTGGTTTGTGAGCAAAGTTGACGAACAGCAATTACCGCTATTTGAATTGGATTTGTCCAATGTGCAGCCTGCTACATCTGTACCTGTGGTTGCCTCAGTCGATGAGGAAAGTCCATTTAGTAAATATATTGTTTACGTTGATGAAAGTGGTGACCATGGTATGCAAACCGTGGATGACCAGTATCCGCTCTTTGTGTTGGCATTTTGTGTATTTCACAAACGTCATTACAGTGAGCAAGTGGTATCCGCATTAGAAAAATTCAAGTTTAATTACTTTGGTCATGATCAGGTAATCTTGCACGAAAATGAGATTCGCAAAGAGAAGGGCGCGTTTACTATTTTTCGTAACAGGGAGCAAAAGCTACAGTTTCTCGATGAGCTAACAGGCATTATTGAATACAGTAATTTTATTTTAATAAGTTGTGTAATTGATAAGCGCTCTTTACGCAAGCAAGCCGATATGGATTCAAATCCCTATCATCTTGCACTAGGTTTTTGCCTGGAGACTTTGTACGAATTTTTGCAGGAAAAAGAACAGCATGAGAAAAAGACATTCGTTGTAGTTGAGTGTCGAGGCAAAAAAGAAGATGACGACCTTGAGTTAGAATTTAGGCGCATTTGCGATGGGAATAATCGCTTAAATAAGTCATTACCCTTTGAAGTATTGTTTTCAGATAAAAAAGCCATGTCTTCTGGATTGCAGTTGGCAGATTTGGTGGCTCGTCCGATTGGTTTAAGCGTGTTGCGGCCAGAGCAGGAAAATAGAGCGTTTGATGTATTGAAGCGAAAATTTTATTGTGATGGCGGTAGGGCTGGGGTAGGTAAAGATTACGAAGGGCTAGGGTTAAAAATATACCCTGCTCCAGAAAGCGAAAAGCCCCGATGATACTCACCGAGGCTGTAACGCCGACCGGGAACCCCCAATCCACTTGTTGACAAGTATAGATAACAACGCTTCCGAAGATCAACAGGAAGAATGAAAATTAGTGCTGTGCAAGGACGTTGAATGAATTCATTTGTGCTGTGGTTGTGCGTGTTGCAGCCAATATAACTGGGATTTGAGTAAGTCTGTAAAATGACCGCTTTTAAGATCACTACTTGTTTTATTTTGGAGTAAGAAGATGACCGTAAAATTAATGAAAGACCAAGATCTCGCCGGCAAGCGTGTATTGATTCGCCAGGATCTGAATGTGCCACTGGAAGATGGGCGTATCACCAGTGCAGTGCGTATTGATGCTTCTATCCCGACTATTCAAGCAGCGTTGGCTGCGGGTGCAAAAGTCATGGTGATGTCGCATCTTGGTCGTCCGGATGAAGGTGTTTACGACGAGGCAGCTTCGCTTGCGCCAGTTGCAAAATATTTGAGCGAAAAACTGGGCCGCAATGTTCCGCTTGTTAAAGATTGGGTAAACGGTTTTGCATTCCCTACTTCATCAACAGGGGGCGATTTGGTGTTGCTTGAAAACGTTCGCTTCAATGTGGGTGAAGGTAAAAACTCTGATGAGCTTTCCAAAAAAATGGCGGCGTTGTGCGATGTGTTTGTAATGGATGCATTCGGTACTGCGCACCGCGCGCAAGCATCGACTCACGGTGTTGCGAAATTTGCGCCGGTTGCGGTTGCTGGTCCATTGCTTTCTGCGGAATTGGAAGCGTTGGCAAAAGTGCTCGACAATCCTGCGCGCCCATTGGTGGCAATCGTTGGTGGTTCAAAAGTATCTACCAAGCTGAGTGTGTTGGATGCATTGTCAAAAATCGCTGACATCCTGGTTGTTGGTGGTGGTATCTCCAATACTTTTGTTGCTGCCGCTGGTAACGAAGTAGGTAATTCATTGTACGAAAAAGATTTGATCCCGGAAGCGCAACGTTTGTGCAAAACCACCGAAGTGGTTTTCGCAACGGATGTACGCGTAACCAAAGAAGGTTTCAAATCATGGAACCACAATTCAGTAGCTACCGTTAAAAAACCAAGCGAAATTGCTGCTGACGAAGAAATCATCGACTACGGTCCTGAGACCGCAGCACGCGTTGCTGAAATTATCAAGAACGCAAAAACGGTATTGTGGAATGGCCCATGCGGCGTGTTTGAATTTGATGCGTTTGCACAAGGCACTGAGACTATTTCCCGTGCGATCGCTGACAGCGATGCATTTTCGGTAGCAGGTGGTGGTGATACTCTGGCTGCAATCGACAAGTGGAACCTGGCTGACAAAATCTCTTACGTTTCTACCGGTGGTGGTGCATTCCTCGAATTCGTGGAAGGTAAAGTACTGCCCGCAGTAGCGATTCTGGAAGAGCGCGCCAAGGGTTAATTTACTCAGGTTTCCCGGCGTGATGAAAAGGCGATCTTCGGATCGCCTTTTTTATGGATGATATTTTCGCTGCATTAGATTTCGGTGTTAAAAACTACGATTTCATTTAAAAATTTTCTAAATTCTTCCAGCCTTCCAAATTTGAATTGCTTCTACAATTAGTGTTTGCCAGTAGGCAGTTTTGTTGTGGGTTGCATCCTGATTCTGCAATTTATCGCTTAAATACAATTGTGCTTTTTATAAGGCGGCGTAGACTCGCGCCACTTGGCTCCGTCTGTTTTTTTGACGGCCAATATTAAAAAATAACAATAATTTTTTCGGCGTGGCAATTCCCGGTTCCGTGCAGTTTTCTCTCTTCTTTTTCTGTTGGTAGAAAGGATGAGTGTTATTCGGCTTTGCAATACCTCATGAGTTTTTTAGCAGTGACATTTTCATAATGAAAAATACACAGCGTGAATCTTTTTGAGGAAATTATTATGCGTATCCCCCTGATATTCTCCGGTGTTTTGCTGGCGGCGCTTGCTTCCAGTGCATTTGCTGCCAATCGTCCTTCCGGTTTTGTGACGGTTTGTAGCGAAGGAAAAACCTGTTCTGTTCCTGCATCGACTAACGTGGCTTTTGGCCGCGCTGATAAATTTACTTATAAAGTTTTTTCCGGCAATTTTGTTTGCTCTGAAGCTACATTTGGTTTGCGTGTTGCTGGCGGTGTAAATGAATGTTCTGTCGCGCGCAATGCATCGAGTGCAAGCAATTCTTCTGCGCCTGCGCAGTCATCTTCCAGCGTAATCAGTTCAGTGAGCAGCTCAAAAAGCTCGGTAAGCACATCGAAAAGTTCTTCATCGAGTTCAGTCCCCAATCCGCCAGTAGGTGGGTATTATCCCGGTTGTGAAAAACCTGAACCCACTGAAACTGTGCAGCTCACGCAGACTCGCGTTGTTGTCCCTAGTGAAGTATTTGATGGTTTGAATAAACGCTACAACCTGAATGGCGGTAGCCAGAGCGAAGGTCAACCGCCAGTGTTTGAAGTGCAGGAAGGCGGTGTGGTGAAAAACGTGATTATTGGTTCGCTCGCTGCCGATGGAATTCATTGCAAAGGCAATTGCACCCTTGATCATGTGTGGTGGGAAGATATTGGTGAAGACGCTGCAACCGCGATGGGACCGGCGGGTACCATCATGAATATCACGTGCGGCGCGGCCTTCAATGGCTCGGATAAAACTTTCCAGTTCAATGGTCGCGGTGAGTTACATATCAGCAAATTCTATGTGCAAGGCGCGGGTAAATTAGCGCGCACTTGTGGTGACTGCACCGGCAACGGCGGCCCACGCAAAATTGTGATTAACGATGTGATTACACGCGATGTCAGCACTATCGTTGGTATTAATACTAACTTTGGCGATACCGCCACTATCCGTAATCTCACGCTCAATAATAGCGGCTCATCCAAAACCAAAATTTGCCAGGTCTATAAGGGTGTGGTGAAAGGTTCCGGTAGCAGTTCGGCATTGGGTGTGGAATTTGATACGGCCAATTGTGATGTGCGCCCTGCCGACGTAACGCTGCTCGGCAATAGCCAAATGAATACTTCTGCCTGTGCAGGTTCTTGCCCCATTCCCTAAGCGCTCAATTGTCCGTAGCGCATAGCTTGTGCCCGGTTTGAAAAAACCGGGCTTTTTTATGGGCGCGAGTGCGACGAGCCGTTTATCGGTTGGGGATACGTGAGTGTTTTCTCACATTGGTGTGCATCGGCAAGGTAGGGCGAGCGCAAACAGAAAACCTTGCGTCGGGACAAATGCAATTCCGCGACATCGGCGGCGTGATGCAGGTTAAACAGGCGCTCAAACTCGCCATTGGCTTGCAGTTTTTTTAAGCCGAGCGCAATGCGTTTGGCCAGCTCGGGAAATTGTTTGCTGACGTAGAGATAAATCGGATAGTCGTAATAGATCAACAAATCCGGTTCCAGGGTGAGGAACGGGTAGAGCGCTTTTTTCTCCCGCCAGGTATAAACGGCTTCGTCGGCACCTAACGGCAGGCAGTGATAGCGTTTGGCGGCAAGCAGTTCGAATCTCACGCACGGAAGCATTTGGTACCACCGAAGCTCGCACTACAACGACCGAATGGCATCCCACGTTGTACGTAAAAACCAAAGTGACCGAACCGGGAAAGGAAACACTATTTAATTACGATGCTAATGGCCGTTTATTAAATCAATCCACCAATGCAATAAGCAATTAATCTGAATAGGGAAATCATAATGAAATTATTGAACCGATTTTCACTGGGCATTTTTGCGTCGCTGATTGCATTCAATGCGCAAGCGCAACAAACCACCAGTTATACCTACAATGCAGCAGGGCAGGTGTTAACCGAAGATGGTCCACGTACCGATGTTAATGATGTAACAACACATACCTACAACGCGCAAGGTTATGTCGCAACAACAACTAATGCGTTAAATCACATAACGACTTTCAATAGTTACGATGCCAGCGGTAATTTGCTCAACATGACCGATGTAAACGGTGTGGTCAGTGAATTTACTTATCATGATCGTGGCTGGCTATCGAGTTCACGAGTAAAACATCCAACCAATAGCGCATTGGATGCAGTAACTAGCTACGGTTACGACGCCGTTGGCCAATTGACCAGCACTACGCTGCCCAATGGTGTAGTCCTTAATTACGAGTACGACGATGCCCGCCGCCTGAAGGCAATTAAAAATAGCCTGAATGAGCGGATAGAATACACGCTGGATGCCGCTGGCAACCGCACCCAACAAGTCATAAAAAATTCATCCGGCACTATTAAATATTCGGTGTTATCTGTGTACGACGAGTTAAGCCGGGTGATGAAGGTGCTGGGCAATAACAACCAACAAGACAAACACAATTACGATGTAAATAATAATCTCACTGCCACTACTGATGGCAGAAATAATCAAACGCAACAGATTTACGATGCGCTCAATCGTGTAAAAAAAATAATTGATCCAGCATTAGGTGAAACCCAATTTACCTACAACGCGCAGGATCAAATCAAAACGGTTACAGATGCGCGCGGCAATATCACCACCTATAACTACGATGGTTTGGGTAACCTCAGCTCACTGGTGAGCCCGGACACCGGAACAACAACCTTTACGTACGATGCAGCGGGTAATCGCCTTAGCCAAATCGATGCACGTGGTGTAGTGACCAGCTATCAATATGATGCACTTAATCGAATTACATCCATTCAATATCCTGCTGCACCTAATGAAAATATCACGTTTGTTTACGACGGTTATTTATCGGGCAACAAAGGCATTGGCCGGTTGGTTGAAATAAGTAAAACGGGTTTAAGTGTTGCCTATCGCTATGATCACTCGGGCAGCGTAACGCAACAAACAAATACCGTTAATGGTATTAGCACGCAAACAAGTTACAGCTATGATCTGGCTGGCAACATTAGCCAAATTACTTATCCTTCCGGTCGCAGTGTTGATTATTTTTATGATGCACAAGGCCGCATTAATAAAATCACCACCAAGCTCGGCAGTGCTGCAACGCAAACGCTGGTCAATAATATTGGTTACTTGCCATTCGGGCCTGCAACCAATTTTGTTTACGGGAATGGTTTAAGTTATACACAAACATTTGATACGGATTATCGTCTCACTGCTATTCAGGTCGGCGGTATCCTCAATCGCAGTTACGGTTATGATCCGGTCAATAACATCACCAGCATTGTGAATGCACTGAGTGCTTCTAACAGTCAGGTATTTAGTTACGATTCGTTGAATCGTTTAATTACCGCCAGCGGTAGTTACGGCAATCTCGGCTATGGTTACGATGCCGTAGGAAATCGCCTCAGCGAAACCCGTAATGGCACTACCGATACTTACATCTACCCCGGCACTAATAATCGCCTGCAACAAATTACGCGCAACTCCGGCAATCGCAATTTCACTTACGATGCAGCAGGCAATCCACAACAACGCACCGCAGAAAACAACAGCACCCAAACATTTACGTTTAACAAAACCAACCGCGCCGAAACCGTCAGTGTGAATGGCGCGTTAGCAGCAACTTACACCTACAACCCGCTTGGCCAACGCGTAATGAAAACTCTCGCGAATGGTGCAAAAGAAATTTATCACTATGACCAGGCAGGGCAATTAATTGCAGTGACTGATGGTGCCGGTACAACCGTGCGCGAATATATTTACTGGGGCAATCAACAAATTGCTTTCACGAATACTATTCAGGGGCAAACTATTGCTGCACAAGTTCTCGATGAAGCAAATGTCAGTTTTCAAGGGCCTCATGTCATTGCAACCACCAACGCGGGTTACACCGGCAGTGGATTTATTGATTACGTTGGCGAAGGCAGCGCAAGCTGGTCTGTGAATACACCCGCGAACACAAGCTACAATCTGACGTTACGTTATGGCCTGTCAGGCGCTGATCGTCCACTGGTATTAAAAGTCGATGGCAATACCATCGCCACCATCAATTTTACCAGCAGTCCGTTATGGACCACCTGGAAAACCAAAACTGTCACGCTCAATCTCACCGCAGGCCAACACAATATAAGTTTGCACACCGCCGGCTCAAGCGGCCCGAATATTGATAAAGTTGATCTTGCTCCTGCAAATCCTGTTACCACCACATCAACATCGCTTTATTACGTTCACAGCGATCATTTAAATACCCCGCAAGTTATTACCAACCAAAACCAACAAGTTGTATGGATGGGCGATTACGAACCGTTTGGAAAAGTGGCTGCGAATGCGAATAACAACATCGAAATATTCAGTCGATTTCCGGGACAATATGTAGATCTGGAGAGTGGGTTGTATTACAACTACTTTCGGGATTATGACCCGTCGATTGGAAGATATATTGAGAGTGATCCGATTGGACTTGAAGGCGGCATAAATACTTATGCGTATGTAGATGGAAATCCTGTTGTATTTATTGATCCTGATGGGCTTGAGCCATTTAATCCCGGTATGCCGTCTCCAGATCCAATGCCAAATCATCCGAGCCGAATACAGCCCGCCCCACCAGGGGAGCCCACAATGTACCCTGATAGGCCAATGTCTCCTTGGTTGCCAGACCCATTAACCAATCCCAATGGTGGGTGCGCTCCGTATTTTATGGTTAGAAGTTTTTTCTCCAGGGAAGCTGTTGGGCTAATTCCATTATCTAATTGGTCAGAAAGTGACTGTAAAGTGACATGCCAATATAGTGGGTCGATTGCAAGTGGTATTAGCTTTAGTGGAGCGAGAAATGTGACGTATAAAGATTATTCAAAAGAATATTCTTTTAAAAAGGAAAATTGTGATGATTGTGATTAGATCCATTTTTTTTGTGGCCATATTTCTCTTAAGCGGATGTAGTAATGTCAATAATAAGAATGCAACTGATCTCTCTATCAAATATGAGATAGTGGATATTAAGTCTTGCTCATTCGTGGCTCATATCGAAGGGAGTGGACATATTTACTCTAAGGGAGTTACCAAGAAAATTGATGCTCATGAACAATACGTTTTTAAAAGCGACGATATGGTCTATTTGGAAAAAGGCTCTTTAGTTGTTATTGAGGCCTCGGATAAATTTAAAATTTTATTGGACTCAAGGCAAAAAAAATCTTCGTATCGTATAAGACTTGAAGCATCAGCTGCTGAAAAATGTGAATAACGTACTTGCCAACTTCAATATCCGACATACAAGCCCGGCTAACTCCGGGCTTGTATATCTGTTCGAAAAACCTATCAGCAGACAGAATTGTGTTTTTTCACTGGTTAGCCTTGTTTGGCAGATTGTTTAATCTCACGTATGAGCGGAAGGCACATGTACTACACCATAACTTAAAAAATACTACATCTAGCAATACGGCTACATTACTGTTCCGCTTTTAAATACTCTCAATCTACAACTTGAAATTTCCTTCTCGCCCGTGTATACCGCCTCATACAACTTTAAACCTGAGTTCCCTGCAAAAAATGAAAGACAGCATTGATCATTTACCTTCATCCAAACAGAAGAATCTCACTTACATCGTAGATGTGCTTCGTGATGAGTTGGAGCAGGTGACAGGTTTTGCCAATGGCACTAAAAAGCATGGGCGGATTTTGAAGATTATCCTGTTCGGTAGCTATGCGACGGGGAAATGGGTTAATAAACCGGCTTATGGTTATGTTAGTGATTACGATATATTGGTGATTGTTAACCAGCAGGAACTCGTTGAGGAATACAAAATCTGGGATCTCGCGGAAGATCGTATCGCTTTGCGCGTGCGTCAGCCGTTAAATATTTTGGTTCACACATTGGATGATGTGAATGAGGCTTTGGTTAAAGGACAATACTTTTTCACTGATATCAAACGTGAAGGAATTGTTCTTTATGAATCTGATAAGCGTGAATTAGCAGAGCCGGGAAATTTAACTCCGCAGGAATACAAAGCTATTGCAGAGGAGTATTTCGAAGTGTGGTTTGCGAGTACAAAAGGATTTCATCTTCATTATGAATTTGCGCTTAGCATACCTCAAAACAATATAGCGGCTTTTCAGCTTCATCAGTCCGCAGAGCATTGCTATGCATGTTTATTACTTGTATTAACTAACTACAAACCGTATACGCACAATTTAATTCGACTAAATTCCTTCGCTATTTCACAGAACGAGCGCATTGCCGAAGTATTTCCGCAAGATACAAAATTTCATCGCCGCTGTTTCCAGCTATTGAAAAAAGCTTATGTAGATGCCCGCTACTCAAAGCACTACAAAATATCCGAAGAAGAGCTTTTGTGGTTGGGTGAGCGAGTTAAGCGTTTACAAGAAATAACGAAAGCGTTGTGCGAAGAAAAAATTGCAAGTTTTGGATAGGCTCAATCTGTTTGTTTGTTTTTGGCGCAATTAAATTATCTTCAATAAATCTGGCGCCTCCCGCGTGCCAATTCTATTCCCCCTTATCCTTGCGGCTACGGCCTACTTTTTTGCGCATAGATTCTTCAATTAGTTTTTTAGTCCTCACGCATCGCCTGCAGCGGCGCAGATAAATATCATCTGTAATTCTAAGCGTCACATACGCTCAGCGAATTATTTCAGGCATTTACCTGGGTGCTGGCCGCATGATATAAGGTTATTTGATTTGTAATACTTATAGTGTTAATTGATTTTGAGGGTATCGGAGCGTCGACTTTACATCTGTAATTAGCGACGCAGCGACGGCAAAAAATAATTTTAGTTGATTGATGCGTCACATCAATTCGAAATTTAAAAAATATCAGGATTAAAGATCTAAAAAATTTTCAAAAAATTAAATGAGCATTTGTTCGCCTTAAGGAGTTGCCTGCAAGATAATTGGCCACTATTTTGTAATGTTAAATCATGAGGGAAAAGGAAATGGGGCTATATAAATCAAACTGGAGAAACTCAATGCGTAAAAAAATAATATTTGCTCTTGGTTCCATTGCTTCTTTTGTTGCTGTAAAAGCACTGGCGGCAACTTTATTGGCATCACCTGGTTATATTGCGGCCGGATGTTCATGGAATAGCATCGGTGGTGGATCTTATCCACCGGTAACTGTTAGTGTAACCGGCCTATTTTGTAATGGCGCTGGTCCCATTTTGGTTAAGCAAGTGGTTACTCAGCCAGGCGGGTCTTCATCTTGTACCCTGTATCAATCTGGAAGTCCTGATCTTTATACCTATTCAAGCCCATTAACTTGTAACAGTTATTCTGTATCGACAAAATAATTTTCTGCTAAATTGAAGCGAACCCTTCTGTTATAAAGGGTTCGCTTTTGTGATTCAAGGTTTGAGCTTCTGAATTTACTACCCTAAACCTTCCCTCTGCTGAGTTAACCCATCCAGATTAAATAATAAAACTACCGATTGTTATGTAAGCTGTTTTTGCGTGGTGTCTTGAATTTTATGATTGTTTTTCAAGGACTTTTTGCTTATTGGGATTTAATCGTACAAGTTCTATTTTTATTCGTACCCGTTTGAGTGGTTTTATGAATAAAAAAAGACAGTACTTTTCTTGTTCTTTCTGATAACTCCGTAAGATGTTATTCGCTAGTTAAAAAATAAATATTTTAATTTTTTGCATTTACTAAATGTTTAGTGCGTGATTTTTAATTTCTTGACTTAAAAACAATCCCTACCTAGCATTTCACGGTCATCAAAGCATTCATATTTTTTTTCAAATTAAGATGACAATAACAAATAAACGAAAGGAGTTTTCCATGAAATTATTAAGAGCAATTGCTTCACTGTCTTTTTTCTTTGTTGCTATGGCAATGTCTATCGGCGCTAATGCAGCTACGGTTACTGTAAATTGTAATTGGCAGCATACACATACTACCGGTGGGGCGATGGGGCCTTATCAGCACTATGTGTGCCACGACAATAATGTGGTTGTGGCTACAAGCTATGTGTATACAGTTCACACCGCTTATGGCGATGTGTATACAGTATGCGGTAGTAACGCTGTTCAGACTGGTTATTCTGTTACTCATCCTTCTGGCTGTTTCTCAACTGTTTTGAAAACTATCCCTGATACCCCAACACAATCTTGCGGCCCTAATGCAGGAAAACTTTACGGTGATGTATTTGTGAGCGCGTACCCACAACAAACACCACAACCTTTCCCTGAAGCTCAGGTAAATGCGTTTTGCGGTTCTTGCGGTTATACCACTCAGGTTTTAGGATCGGGTGCTTATGCTGCATCTCTGAGAGTTACATGCAAAAATTAACGCTTAAGTGAAAAAACATTCCGCATTATTTTATGCGGAATGTTTTTTTGTGGAGTTTTTATGCAGAGAGTGACGTGTAGCTCGTAAAGAGTGAAACGTACTACGAGATTTCCTGAGATTGAACACCCATATTGCGTAGGCTTCATACGGGCTACTTACGTAATGCAATGTAATAGACTTTTATTATCCCCGCATCCAGCGCAATATTCCTGAAATACCCCACTCTGTACTTATGGCTTGATCGCCAACACTTCATTTTTTTTCCTTTTTTTGCTGGCCCATGGCAGAAGAACATTTTCTTGCATCTGAAAGTAATAGGTATCTTCATTGCTAATGTCCTGCGGTCTTATAAAAAATAGTGAGTGAGTAGCATTTCGTAAATCAAGATGGTACAAGATTGCAGGCTATTTTTGTGGGAGCGATAGAAATATGATCGCCAATAAATTATAGCTTAGCTGACATATCGAATATTTTAATAAACTTATAGATGAACAGAATGCGCAGTGCCTGGATTCATACAATGATTGGTGGTGGGGTGTCGTTGTTTTTCAAGCGATCAAGCGCATTGTTTTTTTAACATTGCATACTTTTTAAATTAGCTGATATGGCTGATCAGCATTATTTTGCGCCAGTTTGTTGGTGCTAAATAAACGAGATATTGAAGTTACAGGCGACAAATCATTCACAATAAATATGCGCAGATGTAGGAAAAATATGATGAAAATAGAAACATGTTAATCCCAACATTGAAATTGATACGTTCCCATATTCTCTATAATTTCATAATTATGAAATTATTTTTTAATAATTCTCGCTGTGAAAATAAATAACTGGGCGCATAAATTTTCATCTCTTCGGTTTGTTTAATAGGGATGGCACTTAATTTGTTATTGGTCTAAAAGTTTTAGCTGAGTGTAAACATTTTTATTGAAAGCAAAAATTATATATGCAAACATTTAAAAATTGTTTTCTACCTCTCTAGGATTGGAGTCTATTTTCATGGTAAAGAAATAACCACATCTAAATAAAAAATCTCTTTTATGCTGTGTAACGAAAAAGAGATTTTTTTTGCCCTTAAATGACAACGTTGTCCAATCTGTTGTAGCCATACTTTGAATGTAATGAGTTGTCGCGCTTCCACAAATGAAAAGGATATTGCAAATGTTCAAATCAAGACAATTCGTGTTTATTTCTGAAGTGCTGGATTAACACAGACAAAAAAAGCTAATTTCTAGGATGGACTTATGGAATCAATTGCTAGTAATGAAAAAAACCAAAACAAAACAAGGATTTTATTTAATAAGGAAATTATTGCGCTGTTCTTATTTGCGAGTGCGTGCGCCGCAGTTAACCCATACAAGAATATTTTCGGGATAAAAGTTGTAGGTTTGCCAGATTTATCTTATGGGATAGTAATGTTTGTGTCGGGAATTCTACTAACATTTTTTAGTATCTATTTTGGAGTAAAAGCGGATAAAAATGGTGGATTTGCAAGGTATATATTAATTTGTAGTATGTTTGGTTTTGTCGCTAGTATTATTCTTTTTTTATACCCGAACAAGATTGTCTATTTAATATCGAATTGTCTTTTATTGCCTATATTTTACTGTGTTAATTCGCTGATATTTGGGTACGCTGCGCATAAACAGGTAGATGATTCCAGTAGCTCCAGAATTAATAAAAATGCTCGTCTAAGAGCAGCATATTCTTCTGCATATGTCCTTACCCTCGGTGTTATAGGTGTTCTCGCCTTAACAAAGGATAATCTTGTTTTTATATGGCTTTATTCGGCTGTCTTCGCCATCTTGATAATACTCATTTATTTAACTGATCAATCTATTAGTACCAAGCAAGAAGAAAAAAAATTTGATGAGCCTTTTTTTAAGGTGTTCCATAAGAAAAATTTAATAAGGCTGTGTGGAATATCTCTGATAACAAATATGTTGTTTACGCTAGATGCTACCGCTCCGCTAATTATCGTGGATCGCGTTGAGGCGGAATATTCAAAAATCGGCATTTTTGAAGCCCTGATAGCGCTGCTTGAAATTGGACTAATTTTTTGGTGGTCGAGAATGTCTAATAAACATAGGCCATCAATATTAATCATTGCGGGAGCAATAACTTTTTCCGTTGGGCTTCTTCTTATGTCTATTTCCGAGTCAATGCTCCACATATATGCATTGATTCCTGTTTTAGCGTTAGGGGCTGCTTGCTTGATTAGCATGCCCATCGGTTATCTTCAGTTGTTGGTAGCGGATCGACCAGGGCTCGGTAGTTCTCTCATATCGGTCAGCCTATTTTTATCGTCATCATTTTCCGCAGCTTTTTATTCGTTGGGTTCACTACTTTTTGCCACTCAAGGCGCAATTTGGTTCTCGTCCATAGGAGGTGTAATTGGGCTAATAATTATTTATTTCACTGAGAGAAACACAACCAACTGATCTGAATTTTCAATTTGTTAATAAGGATTTTTGCAATGAATAGAGTAGCAGTAATAGGTGGCGGCCTAGCAGGGTTGGAGTTTGCGCTTCACGCAGCACAAAAAGGTATTAGCGTTCATATTTATGAGGCTGGTCCAAGCTTTCGCAAACGACATGTGAATTTTGATGTTGAGGAGATTGATGGCGATAAAAAAACAAAATACTGGACCAATAATGAAAATTGGGGAAGTGGTGGAGGTATTAATGAACGCTTGGGCGGGCGGTCTTTATGCTACCACGGGGTTATGCTTCCTTTGGAAGATTCGGCCTTAAACTCCTGGCCAAACAGCTGGAGATCAATCCTGACAGGGGAGGAGGGGCTCTATGAGGTAATTTTAAAAGATCTAGCCACTCGTTACCCTGAACTAATGGGAGCGAAGAGGGTTAATAATTCCTTGCAGCATGTAACACAAGCTGCCTACTTGACCAGTGATGGAAAATTCTGTTCCTACAGCCCTCTTTATTATCTGAATCCTTATATTGAAAAAGGATTGATTACGGTAGAGAAGTGTACGGTTGCAAAAATTAAAAGGAAATCAGATGAATTTTTTATTATTGATAAGCATGGGAAGGTAAGAAATAAATTTGGCTTTGGTAAGTGTGTATTGGCTGCCTCTGCAATTATCAACAATACAATAATTTCGAGATCAATTGAGCGCGAAATTTATGCAGATATTACCGATCATTTTTGTGTTGGTATATTTGTGAAAGTAAAAGAGGGTGCGCCTGTTGGTGTATTTCGCCATCAGATGCTTTGGAGTGGTTACAGTGCTCACCATGATATAGATAGTAACATTTTTGTTATGGAGCGACCGAGATCCAATGATGGAGATCGCATCATTGAGTTTATGGCTGTAATGGAACAGAACCCCCTTTATTCAAGTTACAGCACCTTGCATTGCAATCCAGACAAGAAAGATTTTGTCGCAAATATTGAAGCTAATCTCTCAAATTATGACAAATCAATTCTCTTTTCAATCGAAGGCAGGCTTGTTGAATATGCGTCACAGTTATTAGGTGTTGAGCTGGCGCCACTATCAAGTGCCCATATTCAATATGGAAATAGTGTTCATCTGAAAGGATCGGCTGATGACTCTAGATGGAACACTTATAACTCATCTTTAGATTTGGTTAATGCAGCTTCCAATACCAATATTTTTGCCAGATTTTCGCTTCCTTATGGGGCGTTCGAACATGAAAGCTGTTGTCATCCAATTAGTGGGAATCATCCTGCCGCTTTAACGGAAGGATTAGAGCTCACTTCATTGCCCGGAGTGTATGCGTTGGGCCCAGGGGCATTTCCTCGCTTAGGCATAGCGAATCCAGCTATGACAATTTGCGCTATGTCACGCTGGCTGGCAGAAAGTATTTGAGGTGGAATTATGAATTTTAATATAGCGATCAATGGCGGTACCCCGATTAATAGAGATCTCCTTCCTGCTTGGCCGAATTTTGATTCATCGGTGAAAGAGGATATTTGTAACATTATTGATTCAGGGAAAGTTAATTACTGGACGGGCGATCTTGGGAAGAAATTTGAAGAAGATTTGCAAACGTATCTAGGCGAGGGATATGTAGTTTCTACAACCAACGGCACTTCAGCGCTTCACACTGCTATTTCGTCATTGGGTATTGGTTCAGGCGATGAAGTTATTTGTCCTTCTTATACTTTTATCGCTACAGCTTTTGCTGTAATGCAGGCCGGAGCATTGCCTGTTTTTGCAGATGTAGACAACACACACACGTTGGACCCATCGTCAATACTGAAAAAAATAGGTCATAAAACTAAAGCTATTATCGTCGTGCATACTTTCGGCATTCCTGCTGATATGGACGTGATCATGAAAATAGCTAAAGATCATAATCTGCTCGTGATTGAGGACTGTGCTCAAGCGCTTGGGGCGGAATACAACGGAAAGAAGCTAGGTACAATTGGCCATGCAGGCTGCTTCAGCTTTTGCCAAAGCAAGCATTTCACTACAGGTGGTGAGGGCGGGGCCATCTATGTGGCTGATGAAGCGCTTGCATGGACGTGCAGGTCGTTTCGTGATCATGGATATGATGTGGAAAAACGAATAGAGCTTCTGAAACTTGAAGAAAAGCTGTCCTATATTCATCCGAGAATTGGCTTCAATTATCGAATGACTGAGATTCAATCCGCTATTGGAATTAAAGAGTTACAACGATTTGATTCCTGGAATCTGCCTAATAGAATTCGTAACGGGAAATATATTTCGGACAATCTAAAAGAACATCCTCTTGTTATTCATGCTCCTTATGGTTCTGAAAATAGAGTCAACTCATATTGGTGGGCACCGTTTGTATTGGATACAAATCGGATCAAATGCGATATTAAAACTTTTGTTGCAGCAATAAACGCAGAAGGAGTTCCCGCGTACACTATTCCCTGGCCAGAAATTTATTTAGAGGAATCCTTTACCCGGCGGCAGGGGTTTGGCTCAAGAAATTATCCATTTTTAGATCCACAACATAGGCTCATTGAATATGGTGATGTTTTTTGCGAAAGGGCAAGTATGCTAGGAAAAAGCACTATCGCGTTCCCAATGCACCCCGTTTATGAGATTCGCCACCTTGACAAATTTCTTGATGCATTTGCGAAAGTGGCTTCTTATTTTTCTATTTAAATCAATAATCTGTACGACACCAATCCAGAGTCATATTTACTATGACTCTTTTTCTTTTCCGGCATACCTTCGGCATAAAAAATGTGGCAGCTGCGTCGCGTTTCTTATGCATACTATTTTTATTTTCCCCACATCCAGCGCAAGATTTCCGGTAATAAAACGCCGCCGTGTTTATCGGAGTGATCACCATCGCCCCACACATGTTTTATGTCGTAACGAGCCCCTTTATCTTTTTTCTCATCGGCATTTTTGTTAGCCCAAAGTAATGCCGCGAGCATTTGCTGGTTGGCAAGGAACCAGTTGCCGTGCTCGTTATCGAGGTCGTTACTGCCGTCTTGCAGAAAAATTTTTAGCGGGCGAATTGATGATTTACGAATTAAACCGGGGTAAAGATCACCACCGGGTGCCATGGGTTTATCGGCCGTTGCCGGTTGGTAACCGATGGAGGTGTAACTGCCAATAATGCTGATGACATTGCGGAATGCATCGGGTCTGTTCCAGGCAACCGTAAATGCGCAAATAGCGCCGCTGCTGGTGCCGCCAATAATCCGGTCTTGCGGTTTGCTACTGATTGCATACGTTTTTTCCAATTGTGGCAATAATTCTTCCAGCAACATTCGTGCGTAATTATCGTTAAGTGCATCGTATTCCTGTGCGCGATGATCGGGGTTGGACATATCCAGGTTATCAGGGTAACTCTCGCTTACATTTCCCGGCGTAACAAATAAACCAATCGTCGGCGGGATGGCTTTTTGGTGGATTAAATTATCCAACACCTCCGGTACGCGCAATGAACCGGTGGGGTTGGTTGCGCGTTGGCCATCCTGGAATACCAACAGGTTCAATGGTTTTTGGTGCAGGGTTTCATAATTCGCTGGTAGATAAACCCAATAACGGCGCACAGTGTTTTTAAAAATCTTGCTATGGAATTCGTAAGGGCCTTTGAGCGTGCCGTTGGGTACTCCGGCTTGTTGTTGTGAATCTGCGGTAAATTGATAGTCGCCGGGTTTTCGTTGCTCATCCGCATAAGCGAGGTTGATGCTAATAACGTTACCGAGAATTAACAGTGTGGTCAGGAGTTTTTTCATAACGCAGTGCCTGTAGTGGTTTTTATCTTTATTGATGGAAAGCGCTTATTAAACGGTGTGGAAGTGGGTGAAACGGGTATCGGCTTTATAACACACAATTGTACGTTGCTTGGGCACATGCTATATATGACAAGGTTGTCATAAAGGAAAGGCGAAGGCTTTTCGCATTATTCATCACCGAAAGAAAATCCACCGCAACAACAATAATTCGCGGCACATCGCCCATACAAACAGAACACGGACGCGAACTTCTAGAGAATAAGCGACTTGTGTAGCCCTGCGTTGTGAGTTGACGCATTCAGGTTCGTTGGCAGTTGAGTTACCACCCAGTCCCTTTCAGGCCATGTTGGTCTGCGGGTTTTTATTTGCCAAAAATTCCAGTTATTCAAATAACCATTCAAAGTGCGATAACTGGTTAATTTTAATGAAGAGGACAGACCAGTGAGAAAATTTATATCAACCTGTTTTTTATCAAACTCGTTTCTATCAACCGCCGCGGGGATTTGCCTGCTGGTTTTATCGTTTGAAAGTCATGCCATCAGTTGCGCGGGAATTTCCCAGTGGAATAGCACTGCGTCTTACGGTGGTGGAAGTCAGGTGCAGGAAGCGGGTAAAGCCTATAAGGCCAATTGGTGGTCGCAGGGGAAAAATCCGGCCAATTATTCCGGCCAGTGGCAGGAGTGGACCTTGCTAGGTGTGTGTGATGGCGCCTCATCGTCATCAATTAATTCAACGGTGCCTTCTTCATCGTCACGTTCATCGATTGTTCTTTCGAGTAGTTCACTGTCGAGTGCGCGTCCCAGCTCATCATCAAGTTCGGCAACTGGCGGTAATTGCGCATCACCACAATATGTTGCGGGCACTGCTTACACAGTGGGGCAGCTCGTAAGAAATGCGGGCAATGAATATCGCTGCACGGTTGCGGGTTGGTGTAGTTCAAGCGCTGATTGGGCGTATGCACCGGGCACGGGTGCGCATTGGAAAATGGCGTGGGAGCTGGTACGTTCTTGTGCTACTGCATCATCAAGTGTTTTGCCCAGCTCGATCAGCAGTTCATCGCGCTCATCGGTGAGTTCAGCATCATCAAGTGTTGGCAGTGGCCGCTATCGCATTATTTCCGGTTACTGGCATAACTTTAATAATGGTTCCGGTGTGATTCCGCTGGATCAGGTTTCTGATGCATTTGATGCGATTAATGTTTCGTTCGCCGAACCAACCGGGCGCGCACCAGGGGAAATTGGTTTTGTGCTCGATGCTGCATTTGATCCCGTTGCGTTTAAAGCGGCGATTAAGGCCAAGCAGGCAGCGGGCAAAAAAATCATCATCAGTATTGGTGGTGCGAATGGCCAGGTGCAATTATCAACTGCGGCGGCGCGCGCGAACTTTGTGAATTCGATGAAAGCGATTATCGACGAATATGGTTTTGATGGGCTTGATGTGGATTTTGAAGGGCACTCATTATTTTTAAATTCCGGCGATAATGATTTCCGCAACCCCACTACACCGGTGATCGTAAATTTAATTGGCGCGCTGAAAGATTTAACTAGCCATTACGGCGATAAATTTGTACTGACGATGGCTCCGGAAACTTTCTTTGTGCAACTGGGCTACAGTTTCTACGGTGGAACTTGCATCAGTTGTGACACGCGCGCCGGTGCTTATTTGCCGGTAATTTATGCATTGCGCGACCAGCTCGATTGGTTGCAGGTGCAAAATTACAACTCCGGCGCAATTACCGGAACCGATAACAAATATCACACTATGGGTGGTGCAGATTTCCACATCGCCCTGATTGATATGTTGTTGACCGGATTTAAAGTGGCGGGCACTAATTTAACGTTTCCGGCGTTGCGTCAGGATCAAGTGTTGATTGGTTTGCCAGCGAACGTAAATGCGGGTGGCGGATTTACCAGCGTGGCGGATGTGCAAACAGCGATGAATTGTTTGATCAAGGCACAAGGCTGCACAACCTATCAACCTGCGCAAGCGTGGAGTAACTTGCGCGGTTTGATGACCTGGTCTGTCAATTGGGATAAATTTAATAACTCTGAATTTTCTACCAGGCATCGCCAATATCTGGATCAATTGCCGTAATGGGACTTGAGTTATTTATTGGAAATAAAATTGATATTGTGTTGATAAAAAAACGGGACGCTTTGGCGTCCCGTTTTTATTTTACAGCGACGTTTTTCTAAAAATATTCTAGCGAGTAACCGTGCGGAATTCGTTCAGATCGCCGTGCGGCATGTCCAGCCAGTTATCTGCCGGTAGCGGAGGAATTGGTGCGGGTGTTTCCAGTTTTGGATGTTCTACTGCTAACAATTCATCCAGATGAACCAATACCGGATCTTCAATCGCTTCACTCGGGCACAACAAAATTTTGTGCTCGCGCGTGCTGCGGCCCAAATCAAGGCTCGATGAATAGCGCACTAATGCTGCACCCAAAATCAAACCGGTAATTACCGGGATCAGCCACCAGAAAAAAACCGGCGCGTATTTATAAGTAACGGCGCCCCAGATAATAGCAGCAGTGGTCATCTTGGAGGTGCGCGCAAAACATTCGCCCCATGGTAACAAACGGCCTTCGCGATCCTGTGAGTCCCAATTTACTTTGAAGCCCAGCAATACTGAAATTACGAAGTAGGCGTGGTACACCATCATGATGGGTGCAATTAACACGGCAAAAATCGTTTCAACTACCGCGCCTTTGATGATTGCAAAACCTCCACCGAATTGTTTGCGGCGATGGACCAACGTGACGAGTACACCGAGAAACTTTGGTCCCATTAATAGCGTTGTTGTCAGTAGGATCAGCGCAATAATTAATTCCGTTTTGGCGATCGGCCAATTGGGGTAGAGCTGGTAGGTTTCGGTGAAATACACGTTGGAGTTAATCGCGCGGACTACGGCATCTGCAGTACTCAGCACCAGCATCAACAACCAGATCAGCGAGGTGATATAGGCGGTGGCGCCGAGCAGAAAATGCATGCGGCTAATAGGATGCAGGCCCGGCAGGCTCAGGATTCCCAAATGCTGGATATTACCCTGTACCCAACGGCGGTCACGTTTGGCGTAATCGATAATGTTACAGGGCACTTCTTCGTAACTGCCTTCAAGGTCGGATAGCAAAAATACATCCCAACCGGCACGGCGCAACATCGCGGCTTCTACGAAATCGTGACTGAGGATATCGCCGCCGAAAGGTGCTTTGCCGGGCAGGGTTGGCAATCCGCAGTGATCCATAAAGGCGCGCATGCGGATAATTGCATTGTGGCCCCAGTAGTTGGCAGCGTCGGTTTGCCAGAATGCAATACCCGTCGCGAGCATCGGGCTGTAAAGCACTGCCGCAAATTGCACAAAGCGCCCAAAGAATGTGGTTTGGCGGACGGGAATCGGGATGGTTTGGATCAAGCCGGTGCGGGGGTTGGCTTGCATGGCGCGCACCATTTTTACCAGGCAATCTCCCGTCATAATCGAGTCGGCATCCAGCACCAGCAGGTGCTCGTAATTGGCGCCCCAGCGCTGGCAAAACTCGGCGAGGTTACCTACTTTGCGCGCGATATTTTTCTCGCGGCGACGATAAAAGACTTGTTTGCCCAGGTCACCCAATCGCTCTTGCAATTGCTGCCACGCATCGCGTTCAGCCTGGGCAATTGTCAAATTGGTGGTATCGCTCAGCAGGAAGAAATCGAAATTAGCCATTTCACCGGTTTTTTCGAGCGACCGTAGAGTTGCTTCAAAACCGGCAATCACCCGCTGGGTATCTTCGTTGTAAACCGGCATTACCACGGCGGTGCGGGTGGTAATGGGTGAGGTATCTGCCAATAGATTTTTAGTTGATTTCAAAGTGAGCGGATCCAGGCGGAACATCTGCAGGATGAATCCAAACAAACCGCTCCAGAACGCGAGGCTTAGCCAAGTAAAGCTTATCCCGAAAAGTACCAGGATTACGGATTCCAGTGCGGTCAGGTCGTTGGCGCGCAAGATGTCGAACATGATGTAAACACCGCTGATGGCGGTGGCTACGCTCAATAAAACATAGATATAGCGGCGTAGAGATTTGGCCGGAATCCGTATGGCATCGGCGGGTAGGCTGGTGAGGTCAGCCACAGGGCGGCTGACCGGCGGTACGGGTGATTGCATGTGGGTCATATTAAATGGCGTCCGGATACCAGACGTAACTCCAGACTTCGCTCAGGCGTTGATCGCGTAATTTCAGGAACAGTCTCATATCGGCAACTTTTCCGCCTTCCGGTTCCAATTTGAACGAGGCGCGCCAGGTGCGTCCATCCGGTAACTGACGTACAACCAGTTCGCTAATAGTGCCGGCAGATTTCTGCATTTCAGCCACTAATGGTGAGTCGGCAGACAGGTTATCCAGTTCGCCACCGCGGAAATCGATAACAAACTTACGCTTGCTTTGTGGTGGCGGATTGGCCTGGCCAGGGTTTGCTCCCCAGCCGATACGGGTGCGGATAACTTTCGCGCCGGTATTTTCAATCACGTGGTCATCCATCACTCGCAAGCGATATTTATAGGTAGCGGTGCTGCCAGCTTTCATTGATTTTGACGGCACCCAATAGGCAACGATATTGTCGTTGGTTTCGCTATCACTGGGAATTTCCACCAGCTCGGCGCGGCCCTTACCCCAATCGCCAACAGGGATTACCCACATGCTAGGGCGTTTTTCGTAGCGCGATTCCATATCCATGTAATGGTCAAAATCGCGGTCACGTTGCAGCAGGCCAAACCCTTTTGGATTGGTATCCATCATAGAGGAGACGCGCAATTGGCGGTGGTTGCTGATCGGGCGCCAGATCCATTCGCCGTTGGAGGCGGCCATTAACAAGCCGTCAGAGTCATGAACCTCGGGGCGGAAGTCATCCACAAAACGGGTATGGTTTTCACCCCACATATACATACTGGTCAATGGGGCGATACCTACTTTCAAGATATCCTTACGCGCAAATATGCGTGCTTCTACTGCCATTTCAGTGGGGGCACCGGGGATGATTTCAAAACGATAAGCACCGGTTACTGATGGGCTATCCAGCAGGGCGTACATCACCATGCGGGTATCGGTAGGATTGGGTTTTACCAGCCAGAATTCACGGAATACCGGGAACTCTTCACCTTTTGGTTCAGCGGTATCAATTGCCAGGCCGCGTGCAGACAAGCCGTATGCCAAGCCCGGGCCTACCATGCGGAAGTAGGAGGCACCCTGGAATACCACGAACTCATCTTTGTATTCGTTGCTGTTAAGCGGGTAGTGGATGCGGAAACCGGCAAAGCCGATATTGTTAGGTGCGACGCCTGCAAGCGGGGCGGCGGGGCCGTCGTAATTAAAGTATTCCTGTTTAAACTGCACGAAAGAGTCCGGGCCATCAGTAGCCATATGGAGGGTCACTGGCTCTTTATAAAGAAAGCCGGGATGGAATAATTGCAATTCAAAGAGGGATTCGTTGTGCCATAAGGAGGCGTCGGAGCGGAAGCGGATTGAGCGGTATTGGTCGTAGTTCATATTTGCCAATGCTTCAGGGATGTTTGCCTGAATTGGCTTGAATTCACGTTTGGCGAGTAATTTTGCACGGGAAGCGATAGCGTCAAAAAGCGCCGGCTGGGCAATTTCGGTTGCCGATGTGGGCGCTACAGATGGTTGGGGCGGTTGTTGCTGTGCGTGTGCACCCATACCCAATACGCAACTTAAGGCCAGGGCACCCAGAGCGTAACGGCGGGATAATCGGGCGCAGCGACTGAATAATCGGGTACCAACCTTGCTCGTGCATTCAAACCTGGTGTTGTCAGACAACATGCTCATCCAATTTTTCTCCGCGTCGGATTTTGTATCTCGTTAAACATAAAAAAGCCTCCCGGATTATCGGGTCGGCATTCATTGTAGTCCCTAATATTTACTCTACCTGTTTGAGCGCTGTATTCCCGGGTTCACAACCTGAGCGCTTTACATTGCCTACCCGTATACAACCTAGAACTGTATGCATGATCAATCACGGCTATATCAGCGTGCTCATACAAAAACACAAGTGGGTAGTGATTGGCTTGAAGGTATTTTCACCTGGCGTCCGTAATGGTCTTGAAGTCAGTGTGAACGCGCAGGAAGCGGGGCGCATTGTAATACATCTGCAAGCAAAAAATAGCTTGTTTTACCATGGCTTGGACGGCTTTTTTTAAGCGGATTCTGTCTCTGTTAAGCACTGGGTTGGCAGTTTAAAAAAATCCGGTTATTCCCAAACAGTCTTTGCTAATGGAAGGGGATCGACTTAACTCAAATTATGATGCGACAAGGAGATTTATATGCAACGCGCTGCCCCCAGCCAAAAAGCTGCTCCACACAAAATCCTGCCGGTAGTAACGCGGGTAATTGAGCAATTGGACAAGTTGTTTATCGAATTATCGGGCAGCTCTGGCCAATCCCGCAGAGACAGGGTTTTTCAACAATGGCTCAGTTCCGGTAAAGCCAGTCCATCCGGATTGCGTCATTACATCAGTGCATTAGGCGACCAATTTGACGATAGGAAAAGACGTGAAGAGTTCTCTTCACGCGCCCAGCAGATTTTGTTGCACCTCCAGTCCGGTTATGTGAGCTAACCGATTTCTTGCGATTATTTGTCCACGTAACCATGTGATTTGTCATAAGTAAGGTATTTTTTGCTGCTACACTCAGGGCATCTATCAATCCTTGTTGATTTAGCTGCGGTTCACCGAGATGCCCAACCTGAGACGCTACATGCGTGAAAATCCGATAGCGGCGCGCCTGCTTGGGCTGATCATTATCAGCAGTTCGATTATCACCTTGATTGCCATTCTCTTGCAGTTGCATAGCAATTTTAATGACGACATTGCTGCATTGGAAAAACGCCTTGATCAGGTGCGTATCAGCACATTGGCGAGTATCACCAAAAGCCTCTGGGGATTTGATCAGGAGCAGTTGAACATCCAGATTAACAGTGTGTTGGCGGTGGATGACGTCGTGCAGGTCAAAGTTGTTTGGCACGATTGGAACAACACTGAACAAACGCTCGTTGCCAGTAATTACAATTACGATCCCAAAGACCTCGAAAACAAACGCAGCCAATTTCTGGTGCGCGCTTATCCGCTTGTATATGAAGACGCCAGTACGCCCGAGCAACAATTAGGTACGCTTACCATCACTGCGAGTTTGAGTAGTATTTACGGCAAGCTGTGGGAGCGCGCATTTTTCATTGCGTTGGTGCAGGGTACAAAAACATTAGTGATTGCATTGTTTATCGTATGGCTGGTGCATGCATTACTTACTCGTCATATAAAAACGATTGCCAATTACGCGCGTAATTTAAATCTGGAAACACTCACCAAACCATTAAAGCTAAAACGTTTAAAAGTTAATTCGGCGTCTGATGAATTGGATAATGTCGTTAATGCAATTAACCACATGCGCGAAACCCTATTGGATGATATTGAACAGCGTCATGCAATTGAAATGGCATTGTTGACTGAAAAAGAAGAAAAGCTTGAAACTCGTCGCCAAAAAAATGCAGCCGAAGATGCAAGTCGCGCAAAAAGCCAATTTCTGGCAACGATGAGCCACGAAATTCGCACGCCGATGAATGGTGTTATCGGCATGTTGGAAATGCTGCGTGATACCCCGCTCGATGATAACCAGAAACATTATATTGATGTGATTCATCGCTCCGGTGAAACCCTGTTAAGCATTATCAATGACATTCTCGATTACTCAAAAATTGAAGCCGGAAAAATGCGGCTCGAAGAAACCACATTTGAACTGGACGAGTTGGTAGAAAATTGCGTACAGCTTTTTGGTGCTACGGCGAACAAAAGGCACATTGAGTTATTTGGCGGATTGGAACCGGGGGTGCCCAGATGGTTGCGCGGTGATCCTACTCGTTTGCGGCAAATTATTATTAATCTGCTTGGTAATGCTTTTAAATTTACCAGTGAAGGATTTGTATCGCTGCGTGTGCAATTGGTTGCCGAGCCTGTCGACCGTAAAGTAACGCTCAGGTTTCTGGTGCAAGACAGCGGTATTGGCCTGGATACCAGTAACACCGCGAATTTATTCGATTCATTTAATCAGGCAGATGCGTCTACCACGCGCAAATATGGCGGCACAGGTTTAGGGTTGGCGATTTGCAAGAGTCTTGCCGAGCTGATGGAGGGTGACATTGGAGTTGAAAGTGTAAAAGGGCAGGGTGCCACTTTCTGGTTTACTGCGCGCATGGAAATTGAAGAGGTATGTGATTGGAATTCCAGTCGCAATCAGGCTAAACACGATGAACTCATTGCGAAAAAATTATTATTGGTAGAAACCAGTCGTTCGCTTACAGATTTCCTGACTCATCATTGTGTCGCATGGGGTATTTTTGTGGAATCGGCGCAATCTGCCAAATCGGCCCTGGCGCAGATTAAACATGCGATGCATTCTGGCGAGCCTTATGATTTTGTTGGCTTCGATTATTCCTTGCCAGATGCCAGTGGTTTTGAATTGGCGCAGTGGTTGCGCGATATTCCGAAACTGAATGAATTGCCTTTATTTATGTTTAGCGCGGGCGATGTTTATCATGACCAAGCCCACATTCGTCGCCTTGGAATTCACTCGATACTGCGCAAACCTGTTTCTATCAAATTATTACACCAGGAATTAATTGCATTGCTGGGGCATGAAGCTGCACCGGTTGTGCCGATTGAGCGCAAAGTTATCGACCCGGAAAAATTCTCCCATCTGCGCGTGCTGGTAGCGGAGGATAATCCGGTTAATCGCATGGTCATAAAAGGATTATTGGGTAAGCTTGGTATAACCCCGGCTTTTGCCGAGAACGGCGTTGAAGCATTAGAAAGTTTCAAGCGCGTATATGAGCCGTTTAATTTGATCCTGATGGATTGTGAAATGCCGGAAATGGATGGTTTTGAAGCAACGCAAAGTATTCGCGATCATGAACGTCGCGAAGGCTTATCTCCGATACCTATTATCGCGCTTACTGCCCATGCGCTTCAGGAGCATCGTGAAGCGGTGTTCGCCAGCGGAATGAATTATTATCTTTCCAAACCCATTACTTTCGATAATCTTTATGGCGCTTTTGAGGCAGTTGGTCTGGTCCGGCGTGAGCAGATTCCGCCTGCTGGATAGCGCTCTTCTATGGCAATAATTGGTTTTTTCTCCTTGCCTGCGCCAAATGCAGTCCTTATGATGCGTTCATTCAATTGGGTTATCCCGCCCCTAAATAACCGTGAGGTTTGGAGTTTGTTATGAGTAGTGATGCCATCGTCCACGTCAACGACACCAGTTTTGAACAAGAAGTATTGAATGCTGATTTGCCGGTTCTGGTAGATTTTTGGGCAGCCTGGTGTGGTCCATGCAAAATGATTGCTCCAATTCTGGATGACCTGGCTGAGCAATTTGAAGGCAAGATCAAGATTGCCAAAGTGGATGTAGATGCCAATAAGGATACCCCGGCAAAATTCGGGATTCGTGGTATTCCAACCCTGATCATCTTCAAAAATGGCGCTGCCCATGCGACTAAAGTTGGTGCATTGAGCAAGCCACAACTGGTTGATTTCATCAACAGTTCGCTCTGATACCGATTGGGCCGTTACAAAAACGGCCCAATTTGTTTTTGCACTGGGCGTTTTTTATGGCTATACTCCAGCCAATCTGATGTTTGTTCCTCCCGAATCACCTGCCCGATTCACAATAACCAGACGAACAAACCCTAAACTCCTGCTGTTATTCTTACCCCGGAATCCAAAGGTCCCTGGATTATCAGTTAACTCGTCAATTCACTGTATAAAAAATTGATAAGTTAATTGAACCTGTGGTCTTAGGCTGGCAAGCTTGCATTCCTGAATTTTTCTCAAGAATTCAATAGCTGGCGAAAATAACAGTAAAAGAGCAACTTGTTCCATAAATGACAAGTCGTTGACCGACAAACGTGAAACTCACTATCTGCAATAACTCACATCCATCCATAAAGTCTCTCCTATGAATCTAACCGACCTTAAAAAGAAACCCATTGAAGAATTAATTGATATCGCCCATGAAATGGGTTTGGAAAATATCGCCCGCTCGCGTAAACAGGACATTATTTTTAATATCCTCAAGCGCCACGCCAAAGGCGGCGAAGATATTTACGGCGATGGTGTATTGGAAATTTTGGTGGATGGCTTCGGCTTCCTGCGTTCTGCAGACAGTTCTTATCTCGCTGGCCCGGATGATATTTATGTTTCCCCCAGCCAGATTCGCCGCTTTAACTTACGTACCGGCGATACCATTTCTGGCAAGATTCGCCCACCGAAAGAAGGTGAACGTTATTTTGCCCTGTTGAAAGTTAACGATATTAACTTCGACAAACCGGAAAGCTCCCGCAACAAAATTCTGTTTGAAAACCTCACTCCGCTGTTCCCCAATATTCGCCTCTTGCTTGAAGCCGGTAACGGTTCTACCGAAGACCTCACGGGCCGTATCATCGATTTGATCGCACCAATTGGTAAAGGCCAGCGCGGTTTGATCGTTGCACCACCAAAAGCCGGTAAAACCATCATGATGCAAAATATTGCGCAGGCGATTACGCGCAATAACCCCGAGTGTCATTTGATTGTATTGTTGATCGACGAGCGTCCGGAAGAAGTAACCGAAATGCAACGTTCAGTGCGCGGCGAAGTGGTTGCGTCAACGTTTGACGAGCCGCCAGCGCGTCACGTGCAAGTGGCGGATATGGTAATCGAAAAAGCCAAGCGTTTGGTTGAGCACAAAAAAGACGTGGTGATTTTGCTCGACTCTATCACCCGTCTGGCGCGCGCGTACAACACTGTAATCCCTTCATCAGGAAAAGTATTGACCGGTGGTGTGGATGCGCATGCACTGGAAAGACCAAAGCGTTTCTTCGGTGCTGCACGTAATATCGAAGAAGGCGGCAGCTTGAGTATTATCGCTACTGCACTCGTAGACACCGGTTCCAAAATGGACGAGGTTATTTACGAAGAATTTAAAGGTACCGGTAACCTTGAATTGCATTTGGATCGTAAGATCGCCGAAAAACGTATTTACCCGGCAATCAATGTGCGTCGCTCCGGTACTCGTCGCGAAGATTTGTTGATGAAAGAAGATGAATTGCAACGCGCATGGATTTTGCGCCGCTTGCTGAACGATATGGAAGATGTTCCGGCGACTGAATTCTTGCTCGATAAATTGAAAGATTTCAAAACCAACGACGAATTCTTCCAATCGATGAAACGCAAATAAGACCCCACCCTAACCCTCCCCTTAATAAAGGGAGGGAATTGCTCCTCCCCCTTGTCAAGGGGGAGGTTGGGAGGGGGTAAAGCTTGTAGCCCGTATGGAGCGCAACGTAATGCGGGAAAATGAATAACCCGTATTCACTGCGCTCCATACGGGCTTCGGCTTTTTTAAAACATGAAATATAAAGACCTGCGCGATTTTATCGCCCTGTTGGAAACTCGCGGTTTATTAAAACGCATCAAACAGGAAATCGATCCTCACCTTGAAATGACCGAAATTTGCGACCGCACATTGCGTGCCGGTGGCCCCGCGTTATTGTTCGAAAATCCCAAAGGTTACAACATCCCGGTGCTGGGAAATTTATTTGGCACACCTGAGCGCGTTGCCTTGGGGATGGGGCAGGAGTCTGTTGAGTCTTTGCGCGAGGTGGGAAAGTTGCTCGCGTTTTTAAAAGAGCCGGAACCGCCAAAAGGTTTCAAAGATGCCTGGGATAAATTGCCGGTCTTCAAACAGGTCTTGAACCTGGCTCCAAAAGTATTGAGCAAGGCGCAATGCCAGGATGTGGTGTTGGAAGGCGATGCAGTAAATCTGGATTTATTGCCGATCCAAACCTGCTGGCCGGGCGATGTAGGTCCATTGGTAACCTGGCCATTAGTCGTTACGCGCGGCCCGCACAAAGAGCGACAGAATCTCGGTATTTACCGCATGCAAAAAATCGGTAAAAACCGCTTGATTATGCGTTGGCTTTCTCACCGCGGCGGTGCATTGGATTTTCGCGAATTCCAAATTCAAAATCCCGGTAAAAATTTTCCCGTTGCGGTTGCACTTGGCGCTGACCCGGCAACTATTCTGGGTGCAGTTACACCGGTGCCCGATACACTTTCCGAATATGGTTTCGCCGGCTTATTGCGCGGTGATAAAACCGAAGTGGTGAAGTGTATTGGCAATGACTTGCAAGTACCTGCCTCTGCCGAATTTATTCTCGAAGGCTACATCGCTCCGAATGATATGGCTCCTGAAGGTCCATTCGGTGATCACACGGGTTATTACAACGAAGTGGATAATTTCCCGGTGTTTACCGTGGAGCGAATTACCCATCGCCGCGATCCGATTTATCACAGCACTTACACTGGACGCCCGCCGGATGAGCCCGCGATTCTTGGTGTCGCATTGAATGAAGTATTCGTACCGATTTTGCAAAAACAATTTCCGGAAATTGTGGATTTTTATTTACCGCCGGAAGGCTGCTCCTATCGCATGGCGGTGGTGACGATGAAGAAACAATATTCCGGCCACGCTAAACGCGTGATGATGGGTGTGTGGAGTTTCTTGCGGCAATTTATGTACACCAAATTTGTCATCGTTACTGACGATGATGTCAATGCGCGCGATTGGAAGGATGTGATCTGGGCGATGACTACGCGCATGGACCCCGCGCGCGATACCGTGATGATTGAAAATACTCCCATCGATTATCTGGATTTTGCATCTCCCGTTTCCGGCCTCGGTTCCAAAATCGGTTTCGATGCAACTAATAAATGGCCGGGGGAAACTACGCGCGAGTGGGGCACCCCCATTGTGATGGACCCGCAGGTAAAAAATCGTGTAGATGAAATCTGGAATGAGTTGGGAATTGACCAGCCCGCTGCGTATTAATTTATTTTTGTGAGGATGCCATGAGCTTGCTGGAGGAATGCTTTCTCGACTGCCCTTACTGCGGTGAGCCTATCAGCGTATTGGTTGATTGCTCCTGTGAAGAGCAAACTTATGTGGAAGACTGTCAAGTCTGTTGCAAGCCTATGGTGTTGCATGTAAGTGTGGATGAGCAAGGATATCCCGCTGTTTATGCGCAGGGCGAAGATGAATGAGTCGGTTTGCGTTTTTGCATTCACGAGTTGGTTTTCATTCGGTTATAGGCTATAAAACCTTGCAGCGCACATAGCGCATTTATTAACTCATAAAGAGGAATTGGGCATGAGCATTTTTAAAGATTTTAAAGATTTTGCAGTGCGCGGCAATGTAGTGGATTTAGCAGTAGGTATCATCATTGGTGCTGCTTTTGGCAAAATTGTAACGTCTGTTGTTGCTGACGTCGTGATGCCTCCGATTGGATTATTAATCGGGGGAGTTAATTTCAGTGATTTGGTTATCACGCTCAAGGAGGCAGTAGGCGATAAGCCCGCCGTGGTAATTGCGATTGGCAAATTTATACAGACGATTATTGATTTCACTATTATCGCATTCGCCATTTTTATACTGGTCAAGGTTATCAATAAAGTGAAAGCGAAAGAGGTTGCCCCACCTCCACCGTTGACCGCGCAGGAAACGCTACTTACAGAAATTCGCGATTTACTCAAACAGCAACAACAAAAATAAAATTTATTGCGCTGCCTGATTGGCGACTGGTGGATTTAATAATTGCCAGCTCGCCAATTCGGGATGAAAAAAACCGCATTCGCGGTATGCGCGCTCGATAGTTCCATCCGCGCGCAATTGTGAAATTCCCTTGCTTAAGGCTTGATAAAAAACCTCACCTGACGGGTGGGTTTTACTGACCGGCCAATGACGGCTGCCGCGAATCGCAACCTTCACGCCTTTGATGGGCACCAGATGAATTCCGTCCACCTCTATTTCCTGCTCCGGGTTCATTTCAAAGGGAGACAAGGTTAAATCCACACGCCCCGCGTTAATCATGCGCGCCATATTTACCCAGTTGGGTGTGTACATGATTTTGCTAAAACCCAGTGATTCGAGTGTCATCAAATCGGGTTTCCATTGATCGCTGGTAACAATTTTTAATTCGATTAATTGCGCGAGGCTTTTGCTTGATTGCGCTTTTTGATTTGTTGGTGATGTGTAGAGGCCCACAATAAATTGGCCGTCCATCACCAATGGCGGAGTGATATGTAATTTCTCTTGCTGGCCTTCCAGATCCTGGTACCAAATCGTGCCGCTGATAGTCAGGGTCGTTCCATCCAATACATTGCGGATGCTGCGAAAATAATTTTCCTCGGCAACAAATTCCAGTGGCTGATTAAAGCCGCCCAGTTTTAATGCCTGTTGCATCAGTATCAGGTCAATAACATCCCGTCGCGCGTGGGGGCCGCCGTAATAATCCACGGTGTCGGGGTTGCGTCCGTTCAGGAACTGGAGGTAGCTGGTGTGGATATCAGGTAACACACCAATATGCGCTGGTGTAGCGGCGGCCAGTTTGCCGGCGAATAAAACCAGGCCCGCTACCAGGGCGATATAAACTGCGAAAAGTGCACAGAATGGTTTTGATTTCATAGCGGATCACAGTGAAGGTGCCAGCATGGTTACGCCAGACATATTAAGTGTGGCTGCTGATTTACCTGTCGTCCAGATCGGTTTTGCGCTTCTTAATCCACCGGATGACCGCGATACATTCGTATCGGTTTCGCTGGTGGTGGGGCGACCAATAATCCGGTGCGAATATCCTGTTTTGGGGCCTCTTCCAAAGTAGTTTGGCCGCGATACACCTTGACGACTTGTTTAGCCAGATCGGATTTATGGCCACTGGCTTGCAGTAATGCCCTCCATTCGTTGCCGGCCAACGTGAGTAATTCTTTGATCAGGGTTTTGGTAATAGTGTCTTTTGCCTGGTGGTAATAATCCGCTAATTCCTTAAGCAGCTCCGGGTTCGCCATTTTCACGCCCGGCTTCACATCCGGTTCAACGCGGCGGCGAATCTCGTACACCAAATCAATCATCGGCTTAGTGTATTGCATGCTTGTTCTCCTCGGTCTTGGACTAACAATTGAGCAATTATCAGACCAAAGGCGAAATTGTAGTTATAGCGGGCAATTTCGATCGATGAATGAGCAATTAGGGCAATTTTTTTTGATAGGCGGGGATTGTTTTGGTGCGCGGGAATTATAGGGCGTCGTTATCGGATTACAGCATCAAGCGCCGGCTAAATCCGGCGCTTGATGAATAGTTAATTAGCGGATTAGATGATCCATTTCCCGCGCAGGTTGCACGCATTGGGTTTCGCAAATAATTTGCGCGGGAACACCGGCGGCGGTGGCGCGGGACGGGACATCTTTTAGCACCACGCTGCCAGCTCCAATTTTTGCACATTCACCGATGGTGATATTGCCGAGAATTTTTGCGCCCGCGCCAATCAACACGCCTTTGCGTACTTTGGGGTGGCGATCGCCCGCTTCTTTTCCTGTGCCGCCCAGCGTTACGGATTGCATGATGGACACATTGTCTTCCACGATCGCCGTCTCGCCAATCACGATCCCGGTGGCATGGTCGAACATAATGCCTTTGCCAACTTGCGCCGCTGGATGAATATCGACGGCGAATACCGTGGAAATCCGGTTTTGCAAAAACAGGGCAAGTGAAGTCCGGCCCTGCCGCCATAACCAGTGAGCAACACGATAAGCTTGTAACGCGTGAAATCCTTTGAAGTACAGCAACGGCGTCACCAGCGAGCAGCACGCCGAGTCGCGTTCGCTCACAGCGATTAAATCCGCGCGCACCGATTCAACAATTCCCCCATCTTTCGCCAACGCTTCTTCAATTACCTCGCGAATCAGCATTGCTGGTAAGGCGGGGCTATCGAGTTTATTGGCGAGGTGAAAGCTGAGCGACGCTTTGAGTGAGTCGTGATTGAGGATGGTGGCATAAAGGAAACTTGCCAATACCGGTTCGGATTCAGCCTGCTTGCGGGTTTGCAGGCGAATGGATTCCCACAGGCTGTCGACAACCAGGGCTGGTGCGGGTGCAGTCATAGGGAAACTCCTGATGATCAAATGGAACAGAACGCCATTATTGGGGGTGAATGTTAAATTTCCAACACTTTCATCGTTAGTAAATGACTAATGGCGGTTCATTCAGCGCTGCCAGTTGCTCGCGTAATTCCAGAATATGTTCGCCCCAGTAGCGTTCGGTGTTAAACCAGGGGAAATGTTTGGGGAACGCGGGGTCGGTCCAGCGGCGCGCCAACCAGGCGCTGTAATGCATGATCCTCAAGCTGCGCAGTGCTTCGATAAGCTGCAACTCGGCAAGATCGAACTCGCAAAACTCGCGATAACCATCCAGTATCTCACTCATCTGCGCGGTCTGTTGATCGCGTTCGCCGGACAGCAGCATCCACAAATCCTGGATGGCCGGTCCCATGCGCGCATCATCAAAATCCACAAAGTGGGGAACTTCATCGCGCCATAAAATATTGCCGGGGTGACAATCACCGTGCAGGCGGATGGCTTGATAATCCACTCGCCCGAACAGCGTGTCACAACGTGCCAGCAAATCTGCACCCAAGGTGCGATAAGACTCGCGCAAACTCGCCGGGATAAATTCATTCTCTAGCAAAAATGCGTAGCTCTCGCGTCCGAAAGTCTGAATGTCCAGTGCCGGGCGATGCTCAAACGGGCGCGCTTGCCCCAATGCGTGGATGCGCCCCAAGGTCCTCCCGAGTGAGAGAAGTGCATCAAAGTCATCCAGGTTAGGCGCGTGACCGCCCTGGCGCGGGTAAAGTGCAAAGCGAAACCCCTTGTACTCGCGCAGGGTTTGCCCTTCGTCATTGGCAAGCGGCGGCACGACAGATATCTCCAGCTCCTTTAACGCATGGGTGAACTCGTGTTCTTCAATGATCTGTTCATTGGTCCAGCGCGCAGGCCGGTAAAACTTGGCAATCAGCGGTGAGCTGCCCTCAATCCCTACCTGGTAAACCCGGTTCTTGTATTAACCTTAACATGCCAACTTATGGATATTTATAAGTATCTAAAAACATTGACATTTCTTGCTTTGTTAAAAAATGTAAATGTGTACATAAACTTGTACATATCTATCCGAGTGTATTTAAACCCGTACTATCCCCAAATCCTTAGGTGGCGCATCAATCATTCAAATTGTTAGAATGTACCCAAAACGGGTACAAAGAAACTGAGTATGAGCGCGCCGGCAGACGTACACTTGAAAGGGGAGTTAGTCCTCGCAGCCATTTTGCAGTCCTTTCATAAAAATGAAACCATCTTGAGTCTTCATCAACTGATCTTAAGAAGATTGACACCATCGGAGGCTATGTCCCGGCATTACATCAACCTTCTGTTGCATTTGGGTCTGGTTAAAGCCTCAAGCCTCTTTGATGAGCCGGGGATCTTTTTGAGCATTAGGGGTGGAAAATCGTATTTTACTGTAGTCCCGGCGACTGCCGAACCAACATCGGTTTTAAATTGGAAAGCGCCCGCGATGAACCATCACGCGGCGCAGACTTCGCTGCTTGAGATTATCTTTGAGCTATTAGCAGCCAACCTCGTCGAGTACGTTAGATATTTTGCAAACAAAGAGCGGTTAAATATCGAAGAAATTGACTATAAGTCCCCTTCACTTCGGATTTTCTTCGAAAATATATCGTTATCTCAAGCCTTTATGTTGTTTTGGCGGGCGATTAAGAAAAGTGCCGAAGTGCGGCCGCGCACAATTAAATTCCATGAAATAGTTGAGCTTGCTTATCAATTTTTCGAACATTATTGCGCGTTAGGTAAAGAGATCAAACCGTATCCACGACCCCGGTCAATGGGACAATCACGACTGGAAAAAGTCATCTTTTACGACATTCTCAGGATCAGATGTGACCCTGATTTGTTGCCCAATATTCATGAATATCTTTACGAAAGGTCGGAGCGCCATTCCATTGTCCAGCGCGATTTAGACTTGAACTACTTTGCTACACCTTTTGAAGACAGATGACTTAGTCCATCCTTGGGATCAATTTCAAGTGCTTCGCAATACAGAACAAATTCATGTACATCCAATATTCGCTCCGTAGTTTCTACCTTCTGAACGTAGGTATGTGGCTTATTCAGCCTGCCGCCCAAGTCCCTCATAGACAAATTGGAATCCTGCCTAACTTCTTTCAGCCAAGCGACGAGGTTTCGATATTGAGGGGTTGAGAGGGCTTTTGTCATTGCCTCCATTATTGGTACACTGACTCAATGTACCCAAAACGGGTACAAATACAGTTATTAAGGAGGATGAATATCTTGATATTCGCTCAATTATTTAGGTCCATGAGCATATTTTTTGCGGCTTTTTCACTGGTCGTGCTCTCCAATCTCACTGTTGGAATGGCAAACGAATCCAACCCTCATTCTTCGTCAGAAAGTCAGTTCAAAGAAAAGCTCGCCCGCGCCATGACTGGCGATCCCGTCGCTCAGCACTTAGTTGCCGATGCATACATGGATGGAAATGGCGTCCCCAAGGACCTACGAAGAGCGTTTGGTTGGTATGAAGCAGCGGCAATGCAAGGTAATCCAGATTCTGAATTTAATGTGGGCCGCGCCTATGAGCACGGTGATGGAGTGGAGGTCAATTATAAACTGGCGCTTAAGTGGTACACGCGTGCGGCAGAAGAAGGGTCTGTGCAAGCGCAGAACAACCTTGCACATATGTATATGGATGCTAAAGGAACCGAATCCGACTACGACCTGGCGCTAAAGCTACTTAGGGCGGCGGCAGACAAAGAACACCCAACTGCCTTAAACAGTTTGGGTCACGTATACAGTAAAGGAATTGGCGTTCCTAAAAATGATGCACTCTCCTTTGAGTACTATAAAAGAGCAGCCGATAAAGGACTCGATATAGCTTACTTCAATGTTGGTTCGTTCTATTTTGACGGTGACCGCGGCAAGCAGCAGGATTTTCATAGCGCGAAAGTTTGGTATGAAAAGGCCGCGGCCCAGGGAGTCTTGCAAGCGTATTATCTCTTGGGGTGGATGTATGGAGAAGGTAAATTAGGAAAGCCGAATGCCGTTCTGGCCTACGCATTAACCAATGTAGCGGCATCAGAAAACGGTGAACGGATTTTGGAGATCGCCCAGTATCGGGAGCAATTACGAAAGCGAATGACGCAAGATCAGGTTAAAGAAGCACAAATTCTTTCCAATTCATTAGCGACCCCAAACACGTTCAATACTGCTTATAGAAAGTACGCTTCCGGAAGCCGTCATTAATTCGGTTAATAAGCTAAATTCATTCTTTTAAAGGCTTCGTGTCAGCGTGAAAAATTAAGAGGTCCCGGTTTTACAGGCACATCATGGCATATGAATTAGATGAAGAACTCAATGAACTTTTCGCCCGAAAACAGTCATCCGAAACTACGAAGCGATTTAGACTTTTGTCATCAGTACCAATGAAATAAGTTGCTAAATGTATCAAACCTGATAACTACCAGTTGCACGAGCAAGCAGAGTTTTCAAGTGGTGCGCCTGATCCGGTATTGCCGTCCTATTGACCTATTTCCCGTTGTTTCTCATTGCGTTTAGAAACTTTCATACCAAATTCTCCCGCGTGAGAATTCATCAGATCAATGTTGTATTAGAACGCGAGTTGGCTAATGGGTAACCCAAAAGTTTTTTCGAATATTCTAAGTTGAGCAACAGCTGCTTGATAAAATTCGTAAGTGCTTAGCAAATTGCCGGGTTTTTGAATTAGCTCAAAATAGGATTTTCTACATCGGCGTCCCTTATATATTTCTACCAGGACTATTTGGAAGTGAGGCGTGTCTGCTATGAGTGAAGTTTGCATTCAAGTTCCCTTTGACTTTCGATTGATCATTCAGCTCTTTCGGTCAAACGCTGGCGTGCGCCTTTGACCTGTTGATTATATCAAATCTCGCATTTTACGCCGAAGAGAAAGATCGAGTGAAGCTGTCACTTAATCTGGCGGGTTTGTACCGGTAAGGCACTTGAGGAACCGTTTGTGGTTAGCAAGAGTCTTAGGAGGATCATTATTCAGGATTAAAGATCATGCAATCTTCAACCCCTCAAAATGTCCGTGAAAGCTACGATGATCTAAATGCTAATTCTGTCATCCAACCACAAGCACTTTTTTTTCGAGCAGACAGTAAAATTCCTAATAATCCGACCTTGCCAGTATTGGTCTATAGGAAAGTTTTAGATCCAAATATCGCAGACAAAGACAGAGTTTTTAAAAAGCATTTTGAAAAAAGCGGCTGGCGCGGCATGTGGACAGGTTTTATTTTTGATTATCATCACTTTCATACAAATACCCATGAGGCTCTGGCGATAGCGAAGGGACACGTCAGAGTTATGATTGGAGGCGACGCAGGCAAAGAAATAGATTTAGAAGCCGGAGATCTAATCGTGCTTCCAGTTGGCACGGGTCATAAAATGGTGAGGAGCAGTGAAAACCTGGTTGTTGTCGGCGCATACCCTCCCGGGCAAAAAGACTATAATATTTGTAAAAGCATAACCATATCAAATCTTGCGTTACCAGAGAACGATCCATTCTATGGAACACCTGAACCACTACTAAGCTTCTGGAAAAATTAATCCATTTCAGAATATGAATATTTCCGTAAGCCAGCACGGGAAAAAATGCAGGTCATCGTCCAGTTCGAAAAAATAACTGTGCTAAAAGGTCAATTATTTCTTACAGATTGTGTCGATTAACTTGGGATTAAGCTGATTATCAGAGCTCTTGAAATTATCCGGTGAATATGTGACGGACAGGTCCGGAGGATCGGCTGAGAACAAAGCGTCGCCTGCGGTGCGAGTTTCCAGCGAGCGGATTCTTACTAACAGAACATCGAACTCGTCATTCATATCAGCCATATTTTCAACTCCTAACGATAAGTATTTGATTCAATGCTCGTAAAATAAAAGCACTTCACACAACTATGTCACTAATATTTTTCTATGTGGATTTTATCACCTTGCTATTTGCATTTTTTCTGGTGATGAAAATCCAAATCAAGCGAAGGTGGAAATCACGCCTGTTGTATTAATAGACTAGCTGGCCACTCATCTTAAAGGGCCATTTAGCACGCTTAAAAAATGGGAAAAGCGAGATAATCGCCCTAACTATATTTTCAAACTTGCGAGGTGAAGATTTTGTTTAATGTTTAAGCCTTCCTCTCCGTTGTTTGAACCCGACCACATTTTGTACTTTACATCGTCGGTTTCGACCGTTTCAGCTCCACCATCTTTTAATGCCGCGTGTAGATCTTCTTTGGGTATCTTATGATTTATGTTGCTACTGATTACATAAAAATTAATCACGCCTTGAACACCTAAAAGTTTTGCCGCTTCCAGAACCGCCTTGCAAACTCCTGAGTACAATTTCTTGTTCTCAATAATCAAGTCATGTTTACTAAACTTTTCTTGGTTCTCAGTATTTAAGTTTTTTACGTATACGTCACCAATAATGTCGCTGGCTTTAGTTCTGTAATGATCCATTCCTATTCTTACCGCAGCAAAAACGTCTTGTGGTTTTGTCGCATCGATTCCAAAAACCCACGCATCACCTTCAATGATCGCGGCGTCTTTGATCGTTGAACTTGCTTTACCCTGAAAAGGTGAAATTGGTACCTCTGCGTTTTTTGATTTCCATACCCCTATCGAATCGAATGCCGTGCGCAAAACAAAATCCTTTTTGTCTCGCCCATTGTTCAGTATAAGTGTGCAGTCTACTTTGTACGCTGGTAGACATTCAGCTAACGACAATGCTCCCTTCATTTTTAACTCCCTTTCCCAATTTGAATTGCTTCGTCATCCGCTTCTGCCTCAGATGAAATCGCGTATGTAAATACTGCAAGCGAATCAGACTTTAGCTTTTTTTGTGCATTCGTAATTTCCGCGCTGGTGTAGCCTTCCTCTGCTGACGGGGAGAAAGTGGACAACTCGACACATTTTTTTATTTCAGTGAGGGTTACGCCGCGCTTCTTGGTATAGGTCAACAGATTTGTTAGAGCGGCCGGTAGATCAACCCCGTTAACAAGACTCACCGCTCGCATTGATGCTGAGCCGTCCATATTCAACTCAGATGTTTCGCTTAAATCACCGATAAATTCAATAATCCAGGTCATAGTAGGTTTCCTTTTTTTGGACGGGGCGAGGTTAGCACTTTTTTGATTTCTTGTAGCGGGACTAGTCGCTAAATCATTGGGTCATGAAAGATTACACTCGATTGCCCCAAAAGCCCTCCTCCTATGGAGTATCTATTAGGACTGGTGGGAGCGTCGATGCGGAGGCAAATGCATGGCAAAGACCCCGCGTTGCAATCAAAAGCTCCTCGGAGCGTATATTTGACGTCTCGCTCTACTTTATATCAGCCTGCTCGTTCCCCCGGAACCGGTTAGCCACGCGAATTGTCACTACCTATGTATGATATTTTTGGAGGAACTTATTATGCCCAAATCTACAAGAAATACCGGCAAACCCTGGACCCAGAAAGATGTGGCTTACTTGAAGGAGCTTGCAGCAGGTAATACTCCAACAGGCATCATCGGGCTCAAGCTGGGAAGAACGAAAGGCGCAATTCAGTCGAAGGCAAGCGCGGAAGGTATTTCGCTGCAACCGGCCAACAGATCCCCTTACAATTAATTGAGTTATAGGGAGGTTGTATGGCCCGCGCCGACAGCGAATACAATCGCAAGAGAAACTTTGACATAACGCCTGAACCGCCTGAAGAAGAGTTGCCTCGTAAGAAAAAAGGGAAAGCCCATGCACTACGCTTCGTTGTGCAAAAACACGACGCTCGAGGCCTTCACTATGATCTTCGTTTAGAACTGGATGGCACATTAAAAAGCTGGGCAGTCCCTAAAGGGCCAAGCTTTGATCCCAAAGACAAACGCATGGCCATTCAAACCGAAGACCACCCGTTAGCTTACGCGGAGTTTGAGGGAACGATTCCCCATGGTGAGTATGGCGCTGGAGATATGATCGTATGGGATCATGGCATTTGGCAGCCCCAGGGAGATCCCGTTCAGGCCTATGATTCCGGAAAACTAAAATTTTCTTTGGTCGGTGAAAAGCTTAGCGGAGATTGGACACTCGTAAAGACGCGAGGTTATGGGAGTAGCAAGCAGTCAAGTTGGTTGCTTATTAAAGAGCGCGATGATGTTGCTCGACCCGCTCAGGAATATGACGTTGTTCAAATGCGCCCAGAAAGTGTTATCACCGGATCGCTACTACCGGCGGACAAAAATCAAAAATCCAAATCGAAAGGCTCTGCGGTAAATAAGACTGAATCAAAATCTGCTACAAAAAGCAGAGCTCCAAAATCTGCAACGATCACAAAGCTTCCCGTTAAAGCTTCACCAAATAAAACAAGCAGATCAAAAATTTCGTCAACCACGATCCCCGATGCATTTTCACCAGAACTGGCAACGCTTGTTAACGAACCTCCCGCTGGCAATTGGCTTTATGAAATAAAATTCGACGGTTATCGAATGTTGGCGCGTGTGAAAAATGGAATAGTTAATTTATTCACTCGCAACGGCAATGACTGGACCGACCGTCTACCGCATCAAGCCAAAGCGATTGAGGAGCTGAAGCTGGGCGATAGCTGGCTCGACGGTGAAGTGGTCGTGTTGAATGAAGCCGGGCTCCCTAATTTTCAAGCCCTGCAAAATGCATTCGATTTGAAGGTGAGCCAAAATATAATTTTCTATTTGTTTGATGCTCCATTCCTAAACGGCGAAGACTTGCGCGAGCATTCAGTGGAAGAGCGTCGCAAAAAGCTGGAAAAAATAATTCCCCGTAAAGCCAATACTCCACTTCGTTATTCTGCAGCATTTGATGCGGATCATCGCAGCATTGTTCAAAGCGCGTGTGCAATGTCCCTTGAGGGGGTAATTGGGAAACGTGCTGGCAGCACATACGTATCGAGGCGCAGCGACGATTGGATTAAGCTGAAATGCCGACTGCGGCAAGAGTTCGTCATAGTCGGATATACCGAACCTCAAGGAAGCCGGAGCGGGTTTGGGGCGATCTTGTTGGGCGTGCACAAGGCGTTAGGTGATTCAGAAATAGTTTATGCGGGACGTGTCGGCACAGGATTTAATACGGCACGCCTCGATGAAATGTATAAGAAAATGAAAGCGCTGGAGCAAACCAAGTCTCCGATATCAACAAAACTAACCGGCTTGCAAGCAAAGGGTGTCCACTGGGTAAAACCAAAATTGATTTGTGAAGTTGAGTTTGCAGAGTGGACCGGTGAAGGCATACTTCGCCAGGCTTCATTTATCTCATTACGCACCGATAAACCGGTTAAAGATATTATTCGCGAGCAGCCAAAATCAGCAGATCAAGTTGCCGCTGCTCCTTCTGGAAAAACCTCCAAAAAACCAGCGACTGCCGCTAAAAGCGTGGGTAAAGCAAAAGGCGCTAAACCCGAAGTTGCTGGAATTCCTATAAGTCATCCGGAAAGAATAATTGATACTGCGAGTGGCGGAACAAAGCTCGATCTCGCGGAATTCTACAACAGCATTTCCGAATTTATTCTGCCGCATTTGGATGATCGCCCGGTTTCATTGCTACGCGCACCTGACGGTATTACTGGTGAGCAATTTTTCCAGAAACACGCCGAAGGTAGGGGCATTCCGCACATTATTCACCTCGATCCCAAACTAGACCTCGACCACGATCCGTTGATGGCAATTGGTGATGTTAACGGTCTGGTGGGATGCGTGCAGATGAATACCATCGAACTTCATACATGGGGATCAACTACTAAAAATATCGAAGCCCCGGATCGATTTGTTTTGGATCTTGACCCTGATCCGGCATTGCCCTGGCGCAGTGTCGTGGAAGCAACGAAACTTACCTTAGCCGTGTTGGACGAGTTAAAACTCACTGCCTTTTTGAAGACAACCGGTGGCAAGGGAATGCATATTATTGTTCCGCTTACCCCTGAAGCAGATTGGGAAACGGTAAAAGAATTTTCCAAAGCTATTTCAGAGTTTATGGCCCGGCAAATTCCCGAGCGTTTCGTTGCGAAGATGGGCCCTAAAAATAGGATTGGTAAAATCTTTATCGACTACCTGCGCAATTCACGCGGTGCCAGTACTGTATGCGCTTATTCGGTTCGGGCACGACCGGGATTGGCGGTATCAGTGCCAATTGCTCGCGAAGAGTTGGATCAGATTAGTCGCCCGGATCAATGGAATATCAAAAATCTGCACAAGCGCCTCGATAATCCCAAATTAAAACCCTGGGGAAATTATTCGGGTGCTAGTTACAAAAAGAGCCAAAAAATTACGTCCACTATGTGGAAAAAATTGGGTGTTAAGACTCCGCCAAAATAGCTTATCGAGCATGTGACGAGGAAATTATGGAAGCAGGCAAACAGCATAAAGTTTTCACCTCCGACGGGTTTCCATTCGGTTATTTTCTGGATGGCCGGTTGTACGAATATCGCACCAGTACTTGTATCGGTTACTTGAATGAGTCTGGTCAGCTGGTTGATGAGGACGAGATACTCGGACATATGGACGGGGATCAAATTTTTAAAAGCGATGGGATACTTTTAAATATTGAACAGTAGTTAAATGTAAATGTTTAAGTAGATAAATAGTAAGTTTCTGTTAGGTTTGACTACAGATGACTGCTTGACGTGGTGAAGCTTTATGAAATTGGATGAATTCAATCTCGATCGTTTTTTGGATGCACAGGAACATTCCTATGGCACTGCATTAACTGAGCTTCGCGCGGGAAAGAAACGCTCACACTGGATTTGGTACATTTTTCCGCAGCTGAGAGGTTTAGGGGTTAGTCCCACATCCCATACCTATGGCGTGGCCAGCCTAAAGGAAACGCACGCCTATCTAGACCACCCGGTTTTAGGGCTGCGTCTCAGGGAAGCCATTAAGCTAGTGTTGGATCAGAAAAATCCGAACGCCGAGGATGTACTTGGAGAACTGGACGCCCTCAAATTTAAATCATGCCTTACCTTGTTCTCACTAGCAGCACCTTCCGAGAGAATTTTCAGTGACGCATTAGAAAGGTTTTTCAGTGGCGAACGCGATATACAAACGCTTAAGCTACTGAAAATCACTTAACAAAGCTTAAAATTTAAAACACATCTCACCTCACATACTTGCCCCCTGGATGTGATAGACAACGGCATGCAGGTAGGAAATATTCAGGATGAAGCTAATTGCGTGAATTGATAGCTAACCAATATCTCGCTGTCACTAATTGGATTTTACGCTGGTAGCAAACGGATTAATTTTGCCAGAAGCTCCGTAGAGGTTCAGGGGTTCCATAGAATGGATCGTTCTCTGGTAACGCAAGATTTGATATTTCTTCTTGAGCATCGGGACATTCCGTTATGCTTTTACAAATATTATAGTCTTCATGCCCGGGAGGGTATGCGCCAACAACAACCAGGTTTTCACTGCTCGTCACCATTTTATGACCCGTGCCGACTGGCAGCACAATAAGATCTCCGGCTTCTAAATCTATCTCTTTGCCAGCGTCGCCCCCAATCATAACTCTGACGTGTCCCTTCGCTATCGCCAGAGCCTCATGGGTGTTCGTATGAAAGTGATGATAATCAAAGATAAAACCTGTCCACATGCCGCGCCAACCACTTTTTTCAAAATGCTTTTTGAAAATTTTATCTTTGTCCGCAGTATTTGGACTTAGAACTTTCCTGTAGATTAATACTGGCAAGGAAGAGTTATTAGGAATTTTACCGTCTGCCCGGAAAAAAAGTGCTTGTGGTTGAATGACAGAAGTAGCATTCAGATCATCGTAGCGTTCATTGACATTGTGAGGGGTTGAAGATTGCATGATCTTTAGTCCTGATAATGGTCCTTCTAAGACTCGTGCTAACCAAAAAGGGTTCCTGAATTGGCGTAACCGTATTTGCTATAAGGAGGCAAAAATGCCTAATTCAGCCAAAACAGTAGTTCAACTTAATCCTCAATTTAAAGCATTAGATGCGACCCGCCTGCTAAAAGCTGACCATAAACATGTCAGCCATCTGTTTGAGCAATTCGAATCATCTCGCTCAACGTCAAAAAAACAAGCGGTCGTGTCGGAGATTTGTCAGGAATTAACTGTTCATGCCCAAATCGAAGAGGAGATCTTTTACCCTGCGATATAGAAAGTATTGAAGGGCAAAATCCTAGTCCCTGAAGCGTGTGTCGAACATGAAACGTTAAAATATCTAATTGCAAAAATTTTTGAGACGGAACCGGGAAGTGAAGAATATGACGCTAGCGTTGGCGTGCTTTCTGAATATGTGAAACGTCACGTCAAAGAAGAACAAAATGAGATTTTTCCCCAAGTCAAAGAATCAAAATTGGATTCGGTTGAGCTTGGGGCTCAGCTTGCCGCCCGCAAAGAAGAACTGCTCGCTGATGCTATCTAGTAACACGTATCTATATCAGGCCGGAACACCCCAGCCTGATATAGACCTTTTGCCTTAAGTTTTTTTAGGCAATAAATCGCACTTCAAAATACAGTGGAATTTTCTTGATGAGAGCTTTCCAGAATTCTGTTTTCTGCTGCATTACCTGCTCTGCTAACGAAAACGTTTCGAACACTTCTACCGTCCTGTTGGGAGTTTCTACCAGCTCGTAATACGATGTAATTGCATTTTTATCAGGATCGTAGTTTTCAACAAAGAAAATCTTAAATAAATCGTTACTGGTCATTATTTTTTTCATAAATATCTCCTGCGCTTATTTTTATTCTAGCGCGCAATACTCGGATGTGCAGCGCAATATCAGATATTGCCAAATTTTTATATGCTTTTACACCAATTATTTATCGTTATATTTTTTATATTTCGGTGATTTAGGTTCAGAAAGGCAAGAAAGACCTATGGGGAAAAATTGTTTGGTGGAGTGCAGTATCCCATCGATATCCATCTAGGCACGTCACGTATTAGCGTTTGTATCGGTCAGGGTAACGGCATAGTTATTGAGGAAATTGAATGCTCAGAAGTTTCGGCGGATGATCATGCTAAGCTGTTCCACCAGGGCTATCAATTCGCTCAACGGTATATCCAAACTGAAGGTGATTAGCATTGAGTGGATCTGTAACCTTAATATCCTCAATGAAAGCCGATATCTGACTTAGTCTTCCGAAATTGGGGGCCTTAATCGCTCTCTGCGCCTGGACAGCCATCGCAGTACGATCTCTGTCAATGATTCGTTAGCGGCAGGAAAAGACGCCCTCTCTTAAAGCAAGCAGTTCCCGAACCAGGATTGCCCTCCCACCAAAATTTAAGGTTTCGAATAATCCAATCATCACTTTTCCTGGTAGCCGCAGATATTACAAATTGTAACGCGCTCAATATTGTGAAACGCGAAGTAATTGACGCCAAATCTCTCACATGATATCAGTCCGCTTTGTGCCCAAAGCGGAAGTTTGGCTCCAAAAATTAGATGGGGCCCTATTGAAACAAGCTGGGAATCGCTCTAAATAATGAAGAGCTAGTTTCGATCAATTAGGCGAGCGCCCGATCAAGAAAAAATTGGATTTTAAATAACCATCACAAAGTTGTGATTTTAGTGTCGTTATAGAAACCATTAAGGAATTAATGCATGAAGCTTGAAAAAATTAAAATAAAGAATTTTCGCTGCTACAGAGAGGAAATATCAATTCCTTTGTCTAATCTTACGGCCCTAATTGCCAAAAATGATATTGGAAAATCGTCTATTCTAGAAGCGTTAGATGCATTTTTTAATATTGAAAAACTTGAATCTGGAGATCGTTCCACAGGATTAAGAAATACAGACAATATTGAAATTACTTGTATCTTCACTAAGATTCCCGAGCGACTGATAATAGACACGGATAATTTAATATCTCCAGCGAATGAGCATCTTTTAAACGCTGATGGAAAGCTAGAAATTAAAAAAGTTTTTTCTGGAGCTTCTCCAAAGTGTGAGCATATTTTCATTCGCGCACTTCATCCAACGGCTGAAAATTTTAACGATTTATTCTCATTGACGGTTGCCCAACTCAGAGCAAGGGCTAGAACTCTGGGTGTGGAACTGGCTGGCATTAATGAAACCATAAAGTCAACTCTACGACACGCTATCTGGCTTAGTGTAAGCGACATTGAGCTGGCTAAGCAGGTAGTTGATTTAGAAGTAAAATCAACCATTTGGCGATCGCTCCAGAATATTCTTCCACTTTATCAACTATTTAAATCTGATCGTCCGAGCTCTGACCAAGATGCGGAGGCACAGGATCCGATTAAATTCGCTATTCAAGAAGCCCTAAAACAAAAGACTATTGAGCTTGAATCTATTGGTGCTTATGTAAAACAACAGGTGGAAGAAGTCACAAAATTAACTATTGAAAAGATCAAAGAAATGGATTCTGACCTAGCAAGCGAGCTGAATCCTAATTTCTCGAGCTTTAATTGGAGTAAAGTGTTTTCGGTGTCACTTACAAACGAAAATCAAATTCCCTTGAATAAACGGGGTAGCGGAGTTAGACGTCTTTTTTTGATAAATTTCTTTCGAGCTAAAGCAGAACAGCGGGCGAATGAACGAGATGTGCAAGATGTCATATTTGCAATAGAGGAGCCAGAGACATCCCAGCATCCCAATAATCAATTATTATTGCTTGATGCGCTCAAAGAATTAGCGCTTGAAGACTCAAATCAGGTAATTTTTACAACTCACAACCCAATTCTCGCAGGAAGAATTGATCGGGATTCAATCAGATTCATTGACAAGGCAGCCGACGGTGCGCGATTTTTGGCGGAAAATAGCGAAGACACATTATTAAAAATTAAGACTAGTTTAGGTATCTTTGCAAATCACAATATTAAAGTTTTTGTCGGTGTTGAGGGGCCGAATGATATTGAGTACATAAGTGAAATATCCTCAATTTTATCTCAACACTTTCCTGATATTGTTGATTTAAGAGATGCAGAAAAACAAGGAGCATTAGTATACATTCCCATGGGTGGCTCAACCCTTGATCTGTGGACGAATAGACTTGAAGGGCTTCAAATTCCAGAAATTCATGTGCTGGATAGAGACAATCCTCCTCCTGAACCGGCCAAATACCAAGCTGCTGCTGATAGAGTAAATATTCGTGGCAATAATTGTCGCTCGTTTATTACCAGCAAAAAAGAGATGGAGAATTATATTCATTTTGAGGCTATTAACGAAGAGTTCGGAATTAATCTATCAGAGAATTTTCAACCTTTCGATGATGTACCAACGTTGGTGGCAAGAGTTGTTCATGAAGCGTCTGAATCTACAGTGGCTTGGGAAGATCTACCCGATAAGAAGCGAGGCCAGAAAGAGAGTAATGCTAAAAAAAGATTAAATCGAGGCGCCATAAAAAAAATGACGTTAGAGCGACTTAATAATATCGATATTGATAGCGAGGTTTTAGCATGGATAAGATCTATCAGTATTCATTTGCAATAAATATTGCAGAGCATCAATCGTGAGTAACGAATTTATTATCCATACGAAATATATTATTTAAACAATTGAATTTTGAATGTGCCATCTGTGTCAATAAATATTGACGCCCAGCAGTGGGGAAATCATTAAATGAATGATCCGGTTTTTGGGATAAATAGCTCTATGATATTAGTTGGTTTAGATGCGGCTGTGGATAGTGATTTAAATGAAATTACCCGATTCGTTTAACATAAATTTAATTCAAAGACTAAAAAAATGATAGAAACTCTATCCGATTTCCTTAAAAAACTTATCGAAGTGGAAAAGGCAAAGCTTGCCGAATTCAAAGAAATACACGGCACGACTCACGGCCCTACAATCGGAAAAATGTATGAAGGGCTGACTGCTGATGTACTTTCCAAAACATTTCCTCCCGGAACCGATCTACAGGTAGTTAGTGGCTTCATTCATGATGGCAGAGGGAATCAATCAGGCGAGATTGACTGCATGCTTGTAATAGGGAGCGGTAAGAAAATTCCTTATACAGACATGTATCTATGGCACGTCAAGGACGTTCTTGCGATAGTTGAAGTGAAAAAAAATTTATATGAGCAAGGAATCTCCGACTCTTTTGAGCACCTAAGAGATGCCGGGAAAACGTTTCACTCTTACATTCAAAACTTTGAGGTCGGCGAGAATTTCTTCAATATCAGCCCAGCAAGAAGAGCATTTCAGGAGATCACAGGGGTATCTCCCGACGAATTACCTAACCACATCGGTAATACGTTAGAGTATTTATATCACACTTTAGTCAATGAACAGTTAGCTCCAGTAAGAATTGTTATCGGTTATAACGGTTACAAATCAGAACGAAGCTTAAGGGAATCCTTTTTTAACTATCTTTGCTCCAAGGAGATGACGAGAGGTTTTGGTATTGGCAGTTTTCCTCAGCTTGTTGTTTGCGAAAACTATTCGCTAGTTAAATTGAACGGACAACCGTTTTCTAGCATGATGCAAGACGAAAACTGGTGCTTTTACGCATCAAGCAACGAAAATCCGTTAACTCTTCTGATAGAGATTATTTGGACAAAAATTACTAACACTTTGGATTCGAGCATGCCGTGGGGGGATGACCTCATTGATCAGAACCTTGCGCAATTTCTAGCAGGAAAAATTGTTCAGAAAGATGATGTTGTCGGCTGGGCTTACGAGTGCTTTGATATACCAGCAGAGTTTCTTAAAGAAAGAGCCCCCAATAAAGCATGGGAGCCTCTGTTTGTGGATGCACATACATTCACAATGATTAATGTTCTTTGCAACACCGGCGAGATCAACACAAAAGATGAAGCATTTACTACGTATCTAACTGAAAATAACTTGAATTCTGTAGATTTCATTAGGTCCCTGCAAGGCACGGGGTTTGTTATTCGCAACGGTAACAAACTAGAACTATGCACCTATGAATGCAAGTGCGTTTGCTTGCCCGATGGTAGATTTGCTGTAGCAGAAGACAATAGTGGCAGGCTTACCAGATGGATAGAGAAGGTATGCTTAGGTCAACTAAATAGCATTAGACCTTAGTTGCTAGCTTACACTCTAGTGATTCCTGCCGTATGTGTTTATATGGTGGCGGAATATTCATAATCGGGAACAGTATAAAAATTAGATGTCCGCTTTTGGCCGATAGCAGAATTAATCCCTACGAGGGAAAAACCATTACCCAAGCAACTCATATATCAGACTTGATAGACTCAATTACCATTGCCTTTAAAAATGTGACCCTAGGAAATGGCGTAGGCCTTTTTGAGGGGCAAGCGATTGATGATTATTGTGCAGAGCCGGAACAACTAGTCGCGAGGGAACAAGATGAAAAATAGATTGGACTGCGATTTCGAAAGCAGATTTAAACCACTGTTACAGCAGTTTAAGCTTTTTCAATGCGGAAGGAATGAGATTTCATTTGCCAGCGTTTTTAATTGCAGAACTTAAAAATGAATTTCAGTTTGATATTTGGTTTCACCTAACTCACTTGTCCGAATATAAGGAATCGCAATTTGAATTATTAGACGCAGAACAGCGCTTAATAGTAGAGCAGCTCTACAGTTTAAGTATGACCTACAAGATGACCATTTCTATCATGATCACATTTGCTTCCATTTCTTGCCGAGAGGTCACTGAAGTAAAGTGATATTGTGTGGGCTAAATTCAAGCAAGAGAATAGGTCAGGAAATCTATAGAGTCCACAATTGTAGCCCCAAAAACTTCCGGGGCCTTTATATCCCAAACATAACCAATCCTATAGCTGCGCTGAACAAGTTGTAGGGAGTTCCACTTGTAATAATCCCCCTTTTTAATTTATCCCTATTTGTGATTCTACCCTTGCCTTAACAGAACGCTCCTTGAAAAGGACATACTCAACGATTGCCAAATTCATTCCCATTCCGAACAAGCGGGAGTAATCGAATTCAAGATGGGTCAAACCCGGATAAAAATTATCCAAATTTCCATAAATTGTAGAAATAAGTATTGTGAGTAATGCAGAAGTAATGGGACCCAATGTGATAGCCACAGCTCTCATCATCCATACTCGGTGCTGTTCGATATTTCTCCCCCTGACAAAACTTAAGGCAAGAGAAAAAGCGATTATCATACTTGCGCTCATGATTAGCAGACCTGAGAAACGTTGTAGGCTTGAATCCGGTGAGAATACCTGATGCATCCAGGGAGCTGAGCAGGCGATGACGTAACCGGAAAGAATGGTCAGGCCCCCGGCAAACCTATGCCAAGCTTTATATTTCATTCGCAGCGCGGCGGAAAACTGGAAGGGCATGGTAAGAAAGAACAGGATTCCCGCGCCTCCGTGCACTATAACCGGCATGGGCGTAGTGAAATGCAGCATGTTGACGAAGGAATGCGCACTGCCGTCTGCTGGCGGCCCCATCGCAACACTTGCAAGTATCAAAATAGCGGGTATGCCAGGCACAGCAGCGAGGAAAAGAAGCAAGGCTACAATAGGCCAATTAGTTTTGGGCTTGCTGTTGCATTTTGTGACGACTGGGGATGAGCTGAGTATCATAGGGAATCTATTCCAACTGGCTAAGGTTGGGTAAATTATCTGAATTCATCCTTTTAAAATCGTCCAGACCTACAGGCTCGGACGCATGGAACACACGTAGAGGATAGAATCAAGGGACTCAATGACTCGTGTCGCAAAGGTTGCTTACATTTATGGAACAAATAGCTTTACTCGCACTTACGGCATCAACGTTGGCTCAGATCGGTCTCACTGCTCATATTCTGTTACTGCGGTCGTTTAAAATGCAGGCCTATTTTCCGTTAGCCATCTTTTTGATATCGATGGGAATCATGACGTCTTGGCCATTAACATCGGTCTTCGTTCCCCAACTCCTGCCCGCTGTAGTTGCATTGTCTTTCCCAGCGCTTTTATTGCTCGGCCCGAGCCTATGGTTTTATGTGGAGGGTATAACGTCCGAAACACCCTGGCGCATTCATAAGATGCATTACTGGCATTTTGTCCCTTTAAGTATCGGGATGGTCATTGCTTTTATTACCTTCTGTTTTCCGTATGAAATGCGTGAAACGTTACTGGTTAAAGGGGACTTGTCCGAGGTCGATGTAGCGTCACCAATGCAACGACAGATTGCTATGGCACTTCTCGTTATCGCTTTTGTGTTGATTTTGGCTTGGATTGTCCAGTCCGCTTACTATTTTGTACGTATCATTCGCCACCTGACACGTTATCGACGTAGGTTGAAAGATCTGTTTGCGAGCACCGAATTTCGCGAGATGCAATGGTTGACATGGCTCTTGCTAGCGGTTGGCGTGATGTGGGTTGTAAGTGTGATTACCATTCTGTCCGACAACCTTTTTCATCGAACGATTATTAATGGACTGGTTTCGAACGGCTTACTATTTGCGATGATCTGGAGTTTATCGGTCTGGGGATTACGGCAGAAGCCAGGTTTCGAAGTCCTATATCGCGATACTACACTTCCAGGCAGTGTAAAGAGCGATGAGGAAAAGGCCGATCAGAAATATGAGCGTTCGGCCTTGAATGAAGAACAGTCTTCGCGTATTGCGCAAAAAATCGAGGGAGCGATGACAAAAGATGAGCTTTACCTGGATTCGTCCCTTTCGTTGCGGAAACTCTCCGGCCATATTTCCGTTTCGCCCAATTATATTTCACAAACGTTAAATGAAACCGTTGGGGTAAATTTCTTTGATTATGTAAATAGATATCGAGTAGAAGCCGCAAAAAAGCTTTTGATAGAAGGAGAGGACACCGTACTCGATATTGCGATGATGGTAGGATTTAATGCCAAGTCGTCATTTTACTCAGCCTTTAAAAAGGAAACTCAGCAGACGCCCAGTGGCTTTCGAAAAGAAAATTCCGGATCAAAATGCTAATTGAATGCATCAAGACATATTGCGAGCAGGTCCGTGGGAAGGCTGGCGGACTCCACCACATCATAAGGTCCGCTTTTGGCCGAGAGCAGAATGGCCTAACAAGCCAAATTTTAGGGCACTGTAACGGTGGCGTTAGTGCTGCTATCGGTCCCCTTAGCGGTTGCATCAATTAGATTTTAAAACTAACCATTAAACGCACTGCTTTGCAATGTCCAGAAACGCGACAACGTATTGGTGATCGATTCATTAAATGTTGAGGGTAAATCATGCCCCATTTCTGGAATCCTTACGAATACTGAGTTAGGAATAATATCCGCACATTTTGCACCGTGAGCTATAGGAATGAGCGGGTCTGCTTCGCCATGAATTATTAGTGTGGGCATTTGAAGCTTTGCAAGAGGTGCGGCGCGGGAACCAGAAGTCATCACGGCAGCATTGTGTTGCTCGGATACTTTTGGATTATAACCGTTACGATTGCGTATGTTATAGAGAACAGACTGAGCGAGAGGGTGGGTGTCCAACGAGTAATCCGCTTCGCCTCTCAAAATCGCCCTGCTCGTTAAATGTAACTTGATGATGTTCTTCTCAGTGGAAATGAGTCCATATCTTATCTGTGCGAAGATAAACTGCTTCACGACGTCCATCGAAATTGGCGGTAGCTCTGGATCGAGAATATCACAGGACGACATCATCGATACGAGGGATGCTACACGATTGGGGTGATTAATTGCCATTTGTTGCGCGACCATTCCGCCGAGAGAAATTCCTAGCACATGCACCTTGTCAATTTTGAGGGCATCGATAATTGCTAGCGCATCTGCAGTCAGATGATTCAAATTGTAGGGATGCGCCCTATCCCAGTTAATCATCCAGTCAGAGAGTCCTGTACCGCGATAATCATACCGAATGATTCGGTAGCCAGCCTCACGTAACGAACCTAGAAAATGGCGCGGCCAGCCAAGGGCGTCGTTTGAAATCCCCATCATAAGCATGACCGTGCCGACTGGTGTTTTCTCGGTATCGATAACTTCATACCAAATTGCAGCTTCACCTGACCGAACATAGCCCTGCTGTCCAACAATCAACTCCGGTAAAGGATGTTCCAGAACATTGTCTATGATCCCGTCAGTTTCTTCGGGTAAAACTGGCAATGTTTTTTCAACATAAATAAACCCTGCGAGTGTCACCACGAATACTGTTGCCAGCAGGCTTAAAAAAACCTTTTTGATCATAGAATGCCGATTCCTTGAATACACAGTTAGTGCGGCCTCTTGATAGGAGGAGACGATGAGGCAATTTGGTGTTGAGTTAATGCAGGCCAATTTCGGATCGTAAACAATGTTTTTCAAGCACAATCCAATAAAAATCTGCGTAAGTGGAGTCTTCGTGCTCCCAAATTAAAAGCGTGAGATATTTCGGACGTAAAATTCGCAGCTCCTCGCTCATTCTGCATTAAAAGCCAAGCTCGCCCGAAATTGGCTAACTTTCCACAGATTATGACGACAGTTTAAATGAACTTTATCCGAAGCCAATCCAACAAACCTTTTGCGGGCGTTATTTGATCATTCCTGCTAAATATTAAATAAATTTGCTTCTCTGAATCCAAACATTAACTTACTGTGTCTTAGTCAATATTACTTATACAGCCACTCAAACTTGAAAGGGTTATCACATGAAATCATCATTGTTATTCGCCTCAATATTAACGTTCTTTGCGTCAGTAAATGCATGCATAGCAGACGAAAAAGGTAACCCGGATGTCGGTTTATACAAGGAAATTGCGGCAGCTGATGCGGATTTTTTCGAAGCCTTCAATAAGCAGGATCTCAAAAACGTCGCTAAACGCTTCACGCGCGATCTTGAGTTTTATCATGATAAAGGCGGTGTATTGGATTATGACGGTAATATGCAGGCAACCGAAAAACTCTTCGCAAACAATCCCACTTTAAAGCGTCAATTGATAGAAGAAACTTTGGCTGTGTATCCCATTAAGGATTTCGGCGCGCTAGCGACAGGAGAGCATAGATTTTGTCATCTAGAGGATGGAAAGCAGGACTGTGGACAGTTTAAATTTATGACAATTTGGCGAAAAGAAGACGGCGTATGGAAGATGGCGCGAGTAGTCAGCTACGATCATTAACCTGCTAGGCTGCACCAATAAAACATGAGAAATACTTGATAGCGGCGAGAGTAAGGTTGAACCGGATTGAACATTAGGTACACATTTCATTGCCTCAACGTCCGCTAATGGCCGAGCTGCGACAGGGTGAGCCAATATAAAAAGAGGTGCTTATGGCAAAAGTAAGTTCCAAAAGACAAATTACATTACCAGTCGAATTGTGTCTCTTGGCCGGTATAAAGCCCTGGAGGTGATGTGTCAATCTTAGTTGCTCGACAGGGCATTATTTCTATCATGAAAAAAACTGTTGGTTCTGCCAAGGGAATTTTAAGGGGCGTGCGGAAAATCAATAGCATGAGCGATGAGAAATCACTAGAACGTGTTATGAATCCATCTCGCTAAATTTCATTTTTGCGCCTCTCTGCGTTAAAGAATAATTTCGATTTCTTAGCAAAAATCGTATGTCCGCTCTGGGAAAATTACAGAGGATTATTGAATGATCCGAATTTTTTAGTTGATTATCAACCTGCCTTTTCTTGGATAGGCTTTTCTATTTCAGATTTCGTTGCCAGCTTGTCCATTGCTGATTTTGCTTCCGTAACACGATCAAATATTCCCAGGCACTTACAGTTGGTCGTATCGACCAGTTCAAAATGAAAGCGAGTCGCCAGACCGCGTCGATCTTTGCACTCAACCAAATTAGTTTGATATTTGCCTTCGCGAAATAATGGCGTGGTAGATAACATAGGTTGGACCGATGTCTTAGTTAATGGTGGAGCGATGTTGATTGTAGATAATGAGTAATTAATTTGGGGGCGTCCCGCCCCCGTGCATGACCCGAGCGATGCGAATTTAAGTAATAGGCATTAGGCGTCGCTTTGTCAACGAAGGCACAAAGTTTTGGCGGGTTGATCGACAAAAGTTACCGGTTTTAATAAAGCATGCGACATCATTTTTTAGGTGTAATGGTCCGTTTAAAAATGACGCGTAAGCCGCTGGCACAAGGAAACCCAAGCTATTTAGTTGTAACTAACAAATGGTATTGCGGAGGTAATTATGGAAACTACTCTTTGTGCAAATCATCTTTTCCAAATAAATTTAATTCAGATATACGATGTTTCTGAAGATGCGGTGTCATCTTTTTTCGAAGTGATAAAAAATCCGGATGTTTCGCTTGGGTTATTTGATACCTACGAGATGGCAGAGATCGCTGCGTTGTCAATATTAATGAATGCATAAGCATCATTCACAGCTGTTGATAATTTTAAATTCGATATTGGGTTCGAGAAACGTCGCTTCGCCCCGGATCACCCACATCCCTCGGCTTTCAGCTTCAATGCATAAATTGATATATGCAAGTCGATATATTTCATCAAAGTCGTAAAGAATCTTGATTGCGATGGGTTTATCAAATGAATGCATGATCTTCATTGCGTGATCAATTGTTTTAACCTCAATCACTCCTCCTTCTAGCGCTTTTTTTACAAACTCCCAGTAAGCCGGTGTTGGATTTATGCGCATGTGAAATACTTTGCTGGAATTTGTTTTAAGAAAAATAAAATTTTTTGGAACTTACCTTCATCTAGTACGGACATAACTATGTGCCTGGCACATTTGTTCAACTAACTGAGGGTCTCGATATGAGCCAACATCCTGAACATAGAAGCGAAAAGACATCCGGTAAATCCAAATCAAGCAAAGGTGGAAACTCCACCAGCTCCAGCGGTGGTCACGGCAATGCTCGTGAATCCGGTAAGAAAGGTGGTAGCACAACCCACGGTAGAAACTAGTAACCTGTTCAGTTAGTAGTATGATTCAGGGGCCGACTAAAGTATCCATCACCTTGATTGTTCAACTAACCACTGAACTGTCACAAAAAGCCACCTGTTAATAGCAGGTGGCTTTTTCGTTTTTGGGCTTTCTGTTTACGCTAATGCCTTAATCCTTCAAGATTTCCTCCCCTTCCAGCTACCCATCCTTCATCCCATTCATCAAATTCTGGCGTGCCCTCTACGTGCGGATTTGCGTTGTAATGCAACCCACGCGCGGCGTCATATTGCCCTTCTTCAAATGCACTACTAGGTGTTTTGATTTCAATGAGTTTTTCCGGAATTAAGAAAGGGGTTTTCAATGTACCGGAACGCATCGAGTCTTCAATAAGAATGCATAACGCAGGTAGCGAAATCGAATGATCGAACGGCGAGATAGTCTCAGCGGTCAGCGCAATTTCCTTCAACCGCTCATTGGAGGGAATGCCTTCCCCTGGTTTGGTGAGCCCAATTAGATACATGACATTACCGTCAGCATCTAATGGTTCGATAAACACGTTGTACCAACTGTTTTCGTCTTCATGTTCAAAAGGGAAGCTGTGTACGATCATATTACTCTCACATCCAGGTATTTAGGAAACCATCCCCCATTCGTCAGGAGTAACGACTGTGGACGCGCCCAGAGGTACAGCATCTTTGTAAGTCTTAACAGGTGTGACTGTTAAATTCGTAAAAATCTTCGGTTGATCCAGTAGTGAGGCAATCGCAGGATGCGTTTCAGAAGTGTTGGATAGCCACAGATTCAGAAATGCCGGGTCGGACGGCAACATTAAAGGGAACGCGTCGTCATGGAAATCTTTGAATCGTGGATGGGCGTTTCGGGTAATAACTGCACAGCTATAAAGTCCATTTGGAAACTTTTGATAGACGCACCCCAACAACAGCGGAACCACACCCTCAACGTAGAACTGTTGCTTCTTTCCGTTACGCTCAATGGCTTCTCCAATTCCTGTAGCGAGAGCGATCCCGCGCCGGTAGTGGATAGCTTCCCGCCAACACTCAAGGTGAAGGTTACGAGCGTTGAGCGTCTGTTTACCCAAATTCACTCGTAGCGTATCGCCCGCGGCTTTGCATTCATACCACCAAGTGGCATTAACGGTTTTTAGCTGGCCATCCTCATAGATGACCAGGTCCTTAATCTGCTTTTCGGGGATACCGCCAAACGCTGGATAAAAATGCTGGGGCCTTCCATCTTCTGGAAAATAGAACTCCAGTTGAGGCATTTCCAACAATGCTAAAAATTCCAACAGCGATTTAGGAGCTATGTGACGCCTCAAATAACCACACATGGCATGTCTCCGCTGCTGGACGTTACAAAATGTTCTAATTTGCTCAATTGACTAAACTGCCCCTGGTTACACTATACTGTATACAAATACAGTATAGTCTTAAATACCATGAGCGAACTACCCCCAGATGAACCTGCGCCAATTTCCATTGAGCAATTGCTGCTCAGGGAAGATACGTGGCTTGGTCATTCTGGCCGCTTTACCAACCGTAAGGTGGTGAGTACTGGTTATTCTGAACTGGACGACGGTCTTATGAACCAAGGGTGGCCATTAAACAGTTTAGTTGAGGTATGCCAATCTACGATGCAGGCAGAATGGCAACTATGCCTACCAGCGCTACGAAACATGCCGGGGCTCGTGGCGTTATTAAACCCTCCTGCTACGCCGTTCTGCCAAGCTTTTATGCAGGTTGGTATCGACCTGGAACGTCTGATTGTCGTCAACGCGGCGGAAAAAGCCGATTTTGTGGCCTGCTTTATTGAGCTTGCGCGAGCAGGTGTCGGAACAGTATTGGCTTGGCAGCCAGAAGATCAGCTGACCTATACCGAACTGCGCAAATGTTCATTAGCAACTACAGAAGCAACTGGCCTGTGCATCATGTTTCGCCCGGCGGAGGCCCAACAGCAGAATTCCCCAGCGACTCTTAGGGTATTCGCCCAATTGGTACCGGGTGGTCTGGAAATTACTGCATTTAAACAACGTGGTTTTTTGCAAAAGCATCAACCGCGACCTGTAATCATTCCTTTGCCTGAGGTATGGCAACCAGCGCTGCCTTTCTACGCGCTTAACCAAAAGTATGTGGCCAGCAAGCCGCAGCCCAAGCGCCGCTTGGCAAGCGTTACCCAACTCCCGGTGCGAGGTAAGTCGTGAATGGTCAATCATCACGACTTTGGCTAGCCATTCGATGTTCTGACCTTCCCCTTGCTGCACTAACTATCGATGATGCCTCAACCACGCCAATAGTCGTCGCCGAAAAAAAAGTCGTTGTGTTCGCCAACGCGCTCGCTATCGAAGCGGGCACTTGCGAAGGAATGGATTGCACCACCGCGCAGTTGTTAACCGGGTGCCGTGTTGCTGATCGAGACCTGGATAAGGAACAACAGGTTTTAAATGACCTGTCGGAAAAGCTTTATCAATTTACACCGCATATCACTCGTTTTTGCAGCAGCGAATCTGCCGACTCCGGATTACTTTTGGAAATCTCATCCTGCCTTACGCTGTTTGGTGGTCTTAAGAACATGACCGAAACCATCAATGCCTTTTTGGTTAAGACGAGTTATGAATTCAAGATGGGCCTGGGGCACTCGGAAAAAGGAGCTTGGTATCTATCATTCGCCGGTTTTGATATCACGGGTGATGAAACCGAGGCATTGTTTTTAGAGCGACTAAACCCATTGCCAGTAGAATTGCTGTTTGATTATCCCAAAGCGATGGAGTCATTAATAAAAACAGGCTTTCGCTGCTTTGGGGATATCGCCCGGCAAATTAATGGCAATTCGCTGAGCAGTTTTAAGAAACGTTTCGGTCATGATTTTATTGACGCCCTTTGCGACATTTTCAATATCGATCAAAACTTTCACCAGAGCTCACTTTTTCAAAAACCAAGGGATAGTTATAAGCCACAAGAATGGTTCGAGGATGAAGTTCAATTCGAGTATCCGGTCACGTTGGTGGATCACCTGAAGCCCGCCATCGAAACCCTGCTACAACAGCTCTCCGATTATCTGCGCAAGCGTCAGCAAGAGTGCCAACATATTGAATGGACGATAATGGATATTTATCGACATAAAGAATTTTTTGGCGTTAGTAGCGATACTCCACAAAGTTATTGGACATTACTTTACGACCTCACACTTATTCATCTGGAAAATAAAGAACTACCGTTTGAAGTTGACGTCATCAAATTAGTTTGCCGTCATAGTCTGTCATTACAAAATCGCAGCCAGGTGCTAGATTTTGAGCAAGCCAGACGGCGTAGAGCATCCATAACTGATTTTGCCGTCACGATCGCCAAACTAAAAGCGAGACTTGGTGATGATGCTGTTTATAAATTAAGTTACCGGGATAGCCGTGTTCCGGAACTCACCAACCTCGCAATAGCGCTATCTGAAAAGTCCAATCAAACACTGCCTGAGATTTTTAAAAAATCACTTCGCCCTACATGGCTCATGTCGCCTCCAGAAAAATTGGAAGAAAGGAATCAAAGGCTTTTTTGGCGCGGTTATGTTTTTTTATTGGTAGGACCAGAGCGAGTAATTGGAAATTGGTGGGATAAACCGGTAGCACGAGACTATTACCTCGCTAGGCGTCATGACAATTTACACCTTTGGGTTTTCTTTGACCTGTATGAAAAGCAGTGGTATTTGCAGGGAGTTTTTTCCTGATGCGCTACGCACATTTGCATACGACGACTAATTTCACCTTTTTAACGGGCGCGTCTCATCCTGCAGAATATGTATATCAGGCTCATGAACTGGGATATGACGCAATTGCGATTACCGACGAGTGTTCACTAGCCGGCATCGTCAAAGCGTTTGTCGCCGCCGAAGAGTTGAACGCAAAATTAATTATTGGTAGCCGCTTTCAATTATCCAACGGAATGAAATTGATCGCCATTGCGCCTTCCCGCGCAGCGTACGCGGAGCTGTCCGGGTTCATTACACTTGCGCGTCGCCGTGCTGAGAAAGGAAGCTACGAAGCACATTTCGACGATTTACGTTTTCGACTAAGGACGTGCTTGATCATTTGGGTGGCCAATTTAAACGAGACCATTTCCGATGAGGTCGCCACTGAATTAAATGGCGCATTCAAAGGTCGTTTATGGATTGGCATTAATCATCAACTTCACGGAGGAGAACAGCGCGATTTTGAACGGTGGCAAGTGCTGAGTATTGAAAAAGACATTCCACTGATGGCATGTGGCGAAGCATTGATGCACAGCAATGAGAGAAAGCCGCTCCAGGATGTGATGACCGCGATCCGCAACAACACACCATTACAGGAGATGGGAAGTCAATTAGAGCTAAATGGCGAGGCCTATTTAAAGCCTTTTCACCAGCTCGCCAAATTATATCCGCCAGAGCTTCTTGAAGAGACCTGCACGATTGCTGATTTATGTCATTTCTCAATGACGGAATTACGATACCAATACCCTCGCGAACTAGTGCCTGATGGATTAACGCCGATACAACATTTAAGAAATTTGGTCATAGAGGGGAAGGATGAACGATGGCCGCAAGGTGTTCCAGATTGGATTCAGGAGTTAATTGAAAAAGAACTCGCTCTAATAGAAGAGTTGGAATACGAATACTATTTTCTCACCGTTCATGACATCGTGAGATTTGCCAGACAGCAACGCATTCTTTGCCAAGGGCGCGGCTCTGCGGCAAATTCAGTAGTTTGCTACTGCTTGTTTGTTACTGAGATTGCGCCAGGGCAAATTGGTGTTTTATTCGAACGATTTATTTCTCAAGAGAGGGACGAGCCACCAGATATCGATGTCGATTTTGAGCATCAAAGGCGTGAGGAAGTGATCCAATATATCTATCAACGATACGGTAGAGAGCGTGCGGCTATTGCCGCGACGGTCATCACTTATAGAACCAAGAGTGCGATCCGCGATGTCGGAAAAGCGTTAGGTCTGGATGAATCGCTAGTTGATCATTTCGCAAAAAATGTCGCGTGGTGGGATAAGCATGTAGATCTTGAAAAGCACACTGCCAATCTCGGTGTAGATATTGAAAATAAATTATTGACGCACTTTTTTAATCTTGTGCAGCAAATATACGGGTACCCCCGCCATTTGAGTCAGCACACGGGAGGATTTGTCATATCAGAAACGAAAATTTCAGATCTCGTTCCTCTTGAAAATGCAAGTATGCCTAATAGAACCCTCATTCAGTGGGACAAAGAGGATCTCGAAGCCATGCGACTTTTAAAAGTCGATGTGCTTGCGCTAGGAATGCTTTCTGCGCTGCGTAGATCACTGGATTATATTTCAACGTACGATCCGGTCATTCACTCAATGCAATCCATCCCGCGTGAGGATCCCGCAACTTATGAAATGTTGTGTCGTGGTGAAAGTGTGGGTGTATTTCAAATCGAAAGTCGTGCACAGATGGCGATGCTTCCTCGATTACAACCGCGCTGTTTTTATGATCTCGTGGTAGAAATTGCGATTGTTCGGCCGGGGCCGATCCAGGGACAGATGGTGCACCCATATTTACGACGTCGCTCAGGGGAAGAAGCAATCACATATCCAAGTGAGGCAATTAAAGACGTGTTATCACCCACGTTGGGAGTGCCGATTTTTCAAGAACAGGTAATGAAGTTATCGATGGTTGCTGCGGGCTTTACCGGTGGAGAGGCTGACCAGCTTCGGCGCGCGATTACGAATTGGGGAAAAAATTCCAAACTACTCACGTTTGAAAATAAATTTAAAAACGGGCTATTAAATAATGGATACTCTCAAGAATTTTCAGACAGGCTATTTGAACAAATAAAAGGCTTCGGTGGCTACGGCTTCCCGGAATCGCATTCGGCTTCATTTGCCATTCTATGTTATGCGAGCAGCTGGATTAAATGTCACCATCCTGCCGCCTTCTATTGTGCGATATTGAATAGTTTACCTATGGGCTTCTATTCACCGTCAGAATTGGTGCAGGACGCAAGACGGAATGGAGTAACAGTAATGCCTGTGGATATTAATAAGAGCCAATATGAAAATACTTTAGAAATTGATGCGAAAGGAAACATGGGTATTCGGCTGGGATTCATTAGAGTCGATAGACTTAAAGCCGAAAAAGCACAAGCTATTGGGAGTGCTCGCGGAGCATTGCCATTCAATTCATTAAAAGATGTCGCGAATCGAACCAATTTAAGTGAAGCCGATTTGGAGTATTTAGCCTCAGCTGATGCATTCGTTTCGATTGCCGGTAATCGATATGCGGCTCGCTGGGCGGCCGCAGCGCTTATGCCGCATTCTGAAATGCTGGATGGAAAAGAAAATGAATCGGATTTCTTGTTAACAAATGCGCCGACACTTGAGGAAAACGTGATGAACGATTATTCCTCGCTCGGTTTAACGTTGCGCACCCATCCAATGGAAATCTTACGAAAAGAAGATCCGTTTAATAAATGCAAACGTCATTCGGATTTAATCAATTTACGCAACAAAGGATTCGTAAGAATTGCCGGGATTGTTACTTGTAGACAACGTCCTGGCTCTGCCTCCGGTGTCATGTTTATCTCGCTTGAGGACGAAACCGGCACAACTAACATCGTGGTGTGGTCTCGTGTTCAAGAACAATTCAGAAACGAAATTCTTACGGGAAAATTGCTTATCATCAAAGGAATTTTTGAAATAGTAACCGAAAAGGTCAGAGTCCCAATTAAGCATGTTATTGCCGGACATATAGAAAATGTTACTGATCGCTTGCAAAACCTGGCTTTAAAATCTCGAAATTTTCATTAGTAGAAATGCAGTCAGATGAGGACTTGTTACGGAAAGTAATCTTCGATTGCTTTGTAATTGGCGGTAATTGACGACAACGGACGGTCCGTGATAATCAATGTAATCCACTTAATGAGGGTGTGAAAAAATACGTTATCAGGAGGGAAAATAGAATGAAGAGCATTTGGAAATCCTATAAGACCGAAGTGAGTGTTGTTTTAATAGGTTTATTTATCGTAAACAGCATTTTTTTTGCAAAAGCCTTTCGTGATGGAACTGTAATTAATCGGGTCGCAGCTGGTCAGCTTGGAGATTTTGTTGGGGGATATATCGGCACAATTTTTATGCTGCTTAGTGTTGTCCTTTTATATTCAACTTTAAAAAATCAACGCTCAAATTATCAGAATCAGATGTTTGAACTGCGATACTTTGAGTTGCTAAAATTACATAGAGACAATGTCTCAGAACTAGAACTGAAAAGCGCAAAAGGCAGAAAAATATTTGTATTACTTCTCAGGGAGTTTCGGGAAATTCTTAAAATAGTAAAAGAAAAAGCTAAAGAAACTAATTTAGATTTTCCCCCGGAAAAATACATAGAAATTGCATACTATTGCCTCTTTTATGGTACAGGTCCTAATTCAACAAGAATGCTCAGGGACTCGCTGTCAAAAATTCCGTGTGATTTTGTTGATGCACTTGTTGGAAAATTGAGCGATGCTTCAATAAAGCAGAGCGTAAAAAATAATCGTAAGTTCGAATATGTCCCCTTTGAGGGACATCAATCTCGTTTAGGACATTACTATCGTCATCTCTATCAGACCGTCTGCTATGTTAATAGTAAAAATTTCCTTTCTTTCAAGGAAAAGTACGACTATGTAAAAACTGTTCGGGCTCAGCTCTCCACGCATGAACAAGCTATGTTTCTACTGAATAGTCTTACTCCTACAGGAAATGCATGGTGGAAATACAATTTAATGCTGGATTACAAGCTAGTAAAAAATGTGCCTCAATTCTTTTTTGATGAGGATGGTGAACTTGATATAACTGGACTTTTTCCAGAATCCTATTTTGAATGGCAGAACGATTAGAGAATTTTATAGGCAGGATTCTGAATGCGATTTATCGAGAATGGGCCTTCTGTTCCAGAGCCTCTACTACTGGCACTTGATCAAGGAAGGGTAGTGTTTTTTTGTGGCGCTGGAGTTTCATTAGCGAAAGCAAATTTGCCCAATTTCTTTACTCTCGCAAATAAAGTGATAGACCGACTCGGCGTTGGTATTGAAAGTCCTATCAGAAAAATATTAAGTGAAGCCAAATCTTTGGAGGCAAAAACCGGCGTGGCAGGACTAATCTCTGCTGATCGGATCTTTGGATTGCTGGAACGCGAATTCTCCGTTGAAGATATTGAGTCCGCCGTTTCGATTGAGCTCATGCCGTCGAAGTCTCCAGATCTTTCCGCCCATAAAACTCTGCTGGACCTAGCTACATCAAAGGATGGAAAAGTCCGGATTGTCACTACAAACTTTGATTTATTATTTGAGAGCGCCGCACCGGATGTAAAATCTCTCGAACCTGCCAACTTTATGATAGGTAATCGAATCACTCAACTTGACGGTGTTGTTTATCTACATGGCAAAGTTGATCACGCGTATAAAAAATCCAGCGGCGACGGGTTTATACTATCGAGTTCCGACTTTGGAAGAGCTTATCTTTCTGACGGTTGGGCAACATCTTTCATAAGAGAAATTTTAAAGAAATATGTCGTTGTATTTATAGGATATAGTGCCGATGACCCGCCAGTCCAATATCTTCTAGAGGCGTTGAACAAGTCTGGCTTGCAAAAGAGCGATGTGTACGCGTTCCAAGAAGGAACAAAGGCATACGCAACTGAAAGATGGATGCATAAAGGCGTCCAAGCGATTGAATACGAACCAAATGATAATCATCGAGCCTTATGGGATACATTATCGGAATGGGCTATCAGAGCAAAAGACCCAGATAAGTGGTGTGAAGATTTAATTGAGAAAGCACGAGTAGGGCCCGAACTATTAAGACCTCATGAGAGAGGGCAAATAGCACATTTAATTTCCTCAATTCATGGAATTAAAAAATTTTCTGAAGGTGAAATCGTTCCACCTGCTCAATGGATTTGTGTCTTTGATCCAGCAAAAAGATATGCGTTACCAGGCTATTCCGGGGGTTATTCAAACCGTGGCAATTGGATTGATCCTTTTGACCAATTTTGTTTGGACTCAGATATTCCTCCGGAAGAAATCGGCCCGTCAGATACTAATCCCAAACGTAACGTCCCTGAAGGAGCATGGAGCGCCTTTTCAATTAACCATATCGATCGAATGAGTTTAACGAATTCGAATATATCGGAATTCAACAAGCGGTTTTCGTACGCGACATTGCCCCCTCGCATAGCTCAATTAGGCGTTTGGTTCACTAAAGTGGCTGAACAATTGCCGGCGCTTTGGTGGGCAGTACAACAAGGCCCTGTTCACTGGCAGATACAACGGCTAATTAAACAAAGGTTTGAAAACTCGGCGCCGGTAGATCTTGAAGTTCGCAAAGCATGGCGTTATCTCCTTGAATACTGGCAGCAAACAAACGTGGATCTTAACGAATTACAAATTTCCTCAATAACAGAGAACGAAGGTTGGAGCGCCGGTATTAGCCGACAATACGCTGAGCTATTACGGCCCTATATCGAAGTCGCCCCTGCCTTAGGCATAGATCAAGGGCCCCCAAAAGATCCTAACATGGTAAGCGTTAGCGATCTAATATCTATCAAAGTGGCTTATCCGCATCTCCTCGAAGATCTCATCGTGCCCAATGATTGGTTGGGAGTTGTTGTTCCGGCGTTACGACAGGAAATTGAAATAGGGTATCGAATGGAATTGGAAATAGGAAACCAGAGACGTTATATAGATCTTACCGATGACGCTAACGATATAAAAATCGGGATATCTTCCCACTTAAAGTATTACATACAACTGTATGAACAGTGGATAAATTCAAATCCTGCTAATGCTCTACAAGAATTTAATAGCTGGCCGACTAATCTGCATGTTTTTACCTACCTGCGATTATGGGCTGTACGAGTAAGCGACTTTATCTCTAACATCAGTGCCGAGCAGTTATTTAGAAGTTTAAGCGATGAAGACTTCTGGAAATATGATCTGGAACCGCTTTTGCTCGAAGCAATAGAAGCTCGATGGTCTTCAATTTCACGTGCAACGAGGCTTGAGATTGAAAATAGAATAATAAAAGGCCCTGAGCGTTTTAATGAGGAAGAAGATGATAGCTTTAAATCCAGAGCTGCGTTTGCAATCCTTAAGCGGCTCGAATGGATGGCACATAGAAAGCTGGAGTTCGTTTCAGATGTAACAATTGAGATTGACCGATTTAAGAAAACTCTTCCAGATTGGATTCCGGAATATGCTGAATCCATTTCTGATCGCACCAAATTCCGGAGCGGCTGGGTCAGAACAGATAGACAATTTGATCAGCTTCTGAGTGTCCCAATTTTCAAATTGCTTGAAAAAGCAAAAGAAATGACAGGTAGGGGGGATGATTTTTTAATAGAAAGAAATCCGTTCGCTGGTTTAGTTGATAAAAAGCCAATCAAGGCATTAGCAGCATTGACCTCTGCTAGCGGGGCGCATGAATTTCCTGATTGGGCATGGAATATTTTTCTGTTTAGCGAAGCGCGAAAAAATGACAAGCAAAGACTAACGAGAGTGATTTCTGCCAAGCTACTTCTTAATAAAGATGATGACCTAAAAAAAATAATACACGCCATTACGCATTGGTTTTCGATGATAACCAATGAGTTTATTGAAAATAATGAAAAATTGTATGAACGTTTCTGTGAAAGATTGATAGAGATAATTAGCAACAATCCAAATATAGGTAATACAACATTATCCAATCAAAGAATTATTTCAGACCGCGATTGGATAATGGAAGCAATTAACTCTCCGAGTGGGAAGATAGCAGAGGCGGTTCTGAAGGGCGCGAAAGATGAAGCATTGCAGGAGAACCAAGCCAGTATTTGGTGGGTACTTGTTGAGAAGATGTTAACGTCACCAATGAATGTCGGAAGATACTCGCTAATAATATTTATCAGTCATCTAAATTGGTTTTATGAGAAAGCTGAAAAATGGTCAGAAGAACACTTGATTGGTTCTCTCGACGGCGACATTGATACACGACGAGCCGCTTGGGCCGGATTCCTCTGGGGTGGTGGGCAGCTTACTCCAAAACTATTTGCACGATTAAAAGATAAGATTTTCAATGCGTTGGTAAACGACACTCTTGCGGGATATGAGTCTGAAAGAAAGGTTGCAGGAATTGTATTGTCTGCATGGATAAATTACCGTAAATCAACAGACCCATTACTAACCAGTCCAGAATTTCGCGAGCTTCTAATGAAAGTCGACGAGGCTTTTCGGGAAAGAGTTTTATGGACGTTGAGACATCTTTCTTCAAAAAGCAGTGATCATGAAATCTATATCGACTGGGAAAACGAAGTAACTGATTTTCTAAAAGAAGTTTGGCCTAGACAAAAATCAATCAGAAGCGGAAAGATATCTCTCGGGCTAAGCGAGCTACTTCTTAGCAAGCCCAAGAATTTCTCACAGAACGCGCGACTAGTTATCCCTTTATTGACTGAAGCATCACTACGACAATTCTCGGCGTTTGGACTTACTGGCGATAACTCAGAAATTGTTGAACTCTATCCTTACGAAGTACTGCACATTCTGAGTATATTACTGCCATCTAGTACGGATTATTGGCCATATCAGATTGAGAAGTTGTTGAGTCGGCTGACCGATGCAAAACCCGAATTGTCACAAGACCCTAAATACATTGAATTAAAGCGGAAATGGGATTCCCGATAAGCTGGAATACGAGAGAAATCACAAATTTTTAAAAGCCATTGAATCGTGACGTAACCAAAAGCCCAGTTTTTAAAACTTATGCAGGATAAATTTTGGAGTGAGAATGATCAACACACGTGCGTCGCGCGACGGTCATGAGTTCCATGAAGCTTGGGCGGCAAGAAAAGCCTTAAGCTTGATAGTCAACAAAAACAATTTGTGCGGAATTGCCGTGGAAGGGCTAGCAGCCGGCGACGAAGATGGAATGTCTAAGGAAGCTATAGAAATTGCAGACCTTGTTCTTTATTACGGAGAAAGTCCGGTTTTTCAAAATGCTAAAACGATTGAAATTATTCAGTTAAAATATTCTGTCACATCAGCCTCAGACCCAATGCGGGTAAGCGATGTAAAGAAAACCATTCAGAAATTTTCCAAAGCATTCAACGACTATTCTAAGCAGTATTCAAGTAAAGAGGTAGACGAAAAATTAGGGTTTAAACTCATAACGAATCGGCCGATCTGCCCTTACTTTATTGCCGCCATCGAGAGCCTTCGGTCGAAAACACGGGCCACAGGAATTTGCCAAGAACAAAAAGAGCAAATCCGTCGCGCCTGCAAATTGAAGGGCGCGGATCTTGTGAGATTTGCAAAAATTTTCAACCTGAATGGATTAGCCGGAAACTTACAATTTAATAAACAACAATTAGTCAATACTATGGCCAATTGGTCAGCTGCGACTGATGCAATATCAAGAGCGGCGATAGGGAATATTCGTCAACTCCTCAGGGATAAGGCAGGCATGGCTGGTGATGGAATGAACGTGATTCGACGAGTTGATATGCTTGACGCGTTGGGATTGCAACAGCCAGAGGATTTATTTCCGTGCCCGGCAAGCTTTCCCAGTATCGGTCGGACTGTTGAACGGATGCAACTTCATGATATAGCGAAACTAATACCAAATTTAAAAAAGCCATTGATTATTCATGCCGACGGAGGCGTCGGAAAGACGGTATTTTTGCAGAGCTTGGAAAATACTCTGTGCGCAAATCATAAGGTTATACTTTTCGATTGCTTTGGAGGTGGAACCTACAGGGCACCTGAAGATGCAAGGCATCTACCTAGAAATGGACTAGTTCACATCGCAAACATTCTCGCATGCGACAGTTTGTGTGATCCATTGCTACCTGGAATAGAAAATGTTGAAAGTCTTATCAAGGCGTTTCGCAAACGCCTGGAGCAGGTGGTGGCGACTCTTAATGAGGTACATCCCGATAGTCAACTAATTCTGTTCTTGGACGCCGCTGATAATGCGGCTGATCATGCAAAAGACAGAAATGAACCTTCTTTCCCCACAGTACTATTACAGAGTTTGTATTTTAGTGGACCCATAGGTGGGGTACAGCTTGTATTAACCTGCAGGCCATATCGACGCAAACTAACGATCGGGGACTTGCCTCAGTCCGCGTATGAAGAAATTGAATTATTGCCTTTTACACGTGAAGAAACTCAGATCTATCTACGAGAGCGGGTCGCAGGAATCACCAATACAGAAATTCACGTGGCATTTTCACGATCACTTGGAAACGGAAGAGTCTTAGAATATCTCGCATTGGACAACAGAGCACAATTGGAACCATCGGAAGTCGACAAGCTAATCGATTTGAATGACTTATTGAAAAATAGAATTGATGATGCTTTAAGGGCTGCTCATACGCAAGGATACAAATCAGAATGTATCGCCTCATTTTTAGCAGGCTTAGCTATTCTACCCCCGCCTATACCAATTGAAGAATATGCGAGCATCCATGGTATGGATCAAAGCGCAGTGAATAGCTTTGCAAGTGATCTCACACCTCTTCTGGAACGCACCAATCATGGAATGATATTTCGTGACGAACCAACAGAAGACTATGTGCGAAAAACATATAACTCGGATCAGGCCACATTAACAAGAATTTCAGAAAATTTATTTAAGATGCAAATGGCGTCACCATATGCAGCAAGTTCGCTACCAATGCTTCTATTAAAATTGAAGGACGGAGCGAAATTGTTCGAGCTTGCATTTGATGAACGTTTTCCATCAAAAATAAGCAGTAGAGCTGGCATTCAAAGAATTAAGTATTTGCGACTGAAAGCTGCGATTACTTATGCAACAGAAGCAGAAAATATTGATCAATTGGTCAAGCTTCTTTTAGAGCTATCAACACTCGCCGCGAGTGATGAACGTGCTAGGAAATACATTCTTAATTCGCCAGACCTGATAGTCATCACAGCAGATATCGATGCAACTCGACGACTTTTCGAAATCCGGACTTCGTGGCCAGGAACACGTCACTCAAGATTAACAATTGCAAGTATTCTCGCTGGGAATATAAGCGATGGCTGTAGGCACTCGGTTCAGGCTATTGAGTGGTTTAAACACCACTATCAAAATGAGAATGTTAGAGCAAAATCTGGCCCGACGAGTTTAGATGCTGCCTCCATTCCTCTACGATTCATTGCTGAGGGAAGAGAGAATGAGGCAGTTTCTTTTATGGACCGATGGAAAAATTGGTACAGCTATGAGATTGCAAAACATCTATTTGCTTTACTTTCGATTTGTGAACGATTGAACTCTATAGATACAAATAACGTAACTAAATTTTATGAAGAGCTTGGTTCAAATTTTCCGCTCACACTGGCCGCCATCTGTGCAGGTAAATTCGAAGATTCACTACTTGGGCGATTCATCAACAACCTGGCCAATCAGTGCCAAAACTTAGAACTTGAAACCGAAGAACGAGGTGATGGTAGCCGGGAAGGTAACGCTATAAGAATCGGAATGTTCGACGCTGCTATGCAAGCTATTAATCTAGGAATGAATAGAGAAGCAACTGCGATAACATCTAAATTGATTTGTAAACCCCCAAGTTTATGGAGATATTCCGAACCGGTTCTTAGCAGCTTGGTTCCGGAATTTATCATAGCAACTGCGATGAAAGTGTATCTCACAAATTCGCAGCTGACGGAAAGTATGATTTATCCGGAAGAATTTAATGATTTTGGCCTTGCTCATTCCGAAGCTGGCAGCGCCCACGAAATGAGGCAGTCTGTTAGATTGCAGATTGATAAGTATTTCCAAGTCAATAAGCAAGAAGATAAAGGGATTCCAAAAAAAGATACCACCATCAGAGATCGGGTGCATAATTATTTAGATGATCGTCTAGATCCTCTATTAGAGTTTACGTCATCGATTATCTCATTCATTTCATCCCAGCATCCGAAAAGAGATGAGTGTTTGTTCGATTTGATCCGAACCTGGGAAGAATTGAGGGCGAAACGTGATCGTCATTCATATCATGGTGAAGTAAACCATTTTATGAATCAACTTGGCACAATTTTAATCAAGTTTTGTATCCGAGCCGATAAACAACTAAGTACTAAACCAATAGACTGCTTTTTTGAAAAATTGATAGCTAATCAAACTGCATCAGCATCAGAAATTGTCCATTTAATTGAACTAATTTCCGATAGGTCAGCGCTGCATTCTCTTTCAGGAAAAATCGCGGTAGCGGCAGACAACTTGATTGAAAATGAATCCGACGTCGCTAGTCGCGCGGCTCTCTTATCTCGGCTTTCAAGATCCGTCATGTGCGTCAGCACTGAAGAATCCGCACACTACTTTCGCAAAGGGCTTGATCAACTCGATGCAATAGGATCGGGGGATTATGAGTTTACTTACGAACTATTAAATTACGCTAGTAACATAAGTGGAATCGAAATGGATGATCGAGCGTTCCATACATTGTCAAATATATGCGAACTCAATATGTACTCAGAGGAAGAAAGGTTCCCTTGGTGGCAGTTCGCTCAGGCCTTATCGAATATCTCAGGAGGTAAAACTTTAGCTAGATTGGTGCGGTGGCACACGAGGGGAAAAATATCCTTAAACTACACGTTATTGCCTTACATTACAGCGCTTATCGAGAAAGATAAAATCGATCCTGGAATTGGTATTGCCTTACTAAGGGTATCGGATTCAGCAGAACTACACGTTTGCAATACTAAGGATCTTGCGGCAGTCATCCACAAGAAAAATCTGCTAAATGCGAACGAATTATTGACAGAGCTTACAAATCAATTTCTGAGTAATCGATTTGGGCTTGAAATGCCATCCACGCTAACGCGACTTGCTGAAATTGCAAAAAGTCGATTTGAAAACGGATCGGTGCAATTTGATTATCTATCAAAACTCAATAATAGAATCGAGACATTGAGAGGTCGTAGTCACGACAACGAAGTTGATTCTTGGGAAAATGTAACACATTCTACAGAACCATCAATTCGTGAAGAAATATGGGATCTTATAAACAACTTTAGCGAGATTACCAAAAGCGGAATAACACAATTACTTAAACGCATCGAAGATATTACAAATGGTGACGCGTTTGATATCAACATCTTCGAAATTCTGCGTACAAAAGTTGGCTATAACCAACGAGCACAATACCTATTAATAATCGCTGAGCTTGAGGAACTCACCATACACAGTAAATTAACGGAATTAAAAAACTGTAACAGTTTATGGCGCTCCTCAGTCTCCACTTTATCAGGTGTTCTTGAGAAGGCATGTCGTTCGATTGTTCGGAAACACGCATATGACATTGTTGACAATAACTATATTTCAAAATCGATGTTAAAAGAACTTTCTGAGCTCTCCAATATTGAAGTACCAGTGTTAACGGTTCAATTGATAAATACCTTCGCTGGATCAGGTTTGAATATTTCTGCAAATCTTTGGGTTGGTCTTGCAGCAATGTTAATTGATAGTACCTCGGCAAATGCTGGCAAAGAAGCTTTGGTTAGACTACTTAAAAGCAGTTCGGCCAATCTCTCAGCGAGTGTGAAAGACGGCCCATGGAGAGAAGGTATTTACCCAAGTAGCGACGACGTGGAAATAGCGGGAGGCCTTGTCTGGCACTTGCTCGGATCACCAGATAGCGATGATCGTTGGAGAGCTGCGCACTGTATAAGAACATTGGCTAATTTCGGTAAATGGAACGTAATAGATCTTTTAATAGGCAAATTCGGCACGAACCACTCGCACCCCTTTCAAGCCCCCGAGCAGCCTTTTTATTATCTTCATGCAAGACTGTGGCTCTTAATCACACTCGCCCGTTTATCGATCAATTACCCCACAGAAATAATTAGATATGTGAAACTTCTGGAATCAGTTGCATATGATTTGAAATTTCCACATATCCTCATGCGCCATTTTGCTGCAAATTGTCTGTTGAGCTGTATGAAGCAAGGTGCTATTACCGCTCGGGGTTTTGATAAAGAAAAACTGGCGGGAATTAACGATTCCCCGTTTTCATACAAGTCCGTAAGGCAACATCGAGTGCATTCGTTCTACGAAGGCCGTCCGGAATCGACTCCCAAACCGTCGCAGGAATTCTCGTATGAATACGAATTTCGAAAAGCAGAGATGACTAACCTGGGATCAATTTTTCACAAATCTTGTTGGGAGATCGGCGACTTAATGACTCCCTGGATACATAGGTTTGATCCGTCGGTGTCGAACATGTACAGCAATTCGAATTATTACCATTCGAGCAATCGTAATAAGAACCGTACGGACACTTACGGTGCCTATTTAGCATGGCATGCACTTTATCTATGTGCAGGAGACATGTTAAAAAATGATCCCGTAGGGCGACAGGAATACTCAGACGAAAATCATGACTCTTGGAAAGAGTGGTTAACGCGGCAGCTCCTTACCCGATCCGATGGGCTGTGGTTGGCGGATGGTTTGGACAATACACCTGTAGATTCGCTCATCAAAATTAAGGAGTCAGATGGAGCTGTTACTGGTGATAAGACGCGAATTTACGAACTGCTAGGGATACGAAAGTTGAAACCAAGTGAAATTGTGGTCGCAGGAAATTGGAGGTCAATCGACGACATTGGCATCCGAGTTTCTTCTGCGCTAATTTCCCCAAGTTTGGCTAAATCTTTTGCAATTAAATTGGCTTCGACAGACGCTTTTTTGGCGTGGTTGCCGTCTGCTGAATCATATGAGGGTGGCAAAGAGTATTCCCATCAGACTGAAGTGGCTGCCAGGCCATGGATCGTGTATCCACATGTCGAATTAAAATTGGACGAAATCGATCCCTTGGCTGTGCAAACTGCTGCTACACGAATGTATTTCACGGAGGAGATAGTTAAAGCATGCCATATTAGGATTGCGGATCCGTTTGGAAAGAATTGGGTAGACGAACGGGGCGAGATAGTTGCTCAGGCTGATGCATGGGGTAACGACAATGTCAGAAACGATCACACAATGAATTCAGATCGGCTACGTTGCCGCTCCGGTTTTTTGCAGGGATTTCTAGGAAAAGAAAAGCTTCAGTTGCTCATTCTTGTGACATTGACAAAGTATGAAAAAGGTTACGGTCTTGAATCAAGTAAGTATTGGCATTCCACGGCTGTGCTCCAGATCGACGAAGCGATGAACATAGGATATTACCCAGGGCTTATTAACAAATTACACGAACCACTGTATTGACAGATATTACTGGCAGAATGGTTATTTGTCCCATGGCCGACCATCATTTTTCGGTTCAAGTGAAATTTATTAACTAATCATTATGAAATTATGAACGGAAAAAGGAAAGCAATCTTGTTACATCAGTCCGATGGAATAAGCGCAAATATTCGTTGGATTCCGAACCTGTCTGAAGTTGAGCAGCGAAATTTGATCGAGTCAATGATAGCTATTAGAGCTCTCGAATATTGGGCTAGCGAATTTCCTGAGAGGGATGGTATTACTTTTCACCACGAGAATTATGAAGTTGGCACCGCTGTCGATGATGTTAGCAAGTGTTTTTCTTGGTTGACCCTGATCGAGATTCCTTTTGGGGGCTCTGTTACAAAAGCTCTCCAAATGCTCAACGAAGGGGAAATGATTACGATTCGATATTTAGTGCCTGCGGAAAAGGTTCTAATCGATCAATGTTTTTCTTTGGGACCATACAAATTTCATAAACCGGTGGTTCCAGATGATTATCCTGCATTGGAACATCCATGGGTGGACGAGCTCCTAGATGTCCCCGGAGCGGATGTAAACGTCTCGTGGAATCCAGGTTCGGCACCCCATGGCAGCCTCGCAAGGCTACTTGGCTTCACATTGATTGAGGGTTCTATAAAGGTCTCCGGCAATTTATTGTATCCATCAAATTTGCAACCGATAGAGTGGGAAAAGTTAGCTCTGTACGTAACTGAGCATGCGGATAGAGCACTTGACATTTTGCGTCATCGCTATTGCGATTATGAGCGACTTCACTTCACTCCCCACCATGCTGGTGTGATAGAAGATTCCAGCTTCCGTTTAGCGTATCTAATGCCCACCAGAAGTGATATCAAACCACATATGATTGCTGCAAAACCTCAAGTATTTGAAGCCTTAAACGTTTGGCTGGGACTTCAGGTTGATCCTAATTTTTCTTCATACGACGAGAGATTGGGTAATATCGTAAGCGGCAATGTGGACAATGAATTAGAGGGTAGGCTGCGGGCAAGTATGAGAGCCAAAGGGCAAACATTCTTACTTGTGAGCGACGAGATGCGTTTTGTATCGCTAATTTTTGCAGCAGACTCAATTTCATGTGTTGGTGAAAAAAGAGGACTTGCTCACCGAAAGCATCTTGCCGCAGCTGCGAATACTAAAAATTTATACCTTGAATTGTTAGACGATATTAGGCTCCTTTATCCGATAAGAAACAAAATTGTTCATGATGGAATGACATTCAGAGAGCTCGGATTGGATTCAACATTCTATCTCACAAAAATAGATCGCATTCTATCGACTTACATCGACTTGGTTCTACGAAGCAACCTCAGGACAGCTAAGGATCTCCAGGGAATGATAAACGAAAGAATTCAAGATTACAGTTGAATTATAGCAGGCGTGGTTCATAAATAAGCCGATGGAGGCTAGATGAAAATCATTTTTCCGTGGAAAAAACGGCAAGCAGAGCGTGATGCATTTTTTTTTGAATTTTCTGAAGCTAGTGCTAGCTTAAAAATAGATCCTCATCAAATTAGGATCCTCCAACAAAAATGCAATGACGGAAGCTCCGGATGGAAAAATGAAATTTGTGTGTGTGTGTGTGTGTGTGTGTGTGTGTGTGTGTGTGTGTGTG
>MVDH01000003.1:0-268176 GCA_003056245.1 Cellvibrio sp. 79 | reverse complement strand
ACAAGATCGGCAAAAAGGGATTCAATCGTTGTCGGCGGTATTTTTGGTGTATTGCTTTGCATCGGCGTTGCATTGTTTGCATGTACGGCGCAATTATTTACCTTCAGTTACACACAGTGGCTTGCGGAAAAAGATAGGGAGATTGCTCTTTCTAATCCCGAACTTTTTCCTTTTATGAAGAAATATTTGAAAGAAAATTACGATTTAAACCTGGTTCTGGCCGATAAAAAACAAACGTGGCTAAATACTTATCTCGGCATTGAGAACTTAATGGGTTCGCCTGCTTCAATAAATCCAACTGGCGATTATTGCGAATTGTATTACTCCCCGCGAAGCTTGGATCATTGGGGTAGCATAGATTCAGGTAGTTTAAATGAAGTATTTCATCGGGTTGTGCTGGCTCACGAGGCCGCTCATTGTATTGGCATCGCGACGGACTACAAAAATATGAGTAAGAGCAATCCAGAATCATTTCCCATAAATAGCTCAATATTTCCAGATGAGAGGGCGAAAGTAACTGGAATTGATTCATTCATAGAGGCTCATGAATTCAAGAATACAAAAAGATGGAGAGAAGTGGTCTCCGATTTGTTTGCAATAGGTTTTGCAAAAATGCACCACCCCGATCAGGCGAACGATATTATCAAAGAGGTGATCCGAATTAGATCAAATGCAAAACATGATTTTGTACATAACTCCGTCTGTTGGGTAAATTACGCCAAAGATAAGGCGCCTCCATCGCTTGACAGCGAGTTATATAATTGGGCAGTTGCGATGAGTGTAGAACCCAAACATTGTAACATCAGCCGGAAAAATTCAGATTGAGAAGATCGTTTCAACCGAGACCTTTATCGCTCAACAAGAATTGATGGGAGCTGGGAATCCAAGAATAATTTCGTCAAGCGACCTCTTATGGAATATACGAATGGGCGAATTTAATCTGCTGAAAGCGGATTTATCTATGGAAAAATTAAAAATATTTAACTTTTTATAGTAGACGATTAACAAATATACCTTTGCAAATTTAATATCTACGATTAGCTAAAAAGTTCATGGCGAAGGTTTGCTTCAATTTTTTCAGTATCGCGCATCAAAAAAGGAAGTGTAAAAATGCAAAACACTGAACATTTAATCGTCACAATCCATGGAATAAGAACCTTTGGTGAGTGGCAAGATCGTCTTTCAAAAATGTTGGACGGGGTGGAGGTTAGTTCCTATGGCTATGGATACTTCTCAGTAGTTTCTTTTTTTATCCCGTTCCTCCGATGGATTGCAGTACGAATATTTCGATTGAAATTAAAGAAACTCATCGAGCTGCATCCAGGTGCAGAGTTTTCGTTTGTAGCCCATAGCTTTGGGACACATATTCTCGGTTATGCTTTAAAAGGCTTTAAACCTGAAGAGCTGCCACATGTGCGTCACATTTTACTGGCTGGAAGTGTATTGCCATCCAATTTTGATTGGCTACTATTGTTCAAATCCGGGAAAATTAAACGAGTCATAAATGATTGCGGCACGAATGATAGCATTTTGATTCTTAGCCAATTTTTCGTTTTATTGACTGGGATGGCAGGGAGAGTAGGGTTCTACGGATTCACAGGCAATCAGCTTGTAAACCGATACTTTCAAGGCGGGCACAGTCACTATTTTGAGAAAGGTGATGACGGAAGCTCTCCTTTTATGGAACGTTATTGGCTACCGTTGTTACAAGAATCAAAAATTACCTCAGCACCTTCTCGACCAACACCTACACCTTTTGATGGCATACTTCATGCCTTATTGCCTTATACAAGCCTAATCAAATTGTTAATTTTAGGTACTGTAATTGGTTTACCAATATACTTTGGGTTCGTTATACCTAAAGTGGAAGCGGCTAGACAAACCGAGTTGCGGTTATTGGAATCTGGAAGCCAACTTCTGGGAAACAATCGAACCGTTATTGACGGTACAACCGCGCTGGCAAGCCTTGCACTCCAATCTAATTTCGAGGCAAACCAAATTGTAGCGAAAAATCTTAGTCGCTTCGGCTTTTTGCGGTTGATCGCGATAGAAGATGCACTAAAAACTATTCCTAATCAAAGTGTATTTTTGTGGCAAGGAAAAAGCTATTTACACATTAACAGAGAGGTCGTGGAATTGCCGTCTACCGAACCTGTAGCGTCGATTACGGCTCAAAACAAAATAATAATTTTTGAACAGGGGGGCACTGGCACGGTACTGTCTTCAACGGGAGAAGTTATTTGGAAGTTTTCTTTCAGGGAGCAGCCTGAGATGGATCCACCCTCTGGGGCATGGATCTTAAACAATGGAAGATATATATTATTTCAGGTCTTTCAATATGATGGAATAAGACCTTCAGGAAACGGAAGTTTCTGGTTGATAGATCTTACGGATAGGAATGCCACTTCTCTCGGAATGGGTGAAATGGATATGGTATTTACAGAAGAATGTGCACCATCATCAATCAGTAATGACGGACAGTTCAACCCTTCAGTAGCTGACCAAGCGCTAGGCCTGATATTTGAAGAATCCGTTTATTTTGAGGAAGAACCAGATGAATCCGCCGTTAGGGAGGTAAAACATGGACTTCCATGTGCACAGCCCATACCGTTATACGCGGTTGCTGATTTGGAATTTCCAAAAGTAAGATTAGAGAGTGATTTGTGGAAAAGCATCACTCCTCCATCAGATTCAGAATGTGACGCTCTGGATTGCGAAAACCATAATGTCGGCGAAATTAAATTCAACAATTTCGATTTTTCAACTGCAACCCACGATGGAAACTCTTTTGGTGAATTTTATCCACGGGACGATAATGTCCTTCTGCAATCACCAGAGTTAAAAAAATCAAGTGGTCTTTCTTTCTTAATCTGGGCAGAGGACGCCGGGGGCTGGGGAAATATTAAAACCACAGTATGCAGCACTGCAGGTATTAAAATACAAAATTGCACTTCAGTCTTGCAGCCTGGTGTATCAAGACATGGTCCTGCTCATCTTTTTAAATCCATTCCGTACATGCTGAGTACAGATGGGTTGACGGAGTTTAAAATCGTTGACCTTCGAACCATGTCTGCTGGAATTCCTATTTACTCCTCCACAAGAGTTATTGATTCGTACATCAACAGCTACGATTCTGAGCCGTGGTTTGTGATTATGTCAGCGGTACCGGGAAGTAAAAATTCATTGCGTGTAACAGCTTATCAGAATTTTCCTAACCCATCTCCCGCAGGAACTATTGTTCTAAAGAGTGACGCATTATCTGGAGAGAATGATTATCGGAAAAATATTTTTTTCGGATCCAATACCCAATCGACTTTTGTTGCATTCACTTCTCAACACACTCTCTCCGGATTAAGATTTTATGATGGGACACTTCATCTTACTTGGGTTCATCAAGGAATTGATTCTATAAGTCAAGATTTATATATCTCATCAAATGAAAATGTAAATTTCTTTGTTGCTTATTCAAAGAATAACTTGCGAATCATTGATACTAGTACGGGGTATTTCTTATCAGAGCAAATCGCTGTAGCCGATATCGGCGTTGACGAAATCGAATCAGTATCCCTAGATGATAATGGACAAATAATTGTCAAATCTAAAACGGGGTGGCGCATACGAGAATCTATGCTGACTTTTCCAAGCGATGCTGCAATTACCGACACAGCTAAAAAATACTTAGGTGTTGACTTCGAGAATAACGAAGCAGGTCCAGACACATCGGTACGATCGGATATCAGATGAAAAGTGACATTTTCAATGTAGTTATGATGTTTAATAAATGAGAAATGTTTTTAAATTACGGGACTCCAATTCAGTGAGTTTTACGACAAAAAGTCATTGTCAAGATCGTACGGCCTGCGACGTATTCTGAATCATTTAGCTTTTATAGAAATATCGTCGCCTCAAGAAAAACTTTGAGCGAGATATTGGTGATGGATCACTAAAAATCATGTATTCAATTCAGGTTGATCCTCCTGAAACTCAAAAAATCAACGCCTTTCATTTTAAAATTGTTTTTCACGTATGTTAAACGAACAAAAATGTTCGGTTGAAGTCTCAGTTCACTTATCATTAATCATGCCTTTACTAATCAGTTAATTAATTAATTTGCTGGCGATGGCTAATCGTTATAGGGCAGTTAAAACAGTAATGTGAAATTTTTATATCGCCTGACGACCGTTTCAGTCATTCTTATTTCAACTCTGCTTGGAACGCCAAGATGCACGCGAACAATGTTCATGTAAATATTTTTAGTAATTTCCTGATGATCTTGCAAGCGCTGGCTCCTGAAGGTTTGCAAACTGCTCGCGCAACTGAAGAATGTGTTCTGCCCAATAACGTTCAGTATTAAACCATTGGAAGGTTACCGGGAACGCTGGATCAGTCCAGCGCCTCGCAATCCAGGCGGCGTAATTCATCATGCGAAGAGATCTGAGAGGCTCTATCAGACAGAGTTCCGAATCGTCGAACTCATAGAACATCTCATAGCCTTCCAATAGCGCATCGAGCTGGGTGGTTTGATCTTGGCGATCACCACTTAACAACATCCATAAATCTTGTACAGCTGGCCCCATTCGGCAATCATCGAAGTCAACAAATACTCCGCGATCCTCTCGCCACAGAATATTGCCCGGGTGGCAATCAGCATGGATACGTATTGGTGTATATGTACACTCACCAAATCGCTGTTCTATTATTTTAATAATATCTTTGGTCAATGATTCGTAAGCCGGAAGAAGACTTGGCGGGATGAAATCATTACTCAATAGAAATTCGCGACTATCAACACCGTAGCTCTGGATGTTGAGATAAGGTCGATGGCTGAAAGACGTCACTGATCCAATTGCGTGTAATCGTCCAAGTGAGCGACCGAGTAATTCTAATGTGTCCAAGTTATCAAGCTCTGGGGCATATCCTCCGACTCGCGGAAACAATGCGAAAGTAAATTCTCCGTCGCAATGAGCACTTACTCCGCTTTCATGTACTAATGGTGGAACGATTGGCCACTCTGCTGTTGCAAGTTCTTTACAAAAATCGTGCTCCTCACCTATTTGTTCAAACGACCACCGAGATGGTCTGTAGAACTTTGCGATAATTGGGGGAGAATCATTTATTCCGATTTGAAACACACGGTTTTCGTAAGAATTTAACGCATTTAAGCGTCCATCGCAGTGATACCCTAGGTTCTCAACTGCATCGAGAATTCGTTCTGGTGTAAGCGTACTGTACGGATGGTCTGACATGATTTAACTCTTTAATAAGGAATATCGGTGCTATTGGGATCTACTTGGATATCGGTAACCACACCAAATTGGGGAACATCTCCGCCAAGTTTGCGGATTACTTTTGCCATTTCGGCATTAAGGTATAGCAACGACATATAGCGACTGCGGGCAACATCAAGATCACGTTGAAGTCGCTCTATTTCAGCAGTCTGATTTGGATTGTTATGGAGGCGCTTCTTTTTCGTCGGAGGTGGCTGCTCAACTGCGGACTCAATTTCTGCAATAAGCTTTTCAAAACCTGGGCGATTACGAATGGTTCCGCGCTTTCTGCCTGCCTCAAGTGCGACCTGATCTTTATTGATGGGGGAACCCTTAGGAACAATCGTAGGAACGCCTTTTTTAAGGCGCTCTAGCGCCGCAAGGTATTCTTGAACGGTACCGCTCTCTTTCATAATCTGGTATCCGGCGGTTGAAGATAAGTTGTTGTGACGAATTCAATCTCTTCAACAATTGATCGATAAGGGCGACTATTTGGTGATAAACATTCCATGTCAAAGCGAAGACTTTCCACGTATTTCTCCATTTTTTCGCGATCCAGTATCGCTTCTTTGCAGCCACTAGTACATGGTACAACAAGGTCTATTCCAAAATGAGGGCAACTCGTTTTGAGAACACAACCACCTACGGAAGTCTCTCTGTAACTGAACCGCCCTTGCTTCACTGCTTTCGTAGTTTCCTCGGGGTTCTGGAGAATTTTTGGGAGAGTACCCTTGTCCTTCGCACGCTGAATCTCAGTGCCGACAGCTCCGCTGAGTCTTCTTTCAGACTCGATGACTTGTTCATGGAAGCGTACGCTCATGTTAAAGGCAGCCGCATCGCGAAACGACCTCAGTATGCTGCCGTTTTCGATTGGCTTACCGTTTTCATCGATCAGAAAGTTTTGCGCGTAGCTTGAGTTCTCTGAGTACAGTGCCGTCATAACTTCTGACAGGTGTTTAAATTGGGTTTTAAGTGTTGGCAGAGACACCATGCCCGACCGGCTTGCATACACGGCCACTGACCGTCGGATTTGATGTGACGACAGCGGCCAAACTTTTCCTGGAGCAAAGTCGGGATTCTCATCCCATGTCCGAAATGCATCAAATACGCGCAACTCCTCCAAATCCTCTTCTTCAATGATCAGTCCCAGCGTTTGACACGCGAGTTCCCAACTTGATGAGTTGAAAGTGGTCACTGCTATCGGCAATTGATAGTGGATGTGGGCGTGCGTGGCGTTACTGCATAGCCCTACAAAAAGCGGGATATTGCTTGGAATATCATCGAGAGGGGTACGTCTGCGGAACCACCTCAATCGTGCAAGTTTCTGTGCAATCCCCACAGCGTACAATCCCTCCTTCGAGGTCGCCCATACTAATGGGCGGCTGAAATTACCCGATTGCGCAAACTTTTTAAGATGAGATACGAGCACTGGCAGGTCTCCATATCCCTTAGCCGCCGAATGCACAACGGGTTCAAACGGCATTACCTGCACCTCGGACGTTCGCATCCCGGAGTAGGCATGTATGAGGAGAGCACAAAATATTTGCAATTGTGTAAGATGTGAATCAAACGATCTGAGCGTTTCGAGCGCAGCTTTCTCGGGATAGCTGCTCAGGCCAAAAAACTCAATCGTCTCGGCAGTAGTAAGACATTGCCCTTTGGCCTCTAGCCAATCTATGGAGGTCAGATTTGGGTGGGCTTTTCTAATGCGCTGCAAGTTGGCGAAGTAGTCGACAGCACTATTCACACGTAATTTAGGGTCAACTGTTAAGGCTTTAATGTAGGCTTCTAAGCTCTCTAAATAGGGTTGAACTGCAATCAAAATTTCTTGTGACCCACTTATGAGCTTGCCAAATAGACGCGTGGGTATCAGGGGGAAATACTCACGATCTTCTTTAGAGTCCCGGTCTTTCTTGAGGAGAAGCGCCAGAACGTCAGATAAATCAGTTTCGGGCACGAGGCAGGGCACCTTACACTCGATACTCTTAATTCCTTGCCAGTAGGCCACATCTTTCAATAGAGATATTAGAGAGTACGGAAACCCGCGGGCTGCATTTGCAATCGAACTACGTAATGCCACCTGAAATTGGGTATTGCTATGAGCTTCAGAGAGCGTTGTGCCGAGGACGTGTGCCATTCGAGCGATTGCCCTCAGAATGCTCATCAGTTGGTGTAGATAACTCGACCCTCGCGAGCGCCCTGCGTTGACAGTAGGTTCAAACATACAGAGCCAGCAGATTGTTTTTATCTCTTCTGTGAGTCTGAGCGCTAATGCGTCCTCTGGTCCCCTTTCTTTGGTATTCCACCATTTGTTAAAGTTGAACGTGGATGGCGCCCCATAAATGCGGCAGTCCCAAATATTATGTTTGAACATGCTCAGCACATTTCCTTTTTTATCGCGAGAGATAACATACTCTGGGTCAATGCCCAGCTTAGTCACCCGCTCGGTAGTACCGGGGGCGTGGAGTGGATCGGGGTTTGCCATGTGGAGCTGAAAAGCCATTTTAGATGCCCTCTACTTCAAGTAATGCGTTGATCTTTGCAGTCCAGTATGGGTCTCGCTCTCCTCGCTCAAATCGCGTAAAAGCTTCGGTTACTAGCTCAGAAACTACTCCGTTCATTTTGAAAAGTTCTTCTGTTATCTGTTCGATACGGTTCGCATACGGCAAGAACTTTCGGAAGTGATTATCAATGTGAATCGATTTAAGGCGACTCTGAACTTCAATCCAAACTTTCATGGTAAGCAAGCGAAGTATGTCTTCGGTATTTGCATGCAGCGCGAAATGAACGCAAAATATGCACGTAACAGGCGCCCCACAGCGAGGCTCAATATCAATCGCCTCTAGGCCTGGTATTAGCCTTGGGTCATCCACTTTCGAGTCACACGCACCTGAGTGTGTCGTTTCACCGCCCTCGATGATCCGCACTACTTCGATACCCATTTGGCGAATTTCCGCAGCCCTCGCTTGAGCTGCAAAATATTGATTTAACACTTTCATTGCGTCTTCAAGACTTTTGAAGGCGTAGTGCCTTGAAATCGTTTGAGGCCTAGCAAATTGCATCCCGGCGACTAACGCCGTATTGCCACCCGACCCTTCCAAAAGGTTAACGGATTTGTGCTTACGCGCAGGGCGAGTCGCCAATGATGGGGCGTTCGCTGGCCACAGAGGCAACTGCGGAAGAGAGGTGATCGATAGTACACTGTGAGGATCGCCCGTACTTTTTCTCGGAAGAATAAATAGCCCGAGCTCGGGGGGTGATTCAAGCTGCCGGGTCATCCAATGACGAAGCCGAACATACTGCCGCCAAGTAGTTTGAGCGAAACGAGTGTCAACGAATTGGTATTGCTTCTCATATCCCGCTCGCCCTTTAATTGCCCGTGTTGAGGCGAGTCCCAGTGCCTTATCCAGCCGGTCATGCTGGCAGTTGATACTGGCTAAGTGAGAGGCATTATTTCCAGCTTCACCGAGTAAAAGATAACCAAAGTGACGGGTCGCATGGTTCGCTAATATACGGAGCTCAGAGGGCGAAAAACGGAGATTGTTTTCCCTCAGCGTCACGAATTGAGAGTGAGGCATCGGCGAGATGTCGCGCTCCTGCAGCAGCGCTCGGAACTCTTTGTACTCACCTTGAAACACCCCGTCTCGTCGGTAAAAATAAGGCTTCCAGTCGTTATCTGCTCGCTTATTAGACTTGGGCCAGCCTCCAGAGTTGTTGGCATGGAGGTTGTAGTAAATTAGATCCTCAAAACCCAGATCTGCTAATTCGACCACCACAGGAGGGGCTGCTCCGTTGAGGACAGCCTTACTAAACGCGTCAAAAAACCGCAAATGCAGCGCGTGTGCTAGCGCATGCTCGTCTGCGGTTGTTACCGGTGCAGGCAGCTCGTTCGGCCCATTATTCTTCTGAGGTATGCGAATTGCCCAATTCCGTACCACACTAGGATCATGTTCACAGGCCAGTCCACAAATATATGCCATTGAAGATTGTCGCTTTTGGGCTGCCCCATGGGCAATTGCCTGGGCTGCACTACCCACCTTTGAGAGTCGTAGGCGGTGGCGCAGATAATCTGTGTAATCTCGGTAGAGCTTGCGGGCCCCCTCAAGGGTGTGTAGCTCGGCTGAACGCTTTTGCTCGTCGATCCAATCGAGTGCCATCTCAATTCGAGAAAAATCTGGAATGCTCGGATGCCCCTCCAACAATCCTTTTACAAATAATTTCATCAATACGACCCGCTTAGCGCAAAGGCTTAATACGTTGACCTTGTTGCGCTCAATGAAAGATGTAATGGAGGGGTCGATTGAGCAACGGTCTAAATAACAGACTCGGTAGACGCGCGCGTAGCGGACACTACGCCTCGATTTATAGTCGATTACAGTCAGTTCAGGCTTAAACTCCGGTGCTACATCAAAACTATTAGCGGGCAGTGTATGAAGTTCCGGGATGACGTATATAGCAGTATTGGCTTTCAAGGACGAAACTCCATTACTACCCGATTTATTCGGTCATGGTGAAACTCATTAGCGATCCGAACCATCGCGTTATTTACATCGAAGTTCAAATAGGCTTGTGTTGTATCAAAGCTTGAGTGTCCCATGCGCTTTTTCAGCGCGTCGCGGATATCTTTAGCGCCAGCTGCGTCCGCATCACGGACAAAATTCATACCGTATGTTGCTCGCAGGTCATGGACTTGAACCGAATTGAAATCAGGGTGCTTCGAACGTATATCCCGTACTAGTCGAATCAGACAGTTGCGCACAGCATTGCCCTGCTGAATTGTGAACGTCACCCGATCTTTAGCGGAAATTCGCTTGCTAAACTGCCCCTCTTGGCGATCAATAATCTCGGAGGAGCTGGTATAAAACGGAGAGCCATTGCGCGCAAGAAACACATAGTTTTCTTCACTCTCACCATAAAAGCTCCGGGCGCGACGCTCACGGCTCTCATCTGACTCTATGTAATCCCGCAGCAGACGGACCAGTTCGACAGGAAAGTGAAGCAGATACCGCTTCTGGTTTTTGGTATCAATCCCCGTTCCCTCACCGATGGGTAAGAGCAGTTCGCCATTTTTTGGAGGCTTCTTGAGGAGATTGAAAATATCCTTCACTTTGAGGGTGCAAAACGTTTGGATGCGTGCACCAGTGTAAAGAGATACCAAACACATCAATTGGAACGCTCGATTGGTACTTGCCCTTAACTGTTCAAGCAAGAGGATCTGCTCCTCTTCTGTCAGCGGCCTCAAGGCGCCACCATCCATAATTACCCCGGCATGTGTACGAGGTGGTTTAGAGATCTTAAAATTGGTGGTCTCTACAGTTTTCATAAATCGAATACCGACCGAATTGACGATTGGGATTCCGATAAGGGAGGTTTTGTAAGCGATGTTCTCGATAGCTGATTCCCCTACTAAGTTCCACTTCGAAAGCCCTCTGTAAAAGCCGATTACAGACTGCATGCGAGCTCTTGCTACGCTAAGAGATATCGGCTGGTCGCTATTCTGGCGTAAGAGTCTTTTTAGATAGCGATAGTAGACCCAAGTGACGCGCCTTTCCTCTTCAGGCGGGAAATACAGCTCGTGAAGATCGTTGCCTTTCGCGCGCGCGTCCTCTATCCAACGCAAATACATGGCTAAATGCTTGGCGGTCGATATGAGTGTTTCGAGAGAGGGGGGGGCAAGCTTCGCCATTTCGGTGAACTTGCGCATCAGGTAGAGGTTGCCTAAGTCCCAAGGAGTGCCGTCGCCTCGGATCAATATCGGGAAGCGTCTAATGACACCGTCATTAATCGGCGATAACTGAAGGGAAAGGTCGTTATATTTAAATCTGGAAAAACAAGCAACGCTGTGATCACTACGATGATCAAATTCGATTTGTGCTGGAACAAACACATCTATATGGGATAGCCGTGCGGCCGAATTCAGTGCCTCCTTTGATTTTTTATCCTCTCGCATAAGTGACCTTCCGAAGTAAAATATACATCCAGTTGATCACGTTAGGTGTGCTTTGTCTACATGTGCACGTTAAGGGTATCGTAACTGTTGAGCGCAAGTATGCGTGCATCGGTCATCAAGCCGGTACTTTCAATTGCATCCAGCACAAGGTCCGGCGTGAGTTGTTCGTAGGGATGGGCTTGGTTCATAAACATGACTCGCAAAGTGAGGGCACGATTGTAACCGCCTGCGGAATTCATTGCTTGTATATGCGCTAGCGCATGATTTTTAGGTGAGATGGCGGATAAATTTTGAAGGATTTGAATAAAAATGCTACAAGTTAAAACTCCCTGGCCATATTTCAATCGCAGATAACCACTTTCAATTGCGTACGAGTAATGGGGCCAAAGTCCATCTGAGCACGCATAGGATTGTTATGATCAAAATCGCTTTCTATAACCTCAAAGGCGGCGTGGGCAAAACCACCACGGCAGTTAATATGGCTTATATGGCCGCTGCCGCTAAAAAGAATGTGATCCTCTGGGATTTGGATCCGCAAGCGGCCGCCAGTTGGTTCTGCCAGCAAGAGCCGGATGCTGCCAAAGCCATCAAGCTGTTCAGCAAAGGCAAATCTATCGGCGAGATGGAGCTTTACAGTCCCTATCCGCGCTTGATGCTGATTCCCGCCGACCTCAGCCTGCGCAGCCTGGACAGTGAATTTGATGAACTCAGCAAAGACAAAAAATTCCTCAAGCAATTGCTAAAACCGCTCAGCGAAAAAGCGGACATCCTGATTTTTGATTGCCCGCCAACACTCTCTCCCAGTGTCGAGCAGCTTTTAATGGAGGTGGATATTTTATTAATCCCTATGATTCCCAGTCCGTTGTCGATTCGTGCGATGGAACAGGTTATTGAGTTCCTAAACACCAAAAAGTCGGCACCGACGCGGATTGTCGGGTTCTTTAACCAGGTCGATATGCGCCGCAGCCTGCATCGTGAAGCGATAGAGAACATCAAAAAAATGCCGGTGCCCATGCTCAAAACCTATGTCCCCAATGATTCCGCCGTCGAACAAATGGGGCTGCGCCGCGCCCCGCTCACCAGTTACAATCAGCGCAGTCGTGCGGCCCTGGCCTATATCGATTTGTGGAAAGAAATCGCGCGGCTGTTGAAAGCTGCAACCAAAGACGCTGAATAACTGTTATCGGGTAACTCATGACCAACTCTTTCAACCGTTTGCTTATTGCTGGCCTGGCGCTGGCTTTTGTCGGCTGCGCCACCCAATCTCCGTCAACACCTCCGCCACCGGTTACTCCGGCACCGCCGCCACTTATCACCAAACCTGAAACCCCCGCCGTTGTGCAGCCACAACCGGGTGCGGTGCCCAAGCCCGCGCCAGCGGCGTTGAACCCTGCGGCGATCAGTTTGGCGAAACAGGCGCGCAACCAATATATGGGTAAGGATTACCAGGGTGCCATTGCTACTGCCGAACGGGGTTTACGTATCGAGCGTCGGGCGGCGGATTTGTATTTGATTCTGGCCCAGAGTTACGTGCAGTTGGGCCTGCCACAAAAAGCAGAGATGTTTGTGCAGCAAGGGTTACGTTTTGCGGCGCAGGGGTCGGATGTGGCGAGTGGGTTGTTGCGTGTGCGTGAGCAAACGGGCAATTAGATTGTTCTGGCTTTAAATAAAAAGGGCGCAATCTGCGCCCTTTTTTGTTAGTTCACGCCGCGCTTACAAATCGCGATGCGCATGTTCAGCCTGTTTGGCTTTTTTCAATTGATGTTTCTCTTTGGCAGTGCGAGTTGCCGGTTTTTTACTTTCTTTGCGTTTGTCTTGAGATTTGCTCATCTTGCTCACCTCCAGTGCATAAATTGGGTACCGCTCTTAAAGCCTAGGCGTTATTTGTACAAATGCTGGATCTTCTTTGCATTTGCTTTCCATGGGGTAAGGTCAATGCAGGTTTTCAGGCTCCTATGGCATAAAAATCATTGAAAAATGACTGTTTTGCGTCAAAATGCGTCGGCCATTCCCTGGGGAGAACGGCTTATTAATTAATGGAGATATTATGAAAAAACAAGTTATCGGGGTTGCGGTGTTGGCCTGCGTTTCAATGCCGTCATTGGCTTCAAATTTTTATGTATTGGCTGATGCGGGTAAAAGCAAATTTGAAATCGATGTTGGTAGCTCTACTGGTAGTTTGAAGGAAAATGTAATAAGCATTGGTGGCGGGTATAAATTCAACGATAACGTTGCCATTGAATTAACTTATCGCGACCTTGGCGAAATAGGCGAAGAGAGCATAGATTATTCTGATGATTATGACTTCTATTCTGAAAAAGGCACTGTCTCTGCGAGTGCATTTCAACTTTCCGTGTTGGGGGCAATATCGTTAGGCGAAGCAGCAACACTTTATGGTCGGGTCGGTGTTGCGGATTTAGAGCTTGAAAGCAAATACAAATACAATGTAATAGCTAATGGCCAACATTTCTCGGGATCTGAATCTGATTCGGATTCCAAAAATAAAGCTGTTTTTGGCGTTGGTTTGAGTTATTCATTTTTCCCCTCATTTGCTGTGCGTGCTGAATACAGCCAATATGGGGAATGGGAAGATCTGACAATCTCCACCACGACTATTGGTCTGACCTATCAATTTTAAAAAAGCTTTCAGGGGATTGTGATGCCCCGGTTTTACTGACAAAAAGCGAGCCGCGATTAGTTGCTCGTTTTTTAGTATCTCTATCGAACAGTTTTATTGCATTACAGGGAAACGAATGAACGATCCGGTTATCGATAATTACCACACTTTCTCTTTTAGCCAGCGCTACCGGATTTTTAATCCGTTAACGCTGGTATTCCGTGATTCAGGTTTGGAGCAGGAATACCAGGCCAACGTTGCCATCAATATTGCCCGGCAAGTGCGCATCGCGTTGGCATTGGCGTTTGTGCTCTACCTGAATTTTGCGTTTCTGGATTATTTATTAGTGCCGGAAAAAATGTGGGAGCTGTGGTGCGTTCGCGCCCTAACGTGCAGTTTGATCGCGCTATTATTCATTTCTACATTCCAAACCTTTTTCCAGCGAATTCATCAACAACTTGTATTTATCTCCAGTATGGTTGCTGCCGGCGGGATTTTTGCGATGCTGTTGATTACCCACAATCAATACAACCATTACTACTACGCCGGCATTAATCTGTGCATTACCTGGACGTTATTTATTGTCGGGCTGCGTTTTATCAATGCACTGCGCACGGTGGTGCTGATTGTAGCGATCTACAATTGCATCGCATTTTTTAAAGCGCTTCCTTTTACTGATATTGTTTCCAATAATTTTTTTCTGCTATCCAACGCCATCATCGGTATCTTCGCCGGCTACACCATCGAGCAACATTCGCGCTGGCAATTTTTCCAATCATTGGTGATAAAAAATAACAGCAGCAAGTTGCACCGCGCGATGATTGCCGCTTCGCTCGATGCAGTAATTACTATTGACGAAAGTGGTTCAGTTATTGAATTTAGCGAAGCCGCAGAGCAAATGTTTGGCTACTCGCGCGCCGACGCGCTGGGCCAATCCATCGGGGAATTAATTGTGCCGGAAGCCTTGCGTGCCCATCATGAATCCGGGTTCCGGCGCTACAGCGAAAAAGGCGAACCGCGCGTGCTGGGTCAGCGTTTGGAATTGCAAGCCAAGCGCAAAGACAACAGCGAATTCCCCGTGGAACTAACCTTGCGTCAAGTGGATTTAATTGGTCGTCGTTTAGTGACTGCATATATTCGCGATCTCACCGCACAACGCAGTGCCGAGCAGGAAATCGTTCGCCAGCGCGAAAAATTGCAGCGCAATGAAAAACTGGCAGCGATGGGAACATTGTTGGCAGGCATATCCCACGAACTCAATAATCCGTTGGCGATTGTAGTAGGGCAGGCGCAACTGCTACAGGAAACCGAACAGGATGCGCGCGTACTCAAACGCGCCGATAAGATTCGCCATGCGGCCGAGCGCTGCGCCACCATTATCAATACGTTTCTGGCCATGGCGCGCAACCAACCACCGCAATGCAAGCCGGTAAATATCAACCAGCTGGTGCAACATGTGCTGGAATTATTGGAGCCGGAATTGCGCGACCAGCACATCGAATTACAGCTACAGCTGGAAAATAATTTACCGGATGTTGCCGCCGATGCCGATCAAGTGCATCAGGTAATTAGTAATTTGATTATCAATGCCCAACAGGCGATGCAGGATTCGCCGCAAAAAATATTGCGCATTGAATCTACATTGGATGAAACCGCGCTCAACGACAGCCATATTGTGCTGCGCATCCAGGATTCAGGCCCGGGAATTACCCCGGAAGTGCAAGCCCGTATTTTCGAACCTTTTTTTACTACCAAGGCACCGGGTAAGGGAACGGGGCTGGGGCTTGCGGTATGTGGCGGAATTATCGAAGCCCATGGCGGACGTTTGGAGTTGGAACAGCACAGCGGTAGCGGTGCCTGTTTTTGTATTAGTTTGCCGCTGCGCGCGGCATAAAATTTTTCATCACACTGTCAATAAATAGCATCAAGTGAACAACATGAGCACTCAATACCAAATGATTGTGGTCGACGATGAAATCGACATCGCCGAAACTCTTGCCGATTATTTTGAAATGCAAGGCTTCGCCGTAAAAATTGCGGTGAATGGTCAGGAGTTGAAAAAAATCCTGCCGGAATTTACACCGCATATTGTATTACTGGATTTAAATATGCCGGGTGAAGATGGTTTAACGCTCACGCGCTATTTGCGTGAACAGACCCGCGCCGGAATTATTATGGTGACTGCATCGGCGGGGCAGGTGGATATGGTCGTCGGCCTGGAAATGGGCGCAGACGATTATGTCGGCAAGCCGTTTGATTTGCGTGCATTGCTCGCACGCGTGCGCAGTGTATTGCGTCGCACCCAAAATGAATTGCCAGCAAATGCTCAACCGGTACAAGACGCGCGCAAAAAAATTGGCAAATGTTTACTGGATGTTGAAATGCGCAAACTCTGGGACGGTGAAACTGAAATTCCGCTCACCGCAATGGAATACGATTTATTAATGGTCTTCCTCGCCAATCCCAATCGACCCTTATCGCGCGATTATTTACTGGAACTCGCGCACAAAACCGATGCCGATCCCTTTGATCGTTCCATCGACAGCCGCATCACGCGTATGCGCAAGAAAATTGAAATCGACCCCGACAAGCCCTCAACGATTAAAACGGTGCGCTCTGTGGGTTATGTATATATCCCCAATGCTTAACCGTGTTGGGGAGGCTTTTTACCATCGTTAACAAAACCTCCGCTGACACAATTGACACAAATCTCCTGCCCATCGGCAAACTCCTGACAATTTTCCCCTCTACTATGGCTACATGAACAAACGACATGGCCGTCGTGCAGTAAAAAGGAAACTGTTCATTCGCTGTATGTTCAATCTGTTTTTTCGCTTCATTAAGAAGCAGGCGCTAAACCTAACTTACTCATATTTTGAATTTAAAAGGACATTTAAAATGAAATCACTTCATGCTTTTACTCGTTCATTGATCATCGCTTCTGCTGCATTGGTTTCTGTCTCTGCATCCGCTGTGGATTTTCCACTGCGCGCCGATGACATCAACCTGAATTACCGTTACACCACAACCAACCATTGGTCCAAAGGTGCCCAAGCCGATGGATTTGATATTCTTGCCCAGCGCCATATCGGTAATGGCAAATGGTCTGAATTCAAAACCGACAACGCCGATACAACACTCAATTCCAGCCGCATTATTTACGGTGCAAAAATCCGTGCGATGGACGCGGGTACCGTTGTCAACTGTTGGCGCAATTCGCCGGAAAATACTCCGGGCTCGAATCATGCAAAAGTAGGTGAGGGCTATATCGCTTATGCAGGAAACTATTTGTATGTGCGCCACGATGACGGTAATTACGCCCTCTACGCCCATGCACAACCCGGCTCCATTCCCACAAGCCTCTGCCCGCACAATGCGGTTTACAATTCCACCGGAAAGGCGGGCTATGTATTAAACAGTGAAGGAAAGGTTAGCGGCGGCGCACGTATTACCAAAGGGCAGGTTTTAGGTCTTGTTGGTAACGTCGGTAACTCTGATCGCCCACACTTGCATGTGCATATGCAAACTTCAGCGGACCAACCGGTTGAAATCAAATTCGATCACGGTCAGACAACACCGTTCACCAATCAAACGGCATCTGTAAATGCCTCCTGGACGTTACTGCAAGGTAAAAAACTTCCCGCTGGTGAAGTAATGATTTGGGCTCCGCACTCTGTGGCTTATTGGACCGTAAACAATATCCCCGATGAACGCATGCAAGCCTGGTTTAATCACTTTGCCGATTCAGGAGTAATGCCAAATGTTTATGCCTGTACTGACAATGGCCAAATCTATAACACCGGTTGGGTTCCATCGAACGGTTCATGGCAAGCATTCCACGGTATGTCGTTAACCGCGTTCACCAAAAAATCGAATGATTTGGCCAACCTGGGTTACACCCGTTACGGCTGGTGGTACTGCGGTTCTGTTTATACCGGAATCTGGCGCAAGTAATTAACCAGCTAACACTGTTAAGCAAACAAAATTTTTTGGAAATTGACTCAATAGGGTTGAAAAATGAAAACAATGAAATTGATTAGTGTATTGGCCCTGGTGTTAAGTGCGGGCGTCGCAAATGCCGGCGTTATAGTTCACGATTTGCGTGTGAAAGAACAAGTCGGCAATTTCAATCCGCAACCGGACCCACCCGGAAAAAATATCATCGTGCAGTAAGTGTGTTAACCAAAAAAGCAATCGCCCGGTGCGATTGCTTTTTATTTTTCCAATAGCGCGGTTATTTCAAATATTTCTACTGTCAATTAATGCAAATGAGAAATTATTTGAAATTAACCTAATCGTAACAATCGGTTCTGATACTAGGCACCTTGTTCGGCTTCCCCCTTGAAGCCACGAGCAATAACCCTAGAAACAGGATCCCCTCATGAAACGATTAACAGTGGCAAGTTTGACGCTGGCCATGGCATTGACTGGTTGCGGTGGCGACGACAACAAAAAAAATAACTCGAGCAGCTCCAGTAGTATTCCTGCATCAAGTAGCGCTCCCGCTTCCAGCAGTACACCAAACTCCAGCAGTGTGCCCGCATCTAGCAGTGTCCCGAGTTCCAGTAGCAGCAGTGCCGCGCCCGTAGCGAAAAAGAATGTCTTGTTTTTCCTCGGCGATGGTATGGGGATTACCACGCTGACTGCGATGCGTATTTACGAAGTGGGTGAAGCTGGCAGTATCACCATCGATACCCTGCCCGAGACTGCATTTGTTCGCACCTACTCTGAAGACGGCCAGGTAACTGATAGTGCGCCTTCAATGGCGGCCTATATGACCGGCGTTAAAATGAAAAACGAAGTTATTTCCATGTCGGCGGGCACCAATGCCTATCGCCCGGACGGTACACAATTCGTTGATGCCAGCGGCAACAGCACTTGTGAAGCTGGCAATGGCACAGCGGTTCCAACGTTACTCGAACAAATGAAAGCCAAAGGTTATGCCACGGGTGTGGTGAGCACCACCCGCATCACCCACGCAACACCGGCAACTACCTATTCCCACGTGTGTAACCGCAACGGCGAAAACACCATCGCTGCGCAAATGGTTCCAGGTGGTACAGGATTTAACACTGCCCTCGGCAATGGTATCGATGTAGTGCTTGGCGGCGGTTTGCGTCACTTCTTACCGAGCACCGTTACCGGTGGTCGTCGTACTGACAGCCGTAACCTGGTTGAAGAAATGAAAACCGCTGGTTACACCTACGCCACTAACACCAGCGAACTGCTGGCAGCAGCAAATACCACCAGCAAATTGCTTGGCCTGTTCCATAGCAGCGACATGAGCTACGAGCTGGATCGCAATCCAACCGCAGAACCAAGCCTGTCAGAGATGACCGGTAAAGCAATCGACATTCTGAGCAAGCGCGATAAAGGTTTCTTCCTGATGGTAGAAGGGGGTCGTATCGATCACGCCCTGCACGCCAGTAACGCCAAACGTGCGCTGACTGACGGCATCGCGTTTGACAACGCCATCAAACTTGCGCTGGAAAAAATGGAAGCGGTAGATCCTGGTTTGAAAAATACATTGGTCGTTGTCACTGCCGACCATGACCACACTCTGGTCATTAACGGTTATGCCGAGCGTACCGGCAAAACCACCGATAGCAATGCCGGCGTTTTGGGCCTTGTAAAAAGCTATGCAAACGGCCCGGGCAAAGGTCAGTCAACAAAAGATGTTGATGGCAACCCCTACACCATTCTCGCCTTCGGTAACGGGCCTAACCGTCCGGCTACTCGCATCGCGCTCGATGACGCGACCACCAGCGGTAAAGACTATCTGCAAGAAGCGGTTATCCAGTTAGACAGCGAAACCCACGGTGGCGGTGACGTATTCCTGGGTGCAAAAGGATTGGGTGCAGAAAACTTCCACGGCGTAATCGATAACGTTGAAGTTTTTGGTCTGATCAAAAAATCCATCAATCTGGAATAACTCGCCCTTAGGTAGGAGAATGCAATGAAACGATCTTTTTTAAGTGGCGCCATCTTAACGTGTGTAGCCGCGATGAGCGCCAACACCCTTCACGCTGCAGAAGCGAAAAATATTATTTTCTTCCTGGGCGATGGTATGGGTCCAGTGACGCAAACTGCTGCGCGTATTTACGCTGGTGAAAAAGCCGGGTTGGCCGTGCCTGAAACGCACAAATTGGCGATGGAAAAACTGGGTTACGCCGCGCGTATCAAAACCTATTCGGAAGATGCGCAAACTACCGACAGCGCACCCGGTATGGCGAGCTACATCACCGGTTCAAAATCCAAAAACGAAGTGATTTCCATGACGCCGGACACCAACCCAAACGATCCGTCCGGCAATGCCTATCAGGTAAATGGCGATAGCACTTGCCCGACAACCAACAATGGCCAAGCAGTGGAAACTTTGCTGGAAACGTTGAAAGCCAAAAACTACGGCACTGGTATCGTGAGCACCACTCGCATCACTCACGCTACACCGGCGACTACTTATGCTCACATCTGTAATCGCAATGCTGAGAACACCATCGCTGCACAAATGGTTCCTAACGGTGCTGGTTACAACACCAGGTTGGGCACCGATGGTATGGACGTAGTTCTCGGCGGCGGCCGTCGTCATTTTTTACCGACTACTGTTAGCGGTGGTCGCCGCACCGACAGCCGTAATCTGGTTGAAGAAATGAAAACCGCTGGTTACACCTATGTCACCACTGGCACTGAGTTGAGCGCCGTTAATCTGGCGACCACCAACAAACTGCTCGGGCTGTTTAACGCCAGCGACCTGAATTACGATCTGGATCGCGTGAAAAGCAGCATCAACGAACCAAGCCTTGCCGATATGACCAAGGCCGCGATTCAAGTTTTGTCACGCAACCAAACCGGTTATTTCCTGATGGTAGAAGGTGGCCGTATCGACCACGCATTGCACGGCACCAATGCCAAGCGCGCGCTGGAAGATACTCTCGCCTTTGACGCAGCTATTAAAGCGGCCGTTGAATCGGTTGACCTGAGCAACACCCTGATCATCGTTACCGCCGACCACGATCACGTAATGGCCTTTAACGGTTACTCCAAAATTGGTAACCCGATCCTTGGCCTGATGCGCGATTACGTCACTGGCAACACCACTAAAGATAAACAAGGCAAGCCATTTACCACGCTGGTATTCGGCAATGGTGGTGGCCCACGTGAAGCAACTCGCGCGGAACTCCTTGAAGCCGATGTACTGGCGGACGATTACCTGCAGGAAGTGGGTGTGAAACTGGGCAGTGCCGGTTCAGAAACCCACGGTGGTGGCGATGTTCGCCTGACTGCCGGTGGTGCGGGCAGCCAGCGCTTCAAAGGCACACTGAACAACACCGACATTCACGGTTTGATCAAACAAGCGATGGGGTTGTAATTTTCCCCTGCTGAGAAAAGGTGGCACATAGTGGCCACCTTTTTGTTTTATGCATGTTTTGTTTTTACAGATTTTTTTACAACATTGTTTTAACGCGAGCTACAAAGATGAAAAAAACCGGTTTTAATTTGCTATTACGCAGCATTGTTTTACTGCCGTTGTTTACGATTGCAAATCACATATTGGCCGCACCCGCCGATGCATTGCGCGTGGAATATCACCAATGGAAACTAGGCAAAGACGGTGTGCGCCAGGAAATGTCCTACTCCGAATTACTCTATCGCCAACCCGATTCACTCTGGATCGAACGCGAAGTCCCCGAAGCTGCGCAGCGCTCCTCACACGATGAACACCATCACGGCGGCCTGGGTCATAAACATGACGACGTCACCGGCGCCCCGTTATGGATTGTGCGCGATACGCAAGGTAAATTGGATGTAAAACTGGTAGACCGCCACGAAAAGCGCGTGATCGAAATCGCAGAAGCCTATTACGCCAATGTAGGGTTTGATGGCCACTGGGTAGAAAGCTGGAACCTGGCCGATCCGGAATCTTTAAAAAAACTCAAGCCAACAACAGTCAGTGAAAATGGTTTGGAAACCTACGAAATACAACGCGGTAACCAACAAATAACATTGGTATGGAATCCTAAAGGGCAATACGCAAAAACCATTACCGCCAAAGACTCAAAAGGCTTATCCGGCCGCACCATCAAAGCCAGCGAAATAACCAGCCCCAAAACCTTACCTTGGGCTCAGCTCGGTAATTACCTTTCTCGCGATTATTCGGATTTGCTGGATTAATTTTTTCTTGTTCCAAAAATAAAAAAGCCGTCGCAAAACTGCGGCGGCTTTTTGGTTGGCGAAGTAAGTTTCCTGCATACAGGTCTTAAGTTGGAAAGATCATCGTGTAATCATCCCAATTTAAATTGCCATCTTCAATTTTAAAACCAATAAATCCTGATTCAGATTTATAACGTTCGTAGTCGGGGTGCCCGACTGAAAAGATAAAAGGGGCAAAGTCTATAATCCGATGCGCCCCGTCTGAAAATTCTATATCGAGTATATGAGACTTTAAATGCTTCGCGCTTTTAACGAATAAAGCTGACATTTTTCACCTTTTGCGTAATAACTTTTGGTGTTATTGATTTTTTGTGCTTGGTACGGTGGTCTACGTACTTTTCACTATGTTGCGTTTTGCTAAATGTTTTTATGATACTGCAACTGTTATGGGCAAGGTGCCGCTAGCAACATAGTTTGAGTCACAAGCATCATCCCAATGATAGTGACAGCCGAGTTCAGATTCTTCTTCAAAATTGAAGAGTGATGCAAATGCTTTCAGGCTTTCGATACCGCCTGTAAATGTAATGCCGATGCCTTTCTGATAGCTTGTATAGGAAGGACCGCTGCCTGCTCGAATGATCATAGTTGACTCAAGAATGTCAAAGCCTTGCGTATTGCCAGTTGTATCGAATTGTAATTGGATCAAATCTCCTTCCTTCATAGCTTCGATTTTTGATTTGATCTCTTGTAACTCCAAAACGCTACCGTTAATCGATACTTCGTCTTTGGTGCAATACAGTTTCATCAGATTTCCATAAACTTAAAAGCCATTTGTTGGATTGCTTTATTACATTTCTACTTACAATGATGCTGGATTGGAGCAGTATGTGATTTTTTAAAGTCGCATTCACATGATTCATAGTTAAAACTACCACCTGCATCAAGGCATTCATCTATGCTGTTTTCGAACAGGGATAACAAAAACACTAGGGTTAACCCTATAGCAATTGGTCCTATGAGTACCCAAAGCATAATTTTGCTTTCATTTCTTAATAGTTTATTAATTCCTGTCATGATTTTTCCATGAACTTAGATTTGCATAAGTTAAAGCTTATAACGCAGCGAAATAATGCCTCACTGCTTGTCCGGTGCTAATTCAACCATTTTGACTTAATGCATCTAATAACAATAAATATACCGCCTGCTCCTAAACATATAAGCAGTAAGCCATGCCCAGTCTCTGTGCTAACAGACAGGTTGAACAAATTATAAATTACAGTTCGAATGCCATATGCAACAATACCCAGCAGCGTTATGCAAATTGTATAACCAACTAGCTTAAGAAAATTTTTCCACGTTGGGGCTTCTGAAAAATAAGATGCCAAAAAAAGAACCAGTAGACATATGGGTATGATAATTTTAAAGCGAAACGGAATTTCTTCAAGACTGAATGTGTAGCTTGGTATCTGCAAAATACAAAGTGCCAGCATGCCGCAGGAAAATATAGAACCTATAACTAATAATGTTCTTAGTAAATCGAAATTTAGTTTCACTTTTTTTCCTAAGCTGTAGTAAAATTTTTTTTAATATTTCCTGCTTATCTCGGGGCTGGACTGTACATGATGTTAATCCGGCTCTGGTACGAAGTACCAGTGATGTTATTAAATTTCTTGTATAAATTGTTCTAAGGCATCAAGCACCTTTCCCTGCTCGTCATCTCTCCATTGCATCGGAATGTGCCACTCTTGTTTATCATCAAATGATATAAGCCAGGAGAGGCCATCATCATAAGGAGCAAATGAGTAACCCAAAAATAACCACTCTTCTCCTTCGGGATGAATGTGACGGTCATAATCTGTGAACTCTTTTATAACTCGATATTTCTTTCCTGAGATTAGAAATTGGTGTTTTGATCCGCAGTTGGGAGCTTTTGCGTTGCTCCAGAATCCTAATTCTTTTGGTTCGTACATATCTCTTAATTTAAAAATGGGTTGGAGCAACGAGTTGCATGTTAAATTTGGCAGGCAAATTCATAATCGTTTTTGGCAAGTAAAATTGCGTGCTCTAAGTTTTTACCGGACAAACAATCCGTTTTTCTAGTTTTGGAGTTGAGCATGGTCAAGCATTTCTTAGATATTATTTCTTCATATGATTTTTTCTTGATGGAGCATATTTCAGCCCTTTTTTCTGCGCTTAAGCTTAAATATTTTTCCTAGTTATATCCCGGATATTTTTTGTCTTTATTATTCTCATTTTTTATGTGACTAGAGCTAGCTTTTTTATCCACGGCGTTACATGGGCTGTCTGAAAATTTCAAAACCCCGTCATCTCCCATGCATTTATGTACATCTGCATGTGTAGTATTAGTGAAAAATATAAATATTATGAAAAATGCTTTCATGTATTCCTCAGGCGCTTAATGTCGATGCAAAAAATTATTCAGGTTGGCACTACAGCCAAATTCTATGTCCTGGATGATGTAGCGATATGTCAGCCAGCGCATCCAATATGGTTTCCATATCATTCGGTTCAATTGAGTATGAGAAGTTGGTTAAATTAACCCCTAAGCTCCGTAATTCGGAAAGCTCACTGTTAGACAAAACCCCGGCGCTGACCCACAGCGGGTAATTTAAGGTTTTGATAATTGGCTCAAGCTCAAGATAACCTTCTCTGGTAATTGCAAATACTACCACTTCATTTATTCCTTGAAATATGTAACAAACTTTAATAATTAATTTTTAATGTTGTTAAAAAGACGTAACCTGAAAGCTATCAGTTAGAGTCGGCGGTAGCCAATAACTTTTACAATGGACTCTATTTTTTCTGTTTCAAAACCAAAGTTTTTACACGCGGTAAAAACTTCTTCTTGTGATAGCGCCTCGTCGTTGAGTCGTGGCTGCATTTCGCACCATTCAATATCTTTGTACTCACCGAGGCGAAAGTGATAAGACCAATCACCATCCCAGCCCTGTGGTGGGTAAATAAAACCATTTATAGATCGAGTTCGCCAATAAGGTGCCCTTTGTTCGAGGCCAGACATAAATTTCTGTAATTCGCTCCACTTGGTGTTGTTGGCCAACGCAGCCAGACTTTGACTATACATAAAAAATCCAAAGCCACATACTATGACAGTTTGTAAGTTTTTTTCGCAGCAAAACCGTAAAGCATCGACTTAAATTTTGCATGGCGCGGTGATGATTGGCAGTTTTAGTAGGTGTTTTAGTGATACCGCTCAGCCAGGATTATTATTTCTCCTTTTTCGCAAAGCCATTCAGATAAAACATAACAATAATTGCCTGGATATCGAGATAATTCGATACATTCAAGGTCAGAGCAAATTCTTGGAGTGATTTCATTTTTGAATATGTCATAGTAATTTCTGAAATTGACCAATTCAAAATCAAGTCCAGCATCAGCCAATATGATCTTTGCTTTAGTGTGTCTTATTATCTCTTTGGCTCTTGATTCACCGATACCACGTAAAACCAAATGAGCTTCACCAAAAGGAATTGGAAGCTTTTTTACAGGGATATTAATGACTTTTATCATCATGCACACCTCATGCCTGACGTCTGAATCACGTTGCGTTGCGAAGCGAGATCGACTCGGATGAGTTATTAAGCTTCATCAGTGTCGTCGTCTTCGCAAGGTTCGCAATCGCAGTTAAACCTTTGGCCATCACAGCCAGGGCAGCGTTCGACGTCACACCCTTCAACGTGAAATTCACCTTTGATAACTCCACAATCATGACAAGGTTGCCGATCTGCACCCCAATCATCAAGCTCGTTACCATAGCGTATACGCGAAACTTGTTGGTCATTTACGATACAAGTTTGAATATCTTGTGATGCTTTAATTTTTTCAGGCCATCCCTCTATCATTGATATGCCGCGATAAATTATTTTTGTATTCTGATCGGTCATTTGATGCTTCTCATAATGTTCAACTCCCAGCTAAGTTGCAGCTTTTAAGTGCCATCTCTCCGTACTACTTTGGAATTGTATAGAAATCTTGACCAGAAAAATTTTTGTAAAACTTAAAGTCCCCACCGGGTGACTCTGCTCCCGCTGTACGCCACGACAGTAATTTTGTGGTGCACGGGTCTACAATTGCGGGTTCGGTAGCGGCTGCAATTGCAGCAGAAACGTGATTATAAAAAAGTTGCTGCTTTGCGTGAGTTCCATCATTTGCGATATTTAAAATATCCTCGATATTTCCCCGCTGCTTGCTTCCAAGCACCGGATATTGTTCAAAACCTTTAAATTGTCCGGGCGATTTAATTACATCAATCATTGATGTCGCACCTTTCGATCCGACAATTCCCGACTTCATGATCAATCGGTTTTGCACAACAAGGCGCATCCATTGCAGCCCGGTTTTCGATGTTGATGCATCATAATTAGCTGAAAAAGGTGAAGGCGCTTCCGCTAATAAAAGCTTTATAAGTGCTAGTTGATCAGCGTTGGCTGTAGGTAAGGTCAATGGTTGTTTAATTGTTACGGAGATCGGGCCTGCTTTTGTTCCTTTTGCGTTCTGAGCTTGAAATCGCACAAACCCTGGGCTATTTGCTTTAAGTTCATATATTTCAAAATTAGCTTTCGCCCTGATTTCGTCGTTGATTAACAATAATGACTTGTCAGGGGAAATGCTCAGTTTAAAAGGAACGAGTTCACCAGGCCCCGGTACAATCTTGATTTTTAAAACATTGCCAACAAATAGTGTCAATTGTAGAGGTAATTTAGCGCCCGCCATCGTTTGAAAAGTTGCCACAATAAAGTCCTTTAAATGAAAGTTTAATCAATTAATATTTCGTAAGACTTGCCACGTTTTTGGCAATCGTTTTTTACATTCTCAACCCATGCAACAGATTTTTTATAGGTACTGCTACCAATTTCTTCGGTTGCAGCAGTTACATCTTTTGCAATATCTAAATCACGACGAGAATGTTTGAGCGAGTCTTTAGGTTCAAAACCTTCGGCAGCAGGTTCCCAAAGAGTTAAGCGATTACCTTCACGCCAAAAAACCCAAGCTATATTATTTTTACCAGCACCGCCATTTATTGGCTCAACATAACCAATTACGCAAATATGGTGTTGTCCCTTGGTCGCGTCTTGCGCTACAAGATACGATTTCAATGCAGGGATCACAGGGTTGTAGCCCGCTGCTTTCTCCACATTAAAGCTTTCTTTGGGCGACTCAGCGACGCACGCAACACCAGACATGAATAAACAGTTGACCAAAAAAATACGAAACACGTTCATTTACTAATTCCTTTGCAAAATGTGGTGATCTTACGCGTAAAAAAATAAACCCCTAGCTATGTAATCAGGGCTGTCATTCTTTCAACCTTCGCTGGCGTGAAGATACCCGGTTAAATAAAACCTGAGATACACGATCTCAATCTTTAAACTTATACGCTACTACGGGTACAGACACAGTCTTGATATTGGTTAAGTCGCAACTGCATGGCCGTTACTTCATCGTGTAGGTTGGGATGAGTTTACGAACCCCAACATTCGTAATATCCGAAAGCGTTGTAATTGTTTAATAAAGTAATGTTGCTGTTGATTTTATTATTGTACTTGGCAAGATGGTCATGTTGCGGTTCGTTCTTCACCACAACCTACATACTGGACCCAACACTCCCAATCTTCGTCGGCAGAATAAATAGAAAGCACTTCCACAATTCTATTTCTGAGTCGTTGGGCCAAAAGCCTTTTAGATATATCAGCCAAGGTAAGTTTTCCTTTTGCAATACTATCCACTTGACGCCGCGCGCAACGGCAGTTTGTAACTTTTGGCTTTTTGCATAGCAAAACCACAAAGCCGCGAAAAGTGTTCTGCGAATGCTATGAGAGGATTGGCATCCATTGTTGAATAATCATTCGCCTTTTCCAAAAGCATAACCTAAAGCCAAGGTTATAATCGGGATAAATGTACTCCATATTTTTGTGATTGACTCGAGCAGGTTTTCTTCAGGAACAACTTCAAACCAAGTGCTTACAAATAGAAGAAAACTCATTCCGCCTGCGATATAAAAGCTCCAAGTAATAGTCATCCAAATGAATGAATCTTTGGCGTTTCGCCCGGATCCAATATGATTGGTTATTCTTCCTGCAATTTCTTGACTCTTAAATGAGGATCTTGCATTAGAGTTATTTTTTGATTTTAAATTGTCCGGTATTTTTAATGAGTTTTCCATATTTATTGCTCCGCGAGCAGAAATGTATAACTAAATTGGCGGTGATTACTCATTAAGTCGGGAGTGTCTACCCAGAATGTGGCAAACAATTTTCGTCCGTTAATAATCCCAAGTTCAACAGGATCAATTCTTCCTTGTCCCAATGGATTGGAAAAGTTGAATAGTTTAATGATTAATTCATTATTAATTATTTCTGCCTCGAAGCGTTCACCTTCATTGTCCGAATTAAATCTATATTTAATTGTAAGGCCTCCTATATAAAATTTAAGCTCCGACTCAGTTAAATGAACAATACCAGAGGCTATTACTTCATATCCTCCTGTAGTGATTTTTAATTGGTGTTGTGCAATATTTAGCAATTTTATTCTCCTTGTGTAGATTAATTTGAATGCCGTTTTTACAGTGGTGTGTTTTTATTTTTATCGATACAGTTGAAAATTGGCTATTCAATATCTTTAAAATTAAAAATTTATACATTTACTGATAGGTGTGTTGTCAGAAGTAATTGGATTGTATCGATCATTTGTTTTACATCAGAGTGATTGAACTCGGTGGTTTTCCCGTGTGCTGCGCTATTTCTGGTGGCCGCAAGTGCAGTAACTTGTTTCTGCACGTTAATGTTATAAATGTTTTCTTTTGCAAGGTCCGCATTCATTCTTTCCAGTTTTCCAGGAGTAACTTCATTTTTGAGGCATAATTCACGAATTGCCGTTTCCATTACGGTACCAGCAATAACTGCCGCAGCTACATAGTAGCCGTTGTTTAAAAGCTCGATAGCTTGCTCAAGCTCTGAGTCAAAGACTTCAGCTTGAACTATAGATTTGTAAGAAGAAAGATAACCTCCCTCATAGTCTTCTTTTGCAGCCAAAAATATAGCTTTATACTCATTAAATTTTGATACATTTGAAAACGAAGACGATTTTTCGCTTTGCAGAAAACTTTTATAATGTTCGGAGTTTTCTCCAGCTACTTTAACTAATAAGTTCTTTACTTTAACGGCCCAGCCGAGAATGGTGTCTGAATCATAATATTCTTGGCTACCAAAAGGAGAATCAGGTGAGCTTATCCTTTTCGTCTGTAATACAGTCTGAATTTGATCTTCGAGCTCTTGAAATCTTTTACTTATTAAGTTTTTCAATTTTATCCCCATTCGCTTACCCAGAAATTTTTTACGAAGATTTACTTAAAAGTGGCTGTCATTCCAACAAGATAGTAATTTTAACGCAAAAAACTATTATTCGATATTTGCATCTGGTTTGATGAAGCATAAGCCATGTTGTAAAGGATTAAAACACCACCACATTTCTTTTGTTGTCTCGCGTTGACAACCCCACCTCCATCCCATAACCTGCCAACGCTGCGGTAAAACCCGCAGTCGGGACTACGACCCCGAATCCCTAGCTGGCACACTGCGTTTTTTCTACGCATTACGTGTCCTCGTACAGCTTTGCCTGATGTTATGGCGGCTGGGCGGGGCCACCTTCGGGTGGGCCGGTGTAGCTAGGGCCGGTGGTCGTAACCCCGTTCAGTCCGCCCCCATGAATTACGACTTCATGGTGGTGGTTTAAAAACTTAGCTTGAGATTTTATTATGGATAATACAACTCCTCCTCCCCCGTTCCCCAATACCTGCGTTATAAAACTCGATCAACTCCAATACGCATTTTATAAAAAATCCCGTCTTGAAATTCGTTCGCCCACCGGCGAAGCGATTACTGTACTTAGCAGGCCAGTACCAGTCGTAACGGATGAGGATGCGATTCATCAACTCTATTGTCAGACGCTTGTATTAGAGGTGTTGTTGTATGAAGTTAATGAGCGCGTGAAATTACCGCAGTGGGCAATTAATAGTGTTGCGCGGGTGATAGACAGGATTGATGCACATCTTAAGAAACAGTTGTCGATGTAAAAAAATACAGGCGGCTATGACTATAAAGCCGCCTGTATTGCTGGATCAAAACTCACTTGCCAGATTAACTTAGTGGCTTCAACCCGCACCAAACTACATACTATTTTATTTCCAAAGGGATGGGCTCATTGCGCGTGCAGTTAAATAACTGGGCGGAAATAAAGGTGAGGAAGGAATCAAAGCTTATCGGCAGGAGAGGAATAGGCTGAGTCTGAATGGAAAGCCTACGCGTTTCAAGGTTTCAAGGCGAGAGCGAAACATTTTTTGAAAAATCCGGCGTTATCAGCGCCGGATTTTTAATATGTCGTGGGTTTTTCAGGAGCCGCTTAGTTTAAATAAATTCTCCAGTTACGGCAGCTGTTGTAAGACGTGTAATAGCCTGCAGGTACGGAGAAAGTACAAGTTTCTGTGGGTGAACTTTTAGTAATGGAAACGCTTGCAGTTATGCTGATAGCAGGTATCCCATTCGATGCGGGGCACGAAACATTATATTGCCAGTATTCATACCCAGCACCTCCGGTGCTGTAGGTCGGGGTCCATGTGCAGTTGCGATACGAGTTGCCTATTTGCGGGTCGCCAAACTCTGCTACTTTAGCCCCTGCAAACGCCTGGCTAGATGCTGCGACTAATCCAAGTATGGCAACAAATGAAGCAATAGATGAAGTTCTCATAGTAGTTTTTTCCTTTAAACGGTTATTTTGGTTTTGGCCAGATATCCTTTGTCGGCACAATTTTGCCTTGTGCAAAGATGGCGTTAGCCTGCGTCATCTCGATTACTTCTCCTTTAAAGTATCAAATTTGAATTGGTTAGTTAGGTACTGATATAAAATGTGTATAGAGCATTTTGTATCGTTAGTTAATCCATCTTTCCATCAAGTAATACTGGCGGTGTTTTGGATAGGTAGATATGTATTTCGCCTTTACCCTGATTGTTAAAATAAGATACGACCTGCTTTATATATTCGTTTTACTTTTCCGCTTTTTAATAATGTGTTTTTACCGGCAATAAGAATAATTTCAATCTCATTTCTGTGCAAAGAGGCTAGTTCATCTTATGTAATGCAACCCTGCGACGCTCAAATAAATTTCCGGCACATAAATCTTCATTAAATTTTTTGTATTACAAAAAACATTTCGCAATAATTATAATGAGAAAATAGAATTTTTTATAAGGATGGCTTTACTTAATTAAGTAGGTGTTATAGAAAAATAAAAAAATTTTAAATGTTTCTATTCCGTCTGCGTGATACATGCGATTTATTAGTCAAGGTCAATTGGTTTTATCGCATAGCCCTCTCCGCCAGCATTCAATCCCGCCACCAAGTGTTCGGTGCTGTTCAAGCCAGCCATAAAAATAGCTACCACCTCATTGCAATCCTGCAATTAATTCAGCTTGATCAGCTAATCGATTAACTGAAAAGCCGGGTTCAGAAGATGAATCTGGCTTTTTCATAATGAGATCTCCTTGGGGTTAGGTAATTGGAAATCTCATGGTCGTCATGGTTTAGGATTTGGGAGGTGTGTCATACCGCAGTGGGCCATTAATAGTGTTGCGCGGGTGATGGGCAGGATTGATGCACATCTTAAGAAACGGCTATTAATGTAAGATTTCACCAAAACATGAATAAAATTCATGCTTTGGTGAAATAAAGTCATTTTTATTCATGTAATGATTCAGGTATAAAACACACCTTGCTCTTAATTACAGGCAATCACAGTCGGCGCTTAAAGGCTATTAAGCGCGCATCAAAGAAGACCGTGAAGTAAGGGCAATGAAAAAATTCAGGTTTTATCTCAGGAATCAGGTTGCAAAATCGCGATGAAAAAAGACTTCAGATTTACTATCAAGAGCATTTGTTTCGATGAAAATTATCGTCCCTCGGATAATACGCGCATCACTACCAACTTCGCTAATTTAGCGCGAGGAAATAGTCGCCAGGAGAATTTGCGCAACACGTTGAGGATGATCAACAATCGTTTCAATGCCCTGGCACATTGGGATAACCCCAAGGGTGATCGTTATTCTGTTGAACTTGAAATCATTTCCGTGGAGATGGATATTGCGGCTGAAAGGAATGGTGACGCTCTCCCTTTGATTGAAATACTGAAAACAAATATTGTTGATCACCAAACTAATGAACGTATTGCCGGTATCGTAGGAAATAATTTTTCCTCTTATGTACGAGATTATGATTTTAGCGTACGGCTTTTAGAGCATAACAAGAATCAATCTACATTTAGCACCCCGGATAATTTTGGCGATTTGCATGCAAAATTATTTAAGTCTTTCGTGCATTCAGACACCTACAAAAAGCACTTTAATAAGCCACCGGTTATCTGCCTGAGTGTTTCAAGTAGCAAGACGTATTATCGAACTGAAAACCAGCATCCTGTATTGGGTATTGAATATCTGCAGGATGAATATTCTTTGACCGATGAATACTTCAAAAAAATGGGGTTACAGGTTCGCTATTTCATGCCGCCAAATAGTGTTGCACCGCTCGCTTTTTATTTTTCCGGTGATTTGCTGGGTGATTACACCAATCTTGAGCTTATCAGCACAATCAGCACGATGGATACTTTCCAGAAAATTTACCGACCTGAAATTTACAACGCGAATTCTGTGGCAGGGAAATCCTATCAACCCAGTTTGCAGCACCAGGATTATTCATTAACTCGAATTGTTTATGATCGGGAAGAGCGCAGCCGGTTGGCTATTGAACAAGGAAAATTTGCTGAAGAGAATTTCATCAAGCCATACCAAACTATTCTCGAGCAATGGTCTGCTAATTACGCACTTTAATTAACCGATATCTACACGATCATTTATTTGGGCAAGATTATTTATTATGAAAAAATTATTACCCACGTCAACTGCGGGCAGCTTACCTAAACCTTCCTGGCTTGCACAACCTGAGACACTTTGGTCACCCTGGAAATTACAAGGTGAAGAATTAATTGATGGCAAACAAGATGCTTTGTATTTGTCACTTCAAGAACAGCAACAAGCAGGTATTGATATTGTTGGTGATGGCGAGCAATCGCGCCAACACTTTGTCACTACGTTTATTGAGCATCTCGACGGTGTTGATTTTGAAAAACGTGAGACCGTTAGAATTCGTGATCGCTATGATGCAAGTGTGCCGACGGTGATCGGTCCCGTGTCTCGCCAAAAGCCGGTTTTTGTTGAAGACGCAAAATTTTTACGTCAGCAAACAGATAAGCCCATTAAATGGGCCCTGCCTGGCCCCATGACTATGATCGATACGCTTTATGATGCGCATTATAAAAGTCGCGAAAAATTAGCTTGGGAATTTGCCAAAATCCTCAATCAGGAAGCCAGAGAATTAGAAGCGGTTGGTGTTGATATTATCCAATTCGATGAGCCCGCATTTAATGTGTTTTTTGATGAGGTGAATGATTGGGGAATTGCGACGTTAGAAAAAGCAATTGAAGGGCTTCAGTGTGAAACTGCCGTGCATATTTGCTACGGCTATGGCATCAAGGCTAATACCGAATGGAAAAAAACCTTGGGATCAGAATGGAGACAATACGAAGAAATTTTCCCCAAGCTGCAAAAATCTAATATCGATATCATTTCGCTGGAATGTCACAACTCTCATGTTCCAATGGAGTTACTTGAACTCATTCGCGGCAAAAAAGTGATGGTAGGAGCTATTGATGTAGCAAGTAATACCATTGAGACACCCGAGGAAGTTGCAAATACCCTACGCAAAGCACTGCAGTTTGTAGATGCTGACAAACTTTATCCTTGCACTAACTGTGGTATGACACCTTTATCTCGCGGAGTAGCAAGGGGCAAGCTAAATGCTTTAGCGGCAGGAGCAGAAATCGTCCGAAAAGAACTCGCTCGCTAGCACTCACTGCTTCTTGATGCGTAAGCGGTTACCTGGTTCGATTGGTATTGTTGATCAAACCGGGTAGCTCATCCTTTAAGTAAGAGGCCATCATTTCTACTCGGAATTCATCCAGATTATGTGTCTATTGTATGTTCGCGTGGTACAGCTACATTCAGGAAAAATACTACGACCAAATGTGGAGGCAGTGTAATGATTGAAGCAACAGACTTTAGAAATGCAATGTCTTTATTAACAAGTGCGGTAAGTGTTGTGACTACGACAGGGGTATCTGGTCGTTATGGATTCACGGCATCCGCCGTGTGCAGTGTTACTGATACGCCGCCGACACTGTTAGTTTGTATGAATAGAGCTTCATACTCACATGCACATTTTATAGAAAATAAAATTTTAACTGTGAATGTATTAGGTGCACACCACCAAATCATTTCAAACGTGTTCTCGTCAAAATTGAATTCAGAAGAGCGGTTTAAGCATGGCGTTTGGACGGAATTAAAAACGGGTTCGCCAGTTTTAAAAGATGCTTTAGTGAGTTTTGATTGTCAGCTTGAGCAAGCTCAAGAAGTCGGCACGCATGATATTTTTATTTGTCGGATCGTAGCTATTCAAAAAACTCAACAAGATCACGGTTTAGCTTATTTTAATCGAGCTTACCATCATGTAGGGCAAGCAGCTCTTGCTTAAAGTCGCTGTTACCTAACGCAAAATTTGCTTAACACCCAATGTTATTTAACATCAATCTCGCAAGTAAACGTGTCGTGGAATTAATAATTTTCTTAGTAATAGGTGCACTGGCAGGATTTACTGCTGGAATCTTTGGTATTGGTGGTGGGTTAATCATTGTCCCACTCTTGTATGTGGTTTTTACACAAATGGGTTACTCGCCTGACGTTATTATGCATATGGCTTTGGGAACTTCATTAGCAACAATCATTGTGACCTCCATTAGCTCATCAATTGCACACCATAAAAATGGTGCAGTTATATGGTCCGTATTCCGGAATCTGGCGCCTGCACTGGTAATAGGATCTTTTTTAGGGGCGGGTGTTGCCGGGTTGCTTTCCGGAGCAAATTTGCAACTGATCATCGGCGTTTTTGTAATCTGGGTTGCTTACAAAATGATGTTTGCTACCAGTCATGTGATAAATGAGCATGCCGCTTTACCATCAGCGCTTAAGCAATTTTGTGCAGGTACAGGAATAGGCGTGGCATCTGCAATATTCGGCATTGGAGGAGGAAGCTTAACTGTGCCTTATTTGAATCATTACGGCGTGGTAATGCAAAAAGCTGTTGGAACATCAGCCGCATGCGGTTTACCTATAGCGATTGCCGGTGCTTTTGGATTTATTTTTTTTGGCATGAAGGGGCAAGTAACTGTTCCGAATAGTATTGGCTTTGTGCATATTTATGCTTTTCTGGGCATTAGCATAATGAGTTTCTTTACTGCAAAGCTGGGCGCTAAAGCAGCGCATACACTATCCCCGGTAATGCTTAAAAAATGTTTTGCCGTGCTGTTATTTAGCGTTGGATGTTTTTTCCTTATTAAAGGGTTGCTTTGATAAAACGGTGAAAGATTGCCGATAACACAACTCCCCTCCATTGGTATTATTAAGCTCTATAAGTTTCAATACGCGTTTTATCAAAAACACGTATTGAAATTTGTTTGCCGACTGGCGATGTGATCGTAGTGTTCAGCAAGCCAGTGCCAGTTGTAACGGATGTAGATAACGATAAAATTTCGCCATCAATATTTGAGCTATAAATTCCTGGATTCTTCAAAATCTGGTATCGCACCAATATTGCGTGGCCAATCCGGCCGATGCGCGCAATATATATTGGCGGATACCGGTTTAGTTGGTTCTGTTTCCAGTAAGCCAAGCGCGATTTCAAATGGGGCGTTAGGCGTTGTTAATCTGTAAAAGATGCTTGAACCGCAGGTTGAACAAAAGCCTCGGTGTGCTTTCTGGGAAGAGTAGAAGATTTTAATCAGTTCAAACCCGGATTCCCAATTCATCTTTTCGGAATTTACGGTTCCAAACGTTCCGTAGGCGGCGCCGCTGAATTTTCTGCACATGGAGCAATGGCAATTTGCAATTGACGAATCGAATTTTTCAAAATGGAATTTAACACCACCGCACAGACAGCTACCGTTCATAGTTTTTCCTTTTGATCATGGGGTTGTGATTTGTTTTATTGCCCTTTTATAAATGTCCAATTGTCATGTTGCTGATCTCCATGTCGGCTTGACAGCCTGGCGCAGCTACTGCAGTTCAGTTTTTCGTCCGTCATGTGTTGTCCGTATCTGTTGCGTATAAGGAAATTTCTATCTTTCTGCCGTCAGGGTCTAATGCGATGTAAGTGATTTTTCCATCATATTCATATTGTTCATGAATATGGATGCGTTCAATAACGGGTGCAACAGATTGAACGGAAAAGCCTAACCTTGTATTGCATGGTGTTTCCCCAGATTTTAACGGGTAAATTTCAAACACTAAACGATCGATATGAGAAGCATAATGCTCAGGTCCGTTACCATGCTTTTCCTTTACAAATGTTAAGCCAAGCAATTGATAGAAATTCCTGGAGTCTTCAATGTTTGCACATCGCAAAACTAATAAATTTAGTTTCATTTGCTATGAACTACCCAGTCTGGCCGCAAGAGTGTGTAAGGGTGAATATGCCGCAAAAAGTAGAGTACAGAAGGCAACAAGATACAGGGCTGCTTTTTTACTTTGCGTTTTACGTTTTACTAGCAGGACTACAGCAAAACATACTGAAATAATTATTAAGAGCAGAAATATGCAGGCCAATAGAAGTTCAATAATGTCTGATATTCCGTAGGGGGCACCCGGCTCAATATACATATCTGCATAGATAAAGGCTCTAAAAAATAGCATGAACGCAAACAGAAAAAATGTAAGCGCCCCTAACCAAAATGTTGCCTTTGTTCCCTTGTCCATTGCCTGAGTAGTGTCATTGTTATTGCCTATCAAGGGAATCCAAAATCTCTGGCATAGCCATTCAACAGTCTCCAAGTGCTATCTGGTTCAACTTCAACGGTACAGTTTTCACCGGGAAATCTGTTGCGCAAGGTTTCAACAAACTCTGAAACCTTAAAGAACTCTGTGATGTAAATGTAATAGGTTCTTTTCCCGGCATAGGTCTCAATTAGCCCAACAATTCCATTGGTGTCTATTTTAAATGGTGCAGTAATGGAAAGATCAAACTCTTCTAGTGATTGATTGTATCCACCTTCTGGAAGCCCATCACTTTTAACAACTTGCAGATGGTGCTTTAAAATTAGTAAGACTGGGTAGTCTTTTGAGAGATAAGAAAACTCTGAAACTTTTATGTAAGGTTTCCTGAATAAAATGGGAAGTGAATCGTATTCTGCTTCCGCAGTGTGCCATGTTCTCTCTGCATTTGATGTAATCATTTTTTTCTCCATGGTTAAGCCGACGGTTACTTATAAGTTTCTTGTGCACCCAACTCTACTCACGTTAACGAGCATCCCAGGCTACCAGTTAGTTACGATCATCCTCGGATAGAACTGCATTAAAACTTTTTGCTATTTCAATGCAAACTGATTCAGGAACACCTGTCGTAAGCAGTATTCCTTCTTGCAGGCATATATTGCCCACCCTTTGGCCCATTTCACAATAATATGCCATACTTTGGCCTGGAAATATTATTTCCTCATGGGTAAAGGGATTGATTCCTTTGCGATCTTGGGCTTGCTCAAGATAATCATGGTTGAAAATAAAATTACTCCACTCTTCATGCGCTATTTCACCAACAATTCTTTTTATTTTTCCAAAATCCATAAGTACCTCCATTTGAATTATGTCCAGATCAGCGCCGGTGTTCTTAATACACTGATCCTGCCTTACTGTTTTCATTTTGGTCGGCCACTGGATGCAAAAGGCGTTGATGTAAAGCGATAGGCACGAAGGAAAAGCTGGGCGACGATGAGTAGTGCTAGTTTCGATGAACTGATCCACGCACGCAACCGATTAAAAATATGCGCGTTGTTGGCTCCGGTTGCATCACTGGAATTTATAGTGTTATGCGAACAGCTGGGCGTGAGTGATTCTGTGCTTTCCAAGCATATTAAATCGCTGGTGGATGCGGATTATGTGGTTATTAATAAAAAAACCAGTGAAGGGCAGCAGCGTACCTGGTTATCGCTATCGCCTGCAGGACGTAAAGCGTTTAACGGGCACGTGGCGGCCCTGAAAGAAATTGTGGGTGAAGCTCCGTTAAGAATTATGAGCGTGGTAGTGTATAACAGTGCTCTGGGTAGTAGTTTTTCACTCAGGCGCACCGAGATGATTTGCAGAATTTCATCTGTTCACGGGCACTGAAATATTTTAGATTTAATGAATCGCCATTTCTGAATAAATGGGAATTAGTATTTGTTGTAACAGCCAATAAATTCACAGTTGTAAAGTCTTGTCAGTTTATTTGACTTGGTTTCATGGACAAATGATTGTGTTGCCCTTCATATGTAGCTTGGTTACACCTGTTCTTTGCAGTACCTGTTACTAAAATACTGCCAGACGGGCGTAACAAATATCCAAATCTTTACTCTATCTATACGACAACTCTATATGATGACAATGCAATTTCCTGATTAAACCTGATGAGGTAGCAATGGCTCTCTCCCGATTTTTTAAAACCCTTGTTTTATTCACGTTAGCCTTGAGTGGCCACTCTTTTGCGGAATCCATGCCAGCGACAAACCATCTGGACACTGTCGTGGTGGGTGCTGGCTGTTTCTGGGGGGTGGAAAAGCGTTTCGAGGCAATCAATGGAGTGGTGGATGCTGTCTCCGGTTATGCTGATGGTAAGGGCATCGAACCTAATTACGAGGCGATCACACAGTACAAAAATAAACAGAACCCGAACAATTATGCGGAAGTGGTGAAAATTACGTTCAACCCTGCTGTAGTCAATGTGAAGCAATTGTTGCAGCGCTATTTTGAAATGCATGATCCTACGCAGCTGAATCGGCAAGGCAATGATGTAGGTACCCAATATCGCTCCACGATACTAACTAATAGTCAGGCGCAAACGGATGCAGCGCAACAAGTGCTTGCTGCTTATCAAGCGTTATTAACCAAAGCGGGTTACGGTGAAGTCACGACGAAAATAAAGCCGCTGGAAAAATTTTATCCCGCTGAAAAATACCATCAGGATTATCTGGCAAAAAATCCCAATGGCTATTGCCCCGATCATTCTACTGGAGTGAAGTTTGAGCAAAATAGCAATGCGCAAATTGTGGTTGCCGATAATTCTGCTTTGCTCAAAGGCAAACATATCCTGGTGATCGACGTAGAAGAGTTTTGCCCTTACTGCAAAAAATTTAAAGCGGATGTGGCCCAGGGCTACAAAGGGGATATTCCCATGCATTTTCGCTTCGCCAACCAGTTAGATAAATTAAGTTTAAAAACACCGACCTGGGCTACGCCGACTATTATTTTGTTGCAGGATGGCAAAGAAGTATTTGGTCGCCAGGGTTACATGACTCCGGAACAGTTTTATTTACTGCTTGGTAAATTCAAGCTGGGTGAGAGCGAAGCATTCAATGTTGCGTTTGAAGAAAGCACGGATGCGCGTTTTTGCAAGCAATACGAAATTTTCAAAAACACGCCCGATGGTGTATTTGTCGATAAGCTCAGTGGTGCTGCGTTATTTGATACGCGCGACCGGTTTAACTCCGGCAGTGGCTGGCTTTCATTTACCAAACCGGTTGATGGTTCCGTGATTGAAATTCCCGATAACAGCCACGGTATGCAGCGCACTGAAATTCGCGCAAAAGTTTCCGGAATCCATTTGGGGCATGTGTTTGATGATGGCCCCAACGGAAAGCCGCGCTATTGCATCAACGCAACTGTGTTGGATTTTGTTCCGCGGTAAAAATTAATCATTCAACCTTGAGTTAAGCTCAAGGTTGAAGCAGGCTTTTAATCCAGATATTTCCTTCCCAGCTAAATAATTCGCGAAAATGCAATCTGCTCTCCGCGAAGGTGAGAAACTCAATCGATACCGGTTTAATTCTGTAACCACCCCAGGTTGATGGTTTGGGCACTTCCTTTTCCGCAAATTGTTCGGATGCATCCAATATTCTTGTTTGTAATTCTTCTTGCTCTATTAATGGCTGGCTCTGTTGAAACGCGGTGGTGATGAGTTGCGCACTGCGTTTTCTGGTTTGCCAGATTTCAACTGCTTCTGCGTCGCTGATTGCCTGCGCTTCACCAATCACTCTGACTTGATAACCCACATGGTCCCACCATACCGTCAAGGCTACTTTCGGGTTTTGTTGAATGTGTTTTCCTTTTGCTGAATCCAGATAAGTACAAAATACAAAACCATTTTCATCAGCCGACTTCAAGTCCACAAATCTGCCTGAGGGAAAGCCGTTTTCATCGATAGTAGAAATACAGACGGCACTTTTTTGTTGCAACGGTGAGTTGGTGGTTGCTTGGTTCCACCAAGCTTGAAATTTTTCTATCGGGTTTTCCATTGCGGTGATCCTTTGGTTGGGCATCGTTGTTCAGCGCTGAACAATATAACGCATAACATCGATAGCGCTGACACAATTGCAACAAATCTCTTCCATTACGGCATAGTTCTGACAAACATCCGCCCTATTATGGCTACATGAACAAACGACATGGCGGTCGCGAAAGTGTAGGGAACCTTGTTCATTTAACTTCCGAAAGGAAACTCAAACTGGCTTGCCACACGGCAGGTTAACTGTGAAATTATTGCGAGGATGCAATCATGTTGAAATCTAAATCTGCGCTGTTTATCTCTTTATTGTTTGCTGCCCAATTAGCGTCTGCCGGCGGCGTTATTCTTGAGAACCAATCGTCAGCTCAAATTGATCAATCGTTAAATAGTTCTGTGATGTTGGAAAAGCCGGCCGATAACGGTGGCCAGATTCTGGAGAAGGGCATTATTCTCCAGAATAAAGTGGCGGGCGGTTTAGTGATTGAAAAATCCGCCGACTCACACGATGCGGGTGATCTGGTCATCGAAAAATCACCTGTACCAAATCGCGGCGGCGGCGTAATTCTGGAGCGAGGTGGTATAAAGCTGCTTAGCGGCGGTTTGATCATCGACAGACACATTGCCGGTGGCCTGATCATTGATCGTCATGGCAGATCGGTTTAACCGTAGCCGCTGAACCACTCACTCTGTTTTCAGCAAAACCGCCGTTTCCGGGATGGAGACTGCGGTTTTTTCGTTCCTTTTTGATAGCTAATTAAAATCAATATTTTGTTTTCGATAAAATTTATATATTAACAGCATGGCGACATTCAATTAGCCGCATGGCGCTCAACTCCCTAATCTGTGCCCAACGAATACATCAACCAACCACAGATATCAGGAGTCCACACATGGCTACTATCAATTCAGAAATCAAACCTTTCAATGCCCAGGCTTACCATAAAGGTCAATTCGTTCCGGTGAGCGATGCAGACCTGAAAGGTAAATGGTCCGTTGTTTTCTTCTACCCGGCCGACTTCACCTTTGTATGCCCGACCGAATTGGGTGATCTGGCAGACAACTATGCCGAATTCAAAAAACTCGGTGTGGAAATTTATTCCGTATCTACCGATACCCACTTCACCCACAAGGCCTGGCATGACAGCTCTGAAACCATCGGCAAGATCCAATACCCGATGATTGGTGATCCAACCGGCACTATTACACGCAATTTCGGCGTGATGATTGAATCCGAAGGTCTGGCTGAGCGGGGTACTTTTGTGATTGATCCGGAAGGCAAAATCCAGATCATCGAAGTGAATGCCGGTGGAATTGGTCGCGATGCGTCTGAACTGTTGCGCAAAGTAAAAGCCGCGCAATATGTTGCGGCGCACCCGGGAGAAGTGTGCCCGGCGAAGTGGAAAGAAGGTGAAGCGACCTTGGCGCCTTCATTGGATTTGGTTGGAAAAATCTAATTCGTATTCACGATTTTCCTAAATAAAAAAGCTCGCTCACAAGGCGGGCTTTACCAAAAAATCTCCCGGAGCACACACCATGTTAGATGCCGCGATCAAAGGTCAACTCAAAGCCTATTTGGAAAAACTGCAACGCCCGATCCAACTGGTGGCCAGCCTGGATGGGAGTGCAAAAGCGCAGGAATTAAAAACTCTCCTGCAAGAAATTTCTACACTGTCTGACAAAGTCAGTATTAGCGAGCAGGGCAATGCGAATTATCGCCCGTCATTTTCTGTTGCCGCTCAAGGTGAGCCGCCACGAATTGAATTTGCGGGTATTCCCATGGGCCATGAATTCACATCATTAGTATTGGCGTTATTGCATTCCGGTGCTCATCCGCCGAAAGTGGATGCAAAAACCATTGAACAAATTAAAGCGATGAAAGGCAGATTTCATTTTGAAGTGTTTGTTTCACTTTCCTGCCATAACTGCCCGGATGTTGTACAGGCGGTAAATTTACTCGCCGCACTCAACCCGAATTTTTCGGCAACCATGATTGATGGTGCATTGTTCCAGAGCGAAGTTGATAAGCGTCAAGTCATGGCGGTACCCAGCATTTATTTAAATGGTGAACATTTTGGCCAGGGGCGTATGAGCCTGGAAGAAATTATTGCCAAAATTGATACCGGAGCTGCCGAACGCGATGCAGCGGCGCTCAGCGAAAAAGATCCTTTCGATGTGTTGGTTATTGGCGGTGGCCCCGCAGGTGCAGCGGCAGCAATTTATTCCGCACGTAAAGGCATTCGCACCGGTGTTATTGCCGAACGTTTTGGTGGCCAGGTGATGGACACTGTAGGAATCGAAAATTTTATTTCCGTAAAAGCTACAGAAGGTCCGAAATTGGCAATGGCGTTGGAGCAACATGTTAAAGAATACGATGTGGACGTTATTAATTTGCAAAAAGCCAGCGACGTTATTCTTGGTGATAATCCCGGCGATTTGGTGGAAGTAAAACTTGTCAGCGGTGCCAGCTTGAAAAGTAAAAGCATAATTCTCGCTACCGGTGCGCGTTGGAGGGAAATGAATGTACCCGGTGAAAAAGAATATCGCGGCAAAGGCGTTGCGTATTGTCCGCATTGCGATGGCCCGTTATTCAAAGGCAAACGTGTTGCTGTTATCGGTGGTGGTAATTCGGGCGTTGAAGCGGCCATTGATTTGGCGGGAATCGTTGCTCATGTAACATTGATTGAATTTGACTCAAAATTGCGTGCCGATGCAGTGTTACAGCGCAAATTATTCAGTTTGCATAACGTAACGGTTATTACCGAAGCGCTAACTTCGGAGGTCGTCGGTGATGGTAAAAAAGTAACTGCATTGAAATACAAAAGCCGCAATACTGATGCAATTGTTACGGTAGAACTGGAAGGTATTTTTGTGCAAATTGGTTTGTTACCGAATACTGATTTCATCAAAGGTACTGTGCAGCTGACGAATCGCGGTGAAATTGAAATCAATGCGCGCGGTGAAACGTCTGTGCCGGGTGTATTTGCCGCAGGGGATTGCACTAATGTGCCTTACAAGCAAATTATTATTGCAATGGGTGCAGGTGCTACCGCTTCGCTGGGTGCTTTTGATTATTTAATCCGCACCAGCGTGCCACAATAAAAGATGCGGGGATCGAGAGAACCTGCGCAGCTGTAGCTGCGCAGGTTTCTGTCTTTACAGATTTCTTTATTTATACATGTCGAAATTAGCAAATATTGGATTAATAGATGCCAGATTTCTCATTTGTCGATTTGCTATTAATCATTTTCATACTGGCCAGCTCTATTTTAAAGGCATTTACCAAGTGGTTTATATCTTCCGCCGGGCGCGCCGCGATGCGGAAATACTGCGCACTAGATCCCAGCTTATTGCCACAGTTGCGAATAAAACAACCGTGGTTTTGCAATACGCGGTCGCGCAGTTCTGTACCGTTAATATCATCCGTTAGTTTAACGAAGATAAAATTGGAATGGGTTGGGTAAACCGTAAAATCAGGCAACTCTTCAAAACGCTCGGATAAATAAATTGCATCAGCAATAGTTTTCATGCGGCTTTGGTGATAGCTGGCATGTTCGTCTTTAATTAGGTGCAATAGCATTTCGGTAACGCCATTCACATTCCAATAGGGCAGGTGTTTGCGTAATTTGGCAATATTGTTTTCATTGCTAATGGCAAAGCCCATGCGCAAGCCATGCAGGCCAACATTTTTGCCCAGGCTTTTTAGTACCCATGCATTGCGATAATTTGCTACATCATTTTTGATGCTGGGCGGTTCTGCGCCGGAAAAATCGATAAAAGATTCATCGATAATAATATTATCGAGATGCGCAAGCTCCTCCAGAAGCCATAAAATTTGTTCGCGCGAAAAAATAGAACCGGTGGGATTATTCGGGTTGCAAATCACCAGATTACGCGCGCCGGATGCCATTACCTCTGCAAACAATTGTTCGGGCGCAACATATTGGTTTTGTGAGTCATGATATTGATAAGTATGTAGTTCAATACCCAAGCCTTGGGGCTCTTCAATCCAGCGGCCAAATGATGGAACCGGAACAAATAAGCTGTCTTTAATAAACAGTGAATTCAGCCAGGAAATAATTTCGGTGGAACCATTGCCTGCGATAATCGTTTTTGGATTATGAACGCCGGAAAACTGTGCAATATTTTCAGCGATATTTTCATTGGAGCCGGGATAATATTTCAGCGCAAACGCAATTCGCTCCTGTAACTTTTCCATCACTGCTACGGGTGGAAAATAAGGGTTAACCGGAATGCAATAATCGCGTAATCCATTTATCTCGGTAAATTGTTTCGTAAGGCTGGCAAACGATGGGTTGTGTGTCGTTTTGGCAAAAAGGCTGGTATCGAAACCAGTTGGTATTGATGCCGTTTGTATTGATGATGCCGATGTTGGTGTGTTGTCTTTCATAGGAAGGATTTCCAGTAGACCTGGGTCCTACCGCATCCGGTTAATGATACTGCTGTTAACTGTCAGGAATTGTATTGTTGTTTATCAGTAAAAATCTAAACGCTATGAATCCGGGCTGCGGGTGTCATTAACGAAAACACAGTAAAGAGAAGCAACAATGAAGATGCGATGATTGCCAGGTAATTATTATTAGTGTTGGCGAGTCAACACCAACTAGTGGCGGTGATGCTCGCTACGCAATTTACTGGAGTTTGAAAACGCAAGCAAAAGCCTGCGCAGGATTTGTGAAGTTGTTCATTGGTTGTGAGGAATTAAATACACAACGTGATATCCCTATCTGTTGCGTTAATGTCAACGTCAGGCGGCTTTCGAATTCTGTTGGATTATCACTGCGTTGCGGCGTGCATTTGCTTTGCGTAACAACCGTTGCAATTGGGTAATACCGTCCTGCCAGTCGCCAAGGTTTGATGCGCTATTGATATGGCCAACATTTTTAAAGCGCAAATAATCTGCACCCCATAGCAATGCCCAATAAGCCGCTTTAGCTTCAGTCAACCAGGGGTCATTACTGCTCGCAATAATTTGTGCTGGCACTGGCAATGAGTGCTGCGGCAATTGTGCAGCAATATTGAATTTATCCGGATCTGCTGGTGCCACTAAAAATAGCGCTGCAATTTTTTCCGGAAACTCTTGCGCAATACTTGCACTCGCCAGAGTGCCAAAACTGTGAGCAATAATGACTACGGGCCTATCGGCATTTTGCAATTGATCACGAATGCCTTGCTTCCACTTTTCCAGATCAGGTGTATCCCATTCCGTGAGCTCAATACGTTTGCTGCCAGGGAGTTTTTCTTCCCAGCGGCTCTGCCAGTGGTTTTCATCGCTATTGCGCAGGCCGGGCACGATCAATACCGGTTGATTGCACAATGATTGAGGGAAAAAAGAATTTACGCTGGACATGCTGCTGTCTCCATAAGTTGATGAGTGCAGCTTAGGGATTTTTATACAGCTTGAAAAAGAATTGTTTTTTCTTTGCTTATATCGAAATTGCGTTCATATCCACCAGAATTTGGAATGCCATTGCGTTGATAGTGACGATAGACCGGTGCTATAGCCGGGTGAACGCCAGGGCGATTCCTGCAGCAACTAACGCTCCCCCGGAAATACGATTGAACCAGCGTTGGTGGGTGGGCGACTTTAACCAACGCATAATGGCGCTGCCACCCAAGGCATAAATAGCCATCCACAGCAAATCGGTAGCCAGGAAAATCAACGTCAGTAGCGTGAACTGGGAGGTCATGGGGCGGTGAATATCAATAAATTGCGGAAAGAGGGCGCCGAAATAAATCAATCCTTTGGGATTGGTCACGGCCACCAGGAGGGATTTCCAGAATAGGTGGCTGCTACGAATCGTTGGCAGTTCGTCTTGCAGGTTATTCGGAGCGGCAAGGAATAGGGCGATACCTAAATACACCAAATAAGCGGCGCCTATCCATTTAATGGTATGGAAGATCCACTCAGCCTCCCCTACCAGCAATCCCAGACCAACGGCCGATAACAACATCAGCACCAGGTTGCCGGTACTGGCTCCGAGCATCGTATAAATGGATTTGGCAAAGCCGAAGCGGCCAGCATCAGCCATGCATGACAGCATTACCGGGCCAGGGCTGGCAGAGACAATGAACGTAAGCGTGATAAACAGCCAAAGTTGTTCGAGCGACATTTATATAAGGTGATTTACGCAAGTCAGGGGGATGGTCGTTTGCAGTGTAACAGAGCAGTCGCGGCGACGTTAAAGTCTCCTATACTCAAACGATTAAGGTTAGTTAATGTGAAGGTGTGTTATGGCGTGTAACAGTATTTCCAATGCAATTCCGGTTCTGGAGGGATTGCAGGCGGGGTTGGATCAGGCTTATTGGGAGGCAAATAGCCTGGATCGCAAAGACTTTTTCTACGATTTGATCAGCGCGCTCCATGCCGAATTGGCCGAGCTGGGTAAGTTAAGTGTGCAGGACCATGATCTGCTTTATGAACCTGTTACCGAGGAGTTTCGGGCGGCGCGCCCCAAGCTTAATCGCTTGCTGAAACTGATCGATGATTTTGCATTACGTTCAACAACGGCGGGCCGTTTGGACCAGTTAATTAATGAGGTTTTGGTGTTAATTAGCAGGATCTCGTAGCTTTATAGCGATTCATAATCAGGATTAGTCGGTTATCACCAAATAATTTAAAAATGATCATATAAAAACTGGCAACGGTTGAAAACTGAACAATACTGAAACTACCGGTAACGGTTTCTCCCTGTGAGCTGACGGTGGTGTTGCGATTGGTCAGCTTATTGATTTAGGGAGGTTGTGAAAGTTACCGTTGGGTTTTTTCTCTTAGCCCAGTTTGGAACTCCCCTTTATTTGTAATCTAGTATGGTCTTGGCCGGCATCGTTTTGGTGTCGGCTTTTTTTTTGCGATAAAAAAATATATGTTACTTTCAATGCTTCTGATTTTTTAATAAAAAGTTAAACGGTAAAAACAATGAAAAAAATTACAGTAATGACCGCACTATTGATAGCAACTCCAACCTATGCTGGCTCCTGCCTGGAAAAGGAAAAATTGATTGCCCTTGATCAGCAATATGAGATCGCTGTACAGCAAGCCGATATTAAATTTTTAAGTGGATTGCTCGCCGATGAATTTTATTGGGTGCACAATCTGGCAAGCCTTAAGGAAAATAAAACACAATTGCTTGCTCGTCTCCAGAAAGAAGAAAAGCCCAAAGCGCGTCGCTCCCACGATTTAAGTGTGCGCATATTGGACAATACGGCAGTAGTAGAAGGTTTAAGTAGCGTGGACAAATGGAATGCGGATGGAAAAAACTTTCGCACTGCCCGCTATCAAGTGATGCGCACATATGTCGATGTAAAAGGGGCTTGCAAGTTATTGGCAATCCAGAGTATGAAAGTATGGTCGAGCGACGGACAATAATTATTGCACGTCAATTTATGAATTAATTGTGAGTGATATTTAATGGATAACGTTTAGTCCACGACGAATGTTTAAGTCAGGGTTCTATTAGGGAGACAATCTGATTAATAGATAGTTGCTGATTGTGACAGAGGCTGGGTTTACGCATGATGCAACTATGGCATTGAAATAAAAAATGCCGCTATAGTGCGGCATTTTTAAGTGTCCCAGTTATATCAGTACAATTTATATTAATTAAAAATATTGCCTTCACCAGGGAAAGTGCCTGCTTTAACATCGGCTACATATTTTTGCATTGCGCCGGGAATGTCGTTTGCTTCCAGTAAAAAATTTTTGGAAAACTTCGGGGGTTGTTCAGTTAAACCGAGAATGTCGTTGATTACCAATACTTGTGCATCGGTATCGCGGCCTGCACCAATGCCAATTGTTGGAATGGCGATTTCGCGTGTAATTTGTGCCCCGAGAGCGGCGGGAACACATTCCAGTACCAGTAAGTCGGCGCCGGCTTCAGCAAGTAATTTTGCGTCAGCGAGAATTTTTTCTGCGCCTTCCTGATCGCGGCCTTGCACGCGGAATCCTCCAAATTTATTCACCGATTGTGGTGTTAATCCTAAATGCGCGCAGACTGGGACACCGCGTTCTGCCAGCATACGTACTGTATCTGCTAACCAGGCGCCGCCTTCCAGTTTTACCATGTGCGCACCGGCCTGCATGATGCGCATGCAATTACGCATTGCATCATCAGGCGTGGCGTAAGTCATAAAGGGCAAATCACCAATAATTAATGATTTTTTATTACCGCGCGCCACTGCTTCCACGTGATAAATCATTTGTTCCATGGTGACGGGAATCGTACTGTCGTAACCGAGCACTGTCATACCGAGTGAATCGCCTATCAATACCACTTCAACACCACAGCGTTGGGCCATGGCTGCCATATGTGCGTCGTAAAGTGAAATAACAACAAATTTTTCACCGCTACTTTTTAACTTGTTGAGAGTATTGATCGTGACACTTTTGGTGAGTGCTGTGTCTGCTGTGGAAGTGCTGTTGATAGTTCCGTAGGGCATGGCAGTAATCTCTGTAAAAAGCGGCAATAAAAAGAAATAAAATTGCATGGAAAATAATTGCGCACTTTAGAAGAAGTGCGCAGTTGAAATGATTAAAGCGCAGGCACCGGATTGTAGTAGTGACGACCACTTTTGATAGTGAGGATATATTCCACCAGTTGCTTGAAATGGTCACGATTTTTAGCCAGATTTAAATCCTTGGCATTCACAATCAATAATGGTGCGCCATCGTAAAAATGAAAAAATTCGGTGTACGCATTATTAAGCGCTTTTAAATAATCGGCGCTGATATGTTGTTCTGCGCTAATCCCGCGATGGCGGATACGGTCAAGCAATACATCCAGCGGCGCTTGCAAATAGATTACCAGATCCGGCTGCGGAGCGTTGATGACCAGCTTGTCATAAACCTGACGATAAATATTCAATTCATCGTCATCCAAGGTGACTCGTGCGAAGAGCTGATCTTTTTCAATGAGGAAATCAGCTACACGCACCGGTTCAAAAATATCGCCCTGCTTCAGGTTTTGTAATTGGTTGGCGCGCTGGAACAAAAAAAATAATTGGGTGGGTAATGCCGTGGATTTTGGATCGCGATAAAAGCGCTCCAGAAATGGATTTTCTTCCGGTTGCTCCAGCAGCATGTCGTAATTAAATAAACGTGCAATGTTGCGCGCGAGGGTGGTCTTCCCTACACCAATGCAGCCTTCTACGGCGATATAACGCGGCAATTTGGTATTAGTTAAGTCGAGGCCCAGTTCTTCAAATACAGCGTCCACAGTAACTCCTTACGCCGGCTGGCGATTCTCTGGCAAGCGTACCAGCCCTTCAAACGGGCATTGTTTTAACAGTGCTTGCAGGGACTTGCCATCCGGGAAATGTAAATTCGGGTCTAAGTCTGCCAACGGGTAAAGCACAAAACCGCGCTGGGTTAGATAAGGGTGGGGAACTGACAGGCGTGGATGCTGGATGGTTTCATTGTTGTAGAGCAATAAATCCAGATCCAGAGTTCGCGGTCCCCAATGTTGCAAGCGGACGCGCCGATGTGTTTGCTCTATGGTTTGCAATGCATCCAGCAGCTCCAGTGGCGCAAGGTTGGTCTCCAGTTGCGCAACCGCGTTGATGTAGTCTGGCTGCTCCGGGCCTATTGCGCGGCTTTGGTAGAGTGAAGAGCGTTTGAGCAAGCGAGTGCTGGCTAGTGAATCCAGTTCATCAAATGCGCGTTGGACTTGATCCAGTGGATCTTCCAGGTTACTGCCCAGACCTATATAGGCCACCACCATAAAATTATTCGTTCCCGCTGTTAGTGGTATCAGTTTTTGGCTTACGCGGCCCGCGACGGCGGCGAGGTTTATTTGCTCCCGCTTTAGGGCCACCTTGTCTCGCAAGGTCTTTAACCATGCGCTCACGGTCGTCATCGTTGGCTGTCTGGTAATTGGTCCACCAAACGCCCAGCCCATCGAGTGCTTCTCCTGCGGCTTCACGCATCAATAGGAAATCGTAGGCTGCCCGGAATCGGGGGTGATCAAGCGTTCGCAGGGCGCGCAACCCAAGGCGATTGGGCAAGCGTTGCTGTAAATCCCAGATCTCGCGCATGGGAATCAGGAAGCGTTTGGGAATTGCTGTGCGGGTCAGTTGCTGGTTGATAACATTGGTGCCTGCCTGTACCCAGGCTTGGGCAGGCGTCATCTGGCTGGAAAGCAATTTGAATTGCTGTTGCAAGGCAGGCCAAAGCAGGGCTGCGTAGATAAACGCAGGGGTGACGGTTTTATCTGCACGGATACGCTTATCTGTATTGATCATGCATTGCTCGATCAGGTTTGCGCCCAGTTCATCGTTTGCTTTAAGCGCAGCATCGGTTCCAGGAAACAGGTGTAGCAGTAAATTGTGATCGCGCAGCAAATTGAAGGTGGCGGTGGCCGAGCCGCCGAGGAATAGCTTGAGTACTTCTTCAAACAAGCGCGCGTCAGATACATTCAGTAGCAAATTGCCTAGTTCGCTAATGGGTTTGGCCGTCTTGGGGTCGATGGTAAATCCCAATTTGGCGGCAAAACGTAATGCACGGAGTATGCGTACCGGGTCTTCCTTATAGCGGGTTTCCGGATCTCCAATCATCCGCAGGGTGCGATTTTTCAAATCTTCTACACCTTTGCAGTAGTCGATCACCGAAAAGTCTTTCAGTGTGTAATAGAGGGCATTGACAGTAAAGTCGCGGCGCATGGCATCGGTTTCCAGGGTGCCATAGACATTGTCGCGCAGCAGCATGCCGTCTTCACTGCGGGATGCATGCTGGGAACTGTCTTCATGGTGGCCGCGGAAGGTGGTAACTTCAATTACTTCGCGGCCCATGCGCACATGGACTATCTGGAAACGGCGACCAACAATTCGCGCACTGCGGAACAGGCGTTTAACCTCTTCAGGTTTCGCGTTAGTGGCGACGTCAAAATCCTTGGGATGATTGCCGAGTAATAAATCGCGTACACCACCGCCAACCAGATAAGCAGAATAGCCGGCATCTTCCAGTTGCTTAATGATTTTTATCGCCGCCTGGCTGATATTTTTACGGGAAATATTGTGCTGATCGCGGGGGATGGATATGGCTCCATCGCTAGTGCGGTGGCCGGAGGCTTTTCCGGAATCCTTGGAGGTGAATAGGTTGAGCAAGCGTTTGAGCATGGTGTCTCGCTGGTGTTTAGGCAGTCAGTTGCAAGAAAGCGGCGAGTTTAGCAGATGATCAGGGTTTTTTACGACATCGCGCTTGTTCAAGGAACTTGTCGCGTAAGTTGATATCTTAAACATTGAGCGTCATAGTTCCTCAGAAAGCAAAACGGGAAAGCTTTCGCTTTCCCGCTGGAGGGTAGCACCAAGGTGCTGCATTCTGGCATCTCAATGGGTTGCCTCCATGGCAAACATCCAATCTCGCGTGCTATCCCATCCTGTGCCTAGTCAGTAGTCCGCTTTATTTTACTGTCTTATTGCTCTTGTCTTCTAGCGTGGTCAATCTAAGTTATTGTTTTCGTTATTGTTATATACATTCTGTTGTTATTATTTCTTGTTGTTATGTTCTATATCTTTCAGTTTTTTATTGTTTCTTGTTGTTATTCGTTTGTTTCAGTTTCTTATTGTCTATTGTTGTTATTTTTAAGCTTTTACGTTTTTTATTATTTGTTGTTGTTATTAGATTTTGTTAATTAATTCTTATTGTTTGTTTTTGTTATGGCCGACATAGAGCAGGTCTTGTGCCAGTTTTAAAATGTTCAATAAAAACAATTGCTTAGTATTTTTTGATGGGTTCTTATTTCTTTTTGTTATTTCGAACGGTTACAGATCGGTAGCAAATTTGTTACTGGTGGGTAGTGAAAGTAACAGTTTTTTTACGGTAACACTCTCGTGTTTGGGGGTAACAGTTTGGCGTCGAAGTAACTTTTTTGGCGCATTGATTAATAAAAATGTCACTGCAAACAAAAATCCCCGCTGCTTTGGGCATAACGGGGATTTTTTAAATCGAAAAAATTAAAAATGTTATTTGGCGTTTGTAGCAGTTGCGGAAGCCTTGGTGCGTGGAATGCCAAGGCGTTGACGGCGCTCCCAGAGGCATTTTCGGCTCACCCCGAGTTTACGGGCAAGTTCGGTTTCGCTCATGGTGTCCTGATGCTCAAGGACGAAGCGTTGGAAGTAATCCTCTAAGGACAAATCTTCGCTTGTGTCCTGGCGACTACTCCGGCCAGCAAGACGTGGAGCTTCAATTAGGGATGTGCCGGTGTTGTCATCCAGATCGCGCGCATCCATATCAATAGATAACAGGTGGTCGCCAATTTCAGTGCTGTCTTCACAAAGAATAACCGCACGTTGCATGGCGTTTTCCAGTTCGCGAACATTTCCGGGCCAGTTATAACTCATAATGGCATCCATGGCCGATGATGAGAGTTTGAGCTGTGGCTTGCCGAATTGACCGCAATACCGTTGCAGTAAGGATTCGGCAATATTGATGATATCGCGCCCACGCTCACGTAATGGCGGCAGCTCTAACTGAACCACATTGATACGGAAATAGAGGTCTTCGCGGAACTTGCCTTCTTTGGAGAGTTTGCGCAGGTCGCGGTGAGTCGCCGCTACCAGGCGCACATCGACTTTGCGCGACTCTACCGATCCCAATGGCCGAACTTCACCTTCCTGCAATACGCGTAGCAAACGCGCTTGCGCTTCCAGCGGGAGTTCACCGATTTCATCGAGGAATAAGGTTCCGCCATCAGCAGCGGCAACCAGGCCTTCGCGGTTGTTGGCGGCGCCGGTAAATGCGCCTTTTTCGTAACCGAAGAGTTCTGACTCGATCAGCGTGTCGGGAATGGCTGCGCAGTTAACGGAAATCATTAAATGGTTGTTGCGGTTGCTTTCTTCATGTAGCGCACGGGCAACAAGCTCTTTACCAGTTCCTGTTTCGCCATGGATTAATACGGTGGCGTTGGTTGGTGCGACTTTATGGATGCGGTTATAGAGATCCTGCATTACATCGCTGGCGCCGATCATCCCGGCAATAGCGCTACTGGCTGCCTGGTTTGAGGCAGCGGCAACTTTGTTGGCTGCCTTGGCCTTACCGATAACGCGTTTAACGGCGTTAACCATTTCATCGTGATCGAATGGTTTTGCGATATAGTCGACTGCGCCCATGCGCATGGAATCTACCGCTGAGCGCAAGCTGGCGTAACTGGTCATGATTAAGACGGGAGTATCGCCCGCCAGCTTGATCAAATCAGTACCCGGAGCACCCGGCAGGCGCAGGTCGCTGACAATCAGATCAAAGTCCTTGAGTTGGAATTTGGAGGTTGCCTCTTTTACCGATGGGGCCTCGCTGACCTCGTACTGGTTGCGCTCTAGCAGTTTGCGCAGGGCATTGCGGATAATAGTCTCGTCTTCAACAATCAGAATCTTGCTCATAGCTATCCGGGTCTTGCGTGTTGGTGTTTTGACCCAATGCAGCGAGCTGCGCCGGGTCGCGAGTTATTCCTGTCAGGCGTCCATGAATGCATCAAGATGACGCGGCAGTGTTATTACAAATTGTGCGCCGCGATTATGAACCGGGTCGGCGGGACTGATAATGTCCATATGGCCGCTGTGGTCTTCGATAATGCTGTAAACCATGGCCAAGCCCAAACCTGTACCTTCACCCGGTTCTTTGGTGGTGAAGAAAGGTTCGAGAATTCGCTCGATTAGCTCTGGAGGGATACCGTGGCCCTCATCGGTAACAGAAACTGTTACCGAATCCTCATCTTCGTTACTTTCAAGCATAACACGCCCTTGCTCCGGGCTGGCATCCCGTGCGTTAGATAAAAGATTTATAAAAACCTGAATCATACGTTGTGCATCGCCAGCGATGATGGCGGTTTTGGGGATGTCGTTGCAGAAAAGGACTTGATTTTTCTCTTTTTGCAGGGATAGAAGGTGGATTGCTTCGTTGGCGCAGTCACGAATGGAAACAGCTTCAAATTCTGTTTTGCTGGCATGGCCAGCGTGGGAGAAGCTTACCAGTGACTGCACGATCCGGCCGACGCGATCTGTCTGGCTGAGGATTTGCTCAGCAGTTTCGAGCACTTCTTTCGGGTCGCTGGAGTCGTATTTAAGGTTTTGTGCCAAACAAGCGATGCCGGTGATAGGGTTGCCGATTTCATGGGCAACGCCTGCCGCCAACCGCCCGACAGAGGCCAGTCGTTCGGAGTGCACCAGTTCCTGCTCCAGCAATTGGGTTTCAGTTACATCTTCCAACAGCATTACCTGATCATAAACGCCGGCGGTGATAGGACCTTCAATGTTGGCTTTGTGCAGGCTGATCCAGTGGGGGCGATTGTTGAGTTCGATCTCGCGGCGATAGAAGTGCGGCTCCTTGCTTTGGCTGAAGTCGATTAACAGACTGCACCAGGGTTCCGGGATATCTTCCAGATAGGACCCGGTCACGTCTTCGGTGGGAATCTGGGTCAGGCTGGCCATCGCCCGGTTCCACATCAGCACTTCCATGTCCCGCCCCAATGAGCATACCGCCATAGGCAGTTCTTCAAGGGTTTTACGATGGTAAAGGCGCAGCGTATTCAATTCCGCCGCCATTCCGGTGAGGTGGTCACGGTATTGGGAGAGGCGGTTTTCGATCAGGTTGATATCAACCGTGCTTTGGGTTTCGGCGGTGACATGGGGGATGTATTTATCCATGATCTCGCTGGCGACATGAATGCCCATCAAACTGGAAAGATTACCTTCAATCTGATCGCGTAAACGGCGCAATGCGTAAGGGCGGCGCTCATCAATAGTGAGGTTGAGTTCCTGTAAGGCGATGTCTACTTCGCGGCTGGCGGTGACTTTGCCTAATGGTTTGGCGAGGCGATGCTTGAATTCGGAGGCAGAGTGAACATCCAGCGCCTGGCGTACCGGATGGCTGAGTTCATCGGCGGCACAAACCTCGGCACTGTATTGTTCATCGTCAGTTTGACGTGTTAGCAGTGAGATCACCACGAAGAAAAAGGTGTTAAGGCCAAGTGAAATCAACGTGACATGATTCCAATATTCAATGCCAACGGGAATATTGATGTTTCCCAGTGGGAGATGAAGGTGCTCGATTCCAGTGAGGATTGGCAGCAAAAGCCCCAGCGCCCAAATGCTGGTGCCGACCGATAAACCCGCAATCAGGCCGCGTTTATTGCCTTTGCTCCAGAACACAATCGCAAATGTACCGGGCAGGAATTGCAGCGTTTCAATAAATGCTGTCATGGCTAGATGGGCGAGACTGAAGCGATTGTCCAGAACCCAATAAAACACATAACCACCGGCGAAAATGGCCGCGATAATGATCCGGCGCAGCCAGATCAGTTGGCTGTATAAGTCTGTACGTGTACGCAGCTTAAGGCTGGGAAGCAGCCAATGGTTCATTACCATGGTCGCCAATGCAAGTGAGATGATTACCATGGCGCCAGTCGCCGCAGAGAGGCCGCCAAGGAATGCCAGCAGGGTTAGGCCGGGCGAGTCAAACAGGATCGGAACGCCGAGTGAATAATATTGTGGTGGCAAAGGTACTGACAGTTCGGTGCCTGCCCATAGGATCGGGAAAATCGGCAGTGCCATGAGCAGTAGGAACAGAGGGAACGCCCAGGTCACAGTGTGTGAGTTGCGCATCAGCGGATTTTCCGCCAGCCCCAAATGGAAAATATGGGGCATGGTTACCGCCGTAGCGACGAATACCAGCAACAAGGTATGGGCTGAGTCAGTGTGAATCGGGGTGTGCAATAAGGCCAGATTTTCAGGGTGGTCCAGCAGCCACTGGTCAAGGCCATCAAGGCCATCAAAGACGCCATAAACAGACACCAGTCCAACCGCGCATAGCGCACAAACTTTCAACAGCGACTCAAATGCCATTGCGGTAACAAGCCCGCGGTGTTGGTCGCGGTTGGCACCAAAAGAAATGGTAAAGAACGCCAGGATAGCGCAATAGCACAGCGCCATGATGTCTTTAAAGGTGAGGCCGGTTTCCAGTGGTAGCGAGGGATTTCCGCTCACTGTCAGGATATGCATGGTGTCGGCAATTGCCTGAATTTGCAGGGCGAGCAGCGGCAAAATCCCGCACAGCATACACAATGTGGTCAGCGCGCCTACGCTGTGGCTGTGGTAGCGAAATACCAGTAAATCTGCCAGGGAGTGAACCTGATGGCGGCGCGCCAACTCGGCAAGCGGTGCCAGCGCGACTGGCGCAAACAGGAACAGCGCTCCTGTTCCCAGGTAATAAGCCAGCGCCCCGTAACCATATTGGAATGCCAGATCGATTACGCCGTAGAACGCCCAGGCGCTCGCAAAAATACCGAGTGACAAAATATAAGTGATGGGATGGGAGGTAACTGATTCTGGAATCCAGCCGCGTTCGGTAATCCAGGCGATACCAAATAACAGCAGCAGGTAGCCGATTCCTATCAGTGCAACTTGGCCGAGGTCAAAAGTCATTGTGGGTTCTTATGTCGTTATAAGTTGATAGTCAGACTACGGGGAGCTAGTCGAGGTCGTTGTATTTCTTGCGACGTAACTGCATCGCAAAGGCAATCGCTATCACCAGTATCCAGACGATATACGGCCGGTACCACGCACCCTCCGGATTGATAATCCAGTTAAATAGTGTCGGGGAAAATATATAGGCAATCAGCAGCAGTAAGATAACCAGGCGTTGATTGTTCATGACTCTACTTCCTGGGTGACGCAAGTGCGCAACCGGGTTGGTGTTATTGTTTCAGGGCCTGTTTGGTTATCGCGATGGTTTAATCTTCACGATACAAGTGGCTTAGGCCTCTGATCTTATCCCTGCGCCAGTAATGCAATCCCCAGTCCAGAATTTCGTTGGTCGATGCACCCGCCAAATCGGCGGGCGGATTTTGCCCTAAAAACTCTAGCCCACGCCACAGGTTCCTGCTTGCTTCTTTAATCTCTATTGCCCGTGCGTGATTTTGCTTGCTCAACTTTTGCCCATTGGCTTGTACCGCAAGTGGCACATGGCCAAAGGCGGGTTGCTGCGATCCGAGCAGGTTAAAGAAGAATAGCTGCCGACCGGTGACATCCAGCAAATCGCTACCGCGAATGATGTGGGTGATTCCTTGTGCGATGTCATCAACCACAACCGCAAGCTGGTAAGCGTAGAACCCATCGCGCCGCTTCAGTATTTGATCCCCGGCTTGCGTGCGCAGGTTTTGTGCTTGCGAGCCCTGAATCAGGTCATGGAAGTGGATTTCGTCTGCACTCGGGTGGTCATCAATATCGTACAGTTTGAGCCGTAGCGAGTGCGGTTTGGATAAGTCCACCTGTTTATGGCGACAGCGACCGTCGTAAATTCCCCCCATGCTGGCCAGATCCTGGCGTGAGCAGCTGCATGGATACGCCCAATCACGGGCAATTAAATCATTGAGGCAATTTTGATAGGTGTCATGACGATTGCTTTGGTAAATCACCTCCCCGTCCCAATCCAGGCCGTGACCTTCGAGGCAGCGCAATATGTCATCGGCGGCGCCGGGTTGTTCGCGCGGTGGGTCCAGGTCTTCCATGCGTACCAGCCATTGGCCGTTACTTGCTTTGGCATCCAGATGGCTGGCCAGCGCAGTTACCAGGGAACCAAAATGCAAAGGGCCTGAAGGCGAAGGGGCAAATCTGCCGATATAGGGGATTGCTGTTCGGGATGAAATGGGGGAGGGCATTGCATCGAGGTGGGCGAGCCCACCTCCGGGATGGGCGGAATTAACCGCCGATTTGCTTTTCTTTGATCTCTGCGAGGGTTTTGCAATCCACACAAAGAGTAGCGGTCGGGCGGGCTTCCAAACGGCGAATGCCGATTTCTACACCGCAGGCATCGCAATAGCCATAATCATTGTTTTCAATCAACTCAAGGGTGCTGTCGATTTTTTTGATCAGCTTGCGCTCGCGGTCACGAGTACGCAGCTCAAGGCTGAATTCTTCTTCCTGGCTGGCGCGGTCAGCTGGGTCTGGGAAGTTAGCCGCTTCATCTTTCATGTGGCTCACTGTGCGGTCTACTTCTTCCATCAGCTCTGAACGCCAGTTGAGCAGCAAATTTCTAAAATGCAGCTTTTGGCTATCGTTCATGTACTCTTCGCCTTTTTTCTCCACGTACGGAGTAAAAGGACGCAGCGCGAAGGTTTCAGTAGAGGGTGATTTTTTCGCCATAATGGGTAGCGCCTCGTAAGACTTCCTGGATCATCATTCTCTGCCTCGAACAGGCGGGCAGAATTAGAAGGGGGAGCAAGCTATCAGATAACAAATGGGAGTGCTAGCGTTTTTTTCACGGCTATCTCATTGAAAACTGGCGATAACTCATTCGATACCTGAACTCCGGGGCCGAGCAACTACAAACAAAAACTATAGCCCCAAAATGGCGCGTTTGTGGTTCAATCTGTCGTAAATCTGTCATTTCCGAATTTGACTCTGAAACCGTGCTTATGATTCTGTTGCATCCCGCCCTGTTGAGTAAACGCTATAAACGCTTCCTGGCCGATATTGTCCTGACCGATAAAACCGAACTCACTATCCATTGCCCCAACACCGGTTCCATGAAAAATTGCGTGGTATCCGATAGTGCCTGCTGGTATTCGGTAAGCGAGAGCAAAACCCGCAAATACCCGCAAACGCTGGAAGTTGTCAGTACGCCGGGCGGCTATCTGGCTGGCATTAATACAGCGCGTGCAAATGCGTTGGTCGAAACCGCAATAACAGCGGGAATTATCACCGAGTTGCAGGGCTACTCATTGTTAAAACGGGAAGTGGTTTATGGTGAGGAAAAATCGCGTGTTGATTTTTTGTTGAGTAATCATTCCACAGATGAACGGCTTTGTTATGTGGAGGTTAAAAACGTGACCTTGATGGAAGCCGATGGCGACGGTTTTTTTCCTGATGCGGTTAGCCAGCGCGGCAGCAAACATTTGCGCGAACTAATGGCGATGGTGCGGCAGGGGCACCGTGCGGTTTTATTGTTTTGTGTGCAGCATACCGGAATTAAAAAAGTTAGCCCTGCGGACCATATTGATGTTGTGTACGGGGCGACGATGCGCGAGGCAATTGCTGCTGGTGTTGAAGTGATTGCCTATGCGGCAGAAATTCTGCCGCAGCAAAATCGTATTGCGTTGGTTCACTCGTTGCCGGTTGAGGTTTGATGATTTCTGGCTGGTGTTTTTACTGCGCCTGAATTGACGACCGCGACCGCACCCAAAATTAAAAACGTTGCTATGAATTCCGGCCAGCCGGGCTCCTCGCCCAATATCAGTATTCCCGAAATAATTCCAATCAACGGTGTTATCAGGGATGAGAGCGAAGAAACGCTGACCGGCACCAGGCTAACCAAGCGAACCCAGGCCCAATAGCAAAACATGAACGCGATAAATACGTTGTAAATAAGGCCCCACAGCACCATTGTCGATGGCATTTTTTGTGGCAATCCATCGATAAAAAATGCCGCAATTAAAACTGGAATACTGGCCAACAATAAAAGCCAGCCCGTTAATGCGACACTATTCATCGGAATTTTCCAGTGCTTCATCAATACTGTTCCGGTGGCCCAACTCCACGCAGCCACAATCATCAATAGCGCGCCTGTTAATAAATCGCTATTAAACGGTCCACCAAACCAACTCAATAAGGATTCGCTCATCAATGCCAATATGCCGCCGGCCCCTAGCAATAACGCAATACCAACGCGTGCAGTAAATTTATCGCGTAATACCCAAATAGAGAGCAGCACTGCCCAGATTGGCATGGTGTAACCTAATAGTGCCGAGCGTCCGGCGGGCAGGAGACTTAACCCATATGTTGCGAACACATTCCAGCCAATAATATTTAGCAGGCAAACCCATAAAATTTTTTGTATGTAGCCCTTTGGTATTCGCAGCGATAGACCGGAAATACGCGCTAAACCGAGAATACCCAAGCCCCCCAGCATCAAACAGAGTCCGCGAAAACTCAGCGGTGGAATGTCGGCAATAATAAATTTCATGATGGGCCAGTTAATGCCCCATCCAATCGCTAAACCAATTAATAACAAAATACCTTCAGTTGAAAGGCGAGAGGAAGAATTCGGCATGGATACATCACTTGGTTTGGCAGGAATATTTATTGCGAGAGAAAATAAATAACGCGGATTCCAGAAAAAAATAGAACCCGCGTTAACTCACCAGGCTATAGGTCAAAAAATTATTCGTGACGGAATATTATTTGGTCGATGCTTTGGGTGGAAACTGTTGCAGCAATTGCGCAAAACTTTCCCCCAGTTTGTGCTGGGCTTTCAATGAGAAATTAATCAGCGGTATACCTTCAGCGGTGCCGCGCCAAATCAGGGTATTGGATGTTGTTTGTGTTACGTCCACAACAATTACTCCTTCCTGTTTTCCCTGGCCCAGAATTTTGCCTGTGCCGAGGCCAACGCTCCCATGACGGCCGACGGGCATTCCGATACCTATACCGATGCTCGTGTTGCCGCCGGTGCTAACACGGGAAAAGGCTTGTAAATCCAGCAATAAATCCGGGGCTTTATCGGCGGGGATGAAACCTTGTGCGCGCAATTGTGAGTCCGCCAGTTGTTGCAGGAAATCTTTATCGGTTCCGCCAATATCGGTTGTGACGCTACGCCATTGATAGGTTTTCAAACCGGTAAACTCGGTACCGGATTTAAAGTCATCGCTATAGCGAGTCTGGGCGCAAGCGCCGAGTAACAACAATGCGGCAATTGCCAGCAGGCGGGAAATATTCAGCATCATGAATCTGTCCTCCAGGTATGGTAGAAGGGATTATAACCCAGCATCGCCCAATTTATGGGCACAGAGTTTGCAAACCTTGTGGAACTGGCGCAGACTGCGCCCGCTTTTTTTATATTGATCCGGGAGTTGATTGTGGATTTTTTACTGATTTTTAAAGCAATTGTATTGGGTGTAGTGGAAGGCCTCACCGAGTTTTTACCAATTTCCAGTACCGGCCATTTGATTGTGGCAGCCGATCTGATCAATTTTCATAATGATGGCCGTGTGTTTGAAATTGCGATTCAATTGGGCGCGATTTTGGCGGTAGTCGTGGAATATCGGCAGCGCTTTATTGGTGTAGCCCTGGGCATGTTCAATGACACGAAGGCCCAGCGTTTTATTGCCAACTTGCTGGTTGCGTTTTTGCCGGCGGCGATTATGGGTGTGCTATTTATTTCTCTGATCAAAACCTATTTATTCAACCCGATCAGCGTAGCTACTATGTTGATTCTCGGTGGCATTGTCATTCTGTGGGCGGAGCGTCGCACTCATCAGGTCCGCGTACACAATGTGGATGATATGAGTTGGAAGGATGCACTGAAAGTCGGATTGTTCCAGGTGGTGTCTATGGTTCCTGGAACCTCGCGCTCCGGCGCGACTATTATCGGTGGCTTGTTCATTGGCCTGGATCGTAAAGTTGCCGCCGAGTTTTCATTTTTTCTCGCGGTTCCCACCATGTTTGCAGCAACGTTTTACGATATTTACAAGCATCGCGATTTATTGCACACAAGTGATTTGCCGATGTTTGCCGCAGGATTTATTACCGCATTTTTTGCGGCATGGCTGGCGGTGAGAACGCTGGTGCGTTTTGTGGCAAATCACACCTATGAAATCTTTGCCTGGTATCGTATTGCCTTTGGTCTGGTGATATTAATTACCGCTTACACCGGTGTGGTGAGTTGGAGTGGTGCTGAATAAAATTGACACCAATGATAAAAGCTGGTGCATAAAAAATTAGTTAATAAACTTCACGACGCTGGTATCTTTCTCGCGGCTTTTACCAGCGTCGTGTAATTTTTGCAGATATTCAGTCCAAAGCTGTTCCTGATTTTTCCCCAGATCGTAAAAATAACTCCAGGTAAAAATACCGCTGTCGTGCCCATCACTGAAAATTAATTTGAGGGCATAGTTGCCTGCGCGCTCGATACCAGTGATCGCAACGTCTTTCTTTCCAAATTGCAGCACTTCTTGCCCCGGTCCGTGACCTTTGACTTCGGCGCTGGGCGAATAAACGCGCAAGAGTTCGGCGGGGAATAAGAATTGCTCGCCATCAAAATGCAATTCGAGTTGCTGTGATTGTTTGTGCAACTTTATTTTGCTGGGAACTTTGCTTGCATCTGCATTCATCAGAGAATATACCGGCTCAAGTCTTCATTTTTCGCCAGCTCGCCCAAATGTTTCTCAACATAGTCTGCATTAATTTCTACACTGTTGTTACCGTTGCCAGCATCAAACGAAACATCTTCCAGCAAGCGTTCCAGAATTGTGTGCAAACGGCGCGCGCCAATATTTTCAGTGCGTTCATTTACATCAAATGCAGTTTCTGCAATACGGCGAATACCATCTTTGGTAAAGGAAACATCAACACCTTCAGTTTTAAGCAGTGCTTGCTGTTGTTCCGTCAGCGATGCTTTAGGCTCAGTAAGGATGCGTTCGAAATCATCGGGCGTTAGCGCCTGTAATTCCACGCGAATTGGCAAGCGGCCTTGCAGCTCCGGGATTAAATCTGATGGCTTGCTCAAATGGAACGCGCCGGACGTGATAAACAAAATATGATCGGTTTTGATCATGCCATGTTTAGTGGTCACGGTGCAGCCCTCAATTAACGGCAGCAAATCACGTTGTACACCTTCGCGCGATACATCGGCACCGCTCACATTGCCACGGCGTGCGACTTTGTCAATTTCATCGATAAACACAATACCGTTTTGTTCGGCCGCCTCAATCGCCTGGGTTTTGATATCGTCTTCGCTGACCAGTTTTGCCGCTTCTTCATCCTGTAATTGTTTGAAGGCTTTTTTAACAGTGGTTTTGGTTTTTTTGGTTTTGTCGCGCCCCAGCGATGAGAACATGCTTTGCAGCTGGTTGGTCATTTCTTCCATGCCGGGTGGGGCCATAATTTCTACGCCCACGCTGGTCGCGGCTAAATCAATTTCAATTTCTTTATCGTCCAGTTCGCCTTCGCGCAATTTCTTACGGAAAATCTGGCGGGTGCCGGATTCATGTTTACTTTCCTCCGCGGATAAGTCGCGTGCAGGTGGTAGCAATGCATCAAGGATGCGATCTTCTGCGGCTTCTGCCGCGCGGTGCTGAACTGATTTCACGGCTTGTTCACGGCGCATTTTAATTGCGACATCGACGAGATCGCGAATAATGGATTCCACATCGCGACCGACATAACCAACTTCAGTAAATTTAGTGGCTTCCACTTTAATAAATGGTGCGTTGGCAAGTTTTGCCAGGCGCCGGGCAATTTCAGTTTTACCGACACCGGTGGGGCCGATCATCAAAATATTTTTCGGGGTAATCTCATTGCGCATATCAGCGGGTACTTGCATGCGGCGCCAGCGATTGCGCAATGCAATGGCGACAGCGCGCTTGGCGTTTTGTTGGCCGACGATATGTTTATCCAATTCATGCACGATTTCGCGCGGGGTCATAGAAGACATAAAAAACTCTTTAATTTCTTTGTGCATTGGTAGCTATTTGGGTGGGCTGATATAAGCAATTAATAATCGAGCACTTCAATGGTGTGATTCTGGTTGGTAAAAACACAAATATCGCCAGCGATTTTCAAACCTTTTTCAACAATGCTGCGCGCATCAAGCGATGTATTTTCCAGCAAGGCGCGGGCCGCAGCTTGCGCATAATTGCCGCCTGAACCAATCGCAATTAAATCATCTTCAGGTTGGATTACATCGCCATTGCCGGTAATGATTAACGATGCTTCTTTATCGGCAACTGCGAGCAGTGCCTCCAAACGCCGCAAGCTGCGATCCGTTCGCCAGTCTTTGGCGAGTTCAACAGCGGCGCGTGTAAGTTGGCCGTTATGCGCTTCCAGTTTTGCTTCAAAGCGTTCGAACAAAGTAAATGCATCGGCAGTGCCGCCGGCGAACCCGGCCAATACCTGGTTTTTATACAAGCGGCGCACTTTGCGCGCATTGCCTTTCATCACGGTGTTGCCAAGTGATACCTGGCCGTCGCCACCAATTACTACCTGGCCTTCGCGGCGAACAGAAAGAATCGTAGTCACAGGACTTCCTTTAAATAATCAATACAAACACATGCAGAACATGTGCTGTGCGGTATCGCAACAGGAATAATCGAGATGGGGATGGGCACGGCTTTTTCAAGCGGTACCCTTATTTTCGAATGTAGTATGACAAGCCGTTTTACTTGGCTTTGGCGCGTTTGAGTACGAGTGCGTTGTACTCATTTTTTACGAGTTGCGAGCGAGCGCTGGTCAACGCATTTTGATTGTCGAAAGGACCGACCACTACGCGATGCCAGATCTCGCCTTTGCGGATTTCCACTTTTTCGATGCCGGCATCCAGGTTAAGCAAAATCAGTTGTGCACGCAATTTATCGGCATCTTCGGCTTTGGGAAATGATCCCACTTGAATCAGATATTCGATTCCTGCTTCCTGCGGTGCGGGTTTGTCTTCACCGGTTGCTTCGCTAGCGGGGACTATGGTTTCGCTTTCTTGCAGGAGCTTGTAGAAATCAAAGCGCGGTTTCGGCGTTTTGTTTTCGACAACTTTCGGTTTCGGGTCCTCTTTGGGCGCGGGAGCTTCAACCGGATGTTTAATAAAGTAATAACTCGCCGCAAACGCACCCATGACCAGGCCTGCGATAAACCACAACCACGCGGGTGTCTGGCCACCGCTGCTGTTGCCGCTGCTGCGCTTGGCCGGTGCGCGGCCTTTTTTGGCGAAATCTCTGCTCATGAAATGTTTTACATAATCGGTTGGCTAAAAATAAGGGCGCGATTGTAAAGGGTATGGCTATTGCCGTCACTACACGCTATCAGCCCATCTCTTGTGGATCGACATCAATCGACCAGCGTACCGCTTTGGCAAGCGGACTGGATTCAAGTTTCATCGCCAATTCGGTGAGAAGTTGCTGTAATGGTTTGCGTTGGGCGCTGCTGATTTGCAATTGGTAGCGAAAACGATCGCCTCGTTTTTCCATAAATGCAGGAAGCGGCCCGAGATAACTCAATACCGGGCTTGCAGGCGCGAGAGTTTCTGCTTGCTGGCGGGCATAGGCCAGAAAGTCAGTGGCTTTCTGGGGGAATTTGCTTTCAGCACGCATCAATGCGAGTTGGCGATAAGGGGGCAAGCCGGTGAGTTGGCGTTCATGCAAAATCAAATCGGCCAGTGCGTGATAACCGCGCGTGACAAGCGTTTGCACCAAAGGGTGATCGGTATGATGGCTCTGCAATATTACGCGCCCCGGTTTTTCTGCACGTCCGGCGCGTCCGGCAACTTGCAGGAGAAGTTGGCCCATGCGTTCCGGTCCGCGAAAATCCGTGCTGAATAAACCGGCGTCGGCGTCGATGATGACCACCAGGGTTACATCGGCAAAATGATGGCCTTTGGCGAGCATCTGGGTTCCCACGAGGATGCAGGGCTCACCGGTGTGAACCTCTTCCAGTAATTTCTGCATCGCATTTTTATTGCGGGTGGAATCGCGGTCTACACGAATAATTTTTTGGTCGGGAAATAATTGTTGCAGCACAATTTCGCTGCGTTCTGTTCCCTGGCCAATAGGTTGTAAATGGCTGGAATTGCAGTGCGGGCAACGACGCGGTAACGCACGTTGGTGATCGCAATGGTGGCAATGTAAATGGCGCGGGGTTTGGTGTACCGTCATGCGCGCATCGCAAAAATTGCAGTTCGCCAGCCAGCCACAATCGTGGCATTCCAGTGTGGGGGCGTAACCACGGCGATTTAGAAACACCAGAACCTGGTTGCCACGTGCGAGGGTTTCGCCAATGGCATCAATACTGGCCTGGGCAAAACCTTCGTGAAGTATTTCGCCGCGAATATCCAGCAATTGAATTTCCGGTGGTCTGGCACTGCCTGCGCGCGCTTTAAGTTGCAAGTGATGGGAACGGCCCTGCAGTGCATTGTGCAAGGTTTCCAGCGAAGGCGTTGCCGAGCCGAGAATCAGTGGGATGTTCAAACGATGGGCACGTACGGCGGCGAGATCGCGGGCGGAATAACGAAAGCCATCCTGCTGTTTAAACGAGCCATCGTGCTCTTCATCAATAATGATAATTCCCAGTGACTGGAAGGGCGTAAAGAGTGCTGAGCGAGTACCAATTACTATGCGTGCAATGCCGGCACGGGCTTGCAACCAGGCTTCCAGTCTTTCTCTATCATTTAACCTCGAATGCAGCGCCGCAACCGGAACGGCAAACCGCCGCTGGAAACGCTGGATGGTTTGCGGCGTAAGGCCGATTTCTGGCACCAGCACCAGGGCCTGCTTGCCTTGGTGAAGGCTTCGCTCAATTGCCTGTAAATAGATTTCGGTTTTACCACTGCCGGTGGCACCGTCGAGTAACCAGGTTTTGAAACCGGAAAAGTCGATTTGCTCAAATGCGTGTCGTTGTTCGTCACTCAGGGTGAGCGGGGGCTCGCGCAACAATTGGGTGATTTGGTTGTTTGTGGATAGTGCCAACTCTTCAATTTTTACCAGGCCTTTATCGATGAGGTTTTTGGCAATAGAGCGGGGGATTTCCAGCGAATCCAGATCGGCCCGTGTTAAATGAGGGGCTTTTTGTAGTGCGGCCAGTAATTCGGCTTGTTTGCGCGCGCGTTTCAAGGCGCCTTCGGGCAAGCCTTTGCCTTCCGCTGTTAATACAAAGACGGGTTCACCTTTTAATCGCGCGGGTTCGCCTTGTCGCAATAAAACCGGTAAGGCGGTTTGCAGTGCCTCACCTAAAGGTGACTGGTAATAGTCGGCTGCCCAGCGGCAAAGCTCCAGTAGTTCGGTATCCAGTACGGGTTGATGATCGATAATCCCCAGCGCAGGGCGCAGTTTTGCCGGTTGGTAAGCGCTAACGGATTTAACGTCAAGCAATATGCCGATGAGCTCCTGATGACCGAAAGGAACGCGAACTAATGTACCTACTTGCAGCGAGTCCAACGCATCTGCGGGAAAGTCTATGGGAGATAAATAGTCGAAGTTGCGCCTCAAGGGAACGGGCAGGGCAATCTCAAGTAGTCGTGGTTCGTGCATTGTTGGTGTTGTTCTGCTAAGGCGGCGTTTGGCGGGAAGGATAACCTATATCGCCGTGACAAAGCAGGGAGGTAGTTTTGTAAGTTGGAAGAGGGAAATAGCATGTGCCTGATGATTTTTTAGGCAAAACCGCGCTTTGCGGTTGCGCCGGGATTTTTTTCTGATAGTATCGCCGCTCTTCAAAAACAGCCGTTTTTTTTAACCTATGTGCGGTGCCAGGCAATAGACCCGGTGGCGGCACAGCTTACGAAGGCATTCATCATGAAAGCAGACATTCATCCAAATTACGTTGAAGTAGCTGTTAACTGCAGCTGCGGCAACAACTTCACTACCCGTTCAACCCTGGGTAAATCTTTCCACGTAGACGTGTGCGGCCAATGCCACCCTTTCTACACTGGCAAGCAAAAAATCGTTGATACCGGTGGTCGTATTGACCGCTTCACCAAGCGTTTCGGCAGCCGTATCGGTGGCGCCAAGAAATAATTGGTGCGCCTTGCAGCTTAAGCTGATGCAACAATCCAGAAAAACGCCGGTAAGGTTGCTTACCGGCGTTTTTTTATGCCTGTTATCTTCCTCATTTGTATTGGCTGAATGCGGCCACCCCGAAAGCACTGCTATTAAAGTGGCTAAGGTGCAGGATGGGGATACCCTAAAGCTCAGCGATGGTCGCTCGGTGCGAGTCCTGGGGATCAATGCCCCCGAAATTACTATCGGTCAAAAGCGTGGCCAACCGCTGGGGCAGGAGTCGCTGGCGAGTGCACGCCAGTTTGTTGCGCGCGCAGGGGGCGAAGTTCGTTTGGGGTTTGATGCTGAAAAGCGCGATCATTACGGGCGCTGGTTGGCTCATGTATATGATAAATCCGGCCGCAGCCTGGCGGCGGAACAAATTCGTGCAGGAATGGCGCTTCAGGTCAGTGTCCCGCCCAATGGCGCGCAAGAATCTTGTCTTTACTCCATTGAATCCCGCGCGCGCAAAAAACCTTCCGGTGTTTGGAGCAACTCGTATTGGAGTAGCTTTCCCTCGACATCATTAACAGTAGGCGATACCGGTTTTCGGCTGGTGCGGGGCAAGGTTATGCGCGTTGATGTGAATTCATCGGTGTGGATTGAGTTTGATGGGGATTTGGTCGCGCAAATAAAAAAATCTGATTGGCGAACCTTTGGGCGCAATGATTGGCAATCGTTGCAGGGTAAAACTGTGGAAGTTCGCGGATGGATTACGGCTCGAAAAGACAAGGGTAGTCAAAATGGCAAGCGCCGGTTTAAGTCGCTGGTGATGGGGGTGCGTACACCTTCATCCTTGAAGGTGATTGATTAATCTGTGTTAGAAAATTTCTTCGGGCAGGGTGACTTGTTCGCTGGTTTCATTTCCTGCTGCTGATGTACGCCCTGTATCCTCACCTAAAAACACTTCAAAAATTGCATCGGGATCACCGGGCATAGCAGGTTTGCCGGTATCCGGATTGATGCGCACTGTAACAATGCCTTCCGGCTGGCGGGGTAATTGATCCGGCAGGCCTTCCAGAGCTGTACGCATAAAGTCGATCCAGATTGGCAAGGGTGCCGAGTTACCAAACTCTTTTCTGCCCAGCAGCGTATTTGCATCAAAGCCAACCCAGACCGTTGTGGTGATGTTGGGGTTATAACCGGAAAACCAGGTGTCGCGGGGACCATTGGTCGTACCGGTTTTGCCGGCCAGATCCTGACGCCCAAGCTGCTTGGCAAGGCGACCGGTTCCTTTATCAACTACATCGCGCAGCATCGAATCAATCAGATAGGCAATGCGCGCATCAATAATTCGAGGCGCTAATGGTTGAGTGTTTGTCGCTGGTACTGTTACGGGGCCGCCAACAGTAGTGCTACATTCTTTGCAAACCCTTTTGGGGTTGGCTTCATAAACAATCTTGCCGCTATCTTCCTCAATTCGTGTCACCAGATAAGGATCTATCTTGAAACCACCATTAGCAAAGCTGGCGTAAGCGGTTGCCATTTGCATTGGAGTTAGTGCATGGCTTCCTAGTGCCAGGGTCAGGTCACGTGGAAACTCTTTGGGGTTAAAACCAAAGCGAGCCAGACTGTCCAACGCAGTCTGCATACCGATGCTGCGTAACAAGCGGATAGATACCAGATTGCGCGAGCGATAAAGTGCCTGGCGCATGCGCATTGGTCCGGCAAATTTTCCGTCATCATTTTCAGGTCGCCAGGCTATGCCGGTGCTGGTGTTCTCAATAACAATCGGTGCATCGTTGATAATCGATGCCGGAGTAAAGCCGTTTTCCAGTGCCGCCGTATAGAGCAACGGCTTGAAGCTTGAGCCAGGTTGGCGTGCGCCCTGGATGGCGCGATTGTAATGGCTTTGGTTGAAATCGAAGCCGCCAATGAGCGAGCGAATTGCGCCATCGATTGGGTCTAATGAAACCAATGCGGCTTGGATGGCCGGAACCTGGCTGAAGTGCCATTGGTCATCATTATCTTTAATTATGCGGACTACATCGCCCGGTTTTAAAAAGCTATGGACAGTAGAATAGGCGGCGCCACGGCTATCCTCGGTGATATAAGGGCGTACGTTGGATAACCCTTGTTCCCAGCCAAGATCGATAAAATCGCCGTTGCTCATTAACACTTTAATGGACTTATCTGCGATATCCACTACCGCAGCGGGCTCCAGGCCACCTAAAATGGGAATGGTTTGTAACTCATCTTGCCAATCTGCAAGGTCTGATTCCTGTGATGGGTTTAGTTTTCGCTCCGGCCCGCGGTAACCATGGCGGCGGTCGTAATCCATCAACCCTTTAAGAACTGCTGCCTGGGCAGTTGCTTGTGCGGCACTGTCTACTGTGGTGTAAACCTTGTAACCCTGCACATAAGCTTTGTCGCCAAAGCGATCCAGAACTTCCTGGCGTGCCATTTCGGCGATGTAAGGTGCCTGAACATCCAGGGTGGTGCCGTGGTAACTTGCAGTGTTCGGCTCATTGATCGCCGCTTCGTAAGTTACCTGGTCAATATGTTTGAGTTCATACATGCGCCCGATAATCCAATTGCGGCGAATCATCGCCCGCTTCAGGTTAGCTAACGGATTGTAAGCGGATGGCGCTTTAAGGACACCTACAATCATTGCGTATTGGGCGACACTGAGCTCCTCAATATTCTTGCCATAATAAATTTGGGCCGCCGCTTGAAGGCCATAAGCTCTATTGCCAAAGAACATTTTATTGTTGAACAATTCAAGGATTTCTTCCTTGGTAAATTTTCTTTCAATTTCAATGGATAAGAGAATTTCGTTAAACTTGCGTGAGAAGATTTGTTGGCGAGTGAGAAAGAAATCACGCGCCAACTGTTGAGTAATAGTGCTTCCGCCGGATTGGATGGCGCCGGACTTTAGAATTTGTGATGCGGCGCGCAACATGCCTTTTAGAGAAACCCCATGATGCTCAAAGAACTCTGCATCTTCGGCGGAGAGGAGAGCTTTTATATAAAGAGGCGGTATTTGATCATAGGTGAGCGGAGTGCGACGTTGTTCGCCAAATTCACCAATAAGTTTGCCGTCGCTTGAATAAACCCGTAACGGGGTCTGTAATTTAACCTCCCTCAAGGATTCAACCGAAGGTAGTTTGGGGCTTAGGTAGAGATACAGGCCCGCAAATGTCACCAGGGTAACACTGGTACCAGCCAGTAACAGCCAAAAAATAATGCCGAACAAGGATTTTTTACTGAACATTTTTTCTATGTGAATTAATGGGTTAGCGAATTCGCAGGAAGAGGCGCGCATTATACGGGCTTTTTGCCTGTTTACATATTCATCGGTTTGTTGCAGGCTTAAGTTAAAGTGCTATAACATAAACAACGTCTAAGTTACGGATATAGATAGAAAAATGGGCATTTTAAGTTTCCTCGAAAAGAAGGCAAAGCCGGTGATCGGGCTGGATATCAGCTCAACATCGGTTAAATTGCTTGAACTCAGTCGCAGCGGCGACCGCTACCGCGTTGAGTCCTATACCGTAAAAGCACTCCCTCCCAATGCGGTAGTGGAGAAAAATATTGCTGATCCGGCTGCCGTGGCAGAAGTTGTTCGCTCCATGGTCAAGCAATCAAAAACCAAATTAAAGCACGCAGCTGTGGCAGTGGCTGGTTCAGCGGTGATCACCAAAATGATCGATATGCCTGCTGACTTGAATGATGATGCCATGGAAGGGCAAATTGCTGCGGAAGCTGATCAATATATTCCCTTCCCTCTGGAAGAGGTGGCGCTGGATTTTGAAGTTCAGGGTATTTCACCGCGCAATCCGGACCAGGTTGAGGTGTTGCTCGCTGCCTGTCGCCGCGAAAATGTGGAAGTGCGCCAGCAGGTACTTGCTGATTCAGATTTAATTGCTGAAAAAGTAGATATCGAGGCTTATTGCATGGAGCGCGCCTTCGAGCTGATTGCCGAGCAATTGGAAGATCAGGAAGGTCAGGTCGTTGCGATCATTGATATCGGTGCGACTATGACAACCCTTAGTGTTTTGGTTGATGGCAAAACGGTTTATACCCGAGAGCAATTGTTTGGTGGTCGCCAGCTCACCGAGGAAATCCAGCGTCGTTATGGTTTGTCTCGCGAAGAGGCGGGGCTCGCTAAAAAGCAAGGCGGCTTACCGGATGATTATGAAATGGAGGTGTTAACTCCGTTCAAAGATGCGGTAGTTCAGCAAGTTACACGCTCCCTTCAATTTTTCTTCTCTGCCAGCCAGTATAACGATGTTGATTACATCATCCTTGCGGGTGGCGTCGCTTCGCTTGAAGGGCTTGTAGGTTTGATAGAAGAAAAGCTGGGTACACAAACTGTGGTGGCAAATCCTTTTGCGCGCATGTCTGTATCTTCCCGGGTCAATGCAGTTTCTTTGGCTAACGATGCTCCGGCGTTGATGATTGTTACCGGTTTGGCAATGAGGAGTTTTGACTAATGGCCAAAATTAACTTATTGCCCTGGCGTCAGGTCTATCGCGAAGAAAAGAAGCGCGAATTCTTGGGGATTATTTTTGGGGTTGGGCTTGTTACTGCATTTGCTGCATATCTTTGGGTGTCCAGCGTTCAATCGGCTATCGAGAACCAAAATGCGCGAAATCAGTTGCTTACTCAGGAAATCAACAAGCTTGATGCACAGGTAAAGGAAATCAGTGAGATCAAAAAAGTGAGAGATGATTTGCTCGCACGCATAAAGGTTATTACCGATCTGGAAGGAACTCGCCCTGTTATTGTGCGTTATTTTGATGAGTTAGCCAGAGCTATTCCAGATGGTGTTTGGGTGAACTCGGTGGAGCGCAAAGGCAATGTCCTTACTATAGAAGGTGTCGCTGAATCCTATAACAGGGTTGCCAGTTTTATGCGGAACCTTGAATCTTCCGATTGGTACGCGGCACCTAGCTTATCCTCAGTGCAGGCTGCGCCTGCAGAGGGTGAGGATGCCAGTACTTTTAAAATGACCGTAGAAACTTCTGCGCCTGTAGACCCTGCTGCCGAAGCAGCTAAAGCCGCAGGAGGAGCAAAATAATGTCATTACAGGACTCACTTGAGCAGCTAAAAGACTTTGATCTAAATAATATCGATTTTGACAAAATCGGTGTATGGCCTCTGCCAGCAAAATTGTTTGTCTGTTTGTTGTTGGTGGCGTTAATTTTTATAGCTACTTATTACATAAAAATTAGCGATTTGAATCTGCAACTGGAGTCAGTTACTGCCCAGGAGCAAACATTACGCACCACATTCGAAAAGCGCAGCTTTGAAGCCGCTAATCTCGATGCATACAAAGCGCAAATGGAGGAGATGAAGGTTACATTTGAGTCTTTACTCTCTCGCTTGCCTGCTAAAACAGAAGTGCCGGGATTGCTTGAGGATATAGGTACGCGTGGTACAGAGAGTGGCTTGACTAATGCCAATATAAATTTCCAACCGGATGTGGTTGCTGAATATTATATTGAAGTGCCTATAAGTATTTCCGTTAATGGTGGTTATCACGATATGGGCGGTTTTGTGAGTGGTGTTGCAGGTATGCCTCGTATAGTGACTCTGCATGATTTTTCCATTAAGTCAGCCAAAGAAAGCCGCGTGTTGAATCTGCAAATATCAGCAAAAACCTATCGCTATAAATCACAGGAGGCCGCGACGAAATGAAACGGTCACTATTACTGGCGCAAATATTTTGCGTATTGGCATTAGTTGGTTGCGGGCAGTCTTCCCAACAAGATCTAGTTGATTTTATGGAGGAGACGAAGCGTCGTCCAAAGGGGCAAATTGAACCTTTGCCTACTTTTAGTCCTTATCAACCTTTTGCCTACAGTGCGATGACATTACGCAGCCCGTTTGAGAAACCAATTCCTGTGGATGAGTCTGCGGCAAAGGGTGGGCGCGCGGTTGCTCCGGACTTAACGCGTGAACGAGAATTTCTTGAAGGTTTTAATGTGACCTCATTAAAAATGGTGGGCACTATTGCAAAAGGCGGCCAGTTGTGGGCGCTGATCGATAATGGTGAAAACAGTGTGGTGCCCGCGACAGTGGGCAATTACTTGGGGATGAATCACGGAAAAATTATTTCAACCAGCTCATCGCAAATTGAAGTGATGGAGATTGTTGCTGATGGTTCCAATGGTTGGGTTGAACGTCCCAGAATTATTAAATTAGAAGAGAAGGAATAAGCGGACATGTGTGCTCTATTCACTCCGGGGTTGAATATGCGTAAATTTGCTTTGGCACTGATTGGCGTAATGGCCTCCCCTTTCTTGTGGGCTAATACTCTCAAGACAATTGATTTTTCGCAATTACCAGGCGAGCGCTTTGAAGTGCGCATGGCTTTTGATTCGGCTCCACCAGAACCGAAAGGTTACACCATCGAAAAGCCTGCTCGTATTGTTCTCGATTTCCCGGATGTTGTTAGCGGATTGAAAGAGCGCCGCTTTCCTCTGGCTGTTGATAATGGTCAAAGTGCGATGGTTTTGACGAGTGAAGGACGCACACGTCTTATTCTGAATTTGAATGATTTGGCAACTTATACAACTCGTGCCGATGGCAATAGTTTTGTTGTCGAGGTTGGCGCTGTTAAAGGTGCCGAGAAGGCCCAGGTTGCGCGACCATCTGTTGAGGTTGCGAAAACTGCTTCGCAAACTGAGAAAGATTCTTTTGGTAGCCAAACCCGCATTACTAATATTGATTTCAGGCGTGGCACTGCAGGTGAGGGGCGTGTAGTCGTTACCCTATCAAATCCAAAGGTAAGTGCTGATATGGTTGGCACTGGTGCTGGTGTGCGATTGTCATTTAAAGATGCGTGGTTGCCTCCTGAATTGCGCCGTAGATTGGATGTGGTTGATTTTGCGACTCCTGTATCGCTGGTTGCAGCTACACAAGAAGGTGAAGCTTCGGTATTAAATATAAGTGCTGGCGGTGATTTTGATTATTTGGCCTATCAGACTGACAACGAATATGTGGTTAGCATCAAGCCATTGACAGAGCAGGAAAAACAGGAAAAGAAAAAAGACTTTGAATACACCGGTGAAAAATTGTCATTAGACTTCCAGGACATTGAGGTCCGTGCAGTGCTGCAGATTATTGCGGACTTTACCGAGTTGAATCTGGTTGCCAGTGATACTGTACAAGGGCGAATCACCCTGCGTTTGCAAAATGTTCCATGGGATCAAGCTCTCGAAATGGTTTTGAAAAATAAAGGATTGGATAAGCGCCAGGTTGGCAATGTATTAATGGTGGCTCCTGCTGCTGAAATTGCTGAGCGCGAGCGCCAGGAAATAACAACCAAGAAACAACTGGAAGAGCTTGCTCCATTGCGCACAGAATATATTCGCGTGCGTTACGCAAATGCCAAAGAGATGTTTGAGTTATTTAGAGGTGACTCTGGCGGCGGCGGCAGCGGTGGTGGTAATGGTGGCAGTCGTGCTACGGGTAGTGTTTTATCGGAGCGTGGTCAAGGTGTTGTTGATGAGCGTACAAACTCGATAATCATTACCGATACCGCAGAGCGTATTGAAGCATTCAAACGTTTGGTCGAGCAGATTGATATTCCTATTCGTCAGGTGATGATTGAAGCAAGAATTGTTATCGCCAATACTGATTTTGAGCGTGAATTAGGTGTGCGCTGGGGTGGTTTTGGTTACAACGAAAATAAGGATCGGATTATTGATTTTGCCGGCTCCAAGCAAGGTTTGGACGATACAATTAGTACGAGTCCACGTGATTGGTTTGTAACCAGTCCAAATAACCCAACTATTTCTCAAGGTATGCATGATGAAAATGATGTAGTTGATTTGGGAGTTGCCAGTCCTTATGCCAGCGCGGCTATTGGCGTATTGACCGATAATACCTATCTGGATTTGGAACTGAGCGCGTTGGAAAATTCCGGTTATGCAGAAATTGTTTCTCAGCCCAAGGTAATTACCAGCGATAAACAATTGGCGATTATCAAGTCGGGTAAAGAAATTGGCTTCCTTGAAACTGCACCTAGTGGTGGTACTACTACGGGTTTCCGTGAGGCAGTGTTGAAGTTGGAAGTTACTCCGCAAATCACACCTGACAATAGAATTATTATGGATTTGAATGTGTGGAAAGACTCCGTCGCGAGTGTTGAGGTATCTGGTCGCCCTACATTGGATATCACTCGTCTGCAAACGAAAGTTCTTGTTAATAATGCGCAAACCGTGGTGCTTGGTGGTGTTTTCTCCGTTGAAGGCAATAAAACAGAAAACAAGGTTCCTGTGTTGGGTGATATTCCCTACTTAGGGCGACTGTTTAAGAAAACGATTGATAACCAATTTAAAACTGAATTGCTTATCTTTGTTACCCCCAAGTTGATATCGGAAAATCTGTCTAACTAATGAGTAAGTCACTTGTCTTTCTTGTCGGCCCCATGGGGGCCGGCAAATCTACCATCGGCCGATTGCTGGCTGCTGAGTTAAGTTTTAATTTTCGCGATAGTGATCGAGTCATCGAAGAGCGCACGGGTGCTGATATTCCCTGGATTTTTGATATGGAAGGGGAGGAAGGGTTTCGGGAGCGTGAGTCTGCTGTTTTGCAAGAGTTAGCGGTAGAGACAAGCAGTGTGGTGGCGACTGGTGGTGGCATTGTGTTGCGCGAAAAAAATCGATCATTGATGAAATCAGCAGGTTTTGTATGCTACTTAACTGCCTCAATTGATCAGTTAGTGGAGCGGACTGCGCGTGATAAAAAGCGCCCTTTGCTGCAAGTAGAAAATCCGCGCCAGAAAATTATTGATCTCCTGGCGTTACGCGATCCCCTTTATCAGGATGCCGCCGATTTTATTGTTAATACTGATCGGCGTTCACCGAAGTCTGTTGCGCAAGAGATTGCATCTTTGGTTCTGAACGCCTGATTATTCTGATATTACCCGCAGGGCGTTATTCCTTTCCTCTAAAAACAGCCGGCACTTTATGATAAAGTGCCGGCTGTTTTTTTGCCCCTAAAGGTCTTTCGTTATGCAGGTTTTAACCGTTAATCTGGATGATCGCAGTTATCCAATCTATATCGGTGAGCAACTCTTATCACGTGCTGATCTGATTACTCGACATATAACGGGTAAGCAAGTCTGTGTTGTTACCAACGAAACTGTCGCGCCGTTATATCTCGACGGGTTAACACAAGTGCTGACCGGTTTTGATGTGGAGTCAGTAATTCTGCCTGATGGTGAGAGTTATAAAACGATTGAAGTCTGGGCAAGTATCTTTGATAAATTACTCAGCGCTCGCCACAATCGCACTACTACGCTAATTGCATTGGGCGGGGGCGTGGTGGGTGATATGACAGGTTTTGCTGCTGCCTGTTATCAACGTGGTGTTAATTTTATTCAGATACCCACCACCTTGCTTTCTATGGTTGACTCCTCTGTGGGGGGGAAAACTGGTGTTAATCATCCTCTCGGCAAAAATATGATTGGTGCATTTTATCAGCCCCAATGTGTATTGGCTGATACATCGTTATTAGCCAGCCTGCCGCCGCGCGAACTTTCAGCGGGCATCGCTGAAGTTGTGAAATACGGCTTGATTTCTGATTACGATTTTTTTGTCTGGCTGGAAAACAATATTGCAAAACTTATGTCAGGAGATAAGGAAGCCCTGGCGTATGCGGTAAAGCGTTCTTGTGAAAATAAAGCAGATGTCGTTGCCCAGGATGAACGCGAAGGAGGGCTGCGTGCAATATTGAATCTTGGCCACACTTTTGGTCACGCCATTGAAACGGCACAGGGTTACGGCAATTGGTTGCATGGTGAAGCTGTCTCCGCGGGAATGGTAATGGCGGCCGATTTATCCTGGCGTCGCGGCGCAATCAGTAAAGAAGATTTGATGCGGATTGTTAATCTGCTCGAACAAGCTAATTTACCAACCAGAGCGCCGGCAGATATGAGCCCTGACGCATTCAAATTATTAATGGGTGTTGATAAAAAAGTATTGGATGGTCGTTTGCGTCTGGTTTTATTGGAGGCAATGGGCAAAGCCATTATCACTAGCGATATTGATGCTGATTTATTGCAGCAAACTTTTGATGCATGTAAAGCCGATTAATTTGCTTGTAAGAGATTGAAATCATGACAGACGAATCTCCACTTCGTGCACAACCGGATAGTCGAATTCTCGATCAGGATTCGCAACAGGGTTATTTGTTTGATGGTCTTGATGAGCAAAAAGACGATCAATTACTTTCTGATTATCGCCAGCGTTATGGTTTATCCGAAGATCCTTTTGCTCATGATTATTCCTTTCCTTTATTCACTGGTGCTGGCCGGCGTCAATTGCTGGATCAATTGCTGCACTTATGCCAATTTAGCAATAGCGTATTGGTGGTGCTCGGTGAGAACGGGGTTGGTAAAACCCGTGTTGCGCATGCATTTATGGATTCGCTGTCGGATCATGACCAGATTTGTTTTATTAGCGTTCGTGCCGGCCAAACGCTTGAACAAATATTGCTGTCAGCAAATCAGGCGTTTGAAATTCCAGCAAATGATATTCCGTCTACAGAAAGCTTGTTGGCTGGATTAGAGGCCTTTATTGCCGAAGAGGCGCTTTCTGAAGATGACGGTTTGGCTGTGGTGGTGTTGGATAATGCCCATCTGCTGGATGATCAGTCTATCTCTGTTCTTACGTCATTGCTGAATAATTTCCCGCAACAAAATCGCTTGCATTTGGCGCTGTTTGGCGAACCTCCGCTTATGCGACGCCTGGAGCGATTGAGCCCGGAAAGCTTATTGTGCAATGATTTTTATCTGCAGGCTTTTACTTTGCCGGAAGCGGTTGATTATCTGAATTTCAGAATGGAGATGGCTGATTACCTCGGTCCGGAAATTTTTTCAGAATCCAAAGTAGATTCCTGGTGGAGCCAGGCCCAGGGGCAATTAAATGTATTGCATGGACTCGCTGAAGAGCATTTACTGGAATCAGTAACACCTGCAAGAACGTTGAGCAAAAGGCCGTTGCCCGTGGTTCACATTGTGGCCATTTCATTATTGATTGCAGTTGTGGGTGTTGCGTTCCTGTATATGGGGGATGACGAACAAGCGCAACCGCCGGCAGTTGCTGTTAAACCTGCTCCAGCTTCTGCAGCACCAACTGTGGCAAGTAGTTCGATTGAATTGGCATCGACCCAAACGCCAGTGCAGCCCTTGATGCAGAGTTTGCCGCAGCCACAACAACCCAATCAGCAGGTGCAGCAGGCATCGACACAGCAAGCGCAAGTTGCTGATACTAGCCCTCCGGCTGTGCAAGAGACTCCTCCGGTAGCGCAGCCCACTACCAGTGAACCTGCCGTAGAACCTGTGACGAGCGAAATTGCTAAAGAAGAAGTTGTACCTTTGGCACAACTACCAACAGCTCCCCCAAAGCCTGCGGGTCAAATCCAGTCTGTACCTGCAAGCAATCCGACCAAGCCTGCACAAGAGGTTGCTGCGCCTTCTGCAAAAGTTGCTTCAACGGCTGCACCCGCATCTGCGGTAGCAAAGCCGGAACCTGTTTCTGCTAAACCTGCAAGTAAACCGGCCCAGCAAACAAGCGGCAGCACACAGGAGCGCAATATCCTCTCCTGGAAGCCAAGTGAATACACTATTCAATTGGTTGGTGTAAGCAATCAAAAAGCGGCGCTCGATTTTATTGCGGCGCAACCAAATAAAAGTGAACTATTGATGTTTAAAAGCAAACGCGCGGGAAAAGATTGGTTTGTGGTGATTACCGGTCGCTTCGCGAATTCTGCGCAGGCACGTCAAGCGATTAAAACATTGCCTGCTGCGCAGCGTGATGCGGGACCCTGGCCACGCGATGCAAAAACTATTCAGTCGGAAATTAAAACAGCTATGTAGTGCAGGTTGTATCTATCAATAAAAAACGCGGCAATTGCCGCGTTTTTTATTGGAGAAAAGGTCGATGAAATTATTCTTCGCTTTCGAGCAGGTCGCGATAATCAGCGGCGTCAAGCGCTTCCTCCAGCTCGGACAAGTCATCTGGCTTAACACGAAAGAACCAGCCATCGTCATAGGGCGAGCTATTTACAGTTTCCGGTGCATCTTGCAGGGCATCGTTAACCGCGATCACTTCGCCAGACACGAGTGTGTAGATATCGGAAGCCGCTTTTACCGATTCCACTACACCAGCTTCTTCTCCTACCGCCACGCGTGAGCCAACTTCTGGAGTTTCTACATATACGACATCGCCTAACGCGTCTTGAGCATGGTCGGTAATGCCGATGGTGACAGTGCCGTCTTCTTCAACGCGGGCCCATTCGTGGCTACTTAAATATTTCAGTTCTTTGCGAATATCGCTCATGATCTTTTTCCTGTAAAAATTTTTTAACGAATGCTTTTAATAAAAACGTATCAAGTTTTTACGCTGTTTGTTTACATCAGGTTTTATCAAATCAGGGCTTTGCCGTTGCGCACAAAATTGGGGGCGACAACTTCAACGGTTACTTGTTTGCCGCGCATTTCTACCTGGCAGTGACTGCCGATAGCGGCGGGGACGCGCGCTAATGCAATAGAATAGCCCAAGCTGGGTGAAAATGTCCCGCTGGTGATAACGCCTTTTTCGTCGCTACCGTCAACGCTAACAACTTGTTCTGCACGCAATACACCGCGCTCGCGCAGTACCAATCCCACCAGCTTGTGGAGTTTGCCCGCGGCTTTTTGTTCCTCCAATACGGTGCGGCCAATAAAGTCGCGCTCCGTCGGTTGCCAGGCGATGGTCCAGCCCATATTGGCGGCTAGTGGTGATACCGATTCATCCATCTCATGGCCGTACAAATTCATACCTGCTTCCAGGCGCAGGGTATCGCGTGCACCCAGGCCGCTAGGCGCTACGCCTGCATTGGCGAGGGCATTCCAGAACTCAGCAGCTTGTTCATTGGGGAGCATTATTTCCAGGCCATCTTCACCGGTATAGCCAGTGCGACCAATAAACCAGTCACCAGCAGGTAGCCCCTGGAATATTTTCAACTGGTCGATCACGGTCACTTTATCGCTGCCAACCAGGGATTTGGTAATGGCGATTGCTTGCGGGCCCTGGATTGCAATCATTGCGAGTTCGGCGCGCTCGGTGAGGGTCACGTTGTAGTTAGCGGCAATTTTATTCATCCACGCCAAATCTTTTTCGCGGGTACTGCAGTTCACTACCACGCGATACCAATCACCCAGGTTGTAAACAATCAGGTCATCAATAACGCCACCTTCGGGAGTGAGCATGCCGCTGTACAGGGCTTTGCCATATAGGGAGTCCAGCTTGGCCACATCATTGGCAAGCAGGTATTGCAGGTAGGATTTGGCATCTGTGCCGGTAACGTCGATTACGGTCATATGCGATACATCAAACATGCCCGCATGCTGGCGCACTTTATGGTGCTCTTCAATCTGCGAGCCGTAATGCAGTGGCATGTCCCAGCCACCAAAGTCCACGAGTTTGCCGCCCATGGCTTGATGGGTGGCGTAAAGAGCGGTTTTATTGCCCATGGGATTACCTGCTGGATGAGGGTGAACAAAAGGGGCGCCATTCTAGGCGGGCGCCCCTGCGCTGTCCAATCGTATGGCCGGTTTGATGCAACCGGCGATTGAGATGTCGGATTATGTCGGTGGTGGTACAGCGCTTGATGTTGGTTCAGAGCTAGTCGCTGTATCTTCCCCGGTGTCGCTATCTATCATTTTCTCGATGGCATTTTTGTCGGTATCTTTTTCCGGGTTTTCCTTGCGCTCCTCATCTACTTTGGCTTTGAGCGCATTCATATTCGCGGTAAAAGTTTCCAGCGATTTATCGCTGCTAATTCGCAGTGCAGGTGGATAAAGGTTACTCAGGTAGAGTTCGTCCGCCAGGTGATTGCTGGTTTGGTATTGTTTAGCCATCGTGATGCCAATGCCGAGGATTGCTAGTCCGGTCAAATAATATTGCAAGCGCTGCGGGCGTTTGTTGCCAGCGGTGAGCAAATGGAAATACAGCACGAATGCACAAATCACAATAACGGGCGGTGATGTAAAGGTGGCGAGTGATTCAAGGCTAAATGCATAAGCAATTGCGCCACTGAAAAACTCCCACAGCTCCAGCACGGTTAAACCGCTGCTGACGATTAACAAGTGGCGACCAAAGCGTGCGTGGCCATTAAACAATCGACTAAACAACGCCCAGACGCCGGCCCAACCGATTGCGAGACCAACCACGCTTACCAATTCGAGCAAATATTTGCTGAGCGTTCCCTGTTGCAAATCGCCCAACCAGGTACTTAATAAGCCAATAGTCACCAGCAATACGCTACCTAACAAAGCGGGGCGCCAACCTTCCCAGCCATGGTTAGTGGAGTCAGAAACTTCTTCGGTAACAGCATAGGCAGTTGTGCGTATCCGCAGGCGTGTGTGGCCGAGGCGATAAACTGCATCACCATCAACCACAAAGAAATCATTGCGCTGGTTATCCTGGGCTATGCCATTACGGCTGCCCAAATCATTAATAACCAACTCGTCCAGCTGATTCAGTTCGATTTGCGCATGATGGGCGGCGGTATGCGGGTCATCCAGAATAATATCGTTGTCGTAAGCGCGGCCAATGCGAATAGGTAGTTGCGTAAATTTATTGCGATGGATGACTTCTCCATCGGGGGTCAGGAGTTCAACAAATACTGGCAGGCTCATTGTGCGGCCTCCGTTGAACGCGTTGAGGTTGTTGCGGGTTTTTCCTGCCCGGCGTTTTCTTTAACTGAAGCCCGGTCAATCCCCTGCAAAAATTCAGCAATCAGTTTTACCCCATTAGCGTAAGAGACGCCCTGAATATTGATCATGCTTTGCAAACTCTTTTCGCTGTCGTCGGTGCTTGCAGTAATCAGCGTGAAGTCGTACAGCTCTTTAAATTTGTGATAAGCCTCGGCGCATACCAGTGCGCGCATGGAAATATTTTTGTGCGCGATAAAATCTTCGGTGCAATAGGCGGGTGTAATGGTTTCACTTTTTGCAGTGCTATAAACCTGGCCGTTGTACAAATTGGTCGCCAGTTTTGCAAATTGCATAGTGTTTAATTTTTTATTCTGCGCAAATTTGTGATGCATGCTCAAGTGGCCGGTTTGTAACTCACCGGAAACAAAAATCGCTGATTCCATTGAGCAATTAATGCTGTCGATGGAGTAGGCTTTTTTCTCGCTATTATCGGTATTTCCCCAGCAGCGGACCTGCTCGGATTCGCGCACTGGCACCTGGTAAGGGCCAAGCTGTTTAATACTGAATGGCTTTTCCAGTAACTTATCCGCCATGGTTGCTTGATGTTCCAATAACTGTTCGCCGATGGTGGGATTAAAATCTTTCGGTGGTGTCATGTCAGGGCTTACTTTGGCAAGCAATTGTTGTACATATATTGCCGGCACTAAAAAGCTTACCAATTCGCCATCGCGCCGGTGTGCGACATTCACTCCCGCCAGCTCACCGCCGGCTGTTACATTAGGGCCGCCGCTCATGCCCGGGTTAACCGGTCCGGTAAACATCAGCTGTGCGGAAAAACCGCGATGGCTCTCGCCATTGTAGGTGCCTTCAGAAATGGTAAATCCCAAATCCAGCGGATTGCCCAGCGAATATAAATGTTGTCCTTGTTGCAGTGGTGTCAATGCAGGTTGTGCTTGATTGCCGGCGTTGAACGGGACATTGAAAAATCCGTTACCTTTTACATCAACGCGCACAATTGCCAGATCGTGAAGTACATCCACGGCGAGTAATTCGATAGCACCGCTTTTTCCCTTGGTATCTTTGTATTCACCAAAATAAATATCCGGCTCCAGTGCAATCTGTGAAATCACATGATAATTGGTCACCACCAGATTGGAGGTACCGATTAAGAATCCTGAGCCCACCGAGCTTTGGCTGTTGCCGCTTTTGGTGAGCACGCGCAGTTGTAATAAATCTTGCTGGGCGTCGGCATAAAGCTGTTGTGCGGTCGATGAGGGAGCTTGGGTTGGCGCTGGTGATTGCTCGGTGTTTCCCTGTTGGGGTTTGAGCACTTGCGCATTGCTGCCAAACGAAAGGCTGATCGCCAATGGCAACAAAAGATAACGAAATTTCATGAAAGTCCTTGCGGCTGGTTAGAGAGAAACTGTGCATGGATATTAGCGGCAATTGCCGAGCTTAGGTAGGCGGAATTGCTAATGTTTGTCGCAATTATGCGCTGCAATCGGGCGAGTTTGCCGGCTTGAGGCTTCAATGGTCCGGTGTGCGTGCCAATGCCCAGATATCCACCTTTTGGGCGCCGGCTTTTATTAATAGTTCACTTAATGCGCGTGCGGTGGCGGTAGTGGTTACTACATCGTCAATCAAGGCGATGTGGGCGCCGCGAATGTGTTGTAAATAGCGCCGGTTAAGCGCCAATGACTGGCGCAGGTTTTTCTGCCGTTGTTGTCGCCCGAGGCTTTTCTGGGATTCGTGGTAGCGCGTCTGGCGCAATGCATCCATCACTGGCACCCGCAACGCTTTCCCCAGTTGGCGAGCCAGCAACTCGGTTTGGTTAAAGCCCCGCTGCCAGCGCTTGCGCCAATGGATGGGGGTGGGCACTAAAAAATCGGGCCGTACGGCCTGGCGACAGTGTTCCGCCAGCATCTCCCCCAGTAATTTTCCACTGGCTAATTGTCGGCGATATTTAAACTGGTGAATGAGGTAGTCCAGCGGGTGTTCGTAACTAAAGGCAATGTAGCTGCGCGCAAACGCTGGCTGGTGTTTCAGGCAATGGCCGCATAATGGTGCGGATACTTTTAACGGGAGAGAGCAGCAATTGCATAAGTGTGGGTATTGTCGTAAGCGCGGTAGTAAAAGGCTGCACTGATTGCATATCAAACTGGCACCGCTGGCGTCGCCACATAGCAAGCAGTGATTGGGTAATACCTGGTTGAGCAGCGCTTTAAGCATAACGGGTCCTTGTCGGTATTCTGGTCGCTGGCGATTGTTAAGGTTTGTGGACGTATTGTCAAAAGTAAGCAGTAAACTTTCCTGTCTTCAAAAAGTTGACAACTTTTTCTCCTGCGTTAAGATGCGACCAACCCCATAATTCCCCCAAATGCCCAGGGATTTGTTATGAACGCCAGCTTTGCTCCAGCCCCGATGCTAATGACTGAGGTCCGCCATGATTGGACTCGCGCTGAAATCACGGCGCTTTTTGCACTGCCATTCAGTGACCTGATGTTCCAGGCCCAATCCGTACACCGCGCTTATTTCAATCCTAACGAGGTGCAAGTCAGTACCTTGTGCTCGATTAAAACCGGCGCTTGCCCCGAGGATTGCGCCTATTGCCCGCAGTCGGCTCGTTACGATACCGGCCTTGAGCGCGAAAAATTAATGGCCGTTGAAAAAGTGATCGAAGAGGCCCGTGCTGCCAAAGCGTCGGGTGCAACCCGTTTCTGTATGGGCGCTGCCTGGCGCTCACCCAAGGGTAAAGATATGCCCTACGTCACCCACATGGTGAAAGGGGTGAAAGCGTTGGGCATGGAGACCTGCATGACCCTTGGCATGCTCGACGAACAGCAAGCCCAAGACCTGGCTGACGCCGGCCTCGATTACTACAACCACAATCTGGACACGTCGCCTGAATACTACGGCGAAATCATCACCACCCGCACCTATCAAGATCGTCTGCAAACCCTTGCGAATGTGCGCAAGGCTGGTATGAAAGTATGCTGTGGCGGAATTGTCGGGATGGGGGAAGAGGAAAATGATCGCGCCGGTTTATTGCAGCAATTGGCCAACATGCCTGAACACCCGGAATCGGTGCCGATTAATATGTTGGTTAAAGTAGGCGGAACGCCGTTGGCAGATCAAGCGGATCTCGACCCTTTTGATTTTATTCGCACCATCGCCGTTGCCCGTATTTTAATGCCCAAATCCCACGTGCGTTTGTCTGCAGGTCGCGAGCAAATGAGTGAGCAAACACAATCAATGGCTTTCCTGGCGGGCGCCAATTCGATTTTCTACGGCAAAAAATTGCTGACCACGCCCAATCCTGAAGCGAACAAAGATATGCAGCTTTTCAAAAAGCTTGGCATTAATCCCGAAGCTTACGAAGTGCATGAAGATGAAGAAGGGCAGGAAGCTGCGATTATTAATAAGTTGCAGGAAGTGCAACTGGATTCAATGTTCTATAACGCAGCAAAATAATGTGCTGTGAATTATCAATGCGGCGGCTTGTTCATAAAGCCGCCCTATAAATTTTTTCCCATGTCATCTCACCTCGATCAAATTCTCGCTCCGCAATTGGCCGAACGCCGTGCCGCACATTTATATCGCACCCGAAAAACCTTGCAGTCACCGCAAACGCCGGATGTGATGGTGGATGGAAAAAAATATCTCGCATTTTGTAGCAACGATTATCTTGGTCTTGCCAATCATCCTGAAGTAATTGCAGCGCTCACGGAATCTGCAAAAAGATTCGGTGTTGGCAGCGGCGCATCGCATTTGGTTGCGGGCCACTCCAGTGAACATCACGCGCTGGAAGACGAATTGGCTGCGTTTACCGGGCGCGAGCGAGCGCTATTATTTTCCACCGGTTATATGGCCAACATGGGCACAATCACGGCGTTGGTGGGACAGGGTGATGCCGTGTTTGAAGATCGCCTGAATCACGCTAGTTTATTGGATGCCGGCTTGCTAAGCGGTGCACGCTTCCAGCGATTTTTGCACAACGATTTAGCTAACTTGCAAGCGCGTTTGGAGAAAACAGAAGCCGCGCGCAAATTAATTGTGGTGGACGGTGTGTTCAGTATGGATGGCGACTGCGCCCCTTTGCCGGAGCTCGCCGCACTTGCGCAAAAAAATAATGCCTGGTTGATGGTAGATGATGCCCACGGTTTTGGTTGCCTGGGAAAAACCGGTGCGGGAAGCGCGGAACACTTTGGTTTAACGCAAGCGCAATTGCCGATCCTGATGGGTACGCTTGGAAAGGCTGCGGGAAGTTTCGGGGCATTTGTCGCGGGTAGTGAAACACTGATTGAAACCCTGATCCAATTTGCTCGTCCTTATATTTATACCACCGCTATGCCACCCGCAATTGCAGCCGCGACACGTGCGAGTTTGCGTTTGATTCAAACCGAACTCTGGCGACGTGAACATTTGCAGCAATTAATTGCGCGTTTTCGTCATGGGGCGACGCGTTTGGGTTTGCAATTGATGGAATCTTTTTCGCCAATTCAACCCATTATCATTGGCAACGAAGCTAAAACCCTGGCGATTGCCGATAAGCTGGCCGCGCGGGGAATTTTAATTATCGCGATACGCCCACCCACCGTCCCCGTTGGCAGCTCGCGTTTGCGTATCACTTTTTCGGCGCAACACAGCATCGCGCAAGTCGATCAGCTTCTTAATGTATTGGGTGATGTGATAAGCGAGTTGCCCAATGAATAATTCAAAACCAATGCCCAATCTGATACTGCTTCACGGCTGGGGTTGCGATAGCAATACCTGGCAACCCATTTTGCCGACGCTGGAAAAAATTGCGCAGGTAGCTGTGCTGGATTTGCCAGGCTTTGGCCAAGCGCCCGTGCTCAATGATTTTTCGCTTGCTGCGTTGTTGGAAAATATCGCGGCCAGAATTCCGGACAATTCCGTGGTGGCGGGTTGGTCGCTGGGCGGTATGTTGGGCGTGCAATTAGCGAATAAATATCCAAAAAAGGTACACGCATTAATCACGCTGGCCGCCAATGCAAAATTTGTCGCCAGCGATGATTATCCGAATGCAATGTCTCCGATTGTGAATGACGAGTTTAACGAATCGTTTACGCAAGATCCAAAAGCAACGTTGAAATTATTTTCCGGGTTACTGGTGCAGGGCGATATCAATGAACGCCAATTATTAAAATCGTTGCGCCAGCAGGCGCCGGTTGAGTTTTCTTCGCAATGGATTCAAATGTTGGAGTTGTTGGCAGAGTTGGATAATCGCCAGGTGCTTGCGCAATTACAACAACCTTGCTTGCATTTGCTTGCGGAAAAAGATGCGTTGGTTCCAGTGGTCGTTGCAGCTGAATTGGAAAAAATAAATCCCGCCCATAAAAGTGTAATCATCGCGCAAGCTGCCCATGTCTTGCATTGGAGCCAGCCTGCTACAGTAATTGAAAATATCTCCAGCTTTTTGCAGGTGCAAATAATCGAACCTTCTGGTCTGGATAAGAAAAAAGTAGCGCAATCTTTTGGTCGTGCTGCGCCCACATACGATACCGTCGCACAACTACAGCGCGATGTAGGCAAGCATTTGCTGCAATATATTCCTGTGCAACTTGAGAGTGGGGCGACCGTAATTGACCTGGGGTCGGGCACGGGATTTTTTACCCGGCAATTGGCAAACCGATTTGATGGTGCCGCTATAATCGGGCTGGATATTGCTGAAGGTATGTTACATTTTTCACAACAGCAAACACATACTCATCAAATTAAATGGCTATGTGCGGATGCGGAATTGTTGCCGCTTGCAGATCACAGCGTAGATTTGATTTTTTCAAGCCTGGCGATCCAGTGGTGCTCCAATTTATTGCAGTTGTTGCGTGAGCTCGCGCGCGTATTAAAACCGGGCGGGCAATTGGTGGTGGCAACGCTCGGGCCAAATACCTTGCACGAATTAAAATCTGCATGGCAACAAGCGGATAATTATGTGCATGTAAATCAATTCCAGCCGCAAGACAGTTTGCGTTTTGCAGCCATTGCGGCCAATCTGGCGATTGATCATTTTGCCGTTGAGCAGCGCGTTATTTATTTTGATCGCTTGACTGAATTGACGCGCGAATTGAAGGCTCTGGGAGCGCACAATATCAATGCCGGAAAACCGGAGGGTTTGACTGGACGCAGTCGCATTGCCGCTTTTAAAAATGCCTATGAACAATCCCGCGAAGCGCGCGGCTTGCCTGCTACCTATGAGGTATTTTATTTGTCGGTGCACAAACGCTAATTGAGTGTGAAAAAACGCTATGACCAGAAAACAATTTTTTGTAACCGGCACAGATACCAACGTCGGTAAGACACTGGTTACTGCCGGCTTATTATTGGCGGCAAAAAAACAAGGTTTGCGTACTGCAGCATTAAAACCGGTTGCCGCTGGCTGCGCAAAAACAGACGCAGGTTTACGCAATGACGACGCTCTGCTTTTGCAGTCGGTAATGACTGAATCGCTTGCGTATGAGCAAATTAATCCCATCGCCTTGCAAGCTGCAATTGCACCGCATATCGCTGCTGTGCAGGAAAAGCGCGTGCTATCGGCGGATCGTATTGCCGGCTTTTGCCGCGGCAGTTTACAGCAAGCGGACTTTACGTTAATTGAAGGTGCGGGCGGTTGGCGAGTACCGTTAAATCCACGCGAAACGATGGCGGATATCGCAAAAATTTTGCAGTTGCCGGTGATATTGGTGGTGGGCGTGCGCCTGGGTTGTATCAGCCATGCACTATTAACTGTCGAGGCTATTCGCAATGACGGTTTGCCGTTGGCGGGGTGGGTTGCCAATTGTGTGGACGCCGATATGCCGGTGTTGCGGGAAAATATCGAAAGTTTGGCGGCACGCATTCCCGCTCCTTGTTTGGGTATTGTACCTTGGCTGGATTCGCCAGATCCGGAGCAAGTCGCAACAACAGTTGATGAGCAGTTATTTACAGCGGCGCTTTTACAATCATGATCATTGGTTTGTTGCGGGTAGCGTGCGGTATTCTTTTTGTGGCACTGGCGGGATGCTCTTCCTTACCGGACAAGGAAAAAATCCCCACAGCGAATGCTTCACAACAAATTTATTTTATTTACCGGGAATGGCATACCAGCATTTTGCTGCCTGCTGATGCAGTGCGTGCGCACAGTAAAGTGATGGGCGAAGAAGCTGTCGGCCAGCAATTTGTTCGTGTTGGTTGGGGGGATGGCGATTACTTTACAGGTAAAAGTAAAAGCGTCGGCACGGCAACCAAAGCGTTGTTTGTGTCCCAATATTCTGCCCTGCAAGTACTGACGTATACGCAATCGCCTTTTACCGAAATTCCTGCTGAAACCCGTGCGGCACTAGCAATTACCGATAAAGGTTTGCGGCTGCTGATTCGTTATATCGATAATTCTTTCGTGCGCGATGACAAGGGGCAATTAATCCCTTTGCCTGCCTATGGTGAAGGGGTGGGGCATTTTTATCGGGCTGAAGGTCAATATGGATTATTCAGCAATTGCAACACCTGGAGTGGCCGAGCCTTGCAGGCGGCCGGATTGCCAGTGCGTAGCCGTTTGCAGCTAACGGCACAAAGTGTATTTGAGCAGGCAAGGGCCATTTCGGACTATCAGGTTGCTCGCGGAATCTTGCCTGCCTCGCAATAATCCTACGGTTATATGTTTTCCGTTTTTAAATCAAAGTTGTCTTAGAAATGCCTTGGTGAGCGGCAAATCCGCCTGTTTTTTGTGCTCTTTGCGGCGTAAACTGTTATCAGTATTGGGGAATTGTTTATTTTGCCTAGGCGCAGGCAATTCCTTATAAGGTTTACCCATTGAATATGAGAAAGGGGTGACGTAATGGACGTAGGTTCAGTTGTAAACCAGGGCCTGATTGGCATGCAAAGAAGTCAGGTTTCAATGACGCAATCTGCGCAACAGATTGCCCAGGCAGGTACTACCCAGCGTGCAGATGCGCCGCAGTCTAATTCCCAATCGCAGGATTTAGCCGAGGCTTTGGTAAATCTCAAGGCCCAGACGCAGGTGTTTGATAGTTCTGCTCGGGTAGTAAAAACAGCAGATGAAACTATCGGCACATTGCTCGATGTAAGAGCCTAGTCGGAATTCAGGGTGATTTAAGTGATCGGCAATTCTATTCCTTCTAACTACGCCAATACCATCGCGCCTTATGCGCCTATGGGTAGGGCGGCTGTTGGCCAGGAGGCGACCGATCTCAAGTCATCCACATTTAAACCCACCGAGCAATTAGCCGACTCGGTACGATCCCAAAATCGTCGCTTACCCGACGAGCGCCCCAATGATGATATTGAGCGTGATCGCCAGGCAACATTGGCGCAAGAGCGTCGTGCAAATGGCGGGCGTACCGAAGAAGAATTGAAAGTCGAGCAGGATCAAATCCAGGAGCTGGCGGCGCGTGATCGGGAGGTTCGCTCTCACGAGCAGGCACATGCCGCAGCTGCGGGTCAATATGGCAGCAGTCCTACCTATAGTTTTGTGCGTGGCCCGGATGGTGTGAGTTATGCCGTTGGCGGGTCGGTTGACGTTGATACAAGCCCCATACCAGGTGATCCGGAAGCAACCCTGCGCAAGGCCCAGCAGTTACGCCGTGCGGCAAATGCTCCTGCTGAGCCCTCTGCGCAGGATGGCAGGGTTGCTGCTGCCGCAGCAAAAATGGAATTGGATGCACGAGCAGAGCTGCGGGCTAAAGATACCGCTGAAGCTGGAGAGGAAAACAGCTTGCGCAGCGGAGCTCCTCAATCCCAACCGGGGGCGGTTGACGAGTCCGATGCAAGTGCTAGCTCTGAAGAGGTCCGCCGTCAGCGCGAAGAAGAACTGATTGCGCAAGAGGAGGCTCGTCTGTTGAATGAGCAGGAGCAATTCGAAAATGAACAGCGTCTGTTAGATCAACGTCAGGCGCGAGCTGAATTCTTCAATGAAAACACCAGACGCAATATAGATCTCAATCGCCGATTGATTGATATAGGTGTTTTTGCTGACAGTAATGCTGTCGGTAATTTTTTAAATAAAACTGTTTAATTGTTTTGTCATAGGCCTTCATTAAGCTGTATCTGGCGCGAGTGGAATTATCTATTTGATGATTCAGAGAAATTAATGCTTGACCAGTGACAGTCACTTCCATAGAATGCGCGACCTCACTTGAGCAGTTAGCAAGTTTGAGTTTCAGTCGCGGGGTGGAGCAGCTTGGTAGCTCGTCGGGCTCATAACCCGAAGGTCGTTGGTTCAAATCCAGCCCCCGCAACCAAAATTCTTTGCTTCTTGTGCATTATTTTGATGCCGCAAGAAACAGGTGGAGATAAAGGGAGTTCCCGGTTCTCGCCAGACAGCTGTAGTGAATTTGCTTTTCCCTAAAGCAAATTCAGGTCGAGAAGCCCCTTCATGGGGCTTTTTTGTATTCGCTGTTCAGGGTTTCGGCCCACGCCACGCAGGCCTGTGTGGTGAATGTAGTATTCGTTTAATGGGCCTAGTGCCCATTTTTGTTTTTTAGGCCTCTGGTTTTGTAAGAATTACGAGGCTACCGCTGTTTTTATTGATTAAGGTCTCGGATTAAAGCATGGCATCCAAGCAAGAAATTCTGGAGCAACTGGTTGAGCCGGTAGCAACATCCCTGGGGTGTGAACTTTGGGGCCTGGAGTATTTGACTCAAGGGCGTTACACCACTGTGCGCATCTATATTGACGGCCCTAATGGTGCGTCATTGGAAGATTGTGAACGCGTTAGTCGCCAGGTTAGTGCCGTGTTTGATGTGGAAGATCCTATCGATGGCGAATATACCCTGGAGGTTTCTTCGCCCGGACTGGATCGCCCTTTATATAAAGAATCACATTACGCACGCTTTGTTGGTGAAACTATCAATGCACGTTTGCGTATCGCGCGCGATGGTCGTCGTCGTTTTAAAGGCGTTATCACTAAAGTGGAAAATGGTGAAGTATTTGTGCTGGCCGATAATCAGGAAATCCAATTTCCAATTGATTCAATCGACAAAGCAAACGTAGAGCCGCGTTACGATGAAATTTTACGGCAACATAATTTGCTCAACGAAAAAGACTAGGTTTTTAATCAAACGCTGTAGTGAGCGAATAGTGTTCGCAGACCCGCAGTATCGCAATGGAAAATTTACTGATCCGATGCGTTGATTTTCAACGCCGGCTAGAGGAGTTAACAGAGGCAAACCAATGAACAAAGAAATTTTGCTGGTCGCTGATGCGGTATCCAATGAGAAAGGCGTTGATAAAGAATTAATTTTCCAGGCGATTGAAACTGCTCTCGCTACCGCCACTAAAAAACGCTTCGATGAAGACTCTGTTGTTGAAGTAAAAATTAATCGTGTTAATGGCGATTACGAAACCTGGCGTAGCTGGGATGTGGTTGCTGACGATGTTATGGCTGAATTGGGTACGCAACTGTATCTGGATGAAGCGCGCGAAAAAGATTCATCGGTAAAAGTCGGTGATGTGTATCGCGAGAAAATCGAAAACGCTGAATTCGGCCGTATTGCTGCACAAACTGCAAAACAAGTGATTGTACAAAAAGTGCGTGAAGCCGAACGTGCGCAAATGGTTGACGAATACCGTGATCGCATGGGCGAATTGATTAGCGGTACTGTGAAAAAAGTAACGCGTGACAGCATTATTGTTGATCTTGGCAACAATGCTGAAGGTGTGTTGCCGCGCGATCAATTAATTGGCCGTGAAATTTTCCGTATGGGTGATCGTATTCGTACTTTGTTGCTGGAAGTGCGTAGCGAAGCGCGCGGTCCGCAATTATTGTTGAGCCGTTCCAATCCAAAAATGCTGGTAGAGCTGTTCAAAATTGAAGTACCGGAAATCGCTGAAGAAATCATTGAAATTAAAGGTGCTGCTCGCGACCCCGGTTTGCGCGCAAAAATTGCAGTAAAAACTAACGATGGTCGTATTGACCCTGTTGGTGCTTGCGTTGGTATGCGTGGTTCGCGCGTACAAGCGGTCTCCAATGAGTTGGGCGGTGAGCGTGTAGATATTGTGTTGTGGGACGATAACCCGGCGCAATTTGTTATCAATGCGATGTCACCTGCTGAAATTGAATCCATTGTAGTGGATGAAGATGCTGCATCGATGGACCTCGCTGTAAACGAAGAAAATCTGGCGATGGCCATTGGTCGTGGTGGTCAAAACGTGCGCCTTGCGTGCGAGTTGACTGGCTGGAACATCAACGTAATGAGCGTTGCTGATTGGCAGTCCAAGCAACAAGCAGAATCCGGCAGCTACATCAATATGTTTATGAGTGCACTCGACGTTGATGAAGACATCGCTGGTGTATTGGTAGAAGAAGGTTTCACCACGCTTGAAGAGGTTGCTTACGTACCGCTGGAAGAAATGCTGGCAATCGATGGGTTTGATGAAGACATTGCCGAAGAGCTGCGCGCGCGCGCTAAAGACGCATTGTTAACGCAAGCGTTAGCATCCGAAGAGCGTATTGAAGGTGTTGCTCCGGCAGAAGATTTATTAACGATGGAAGGTATGGACGATGCGCTGGCGGCTGAACTTGCACGCCGCGGCATTGTGACCATGGAAGATTTGGCTGAGCAATCCATTGACGAGTTGGTGGATATTAAAGGTGTTGATGCGACTCGTGCCGCTGCATTAATTATGAAAGCGCGTGAGCCCTGGTTTGCCTAAGTGTGAGCCATAGAGCGAAAACCTAGGCAACGAACAGAATCCCTGAGGAAAAACAATGGCAGAAGTAACTGTTAATGAACTCGCCAAATCTATAGGTGCCCCGGTAGAGCGTTTGCTTAAGCAAATGCAGGAAGCCGGTTTGCAGCACAAAAACGCCGAGGCGAAAGTGTCTGATGATGAGAAGCAGCGTTTGCTGGCCTTCCTGAAAAACAGCCACGGTGAGGCTGTTTTGGAACCTAAAAAGATCACATTACAACGTAAAACTACGACCACCATCAAAACCGGTACGGGTAATGCTAAGAAAACCGTGAATGTTGAAGTGCGCAAAAAGCGTACTTACATCAAGCGCGAGGATGAAGTGGCTGAATCCGCAGCTGTTGCTGAACAGCATGAACCGGAAGTTGAATCGGTTGTTGATTTGGTAGCACCTGAACCGGTGATTGCCCCGGTAGAACCTGCACCTGAACCCGTCCTGGTAGAGCCGGAGCCGGTGGTTGTTGCCGAGCCGGAGCCTATTGTTGCTGAAGTGGCCGCTCCAACACCGGCAGAAGAGCCTGTTGTTGAAGCACCTTCGCACCGTATCTCCTTTACGGATGGCATTGAGGAAAAGCGCCGTGCCGCAATTGAGCGTCGTCAGGCAGAAGAAGCTGCCCGCCAAGCTGAATTGAAAGCGCGCGATGAAGCCAAGCGCGCAGCTGAAGAAGCTCGTCGCCAGCCGCGTAATGACAAGCCAGCCGAAAAACCTGCTGCTGCACCTGCCGCTAATAAAAATGCCAAGCCGGATGCGCGCCAACAACCCGCTAAAGGTAAGCCTGCTGTAGCAGTTGTTGCGCCACCGGCAGATAAAGAAGATACCCGTCATGGCCATGGCCACAAGAAACATCACAATCGCAATGACGATGATGATGAAGAGAGTGGTGATCGCGGTGGCAAGCGCGGCGCTGGTAAAGCGGTGAAGAAGGGTGCTGCCGGTCCGAAAAAAGCGGCCAAGATTGATTTGCTCGACTTTGTTGCCGAAGACGGTGAAGACAGTGATGTATTAGCGCGTCGTAGCCATATTCGTGCGCATCACAAGAAAACCAACAAACACGCCTTTAAGAAACCGACGAGCCAAATCGTGCATGAAGTTGATGTTCCGGAAACCATTGCTGTTACCGAATTAGCACAGCGCCTCACTATTAAAGTGAATGAGCTGATTAAGCGCCTGATGAAAATGGGCGTGATGGCTTCTATGAATGAATCTATCGATCAGGATACTGCTGTGCTGATCGTGGAAGAGTTGGGCCATAAAGCTAATCTCGTGAGCGAGAACGATATAGAACATGCGCTGGAGAAATCGCTGGAAACTGAAGGTGAGTTAACTACCCGCGCGCCAGTAGTAACCGTAATGGGTCACGTTGACCATGGTAAAACCTCGTTGCTCGATTACATCCGCGAAGCCAAAGTGGCTGCAGGTGAAGCCGGTGGTATTACCCAGCATATCGGTGCTTATCGTGTGACGACGTCGCGCGGTGAAATCACTTTCCTGGATACTCCCGGTCACGCCGCGTTTACTGCCATGCGTGCTCGCGGTGCCAAAGCAACCGACGTGGTGATTCTGGTGGTAGCGGCGGATGACGGCGTAATGCCGCAAACCGAAGAAGCCATTCTTCACGCCCGCGCTGCAAACGTGCCTATCGTTGTTGCTATCAACAAATGCGATAAGCCATCTGCTGATCCGGATCGTGTGACCAATGAATTGGTAGTTAAAGGTGTTATCCCGGAAAACTACGGTGGTGACACCCAGTTTATCCAGGTATCTGCCCACACTGGTCAAGGTATCGACGAGCTGTTGGAAGCTATCTCCCTGCAAGCCGAAGTATTGGAATTGAGTGCAGTTACCAATGCGGCGGCGAAAGGTGTGGTGATTGAATCGCGTGTAGATAAAGGCCGCGGTACGGTAGCAACAGTTCTCGTACAGCAAGGTACTTTGAAACAAGGCGATTTGTTGCTGGCCGGTCAAAGTTATGGCCGAGTGCGCGCAATGTCCAACGAGCGTGGCGAGCAAGTGAAAGAAGCGGGTCCATCTACTCCGGTAGAGATCCTCGGTTTGGATACTCCGCCAAGCGCCGGTGATGATTTCGTGGTGCTGGATGACGAGCGTAAAGCCCGTGAAGTTGCCGCATTCCGCGCCGAGAAAGAGCGTAAAGAGAAACTTGCACGCTTCCAGGCAGCCAAGCTGGAGAACATGTTCTCCAACATGGAAGCTGGCCAGAAGAAGACATTGACTGTTGTTGTGAAAGCAGACGTACGTGGTTCTCTTGAAGCAATCCAGGCTTCATTGGCCGATATCGGCAATGATGAAGTACAAGTGAATGTGATCTCTTCCGGTATCGGTGGTATCACTGAAAACGATGTGAACCTGGCGATTACCTCCGGTGCGATCATCGTTGGCTTTAACGTGCGCGCTGACGGCGCGACTCGTCGCCTGGCGGAATCCGAAGGCGTTGATATTCGTTACTACAGCATCATTTACCAATTGCTGGATGAAGTGAAAGCGGCGTTGAGCGGTATGCTGGATCCGGAGCGTGTAGAAACCATCGTTGGTATTGCCAATGTGCGCGAAGTGTTCAACTCGCCCAAGTTTGGTCAAGTTGCCGGTTGTATGGTGGTTGAAGGTACCGTGTACCGCAATAAACCAATCCGTGTATTGCGTGACAACGTGGTGATCTTCACCGGCGAACTGGAATCCCTGCGTCGCTTTAAAGACGACGTTGCTGAAGTTCGCAACGGCTTCGAGTGCGGTATCGGTGTTAAAAACTATGACGTAAAAGTCGGCGACCAGATCGAAGTGTATGAAGTGAAAGAGGTCGCGCGCCAGCTCTAAGCCGGGCGCAACACCTGTGCCCCACTCCTGTCATGGGGGTGGGGCTTTGTTATTTTTGACCCCTCCCCGGCCCTCCCCTTAAAAAGGGGAGGGAGCAAAAACTCCTCCCCCTGCCAAGGGGGAGGTTGGGAGGGGGTAATTATTTGAGGTTAATGGCTAATGCCAAGAGAATTTACCCGTTCAGATCGGGTTTCCGATGCGATTCAGCGTTTGCTGGCGCAAGTTATTCCCGCTGAAATCCGCGATCCGCGCATCGGCATGGTCAACATCAATGATGTGACTGTCACGCGCGATATGGCGTTTGCCAAGGTGTATATCACTTTTGTTGGCGTGGATGATGAAAAGCAAAGTCTTGAAGCCGCTTCAATCCTTAATAAGGCGAGTGGTTTTCTACGTACTTTCCTGGCGAAAGAATTGAGCATGCGCACCGTGCCCAAGCTGCAATTTATTTATGACAAAACCTCCGTAAAAGGTCAGGCTCTGTCGACGCTGATTGATCGCGCTATCGCCGAAGATCGTTTGCACCCGCAAGATGAAGATGCGCCTTCTGATGATGAGACAAAAGGTGAGCAACACTGATGGCGCGTAGAAAAGGCCGTCCCGTTGATGGTGTATTGCTGTTGAATAAACCTGCCGGTATGACTTCAAACCATGCCTTGCAGCGCGCAAAACGGTTGTTCTTCGTCGAAAAAGCAGGTCATACCGGCGCGCTTGATCCCTTGGCGACTGGTGTATTGCCACTCTGTTTTGGCGAGGCCACCAAGTTCTCCCAGTTTTTGCTTGATGCGGATAAAGGCTATCGCACCTCTATCCAATTGGGCGTCGCTACTGATACCTGTGATGCGGATGGTGAAGTGATTGCTCAAGCTTCTGCTGCTGCAGTTACCCGTGAGCAAGTTGAAGCCGCGCTTAAGCCTTTGCTGGGCGATATCCTGCAAGTGCCGCCGATGTACTCCGCACTTAAACTCAATGGCCAGCCGCTGTACAAAATGGCGCGCCAGGGTGTTGAAGTGGAGCGTGCGCCGCGTCCGGTGACTATTTATAAGATCGATATCCTCGCATTTCGCCCCGGTGAAAAAGCGGAAGTTGAACTGGATATCCATTGCAGCAAAGGTACCTACATCCGTTCCATCGCGGTGGACTTGGGCAATGCGTTGGGTTGTGGCGCGCATGTGAAAACCTTGCATCGCTCGTTGGCCGGTGTGTTTGGTGAAAACCAATGCGTCACTCTGGATGAGCTGCAGGCCGAATTTGAAAAATTGCAAACCGAACATGACGATGAAACGGCTTACGCTACACTGGATAAACATTTGCTAGGTGCTGATGCACCGGTAGCAAGTTTGCCGAAGGTCGATCTGGCCGCCAATGCTGCATATTACTTTCGTCTGGGTAATCCTGTGATGCACCCGCAGATCTACCGGATTGCCCCGCAAGCTGCTATTGTGCGCGTCTTTTGTGCAGAAACCGATCAATCGCCCCGTGCATTTTTGGGGTTGGGTGAAATCACTGATGATGGTCGTGTTGCCCCTAAACGAATTATTGCCAATCGCTCGGCTAACGAAGCCTGATTGGTGCAATCTTTACCTCACCGAGTGATCGGCAGGGTAAAAAGGCCGCGTTGAAATCCCCTTTGGTGGAGATAATTAACGCAACAACCCACCTGTAAATATGCACGGGCGGGCTGTAATTTTTTGGCATATTAATTGAGGAAAACATCATGGCACTGAGTGCTTCTGAAAAAGCTGCAATCGTTAAAGAGTATCAACAAGCGGAAGGCGACACTGGCTCGCCAGAAGTTCAAGTAGCTCTGTTGACTATCAACATCAACAAGCTGCAAGGCCACTTCGCTGACCACAAAGCTGACCACCACTCACGTCGCGGTTTGATCCGTATGGTTAACTCCCGTCGTAAGTTGTTGGATTACCTGAAAGGTAAAGACTCTTCACGCTACGTTGCTCTGATCCAAAAACTGGGTCTGCGTCGCTAAGTGTGTACTGTGCCCGCCAATTGGCGGGCACTTTCTTTTCCGGTAATAAAAAGGCTGATGCCCAAAAATCCGGAAATAGAAAATCCAGCGGCAACATTTTTAGCAAGATTTTTTTATGGAGTTCGCGGTAGTAAAAGTATGTAAAACATTACCGCCCTGACAGGATGTATTTACCGCATTGATAGTTGAATTAAATTTGTTGTAAACAAATTCAAAGCTGTAAATGAAATGTATGAAGAAGGCGCGTTCACGTCATGAAAAGCCGAACGCAATTTAAATTGAAAAAGAAAGGATAAAAGAGTGAATCCGATTATTAAGAAATTCCAATACGGCGAACAAACCGTAATCCTCGAAACTGGCCGCATTGCCCGTCAAGCAACCGGTGCAGTATTAGCAACCATGGGTGAAGTATCTGTACTTTGTACCGTTGTTGGTGCAAAAGAAGCAAAAGCAGGCCAGGACTTCTTCCCATTGTCCGTGCATTATCAAGAAAAGGCGTATGCCGCTGGCCGTATTCCCGGTGGTTACTTCAAGCGTGAAGGCCGTCCGTCAGAAAAAGAAACGCTGACTTCGCGTTTGATTGATCGTCCAATCCGCCCGTTATTCCCTGAAGGTTATTTCAACGAAGTACAAGTCATTTGTACTGTTGTATCTACCGATAAAAAACAAGATCCCGATATCATTTCCATGATCGGTACTTCAGCAGCGCTGGCTATTTCCGGTATTCCATTCAATGGTCCAATCGGTGGCGCACGTGTTGGTTATACACAAGAAGCAGGTTACATCCTGAACCCAAGCTACAAGCAACTCGAAACTTCCGAGTTGGACATGGTAGTTGCCGGTACTAAAGATGCAGTGTTGATGGTTGAATCTGAAGCGAAAGAATTGCCGGAAGATATCATGCTCGGCGCTGTTCTGTTTGCACACCAGGAATTGCAGGCCGCTGTACAAGCTTGTGCTGAATTGGCGCGCGATGCAGGCAAAGCACGTTGGGAGTGGCAAGCACCTGCTGTAAACCAACCATTGAAAGATGCAATTGCGAGTAGCTTTGGCGATTCAATCGGTATGGCTTACCGTATCACTGACAAAGCGAAACGTTATGATCGCTTGGGTGAGTTACGTAGTCAGGCCGTTGCTGAACTGGTAACTGAAGCTACTGGTTTCACTGCTGATGAAGTGAAAGGCGAATTCGGTAATTATGAATACCGTTTAGTGCGTTCGCGCATTGTTGCCAACGAGCCGCGTATCGATGGCCGTGACAACAAAACTGTCCGTCCAATTACCGTAGAAGTTGGCGTTCTGCCAAAAGCTCACGGTTCTGCATTATTTACTCGCGGTGAAACTCAAGCGTTGGTTGTTGCAACTCTGGGCAACGCGCGCGATGTGCAAATCATCGACTTCCTCGAAGGCGAGAAAAAAGAAGCCTTCATGCTGCATTACAACTTCCCTCCTTACTCTGTGGGCGAGTGTGGTCGTATGGGCGCAACCGGTCGTCGCGAAATCGGCCACGGTCGTTTGGCAAAACGCGGTGTGCAATCTGTTCTGCCAACGCAGGAAGATTTCCCGTACACATTACGTGTTGTCAGTGAGATTACTGAATCCAACGGTTCCAGCTCTATGGCGTCCGTGTGCGGTTCCTCATTGGCGTTGATGGATGCCGGTGTTCCGCTGAAAGCACCTGTTGCCGGTATTGCTATGGGCCTGGTAAAAGAAGCTGAAGGTTTTGCGGTTCTCACCGACATCCTCGGCGACGAAGATCACCTCGGCGATATGGACTTTAAAGTGGCAGGTACCACTGCTGGTGTTACTGCGCTGCAAATGGATATCAAAATCGAAGGTATCACCGAAGAGATTATGGAAATCGCACTGGAGCAAGCTCTGGCTGCGCGTTTGCACATCCTCGCCGAGATGAACAAAGTACTCGCCAAATCGCGCACTGCGGTTAGCGAAAATGCGCCACGTTTTGAAACCATCAAAATTCATCCGGACAAAATCCGCGACATCATCGGTAAAGGCGGCGCAACTATTCGCTCAATTACCGAAGAGACTCAATCCTCTATCGATATCGATGATGACGGCACAGTAAAAATTTACGCGGACAACAACGACGCATTGCAAGCGGCTATCCTGCGCGTACAAGGCATTGTTGCTGAAGCGGAAATCGGTGCGATTTACGAAGGTACTGTTGTACGTATCGTAGACTTCGGTGCATTCGTTAACTTCCTGCCAGGCAAAGATGGTTTGGTACACATTTCTCAAATCGCTGAAGAGCGCGTAAACAACGTGAGCGATTATTTGAAAGAAGGTCAGGTTGTTAAAGTGAAATGCCTGGATGTAGACCAACGCGGTCGCATCAAGCTTTCTATTAAAGAAGCAGTAGCGGAAGAGTCTGGTTCTGCACCAGCTGCTCCTGCGGCAGAGCCTGCTGAAGAATAATTCTTCGTCATTTCTCGCCAACAAAAACGCCCGCATATGCGGGCGTTTTTGTTTTGGTTGCGTTATGAGATCGACATTGTCATAAACAAAAAGTGATGCGTAACAATTATTTCCAACTGTTTATATCAATAGCGTTACCATTTTTAATCAAGTCAACTTTCACATTTCCTCCATTCACTTGAATGCTGTAAAGCGTATCAACTTGCAGGCTATCAGCAGATATCACCACATCATAACTGCCGTTGGTAACGGGGATGCTGTAGGCTCCTGTCATGAATGCACTGTAAGCTGTGCCATTCACGCGCACAGTGGCGCCGGGGATTCCCTCACCGACGTTATAAAATTCATTGCCATTGAGATCGTTATAAATCACTCCGGTTATAAAATAATTGCTGCCGGTGCGCGCGAAATTTTGGGTAAGCATGGATGATAAATAATTCGTTCCATTACTTAAAAAATAACCTTGCTTTTGGCCCACACCCAGTTCGCGGAAATTGCTGCTGAGAATATTCAACCGGTGGCCCGGTGATTTAAACAGGCCCTCATGGTGTCTGGCAGCATAGTCGGTTAAATCGATGCTGGACGCAGTAGTGCCCGCATAGGCAATATTTTCACCATTGGCCCACTGACCGGCAAATACATAACCGGCGGCGGTCATCCGCTGGCCTGGTGTGCTGTTGTTGGCGCCCGTGTGCGAAAAAATATCCTGATCCAGCATCCATTGTGAATGCGTGCGCGCTGAATCAATCAATAATAAATTATGTGCAAGCGGAGATTTTCGATCTGCTGAAATTGGTGCTCCGGTAATGCCTTCGTTGAGGTCAATACCATAACGCGCCGCTTCAGCAGGTGGATCAAAGCGTGCGCGATTAACCAACTCAAGCACATACACTTCTTGCGCAGTAGGCTGCCTGGTCACATCAACTGCGGTAGGTGTGGTGCTTAATTCAATGCTTTGAATACTTTCCTGGTTGCCGTTGATTGCTGTCACCACAAAATAATAAGTTTCACCATTTTGCAAATTGCTGATCACATGGGGTGATGAAATGTTTTTGATCCATGTTCCGTTTTCGAAAGCACTGATGTTGTTAGCGATGATATTGGCTTGGGTTGCATAATAAATGTGATAACCACTGGCATTTGCAACCGGGCTCCAGCTCAGCGTTGCCGTTGCATTGCCAGGTGTTATTTTGAAATTTTGTGGCGGCGCCAGTTGTACAATTGCCGAACTGCTGGAATTGGCAATTGAGCTGCCCGGTATACTCGAAGAAATCGCGCTGGATGATGTTGTGCTCGATGATAGTGAGCTTGATAGCGGTGTGCTGGATGAAACAGCGCTTGATGAAAGTACAGATGATGCTGGCTGGATAGAAGATGCGGGAGTGGTTGGTGTGGAATCTCCACCGGAACTGCCGCCACAAGCTATCAATGTGGATGTTATTGCAATGACCAAGGGTATGCGCCAATTAAGCAGCATGGAACACCTCCGCAAAAAAACGAATCGAAATTAAAATAATCGGGATCAGTGATAAAAGTCTAACAACTTGATTCGCTCTAAATGACGATCCCTGCCTCACTTCAGGTTTGCAATACCTCTCGTTTAGACAAGTGTGAGCGAGAGGCGTGCCATCATATAAACAGAAACTATCAAGCGCTGATTTAATGTGCCCGCAGAATTTATACGGAAGTACTATCCAATTGTATTTTGGTGTATTAGTATATTAATACACATTGTTTTTCGCGTGCAGGTTAAACGCTGTCGATCGCTATACAGAAACATCAATAAATAAAGGGATATCGCTATGATACGTTTGATACTTTTATCGCTGTTATTACTCTCTCCAGCAGTATTTGCCGAAACCAGTCTTTATGAAGTCTCTAAAGGCGCGAATAAAATTTATCTGGGCGGCACCATCCATGTGTTGCGTAATAGTGATTACCCGCTTCCCCGTGAATTTGAACTGGCCTATGAAAATTCGCAGGTTCTGGTGTTGGAGACCGATCCAAAAAAATCCAACTCACCCGAGTTTGGTCAGCAGTTTGCGCAGGTTTTTATGTATAGCGGCGGTAAAAATCTAGCGCAGGATTTGCAGCCAAAGCTCTGGCAGGAATTGCAATCCTATGCAGATAAAAACCAGTTTCCTCTCGGCCAAATGAGTATGTTCAAAGCGGTATTTGTCAGTCTTTCCATTTCTCTGGCTGAGATGCAAAAGCGTGGTTATGGTTTGGGGCAGGGGGTGGATATGTATTTTTATCAAAAAGCCGATCTTGCACAAAAGCCACTTCAGGAATTGGAGTCGGCAGAGGATGTATTGCGGCATATGAAAGCGCTTACTGAGCTTGATGCTAATCAGGTCATTTCATCGGCGTTGCGCGATGTTAAAAAAATGGACAAAGCTTTGAATGTTGCATTAAAACATTGGCGCGCAGGCGAACTGGAAAAGCTGGATAAGGAGTTAGCCGCTGATATGCGCAAGGAAACCCCGGACGTTTATCAACGATTGTTGGTGGATCGTAATAACGAGTGGCTGCCAACAATAGAAAAATTAATTATTACCGAAGAAACTGAATTGATTCTGGTGGGCGCCTTACATTTATCAGGTAAAGAAGGATTGCTCGCCCAACTTAAAAAACGAGGATACGACATAAAACCATTCAAGGTTGTACAGCAATAATGTTCAATCTTGATGTTCGATAAGTATCCTCATTGCAAGTGATAAAACGTTGATAGTGCTACACAATACATCGCAAGGAGTTTCTATGTCTTCCCTCGTTTCTCTTCATCAGTTAGAGCGAAAACTTGGTGGGGTTTCAGTAATAAAAAATATATCTGCCGTGGTTGAACCAGGGCAAGTGGTGGCGCTGTTGGGTAAAAATGGTGCAGGTAAAACCACCTTGCTCGAAACTATTTTAGGTTTTGGATTTCCATCAGCTGGCGATGCAGCTCTTTGGGATATAAAAGCAACGGGCATTGAAGGTGATATAAAACAGCGCATTGGTTTTGTGCCGCAGCAGGATGAATTGCTCGCGGGATTAAACGGTAATGGGCACCTGGATTTATTTAAAGCCTTTCGTAAAACCTGGAATCAAAATCTGGTAGATAGGCTAATCGCAGAATGGTCGATTCCTATGGATATGAACATCGCAAAAATGTCGGTCGGGCAGCGGCAAAAGTTATCCATTTTATTGGCATTGGCTCATGAACCAGAGTTGTTAATTCTGGATGAGCCGGTTGCAAGTCTTGATCCGATTGCCCGTCGCCAGTTTTTGCAACAATTGATCGAAATTGCTGCCGACGAAAAGCGAGCAGTCATTTTCTCCACGCATATTGTTAGTGATGTCGAGCGTGTGGCCAATCAAGTCTGGATGTTGCGCGAAGGTGAACTTGCTTATCAAGGTGGCTTGGATGAACTCAAGGAAAGTTTTGTGCGCGTGACGCTCATTGCGAATCAACCGTTCACGCAAAAAATTAATTGGCCAAATTTAATCAGGCAAAAAAATAATGGCAATCAAAGCCAGCTTACCTTCGAACATTGGCAGCCGGAAATGGAACAGATGCTTGCACACGAATTTTCTGCCGGGGTTCACATTGAATATCTGGGGTTGGAAGATATTTTTCTGGAGCTGAATCAATGAGCCGGATAAGTTTTTGCCTAAGCGTTGCATCCCTGGCTTACAGGCTCTTATTGCCATTGGGGTTGATGCGATTGCTAGTGATGTTAAGTGTTCTGGCATGGTTTACAGGAGCGTTATTGCAGTGGTGGTTTCCAGGGTGGGGATGGTTAAAAGTTGTGGCGACGCTGGGCATGTTGTTAGTGACATTTTTGTTGTTGGTCGCACTGCCCAGCCAGGTCACCGCATTAGCCAGTAGTCGTCAGGTGAGCTTATTGGGAAATTTTCGTCGCTTTTTATTATTGTTCCAATTTGGCGTTGGTGTGTTGATCAGCTTCATCGCTTACTGGACGATCAGTGGCGTGCCAGCGTGGTCAACTATACCGGCTATGCTGTTGGTTATTTGGTTGATGACATCCCTGCTGATACAGGTTAATCAAGTGATCTACAGCCGCTGGCCTGGAATGCAAGGATTCGTCTTTGTGTTAAATATATTATTTGATGATTTGGCTAGCTGGCTCAGCGGGGTTCACCCTGCTGGCTTGATAGCGGCAGCAGCGTTGAGCTGGGGGGCTTTCGCACTGTGGTGGTTTCATTGGCAACCGGCAAAATATCAAACCAATTTTTTTCTTTTATCTGGCCAGGAATCACAAAAAATATTGCGGGAACGACAAGGGTTGTGGTTTTCGGGCCACGCTAATAGTTGGTTGGGCTCGCGTTTATCTGGTATGCCCGATGGCTGGCGTACTATCTGCAAACGTATGGCGCTTGGTGCGGGTATGGTCCTGTTATTTCAGATTCCATTATTCTTGCTTTTCAGTGCGGAAAATTTTCACGAATATCTGCTGTATGGCTCCAGATCTTTACTGCTGCTAGGGGTGCTTGTTACGTTTACTTTTGCTCTGGGTTTTTATCGGAATTTACACTGCATATGGCTTTATAGCCCCGGAGGAAGAAAGCAATTATTCGGTATATCGTGGTGGCGTTTTTTACGAATGACAGGCACCTCGCTAACAATGCTATTTATAGTGGTGCTTTTTCTGGAAATAATATTAGGCGAATGGCGTGGTGTAACTGTCTGGCTGTTGCTGGCCGCGGCAATGTTTTTATTTCTGGTGCTGCTGTTTCATTTGCTTTGGTTTGTGTATCAGCAATCGCAGGCCAGCATAAGTTGGTGGACTTGGGCAGGAACACTTTTACTTATTCTTTGGTTTTATTCGTTGTGTGCTACCGGCCTGGTTTTTCCGCTACCTTTTGCCTGGCAAGGTATTTCGCCCCTATGGCTTTTTCTTCCCGAGATTGCCGCGTTGCTATTGCTGCATAAACGAGTGCGCTCAGGATTTTCCACCATGAATTTACTGAGGGCAGTGTGATATGAACTCCTGCTTCTTAAATAAAGACGATTTACCAGAGGTGAATAATTTTGTTCACTCTTAACCCCCAGTCCGGTATTCCTATTTATCGTCAGTTAGCGGAGCAAATTCGCCGTATGGTGACAGGGGGACAGCTGCAAGCAGGTGATGAATTACCTTCGGTACGCGAACTTGCAGTTGAGCATGCGGTGAATCCCATGACGATTTCCAAAGCTTATAGTTTATTGGAAGTTGAAGGTTTATTAATTCGCCAGCGCGGCAAGCCAATGCAAATTGCACCGCAAAAAAAATCGCAACTTTCCGAGCAGGCGCGATTACAGCATTTGCTCCCTCACCTGGAACAATTAGTGGTAGTAGCACGTCAATTGGAAATTGCCGATGAGCAACTATTGGAAAATTTGCGCAAGCTATTGGGCAACACCTGAGTCCCCACAGGAAAAATCCTAAGGATTTGATGAATGAATAAACGTATATTGATAATTAGCGGCCTGCTTTTAATTGCCGGATGTAGTGAACAGCAGGAAACGAACACAGCAGTCTCATCGCTATTGCAGGCGTGCCCGGGGTTTGTGGAAACGGGTAAGCCACCATTAGTTTCCGGTGCCCAATGTGGCCGTCTGACAGTGAAAGAAAATTCTGCAGACCCGGCAAGCAAAAATATAGATATTGAAATTCTGCGCTTGCCGGCGATTAGCCCTGCCGCACAGCAAGATCCGTTGTTTTTAATCCAGGGCGGACCGGGCGGTTCATCGGTTGAGATGGCCAGTTTTATCCATGGCTTTTTTGCCGATGTACGCAAAAATCGTGATTTAATTTTTGTGGATCAGCGCGGCACCGGAAAATCCAATCCATTGCGTTGCGAACAATTAAGTGAAAAGGATTTGCAATTACCGGAATCAGCCCAAATGGAAAAATATTTTCACTTGATGGAACAGTGCTCGGAGAAGTTTAAAACAAGTTTGCCTTTTTACACGACGTTGCATGCGGTGCAGGACCTGGATGCTGTGCGCTATGCCTTGGGCTACAAAACCATAAATATTTGGGGTGTTTCCTACGGTACTCGCGTTGCCCTTGAGTATGCTAATCGCTATCCGCAGTCAACCCGAACCATTATCCTCGATGGTGTTGCGCCAAAAGAGATTGCGCTCTCAAAATTTTCAGCGCGCGATTCTCTGGCTGCGCTCACAGCCGTCAATGATGAGTGTCAATTGCAGCCAGAATGTGTTCGTGAATTTGGCGATATTTTGCAAAAAGCAGAAACTGTATATGCACGCTTACAATTGGCAGATCAAAGCGGGTCGCCACTGGTGATTAATTATGAGCATCCGGTGTATCAACAGCCGGAGCAATTAACATTAACTGCCAAAAATTTTTCCATGCTTATTTTTAATGCGCTGTACTCACGTGACTTAACTGTGCTATTGCCGCAGGCCATTAGTGAAGCAGAACGCGAAAATTATCGCCTGCTAGCGGCTTTGTTTTCGCTGGCAATGGAACAGTCGCAAAAAATGAATATTGCGGATGCGATGCATTTTAGCGTGTTGTGCAATGAGGACTGGCATTTTATTTCGGCATCGGATGTGGAAACTACGCCACCATTTTTTGGTTTGAATGCGATTAAAGATCGAAATAAAATATGCGGCTTCTGGCCGAAGGCAAATTTGCCGGATGACTTCTGGCAGCCCGTTCGTAGTGAGGTGCCTGCACTGTTATTATCGGGCAAGCATGATCCGGTTACACCGGAGTCCTGGGCGGAATTGGTCGCTCAAGGTTTGCCCGCTTCTGTACGTTTGCTGGCTGCCGGTGGAAATCATGGTGTTTCTTATGAAGGGTGCGTGCCGCAGATAATTGCCCAGTTTGTCGAGCGTGGCTCCATGCGTGATGTAAAAACCGATTGTGTAGCCAACATTAAACCACTGCCGTTAATGCTGGGCGCCAATCAGAAAAAATCGTCCTCTTCTTCCGCAGCGAGTAGTGCTGTATCTGTTGATGCCGCTGATGAAGGAGTAAAACCATGATTCGTATAGAGCAACTCAGTAAAACTTTTGCAGCAAAGCAAACAAAAAAAAATCAATTTCCATTTACAAAAAAAACGAGCAATAGCAGCGATATTGTAGCGTTGAATAATGTCAGCTTTACCTTGAATGATGGTGAGATTACCGGCTTGCTAGGGTTGAATGGAGCGGGTAAATCGACACTAATGCGCTTGATTTACGGCTTATTGCAACCGACTTCCGGTGAGGTTTGGGTTGATGAATTTTCGGTGACCCGCAGCCCCGACCAGGCGCGTCAGCAATTAGGTGTGTTGCCTGATGATACCGGTTTGTATAAACGGTTAACGGCGCGTGAAAATATTCGTTACTTTGGCGAGTTGCAGGGAATGACAGGGCCTGCATTAGAGCAAAGTATTGAACAACTTATTCGCTGGTTGGGAATGGAAACAATTGCGGATCGTCGCGCGGAAGGCTTTTCATTGGGTGAACGGATGAAGACTGCGTTAGCGCGTGCGATCGTGCATCAGCCGCAGCATGTGTTATTAGATGAGCCAACTAACGGATTGGATGTTATCACCACACGCGCAGTGCGCCGTTTACTCCATGAATTAAAGTCCGAAGGACGCGGCGTTATTTTTTCCAGTCATTTGATGCATGAAGTGAGTGGTTTATGTGATCGTATTATTGTAATCGCCCAGGGAGAAATTTTGGTGGATGGAAATCTGGACGAGATCAAAGAAGCGGGGCGCGCGAATAATCTGGAAGATGCATTTGTGAATCTGGTAACACAAGCCGCGTATAAAAAGGAACAAGACCATGAATAAACTATTGGTTGTATTTAATAAAGAGTGGCGCGACACATGGCGCGATAAGAAAAGCCTGCGCATGACATTATTAGTGCCCGTTTATTTTGTTGCCGTATTTGTTGCTTCATCACTATTCGCCATTCACATGGGTAATCAGTCGCGCGCGACTAACACCGAGCCGATTAAATTATCGGTAGTAGGTGCCGATCAATTGCCATCACTTATTGATTGGTTGGAAGAGCGTGGATTAAAAATAGAGTCGGTCGGTGATGATGCATATCAGCAGGTTGAACAAGCCCGGCTCGATTACGCACTCATTATTCCGAAAGATGCAGCCGAAAAATTTGCTACCGGCGAAAGTATCGAATTAGCTTTGGTATTTGATGTTACCAACAATAAGTTGCATGGCAGTTTGGGTTTTGTGCGGCAGCAAATCTGGAGTTGGAATGCGCGTATGGGCGCATTGCGATTGCTATCGCGCGGTATAGCGCCGGCGATTATGAACCCTGTTGTCGTCCGCGATTTAAATATCGCCAGCGATGAAAAAATGGGCTTCTTTGTAATGATGAGTTTACCATTGTTACTTATCCTGACTGCTTTTATGAGTAGTGCGGGGTTTACGGCCGATATGGTAGCGGGTGAGCGCGAGCGGCGATCGCTGGAGTCTTTATTGATCACGCCAATTAAATCTTCTGTATTTATTATCGGAAAATGGCTGAATACATTGTCATTAACGTTAATTGTGCTGTTCATAGAAATGATTTTATTAGCGGCGGCATTTGCTTATGTACCTTTTAATGAGTTGGGGTTGCGCGTTAATGTCACTCCGCTGGATTTGGCGGGTATATTTTTAGTATTAGCATCTGTAGCATTTATGGCGACAGGGTTACAATTTTTAATTTCGATATTCGCGCGCAGTTTTAAGGATGCACAGACTTATATGGGATTGATGGTATTTATTCCTATGGTTCCATTGTTTTATACCTTGTTCAATTCCAGCTCCTATGCTGATTGGTTTCGTTGGGTACCGATTCTGGGGCACCAGGTGCTAATCAAGGATTTGTTATTGGGCGGTGAGGCGCATTTTCTGCAATTTGTGCAGGTTTGGTTCGTTTCTTTGCTGTTAGGTGTAAGCATGTTGTGGTTAACTGCACGGCAATTGCGTAAACCAACGATTGTTTACAATGCAGTTTAGGTAAAATTATTAACGTGGTTTCATGAGTGGAGGCAACAGGAATTGATAAAAATACTTGTAACAGCAATAGTTTCTTTTGGGGCAGGTGCGGCACTGACTTATTCAATTGTATCCGGTGATACTCCTGATGCAATTGCGCTGCCGATGGCAGTAGAAAGTCATGCGCAGAGTAGCGTGCACTCCACTAATGTACATGCGGATTATATTCGCCAGCTGGAAGAGTTGAATCGAAAACTAACTAAAGATTTGCAAGCTGCGCGCGGCGGACAGGCAACAAAAGATAGTAAAGATGCTCAAAAACCTGAGCAGCAAACAATGGACGCGGTAAATTTTGAGCAGTATTACCAGGCGCGCAAAAACTCGGAAGAGTTTAATCAGTACTTGCAATCAGTTGCGACTGGAAATGGTTACGTAAAAGACATGGCCTCAAAATTTGAGGCCGAGACAGTTGACGGCCAGTGGGCCACGGACTACGAATCGCGCTTATATAATTTGTTTGAGTCCGATGCACTTGCAGGGAAAGTTGTGCCGCAGTCAGTGGTGTGCAAATCACGACGTTGTCAAATTAAAGTTGCTGTAGCGGATATCGATCAAGCTAATCAAACGATGGAGTCTTTTTCCAAAGCGCTCAATGACAATCAACTCGCGATTGATAAAAGCATGGTTGTTTCTGCACCGGATTTGACAGAAGGGGTAGTTAGTTTATATGTGGCTCGCGATGGAAATGTAAAAATTCACGAATAAGTTTCCCGGCTATAAAAAAGCCCTGAACCGACATATCGGTTCAGGGCTTTTTTATGTGCCTGAATTCAGGTTTGCGGTGGCTGTGTTGCCTGGAAGTGAGGGTAATCCAGTGCGCCGTTATAGAAATCTTCCAAATTCTGGAATTTGGAAAAATCCACCTGGTTACGCAGTTTGCACCAACCGATGTAGCACGCTAAACGCAATTGCGTTTCTGTATAGGGGGCGGTACGCGGCAATGTTAATTGGTTTAACTCGGCGAGTGTGGAATCAATCCTGGCTGCCTGGCGTTGCAAGTAAGGGCTAATATTGATGTCCACTCCATCGCGCTTGATAAAAAATAAATTGGTCGTTGCTTCCAGCGCGGTGTTGACCAGGCAAAGCTCATCTAGCTCCATGGCAGTTTCACAAAAACGTTGGCTGGATTTTTCACGCAGATATTTAATAATCGAATTGGAATCAGTTAAAAAAATATCACCATCTTCTAAAAACGGCACTCGCTTGGTGGGCGATTTGATGGCGCTCCCCGCTTGATCGGTTTCAATAAACTCGCAGGGTAAACCTGTTTCCAATAATACTATGCGTACGTGCCGAACAAAGGGCGATGTAAAACTGCCGTAGAGTTTCATAATCTTTCCTGCTTATTGGGTTACTGGCGGTGGAAATTTAAATGCCTGGCGCGCGAGTAATTTCCACTCGCCACTTTGTTTTTGCCACACCAACAGAACGCCGAGTTTTATGGCATTGGGTACGCCGCCATCTTTGATATCGGCATTGAGAATATGGCGTACGATTGCGGTATCGCCCGAAATACTAATGGTTTGTTCGCTGAGGTTGATCGTTACGAAATCGGATTTTCCGCTGGTGATTTTTTCAATAAATTCAGCCTGGTTTTCAAGGTGCCCGCCCGAGTGGCCGTAGCTCAATGCAGGTGATGAAAGTGCTTTGAGTGCTTTGCCATCGGCATCAATCATGGCTTTAGTGAGTGCGACTACCTTTTTTCCGATTGTTTCGGTGTCATCAGCAAACGAAGACTGGCTGATTACACAAGCAAACAAACTGGCGACGACGAGCAGGGATTTGGTTAATCCGGAAATATTCATTGGCTGGAGCTCCTGAATGTATAAGGGAAGAAAGCACGACCGAATATCCATCTTATTGATTTGGGTAAGATTCTAGCGAGTTCGCCGGATTGGCGACAGAATAATTATGTAAAACCATGCTGATAGGAAATCTGGATATTCCAAGACGGTTTTTGACAAAAATGTATATTTTAACGACACTGTTGTTAAGCCTATCACGGTTTTTCTACAAACTTTTTTACACCGGTAGGTTAGTATTAAACAACTAAGGGAGTTGGGGTATGCCGGAACTACGCAAATCAGTGGCAAGCGGGGCTAAACCCGCAGGCAAGTCCAGTCTGGCCGAACGGTTGCAACATGTGGTTGATGACCGCCGCGGTATCCAAAAAGCAGTGCCGATTGATCTCGGCCGTTATCTAAACGAATTGCAACTACTCGCATTACACAGCCTGGAAAGTTTTGGATGGCATTTATGGTTTGTGCGTCGGCCGCTATTCATGCAGCCGATTGTAGTGGTTACCAATCCTGAATCGACCCAGCACGCCGTGTTGGAAGAAGATGGATCAGTAAACTTGAAAGCACAATTGCATATTCGTCCATGATATTGCCGCGGCAGAATTATTCAGGCGCGATTCAGTAGCAAAATCCTAGCATCAATACCGTATCTAACTGGAGTTGATGCTATGAAAAAAATTCTGTCAGTTGCAGTGTTTGTTCTGGTTTCCGTAATTCTTACAGGTTGCGGCGGAAGCTCTTCTGCAGTTGATGATCCTCATCACGAAGATTATGTTCCTGAGTTGCGTGTGTTCGATATTATTGATACCAATGATACGGATACAGCCACGCCAAATCATCCGCATCTTGAAATTGATCCCTATCGTAATGATGGTATTTTTGGTGTGTTCTGGGAAGTTAATAGCCTTGAAGATTACACTGTTACCTTGCACATAAATGACCAGCCAACGCTGGCTAATAGTTTGAAAGTACATTCACAGGTTTGCGGTGCCGGTCGCTCTTGCGATCAAGAGGGTGGCTGGGCTTGTACCTATACCACTGATTTTTATATGTACTGCGACAATTCCAATTTTGAACAGGATGTTTATCCGTTACTTGCAAACAGCCCGCAAAAAGTTTATTTGTTATTGAAGGTTTGCGATTCCAATTCCGGTTACTGTGAGTTCGATTATTATCCTGTTTTTTTGAAACACGAATAAGTTAATTTTAGCGAAGCGCAGGGATAGCGCTGGATAAAAGCCTCTCTTCTCGTCATGCTAGTCTTTTTCCAGAAAGATATAGCCCATGATTGCTGATCCTCTTTTTTATTGTCTCGCCGTTCCCGTTGTGATTTTGGTTGGCATGTCCAAAGGTGGTTTTGGCGGTGGCTTTGGCACACTTGCAGTTCCATTATTGGCGTTAATGATTGATCCGCGACTCGCCGCTGCAATTTTGTTGCCGATTTTGTGCAGTATGGATGCGGTGAGTTTGTGGAGCTTTCGCGGTACTTGGGACAAGCTCAATCTAAAAATATTATTGCCTGGGGCACTGTTAGGCACCCTGGCAGGTGCGCTTACGTTCGAGATGACCAATGCCGATTGGATTCGTTTAATTATCGGCATCTTATCGATCTATTTTGTAATGCATTATTTATGGGGCAAGCGCTTTCTGGAGCAACTGCATGAGCGCAAGCCGAATAAATTTGTCGGTAGTTTTTGGGGAAGTGTTGCCGGTTACGTGAGTTATATTGCCCATGCCGGTGGTCCACCGGTAGCGATTTATCTGCTGCCCCAGCATCTTTCAAAATCCGCTTTAGCTGGCACTACGATTTTGTTCTTTGCAATCATCAATTTTATTAAATTGATTCCTTATGTATGGTTGGGGCAAATCAATGGTGAGTCTTTTTATACATCGTTGGTGTTATTGCCGCTCGCGCCGCTCGGTGTAATGTTGGGTGTTTATTTGCATCATCGTGTTTCCGATAAAATTTTCTATTGGATTAGCTATGGATTCCTGTTTCTGGCTGGCATCAAGTTAACTCTGGAGGGAGCTATCGCTTTATTGACATGAAGGAAGATGATTTAGGTGCTGTAAATTGCAGAGGGTTTGGGTATTATTTGCGCGCGTAAACTTGGGTGTAGATGACAAAAAATTAATCAAAAAAAGGAAAACGGAATATGCGTTTGTTAATGACTGCCGGACTATTGGCATTGCCAGTTTCTGCTTTGGCAATTAATACGGAACCTGCCGGTTTTTATGCAGGTGCAGGCGTAAGTCAAATTGACTATTCGGGAAAAGCAGCGGCCACGTTGACTGAAAAACCGGATTGGACGGCAGTAGAACTATCCGGGGGGTATAAACATAGCCCGTATGTTGGACTGGAGGCGCGTTTGGGGGCGGGTTCTTCACCGGATCTATTTTATAGCAGTCTTTATTATCGAACGGAAAGTGCGAATGAAACTGCTAAAACTTATTTGTTGCTCGGATATTCCGCAGCCAAAATTGGAACCACCGCAAAAGATTTGAGCCTATCGGGACTTTCTTATGGTGCTGGCCTTGGATTCCCGGTCGGTAAAAACTTCAATTTCAATCTGGAATATCGTGTATTGGTTGATGATAGCGATGAGGACGTTTCACTCAATGCATTGACAGCCAGCCTGGATTATCGTTTCTCGGGAACTGATTTGGGTTTCTCTGGCCTTGGCAAGACTCAATCCGGATATCAAGGTTTCTATGCCGGACTTGGTGTTGCCAAAATTGATTTAAATATTGATGAACCAAATTATGAAGAAGATTCGGATCTTGGTGGAGACCTCGACGACGAGTTTGATGAAGAAGATATGGAAGAGGGTGGCGATTGGGATCCATCCTGGAATGCAATTGAGCTGATTGGCGGATATCGCCAGGGACCTCTGGCAACCGTGGAGGTTCGCTTGGGAACGACCGACAGCGCAGGCATAGGTTCTTTTGATCAAACATTAAATTATTTTTCTGTGTACTACCGCCCTAGTGTTGATCTGGGCCAGGCACAATTTTATGGTCTGCTCGGCTATTCTTCTGTGAAAAGCAAATCTGAAGAGACTGATGAGGAAACCGGAGAAGTTTTCAAAGATGACGACACCTTTTCAGGTTTTTCTTATGGCGTTGGTGGAGCCTATTCAGTGACAGAAAATATTATCATTGGCTTGGAATACCGTTTATTAGCCAGCGATGACCTTGAAGTTGAAGACGATGAAGAGGACGCGTCGGATTATAAAGAAACCTGGGAGCTTACTGCGCTATCGGCAAATGTAAGTTATCGCTTTTAGGTCGCATCGACTTGATTGTTTAAAAAAAGGCGCTTGGGTGCCTTTTTTTAAACCAATAAAATTTTTTAAAATCAATGACAGTGATTTACCTTTGGGTTTCCAACATATAAATCAGCTGTGTTTACTATTCAGTTATTTGCGGTTGAGCTACTACTGCTTGAATTGGATCTATCTATAGCCAACAAACAGTGCTCTTCAATATTCGCCGCAATTTTTGCCGCTGCGCTGGATGTTTGCTCTTGTTGCTTCCAGAATTTGCATTCAACACTGTTCTGTTTGATTCTTCGTAACTTATTTAACCGTTTTGTTTCTGCATCGTTGATGAGCTGTTGTTCGCGGCGTTCTTCCGCTTCTGCTAAAAATGCAGAATGAGTCATTTCCGGTTTGTCGGTTTCAGCAACATTATTACTAACTGATGAATGGGTAATCATTTCCGATGCAGGTGTTGCATCGTCCTTGTTGTCGATTTGTTCAATTGCCGCGCGCATAGCGCCATGTTGGCGAGTAGAACGTTTCTCTGATGTGGCTTCTGGTTGAGCGGTTATGAATAAATACACGCATACTCCGCCAAGCAAAAACATACCAATACCCGCCATTATTGCCTTTTTACCAATTTCCATTGCTTTCTCCCGACGCAATTGGTTGTGTACTTATTTAAGCCTTTTTAACAAATTCTGATTTCAACATCATTGCGCCATGGCCATCGACTTTACAATCCAGATCATGATCACCTTCAACCAGTCGAACAATTTTAACTTTGGTTCCGACTTTGATAACAGACGATGTGCCTTTAATTTTTAAATCTTTAATAACGGTGGCATTGTCGCCATCAGTCAATAAATTACCGTTGGAGTCGCGTACAGTTAATGGGCTTTCATCATCGGCGGCTATTGTCGCGTTTTTCGGCCATTCATGTGCGCATTCGGGGCAAATTAATAACTCACCATCTTCATACATATATTCGGACTTGCATTTGGGACAAGGTGGAAAACTACTCATAAAAAATCCGGAAAAGAACACACTCCGGTAAGCCGGAGCGTGTTGATTAGCAGTTACTTGTTTTTCTTAAGCGCCTGTTGCAACAAAGCACCCATGCTCCCCATTGCTGCTGGTGCCGGGTTATTTTTCTGTGCAGCGCGCTGCTGGTTTTGCGATGGGCGACCGCCACCCTTACTGCCTTCAACCTTTTCACCGGGAGTGTCATCCAGGCGTAATGACAGTGCAATTCGTTTGCGCGGTACATCGACCTCCATGACCTTGGCTTTAACGATATCGCCTGCTTTAACCGCTTCGCGTGGATCTTTTATGAAGTTATGTGAAAGTGCAGAGATATGCACCAGTCCATCCTGATGCACACCGATATCCACAAACGCACCGAAGTTGGTGACATTGGTGACAGTGCCTTCCAGAATCATTCCCGGAACCAAATCTGTAATTTCTTCAACACCTTCCTGGAATTGCGCCGTTTTAAATTCAGGACGCGGGTCGCGGCCGGGTTTATCCAATTCTTTAATGATGTCTGTTACGGTGGGAACACCAAATTTTTCATCGGTGTAATCCGCTGCTTTTAATCCGCGCAGGAATGAAGAATCACCAATCAACCCTTTTACTTCGCGCGTATTTTTTTGCGCGATTTTTTCAACGACAGAATAGGATTCCGGGTGCACTGCAGAAGCATCCAACGGATTGTCGCCACCGGCAACGCGCAAGAATCCCGCCGCTTGTTCAAATGTTTTTTCACCAAAGCGAGGAACTTTTTTCAATGCTGCACGCGATACAAATGCACCATTCTGATTGCGGAACTCAACTATATTATTGGCGAGTGTAGTGTTTAATCCGGAAACACGAGCGAGCAGTGCAGCAGATGCAGTATTTACTTCCACACCGACCGCGTTTACGCAGTCCTCAACGACCGCGTCGAGTGACCGAGCCAGTTGTGATTGGGAAACATCGTGCTGGTATTGGCCAACACCAATCGATTTTGGATCGATCTTCACCAACTCTGCGAGCGGATCTTGCAAGCGGCGCGCAATCGAAATTGCACCGCGGATGGTTACATCCAGATCCGGAAATTCTTTGGCCGCATATTCAGAGGCGGAATAAACCGATGCACCGGCTTCGCTGACGATGACGGCACTGGCTTTAATATCGGTGTGCTTTTTCAATACATCTTTGGCGAATTTTTCTGTTTCGCGCGATGCTGTGCCGTTGCCAATCGCAATCAGGCCTACATTATGTTTGTTGCACAAGTGAACCAGAATCGCTTCGGATTCTGCGATTTTATTCAGTGGTGGAGTGGGGTACATCACGCAATGATCAAGTACTTTTCCGGTGGGATCTACCACGGCGACTTTTACACCGGTACGCATGCCGGGGTCCAGGCCGATAGTGGCTTTTTGGCCCGCAGGTGCGGCAAGTAATAAATCTTTTAAATTGGAAGCAAAAACTTTAATCGCTTCTTCTTCTGCTTTTTCACGCAGCTCGCCCAGCAAATCGGTTTCCAAATGCGTAAGCAGTTTTACTCGCCAGGTCCAGCGTACTACTTCCGCTAACCAACCATCGGCGGCGCGACCGCTGTCTTTTACTTGCCAATGTTCTGCGATCATGGTTTCACAGGGATGGCCTTTGCTCACCGCATTCGCTTCATCATCACCCACTTTAATAGAGATGCTTAGCACGCCTTCATTGCGACCGCGGAACATTGCCAGCGCGCGATGTGACGGAACGGATTTGAGTGGCTCATCGTGCTCAAAATAATCGCGGAATTTTTGTACTTCTTGCGAAGTGTCGGTGAGTTTTTCCGGCACAGCGCGTGCGGTAAATGTTGCTTCGTGTTGCAGGAAATGACGCAGGCGACCAAGTAGTTCTGCATCCTCACTGAATTTTTCCATCAGGATGTACTTGGCACCATCAAGCGCTGATTTCACATCATTAATATTGTGTTCGGCATTGAAATATTTTGCAGCTTCCACTTCAGGAGCGAGTGTTGGATCGGCCAATAATGCGTCTGCCAATGGCTCGAGGCCGGCTTCTTTGGCGATTTGGCCTTTGGTGCGGCGCTTGGGTTTGTAAGGCAGGTAAAGGTCTTCAAGGCGATTTTTGGTATCGGCGATGGAAACCTCATGCTCCAGTTCAGGAGTCAACTTTCCTTGCTCGCCAATAGATTTGAGGATAGCGGCGCGGCGCTCTTCCAATTCGCGCAGGTAACGCAAGCGCTCTTCCAGCGTACGCATTTGTGAATCGTCCAGGCCGCCGGTGACTTCCTTACGGTAGCGGGAAATAAAGGGTACGGTGGCACCCTCATCCAACAGCCCCACGGCGGCGCTAACTTGTTGTTCCTGAACGCTTAATTCATCGGCAATACGCTTGGCAATACTGGGCAGGCGAGTAGAGAGGCTGGTCATAGCTGAGGCTCATGTTACGGCGGAATTGAAAGGGCACCATTATCGCCAAAATCCCCGTGCCCGCCAGACTTGAATTTGCCCCCTTTTTGTGAGCGGCTGGTTAAATCGCGAAGCGAGTGACGAGTGATGAAAATTTTTTCAGTATGGATGAATCCAGGCTTTTGCGATCTGCATCTTAATGATCAGTAACCGCAGCAATGGTTGCTGCGCAGAACCCAGGGAGTTCGTATGAAATCACTTATTTCGCTCGTATTAGTGTTGGCTGCCGGTTCGGCCGTTGCGGGAGAAGGTTGTAATTTGCAAATAGGCGCCGGTCTGCGTATTTCACCTGATGTCCTTGCGTTTTATGACGAGGACAAAACTGCCTATCAAATTAAAGATCATCGTTATCTGGTGGTGGATGGAAAGCCGCTTGCGCTGGATAGTGCGCAGCAAGCACTGGTTGCGCAATACGATCAACAGGTACGCGCATTGGTGCCGGAGGTTCGTGGCATGGCGCTTGAGGGCATTGACCTGGCGATTGTTGGTGTTACCACAGCTTTCGATGGCTTGTTGGGCGAGCGCAATAAAATCTCAACTCAATTGGGTGGTGAGTTGAATCATTTGAAGGGCGATGTGCGTCGCTATTTTGATAATGAAATTATCCATTTGGGACGCGAGAAGGATGGTGCACCGGAATTGTTTGGCCAATATTTTGAAACGCGCATGGAGCGAATTATGGAAACCTCGGTACAGGATTCTATCGGAACCATTTTGATTGCAATGGGTAAGGAAATACTCAGTTCCGGTGGTGATATAGAGGCCTTTGGTGCGCGCATGGATCGTTTCGGTAAAACGCTTGAGGCACAAATGCAAACCAAGGCGGCGGAGCTGGAAATGCGTGGTGCGAGTTTGTGTCGCGCTGCAACAGCAATCAATGCCACCGAAGATCAGTTACGCAATTTGGTTCCTGATATCCGCGCATTGGATCTTATTCGTTCGAGCGCTGCGGATGATCTCAAGCCAGCAGTGGAAATTTAAATTAGCAAATATGTGGAGAGAATTATGTTTATCAAATTATTAATTCCGGCGGCAGTATTGTCTCTGTGTGCGCCACTGGCAGCCGCTGAAACCGTGGCAAAAACCTATCCAGTAAAAGATTTCAGTGAGTTTGTTGCTGGCGGTGGAACCCAAATTGAAATCACCCAGGATGGAACCGAGTATTTACGTGTAGAAGCGGATGCTGAAGTAATGAAGCGCGTTAAGGTTGATCAAACTGGTAAGCGCGTCAGTGTCTGGGTGAAAAGTGAAGGTAATCTTTTCAATTGGTTTGGTCATAGTGATGGCAATGTGCGGGTGGTTTTGCGGGTGAAGCATCTGGAATATCTGGAGTTGTCCGGTGGTGCAAAAGCTAAAGTCGGCGATTTACAGGAAGATAAACTGGACGTTAGTAATAGCGGCGCAGCGAACGCTGATTTCGCAACAATCAATGCGACAACATTTCATCTTGATCTCTCCGGTGCTGCCAATGTGCGCATCAATAGTGTGAATAGCCAGGAGCAAGATTTTGATTTATCCGGTGCGGCCAATGTGGATATCAAGGGGGACAGCAACACCCAATCGTTAAAAGCGGATGTTAGTGGTGCCAGCAATTTGCGTGCAAAAAATCTTACGGCAAAAACTGCAAAGGTAGATGCGAGTGGAGCATCGCATATTGAATTAACAGTAACCGATGAATTGTTTGCCAGCGCGAGTGGTGCATCCAGTGTAAATTATTACGGTAATCCCAAAGCGGAAACGGATTCAAGCGGGGCCAGCCATATCAATGCACGTTCCAAATAAATCATCGCATTGTCGTTGTTAGTTTTGGTGTAGTAGTTCCAGCAATCATCGACGCGGCTATTTGAGTTACGGAGGTCTCCGGCAGATAGTTGCGTCGAATTTATAATGTCCATTCTTTGTCATTGTCTTTTCCTGTTCCCGCCCTTTTCATTCTGGTATGTCTTTCACTAAATATTATCTCCCTGATCAATGCTTTCTTTTTTGTCGGGTACTTGTCATTTATTGATATGGTGTTATAGTTGTATATAACAGCGTGTCTGTGGCTGTTCCTTGTTTTAAAAGGCTTGGGGCAGGGTGGCAATTTAATTGAAAGGATTAAATGATGGGGTTTCCACAATCAATCGCGCCGCAAAGCTATGCGCGTGTTGCCGGTGTTTGTTATTTATTAATTATTTTATTGGGTGTTTTCGGACAAATTATTGTGCGCGGCTCGCTTATTGTTCCCGCTGACGCGGCGGCCACAGTGCAAAATATTACCGCTTCACCCATGTTATGGCGCTGGGGAATTATCGGCGATATAGCCATGCACCTGCTCGATATTCCAGTAATGGCTATTCTTTATCTCTTATTGAGTCCGGTCAACAAACCCGTTGCGCTACTCGCGTTAGGTTTTAATATTATTCAAACCGCAGTGCTTGCGACAAATAAGCTTGTGCTGATAATTCCGCTAATTGTATTGGGTAACACCCAATACACCTCTGCCTTTTCTGCTGAACAAATCAATGCGCAAATTCAGTTGTTAATCGATGTTCATAATTATGGTTTTGGTTTGGGGTTGATATTTTTTGGTCTCGCTTGTTTGTGTTATGGCTATCTGATTTTCAAATCCGGTTATTTCCCCAAGGTAATCGGTATGCTGATGGCAATTGCAGGATTGTGTTATCTGCTCAATAGCATCACCTTGATTCTTGCTCCAGCGCTCTCACCTTTTGTATTCCCATTGCTGGGGATTTGCCTCATTGCCGAGTTAGCGTTTTGCCTGCGCTTGCTAATAAAAGGTGTGACGTTGTCGCAGTGGCAACATCAGGTACAAAAATTGGAATGTTAATTCTATGAACTGGAATGATAATCAACCTATTTACCGACAGCTACGCGAAAAAATTGTGGCGCTGATTTTGTCGGGCACATTTAAAGAGGCTGAACCTTTGCCATCGGTGCGACAGGTATCAAGTGAGTATCAAATCAATCACATTACTGTGAGCAAGGCGTATCAGGAGCTGGTGGACATGGGCGTGGTAGAAATGCGGCGGGGCATGGGTATGTACGTGCTGGATGGTGCACAACAAAAATTGCATGCAATCGAAAGGGAAAAATTTATCTCAACCGAAGTTCCCGCATTGTTGGCGCGCATGCGCCAGCTGGGTATGACCAAAAAAGAATTGATCAGCGCGCTGCAGGCAGCGCAAGGAGAATAAAGTGAGCGAGCTTATTTGTGCGCGCAATGTATCCAAACGCTATGGCAAAAAAATAGCACTGGATAATATCAACCTGAATGTTTCTGCCGGAAAAATACTAGGTTTGATTGGGCCTAACGGGGCCGGCAAAACGACATTGTTAAAAGGTATTTTAGGGCTTGCACCTGTGGATGGCGAATTGCGGGTAATGGGGTTAAACCCGCAGCGCGAGCGCGTAAAGTTGTTGGAGCAAGTTTCTTTTATTGCAGATACCGCAACCTTGCCGCGCTGGATGCGAGTCAGTGAATTGATGAGTTATACCGAGGCAGTGCATCCACGTTTTAGTCGCGTAAGTTGCATGAAATTCTTAGCCGATACCAATATCCAGTTAAAAGATAAGGTAGAGCAGTTATCCAAAGGCATGGTGACACAAATGCATCTCGCACTAATTATGGCGATTGATAGCCAGCTGCTGGTGCTTGATGAGCCGACATTGGGATTGGATATTATTTATCGCAAACAATTTTATGAAAATTTACTTAACGATTATTACGATGCACAGAAAACTATCATTATTACCACGCATCAAGTTGAAGAAATTGAAAGTATTTTGACTGACCTTGTTTTTATTGGCGGTGGAAAAATTTTGCTTAATGACAGCATGGACAACATTGCCAACACCTATGTCGAATTGCAAGTAGATGCGCAGTACAAAGAGCATGCCTTGGCACATAACCCGATTCATGTGCGCAATCGGCTGGGTGGTTATGGAATGTTGTATGAAGGTACTAACCAGCGTGAGTCGCTTGCTGGTTTGGGTAATTTAACGACGCCTGCGCTCAGTGATTTATTTGTTGCCAAGGTTAAACCTCAATTATGTGAACAAGGAATTGTGTAATGGCTATCAATAAAATTGTGGCGCAATTCAAACGTGAATTGTGGGAAAACCGCATAAGCTTTTTGTGGGCTCCGGTAATATTTGCGATTCTTCTTTTCGGGGCGTCTTGTTGGCTGATGCTTAATCACGATATAGCTGCCAATATCGAACTTGCCCGCCAAGGGGAGAATGCGGTGCCATTGTTGTCATCTATTTATCAGGTGGTTTCCTGTGCGCTATTCCTGCTGGTGTTTGCGGTGGTCATTGCGGTATATGCACACGGCACTTTATTTTCCGATCGCAAAAGCCGCGAGATTCTATTTTGGCGTTCCATGCCGGTGAGCGAAGCCACTAATGTACTGGTCAAGTTGGCGATGGTTTGTGTTGTAGTGCCGCTTATTATTTTTGTTGTGACGTTAGCAGGAGCGATTTTGTTTGCGTTGTTGCTAGGTGCTATGAATTCAGATTTTGAAAAGTTATGGGATGCATTAAAAGCATTATCGTTGAGTGTTGATCTGCTTGGGCGTTGTTTTATTGTGGCGCTATTAGTGAGTCCAATAATAGTGTGGAATTTATTTTGCTCTGCGCTGGCGCGGCGTTCACCAGTTATCATCAGTGTTGCGGTTCCTTTGGCTGTGTGGGTAGTGGATGCATCGGCACAAAAGTATCTGGCAATTAATTTATTTTTTAAGGATGCTCTTGCGGCCTATCTTCATTTGATCAAGGCAACCATTAAACGAATCAACGTTGATTCAGGTACTTCCGTTGCTGATATGGATCTGTTTACGAATGTTGACCCCAGGGTAACTTCCGTAGCGCTACTGATTTCAGTCCTGCTAATAATTGCCACTATATGGTTGCGCAATAATCGTTACGAAATCTAACGAACCTAATAAGGAGATTATTATGAATGCACCTATTTTAAACCAGCCAATCAATTCTGTATTTGCGGGCCATAAGGTTTTACCGCTCGCCGCTAATTTCTGGTTTGTCACTGCTGTTATCGGGCAATGGATATTTGCTACCTATTTGATTTTATTTTATGGCGGTTCAGCAGCGCGCGGTGATTTGCATTTGTGGAAAGAAAAATTAACCCACGGCTATGTACCCGGTGATTTTATCGGGAATGCTGCTGTTGCCGCACATTTGCTACTGGCGGTAATTATTATGGTGGCGGGGCCGTTGCAATTGGTTCCGCAAATTCGTGCGCGTTTGCCGGTGTTTCACCGCTGGAGTGGGCGCGTATATCTTGCGGCGGTAGTGGCAACCAGTATTGCCGGTTTGTATATGCTGCTGGTTCACGGCACAGTGGGCGGCTTGGTATTAATTATCGCCCAAAGCCTGGATGCTTTACTCATTATTGTGTTTGCCGGGCTGGCTTTGCGTGCTGCGCTGCAGCGCGATTTTAAAAACCATCGCCGCTGGGCATTGCGCTTATTTATGGTGGTGAGTGCAGTCTGGTTCTTTCGTGTTGGTTTGATGTTGTGGTTGGTGATACATCAAGCACCGGTCGGTTTCGATCCAAATTCATTTACTGGCCCATTCGTCACCTTTATTGCGTTTGCACAATATCTGATTCCGTTATTGGTGCTCGAAATTTATTTTCGCGTAAGTGATTCGTCGAGCGCCGCAATCAAATTGGCAGGTGCAACATTATTAATCGTGTTGACACTGGCAATGGCGGCGGGAATTTTTGGTGCAACCATGGGGTTGTGGTTACCGCATGCTTAGCCTTTTGATATTGTTTGCAACATTGGGCATGGGATGGTGTCGAAGCGTTATTGTGACACCACCGGCGACCATACTGCGTCAGGTGTTCTGAAGCAGGGGCGGGTCGGAATCGGGGGATTTTCATGGGAAAATTTTTCTTGCATAACCAATGTTCTGTTTTAGCTCTGTGTACTATGGTAATGCTATGCCCGTGGGCGATGGCAGATGGCCTTGCTGATTTACGCAAAACGTTAGCACAGCTTCATACTGCAGATTCCATCGCGATTGATGTGCAATTCAGGTTGTTTGGTCGTACCGGTGAAGCGGAGGAATTAATTGATCGTGAAGGTTTAATTAACCTGCGATTGGAAGACGGGCCAAAAGGCGTTCATATTGTTTATCCGGAAAATGTTGTAGCGCTATTGCATAAAGAAGAGTTGGCTAAAATTGCCGATGAAAATGTTAAAAATTCAGCACTTAACGCAGTGGGTGAATTTGATTATTGGGAGTGGCGGGAGCTGATGTATCCTGCTTCCCAATTGGAGTTGGCGCTGGAGCGTTTGACATTTTTAAGTGAACAAGAAGAAAGTTTTAATGGGGCTCCGGCCAGATTACTTACCTTTAGTTTGCCTATTGAAAAAATTGATAAAAAATACCGCAAGTATATAAAAAAATATCATCACCGTTTTTCATTATGGATTGACCAAAACGGTGTGCCTTTAGCCAGTGAAATGACTGAGGCGGGATCAGGGCGTGTGTTTCTGGTAGTTGGTTTTCATTTTCAAAATTCGGTCAGCATGAGTTACCAGCAACGTGGTTCGCGCTTGATTGGCATGCGGAGGGAAGTAAAGGAAGAAACGCATGGTGCAGCTATGCAAAGCCAGCGGCATTTTATTTCCACTGTAGTTGCTGTTGATTATCCAGCGGCTAATTCAATCACTAAATAACCTTTCCAATCGCTAATTAATCTGCAAAAAAAACAACAATAGAGCGTTCGGTAAACCAGTTGGCAAGCGTAAACAAAAATACGGAACCCCAGGCAAACTTGCCAGTCATAGGGCGAGGTATATTTGTGTACCTTAATATGACAACCTTTATGTGACGGCCTCTGTGCGAGCGCATCCAAATTCTGCTAGGCTTCGCCAATCTTTGATTGTCCAATCAATTCCAAAAGGGAACTACTATGTCCAAACGTTATTCAGCGCTGGCGCTCAGTATTTTTTTGCTAGGCGGTGTCGCCCTTACCGGTTGTGAAACTACTTCTACTGCATCCTCGAATTCAACGGTAACTGCGGTTCGCGACCTTGAAAAAGTCACCATTATTAAAAGCCCTAATGATGATCGCCAGTACGGTGCTTTATTGTTGCCAAATGGTTTGCAAGTGATATTGGTTTCCGATCCGAGCCTGGAAAATTCTGCCGCTTCACTGGCCGTTGGTGTTGGTAGTGCGCATAACCCGAAAGATCAATTGGGATTGGCGCATTACCTTGAGCATATGTTGTTTTTAGGCACCGAAAAATATCCCGAGCCGGATGGGTTTATGAAATACACGCAAGCCAATGGCGGTATGACTAACGCGTTTACGGCTTACGATAAAACCAATTACATGTTTCAAATTAACGCGGGCAAATTTGATGATGCCCTGGATAGATTCAGCGATTACTTTAAAAAGCCCACTTTTGATCCACATTACAGCGATAAAGAACGCAATGCGGTAAATAACGAATGGTCGTTGCAAAAGGCGCAAGATCCATGGAATTTATTTGCCTTGCAAGGTTTTACGGCCAGCCCGGGCAACCCGAGTTCCAAATTTAATATCGGCAACCTGGATACACTGAAAGATAAACCGGGTTCAGTGCTGAATGATGAAATGCGAAAATTTTATGATACTTACTATTCATCAAATATCATGAAATTAACATTGGTGGGAAAACAATCCCTGCCGGAATTAAAAGCGCTGGCGCAAAAACATTTCTCTTCCATCCCCAATAAAAATATCCCCTTGCCGGAAGTTGCTGAGCCGGGACTTACCAAAGCCGAGCTGGGAAAAAGTATTCACTACAAGCCTATCAAGGAATTGAAAGCGCTGTATGTGGATTTTCCTGTGAAATCCAACAAGGCCGAATGGCGTTTGAAGCCTAATGAATTTATCCACAATTTGCTGACATCAGAAGAGCCGGGCACCCTGGGTGAAAAATTGCGCGTTCAGGGCTTGGTGAAAAGCCTTACCGCATATTTTGACAGCGAAGCCTATGGTCCCGATGGTATTTTGCGTGTACAGGCTGATTTAACCGATGCAGGCATACAAAAGCAGGATGAAATTATCGCGGCAATTTTTGCGTATGTGGATCTGATCAAGCAGAAAGGCTTGGACGAAAATTATTATCGCGAATTGCAAGCCATGCGTACCAAGGATTTTGCCAATGCGCCCAAGCCGGACCCATTGCAACAAGCCGTTGGCTTGACAATGTCCCAATTCGACTTGCCGGTCGAAAACCTGTTGAACTCGGAATATGTTTATGATCGTTATGATGTAAAAGCCATCAGGAACGTATTGGCGCAGCTTGAAGAGAAAAGTGCGCGCGTGTGGTATATAAACCCGAGTGAAAAAGTAGAAACACCGGTTCCTTTCTTCGATGGCAAATATGCTATTCGCGATATTACGGCTGACGAATACAAAAAATGGAATTCATTAAAAGCGAACTACACGTTCAACCTGCCGCCGCTGAATGATTTGTTTACCGACAAGCAAGCACCGATTGTCGAAAATACTTATCTGAAGCCGCATCAGGTTATCAGTCAGGCTGGTGTTGAGGCTTATCTCGTGCATCCGGAATTCTACCGCGAAGATAAAGGCCAGCTCTCGCTGCAAATTAACGTGGATTTCGCCAAATCCTCTCCCCGCCAAGCGGTGTTGTCATCGTTGTTGAATGATGTGTTCAATAAACAAAACCTGACATTAATTGATCGTGCAGGGCGTGCATCGCTGGGTGTTGAGTTGCAATCAACTATTACCAACTCTCAAGGTATTTTTGTTTCCGGTTACACTACGAAGCATGAATTATTGTTAACCCAGCTGCTGAAAAATTTTGTGGAGTTGCCGATCACTGATCAATGGTTTGCGGAGTCCAAAGATAGTCTGGAAAAAGGTCTGCTCAATTCAAAAAAGAATCATGTATTCCGGCAGTTATTTTCCGATCTTGGGCGGGTAACGACTAAAAATGGATATAGTGAAGATGAGCAATTAGCGGCATTGACTTCTATCACTAAAGCGGATTTGGTTGCTTACCATGATACGGTGAAGAAAAGCGCATTGTTACGTTTGTTGGCGGTGGGTAATTACACCGATGCGCAGGTAAAGCATCTTGCCCAGACTATTGCACAAATTTTGCCGGGCACACGTTTGCCTGAAACGCGCGCGGTAAATTCTTATCTCATTCCAGCATCGGGAAAAATTACCGAGTTTAAAGATGACGTGGAGCTGGCAGATAGTGCTGTTTTACAAACATGGTTTGGTAGTAAAAAATCTGATGACGAGCAGGCACAACTGGCTGTATTAAACGCATTGTTTGGCAATGCGTTCTTTATGCAGTTACGCACCCACGAACAATTGGGTTATGTGGTTACCAGCTTTGAATATCCGGTCGATGATATTCCTGGCTTTGTAATGCTGGTGCAAAGTTCCAATACCGATTTGCCAGGTATCAAGGCGCGCATGGATAAATTCCGTAAGGATTACCTGGCAACGTTAAAAGCAACTGACGAAAAAGAAATCGAACAAGCAAAACAAGCGTTGATTGCCAATATATTGGAAAAACCCAACGATTTCTATGCGGAAGCATCACGCTACACCAAGGAGTTTTGGCAAGGTAAATATGCATTTGATGCGCGTGATCGCAATTTGGCGGCGTTGCATAAAGTGACGAAGGCTGATTTGATTCGCATCTATGAGAGTTTATTGTTGAATGAGAAATCGGGTAAAGCCTTGTTGCAATTGCGTGGCACCAATTTTAAAACCAAGCCATTTGCACCGATAAAATAAGTGCCGGCTTAACAAGGCCCTCGTTGTCACCTGACAGCGAGGGCTTTGCAATTTATAATTCGCCAAAATCTATGATGAGTGAGGTTGCTATGTCCGATATAAACGATGGCTCAACGGTAAATGATGAAGATATTTACTGGGGGCAGGTAGAAGCGTTTATCAGCAAGGCTAATGACGCTTGTGATGCGGCAGATCCCGGTATTGTGGCCGCTGCATTGCTCAATGCCGCGGCGCGCTTTAATGCGTTCGTTGTAGCGCATTCATCGCTGGATAAAAGTGAGTTTGCTGAGGATGTGGAGGGCACAACCAATTATCTTACTGGTCGTTTTCGCGATCATTTAAAAGAGCATATGGATGATTATCGCGAGAATTATACGGCGTTGATCGGGCACCGCGACGTTGCGGAGTAGGCTTCTGTAGTTACTATTTAGGTTCGAAAGTAACAATGTAGATTGCAGTAGTAACTATAGTGATTGAAAAAGGCAGCTTGGCTGCCTTTTTTATTGGGCGAATCAATTTCTGTAAAAGTCGATGCAAACAGGCAAACTTGGTTTATGCTTGCATCTGGTATACAAGTGCCTTACTAGACTTTTTATAACCAATAATGACAATCAAGCCTATGAAAATATCAATCTTATCCAAGTTTGCCGTTTTATCTTTTTTGGCATTGGGAGCCGTGCATGCCCTTGCCGATGTTAACCTGCCGCGCTTGTTAAGCGATGGTGCTATTCTCCAGCGCGATAAACCCTTAACTATATGGGGCTGGGCGGATGAAGGTGAAAAAGTTGCTGTTAATTTCGCTGGTAAAGAATTATCGACGGTGAGCAAAAGCGGACGTTGGTCGGTAACCTTTCCTGCGTTTAAAGCAGGTGGTCCTTACGAATTAAAAGTGAGTGGGAAAAACCAACTGGTTCGCCAGAATATTTTGCTGGGCGATTTATGGATAGCAGCAGGGCAATCCAATATGGAATTGCCGTTAAACCGTGTGAAGTATAAATATCCTGGTTTGATTGAATCCACTAATCAACCCAATATCCGCGAGTTTAATGTCCCTGTTGCGTATGCATTGAAAGGTCCGTTACAGGATTACACCCAGGGACAATGGAAAACCGCAACACCGGAAAATATGGCAACATTTTCGGCAGTCGGTTTTTTCTTTATGCAAAAACTGCACGCCGAAAATAAAGTGCCGGTGGGGTTAATTACAATTCCTGTTGGTGGTTCGCCGGCGGAAGCTTGGGTTAGTGAATCGGTATTGGAAAAATATCCGCATTACCAGCAAAAATTACAGCCGTTTAAAGATGAAGCGTATGTGCAGGCAACCATCGCCAAGGATAAAACCAACAGCGATAAATGGTTCGCCGATTTGGGTGCTGCTGATGTCGGCCTGAAAAATAATTGGCAACAGGAAAAATTAAATACTGCCGATTGGAGATCATTACAGGTTCCCGGTTTCCTGAAAGAGCAGGGCAGTGACTTTACTAACGGCGCACTCTGGGTTCGTAAAACTATTGAATTAACCACTGCGCAAGCGGCAAAAAAAGCGACGCTGTGGCTCGGTTGTATCGTGGATGGCGATCAGGTTTATGTGAATGGCCAGCAAGTTGGGCAAACCGGCTATCAATATCCACCACGCATTTATGCGGTACCTGCCGGTGTTTTAAAAGCGGGCACTAACAGCATCAGCATTCGCATCACCAGTTATTCGGCGAATGCCGGTTTTGTGAAGGATAAACGTTACGAACTTTTGTTGGGTGAAGGTTTGTTTGGTGATGAGCAACTCGATTTAAAAGGCGAGTGGAAATATCAAATCGCCGCGCGTGCGGCTTCTATGCAGCCAACAACGACATTGCACTATTTGCCTTCATCATTGTTTAACGCGAAGCTGGCACCGGCACTGCCGTTGAAAATAAAAGGGGTGATTTGGTATCAGGGCGAGTCCAATGTGGATCGTGCGGATGCGCAGGGTGTGCATCGCCAACCGGGCGGCCAATGCACTGATGAAACGTGTGCGGCAAGCACTTCTGAGTATCGTTATCTATTTGCCGATTTAATTCGCGATTGGCGCGCGCAGTTCCAGCAAGGCGATTTCCCATTTTTGTTTGTGCAGTTAGCGAATTTCTTGCCAGCCTATGAGCAGCCTACAGAAAGTAAATGGGCACAATTGCGTGAGGCCCAACGACAAACGCTGGAATTGAAAAATACCGCTATGACAGTGGCGATTGATGTAGGCGAATGGAATGATATTCATCCGCTGGATAAGCAAACGGTGGGCGAGCGCTTGGCATTGGGTGCGAATAAATTGGCGTACGGTAAAAAATCACTGCTTGCATCTGGCCCGGCGTTGAAAAAAATCAATGGCAAGGGTAACAAGCTGGTGTTGAGCTTTACTGATGTGGGTAAGGGGTTGGATGTCCGGGGCGGTGAGTTGAAGCGAATTGCTATTGCGGGAGCGGATAAGAAATTTGTGTGGGCGAAAGCGGAAGTGAAGAAGGATAAGCTGATTGTGTGGGAGGATTCTGTGGCGGAGCCGAAATGGGTGCGTTATGCATGGGCCGATAACCCTGAAGGCGCAAATCTGTATAATAGTGCGGGTCTGCCTGCATCGCCGTTTGAGGCCCGTGTTAATTCGAAATAGATTGGGATTCTGCCTCCGCAGTTTGGATTCCGGTGCAAGTCTGAGACTCGCCGTGAACCCTTCCCTGGGGGCTCGTCGTCCGCATCCCTGCGGCCCACGGTCTCAGACTTGCACCGGAATCCAAACTGCTACATTTTCGCGTTTCATAAATGCAAAAACGCCGATGCAGAAATAATTTCTCATCGGCGTTTTTTATTGTGAATCAACTCGATATTTTTGATATTGCTCCCACCAGAAATGTGGTGATTGTTGGCGGTGGCCCGGCAGGGTTAATGGCGGCGGAAGTGATTGCCTCCGCCGGTCATCAGGTAGCGCTTTACGATGCAATGCCATCGGTCGGGCGTAAATTTTTATTGGCGGGTGTCGGTGGTATGAATATCACCCATGCAGAGCCAGCGGAAGATTTTCGCGCGCGCTATTCCGCAAACTCCCAATTTATGAATGCGCTCAAACAATTTGATGCAACCGCCTTACGCAATTGGGTACATGGTTTGGGGATTGAAACCTTTGTAGGTACGTCCGGCCGTGTATTTCCTGCTGATATGAAAGCAGCGCCGTTGTTGCGTGCCTGGTTGCATCGGTTGCGCGAATTGGGGGTAAAAATTTATCCGCGTCATCGCTGGTTAGGCTGGAGTGACGATAAACAATTACTTTTTTCTGCGCAGGAAAATGGTGTTGCTGTTACCAAAACAATTTCTGCTGATGCGTTGTTGTTGGCATTAGGCGGCGCGAGTTGGCAGCGCCTGGGTTCTGATGGCAGTTGGGTTTCGCTATTGCACGAGCGCAATGTGCAAGTGAATGAGTTGGTACCCAGTAATTGCGGCTTTGATAGCGATTGGAGTGAAATACTGCGCACTGAACATGCGGGAGCGCAGTTGCACGGTGTGGGTTTGAGTTGTGTAGATGGGCTGGGGCGCGTACGCAGTGTGTTGTCGGAGGCAATTATCAGTGCCTATGGAATTGAAGGCACAGGAATTTACGCATTGTCAAAATACTTGCGCGAACAATTGGTGCTTCAAGGGTCGGCGTTGTTGAATATAGATTTGTTACCGGATCTTTCACAGGAAAAAATCGTACAACGATTGAATAAACCGCGTGAGAAAAATTCGCTCAGTAATTTTTTGCGCAAGCAATTAAATTTATCGCCCGTCAAGTTGGCGTTGCTACGCGAATTAACCACTAAAAATACGTTTGAAAACCCTGAGCTTTTAGCATTGGCGATAAAAAAAATGTCGTTAACTTTAACGGCAACTCGCCCGATTGATGAGGCAATCAGTAGTGCTGGTGGTGTTGCCGCCAAAGAATTGGATAAAGCATTTATGCTCAATAAAATGCCTGGTGTTTTTTGCGCGGGCGAAATGCTGGACTGGGATGCGCCCACCGGCGGCTATTTATTGACGGGATGTTTTGCTTCAGGGCGTGCGGCAGGACATGGTTTGTCGGCGTGGCTGAAAAAATCGCGCTAGGTGGTATGCCACTGTAAAAAGCGTCTGATTTTTTAAGGCTTGCTGTTTTAGTGCTGCTGGCCTATGATCAGCTTTCACCTTGTTATTTCAAATATTGCCAGCAACTTTGTTGTTGGCATTTTGCTTTTAGGGGAATACATATGTTATCTGCAATTAATAATATGCTGCCTGCGATTACTGTATCTGCGTTGGATTTTAAACGCATAGAGTCGTTACTGGACGCGTTGCCATCTTCATACGACGATGTAAAGGATCGTTTATTTGATGAGTTGGATCGCGCTGCTGTTGTTGAGCCGGTTGCTGTGCCGCCAACACTGGTGACGATGAATTCCCGCGTACGTTTTTCTGTGCTCGCTACCGGTGTGACTATGGTGAAAACATTGGTCTACCCAAAAGATGTTGCCGCCGATGAAAATAATATTTCTATATTGACCCCGCTTGGTAGCGCATTACTTGGTCTGTCAATTGGCCAGGAAATTGAGTGGCAAATTGATGCGCAAAAAACCATGCGCGTGCGCATTGATGCGATTGAATATCAACCCGAGCGTGCCGGTGATTTTCATTTGTGATTCGCAAAGTTCTGATTGTCGGCTATGTGTGGCCGGAGCCTAAATCTTCCGCTGCCGGCACACGCATGCTGGAACTGGTGCAATTGTTTTTGCAAATGCGTTGCGACGTGGTTTTCGCATCTGCTGCACTTCTTTCCGAGCATCGCTTTGATTTAAATACGCTCGGCGTTGTTGAAAAATCTATCGCATTAAATTGCAGTAGCTTCGATGAGTTTGTAATGGAGCTGCAACCGGATCTGGTATTGTTCGATCGTTTTTTTACCGAAGAACAATTTGGCTGGCGTGTTGCACAGGCTTGCCCGCATGCGTTGCGCATTTTGGACACGGAAGATTTCCATAGCTTGCGCCATGCGCGCCAACAATTGCTTAAAGTGGCACAGAAAAACTGCGCGACGGAAAAAGAAAAACAATCCGTTGGCCCGGTCAGTGCCAGCCCTGCAGAGTTATATCAGCAGATGTGTGCACAAGACATGGCTGTGCGTGAAGTGGCGGCTATTTTTCGTTGCGACTTGAGTTTGATGATCTCCGAGTTTGAAATTGAACTCCTGCAAAACTATTTCTCTGTCCCTGCGCAATTACTGTTTTATGTCCCGTTTTTATCGTCCGTAGCAAATAATGAGCGGGCACTACCGGATTTTCCGAATCGCCAGCATTTTGTTGCGATAGGTAATTTTCGCCATGAGCCCAATTGGGATTCCGTGCTTTGGTTAAAGCATCAATTGTGGCCGCTGATCCGCGCGCAGCTCTCAAAGACAGATTTCCAACCAGTAGAACTACATATTTACGGTGCTTACCCTCCACCAAAAGCCACTCAATTGCACAATCCCAAAGAGGGCTTTTATGTAAAGGGCTGGGCTGAAGATGCTGATGCAGTAATGCAACAGGCACGGGTTTGTCTCGCGCCTTTACGTTTCGGCGCAGGTATTAAAGGCAAATTAATGGATGCGATGCGCGCCGGTACACCCAGCGTAACCACATCGATTGGTGCGGAGTCTATGTGCTCTGGTTCACAATGGGGAGGGGTTATTGCTGACGATGCAAGCGCGATTGCCAGTGCCGCTGTTGCCTTGTATCAAGACCAAATTGCCTGGGGCGTTGCGCAGCAAACCGGGTTTATTAATCTACAAAATTATTTTGGCCGTGCTGACTATAAGTGCGTTTTACAACAACGTTTGGAAGGTTTGGCTAATGAGACGGCATTCGAACGCCGTAAGAATTTTATCGGCCAGATGCTTCGCCACCATCACCATAAAAGTACCCAATATATGGGGCAGTGGATTGAAGCGAAAAATAAGTAAGTCTTTTTTCCTTTTTCCGGTGTTTATCTACCGATATTCGTACTTTTTCCTCCCACTTTGCATCGATAAAAGTGCTACTCGCTAAAAGGACATAATTCTTTGACAACGTTGTCTGATGGGCGTAGCCTGTTTTTTCGGCACGTTGTATCTGCCTGAATCCAGTGAATAACTTGTAGTGATACACGTTTTTTTCACAGCAATAAATACGATAAGTGAAAGCGAATTCAGCAGTTTACGTCTGCGTAACCTTCCCTGTAGTTATCGGTGTTAGTTACCGGCGTTTCTATGTTTTTAACCCCTGGTTGTAGCTAACCCATGTATTGGCAGCGTTGCTGCGTAGCTGCTATCAAGAGGGATTCCATCGCAAAGGACACCATTTACATCGTATCGCTCGACCTTCTGTACTCGTTCAAATAAATCAACCGTTTCCTCAAGCAAGGGGAAAAAACAGGACAGGTGATAGTGAAATGAATATCAAAAAAATCTTCGGTGTTGTTGCAACACTTGTATTGTCGGCACAGGCTTACGCCTATAACTGTAATGGCGTGGCTCAGTATGCCGATGGTCGCTCTTACTCTAATAATGCGATCGTGCAAAACGCTGGCAGCGCGTTTAGTTGTAAAGTGGCTGGCTGGTGTTCGATTGGCGGACCTTACGCGCCAGGTACCGGTTGGGCGTCAGGTGAGGCCTGGAATAACCTTGGTTCATGCGGCACTACCACAACCAGTTCAACACCGGTTTCAAGTGCTCGATCAAGTGTTGCTTCAAGCACCCCAAGTACTGGCGGCAACTGCCCTAATTGGGCGGCAGGCACTAACTATACCGTTGGTGTTGTCGTGAGATATAACGGTTCCTTCTACCGCGCGAAAAATGAAAACCCTGGTTATGATCCGGTGATCAGTACCTGGTTCTGGGAGCCTGTTGCTTCATGTCCGGGTGGTACCAATACCTCTAGCAGTTCAGGTAACAACGGTACATGTGCTGCCTGGGTTGCCGGCAAAATGTATTACGCAGGTAATACCGTGAGTTATAACGGTGGTACCTTCCGTGCCAAGTATGACAACCCCGGCTATGACCCTCTGGTTAGCACCTGGTTCTGGGAGCCCACTAGCGGCTGCAATGGCAATACGGGTACCAGTTCAAGCGTATCCAATCCCGGTACTGGTTTTGGGGCGGTCGTGAGCGAAGCGCAATTCAACCAAATGTTCCCGGGACGCAATCCGTTCTATACCTATGCAGGTTTGGTCGAAGCGACTGCGACTTATCCGGCGTTTGCAGGCACTGGCGATATCCAACTGAAAAAGCGTGAGGCGGCAGCAGCACTTGCCAACTTCTCCCATGAAACCGGTAGTTTTGTTTATGTCACCGAGATTGCGCGCGGTTTGTACTGCAGTGATTGGGGCAATCTGGCGACCTGTCCATGTGAACCGGGCAAAAACTATTACGGCCGTGGTCCGATCCAATTGAGCCACAACGGTAACTATTGTGCTGCAGGCGCTGCGTTAGGCCTGGATTTGCGTCGTAATCCGGATCTGGTTGAGCAAAGTCCGAAAGTGGCCTGGCAGACCGCGCTGTGGTTCTGGATGACCCAGAGTGGAGCGGGATATCGCCCGGCGCACGACAACATTGTTAACAACTATGGCTTCGGTGAAACCATCCGTACTATCAATGGTGCGAAAGAGTGTAATGGTGGAAACCCTGCGCAGGTACAAAGTCGTATTAACGAATACAACCGCATTCTCCAGATCATCGGTGGAACAGCGGGTAATAACGTAGGCTGTTAATCGATACAGAAAAAACGCCGCATGAGTGCGGCGTTTTTTTGCAGAGAAAATATTTCGCAAATTATTTTTATTAATACCCTTTCAGTTTGATTTCACTCAGCGTCGCCGTGTTATATTTTTTCACACGCAAATAACGTGTTTGCAGATTGACACTGTAGCTGGCAAACGCCAGATAACGCGTCAATCCATCTGCTACAACAACCGCTTGTGAGTGCGCAGGATCTGCATCCGAAAACTCCACTAATCCCATTCCATTCGCATCGTAAAATGTTATTTCAGTAATCGTATATTCCCGCCCCAAATCGATAATTGCTGCAACGGGATAAATGCCGGTCGACCAACCTGCGAACCAATAGCTGGTAGGTGCTGTTGATGTTTGTTCATCTACCAGTGCCTCGGGGTTGCCCGGTGTGCCGGGCAATATCATCGATGGCGTTAACAAAATCGCAGCAGGGTTGCTACCTGTTGCAGAGCTTGTGGAGGCCGCGGAGCTTGAATTTATAACGCTGGATGCAAGCGAGCTGCCGGCGCTGGAAATACTGTTTGATGATGTCACCGAACTAGTTAGTGATGAGCTTGTTGATGAGGCACTCATTAATGAAGAGCTCGATGAAGTCGTCGATAAAGAACTTGCTGATGAAACAGATGAACTGCTGCTTACCGGATACTGAACAGGGAACAGCGGTTTTCCCTGATCGGAATTTTTTTGTGTCAGCAACCAGTTATAAATGTTTTTTTCAGTAATTGGTAAGGCGCTGTGGGTGCCGTTGTAAATTTCCCGCCAACCACTGTGGCCATTTGCAGGCATAAAAGTCGCGCGCAAATTATTGGGACGCGGTGCAGAAAAAAGGGTGCAGCTTTTATTGCTGTACACACAAGCGTAAGCAGGATTGGTGTATTCAATAGTCGAATCCGGGCAGTTATTAGCACCGTTGATAACATTCAGCAACGTGCCTGCGCCCATATTGCCCGATGCGCCGCCAGCGAATCCCCAGAAAGAAACATTGTGTGTGCGTAACCAGCAAGCATCAATCCCTCCCGCCGCTTCAATAGGAATGGATGCTGCAAAATGTGCTGGATTGGTTGTGAGATAACTCATCAAACTACCGCCACCCATACTCAAACCTGTGAGGTAAACCCGGTCTGCATCCAGCTCAATGCCTTTATTGGCCATTTGCGTTGCTGTATCTGCAATGACTCGCCGAATTACATCTGCAGAGAAGCCGCCGCGTTGCATGGATTGCGGAATAATAACTAACATGGGTTCAGCAGGATTAAATTGCCCGCTGATAATTGCTGCGCCCGGCCCACCGGCTGGATTTTCAACTTTATTCAACATGCTGGCGATGGAGGTGTAATAAGCATCGTCACGCGTATAGCACATATTCAACATAGATGGACCTTGCTCACCCATACCGTGTAAAAAAATAAGTGCAGCAAACTTTCCCGTTTTTACCTGGGTGTTATTGTTAGCTGGAGCATAAACATAAAAAGGAACGCGCGAACTTAAACGGTTGCTTATTCCCTGTGTGCATTCAGCTCCTTCGTGAGCCATATACTGAAAGCGCAGCATGTTGGAATTGCTTATATAGGTTGGCGCTTCGGGAAAACGCTCATCAATGGTTGCGTGTGCGGCAACACTGAATAGCGTCATAAATGCGATCAATATTTTTTGCATAGCTAATCTCCTTGATAAATTTACTGTAATAGTGAATTTGCTTATTAATGTTAATGATGATTGGTACCCGCCGGCACCGGGTTGAAATCCTAGGCTGATAACTAGCCGGGTGGGTGAATAATGGAAATTTTTTTTATCAACTTGCGATAATTGTCCACGTTAAAAATTAACATTAACTACAAAATCATCTAACACAATTAATCCTGCGCCGTTTTTTTCATTAGTGTTGCCGGGACACTGCTGATTAAAATTGCTGTGCGAAAACGCTGTGGCAAATATCGCCTTCAACCAGTCAGGTTTAATAGCGAATTACTTTGTCCAGTGGTATTTATTTGGTCGATATTTTTCTGGCAGGCTTGAAATAGCCGAATCAATCGCAATCTAGTGTTATCCCTGACTTTGGTTGGTCCTATGTCCTGCACCCGCACTCAATCTCCACCGGATTTCCGGCTCATACTGAGCTGGACGGGTGCTATTGGGTTGCTGTGGTTGTTATTGTTATGGAAGAGTGTCGGATTTGCGCAAGAAAGCTTGTATAGCTACCCGTCGTCGCAATCGGTAGCAACTGCCGATTTTCATGCTTATGCCGCTGGCGAACATCAATTTTCTCCACGTCGTACGCTTAATGTTTTATCGTCAGTGCCGCCTTCGGATCAATTAACACCATTAATCAGTGCTCTATACTTTGCTGTGCTGGTTATTTTTATTCCGTTAAAAACCAGATTGGCACTTTGGTTAAATACTTCCCCAATCGCATACCAGTTACAACTAACCACTCTCAATATATCCCGCGCTCCACCGGTATTCCGCTAAGAATTTATTAACGATATTTATTAATTTATTTTTTGCTTTCATCCTGAAGGCAAGGTGGAGTATTGCTTATGAAATCACTTTTCTCGCGGGCTGTAATTTATAGCCTGATTATCCTATTGGGGTTACTTTGCGCATTGCCCAGTCTGTTACCTGAAGACATTCGCGCCGAATTACCTGATTGGTATGCACAAAAAACAATTACCCTCGGGTTGGATTTACGCGGTGGCTCCCATTTGTTACTTGAAGTTGAAACCGATGAGTTGACCCAAAATAAAAATACGGCGTTGCATAGCCAGATAATTAATGATGCCGTCATTCAAAGCCTTGAAGTTGTTCGCCGGCGCCTGGACGAAACGGGCATGGTAGAGCCGATGATTACTCGACAAGGCGTTGATAGCATTCTGGTGCAAATGCCGGGCGTCAATAATCCGCAGCACATCCGTGAATTATTAGGCACTACCGCAAAAATGACTTTTCATTGGGTTGCGGATAATAAAACCAGATCGGGAACGAAGGTTGTTGAAGTCGAAGATGATATTAGCGGTGCACATTATTCACTGGAGGAATCGGTAGCGCTGGAAGGAAAACACATCAGCGATGCGCGCCTCGCCTTTAATCCTGAAACAAACGAGCCAGTTGTTAATTTTAGATTGGATTACGAAGGTACAAAACGCTTTGGCGATTTAACCAAACAAAATATTGGCCGCGCTTTGGCTATTGTGCTTGATAACAAAGTGGTTACCGCACCGGTAATTCGCAGTGCAATTCAGGGCGGTAGTGGAGAAATAAGCGGATCATTTACCAGCGCAACAGCAAATGATCTGGCATTGCTGTTACGTGCAGGTGCATTACCTGCGCCGTTAAAAGTCATTGAAGAGCGAACAGTCGGTCCTGATTTGGGTAGCGATGCAATATCAATGGGAATTACCACCGGTTTAATTGGTGCGCTTTTGGTGTTTGCATTTATGGTCGGTATTTACGGCCGTTGGGGATTCATCGCGTGTCTCGGCTTGGCTGTGAATATCGGTTTAACATTTGGGATTTTAGGGTTGTTGGGCGCAACGCTGACCTTGCCTGGTATTGCCGGATTTATTTTAAGTATCGGCATGGCAGTGGATGCGAATATTTTAATTAATGAACGTATCCGCGAGGAAACCCGACGCGGACAAAAAGCCATGAGCGCACTGAATGCCGGTTTTCAGCGCGCCTTCAGCACCATTCTGGATTCCAACGTCACCTCATTAATTGCCATTAGTTTATTGTTTCTATTTGGCAGTGGCCCGGTGCGTGGTTTTGCGGTGACTATGGCTGTTGGTTTATTGATTTCCATGTTCACCGCAATTTCGTTCACACGGATGGTAATGGAGTGGCGTGTGCGCAAGCTCGATAATCAGCCATTAAAAATTACCGGCATTAAATGGCTCGATACCGTTAGTGAAAATACGATTCCTTTCATGCGTGCCCGCTACGCGGGATTAGTTGCATCCGCTGTTTTATCGTTGGCATCAGTGTTTTTATTTTTTAAACCGGGCCTTGAATACGGTATCGATTTTAGTGGTGGTAGTGTGATTGAAGTACAAGCACCTGGCGTGAGTGTTAGTGATTTGCGCGCGCAGTTAACGACGCCTGATTTCGATCAGGTTGCATTGCAAGAATTTGGTGGTGATGGGCATTATCTGGTGCGACTGCCTATTCAATCTGCCGAAGACGTTGCAACGGGCAATAGGGTGGAAGCAATTAAGGATCAGGTAGTAGCGCTCGCGCCCGATGCAACGTTTCCGCGCGTTGAAATGGTGGGGCCGCGTGTGAGTGGCGATTTTGGTGATGCAACGATATTGGCAATGATTCTCGCCGGATTGGGAATGCTGGTGTATTTATGGGTTCGGTTTGAATCGCATTTTGCATTGGCTGCCACATTAACGCTTGCATTGGATATCACCAAAACCATTGGCTTTTTTGCGTTGACTGGCGTGGAATTTAATTTAACTGCAGTGGCAGCATTGCTGGCGTTGGTTGGTTATTCGGTGAATGACAAAGTAGTCGTGTTTGATCGCATCCGCGAAAAATTGCGCAGCGATCCCGGCAAACCTTTAATGCTGGCACTAAACGAAAGTATTACGTCGACGCTAACTCGCACTATATTTACATCTGTAGTTACTTTTCTGGCGTTGTTGCCGATGGGGATTGCTGGTGGAAGTGCGGTTTCCAGTTTTGCACTGCCAATGTTATTTGGCATTGTGATCGGTACCAGCTCATCGATTTTGATTGCGGCACCCATTGTGAACTGGCTGGGGATAAAGCGTGAGCGCAGGGGGCAGGGGCAATTACGCCCGTTGTTCGTTGCATCAGAAAAAGAAAATTTACCCTAAGGATTTTCTACCGATAAAAATAAAAACGCCTGCAGTTGCAGGCGTTTTTGATATACATATTTTTAATCGGTTTTAAAATTTCACACTGTTGGAATCATCCCCAAACCAGCGCGATTTTTCATCGCCACGCGCATACTCCACAGTGAAGCCGGAGTTGCCATAACCCTGGAAGTACGAAACCTGGACCCGGTGTTGACCTGCATTTAAGTGCACGAGGCAGGGCTGCACACTAAAAGGCCGATCTCCCAAATGTTCACACAATAATTTCCCGTCGACTTTTAACGAGAATCCATCGTCGCTGCCTACCAGAAAACGATAATTGTCAGCGTCTTTCACTGTGATGTTATGGTCAACATCGACAAAAAAATCTTCTGAATAATTGGCGATATTGCCCAGTTTCGGGTGACCGAAGCGGCTTTTGTGTTCCAGGTTTAAAACATCTACCCACACTTCATTAGTCGATTCAGCATCGCGTTGCTGATAGATATTGGAAATACTGGTACGGTTTTTAGTGATGGTAAGCTTCACCACATGATCAACGGTTACCGGGATAACACGATAGATAATCAACACTGTCACTAGCGCCAGTGCAACGGAGAAAAGCCAGTTTTTTGTTAAATACGATTGGATGTTCATGATTATCTCACCACCTGCAGTTTCCAGAATTCAAACCAGTTGCGCATTTCAAATTGGTCTTCGGTTAAACCGAGCCCATAAGTGAATGGTGAGAAGAATGCAAAAATTGAAATCACCAGTGTGGCAAACAAAGCAGTATTGATCATGGTGTGTTTGTTGTTGGCGATTACTTCATCGCGATAAATATAGGTGTAAATTAATGCCAGATTGATCGCACCGAATATCAACGCAATGAAGTAGTGATAGAGGTACATCACCCGCTCGATTTGCAAAATGGTTGTCATATAGCAAATGTACAGGCCGGTAAATGCACAGATCCAATAAAAGAGTTTTTCGTCCTTAACCGGATTGTTGTAAACATAACGGCTGATAATCAATCCAACAGAAAGAATAATACCGCCAACAATCGAGAACCACACAATGGGGTTTCCGATCAGGTATTTGTATTTAACAATGACTTTTCCATCTTCTACATTGCGATCCCAGCGATAGCTGATGGTTTTTTTGCTCAGCGGCCAACTCAATGCGTAGCTGCCATTTTCATCGGGTTTACATACATCAAGACGCGGTACGCCGTCGGCATACTCACTCATATATTTCCAGTTATCGCGCAGACCCAATTGAAATGTTTTGAGTGACCAGGTATCGCCTGCACGAATTTGGTTTAGATACTCCGGTGAGGCTTTGTAAGTTTTGTTGGCAATAATTTTAGTGCCCATGCCGATATGGATATAAAACACCGCACAGATACTAAAAATGACCGGGATAACAGCTGAGGGAACGGTAACGGCTAAACGTCGGAGCAGCTCTTCCCATTTCCAGGCCTTTATTTGTTGCCATTGTTCTACGATATAAAGCATCGCAAACAGTAGCATCAAAATTGCGGCGGTGACTTTCACCATTATGCCCAACCCGATCAGTATGCCAAGAATGGCGTAGTCTTTTAGTCGAACTGCTTTTTGGTGATAGATAAATTGCGTTACTGTTCGGACAAAATAATAAAGTGCGCCCAGCACAAAAAATAATTGAATACCATCAAGGTGTGCTGCGCGCGAATGAATAACAAGCGCATTGTCAAAAATAACGAGGCTGGTAAACGCTGCTGCTAACCATGCACGTTGTATGATGCAATTGATAATGCCGAAAAAAAACACCACGGAAAACGCCATCATGACAACGGACGGCCAACGATAACCTTTGTAGGTCATGTTGGGCGGCGCTGCATCGCCGGTTAGATAATCGGTTTCCAGCAGCGGTTGTTTATTGATGCCTTCGTTATCACCAAATAAAACCTCACCTACCGCCATTAACATTTTGCCTAATGGTGGATGTGGCTCCATGTACATCATGCCATCAATATGTTTTTGCGCATTGGGGACGTGATAGTTTTCATCCCAGAACATCGCTTGGGGGCTGCCGTAATAAGGAAAGTAAACGCTGAATGAAACCAGCAAAATTACAGCAGGATAAATAAATCGTGCGTAGGTCTTAAAGAATGTTTTCATAATCTTGTTATTAATAGTTGGTTTGAGTCAGGAATTATTTTTTGCGCAAGCCTTTGCCGGTCGCTGCCCAATAAAGTCCACCGTAGATATGTTCGAGGAACATTTTGTCGTTGTAGGTTGCCGGTAAATGACCAAGGGCGGTGTAAAACGCGCGGCCACCATCATAGTCGTGGTACCACGCAACGGGGTGAAATTTGCCCATCCCTTTGCCTTGCTTGCTACCCCAATCCGTTACCGGATTAAACGTTTGTTCATCCACAGCGAGGATGTAATTCAACCCTTTAATTCGCTCTGCGCCGAATTCGTACCACTCATCTGTCCATAGAAAACGTTCGGGCATGCGTTCAACACCAGGGAATTTAGCGTTGAGGACTTCTACTTCTGCCGTCTGGATTTCCGGATGGATGTGAAAGGTGCGACCTACCATTTTGGTGTACCAATCCCAATCGTATTCGGTGTCCGACGCACTGTGGACTCCCACAAAGCCTTTGCCCGAGCGAATGAAGCGCTCCATGGCAGCTTGCTGTTCATCGTTGAGGATATCGCCGGTTGTAAGCAGAAAGATGACAGCCTGGTATTTTTTCAGCTTTTCATCAGTGAAGACGCTGGCGTCTTCTTGCCAGTCCACCGCGAAGTGATGGCTTACTGCCAGCTCGCGCACGGCATCAACACCTTCATTAATTGCTTCGTGGTGCCAGCCGTTAGTTTTAGTAAATAACAAAACGTTAAACTGTTGCGCGCAAGCGCTGAGGCTGGTCAAAAGGAAACTACAGGTAAAAACAAGGGGTAAGGCGATTCGTTGCAGCATAACTTTACCTCGCTAATAAATTGTTATTGTTGTCCTTGTTATGTTTTTATTTTTATAAAACCGGCGCCATCATAAGCGATACAAATTTATAGGCAATAAAAAAGGGCACCCGAGGTGCCCTTTTTTGTTTTACGGTTGTGACGATGTGAACTAGGCGGTGCGACGACGTGCGAAGTTTAATCCCAACAGACCCAGGCCGATTAACAGCAGGGCGCTTGGTTCAGGTACTTCAACTGGAGGGCGCTCAACGGTTACGCCTTTGAGTTTGTAATAGTCGTTACCGCTGGATTTATTGACATTCGGACCGCTAAAGGTGTTGCCGAAATTAGGGTTGTAAGCTCCGACCAGCCAGTATTGGGAAAAGACGCCGCCTTGATTAACTGCGCCGCTATTAGTGCCGTAATCCACGTTGTAATAGTTGCCCACCAATTGCCAGCCATTGCCAATCAAATCTTGCCATTTTTTGCCGAGCAGGGAGCTGCTGTCAAAACTGGTGCCGTTGAAAGCGAGGACGGAAATGTCGGTATCAGTTTGATACCAGCCGAGATCGAGCGTGGTCAATTTGACCAGTTCATCAAAAGACAGCAGGTGCATGTCGTAATCACCGCCTTCATTGTCCACAGCGTGATTCGGGGTATCGGTTTTCTCTACGCCCAAGCCATCCCACTTACCTACATAATCCTGTTCGATAGCTTCGTTCAGGCTGGTGGTTGTTACGGGTTTATTGTATTTGGTGCATTCGTTTTTCTTGTTGTATTTGGCACAAGTCTGGGTGGTGGTGGTTTTGATGCCGTAAGACCAGCCGGTTACTGCCAGCCCAAGGTCTTCTTTTTCGTAATTGTATTGTTTTGCATAGGTGCTGTTGTATACACCAAGGCGAGAATCAGGGGCAGTAAGGTTGAAGCTGATTGGGGTGGCCGACGCAGTGTTAGTAACACCAAATGCCATCGCGAGCCCTGCGATAACGAGTTTTATTGAGCGCATAGAGCAGCAGTCCAGATAATAAGAGTTGAGTGGTTTTTAATTGTTTGTATCTGAACAGCAATTAGCGCGCCATGTCGCGTAAAGCATTGATTTTGCGTGTGACGCATATCTCATTTTCATTTTGGGTTGATTGTTTTGTAAGCTTTTTCGACAAAATTCAGGCACAAAAAAGCCCGGATAGATCCGGGCTAAGGGTGGGCAAAATATAGAAACGAAATGGTTAAGGCATTAGGTCGTCTGAGGGGCTGTGGGGGTCGGGGCTTCCTTTTGTTGTTCACCGACTGCTCCCAGCTCACCGGTTTCACGGGCGCGCTTGCCGTAGACGATTTCAAATAATGGTGAGGCCATCAATGTAGTAACAACGGCCATCAATACCATCATGGAGAACAGTGCCGGGCCAATTACTCCGGCTTGTAAGCCGATGTTGATGATGATCAGCTCCATTAGTCCACGCGCATTCATCAGCGCGCCAATTCCCATCGCGGTACGGTTGTCTGCACCACACAAGCGAGCCGCACCCCAGCAAGCAACGCCTTTCGCGACGATTGAGCCGACCAGGATTACCGCTGCAATTGCCAGCAATTCGGCGTTGTTAACCACAGTTAATTGAGTGTTCAAGCCTGAATAGGTGAAGAATATCGGGATCAATACAATTACAACGAATGGTTCCAACTGGCGTTTGATTTCCTGGGTCAGCTTACCGCGCGGCATAACCGCACCGAGCAGGAATCCACCGAACACAGCGTGCAGGCCAATCGCATCGGCAGTAAAGGCTGCCAACATAAATGCCATCAATACCAGTGCGAAAATAGTCGGGCTAAGGGTTTCTTGTTTCTCGGCAGCGCGAGCAAGTGGGGCCAAAATTTTTGGGGCAACCAGAATCATAAAGGCTGCAAATGCAATGCCGCCGACAATCGTTTTGATCGCCAATTCAGCCCCGGCACCGAAAGTGGCCAGAACAATTGCTAGTACACACCATGCACCCGCGTCATCAATAGCGCCAGCAGATAAGGAGAGGGTGCCAAGTTTGGTTTGGCTCAACCCGCGCTCGTGGATAATTCGCGCCAGCATCGGGAATGCAGTGATCGCAATACAGGCACCCATAAATAACGTGGCACTAAAGGGAGTGGCTTTTTCTGAAAACAGACCTGGTACGCCCATCAACCATGGGGTAATTGCGATTGCTACGAGAAACGGAGCAGCCATACCGGATATGGAAACAGCAGCAGCACTTTTAAAGTTGGATTTAAAATGATCGCCACGGAACCCCAATCCCACCAGGAACATATACATGCCAACTCCCAATTGAGCGCCTACATACAGGACGCCTTTCATTTCGGTAGGGAACAGGCTTTTTTGGAGTTCAGGTAGTAAAAGGCCGAATAATGATGGGCCAAGGATAACCCCGGCGATCATTTCTCCCACTACCTGGGGTTGTTGGAAGTACTTTTGTCCGATCCAGCCAACCAGGCGGCAAACGGCAAGGATTACAAACATTTGAAGGAAAAAGACGACAGAGAGTTGTGCAATTGGCATAGCTAAATCCGCATTTTTTATTAGTTGTTGATAGTTGTTATAAGCCCGTGCCGATAGGAAGGCATAGTGACCGGTCTATTTAAGGGAGCTTTCCTGAAAAGGACAATTTGAATGCCATAGATTTTGGCTATAGTATTTGCGGAAACTCTTTTTTGCGGATTGGCTTTTGCCTTACTCTTCGTATCTGTGCACACTGGCATGAGATTTACTTCTGAGCTTATCTGGCTGCTATGACCCTTACTGAATTGCGCTACATTGTTATCCTTTCTGAAGAACAACACTTTGGCCGAACTGCCGAGCGTTGCCATGTCAGTCAACCCACCCTGAGTGTGGCTGTGAAAAAGCTGGAGGAGGAGCTGGGGGTTGAGCTATTCGAGCGCACCAAAACTTCAGTCAAACCAACAGTGATGGGTGAGCGGATTATCGGTCAGGCCAGGGCGTTGCTCGCCAACACGGAAAATATCAAAGCGATGGCTGAGGCCGGTAAAGACCAATTGGGCAGTCCGTTGGCTTTGGGAACCATTTTTACCATGGGACCCTATCTGTTACCGCAACTTATCCCCCACTTACAGAAGCAAGCACCGGGAATGCCTTTGTTTGTGCAGGAGGATTTCACCGAGAATTTGCGCAAAAAGCTGCGCGACGGTGTATTGGATGTGATTCTTGTCTCTCTGCCGTTTAGCGAATCCGATGTAGTGACCCAAGAGTTGTTTGATGAGCCTTTGGTGCTTGTCATGCCTTGGAATCATCCCCTTGCGCACAAGGCGGGAATCACCATTGAGGATATCCGCCAGCAGCAAATATTGCTGCTGGGGCAGGGGCATTGCCTGCGTGAGCAAGTGCTTGAGTTATGCCCGGCATTGCGCAGTGAATTGAATAATATTGATCCAGTCATCCCGCGCGCAGAGGGAAATAGCCTGGAAACTCTTCGATATATGGTGGCAGCGGGGCTAGGCTTGAGTATATTGCCGCGCTCGGCAGCGGAAGCCAGTTTGTGCCAGGCAAACCGCCTGGTGGCAAGGCCGCTGGCAATTCCTGGTAGTGAGCGTCGTTTGGCGCTTGCCTGGCGTGCCAGCTTTCCGCGGCACAAAGCAATCGATGTATTGCGTAAGGCGATACAGACCTGCAGCGGCGCCTATTGGAATTTCACCACCGAGCCGGATGAAAATGTGCAGACCATGTTGTCGGTACGTTAGCCAATTTTTGATTGCACCCGTTAACGAATGTGCAATTGCGTTTGAGCAAAATAATCTATGACGACAAGTATTAATCCCCTGAAAAAAATCGTCATCCTCGGTGGTGGTACCTCCGGCTGGATCGCTGCATCTATGTTAGCGGCACATTTGAAGCCCGGTTTTTGCGAAATCGAGTTGGTCGAATCAGAAGATATTGGTTCTATCGGTGTAGGTGAATCAACTATTCCGCCAGTGGTACGTTTGGTTACCAGTTTGGGCATCGATGAAGAAGAATTTATTCGCGAAACCCAGGCGTGCTACAAGCTCGGAATCAAATTTGTTGATTGGCGAGTGAAAAGCCAATCCTATTTTCATCCCTATGGCACCTTGGGAAAGCGCATCGGCTCACAGGATTTTTATCAGTGCTGGTTGAAGGCCACCAAAGAAGGTGACGTTTACGACTTGCAGGATTTCTCACCATGCGCAGTGATGGCGGCGCAAGAAAAGTTTTTCCTTCCCTCGCAAGCGATGAACACTCCTATCGGTGGTGCCGGTTATGCGGTGCATCTGGATGCAAAATTGGTCGCCGCTTATTTGCGCCGTTATGCTGAAGCGCGTGATGTCAAACGTAGCGAGGGTAATTGCATCAATGTTGTGCGTAAAGAAAACGGTTTTATCGAGGCACTGGAATTATCTGACGGGCGCAAAATCCATGGCGATTTTTTTATTGATTGCTCGGGTTTTAAATCGCTGCTGATTGAGCAAGCCATGGGGGTGGCGTTTGAAGATTGGTCGCACTATTTGCCATGTGATCGCGCTTATGTGGTAAAGACAGAAAAAGCGGGTTCACGCATGCCGTATACCACGGCCACTGCGCGCAAATCCGGTTGGGCCTGGCGAATTCCATTGCGTAATGGCACCGGTCACGGTTATGTGTATTCGAGCCGTTTTTGTAGTGATGCCGAAGCAAAAACCACGTTATTAAAAAATCTGGATGCAGCGCGTATCAACGATCCACGCATGATTACGTTCAACACCGGGCGTCGCAAAGAATTCTGGAAAGATAACTGCCTTGCGCTGGGATTGTCTGGTGGTTTTATTGAGCCGCTGGAATCAACGGCAATTCATTTAATTGCGCGCGGAATGGATTTCTTTTTGCGATTTTTCCCCGATGCGGATTGTGACCGCAGTTTGCAGCGTGAATACAATCGTCGCATGGCGGCGGATTATGAAGAAGTGCGCGATTTTATCGTGCTCCATTACTGTACTACCGAGCGTGAAGACACCGAGTTCTGGCGTTGGTGTAAAACCATGGAGTTGCCGGATTCATTAAATGAGCGGATCGAATTATTTCGCGGTCATGGAATTTTGCGGGAAAACAATGATGAGCTATTTCGCCCTGCCAGTTGGCAATCGGTATTTGAGGGGATGGGGATTCGCCCGCAAAAATATAATCCACGCATAGATAATCTGGATTATCAACAAATCAGCGAAACACTAAAGCTCGCGCGCTCGGCGATTTTTAATATGGTGAAAAGCTTGCCCAGCCATGATGAATATCTGGCTGAGCATTATGGCCTTGATCCTGAGTCGCCCAAAAATTAATTACTCACCAACGGCCAGATAATGGCCGTTTAAATAACTCCCGCCTTCAACTTGCGCAATGCTGTGCGATGGATAAACCTCGCTTAGCTGCAGGCGAGAATCGCGTTTTACCAGGCGTGTTTCATTCACTTGGTATTCAGTGTTTGATCCTACGACAACCACTTGATACAGGCTCAGTGTATCGCCTGCATGCAAACCATTATTAGCCCCGCCGTGCAATAAAATCTGCGTTTGCCCTGGTTGCGAATCGATACTCGCCATAAACGGTTGGCAGTGAATAACTTGTGCGATTTCCCGGCTGATTTTTTCGGTGAGTAAAGTGACCTGTTTGCCATAGTGTGTTTTATAAAAGGCGGGCGAATCAAAACCAATCGGTTCACGGATATTCCAGATGCCTGATGCAGAGAATTGTTTGTTAAATAGTAATTCGCCGGTAAATCCATCGCGCAATTGCACCGAGAGGTTCATGATGCGCGTGCGCTTATCGAACTTTTTAATGGTGGTGACATCGTGAAAAAGATTGGCAGCCTGACGGTAAAGATTGGGATTGTACGTGGTGTCGGGAGCACTCATGTTCATATCATCAACGGTGCCGCTCAATACAAATTGAGTACGCGCTTGCCGCGCAATTTTTTGTGCTTGCTGCTTGAGTTGGGTTTCATTCGATGTTGGATCGGCAAAGCCAAACGCCAGAACGTTAGGGCTAATACTTTGTAAATTGGTGCTCAGTTGGGTGCGAATGAGTGCGGGAACTTCACTTTCGACAGCAAATAAGTTTCCTGCATTGGAACTTTGGGGAGCGATGCGCAAGAAGCGCGTGATCGTCACCGACTTCTGTAAGTTAATATGAGTGCCGCTATGGTCCGGGCAGAGATTGTTGCCCCTATATTGCGTGGTTTCTGTGGCGGGCAACTGATCAGGGTGAGTGCTTGCCGTTGCTGGTGAGGTTGTTCCCGGTAGCTCAGCGGTGCCCACAACAACATCATTACTTTTATCATCCGCAGCTGTGGTTTTGGGGGTGTAGGCAATGTCTTCTGGAACAATTGATGGGCCAGCACTACTTTGCGCACCGATCAAAGATGAACCGAATGCCATTGAGAGGGTCAACAGCAGGCGGCCAATTCGGGCTTTGGCAATTTGTCTGGCTTGCAAGTTCGATATATATGAACCCATGGCAGGCTCCATTGATGAGCAGGTATAGTGCGAGGAATACTCTTTTGTCGGCTGCTATACATAATTCTTTAGCTTTCCGGTGCGCCTGCTGCTTAATCAAATAATGGAAAACCTGCATGAAGAAAATTCCTGTTCCGCTGTTATTGGCAATGGTGTTGGTTGGTTGCGGTACGGCCGGGCGCAGCTACGTCGAAACCGAAATGGTGGAAACGCTGGAGGTAGAGATTCTGCCCAATACTAGCAAGATGTTTACCTATCGCCTGCGCTGGCCGGAGGATCATATCCCCAGTCATATCAGGGTGAATCGCGGTGGCGGTGACGCCAGCCGCGAATTTCAAAAAGGTGGTGTGGATATTGGTCGTGGAACTTATGAGCGGCTGCTAGAAAATACGGCTTATGTGGTCGAGCACTCGGGTTTTTGCCGCGAGGGTTTTTTTGAGCTGGATCGCAGTATTTCCCGTTATCACTTATGGGTTCGGGGTGAGTGTAAAGATGGTGCAACATCGGCCGATCAGAATACTTTTGGAGCAAAGCAGATCCTGGGGCCTGAGCGGTGGGGGAAAAGCTAGGGCATAAATAACCGGGATTGCTTGTTTTTGCACCCGTCTGACTCTTCAATCAACAACTGGCCCCCTTTCTCTTGTCTTGCTAATGCCCCTTCAAGCGGGTAATATCCTGCGCCCATTTGCCTAGCCTCTGGATACCAGGGGCTTTTTTGTCTGGGATGTGATTTGGCGCAGCTTTCGCATGAGCGAATGTCGACATGAGAAATGCGTCGCCTTACTTGCAGCTTACATCCTGTGATAGTGATTTTTGTTGAGAATCAGCCTATGACCACTGGCCTCTACCAGATAGACGAGTTCAAAGATAACTGCGGTTTTGGTTTGATCGCCCATTTAAAGGGTACAACCAGCCATCGTCTGCTTAAAACAGCAATTGAAGCCCTGACCTGCATGACCCACCGCGGTGGTATTAATGCAGACGGTAAAACCGGTGACGGTTGCGGCTTGTTGCTGCAAAAGCCGGACAGCTTCCTGCGCGCCGTGGCTAAAGAAGCCCTGGGTGCAGAACTGACTGCTATTTATGGTGTAGGTTCCATCATGCTCAGCCGCGATGAAGCGGTTGCTGAGTCCCAACGCGCAATCCTGTCCGAAGAATTGACCAATCAAGGTTTGGTGGTTGCGGGCTGGCGTCATGTTCCTACTGATCCTGAGTGCCTGGGCCCAATCGCCCTGAAATCACTGCCTACTTTTAATCATGTATTTGTGAACAACACTGATCTGCCGATTGAGCAGGTTAATGCCAAGTTGTTTGTAGCGCGTCGCAAGGCTGAAATTCGTCTTGCTGGCGATAAAAGCTTTTATGTGGCCAGCCTGAGCACCACCATCCTTTCCTATAAAGGGTTGATGATGCCGGTGGATTTGCCGCGCTTCTTCTCTGATCTGGCTGACGAGCGCCTGGAAACCGCAATTTGCGTATTCCACCAGCGTTTCTCCACCAACACCATGCCGGTATGGCCATTGGCCCAGCCGTTCCGCATGCTGGCACACAACGGCGAGATCAACACTATCGTCGGTAACCGCAACTGGTCAGTCGCGCGTACGCCGAAATTCATCACCCCGTTGCTGCCTGAGCTGCAAGAACTCAAGCCGCTGGTTAACCGCACCGGTTCTGACTCATCCAGCCTCGATAACATGCTGGAAATTCTGTCTCTTGGCGGAATGGAGTTGCATCGTGCGATCCGTATGCTGGTGCCGCCGGCATGGCAGAACGTGGAGAACATGGACCCGGACCTGCGTGCGTTCTACGAATACAACTCCATGCATATCGAGCCGTGGGATGGTCCCGCAGGCTTGGTAATTACCGATGGTCGTTACGCAGTCTGTACCCTCGACCGTAATGGCCTGCGTCCGTCGCGTTGGGTAATCACTAAAGACGATATGATCACTGTGGCGTCGGAAGTGGGCGTTTACGCTTATGATCCGGCGGATGTAGTAGCCAAGGGTCGCCTTGGCCCCGGCCAGATCATGTCGATCGATACCCTGACCGGTACCCTGCACAACACCCAGGATATCGATAATCAGCTCAAGTCGAGCAAGCCCTACAAACAATGGCTTAAAGAGCGTGCGTTGCGCGTTGAATCGACCCTCAATACCGATGCCAAAGAAAACGGCCTGCAAGGTATTGAGCTGAAAGCCAACATGAAGATGTTCCAGGTCAGTTTTGAAGAGCGCGACCAGCTTTTGCGCCCATTGGCAGAAGGTGGCCAGGAAGCTGTCGGCTCCATGGGTGACGATACCCCAATGGCGGTTTTGTCGCGCCAGCAGCGTTCGCTTTACGACTATTTCCGTCAGCAATTTGCACAGGTAACCAACCCGCCAATCGACCCCTTGCGCGAAGCGATTGTTATGTCGCTGGAGACGTGCCTTGGTCGTGAACTGTCGGTTTATGAAGAGCACGCGGATCATGCTGACCGTGTAATCCTCAGCTCGCCTGTGCTGTCACCGGAGAAATTCCGTGGTTTGATGGCATTGAAGCGCCCCGGTTACGAGCAGCAAACGTTCTCGCTCTACTACGACCCTGAAACTACCAACCTGAAAGCGGCGCTGAACAAGCTGTGTGAAGACGTAGCGGCGACAGTTAAGTCAGGCAAAGTATTGATGGTGCTGAGCGATGCTGGCTTTAGTAAAGGCCAATTGCCGATCCATGCTTTGTTGGCCGTAGGTGCTGTACACCAGCATTTGACCAACGTAGGCCTGCGTTGTGATTCCAACTTAATCGTTGAAACCGCCACCGCGCGTGATCCGCACCAGGTTGCAGCCTTGATCGCCTATGGCGCGACTGCTGTTTATCCATACCTGAGTTACCACGTTCTCAACGATTTGATTGAGACCGGCGAATTGCTCAGTGATGTAGATTCCGCCTACAAAAACTACCGCAAAGGTATCGACAAGGGTTTGCTGAAAATCCTGTCGAAAATGGGTATTTCCACCATTACTTCCTACCGCGGTGCCCAATTGTTTGAAGCGATTGGCCTGTCTGAAGAAGTGATCAATACTTGTTTTGAAAGTACGCCAAGCCGTATTGGCGGTGCGCGTTTTGAAGAGCTGGAAGCGGATCAAAAAATTATTGCCCAAACTGCATGGCTGGATCGCAAGCCGATTATCCAGGGCGGTTTGCTCAAGTATGTCCACGGTTCCGAGTACCATGCGTACAACCCGGATGTAGTGCAGTCCCTGCAAAAAGCAGTGCAGAGCGGCAACTATGCCTTGTGGCGTAACTACGCGGATCTGGTTAACAAGCGCCCGGTATCGATGCTGCGCGATTTGTTGGCGATCCGTGAAGACCTGTGCAAGCCGGTACCGCTGTCAGAAGTTGAGCCTATCGAAAGTGTGATCAAGCGTTTCGACTCGGCGGGTATGTCGCTCGGCGCCCTGTCACCTGAAGCGCACGAAGCTCTGGCTGAAGCGATGAACCGTTTGGGTGGTCGCTCTAACTCGGGTGAAGGCGGCGAAGATCCGGCGCGTTATGGCACTATCAAGACTTCCAAAATCAAGCAAGTTGCGTCTGGCCGTTTCGGTGTAACACCGGCTTATCTAGTGAACGCTGAAGTGCTGCAAATTAAAGTCGCCCAAGGTGCAAAACCGGGTGAAGGCGGCCAGTTGCCTGGCGGTAAAGTGAATGCGTTGATTGCCCGTCTGCGTCACTCGGTTCCCGGTGTGACCCTGATTTCGCCACCGCCGCACCATGATATTTACTCAATTGAAGACTTGGCGCAGCTGATTTATGACCTGAAGCAAGTGAATCCGGATGCGTTGGTATCGGTGAAGCTGGTATCGCGCCCGGGCGTGGGTACTATCGCTGCGGGTGTAGCAAAAGCTTACGCTGACCTGATCACTATTTCCGGTTATGACGGCGGTACAGCGGCGAGCCCGTTGACCTCGATTAAATACGCCGGTTCGCCATGGGAGTTGGGGCTTTCCGAGACTCACCAGACCCTGCGTGCCAACGACCTGCGCGATAAAGTCCGTGTACAAACCGACGGCGGTTTGAAAACCGGTCTTGACGTAGTTAAAGCAGCAATGCTTGGAGCTGAAAGCTTCGGTTTCGGTACTGGCCCGATGGTCGCTCTTGGCTGTAAATACCTGCGTATTTGCCACCTGAACAACTGTGCGACCGGTGTTGCTACCCAACAGGATAAGCTGCGTCAGGACCATTACATCGGTACTGTTGAAATGGCGATGAACTTCTTCAAGTTTGTTGCTGAGGAAACCCGTGAGTGGATGGCGCGTTTAGGCGTGCGTACCCTGGGTGAGCTGGTTGGCCGTGTTGATCTGTTGAAGATCCTCGAAGGTGAAACCAGCAAACAACAACAGTTGGATTTGAGTCCAATCATCTATACCGATGATTACCTGGCAACCAAGCCACAGCTGTGCGCTGTGAGCAAAAATGAACCGTTTGATAAAGGCGAGACTGCGGAAGCGATTATCAAAGTATTGCTGCCGACTATTGAAGCCAAAACCGGTGGCGAGTTTGAATTCCATATCACCAACTGTGACCGCTCCATCGGCGCGCGTATCAGTGGTGAAATCGCCAAGCGTTACGGCAATCTGGGTATGAACGACAAGCCGATCAAACTGAAACTCACCGGTATCGCCGGCCAGAGTTTCGGTGTATGGAATGCTGGCGGTCTGGACATGTACCTCGAAGGTGATGCCAACGATTACGTAGGTAAAGGCATGGCCGGCGGTAAGCTGGTGTTGCGTCCACCGCGTACATCGGAATTCAAGTCCAACAAAACCAGCATCATGGGTAATACCTGTTTGTACGGTGCGACTGGCGGTAAATTGTTTGCCGCAGGTACCGCAGGTGAGCGTTGTGGCGTGCGTAACTCCGGCGCCCATGTTGTTGTTGAAGGTGCAGGCGATCACTGCTGTGAATACATGACTGGCGGCGTGGTAACCGTACTGGGTCAAACCGGAGTTAACTTCGGCGCTGGTATGACGGGCGGTTTTGCTTATGTTCTCGACGAAGCCAATGACTTCGTGGATCGTTATAACCATGAATTGGTGGATATCCACCGTATTAACACCGAGGCACTGGAAGCCCATCGCAACCACCTGCGCAGTGTGATTGAAGAATTCACGCAGGAAACCGAGAGTGCATGGGGCCAACACTTGTTGGACAACTTCGATGACTACATCGGCAAGTTCTGGCTGGTAAAACCCAAAGCGGCGTCTTTGGGCAGTTTGCTGGTCAGTTTCCGCAAGCGCGGCGAATAAGGCTGGGTGAGGAGAGATCTTATGTCAGCACGTTTAAACAATGACTTTCAATTTCTTGATGTAGGCCGTAAAGACCCCGCCAAGAAAGACATAGAGACCCGCAGACACAAGTTTGTGGAGATCTACCAGCCATTCGCCAAAGAAGAGGTTGAAGGCCAATCGCACCGTTGTCTGGAATGCGGTAACCCGTATTGCGAGTGGAAATGCCCGGTGCACAACTTCATCCCTAACTGGCTGAAGCTGATCTCCGAAGGCAATATTTTTGAAGCGGCGGAGTTGAGCCACCAAACCAACTCCCTGCCGGAAGTATGCGGCCGCGTATGCCCGCAGGATCGTTTGTGTGAAGGCGCTTGTACATTGAATGACGGCTTTGGTGCAGTGACTATCGGTAACGCCGAGAAGTACATTACCGATACCGCGTTCGCCATGGGCTGGAAGCCGGATATGTCCAAAGTGGTTTGGACTAACAAGAAAGTCGCCGTTATCGGTGCTGGCCCAGCTGGTATTGGTTGTGCGGATGTGCTGGTGCGCAACGGTGTTAAGCCGGTTGTGTTCGACAAGTACCCGGAAATCGGCGGCCTGCTGACTTTCGGTATCCCTGAATTCAAGCTCGAAAAGAGTGTGATGACCCGTCGCCGTAAAATCTTTGAGGAAATGGGCGTGGAATTCCGCCTGAATACCGAAGTGGGTAAAGACATCACCATGGAAGATTTGCTGCGCGATTACGACGCGGTATTCATGGGTATGGGCACTTACACCTACATGAAAGGTGGTTTCCCTGGTGAAGATCTGCCTGGTGTTTACGATGCGTTGCCATTCCTGATTTCCAACGTGAACCGCAACCTGGGTTTTGAAAAAGATCCTGCGGATTTCATCAGCGTCAAAGGCAAGAAAGTCGTTGTCCTCGGCGGTGGTGATACCGCGATGGACTGTAACCGTACCTCGATTCGTCAGGGTGCAAGCAGCGTTAGTTGTGCGTATCGTCGTGACGAAGAAAACATGCCCGGTTCCAAGCGTGAAGTGGCCAACGCCAAAGAAGAAGGCGTGCAATTCCTTTACAACCGTCAGCCAGTTGAAGTAGTTGGTAACGGTAAAGTGGAAGGCGTGAAAGTGGTTACCACCAAACTGGGCGAGCCAGATGCAAAAGGTCGTCGCAGCCCGGTTGTTATTCCTGGTTCTGAGGAAATCCTGCCGGCGGATGTTGTATTGATCGCCTTCGGTTTCCGCACCAGCCCACAGCCATGGTTCGAAACCAATGGTGTAAAAACTAACGATTGGGGCGGTGTAATCGCGCCGGAGCAACAACAGTACAAGTTCCAAACCAGCAACCCGAAAGTGTTTGCCGGCGGCGACATGGTGCGCGGTTCGGACCTGGTGGTTACCGCCATCTGGGAAGGTCGCGAAGCAGCGCAAGGTATTCTGGATTACCTGGAAGTTTGATCTATTTGGCGCATTTTGCGTTGACCATATAATGGGTATCGCTTAGGCTCCACCCCGTCGCAAACCCCGCAACAGCGGGGTTTGTTCTATCTGCGTATGCAAAATAAATTTTATTAGTGATCAGGGCTGCAAGCCTGAGGATAACAACATGACCCAACTCAAAAACGACCGTTTTCTCCGTGCATTGTTAAAGCAACCGGTAGATGTTACCCCGGTGTGGATGATGCGTCAGGCTGGTCGTTATCTGCCGGAATACCGTGCTTCGCGCGCAAAGGCAGGGGATTTTATGGGTTTATGTACCAACCCTGAGTTGGCTTGCGAAGTTACCCTTCAACCGCTTGATCGCTATCCCGGTCTGGATGCTGCGATTCTGTTCTCCGACATTCTTACTATCCCCGACGCTATGGGTTTAGGTCTCTATTTCGAGACCGGCGAAGGTCCTAAATTTCAAAAAGCGGTGCGCACCGAAGCCGATGTGAACGCATTGAAAGTCATCAATCCTGAACAAGATCTGCCTTACGTTGTTAATGCCGTAAAAACTATTCGCCGCGAATTGAATGGCCGCGTTCCCCTAATCGGTTTTTCTGGCAGCCCATGGACCCTGGCGACTTATATGATAGAAGGCGGCTCCAGCCGCGATTTCCGTCGCGCGAAAGAAATGCTCTATAACCAGCCACACGTTATGCATCGTTTGCTGGATGTGTTGGCGGATTCGGTCATCGTTTACCTGAACGCCCAGATCCAGGCGGGGGCGCAGGCAGTGCAGATTTTCGATACATGGGGTGGAGCGTTATCACATGCGGCGTATCAGGAGTTTTCACTCAAATATATGCAGAAAATTGTGGGTGGTTTAATTCGTGAAAACGAAGGTCGCGAAGTGCCGGTAATCCTGTTCACCAAAGGTGGGGGTCAATGGCTTGAAACTATGGCGGCAACCGGTGCTACAGCATTGGGTTTGGATTGGACCACTGATATTGGCAATGCGCGCGCCCGTGTCGGCAATAAAGTTGCATTACAAGGCAATATGGACCCGGGAATTCTTTACGCATCACCCGAACGTATTCGCACCGAGGTAGGCAGTATCCTCTCTTCTTATGGCAAAGGTTCTGGCCATATATTTAATCTTGGGCATGGCATTACACCTGAAGTCGACCCCGAACATGCTGGCGCATTTATAACCGCTGTGCATGAGTTGTCCGGCGAATATCATCTGTAATCTTTTTGTCACCATGCAGGCTTATTTAGCTACCTTTAATCTACCAACTCTGGTGTGGCGCCCATATCTTGATTACACTCGGTGCCATATCTAAAGTTTTTTTAGGAAGATTTAGAAGCTTAATCAGTGCAGGATTTAACCGTGATCCTGTCGGATTAATGCCAGTTATCCCGTCAATAAGGCTGATAATTAACACCAAATGGTGATGTGGGGAAAGGCGTGGGCATCAAACAAGTTAAAGTTGACGTAAATGAGCTGACAATCGGCATGTTTATTTCGGGATTAGATCGCCCGTGGTCACAAACCCCGTTTCCCTTGCAGGGCTTTTACCTACGTGATTTAGGTGAAATTAATCAACTTAAAGCGCTCTGCAACTACGTTTATATCGACATCGAAAAAGGCCGCGGCCCGATAGCGGCCAACCTTAAAACCGTTGCTCCCGTCGCTAAAAAAGCCCCCAATGCCCGTGAACGTGTCAGTTCTTTCACCGAACCTGTTGCTGCATTAAAAATACAGCGTGGTCTTTATCGGGAAGTAGAACCGCTCCAGCGCGAAGTAAAAAAAGCCCGCCAATTACATCAAAAGGTCTATGGTGCCGTCGTTGAAGTAATGGACCAGCTTGAGAAAAACCAGTTTGATGGTTTGTCACTGGGGGAGACCAAGCGAGTTGCGAGTGAGATGGTAGATAGCGTGCTGCGCAACCCTGATGCCCTTACCTGGCTTTCCCGTGTACAGGAAAAAGATGAATACACCTATAGTCATGCTGTGCGCTCCTCCGTCTGGGCGATTTTATTTGGTCGCCATATAGGTTTACCCAAGCGCGATCTGGATGTGCTGGCCATGGGCGTGCTGCTGAAGGATGTGGGCAAGGTGCAACTGGATGTTGATTTGTTAGCCAAAGCCGATCGTAGCGCCGAAGAAGAGCACCGCTATGAAACGTTCGTGGAGCTGGGTTGCGAGATTTTGCGCAAGACGCCGGGTGTCGAGCCCCGCGTTATCAGTGTTGTAAAAACCCATTGCGAACGCTTGAATGGCAGTGGTTTTCCGCAAGGTTTATCGGGCGACAAGATCCCGTTGCTGGGCAAGATTGCCGGCATAGTCACCTCTTACGATTACGTCACGAATCCGCGCGGCTCGCGTCATCCGATTGCGCCATCCAAAGCGGTAGGTAAGTTATACGAATTGCGTAATATCCAGTTTCAGGAAGAGCTGGTGGTAGAGTTTATCCGCGCTATTGGTTTGTACCCTACTGGAACCCTGGTGGAGTTAAGCACCGGGGAAGTGGCTGTGGTCGTTGAGCAAAATTTTGAGCGCCGTTTGAAGCCTCGCGTCATTGTGGTATTGGATGCATATAAGCAGCCGCTGGACGAGTATTTACTGCTGGACCTGTCCGAAGATGACAAGCGTAAGCAAGAGCTTCTTGATTCTGGCAAAAAGTCCCGTTATGAAATTGAAAAAATCGAAATAGCCCGCGACCTTGAACCGGGCAGTTACGATGTAGATATTTCCGGTATCCGCGATCACTACCTGATGAAAAATGAGAAAAAAGGTTTGATGGGGCTGCTGAGTCGCCTTACTACGCGCACTTGATGCCAGGGATATCCTGCATCTGTAACCTGCTTGAAACATTGCTTATTTAAAAACCGCATGTATTTGCTACATGCGGTTTTTTTTGCAGAGCGGGTTGGAATGGGAGCTTTGTGCCCCCAAGGTTCGAAAGATGTCGGGCTTCCCCGGTGAAGTCTCAAAGTTGTTGCCTACCGTCGTAGTGGACAGGGTACAATCGCCGTCCTCCTGACCAGTCAGGGTCTTTTTAACGGCAATATCCATGTGCCAGGCTTCTCGGGTAATGGGATTGCGTGCTATTAATCAATGAGATTTGAATGATGTTTGAATGGTTATCAAGCCCGGAAGCATGGGTTGCGCTGGCAACGCTGACGGCATTGGAAATTGTGTTGGGAATTGACAATATTATTTTCATTTCGATCCTGGTCGGGCGTTTACCAGAGAAGCAACGTGCATTTGCCCGCAATGTGGGGTTGGGCCTGGCGATGATTACACGCCTCGCGTTACTCTTTTCGCTGGCATGGATTATGGGGCTGGTTGAGCCATTCTTTACTGTATTCGGCCAGGAAATTTCCGGGCGCGATATTATTCTGATCGGCGGTGGTTTATTCCTGATCGCCAAGGCAACACATGAAATCCATGGCAGCCTCGAAGGCGCCGTTGAATCTGAACGCACTGTTGCCGCTCACGGTTTGATGGTGGTGTTAATTCAAATCGCGATACTGGATATCGTGTTCTCGCTCGACTCTGTTATTACCGCGGTAGGATTGGTTAGCCAGGTGCCGATTATGGCATTGGCAATTATCATCGCTGTTGGTGTGATGTTGTTTGCAGCAAAACCAATTGGCGATTTTGTTGATGCGCATCCCACCATCAAAATTCTCGCATTATCGTTCCTGGTCATTGTTGGTTTCACCTTACTAGTTGAAGGTTTCGATGTTCATGTTCCAAAAGGCTACATCTACTTTGCGATGGCATTCTCGCTTGGCGTAGAGATGATCAACATCAAGATGCGTAAAAGTATCGATAAGCCGGTGGAGTTACGAAAGGACTATCCGGCTAATCAAGATTCCCAGGATTAACCCATAGCGCTGTGAACAAAACGGGCCTGGTCATGGCCCGTTTTTTTTGCCTCATCGTTTTAAAAATTCTATGTCGCGAAAATAAACTGCTGCTAGCATTAACACCATAACTAAACCCTGCTGTAACGAAAGGGGAGGGCGCAATGCACGTCCAATCAACCGTAACGCGTTTTATTATTGTAATCCTGTCGTGCATGTTTGGTGTCTTGTTGGTGCAACCCGCAACGGCCGCGGAACCGCTATTGGTGAAATACCTCGGCAACAATGCATCTATCAGTGAGGATTATTACCTCGCACTCATTACCGCTGCGCTCAATGCGACCGAATCCTCTCATGGCCCATTTAAATTGATGTATGCCCGGGAACAAATAAGCTCCGAACGCAAACATGATTTACTCGTGCTGGGCGACAAAATTAATGTGGACAGGCTGGTGGGGTTTCCCACAATGGATGGGCCACGCAAAGGATTGATTCGCGTTGGTACGCCAATCCTCAATGGTTTTATGGGCTATCGAATTTTATTAATTCGCACCGAAAACCAAGCAGAATTTTCCGCTATCAACACACTTGATGAATTGCGCAAACTTCCTATGGGATTTGGTAAAGGGTGGGAGGGGCATGTGTATAAACACAATGGTTTTTCTGTTGCAGAAGCCTTGACGATGCCGATGTTGCTCAAAATGCTCGCGGGTAAACGCTATTATTTTGTGCCGCTCAGCGCCATTGAAATAGATGATAGCTACGAAATTGATGGCGTGCCGATAAGTAACATTGTGCCGGAAAAATCGTTACTGATTTATATGCCTCTGCCAGTTTATTTTTATGTAAGTCCTTCTGAGCCGGAACTGGCTGACCGTTTAACATTGGGTTTAAATTACCTGAAAACGAACGGGCAAATGGAAAAAATATTTCAGGCTTATTTTGGTGAGCGATTAAAACGGTTGAATTTATCCGGTCGAAAATTAATTGAATTATCCAATCCTGACGATGATGGTAGCTTGGGATTTCCTAATCATCAGCAATTGAAACGGTTTTAAGAATTGTACTTTTTAATAATGCCTTGCCGAGCTCCAGGCGTCTTCTATTTGTGAAATTAATAATTTTTTCTTTTGGTTGTAATGCGGACCAGGCTTTCCGTAGCAAGGTTAAGTGTTCTTGCCGGGGGAGATGAAAGAGCGAATCCCAAATAACGATGCCATTGTAATTATCTGTAACCTCAACATTTTCCAAATCATTTAATAACCATTCGTGCTCTGGCATTTCTATTTGAGCGAAAGTTAATAATTTTTCTGAGTGATCTACACCCGTTATCCGATGCCCTTGGTCCGATATCAATTTTGCGACCGGTATTCCATGGCCACAACCCAGGTCTAGTACTCTGCTGTTCGCGGGTAATTCATTCAGGAATAGCTCGAATAATTCGCGATCTTTTTGCGGAAGTGCTTTCCTTGCATTACGCCAGTGCTCTGCGATTGAGTTGTAATCTGCTTTCATGAAATTGATTTTGTCCTAGCTGTTGAATCAAATTGCCCGCATTGTACTCAATACGGGCTATCTATTCATTTTCTTTTCTACCTTTTTAATTCTCTGCGTAAAATCGCCAATGCCTTCTTTAGTGCGTGTGATTTTTTGGATAGTACCGTCTTCATTAAAGTATAAATATTCGGCGGCGACATGACGTTGTTTTTTGTCGCATTTGGCTCCCGGAGTATTTAACCAGCGGTGATAAAACAAAATCCATTGGCCTTTGTATTCAACGATGGAGTGATGATTGTTTCCACCCTCTGCCTCCATGATTACACCCTGGTACTTCCACGGACCTTTGGGGGATTTTGCTGTGTAATAGGTGAGGGTGCGATTATTTTCCGGCATGGTGAAATAATAAGTATCGTTGCGTTTGAATACCCAGGGGCCTTCCATTTTGGGTTCATAGCCGCCCATATCCATTTTTTGCAGACCACCTTTAATGCTGAGTAAATCATCAGCCATTTCGGCGACTTGATAATCGGCATTCATGCCATGGAAATAGAGATAAGCTTTGCCGTCGTCATCAATTAATAAACTGGGATCGTTTGCATAAGGCGTAGTAAATAATGGTTTGCCGATGGCATCTTTAAATGGCCCGGTAGGCGAATCGCTAACGGCGACGCCCAGGCCCATCCACTTGGTGCTTTTCTCTGGGTTCACCCGATCTTTAAAACCGTTGCCTGCCGGAAAGATCAAATAATATTTTCCGTTTTTGTACGCGGCATCAGGTGCCCAGGCAAAGTTATCAGCCCAGGTAAGATCCTTGATCGATAAAATCGGTCCATGGGTTTTCCAATTCACCAGATCGGATGATGAAAAGGCATACCAGTCCTTCATATGGAAATCTTCCTGGCACTCTTCATCGTGTGATGTGTATAAATACATTTTTCCATCGGCCCATACGTGACCGGATGGATCAGCGGTTTTGATATTGTTGCCAAAGTTCAACGGGTTTTGGGCACTGGTTGTTGATGCAGCGAGAGAAAATAAAAGCGTTATCACAGTGGTAATGGTTAATTTCATAATAATTTTTCCGGTGATTAAAAACTGCTGACCGAAAATTTACCGATTGTTGTGCGCTTATTGCCGTCATAATAGCGGCAATTATTTTTATGTTAGAAGTAGTGCGATTATCTATATCGACGCATAATCACCTTGTCCTGTGATTATGCGTTTATTTATCAGTTGTGTTGAGTATTAAACTCGTTCTTCGTTACGTAACGTTAATACTTCAAATCCATCGGCAGTAACCGCCACCGTGTGTTCCCATTGTGCAGAAAGTTTTTTATCGCGCGTGATGACAGTCCAGCCGTCGCGTTTTACTTTCACATTTGCAGTGCCCTGGTTAAGCATTGGCTCAATCGTAAATGTCATTCCTTCGCGCAATACTACCCCGGAATTTGGTTTGCCGTGGTGCAGTACATGGGGCGGTTCATGCATTTGCCGGCCAATACCATGGCCGCAATATTCGCGCACAACGGAATAGCCGTTGGCGGCGGCGTGCAATTCAATTGCGTGGCCGATATCGCCCAGTGTTGCCCCCGGTTTTACTGTGCGGATACCTTTCCATAGCGCGTCATAAGTACTGTCGACCAAATGTTTGGCTTGGGGCGATACATCACCGACCAAATACATTTTGCTGGAGTCAGCGACGAAGCCATTTTTTTCCAGTGTGATATCCACATTAATAATATCGCCCGTTTTTAAATATTGCGTGGCCGACGGCATACCATGGCAAACAACATCGTTAATAGAGGTGTTGAGGGAATAGGGATAATTGTATTGGCCTTTGCTGGCCGGACGTGCCTGCAAATTATTGATAATAAAATCTTCGACGCGATTATTGATTTCCATTGTCGATATTCCTGGCGTTACCAATGGGTTCAGGAAATCAAATACTGAAGCTAGCAAGCGTCCGGATTCGCGCATTAGCGCCAGCTCGCTGCTGTTTTTCAGGATAATGTCACTCATCAGTGACAGGCTCTCCGGTGGCCAAGCGCAATTGCTCGCGCAGGATTTCGGTGTAGGTCAGTGTCGGATTGGTTTCGGCCAGCATGCCGATTTTTATCCAGAATTCAGCCTGTGAATTAATAGAGCGAACCATGGCGGAACTGGCTTTGCGCACTTCTTCGTGTAACTCATCGCTGATTTTTACAATGCCCATGTAAACCTCAATATACGAAACGTATATGAATCGTATATTGAGATTGTTGGTTTGGCAAGTAGTAAATTTGAACGATTGAGTTGTTCGCTACGTCGGCTTACCAGATTTTTCTGGATTTCAAATGTGCGATCAATAAATCAGCCACCAATTTGTCATCTTGGGCGGACGGGTGCCAATGACAGCCTTCGTAATTCAGGCCAGTAAAAATAATCGAATCGATATTTTTCATCCCCGCTGCTTTAACTTGCGCGAGTACTTTCCCAACCTGGTTGGCAATTTCACCTTCCGCTTTATCTGAGGCCATCAATACAAATTGTGCTTTGGGGTTTTTACGTTGCAACGCATTGATAAATTCAACGTATTTATTGATGTAATCTTGCTGCAATTCTTCACGTGCTTTCCAGCGTTCGCCATTATTGAGCGGCGTTGAAAAATCATTGGTGCCCAAACCGATAACAATGATTTGTGGCTGCCAATTGCTGGTGTAAATGTAGTTGTTGCTGTGTAAGGTGAAGGGATAAAGGGCAATTAAACTTTTATCCGGTGACGTGCCATTGTAATTGCGCACGATGCCAAATCCGGATGAGGCATTGATTTGATAATCTGCATTAAAATGTTTTGCTGTAATGGGCCCGAACGCTAATTGTGAATTAGTGGTTTTAAATAATTCGTCATTGTTGCATTCGCGGCTGGGTGAGGTATTACCGTAGCCAACGGTAAATGAGTCGCCGATAAATTCAATCTGGCGTTTTCTATTGGGTAATGATGCAGGTTTATCATCGCTGAAAAAGCCGAGGAAGCGGCCGGTACTGGATTGTGTTTCAGTGACTTTTTCCAAACGTACTTTATGCGAGCCTGTTGTTAAACCGGGTACGACATAGTCTTGTGCGCCGGGTTTGTTGATTACGACAGGTGTACCATCGTCCACAATCAATTGAAAAATATTTTGATCGTCGTTAAATTTCAGTGTGAGTGAATCGCCTTTGAATGCGGTTTCAAAATAAACGGCGGGCCAGGAATATTCATAGGCTTTGTTGCCATCTGCGGTGGTGCTTTCCAATACGCGACCACCCACATGCGTGGGGAGTTGCTGCAAGTCAGCGGCTATGCTGAATGGCGCCAGTGTTAATGCTGCTAATAGCAGGCCGGGTTTTGTCAGGTTCATAGGTTTCCTCGGGTTGTAGTTATTAATTTTATGTGTGTGTTAATGATAATGCCGGATTATTGAAATAAAAAACGCCGCATGCAGCGGCGCCTTTTATTGGAAAGTGAATGCACCGAAAGTTATTTTGTTTCCGCGATAATTTTTTGCAGGCCTTTCAGTGATGCTTCCACGCTTTGCAATGGCGTCAAGCCTTCAGGATAAGACTCTTGCTCAACCACCAGCCATAAAGTGCCACCAACGGTTCTGTTAGCGTTGATCAGCGCTTTCCAGTCAGTAGTATCCTGACCGATGATCGGATGTTCTTTATTACCTTTTTCCGGTGCAGATGCTTTGTAATGTGTGGTGATGGTACGGCCCGGATACGCTTTTACAAATTCAACCGGATCTTTGCCTGCCACTTCAGTCCAGCCCACATCTTGCTGCAGGATTACTGCTTGCTCGGTATTTTTTCCAATAACATCCCACGGGGTTTTACCTTTTTCTCCCAACATTTCCGGCTTGTGGTTGTGATAACCGGTATGCATACCGTGAGGTGCTAATTTTTTCTGCACCGCTTCAAGATCCGCAGCAACTGCTTTCGCACCTTCCGGTGTAAATGCGCGTTCATCCATTGGGATAATTAAATATTTACAATCGATTGCCTTGTAGAACGCAACCGTTGCGTCGAAATTTTCCGGTGATAATTTATCAAAATGAACATGCGCGCCCGATGCTTTCAAGCCGGTTTTTTCCAGAAATGCTTTCAAACCTTTTGGATCATTAGCATAAGCGCCAAAATTACCGGCAAATTCCACGCCTTGAAAACCCATGGCTTTGAGTTTTTTCAGTGTGCCTTCAAAATCTTTGGCCACGTCGTCTTTAATTGACCAGAGTTGTACACTTAATTGCGGTGATGTGGGTGCAACATCGGCAGCGAAGGTTGAAATGCTAACGCTGGCAAGTGCCGCCATTGTGATCGCTTTTATTGTTGTGGACAGTTTCATTGATCGCTTCATTAAGAGTTCCTTTGTTAAAAATTTTAATAGTGGTTGTGTGGTTTTTAATAATGGAGCCATTCACGGCTCCATGTCAGGTGTTGTCAGATTTTACCTTGCTTTAATTGCGCCACCGCGTAATCAGCCGCACGCGCGGTTAACGCCATGTAGGTCAGCGATGGGTTTTGTGATGCGCACGACGCCATGCTGGCGCCGTCGGTTACAAATAAATTGGGAATGTCGTGAGTCTGGTTCCAGCCGTTGAGTATCGATGTCTTTGGATCTTTGCCCATGCGTGCAGTTCCCATTTCATGGATGGATAAACCCGGAGCCCACTGACCTTTTTCCAGGGCGCGAATTTCTTTTTGCACTTCTTTCACACCAATTGCTTCCAGAATTTCGGCACAGGTATCTGCGATATCGTGAAAAATTTTAATATCGTTTTCGCCATAACTGCATTCAATGTAAAGCTGCGGCATGCCCCATTTATCTTTCAGTGTTGGATGCAGTGACACCTGGTTTTCATAGCGAGGCAACATTTCGCCGGAACCACCCAAATGGAAATACCAACTGCCGGCGCTGCGAATGGATTTTTTGAAATCCGCACCAAAACCATCTTGTTGTGCAAACGCTTCCCACGGCGTGCGTTGTGCACCGCCGGTGAGCATATAGCCGCGCAAAAACTTGCTGTTTTTTTCCGTGATATTGCGGAAGGGAGCCATTGCCAAACCGGTGGGGCGACGACCGGAATAATATTCCTCTTCAAAACCTTCCACACGACCGGTGGCGCCCGCAGTGTATAAATGGTCCATTAAATAATGGCCCAATACCCCGGATGAGTTGGCAATACCGTTGGGGAATGTTTCACTTTTGGAATTGAGCATAATTTGCGTAGTGCCGAGCGTGGATGCACACAGGAAAATCACTTTCGCAAAATATTCACGCGTTTCCATGGTCTCGGAATCAATGACGCGTACACCTTTGGCGCGATTGGTTTTGGGATCATAGATCACACTGTGCACAATGCTGTTCGTGGCAATTTTTAAATTGTTGGTCGCGAGTGCAGCGGGCAGCGTTGAACTTTGGGTAGAAAAATAAGCACCGAATGAACACCCTTTTTGGCACTCATTACGTGCCTGGCATTGCACGCGCCCTTGGGCGATATGTTGTGGCCCCGGTACGGATAAATGTGCAGTGCGACCAATAAATAGTTTGCGTGTAGCCCATTTGGATTCGATGCGCTTTTTCATTTCTTTTTCTACCGCATTCATTTCAAACGGCGGTAAAAATTTGCTATCTGGTAATGCGGGATTATTTTCTACCGAGCCGCTGATACCTGCATGGGTTTCTACATAGTCGTACCATTTTTCCACGTCTTTGTAGCGAATGGGCCAATCTGTGCCCTGGCCATCGCGTGCATTGGCGGTAAAGTCGTACTCACTCCAGCGATAGGATTGGCGATGCCACAATAATGATTTTCCACCCAACTGGTTGCCGCGAATCCAATCGAAGGGTTTGTCTTTTGGTGTTGCGTAGGGGTAGTCTTTATCGTTGCCAAAAAAATGTTTGGTGGCATCGTTAAAGGCGTAGCATTTTTTCTGGATGTAATGTTGTTCTTCTACTACATCACGCTCAATTTTGCCGCGGAACGGCATCTGCCAGGGCTTTACACCTTCGCCCACATAATCTTTGCGATGCTCTACCGGGCGGCCGCGTTCTACGATCAGGGTTTTCAACCCTTTTTCAGTTAATTCTTTTGCAGCCCAGCCACCGGAAATGCCGGAGCCAACCACAATTGCATCAAAAACTTCTTTGGTGTTGACGATATAAATATTGTCGCTCATGGAATCTACTTCGCAGGAAAAAGAGATAAAAAAATAAATAACCGGAATTCAGTTGCGCAATATTTATTGCGGCAGTGCCCAGGCTTTACCTATTTCTTTAAATTTAAAATTACCTTTGTAACCACCGGGAATGGCGAGATAAGCCAGTTCCTGGGTGGCGCCAATTTCCGAGGTGTAATAACCAAACAGGACCAATGCTTTCAATTGTTTGAAGCCATCGCGATCCTTTTGGTCGAACCCGTTTTTGGCTCGCTCCATGTTGTTGAGTAAATCAATTTGCTGTTCTTTGGTGAGCAACAGGAATGGTTTATGCGAATTTGTTTGCGCGCTGTCGTCAATGCGCTTGAGTGTATTGAGCAGGCTTTTTTGCTCATCTTTGCTTGCGCAATAAACGGTGTAGTGATTAATAAAATCGTGCACGCCGGCGGCAATTGCACCGGGTGTATCCGTGGTGGGGATAATTATTTCACCCAGTTCGCGCACCAGTGCGAGCTGGTTTTTATCGAACAGGGTTTTGGTGCTGCGATTCATGTCGGTGGGTGGAGTTACCACTGCCGCCAGTGCAGAGAGCGAGCTGGCTGACAACGCCAGTCCACACATCAATGCCAGTTGTTTAATTGCATCGCGACGGGATTGATCCATTTCTCCGGTCAATTCCAGATTCTCCGCAACCGAAGGGATAAGTTGAGTGGCGTTGTTCATTAAGAGCCTCTATTTAAGTACTTCTGTTTTATTGTTGTGTGTTGCGTAGTTGCTGTCAGGTGCACGGGCAAACACGGAATCGCTGCCCACTCTTTTTAGGCGGGCTTGCGTTGAAGTCTAGTAGTCGACATGGTTAAGAGGGGTCAATATTTGTAAATTTGGAAACGGTTACTCGCGGTTTTTACGCGAATTTTCGCGAATATGGAAAGAGTGGGGAAGTCGTTAGAATAGTTTGGTTGATGCCTTATTTGTGTGGATAAAAAACAGCATAAGCTTACCGGCGGCGATGAGAATTTATCTTGCTTGATGAGTTGTTAACCACTGCGCAAGATTTTCACTTAACCAGTCAGGAGCATCCATCGGAATGTCGTGGCCCGCCGTGCTATGCAGCTTAAGCGGCCATTGAAAGCGTTGTGCCAGATCTTCACTGGCGTTGGCGGAAACAAAATTATCGCCCTGGCTGGCGATCACCAACCCGTTAACCGCACAATTTGCTGATGGGCGAAAACGCGCAGCAGCACCAAGCATGGTGATAATCGTGGAGCGTGTTACCGGGCGTTGTTGCTGGATGCTGAGCCACTGCTGCAAATTCGCAGCAAAATTCTTGCGGTCATTACTGACGTTGCGCAATACCAGCCGTTCGCGCAGGCTTGTGGGTAATAACAGTGCTGCCAGGGTTGATAACCAGATGCGCGGGCGCAATCGCCAGTACAAGGGCTGGTCGCCTGCGCTGGAATTAATCAGGGCAACACTGGCAAGTTCCCGGGGAAATTGTTGCGCCCAATTGAGCGCGATCATGCCACCCATGGAAATACCAATAACATGAACAGGGCCGTCAATTTTTTGCGCAGCGAGTTGCATGCGTGCGTAATCCGTCATGGCAGGAATGGAGTTGAGGGCAGTTTGGCGATAACGGCTGCCGCAGCCGGGGAAATCAATGCAATGGATTTGGTAATCCTCGCCCAGCGCGTTGCGCAATTGCTCTGGAAATTGCATCCAGTGGGCCCCTTCGCGCGCAAGGCCGCGCAGTAAAATAACGTGCATTGATTATTCCTTATTATGTTACATGCAGTTAGCGAAACCAGAGGCTGTTCGCCGTTTGGCTTAATATCCCCCGTTGCTTTTCATCTGGCAACCAGTTTCGGTAATTAAGTGTTGCGGCGAGCATAAAATCCAGCAACAACAGATGGCTGCGTAACACCCGTGCGTGGCGATGTTGCATTTGCGGGTTGAATAATCCTGCCATATTGAAAATCTGGCGCGGGCGTTTTTTGATCCATGCCCATGAACCCATTTCCAGTGTTAGTGGTAAAAAGTGCGGTTGTTGTTGCGCGCGCGATTGCAAATAAAAATAATCCCATAAATCACCGTGGGATAAATAATGAACCGATTGTGGTTCAAACACATACGTGTGATTAGGGTAGGTGCGCTCCCACAGCATTTTGAGCGCAACATATTCAGCAATATTGTGAATTGGTTTTTTGCGATAGGCGTAAGGAAACCACAGTTGATCGCGCATACCGAAACCTGAATGCAAATCCACAACCAATGCAAACGGGCGATTTAGAATTTGCCTCTGCATCAATTTTTCCAGTGCGAGGTTTTCGGCTTCCATGCGCTCGTTTTTGCGTCCGCGATACCAGGGCAAAAATGGCCCGAGGCGATGGCCTCCTCCCAGCAGCGGCACATCACCTTCGGCATTGATGGGCGCGTTGCGATTTAAATCCACCCCGTTACCGTTGCTGCGTTGGTTCAAATACATTCCCACCGGATTAACAATTGGCATCAGCACCAATTGCAGTTGTGTGAGTTGTTGCTGCAAGTGTGAATCCCAATTCAACCGCTCCAGTAATGTTTGTAACCAGGCGATTAATACCTGGCTGCCGATACGTTCCAGCCCGTGCATGCCGCCGGTTAATAATAATGTTGGCGCGGTGATATCAGTACTGCCGAGCGTGATGGAGTAGAGGGGCAATTCATGTTGTTGGGCGGGAAGTGTTAATTCGGTGTGCACATGAAGGTGTTGCGGGTACTGGCGAATTAAACGTTCAAGCTGCAACAGTTCAGGGATTTTTTGTTTGAAGTCGCGACGTAATTCAGCGCTGCGCAAGCTCGATGAATCTGGCGTTGCCGTGAGTGTGTTGGTGTTGTGCTGGGATTCCTGGCTATTCATCGGCGCTGGCCACGATAAAGTGTCTACCTGAGCATAGCGCTTTTTTTATGATTGTATTTTTACATTTTTATGACGTTCTTTGTTGTTGCGTAAAAATGCCGGAGAAATTGCTCCGGCATTTTAGTGGCGATAGTGTATAGCCGAAGTTAGCAAACCGTTTTCTTTGCGCGATACACGAATCCAAGCGCAAGCAAACCAATAAGGAGCAGGCTGCTATTGCCGCCCCCTTTTTTTTGTTTGCCGGTTTGTGTTGGTGAGCTGCTCGATGAACTGGCTACAACCGCCTTCTTCACATTGATACTGAATGCCGCTTCGCTTCGTGCTCCATAATAATCGGTAACGGTTAGGGTATAGGTAAACCCGGTTGGTTCACTAACTGTTGGTGCCGTGAATTGTGGTTTGCTGGTTGTATCATTAATAAGTGGATGTGTTGGCCCTTTCATTTGTTCATAGGAAAAACCCAGTTCATCACCATCCATATCGTTACTGACTGAAGCATCAATCGTTATCGTCTCACCTTCAACGATGTCGTACTGATTTTTTTCCAATAGGGCGGTCGGGTAGCGATTGTTATTATTGGGTGCACAATCCAATTCGTTGTGCGTTTCCATTCCAATCCAACCGAACGTGCCGGTGTTACCGGGTTTGGTATCAACGACGGTTAGTGTCCAGATGCCGTTAGGATTTTCATTATTGAAACGCGATAGCGGTGTGGCGGATGTCAAATCGTCAGGAAATTTGTCATTAATGTAGATGGGCAAGTGAGTACCGGATTTAATTAATTCAATTTCTGTTCCCTGGGGTGAGCGTAGAAGAACAGTAAGATCCGCTGGATTAGTATGCTCGAGGTTAAGTACGAATTTGATATTTTTTGCATCGAATGCTTTTTGTCTTTCCACAAAAAATGTGGCAGTAATCCCCGTTTGAAAATTGTCCGGGATATCTTGTGGTGTGCCATCGCTGCCAGTGCGGGAAACAAAAACAGATCCCGCTGTTATCTGCGTGTTAATTTCTTTTTTGATAATCCCTTCTGTTGTTGAATAGCTGTAGTTGAGCGTTAACGGAATTGTACTGCCGCAGTTGGCATCGTCAGGAATCTTAAAATTAAAAAGACCTTTGTGTGTGGATAGCGGGGCCAATTTTCCGGGAGTGATTGTACTTTTAATAGCAGCAATATTAACGGTTGAGGCAAGTCTTACATTGATATCACTGAGTTCTGTTACCGCATTATTGCGCAGCAAGTAATTAATATTAAGCAGGCTGCCACGGCTAAATCCTGTTGTGCCGGTCGATGGTATACCCAATGGCAACATATCGGGATATACGTGAATTCCATTAAGCGTCAACGGTGCGATTGTTGTTGCAGATGAACAATTCGCACCGGTAACGGTGCTAATTCCCCATGATTTCAATAGACCATCCCTGGGGTGATCCAGCGGCTGTTTAATTTCCAATGTCCAGATACCATTAGGATTTTCACCGGCAAGCGGTGCAAACATGTTGCGGTAACCAAAATTATCCGGTGCGCTACCGTTAAGCTCGCTACTAAAACGCGAAATACTCACTAGCGGAATACGTGTACCGCTCGGTGAAATCAAATTTATTTCTGGCAATGAGGATGTCGGGATTCGTAGATCCAGATGTAATTTAAAAAACAATGGATTGATCGGTAGTCCTTCAAGTTGCAACGTACTGGTAGTAATCACATTGCCGGTGGAGGCGATTTTTACATTAGGTTGTGCATTGGTGCGCGTGATAATTGGTTCTCCTATCAGATAGGAATTTTTGTGCGCGATATTTTTTTGCTGTCCATCTTGTGGATCTATGTAGGCGAGTTGCGTAATAAATTCCAGGTTATCCCCGCATTGGGCATCAGCAGCGATTTGTGCTTTTACATTCAATTGTGCCTGTGACCCGGCCTCAACATCCAATGGCAAATTATCCGGTGCAAGCAAGGTTACGTTCGGCGTAGTTGAGGTAATTTGCGGGGCGATGTTGGTGATGGTTTGAGTGCTGTTATTGTGGAGTGGAAAAACTAATCCCACTACCGTACCTGGCAGGACTGTGTTAGCCGATGTGCTGCCTGCCAAATCCGCTTCACCAAACGAAATGGATTCCGGCAAGATTTTTTGCTGGATAAAACTGTTGCGAAATACCTCTGCATGTTTGCCCTGCGGATACAATTGTTGGGCAGTGATAACAATCGCTTTGGCCATTTCAGGCATGGTGAGTGCACTGCCTAAACCAAATTGTGCTTCCAGAATGATGCGATCGACATCTTCACGCGCTACGCCTTGCGCCATCAACGTGCGCAGTGAATGAAACAATGGCGCCGACCAAAGCTCATCAGAAAAATGATTACCTACTTTTTCATGGGCGTCATAAATTTTTCCAGGAGAATATCTGGCGTCGGTGCGCGTGAGTAAGCGGCCTTCTTGCCAGCAGGAATTAAAAGAAACCCAGGGAGCCATGCGTTCGGGATGAAAATGTGCGCCGTTAGTGGTTGTTAAGCTGTAGGAGCCAGCCCAATAGTCTGCAAAGCCTTCACCCATAGCGCCGACATCGCCGCCATACCAATCTGGATTGATCGAGAAATGAATTGCATGGCCATATTCGTGGAGAATTACGTCCGCATCCTCTGCCGCTGCCGGACAATCCTCGGCGACACCTAAACTGATACTGTTTTCGGCACTGTTATACAGCGCGTTATGAATACCAAATAAACCTTGTGGGTCGACAGAAATCGGGCCGTATTGAACACCGTGCTCTTCGTTGAACCCCAGTGATTGAATATAGCGTTGGCTTTGATCGATATGAAAATAGGCCATCGCATCCTGAAAGGCAGATTCATTTCTTTTGGCTCGCCAATCGCCGTTACTGGTGGTGCTGATTGTGGTGTCTGGCGTTTCCCGGTTTTCAATTTTTACCCAGGGACCATCCAGACTGTAAATACCATTACTCACGGAAATATCATTGAGCGGGCGCGCTACATACGCCGCTTCAAATGCATTCAGTGGAGAATGAATACTGAGATCGAGATTTTGCAATGCAGTGATGGGATCAGGATCAAATACCAGGGCGGTGCCATTGGTTCTGTTTTGCGCATTAATTGTTTTTTTGCGCAGATTATTGTTAGTGGTGAATTTTGCTAATGCTGCAGAATAAGTATCTGGGTTGTTATCGTTTAGTGTTGATGGGTCGCGTGTGCGTTGGAAATTGCGCGGCATAAATGCAGGAGCATCCAATCGCTCGATCGTTAATATCTCGCCGGTGTGGGCATTAAGTGTGTATTCCCAATTGCCGGGTTGTTGATTGGTGCTCAGGTTAATTCGGTAAACCAGTTGTGCTAGTCCCGCTTGTACGCGATAAACCAAACGCACTTGTGGTTTTGCACTGAGCTGGCTACCGGAGACTTGTTGTTTCCAGATTTTTTCCAGTGCCACGCTGGCAGATATTATTGTTGGTTTGCTGGCCGTTGTTTTTTTATTTGCTGCAATATTGTCGACAGTCTGGTCATGCAACACCTGCCGGGTATCGTTAAAAACGCGAATAACTTTTTTACTTTGCGCATCGACACTTACGATAATTCCGGCGCGATCAACATCAATTCCATTTAGTCGCTGCTGGAAATGATAATGCTGGGAATTGAGGCTCGGTTTTACAGCGGATAAACGCAATGAGTCGGGTGATTCCGGGGCATTGAGTTGATAGCGCGTCGCATGGTCAACCAAAAAAGCGCGTGCAGAATTTTCATCAGTGATGTGGGTTATTGCAAAAAAATCCTGATAAGCATCCAGCCTGGAGTTGGGCTGCCCTGCATGTGTGGGTGTGGTTTTCAATAGTGAAAACAATATGAGGATCAGCAATCCGAATTGTGTAGGGCGCTCCATGCAGCGGTTCCGTACTTTTCCAGTCCAAACGATTTTCATAATCTCTTCCTTTGTTCCATGTTTTTGTGCGCGCCAACTATAAGTTGCTGCCGCCGGGCAAGCAATTTATAAAAAGGAATTTTTAACAGGAATGAAAATCGGTATACAACAGTAACAGTAATGCAAGGATTGAGTCAGTACGTGATGATTAATCCCAGATCAAATTATCGTGGTTTGCCAGCACGCCAAGTTCGCCATTATCAATTAAGGATTTAATGTTGCTGTTGAGTTGCTGATGAAGCTTGTCACCACGAGTATTGGAATTGGCGACGAGCCCAACGCTGCGATTACGGCCGGATTTTTTTGCGGCATAAAGCGCGTGGTCGGCAACATCAATCACTTGCTCCCAACTTAATGCCGTAGGTTCTTCACGCACAAATGGGAAACAGGCAAAACCAATCGAACAGGTTTTTTTCAAATCTGAGCCGTCAGGCAATTTAAATACGTGATCGGCAATTGCTTTACGAATGCGCTCAGCCATTAACGGCGCATCCTCGCGATCAGCAAAACGGCTCACAATTAAAAATTCTTCGCCGCCCCAACGCACTACACAATCGGATTCGCGGCAAGCGTGCGTAAGCAAATCGGATAACTGGATTAGTAATTGGTCGCCAGCGTTGTGGCCGTACACATCATTTACCGATTTAAAATGATCCACATCCAGAATATAAAAGGTGAGATCGGGTGATGGTTTTTTGCGCGGCTCCTTGGAAAAAGCGCTGTTGTATTCGCGCTGAACCTTGGCGGTATCCATCGGCATCAGTTTTTGCAAGTAGCGGCGATTGCTCAAACCGGTTAATGGGTCAGATAAACTGATGGCTTCGAGTTGCGCGTAAGCGTTTTCAAGTTCAGCATTTTTGTTCTGCAGTTCAGCTGTGCGTTCGGTGACTTTCACCTCCAGCTCGCGGCTAATTTTTTGTGCGACCAATACTTTTTGATGCTGGTTGCGCACAAACAATAACAGCAAACCCAATGCGATTGCGGCGTAAATACTGTAAGCCCACCAGGTTTTCCACGGCGGCGGCAACACAATTAACTGGATGCTGTGGCCTTGTTCGTTCCAAATACCATCATTGTTGCTTGCTCTTACCCGAAATTGATAAGTGCCTGCGGGCAAGTTGGTGTAAAGCGCGGTGCGTTGGTTGCCTACAGCACGCCATTGATCGTCGAAACCTTCGAGCATATACGCATAAAGGTTTTTTTCCGGTTCGCGATAATTCAATGCGGCAAAGCTGAATGAAATCATCGACTGGGTGTAATCCAGTGTGATGGAATCGGTTTGGTTAATTGAGCGGGTTAATAATTTATCCGCGCCACCCACTTTGACTTTTTCAGTAAAGAGACGGAAATCGGTCAAGGCGATTGTCGGGGCCGTTTCATTCTGGTGATTATCCAGTCGATCTACATCGAAAAAATACAGGCCGTTGCGCGAACCAAATACCATGTTGCCAGAGCGAGTTACCAGCGCCGCGTTGGTGGCAACTCCACCAACCAGTTCGCCATTGATACGTGTGTAATTCTTTACGGCCAATGTATCCGGATTAAAACGCACCACGCCATTGTTGGTGCCCAACCACAAATTGCCATGGTGATCTTCAATAATCGCGCGAATGCCCTGATCTGCGAAGCCAGTGCGGGTATCGTAAAGGGTGAAGTCGTCGCTTTGCGGATTGTATAGATGCAGGCCCATATCGGTGCCGAACCAAAGCCGTCCCTTGCTATCTTCGCGAATGGAAATAACAGAACCATTGGCGAGGCTGCGCGGTTTGCCATCGGGAATGTAGCGTTTAAAAGTGCCTTTCTCGCGATCCATTAAATTCAGGCCGTAAGCGGTACCGATCCAGAAACGCCCCTGTGAATCCTCATAGGATATCCAGGTTACTGTGCTGGAAAGGCTGTCGGGGTTATTTTCATCGTGAGGATAAAAATAATAAGTTGCTGTGTGCGGATCAAATTTGGTTAGCCCGTTAAAGTGAGTGCTGAACCAGAGGTTTTTCTGGCGATCTTCAAAGATATTCCACACCATCAAATCATTTAATTTTTTCCCGGATTTTTCGCCGCGCTTGCTCTGGTCCGGGTCTACGGGAATCGTGTCAAAACGATCAGTGGCCGCGTTGTATTTTTGTGCCGCAGCGCCCCAGGTGCCGAACAATAAATTGCCTGCGGAGTCGATGGCGCCGTTGAGGATTGCCGTCGTTGCTACGCGCGAATCTGAATCGGTAGTGTGATGGTAATGTGTGAACGTATCAGTCCCGGGATCAAAACGAGAAATACCTCCTGAGCCTAGCCACAGGTTGCCGTTTTTATCCTCAACAATCGCTTCAACATTATTATCGAGTGGTCCGTTATTGGTGCTAGCTGATTTTTGGTACACCTTGATAGCGGTGCTGGAGCGATCGTAAACATGAACGCCCGATGGGTAGGTGCCAACCCAAAGGTCGCCAATGCGGTCTTCATAAATGCGGCGAATGGTATTGCTAACCAGTTTTCCTGCGCCGCCATCGCCGCGCTCAAAATGAATCCAGTTATCGTTTGCTTCATCGTAAAGGCTAATGCCTGCACCATCACTCCCGCTCCATACCCAGCCGTTGCGATCAACATAAATCTGGCGAGAAAAATTATTGCCAAGGCTGTGCGGATCTTCGGGGTTATGTTGGTAGTAGGTAAATTGTCGGGTGTTTTGATCGAGGCGGTAAATTCCATTGTCGCCGCCGGCCCACACGCGGCGGGAATGATCCACCGCAACTGTTCGGATGCTATTTTCCAGCGCGGATTTGGCGTTATCGGGGTTGGGTACGTGCAATCTTATTTGTTTGGTGGCCAGATCCAATTGGGCCAAGCCAGTTTCCAGCCCCAGCCAGACTTTACCATCTTTATCTACCACAACAGCACTGACCAGATTGCTCGGTAATTTCCCGCTCTGCTGGCTTAAAAATTCCAGATGACCTGTTTCGGGGTTGAGGATGCCAAAGCCGTTTGCAGTGCCGATTAATATCTCGCCTGCGGGACTTTCTGCGATGGCGTTGATCGCACCACCGGCGGGTGTCGCGCTTTCCGGAAGTGGAACCGGCACCAGAATTTCATGGTTGCGGTCGTAGCGATACAAACCCGCACGCGTCGCGGCCCACAAGTTGCGCTGCTTGTCTTCCAATAATTCCAATACCTGATTGACCGCTTCTGTCTGGGTTAAATCGGCCGGATCTTTGGCGGCAGGAATTGGAAGGAATTCATAACCATCGTAGCGCAGCAACGCATTGCGTCCGCCCAGCCACATAAAGCCCTGGTAATCCTGCAGGATCGCTTCTACTTCACCTAACGCAATATCCTGGTTTTGCATAATGTTGCGGAAGAAAATTTTGCGGGGGTATTCCTCGGTAGCCGCGGTGGATTGCGCCAGCACATTTGCCGCAATCGCACCGAGTAGCAAACACAGCAACACCCTGCAAGCGAGCAACGAGGAGAAAGCGCAACGAATGGGTTTGCGCGAAAAGTAGTGGGGTAAAGTTACAGCCAGCAGTCGTGTAATCATCGTTATAGAGAGCGGGGAGCCGATAAATGATCCGTTAGCGCCGGCAGTGCCGACGTTGGTTTATAGTAGGTCAGACTATTTATAGCAGGAGTTAGCAAATTCGCACGACTGAATTTTATTCAAACTGTGAGTTAAATTTTCTCTTTGTCTCGAAAATAAGCAACCAGCGCATTGGCATGCCCATGCCCCAAACCATGTTCGCTTTTGAGCCAGTTCACCATCTCCATATGTTTCAGGTTTTTTTGCGCAGCGAGCAATTTAAACCAGTGCGCGACAGGGTGACCATATTTGGTTTCAATGGATGGGAAATAGGATGCAGGACCTTTAACTTTTTCATTGGTGGACGTGGTGATTTCCTTGGAGGGTTGGGTAAGTCTTATCAATTAGTCGATTCGGTTCTGCATAAATCGACATCCACCGGTAAAAATTTATCTACCATTCAATTTGAATTTTTGTTCCGTCGGCGACCAGTAACATAAATTCATCCATTTCTTTATTGGTTAAGGCTATGCAGCCGTTAGTCCAATTGAACTGCTGGCTAATGGGCTCCAGCCATTCGAAACCATTCTTTTGCCCGTGAACCATAATAAGCCCGCCGGGCGAAACTCCGCGTTCTTTTGCATTCTCGATATCCGTTTGGTTTGGATAGGAGATATGCATGGCTCGATAAAAAGCAGAATCTTCCTTTTTATAATCCAATATATAAGTTCCCTCCGGTGTTCGTTCATCGCCCTCTTGCTGTTTGTGCTCTTGCGGATTAGCGCCAAGGGCAATGTTGTATTCTTTAATAACTTTTTCACTTTCCAGCAAATACATTTTATTTGCGGATTTATCCACTTTTACCAAATCCACATTGGCAAATGTGAAAGAAGAAAAAAGGAAAAGAAATATAGATAGTACTCTCATAAAAATTATCGACTCATTTTATATTCAAGGTTTTTCTTAACGGTTGGCCATTCCTGATCAATGATCGAAAACACCACCGTATCCCGGTAAACACCTTCTGCATTTTTTTGATGATTGCGCAAAATACCATCCTGCTTTGCACCAAGTCGCGCAATTGCCGTGCGTGATGCCTGGTTGTGCCAATGAGTACGAAACTCAACGGCAATTGAGTTAAGTGATTCAAATGCATGGGTAAGCAATAAGTATTTGCACTCGGTATTTACGCCGGTTCTCTGGTAAGACTTTGCATACCATGTATAACCAATTTCAACGCGGTGATTCAGGTTGTCCGCATTGCAATAGCGCGTGGTGCCGATAATTTTTTGCGTAGCGTTATCGACAACCGCAAAAAGCAACGCTGAACCAGCCTCCTGATCACTGAATGCTTTATCAAGATACGCATTAATTGTTTTACTGCTCGGAGCGGATGTGTACCACAGGTTCCACAATTCGCCATCGCTGGATGCTTCAAGTAATGCATTAGTATGTTCGCGTTTTAGTGGGATTAGCGTGACAAGTTTTCCGGTCAGGGTGGTTTCGTACAGCCAGCAATTACTCATGGTATTCCTTTCGATTAATCAAATGACATGTTTCCGGTATGTTTGTGCAGGGAAAGCTTTTAGGGTGGCATGGTGTCAATAGTGAATAATATCGATAAATATCAAAATAATACATCCGGGATACATATTTCACTATTTGTGTCGACCTGTATCAGACTGTATCAATCGATTGTAAATAATATTGCGGGCACTAGTATGGCAGTTGTGCATCGAAAGGAGATGCGATTATTTATTACGAGGAACTGCTATGAAGTTTTCTGTATGTTATGCAATGTCCGCTGTCGCGATTTTTTCCCTTACCCCATTGGCATTTTCCAGCACTTATCAAACTGAAATAGATTTGAGATATTTGGAGGTGGACTTGGCTTCTCCTTATGAGGATTCGCAATTCCACCTGGAAGGGACGCGGTATTTCGAACCTGTTGATACGTCTAATCTTCCATTTTATGAAGCAGCTTTCTTACGTAAAGCCAGCTCATTTTCCCTTTCCCTTATAGATAACGATTCTGATTTTGGTGATAGTGACAGGAATTATAAGCGTCGTAGTGCAGAAATTAATTATTACATTCCTGATAGTTTATTTTTTGTAGGTGCAAGTATTCATCAAGCCAAAACGGATTATCGTTATTACGCTTACATTCCTGATTATGGCAATTATGAAGTAAATGATGAATCAGATTGGCGATCCCGTTGGGTTGGTCGCTTGGGTATCGCACCGGTTGATGGGTTATTAGTGTGGTCGGAGTTTACGGAAGGTGTAAAGGTTTCTGATTACTGGAATTTGAATGCTAAATATGTAAAACCGCTACAAAATAATAAGGCTATTGGTGTTGAGTCTACTTTTGAAACGTCCAGTTCCAATTACTGGAGGACAAACCTCATTGCCGATTATTATTTTTCTCAGTCGCTGAGTATTGGAGCCGGTTTTTCTTACTATGAATCTGACAACGACTACAGTGAAGATGCAAGGAGCCATATAGTTCGCTCGCGCTATTTTCTAACAGAAAAAATTAGCCTGAATCTATCTTACACTGATGGAGAGGACGCTAATGCATGGAGTGTTGGCGGAAGCATTCGTTTTTGATCAGGGTTGATTATTGCGGGTTGAGCTTTGTGGCTCCGCCTGCACCTCCTCATAGTATTATTAGCTAAAATTTTCCTCGGCAATTTTCCATTGTTCTTTGAATCCATTTTTCTCATAGTAACCGTAGATTTTGTTGAATAGCTTGTGCATCCAAAACTCTAAATCTACGTCATTTAATATTGATATATCTTTCAGATGGTCATTGCTGGCTAAATCAGTGATTGTCCAGAATGCGGTGGCTACTTCAATCGCTTCTTCTGTGCTAGCTAGAGATTTTTTGCCGCTGAAAAATTCTTCTGCAATTTGGCTATTAATTTTCTTTGCGTAAAAGATGGCAATGTCTTTTGCAGGTAGGTCTGAGTCGGAGTAATTAAGCATTCATTCTCCTTGCTGTGCATTTTTATGTGTTACATATCTTGTAATGACTGCATATAGTCTTCGTATGTGGGGTATTCCGAATAGTCAAGCTTTAACGATTCATACATTTCTTTTAGTTTCTGCGCGAGCTTTTCTGTTTGAAGTACTATTTCGCCAGCATTATTTCTGGTTTCTTCGTTATCTGATTCAAGCTCCGCATAGACACTCGCCAGTTCAAATTGATTCAGGCGGATGAGGTTTAATAAATGTAGTGGTCAAGTAAATTTGGCCACAATTTAAGAGCTACTTACATGCAGTCGCTCTGCCATCACCGGAGATAATCCCTGGTTATGAGTACGTTTGCTCATTGGACACCTATTCGTTGTATGAAGTGATAATATCACTTCTAATTAGGTGGCCAAATTAACTATGCCACTACAAAATCTGCTTCATTAAGAGTCACAATAATTCCTTATTCCATAGCCATATTTGACTTTATGGCTAAGCCCTTGCTTTAATCAGGGGTTAATATATTGACGAATCAGGCTGCCTGTTAAGCCCGCTTTTTCAATTTCATCTTTAACATTACTGATAATAAAGATATTTGGAAAATATCCCTTTACTAAAAAAATTCCAATGTTACTGCTGTCGGGAGGATTTATATAAGCATGAGTACAAGGTCCAATATGACCATCTTCGTAAATTTTGAACTTTGAACGTGATGTATCCATTAAATTTTGCACATTGAGTACATTTAATAAATACCATTGCTTATTTTCATTTTGCACTGGTAGAAATTCAGCTTGCGTTCCCATTACTGGTTTAAGTACGTTATAAGCTTTTTCAGATAATGCTATGGCTCCACCAGAAAACTTTGTGAAGTCCCCCTCCTGGTATTGAGATGAGGTGAATTCATCCTCAACCCAAACGACATTAGGTGATTTCCATTGATTAAGTTTGGATTCGCCATTCCAGCGCATACAATTAAAATCCAAATAGCTTTGGCCATCTGGTAGATCCAATTCTTTAAATCCTTCGGATATAACGGAAAGTAGATACATCATATTAAGCTTTATCTATTTCTTCATTCCATTCTGCTGCGTATCCTGCTTTTTCAAGATAGCCGCCAATTGAGTTGTATAGTTTTTCTGTCCAGTATTCAGCGCTACCTTCGCAGGGAAGTTGAATGTTGTTTTCTACGGACCGCTCAATCATCCGCCAAAAAAATTGACTGAGATGAATTGCCTCATCGCGTGATTCCACAAAATTTCTCTGCAGTATTTTTGTTGTTATTTCGTCATTCAGTAATACTGCAAATGTTAATGCTACGGTTTTTTCTTCGGCGTATTTATACGGAATCATAATGCTTTCCTCGCGTCTTTCATCACAGACATTTTATTGGCTATCCACTTCAATTTTCCTATCAGTTCGTAAATTGTCATTTTTTCCGTGACTGTTAAAAGATAGTGTCCTGCTTTTGCTAATCTGATTCGAATTTCAGTTTTTTAGGAAGTTCGCTGCTTTCAAGAACCCAGTACACATGAATAGGGGAATCGGGATTGCGCTTTTCCTTCATTTTATAAACACCTTTGAGGTGTTGCCAACTTGAGGAAAATGACAGTCCCATTTGGCTGTGAGGCAAAACCCATTTTTCATCCGCTGAAAATAACCAATCCTTTGCCCTAACGCCGTGTATCAAACGGTCTTCCGAAGACACATCTCGTTTGCGATAAAGTGTCGGATGACTTAGTTCTCTTGTAGGTGTTGTCAATGCTTTTTCATAATCCTTTATGATTTCACGCAAATTTTCCATGGTTTTAAATTGGTGTACGATTTTATCTTGTTCCATCTGTATATCCTTGTATCAGTGTTATTAATTAACTAATGTTTAATATCTTAAATAATCAAAGCCATCTTTTCAGTTTTTCTTTAGCTTGTTTGTGAGTAAAGATATGGCCTTCCTTAATTGCCTTTTCTCCTCGCTCAATACCTTTCAATATTGCATCTCGTTGAAACTTTGGTTGATTCGAGCCTTCTGGTAAAAATGTTTCGGTAGTTGTTGCCATATAGTTGAGTACTCAATTAAGGAATATTGATATCTCCGCCGTTGATTGCCCATTCATATGAAATATCCAGAATTTCAAGTAGGACAACAAAGTGATGGAGGTAGATATTTCTTTCGCCCCGCTCAATTTTGCCTATTGCCGTTTGGTTTAGGTGGACACCGAATTCCTCAAGAGCAATAGCGACATCAAGCTGCGACATATTTTTGCGCTGGCGTGCAATTCGTAGTCGTTCACCAAGTTGGTTATGGTCCATAGATCACCCGTTTAGATTAAAACGGACATCTATTTATCACTTATAAAGTGCTTAAATTGCCTTTAAAAGGTTTTAATAGCCTTTATTGGGCTATTATTGCATAATAAAGTCTATGGATCACTAACAGGGAGTACCTATGGCATCAAAACAATGCATAAAGTCCAAAATCTGTCTACTTCCGTGACGCCTAAATACCCGCTTCAAGAGTTTGTAGTGTGGGCTGAAGATATAGACAGAAATGTATTGCTGAGTTACCTGGATGACATTCAGCAAGAGTTAGACGAGGAGCTGCTTTTGGCTGTATTGGGTAACTCAATGAAAGGGCAAGGTTCTTATCAAGCTCTGCATAGCTATTGGTGTTTGTACTGTGCGCAGATCAGGAAATACTATCAGGCAATGGTGAGGCATCCTTGTTGCAAATCTGCCTTATCGTTTTTGTTGGTCAACTCGTTGCCTGACAGACCACAGCGCTAATCGAAACCATTTTTAGTATGCGTTTTGTTTTTCAAATTAAGGTATTACTTGTTTGTAATTATGAACGTTGCGGTTCGCAAGCTCAGCCTACGCAGCCCGCCTCAATCTATGTTAAGCCCAAAAAGCTTCAATCTGAGATTTTATTATGGATAATATCGATCAACTTGCGTTTGACCCTGAACTTTCCCGCGTTATTCAATTAAATCCTTCCCAATATTCTTTCTACAAAAAAACCTACATTAAAATCCTTTCTCCAGATGGTGAGAGTTTGGAATCAATTGGGCATTCTCACCAGAAAAGTTTGAATGAAGAAAATTTCTGTCGTTTGCGAGAACAAATTGCTTTGTTGTTTGCTTTGTTTTGCAATATCGATGAGACGATAGAATTGCCACCAATGGCTATCGCAGGATTGGCGGAGGTGATGCTTCAGATGAGAAAGTTGTGTGACGGTTTAGTGGAGTGAAATAGGGCGGCCGGTTGGCCGCTTTCAAATTGCCACAACCTACGGTCGGATTAAATGATGCTGCATAAACTCCAATTCCAAAATCGGCGATAAAGCGCAAGCTGATTTCATTCGTAAATAGTCAGCAGTTTTCTACAAGCTTTTAAGCTCTATGGATTTTTTAGCCGCGTTTGATGAAAAAAAATTATAATCATTTCTTATCTGATTTTTCGTTTTTATCACACAACATGCAAAAAAATTAAACGTTGTAAATGCTCTCAGTGTGTTTTCGGCTTTTTTGCTGGCAAACGAGAATCCCACTTTTTCGCAATCTCCGAAACCAAAATGCTTGTGCTGTTCATAGATTTTTTTTTCACAGAAAAATGTGGTGCTTGCAATTACAACTGATTAAAAAAATACACATTGACATATAAGTTTGCAGAAATATATTTTTATTCTGCTATTCTTGCCCCGGTTGTTTATAAAGGATTAAATCTAATGCATAAAGTGATTTTTACTATTTCGATTGTTGTTTCAGTCGGCCTGGGGTACATGTTAGGTAAAGGCAGTGATAGCTCCAACGCTTCATTGCAGCCTTCGGAATCATCAATAAAAAAATCAATCCAGGAGTCCAATTCCATTAAATCCCCGCACATTGTTGCTGAAAATAAATTTAATAATGATGCTCAGCTCACCGCTAATCAGCAAAAAAATTCCCTTCCTGTTCCTGTAATTAATCAGGCTACACAAAGCGAAATTGATGCAATTAAAGCGGAATATGAAATCAAACAGCGCGCGGAATCTTTTGCCTACTCGCTAACTAAAAGTCGGGAAGCCAGTCCTTGGTCTGATTTTGGAGGAGGACTGCGCGAACGCTTCGATGCAGAAGGAATAGATTATGAATGGGCGAATCGTGAAGAGAACCACATACAATCACTCTTTCTCCAAAAGGATGAATTATCAGGGATTGCTATCAAATCCACGACCTGCAAATCCACACAATGCCAAATCACAATCAGTGTGATGGATCAAAATCATGCTAATGAAACAGCAATGGCCATTACCAAAGTGTTAGGCGCTGAAAAATCCGTACAAATCATTATCGATAATCAGGCACAACAAAGCGAAAGCATTTTTTATATAGCGCGTGACGAAAAAGGATTTGAGCTTAATTGAGGCTAATTGCTTCAGTTAACTCAAGTATCTGATTGAAAAATCAGATTTCATCTGTGTTCTGGAAGAGCAGTCTAATCATGGTGCTTGAATGGAATCACAAAAAATGTAGTTTTATAATCTAATTATTGGGAGATGTTATGAGATTAATAAAAATATTGAGCGCTGTTCTGGTGAGCTGTGCGGCTTTTGTAGGTGTTAATGCCAATGCACAACAAGTTCCAGCTCCTTGCTCATGGCAGACAGTCGGCACTACAACTACCACACAACAACACATAACAATGCAAGAATGTAGAGAAAGTAGTGGCCTGAGGCTTGCCTCAAGAACATTAGTATCCTATTCGCCTTTTACATCACCACCATCATGTTCATTAAGTATGTTCACCAACATTAGCAATCCTGGTGGCGATTGCTTGTCGCCAAGTTTCATCAAAAATATCCCGCTTGTATGCAATACAGGTGCGTATATTGGTGATGGTTGTGCGAGCATGGGAGGCTCTCCTGGTTTTGGTTCAGGTGCGCAGCTGGTTTGTGGCACTGGGTGCCCGGTAAGATTTGAATATAATGCCAGTGGCGGAGCTGGCATGTGCTCGCAAATGAGTCCTTACACAAAAGCATACTGTAAGTAAACTTAATTTCCGTTGTCGCATTAAGACAACGGAATTTCAAAAGCTAATTGTTAGTTGTTGTATTTTTCCAACAAAAAAGCCGGATTATTTCTAATCCGGCTTTTCGTTTTTCATCGCAATTAAAAACTTAAACGTTGTAAGTGCTTGATGCGGTATTACCCCCACGACCAGTCCAGTTGGTGTGAAAGAATTCACCGCGTGGTTTGTCGGTGCGTTCGTAGGTGTGTGCACCGAAGTAGTCGCGTTGTGCTTGCAGCAGGTTTGCTGGCAGGCGGGCAGTGCGGTAGCCGTCGAAGTAAGTCAGTGCTGAAGTGATAGTTGGGGCAGGGATGCCGTTCACAATCGCTGCAGCAGCAACACGACGCCAGCCAGCTTGGGCTGCATCAACGGTTTTTGCGAAGTAATCATCCAGCAATAAATTTTTCAATTCGCCATTCTTATCGAATGCTTCTTTGATATTGCCGAGGAATGATGAGCGAATAATACAACCACCGCGCCACATCAATGCGATGCCGCCGTAGTTCAAGTGCCAGCCGTATTCTTTTGCGGCTTCACGCATCAACAAATAACCTTGTGCGTAAGAAATAATTTTTGATGCGAATACCGCGTTGCGCAAATCGTCGATAAAGGCTTTTTTGTCGCCGGTGAAATTCACTGCTGGGCCTTTGATGACTTTTGCTGCTTCAACACGCTCTGCTTTTTGTGATGACAAGCAACGTGCAAATACGGCTTCAGAAATCAGAGTGAGAGGCACGCCCAGATCCAATGCGATTACGCCAGTCCACTTACCAGTGCCTTTTTGGCCGGCGGTATCGAGGATTTTCTCAACCAGTGGTTCGCCATCGGTGTCTTTGTACGCGAGGATGTCGCGAGTGATTTCAATCAGGTATGAATCGAGTTCACCTTTGTTCCACTCGGCAAAAACTTCGTGCATTTCGTCTGCAGTCAGGCCAACAACTTCTTTCAGTAATTGGTAGGCTTCGCAAATTAATTGCATATCGCCGTATTCGATACCGTTGTGAACCATTTTCACAAAGTGGCCAGCGCCATTCTCGCCAACCCAATCACAGCATGGGCTGCCATCGTCAACTTTGGCGGAGATGTCCTGGAAAATATCTTTCACGAATGGCCATGCTTCCGGTGAACCGCCGGGCATGATTGATGGGCCAGTTAATGCACCTTCTTCACCACCGGAAACGCCGGTGCCGATGAAGCGCAGGCCTTTGCTTGCCAAATAGGCAGTGCGGCGGTCGGTGTCAGGAAAGTGGGTGTTGCCGCCGTCGATAATAATGTCGCCAGCTTCAAGGTGCGGAATGAGTTGTTCAATGAAATCGTCTACCGCTTTACCGGCTTTTACCATCAGCATGATCTTGCGTGGTGTTGCCAGTGACTGCACCAGCTCTTCAATAGAGCGTGCGCCGCGAATGGTTTTGCCCTTGGCGCGGCCTTCGATGAAGGCGTCTACTTTTTCTACGGAGCGGTTGTAAGCGGTAACTGTATAGCCTTTGCTCGCCATATTGAGGATGAGGTTTTCCCCCATCACTGCCAAGCCAACCAAGCCTATATCGGAAAGTGGTTTCATAGTAGTAATAGCCTATCGTTGTGGTTGATGTCCTACCCACGAGAACATAGCAAGGGACAGATTCCAGCGGCCAATTGCCTCCGCAGACTGCCCCAAGGTTCCGGGTGCAGTGATTGACCGATATCTAACTGTGGTGCAGTTCTTTGATGGCGTGGCCCAAAAGCCCGCCTGCCGCACTTGGAAAAGGGTGCGTATTATTCCCGTTTATGCGTCAAAAGAATAGCCGAGGGCGTAAAAGTTATGGCTATTTTGACAATTGGTTATGTCAATTGGTGGAGCGGTTTTGCTGGATTTTACGTTTGCGCCGTCGATTGGGATTCGCTTGTTGCTTTAATGCCCAATCGATATGTTCTTTAACCAATGGTGATACCTGATCTGCCCTGGTGTTCAAGGCGTTGATTATCCGCTCATCACTTGGCGCATTCCCCAAACCCACGGCCAGATTCCTGAGCCACCCTTCATAACCGATACGGCGAATTGCCGAACCTTCCGTGCGGGTCAGGTATTCGTCTTCGGTCCAGTTAAATAAATCGACCAGGTCGCTATCAGCCAATCCATGGCGCGGCAGGAAATCTTTCTCTTGCGTGAATTGCGCATATTTATTCCAAGGGCAGATGGCCTGGCAATCGTCGCAACCAAATATGCGATTGCCGATAGGTTCACGAAATTCCTCGGGAATCGCGCCTTTGTTTTCGATAGTTAAATATGAGATGCAGCGGCGTGCATCCAGTTCATAGGGGCGTGGGAAGGCATCGGTTGGGCACACTTTCAGGCAGGCAGTGCATTCGCCGCATTGATTAGGTTGAGCCGGTTCATCGATTGGCAGAGGGACGAAAGTAAAAATTTCGCCGAGGAAAAACCAACTGCCCGCAGAGCTATTAATGATGAGCGTGTGTTTGCCAGTCCAACCCAACCCGGCCTTTTCGGCGAGCGGACGTTCCATGACCGGGGCGCTATCGACAAAGGCGCGATTCTGGCCTTTGAATTCGTAATCTTCTGGTAATGCATCATCGATCTTTTGCGCCAGCACGCTTAAGCGCTTGCGAATCAATTTGTGATAGTCGCGCCCGAGTGTGTAGCGGGAGATATACGCTTTGGTGGGATCTTTAAGGATTTTGATTTGTTGGGTATCGCCCGGTAAATAATCCATGCGCACCGAAATTACCCGCACGGTGCCGGTTAGCAACTCGGCCGGGCGTGAGCGTTTGTTACCGTGTGCGGCGAGCCATTCCATGCTGCCGTGATAACCCTTGGCCAGCCATTCTTTCAGGCGCACTTCTGCTGCGCTCAGGTCTATGTCCGTAATACCCAACTGCTGGAAGCCGAGTTCGCGGCCCCAGAGTTTGATATCGCGGGCAAGTTGATGCAGGTCAGGTTGGGTCATAAATCGGCGCAGCAATGATCGGATGATGTTTAACGAAGGGTCATATTTTGCCTGAAATTGACCTGCGTTACATTTTTAAACATTTGATTTGGCAGATATTCAGGCTCGGCGGCTATAGTGAACGGGACTTTTTATATGGAGTAAGTTTATGAAATTTTTGATCCCTGCAGTTGCGTCCTTGTTGTTAAGCATCCCGGTAATGGCGACTCCGTTGCCTAATCAAGCCCACGTTTATGTCGAAGGTTCGGCTGAATTGGAAGTTGAACCGGATACCATGACCTTCACGATTAGTATCCAGAAAGTAGATCTGGATCTAGCCAAGGCCAAAGCGGATGTCGATGCGCGCTCTCGTTTGTTGATCGACACCATTAAAAAGTTTGGCATCAAAGCAGAAGATGTTGCGACCACCGCGCTCAATATTCGCCCTGAATATGAATACAAAGATAATCAACGCGTATTAACCGGTAACAATGTTTCGCGTCAGGTTGATATCACTTTGCGCGATTTGAAAAAATATCCTGAAATGATGAAAGCATTAGTGGATTCAAAAATTTCTGAAACCATCAATACCAATTTAACCGTTGCGGATAAAAAAGCTGTTGAAGAAAAAGCACAGACTGCTGCGATGAATGATGCGCGTGCGCGTGCTGAACGTTTGGCCAAAACACAAGGTAAAGCTGTAGGTGAGCCTTGGTCGATCTCGGAATTTAATAATCGTGGTAACGAGCGCTGGGAATTAAATCCATCGCGTCAATTAATGGGCAGTTCTGCACGCGATGGTGTAATGATGGAGATGAAGGCCAGTGCACCATCTGAACCTTTTGAGCCGGGTGTGATGAAAATTACCGCACAGGTTTATGTGGTTTATTTGTTGAAGTAAAATTACTTAAAAAATGCGCCGTTATTTTACGGCGCATTTTTTTGAGCTTAGGTCACTGTCCTGCTTTAACCCTGTCACTGATGTGTTTTCCGCAAATATCGTCCCCTTGCTTCTTAACGCACTCGTTTATCTCTCTTACCAGCTTCTCTGATAGTTGCAGTGGTTTGCGGCCTTCTTTTCTGGCAACACAAGCCCATAAGTAATAACCGTAGTGGCCGCCTTCATTAAGCGTTGGATAATTGTAAAGGTTATTAATTGACTCTGATGAAAGTGTTATGCCGCCTGTGTTTTGTTTGACTATATTTAACGCTGCTTCTCGGCTGAGACCATTCTTTTTTGAAGTCATGTATTGGATGAGCTGACTGCTTTCCTTGCCACAGTTGTCCCCTACTAATTCCTCTTTGGAAAGTTTCGTGCGCACCAAAGGTATATCGATATTGTCAAAAAAAGCATCTGCCTCTTTGTCAATTGCAGGAATAGGCTCGTCGCTTATGTAGCTGAAAATCATCATCACTGCATTTTTTGTGTACGCCGGGGTGATGCATGCACTAATCCGGTATTGTATTAGTAATGAATTGCCATCTTTACCCATGTCAGATGTGGTGGATGCTTTTACACAGGGGTAACCTCTACTATCAGAAAATGTATAGCTTTCAGAAACAACCCTCCCCAATTTTCCTGCAACACTTTTAAATTCTGCAATAAATTTATCTTTCTGGTATTCGCTAGGACGAGAGAAGAAAGTCACTTGCGCGTTTTTAATTTGATCTTCTGTCTCTGCAACAAAGGCAACCTTTGTTTTTGGTGTTGATAGTAAAACCCATCCTTCGGTAGGAGGTACTTGAATTTTCACATTGTCAAGCATAAATGATTCCAGAGGTTTTACTGGTGTATCTTCCGCAACAGTAAGCATTGAAGTGCACAACGTGGCTAAAATAAGAACAAATTTTTTCAGCATTGAATTTTCCATTGGTAATCGTGTTGCTCCGTTTTAAAGGCAATTAGCCATATAAGTTGATAGGGTCAAACTCAGTTACTTAAAGTGGGTCTAACAATAAAGTTTATATTTAAAACTCCAATCTCTGCTTCAACTCTCGCGCCTGACGGCGCGAGGCTATCACCTCGGTACAATCCTGCATCACAATCATTAAACCATCGCCAATCCAGGGTTCGATGCGGTCGATAAAATTCAAATTGATAATTTCCTGCCGGTTAGCGCGAAAAAACGTTTCCGGATCCAGGCGCGCTTCTACATAATTTAATGAGCGCAGCACCGGTGCACTAAGAGTACCGAAAAACAAGCGCACATAATTTCCCTCAACAGTAATACGGCTGATTTCGCGAAATTTTATAAAATGGCAACGCTCGCCTTCGCGAATAAAAATATGCGCATCCAGGCTTTTTTCCGGTTGATTAAATGGAACATGTTGCGCACGTGCGGCGAGTTTACCGATGGCGGCATCCAACTGATCCCGGGTGATGGGTTTTAGCAAATAATCCAGGGCGTTGTATTCAAATGCGTGGACTGAATCTTCTTCATACGCTGTGGTAAAAATAATACCCGGAGTATGGTCGCTCTGCTCCAGTACATCAAAACCAGTACCGTCGGGAAGATTGATATCCAGTAAAACCAGATCCGGACGCAATTGGTGGATGGCTGCAATGGCGGTTTGAACATCACCTGCTTCGCCAATGATTTTATAGTGCGGATGGTTTTGTAACTGGCCAGCTAATTCCCTGCGCGCAAGGTGGGAGCCATCAACGATCAGGATTTTCATGGTCTTAAGTCTCTGCTGCTGAATTTTTATTATGGCAATTATTGTTGTAGGTGGGCTGACCCGGCGGCAAGTCTACACGGGCGGTTAGCGGAACTCCAAACTCGTCAGCATTTGGGGAACGGGTTAGCAGAATATTGATTGGATGGCGTTTTTTAATTGCTGATTATGAGTTGAATAGCACAATTCAGCTAGCACAAATCTGTGCGATATATTCCTTCCACGCCACGATATCGGTACCGTCGGAATCAAACAGACCCAGCCCCAATAAGTAATCGTCCGTTGCTGCTTGCGGCCGGCACCATTTCACTTCGGTGACTAATAAAAACTGGCGATGATCGGCATCGCGAATACAACAGCGCAAAATAATATCGGTTGCGACTGCCTGGGCGGCGATTACGCGCAAACCATTGGCGGAAATATCCAGGCTTTTGGTGACTACCAATGTTGGATCGCCGTTTGCAGACGAGTCCAGCTCGATAATGACCGTAAGCTGATTATCCAGCCGGAATTCCTGGCGTTGTTCAGAATTGTTATCAGTGTTATCCATGGCGCTATCCGTCGGGCTATTTATCGTGTGGATTAATTTTTTATTTCCCTCTAATCAGGTTTACCTAATTAAGATCCCTGCGTAGGCCGCGAATGACTTTTGCTAATTGGTCTTCAAAATTATCGCCGTTGCGCACAATTTTTATTTGCTCTTGCGCTACCAGTTCCTGCAATTGTTCGCGTGTGTACTCTGCAACTTTGCGTCCTACTTGATCGGCAAAAATGTATTTGCTGGTAGAGGCGATAATCACGGACAGTTTAGCGCGTTGTTTTTCATTATTGCTGTTAATTTCCAGCCATGCACCCACTTGCAGTTCGCTGACTGCCTGTTGGGCCGATTGTTGCCGGACTAATTGTTCCGCTGCTTCGGCAGCGGCCTGTTCGATACGCAAGCGCTCGGCTTCTGCCGCTTGTTCTGCTTCGCGACGGCGTTGTTCATCGGCGAGTACGCGAGCTTCGGCCATTGCTTTGCGCGCAGCAGCGCGCCGGGCCTCCAATTGTTTTTGCATACGCGCTTCTGCTTCAGCGCGCGCTTTTGCCGCTGCTTCGGCGGCGGCCTGTTGTTGGGCGATTAATGCTTTTACCACTTGCTCCGCTTTTTGTTTTTGTAATAGCAATTGTGCTTGCACGCCGATGTTTGCGCGCTCAATCCAGACGGGCAAGGTGGTGTGAATAATGGCGTGAATATCCGGCGCTGGCAGTGGTTTGGCAATGCCGGTGGATAAACACAGTGCAAAATCCTTATGGCTTTTGATCATCACTTTGCGCCCGGTGTGATCCACTAATAGCAATTGATCTACCTGCGGATTTTTCAATGCAAGTTTGCAGCGCAACACTTCGTTGTTCTCACCAAAAAAAATAAACCAATCACCAACATGAAGTTGCTCGGTTTGTTTCAGCAAACTGTAGGGAACCTGGGTGTTGCCAGTGCTTTGGCTGGCGCTGTAGGTCAGCGGCATAAACAGGCTATTTTCAAGCGCTTGTTTTTGGATGGCTGCCATCAGATGCGCATTGAGGTGATCAAGAAATTGTTGATAAGCCTGGTTGTTATTGACCGGGTGTTCACTGCTGCGTTCCAGTTCGGCGATGACCAGCGGAATTTGCTGGTATAGATATTGTTGATCCACCTCAATGTCATCGGCGGAAAATAATTCTCCCAATGCAGGTAACAAGCGGTTCCAGCTTTTCCACAGCGGAAGTTGGGTTAACTCGTCGGGGGTTTTATTGAATGCCCAATATTGCAATTCACTTTTTAACGTACCGCTGATGAGCCCATGCAAATCCGTGGGAAACGGACGGTGAGCCAGGTTTTTATTGAGCAAATCAATTACCCGCGTTTCCGCGCTGATTTGTTTCAGGTTGGCCAGTTCGGTTTCGCACAAACGGCTCTCCAGCATCGCGGCCCGTTTGTCTTCACTTGCCAGGAAATCAGCAAATTGTTGAATGTCATGTTGGAGTGGGGCGGTGTTGGCGGTTGCAAGCGATGCTTGTGTTGCGATGATCAACGTCAGGAACTTATCCAGGAATTGTTGCGCGGCTTTACCCTCACGCGGGTACCAATAACGACCTGCCAATAAGGTTTGCAGTAACTGCCGCAAGGGGTGTTGATGGTTGCAGAAAAATTCATTGTCGCTGGCGATAGCGTTGCTCAAGACTGGCCAGAGCGTTTGCAGCACCGCATGAAGATGCTCATCCCATAATTCGTTTTGGTTGAGTGGCTGGATGATTTCATCGGCCAGTTGCGCGCGCACCCTGTCGGCAGATTGGTTTTCATGCGCGGCAATACTGGCAATCACCTCGCTTAGTTGCAGCGAATCGCCAGCGGTTATGGCTTGCAGGGTAAATTCAGACATGGGATATAGGCAGCTATCATTAATGTACTTTGCTTATGATCTTCTTTGCTCAATATAGCCAAGTTACTCCCGGGCGTCGGACTTTTACCGGGAACGATGTCGTTGGTCTACTGTGGGACAACGGTTTTCCCGCGCTAGCTCACAGCAACTTGCGTATAATCCCGCCCCGTTTGTCGCTATCAGCCTCTGGGACTTGTGAGACCATGAAAATTACCGCCGATTCCTCCCTCTTATATACCGCTGCCGAGACCTATGCGGTCGATGCTGCCGCTATTGCATCGGGCATTCCTTCTATCCAATTGATGAAACGCGCAGGCCGTGCGGCATTTGAACTGGTCACTGAACGTTTTGCCGATGCGACATTGGTGAGCATTTATACCGGCGGTGGCAATAATGGCGGGGATGGTTACGTGCTGGCCGGTTTGCTGGCGCAGCGGTTGTATCCGGTGCAAGTGATTGCATTAGTAGCTCCTGATCAGTTGGCCAATGAAGTACGCCAGGCCTACGAATTTGCGGTGCAGGAAGGTGTGACGGTATCACCCGTTGGTACCGCTCCCACCGAAGGATTGATTGTGGATGCGATGATTGGCATTGGCTTGCGCGGTGCAGTGCGCGAATCGTACGCCACGGCGATTGAACAGATTAATGCGAGTGGTTTGCCGGTCTTCGCGCTGGATATACCCTCCGGTTTGCACGCGGATACCGGTGCAATTGCAGGCCCGGTAGTGCAAGCGCAAGTCACTCTGACATACATCGGTATCAAGCAAGGTTTATTGACGGGGCGCGGCCCGGCTGTTTGTGGTGAGTTAGTGCTGGCTAATCTCAATGTGCCCGAAGCATCTTATGCAGTGGTGAATCCATCGACCGAAAGATTGCACTTGAACGCGCTTTTACCCGTGCTGGCACCACGTGCTGCTGATGCACACAAAGGTGATTTTGGCCATGTAATGGTTATCGGTGGTGATACCGGTTATGGCGGTGCTGCGCTAATGGCTGCGGAAGCGGCGGCGCGTACCGGTGCGGGGTTGGTTAGTATCGCCACCCGCCCCGAACATATCCCCGCCATTCTGGCGCGTCGTCCGGAAATTATGGCTTGCGGTGTTGTATCAGGGCAGGAACTGGAGCCGCTGCTGGCGCGCCCGACGGTATTGGTTGTCGGGCCAGGGTTGGGCCGTTCGCCCTGGTCTGAACAAATGTTGCAGCAGGCAATCAAGAGCGGCTTACCGTTAGTGCTGGATGCTGACGCGCTCAATATCCTTGCTGGCGGGCGTGTGGTTCCCGCCAGCGTCAAACGCGACAATTGGTTATTAACTCCGCATCCGGCCGAAGCCGCGCGTTTGCTCGGCCAAACCACAGCCGAGGTACAAGCTGATCGCTTCGCAGCAGTACGTGCTATCCAGTCCAAATATAACGCCAGCGTTATCCTCAAAGGTGCCGGTAGTCTGGTGGCATCGGCTGGTACATCGGTTGGCGTCGTTACCGATGGCAATCCGGGTATGGCAACGGGCGGGATGGGTGATGTGTTATCCGGCATTCTCGGGGGATTGATTGCACAAGGTTTGTCACTGCCGGATTCTGCGCGCCTGGGGGCCGTTGTCCATGCCTGCGTGGCGGACCTCGCTGCGGATGAACACGGCCAGCGCAGTTTGCTGGCGACTGACCTTATCCCTTATCTCGGCGAACTGTTGTAAAAGTCTGTGGAAAGTAATCATGATAAAACGCGAATTCCAGATTGATGATGATGCATTGATGGTCGCCTTCGGTGAGCGATTGGGTCATCTGCTCGCCGCGAGCGAAGGTGCTATTTCTGTATATTTGCAAGGCGATCTCGGCGCGGGCAAAACAACACTTAGTCGCGGAATCCTGCGTGCTTTTGGACATGCGGGCGCCGTGAAAAGCCCTACTTACACGTTGGTCGAGCCTTACGAATTTACAGATCGCATCCTGTATCACTTTGATCTTTACCGGCTGGGTGATCCGGAAGAATTGGAATACATGGGAATTCGCGATTACTTTCTCCCACCCAATATTTGCCTTATCGAATGGCCCGAGCGCGGGGCCGGGTTATTGCCGGAAGCGGATATCAGCCTGCATATCGAGGTCGTTCCGGTCGGGCGTGTGATTCATTTGCAGAGTCGCTTGCCACTGGCGCTCTAACGTCTTTTATCCTTCTCTTGTCATCTCCTTGTCATTGGTGAAAAACCCGAAACTAACCTAGGCTTGGGGATACCGCTCATAGAGGTCGATTGGCCAGTTGCTCGTGTGGTGAGGGAGATTCATGCACAAAAAAATGCTTTTACGGCAGAGGCTGCCCGCCCGTCGCGTGCGCAGCCTTTTGGTGTTGCTGTGTGTTTTCAGTGTGTGTTGTGGTGCATATGAAACTCCCCAGCGGGTTTTATTTGGCGGCGATGCCGAGTTCCCTCCTCTGGAATGGACGGAAAACAAACAGGCCAAAGGTTTTAACGTAGAACTTGCCCGCGAAGTCGCGCGTGTTGGTGGCAGCAAAGCGGAGCATCATTTAGGCAATTGGCCTGATGTCATGCGTGCGTTGGAAGAGGGGCATCTGGATGTGGTGCCCATGTATTATTCAGCCGAACGTGCCAGGCGTTTTATTTTCACCCACGCTTACTATTATCCCTCCCATTCCATTTATGCGTTACCCGGCGCGGTGCGTGTTTCTACTGTTGAAGATTTGAATGGCCGCAAAGTCGCGGTGGAGCAAGAATCATTTGCCCATCAGCAATTTCGGGCGTTGCGGGTAAAGCCTGAGCTGGTGATAACACCCAATACACTGACAGCAATTGAAGTCCTGTTAACCGGCAAGGCGGAATACGCCGTATTAACCAGCCTTGCTGTTGATAATTTATTGGATAAAAACAATTGGAAACTGGAGCGCATGGGCGCACCTTTCTGGTCGCGCGGATACGCGTTTGCGGTCAATAAAAGTAAACCGGAATTGGCGGAATGGTTGCAAGATGCGCTGAGTGAAACGATTGCCTCCGGACGCTACCAGCAGCTTTATTACCAATGGGAAGCGGAATTGGAACCAGCAAATGCGGATAAAACCCTGGTGAATCTGCTATGGATCACTCTCGCCATTGTGATGGTGATTTTATTGCTGGGCGGAAGTTGGTATTGGAGTTTAAAACGCACGGTCACGTTGCGTACCCGCGAATTGCGCGATGCCCTTACCCAACGCGAAATGGCTGAGCAGGAGTTGCGCCATGTCGCCAATTTTGATTCGCAAACCGGCTTGGCCAAGCTGCAATATTTTATCGAGCAAGTTGACGATTATTTCCATTCGCACCAGCAGCCGGTTAAACAGGAAAAAGAAATCCTGATTTTAAAACTGGTCGATCTGGATGTGATTGTGCGTACGTTCGGGTTCTCGCGTGCGGAAATGGTCGTGAGTGCGTTTGCGGCGCATCTGGTGAAATTAAATGATTCACTTGCGGCTTATCTCGGGCGCGGCGTGTTTGCGATTTTCACCAACAAGTGCAATGTACAGGCATTGTTTGATCGCTTGTCTGCCGCGATGGTTATTTCAGATCCCGGCTTGAATTCGCAGTTTGTGGGCGGCTCTGCCTATTGGCCGGAGCATGGTCGTTCAGCGGGCAAGTTGATGCGGCATGCAGAAACAGCGATGGCGATGAGTGTTGCGCGTCGCCGTCGCTGGATGGCTTACGAAGCGGCGATGGAGCCCAGCCGTTTGGACCTGGATATCATTTCTATTTTTATCGATGGCAATGTGCAGGGAATTTATCCGGTATTCCAACCGCAACTGGATTTGCGCACGGGCAAAATTACTTCCGCTGAAATCCTGGTGCGTTGGCAGCATCCCCGTCTCGGTTTTATTCCGCCCAATGTATTTATCCCGCTGCTGGAAAACTCCGGTTTGATCGAGCAAATTACCGCACAGATGATCGACGAAGCAGTGCGTGTTGCCGTGTTATTGCGCAAGCGCAGTTTGCCTTGCACGGTGAGTGTCAATATTGCTGCCTATGATCTGATTGAAACCAATCTGGCTGATGTTATCAGCCAGACGCTTGTCCGTTATCAGGGCGTAGCGAGTGACATTAAACTGGAACTGACTGAAACATCCGTTGCGAGCGATCCACAGCGGGTGAAACAAGTGTTGTTGGAATTAAGTGAATTAGGTGTCTATGCCTCGGTCGATGATTTTGGAACGGGTTACTCGTCGCTCTCGTATTTAACGATGTTTCCGATTCGCGAATTAAAAATTGATCGCACTTTTGTGGGGGACATGATTGGTAACCCGCGCAATCACAGCATCGTGCGCTCCACTATTTTGATGGCGCGCGAACTGGGGCTGACCACTATCGCCGAAGGTGTTGAAGATGACCAAACCTTGCAATTGCTGAAGAAAGATGGCTGCGATCTCGCGCAGGGTTATGTGATTGCACGGCCGATGGCGGAAGCGGAATTTATTGAATTTATGCGCGCCCACGCCGCCGAGTTATTTGATATCAGCCAATTTATGAAACGTTAAATAACGCGGTGAAAAATAGTGTTGGATGGACGTTAAAACGTCCATCCCAACTGCAAACCACCCGCCTGGTAATTTCCACCGCTCGCATACGCCACATCCACCACAAAACGTTTCCAGCGATAACCAAGACCAGCACTCGCCATATTTTCGTGGAAGCCAGTCTGGTCATTGCGATAACCGGCGCGCAAGGCGAGGCTATCAAATAACACGTACTCCGCACCCAGGCTCAACTCCTGGGTTCCCGCTTCTGTCGCCATGGGGGTGGATTCATCGAGATCGTAATCCAGCCCGATAGTGAATTTGTCGCTCACATAACCCATGCCCATGCGTGCGCGTGAACTCAAGGTCACTTTCAGATCTGGTGCCGGTTCACCGGTGAGCGGGTCGGCTTTCTGTTTGGTGGTAAATTCTTTTTTGAACGCATCCTTTAACGTGAGGCTGACGCGGTAGTGTTCGGCAATAGTGGCCGCAATGCCAAAATCTGCATTAAAGGCGAGGTGAGTTTCCTGGGAATCTTTGAATTCATCTTCGGCATCGTCAACGGAATCCAAACCATCATTAAAATCCGCCGTATCGCGAAACGCATCCACGCGCATTAATTTCGGCGTAATGCCCAGCGCGATAGCCTGCCCGCGAAACTCAAATTGTTTGGCCAGCGCCATGCCCCATTCGCTCACCACCAGCGCGCTCACGTCAGCATTGGAAGTAAGTGTGGATGTAGGATCAATTAATTGTCCCCGATTATTAATGAGATGCGGATAGGCAGCCGCAACCGTGTCAGGATCAGCGCCTCCCGCGATCTGCCCCATGGATTCAATGTAATCACCGAGCAGTTCGCGATCCGCGTCGCTAACGTTAGCCACACCTCCGGCCAATGCGCGCGCGCCAAAATAAAAACCACCGCCCTCACGGTTGCTGGGTTCACTGATGTTAAAACCGATAAAACTATCGATAGATAAATCATCGGTAGCGATATCATCGAGCACATCGCGCAAATCCGTGGCGACATCGCGAATCAAGCCGGCGGATGCCTGTATCGGTGCATCATTAAATTGGTTAATGGCATTGCTCAACTGCGTATCGAGCTCATCTTCAACAGCATCAATAGCGGATTGGGCTCCCTCGGAAACTTGCACCACAATGTTGGGGATATAAACACGGCCATCGCGTCCCGCCTCTTCTTCCTCTTCATGGAATGCGAGCAGTGCCGGGTTATAAAACGCTGCTTGCGCGTGAGTGCCTATTGCCGTTGCCGAACCGCCCATCGCCAACCCTCGCGAATCATAAACTCCATAGCTAATAGCAAAAGCCGGTGAACTGAGTGCGGATATAAGGATCACTAAAGGTTTGAGTGCGCGGCGGTGAGCAGAAAATACAGACATAAAAAGTCCCGATTGATATTTTTGTGGGGGCAATGATGCAGAAGCCGCTCTGAGTATAGTCGTGTCTGGTTCACAGATTGAGGGGAAAAGTTAAACGCTCTTTCCGGATAAAAATTGATCAGATTGGTGATTTTGCTAGAGTGAAATCAGGTTTTTGCGGTAAAGTGCGCCGGTTGCCATCCTCGCTAAACGGCGGCGATGCGGCGTCATAACGACAAAAAGCTGTTGATATCAGCAGATTTGAGAGTATTCCGGTTTTGAAATTGCCTATATCTTTTATTCGCCGCACAGGTGGAGTTTTTTTACTGGGGCTGGTTATTCTTGCCCAGGCCGCCCAGTCGGCGACTGTCAATGGTGTGCGCGTATGGCGCGCGCCCGATCATACGCGCTTCGTGCTGGACCTGGATGCACCCGTGCAGCACAGTCTTACTTTCGCGAATAATCCCGATCGCATTATTCTTGATATCCCCGCGAGCTCATTAAATGCCGGGCTCAATACCTTGCCATTAGCGGACACACCCGTATTGGCGGTGCGCAGTTATGTGCAAAATAAAACCGATCTGCGTCTGGTGCTGGATTTGAAAACCAAAATCGCGCCCAACAGTTTCTTATTGAAAGCGCACAGCGGTATGCACGATCGCCTGGTGATTGATCTTTATGACGAACCTGCAACACCGGCAAATGCAACCGCCGCTATTGTCGAAAAACCTGCGGTTGTGCCTGTTACTACAGCTGTACCTGCGAATAAAAATCCAGCCACTGCCAATCCGATAACGACAGCGCCTGCTGCAACAGTCAAACCTGTAACAACACCTGTTGCCGTCGTTGAGCCAACGCCTGCGCCGGCTTCAGTCGATTTACAAGGCAAACGCACCATTGTGATTGCGGTGGATGCCGGTCACGGTGGTGAAGATCCTGGAGCGATGGGGCCCAATCGTATTCGCGAAAAAGAGGTCACCCTCGCGATTGCAAAAGACTTGATTGCTGCTATTAATGCGCAGCCAGGTTTCAGTGGCAAATTAACACGTACCGGTGATTATTTTATTCCGCTGAAAAAACGCCGTGATATTGCGCGCAATATGAAAGCGGATTTATTTGTGTCGATCCACGCGGATGCATTCCATAAATCCAGCGCGCGTGGAGCTTCTGTTTTCGCACTATCGCGCAATGGGGCAACGTCAGAAACCGCGCGCTTTTTGGCGGAGCGCGAAAACGAATCGGATTTGATTGGTGGTGTGGGCAATATTAGCCTTGATGATAAAGATCAGGTGCTTGCGGGAGTGCTGGTGGATTTATCCATGACGGCAACGCTCAATTCGAGTTTGCAAGTTGGGCATCACGTATTGAATTCCATGGGCGGTATTGCGCATTTGCACAAACGCCATGTCGAACAAGCCGGCTTTGTGGTGTTGAAAGCGCCGGACGTGCCCTCGATCCTGGTGGAAACCGGTTTTATTTCAAACCCGGATGAATCGCGCAAGCTAGCGACGCCCGCGTATCGCAAGCAAATGGCGGGCTCGGTATTTAAAGGGATTCGCCAATATTTTTACCAACATCCACCGGCGGGAACTTATGTTGCCGCGCAATTGCAATCCGGCGGCATCAAAGATTTTGAGCGGCAACATACGGTAGCCGCGGGCGATAGTTTATCGGCTATTGCTACACGTTATGGCGTAAGCAGCCAGCAATTAATGCAATACAACAAAATGAATTCCACGGTGGTGAAGTTGGGACAGGTAATAAGAATTCCCTCGGGCAATACGCCTGCCACTGCACCGGTTGCTACTGCGCAAGTAGAGCCGACGACGTTGCCGGTAGCGAAGCCGGTTACTTCATCGCCTGTTCCTAGGTCAGTACCTATATTGCCGCGTCAACATAAAGTGATTGCGGGCGATACGCTGTCGGGAATTGCTTCTCGCTATGGGGTTTCGGTGGGGCAGCTGTTGCGTCATAACAAAATGAAAAATCCCACAGTAAAAATCGGGCAAACTATTAAAATCCCCACGACCTGATAATTATCAGCTGCTGAAATTTTTTTCCTTTAATGCTTTTTTCCAAACCCGTTAATGTTTTTTTCAAAATAGGTTAGTGCGATATCCCATGCGCAAAATTAAATTACTCAGCCCCCGTCTCGCTAACCAGATTGCTGCTGGTGAGGTGGTGGAGCGTCCATCTTCCGTGATTAAGGAGTTGCTCGAAAACTCACTGGATGCTGGCGCCACACGCCTTGAAATTGATATCGAAGAAGGCGGTATTAAATTAATGCGTGTGCGCGATAACGGTGGCGGTATCGATAAAGACGATTTGCCGCTCGCATTAAGTCGTCACGCCACCAGCAAAATTTACGAACTGGATGATCTCGAAGCCGTTGCGACTTTAGGTTTCCGTGGTGAAGCCCTGGCGAGTATCAGCTCTGTTGCGCGCCTCGCATTAATCAGCAGCACCAACGAAGAAAGTGCCGGTTGGCAAGTGGTTGCCGAAGGTCGCGATATGGAAACCCAGGTTTCACCCGCACCGCACCCGCGTGGCACTACCGTAGAAGTGCGCGATTTATTTTTTAACACGCCAGCGCGCCGCAAATTTTTGCGCACTGATAAAACCGAATACACCCATTTGGAAGATGTCGTAAAGCGTTTGGCGTTATCGCGCTTTGATGTCGCGTTTAATTTACGCCATAACAACCGTGCAATTTATTCCTGGCGTGCAGGCGATTCGCAATTGGAGCAAGAACGTCGTGTTGCACAAGTGTGCGGTCCTGCCTTTATGGAAAACGCCGTGCATATTGATATCGAGCGCAGCGGCTTGCGTTTGTGGGGGTGGGTTGCGCAGCCGACGTTTTCACGCAGCCAGGCGGACCTGCAACATTTTTACGTCAATGGACGTGCAATTCGCGACAAGCTTGTTAGTCACGCGGTGCGTCAAGCCTATCAGGATGTGCTCTACCATGGCCGCCATCCGGCGTTTGTGTTGTATCTGGAATTGGATCCGTCAACAGTGGATGTGAATGTACATCCCACCAAACATGAAGTGCGTTTCCGTGATAATCGCAGTGTGCACGATTTTATTTATTCAAGTTTGCATCACGCCCTCGCACGCGTTCGCCCGGAAGATACATTGGCGCGACGTGAATCAAATGAAAATGATGAAGCGTCCGGTGTAAATCCATTTACACTTGCTACACAAAAAACAGTTCAGGGAATTGCGGCGGGAGAGTTTAAAGGGCAGGAGACCATTGGTTTTCGTGCGCCTGTAGGGGGCGGTTACCAGGGAAATTATCAATCGACCTATAGGCCCTCATCACCTGATGAAAATACTGTGCGTGAACAGATGGCGGTATACGGTGCATTGCATTCATCACCGTTAAAAAATAATCCACTGCCTGAAACCCAAAGTGAAGATATTCCACCGTTGGGTTACGCGCTTGCACAATTAAAAGGTATTTATATCCTGGCCGAAAATGCGCAGGGATTAATTCTGGTGGATATGCATGCAGCCCATGAGCGCATTACCTACGAACGCATGAAGGAATCGTTTAGTTGTGGCGGTATACAAACTCAGCCGCTATTGGTCCCTGAATCGATTGCCATCAGCGAAAAAGAAGCAGACTGTGCTGAAAGTTTTCACGATATTTTTAAAAGCCTCGGCTTTGAATTACAGCGTGCTGGCCCTGAAACTTTATTGATTCGCCAAATTCCGGTTATTTTAAATCGCGCGAAAGTTGAACAATTGGTGCGCGACGTGCTATCGGATTTAATCGAGCACGGCACCAGCGAGCGAATCCAGCATCACATTAATGAAATTCTCGGCACGATGGCGTGTCACGGTTCCGTGCGCGCCAATCGCAAGTTAACGGTTCCGGAAATGAATGCGTTGTTGCGCGATATGGAGGCCACCGAACGCAGCGGCCAATGCAACCACGGTCGTCCTACTTGGTTGTTACAGTCGCTGGATGAACTGGATAAATTATTTATGCGTGGCCAGTAATGACCATTGCTAATAATGAGAAAAAACCTGTCATTTTTTTGATGGGTCCAACCGCCTCAGGCAAAACTGATTTGGCAATTTCCTTGCGCCAGCATTTGCCGGTTGAACTGATTAGTGTTGATTCCACGCTGGTTTATCGCAGTATGGATATTGGTACTGCCAAGCCCTCGGCTGCGGAATTAGCGAAGGCGCCTCATCGCCTGATTGATATTCGCGACCCTTCTGAACCTTATTCCGTGGCTGATTTTCTCGCCGATGCCGAGCGCGAAATTACCGATATCCATCGCGCTGGAAAAATTCCGTTATTGGTCGGCGGAACCATGCTTTATTTTCGCGCGTTGTTGGACGGTTTAGCCGAAATGCCAGCGGCAGATCCAGAAGTGCGTGCGCAAATTGAGCGTGAAGCAGAGGAGTTTGGCTGGCCCCATATTCACTGGCAACTTGCAGAAGTCGATCCAAAGACCGCTGCAGAAATACATCCAAATCATTCGCAACGTTTAAGTCGTGCATTGGAAGTGTATCGCGTTAGTGGGAAAACGATGTCGCAATTGCGTGAGCTTCAGTCGTTGCAGGCGAGCTCGGGAAGTTTTTCCGATCGCTATGATGTATGCCAATTAGCAATAGCGCCGCGTGATCGTTCAATCTTGCATAAACGAATTGAACTTCGTTTTAAAACAATGCTCGAAAAAGGCCTGCTTGAAGAAGTGCGCGCATTGTATGAGCGCGGCGATTTGCATAAAGATTTGCCTGCAATTCGCGCTGTGGGTTATCGCCAGGTGTGGGATTATTTCGAGGGTATTTGGAATTACAGTGAGATGACCGAGCGCGGCATTATCGCTACGCGCCAATTGGCCAAGCGACAATTCACGTGGTTGCGTGGCTGGTCGACAAGTGCAAATACTGATCTACACTGGATATTCACGGAGACTGAACAGGGAATTTTACTCACAAAGGAAGAAATTGTGCGTTGCGCCTTGAATTTTATAGGCACGAGAGCCATATAATACCCACGTGAGAACCCTAGTCAGATTTTCATGCATTCTTCCACCCCCTCCTTACTGGATGTATTAGGTGTTTTGGGTGGGTAATTTTTGCTTTCTATTTATTTATTGTCCCGAGGAGAATAAACATGTCAAAAGGGCATAGTTTACAAGACCCTTACCTGAACGTTCTGCGTAAAGAGCGTGTACCTGTATCTATTTACCTGGTGAATGGTATTAAGTTGCAGGGTCAGGTTGAGTCATTTGATCAGTTTGTCGTGCTGTTGAAAAATACTGTGAGCCAAATGGTTTACAAGCACGCTATCTCCACAGTAGTCCCATCCCGTGCGGTACGTGTACCACTGCTCAATGAAGCTGGTGGTATCGAAAGCGAAGAAGACGAGCAAGCCGAGTAATCTATCAAGCTATTTGATATAGCCTCGAGGTCGCTAATTGTTTTTTGATCGCCCAGAATCAGGTGAGCTAGCTGTGCTGGTTCACCTGAACTTGTCGCATGCCCAAGATGCCGAAGACCCTCGCGAATTTGAAGAGTTGGTATTGTCTGCAGGTGGTGATCCTGTAGCTTTTCTGACTGGTTCCCGTATTGTTCCTACTGCAAAGTTTTTAATCAGCACTGGCAAACTCGAAGAGCTCCGGCAATTGGTTGCTGAACATAAGGCCGAGCTGGTGATTTTTAATCACACCCTCACTCCAAGCCAGGAGCGTAACCTTGAGCGCGAGTTGCAATGTCGTGTTCTTGATCGCACAGGTTTAATTCTTGATATTTTTGCGCAGCGTGCCCGTACCTTTGAAGGTAAATTGCAGGTCGAGCTTGCCCAGCTTCGCCACACTGCAACTCGATTGATTCGTGGCTGGACTCACCTTGAGCGCCAAAAAGGTGGTATCGGTTTGCGTGGCCCTGGTGAAACCCAGCTCGAAACTGACCGCCGTTTGTTGCGCAATCGTATTACCATGATTGAACAGCGCCTGGAAAAAGTTCGTTCCCAGCGCGAACAAGGGCGCCGCTCGCGCCAGCGTGCTGCTATACCTACGGTTTCTTTGGTGGGATACACCAATGCCGGTAAGTCCACGTTATTCAATCGCATTACCGGTTCAGATGTTTACGCCGAAAACAAATTATTTGCCACTCTCGATCCGACGATGCGTCGTATTGAGTTTGCGGATATCGGAGCGGTGGTGTTGGCAGATACTGTAGGTTTTATCAGTCATCTTCCTCATAAGTTGGTAGAGGCTTTTCGCGCAACATTAGAAGAAGCCAGTAACTCAACTTTACTCTTGCATGTGATAGATTCAGCGGCGGAAGAGCGCGCTCGTAATATCGAGCAAGTTGATCTTGTGTTAGAGGAAATTGGTGCGGCTGATTTGCCGCAGTTGCGTGTTTACAATAAGGTCGATTTGTTGACCGATACAGAGCCGCATATAGATCGCGATGATGCAGGCAGGCCAACTGCAGTATGGCTCTCGGCGCAAACAGGTGAAGGCTGTGGGTTGTTGGCTGAAGCCATTTCCGAGCTGCTAGGTAAAGAAGTTGTAAATGGGCGCTTGGTGTTAACTCCCACGCAAGGGCGCTTACGCGCTATGCTCTACACTCAGCAAGCAGTGGTTGAGGAAGCTTATCGTGATGATGGCGCCAGCTTATTGCAAATACGTGTACCTAAAAGCGATTTGTTGCGTATCCTCAGCGCTGAATCAATAGCGTTTGAACATTTAATATGGGCGGATGACATTTCCGCCGAACAGGATTTATCAGGGGAGTTGTAAAACCGGCATACAGCCCCCACAACCGTATTATTTTCTACGTGGAGAAAAACTATGGCCTGGAATGAACCGGGAAAAGATAAAGACCCATGGGGTGGTCGCGGTGGCGGCAACAACAATAATGATGGTCCGCCAGATTTGGATGAGGCATTTAAAAAGCTGCAAGATAAGCTGAATGGTATTTTTGGCGGTGGCTCAGGCTCCGGTAATAACAAATCATCTGGCGGCGCAAATCTTGGCCCATTATTTACAATCGCAGGAATTATTGCGTTAGTGTTTTATTTTGGCGCTGGTTTTTATCAGGTGGATGCCAAAGAGCGTGCTGTTGTTTTGAAGTTTGGTGCATTTTCCGAAATCAAAACGGAAGGCCTTAACTGGAATGCGCCTTTAATTACCGATGTTTATATTGTGAACGTAACCGGTGAGCGCCAGTACCCGTCGCGCGGTTTGATGTTGACAGAAGATGAAAGCATTGTTGAATTGCCGATCACTGTGCAATACAACGTTTCTGATGTGAAATCCTACGTGCTCAATGTGCGCGATCCGGAAACCAGTTTGCGCCATGCAACTGATTCGGCCGTGCGTCATGTGGTGGGCTCTACCGAACTGAATCAAGTATTATCAGAAGGCCGTCAAGCGATTGCAGCCGAAGTGAAGCAGCGCCTGCAAACCTATATGGATTCTTATGGTGCCGGTATTCAGGTTATCAATGTGAACATTCAGGAGGCTCGTCCACCAGAAGAAGTTCGTGCGGCGTTCGATGATGTAATCAAGGCCAAAGAAGATGAGGCCCGGTTGAAAAACCAGGCGCAGGCTTATGCAAACGGCATCATTCCCGAAGCTCGTGGTCGCGCCCAGCGTATGTTGGAAGAGGCTGAAGCTTACAAGGCTGAGGTTGTAGCCCGTGCGGAAGGTGAATCGGATCGTTTTGAGAGTCTCCTTGCGGAATATAAGCGTGCGCCAGCGGTGACCCGCCAGCGTCTTTATCTCGAGACGGTGGAGAGTGTAATGTCCAGGTCATCCAAGGTTATGGTGGATGTAGCGGGTGGTAACAATATGCTGTATTTGCCGCTTGATCGTTTGGGAAATCGTTCAGCTGTGACCGAACCCCAGGTACAGCCTGATAATTTTAGTTCGCGCACAACGCCAGCCGTTGAAGCGACCAAGCCTCTTGTTCGTAGGGAGCTGCGCTAATGTCTAATAAAGGTTTTTTTGCCCTTATCATTGCGGTATTAGGATTGTTGTTGGCGTTTAACAGCATTTATGTCGTGACTGAATACCAGAGGGCTGTAGTTTTGCAATTTGGTCGTTTGGTTAAGGCTGATGTACCACCGGGATTGCACTTCAAGCTGCCATTTGCAGAAAAGGTGCGTAAGTTTGATGGCCGCTTGTTAACTGCTGATATGACTCCTGAAAGTTTCTTTACGGTAGAGAACAAGCGTTTGGTCGTTGACTCTTACATCAAATGGCAAGTGAAAGATGTAGAAACTTACTACAAGGCTACCGGTGGTGATGAGATGCTGGCTGAAGATCGTTTGGCGCAGCGTGTCGCCGACGGTTTGCGTAACCAGTTCGGTCGCCGCACTTTGCATGACGTGGTTTCGGGCAAGCGTGATGAATTGATGAGTGAGATTACTGCTAGCATTAATACTGACGCGGTTAAATTGCTTGGTATTGAAGTTAAGGATATTCGCGTAAAACGTATTGATTTCCCACCTGAGGCGAGTCAATCGGTGTTTGCCCGTATGGCGGCAGATCGTGAAAAAGAAGCTCGTGAATACCGGTCACAAGGTAAAGAGCAGGCTGAAGTGATCGGTGCAGATGCTGACAAGCAGCGCGCCGTGCTGGAGGCAAATGCTTATCGTGATGCTGAGCGTATTCGCGGTGAAGGAGATGCGAAAGCAGCCGGAATTTTTGCCGAGGCCTATACCAAAGATCCCGAGTTCTATAGTTTTGTGCGCAGTCTTAATGCATACCGTCAAAGTTTTAGCAGTAAGGAAGATTTGATGGTGGTGGATCCAAAAAGCGATTTCTTCCGCTACCTGAAAGATCCCCAGGGGAAAAACTAGTTCATACAAGGCCTGCAAATGCGGGCCTTGTTTCTTTTGCGCAGTAACTTTTGCGCGGCAAAATCAGATTTGACCTACAACTTCTGTGACAAACAGTGTTAAAATGCCGCAGCCGAGCCGACCGCTCGGTTTTTTTATGCGCGCACGCCGGATTTTTGCTGAAGATTGAGTCGCTTATGACCTACGCTGATCGCTGGTTATTACCGGATGGGGTGGAAGAAATCCTCCCTGCCGAGGCCAAAGCCATAGATACCTTGCGTCGTCGCCTGCTGGATCTCTATAGCACCTGGGGATATGACATGGTCATTCCGCCGTTGCTGGAGTACACCGATTCCCTGTTGATAGGGTTGGGGCGCGACGTAGATTTGCTCACATTTAAAGTCACCGACCAATTAAGTGGTCGTACCTTGGGCATACGTGCAGATATCACACCGCAAACTGCCCGTATGGATGCCCATAGTTTTCATCGTGCTGGCGCCAATCGTTTATGTTATGCCGGACATGTAGTTCACACTCGTCCGAAGAATCCCCTGGCAACTCGCACTCCTATCCAGGCAGGGTTGGAGTTTTATGGTGAGCCGGGAATAGCAGCAGATATTGAAGTGGTATCGCTGCTGTTGGAATCTCTGGCTGTGGCTGGTTTGCCGCGTCAGCATATCGATTTGGGGCATGTTGGTATTTATCGCTCCATCGCTGCCAGTGCTGGTTTGACCAAGTTTCAGGAAGAAACTTTCTTTGAGTTGTTGCAACGCAAAGCGACAACTGAAATTCGAGCCTGGGTTGAGGCGAACATTAGCGATACAGTTACGGCAAATTTATTTTTGGCATTGCCAGGACTTGCTGGTGATAAGTCTGTCCTGCAAAAAGCCAAAAAGCTTTTCTCTGGCTTACAGGCGGCACAACAAGCTGTCGAACAATTGGTACAAGTTGCTGAAATTATTGAGCAGCGTTACCCAAGTGCAGAACTTTATTTTGATTTGGGCGAGCTGCGCGGTTATCACTATTTAACCGGGCTGGTTTTCGCTGCTTTTGCTCCCGGTTATGGCAATCCTATTGCTAGCGGTGGTCGCTATGATCATATCGGCGAAGTATTTGGTCGTGCACGTCCTGCTACCGGTTTTGCAGTTGATATTACGGCTATCAGCAAATTGGGATTGTTGCCGCGAACTTCATTGAGTGCGATTGCGGTAGTTGAATCGACAGATCCTTTGCAGTGGCAAGCTGTCAGTGATTTGCGCTTGAAAGGCGAGAGGGTCGTAAATGTAAGTGCTACCTCCGATTTAGCTGAATTGGGTTGTGGCCGCCAATTAGTTTTACGAGATGGCCGCTATCAGGTTCAGGCTATCAATTAATCCTTTTTTATTTTTATCTAGCACAGAGAGTTAAACCAGTCATGGGCAAGAACGTTGTGGTATTGGGCACCCAATGGGGTGATGAAGGCAAGGGTAAGATTGTTGATTTGTTGACGGATCAGGTCTCCCTCGTGACGCGTTTTCAAGGCGGTCACAATGCGGGTCATACCCTGGTGATCGACGGTAAAAAAACCGTACTTCACCTGATTCCCTCTGGTATTTTGCGTGAAGGCGTTACCTGCTTGATCGGTAACGGCGTTGTGCTCTCACCTGAAGCCTTGCTTAAAGAAATTGCCGGTTTGGAAGCGACTGGCGTGCCTGTGCGCAGCCGCCTGCGTCTGTCCCCTGCCTGCCCTTTGATTCTGCCGTACCACGTCGCATTGGATCAGGCGCGTGAGCTTGCTCGTGGCGATGCGAAAATTGGCACCACTGGTCGTGGTATTGGTCCTGCTTATGAAGACAAGGTTGCTCGCCGTGGCTTGCGTTTGGGTGATTTGGTCGATTTGGAAACCTTTGCGGTAAAGTTAAAAGAAATTCTTGCTTACCATAACTTTGTATTAACCAATTATTTCAAAGTGGATGAGGTTAGCTTCGACAAGGTATATGCCGATTGCAAATTATGGGCGGAGCAGCTGTTGCCGATGATGGCTGATGTTACCGAGTTGTTGCACACTGCACGTGAGCAAGGTGAAAGCATCCTGTTTGAAGGTGCGCAGGGGTCCTTATTGGATATCGATCATGGTACTTATCCCTACGTAACTTCATCAAATACAACTGCCGGTGGTACCGCCACCGGTTCCGGATTTGGCCCTTTGTATCTCGATTATGTCTTGGGTATTACCAAGGCTTACACAACTCGTGTAGGTTCTGGCCCTTTCCCCACTGAGTTGGGCTGTGAAATCGGAGAGTACCTGGGAAAAAAGGGTCATGAGTTTGGCGCCACCACTGGTCGTAAGCGTCGCTGTGGATGGTTTGATGCTGTTGCTGTGCGTCATGCCAATCGTATTAACAGTGTTACTGGTATTTGTCTGACAAAGCTTGATGTGTTGGATGGTCTGGAAACCGTCAAAATCTGCATTGGTTATCAGGATTCCAAAGGCAATCCAATCGCCAGCATGCCTTATGATGCCGATGGTTGGGCAGGGTTGAAGCCTATATATGAAGAAGTACCAGGTTGGAGTGAATCAACTGTTGGTGCCCAGTCTCTTGATGAGTTGCCAGCAAACGCCCGTGCCTATATCCGCCGCCTTGAGGAGTTGATCAAGGCGCCAATTGATATCGTTTCTACTGGCCCTGATCGTATTGAAACAATCGTTTTACGCCATCCATTCTCTGCATAAAACTTCCTCATTTGTCGCCTGAAAATCCCATTGCTTGCAATGGGATTTTTTATTTGTGAAATAAATTATTGCCAATAAATGATTGTCTGCATTCCAATTGATAGCGCTGTCAATTTGGGTGATTTATAGTCAAAAAAAACATTAGATGTCCTCATTTGCTCCCCTTGATATTTCCAGTGGGTGTTAGGATTTAGCTGCCAGTTAATAATAATCACCACGTCCGCGCCGTCAAAACTGCTCTGCACCATTTTAAGCAATCTGCGAAAACTGGTGCGACACCCATTTCGTACTACCGGAGCATAGCTCGTGATTATTAGTGACCAGGTAAGTATCACACTGCTCATTCTTGATCTAAGCTCATAGATACTTAGAGTCTCCCTGACTCAAAGAATTATAAAAAACTTTCTAATCATAATTAACAATGGGGTTGGCTATATGGTTTTCCATAAGAACGACAAAACCGCGCTACAACAGCAAAACATCAAGTTTAAAAAATCCATGTTAGCAATGTGCATAATTGCAGTATCGGTACCTGCTTTCGCACAGCAAAACGATACAAATGAAAACGTAGACGAAATTATCATTAGTGGCGTTCGCGCAAACTTGCAAAGTGCCCAGGAAATCAAGCGTCAATCAGCAACATTTGTTGATTCAATTTCATCTGAAGATATTGGTTCCTTGCCTGATCGAAGTGTTCTTGAAGCGATGCAACGTGTCCCGGGTGTATCAATTGAGCGTTTTGCCGCAGCAAATGACCCGGACCATTTTGGCGTTGAGGGGTCGGGTGCAGTAATTCGTGGTATGAGCGCTACTCGTTCAGAATTTAACGGGCGCGATTCATTTACTGCAAACTCTGGTCGTGGATTGAGCTTCCAGGACGTTCCTCCTGAATTAATGGGTGGTGTTGACGTATATAAAAACCAGACCTCCGATATGATCGAGGGTGGTATTGGCGGTACCGTGAGCTTGCGTACGCGCAAACCATTTGATTCTGAAGAGCGTGTAATAGCGCTTTCAGGGGATTACTCATATGGTGATATGGCGGAAGAGTGGACTCCTACTATATCGGCGCTCTACAGTGATCGTTGGGATACAGCAGCAGGTGAATTTGGCTTTTTGCTGAATGTGGCTGATTCCTCGTTGAAAGGTGTTTCTCACGGTATCCAGGGTGATGCTTACGTTCAATACAATGCATCTGATATTGCCGGGGCAGAAGATTTTGTAGGTGATGGCACTGGTAAGGTTTGGTTGCCAAATGGTTCCAACCTGACTAAAAAGTTTGATGATCGTGATCGCCAGGGCTATTCGGCAGCAGTTCAATGGGAAAGCGCCGATGACACTTTACTTGGAACCCTGCAATTTATGCGTTCCGATGCAACCTTGGCCTGGACTGAAAACTCCCTTAAATACCAAGGTGGATATGCAGATCGATTCACTCGTCCTTTAACAGGAACAGAGTTTGATTTTACCGATAATGGCGTATTCCAAAGCGGAACATTAGCGTCTTCAGATGGATGGCGTACTGCTGACGGCCATCTTGATCGTGTTCCGAGAGGATGGACCGATAACCCTGTACCTATCGCTCAATGGGGACATCCATTCCAAACAGATACTCGTGTAAAAAGCACAAATACAGTTGTGGATGATTATGCAATTAATCTGAAATGGTCTCCGACTGACAATTTTGAATTGTCGGCAGACATTCAATATATTGACGCAGAAACATATGACGATGACGTAACTGTCATGCTAGCAACTCACGCCATTCAAGAGTTCGATGTTACCGGGTCTACTCCAACCTTGAGATTGATTGATCCCTGGAATGGCTATCGCGATGCGAATCCAGGAACTTTTGCTTCTGGCACCTTCCCGGGTTTTACCGGTGATGCAGCAGGTGACACTAATTGGTTCCAGGATCCAACTTCATATTATTGGCAATCAGCGATGGACCACTATGAGCACTCTGAAGGTGATTCATTGGCTTCGCGATTGGATGGTACTTACACCTTTGAAGATGCTGGATTGTTAAAGGCGGTAAAAGCAGGTGTACGTTTCGCTGAGCGTGAGCAAACAGTGCGCTATACCAACTATAACTGGGGTGCTTTAGGGCCAAGATGGCAAGCAGATATTCATTGGGCTGACCTTGCAAAAGTCGCGGGCCAACAAACAGAGTTGATTGATTGGTCTGATTTCCACGGTGGGGATGTGTTAACCGTTAATGGTGACAAACTACTCCACCCATCAGCTGAATTAGTTCGCCAGGTTGCGTATGAGGGGCGTCGTTTATTAACAGCTGGTAGTGGATGGATTCCTGCGGATATGCGCCCTGAGGCAACAGTAGAAGGTCGTTATTCTCCAGGTGATGTGTTTGTTACTAACGAAAAGAATGATGCTGTTTATGTGCGTGTTGATTTCGGCTCTGAAGACTATGCACTGAAATTTGACGGTAATGTTGGTTTGCGTTATGTCAAGCTGACACGTACTGCGGAAGGTTCGGTAGATTATCCTGATCTGGTGCCTCAAAACCCTGTACCGGCAGGTGCGCCTGGTGTGAAAGCATCTCCTGCTGAAATTGTTGCATGGGCAGATGCGGCGGTAGCTGCGGGTACATATCCAGACCGTACCGAGGCGCTGAGATGGGCAAGTGATCCTAACAATTATCTCTCTCCTACTGAGTTAGGTTTCGGAAATAATGCTTATGCAATCCAGTCTGCGGAATCGGATTACGACACCTATCTACCAAGCTTTAACTTGAAGGTAGGTTTGACTGAAGATCTTATTGCGCGTTTCGCTGTAGCCAAAGCTATTGCAATGCCGGATATGGGTGATGTTAAAAACAATTCCAACCTCGGTTATATCCGTACAGTTATCCAGCCTGTTATCGATCCAAATGCTCCACCAACGGATGAGCCATCGTTCCCATTAGGTGCGTTTGTTAATCAGTGGACCGGCACCGCAGGTAACCCTTATCTGCAACCAATGGAATCTGTGCAATGGGACGCGTCACTTGAATGGTATTTTGCTGACGTGGGTTCTTTAACGGCGACAGTCTTTTCCAAAGACTTGAAAAACTTCTTCACGAAAGGCGGTTTTGAGCGCGAATTTACTAACCCTGTAAGTGGTGTCACACAAGTTGCAACAACGGATACCACGATTAACTCCGGTGATGGTTCATTGAAGGGCTTTGAAATTGCCTATCAACAGTTCTTCGACATGTTACCTGCTCCTTGGGATGGTTTGGGTTTACAAGCGAACTACAGCTACATCAAATCAGAGTCTATTCCTAACGCAGGGTTTGCAAGCGATACCACCAATGACACTGGTGCGCCTTTGGACTTGCTTGATGGACTTCCGCTGCAAGGTCAATCCAAAGATACTTATAACATTGTTGCAATGTATGACAAAGACGATATTTCTTTACGTCTTGCTTACAACTGGCGTTCGAGATATTTGTTAACAACTCGCGATGTAATCAGTAAATACCCGTTGTGGAATGAGGCAGCAGGTTTCCTTGATGCATCCGCGTTCTACACTGTGAATGATGCGCTGAAAGTGGGACTTCAATTTACCAACTTGTTGAATACCCAGACTGAAACAACGATGATTCTTGATAAGCAAGGTACCACCGCGGGACGTTCATGGTTCGTGAATGATCGCAGAGCTGCCCTGATTGTAAGAGCAACGTTTTAATTAGTCGCAATTGCAAGGAAAAAGCGCACTCACTGTAGTGCGCTTTTTTTTTCTGCTTCCGAAAACCCGATAGTTAAAACCAAAAGACATTTCATATAACCCATTTGAAATAATAAATTATGATTACTAAAAATATGATAAGGATAAAGCTATGTCTGATAACCGCATAAAATCAATTGCTATTGTTGGTGGTGGAACTTCCGGGTGGATGACTGCTGCAGCGCTTGCAAAAGTATTGAAAAATAATTATTGCGATATAACCCTCATAGAGTCCGACGAAATTGGTACTGTTGGTGTTGGTGAAGCTACTATTCCGCAAATTCAACTATACAACCAATTGCTGGAATTGGATGAGAACGAGTTTATTCGTAAAACCCAGGGAACATTTAAACTGGGAATTCAATTTGTTAACTGGACAAGGCTGGGTGATAAATACATCCATGCTTTTGGTGAAGTGGGAAAAGATATGGATTCCATACACTTTTACCACTATTGGCTAAAAATGTCGCAATTAGGTGAAGTCGAAGAGTTGGGGAATTACACCTTGAGTGGAGTTGCTTCAGATAAAGGTAAATTTATGCGGTCCGTTGATGCAGGTAATTCGCCTTTATCAAACATTGCCTATGCCTTTCATTTTGATGCTGGCCTGTACGCGCGTTATTTACGTGAATATGCAGAAACACGTGGAGTTATTCGCAAGGAAGGTAAAGTAAGAAATGCTATTTTACATCCTGATACCGGTTTTATTGAGTCTCTACAAATGGAGTCCGGTGAAAAAATTGCAGCCGATTTTTTTATAGATTGCTCTGGCTTTCGCGGTTTGTTGATAGAGCAAGCATTGCACACCGGCTATGAAGACTGGAGCCACTGGTTGCCATGTGACAGAGCATGGGCCGTGCCATGTGAGAGTGTTGGTGATCCTATTCCTTATACGCGTTCAACCGCTCATTCGGCTGGTTGGCAATGGCGCATTCCATTGCAGCATCGCATTGGTAACGGGCATGTTTTTTCCAGTCAGTTTATGGATGAAAATCAGGCTTGTTCAATTTTGATGTCTAATTTGGATGGCAAGGCTTTGGCTGAACCCCGATTGCTAAAATTTTTAACGGGTAAACGAAAAAAAATCTGGAATAAAAATTGTCTGGCTATCGGGCTTTCCAGTGGTTTTATGGAGCCGCTTGAATCTACAAGCATCCATCTCATTCAATCTTCTATCGCGCGTTTAATGAGTTTTTTTCCAAACAAATATTTTGATCAGGAAGATATTGATGAATTCAATCGTCAGGCTGATTTTGAAGTTGAAAAAATTCGGGATTTCTTGATTCTTCATTATCATGCAACCGAGCGCAATGATTCAGAATTCTGGAACTATTGCCGCACTATGCCTATTCCTGATGCGTTGACCCAAAAAATTGAGCAATTTAAAAAGAATGGTCGCATATATCGAAATTCTTCGGAAATGTTTAATGATTTGAGTTGGCTTGAGGTGATGCATGGACAAGGAATAAAACCGCGTGCATACCATCCGTTAGTTGATCGAATGTCTAAAGAAGATATTGCAAAACGCCTTGACGGGATTAAGCGGGTTATTGATAAGTCTGTCGATTACATGCCAACGCATGCTCAATTTATTGCGGATAACTGCAAGGCTGAAAAAATGTAATGGAAAAACTATGAGCTTGCATCCATTATTTTCCTATAGGGTGGAATACATAGGCAAAGAAGCGCAGCCGATATTAATTATTGAAAACTATATAGCTGATCCTGAATCATTAATTGATTACTGCGCACGCTTTTGTCATTTTAAACAGGCGGATGCTTATTATCCCGGTGTGCGTGCGCCTGCACCTGATGCTTATGTTCAGGTGATGAATTATTATTTGAATAAAATTGTTTACGACACGTTTGGGGTTGATGGAGCGGTTATTAAAAGCGCCCAATCTGATTTTTCTATGGTCATTACTCCACCTGAACAGTTAAAGCCCATACAGTGTACACCGCATTATGATTCTCTTTTGGGGACCGAATTGGCTGCAGTGCATTATTTATGTAATGCCAGTATGGGGGGAACATCTTTTTATCGCCATCGCGCTACAGGGTTTGAATATATAGATAAGGCTAGGGCAGCAACATATACCAATGTCATTAAAGAGCAGGCGTTACTCCCGGATTATCCAAAACAATACATGAATGGAAGTAATGATTTTTTTGAACAAATTGCATCGTTTTCAGCTGTTTTTAATAGGTTAATTATTTATCGATGTACCAGTTTGCACTCGGGAAATATTGCCTCTGGTTTTTTGTTTGATCCCAATCCGCGTACAGGTCGGTTAACAATAAATACATTTTTATATAACTGATTTTATTGGCTGCTTTTGCTATCGGGCAACTCTTTCACGGGAGCTTCTCATTACGGTTAAAAAAGCCCAATCAACAAATGTTGGCTGGGCTTTTTATAAGTGCTATTCTTTTTTTTCTTCCACACAACCCTTCTCACCCTCACCCAATTTTTCCAGGCGAATACTGGAGATGCTGATAGTGAGCTTTCCATCAGTTGCAATACTAAAAGGCCCAACGATTTTGCTTAAATCAAAGTTATCACTCTTAAAACAATTGAGTGGCAACGGCAGGGAAAACCACTCGCCTTTGGGCATTTTTTTAATCAAACCGTTGATTGACAGATCGGCGCGGCAAGGGTACCCGCAATCGAGGCCAATTTTGACATCTTTATCCGGTTTTACATCAATGCGCATATCAATGGTGAGCGCGGCTGCATCTTTAAATTTGGATAGGTCAATGGCATTGCCGTAGAGCCCAAGGTTCCCGGTTTCTTTCTTGCGCGGCGACCATTTAATCTGGATGGCATCGCCTTTCGCTTTGAAATCTATCGGAGCAACTTCTACTTTTCCGCCTGCTGATTTTCCTTCTCTTCCCTGAATGTTTGTACTCCAGTTGCTGGGATCTCCCACGGAAATAGTGCGACCAATCAATTCCCCTTTGACTAGATAGAAATACGTTGGATTGAGATTCTGCGCCTGCGCGGGCAGCGCCATTATCACGCTCAGGCTGGCGCAGGCAAAAAAAGGCTTTAGCAAAGAGGGGAATGCATTCATGGGGATGATCTCGTGTGACGTTATTATTGGATTGAGGCAACCATAAATATGACTTTTGGCGCCTGAATAATATTTACACAAAGGTGACAAAAGTCAAATAAGTGACCGGTGCGGAAGGCCTCCTCTTTTCAGTTTTTACCGGAATTCTTATAGAGAAATCATATAACCCTTATCTTATGGTCAGATTGACAATACTTAGGCGCCAACTTAGGATGTGTTCTTGTTCATTAGGCCACTAGTGTGCAAGTTGAGTGTGAGCCAGTTTACGATGGCCAGGCTCAAGGGCCTTTGGTACGGACATCGTACTGGTTGGCCCATCCTCACCTAATCATAAGTTTAAGAAGGGGTTGGTTCATGAGTTACCAAAGCAAAAATAAAGCATTACAGCTACACGAGGGATTCCAGTTTAAAAAGTCTATGTTGGCGCTGTGCGTCATGGCATTGAGTGCACCGTCGTTTGCGCAAACTGCACCAACTGCCGCTGATAGCGTAGAAGAGATTGTTGTTAGTGGTATGCGCCAGAGCTTGCAAAATGCGCAAGATCTAAAGCGTAATTCATCGACCTTTGTCGATTCCGTTACTGCATCTGACATCGGCGCATTACCTGATCGCTCTGTACTTGAAGCATTGCAACGTGTTCCCGGTATCTCCATCGAGCGTTTTGCTGCTGTGGATGATCCGGACCATATGTCGGCAGAAGGTTCTGGTGCGGTAATTCGCGGGATGAGCGCAACCCGTTCCGAATTTAATGGCCGCGATTCGTTCACTGCCAACTCCGGTCGTGGTTTGTCATTCCAGGATGTTTCTCCGGAAATGATGGCAGGTGTGGACGTTTACAAAAACCAGACTGCAGACATGATTGAAGGTGGCATCGGCGGTACCGTGAGTTTGCGTACCCGCAAGCCTTTTGATCAGGATGGCATGATGACTGCCTTCAGCGCAGAGGCTACTTACGGCGATCTTTCAGAAGAAACCAAGCCGACTATTTCAGGCTTGTTTAGTAATCGTTGGGAAACCAATGCAGGTGAATTCGGCTTCTTGCTTAATGCAGTAAAGTCCGAAATGACAACCGAAAACCATAACATCCAGGCGGATGCCTACAAGCGTTATATCCCTTGCTGGTTGGCGGGTGCGGAAGCGTTTGACAAGCGGGCCGAGGGAGTAACTTGTCCTGGTACATCAACGACAGACTATGCAACCTACGGTGAAGTCTGGATGCCTTCTGCGATGAACTTCCTGGTGAAAGAAGACCAGCGTGAACGCGAAGGCATCAATACCTCTTTCCAATGGAAAGATACCGATGACAAGTTCCTGGTAACCACAGAATACATCCGCTCCAATTCCAAGCTGGATTGGTGGGAGGATGCCATGAAATACCAGGGTGGCTACAAAGACAGTGATCGCCGCATTCGCCCTTACGGCGACTCGGAATTTTTATTTGATGACAGCGGCCGGTTCCTGGCGGGAAGTATGGCTGATGGCAATGATCGTTGGGCAACTTTTCATGGCCGTTATCACTTAGATGCTGATGGTAAAAAGGTGTGGGAAGAGGACAGGGGGCTTCGCTACCCGATGACCTGGGGAAATAAGAACCCGGTCTCAATGCCCCAGTTCGGGCAAAAATTCCAGGTTGATACCCGCGGTGTAACCGGTGAGACACTCGTAGAGGATTTTACGGCGAACGTTAAGTGGACGCCGGATGAGAACTGGACTTTTGAGTTTGATTTACAGCACGTTAAAGCCGAAACCAGTAACGATGACCTGGTACTTCATTTAGGTGTGACGGGGTTGCAGGAAGTTGACCTGCGTGGCAGTACGCCAACCATGAAATTATCCGAGCCGTGGGGTGGGGTGCGCGATGCCAATCGTGACAAGTGGCTAGCTACTTTCACAAACGTGCCGGGTTTCAGTAATGATCCTGCGGGCGATGCCAATTATTTCACTGATCCAACCAGCTATTGGTGGCGTTCGGGAATGAGCCATTACGAACGTTCCGAGGGCGATTCCAATGCGGTGCGCCTGGATGCGAGCCGGCTGTTTGAGGATTTGGGGCCTTTGCGTGAAATCAAAGCGGGCGTACGCCGGGCAGAGCGTGAGCAAACCGTTCGTTCAACCAGTTGGGGATGGGGGCCGATTGCTCCGGAGTACTCAGAAGGCGCCCTCTACATTGACCACACACCAGATCAAGCTGACTGGGTACAAGTCAATGATTGGAGCAACTTCCATCGCGGTGGTGTAATGAGCATTGACGGTGGCAACCAATTGCTCGGTATCAAGCGTGATGTTGTGCAAAATATTCGCGACAATCGTTTGTGCGAAGGCGATGTAGGTTTCCCTGAGTTGTCAGACAACGGTACTTACGAGCCTTATCACTGCCGTGCAAATAATGATGCCGAGTATGGTTTGTTCCAGCCTAACGATGTGGCGATTACCGAGGAAACTAACACTGCGGCATTCGTGCGCGCCGACTTCGGGTTTGATGACTTGAAATTCCCGATCGCGGGTAACGTGGGTGTTCGTTATATCAAGCTGGAGCGTGAGTCGACCGGTTATGTGACAACCGCTGAGCTGGACAAAAATTATAATCCGGACGTGAATTCGCCGCCGGCAGACGTATCTTTGCCGATAACGTCGGAAAAACTCGTAAGTTATATGAACAGCAAAATCCAGGATGGTACTTATTCAGATGTTGCCGCGTTCATGAAAGGCGAGGGTGACTGGGTAAGCCAGGGTTACAACTGGCTCAGTGATGCTGACCGCCGCTATGGTGATACTAACTCCGGTTGGTCGACAGCGAAATCGGACTACGACGCATTTTTGCCAAGCTTAAACTTGAAAATGGAAATTTCGGATGCCTTGTTAGCACGCTTTGCCTACGCAAAAGCAGTGGCTTACCCGGACATGGGCGATGTGCGTAACAATGTCAAAATGAACACCGATCAGTATGAAGTTACCTATGTTCCTTACGAGGTCATTGAAAATGGCGAAACGGTAACGGTGAATGTACCTGACTCCATGAAAATTGATGAATGGCGCGGTTCGGGTGGTAATACTTACTTGAAGCCCATGGAGTCTGATCAATACGACATGTCGTTGGAGTGGTACTTCGCACCGACGGGGTCGTTGACCGGCACTGTCTTCTACAAAGATTTGAAAAATTTCTTTGTGCAAGGCTCTATGCCCCAACAAATTCCTAACCCGATTTACCCTGAAGAAGTTCGTACTGTGGAAGTCACCACTACCCGTAATGGCGGCGAAGGTGAAATGTACGGTTACGAGTTGGCCTACCAACAGTTCTTTGATTTCCTGCCATCGCCATGGGATGGTTTGGGTGTTCAAGGTACCTTCACCAAAATCAAATCTTCCGGTGTTCCGCACAACGAAGTGGATTATGAAAATGCTGACTGGGCTAACGGTGGTGAGAACGACACCGGTGCACGTGTAAACCTGAACAACGTGCCACTGCAAGGTCAATCGGAAGAGACTGTTAACTTCACGTTGATGTACGAAAAATATGATTGGCAACTTCGCGCAGCTTACAACTGGCGGTCAAAATATTTGTTGACCACGCGCGACGTAATTTCCAAGTATCCATTGTGGTCTGATGACATTGGAATGCTGGATGCGTCGGTCATGTACAACATCAACGACAATATTACTGTCGGATTACAAGGCACCAACCTGACTAACGAGCAAACCAAAACATTGGCAATTCTCAATGATGAAGGTATGACTGCTGGTCGTAGCTGGTTCGTAATGGATCGTCGTTACACTTTGTCATTGCGCGCGAAGTTCTAGTATCCAACGCTGTAAAAAATGCGCACTGTGAAAACAGTGCGCATTTGTATTTCCGGTCTTCTGTTAAATGCGCATAGTGAAACTTACCTGGCATCACCGGGTAAATTTTACATTTCCTTGCTGGAAGCGTTTTCTTCCGGTTTTTATCACGATCATCAAACACCTTTCTTTGTGACAAATATCTAAAATTAACCGGCAATAATTTTAAGATCAGTCGATAAATTTTACGAAGTGGCACCGCTAATTGATGCTGTTCTCGCAACAGCTATTCATTTTTTTCTCTGGTACATGCCTTGCTTGAAATGTCTGCCTCTCTTATCAGGCAAAGGATTTATCGTCTCAATTATCACAAGGTGGTTAAAAATGAACTTCAAAAAATCGTTTAAAACATTAGCTGCAATAACCAGCGTACTGTTAGGCAGTGCGGCTAATGCAGGAGTGATTCTTTATCAACAGGATTTTGAAGATCCCAACCCCGGTTCGTTCGTCAATGATGGCGGCGATGTAAACATTTATAAGCCCGTTAATGATTTATATGGTAATCAACCTGCCGGTTTCCAGTTCGCACAAACCTATACGGTAGAAACGTTGTTGGTCAACGGAACCCAAGCTTGGGGTACAGGTTTTCAGGACCCGCAAAACAAAGCAGGAAAATATGCACTCGGTTTGTTATCCGATCAGCAAAATGATTTGTTGAGTTTGGCGTTCAATATTGGCAATTATGACTTTTTGAATTTCCAACTGGATATTTCCTCCATTGATCTTGATAGCTGGGGCGGTCCATTTGTCCCTGCCGGTGGTGTCGCACCGGTGTTCAAATTATCGCTGTTTGATAATCCATCCGGTGCAAATAATATCGATGGCCCGAACTTGCTTAGTTCGGTCATTATTACCGGTGAGGCGAGTGCGCAACAAAATACTTTTAACTGGACCAATCATATCGTGGCACTGGATGCAAAAGGCAATACTAACGGCAATGTCATATTGCAAATTGATGAAATTGTTGGTGGCTATGCCGCGCTGGATAATTTTGTGATTGTTGCATCGGATACGGCGGGTGAGGTTGAGGTCCCGGAGCCGGGTGCATTTACTTTGTTGGGTCTGGGTTTATTGGGTTTAGGTTTGGCGCGCAGAAAGAAAAATCAGGTTTAATTGCGGATTGGCGTTAGCTCGTACACTCAGCAATTAAAAACAAAAAATCCCGAATAGCAAAAACTATTCGGGATTTTTTATTATGCAGAAAAACCAATCAGTCCAAATAAGCATCCACAGTCTGGATACTGCCATCATCCGTATGAATCAACTCGGTAACTTTAATGTTGCGCAAATGGGTTTTACCACCGGAAAGTTGTGAGTCGTGATAGAACAAAAACCATTTGCCATTGTGTTGCACGATGGAGTGGTGATTGGTCCAACCGAAGACTGGTGTAAGTACGATGCCTTTGTGAGTGAACGGGCCGTATGGCGTGTTGCCGATGGCGTAAGCGATGTAGTGGGTGTCGCCAGTGGAATAGGATAAATAATATTTCCCGTTAAATTTATGTACCCATGCACCTTCAAAGAAACGGCGATTGGTATCGGTGCCGAGCAGTGGTACACCGGCGCCATCCAGAACTTGTACATCTTTCGGTGCTTCGGCAAATTGCAATAAGTCATCACTTAGCTTGGCAATTTTCGGGCTGAGCGCGGGTTCATTGCTCGCGGGATATTTATCTTCAGTAGTGTAAGTGCCGCTTGTCCAGCGTTGTAATTGTCCGCCCCAGATACCGCCGAAGTACATGTAATAAGCGCCGTCGTCATCTTTAAATACAGCGGGATCAATACTGAAACTGCCTTTAATGGGTTCCGGTTCTGCTTTGAATGGACCGGTCGGTGAATCGCTGATGGCTACACCGATCTGGAAAATATTTTCTTTATTTTTTGCGGGGAAATATAAATAAAATTTTCCATTTTTTTCTGCCGCATCCGGTGCCCAGAGTTGGCGGCTGGCCCAGGGAACATCTTTCAGTGTAAGCGCTTCACCGTGATCGGTGACTGCATTGGTGTCAGTATCCAGTGAAAAAACGCGGTAATCCTTCATATCAAACTTATCGCCTTCACCATCAGTGGTGATGCCGGAATCAATGTCGTGTGAAGGGTAAATATATAACTTGCCGTTAAATACATGGGCCGATGGATCGGCGGTGTAAATATCCCTTACCAACGGTTGGTTAAGAAATTTAGCCGGATCAATCGATGGATCGGCGACTACGGCGGCGGGTTTTGCTGCTTCAGTGTTTTCCGGGGTCGATTTGTCCTGACAGCCGATAATAAAAGCGGCGCTGCTGATGATGCTGGCAGCAAGGAGTTTTTTTTGTAATGTCATTGCGCTTGCTCTCTCTTGCGGGGTTGTGTGATTGCCGTTTGGATTATTGTAGGCACTTGTGTATGGCAGGCACTGGGCTTACCAGTGCCATAGGGTACCATCTTCCAGGCGATTCACGGGCAAACAAGCGCGTTTGTACGGATATTTTGCGGCGAGCTTCTCATCTATATCCACACCGTGACCGGGAGTTTCGCCAGGTGTGAAGTAACCATTGTCGAATTGATACGCGTGCGGGAACACTTCTTCCATCTGCGCGCTGTGTGCCATATGTTCCTGGATGCCGAAGTTGGGCACCCAGTAATCAAAATGCAGTGCGGCGCCCATACACACCGGTGATAAATCGGTTGCACCATGGAACCCGGTGCGCACATTGAACAAGCTGGCGAAATCCGCAATGCGGCGTACATGGGTGATACCACCGGCATGCACAATCGTTGAGCGAATATAATCGATCAATTGATTCTGGATCAGTTCGCGGCAATCGTGGATCGAATTAAATACTTCACCCACGGCCAATGGCGTGGTGGTGTGCTGGCGAATTAATTTAAACGCTTCCTGGTTTTCGGCGGGCACCGCATCTTCCATCCAGAATAAATGGAAGGGTTCCAGTTCTTTGCCAAGGCGTGCGGCTTCAATCGGTGTTAAACGGTGGTGGACATCGTGCAGCAAATGGATGTCGCGGCCAAATTCCTTGCGAACTTCGGCAAAAACTTCAGGAATAAAATTCAAATATTTTTCAGTCGACCAGATTTCTGTTGATGGCAAATCCGCGTCAGCAGGTTCGTAACTTTTTTCGCTTTTGGATACGCCATAGGTTTTTTCTATGCCGGGAATTCCACATTGGATACGAATCGCCTGATAACCTTTTTCACGCGCTTTGCGCACAGCATCCAGAGTGGAATCCAGATCCTTACCATTTGCATGGGTGTAGGTAAGAATGCGCTCGCGACTTTTTCCGCCGAGCAATTGATAGAGCGGCATATTGGCCAGTTTGGCTTTGATATCCCACAGCGCCACATCAATCGCAGCTAATGCAGTCATGCCGATTGGCCCGCGACGCCAGTAAGCGCCGCGATAAAAAAATTGCCATATATCTTCAATTTGTTGCGGGTCGCGACCAATTAACGCGGGGATTAAATAATCCTCCAGATAGGAAACCACACTCTTTTCGCGACCGTTAAGTGTCGCATCGCCGATGCCGTAAACGCCTTGGTCCGTGGTTATTTTGAGGGTCACAAAGTTTCTGCCGGGGCAGGTGACAATGACTTTCGCATCAACAATTTTCATTCAACAGCTTCTCTACTACGTCAGATTTTTTCGGATTGTGTTTGTATTTTTGTTGTAGGTATTTTTAAATTTTTTAATAACGACGGCTTTCTTCCGGTCCCAAATAACTGGGTAGCAAGCCACCGGTATCTATCACAATTTTTTGCAGGGTTACGCCCGGGTCAAGGCTGTAAATACGCAATTTGTGTGCGCCTGCAGTATTCATGTTGTGTGTTGTTGTGGCGGTGCGTACATCGGTGCGCGCCGTTTCTTCCCAGGTGGTACTGCTCATATCAGCTGTTAAATTCACCACCTGGGGTTGTTCGTTATCAATCGCAATGGCGTAACGTAAACCATGCTCCGGGATCACAGGCCAACTGGGAGCAAAAATTCCCTGCACGGTAAATTCACCGCTGCTTAGGGTGAAAATATCGTACTCCACATAAGGAGCATCCCCGGTTTTTGCAAAACGCTGGTCGGTGATCGGGTACACCGAAATAGATGAACGTGTTCGCCCATGTTCCGGAATTTTTTCCCAGCGCAACTTACTGCCATTTGCCAGTGCAACGGTGTTTTGTCGCTGGAAATGCTCAGCTTCAATCGCGATCACCCCATCAGCTTCCACAAAGCCTTTGCCTTTCAGTGCGGAGGTTTTAATACCGGGATTCAATGCCGTTACCGCGATGCTCGCTCCGCCCCATCCAGTGCCGGTGATCTGGATGCGACCGCTGTGCTCGCCTTTCGGTAATTTGCTCCAATCGATACTTACAGTAAGTTCGGCTTCAGAATTAACTTGTATACTAGTATGATTTAGTATAATCCAAGGGGCACTGCTTTGGGCAGTAGCCACGAAAGATTTTTTGCCTTTATTGAAGACAGTTAACGTTCTTTCCTGCTTGCCAAACGGATCGAAACGACCCAATTGGTAAGTGCCAGCGCTTGGCCAGGCCGATGCCATTCCTTCCACCGCGATACCCATTTCCTCCGCCCCGTGCGGTTCGTAAATCTGAACGACTGGCAGGGTATCTTCCGGTGGATTGTTCCAGTTGCTGTAGCCAATATGCGGCTGCGACATAAACTGGTTCCACTTGCCGCCATTTAATTGGTGATATTCCTGTTCCAGTTGCGCATCGGCCGCAAATAATTTACGTACCTTATTGGCGTAGTCATTGGTCGTTGCGCGCGCTTGTTGTGCATACAAATGGTTTTTGGCTTGCGCATCATAAAGTTCAGTAATAATCGCGCTGGCTTTGGCCGGGAATAACACCAGTTGATAAAACGCATCGCGTTGGTCTGCCGGAATTTTTTTATACAGATTTTCAGCTCGCACCGCGTAAGATTTAATTTCTGCGGTCACCCGATTGGCTTCGTCATAATTCAGCTGGCTGTAAATCGTCGCATCTTGCAATTCCGGTTTGCGACGTAAATTGTGGCGAGTGTAACCAGTCATAATCGCTGCAATTTCTTCAGCATGTTCTTTGCCAAATTCCCGTTCCGCCCATAAGGTCGCAAATTCCGGAATGCGTTCTTTGGGCCAGGCTTCCGGATTCCACGCCATATTCAGGAAAAACTCGATGGGATATTCCATCGGTTTTAAATCACCCACATTGACGATCCAGATTTTATTGGCTTCATATTCATAAGCCAGATTCATTTGTTCCCAAATTTTTGCGATGGAAACCGTATTGATCCAGCGGTAGGAGCGTGGTCCGCCCACATAATCAAAATGATAATAAACGCCGGCACCACCAACACGTTTACGCTCTTCCAGGGTTGGCAAGCGGCGAATATTGCCCCAGTTGTCATCGCACCACAGCAAAATCACATCGTCCGGTACACGCATGCCGCGCTCGTAAAATCCCTGTACTTCTTTATAAAGCGCCCAGACCTGCGGTACTTCAGTAAGTTTGTCTTTGCCAAATTGGTTGGTCAGGATTTCACGCTGGTCATGCACAATTTTTTCCAGCAACTGGATATTGTCGCCTTCACTCATCGGTTCGTCTTGCTGGCCGCGCATCCCGAGGGTGTAAATGCTTTCGTAATGTTTATTCCGCTTAACACCATCCACCCAGAAGTTATAAAGATTCTGCGGATTTTTGGAGTATTCCCAGGGACCTTTGCCGTTGCGATTCCATTCTTTGTCGGCCCGCATCATGGGTTCGTGATGGGATGTGCTCATCACAATGCCATATTCATCAGCGAGGATCATATTTTGCGGGTCGTCATCCGCGAACGCATTATTCCACATCGCGGGCCAGAGGAAGTTGGCTTTAAGTCGCAATAATAACTCAAACACGTTTTCGTAAAACCGGTGATTGTAATTTCCATATTTTTCCGTCACCCAGCCCGTCAATGCTGGTGCTTCATCGTTTAAAAAGATGCCGCGGTATTTCACCTTTGGAATTTCAGTAATTTGCAGCTTTTTATCAATAAAAATTTCGCTTTTCTTTTTAACCGGAACATCAGCCCACCAATACCATGGCGATACGCCAATTTGTTCGCTAAGGCTGTAAATGCCGTAAGTGGTTCCACGTTTATCGGCACCGGCAATTACCAATGCACGTTTTACAGCAGGGAAGGGCTGTTCGATAACTTGCACTAAAAAGCCATCCCATTGGCCGCGAATGTTGTTCACATCCAGCTTTTTATTGGCAATCAATTGATCGATTAAACGGCTTTTGCCTATCGAGCCAATAATGACTAACTGCCCATCGTTTTCATTAATGGAATTAACCAGTAAGGGTTTCTTGCCGGTAACTTTTTCAATATCACTCTGCAGATTTTTGGCGGCGCGCTGCACGCCGGAGAAATCATTTTCATCAATGATTAACGTACTTGCCGATTTTTTATCAACCAATGTGAATTGGTTGGACCCTGATGCGATTAGCCAGGATTTTTCACCTAAAGCAAATGCCATAGGTGTCATTATTAATAGAAGCCAGAAAATTAAAATCTGCTTTCCAATACGAAAATGTAATGTGTAATTGATAAACATAGAAATCCCCTCAGAGTAATTCGCTTTTTTAGGTGGGGTTGCGATACAGCTCAGCTTCATAAGTCCCATAGGAAGTTCAGGACTGTCGGCGACAGGGACGTCGACGACAAGCCCCCATGGATGGGTTCACGGCGTGTCCTGAACTTCCTATGGGACTTATGATTGGCACCAGGCGAAAATTGTGCATGTTTATTTTTTACGATCTTTATTTACTTTCAGATCTTGCATGCATTCCCAACAGTGTGCCGACAAATCCGCCCGCTATTTCAGTGCTAAGGATTTTTGCATCCGCATTTTCCAGCACTGTTTTCCGTTCACCTTTTTTATTGGTGTAGTAAAAACTGATTATTCCGGCATCGCCTTCAATATTCAAACGGGCCGTTTTTCCCAAATCATTAACCAATTGCTGATAAATAATGTCAGGCGTCGCTTTATTGGCTTGCTCGATAAATAACTCGATTCCTTTTTTCTGTTGACGAACGCCAAAATAGTAGTGCGCTGTTTCACCTTGCAACGCCACAATCCCCGCCGAGGTTTTCTTTTGGGGAATTTCAAATTCGGTACTGGCACGGTAATGCGTATGCTGTTGGCGACGACCTAAAAATGCCGGTTGCTCCAGGCTATCCAGCTTTACATTCAGTGCCTGTAATTCAATGCCGGATTTAGTGAATTGATAAAACGGCGAATCAGCTGTACGCAAACTTACCCATTCAAATCCCAATGTTTTATTGGAGAAATTATCGGTAAGAATAAAGTTGCCGGTGAGCTGATCCGGATTCGTTGTTGTTGCTTTAATCGCAGGCTTTTTGTGTTGGTAAGGTATTGGCTGCCCTTGCTCCAGAATTACCGGCCAACCGTCCTTCCAGGTAACAGGTAATAAAAATGTTTCCCTGCCGGTGTTGTAGAGCGTTTTATCGTAGGAGCGAGTGGCGAGAAATACCGCCCACCAATCGCCTTCTTTGGTTTGTATAAAATCGGCATGGCCAGCCGTGGTAATTGGGTTGGTGCGATCTTTATTTAAATCGCGTTGAGTCAGAATCGGATTTTTTTCATAAGGCACAAAAGGTTCGCGCAAACTTTTGCTGCGAAAAATCACCGCGGAGTGATCGTAGCCTGTGCCGCCTTCAGCGCAGAGCAAATAATACCAACCATTGATTTTGTAAATATGCGGACCTTCGATCCAAATGGGTTTTTGGGAAATATCGGTTCCGCCGTTAACAATTACACGGCCGGAGTTTTTAATCACCGTTTTGGTTTTTAGATCGAATTCCCACAACCAGATTGCACGGTGTCCGTTATACAGCGGTTCCCCTATCGGCCCATCGTTGTGGGCGATATAGGTTTTGCCATCGTCATCAAAAAAGATATCCGGATCTATACCGCCAATTTCTGGTAATAAAACCGGTTCGGACCAAGGGCCAGCAGGATCAGTTGCTGTTACCAGAAAATTACCACGCACATCAACGAGCGTAGTGATCATGTAGAACACACCGTTGTGATGGCGAATTGTTGGAGCGTAAATGCCGCGCGATGTTTGTTGCTGCTGAAGCGGTAATTGTTTTGGTGTTGTTAATACGTGCCCCAGTGATTTCCAATTCACCAGATCCTTGCTGTGGAAAATAGGAACGCCGGGCGAATAAGAAAATGAAGAATTCACCAAATAATAATCATCACCCGCGCGGGTAATACTTGGGTCAGGGTAAAAGCCAGCGAGAATTGGGTTGCGATATTCATCGGCTTTTAATGGAGAAGTGAAAACCGTGTCCTTACCTTCATAAATAAATTGCTTGAAGGTAACGCTTGGGATGTGCGACGGGTTAGCGTGCGAAAAACTTGCTGCTGCCGCCGCGATTGCAAATGATAAATTGTGTATGACCTTCATTTTTTGTCTCTTCTTAAAATAAAAACGGGCAGCTATTTTCATGGCTGCCCAAGGGAGAGTCGTTTAATAGTTTACATTCATATTACAGATTGGTGCAGGCAACACCTTGCAACGCATCAGCAAATCCACGCAATGCAGGTTTGTCGTTGTAGTTGTTATCAAACAGCAATGGCCAGGAAATTTTTTCATTGTTGAATTGGGTTTTGTATAAATCGTTCAGCCATGTGTTCGCGTCAGTTGTTCCCCACACGCTGATACCACCGCGTTGTGCTGCGGGTACGGCATCAAGGTAGGCTTTGACAATTTCGCAGTAACGTTTTTTCTGCGCAAGTGCAGCAGCTTCGGTAAAGCTGGCAACTTTACTGGCAGGCCAACCGCCGTAAGGATTATTAATTGATACATCCAGTTCAGTAATTTTTACCTTGAGTCCTTTATCCACCACTTTTTTCATTGCAGCACTAATGTTAGTGATGCTTGGGTAATCCATAAATACGTGCATCTGGAAACCTACACCATCAATAGGAATATTGCGTGTCTGGAAGTCAGTAACCATTTCGATCAGCTTGGTGGTTTTGGCATTGTTTTGGTCGATGTTGTAATCGTTGTAATACAACGTTGCTTGCGGTGCTGCGGCGCGTGCGGCTTTAAAGGACTCTTCAATATATACAGAACTGTTGCCACTTTTTTCATAAAAAATTGAATCGTTCGTGCGGAAGTTTGATGGACTAGCGTCTGTCAATGCTTCGTTGACAACGTCCCAGCTAACGACATTACCCTTCGCCTCAAAATGATCCACGACAGTCGTGACATGGGTTTTTAATGCAGTAATAAAATCTGCTGGAGAGCCTGACCACTCCTTCATAAATTGGGGGACCTGGTAATCAGAAAACCATACTAACGCGTGGCCGTGTACGGTCATGTTTTTACTTGCGGCGTAGTCCACAAATGCATCGGCATTTGCAAAGGTAAAATTACCCTCGGTGTTTTGCAGGTATCTCATTTTCATGATGTTACCTGCGGTCATTTGATCAAAATGTTTTTCAACCACAGCTTTTTCGGAAGCATTGGTGAGAACGTTGTAAGTTTGTGAGTCGTTATTGGAAACCGCAGCGCCGATAGGGAAATCGGCCAACTCGCGCAGGCTGTTTACATTGGCAGAGTAAACGCTACCGGTACTGGAGCTTGAACTTGCGCTTGGCTTGAGTGTGACCTGGGCGCTCTTGATAGTGACGACACCGGTTGGTGTTCCTTGGCCCTGGATGCCGATCTGAACATCCCTGGTCGATTGGTTGAATATGTCATCGGGCTCATCAATGGTGCAGGTCAAGGTGACGTCTGTATTGGCGGTCAGCGCACTGTTGGGAGTTGAGCAATTCCATTCCCCTTTGGCCCAGTCGCCTTTTAATTGGGCGAATATCTGCAGCGTTGCAGTGCTGTCTTTAAATTCAGGGCTGACATTCACCACCATCTGGATGACCGCATCTTCCAGTTGTATGGGTTTAAGTAAATCGGTCACTGCACCGATATTGGCTGCACTGGCATTGAAGCTCACGCCACCATTATTGACGTTAACGCCGGAATTTCCGGTACCGTTGCCGCGCCAGCCGGTGGTCATATCCAGAATTATTACGACGGGCGCAACGCTGGAAGTAGAGCTGCTACTGGAGCTACTGCTGGATGGTTCGGGTAACGAGCTGATACTGGAACTACTGCTGGACGGTTCGGATGACGAACTGCTGCTGGATAGCGATGAACTGGTTTCAACACTGGAGCTGGAAACCGGAACGGAGCTTGAGGATGAACTCACCGACGAAGAACTGGGAACACTGGATGATGCCGGTATGCTTGAGCTTGCTGGTGTTGAATTGCTTCCGCCTCCACCGCCACACGCTACCAATCCAATCGATAGGAACGAAATAAAGAAAAGCTGTTGATGGAATTTCATTTTTATTGTGTCTCGTTTTATGGTTTATTGTTGTAGTCAATTACACCATAAGACGAAAAACTTGTATACCAGTTACTGTAAGGAATAGTAAGCGCGTTTTAGCTCATCTGCGCCACGCGGGCGGGCGATGAGCGAGTAAAGAGGCGACGCAACTGGTCGCGGCTTACCCGTTGTAAAGGCATTTCAATGTAATGGGAAATCACTATCGGTAGTGCTGTTGCCGCTACGGCGGTCAGTAACCACAGCGGGTGGAAATGATGATGATCCAGTTGCAGTAGTTGCGCTCCGTAATAAAGCACCAAGACGTGAATGAGATAAATGGAAAAACTGGCCTGCCCGATCTTACGGATCGGTTTGGATGCCAGTAGGGCCGCGCTAACTTTGGTGGAGAATGACAGCAGGTAAATCGCCAGCGCAAAGGCAACGCTGAGCCCTATCGAGTCATAAAATCGTTCTGAATCATAGTTCAATGAAAGTGGAAAAAGGATTGCGGCAAGGGCAATTAATTGCAGGGCGATTAACAAGGGGGCTCGTTTCTGTGTTGTCCAAAAGGCCCGGGGTGCGATACCGGCGATAGTGCCGGCCAGGAAAAAATGTAATTTATTGGGCAGGCTCAGGTTGGGCCAATGATCATTGGTCGCTATCAATACAATGCACACTAAACCGGCAAACAGGAGCGGGAGCGATGTTTTTTGGCGCAGGCTCAGGCAATACCAGATGAATACAAAAAATACGTAATACTGGATTTCCAATGGAATGGACCAGAAAGGACCAACATTTCCGCCCAATCCATAATGGCGAACGATGCTGCCGAGGGTATCAATACGCAATGGAAAATCCCCGCCCTCAATCATTGATAGCAACACACACAGGCTGATTACCAACCAGTAAATCGGAACTATGCGTGCAAAACGCGCAATCGCATAGTGATGGACGCTGGCGGAATTACAGGGCTGGCGCGCATAAAGGTAGCCCATTAAAAACCCGCTCAGGGTAAAAAACACGCCAACGCCGACCGCACCGATCAGGCCAGCAAAACCTGCTTTGGGGATATGCGATATCACCACAAATATGCAGGCAAATGCTCTTAATCCGTCCAGGTTGGGTATTTTTTCCAAGAGCAGGGCAGGTTTTACATCAGCCTCGGTAGTCATGGCGCGCTCCTTTTCTGGATTGCAAAATTTAGCGACGAATGCCGCATGGCAAGGCGTAATCGGTTTTCACGAGCAAAATTTGATCCAGCTCGGATTTTCATACCAGAAATAAATCACCAGAAAATAAAAAGGGCGATTCATGTGCATGAATCGCCCTTTGGTAAAACCGGGAATATTTTAGCCTTCCATTTGCTCCAGGGTTACGCCTTTGGTTTCGCGCACCCACCAGATCACAAAGAATACCGAGAACAATGAGCAGACCATGTAAATGCCGTAGGCTCCGGACAAGCCCAGTGCAGAGCCAAGCAGCATTGGGAAAGTCCAGGTGATCAGGAAGTTGGCCAGCCATTGCGCCAAACCTGCCACTGCCAGACCGGTGCCGCGGATCTGGTTAGGGAACATCTCGCCCAACATAATCCACACAATTGGACCCCAGGACATATTGAAGAAAACCACGTAGAGGTTGGCTGCAACCAAAGCCAGTATGGCGAGGTTACCTTCGAGCATCAGCTTGCCGTTCTCATCTACCGGTGCGTCGGCAAACGCATAGGCAACCAGCGCGAGGGTGATGGTCATACCAACAGAACCCACCAGCAACAGCGGTTTGCGACCTACTTTATCTACCAGGAAGAAGGTAATGAAACACGCACCGATCGAGGCCACACCGGACACGATGTTGATCATCAATGAATCATTTTCAGAGAAACCGGCCGCTTGCCAAAGCACCGCGCCGTAGTAGAAAACAACGTTAATGCCCACGAATTGCTGCAATATCGCCAAACCAATACCGATCCAGATAATCGGGCGAACACGGCCTTTGGTTTTGTCGATCAAATCTGAAAAGCTGGGTTTGTGGTCATGGGCGATGGAATTATAAATATCAGCCACCGTTTGTTTCGCGGTTGTTGCACCGTAGAGTTTGGTTAATACAGCAAGTGCTTGTTCGTTTTTACCGCGAGTTACCAGATAGCGAGGGCTCTCCGGAATAGCTAATAAAGAGAACAGGAAAATCGCGGCCGGAATAACGCCGACCCAGAACATCCAGCGCCAGGCTTCGTACTCCAGCCAGAACGGATGAATCGATCCGCCCGCTGCATGAGCCAGTGCATAGTTACTAAGGAATGCAGCAGTCAAGCCGGAGATGATTGCGATCTGCTGGATGGAACTGAGCTTGCCGCGAAATTCAGCGGGAACCAGTTCACTGATATACGCCGGGCAAATAATACTCGCCGCACCAATCGCCAGGCCGCCGATCAGGCGATAGATCACAAACTCCATGGAAGAAGTGGCAATACCAGCGCCCCAGGAGGACAAAATAAACAGAATGGCGGCGAGAATCAGAATGCCGCGACGACCGTAGACGTTCGATAATGGACCGGCAAAGAACGCACCGGCAGCACAACCCAACAAAATACTGGCGACGTTAAAACCGGTACCCGCTGATTCGGAATCAAACGCTAATTTAAGGCCATCAACGGTCCCGTTAATGACGCCACTATCAAACCCGAACAAAAAACCACCGAGGGTGGCGATAATACTAATGATGACGATGGAGGTCATGTTGCGTTCTCCCGCAACAACCGAGACCCCCGCCGATCCAGAATCTATTGGTGCATGGCTCATGTTTGATACCTGTTATTGAATTATCTTTACTGTTGTTTTGTGCCGCCAGGACGGCGGGTGGTCGCGGATCTTAACTCATTATAGTTTTAGTGACTATATGTCACTGTCAGGTTATTTTTGAAGCTTTTTGCTGTGGAACGAAGCCTCTTGTGGTGCAAGAGGCTCCTTATATTTCAGGGTTGCTTTATATTTCAAACGCAAATCCGGATTCGCTCAAATGCTTGTACGCATCGGCATCAAACCGGTAAAGGCTGGCAGCGCGATGGGGAACACCCTGCTGCTTTTCGTTACACGGAGTGAGCAAATTCATCTTCATGATCTTGCGGCGGAAATTGGGTTTATCCAATTTGGTATTGAGGATCGCTTCGTAAAGCGCCTGCAATTGCAGCAAGGTAAATTTTTCCGGCAACAGGTTAAAGCCAATCGGTTGATGGCAGACCTGGTGACGCAATACTTTTAAACCGTGGGCTACGATTTCCGCGTGGTCATATACCAGATCCGGCAAATTATTCACACTTTGCCAACTCACATCGGCAGCGCTCTGACCGGCTACCAGCGAAAACTTATCGGCGCTCACCAACGCGTAATAGGCGATGGTCACTACCCGTTCGGACGGAAAACGATCAACACGGCCAAAGGTTTTCAGCTGCTCCAGATATAAATCGCGCACGCCGGTTAATTCTTCCAGCAAGCGATAGGCTGCATCGCGCAGGTTTTCATCGTAGCGAATCCAGCCACCGGGTAAGGCCCACCTACCCTGGTGCAATGGGTCCGTTTGTTTCACCAGCAGGATCTTTAGCTCATCGTTATCGAGTCCAAAAATCAGGTTATCGATAGACAGCGCTTTGATCACATCGCCGGAAAGGTTCAGCGAATTGATGTTGGTCTGGCTGCCGGGAATATGGGTATTGGGCACTGCAATCTCCCTGGTGCTTGCGTTAGTTGATTGTTATGGGCATCTGTTATCCAGCTGCCTGATAGGTCAGGTCAATGGGCATTGTATAAGCCGATGTGCCAATGGTCGAGGCCTGTTAATCGGATTGTAATGCCATCGATTCCTGCTCTTTATAGTCGGTCTGATGTAACCGGTGCCAGTTTTTAGTAATGGTGTCGCCTGCACCACAAAATTAATTCTTTTTAACAGAGTTTTTGTAGCTTCGAATCTTGTTGTCAGATAGACAATAAGCTATGCTTGTTAGCAAGCCAAACGTTGCCGTAGCGTTGTTAACGATAAAAATGCGGCGACTGATCAAAATTTTGCCGGCACCTGTCTGTCCGGCTGACATTTGACAACACTCTTCGACTATTTGTGAGCCTTTATGCTGTTTCTCGGTATTGATGTTGGTAGTTCCTCAGTTAAGTTATCGGTGTTGGATGGCCAAACCGGCAAGAGCCTTGGCGCCTTGTCGTATCCCGATTCTGAGTTGGCTATCGACAGCCCCCAACCAGGCTTTGCCGAGCAGAATCCGGATACCTGGTGGGATTGCGTACGCCAGGGTTTTGCGCGTCTGGTTGCGCGCGGCACGTTTAATGCGCAGCAAATTGATGCCATTGGTATTTCCTACCAAATGCATGGCCTGGTTGTCGTTGATAAAAACCAGCAAGTGCTGCGCCCTTCCATTATCTGGTGTGATAGCCGCGCCGTGCCCTTGGGCAATAAAGCATTAACCGATCTCGGTCACGATTATTGCTTCGGCCACTTACTAAACTCTCCCGGCAATTTCACCGCCGCAAAATTGCGTTGGGTGCAAGAAAACCAACCGGACATTTTTTCGCGCATTCACAAAATTATGTTGCCCGGCGATTTCATCGCGATGAAATTATCCGGCGTGATTAACACCACCGCGTCAGGTTTGTCTGAAGGCACGTTGTGGGATTTCAAAGAAAATCGTGTTGCTACTGAATTGCTTGCGCACTGGGGAATTGATGCTGCATTGATTCCGGAAATCGCGCCGAGCTTTGGTGTTCAATCGGTTGTAAGCGATGCGATCGCGGCGGAATTGGGTTTGCGTTCCGGTGTAAAAATTTGCTACCGCGCGGGTGATCAGCCCAACAATGCATTCAGTTTGAATGTGTTGGAACCGGGTGAAGTTGCAGCGACAGCGGGAACCTCCGGTGTGATTTACGGTGTGACCGATCAACCTGCAGCAGATACCGCATCGCGCGTAAATACTTTCCTGCATGTCACCAGCACCGAAGAGAAAAAACGCAATGGCGTTCTGGTGTGTGTGAACGGTTGTGGCCGTTTGTATTCCTGGTTGCGCCAAACTATTAGCGCTGCCGGTGCAACACCTTCATATCCGCAATTAAATGATTTGGCGCAAGCTGTTCCTGTGGGCAGTGAAGGTTTGTTGTTCCATCCATTTGGTAATGGTGCAGAGCGTATTTTCCAAAATAAAAATCCGGGTGCGCAATTGCGCAATCTCGATTTCAATCGCCACGGGTTAGGCCACATGGTGCGCGCGGCACAAGAAGGCATTGTGTTCTCTCTTAACCAGGGTTTCGATGTATTGAAATCATTGGGTGGTAGTTGCGAAGTGGTGCGCGCGGGCAAAGGCAATATGTTTTTAAGTGATGTATTCGCACAAACGTTTGCGAATACCACACAAGCAGCGGTAGAAATGTTTGAAACCGATGGCGCTGAAGGTGCAGCACGCGCAGCGGCATTGGGTAGTGGTTATTACGCGTCGGCGAGCGAAGCATTTACCGGGTTAACACGCTTGAGTGTGGTGGAGCCACAAGCAGCGTTGTTCGCCCAATATCAGGATGCTTATCAAAACTGGGTTGCGCTGTTACCAAAATAGTAAACAGAAAATTCCGGTTTGCGATAAACAGTTTTTTGAATTGTGTTAGTAAAAAATCCTCAAGGTGAAAATTATGAGTATTGTTCTCGGTAGCAAAGAATACTTCCCCGGTATTGGCAAAATCGGTTTCGAAGGTCCGGATTCTGACAATCCATTAGCGTTTAAATATTACGATGAAAACCGCGTAGTTGCCGGCAAAACCTTGAAAGAGCATTTCAAATTTGCCACTTGCTACTGGCACAGTTTCTGCGGCGCTGGCCACGATCCTTTTGGTCCGGGCACCAAAATTTTCCCATGGGCTGCCACGCAAGATCCAATTGGCCGTGCGCGTGAAAAAATGGATGCGGCGTTCGAGTTCATCACTAAACTTGGCACTCCTTACTACTGCTTCCACGATGTGGATTTGGTAGATGAAGGTTCATCACGTGCAGAAACGTCCAGCCGTTTGCAAACTATTGTTGAGTACGCGAAGGAAAAACAAAAAGCATCGGGCGTGAAATTGTTGTGGGGCACCGCAAACCTGTTCTCTAACCCACGTTACATGAACGGTGCTTCAACCAACCCGGATTTCAACGTAGTCGCTTACGCCGGTGCGCAATTGAAAGACGCATTGGATGCAACCATTGCACTGAACGGTGAAAACTATGTGTTCTGGGGTGGCCGTGAAGGTTACATGAGCTTGCTCAACACTGACATGAAACGCGAACAAGAACATATGGCGCGCTTCCTGACCATGGCTCGCGATTACGCGCGCGGTCAAGGTTTCAAAGGTGTGTTCTTCATCGAACCAAAACCAATGGAGCCATCAAAGCATCAATACGATTTCGACGCTGAAACCGTAATTGGTTTCTTGCGTAATCACGGTTTGGATAAAGATTTCAAATTGAATCTGGAAACCAACCACGCAACACTCGCTGGCCACACCATGTGTCACGATATGCAAGCAGCAGCTAACGCTGGCATGTTGGGTTCACTCGATGCTAACCGCGGCGATTATCAAAACGCATGGGACACTGACCAGTTCCCTTACAACATCAACGAAACGGTTGAGATGATGTTGGTATTCTTGCGCGCTGGTGGTTTGCAAGGCGGCGGCGTGAACTTTGATGCGAAAGTGCGTCGTAACTCTCCAGATCCAGTAGACATGTTCTACGGCCACATTGGTGGTATGGATACTTTTGCTCGCGCATTAATTATCGCTGATAGCCTGATCCAGCAATCTCCGTTGGAAGGCCTGCGTAAAGATCGTTACAGTACTTTTGATACTGGTAACGGTGCTGCGTACGAACAAGGCAAGCTGACCCTGCAACAACTGGCTGACATCGGCAACAAAGGCGGTGAAGTGACTCTGCAAAGTGGTCGCCAGGAATTGTACGAAAACATTATTAACCGTTACATTCGTTAATAACGATCACTTGCGTTAACCGATTTTTCTAGCAAAGCCTCTGGCCGCTAACTATCGCCTCAGTAATGGGGTGATGTTTAGCGGCTTTTTTATGGGCGTTATTTTTTTGTCCTCTCAAAAAAACACTCGATTAAAAACGCGCTAAAAAATGTAAAACCACGCAAGTATCACTGGGCATACGCTAGAGTTATTGGCGCATATCGGTTTCGATAAATCGGCCGTGCGGTAACAAATCCAACAATAATATTCATAACTATTAAAAACACACATCGACTCAAAGAGGATAAAAAATGCAACCCTCATGTTTTCATCGGCTGAAAATGTTCGTTGTAAGTGCAACATTATTGGCGATTTCCGCAAGCGTCATTGCGGCGGAACCTTTATATAAAAATCCTGATAAACCAATTGATGCGCGGGTAAAAGATTTGCTCAAGCGTATGACGTTGGAAGAAAAAGTTCTTCAGTTGCAAACCGTGTGGGTCGCACGCCAGAAACTTGAAACCGAAGCCGGGGAATTTACGCCCGAACATGCAAAAGAAATTTTAGGCGGTGGGATCGGGCAGGTTGCGCGTCCTGCAGAAAATAAAGCTACCCTCACACCCAATAAAACGCCGGCGCAAACATTGGCATTTACCAACGCCGTACAAAAATATCTGGTGGAAAATACCCGCCTGGGAATCCCCGCTATTTTTCACGAAGAGGCATTGCACGGCCATGCGGGCCGCAACGCGACCAGTTTTCCGCAAGCCATTGGTTTGGCAAGTACCTGGGACCCAGCAATGGCGGAACAGGTTTACACCATAGCGGCGCAAGAAATGCGTGCGATAGGCACGCATCAAGCATTAGCACCTGTACTCGATGTTGCGCGTGATCCTCGCTGGGGGCGCATTGAAGAAACATTAGGTGAAGATCCTTACCTGGTTTCTGAGTTGGGGGTGGCTAGCGTTAAAGGCTTTCAAGGCAGCGGTGATGGAATTGGTAAAGATCGAGTGATCGCCACACTAAAACATTTGGCTGGTCATGGAGAGCCAACGGGCGGATTAAACACCGCACCGGCACCGATCGGCGAACGCAGTCTGCGTGAAAATTTTTTGCCGCCTTTTGAAGCCGCCGTGAAAATTGCGCATGCACGCAGTGTGATGGCTTCCTATAACGAAATCGATGGTATCCCATCCCACTCCAATGTGGATTTGCTGCAAAACATTTTGCGCGGCGAATGGAATTTTAATGGCGTAGTCGTGAGCGACTATTTTGCGATTGCTGAATTGATTGGCAGGCATCACCTTGCAGCGAATAAATCTGAAGCTGCGCTAATGGCAATGACGGCAGGCGTTGACGTAGAAACACCGGATGGTGATGCCTACAAAACGCTTATTCAATTAGTGAACGATAAAAAAATCAGCATCAAGCAAATCGATCAATCGGTTGCTCGTGTGCTACATGAAAAATTTGCATTGGGCTTATTTGACAACCCCTACACCAATACCACCAATGTGGATGAGTTTGTCGGTAATGCTGGGCACGCAAAGTTTGCGCAGCAAGTTGCGGAGAAATCTTTAATCCTGTTAAAGAACGAAAAAAATATTTTGCCGCTTGATAAAACCAAATTGAAAACTGTAGCGCTGATCGGCCCACATGTTGATGAAACCCTGATTGGCGGTTATAGCGATGTCCCGAAAAAAACCGTTAGCATTTTGCAGGGGTTGCAAGAATATCTGGGCCGCAATGTCACCATTCATCATGAAAAAGGCACATTGCTAGCTATTGAGAAGTGGGCTTCGCATCCGGATTCTGCTGCTGCAAATACTCGTTCCAAACAACGCTGGCATACCGATGAAGTAATATTGGCAACGAAAGTCGATACCAAAGGTATGATTGAAAAAGCCGTTGCCGCTGCGAAAAAAAGTGACGTGGCGATTGTGGTTGTCGGTGATAACGAAGCGACCTCGCGCGAGGCCTGGAGCGATAATCATTTAGGGGATCGAACCAGCCTGGATTTATTGGGCGAACAACAAGAACTTGTCGATGCAATATTAGCCACTGGCAAGCCAACAGTAGTGTTATTAATTGGCGGTCGTCCGTTAGCCATTAGCAAGCTCGCGCAAACGGCGCCGGCCATTTTGCAGGGTTGGTATCTTGGCCAGGAAACGGGTCATGCGGTCGCCCGCGTTTTATTTGGCGAGGTAAATCCCGGCGGCAAATTACCGGTGAGTGTGCCGCGCTCGGTTGGCCATCTACCGGTTTATTACAATTACAAACCGGCGGCAAAACGCGGTTACGCATTTGATAAAACCGATGCGCTTTATCCATTTGGTTATGGTTTGAGTTACACGCAATTCAGCTATGCGGATATGCAATGGAATAAAACACAAATCAAAGCAGGTGAGACTGTCGATATCAGTGTTTCCATTTCCAATACCGGCGCGCGCGCAGGTGATGAAGTGGTGCAGTTATATATTAATGATCCGGTAGCCAGTGTGACCCAGCCGGTAAAATTGTTGCGTGGCTTCAAGCGTGTTCACCTTGAGCCGAAGCAAATTGTGCGCGTGACTTTTACCCTTGCGGCGAATCAACTGGGGTTTTATGACCGCAATATGAATTTTGTACTGGAGCCGGGAAAAATTAATCTGATGATCGGTTCTTCTTCAGCCGATATTCGTATGAACGGCGCGTTGGAGGTTGTCGGCAAAACTACCGACATCAGTAAATCCAAAGTGTACCTAACTCCTGTGAATACCTCGCCACTGTAATATTTCCTGTTTTGTGCCACGCCGGTGAGCCACCGGTCGTGGTTTTTCAGGGCAAATTCTTTTATTCTTTGGAGCCCTGGCTGGCATGTCGCCGCCGATGATAGGACATCCAAGGATATTTCCCGTGAACGATTCATTTCGCCTGACCTCAATCTTCCCTTTCTGCGTGAAAAGCGCGCACGCGATCTTTTCGGTTAGTGCTCTTGCTTTAACTCTTGCTGCCTGTGGTGGTGGCAGTAGTGGCCCGGTAAGTGGGGATTTGACTAAAGACTCCACTCCAGTCAATTCCGGCTGGAAGGCCGGCACCTATAAAAAATCTACCGAATTCGACGATCTCTGCGCCGCGCCGCGCAGTGGCTCGAGTAAATTCACTGGCGACGCTTTTCCCGATAAAAAAGGCTCCACGCTGGATGAGAAAAATTTCCTGCGCTCCTGGAGTTATGAAACCTATTTATGGTTTGAGGAATTACCTGATTTGAACCCCGGTGATCACGGTAATCCCCAGGAATATTTTGAATTATTAAAGACTAATAAAACCACCAGCTCCGGAACTCCCAAGGATAAGTTCCATTGGTGGGAACCTACTGAGGACGCAGAGTCCTGGGAGTCGGGGATTACGTACGATTATGGTATTCGCCTAAAAGTCTATTCAACTACGCCACCGCGCAAATATTTCGTCGCGTATGTCGAGCCGGGCTCACCGGCGGCATTGGCGAGTGTGAAGCGCGGGACAAGAATTCTTAAAATCGATAATTACGATTTGGTAAATGAAACCAGCGAAGCAGGGACAAATGCGCTTAATGAGCGATTATTCCCGAGCCAATCGGGCGTTGCCTATAAATTTGAATTGCAGGATGCCGGAGTAAACACTCCTTATTCTGTCACGATACAAGCTGGCGAAGTTGCTACCTCACCGGTGTTGCTGACCAAAGTGTTGGAAACCAGTAGCGGTAAAGTGGGTTACATCGTTTTTAACTCGCACGTGGAAAAAGCAGAAAAACAATGGATCACAGCGATCCAGCAATTGAAACAAGAAGCCGTGAGCGATGTCGTTCTGGATTTGCGTTACAACGGCGGCGGTTTGTTGCTAACAGCGAGTCAGGTGAGTTACATGCTTGCAGGCTCCAATGTGAAGGACAAAGTGTTCTACGAGCAAATTGAAAATTCGAAACAGAAAAAACAGGAGCCAATGCCTTTTGTGGATATTGGATGGTTTAGCGATTATAAAAATCTCGATTTGCCTGCATTGGATTTGAACCGTGTATATATTCTCACTTCCAACGGTACTTGCTCCGCTAGTGAAGCAATCATTAATGGTTTGCGTGGAGCCAATATCCAGGTTTATTTAATCGGCGATACTACTTGTGGTAAACCTTATGGTTATTATCCAGAGGAAAACTGCGGCACCACTTATTACACTATCCAGTTAAAAGGTGCTAACTCGAAAGGTTTTGGTGAATATGGCGATGGTTTTATTCCGTCAACCACGGATGATAATAAAACAAAAATAAAAGGCTGCCGTGTGCAGGACGATATCGACCATCAATTGGGCGATACACAGGAAGCAATGCTGGCAACCGCATTGAATTTACGTGCGTCCGGCTCTTGCTCTGCAAGTGTAAATGCGAAGCTGCAAAAACCTAAGGCGGATTTTGTGGATGGTGAATTTGTTGAGAAGGAAGTACGGAAGATTTTGATATTAAATTGATTACAGCTTTTGAATAATGTTTGATTGTTTTTTTACTCCACAGAAAATGCCCCGGTTAGTATCGGGGTATTTTTTTGATCCAGCTGCTGGGGCGCCAGCCGCTGGGACGCCAGCCGCTCGATATAACCACACCTGCCAGAACCAACAACATTCCCGGCAATTGTATTTTATTGGGATAACTGCCTAACACCACGCTTACAATCAGTGTCGATACCGGAACCAGGTTAAATGCAATGGCGGATTTATCCGGCCCTAAAAAATGTACGCCTTTCAGCCAAAAAATATAAGCGAACACGGTTCCAAAGGATGCCATGTAAAACAAAATACCATGGGTTTTCCAGGATAATGCCGGTACGTCAATGAGTGGTTGTTCCTGCAAAAATGCAACGGCTGTTAATGCCACTGCACCGATGCTTACTGTCCAGCGCGCGAGTTGTAACGAGGGAATATGACCTGCATATTTTTTCGATCCAACGGTATACAAACTCCATACAATACACGCGCCGATCATCCACGCATCACCTGATGCAATATGCACAAGGCCAAAATTTCCACCAGTAATAACCAGTGTGACTCCGATAAATGCAATAAGAATTCCTATGCATTGAAATAACTGGATACGCGATTTAAGTAGCCACACAGAAAATAACAGCGACAGCATTGGCGACAGCGCCATAATTAATGCCGCATTTAATGCGGATGTGGTATGTAATGCGGTAAAAAATGCGTAGTTAAAGCCGAAGACACCGATAATTCCCAGTGGCACCAATACCACTCCATCGCGCCAGCGCAATTGTGATTCTGCTTTGCGATGTACCGCGCGCAATAATAAAAACAGAATAACTGCAATCACAAAGCGTTCAGCTGCGGCGGTAAGTGGTGTAACATCGCCCGCAATTGCGTGACCTGCATTAAAATTACTACCCCAGAAAAAGGTGCTGGCTATTACCATCAGCCAAATACTTAATGATGAACTCATACACAGGACTCGCGACATCGTAAAATTGCATATTAGGTGCTATGACAGGCAGATGTAAGAGGTGGTAGTAATAAAGATTTAATGGGTACACATTTTAACAATCATTATTTATTTTATGTCTGGCCAAAACGAGTGGAGCTATGCAAGCAGAAAATTTTGTAGTGGATGATTACTTGAAGCGAATCGGTTGTTCCGGCGGCACAAAGCCAGATATTGAGACATTAACAAATGTAATGCGTGCGCAGTTGCATTCAATTCCATTTGAAAATCTGGATGTGCAGGCAGGCAAGATTGTATCCATGGTGCCGGAAGATATCGTAAAAAAAATTGTTTACGCAACGCGCGGTGGTTATTGCTATGAAGTAAATGGTTTATTCAGTATGGCGCTTGGGGCACTGGGGTTCAGCTTCGATATTATCGGCGCGCGCCCTATGTTTTATCCGCACCGCCGCCCTAAAACCCACGTGGTGATTGTGGTCAATATCGGCAATGAGCGCTGGTTGTGTGATACCGGTTTTGGCAGTTTTGGTCTGCGTGCGCCCATCGGTTTGCATCAACTCGGCGAAGTAATCCAGCAAGATAATGAAACTTTTATGCTGAATAAAAATGAGCGTGATGAGTTTGTACTTAAAACGCTGGTGAAAGGTGAGTGGGTCAATCAATTTGGTTTTGATTTGCAGCCAATGGAATGGATAGATTTTTCGCTCGCCAATTATTACAACTCAACTCATCCCGATGCGATTTTTGTAAAGCAGTATTTGGTTATGTTGCAGCATGCACAAGGGCGAACCTTGCTGTCGGGGAATCAATTAAAGAAGTTTACCGGTGAGCAGGAAAGTGTTACTGAAATATCGCCAGAACAATTAGATGATGTACTGTGGAAGGAATTTTCATTGCGTCGCTAGGGGAAATGTGTAAATCAAAGCGCTTAAAACCCTCTTGCACAGTCGCAAGAGGGTTTAGTGTTGCTTAGTTAAACTTATCTATTTTAAAACCTTTCACAATCAACTCTGCATAACCATCGGTTGTGTTATTGCTTAGTAACGCAAAATTAAATTTCGCTACTTTTGTTAAATCCAATGGTGTGAGGCCGCCCTTGAAATCAGTAAACGGTATTGTCACCGTTGTGAATTCGCTGGCAGCAGGCAGTGTGATCTGGTTGTGGGTGCCGCCATGTACCGCATATTGGCGCAATTGCAAATTCACTTTTTGGTTGGCTTTGTAAGTAATTTCAATAAAGCTTGAACCGCTCAGGTTAATGGTTTCCGCTTCACCGGTTGAATCGAAAGCGGCGATTGGAAATGACATTTCACCCCAGGGGGAAACCGTCATACGCACTCGCGCAACGGGGCTGCCATCCAGAACTATCAATGGGTCCGTTCCTGATGTGGGAATCAACTGGGTGCTGGCCGGATCGCTACCGATTTTCCAGCTGTGGAAACCATTGATAGTTAATGGTGCCGGATTTAATTGGCAGCCGCCGCCGGTAAATGTGCCGGATGTTCCCTTGGTACTATCGCTCCATGTTCCGGTTAATGTGCCAGCTTCAAGATTCAACAAACCTTGCAATTTATTACTACCAACAGTGACGTTCAGATTTGGGCCTTTCACATTTCCAGTCAATGATTGGGTTTCATTAGTTGTGAGATTGTAAATTGAGCCGGTCACCTTATTGGCGGAATCGATATTAAATGCTAACAGGCCGGATTCACTGCCATTGAAACTGGCACTGAATTGATAAAGCGCGGTAGTCGATCCGCCGACACGATTGGCAGTAAATGCTCCGGTAGCGTTTTCTTTTTTCCAGGTACCATTGATTGTTGATGCTGTTGTGAAGCTGCCAATGAAGGAACTCTTATCCGTGCTATTGCCGGTTTCAAATGCGGTGGCTTGATTGTAATCAAGTGGTTTTACATCACTCAATTCAATTACTGCTCCGCCATTTTCCTGTTGTGAAAATCCGCTCACATCACCGCTGGCAGGATTCGCGACCAATGCAATTTTACCTTTGCTATCACCGGAAAAATCGCCTTTAAATACGCCTGAATAATTACAGGCGTGAGTTCCCTCGATATGTTTTTTGGCAAGATCTGCAGTAGGAAGCTGATGCGCTCCGCCATCCGCAGCTGTTGCGGCTGACATAATTGTTGTCAGGTTCTGGGCAAAATCGGTAGCAGCAAAATCAATTTGTGCCCAACTGGCTGCTGCCGTTTGTACCTTGTTGGAAATTTGCAATCCGTTGCCTGCATAACCGTCGGCATCCAACATTAATAAAAAACGCACCATGTTTTGCACTGCAACAGAATCGCTGCTTCCATCTGCAATTAAATGAATCGGTGTGATGAGTGCTTTGCCCGGCGTTGTTCCCAGCGTTATTCCTCCGATAGAGAAAGTAATATCTTTTCCTTCTTCGTAGCTGAACGTGCCGGTGCTATTGGTGTTTCCGGATTGACCGCCAGAAACAAAGTGCAGGCCGGAGATGCTGGTATCCTTAAATTGACCCTGCAACACCACGGCTGATACTGAACTGGAGCTAGCGCTCGTACTTGTGCTCACGCTGGAGCTGGAACTTACTACCGGTGTGGATGTGGTATTTATGGGTGGTGATTTATCACCGCCGCCACCTCCGCCGCAGGCAACGAGAACACTGGATGAAAGCAGAACTAATGCAAATTTATTATGCATATTTCCCTCATGGATATTGAGAAAGGCTGAAAAAATGGATTGCTGCATTGGCGTGACGAATGTGGAAAATCCGGGCCGATAGCAAGCCTGCAATTTTTAAGTTGCCTAGAGGGACATCTGCGTAGGAGGTAAGTCGAAATCTTCGTGAGCCTTTTGATAAGGCTTACTTGTTATTGGGGCGAATCTTGCGCGAGAATTATCGGGTAGTCAACACGTAAGCTGTGGTTTGCCTGATTTGTAGCATTCGACGGCAGAATTGACCAGTCCGGTGCTCTGGAGTAGTGCTAATTTAAGGGTTAAATAATGAATATGCGTTTTTATGCAAGCGCGGCAATATTTTTTTTATTGTTTGCAGGAAGTAACGCGCAGGCAGGCGTGTTGGTTACAAGGCAAATCCTGACTCCATTAATTCCCGATGCTGAAAGCAATATTTCTATTCTTGTTCCTTCCGGTGTTGATCCCGACAAGCCGGTCTGGGCTGTATATCAATTAGTAGCTATTTCGGCTGATTCTGATCCGCAGGGCGAAGTTGTAATCGACTCTTCATTTGAAGGTGTTCCCACCGCGATAAATGAGTCAATTGTTATTTTTAATGCAAACAATTTAACGATTAATAAATCTTCCGGTACTTTAGGTGAGCAATTGAAAGCGCAAGTGGGTGAGCGTTCACCAGAAGAATTAAAGGAAATATTTGGTGTGGAAATGTATGCGGCCTATGCGGCGTTGAATAGAAAGGAGGGTTCTTATTTGACGGGTAGTATGATCAAAACCTATCACCCCGACGGAAAAAAAGAATTGATTTTATTAACCAGTGTCGAGCGTGCAAACGGTATCCAGCCAGTATTGATTAGTGTTGTGATTGGTCAAGGGGATATTCCCGCGCAATATCGGAACTCAGGTAATTCACTCGCTAAAGATAAATTAGTGGCTGTAATGATTGCGTTTTTTTTGGGGTTATTTATTTGGTTTATCAGGCGTCGTTAGAAAAAATCAGGGCGGCCTGATAGTCGCCCTGAAGTCCGCTGTTTAAAAACTAATTTTCAAATTCAACTTCGCACTGGTGCCCGCTGCAGGGAAACCAATATCTGTGTAGTAATTTTCATCGGTCAAATTTTCCAATGACAATCCCACTTGAGTGAGCTTGTTGATTTGCCATTGCGCATTTGCATCAAAGCGATTGTATGCATCCAGGGTTTGCTCCACTCCTTCGCCTGTATAACGGCTCACGGCAAAACGTTCGTCCACGCGCAAATAATTCAGGTTAAATGACCAGGCTTCATTCGCGATGTAGTGAAGAGCTGTTCCATAAGTCGCTTGCGGACGCCCCAGCAAATGGGTTTCCGAGTTGGGCATATCGATATCTGCATAACTACCGTGCACTCGCCATTGCAAATTTTTGGGCAATTGCCAGCTCACTTCCGCCTCTACACCGCGAGTTTTGACTGCCGGGCGATTTACGTTTTTACCAGAGTCATTATCGAAATCGATCAGGTTATTGTATTTGTGATTGAAAATACTCACGCGTGAAGTGAAATCTTTTTGCGTATATTCAAAACCGGTATCGGCAGTCGTTACTGTTTCTTCCAATAAGTCGGCGTTGCCAACAAAGGGATGACCCAACGCAAAAAAGCTGGGCAATTTGAATCCCTGGCCCCAGTTGGCAAACCAGGATAATGAGTCATTGATTTTATAACGTGTGCCGATATGGCCTGAATCATTTGCGTCTGAATGGTCAGGGTCATCGCGACGAACGCTGGCTTGTATTAACCACTCGGGGGTTACATAAGTATTAATATTGATAAAGGCGCTATTAATTTTGCGCTCCAACGCAAAATCTAACGGAAATATTTCCGGTGAAAATAAATAGCCCTGGCTGGTTCCATCTTCTTTCTTGGTTTCAACACCGATATTCGCCCAGAGTTTTTGTTGGTCGCCCAGGGTGTTAACCCAGCTGAATTGTGTGCGCGTAAAATCAATCACCGCGCCATTAGGGGGAACGGCATCGAATGGCAAAATACCGGGCGATGCTGTGTCTTCATCGCGCTGATACCAGCTCGCTGTGGTTTTGCTTTGCCACATTTCATTGATTTGGAAATTCCAGCCGAGAGCTGCACTTTGATCGGTGTATTCGCTGGTATCCAGATCCGGTTGCTGCGCAAATTCAGGGCCGCCACTTTGTTCGGGGAAGCTGGTGCGTTCACCATCAAAATAACGGTAGCTGAAGTTGATACTGTGATTTTCCTGTTTCCAATTCAAACGGCTGGAGAATTCAGTATTTTTTGCGGTACTACCGGGAACAGGTTCACCAGCATCGGTGGTTTGTACATTAAATGCATAACCAACATTATTAATGCTGCCGCTGGTAGCTACACCGGTGCTGGCATAATCGTCATTGCCAATGCTGGCATTTATGGTGGTGGATTTTTTTCCCGGTGTTTGAGTAATGATATGAATAACACCGGCGAGCGCATCGGAACCATAAATTGCAGATTGTGCGCCGCGAATAATTTCGATGCGCTCAATTGATTCAATATTGATTCCCTTTAAATCAAATGCGCCACCGCGTGTGTTGGTCGGATCATTTAATTGCACGCCATCCAATAAAACCAATGTGTGGTTTGCTTCAGAGCCGCGCAGGTTAATAGAGGTAACGCCACCGGGGCCGCCTTGTTCTTCAACCCATAAGCTGGGAATCTGGCGCAATGCATCAACGACATTGTTGCTACTTAATTGCAACAATTGTTCTTTATTGATTACAGATACTGAAGAAGAAAGTTGTTCGTTGGTGACCGGGTTGTAGCTGCCGGTTACGATAAGTTCTTCAGTTGCAGCAAAACTGGTTGTAGAAAGTAGTGCGAGGAATAATGGAGTGAAGCGGAAATTTTTCATTGCGAGCCTTAAATCGTAATTAACTAAATCTACTGGGCTGCGAGAGAAATGGACTCCGGCATTCACTTCGGGACACGCCGTGAATACATCCCTGTAGGCTCGGGCGCAGCATCCATGCTGCGCACGGTCCCGAAGCAAATGCCGGCTTCCATTTTCGTCTCACTTGGGGAGTTTTATAAATTTTACTTCTTGGGAAACTTATAGAGCGTGTAATACGCATCCATTTTTTCCACTGCATTTTTCTCGAATACTGTTTTTGTTTTTAACTGCATATGATAAACACGCGCCGTCTGTTGTGGATGAACCTGTTTCTGTGCGAGTGATGGCAAATCGATCGTTACTGTTTTGCGATCAGCACTGACGGCTATTGATTTGATCGGCTCCTGAGTAAGATCCAGTTCGTCCGAGCCATAATCCGGTGCATCACGGTACACCCAAGATTCCAAAAGCAACAGGGATTTTAAGTCCTCTACGGATATTTTGTCGCTAATTGCCTGGGTGAATTCGATTGCAAAGCCGACTGGTGTCGCAATCATTTGCGTGATTGCTGGCGGAATTGTTTTTCCATCCCAAATAATTCGCTGCAAACTGGCCACATGGCCGCCTTTGGCTTGCCAACCGCGGCCGGTTTGGCCGAGCAACAAGCTGCCATCTTTTAAGAAGAGCGGGCGCATCACGCCTGACTCAAGCCCATCGAAAAACGGCATTACGCTGCCTTGTTCAACGCCGTCTACAGTTTGAAAGGCAATACGCAATAAATTGGATTGGGTTTGATCGCCCATCAACATTTGTTGTGCAAACGGGCCAAATTTTTTGTGGGTGATCCACGCCGGATTACCGGGTGAATTGGCAACGCGATTGTGCGGCAACAAAATAATGGCGTTGGTGCGTTTGTTTTGTACTTTGTCCCAGGTAATTTCCGGTGAGTCGGGCGTCATGCCGGGTAAATCCACTAGGCCGGAAGGGTGGCCATAGAATTTATCTTTTTCGATTACAAATACTTTTGAGGTGCCCATGTATTCACCCTGGTTATCGGAATACCAGAGGCGACCATCCGGTGCGGTTCCTAATCCGGCTGGGCTGCGCAAACCACTGGCCCAGAGTTCAGATTTTCCATCGGGTTCAACGCGAATATTCCATCCGGCTAAACCACCCGCGCTACCCATATATTTGCCACCGGCTTTATACGTCGAACCATCGCCACCATCAGCAAGGTTAATACTGATGTAATACGCACCATCGCTCCCGCGTGTTGGACCATGCATATACGAGTGATAGTTGCCGTGATAGGAATGTGCATCAAATAATGTTTCATAACTATCGGCAATGCCGTCGCCATTGTTATCGCGGATGCGTGTGAGTTCCGCTTTTTGTCCGGCGATAACGGTGAGGCCTTTTTTGTCTTCCACCAACACACCGAGGCTATCAAACGTACCTTCAGCAAATAAATGCCATTGGCCTTTTACCATGCGCCAGATTCCAGCGGTGCGTGTAGCAACCACAACGGTGTTGTCTTTGGTTAACGATAGACCCAATGCTTCAAATAATTGCTCGCGGCCAAAATTATCTTTGGGCGGGTAATAACTTTCGATGCGATAACCCGCCGGCAAATCCGCTTTGGATTCGGTAATTTTTATTGGTTGCTTGCGATAATCAAATTCCGATTTTTTCGCGTGCCACACATTTGCCGCGACTTGCATTTTTGCAGTGAATGTTACGCTTTTGCTGCCCGCTGGCAGAGTCCACTGGCCATTGCTGATTTCACCACTGCTAACTGCTGCGTTTTGCAGGAGTTGCGTGTTCAACGAAAATTGCTGCGCAGTGTTGATATCGCCATTCACAGTGATTTTTACATCGCCATTGGCGGCAATCAGTGTTTGGATTTTCAGGGCGTTTTTACCCACGCGATAATTAAATGTCGGCAGTTCATTTTTCTGTTTAGAGTTGCGTGTGTAACCTAAAAATTGCGCATCCATTTCTGCAACGCTTTGCAAGTGATCTTCTTTGCTGTTAAGTGATGCTTTGATAGTTTCCACATCACCAAATTTTGCATCTTTAAATGAAAAGTCGATTAATTTTCCTTGCTCATTGAGTGGCGCCAATAAAAATTCCTGGCCACCAAAATTTATCTCGCGGCTTTCATAACCCATCTTCAAACCTTTACCGCCGCGATTGGTAAATTCGCCGGTCATATCCAGGAAGCCGCCTTGCCAGATTTTGGTAATGGCCAGCAGGCGCGGATCAAATGAATAGTTAACGCCCCAGGGCGAACCCACGTGAATGGCGCGACCGGAAACACCGACCATTGGCCCGCGCTGGATGCGCACTTCATCGTCCACCAATAATTGCAGGCGATCAGCAATCGGGTCGTATTCTTCGGCACCGGTTTGTGCGAGCAGTTTGATCGTTGGGCCCTGGTCACGCAGATCGTTCAACGTTGCGAGATAAGCACCGATGGCATCGATTTGTAAATCGCTGAGTACCTGCGCGGAAAATGCGGGCATGATCGGCAGGAATGCTTCACCTTTTTTTGCACCGGTTTCGGCAACCGCTAATTGATCAGTTGCAGAACGAATACTGCGGTGCAGGTATTGGCGATCTGCTTTAATGGTGAAGCGATGACCTTCGCCGCCCTCTACAATTTCACGATCGCGCGGTTCGCGTTTAAATAAACCGAAAAGGTTTGGTCCGGTGCTCACACCGGGATCATTTTTTGTTGTCAGATGGCAAGCGTTACAACCTACCGATTCAAATGTTTCTTTGCCGAGTGCGACAAAATCTACCAACTCTTTTTCATTGGTTAATTCGCCGGAGGTTTTCGGCATGGTGATCAATGAAAAATCGGCAGGAGCAATATTGAAATTGCGCAACGCAAGCTGGCCTTTTTTAACCAGAAAGCTGGTGATCCCCGCCGCACCTTCCCAGCCGACGTTGGGGTTTTCGCTCATTGCCGGGCGAATATCATTTAACAATACCTGCTCGCCATTGATGCTGACTTCCACAATCAATGCGGCATCCACTTTGGTGCTGGCTTCGTTATAGCGCGGCGCGCGAAATTTTGCACGCAAGTGTTGCCATTCATTGTTAACGTTTTTTAAATCTACCGCGTAGCGGCCTTGCAAATACAATTTTGCATCACTGCCTTCGGGGACTAAAAATTCTGTATCAAGTACTGAGTCACCGATATGTTCCGTTGTGTTTAAATGCTCGCCGCTTCCTGTGCTGCTGAGCACGAGAATGTTGCCATCTTTGGCGGCGGTCAGCTGCAATTTATTACCGACGGCACTTACCGCTTTGGCCGTTTTCCAATCGGGATTGGGTTTAAAAAAAATGGCGGGGTTTTGTGCTGGTGTTGTCTGCGAGGTTGTTTGTGCAGCTAATTGCGGAGCAGAAATACATGCAACTGCGAGCAGTGTTGCACGCAACTGATTGATAAACAGCATGGTTGATTACCTGTTCTTTTCGGAAAAAAGCGCCGCTCTCCATGGAAGAGCGGCGCGAAACTTGACAGTTCAATAAGGCTAAACCGTCAGCGGACAGAAACGGGAATTAGAGTTTGCGAACCCAGATATTGCGGAAGCTCATCGGGTTGCCGTGATCTTGCAGGCGGAGCGGTGCGCAGCCGTGAGCTTTGTAAACCGGCTTGCCAATCCATTCAGTAGCGCCCTGGATTTCAACATGGTTTTGTACCAACACCCCATTGTGCAGCACCGTTACGTTACCGGGGGCAGTGAGTTTTTGTGCGCTATCAAATTTCGGCGCCGTAAAAATAATGTCGTAGGTTTGCCATTCGCCTGGCGCGCGCGACGCATTCACGAGTGGAATAGATTGTTTATAAACAGAACCTGCCTGGCCATTGGGATAGGTCTTGTTGTTGTAAGAGTCGAGCATCTGGATTTCGTAACGCTCTTGCAAAAACACACCGCTGTTATTGCGCGCCTGGCTTTCCAGCGGTTTGCCGTCTTCGCCGGTGACTTGTGTAGGTGTCATCCATTCAATGTGTAGTTGCACATCGCAAAACGATTCTTTGGTTTTGATATCGCCTTTTTTCGGCACAACCGTGAAGGCACCGTTTGCAACTTTCCATTCGGCGGCGCCATTGCCTTCAGCGGCCTGCCATTGGCTGAGGTTTTTGCCATCAAACAAAACAATTGCGTCGGATGGAGCTGCATTCGCCGGTGCCTGGATTACCGCGGGTACCGGCTCCCATACTTCAGTTTCCTGGGCGAGTTGCCAGGGTTCTTTTTTTTGCGCATCAGCAGCATGCGCGGAGAAAATGCAAACGATAGATAAAAGGCTGAGGCAAACGGGCAAGGTGCCGCGTTTAAAATCGCTAGTGTTCATGGAGTGTGTTTTCCCTGGGCTTTTATGTTGTAGTGGTCTTATGGTTGTATTTGTAGGTTTTAGTTATAGCGACTATTTCGCGTGCCAGCGAATGCTTTTACACAGCTTGATACAGAGGGTGTGAGCTATTGCCACTCTTTAACGTTGCTTTACAGAAGATTAGCAATCAGAAGGATTTTGGTAGGGAGATGTGAAGTGGGCGAGGGCTGAAGGAATCAGCCCCAAACATGAATTACTGTTTGATGCTGTTTTGTGCCAGGCGTTGATTACTTGGGCAGTTCAGGAATTTTGACGCGTTTAACCAGCGTTTGTCGGGATAGTAGGAAAACAGGAATTGTTCGCCTTTGATGGTATCAATCACCTTTTGTGCGATACCACGGCGCACTGCCGGGCAACCCCAGCTACGCCCGATCCGGCCCTGCTTCTTCGCAAGTTTTGGATCTACATAGTCAGCGCCGTGAAATACGATGGCGCGTTCCATGGCCTTGTCATTGAATCCGCTCTCCAACCCTTGCATACGTAACGAGTAACCGTTTGAACCTACGTAAGTGTCTTTGGTGCGGAATAGGCCTAGACTGGTTTGCAAACTGCCGTAAGTATTGGAAAACTTTTGTGCAAAATTTTCACCGGTATTCTTGCCATGGGCGACTAATTCATTAAATAGCAGCTTGCCGGTGATCAAATCAAACACCCACAGGCGTGGCACGGTGGAAGCTAGGGAGTAATCAATGACCGTTAAGTTGCGCGCGGGGGACATCCCCTGATGCAGGGCACAATCCAGCGCAGACAGCGCCAGGCCAATAACTTTGGGGTTTGCAGCGGGGGCTGCTTTGCTTAATGCCTTTAGCAATTGCAGATGAGCTTGTTCACCGGAAAAAGGTGATGGTATTGCGAATGGATTATTACTCTCGGTTTGTCCAGCTGTGGCATGAAAAGTGAATAAAAGACTCAGGCAGGCCGAAAAAGACAAGGCCTTAATAGCTCTATACAACATGAATAATTCCCGGATTTCTGGGTGGATTAGTTGCAGCAGCCTTGCTGTGACAGGGGTTATTTTTGCCTGTAAATAACAATAGTGGACGAATGCTAGCATCTGAAAACTGATGCGGCAAACATTAAATGATCAAAAATGCAGCAGGTATTGAATCTTCTTTGCTACCTTAGATAATAAGCACGTTTTTCACGACATGTGCAGGAGCATGCCTTTATGCAGTTGTTTCGGGTATTGATGTTCATGGTAATAAAGCAAGGGTTATACAAATGGGTGTTTGCAACGCTGGTATTGATGGCTTTTAGTGTCGGGCGCGCAGTTGCAGCTCCTGAGTTGTCGGTACTATCACCACAAGAATTATTGGTTAAAGAGATAGAAGCACGAGTAGCGGTGATGCAGTTGGCGGAGGAGTCAACCCGCAACAACTCCCGTGATTTAACCCAGGCCGTGAGTACTTTCTATACCCAGCGGCAATTTCGGCCAGTATGGAACCAGGCTGGTCGCCTGGATGAATTGATCGCTGCGCTGGAAGCTTTATCCGAAGATGGCTTGAGCCCGGAAGATTATCTGGTATCGCAATTACGCCAGGCACCGCCGTTGGTGGTCGATGGCTCCCCTGAATCCATCACCCGGCAAGCGGATGATGATATCCGTGCGACTAATGCTTACCTGCGCGCGCTCTATCATTTATTTAATGGCAAGGTCGATCCCGCTGGTCTCGATCCGCAATGGAATTTTGAATTGGAAGATCTGACACTGACCAGCGCGGGAATATTCATTGCCGGTGGTGTGGATATCACGCCTATCGCCGACATTTTTGCCAAAACCCGCCCACAACATCCCCTTTATAAAAACATGCGCGAAGGCCTTAAACGTTACCGGGTTATGGCTGCACAGGGTGGGTGGCCAGCCTTGCCGGCGGGACCTTCCTTAAAACCATGTGTGGTTGATCCGCAAATCGCCATTCTGCGTAAACGCCTGACGGTGACTGGCGAGTATGTTGCCCCCGTATTACCCATAGTCATTGATGGCCAGCAGGGATTATCGCCCGCGCAAAAATGCCTGGGAGCGGATGCCAAATTTACTGCAACCAGCAGTTCCAGTTCTGCTCCATCAGCGACAGAAATATATGTTGGTGATGTGTTGGCCGTTGAAGGGGGCAGCTCTTCGAGTGCAGCAGCGGAACCGACAGTTGCCGTCGGGATTAACCCCGATGAAGTGTTCGATGAATATCTGGTGGAAGCCGTAAAAAAATTCCAGCGCGATCAATACCTGGAAGTGGATGGTGCGATCGGACCAGCCACGCGCGCTGCTTTGAATGTATCGGTGCAATCGCGGATCGACCAGATCCGCGTCAACCTGGATCGCGCACGGTGGCTGTTACATAACATTCCTGCTGACATGCTATTGGTGGATGTGGCGGGTTTTAAAGTTACTTTTTTCAAAGGCCATCAACCGATATGGCGCTCCCGGGTGCAGGTAGGTATGGCGTATCGCACCAGTCCAATTTTCAAATCAGAAGTTAATTACATCACCCTCAATCCAACCTGGACTGTGCCGCCCACGATTTTGCGTAAGGATGTTTTGCCGAAAGTGCGCAAGGACATTAATTACCTGAAAGAACACAATATCCGCGTGCTCAATAGCGAAGGGAAAGAACTTGATCCTCACTCGGTGGATTGGTCGCGCCCGGGCAATGTGATCTTGCGCCAGGATGCCGGGGCCGATGCTGCGTTGGGAAAAGCGGTAATCCGTTTCCCTAATTCTTACTCCGTTTACTTGCACGATACACCGCACCAGAAATTATTTGATAAAAGTCAGCGTGCTTTTAGCTCGGGCTGTATCCGCGTAGAACGTGCACTCGAATTGGTGGAATTGTTATTGGCAGAAACGCCGGGCTGGGATCAGGCCGCTATCAATCAGGCATTGGATACCGGCAAAACCCGCAATGTCACCTTGGCCAAACGTGTTCCTATATTGCTTGCTTACTGGACGGTGGATGCAGCCAGTGAAGAGCACATCGCCTTCAAACCGGATATCTATGCGCGTGACCCACAAGTCTTGGCTGCGTTAAATCGTACCAATTGATCAGAAAAAACATCGAGTTGATAAGAGAAAAACATTGAGTGCATTGGATGGAGTAGATTCCGATGACTTTTTGAACCGGCGCGGCATGCAAATTTGTATTTCTTGCAAGTCGCGTCTAGCGTTAATAGGTGTTAAGACCATAAGCCGTATCTGGCCTTCCCCCTCATTAATAGCTAACTGTTCATCAAGGACACTCACTCATCATGGCCACCAAAAAATCCTCGCGCTCTACCGAAGTTCTGGAACAAGATGATCTGGTAACGCTGGAGCCAACTCCAAAGGTGCACGCTGAACTTGTAGAAGAATCCATCTCCGGTTCCAGCAGTGGTTATATGTATTTTACCGAGCGGGATCTGAACAAGATTCTCTACAATCTTGATACGCTTCGCTCCAGTGTGTATCCGCGCCTCAGCAATGAACAGGATCAGGATTCGCGCAAACAGCCGCAATTTCCCTCGGTGTGTTTAATCGGTTTGGGGCGTTGTGGCTCCAACATCGCATTGGATGTTGCGTCGCTCGTTTACAACGCGCGCAATTTTTATTTGAATGAATTTGCCACCGAAGAAAAAGAAGTGCGCGAGCAGGACCAGCGTCCTATTCGCTGGATTAAACGCAGTTTGCATTTAAAAGGCAGTCACCAACTCAAACCGGTATTTTTAATTGAGCCATTGGTGATGCTCGGTGACCTGGATAAAGATATCGAAGGTCGCATCCGTTTTTCCCACAAAGGCGAGCGCTCCGGTTTCCTCAAGGATTACACCAAAATGAAAATCATGGACTTGTCTGAAGTCCATGCCGGTGGTTCGGGTAACGCCCCGATTCTTGGCCAATACCTCGCTAAAATTATTTTGAATAAAGATACCCAGCGTTTTTCCAATCCCGATTGGAAACATGTGCATTCCTATTTGATCGATTCCTGCGGAATTAAAGCCAACCAGTCGCGCTTGTATTTTTATATTTTCAGCGCAGGCGGCGGTACCGGTTCGGGGATGGCGAGTGAATTTGGCCTTGCGCAACAATATGCGTACATGAGCAAAACCTTTGATGTGCGCGCGCCAGCCGATGATGCCGAAAATCGTGGCCATTCATTCGTGTTTGAACCCATCTTTACCAGCGGTATTTGCATACTGCCGAATATTTCCGATCACGGTGTGGAAATGTCGGAAGCATTACATATCAATGCCGGTCGCTTGCTGTGTAAATATTTATCGGAAGAGTGGGATTTCTCTTACAACTTCGATAATGAAGATTCCAGTGAAGCCAGCGTGATGCATCGCATTCGTCCATGGAATGCGATGATGCTAATTTCCAACGATATCATGCGTTACGCGGAAGAAACCGATGAAGGTGCCATCCAGCATATCGATGTGAATGCCATGGAGAAATATGCCAACCAATATATTTCCCAGCAAATTTTTAACATCCTCACGGCGCAAGCAGTGACAACCGATTACGACGAAAATTATTTCCGCCGTGCGGGAATTGATATCGGCGAAACCATTCGCCTGGACGCCAACGATTTATTTATGAGTCTCGCCGGCCCGGTCGCCGTTGCTTATGCCGAATCAGTAATTCCCGCCGCCGCCGCGCCGCAAGGCGTTGATAAATTGCGCGGTATTGAAAGTAAAAAATCCAGCGAATTAAATATTGATGATCTGTTCTATCGTTCTATCGATTTGCCACACTTTAACAAAGTGACCCAGGCGATTGAGGGCATTAGTTTGCTGCCGATTGAATCGGGTCGCTACCGCGATGCATTGGCGCAGTACCTGCAAAAAGGTTATGACCCGGAAGAGCTGAAAAATTTGCACTTCTTCAAAAACTGCTCATCGATTGTTTCCATTATTTCATTGCCGAAAGATTACAAGCTGTCCTACATGGATTTAAATAAACTCAAATCCCATTTAAATGGTTTGTTCCCTAATACCACATTGAAACGCTATGCATTAGTCATTGGTGCATCAGCGAATATTTCGTTAACAACACTGATCGTAAAAAGTCCTTGCTTAAGTGATGACTTCCTGACCTTGATCGTGGCCTTTATCAAACGTTGTTTTGCCAAAGACCCTTATCGTTTCGATGAGCAGCTGGATACCGCTATGCTCGACTTTATCCGCGCAGAAGATTTCGATGAAAAGCTAGTGGATAAAATGCTCAATGAGTACGAGAACCCGGCCAAGATTCTCGATACCAACTGGTACGCGATTAAACCCATGTACGAGAAAAAGTACCGCGAGCTGATCAATGACTCCGAAAAATTCTGCTCGATTAACGATATTCGCCTATCGCGCGATAGCGTGAAAAAAGCGATCAAGTATTTGCGCGAAATTTATCGCCACAAAATTAGCAAAACGCGTATTGTTTCCCTTAATACAACCTCGTTAAGTGTGGATAAAACCAAAATATAAACATGCTCTGATATTTGCGCTAAAAAACGGAGAGCTATGCCTCTCCGTTTTTTATTGTAAACTGTGCTGGAGACCTGATGCCTGGAGGATAATATGGTTCCAAAATTGCTGTTAATCGATCACGTCCATGTATCGGTTAAAAACCGGAAACTTGCAGAGCAGTGGTATAAAGACATCCTCGGGTTTGAGCGGGTTGCCGAATTTGAGTCATGGGCTACCGATAAAGGCCCATTAACGATTGGCAATGCGCAAGGCAATATTCATTTGGCGTTGTTCGAATCAGAAATAATCCAGAATACAGTCATTGCCTTTAGTGTGACCGCTGAAAATTTCTTTGCCTGGATTGAGCATTTAAAAGATAAAGGAATGGCTACCAACATTATTGATCATGATCTTTCATGGTCGATTTATTTCCGCGATCCCGATGGCAATCCCTTTGAAATTACTACCTATGATTATGCAGAAGTGCATGGGTATATGGAGTGGGATGCTTGATCTGCATGTGTGATAAGTAAATGGTGAGCAAATAACAGCAAATTAAAAGGAGGTCAGTTGACCTCCTTTTAATTTTTAGAGATTGGTAACCGGTAACCAAATTTCAATATCTCCACTGCCAGTATCGGGATCAAATTTCTCACCGTAACGCTCAAAAAAATGCAACGCATTTTCCGGTGCCGTGGCGTGTTTGTATCCTGATGATGGCAGCCACTTATCAAAAACAAAATCAATTGTGTCGCGAATATTTAATACCGATCCATTGTGGGTGAATACTGCATAGGTATGCGAAGGAATAATAAACGGGCTAAATGATTCGGGTAAACCGGTGAAATCCCATACGCCGCAACCGGCCATGTAATAATATTCATGACTGTGTAAATGAATACATAAACCATAATCTACGGTATTGACGCGTTGCGTAATTTCATCCCAGCGGCTGATTAATTGTTGCCAGAGCTGCGGGATTTTTTGCGGCGCATTTTCATCCAGCGGCTCGCGTAAACCGGCAATTAAAAACGGGCCAGCCTGTTCGATGCGTGGCGGCGAAAATATAGTATCGGCATCAGCCGAAGTGTTGTTGGAAGCGTTCATCTTTTGCAGGGTCCAGTTCGCGGACAGGGCGAATTTCAATGGTGCCAAAACGCGCGGGCGGAATTTTGCTGGCGAGTTGTATGGCTTCATTTAAATCGCGGGCGTCCAGTAAATAAAATCCGGCCAATTGCTCTTTGGTTTCGGCAAAAGGGCCGTCCGTAATAAGTGGCTTGCCATCGCGAATACGCAGGCTGGTTGCAGTTGTTGATGGATGCAATGCATTGCCGCCAATCATTTTTCCGCTATCGCGCAAACCCTGGCCGCAGGCTTCGCATTCACTGTTCAGGGCTTTCCACTCGTTGGAAGTCATGTTGTTGATGATGTTCTCATCATAAAAAACCATACATAAATATTTCATTATTCCCCTCATCAGTGTGCATGTGGATTTGCGCCGGCTTTTACACCGGCATTTGTGGCGAAAGATTATGCCTGAACGTGTGATGGTTCCATAAACATAATTTCCCAGTGATGACCATCCAGATCCTGAAAACCGTGGTAGTACATGAAACCATGGTCAAGCGGTTCTGTTGGCCATGCAGTACCGCCGGCGGCTACGGCCTTTTGGATAGTTTCATCAACTTTCGCGCGGCTCTCGCAAGAAAGGCACACGATGACTTCTTTTGTGGTGTGCCCATCCGCAATTGTTTTGGGGGTGAATGTTTTAAACATCGCCTCAGTAACCAGCATGGAATAAATGGTATCGCTAATCACCATACACGCCGCTTTTTCGTCGGTAAATTGTGAATTAAATGTATAACCCAGCTGCGAAAAAAATGCCTTGGATTTATCCAGGTCTTTAACGGGGAAATTGACAAATACTTGCGTTGCCATAATCGAATTCCTTTAGCAATTGACCAAAAAATTATTCGTAACGCACGATAGATTTAAATCCACCGTAAGCCATGCGTTTGAAATCAAATGGTGGGTTTTCTTTGTCGCACATATCATTCAGGCGCGGATCGGCCATCACTAGCGCATTGATGCGATCACGCTCTTCGCGCGATGTAAAAATAATCCAGGCAATAACTACTGTTTCATTATCCTTACAGCCAGCTGCGGTGCGAAAGCTGGTCAGGTCCTGGATATCAAGGTCATCGCCAACGCATTCCCAATAGGCAATCGCGCCGTGCTCTTTCCACACCGCGCCAGCTTTGTTTGCCATTTGTTGGTATTCCGGAAGTTTTTCCGGGGCGATTGGAAGTAAAAAGCCATCTACGTAATGGGTCATGGGATATCTCCTTCAGTGATTAAAAAAGTAGATCAAATTAGAACCGGTGAGGTTGAGGTCATACCTTATTTGGCCATCAGCCTGTTGCATCGTTCCTCGGTTTCAGACATTAGTCGTAGCAGGGTGGGTGAAATCGACAGGAACGCTAAATTTTTTTAACTTTTTGTGCACTGCCATCCTGATAGGCCGATTTTTATGATTGAAAATGTTTTTGATGCCAGCGCTTTTCCTACTAGAATAAATTGCCCTGCATTGAGCCTGCGGTCTGGTGATCGCCTGTTCTTGCAGGGGGAATGGGGCGGTTAGAGGAGTATCGGGATTATCGACTTGCCCATTGTTTGGATAACTAATCAGGATATAAGTATGGCTTTTAAAAAAATGTTTTCGTTCTTATGGGTTGTTGCGGGGTTAACCGTAGCCAGTTGTACCATTGCGCAAGATGATGGGGCTTCGCCCGCACTGCGTATAGAACCGGCGTACGCTGATTTGCTGGATTCGCAAACGCTTGATATTGCCGTGTATTTGCCACTGAGTATTCATTTGTCACTGTATAGGTCAGATTTTGAACCGATTTACCCTTCCCCTTATCCATCGCCGGCATTAGCGCCGCAACGTGGTCCGGCTGCGTTAAAAATCCAGGCATTGGTTAATGATAAGGATGTCAGTGCATGGTTTCATGAGTGTATCCATCAGTACATGCAGGTCGACGCCCCTGAGAGGGTATTGTTATGTAAAAACCTGGATTATTCACCGTTCAAGGAGGGGGTCAATGAATTAAAAATTTCCATCCAACAATTTAATGAGCCGCCCCATATTGGCATTGCTCATTACCGCGTAAGCAAAAGCCAACGTAAATTCCATGATATTTTGGGCTGGCCTGAACCCAGGCGCTTTGTGGTAAGAGGCACAAGTTTTAATACTGCATCCCACATCAATGTTGCAGTAAATCAACGTGTGATAATCAAGGCGGCAGGTCTTGTGAATGTGTGGCCATCGAATATTGGCCATCCATTGTCTACGCCAAAAGGAATAGCGTCTTGTGGTCAGCTTTGCTTGTTACCCACTGCAAATCATGGGGCGTTGCTGGTTAAAATCGGTGCTTACGGTCGCTGGTTAGTTGCAGGCGATAATTACCTCTTAATCGCTGATCGCCCAGGTGAATTATTTTTTGCCGTCAATGACAAAACGTCACTCGCTGATAATAGTGATAATCTCGGTAGCTACGAAGTCAGTGTTGCTCGCTACTAACTCTGTTTAGTATGAAGCTCCGGCATTTCTTGGCGGAGCTTCATTCTCATTCGTTGTGTTTGGTTAACTCTCGAATAATTCATTAAAACTTTAAAAATTCTCCAATAATTTTCACGTAGGGTCATGTGATATCGCCTGTGCGTGTAAAATATTTTCGTTCTCCGGATAGGTCACGTCGAGCAAAGTTTATGGAACACCACGAAACACTATTACACGCTATTTATTATTTGTTGGCCGCTACTATTGCCGTGCCTTTATTCCGTCGCCTTGGTTTGGGCGCAATTTTGGGGTATCTGGTGGCCGGGGCAATTATTGGCCCTTATGAACTGGGATTAATTTATCAGCCTGAAGCTGCCTTCCAGTTTTCCGAGTTAGGTGTTGTCTTGTTGTTGTTTGTTATCGGCCTGGAATTAAATCCGCAACAATTGTGGAAAATGCGGCTGGATATTGGTTTGTTAGGCGGTGCACAAATGTTGTTAACCGCATTGGCGATTACCGGTTTAATTGCAGTGTTCCTGGATTTGAGTTGGCAGCAAGGTTTTATGATCGGCCTTGCACTTGCGCTTTCATCTACCGCATTTGCCATTCCATTGATGGAAGAGCACAAAATTATGGGCTTGCCGATTGGTCGAAAAGGTTTTTCAATTTTGTTATTGCAGGATCTTGCAGTTATCCCGATTTTATTGTTGCTCGCTACCTGGTCGCCCTCTGCCAGTGAAGCTGTGCATGTGCCTTGGTGGATTGGCTTGTGTACCGTGGCATTTTTATTGTTGGCCGGCGCGCGAATTTTTAATCCGTTATTACAAATTGTTGCCAAATACGGTAGTCGTGAAATTCTCACCGCCGCTGGTTTGTTAATTGTTTTGAGTGTTGCTTATTTAATGCAATTGGTAGGTTTCTCCATGAGTATGGGAGCATTCCTCGCCGGTATGTTGCTTGCCCAATCCAGTTTCCGCCATCAATTGGCTGCCGATATTGAACCCTTCAAAGGTTTATTATTGGGATTATTTTTTATCGCCGTGGGAATGTCGTTAAATCTACGGTTATTGTTTGCCGAGCCGCTTTTAATCCTGGTGCTCGCGTTGACATTAATGCTGATTAAAATTCTCGTCGTGGCTTTGGTGTTGCGCGTTCGCAAATTTCCCATCAAAGATGGTTTGTTGATTGGGGTAATGCTTGCGCAAGGTGGTGAGTTTGCGTTTGTCGTTATGTCCACCGCCGAACAAACAACATTTTTACCGGAGGATATTTCCAATTACGTCGTGCTAGTAGTGGGTATTTCCATGGCATTGACCAGTCCGTTGGTGATCCTGCATGAATTCTTTACGCGCAAGCGCACCATGCAGGAAAAAGCCAGTGAAGAAGCGGCGCACGCTGCAGATGCTTTAAAACAATTGGAAGAGCCGGATGCACACAAAGCAGAAGTGATCATCGCCGGCTTTGGCCGCTTCGGCCAAATTATTGGCCGTATCCTCACCGCCAGTAATATTCCGTTTAATGCACTGGATAAAAATCCTGAACACATTGAGTTCCTGAAAAATTATGGTGTACAAAGTTATTACGGTGATGCCACGCGTATTGAATTACTGGAAGCTGCTGGTATCCGTGATGCGAAAGTGTTGGTAGTGGCATTGGTAAATATCGAAGCATCCCTGGCAGTCGTTCGTCTTGTAAAATCTCATTTTCCGCACATCACATTGATTGTACGTGCACGTGATCGCGCGCACGCATATCAATTGGCTGAATTGGGAGTTGAAAATCCGATCCGTGAAATTTACGAATCCAGCCTCAGCGCTGCCATGCGCACGCTAACGGAAGTCGGTTACACCGAAGGCCAATCGCAACATGCTATCGATATTTTCCGTGAGCATGACCATAGTTTGTTACATCAAGCAATTGCAATCAGTAAAGATCCAAAAGAGCTGGCGTTACTGGTGAAGCAAAGTCGTAAAGAGTTGAAAGATTTGTTTAGTAAGGATGTGCAGTTGTGATACTGCGTTAAACACTTTTGGTTCGAATGTAAATAAAATACAGTTAAAAATTTCAGTGGTTAATTATAAAGGAGAACGGGTTGTGAAAAGTAATGTGTTAGTGAGTTTTTGTTTGTTCGCATGTTTGGCTGCCGCTGTGCACGCAGAGGGCACTTTACCGGTAGCTCAGGAACATTTTGTTGGGAAGGACTTTGCATCTTTAATTCTTTTACAGGAACAAAATGGTAAGAGGGGATTCAAGTTGAAATTTGATAAACCTGGGAAATCGACTGCAGAAGAAAAATTGGAACTGGCAGGATATTCGGTTATAAGGCAGGAGTATCCGTTTGAAAAAGGCGAGCAAACATTACTTGCACAATATGTTGCACAAAAAAACAAGCAGAAGCGCAAGGTTCTGGTGTTATACAGTGGTTATGTCGGTTTGTTAAGCAATAGCGAGGATTATTATTTCTATGTCGCGGAAGAGTACGAAAAATCAATTCGCTACCATGCGATGTTTAAATCGAAACCTACAGCTGAACAATTAAAACCTGTTATCGAAAAGGCATTGGAAAACCCTGATAGCGCGTTGGTGGCAACTCGCTGGGCTGGTAAAGAGTCGGAAGTTTTTATATATGACTCGAATCGTCTGACTAAATAATTTCCTTCAGGAGACTGTAAATAACTCTGTGTAACTGTTTATCATTAACCTCCTGTAGGCAGGATAAACAGTATGAACAAAAAAGATCTCGAAGCCT
>MVDH01000002.1 GCA_003056245.1 Cellvibrio sp. 79 | reverse complement strand
GCGCTCAATCATTTTATGATTGTGTTTGATGAGCGCTTGGTGGATTATCGTTGAGTTGGCAGTTACACAGAAATTTTTACAGTCTCTATAATTTATTATTCCCCAAGCTTTCTGAGGCGACATGGCCAGCTATGCTGGCCTTTAATCTTACTTGGATGCAAAACTTTAACAACAAACTGAATATGCCAACCAATCATGGTTTTTTGGGTGTACCGCGCTGGGCTTTTACTTTCGTAGCCATCATTTTTGCATTATGTTTTGATTTTGCCTTTATCGCATCCAGCTTCTTTTTTATTTCAGCATCAGCACTATTGTTTGTCATCGTCGTCACCTGATTCACGAATTTCCTTAATTAATTTTCTGTATTCAATATCATTGCGTGGGCCAAAATACGGCCCCTCATGACCTTCCTTCTCAAGTGCTTCGCCAAGGCCATCATAATTACGGCCATGCTCCGCCATCTTTTTCTTGGCTAGCTCGATTTTTTTCTGGATTTCTTTATCCAGATCGTCATCAGTCGTCATTTTAATCTCATCATCAAATGGGTCACATCGTCCCGCCAGTTAGTCACAGGCGTGTACCCCTTGCTTTGATAAAGTCGCGTATGAGCAGGGGATACAGGATCACATAACCAGATTTCTTGGGCGCCATTGATTGTGGCATAAAGGTCTGCCGCGTAGAGCGTAATATCTAGAACTTTGCCTGCCAATTCGTTAGAGACAGGAGAACGCTCAAGGGCATGTAGTTTAAGCACTAGCCTGTTATGTTCCATCATGCCGTAACATAACCCATGCAACGCTCCACCTCGTCTGATAGACATATCAAACCGTCTTGCTCCGCCACGGCTACGATATTCATTGTAAAGTCGTGCCCAATCCTATGCTGCTGCCCTATCGGGCTTAGGCCACAATTTTTTCCAGGAATTGGCCTCATTGGCATCCCTGAAAGAGATCTCAGAAAGGGCGATCCCCAAACTACCAAAATCATTTTCTACCGTGCGGAATACATGCTCCCGCAATTTCTCATGATAATTACTGGTTTGCTTATAAGTCAGTGAATCATATTGCTCTGCGTCCATGTCTTTCCTCTCCCAAAGGATTGTTAAAAGCCTGATTATACGAAGCTGCTGCCATCCCAATCTGTGATGTAATGTTCATCATTACCACAGTAAGTAGGTTGTGGTGAGCTTGCGAACCGCAATATTCGCAATCTCCGCACACACTATACTTCATTATTCTTCAAGCTTTCTGAGGCGACATGGCCAGCTACGTTGGCCTTTTAATCTTACTCGGACACAAAATTTTAGCAATGAATCGAATATGCCAACCAATTAATTTATCTGTTAATTTTTTTGCTGGGCATTTAATATCTTTTGTGGAATAGAATCCAGATATTCAATAACTGTTTTATTTCCGGAAGATTCAGTATAAACGATAAGATTCACCACCCCTGAATTTATAGCAACATATCTGGTTGCTATTTTGGTATTTTCAAAAAAACCCTTTTGCTCAATCCTGGACATAGCCTCTCTCGCCTTCTCAGGAGTTTCATAGCGACAATATGCAACCCCCAAGTGCACCGCTGATACAGCCGACAATTCCTTAAAATAAAAATCTTGCGACTTAACATCCAAGACGCTTTTTACAAATAAGTGGCCAAGAGATTTCTTTAGGTAATTTGTTTTATCGCTCTTTTTTGAAAAGATCTCTGAAATTTCAATGTCATCGTACCGGGCTAATAAAAAATCCTTTAGATCATCCTTAGCACCCCACCCATTCGCACCTTGAAATACATCTTGTGCATGACAAGATGCAACGAACAATAACAATGCTACGAAATAAAATACATTTTTTCCCACCATTGAATCCTTGACGAGTTTAAGACGCTTTACAATAGAAATCCTTACTGCTTACTCATTCATAAAATTACATGATGTAAATGGCCCAAATGTAAGCTCTTCTGTTGCAATAGCTCGCTCTGCTGCCTCCTGCAAAAGCTCGCTCCCAATAGGATCATTACCACCACTCCACTCCTTAGACTTATAAACAACCAATTTAATTTTATTATCAAGCTCCAGCCCCATTTGGCCTAATGTTATATTTGTTTGCGTTAGAAGCTCATTTGAATCATCAGTTAATAAAAAGCTCTCAACATATTGAAACTCCGAGCCATCATTATCCAGTTCACAATTTTCGAGCACCTTTGCTTTGAGAGACAGAACCCATAATTGCTTAGCTGACATAATTACTCCGTTGCATAACTAAATTAATTAAACCAAAAAAAGGCAAAATGATTTTACATTGACAGCCAAAACCCCTTCTACTACCCTGCGCACGCAGCAGCAAAAAACTGCTGTCGGGATTCGTACCCCCGAGAATTACCCCAGACTGGCACAAGGCTTTTCTTGTGTCCCGCACAGCTACGCCCTTTGTTATGGTGGCTGGGTGGGGCCACCTTCGGGTGGGCCGGTGTTGGTTTGGGGCCGGTGGTACGAACCCTGCTCAGTCACCTCCATGATTTCGTATCTCATGTAGGTGGTGAACACTCTCCAAACTATGAGAATTTATTATGGACAATATTTCCAATTCCAATACATCCCCCGAGCAATTCCTGAAAACCAGCAAATTACCTGTTACTGTTTTACTAAACGCTGATCAATACGAATCTTATAAAACATTCGCGCTAGAAATCCTCGCGCCCGATGGCAAACTTCTCGAAAAAATTGGTCGTAATATTCAAGAGAGCTCATTAGAAGCGGATGAATTGCAATTACATAATCAGGTTGTGCTGCTTGAATATTTATGCAACAGCATTAATCAGGATACTGAATTACCCGCCCAAGCTATTTTTGGCTTGACCGATGTATTTTGCAAAATGCGGCATTATTTGGAAAAGCGTGCGCAATAAATAATAGGCGGCCATCAAGTGGCCGCCTATTATTTTCCCAGCACCGTTTTATCGAGGAAGCACCGCCTGATAAACAGCCAAATCAGCATCCGAAAAACAACAGAAAATAACCGATTGAACGCTACTATCAACTGGAAAGCTTTTTACTGTATTGATGGCTATATTCGCAGCATCTTGTAATGGATAACCAAAAATTCCCGTACTAATGCAAGGAAAAGCAATTGATTTAATTCCGGTTGCTACCGCAATTTCAAGCGACCGGCTATAACAAGAAGTTAACTGCTCCACCTCACCATTAGTACCGCCACGCCAAACAGGGCCAACGGTATGAATGATAAATCTGGCAGGCAAACGATAACCTTTTGTGAGTTTTGCATCACCGGTTTTGCAACCACCTAACAATCGGCACTCATGTACCAATTCAGGCCCCGCGGCACGATGGATAGCTCCATCTACACCGCCACCACCAAGGAGGGAGGAATTGGCAGCATTCACTATTGCATCAACAGAAAGTTTGGTGATATCGCCTTTTATTGCACTCAGCATCATGATTGAAGATCGCTTATAAAAATTTCGTTATTTGCGGTGCGACATCCCAACAATTGGTTCGACCATCTTCATATTGAATCGGCGCATTGGAAAGCTCCAAGTCCGTAACATCATCAAGCGTTGCGATATTTATTGCGTGGAATACGCCATTGAACGGCTCGATCTCAAGGTATCCTTTACTGAAAGGACGAATGCCGCAATGTTTGCAAAAGTAATGGTGTACGTCACCTTTTGGCCATTCCGACGGGGTGGCCTGATAATCACTAAGTGCAGCTTCACCTTGTAGCAATTTGAAATCGCCTTGCATGGCAAACACTTTCCAGTAACGCGACTTCCAACAGAAGCTGCAATTACAGCGCCTGGTCACATCAGTTAAATCCAGGTTGCATTCAAACTTGATAGCGCCACAATGACAACTTCCTGCGTATAACTTTTTCATATTGATCTCCGTTAACTCCCTCTTAAAAAAAATATCACGCGTAGTTCAACAATATTAAAATTCTCTTGATGTCACAGTGATCAGTTATTTTTTAAAATTATAATTTTCTTGTTATTGAGCATTCATCTTTTCAAATTATTCAGAGTCAGCCCGAATAGATGCAAGCATTGCATTATATTGGCTACGATGCGCTTCGTAGTGCTCTCGTTCAGTGACAATGCTTAGGGATAGATAAATATCCCCTACTTGCAGAGCCAATACGACATAGTAAGTAGGTTCGCTTTCATCAGGAAAAACACCTTCAAATTCCTGGATATTTCCCACAGCATGCGCCGACTCAAATGCCTGCAAATCTGAAACAGGTTTATAAAAATGTTCGACTTGCGCGAAGCGGTATTCAGTGAATTCCTCAAGGGAGCCATCGTCTTTTGCATAAGCAGAGGCGGTAATTGCCGCGATGTCCGTATCAGGCTCAATCAGTTGGAATATTCCATCCCTGTCATTGCGAACAAAATTTGATGGGGCATCCAACGAAAAAACACCATCGCGAAAAACGTGGTGTGTAGTTGCTGTCGCAGTACCACCGTTAATAACGTCAAACAGTTTCTTAATCATCCAGGACTCCTAGAATTTACATAGTGTGTACACGCATTATCTGCCTCAACCCTCTTGTAGCAAGGCTCTTTTTAAACCATTCATCATCATGAGGAGCATCACTCATCGTACCTAATATACGAAATAGGAATCGCTAATCTCATCACGTTGCTAATGACCCCAACACTTAACGAGGAATTAAGCTTAAAACCCCGCACGGCAGATGCTTAATCCTGTCGGCAGACCTCGGCTAACGTGGTAACATGCGCGCCTTTTTTTCGTTTCCGGCCCAAATTTCGGGCCTACACTTACAGTTTCACGCAATCAGGCACGAGATATGGCAAGAAAAGTCGCAGTGATTATGGGCTCCAAGAGTGATTGGGCCACCATGCAAGCAGCGGTGGAAATATTGGAGCAGATGGGTGTTGAGTATCATACCGAGGTAGTTTCTGCCCATCGCACTCCGCAAAAGCTGACTGAATTTGCTGAATCAGCAGTGGATAACGGTTATGCCGTGATTATCGCCGGTGCCGGTGGCGCGGCCCATTTGCCCGGCATGGTTGCAGCCCACACCCGCTTGCCGGTGTTGGGCGTGCCGGTGCAAAGCAAAGCCTTGAGCGGTGTTGATAGCCTCTATTCTATTGTGCAAATGCCAAAAGGCGTTGCTGTTGGTACATTGGCGATTGGTGTTGCCGGTGCATTTAATGCCGGTTTGCTGGCTTGCCAGATCCTGGCTGTAACTGATCCGGCATTGGCGACCAAGATCGACCAATTCCGTCACGACCAGACCCAATCGGTGCTGGATAATCCTGATCCACGTGATCAATAGGTCGTGAATAATAGAGATCGAGGTTAAGAATGAGCCAACGTATTTGGGTTTTAGGTGCAGGCCAATTGGGCGCGATGCTGAAACATGCGGGTATGCCGCTGGACCTGGACATTTGTCCGGTAGATATAAATGAAGCAACAGCACCTGCCCTGGCTGCCGATGATCTGGTTACCGCCGAGCGCGAGCAATGGCCGGATACCTTGGTCACCCATGCGTTGGCACAACACCCACGCTTCATTAACCAGAATATCTTTGGTCGCCTTGCTGACCGCAAAACCCAAAAAGAATTGATCGATTCCCTTGGCATTGCCACGGCGCCATGGCGCAATGTTGCGGGCGATATCACCGCTAACGAGTTGCGCGACCAACTGGGCGAGCGTGTTTTACTCAAGCGCCGCACCGGTGGTTACGATGGCAAAGGCCAACATTGGCTGCGTACCGATGACGATCAGGTACCCGATGACTGGCAAGGCGAAGCAATTGCCGAGCAGGCGATTAATTTCGATGAGGAAGTGTCATTGGTTGGCGTACGCAACGCCGCCGGTGAATGTGTGTTTTACCCGCTGACACTCAACCTTCATTTAAATGGCATCCTCTACGCCTCCGTTGCCCCCCTCGCCCGCCTGCAACCATTGCAAGCACAAGCGGAAGAAATGCTCGGCAAAATCCTCAATGCCCTGGAATATGTGGGCGTAATGGCAATGGAAACCTTTCGCGTTGGCGACAAGTTATTGATCAACGAACTGGCTCCGCGCGTACACAACTCCGGTCACTGGACCCAGGCCGGGGCAAGTATCAGCCAATTTGAATATCACCTGCGTGCCGTTGCCAATATGGCCACGCCGGAACCGCAAATCATTGGCCAGAATGTGATGATCAACCTGATCGGCACCGACTATAACCCCGCATGGCGCGACCTTTCCTGCGCCCGGACCTATTGGTACGGCAAAGAAGTTCGTCCGGGTCGCAAAGTGGGCCATATCAATATTGTTGGAAACAACGTCACCGAAGTGCGGGAAACCCTGGTTTTACTGGGCGACTTATTACCCGACCATCATTATCCACAAGCCATCGAATGGAGCCTTGCGGCGCTTGAATCCTTGTAATAGGCTATTTAGCCGGAACTTGCCGATCAAGTTCTGGCCAAATAATCGACATTAGCTAAAAATTCTTTTTGTTAGATTTGGTTAATGTTTGCATCATGGCGCAGGGAATTTGTGTTAGTTTTCCCGCCCCTGCACGCATCTACAAGGAGTCTACCGATGTATACATTGCATATTGCCAACAAAAATTACTCCTCCTGGTCCCTGCGCCCCTGGGTGCTGATGCGCGCCCTGAATATCCCTTTTAAAGAACAAATCCATCCCCTTGAAGTGGGGAGCAGTTGGGAGGCTTATCGCAGTTTTTCCCCTAATGGCCGCGTACCTTGCTTGCAAGATGGCGAACAAACCGTGTGGGATTCCCTGGCGATTATTGAGTACCTTGCCGAAAGTTTTCCCCTGGTTTGGCCCACCGATAAACAAGCCCGCGCCTGGGCTCGCTCCGCCAGCGCCGAAATGCATTCCGGCTTCCAGCAACTGCGCAACCAATGCGGCATGAGCTGTGGCCACCGCATACAACTGCATGCGATCGACCCCGCACTGCAAAAAGATATTGATCGAATTAATGAACTCTGGAACCAGGGGTTGTCTTTGTTTGGCGGCCCATTTTTAGCGGGTAAAAGTTTTACCGCTGTCGACGCATTTTTTGCACCGGTAGCATTCCGCTTCCAAACCTATGGGCTTAAAGCAACAGGAGCTGCCTCAGACTACTTGCAACTTCTACTTGCCCAACCAGCAATGCTGGAGTGGTATGCCGCAGGCCTGAAAGAAACCTGGCGCGAACCGGATCATGAAACTGAAATACTTGCTGCCGGAAAATTGGTTGCTGATTTACGAAATGGAGGGGATCGATAATGGAGGCACAATTGGACTACGAAATTACCATCACTCACAAAGGGTCTTATTTGCACGTTAACGCAGAAGGTCTTGGTAGTTATGAGGGAGCACTAGACCTGTGGCAGCAAATTGCCGAGGCCTGCGAAAAGTATCAGTGCTACAACATTCTGGGTGAGCAATACCTGTTCGGTACACTCAGCACCCATGAAGCCTTGAATTATCCCGCGTTATTTAAAAAAGCGGGTATTACCAAGAAACACAAAGTTGCCTGGGTAGATAAAAATCCGCGTACCCGCGAAATGACCGAATTTATCCGCAACATACTGACCAACCGTTTGATCGGAAATGGGCGCTTGTTTAAAGATCTGGACAGCGCCAGGCAATGGTTGCTGGGACACGATAGCGAAAAAGCCCAGCAATAAAATTCCCCCGATTCAACTCGATCCAGGCAGCAGAGTAGTAATACCCTCAAGCTGCCCATCCTCCCATTTTGACAAAAAACCTCCCCGTTACTAAGGTTGACTAGGAAGACACCCACCTCGCTGAGTCTTTTAATTCATAACCGATAAGAATTTTTATTGCCACAACATGGCAATTTCTCTGGCATTCCGGGAGCACCCCATGTTTCAGAATATGAAAGTCGCCATGCGTTTAGGTCTGCTGGCAGGAACCCTGGTTTTATTGATGATATTAATTGGAGTAATGGGCATCAAAGGTATGCGCGATGCCAACCAGGGAATGCATACCGTTTACGTAGACCGTGTCGAACCTATGCGCGACCTTAAGGAAGTCATCGATAATTTTGCACTGATCCTGGTGGATGTTCCGCAAAAAACAGTGAAAGGGATTATCACTCCCCAGGAAGCCCTGCGCATTACGCGCGAAACATTGCCCGCTACCGATAAAATCTGGGAAGCCTATTTGCAAACCTATTTGATTGACGAAGAGCAAAAGCTCATCAAGCAAGCCAGCCCATTGATAGAGAAAACCCACCAGCAGCTCGCTGATTTGCAAATTTGGTATGCCGAAAATAATGTAGCGAAAATCACTACATTTACCCAAACCGGTATCTATCCCATTTTCGATCCACTGAACGATGTATTTACTGCATTAAACAAATTACAAGTGCGTGTAGCAAAAGAAGAATACGAACGTTCAACGCAACGTTATGAAAGCACCCTTGTAACTAACACTAGCATTATTGGTATTAGCATTCTCGTCGCTATTATTCTGAGCTACCTGATTACCCGCAGCCTTCTTCGCCAATTGGGTGGAGAACCTAATTACACCGCCGATGTGATTTATCATATTGCCGAAGGTGATTTATCCATTAACGTCAATATAAAACCGCGCGACCAAAGCAGCATACTGTTTGCGATCCGGCAGATGGTTTCCAAACTTTCAGAAATTATTGGTGAGGTTCGCTCCACCGCAGATTCACTTTCCTCCGCCTCTGAGCAACTTAGCGCAACGGCACAATCGCTAAGTCAGGCCGCAACACAACAAGCCGCCAGCATTGAAGAAACCAGCGCATCCATGGAGGAAATTACCGCCTCCATCGGCCAAAACAATGACAACGCCAAAGTCACCGACAACATCGCCAGCAAAAGTGCGCGCGATGCAAATGAAGGCGGCTCAGCCGTAAAAAATACCGTGGATGCAATGCGCAAGATTGCAGAAAAAATCAGTGTAATTGATGACATTGCTTACCAAACCAATTTACTCGCACTCAACGCGGCGATTGAAGCGGGCCGCGCCGGTGAACATGGTAGAGGCTTTGCTGTAGTCGCCAGCGAAGTTCGCAAATTGGCTGGGCGCAGCCAAAGCGCGGCCAAAGAAATCGGCGAACTGGCTGGAGGCTCGGTAAAACTTGCCGAGAGTGCAGGAAAATTATTGGACGATATCGTTCCAGCCATTAAGAAAACCGCTGATCTGGTGCAGGAAATCTCCGCCGCGAGCGATGAGCAAACAATGGGAGCAAACCAGATTACGACGGCGATTACACAAATCAGTATTGCAACGCAACAAAACTCATCCTCGGCCGAAGAACTTTACTCCACCTCAGAGGAGCTAACGGGGCAAGCATTACAATTACAACAAATGATGGAGTTTTTTAAACTCAAGTAATTCTCCAGGCAGACCGGCATAAAAAGCCCCGCCAAAAGCAGGGCTTTATTTTTTATCACGCCGTTACAGAATCCATACCTCTACCCGGCGATTCATTCGTCGGCCATCTTCTGTTTTACTACTCGCCAACGGCGCTTCCTCACCCATACCACGGGCAACTAACGGATATATGCCACGCTCTGTCAAATGTTGTTCTACCACTTTGGCGCGGCGCAACGACAACTCTTCGTTTTGCGCTTTATCGCCTTCACTATCGGAAAAACCAAACAATTGCACACGTTTCGGCGCGTTGATTTCTACATATTTAACCAAACGCTCCAAATCATTAATGCCTTTAGTATCCAGTTCATCGCTGCCATCCTTGAAACGGAAATTAAGAGATAAACGTTGTGAGCGCACCGTCAAATCACGCATGGCTTCCGGGTAAAAATCATTATTAAATGCCTGGCCGGTTTTAATATTTTGCGACACCAGGCCAATATCTTCTACGATACTTTGGCCGCGCTCCGTTGCACTGAATTTAACAAATTCTTCCGCATCTGCATTAATATTTTTTTGCGGCAGGTACAAGTACAAACGACGCGCTAGTGGATAATCCTCTGTGCTCACAGTGAAATGCGCAGGCAGTATCGCTTTAGATGTTTTGGTAGCAGCAATCGGTAACAGTTTTGCACGACGTACATAAGGCAAGCCGATAAAACCAATGGCCCCCGGCTCCTTAGCAACGGCATCCGATAATTCTGTACTGGATTCAACGCGTTTGGCAGTCGTGGTCAATTTGGCTTGCACCGGGTCCAGCACCATACTTTTAAATGAATCCCAAGTGCCCGAATTTTCATCGCGCGCATAAACTTTAATAGGCAAATTTTGCCCGCCAAGCTCTGACCAATTAGTGACCTCGCCAGAGAATATTTTCACCAGCTCGGGAATAGATAATTTGGCCAATGAATTGTTGGTATCGGTAATAATCGCAAGCCCATCCAAACCAATAATATGTTCTGCACCCGGCTCGTTTAAATCACCACTTTTTGCCAATAACAATTCCCGCTCCTGCTCTTTTATCCGGCGCGATGACATACCCAATTCCGCCGTACCCTGCAATAAATCAGCAAATGCAGTGCTGGAGCCATGCGCATGAATTTCAATAAATTCAATACGGCCATTCAATTCAGCGCTCACCGCTTTTTCTACCGGCGTATTGCCTTGCCGGGTTTTAATATTGGTTGCACCACGAGCCATAAAATAAGCTTCCACCAAACGCGGAGCCAATTTTTCTCCAACAGTATTGGAGCCGTGCAAGCGAAATAATGGTGTCGTCGCGCGAACCAATTGTCCTGCCGGAATATATGCCGTCTGTTCACGTTTTTGTGTTGCCGGCTTAACTTGCGTGTTGGTAACAGCTTCCAACAAAAATACTTCGCCCGCATCCAGCGGTAAAAATGAACGCAATAAATATCCGCTCATTATCAATAATAATGAACAGGCAAATGCCGCCAGGTAACCCAGCTTTAAACTGCGGCGCGCTTTTTTCCTGAGTTTAAATTCATCGCCAGTATGTGTGGCGGTTACAATTGTGTCTTCCATCTGGCGCACATCCCACACCAGTTTGGTTAACTCTTCATGGTTTGCGTGCAATGCTTTTTCTAACAGCTCGGCTCGGTATTCCTCATCCTTAAGTATCATATTTAATGGAATATGCATTTTTAATTGCGCTTCACACAGCCGCTTTAAATTCCATAATTTATCAACCAGGGCCACGTTGTAATGCATATGCTTGTGGTGTTTGGGGGACATAGGAGTCTCTGCTGATGATCAAGAAGGGGGATTATCGACCAGCAGAAACTACTCTCGCCGTACGATAACGGCGAGCACTCTATGACAGGATTGTTACAGCAGAATTACACGACAAAAAAAACGGGCTATCGCAAAAAATAGCCCGCTATAGAACGATTAACTTATTTATTTCAGTAACTTTTTAATTTCTGGTACTAATGCTTTAGCATAAAGTTCATAACCATATTCATGGGGATGCAATAAATCCGGCATAACCTTTTCAGTCAAGATTCCATCTTTGGTTAAAAATACGGAATTGATATTGGCAAAATACACACGTTTGTTATCTGCATAATTTTTGATAATGCCGTTAACCTGCTCATTAATTACACGCAACTCACCATCGGGTTTGGCATCGCGCGGAAATACTGCCAACAATAAAATTTTGGTATTGGGTAACCGCTGTTGTAACTCTTCCAGGATTTTCTTTATTCCTGCCGCCGTTGTTTGCGGGTTTTCACGGCGATGACCAGTATTGTTAGTACCAATCATTAACACTGTTACTTTCGGATTTAATCCGGTTACCGCATCGTGCTGCAATCGCCAGAGTACGTTTTCAGTACGGTCACCACCGAAGCCAATTCCAAAAGCATTCAGTGGTGCGAGATATTTATTCCACGCAGCCAGCCCTTGCTTTTCCCACCATTCAGTAATGGAATCGCCGATTATTAACACATCGATTTTTCCACCATTGGCGAGCGTTGCTTTAGCATCCGCAATTTTTTGTTGATGGCGTGGCAGCCACCAATCAATGGCCCACCATTCGTTTAACATATCCGGCGTAATTGATTGGGTGCGATAATTTGCACACGTATGTAGAGCAACATCTTTTGGTGTGTTAATTAATAATTCAACATTGGCAACAGCTACTTCACCAGCACCACCGGTTTCCAATGCAAATGGCATAGTCACCGCACTAAAATCGTCTTGATCCTGTTTGAAGCAACTGAGCGGCACATATACTTTTTGCCAGCCTTTACCCACGAGCTCGCGCGCTTTTAAAGTAAATGGAACCTGGCGATCACAACCGTCTTTCTTGCATTCCATTTTGAAAGACACACCGCCTTTGGCGAGTTCATTGATTTTAATATCTACAGCCAACACACCGGTTTTCATGTGTGCAGTTAAATCCAGCGCCTCACCGGATTCGAGAGTCATTCCAGCACGCCAGGTATCTTTCCAATTAAATGTAAGCGCATCCTCTTGCACATCTTTATCGGTTGTTTGTACTTTCACATCGCCTTTGGGTAACGCAGCAAACGCACCACTTAAAATTTGCTGACGTTCATAATTTTCAATAAAAATATGCCAGGGTTCGAGTGGGCGACGCACATAGAGTTTGATGTCTTGCGGTTCACCGCTGGCAACGCCGGTCACCTCTTCCGGTAAATTTTTGGGTCCGGTTTTTCCGGATTGATAAGTCAGGCCATAACCCGATTTAAAGAGCGGATCATATTTTTTATGGTGCGGGTTTAATACTTCCTGCAAAGGTAATTTTGGCCAGGAAAAAGACAGTGCTCCGCTAAAATCAAAATTCGGTTTGCCATCAGATTTCGCAATCAACACATCCGCAACACCTGCACCTTCAGAGCCAGGCAACCATGCCGCCACGAAAGCATCTGACGCATTTAATTCCGGATTAACCCACATCGGGCGACCGGATAAAAATACGGCAACCACGGGAACACCCTGCGCTTTTAATTTTCTCAGCAATGCGAGACTTTTCTTTTTCGCGGGCTCAAACTCAAGTGTGTCGCGATCGCCGCTACCTTCGGCATAAGGATTTTCGCCGAAGACTACAATTGCCACATCCGGTTTTTGCGTGAAAGAACCATCAACCGACAGCAGGGTTTTACCGCCTGCCGCATCAACAACAGATTTAATTCCACTGTAAATTGATGTCGCACCCGGGAATCGATGGTTTTCATTTGCATCATTAATACCTTGCCACCATACACTCCAGCCGCCGGATTGTTTGCCAATATTGTCAGCTGCATCACCCGCAACCAAAATAGTTTGTTGTGGTTTAACAGGAAGAACGTTATTGGCATTTTTCAATAACACCAGACTTTCACGCACAGCTTGACGCGCAATAGCGCGATGTTCTGCACTACCTACAACCGATTGATCGGCGGCATTCGCGCGTTGCGATGGTTTTTTATCCCACAAACCTGCACGCATTTTTACGCGCAAAATTCTGCGCACAGCATCATCCAGGCGCGCTTGCGAAATTTCACCGGATTTCACTTGCTTGAGGGTATTTTCAATCATGGCTTTCCAGTCGTAGGTCACCATCAGCAAATCGATACCGGCATTAATCGCTTGCGGGCAGGAATCATTAGTACAGCCGGGGACCTGGCCATGACCATTCCAGTCGCCAACAACCAAACCATCAAAACCCATGCGCTCTTTCAATACATCGGTCAATAAATATTTATTGCCATGCATCTTTTCCCCGTTCCATTCCGAGAAGCTGGCCATGACCGTTTGTGCACCCGCCTTCAGTGCCGGCACATAACCTGCGTTGTGGATTTTTATTAATTCTTTTTCATCAATATGTGCGTTGCCCTGATCATCACCACCATCGGTGCCACCGTCCGCGAGGAAATGTTTTGCAGTGGCAATCACATGGTTTTCGTCGAGGAATTCTTTGGTATTTACTTTGCCCTGTAAACCTTCAACCATTGCCGTGGCATATTCAGCAACCAGTTTTGGATCTTCTGAATAACTTTCGTAGGTACGCCCCCAGCGATCATTTTGCGCAACCGCAAGTGTCGGTGCAAATACCCATTCAGTGCCCGTTGCACGCACTTCTTTTGCAGTGGCTGCACCGATTTTTTTAATCAATTCAGGATTGCGCGCTGCGCCCAAACCAATATTGTGCGGAAACAATGTCGCGCCGGTTAAATTGTTATGTCCATGTACCGCATCGGTTCCCCAGAAGATGGGAATCGCTTGCTTGCCATCGCTGGTATCCATGGAGGCATCGTAAAGGCCATCCAGAAAATTCACCCAGTCCTTGGCTTTCGCATTTTCGATGCGATTCGGCATGGAACCGCCGCCATTTAACACCGAACCCAAATGGTATTTTTTAATATCGTCCGGCGTTACGGTTTGGATTTCCGCTTGCATGATCTGCCCGACTTTTTCCTCCAGTGTCATCTTTTGCAAAATCGCTTCGATTTTTGCATTGAATTCAGAGGAGTCTTTAATTGGCGACTCGACTTTGGGCCAGAGTTTTATGTTGTGTTTTTGTTCTGCATGGGCGGAATAATTTGCGGTGAAAATTGCAGCGGCGATCAAGCCGATGCTGGCGAGCTGGTGAATTTTTTTCATTTTTAGTTCTCTGGAGTTTTTTTGTAGCTTAACCCCCTCCCATCCTCCCCCTTCGAGAAGGGGGAGGGGTTTGCACTCTCATTTCACCCAATGGGGGAGCTGACTCCCTCCCCTTTTTAAGGGGAGGGCTGGGGAGGGGTTAAATTATTTCGCGTTAACAACAACCTGTTTCTGCACACCCATCCCTTCAATACCCAATTCCACCACATCGCCTTCATTCAAATACAGCGGCGGCTTTTGGCCAAGGCCAACACCGGGAGGAGTGCCGGTGCTAACAATATCGCCCGGTTGCAGGCTCATAAATTGAGAAAGGTAATGCACTAGAAAGGCGGGACCAAAAACCATTTGGTCGGTAGAGCCGTTTTGGAAAATTTTATCGTTTACTTTTAACCACAAATTTAATTTCAGTGGATCTGCAATTTCATCTTTCGTCACAAGATAAGGCCCAACTGGACCAAAGCTATCGCAACCTTTGCCTTTATCCCATTGACCACCGCGCTCCAATTGGAAATTGCGCTCGGATACATCGTTAATCACGCAATAGCCGGCGATATAATCCATCGCGTTTTCAAGCTCAACATAACTCGCGTGTTTACCAATCACAAAACCCAATTCTACTTCCCAATCGAGTTTGGTGGAATTACGCGGTTTAATAATATTGTCGTTAGGGCCGGTAATCGCGCTGGTCGCTTTCATAAATACAACTGGCTCTGCGGGAACATCAAGGCCCGATTCAGCGGCGTGATCAGCGTAGTTCAAACCAATACAAATAAATTTGCCGACACCATTTACACAGGCACCAAAGCGCCCGGGATTTTCCACCAGCGGCAGTGATTCAATATTGATGCTGGCAATTTTTTTCAGTGATTCTTCGGTCAGTGTTTTGCCATTAATATCGGACACCACCGAACACAGGTCACGCACATTACCCTGTGCATCCAAAATACCGGGGCGCTCCTGCCCTGCAATTCCGTAACGCAATAATTTCATGACGCATACTCTCTTTAAAAAAATTAATTGCTCCAGCCACCATCGATGATATTGATGGTGCCGGTGGTAAATGATGAGGCGTCGCTCGCCAGATAAAGCGCAAGCTCGGCCATTTCACGCGCGGAGCCCAAACGGCCCATAGGTTGGCGCGCGACAAAATTTTTGTACGCGGTTTCGTAATCGCCGGTAGCTTGCATGCGCTGCTCAAGCGACGGGGTTTGTACAGTACCGGGGCAAATTGCATTGCAACGAATACCTTGCGTTACAAAATCGGCGGCTACACCTTTGGTTAAACCAATCACGGCAGCTTTAGTCATGCCGTATGCAAAACGATTGGGCGCGCCTTTGATCGAACTGGCGACGGATGACATATTAATGATAGAACCGCCGCCCTTACTGACCATGCCCGGCAACACCGCGCGAATCATGCGATACATGGATGTCACATTTAAATCGAAGGAAAAATTCCAATCCTTTTCATCGCAATCGAGAATAGTGCCGTTGTGCACATAACCGGCACAGTTAAATAAAATATCGACCGGACCAATGTGATCGACGAGCAATTTGATTTCGTCGGTTTTCAATACATCCAGGCCATATATTTCACAGCCGTGCAGATCTTTTAAACCGTCAACATTAATATCCGTTGCAATAACCCGCGCACCTTCCGCGGCAAATAAGTCGGCGCTGGCGCGGCCAATACCTTGAGCTGCCGCAGTGATCAACGCGGTTTTACCTTCCAGTCGTTTCATAGTGGTTTTTATCTGTTTTTGATTTAAAAAATCGGATCTGTAGCAGGATTACGCAATGTGCCGAACCGGTAAACAACTCGGGCCAATAGGTTCAAACGTTTTATAGGTCAGGATAAATTCCTGGTGCCCCAAATCTTCCGAAACGCTGCGTTTGCCTGAAGCCACATCGATAACGTTTTGCAAAATCTCTTCGCCAACCTCGTCGAGTGTTGCTTCACCTTCCAGAATTCGGCCTGCATTGACATCCATATCTTCCGCCAAGCGGCGATAGGTTTCGGGATTCGCGCACACTTTAATAACGGGAGAAATTGCTGAACCAACAACAGAACCGCGCCCGGTGGTAAATAAAATCACGTGGGAACCGCACGCAATTAATTCGATAATTTCAGCGTTGTCAGAAATATTCGGGAAACCGAAACGCGGCTCACCATCGGGAACCACATCCAATAAATACAAACCGCCAGCGGGAGGGATATCGCCGGGTTTGATCAAACCACTAATCGGTGATGAACCGGATTTTGAATAGGCGCCCATGGATTTTTCTTCCAGCGTTGTCAAACCGCCATCGGCATTTCCGGGAGCAAAACTGCCGAATCCCATTACGCGATAATAATGTTCTGCTTTAGCAACACAGGCTTCGATCTCCACCCCCAACTCCGGTGTAATTGCGCGATCCGCCATTATCGTTTCGCAACCGATCAGTTCACCGGTCTCTTCAAAAATGCAAGTTGCATCAGCGGCAACCAACGCATCGAAACAACGCCCCACGGCCGGGTTTGCGGTAATGCCGCTGGTGCCATCAGAACCGCCACAAATCGTCCCGACAATTAATTCATGCAAATACATGGGCACACGCTCAACCTGTGCGGCTTGCGCTTGCAAACGCGCAACGGCTTCTATGCCGGATTTAATCGTTGATTTGGTTCCACCCGCTTCCTGAATAACTAATAATTCGGCGGGGCGGCCACTCGCATGAATATCTTTTAATAATTTTTCGCGATTCATACTTTCGCAACCAAGCGAAATTAATAACGCACCGCCAACATTCGGATGCGTACACACCGCGCGCATCATTTCATAGGCGTATTGATTGGGATAACAACCGGGGAAACCAATTAAGTGCACATCAATGTTATCGGCGCGATTCACAATCATGCGCGAGACGTGATGCGCACATTCGACCAGGTACGCCACCACAATCACATTGCGAATACCCTTGCGGCCATCGGCGCGCAGCCACGCGGGAAAATTAATTGCAGAATTCATTCTTCGCTCCGGTATTGGGTTTGGCGCGTGCGCGTGTGGCTGGGGATGTAATCACTTTTCATATTGTGCATATGCACATGATGTCCCTTCGCAACAGTTTCGATCATGGAACCGATAGGTGCGCCGTAGCGACACACCTTATCGCCCGCAGCCAATGCAAAGCGTGCGACCTTGTGGCCGACACCAATATCAATCGGACTGATGATAGTTTCTTGCTCGATATCAATTGCATCGCCCGCGCGGATTTGTCTTACACAAACAAGAATGTTGTCATCCGGGTGCAGCAAAATGAGTGGTGCGATAGTTGTTTTATTCATGGGGTTTCTCTTCTATCAAGCAGGCACTGGCGCTGCCGGATGCAATAAATTGCGCGCGCGCAGTTCATCCCAAAAAGCAGCGGGAATTTCACTGTTCATTAACTGCACCGCGCGCTCGACTTGTTCATGATTTGCAAGCCCTGCCAGTACCGAACAAATTTGTGGATGGGCAGCAGGAAATTGCAATGCGGCGGCGGCCAGTGGAAGAGAAAATTCTTCGCACACCGATTCGAGCGCGGCAACGCGATCCACTATCGCTTGCGGCGCCGGTTCGTAGTTGTAATACAACGGTTGTTTATTGATCCCGCTCAACGCGCCTTTTACGCCGGTAGCAAGAATTCCCGAATTGAAAGGTCCACCGAGAATCACGGAGGTTTTGCGGCGAGCGCACAAGGGTAAGAAGTGCTCGCACGGCGCTTGCTCAAGCAAGGTGTAACGTCCGGCCAGTAAAAAACCATCGAAGTCGCCGTGTTTTAATGCGGCATCGCAGATTTGCCATTCATTGGCACCCAGACCGATAGCGCTCACCAAGCCATCCGCTTTGAGCTTGTTCATGGCGAGATAACCGCCCTCCATAAATTCGCGAAACGTTTCCGGATGGTCGGCGCCGTGGGTCATTGGTCCCAAATCGTGGGCTAGCAAAATATCGATGCGCTCGACCTGCAGCCGTTTCAGGCTCGCCTCAAAAGAACGCATCACGCCGTCATAGGTGTAATCGAACACTGGCTCTAATGGCGGGGTGTCAGCAAAACCATGGCGAACACTGGCATTGGAGTTAGTTGGGACTAACACGCGGCCAACCTTGGAGGAAATCACGACATCCTGCTGCGATACCTTGAGTGCATGGCCCAACCGGGTTTCGCTCAAACCAAAGCCATAATGGGGCGCGGTGTCAAAATAACGGATGCCGGAACGCAACGCCGATAGCACTGCCGTTTGCGCCTGCTCATCATTTAACGGTTGGTAAAGATTACCGATGGGCGCTGCACCGAAGCCCAGCAACGACAGGTTTATTCCGGTTGTGCCCAATACCCGGGGTGAAAAGGCTCCGGGTGAAGAGGCCCTGGGAGAAGAGGCCGGAACAGAAGTAGATGTTGATTCGCCCACAGAACCTCTTTTTTATAATTAAAATTAGAATTGCCAATAAAAATTATTTTATCCGAACGCCTGTTGAAATCACATATAGTTATTTAGACTTTTTGAAATAATTTGCTTCAAAACCAAGTACAAACTTACGTAAACGCCAAACCTGAACCTTTTTTGCATGGGGAAAAATGGCGTTTTCAACCATAAAAAAAGCCGATCCTGAGATCGGCTTTTTTTGCCTTGTTATGCACCGGGGTCAATCGATTAATCCCTGGGAAACTTTGTCGGCAGCTTGAAGCAAACGTTCCAACACCCGCTCTTCGGTCATGGACTGGGCCTTGATATGGATAAATGGAATGATTAAAACCGCCACCGCCCCGTGGACGCCAATAATCGGGACGCAGTAATCAACGACACCATCCACAAAATCACTGGCCAATTTGATATACCCGAGATCCACACCTTTGCGCGCTTTCGCGAGGAAACGCTCGATGCGCTCCAGATCCACGGTCGCTGACAGGATTGGTAGCCAGCCCGCTTGTACATCCGGGGTCGCGAAGCCATAGAGCAACGCGCCGGAATTGGTATCAATCATGCGGCGACGGTAGCCAACACGCACAGAGAAACCCAAGTCCATCGGGCTTTCCTGCCGCGCTACCACGACGATCTGGTCACCTGAAGGAACGACCAGATGGCACGACTGGCCTAATTCACGGCTCAACTCCTTCATCACCGGCAGGGAAACTTCCAGTAATGTCTTGGCTGTACCTTGGGAAATACCGAGGGTGAATAGTTTGTTGGTGAGCATGTAGCCATCGCGGCCGTCGGGCATCTGGGCGATATAGCCGCGATACTCCAGCGCCAACACCATGCGGAACAACTCACTCACCGAGCGCCCCAACGCGGCAGCCATTTGCGAGGTAGTCATAGGTAGCGAGTTGCGCGCTAGCAACTCCAGGATGTCCAACCCCTTTTCAAGGGCAGGGGCGCGGTACTTACGTTCAGTTTCGTCTTGAGCTTCCAGAACGGCGTCGTCGAGCTCTTTGTTCATAGTTACTGTCATAGTGGCTTTCTCGTTATTAGTATGATTCACGAGTCCTTCACCGCTTATTGAACAGGTTAATGTTTAGTCAAAACTAACATTCATCTGGTTCCGGCTTTATCCTCGCTGCGAGCCGATTCTACGCATAGGTTTACGCGCAAAGCGTTCTAATTTACGTAATTCGATAAAAACGCAAACTTGTACCTATGAAAATACTTTCAGAATTGATTATTTTGCACTCACTAAGTGCATGATCTACAAGCGCTAGCCAATTTTTATAGATGGAGAGTTGCCGGTTTGGCGCCAAACCTATGACAGGCCAGTCACTTCCCCACATCAAGCGTTCTACACCGAATACCGACACCAAAAATTTGATGTAGGCAACGAAGACGTCCTTCCCCTGCCCTACGCCCGCTTCGGTCACCAGACCGCAAAGCTTGCAATGAACCTGAGGCAAGGCCGCCAGAACACGAATAGCATCGCACCACTCAACGGAGGGTGAATCATTAGCAATAATCGCCGGCTTGGCGGCGTGGTCAATCACGATGGGCAGATCCGGATGACGGCGGGCGAACTGATAGAGGTGTGACAAATGCCGGGTGTAAACCAGCGCATCAAAACTGAGCTGATGTTTCTTCATTGCTGCAATTGCCGGTTCAAGCTCAGGCCGCAGAATCCATTTGTCGTCTGCCAACCCTTGCAGCATCGGCCTGATCCCCTTGAATTTGGGATGGGCCGCTAACTGCGCAATCCGCTGCGGGGCATCTGGCGAGGCCAGATCCACCCAACCCACTACCGCTTTGATAAAGTCCGATTCACTCGCAAGACGCAGCAAATAATCCGTATCCACATCACTGGGCTGGGATTGCACCAGCACTGATCCCGTAACCCCGCATTCCCTTGCAATGGGCAGCAAATCTTTTTCGCCAAAATCGCGATAAATAGCCTTGAGATCGGCGGTTGGCCACTCGCAATCATTGCGACCCAACTGCCAGAAATGCTGGTGGGCATCGATCATGCTTTACTCTCCCTCCCTTGATCAACGGTCACTAAAGCGCGCGTAGATAGCAATCACCACAAAACAAAACAACGGCACTATCACCGCCGCATGGATTGAGGTCAGATCCGACACCAACCCCATAACCGCCGTCAGCACCGCCCCCCCGATGATCGCCATCACCAAAAAAGAGGCACCGGCTTTGGCAAGGTGGCCAAGGTCTTTCAAACCAAGGGCAAAAATAGTGGGGAACATGAGCGACATAAAGAAGCTGGTCGCCGTCAGCGCCAGCAAACCTGAATGCCCTGGCTGCAGCATGGCAAATGCACAGAGCACTACATTAATAGAAGCGTAAACACACATTAACCAGGCGGCGCGTACGCGGCTCATCAGCGCGGTGGCGATAAAACGGCCAACCATAAAAATCACCAGCGATGCCAACAGATAGTTCGCCAGGGTTTTCTCACCGGTTCCCGGCACCGCTTCCTGGCCATAACGAATCAAAAAACTCCAGATACACACTTGCGCGCCGACATAAAAAAACTGTGCAATCACACCAAACATAAACGGGCCATTGGCGAGTAATTGTTTGTAATCGCTCCATGAACCGGTGGTTTCATCGCGCGCAGCTTGCGTTGCAAGTGCGGGGAATTTCACCAGCAATACCAACAACGCCCACGCCAGAACGATCAATCCCAACACCAGATAAGGCCCTTGCACCGCGTGGGATTCGGTCTGGTAAAACGCTTCCAGTTGCGCCGCGCTCATCACCGCCAACTCTTCAGCCGTGGGTTCATGGCCGGAGAGAATAAATTCGCGGCCAATTAGAATTCCGGCAATGCATCCGAAGGGGTTGAATGACTGGGCGAAGTTTAACCGGCGTGCCGCTGTGGCAGGATCGCCCATAGCGACAATCAGTGGATTGGCGGAGGTTTCCAGAAAAGCCAAACCACTAGCGATCACAAACAACGCGCCCAGAAACAGCCCATATTCGCGCGCAGCGGCGGCGGGGTAAAACAGGAAGGCGCCTGCGGCGTAGAGCAAAAGCCCAAACACTACTGCGGCTTTATAGCCATAGCGTTTCATCCACAACGCTGCGGGGATGGAAAATACAAAGTAGCCCGTATAAAACGCCGACTGCACCAGCCCGGCTTTAAAGTCGGACAGGGTGAATACTTTTTTAAATTGGGTAATCAGAATATCGTTGAGGTTGTTCGCCATTCCCCACAGGAAAAACAAGCTGAATATCAGCATTAGCGGCAACAACACGGGCACAGCCTTATCGTTATTGTTCATTGGTTCTCCAGCGGGTATCCGCGTACAGACACCCTTACATTATTGTTATTAGTCAGAACACCTGCGGCGCCGCTCGCTGGTCAGTACACTGCTGGCCATGCGGATCGCGCAACATCTTTATGAATGAAAGATGGTTTATACATAAAAGATGCTAACATAGAGTCAAACAAACTATAACAATTTTTTACAGGTCTTGATTACTCATGATTCTCGCCAGCATTGACGATTACCGCACCCTCGCCCGCAAACGCCTGCCGCGCTTTTTATTTGAATACATTGATGGCGGCGCCTTCAGTGAAACCACTTTGCGCAATAACCAGTTGGACCTACAACATATCGCCTTGCGTCAGCGTGTACTGCGCGATATTTCCAATGTCTCCACGGAAACGACACTCTTTGGCCAAACTTCTTCGTTGCCGCTGGGCTTATCGCCAGTCGGTATCGCCGGATTAAATGCCCGACGCGGCGAAGTACAAGCCGCACAAGCAGCAGAAGAAGCGGGCGTTCCATTTTGTTTATCGACCGTCTCAGCCTGTTCAATTGATGAAGTCCGCGCGGGCGTTAACAAACCGATCTGGTTCCAACTGTATATGATGCGCGACCGCGGCTTTTTGCGCGAAATGCTGGCGCGCGCAAAAGCGGCCGGAACGAACACGTTGTTATTCACTGTCGATATGCCCGTACCCGCCACCCGTTATCGCGATATGCGCTCCGGGCTTTCCGGTGGCAGCGTATTGCAGCGCAAATTAACGCGGGTTGGCCAGGTCCTCACCCGCCCGCACTGGGCGTGGGACGTCGGCTTGCTCGGCCGTCCTCATTCGCTCGGCAATATCGCCCCAATCCTCGGCGAAAAGGCAGGTATCGATGAATTCTGGAGCTGGCTCGGCGCCAATTTCGATCCCACCGTAACCTGGGCCGATATCGACCATATTCGCGCTGAATGGGATGGTCATTTCATCATCAAAGGAATTCTTGATGCGGATGATGCGCGTCAAGCTAAACACATCGGCTGCGATGGGTTGATTGTATCCAACCATGGCGGCCGCCAATTGGATGGGGCGCTGTCATCGATCAAAGCACTACCGCGCATTGCCGATGCTGTGGGCGATGACTTAAGCCTGATCCTGGATTCCGGTGTCCGCTCCGGTTTGGATATAGTTCGTGCATTGGCACTAGGGGCTAAAATGGTAATGATCGGCCGCCCCTGGGTTTATGCATTGGCGGCGCGACAAAAACGCGGCGTGAAAGAAATCCTGGAAATTTTTGCTAAAGAAATGCGTGTCGCTATGGCGCTTTCCGGTTGTTCGCGCGTGCAGGATATTAATATCGATATGCTGGATAACGCTCGCTAAGCCGAATCCAGCGCAATGACATAATCCTCAACAGTTATTGGATGTTGGCGGGTTCCGTCTGGGGTTCCGCTACTGCTGTTGGTTGACGCAGGCTTTTGATATCCAGCCACAGCTCGGGACGATCCAAAGGGGTTTCTTTGGGCAAGGTCGGGTTCTCCAAATTAAAGACTAACCGCCCCTCCAGATTGGCTTTCTCCAGCACCGCTTGCACCATAGGATCTTTGTAGAAAACATTATCAAAACTGCCATCGGCGATGGCGCGGTTCAACCCCGTCTCCAGATCAGCCGCCAGTTGTTTATTTTGTTTACCGGTAAACAAATAAAACGGCATGCGGTAAACCAACATAATTTTTTTCTCTACGGTCAGCGGCAGTTTGGAATTGGTTTCCAATTCTTGCCACGGCTCTTGTACACCACGCGGAAATGCATCAAAACGGCCGCCATCAACCATATAAAACAAGCTTTGGTATTTATTGGCTTTCACCACCTTCAACCCATTACTTTCCAGAATGCTGCTATCCGCCCAGGTAGTACCCTGCCCGAACGTAAACTTTTTTAAATCATCAAAGGTTTTTACCTGATCGAACCGGGATTGCGATGCGGGATTGATAATAAAAATCCGGTGCCCCAATAAACCTTTGTACAAACAAATACGAATCGGCAGCAGCTTATCTTCCATCTCCTGGTTGGTAGCGGCCCACAGCAAATCCGATCTACCGGTCGCCACATCATCAATGTTGCGCGCCTGGGTAACCACACTGCTATCAATTTGCAATTTGTACTTTGTACTCACCTTGCTCAGGGCGAGATTGATCATCGCCATGGCATAGCGGCCATTGCCGTCAGTTGCTTCATTGATTTTGATAATTGTCTGCGCACTGGCAGAAAAAGAAAAAAGGCTACTGGCTACCAGCGCCAATACGGAAGTAAGTTTCATAGATGACCTGCAGTGGTTTGCGTGCGCCGATATAGGCAAGCTGCCGTGCTTTTATTTCCATTATTATTGAGTCTAGCATGTAGAAAAATGTGCCAAGGATTTAATTGCAGCCACAATGGCGCCTAAACACTTTTTTGCACATCTCTATTTGTTATAGCTCGATATCTGCAAATCGCCAACAATCCGTACTTTTAGTTATTTCAACTATAAGATGATATAGCAAACACTGCATCCGGAAGGCGAGGCAAACGGCGGGATTTTTCCCGTACTTTTATCCTCATAACTTATGAATCCCTTTCTCATTTAGCGGTATCATGCGCCCAGACAGATGAAATACATTTAAATAGTGGCCAAGATGGCCTCGCTTGTATCGGAGTTTTCATGAAATCCCTACGAAATTTTTTACCGTTTTTTTGTTGTATGAGTTTAATTTCCTGCGCCCAGGCTCCTACTGCACAACACACTCACAGCGAACCTATAAAAATAATAAAAACAGAACCCAATACCACGACCAGCCCAAATCCGCTACAAACTACGCACATCATTTCCGAGGCCGAATTTTCTGCTTGCCTTGATACGTTTTCTGCAAAAGCAAAAACAGCAGGAATTTCGGCAACAACTATTAATCGCAGTTTGCGCAAAGCAAAATTAAATACCAAAGTGATCGAACTGGATCGCAAGCAACCGGAATTTACTACCAGCTTTGCCGATTATTTTAATCGCCGCGTAACCAATCAGCGCGTCGATCAAGGTCGTGCCTTATTAGTAAAACACGCTGATTTACTGAAACGCATTGAACAACAATACGGAGTTCCCGCACCTTACTTGTTAGCGTTTTGGGGATTGGAAACCAATTACGGTAGTTTTTTTGGAAACATTCCGGTGGTGGATTCACTCGCAACACTCGCGTGCGATGCGCGCCGCAGTAATTTTTTTACCATCGAATTAATCAATGCATTGCGCATTCTTGATGCCGGCGATATCGCACCGGACAAGATGATAGGTTCATGGGCCGGTGCGATGGGCCATGTGCAATTTATGCCGTCTTCTTTTTTACAAAATGCGGTCGATTACGATGGCGATCATAAACGTGATTTATGGAACAGCACACCGGACGCATTGGCATCTGCCGCACATTTTTTGCAAAGCCTTGGCTGGCAAGCGGAAGAACGTTGGGGTCGCGAAGTTAAATTACCGGATAGCTTTCCATTTCTTGAAGCAGGTTTAAAAAATAACAAACCGATTTCAGAGTGGATAAAGCTCGGGGTAAAACGCGCCGATAATTCTCCGCTGCCGCAAGCAAATATTAATGCATCCTTATTAGTGCCCTCAGGCCATCAAGGCCCGGCATTTTTGGCTTACGATAATTTCAACGTAATTATGCGCTGGAACCGCTCCGAGTTTTACGCCATTGCAGTAGGTCAACTCGCCGATCAAATTGCCGGTGCAGGAAAATTAATACAATCGCCACCGGAAGATGCACCGCGCTTGCATCGCGACCAGGTTATGTTCCTGCAAGCACAACTTAATGAAAAAGGCTTCAACACCGGCACGCCAGATGGAATTCTCGGCCCTGGAACCCGCCGAGCCATCGGCGAATTCCAGCATCAACAAGGCATGATCGCCGATGGTTTTCCCAGTAAAAAAGTGCTCGCACTACTTGGTATTAACGTAGATAAACCTTAACGCTTCAAGGTGATCAACATGATGAGCTGCGACCAACACGACTATATCGAAATTGTGTGCACCTATCGTTATCGCATCAAACTCACGCTGAAATCCGGCGCAGTTATCCAGGGCACTGCCCTGGATACGCAACGCAATCAACATAAAGATGAATGCATAAAGATTGAAAATAATGGCGTTGAACAATTGATTGTTCTTGATGACATTAAACAACTTGAAGCTCTGGATGAAAATCCACATGTGAAAATAGTTGTATTTAAATAAAAACCAACTTTTATCGCGTGCAGTCTTGATGAGGGGTTGTAAAAAAAGTTTAAAAAAACGCCCGCGCAAGGCGGGCGGCAAAAATGTTAAATCACTAACTGGCTTAATGAATTTTGCGAATGGTGTTGTTAAAGCTATCCGTTACGAAAAGCTCAAACCCATCTGTCGTGATGCTATAAGGGCTGGCAAAACTCGCTGCTGCGCCTACACCATCCGCACTACCAGAAAATCCTGCGGTACCCGCCAGTGTAGTGACGATACCCGTTGCTATCACAATCTTACGGATAGTATTGTCATACGTTGCATAGAGATTGGTACCGTCTGTAGTGATGCCATTATAAAATCCTTCCGTATTGGCCAGCGTGGTGACGGCACCTGTAGCTATAACAACTTTTCGAATTCCGCCCGCATCCGCCACAAAGAGATTGGTGCCGTCTGTGGTGATGCCTTGAGGGAAGTAAAAAATTGCTGCCGTACCTATGCCATCAGCACTGCCTCTAACTTCTGTCATACCGGCGAGTGTTGTGACTGCACCAGTTGCTATAACAATTTTGCGGATAGTGTAGTTATTGCTATCGGCCACATAGAGGTTGGTACCGTCTGTGGTGATGCCATAGAAGCGGCTAAATCTGGCTTCCGCGCCTGTACCATCCGCAGTGCCCGAAACTCCTGCCGCTCCAGCAAGTGTGGTGACAGCTCCCGTCGCTATAACAATTTTACGGATGGTGTAGCTTCTACTATCCGCAATATAAAGATTAGTGCCGTCTGTAGTAATGGCCGTGGGATCGTTAAATTTTGCTGCCGCGCCTATGCCATCAGAACTCCCCCAGGAACTGCCTTCTGCTGAACCAGCAAGTGTGGTGACCGCACCCGTCGAAATAACAATTTTACGGATGGTGTTGTTCCAAGTGTCTGCCACATAAAGGTTAGTGCCATCTGTGGTGATGCCATCAGGACGGTTAAAACTCGCTGCAGCGCCTATGCCATCCGCACTGCCAGAAGAACTGACTCCCGGCGCACCGGCGAAAGTGCTTACGACGGTGGCGATATTCAGCGGAAACTGCTGGATAGCGCCACCCATCAAAAAGGATGCGCGTGAACTGCTAGCTGCATTTTGATCTTTTCCGTTGCCGCCACCACCTCCGCAAGCAGTTAGCGTGGCCACAAGGCCAGCGGCAACAAAAACGTTGAATAGGAACTGTGAAATGGTATTTATCGTCATGACAACAACGACTCCTTTTATGTGGTGAGGAAAGAACATGTATTGATAGCAGGATAAAGCCTGCGGATTCTAATGGATAAATACAGTTTTTGTGGCGCCAATATCAACAATATTCGCAAATATGACGGTTTTGGGTCAGGAGATATACACAACCAACGAAAACTGATTTTGCTGTACACGGATTTACGGTTAATCCCTCAACCTGCGAGGCACCTTATAGGTTGCAATGGGCCAAGCAGGCTGAGCCCTCTAACATTACGACAAATCCGAAAATATAAACTTTTATTTAATTGCATAAAAAAGCCCACCCGTTTAACAACGAGTGGGCTTTTATTTAACAATTGCTAAGAAATTATTTAACCAATTTCACTTCAACCGCTTTGCCTTCATAGTCAATTGTTTGCGCAGGTTTTGTATCGAAGTTTGCAGCGTCTTTCGATGGACCGGAAATTACGCGAACACTTATTTTGCGTTTTTCAGCCATACCAGTAAATTTGCCGATGCGATCACCGATAGTCACAGAGCCAGTTGCATCATCGTACGCAACAGGGATGCGCGACCATTCACCTTGCTCATATTTCACCGAGCGGCCATCGTCTTCGTAAATATCGAAAGTACCGTTAGCGCCCGCGTAAATATTTAGCGTGATGGGTGCATTCAAACCTTCATCCGTGTGTTGAATCAACGGACCGGTTGGAACGATAGAGCCCGCTTTTACAAACAATGGCATTTGCGAGAAAGGTGCATCTGCTTTGATAGTTTGCCCGCCAGTTAATTTTTCACCGGTGTAGAAGTTGTACCAATCTGCACCAGCTGGCAAATATACATCGCGCGAACGCGCTTTGTTTTCATACACAGGGTTTACCAAAAATGCCGGGCCAAACATGTATTGCGTATTGATATTCCAACCCGCTTTATCGTTCGGGAAATCCATTACCAGTGGACGCATAATCGTGCCGTCTTTGTGGAAGGTATCACCTGCCAATGTGTAGATGTAAGGCATCAAGCGATAACGCAATTTGATGTAGCTTTCGAGCGTGTTGTACACCTCGGTGCCTTCATCCGCCAGACTGAAAATTTCGCGATACGGAAATTGGCCGTGCGAACGGAACAATGGAACGAAAGCACCGAATTGGAACCAACGCACATTCAATTCTTGCCAATCAGCAACGAGTTCCGGTTTTAAATCGTGAATGTTTAATGCCGGACCACCATTTTTGCTGCCCCAACGATATTTATCTTCCGGCGTAAAACCACCGATATCAAAACTCCAGTTCGGCATACCGGCAATACCCGTGCTAACACCAGCGGCAACTTGTTCGCGCAGGTTGTCCCAATCGGATGAAGTGTCACCACTCCAAATCGCTGCACCAGTGCGTTGGATACCGCCGAAACCGGAACGCGTCAAAATAAATGAACGTTTTTCCGGATCGGTTTTGCGCTCACCTTCGTACACCGCAGTTGCATTCGGGATTGCATAGGAGTTGAAGTATTCTGCACCGGAACCAACGCCACCCTCGCGACTCATTAATTCTTTACGCTTGGTGAACGTCAAGTTGGAATGAATATCCGGCTCGGCAGCATCCAGCCACCAGGCATCAAAACCTTTGCTGTTGAGTTTTTCATTAATTTGTTTCCAGAAAATTTCCTGGGATTCTTTCGGATACGGATCATAAAACGCGTTCAAATAACCTTTGCCAATCCAGTCGAGATTATTCTCTTCCAGGTTTTTATTGAACATATAACCTTTTGCGTTCAACTCTTTGTAGTTATCTGTCATTGGATAAAATTTTGGCCAAACAGAAATCATAATATTTCCGTTCATCGCATGAATTTTATCGTTCATGGCTTTGGGGTCAGGGAAGAATTTCTTATCGAAATCATGGCTACCCCAGGCATTTTCAGGCCAGTAAGACCAATCCAGAACGATGTTGTCGATTGGAATTTTTTTATCGCGATAATATTTAAAGGTATTTACGATTTCGTCTTGTGATTTGTAACGCTCGCGACTTTGCCAGAAACCATACACCCATTTTGGTAACATCACCGCTTTACCCGTCAGTTCGCGATAACCGGCGACCACTTCATCTTTGTTGTTACCGGCAACAAAGTAATAATCAATTGCCTTGCCTGTATCAGACGCCAACGATAATTGCTTTTGTTCTTCTACCGGTAGTGGATCGAGATGCGTCAAACGAAAGAAACCACCGCTAACAGTCCAATCCAGTTTTATGGATTTTTTCTCGCCAGCTTTCATATCGGTTTTATACGTGTGATACCAGGGGTTCCAGTTCAAGCGCCAGCGATCAAGTGCAAGCTGGTTATCCACATATAATTTTGCATAACCGGAGTTGTACATTTTGAAATGGTGTGTACCGCTTTCATCACTCAGGATTGAACCTTCCCATTCAATGCGCAGGTTTTTTGCATCTTTGACTTCATCAGGAAATGGCACTTCACGTACACTATTGTTGCTGAAGAATTGATAATTCAAATCCGCTTCAACGCGAGTTAATAATAATTTGTCGCCGTCGTAATAACGCGCAGTCAAACCACCTTCTTTGCCATCGACATCGAATAATTTCAATGATGCGTTTAATGGCTGGGTTTCCCGTGGATCACCAAAGCGCGTGACTGAATTGTTATCCCATAGCACGCCGTAATTGCGGCTGGATACAACGTAGGGAATTGAAATAACGAGGTTATACGTAGTGAGCTCAACATTTTCGCCGGCATAGTTAACCTGGCCATTTTGATGCTGGCCCAAACCGAAGAAACCTTCATCGCTGTTGCGATTAAATTCCTGGCGAATCGCGAAAGAATCCGCGTCAGGTTTGATTGGGTCTGCCGTCACTGCGCTAAAAGTCCCACGATTTTCTTCTTGCAATAACACATTGCCTTTTGCATCACGGAAACTCACAGTGCCATCAACCAGCGACACTTCAGCAGTCACTTGCGCCGTCTTCAGCACCAATTTATTGCCCGCTTGCTCTGATGTAAATTGCACATTGGTGGCAGGCTTGGCGACGACTTGAATTGATTCGGGAATCACACCAAAATCAGTTCCGGGTAATGCCGTCACACGAATGATTTTTTCACTGATAACTTGCAAGCGCACTTTTTTAACTGCGCCTTCAGCCAACGTCAAAACTACACCATCGGCCGTTTTCTCAACCTGCGCCAGGGCTTTGGTTTGTTCAGCCGTTGCAGTAGAGCTAGCCGCATTTTCATTGCCCGACTGTTTTGAGCACGCTTGCAACAGGGCGACTGAAGCCATCCCGATGACACAATGCGCGACCATTTTTTTTGCAGATAACATGTTTGGGTCCTCGTTCTGCGTTTTTAAATTTTGAATTCCCCTAGCCTTCTTTTTCAAAGAGAGGATTGGGGATTAATTTGTTTCGTAAGTCGCCATTTTTATACGCAATAAAATCGGGCGATTCGGGAAGTTAAGCCCCCAATCGGTTTGGTCACCATTCCAAATACGATGCACTATCCATTTACCTTGTTCGTAGTGGCCCTCTTCCACCCGCACAATCATGTATTTTTTATTTGCAATTTCTTTCGATGGTTTTAATTCCACGCGCGCTTTGTAAGCAGTAACCAAATATTCGTCTTCGCTCAATTGTGCAATCAATGCACCACCTGATGATGGCGTATTACCTTTAGGCGGCTCGATCCAGAACATGGGGCGACCATAAGTAACTTCTGCATCCCACCGGCCCAAATCCAGGTGTTGGGTGAGTGCGGCGGCGCGGTCTTTAATATGTTTTTCTTTTTCTTCCGGTGTCGTTTCCGCATTCCAGATTTTTTGTGGTTCAGCGGTGGTGTCCAATGGTTCAGCAACGCCCCATACATTACTTTCGAAACTAAGCTTGGCCCATTCGCGCATCATGGGCGATACAAGGCCATACACTTGCGCAAAATTTTCGATGGTTTCATCGTTATAATCTTGCGCGCCGAGCGGATAATTAGTGTAAGGCGTATCGTCCATACCAAAGGGCGAAAAGCCGATTCCACCATGGCCAAGGGTCGGGAAAAAATAGCGCGCGAAAGGTTGTGCGCTACCGATTTCTGCAACAAATAGCGCATTATCGGGGCGCGCATAAAGTTCTAATACTTTTGTTGCCGTTTTGTAATCGCGGAAATAAATATCCGGTGCAATCAAATCGATATTAGGTGCTGCTGCCTTCCAGATATGCAACACATTATCGGTGCCGCCACCACTGGAATATTGTCCAGGCAACCCGGGATTAAATGGATTGCGCAATGCAACGTTCACATACATCGGCAAATTCTTAATCGCTTTACCCGCAACGGTTACCTGATCGCAAAAACGTGCGATGTAATATGCATGGAAAAATTCATCGGCATCTTTACCGAAAACTTGCGGCCAAGTGCCGGGCTTAAGTTGTAGTTTTTTAATTAAATCGTCAGGCACTGGTGAATTGAAAACGCTTTGGGCTTTAGCGGAAAAATCGCGCACGCTACCGTAGGTACCAACTTCATTTTGCACCTGCACCATGATTACTGTATTTTCCTTATCGCGCTTTGCCAGATATTTCATTAATTCCACAAACGCTTTGGTATCAGCGGCGAGTGTTTGCTCTCCCAGTGGTGTTAATGAATTCAGCGTATCGCCATCCTGTTTTACTACGCGCGGAAAACGTTTGTTATCCAGCTTCACCCAGGCCGGCGCATAATGCGGTGCATTATTTTTCCAGGTGGCAAACCAGAGCAGTACGATTTTTACCTTGTGATCGCGCGCTTCTTTTAGCAGTACGTCCAGATAGGAGAAATCAAACTTTCCCTCTTCCGGTTCAATTTGTTCCCAGGCAACCGGAATACTCAGCGTATTGGCGCCCATTTTTTTTACGGAGGGCCAAACGTATTGTAATGCTTCAGGATAATTGGACGAATTGTTGGTTTGCGAACCCAACATTACAAACGGTTCCCCATCAACCATCAGTGCATGTTTGCCGTTTTTTGTAACGAGCTGAGGAAGTTCTGCTGCTTGCAACGAAACAGATAACAACGTTAAGCCCGATAACAGGCCCAGACAGCAGAGCCATGTTTTAAAAAAAGAGGTGTTTGCCATACATAAAACCTGTGTTGGTGTTTCTTATATTTTTATAGATGAATGTCGGCCCGTGTCACGCAGACCGGACAATGTTAAGAATGCTTATTATCATATAAACCATAAGAAATTACTTTGCACAGTTCGTAATTAATTTTAGTTTTACCCTTGTTTACAAAATATCATTGCTATCAATTTTTACATTTAAAAAAATGAAAAAACCTTGCCCCGCAAAGGGCAAGGTTTTAAGCGCATTAATTAAAATTTCGCGCGCAGGCCTACCGCAAAACGAGCATCCTGTGCATAGGAATAAGCGACATGATCGCCCGCACCATTTTGATCGATGATGCCGATGGTTTTTTCCTTCAACAGATTAGATGCTTCTGCCGTGATGGTGTAATTTTCCAGGAAGGTATAGCTGATTGACGCATCCAACTGACCGTAATCGTCGTTATAGACAGGAATAGATGCTTTACCTGACCAATCGGTGAAGTCCGGATCAAATCCATTGCGTCCCCAGGCAATCAAATATTTACTACGCCATGAATATGCCAAACGAGCCGACACGCCGCCTTTCTCATACATACCAACGATGTTGAATGCATTTTCGGAAAGTTGGTCAATTGGCAATTGGCCATAACGTGTTTTATCCGTATCAATAGGCGCGGCACCCGCCACACCGGCAGTCGTTGGCAACGGAATATCCGCACTACTATCGATGTAGGTGTAGTTAGCTTGCAGGCCTAAACCGTCAAATGGAGCCGGCAGGTTATCGAAGAATTTATTTACTCCGATCTCCGCGCCATTGATAGTACCGGAACCAATATTTTCCAGATAAGAAGCAGTGCCCGAGTAATTTAATGAACCGGTGTAAGCACCATTGGTAATCGAATCAATGGTGTAAGGCAGAGAATTTTTTCTAAAAAAGTCATCGACTTCTTTGCGGAATAACGCAAAGTGAGCCATACCGCCGTTATCATCAAAATACCATTCGGCAGACAGATCAAACTGGTTTGCTTTCATGACATTGAGGTAAGGGTTCGAATCAACATTCACATTGTGGTTGAAATCATTAAGCGTCGGGGTTCCGGTAACGCCTGGTCTTACCGCATGGGAAATTGTTATCTTGCCCTGGGTTTCGGAGAAGCTTGGAGCCCATATCGCTTTTGATGCAGCGAAGCGAATAAATAAATCCTCAGTCGCCTGTAATCTCAAGTTAAAGCTGGGCAGTACAAAATCCTGATTATTTTTTGCTACAAATGCTTCGGATGATCGCGGTGCAATTTCAACGCCCTGATTTTCCCATCGCTCCACAATGAGGAATCCATCAGCAACCATATCCGTTTGTACAACACGTACACCAACGTTACCGTCAATAGGTGTGGCAAGATCTTCAAATGCGTAATTAAACTGCATATAAGCAGCTACCGTTTTTTCATCTTGAGTGTTGCGATATTCCGGATTTTCCAAGCGCGTCCAATCCGGATATACGGAGCCCGCGCAAGCCCACGACGTAGGTTCACTTGGGCAATTTGCGTTTACCGCATCGGTTGTTGCCCTGAAGTTTCTGGTGGCTTCGGAAGAATATAAATAACCGATACCTGGAACGGTAATATCACCACGCTGGAAATCATCAAATGAATAGGGTGTTAAAAATTGTTCTGCCTGGCTGGCAGTAACTTTTGGCAATGAATTTTTATTAAAGCCAAACCAGGTTGCGTAACGAGTATTCCAATCGTAATCGGTATTAATGTTATCGGCAGTTTTTTCAGAGTATCTGAAACCCGCTTTAACCGATTTAATGATGGAATCATCGAAACTGTATTCTGCATCGAAGCGCGCGGTTTTAGCTTCGGCATTGTTGCGTTCAAAGTGAGTCATTTCCTGACCGAGGCTGTAATTGGAAAAGTCAGCCATATAGTCCGGATCAAGCACAATAGTTGGAGTTTCGGTTCCCATACCCGCCATATAAGCTTCGGTAGGAATAACTTTTAAACCGAGGGTGTAATCATCAACAGTGGCTTCTGCATCAACGAATTGGAAGTCGGCCGAGAATTTCCAATGATCATCCGGGGACCATTTAACACCGGTGGAATAATCAGTTGTTTTGGAAATATTTTGCGCCCAACGCGTACTGGTACCGAAATCCAATCCCCAGTCCGCAGGATTACCTACAGTAACTGTTCCCGACTCCAATGCACCATCTGCACTGTACTGCCAGTCATTATCAACCGTGGGCAGCAATGCCTGATCACCATTTGCGCCCTCCAGAAAGAACGCGTTCTCATCATAAACAGATTCGCGTTCACTTTGGAAAGCGGTGAAATAAACCTCGGTGGTATCGTTAGGTGCCCATTGCAACGCAAGGTATCCACCTTCACGCTTGCTTTGGTGATCGTTACGACGCCAATCTACCCCTTTAGATACCCAAACATTTTCACCCGCAATAGTTCTCGGTAAATAAGGACGGGTATATACCTGATCTGAACGGCTTGCCAGCTCCGAGGTAGATGCGTTAACAAGAATACCAAAATCACCAACACCGGTTTGCCAACGGTTGCTATACAAACCGGAATATTCGCCATTGGTTTCTTTCATTTGATCGCCGTAGTTGCCTTTGATTGACAAACTTGCCACCTGGCCTTCTGCATCAAATGGCATACGAGTGCGAAGATTCACCGTACCACCCAAACCACCTTCAATCATCTCTGCAGATGGACTTTTATATGTATCTACTGCGTACATTAATTCTGCAGGAACATCTTCAAAACTTAATCCGCGCCCGCTTGCGGCCGAGAACACATCGCGCCCGTTTAATTCTGCACGAACTTGTGACAAACCACGCACCGCAACACCACTACCTTCCGCAGCAGGGTGTTCGGCATCGTTATTGGTATAGCGCCCCACAGTGACACCGGGAACACGTTGCAATGCTTCAGTAACGCTGCGATCCGGTAATTTACCAATATCTTCCGCAACGATTGAATCCACAACGACAGTTGAATTCTTTTTAACATCCTGAGCGGATTGAATACTGGCGCGTTGGCCGCTAACAACAATTTCTTCTACTTTTTCAGCGCTGGTGTTTTGCGCGAAACCAGGTGCTGCAATACCAATAGCGCCAACCACTAACGATAAACGTGATGCAAATTTTATGTATGTGGGCAATTTCTTTTTTAAAAATTGTTTGTTTTTTGTGGTCATGATTTTCTCCAGTTAGCATTATTTTTGACTACCCCGTAAAGCTATCTCCCGCTGTTCGATAAGAGATATGTGCCTCCTCCTTGCGCGGTAAATATTCCCGTATTGTTCTTTGTGGCTAACGCAACGGATGCTCCTGTACGAACATCTTTTAACGAATAGTTTGTTAAAGGTTGCGCAGCTCTTAGCTGTAGTGTGGTTGTGGTTTGTCCTGCGTTAACATCAGGGCTCGATGCCAAATAAATAGTTACTTCTGTTAATTGGCGGTTATGCCATTTCATATCTAACGTAACGCCACCGCGTGCGCGCAAGCCAGTCACTGAACCGGAAGGCCATGCATCAGGTAAAGCGGGAAGTAAATGCAATTCATTGTTATGGCTTTGCACCAGCATTTCGACAATACCCGCCGTCGCACCAAAATTTCCGTCAATCTGGAAGGGTGGATGGTTATCCCATAAATTACTTAAGGTACTGCGCTGCAACTGCTCACCCAGCACTTTGTGGGCACGATTGCCATCCAGCGCACGCGCCCACATATTCACTTTCCAGGCTTGCGACCACCCCGTTCCACCATCACCGCGTGCATTTAATGTGGTGCGCACCGCACGTAATAATTCAGGTGATTCATTCACATTAATCTGATGACCGGGGTGCAAGGCAAATAGATGGGAAATATGGCGGTGTTCATTTTTGGGATCATCAGTGTCTTCTTTCCATTCCTGCAATTGTCCCCAGGAACCGATACGTAATCCTTCATCAAAATTATTCAGTTTTTTATCCAGCTTTTTTATAAATGATTTATCACCGAGCAGCACGGCGGCTGCGCGGGTGTTACGCAATAAATCAACTACAATTTGTTGCGACATAGCCGCGCCATTGGTAAACGGGCCCTGCTCCGGGGAAAAACTGGGCGATACAATCCATTTACCATCGCGTGGATCTTTTATTAGGAATTCCAGCCAAAATTCCGCCGCACTTTTCATTACCGGGTAAGCACGTTTACTTAAAAATTTTTTATCGCCGGAAAATAAAAAATGTTCGTAATAATGTTGTGCAAGCCATGCGCTCGCTTCCGGCTGCCAGAAGGCAGTGGGCCATTGGATGACGCCGGTAAATCCCCAGATATTGGTATTGAGAAATAGCGTCCAACCTTTATTTATACCAGCGACGCGCCTGGCAGAAATTTTTCCAGGTTCAACGAGGCTATCTACAAAATCAAAATAAGGTGTCATCAACTCGGGCAAGTTGGCGGTTTCGGCCAACCAATAATTCATTTGTAAATTGATATTAACGTGGTAGTCGTCATTCCACGGCGGTGTGGTTGAATTATTCCAGACACCTTGCAAATTGGCAGGCAACGAACCGGCGCGCGATGAGGCGATTAATAAGTAGCGCCCGAATTGGAAATAAGTGGCTTCCAATGCGCGATCCGCAACAGCATTACCTTTTTTATAATTAGCGAGCAGTGCACTCGTAGGTTGTTCAAGATCTTTTTTCGATAGATTGTATTGGCCAATATCCAGTCTTACGCGATTAAACAATGCTTGATAATCCCGACGGTGATTGGCTTGTAGCTGCGCAAATGTTTTTGCAGTAGCAGCGTCCATCTGTTGCTGCAATTTGGCATGGGGATGAACACCGCGGTAGTGCGGATAACGTTGTGCGTAATCAGTACCGGCATTCATTAAAATAACCAGGCTATCCGCATTGGTAATTTTAATTTTCTGATTTTCAATTGCTTCGAGCGAACCACCTTGCGGTAAAAATTGAATCTGGGTTTCAAATTGTAAACCGTTACTGTGTAATTTGCCCGCGCCAATGATTCTTCCGTTTTCAATGCGCGTAGCAAGTGTGCGGTTATCGGGCACCTTCAAATTGGCAGTAACAGAAATTTTTCCCGGCTGATTAGCGGTGAGTTTTACAGCAATAACACCATCCGGGTAGCTCGCCAGATATTCGCGTGTGTAAGTAACACCTGCTTGCACATAACTTACATTTACCTGCGCATTATTAAGCGATAGCTCGCGAATATAATTTATGACATCGCTGTCATTTTTAGAAAAGTTTAAAACCAGATCGCCAAAGGTTTGGTAATCACCATAGGCTGTTATTTTTTGACCTAACCGTTCGGCAGCAATTTCCGGAGTGATCGAACCTTCTTTAGCGATCACCTTGCGTACTTCTTTCAGTGCAGCGGTTTGGGGTTTGTCCGGCCAGCCGAAATCGTAGCCTTCAGCTCCCGGTCCACCAGTCCAAAGCGTTTTTTCGTTGAACTGGATAATCTCTTGCTTAATCCCGCCGCTAATAACCGCACCCAATGCGCCATTGCCTATAGGAAGCCCTTCGCTTTCCCAATCGCTGGCGGGATGATCAAAACGAATATCAGCTTCAAGGGCGGAATCATTAGCCCAAACAGGTGTGACAAAGCCGGACAGCCAGAGACTAAAGCCGCCAATGAGAATCGAACGAATAGGTGTCAGCAGTATGGAACGGGCCATCAATAGCATCGCAGTTATAATATGGTATATATGACTATTTGAGGCAATACTAAGCCAATGTTTTTATACGTGCAATACAAATTACCTGTGACAAAAAATTCCTCCGATCATTGATACCAAAAGAAACAAGACAGGATTAACGCGTCAATGGGAAAATAGAAAATCCCTCAGGTTAATTGCCCAGGGTTTTAAGGAAATCGGCGTGAGAGCTAGCGTAATGGCATCCTTTTGCTATCGCTCCAGCCATGTTATTCAGGATGGCGGGCGCCTTTTCGGGATCAGCCAATGGCGCCAAACCTTGTGGTGCCAGTCCAAGCCCATAAAACATACTGATCCAGCTATCGGCTTTAAAAGACTCTTGCTCCTCCTCTTTTATATCGCCAGACGCCCTGAAGCTGGCAATTTTTTCCTCCAGCGATGCCGGTATTGCCATCTCCCGGACATGCTGCCAAAAAGGGTTGGAGCGACCGTTTAACTTGTAGTGCAAGATAATAAAGTCGCGAACGCGCTCGTACTCCAACCGATTGAGGCGATTAGCCTCCGCCACCCGGGTTTCGTTGATCTCAAAATTCACCAGGAAGGCAGCCATTTTTGCTATTCCGGTTTGGATCAGTGAGATGCTGGTTGACTCCAGGGGCTCCAGGAAACCGCTCGATAACCCGATCGCCACACAGTTCTTGTACCAAAAGTCGCGCCGCATACCGGTAGTAAAGTGAATTAACCGGGGATCAGTAGTTAGCTCCCCGGCCAGATTTCCCAGCAGTTCCCGGTGTGCTTGTTCAGGGGAAGTAAACTGGCTGGAATAGACATAACCATTGCCAACCCGATGTTGCAGCGGGATATGCCATTGCCAGCCCGCGGTTCTGGCCGACGAGCGAGTAAACGGATCAGGCTCCGCAGCACTTTTTGTTTGTACCGCCAGGGCGCTGTCGCATAGCAACCATTTGCTCCAATCCTCATAGCCAACACCCAGGGTTTTATGGATGAGCAAGGCGGGCATGCCGGTGCAGTCAATAAACAAATCGCTCTCGACAACCAGGCCGGACTCCATGGTGACGGATTGAATAAAACCGGAAGAAGCATCTAGCTGGATATGGTTAACTTTCCCTTCTATTCGGGTGACATTGCGTTGCTCAGCATAACTACGCAGGAATTTCGCAAACAGCGATGCATCAAAATGGTAAGCGTAGCTATACCAGGCCAAACTGCTCTCTGGCTCGAAGCTTGGCTGGGCAAACCTGCCGGCACGCGCCAATTGGGTGCATAAAGAAAACTTGTCCAGGCCAAGCGCATATCCTTGGTTTTTTGCAGACCACCAGGTTTTATGGAAGGATCGATCCTCAATAGGAACACCATAACCGCCAAATGGGTGGAAAAAATGCTGGCCTTCCCCCGCCCACCCCGAGAACTCGATACCCAATTTGAAAGTCGCATTGGTCGCGCGGATGAATTCAGATTCCTTGATATCCAGATCCCTGATGAACTGATGAATACCCGGCACTGTCGCTTCACCGACGCCGATGGTACCAATTTGCTCGGATTCAATGAGCGCCACCTGGATATTGGTATTTTCGAGCCAGCGCGCCAGATAAGCCGCCGTCATCCACCCCGCTGTCCCGCCACCGACAACAAGAATTTTTTTTACGGATCGGGAAGCCATACTCACTCCAGTCAGTCGCTCTATTATTATGTGGATGCTGAAAAAATCCCATTAATCATATATTGAACTTTGCACTGTGCCCATGCCTTTGGCGTAGCGGAATCTGGCATAGCAGTTGCTGTATAGCTGTCACGATAGAGTGGCATTCCCCGCTGATGCTGAAAGTCTTGGCAGCGTAAGGGGTTTCGGATGATTGGAGTAAGGTAAGAATGGCAGCAAGCACCATTAACTCTCAGAACGTTAAGCCTATTGCACCATCCCGTGGCAATAATGCCGGGCAATTTGCACACTTCTGCGACCTCTACCATCAACGACTGGATGCACTGACCCTTGCCAAACAACTTATCCATATGGTCAAAGCAGTACAGCGCCATCGCGGTATGACCATGGGAACCCTCGGCGGCAACCGACAATTTCGCGATGACATCAGTCAGCTACAAGTCCAGTTGGAACGCCGCCTGGAGTTATTACAAGCATTCGCAGCGCGCTCGACAAATTTGCTCAGTCCACGCGACCAGGACAACCTGAACAACGCCTGGCTCACCATTAGTCGCAATTGGCAGGAAGATTCCGTTATCGATAACTACGAGCTCCATTGCCATTTGATTGAGCAGCTACTCAGTATGGTCGCGTCCCTCGGCAAGCAGTTGGAGCAACCTACCTCACAATCCATGCCTGAGATGCTGGAGCCCAAAGTTATCCATGCCGATGAAACCCTTTATCCCAACCGCTTCAAATATCTGGAGGTACTCCACTTCGCTACACGCCTGATGCCCGCCGTCGCCGAGCAAATCGGCCGTATTCGCGCGCTGGCAACCTATGCCGCCGCACTTGGCTATTGCGATAAGGACTTTGCTGGCAAATTACGCTATGTCATCCAATGCACACGCGTGAACAATGAAAAACTTCGTCACCAAACCAAACGACTGGAAGGATTACTGGATCGCGACCTGGCCTTGCTCAGCCAATTAAAGAGCTATGAAATCAAACTGGAATTTTTGTTGTCCATGGTTGAGGCTGACGTAGTCAATTCCCATCAGATGAATGCTGACAGCAATCGGCTCTTTAGCCTGGCAACCGACATTATTGATGTCTATTTAAAAGTAGTGGATGAAGGTGTACAGCTGCTAACCCAATGGCACGAGCAAGATATTGAAGTCTGGGTGCAATCTTATTGAGGCCCATTGCGCGTCTTTGGCCTATCGCACTTGTGTCGCATTCAGTTATCCCTACAATGACCACAAAGCCACTTCAGGGATACTTTCCATGCGTTATATTTGGCCACTTGGTTTATGTTTTTTTGCTGCGAGTTCCTATGCCCAATCACATGCCGCGACTGAAGAATTTATATCCGAACCCACATTAACTGCCGAAGCAATGAATACTTGCTTGCAAGCATCCGTCGTCAGCGCCGCTGAAAATATGACGATCAAGCAATTAAAAGAAGCATGCCAGATGCTTCATGACCAACAAAAAAGTGAACAGCAACAAGCGGAAATAAAAGAAGCATCCCCTGCCGTAGCGCAAGTGCGTGAAACGCCACTACTCAAAAAACGCATGACGATGGAAGCGCTCAATCGTTCCAACCGTTTTATGCTCACACCGCATAAACGCAATTATTTTTTTCCTGTCAGCTACACGCGCCATCCCAACACGGTTCCCTATCGCAACAATAATTCGGAATCATTGAGCACCCTGAGCAAAACGGAAGCGGAATTCCAGCTGAGTATTAAAATCCTGATTCATGAAGACCTGTTTGGCGATAACGGCCACCTGTATTTAGGTTACACCAATCACTCGCTGTGGCAGGTTTACAACGACACAGATTCAGCGCCATTTCGCGAAACCGACCATCAACCCGAGTTTATCCTGAGCTTTACCAATGATTGGGAAATTCTGGGCTTTCAAAATCGCCTCAATGAATTTTCACTCACACACCAATCCAACGGTTTGGGTGGGCAACTATCGCGCAGTTGGAATCGAGTGATGTTTAATTCGGTGTTTGAGCGCGGTAATTTTGCGTTTGCATTTAATCCCTGGTATCGAATTCCCGAAAAAGAACAGCGGTTTCCAGGCGATCCCCATGGCGATGATAATCCGGACATTTCGCATTACATGGGCAATTTTGAATTGAATACGGCGTATCAACACAAAGAAAATATTTTCAATGCGATGTGGCGCAACAATTTAGAAAGCGACAACAAAGGAGCAATGGAATTGGGCTGGAGCTTTCCGATCAGCTCCAACCTGCGCGGGCAATTTAAATATTTTAAAGGTTATGGACACAGCCTGATTGATTACAACACCGACATGGAAATTTTTGCACTCGGCATTGTATTTACTGATTTATTTTAAGGCTGAATTAAAACGCTTCGCCCAATAAATCGACCAACAACCTGATCGATTCTGATGATTGGGGAGAGACATCAATAATGGAAAAACCGGTCCAGTGCTTACCCGACAAATCAGCATCGCGAGTCCATAAACAATCCACACCCAACTGGATAACCAATTGTCCGTTCACCGGTTCGGGCACATGCAAATCCACGGTATAAATGCGATCCTCCTCAAGCGGCACATCGCCCACAATCATCAAACCCTGGGCATGAATATTGACGAGCCGCCCAAGGTACAAATCGCGCAGGTTATCGTACACATCAACATCGCCATTAATGTTATGACGCTCAAGCTCCCTGTCATGTTCACGTGAACAATTGTGGGTCATCATCAGCTCCCGGTTTTAAGGGTTGTATCTGCACGCTCACTCAAGGTGTGGTAGATATTTTCCAGCGCACGCTCAAAGAACGGTTTGGTACTTCCGGCAATAATTTTTGCGCGACCAGCAAGCATATCCCGCGCGAGCTGCAAACCTGCAGCCAGCGACACTTTGCGCCCTTGCTGATCCACCAACATATAGTGTTGGGTTTTTTTATTGTACCAAGCCACTTTTAAACGTTTGCCACCCTCAAATTCAAACCAGGTACCAAACTCCACCATTTTCAGGCTTTCAACAATTTTTTCTTCTTCCGGCGATATCGGTTGCGATTGTTCTGCCGCATGACCGGCTTTCTCCGCCGCCAGGCTCTCAAGTTTGGTACGCATCGGTGCCGGTGCCGGCTCCGCTTTACGGCTGAGTAACGCCATGCGTTGCAATGAAGTCACCGCGTCTAATAATTTGCGGCCCTTGGCCTGTTCATAACCAATAGTTTCAAAACCCCGCTGCAACGCCTTCAGCAATTCATCCTGCACTTCCATTTGCTTTACTTTGTCAGGCTGTTTGGTTTTTGGCTCAATCGACCACAGCAAATCATCAATGACTTGTAACGCGCGTTTCCAGCTATCGGATTTGTCACCATAACGCAGCAATATAAACGAGAGGAAATCTGACCAGGGCTGCAATAACAACAACAAAATTGCCGAGGGCATTTCGCGATTATCCGTGCGGCTGCGCACTTCATTGTTGACCTGGATTTTTGCTTCGCGCAGTTTTTCTTCGCCCTGGGCTTTTTCCAGCGCGCGACGCTCCATCAATTCCTGGCGGCGCGCAACGTTGTGCGTGTAGGCGTTAAATTCAATCAATAATTCGGCGAAGAGACGCACATCATTTTTGAAATCTTGTAGCAAACGGAACACGGTGGTTTTGATCTTGGTAAAAATATCGTATTGATCACTACCATCATTACTCACCCAACGCACACCCGCTTCCGCAAGGCTATTCAGCAGCACCCGCGCAGGATGTTCCGGTTGCTCAAAAAAGCCTTTATCAATAAAGGCGATTTTCAGGAAGGGTGTGTGCAAATAACTGAGCAAGGCTTTTACCGAATCCGGCAAGTGGTCATCTGACAACATGTACTCAAACAACATGCCTACCAGATCGATGGTTTGCATATCGCCCGCTTCCACCGCGCCATTTTCATTTTCGCTGGCGATGGTCTCCATCATCTTGCGGCCAACATCCGCAACATTTTGAATCGGGATGGCAACCGGCCCTGTCTCATGACTGGCCAATGCTTGCTGGGTATAACTCAACGCCTGGGTTTGCATATGTTCCAACACACCAACCAATTGCGGCTGTGAGTAGACTTGCAAACTTGCCGGTACAGCGACGGGGGCAGCAGTTGGAGCGGCGCCGGCATTACCTGATGCAGCATGAAGCGCTTGCGTCGCTTGAACCGCTGGCAATTGTTGCGTCACATGGGCCTGCAATAAACGAATCGCGTTCAATAAACTATTTTGATACTGGATATCATTAGGGTTGAGCGCACCACTCAATAATTTATCGCTCGCGCGGCGCTGGTGAAGTTGCGCATCCTCTTCGGCTTGCTCTTCATTAACCACCGCAGCAGGTGCGGATTCAAAAGGGTCATCCGCTACAACTTCCTCTGCTTTATGCCCGACAGGTTTTTCATTATTCGCAGGAACAAAACGCAAATTAGGCAATAAATTCTGGCGAACAAGATAATCATTTAACTCTGCATAGAGCTCATCCAATACACCAATAACATCCTGATCAAATAATTTGTAACCAATGATTTTGGTTTTTACATCGACATCCAGATTACTCAGCAATTTACGCAACGACTCACAAAACTGCACCGGACTCACCGGATTCGCGCGCTCATCCACTTTTTCGCCGTCGTTAAGCAAAGAGATACGCTGCTGAAATGCCCAGAGGTGTTCGGCAAAAAAATTATCCGCGCGATGGGTAATGGAAGTAATGGCGATGGTTTCTTCTAAATCGGAGTGTTCGACAAGAGACAGGATATCCCCACTAAAACGCTCCTCACCTGTCAGCGTGTTCAGGGATTTATTTTTAAATTTTACAAATCCGTTAGCGAGATGCTGGCAAAACTCTTGTTCCGCCGCTTGCTGGACAGCGGCGATCAAATTTTGCATTTCGTAAAGTGCGACTTGTTCTTTATTCGTCTTGGCCTGTTCGGCAATCTCCAGGATTTGTTTGCACCATTGCCGCCAGAAATTGGGGAAAACCCGGTACGCAAAGCCGCGCGTAAGATCGCGGCATTGTTTTAAATGTTGGATGACCAATTGCTCTGTCATAGCTACCGCAGAATACGTCGAGGGTTTCTGGGTATCAGAGCCTGGTAAGCCTGAGTTGCGCATAGTTATTCCGTATTTTTCCATGATGGTCATATTCCTTAGCCCTAAAAGTCCAGATAGCCAGTCATTTGCCACATCCGAAAACAAGGCCTTCGAAAACCGCAAGACAGAGTGAGTAAGTCTATTTAGGTTGTCCTGTGCGCCAATCTTATCAGCTTGGAGAAATAGTTCCACACTCAAAAGCAGCGAGCGCACTTGATTAAAAATAGCACGATATCTTCGTAACTGCCTGATGTGTCGATAAAAATTACACTTACTGTCACCCGGATTCGCTATTTCATCCCTTATTGCCAAAGCACCAAAACAGACCACCATGCACCATATGCAAGCGCAATCCTGGTGCACAAAAATACTATTAGACGGCACTTTGAATTATGAATCTCTTTAAAAATCAGCGGATTACTGAATTGGCATCCATATTGCGATAGCAACCCCGTAATAACTGATCCGCACTCTGGGTGGTTTTAGCTATTCGACAAACTGTTCCACACAATTTGTTAACCACAATTTGTAAATAGAGAGCTAGGGTTCCGATCACACGAATTTATCGATTGATAGTAAGTGTGATGACTGGTCCGAGAGCTTTCGACCTCAACTGAATGCCTGGAGGTTTTCAGCAACGAGGTTACACGGCGGGATAAAAGCCCGGGAGATGATTGGCCTAACCGCCAGAGTGCTCCCATTAAAAACGCCGATGTCACCCTATCGTTGGAGGTAGTTCATGCTGCACCGCTCCATTCTCACCAAAAGCCGCCTCGCCAAAACATTACTCAGCCTTACATTATTATTTTCTGCTGCAATTACCTCCGCTGCCGAACCCTTTAAAGTCTGTTGGTCTATTTACGTTGGCTGGATGCCATGGGGCTACGGCGCTGAACAAAAAATTGTCGATAAATGGGCAAAGAAATACGGCATTGAAATCGAAGTAGTACAAATCAACGATTACATCGAATCCATCAATCAATATACCGCCGGCCAATTTGATGGTTGTGTAATGACGAATATGGACGCACTTACCATTCCCGCTGCTGGTGGTGTGGATTCCACGGCATTGATCGTTGGGGATTTTTCCAATGGTAACGACGGCATCGTATTAAAAGGTGTAAACAAATCCCTGAAAGATATCGAAGGCCAAAACGTTAACCTGGTTGAACTCAGCGTATCGCATTACTTACTCGCGCGCGGATTGGAAACCGTTGGCCTGAAAGAAGCGGATGTAAAAGTCGTTAACACCTCTGACGCCGATATGGTTGCTGTTTACGGCACGAAAGATGTCACTGCAGTAACTACCTGGAACCCACTACTCAGCGAAATCCTCACGCAACCCAACAGTACAAAAGTATTCGACTCATCAAAAATCCCTGGTGAGATTATGGATTTGATGGTGGTGAATACTGCAACACTGAAAAAAAATCCTGCCCTTGGTAAAGCACTGGTCGGTGCCTGGTACGAAATCATGGGTGTAATGAGTGCGAACGATAAAGCAGCAGTCACGGCGAAAACGGCGATGGCTACCGCATCGGGTACAGATCTCGCCGGTTTCGATGCGCAACTCGCCAGCACCAAAATGTTTTACACCCCTGCATCAGCACTTGATCTGGTTAATAGCGATGATCTGTTAAAAACCATGCAAAAAGTTGCTGAGTTTTCGTTTGATCACGGTTTATTAGGTGAAAGCGCACCCGATGCAAAATTTATCGGTGTTGAAGGTCCCAAGGGCGTTTATGGTGATAAGAAAAATGTGAAGCTGCGTTTTGATACCACTTATATGCAACTAGCTGCCGATAAAAAACTGTAAGCGCGCTGTACAGCAAACCATCATAAAAAGAACAAAGGGTTCCTATACGGGAACCCGCAACACCACAGAGCAGCAGAACATACATGAAACGATTAATTAATTTAACCCCGTCAAAACCGACCCGGTTATTACTGGGGCTTCTGCCGTTTGTGATCATTATATTTATTTATTTGGTAGCGTCGGATGCACGCCTAGCAGAAAACGCGACCGATAAATTACTCCCGAGTTTTGCACAAATGGGTGATGCAATTCATTCACTCGCGTTTGAACCCAGTAAACGCAGTGGTGAATATTTATTTTGGCAAGATACATTCAGCAGCCTTTACCGTTTGGCGTTGGGTATTTTTATCGCCGCAATTATTGGTTTCACCATCGGCTTATTAACCGGAGCGATTCCCTCCATTCATTCACCCATTGCTCCCTTACTTACCATTATTTCATTAGTACCCCCCATGGCTTTACTGCCGGTTTTATTTATCGTATTTGGTTTAGGGGAATTATCCAAAGTTGCGTTGATTGTCATTGGAGTTGCACCATTCATCGCACGCGACATTCAGCGCTGCACACAAGAAGTTCCACTGGAACAATTGGTAAAAGCGCAAACCCTGGGCGCTTCTACCTGGCAAATAGTAGTACGCATACTAATCCCGCAATTGTTGCCGCGATTGATTAATGCCGTGCGCCTATCACTCGGTGCTGGCTGGTTATTTTTAATTGCAGCTGAAGCAATTGCCTCAACGGATGGTTTGGGTTATCGAATTTTTTTAGTTCGTCGTTATATGTCGATGGATGTGATATTGCCTTACGTAGCCTGGATTACGTTGCTCGCGTTTTTAGTCGATTGGCTACTGGCCAAAACCAGTCGCATTTGCTTCCCCTGGCATTATCCGAATAGCAAGTAGGGAGCAGTAAGTTATGACTATTTTGCCCTTCGATAAAAAAATTCTCGACGAAAAAAGAGCCAAAGCTATGCCCTTGATCAAGGCCAAAAATTTGTGGAAAAAGTACGGCGATAACGTAGTGCTGGAACGTATGAACGTCAGCGTCAATGCTGGGGAATTTATTACCATGGTCGGCACTTCAGGCTGCGGTAAAAGTACATTCCTGAAAATGTTGCTCGGTATGGAATCGCCGAGTTCCGGAGAATTGCTCCTTGAAGGAAAACCTATTCCCGATGAGCCAGATCAATCACGCGGCATTGTGTTCCAGCAATATTCTGTATTTCCCCATCTCACCGTTTTGCAAAATGTCATTATCGCACGCGAATTCGAGCACTCGCCCATTTTGGGGAAATTATTCGGCAGCGCCAAGCGCAACGTCGTTGAAGAAGCCAAGGCACTGCTTGAATCTGTTGGTTTAACTCACGCATTGAATCGCTATCCGCACGAATTATCCGGTGGGATGAAACAACGCCTTGCTATTGCCCAAGCGCTCATTCGTCAACCGCGAATTTTATTATTAGACGAACCATTCGGTGCTCTCGATCCGGGTATTCGTGCAGATATGCACCAATTAATTTTGCAGCTCTGGCGTGAGCATCAATTGACCGTGTTTATGGTAACGCACGATTTAAGTGAAGGTTTTTATCTCGGAACACGGTTATGGGTGTTCGATAAATTACGCCGTGATAACCAGGCACCTAACGCTTACGGCGCAAGTATCACGTACGACTTGCCTGTAACTCGCCGTAAAAACGAAATACCTGCTGAATTGCAAACTATCACCAAAGAAACTCAGGATCTTTAATTAAAGATCATTATTTAATGAGAGAAAATCCATGAGCAAAATTTTGTACACCACAACCATTCCTGGCAACGGCCATTGGTCATTGGAATTACGCCGCGGCAGCTTATTAAAAATAACGGATCTTGAAGGTGGAGCTAACGTCGGCATGCTCTTTTATAACCCGCGTTATTTATTGGAGCGATACAACGCACCCGACACGCTCAAATGCCAGCACACTTTTAAATTACAGCGCGGCAATTGTTTGTATTCCGATATGGGCCGCATCTTCGCTTCTATTGTTGAAGATTATTCTGTTAATGGCGAGGGCAACTGGCACGATACTGTGTGCGGTAATAGCACTGCACAGATTGTTGAAACACGCTGGGGAAAGCGCGATTACCAAAAAGATCGCAACCAATGGTTGCAAAATGGTTATGACGCATTTTTGGTAGAACTTGCCAAATACGGTTTGGGTCGCGCCGATATGGCTTCCAATATTAATTGGTTCAGCAAAGTTGTAGCTGGCGATAACGGCGATATTAATCTTGACACCAACAATCAATCCGCTGGCAATAGCGTCACCCTGCGCTTTGAAATGGATACGCTGGTGGTTATGCATTCATGCCCGCACCCATTAAATGCCGCCACCCAATATCCGTTTAAGCCAGTGCTAATTGAATTGGGTGAAGCAGCACCAGTTATGGCTGATGATTACTGTAAAAACTTTCGCCCGGAAAACCAACGCGGCTTTCACAATAATGAACTGTATTATTTAGCAGCCAGATAAAAATCCCACAGAGTAAATGCAAACTCATTGAGGCAAAAACCAATGTCACTCGTTCAAAGTAATCTGCATCCTGAAACTGCAATCGCTCGCCATAACGTAAAAGCCGGCGATTATTTCCTGGGTGAAATAAAACAGGGGCAAACGTTTCGTATTGTGGATCTGGAAGGAAACCAAGCCGCCGATGTTTTATTTTACAACGCTAAAGATCCCAGCGAACGCTACAGCTCAATGGACACCATTCGTACCCAGGGCAATTTATATTTAAGTGCTGGCACAAAACTGATCTCCAATATTAATAATGAATTATTGGAAATTGTTGCCGATACTTGCGGCCGCCACGACACATTAGGCGGTGCTTGTGCCACAGAAAGCAACACCGTGCGCTACAGCCTGGAAAAGCGCTGTATGCACGCCTGCCGCGATAGCTGGATGCTCGCTATTGCCGAACATCCGGAATTCAACATCAGCAAACGCGACATCACGCATAACATTAATTTTTTTATGAATGTACCGGTAACGCCACAAGGTGGGCTCACCTTTGAAGATGGAATTTCTGCACCGGGAAAATACGTTGAGCTCAAAGCCAAAATGGATATCGTGATGTTAATTTCCAATTGCCCGCAATTAAATAATCCGTGCAATGGCTATAACCCGACACCAATTGAAGTGATTGTGTGGAATTAATTTTATTTTTGAACTTGGCGTAGGTTGGTGCGGGCCGCGCAGGCTGAGCTTGCGAACCGCAACATGAACATCTCGAATTAAATGTTGCGGTTCGTTCCTCCGCCTGCCCGGCCCGCCCCGACCTACGTTAACGCACTTATGATAATTCCTCAGTGGACGGCCACTGTTGTAAATAACACCAGCGGGACGACCCGCCGGAGCAGAACATGTTTACTAAAGTCCTGATTGCCAATCGCGGTGCTATTGCCACCCGCATTATTCGCACATTAAAAAAACTCAATATCAAATCCGTAGCCGTTTATGCAGAGTCCGATATAGATTCATTGCATGTACGCCTCGCCGATGAAACATTTTCACTGGGAGAAGGTGCCGCAGCACAAACGTATCTGGATCGTCAAAAAATTATTGCTATCGCGCAACAAACCGGCGCACAGGCAATACATCCCGGCTATGGTTTTTTAAGTGAGAACGCTAATTTTGTCGCCGAGTGTGAAGCAGCCGGAGTAATTTTTATTGGGCCTACTGCGGAGCAGATGCTTACATTCGGTTTAAAACACAAAGCGCGCGAACTTGCACAGGCAGCTAATGTTCCACTCTGCCCTGGCACTGATTTGTTAAAAGATATTAACGATGCAAAAGCTGCTGCAAACCAAATCGGCTACCCGGTGATGCTAAAAAGTACTGCCGGTGGCGGGGGTATCGGCATGCAGTTATGCAATAGTGAACAGGACTTACTTTCCGCATTCGATTCAGTAAAACGCCTCGGGAAAAATAACTTCGCCGACGATGGTGTTTTCCTGGAGAAATTTATCGCTGCCGCGCGCCACATTGAAGTACAAGTATTTGGCGATGGCAAAGGCACTGCTGTTGCTATCGGTGAACGCGATTGCTCAAGCCAACGACGCAATCAAAAAGTGGTAGAAGAATGCCCAGCCCCTAACTTGCCGAACGAACAACGCATCGCCATGCAACAGGTAGCAGAGCAATTGTTGGCTTCGGTAAATTATCGCAATGCCGGTACTGTCGAATTTATTTATGACTCATTGGAAAGTAAATTTTACTTCCTCGAAGTGAACACCCGCCTGCAAGTAGAGCATGGTGTAACCGAAGAAGTTTATGGTGTCGATCTGGTTGAATGGATGCTCAAGCAAGCTGCAGGGGAATTGGGTGATATTCGCAACCAGCGCAATACGCTTTCCCCCAAAGGTCATGCAATTCAAGTACGCGTTTACGCGGAAGATCCTGCACTGAATTTCCAACCCTGCGCCGGCCTGCTTAGCAAAGTATCATTTCCAACACCCGGTGAAAATGTACGGATCGATCACTGGATCGAAAGCGGAATTGAGGTGCCTGCATTTTTTGACCCGATGCTCGCCAAAATTATTGTCAAAGGCGAGAATCGCAATTCGGCGTTACAACAGTTAACTAATGCATTAAATAATACCCAACTGTATGGAATTGAAACCAATCTGGTTTATTTACGCACACTGTTGAAAGATGAGAAATTATTGCAAGGCACAATGACTACGCGTTATTTAAACAGTTTTGCATTTAAATCTAATCGTATCGATGTTATTCAAGGTGGGACCCAAACAACCATCCAGGATTTTCCTGGCCGCCAGGGTTATTGGCATGTTGGTGTTCCCACTTCAGGCCCGTTCGATAGTTATTCATTCCGTTTGGGCAACCGCCTGTTAAATAATGATGAAACGGCCGCGGGTTTGGAAATTACCTTGCAAGGTCCGACGTTGAAATTTGGTTGCGCCACAAAAATTATTATTGCCGGTGCGTGTATTGATGCAAAACTGGATGGCAATTCAATTCCGCTCTATACAATTATTGCGGTAAATGCGGGCCAACAATTGCAACTGGGGCGAATCACCACCGGAGCGCGCGCTTATTTGTGTGTAGCAGGCGGAATTGAGTGTCCCGATTATCTCGGCGCTAAATCCACATTTACCCTCGGCCAATTTGGCGGCCACAATGGCCGCGCATTACGTGCGGGGGATGTGCTTGCACTCGCGCAAGAATGCAATAAAGAAATTCCTGCTATTTCCACACCAGAAGAATTAATACCCGAAATTACCAACACATGGCAGTTGCGCGTTATTTATGGACCACATGGTGCGCCGGATTTTTTTACTGACAAAGATATTGCAACTTTCTTTACTACTGATTGGGAAGTGCATTACAACTCAAGCCGCACAGGTGTGCGTCTGATTGGCCCCAAACCAGAATGGGCGCGCTCATCCGGTGGTGAGGCAGGTATGCATCCTTCAAATATTCATGATAATGCTTACGCTTTCGGCACTGTGGATTTCACCGGTGATATGCCAGTAATCCTTGGACCAGACGGCCCTTCACTCGGTGGATTTGTTTGTCCTGCAACTGTCATCAGTGCGGATTTGTGGAAATTGGGCCAAGTACGTGCGGGTGATAAAATTCGTTTTACGCCCGTTGCAATTGATGATGCGGTTGCGTTGGAAAAATCACAAAAACAATCACTGCAACAACTGCAATTGATTTCTCATTCTTATCCAATTATTGATATCCAATCGCCCATTATAAAAACATTGGCCGCGCAGGAATTTGGGGAAGATATTGTTTACCGTGTAGCAGGCGACCATTTTCTGTTGGTGGAATATGGCGCATTGGAACTGGATATTAAATTGCGCTTTCGTGCCCATGCATTAATGCAATGGCTGGAAAAAAATACGCTAGCCGGTGTGCGTGAACTCACCCCCGGCATTCGCTCACTACAAATTCATTATGACAGCCAGCAATTATCATTAACGAATTTACTCGCGCATCTGGAGCGCGCAGAAAGATCGTTGATCAAACAACTGTCGCAGCTCAGCGTTCCATCACGCATAGTGCATCTGCCATTAAGTTGGGATGACGAAGCTTGCCAGCTCGCCATCCAGAAATATATGCAATCCGTACGCGCCAACGCGCCCTGGTGCCCGAGCAACCTGGAATTTATTCGTCGCATTAATGGCCTGGATTCAATAGCGGAAGTAAAGGATATTTTATTTTCGGCATCTTATTTGGTAATGGGGTTGGGTGATGTGTACCTGGGCGCGCCCGTAGCTACACCGGTTGATCCACGCCATCGTCTGGTTACCACAAAATATAATCCAGCGCGCACCTGGACGGCGGAAAACTCGGTTGGAATCGGCGGCTCCTATTTGTGTGTATATGGTATGGAAGGCCCCGGCGGTTACCAATTTGTTGGTCGCACGTTGCAAATGTGGAATCGCTATCGCCAAACCAAAGCCTTCAAACAACCGTGGTTATTAAATTTCTTTGACCAAATTCATTTTTATGAAGTCAGCGCAGCGGAGCTGCAAAAAATTCGCCGCGATTTCCCTTTAGGTCGCTACGACATAAAAATCGAAGAAAGCCATTTCAGTTTGAGCAAATATGAAAGCTTTATCGATTCTTATAAAGCCGATATTGATAAATTTACCGTACAACGCGAACAAGCTTTCGATGAAGAGCTTGCGCGCTGGCACGCTAATGGCCAGTTCAATTATGAACAGGAAGAGGTTATAGAAAGCGAAACTGAAACCCAACTTCCTGAAAACGCGATTTGTGTGGACAGTTCAGTCTCCGGTAGCGTGTGGCAAACACAAGTGAAAATCGGACAGGAAGTTAAAGCCGGTGAAGTGCTGCTTATTCTTGAATCCATGAAAATGGAAATCAACATCAGCGCACCTTGTGCGGGAAAAGTTACTCATTTACTTAAAAATGACGGAGCTCGCGTTCAGGCAGGACAAACACTAGTGGTTCTGGAAGATGTTTAATTCAGAAATAAAAAACCCGGCGTAAAGCCGGGTTAACATCCAGGGAGAACATACAACAAAAAATAATTAAGTTGTCATACGTTGTTCACGCAAAGTACCGATTACCGCTTCCAATGCACGATCAAACAACATGCCGTCATCCAGAATAGTTAAACGCTTGGTTTGCAGTGCAATCGCCAGGCTTTCGCGGCTTTCTTCTGCCACTTTCATTCCTGCACGGTTAACAAATATATATTTTCCAACAGAGCGAATAATCGCGGCCAGACGACAACGATATTTTTCACCCGCTTCGCCTTGCATTTCGAACCAGGTGCCTTGGGTGATATTATTTACCAACGCCAAATGTTGGGCATCTGCCTGAATACTTTGGATTACCGGCTCATCAGCAGCAAGCGCCGTATTTTCCTCTACTTTCACAACCGCTTCTATCGGCTTGGCAGCTTCGACCTCAACAACTGGCGAGCTATTAACAGCAGGCTGAGCAACATCCGGTACGATATCAGCGGTTACCGGAGTAACGATTGCGCTCTTCTCCGCAAGAGCCTCTTGTGTTATCGGGGACACCGGTACAACTTCTTTAACTGCACGGGCGGGTATATCATTAGCAGCCAACTGAGCATTCGCAGCCAATTGCGCTTTCTGCTGGGCTTCTACCATCGCCGCTTTTACGTTGGCATTTTTTGCGGCCAACTCTTGCGCTTTGCTTGCCAACTCCGCAGCTGATGCAACAGGCGCAACTTCTTCAATTGCAGGTTTCTGCTCGCCACGCAAACGCGCGAGATGCACAACCTCTAATTGCTTGAATAAATTTGTGGTCTCAAATGGACTGAAGGAAATGCTTTCCAAACCGGTGCGCAATTTTTGCAGTAACTCAGGTACCAGCTTTAACAGGCGCTGACGGTTGTCCTTGTCCATTGTGGCGGTTACGCTCCATACCAATTGCTGTGCGGTCATAGAGCAATTGCGCCACTCTTCACTTTCAACACCCTGCTTCAGGCTGGTGATAAACATTACGTTAGCCCATGCCTCACGCAATAATTTGGTCACCGCCAAAGGCAAATCCCTACCAGTGCAAATACGATTTAATTCGGTATCGACTTGTGCCCGCGCGCGTTCGGATTTGGCCTTGCCATCTTCCGCATCAATGGTGCGCTGCTCAAGAATTTGCGCACGACGCTTTTCTTTATCAAGATAGGAGCGGAAATCTACAAGCAAACGCTCGAAGATGCCCATATCCGTATCAAACTCACTCAGCACGGCGCGAACAGTCTCTTCCATTTTGCTATAGAGACTATCTTTACGCTGATTTTCCTCGCTGGATTCCTGCCATCCCAAACACGCCATGGCCATTTCATTTAATAAACGACGCGCAGGATGGCCGCCTTTACTAAAAAAAGTTTTATCAGCAATAGCGACTTTTACCATCGGAATCTGCAACCTGCCAATCAATGCTTTCATTGGTGCTGCCAGATTGCGATCATCCAAAATAAACTCAAACATCATGCTTACAAGGTTAATCACATCATCATCAATCTGATTAATAGCAGCGGGAGTTTGAGTTTCCTGGTTTAACAATTCATTCAGCATGCTACGCAAATTAGCAGGTGCGCTACTGGCAACCGGCATGCCGTAAGTATTTTGTTGTTGCGCTAGCGACAGGATTTTTATCAGATCCTGAGTGGTAATTTCTTCACCCGGTAATTGCGCGCGCGGCGCGCTGCGGCTAGAACCGAGCAAATTGCGTAACTGGCTTAAAACCTGATTGGTTTGTTCATCATAATGTGGAGCAAAACCGCCAGAAACCGGAGCAGATTGCAAACCCATATCGACTTCAGCACTTAACCCCTTACCAAAGCTTTCAGCCACATTGGACGTTGGTTTTTTGGGTGCACGGGAAGCCGGCTTCATGGATGGCAAAATATTCGCATCAATCAGCGCTTGATTGAGGACATCAAAAAATTTACCAAGCCGGGCCATCACAATATTGTCAAACAGCTTGAACAATACCAGTTTGGCTTTTACGTCAACGTTCAGCGTTTTAGTTGCATCGGTAAATGCGCCGCAAATAACATCCACACCCAGAGGATTATTTTTTTGATAGACCTTGATAGGTACCAGATGATCGATACGCAGCGTGAGGTGCTGGATAGACTCGCTGAATTGCTCGTTAGCTTTGTTGACCATGCCATCAACAGCAACCATCTCTTCCAGCTCATCATTCTTAACTAATGAGAGATCATCGAGAGAGACAGAATGATCATCAACTTGCTTTTCATCGCGGTACGCATTGGGGTCCAGCAAGCGTGCAAAACTGATATCAATACTGCGGAAAAAAGAGGTTTCCATTGCCCGGCGACGAATACGCACTTCGCGCATGGAATCGAAAAATATATTCTGGTCATGATTGTTATTAGCCTTGTCGGCTAACTCAAACATGGCGTCATCCACCTTATCGAATAGCTCGCGCAAAAATAATTGCAGCTGCTGGCGAGCCTTATCGCGCAATGAATGCATAGCCGCCGGCAAACGGGCGAGTGCAATTTGCGAATTCGCGGTAGAATTCCGCTCTACATTTAATTGGACGACCTTTTTGGGGTCAGCTTTCAGATGCTCGGACATGGTGGATTACCATTAGTAAAAACTTGCGTAAGAGCAGTATAACCAAGGGCAAGAGACACCAAATGGGCAAATGATGAGATCGAGAGACATATCACAAACAGTTATAACCACTCAGTCTGTTTTGCTATTTTTAAGCATATTTAGTAATTAGATGCCTATTTTTGTGCCAAATTGATTCACTTTAACGACAAACCTGTTTAATTATCCGACACTTTCTATGAATTTTTTATATATCCAAAATCTGCCAACTTTAATCGAAGATATAACAAAAGCCGTCCAATTCGCCTTGCAAGAAGACATAGGCGCAGGCGATATCACCGCCCAATTAATTCCGGAAACCGAGCAAGCAGAAGCACGTGTGATAACGCGTGAAGATTGCATTTTTTGCGGAAAAGCGTGGGTCGAAGAAATTTTCAAACAGCTCGATCCCAATGTTGAAATTCATTGGTATATAGAAGATGGGCACGCCGCAAAAGCGAACAGCCTTTTATTTACATTAAAAGGCAGCGCACGTAGTTTATTAACCGGTGAACGTGCCGCACTCAATTTTGTACAAACACTTTCCGGTACCGCGACCACCAGCCATTACTATGCTCAACAAGTCGCACATACGCAGGTGAAACTTCTGGACACTCGCAAAACTATTCCCGGCCTACGCACCGCACAAAAGTATGCTGTCGCTTGCGGCGGCTGCCACAATCACCGTATTGGGCTTTACGATGCATTTTTAATTAAAGAAAATCACATCGCAGCCAGTGGAGGAATAACTAAAGCTGTAGCGCGTGCGCATCAAATAGCCCCAGGAAAACCGGTGGAAGTTGAAGTAGAAACATTTGAAGAACTGGAACAAGCCCTGGCTGCAAAAGCAGACATCATCATGCTGGATAATTTTTCTATCGCCGATATGAAAAAAGCGGTAGCAATTACTGCAAAGCGCGCGAAGCTGGAAGCATCAGGAAATATTAACGAAACCACCCTGGTTCCTACTGCTGAAACCGGGGTGGATTTTATTTCGATTGGGGGGCTGACGAAGCATTGTCGGGCGGTGGATTTGTCGATGAGGATCAGCTGACTAATTACATCCGACAGGGCGATATATAGTGTCTATTGTTGTAGAACAGGTCCATGCCCCATCCGCGCTACGTGACCAGGTTAATGTTTGAGATGCAAAAACAGGATGAGCCTGATTACCAAAAGCAGCTTCAATTGTCACTATACCGGCAGCACCAAATGTTACCTGAGGTACACCTATACCAGTCGGCAAAACAGCTCCAGTTTGAGAGGCGCCAGCAATAAGGGTAGAACCAGATGTATTCGGATCACACTCACCGACACCTAAGCCGATCGTTGTACGGCCTCCATTCACACAAGTCTCGATTAGTGATCGTAAACCACCCGCCTCAGCCATCACTCGGGATGCCTGTGTTTTAGCGGTATAATTTTGATAAGCAGGTAATGCCGCAGCAACCAGAATTCCGATGATTGCAACAACCATCATTAATTCAATTAATGTGAAACCTGCAGAGGAAATTTTTTTCATTTGTGAATGCCCACACAAAAATTTTTGCTTCATTTGTGATTGAGCAATTTCCAAGCCAAATCAACAATATGGCAACACAAAGACTATCCCCCTAAATTAGCGGTATTATTTTAATAAAAGGAGACTAAATTTTATTTATATTTATTATAAAAAAGACTAAATAGAAACTACGAAGGTGACAAAAAATGTCCAAAAGTGAAATAGTTTAGTAAAAAAATTCCCGCTTAACAAATAACGTAAACCTACCATGGCGCCAGATCCACAATTGCAATTGGCTCACCTACTGTTTTATTAACTAATACCACCTGCGCTTTCTGTTTTCCAATCATAGGAATAAAGCCATTTGCATTGGAATAATGACTTAACACCTCATCAACATTGTCAGCGTTATTAAAACGCTTCAACACATCAAGAGGTATTGCATTGGAACCAGCTTTTGTAGCGACCTTATGATATTCCTGCAAAAACGCTCCTTGATAAAATGCTTCACTTCCGACATCAGATGTAGGAATCGCATCAATTACGGCACCCCATATCGGCCCAGTGAAAGACAACCGAAAAATATTATTTGATGAATCTTTTGAGGCTACAGCTTCATAGGCTTGCACGACATCAAAACGATTCATGTTATATACCAACCATACTGGCCGACCTTGCGCGACAATGTGTAACCCGTAACTCAGCGCAGCAACCTGTAAAACACCGATAACAGATAAATCCATTTTCAATGTTTTTTTACCTTGCTTCGCTACCAACAACGTTAATAAAGGCCCAAGAATGACATCAATACAAAGTAATAATAGAAATATATCAGTAACGCCTAACGCCTCATCCAATGGCGAGGGATACCACAATTCAAATACCGCGTAGAGCGATACGAGCGCAATAACAAATGAAATAAGTAAATGAGAACCAAAACAAATAAAGCGAAATTTCATAAGAATTATTTTCTAGATAATTTAATGATGGAAAGACACAGCATTTAAAATAGGCAACTTTCCCTGCATCACGTAGTAAAGACTAAGCCGCTTGTATACCCACCTTACCCACTCATTTTCAGGGTTTTCCTGATAACGATTGGCCCCACTTTTTAGAAGCACAGTGACTCCACCAAAACTATCTACAACCGCAAATGAAGCAGAACCGGGCAAATAACCTTCATGATAATGCAAAATTATGTCATCGTTCTCAGGCTGATAGTGACGTACGCCCAAACTCAGACACTCATCTACTTTTCGCACATTGCATTTATCATGATGGGCTACCCACTCAAACGGTGATGCAACGTCGCCATGCTGAATATCCCACAGCAATTCAGCCAAAGCTGTGGCAGAACCTGAAAGGCCCGCTGCTGCTGAAACTGCATCAAAATCAAATAACGTTAAGTAGGAGTCACTGTATGATTCCTCATATCGATAATCGTACTTGACCTCATCATCATAATAATAATTGTTAACAAATTTGATATCACGACGAGCTAGTGAGTATTTTTTTTCAATATAATTACGATACGACTCGCCCGTGACACGATGAATAACTTCGCCCAGCAAACAGTATCCCATGTTTGAATAAATTTGCTCTTCTCCTGGACTAAAAGCCAGCCTTAATGTTTGCAACTCTTTCAGATTTTTAGGACACCAAGGCTTGTTACTTCGCAAAAACATAGGATCGCCGTTTAAAGTACGATTAAACCCTGCGCTGTGATTAAGTAATTGGGCAATCGTAATTTGTGAAATTCGTGCATCACTGAATTCTGCTAACTCAGGAAAAAAGCTAACTAACTTATCTTCAAGCTTAATCTTTCCCAATGCGACTAATTTCAAGATAGCTGAAGCAGTTATCAGTTTGCTGGTGCTAGCATAACGGTAACGACTAGAAGGATTAATCTGTTCACCTAACAATTCTTTTTTGTATCCAATCTCGCAGTGATGCGACATGTTGTTTCCACTCAAAAAAGCAACCTGTGCAGAATAAGCACCTTGATTGGTAACAGCGTGATCTACAAATAAACCTAACCACTCGGACCCAGCCGAACATTTCTTTGCAGATATCAAAACCAATTTAGCTTCAATAGGCTGAAACCAACGAGCTACCTTATAGGGATAAGCAGATAGCTGGAAATAGAACCAGAATGAAATCGCAATTAACAATGCTGTTACTGCGTATTTAATTAATATTCTCCTCATAAATAAAAAAGCCACCCGAAGGTGGCTCCTCACACATACAGTTCATTAGCCGCCAGTTGCCGCCGCCGCTGGTGGGCAACCTGCCGCAGCGTATTTTTCTTCAACATTAGTAGTACAAGTCCAGGTACCATTTCCATCACGATTCCATGTCAATGTTTTATCTTTCAAAACTGCAGTTGCGCTGTTACCAAATACACCGTGTACGATAGATGCGGCAGCTGCGATTGTAATAGTAGCACCACCCAAACCAGTTCCCGGATTTGTTGGAACTTTTGTACCCTGACCTAACAGCGAACTTCCGCTAAAGCCAACGGAACAGTTGTTGCCTGTATCCAAGCCACCAGGCTGAGTAACAACTGTTTTACCAGCCATTAAGCAAGTTTCAACAATTGTTTTAACGCTAGCCAGCTCGCCCATTACACGGGTAACTTGAGACTTGGCGATGTAAGTTTGATATTGCGGCAGCGCAACAGCAGCCAAAATACCAATAATTGCTACCACGATCATCAATTCGATAAGGGTGAAACCCTTTTGCATAGTTTTCATAATCAACTCCACTAATTTAAGGCGATTTGCCATTTGGTTAACAACACTTTAAGTTCAGCAAGCCCCATACCAACTTAGATAATTAGCGCATAACATACGTGATTACAGTTATTTACAGCCTTTTGTTAATTCAAAGATGGTGCAGCCCCCTATTCAACACTTTCGGATTAGGACAGTTAGTGACACTTTTTGTCACTCAATAAGTACCGCGAGCATTAAATGCCAAACATAGGCTAATATTGAATTTTTATAAGGCATCTCGCGCTAGTGGATAATAACCATGAATAACCCTACCCCAATTTCCCTGAACGGTTTGGCCCGAAGATTGGTGGCCGACAATCTCATCGATAATGACATCGCTACAAAGACCATGGCCCAAGCCAAAAAAGAAGGCGTTCCTTTTGTTGACATGCTAGTGGGCAAAGAAATTCTGGATGCCCGCACCATTGCCAGAGTGGCTGCGGAAGAATTTGGGTCACCCGTATTTGATTTGACCGCCCTTAACAAGGATTCCATCCCTCTTAAGCTTGTTGATGAGAAACTGATTCGCAAACATCACACCCTGCCAATAGCACGACGGGGAAATAGATTATTTCTCGCCGTAACAGATCCAACAGATATACACGCTTTAGACGAAATAAAATTTAATACCGGAATCAACACCGAAGCAGTATTGGTAGAAGCAGATAAATTAAAATTCGCAATTGAACAATATTTAAATGCGCAGGAAGGTAATCTTGGTGATGCACTTGGCTCTCTGGATGACAATCTGGAGGATTTGGATGTTCAATCCGTTGATGATGCAAATAAAAGTGAGGATCCTGTCGAGGCCGACGAAGCTCCAATTGTGAAGTACATTAATAAAGTGCTTCTGGATGCAATAAAAGGAGGCTCATCAGATGTTCACTTTGAGCCTTATGAAAAGAGCTATCGAATCCGCTTTAGAACTGATGGTGTGCTCCATGAGGTTTCTCGCCCTCCGGTTAATCTTGCGAATCGCATGGCTGCTCGCCTTAAAGTAATGTCGCAGATGGATATTTCCGAACGTCGATTACCGCAGGACGGACGCATCAAACTTAAAGTTTCCAAAAATAGAGCTATCGATTTCCGTGTTAACACATTACCAACACTTTTCGGTGAAAAAATCGTACTGCGTATTCTTGACCCCAGTTCTGCAAAATTGGGGATTGATGCGCTTGGTTATGAGGACACCCAAAAACAACTCTATCTCGATGCACTATCACAATCACAAGGAATGATCCTTGTTACTGGTCCAACTGGTAGCGGTAAAACAGTATCGCTTTATACAGGGCTGAATATCCTGAACACCCATGAGGTAAATATTTCAACGGCGGAAGATCCGGTGGAAATCAACCTTGAAGGGATCAACCAGGTTCAGATGAATACCAGAGTCGGGTTAACCTTTGCGGAAGCGTTGAGATCCTTCCTTCGTCAGGACCCGGACATCATCATGGTGGGGGAGATCCGCGATTTGGAAACCGCCGAAATTGCGATCAAAGCTGCACAGACAGGCCACCTTGTATTATCAACATTGCACACCAACTCAGCACCGGAAACATTAACCCGCTTGCTTAACATGGGAGTTCCGGCATTCAACGTGGCGACATCGGTAAGCTTGATTATTGCCCAGCGATTAGCTCGTCGGTTATGCAGTATTTGTCGAAAACCTGCCACTGATATCCCGGAAGAGATACTTAAGCAGGAAGGGTTTGACGAAATAGGCATTCCACGATCAGAATTCCAGCTCTTCCATCCTGTGGGTTGCGACAAATGCAACGGAGGTTATAAGGGGCGCGTAGGGGTATATGAAGTGGTTCGCATCACCCCGGAGATAGCCAACCTTATAATGGAGGGCGGCAATTCATTACAAATTGCCCGTACCGCCAAACAGGCAGGCTTTAATAATTTACGGATATCTGCATTGCGCAAAGTCGCAATTGGATTAACCAGCCTCGAAGAGGCCAACAGAGTCACCAAGGATTAATTCCATGGCTATAACATCAACAGCAAAATCGACCAGCTCTGCTGCCAATAAATCGAAGACGGCCGTTAAAACAAGGGCAGTTGCTGTCACCAACACCTATGTATACAAAGGTGTCGATAAGAGAGGCAACAAAATCCAGGGCGAAATAAATGGCATCAGCCCAACCATTGTAAAAACTTTGCTAGCAAAACAAGGCATTACCGCCAAAACAGTATCCAAAAAAGCGAAACCGCTTTTTGGTTCCAGTGGAAAAGCCATTAAGCCAGCAGATATAGCTGTATTCTCAAGACAAATGGCAACCATGATGAAAGCAGGCGTGCCTTTGGTCCAAGCGTTTGAGATTGTTGCAGACGGATTGGAAAATCCGAATCTCAGAAAGATGGTTCTGCAAATAAAAGATAGCGTTGCTGCCGGTGGAGGTTTTGCCAACGCCCTGCGTGAGCATCCAAAATATTTTGATGACTTATTTTGTAACCTAGTCGATTCAGGTGAGCAGTCCGGTGCGCTTGAAACAATGCTGGATCGCATTGCAACCTACAAGGAAAAAACGGAAGCATTAAAAGCCAAAATCAAAAAAGCACTTACTTATCCTATCGCTGTAGTTATTGTAGCGATTGTTGTAACGGGAATTCTTCTTGTAAAAGTAGTTCCCCAATTTGCAGAGACCTTTAGTGGATTTGGCGCAGACTTACCTGCATTCACATTATTTGTATTGCACTTATCCGAATTAGCACAAGCATATTGGTTGTACATATTAGTAATAATGATTGGTTCGGTGTTTGCAGTTAAAGAGCTTGCTCGTCGCTCGCCGCAGTTTGCTTATATGATTGATAAATATATTCTCAAACTGCCAATTATTGGCCAAATCATTTACCTCTCTATTTTGGCCCGCTTTGCTCGCACATTGGCGACAACATTTGCTGCAGGCGTTCCGTTAATTGATGCCCTCACTTCCGTTGCTGGAGCGGCAGGCAATAAAATCTATGCTGATGCAATCATCAGAGTTAGAGAGGATGTATCTACCGGTATACAACTTAATACCGCGCTTAAAGCAAGAGGCATTTTTCCAACGCTGCTTATTCAAATGGCAGCAATTGGAGAAGAATCAGGTGCATTGGACGCAATGCTAGATAAAGTTGCCGTATATTATGAAGAAGCCGTAGATAACATGGTCGACACTCTTACATCACTCCTTGAACCTATAATTATGTCTGTATTAGGCGTTTTGGTAGGCGGGTTATTGATTGCCATGTATTTACCAATCTTCCAATTGGGCGCAGTGGTTGGCTAATGACTTTTTTCGAAGTAATTGAATTTTATCCCAGTATATCGATGTGTTTCGTTGTAATACTGGGATTATTAGTTGGCAGTTTTTTAAATGTTGTTATCCATCGTCTCCCAAAAATGATGGAGCGGGATTGGGAAGATCAGTGCAAAGAGTTCATTGCCAATCATAAAGATCCAGCCTCCTTGAAGCTACCCGTGCAGGGATCATTTAATTTAATGATCCCGCGCTCACGATGCCCAAGCTGTGGGCATCAAATTAAATCCTGGGAAAATATTCCTGTTGTTAGCTATCTGATACTTGGTGGCAAATGCTCTGCGTGTAAAACAAAAATCTCTGCCCGTTATCCAACTATTGAAATTGTCACGGGAGTGTTATCAGCTGCCGTAATTTTTTATATTGGCATTAATTGGAATGGCTTCGCTGCACTGGTTTTTACCTGGTCATTAATTGCATTGACCATGATTGATTTTGATACCTATCTTCTCCCCGATGACATTACCTTACCCCTGCTTTGGCTTGGATTGATAGTAAATAGCTTTAACGCTTTTAGCGATTTACCCAGCGCGTTGTGGGGAGCAATCGCCGGTTATCTTTCTCTTTGGTCAGTCTACAAGTTATTCAAATTGTTAACGGGCAAGGAAGGGATGGGCTACGGTGATTTTAAATTGCTTGCAGCCTTGGGAGCATGGATGGGCTGGCAAATGTTACCGCAAATTATTCTTTTATCGTCTCTTGTTGGTGCAGTAATAGGCATTAGCCTAATTGTAGTGCGTGGTCGGGATAAGAATATTCCCATACCATTCGGGCCCTATCTCGCAATTGCCGGCTGGATTGCATTTGTATGGGGCGACACAATTAACCAATCCTATCTGAAACTCTTCCTAAACTAGAAATGGCGGCTAACAAAAAATTAATTATCGGACTTACCGGTGGAATAGGTAGTGGTAAGTCCGAAGCGTGCCGCCGCTTTATCGCCAGAGGTATTACTGTTGTTGACGCAGATATAGTCGCACGCGAGGTGGTGGAACCAGGAAGACCCGCACTGGAAAAAATTCGCGAGCATTTTGGTGATGAAATATTATTATCCGAAAAGGAATCCCGGCAACGAACATTGAATCGAAGCAAGCTGCGTGAGATTATTTTTAATAATCCAAACGAAAAAACCTGGCTTGAAGGGCTTTTACATCCACTCGTTAATCAACAGATTCGCGCTCAATTGGAAAATGCATCAGGCCCTTATATCATTCTTGCATCCCCATTATTACTGGAAACGCAACAATATCGTTTGGCAGATAGAGTTTTAGTAGTAGATACAAGTGAACCTTTGCAAATTGAACGCGCAAGCCAGCGCGATATTAACAATGAAGCTCAAATCAAAGCCATCATGCAGACTCAATTATCCCGGCAAGAGCGTTGCGCAAAAGCAAATGACATTATTCAAAATCACGGCTCTTTAATTGAATTGGATGAGCAGATAGAAAATCTACATCAACTCTATTTAGCGCTTGCTCAAAACAATTAGCCCTCACTAGAAATAGCACTTTTATGCCACAAGATAATCCTCAAGATATTAAACTCAATTGTCCAACCTGCAAAAAAGATGTTTTATGGAATGATAAATTCCCCTTTCGCCCGTTCTGCAGTGACCGCTGTCGTTTAATCGACCTTGGAGAATGGGCAAGCGAAAACCATCGAATTGCAGGTGATAATCTGGATATTAATTCCGAGGATGAACTTCAGCGCTAGCCCCATTGAATAACAGCTGAAGTAGAGCAGAGATTCAATTACGTTGATTTACAAAGCCCGTTTGAAATTACGCACATCGTAGGGTTTCAATTTATTGAACGCAGCTTACGTACAATTTAGCTACCACGAATTTAATCGTTATTTTTATTTCTTCCACCAGGCACTAATACCAGCGACACCTTGGGCACCAGCAAATTTTGCTTGATTCAAGTCAGCCTCCGTCATACCACCTAACGCATAAACGGGAACATTTGCAAGCTCGACCAATGATGCAAAAATATCCCATCCAATTGGTTCAGCATCAGGATGAGATTTAGTTTCCTTAACCGGCGATAGCAATAAATAATCCGCACCTAACTGCTGGGCCTGAACAATTTCTTTTTCACTGTGACATGATATACCCAATAAATAATCAGCTGATATTGGTCGTGCAGAAACAACTGCCGCTTGAGATTGACTCAAATGCAAACCAATTGCCACTGAAGGATATGCTGAAATAATTTTTTCAAATATTTCTACTGAAGAGTTAACAAGCAATCGTGCCGAATATTTTTCAGATAATGCTATCGCCTTGGTAATTAAGGCTCTTTGATTGGATAAATTAAACTCACGCAACCGCAACTGTACAATGCGAATGCCTTGTTCATATGCGCTGGATAAACGCTGTTCAAAATCTTCGTCGCTAGCAAAATCACCTGTAATAAGATACTTATCAGGAAGAGCTATTGCATTAATGATAGGTTTATTTGCGGCGGGAAACTCAAAATTATTTAGATCTTCAGGGCTCACCCAGCATATGGGTTGACCTTCAACACCGCAGGGCTCACCGTCGAATCGAGTCACGCTATAAACGTCCAACAGGACAGATTTATCTGGATAGTGATGGCGAATTTGAATGAGAGGTGCGCTTTCAGTCACACTAATTGAAATTTCTTCCTGAAGCTCACGCACCAACGCTTGATGCACACTCTCCCCTGCATCAACTTTGCCGCCGGGGAACTCCCACAAACCGCCTTGATGAGCGGTCTGCGGGCGTTTGGCAATCAGGATTTTTTTGTCGGGACCAATAATTACACCGACGGCAACATGAATTAATTTAGCCACAATACTGGATTAAGAGCGATAATCTGCATTAATACGCACGTACTCATAGGACAAATCAGTGGTCCATACAGTTTCTGCAAAATCACCACGCCCAAGATTGATATTAATTCCAATCTCGGCTTGGCCCATTATGGCTTGCCCCTGCTCTTCTGTGTAAGTTTTTGCGCGGCCGCCATTTTCCACAATCAGTGTTTCATTTAAATGAACACGTACTTTTGTGGCATCCAAATTAGGAACTCCTGCGTAACCAATAGCAGCAACAATACGCCCCCAGTTAGGATCCGATGCGAATAGCGCAGTCTTAATCAAGGGCGAATGAGCAACAGCGTAAGCAACATCAAGACACTCATCACGACTTGCACCGCCGCTAACAGCCACTGTTACAAACTTGGTAGCGCCTTCACCATCGCTAACAATTGCTTTGGCCAGATGCACATGGGCAGCAATAATTACCTCACGCAATCTCACATATAATTCATTGTTGTTATCGGTGATTTCCGGTAAATCAACTTGACCGGTAGCAATTAAAATGCATGAATCATTGGTAGAAGTATCACCATCAATAGTGATGCGATTAAAAGATTTATCAGCTGCTTCACGGGCAAGATTCTGCAGCAAGTCTTGCGAAATTTTTGCATCTGTAGCGATATAACCCAGCATAGTTGCCATGTTGGGCTTTATCATTCCAGCTCCTTTTGAAATACCGTTTACAGTAATGGTTTTTCCTTGATACTCAAATTGCTGGCTGAAACCTTTGGCTCGGGTATCTGTGGTCATAATGCCGGCTCCGGCATCATCCCAACCATTTTCATGGGCTTTTTGTAATGCCTCAGGAATAACTGCAGTAATTTTTTGTACTGGCAGAGGCTCGCCGATTACTCCCGTTGAAAATGGCAACACCTGCTCTTGTTTCACACCCGCGATTTGGGCAATAGCAGCGCATGTTGCTTTAGCATCAAGCAACCCCTGCTCACCTGTGCATGCATTAGCGTTACCGGAATTGATTACAAGAAAGCGAATCGGCGCTTTTGCCAAATGTTCTTTGCAGACAGTTACCGGTGCAGCACAAAATGCATTTTTAGTGAATACGCCAGCAACACTTGAGCCTTCAGCAAATTCAAACAATACAACATCCCGGCGGCCAACTTTTTTAATACCTGCGCTAACAGCTGTACACTTCACCCCTTTCACCGGGTGCATTTGCGGAAAAGGATATTCACCAACTGCCATAATTCTCTTCTCTAAAATTTAAACTTTATAAATTGGATCGAAACAATTTCAAGTGTTATTCAAGTTGCCCATGGCAGCTTTTGTATTTTTTGCCCGAGCCACAAGGACATGGATCATTACGCCCTACTTTACGCCCTTCACGCACAACTGGTGTTTGTGCACGAGGCGCGGCAGATTGCTCTTCTTCTGGCTCACCCAAGGCAGACAGCTCATCATGGCGCAATTGCATTTTTTGCCTTGCCAATTCTTCGCGACGCTGATTTTCCATCGCCTCCATCTGCTCACGGGTAATAGGCTCTACACGCGCCATCAAATGGATAGTTTCACGCTTAACGGTCAACAATAAATTCTGGAATAACTCAAATGCTTCACGTTTGTATTCTTGTTTTGGATTGCGCTGCGCATAAGAGCGCAAATTAATACCCTGACGCAAATGATCCATAGTAGCCAGATGCTCCTTCCAAGCATTATCCAATACTTGTAGCATCACTTGCTTTTCAATTTCTAATAATATATCGCCAACACGCTCGCATTTAGCATCATATGCACCTTGAATTTCACCAAGGATTTTTTCGCGCAAAGGATCTTCATGTAAGCGAGAGTCTTCCTCAAGCCATTTAGCAATAGGAAGGCGTAAACCATAATCACTTTCAATTTGTTTTTCCAAGCCTGGAATATCCCACTGATCCTCTATCGATTGCGGTGGAATAAAGCCGTTAATCATATCCTCAACCGCTTCAACACGAATTGCAGTGATAGTGTCGCGAATTGTTTCTGCATCCAACAGCTCGTTACGTTGATGATAAATAATTTGGCGCTGCTCATTAGCAACATCATCAAACTCAAGCAATTGTTTACGAATATCGAAGTTACGGCCTTCCACTTTACGCTGTGCTTTTTCAATCGCATTGTTAACCATGCGATGCTCAATTGCCTCACCCTTCTCCATGCCAAGCGCCTGCATAAAGTTACGCACGCGCTCAGAAGCAAAAATGCGCATCAGGTTATCTTCAAGTGATAAATAAAAGCGGGTTAACCCGGGGTCACCTTGTCGTCCGGCGCGACCACGCAACTGGTTATCAATACGACGCGATTCATGTCGCTCAGTACCGATAATATGCAAACCGCCTGCGGCTAATACTGTGTCGTGGCGCTGTTTCCAATCCGATTTAATCGCATCTATTTGTGCCTGAGTTGGATTTTCCAGTTTGGCAATGTCTGATTCCCAACGCCCTCCCAACACAATATCCGTACCACGTCCAGCCATGTTAGTGGCAATAGTTACCGCTCCGGGGCGGCCAGCCTGTGCAATAATTTCTGCTTCCTGTGCGTGGAATTTTGCATTCAGCACCTGATGTTTAATACCTGCCTTATTCAAACGGCGAGACATTTCTTCTGAAGTTTCGATTGATGCAGTACCTACCAGTATCGGAGCATTTTTCGCTTGAAACGTTTTTACATCTTCAACGATCGCTAGATACTTTTCTTCTAATGACAAAAATACTTTGTCATTCATATCAATACGCTGGATAGTTCTATTGGTAGGAATTACCACTACATCCAAACCGTAAATTTCGCGGAACTCATAGGCCTCTGTATCTGCCGTACCCGTCATGCCTGCAAGTGTTGGATACAAACGGAAATAATTTTGAAATGTAGTAGATGCAAGAGTCTGGCTTTCACTCTGAATTGCCACCCCCTCTTTTGCTTCGATAGCCTGGTGCAAGCCTTCTGATAAACGACGCCCTGGCATAGTACGACCAGTGTGCTCATCAATGAGAACCACCTGCCCCTCTTGTACAATATATTCAATGTTTAAATGAAATAATGCATGAGCACGCAAAGCAGAATTAACATGATGCAACAGTGAAAGATTGTTAGCTGCATACAGGTTTTGATCTGGCGGTAACATGCCCGATTGAATCAGTAAGTCTTCAACTTTTTGGTGACCGCCTTCAGTTAACTCCACCTGGCGGGATTTCTCATCCACACTAAAGTCGCCCGGCTCTGTAATTACACGGCGATCACCATCTTCACCATTATCAATTTGGCGCTTGAGTTTCAACACCAACTGATTCATTCGCTTATAGGTTTCCGAACTATTTTCTGTGGCACCGGAAATAATTAATGGTGTACGCGCCTCATCAATCAGGATGGAGTCCACTTCGTCAACTACCGCAAAGTTCAGTGGGCGCTGAACTTTATCGCGCTTGCTTAACGCCATGTTATCGCGCAAATAATCAAAACCATATTCATTGTTAGTGCCGTAAGTGACATCTGACGCATAGGCCTCACGCTTCGCTGCCGACGGTTGCATCGATTGAATTACACCAACAGTCATGCCTAAGAATTCATAAAGGGGCCTCATCCAATTGGCATCACGGCTTGCGAGATAATCATTCACAGTTACAACGTGTACGCCCTTACCTGCCAAAGCGTGTAAATAACTTGGTAATGTCGATACCAGCGTCTTACCTTCACCCGTGCGCATTTCAGCAATCCGGCCTTCGTGTAAACTCATGCCACCAATCATTTGCACATCAAAATGACGCATCCCTAAAACGCGATGTCCTGCTTCACGCACTGTTGCAAATGCCTCAGGTAAAAGCTGATCAAGCGTTTCACCTTTTTGATAACGTTCACGGAATTCTATTGTTTTGGCCTTGAGCTGCTCATCACTGAGTTTTTGCATATCCGGTTCAAGTGCATTGATGCGCACCACAGTTTTATTCATGCGCTTTAATTCGCGCTCATTTTTTGAACCAAATACTGCCTTGATTAACTTACCGATCATTTTTAATACCGTAATAATTCAAAAGTCGAACAAATTTTGCACAGCACACGCATCCAAAATAGTTGGATGCACCTCGATAGATGGCTGGCAAGTAAATAGGAAGGAGCTAACTAAAGCAAGAGCGAAATCAAGCTGTCAGCGAGAGGAAAGTGATTAACGAATTGTGCGACGAATGTAGGCGGCCGGGTCAACAACCCGACCATTTTTATAGACTTCAAAGTGGACATGGGGTGCGGTTGATCGCCCGGTCGACCCCGACAGGGCAATCAGTTGCCCCTTTTTTACGACATCACCCGCTTTAACAAGATTAGACTTGTTATGAGCATAGCGAGTAACTAACCCATCACTATGCTTAATCTCTACCATATTGCCGTATTCAGGATGACGGCCAGACCAGTTAACTATTCCTGCTGCAACACTGCTGACTTCACTCCCCTGACGAGCTGTAAAATCTAAACCTGCATGGAATTCATTTTTTCCGGTAAAAGGATCAGTGCGATAACCAAAACGGGAAGAGATAAAGGAATTTGCAACCGGAGAACCCGATACAGCAGTTTCCTCGGTAAGGCTACGCTTGGCCAAAAGAGCATCAATAGTGTTGAGTTGCTGCTCACGGCTGTCGACTTGTTGTGATAGTTGGTCTATTGCCGCAAAAAAATCCGGGGTTTTATAAGTAGTATCCGGAGCTGCCTGTGAAGGTCCACCAAACGCTGGAGCCTGGCTAAAATCAAATTCACCCTGCTCAAGATTTGCAGCAGAAGTCAACTTTTCACCCAATGCATCCAAGCGCATTAAGCGGGCTTGCAATTCACCGAGTTTGCTAGTTAAAGCTGCGAGTTGTGCCTCAGAAGTTTCACGCTCTTGTTCGATTTCTGTTTCACGTGCGGACAGAATATCCATCCATGCCTGATCGGCATTAAAAAAGCCACCACGTTCATCAGAAACTAACCAACTATAACCCCATGCACCAACAAAGGTGGGAATTCCCAGCAAGCAAACAGACAATAACGCACGAGTCCACCCCCCAAGGGTGAAGCTGCGAGCCTGCGCATGATCTTTGTTGACGATAATAATCTTCATTCAAAATCTACTTTTTTATTAATCAAAAGATCTCATACAACATTTAGTGCTGCGTGAAATTCCTGCTAAAAAGTTCGACCAGATAAACAGCAATTACATCTTGTTGGAACGCCTTTTAATTATTTAATACGATTAAAAGCGCTTAAAAACAAGCAGTTACAAAAATTCCGCGGAGGAAATAAGACAGTGCGGAAGCTCCCTGCAACGGGCACATAAGTGTGCGAATCCGAAATATCGCACAGAAAGGAAGGATTTAACAAGTAGAAATTTATCGCTCTGTTCACAGTTTAAACAGAGCGATAAAGCTCATCAGGCTACTGCTATTGGCTCAATATAAGTAATTGGGGATGACTGATTTTCCTCAAAAGTGACAACTTCCCAAGCATCAGGCTGTTCCAATAAGAGTCGTAGTGCTCGATTATTCAATGAATGCCCTGACTTATGCGCACGGTATTCACATAACAAACTGTTACCCAACATGTACAAATCGCCAATGGCATCAAGTACCTTATGCTTTACAAATTCGTCTTCAAAGCGCAAGCCATCTTCATTCAGGATCTTGTACTGATCCACCACTATGGCGTTATCCATGCTGCCTCCACGGGCTAACCCCTTGGAGCGCAAGTATTCAATTTCATGCATAAAGCCGAAGGTGCGAGCCCGGCTAATATCGGTCACAAAGGACGAACTGGAAAAGTCCAACTCGGTCTGTGGCCGGCGATCCTTAAATACCGGATGGTCAAACTCAATGGAGAAAGACACTTTGAAGCCATCAAAGGGAAGAAAGCTGGCGACTTTATCGCCATCTTTCAATGTCACTTCTTTCTTGATGCGAACAAACTTTTTAGGCGCATTTTGTTCCTGGACACCGGCAGATTGAATCAGAAACACAAAGGGTCCGGCGCTGCCATCCATGATCGGAATTTCGGGCGCATTCAGTTCGACTATCGCATTATCTATTCCCAGCCCAGCCATTGCAGACATCAGGTGCTCAACAGTTGAAACCCTGACATCATCTTTGATCAGGCAGGTAGAAAGCGTGGTTTCCCCTACATTTTTCGCAGTGGCCTTAATCTCCACCGATGGATTCAAATCCACCCGGCGAAACACGATACCGTGATCAACCGGCGCCGGCTTAAGGGTCAACTGGATCTTATCCCCGGTGTGTAAGCCAACACCTGTTGTACGTATTGAGTTTTTTAAGGTTCGCTGTTTAATCATTTCTTTCACCCGCAGTGGTTTTATCCGCATCGATAAAGACAGTGTAAAAACAAGCCATTAACCGATACTGAACAGGGATTTGCACCAAACGCCCAATCCCCTCTTTACCCGGGCATGTTACCAACGGTGACAGGAATGAGCCAGTTAACGCCAGCAATACCCGCCATAGCCAAAGCCTTATAGCGACAACCAATTAATCCGCCTGACGACGCAAAAATGCAGGAATATCCAGATATTCCAACTCTTTCTCACCCAATGGAGCAGCCAATGCTGCTGCACCTGCTGATTGAGTATTGGCACGCAATTGCGCTGGACGCTCAACAGCATAATCAACAGAGCGACGGGTGTTGTCGATAATTTTCGTCGGGGCAGGTTTGGTTTCTTTAACCGGAGCAGCCGCTTTGGCAGCAACACCCAAACCAGTAGCAACTACTGTGACTCGCAGTTCATTGGTCAGTTCTGGATCGATTACCGTACCAACCACCACCGTCGCATCACCCGATGCAAACTCTTCAATGATGCTACCGACTTCGGAGTATTCACCCAGGGATAAATCGATACCTGCAGTGATGTTTACCAGAATCCCGCGTGCACCTTGCAGGTTTACATCTTCCAGCAATGGACTGCGAATCGCCGCTTCCGCCGCTTCACGCGCACGGTTTTCGCCAGTCGATTTGCCGGTACCCATCATCGCCATGCCCATTTCAGACATCACCGTACGCACGTCTGCGAAATCCACATTGATCATACCCGGACGAATAATCAGGTCTGCGATACCTTGCACCGCACCGAGCAATACATTGTTCGCCGCTTTAAATGCGTCCAGCAAGCTGGTGGATTTTCCCAGCACCGATAACAACTTTTCGTTAGGAATTGTGATCAATGAGTCAACACGTTCACCCAACTCTTTAATTCCCGCATCAGCGATGGTCATGCGCTTGCGACCTTCAAACGGAAATGGCTTGGTCACGACAGCAACAGTGAGGATACCCAGATCGCGCGCCACTTCAGCAACAACTGGTGCAGCACCTGTTCCGGTTCCACCGCCCATACCCGCTGCGATAAATACCATGTCAGCGCCGCGCAACACTTCAGCGATACGCTCGCGATCTTCCATCGCCGCCTGACGGCCCACTTCTGGATTTGCACCGGCACCCAGACCTTTGGTCATCGAGTTGCCCAATTGCAACACCGTACGGGCATCAATATCTTTCAGCGCCTGCGAATCTGTATTGGCGCAAATAAATTCCACGCCTTCGATTTTGCTGGCAATCATGTGTTTGACCGCATTACCGCCGCCGCCGCCCACACCAATCACTTTAATTACCGCGTTTTGATGAACGCTATCAACGAGTTCAAACATGGCCACACCCCTTTGTTTCCTTTGATTCAATCTGTAATCGAGACAAACAATTCAATCAACTTACAATTTGTGAAGAACTGCTTGCTAAAATTTATTTTCCCAACGATGCAAAAACGCATCATTTAGAAGTTGCTCTGAAACATTTTTTTAATCTTGCTAAAAATAGAACCTTGCGACTCTTTGGTGCCGCTAGCTGTGCGACCACCGCCACTGCCGCCCTGGTGTTGCTTCATGGCATAAATCAACAAACCAACACCGGTCGAGTAAATCGGGTTATTCACTATGTCGGATAAACCGCGAATATTTTGCGGAGCACCCAGACGCACTGGCATATGAAAAATTTCCTCCGCCAGTTCAATTACCCCTTCCATTTTGGAAGTACCGCCAGTTAACACAATGCCGGCAGCAATCAAATCTTCATATCCGCTGCGACGCAATTCAGCTTGCACCAAGGTGAATAACTCGTCGTAACGCGGCTCAACAACTTCGGCCAACGCCTGGCGGGATAAATCGCGCGGTTGACGATCGCCAACACTCGGCACCTTGATGGTTTCATCCGGGCTGGTTAATTTTGCCAACGCACAGGCATATTTAATTTTAATTTCTTCTGCATTCGGTGTCGGCGTGCGCAATGCCATGGCGATATCATTAGTAACCTGGTCGCCAGCAATTGGAATTACCCCGGTGTGACGAATAGCGCCGTCTTTAAAAATAGCGATGTCGGTAGTTCCGCCACCAATATCCACCACACAAACACCCAATTCTTTTTCATCGTCGGTCAACACGGAATAACTGGATGCAAGTTGCTCCAGGATGATGTCTTCCACTTCCAGGCCACAACGACGAATGCATTTCTCGATATTTTGTGCCGCGTTCACTGCACAAGTCACCAAATGCACTTTTGCTTCCAGACGCACACCCGACATTCCCAGCGGTTCTTTTACACCGTCCTGATCATCAATCAGAAATTCCTGCGGCAAAATGTGCAGGATTTTTTGGTCCGCCGGAATCGCCACTGCTTGTGCAGCGTCAATTACCCGCTCCAAATCCTGGGAAAAAACTTCACGATCGCGAATTGCGACAATACCGTGGGAGTTCAAACTGCGAATATGGCTGCCCGCAATACCCGCATACACAGAATGAATCTGGCAACCTGCCATCAATTCCGCTTCTTCAATTGCGCGTTGAATCGATAAAACAGTCGACTCGATATTTACCACCACACCTTTTTTTAAACCATTGGAACGATGGGACCCAATTCCAACAATTTCCAATTGGCCTTCAGGGGTAATAGCACCAACGATAGCCACAACCTTGGATGTGCCTATATCCAGGCCTACAATCATTTTGTTGTCACTAGCGTTTGCCATTCAAAAACCTCATTTACCAGTTGTCAGCCAATTTCCATGCAACTGGCATTTTTTTTAAACTTAATGAACTTGTGGTTTAACAGAAGTTGCTGAAGCGGGTAAACCAACTTGCAATGGGCTTTTTATGTATTTTTTTGCCATCGCCGAGTCAGCAACCCAACGCACTGCAACACCGTTGGTATACCTTACATCTATCGCTTTTACATCCGACCAAACACTGCTCAAGTGCGTATCATATACAGTAACAAATCTACGTATTTTTTCCATCACTTGATCGCGTCCAATTGCGATTTCTACGTGATTTTTTACCGTTAATCGCCATGATTTTTTGTTATCGCACTTTAATGCGAGCACATCCAATCCACGCGAGCGCAAAATCTGGGATAAATCCTGATACTGCTGCAAAATTTCAATCGCATCTGCTTCACTTCCCTGCAACCACGGCAGCCCCGAAAGTGGTTCCGCATTTTCTACACGAACAATTTCACCGCGCTGATTCAAAAATCCATCGCCCCAGCGAGCAATTGGTTTTTGTTCAATAATTTTTACCACCAATGTATCCGGCCAGCGGCGATTAAGCGTCACTTTTTCGACCCAGGGATCGCTCAACAGTGCTGCTTTTAATTCCATCAAATCCAGTTGTAAAAAATCACCATTGATTTCATCACCGATTAATTCCGTCGCACGCTGTTTGGAAATAAGATGAAACTCACCTTCCACCACCACGCTTTTAATCGGGCGCTCAAATACTTTTGCGATTGGACCACTTGCCCAGTAAATGGCAACACCTAAAAAAATCACCATCACCACTGCGACAAAACGGCGATTTAGCCAGGCAAAATTCCATGTAAACGCCAATTTGAATCCTGAACGACTGTCATTGGCATCACTTGCGCGATTTTTTTTCCCTTGCGGCGAGGCTTTTGTATAACCACGCTCTCTTCTCGCAGCAGGCTCGGGTCTCGCTACCGGCATATCTCCCGCGCTGTAACGTGGGGCCGGATTTTCCATTAATACATCTCTTTCCGCGCGCGCTTCATGTCGGTTCGTCTCACTCCGAGAATCATCAGCGGAGCGAGTCACACTTTCCGAAACTGCCGCACGACGTCGCGGCTTCGGATTTTCATCCATTAATGGATCCGCTCCGATCCTTGGTTCGATACGCTCCCGTCCCGGTTTGAAATCGCGCATGGCAAATTACACTTTCGCCGTAAGACTGGCACGCAACACAGTCAGCACTAATTCCGCAAATGAAAGACCTATTGCTTTTGCTGCCATCGGCACCAAACTGTGGCTCGTCATACCCGGTGCAGTATTTACTTCCAATAAATAAAAGTTTTGCTGCGCATCAGCCATTACATCTACACGTCCCCAGCCACGACAACCCAGTGCATTGAATGCATTTATGGCGAGCATTTTTAATTCCTGCTCTTTTTCCACCGACAAACCGCAAGGACAGATGTAACGTGTGTCTTCAGCGATATATTTCGCATCGTAATCGTAAAAACTGTGATGGGTTTCGAGTTTGATCGGAGGCAGTGCCTCGCCATCCAGAATCGCAACCGTATACTCGGCCCCCACAATCAAACGCTCAACCAGCACGCTGCCCTGAAATTCAGCCGCGGTTTTAAATGCAGCTTCCAATTCTTCTGCATTTTTTACTCGAGACATGCCAATACTGGAACCTTCATTGGCAGGTTTAACCATTGCTTCACCGCCCAATTTTGCGAGCACCGCTGCAAAATCTGATTCGCCGGTAAGTACCGCGAACTCCGGTGTTGGCAATTTGATTGGGCTATTTGCTGCCAGACCGGTCCATAAATATTTGGTGCGCAATTTATCCATCGCCAATGCGGATGACTGCACATCGCTACCGGTGTATGGAATGTGCAAAAATTCCAGTAACGCTTGAATACGCCCGTCTTCGCCGCCGGGTCCATGCAATATCAAAAATGCGCGGTCGATTTTTGCAGCCTGAATATCCGCGATAACATTTTCACTTACATCAATAGCAACATAGTCAATGCCAGCATCTTGCAATGCAGTAATAACGGCTGCACCACTTTGCAACGAAACTTCACGCTCAGCAGAAAGCCCGCCGTAAAGTACGCCGACCCGGCCAATTTTTTGTTTCAATGCCGGATCAACCGGCAGTTTCACTGCTTGCATTTATTTACCTGGCCAATCATTAACGCAATTGTCGTTTCGCTAATTCCGGTGAAAGCACACCGACATTACCTGCGCCCTGGGTGATCACGATGTCACCCGCGCGAACCAAATCTTTAATGATGGCGGGAACACCATCGACTGTTTCTACAAAAATCGGCTCAATTGCACCGCGCGCACGGATGCTGCGACATAAATGGCGGCTGTCTGCTCCGGGAATGTGATCCTCACCGGCGCTATAAACTTCCAACATCACCAATGCATCCACTGTTGAAAGCACTTCAACAAAATCTTCGTACAAATCACGTGTGCGTGTGAATCGATGCGGTTGATAGATCATAACCAAACGGCGCTCTGGCCAACCATCGCGTACCGCTTTGATAACAGCTGCGACTTCGCGCGGGTGATGACCGTAGTCATCCACCAACATTGCATCGCCATCGCCAATCGGAAAATTTCCATACACTTGAAAACGACGACCAACACCCTGGAAATTTTCCAGGCCTTGCTGAATAGCGTCGTCACTAATACCTTCGTCAGTTGCAACAGCAATCACTGCTGTCGCATTGAGTACATTATGAATACCGGGAATATTGATGCGAATGTGCAAAGGCTTTTCAAAGCCGGGGCGAATCACATCGAATTCAGAATGCATTTTGTTTTGTTTGATATTGATCGCACGAAAATCGCAATGTTCACCAAAACCGTAAGTGAGGATAGGTCGGGCAACATCAGGAATAACATCGCGGATTACCGGATCTTCACCACACAAAACAGCCAACCCATAAAAAGGAAGGTTGTGCAGGAATTCAATAAACGTTTTCTTCAGTTTAGAGAAATCGCCCCCATAGGTTTCCATATGGTCGGCATCGATATTGGTAACAATCGCCACCATGGGTTGCAAATGTAAAAACGAAGCATCGCTCTCATCAGCTTCCGCAACCAGATAACGGCTCGCACCTAATTGCGCATTAGTGCCAGTGCTATTAACCAAACCACCAATAATAAAAGTAGGATCAAGGTTCGCCGCGGCAAGAATGGAAGCCAGTAAACTGGTCGTGGTCGTTTTACCATGTGTACCAGCTACGGCAATGCCATGGCGATAACGCATCAACTCACCCAGCATTTCTGCTCGACGCACAATCGGGATACGCTTTTCACGTGCGCCCAACATTTCCGGGTTTTGTGCATTCACTGCACTTGAGTTCACGACCACATCAGCGCCGCTTACATTTTCAGCCGCATGGCCGATAAAAATATGTGCACCTTTACTTTTCAAACGTTCAGTGACACTGGACGCTTTAATATCTGAACCGGAAATTTCATAGCCCTGATTCAATAACACTTCCGCGATGCCACTCATGCCGGCACCACCGATACCAATAAAATGTATGCGACGAATACGACGCATTTCCGGTACACAAAACTGACCGTTGGATTTCTGCGCAGAATTATCCACGGACAACCTCCTCACAAATTTCGGCAACCTGCATTGCCGCATTGGGCTTCGCCAGTTGCTCTGCTTTTTCCGCCATCGATAATAAATGCTGGCGATCAGCTAACTCGGTTAATAACAAGGCCGCCAATTTCGCAGCCGTCAATTCTTTTTGTACCAGCGAAATACCTGCATTTACATCGCTTAAATATTTCGCATTAAAAGTCTGGTGATCATCAATTGCACTCGGCAATGGAATTAAAATAGAGGCAACACCTGCTGCGGTTAGTTCAGACACGGTGAGCGCACCTGCGCGGCAGATCACTAAATCTGCCCAGGCATAAGCCGCTGCCATGTCTTCAACAAACGCATCGACTTTGGCATTGACCTGATGCTGCATATATAAAGCCGTAGTAGCATCCGCATGATTTTTTCCTGCCTGGTGCCAAACATTCGGGCGAGATTCCCGCGGCAACTGTGCCAATGCTTCGGGCACCAATTCATTAATCGCTTTTGCACCCAGGCTTCCACCCAACACCAGTAACCGCAGCGGTAGATTTTTTTCCATTCGCTCGGTATAACGCGCGCTCGCATTTGCCAAACTGTGGATGTTAGTGCGTACCGGATTACCCACTACTTGTACTGATTTTTCCGGCACAGAAGTAAATGCATCAGGAAATGCGGCTAGCACTCTACGAGCTACTTTTGCCAACAAACGATTCGTAGTTCCGGCAACCGCATTTTGTTCATGAATAACTAATGGTTTACCCAGAATTTTCGCAGCCATTCCCCCCGGACCAGAAGCAAAGCCACCAAAACCAATGACAACATCCGGATTTACTTTGCGCATTAATTGCAACGCCTGGCCTAATGCATAGCTAATTAAAAACGGCGCTTTAAACAAACCAGTTACACCACGACCACGTACACCTTCAACCTTAATCAGATGCAGTGGAATATTTGCGGCAGGCACCAAACGCATTTCAATGCCGCGCGCCGTACCCAACCAATGAATACTATGACCACGTGCACGCAGTTCGTCAGCAACAGCCAATGCCGGAAACACATGTCCACCGGTTCCACCCGCCATCACTAAAACTGTTAGAGGCTTGCTCATGTTGTCGCCTCCACCAAGCGTGTACGGGTTACTTTGGTTGCTTCGGGAACTTCTGGAACATACACCGCCAATTCCCATTGCACGCGCATGACAAATGCCATCAGCACACAACACATCAACAAACTACTGCCACCATAACTAATAAATGGCAACGTCAAACCTTTCGTGGGCAATAAACCGGACGACACGCCCATATTGATAAACACCTGAAACGAAAAAAGTATGGCGATACCAAATGTCGCCAAGGCAGCAAACATTTTTCCTGCTGCCAGATTTTGCTTGGCCAATTTAAAAATACGCAAAATCAATGCCGTGAATAATGCCAACAACAACACCGCCCCCAGCAAACCGAATTCCTCAGCGATAATGGCGAAAATGAAGTCGGTATGGGCTTCAGGCAAAAAGAATAATTTTTGCAAACTATTACCTAATCCCAAACCAACCCATTCACCACGACCAAAACCAATGAGCGACTGGGTGAGTTGGTAACCGGTATTAAATTGATCCGCCCATGGGTCCAAAAACGTAATCAAACGTTGCATACGATACGGCGATAAAATTGCTACTGAAGCCAAACCGCCAACACCAATAACAATTAATAGAAGGAAGTGCATCATGCGCACACCGGCAATAAACATCATGGCGAATACGGTAGCACTCAACACAACTGAACTACCGAAGTCCGGTTCAAGCAATAACAGCCCAACAAATACGCCAACGACTAACAGCGGCTTTAAAAATCCTTGCCAACCAAAATGCAATTCCTGATAGCGACGCGCGAAAAAGCTGGCGAAAAAAACCACCGCACAAAACTTTGCAATTTCCGATACCTGGATTGATATCACGCCCAAACTGAACCACCGCTGGCTACCGTTTACTTTTTTTCCGATGCCAGGAATCAGCACCACAACCAACAAAAATAATGTGATCAACAAAAAATGGCCGGAGTAACGTTGCCAGACACTCATCGGAACCGAGACAACAAAAACAGCGAGCACCAATCCCATTACCATATATACAGCGTGGCGTTTGGCAAAAAACCAGGCATCGTCATACGTGAGCGCAGCAAAGGAAACTGATGCGGATGCCACCATAATTAAACCAATCGACATAAGCGCAAACCACAGGCACAACAAAGGCCAGTCGATACGCGCGCTTAAAGGCAATTGGTTAAAGGGAGTGGCGGCTTTGATCATGATGCATTTAGCTCCTGCACTGCCGCACAGAATTTTTCACCGCGATCTTCGTAATTTTTAAACATATCGAAACTGGCACAGGCAGGTGAAAGCAATACCGCATCACCGGTATTTGCTAGCTGCAATGATTTGTTTACTGCATCTTGCATGCTGCTGGCATGGGTAATTTTGGTTGAGTTGGCCACAGCTCGCTCAATAATTGGCGCATCTCGGCCAATCAAAACTACCTGACTGTTAATTGCTTTCAATGCCGGAGCAAGTTCAGTGAAGTCCTGCCCTTTACCCTCACCACCAAGAATTACAATTAATTGTTGTGGGTCACGTGCGAGCCCCTGAATTGCAGCCAATGTGGAACCTATATTGGTTCCTTTGGAATCGTTATAAAACTCAACGCCATTTTTAGTAGCTACAAATTCACAGCGATGCTTCAGGCCTTTAAAACTTTTTAATGCAGTAAGCATTGCAGCCATCGGAATACCAGCCGCATCGCCAAGTGCGAGCGCGGCAAGTGCGTTATCCACATTATGGCGCCCACGGATATTCAGTTCGCGCGATGGCATTAACGGCGTCAAATTTTTTGCGAGATATTCTTCACCATTTTCTTCGGTCAGCCCGAAGCTGCCGAAGTCGGCACTGCCACCGAAATAAATTGGTTTTACGCCAGCAGCGAGAGGAGGATGCGTCAGGATATCCTTGCGGTTAACGACAATATGTTCTGCACCAAAATAAACACGCAGCTTGGCAAGAATATAAGCGCGCATATTTTCGTAACGATCCAGATGATCAGCACTGATATTTAAAATGGTCGCCACTTTGGCGTTGAGTTTTGTCACCGTCTCCAATTGGAAACTGGAAAGCTCCATCACATACAACTCAACAGAATCATCCAGCAATTCCAATGCAGGAGTGCCGAGATTTCCACCTACAGCAACATTAATACCAGCAGCTTTTGCCATTTCGCCTACTAACGTAGTAACAGTGCTTTTGGCATTTGAACCGGTAATAGCAACAATGGGTGCTTTGGCATAACGGACAAATAATTCAATATCGCCCACGATCGAAACACCAGCATTTTTTGCTTGCTCAATCGCAGGGGTTGCAACGGCAACACCGGGGCTTACAATAATTTCATCGCAGGCTAATAAAGTTTGTGGGTCCAGCTCACCGCATTCAACAGTAACATCAGGAAATTCCTGCCGTACTTTTTCAAGATTCGGAGGATTGGTACGCGTATCCAATAAAATAAATGCCTGCTGCTTTGCCGCCAAAAAGCGTGCAACCGACAAACCGGTGATACCGGTGCCGATTACGGCTTTTACTTTACTGGTGGCGATCATCTGTGACACAAATAAGTTCTCTTTATTTAATTAACTACTTAAACGATTAGCGCAGTTTTAATGTCGCCAATCCGATCAAAACCAATATCAGGGTAATAATCCAGAAACGCACAATGACGCGCGGCTCTGGCCAGCCTTTTAATTCAAAGTGATGATGTATAGGGGCCATTCTGAAAATACGGCGACCGGTTAATTTAAATGAAGCAACTTGCAAAATTACCGATACCGTTTCCAGCACAAAAATCCCGCCCATAATGAACAACACAAATTCGTGGCGAACAATGACGGCGATTAAGCCCAGTGCAGCACCTAATGCGAGCGCACCGACATCCCCCATAAAAACTTGCGCGGGATAAGTGTTGAACCATAAAAATCCCAAACCAGCGCCCACTAACGCACAACAAAAAACAACCAACTCACCCGCACCGGGAATGTAAGCAATATTCAAATAATCAGAAAACTGGGAGTGACCCGCAAGATAAGCAATTAACGCCAGCGCACCTGCCACCATAACGCTGGGCATAATCGCCAGGCCGTCCAAACCATCGGTCAAGTTCACCGCATTACTGGTGCCCACAATTACAAAGTACGTGAAAACAATGTAAAAAATTCCCATGTCCAAAGCGACATTTTTGAAGAACGGAATAAACAATTGTGTTTCCGCAGGATTGTGCGCAGTCATGTATAAAAAAATCGCAGCGCCCAAACCGGCAACGGATTGCCAAAAATATTTCCACCGCGCCGGCAAACCTTTGGGATCGCGCTTGGCAACTTTGCGATAATCATCGACCCAACCTACCGCACCAAATATTGCCGTCACAATCAGTACAACCCACACATAGCGATTGGATAAATTGGCCCACAATAAAGTGCTGATAAAAATTGCCGATAAAATTAATGCGCCACCCATCGTGGGTGTGCCAGATTTAACAAGATGGGTTTGTGGTCCATCGGTGCGCACCGCTTGCCCGATACGCAATTCGGTAAGCCGGCGAATAAACCATGGCCCTAGTAATAATGAAAACCCCAGTGCTGTCAGTACACCAAAAATGGCGCGCACGGTTAAGTATTGGAACACTGCAAAGCTGCGCAGGTATTCTTGTAAATATTCTGACAACCAGTACAGCATTAGTGTGTATCTCCCGCAGAGTCGCACAGCGCACGCACAACCAGATCCATTTTGGAACTGCGTGAACCTTTAATTAATAAAGTCATGTCGGCCCTGGCAATTGTTCTTAAATGGGCAACCAAATCAGCGCGATCAACAAAATGTTGCGCGCCCGCACCAAAATGCTGACTGGCGTTTTGGCTCAGGTTGCCAAGCGTAAAAATATACGGGAGCTGTTTGCTGCGCGCGTAATCGCCCAATTCAGCATGAAGACGCACAGCGTCTGGTCCCAATTCGGCGAGATCACCTAACACCAGAACCCCGCATTTTTTTTGCGCAAGCACATCAATTGCTGCACGCACTGAACCAGGGTTTGCGTTGTAACTGTCATCGATAATGTGCACATTGTTAACACCAATACGTGTGCTCATACGGCCTGCCACTGGTGCAAAATTCGCAAGCCCGGATTGAATTTGCTGCAAGCTTGCACCAGCAGCAAATGCACAAGCCGACGCCATCAAGGCATTACGCACACTGTGTTCACCTTGTGCATTTAAGGTGATAAAAATCGTTTTGCCGGATGCGACCAACTCAAAACTGACTTCCGCATCGCTCAATGTAATAGCGCGTGCAAAAAAATCGGCTGCTGCATTGTGCAGACTGACAGAAATGACATTGCGATCCTGCAAATGCATTAACCAGGAAGATGAAAATTGATCGTCCAGATTAACTACCGCAGTTGCATCAAAAGCGAGCGATTCATAAATTTCACCTTTGGCTTTAGCCACGCCTTCAATTGAACCAAAACCTTCGATATGTGCTGGCATCACATTATTAATCATGGTGACTTGTGGTTTGGCGAGCGAACATAAATAGCCAATTTCACCCGGACCACTCGCCCCCATTTCAACGACAGCAAATTGATGCTCCGCTGTTAATTGCAACAATGTGAACGGCACACCAATATGATTATTGAGATTGCCTTTGGTCGCATGCGTGTTGCCACATTCAGTCAGGATACTGGCCACCATCGTTTTCACAGTGGTCTTACCACTGCTACCGGTGATGCCAATTAATTTGCCATTAAATAAACTGCGATTAAGTGCAGCAATTTGCCCGAGCGCCAAAACGGAATCGTTCACCACCAATTGCGGCAAGTTAATGTGCGGGAAATATTCTTCTACCACTAGCGCACATGGTTTTTTTGCTACGGCTTGATCGATAAATTGGTGCGGGTCAAAAAACTCTCCGCGAATAGCTACAAATAATTCACCAGCACCCAAGCTGCGCGTATCGGAATTAACTGCAATAAATTCGGCATCGCCGTAACGCTGCGCACTAACCGGGCGCGACAATTGCTGCGCTTTAATAAATTCTTCAACCCACTTTAATGAAAGAGGCTTGATCATGATTGAGCCCCTTTTGAATCTTCAATTTGATTTTCACGTTTGGCGATACGGCGCTGCAAGGAAATACGCGCATGTTTGCTATCACTAAACGGCAATGTCTGCGTGGCAAAGATTTGATAATCCTCATGGCCTTTGCCCGCAATTAAAACGATATCACCAGCTTTCGCTTGCTGGATTGCAAAATCGATTGCTTGCGCACGATCAGCAATAACCAGGCAACTGCTTGGACTTTTCATGCCGCGCAAAATCTCAGCCGCAATACCGGATGGTTCTTCAGAGCGCGGATTGTCATTGGTAACAATCACATAATCGCTCAAGCGCTCGGCAATTTTTCCCATTTGCGGACGCTTGGTTTTATCGCGATCACCACCGCAGCCGAATACAGTCCATACACGACCGGGCTTATGTTGGTGAATTGCGTTTAATGTGTTTTCCAGCGCGTCTGGGGTGTGGGCGTAATCTACAATCACCTGAACCTCTTGCGCCGTTTGATCAACAGTAACTACTTGCATGCGGCCCGGTGCAGGCTCCAGTTTTTCAATGAGCGGTAAGATTTGGTTGAGCGCGTAGCCTTGGTCGCCAACACAGGCAATAACGGCAAGTAAATTGCCGATATTAAATTCACCCAGCAATGGCGAATTGATTTCCGCTTCGCCCCATGGCGTGATCAAATAAGCGCGACTGCCTGCTGCATGTAACTCAATATTTTTTACATAGACATCTGCAATATCGCGCGTGGAATAACTAATGACTTTCACACCGGCAGGCATTTTGGCAGCCAGACTTTTGGCCCAATTATCATCCAGATTAAGCACCGCGGTTTTTAATCCATTGGCAAACAACAACTGCGCCTTGGCATTACCATAACTAATCAAATCGCCATGATAATCAAGATGATCCTGGGTAAGGTTGGTAAAAATAGCCTGCGTGATTTGCAAACCAGCGACGCGTTTTTGTTGCAAACTATGAGACGATACTTCAATCGCAATTGAACTGGCTCCGGCATAAACCAATTCCGCAAGAATACGTTGCAAGGCTATAGGGTCTGGCGTTGTCAAACCGGTAGAAGTAAGCAATCCAAGTTGCTGCGCTACGGGCGCAATCGATTTTGAATCCACCAACCCGTAACCAACAGTGCCGACTACGCCTGCTTTTTGCTGCAGCCCTGCCATTAATTGTGCGGCAAGCAAACTGCAAGTTGTTTTGCCATTGGTACCGGTGACACCTATTACTGGGACTTTTTTACTGGGATCAGCAAAAAAACGGCCGGCAATTTCACTTACCTGATCAGGTAAATTTTCGACTGCAATTACAGGGACATTGCCCAGCCAATCGATACCCTGCCAATTTTTATCAGCCTCAACAAAAATGGCAGCAACACCGGATTCAATTGCTTTGGCAATAAAATTGCGCCCATCGACTTTTATTCCGACCAATGCAATAAATGCGTCACCCGTTTTTAAATGGCGGGAATCCAGACTCAGGTTGCTTACAGCGATGTTTGCTGCATTACCTAAATCAACTTCCGGTAATAAATCTTTTAGTGCAACAAAATGATGAGAGATAGCCATTACGTGTCTGCCCCCCCATTACTTGCAGTTTGGGTGACCGCAGGCTTAACCGATGTTTTTTCCGCAGGTTCGGCAACCAGAGGGGCCGCTTCTTCCGGCTTACCAATATTATCCGGAGTCACTTGCAGCATACGCAGCGCATCTTCCGCCACTTTGGAAAACGCCGGTGCAGCAACATAACCGCCGTTAGCAGTGATGCCTTCGCCTTTCGGCTCATCGATAATCACCATAGCTACAATGCGCGGGTTATCGACAGGTGCCATTCCGATAAACGATGCAATTTGTAAATTTGAATAGCGGCCATTTACCGCTTTAAACGAGGTGCCGGTTTTACCGGCAACGGAATAGGAAATTGCTTTTGCACGCGAGCCAGTACCTTCGGCGGCGACGACTCGCTTGAGCATTTCTTTTACTTGTTCGGTATAGCGTTTTTCTACAATACGCTGGCCTTCGGGTGGGGTATCTACACGCAATAAAGATACCGGGCGCTTGATACCACCCGATGCAATAACACCATACGCCTGTACGACTTGCAGCGGTGTCATCGTCATTGCATAGCCATAGGAAATATTGGCGCGCTCAATTTTTTGCAGCGGTTTTAACACTGGAATATTTCCAGTTCCTTCACCGGGAAAGCCGGTTCCTACTGGCTGACCACCACCGAGACGTGCAAACATATCGCGCACAGTATTGGTTTCCAACGCGAAAGAAATTTTGGTCATTGCAATGTTGGAGGATTTTGCAATCGCCATTGATAAATCCATCGCACCATAATTGCGATGATCTTTAATTGGCTTGCTACCCACCATGAAATAACCGGGATTAGTATCAATCACATCTTCCGGCTTGAATTTTCCACTCTCAAGCGCAGCAAGAATCACCCAGGGCTTCACGGTAGAACCTGGTTCATACAAATCGGTAATGACACGATTGCGCAAACCGGTGCCGCGCGCACGGGCGCGATCATTCGGGTTGTACGATGGCAAGTTGGAAATCGCCAGCACTTCACCGGTGAGTACATCTAAAATAGCGATGGAGCCGGCAACGGCTCCACTTTCTTCAACCGCTTTTTTTAATTCGCGGTGCGCAAGATACTGCAAGCGCAAATCGATACTGAGTGTCAGGTTTTGCCCCGGTCGCGCCGCTTTTACCAAGCGCAATTCTTTTACCGTACGCCCACGCAAATCTTTTAAAACTTCCTTGCCACCATTCTCACCGGTGAGCCATGCATCGTAAGCCAGCTCCATCCCCTCCTGGCCGCGATCATCCACATCGGTCATGCCAACCAAATGTGCTGCCACTTCACCAGCTGGATAATAGCGATGGTATTCAATTTGTTCGTAGACACCGGGAATATCCAGCGCGAGTACAGCTTGCGCTGCATCCGGGGACATCTGGCGCTGCAGATACATAAACTCTTTGGTGCCATAACGGGTAAGACGAGCTTCCAATTCCGCTTTGTTGGTGTTGAGCGCGCGCGCTAAATCCGCCCAACGATGCGGAGCCTGCAGTAAAATTTTGGGATTTGCCCAGAGCGTGGAAACCGGCGTGCTTACCGCCAGAGGATCACCGTTGCGGTCGGTAATTACACCGCGATAGGCCGGTATTGTTTCGGTACGCAACGTGCGCGATTCACCTTGATCCTGCAGGAACTCATAACCCTTATCAGCATTCGGCAAAACCTGCAGGCTGGCGACATGAACAATTAGCACCGCAACCAAAATCACTAACACCACACCGACGCTGTAAAAACGCCAGCGCGCCACTTTTAATGGTTTGCGATTTGGTTGCGCTGCAGGGCGAGCGGTACGCGGCTCAAATGCAGAGTTTCGTTGCGGGCGAATGACATCGCTGCGCGCTGGTTGATCAGGAGTGCGCCTCATTGGCCACCTGCCCCGGGCGCAATCGCCTTACCTTTTTCACCCACAATTTTGTTACCGGAAATCATCACCATATCTTCCGGGGTCGGGGCCATCATGTTCAGTTCGGAAATAGCAGCATTTTCCACGCGGCTATAAGCAGCCCAGGTGCTTTGCTCAAGCAGATATTGCCCCCATTGGACTTGCAGTTGGGCGGCCTCACGGCGCAATGTTTCAAGGCTGTTTACATCGCGACGTACCACCTGGGTAATCGCAACAACGGCTAACGCGGATGCAATAGTTGCTACCCACAACAACGCAATTACCGCTATCACTCCAGGTGATAGCGGTTTTTGTTGTGATGGATGGCTTCTGTTCATGGAATCCCTGGGGTTTATCAGTTTTTCGGGTTGATCTTTTTTGGGTTTTTTCTCAAGGGCCTAACAAAACCGGGATTTACAATTTCTCCGCAACACGCATGACCGCGCTGCGAGAACGCACATTTGCATTTACCTCGTCATCGCTCGCCTTGATTGCCTTGCCCAGCGAGCGCATACGTTTATTTAATTGGTCATCGCGTACCGGCAGGCCTTTTGGTATTGGATCACCTTGCTCCTGACGACGAATAAAACGTTTAACAACACGATCTTCCAGCGAGTGAAAACTGATCACGACTAAACGGCCACCGGGCGCCAACACTTCCAGCGCCTGCTCCAGTACTGAATCCAGATCTCCCAATTCGTTATTCACCTGGATGCGGATAGCCTGAAACGCACGGGTTGCCGGGTGCTTGCCTTTTTCCCACGCCGGATTCGCTTCTTTAATCACTTCCGCCAGATGTTTGGTACGAGTGAATGGTTGCTTCTGCCGCTCAGCGATCACCGCGCGCGCCATGCGCCTGGCGAAACGCTCCTCACCGTATTCTTTCAAGACCCAGGTAATATCCTCTTCGCTGGCGGTATTCACCCAATCGGCTGCACTTTGGCCGCGGGTTTGATCCATACGCATATCCAGCGGACCGTCTTGCATAAAGCTGAATCCGCGTTCAGCTTCATCCAGTTGCGGGGACGACACCCCCAAATCCAATAAAACACCATTTACTTTGCCGCTGAGCCCGCGATCTGCCACAAGGCTGGCCAACTCCGCGAATGAACCGTGTGCAATGGCAAAACGACTGTCAGCACCGAAACGGCTATTGGCTGTTGCAATCGCCGCCAGATCTTTGTCGATTCCCAGCAAATGCCCTTCGCTCGATAGGGATTGCAGGATCAACCCGCTATGGCCGCCGCGCCCGAAGGTGCCATCCACGTAAAAACCGGAGGTATCAGTAACCAGCGCCTCTACCGCCTCGTTCAAGAGCACGGTGATATGTTGTGAGTCAGACACGCGACTACCTAGAAAGAAAGATTTTGTAATTCGGCTGGCATTTCGCCATCAGCAGATTGGTCCATCAGGGCATTCCAGCTGTCTTCATCCCACAGCTCTAATTTGTTGCCCAAACCAACCAGCATCAGCTTTTTATCCAGATGCGCAAATTCGCGCAGTGTGGGCGGCACAAGAACACGGCCGTTCGCATCCAATTCCAGATTGACCGCCTGGCCCATAAACCGGCGCTGGATCTTGCGAACCTGCTCATTGCCCGCAGGTAACGCCTGAACTTTGGCCAGAACCGGCTCCCATTCAGGCTCGGAGTAGACGAGTAAACAGCGCTCATACATATGGGCAGTCACCCAAATCCGGCCAGCACTCGACGCAACCAGCGAATCGCGAATGCGCGCCGGTATCGCCATGCGACCCTTTGGGTCCATGCTGATGGAATGACTACCTGTAAACACTTTTCACCACTTGAGAGGATTAATTTCCACAAAAATCCACAATTACCCACTTTTTCCCACGACGCTCACTATAAGTCGGGGGTGCGCAAAGTCAAGCAACACGGCGCGAAAATACGCACGATTTCACGGGAAAAATCGGGGAAAATCGGGAAACAGGATGGGAAATCGATCAAACCATGCAGCACAAAAATCAACTTAAACAAGAAAATCAAAGCAATAGAGCGCAAACTTAATGTAGTACATTAAGTTTCAAATTATTTTGCAGTGAAAATTCAGAATTTATAGAAGGATTCGGTCTATATCGACCTTGATAAAACGCGGAAAACACAATACACAGCGCAAAAACACTATAGAAAAATATCGGAGTCAGCCTGTAAGCCGGGTTCTGTCGTGGACAGTCATTCATCTGGGACTGATGTCACCATCAGCCTCGAGCGACCTACCCGCCTTCGATACGGGTCGCATCATTGAGGGCCTATTTGGTCTTGCTCCGAGCGGGGTTTACCTAGCCGCAGCCTGTTGCCAGTTGCGCGGTGCGCTCTTACCGCACCCTTTCACCCTTACCGGTCCTGGTTTGCCCTTATGTCAGCGACAATTCGGGCACCTTGAACTTAGGCGGTCTGCTCTCTGTTGCACTTTCCGTGGGCTCACACCCCCCAGGCGTTACCTGGCGCTCTACCCTTTGGAGCCCGGACTTTCCTCCCCGATGCACCGAAAACCACTCAAGAGAGGCATCCAGTTAACATCGGAGCGACTGCCGGGCCGACTCCGAAGCGGCACCATACTCGTCGCCAATTGGCAGCGCAAGAGTAACCAAACGACAAAACCACAGTTTTTTGTGATTTACGTCACCAAAAGTACCAGGCTTATTCCCGGCTTGCAGCAAATCCTGTCATTAGCTGGTATTTTTTGCGCCTTAAGCTATTAATTAGTGAATATTTATTGCCCCTCTATAAGGAAAATAGAATTTCACGCCAACATTCACAATAAAATTTCAGGAGATCCTCCCGTGAAAGTACGCACGCACAACCTTCTGGCAATAGCTATTGCCTTGGTTCCATCATTCCCCGCTTTTGCACAAAATGACTCGCCGGCATTGGAAGAAATTCTGGTAACTGCACAAAAACGCGTACAAAACCTGCGCGATGTACCTGTTTCTGTTAATGCGCTTTCCAGCGAAAAGCTTGAAAGTTCAGGGATAACCAGCATCGAGCGTGTTGCTGATTACATCCCCAGCTTCAACATGACTCAAACCGGTATTGGTACCAATATTGCGATTCGCGGCATCAGTTCAGGCGTTAACCAGGGGTTTGAGCAATCAGCGGCCCAGTTTGTCGATGGAGTTCACTATGGTCGTGCGCAATTATCCCGTGCGCCTTTCCTTGATCTTGAGCGTGTGGAAATACTTCGCGGACCGCAGAGTATTCTCTTCGGCAAAAACTCTACTGCCGGTGCGATAAGCATAACCACCGCAAAACCGGGCGATGAGCTTGAAGCAAAACTTACAGCACTTTATGAGCCAGACCACGGAGAGCAAGATGTGCGCCTGATTCTCTCTGGCCCTATCACCGACACACTGGGCGGCCGCCTGGCGATATTGGAAAGCAGCATTGATGGTTTTATAGAGAACACCACTCTCAAACGCGATGAGTCTGGCGATAAAAACCGTGTAGTTCGCGCCACATTGCAATGGAAGCCTACTGATGCATGGGATATCACCCTGAAAGCGGAAGATGGATCGTTTGACAGCGATGGCCGCAATATTGAAGTCGTAAATGCGGTTTACAACCCTAACCCCGTTTACGATAGAACTGGCAAGCTAGTTACACCGGTGGCCTATAGAAACGTACTTTCAACCTTAACCAAGTCGGATTATCTACTGGACACCACTCACGATTGGAATCGCCAATCCAACGGAGATTACAGCTATAACGATACTGAAAACGTCACCCTGACCATCGAGCGGGATTTTGGCGAGCACACATTCACCTCGGTTACCGGTTACAACGCCTATAACTATGAGGAACTGTGTGATTGTGACTTCACCGGCGCACCAGGCTTCAACATTCTTTCCGATGAGGATTACAGCCAGGTCAGCCAGGAGTTACGCTTGGCATCAGATGAAGACAGAACTGTTAGCTACCTGGGCGGCCTGTTCTTCCAAAACAGTTCGCTGGACTTCCATGACTCTATTCGCGTTCCGGGCGATAGTTTCGTTGCACAGGCCTTTACTCCATTACTGGGCGCTTCGTTAGCAAATTTATTGCGCAATGCATCAACCGAGCGGAATTTTGAGCAAGACACTGACCTTGCTGCCGTTTTCGCCCAGGCAACCTGGAATATTACCGATGTATCCCGCCTTGTTCTTGGTGTCCGCTATACAGCAGAGCAAAAGGACGGTAGTCGCACCCAATATCACATCAGTAATACCGATGTCACATTGCCTCAGGGCGCACCAACCGATCTCTATAACTTTATCTGGAGCCAGTTCAGAATTGATCCGCACTCAATCAATGGCGACCGCGATGAATCAGCTTTAACGCCATCAATTACCTTCCAGCAGGATATCAATAGCACCGACATGCTTTACGCCAGCTTTACTACCGGCTTTAAGTCTGGCGGTTTTGATGTGCGCGCAAACGCGGCGCCCAATGAATTAGGTGGTATTTATCAAGGGCAAACCATCGCACCTAACGCGTTCTTCCCTACCGGAAAGGTGTCAGACATTAAAGGAACCTGGGAGTTTGAAGAAGAAAAGGTGAGAAACTTTGAGGTCGGCGGAAAGTTTTTATTTGCCGATGGCGGTGCCGAGCTTAACGTAGCAATTTTCCGCTCCGAATTTGAGAACATGCAAACCAGTCAATTTGATGGCAGCCTCAGCTTTAACGTCACTAACGCCGGTGAAGCTGTAGTTCAAGGCCTGGAAGTAGATGGCCGTTGGGCCGCGACCGATAGCGTTTTGGTTCGTGGTGGCTTCGCTTACATCGACTTTGAATACACCGACTTTAAAAACTCGCAGTGCTATTTCGGCCAACCTGATCCTGAAGGTGATGCGATCTGCGATGCGACCGGAAAGCGCCGCGAATTTACCCCTGAATTACAAGGTAACGTCGGGGCTGATTACACCATTAACTTTGATAATGGTTTAAAGCTGGTAAGTACACTCGACATCATTTACAGCGATGACTATCTGACCACCCCGTCACTGGACCCCAAGTTTGAACAAGAAGCCTACACCAAGCTCAACGCGCGCATTGCACTTAGTGGCAATGACGACAAGTGGGAACTGGCGCTGATTGGCAAAAACCTGACCGATGAATCAATTGTGTCATACGCCAATGGCCTGCCAGTTGCGACTACCTTGACCAGCGGCACAAGCTCAGGTTATTACGCTTTCTACGAACGTCCAAGAAGCGTGGCCGTGCAAGGCACCATCAAGTTCTAAGGCACTGCTATAACAATAAAAAAGGGGCTATCTGGCCCCTTTTTTATTATCAGCCAGAAAGTTCAACACCCGTATTCGCCCATAAAAAAAGGCGCCTCCATAAGGGGGCGCCTCAAAATCGGCAATGGTATTCGGTCAATACCGAGTTCAATGTATCCCTCAAAAAAGGGCCTGACAATAGCGCAAAATCAGTAAAAAACAGCATGAAAACGATTACATTTTTATTTTTGGGCTCTTTATAATTGCTTGACTGTCACGCCCCAGCCTTAAAAAACAAAAATATCCTAAATATAATTAAATTTTAGGACTTATATTCCTCACAGACAAAAACTAATTTTAATTAAATTTTTATATCGAACCACAAATGAAACCATTTACAAAACAATAATTAATATAAATGAAAACGTATACAAACAAATAAAGTCGCCAAAACCAACATAAATGTTACCAAATAACTCAATTTATCTTACAAATATTGAATTTTATTATCCTGGGCATTAATAATAAAAAAACGCCATTTATGAGGATAACTATCGCCCCTTTGCCATCTGGATTCCGGATGGCTTTTTTATGGCAGTAAAGCAAATTCATAACCAGAAATATGTTGGACGCTTTTTGATGGCAAACCAACAAACCCCAGAATCGGCAGGTTCGCGTCAAACTAAAAATAAACCCAATTTGACCAATCAGAATAAATATTCCGGGGAAACACCATGAGGACATTCTCACCTAAACCACTCGTATTAGCCTTAGCCGTTGCAGGTTCACATGTTGTTTACGCACAAAGCGGCGATAGCAATATCGACGAAGTGGTTGTGACTGGCAGCTACGCACAAAGCCTTGCCAAAGCACTCAATGTAAAACGTGAATCAACCGCGCTGGTAGATTCGGTAATGGCGGAAGATATCGCCGACTTTCCAGATCAAAATCTCGCCGAGTCCCTGCAACGTATCCCCGGTGTGGCCATTGATCGCGATGACGGTGAAGGTCGAAGTATTACCGTACGCGGGCTTGGTTCGACCTATACACGCATCCAGGTAAATGGAATGCAAGCGCAATCGCTCGCGGCAGGTTCCGGTGGCGTACGCACTGACCGCTCTTTTGATTTCAATGTTTTTGCGTCCGAGTTGTTTAACCGGCTGGATGTCCATAAATCGACCTCGGCGGAACTGGAAGAGGGTTCGCTCGGCGCCACTGTATCGCTCCATACCGGTCGACCATTCGATTACGATCCATTCACCCTGGTGGGCAATATTCAAGGCGGCTACAACGATCAATCTGAAGACATTACCCCGAGAACATCGGGCCTGCTCAGCGTGACCAATGAAGATAAAACATTAGGCTTTTTGATTTCCGCGGCTTACTCGCAAAAAAACTCAACGACCACTGGTGCAGAAACCGTGCGCTGGGAAGACGATACTTTTTTATGCTCTGTCTGCAACGCGTCTGAACTCGCGCAAGTAAGGGCCGCCTGGCATCCGCGCATCCCGCGTTATGCCGATAAAGTAAATGAACAAGATCGACTGGGTGTAACAACCAGTTTCCAATGGCAAATTGCCGACTCAACACTGCTGAGCATTGATGGTCTCTATGCGGATGTCGAAGTAGCGCGCAATGAACCTTATTTGGGCGCGATCTCACTATCCAGAACCGGTGCTACCGGTATCAATCAAATGAACGTTCTGGATTACACCATTGATGCAAGCGGTACGATGGTTGCTGCAGAAATTGAAAATGCCGACGTTCGCTCCGAAAATTTCCGTGCGGACTGGGCTTCTGAATATAAACAATACTCGCTTGAACTGAAGCACGAATTTAGCGATAAATTCCGCGCAAAATTCCTCGCCGGGGCAACTGATTCGGTGCTGGATAACCGCGAAGTCACCGTAATTTATGAACACTATAGCAATGTAGATTCACGCAAAAATGCCACTTATACGGATAGCAGCGATACCGTGATTTGGGACTTCACCAATCAGTCATCACCCTTGGTTCAATACAGCTTTGACTTAACCAATCCAGCCAACTGGGAGCTCTCTGAGTATCGCGATCGTTTATATGACGCAACGTCAGATACATCAAATGCAAGGCTGGATTTTGAATACGATCTTTCTGATGCCCTGACAATCAAAGCAGGCGTAACACAAAAATCCTATGGCTACGAAATTCTCGGTTTACGTGCAGACAAAGTATTTGATGGCGCAACCGGTGCCGATGGGACAGACGGCACGACTGATAATGCCGCCTGTGGAATTGGCTACGCAGTTACCGCTAATGATGGAGCCGTAATTAACGCCGGCAAACAAACGTTTTTCCTTCCCGATTTTGGCCGTAGCGATACGCTGTTAAATTCCGGCTGCTGGGATTACGCCGTATGGGCGGGAGACACCCGCAAGGTTAAAGAAGACAGCTTGAGCTACTACGCACAAGTAGATTGGGACACCGAGTTATTTGGCAATCGCCTGCGCGGTAACCTGGGTGTACGTGAAGCGGGTACTGATTTGGAATCAACCGGCGTCACGGCGGTAAATAGTGTTGCGACGCCGGTTACGGTCAAACATGATTACAGCGATACACTTCCTTCCTTAAACCTTGCTTACAATTTAAGTGAAGATTTAGTGTTGCGTGCAGCAGCAGCCAAGGTAATGTCTCGCCCTGACCTGACTGATTTAAATCCCGGTGGTTCAGTCGCCATTTTCGGGGACCCGAAGGTTAGTTACGGCAATCCATTTATCGAACCCTTTCGCGCCGACTCCTATGACCTCGGTCTTGAATGGTATTTTGCGGATGATGCATTAACGGGCATTACTTTTTTCCGCAAAGATATTGAATCCTTTCCCACCTCGGAAACAAAAGATTTGCCCTGGAGCCAGGTTGGATTACCCGATAGTTTGCTAGGTTCACAATACGAGCAACTCAAAGATGCCGACTTTGAAGTCTCGCGCAAAATCAATGGCGGCGGCGGCCTTATTGAGGGTGTAGAAGTTCAATACCAACAACAACTGAGTTTTTTACCGGGTCCGGATTGGTTACATAATTTTGGTATTCAAACTAACTACACTTGGGTCGATGCAGAGCTGGATAGCGGCCGCCCCTTTCAGGGAACCTCGGATACCTCTTACAACTTCACGTTGTATTGGGAAAATGAATTTTTCCAGGCGCGTATTTCCAACGCTTATCGCGGTGAATACTACAACAGCATCGACTCTGCAGATCCTCACAAAACACGTTTAATTGATGCGAGCAGCACGTTTGATTTCTCCGCCAGTTACCAAGTTAATGAGCAGTTAAAAGTAACATTCGAAGCCTTGAATATTACTGACGAGCCAAAACTGGAATACCAGGATGAAGACGTTAAACGCCTGGTCACTGATGCTTATACCGGCGCAAATTATTTTATGGGAATGACCTATTCGTTCTAATCGATTAAAGCGCTCACAAACCAAACGGGGAAAGCAATTCAACGTGCTTCCCCGTTCATCCTTGTAATAAAAAATGTAAGGGGAATATGCTTTGCGGTGGATACGCCACCGGATTTAAACAATGCATACCCCCGGGGCAACTTCCGGCCAGTTAATGTGCGGCTTTCATTACCAATGGCATGGCAGCGATAGGGGTCTTGCCGCCAAACCGCCTCTTTACGTAATTTGTCATATTATTCATAACGAAGGCTCGCACTAGCGGCTATGGTTAATCTATGCTGTAGACCTGTCGCCTAAGTGGTTTTGGCGAAACGATTTGGATTAGCGTAATGAATGACCCGGCCTCACCCCAGCCCACCGCGTTACCCACCAATGTACTAAAAGGCTTCTTACTCGCCGCCGCCGGGCTGCTGTTATTTGCCTGCATGGACAGCACCACAAAATACCTGACTGCGCATTACAACGTGCCCACTGTGGTAGCCATGCGCTACATAGTGCATTGCCTATTGATGCTGGTGATATTGGCACCGCGCCATTCCAACAAACTCATCACCACCCAACGCACCGGCCTTGTCATTTTGCGCGCAGCGGTATTGACCATGGCGTCACTCTTTATTGGCCTTGCCTTGCAACGTATGCCCTTGGCGGAAACGACGGCAATCAACTTTCTCGCTCCAACATTGATTGCTCTCTTTGCAGGCTCATTATTGGGCGAGCAAATCGGTGGATTAGGATGGGCAGCAGTTATTACCGGATTTATTGGTGTGCTACTGATTGCACGCCCCGGCAGCGGGCTGGATGCCTGGGGAATCGTATTTGCGCTGGGCGCCGCTGTGGCTAATGCGGCTTATCAAGTGTTATCGCGTTTACTCGCCAGCACCGAACGCGCCATTACATTGCTCTTTTATACCGCGCTCATCGGCACTATTGTATTCGGCCTCGCCTTGCCCTGGTTTTGGGAAAACAAAACACCGAGCACACCTGAAATTATTTTATTTATCGGCATGGGGACTTTCGGCGGCCTCGGCCACTACCTATTCACCCTCGCCTATCGCTACGCCCCCGCCTCGGTACTTGCGCCCATGACCTATCTACAATTATTGTGGGCCGGATTATTGGGCTGGATTATTTTTGACAGCACACCTGATACATGGGGAATTACGGGAATGGTAATTATTGCTGCATCAGGATTGTTGATTGCATTGAAATCCAGACTTAACAAACATTGATGTACCCACTGCGCCAACATCCAGCGATTAAAATAAATAATTACCTTTTAGCGAGCGAGCCATGACCAACGACATATTAAAAGAACTCCTAGCCCAGGAAGATGAAATTCAATTCCCGCATTTCAATAACCAAACAGCGTGGGAATTGGGAAATTTACTTAAACTTGCAGCCGATAAACTCGCCGCTCCCATCGCCATTGAAGTTTATGCGTTTGAGCATGTGCTCTTCAGTTATTTCATGCCGGGCACCAATAAAGACAATCACAATTGGATAAAACGCAAACGCCAGGCAGTCATGCGTTTTGCCCACAGCTCTTATTATCTGGGGCAATACAATACCTCCAAAAATCGCGACTTTGAAACACAACCCCATATTGATCCCAAAGAATACTGCGTACATGGCGGATCATTTCCAATCCGGATTAAAAATAGCGGTTTAATTGGTGCAGTAACGGTTTCCGGTTTAGCGCAGGAAATTGATCATCAGCTTGCCATTGATGCATTGCGTCAACTGATAAAGCAACATTAATACTGGTATATCCATTTAAGGCAATAAACCATCGCTCCAACGAGGTCGCCGCTATCATATAAGGATGCGGCAAGTCCCCGTGTCTCATGGTATATTTTCTGCTCTTAATTTTTTCTCGCCCCATAGTCACAGGAATGCAAAAATAATCATGCGGATGATCAAGAAAATTTTTCGTTATTTTTTTTATCTCGTTGCTACCTTAGCTACACTTTTCACCCTCGGTGTCATATGGCCACAACACTCTGTTGATCCGGTTAACACCGAGACGCCGATCATCATTACGAATGTATCGATTGTTGATGTAAAGGCAGGCAAGATAATTCCCAACCAAAGTGTACTCATAAATAATCAACGTATTCTCACCATTGCTGAGCCACATCAGCTATTACCGCCGATAAATGCATTTAAGATCGATGGAAAAAATCGTTTTTTACTTCCCTCACTCTGGGATATGCACACCCATATTTTCAAAATAACTCCACTATTGGATATGCCGCTCTATGTGAGTTACGGTGTTACTAACGTAAGGGATATGAACAGCTGCCCCAAAGCAAATGATCCGTTCGTCGCATGCCCGGAAGATTTTAAAAAATGGACGCAAGCTGCTATCACCAACCAATTAATAGGCCCGCGCATTCAAGGTACAACCAGTTGGTTGCTCAATGGGCCCGGTATTCATAACAACATAAAAGACCTGCCCGAATTTTTCGGCACTGCCAACGCCGAACAAGCCCGGGAATTTGTTCGCTATTACGCCGGAAAAGTGGATGCGATTAAAGTCTACGACCATATTTCGCGTGAAGCCTATTTTGCTGTGGCTGATGAAGCTAAAAAATTGGGGCTGGATGTTATCGGGCATCGCCCACATGCAGTAAGCGCGATTGAGGCAGCGACGCATCAAAAAAGTATTGAGCATGCGCGTTTTATTTTGCATGAGTCTTTTCCCGGCAGTGCAACGTTACGTGAAGCAGCGACAAAAGGTGAGTGGCAAGAAGATCGCCAGCGCATGCTGGATGAGCATGATCCGGACTTGGCCAATCAAATTTTTATGGCGATGAAAAATGCGGGAACCTGGTATGTTCCCACGCACCTAACCCGGCGAGCGGATGCTTACGGTGATGACTCAATAATATTGCAAGACCCGCACCTGCGTTATTTGCATCCGTTATTGAAATGGCAATGGCTGGAGGATGTGAATAAAACAATTAGTGAAGCCCCTTCACCCCAGGCGCGACAAACTTATCGTGATTTTTATCAAAAGGGTCTTGAACTCACCGGCAAAGCCCACAAAGCCGGAGTAAAAATTTTACTGGGCACCGATTATATTGTTGCAGGCGCAACGGTTCATGATGAATTACAACAATTGGTTTTGGCCGGATTATCCCCGGCAGACGCGTTACGCACCGCAACACTGTCTCCCGCTGAGTATTTTGGGCTGGAACAGGATTATGGGCAGATAAAACCCGGCATGATGGCCGACCTGATTTTATTAAATAAAAACCCGTTGGAAAATATCAGCCACAGCTCAAGTATTGAAGCAGTAATTTTTAATGGCAATATCTACGATCGCAACAAACTCGATGCTATTGAAAATACCGTAAAATCCAGAGCGAGCAGCTGGTCTGTAGGCTGCAAAATTCTATGGGAATTTATAAGGAATCCGAGTGGCTACTGATACAAGTCAATAACACGCTAACCTCATATTAATTACCCTTGCCACGACTTTTTAGGCAGATGTTATACTGGGCTGTACTCCCAACCCGCCTGTTTGCATGCATCCAAAGGCCGCCGCTGATGATATCGACCGAACAAATTTTGCACTTCAAAAAGCAAGGCTACCTGATTCTTCCTCAATTTGAATCAGCGGCGTTTTGTGAATCTGTTATTGCGTTGGCGAAAGATGAACTACGGCAGCATGCAGCGCCGATCGAGTATGAAGCAGACACCCAATATCCCGGCGCGCCCATCTCGCGCGATGCGGAAGGAGGCAAAACAGCACGGCGTTTACTCGGTGCTTATGCGCGCAATCCTGTACTAGCCAATTGGGCGACAAACAAAAAATTAGGCGATGCATTACAAGCCCTGTTAGGGACCGCCGTGTATTTATCGCAGTGCCATCACAATTGCATAATGACAAAACAACCAGCGTACTCCAGCCGTACGGGCTGGCATCGCGATAGCCGTTACTGGAATTTCGCACGCCCCGAATTAATTTCGGCGTGGTTAGCACTGGGTAATGAATTGGAAGAAAATGGCTGTTTATGGGTAATACCTGGCTCACACGAATTGGACATTAGTGCGCAACAATTGGATGAATTGCAATTTCTCCGCGCAGACCTCGAACACAATAAAATATTGCTGGAGCGAGCAATTCCTGTTCCGCTACAACAAGGTGACTTGCTGTTATTCCACAGCAATTTATTTCATGCCGCAGGACGCAACACTACCGATATCACCAAGTTTTCAATGGTATTTACTTACCGCGATGCAACCAATCTGCCCAAACCCGGGACGCGCTCCAGTTTGCAACCGGATATCAAACTGATGTAAACACCTCAAGCAATTCTTCTACAAAATAATTATCGAATGGACATCATCTTAATGACTCGTTTTTCGCCACCATTTTTGCTCGCACTTTTATGCATCATCTCCATTCCGGTATTCAGCGCAGACTCCATTTTTAATTTTACCGAGAATCAGGTTATTTCCTCTCCCAATAGCACCACCCAATTGGAGCTTGCCCGGGGAGAAAGCGTTATCGACTTTGATGTATCACCACTCAAGCCTCTGGCAGCAACGGTCATAAAAACCGCACAAGGTACGCAGACTATTTTTTTCTGGGATATCAATGATACAAACCCATCGCGTGAAAATTCGTGGCAAATTCCTGAAGATGTAGGAATCCAATCGATTGCTTTCCACCCTCAAGGAAACTCTTTATTTTTGCTAACCAAAAAAGGGAGTCAGCAAGAAATAATTACTACCCCCCTTGAACGCTGGTCACCCAAAGTTATTTACCAGTTAAACGCACAATTGCGCAGGTTGGTAGTCGGCCCCAGGCCATTTGAGATTGGTTATGATGAAAAAACCAATACAACACCCACCGCATATCGCCTGTTTTTTGGTGTGAAAAATACCGACGGGAAATACTCCACACATTCCATCACTGAAACCGGCACACGGGAATATGTTGCATTGGGCTCAAACCCACACCCGGCAGCGATGAACGACACCGATTTCCCCCCCCCACCAAAATTGAAACTGCCTCAGCACTACCTGTTGGCTTCCATCCCGCCGGGCATTTCCTGATTTGGCAGGATGAAAAAAACTGTTTCCAAAAAGCAAATTACGGACGCGAAAACTGGGAAGGGGCCGCTGCATTAGTGGATGGAAAAACCATTTGTAATGGCAGCATTACTTATACGCCGAATGGCATTAGTCTTTTGCAATGGCAAGCGGGTAGCGATGGTGTAACTCTCTATCTTGATCGCGGCCAAAAAATTGTCCCATTAGCAAAAGGAATTCGCCTTGTATCGACTCCGTCTTCAGTTGCCGATGGGCGCGGTATGGTTGTCGTTACCAAACAAGCAGAAAAATTTAGCCTGCGTTACCTCCCTATTGATGTTCCACTCGCCGATGTTGTAAATGCATGGATGTTTTTGGAATCATCACAAGATCGCGAATTATTTTCCACCAACAGCGGGTTATTTCGCGCATTGGAATATAACCAGCTTTATGAACTTTATGATTCCGAATCCTATCAATGCGGCAATTACGATCAATCAACACCGACTCGCCCTTATTTCGTTACCACCGATATTTTCTGGGAACTGTACGCCGCAGCCTATGAAGGAATATTTGTGCTTTCGGAAAAGCAGGCAGCCATTTTTCATTTTTGGGAATTTGTCCGGCAGGCCAACGAAAGTTTGCAAAGTAAACCGGAATCAAAAATGGCCAAAGCATTTTCCGCAATGGTTGCGGTACGTGATAGCGATACCGACAATATCGAAGCGAAAAAAATAATAGCCGCAGAAGGTTCCTCGCTGTCTAGTGTTACCGGCGAGCCATTTGATTTTGGCAATTTAACACCACGCAGCCATTATGCTGCCGATAGCGAGTTACAAACTTATTTTCGTGCATCTAAATACCTGATGGATTTGGCCCTGACTGAAAGCGATGTGGTGCAGCTGAAAGCCCTGCCCGAATCGGCGATTCAAAGTGCACGCAACTGGATTAACGTTTATACCCCGTTTATTGTACCATCCAAGCGGCCATTATTATGGGAACCGACAACGGCAATCCCGAAGTATGTACGCCATCCGGACACAAATGCACAAGCATTTCCGCTTTCATGGGGTATCGATAATGAAATTTTGTTTAGTACCGTATATCACAGTGATTTGCCTGCAGAGGAACAAATAACCGGGCCACAAGGCCACCGGTTTTTACCATCTGGATTGGATCTCGCAAGCGTACTCGGCAGTCAGTTGGCCGAAACAATTTTGACCCAATCCGGTGAGTTTCAAAAATATCCGCCCTTGAAATTACAAATTGCCTATTTAAAAAATAAGGTCAATGATTCATTGCGGGAGTATCCAGAAAATATTTATCAACAATGGCTTTCCGGCCTCGCCGTGCAATGGTCCACGAGTATCAATGCGCCGGGAAATACTATAAATACAAAAATATGGTCAGCAAAACGCCTGCAAACCGGGCTGGCATCCTGGGCGACGTTGCGCCACGCTACTTTGCTGGTAAATGAACGTGTCGTTGCAGAATGTGGCGAAGGCGGTTTTGAATTTATTGTCTTGCGTCCACCACGTGGTTATGTGGAACCGGATCCAAAAACATTTGAAGCCATCGCAAAAATGTTTGATGCCACCATCAAACTTGTCAAAACCCACGGAAAAAATTGGAACGGTAATACACCTGACGATAACCTTGCATTGCAAGAAGGCATTATTCGCCGGCTAAGCGAATCGCGTGATCGGGTACTCGCATTTCGCACCATGGCTCAAAAAGAAATCTCTGGTCAGCCCCTTACCAATCAAGAGTATGAAGATATTCGTTATGTTGCGCGCTCGGCGGAGCATAATTTTTTAATTTTCAAAAGTCTTGCGCAAAAAGATTTTGCATTATCGACACCGGACCCGATACCTAAAGTTGCGGATGTAGCGGCTGGCAATGGCAAATTTTTATTGGCCGGGGTTGGGAGCCCATTAGAATGGGATCAGATTGTTCCCTTTTTTGGCCGCAAACAAATTGTTAAAGGCTCAACCTATTCATATCATGAAATTAGTTCGCCTTCTGTGATGACAGATAATGAATGGCGCTCCAAACTTACCACTGTTCCGCGCCCCGAATGGATTAAAGAATTTATTAGCGCAGATGAATTGTCCTGCCCGGCAAAAGCGCCATGACAACAACCGGGTCTTCAATATTTTTTTGGCGAGTGATTTGTTGCAGTGCAGCGTTATTATTGCCGCACCTTTCCTTCGCCGACGAACCAACCACACGCCTGGTGATGACCGGGGATATTATGTTGGCGCGCGAGGTCCAGCGCGAAATACAACGTAAAAATAATCAGTCACCCTGGCACGGGATGAAAACATTTTTTTATGGTGCGGATTGGGTGATGGGTAATTTTGAGGCGGGCGTGAGCAACCACAATAATTGCTCCGCAACAGATCATCTTTGTTTTGCAGTTCCATCCCAATCACTGGATTATTTAAAAAATGCGGGCTTCACTGCATTGGGTATCGAAAACAATCACAGCGCTGATACCGGTGAAAATGCCCGCGAGCGAACGCGAACCGCAATTACTGCGGCAGGCATGTCTGTTATTGATTACGAACACTCACCGGGCTTTTACCGCAACCATAACTATATTTTTTCCTTTATTGCACTCAGCAATGTTGCAGACAAAACCGGTTTCAACGTTGATGTTCCATCCAACGAGCTGCGCCAGAAAATTCGCCTGGCAAAATCGCTGTCTGATTGGCTCATTGTAAATATACATTGGGGTGCAGAATTGGCTGATTGGCCGCAACCCAATCAAAAAGCGATGGCAGAATGGTTAATTGATCAAGGGGTCGATGTAATTATCGGCCATCATCCCCATGTCGTTCAGCCTGTTGAGTGCTTAAAAGGAAAACCGGTATTTTTTTCACTGGGCAACCATGTGTTTGACCAGAAATATCCACAAACCAAACAAGGTTTGATTGCCGATTGCAAAGCAACCAATAATGAACTTTCATGTACCGGTGTACAAACGACGACACCAGCCAACTCTGCTTTTCCTATGCTTGCGACGCAAAATATAATATCAACTAAAAACTTGGAACATTGCAGGGTGCAAAAATCCACACCACTCGTTATTGATAACTATCACATTCGCCCGAAGCTCGCACATAAACAATTTGTTGGTGGTGATCTTGTGCTGGAAGCGACACAACCGGGCAAGAAAGGGTGGATACTGGCCGCACGGCATTTACTTTCCGCTGAGCGGGCCACATTTCCCCATCAACAAAAAGAAGAAAATTTTTTAGTTACACTGGAAACCCACCACTCCAGCATCGACAAAGAAATGGGCCCACGCCCTTATGTTTATAAAGTGACTGGTCACGGCCTGGTTGCCAAATGGCGCGGCTCTGCGCTGGCATGGCCACTTATTGATGCAGTCCTCATACCGAAACCGGAAAACAGCATTAATTACCTCTGCGCATTGCATCGCAAGGATTCATTTATCACCTTGAATCCAACTACGAATGAAACGAGAACTGCAGTTTATCAATGGAATGGTTTTGGTTTTTCGGGAATAGAAGAAGCAGCGTTGAATAGAGAATGCCAGGATATGTTCGCTGGAAAATAACCGGAAAGCAGCGCAACGATTTTCACAAGCGAGAACTATATTGTTAAAGAAGCGTCTACCCATTTAGATGAAATAAAAAAGGACACTCTAATGGCGCTTCCCGACACAACCCATCGCGTTGCCTTGCATACATCGGACAAAGTAAATATCCAGATTGCGGAGGCCACGCAACGGTCAATTGCTTACTATCGCTCCCACCCGGCTGAAATTCCCGCGCGCTTAAAAAAACTGGATAGGGAATGGGACATTGAACGTATTCTGGAAACCAACGCGGCCACATTAATTATAATTTCATCGATTCTCGGCTTCACGATGAGTATTTTGTTTTTTGTAGTTCCGCTTCTCGTCGGCGCATTTTTGCTACAACACGCATTACAAGGCTGGTGCCCGCCGTTGCCAGTTATGCGGCGTATCGGTTTTCGCACATCAACGGAAATAGAAATTGAGCGTAAAGCGCTGGAAAAAATAACCCACCGCCCCGATGCCAGCCTCTTCTGAAAAAGTCACACTATCGCCTAAAAAAATCAGCGCATTACTTCATGATCCTGAAAAAAGTGCGCGTGCCGTTCATTTAACTTATGTCCACGACAAACAAGCGGGAATTAGCCGCGTAAAACAAGGGAAAAATTTTTGTTATTACATAGGAAAAAAGAAGCTGTGCGATAAAAAAATCCTGGAGCGAATAAAAAGTCTGGTTATTCCCCCGGCATGGACTGAGGTATGGATTTGCAGTAAGGAAAACGGCCATCTACAAGCTACCGGATTTGATGCACTCAAGCGTAAACAATACCGCTATCATAATCGCTGGAATGACTTCCGCAATCAAACCAAATTTTTCCGTTTATACGAATTTGGCAAAACCATTCCCACCATTCGTAAGCATCTTGAAAAAGACCTCGCAAAATCCGGGCTGCCGGTTGAAAAAGTACTGGCCACAGTAATCTATTTAATGGAACAGACCAGTATTCGTGTTGGCAATAGCGCTTATGAAAAACTCTATGGCTCTTTCGGACTCACCACATTGAAAGATAACCACGTTACAGTCAGCGGCGAAAAGATTCAGTTTATTTTTAAGGGCAAGAAAGGAGTTGCGCACAACATTAGCTTGAAAAGTAAAAAGCTAGCCAACATTATCAAGCAATGCCGCGACATTCCCGGTAAAGAACTATTTCAATACTATGATCATGATGGAAATCACCATGCCATCGATTCGGGGATGGTAAATGATTATTTAAAATCAATTACCGAACAAGACTTTACTACTAAAGATTTTCGCACCTGGATTGGAACAGTCAAAGCGATTAGTGCATTGAGAGAATTGGAAATAGCTGAAACAAAAGCAGCCATAAAGCAAAACATTATTGCGATGCTGGATAGCGTAGCCGGACATTTGGGAAATACCCGTGCAGTCTGTAAAAAGTACTATGTGCACCCCATTATTCTTGAATTATACGAATCCAATAAACTGCAAGGTTATTTTCAGGGTTCTAACGCAAGCATTAGAAGTGCGATCAAAAAGCTATCGCTTGCAGCTGATGAAAAATTACTGATGCACATCCTGGAGAAGGAATTTATGAAACCGAAAAAGGAAACCCTGAAAAAACAAAACAAACATTAGGCTATATTATGCTTCAAAACCGCGAGGTATTTAAAACCGCCAAATAACCGGGCAGACCAATAGAGCGGGTAGCGATAATACATTTTTACACCTTCCAGTTTCAGCGCACGAAGAAAGGCATTATCAGCGATATGCCGATCATATCCCTCCTTATATAAAACATGATGAAAGATAGCCGCTGCACAGGTTTGTCGATTTAATAATCGCCCTAACACTGGGAAATAATAAGTAACCGCATCAATATCTACAGCAAAACCCTTGGGAATTTCGACAATCACCCATTGGCTTTTTAATTCAATGCAATAGCGTACTTTTTCAATAACCGTCCATTTATTGTCTTTTTGAAATAGTGCTTTCGGCGGAATAATTTCCGACAATTCAATTTTTTTCATGGAAACTTGCGATTCGGAAATCATTCTTATCATGATAAATATTCCAGTAATTAGCTTCCGGAGTTTTCGAATTTACCTTTTCATTGAAAATTTTTCATGCCGTTACCCGGGAAACATCCGATATTTCAGAGAGTTTTATCATCACTAGATATAAGCAACAGCCAGTTTAATAAACTAATGTTTTAACCAGCCCTAATAATTTCCAACGTTTATGCTTCCTTGGAACAAGAGCACAAAACAAGCCAACATCAACAGAACCAGCAAAATTATCGGTACTGCATTGAAGGTGTTAAAAGAATAGTGATTGAAAAGGTATAGGCGCTGGTGGCTTTAGAATGTCCACGCCGAGGATAGTGTTCACCCTTCATTAACGCCCGAAAAAACGGGGGCAATGGTGGCGGTTTGAGGCTGCATTTGATTGGTCGGCTCTGTATAACTGGACGCTGACATTTACCCCCGCGATACAGAGACGATCACTGTTTCGATAAAATTTTTCTGATCGTAAACACAAACCAGTAAGTTCCCCCCGTAAAAATTCAAGTGGGTGGACGCTTGTTATTTTTTTGAATACTGGGAAAAAACTTCTTCTCCCGTTAGATTCGTGGTGTTCTCTGCCAGGGAATAGAACGTTGGCTTTTGATCGATAAATATTTGATCCGTCAATTTCCATTCGTTATCACAATCAAATAATCCCACAGGAATCGCATAATGCTCTTCGTGTTTTAAACGATAAAATAAATGCGTACCGCACTTTTGGCAAAAACCACGCTCCGCCCACTCTGAGGAGCTGAAGATAGTTATATTTTCATTTCCTTCAAATTTAACTGCATCGCCGCAACTTGCCGAAAAAAAAGGGCCACCGCCCCACTTCCGGCACATCACACAATGACAGGCATCGACATTATTATTTTTGGGTTTTGCCGTAAGGCGAACTGAACCACATAAGCAGCCGCCAGCGAGTTCTGTTTTTGTGTCCATATATTTCTCCTGTTCTGTCGATAAATTACTGGCGGCTGATATTATTTTTACTCACTCAACTTTAGTACCTATCCACCAACTGGTGCCGCCACTGTCTTTTACCCCGCCACGTTTATCTTCATCTTCCTTTTTTACCGGTTCTTGTATTGAAGTAGCTCCAGAGTCCAAAGCAAGTTTATAAATCGCATCTACATCATTAACATACACATGGACATGTGCAGGAATAGATGGCCAGCCCTCGCCACCATCAGCAATCATTACGACGGTGTCATCAATGCGTACCTCTGCGTGCATAACTCGTCCATCCGCATCTGAATGCCGCCGCAACTCAACTGCACCGAAAACTTTCTTAAGAAAGTTAATTGTGTTGTCAGCGCCAGCAACAACTAAATAAGGTGACACAGAATTGTAATGTTCCGGCTTATAAGATTTACTCATAGATCCTCCTTTCGGCATATTTTTTAAAAACTACATAATAATGATATTGAATCAGGTGAGAAGTTCTATAAGCCCTCACCTGCGCACTCCGTTATCCAGCGCACACAATAATATAATTACATCTGGTGATAAGGAATGGCACTACTGCAAAGAATCATCATCCTGTTTTTGTTGCTCTTGAGCGTGATTGGCATCTGGGCCGCTGCGTATTTTTCGATACTCCGCCACAATCTGCACCCCATCGAAAAAACATTCCACACACTATCGGCATAAGGCTGCGAGCTTCTCTTAAAATCCAAAAAAAATTACTCTGTGAAAAGTAAAAATCAAGATAAACACATAATTATTGCTGGCTATAAAACACAACCGTATTCTGCGTTTTTAGCGTATTTTTTAAGCTGAACATTAATATTAGGGTTGCTTTTAAGAAACTTTCTAATAATCTTTGGAACATCATTGGTGTATAACTCCATATGCCCCAAACCATGCAATCCAAAACCTAGCGCTAACTGCCAGTCAGAATACTGTGACAAATCAGAATCATAATTATCAAGCATATGCTTTACAAAAAAAGTAACCTCTTCTCCTGTTAATTCAGGCTCTTGAGGATACTCGTTATATCGCCATTCACCTTTATGTTGGTCGCGATCAAAGAGAAAGTTGATAAAAACATAGTAATTGATGTTCATGAAATTTTAATTTCCATATCTACTCATAAAAACCAATAGAATTTTAAATATTTAATTTTGTTGCAACGCCCAATCATACAAAAAATTCTTTTTCAAACCCGTCAACTTCGCCCCAATACTCGCCGCTTGTTTTACCGGCAACTCTTCCAATAAAACGTTCATGATATGAATTTGTTCAGGCGTGATTGCTTCATTTTCTTGTTTCGGTGCGCCGTGAACAAGTAAGACGATTTCACCGCGTTGCTGGTTTGAATCAGCAGCGACCCACTCGGCTAAAGCGGAAACTTTATCGCCCTTAATTGTTTCAAAGGTTTTAGTAATTTCGCGAGCGATAACAACTTCGCGCTCAGGACCAAAAACCTGTGCCATATCTTGCAAGGTTTCGAGGATGCGATGTGGCGCTTCATAGAAAATTAATGTGCGCGAATCAGCGGCGAGCGATTGCAGTTGCGTGCAACGGGCAACTTGTTTTGCGGGCAGGAAACCTTCAAAGACAAAACGGTCTGACGGTAAACCGGCAGCGCTGAGGGCGGCAATCATTGCACAAGCACCGGGGATCGGAACTACCTGGATTCCGGCCTGGCGAGCACTGCGAACCAACCGATAACCGGGATCTGAAACCAATGGAGTGCCCGCATCAGAAATCAACGCAATGGAGTCGCCTGCGTGCATTTTGGCGATTAATTGATCTACACGTGATTCATCGCTGTGATCGTGGTAGGCAATACAAGGAGTTTTGATATCAAAATGAGATAAGAGGCGGGAACTGTGTCGCGTATCTTCAGCAGCGATCAAGGCTACTGTTTGTAGAGTTTCCACCGCTCGCGGTACCATATCGCCCAAATTGCCGATGGGTGTGGCCACGACATACAAAATGCCCTGGTTTGAGGCTGTTGTTGACATACCGCTTTCCGGAAAAGGGAGTTGGGGCAGAAGGCCCTGACTCAAATGAATTTACAATTATTGCTGGTTTTTCACCGAGGTTTTCATGCCGATCAGGCTTTTTGCGCGCAGAGTTTTAAACACGACTATGACCGGTATGCTGGTATCGGCACTGGTATTAACCCTGGCCAGTTGTAGCAGCACCCCGCCCCAACCCGAACAGCGCAAACCGGTACCGGCAAAAAACCAAACCAAAACATCGATAAACCCCGCCCAGCTACTGGAAATGGCGAGCCAGCGCCAATCGCCCGAGCGTGAAAGTTTGGTACTGCAGGCCGCTCAAGCGTATATCGCGGATAACAAATTTAGCCGCGCGCGCGATTTGCTGACCGACTTGAACCCGGATGCATTACCCGATCAGGATTACATTAAATACACCGATTTGCTCAGCACTCTTGCGCTGCAAGAAGGTTCCAATTTTCTGGCGCACGGCATTTTAACCAAGCCGCGTCTGGAACAACAATGGCAAGCGATGGAGCCAATAACGGAAATTGCACTACGTGAAAAACGTGCGCGCGTTTTTGCGTTACTCGGTGAAACCCAATCCGGTGTTAATGAGCGCATGCAATTGGCAGCACTGATCGATAACAAAAAGCAGCAATTGGAAAATCAGGAAGCACTGTGGCAAGACTTGATGGCCCTTCCGCTTACGGAATTACAACAACTCGCCCAAAACGAATTAGGTGAAGCGGCGCGCGGCTGGTATGGACTTGCAGCGATCGGTAAAAATAACCAAACCGATCTGGAGCAACAGCGCCAACAGTTGCAAAGCTGGTTAAGCCAATGGCCGCACCATCCTGCTCACGATAATTTGCCCAACGATTTGCGTTTGCTGCAAAGTTTAATCGACAAACAACCACAACAAATTGCCCTGTTATTGCCGATGCAAGGCAAACTCGCTGAGGCTGGCGAAGCGGTGCGCGATGGTTTTTTTGCGGCGTATTACCAAGCGTTAAGTAATGGGCGTAAAACGCCGGAAGTGCGCCAGTACGATAGCAGTGGCGATGCGCTTACCGCGTATCAACAGGCGATTGCTGATGGCGCCGATCTGGTTATCGGCCCTATCGATAAAGAAAAAGTCACTGAATTAAGTTTGATGCCATCACTGCAAGTGCCGGTGCTATCACTTAATTATCCCGATGCACCACCAGCCACTCCACTCAAAGGTTTTTATCAATTTGGCTTGGCGGTTGAAGATGAAGCGCGGCAAGTTGCGCGGCAGGCATTTTTGGAAGGGCATCGCCAGGCGATGGTAATTATTCCTTCGCAAGAATGGAGCGAACGTAGTGCGCGTGCATTTGTGAATGAGTGGGAAAAGCTGGGCGGCGTAGTGGTAAATCGTACGCAATTTGCCAACGGAGCCAATTATTCCAACCTGGTGAAAGATGCGATGCTAATTGAGCAAAGTCAGGTACGCAGTCGCGAATTGCAAGAATTGCTTGGCACAAAATTGGAATCGTTACCGCGCAGCCGCAGTGATGTGGATATGATTTTTTTAATTGCCGATCCCGCGCAAGCGCGTCAGATCAAACCGACATTTGCTTTTCACTACGCGGGAAAAATTCCGGTTTACTCTACCAGCCAGGTTTATTCCGGCGAGCCGAACCCTACAGCGGATCGCGATTTAAATGGTATTCGTTTTAACACCATGCCCTGGTTATTTGATACCTCCAGCCCGGAAAAGCAAGCCGTGGCCCAGTACACAAAGTCTGCGGCTGTTTATGGCCGCTTGCATGCTTTGGGTGCCGATGCATTTCGTTTATATGCGCGCTTGCCGCAATTGGAGCAAGTGCCACAAATGCGAATTTTCGGTGCGACCGGCGCATTACATATGCTCGGCGATGGCCGTATTGAACGCGAACAAATCTGGGTAAGGTTTCGCAATGGTGATGCTGTGCCCTTACCTGTAGTTATTAACGAAACCGATGCGCAATAAGCCATCCAATTAACTGCAACATTAAAAGGAATTATGATGAATTCAGGCAACAAGGATGCTTCGTCCCCAAGCGTCGACACCAGTGTAGTGATCGGCGCGACCGCTGAACTTTACGCCGAACATTATTTGCAACAACAAGGGCTCATCACCCGCACACGCAACTATCGCAGCAAACTGGGCGAGATCGATTTGATCATGCTGGATAAACAGCCGCACGGGAATGTATTGGTGTTTGTGGAAGTGCGCCTGCGTACCAATAAACGTTTTGCACCGGCACTGGAAACAGTAGATTATCGCAAGCAACAAAAAATCATCAAAACGGCGATGCGCTTTTTGCAAGAGCAAAAACTTTACGACAAAATCGCCTGCCGCTTTGATGTGATAGCATTAGACCAGACCGGTACGGCACCACCAGTGCAGTGGATTAAAAATGCGTTTTGTACCTGATGTACTTTAACGGATATTTGCATTTTATCTTTTGATCATTCAGCAGTAACTTTTGGCTTTTAGGTAGCTTTTGGTTTTTAGTAACCTGGCTCATGAGCAACTACGTATGAATAACCTTAGCGAGTAATTATGGATCAACGTGTTATCACCCTGTTTCATGAAAGCATTGAAGCCAAAATGCATGCCGGCGAACAATTGGCACCGCTGATTGCGAATGCCAGTGAATTTATCGTTCACGCCTTGCTCAATGAGAAAAAAGTCCTCACCTGCGGCAATGGAATATCCGCTGCGCAAGCGCAAATTTTTACCGCCAGTCTGCTTAATCGTTTTGAACACGAGCGTCCCAGCTTACCGTCATTTAACCTCGGCTCTGATTTCACGACCCAAACCGCGATTGGCAGCGACACCAGTTTTAACGATATCTATGCAAAGCAAATTCGTGCCCTCGGGCAACCGGGCGATATTCTGTTATTGCTGACCAGTACCGGCAAAGCCAGCAATTTGTTGCAAGCCATTAGCGCCGCACACGATAAAGAAATGCAGGTTATCGCGTTGACTGCCGGTGATGGCGGGGATGTAGCTGCATTATTAATGCATGGCGATATTGAATTACGCGTGCCATTATTTGCCAAACCGCGTATCCATGAAGTGCATTTACTCAGTTTGTTTTGTTTATGTGACCTGATTGATCAACAGTTGTTTGGAGGTTTCTGATGCTGAACATTCGCGCCTGTTTCCGTTTGATACTGACACTCTGCCTGTGCGGTTTTATGGTCAGTTTGTTGAGCGGTTGCGCGCGGGTGATTCATGCTACGACCAGTGACCCGGTGCAAATCAGTACGAATAAGCGCTCCCTGGGCACCAAACTGAATGACGATAAACTCGAAACTTATGCGCGTGTAAATATCCTTAAAGCAGATGCGGCGTTTGAAAATGCGCGCGTCAATATCGATAGTTTCAATGGTTTTGTATTGTTGACCGGGCAAGTTCCTACCGAGCATTTGCGCCAACTAGCGGGCAATACGGTGGGCGCGATTAATTCAGTACGCCAGGTGCACAATGAATTACAAGTTGGTCCGGAAGCGCGTTTTGGTTCGCAAAGCCTGGATGCCTGGATTACGACAAAAGTTAAATCGCGATTGGTGGCCAGCAGTATTCAAAGCCGCCGCGTTCATATTATTACCGAAGCCCAAACTGTATTTTTGATGGGCCTGGTTTCCCGTCATGAAGCGGATCGCATTGCTGAGGTTGCACGCACCAGTGATGGCGTGAAGCAAGTTGTTAAGGTTTTTGAATACATCGATTAACCACCGCTCATCATCTATTCACTACGTTTATCTACCGTTGCGCGGAGCCAAATACATTGCCTCTGGTAATCTCGCATCATCCTGTTAGTATCGTGCGCAACGGCGGTTAGTCACTCGTCGGGATTCGCCAATCGCCATTTCATTGACATGCAAAGGAAAACATTATGATTTCTACCATTGTTACGCTGGTAATAATTGCCCTGTTGGTGTTCTACGTTATCGGGATTTACAACAAATTGGTTGCATTGAAAAACCGCTACCAAAATGCATTCTCCCAAATCGAAGTGCAATTAAAGCGTCGTTACGATCTTATTCCCAATCTGGTAGAAACTGCAAAAGGCTACATCAAACACGAACGCGAAACATTGGAAGCCGTAATCAGTGCGCGCAATCAGGCAATAAATGGTTTGCAAGCGGCTGCTGCAAACCCCGGTAGTGCCGCTGCAATGACGCAATTAGCAGGTGCTGAAAATTTATTAACCAATGCGATGGGGCGCTTGAATGTAGTGATGGAAGCGTATCCGGATTTAAAAGCATCACAAAATATGATGCAGGTATCGGAAGAGCTAACCAGCACCGAAAATAAAGTGGCCTTCGCGCGCCAGGCATTTAACGATGCAGTGACCGAGTACAATACTTACAAACAAAGTTTTCCACCTGTGGTATTTGCCGGCACATTTGGCCATCGCGACGATGCAACGCTGTTAGTGTTTGCCGATAGCGCCGAGATACAAGCAGCACCGAAAGTGCAATTTTAACGCCGCTCATACAAAGTCTTCCTTCTATATATAGAAGGAAGACTTTTACGCTATCGTACATATATTCAAGTCTTCCTTCTTTATACATAGCAATCACTCATTTTTACGGCAGGTTGCGTTTATGAATTTCTTTGAACACCAGGACCGGGCCCGACGCAATACGCGCTATTTGATCGTTCTATTAATAGCAGCGGTGTTTTCACTGGTGGCCATCACTACATTGCTGTTTGCTACCCTGGCCTACTTTGGTGATGAGCATCGCAACGAAATAACACAAACTACCTGGCAGGGAATTTTGCACACACTCAGCCCTTCGGCATTTTTGTGGATTGCTGTGGGAGTTAGCGGCGTAGTGATGCTGGGTAGTTTATTTCGCTTTGCGCAATTACGCGGTGGTGGTAAATCTGTCGCTGAAGCTATGGGCGGTCGTTTGTTAGCGGGCAACACTCAGGATGCCGACGAGCGCAAGATATTAAATGTGGTGGAAGAAATGGCAATTGCCTCCGGCACCGCGGTACCACCGGTTTATTTAATTGAAGAAGAAAGTATTAATGCATTTGCGGCAGGTTATCACCCCCAGGATGCAGTGATTGGTATTACGCGCGGTTGTATCCAGAGTTTATCGCGCGATGAACTGCAAGGGGTTATCGCCCATGAATTCAGTCATGTTTTCCACGGAGACATGCGAATCAATATGCGCTTGATATCGCTGCTGTATGGAATTCTGGTGATTGGATTAATTGGTGAATTTCTAATTCGTATCGCAGGTAACCGTAGTGCTAGCCGCTCAAACAGCAAAGACAATTCACCTGCTGCCATGTTGGCATTAGGTGCAGGTTTACTCGTGATTGGTTACACCGGGATATTTTTTGGCAATTTAATTAAATCTGCAGTGAGCCGCCAACGCGAATTCCTTGCCGATGCATCCGCCGTGCAATTCACCCGGAACCCGGAAGGTATTGCCGGCGCCCTGAAAAAAATCGGCGGTAATAGTTATGGATCCGAATTAAAAAATGAACATGCTGCCGAATTCAGCCATATGTATTTTGGCCAAGGCGTAAAATCCTTTTTCAATTTGATGGCGACTCATCCACCGCTGGAAGACCGAATCAAACGAATTCAACCGAACTGGAATGGTGAATTTTCCGAAAGTGTATATATAAGAAGGAAGACTTCTGAAGTTTCCGAGGCCGACGCGGGAATTAAAGAAGAATTGCTGGAAGTTGTTTCAGCATTTGATGGCAACGTAGTGACTAAATCAATCAATGAAGCTGCACCGCAAACCAGTATCGATATCGAACAAACACTGGCGCAAATCGCACAACCGACCCAGGGACAGATTGGTTATGCGCGTGCACGACTTTCCGAAATCCCCGAGTCATTAAAAATTGCAGCCCGTGAAAGTTTTAGCGCACGAGCGATTATTTTTGGTTTGCTGCTGGATCGCCATGCACCGGCAGCTCAATACCAACTGGAACTACTTAGTGAACATTTACCTGAAGCTGAATTTCAGCAACTGCGCCCGCTTATTTCATCCGCATCATCACAACATGCGGGATTGCGCCTGCCGCTCCTCGAACTTTGTTTGTCCGCACTCAAACAATTATCAGCCGATCAGCAACATGGTTTTCTGGAATGCATAAATGCATTGATTAACGCCGATAAGAAAATCAGTTTGATGGAGTGGGCACTGTATCGCGTTGTGTTGCACAACAATTATCAAGCACCGCCGCGTGAGCGCACCCACAGCTTGCAGCACCAGCAAACTGAATGTGCAATATTGTTATCTATTCTTGCCCATGCCGGCTCAACCAATTTGGTTGATGCACAACATGCATTCGCACGTGCGCAGACAGAACTGAAATTTACCATCGAGCTATTACCCAAAGAGCAAATACAACTGGCCGATCTGGATAAGGCATTGGATAAGCTCAATCGGGTAAAACCATTGCAGAAGCCGCAATTGTTAAAAGCCATGAGCCAATGTGTGCTGCAAGATAATCGCGTCACTATTGCCGAAGCCGAACTTTTCCGCGCTATAGCCGATAGCCTGGATTGCCCTGTGCCACCATTGATATTGGCGACGGGATAAAAGTCGCAAAAATTGTTGCGTTAACGCAAACCATTCCCATATCAAGGACTGGATCATCTACAACAAGCAACGAACTAACAGGTATAATGCGCCGCACTTAATTCGTTACTGAAAGAACCCCGCTAACCTAAAGCATCCCGCCAACCAAATGAGGTAATCACCTTGCAACTGGACAACGCATCTGTTGCGCAACTGCGCGAATGGGAAAGCCAACTCACCGAACAATATCAGGCTATTCTCGCTAAAAAATTGAATCTGGATTTAACCCGCGGCAAACCTTCTGCCGAACAATTGAATCTGTCCGATGCTATGGACGGTTTACTGAAGGGTAATTACATCGCTGCCGATGGCACTGATACCCGCAACTACGGCGGCCTGGACGGTTTGCCCGAAGCCAAACAACTGGGCGCCCACATTATGGGGGTTGAACCAGCCAATGTGCTGGTTGGTGGCAACTCCAGCTTGACCCTGATGTTCCAGGTAATGTTGGCCGCCTATCAATTCGGTTTGAAAGACGCTGCCAGCGCCTGGAAAAACGAAGGTGAAGTGAAGTTCCTGTGCCCGGTTCCAGGCTATGACCGCCACTACACAGTGTGCGAGCAACTCGGCATCAAAATGATCAACGTTCCAATGACCTCAACCGGACCGGATATGGACGTAGTTGAGTCACTGGTGAAGGCAGATAAATCCATCAAAGGTATGTGGTGTGTACCCAAGTACTCCAACCCAACGGGGGTGGTGTATAGCGATGAGACCGTAGAGCGCATCGCCAAACTAGGTCAGATCGCCAGCGCCAACTTCCGCGTATTCTGGGACAATGCCTACTCGGTTCACGACCTTGTTGCCAATGCACCACAACTGGCAAGCATTCTGGAAGCCACCCGTCGCAACGGTACCGAAGACTCGGTAGTGCAATTTGCATCAACCTCAAAAATCACCCATGCCGGTTCCGGTGTAGCATTCGTTGCCGCCAGTGCCGCAAACCTGGCTGGTTTCAAGAAATTTCTGAATAGCTGCACCATCGGCCCGGACAAGGTAAACCAGATCCGCCACAGCCGTTTCCTGCCAACCAAAGACGCTCTGTTGGCACACATGAACAAGCATGCTGAATTGCTGAATCCACGTTTCGAAGCTGTATTGACTGGCTTGAGCAAAGCATTTGATGGTACCGATCTGGGGGCGTGGGAAAAGCCGGTAGGTGGTTACTTCGTTTCTTTTGATACTCGCAAAGGTTGTGCAAAAGAAACGGTACGCCTTGCCGCCGAAGCAGGTGTAAAGCTGACTCCAGCCGGCGCGACCTATCCCTATGGTAAAGATCCGGAAGATCGCAACATTCGTATCGCACCGTCAGTACCAACAGTGCCTGAAGTTGTTGGTGCGATGGAAGTGTTTGTGACCTGTGTAAAATTGGCTTCGGTAAAACAGCAATTAGCTAGCATCAGCTAAAAAACGTTTATATCGCACCAACAAAAAAGCCGCTCTTGAGCGGCTTTTTTGTTTTATGGCTCGCAACACCACAGAAAACCAACTGATCTAATAGATCCGGATTAATTCCAAAACACTTGGTCTGTTATTTTTTTTCTTTCTATACTCAAATTAGCGCGTCACTTTAATGTAGTGCGCTACCAACCCATCCCATCAACTTTACTCACGGCTCAACTAGCTACACATAACGATAGTTAACTCACCAACACTGTTAACCCTTTTTTCTCCACAGGAGATTTTGTATGGGTGTTGCTGCAACTGTAGAAAAATATTTAAAAGCAAAACAGGTCGAGTTCACGCTGCTGGAACATGAATATTGCGAGGGTTCATACAACACAGCACGTGTCGCCAAGATTGACGATCATTGCCTGGCCAAAGGCGTACTCTTACGTGATGAGGATTTTCATTACACGCTTTGTGTACTCCCCACACGCAACAAAATATTACGCCATACACTGAACCAGATTTTTGATCGCCACATGGAGCTGGTAGAAGAGGAAGAACTTACCGAGATATTTAAAGATTGTGTTGAAGGGGCAATACCCGCATTGGGTGAAGCCTATGGCCTGGATGTAATTTGGGATGAAGAACTAATGGGCGTCGAAGATATTTACATTGAAGCTGGCGATCATCGCCATTTAATTCGACTGAAGCAACCGGATTTCATTCAGCTCATGCAAGATAAACTGCACGATCACTTTAGCGCTGAGCGAGCTCGCCACAGCAAACTCCCAAAAAAATATATACGCCAGGAATATGAACTTTAACACCCGGATATGGGAATAAAAAAGCCGCCCGGTTTTCAAGGCGGCTTTTTTATTTGGTAATGAACCAGCGTGGCAAACTGATAATAACAAACCAATCCCCCATTACCCTGAATTAATTAATTGTTCCAAATCATTAATCAACAGGAACCAAAACTACATTGGGTGCTTTTGCAGCTCGTGCTGCATCTGCAACGGCAACATAAGTTCCCGTACTTGCCTGGCCACTCGCCTGAATAATTACGGTAGCTAAAGGTAGTTCTGCTCGTAAACGTTCGATGTTAGAACGCACTGCACGCTGATCCACACGGCGTTCGCCTTCTTTTTCCACAACCCATATCTGATCATCGGCAGCTATACGTACCACGATATTAGGTTCCGCATCTGCCGGGACAGCATAATCACTCCTTTCTGGCACATTGGGGTTAAACCCGGTTTCTTTTACAAATGACGCAGTCACTATAAAGAAAATCAACATGATGAAGACCACATCAAGCATGGGGGTCAAATCTATCTCATTGGCATCATCACCGACTTCACGCTTTCTTCTACGACTCATTTCGCGTCTCCTCGATTTTCATCACGCTCAACAGGAAGGATTTTATTCTAGCGTTTTTCGCCCACTCAGGATCAAAAAACATTAAGCGACGAGGTTATCGATCATCACTTAATGATAATGGCTCGCTTAATATCCCCTGCCCATCGTCATGCATTTACTACAGATGAATAGAGCGCTAGATAAACTACCGGCAGGACATTATCTGATTGATCGTTGTAAGCAAGATATAAGCAAATAACGAAAAGCAAGAACGCCGAACAAACTGGTTCCTGCATCAATAGCTCCGCAAAGCATGTTATCCCTCTAAAATAAGTTCCATAAGCTGGTGCAATTTATTAATTGATACTTAATAGAACCCGCTTTTACACATCACTATTGCAAATTAGCAGGGTGAATTAACGCTGTACTCATAACGAATTCGATAAATTCACTCACTAAGTGTTTTATGACCAGGGAAACGATGGGCTGTTTTCAGGCTAACAGCGCTATCGTATTTGGATAACGACATCACAAAACAACATTCGTACGATCAACGCATTGAACTTTAAAACTCCAACAACACGCTTGAGCATGCAGTTGAACTGTCGATTTAATCGTGTTGAATTACCTTTTAAAAAAATTTAAGTGCAGATGAAAATGCATTTACCAACATCAAAAGGGAAAAATTAAAGGTTCAAATACCTTTGATTTGAACTTAAAGCATCGACTCTGGACATCGATAAAAACTAAAAAAACAAAATTTGCAGACACGAAATGTATTTGCGAAGACATAAATTTGAATCAATGAACATGTCAAATTAAGACGTGAGCAAGCATCCTTCAACAGAAAAACTTTCCTTCAAAATCGAAAAAACACATTTTTTTACTAAAAATTGTCAAAAAAATGCATTTTTATTGACTATTTAGCGCAAAAAACTTGAATTTTTTTAATAAAGTTTTAACTTATACATGTTGGACTTTTTAATCATTAATCGACCTTTCGAAAACTATAAAGGAAGCACACCATGGCTGCACGTAAACAAACCGCTGTTAATCCTGTTGCAAGTTTGGAACAGCAATTAGCTCAACTGAAAGCGCAATTGGCAAAAGCTCGCGCAGCTCAAGCGGCTGATGCCGGTAAAGCTGTTGCTGGTTTGGCAAAAGACGCTGCTAAAGCTGCTGCAGCTCTGAAAGCTGCTCAAAGCAAGTTGGCTGCTGCTGCTAAAAAGAAAACCCCAGGCTCAGCTAAAGTTGTAGCTGCTGCTAAAGCTGCTGTTGCTTCTGCAAAGAAAGATGCTACTGCTGCTAAAGCTGCTGTTGCTGCCGCCAAGAAAGAAGCTGCTGCTGCTAAAGCTGCTGCTAAATTGGCTGCTGCACACGACAAAGCAGTTGCTAAAGCTGAAGGTGCTGTTGCAAAACGTTTGAAAGCTTCTGCGAAGAAGGCTGCAGTAAAAACTAAAGCTGCTGAGAAGAAAGCCGCTGCTAAAGCTAAAGTAGCTGCCAAAAAAGCTGCTGTTAAAGCCAAAGCAGCAGCTAAAAAGCAAGCTGTTAAAGCAAAAGCTGCTGCGAAGAAAGCTGCGCTGAAGAAAAAAGTTGCTGACAAAAAAGCCGCTGTTAAAGCTAAAGCAGCAGCCAAAAAAGCCGCTGTCAAAGCTAAAGCAGCAGCTAAGAAAACCGCTGCTAAAGCTAAAGCTGCCGCAAAGAAAACCGCTGTTAAAGCTAAAGTAACTGCCAAGAAGCCCGCCGCTAAAAAAGCTCCAGCAGTAAAAAAAGCTCCAGCAGCTAAAAAAGTAGTTGCTAAAAAAGCTCCAGCAGCGAAGAAAGCACCCGCTGCTAAAAAAGCAGTTGCTGCCAAGAAACCAGCCGGTTCTGCACCAGCAAAACGTGGTCGCAAGCCAAAGGCTGCTGCTCCTGCCGCAGTTTAATTAGCTATTTAACTAGCAATAAAAAAGGCACCCTCGGGTGCCTTTTTTATTGCTCAAAATAATTATGAATTCTCAGTTCGAAGAATGTTCTTGAATAGCCATTTGACTAAATACATATGCGTACATTAGCAAGCGCTGCTCTTCTGTTTGTAAATTAAACTCCAAACCATAACTGACCAGCATTCCATCAATTTGATTGTCTGTGGGGTCTACCCGCGATCTAACCACACCGGTCAAAACCAAATCTCTTCTAAGCTCGCGAATATCCACTTGTGCTTTAAGCTCCAACACATCACCAATCTCAGCAATTTCATCATTTAGCTCAACACGCGCCCCGGAAATACTAATATCTGAAATAACGCCATTTGTAGCCGGTGCGAAATCAAGGCTCGTATTGCTGACAACTACTTTTTCATAAACAACGACGCGGGTTGCACTTCTTATCCCCTTAAAAGTAACTGATTCAGGATAACTAAGATGAAGTATCGGATAAGGATCAAGCGTTAAGCTTTCTACAATGCCAGCAAAGATTCCAATTCCATTATCGATCATTAAACGGACAACGATTTTTTGCCCGGCTCTGAACTTAACCAGCTTTCCAGTTTGTTTGGGAACCGATAATAAAAGGCTGCGCCCAGGTAGACAGCCAATTAACCGACATGAAAAGCGCTCAGGTTGGCCAGTATTGCCCGCCGTTTGCAATTGCAGGGGATATCCGTAAGCGAGTTTTAATTCTTCGAATTTCATGGGCATCTACAGGGATTATTGATTGTTATTTGTAGAAGTGTAGCAGTAGAAGCCAGTTTTCACCGTCGGTGACAAACTGCTTCTACGTGAGAAAGGTATTCAGGATTACATCATTGATTCGGCAGCCAATACGCCAAATTCTTTGTTCCATTCCATCAACAATAACGCTAATGCCTGGGATTGTTCATGAAGTGAAACTAATTCTTCATAGGTATCCTTGGGGCCGAGATAGAGTTTGATTTGTCGATGCTTATTTGCCAGTTCGTGCTGTAAGTGCTGGGATCTATAAACTTCCAGCTTCCAACGCAAGTTATGCGCTGTATTACGATAATATGCCAGCTTGGTTTGCAATGAGATCGGACTTACTGAATTGAGCGGGCCGAACACGTTAAAATCCAATGCCAAAACCATAGATTCTTTTGTGCTCTGGTCAGCGATTACCGTTGCAGTGCGCGCTTGCCCTACCAGTTGCGCTAAATCGCCAAATACCTCACCGGGTGTCACATAGTTAACAAGATCCCCTTTCAACGCCTGATCAACATAAACAGCCAATTTGCCTTTCAATAAAAAATAAAGCCAATTTCCACTGTCACCTTTTTGTAAAACAATTTCTCCGGGCAAAAAGGACATGATTCGCGATGCTTGTAGCAAGATTTCGAATTGCTTAAGGTCTTGCTGTTTAACTACTTTAAAAAACGGAATTCCCGCGAGCAAATGCTCAAGGGTGTCTTTGGGAATTTTATGTAGAGGTTTCGTTTCCATCATCTGCCCGTAATGCTGTTTTTATTAATAAATCACTATCTATATGCCAGATAGTGAGCAGTCCCAACCTTAATTCTCCCTGGTGAGTATGATACTACTGAAAATCTATAGAACAACCATAGCTAATTAACCGACAAAGTACGCGCGGCGCTTTTTTTTCTATATTATATCTGTGGGCAAGACCCCAAACCGCTGCATACCACACAGGAAACACAAAGGACAATTAAAGTCCCCAATAATAGAGAGTAGCAAGCCTATGCGTTTCAACCATCTATTCCGAATATTCGCCAGTATCGCTTTACTGTTTTTTTGCCAATTGACTCGCGCCGAACCTGCATTGAATGGTGTGGGCGTGCATCAAGAACTCGGGCGGGAAATTTTTATTGGCGCACTGTTTTCAGAATCATTAAGTAATGATGCTAACGCGCTGTTACGCAACCAGCAACCAATGCGAATGGAACTTAAGATTGTGAGCCCGGAGGGAATTACTGCCCGCCGCTTCAGCCGTTTATGGATTGAGGGACTTGCAGTAAACAGCAAGGCCGATGCGTTAATGGCTCAGGCTGATAATACAGTTGCATTTGATGCAATGTTTAAAGGACGCCTGGTACAAAATGACCATATCAAAATAAATTACGCACCAGGAAAGGGCGTCACTATCAGCCTGAACGATATCATTCTGGGTAGCATTAAAGATGAAAACTTTTTTTCCATGTTATTGGCGACCTGGATTGGTACAGTTCCCTTATCCTCAGATTATCGCGATAGCCTATTGAAATTCGGTGACATTAACAGTGCATTGCGTACTCGCTTTAGCGGTATTACCCCAACAGCAGCCCGGATTGCCGAGGTTCGCACGTGGGGTGGTGCAGAAGTGGCTGATGCAAAAACCTCGCAAGCCAAATCCTCGGTAGCAAAATCCAGTGCACGCGCTGAAGAACAACAAGTTGCAATACAGAAGCCTTCATTAGATGTACCTGCACCTGCCGTTAAGACAGCGGCGGCAACAGCAGCAAAACCTGCAGCGCCAGCGAAAGCAGATGAGGACGAAGGTCCTGCGCTAACGGCACAAACTCTTTTAGCACGTCAGTTCTACGTGTCTGATGCAATCAAAAAAATTCGCGGCAAAACAAAATATCCACAGCGTGCGCTTGATAGAGGCCAGGCAGGTAACGTGCGTGTAGCTGTTGTCATTAATCGCCAAGGTGACATTATCAGCACGAACATACTGGAAGGAAGCCCACATGATTTGCTGAACAAGGAAGCTCTTGATGCGGTTAAACGTTCAGCTCCATTTACTGCATTAACCGATGCAATCAGTGGCGCGCAATTTGAATTCACCGTTCCTATGCGATGGACATTGCCGGAATAACCCCAAGGCATATTTAGGCAATCAGATAAAAAAGAGCCCATTCGAGGCTCTTTTTTATTTGGTTTTTTATGTTGGTAAATGCTGAGTTTTTACAATGGGATGGAAAGAAAATTGTTGATCAGGATAGATTTTATTTTCTAAATAAACCCGACAACTTAGCTCAATTGACGTAAACGCTGCTCGATTACCTTATGAATTCCGTTGCGCTCCAATACAGAATGTTTCTCAAGACGCCCAAGATGAATTGTATGCAAATGCAAACAGGGCGTGGTTGCATCCAACTCGCGTAAGTCCCCTTTCATCAACACGGGTAAAAAAGGTTTATGCGGTGGTAATTTTTGTCGCACTATATTCAAGCCCATTTGCAACGGTAACGCACGCACCGTGCCGCTACGAAAAGGAATCCGCAAAAACAAACACGGCCGGGACTGATAAATACCGGGAATAATTTCCATTCCGGTGGGTGTTACCGCATGGGAGGGAATACTGTTAAACGTATCATGGGGCATGTACGGATTGGGTAATATCACCAACTTCCGATCCTCTTCCTTGGGAAAGAAAAGATTGTAATTGGTATAAAGCTGCTCAACCGAACCAGAATAGACGCAGAGCTTGTTTTCAAAGCCCATGACAAAATCCACCGCACGCTGGCGTTGGTTGAAAGCATCCAGATCCCAAATGAGATCTTTGTTATCGGCATCAATTGACAAGATCAGCTCTTCATTGAAAAGTGAAAAAACATAGCGCCAGAAAATTAATGCTCGCGCGTCGCACGGAATATAACCTCTGGATGACGTTCCTGGGTGAGCGATAAATTAACCCGCGAAGGAGCAAGGTAAGTCAGATGTCCACCGCCATCTTCCGCCAGGTTTTCTGCGCATTTACGTTTGAATTCTTCTAATTTTTTAGGGTCGCTACATTCGCACCAGCGCGCCGTTGTTACATTCACCGGTTCGTAAATTGCTTCAACTTTATATTCGTCTTTCAAGCGATAAGCAACAACTTCAAATTGCAATACTCCCACAGCACCAACCACAATATCGTTATTGTTCATCGGAAAAAATACTTGCGTTGATCCTTCTTCCGAAAGCTGCTGCAAACCTTTCTGTAGCTGTTTCATTTTGAGGGGATCTTTCAAGCGAATACGACGAAATAATTCCGGCGCAAAGTGTGGGATACCGGTGAATTTTAACTCTTCACCCTCCGTGAAAGTATCACCAATCTGGATAGTGCCGTGATTATGCAGGCCGATAATATCTCCTGCAATTGCTTCATCTACCGCACTGCGATCACCCGCCATAAACGTCACTGCATCGGCAATTTTTACATCCTTGCCGATACGCACATGCTTCATTTTCATGCCTTGTGAATAGGTGCCGGAGCAAATACGCATGAACGCAATTCGGTCACGATGCTTCGGATCCATATTTGCCTGTATTTTGAAAATAAATCCGCTAAATTTTTCTTCTATGGGCTCAACAAGACGATCATGAGTCGCACGTGCACGAGGTGTTGGTGCCCATTCAACAAACCCATCCAGCATTTCACGCACACCGAAATTCCCCAATGCAGTTCCAAAGAAAACGGGGGTCATACGGCCGGCAAGATATTCGTCCAAATCAAACTGATTGGTAGCACCGCGTACAAAATCGATTTGCTCACGATAATCACTGGCGTAAGCCCCCATCAATGCCGTGGCTTCCGGACTGTCCAACCCTTTGATTTGAATATCATCCGGAATTGTGTGCCCCATCCCTTGTTGATACACATGGATAACATCGGTATAAAAATTATAAACACCGAGAAATTCCTTACCGCTGCCGAGCGGCCAATTAATAGGAGCGGCTGTAATTTTTAAAACATTTTCAATTTCATCCAGCAATTCAACGGTATCGCGGCTTTCGCGATCCATTTTGTTGATGAAAGTAAGGATAGGTGTATCGCGCAAACGACATACTTCCATCAATTTGATGGTTCGATCTTCAACACCTTTTGCGCCGTCAATCATCATTAACACAGAGTCAACAGCGGTAAGTGTGCGATAGGTATCTTCCGAAAAGTCTTCGTGGCCGGGAGTATCAAGCAGATTTACCACGCGCCCTTTGTACGGAAACTGCATAACCGATGACGTAACCGAAATTCCACGCTCTTGCTCCATAGTCATCCAGTCAGATTTGGCATGCGGCCCGCGTTTGCCTTTTACAGAGCCCGCTAATTGAATTGCATTTCCCCACAGCAGTAGTTTCTCAGTCACCGTTGTTTTACCGGCGTCCGGGTGGGAAATAATGGCAAAAGTACGGCGTTTCGCCAGTTCAGTCGTTAAATTGGTCATAGGGGATTCGCGTAAAAGAAAAGGAAAAATAAAATGGCGGGAATTATATCCTGCACAAGCCATTAAAGGGATCAAAGTTTACGACTTCAGGATTCTGCGAGAGCAATATTCCGGTGCAGATGGCTCTTCAACCACAACCACGCCCAAATTCCCAGGGAAATATTCGCCAATGCAGTAGCGATAAAAATACCTTTCATGCCCCAAATCTGTTGGCCAATCCACGCTAACGGGAGATAGACATAAAGAACCCGGCCAGCAGAAATCAGCATCGCAGGCCACGGCTTACCCATTCCGTTAAACGCAGCATTCACTGACATCACCAAACCATACGCGCCATAACTGATGGGGACTATGCTCATATATAAAGCCGCAATAGTCACCACTTCATCATGGCCGCCAAATAATTGGGTGATTTCATTACTGAAAAGACCGAGCAAAAGAGCTATCGCCAAACCAAATGCCAGGCAAAACCGGGTAAGTACCAGCAACGCATCCTGTAATCGATCAATTTTTCCTGCACCGAGGTTTTGTCCGAAGAACGGCCCGATCACACCGGAAAGTGCATAAAAAGCAATCAGTGCAAGCGGCTCAATTCGCGTTGCGATTCCCAATGCAGCAACAGCATCCGTACCGTAAGTAGCGACCATGGCGACAACAATCGCGCTGGCAAATGGAACAATGACATTCGCCGCCATCGCGGGAATACCCACCTGGATTATCGCCAACCATGACTGTTTTAAGGCATTCCATGACGGCAAAGGATTGACCAGCATCTGCAAACGCTTATGCAAAATGTAGAACGCAACAATCAGCATTAATGCGCGAGTAATTAATGTTGCCAGCGCTGCACCTTGTAACCCCAGCGCTGGTGCGCCAAGCAAACCGAAAATTAAAATCGGATCCAGCAGCACATTCACCAAGGCGGCACCACCCATCAAATATCCTTGAATCTTGCTCAGCCCCATCGCTCGCAAAGCCGACAAGCACACCATCGGTACCATTAAACACGGAGCACTGAAATACCAAATGGACATGTAGGAACGAATCAACGGAATAAGATCGGGCGTTGCCCCCAGGGCGAGAAATAAAGGCTCCAGCGTAATCCATCCAAGGGCACAAACACTGACCGAAATGATAAGCGTGAGACTCATCGCATCAGTAGCCAGGCGACGGGCCTTATTCGAATCACCTTCACCTATTGCCCTTGCGACAGCAGATGAAGTTCCAGCTCCCAAGCCAATTGCAAGACTGGTTAGAACCATAATAATCGGGAAGGTGAAACTGAGCGCAGCTAATGGCCCACGCCCTAATTGGGCAACAAAAAATGTCTCAATAGCATTGAGTGACATAGTTGCCATTAATCCCCACCCCAACGGCAAGGCCAAATTTTTTAGCTGGGTAGAAACCCGTCCTTCAATGAGAGTGGCCTGTAAGGGTTCTGCCATAAATACGCCGGCAATTGAATTAACAAAAGGATTCGCAGTATACATCAGCGCTATCAGGTGATTTGCGGTTGAAGCAAGATGCTGCGACAAACTGCCACAGTATTTCACGCATGGAAAAGCGCGTTTGTGCGAATACCTTGGTTATAATCAACGCGTTTCTTTTTGTTGGTGTCCCTATGCCGATAGCTGTTAATCGCCAGATTTCTTTCGCACTTGCCAATCACACCCAGCATCTAAACTACTGGGTAATGATTCGTACGCTCGTGCTGATTTTGTTAGGCATCGCTGCCGTGATTTGCTTATGGAATGGCTCTGTCGATCTGCCATTCACTGAAATTTTAATCGCGTTGGTTATTCTAACCGGCGTTAATCTGCTCACCTTTTCACGCTTACGCCAATCGTTACCGGTCACAGAGACAGAGTTTTTTATCCAACTGTTGATCGATCTATTCTGTCTCAGCGCCGTGTTTTATTTCAGCGGTGGAGCGAATAATCCGTTTGTGTCTTATTTTTTGGTTCCGGTGTGTATTTCCGCCGCGACGCTCGGAGGTAGATTTACCCTCACTATCACCGGATTAAGTATTCTCAGTTATTCACTCTTACTTTTTTTTCACGTGCCTTTGCCGATATTGGCGCCTGACCATCATCACCAACATGATGCAAATTCTCTTAACTTGCATGTGCTTGGTATGTGGTTAAATTTTTTTATCAGTGCCGGCCTGATTACATATTTTGTAGTGAAAATGGCGCGGGATCTTCGCGCGCAGGAAGAACAATTAAATCGCTGGCGCGAAGACCAATTGCGCGATGAACAAGTAATGGCTGTAGCAACTCTTGCAGCAGGAACAGCGCATGAATTGGGAACACCGCTCTCAACGATGAAAGTATTAATTAGTGAGTTACGAGAAGAATATGCAGATAACCACCAGTTACATCAGGACCTGACGCTACTGCAAGAGCAAGTCAATCAATGCGCCTCCACCTTGCGAGATCTGGTTAATAAGGCAGAGCTGGCAAAGGAAGGGCAAATTGCCGCAGAACTGGTACAAACCTACTGTAATAATTTAATCCAGCGCTGGAAAATTTTACGACCTGATGTTAAGTCACGTATTGAATTGGCAGCATCAGTCCAACATGTAAATGCAGTCTTCTCCCCCACTATCGCACAAGCCATTTTAAATTTGCTCAACAATGCTGCCGATGCCAGTCCAGATGATATTTTTATTCGCATTGAATGGGACATGGAATCCATTCTCTGGACGATTGAAGATTCAGGACCCGGCATCGCAGAAGAAATCAGCGCTCACCTTGGGAAATCATTTATCTCCACCAAAAATAAAGGGCTGGGTATAGGTTTGCTATTAACACAAGCAACCATTAATCGCCATGGAGGGACAGTAACCTTGCATAAACGCACACCACAAGGAACGATAACTCGAATGCAACTCCCATTAGTAAAAACGTCCTAACAAAATGACTAATTAACTATGAGCAACCAAAGCGCGTTGGATTTTTTGATTGTCGATGACGACCCGACTTTTGCGGCAATGCTGGAGCGAGCGCTCAAACGACGCCAATTTTCCTGTGCAATTGCACAGAACGCCCATCAAGCGTTGCAGTTGGTTGAACGTTTCTCTATTACAAAGGCAATCGTTGATTTGAAACTTGGCAACGATTCGGGATTGCAACTAATTCGCGAACTGAAAATAAAATTACCGGAGCTACAGATAGTCATGCTTACCGGTTATTCCAGCATTTCTACCGCTGTGGAGGCGGTCAAGTCCGGAGCAATAAATTATTTGTGCAAACCCGCTGATACTGATGAAATCCTTGCTGCTTTCGGACAGGATTCTATTTCAGAATTACAGGAAATGAATTACACACCATTATCAGTTGATAGACTGGAATGGGAGCACATTCAAAAAGTACTACAGGAAAATAATGGAAATATTTCAGCCACAGCAAGAGCGTTGGGAATGCACCGGCGCACCTTGCAACGCAAACTACAAAAGCGCCCGGTAAAGCAGTAAATCAAAGTGAATCGAGTTGCATTGCCATTAACAATGCGTCTTCGTGGCCATTGATCGTTGGATAGTAATTTTTACGCTGCCCCACCTCAAAAAAACCTTCCTTCGAATAAAGCTCAATCGCTTTTCGATTGGAAACCCTGACCTCCAGAAACAGCATATCCGCTTTGCCTTTGACACAATTAACTGCATGGGCCAATAAACACTGACCAATTCCTTTACGTTGAAACTGTGGAGCTACAGAAATATTTAACAATTCTGCATCACCGCCACCATGAGTCACCACCACATAACCCACCAATAAATTATTAGCCTCTGCCAGCCAACACTTTTGCCGGCCTTTTAAGCAATCTTCAAAGCTGGATTGCCGCCATGGATGGGAATGTGCGCTTCGCTCAAGTGCCATCACCTCGGGAATATCCTCACGAGCAATCTCACGGTAAAATAATTCAAGTCCAGTATAAGTAGAAGTTGATAGCGGGTTCATGAGAGAAATATTAATCAAGTGTTGACCATAAACGTGCTTTATCGCTTGGATTTTGCAGAAGCTCATTCAGGCTTGGAAGAAATAAAGCGGAGATTTGTACTTGCCCAGGTAAACCGCTAATAGCTATTTTTTGCCAGCGACTCTCTATGGCATTAATATCTGCAGAGATAAAATACTTTCCAGCATTTTCGCCTAACAACCATAAACGACTAATTGGCCGCAATTCATTTTCAACCGCCAACCAGGTTTGTAATTCGTTACGAGCATCAGCTTCTGTGCGAGATACAAAGCGGTTTTCAATCATGGGCCAACGCAGCACCTCCTCACTCAAATTAAACTTTTCTATCAAACATGCTCGCAATATATTGTTCAGCAGCATGTCTGTTGGCAGGGCAAGGGTTGTATTACGGGAATCAATAATTAAAAATCCTGGAAGCGGTCGCCATACACTCAAAGAAAAAGGAGCCACTGCAGTCGGCTTCTTTTCTTCAAGCTGCTGCAAAATAGCTGTGGCATTAATTGGTGCTGACGGCTTTTGGCGAATATCCAGATTGGCAAGCACATCCACAGCAACGGCAGACTCAATTTTTGACGATGAAGCTATAGAGGAAATTACCGAGGAAATAGCTTGCTCGATTATAACTTGCGTCCCCGAAGACAGTTCCAAAGCCTCCGAGTTGATCACGGGCATTACACAAGCAATGGATTGCGGAGCAAAAGGCAATTGCCAGCGCGGCATATAATTTTCAATGCCGAGTGCATGTAAATAGTTTTGCCGCTGAATCTCATTCATTGATTAATCACATCAGGTAATATATTGAGGGCGAAATATTAGAATTGGTCGCTCATTAACTTAGTCATTGTAAATCAATTCAGAATAAGTTTTTCGATGGTAGCAAAGATAGCTTATGAGAAAGTTACTGGTAGATTCAAAAGAATAGATCGATTTAGCGAGCAGAGTTAAAAGAAACGAGAGCTTAAACACGCGATGGCAAAATAGCTATAACAGCGGCACTTACGCAAGTTGCAAGATCGTCAGGGAGAAGGAAGAGGGGAAAAAGACAAGAAGAACAGACTACTATTACGAAACAATCTGTTTGAAGCTCGCCCTGGCGAGGTCGCGCACTATACGCACCACACCCCGACCCGGCAAGCTTTATTTGGCGCAATTTTAATAATTCCTCACAACAGTTAATCGAAACACAATACGGACAAAAATCAAACAACCTCAAACAAGTGATACTTCTTTTTCCCTACTTTTACCAAGTAAAAACGGCCAAAAAATGCAGTGCCGATTGCAAATGACTCAGGCGTTTTCATATTGTCATCCAGCGATTTGGCAACACCATTTATCAACACAGCATTGCGCACAAGAGCGTCCTTAATCTGCTTCCCGGAAGCAGCCAAATCAACATCAGCCAAGAGCTGCGTTAATGGGAGATCGACCAATTGAGCCCGCTCAATCTTTGATGAAGGCAATCCATCCTGCTGAAGCTGCAGAAAATCTGTTTCACCCAAACCAGAGAGCTCATCATTAAAAAGCGCCTGGGTTATACGCTGTGCCGCAAACAGCCCAACATCACCATGCACTATTTTAGTAACCTCTTCAGCCAGAATCCGCTGAGCCTCAGGCTTGGACTCACGAGCAGCATCATCCGCCTCGATTTGTGCAATTTGAGCAACAGAAAGGAACGTAAAATAACGCAAGAACTTATACGCATCCGCATCCGCAGTATTTAACCAGAACTGATAGAAGGCATAGGGGGAAGTGCGTGCAGAATCTAACCATACAGTTCCGGTTTCAGTTTTGCCAAACTTACTTCCATCGGACTTTGTTACAAGTGGCATAGTCAAACCAAACACCTGCGCACCATGCAGGCGACGACTCAGGTCTATACCGCCCGTTATATTTCCCCACTGATCACTTCCTCCAATCTGGAGTGTGCACTGATTGCGCTGGTATAGCTCTGCAAAGTCGTAAGACTGTAGCAACATATAGGTAAATTCAGTAAAAGAGATCCCTTCTCCCTCCCGCTCAATACGCTGCTTAACTGACTCTTTATTGATCATGTTATTGATAGAGAAGTGTTTGCCAACATCACGCAAGAAAGTTAGGACATCAATCTTCCCAACCCAATCAAGATTATTAACAACCTCAGCCGAATTATTACCCGCCTCGAAATCAATAAACTGGCTCACCTGTTTTTTCAGTTTGCCGACCCAGGATGCAACAATATCCGGGGTATTGAGCTTGCGCTCCTGCGCTTTAAAACTAGGGTCACCAATTAAACCCGTAGCACCACCAACCAACGCTATCGGCTTATGACCCGCTAATTGAAATCGCTTGAGCATTAATAGCGGAACCAAGCTGCCTATATGAAGACTGTCGGCCGTCGGATCAAAACCACAGTAAAGAGTGCGGCTACCTGAATTGAGATGCTCAACAATAGCGTCGCCGCCTGTCATTTGGGCAATGAGCCCACGATCCTGCAGTTCCTGCAGGAAATTTGTATCAATTGCAGTCATAACGCACCAACCAAGCCTGTTAATTTGTGTTTCGATTTGAGCCAAAAAGCCGGCAAAGATACCTGATCTCACCTCAATTTCAAGGCATAATCAAAGACTTGTTGCAACAAGATGAAATTTTGGGGTGTTAAGGGCTTTTTTTTCTGCTATAAATGCTTTTTCTTGTATCACTTAACTCTATATAAAGAACAGACGACATTTATTTTTATGCCGCCAATAAAGAATTATTACGACATTGCCCGATCAACATTGTCACAGTACCTGCCAGGAAGACACCTCATGGCAGCGGCAGTGCTATCTGTTGGTGTTATCGCACTTATCATTGCGGAAGACACTATCAATTCAAATGATGCGCTAATTGAAAGCTCAAATATCCCCGGCCTCAAATTGAAAGGCACACAAACCCAGGCGACCCCTATAGCAATTCCAGCGGTTGAAACAATTATCCAGGAAGTTGCTGCATTACCTGAACCACAACGAACTGTAGTCATTGAGCCCGAATCCCCCTGGAAAGAGTTCACAGTTCAGAATGGCGACAATTTATCCATTATTTTTAAACGTGCTGGCCTGAACGACAGGGATATTTACGAACTTTTTAGCGAAGCCAAAGATGCCAAGGATTTACGCAATATTCGCCCGGGACAAAAAATGGCGTTTCTGGTTGAAAATGGCCAACTTCAAGGTCTGAATTATATTATTGATGAATTGAACAGCCTGAGCTTTAATCGCACAGCAAAAGGTTTTGATAGCAAAGAAACCGCACTCAAACCTGATGTGAAATATGCATTTAGCCAAGGCACTATCGATAGCTCACTGTATATGGCAGGCAAACGTGCTGGATTGCCCAGCTATTTGACGATGGAGCTAGCTAACGTTTTTGGATGGGATATCGACTTTGCACTGGATATCCAAAAAGGGGATAGCTTCAAAGTGATGTTTGAAGAGCAATTCCTTGAAGGCAAAAAGATTGGTACCGGAAAAATTATCGCTGCGGAATTTACCAACGGCGGCAAGACCTTTCAGGCTGTTCGCTATACCGACAAAAACGGTGTAAGCAGCTATTTCACACCCGACGGACGCGGAATGCACAAGGCCTTTTTACGCACGCCTATCGAATTCGCAAAAATTAGTTCTCATTTCAACCTGGCTCGCAAACATCCCGTATTACATATTATTCGTGCTCACAAAGGCACAGATTACGCGGCTGTTCGCGGCACCCCTATTCGTGCTACTGGCAATGGCAAAATTGCTTTCGCAGGGCGCAAAGGCGCTTTCGGAAACTGTATTGTGATCCAGCATGGGCAAGGCATTGAAACACTTTATGGTCACATGAATGGCTTTGCCAAGGGCATGAAAACCGGCGCGCGGATTAGTCAAGGTGATGTTATTGGTTATGTAGGCTCAACTGGTTTGGCATCTGGCCCACATCTGCATTACGAATTCCACGTTAATGGACAAGTGCGCAACCCGGTTACTGTTCCGCTGCCCAAAGCAATCGGCATCGAAAAAACCGAGCTGGCAAGATTCAATGAAACAACTCGTCCCCTTATTGCCAAACTTGATGAGTACAAGTCAACCACACGAGTTGCTGTAGCCAAAAGCGGTAACAAAGCTAACTAATAAGTTAATTAGTCATGTCGAAACGCCAGCTCTACATAGGTTTGATGTCTGGCACCAGCGCTGATGGCATAGATGCAGCGCTGGTCGATATGCAAACCACTCCCAAACTCCTCGCCACACATACATTGCCTTTTTCTGGCCAATTACGTCAGAAAATTCATTCCATATCACTGCCCGGAACAAACGAAATTGATCGTATGGGAGCGCTTGATGTTGAGCTGGGTAAGCATTTTGCAGAATGCAGTATTGCGCTTATCGCCAAAGCAGGCATCACAACTGATGATGTAATTGCGATAGGTAGCCACGGACAGACAATCCGTCATCGTCCCCCGGGCTCACAAGAGGGATGTTTTACGGTGCAAATCGGCGACCCGAATACTATCGCAGAGTTAACAGGTATCACCACCGTTGCTGATTTTCGCAGGCGCGATATGGCGGCGGGTGGTCAAGGTGCGCCGCTGGTGCCTGCATTTCATCGCGCTATTTTTCATTCGCAAACCAAGGATCGGGTGATAGTTAATATCGGAGGCATGGCTAACATCACCTGGCTGCCATCTATTGGGGATGTTTGCGGTTTTGATACCGGCCCGGGAAATGTGCTTTTGGATTTATGGGTACACGAACACCAAAGCAAATGTTTTGATGCCGATGGACAATGGGCAGCTTCTGGCCATGTAATTCCCGACCTGCTTGAGCTATTTCTACACGAACCTTTTTTTTCCAAGCCGCACCCTAAAAGCACGGGGCGGGAGAGCTTTAATCGCGCATGGCTGGACAATCACCTACACATGCTGAAGCACAAATATGCTGCAAGCGATGTTCAAGCGTCCTTATTGGAACTAACTGCGGTTAGCATTAGCGACAGCATCAAGAGGTTGAGCAACGCATCAAAAGAGGTTTTGATTTGCGGTGGTGGGGCTTTCAATAAACGATTAATGCAGCGGTTGAGTGAATTACTTCCTGATTGCGATTTGGCAACAACAGCAAAAGCAAGTGTAGATCCACAATGGATTGAAGCCATGGCCTTTGCCTGGCTGGCGCAACAGACCATTAATCATCGCCCCGGCAACTTGTGTGCGGTTACGGGGGCAAAACGGGAAGTTATTTTAGGGGGGGTTTATTTCGCTAGCTAACATGAACAAAAGAATTAGATACTAAAAGAAGATCCGCAACCGCAAGTGCTGGATGCGTTAGGGTTCTGAATAACAAATTTAGAACCCTGCAATCCTTCCTCATAGTCCACACGGGCACCTACCAGATAGGGGTAGCTCATGGCATCCACAACTACTTTGACGCCATCACGCTCCACGATAGAATCGTCGTCTGCAACAGCTTCATCGAAGGTAAAACCGTACTGAAAGCCGGAGCAACCACCACCAGTTACATACACCCGCAGCTTAAGATCGGGATTATCCTCTTCTTCAATCAAGCTCCGCACCTTGGCGATTGCGCTGGCGGTGACAGAAACAACTTCGGGGACATAAATTTCAGCGGTAGACATAAAAACTCCGGATAACAACTGGCTCGATACACGAGTGTGAAATATTATCCCTTTACCTGAGTAAAACAGTCAACTATTGTGCTTTAGCAGCGGCAATATCCAAAACGTTAGCCGAGCCTTGCTGTTGGTTGCTGACCATCGAACCATTGAGCTGGGCGCCCTTAATCATTTCAATAGATTGGTAGTGGACTGTGCCTGTGACATTGCCTTTGGCAGCTAATTCCAGGTGTTTGCTGGAATAAATATCGCCATGCACTTTGCCATTTACAATAATCACAGGCGCACGGATTTCCCCCTCCACCACTCCAGTATCCGCAATTGCCAGCTTTGCATCCTTCTCATTTTCCGCGTAGATGTTGCCGGTTACCTTGCCCTGGATAGTCAACTCACCGGTAAAGTACAAATCGCCTTTAACGTGGGTTGCATGGGAAATCAGAGTGTGATTATTGGAAAACGCCATTGATTGCTCCTTAGCAAGCACTATTTAATTTCTGGCCATTCAAGTTGCCCTTCAACCACTGCTGAATTGCGTGATGAATCAGGCTTGACCGATAGCTCAACCCGGATTGGGGTAAACCCTTCAGGGAGCACAATTTCAGTTTCTATATTTTGGAAAAACTTAAAGCTGAGCGGGATACTTTCGCTTAACGGAGTACTATCCACTTTGGTCACAGCCAGTTCATGCAAGGAGATTTTGACTTCTTGTCCATCGCGTTGCCCCACCACCATGAAACGCAGTTGACCGGTAAACTCATCATCACCCTCAGCCAGTTTCTGTACCACCAGCTTTAATTGATGCTTGTTATCCGGCAACGAATCAACAGAAAAAACTCCGAAACTAATGCCTTTGGGGTTTTTGTTCTTATCCGATGTCATGATGCGCAACACATCAATATCACGCTGCAACGCAGCATTTTCTTCGCGCAAATCGAGCACCTTTTTGCGAATGTCTTCACCCGCCTGCCGATCAACTTCAGCGCTGACTTGATATTTGGTTTGCTCACGACGCAAATCAGTAATTTCTGCCGTCGCTTTCGCCAATTGCTCACGCAACTCCTGAGCCTCTTGTATCGTCAAGCGCTCATTGCTGGCTTTATTTTCTGCGTATTTGTATGTGGCGATCAGCGCCGCCACAACCAAAAGAGCAAATGCGCCACCGATCAGTGCACTTTTTAACGGGCGATGTGGAACCACTTGCAAGCGATAAACCGGAGAGCCTTTAACTTTGGCCATACAAAAAATTCGTGTAAAAGTAGTTGTTATTATTGGCGGGATAAAAGATTTATCCCGCACATGAAATGATGTTTTGGCTTATGGGAGAAGCGCAACGACATCCAAACCAGCTTTCTCATCAAAACCGAACATGATATTCATGTTTTGGATGGCCTGGCCGGAAGCACCTTTAGTGAGGTTATCAATCACCGAGAGTACGACGACAGTATCGCGTTGTTGCGGGCGCAACACCGAGATGCGGCACACATTGGAACCTTTCACACTTCTCGTTTGTGGCAATTCACCGGCGGGCAATACATCCACAAACGGCTCATTGGCATAACGCTGCTCGTAAAGCTTTTGCAGATCAGGCAACTTGTCCACATCCAGCGCCGTTGCGTAAAGCGTGGCGTGGATACCGCGGATAATAGGTAGTAAATGTGGAACGAAGGTCAAAGATACAGGAGCAACACCCGCTGGCTGAGCATCGCGTAAACCCTGCTCGATCTCCGGCAAATGGCGATGGCCGGCAACACCGTACGCCTTGAAGCTATCACTAATTTCCATCAGCAGGTTATCAATTTTAGCCTGGCGGCCAGCACCACTAGCGCCGCTGGCGGCATTGGATATAAGACGGGTTGGATCAACCAGATTGTTTTCAATCAAGGGCAGAAAACCCAATTGGGTCGCCGTAGGATAGCAACCGGGGCAAGCCACCAATTTCGCGGTGCGGATTTTGTCGCGGTTCACTTCCGGCAAACCATATACCGCTTGCGCAACCAGATCCGGGGCACCATGGGTTTGGTTGTACCACTTTTCCCACAGCGGAACATCGCGGATACGGAAGTCAGCAGACAAATCGATAATCCGCGCTTTGGTATTCATCAGTGCCCCCATCATGTTCTGGGCGACGCCGTGGGGTGTAGCGAAGAAAACTACGTCGCACTCCCCCAATACCGCCACATCAGGCTCGGTAAAAGCTAGATCAACATGGCCACGCAGGCTTGGATACATGTCCGCTACTTTCACACCGGCTTCGGCGCGCGAGGTAATTACGGTTACTTCAACCTGTGGATGTTTGGCCAGCAAACGCAACAATTCCACGCCTGTATAACCGGTCCCGCCAACGATGGCTGCTTTAATCACCTCAACCCCCTAAAATCAAAAAACCAACGATATTCAATCTGCAGAAAAGCTAGGAATCAGGCGCCACCACTTGTTATGCTGGCTACGCTCGCCCCTGGCAATAAAAGAAAGACGGCTATCATAAGAGCCTTGCCAGCAAATCGAAAGTAAAAGCTGTCGTCATTTTGACTAACGGCTTAAAGCCCGATAGGTAACACCTTTGCCCAACCTTCCAACCAATCCCGCGACCAGACATATGCTAAGGCGCAGCACAGAATCCCTGCGCGACAAACTCGCCACGGGCGATTCGCTGCCCCATTTAACATTGCTTGGGCTACTCACCGGAATTATCGCAGGCGCCATTATTGTGCTGTTTCGCTGGGCAGTTGAAATTCCTCTGGGTTATTTCTTGCCGGGCCACTTTGAAAACTTTGAAGCAGCCAGTCGCTATAGCCACTTTTTCCTGCCATTGGCCGGTGCCGCGGCGCTCGGGTTGATACTGCAATATGTCGACAAACGTCACCATGCTGCCAGCATTGGGCATGTTCTGGACCGCTTGCAAAATCACCAGGGGCGGATGCCTACCGGTAACTTTGCTACCCAGTTTTTTGGGGGCGCAGCCTGCCTCTTGTCCGGCCAATCTGTGGGGCGCGAAGGTCCGGCAGTTCATTTGGGTGCAGGTACCGGAAGCTTGCTTGGCCAATGGTTAAAACTGCCCGCCAACTCACTCCGCCCTCTGGTCGGCTGCGGTGTGGCTGCCGCTATTGCAGCTTGCTTCAATACACCGATGGCCGGCGTTATCTTCGCGATGGAAGTGGTGTTAATGGAATACACCATCGTAGGATTTATTCCGGTCACACTTGCCGCCGTAGCAGGTGCAACTATGACTCGTCTCGCCTTCGGACCGGAGATCGCGTTTATTGATGCCGGCGCAGTAATGGGCGATTTGCGCGAGCTGCCATTGATGGCAGCAACCGGATTAATCATTGCACTATTTTCCGCCATATATATTCGCCTGCATTGCGGTGCTAACCGTTGGGCGCTGCATCGCCCGATTGCATTGCGTTTACTACTCGCCGGCTTGTTTACCGGCATATGCGCGCTGTGGCTACCCCAGATAATGGGGGTTGGCTATGACACTATTGAAGGTGCCATGACTGGAGAGTTTGGCCTTTGGTTATTGTTGGCAATTGCGCTTGCCAAGCTTCTTGCAACCTCGGTAAGCCTCGGTGTTGGCATGCCCGGCGGGGTTGTTGGTCCGTTACTATTTATCGGCGCCTGTATTGGCGGTGCTGTTGGCAACATTGCGCATATCGTGATGCCTGAATCTGCCAGCGCCATCGGCTTCTATGTAATCCTTGGGATGGGCGCCATGATGGGCGCAACACTCAATGCCCCGCTCACCGCGATGATGACAATTCTGGAACTGACTTTTAATCCCAATATTATTTTTCCCGGCATGCTGGTGGTGGTGGTCGCCTGTCTTGGTACACGCTGGATATTTAAATGCGATGGTTTATTCCAGCACGCATTGCGCGTTCAAGGTAAATTCCGCAGCACTGAAATGCTGGAGCAGCTATTAAGCCGCACCGGCGTGCGAGGCTTAATGGATCGCAAACTGATAGAAACATCGCCCCACATTACTCACACAGCGGCTGAACATTTATTAAGCCAGCATCCGCACTGGATTTTATTGCGCGATAGCCAGCAATTATTGCAACCCGCCGATTTGGCGGCCTATCTTCAACAACAGGCTGAAGCAGATGATTCACAAATAAACGAAATCAACCTGCACGAAATCCCCGCGCGGCGGTATGATTTGGCCCGCATCGCCGCTGATGCAAATTTATATGAAGCGCTGATGTTAATGAACCGCCAGCAAATTGATGCGCTCTGGGTGGAATCACTCACCGATGATCACCAACCGCTGGGAATTATCAGCCGGGAAAAAATCGACAATTACTATCGCCTTTAAGTAATTCGCATGCGGATACGCCGCAATTGGAAACGTTATGCTCTGGACCAAAGCTTTTCACATTATCTTTGTTATTTCCTGGATGGCAGCACTGTTTTATTTGCCGCGATTATTTGTCTATCACACCATGAGCGAAGACGACATCAGCCGCGAGCGGTTTAAAATTATGGAGCGCAAATTACTGCGTGGCATTGCCAATCCAGCCATGATTGGAACATTTATTTTTGGCATCTGGACGAGCTGGTTTTTGTGGGATTACTACTCAACACAAGTGTGGTACTGGTGCAAAATTGCACTGGTAGCGTTAATGGTTGTTTATCATCATGCTTGCATCGTTTATTTCAAACAGCTACGCGATGATCGCTGCACCAAAAGCCATACGTTTTTTCGCGTGTTTAATGAACTGCCAGTATTCCTATTATTCGGTATTGTTATTCTGGTAGTAGTCAAACCTTTTTAAGAGCGCATTATGAGTATTCTCTACGCGATTACCGATTCGCATTTGCTACCAGGCGATAAATTATTTTCTGCTGTTGAAGCAGCGTTGCAAGCGGGTTGCAAGTGGATTCAGTATCGCGATAAATCTAACGACCAGGAAAAGCGTATTCAGGATGCGCAACAACTGGTTGTACTTTGTAATCAATATCAAGCAGCGTTAATTATTAACGATGATGTGCAACTTGCGGTTACCGTAAATGCCCACGGCGTGCATTTGGGGCAGGAAGACGGCAGCCCGCAAGCAGCGCGTAAATTATTGGGTGACGATGCAATTATCGGCGTGACCTGTCACGACTCATTGGCGTTCGCCCGGCAAGCGATAAATGACGGTGCCAGTTACATTGCATTCGGACGTTTTTTTCCATCGCACACCAAACCCAATGCAAAATCCGCAAAGTTCACATTAATTAGCGAAGCAAAATTTCAATTTCCAGGTACGCTCGTTGTAGTGATTGGGGGAATTACCTTGGATAACGCACACCTATTATTAGATGCAGGCGCCGATAAAATTGCGGTGTGCCATGAGTTATTTTCTGCTAGCAATGTTAAGCGCGTTGCCGAAAAATTTATCAGCTTACGTTCATTATAAATGTTAAATAGCCAGGACTAATTATGAGTCGCTCCGAAGAATTATTTTTACAAGCCCAAAAAACTATCCCCGGCGGTGTTAACTCGCCCGTACGTGCCTTTAAAGCCGTAGGTGGAACACCGGTGTTTTTTGAAAAAGCCCTCGGGGCTCATGTATGGGATGCCGATGGCAAACGCTATATCGATTACGTACAAAGCTGGGGGCCGATGGTATTGGGCCATGCTCACCCGGAAGTGATTAACGCGGTAATCGAAGCAGCAAAACACGGTTTAAGTTTTGGTGCTCCAACTGAACGCGAAACCACGCTGGCAGAAAAATTATGCGCATTAATGCCCGGTATGGACATGGTTCGTTTTGTTAGCTCCGGCACCGAAGCTACCATGAGTGCAATTCGTTTAGCGCGCGCGTTTACCAAGCGCGATAAAATTATTAAATTCGAAGGCTGTTATCACGGTCACTCTGATTCGCTACTCATTAAAGCCGGCTCCGGTGCATTAACACTCGGCGTCCCAAGTTCGCCCGGTGTGCCCGCTGTTTTGGCTGACCACACGCTCACACTTGATTACAACAATGCCGAACAAGTGCGCGAATGCTTTGCAAAACTCGGCGATCAAATTGCCTGCATCATTGTTGAACCCGTTGTAGGCAATATGAACTGTGTTCCACCAGTGCCCGGATTTTTAGAGTGCTTGCGTGAAGTCTGCGATCAGTACGGCAGCGTATTAATTCTGGATGAAGTAATGACCGGCTTTCGTGTTAGCCATACCGGCGCACAAGGTTATTACGGTATCAACGCTGATATCACCACACTCGGAAAAGTGATTGGTGGCGGTATGCCGGTAGGTGCATTCGGCGGTCGCCGCGATATTATGCAAATGATTGCTCCGTCCGGCCCGGTTTATCAGGCGGGAACATTATCGGGCAACCCTGTTGCTATGGCCGCCGGATTAAAAACACTGGAGCTATTGGAGCAAACGGACTTTTATAAAAACCTCAGCGCACGCACAACACAATTAGTAGAAGGTTTACAAAAGCTGGCTGATGAAGCTGGAATCCCGTTTACTACCAACCATGTGGGCAGTATGTTTGGTTTCTTTTTTACCAGCGAGAAAAAAGTCACTAATTTTAAACAAGTCATGGCTTGCGATATTCCACGCTTCAATAAATTTTTCCACGGCATGCTGGAGCGCGGCGTTTATCTTGCTCCCGCCTCTTATGAAGCAGGGTTTATGTCCGCCGCACACACTGATGAAGATATTCGCAATACACTGTCAGCAGCAGCTGAAGTATTTGCGCTGCTTAAATAAAGTTAAAATTCATTGGAAAAATAAAAAAGCCCCTGAAGCAATTTCAGGGGCTTTTTTATTAATCAGAAAATACATAACGCAAAAAGAATAACGGTATTAATCGTGGTCAATAGGTGTATGCAGGGCCAAAACCAAAACTCCAGATCAATACACTAATCGCCATAATAGACACCAACATAACCAAACCGATTGTCAAAATCGAGCTGGAATAAATGAATCCCTCGTCTTCCGGGATCTTCATAAAAATCGGAATGCCCATATACAATAAATAAACGGTATAGAAAACCGCCACAATTCCGACCAGCATTGTGAGAATAACATTGGGATAAAGCGCGCAAAGACCGGCAACAAATAAGGGGGTGGCTGTGTAAGCAGCAAAGACAATACAACGCCCAAGCCCGGGCGATGAATCATAAGTGCGAGACATCCAATTGATAAATGCACCTATCACTGCAACACCGGCGAGCATAGCCAAATACATCAGCACACTCATAATTGCCGCGCTGGATTCTGTGAGCATAACCGGCGCGCCTTTACCGATAGTCCAACCAACTTTGGTGGTACCAATAAACATGGAAACAGGCGGAATCAGGGCGAGAAAAAGTACATGCGCAAAATAAAGATGTGAAACACTTTCCTGGGTATCGCGAATTTCTTCCCACTCTTTGTGGGGATGGGTAAACAGACCAGCAACATGGGAAATCATATCCTGCCTCCAGCTACACCGTGATAGAAACTGTGTTCACCGCAAAGCAGTAAAAAGAAGCTTTGCAGAAACAACAAACGTTATTCTAAAAAGCACCATCTACATCTGTGTGTATCAGTATAAAGCCTGATGGCATTGACTTCATTCAGGCCATTAGAACAAATGCAGCGTAAAAATAGCCATCACGATAACCACAAACGCTAAAACAATTTCTGCAAATCAGACCAAAGTATTTCAGCTGACTCAATATTAGTTGCCGAACCTACATATTGCCCTTGCGGATCAACTACAAAGACACGAGTAGAATGATTGACCTGATATTGATCACCGGCAATTTCCGGCATTGCCGCCCCCGCTGGAACATTTAATAGCTTGCTGTTGATAATGGCGGAGCGCTCGTAAGAGGCGCCAAAAAAACGGGCGAAATTGGCGATGGCAGGATTATCACCGCGTAAACCCACTATCTGCGGATGAAAAAACCCCACATATCTCGCCAATTGCTCAGCAGAATCTCTCTCCGGATCAACGCTAACAAAAATTATTTGCAGATCCGTGTTGGTTTCTTTTGCAGATACCAATAGTTTCGCGAGCTTCTGTAATTCCAGGGGACAAAAATCGGGACAGGAGGTAAAGCCAAAAAAAACCAGGCTCCATCGTTGATGAAATTTTTCACGAGCAAATGCGTCGCCGTTAGCGGTGCGCAACAATATTTTCGGCAAAGGTTTCGGTTCCGGCAATAATTGGACTGTCGATAACACCAAGGGTTTTTCTGCTAATGCAGCAAATAAATGCCTGGCACTAACGACACCCAATATCAGGCACAATGTTGCAATAACGCAAAATCCGGCGCGTGAAATATTAAGGCCCATCTGCTTTTACCGGCAAGTGAATGGTTTGTTGTTGACCATTATTAAAATGCAATTGCATTTCGATAGTGTCGCCCACAATCAAAGGTTGCATCGCATTTATTAGCATAATATGCAAACCTCCCGGAATGAGCTCAACATGGCTTTGCGCTGGAATGGTTAATTGATCAACGTGCTCCATAATAGCGCGATCATTTTCATAGCGAGTGCGATGCAACATTAAATGCGCACAACAATTTGCGTTGATGGATTCAATAACTACCGGTTGCTTCGTCGGATTATAAAATTGCAGATAAGCCGCGTTAGCTTTTGCCCCGGGAGGTGCTAACTTGACCCAACCATCACTTATCTGCAAATCGGCTAGCACCAACGTGCTGTTACACAGCAAAATAATTCCAGCGAACCAATGAATCCGCACAATACATTCATTGCACCAACATCTGAAGATTCCAATAAGCATAGTGATCCACCACCAGCAAAAGAAATAACACCATTAGATGCACAATAGAAAAGCGAAACGTTTTCATGGCTGACCCGGCATCGGCATGAAATTTTAATTGCCATGCATGAATGATAAACCGGGCATTTAAAACCAACGCACCGGCGAGATAAATCAGACCACTCATACCAATCAAATACGGCAAAAGACAAATGAGCGCGAGTAAAAAGGTGTAAAGTAAAATCAGGGTTTTAGTAAATTCCACACCATGAGTCACCGGCATCATGGGAATACCGGCTTTGGCATAATCATTTACGCGATGAATTGCTAACGCCCAGAAGTGTGGTGGTGTCCAGGTAAAGACAATCATCATTAATAAAAGTGCCTCCCCGCCAACCTGCCCGGTTATTGCGCTCCATCCCAATACCGGTGGTAATGCACCGGCAATACCGCCAATAACAATATTCTGCGGCGTAGCGCGCTTTAACAATAAGGTGTAAACCACAGCATAACCAAACAATCCCAATAAAGTTAACCAGGCCGTGAGCCAATTAATCCACAGGCTCAGAAGAAAAAAACCACCTAATGCCAATACCACTGCAAATGTCACCGCTTGGGCGGTAGACAATCTCCCCTTCGGTAAGGGACGCATATAAGTGCGCGCCATTTGCGCATCAATTTTTTGATCCAGTATTTGATTAAATGCAGCAGCAGCGGCAGAAACTAATGCGATCCCCACACTTGCCAAAAACAATTGTGAAAATGCCGGGGGCTCCGGAGTAGCGAGCATCATTCCCACCCAGGCTGTTAGCACTAGCAGAGCCACCACTTTTGGTTTGGTAAGCTGATAATAATCGCGACAGGCCAGCACTAGCTCTTTGCGCAAACTGCGCGGCATAATCAATTTTTCTGTAGCCATAACACACCTCGGGTGCGTAGATTTATACCATCATAATTGCGTACCGTTATTAACGCGGACAGGTGCCAGACTTTTCGCTGCCGGAATCACCTGCTTCGTACGTGTGTGTAATTGCTGGATAAATACCAGCATTAGCATCAATAAATTTGCCGCCACCAGGTTATGGGCAACCGCATTAAATAAAGGCAAATGCAAATATACATTTAAGATACCCAACGTAACTTGTATCACCAATACAAATCCCAGCAACAAGATGATACGGCGCACCGCGCCACTAACCGCGTAACGCCAGCTCGTCATTAACAAAGAGAACAAACTTACCAACGTAATTAACGCACCTATGCGATGGGAAATATGAATACTCATACGCGCCTCGTAAGGTAAAACGCCGTACTCATAAGTATCATGTCCGAGCGGCAAGTGGAAAATAGATTCCAGCGAAAAGCGCGACTGCCACCCTGCCTCACATAATGGAAATTGGGTACAAACCATTGCCGCATAATTAGCAGAAGTCCAACCACCCAATGCAATTTGGGCGAGTAAAATTAATAGAACACAATAAGCAAACGGCAACATCTTGCGCAATGCTGGCTCGGGCATTAATAAATGACTTCGACAATAAATTTCAACGCGCAATAGCATTAGTAAACTCAATAAAAAAAATCCGCCGAGCAAATGCGCCATCACCACTAACGGAATTAAATTAAGCGTTACCGTCCACATCCCTAACAGGGCCTGCAACACCACTAATGAAGCAATTAAGCTGCAAAGCCCTCGCCAGCGTTTTATTAACAAACTGGCAATAAACATGACCAATACAACTAACCCCAGAAGGCCTGCCACATAGCGATGCGCCATTTCATTGTGTGCTTTATGTGGCTCAATAACAGCTTGGGGAAACTCTTGCTGGATTTCAGCAATATGTTCGTCGTGCAAAGGTGCCGTTAATTTTCCATAGCAACCAGGCCAATCAGGGCAACCCAGCCCCGCGTCAGTTAACCGGGTGTATGCCCCCAAACCAATGACAATGAGCGCAAGAACAATTGCCACATTCACCAATCGCCTGAACGCAATATTTTCCACAACAACAGAACTCATAACCGGCTCCGGTCATAGTTAAGTAGACGCAATAAATCGCTGCGAATATCCGCCGCAATTGGTACCGGTAATTTTTCGGTAGTGGAGTATTGCAATAACGCTACGCCTTGTTGATTAATGATCACAAAATGCTGTTGTAACGTTGCTAATTGTAGCTCCATATTTTTCCGGGCAACCTCCGTTTTTATTGCCGGAGAAAATTGCTTAACGATGTCAACATTTGATGCATCCGTGGTAACTAATAAGGCTTGCACCCCTAATTGCTTACGCCCTAAACCCGTATAGAGTTGTTGCAGAAGGTTCAACGCTTCAACGCAATTGCTTTCACACGTTTTGGTAGTTACATAGGCAATGGACCAATGCATATCTCCGTTAGCAATGGCAGGAATTAGTTTTATTTCATGCTCCAGCCATTGCCCCTTGTTAGCCGCGCTTTTATTAAACCAGCCATAAGACAAACTGAGTTTAGCGGCGGCTAGTGGCACAAAGGCACAGAGAAAGAACAATAAAAAAAAACGTTTCCCAGTCATAAAGATTTCTCCGCAAAATGAGGTTCATCTGCTGCTTTAGCACAGGCCAATCCAATCAATGAGGCAGCTATTGCCAATAATAACCATTGCAAGGCATAGGCCTTGTGTCGCTCAGGCGGCAGAACTACTGGACGATAATGAATAACAAAAGATGATCCCTGCTGTTGATAAATAATGCCGTCAGTTAATGGAGCGGGCAAATAAGCAGCAAGTAATTGATTATCAGGTTGCTGGATTCGCATTGGCCATTGCCCAAGGTCTTCGAGATTTTTCCCCAATAAAAAATTACCGGCCTGAGCACGGTAAATTCCCTGCACAGTTAAGTTTTCCGAAATTTCAATAGCAGGAAGTTCAGTGCGCTGCGCCGGCGCTGCAACCCACCCGAGATTGACAAGCACTATTGGTCGGCCTGTATGTGAATTTATCGAAGATGATGCGGGAACATTTTCTTGCACCGGAATTAATACGTCATATCCGGGTTGGCCTTTGATAATCTGGTTGTCTAAAAGCCATACATACGGAGCAAGCCAATGCGCTGGAAAATTTACCGATGCACCATCGCGTGTCGCTAGGTTATTTCCAGGAAATATACCGCTCGACTCATTGGAAACCAACTCAGCAAGAGACAATGCCTGTTGTGATTGCCATTGCGAAAGTATGTGTAGGCTTTGTTGTTTTTGCGTTGCTCGCTGCCATTGCCAAAAGGACAGCGATAATAAAATGACAATCACCACGAGATTTACTATCAGCCAATGCCAGCGGACAACCCATTGGCGATTAAACGCTATAATGGTCATAACATCACTCCTGTGGAGTAGTTATTATGTTAGTCAAAATCATCCTGATTGGATTATTACTACTTGTAGTTATCAGCTTGTTCCAAGCGCTATACGTCATGATGAAAAATGATGGTACCGCGCCCAAGATGTCCAAATTTTTAGGGCGCCGATTATTATTCTCGGCACTGGTCGTTCTGGTAATACTGATCTTGCTCGCGACAGGTGTGATTACACCGCACCCACGTCCGTATTAATACGCACGTATTAAAAAGTTCAGGCCATTAAAGTACGTATACAAACACAAAAAGATTTAGCCAAACTACGTCTACAAAATGCCAATACCAGGCAGCAGCCTGGAAGCCGAAATGTTTTTCTGATGTGAAGTGGCCTTTTACCGCAATACGCAAAAAAATCACGGTAAGAAAAATTGCTCCAAGCGTGACATGCATACCGTGAAATCCAGTCAGCAGAAAAAAGGTATTGCCATACACACCGGAGTCCAACCGCAGCCCTAACTCTTCGTAGGCGTGAACATATTCGTACCCCTGTAACGCCAAAAAGCAAAAACCGAGAATAATGGTCAGCATCAAAAAGAACCCGAGTTGCGCGGGTTTTTGTTGTTCAATGCCCATATGGGCAAATTGCAAAGTCACTGATGAAGCTAACAGGATAAGTGTATTGATCAGTGGAATTCCTTCCCACGGCATCGCTTGGGTTTCTACTCCCGCAGGTGTTTTTATCAGTGGCCAAATGGCCTCGAAATTTGGCCATAAAACAGCGGCGGTCATTGCGTTATCACCTGCTCCATCCAACCATGGAACAGAAATCATTCGCGCGTAAAAAAGCGCACCAAAAAATGCGGCGAAAAACATAATTTCCGAAAAAATAAACCAACTCATTCCCTGACGAAATGAATGGTCCATTTGCTCACTGTAAAGCCCGCTCATGGACTCCTCAATGACATTGCCAAACCAGCCAAATAGCATTAATAGCAACATGCCAAATCCGATAGTTAGCAGTATTGGGCCAATAAAATCATCGTTAACCCAATGCGCAGCACCAAATCCCATTAAGAACAGTGCAATTGCACCGACAATCGGCCAATGACTTTGATGGGGAACATAATAGTGTTGATAACCGGCACTCATGGTATACCTCCATTCGCACGGACTATTCTTGAATTAAACAGCGCTAACGGTTAACCGTTTGCCCCTGGCTTTTGTACAAGCGATACGACAAAGTGATAGTGGAATATTCCGCAGGTAATTGCGGATCTATATAAAATTGCACAGGCATATTTTTTTCGCCGTGGGCATCCAGCGGTTGCTCGGCGAAACAAAAGCATTCGATTTTTTTAAAATAACGCGCGGCGGCGCCAGGTGATACAGAAGGCACAGCACGCCCAATCATTGCCTGGGCTGATAAATTTTTAACATGAAAATTAACGACCTTGATCGCTCCCGGATTTAACTCAATAGTGCTGACTTCCGCAGCGAAGTTCCACGGGATGGAATCATCGCGGTTTGCAATAAATTCCACCTTAATCCGACGGCTGGTATCAATTCGTGTTGATGGCGCTGCTGCTGTATTTGCTGTTTTTCCGTTTAATCCCGTCATGCGGCAAAACACATCGTACAAAGGCACCAATGCAAATCCGAAAAAAAACATGGCAATAGATATCATCAGCAATTTGCGCAGCAGCGGCTGGTGCGAATTTCTCTGATTTTCCATCTATCCCTCCTGCTGCAATGGTTACAACAGATTGATATTCGATTTTAATGCCCTGATTTAATCTCGGGTGGTGTTTGGAATGTGTGATAAGGTGCGGGCGATGGAACTTGCCATTCCAAACCTTCAGCGCCTTCCCATACTTGTGCAGTAGCTTTTTCACCTTTGCGCCGGATGCAACGGAACACTACCCATACAAATAATAATTGTGATAGCCCAAATAAAAATCCGCCAATGCTGATAAACGCATTCATGTCAGCAAATTGCAATGCGTAATCCGGAATTCGCCGTGGCATTCCGGCGAGCCCGACAAAATGCATGGGGAAAAACAACATATTGACTGAAATTAATGAACACCAGAAATGGCATTGCCCCAATCGTTCGCTATACATAACGCCGGTCCATTTGGGAATCCAGAAATACACACCCGCAATAATTCCAAACAAAGCGCCGGTAACTAATACGTAATGGAAGTGAGCTACAACAAAATACGTATCCTGATATTGAAAATCCGCTGGCGTTATTGCCAACATCAAGCCGGACAATCCACCAATGGTGAATAACACAATAAACGCAATTGCAAACATCATGGGCGTTTCAAAGGTCATTGCACCACGCCACATTGTTGCCACCCAGTTAAATACTTTTACCCCGGTGGGGACTGCGATCAGCATAGTGGTATACATAAAAAATAATTCAGCGGCCACCGGCATACCGGTGGTGAACATATGATGCGCCCATACAATAAATGACAGAAACGCAATACTCGCCGTGGCGATCACCATAGACTCATAACCAAATAACGGTTTGCGCGCAAAGGCCGGTACGATACTGGAGATAATGCCGAAGGCCGGCAAAATCATGATGTAAACTTCCGGATGCCCGAAGAACCAGAAAATATGCTGGAACATCACCGGGTCGCCACCGCCAGCCGCATTAAAAAAACTGGTGCCAAAATATTTATCGGTCAGCACCATTGTCACTACACCGGCAAGCACTGGCATCACGGCAATCAATAAAAACGCAGTGATTATCCAGGTCCATACAAATAAGGGTAATTTCATCCAGGTCATGCCCGGTGCGCGCAAATTAAAAATGGTAACGATAATATTCATCGCCCCCATGATTGATGAGATACCCATTAAATGCACAGCGAATACGAAAAATGCAGTGCTATCGTTGGAGTAAGTGGTTGATAAGGGGGCGTAAAAAGTCCAGCCAGCTGCCGGTGCTCCCCCCTCCATAAATAATGTGGACAATAAAATAGTAAATGCACAAGGCAATAACCAAAAACTCCAGTTGTTCATGCGCGGTAGCGCCATATCCGGTGCCCCAATCATCATTGGTACCATCCAGTTAGCAAGCCCGACAAACGTGGGCATAATCGCGCCAAACACCATTACCAATCCATGCACGGTGGTCATCTGGTTAAAGAAATGCGGATCAACAAATTGCAACCCCGGTTGAAATAATTCCGCACGAATTACCATCGCCATGCTTCCGCCGGTAAACAGCATCAACAACGCAAATAATAAATACAGTGTGCCTATGTCTTTGTGATTGGTGGTGTAAAACCAACGCGAAAACCCTTGTGGCTTATGATCATGTGCATCATCAGCGTGATGAGTATTGGCCGACTCGATTGATTGTGAATGTTCCTGGCTCATGGTTATTCTCCTGCACTCAGTGCGGCATTGATCTCGCTAATTTGCACCAGGTCGCCAGTATCATTTCCCCAGGCATTTCGTTCATAAGTAATCACCGCAGCTAATTCTGCGGCAGTTAATTGTTTTCCAAATGCTTGCATCGCCGTTGCGGGTTTACCAAACAGTACCATGTGAATATGCGCCGGTTTATCTTTGGTGGCGATGACACTTCCTTTTAAAGCCGGGAACGCACCGGGCAAGCCTTCGCCGCCGGATTGATGGCAAACAGCGCAGCGAGTGTCATAAATGGTTTTGCCCAATTCCATTAATTCTTCTTTAGTCATAAGGCCGCGCGCCGCTTCTGCCGCCTTTGCTTTTTCCTGTTCTGCAATTTGCTCCGCCACCCATTGATCAAATGCTTCTGGTGTTTTTACATCAACAACAATCGGCATAAAGCCATGGTCTTTACCGCACAACTCCGCACATTGGCCGCGATAAATACCGGGATTTTCAATTTTTGCCCAGGTCTCATTGATAAAGCCGGGATTCGCATCTTTTTTTATCGCAAAATCCGGAACCCACCAGGAATGGATCACATCATCAGCGGTGACGAGGAAGCGAATTTTTTTACCGGTGGGCAATACCAATGGCTTATCTACATCACGTAAATACAAATCATCTTTTGCGGCGTTATTTTCTATTTGATCGCGCGGAGTGGAGAGCAAGGAATAAAATTCGATAGGGTATTCCATATATTTGTAATGCCATTTCCATTGCGAACCGGTAACCAGAATTGTCATATCTGCTTTGGAAGCATCTTCCATGGCGATTAACGTTTTGCTCGCTGGAATGGCCATCGCAATTAAAATAAGTACAGGGATAGCAGTCCATAAAATTTCTATTTTTAAACTGCCGTGAAATTGTGCAGGAGTTGCGCCTTTAGCTTTGCGATGGTGAATAATGGACCAAAACATCAAGCCGAATACGATTGCACCTATCACACAGCAAATATAAAAAATCACCATGTGCAAGTTGTAAACCTTGTGGCTTAACTCCGTCGCACCGCGCGTCATGTTATAAGCGGAGCCTGCCGGAGCATTTGCTATTGCGCCCGCACTCCATACCAGCAAGATAAAAATCCAATTGCATTTATTATTCAGCAACAACCAATAGCGCTTCACTGCACGACTCCTTTTTCGGGCTTATTCGCCGTGGAAAATCGTAACGAGTAGATGAGCAAGCGCCTGCCAGAGATGCAGCAGGAAAAAACCTTGGCTCATAACCACTATTCATGAAAAGCTGTTTTAAAAAAACGAAAAATCGTTAAAACAACCAGACGCCGGGCTTACTCCCGACATGGGAATCAGGTGATATTTTCCAGCCTATAACTGGATAAAGGCGCAACCTGACAACAGAAACAGCCAACTGGCCATAAGGAAAATGCCACAACACAGGACGCACCAGACTTACATAATTACCGGTCACCTAAATTCCAACTCAACGCCCCTAGGCGCGTTAATCTAGGTGCTAAGCGGGAAATCCACTAAAAATAAAATCGCACCTGACGGAATAACTATAAACGGGGAATAACAAAACGCAAGGGTTTGTAAGGAAAGGAAAATTAAACGATAAGCATAATTTTTTATATAACGATATCTCTTGGGGAAATTATAGGGATAGGTTTTTTAGATGGTTTTCCACATTCATCGTACAAAAATTTCACGCAGGGCAATTACAAGAAAAACGAACACCATCTTCCAAACGCATTGCGGTTAAGGTTCCACCCCATACACAGCCAGTATCCAGCGCATACAAATTGGGATAATTAACTTTGCCCTCCAGTGCAGCCCAATGGCCAAAAATAATTTTTTCCGCGCGGGTTTTACGTTGTAAAAATGAGAACCAGGGAGCGAAGCCGCTCGGCGCTGCATCAGCACTTTCTTTGGTTTGCAGTTCCAGTTCACCTTGTGCGTTGCAAAAACGCATGCGCGTAAAATAATTAGTAATTACACGCAAACGATCAACACCGGTCAATTGATCACTCCAGATAGCGGGGGAATTGCCGTACATACCAGACAAAAAATTTTCAGGGTTTTCGCTTTGCAAAACTGTTTCCACTTCACGTGATCGAACTAATGCATCCTGCAATGTCCATTGCGGAGGAATACCCGCGTGAACCATTGTGTATCCCAGGCTTGTGTCATGGTGAACCAATTTCTGGTGTCGCAGCCAATACACTAGATCCGAGCGATCCGGTGCGATTAATAATTCGCTCAGGGTGTCGCTTTTGCCCAATTTACGCAGGCCGTAATATACCGCAATAAAATGCAAATCATGATTGCCAAGTACGATGGTGATGGAATCGCGCAAACGATATAAATAACGCAACGTGGCCAGCGTATCCGGTCCACGATTAATTAAATCACCGGCGAGCCAGAGCTTGTCTTTTGCCGGGTCAAATTCGATTTTTTTTAACAGGCACTGCAGTGGTTCAAGGCAGCCCTGGATATCACCGATTGCGTACGTTGCCATAGTAACCCGTCAAATAATCAAGCAAAAAAACAGGCGGAATTTAATGCACGGCGTGGGGAGGCACCAATGCAAATACAGGAATAGGCGCATCAAACATAGCACCCTCATCAGTACGCATATGATAAATGCCTTCCATGATGCCGGTTTCAGTTTCGAGAATTACACCGCTGGTATAGGTGTAACTTTCACCGGGTTGTAGATGTGGCTGTTCACCGACTACACCCACTCCCTGTACTTCCTGTAATTTTTCATTTGCATCAGTAATGCGCCAATGGCGGCTAATTAGCTGCGCAGGCTCATCCCCCTGGTTGGCAATCGTAATAGTATAGGCATATACATAGCGATGTTCGGCCGGCACCGATTGGGTTTCAATGTATTGGGTTTTTACATTGACAGATATAGCGGACATTTTTATCTACCTGATATAAATAAATGATTATTCGCCATCTTCGGCGACTATTTTTCCATTAAATGAAATGTCGCCAAGGAGATTACTCATGGCAACATATTCCGGCAAACTGATTTCTTCGGGACGCAGACTTAAATCCACTGGCAAACTTTCCATTTGTTCAGCGGTTAATAATTGTTTCAGCGAATTGCGCAAGGTTTTGCGACGCTGCTGGAATGCTACATTCACCAGTGTTTCAAGGGTTTTTACATTGTTGGCAACATGCGGCAATTGAGCATAGGGGATCAAGCGCACAATAGCCGAATCCACTTTTGGTGCAGGGTCAAATGACGTTGGCGGCACATCAAACAAGTCTTCCACAGCACAATAATATTGAACCATGATTCCCAAACGACCATAGGCACTGTCACCCGCTTGCGCTGCCATACGCTTTACCACTTCTTTTTGTAACATAAAATGCATGTCTTGCACTTTACTCGCGTAACCAAGCAAATGAAAAATCAATGGTGTAGAAATGTTGTAGGGCAAATTGCCTACAATTCGCAACGGTTTTTCATTTTTTATTAACTGTGCAAAATCAAATTGCAATGCGTCAGCCTGGAACAATTGGAAATTTGGATGCTTTTCAAATTTCACTTTTAACCAGGGCACCAGGTCGCGATCCAGTTCGATCACATTCAAATTATCGCATGCATCCGCCAGCAACTGGGTAATAGCGCCTTTGCCGGGGCCGATCTCCACAATGACATCCTCTTTGTGTGGATGTACCGAGCGTACGATATCGCGAATGATTCCATGATCAATTAAAAAATTTTGCCCGAAGCGTTTGCGCGCTTTGTGTTGGGATTCATGATTCAATGTTTTTTTCATTAACAATACTCAAATCAGTGTGAGTGTTTTGCGTGTACCATCGCCAGCGCATAAGCCAATGCAGTGCGCAAGCTTCCCAAATCTGCTTTGCCGGTTGCGGCCAAATCCAATGCGGTGCCATGGTCAACCGAGGTGCGAATAATCGGTAGTCCCAAGGTAACATTCACCGCCTGGCCAAAACCTTTGTATTTTAATACCGGCAACCCCTGATCGTGGTACATGGCAAGCACGGCATCAGCGTTATCCAGATATTTGGGAGTGAATAAAGTGTCCGCAGGAAGCGGGCCAATTAAATTCATTCCGCGCGCGCGCAATTCAGTTAATACCGGCTCAATGACTTCAATTTCCTCGCGCCCAAGATGACCACCTTCACCGGCGTGGGGATTTAATCCGCATACCAGAATGCGCGGCGCCTGAATGCCAAATTGCAGTTGCATATCGCGCTGTAAAATTTCGGTGACTTGTGTAAGTTCATCATGGGTGATTGCTGCTGCAACATCTTTCAGCGGTAAGTGCGTCGTCGCCAATGCAACGCGCAGACCTTCGGTGGCGAGCATCATGACCACTTTAGGCGTTTGTGTTTTATCAGCGAGATATTCGGTGTGGCCGCTAAAGGCAATGCCCGCATCGTTGATTACGCTTTTTTGTACAGGACCGGTGACCAGAGCAGAAAAATATCCTTTTATACAACCATCAATCGCGGCATCAAGTGTTTGCAAAATATAGTGCGCGTTTTTTACATTGAGTTTGCCGGGTACAGCGGGCTCTGCCAATGCGATGGGCAAAATCGCCAGCTCACTGGCGGCGTTTGGTTGCGGCGCATCATGGATATTAATTTCACGCAGATTCAAAGGCAGCTTCAATTGTTGCGCGCGCGCGCGCAATAATCCGGGGTCGGCAATCGCAACTATTTCATGTTGCTGCGCTTGTTGAGCGAGCGTAATTACCAGATCAGGGCCAATACCGGCAGGCTCGCCCGGTGTTAGCGCAATGCGGTAGCAATCCGTCATGTTATTGTACCCCCAGGATTATTGAGCTCCAACATTATCGGAGCCCAAAAAGTACAACGGCTAAAAACCAGAGCGATAATACACTCCAATTTTTAGCCGCTTTAAAGATTGGTTTTTTAGCTAACGGCAGATAAATTACAGCTTGATTTCAACGTAAGCTTCTTCGCGAATTTGTGTGAGCCACAATTGGAACTCTTCGTCAAAGCGACGTGAACGCAACACGTTAGCGGCCTGGTTGCGTTTCACTTTATCGCTCATATCTTCTTTGCGACGCTCAATCACCTGCAGAATATGCCAACCAAACTGACTCTTGAACGGGCGACTAATATTACCCGGTGAAGTATTTGCCATCGCTTCTTCAAATTCGGGCACGAACATGCCGGGAGTGGACCATCCCAGATCACCACCACTTAGCATAGAGCCAGTATCTTCAGAATTTTCGCGCGCGAGTTTGGCAAAATCCTCACCTTTTTCAATACGAGCTTTTAAATCCAGTAACTTCTGACGCGCTTGTGCGTCATCCATAATTTCCGAGGTTTTCACCAGAATATGGCGCGCGTGGGTTTGGTCAATCATTTGCGCACCACCACCGCGTTGTTCAATATTTTTCAAAATATGGAAGCCAGCACCGCTGCGGAATGGTTTGGAAATTTGACCTGCGGATAAATTCGCCATTTGGTTACCGAACAATTCCGGTAATTGGGCGAGCTTACGCCAACCGATATCACCACCTTGCAACGCAGCCTGGTCGTTGGAATAACTGATTGCCATTTGCGAGAAGTCGCTACCGGATTGCAGTTTTTGATAAATATCGTTGGCTTTCTTTTCCGCTTCAGCAATCGCATCAGCATCGGCACTGCTCGAAACAGCAATTAAAATATGGCCGATGTGATAATCCGGTGAGGTTGCGTATTTACCATCACTGGACGCCAGAAAGTTGTTGATATCCTGGTCGGTAACCTTGATGCGGCTATTCACGATACCTTGCTGCAAATGGCTGATCGTTAACTCGTTGCGCATTTGTTTACGCAGCCCTGCCAGCGTTAAGCCCTGGCCTTGTAAATCAGTTTCCAGTTGCGCCAGGCTAATCTGGTTTTTTTGCAGTACACGACCAATCGCCTGATCGATTTCCGATTCCTCTACTTTGATGTCGTAGCGTTCTGCCAATCCCAATTCAATACGCTCGATAATCAATTGCTCAAGAATTTGCTTATTGAGCACGTCTTCCGGTGGCAACTGTTGATACTGGCCACGCAAACGCTCCAATATAGTTTGCTTGCGCGCATTGAGCTCGCTTTCCAGTACAACATCTTTATCAACAATAGCAACAACGCGGTCCAGTGATACCGCCTTATTTTGGGCGAGGCTAGCCTGGCTGCCGAGCAGCAGCAATCCGCTCAGGAAAATTGCCAGAGCATGGCGCACTTGATGAGGCTTGTTTTGGTTCTTACTCATAACATCAATCACTGTTTTATTTTAAAGAGGTTTCACGCTCGCCGTAGCCCAGCATGGCTTTATCGAGCAGGTTACTAATACGTTGACTCAAGGTTCCAAAGCCGCGCAATTGCACTTCAAAGAAAACTCCGCGGTCATAATCATCGCTACGGATGTTAGCAAGGAAGTTAGGACTAAAATCGAAATCCACCCACTGGCGAGCCAGCACTCGTATCCGGTAACAACAATCGGTGTATTCGAGCCCGGCGAAGGTATCGAGTTCCGCATTGTAGGTAAAGTCATAATTGGTACGGGCGATCACGGCCCACTGGTTGTTTAACGGCCAGAGCGCAGTAACATCAACCTGATCCAAAGTCCCCTCAACCTGAGGAGTAGGGTCCAACGGACTCAAGGTGACCGGATCGCGGGTATAACGATAGCCCACGTTCAAAATACGGTACTGCTCATCCATGTAATGCAGGCTGCCACTAAATGCTTGCACTTTTTCATATTGATGGTCGTAAAGCACATCAGCAGAAATATCCAGGTGATTACCGATATGTGCGCTGGCTTGACCGGCAATTGCCGAACTGGTGCGCGTGTTCGCGTAATCGCCGGCATTATTGAGAATCGTAATTTCGCGATCCTCATAATAATTAATTTGGCCAAGGCTCAAGCGCAAACGCTCAATCCCCGTCTCTGACTCAACAAACCGACTGGTCACGCCCACGGCGAGATGATTGGCATCATCAATACGATCGCCGCCGGAAAAACGGGAGTCACGAAATATTTGCTGATAGGTGAAGAGCAGATCGGCCACATCGAATTTAACAAAGCCGCCATTGCTGGTCAGGTTGTAAAACGCATCCTGGTTTTCATAATCGCGGTACAGATAAAATGCGCGCGGCTCAAGGGTTTGAATGAAATCATCGCCAAAAAATTGCTTTTCGCGTTCAAAATAAAGGCCAGTATCCAGTGAGCCTTGCGGAGCAACAATGCGCGGGTCCGTATCCGCATCGGCGCGCATGTTAGTCGCTTCCAATTCATAGCCCAGAGTTTTCACCCCGACGCCCGGCTTGATGTAGCCCGCCGCGTATTCCTTATCCCAAACCAGACTGTAATTCGTGCGCAAACGCTCGCCGGTAATCAGGTCATCCTTGCCCGCCGCCTGGGCAGGATTATCGGCAAAGTATCGGTTCATGGCGAAATGCGTGTATTCGTTATCCAGCTCTAATAACCAATCATCAAAGCGGTATTCGCCATCAACATTAATACGCGGTAACTCGCGGTAAGGCAGTTGGTAGTCCGTGAGCAGGCGGAATTCCTCCAGCATACCGGCAATGCGCCAATGGTCGGTATTGTAACTACCCGATACATGCTGGCGAATCAGGGCCTCACGGTTTAAATCCACCGCACTTCGATCCACATCACGCAAATAATCGGTATCGCTTACATCGGTGTAGTCAATGAGTGTTGACCAGCGCTGGTTGCGGCCACCGAGCTGGTTCAGGTTGTACTGCCAGCGATCCTTACCTTTGTAGGGGTAAGCATCAGCCTCATCAATCTCACCGTTATCAATCTGGTCTTGCAGTCTTTCGCTAAATCCACCCCGATCATTATTCAAGGCGCTCGCATTAAGCTGAGTATCGAAATACGTCGACATATGGCGCAATTCGGTCATCAAAATATTGCCGTGGTCCGAAAGATAGCGCCAGGTAAAAGTCGCGTCGTAATTGGGGGCGATATTCCAATAAAAAGGCGCAGTGAATTCACCAATACCATCGTCACTGTCCAGTCCGATTGAGGGAAACAGGAAGCCTGTTAAACGATCCGGCCCGATAGGGAAGCGAAAATACGGGGCGTAGGCGACAGGAATGTCTTTCACTTCCAACCGCATATGCTTGGCGGTGCCGTAATGCTTATCATTGTGCAGGGTAATATTCGAGCCTCTGATCAACCAGGTGTTATCGCCCGGCTCGCAACTGGTAAACGTCCCCTGGTCCAGGCTGATAATCTGGTCGCCAAACTTTTCCAGCTTTTCAGCGCGGCCGCGCACACGGGTTTCATAAAGCACAAAGCGCGCGTTATCCAACTCCGCATTACCGGTATTGGTATCTACATATGCGCGCTCGGCACGCAGCAATACGCCCGGCTCACGCACCTGGATATTGCCTTTGAGCTCCGCTTCGCGAGTCGTTTTATCAAAAGTAAAGGTATCGGCACGGAACGAGCGGCGCCCTTGCGTCAGGCGCACATCGCTGTGCATGACAAATTTGGTTTGTTTTTCGGCTTCGGAATAATCTGCGGTTCCGAAAATATTGGCCTTTTCCGGATCAAGATTGGATTCAGCGTCATCGCGCGGTGGAGCAATATAGGCCCCGCAACAGGCAGTCGGAACCAGTTTTTTCTGTTCCTCGGTCAACTCCTCCATCGGAATCCAATCCAGTTCGCGCAGCTCATCATTGGGATCTGCCTTAATGGCCATCTCACCAGCAGAGGATGAACTGGAGGAAGATGATCCAACAACGGAGGGAATAATGGATGAGGAGCTGCTAGATGAAGAGCTACTGGATACTGGTGCGTTCATCTGATCCTGCGCCCAGGCAGGGCCCGCAGGTAGCAGTAATAACCCCGCACACTGCGCCGCAATACAAAGCGCCAGCCGTGAAGGAACAAATGATAAACGACGATATTGCTTGGGTTGATTCTGGGTCGGAGCCATTAACCACGGTCTCATACTGGCGGGCGATAGGCGCGCAGCCGTCAAATTGTTTTATTCACTTACTTGAGTCAACGAGCGCCTGAAAAAGTTGCCGCCGAAAAAATTGCTGCGATTCTACTGGAAACCATCTGTACTGGGAATGAATTGGACAAAAGCAATGCATTGGGGAAAGCACAACGAGTCGGGTAGAATCCGCCACTATTGACCATCCGCAAAACAAGGCCATCGATGAACGATACCGTAACGCAACTTTCTTCTGATTCACGAAAGTCAGCACTTGCCAACTGGGTAACCCTTAACACACCAGACAACTGGCACCCTATAGAGTTGCAAAGCCTGGGGAGCGATGCCGGTTTTCGCCGCTATTTCCGCTTCCGGCAACCCTCGGAATGGCTAGCGGTAGATGCACCACCCACCACCGAAGACAGCCAGCAATTTATAGCTATCGCCCGGTTGCTTCGCGCCCATGGCGTACACAGCCCGGAAATTCTGGCGGCAGCCCCGGAGCAAGGTTTTTTGTTGGTTGAGGATATGGGGGATGAATTGCTGTTCCGTGTTGCGAATGAAACCAACATTGATCAGCTTTATAAAACAGCGATAGACACGTTGTTGCGATTGCCTCGGTGTGACGACAATCCAACACTCATCCCACGCTATGATCGTGCCCTGTTACGCCGTGAGCTGGAAATTTTTAGCGAATGGTTCATAGGCAAATTGCTCGGCTATTCCCTGGATGAAACAGAACATCAACAGCTCGACCAGTTATTCACCCGGCTGGAAAATAACGCCCTCGACCAACCGCAAGGCTTTGTACATCGCGATTACCACTCGCGCAATTTACTGGTGCGTGCCGATAACCAACTCGGCGTGATTGATTTCCAGGGCGCACTCTGGGGTGGGGTTACTTACGATCTGGTCTCGTTATTGCGCGATTGCTATCTACGCTGGCCGACACACAAGGTGAATGAGTGGGCGCTTTACTATCGCCAACGCGCTATTGAACTACAGCAACTTCCCGCCGTGGGTGAAGCAGAGTTTTTGCGCTGGTTTGATTGGCTGGGGTTGCAACGTCACATTAAAGTGCTGGGCATTTTTGCGCGCTTGCACTTGCGCGATAACAAGCCCGGTTATTTGCAGGATTTGCCCTTGGTAATTCGCTACACACTGGAAGTTGCCGACCAATATTCCGAGTTACAGGAATTTGCTGGATGGTTTACACAAAAACTCCTGCCTATCGCCCAACAACAAAATTGGTATAGCGATTATCGCACCGCCGGGGATCGCCCATGAAAGCCATGATCCTGGCGGCTGGCTTGGGCAATCGTATGCGTCCGCTCACCGACCACACACCCAAACCCTTACTCTGCGCGGGCAATAAACCGTTGATTGAATATCACCTGGAAAATTTGCAGCGTGCGCAAATACAAGACGTCATTATTAACCTTGCCTACCTGGGCGAAAAAATTCGCGCGCATCTCGGCAGCGGCGAACGCTGGAATCTGCATATTCATTATTCACAAGAACCGGAGCCACTGGAAACGGGCGGCGCCATTCTGCAAGCACTGGATTTATTAGGTGAGGAAACGTTTTTATTAATTAATGGCGATGTCTGGTGCGATCTGGAATTTAGTGAACTGGCAATGAGAGAACTATCAGCGAACCAACAAGGCCATTTATTATTGGTTCCCAATCCAGCATTTCATCCGAACGGTGATTTTGCATTGGATGATTCCGGCATGTTATTGGCGGACCTGCAAAAATTTCATCCACAGCGATTTACCTTTGCTGGCATCAGCCTGCTGAAACCCTCGCTGGTTTCCGACTATCCCAACAAGCGCGAAAAGTTTCCATTGGTTGAAACATTTCGCCACGCCATCGCCCAACAACAATTAAGCGGGCAAGTTTATCGCGGCCACTGGAGCGATGTAGGCACCCCCGAACGCCTGCAACAACTCGAAAATTATCTATCCCCGTAGGGGCGCGATTTATCGCGCCCTTTGCCTTCGCTCGAATAAAATTTTAATTCATTGCCACCAACTGGCTATTCCCAAAACCATCCACTTGCAGTACCAACTGAATATCATTATCCGCTGTATCTACAACGGCCCCATTCAACAATAACTCGGTCTTGATCGGATAAACGCCCTGAGGCAAACCTTCCGGCAAGGTAAAAGAAAATTCATTTTTATAACGGCCACCGGTTTTGGTTTTTTCGTTGACTGGCTTGATGAAATTTTTCAATTCCTTGGTGTTATCTTCATTGTCATAAATAGCGATGCGCTCCTCAATCAGCGCCGATTTTTTGCGCGTACCGGGAACCACAACGATATCCGACTGGATGATAACTTCCTGCCCTGGCGCAACGACATTCCCCGGCAATGTCTGGGTTTCATATTCTGTTGCTACCGGGTCCGCCGGCAAGCTTTGGTTTTTCGCTTTATATTCCTCGGCAACCTGCTCCTCTTTCGCGATTCGTTCGGAACGGTGCTTGATAATCATTTTGGTAATTAAAGTCACCGCTACCGCAACAGCGGCAACGCGCGCAGCGGCTTTTAACCGTTCGCGGTTTTTACAACCCTGATCACCGCTATTGCATTTGTAAGAGCGATCAAAGTTATCTTTCAGATCTTTTAAACTAAATGCATTTACCGGCGTGATAAGTGCGCAAGCAATAATGGCAATCAATAATCTGGATTTCATAGCCCTGCTCCTTCAAAAATTATTTAATGGTAAAACCGGACTCTTTCAATTTGCGCTGGGTATCCAGTGCATTCTTTTTCAACTTGCTTGCCGCTGTAAAATTCGCGTCCAATTCCAGGGCGGACTCTGCTTTGGCAATAGCACAAGAATAATTTTTCTTTTCCATACAGCTGTTTGCATCGGCCATCAAGCGATTGATTTTTTCCCTTAATCCACGCGATTGTTCTTGCGCCGAGGTAGCCGCCTGTTTCATTTCAATAGCCTGTGCATTACCGGCATCCCGCTCCAGAATACCGTTGGCCAAATTAATTACGCAGGAATAATCCCGCGCATCAAGGCAGCTTTGCGCCTGAGCGATTATCGCGTTAATTTCTTCCTGTCGCTGTGCTGCTGATTGCGCCTGTTGCGCGCGCGCCACGCTCAAGGCTTCATGGAAACTGACCACTAATGAATTGTGCGATCCCAACGCCTCGGCTTTTTGTAAAAATAGCGCCGCGCAGTCAAGATCCTGTTGCTGCAAACAATGTTGTGCTTCGGCAATCAGTTCGCGAATTTTATCGTCATTAACTTGCAATTCCTTGGCGCGCTGGGCTGATGCCAGCAATTGAGTTGCAACAGAATTGAGAGGATCAAGATTGGTGGCGACCAAGGTATGCTCAATCGCACAATCAAAGTTTTTTTCAGCAAAACAGGTTTGGGCCGCTGTCACTTTTTCGGCGATTGTCGCTTGTACTTTTTGTTGCGCTTTATGCTGGTTGTAACCAAACCAGCCAGCACCCGCGAGCGACACCACCGCAAACCCGACAGCAATGCTGAGCAACAGTGGATTGCGTTTGGGAAATAATTCATCCGAAAATTGCGTGATGCTGGCACAGCGCTCGGATTTCACCAGCGCCAGGCCATGGCTCAATGCTTTCCACTCACGCGCCGTTAAAACATCCAGGCGTTTCGGCTGCATTTTTTGCTCGTACGCTTGCAGCGCCGAACGATTGTTATAAGGATGGCGCCCCGCCAACATTTCATATACCACGCAGGCCAATGCATACACATCGTCAGCGAATGAGATAGGCTCATCCTTTACCATTTCGATGGTGGCATAGGCGGGCGTTAATGCGCCCAGTTGCCCCGCATCGAATTTATGCTTTTGTGCTTCGCGATTCGCTGCGCGCGCAATACCAAAATCGAGCACTTTTGCCGCGCCCTCGTCCGACACAAAAATATTGCCCGGTTTGAAATCGGCATGAATAAATTGCCGCTGGTGCGCATAAGCCAATGCAGCGCACAAATCACGTGTAATTTTCCAGACTTGTTCTTTGGGTAAGCCCTGGTTGCGCGCTGCCTTAATCAATTGATCCAACGGTTGCCCTTCGAGCAACTCCATGGTCATAAACAGGGTGTCTCCATCGCGGTCAAAATCATGCACGGTAACAATATTCGGGTGCGCCAGGATTTGGGATTTTGCCGTTTCCTGTTGCAGGGTGACGAAGGCATCCGGGTGATCTTTAAAATCCTGGTTGAGAACTTTGGTTGCGATATAGGGATTGGGATCTTCCGCTTCGACCTTTCTCAAATCCTTGGCGCGATACACAGTTCCCATCCCGCCGTGACCGAGTACATCCTCCAGCAAAAAACGCCTTTTCAATAACAAGCCTTTACCGGTTTGCGACTGCTTCACCAATTCACGTGCCTGCGCAAAACCGGCAGACCTATTATGCGCGGCGCTGTAATTCGTTAATTGGGCAGGATTATCCTCAACCTCTGGCGGAGTGGAATGGGTTGGCGCAGCTGTGTCAGCTTGCGGCGCAGCATGAGGTGATGGAGCGATATGGGTCTTATCATCCGCTACTTCAGGCCGCACTCGTGTTTTATCGGATTCATCTGGCTGGGTCACGCAAAAACCCTCTGAGTTTTTTGTTTTGCTCCGAGGAATATTATCATGGCAAACCGGTTTTATCGCGCCAACTATTCACATCGCCGGTTAAATCCCACCCGAACTTTTGGCCTTCGAGTGAGAGCAACCAGCGAGCCTTCTGCCCAAATACTTAATTTGCGCCAGCAACTTCGATTTCGTACCAAAGGCTGCTCGTTGCACCAGTCAGGATTAACTGTGCTTTACCTGCGTTATCGCTTACCGGTAATTCTGTTTTTCGCTGGCCGGTTTCATCCAGAATCCACGCCTTGGTACGCAAGCTCGCATACGGCAAATCCAGCGTTACCGGAATTACTTCCACCAACGTTGGCCCCGTTCCCCAATCAGGTCCCACGGAATTTTTTGCAGGACTTTTCCATTGCATATTAGTGTTTTCAGCATTGCCGGTAGCAACCACTAATAATTTGGCGGCACCAGTGACATCAGCAAAACTTCCTTGCTGTGCAGTGATAGAAACTGTCGCCCAATTATTGGCTGTTGCTGCCACCTTGATAGCGACATTATCCAGGGTAACGGCGCGATTATTAATAAACCCGATTAGCGCTTTGGTTTTTGCGGTATTGATAGTTACTAATCCCTGATTGGCCTGTGCCAGATTCCATACCAATTCTCCGGTATCGGATGTGAGCGTATTTTGGTTGCTCGCGGCGGGCGCCAGGTTTTGCCCCTGGGGATTCGCGTTGACATCCAATGCAAAACGTTTGGTCAGGGGAATATCGTTGGGCACATTCAAGTGCGAGCCATTCGCAACATTCCAGGCGCTACCTTTACTAGCAAGAACATCCAGTTCCGTTGCGGGTTCAAAATTCATTAGCAATTGGTTTTGTGCCGCCGCCACATCACCGCGCCGGAAAATATTGGCAGCCACCAACATGTTCGCCATTTTTGTGGGGTGTGCATTCATGCTGAAAAAATCGCTGAAATAACCCAGGCTCCAATCGTCATTCGGACCTGCGTCGTAGGCAAACATCATAATGCCATCCCAATCCTGCAACGCACCGTAAGCAGCAACTAACAGCGGGCCTTCGCTGCCATACGTATTCGGAGACGAGTGCTGGTATTCAGAAATGGTAAATGGCAAACCATGGATGCGCTGCTTCGCAAGTGAGGTCAATGTGTTGTTGAATGTATTCACCATCGATTGGTTTTCTAACGTCCAGTTCACCGCATCCCAATCCGCTGTGGGGAATACCGGATGCTGCCAATAGGCGTGGGCATCGGCAAAATCAAATTGCTTATGGGTACCCGGCGGCGTATTCATAATCGCCGTGCCCGTCACCAAACCACTAAAACCTATTGTGGTTTTGATATGGCTTTTCATATCGGCCCAATAGGCAGTTTCCAATTCACGCAAAAAATCCGCCCAGTCTTTTTCGCGCCCGCTGGTGTAGCCCGCCGAACGCAAATTGTTGCCGATGTTTTTTGCTTCCAGTGTTTGCCCCTCCGGTAATTTGCCGATGCTGCCGCCCGCTTTAAAACTCACATCGCCAATATAAACGCGTGCCAGTTGATTGCCGAAGCCATTAAAATTGATGCGCACATTGTTATCGTTTTGACTGGCGATAAAACTGGTTTCAAAATATTTCCAACTAGTGGCCAGTGAATAATTGCGCTCCACCAATGTTGACCAGGGATCGTAAGCCAAACCCATCGCAACACCGAGTTGGCGAGCGGTTTCGGCTTTGGCCCAAAAGCCCAGTGTATAAACCTGATCCTTGATAATCGCGAGATTGCCCTGGTTCAATTGCACATTCCAACCGGCAGATCCCGCTTGTGTCACTTTTAATTCAACGCCGGTGCGGCTATCAAATATGCCAGCGGTTGCCGTGACTTTTGCGGTATCGTGTTGTTCGACATTCCAGCCCGAAATGCCACTGGCAAAATTATTATTGGTTAATTTTTCTGTGTCCAACGGCAGGTCAATCGTGCCCCATCCTGTTTCCAGCAATTGCGTCGATGCATATTTGGTGGCGAGCCAATTATTCCAGCGCTCATTCAACATCGCACTGAAAGTCTGCGGCCACTTATCAATGGAACCATCGTAATACTGTTGAAAAATCCCGTTTTCATTATTGATCTCTACAAAAGCGACGGCCGGATCTTCCGCATAGGTTAAATTGGTGTAAGGATTTTTGTGACTTAGCAATTGCGTAGCAAATTCTTTTTCCAAAGCGCGCAAGGCCGGATATACGTAACCCAACACATGACGTTGCTTCCAGGTAAGTTGACTGATATCAGCAGGCAAACCATCGGCGGCAGAAAATTCGCGTGAGTTAATTAAATTGATATTGGAATAAATGCCATTGAGTTTTAACTGGTAGATAAAGTAATCCAGCTTGTCGAGATTATCGGCATCCAGTGAACGGCTGTTGCCGTCCGCATAATTGATAATACTTTTGGCTCCAAAGTTATTATCCATGTGATGGAAACGCACCAGGTTCACACCGAACTTAGCCAAACGCTTAGCGACTTTTTCTGCATTGGCTTTGGCAGTAACGGTTGAGCTGGCCGTGATATTGACACCGAGGAACCGGACGCGCTCTTGTCCCGCTACAAAATGCGCCTGCCCATCTACCTTGATTGCTCCGAATTTACCTGCGGGCAAATGGTTCAATAAAGCACCCGTTTGGGTTATTCCTGCAGCAGCATCGTCATAAGGCAAAACGAAGGGCACCATTTTATTGGCGGTAATGGCCACTGACGAGTTCGAGCTTTGGGCTGATGAAGATAAGGATGAGGATAGAGCTGAAGAACTGGCCAGGGACGAACTGACGCCAGCCCCGTTCGACGGCTTGTTCCCACCACCGCCACTGCCGCAACTGGCTAACAATGAAGCCAGAACACAGGGAAGCAAGCACTTCCCGAATGATGAATAAATCATGATGGCACCCCCGGAGCGTAGTTATATTTATATCGCTCAAAGTGTATCCAGATTCGGCCATTTATCCTTAATCTGGCGTGTAAACTATCGTAAACACCAGCCCTGCCTGATAAGTGTTTACCAGCGATAGAAAATCGTTTCTTTGGTTGACAAACCGATCTAACACGGCATAATGTCGCGTCCCTGAATCCAGACCCTTTTTTAGTCAGTTTTATCCAGAATTTATTTATAGGAGCACTAAGGTGGCAAATACACCCCAAGCCAAAAAACGCGCGCGTCAGAATGAAAAAGCTCGCAAGCACAACGCAAGCATGCGCTCTATGGGGCGTACTTACCTCAAGAAAGTGTTGGCTGCTATCGCTACTGGCGATAAAGCTGTTGCGCAAGCTGCTTATGTATCAGCTGTTTCTGTGATTGATCGTATCGCCGACAAAGGCCTGATCCACAAAAACAAAGCTGCTCGTCATAAGAGCCGTTTGAATACCAAACTGAAGGCACTGGCTGCTTAATCGCACCGGATATCCAGCTCAAAAAACCGGCTTAAGCCGGTTTTTTTATGCCCGCAATTTGTGCGCACGGTGCGGTTCTGCAGCAGATGGATGATAAAACCATCATTCAGGGCAATTTAAGCTCTATACACTGTCACAAAAACAGATTAAATTCGGCAGCAACTTTTGGCTGGAAAGCGATTCCAGCGCTATAACAATGAAGGCCGGGCTTTGGCTAACTCCTTCCGGGATACCGATAACAGGGAAGCGGTAATTCGAAGGGGTCCAAATGCCTGATGAGCGCATACTAATAATGGAGATACCCTATGTTGCCGCGTGAGCATTACCTGAAACAAACATTCCAGGATGCAGCCAACTTCCCCGAAGGTTTTGAAAAAGGTGGATTATCCGACGTACAAGCCAGATTAATCCGTAAGCAGGGCGTGTTGATTAACGCTTTGATGCAAGAAGAAGTCTCCGATCCCACCAGCGACGACCAACATATTCTCAAAGTCATCGCCAACCAAAGCGCCCCTAAAAGCCCCGTCGAGCAAGCCTGGGTCAAATATCTCGCCATAGTCAAAACTCGCCAGGCATCAACCCCCGCCAAAACCAAAGCCAAGCCTAAAGTCAAAGCAGCAGAACCTAAAGAAGCAGAAACCAAACCAAAGCCCGCCGAAGGTAAACCTGCCGCCAAGAAAGCCGCTAAAACCGAGGCAGGTTGACAAGCGGGTTGCATTACTGAAAAATCCGCTTACCGAAGGGGAGTAGTTCCCGCTGCGACTGTCGTCATCACGAGCTTTTTAATCCATCAGCTCCGGCACCGCAGGCAAATGCCCAGCATTTGTGAACGAGACCTTTGTCACAATGACAAAGGTTTCGCGTGTCCGGTCGTTGTGTATTCATTCACGCACATATCGGAGACATAATATGCATTGCCCCAATCCCAGTTGTTACGAATCCCCTGATCGCCCTCACCTGCTTATTTCCGAACGCTCAGGCATTGAAATTGATTACTGCCCCAAATGTCGTGGCGTATGGCTGGACCGCGGTGAATTAGACAAACTAATCGAACGCGCGCAAGAAGATGCTGCTCCCGCACCGCAACCGCAACGTGAACCCGAGCGCGACCATCGCCCACAACACCAGGAGCAACATTACCGCCCACAGCAAAGCCACCATGACTCACAACGCAAGCACTATGATGATGATCGCAAGCATCATAGTTACGGTGGTCACTATGGAAAGCCTTATAAAAAGAAATCGATACTTAGTGAAATTTTTGATTTCTAAATCGCACCGGTAAAAACAAAAAAGGCGTGCACAAATGCACGCCTTTTTTATTTTTGAAACGTGTTTTTATCAAGGAATTGATACATCCAATTGATATTCACGACCCACTTGAATCGCCCGCACACAATTATCACCCAGCAATTCGCCATCGCAACGCAATTGCAATTTGTCCGTCGTGCCGCGCCTGATGCTTACGTTAAATCTCGCCCCACGGAATTCGCGTACAGCTTTCGCTTCGCTCCAATCTGATGGCAATTGCGGATTCACTCGCAAGCCTTCGGTATCGCCCTGCAAACCAAAAATACCCTCTACTAAACAACGATACACCCAGGACACAGTACCGGTATTAAATAATTGCGAAGAACGACCAGCAGTACGCGGATATTGATAATAAGCACCGCGATAATAATTGGGGATATACACCGGCAATTGGCCGCGTTGCAAATAATCCGCTTCGGCTGGGCCGGGAATCATCTGCCGCAATAATTTATAAGCACGATCTTTCTCAGCGATAGTGAACAAACTGTAAATATAAAATATTGCCGCGTGATTGTAGACAGACCCATTTTCTGCCGAGCCAGGATGCTTCTGGGTTACGCGACCTACGTCATCGCGCATTGCGGTAAATGCCGGAGCAAGCATCGCAACACCATAAGGAGTTTCCAATTGCGCTTCAACAGCAGCAATCATTTTTTTGCGCTGCTCCTCATCTGCTGCACCACCAAGAATTGCCCAGCTCTGCGGATTTAAAAAGATGCGGCCTTCTTTATCTTTACTGATGCCAAACACCACATCATCGTCGGTAATACCGCGACCGAACCATTCACCATCCCACAAATATTTATTCACCGCTGCATTCACTTCTTTTGCACCGGCCATAAATTCTTGTTGCAAATTAGCGTTAGAAGTTTTTGCACAAACGTCAGCCCACAAATTTAATGCGTAAGCAGTTGCAACAGATAACCAACCGGAAACACCTTTACCTTTGTACCCCACCATATTCATCGGGTCACACCAATCGCCCTGGGCAATAAAACTCAAGCCGCGATAATCGCGCGCCTGCAGCAACCAGCGCATCGCATTACTAATGCGCTCGAATACACTCAGGGTTTTACCATCATGACCGGCAATTTGTTCATTCAAAATGGCGTAGTCATTGGTTTCATCAAGATAGGTTTTTAGACATACCGGCAACCATACACAATGATCCGTGTGTGGAATCTGGTTGATGTATTTCAGCTCCGCACCTTCCACCAATAAAATACCATCAGGCATTGCACCGGATTCTTCCTGCTGACTCAGCGCATGCAAAAACGCAGCGCGCGTAACATCAGGCTTGATAAATGTCATTCCCATATTATCTTGTAGATAATTACGTGTTTGCGGATCAGTGGTCAGGCGATTCACATCACCGTGATAAAAAACCTGGCGCGGCAACCAGTTGTTTACAAAATTATTCAATTCGGCATCCGGTGTTTGAATTTGCAAACAGCCACTACCGCTGGCCACATACGCGGAATATTCAGCGCGAGCGTTGGCAAACCCCTGTTCACTTAAATAGGTAGCACGCATTTTTTGAATTTCTGCATCATCAAATGCGGGGCCAAAAATAAAACGGTACACCTGCTCACCGCTGGCCGCCAATTCCAAACGATATTGCAATATCGCCGCCGGCGTTTCATAGCGTGCATCGCCGCCAGACAAGGCGTCCTGTTGCAAACCGGATGGATTATGCAATCCACCTTCACCTTCAAATGTTTCCTGTTTAGCTTCCCAAGCTGTTGGTGTTTGCTCATGCAGGAAAAACGTTTTGTCTTTGAAGAATTTATTTTTAAAGTGATCGGCCACTTTTTGATAAGGCGTTACACAAGTTGCCACCATACCGCCAAGATCAGCGCGATATTCTGCTGACTGGTTCATCCAGGACATATAGCCCACCGGGAAATACGGGTAAACACTGATGCGGCGTGCACGACCTGAGCGATTGGTAACTTTTATATCCCATAACTCCACCACATCTGCGACCGGTAATGACAATGTAATTTCAATTTCAATACCGAGTGATTGCAATGTCCAACGCAAATCACTTTTACCAATCGAGAATACATAATTTTCGTAAGGTGCACGCACCGGCTCATAAGGCGCAGAAAAAATCTCACCACTTTCTTCATCCTTCACGTAAAAAAAGCGGCCCGGATGATGTGCATAATAAGGTTGCTCTGGCTGCATAAATGTTTTTGCTTCCAGGTTCGGTGCATACGCATATTTAGCCGGTTCCGGCTGCATAAATTGTGCGACGGCATAACCGCGACAAGTAGATTGGATCATCATGCGCTGGTTCCATAAAAAACCGGCAGCGCGAGGCATAGCTGTGGGTGTTAGCAAATCGTAACGTTCCCCAGCATGGCTGGGCTTCAGTAGCTTAGTCATGGATGTTTCCTATCGAAAATCAATTCAACGAGAGATTTATTTGAGAAAGCGCCGCATTGCAGCGCTAAAAAATACGAGGGTTAAACCTGATAACGCTCTTTAAGATCTAATTGAACTTGCTCAAGCTTCTTATCCGTCAGATTGTAAAACACCAACGACAGTGCAGTAAGTAAAGCAAATATTCCCGGAACAGTGGTTTGCATATAAACGATGCTGGTCAATGAAGCGCCTGCCTGCATTTCACCCGCCTGATATCCCATCATTGCCAATACGGCAAGCATCAAAGCAGAGCCCGCAGCACTACCAATTTTCTGGGAAAATGTTGTAGCAGCAAAAGTCATTCCCGTTGCGCGACGACCATTTTTCCATTCATTATAATCGGCGATATCTGCATACATCGCCCACGTAATAGGCGGTTTAAAACCAAGCGCAATACTGATTAAAATATTCAACACAAACATCCATATAATTTCTTTAGGCAAGTCCGAACTATCTTGAATTGCGCCATCGCTGTGAGTGCGCACTACGCTAATAACTTGCCCTTTGGCATTTTCCAGATTAAGTGTCGGGCCAGTCTCGGAAAGCACAACCTGCTCTTTAATAATCCAGAAGATTTTATCGTGACGCAGCCATTGATAATGATCGCCTTCTGCGTGAGGCTGCCCTAGCAATTGACCGGCTTCAAGTTGATGAATGTCGTTGGTAGAGATATCCAATACACCATTACTTTTCGGTTTGGGTACAAGGGTAAATAAAATAGATAGAACAGCAACAACACAAAGCAGGAAAATCATTAATTTACGTTTGTCGAAATATTTTGTAACGGTTGACGCGCACATTGCTCCCACCATTAGCCCTGCCATCTGCAAACCGACATAACTACCGAGCAAGTCTGGGCGTTCAACAAAATAGCGAAAATAATAAGCAGCTGAGCTTCCACGTAAAGTCATGGTGATCATAAACACCAGAGCCAATACAAATAACACCAGCCATGGACGACAAGTAAATAAATCCTTTAAATCAGTTAGCGGACTGGTTTTTTCCTGATTCGGTGGAGGCTGAATACGTTCACGAGTAGTAAAAAAAGTAGTGATGAACAAACAGGAGGCGATAATGGAATAACAAACCATCGTCATTTGCCAACCACGCGCACTGTAACGATCCCCATCACCAAAATATTCAGCTAGCTCAGGAGTAGCAGCACCCACAAAAATACTGCAGAAATAAGCAAAAAAGAAACGCGTACTGTTAAGCGCATTGCGCTCTTGTGTGTTCGCGGTAAGCACTGCCGAAAGCGAGTTGTACGGCATGTTGAGCAAGCTATAGCACGCCATTAATAAACTATAGGTAATGTAGGCCCAAATTAATTTGCCAGTATCATCCAGATCCGGCGTGCTCATGGTCAGAATTCCCGCTCCCATCATTGGGAGAACACCCCAAATCAAATACGGACGAAACTTTCCCCAGCGAGTGCTGGTGCGATCAGCAAGACCACCAATAACCGGATCGGTAATTGCTGCAATAAGTTTGGTTACCGTCAGCATTGTTGCCGCTGCTGCCGCACTCAGACCAAATACATCGGTGTAAAAGAAAACAAGGTAAGAGCCGATGATAGCCCAATAAAAATTGAAACCCGCATCACCCAGTCCATAGCCGATGCGCTCACGCCAGGTTAGTTTGGCCAAGCGATCATTGTTATGAGTAGTAGTCACAGCACACCTCAGGAATAATTATTGTTAGACGCAATCATCAGAGGCGACTGGTAGACACGCGTTTTTTGATTTCATAACCCATATCCACTTTTCTGGATTCAATGGGTTTTTCATTGAGTACACGGATAATCATGTCGGCCGCTTTTACCCCCATTTCATAACGCCCTACCGATACGCTGGTGAGCGATGGGTTAACATAGGCAGCAGCTTCAATATCGTTAAATCCGCAAATCGCGAGATCCTGTGGAACGTTGATATTCATACGCTGGGCTTCAAACAGCGCGCCCAACGCCAGGTCATCGTTCACACAAAACACTGCGTCGACAACACCATTGGTAGATGCCATCAAACTTTTAAACAACTCCCCGCCCACACCTATAGATGAAGGCTCAGGCGTAGTGACGATTAAATTCTTATCAAACTTGCCCATCTGCTCAAGCGCGAGTTTGTAGCCCTGCATACGTTGCTGCACGCGCGGGTCCATACGTGCGCCGATAAAACCGATACGCTCATAACCCTGGCCAATCAAATGTTTGACCACGTCATAACCGGCGCGGCCATGGGCAAAACCAACGTTCATATCAATGGGATCAGCAAGCAATTCCATTATCTGGACAATAGGAATTCGCGCTTTGGTGAGGAAGTTCTGGCAGGCTTTGGTCTGGTCTCCGCCGGTGATGATCAAACCTTCCGGCGATTGGCTCAGCAGGGTGCGAATCATTTTCTCTTCTTCGAGCGGCGAATAATGGGTATCCACTAACAGCACTTTGTAGCCATTGGCTCCCATCACCTCATAAATACCACGCAATACCTCGGTAAAGACGATGTTGCTGAGTGAGGGAATCGCCACACCGATAACCCGGGACTTGGACGACGCCAGTGAACTTGCATGTTGATTGGGGATGTATCCCAGCGAATCAATCGCTTTTTGCACCTGGATACGCAGGGATTCCGAGACTTTTTCAGGCTGGTTGATAACACGGGAGACTGTGATAGCACTAACACCGGAAGCATTGGCAACATCAACCAGAGTGATTTTTTTCTCTGAAAGTCTTTTTTTTGCGGTTTTCATAGGCAATATCTGCACTTGGCTATTATTTTTTGCTAACATACCACAAGCACAATGGTTGCGCTATCATTTGCGTTGGCTGAGCAGTTTTGATTGCGATTCCATTGCATCATTCAGCCAAGGCCGGATTTGTCGCAAGATGTACACGAGATCACACCCAATGCAGCACTCATTTGCCATAACCAATCCGCATGCACAAACCAACCTGATCATTGTGATGGGTGTATCCGGTAGCGGTAAAACCTCGGTGGCGAAAGCCCTTGCAGATCATTACGGCTATGAATTTCTGGATGGAGACGACTTTCACAGTCAGGAATCCCGCGATTTAATGGCGCAAGGCATCCCCTTGACTGATGCTTTACGTTTGCCTTGGGTGATTCGCATGCGCGATTACTTTCGCGATGCCGATACCAGGAACCAGAACTCTACACTCGCCTTTTCCGGATTAAAGCGCGTTCATCGCGACGAATTACGCAAAACCGGCCTTAAAACTATTTTTATTTTCCTTCATTCCGACAAAGACACCATCCAATCCCGTGTAAACAAGCGTGCGGGTCATTTTATGGCACCCAGTTTGGTTGATAGTCAATTTGATAGCCTTGAAGACCCAAGCCATGAGACAGATGTTTACCGTATTGATGTGCGCGGTTCACTCGATCAGGTCATCGATCAGGTAATTGGTGTTATTGACCGTGAGGTTCATCAACAACCAGACGCCTTGCTCGCCTGAAAAAACACGGGCACAAACCGGAGCATTCAATTTCAGCTTGGCATTCATGCAGACTGACGCCAGAATGTGAACTCTTGAGAATAAGGTTGATCCAAACATCAACGATTACTTATGGAGATTCGCACATGCCTGGTCGCAACACATTTAACTACCTTGGATTAATCGCCCTCACGGTTACCCTATCGGCGTGCGCAGGAAAAACCCAATTTCGCGGCGCTTGTGATAAAGAGGTAGATGCAGCATGGAGCGAACTATCCATCGCCAAAGCCGATGGGTTTAGCGGTACCGTTAGCTATACCAAAGCACTCAGTTTGATTACTGCTGCACGGACCAAACAAGCCGTGGAAAATTTTGATGGTTGCTACAATAGCGCCAAAGATGCGCGCTTTTACATTCGCGAGTCACGTAAAGGCCAATAACTCTCATATCGATCCCTACGAATAAAAAAATAGCGCATCCAATGCGCTATTTTTTTGTTACGGAGAAAATGATTTATTCTAATCGCAGTGCTTCGCGAATTTTTTTCCAGGCAACATATTTAAAATTCTGCGGCGCTTCCGGCATCACTTTATGCCCATCCTGTACAACCAATAGGCCTTCGTTAAACGCTCCACCAAAATTTACCGAACTCACTTCCAAACCATCCGTTTCAGAAACGCCATCAATATTATTGGCAGCATCCAGATCAATGCGAACAATTCCACGCATCTTAAACGGCGGCAATGCATCCATCACAACAAACGTATTGTTACCCTGGCTTGAAACTACAACGTACGATTTTTCCTTACCAGCATATACACCAACGCCTTCAACATCAGCCACCAGCGTATCGCCAGCTGCCAACACTAACTCCGGTGTCGTGCTTGCATTCTCCTCAGCACCTAAAGTCCACAGCGCGACATCTTCTTCACCAATAAATAAACGCTGGTGCTGATCATCCGCCACACAACCCTCCGGCTGGCTTTTAACAAAAAAGCGACGCACAACCTTACCCTTCCAGGTGACTGTTTTCTTTTTATCGAGGATTGCCGTTAATTCGATTTGCTGAAACTCACCGCTTTTTGCATTGGGAATGGCGTAAATTTTTGCCGATACAGGTGATTGATACATGCAAAAACCATAAATTTCTTCGAGATTGGTTTTTACACTACCAGAAAAATTCAAATTTCCAGAAGCAGGGTCAATCGTGTAAATCGCAAGGCTATTATCATCGCGGTTGGTCGCTACAGCGATGTCCAATTGTTGCTGGCCAACCTGCATACCGTAACGCACATCCACATTATTTAATTTACCGGTGTTGAAGTGTTGAACTTCGTTACCTTGCAAGTCGTAAACAAATAAACCTTGTTGCTTATTAGTACCAATAACACGGCTTTGTTGCGGATTATTTTTATTAACCCAAATAGCAGGATCATCGGCAGCATCGCCAAAACGCGCCATCATTTGCGTTTGCGCATTCGCAGTTACTGAACTTATCGCTAACACCGGCAATTTTTGAGATTGTGCATGACCCCAGGGAATAATGATTTCGTGGTGTTGCTTTTTACCCTCATCAAATAATACTACTGTTAACTGTTGTTTTACTGAGTCGTAACGGGAGGCGAGATACTCGGCTTCGTCTACATCATTCACAGCAATGCTATTTATCAATTCAAATTTATATGTGCGATATACATGTAGTTTTTTTTGTTCCCCATCAAACACCAATAAACCTCCAGGAATTGCACTTATCAATTCTGCAGTATCACTGAGCTTGCCAAAAGGGGAAGACATATCAACCACAGTCCGCCCCGGGGATGACTCAACAGATGCACCTTGAGCCCAAACGCCAATAGATTCTTCAGCAACAAATAAACGTTCACTGGCATCATCTACCGAGCAGGACTTGCTGTTGGGAGAAATGGGAAGACTGCGCATTTTTTTGGTTTGCTGATTGCCGTGTGCATCCAATACCAACCAATGTTCGGCGGTACCGCGTTCATCCAGCAAATACACCGATATATTATTGGCAGGGTCACGACTCAAACATAAATTTTCAATTTTAAATGCGGGAATCGGTAAGCGCGCCAGCTCAATAATTTTCTTTCCTGGCTTATCCAAAGCGATCAGCGCCGGCTGCTGTTCTGGTAATAACACAGTGGCCGCCACATCGAACGCCGTTAGTTTACCGTTGTAATTAACCGCAACATTCTCACGCACATCTAACAACTCTGCCGGTGTCGACAAATGTGCTTTACGTTTACCGCGTGCGTCAAACCAGGTTATACCTGCGCGCTCATCCACACCCAAATAGCTTGATTGAACCAACGGTACAACTGCACTGGCCCTAATCTTGCCAGATAAGGTTTTTTGCTCTTGTGCAACAGCACCCACAGATAAATAAAGGCAGCTTGACAACAATGTAATGACTATTTTTCTCATGAACAATATTCCCTGGTGAATGAAATGTGCACCTGATAATGGGTGTTTAGCAATCAGATGCACATGTGATTCACTACAATAATTGCGTTAGCTTAATTCATACTTAAACTTTACCCTGAATATTCTCTGACAACCAGAGAAGTTAAAACAGCATAAAGCTAACACCGAGTTTGTATGTCGCACCATAGGTTTCATACTGCGCGTTGTAACGCGAATTCTTTACGTAGGTGTAATAAATTTCATCGGTGAGGTTTAAGGCTTCAAAATGTACTTTGACAGAATCAGTGATGTAATAACGCAATGAGAAATCCAATTGCAATTGGTCATCTACATAAGTATCGAAATCCGCTTCCAGTGGTTCAGTCACTTCCAGCAAATAACTGGATTTATAGTTTGCCGATAAACGCGCACTGATTTTTTCAGATTCATAACCCAGCATCAGGTTTGCGGAAGTATCCGATTGGCTCGGCATGGCAATATCGCGGGCGACAAATTCGCCGTCATCGTAAGCACCAATTTCTGCTGTCGAATCTACCAACGTAGCGTTAGCGCCAATTAATAATCCATTCCACGGAGAAGGCAAGGATGAAAATTGTTTGGATGCCGCCAATTCAATACCGGTAATTTCTGCCGAGTCGCCATTAGCATAGGTCACTGCGTGCTTATAATCTTCATAATCCGCAGAACCTGCCAAATCGGTTTGATAAACAAAATTATCAATAGTTTTATGGAATACGAATGCCGATATCACGCTGGCAACCCCCGGATAATATTCAATACCTGCATCGAAATTTTGCGACTCCAAGGATTTCAATTCCGGATTTCCGAATTCAGCTTCTATATCACCATCATCTTCTTCAATTAATTGGCCGGGCGATAGCTGCGCAAAACCGGGACGCACAACAGAGTTAGTCCAGGCAGCGCGAATCTGGGTTTTATCATTCAGGCTGTAGCGAAGGTGCAACGCCGGCAAAAAATAATCATTGGAGTTATCGAAGTTACGCGTGCTGGCAATTTCTTCGGCATCGTCCCAGGAATAACCTTGCGCGGAGAAATCCGTTTTTTCATAGCGAACGCCAGTGAGAATTCGCAATGCGTCTATATCAATACGCCCCGTCACATATGCAGCACTGGTATCTTCGGTAATATCATAATCGCCGATACTACTTTCCACTTCATCTTCTTCATTCTCGGCGATAGCAGCTTTTACTGCACGAGCATTAATGGTAGAACCAAACTGGCCTAATTGATAATCCGCATTGCCACCAGCGAAATTCGCCAGTGATGTGTCGCCGTTAAAATCTTCAGATGTCCAGACATTTACATCATTATCTTTTTCGCGTTCAACACGTTTCACACCAAACTTTAATTGAGTTGGACGAGCACCAATTTCCAGATCGCGAGCGATATCCAGATTAAATGCATTGCTTTCATCGTTGGTATTGGTGCTACCCAATTCCACTTCGTCAAGCTTGTAGCTTGCAGCCTGATAAAATTCAGCAGGTGCAGTGATATGAATTTTCTTGCTATCGGTAAACGCCAGCTCAAACACTTCATCAGCAATTACATCATCGTCGATTTTAAATACGGCGCCAGCGATATTTTGTGGTTCATCTTCACTGGATTTGCTGTGTGCAATACGATAATCCACCATCCAGTTATCCACACGGGTTTGACCTCCGAAGGAACTGGATAAGATTTTCTGGGTTTCAGTGCGGTCTTTTAATTCGCGTTGTACTTCTGCGGTAACGACATCACCTTCTGCCGCAGGATCTTCGAACTCAATAACATTTGCCAGACGAATTTCTGAATCTGTGTATTCGCTGTAAAGGTTGCGCCAATACAAATCAGTGTTTTCGGAAGGTTTAAAATCAACGTTTAACGTCAAGCCGGAACGCTCACGGGAAATACGGTAATCACGTTGCTCAATCTCTTCCAGCAAAGCACCGTCTTCAAAATCCCAGGCGCCACCAGTTTCCACATTATCCGAACCGAAATCGCGCTTAAATGAACTGATACCAAATGCCACACCCAGATTATTTTCATCGCCACCAACACTGAATTGATTGCTTGCCGTGAGTGCAAGTTTCGGGCTGGTTTGCTCAGTGTTTTCATCAAAGCTACCTTCCGCCGTCATTTGCAAAAATAATCCGTCGCGATCAAACGCCGACAAGCTTTGCACTTCGATACTTCCGCCCAACGAATTGGCGTCCATATCCGGTGTCAAGGTTTTTGTAACGACTAAATTTTCCAATAGATCCGATGGAATCACATCCAATGCAACCGCACGGCGATCTGCATCAGGACCAGGTACACCAACGCCGTTAATAGTTACCGCGTTAAAATCCGGACCCATGCCGCGCACGCGCACATAGCGACCTTCGCCCTGGTCGCGCTCAATCGATAACCCCGGCAGACGTTGCAACGATTCAGAAACGTTAGTATCAGGAAATTGGCCAATTGCATCAGCGGAAACTGCAGTAATAATATTTTCTGCTGCGCGTTGTTTATTTAATGCTTTATTCAGGCCTGCGGCCTGGCCAATGACAATAACGTTTTCAACAATTCCGGAGACACCGCTTAACTGGAATTGAGTTCTAGCAGTTGTATTATCAGTAACATTGACACGCTGCCTAACTGCATCAGCACCAATATAACTCGTCTCCAGGGTGTAGGTTCCCGGTTTTACATCTACAAAAATAAAACGGCCATCACGTTGGCTGGCTGCTTCGCGATTCAATTCGACAATGCGCACTTTCACACCTTCCAGTGCGATACCGTAGTCGGTTGTTTTTACCTGGCCTTCAATGCGGCCATCGGCAACAGCGCCCGCTGCAATACTTGCCAATGCAATTGCCAATGTATTTTTTAAAAAACTATTTTTTGATGTTGATTGAATTTTCATTAAGCGGCCCACCTTGCTTCCCCATCTGTTGTGCAATGTCCCCGCAGGGATGTGAAATATCGGGGAGCAAAATTAGGTGCCATAGATGACAGTTAAGTGACTAAATGCAGCCCTCAAAAAAAATGCGTTGAGCTAATTTGCCTCCGCGTTAATGCACCAAAACAATACAAGGCATTTCAGCTCAAGGTAAAAAAACTGATTTCTGATAATTAAAATCAAATTCACAAAATTGTCATAAATAACTGTTAAGGGTGGCGGGCTTTTATTTATTGAAATACTTTTTCCGCAGGAATTGATCGCACCATGTTAAAACTTCATCAATGGAAATTACTGGCGTTGGGATTAATCGCCAACATTTTATTGAGTGCAAACTTTGCATTGGGCGACACCAAACGCTGGGACGTTATCAATTGGCTGGATGTGGTTAGTGAAGGCGGTGCAACATTACTCGCATTGGTGTGGTTATTATTGATTCTGCACAGTCGCCCCGCCGGGCGCGTCACGCAATGGTTAAGCCTGGGGTTGAGCTGTATCTTTCTGGCTGGCTTTCAGGATTGGCTGGATGAATTTATTACTTTCCCCGAAGCGGCGTTATGGGACCATTGGGTAGAGTCCGGATTGATGCCTATCGGTCTCGCTTTATTAACCTTGGGGATTTATCACTGGCACCAGGAACAAATAGCGATTAATGAACAATTGCGCAAACGCGAACGTTTATTTCGCGAACATCGCGGGCTGGATTTTATCACCCAGTTGAACGGTGCAGCTTATTTGCGCAAACAATTGCAACAGGAATTGGCGACTCATTACCGCAATCAATCATCATTGACATTAGTGTTTATTGATATCGATTATTTTGATGATACCAATCGCCGCTACGGTCATCAGGAAGGTGATCGGTTTTTGCAGGCGCTGGGTGAATTTATTTTGCTTAACATTCGCGGCAACGATTTACTTTGTCGTTATGCCGGTGATCGTTTTGCACTGGTGCTACCCAATACCGGCCGCCTTATGACAGAAGCCCTCGCTGCAGAAATTACCCGTGCAATTCGTCATTTTGCGTTTAAGTCACGGATGCAGGGGGAAAGTATTTTTCACACCGCCAGTATCGGTATTGCACTCACTGATTCACATCAACAAGACACTGCCGACTCACTGATTGAGCGTGCAACGGTTGCATTGCTACATGCAAAAGAAAAACGTAAATCGGTATTAGATCAGGTTGCCTAAGTGAACCCCGATATTCCCACAACACCTGATGGTTATTATCTGCCGCAAGCATGGCGGGAAATAGACACTGCATTTGTACATGCTGATGGCTGGCCAGGCAATTTAATTAAACTCGCTTGTACCCGCGGCCACCAGGAACACAAACTGCTTCGTAATACCGGCATTTTTCTGCAAGACCTCTCGCACAAAGCACTTCAGTTTTCCGCTGCACAATTACTTCAATTGATTGGGAATATACTTAAACATCCAGCAGGCCATGAATTGGCATTTCTACTTTGCAATGATCTATTCACAAAAAGCCAAACGCTGGAAAATGCCAATAACGTGCATGAATTTCTTGAGTTATTTACCAAAGATAGTTATGCAATATCACCACTGCTCAGCCCGCACTTTCACTATGAAAAGGAACGATTGGTAATTTATTGGCAAGACAATTTTGGCGCAGCGTCGCTAATGCCTTTTTTATTGGAAATGATTTTCACCGCTTTACAAATTTACACACGCCGACGCGCCGGTTACCAACTTCCGTGGACATATCATGTTAGTCACCATAAACCTGCCTACATTGAACAGTACCAGGTACATTTGGGTACGCAGGTTTTATTTAATGCACGCAGCAACGCGATGTCGATTGCACGTACCGAATTGTATCGGTCATGGAACCCTCCTGGCTCAGCCACCCAAATCGCGCAAACCTTCACAATAGATACAACACATCAGAAAATTATTGCTCCGCCCATGCGCGGCTTTTTACATGAAATTTATTACTACTTAAAAACCAATATTCATCACAATCCCCATCTTGAAAAGACAGCGCAGGATTTTGGCATGAGCAGCGCCAGCCTCAAACGCAAATTGCAAAAACACAACAGCAGTTTCCAACAGCAATTTGATCAGGCGCGTAAGCATTTGGCATTGGATTGGCTGAGCAAGGAAGGCATCACCCAGGAAGAAGTTGCTCAACATTTGCACTTTTATGATGCCGCGAATTTGCGCCGCGCGTTCAAACGCTGGACCGGTCAATTACCCGGCAAGCTTTAATGATCCCGATGCCATATTTTTTGTTCCGTAACGGGTCAGGCTTTCCATCTGCAATAGTTCACTCTATAGTTTTCGCATTTTGCGGCATTCACATTAGAGGACGAACCTATGCAAACTGTGTTGATTACCGGCGCCAATCGCGGCATTGGCCTGGCCCTGTGTAAAACCTATCTCGCGCAGGGTTGGCAAGTAATTGGGGTTTGCCGTAATGCATCACCGGAGCTGACCGAAACCGGTGCACGCGTTATTGCTGGCGTGGATGTAACTGACCCGATAGCACTCAATAATCTCGCCGATACCCTGACCGGAAAAAAACTGGATTTATTAATAAATAACGCAGGTGTTTTACAACGCGAGGCATTAGGCAATATTGATTACAGCAGCATTGAACACCAGTTCAATATCAACGCTGTGGCGCCTTTGCGCGTAACAGAAGCGTTGCTGGGCAGCCTGCAGAGAGGCTCCAAAATCGCATTTATCACCAGCCGCATGGGTTCGATTGCCGACAATACTTCCGGTGCTTATTACGGTTACCGCATGTCCAAAGCCGCATTGAATGCAGCGGCGATGTCGCTGGCGCGCGACCTTCACCCGAAAGGCATCGCGGTCGCCATTTTGCATCCTGGTTATGTACAAACAGCGATGGTCAACTTCGGGGGCGATATTTCCGCCGAAGAATCCGCCCAGCGCCTGAGCCAACGCATTGAGGGACTTACGCTAGAGACTACCGGCACCTTCTGGCATTCCAATGGCGATACATTGCCCTGGTAAAGAATGCGCTGGTAACACTCACATCCACTATCGTCCGCTTTCCTCCATATTTTTATAGCGCTTCCTGCTGCCCGGCTCACCCTCCGGGTCGCGCTTGGGCTACACTGACCGCACTCCGGTTAACTCATCCGTCCATCCATAAAATTTCCTGACATTTAAGGACTAGCCATGCAAAAACTTCGTTGGGGCGTGCTCAGCACTGCCAAGATTGGCCGCGAAAAAGTGATCCCTGCGCTGCAAAACTCCGCCCATAACCAGGTGGTAGCGATTTGTTCGCGCACATTGGAAAGCGCACAAACTGTTGCGGATCAACTGCATATCACCAAAGCTTATGGCCACTACCACGAGCTGCTGGCAGATCCGGATGTGGATGCGATTTACAACCCATTGCCCAATCACCTGCACGTGGAGTGGTCGATCAAAGCACTCGAAGCCGGCAAGCATGTTCTGTGCGAAAAGCCCTTGGGATTAAATACCGAGGACGCACAGCGTTTAGTGGCGGCAGCCAAAGCACATCCGCATTTGAAGGTCATGGAAGCGTTTATGTATCGCTTTCATCCGCAATGGCAATTGGCAAAAAAATTAATCGCGGAAGGTCGCATCGGCAAATTGCGTTCAGTGCATTCGAACTTTTCTTACAATAATCGCGACACTGACAACATTCGCAACAAAATCGAAATGGGCGGCGGCGCGCTACTGGATATTGGTTGTTATTCCATTTCATTGTCGCGCTGGTTATTCAATGAAGAGCCCGCACAGGTGATGGGCCATATCACACCCTTGCCCGGTGAAGAAGTGGATTGCCTTATTTCCGGCATCCTTGAGTTTACCGATGGCACAGCAACGTTTACCGCATCCACTAAAATCGAACCGCAACAATTCGTTGAGGCAAGCGGTGAAGAAGGTAGCCTTTATTTGGGTCAGCCGTTTTACGGCCCCACGGACTCATCGCCAAAAACAATACGCATTACCCGCAATCGTGTAGTGGAAGAAATTGAAATTCCACCAGCCAATCATTACAGCGAAATGGGCGATGCATTTGCACAAAGTGTTTTTAATAAAACACCAGTCCCAACACCGCTTGCTGACGCCATTGCCAATATGCGTACCATCGATGCTATTTTCGAAAGTGCGGCTGAAGGTCAATGGGTTGATGTATAGATAAAGCTGTAAATCTATTGTTGTTACTGTTTGGAGAAATTTCGCGTGTCAGATTTTTTTGTGCGGTTGTTTAAAAAATATTCGCGGCTCTTTTTTGTATTGTTGTGCTTGCCAGGCTTGATGTTTAATCCAGGTAGTAGCTTCGCAGCCAACAACAATAACAATGAAGCAGCGCGAATCGCCCCGCCCTTAAAAACCCTGATGCGCGGTTTCAAACCAGCCGACAAATCCGAAGCGCAAGTGTTGTTGCGCAAGACTGATGTCTATATAGATGCACAATTGATGAGTCATGCAACATCCTATGTGGCTGTTTATATCAATAGCGATGAAGCAGTGCGCGATTACAGCCAAATCAGCGTCAGCTTCAACAGTTTTTATGAAGACATAAAATTGGAATTTGCCCATGTACGCACCCCCGATGGGCAACTCGATAGTATCAAGGCCGACGCAACCCAAATCCAAAGCCCCACCGATGAAAATTTTTATCACGATCGCAAGGAATTATTATTTTCGCTCCCCAATGTGCGCAAAGGCTCGGTAATTGAATTCCAGTATCGCTACACCGATACCAAAAAAATGGTGCCCAACCAATGGTTTGACAGTTTCAGTTTCCATTGGTGGGAAGACCGCGCCGCAGGCCAAGGCTCACGGGCCGATGCGATTTTGACCAGCGAATTAAACATCACTGCACCAGTTGGTATTACTTTATTCAGCAGTGGTGTTACCGCTTATCCCATCACTCAAAAACGCAGCGAAAAAGATCAACAACAAACAATTACCTGGACTGGAAAAAATATCGCCAAAATTGAATTACAAAGCGATATGCCACGCGAGCATGACTATGCGCCTTACCTGCGCGTTGCCACTACCGATAAATGGAATGATGTTGCGCGCTGGGCCGACGGTTTGGTTGAGCCGCATTTATTAAGTGATGCAGCCTTAGCGCAAATTGTTACTGATATAAAGAAAACTGCACTCACACCGGAGGCAAAAGTTAAAGCGGTTTACCAAACGATTCAGGATCGAATTCGTTACGTATTTGCCCATGTGGGGCGCGGCGGTTATGAACCGCACGATACCACTGATATTTTGAAAAATGGTTACGGTGACTGCAAAGACCAAACCGTGCTGGCAGTAAAACTGTTGCGCGATTTGGGAATAAAAGCCGATCCGGCATTAATCGTGACACGCGGGCGCGGCATTCCCGACATGGCGATTCCTGGCATCAGCTTTGACCATATGATCGTCCATATTCCTGCGCAAAATGGTTTGCAGGAAATCTGGATGGATACTACCGGCGAAACCAGTTTGTATCCCGGTTTTTCCGTGGGGATTGAAGGCCAGCCAGCGTTAGTCGTTAACGAACAGAGCAAACAGATCAGCGTGCTCCCAAACCTGGGGCCAAATAAACATTTTGCACATCTGGAATTGGTATTCGATAAATTTGACGGTCAAAACGCACAAGCCAGTTTTAAACTTACATTTGGCGGGCTTTATGAACAACGCTTACGCAGCATGTGGCAATACTCACGCGAGCGCGATAAATATTTCCGCGAGTTAATCGGCCAGATTTATAACGCCGCTGAAGTTATTGAATTAAGCACCAGCAATGCTGACAACTTGTGGCAGCCATTTGTCATCAACGGGCGCTTTGCGTTCACGAAAGTATGGGGCGGCGATAAAGAGCCGATCAATTACGCATTCAGTATCACCCAGCTCACCAATTTATTTGCCGACTTACGCAACTTGCACAAACCGGCTGATCGCAAACAACCCTATGTCAATGATCCGGGTTATAGTTTGCAAACACGTGTTGTATTTAACAGCCCCAGTGTAAAACATCAGCTGCGCATAAAAACGCGCGGAGCCAATATCGACAATCCCTTTTATAAACTGGTACAAACAGGTACTGAAGAACCGCAACGTTATATTATGGAGCAGAATCTGATACTGAAAGCCAATCGTATTGAACTAACCAATTACGCTGATTTTTATAAAAAAACAGAAGAGTTGCTCGACTCTACCGATTGGACTCTGGCATACGAATATGATGCCGCCGCCGCAGACATTGCTGCACTGCAAAACAATGGCAAAAATGATATCGCCAGCTTGATTGCACTAAGTAAATTACAGATTAAAAACGGCGATTACCGAAAAGCATTGGAAACGGCACAAACGGCGGTGACAACCGCCCCGAACAGTGCAGAGGCACATTATCAATTGGGATTGGCTTTAGGGTATACCCATCAATTCAAAGAGTCTGACACTGCGTTTAAAAAAGCGGAAGCACTGGGTTATAAACTCTAAGAGGCGCAAATGAATTTTTTGGTTAAGCCGTACAATTATTTATTGCAGCTGCATCAACTCGGGCCGGCAACTGCACTGCTTATTGGCAGCTTGCTTCTGGCAAGTTGCAGCCAGCAATCGGTAAAAAAAGTTGAGGCCCCCGCAATTACCGCATCAGGATTAGTTGCAGAGCTGGAACAACAATTAGTAAAAGACCCAAACAATCCAGAGTTGCGTTACAAGCTGGGTTACGCTTACGTCGCACAAGCAGAAAAAAGTAAATCTGCGGCTGATCGCAAGCAAGCTATTCGCGAATTTCGCAAAGTATTGAAACTGGTTCCCGGCAACGAAAATACTTTAATCGCTTTGTACAACATTTATTACGATGATGTCGTCAAGGGCGATAACAAAGCCTTGCAAAAAGCCAAAACAATATTCAACCAATTGTCGCCCCAAGCGCGTGAACAGTTAAATCCTCCATCACTCGCCTATTTTCTACAGCGTTATATTGCCCAAAAAGATGCGCGCGAAAAAAATCCCAATGAACTTTTTGATGCATTACTCAGTGCGACCCGCGAACAACCAACCAGTGATAAGGCCTACGTCCAGCTCGCCAAAATGTATCGCACCCAAGGCTATTACCCTTTAGCCATTGCCACGCTGAAACAAGCGGAGGGCAATCAGGTTCACTCGCGCGATTTATACCAAACCCTCGCTGAGACCTATGAAGATCGCGCGGAAACAAGTGGTTGTGCTTATGAACAAAATGATTCGCTTTACAGTGCCGCACGCTATTATCAAAAAGCGATTCCATTTGCTACAGACAACGCTGAATCACATTACCAGCTGGCACAAATGTTTATCGACAACAACCATTACCCACTTGCACTGAATGAAATCGCCATAGTACTTGAGCTTGCCCCCACCGCCGAAAATTATGCCTGGGCCGCCCAAAGCTATTCGATGCTGGGGCGCGAGCAGAAAGCATTTGAATTGCTCGATAAAGCCAAACAGCAAGGCCTTTTACCTGGCGACACCGCCTACCATGAAATTTATATGAATGCCGGTAACTGGATGCAAGCAGCGGTAAGCTTCACTGAATATTTACAAACGCGAACGGAAATCAGCATTTATGATTCGATCAAAGCGGACATCATCAGCGATCAAACAGAATGGGATTTCACCGCCGTTACACGCAGTAAAAAAATTGCGGTAGGCAACGAATGGGAAGGTGCGGTTTATGCTTACTGGACGGATAAAATTAATCGCACACAATTTGAAAAAGCCGCGAGCAATCGCTGCGAACGCACTGAATATTATTTTTATTCCGGCTATCGCGATTATCGCGCTGGCAAAACCCAGGCTGCCAAACAGCAATTTAACGCCGCATTAGAACAAAAAACTTATCGATTTATCGAGCGGCCATTGGCAAGCCATTTTCTGGAGAGAGATTAATCCACTACCTATGCAGGTGAACCATGCAAACATCAACCACTCAACTTGCTACAACCGCGGCCAAACCGCGTATTGTTGTTGTCGGCGGCGGCGCAGGCGGGCTTGAACTCGCCACCCGGCTCGGCGATAAACTCGGGCGCAAAAACAAAGCAGAAGTTACACTCATCGACCGCAACACCACACACTTATGGAAGCCATTACTGCATGAAATTGCCGTGGGCACTATGGACGAAGATGTAGACGCAGTGAGTTATCGCGGCCACGCCAACGCGCATCATTTTTTCTTTCGCGTCGGCACCATGATCGATATTGATCGTGAGAATCGCGAAGTGGTTTTAGCACCGATGCACGATGAGGACGGCGTAGAGTTTTTACCATCCACACGCATTCCCTATGATTATCTGGTAATTGCGCTGGGTTCAATCTCCAACGATTTCAATACTACCGGCGTTAAAGAAAATTGCTTGTTTCTGGATAGCCCCACACAAGCGCATAAATTCCACAACAAATTGCTCAATAAATTTTTGCGCATCCAGCGCGTGACCGGTGCGGAAGATCGTGTGCGCATCGCGATTGTCGGCGCCGGTGCAACGGGAGTAGAACTTTCGGCTGAGTTGCATCACGCGGTGCAGGAAATTCACAACTACGGTTTTAACGCCGTTTCCAAAGAACATTTACAGGTTACGTTAGTAGAAGCGGGCCCGAGAATTCTTCCTGCATTACCTGAACGAATTTCCGATGCCGCTCATGGTGAGCTGGTTAAAATCGGTGTGGACGTAAAACTCAACACGATGATTACCGCCGCTACTAAAGATGGCTTGCAAACCAAAGACGGCCAATTAATCGAAGCCGATTTAATGGTGTGGGCAGCAGGAATTAAAGTACCCGAATTTATGGCGAATATCGCCGGACTGGAAACCAATCGCATCAATCAATTGCATGTGAATGAATTTTTGCAAACCTCGCGCGACACGCATATTTTTGCCATTGGCGACTGCGCTCAATTTACCAACCCCGATGGTTCACGCGTTCCACCGCGCGCGCAATCCGCGCATCAAATGGCGAGTACCTGCTACAAAAATTTATTGGCATTGCTCAATAACAAACCGTTACATGCCTATAAATATACGGATCACGGCTCATTAATTTCTCTCGCGAGTTACTCCACCGTTGGAAATTTAATGGGCAACCTGAGTAAAGGCAGTATGTTTATCGAGGGCCGTCTGGCGCGTATGGTTTATATTTCGTTATACCGCATGCACCAGTTTGCAATTCATGGATTAATTCGTACCGGGTTAATTATGTTAGGGGGGCGATTGAATCGCTGGTTGAGACCGAGGTTGAAGTTGCATTGATGATTATTGTTTTATTTTTTAGCGGAGCTGCCTTAGGCGCTCCGCGTTATCTTTTTACATATTCGTAAATTTTCATTACCACGGCTTCAGAGTTTTCCATCAGCTCGCTATTCGTAAAACGCAGAACCTGTAAACCCAGTGCATTCATAAACTCATCGCGAACCGCATCGTACTCTTGTGCTCCACTCTGATAATGGCTATCGCCATCCAACTCAATAACCAATGCACATTCAGGACAATAGAAGTCAACAATATAACGACCAATGCCATGTTGCCTGCGAAATTTAACACCGAGTTGTTGATTGCGAATTTTTGCCCAAAGTATTCTTTCAGGTATAGGCGCATTGGCCCTTAGTTGCTGACGGAGTAGTTTTTGTTGTTTTTGGTTGAAAATTTTTTCGTTTTTCATGTGCCTATCCTTGATAAAAACACCCCCTCCCAACCTCCCCCTTGTTAAGGGGGAGGGGCTTTACTCCCTGTTAAACAGAGATTAACGCAAATACATAACATACCGACATTTGCCAATCGTACCAACATAAATAATTATTATTTTGCAACGCAAACAATCCTTTTTTAAGGGGTGAACCAGAGCGATATAAATTTCTTACTTTTCAAAGGTAGAATCAGGGTGATATAAGTCCCCTCCCCTTTCCAAGGGGAGGGTTAGGGTGGGGTTTAAAAACTTACCCGCATCACATTAACCTGCCGCCCCGCCAAGCGGGTGCGGCGCACGATTTCCCAATCACGTTTCTGATAATAATTCGTGTAATCCGTAGCAGAAAGCCACAGCTCCGCTAATCCCAAATCCTGCGCGTAATTTTTTGCTGCATCAATTAATGCGGTTCCAATTCCCTGCCGGCGATATTGATCCAGCACAAATAAATTACTCAACCATACCGGGCTGTCGCTCGCGACTTTGGGCATGCGCTCGCTGCTGCGATAGGTATAGTTGACGAGACTTACGCAACCCAGCAGTTGATTGCCACGCAGGGCAATCAGCGTTTTGGGAATTGAATTTTGTTGAACGTGCAAAACCAACCGTTGTTGGCGTAATGAAAGCGAGGATTTCAAACCCTGGCGCTCACATTCCCGATGATGCCAATGCGCGACTTGTCCGAAAAATTCCGGTTTTTGTTCCAGAACAAAAATATCAGGGGCGAGAGCAAGAGTGGAGCGAGATAGGTTCACGATAATCCGGAATAGCAAAAGGGTGTATTAACTGTAGCTGCGATTTAATTGCAGAGATAAATAAATCGCGCTTAATCAGTGACAGTAGCAGAGATAAAAAACTCCCGGCTGGCGGGAGTTTTTGCGACGCAGTACGAAAAAAATAATCAGGCTTTTTTTACTTCACCGAACCACTTTACATCTTCGCCGTGCGCTTGTTTGTCGGCGTGATAGGACGAGCGGACCAACGGGCCGCAAGCGGCGTGTTTAAATCCCATTTCTTCAGCAAGTCTGGTGTATTCCTCAAACTCATCGGGGTGAACATAGCGTGCAACCGGAATGTGATCTTTGGAGGGCTGCAAATATTGGCCGATGGTGAGCATGTCGATATCGTGCTCACGCATATGTTTCATCACTTCGATAATTTCTTCTTTGGTTTCGCCAAGGCCAACCATTAAACCGGATTTGGTCAGCACGTCAGGGCGACGCGCTTTGTATTGTTTGAGCAACTCCAGCGACCAGTTGTAATTGGCACCGGGGCGCACCTGGCGATATAAGCGCGAGACGGTTTCCATGTTGTGGTTAAACACATCGGGGGCCTCTTTTTCGAGGATATCCAATGCGATTTCCATCCGGCCACGGAAATCCGGCACCAAGACTTCCACTTGTAATTTCGGGCTGAGCGCACGGGCTTCGCGAATACAATCGGCAAAATGTTGTGCTCCGCCATCGCGTAAGTCATCGCGGTCAACCGAAGTGATCACCACGTATTTCAAACGCATCTCTGCAATCGCTTCAGCGAGTTTGCGCGGCTCATGTTCGTCGAGCGGATTCGGTTTGCCATGGCCCACATCGCAGAAGGGACAGCGACGGGTACAGATATCGCCCATGATCATGAAGGTGGCAGTGCCGCCACTGAAGCATTCGCCCAGGTTCGGGCAATTCGCTTCTTCACAAACTGAAGATAATTTATTTTTACGCAGGATAGTTTTGATGCGTTCCACTTCTGGCGATGCGGGAATACGCACGCGAATCCAGTCGGGCTTACGCGGAATATCGTCACGATCACTGGCAATCACTTTGACCGGGATACGCTCCACCTTATCGGCATCGCGCAGTTTCTCACCTTGCTTATGGCGCTCGGTGCGTTTAACCGGTTGAAGTTCAGGGACGAAGGTGGCTACGGGAGGAAGGTCTGACATAAGAATCTCGTGACGTTAATCTACGGCGCGCATTGTACAGGTTTCGTAACCCAATTTCCGCGCGAATTCCATAACAAGTTTATCCTGGACTTGCACCAAAGCAGGACATTCAGGCACAAGATCGCGAATGTGGGCCATCGCTAGGCCTTGATAACCGCAGGGGTTAATGCGCTGGAAGGGCGCCAGATCCATATCCACATTCAAGGCAAGCCCATGGAAGCTGCAACCGCGACGCACGCGCAGGCCAAGCGAGGCAATTTTGTTGCCATTGACGTATACACCGGGCGCATCGGGTTTGGCGGCGGATTCAATTCCATAATGTGCCAAAGTAGCAACGATGGTTTGTTCGAGCGCCGTTACTAGATCACGGACACCGATTTTCAGGCGGCGCAAATCCAGTAACGGATAAGCCACCAGTTGGCCGGGACCGTGGTAAGTCACTTGGCCACCGCGATCAGTCTGCACCACCGGGATATCGCCGGGGAATAGCAAATGTTCCGCCTTCCCCGCCTGCCCTTGGGTAAAGACCGGTGGATGTTCCACCAGCCAGAGTTGGTCAGTTGTTTCTGGCGTGCGCTGATTGGTGAAATCGCTCATCGCCTGCCAGACACCCGCGTAATCGCGCTGGCCAAGGTTGATGACGTCTAATGTCAAACCACTCAAATCACATCACCATCTTGATACTGCGATTGAGGCGCAGATCGTTGTGAATAGCCGTGAGTTGCTCAACACCGGTCGCCGTAATCCAGACAGTCACCGAGTTAAAGCTGCCTTTGCTGCTCTCTTTAACCGTAATGCGGGTTTGGTCAAACCCCGGTGCATGGCGTTCCATAATCTCAACTACATAGCTATGTAGCTCAGGACCGGCTTCACCAAGGACTTTGATGGGGTAGTTTTCGCAGGGAAATTCAATTTTTGGGGGTTCTTGCTGGGCCATATCTGTAAACCTGTAGGAGAGGCGTGAATTATAACGCCTAGCTCAGGAGCGATAAACCTTTAACGCCGTCACAACTATATGGTTTCCGGCTATCAAAATAGCTACACGTATTTACCTCAACGCCTAAATGGTGCCCAATTGCCTCTCTACAATGCGTCGACAATATGGAGTGTGTAATGCATCAGAATGCACGTCTATCAATTCCAATATCAACTTTGCTATACGCTGGTCTACTTTGTAGTTGCGCCTCAGCTGATCAATCCCAGCCTATAGCGATTACAGAGGATAGGGTAAACCTGACAGGAGCCGAGTTTTTACCCGAGTTTATTAGTAAATCTCCCGAAAGAAGAATTGCTGCCAGGTTATATATGCTGGGTGTGCTTGATAGTACAGAAGGAAAGGTATGGTGCAGTTATGATCAACTTAAAACAGTAACAATTAATGATTTTGTCTTTGAATATCTAAAGAAACAATCTGCCGAAAAGCTGAAACTCCGAGCCTCGGACCTCATTCAAGAAGCACTTCATAATTCATTTCCCTGTAAGGACACAAAATGAAACCTGCCGTTCAAATGACCAATCCCCTGTAAACTTCTCGCCCTTCTACCTCCGCAACACTGTTCATAAAAAGCCTTATCAGCTATTCTCGCCCCCATATTTGGCAACACCAAACAATAATTTACACGACATCAATCTCACAGCGAGAGAGCGCTGCTTTAGTAGCGATAGCCCCGCTCCAGGTAAGGAAAAGGTTTTGTTACTCGATACCCGTCAATCATTGGAAACCCCCGAAGGTGCCCTGCTGCCGCTCACTCCGGCAGGATTCGGCGTGCGCATCCTGGCGCAGATCCTGGATATCCTGATCCGCTTCGGGATCACTACCGTTATTTTTATCGTCCTATCCCTGCTTGGCCGAATGGGGATGGGCATGGCACTAATCCTTACGTTCCTGCTGGAATGGTTTTATCCGGTATTTTTTGAAGTCGCGCGCAATGGTCGCACGCCCGGTAAAAAATGGATGGGTATTCGCGTCGTCAATGACGATGGAACACCGATTACCTTTGGCCCGTCACTGTTGCGCAACCTGCTCCGTGTGGTCGATTTCCTGCCGATGGCCTACCTCACCGGGATTATTGCCAGCTTATGCAACCGCCAGTTCAAACGCCTGGGCGATTTAGCCGCCGGCAGTATGGTGATTTACGATGCGCCGCCATTGCGCGAACCCAGTTTTGAGGTGCGCGGCCAATTACCCGTGCCCGCCGATTTTTCTACCGATGAACAACGCGCGCTGCTCGCCTTTGCCGAGCGCAGCAAATATTTATCCGCCGAGCGCCAAAGTGAGCTGGCGACTATTCTCCAACCAGTGATTCACGCCAAAGATCCGGTGATCGCCATCAAGCAAATGGCCAACACTATGGTTGGCAAGCAGTAAGAGCAGACATAAAAAGCAATGAAACAAGGACAATTCGAACAACTCTACCAACCGCTCTGGCATGTGCTGGAAATGCAAATTGTCGAGCTGGAAAAATCCGATGGCCAATTAAAAGGGGATGAGCTGGCGAGCTTTGCCAGCCGCTATCGCCGTCTATGCCATTTCCATGCACTCGCACGTGATCGTCATTACTCAAGCCATTTGGTGGATAAACTCGGCGATCTGGTGGTGCGCGGGCATCAGCAGTTGTATCGCCGCAAGCAGCCATTTTTCCAACAGTTCATCAGTTTTATTGTGGCGGGCTTTCCACGCTTGGTGCGCGAACAACAAGCGTATATCTGGTGGGCGACAGCGCTGCTGTATGTACCGGGATTGTTAATGTTTCTCGCGATTCTGTGGCAACCGGATTTGGTCTACACCATCGCCCCGCCCGATCAGGTAAGCAACTTTGAAGAGATGTACGATCCCGCTAACCGCACCTTGGGAGCAGCGCGCGAATCCGATACCAATGTGCAAATGTTTGGCTATTACATCAGCAACAACATCGGTGTGAGTTTCCGCACCTTTGCTTCCGGGATTTTATTTGGCGTCGGTTCGATTTTCTTTTTAGTGTTTAATGGATTGTTGATGGGCGCCGTTGCCGGCCATTTAACCAACGCGCAATTCACCGAAACATTTTTTTCTTTCGTTGTTGGCCACGGCAGTTTTGAATTAACCGCGATTTGTATTTCCGGCGCGGCAGGTTTAAAGCTCGGCCACGCATTACTTGCGCCCGGAAATTTTACACGCGTCGAATCACTCAAGCGCGCCAGTAAAATTGCGATTCAATTGGTGTACGGCGTAATCATTATGTTAGTCATCGCTGCCTTTATCGAAGCCTTCTGGTCTTCCAACAATATTCTGTTGCCATGGCAAAAATATTTGGTCGGTGGGTTTTTATGGGCGCTGGTAATCGGTTATCTGGTTTTTAGCGGGCGGCAATTGCGCGGCGAATCAGCAAGCGCTGAGCGGGGCTCATTATGAATCTGGATCAAGTCACGCTGGAAATTCGCCCGCGCACCGCATGGGAAGCTGTCGACCTGGGCTTATTGATGGCGCGCCGCTGGTGGTTGCCCATGACCAAAATCTGGTTGATCGTCAGCCTGCCGATATTATTAATTGCATTACTGATTCCCACCGATAAATGGTGGGTAAGCGCATTGCTAATCTGGTGGTTAAAACCACTTTACGAACGGCCGCTGCTACACATTTTGAGCCGCGCAGTATTTAACGATTTACCGGATACACGCAGCACGTTAAAAGCATTCAAATCATTTGCATTCAAACAACTATTTTTAAGCCTCACCTGGCGTCGCCTGAGCCCAACGCGCAGCATGGATTTAGCTATCGTGCAGTTGGAAGGATTAAGTGACGCACGTCGGCAGGAGCGTTTAGGCGTTTTGCATCGCGAAGATTCTTCGCCCGCCAACTGGATCGGCTTTTTTGGATTGATGATGGAATTTTCGTTGTGGACCGGGATGATCACATTGATCTGGGCATTTATTCCACGTGAATTAAATATCGAATGGGCGGGATTATTTTTTAGCGATGAATCCGTAAAACTGATCGAGCTGCAAATTGTCATCTGGTATTGCGCGCTGCTATTAACTGCCCCCTTTTATGTCGCCTGCGGTTTTGCACTCTATTTGAATCGCCGCGTAAAACTTGAAGCCTGGGATATTGATATCGCCTTTCGCCGTATCGCCAACAAACGAATGACGCCGTCATCGTTAAATATTTTAGCAATCGCGTTAAGCACAGCACTGTTTTTGTTAATAGCAAGCACACCCGATATCGCTTATGCCGATGAAGCACCAACGACAGAACAAACACAAACCCCGGAGCCAACGCCAACATCTGAACATCTACCAGGAATGGAAGCGGATTCTGCCGATGACAATGATGAAATAGTGATAGACAAACCCCTCGACGAATATCGCGAACTTAACCGCGACAGTGCACACAGCGCGATTAAAGAGGTGATGCAGCAAAGCGAATTCAGCCGCAAAGAAAAAGTAAGCACGATTAAATGGGATGAACCGGAAGAGGAAGAAGAAAAAGAGCCCGCTGAATTCTGGAAAAAGCTATTTGATTCCCTGCGCGATTTTAAAGGTTTTGTAGCCGCCGCCAGCTTGCTGGAAATTTTATTATGGGCTGGGGTTGTCGCATTGGCTGTCTTTGTTTTCTATCGTTACCGCCATTGGTTGGCAGCACAATTTGTTCGCACAAAACCCGCGCAGGTAATGCGCGAAAAACCGGTCACCTTATTTGGAATGGATGTTACCCGCGAATCGCTGCCAGCGGATATTAGCCGCAGCGCGCTTGACCTGCTGCGCAGCGGCGATAATCGCGCCGCGCTTGCATTGCTCTATCGCGCCAGCCTGTTCCAATTAATTCATAGCGGCGTGGAAATTCAGGATGGCCACACAGAAGGCGAATGCGTGCAACTCATGCGCGACCATGTTGCACACGAAGCAAAAACCAGGAAAACACCACTCAACCACGACGTACGTACAGACTACTTTGCATTGTTAACACGCGTCTGGCAGCAATTGGCTTACGGCCATCAGAATCCAGAGGTACAAATAGCTGAACAATTATGCCAGCAATGGAACTCATCCTGGCTAAACCACACTGATTCACAACGCTCAACCGGCTCACAAGGCGGTGCACAATGACGGTGTCCCCTAACAAAAAACCTGAACCGGGAAATGTAAAAATCACATTATTAGTTACCCTGCTCGCCACTATCGTTGGTGCGCTCGGCTATTGGTGGTACACCACACTGGTATGGGAAGAAAAAGAAATTGATCTGGGTTATTCCAAAGAGGCGCTGCAAAATGAATTTCTCGCCGCTGAAATTTTTTTGCGCAAACACGGCATTCAGGCCACCACAGTAAAAAACCTTAGCCTGCTCACCAGCCATCGCTGGCGTAATATTGAATTGGGCCGCGACGACACTCTGGTTTTGATTAACGCCAACAAGACACTGGATGAAGATCGCTACGATAGTTTATATGAATGGGTTGAGAGCGGCGGTACGCTAATCACATCCACACAGAATCCATTTATCGGCACCCACACCAATGAAGAAGATTTATTGCTGAGCGATTTTGGTATTACACCTGCAGAGGAAGAAAGCAAAGAAGCAAAAGACCTGCTGGATGCAATCGCGGACGAACTGGATGAGGAAAAAGAAGATAAGCCAGATAATAAAGAGAATAAGGAAAAGACCGGCACTACAACCGAAAAATCTTCTGGCGAAGAAAAATCCGTTAATGAAGAAAAACCCGCTGGCGAAGAAAAACCCACCGATGAAGAAAAATCAAAGTCCGCAGATGAACAATCAAAGAAAGCTGTAAAAAAAGACGAACCCAAAAAGCCGGAAAATTATTATCGCTGCAATCTGGCAGAACCACCCACTGACATTAATTTCGCCGACGAAACCAAACCATTACACTTTGATTTTAGCCACGAAAAACCGTTTACTTATCACGACAACAGTAGTGACGAAGAGACTGGTGAATCAGTAACCAGCGATGACGCTATTGATGATGAAAGCACTGACGCAACGGAAAGCCCGCATAACAGTGAAGATATCGATGAAGCATTGAATGATGAAGCATTGAATGATGAATCCGCAATAGCAGAGGCCTCTGCTACAGACGCTGCAATAGCAAGCAGCAAAGAGGCACATTTACTCTTTTTTGAAATTGGCGATGGCTCGGTGACCATCACCAGTGATAATTATATTTGGACCAATCGCCGCATTGATTGTCACGATCACGCTTATGCACTCTGGAGTTTGGTCAATCCCAACGGCCGCGTCTGGTTTTTAGTTAATCAGGACGCCCCATCTCTCGCTGCAATTATTTGGACGCAGGCAAAATATGCTGTGCTCGCAGGTTTGCTCGCGTTGGTATTTTGGCTATGGGCGAGCGGCTCACGTTTTGGGCCAGTATTTACCGTACCGCAAGAAGGACGCCGCAGCCTTGCCGAACATATTTATGCAAGCGCTATGTTGCTCTGGCGAAAACAACAGCACCCGCAATTATTAGCATTGTTGCGCGCAGAAATTATGGAACAACTTGCACAACAGATGTTGCCGTCGGAAAACGCACAGCAGCAAATTGAATATCTACATACGCTTACGGGCTTAAGCCATTCCGATATCCAGCACGCTTTATTTACCAGCAACCTTACACACCCGCAAGAATTCACCCGGGCCATCGCGCATTTGCAAATTATCAGGAAATATTTATGAATGATTCAGTAGACAACCAGAATGCAACAGACTCTGGCAAAGGCCAGGAAGAGAGTTTGCAAAACCGTTTGCAACAAGCCAGCACCGTTGCCAATAACCTGCTCAATGAAATTAAAAAAGTCCTCATTGGCCAGGATGCAATTATTGAACAAGTGTTGATTGCATTAATTGCGCGCGGCCATGTGTTGATTGAAGGTGTGCCCGGTCTCGGTAAAACTTTATTAGTGCGCAGCCTCGCTAAATGTTTTGGCGGCCAATTTTCGCGCGTGCAATTCACGCCCGACTTGATGCCCAGCGATGTTACCGGTCACGCCATGTTCAATATGGCCAAACAGGAATTTGAGATTCGCCGCGGCCCCGCTTTCACCAATTTATTACTCGCGGATGAAATTAACCGTGCGCCAGCCAAAACCCAGGCAGCGTTACTCGAAGTAATGCAGGAAGGGCAAATCACTATTGAAGGTGAATCGTTTAAAACCGGCGAACCCTTTATGGTGCTGGCAACACAAAACCCGATTGAACAGGAAGGCACTTATCCATTGCCGGAAGCAGAACTCGATCGTTTTATGCTGAAAGTAATCATTGATTACCCGAATGAAAGCGATGAACAAATTATGTTGCGTCAGGTGAGTTCGCAAGCGCAAGGTGGTTTTGGTCTGGAGCATATCCGTACCTTATTAAAACCAGCCCATGTGCTGAGCCTGCAAAAAATTGCCGAGCAAATTACTGTCGATGAACAAATCCTCCAATATGTCGTAAAACTGGTGCGTGCTACGCGCAGCTGGTCAGGCATTTCGCGCGGCGCAGGACCACGCGCCTCTATCGCATTATTGGCCGCAGCGCGTGCTTACGCATTAATCAATAACAATGCATTTGTTACGCCGGACGATGTGAAAAAAATGTTTATACCGGCATTGCGCCACCGTATTTTGTTATCACCGGAATTGGCGATTGAAGGTGTAGCGGCCGAACGCATTTTGAATAACATTTTGTTGCAAGTCGAAGCACCGCGTCATTAATGGTTCACGCTTGATAGCCACTGACCTGACAACCTATTTGAAATAAAGCGCACCTGCACTTATAGATGGAATAACTGCACTTGAAAAAAAGTATGCGTAGACAATGGATACCGGCCACGCGCTGTGCAACATTTTTTGCATTGCTCGGCATTGCCATATTGATCAATAAATTCAGCGCCCATTATTTTAAGGCCAGCATTCCGGAGTTTTTACTGGAAGCTCTTTTTGCTGGAGCATTGATAATTGTATTGCTGGATTTTTTGCTCTCGCGCCGTTTACCTCCCGTTGAAATTACGCGCGACTTGCCTGGTAATCTTGCGGTAGATAAATGGACACCGGTTAAATTACAAATTCGCCATCACTTTGCTCACGCCACACAAGTTCGCGTTTTTGACGGCGTGCCCGCCAGCAGTGATTATCAACATTTACCACTCACACTGGAATTAAAGCCCAATCAAATCAGCAAAAGCGAATACTCATTGCGACCACTGGAACGCGGCTCACTACTCATCAACAAAAGCCATATCGAATTCAGCAGCCCATTGGGCTTGTGGAATATTCGTTATTGGACTGGCACCACTTCGGAATCCAGGGTGTATCCGGACTTCGTAGCCATCGCCAACTATGCAATTCTCGCCACTGAAAACCACACCAGCCAAATGGGTATCCGAAAAAAACAACGGCGTGGAGAAGGCATGGAGTTTCATCAGTTGCGCGAATTTCGCCAGGGCGATAGCTTGCGTCAACTCGACTGGAAAGCCACATCGCGCCGCCAGAAATTAATCGCGCGCGATTACCAGGATGAACGCGACCAGCAAATTGTATTAATGGTTGATAGTGGCCGCCGCATGCGCGCGAAAGATGACGAACTCAGCCATTTTGATCACGCGCTAAATGCAATGTTATTGATAAGCTACATCGCCTTACGTCAAGGCGATAACGTAAGCCTGATGAGCTTCGGCAACGAAGGTAGCAAACATCGCTGGATTCCCCCGCAAAAAGGCACCGAACGCGTAAAGGTTTTGCTCAACGGCATTTACGATTTACAAGCGAGCCAATCCACAGCCGATTACATTACTGCTGCCGAAAAATTATCAGTGCTACAACCTAAACGCTCGCTCATTATTTTAGTCACCAACTCTCGCGATGAAGACAATAGCGAATTGTTGCTCGCCGCCAAACTATTAAAGAAACGTCATCTGGTGATGATCGCCAATATCCGTGAACAGGTACTGGATGATCTCAACGAATTGCCCGTAAGCACTTTTGATGATGCACTCAATTACGCAGGTGTTCGCCGTTTCATGCACGAGCGTAGCGAATCGCATAAAAAACTGACTGCCGCAGGAGTTTATGCAGTGGATTGCACAGCGAATCAATTAGCTGTAAGGGTGGCTAATGCGTATCTGGAAATAAAAAGTGCGGGGGTTTTGTAATTCAGAGCGGGCAATAGTAATGCAGGTAAAACCAGTGCCTATTGGGATTACATCAATTTATTATAGTAAAAATCCAACCTACTACTAAAAACTATCACCACTTATGACATTAAATTTCATCGCAGATGCCTGGTATTTTTTCAAAAAAAATCTGGTGCCCCTGATAGTTTTAATTGGGTCACTACTAATACCTGTTAACATCTTCTATGCATTAACCATCCACTATGTTCCAGAGATTAAGCGCATTGAATATCTGGCAATGATTCCCTCCCTATTGGTATTTCCATTATATCAATGTGCGCTCATTCTTTATATTTCCTCAGTCGTAAAGAGTGAAGTGATATCAACAAAGCAATACTATCAGCTTGCCTTAAAGCTTTTGTTTCCCCTTTTGGGACTTTACCTACTTTCAACAATTGCATTCATCACTGGACTTCTGCTTCTCATAGTTCCTGCCATTATTATCATGGTGCGATTCTCATTTGCGGAGTTTTATTGCGTTCTTTATAAGAAGGCTCCAATCGAAGCATTTAAATTGAGCTGGAATGCAACCAAAGAGTACAAAGGAGTAATATTTTCTGGATTTATCATTATATGGTTGCTAACAAACATTCCATTCCTAATAACAAAGAAACTATTTTCCAGTATGGAGCTTTGGAACCCTGTTTCGATTGTGCTGTATCACACTGCAAAATCCTTTTTTGCAATTTTATTGACCATATTTAACTTCAGAATATTTAGCTTAACTTTGGAAAATCCAGAAAACGAAAAACCTTACTAATTTTTTCAGGATTCCGAGCATTTAGCTGAGCAATATTTGGCTCTACACTTCCGTTTTCACAGGACGATTCAAATATGAAAACAGTATGCATAGCATTGCTACTTTGTATTATTTCAGGATGTACCACGCTTCCGGTTAAACCATCGCAGCCAGTTTCGATTATTAATCCAGCTAAAGGTAATGCGGCAATTTACATCTTCAGATCCGAGTTAGATCGAATCAGAAAATCAGATAGCCCCGAATTATTTATTGATGGCAAGCTTATCGCCCAACTCCCCCATGCTTCCTACACACGCGTCGAGCTCCCTATTGGTAAACACTCATTAAAATTATCACCAAAAAAGGATGAATCTGAGATATGGAATACAGAAGCAGCGTTTGAATTAACACGGGAAGATATCTACTTCGTCACCATTTGGAACTCCAACCAACCAAGAAAAGCAGTAGCATATGTACCTATTGTTATTCCTGGTCTTCTTGGTTTACTGCCAATCTACGGTGCAGATAGCGGCATGGAACCTGGAGCAGCATTTGAAGCAGTCGATAGGGAAACCGGTGAGTTTTCATTAACTGGCCTCATTTATGTGCCTGCACAGTAGCGCTTTCATAAAGAATATTATGATTCAATTTAGCCACGAAAAAGAGAAAGAAATACTTCTTCACTATGCAAAAAAACTTAATAAACCTTTAATCGAACAGATAATCAACTCTGGCCATGTCTCCTCATCTCAGGAAGCAAGCGCATTATCTAAATTTTTTTGGGAAATGGTAGACGCAATCGTGGAAGATAAAAAATCATCCGCAGTTGTAGAAGGCCAAACTGACCTGGAAGCATGGAATGAGTATGTATTTGAAAGCATACGTGCCCACTTGCGAAACAATGGGTATACAAAGGAGTGGGATGATCAGGTGTAAAGTATTTTCATCACTCATACTCAGCGATTCAACATATGAGGCACCATTTTCCAAAGGCAATCATGTGAAGTATGGAGTTACGCTCTGTAAAATAATCAACACAAGAACACGAATCAAGAATTTGAAATCCTATGTTGCTTGAATGGATAACGACTGCCCTTATTAACCTACCCATTGAAAATAAACCATACATCCTTATATGAGCAAAAGCATGATTGTTCTTCTAGATAGAGATTTCTCTCCTGAACACCTAGCCAATCCTGAAACGATTGATTTAAGAAATATCACCAAAAAAACCTGGCCAATAGTCATTGAAAAATGCAGGGCAATCAACACTCGGCTGTACAATATAAAACTGGAAACACTGGAAGGGATACAGCATCTTAAGTCAACCCAACAACTTACTCTCGAATGGGCGACAAAAATTTCAGATCTGAGTCCAATATTTGAGATGTATCAATTAACACATCTCAATATAAGTGATTTCCCAAAAGCACCAAGTATTTGCGGGATAAGCAAATTAACAAATATCGAACAACTTACATTGGGTGGCAGCAGCACACTAGGAAAACCACTGCATTTAGTAACTATTGAAGAACTAGCAAAATTACCTAACTTGAACACTTTATACATTTTTAATACAAAACTGGAAAATGATGATATTTCAATATTAGCTGAATGTAAAAATTTAAAAAAACTGACTATCTCCAATCAATTTGAAAAAAAGCAATATGCTTATTTAGCAAAAAAGCTAAATATCCAATTACAAACACCTATCGTTGCGGCGAAACAAGCAAGCAGTACATGTGGAAAATGCGGTCAAAAAAAATATATGCTTACTGGTCGAAAAATGCCTTTTTTATGCAGTGACTGTGATAAGAAAAAATTTGAAAAGCTTACTAATGATTTTCACGAGATGATTGACAAGGCATAATATCTGCATCTCTCCTATAGCGTTAAAATTTTAATGAAACCACTTGGTTATTAAAGCCGAGTGGTATATTGAAATTACCGCAAAAATCCCGCAATCCCTCCCGAACTATTCCCATACCTACCCCAATTCAAACCAAACGCTTTGGAAATATCCAAATACAAATTCGACATCCCCGCATTATTTGCATCAATCGCATTACCAGAGCGAATCATATTGTTCGCGCCACCCGCAACATATATTCCAGGGTTTTCCTGTTGATGATTGCCACCACCGACTTCGGACATTACTAAAATTAAAGTGTTATCCAACAATGTTCCGCCGCAAGTTACATCGGGGCGGGCGGCGAGTTCGTCCATTAGGTAGGAGACCATAATGTTGTACCAACGGGTTTGCGCATCGAATAGCGATGACTCATTGTGTGAACTGACGTGGCTGCGGGTTTCGTTGTAGGTTAATTTTACTCCGGAACCGTAATCGCCCATGTAGGGTCTGATATCGGGAGAAATTATTCTTAAGGATTCATCTTGTGCGCCCATAAATTGGAAGGTTGCAGTGCGCGTAACATTTGCCTGGAATGCCATGGCGATATTGCGCATTTGCGCTTTGGCAATTGCATCTGCGTCGTCATCAACACCGGTCATGCCGATAGTGGGGCGCGCAAAGCCAGTGCCGCCAATATCCAACGTACCCGCCAACGTATTCTGATAATAATTAAGCGCTTCTTCGTGGGTTAATAATTTTCCTTGTTGTTTTACATTGAGCGTATTGGCTTGCAATAAATCCAGATTTTCATGCAGGGTTTCCAATACTTTTTTGCGCCGCTCCGCATCCGGGTCGGGCGTGCCGGTGCCATTACCTACAACGTCAGCAAGCAATGCGTCATACACTTGTTGCGGATTATCCGACACTTGTATTTTGTTGCGATTCTTGTCGGTGAAAGGCATATATTCAGTGCCCTTGGCTTTGCTCGACCAAACACCCACGTGCATATTTTTGGTAAGGCGACCTCCAAGCGCTTCACCAATCGCGACATCAAATGTGGTCGCATATTCTTGCCCACCGGAAAATACCGCACGACAGGCTTCCGGATGGCCAGAGCTTCCGCCATGGCCGTTATAGGTGAGATTTTTTATCGGCACAATTTTAGTGATGTGCGAATTTAAATGTTGCAGCGGGCTGGTAGCAAAACTGCTGCTACCCAACGCACCCGCGTTGTAGGAATGCCATTTGTCGCGCACACAACCATTCGGGTAATACACCATGATAAAACGCTTGGCACCTGCCGTTTGTGCAAACACATTGGCCGACAACATAAATTGACTGGTGAATGCGGTAGTCAAACCCAACTTGGCAATACTGCGCAGGAAATCGCGACGCTGCATTTTATTTTTTAATACATTCATCTTAATGCCCTCCTCAGTTATTTACGCAAGATGTAGTTTTTAGTTTGAGTAAATTGGATCATCAAATCCAACATGCTGGCATTGCTCGATTCCTTGAAGGTTTTACCAAATACTTGCAGCGTACAACTATCGGTAACCTCTTCCAGTTGGCCGCGTGTGTAGCGATACCATTGCCGCACGTAACAGGCTTTTGCGTTAGAGCTGCCCGCAATTAAACCCGCTAATTCATCCATACCCTGATAAGGCACTACCGGTTCTGATTCGGACAAATAAGTTTCCGCCGAATTCAAGCTGCCAATATAACCGAGCGAGTTAATCGCTTTAATCAAACCGTTGTCAGTTTTCTCGGTAGTAACGTACAAACCGAGCGCATTGTAATTTTCCAAACCGAAACCAATGCCGTCGATATATTGATGGCAGGACTCACATCCCTCTTTCAAATGCGCATGTTCAAAACGTTCACGCACTGTGAGGCTTGGATCTTCCTGCGGTTTTAATTCCGCACCTACCGGTGGTGGAGGGAAATCCTGACAGAGCAAATTGCGCCGTACAAACAAACCACGTTTTACCGGATGTGTTTTTTCCGATGCTGATTGGATCGCAAGAATTCCTGCATGCCCTAATACACCACGACGCTCCGCATTGGCCGCGTTGTAATCCACACGCTGTACACCACTGCCGCCCGGCCAAGTTAAACCGTAATGGGTGGCGAGCTGCTGCGTCATGTAGCTGTAATTAGCGTTGAGCAATTCGTTGTAACTGCCACCACCAAATACCGTGCGTTTTACCAACTCAATAGTTTCGGTTTTCATATCAGCTTTGAGGCTTGCACTGATCGCTGTGGTTTTGATTTCTTTATCAAGATCCAGCCAACCAGTAACGAAACGCTCAAAAGCAATTTTTGCTTTAGGATCTTGCAACATCTGCGTAACCTTGGCAGAAATTTGCGCAGGCGTACTTAATTGCCCTGCATCCGCAGCGGCCATCAATGCAGCATCCGGTGTTGTCGCCCAATAGGTGTAGGACAACATAGCGGCAACTTCGTAATCGGTGAGCTCGTAATAGGTGCCTTTCAATTCACCGACTTCCGAGCGATACAACATTGAAGGCGATGAAAGAATCGCGGTGAGCAATGCAACATTGCCTTGCGCTGTTTGCAACGCAACCAATTTATTTACTTCCGTTGTGCTGAGCGGACGACGATAAGCACGCTTGCCAAAATTCTGCACAAAACAAGTTGCGGTACTGCATCCTGGCGTAAGGCTGTAAATATTGCTCACCATTGCTGCCGCCGCTTCTGCCGCTAGCACATAACCTTTGGCGTAATCGTTGGTGAAGATTGCGTTGGCATTGGTTTTAAATCCATTCACTGGCAAATCAGCAGGAATGCGTCCACTAGTAACATCAATATTATTCGTCAGTCCCAATAAATCGCGCACCGAATTGTTGTATTCAAGTGTGGATAGCAAACGGAAGCTGCGATCTTGCGGAACCAAATCATCAAGACTGTCTGCACTGCAAACACCCGCAGGCGGAATAAATGCTTCGGCAAAAATCATCGCGGCAATACTGGTTGCACAAGTGCCAGTACAACTGCCGACATTACCTTTAGGCATATTCGCTGCGATGTAATTGGCGAGGTTGGTTTGCGTATAGCGCGTTTGCAAATCGAGCAACGACGGAGTGCCGTTACCATCACTGCCATGACAACCAATGCAACCCTGGCTTTGATAATGGCTGCGCGCAACTTGATGTTGATCAGTGATGCTATCGAACACCGCAAGCAACGTGAGCGAAACCGCATTGCCCACTACCATTTTTGTAGTCGCGCTATTTGCATCCAACAAATAGGCAGCACCTGTACCTTCCCAATGAACGAACTTCATTCCTGGGCCAGCGGCATTCGCTTTGATATCCACCAGTGTGCCCGGCACAAATAATTTTCCGCTCAAGTTGGCGCTGCTCGCGATAGTCGCAGTGCCATTACCTACCTGGATTTGTGTGCCTGCTTCTACTTGTAATACGGGTTCAATGGCTGACAAAGCAGTGTCATACCAGCTCGGGCTGGCTTGGTTTACAGTTAATGTTCCGGTTTGGTTCGCTTTATTGTTGCTAAAAATAATATTGGTATTGCCCGTTGTGTTTGCCCATGCAACCGGGATAAATGTGCGTAACCAACCTGCACCGTATTTAGGTGCTGTTTCAGTTAACGCAGGCCCCGGCCATGTACCGGTACGATCGGTACTGATAGTTCCCTGAACAGTCCAGATATGAGTATTCACTGTCGTCCATGCGGCCGGTTTTTTTACATAAACATATTGGCCAGCACCTAATCCCGTAACAGAATAAGTTGTCGAAATCGCACTGTAAGTTGCAGTGATAGTTGCGGTACCTGCAGTAGCACCCGCAGTAACCAATCCATTTGCCGATACATTTGCAATTGCAGTATTGCTACTCGTCCAGGTTACTTGCGAAGTCATTCCCAACAAACCATCACCTGTTGTTGCGACTGCGGCAAGTTGTTGCATCTCGCCCGTTTTAATACGCAGATTTGCAGTGCCCGCAATAGCTAAAGCAGTCACAGGATTTGATGCAGGAATAATGTCCAGGGTGATGCTATCGCTATAACCATCACTGCTCGCGGTAATTGTTACTGTGCCTGTTGATAATGCAGTGACATTTATTGCTGCGCCCGTTTTACCTTGCGTAGACATTACCGCAGGATTGCTTGATGTCCAGGTTACGGAACCCGCTGCGGATAAACGTGTGCCATTGCTATACACCGATTCCAGATTCAAACCGACAACTTCATTTACTTCGGGTGATAATTTGGTGGCAGTAATATCAATTCCGGTTTGGCTAACATCAACACCCAGTTCGTTAATCCAATTGCGGAATAATGTTTCGGCATCCGCATTCGTTGCAACAGAACCATAGGGCATACGCATACCTGCACCGGTTTGGTATTTGTAGACATTGCTGTTCGCGGGAATTCCCGGCACTACACGGTTGTGATCATTCACCAGCTTCATTGCTTCCAATGCGGTGCTGTAACGCATATCCATGCCGCCTGAAATACCTGAGTGGCAGTGCGCACAGTTGGTGTGCAGATAGGATTTTGCGCGCGCCGTTAGATCAACGCTGGCATCCGTTGGTGTGGCGAATTTTTCGTAACTACTGCCATTATTAATGCCGGCAGTAAATAAATTAATTGCGTTAAATACTTCCAGTTGGTTTTTAGTTACACCCTGGTAATTAAAATTACCATTCAGCTGGCGGGTATCTGTTGCGAGTGGAATTAATTTTCCATCCGCATCTTTATGGCAACCGGCGCAGGTGCTGCCCGTTTCTACTTTGCGCACCACATTCACCAAACCACCGTCGGGTTCTACCGAAGATTCAGTCACTAAATTCGCATCAGTTCCCGCTGCATTCCAGCGATAATTCGCCGCTTGCCATCCGGTTTCCTGACGAAACAATACTGACGTAGTAAATGGTTTATTCGCATTCGCCGAAGTCGCAACGGCAAGATGCTTCACCACCACCGACCCTACCGGTAAATTCCAGATCGCGGTCGGATCGAATGTCACTTTGCTCGCATTGGGCACCGCCACAAAATGCCGCACCTTGCCGCCGTCAAACCAGCCACTGGTATTTACGCTGTATTCGATAACACCGTGCGCTGGAATTACATTAACCAGATCCGCAAATAAGCCGGTAGCCGATAGTGTTGGCGGAATTTGTGCGGATGCCAGATCATCATCCACCACTTTGAAAATACTGGAAGGCCCACCAAGCTCACGACCGTGACTCGAGATGAGTAAATTCTTTTTCAAGTCTTTACCAATCGATGAAATGTAATGCGGGAATGCTTCGCTAATTAATTTTTTCGCTTGCCCATCATTCGCAACTGACCAGAGACGTTTACTGACGTAATCGCCAAAAATAAAACTGCCGTTGAGATTGGGCAAATCGCTACCGCGATAAACAAATCCACCGATAATGGACACACCGGACGTGCGGCCATAACCTTCACGCGGAGGAACAAAATCGGTTAAACAATTTTTTGCAGCATCGCCACCAAGTGCGCCACGGTTGCGCGTTCCTTCACACACTGGCCAACCGTAATTCTGGCCTTTGGTGATGATATTCACCTCTTCGTAGGCGAGATCAGTATCTTGCCCAATTTCGGTTTCCCACAAAGTGTAAGGCGCATCCGTATCAAACGCCCAACGCCATGGATTGCGATGCCCCATTGACCAGATTTCCGGTAAATATCCTGCGCGACCAACAAAAGGATTATCCGCCGGTACGCGATAATATTTTCCGCCTTCCGCTTGGGCTAGCGGCTCAATGCGAATAAATTTTCCGCGCAGTGTGGTCGGATCTTGCGCGCTGTTATTGGTGCGGCGATTGTAAGGGTCACTCGGCAATGGATTTTGTGCAAATGCACTGTGGCCGTATCCACCCTCACCTATTCCCACATACAAATAATGCTCAGTGGGATGAAATTGCATCATGCCGCCTTTGTGATCCTCACCAATTTGCGGGATGCGCAAGACTTCAACTTTGGAGCCGGCGGAAGTTGGATTTGCAGGATTATCGACAGTCCAACGTTCAATAATTGCGTCGCCGGTTTTACCACCGACCATGCCATCGGTGCGCGGATAAAAATTATCTGTCTCACCAAAAATGTAATACACATAAATATAACCATTGGTGGCGAAGTAAGGATCAAATGCCATGCTCAACATTCCGCTTTCGTTGTTGTTGAGCACGGTGGATTTTATATCCAGCAATTTGCGCACTTCGGTCGCAATGACATTTTCTTTATTCGGGAATACGTAAATCGCACCTTCTTTATCGACGACATACACCAAGTCGTTAATGCCATCGTTAGTAACCATCACCGGTGAAAAGAAAAATTCATTTAAATTCGGGTAAGCATTTACGAAGCGATATTTCCCGGTGCTCACAGTACCGGTAATAGGAAAACCTAAAGGTGCCGCCAATTGCGGGCGTTCGGGTAATGCTTGTGTTGCAGCAACAACATTGATCACCATAGTATCGATTGCGGTGCTGCCATCAGCAGCGGTCAAGGTGAGCGTTACCGTTATATTTCCCACAGCGGTAAGTAGCGGTGTAACAACGTGTTTGCCGGTCAGCGCGCCTGACCATGCAGTGCTTGTCCAACTTGCGGTGGCATAATTACCGGTTGATGCTGCTGCGGATAATGCCTGACGCGTATTGATATTGGCTTTGCGATCCACGCCAGCATTAGCAACTAAATCAGTCGGCACACCACAGGCACTTGCGGTTTTCCAACTCGCTGTACCAAAGTCATAACAATTATTCGGTGCAACAAAATTCAAATCGACCGTTTTTGGATTGCTATTGGAATTAAAAACAATACCTGCTGAATTAACAGTTGTTGCGAATTCATAACTGAAAAAAGTGGGCAAGCTGGTATTTCTAACCATCGCCACGCCCGGCCATGTGGAAGCGGTTAGCGCGGGCAGCACATTAAAATAGTGAATATTTACTGAGGCCCAGTTAGCAGTATTTTTAAAATAGATTTTCGTTTTTGTTAGCGCAACTGAACTGCTGGAAGAACTTATTGCAAGCGACGATTGGCTCGAAGACGCGGGAGCCGAGCTTGATGAGGATGCAATGAGGGAACTGGATTTACTCGATGCAACTGCTGATGACGATACTGCAGAAGAAGACGCAGCTGATGATGAAAGCGAAGAAGACACAGCTACAGAAGAAACGCTCGCTGCTGAAGAACTGCTCGCAACAGATGAATTGGCAGCGACGCTAAATCCACATTGCGACAGCGCTTTCCAGGCATTGTTGTCATAACAAGCCGCGCCGGTAAACTTCAGGTTTGCAGTTTGGTTCGCACCATTATTGCTAAAAATAACATCCAGCGATGTCGGCATTTGCATACCGGCAGGAATCGATGTGGTGAAATCATAACAATAAAAAGTGCCACGCTTGGTCATACTCTTACCGGGCCAAGCGGGCAAAGGGGTCACTGCGCCAGCGGGCAGTGGATTCCAAAAATAAATATAAGGTGCGGCAAAATTATTGGGATTACTGAAACAAATATTATTTGCAGGAAGTGATAGAGGCAGCTTTGTGGCTACAACTGCTTTGGTGGTGTCGTTAAAGGTAATTTTATAATCGCCATCACCGCCAGTAATTAAATAATCCTGTGCAGGATAAGCCTCATTCCAGTTGTCCGTATAACGACTAATTTTGAAGCGCGGATTGGCACCAGCAAATGCCTGCTGGGTTTCCCACAAGCCACTGGTGGTATTTTTGGTGAGCGGTGTAGCAGCCCAGTTGTTAGGCGTACCGCGAAAATAACTGTTGCTCCAATTTTGCGCCTGCGCGGATTGTGTGCAGGCAAAAGCACACAAGATAAAAGAAATACAGAAAATAAAGCGCTGCCATTTTTCACTGACACACGTTGATAAGCGATGCATAGCCTTCTCCCACAGAAAACCAGGTCGCCGGGAATTAGCACACCTGGAAATATTATTGTTATGTGAATGGAAAATTTTCAGGCAAAGGTAATCCCGCAGATGCATTCACATCCGAGAAAAAACTTGCATCATTTTCCAATCGAGCAAAAAATTGCGCAGATTCCCTGGCTGCAAGAAAACCTGCTGCCATTGCTACTGAACCAATTTTCTATGTAAGAGTATTTAAAAGGCGTTTAGCCAACGCGGGCAATAACGGTCTGAATTCATCTTTATTATGCAAAAGCTATTTTTCTATCGTTAAAACGATTTTTATAAAAGACCATTGAAACAGAATAGTTTTATGAGTGGGGACCGGCAATATGAATACGTATGCACAAGCAATTCAATTTATCGATAAAACCGCCAGCAATATAACCTGGCATTGATGTTATAAATTTGAGGGCAAGCGTTGCCATCGTAATTAATGGCCGTAAGGCGGTGATAATCAATAGAAGCGAGTATCAATGCAAAAAAACAGGCAGAAAATAATAATTTAATGTAAAAAAATAAGGCAGCCAGGGCTGCCTTATTTTTACCGGATAATCGTTTTGCAGATTATTGTGGAGTTTCAGTTTCTTCCGTTGCTTCAACTTCGCCTTCGATCACACCTTCTTCTGCGGGAGCTTCTTCATAAGTAGCTTCATCAACAGATTCATAGGTTTGCTCTTCGGTAGCGCTTGCATCTTCAGTTGGATAACCTGCGTCATCAGCAGCGCCTTCTGTAGTGGCATCATCTGCGGGATAATCAGATTGCTGCTCGTACTGTGCGTCCAGACCTTGCAAGCCTGCACGTTCCAGATATTGGTTATAAGCCGGGATTGCAACTGCAACCAGAATAACAGTAATCAATACCGGGAAGGCTAAAGCCAGCACCCAATGCCAGGTTTTGTTCGGCGGTGGTTGCAAACCATAATTGTTAGCACCGGGAGTGCCTTTAAAGAAAATCAATATCACAATTAAATAAATATTGGCCAGCGGTACAAGTGCAAGTAACCACAACCAACCTGTTTTATTCAAATCGTGCAGACGCTGGATCATCACAATTACACTGGTTACCACCAACGCAATATATGCAATGGCGATAATTGGACCACCGACCCACGGCGATACAAACGAGAACAACGCAAAACCAACAGCGGCAATGGCGTAAAAACCCAATGCAAATAAAACGCCGTGCGCCCAATAACGCAAGCGATTAATACGTGATGAGGGAGAGAAAAACTCGATCTCGCCGTAGGCTTGATCATCAGTAGTTAACTGGCCTTCAGGGGTTTGGTAAGGATTGGTAGACACGAATAGCTCCTTGGTTTGTTATAAGTGAATAGTTGAGTGGAAAACCGTTGTACTTTTTAACGGGTCATCAACAATAACAACCAGAAGCGTTTGCACAAACACCAGCAATACCTGCCTTGGCCGGAATTGCTGATACCGCTGGGGTCTTCAGGATTTCCGGGTAACTGCTTGCTCTTGCACATCCTGCGCAAACAGTTACCAGCGAACTGATTCTAGCGATCAACTGAATAAATTGCGAAAAAATAATTTCAAATTGTCGATCAGGCGCGCAAAAAATCCGGCTTCTTCAACAGGCTGTAACGCAACGATCGGGGTATTCACGATTAATTGACCATCCAGTTCCACCGTGAGATTACCCAACTCCTGACCCACAGTAATCGGCGCTTTGATAATTTCGTTGATATGCATCTTTGCTTGCAGTGCTTGCTCGCGGCCTTTTGGTAAAGTCAGCACAATATTATTGGGGATACCCAGTGTAACCTCTTCGCTTTTTCCGGCCCACACACGTGAAGCACTCACCTGTTGCCCGGCTTGATACAACGGCGTTGTCTGGAAATAACGGAAGCCGTACGCCAGCAATTTTTCGGTTTCAGCCGCACGCGCATTTTCACTGGCAGTGCCCATCACTACAGCAATAAAACGGGTGCTTTCGCGTTTGGAAGAGGCAACTAGACAATAACCAGCTTCTTCAGTGTGACCGGTTTTTAAACCATCAACAGTTTCATCGCGGAACAACAACAAGTTGCGGTTAGGTTGGCGAATATTGTTGTAGAAAAAATATTTTTCAGCGTAGAGCGGATAATGTTTTGGATGGTCATTAATAATTGCACGCGCGAGGATCGCAAGGTCTTTCGCGGTCGTTAAATGCCCTTCTGCTGGCCAGCCGGTGGAGTTTTCAAAGTGGGTATTGTTCATACCCAATTGCGCTGCCTTCTGGTTCATGACATCAACGAAGGCATCTTCATTACCGGAAACATATTCAGCGAGCGCAACGGTTGAATCATTGCCTGATTGAATAATTACACCGCGCAATAAATCGATCACAGGAACCTGCGTTCCCTCTTTTACATACATGCGCGAGCCACCCATTTTCCAGGCTTTTACGCTGATGTTCACCATCGCATCTTCGGCGACTTTGCCTTTTTCAATTTCATCCACAACCAAATAGCTGGACATCATTTTGGTCAAGCTGGCGGGTGGTAAACGTTGGTCGGCATTGTATTCCGCTACGATGCTACCAGTCGTTGCATCGACCAGGATAAAACCGGTTGCTGCCAATTGTGGAGGTCCCGGAATAACTTGCGGCTTTTGCTCAACCACCTGTCCAGGTGTTGGTGTCGGCAATGTTGATGATGGCAATTGCGCAGTGGGCAATTGATTTGCCGGTTGTTGTGTTGCGGGTTGCTGGGCGAAGATCGCTACCGATGAAAATAGCAACGTCGATGAAAATAACAGTCCATAAACAATAGATTTTTTAATCATGGCGATTAACACTCTTCAAACAAAAAAATACGTTTTGCAACACTAACTATTCGCGGTGAACTCAAACTGAATATTTCACTCGCACAGGTTGCGTCATTAAATTACTGATAGACCACATGGGCCTCAAAAATATTGATACGCGCTAATTGATCGCGCGCCATCTGCAAATTTTTTGCATCTTTAAACGGACCGAGGCGAACACGATGCACTTCTTTAGGTGATGCCGCCGAGCTGATCACGACTGGAAATGTTAATTTGGTTCCCAGTGTTGCCGCAAAATCCTGTGCGGCTTGTTTATGGCCAAACGCACCTATTTGCAAAAAAGTTCCCGGGGGCAATGCGGACTCAATCGGTTTTACCGTCGTGTTATCCGCGCGCCGCGGAATCGGTGGTGCATCACCGGGCAATGCAATTTCAACTTCTACCCGGCCAGTGCCCGCTTTATGAATGCCGATGCGTTGGGCGGCGGCGTAACTTAAATCGACAATGCGCCCTTGATGAAAGGGGCCGCGATCATTAATTCGCACAACAACACTTTTACCGTTATCAAGATTTGTCACGCGCACATACGATGGAATTGGTAGCGTTTTATGTGCACCGGTCATCGCGTACATATCGTAAAGTTCGCCATTCGAGGTGTGATAACCGTTAAATTTATTGCCGTACCACGATGCGTAACCGCGCTCTTTATACGAGGTTTCATCTTCAATCAAGTGATAGGTTTTACCGAGCACTGTGTAAGGATTTTTATTGCCCGCGCGAGTGCGCAATTCAGGACGTGGCACTGCGTCGGGAATATGTGAAAGATCTATATCCTTATCGGGGCCAAAATCCTTATCGTGTTTGTAACGCCCATCATTGGGATTATAAGGCTCGTTTGCACCCGCTTTCGGTTTGGGTTTGGGCCCCGAACAAGCGACTAACCACACGCAGAGCAACGCCAGCAGGCAACACACCAATAATCGATTGTTGATGGAAAAATCTGCTGAAGATTGTTGTTGCATAGACATTGTGCTCCGCAAACGCCGCTATTTTTTGGTTACGCTTTTCTTCATAGCCGCTTTAATATCCTGACTCAAATCGTAAACGGCCATGGCATACATCGGGCTGCGGTTATAGCGGGTAATCGTGTAGAAATTTTGCAAGCCCAACCAATATTCCAAGCCGTTAGCGCCATCAAATTCAATCGCGATTACCGGTGTGCGCGCCGAAATTTTTGCAGCAGGCACCACGCCGATTTTTTTCCAATCATTTACCGTGAGCGCAGGCGGTTCTACTTTATTAAACGATGTATTGGCTAACACTTGCTCGCGCGCTTGTTTAAGTTTTGCCGGCGTCACTACCGTTTTACCTTCCTGCCACCCGTGCTGCTTAAAATAATTGGCGATACTACCAATCGCATCGGTGGGATTATTCCAGATATCGGTGAAACCATCGCCACTGAAGTCCACCGCAAAATTGCGATAGCTGGATGGCATAAACTGCCCGTAACCCATCGCACCGGCGTAGGAACCTTTAAACTCCAGCGGATTGTGTTTTTGCTCGCGCGTGAGAATAAAATAATTTACTAATTCCGAACGGAAAAACGGCGCACGCGGTGGATAGTCAAAGGCGAGCGTAGTCAACGCATCGATCACATACCAGCTGCCCGTGTTTTTACCGTAATTGGTTTCCACACCAATAATCGCCACGATAATTTCGGCGGGCACACCGTATTGTTTTTCAGCGCGCGCCAATGCTTCGCGATTTTCATTCCAGAAATTAACGCCGTTGGTGATGCGCATGGGCACAATAAAAATCGGGCGATATTCTTTCCAGGTTTTGGATTTTTCCGCCGGGCGCGCAATGGCATCCAGAATCGGCTGGCGCTTTTCCGCTTTGCTCAACCACTGGTTTATTTCATCCGCCGTAAAACCGTGCTTCTGCACCATTTCATTAACGAACTCTGCCGCGAGCGGATGTTGGGTGTAATCAGCGCTGACTGATGCACTTGCGCCCAATGCCGCTAGCAACATCAACCCACTTTTCATTTTTTTTAACTGCATAACTGTGTTCGCAAACCGCATAACGCTTCTCTTACGTTCAACACCAGACTCTGTACCTTTCCAATAATCAGTGTTTTTGATTATCAAGATTGGGGAGTCATCACTCGTTTTTGTTCAGTCGATATCGCCATCAAAATACCGAAACCGGCAAACAGCGCCACAATCGCGGTGCCGCCCTGGCTGATCAGCGGTAAGGGTACTCCCACTACCGGCAACATGCCCGACACCATACCCATATTTACAAACACGTACACAAAAAAGGTGGAGCTGACACTCGCCGCCAGCAAGCGGCCAAAAGTATTTTGCGATTTAACAGCAATCGTCAGCCCGCGAATAATCACCAGGGAATAAATAGTGAGTAACAAGATCACACCGAATAACCCGAACTCTTCCGACATCACCGCAATAATAAAATCGGTATGGCCTTCGGGCAGGAAATCGAGGCGGGATTGGGTACCTTCCATCCAGCCCTTACCGGATAAACCGCCCGAGCCAATCGCAGTTTTGGATTGGATAATATTCCAGCCGGTACCGAGTGGATCTTGTGTGGGATCGAGCATGGTCAATACGCGCTGGCGCTGGTAATCGTGGAGCATGTAATGCCAGATCGGCCATAGGCTCGCACCGAAAATCACCACGGCGGCAGCGATATAGCGCCATAACAGTCCGGAAAAAAACAACACCATAAGGCCTGATGTTGCTACCAGAATAGAGGTGCCCAAATCGGGCTGTTCGATGATCAGCGCGGTGGGAATGCCGATCAGAACCAATACTGCAATCACGCGCGTAAAACGCGGCGGCAAATGGCCACTGCTTAAATAGGCCGCGATCGTAATCGGCATGGCGAGCTTCATGATTTCGGAGGGTTGGAACCGGAAACTGCCGAGTTGCAACCAGCGCTGGGCGCCCATGGAAATATCGCCAAAAATGGTTACCGCCAGCAGCAGGAATACACCACCCACATAGGCAAAGGGCGCCATACGCCGCATAAAATCCACCGGGATTTGCGCCACTACAAACATAGTGGCGTAGGCAATCATAAAGAAACTGCCCTGCTTTTCCACGCTTGGCAGATTGTGACCACTCGCACTGTAAAGCACAGTGAGGCCGATAGTGGTCAGCGCCAGCAGTAATAACAGCAGGAAAAAATCGATATGGAAACGCTCGGCCAACCGGGTTGGGCGACTGAACGCGCGCGCCGCTTCCGGCATCCGGCGCTGAAAATCCTGCCTACTCATCATCTGTCACTCCTTCCTCTGCATTGATACCAACCGGTTGCGCAGCAGGTTCGGGGGTTTTTACCGGCTCATCCAGGGTTTTACCTTCGCGGGCCGCATTGCGCGTGGCAATATAATTGTTAAGGCGTTTGATAATGGCCGCATGGTGGAAGCCGAGCGGCGGAACAAATTCATCGGCTTTCAATGAATAGCCGAGTAGATAGGCATCCATCATCCAGCGCGCAACTGGCGCCGCTTTACTGGAACCGCCTTCAGCGTTTTCCACCATCACCGCTACGGCAATTTTCGGATCTTCCAGCGGTGCGAAGGCGATAAACAAGGCGTGGTCGCGATGACGCTCCTGCAACATCGCCGAGTTGTATTTTGCATTCTGGGCGATGGCAACCACCTGCGCAGTTCCCGATTTACCGGCCATACGATATTCCGCTCCCGGACTCATATAAGCGCGCGCGGTGCCGCGCTGGCCATGGACTACCTCAGCCATCCCATCAAAAATTGCATCCCAATAAGCGGGTTTTATCTCCAGAGTTTCTTCGATAATCGGCTCATGGATCTTGTCGCCAATGCGTTGCACAAATTGCGGTTTGTAACGAACGCCGCGATTGGCGATGGTGCTGGCCATTACCGCCAGTTGCAGGGGCGTCGCCAGTACAAATCCCTGGCCAATGGACATGTTCACCGTATCGCCCGGATACCAGGCTTGGCCTTTCGCGGCACGTTTCCACTCGCGCGACGGCCAGATACCTTTGCGCTCGCTGGGCACATCAATACCGGTTAATTGGCCAAGGCCAAAATGCGCACCGAACTCACTCATTTTGTCGATGCCCATGCGCGTTCCCAGATCCCAGAAATAGGTATCGCAGGATTGCGAAATGCCCACTTTGAGATTCACACGGCCGTGACCGCCACCGGTTTTCGCCAAGCTCCAGTCGCGATAAATACGCGAGCTGCCGGGCAAGGTGAAAAACCCGGGGTCGGAAATTGCGCGGTCAACATCGGTAAAGCCGGTATGCAAACCGGCAAGACCAATGACCGGTTTGATGGTAGAACCGGGAGGATATTGCGCTTGCAGGAAACGGTTAAACAGCGGGGTGTCGATGTCATCGTTGAGATTTTTATAGTCGTTGTAACTGATGCCGGTCACGAACAAATTGGGATCATAACCAGGGTTACTCACTGCCGCCAAAACGCCACCGGTTTTAACATCAATGGCGACTACGGCACCACGGCGCCCCTGCATCGCAGCCACGGCGGTTTCTTGCAAATGCGTATCCAGATGGAGGTGCAGGTCGCTGCCTTGTTTAGGGTCGATACGATCCAGTACCCGCATTACACGCCCTCGGGCATTCGTCTCTACGTTCTGGCTACCCACTTCGCCGAGCAAAATATCTTCATAACTATTTTCGATACCGCTTTTGCCAATCGCATGGGTACCTGAATAACGTTGCAATTGCTCGGGGGTAAATGAGTCCATGTCTTTTTCGCTGATGCGACCGGTATAACCAATCACGTGGGCGAACATATCGGCATGGGGATAATTGCGCACCAGTTCCGCATTCACTTCTACACCATCCAGCAAATGCTGGTTGACCGCGAGGCGGGCAATTTCATCTTCCGTGAGGCGATAACGCAACGGCACCGGGTCGAGTTTATGGCGACGTTGTTTTTGTGCTTTATAGAATTTGCCCAGATCCGACGGCGTAATTTCAATCAGGGTTTTGAGTAACTCGATGGTGGTAGTTAATTCGGTCGCATCGATGCTGATTACTGAAAGCGTGAAGCTGGGTTTGTTATCGGCCAGCAATTCGTTATTGCGATCAAAGATCAAGCCGCGCGTAGGCGGGATTGGCTGCACGTGAACGCGGTTGCGTTCGGATTGGGTGGCATATTCTTCGTAGTTAACGATTTGCAAATCGTAGTAGCGATATATCAGCGTGCACACCAGCGCCAACATAAAAGCCGCCATCACCAGCACGCGATTGCGAAATAATTTTGCCTCGCGCTGGTGATCTTTAAAATGCTGGTTTTCTTGCATGCTTGGGCCGAAATAAAAATCCAGGTTGATGTTGCTGCGTTGTTTAAATTACTGCAATTTATTTGTGGTATGGATGGTTTTGCAAAATACTGCTGGCCCGGTATAACTGTTCGATCACTAGAATTCGCACAAGTGGATGCGGCAAGGTAAGCGGCGAAAGCGACCATTTTATCGAGGCTTTTTGCAAACAACTTTGCGCTAATCCGTCGGGCCCACCAATCAACAATGAATAGTTATTGCCACTCATTTTCCAGCTCGCGAGATTTTCAGCAAGCTGCTCGGTGCTCCAGGGTTTGCCTTTGACATCCAACGCAATAACTTGTTCGTCTTTACCGCCTTTTTCTATCGCCGCGAGCATCACCTCGCCTTCCTTTTCCATGGCTTTGGCGATGTCACTGTTTTTGCTGCGTTGGGCGAGCGGCAATTCCACCATTTCGATGGTGAGATCGCGCGGCATACGCTTGGCATATTCCGCGTAACCCGCATCAACCCAGTCGGGCATTTTTGTGCCTATGGCGATAATTCTTATGCGCATTCGGCAGTAAACGATCAGGTTCTATTTGCAGGCTTCATCGACCAGAGTTTTTCCAACTCGTAGTAATCGCGCGTTTCCTGCTGCATCACGTGCACGACGGTATCACCGAAGTCGACCAGCACCCAATCACCGGTTTCAATACCTTCAACACCCAGTGCGCGGAAGCCGGCTTTTTTGGTTTCTTCTACCAGGTTTTCAGCGAGCGAGCGCGAGTGACGGCTGGAAGTACCGCTGGCAATAATCAATGTGTCCATCACATCGGTAAGTTCGCGCACATCGAGCGTGACAATATTTTTGCCTTTGAGATTTTCAAGGGCGTCGATGATCGCTTTGTTTAAATCAGACATTCAGTTACCTATTGGCTAAAAAAATAAAACTAAAAATAAAATTTCGTTCATCGCCAGTGCGTTTTGCTAGCGATACAAACCGTGAGCGCGAATGTAATTCCACACAGCATCCGGCACTAAAAACTGTGGCGATTCATTCGCCTGGATCTGCGCGCGAATTTCCGTAGCAGAAATTGGCAACAACCGTTGTTCAAGTATTACCAGTTTGCCCGCCGCTTCTGCACGAATGCAGCTAACATCAGCGCGATGTTGCGCGATCAAATCTGCAACCGGTCCGGTCATCGGAATTTTCCAACCGGGGCGCGCGACAACCACCAAATGCGCCAGCCCGATTAATTCCTGCCAGCGATGCCAACTATCCAGCGTGGCAAAACTGTCCATCCCCATACACCAGCTCAAACTCACATCAGCGCCGAACTCTGCACGCAATTCGCACAAGGTGTCGTAAGTGTAGGAGGGTTTTTCGCGTTGCAGTTCCCGTGCATCCCAATGCAATTCAGCGCAATCATTTAACGCCAGTTGCAACATCGCTAATCGCTGCTGCGCATCCACACTGGGCGATGCACGATGCGGCGGGATGTAACACGGCAAGAGACGCATTTCATCCAGCGCGAGCTGTTGCTTTAATTCCAACGCAAGGCGCAAATGCCCGAGATGGATCGGATCAAACGTGCCGCCAAAAAAACCTATACTTTTGCGCAAGAGCGACCCCCTCCTAGCCTCCCCCTTTTCAAGGGGGAGGAACAGATCGCACCATCCCATGAGGAGGCGAAACCAATGCCCCTCCCCCTTTTCAAGGGGGAGGCTGGGAGGGGGTGGGGATTACGTACGAACATGCCCATCGCCAAACACAACCCATTTTTGCGAAGTCAGCCCTTCCAAACCAACCGGACCACGCGCGTGGATTTTGTCGGTGGAAATTCCAATTTCTGCACCCAGGCCGTATTCAAAACCATCGGCAAAACGCGTTGATGCATTCACCATGACCGAAGCGGAATCCACTTCAGTAATAAAGCGGCGGGCGCGGGTGTAATCTTCACTCACGATGGCATCGGTGTGTTGTGAACTGTATTGGTTGATATGGGCAATCGCCTCATCCAGACCGCTCACTAATTTGATCGATAAAATCGGTGCGAGATATTCGGTTGACCAATCTTCTTCCGTCGCTACATTCGCCGAAATAATTGCGCGCGTTTTATCGTCACCGCGCAACTCAACACCTTTTTCCGTGTACGCAGCAGCGAGGCGCGGCAGGATTTGTGCAGCAACTTGCTCGTGAACTAATAAAGTTTCCATCGCATTGCACACACCGTAGCGATGGGTTTTGGCGTTCATGGAAATGGTGAAGGCTTTATCCAGATCGGCTTTATCGTCGATGTACACGTGGCAAATACCATCAAGGTGTTTGATCACCGGTACTTTGGCATCGTTGCTGATGCGCTCGATCAAACCTTTGCCGCCGCGCGGAACAATTACATCCACAAATTGCGGCATGGTAATCAGCTCGCCTACCGCCGCACGATCAGTCGTTTCTACCACTTGCACCACATCCGCAGGCAAACCGGCGGCTTTCAGGCCCGCTTGCAAACAGTTGGCGATGGCGCGGTTGGAATGAATCGCTTCGCTGCCGCCGCGCAGAATTGCCGCGTTGCCGGATTTCAAACACAAGCTGGCCGCATCGATAGTCACATTGGGGCGCGACTCATAAATAATGCCCACCACCCCCAACGGCACACGCATTTTGCCCACCTGGATGCCGCTGGGGCGATAGCTCATATCGGTAATTTCACCGCAAGGATCGGACAAGGCGGCAACCTGGCGCAGGCCTTCGATCATGCCATCAATCGTTGTTGGCTTAACCGCAAGGCGGTCGAGCATCGCTGCATCCAGGCCATTGGCTTTACCGGCGGCCAGGTCTTTCTGGTTTTCGGCAACGAGGGTAATGCGCGATTTGTCCAGCTCATCGGCAATCGCCAGCAACGCTTTGTTTTTCAGCGCGGTCGGCGCCGCAGCGATAATACGGGATGCAACACGCGCTTTTTGGCCGAGACCAGCCATGTACTCTTTAACATTCAATTCGGATTTAGATGCAGACATGAAACAACCTGTGCGGGAAAGCCCAAAATGCAGTTTGGAAAAAATGGCCGCGATTATAACCCGAGTTGCACCACAATTTGGCGCATTTACGGGCTTTATTTCAGCGACATTTCATCGCTTCGCGCAATTTCGAGCCAAATAACGCAATTGCGATCTGACGCACAATAAAACCCGCCGGGCTTTCAGTTTGAATTCAGTTTGCGGGGACTAGTCTGGAATCACGTAAACGCAATGCGGCAGATGCCGTTTAATCCCAGCCGTTCTAACCCCAGTGGAGAACCACCATGAAACGCCTGTTACTTATCAGCACTTTGGCCAGCGTCAGCCTGTTGCTGGCAAACAACGCGTTGGCGGATCGTGATCATCACCACCATAAACGTCATAACGACAGGCATCACCATCATCACCACACCACGGTTCATCACGAACGCGTGGTGGTTTATGAGCGTGACTACTATGCACCGGTGACCGATGTTCAGCCAATTTATCGCGAAGTGGCGGTTGATGTTCCGCGCGATTCCTGCCGGGTGGAAACCGTAGAGTATCGCGAGCGTCAACGCGGCGGTGATTCATTCAAAGGCACCGTGGTCGGCGGTTTGATTGGTGCAGCGATTGGTAAAGAAATGGGCCATAGCGGCCATGCAACTGCCGCCGGTGGTTTGATTGGCGCTGCTATCGGTAATGATGTTGCCGGTGGTAGCCGTACCGTAACCCGCTATGAAGATCGTGAAGTTTGCTCCACCCAATATCGCACACGTTATGAGCGGCAGTTGGTGGGTTATGAAGTGAGTTACTTATATGGCGGCCGGATTTACCACACCGAAACCCGTCATCACCCTGGCGACCGCATCCGTCACAGATAATCGTTCAAGGTTATCTGTGATTAAAAACCGCAACGGTGAAATTGACCTTTGCAGCAACAGCGGCGATAGTGAATGCATAAATCTTGTTGCAACAAGTATTGCCGGACCCAGTAGTATGAAGTTCACATTGATCACACAATTTGTTCCACCACTAGCCAGCACTTTGCTGGCTTTTGCATTGGTAACTGTTCAACCCGCAAGCGCCGAACCCGATTTCCTGGATGGCGATATGGGGCTGGCCTCCAGCACCCCCGGCAACAGCATGATTGACAGCAGCAGTATCAATAACGATACCCAACCGCCCAAAATCACCCCGGCCCAAGCCGCTGATTTGGTGCGCCGCTCTACCGGTGGCCAAGTGATGGGTGTTAATAGCCAGCACACTGAAACTGGCGTGATCTATGGTGTAAAAGTGCTTAACTCGGGCCGGATGAAAGTAGTCCGGGTTGATGGCCAGACCGGCCAGATTATTAGCCAGTAACACAGGGCAATAGCATTAACACCGGGCAATAAATTGCCCGGTACGACTAAGCCCTCACTGAACTGTCCAGCGCAATCCTACCCGGGCCGATAACCCCGCAGCAGGAAATCCCACCGCCGTTGTAGCCTCGGCATCGAACAAATTTTCCACCGCAAAATCCATCACTAGCGCATCGCTGATTGACCAGAACAACGACGCATTTACGCGCTGGTAAGCATCCAGTTCGTGGAGCGTTGCCGTGCCGGTATGCTGGCTGGTCGCAAATTGTTCGCCGACTCGCTGGTAATCCAGGCTACTGCGCCAGTGATCGCTGATTTGCCACGCCAAGGCCAATCCCGCTTGCCATTGGGGCCGACCGGTTAATACCGAAACGCTGTCTTTCACATCAATGTCGGTATAAGTCGCGTTGCCGCGTAGATGGACGCGATCATCCTCACTCTGCCACTGCAATTGCCATTCAACACCGCTGGTTTCCACCTGCTCGCGATTGACGTTGGTGAAGAGTTCGCTATCAAAATCGATGGGATCGCGAAAGTCGTTGGCGAAATAATTCACTCCGGTTGATAACTGGTTGGTGAGCGCCCAGTCGATGCCAATATCCCAACTATCGACCTGCTCCGGTTTTAAATCTTCGTTTCCAACCAGCGGATGACCCAAGGCAAAAAAGCTCGGCAATTTGTAGCCGTTGCCCCAGTTGGCGCGCAGGGCTAGCGGTTCTGTAAGTTGATATTTCAAACCCAACCGGGATGAAGTCTGGTTGCCAAAATCATCGGTCTCATCGTTGCGCAGGCTAGCTTGCAGCAGGAGCTGGTCGGTGATTTGTGAGTTGATATCAGCAAAGACGCTGTCTGTGCGACGATCCAGTGCAAAGTCGGTCGGCATCAACATGCCGACATCCAGATAGCCGCTACTATCGCCCTCTTCCCTGCGCTGCTCCACCCCCACATTTCCCCAGAGTTTTCCCGGTTGACCGAGGGTGTTAATCCAGGAAACTTGCTGGCGTTCGAAGTCAGTATCCGCACCATTGGGAGGAATGGCGAAATAGGGAGCGATGCCGGGAGAAGCAAATGTTTCATCGCGCTGGTAAAGGGTTGCCTGTACCTGACTTTTCCAGCGCTCCGCAACCTGATATTGCCAGCCAAGCGCGGTACTTTTGTCGGTAAATTCGGTGCGATCCAGCAGTGGTGACAACGCAAATTCCGGACCGCCGCTTTGCTCCGGGTAACTGGTGCGTTCGCCGTCGAAATAACGGAAACTTGCCGACAACCGGTGTGCATCTGCCGGTTGCCAACCGAGGCGAAGATTGATTTCGCTATCTTCCGCCGCACTGCCTTTAACCGGCTCGCCGCTGTCGCGCACCCGTGCTTGTAATACGTAATCGATGGCTCCCGCTTTGCCAAGGGCGCTCAAGCCCGTACGCTGATAATCATCACTGCCCGCCGATACAGACAGGGTTTGTTGATGCCCCGCTGATGGGCGCAGGGTAATAATATTGATCACGCCGCCCAAGGCATCCGCACCATAAATCGCCGACTGCGGGCCGCGCACAATTTCAATACGGTCGATGGATTCCACATTAATGCTGCCCAGGTCAAACGCACCACCGCGACTGTTGCCGGGGTCATTCATGGCGACGCCATCGAGCATCACCAATGTGTAGTTGGTTTCCGCGCCGCGAATTGAGGCCACCGCCAAACCACCGGGGCCGCCCTGGCGTTCAATCAACACCCCGGGTACGGATTCCAGCAAATCGGCCAGATTGGTTTTGTTGAGCTGTCCGATGGTTTCCTGGTCCAGCACACTGACGCTGGATGACACCTGCCCCGCCGCGAGCGGGTGATAGGTGCCGGTGACAATCACTTGCTCCGCTACTGATGCAGGCTGTTGGGCGACCGCGGTTGTCATAGCCAACAGCAGGGTTGCCGGGAGTAAATTCTTTGCATTGTTCTTCATTTACAACTCTCGTCTTTATTTTTAACGCGCAAAATAAACCCGCATCGCTTTCACGATGCGGGTTGGTCATTAACCCAAACGGGGATCAATCAGCAGAGGTCCATTCAATCGCTTTGCGAATCATTTCAACGGTTTTGGCATCCGCGAAATTCGCGTCCACATGGCCGATGGCCGTGTAGAACATGCGGCCAGTACCGATTCTGTTGGTGAAGATAACCGGGTGATCAGCAACCGGATAATTCGAGGTGTAACTCGAACGATCCAGGGTGCCGAGCACTTCTACCGTACCGTTATTGCGCGGGCTGGTTTTCCAGAAATACCACTCATCCGCGAGCATCCATTCGGTGCCGATGTGTTTTACCAGATCGTTATTGGGTTTCTCGATCACCACTCGCGCACGCGGGATTCCATCGCCGTGATGGATAAATTCCGCACCGGCAAACAGCGTGTCGGTGTACCAATCCCAATCGTGTTCGGTATCCGCTGCCGCATGGGTGCCAACAAAACCGCCACCCGTTTCCATGTAGGTTTTGAACGCGGCTTCCTGGGCGGCATTGAAAATATCGCCCGTGGTATTCAGGAATACGATGGTGGAGTACTGCGCGAGGTTCGCGGTGGTAAAGACCGCGGAATCTTCTGTCGCCGTCACCGAATAACCGTTGGCAGTTCCAATTTGCTGGATCATGGCGATGCCAGCCGCAATGGAGTCATGGCGGAAGCCGGCAGTTTTGGAGAACACCAGTACCTTCGGACAAGTGGTGCCGCAACTGACCCGGAACTTACGGATTTTCGGCACGCTCACTTCCACACCGCGACTGTCCACCAGGCTCACTTTCAACGTGTGTTGACCGGTCGGCAGTAAACCGAGGTTTACCGCATTCAGGTTATTCACGCGCACCGCCGCATTGGTATCGAGGTAGTAGTTGTAACCGCCGCCGTTGGCGATCCAGTTAGCATCGGTAATACCGACCTGGAAGGTTACCGCCTGGATTTGCGGGATGGCCGCATCTGCCGCTGGTAATACAAAACTCACTAGCGCGGGATTGGTATCCGCCGCAATCCCGTAGGTATCAAACTCGAACAGCGAATGGCCGTAACCGGTGGCACGCGCGGTACCGCGCATACGGATGTAGCGACCTCTCTGACCATCCAATACCAGGTCATCAATTCCTCCATCGCTATTCGCCGTGGTATAGGCATTCACCCAATCAGCACCGTTTTCCGATACATCGATGGTGTAAGCCTTCGAGTAAGCCGCTTCCCAATTCAGCACAACGCGGGTGAAGTAAGTGCTCTTGCCCAGATCCAGTTGGATGTACTGCGGATCACTGGTAGCACTTTCCCAACGGGTCGCCACATTGCCATCGATAGCCGCCGCTGCCGTACCGGCACCGACAAAGCTGGATGCAGTCGCCCCAACAGGAGTCAGTTTGGCCGGGCTTGGCGTCACAGGATTGGTACTGGTAGTGCGCACGCTAAAGTTAACGGTCGAGCTAGTACCCACCGCCTGGTTTTGCGCATTCACCAGGGTGACCTGCACGCTGTGGTTACCTACACCGAGCGCCCCCAGATTTACCGCAGTGGCATTGGCAATTCGTACCGCCGCACCGCCATTTACCGAATAACGATAGGCTCCACCACCGGTAAACCAGGCGCTGTCGGAAATCGCCACCTGCAAACTCACATTGGTGCCTTGTGTGAATTGCTGGCCAGCAGTGGGCGCGGAAATACTGATAGTCGGTGTAGTAACCACATCAGCCGGGCTGCCGTACACACGGAATTCCCACAGTGAGAAGCCGTATTGTGTGCCGCGTGCAGTACCGGTCAGGCGGATATAACGGCCCTGCCCGCTTACCGTTAAATCATCCTGCGCGCCGTTGCCGGTGGTAGTACGGAAGATTTCGGTCCACTGGGTGGCGTTGTCGGATACTTCGATGTAATAGCCCTTACCGTAAGCAGTTTCCCACTCAAGCAATACGCGGCTGATCGCCATTTTGGAACCCAGGTCGATCTGGATGTATTGGTTATCCGCAAAGATACTTTCCCAGCGTGTACCCATATTGCCATCCACCGCCGCCGCACCGGTGTTGCCGCCAATCACCGCCGAGGTGGTGACAGTTTTGCCCTGCGAGACAAGCACGGGCGTGGTTGATGTTGCATTCACCGTGAACGATGCAGTCTTCGCCGTACCAACCGCCTGCCCGGCCGCGTTATACAACTGCACATTGATGGTATGCGCACCAACGGCCAGCGCCCCGAGGTTCACTGGATTAATGTTCGCCACGGTAACCGCTGCATTGGTATCCAGCGTGTAGCGGTAGCGGCCACCAGCGGTAAACCAGGCTGCATCAGACACTGCTACCTGCAAACTCACCGCCGTACCCTGGGTATATTGCTGGCCGGAGGCCGGAGTCGTCAGCGTGATAGTTGGAGTTTGTACCGGCGCATCCGTACTGCCCCACACTTCGAACTCGAACAGCGAATAACCCCACACCGTGCCGCGCGCGGTACCGGTCAAACGAATGTAACGATACTTACCCGCTGCGTTGTGCACTTCAAGGCCACCCACGCCATTGGTTTTGTTCACGATGGGCGACCAGCCGGTGCGATCCAGCGAGCCTTCAATCACATAGTTTTTGCCAAAGGCCGCTTCCCATTGCAGGCGGATTTCGCTGATGTTGTAAGCGGTTTGCAGGTCGATCTCGATCCATTGTGGATCAGTAAACTCACTACCCCAACGAGTCTGGGCATTGCCATCCACGACATTGGTCCCGATAAAACCGCCTTCAAATGATGAAGTGGTCACCGGCTTGCCACGCGACAACAACACTTTTTCCTGCGGCTGGGTGTTAGCGAGGCTGGTAATCCACTGGTTCAGTAAATCGATGTACTCCTTGTGCTCCACCAAACGGCCAATCGGTGGCATACGATCATTGGTGTTAACGCTCTTGTCGCGGATATACAGAATCGATTCAAGCGGATTACCGGCGGCAATCACCTTGGCATTCGCGATCCCGTAATCATTTTGGTAGTTGCGGATACCGGTCGTGGTTTGATTCACAATCTGCATCTGCGCGAGCGGGGTATTGAAACGCGCATCCCATTGCGAACCGCCCTGGCCGGTGCCATGGCAGTGGGCGCAGTTAGCATCCAGATAGGATTTGATCCGGGTTTCCAGCGAGGCGCTGGTATCGGTCAGCGGCACCATTTTGTCGAAGGTCGCCACTTGGGTATTGTTGAATGCCGGTGAGAACAAACCGAGGTTATTCCAGCGCACCAACTGGTTTTCTACCCCATTGGAATACGTGAAATTGCCGTTTAACTGGCGCGTGCTCAGCCCGAGGACCTGCGCCGATTGGGCGTTGTGGCAATCCATACATTCGGTCGGGCTCGGGTAAGCCCAGGTCTGGGTACCGGTGGTGCCGTTGGCGTTGGTGATATTGATGTTTTCCAATTGACCAGCAGTCAGTAAGTCCGCATCGCTATTGTCCGCACGCCACTTGTAGGTCACACCGTAAATCTTGCCATCGGCTTTCACCACGATCAGGCGAGTTTCCAGGCGTTTGGTGATCGCCGGGTTATTTACATTGGTAGGCAGGGAGAAATGTTTCACCACCACGGTACCTTGCGGGTAAACCCAATTATTTTTCGCATCCCATTTGATTTTTTTGGTCGCAGGAATGGAGATCCAGCGGGATTTAGCCGCATGGTCGGACCACAACTGGCTGTTCGGCGCAAAGGGTAACAAGTTCGTACTTGGTGTCATATTCGCGGTATTGCTGAATGCGCCGGTTTGGGAAAGTAGCTTGGGTACACCGGTATAGGCTGCATCCAGAGTCTTCGGCATATTCAGGTACGCGTATTGGGTTAAGGGCTCTTCCGGCACCGTATCGGTACCCGTATAAACCTCAAACTCAAACAGTGAATGCCCGTAAGCGGTACCGCGCGCGGTGCCGGTCAAACGCACATAGCGATAGGTTTTGGTGGAATTGATCAGATGTAACTTGGTGCCGCCGGTACCATTGGCTTCGCTAGCTAACAACTCCCAGTTTGTGCCATTAGTAGATGCTTCAATCACATATTTGGAGCTGAATGCCGCTTCCCATTTGAGCACGATGGTGGCGATTTTGGTGTCCTGGCGCAGATCGATCGTCAGCGTCTGCGGATCAGACGTCGCACTTTCCCAACGGGTCGTCGGGTCGCCATCAACCGCATAGGCCGCCGCATTGCCGCCAACCGCCGAGGTCGCTGTCGCTACGCTACCGAGCGAAACGTTGGTGCCGTTATCTCGCCCGCCGATGTAATCAAAGCGATACAACATGCCATTGTTGAAGGGCTCCTTATCGCAACAACCCGAGCCCCACTGCAACACATAAAGCTGCTGGGTACGTGGATCAAGTTCGGCATCAATCGCACCTTGCACACCGCCGGTATTTAGTGGGAATTCTTCGGCAACGGGTGGATTTGCACCCGCCGCGAGGTTGATGGTGAAGAATTTGCTGCTGTTGAAATCCCAGAAAATCAAACGGCCGTCGTAATACGCGGGCAACTTGAAATCATTTTTGATCGCCTCGTTAAAGCGATACACCGGGCCGGACATTGTGGCCTGGTGACGAATCGTCCACAACGCCGGCTTTGCGGCCGGCAGGTTCTTCGCGCCGGTATTGGTCGCGTAATTATTCACGATGTTATTCGGGTTAAAACCGGCGTAAGGCTGGTTAAAACCAATGATATGCGGCCAACCGTAATTGCCGGCAGCACGCAACTCATTCAACTCGTCCAACCCACCGGGACCTTCGGCGCTATCGGCTGAAGCGTCCGGACCGATATCGCCCACATACAGATAACCGGTGAGCGGATCGAGGTTGATCCGGAAAGGGTTGCGAAAGCCCATGCCGTAAATTTCCGCGCGATGGGTGGCATCTGCCGGGAACAGGTTGCCGGCAGGAATGGTGTATTTGCCGTCCGCAGTAGGCTTGATACGCAGCACTTTACCGCGCAAGTCATTGGTATTGCCGGATGTCGCTTGTGCACCCGCCGAGAAATAGCCGGACGCCGCATTGTTATCACCCGTTGTGATAATCAGATTGCCGTCCTTATCAAACTTCAAACTGCCGCCCATATGGCCGTGGGCTTCATTGCCGGTGGTCCACTCCAGCAGGATGGATTCCGAGGCGGTGTTCAAACCGTTATTCGCATTCACGGTAAAGCGCGACACCCGCGTCTTACTGCCGGGCGAGGTGTACTGCACGTAGAGATAATTGTTCTGGGTAAAGTTCGGGTCCAGCGCCAGGCTCAATAAGCCATCTTCAAAGACGCAACGCACGTTCGGCACCGTCGAGGTTTGTGTGGCCGTGCCGCCATCCAGTTTCCAGCCGTAAAACTTGCCGCATTTGCTCACGACAAAGGCGCGGCCATCAGCGGAAATTTCAAACTCCATGGGCAAGTCCAGGCCCTCTGCAACGGTTACGCGCTGGAAATCTACCGCCTTTGGCGCTTGGGCTACGGCGGGAACGGCAGCCGAAAAACTCAGCCCAAGGGCGGAGAGCCATAGCATCAGTTTATGGCCTCTTCGGCCACCATCGGCATAGCGCCGGGTCATCCTGGTTATTAGTCTGTTCATTGAATGCTCCAATAAAGCACAGCGCAAAATGCAGTAACGACGTAACCGCGTTGCACTATGCAGTTGATAGGTAAAGCGTGGAGGAAATGATGAAATTACACGGATAATTTCATGACTGAATGGCTCGCCATGGACCTTGTTTATTAGTTATGTGGTCCACTAAGCCTGTGCCTATTAAGAAGGAGGCGGTGACAAAGTTCATCCCAGTTATGGAAGCTGTCCAAACATGGGATGAAAAATTCAAATCCAGAGAAAAATGGGAAAGAAAACCATCGTCGCCTCATAATGAGGCACAAAACAGCATGTACGATGGGACCGGGGTTCTGATGAAATAAATCAAACGCACGCTTTTGTGCAAATCAGGCCACAGAAAAAATGCGCTTGTAATCGCAAAACCTGGAGCGCCATAAGGAGCATGGATTTTATAGCGCACACGCGGTTTAATGGGCGCCCGGTTCCAGGCTTTCCCGGTCGCCAGGCGTTGCAACAAGCCTCACTATTTTTATCCACTTGCACGGACAGACACTGACTATGCGTATCCTGATTGTTGAAGATGAAAAGCCACTGCGCGAGCAAATCCAAAGCCTGATGGCCACGGAAAAATACGCCTGTGATGCCGCTGCCGATGGCCGCGAAGGTTTATTCCTGGGAACCGAATACGATTACGACCTGGCCATCATCGACCTGGGCTTACCACTTCTGGATGGCTCCAGTTTGATCAAACAATTACGCGCGAAAGCACGCAATTATCCGATCCTGATTTTGACCGCGCGCGGCAACTGGCAAGATAAAGTGGAAGGTCTTGAAGCCGGCGCCGATGATTACCTCACCAAACCGTTCCACCCGGAAGAATTGCGTGCGCGTATTCATGCGTTGTTGCGCCGTGCCAGTGGCCATGCTTCATCGGTATTGCGCTACGGCCCCATCTCTATCGACACCAGCGCCAAGCGTGTTTTCCGCGATGAAGCTGAAGTGGAACTCACCAGTTTTGAATACAACACCCTCACCTACCTGGCGATGCACGCGGGCAAAAATATTTCCAAAAGCGAACTGACCGAACATTTGTACGCGCAGGACTACGACCGCGATAGCAACGTGATCGAAGTCTTCGTCGGCCGCCTGCGCAAAAAACTGGACCCGGAAGGCACGCTCAATTTGATCACCACCCAACGCGGTCTCGGTTACCGTTTTAACCTGGATAAACAATAAGCGTGGGTTCACGTTTGGATTCCATCGCCGCGCGCCTGTTATTGGCGTCGGCATTATTGTTGCCGTTGTTTTTGGGATTGACCGGTTTCTTTCTGGATCGCGCGTTTGAAAACAGTTTGGAAGTCGCCGAGCGTTCACGCTTGCGTGGCCACGTGAATTTATTGATGAGCGTGGCCGAACCCGAAACCCGAAATGATCGCATCACTGGCCTGCGCGTTACGTCGGTCACCCTGAGCGAAGCAGATTTTGAACATCCCAACTCCGGCCTTTACGGCTACATTTTTAATGGCGATGCCAAAGCCGTGTGGCATTCCAATTCTGCCGCACTGAATACGCCACCCGCTTACAAAACCATCGCCAAAAGCGATACCCCCGGCAAAATGTTATTCAGCGAAAAAGAGCTGGAAAACAAGCCACATTTCATCGCCCGCTATACCGTGAATTGGGAAGATGCCAACGGCAACCCAACCCCATTTCATTTCGTGGTTATTCATAGTGCGGATGAATATCGCGCGGAGCTAAGCGCTTATCGCAATGAACTCTGGCGCTGGCTCGGCGCTGCGGGAATATTTTTATTAATCGCGCAAACGTTAATCCTGCGCTGGGGTCTGCGCCCGCTGGGAAAATTGGCCGTAGCGCTCAAGGCGATGCAAAGCGGCGACACCAGTAGCATTGAAGGTGACCACCCCAAGGAACTGCAACGAATCGTTAACAACCTCAATCAGGTGTTGGATCGCGAACAGGCATTGCGCCAGCGCTACCGCAACAGCCTTGCTGATTTGGCGCACAGCCTGAAAACACCACTCGCCGTTTTGCAAAGCAAAATCAATCAATCGACCCACCCCGACCATGAACTCAGCGAACAAGTTACACGCATGAGCCAGGTAGTGACTTACCAATTGCAGCGCGCCGTTTCCAGTCAGCAAAAAGGGACTTTCAGACGCACCCGTATCGAGCCAATTGCCACTCGTTTATTTGCTACTTTGCAAAAAGTGTATGCCAGTAAACAGATGCAACAGGAGCTGGAGCTTGCCCCCAATTCACTGGTCGCAGGCGATGAGCAGGATGTGATGGAGCTGGTCGGGAATTTATTGGAAAACGCTTTTAAATACGGTAGAAAACACGTGCGTATGACGAGCGTTATCGAAAATAACCGCTTGCGTATTGATATTGAAGATGACGGCCCCGGTGTTCCTGTTGCCCAACGGGAACGCATCCTTGAACGCGGTCAACGTTTGGATACCAGCATCCCCGGCCAGGGTATTGGCCTTTCAGTGGCAGCGGAAATCGTGCGCAGTTACGAGGGCGATATCCGTATCCACACATCGGATCTGGGTGGTGCCCGCTTCAGTATTTCACTACCTATGACGCCGGAAACGGATTAATTGTCTGGCCCAACCAACCCCTCCCTCTTATAACCATTTATCGCCAAAATCTGCATCCGTGTAAGCAATATCTCACAACGATACTTACATCGCCTTACAACATACATTGATTTATGCGACTTCAGCTTCCTTCGCGCAACCCCGATACTGGCTTCATCAAAACAGCCTTTTGAACGGGGCCCAGGATAACCCGCCAGGGACGGTATAGCAGTGTTACCAACTCACTATGCCTTATCAGGGGAGAACAAAAATGTCATCCAGGACGTGTATCGCCGTCGACTCAACTTGTGATTTACCCGCGAAATTTATCCAACAGCACAACATTGAAGTGTTGCCGATTTACATCAATCACGCCAAGGGGCAGGAGCTGGATTATCGCGACCCGCAAACCATGCTCAACTTTTACAAAAACCACTCACGGGATGTGTATGGCTTGGCGCAGTCTGATCCACTATCAGTCAACGACATGACGGATATTTTGAAAGACCGCTTGTTGCCGAAATACGATTTGGTACAAGTCGTCACCATCAACAGCAAAAAAAGCGATGTATTCAAACGCGTTTCCGAAGCGGCATTGGTGAACGAACCTAAATTCCGCGAGCTGGAAAAAAATGAAGGCCGCGCACCGTTCCGCATTCGCTTGTACGATTCCATGTCCATGTTTACCGGCCACGCCTTGCTGGTTTATGAATTGGTAAAGCGCATTAATGTGGAAAAGATGGCGCTCAATCGAGCTGTTCGCGACATCGATAATATGCGCGATCAGGTTTACGGTTATTTAATTCCGAACGATCTGTCCTACATGCGTGAACGTCGCCATTTACGTAAAGGCGATAACAATATTTCGTGGATTAATTTCCAACTGGCCAGCGCGCTGAACTTGCGCCCGATAGTGCAATTACATCGCGGTGAAACGGACAAAATCGATACGGGTAAAGGTTTCCTCGGTGCGCTGGAAAAATTATTTGCGCACGTGAAGAAACAAATTTCGCAAGGATTGAGCAGTGACGTTATCGCCATGAGTTACGGCGGCTTGCTGGAAGAAATCAAGGACGAACCGGTATTGGTAGAATTCCGTGAATTCTGCAAACAAAACAATATCAAAACCATGTTATCGATGATGAGCATGACCGGCGCGATTAATGTAGGACCAAAATCATTTGCGTTGTCGTTTGCTACTGAGAAGGATTTGGTTTGATTTTTTATACTGCAAGTTAGTGCCACAGATGGAGTCCGGTATTCCCTCCATGACACGCCGTGAATACCCTTCGGGGCCTGCCCGCAATAAATTGCGGGCGTTCCGTGCGCGCAAAACACGTTTTGCCTGATGCGCACTCCACCCATGTAGGCTCGGATGCAGCATCCATGCTGCATACGGTCACGGACTGCGCGTCGCGGATGAAATACCGGACTCCATCTTGAAAGTTATGCGCTCAAGAATAATAAAAAAACTCCCACCAGTTACCTGATGGGAGTTTTTTTACGCACGTACAACCCGGAAAAAATTACAGCGATTCAAGGAATTTAATCAAATCATTACGCTGCGTTGCCGTTGCTGCACGATAAGCCGATTGACTTGCCGCTGCTTCACCGCCGTGCCACAAAATCGCTTCATTGATATTGCGTGCGCGGCCATCGTGTAACAAACGGCTGTGGCCATTTACTGCTGGCTCTAACCCCAAGCCCCACAATGCCGGTGTACGCCATTCGCGATTCAGTGTTGCGTTGTTGGTCAAACGATCAGCCAAACCTTCACCCAAATCATGTAACAACAAATCGGTGTAAGGCTTGATAGTTTGTCCACGCAATTCAGCCAATGGATGGCCGTAATCGGTCGTCAGCGTTGGTGTATGGCAACCGGCACAACCCAAATTACCAAACACTTGTTCACCGCGAACAACATCCGCATTGTTAACCGTTTCCGCGCGACGCGCCGGTGCTCCGAGCGCTTGCATATACACGGTTAACAAATTCACGCGTGCATCATTCAATTCAATGCCGTTTGGTCCCGCATTGCGACATGCAGTTTGATTTGCGCCGCACGCAGGGCCTTGCAAAATACTGGTGCTCACACCAATGTCTTCATGCAATGCGTCGGCAGTAAATTGTTCGAGAGTTGCGATACTCGCTTTCCAACCGAAACGGCCAATGCGTTGCTCACCGGTTTTCAAATCCGTCACTTGATTGACACGACCGGAAATTCCATCGCCATTGCTGTCATTCGGATCATGACGTTGCAGCAAAACAGATTCTGGAACGGCTTCCAATAAACCGAGACCAACAATAGTTTGCGCCATACGTGGCGAGAAATTATTGACTGCTCCACCGGCGTTATCGAGCACTTGCACAGAATAATTCGGTGCTTGTAATTGATACGCGGTGCCGTCATTAAATGTTCCCGCAATATTGGTGTAACTCAAATTGGTGATCGCTTCTGCCGGTACACCGCCATTGCGCGATTGCGGATGCAACACTTTGCCGAAATAGTTGTGTGGCAATGCATTGCCATTCGCATCGGTTGCGCCCGAGCTGACTTTCACCGCCATGCTATTCGGCAATTGACCCGCAACCGGCGCCTGGCCGCGACCATTATTTACGTGGCAACCCACGCACGAACTATTGATCGTTAAACCGGTAGCAAGATTTGCCAACTCAGTGAAATCCGGATTGCCTGCTTCAAAGTGTTTTCCGGTTACAAAATCCGTGTGGAAAATGCGGCGACCACTGAGGAATTGATTATGGGTTTCCCAGCGAATATTTAATGCTTCGCGGAAAAACGCAGTCCACAAATGCGAGTGGCGATCAACAATAAATGGGCTCGCTGCAGTCGGTGCATATTCAATCACTTGATCGGTAAACGTCTGGTTGCCTTCGCGATAAGTCACGGTGGCGTTATTGCCTGAGTTGGCTAATAAGTAAGACGGTTTTTGATAACCCTTGGCAATCGCCTGTGGTGAACGAATCGATTGATAACCAGGCGCGCCCGAATCCGCTAATACACCCGATGTACTGATCACATCCGCTTGCGCAACACCTTTAAACGCACGCACAGGAGCAGCTGTTGCTGTACCGCCGGACGCGAGCTTCGTATTCAATTCGTCGTTGTTCACGATATACAAACCGGGCGTTCCCAATTTGATGCGGAAGGTATCGGTGTAATACACGCGCTGCGCGCTTACACGCGGGTCGGTATCGGTAAAGCCGAGCCATTGCTGGAATTCAAAATCGTAGAATTCACCAGTGCGCAAAGTGGTTTGCCCTTCGCGTTCACCCGGAACAAAGCGAGTGCCAATACAACGCCACAATTCACCTTTACCGGTGGCGGGGTCAGCGTTGCGAATACGGGTGAAGCCGCCGTTATCGCCAAAGTAAGAGCGATAGGGGTTGAACAAACTTTTGCGGCAACCGATATCGTTGAAGTTGGCGTATTCAGGCTCGTAGAAAATCTCAACGCGCGATTCACCTTTGGGCGTGTGATCGTGCACTTCAAATTTGAAGGTGCGATGCTCGTGATAGAACGATGGGAAGGTGTAAAAAATATCTTCTGCTTCATGGCGCGCACGGGCACGGCCGCTACCGAAGGTCACGATGGTGCCATCGGCTTCAATACGCCAGTTATGTGAAAGCTCTGGTGTAGATTGGCTTGGATACAAAGGCTTGTAAGTCACATTCACCGGAATAGTTACGCTGCTGTTAGTACCGGTAACCGATGAGGATGAGCGACTTGATGAAGGTACAGTCGGCGTACTGCTGGACACAACACTACTACTCAGGACACTACTGCTAACAACAGAGCTGCTCACCGAACTGCTACTTGCAACACCGCTGGAGCCAAATACTTTCAATTCGATAATCGAATAGCCCCATTGATTGCCAGCGCTACGCGCTGTGCCATAAATACGTACATAGCGATAGGAACCGCTCACTGCGACGGTATCCGTGCGCGCACCAAAGGTGCCGCCGGTGCGAGTCGCCAGGGTTGCCCAACTGGTGTTGTTATTGGAACCCTGCACTTCGTAATTAGCCGCATTGGCAGCTTCCCAATCGATCACCACCGAACTTACATTTTTGGCCGAGCCGAAATCCAGACTGATCCAGGCCGGGTCCACAGCGTGGGTAGATTCCCAACGGGTGCCGGCATTGTTATCAATCGCCAGAGACGCCGGTTGCACCTGTGAACTGGCAGCTACCACGGCACCTTGAACGAGGTTGGCATTAGCCGCCGGGATTGAAGAACTGCTAACCGGCACCGTGCCGTAGACTTTCAGTTCCCACAGAGAGTAACCCCAGTTATTACCCGCGCTGCGCTGGGTCGCATTGATACGCATATAACGATAAGTTCCGGCCACCGGCACGGTATCAGTACGGGTGCCGAAGGCACCGCCAGTGCGCGATGCCAGATTTACCCAGGTTGTGCCATTCGTTGAACCCTGGACATCGTAATTCGCGGCATTGGCCGCTTCCCAATCGATCACAACTGACGAGAGGCTGTAATTCGCGCCCAAATCCACACTCAGCCATGATGGCCCATTACCATGAACCGATTCCCAACGGGTGCCACCATTGCCATCGACCGCATTAGCGGCAGCGGTAAGTGCGGTACTGGCGGTCGCCGTTTTATTTAAGGCGAGGTTGGTTTGTGCAAAGAGGCTGTGACTGAACAAAAAACTGCCGAGCAGGAACAAAATCCGAACCCAGGAATTGGGCAACGGGTTGATGGGTTGCATAGTGTTGTCTCCACTAAATTTCCCTTCGGATACACCCAATCGCCGCCATTTTTTGCACAACAAAACGCCGTGCAGCCGGCAAGCTTTTTATGGTTATGAAATTGCGTGTAACGATGAAGAGAACTCTTGGCTGATGGTTAAGCGCTGTTTTCTAATGCAAGCTTTCAATTACAAAAACAGCACGTTTGTCTTACTTACTTTTTTACAACTTATTAGAGTTATTGTGTTTGGCGAACTAACACACTAGTAAGCTTCCATCAGGTTCGGTTTTTTCTCTTCTCACTTTTGAAAAACCGTTCAAAGCTGGGGCATCTCACTTGAATCGGTAAAAAGTGAGAAGCTTTTTTGCCATAAGCATCACAAATCATGTGCCGAACAAATCTGTTACATGGTTTTTGCGTGGATTGATGAAACTCGTTACAGAGCACTCCCCATAAAACAAAACAGCCGCTGGATTGCGCCAGCGGCTGTCTTTAAAACGGTAACCAGAAGTTATCAGGCATCGTAGCCATTGGGGTTTTGCGATTGCCAGCGCCAGGCATCTTGCATCATGCGCTCAAGGCCCAGCTCAGCGGTCCAACCCAACTCGGCTTTTGCTTTGGTTGCATCAGCGTAACAAGCGGCAATATCGCCCGCGCGACGCGGTGATATTTTGTAAGGCACATTACGGCCGCTTGCCGCCTCAAAGGCTTTAACGATTTGTAGCACCGACAACCCCGAACCAGTACCCAGGTTGTATGCGCGGCAGCCAATACCGGATTTATCCAACCCCAGTAATGCGGCGACATGCCCCTTGGCAAGATCCACGACATGGATGTAATCGCGCACGCCAGTACCGTCGATGGTTTCGTAGTCATCGCCGAATACGCTCAGCTCTTTCAACTTGCCAATCGCCACTTGCGCTACGTAAGGCAACAAATTGTTGGGAATACCTGCAGGATCTTCGCCGATCAAGCCACTTTCATGCGCACCAACAGGATTGAAGTAACGCAGTAATGAGAAATTCCATTGGCTACCCGGCGCCTTGGCGATATCGCGCAGGATCTCTTCCACAATCAACTTGCTGCGACCATAAGGATTGGTGGCAGCCGTAGCAAAGGTTTCATCGATAGGTACGGAAACCGGGTCGCCGTAAACTGTTGCCGACGAGCTGAAAATCAATTTCCAGACTTTGAATTCTTCCATCACTTCCGTAAGCGACAAGGTACCAGCCACGTTGTAGCGGTAGTATTTCATGGGAATCTGGTTGGACTCACCCACGGCTTTCAAGCCGGCAAAATGCATTACCGCTTCAATATTGTGAGCGTTAAAAATAGTACACAGGGCTTCCTTATCGTTGATATCCGCCTCATAAAATACCGGTTCAACACCGGTAATCCGGGCGACACGCTTGAGCGATTCAGGTTTGCTATTAATGAGGTTATCCACCACCACCGGCAAATAACCGCTATTAATCAATTCAATACAGACATGGCTGCCGATAAAACCGGCACCGCCAGTCACAAGGATAGGTGAGCGGGACATGAAGATTCCTTATAGAAAGTGAGCCATTGCGCGCGCATTGAACCAGAGTTCGGGCACGAGTATAAGGGCTTGGAAAGAATCTTTTATTAAATCATATAATTAATATTATAGACACAGAGAATTACTTAAAATGCATCAAAATAGAAATGCCGCTTTTTTAAAAACGGCATTTCTCTTTAATCAATCTTACTCAACTCCGCATTGATGAATTGTGTAGTTTCCGTCTCTAATTCGATTATATGAACAGGGATAGCATGATCCATATGACGGCAACCGATCATGTATTGTAAGCGGTCTGGCTAACACTCGCCCCGAATTACCAGAAACAGTACAAATTGAGGGCTTAGGGTTATTAGGTATATTAGATACATACATATCAACAGAAGATTGGGGACGGAAACCAATCTTTCCTGCCGCAATCCACCACCCATCGAAGGCTTTCTTTATAGGCTCATAACCATCAGACATATATTTATCAAATGAGACAACGTCTTTTTTAAATAACTCTAAAATGCCACCAATATTATTCTTCACAAGCTCCGCGAGCTGTGAATTAGAAAGCCCGCAACTACCTTCGGTTGTAAAATATTTATTGCCTAAAGGATCAAAGATTGTGTATGGGCACGTATATCTTAAAGGGAGCCCTTTTTTGACCAAAAACTCAACAGGCTTTGAATTCATTGCAAAACTAAAAATCTTTGTTGACGATGTTTCATCTCTAACCCAAGTAACATTGCTGGTAATAGAGTTTTTGTACTCGGTTTTCCAAGCTTCTAAAGAACCCACATAAGCATTATTTATATACGTCAGCCCATCATCAACCATGTAGTTAGCAACTCTTAAAAACTCCTCAGTAGATCTTTGCTTTATGAAATCCTCCGAATAGCCAGGAAAACTAACGTAATTCAATATCGCAATTTTTTGTCTCTCTATTTCCATGTGAAGAGATGATACCAACAAATACAAATGCGCATTTTCAATTGTTTTTTCTGGTTTTTGCTGTAACCTCTTTTTAATTTCGGAAGCTGCATAAGACAAATCCAACATAGTTACATATGAAGTCTTTTGCGTCTCTAGCGAATACAAATTGTATATATTTAACTGATGGATGATTGTTTGTAATTTTGCTTCAGTGTCACTTTGATAAGCTTGGTCAACTGCATTTATGATATCGTTTTTTGCATTATCAATTGCAGTTAGTATGACCTTTAACATGACCTGACTTTCACTCGGCCCATTACCGCCGGCTGTAGCTATCTTTATAAAAAATGAAATTACTGGAAGCGCATCAAATAATTTTTTTACTTGCTCATTATTTGCAGCGCCACCCAATTCAGCAGTCAAACTTTGAAATAAAGGCTTAATAACTTCGTCTCTAAAGTATTCATTAACTTTCTTTTTAATCTCAGCATCAGACATTTTTTGCTGCTCATCAAAAATCCATTTTGACGTTTTTCTAACATAATCAGAAAAATTAGACGCGCTTGAAATACCTGAATAAATTAATAGAAAACAAACATACAAAAACTTGAACTACCTTCTTCATATAAAACTCCTGTTTATTAAAACCACCTCCAATTAAGCGGCAATGAAAATTACCACAAAAAAAACATCTAAATCTATAATTAGAAATGCCAAAAATAAAAATGGCAGCACTGGGCTGCCATTTTTATTTTATCTAGTTAACAATGTTAAATTACAAAATAGGTAAAGATAAGTTGACTACAAAATTCGCTTCATCCGATGCAAAACCATCAGCATCATCAATTGTTTGACCCAAGGTGAAAGACAACTTCTCATTAAACTTGTAAGTCAAGTCGATGTGAGAGAATCCGTCGATTGCACCCTCATCGGACATATGCTGACCATACTTAATTGCGAATTTTTCAAAATTCAGTTCAGCTGTTACGTAGCTATAATCTTCATCTGCTAACGGAGGATGATCAGCTACGACTGCATCGTAGTAGGTCACTTTGAATGGACCATAACCAATAGAGGGAACAATTTCAACATATTCACCAGGCTTCACTGGGCCAAGTCCTGTTTCAGCATCTTCACCAACAGTTGGATAGATGTAAGAAATAACGCTCACACCATATGTGAAATCACCGGCACTACCTGAATACCCAGCATATAAATCGTATTCAGTACCGTTTGCAGCATCCCCAGAGCTGGTCCAAATGCCTGCAACGAAACCATTACCGCTAACATTCACATCAGCAGTTAAGGCCGCGCCACCGAGTAAATCCATACCTCTCCAGTAATACATGTTTGAGGCACCAACACTCGCAGCAACATCAGCAGCATGCACCGCAGGAACCGAAAAACCAGCGAACGCCGAAAGAGCGATAGCACCAGCGATTAATTTTTGCTTCATCTTCATGAGTTTTGTCCTCTATTAATGGTCTTTGCTAATTTGTTTTGAGGCAGCTATTGATAATTCACACTAGCTTGATCGGACTATTGCAGGGACCAAGCCAATTTTATTTTTACTATCAAAATCATGAAGTTGTGCATTGAATACAAGATTGCATACCCAAAACAAAATGCACCCAGGCACAAACATGGTGCATGAAAAGCACGCGCGCCACTGGGGCGCGCACCAAAACAACTCACTTATAACGAATCATGTCGTCTCTTGCTTCGCGTATCGCTGATTCAGCGTTTCCATCGACATCGATGGCGCGCGATTGCAAACCGGAGAGCAACTTTTGTGAGCACCAGTTTTTAATTGCCGCCAACGTAAGGGAGGAATAAAACAGTAACGCAATCAATACTAATCCCACGCCAAATAGCGTATGCGCGGGTAAGTCTTCATCAGCGAGATTTTTCCCCAGCAAAATGGCCAGCACCGGTGTCATCAGCGTAATCAACGACACCACGCTGGCAGACAGCCGCTGCAAGATGTAAAAAAATAAGGCCGATCCAATCAATGATCCGACAATCGCCAAATACACAATCGACCCAGCCGATTTCACGGATACCGTTTGTGGAAGATCACCGTCCATCAACCACCAACCCAATAACAACCCCGGTAACGCAAATAAAAGTGCGCCGGTTGCCTGGTGAAATGCATCCAGTGTTACCGCCTGCTGTTCCGTTAATTTTTTTACCCACACACTACTAAAACTAAATAACACGCAAGAAAGTAAGATGCCGGATATGCCATACACTGAACGAAAATCAAAATGTAATTGATGGTAAAAAATAACGATCAACCCGATTAACGCCAACAGCAACGCCAATACTTTTTTAAGCGAAAATGGATTTTGTTTTAGCAGCAACAATGTCATCAAGCCAGTTACAAAAGGAGACATTGCAAAAATGACTGCAACCAAACCAGAGGGAATAAATTGCGCAGCCCAATAGACCACGGGCATATTAGGAAAAATACCAATCGATGCCGCAAAAAAAATCAGGCGATGTTGCCAAAAAATTGCAAATGACTGACGTAAAATCGCCACGAATGACAACGCCAGCGCCAACGCAATTGACATACGTGCGGCGGCTGCAGCCATAAAACTTAAACTATCGCTACTCCATTGAATAGCGAGGGGCGTAGTGGCCCAAATCAGCACCACGGAAAAATAGGCAAGCAAAACAGCCACGGCATAACTCCTTATATTCCCTGAGGAGGAAATTGAAATTCGCCGCAGCAGTAATGTGGTTAGAAAAACTGAAACCTGAAAACACAAAGGCCGCAGTTTTTATGCTGCGGCCTTTGTTTACAACGATTAAAACATTAATCAATCAACAAATTCCGCTAAAACACGCGCAATGACCGCGCACCAAAAAATTGGTCGCAGTGATACGCGGTGTTTTAGGGAACTCATTGAATACATAATTTTTTGATCTATCGTTAGATGAATTAACAAGTTGGACGAGAGTAATTTAATTTCCATTCAGCCACAAGTCATTTTGTAGATTTTTTTATCAGCGCGATTCACCTATACTTCACCGCAACTTTTCTAATAAGTCAGAGTTATGAAAACCTATCTGGTAGGCGGCGCTGTCCGCGATAAATTATTAGGCCGCCCGGTCACCGAACAGGATTGGGTCGTTGTGGGTGCCACTCCGGAGCAATTGCAAGCACAAGGTTTTACACCGGTTGGAAAAGATTTTCCAGTATTCCTGCATCCGCAAACAAAAGAAGAATATGCCCTCGCCCGCACCGAACGTAAAACCGGCCATGGTTATGCCGGTTTCAGTTTTTACTGCGGCGAGGAAGTCACGCTGGAAGAAGATCTGGTTCGTCGCGATCTCACCATCAATGCGATGGCGGAAGACGAACACGGCAGCATCATTGATCCTTATAACGGCCAGTCAGACTTGCAACAAAAAGTACTTCGCCATGTATCGCCCGCTTTTGCTGAAGACCCGGTGCGGATTTTACGAATTGCGCGTTTTGCGGCGCGCTATCATCAATACGGTTTTCATGTGGCCGATGAAACCATCACACTGATGCAAACCATGGTCAGCAATGGCGAAGTCGATCATCTGGTGGCAGAGCGAATCTGGAAGGAAACCGAACGCGCGCTCGCCGAACCTAATCCCGAAATTTTTATTCAGGTATTGCGTGATTGCCATGCACTGGAAAAAATTTTTCCGGAAATCGATGCGCTTTTCGGTGTACCGCAAACGGCAACTCATCATCCGGAAGTCGATACTGGTATCCACACTTTAATGAGCCTGCAGCAAGCCGTTAAATTAACTATCAACACCTGCATCCGTTTTGCAACGCTGGTACATGATTTAGGCAAAGGCACAACACCGGAAGAAGAATGGCCACGCCATATCGCTCACGAAGAACGCAGCGTACCGCTGGTTAAAAAATTATGCGAACGCATCGCTGCACCGCGCGACTACAAAGAACTTGCGCTCATGGTGGCGCAATGGCACACCCATTGCCACAGGGCGATGGAATTAAAACCCGCGACGGTGTTAAAAGTTCTACAATCCAATGACGCATTTCGTCGTCCGGAACGTTTTCATCAATTTCTGGTGTGTTGCGAAGCCGATGCACGCGGTCGCACCGGATTCGAAAATCGAGACTATCCGCAAGCCAATTTTTTTCGCCGTGCCTTGAATGCAGCCCAACAAATTGATTTGGCACCGTTGCGCGAGCAAGGTTTAACCGGCCAAGCATTTGGCGATGCAATTGCACGATTGAGATTAGATAAGGTCACGCAATTAAAGCAGGAATTTTTCGCACAGGAATAGTAATCATTTTTTGCAGGAGTAAACCATGCCCGACACAACCATTAACAATCACTCCAAAGTCGCATTGGTTACCGGCGCTGCCAAACGCATCGGCGCCGAGATTGCACAGCAATTACATGCTGCAGGTTTCAACGTAATTGTTCACTACAACCAATCCGCTGCAGCTGCACAGGAATTGGTTGATGAACTTAATAGCGAACGAGAGAACTCTGCAGCGGGATTACAGGCAGACCTCAATGATCACGCACAAGTATTAAACCTCGCCCAACAAAGTGCAGATCAATGGCAACGATTGGATTTATTGGTTAACAACGCGTCCAGTTTTTATCCCACACCTATTGGTGAAGCTACCCATGCGGATTGGGATAATTTAATTAATTCCAATCTCAAAGCGCCTTTCTTTCTTGCGCAAGCGTTAGCACCGACACTGATAAAAAATCACGGCTGCATTATTAATATCGCCGACATTTATGCACAACGCCCGCTCAGAAAACACAGCATTTATTCGATCGCAAAAGCAGGCAATGAAATGCTGACCAAAAGCCTGGCCCAGGAACTTGCCCCGCGCGTAAGGGTCAATGGGATAGCGCCAGGCGCCATTCTCTGGCCGGATGATTACTATAAAAAAACCGAAGAACAACTCTCGGATGAGAATAAAGAAAAAATGCTCGCACAAATTCCCCTGCAACAACGCGGGCAAGTACAAGACATCGCACGAACTATTTTATTTTTAGCGAAAGATGCTCCTTATATTACGGGGCAAATAATAGTAGTGGATGGCGGACGCACCATCACCATCTAATCAACCGGATTAATCAATTAACCGAATCATTCAATTAAATAATTGCGAAACAATAATGATCAGAACCCAGCTTCTCACCGCACATGGCGAACATATACAAGGCAGCACGGAATTAATTGAGCGTTGGCGTAGCGAAGGCAGCGGTTATATCTGGATAGATTTATTGGGCGAAGAGCCGGCAACAGAAAAGCAATTTTTATTATCCATGGGTTGTCATCCATTAGCTGTGGAGGATGTGCAACGTTTTCGCCACCCGCCTAAAACAGAAACCTTTGATGATTACACATTAATTTTGTATCGCGGCATCACCGAATTTAATAAAGACCTCACCATCCAGCAAATGACAATTGCTTTGTTTGCCGGTGACCGCTGCCTGATTAGCTGCCATCCGCGCAATTCCATGGGAATTAGTTACTACTGGGAAAATGCCTACAGTGAAAATTTATTGGTTAGTCCCGGGCTGCTTGCGTCGCGTATTATGCGTTTTTCAGTCGGCCGCTATTTGGAAACCATCCTTGCGTTTGAGCCATCATTGAATGAACTTGAAGATTCCATGCAGGAAAAACCTAACGATGAGGTTATGCGGGAATTAATCGCCTACCAGTCACGGTTACGCAAGCTGCGGCGTATTTTTAGTTACCATGAAAAACTCGTGACTAATTTATTAAAAGATATTCCGCAACGGCTGATCGACGAAGATGGCGACATAGAACACGCACTGCAGGACTTGTTTGAACGCTGCGAAAGATTGCACGGCTTAACGACGATGTATTACGAAATTTGCGGCGACTTGATCAATGGCTACCTCTCCATCACATCACACCAGCTAAATAACACCATGAAGGTGTTGACCGTCATTACCGCCATTTTTGTTCCGCTCACGTTTATCGCCGGCATTTACGGAATGAACTTTGATAACATGCCAGAATTGCATGCAACCCATGGTTATTTTTATACCTTGGGGGCGATGCTCATTATTGCTGCCGGATTTGGAATTGTTGCCTATAAGAAGTGGCTTTAATATTAATGAAGCACACTCAAGCTATTATAAAGACACTTCGGAACGGGAAATGGTTTTACCTTGCCATTCAAAATCAATCGCCCACAATTTCTGTGAATCCTGGTCGTAATCAGCCCATAATTGCCGATAGTTTTTTTGTAATTGTGGATGTGAAATAGACGGCGCGATTTCAGCCAGTGGTAAAAGTACAAAAGCGTTTTTGGTGATTTCCGCACGCGGCAATTCAATTCCACTTTCGATACCGACAAAATCCCCGTAGGTCAAAATATCTATATCCAGCGTGCGCGGACTGAATTTCGGTCCATTGCGTTTACGGCCATTATCATCTTCTATACGCTTTAAATTTTCGGACAGCTCGGCAATTGATAAATCAGTTTCCGCACCAACGACTAAATTAAAAAAATTGCTTCCATCGAATCCAACCGATTTACTTTCGTAAACCGAGGATACTTTTAATTCACCCAACAATTTACTTAACGCATCTAATGCCGCGAGAATATGCTTGTGGCGATCTACATTACTGCCAAGACTTAGATATATCGCTGTCATAACGGCAAGCCTTCGGGCCGGGTGCCGCGCTCAATAATTAACCCTACATCACGCGCACCACGGATTGCCCCAGGCTTGCTTAAACGCAAACGCAACCAGGGCACATTGAATTCTGTACGGATTACTTGTGAAATTTCTTCAGCAAGCGTTTCAACCAACAAGGCATTGCGGTTTTCCACATAAGCAATCAAGCGTTTGGAAACGGCTTTGTAATTCAACGCATGCTGAATATCATCCGTCTCGGCCGCTTTGCGGATATCGCTGGCCATTTCCAGATCGATACTCACGGTCTGGCGCACTTCGCGCTCCCAATCGTAAATACCAATAATGGTGTCTATACGTAAATCGCGGATGTAAACAATATCCATAGTCAGCGTCTGCTTAAAGTATAAAATCGAAAATTAAAGCGATGAAAGTGAATCCAGCGGCCAGCGGGCTTTGATATTAATCGCCAGGTTTTCATGTTGCCCTGCCAACAATCGCTGGCAACCGGCATAGGCGATCATTGCGCCGTTATCAGTGCAAAATTCATGACGGGCATAAAATACTTTCGCGCCGATTTTGGCGAGTTCTTTGTCCAGATCGACACGCAGTTTTTTGTTAGCAGAAACGCCGCCGGCGATCACCAGCGTCTTCATGCCGGTTTGCTCAAGCGCGCGCTTGCATTTAATTACCAGCGTATCCACCACCGCAGCCTGGAACGCGTTAGCGATATCGGCACAGGTTTGATCATCAGGCAAACCATTCGCTTGCTTGTTGGCATTTACAGCGGTGAGTGTTGCAGTTTTTAGACCGCTGAAACTGAAGTCCAGCCCGGGGCGATCTACCATCGGGCGAGGAAATTTAAATCGCCCCTCCACACCGCGCTCGGCAAGTTTGGCGACCTGTGGTCCACCGGGATAATCCAGATCGAGCATTTTGGCGGCTTTATCAAAAGCCTCGCCCGCCGCATCATCAATGGATTCCCCCAACAATTCGTAATCACCCAATGCACTTACCTTGACGAGCTGGGTGTGACCGCCAGAAACCAATAACGCAACGAAGGGATATTGCGGGGGATTTGCCTCAAGCATCGGTGCGAGCAAATGTCCTTCCATATGATGGACACCGATTGCCGGAACTTTCCAGGCATAGGCAAGTGATCGACCAAATGAGGCCCCCACCATTAATGCCCCGACAAGGCCAGGGCCCGAGGTATAGGCAATTGCATCAATATCTTCTGCAGCGGACCCACTTTTTTCCATCACTTCATTAATAAGTGGAAGCAACTTGCGCACATGGTCGCGCGAAGCCAGTTCCGGCACCACGCCGCCGTACTCTGCATGAAGGGCGATTTGGGTATAAAGCACATGGGCCAGCAGGCCGTGCTCGCTGTCGTATACAGCCACACCGGTTTCATCGCAGGATGTTTCCAGCCCCAAAACTCGCATAATCAACCTCTGACGATCATTGACTAGCGCACAAAGACGCTAAAAAGGGCGGCTATGATAATCCGATGGCCACTGAAAACCCAGCAAAACTCCCCTCATATAAGAAGACCCAAGGTTGCGATGGGGGGAATAAGCGTATAGAATCCGCACCCCTCGGATACTTGACCGTGTTTTATACCGGCAGCTACCCACAAGACATCATTTTCAAGCACTCTATTTAAAGGTAACAGCATGCCTTCAGTAAAAATTAAAGAAAACGAACCATTTGATGTAGCCCTGCGTCGCTTCAAGCGCGCTTGTGAGAAAGCCGGTATTTTGGCTGACGTTCGCGCTCGCGAATGCTATGAGAAGCCAACCACTATCCGTAAGCGTGATGCCGCTGCTGCTGTTAAGCGTCATGCTAAAAAGGTTCAACGCGAATCTAAAAAGTTTACCCGTCTGTACTAATCGCCAGCTGCAAACCCTTGGGTTGTTGCAGCCAGCCAGTGCTTACCGGTTCTGCCTGTTAGTTGTGTTTGCATCTTTTCGCTAACAAGCCGTGCGTTTTAAGTAATTGATTATTGGTGACACCATGAGTCAAGCAACGCTAAAAGACCGCATAAATGATGCCTTGAAAACCGCGATGCGCGCTAAAGAAAAAGAGCGCGTCGCGGTTTTGCGTCTTGTGATGTCTGAATTCAAGAAAATCGAAGTCGACGAGCGCATCGAAGTAGATGACGCCCGAGCTCTTGTCGTGCTGGACAAAATGGTCAAGCAACGTCGCGACTCGGAAACCCAATATCGCAATGCCAATCGCCCCGAGCTTGCCGAACAGGAAGCTTATGAGATTCGCGAGATCCAGGCGTATCTACCCGCTGCACTGACCGCTGCCGAGCTGGACGCCATTGTTGTTAAGGCGATTGCCGATGCCGGCGTAACTGAAGCGCGCGATATGGGTAAAGCCATGGCACTGATCAAACCGCAAGTGCAAGGCCGTGCCGATATGGGTGATGTAAGCAAGCTGCTTAAAGCCAAATTAAGCTAATTGGTGCTTGCTGCTAGAACCTGGCGCTGCCCATTGCGCGACTCCGGTGCTACAGTCTGACAATTCTCCTCAGGCGACTATTTTTTCATGGCCGGATTAATTCCCCAGAGCTTTATTGACGATCTGCTCGACCGCCTCGACATAGTCGACGTGGTCGACAGCCGTGTAAAACTCAAAAAGACCGGCAAAAACTACAGCGCCTGCTGCCCCTTCCACGACGAGAAAACCCCCTCTTTCACCGTCAGCCCGGAGAAACAGTTCTTCTATTGCTTCGGCTGCGGCGCAAGCGGCAATGCACTCGGCTTTGTGATGGATTACGAGCGATTAAGCTTTCCGGAAGCTACCGAGTCTCTCGCCCGTCTCGCCGGACTGGAAGTTCCGCGCGAAGTACAAACTGAAGCCCAACAAAAAAGAGAAGAAGAAAAGCGCAGTATTTATACATTGCTGGAAAAAGCCGATCAGTTTTACCAACAGCAATTGCGCCATCACACCAGCAAACACCTTGCGGTGAATTACCTGAAGAATCGCGGGCTGGATGGCAAGACCGCCAAGGCTTATGGCGTCGGCTTTGCCCCTCCGGGCTGGGACAACCTGTTGAAATCCCTGGCGCAAAACGATGACGACAAACATCTGCTGATCGAAGGCGGCATGCTGATTCACCAGGAGCAAGAAAAGAAACTGTATGACCGCTTCCGCCATCGCATTATGTTCCCGATCCGCGATACCCGTGGGAGGGTGATCGGCTTTGGCGGTCGCGTACTGGGCGATGACAAACCCAAATACCTGAACTCGCCGGAAACACCGGTTTTCCACAAGGGCCAGGAACTTTACGGACTCTACGAAGCGCGTCTCGCCTACCGTGAGCTACCTCGCCTGCTAGTAGTAGAAGGCTATATGGATGTGGTGAGCCTTGCGCAATTCGGGATCTGCTATGGCGTTGCAACGCTCGGCACAGCTTGCGGACCGGACCATCTCGACCGCGCTTTCAAATATACCAATGAAGTCGTATTTTGTTTCGATGGCGATAAGGCCGGGCGCAGCGCCGCCCATCGTGCACTGGAAGCATCTATTGAATGCATGACCGACGGTCGCACCGTGAAATTCCTGTTCCTGCCGGAAAATGAAGATCCGGACACGCTGGTACGCCAAATAGGCCCGGAGAAATTCGAACGCATGATCGAACTGGCCGTACCTTTTGAGGATTATTTATTTGATGCAGTCGCCGATGGCTTGAATATCCGGACCATGGAAGGTCGCGCCACCTTCAGTAAACGCGCAGCACCATTGCTTGAGCGACTCCCCAAGGGTGTATTTCGCGAGCTGATGTTTGAAAGCCTGGCAACACGAACCGGCCTGAATCGCAATGTTTTACAGGAACTGGTTTTGGAGCAGCAAACAAAGGAACCGCCTGCTCAATCAATACAAACCAAAGTACCGGCGGAAGAAAAGATCCCGCAAGTTGCAATGCCCAGGCAAGTCGATAATTGGTGGGACAATCATGCGCAGAGCTCACCCGCAAATCCTTACGAAACCGGAATGCATCCGGGAGATTACGGAGATTTCCCAGCGGAATTGCCGCCGCCCGATTATCGGGAATACTACGAGGAACCGGTCACACGGAGGCCGGCACAGAACCGATACCAACCAGAACTTCAACCGCGCACCACAGGAAAATACCTGATGCCCCCAGCGCGCAAAGCCCTGGCACTCCTACTAACGCACACATCATTGGCCAGCCTCGAGCCCGACCATGATTTCTGGATTGCCGTTGCCAACGACACAGACTGCCAAATGCTTGGTCGCCTGCTGAAGGTCCTACATGAACGGCCACATTACAACTTGTCGCATCTCATTGGCTATTGGCGCGGCATTTACGGAGCAGAAGATACCGAGCGACTCGCCGCCGTTGCAGGCCACGATCTACTCCAGGCCGCCAATGCATTAACCCAGCCGCGCCCCGACAAGCCAGCCAAAGCGGATTACGACACCGAGGCCGCATTTGCCACCGCCATGGAAAAGCTGCGCCACCAGCAAAACCAGAAAAAAAGCGCTGAATCCTTGGCAAAACTTAAAAATGCCGACTTAACTCAACTCTCCAAAGAGGAGCGCGAGCAACTGGTTCGCGCCGCACTGGCAACCAAATTGCAACCTTGACACGCCAAACCGGTCAAAAGCTGAACAATCCCGCATCAATATCGGGGAGATTTTAGCGTCGCCAACCGATTGCCTAGAATCCACTCAAGCAAGTGGAGTATAATTTCGGGCTTTGCATTTCACTCACCAGGTTTTTAATAGGGTCTCGAATGTCTGAAGACGTCCAACAACAACAGTCTCGTATCAAAGAACTGATCGCCCGCGGTAAAGAGCAGGGTTATTTAACCTATGCCGAGGTAAACGATCACCTGCCGGAAGATATTTCCGATCCGGATCAGGTCGAAGACATCATCCAGATGATCAACGACATGGGCATCCGCGTGTATGAAACTGCACCCGATGCCGACACTCTGTTAATGACCGATGGTGACTCCGCCGCCGACGAAATTGCCGCCGCAGAAGCCGCTGCCGCACTGGTTGCCGTAGAAACTGAAACCGGCCGCACCACTGACCCGGTGCGCATGTACATGCGCGAAATGGGCACAGTTGAATTATTGACCCGCGAAGGCGAAATTGTTATCGCCAAACGTATTGAAGAAGGCGTACGCGAACTTATGCACGCCCTCGCTTACTGGCCTGGTGCGGTACAGCAGATCCTGGACGAATACGCGCTGGTCGCCAAAGAAGAACGCCGCCTCGCTGATGTCATTATCGGCTGGCTCGATCCAATCGAAGATATCCCGTCTGCACTCGCAGAAGTTGAAGAAATTCCTGTTGCTACTGCACCGGGCGCAAAAGCTGCATCTGACGATGATGAAGATGAAGAAGGCGGCAGTGACGATGAAGAAGAAGCCGTCACCGGGGTAGATCCCGAAGAGGCCCGTGTACGTTTTGAGGAACTGCAAAAACAGTACGACAAAACGATAAAAGCCCTCGCCAAAAGTGGCTACGGCAGCAAAGCGGCCGAAAAAGAGCTTTCTACACTTGGCGATTTGTTTAAATTTTTCAAACTGCCCGCACGCCAATTCGATCCAATTTACAGCAAAGCGCGTGAAACGCTGGATCATATCCGCAAGCAAGAACGCCACATTATGGATTTGTGTACACGCAAAGCCCAAATGCAACGCAAAACGTTTATCAAAGCATTCCCTGGAAATGAAACCAATGAAGATTGGTTGCCTGAAATATTAAAAGGCAAAGTGGAAAGCCCCGAAAAACTCGAACGTGTTTTACCTGATGTAAAAGTCGCACAACAACAGCTTGCACAAGTTGAAACCGAAAGTGGTTTAAGCCTTGCTGCGATTAAAGACATTAACCGTCGCATGTCGATTGGTGAAGCACGTGCGCGTCGTGCGAAAAAAGAAATGGTGGAAGCAAACCTGCGCCTGGTAATTTCTATCGCGAAAAAATATACCAACCGCGGTTTGCAATTCCTCGATCTGATTCAGGAAGGCAACATCGGTTTGATGAAAGCGGTGGATAAATTTGAATACCGCCGCGGTTACAAATTTTCTACCTACGCCACCTGGTGGATTCGCCAGGCGATTACCCGTTCTATCGCCGACCAGGCACGCACCATCCGCATTCCTGTGCACATGATTGAAACTATCAACAAACTCAATCGTGTATCACGTCAAATGCTGCAGGAAATGGGACGCGAGCCAACACCGGAAGAGCTAGGCGAGCGCATGGAAATGCCAGAAGACAAAGTGCGCAAAGTGCTGAAAATCGCCAAAGAACCTATCTCCATGGAAACGCCCATTGGCGACGATGAAGATTCGCATCTGGGCGATTTTATCGAAGACACCACCATTATTTCTCCGGTGGAGTCAGCGACAATGGAAGGCTTGATGGAAGCAACGCGCGAAGTTCTTGCTGGACTCACCGCACGTGAAGCCAAAGTATTGCGTATGCGTTTCGGTATCGACATGCATACCGACCACACACTGGAAGAAGTGGGCAAACAATTCGATGTGACACGCGAACGTATTCGCCAGATTGAAGCCAAAGCGTTGCGCAAATTGCGCCACCCCTCGCGCTCCGATCACCTGCGCAGCTTCCTTGATGATTAATTCATCGCTCAAAAATAAAACCCGCCTCACGCGGGTTTTATTTTTTACAGTTGCAATTTGTTTTAATCTCTAGCCACATTCCAAACAACTCACTATAATGCCCCGCACTGCGATTCAGCAGTTTCCCCTTGGGGCCTATAGCTCAGTTGGTTAGAGCATCCGACTCATAATCGGCAGGTCGCTGGTTCAAGTCCAGCTGGGCCCACCACTTAAACTTGTTAGCTACCTGCTTGTTCTTAACACCATAATTTGGCCGCATTGGCCAATGTATTGTGTATTAGTACACTAAAAGTGGCCAATTAAAAATAATAACTCCTGTAATCACATTAGAATGCGCCAATCTTTTACGTCTAAAAAAACGATACCGAATCCCAATTAATATGCTGTACCCGGCGGATCAAAGAAAGCATTGGTAGCAAGGAAAATATAGACAGCGTCTTACGGATCTGAACATCTAGGCATCAGCCCTCTCCAACTCGCAGCCCGAATTTTTAGACACTATAACCATTTACGGTAGCCCACCTTCAAAAAACTAAACCAGATTAAGAATCTGAGGACTTTGCTGCTATTCTTAGCCATAATTGCAGAATTCTTAAGAATACCAATAAGATCGGGTTCGTGTAACCATTCCAAGCTCATTGCGATGGAAGCGCTATCTATTTAAATAACTATCTGTACCAAAGTAATAAATGCTATTGCATATGGAGTGGATAATTTGACATTGAAGAGTCTAAATCTTAAAGAGGAGTATCGGACCGGCGATACAGATCTCGTTGGTAATTTCTATTCCCCATGCCTTTTAGCGTCCAACTCATATGATAGGGCTGTGGGGTATTTTAGATCATCTGTATTTTTACTGATTGGATCCGATCTTTTAAAATTTGCGAAAAATGGCGGCAAGATAAGACTAATATGTTCGCCATCATTAACTGCTGAAGATATAGATTCAATCACAAAAGGATACGAAACACGCAAAAATATTATTAGCAGTGCGGTAGAGCGCGAGATAGACGAGTTAATTGATAACAAGCTGCTTGTTAAAAGTACAGAAGCGCTTGCGACACTTATAGCCCTAGAAGTAATTGAGGTTAAAGTGGCGTTTTTGTCCGGTGCTAAAGGCATATACCACGAAAAGGTAGGCTTATTTTCTGACAATGAAGGCAATACTGTTGGATTCAAAGGATCTGTAAATGAAACCTGGAATGGTTGGCATGAACGTGGAAATTACGAAACTTTAGACGTTTTTTGTAGCTGGATTGAAGGACGTGATTCGCGGCAAGTCGAACGCAATAGAATGTATTTTGAAAATTTATGGAATGGAGAAATAAGAGATTTAACAATAGAGTCTTTTCCATCGGTGGCGAGAGATAAACTAAAAAAAATCGCTAAGCGCTCTATTGATGAGATTGACGCAGATGGCTTAATAGATTTTTTTAAAGTTGGTCATCAACAGCATATGCAAAATGCATCTTCCTCAGATACAACGAATAAACGCACCCCGCTTCCTCATCAAATTAATGCAATTAACGCATGGAAAGAAAACGGTAGCCGGGGAATATTCGAGCACGCGACAGGAAGCGGGAAAACATTTACTGCACTGACCATTATAAAAGAACACCTTGAAAAAGGTGGCGTTGCACTCGTATTGGTCCCTGACCGCTTACTACACCAACAATGGGCAATTGAAATCAGAGAGGAAATACCAGCGGCGATCATTCTAAAAGCGGGTGATGGACATAATAAATGGAGAAAAGAGCGAAGATTAAAAACATTCACTCACCCGAGTAGCGACCTTGGACAAAGGATCGTTTTAGCAACAATGGCCACCGCAAGATTGGATGAGTTCACATCCGGCATTTATTCTGGAGTGCACCTGCTGGTGGTTGCAGATGAGGTGCACGAAATCGGAAGTGTTGAAAACTCTAGAGCTCTAGTAATAAATGCCGGACTCAGGTTAGGGTTAAGCGCGACCCCAAGAAGATATGGAGATCCGATTGGCACAGATAAGATCTTTTCTTATTTTGGGGGAATAATTCAGCCTCCATATACATTAGTCGATGCGATTAAAAGTGGTCGATTAGTGGAATATGAATACCACCCTGAACCCATTTACTTAACTGCCGAAGAATCGGAGTTATGGGAAAGTGCAACCAAAGAAATTTCCCAAGAATATGCCAGATCCAAAAGGGATGACAACGGTAATCTATTGCCCTCTGCTCGATTAAAAAACATGCTAATCCAGCGATCCAGGATTGCAAAGAAAGCGAAAGCGAAAGTGCCTTATGCTTCCCGTATCGTTCTGAAAAATTTTACTGAAGGTGAGAGCTGGTTGATATATTGCGAAGATCAATATCAACTAAATGAAGTCATCACTGAACTGAGAAAAAACGGCTTAAACCCTTGTGAATATCACACCAATATGGAAGGTGATCCTGAAGCGTCATTAAATTGGTTTAAGCGCTTTGGGGGAATAATGGTTTCTATTCGATGTTTAGATCAAGGCGTCGATATACCCAAAATATCGCATGCAATAATATTAGCATCTTCCCAGAATCCAAGGCAGTTTATCCAGCGTCGCGGTAGAGTACTAAGAACAACTCCCGGAAAGTACGGTGCAGTTATTTACGACGCAGTTGTCGTCCCCCTAGATTTAGATAAAGAGCCTGGGCAATTTTCTTTGTTAAAAAGCGAGCTGCAAAGGAGTATTCAATTTTCTGAAACGGCAATTAATCGTTCAGGAGCAAACAGGTTAATAACAATAGCAATAGAGTTGGGAATTGATCCAAATGAGTTTGCATTAACCCAAACTGATGGCATTGAAGAATTAGGTGATGAGAATGATGATTAAAAGTGATCCACTTGATGTTTTACTTGATGTTAAAAAGCAATTGGGGTTAAAAGTAAGCGACCAGTTGATTGTTGAATGTTACAAAATTCAAAAGGAAAATCAATTTAATAAAGAAAGAGACACCTCTAAGAAAATACAAGCACTAATAGAAACCAAGATATTAGAGGCCGATGGAAGCATATTATTATGAAGCTTATAGAGTTAACAATAAATAATTTCATGCCTTACAAGGGTGAACAGAAGATACTTTTCCCACAGCATGAAACACAGAATCTTATGTTGTTATTTGGTGACAACATGAGAGGGAAAACAAGCTTCCTCAATTCAATTCGCTGGGCACTATATGGAAAAGCATTAGCCAGACATTTGCGTGAAATTGATCGAGTAAACCTGGTAAATATAGAGTCAGCATCCGAAGGAATTTGGGAAATGTCAGTAACGCTTATTTTTTCTCATAATGAAAAAAAATATGAGCTACGACGGAAAATCGAAAAGAAGCGACACGTATCACAGCCAAGAACAGATTCAGATTTTGAAGAAAATATTGGTTTGGTCGTTGATGGAGAAAGAATTGCAGGCGATCGTATTTACAACGAGATAAATCAGGTTTCTCCTGAAGAGATTTCACGATTTTTCCTTTTCGATGGAGAGTTGCTGCAAGAGTATGAGAATCTACTTATTGACAGTAGCGGACAGGGTGAGAAGATAAAGGAGCATATAGAGCAAGCGCTCGGCGTTCCTGCGCTGATTCATGGAAGAGATGATCTATCCGCTCTGCTGAAAGATGCTCGGAGAATTCAGGCAAGAGATGCAAAAAATGATGAAGACTCAAAAAACTATGCCGAGCAACTACGCCAATTAGAAATAAAACAATCGAAGTTAGAAAGGGATTTGGAAGACTTGGGTTCTCAAAGAGCTGCCATCCAACAAGAAATAGATAGTATTGACGATGAATTAAAAAATACTGAAATAGTACAAAATAAGAAAATCGAGCTTGAAAAACTCAGGACAGAGCTGAAACAAACTGAAATATCAATAAATGAGCTAGTTGATGAAAACCGAGAGCTTTTGAAAAATGCATGGATGGATGTTCTATATGAAACTGCAGAGCCGCTACTCCAAAAATTACGCGAAAAGAGAGATCGCATTCATTCGGCCGTTTCTAAAAAAGCAATATTAGAAAAACAACTGAAAGATATTCAAAAAACTATAGACAATTCTGTTTGCACCCATTGCGAGCAAGTGTTACCCGATTCAAAGTTGCAACCATTTCGAGATAAGGCTCAGCTTCTTCAGGCAGAAGCTGAACTCATGACAGTCAATTTGGAAGACGCTACCGCTTTAACTGGACAGATAGATAAACTCTCAAATATTCGATCTGCTAAAGAAGGACATAGGATATTACAAAATCTCGATAAAAAAAGAAAATTAGAGGTCCAGCTGATTCGTGTAGAAACTCGGCTCGAAGAGATTGAAGAAGAAATTCGCGATTTTGATACTAATGAAATAATGAGACAAAGGGAGAAGCGTGACCGGAAAGCTACGCAATTAACAAATCTGATTCGGGATATTGACGATAGACACAAGGAGCTAAGTAAAACAAAAGAACAGCAAGAACATTACTCTATCCTCATATCTAAAACCGCTGGAGCCCAAGGAAGACAGAGTACAGTTAGGGTAAATATTTACCAAGAATTAGAGCAGGTTTTTGCAAACGGGATAGACAACTTACGTGACGCATTACGACAAGACGTGGCAGAAAATGCTTCCAAAGCATTCTCTGAGTTAACCACAGAAAAAACCTATGCAGGGTTAGAGATCAATAGCAATTATGGTTTGTCGATTCTTGATCAAAATCGTCGAGTCATAAAAGAGAGAAGTGCAGGAGCCGAACAAATTGTTGCTCTATCTTTAATTGATGGGCTCAATAAAACTGCCAGAAAAATTGGCCCTATCATTATGGACACACCTCTCGGAAGGCTGGATCCAAAACACCGAAGCAATGTTTTGAAATATCTCCCTAAAATGGCGGATCAGGTAATTCTGTTGGTTCATGAAGGAGAAATAAATCCGGAAAGAGATATCTCTCATTTTGCCGAACGAATTGGTGTTCGTTATAAAATTCAGAGGAAATCAGCAACTGAGTCCATAATTGAGAGGTGCGATTAATATGTCAGAGCCAGACCGTATAGGGTTAACAGCAGAGACATCAGCAAAACTTGATGAGCTTTTAAATGAGTTAAATCCCAAAAAAGATGAAAAAGGCATATCGCTAATTAAATTTGATTTATATCGCTTGGCTGTAGCTATTGGAATTAAAAAAGGTATTGAGCCACCTCCCCTCAATGATAGGAGTGTTCCCAGCTTTAGGGTATCTGAACTGGATAAGGATGGTGTGTTGTATACAGTACTTATAAATTCCGAAATGAATTTCAGCGGAGATTCTGTATATGGCTATATTGAACGTATAGCAGAGAATGAAATCAAATTTTTTTATGAAGAAAACCAAAGAACTGGTCAGATTCCATATAGTGAAATATTTTCAACATAAACAAGATGTCAACAATAAAAATATATTTTTGCAAAATCTTTGAAGACGGCGATTCGGATATTGCTGTCTACAGGGATATTGGTCTGGTTCGATCCGAATGGGACGAGTCAGATAAATCTTTTGTGGGGGTTTTACACGCAGGAATGTCTCGACCCTATTTTTCTTTCTCGTCAAACCTGTGGCAGTACAACGGTCAAATTCTTATTTCACCCTCTTTACGCTGGTCTCTACCCAGTGAATATGAGTGCTCCGTTGCTGTAGCGGGTGAAATAAAAATTAATGATGCTATTGCACCTGTATACCTTATCAAACGTGGATTTAATTACTTAACTTCAGAGCCCAACGACATCGCATCTGTGGTGCAAACGGAAATTCAAGCCGACGAGATATACCATTCCGTATTGAAATTATTAGAGTCGGCGCCCAGGCCTTTAAGTATTGAGACAATTTTCTCCGAGCTTTGTGAGAAAGGCCTATACAAATGCACTCATGACACACCGGTTACTAGACTTCTGAACATAATCAAGGCGAAACATTCAGATGAAATAACGGTAAGTCAAGTCACCGACAAATTTTATATTTCTAGCAAATCAATGTGTGAAATGACTGGATGGATTAGAAATTTCGTTTCCGAAAATCCAGAAAAAAGTAACGCATTACGAGTTCATGGTATTTATGATGAGGCCAGCTATTCAGCAGCTAGCGATGGTTTACCCGAACAGTTAAATTGCCAGATGGAATTTTTTAGATACCACTTTTTGTTGAATCATGGATGTAATGAGGACCCAGAACAGTTACTTAAAATTATTCCAGGTTATATCTCTTCTTTGCATATTAGTACTTTTGGATTTACTGCGCGAGTTCTAAACGTTCTAAAATCCAAATCAATAGATAGCCTGTCTGATTTGCATGAAGTGACTTTTGAAACGATGTCGAAATGGGACAATTTTGGACGTGGCTCAGCGCGGGCTTTTTGCAAAACCATCATGGAATATATTGATAAGCAGGGAAATAAACCAGTCATTTTGCCTATGAATGTATCAAATTCAGAGGAGGCATCAGAAGACAATCGATCAGTACACTATAGTGAGATGCCTCCACTAAAAGAGTGCTTCGAAAAATCATTAATGTACGTTAAAGAGCGAGATCGTTTAATAATCGAGTATCGCACGGGGTTGTACGGGCCGTCGAAAACTTTGCAGGAAGTCGGAGACCTTCTAAATGTCACTCGGGAGAGAGTGAGGCAAATTCAGAGCAAATATATTAGAAAAATAATAGAAACTGAGTCATGGGATGACCATATCGCTATTAAGATTGGGCAGCTTTTGTTAGATCGAAAATCCCCTTTATATTTAGAGATGCTCGAAATTGAAGACTCTTGGTTTAAGGGATTTATTGGAAACTATCAGAACCTCGCTGCATTAATTGAGCTTTTTTCTGAAGATGAAATACGTGTAATTAAAATAAATGGTGCAAATGTTATAACACGCATCAAACAAGATGAGTGGGTGGCTTTAATTAGCCGAATGCGGCAGTGGTTGAAGGATATCTCTGAAAAGGGTAGTTGGAACAGGGCGGATATTGAAATGACATTCCAAGCTTCTCTCATGGAGAAGACTTGCGCTGAACTTTTACCGTTAATGTGGGGTGAGTTCTCTGGCGCATTGCAATTTAGTAATGACGAAAGAGATGGGATTCTCGTGAGCGTTGGGAAAACCGCTGAAGCTGCAATTGCTGCTGTACTGCATCAAGCGGAAAAGCCGTTGCACTATTCAGAAATTGCCGCACGTGCGACTGAACTCCTAGGGAAGCCAGTAGATGATCGCCGCGCTCATGGCGCAGCCCCAGGATTAGGGGCCAAACTTTTTGGCAGAGGAATTTATGGTTTTGAACATCTAAATCCAATCTCCAACCGCATGTGCGATAACATTAGGCTTGTTGTGGTTAGAATGATTTATCAGGGAGACTTGAAGAAGCAATGGCACTGCAGCGAAATTTTGGATCAGTTGCAAAAGCAATTTCCTGCCCTGCCGACAGATCTTGATCACTATATCTTAAATATGATTTTGGAAAAATCTGAAAAGCTGACTTATTTAAATCGGATGGTTTGGGCGCGCGCTGATTCAGGCCAGACAAAGGACGACCGCATTGATATGGCTGATGCCTTCACTAAAATTTTGGAAGATCATGGCGGGCCGCTAAAAGGATCTACCTTAAAAGAAAAGCTGCAAAGTATAAGGGGCGTACCTAGTCAGCTTCAGATCCAACCAACAGAGCGTATGATTTTAATTGGGCCAGACTTTTGGGGGCTAATTGACAGAGATATAGAGATCGATGAAATTACAAAACAACGCTACTTGGATATATTATATTCTCATTTGAGCACCACACAAAAAGGCTTGCATGTAAGTGAAGCCTCCCGAATATTAGATATAACAGAGACCGAACAGCTCAACAGCTATATCATCTTCAATATTGCCCAAAGAGATGTCAGATTTTACCTTGCGCGAGCAATGTTTTTAGGTTTATCGGGCTGGGGAGAAGATGTAAGAAGATTGAATTTCACTCAAGCAGTACGAGCCGTGATTGATCAGATGCAAGCACCAATGACCATCATACAAATCAATTCAAAGGTTGAAGAATTAACGGGCTTGAGCATTGATGGCAGTGTTACAAGCCTTCTTATAAACGAAGGTGCACGTTATGATTCAACCACCCGCCTCTGGTTTTCACATAAAAATTTAAACTGATATATAGAGAAAATGCATATGGTGTCCAATAAAACCATTAGAGTTGATGCAATTAAAATAGAATATAACGATACGATATTTTATGTTGCAGTTTTAAAAGTTTCGCAACTATTTAGAATATCTGAAGTATCACGTGCAGACGAGGATCCGGAACAGGGTTATCAAAGACTACTAGGAAAGCAAAGAGCCAAAAAGATTTCGGAATATATAAGCGCAGGAAATGTTATTCCTGGCTCTATTATTTTAAGCGCTCAAGCAGGAGTTTGCACTTATGATACAGCCACAAAAAAACTCTCTCTAAACAATAAGAAAGGAAGTTTGCTAGTGATTGATGGGCAGCACAGACTCTATGGAGCCCATCAGTATGAGGAAGAGGAGGATATTCCACTGCCAGTTTGTATTTTTGATGGCTTGGACAAAGCACACGAAGTTCAATATTTCTTAGACATAAATGGATATCAGCGGGGTGTTCCAAAAACGCTTCAGATTGAGCTCACAAAATTTACTGCAGACCCTGAGTCCAAAGAAGATGTACTCAATCGTTTGTTTAATAAATTGGAGAATGACTCACCTTTGACGGGAAAGTTAACTCGAACAAAGAGCATGGTGGGAAAATTATCCCATGTATCCTTTCGAAAAGGAGTGGAACCTATCTTAGAAAAGGCTCCTATGCATACATTAAGCTTTAACAATAAAGTAGATATCTTAACCAACTATCTAGCCGCATTAGAAGCAATTCTTCTGCAGGAAGATGGTCATTCAAAACGAATATCCAATGCTGCCTTTTTTCAGGCAATCATGGGGGTTTTTATAGATGCTTGTAATATGGCACTTTATCGTTTTAAAAATTACAAGCGCGAATCATTTGAAGAAATATTAAGTGGGATTGCCGATATAAATTTTGAACAATACAAGGGAACTAACAATAAGGCTATCTCCGAGTTAACCGGGATAATTAGAGATGCCATCAGTTCAAAAACAAACATTTCTGATGACTTATTTTAATTATGCCAGTAGCTCAACTGAATGAACTCGTAAATGATCATTTGAAAAAAATTGGTTATGAAAAGCCTAAAGGTATGATTTTTTCACCAAGAGGTAGTTTAAAAAATGCAATTTTGGCAGGTAACGGCACAGAAATAACTATAACTGGCCCAGGGGAAATGAGTGTAGTAATGGGAGTGCTTCAATATTATGAAGCCATTTCTACAGATTTTCATTTTTCATGTGAAAAAATTGAAGGCCAAAATGCCGCTATTAAACAGTTAATATCAGGAAATTCTCCTGGGGCATGGATTTTAGTGAGCGTTTATTATCAGGCATTTTATGCTGCAATTCAGATCGCGAGACTTACAGGGAAGTATAATATTTCGTTTGAAAACAAACATCTTAGCACCATAAACGAAAATAGCCTTTCCGAACAACGACTAGATCAAACGGGCACATATTTGAGTCGTAGTGTCGGTCTAAATTCGCAAGGATATATTTCTATGATTTTGGTCAAAGAAGGAGAAAAGCCTCACAAAATGGCTTGGCAAAACCTTGACTCACTAATATCTAAGAGTTCAATAGAGAAATATCATTCGCGACCTAATGTTTACAGATTAAACAAATTATTTAAGGAAATAATTTGCTCAACAATGGATCAATGGCCTTTACCTAGCTCCGTTCGCAACGATTTAAATTACAGTCTTATAAACTCGTATGATTCATCGTTCTCAAAGAAAACCCGCGAACTACAAAGCTTTTTTGATTCAGAGGACTTCTCAAAGGCAAAACAATGGGGGTTGAGGCAAAGGAAAACTATCGATATTGAAGATCATATATCAAGTGTGGGCTTTATATCTATCATGTTAAGGGAAACGGTGAAAAGCTTGCGCGAAAAATTAACTTAGGTGTCGCGAGCTGTACGAGCTAGTACACATTAGCTGGCAGAAACTGTCGCAGGACTCCTGCCAGCTAATTTTCTTGGGAGTTAAAGCTTAAACTTTTCCGATGTGCATTCAATCATTTACTCCGCACCATATACGTTCCGATGATATTGGATCACTCAATCTTCATTTGATAGCATCATAAGATGAGTTATGGACTCGCTTTTCTTGGCAAGATATGAAATTCCTCGATGGAGATGCAGCTTAAAATACTTTTGTAGGTTTGCGTTATTTAATAGAATGTTGTCTTTTATCAATCTTGTTTTCAACAATCCAAGATATACATCCTGAAATTCTCCACCAAAAGTCTTCCATGTCATTTCAACATTGCTATTAGTTATGATGTCTTCAAATGGTGGAACTGAAGGCTCTCGCAGTGATAAACAAAAAGCCCATCTACACAGGTGATTCCATTGATGAATACCAGTCCTTGCTTTGATACGAACCAACTGGCTCTTTGCCTTTTCGGACAACCTAACACTTTCAATTAACATCAAAAATATCCTTCGCGAATTGTTGAAGTTTGCAGTTTTTCTTCATACTGTATGTGGTATTCGCGGCCTATGTATTTGGACAAATCATCACGACAATGCTGATCAATTTCCTGATCAGTAGATAACAAAATAACTTGATGACTTGCAACTGGAAAGTAATTATCAACCAAATTTTTCCTGTGCATCGAGTCAAGTCGCCCCAATGGAGTATCAATAATCATAGGTAGTGGTCGCCCTGATGCCTTCGCAAGCCCCCATAATGTTGATATGGCTAATATTTGTCGCTCACCCGCACTAAGTCGGCTTGAAGGAATATGCTCTAGCGAAGAGTTCAACAATTGAATCTGATATGTAGCAGGGTCAATCACAACTTTAGCCACTAGGTTTGCTTTTCTGATTAACATCAAAAAGCTCTCGAGTATTAAAACCTCTAGGTGTTTAATATGCTTTTCAAGCATTAACAGTTGGAATTTCCCCAAAATAGATTTGACATCCTGCACATTATTGTATGTCCTATTTTTCAGTTCCAATTCAATGCTGGTTTTGTTAATAGCTAATTTTGTGCTTACGAGTTTAGATTCTGCTTGCTCAAATTGTCGCTGAGTAATAATTAGTTGCTCTTTGAGAATGTCGCATTTGGCTTGCTCCTGAATCAAGTTGTTCTTGCACTCCCAAATTTGCCTCTGAATATTGGCCAAAGTTTCTTCTTCAGGAATAGAGGATATCTTTCTCTCGGCATGAATTTGCTTTTCTTTTAACTCACTCAAATCACAACATATGGAATTAACTGACATTTTCAGCTCGTTAAACATATCCTGATTTAAACCACGAAATGCATCTGTAGACAGCCCTAAATACCTATTTTTGGGAATAGATTTTTTCAAGCCATTTATATCTTCATTGAGTTTGTTTTTAACAAGATCTAATGTTTTTCGATCAGCATGTTGCTTGCTTAGAAAACGAATTAAGTTTTTATTCCGTTTTTCGATTTCAGACAGAAGAATCTTGACTCTATCGCCCTCTGACTCTTTAAGAACTTGTTCTTTTGTTTGCCAAAGCAGATCGGCAACCAAGCTCAATGGAAATGCACTGCCAGCGATAAGCTGTAGTTGCTTTTCTTTCTCCTTGATTTCTGAATTAAGAGTTTCAAGTGAACTATGAAAACTATTTCTGGCATCGAATAGTTCGCCACCAGCGGCTCTATAGCTTTTTTCGAGACTTTCTATTTCTCTATTAAGATTGTCAATTCGTGAAGCCACACTTGCCAAATTTTGCTGGAAACCCTCTTTGCGACTGACCAATTCAACGATCTTATTTTCTTGATTCTGTAGCTCAGGCGAAATTATGTCCTCGCTATCGTTTTTCAATGACTTCATATCAGCACGCATTAGTGCATCCAAGTCGCTGCCTAATTTTTCAACAACATCCAAGCCCAAAAGAGATAAAACGCCAGTTTGTATTAGTTTCGCCGATCCTGAGGGGTCAGCCAGGGCCTCAATCTTTTCGCCATCGAAAAAAAATAGCCCTGATATGCTTAAAGGAATAAATTCATTAACATACTCATACCACTGCTCTGCGATTACTGGATCAACAACACCATTATGAATAACTTCCATTTCTTCACGCACATTCGATTTATCGGTTACTCGCCAAAATCGCTTTACATGGTATGTATGTAACTCTCCATCAATATAGATTGAAAACTTTAACTCAAGCATTGCACCATCTTTCGGCGATGCATAGCGATTGATGGTTTCTTTTAAAAACTCTTGATATGCCAAGCTCCCTCTATTTGAACAATTCGCAAATTTACCATAGAGGGTTAGCTGCAGGGCGTCTAAAAATGTAGTCTTCCCTCCACCATTTAATCCACCAAACAAAACAATAGGCTTTTTAGGTGATTTGGGGCTCAATAAAATCTGATGACGCCCCTTGTAAATGCCAAAATTGTGTATAACTAATTCGTCAAAAATCATCTGCTTACTTCTTAACTTATACGACTAGATCACTAGCGATTATATGTGTATCGAAAAAATTAATATCAGCTTCGATACCATCTGATACTACTTTTCGCTTTCTTGCAAACTCCAAAGCCTCATCTTCTGATTTAAATACGGCCTTTTGTAGTGATTCTCTCATTTCGTTAAAGAGCTTTGATCGCCTTACTGATGTTCTATTTTGATGCTCAATATGCAAGAGCTCTCGTATCAATTGATAAATAATTCCTTCTTTATCACCACTTTCGATACAGAGATTTTTTAGCAGTTCCAAATCATCGAGTTTAAAATTTCGCTTTTCATAGATATCTTTTCCGGGATATTTATGACCAGTTGCTTTTTCATATATCAATGGTAAAGAATCTTCAATTTCGTGCTTTTCCATAACCCAGATACGGCGGATCTCTTCAAGCTCGTCCAACCCTATTAATCTAAAATCTTCCGCTGCCTTAGGAGCCAATTCCCTAACCGCCTCCTGAGTTTCTAGCAACGCGAACAACATTGCCTCTCGATGACTTTGCGTATAAGGTCCATGCACTAATCTGTCATTAAAAAGAGTAAGCGCTCCATTCATTCGGCGAAAATCTCTACTTTCTCTTTTTTCATTTTTTACACTTAGCCAATTATTTCTAAAATCCAGAATTGGTAGCATCCATTCCTTTTCGATATCATTTTGTACCATCGCTTTCATTGACTTATCCTCATCAACCATTGTGCAAACATAGCAACCAAATCTGCTATCTCCACAGCTGGGAGTGGATGTATCTACAACAAGCGGGCACTCTCCATCCTCCGTTGCACCGGTATACATACCGAGCAAATCGCTATTTTTATATCCCCAAGGGTTTTTAATCTGCGTCAAATATTGCCATACATCATCATTTTGCCAATTTTCTATTGGGGCATAGACCCACACCCGATCTAAATCTTTGTTATCGCTCAGTAACTCCCTAGTACTTTTTTCTTGATAATGCTTCATAGTTGCAGCACGAGCCGCACTCTCTGCTTTCCTGGTGCCTAAAACTAGAATTGCTTCGCCATTTTGCTTTACTACGTTATTTATAAAATTATTTGAAGGGCTTATCTTTAATCGGCTCGTACACCAACGAAACTTAGGCCGTGGAGCAGGGTAACCACGACCGATCAGATTGACCCAGAATCGATCATATAATTCAGGAGCAAGTCGATGAGCCCTTACTGGAAACTTACTATCTAGCTGCCCTATGGCGGTAGCCATTGTCTTTAAAGACTTTTCTACCCATAAGGCCACAATAGGGTTTTCCACCAATGTATCAGTGCTTATAACGTGCACGGGCTTATGCCATTGATTTGAATCGAGACCTTGCAGCGCAATCCAAACAAGTTGGAGAGTTGCAGTTGAATCTTTTCCTCCAGAATATCCAACTACCCAAGGGATCTCGTCACTGAGATACAGATCTTGAATTTGTTTTAGTATTTTTTTTATTGTTTCGTTAAAACCAAATTCTTTAAAAGCCGTTTTTCGCTCTTTAATGATTTCTCGAGTCATTTTCTTCCTCGCTTAAATGTATCTTCTAAGCGCTGCTCTTCCGGTGTTAGTTGGAGATCCAACTTTTGCTTCAAAAAGTTGGTCGTTAGCAATGTATTAGAAGACGATTTTTGCATTATACCTGCCAACATACACCTTCCCTCCCAAACGCGATCATTTGATCGTTTCCAGTTAATACTGGCGAGAGATTTTAATTTCTTTCTTCTATCAGCTAATGAAAGCCCCATAAATGCTCTTCCAATATTGCCAAAAGCATGCAAGAGAATTGCATGGCTATGAACGTAGTTTTGCCTTACTTCGCCAGAAGTAAGCTTTCCATTCTGAATATCATTCCATTCCGGGATGTATTTATATAAGTCATCCCAAAAGGACACGCACACTTCGGCACTTTGCTCTGCGGATATGAATTTCTGATTTGCAATAATCAGTAAATTTGAAGAATGAATTGCACTTAGTGTAAATAATTTTCGAGAACGAGGAGCCAATGTAGTTTTTTCCATTTCCACTATGTCTTTAAATGCTTTTGATTGGCTAACAACCAATTTTGACATTTTTGCTTTTTCGTCTCTGTGATCATATAAAATCCCAATTGATGGGCTTGTTTTTATCGCATAACGGTTTAGATCAGCAAACATTTGTTGGCAGCGTTTTAATCCCTTATCAATAAAAAAAACCACTGAGATTGTTTCATCTCCAATTTCAGGTCGTGTTTTTATTGCCTCTTCAATTGCCTTTCGTCGATGCTGCCCATCATTAATGATGAATTGAGAATTCATATCAATTTTCAATGTGCCAATTCGACTAGCCTCACCACGATCACCTAGTGGTTCAAATTTCACCAAGCCATTTATAGAGGCTGTAATTGAGCTAAATACATAGTCTTTTGGATTTTCAACTAGATACTCAGTAATTGCGGGAATGCGAGGGCGATTAAGCTCTCTCTGAGCGCGCAATTCTGGCAATAGTTCGTCTTCATCGAAAATGAAGATCTTTGGAATCAGGCGCATGGGGCACATAGATACGTAATATTCTCTGCCAGCCTGGATTCCACGGATAGCGGGAAATATATACTCGAAGGAGGTATTCATGCAGTTTGCATCTTCTAGTTTATGTTTGTTTGTTGACATACAAACATGCATAATAACAGGCATTTACACACAGATACAATAAGGCACCCCCTCTCGATGAGTACCTACTTAGACTGCAACGCCACCACACCCGTAGATCCTGATGTCGCAGAAATCATGTGGCGCTTTTTGGTAGAGAATTTTGGCAACCCAGGCTCCAGGACCCATGAACTCGGCAACACCGCAAAAATCGCCGTAGAGCATGCTAGAGAACAAGTAGCTAGCGTAGTTAGGACAGATAAGAGCGATGTAACCTTCACGAGTGGAGCCACGGAAGCAAATAACCTAGCGTTAGTTGGCTTAAAGGGATATTTACTGGAATCTAAAAAGACCGTCATTACGTCTCAAATTGAACATATGGCGGTTCTTGAACCGCTTGCCCACCTTGAAGCGGCAGGCGTTAAAGTGATGTATCTAGCCCCAAATAAAGACGGAATTATCGAGCCTAGCGATCTTGAGGGCCTCCTTTCTGACGATGTCGGATTAGTCAGCCTAATGCACATCAATAACGAAACGGGCGCCATTCAGCCGATCGAAAAATATGCTGATATTTTAGCGAGGACCAACACATACTTTCATGTGGATGCAGCACAAGGCTTTGGAAAGGACATAGAGCAGCTACAGCACGACCGGATAGACATGATCAGTTGTAGCGGCCACAAAATACATGGACCCAAGGGAATTGGAGCCTTGATAACTAAGCGGCGGCGTTACAAGAGACCGCCAATAACACCACTTCTTCTGGGGGGCGGGCAGGAGCGCAACCTAAGAGCAGGAACTTTACCCACACATCAAATAGCCGGATTTGGACTAGCAGCAGAGTTAGCGTTATCGAATGCCGGCAAACGACATCTCTGTTGCCTTAAAATAAAAGAAGACGCAATCGCTGCTTTTGATCGACTAACCCCCGTTTATAATGGACTTAAATATTCGGCATCACACACACTAAATTTATCAGTAAGAGGAGTCAATTCGGAAGCAGCAATTGTTGCCTTAAAGGGAGTTGCAGCACTATCAAACGGTAGTGCCTGTACATCATCTAGCTATACTCACAGTCACGTATTAAAAGCCATGAAAGTTGATGATGACGTGCTCGAAGGTGCGCTTCGTTTTTCATGGTCTCATATGACCAGCAAGGTTGATTGGGAGCTGATTGTAAAAAAACTATCTGAGTTAACTTAGGCTTTACATATTCTATACCCATCAAGCAGATACCCTAATGACCTAAGCTGTGTTTTTAAGCTTTCCGCACTCGGGCCTTTGTCGCCATAGGTTTTTATCCCTATTTTTTCAAGTTGCCTGTCGAATTCGATTTGATCGCTGTAATCATGAAAATTTTCATCTATGTATAAGGATTTGTTGTATAGGGGCTGTGGTTGAAACTCCCCAACGTAATCAAAAAAATCAATATCTTGTTCTCTTAAATTTATTTTGATTCTTTCTCTCAGAAGAGGAATTGGAGAATCATCAAAATTGTCATATATCATAAGAGATACCTTTCCAGAGGCTATATGAATTTTTATTAAATCAACATTATCTATCTCTCCATACAGCTGAATTGCACATCCAGCATATACACGAAGAATTGTTGGTAGCTGATTGAGATAACTCCTGTGAAAAATCAGATCATGCTGTCCATTTAATATCGCCTTAGGAATTATAGAACTCGCGTCTTTGCATGCTTGGTAAATTTGATCTATAGATGAAATAGAGAATAGAAGCTTTTCACCCATATCCCGCGCCCTAGAATATGAGCCAAAGAATGACTTTATATCTTTCTTTAGGCTTTCTGGCATTCTTGAATAAGGTTTACGCCTACTAAAAAACTCTAACGAAAAATAGACTAGCAAATCATCTATTCGTTTCTTCCGAGAAAAATTTAAATCCTCTTCGCTGTATTTCTTTATACAAATATAAATCGCTTTTTTTAATGATCCAACAGCACTGATTAACTGTTCAGACTGATCAAATTCCTCAAAAGAAGGAATTCGCCCAAAATCCAAGCAGGCAAACCAAAAGCTATCAAGCAGCTCCGAATATTTATCGTATATCTCTACGCATCTTCTTTCATTTATAAATTTTTCCTTGGGTTTTGATATCTGTCGCCATGCTTGAGATGTTCTTTGCTTTTCTAGTAGGTATTTCTGTTCTTCAATTTTATCTTTGAAAATCAAAAAAATTCCTGGCCCGGCAGCAATTGCATTGTTGCTTAAAACCGATTCAATATAATTTTTTAGTTCTGCCTGCTGATAGTATTTCTGAAATGTATTCCTTGATGTTATAACACCATCCTTGAAAGACTTGAATTTTTGATAAATTCTTTCAGTGCCAAGCATCGCCGAAACCACTAATAATTTTTCTGCAAAGCCAAAAGCTCTTTTGAGAGTTTCACACCTCTCAGTTTGATCCTCAATAACATTTATAACAAAGCCAAGGTTGACAATATCACTACAGTCTAGCTCTACATCTGGCGAGAATACCGGGTCCCAACCAACAGAATTTATACCATTTGCTTCTAGCTCACGAATGTCATCGCCGCGCCCACAGCCATAATCTAACAGCGAGTACTCACCATTCAGATAACCCCTTGTTGCTAAATGATACATCGGGGTTGACAGTTTATTTCTGCTTAATGCAGTTTTATGTCTCGCAATAAATTTACCGGGCTCCGCTGACTTGTCCGGCATGTGACTTTGCTGAAGAAAAAGATGCCCTTCATCATCGAGTGTATAGCCATGTTTGGCTATCAACTTTTGCCAATGATTCTTAAGGCCAATAGATCTGGTATTTACATAAAGACCAATACGCTCGCCTTCTTCTGTGAAGGATTTATAGAAAGGAACTTGTTGTTCGTCTGGATGCAGGAATGCCTCTCTTCTATGTAAAATGGGCGGATTGTGAGCCGTTGAGTAATCAGCCTTTCGGAGAGTGAGTTTAGTTAAGTCAATTGTGTAACTTGTATGCAGGGCGGGATAGGGATAACTATCAAAATCAGGGTAATGCAATAGACTTAAACGAAAATCTTTCTTTGAAAGTTTTATTATATTCCAGTTATTCGTCGAAATTTTTAAAGCTGATGAAACTCTCGAAACAAAAACTGATAATTCACTGGATATTTTGCAAATCGAATTAATATGAATATAAATTGCTTCCGGCAGCTGTTTTCCAAACTTGAGTGAATTTACATGCTTATTATATGTTTCAAAGTTCATATTAAAGCACCAATATGAAATTATAAGTTCTAAATTTTTTTGGCAATATCAATTAAATATTCGTATGCATTACCCTTCCTCCGAAAAGGGATGCGAGATGATTCTCGCCTATGCATCAATTCACAGCTTGTAATTTTTAGATGTTTTTTCGCCTCTTTACTCGTCATCCAAACAGAACTTTCGTTTTCAAATAAATAACTTGGCATAGATTTATCGTCAAAATATTTCACTCATCCCGCCTTCTAACCGCTTTCATGAAAGTTGATAATCTTTTAATTTGACTGACACCAAATTCATCCTTTAAAAAATCTAGCATTTGCATAAAAACAATTGTTACTAGAAAATTAAGCCAGACAAGATCTGACCAAAACATCATGTTTAATCTTATTGATGAGAATAGAATATCATCAGAGCCAATGGAAATTCGCATTAAATTTACAGGCAACCCACCTCCAGGACCAATGGAAAGAGAATTTAGCCATTGACACTCTTGATCACAATCAAACAAATCAAGCACCCAATTATAAACTTCAATAAAGCGATCAAGTGATCACTTCCCGCGGCGGCTACGATTCCTTCAGGCAACCCCCTATTCAGCGGGCAAATTCATATCAATGTGGCCACTAATTTCATTGGTATCGGCCAAAAGACTCCCTCCCATATTTTAAAGAACACGTTGTGGTTTAGGTCATTGCCTGATAAGCAGTTTGAATTGCTTTCTTTAAAATCCACTTGGGCAAACCTGTTTCCTCTCTTATTTGCTTATATGCATGCTTTCTAGATTTGGCCGCTCGATTCTCGGAGACATCCAGAAAGTACTGCAGCGCGCGAGTTTGCGCCAAATAAACTTTTCTCAGATGATCCTGATCTAAATAAGATTGATACCGATTAACTATCAGTCTGACTTGAGCAGGGAATCTGTACTCAAGATACCCCACCGATACTCCAAGCTTTTTCGCGGTACCTTTTAATGACATAGGAGCAACATCAGACTCGCTCAACTCCTTAAGATTTTTTAAAACACTCTTGTGGTCTTTTACATCTCTGACCGAGGCGTGTGAAAAGCTACTAGGAAAATCATGCGAATCATTAAGATCGAATCGATGCGATGTATTAGCGGCATTACCTGATATCAGGTCAAACAATGAAATTCCCAATTGGAAAGACAATTTACGTGCATCGCTTAGGCTCAATTTAGTTTTTTTATTTGCGGCACTCAGCAACCTTCCTCTACTTAGCAAACGATAAAAATCTTCCTCTTTATTTTGTAGCCGATAACTATCCAACAGTTTATTGAGCGATATGCTTATACCATAAGGGCTAATATGTTGATCGCTAAACATCTGCCAATCATAAACCAACTGGATCAAATCCGTTGCATTATCGGTAAGTTCTCGGATAGGATTTTTTTTTGGCTTACGACGAAGAGAGCTAGAACATTGCTGACATTTACCTAAATGGCTTACTCTTTGGTAGCTATTCTGAGTACATCCACAGTTAATACAAGCACGCACCAAGGACGTCCGATGAATTGGACATCCTTGAATAGCCTTAAATTGCCAAATTAGTTTAAAGTAAGGTTCTTCCCCCAACTCCATCATTTCGGCCATGCATTCTGAACACCATCGAAATCCACTGGACAGCTCTCCTCTTGACATGTTTAATTGGGCATTAAGGAATGATGCATTTGTACCCCGAAGCGATTGGCAAGTTAAATATCCAAAACTATCAATTAGATAGTCACTTAAGGAGTTTTTTCTTAGAATATCCTGGTGATGGATATAACTAGGCAAACAGCCAATGTGTCCAGGAAAGTCACTGTCTCGCTTAATTTCTCGATCCATGTATTTCAGTAACACCCCAACAAATACATTATGATGATAAGCCGATCTATGAATGTAAGAATGCAGCGATTCTATCTCTGCAGTACCACGGCCTCGCACTTGAATTGGCAAAAGTTTCGGCGCCATTTACTTATCTCCAATTCTATTTCCAGTAGTCTCTCTTCTTGGATTTTTTTGAAATGGTTTTGCATTTTTAGTGATTTTTCTGTCATCAGACTTCGAGCTTTCTATTTCTGAAATTTCAGGTGCAAAATAATTTTTGTTTTGTAATGTTTTTTCTCCAACTAAAATTTCTTTTCGAATTACAGAAAGATCAGTATCTGACAATCTTGTTTTATACAACAGCTTTTCATTGAATGGAGTATCACAATGTGACGATAACGCATCCGCACGCATAAGCCATCCCTTTAAAAGCCCGATACATCCAAAGCTACCTTCATACATTAGCTCAGCGACATCCGTTAAAGATTCTAGCGATGCATCAAAATTAATTAACTCGGAATATTTTTTAAGTAGTTGACCGAATGCAACAATATCCTCTGTGTTAGCATGATAACGAGGAAAATGAATTTGATGTTTTCGTCCCGATAAATGTGCTGATTTGGATATAATATCTAAAATCGGATATGCACCAATCATGACAATAATTGTATTGGTATTTTCCGCCAAACATTTCCACGAATCCATCACCGCAGAGGCAGCTTGGGTATCTTTGCTCACATATTTAATATGTTGGGCTTCATCAATAAAGATAACCTTTACTCCGCGAGCGATTAGTGCGTGCTCCAAGGCCATTCGGAGAGCTGCCTCGGTTGGCCTATTCATTCTATGAATCGCCGAGGTATCCTTCAAATCAAAATCACTAATAGAAAATAGCGGATGTTTAACACTATCGAGCATTCGCTGAATTAACGCTTTTGTCGAAAAAGCACCATGCGCCCCAGAGTTTGAAGCCGTAACCCTAATAGAATGCAACTTTCCCGTTTTCTCATAATCACATGCACCAAAAAGCATGTTGTTTACACGATCAATCAGTGTAGACTTTCCAACTCTTGATGGTCCGGTCAAACAAATAACATCGCCAGGTGATGCACATGAGGTAATCGCAAACACTTCTGAAAGGGCTCTCTGCCAATTTCTATGGGGTACAGGAATGATGAATTTTGATCCATTAATTATTCCAGACATTTTTCACCTCCCAACTTTCAGTAGCCAAAGGAATAATTTCAGCATTTTTTAACATCGAAAAAATCGATTCCTCATCCGTACTTTCTGCCTCATCAACAAACTCAAATTCAACCATTTGACTAACGCCAGTTTCTTTAGAGTCTTCGTACAATTTTTTAATTATCCTAACGGCATCCTCATCAGCAGCTTGCTTTATTTTCTGGCGCTCACTAAACGCATCAATGACAATCAACCCTTCAACCAATTGTGAGATTCCGTCCAAGGCAGAATATCTATTAATTTTTGAGCTGTAACAGGGAATCCATTTACCATCTATTAAAGCGTATACGACATGAGGGTTTTCAGGATCCGTTCTAACTTCTACCGAACTTTTCTTTCCTCGCACTTCTTTGATATCAGGACTCCAATACCATATTGGGCCGATATGTATTCCTCTTTGAAAATCAATTTTATAAGTATTTGTGTCTACGGCTGTAGCTAACAGGTATTCATTGTTCAGTTTCTGTGTAACGGCCACGAATGGATATTCCCTCATATTTTTTTTCAGCCTAAATTTAGGAGATAGAATCTCAATACCCCTTGGATTTGCATCCCTCCAGGCAATAAACGCTTCGAATTCTCGATAGAAATCATAAACTGTAAGAACAGCTCGTTTTTTTGGAGAGCTCTTTCCATCAACGCCTCGGGACTCCTTGAAATCAGCCAGATTACCGGGACGCTGACTAAGCCACTGCTTCTTGAACTCTCCAAACAAACTCTCCACCTCAGCGCCATAACGAGAGTGTGCAGATGGGCGGAGCACCAGTTCTATTTTGGAATGCGCCAAAAGAGCTGAAAAATATACTGAGCGAAATTCGGCTCCCCTATCTAAAATAATTTCTTTAGGTAAAAGCCCATGTCGCCGAGCACAATCGCGCATTACTTTTGCGCAAGAAACTCTTGATGGCGATAGAAATGAAATACTAAATGCGAGAACGCAGCTTGTTGCCAAATCAACCATAGCGGTCACCCAGGGCCTGAGCACATGTGCTTCCCCGCCTGAATCAAAAAATACGAGATACACATCTGCTAAATAGTGATCTATTGCAGCACTTTGCCATGCCAACTCTGCTTTAAGCTGTCTATCAATAGGATCTGATGGAGATGCTGCCGCGTTAGCAGCGCGTTTTCCGCCTCGCTTCATTGCGATGATTTCTGGTGGAATTGATCGCAGTCGCCGAATGAATGTTGTTTTCGCCACCGGGGGATACATAGGGTGAGCTTCCTGAGCACCCACTCGGTATTTTATATAACTGCGATAGTCACTAAGCCCTTGAGACAGTGCATGTTCTCCTAATAGATATTCAATCAGAAACGTTTCTGCGACAGCATTAATTTTGCGTTTTCTATTACCAGCGAAAAACCACTTGGGGATAAGCGATTGAAATTCACTAAGTCCGTCCTCTGAACCTTTGCGAATTAAATTTTTCCATCGCCGAGTCGAACGATTTCGCTCATTAGCTTTTAGCTTCTCCAATCTATCCAGTGCTTCTTGCGCGTATTTGGATGAAGGCATCGCCCCTACACTAATTGGCGATAGCATTCCATCTTGATAAATTTTTGGGCCTTTGAACTCATCAACATATTTCAGCAAACGTTTATCTCTTACAACGTAGCAGCCCCTAGGAACTGAAAGTAAGCAACTCTCCCAATCAAAGAAGAGCTTCTCTCGATCTAACGCTTGTATCAGAGCTGAGTAATTTTCCAGCTGTAATCTTTCTTTTAGATTATAAAGAGACCAAGAGAAAGACTCATTAAAAGCTGCGTCTAATTTTAATCGGTCTATAAATGAGTCGTTCTTATATTGCCTAGTGCGAAGAGCCATCTCTTGATTGAATACTGAAAATTTATTTTTGTTAGAAGATACCCACACTTCGAATTTTATTCCGATACTCTCAAAATATTCTTTTGCAGGCAGATAAATCACTGTGCCATCGTCATTCCTTACCCAATTCTTTGGTTGAGCAGAAATCAGGTTTGCAACAGATTTTTCATTTTTCACCTCAATGACACATGGACCATCCTTTCGTAATACAAGAAAGTCTGGGGTATACCAGTCTTTTCTCTCTTTGCTTTTTTTGGTGTATTTAATTATTGGAACTGGCTCAGGCTGATCCCATATCTCAAATACATTTTTATCTCTTTCAGCTAGTACGACGAATGCGCGCTCAGCGGTACGACTTTCCGTTGAAATCGTTCTTTGCATTTTTTCTGAGTAAAACCATGAACAACTGTTGGTTCTGGCATGAACGCCCACCATTCTGGAAGCTTCCTGTTGTCGAGTTGTGAGAATGTAATCTCTCCCATCGACTGGGAGCTGATGCCGATCAAAATGTTGGTAAAGCTGGATTTCTGTAAACATAGTGCACCCCTAGCTTCTCCGGCCTCTTCATGCGCACAGGCACAAAGGAACCTCGAAACTGAATTCATGAATTAGAAGGGCTTGACTATCGGAAATAAGGGAAGGATACTGTAGGCGCCACACCGAAGTATTTCTTCCCAAAGAGCCGGAGACAAGCAATTGTTTCTGGCTTTTTTGGTTTTAAGTCATATCAAATCTCCCACATTTGAGACAGGCTGGGACTGGTTGGGACAAACCCATTTTTTCAATGCATTCTGCAACCTCTTCTACACGAGCCAAATAACCTGATCGCCCATTAAAGCGATAAAGGTTAATTGGAAGTGTTTTACGCGCATGAGCCTTTCGAACTGCTGCCACAGTTTTATACCTGAGAACCTCAGCTACCTCCTCCATTGTTAGAAGTTGACCGTATTTTTCTCTCAAATATGTCAGCGTATCCAAGGAGGTTGGCTTCATTTGTATAACACCCTAAATACTCGTCCTAAACGGTCTCAGCGCGTCTCAAATTTAGCATTCACAATGAGGCAAATCTCGGTAGTATTTAGCCACTAATTTGTAGCTAAATTTGTCCGGAATGCATATGCGATACTCAATTAAAGAACGCCTGCACCACTTAATGAAGAAAAGAACGCCATCAAAAAATGAGGCAGAAATTCTTAGGACTAAAGTCTGGCTGGAAAATATTCTTCAAACTCATGGAGTTGAAAGAAAGGAACTGTCTCGTTTGATTGACATGAAGGGAGGGGAGTCAACAAGAACCGTTTCACGGTGGTTTAAAGGAACACACGCAGCCAAGCAGAAACAAGTGAATGAAATTGCAAAAATCTTTGAAGGAAGCGAACTCACCTACGAACTCCCGGTGTTCAGGCTCCTGATGAATAAACCAATTCGCAAAGCTGAACTTACGAAGATTGTAACCCCCTATATATCTAAAATTGCGGGACTGCAGTGCTGGGTATTCCCTGACCCGTGTCACCCTGAAAACAAGGATCTTCCATTCCCACCTTGCTTTATATATGACACTGAAACCCTCATTGAGCGAGGAGACATATTCGGGTTTACAGCTATTATCTATCTAGTAAGACTGGCTGAGACAGAGAGAAACGCACTCCACCATATGCAGTATATTCAATGCGCGTACCGCGCTTTGCCTGGTTTATGTCGCCACCCATTATTTGCGAAATATTGGGAGGTCTCACTAAACTGCCTAAAAAGCATACACTACCGAGAAATGACATCGATTCTTCTTGTGCGCCCAATTGATTCGATTATCGAAAAGCAAATTTTTTCACCGGAACACATAACCCGACGACTGCTAAGGCCGAGAGACCCAGAGACTCATCGATTTACAGAATTAGAAACTCCTTATGAACTTGCTGAATTTCAATAAAAAGAGCCTTTTATCCAAGATAAGATCCCGTCAACTTATTTTAGGGCGGGACGTACGCTCATGACTGAACTTCAACAAACAACATTTCATTTACGCAGGCTTCACAATGTTGCAATTTAATCCACCGCATCCAGGTGCATTCATTAAGCGTACGTATCTGGAACCATATGGTGTCCGGTCGGTTGACGTTGCGAACAATCTAAAAGTAAGTTCAAGCACATTCAGCCGCTTAATTAATGAAAAATCAGCAGTTTCGTCAATCTTGGCTTTGAAACTTTCAAAGGTTTTGGGGCGAAGCCCCGAAAGCTGGCTGGCAATGCAACGAAATTATGATCTGTGGAAAGCCAAGCAACACTATATCGGCAGGGTTACAAATCCATAGAATTCTAATGGTCCGCTTTTGGTTTTTATGTTGTGCAATTAATCTGATCGAATACCCAATATATACAGAGTAACTCGATTGTGCCTGAAGCGGAATTTTTAGCATATTAAACGATTTGTCTCGCGTGCCAACCTTATTAAAATTTGTGGCCAAGTAGGTGTTAGTAGAAAAATGTTTCGAAATGCCGTTACGTTTCGCTGGCTCTAAATTAAATTTGTGGCTTTATCATCGGAGAAATTGAGTGTGGGTCGGAAACTTACAGTATTTATGCTTGATGGGACGGCTACGGGTCCCAAAACTGTCGAAATTGGTAATTGGTCAGGCCGTGCAATTTATTGTCCTCGCGCGTCCCTTAAGGGCCTTCTCCATCGCAGTGAATTTTGCGCGCAGGGCGTATACCTTCTTCAAAGTGAAAGTCAAGACAACAGATTTGAGAGCTCAATTTATATCGGTGAGGCCGAGCAATTGTCGGCACGCCTTAAGACACACATAGCGGATCGCGACTTTGAGTCTGTGGTATGTTTCTGTAGTCGAGACGAAGGGCTAACTAAGGCCCACATCAAATATTTGGAGGCAAAGTTGATACAGCTGGCGAAGGATGCCAATACCTCTCAGGTTGAGAATAGCAATAGCCCAAAAGGAGCAAAGCTCTCTGAAGCTGACGAATCGGACATGGACTATTTCATTGAGCAGATCAAACTAATCCTGCCAGTTGTGGGAGTTCGCTCATTGGTTGTTGCGGCACCTCATTCGATCAACTCTCGGCAGCCCGCAGCTGGTGAACGTGAGTACCTTATTAAATCAAAAGAACTTAAGTCTCGAATGGTCGAAGTAGATGGAGGCTTTGTAGTGCGAGCTGGGTCTGAGGCTGTATTAACCACATCCAAATCTATTGCGTTAGGCTGGCTTAACATCCGTAAGAAGCTTCTTGATGCCGAAGTTTTGAAACAGGTAGGTGACCGTTACGTATTTAGCGAGGATGCCACCTTCTCCTCACCGAGTGCGGCATCCTCTGTAATTTTGGGCAGGCAAGCTCCTGGCCCCATTAGCTGGATACTGCCTGATGGTAGGACTTATAAAGAGGCTCAGGCTGACGCCTAAAAAGCGACTTCGGTGAACAATAGGGCTATCAAACATGTTGAGTACGTTTTGTTTAGAGAGGCATAATAAATTTGAAGGCAACCCTATTCAGAGATCCAATTGACACACACATCAATGAAACTTAGTATGGCAGCGTTGCCTTAGAGGCCTTATTATATTTTCCTTCCTTCGAGGACTTGAAAGCCCAGCCAAAAGCTGGGCTTTCTTCATTAAACCTACAGATATGTAAAACGCTTGTTTGCTGGTTGAAATCGCTGAACAGAATGCGGGGGATAACGCAAAATAGATCATTATGCTTATGATGATTTGAGAAAAAATCCGGTGTACTCTTTATCGGATTTCTCCGAACATCCTGCTCACTGGCTAGGGGGCTGTATAAGCCCGACATTAACACTCCTTTCGGCTCCGGTCAGTGCTAACAATATTAGTATACTTATTAACCAAACCTTCGAAAATGGCTTAATGAGCTTTTCAGCAATAATCGTGTATTTATTTTTAATTCGATCAGCTAAAGTGGACGCAAGAGAAACTGTTTTTCTGTTTAAACTTGGGACCTTCAGCCAATTAGGATTGAAGTCCACTCGAAAGATGGTCGCCCGCCTGGTTTGGAGCATAGTCCCGCAGGCGGCTCCGACCAGCCATCAAAACTAAAAAGGCTCCCGAAGGAACCTTTTTAGTTTTTTAAAAAAATCCAGACACCACTAGCCGAAGCTTAGAGCCGTCTTTCGCGGCTACCTCGTTAAAGGCTGGGGAGCACTCAATCTCATCTGGTCAGCTGCCCCGCATAACTATTTTGATCTAACACTATGGTGAGAAGCAAGTTTAATGTATCAGTACATTCTGAAAATGTAATTTCCTCTAAGGGATTTTTTGCCAAGAAGAAAAACTATAGAAAAGGGACATTAGATAAGCGCTTTTAGGGCTTTCGCTGAGGCCAAGACCACGCAACGGATATATATCACCACTTCGAAAATATTAATTTCTATAAAAATCATAAAGTTATCACCTCAAAATCGAGCAATGACACTCATAGGTCTTGAAGCAACAACACCTCAATTCGCTCGCATAACGGCCAATCTATCGTGTCGAAAAGCGGCCAAACGATGGTGTTATGAACATGCTCCAGCTTTTCTCATATCCCCACACAGATAATTTATATTTTTATCAATAATCCCCGGCAACTACAAAAAACATCTTCACCTTTTCATTTACAAAAAACGCCGCTCCCGGTTCACCGGCAGTAGATAGTTTTTAAACAAAATCGATTATGATTGGCGCTCCTTAAAACATAACAGGATGTTTTTATGTTGCGCAAACTGCTGTCAAGTATTGGGTTCGATGGCTCCCTGCCCGATCACCTGAAATTATTGAAAAAATCCTTCGCCCCTCTTAACCGGATATCGCCTGACCTGGATGAACAGGTCATGGATTTTTTAATTAACGGCTCAAAACCCGAATTATTATTAAGCCTGCAAAACAACACATCGGTTACCGGTGAATTGCTATTAAAGCCGGGAAGGCTTACTAACTGGGCATGGAAATATTCCTACACAGATGAAAGCCTGTTTGAACCCGCACAAGCATCAGCAAAATTCCGCAACAATTTTTATAGCGCTGTTAATCCTGAAAATACACCCGCTATTTTACTAGTCCGGTTAGGGCAGCTACTGCGCGCTATCGACAAAGGTGTATCACTGGAATCGAGTGGGCTACAAGCACCAACCTGGTTTTTCTATTTGCTCCATGATGTGATTTTCTCCAGCGAACCTGAGTACAACTACCAATCAAAATCACTGGACCGCGCGGGATGGAGCCTGGCGTTTATTGAAGAAATTTCGACCGAAGGAAACCTGGACCAGGATTTAAGTTTCCTGGTTTTATTTGAGCGCAACAACATTTGGTCGTATCACAAAAATCCACTATCACAAATATTGGAGTGGCAAGGCAGCACAGCATGGCTGCAAGAACATCCTTCCATAGTTAAAGAGTCCTCACAAAAACTATCCGCCGCAGGCAAAAAAACATTAGTGGAATTTCTGGCGAGCAATGAGCTACTCGCCAATACATACACTAGTTTGCTAGTGCGATTCACCGTAGACTCATCCAAGATTGTACGTGATACAGCAATTCAATATTTGAAACGCTTGCCGCAAGAGCGCCGCCTCGATGAATTATTGCAAATATTAACTACCGGTTCTTCCGCCGAAAAAATTAATACGGTGAAGCTACTCGCCAGGGAAAACTGTGCAGAAGCAAAGCAGATTTTGGAGAATGCATTAACACACACACCGGGAAAAGCCCTCGAAGAAGCATTGAAAACAGCATTGGCTCACGCCGGGCTGGGAGAAGCACAAGCGCAAGATATTGTCATTCCACCCATGGTGGAATTACCGCCAGCCTCACCACTCCCGGCAACCGCACTTGATCAGCTAAAAGAGACCTGGCAACGACTGCGCAAGCAATCCAGGGCAGCTGCGGATGATGAGGTCGCGAGAAACAAGCAATCGGATAATCGCTATAAATCCCATTGGGCGCAAAATTCATGGAATGAACTCCAGAAAATCAATGAGCAGCGGATTAATCATTTATTTAAAGTGTTTAATGATAATCAGCAACCGCTGGAAAAAATGTCGCATCATGAATGGACCATTTTTGAAACACTATTCACTTCCCCCGAAATATCATTGGAATACATGCTCCGCTTGTTTGCGATGAACAGCAGGACATTCAGTTTCTGGCACCATCAACCGATACAAAGCTGGATCGAACAACACACAGCACAAGGCATCGAATTACGTCACATTGCCAATTATCTTGTCCGCAATAATTTGAGCATCCGATCAGTTGCCGAAGCAGTATTGCAATCCTCCTGGCAGCAGCACGGCTATGCCTTAAGCCTGTTCCCTTCTGCGGCAATCTGGCCTTTCTTTGCTGAACATCCGGAATTTATCGAGGAGGCGCTGGGTATGCAGCCCAGTGCGAGTGATTCACCTTACTGGGGATTTGACCTGGGTCTTGGTTTGAGAACCCTGGAGTGTTTCCCGCAAATTCCGGCTGATTTTGTTACGCGTATTCTGGAAGTTGCCTTTGGGGAAGCAAAAACATTTCGCCTGAATGCCCAACAGCTAGCGATGAAGTTGCCGAATATTCGCGAATTAATTGTTGCCCAATTAAATGCATCGAAACAGGATCAACGTTTAATCGCTATCCAATGGATTTCACGTATTGACATGCGTGATGCAACTACGGATTTGTTCAATGTCCTGAAAAAAGAGAAATCGGAAATTGTTCGGGGACAACTGCTAAGTACACTCGAAAAATTTGGCGAGGATATCCAGAGCTTCCTGACACCCGATGTATTACTAAAAGAAGCCCAAAAAGGATTGGGTGGAAAATTGCCAGCCGGGCTGGATTGGTTTCCATTCAACCAATTACCAACCATGCATTGGGTAAATAATCAGGAAGTCGACCCGCAGATAATTCGCTGGTGGGTTGTATTCAGTTTCAAACTTAAAGAGCCCGGTGGTAATGCACTCCTTGAACGCTATCTGGATTTATTATCAGCTGCAGACAAGAGCCAATTAAGTAAATTTATATTGCATCAATTTATTGCGGAAGATACGCGCAATCCAGGCCTTGAAGATGCAAATCAATACGCTCAAGCGAATGCACAACAGTTATTCGCGAACTATCAACGATGGGCGCAAAATTCTCCCGAGTACGCTAATAAAACCTATGAACAATGTTTTGATGATTTGCGCAGGGAAAAACTAAAAATTTATCTTGGCAGTGCGATTAGTGCCAAAGGCATTTTGGCATTGACCAGTGCCGCGCCTGGTTTTGAAGTTGTGAATGTGCTGCGTAACTTTATGCGTGACCACTACACCCGCACCGCACAAATAATGGCGATGCTGGAAGCGGCGGCAGTGAGTAATGATCCGGCAATTATCCAATTATTACTGACTATTGCGCGTCGTTACCGAACGGCAGGCGTCCAGGAGCGCGCGCGGCAGCTGGTTGAAAACATTGCTACCCGCAACCAATGGACACAAGACCAACTGGCTGACCGAACAATCCCGACGGCGGGACTTGATGATAATGGAGAACTGTTGCTGGAATACGGTGAGCGCAATTTTACAGTTTCACTGGATGCCGCATTGAAACCGGTATTGCGCAATAGCGAAGGAAAAGAAATAAAAGCATTGCCGGAACCACGTAAAAATGATTTGCCCGAAATAATTAAAGAAGCTAAAGCGCAGTGGAGCCAGTGTAAAAAAGAGTTGAAACAAGTTATTGAACTGCAAACAGCGCGCCTCTATGAAGCGATGTGTTCCAGTCGAATCTGGCCAGCGAGCGAATGGCAGGAATATTTAGCCAGGCACCCCATAGTGGGTCGACTCACCCAACAATTGATTTGGCTACATACCGATGAGCAGGGTGATATTCGCAACAGTTTTCGCCCAACAGAAGACGGGTCACTGATAGATACCAATGATGATGAAATAACGGTGACGAACGGTTTTGTTCGCCTCGCCCATAGCTCATTATTCACTGAAGAAATTAAAAAAGCCTGGTTAACACATTTAAAGGATTACAAAATAAAAGCATTATTTCCACAGCTTAACCGCGCCCATTATGTGGAAGTTGATGATAATAAGGCCGCCGATGAAATCAACGTGCGCGAGGGTTGGTTGTCTGACGCATTCACTGTACGCGGTCAATTAACCAAGCTGGGATATCAACGAGCCGCAGCAGAAGACGGCGGTTTTTTTGATCACTATTTTAAAGAGTTTGGCAATGTGGGCATACGTGTTTGCGTTGGTTTTACCGGCAATTGTTTGCCGGAAGAAAATGTTGTCGCCGCCATTACCAATCTATATTTTGAAAAAATAACCGGGCGTCGCTGGGGTAATTCTCGTCTGCCATTGACCGAAATCCCCACAGTATTGCTAGGTGAAACAACTGCAGATTACATAGCTGCAGCAGAAGCCGGTGCATTCGACGAAAACTGGAAAAAGAAAATACCTTGGTAAAAAATGCCCTGGTAGAAAGAGCGTTGGTAAACAGAGTCCAGGAAAAATAAATTACCCGGATAAAAGAAGCACGCTGGTAATTAATAATTGCAGGAATATTTATGACCACCCATAGCCCTGTTCTGCGCGCCGTTGCAGAAATTCGTTTTGCCGATGAATTGCAAAAATTGCGCGACAACGATACGTACAAGCGTCCGGAAAATTGGCAGCTATCACCCCAGGCCGTTCGCAGTTTTGTTATCGGTGATAAAAAGCTGGGCATTAGCAAAAAGTTTTTTGGTGATGACCCGCTAGTAGAGCGATGCATTGTTACTTTGATGGGGCATCAGGGACTAATGCTCGTCGGTGATCCGGGCACTGCAAAATCCTTACTATCGGAACTTTTTGCCGCCGCAATCAGCGGCAATTCATCATTGAGTGTGCAAGGCACAGCGGGGACAACCGAGGATCATATTCGCTATGCATGGAATTATGCATTGCTCCTCGCGGAGGGCCCATCCGCGCGCGCGCTGGTACCATCACCCGTCTACCGTGCCATGGAACAGGGAAAATTGGTGCGCTTTGAAGAAATTACGCGCTGCGCACCGGAAATCCAGGATGTATTGATTTCATTAATGTCGGACAAACACCTGGTTATTCCAGAGCTGGGTGAAGCGGCACGTTTGGATGCGCAACGCGGCTTTAATATTATTGCCACCGCCAACTTGCGTGATCGTGGTGTGCATGAAATGTCGTCGGCATTAAAACGCCGCTTTAATTTTGAAACCGTCAAACCAATCAAAGATGCCGCCTTTGAAGCACAATTAATTCAACAACAGGTAGAAAGGAATCTCACTGATTGCGATCTGCAAGTAGCGATAGAACCGGATTTACTTCACTTGCTGGCAACTTGTTTCCAGGAATTGCGTGCAGGCCAAAGCGCGGAAGGCACGCCGTTAAAAACACCGGATGCAGTGATGTCCACGGCAGAAGCCGTTAACCTGACCTTTGCAGCATGCCTTGAAGCTTGTCATTTTGGCGATGGAAAACTCAGTGCACGCGAGCTGGCGCGGCAGTTACAAGGTGTCATCCTCAAAGACAATCCCGACGATATAAAACGTGTAACGCACTATGTCGAAACGGTTGTGCGTGAGCGCGCGCGCAACAACAAGCACTGGAAACAATTTCACGAAACGGCGCGCGAATTGTGGAACTAAGCCTGCAGGATTTACCAGCAATTATTAGCCGTGGAGCACAGCAATTATTTGCTGATGATATTTATTTTGCCCCGGTACGCCACCACAGCCCCGCGTGCGCATTTGCATTGAAACAATTGCTTGCAGAAATAAAACCGGCTGCCGTCTTGATCGAGGCACCCGACAGCTTTAATGAACTCATTCCGCTACTAACCCATACTGATACGCACCCACCGGTGGCATTGCTAGCCCAAATCAATTACAGCAAAACAGGGGCAACGATTGCTGGCGACAACGAAACCCTTTCATCGCCGGATATTCGTTCCGGTTTTTTTCCATTTTGCGATTACAGTCCCGAATGGATTGGTTTACGCGATGGAACAACACTGGGTGCAACGGTGGCATTTATTGATTTGCCCTGGCAAGAAAAAATCGCGCGCGCGAACAATGATGAACAAGATAATGTAGAAAATTTACAAGCCGAACGTTATTTATCCCATTCGCATTGGTTGCAACTACTGGCAAAAAATAGCGGCTGTCGTGATCACCATGAATTGTGGGATCGTTTTTTTGAGCAGCGCCCGCCTGCACAATCCAGCGATTGGCGAACATTGTTTCGCGATGTTTTTTGTTGGTGCGCCATGGCACGACTGGACTACGAACCAGCAGTACTTGAGGCGGAACAAAGCTTGCCGCGTGAACGTCACATGGCAAGTTGGATCAAATATTGGCGCGATAAAATCACTGGCCCTATTGTCGTTATTACCGGAGGATTCCACACACTGGAATTACTCGGGTGGAATAAAGCAGCACCATTACCGCCGGCCGCAACGAAACAGAATAATTCCAAACAATGGCTAATTCGCTACGGTTTTGCACAACTGGATGCACTGAATCATTATGCTGCGGGCATGCCTGCACCTGCGTATTATCAATTATTGTGGGAAGGATTATTGGCCGGCGAGAACAATCCCTGGCAACAAGCAGCACAACAATTATTACAAGCGCTGGTAGAACACACCCGTAAAAACGATTTGGCAGACGCCCTATCCACCGCTGATTTATATGCGGCCAATAATCAGGCGATGGGATTAGCTTATTTACGCGGACACATTGGTCCGGGCCGCAGCGAATTACTCGATGCAGTCACTTCCTGTTTTATCAAGCGGGAAAGTGGCGATGGCTATCAAGGCTTGATGCACGATTTGTTGCATTTAATGCGCGGCTCAACATTAGGCAACGTACCGGCATCAGCAGGCTCGCCACCCTTAGTAGAAGATGCACGGCACCGTGCAAAAGCAGCAGGTATCAAACTGGATGACAGCGAGCAACGCAATGCGCATCTGGATTTATATCGCAAACCCGCACATCGTGTGCGCAGTCGTTTTTTTCATTTACTGGATTATTTACATATTCCTTTCGCACGTCGGGAAAATGGACCGGATTTTTATACCGGTTCACGGCTGGATATGTTGTTTGAAGACTGGAGTTACGCTTGGTCTCCCACTGTGGAAGCGCACCTGCTTGAATTGTCGTCCGAAGGAACCAGCTTGCACGCCGTAGCATTACGCAAGCTTGAACGCGAAGAGCAGGCACTTGCACAGCAAGGGCAAGCGCGCAGTGCGGCACGCGCAACACAATTGGTAACACGAGCATGTTTAATAGGATTACACCAACGCTTAAATGATTTATTAACACTGGTAAATGAGCACTTGCGAGAAGATTCAAGTTTTGCGTCTGTCGTTAACACCGGGCACCAGTTGCTAACGCTCTTGCAAGCGCGCGAGCCACTGGAATTAAATCATCATCCTATGGTAATAAAACTACTGCATAAAGTCTGGCTCGCCAGCATTTTTCTGTTACCGGAACTGGCGCTATGTAAACCGGAACAGGAAGCTGACGCTATTGTTGAGATCATCGCGTTACGCGATTTCATCAAACGCGCACCCGCAACCCTTGCTGAACAACAGATTGAAATTGATTCCGGTTTATTTCACGCCCCGTTAAAAAAATTTGTGCACAGCCCTCTGTGCAATCCCGCTATCAAAGCCTGTGCACTTGCCCTGCTCTATCTCGACAACCAATACGCAGGGCCGGATATCGCAGCACTGGTGGTGCGCGAATTTGGCCCGGGCGTAGACGTGGAAAAAGCGAGTAGTTTTTTATACGGATTGATGCGCACCGCCCCGGAATTATTAATATGCGAACAGACATTACTCTCCGCAATTAACCAGTTGGTGATGCAATGGAGCGAAGCAGATTTCATCGCGTTTTTACCCGAGCTGCGCCGGGCATTCACTTATTTACAGCCGCAGGAAACCGATCAGTTGGCGCGCACTGTGTGCACACTCAACGGCAGCACAGAAACTATTTTTGAATACAACCAAACACTTTCCGAACAGGATTTGCACCAGGGATTGCAATTACAACAGGCACTGCACAATGCGTTGGTAAGCGATGGACTTGCACATTGGTTAGCCGCAACAACCAATGGGGATAATCAACCATGACCGATAACCAGGTGTTACGTCGCTGGCGATTATTGTTAGGCCGCTATGCGGACCAGCAAATCGCCGCGCAATCATCGCTCACACCCGGCGAGCAACAACTTGAAGATTCGCTGGAATATCTGTACGGCCGCGAATACCAACGTCGCGGTTTGGCAGCGCGTGCCGGTTCACTTGATCCCAGCCAGATTCGCGCTATCGATTGGCTGGGGCGCACACGTAAATTATTTCCCAAACCGGTATTTGAACGTTTGCAGCAACAAGCGCTGGAACGTTACGGCATGAGTGAGTTGTTGAACGACCCCGCCGTCATTGCCAACCTCGAACCGAACCAGGCCATTGTAAAAACTTTACTGTCATTGCGCGGTCGCTTGAGCACAACAACTCGCGACGCCGTCAAAATGGTAATTGCTAAAACTGTCGAGGACATTACGCGCAAACTTAAACCGCAAATCACCAACTCGATAACCGGCCAGCGTTTTCGCTTCCGCTCCAGCCCATTGGCGAGCGCGCAAAATTTTGATTGGCGCAAAACGATCGCGGCCAACCTTAAACATTTTAATCGCGAGCGCAACCAGCTGGTTATTGCGCGTCCCTGTTTTAATGCCCGCGTAAAACCACAACTGCCGTGGGATTTGGTGTTATGCATTGATCAAAGCGGCTCAATGACAGATTCCATTATTTATGCTGCCGTACTCGCCGGTATTCTCGCCGGATTACCAAATGTGCGCGTGCGCTTGTTGATCTTCGATACTCAAGTAGTAGACCTGAGCTACCTTGCACATGATCCCGTCGAAGTACTACTAACCGTACAATTAGGCGGAGGGACAGATATTGGTAAAGCAGTCAGTTACGGCGAAACACTGATTCAAAATCCGCGGCGTACCATATTTACCCTGATTAGTGATTTCTGCGAAGGCGCACCACCCACACCATTAATTAATTCGGTACGACGCATGGCAGAAGCACGCGTAACCCTGATCGGCCTTGCTGCACTTGATGACGAGGCTACGCCCATCTACGACAAAAATATGGGGCAGCGTTTAGCTACAGCGGGAATGCATATCGCCGCATTAACACCGGAGCATTTTGCGCAATGGCTCGGCGAAATTATTCATGGGTGAGCATAAATGGATTGGATAAATATCTACACCACCTATAACGATGAATTGCTAACGACGCTGGCGAATCCCGGCTTGTTGCGCCGCGCGTATAAAGATCTGGAAAGCAACCCGGTTGAATGGGTAGACAACACCAACGAATCAGGGCGACTGGCTATTGATGGCCAGGAAATTTTATTAACGGCTAAAGGTATTCCTGCCGCAACCTGTAGTTGCCCGGCACCAGGCATTTGCAAACATATACTCGCCGCCAGTATCTGGTTGCGCACAAATGCCGTAACCATCGCACACAGCACCGCAAATGCGTTGGCTGACTTGCTCGCACTCAATCCCGAATCCCTGTTTAAATCTGCCGGCATCGCCAACGTTCGCAAAACACAGCAATTACTCGCTGAATTTACCCGGGCCCCCTGTGTACAGGAATCCGGTACCAACCTCGTTATTGAATTAAGTGACCTAGATATAAAAGTAAACTTTCTCGCGGGCGGTGCACTGGACACCATGGTCTCAAGTGCGCCGGAAAAACAAGCGAAAGCCATTCACCTCGCTGCAATAATCAGCGTCTGGCAATTACATCAAAAAAGTTTTTCCTGGCCAAAGGGCATTGCAGATAACAGCACACTTCTCCCGGCACAACTAACAGAAGATGAACGGCACATTATTGCGCAGACAGAACATATTTTAATTGAACTATTAAGTGTCGGCTTAGCGCATATCAGTGCTGCCAGTGCGCAACGTTTACGCGCATTTGGCCTTTCTGCACGTGCCGAAGGCTTACCGCGGCTGGCAAGTCAATTGCGTACACTAAGCGGCCTTATCAATGGCCTTGCAGAGCGTAAGCACCAAATTGAAGTGCTGGATGTCTTGCTGCAACTCGCACAGGTTTACGCATGGTGTGAAGCCTGCAAAAAGGCGAGTGGAAATAATGTGGAAAAATTGCGCGGCCAATTGCAGCGGCAATTTATTGAACAAGAAGTACAACTGGAATTATTACCACTCGGTGCCTGGTGGTGGACTAGCCCCAGCGGTGCACGCGGATTAAACCTGGCATTGTTGGATGTACACTCGCAAAACATTTTGCTCGCAGTACAAGCGCGCCCCAATGGCATGGATCCACAATTCAATGAAGACCAGGCCTGGTCACGTACCCCTATATGGTCCGGGGCAGGATCCGCACAAACCATATGCACCAGTGCATTACAACTCGATAAAGCACGCATCACCGGTGATGGACACATCGCCTTGGGCGGAAATACCCAGGCCATGGCCCGCGCGCCCTGGTCGATAGACAGTGAAATGCTGGTGAATGCTGGAATAAGCGATTGGCGCGACCTCGTCATTCGCTTGAAAGAAGCTACCAGCTTGCACGGCTATGGTTTGGAGTGTGTTTTATTACGGCCAACCCGCGTTACCAAACCAACATTGGACGAAATCGCCCAACGGTTTTTTATTGAAGCGTGCGATCAGCACCAGCAAAAAATTTTCCTATCATTGCCCGCACAAAACCGGTATGAAAAAGCGCTAACCGCGCTGGAACACTCGCTGCAAAAAAATGCAACGCCCTGGGGGATCTTTGCCCGTGTAAGCTACACCAGCTTTGGCTATCACCTGGAGCCCGTTTCCTTGCTTATTCATGAGCAGGAACAATTGCGTATTATCGTATTGGCCTATGCGCAAAATATCGCTCCGGAAAAATCCAGCCTAACCGATAAATTGGCCCAATTATTTAAATCGCGAAAAACCAATTTTGCCAATGAAATTCCACGCACTATTGGGCAGCGAATTGCAATCGCATTGACGCCCGTGCTTGAATCACTCGCACTGACCGGGCGACTATCGCTCAACCCGCAGCAACACCAGGTTATCCGGGAGCAAGCACAACAAGCGAAAGCTGTTGGCCTGGATATTATTCACCAGCAATTAACAACCTGGAGTAATAAGCAGCAACTGGAATCAACCGACTTGCTAAAAATAAGCTATCTGATCCGGCGATTATGTTTTATCTAGCAGAAGCAGAAAAAATATTTATCCAAAAAGAATAAAATAATTCGCGATACGCTATTCTGGATAACGATTGGAGTAACGCTATAAACAATAACGAAAGCAAGGAATTGGAAATGAACGATATCTTTACCGAAGTAACACGCACCTCCTGGTCCAACCGTATTGGCAAATCAATCAAGGGGGTGGCCACTGGCATATTGCTTGTTTTAGTGTGTATCGGATTATTATTCTGGAATGAAGGCCGCGCAGTAAAAACCCATAAAGCCTTGATCGAATCACAAGGTGCCGTGGTTTCCATCAATGCACAGGAAGACGCGCCGCAATTGAACGGAAAGTTGGTTCATATAAGCGGGCAAGCTGCCAGCAATGAAATTCTTGCAGATACCCTATTACCTGTCACCACTGAAGGACTGAAATTGCAACGTTTCGTAGAAACCTATCAATGGAAAGAAACTTCCCACAGCGAAGAACGTAAAACATTGGGCGGCGATACTGAAACAGTAACCACTTACCAATATGAAAAGGTCTGGTCAAGCGAGCTTATAAAATCCTCTGGATTTAAAAATTTGGCAGGACACCAAAATCCCGGAGAATGGGTTTACAAAACCCAAATATGGACTGCAAACCAAATCGATATTGGCAATTACCGATTATCAAATTCCCATAAAAATTTAATTGATAACTTTCAGCATTTACCGGTTCCGGAAGGCATCCAGCTAACGGAAGATCTAAAAAAACTTAACGGACAATTATATGCTGGAAAAAACCCGAAGAAACCTGCCATTGGTGATCAACGAATCCAGTTTAATTTTATTCCTGCACAAACCTACAGTGCTATTGGTGATTTGAATAACAACGAAATACATGAACATATTGCTAGCAACGGGCACGTAATTGTTTTGTTACAAGCAGGTTCCTATACCGCTAATGCCATGTTTGAAAAAGCAAAAAGTGATAACGTCACGCTCACCTGGGCTCTGCGTCTGGTTGGCAGTGTACTGCTCATAGTGGCATTCTCAATGATATTAAAACCGTTATCCGTATTAGCCGATGTAGTGCCGTTAGCAGGGAATATTGTTGAAATAGGTACCGGGCTGGTGAGTTTTCTACTAGGTTCGATAGTTGCATTGGTAACAATAGGTATTGCGTGGATTTTCTATCGCCCATTGCTGGGCCTGGCCTTATTGGTCATTGTCGGCGCATTGGTTTATTGGCTAAAACGTAAATCGTTCCACGCCGCTAAAACGATCACCGAAAATAAACCGGTTTCTGCAACATCTGCTTATAGCGATCCCACTGCTAGTAAATAAATAATTTTAGGCCCGCACAAAGCGGGCCTGATTTAAAATATTATCGTCACCCTCCAGCACTGCCCCAACCACTCAACATTGAACTAATCCCCTTTCCTACTTAGTCCATCCAATATTTAAGTGAACGTTTTTCAGTTTTTCCTTTCAATAATAAATACATAGCCAAAAAATAACGGGGTGTACATTTACGCCATACGGGTATTACGGCTGCTTATTGAGATATTGCGGAAGAATCTGATGACAGATACGAAATATATTGAATTTCATGGCACTCTATTAATTCTTGGACTGGGGAGCATAGGGAGAGCAGTAATACCGTTATTATTGCGTCACATTGAAATATCCCCTCAACAAATAAAAATTGTCGCCCCACAGCAAGATAAAGAGGACATATGCTCACGCTATGCAGTTCAATTTATCGAAAAGGAATTAACCCAGGATAATTCTCAAAACTTTCTCGACCAACACCTAAAAAAAGATGATTTTTTATTAAATCTTTCAATTGATATTTCCAGTTTGACATTGGTTGACTATTGTTGGCGCAACGACATTTTTTATCTGGATACCTGTATCGAACCTTGGTCGGGGCACTACGATAATACCTCCGCGTCCCCCGCCAAACGGTCCAACTATCGCTTGCGTGAAGACCTGCTTTCATTTCGCAAGGATAAACACGGTGGGCGAACGGCTGTCGTTACCCATGGAGCAAACCCCGGTCTGGCCTCTACCCTGGTAAAACAGGCATTGGAAAATATGGCACTGGATCATGCCCCGGAATTTAAAACACCAACTTGTGCTGACGATTGGGCACGCCTGGCCCGCGACCTCGGAATAAAAGTAATTCATATTGCCGAACGTGATACACAAACAACCAATGCACGAAAAAAACGCAATGAGTTTGTAAATACCTGGTCGGTAGAAGGCTTTATTGCTGAAGGATTACAGCCCGCAGAATTGGGCTGGGGCACGCATGAAAAACATTGGCCAGCAGATGCAGAACGTCACGGTTATGGATGCGATGCCGCTATTTTTTTAAATCGTCCGGGAATTGCAACACGTGTCCGCAGCTGGACGCCGTTGGAAGGAAGCTATCACGGTTTTTTGATCACCCATTCAGAATCCATTTCTATTGCAGACCATCTAACGCTCCGCGAAGGCAGCGATGTTATTTACCGTCCTACTGTTCATTATGCTTATCATCCTTGTGATGATGCTATTTTATCGTTACATGAACTCGCAGGAAAAAATTGGCAGCCGCAAAAGCATCAACGTATTTTGTGCGATGAAATTACCTTGGGTATGGATGAGCTCGGTGTTTTATTAATGGGAAATAATAAAGGGGCTTACTGGTTCGGATCGCGTTTGGGAATCAGGCAAGCGCGTGAACTCGCTCCTTACAATACGGCAACCAGTTTGCAGGTGGTCGCCGGTATCTTTTCCAGCGTAATCTGGGCGCTAAGCAATCCTGAGCGTGGCATCGTTGAACCCGATGATCTTGATCACCATACTATTTTGAAGATAGCAACGCCCTATCTCGGCGAAATGGTTGGCATCTATAGTAATTGGACACCGCTGACAAACCGAAGCAATTTATTTTCTGAACCAATAGCAAATGATGACCCCTGGCAATTTATAAATTTCCGTGTTCATTAAACTCATGGCGAACTCGCTATAGCACGCCAATTCACACCGCAACATAAAAAAATTGAGGCATGTTTCAGTAGGCACAAACCATGGCTGGTGATGCAGGAAAGTTTGATATTTTTTCATGCCTGAAAAATCAATGTGTTCCCGGCGAGAACCTGGTATTACCCCCTGCGTGATTTATTCTGGCAAACATCCGCCACTAGCAGGAACTATACTGAATAGAAAAAGTCGATTGATAAGTTATCATGTTTTTAATGGAGCTAATCATGCCAAATTCAGATACCGCGTGGTGGGTAGGGGCATTATTTATAATTTTCACGATACTATCAATTGCAGCCATAATTATCAGAAATAACGCTGCCAAAAAAGATGCTGTAGGGCGCTCGGAAAAAGATACAATCGCAACAAATGTATCTATAGATCCGCGTAAAAATACTCGTAAGCTCGATTGATATTAATTACAACTATTAATCATCATTGATCATTCCACCACAGAATTAGAAAAAAAATAAATCCGTTCTTCTTACGATTGCGCTGTGGAATTATTTCGGGAAATTCCAGTCACTTTATTATGAATACTATAATTTATTTTAGTTGCCGGGAACCGCTATGCACAATCAACGACGCTATCCTGTTGGAGCCGAATTTACCAATAATGGTGTGCAATTCAGGGTATGGGCGCCGCGCGCAAAAACAGTAAAAATTATTATTAACAATACGGAATCTGCTTTCGAGATGATGGAGGAAGAACATGGTTATAAATCCCTAACGATTCCCTCTGCCAAACCCGGCGATCTCTATCAGTTCAAATTGGATGATGATAAGAACTTATATCCTGATCCCGCCTCGCGTGCGCAACCTTCAGGCCCTCACGGCCCATCAATGGTAATCGACCCCGCAACGTTTATTTGGACCGATGAAGAATGGGCAGGAGTACAACACCAAAACAACGTCATTTATGAAATGCACATTGGCACATTTACGCGTGCCGGTACATTTCGCGCTGCCGTTAGTGAATTTAAAGAGCTGGTTAAATTGGGAGTCACTATTATCGAGCTCATGCCGGTTAATGAATTTGATGGCGAATTTGGTTGGGGATATGACGGTGTAGATCTCTACGCGCCTTATCACGTTTATGGAACACCGGATGATTTACGTTATTTTGTTGATGAGGCCCATGCGGCGGGTTTAGCTGTCATCCTGGATGTCGTTTACAACCATGTGGGGAGCAGCGGTTGCTACCTTACCCGGTTTTCAACAGATTACTTCTCAAATCGTTATAAATCGGAGTGGGGTGATACGTTTAATTTTGATGGGAAAAATTCTGCTCCGGTACGTGAATTTATTATTAACAACGCGCTTTACTGGATCGAAGAATTTCATTTTGATGGATTTCGGGTCGATGCAACGCAGCAAATATTTGATGCATCGGATGAATATATTCTTGCTGCTATTGTGCGCCAGGCACGTTTGATTGCAGGAAAAAGAACATTGTATATCGCCGGTGAGAATGAACCACAAAACACTCGTTTGCTGAAACCTTCAAGTGAAAATGGTTACGGTTTCGACGCCCTCTGGAACGATGATTTTCATCACAGTGCACGGGTTGCCGGTACTGGCAGAACGGCGGCCTATTTCTCTGACTACAAGGGTGAAATGCAGGAGTTCATTTCCAACCTTAAATACGGATTCCTGTACCAGGGACAATATTACCAGTGGCAAAAACAACAACGGGGCACGCCGTCATATGGCATATCGGCAAAACACTTTATCCATTACCTGCAAAATCATGATCAGATCGCCAATAGCGGCAGGGGCAAACGTTTACATCAACTCACACAACCCGCATTAATGCGCGCGCTTACTGCAATCCTGTTATTAGGCCCACAAACACCATTGATTTTTCAAGGGCAGGAATTTGGTGCTACGACACCGTTCCTCTACTTTGCCGATAACCCTGAACCACTGGCGCACGCAGTAGATAAAGGTCGCAAAGAATTTCTACACCAATTTCCTTATCTGGCTCAACCTGAAATGCAATCCTATTTAAGCAGGCCAGATAACCTTGCTACATTTACACAATGCAAACTTAATTTCTACGAGCGAGAAAAAAATTACGAGATTTATCAGTTGCACAAGGATTTATTACGGCTGCGGCAGACCGATCGCGTTTTCAGCGGGCAGGATTATGATCACATCGACGGCGCCATTATTGGTCAATCAGTTTTTCTAATGCGTTTTTTTTCACTCCAACAAAATGATGATCGTTTATTAATTGTAAATTTTGGACGCGATAGTGATATGACATCTGTTGCCGAGCCGTTATTTGCACCACACATCAACCACGATTGGAAATTACTGTGGTCGAGCGAATCACCACATTATGGCGGGCACGGTAGTGCAGCGGCTTTTTCGCAAAAAGGCTGGTTAATTCCCGGTTTCAGCGCCGCTGTACTAACCCCGATCGCTAAATAAGTAAACGTCCTGCTTCCAGGAGTTGATTATGAAAAATGCCCTCGCACGAATTATTTCTTTCGATGTTCCAGATGAAACAGATAGCCTGTTACGCCGCGAATGGATATTAACCAATGGCCTTGGCGGTTTCACTTCGGGCACCCTGGCAGGCAGCGTTACCAGGCGCTACCACGGCTTGTTGGTGGCGGCATTGCCTGCGCCACTGGGAAGAACGGTGATGCTGAGCCGCTTGCATGAAGTTGTGCGCTTGTGCGATGGCAGCACCGTTTTTCTGAATAACCAGGAGCTCGGGGATAATCAAGCTGAAAGCACTATGTGCAAATGCATAAAATCATTTCATCTTGACACCGGGCTTCCCGTTTGGACTTACCAGGCGGATACATTTAAATTGGAAAAACGGATTTTAATGGTGCGTAATAAAAATACTGTGCTGGTCAATTACCGTTTAATTGAAGCAACAAATAGCGTAGAAATTGAATTGCGCCCGGCCGTACATTTTCGCCCGTTAGAAGCCCCCGTCAACGAAGATACCGTTAATGATGCTGACTACACCGTGACAGCGCGAAATAATATTTATCAAATCAATGGCGGAGGATATCCACCACTACTCTTAAAAACTATTGATACAGAATCAACATTCAATATTGATAATCGGCGTAGCGACAATATTTATTTTCGCCTGGAATACGAACGGGGATATGCCTCCCTTGGAAAACATTGGAGCCCGGGATTTTTTAAAACGGTTTTGCAGCCAGGCGACGCAACAACCGTCATTGCAACCACGGAATCAAATGACGAATTGCCTGATAGCTTTACGCAGGCGCATGAAACAGAAATCCAGCGCCGCCATAAATTGCTCGCTACCGTACCAACGCCCCCCAATGACAGCCTTTCCGCCGAATTAATTCTGGCCGCCGATCAGTTTATCGTGACGCCGGGAGGCAGGATTGAAGAAGCGCAACGCGCACGCGCAGCGGGCGAAGATATTAAATCCATTATTGCAGGCTACCACTGGTTTACTGATTGGGGGCGCGACACCATGATCAGCCTGGAAGGCCTTACATTAACCACAGGGCGATTTAAAGAAGCGCGCTATATTCTTCGTACATTTGCAAATTATGTGCGCGACGGATTAATTCCCAATATGTTTCCCGAGCACGACAAAACCGGTTTGTATCACACCGCTGACGCCAGTTTATGGTTTTTCCATGCGGTACATCGCTATGTTCAGGCAACCCAGGATCGCGAAACCCTGCGTGATATTTTACCTAAATTAATTTCCATTATTGATTGTCATCTTGCCGGAACACGATTCAATATTGGTGTCGATCCTATTGATGGATTATTGCGGCAAGGTGAAGAAGGCTATCAACTGACCTGGATGGATGCGAAGGTAAATGATTGGGTGGTAACACCGCGTCGCGGTAAAGCGGTAGAGCTGAATGCACTCTGGTATAACGCGCTGCGTTTGCTGGAGTTATGGCTAACAGAAGAAGGCGATGAGCGAGCACATCAGATCCGCGAACATGCAGATCGCGCGCGAATATCATTTAATCAACGTTTCTGGAACCCCATCAGTAATTATCTTTATGATGTTATCGATGGTCCGGAAAAACTGGACGACTCTTGCCGCCCCAATCAAATTCTCGCGATAGCCCTCGATAACCCGGTGCTTGACCGTGAGCACTGGAAGCCAGTCGTTGAAACAGTTAAAAAACATTTATTAACACCTGTAGGCCTGCGCTCGCTGTCACCACAACACAGAGACTACAAACAAAATTACGATGGCGACCTTTTCACTCGCGACGCTGCTTACCACCAAGGCACCGTGTGGGCATGGTTAATTGGGCCTTATATTGATGCACTGGTAAAAACCTATCCGGATGAACGTAAAAATGTGCGCGCGTTATTGAGCGGGTTTGAGACACATATGAGTGAAGCGGGGATTGGATCTATCAGCGAAATCTTCGATGCTGAACCACCTTTCACTCCGCGCGGCTGCATTGCGCAGGCGTGGAGTGTGGCGGAAGTGTTGCGTTGTCGAGCGACTTATTCATAATTTACTTTCGCAATGCTTGCATATTAAATTGCAAAAAATCGTTCGACATGTTTATTTTTTCCCTGACTGTTCCATCAGCTCCTCTTTGCGCTGGGCAAGTTCAGCACCTAATTCCTGCAAATCCAATTTACTGGATTGCACTTTGGGGAAAATTTCTGTTTGCTCTTCACGCACGTGATGCTTCACATATTCAGATAAAACTTTGACCTTTGCATCAAACTCTTCCTCACCAGGCTCACCCACATCCAATTGCGCAATAAGATGCTTTAATGTCTCATGCTCGACTTTCGCTTCGGGAACCAGTTCATGATCTTTCAACGCCTCCTGCACTTTCGGATAAAAAACTTCTTCCTCAATTTGGGCGTGGATAGTGAGTTCCTGACAGATTTGTTCTACCAAAGCCTTTCTCTTCTCTTTTGAGCGGGACGATTCATATTGGGCGAATAATGTGCTTACCAGTTTATGGTCCGCACGCAATAATTTGGTAGCCTCTTGCGGTTTGCCGGACTCTGTTTGCTGATTTGATTTCTTTGCTGTACTGGTCATAACAGTTACCTCTCAAGTTAAGGATGGCTCACACGTAATGATTTAAACAACATCATAAAAATAAGAATTAAACAATCGGCGGGTCAGTTTCTCTGCAAAATTGGCGATGTGCAGCGAGCGCTTTTTCAAAGCGGAGCATAGCATCAACCACATCACCGCTTTCCGTTTCAATCAACGTGCTATCCGGCTCACCATTCGGCAGTGTTAAGGGGATGTCAGCATTGAGTAATAACTTTGATCCTTCACCCACGGCTAAAATAGGTTTGCAATGACGATATTGGTCTCGCACAAAATCGAGTGCGTGTGCGTTGCGCAATAAATCGATAATCGCGGGGTCACCATCGGGAATTACCACTCCGTCATAAAGTGCGGAGGGGCCAGCTTCCAAAGAAATATCCACATTGATTGCCTCGCTCGTTTCATTGGCAATAACGCCCAAACGGTTAGCGACAAAACGTGGAACTGCACCTTTATTTAATAATGCGGTGTAAATAAAACGCGCCGACACAATATTCACACCTGGTGCAACAAGAATAGCGACATGGCGCGTCTGGATTCCGGTGCGGCCAGGATATGATAATAACGATAACGCTGGTGACGGAGCGTATTCGGGTAAAGGCAAATTAGTAGCTAATGGCAATGGTGGTGGAACATCCAATCCCAACCCCAAGGCAACATTTTCAGCTAGCTGATTATTTATATTGGCTAATAATGCAAGCACGCGCTGACGAATACCAAGCATTTGTATACGCGATAATTCAAAACGAAATGCAGCAATAATATGACACTGCTCCGCCGGCGATTGGCTGTGCCAGAATAAACGCGCCTGCGAATAATGGTCTGCAAAAAGTACCGGATTGCCGCGCACTTTATCTTCTTCATGGCGTTCCGGAAAACTGCGGAAACCTGTTGCACCCGCCTGGAAGGGACATCCACCACCTAACGAATTAGGTTCGTAATTTACGCGGCCACGATGAATAGCTTGCCTATGCAAACCATCACGTTGATTATTGTGTACTTGCGCGATAGGCGCGTTGATGGGAATTTCATGGAAATTGGGACCGCCCAAGCGCGTTAGTTGCGTATCCACATACGAATGGATTCTCCCTTGCAGCAAAGGATCATTCGAAAAATCGATGCCCGGAATAATATGCGCAACACAAAATGCAACCTGTTCCGTTTCCGCGAAAAAATTATCCGGGTTGCGATTCAACACCAATTTTCCAACAGGCGTTAATGGAACAATTTCTTCCGGAACGATTTTGGTCGGATCTAAAATATCAAATGGAAATGTTTGTGCATCCTCCTCGGTGAAAATTTGTAGCCCCAACTCCCATTCCGGAAATGCGCCTGCTTCAATGGCCTCCCATAAATCGCGGCGATGGAAATCCGGATCGGCGCCGCTTATTTTTACCGCTTCATCCCATACTAAAGAATGTGCGCCGGCCAACGGCGTCCAGTGAAATTTGCAGAACACAGAATTGCCGTGCTGGTTCACTAAACGAAAGGTATGCACACCAAAACCTTGCATCATTCGATAGGAGCGGGGAATGGCTCTATCTGACATTTGCCACATTAACATGTGTGCGGACTCAGGCATCAATGATACGAAATCCCAATAGGTATCATGAGCGCTGGATGCCTGTGGCATGGCATGGTGCGGCTCAGGTTTTACCGCGTGGACGAGATCGGGAAATTTCATTGCATCCTGAATAAAAAATACAGGAATATTATTTCCCACCAGATCCCAATTTCCATCGTCAGTGTAAAACTTGACCGCAAATCCCCGCACATCACGTGCCGTGTCAGTAGAACCGCGTTCACCCGCAACTGTGGAGAAGCGTACAAAAACCGGCGTGCGTTTGCCGGCTTCACGAAATGGAGCCGCCACAGTGATATCGCCAAGATCTTTATACGCTTCAAAATAACCGTGCGCCGCAGAGCCGCGCGCATGAACAACCCGTTCGGGAATTCGTTCATGATCAAAATGGGTAATTTTTTCCCGCAGGATAAAATCTTCCAGCAGCGTGGGCCCGCGCAATCCCAATTTTAATGAATGCTGGTTGTTCGCAACAGGAACACCTTGATTAGTCGTTAGTACTTGATTGTTGCTATCTACACGTACGCGATCTAATGGCTCGATAGTCGCGTTCACGCTTTCATCTACTTTTCCAGCGCCAAGTTTTTCTGACGCTATTGATTCTGATGCAGTGCTTGCGGTTGTTTCTATCGATTCGGGTTGCTGGGTATAACCCATTAGTGGGCAACGCGCCTCATCTCCATATTCGCTGGATTTATTTGGATTAGCAGGAATTTGTTGTGCTAATTTTTGTTGTCCGGCCACTTTCTTTAATAAAGCGCCTGAAATTTCCGTCTCAGCGCCTATACCTTCCGGAATTTTTGGTGAAGAAGGCCCGGAAACACTACTTAATATGCCACCGGCACCTACCGCTGGCTCATTGTTTTTATCTGTCATTATTTCTCTCCTGGTCCCAAATAGATATTATGGCGAGTAAATTTTTATATTTTTTCAAATCGATGATTTAAACGGCTAACAATTGGCTTGATATAAGACTTGATATAAAAGGTTACACATCACATCTAATTTTTATAGGCCAAGCTAATAACAAGAGGTTCAATATTAATATTTAATAATGCTGTCGTTGCTTAATAAAAAATACGTATTCATAGAAGCAGAATCATTCCTTAAAACTGTCACTGATAAAATCAAATGCATCAGGATTTTTTTGCGCCTCTTCAGCCCAGCCTTGATCCCATTCGTCATGGATAAACACATCCAGTTCTGTGTAAGGATTTTTACAATAGTGTTGTTTATTTAAAAACGCTTTCCTGCCCGCTTCGCGTGGATTGGTATTTATTGCAGCTTGGGAAATTTCCATTTCCACCCGACCGCCTTCATATACGGCCCAATGATTCTCTTCAATTTGTCGGCGCATAAAGCTCACAATCGCAAAAGCAGGTGCGCATTGCGAGAACGTATCTACCGTTAAATTCCCTATTTTTCTGATTCTGAATTCGAAGCCATTGAAGGATTCATTATTTTTATTTCTGGCCACTACTGAAAAGCAATTATCGACCTCGTGGTTAACAACGTGAATATCCACCTCTTCACCGTCTATTTCAAAACTATCAACAATCATTGCAACCTCCTTAAAGCCCGAACCAACTCTTCTGCAACTTTTTAAAGATGAAGCTTGTCACTAAATAGACAACTCTTCATTCCACATTAAACAATGTGTTTTAGATGTTGACATTATTGCCATCTTTAAAGTTCAGCAGTCGTTTTATTCATCTCTTTAACGAAAGTTAAGGCGAATAATTATTTTTAATTTTTAAAAATCATTGGTGGAAAATATTATGAGCAAACCAGATCAGTACACGATGCAAGACCCGCGCAGCCAATACCCGAAAATAGTGGGAATTCCTGACGAAATGCAACCCGAACCCGGATTGGATAAAATCCTTAAACCGCACGCGGATCACGGCGAGCATACTTATCGTGGTGCCGGGCGCTTAACAGGACGAAAGGCATTAATCACCGGTGGTGATTCAGGAATTGGACGTGCAGTTGCTATTGCGTTTGCACGCGAGGGGGCAGATGTAGTAATTAATTATTTACCCAGCGAAGAAGTTGATGCACGCGATACGTTGCGCATCTTGAGTGAAGCAGGGCATAAATCTTATGGTGTCCCGGGTGATATCACCGATGAAAAATTTTGTACAACACTGGTAGAAAAAACCGTGGAGGTTCTCGGCTCTATTGATATTCTCGTTAATAACGCCGCCAAGCAACAATTTGTGGAGGATGTGGAAGACATTACCACAGAAGAGTTCACTAAAATTTATTCGACCAATGTGTTTGCTACGTTCTGGATAACCAAAGCAGCTGTGCCTCATATGCCGCCAGGCGCTAGCATTATTAACAATACCTCTATTCAATCTTACCAACCATCGGCGGGGTTACTTGCTTATTCATCGACTAAAGGTGCCATTACCGCATTCACCAAAAGCCTTGCAAAAACCTTGATAGCGAAAGGTATTCGAGTGAATGCAGTCGCGCCCGGTCCCGTATGGACACCATTACAACAAAGCGGTGGCCAGCCTCCGGAAAAACTAAAACATTTTGGAGAGAAAACACCGATGGGACGCCCGGGTCAGCCGGCTGAGCTTGCACCAGCATTTGTTTTTCTTGCGTCGCAAGAATCAAGCTACATAACAGCTGAAGTAATTGGCGTTACTGGAGGACAACACACACCGTAAATTAATACATAAAAATTATGCTGGCCCAATTTTATTTAAATTGGGCCAGCATAATTTTTTCATACTATTTATAACTGTAACCTTCAGGAAAATTTCTGTCTTGAAAAAAATTAAAACAGGTCAATGAATCCTCTAAAGTTTTCAGCTATTCACACAACGCTTTTACAATTAATTAAAAAGTAAACTGTAAATTCACGTTAGCGTAGTCAACGTCCATATCAATATCATTTGGCTGGAGTACATCAATTTCATCACGTGAAATTTCAAAATTAAAACGCTCGTATTCAACTCTTAAATCCAGATGCTCGGCTAAACGAAATTTGGCACCAACACCCCAGAATGTTTCATCACCATCATAGTCATCGCTCAGGACAAAAGATTCGGTATCGATACTGGTGTCAGCATCCCACCACAATTGACCACCTTTAGCGTAAACAGAGAAACCTTCTGAAACGGGTAATTCCAATATGAGGTCCAGCGCTTTACCTTTTGCATCGAAATTCAACGCACCATTTCCGGCATCATCAAAATCAATGTACTGTGCTTCCAAGCCGATGTATTCGTTAAATTTCACTACAGCAAAAACTTTTTTTGCTGCTTCATCTTCATCAAAATCACCGTCTTTTAATTTTGTTAACCCGTAACCGGCACCGATAGAAAACTCCGGACTTAACCGCCATGCATCATCTGATTGTGCCATTACAGCAGCTGAACCAAACAAACCTGCGCATAAAAATAAAATGTGTTTTTTAAACATGATTTTTACTCCTCATTTATGTTACGTACTGCAATACAACGCAAAGGTTATACCAATCGCACAAATAAAATAAAAATGTGTATTTACCTGCAAAAGAGGCATATTTTTCATCGCATTTCTGGTTTTTTTGCTGAGGGATTAACAGAAAAGATAAAAACTGCATGTATTTGCAGTAATTATTACAAATCGAAGAACAATAGGAAGAAAGGTGAGGAGAAGGAAATTTTGCAATTGATAAACACAGAAGCAGGCACGTCCCTGATGCCTTTGTATGGATAAATTACAGGTACAAATTAAATGGTATAGATTCCCTGGCTGCGTAAATAATCTTCGTAGTTACCGTGGAAATCGATAATACCTGACGGCTGCATATCAATAATGCGGGTGGCGAGGGATGATACAAATTCACGGTCATGGCTGACAAAAACCAACGTACCCGGATAGTTTTCCAATGCAAGGTTTAATGCCTCGATTGATTCCATATCCAGGTGGTTGGTCGGTTCGTCCATTAATAAAACATTGGGGTTTACCAGGCTTAGCTTGCCAAACAGCATGCGGCCTTTTTCACCACCGGATAATACTTTTACATTTTTCTTTACTTCGTCGTTAGAAAAAAGCATGCGACCCAGTGCACCGCGCACCAATTGCTCATCACCTTTGGTCCACTGCTTCATCCAATCAAATAAATTGCTGTCATCGGCAAAATCAGCGGCGTGATCCTGCGCGAAATAACCAATTTCAGCTTGCTCGGCCCATTTAACGGTGCCGCTGTCCGGTTGCAAATCGCCGTATAAACAACGCAGCAATGTGGTTTTACCCGCGCCGTTAGGGCCGATGATAGCGATGCGCTCACCAGCTTCTACCTGCAAACTTAAATCCGTAAATAACGGGCGATCATAACCCTTACTGACTTGCTCCAGGGTTACCGCCTGGCGATGCAGCTTTTTATTTTGGGTGAATTTAATGTAGGGGCTCACACGACTGGACGGTTTGATATCGTCCAACTGGATTTTTTCAATTTGACGCGCGCGCGACGTCGCCTGCTTTGCTTTGGACGCATTCGCCGAGAAGCGACTTACGAAGGTTTGCAATTCTGCAATTTGTGCTTTTTTCTTGGCGTTTTCATTGACTAGTTTTTCGCGCGCCTGGGTGGATGCCATCATGTAATCATCATAATTACCGGGATATACCCGCAACTCACCGTAATCGAGATCCGCCATATGGGTGCACACCGCATTCAGGAAATGGCGGTCATGCGAAATGATGATAATGGTGCTGTTGCGCTCACTCAGGATGGTTTCGAGCCAGCGAATGGTATTGATGTCGAGGTTGTTGGTCGGCTCGTCCAGCAATAAGACTTCCGGATCGGAAAATAGCGCCTGTGCCAGCAATACACGTAATTTCCAGCCTGGCGCTACTGCGCTCATCAGACCGAAATGTTGCTCCACGGGAATATCCAGCCCGAGCAGTAACTCACCTGCACGCGATTCAGCGGTGTAACCATCCATTTCCGCGAAAGCGACTTCCAGTTCCGCTACCCGCATCCCATCGTCTTCACTCATCTCGGGCAATGCATAAATGCGGTCGCGCTCTGCCTTTACTGCCCAGAGCTCGGTGTGTCCCATGATTACTGTATCCACCACCGTATATTCTTCGTAGGCAAACTGATCCTGTTTTAATTTACCCAGGCGAGTGTTGGGCTCCAGCATCACCTGCCCGGCAGAAGGCTCAAGGTCACCACCGAGAATTTTCATAAAGGTGGATTTACCACAACCGTTAGCGCCGATCAGGCCATAGCGATTGCTGTTATTGAATTTGACGGACACATTTTCAAACAGGGGTTTTGCACCAAATTGCATGGTGATATTGGCGGTGGAAATCACGGATATATTCTCTGGGCTGTACGACGGAAAAGGGCTAACTCGTTGAAAGGCGCGCATTTTAGCCTAGTTGGGGCTGCAACAGGGATTTTTATTGGCTATAAAAAAGCCCGCATTGAGCGGGCTTTTCAGGTGTAACTACCGGATTAAGGCAGCTTGAACACCACTTTTACGCTGGCATCCACGGCGCTGGCATCAACATAACCAATCGCATTGGGATTAGCAGCTACCTGGGCTTTTACCGCCGCATCGTCGCCTGCATCTTTGGGTGGAGTGCCTTTACCAGTGAATACGAGCTGCGACCAATAGGCTTTATATTGGCTCGCGTTTTTCTTACATACCGCTTCGTTGAATTTATCGCGCGTCGCAGAACCTTCGTTCTGGTTCACCGGCACCGCTTGGCCACCGCCGGGGAAGCTTTTGCTCTTGCCGAGGAAAATACGCGAAATATCATCCTCCGTCAGCGAGTTAAAACCGGCAGACGGATGAACAATTACAGCGACTTCCGCCATAGCAAAACCGGAAACACTTAAAGCTACCACTGCAGCCAATGATTTAATGACATTTTTCATGTGTGCAGCTCCTTAAAACACGGCTTGTAAGGCAACAGAATAAACTTTCTGCTCGCCTTTTATGTCATCGACATCATCGACCTGGAACTTGAGCGCAGTACCTGACGCTACGTCCCAGCGTGTGCCAAAGCTGATAACTTCGCGATCTACATCACGCGCAGCCGCTGCAGCGTTCAAGCCATTGATAAGCGGTTGGGTTTGTGGGGACGCAGGAATTCCGTCAGCCAATCCTTCAACAATTTCATCGTCCGCTTTTGAACCGGTGACATGGAATAGGAAATCCCCAACACGCACACCGACCATTACGTAATCGCGCACGTTTTTGGCCAGTAAAGTGTCTTTTACTTCGAACTCAACGTGCTCAGCAGCAGCGACAAACATACCGGTATCAATATTAAGGCCGATCTGCCCGAAGGTTGCCTTGTCTTCATTAATAGTGATATCTGCTACTTTGGACGCAAACGGACTAGCTGCCAATCCGGCAACTAACGCTGTCAAATCATCACTAAAGATATCTACGGTCAAATCCGCTTGATGATAAGCGGCACGGAAGTTCCACCAGTCCTTACCAAAGGTTGCAGCAACGCCCATTTGATTGCGTAAACTGGCAAAACCTTCGGTGCCGTCTTCAAATGCGAACTCGGAATCAAAGCTACCGAAATACGCCTGGAAACTGGTATCAAAGCTGCCGAGCGCGCCGGTAACGTAGTAATCCACACCATCCACATTGTTAAATGGCAGGTAGTACACTTCATTCGGCGCACTGATCCAGGGGTAGGAATAACCTACGTCGAGATAATCCGAATACATGTACAAAGGAGTACGCAAGCGCCCCGCACGGACTTTACCGTTGTCGGATGCTTGCCAGGTGAGGTACGCCCACTCGGCCGTGACTTCGTAATCTTTTTCACTGCGCGCGATTAACTGTGCAGTTGCGGAAATTTTTTCGCTGACTTGACCAGTGACTTGCAAGCCCAACAGGTTGCGATCAAAGGTGAGATCTTCTTCGCTATAGCCGTCATAGGAAACACTGTTCTCATCATCGACCATCCCCCCGCCTACCGATAAAAACCCGGAGACGTTCACATCAGCTGCCAGCGCCCAGGGCGTTAACATCATGGTCGCAACAGCCAGAGCAAGGCCGTGCTTTTTGTGTGTGTTTTTAATTAACATCATCGAATAGCTTCTCCTGAAGTTCGCTATGCTTTTGGATTAAACACGCTTACCCAACCAGCAGGAATTGATACTCTCCCTCTTGAAGATAATCTGGTGCCGGTTGGTATCCAGTGCACGAGTTGTTTTCTTAGTGAAACATTCATCGCAACACAGAAATCTTTGTTCAACTTCTCTATTACGGATTTTCTATTAAAAAATATTCCGTTAAAAAAATTGGTTAATAAAACGTTAGTTACTTTTTCGCAGCGCGATGCATTTCATCCAATAATTTCTGCGCTTTGGCATTGCCCTGCGCAACGGCTTTTCCTAACCAATCTTCCGCAAGCGCGGCGTTTTTGGTGGCACCCTTGCCGGTGAAATACATGTAGCCAACAATTAATTGTGCTTCGTCATAACCTTGCTGCGCCGCTTTTAAATACCAGTCGAATGCGACTTTGGAGTTTTTGGCAACACCCATACCCTGATCGAGCATATAGCCCAACATATATTGTGCGTTGCGATTACCCGCTTGCGCTGCTTGCTCAAACAATCCGAACGCGCGTGGGTAATCCTGGGGGATGGCCTGACCATCCATGTACAAATAAGCCAGGGTGTATTGCGCATCCACATGGCCGGCAGCAGCCGCTTGCTGATACCACTTGAGGGCCTGCTCAACGTTCTTGCCCGCTCCGCTGCCTTCATACAATGCATTGGCCAATTGATATTGCGCCTGCACGTTGCCCTGTGCTGCTGCCAACTCAAACCACCGCTGGGCCTCTGCCGGGTTTTTTTCGATTTTTTCACCGCTGTTGTACAACAGCGCCAATTCCATTTGCGCCGGTTCGTCGCCTTTTTCTGCCGCATCGGTCAACGCATCAATAGCCGCTTCAATATCGGCTTTAACGCCATCGCCAGATAAATACATTTTTCCCAGTTCACGATAGGCGGGGGCATACCCCTGACTGGCCGCTTTCTTAAACCAGCCTAGTGCACGCCCCGGATCTTGCGGCATGGCGTAACCATTTTTTTGCATTAAACCGAGGTAATAACGAGCTTCGGCATTACCAACGGAGGCAAGGGTTTTGAACTCCGCTAACGCCTGATCGTACTCTTGCCGTTCATAGGCTTTAATACCATTGTTCAGGGTTGCGAAAACTGACGAGCTGATCAGCAAATAGCCAAGAGCGAGAAACCATTTCATTGCTAAAGATCCATAAAACCAGTGATAAAACCAACGCTACGTAATTTGTTGAGGATAGAGAGGAATGGCTCCCAAAAAAGGGGGGAGCAAAGGGTGTAGAAGGGATTATTGCATGGGGTGTCTCTCAATCACCGCATGCGTCTTTTGTCATATTTATTCACTGATCATGCCATTGATGTCAAATTTTTACCAATTTAGACGCCAAAAACGTGGACCAGTCTACAGTTTCTTAAAATACCGGCTTTAGCCCCATGGGCCAGCGATACTGACCCATAGGTTTTATCGCGTTACGGAATTTTATAGACAACCTTGACTGAAGCATCCACGACGCTGCTATCGACATAACCGATCATGTTCGGATTAGCCGCAATCAATGATTTAACAGCGGCGTCATCACCGCCATCTTTGGGCGGTGTCCCTTTCCCGGTAAACACCAGCTGAGACCAATACGCTTTGTATTGGCTGGCATTCTTTTTACAGACGGCCTCATTGAATTTATCGCGCGAGGCAGAACCTTCATTCTGGTTGATGGGTACCGCCTGAGCACCCCCGGGAAAACTTTTGGCTTTGCCGAGAAACAAACGCGACACATCATCTTCCGTTAATGAATCGACACCCAATGAAGGATGCACAATCACCGCAACCTCGGCAAAAGCCAGGTTTGCAGCAACGAGCACAAATAACAGTGCGAGAGAATTGAGCAATTTTTTCATGATGTTCTCCTCCCTCTTAAAAAACAGTTTGTACAGCAACAGAAAATACTTTCTGCTGGCCGCTGATTGTGCCGGTGGGAAGTACAACATCAGGGCTATCGACATCATCGAACTGGAATTTAATCGCGGTGCCGGTAGTGACATCCCAACGGGTACCAAACGTAAGTACATCGCGTTCAACCACTTGCGACTGCGCGATCGCTTGTAATGTCCCGATCAGCACGTTAGTGCTACCGACAACAGGTAAAGCCTGCCCGACCGGAATACCCGTTTCCGGATGCGAAACTTCATCTTTCGCTTTTGATGCGGTGACATGGAATAACCAATCACCGGCACGCACACCGGCCATCACATATTCGCGAATATTTTTTGATAGCAGCGCATCACCGGGGTCGAACTCCACATGTTCAGCCGCGGCGACAAAACGACCGGTATCGATATTAAGACCCACTTCGGTAAAGGTGACATCGTCTTCTTCTACCAACAATCGATCTGCATTATTGCCAAAACCTAAAGCGCGCAGTGTATTGGCGAAGCTTCCTATAGTTGTTGTCGCACTTAATGGCGAGCCAGTTACATCTACCGTTAAATCAGCCTGATGGTACGCTGCGCGTAACGTCCACCAATCTTTTCCTATGGTGCCGGACAATCCCATTTGATTACGTGTCTCAGCATCAGCAATAGCACCACTGAATGTCAGCTCATCGGTAAAGCTTCCGAAATACGCTTGCAAGCTGGTATCGAAAATTCCCACCGTGCCAGTTAAATATATATCGACACCATCCACGTTATTGAACGGCAAGTAATACACTTCTTGCGGCGGCGTAATCCAGGTATAGGAATAACCTACATCCAGAAAATCCGAATACATGTAGAAGGGAGTGCGCAAACGGCCAGCGCGAACTTTGATTGAATCGTTCGCTTGCCAACTTAAATAAGCCCATTCGGCATCGACTTGATAATCATTGTTGCTGCGCGCAATTAATTGTGCGGTTGCCGTGACTTTTTCATTCACTTGGCCAGTGACTTGCAAACCCAGCAAGTTGCGATCAAATGTGAGATCGTCTTCGTCATAACCACCGTAACCAACCGCATCCTCATCGTCGACCATGCCACCCCCAACTGATAAGAAGCCGGAGAAATTAACATCTGCCGCAGTCGCTAGCGATGCTGTAAGTAAAAGCGCAATTGCCAGGGCCAGGTGATTCTTTTTACGATTTGAGCTGATTTTTTTCATTGCATTGCCACTCCTCTTGTTGCGCACACTCCCGTGCATGAACTCCCTGAAAAATCCCTCTTGTCCACTCGCTGGGTGGGCAAGATAAAAATCGAATGTATCGATTTATACGCGAAATTGTCCCGCGACTTTGCGTAAAGCTTCGCTGATGTGACCGATATCGCGACTAATTTCATCCAATTCATTCGTCGTGCTGGTTACCAGCTGGGTATTGTGATAAATGCCGTTTACATGTTCGGAAACATGCGCAAAAGTCACAGTTTGTTCTTGCGTTGCCGCTGCAATTTTTTCGTTGATACTGCTGATAGTTTCCACATTATTCAAAATAGAATTGAGCACTTCACCTGAAGCAGCAGTTGCTTCCACACCGCGATTTGCACGCTCCACACTACCCTGCATTGCAGTTACCGCGCTGGCAGAAACAGAACGTAATTCGCTAATCACTTTATGAATTTCTTCCGTAGCTTGCCGTGTGCGCACTGCAAGCCCGCGCACTTCATCAGCAACTACAGCAAACCCGCGCCCGTGTTCACCCGCACGCGCCGCTTCAATCGCCGCATTCAGTGCCAGCAAATTGGTTTGTTCGGCGACAGTTTGAATTGTGTTGAGTAATTGCCCGACATCGGAAGAAAATTCTTCGAAACGATTCACAACATTGGCTGCACTACGCACTTCTTCTGCAAGGGTGCTAATAGTGGTTACATTGGCCGTGAGCGTATCTTTACCACGCGCGGCGGCTGAACTTGCATCTTGCGCTTGCGATGACGCATGCCCGGCAAACTCGGCAATTTCATTCACGGTTTTCATCAACTCTTCTATAGAAGTTCGCATTGAAGAAATTGCGCGTGCCTGCTCGTTAATACGACCAAGATTCTGACTACTTGAATTAGTAAGGCGTGAAGCGACCTGGGTCAGGCCACCAACATCCTGGCTGACATTCGCAAAAGAATTGTGAAGCTTTTCAACGAAAGCATTGAAGTACTTAACGAGATAACGAATTTCATCGTGCCCCGGATAATCAATACGTTTGGTTAAATCACCGGCACCAGATGACATTTCTTTCAGCGAAGAAGTTACTTCATTAATACTTGAGGTAATTGAACGACTAATCAATAGACTAATCACTAATAGCGCAATCACCGCGCAGGCTGCAATGGCCAGCGCAATACGCCCTGCACTTTTTGATGAATCAACAGTTTCGCTGATTGAACTGGTAAATTCGGTAGTGGTTTTTTCTTTCATCGTGGACAACTGTTTACGCAATGCTTTCAATTTGTCCGCATTAGCGGCAGCTTCAGCGCCAATTTTTTCATAGTCAACATTGCCCCCGATAAAACTTTTGGCGATGCGCGATGCAGTGCCATACCAATCCTGCAAGAGCGTATCAATTTGTTGGACCTCATTGACAAGGCTGGCATTCAGTCCGGAAAGTTTTTGTAAATTTTCGCGAATTTCCTGATAGTGTTTTTCAGCATGCTCTAACGCAGATTCATCGCCGGTTGTGACCGAACTATTAATTTGTTGTTCCATCAACAACAGCGACCCCAGATTTACTGTCGTTAATTCCAGTGTGGGATAAAGCCGGCGTTCAACTTCCGCCAGACGACCGCTATTGGCGCGCTCAACCCATTGGGAATATCCCTGACTAATGACAAAACCGAGCAACGCAATTGTCACCAGCAACATGAGTTTTTTTGCGATCGTCAAGCGCAGCATTATTTGCGAACCTCAAATGAACACGATTATTTAATTAATTCCACAGAGGCGAAGAGCATCATCACAGCCGTAAAATAATCAGGACTATTCAATTAAATTCATTTGGGTATAGCAGCCGACTATAAAATGCGCAAACGCCATAAGTGTTTTAATGCCAGAAGCTGCGAGGAGAAATTATTCAATTTGAATTAATGCAATAAAAAAAAATCACCTAATCACTAAAAGCGATTAGGCGATTTTCCGATTGACAATACGAGAGATTTAAATCGACGAGGAGCGGCGCAAAACCCATAACAATGGAATGGTGACCACCAGTAACATCATCCCGACCACGGTGGCCATCAAACCAGTACCGGTAGAGGTTAACAACCAGCCATACGCCGGGCGAACCATATCGCGCCAGGGCAATTGACTGACTACTAACAACGCAATCAAGGTTACTGGCGCCGCCAAAATCAGGCGCTCCAGCCAGGGACTCAAACGTTGCTTGACCGGTAAACTCGCCATTACATTCGCGGCGAAGCCATCATCTTCAATATAACTGCTACTACGCTGCAATTGCTGCGCGAGGAAATCATCAAACGATTTATCGCTCATAGAGTACCTCTTAACATTTCCACTACCATTTTCACTACCGTTTCTACGCCCTTGCCCACTTCATCACCCGGCTCCTGATCATCGACACCTTTCCCATCACTTTTATCCCTCGGGAAGCGCGTCTTGCCAGGAGGAGAGCAAGGTCTGTAGTTTCTGTTTACCGCGATTAATATGGGTTTTTACGGTTCCCAATGGAATCCCCATAATAGTCGCCGCCTCTTCGTGGGAAAAGCCATCTTCGTAGCATAGCCGAATGGCGAGCTGCTGCCCGGCACTCAGGGTTTGCATGGCCGCCTCAACATCTTTTCGGGCATGGAATTGTTGCAGGGCACATTGGTCGGCTTCCATCTCCTCGTTCTCATCCAGCTCACACCATTGAATTTTTTTAGCGCGCCAGCGGTTGGCGGCGATATTAAAAGCAATGCGATACAACCAGGTCGAGAATTTGGATTCCGCGCGAAACGCGCCCAGCGCAGCATAGGCCTTCATAAAGGTCTCCTGCGCCAGATCGTCCGCGAGATGGGTGTCGCCGTTGCACAGCCGCCGCGCCCATGTGCGCAGTTGCGACTGGTAGCGCAAGACCAGCTGCGCAAAGGCATGCTGGTCTTTACGGTTAACCACCCGCGCAATCAATTCCTGATCGGGAACTGACATGCGTATTAGTCCTGTTGCCCAGCCTGTTGTTCAGGGTGCGAACCTGTTGTGGGTTTGTTCAAATACCACACCAGGGTTTGCGAGCAGCCAATGGCAATCAGGATGAAACCCACCGCCCCGATATCAAAACCCACCAAAACCGTGAGGAAAATTAACAGGCCAGTCCCCAGGCAGATATTGCGAATCCCCTTGGCAAGGTTGCCGTGTTCATTGGCGCCCCTGGGTTCATCACCACGCAGGATCTCTACCGGAATATCCCGGCCTGCCGCGAGTAATTTATCGATGTTGCTATTGAGGACCTGCTGCCGGCGCACCCGCGCCTTATAGCGTAACACCAGGTAAAAACCGACCAGGATCAATGGCGAACAGAGGAATGTAATACCAGCGAACACAATAAACATCACCATCAACGCGTCCATTACCGAATCCCCATCATCTTCTTTGTTGTCTTTATTACCGCCAAATGCCTGGCTCAGGTTTTTTTCCAGATCGCGTTGCCAGTTCTGCTGCTGGTCGCGCACCTGCCGCTCCACTTCGCGCGCCTGGGCCTCGGCCTCGCGCACCTGCGCTTCGTGTTCATGCGTCCAATGCTGATGCTCATCGCTATTGGACGGGGGTGGCGCAATTTCCGGGGCGATAACATCGGGCGGTGGCGGTGCCACCGGTACCTCTACCTTGAGTTGTACTTCAACGGGGGAAGATGCATCGACCTGGACCGGAGTACCCTCCAGCTCAGCCGCGATCGCGGGGAAATAAATCGCACTAACAATCGTTAGCCCAATAGCCAAACATAGCTGGCGCGCCAGGGTAGAAAATAAGGTCATGGGAAAAGCCTCTCAGAAAAATCCGGGCAGGATTGCAAAGGTTTCAATCGAAATTGCCCCAACTCGCAAACTAGGACACAGTCTAGCGAGCGCCGGATTCAGAAGAGAGGATTATTTTTTGGCGGTAGCAAAAGCCGGTTAATTGACCAGCTTTTGCCAGAAGTTTTTGATGGGGTTGGAACCGGCGATGTTGCAGTCAGCACTTTCCTGCGGGCGCGCATCATCGCGCAATGGCAACCAGATAGAACCTTCACAGGTTTCGGCGCCGAGCTTGCCAGTTGCACTGTCGATCCAGTCAAAACTCACGCCTTGGGGCGGTTCTTGCTCCAGGCTACGTGTCGGCAATTGCTTCATAAAATCTGCCCAGACTTGCAACGCGCCACCGGCGCCGCTCAACGGAGTTTGGCTATTGTCGTCGCGCCCCAGCCAAACCACCGCCAGGTGTTCGCCACTGAAACCGGCAAACCAGCTATCGCGCTGATCATTAGTGGTGCCAGTTTTTCCCGCTAGATCGATAGTGGAGGAAATCTGGTTATAGGCGCTGCGGCCGGTGCCTTCGCGCAATGTGCGTTGCATGGCGTACTGTAACTGGAAGGTTGTTTCGGGCGCGAAACGCTGCTCCAACTCCAATGGATAACGCTTGAGCGGTTTGCCATCGGCCGTGAGCACTTCGCGAATACCATGCAGCGGGGTGTAGACACCTTCAGCAGCGAGCGTGTGATAAATCCCCGCCACTTCCAGCGGCGACATTTCCACCGAGCCGAGCAACATGGCGGGCAGCTCCGGCACATCGCCTTTGAACCCAGCGCGTTTCACCGTTTTGGCAACGGCATCAAGACCAATCGTCATGCCCAAACGCGCAGTAGATTGGTTGTAGGAATAGGCGAGGCCTTTGTAGAAGGAAATATCGCCGTGGTCTTTTTTATCGGCGTTTTGCGGCGCCCACCATTTACCACCGGATTTGTAGCTCACCGGCGCATCGCTAATAACCGTACCGAGGTTATATTTTTGCGGGCTTTCCAGCGCCGTTAAATAAACGAAGGGTTTCATCAACGAACCGATCTGGCGCTTTGCATCCAACGCGCGATTCAAACCGGCGAAGCGCGGATTGGTGTCGCCAACCAGTGCGAGAATTTCACCGCCACCAACAGAAGTGACGACCATACCGCCCTGCACATCTTTGGTTTTGTATTGTTTTTCCAATTGCACTGTACGCAGTTTCAGCGAGTTCTCAGCCTGGCGCTGCACCATCGGCGACAAGGTAGTGAAAATGCGCAAACCTTCGCTGCGCAAATCATCCTCTTTGTAATCCTCTTTGAGCTGGCGCTTTATCAAATCCATAAACGCGGGATACGAAGTCGAACTTGCTTCACTCGGCGCCACAACGCCTAGCGGGGCCGCCTGGCTGATTTTTAATTGTTGATCGTTAATCAAACCTTCCTGATGCATCACGGCGAGCACAACATTCCTGCGCTCTTTTGCACGCTCGGGATTTTTCCAGGGGTTGTAATAAGACGCACCTTTCACCAGACCAATTAATAACGCGAGGTCATGGGGCTTTAATTCTTGCAGCGGCTGACGAAAATAATGTTGCGATGCCAACGCAAAACCGTGAATGGCACGCGGGCCACTTTGGCCGAGGAAAATTTCGTTGATATAGGTTTCCAGAATTTCGGATTTGCTGTAATGCACTTCCAGCAACACCGCCATAATCGCTTCCGGAATTTTGCGGCGCAGTAAACTTTGCTCGTTGGTGAGATAAAAATTTTTCACCAACTGCTGGGTAATCGTACTACCGCCCTGCACTACATCACCGTGGGTTACGTTTACCCAAGCGGCACGAATAATCGCGAGCGGTGATACGCCGTGATGTTCCAGAAAATGTTTGTCCTCTACAGCCAACAAGGTTTCGCCCAATAGCGGCGGCAAATCTGCCAATCGCACAAGCAGGCGATCTTCTTTATCGGCCGGGTAAAAACCGCCGATCTCTTCCGGTTCCAGACGCACCAGCGGTAAGTCCGCACCGGCCAGATCAATTAAACCTTGCACCGAGCCGTTAGAAACTCGCAGCATAAAAGTCCGCGCCGGTTCGGTTTTATCCCAAAATGCAAAACCGCGGCTGTGAATATGGTAGGTAACTTCGCTGGACGCAGCGGTTACTTTTTTTACAACATGCCCCGGGGATTTCACATCGCCTTCAAAGCGATAACCGAGCGCGCGCAATTCCTGTTCGAACAGCGCAGGAGTGAGCGATAACCCCTGATACAACTCCAACGGGCGCGCATAAACCCGTGCGGGCAACGCCCACTTTTTCCCTTCGAATTTTTCGCGCACCACCGAGTTCAGGTAGAGCGTCCAGATCCCCATCAGCGTGATGATCAATAACACGCCATACAATACCCAGATGCGCGCCAATGCCCAACCGCGACGAGGAGCCGCCGAAGAAGAGTTGGCAGGTTTGGCGCGGCGGCTGGTAGAACGGCGTTTGGTCATGAGCTGGCAATATCCCGAATAACGCGGGTAAACCCCGCAAGGAAGCTGTATTTATAGCGGTCTTCACAATAGCAGAAAAGAAAAGCGCGACAGTTTACTCGCCAACCTCCTCCAAGGCGAGACCTTGAACAGAAGAACCAACGAGCGGAAACAATAAGAATGTTACAGAGTAGAAGTAACAGGCAACCTCGTCGATAAACTGGCCCGCATCATTCCGATACGGGCAACGGCTATTAATTGGTTATTGATCGGTATCGGGTTTTATTGCACCGCACTCACTCGACAACCATTTCCCTTCCAGGGTTACGGGGATAGTGTATTTTTTGCCATTAAAGTTTTGCACTGCAGTACCCTTGCCGGAGAATTGTGTGGTGGATGAAAACACTACGTCGGCATCCATGGAAGATGCGCCCTCGCCTTCACAAGCCTGATGCACTTTGTATTTATTTTTACCCGCAGCGGTGACGGTAGATTTGCATCCGTCTTCCGAATCCGGTGCCCAGCCTTTATCAATTTCCGCCTGGGTTATGCAACTTTTGGAGACTACACCATCTTTACTCAATGTCATCCGATCAGTTTTATATTCCTGCGGTTGACCCGTTTGCGCTTTGCTTTCTGCCAGTGCTTCTTCCATCATTTTGCGTTGTTCAGGCGGCATATTTTTTAATTGCTCCTGCATGCTGCCAAGAATGCTATCAGCCTGGTCTTGCTGCAGCGCTGCCAATTGCCCATGGGCGCCACCTTCAAACTTGATGGAGTTTTGCCACAGCCCTGCTTTCATATCCACTTTAACTTGGGCAACGCTATTCGCGGCCAGCAGGCTGGCAATTGCGATGAATACGAGTGATTTCATATTGATTCTCCCTGGTTGGTTATAAATCGATTAATTCTTGAGTAGTGAATCCAATGAGTGATGCAGTTTTGCATTAAATGATTTTGCATCAACCCGCAAACTTATAAATGAAATCAATGAATCGTGGCTTAATACTTTCATGGGTAACGCAAGTTTTGCATAATGCCTCACAATTTTTTCCATCCTTCATCTTCCCTATCTTTTCAAGGAACTCCTGATGAGCAAGCAATACCATATCTACGGCATAGGCGCCGCCCTCGTCGACACTGAAATCACTCTCACCAATGCAGACCTCACCACCATGGCAGTCGCTAAAGGGGTTATGACGCTGGTCGATGAAGCGCGCCAGCACCAATTAATTAACTACTTAAAAAATCATTTAGTTGCATCGCATAAAGCCAGTGGTGGTTCCGCCGCCAACAGCATCATCGCTGCCAGTTATTTTGGATCCAATAATTTTTATTCCTGCAAAGTCGCCAACGATGAAAACGGCCAATTTTACCTGGACGATATTAAAGCCGCTGGTGTAACCACACCGTCACATATCGTTCCGCCAGCGGGCATCACAGGCAAATGCCTGGTCATGATTACTCCCGATGCCGAACGCACAATGAATACTTTTTTGGGCATTAGCGAAACACTTTCAGTAAACGAACTGGACACCGCCGCAATAGCACAATCCCATTACGTTTATATTGAAGGTTACCTGGTGACCTCACCGACCGGTCGCGCGGCGGCAATTGAATTGCGCAAGCAAGCCGAAGCAAACCACACACGCACCGCGCTCAGCTTATCGGACCCGGCAATGGTGCAATTTTTCCGTGACGGTTTGGTGGAAATGATTGGCGACGGTGTGGATTTAATTTTCTGCAATAAAGATGAAGCAATCGGTTTTACCCAAACAAAAAATATTGAAGAAGCCAGCGAAGCACTGAAAAAATATGCAAAACAATTCGCAATTACTTGCGGCGGTGACGGCGCATTGGTATTTGATGGCGAAAAATTAATTCAGGTCGCCGGCACACCAACAACAGCAGTAGATACCAATGGCGCTGGCGATATGTTTGCCGGCGCATTCCTGCACGCGATCAATCACGGGAAAAATTTCCAAACCGCCGCTGAATTCGCGAATAAAGCGGCCGCAAAAGTTGTTGCACAATTTGGCCCGCGTTTAAAAGCGGAACAGCATGAAGAATTGAAACAAGGTTTTTTCAACTAATTCAATTTGATTTCAGTTAGTAGATGGGTTTCCCCATCTGCTACAGATCAAAAAATCATGATTCCACTAAACACAATCATCCATGTCGCTCGCCCTACCAATTAGTCACTCCAATGAAATCATATAAAGCGTATTGGGATATTGGAAAAACCTTTGAAGAGCCGAATGGATACCTGGTAGTTCTGCACCGTCGGAATTGGCCACTGTAATTGCTAATTCTCCGGACATCACTCAATTGGTTGCACCATTCTTGAAGAAGCGGATTGAATGCCCCTAACTTTCAAGCATAACGCCCAACAAACACCAAATTATATTATTTAAGAATATCCCACCTCCGCTAATGATAATCAGTGTCATTTGAATTAAAATGCGCCATCTTTTAGTCTCGCCCACCATTTGGAGTATCCAGTGAAGCTCAAGCTATTACCCCTCTCTGCTGCAATCTTGTTGAGTATTAACCCATTTTCAGCCTTGGCCCAAGGCTCCGGCAATAACGCCGGATCGCAAAAAAACACAAACCTTGAAGAAGTGTTAGTGACTGGAAAGTACGCCGTTGAGCAGACCAAAACCCTGGATACCGCAACCGGCCTGGGATTGACCATTCAAGAAACCCCACAATCAGTTTCTGTATTGACCTTTGAGCGGATGCAGGACCAGAACATCACCAGCGTACTAGACGCGGTAAATAACGCTGTTGGAGTGTCATCCGCCGAAGTAGACAATATCCGTAACGACTTTTACGCGCGCGGTTTCAAAATTGACAGCTACCAAATTGATGGCGTACCTACCTCTTGGAGTTTGGGTGGTGATGCCAGCGAGACGGTAGCTGATACTGTTATCTACGAACGTATTGAATTTGTGCGCGGCGCAACTGGTTTGATGACCGGGATAGGCGACCCTTCCGCCTCCATTAACCTCGTGCGCAAACACGCTAACAGCAGCGAGCTGACCGGTTTTGTAAATGTAGGCACAGGTAGCTGGGACAAAAGAACCGCAGCCGCTGACGTATCTGCCGGCTTGAATGAAAGCGGCAGTGTGCGTGGCCGTTTGGTCGGTCGCTATCAAGGGGGAGAATCCCACGTTGATTACTACGAGGACGACAAAAGCACCCTTTACGGCGTATTGGAAGCAGACTTAACCGACTCGACCCTTGTTCGCGTAGGTGCGAGCTATCAAAATAACGATCCGAAAGGCGCTACCTGGGGCGTGCTGCCAGGCTTTTTCTCCGACGGAAGCCGTCCCGACTGGGACGTATCCCAAACCACAGCGATGGATTGGACCCGCTGGGAATCAACCAATACCAACTACTTCATAAGCCTGAATCAATCATTTGCAAACGGTTGGGAATTGCTCGCCAACTATAACCGCATATCGTATGAAACAGGCGCGCGCTTGCTCTACGTAAGCACCCCCTGCAATTGGGTGACAGGAGCGTGTGTTTATCTCGATAAAAAGACAGGTTCAGGCCTGATTGCGCAGCGTTACCACAGTGATGGTGAATCCAAACAAGACAGTTTTGATGTCCAGCTTAAAGGGGATTTCAGTCTGTTTAATCAAACCCATGATTTTGTTGTAGGCGCTCTGTACAGCGATCAATCGGCAGATACATTCACCCAGGTACCCGTGGGTGTTACCGCCGCTTGGGATGAGATACCGGTGAAAAATTTCTACGAGTGGAACGTGCCAGAGCCACAATGGGCAAGCGCACGCAGCCATGACCAAAATATCGGAACTGAACAACGCGGCTATTACGCGGCGACCCGCCTTTCAGCCACTGATAACCTCAAGTTTATTGTGGGCGGACGCCTGGCTACCTGGCTGCGCACCGGTTATCAATGGAACAGTGGTGTTGATTATGGTGATAAAAACGAATTTATCCCCTATGCGGGTGCAATTTATGACCTGACTGATTCACATCGCATCTATGCCAGTTACACCGAAATATTAAAACCACAAGAACAAGTCAATGCTAATGGCAATTTCCTTGACCCACTGGTTGGTGAAAGTGCAGAGATTGGTTTGAAGAGCAGCTTCCTTGATGATCGCCTGCAAACCACTGTTGCTTACTTTGATATCCAGCAAGACAATCTGGCGCAAGTCGACACCAATTTTAAAGGCAACCCCGATAACCCTGCTCAAACATCAGCTTTTATTGGCGCCAAAGGTGCGCAAAGCAAAGGCTTCGAGGTTGAAGTAGTCGGTCAACCTATCGACGGCTGGAACATCAGCGCGGGTTACACACAATTTTCTATCGAAGATGCCAACGGCAAAGACTTGAACACCAACCTGGCAACCAAGTCGATCAAACTGTTCACTTCGTATCAATTTGGCGGCGTGTTTGAAAAGTTGATGCTGGGTGGCGGTGTAAATTGGCAAAACGAAACTTACTCTGCGGGCAAAAACCCACTTGGTCAAGCCGACAGACTCACTCAGGATGCCTACTCATTAGTGAGCCTGATGGCGCGCTACGCGATCACCGATGACCTGAATGTGCAATTTAACGCAGCCAACGTAACCGATGAAAAATACTACTCACAAGTAGGGTATTTCAGCACCTACCGCTACGGCACCCCGCGCAATTACACACTCGGTTTGAACTACAAGTTCTAATATCCCCTACCGCAGGCCATCCACATGGGCTGCGGTTTCTCATCTCACCTGGAACTCCACAATAATTCTATCCACCACTTGCAGCGCGGTGGTGAGATTGCTGGTATCCGGGTTGATCGCACCATCTCTTCCCGAGTGATGCCCTTGCCCTATAAGTTTTAATAAATAAATCGGTTGTTTATCGTTGCGATCCACCACCGCCTCATAAATAACCGAAGGCTGCGCCGAATAACCATCACCGGAATAGACTTCATCATCCGGGAAGCGGTCGCTGGAATAGTAAGCATTAAAATCAAATGATTGGTTGATTTCGAAACGAATCCGGAATTGTTCCGGCAAGGCAGCGAGGGATTTTGTTGTTAACTGAAAATTTTCGATAATGGTTGCACCGGCATAAGCATCCAATACCGGTGTGGATGTTTCCGGCACCATTCTTCCATCAGCGGATTTTAAACCCAGCGCGTGCAAAAACACCGGCAAGGATTCCGGGCGCATCCGTTCATTTTTGCTCGCGTCATCCCATTGGTACTCAAAAATTTCACTAGCGTTCATATCGGCTGCGAGCGGATTATCTGTAAACACTTGCTGCGGATTTTTTCGGGTTACCTTATTGGCAAAATTGTTGTGGGCTAATTTACCGGTGACATATAACGGCTGGATAAATTTTCCATCAATGGTTTCCAACCATATCGCATATTGTGGCCACATAAAAAATGGACCTTTACGAAACTCAATCGTAAATACCTCCCCGGCGGCGATCGCAGGCTCCAACCGATGAACTTGATAGAGCTGTTGTTCCCCTACCTCATTTGCCGTTGCTGCACGCCATGTTTGCCCCCAGTGATAAAACTGCAAAAAAGGCGTTGCCTTGTAATACACAAGAACCAGCAACACTACAAACACCCCGGCACTACACCAGGGAACAATATTGATTTTCCCTGCGCCGGTATTCCGGAGATAACTTTTGAGCGGTTTAAAATTATTTTTGATATGCCATAACAATAACAGCAATAACCAAAAACCGAAGATGGTATGCAGCAGCGCGATTAATTCCTGATGCGGTTTTAAAAACATCAACAAGGAAGTTATCAGCAGCACGGCCAAGCCGAGAAAAATAGAGAGACTAATAAAACTGCGCAAGCGGATTTGGTTGGAGGCCATAGGTTTCACCCGTTAAATAATGTTGGGTTACTTTCACGGGCGCACCAATCTTAAAACCAGTTAAATTTTATAAAAACTTATGAAAAACGCTGCTTTCCCTCCTAAAGCGTTTAATTTCCAACCAACTGTGGCAATTCAATGAGTAATTTGTGCTTTTCGATTAATTGCTTAAGTTGACTTCGCTGCTCCATCAATAAATCATTTTTCTTTTGGGAAGAATAAAGTTCGATTAATTTACGGTGAACCAGACTCATTCCAATAGGGCAAGCAATCGCCTGGTGGTGCTTCATAGCACGCTGGTAAGAAATTTCCGCCGTGTGCACATCGCCGGTTTTCAGAGCGATATCACCCCATAAGCTCGCTATGTATGCCTGATACAAACTATCAAATGCTTGTTCAGCTAATTCCTGCGCGATAAATAAATAATGCCGTGCCTGCTCAACATCACCTTGCGCCAACTCTGCGCTGGCAAGCAAATAATAGAATACGTGCGTCCTGGCATATTGGTGCTGCTCTGCCACCGCAATAACTTTTTTCGCATTACTTATCACACTGGGCCAGTCCTGTTGGTAGTGCGCGGATTCAATCAACAACTGGTAGGCCAGGACATTATCAGGCTCAATAGTGACCGCAGAATTTAATAACGCAATTGCCGCCGCAGTTTCTCCCTGATTGCCTTTTTCCACCGCTTCTGCAATCAGGCTGGAATTAAATTCTGCATTCAAATGGGAAAGATCCAGGCGAGCATCGGTTTTCGTCGCGATCACTTTGGCAAGGTTTTCTACTACTTTATCCAACTGGTTTTCCATAATTACACCCGACGATTGATCTGTCGGGGTAAAGAGACGATATAGCAAGCGATAGTCGTTTACCGAGCCCGATAACTCCAGATCCACCACCAGGCTTGAGCCTGAAATTTCAAAAATCCTGTTCACGAGTTGTACGCGATTGGAGTCATCCACACCAGACACCTCCAGCAAGTGCAACACATAGGGAGCATCAAACACCTGTACGTTGGGCGACAATTGCAAGGACTGGATAAGCTGGTCCATCATCCCCAAACGAACCCACAATAAATTGGAACCTTCCATTCGATTATTGATGGGCAATACCGTGATAATATTTTCGCTCACCGGTTTTTCTGCAACGTAATTTTTTAACGAAAATATTCCCAGCACCAATAACACCACAACACCTAACGCAGTAACTGCCTTGGCAGTTTTTTTAGCTACTTTTGCGGGTTTTGCTATGGGATTTAATTCGGGAGATTGATGCAATTTTTCAACAGGAATAATCCAAGCGTAACCTTTGCGCGGATGTGTTTGGATAATATCCAGCGGAGCAAATAATTGGCGCAGTTCGCGGATCGATTGAACCAGCACTTGCTCTTCAACCGTTACATCATCCCAAATTTTATTCAACAAAAGATCTTTTGCTAAAACCTGTAACGGGTTTTCAAGAAATTGCAGCAATAACGAAAAAGTTTTGGGGCGAACATTGAGGGTTTGTTGCGGCGTAATAATGTGCCGGCGAGTGACATCAACCGTGAAGCCTTCCATGTGGTACACAGTACCAGGTTCGATTGTCACATCTGTTACCAGGTCGATAAATGAATAATAAGGAGCGGCATACACCGCTCCTTACTATTCATTAATGGTGGGCTGCTTTAGCGCTGGAGCTAACTCGCTGCATTAACAAATCGGTATACGCGATACCGATCGCAGAAGCGATAAATGCCATGTGGATAATGGTTTGCCACATTACACCCTCTTCCGTAAATTTAGCATCCGGCGTTCCAATGTTTCCGGCTTCAATAAATGTCTTTAATAAATGAATTGATGAAATACCGATAATTGCCATTGCGAGTTTGACTTTTAATACTGTCGCATTGACGTGACTAAGCCATTCAGGTTGATCAGGATGCCCGTCCAGACGCAAGCGGGAAACAAAGGTTTCATAACCGCCCACAATTACCATCACCAATAGATTGGAGATCATCACCACATCAATCAACCCCAATACAATCAACATGATTTGCTGTTCACCGAGTGATGCCACTCCGGTAATCAAATGCACAAGCTCTTTTAAAAAGAGAAAAACATAAGCGCATTGGGCAATAATCAATCCTAAATATAAGGGCAGTTGCAACCAACGTGAGCTGAAAATCAGCTTTGGAAAAAAGTTATTTGCAAAACCAGTGGGTTTATCACTCATTACTACACCTGTTAAGTTAAATTAAAATAAATTGCGCCAATACTAATTATCCGCCCCACCTAAACACAAGAGGCAATCTGGCAAGTTTGGTTAAGGTGACCCGCATACGGGGCACTGATGATCTTTGGGTAATTTCATTTCCCGCCACTGCATATGGCGCGCGTCCAATAACAACAAGCGCCCGGTCAACGTGGTACCAAAACCACAAATCAACTTGATGGTTTCCAGCGCTTGCATAGACCCAATAATTCCGACCAAAGGCGCCAGCACTCCATTAGCGGCGCAGGTTGCATCATCACTATCTTCTTCATATAAACAGCGGTAACAGGGACTGGATTCAGCGCGCGCATCAAACACCGCGACCTGCCCTTCCAACCGGATTGCTGCGCCGGATACCAGCGGCACTTTTGCAGCGACGCAAGCGGCATTAATCGCAAAACGCGTGGCGAAATTATCGGTGCAATCCACGACTACATCTGCACGATTGATTTGTTCTGCAAGGTTTTCCGCATCAAGAACCTTCTCGATACAATCGATGGTGATTTCCGGATTTAATTCGCGCAAACCCTGCGCTGCCGACACGGCCTTATTAACACCGATACGCGCGCTAGTATGCGCAATTTGACGTTGCAAATTGGTTAAATCAACCGCATCAAAATCCGCCAGCACCAAGTGCCCGACACCAGCGGCAGCTAAATACATCGCCACTGGCGACCCCAAACCACCGAGCCCGATAATTAGCACGCGCGCTGCTAATAATTTTTCCTGCCCATCGATATCCACATCAGGCAGCATTATCTGGCGTGAATAACGCAGAAGTTGTTCGTCGTTCACGTTGGCTCCTGTAATTTTTTCCCCAATGAGACCCGCTCATTTCCACCCAGGTCGCAACGGGTTTCTACCGCAACAAAGCCGCGTGCGCGTAATAATTCCCGCACCGCCTCGCCTTGATCATAGCCGTGTTCCAACAGTAACCAGCCCTCACTACGCAAATAATTCCAGCCCTCGTGGATAATAAATTCGATATCGGACAAGCCATGGTTATCCGCAATTAATGCCGAACGCGGCTCAAAGCGTACATCACCTTGATCAAGGTGTGGATCTTGCGGGTCGATATAAGGTGGATTGCTGACAATTACATCAAATTCGCGCAAAACAATTTGCGTAAACCAATCGCTCTGTTGAACAGTTACGTGATTAAAATTTAATTTTTTACGGTTCTGTTCAGCAAGAGCAACTGCATCAGCGGATTTATCCACCCCCAATAATTGCCAATGTGATTTTTCGCTGGCGAGGGCTAAGACAATTGCGCCTGTGCCTGTACCCAGATCAAGGCAGCTGCGCGCTTGATCGAATTTATCGTTCGCAAATAATTCCAGTGTTGTTTCAACAAGTAATTCGGTATCCGGACGCGGAATCAACGTGGAATTATTGACCGCCAGTGGCAGCGACCAGAATTCGCGCTGGCCAATAATATGGGCAATCGGTTCACCACTTTTGCGGCGCAGGAGAAAATCATCAAACAATTTCTGCTGTTCAGTTGTAAGTGTTTTATCTGGCCAGGTAAAAAGCCAGGTGCGATTTTTTTGCAGGATATGACAGAGAATTATTTCAATATCGAGGCGAGCTGAATCGCTAACGCGTTCCAGCTCGAATGCTAATTGCAGGCACTGTGCAACGGTAATGTTGCTCATAGAAATTCACGTATGAGAGATTAATGCATCCGTGGGGTGCGCGAAGGTGCCATCACCATAGGCGCGCAGCACCTGTGCAATAACAACCCGGTAACCATTCAGCCAATTGGCTTGCGCCGCTTTCGCTTGCAGATGCTTTGGATGCTTCATGAGTTCCTGCAAACCGTCCATGCTTTCCCAATAATACACATTGGAAACACGACCGGTTTCAGCATTCTCCCACGCTTCTTCGCCAATATAACCGGTGGTATTTTTTGCAGCCTCGGCAATTTCTTTATCCAACGCATAAAACGCATCGTCGAATTGTTTTTTGTCAAACATAAAAGTTGCCGAATACATTGGCGTTAATCCGCAATCGCAGCAAGTTGGTCCGCTTGATATTCATGCGCAAGCGGCTCAACAACAGGTGTTAAGTCACCTTGCATAATCGCATCCAGCGAATACAACGTGAGATTAATACGGTGATCAGTTACACGACCTTGCGGGTAATTGTACGTACGAATACGCTCTGAACGATCACCGGAACCTACAAGGTTGCGACGCTCATCCGCCATAGATTTATGTGCAGCATCTTCCTGCATGGTTTTTAATTTGGTGGCGAGCAAACTCATCGCGCGAGCGCGGTTTTTATGTTGCGAGCGTTCGTCCTGGCATTCAACCACCAGACCAGTGGGCAAATGCACGATACGAATTGCGGAGTCAGTTTTGTTAACGTGCTGACCACCGGCACCAGAGGCGCGGAAAGTATCGATACGCAAATCCGCTTTATTGAGATTTACTTCTTCCAATTCATCCGCTTCCGGCATTACTGCAACGGTGCAGGCTGATGTATGGATGCGACCTTGCGATTCAGTTTCAGGCACGCGTTGCACACGATGCGCGCCTGATTCAAATTTTAATTTTGAATAGACACCCTGCCCGCTCACCAGCGTAATAATTTCTTTAAAGCCGCCGTGCTCGCCTTCGTTCTGGCTCAACACTTCTACACGCCAGCCTTGTGTTTCAGCAAAGCGCGAATACATGCGGAATAAATCGCCGGAAAAAATTGCCGCTTCGTCACCGCCGGTGCCGGCGCGAATTTCCAGGTAACAGTTTTTTTCGTCGTTGGGATCTTTCGGCAACAATAATTTTTGCAGATCCAATTGCATCGGCTCAAGCCGCGCTTCGCAGTCTTTTAATTCTTCCTCTGCCATTTCTTTCATATCGTCATCGCCATCCACTAACAAGTGTTTGGCTTCTTCGATATCAGCGAGCAATTGCAAATAGCCCTGATAACCCTGCACCACAGGTTCCAGTTCGGCGTACTCTTTGGAGAGTTCACGAAATTTATTCTGGTTGTTGATCACTTCAGATTCAGACAGAAGCGCACTCACTTCTTCGTAGCGTTCTTTCAGGCGATCCAGCTTTTCTAAAATCGATGCTTTCATTGGGGCTCACTTGCAGCGCTGCTGTTATCAGCAACGGAATTTACAGATTCTTTTGCGGTAGAAGACAGGTCCGGAAGCGACAGATCAAACAATTCCTGCGCTACTTGCAATACATGGTGACGAGAACCGGCACTGGCTTCTTTTAACACCGCAGTGGGTGAATGAATTAATTTGTTGGTAAGGTTGCGTGCGAGTTGCTGTAAGACCTGCTCGGGATTCGCGCCGGATTGCAGCGTACGCAAGGCTTTTTGCAATTCCGCATCGCGCATTTGTTCTGCTTTATGGCGATAGGCTTTTACGGTTTCGACCGCATTGAGTGCGCGCTGGTGCCGCAAAAATTGCTCGACGCCTTCATTGATAATTTCTTCCGCCTGATCGGCAGCGGCAACGCGGGATTTTTTGTTTTCATCAATAACCGCGTGCAAGTCATCCACGGTATACAAATAAACATCGTCCAGCTCGCCCACTTGTTCTTCAATATCGCGCGGTACCGCAATATCGAGCATAAACATGGGTTTGTGCTTGCGCTTTTTCAGCGCGGATTCCACCGCGCCTTTACCCAATAACGGCAACTGGCTAGCGGTGGAAGAGATGACGATATCAGCTCGGTGCAGTTGCTCGGGGATATCCGCCAGCAAAATCGCTTCGCCGTTAAACTCGGAAGCCAAACGCTGGGCGCGATCCAGGGTGCGGTTAGCCACAATAATATGTTTGATCCCCTGCTCGGCCAAATGGCGCGCGACCAACTCAATCGTTTCACCTGCACCAATAAGCAGCGCTGTGTCTTGTTTAAGGTTGGAGAAAATTTGTTGCGCAAGACTAACCGCCGCATAGGCAACTGAAACCGGGTTTTCACCAATCGCCGTTTCCGTGCGCACGCGCTTGGCAATATTAAAAACCTGCTGGAATGTAGCATGCAGCTCTGCACCAAGCGTGCCCGCTTCTTTCGCCGAGGCAAAAGCCGATTTCATTTGGCCCAGAATTTGCGGTTCGCCCAGTACCAATGAATCCAGGCCGCCTGCGACTTTCATCATATGGCGTACAGCTTCCTGGTCCTGGTAGCAGTAGTAACTTTTGGCGAGATCGTCGGCTTCTATCGCCGTATGGCTGACTAACCATGCCTGGATAGTCGCTGCATCGTTTTCGCTGTTGGCGTAAATTTCGGTGCGATTACAAGTAGACAAGATCGCAACTTCCGCCAACCCTGCGTGGGCACAGGCTTCCTGCATGGCGGAATGCAGGTTCTCCGGCGCAAACGCTACCCGCTCGCGCAAGGCAAGAGGGGCAGTGGTGTGGTTGATACCAAAAGCTAACAGGGTCATGTGTGGCGCAAATTGTTATGAAGGGCGGTATTGTCCGGTCATGGGCGCGGTGTGACAAGAGGCAAGCTCATATTCCTGTCATAAAGCGGGTTTATTACAGCATTTTTTATTATCGCTCCTGGGTGGCGCTGCTTTTTGCTTCTCTGCCTATACTCAAACGCAACAGTGGGGACATAAAACAATGCCGGGGACAAGACACTCTATGCGTAGACACGGCTGCCCAACCATCATTGACATAGAAGCTTCAGGCTTCGGCTCACACAGTTATCCCATCGAAATAGGAGTGGTTAAAAGCAGTGGTGAACGCTACTGCGCCTTGATCCGTCCGGAACCAGATTGGGAACACTGGTGCCTCCAGGCCCAGACGGTTCATGGTATATCGCGTGAGTTAATTGAGGCACGCGGTCGTTGCCCCAAAGAAGTTTGCGCTGAACTTAACCAGTTTCTGGGCGAAATCACTGCCTACAGCGATGCATGGATCCACGATAGCCCTTGGTTAAACCGCCTTTTCTTTGCAGCGCGAATTTACCCCTGCTTTCACTTGAGCCCTATAGAAATGATTGCCAGCGAAGCCCAGCTACTGGCATGGGACGAGGCAAAAAAACGCCTGGCAAAACAACTGGATATCAAACGCCACCGCGCCAGTGGTGACGCTTATTTGATCCAGCAAACCTATCTCTACACCCGCAATTTGATAGATACCTATCCTGCACTGGCGAGGCGCACCGGACTTTAATATGATGACTGGCCGCGTTGCCATCCAGCGCGCTAATCCATCACCGGTTGAGCATGGTCAAACATCGCCCCTTTATCCTTTCCAGCATGACACTTTATTGGGTCCTGAGCGGCTGCAGCTTGCAATCCGCACGGATCCAGGCTGCGCCTGAAAGCGATATTCCGTTGCCCAAGCCACCGATTGAAGTGCGTATCGAACAACCCGCACGCGCCTTCCCAACCGAAACGCTTTATTCACTGCTCGCCGCCGAAATTGCCGGCAGCCGCGCCCAATATGACCTGGCACTCAGCAATTACGCCCAGCAAGCACGCGAAACCCGCGACCCGCAAATTGCCGAGCGCGCCACTATGATCGCGCGTTATATGAACAACAATCCGCTGGCATTGGAAATGGCTCGCATCTGGGTAGATGCAGCCCCGCACAATAAAGATGCGCTAGCCAATACCTCGATGGCTTACATGCAGGCAGGCCAATTGCGCGATGCATTCACCTATTCCCGACGGTTAATGGAGGAAGAAGGCGAACCACTTTTCCAGAATATCGCCGCTTTCGCCGCCAGCCAGGATGACAATAATCGCAACCAGCTCTTAAACGATTACGTCAGCCTGCTCCAACAGAATCCCCAAAATGAACAGCTCATGGTGGGTACTGGCGCGCTACTGCAACAACAAGGTAAATATGATGAGGCGATGAAGCTTACCCAGCAGGCCCTGAAGCTGCACCCGCGCAGCATTCCGGCCGCCATCCTGGAAGCCAACCTGCTGCATCAGCTCAAGCGCGACCAGGAAGCTATCACCAAAATGGCGGCGCTATTGGAGTTCTATCCAGACAACACCAGCTTGCGCCAGCAATACGCCCGCATCCTGACCCATCACGACCTGGAACTCGCGCAAGAACAATTCCAGATACTGGTGAAACAGCGCCCCAATGATGGCGACATGCTCTTGTCACTGGGGATTATCGCGATGGAGCGCAAGGATTCCGCCACAGCAAAAAATGCGTTTGAAGAATTGCTCGATAAAGACCAGCATTTATCGACCGCCCATTACTATCTGGGCCGGATCGCCGAAGCGCGCGAGGATTGGCCGGAAGCCATCATCAATTACCTGCAAGTAGATAGCGGTAACGATTTCCTGTCAGCCACGCTGAGCTTGCTGGGGATTTTTGTGCGGCAGGAGGATTTCCTCAGCGCCCAGCAACATATGAACCGGGTCAGGCTGCGCTTCCCCGACCAGAGCGAGGCGCTGTACGTACTGCACAGCCAGACACTCGTTAAGTACAACCATAATGAAGAGGCTGATAAGATCCTTAATGAAGGGCTTATCAATTTCCCTGACAGCACCCGCCTGCTATTTGCGCGCGCCATGCTTAACCACCAACGCAACCAATGGACGGCGACCGAGCGCGACCTGCGCCAAATCCTGAAGTTGGATGCGGATAATGTTTCCGCTTTGAATTCACTCGGCTATTTACTTGCTGATCGCACCCAACGCTACGAAGAAGCGCAAGCCCTGCTGGAAAAAGCCTTGCGCCTGAAACCCGATGACGCCGCCATTATGGACTCCATCGGCTGGTTGAATTACCGGGTGGGCAAATATCCGGAAGCACTGGGTCATTTGCGCAGCGCCTTTGCCCTTGGTCCCAATGCAGAAATTGCAGCGCATCTTGGCGAAGTGTTATGGATAGTTGGCGATAAAACCGAAGCCCGGCGCATCTGGCAAGAAGGTATCAAATTTTCGCCGAACGATCCTGTTATCCAGAAAACGCTGCAACGCCTTAAGGCTGACCTATGACCTGTTTCCGTTTTATCCAGCAAAGCTTGCTGTTGCTTATCGTATTGCTGACCACCGCTTGCGCACATCGCACCGGTCTGACCCCGCCGGAAAATGTGCTCGAACATCAACGCCAGCTACAAACAATTGAACATTGGCAACTCAGCGGCAAGCTGGGAATTCGCACTGCAGATGATAGCGGCAGTGCAAGCCTCAAATGGTCCCAGGAAAACGCCGGTTACCAGATCAACCTGAGCGGCCCGTTGGGGCAGAAACGCATGTTAATCACCGGCTCACCCGACAAGGTCCGACTGGAACAAAGTGGTGAACCGGCACAGGAAGCCAAAACACCGGAAATATTAATCAAAAAACAACTCGGCTGGACCTTGCCCGTCACCCAACTCGCCTACTGGGTACGCGGCGTTCCCGCCCCCAAAGGCCGCATCACCCGCCTTGAACAAAACAGCACCGGACTTATCGCCCAATTGCAACAAGGCGATTGGTTAATCACCTACAGCAATTACAGTGACCAGGCTTTCGATGGCAAAATCCTCGCCCTGCCCGGCAAGATTACCGCTGAATATCAGGACGTACGCCTGATACTCGCTATCCGCCAATGGCAACTCGGCCCGCAGCAACAATAAAGCAGCGCAATATAAAATATGACGACCTTAACCCTGCTTTCGCCGGCCAAGCTGAATTTGTTCCTGCATATCACCGGCCGCCGCGCCGATGGTTATCACAACCTGCAAACCCTGTTTCAGTTGCTCGACTACGGCGACACCTTGAGTTTCACCGTAAACACGGACAATCGAATCACCCTGCAACCGGAAATCCCCGGCGTTGCATTCGAACAAAACCTGATTATCAAAGCCGTGCGTGCACTTGAACCGTTCAAGCCCGCCAATGCCGGTGTGGATATCCAACTGGAAAAACGTTTGCCGATGGGAGGCGGGATTGGCGGTGGCAGCAGCAATGCTGCTACCACATTAGTTGCGCTCAACCATTTATGGCGCTGCAATCTGGGCAAAGAACAATTACAAGCGATAGGTTTAACACTCGGCGCCGATGTTCCCGTTTTCATCAACGCGCAAACTGCATGGGCCGAAGGTGTTGGCGAGGAGCTTTTGCCTGTCAAAACTCCAGCAAAATGGTTTTTGGTTGTGCAACCTGATTGTCATGTATCCACTGCTGAAATTTTTTGTCACAAAGATTTGACAAGAGATACTTCGGCCATTAAAGTGGCGGCCTTCCTTGAGCGGGGCGGTAAAAATGACTGCGAAGCCCTGGTAAAAACGCTTTATCCAGCAGTGAATGAAGCAGTTACCTGGCTACAGAAATTTGATCGTAACGCAAAGATGACTGGAACCGGAGCCTGCGTTTTTGCAAGCTTTGAGTCGGCAGAAAAAGCACAACATGTGCAGGCACAATTGCCAAAACATCTGCCCGGTTTTGTAGCACAAGGTGTTAACCAATCACCGCTCTACAAACTGCTTCCAGACTTCTGAATCAAGTCACAACAGGGGCGTCGCCAAGTGGTAAGGCAGCGGGTTTTGATCCCGCCATTCGTAGGTTCGAGTCCTTCCGCCCCTGCCATTTTTATCTTCAGATTCCCTCGTTAATAAATTCCCGGTGTTTAGCGCGTATTCCGCTAAAATCCCAAGGGTAAAAAAACCTGCTTCGCGCAGACAGACTCTCGACTCTGGCTTTTATCTACCGGCAATCAGCAAAGGTATCTGACGTGACTGACTTAATGGTCTTTACCGGCAACGCAAACCCCGAACTCGCCAAAAAAATTGTGGGACATCTGGGGCGCCCGCTGGGTGATGTTTCAGTGTCACAATTCTCCGATGGCGAAATCGCGGTCGAGCTGAATGAAAATGTTCGTGGTCGCGACGTATTTGTAGTGCAACCTACATGCGCACCAACCAATGATAACCTGATGGAACTGATTGTCATGGTAGATGCACTCCGTCGTGCATCTGCCGGCCGTATCACTGCAGTAGTTCCCTACTTCGGTTATGCCCGCCAGGATCGCCGTGTACGCTCCGCCCGTGTCCCCATCACCGCCAAGGTCGTTGCGGACATGATGGTAGGTGTAGGTGTTGACCGCGTGCTGACCGTTGACCTGCATGCCGAACAAATCCAGGGCTTTTTTGATGTTCCTGTAGATAACGTCTACGCATCACCGGTCCTGCTGGAAGATATCGAACAACAAAAATTTGAAGACCTGATCGTAGTATCACCCGACATCGGTGGTGTAGTTCGCGCCCGCGCTGTTGCCAAACAGCTGGGCATCGATCTGGCCATCATCGATAAACGTCGCCCGCGCGCCAATGTGGCCGAAGTGATGCACATTATCGGTGAAATTGAAGGCCGCACTTGCTTGCTGGTCGACGACATTATCGACACTGCCGGCACCTTATGCAGCGCCTCAAAAGCCTTGAAACAGCATGGTGCCAAACGCGTAATCGCCTACTGTACACACCCGGTACTATCGGGCAAGGCGATAGATAACATCAATAATTCCGAACTGGATGAGTTGGTCGTAGCGGATTCAATTCCGCTCAGCGAAGCAGCACGAAATTGCCCGCGCATTCGCAGTTTGACCTTATCCAAAATGCTCGCCGAAGCCATGCGTCGCCTGAGCAATGAAGAATCCCTGAGCGCAATGTTCCGTTAGGAATTTTGCACTCGGTTAAACCGCCAGAGCATTTTCGCTTCTGGTCACTGAAACCCGTCAGGTTCTGGTCGCGGATCTGTACGGAAAATTGAGGACAGAAAAATGTCTGAAGACTTTAAATTAGATGCAACTGCCCGTAACGATTTGGGGAAAGGTGCGAGCCGCCGCCTGCGTCGTTTGGCTGATCAAGTTCCTGCTGTTATTTACGGCGGCAAGAAAGAGCCAGCAAGCGTAAGCGTTTCTCACAAAGATTTGCTGAAGCATTTGGAGAGCGAAGCTTTCTACTCACACATCATCAGCCTGAATGTAGATGGCGCTGCTGAAGATGTGATCCTGAAAGATGTTCAACGTCACCCGTCCAAGCCAGTTGTTCTGCACCTGGACTTCCTGCGCATTGACAAGTCAACCAAGGTACACACTCACGTACCCCTGCACTTCATCAATGAAGCAACGTCAAAAGGCGTGAAAATCCAGGGCGGTAAAGTGGTTCACAACCTGACCCAATTGGATATCCTGTGCTTCCCGCACCAATTGCCAGAGTTCATTGAAGTAGATCTGGCTAACGCCGAAGTGGGCACCATCCTGCACATCAGCGATCTGAAATTGCCAAGCGGCGTTGTTTCAGCTGACCTGCAAAAAGGCGCAGATCACGACTTGGCTGTTGCTACTGTTGTTAAGCCGAAAGGTGCTGCAGAAGGCGAAGAAGCTTAATCCTTCCCAGCTTATGCAAAAGGGCGGCGTCTTCGGACCCCGCCCTTTTTTATTTATACTGCAAACCATTTAAAAATAAATATTTTAAAAACACGTGCCTTCGAACATGTGCCCCTGCAAACAAAACCGGGAAATTACAGATGAACAATACAATTCAATTAATTGTTGGGCTTGGCAATCCTGGCAGTGAGTATGAGCGCACCCGTCACAACGCAGGGCAAGATTTTGTTGAAGAGTTCGCGCGCAAATTAGGTGTATCACTCATACCAGATAATAAATATTTTGGCCTGACCGCACGCGCCAGTTTTCAGGGGCAGGATTTGCGCTTGCTTGTCCCCACCACCTACATGAATCGTAGCGGCCAATCCGTCGGCGCCCTGGCCAATTTTTTCAAAATTCCACCAGCCGCGATTTTAGTTGCTCACGACGAACTGGATTTAGCCCCCGGCGTTGCCCGTTTTAAACACGGAGGAGGACACGGAGGACACAATGGCTTGCGCGATATTATTTCCGCATTAGGAAACAATCAGAATTTCCCTCGCTTGCGCCTGGGAATTGGCCATCCCGGTGCCGCACCATTGGTTGCAAATTTTGTACTGAAGCGCGCGCCCTCTTCCGAGCAGGAATTAATTGATGATGCCATTGCCCGCGCGGTCAAATTTTCTCCGGAAGCAATTAGAGGCGACTGGAATTCAGCCATGAAAAATTTGCATACAGATTCAAAAAAATAATCGGCATAAAAAGCAGTGAATAACAAAAAACATCCCCTGCTTTCTCACAAAATTTTCCTTAAATTTTTTTTCAATGAAAAATGCGACACTCTTTCCTGAAAAAATATTCATCTTTTAAATCTTAAAAAAAAGATAAAAAAATTTAATCAATGAAAAAATTTTCATTATTGATTTTATTAATAACTTAATGCCTCTGATTTAAAGTATCTTTGCAAACGCAAATAATTTTCAATTAACTTTGAGAATTTTTGCGTGCATTTATCATCTTTAGCATACATAAAATGGAGTTAAATTTATGTTTAATCAGTGGATGCGAAATAATACATTCGCAGTTTTTAAGGGCATACTTTCTACCGCCCTATTATTCGGGGCAACCGCACACGCAGCAACGCTGTCGCTCAATATCACCAACAACAGCGGACGCGCCTACGTTAGTGAGGCCGTAAATTTGTCTGCAGCTGCCACACCGGGCACAGGCTGGCAATATTCATGGAAATTAATTGGTGATGGCACCTACAATCGTAAGGAAATTTATGATTTAACCTGGAACTCTTCCTGGGAACAGGGCGGGTATGCTCTTTGTACACCAACCAATATTGGCCAACGAGTTACCGGTAAGTTTTATCCTCCCACTTCTGGCTTGTATAAATTTGCTGTAGCTGCGGATGACATACATGAAATGTCGATTACCCAAAATGGCGTAAAACAAGTAGTGACATCAACCAGCGCAGCAACCTCGGCAACTGATTTCTTTTCCGGTTCAACACAAGTAAGCCAGAACATTAACTTAACCGCGAACACGGCTTACCCGTTTGAATTCCTGTTTATTAATAACCCTGCACTCAACTCAACTAACGCCGCACATTTCAGCGTACTTTGGCAGAAACCGGGCAGTAATCAGTGGGAAGAAATTCCTATCGATTATTTCTCAAAAACTGAAGAGACAGTGGCGAGCGGAAAATTGCAGCAGGAAACTTTCCAGAACACACTGACATCGCTCAGCCAACTCAAAAACTTGTCCAGTTTTATTAATAGTCGCAGCAATGCAGCGACAGCAGTGTTCAGTGGGCAGTCAATTTCTTTCACGCCATCACAGAACAAAAACTATACCTTTGAGGTTACTGCAACATCCGGTAGCCAGGTCGTAAAAGAAAATATTACTTTCTACGCCGAAGGACGTTTTATTTCTGAAGATCACGCCAATGCGGCGACAGCTTGGAAAAAATATTACGGCGGCACATTAAACCCCAGCCAGGCGGGCATGAGTATTACTACTGTTAGTGACGGCACTGCGACCGGTAAGGTACTCCAGGTCCAAAGCTCTGCATCTGACGCCGGTCAATTGAGATGGCGCCAGGATATTTATCTGGAACCCTACGCTGCTTATGAAATCCGCGGCAAAGTGCGTTTGTTAAATCCCCCGGCCGCAGGTGTTATCCAAATCCCCAGCAGCCAGGAAGATAGCAAAAAATGGTTGTTGCCACGTGTTAGAGTGGGCGTTCATGGCGATGCATCCGAACAGGGAATCAATGCAAGTAATCCAACACAATGGACCAACATCGCCGTTGATTTTGTGGTGCCTTACCATGGTCTCGTAGATCTTTATGCACACATGGGTTACACCGGCACTTACCAGGTAGAAAATTTGCAGCTGGTTAAATTAACTGGCAGAGGTGCAACCGCCGGATTGATCACTCAATTCAGTTTCAACAATCTGGTTGCAAACGTTCCCAACATTGTTGTGACCAAAACCGGTGGCGTTGCCGCGACCCAGGCTTACTTTGCACGACTGAGCCAGGCCACCGAAAATATGCGCATACTGTCTGGCAAAAACTTTGTTTCGCAGTGCACCAAGCAAAATATTCTTGTTCCAACGAATTGGGATGTATTTGCTTACGGCACCAATGCAGACTCCATGATCCTGAAGGACCTTGACGTGTTGACTGATGACTTCCTGCAAAATGTATGGGGCTCAACCAATATTGTTGGTGGTGCAATGATTCACGAAATTGAACACAGTTTTGATTTCCCAGAATCAAACTTCTACGCGCATTTGCCATTATTCTTGCAAGTGTATGCGATGGAACAAGGCAACTTGAAACGCACCCACAACAATAGTTACCTCACCGCAGCAGAATGGATTCAATCTGAACGCCAAGCCATTCCAACATCACTGTGTGGAAGAGAAGCGCACCACTTCTTGCCAAAACTGTTCGAATTCCAGGACTTGTACCTCGGTAGCAATCGTTGGGGCGTGATTAAACAAATCATGCATGACCGCTGGTCACCTTACAAAATTTCACAGGGTCACGCGTGGGCAGCCTGGAATAATCCCTTAGGCCAATACAAAAAATGGTGGGAAGAAATTTATTTCTACACCGGTCTGGATGGCTGGACACTGTTGCACACCGCCGCTGAGAGAACTGAAGCCGAACGTTCATTTAACCGTATTGCCAACCCGCCATCGGCATCAATTGATCCGCTGAACGTTCCCGGCAATCCGGATAGTTTCTATCTGTTCAGAGGCATACCGGCAACAACACCGTCAGTGGGTTGGGGTCAGATCGAACTGAACAATCTGGTCGAAGTGAACAACACCTGTCGCGAGCAAAATATTTACGCCCATGCGACTTCGTCGATCACCTACAACCTCGGCAAAAAGTGGTTAACGTTCGATACCCAGGCAGTTATTAAAAACAATAGTCCCTGGGGTCAGGTGAATGCACGTATCAAAGGCGATGGCGCAACACTGTATCAATCAGCCAACTTCACCGCACAATCAGGCCCGGTCAGCTCAGGTGTTATTGACGTATCCAACGTTAACCAACTGACGCTGGAATTCCTGGATGGCGGCGATGCCAACAGTGACTGGAGTGTGTGGATCGATCCATTGCTCACCAAGGGCTACACCTCCGCCAGCAAGTTCGCCAGCGTGGGTAAAGCTATTAAGCACAGTAGTGGAAAATGTATCGCTCCGGAATTTGGTGGCACACCAGCCATGAATGAAAAAGCGGTGTTCTCCAATGACTGCACTTCCAGCAACTCCAAATTCAAATGGCTTGCTTCAGGTGCACTCATGCATATCAACTCAGGAGCGTGTTTGCATCCTCTTGGTGGTTCAAATACTCCGAGCAACGGCACTTATTGGGTATTTTTCCCGAATTGCGAAAACTACGGCCATATCCAATACGATCCAACCAGCCAAAACAGTATCAAACATCGCACCAGTCCTAGCTGCCTCCACCCCGAAGGGGGTTCAGGCACGCCATCGGTGGGCACCAAGGTGGTGTTTGACCAGGGCTGTGACGAAACCCGTTTAGCCTTTACCCTGCAATAACCCCGCTCCGCAAAAAGCAATCACAGGAAATCTGTGATTGCTTTTTATCCCGCCAGCGTAACCCCCGGCTTTACATCTCGGCTATAATGCCGCCCTTTTTCGGGCTGCCTCGCGCCGCTCACGTTTTTGTCCTCGGCAACATATTCACTCAAAGAGACATCACCATGGGTTTTAACTGCGGCATCGTCGGCCTGCCCAACGTCGGCAAATCAACACTGTTCAATGCACTGACCAACGCCGGTATCAGCGCCGAAAACTTCCCCTTCTGCACAATTGAACCCAATGCCGGTATCGTGACTGTTCCCGATCCACGCCAGGACAAACTCGCCGAAATCGTAAAACCCGAACGCGTTATCGCCACCACCATGGAATTTATCGATATTGCCGGTATCGTTGCCGGCGCCTCCAAAGGTGAAGGCCTCGGCAACAAATTCCTCGCCAACATCCGCGAGACCGATGCCATCGCCCACGTTGTACGCTGCTTCGACGACGACAATGTCATCCACGTTGCCAACGGCGTAAACCCCGCTGCCGATATCGAAGTTATCAACACCGAACTCGCCCTTGCGGACCTCGAAGCTGTAGACAAAGCCATCAACCGCTACGCCAAGTCAGCCAAAGGCGGCGACAAACATGCGATCGCGATTAAAGCGCTGCTGGAAAAAATCCAGCCACATTTAAACGAAGCAAAACCGCTGCGTTCTTTCCCGCTGGATAAAGACGAAGTTGCACTGCTCAAAGAAATTAATTTGCTCACCCTCAAACCCACCATGTACATCGCCAATGTGGCCGAAGATGGTTTTGAAAATAATCCGCACTTGGATGTCGTGCGTAAAATCGCGGCGGAAGAAAAATCCGTGGTAGTGCCAATTTGCAACAAACTCGAAGCTGACATCGCTGAACTCGAAGGCGATGACAAAAAAGAATTCCTCGATGAAATGGGCATGGAAGAACCTGGCCTGAATCGCGTAATCCGCGCGGGTTACCAATTACTCGGCCTGCAAACCTACTTCACCGCTGGCGTAAAAGAAGTTCGCGCCTGGACCATTCCTGTTGGAGCAACTGCGCCACAAGCTGCCGGCGTCATCCACACCGATTTCGAAAAAGGCTTTATCCGCGCCGAAACCATCGCTTATGACGACTTTGTACAATACAAAGGCGAGCAAGGCGCTAAGAATGCGGGTAAATCGCGTAAGGAAGGAAAGGAGTACGTTGTACAAGATGGCGATGTAATGCATTTCTTGTTTAACGTGTGATCGAAAATTTTCGTCACAAAAGCCGCTCCAGCCCTGCTGAGAGCGGCTTTTTTATTTTCCGGAATCCATTCCGGGAGATTTTTGGAATCCTGCGCGTCTCAACCGTTATAGCCACTACTGAATTGATATCGCACTTGATGAGGCACTTTGATGAATACCCAAACACTACAACTCATCCAACACCACTTCCCGCCTAAAAATCCCGCACACATTCAGCTTTATTCGATGGCAACACCAAATGGGCAAAAAGCGTCGATTATGTTGGAGGAGTTAGGATGGAAGTACGACGTACATAAGGTGGATATAACAAAGGATGAGCAGTTTCACCCGGCATTTTTAGCGGTGAGTCCGAACAATAAAATTCCGGCGATGATTGATCCGCAAGGATTGGACGGTGAATTGCAGGCGGTGTTTGAGTCCGGGGCAATCCTGCTGTATCTGGCGGAGAAGAGCGGGAAATTTTTGGGACAGAATGCAGTAGAACGTTATCAAGTGATTCAGTGGCTGATGTTCCAGATGGGTGGGATTGGGCCGATGTTTGGGCAGGTGGGATTTTTCCATAAGTTCGCCGGTAAGGATATTGAGGACCCGCGCCCGAAAGAGCGCTATGTGAAAGAAGCGGCCCGCTTGCTTGGAGTGCTGAATCAGCAGTTGCAGGGTAAAAACTGGGTTACTGGCGATGAATATACAATTGCCGACATCGCGATGTTCCCGTGGGTGAGCAACCTGATCGGCTTTTATGACGCAGGCGGACTAGTGAAAATTGAGCAATTCCCGGAAGTGACACGAGTGTTAAATACGTTTCTAGCGCGACCAGCCGTGCAGCGCGGTATGAAAATCCCGGCCTGATCGTCAAATACGACCTGATTTGAGTTTTCTCTGTTCAAATTAGATCTTGCATTTCAAATGACAGTCTATAGAATAAAAAATGTCACCTGATTCCATAGGAGCACTGTAATGAATCCTCAAACCGCCAGCGTTTCTGACCTGGAGCTTGTGAGTAATAGTGTAATTAATGCTGCTGATGCCCTTGGTTTGGCACGTGAACAGCTTGCCGATGCAATCGGGGTATCTATATCAACGGTGGACCGTATGAAGCGGGGGACGCCATCGCAAGGGAAGGCGTTTGAGTTGTCGCTGCTGGTGATACGGGTTTATCGCTCACTGTTCTCTATTTTGGGTGGGAATAGCGATGCTATGCAGCATTGGATGATGACCCCCAACAACCATTTAAATGACGAAATTCCAGGCGAGCTCATTCGCAAAGCCGATGGTCTCACACGGGTGTTGTGGTATCTGGATGCAATGCGCGGGCGTATTTAACTTTTTTGCTGCTCTCACACTTGCTTAAGGACACGAGATGAATTTTGCAGGTCTGTTGCGCCCTCACATTATTGGTAATTGCTGGCGCGTGGTGGAGACACAAGAAACAGCGGCCACTATGGCGATTACCCGCTCCGCAGCCGAACAAAGCCGCTTGGAAGAATTACTGGATTTATCCAAACCAAAAATTCCCCTCGATTGTGTTGGCCTTTCCTATTTATTAATGACCCCGTTTCGCTATCCGCCACTGCGTTACGGCTCCCGTTTTGGAAGCACTTGGGAGCGCGGTATTTTTTATGGCTCGTGCGAATTACAAACCGCATTTGCAGAAACCGCTGTGTATTTCTGGCTGTTCCAACAAGGTCTCGCCACGCTCGGCCCATTGGAAAATATCCGCGACCAACGCACTGCTTTTTCAGTAAAAGTTTCCAGCCAGAAAGCCATTGATTTGCACGTGGAAGAATTTGCGGCAGTGCACGATAAAATCTGCCAGCGCGACTCTTGGGAATACACCCAACAATTAGGTAAGCAATTGCGTGAAGCGGGAGCGGAATTTATTCTCTACACATCGGCACGCTTCAATGGCGGAAAAAATATCGCCATCCTTTCACCACTCGCATTTGCCGATAAAGAACCTTGCCAACAACAACTCTGGCATGTGCGCTTCACGACAGAAAGCTGTGTTTTTGTACGCGCGGGCAATAGCGAAGCATTTGAATTTCATAGAATTGATTTTTCAATAAATGGAAAAATTCCTCACCCGGCGATAGCAGCCTGATTGCATAAAAAAACACTATTCACGGAGCTGATCATGATTCACCTGACTGAATTAAAAAGCCTGATGCTAGCGCAAGGTACGCATGCTGATCGCCACCCGCATTTAAGTGCAGCGAGCGGCTTGGTACAGGTCGGTCCCTGGCTATATGTTGTGGCAGATGATGAATTACATTTAGGGCAATTTTTGCTAAAGGGAAATGAGCACGGGCAATTGCATCGTTTTTTTGAAGGCGATTTACCCGTGGAATATGAAGAGCGCAAAGCAGAGAAGCCGGATATCGAAGTGCTCACGTTAATTCCGCACTTCAATAATTCAAAACAAAGCGCATTACTTGCGATGGGTTCCGGCTCCAAGAAAAAACGTCGCCGCAGTGCGCTGGCAACACTGGATCATACCGGCAGTATTTCCGGAGAACCTTCAATTATTGATTTATCAAATTTTTATGATTTTCTGAAACAGGAAGTTGGAAAATTAAATATTGAAGGGGCAGCCGTTGTTCAGGATCAATTCTTTTTATTTCAGCGCGGCAACAAGAAAAATAAATTAAATGCGAGTATTCGTTTATCGCTGAATGATTTCTATCGTGTTTTACAGGAGCCGCATAAAACCTACCAACCGCAGATCGACATTACCCCTTACGATTTGGGTTACATCGATGATGTCCCACTGTGCTTTACCGATGCAACCACCTTACAAAATGGCGCGATCGTATTTACCGCCAGCGCAGAAAACACATCAGATTCGTATCTGGATGGACAATGTATGGGCTCCGCAATCGGCATAATTGATCGCAAAGGGGATTTGGTTTTGCTGGAACCTATCGATAAAACCGTAAAACTGGAAGGTATTGAGGCCGATGAGCTGGAAAATAAAGTTGAGCTTTTGCTAGTGACCGATGCAGATGATGCCGCGCATCCCGCACAGCTGTATTCGGCCAGTGTGAAATATCCGGGCTAGCAAAATCACAAGCTATATACCATTGCCATACAGCATAAATGAGCTTAGAATTTGACCAACACTCCCTATTATTCGAGAGAACTATGGCAACCGGCTCAGTATTTGTTAATAACCGTACCCAAGCTGTCCGCTTACCTGCAGAGGCACGTTTCCCTGACGATGTTAAAAAGGTTCACGTGCGCATCCAGGGTGCCGACCGTATTCTCTCTCCTGCTGATAAAACCTGGGATAGTTTCTTTCTAGGTGATACCCAAGTCACTGAAGATTTTTTAACCGAGCGCGCCACTCAGGAGCAATCCGAGCGAGAATCTTTTTAATAAAATATTAACCAGGAAGTTAATTAATGCTCAAGTACATGCTTGATACCAATATTGCTATATATGTAATTAAACGTCGTCCAATTGCAGTATTAGACACCTTTAATCGCCATGCAGATCAATTATGTATTAGTAGTATTACTTTGGCAGAGCTTTTACATGGTGCAGAAAAAAGCACGCGGCCTGAACACAATCTGCAACAAGTAGATAATTTTATTTCCCGTCTTGAGGTACTGGATTACGATAATAAAGCAGCTGCTCACTATGGTGATATTCGTGCATCGTTAGAGCAAAAAGGTACACCAATTGGTGTGAGTGATTTGCATATTGCAGGACATTCACGCAGTGCTGCTTTGATTTTAGTAACCAATAACCTGCGTGAATTCGAGCGAGTAGATGGATTAAGAGTGGAAAACTGGCTTTCCACTACCTAAGAAAAAACCCGCTCAGCCCAAACACCCAATCCCGCCGCGACGCTACCAAAGTGATCGCCATCCACAATATCAATTTGCTCGCCCAATAATTCGCGCACCAGTTTGCGGATTAAAGGAGATTTCGCGCTACCGCCGGTGATGTAAACAATGTCGGGTTTGCTACCTGCTTGTGTGGTTGCTTCGTTAATCAAGTTGGCGATTTTTTGCAGCAGAGTATTTACTATTTCTGCATAATTTTCCGCGCTGGACTCCGGAGCCAAATCAGGTTCGATAAAACCCAGCGGGAAGCGATAAGTGTCTGCTGACGATAACGCAATTTTTCCCAACTCAGCTTCGCGTACTACAGCAAAGTTGTGCTTGTCATCGCGCATGGTTACAAAGCGTTTTAATAATTCCGGCTCCGTGGTTTCGCGTTGCAATTTCTCCAACAGAAAGCCGGTTTTCGCATCGTAAAAATCGGTTTGCGCACCGATATCATTAATCGCCATTGCATTAACAAACGGCATTAATGGCATGGGCAATCCGGTTTTTAGTGGCGATAACATTCCGAATGAAGGCATCAATGCTTTTTGCGCGAGCAGGATATCAAAATCATTGCCACCAACGCGTTCACCGGTATGACCTAGAAAATCGTTATCGCGCTGTAGCTGGTTTCTGTGCGCAGGGCCCATTAGCACCATGGAGCAATCGGTAGTACCGCCGCCTACATCAACCACCAATACTTTTTTATTTTCATGCAAACGGGTTTCAAAATCGAAACCGGCAGCGAGCGGTTCAAATAAAAATTCAATTGCGCGAAAACCAATTCGCTTTGCAGCGGCGGTAAGAATCTCTTGCGCCTGGCGATTGGATTCCAGCGCATTAATGCCCTGGAAATTGACTGGTCGGCCGATAACTACTTGCGAAACCTCTTGCTGCAAATGCTTTTCTGCGCGCTGCTTTACATTGAGCATCATCGCCGCAACCAGGTCTTCAAAAAAGCCCACCATTTGCGGGCGCAAGCCGCTTGCACCTAAAAATGACTTGGGTGATTTAATAAAATAACCTTCGCCGGGTGCGGCAATATAATGCGCGATAGCTTCGGCACCGTAAAATAACCCATCACCAACTTGCGTAATATCGTGCTCGGCTTTTCCTGCGCGCGATTGGGCCAATGCACCGGAGCGCGCTTGTGCATAAACCAGCCGATCTTGCGGCTCCAATTGTTGCGCAATCAGCTCCGCAATAAATCCGCGCTCTACGGCATAAAGTGTGGAAGGTACAAATGCATCATCACCATAAAGCGGAATCAGCTCAGACTTACCATTATTGATATAAGACATTGCACAGTTGGATGTGCCGTAATCAAAACCTACTCGCATAACAACTAATAACCTTTACCAAAAGCAGCCAGGCATTTTTACATAAAATACCGAATCAAACCTCATCCAGATAACGGCGTTGCAAATGCGCTTTGAAAAAACGTGCGTTAAGCGGTTCGCCAGTTGCAGCAGCAATTAAATCATTAGTGGATAGCAAACTGCCCTGGCTCCAGATATTTTTCTCCAGCCAATCAAACAGCGGGGCCAAATCGCCCCGGGCAATTTTTTCTTTAAGCTGCGGAATACTGCGTTGGGCAGCGGCGAATTCCTGTGCGGCGTACATTGCGCCCAATGTGTAGGATGGAAAATAACCGAACGCACCACAAGGCCAATGGATATCCTGCATGCAGCCATCGCGATAATTTCCTTCCGTCGACAATCCCAAATAAGTTTGCATTTTTTCATTCCACAACGCCGGAATATCATCCACTTCGATATCGCCCTCAACTAATGCGCGTTCGATTTCGTAACGCAAAATGACATGGGCGGGATACGTGAGTTCGTCGGAATCGACACGGATATAGCCCCGTTTCATCCGCGTGTTAAATGCGTAGAGATTTTCAGTGGTAAAGGCTGCATCTTGCTCACGCTGCAAAAACTTTTGTGCAAGCGGTGCGAGCAATTGGGTGAACTCCAATGAACGCGCGAGTTGCATTTCAAAAAATAAACTTTGTGATTCATGAACGCCCATGGAGCGCGCTTCGCCCACCGGCAACCCGGCCCAGGCTTTGGGTAGATTTTGTTCATAACGCGCGTGACCCGTTTCGTGGATAACACCCAGCAGCGCTTTCATAAAATCACTTTCATCGTAGCGCGTTGTGATACGCACATCGGTAGGCACACCGCCACAAAATGGATGCGTGCTTACATCAAGTCGCCCGTGGGTGAAATCAAAGCCGAGCAATTTCATCGCAGCAAGCCCGAGTTCTTTTTGTTGTTCGATTGCAAAAGGCCCTTCAGGGACAATTATTTTTTTCTGCGCCTGTAATTCATCGGCACGCTGGATAAATTCCGGCAACCAGGTTTTTACATCGGCGAACAATGCATCCAGTTGCGCACTGGTAACACCCGGTTCATAAAGATCAAGCATCGCATCGTAAGGACGCAAACCGGCATCGGCCGCGCGAATACGCGCTTCTTCACGTACCAATTCAATGACCTTGGCGAGGTTGGGTTTAAAACCCTCCCAATCATTATTTTTGCGTTGCTCGCGCCATGCATGTTCACAGGCTGAATTCGCCAGCGACTGCGCCTGCACCAAATCCTGAGGTAATTGCGTGGCCTGTTTCCAGCGGCGTTTTATCGCGGCGAGGCTCGCTTGCTCCGCGTTCGATAAATTTTCCTGCTCTGCCGCAATCAACCACTCGCCCAAATGCGCGGCGGTTGTCTGCTGGTGAATCAATACCGACAGCTCCGCCATCGCGGCACTGCGCGCATCGTTACCGCCATTGGGCATCATCGCGGCCTGATCCCAGGAGCAGATGGCTTGCAGATGTTTCAAGTGCGAAATCTTCAAAAAGTGTTGTTGCAATTGCGGGTATGACATGGCGCATCCTCCTGGCCTTAACGCATAGCGGCAGCATATAAACCCAAACGCGCGCGGGCAATCATTACCTGCGCAAAAAATTCTAAAAACACCGGCGTTAGCCAATTGCTGGATGGCGCGTCTGTCACTACACTCAACGGCGCAAAAATATAATTCAGGTTTCTATGAGATCGTCGTTACTAAACATGTGATTACGGCTAATGAACCATAAAAAAGATTACCGCTGCTATCTCCAGGCTAAGCAATAAGCCAAGTAATGCATAAACCAAGCGATATATAACCCAAACGATACATAACCTGAGCCCAACAAAACGTTAGCTAAACAGAAAGGAAGTTTACCTATGGATCATATCTATCCCGCAAACCCGGCAAATGTTCCCGCCGATCTCACCAAACCCAGCGCATCCCACAAACGCCAGGCCACATTGGCGGCGCTCGGTTTATTAGGCTTTATCGTGTTTTACCTGGCGATCACAGGCTGGTTTGCCTGGTCGGCCTACCACTTGGCCGAAACGCAGTTGAGTGCGAATAACCCTAATATATTTGTCTGGCTACTCGCGGCGGGCTCCGGCTTTTTAGCGGTGTTTATGATCAAGGCGTTGCTGTTCGTGAAGAAGGGCAACATCGAGCAGGAATACGAAGTCACCGCCACCAGCGAACCGCAATTGATTGCGTTTTTAAATCGCCTTGCCGATGAAACCGGTGCGCCGCGTCCGCATCGCGTCTTTTTATCGCCGCGTGTGAATGCCTGCGTGTTTTACGATTTATCCTTGCTGAATTTTATTTTCCCGTCCAAAAAGAATCTGGAAATTGGTTTGCCGTTGGTCAATGCGCTCACCATCAGCGAACTGAAAGCCGTGCTCGCCCATGAATTCGGTCACTTTGCCCAGCGTTCCATGGCATTGGGAAATTGGGTGTATGTTGCACAACAAATTGCCGCGCACATTATTGCGCGCCGCGATGCGCTGGATAAATTCCTGCGCTTTCTTTCCAATGTCGATATACGCATCGCCTGGGTCGGTTGGGCGTTGCGTTTAATTGTGTGGTCACTGCGCGCCACAATGGAAACCTTTTTCAATCTGGTTTTACTCGCACAGCGTGCCCTGTCACGCGAGATGGAATTCCAGGCCGATCTGGTCGCGGTATCCGTAACCGGCAGCGATGCGTTAATCCACGCATTGCATAAACTCCAGGCCGCCGATGAAGCCTGGGACAGCGCGCAAAACTTTTTGAATGAGCAGGTTAATCAGGGCAGTGCCAACAAAGATGTGTTTGCGATCCAAACACGCGTTATGCAACACACCGCCAAAATCCTTAATGACCCGGATTATGGCAAAGTCGCCAATGTGCCCAGCGAACAACCGGAAAAGCATCGCGTATTTACTGCTGATATCGCGCAACCACCACGCATGTGGGCAACGCATCCGTACAATCACGAGCGCGAACAAAACGCGAAGAAAATTTATGTTCCCGGTGTGTTGGATAATCGCAGCAGCTGGATTATTTTTGACAACGCCGCCGCACTCAAAGAAACCTTTACGTTGAAATTGCTCGACCGTTTCAAACTGGAATTCAAACCCGATGCGGAAATTTTTGCCGAACTGGACAAGCGCTATTCTCGCGAATATTTAAATGGTCGCTATCGCGGCGCTTATCTTGGTCGGTCGTTTGTGCGCTCCTCGCAAAAGCATCACCAGCTGTACGATATTAAAATTGATTCCATTCAGAGTTCCTTGCGCGAACTTTATCCGCAAGCGTTAGTGGCCAAACTGGATAGCCTGCGCGTGTTGGAAAAAGAGCGCAATTTGCTGATTGCCTTGCGTGATGGAATTTATACACCGCCCGACGGTGTCATTCGTTTCCGCAGCAAGGAAGTAAAAAAACGCGAATTACCCGCACTGATTGAAACCCTGACAGACGAATGTTCCGCCGCGCATCAGGAAGTGCTCAAACACGATATGGAATGCCGCACCGCACATTTATTGGCAGCGCGTAAATTAGGCAAAGGCTGGGATAAATATTTGAACGGCTTGCTCGCCGTATTGCATTACGCCGATCACCAGCATGCGAACATTACCGACAGCCGCGCATTGATGAGCAATACCTACGCGGTTATTACCGCCGACCGCAATGTTAGCAAGCGCGAGCTGGATCGCCTGATCAACGCGGGGCAAGAAGTATTCGCTGCACTACACGCCGTTTATGACGGCGCTAGCCAAATAAATTTGCCACCGCATATATTGGAAAAACTGGAAATAGAAAATTGGAGCACCGCACTGGGTGAATTTACGTTTGTGCCGCCCACGCGTGAAAATATTAGCAATTGGCTGGAAGCAGTCGATAGCTGGATAAATACCGCACTGGGAGGACTGGGCGCGCTCCGCCAAGTCACACTCGAACATTTATTGCAAACTGAAACCCGTGTTGCGGTATGGATCAATAAAGGCGAAGCCACTGAAGACGCGCCCAACGCGGCAACAATTCCCACCGAATATCCAACGCTGACGCCCGGTGAAGAACGCAAATTACAGAAGCGTCTCGGCTTATGGGATAGATTCCAGACTGCTGACGGTTTTGCTGCTGGCGCGATGCGTTTATTCATTGCGGCGGGAATTATAGGCGGTGCATTGTTTATGACCATTGCACCGGAGCTGGGATTATTCTTCAAGTAAACGCAAAAAACGAATAATCAAACCGCTTTTCCGATGCAGATTCACACTTAAAAAAATCCGGCAACGCCGGATTTTTTTTGCCTGAAATTTTTATCGGACTAATTTAATGATTGCCGCTAACTACCCGATCCCAATTAACCAAATGGTTTTCGTTAATTAAGCGATTTGTGGGCGCGCAAACGTTCAGCCAGTAAATCAATAAAACTGCGAATTTTTGCTGAAGAGTAACGCCCTTCGCGATGCAAAATATGGACAGGCACAATATCCGGCTCAAATTCACTCAGCAGGATTTTTAATTTTCCCTGTTCCAATTCATGCGCAATCTGATAAGACATCACTCGCGTAATCCCCAAACCACATACGGCAGCTTCAATAGCGGAATCATTACTGGTCACACTCAAACGTGGCTTGATACGAATCGACAAAGGTTTGCCATCTTGCATAAAACGCCACTCGATATTCATCCCCAGATTGGTCGCCACAATTAACTGATGATTCAGCAACGCTCCCGGATGCGCAGGCAAACCATGGCGCACAATATATTCCGGCGACGCGCACAACACGCGGCGCACGCTGCCCACACGCACAGCATGGAAACTGGAATCGCCCAGCTCGCCAATACGCAGCGCCACATCAATGCCTTCCTCTAATAAATTCACCACGCGATCCACAAACAGGGCAGACACTTCAGTCGCTGGAAAACGCTGCAAATAATCCACAATGCCCGGCATAACATAGATGCGCCCGAACAAAACCGGCGCTGTTACCGTGAGATGCCCGCGCGGCTCACCGTTAACACCGATGGCCGCCTCATCCGCCTCATCCGCCGCCGCAATAACGCGGCGCGCATCTTCCAAGTAACGCTGGCCCGCATCAGTTACGCGCACATAACGCGTGGTGCGGTTCAATAACTTAACCCCGAGCCGCGCCTCAAGATCAGCCACCGCACGGGTTGCGACCGGCGGAGAAATAGTTAGTCGCCGCGCCGCCGCCGCAAAGCCCTCGCACTCGGCAACTGCCACATAGATTTGCATTTCGGTTAAACGGTCCATAAATTTTCCAGCTAAAGGCTATTTCCACGGGAGACGATGCGGGATTTTGGCTAGCGATTATTTCTATTCTGGAAATAATCAATTGCCATTTGTGAGTATTCATCACATTCGCTGCAATTGGCAATATGGCCTCAGTCGAGAACATCGATCGGAATTACCCAAACATTACTCTCCGGATACGAGGTCAACACCATGAGCAGAATCAACACCGTTACCAATCAAACTGCAACGACCGAACAAGCCGCATTGTTTAACGCTATCCAGCAACAAATAGGAATGGTGCCCAATTTCCTGCGCGTATTTGCCAACTCGCCCGCCGCCTTGCGCGCATTCCTTGGGCTTTACGGTATTGCCAATGAAGGTAGCCTGAGTGCGCAAACCCGCGAGCGAATTGCGCTGGCATTAGCGCAACAAAATGCGTGCGAATATTGTTTGTCGGCCCACACTGCGATTGGTAAAAGTACCGGATTAAACGGCGCCGAGATCGAAGCCAATCGCAACGGCACCAGCCAGGATGCAAAAGCTTCGGTCGCCGTAAAACTTGCGCGCTCGCTGGTAGAACACAATGGCGATATCACCACCGCCGACATTATTGAAGCGCGCAACGCTGGTTACTCCGATGCGGATATTGTGGAAATTATTACCCATGTCGGAATGAATTTATTAACCAATATATTGGGTAAAGCCAGCCGTGTTGAAATTGATTTTCCCAACATTTCACTTGCGCAATAACTGCTATCTGCCAGCAATTTTTAATCGAAAAAATTTCCGTTTTCACCGGAGTAATGATTATGCCACGCGCCTTTGCTGATATTACGTTCACACCCAGCGTGAAAGCCGCGCAGGAATTGTACGGTAGCCGTGAGGCGAATCGCGGTTTTGAACTGGCCGAGAATCCGCGCAATGAATTGACTGACGCTGAAGTGCAATTTATTGAAATGCGCGATAGTTTTTACCAGGCAACCGTCGGTGAAAATGGCTGGCCTTATGTGCAGCATCGCGGTGGCCCGATTGGCTTTTTAAAAGTGATCGATTCGCGCACGATTGGCTTTGCCGATTTTCGCGGCAATCGCCAATATATCAGTGTGGGTAATATTAACGCTGATGATCGCATTAGTTTAATTTTGATGGATTATCCCGGCCGTCATCGCTTGAAAATCTGGGGCCGTGCACGTGTAGTACACGAACAGGATCAACCGGAAATTATTGCTGCGCTGGAAAACCCGGAATATCGTGCACGTATCGAGCGCGCTTTTTTAATTACGGTGGAAGCGTTCGAGTGGAATTGCCCGCAACACATTGTGCCGCGCTATACCAAGGAACAAGTGCAAACGATGATTGAACCCCTTGTTACCGAAAATGAAAACCTGAAGGCACAATTGCAATTACTGCTTTCCCAACAACGCGACAACTGATTTATATATTATTGTTTTTCTGATGCACACAAGGAATACGAACATGCTGACACTTCATGAATTTAGCTTATCCGGCAACTGCCATAAAGTACGTTTATTGCTTTCATTATTAAGCCTGGATTATCAAAGCCGTTTGTTAAATAGTGCTGAGCGCGAACATAAAAGCGAAAGCTTTTTACAATTAAATCCATTCGGGCAAACGCCGGTATTAACCGATGGCGATACCGTTGTGCGCGATAGCCAGGCGATCCTGGTTTACCTTGCGCGCACTTATGGTGCAGATGAATGGTTCCCGCAAGATCCGGCAAAAATGGCAGAAGTAGTGAGCTGGCTGGCCGTTGCCGCCAATGAAATCGCACGCGGCCCTAATGCATTGCGCCTACACTATAAATTTGGCCGCGCGATTAATATCGACGAAGCAACAAAAATTACCACGCAGGTTTTATCGGTATTGAATTTGCATTTGCAAACCCGTCACTGGCTCGCGAATAACACACTGACTATTGCTGATATTGCAATTTATCCCTACATCGCACTGGTTAACGAAGGGAAGTTTGATCTTGAGCCTTATTTATATGTACAAAACTGGATGGGTCGCATTGAACACTTAACCGGCTATGTCACCATGCCCGGAATTCAACGATTTAGTGATTAATTTGATTTTTTATTTGAAATTTTAATTTATAACTTTTACCCAGGAGCGACCCAATGACTGAATCACGCCCACCACTTCCACCCTTTACACGCGAGACCGCCATCCAAAAAGTACGCGCCGCCGAAGATGGCTGGAACAATCGCGATCCACATAAAGTATCGCTCGCTTACACAGCGGATAGCCAATGGCGCAATCGCAGTGAATTTCCCCGAGGCCGCGCACAAATCGTTGAATTTTTAACGCGTAAATGGGAGAGAGAAAAGGAATACCGTTTGATTAAAGAGTTGTGGGCTTATGAAGGTAATCGCATCGCCGTGCGTTTCGCGTATGAATGGCATGACGATGCAAGCCAATGGTTCCGCTCTTACGGCAATGAAAATTGGGAATTTGATGAAAATGGTTTAATGCAAAAACGTTATGCCAGCATTAACGATTTGGCTATTCGGGAAAGTGAACGCAAATTCCATTGGCCGCAAGGGCGCCGCCCGGATGATCATCCGGGTTTGAGTGATTTGGGTTTGTAACTATTGGTTGAGTTGTGAGGTAAAACATGCCGACACAGTCGCAGACTCTATAATCTGATCCCAACTTTTACCTTGGCCTTTCAACCAATCAATAGATCGGCCAAGCTTATCTCCATATTTTTCAACATTTCTTGCATAAATTTTATCAAGCATATTTTGCGGAGTTAATTTATATTGTTCACTTAATGCTCGATGTTCTGCTTGTAATATTTTTGCAATCTCTTCTTTAGGTACGCCAGCTTTTTTTATCTGGGCAGTTTTTTGGGCAAGAGAGTTAAGTTTGTTAACGTAAGCCTGACGCATCAGCCGCTTTCAAGTCTGCGCAGGCTAGCATGCGCTTGGGATTTTTTGCACACAGCCCCCAACGCGGTTTTTGGTGTAATAATTTATACATGTATAAAAATGGATGCCCTTTTGCAGCCCCTCTAGAACAACAGCGGTATTTAACACAGCGTAAATCATGCGGCGCGCAGCGCGGACAGTGGCTTGGTTGGCGTTGCTGGCTTTTTGGCAACGCCAACCAAATACTGCGCATAATTCCCACGTTATATTAAGTGGTGCTGTTGTGGTGTAGCCACAGGATGGGGTGCGTGCGCTATTGTTTTTTCAATCTGTCCGCACACGATTTACTACCGCATACCCGGCGAGTGGGATTTTGGTTTAGGTTTATTTTGTTGCTCTAGCTCAGCATTTAATTCAATACACAATTCATAAGCATAAAATTCGCTTGTAAATGTCCCCTTAGTTTCTCCATTACCAACAACAACATATTCGAGTTCTCCAGAACCATCGTCTGCCAATCTCTCAATAACGTAGTATTCACTCATCACTTTTTTCCTTTCTGGGTGGGTGTGGATATTTGATTCTCTATGTACAACTTTAAAAAAGCTACTATAAAGTTTCGATATCTCCACTTTTTTAAACCAACCATTTATCGACGCGCACTGCACTTGGGGTATAGCGTCCGTAGAGAGCGCAACACAGGCAGTTTTGCGCCCACCGTTAATCCTCAACGCCATCCTCATCCAGTTTCCGCGCTAATTCAGCAAGCAATATTTTTTTATCCGTAAGTTTTGCCGGATGCGTCTGCGCGTGAACCGCACGCAATTTTTCGATACTGACGTGGGTATAAATTTGCGTCGTTGTTAAATCCGCGTCGCCCAGCCTCATTTGGAGAAAGCGAATGTCCGCGCCATTTTCCAGCATGTGCGTGGCCATCGCATGAGGCAGTAAATGGCAACTGCCATGGTGCGTTAACCGATTTAACAAACGCTGGCGGTGAGTGCTACCAACACTCACAGCCAGCTAACCACAACTGACTAATCAGGAGTCAACAATGGCTAGACGCGATTCTACGAACACAACACCACCCTGTCACATCCGTAAAATCAAAACCGGGTGCATTACCTATGACTATCGACGCAAGACACACTACCCACCACAGGCCACCGTGCCCTGGCTGCAACTGAAAGGCCATTGGTTACAGCAGGCGGGATTTAATATTGATGCACCTTTCACCATTCGGGTTATGCGTGGGTGTTTGGTGTTGACGACGGAGTGAGGAACACAAATAAAATTGCCGCTATAAAAAAGCGGCAATTTTTGGTTTGAGCAGTTGGATAGGACAACACCCTAGGCATGCACCAAATTGATAAATTTAATTTCATCGTTGTGCGTTAAAGCAACGCAAAATGTCAACCCTCTATCAAAAATGCAAACATCGTAATCTTCCCACGGCTCCCTCTCTTCCAAAAATTTTAGAAACTTATAGGGCTCGGTTAAAACCATAACACCATAATTCTCCATATATACAACATAAGATAATTTTTCATCGAACCATTCACGTTGAAAACTATCGTAAGATTGCGAACACGCAAAACGACAAGCCACTGGAATAGAACTACTTCGATCCTTCAGAAAAAAACGCTCAGATTTAGCAATAAGCTGATTATATAGTTCCTCCCTACAATCATCCGATAGAACTTCACCTAAACTTGTAAAATTCATAGCTAGAACTTCCCATTAACTGATTCAAAATATATATGTCCTTCAGCACCAGAGGACTTACCCCCTGACCAATCACGCCATTTAATATGAGGCAACTCATAATCCAAACCCGGAGCATTACCGCTGCCATCTACAGGATGAATTTCTTTTCCAACTTTTGTTTTTGGCCCGTAAGTTTCACTCCATGGTATGTTTGGTCGCATTTTTTCCAAAATTTGTTCTGCCTCCTTTTGGGTTTTAACAGTTATGTTATTTCCCTTCCCTGCTGCATCTTTAACTGCTTTTTCTTCTTTGGATAAAACCCTCTTCGCCGCCTTGGCCGCATCCCCAGTCGCCAATGCCTTCGCGCTTTTCGCTTTACCACCAGGCCCAACAAGCTTAACGCCTAGAAAAACTGTAGCACCCAGCATTTTCTCAGCAGCTGCCGTGTCAGCATCCTGTTGTGCTTCATCACCCCTGCCAACTCCCGTTACAGCGTTAGTAACTCCAAAAAATGCCGTCCCATTTATCGCCGTTATGCTACCAACATCCCCATACATTAATAGCAATTCTGTTTGGCTGCTTTGGGCAATTTGATCACGGATAAAATTATCCATGTTCCACCCTGTTAATCCATTTCTAGTGCCCCTAACAAATACCTCGTCGTAACCACCACACGGTGTCGACGTAGGCGAACACATACTTCCCGTAGTGCCTTTAGAGCTATACCCAGTTGGATCTGTGTAACTCAACGGATTATTAAATGTGTACGAGTAACGATTAAAACTTTGCGTATCGTATGGCGATTGGATGAAGAGGTCTGCACTCAGGAATCGACCAAGATTCGGATCATAAACCCGCCCACCCATATGAACAAGATTGTACTGATCAACTTGATCATGCCCCGTAAATCCATTTGACGTTAAGAAACTTTCTGTCGGATTTCCCGGTTTCCAATCCGACTTTTGCCGCTCACCCCATGCACCAAAACTCATGCGGTTTACAAACTGACCCAACGCATTGGTTGTCGCTTCTACCGATCCCAAATGATCGGTGTGAAGGTAGAAGGTGTCATTCGCGCTTTGTGTTCCATTGGTGAATACATGGTTATGTAAAAT
>MVDH01000013.1 GCA_003056245.1 Cellvibrio sp. 79 | reverse complement strand
GGATGAAGCCTAGAGAGAACCTATCATGAAAAAATTATTGAAACTGTCGATGCTCTCCTCCAGCCTGGCGCTGGGCATCATGGCTTCTGGCGGCGTGAGTGCCCAGGGAGCTTGTAAAGTCGATTACACCAGTGTGAATAGCTGGGGTAACGGCGCACAAATCAAAACCACCATTACCAACACCGGTGCGGCAAAAACTTCATGGGAATTGTGCTGGAGCTATGCCGGCAGCGATGCCATCCAGAACCTGTGGGATGGCACCTTTACCCAAACCGGTAAAAATGTGTGTGTGAAGAATGCTGGCTATAACGGCAATCTGCCGGCGAGCGGCACGGCGTCCTTCGGATTTATCGTAAACAATCCCGGTGCAGCTCCAACATCCTTTACGTTGAACGGCGTCGCATGCGGCGGTACTGCTTCCAGTAGTAGTGTTGTATCAAGCTCCGTTGCGTCCAGCAGTGTTGTTGTATCAAGTAGCATCCGCAGCAGCTCTTCCGTTGCGGTCAGCAGCTCCAGCAACAACGGTGTTGCCGCGCGCTGGTTACTGGACGCAACCAACTCTACATTCCACTTTGTGACTGTGAAGAAAAATGCGGCCGGTACCGAGACCCCTGAAAACATTACCTTCAGCACGCTGCAAGGTACTGTGTCGGCAACCGGTCAAGCGACCCTGACCATCCCGTTGGCTAGCATTAGCAGCGGCGTGGATCTGCGCAATACCCGTTTGAAGGAAATCCTGTTCGAAGCGCAATACTTGCCAAGCTTGCACTTCACTACCCAACTGGATCTGACCGCGATCAATGCCATGGCAGCAGGTAGCACTGCTGTACAGTCATTGACAGGTAATTTGACCCTGCACGGTGTGGTGAAATCAGTGGTTTTTGATGCACTGGTAGTTAAGCACAGCAGCGGCAGCGTTTCTTTCTCGCCACGCAAGCCAATCGTGATCAACTCTACCGATTTCGACCTGAACTTCGGTATTGAATCACTGCGCAGCATCATGGCGTTGACCAGCATCGGCGAAAAAGTACCTGTGTACTTCAAGATGTTCCTGAGCAACAGCAATCCAACCAATACCCCGGCAATCAGCCTCGCTACTGCACCGGCAGCACCACTCAGCCTGAGCGGTACCGCCGTAACTGGTGGCGCGAACCTGAACTGGGCTGACGCCAGCGCGACTGAAACCGGCTTCCTGGTTCGTCGCAAAGGTGCAGATGGTCGTTGGGCAACAGCAACCAACACCAATGCAAACAGTGTTTCCTACCTGGATGCGCTGACCGAGTCTGGCTCTTATGACTATAAAGTCATCAGCTATACCGACAGCATTCCATCGGCAGCGACTACACCGGCCACTGTGGTATTCACCGGCGGCACGACCAGCTCTGTTGGTTCTTCTGTGGTTAGCAGCACCCCGTCATCAGCGAGCACATCAAGCCGTAGCAGTTCTTCTGTAATCTCTGGTAGTTCCAGCAGCTCCGGTACGCTGACAGGTAATGCGGCCAATGGTAAAACCCTCTGGTCTCAACGTGGTTGCGTAGGCTGTCACGGTATTGATGGTGCGAAAAACGCGAACGGCACCGCTGCCGCGATTGCACTCAACCCTAACCGCAGTTTCTATCGCCACAGAAACGATACCCAGGATCGCACCCTGAGAGAATTTATCGCCAAGTGGATGCCGCCGGGTGAAGAAGGTTCTTGTGTCGGTCAATGTGCTGCGGATCTGGAAGCGCATATCCTGACACTGCGCAAAGCTAGCGATGGCATTCCGGATGTACCGGTTAGCAACTTCAGCTGTCCATCCAATGCACAGAGCTACGGCCAAAGAACATTGCGTCTGTTGACCAAGCTGGAATACCAACGTTCAGTAAGAGACCTGGTTGGCTATCAAGCCGATGTGACTGGAAGCTTGCCTGATGACTTCGTTTCCGGTGCGTTTGTAAACAACAACACCCTGAGCGTTGATAAGACTCGTTACACCAGCTACCTGGCTAACGCCGAGCGTATCGCGACTGACGTGGCAACCCGTTGGAACGCAGTACTTGGCTGTACTCCATCGACAAGCTGCGCAAGCACCCTGGTTAACACCCTGGGCCCACGCATCTTCCGTCGTCCATTAACTACCGACGAGCAAACCGCTTACCTCAACGTAGCTAACGGTACTACTGGTGGCCGTACACCAACTGACGGTATGCCAATCGCACTGACCGCTATGTTGTCATCACCACAATTCCTGTATCGCTCTGAAGTGGGAACCCTCTCCAGCAGCGGCGTTTACAAACTTGATGGTTATGAAATGGCGACTTACATGGCGTACACCTTCACCGGTACTACACCAAGCGCCAGCTTGTTGACTGCAGCGGGTAACGGCACCCTGAACACTGTTGCCGGTATTCGTACCCAGGCAGCCACTTTGCTCAACTCTGCTAACACCAAACTGTTGCTGAGCGATCTGGTTAACCGCTGGTTAGCGACCGAGAAGATTGAAACCCTGACCAAACCAGCTATCAGCGGCTTTGCAGCGCTGGGTGCTGACATGAAAAATGAGTTGGGTAAAAACTTCTCTGCCGCCATGCTGGAAACCAATGGCACGTTTGCCGCGATTTACAACCCATCCTATACCCACATCAACGCTCGCCTGGCAACACACTACGGCATGACATTGAGTGGCACTGTAGACGCTGATGGTTTCGCCCGTGTTAACACCAGCGATCGCGGCGGTATCCTGACCTCAGGTGCGTTCCTGTCACGCTACGCCAGCACCACTGATTCCAACATGATCACCCGTGCGGTAGCGATTCGTAGAAAACTGATGTGTCAGGATATTCCTGAGCCACCATCAGGCGTGAGCCTGGACCGTGAAGCCTTGTTTGCGCAAGACAGAGCATTCTATGAAGCACCAACCACTACCCAACACATGATCTTCGACCGCATTACTGCAGGTACCACTTGCTCTAACTGCCATGCCGAAATCATCAACCCACTGGGTGGCGGTTTGGAGAACTTCGATACCGCAGGCCGCGTACGCACCACTGACCTGAAAGGCAATGCTATTGTGACCAAAGGTACTTTCTACTCCCCTTACCCACAACTGCAATTCCTGAATGATCCGGACCGCGTCCGTTACACACCGGAGATTCAATTCAATGGTGCTAAAGACCTGGCGCGTACTATCGTTGAGCACCCGCAAGTAGCAGGACTGGCACAAACCTGTCTGGCTACCCAGTTCATGAGCTACAGCTCGGGTATCAACTCAATCTTCCTGATCGACTCCGATAGAGATGTTGGTTACACGCGCATCAGCAAAGACGAAGAAAATGCTTACCGTTGTGACGTAGCTGACCTGACCAACGTACTGAACACCAGAGGCCCACGTGCAATGCTCGAAGAAATTCCAGCGTTGGAAACTGTGATGTACCGGAAGGAGTGGGCGCGCTAATGCGCCCCACTTTCCCCAGCCTTGTTAACGAATTGGAGTAAATAAAATGAGATATAAAGACTGCTTCGATAAAGAGCGTAGAGATTTTTTGCGCATCGTAAAGCACGCTGGCATTTCTGCCGGTGTATTGCACGCGTCCAGCCTGATCGGTGGTGTAATGCTTGCTCGTGTTGCGGAAGCGCAAAGCGGCACGCCGACCAAAAGCTGTTTAGTGTTTTCCGGTGGTGGTTGCCAGCCAGCATTGTGGTATCCATCTGGCAGCACCTTGCCAGCACAATCAGCGCCTCTGCAAACTCACTACAGCAGAATTGCGATCATGAAAAGCGCCAAATTGACCGGCGCCGGCCATGGCATCATGTTCCATCGTTTTGATAACGGCAGCTTCTCCAAAGACAGTTTTGATGTGAACATGGGGCGCACTATCGGTGCTAACTACCCGGTTAAATATCTGAACGTAGGTACCACTGAAGAATCGCAACTGAGCCGTGAAGGTTCTGCCAGCAAACCTACAATCACCAGCCCGCAAACAGCATTGGATATTTTATTTGCAGGCGGCGGTGGCGGTGGCGGAAGTGGTACAGCGCCAAGAAAATCCATTGTTGATCTTCATGCACCAGCAATTAACAGCTTGAAAACCAAGTTGGGCCAACATGAAAAAATCAAACTGGAAAGCCACCTAACCGCAATCCAGGAAATTGAAGCATCGATTTCATCGAGTGGCAGCGGTACCGGTAGTAGCGGAAGCTGTCCGAAACCATCAAGCACCGCAGTAACCGGTTTTGACGCGTTGGCGAAATTGCAAACTGACATCGCTGTACTGGCATTGAATTGTAATTTAACCGCATCGGTTTCCGTGGCATATGGTTCGGATGCGCACAATCACATTTTCGACAAACTCGGTGGCCGCAGCTCGCACCAATCGCACCACTTCAATCAAGCGCAATACACTGAAGACATTGCCTACATGCAAGGCTTGACCAAATACCTGTTGGATAAATTAAGTGCGCAGGGTTTGCTGAGCTCAACCATCGTGACGCAAGTATCTGATATGGGTCTTGCGGACGCACACGGTAATGATGACGTACCTATGCTGGTTGCCGGTGCCGGTATTACCGGTGGTCGCGTGTTGGATATCGGTGGCAAAACCCAAGCCGATATTTTCCACACCCTTGCGTTGAAATTGCGTGCGGACCAAAGCCCGAACAGTGCTGCTTACAGAAACTGGGGTGGATCAGTTATCGCCGGTTTATAAAAATCAGTGTGGTAATCCTGTTTGCAGAATTCCATAAGAATTCTGCAAATCGCCAGGACACTAAACCTGATTGTTTATTAAGAAATTTTTAATAAACAATCAGGTTTTTTATTTAGTGAGAAGCGAAACATTTTTCGCATTCAAGTTTCTGCAACGTTTGGTTTACCAATGTCAGGAAGCAATAAAGAATGCTCAGATAAAGAAGAATGTTCAGGTAAGATGCCACCACCTGACATCAGCAGGCGTTTTCTAACAATAAAAATCGTGTTTATTTGAGAGGCAAAAAAATGATAAGAGATTCATCCAAAAGTTTTGGCTTGGTCAGTATTTTGTTTCACTGGATCAGCGCCATCGCCACACTGGCATTATTCGGTTTGGGGTTCTATCTAACAAGCTACGGTTATTACTCGCCCAACTTCCTTGAAATTGCGCATTTCCATTATGCGTTGGGAATTTTACTCTTTGGCGTGGTAACCGCTCGCATCGTCTGGCGTTTAACCAGCAAGACCCCTGCCCCTCTAACAACCAGTTTGCTTAGCCGGATCAGTATCAAGCTAATTAAATTTTTACTCTATGTGTTGCTCGTAGTGATCATGATTAGCGGCTATTTGATTTGCACATCGGAAGGCCAAACCATCAATGTATTTAACCTGTTCGAAGTTAAGTCCTACATGCTGCTGGATACCGAGCAACTGAATAAAGCCGGGCAAACCCATAAATATTTATCCTGGGTGTTAATTGGCCTGGTGGTTGTGCATGTGCTCGCTGCACTGTTCCATCACTTTTTTGTGAAGGACCGCACATTGGTGCGCATGATCAACCCCACTGCAAAATCTGAATAGCTTTTACCTGCTTTTCTTGTCCCGCCTGTTTTTTAACAAACAAAAAGCGATTTATTTGTAAAAATAAATCGCTTTTTTTGTGCTCCTTATCACTTTTCCTATAAGTAATATTAATTTTATTTATTTTTGTGAATTGATCGCGCTGTCAATTTGCGATATTGTGGAATCATAAATATAAAAATAGTTTCATATCCAAAAAAATGACGTTTAAGTTATAAGCAACCAGCGCCAAATGGACAATTAAGGCGCCATAAATATAAAGGCCGTGATAAGAACGAGGGAAACAAGTGCCGTTAATGATGTTGATTAAGCACTTTTCTGATTCGCCATCCAGTTGTAATTAATTTTTGTGTAAACAAGAGATCGTTTTGGTCAAGACGTAAAAATTCCCTGTAATTTTTTCGAGCGTAAGCCTATTTGACTCTTTTGTTAGCGCAATCATATGTATCAAAAAATAACAATTTGATCTCAAAACAACAAAAAAAGGCGCGGACGACTATGTTAAAAACCCTGATTGTGTATGCCCACCTACTCGCTGCTTGTGTGGCTGTCGGAATCCTCCTGATGCAGGATCTGGCCCTGGCTAAAACCAAAGGTAATGCCCTCTCGTCCAACGCACTCAGGGATCTCACCAAATCAGCCGAAATTATGTTTATGGCGTTGGTGATCCTGTGGATTTCCGGCCTTGCGTTGGTTTTGCTCGGCTACCTGGAAAATCCGCAACAGTATTTGATGAATGAAAAACTCTGGGCCAAATTCACCGTGGTTTCTGTCCTGACCCTGAACGGTATTGCCCTGCACTATTTCAGCTTCCCGCGCGTGACTTCGCGCCGTGGCCTGCTCGGGCTGCCAACTTTCGAACAAATTCTGGTGGTGCTGACCGGCGCACTGTCTTCTGTATCCTGGCTGTTTGCCTGCTACCTCGGGATCGCCCGCAACTGGAATTACACCGTCGACTATAGCTTCGTAATGTTTATCTACTCCGGCATGCTGGTGACCGCTTTTATTGTCGCCGGTGAAGTATTACGTGCGATGCGCAAAGCCGAATCCGGCCAACCGATGCTTGCCGAGCACATCCAGCTAAACCCCTCCCGAAAGTTTGATTAACCGTAACACCAATGCTCCCGGGCATTGGATCGGGCTGCGATGACAGCGCTGTTTTTTCTCATTGCAACCCACTGCAACCCATTGTTTTACCCGTTTTAACAATAACGATTGTTGATGACCGTTGCCGGTGAAAGCCGGCGTTTACCTCCGAGGAAGACACTATGAGTAGCTTTAAAGCCTCTGCG
>MVDH01000012.1 GCA_003056245.1 Cellvibrio sp. 79 | reverse complement strand
GATATGGTTTTGTATGTTTTTTTGGTTCAATAAATTGAACCCCTGCGGTGTGCATTATTCTGCATTGGTACGGTGTTGTGTTTTTTTTGGGGTTCAATAAATTGAACCCCTACGAACATAACCCGTAGGGGCGCAATTTATTGCGCCCAATCTATTCGGTTAATTCAAATATGGATGCAACGCTGTTAAATCCGTATTTTTCTTTATTGCCTCTGCAACCAATTCCGCCATGGCTTCCGCACCATTTTTCTGGAAATGTGTTCCATCTGGCGCTTGGGTGCTGCCCGCAGCATTATTGGCATAAAAGGGATTGATTGCGGGATCTATTACTAACCAATAATTTCTCCATCCCGGTTCGCCGACTTTGTTGGCGAAACTAATACTGGCGGTTTCCAAATCAATTAATGGCAACTTGTGCAATTGTGCAATGGTCTTAATTGTTTCGCTGTAATCGCCAGTAAACAAATAACCATTGTCCGCATTTTGGCGTGTTAAATGTGTATGCACTACGGGTGTGGTTTGTTCACCCTTTGCATTTTTAATTCTTGCGGTGGGAGTAAATATTACCGGATGTGCCCCGCGCTCTTGCGCAATTTTGATATAACGCTCCAGCGAATGCTGAAAAGATAACTCAGGGTGGTCCGGAGGAAACTGTGGTTTTCCTGCTGTACTATTAGGGTAGGTACACAAATTTTTAACATCGGCAAGCCCGCGTAGCGCTTTATTACTATCGCAATTTTGATCATTGTGACCATGATTAATAAATACATAATCACCTGCCTGAATTAAATAATCCATCTGTGCAAACCAGCGACCATTGTAAAAATCTCGTGAGCTACGGCCAGCGCGCGAACCAACAATCACTTCTATCCCGCTGTCGGGTTTGAATTGTGCGGCGAATGCCTGGCCCCATCCCATGCGAGGGTAACGCAATTGCTCGTACACAGCGGATGTTGAATCGCCCACAATAAAAATGCGTGTTTTCGCATCGTTAACTTTCCGATGTTCATCGCGCGCACGTTGCAAATCAAACGCTTCATAGGCGCCGTTAGGCATTAAACCGGTGATTGGACGAAAGCTAAAATCGGTCAGTGATGTGTGGCCTGTGCTACCAGAGTTGTTGTCATAGTTTCGATTATGGTGCAGTAGTGAAAAAATTTCTGTTACCGGGGTTGTGTCAGTCATCGCAAATGTGGCGGGATCAAACTCCGCGACATTTATTACACCTGCAGTTGTGAGCGCGGCGGAAAAACCATCGCGCATGGAGGCAAGCGCTTGCTTAATTGATTGGGTATCTACCGCACCAACAACATTTGAATCGACCCATTGTTGTGGACCAATAAACTTTTTTCCGATCGCAATATCAGACACTACGCGGTCAGTAAGTGGATTAATGTTTGCCACCAGGTTTTTATTGTCGGGTATGTTGTTAACCAATGCGGCCAAACAAATGGGACGCAAACGTGAATTATTTGCACAGTCTTCCGCTTTTCCTTGTGAAACAACCGAGGCCAGTATGGGCAAGGTTAATTCATTGGTTGAAATAGTATAAATCCCCAATGCATTTGTTTTGGCCTTGAGTTGTTTCCCTGAAGCATCAATCAGTGTGACTTGCGCGTTGGATAGTGGCTGGCGTTCGTGAGCTAGCCCGGTAACAGTGATTGGCGTATTAACTGATTTGCATGCGCTCAGGGCAAGCAGAAGTACAGTAGAAGACAGTATAAATTGAATTGTATTTTTTTTCATAATAATCCTGCAAAGAGCATTAATCATTCCGGGTTAATAACGGTACCCGTATTAACCGTTCGCCAACGCCGATCAACATTTTATTATGACTATCAATGTATAAGGATTTAATAGAACCTTGTGTAACAGGCGATAATAATCTCCAGCTTATACCGTCGTCTTTGGAATAGATAATTTCACCTGTTTTTCCCGATACATAAATAATCCCGGTGTCTTTATCCTGCACCGGTGTGCGTAAACTTGAACGCGTGGGTGGGTCAATTAGTTGCCAGTGTTTTTCATCATTGTCCCGGCGTGCAATAAAGCCTTGTGTGCCGGTTGCAATGAAACTGTGATCACGTGTTTCAAATAAAGACAGTATCGTTGCTTGCGAAGCAAGGCTGGTATCTCGCCATGATTTTCCGTTATCGGTGGATTCAATTAATGCACCTTTGTCACCGGCAGCCCGGATTGAATTAGCTGTTGCATAAACGGTTTGCAATGACTGCGTAATGCCAGTATTGCTGATCACCCAGTTTTTTCCATCAGGGGATAATTGAACAATACCGTCCTGACCGACAGCAATAAACTGTTGTCGATGGTGATCGTAAATTGCGTTAAATAATTGTTTGCTGTTATCAATATTTGCAGAATTCCAGTTTTCACCGGCATCTGATGAGTAGTAGGTAGTGCCGGGGCCAGCAATGGCGACGATGGTACTGTTGTCATCGCCAATGACGCGATGAAAATAGCCCTGATTGGAATCATTTAATGCCAGTCGAATGTGCCACTCATTTGAGTTGGGTCTCGCTACTACGATAGTACCTGGTGGCCCCGCGGCAATCAGGTTCCCTGATCTTTTATCCTGGATAACTGACAAAAAATAATCCGTTTCCTGTGTTTGGGTAATGGCAGGTTGCCATGCTTTTCCCTGATTGTTTGAAGTCAGGATAGTGCCTTTGGTTCCTACCGCAATCCAATTATCCAATGCATTTGCTAGCAACTGATGTACAAATTCACTGACGGGGTAATTAATAATTTTCCATTCGCTTTGTGAATTTTTTTGCTGCATTAATAAACCTGATTCACCATAAACAATAAAACCGCTATCACCGCTAGCAATGGCTCCTTCGATATTGGTATTTACTGGTGAATGTTGGGTTTTCCAGGTTCGGCCTGCATTATCAGATACCAATAATTGGCCTTTATCCCCAACAACGAGTAAACGCTTTCCATCGGCACTTTGTGCAATGTTATTCAGATAGTGATTTTGTTGCGCAACAGGCGCCCATAAGTTACCGCCATCATCAGATAAAAAAATATCACCATCGCTACCCAGGGAAATGAGTATGTCCTGATTGCTATCAAAAAAAATACGGCTGATGTATGTAGAAGCCCCGGTGGTAATTACTTCCCATGAATTGGTTCCAACATTTCCTCGTAATACATTCCCATCGGCACTACTGATTAAGGTGTTGGTGTTCGTTACTGTGATGTCGGTAAGGGGGGCTGTTGATACCGGAGGAATAATGTCCCAATCAAGTCCACCATCTTTGGATTGCGCAATCAGACCGTTATCACCAATCGCAATTATTTGATCCGGTAGAGAAACAATTTTACTGAAGGTGGATGCGCTATCGAATTCTACCTGTTGCCAGTGTTGGCCGGTGGAGTCGCTAATAAGTATCAAGCCGTATTCTCCAGCAGCTATCCAGTGTTTGGAGTTTTCATCAAATGAAATAGTTGTGATAGTTTTTTGGGTGGGGGATGGGCGTTTTCGCCAGTGTTTTCCTGAATCACTGGAGTGGGCAATTAATCCGTTCTCGCCGACTGCTACCAGTAGAATGCCGGTGCTGTTGGAAGCAAGAGCGGTAATTTTATCATTGAAGTCTGGCGTATCTGCCGCCAGCCATTGGTTGCTCTCCTTGTCAAACGTTATTATTTCTCCGTCGCTTCCAGCAATAAATATTTTTTCTTTAGTGTTTTGATGGGTAAAAAAACTGGCATTCAACACATTGAGCTGGTGAATTTCTGCGGGGGCTTCAATGGTTTTTATAACTTCATTTTCTTTTTTTTGGCAACCAATACTAATTGCAACAATAAAAAGTAATGAGTAAAAAAAGAAAAATTTCTTACCGGTTTGGTATGCGATGGATAAATTCATAGTCAGCCATCTTTTATTGGGTAGTTTCAGGCAATAGAAAATCCTGCCGTTACTTCTGGTAGCAGCAAAGATTGAGTTGTTTGGGTAATGAGGATAAACGCCAGTGCCGAATGAATATTTTTTTAATGGTAATTATTTTTTTGATGATCCAGATAATACAAGCGGATAAATCATATGTACAGATAAATTTAAACTGCTATAGTAATCGCGCTAGGATTTTTGCGGGCATAAACAGCAGTTTATGCTCTTCGTTTGTAAACTGTTTTTAAGTATATGCGCAGTGACTGAAAATGATTTACTGTTGTGCGATTGGCAAAATCTGCTCCTCATCTGTTTTATTCGCGATTCACTCGCGGCTCTGGATAGGAGTTTTTATATGCTCAAAAAAATAATGATAACAACGTTGTTGGTTGGCGCTTCTGCAGTAGTTATGGCAGCCAACCGTCCCAGTGGTTACACGACCATTTGTAAAATTGGTGCAACTTGCTCAGTATCAAAAGCAACAAATGTTGCCTTTGGTGCGGATGATAAGTTTGTTTATAAAGTATTGAACGGTTCGTTCAGTTGTAGCGTGGCCACTTTTGGTTCTGATCCAAACCCGGCGAAATCTGTAAAAGAGTGTTCGATTCCCTCCAGCGGTACCGGAGTGTCATCGACTAGCTCAAGTAAAAGCAGTGTCGCTACCAGCTCATCAAAATCATCGGTTGCATCCAGCTCGAGTTCAACGGGTGGTAGCGGTGAGTGTAAAGCGGGTGCGGTAATTGAGAACAAAACCGTCGATTGCGGTGGCAAGACTATCGGTCTGACTTGCCCTGGCGACGCTGAAGGACAACCACCGGTTATTACCCTGAAAAATGCCACGATTAAAAATGTTCGCATTGCAGGTAACGGTGGTGCAGATGGTATTCACTGTACGAGTGGCGCTTGTCGTGCAGAGAATGTGGTATGGGAAGATATTTGTGAGGACGCAGCATCATTGGTCAGTAGTGGTACTAAATTCACTATTTCCGGTGGCTCTGCTTACAATAACACCAGTAATTCCCCCGGTTCAAAACCGGATAAGATTTTCCAGCACAATTCCAAAAACAGTACCTATGAAATTATCAACGGGTTTACTGCCAAAGGTGTGAATGGAAAATTGTGGCGCTCGTGCGGTAATTGCTCAAGCAATGGCGGCCCACGTTATGTAGTAATTAACAACGTCACTATTGATGGAACTATCGGCAGCATCGCAGGTGTTAATCGCAATTTTGGTGATAAAGCAACGATTCGCAACCTGAAAATCAAGGGTTACAAATCCGGATCACCAAAAGTATGCGAAGAATTCAAGGGCGTACAGAAAGGAAGTGAATCTTCCAAATATGGCGAATACTGGAATACTTCATACTGTGATGTCAGCAAGTCTGATGTAACGGCTTTCTGATTTTTAGAATAATTATGAATTTATAATCGGCTCGCAAAAATCAGTAGCCCCTCTCTGGTGACAGAGAGGGTTTCATATCGCGGTTTATTGAGATCCCCAACCAGCTTTTAAACTTTCCCACATTTCATCAAATTGTTTTTGTTCGCGTTCGCGCAGTGCATCATATTGATCTGTTGTTAAATTGGTGCGTGCGCTGTTGAGGAAATTATCTTTGTAATCGTGCAATGCTTCGCGGGCTTTCTCGATCAGGAAAGGTTTTTCTTCAGTAGAAGCATTTTGAATGCCGGTGCCAGCAGATTCCATATAACGCATAAACTCCTGCTTTTGCTCCAATTTGCTAATTAATAGGGCTTCACGTTTTTCGGAAGAAATAGGGGATTCCCCTTGCGCTTGATCAAAAAAATTATTCATCTGATATTGTTCGTAAGCGGAATCCTTGAGCAAATCATAGACCTTGCGATCTTCCGGCGAACTGAGCAGTTGCGCTATCTGGCGGTCAATTTCAGCGAGCCCTTGTTGTTGGCGGTTAACCGCTTCTTCAATTTCCTTTTGCGATGAGTAATAGCCTACGCTGCTCGCATTGAGGATTTGCTCGCGTTGTTCCAATAAGCTTTGTAACTGGCTTTGGGCCTGCCCGGATAAACCCAGGCGCGACATCAGGAGGCTATATTTCTTCTCCAGTGTCCGTTGCAGGTTTTCTTGTTGGATTGCCGAAAACTCATTAGCCCGAACCGGATGGGTGACAGGTGAAGGTTGGTTAATACTGGCTGGTTGCTTATTGTTTTGTCCAAAAGCAATAAATTCCTGCAGGCTATCAATCTTCTTTTGATAGTTCCCCCGTTCTTGCTGCAAGCGTGAATCAAAGTCAGTTTGTTGCTGGATAACTTGCTGGCGCAAGGTTTGGTTATCCAGATAAAGCACCATATGGTGCGCACCAAGTACCAGCAGGGCTAATGCAAGTAGAGCGCAGAGAACTTTCATTTTTACCTCCGTAGCTACGGAATCATTATTGTGGTTTTAGGTAAATTTGACCGGGATTGCCATGGTGTAACAGGTAGTTATTGTGTATTTAGGTTCCGTTTGCGGAATTAGATTACATTTTGTGAACGCTGGCAAGCGACAACCAATGTAATGTGAAATGGTCGTAGTCTGTGGGGGAGCGCAATACAGGGCAGTCATAATGAGATTGATTCCGGTATTGCACTCCTTGTAAGTTGCAATGATGACGCTTTTGTAGATTTTAAGATTTAAGTGTTTTAAAGATTACTTAAATAAATGAATATTTTTATCGGAATATCAATTTTGTCACCTAAAAATCAAAATAATTTTGACGACAAAATAGCGATAGCCATTTTTAATTTTTTGTCGAAAAGACTCTGGCCTATATTGGTGATGTCAATGCACATAAGCCCTTTGTATTAAAAGGGTGCTCTTTAATACAGTAATAGCCATCAAAAAAGTAAATATTTAAACGTTAAATATTAATAAACTAAATATTAAGTTAAATAAAAGTTCCGTGTAGCATTTTAGCAAGCGGACTGTTGTCACTTGCCTGAATGTTTACATTCCCGGACATCCGTGTTGTCACTATAGAAGGAATGTTTTCCATGAAGAACTCGACCCGACCTCAATTGCTAATAATAGTAATTTCATTCATCACTACTTTGCTTTTTAGCAATGCATCAGTTGCCGTAGAAGAAGATTTTAATTCCCTTGTTAAGCGCCTTCAGGCTGATAAACCAAAATTTGCCAAACGACAGCAGAATTTACTGAATGAACGCTATGATTTGGCGGATCGTGTAGTTCAGGGTGTAACCATGTCTCGCGGCAAAGGTGTTCAATCCGGAGTGCGGGTTAAATTGCCCGCAGGCACAACCTGGGAAAAACTTGCCGCACTTTCGCCTGATGAAATAAAAAGTAAAAACCTGTGGCCTGCTGGTTTTTTACCTTTGCCTCATCCACACCACGAAGCCGGAGGAATGATTTTTCCCAAATTTCTTATTGATGAAACAAAAAAACAAACTGATCGGGATTTAACACGTTTCGATCTGGATTTTGATTTACCTAACCATCTACTACCTGAATTTCCCGCTGCTATTTATTTGACGACACGTCCTGATCTTGGTGATGTGTCCCAGGGAAAACTGGTAACACTGACTAATTTCCATGATTTATTTAAGGATATCCTCAATCCAAAACAATTAGAGGGATTGCGTTTGCTGGTGACGCCATTTCCGCAGCAGCAATTTAATGCTACAGGTGACAGGCGCAGCTTGAAACCGCATCAAGGTGTCGCTTGTTTTGATTGCCATGCTAACGGGCACACCAATGCATCCACTCATACTGTCGGTGATATTCGCCCCAATGAGCATCGCCACAGAATTGATACACCGACCCTGCGTGGTTTAAATATCCAGCGATTATTTGGCTCCCAACGAGCATTGAAAACTGTGGAGGATTTTACCGAGTTTGAACAGCGCGCCGCTTATTTTGACGGTGCGCCTGCAGATGCAACGTTAAAAGGTACCAATATTCTGGAGCGGGGCAGCCAGGTACATTTTATGTCCGAATTCCAATCAATTCTCGACTTTCCTCCAGCACCTAAATTAAATGTGTACGGTAAACTTGATCCTGCAAAAGCGTCTGACAGTGAATTGCGTGGGCAAGATGTGTTCTTTGGTAAAGGGCAGTGTGCCAGCTGTCATACACCGCCTTACTATACCGATAACCTGATGCATAACCTGAAAGTAGAGCGCTTCTTCAAAGAGGTCACAATCAATGGCCGCAAAGCTTCTGCTGATGGTCCTATCAAAACCTTTCCATTACGAGGAATTAAGGATTCACCGCCTTATTTACATGATGATCGCTTGTTAACTTTGGCTGATACAGTGGAGTTTTTTAACCTGGTGTTGGAGTTAAAACTGGAAAAGCAGGAAAAGGACGATCTGGTGGCTTTTTTGCTAACGTTGTAACTTTTAGCCATGAGCCATGAGCCATGAGCCATTAACCAGCAAACATAAGGGGTGATCGTTTGATTGCCCCTTTTTTGTTCACCTTTAATTGTGTTTTATTTTTAACTGTTTAAGCATCTGTGATGCGATCAATCAATAAAAGTGTAAAAAATTCCCTTCACTATATTCTTGTGGCAGAAATCTGCCGTGTCATCCTCACCGCGAAAATGCTAACCCCTTTGCTTTACCCGATGAGTGCTAGCTTAAATGAATTTTAAACAGTTCATTTTTCCTTCCTTGTTTTGATCAGTGTTAAAAATTACCAAATATAAACGGCATTAATACCAATTTTTTATGGCACTAATTCCTTTAAAATTTAAATTTTTATTCCTTGGGAATGTTTTTTGTTTGCTGATCATTTTTTGATGCATGAGATATGACGCATCAATAGTCTATAAATGTTAGCCGATCAAAGCGCTTATGTTTCAGTTTTTTTAACTGAAAGCCAGTAGTTGTACGGTGGCAGCAAGGATTTTTGTGCCTGCACTAAAATAACCAAAATAAAATGTATTTTTTTGTAACAGTGAATTTTTTAGCGTGGTAACAAAAGACAGGTGTAGTTTTTCAAGTGGCATTGAAATTTGTGAATGGCTAGAGTTCGCATCCAGTGAACAAAGGAAGGTGTTTAAAGAAAAAGGAAGAGTATTTAACGATTGGAAATTGATACCAAATTCGAAAGGGTAATTAATTTTCATTTTGGATTTTTACCGCTACGGCGATTAGCTCTTTGGATATTGAGCTAATTTTAACTGTTCAGAAACGGGAGTTTGGTAATGTTCGATCTCGAAGGATTACGATATATACCGGGTGGATTAGTCGCGAACAATTTGAAAGATATCATTGAGCAGCGCTGCAAGTTAACTCCGGAAAAAATGGCTTTAAATTTTCTTCACGATGGTGAGTTGGATAACCAGGAAGTTAATACTTACGCCGAATTGGATGCAGCTGCAAAATCCATATTGTATGTGTTGCGCAGCTGTGAAGTTTATAAGGGTGATAAGGTGGTGTTGCTGTTTCCTGCGGGAAATGCATTTGTGCAGGCATTTGTCGCCTGCTTTTACGGTGGTGCTGTTGCTGTGCCCGTGGCATTGCCAGGGCGGCGAGAGAATGATTGGCAGCGTGTTATTGGTATTGTGCGTGATTGCGGTGCCAGCGCAATCCTGAGTTGCGGCGATCAAGCCAGTAAAATTGCCGAACGATTTGCGCAGGATTTCAGCGAGTGGAATGGTGCATTTATTAATGTTGATGAGATAAAAAAGCACGAAAATTTGCCTTTGCACACTACGGATCTTGCACCTGATGATTTAGCCTTTTTGCAATATACATCGGGTTCAACAGGTGCACCAAAAGGTGTGATGGTTAGTCATGCCAACTTGTTGCACAATCAACGTGTATTACAAACCGGTTTTAAAAATGATGCCGATACGCGTTATGTTTCCTGGCTGCCACTCTTTCATGATATGGGATTAATTGGTTGCGCCCTGCAATCACTGTATCTTGGTGTTACCTTCAATTACATGGCTCCCGCTGCATTTTTGCAACAGCCTTTGCGTTGGCTTCGGGCTATTGATTATTTTCGTGCGACAACGAGCGGTGCTCCCAATTTTGCCTATGAATTATGTGCTGCGCGTTATTCCGCCGAGGCATGCAAAGGCATAGACCTTTCCAGTTGGCAGTGTGCTTTTAATGGTGCAGAACCGGTTCGCCCGGGCACCCTGGATAATTTTTATCGCGTTTATGCCCCTCATGGATTACGTAAAACAGCACAATTTCCTTGTTACGGTTTGGCTGAAGGTGTGCTGATGGTTTCCGGTGCAACCCAATTTGCTGAGCCAAAGTTATTCAATATTAATGCGCAACAATATCACCGGGGCATTATCACACGCGATCAAAACCCGGAGACAGCCGTGACGCTGGTTGCAGTAGGTGGAGTTGTTGGTGATCAGGAGCTGGCGATTGTAAACCCGGTAACACATCAAAGAAATACTGACGGTGCTATTGGCGAAATTTGGTTGCATGGTAAAAGTGTGGCTTGCGGTTATTGGGGGAAAGGTCAGGCAACACTGGAAACATTCCAGGCTCAAATCGTGGGTGAGCCACCGGAAAAAACCTGGCTGCGAACAGGCGACTCAGGATATCTTGACGATGCTAATGAGTTGTACATTACCGGACGTATCAAAGACACCATCATTATCAATGGGAAAAATTATTTTCCACAAGATATCGAATTGGTTGTGGAAAATTGTGAGCCTTCCCTCAAGCCGGGCGGCGGTGCGGTTTTTAGCGTTGAACGCGATGGATATGAACGGATTGTAGTCGTGCAAGAAGTGCATCGCACGCATCTGAAAACATTTGATCCCGCAACCGTTATTAATGCTATTCGAACAGCGGTAGCGAGGGAGTGTGAACTAACGGTATATGATGTCTGTTTGATAAAACCGACAACGTTGCTTAAGACTACCAGTGGCAAAGTACAACGCCAGCAAAATAAAAAAGCCTACTTGCAAAACGAATTGAGTTTGCTGGCTCAACATTTGAGTACTGCGAATAGTTCCAATGAGGTTGTAGATAAACCTACAGAAGAATTTATTTTGTCAGCGATCCAACAATTCGTTCGTTCCCAATTGCATATAACAGCGAAAATTACACCTGCTTCGTTATTTATTGATATAGGTCTTACGTCAGTTGATGTGATATCTCTCGCTGAATATTTATCGGGGGCTATTAGCGCTCAGGTTGATCCTTCACTGTTTTGGGACTATCCCGAAATCGGCAAATTCTGTCTGGCGCTCTCACATCAGCTTGGTGAACAAAGCGAACCTGATATCGAAACGCCGGGTTCTCTGGTCAACAATATCCAGGAAATGCCTGAAGATGAATTCCGTTCGTTGTTAGAACGGGAATTATCCTGAATTAATTGCTAGCGAAGGAGCCGTTATGAGCGAGAACAATTCTACTGAGTTGTTAAAAAAACTCTATGTGCAATTGCAGGCATTAAAAGCAGAAAACGAAGCGTTGAAAAATCAGCTTTACCAAGAGCCAGTGGCTTTGATTGGTGTGGGTTGTCGTTTTCCTGACAATGTAAATTCTTTATCGAATTTCATCGATAAATTGGCCTCTACATCCGGTTGGCAATTAGGGTTACCCGATCAGCGCGATTATTTTGGGCAAGCGGAAAAACACTGGTTAGGCGGGTTTATTGCCGATGCGGACCATTTTGACCCCGAGTTTTTTGGCATTAGTTCGCAAGAAGCTGCAGAGCTTGATCCACAGCAACGATTATTGTTGGAGACAGCCTATCGAACACTTGAAGCAGCCGGATATCGCCCGAGTGAATTGCGTGGTACATCGGTTGGTGTATTTGTGGGTATGAGCACGGATGATTACCAACTGCACACCATCGCATCGCGCAAAACGTCTTCTATCAATGCTTATAACACCTTAGGCACTGCACGCAGTGTAGCGGCGGGGCGCATTGCTTATTGTTTTGATTTCCGGGGACCGGTGTTGCAAGTCGATACCGCGTGTTCATCATCGCTGATGGCAGTGCATCTTGCTTGTCAAAGCCTGCAAAATAATGAAGCGAGCATGGCGTTGGCTGGCGGTGTTAATTTGATGCTTGCGGGCGAAACTTATGCGACCCGCGAAGCATTGGGTGCCTTGTCGCCAAGTGGTCGTTGCCATACTTTTGCCGATCAGGCTGATGGCTACGCACGCAGTGAAGGTTGCGGTTTTGTATTGTTAAAAACGTTGTCTGCTGCGGTGCGTGATGGCGATATTATTCATTCAGTCATTTATGCCAGCAGTGTTAATCATGATGGGCGTAGCAATGGTTTGACTGCACCGAATGGTGATGCCCAACGGCAATTGTTTGCGCAATCGTTGAAAAAAGCCAATCTCGCGGCTGAACAATTATCCTATGTCGAAACCCACGGTACCGGTACTCGTTTGGGCGATCCCATCGAGTTGCACGCGATTGGTGATGTGTTTGCAAACAGCAGGGAAAAACCGTTATTGGTGGGCTCGTTAAAAAGCGGGTTAGGGCATATGGAGGCCGCGGCAGGTATTGCATCCCTGATTAAAACAACGGCGTTACTTGCGTGCGAAACTTTATATCCTGATTCAACCGTTAACGCCCCCAACTCGCTGATCAATTGGAAAAAATATCCAATCTCCCTGATTAGCCAGCCCCAAGCCTGGCCGCGTATGGCCGATCAACCCCGTTATGCTGCGATCAATGCCTTTGGTCTTAGCGGGACTAACGTTAATCTTATTGTGGGTGATGCTACTGCTATTTCCCCAAGCAAAAAATTCACTAATAGCAACAATTATTTTTTGTGTGTATCGGGCAAGACCGAGCGAGCTTTTTTAAAGAATATTTTTGCGATGGAGCGTGCCGTTGCGATTACAGATGAACTGGAATCTTTGTTAGTTGCCAGTTGTTTGTATCGTGATCACCATCCTTATAAACGTGCATTTTATTTTTCCGGAAAAGGCCCATTACTAACTGAGCTTCGGCAAACCCGACAGTATGATCATGTTGATTCAGCGGAGCAGAATCTGATTTGGATCTTTAGCGGTACTATTGCTAACGCACAACTTTTATTGCGTCAGCTGTTAATGGATAACAAATGGATACTGGATGAAATTACGCCGCTGCTCACCGATGGTGGATTGAATTTATCCGATAGCTCAAAATTTTCTGATGACTGGAGCAGTGTCATTCTGCAATTTGCCATTGCGAGTGCTTATTCTGCATTAGGTATAAAACCAAAATTCCTGGCCGGAACTGGAACCGGTATTTTGGCGATGGCGCTTTTTTCCAAACAAATAAATGTTGCCCAGGCAAAAGCTATTCTGGCGCTTTCGGCTCCGGCAAAAACTATGTCTGTTGAGGTATTGTCTGCAATCTTGCCGGAGACTTTACCGCGTTCCACACATCCCCTACTGTTACAAACAAGCCATGGTGTGAAGGAGTGTGAGCGTTTGACGCCTGCGGACTTTGTCGCAATGTCCAATGAGACAGTTATCAATGAATTGCCTTCAGGTAACAGGGTTTGGTTGGGGCAGGGGGATATTTCCGGCGTTAAAAATAATTTGTCCGGCGTTGATATCCAGACTGTTATTTCTCCTGTGAATAATGGGGCTTTGCTGCGTTTCAATGAATCTGTTGCAGATTTATATAATATCGGTGAAGTCATTAATTTTTCCCGTTTATATCCCTCTGCACAAAAAATATTTACAAATGATTGCCCTCCGTATTCTTTTGATTCCAAACCTTATTGGACGAGGGTAGGAGCCCCCGATGCGATAACACAAATTCCGCAAACGTATCAACTGCATTGGCAGGAGTTTCATCGAGCTGCAACGTCCAACATTGATAAATTATTGGTGCTGCATTCACATCCGGTTTCGCGTGAGCTGCGCACTGCCATTGAGCAGGGAGCACATCAAGTTGAATTTCTGGAGTGTCCTGATAACCAATTAAATACTGTTGCGTTAGCTACTGCTTTTGCAGATGCTTTTACCATTCTTGATTTGCGCTGGTACAGCGTAGGTTCTTCATCGGCGTGTGCATCGTTCAGTTATGATTTTTGTGTGGATGTGTTGCAGCAAGTGACAGAAACCATTCAAGCATTAATTGAGCTGCCAGCACGTTATCATTTAGTCGTACCTGCATTGGAAGCAGAATACAGCCTTGCGTTAATGCCATTACGCGGCCTTCTGCGTTCCGCCAGTCACGAGCAACCGGCATTAATCGGCACATTTATTTTAGCTGATGAGGCCGATTTCCAGGTTCTGATGACTGCTGTTGCGTCGACTGATAATTATGAATGCTTCCGGATTTCCACTAACCATATTTATGTTGAGCGCTTGCAGAATGCCCCGCAGTTACTATCCAGTGATTTGATTGAAAGCACTGAACAGCCGGCGTTGCCCGCTGCGTTATGGATTGTTGGTGGTTTGGGGAGTCTCGGGTTGGAATTGGCAAAAGAGCGCGTGCGCCAGGGCGCTTGCCAATTACTGTTGACGGGGCGTAATACTGAATTGCAAGAATCCACTGTATTGGCCCTGGCGGATTTGCGTGCGGCCGGTGCAGAAATTTATGTGGAGGCGGTTGATGTCAGTGATTATTCCGCGCTGCATCAACTGGCTTCGCGTTTCGGAAAAGACCTTCCGGCAATAGATGCAATTATTCATGCGGCGGGTGTATCCGAGTTCTGCCCGGTAACAGCGTTAACGCGCAATGATTTGGATAAATTATGTCGCGCTAAAATTGCGGGTGGCTGGAATTTACATCGCATTAGCGAAGAATTTCCAGTTAATCATTTCATTCTTTATTCTTCTATTTCGTCGACATGGGGAAGCGTCAACCTCGCGCACTATGCAGCCGCGAATGGTTTTCTTGATGCATTAGCCGAGTTCAGGCATGCACAAAATTTGCCTGCTGTTGTTGTTAACTGGGGTCCCTGGGCGAACGTGGGAATGGCGGCGCGCGATGCGCAACGCCAGGTGGAATCGTTGGGATTGTTGCCGTTAGCTGCGGATTCCCTCGCAAATGTTTATCACCGGATATTTTCGTTTCCAGACTCTCTGTTTGTGGTTTGCAATCTGGACATGGCGCGTTTTCAGGCAGCAATTGAAGTGCGCCATGCGGTGCCCTTATTGGCTCCGATATTCGGTGTGGTAAACACTGAAGAAGCTATCGCGCCAGCGAATGTAATTCTCCCTTATCTTGATTTGAATGCGCGCGAACGCACTCGAGCAATACAACGTTTTTTACAAGAACAGCTAGCGAGAATGCTGAACTTTTCTGCCGGAAAATTACCGGCGATTGATGACCCTCTACACCAATTGGGTGTGGACTCGTTAATGGCGGTGGATTTGACCAGTGTCCTCTCCTCTCATTTCCAGCGTCGCTTGCCGGCGACATTAATTTTTGATTACCCATCAATAATGGCAATGACAGAATTTATCCATAGCACTGTTTATCCGCGTGATGCCGCTGCAGATGACGTGTTGAACCCGGATATGGAAGCGGAGTTATTAAAAGCTCTGCAAGATTTTTCCATCGATTTGCTAGATGAAGTCGCCGACAACATCTAGCCGCAATTTTCACCACATAAATTAAGGAAAAGCTGTGAACAGAATTGAAGACCTTTCTAAAAACCAGTTGCTGCGCTTGATTGCAAAACAGCAGGAAAAATTATCAAGTTTGCAAGTAACGGCTGATGATGCCGATATCGCAATTATTGGTTTTGATTGCCGCTTTCCAGGGCAGAGTAATGATCCTGAAAGTTTTTGGCGTTTGCTTGCTGAAGGCGTTGATGCCGTTGAGGATGACACATCCAAACGCTGGAGCCAGGATACGTATTTAGGTGCTGCTGATGAGCCCGGTAAAAGTTATTCAATGAGCGCAGGTCTGGTGGATGGTGTCGATCAATTCGATCCATTCTTTTTTAGTGTTTCGCCGCGTGAAGCGGAGACTATGGACCCGCAACAACGCCTGACATTGGAAACCAGTTGGCGTGCGCTGGAACACGCCGGTATTTCTACGAATTCATTAAGTGGTAGCAAGACCGGGGTATTTATCGGCGTGGGCGATAACGAATATATGCAACATTGCTACGCATCTACTGCCGATGAAAATATCGGGCACGTGGCCAGCAGTAATGCATTGAACGTAATCGCGGGGCGTGTTGCTTACACGCTGGGGTTGCAAGGGCCCTGTATGGTGGTAGATACCGCTTGTTCATCGTCACTGGTTGCTGTGCATTTAGCGTGTCAAAGTTTGCGTAACGGTGAGAGTCGGTTAGCGTTGGCGGGCGGAGTGAATGTGCTGGTGTCCGGCGACACATTTGTATCGCTTTCCAAAGCAAATATGTTATCGCCTAGCGGGCGATGCCAAACATTTTCAGAAGATGCCGATGGTTACGTTCGCGCAGAAGGTTGTGGTTTGGTCGTATTAAAACGTTTGAGTGATGCACAGCGCGATGGCGACAGAATTTTTGCAGTGATTAAAGGGTCCGCCGTTAACCAGGATGGTCGCAGCAGTAGTTTGACGGCGCCGAATGGCCCGGCGCAAATCAATGTGATCCGTGATGCCCTGGCCGCGGCGCGAGTTGAGCCTTCAGCGGTACAACTGGTAGAAACACACGGCACCGGCACCGGGCTGGGTGATCCGATTGAGGTGCAATCACTCGATGCGGTTTATGGTGTTCACCACAGTGCTGAAAATCCTTTGTATCTTGGTGCACTCAAATCCAATATTGGCCATGCTGAATCAGCAGCGGGTATTGCGGCATTGATTAAAGTTGTACTTTGTTTGCAACACAAAAAAATTCCGGGCAATTTACATTGTAAAAAAATAAATCCAAAAATTAACGCCGATTTTTCCCGTCTGAAATTGCCCACCAAATTACAGGATTGGCCGAAGGCAGAGCGTGAAATTGCTGCGGTTAGCGCATTTGGTTTTAGCGGTACCAACGCGCATTTGATTGTGGCCGCGGCCGATGAAAATTTGCAATTGCAAACTGATGAGCACAGCTGGCCATTGGTAATATCGGCGCGCTCAAAAGCGGCATTGAAGCAATTGCTGCAATCCTATTATCAAATTCTTGCCGCTCGCGATTTACCTGTTGCCGCTCTGGCAAGAACCCTGGCGCAGGGGCGGAGCCATTACGATTACCGAATTTGTTTTTCCGTAAGCAGTAGCGCTGAATTACGCCGTCAGATTGGTGAGCAATTACAAAATGATCTGGCAACTGCTGTGCAAGTCAGTGCAACCAAAACCACGGCTAATGAGATCGCGTTTTTATTTACCGGCCAGGGCTCGCAGTATGCGCAAATGGGCGAGGATCTTTATCGTCACAACGCGCGTTTCAAATATCATCTTGATCGTTGTAGTGAGGCATTGGCTGCACATCTGGATAAGCCTTTGCTGTCGTTGTTGTGGGGTAAGGATACGGCTGACCTGAACAATACCCGCTACACCCAACCAGCATTATTTGCGTTGGAATATTCACTCGCGTGTTTATGGATTGATTTGGGTGTGGTACCGGATTACGTAATGGGGCACAGCGTTGGTGAATATGCGGCGGCCTGTGTTGCCGGTGTATTCAAATTAGCCGATGCCTGTAAATTAATTTGCGCGCGCGCCAGCTTGATGGCGGATTTAAAAGTACCGGGCAGCATGTTGGCGGTGCTGGCATCGCTCGCACAGGTTGAGCCCTATATTGCCAATTACAAGGATGTATCGGTGGGTGCAATCAATGGCCCGGCGAGCGTGGTGTTATCCGGTGCGGCAGGATCTATTAAAGCCATCGAGCAGCAGCTGACCAAAGCACAAATTGGCAGCCAGTTTTTGAATGTTTCCCATGCCTTCCATTCACCATTAATGGCGCCGATGCTCGACGCATTTCGCGCTGTGGCACAAAGCCTGGAATATTCACCACCGGCCTTTGCACTGGTTTCCAACGTTACGGGCAACGTAGAGATCGAGCGTATACAAACAGCAGAATACTGGGTGGACCATGTACTGGCCCCGGTAAATTTCAATGGCGGCATGCAAACGCTGGGGGCCGCAGCGATTGGTGTGTTCCTGGAGGTTGGCCCAACCGCAACCTTGCTGGGAATGGGGCGTCGCTGTGTTACCAGCGATAAGTCCTTCTGGTTACCGAGCCTGCGCCAGGGGCAATGTTGGGAGCCGTTATCCCATACCCTGGGCCAGCTTTACCAAAAAGGTTGCGCACTGAATTGGGCGCCGCTGTTTGATAAGTCTGTGTCGTTCCTGACCCTGCCGGGTCACCCGATGGATAAGCAGAGTTATTGGTTGGCGGCAGGGCCGCACTCCGACAATGTGCGCACTACCAGAGCTAAAGCTATCGGCCATTCATTATTGGGTGCGCCGTTGGCGTTGCCGCAAGCGGGTGATCATCTTTATCTCGCCAACTGGAACATCCATTCACCGGCCTACTTCGATCATCACCGTCTTTACAACCAGGTTGTGGTACCGGCGGCATCCCATGTGGCGATGTTGTTGTTGGCCGCTGCCGATACCCTCGGTGAGAAGACTGTGGAGTTGCGCGATCTGGTGTTTCCCGAGGCGCTTACCCTGGCAGATGATGCCGAGGCGATGATCCAGCTGTATTTGCAACATACCGGGGATGGCGAACACGCTATTCAGCTGAAACGGGTTGATCACGCCTCCGGTCAGCACCGTCTTCACGTCGAAGGGCGCTTGCGTGCAAGCGCAGACTTGGCGAGCGAACAGGATTCGATAGCAAACTGGCTGGCTTACCAGCAGGATTACGAGCGTTATTTTTCCGGCAAAGCGTTTTATAGCGAGTTCTGGGATTTGGGCTACACCCTCGGCAGTGCGTTCTGCTGGATTAAGGAGGGCTGGCAGCGCGGCGAAACGGTGGTGGCCAAGATGGCGGTGCCAGGCTTGCCTGACGGCGCTGATGACTACGGCCTTTATCCCGGTTTGATTGACTCCTGCTTTCAATTAATTGCCTGTTGCGCCAACGGGGAAAATACCCGCTTGAATAGCGGCAAAATCTACATTCCGTTCACTGTTGAAAGCGTTAAGTTCCGTGCGCAGGGCAGTAATACCCAGGAATTGTGGTGTGTTGCCAGCCTGCGCGAGAAGCCGACCGAGCAAAGCAATCGGGTGATAGGCGATATCCGCCTGTTCACCCCGGATGGCCGGTTGGTTGCCTGGATTGAAGGTTTTCAGGCCCGCGTTACTGATGATCGCGGCTTATTCCAGATGCTTGGCCGCCAGGCCGCCGCTACCGAACCTTTCTACTCCATTGAGTGGGAGGAAGTGAAGCCGGTGGCTACCGACAAGGTCGTCGCCAATTCTGCTCAGCCCTGGCTGCTATTTGGTTCACCGTCTCTCAAGGATATCTCGGCAAAATCCCGTCTGAATTCCATCTATCTGGATCCCCATTGCCTGCCATTTAATGGCTTGCGCCTCGAAGATAACCTCGGCTTGTGGTACCAGTATCTGCCTGAAGCAGGGAGCCGGGTTGCCGGTTTAATTTATGAGTTAAGTGAATATCCGCAGGATGCAAAATCCCTCGCACAAGAGATTTTGCGCTTGTCCTCGCTGGTGAAGGCAATTGATAAGTTAAACATTACCCTTGAGCACGGATTTATTTATCTGGCGCGCGATGCCAGTTTCAATGCCCAGCATCAGCAACCGGCGATTGCGGCAATCGATGCGATTTTCAACGTATTTATCAACGAGGGAATCGACCTGGGTTTCCGTCAGGTCAGCCTGGCCGCTAGTGGTGATTGGCTCCCGTTACTCAATCAGGCGCTTGCCTGTGATGGTGAGCAAATCTGGAACAGGGGCCAGCAATTCCTGACACCGCGTTTACGTGCTAATCCCCGTACACAAAAAACGGCATCTACCGGCTTAACACCGGGTTGGTATGCGATTACCGGTGGAGCGAGCGGCATAGGTTTGGAGATTGCGAAATATCTCGCTACGACTTACGCCAAAGGCGTGTTTTTGCTGGGGCGCAGTGAGCCTTCGGCGGAAGTTTTGGCCTTTATCGAGCAGGCCGCTACCGCCGGCGTCAAAGTGCAAGCCGTTCGCTGTGATATCACCCGCGAAGCCGACGTAAATGCCTGGGTACAAACCCTTGACGAGGCGGGTATTCAACTCACCGGTTTAATTCATGCCGCCGGTGTGGTGAAGGACCAACCCCTTGAAGAACTGGATATTGCCAGCCTGGAAGCAGTACTGGCGCCCAAAGTGGATGGTACGGTGAACTTGCTTAACGCATTGAGCCGGCATCCGCTCAAACACCTGATCGGTTTTTCTTCCATGTCATCGTTGCTAGGTACCCAGGGACAGGCGGCTTACGCGGTTGCCAATGCGTACCTCAATGCTGAACTGGCCAATTACCGCAGTGAACACGAGACAGGAACCAGCTTGCTGTGGGGCCCCTGGGCGCAAGTGGGCATGGCCAGCCGTCTGGATGAGTCCGTGCAACGTTACTACCGCGAACGCGGCATCCAAGCATTTACCGTAGAGCAGGGGGTCGCAGCATTTGCTACGGCAGCAACCAGTGTCGCCGCTAATCTCGCGGTAATCGATATTGATTGGGGAACCTATATTGCAGGTTCGGCAGCGGGCTCATTGCTGGAGAAAGTAGTTCCATCATCCGCCGCTGCCAACGGAGTAAAAGTCACATCATCGCCTGTCCTGGACCTGTCGTCGCTGGCGCCCGTGGAGCGCGCCGGTGCCGTGCGTAGCGCATTGGTATCGTTAATGGCGCAGGCATTGGGTACCAGTGAACAAGTCTTTGCCAACGAACAGAGTGAGCTGACTTCCCTGGGCGTTGATTCGCTTATCGCTGTGGATTTACGCAACAAATTGCAGAAGCAATTCGGGGCCAATATTGCTATTGCCGACATGATGGGCGGTATGACCTTTGGCGGTTTACTGGCCGCTGTGCAAGCAGGGCTGGGGGAAATTGATAGCCAGGAAGAAGAGGTGGCGCTCACCCTTAACCCGGCAGATCGTTACCTGCCGTTCCCGATTACCGATATGCAGCAAGCCTACTGGATCGGACGCACCGGCGTGTTCGATCTGGGAGGGATGTCCCTGCATGGCTACAAGGAAATCGAAAGCGACCAGCTGGATCTCGAGCGCTTTCAGGGGGCGTGGCGGAAGCTGGTGGCGCGTCACGATATGTTGCGCGCTTACATCCTTCCCAGCGGCGAACAGTTGATTGCCGAAAATGTTGAACCCTATCGCATCGCAATTGCCGATTTGCGTGGCCTTTCCGCCGATAAAGTGCAAACCGCGTTATTGCAAACCCGCGAGGAAATGTCACACCAGGTATTGCCGCTGGATACCTGGCCT
>MVDH01000011.1 GCA_003056245.1 Cellvibrio sp. 79 | reverse complement strand
TTTCTCGTTCATCAGGTACTGCTGGGGATTCTCCAGATAACCCAATAACACCAGCGTTAACCCGGAGATCCACAGGACTACCAGGGCAATAAACATAATCTCGGCGGATTTGGTGAGGTCCTTGATGGCGGTGGTGGACAGGGCGCTGCCACGGCTTTTAGCCAGGGCCAGGTCCTGGATCAGCAAAATACCAACGGCTACACATGCAGCGAGTAGATGGGCATACACAATCAGGGTTTTAAACATAGTTGTCCGCGCCTTGGTTTGAATTCGAGTGGGTCGTTTTGATGTTAATTAAGTATTATTTATCTCAAAATGATTGCGCTAACATATTGCAGTGAAGTCATTTGCTCGATAGTGCACAGGTAATTTTATCGGCGAAATTTGTATCACTAATGATTGCGCTTAACGTGTTTTTAAAGCTGGAACTATTTGATTTTTAATGTTTTATTGTTGTTTTGCGCGCCAGCATTTTGCGTTGCTTTATTTCCCGATTTCAGCAATCGGTATTGTTCGATTTTTAAAAATCACATTACCTAAATATGATTGCGCGATCAAACTAAATTCGCATGGGAATTGAAGGCTTCAACGTGAAAAAGTGTAAATGTGCAAAAAATGTGGAAAGAAATTGGCAAAAAAGACGGATTTTAATCCATAGATGAAAGGTGTTTTTAACCATGGCAGGTTTACTGCCATGGTAGTCGCCCACTTTGAAGTTACATATTGTCGCAGAAGTCGATATCCGTAATTGACTTAATGGTTTGCATTCCACTCAAGGTCTGCAGGGCAAGAGTGGTTCCGGTTTGAACGGCTGTTGCGTCTAAATCCCCTGAGTTGGTGGTATCACAGAACTCGTGGATGAATCGAGCAGCTTGTTCTGGTTGATGAGGACTACGCCTCTATATATAAGTACTATCAAAATATAGGTGCTATCAAAATATGGATGGGTTGGAGCTGTCTGTCTCTATGATTGAACCAGCGGGTAAGCTCACAACTGCACTCCAGCTGTTATCAACCGTGGTTGCTACGTAAATGTTGATGTATCGCCTGGCGCCCAAATGATATTGGTGTCATCGGCAGGCAAAGCAATATTGTCTTTTGGGAGTTATATCTGAACGCGCCTGGTTTGCCGCCAATTTTTTTTAAAAAAATTAAGTGATGTGAAGTTACAAAAAATCTACCGCGAAAAATCTATTAAATAAATACTTTGGATGTTCGAATAAAACCGCATAGAGGCTAATGGTATTTATAAGCTTGAAATAAAGCCATTTTTCAAACTTTCACTGGCACTATAAAAGCTAAAAATAAATTTCAAAAGCAAATTGATTTATTGATCAAGCATCAATAATTTTTTCAGGTTGGTACGCCCGCAATGAGTAAAATTTTTCCTGTAATGTGAGTGTTTTTTCGGTAAGCGACACAGCATTTATAATTATTAAGCGAGTATTAAGAGGTTTTTAAATATAGCGTAAAGTTTACCTGTGAATCGGTGATATTTATCACATAAATGTCTTAATTAAGAATAAGTGCGATAAATTTTATATAAGGGGTTGCCATTTGCAGATATTTACACTACTTTGGCCAAACCAAATTGACAGCGCTGTTTTGTGTTCGGTCATATCTGTTTTGTATATAAAAAATAACGGCAACTTCAAATAATTATAAAAGCCGCATTTTGCTAAAAACAGCTGCCAATTTTTACCTTGTCGTACTTTTTCTATTTTGAAAAATCTCATTTTCTATTCCGATAGATACCTTGTTACAAAGCATGAGCACTGAATGGCCAGTTAACTGCATAAGTACCACTGACGAAAAATTTCAGACAAATGATAGCGCAATCTTAAAAGGCCAAATTTTCTTGTGCACAAGTATTCATGGGGAGATTTTTCGTAGAATGGGAATGACTATCGAAGGATAATGCGGGGCTGAATAACTGGATAGTTAAAAATTTTCCTGTTTGGCATCTTACCTGTTTTATGTTTATTTTGCCGCCATTCCCGAAATTTTATTGTTTTGTGGGATATTGTTTTAACAATATTTATGCCTGATAGCGCAGCTGTTCGTGTGACTCTTTATGTAATGGCTAACGCATCCGGAGCTTCAATAACAATAGTTTTTAGTTTCAAAAATTAAGGTTGCGCAACCAATTCTTATCGCGGTACTTCCCAGATGGATCGACTGGTCGTGGCAGTTACATGACGCCTTGCAGGATGTAGGGGCAAACCAGTGCCGGGTCGCATACTTTCGGACCGGGCGCAGAATAATAACGAGAGCGAATAGCTCTTCCTCACTGGAATCCAGGAGAACTTCAATGATGACTCCAATAAGAAAAACCTACGGTTTGGCGACTCTGCTCAGCCTTGGTTTGGCTGTAGCAAGCCACAGTGCTACGGCCGCCTGTACTTATAAAATCAACAATGAATGGAATACCGGTCTTACTGCCGAGATCACTGTTACCAACAGTGGATCATCAGCGGTTAATGGCTGGAATATTAGCTGGCAGTACAACACTAACCGCATGAGTAGTTCGTGGAACGCACAAGTTAGCGGTAGCAATCCATATACAGCGACAAACCTGAACTGGAATGGCAACTTGTCTCCAGGCCAGAGCGCCACTTTTGGTGTTCAGGTTGACAAGCGTGGCGGTTCTGCAGAGATACCAACATTTAGCGGCAGCATTTGTTCTGGTGGCCAAACAACCAGTTCAGCAGCACCAACCAGTTCGGCAGCGCCATCCAGCGTAACTGTCACCAGTTCTTCACGCGTAAGCAGCAGTGCACCGATTGTTTCCGGTCAGCAATGTAACTGGTACGGCACCTTGTATCCGTTATGTACCAACACTCAAAGTGGTTGGGGTTATGAGAACAATAAAAGTTGTATCTCACGCTCAACTTGTGCCGCTCAGCCTGCGCCTTATGGTGTAGTTGGCAACACTACGTCTACCCCAAGCAGCAGCGCGCGTCCAAGTTCTGTTGCATCTTCATTTACTACTTCTGATAGCGGCCCAAGAACTTCAAGCTCGCGCAGTTCAAGCAGCACCATTACTTCAAGCAGCACTGCAGTTACCTCAAGCAGCGTGGTAACTTCAAGTTCGATTCCATCCAGCAGCAGCGCAGTCACTGTATCTTCAAGCTCGATTCCATCCAGCAGCAGTGCAGTGACTTCAAGTTCACGCCCCTCAAGCAGCGTGATCAGTTCAAGCTCGCTTTCAAGTGTTAATTCCAGCGTCAACTCCAGCACTAATACAAGTATTGTGCGTGTTGATAACCCATTCGTTGATGCGCGCTGGTACATCGATCCAATCTGGTCTGCCAAAGCACAAGCTGAAACCAACGGTTCAAAAATTGCCGGTTACAACACTGCTGTGTGGATGGACCGCATTGGTGCTATTGCGCCAACCGATGGCAGCTTCGGCCTGCGTGATCACCTGGATGCAGCACTGGCACAAAACGCTAACGTAATCCAGATAGTGGTTTATGACCTGCCAAACCGCGACTGCCATGCATTGGCATCTAACGGTGAATTGAAACAAGGTGCTGAGGGTAGTGCGCGTTATAAAACCGAGTACGTAGATGCAATCGCTTCTATTTTCTCTGATCCGAAATACGCCAGCCTGCGCATTATCGCCATCATTGAACCTGACTCATTGCCAAACCTGGTTACTAACCTGAGCGATCCGGAGTGTCAGGAAGCAACTGACGCAACTCACGGTTACGTAGCTAACACCCGTTACACCCTGGGCAAGCTTTACCAAATCAAAAACGTATACAGCTACGTTGATATCGGTCACTCAGGCTGGTTAGGCTGGACTGATAACTTCGGTAAAGCAGTAACCTTGATTGGCGATGCCATCAAAGGCGCAACTGGCGGTGTTAACTCTGTTGCCGGTTTCGTATCCAACACCTCTGGTTACACCCCATTGTACGAGCCGTTCCTGGATTCATTGGCTAACAGTGCATTCCCTGGTAGCGGTGGTGGTACCCAAACCCGTCAAGCTAAATTCTATGAGTGGAATCCGCACTTCAGTGAAGTTGCTTTCGTGCAGGCGTGGCGCACGGCGATGATTTCTGCTGGTTTCCCTGCGTCAATTGGTATGTTGGTAGACACTGGCCGTAACGGCTGGGGTGGTCCAAACCGTCCAACCGCACAATCAACCAGCACTGTACTTGATACCTTTATCGATCAATCGCGTCTTGACCGTCGTACCCATCGCGGCAACTGGTGTAACCAACGCGGTGGTATCGGTGAGCGTCCACAAGTTGCGCCTGTTGCCGGTATCGATGCTTACGTATGGGTGAAACCGCCAGGTGAATCTGATGGTGCTGCATCAAAAGAATTGTCTTTTGATCCGCAAGATCCAGCGAAAGGTTTCGACCGTATGTGTGATCCAACCTACAACTACAACCCTGGCAGTGGTTCCAACGTAGATACAGGTGCGATGGCTAATGCACCGGTAGCGGGTCGCTGGTTCAAAGAAGGTTTGCAAGTGTTGATCAACAACGCTTACCCGCCACTGCAATAAGTGGCATGAGTGAGAGTGAGCCAGGACAGGCATTTGGAGAGATGCCTTGGTCATGGACGACTGTTTTGTGAAATGGAATCAGATAAATTCACGCTCACATTTTTTATCTGATTTCGTGTGTTACCCCTGAAACAACTGTGACTTTTCCGGCCTTCACTCTGTGATGGCCGGATTTTTGTCGTTAAGGGGATGCGAAAAATGTAGAGCAGAAAATTTTTTCGACTGAATTATTTTTGCAAGTAGTTCACTCAAAAAAATTAAAAACAACAGGCGGTATTCTAAAGATAAAACAGGCTATTCAGGTCAACACATCAGGATGCATAAAGGTTCACGGAGCGAATCGTCCATAACAAAAAAACATTTCACTATCAGTCCAGGAGACTATGACCATGCAATCTGCGTTTATGAAAAAAACGCTGGGTGTTGCAGCGGTTGTCAGTGCCGGTTTTTTCGCACAGCAATCACTCGCGCAATCAGCGAATTGTAGTTACAGCATCAGCAATGAATGGAATACCGGTGCCACTGCCGCTATTACCATTACTAACACCAGTACCACCGCGATTAACGGTTGGACTGTGGGTTGGCAATATGCCACCAATCGCTTATCCAGCTCATGGAATGCGAAAATCAGCGGCAGCAATCCTTATTCAGCAAGCGACGTGGGATGGAATGCGGCTATCCCTCCAGGCCAAAGTGTGCAATTCGGTTTTCAGGTTGATAAACGCGGCGGCAGTGCCGAGCGTCCAATTATTACCGGTAGTATTTGTGGCGGAACTGTGACTTCCAGTTCTGCGCCGGTATCTTCCGCTCCTGTTAGCAGTGTGAGAAGTTCTTCGTCGGTTGTCACCAGTAGCAGTATTAAAAGTTCGGTTGCATCCAGTGTTGTGAATGGCCAGCAATGTAATTGGTACGGCTCTATTCATCCGCTCTGTGTTACTACGCAAAGTGGGTGGGGTTATGAAAATAACAAAAGCTGTATTGCTCGCTCAACGTGTGCAGCACAACCTGCTCCCTGGGGAATTGTTGGCGGTAGCAGCTCGCAAGCGGTGTCATCTTCACGTTCCAGTAGCAGCGTTGTAGTTTCATCGTCTATTGTTTCTTCTTCAAAAATTTCCTCGTCAGTGATTTCATCATCGGCGATTTCTTCTTCAGTGGTTTCATCTTCAATAATATCGTCATCAGTAATTTCTTCATCGGCAATTTCTTCGTCGGCCATTTCTTCGTCGATAGTTTCGTCATCAATAGTTTCGTCATCAATAGCATCATCATCTGTTGTTTCTTCTTCCAGCAGCAGCTCGGTGAATTCATCAGCGCCAGCAAATAATATTGCGGTAAATGGTGATGTGGAAAATGGCACAACGAATTGGGGAACGCGCGGTGCGGCGACTATTGTTCGCAGTACAGCAGATCGCTACGCAGGCAACGCCAGTTTGTTTGTCAGTGGAAGAACTGCTTATTGGAACGGTGCAACATTTAATGTGACCAGATTAACCGCAGGTAATACCTATGAGGTTGCAGCCTGGGTGAAACTGGCTCCGGGTGAATTACCGGAAACGCTCAAAATCACCGGCAAACTGGTTGACGATGCTGATACCGCTACCTACAACGAGTACACCGAAATTGCGAGCGCACAAGTCAGCGCCAATGGTTGGACCTTGTTGAGCGGCACTTACACACCGGGCAGCGCCACTCCGTTTGAATCATTCATTATTGAATCGGTTGATGGTTCGGTGAATGTCAGTTTCTTCGTGGATAATTTCTCGGTTGCTGGCAATGTTGATGAAGAGCCTGAAATACCTGTTGGCACCGGTCTTTCCAGTCTGGTCGATTTCCCGATTGGTGTTGCAGTTGCCGCAGGAAGTGGTGCAGCAGATATTTTCACCAACACCGCACGCCAAACCATTGTGCGTGAAGATTTCAGCCAAATCGTTGCCGAAAATATTATGAAAATGAGCTACATGTATTCCGGTAGCAATTTCTCTTTCTCGAATGCAGATCGTTTAGCGAATTGGGCAGCGAGCAACGGTAAATCATTGCACGGTCATGCGCTGGTATGGCATCCGAGCTATCAATTGCCAACATGGGCAACCGATAGCAATGCAAATTTCCGCAGCGATTACGCACGTCACATCGACACCGTTGCTGCGCATTTTGCTGGCAAGGTAAAAAGTTGGGACGTAGTAAACGAAGCCTTGTTTGATTCCGCTGATGATGATGGTCGTGGTTCAGCGAATGGTTATCGCCAATCGGTGTTCTATCGCCAATATGGCAGCCCGGAATATATCGACGAAGCGTTCCGTCGCGCACGCGCGGCTGATCCAACTGCCGAGTTGTATTACAACGATTTCAATACCGAAGAAAATGGAAACAAAACCACCGCGCTCGTAAATCTCGTACAACGTTTATTAACGAACGGCGTACCGATTGACGGTGTTGGTTTCCAAATGCACGTGATGAATGATTATCCCTCTATCGCCAACATTCGCGCGTCTTTGCAAAAAGTGGTTGCGTTGAGTCCAACACTCAAAATTAAAATTTCTGAATTGGATGTGCGTTTGAATAATCCGTACGATGGCAATGCCAATAACGATTATAAAAATCGCAGTGATTGTGCAACGTCATGTGCTGGCCTGGATCGTCAAAAAGCGCGTTACAAAGAAATCATCCAGGCCTATCTGGATATCGTTCCGCCAGCGCGTCGTGGTGGCATTGTAGTGTGGGGAATTGCAGATCCGGATAGCTGGTTCTACACCCATCAAAACTTGCCGGATTGGCCGTTGCTGTTCAATGACAGCTTGCAGAAAAAGCCAGCTTACCAGGGTGTTGCGGAAGCGTTGAGCACTGTGCCGCGTTCAAGTTCAAGTGCGACATCAAGCGTGCGCAGTTCCAGCAGTGTTGCGATCTCCAGCAGTGTTGTATCGAGCAGTGTGGTAGTTTCAAGTTCACGCAGTTCCAGCAGCGCGGTGATCATTTCCAGTTCTGTTCAATCCAGCAGCAGTGTGGTGACTTCAAGCTCACGTTCTTCAAGCAGTGTGATAGTCGCTTCCAGTTCGCGTTCGAGCATTAACTCCAGCACTAATTCAAGTATCGTTCGCTTGGATAACCCGTTTGTTGATGCACGCTGGTACGTTGATCCGATATGGTCTGCAAAAGCGCAAGCTGAACCCGGTGGTTCAAAAATTGCGAATGTCAGTACTGCCGTATGGATGGATCGCATCGGCGCGATTGCACCGGATAACGGTGCATGGGGATTGCGTGATCACCTGGATGCAGCGCTGGATCAAAATGCCAACGTTATCAAAGTCGTGGTTTATGATTTGCCCAATCGCGATTGTCATGCACTTGCATCAAATGGTGAATTGAAACAAACCGCTGAAGGCAGTGCACGTTACCGCACTGAATACGTTGATGTAATTGCCGGTATTTTCTCTGATCCAAAATACGCATCACTGCGCATCATTGCGATCATTGAGCCGGACTCGCTGCCAAACCTCGTGACCAACCTGAGCACACCTGCATGCCAGGAAGCGACCGACGCAAACTACGGTTACGTTGCGAATACTCGCTACACACTGAGCAAGTTGTACCCGATTAAAAACGTATACAGCTATGTGGATATTGGCCATTCCGGCTGGCTGGGTTGGACTGATAACTTCGGTAAAGCAGTCACATTGATTGGTAATGCAATCAAAAGCGCAACCGGCGGCGTTAACTCAATCGCTGGTTTTATTTCCAACACATCAGGTTATACCCCACTGTACGAACCCTTCCTGGATTCATTGGCGAACGGCACATTCGGTACGGGCGGCGGTACGCAAACCCGTCAAGCGAAATTCTATGAGTGGAACCCGCACTTCAGTGAAGTTTCGTTTGTACAAGCGTGGCGCACGGCAATGATTAGCGCCGGTTTCCCATCAACCATCGGAATGTTGGTGGATACCTCTCGCAATGGTTGGGGTGGTCCAAACCGTCCGACGGCGGTATCTACCAGTACCACACTCGATACGTTTATTGACCAATCCCGCATTGACCGTCGCGCACATCGTGGCAACTGGTGTAACCAGCCTGGCGGAGTCGGTGAGCGTCCACAAGTGGCTCCGGTTGCTGGTGTCGATGCTTATGTATGGATAAAACCGCCGGGTGAATCGGATGGTGCTGCGTCAAAAGAACTTTCTTTCGATCCGCAAGATCCTGCGAAAGGCTTTGACCGCAATTGCGATCCAACGTACACCAACGCCGCAGGCACTACGACCGGATCATTGGCCAACGCACCTGTTGCTGGCCGTTGGTTCAAAGAAGGTTTCCAGGTGTTGTTGAATAATGCTTATCCACCATTGCAATAAATAGCGGTGATACGTTAGTAAAAACTCCCGGCTTTAACGTCGGGAGTTTTTGTCGCTGTGATTCAATCGATAAGAATTACAAAACCAGGCGACATTGTTATTGTTTTGGAAAAATCCCGCATGAAAATGCGGGATTTTTTTTGCCAAAAATGCCATCCTCCCGCGCAGTTAAATTTTCATATTTTAATAATATGTTATCGATAAATTTAAATGATCATTTAACGAGGATTACAGTTTTACATAATAAAAATTATCGGTGTGTTTTTTTAATAATAAAAATTGTGGTATCCGGTCACTACGAAAAACCATAATCCCAGCTCCCCGGAGAAACTCTATGAAACTTCCGAAACTCAATCGTTTCAGGATGGCTTTCTGCTTGAGTGTTTTTGCTTCTGTTGTTTCGCAACAAGCATTGGCACAGTCAGCCAGTTGTGTTTACTCGATTGCTAACGAGTGGAACACCGGCTTGACCGGCAGCATCACAATTACCAATACCAGTAATACGGCAATTAATGGTTGGTCCGTGAATTGGCAGTACACCACCAATCGCATTAGCAGTAGCTGGAATGCAAACCTGACGGGATCAAACCCGTATACCGCAACCAATATTTCCTGGAATGGTGCAATCCAGCCGGGGCAGTCAGTGAATTTTGGTTTCCAGGTTAATAAAAATGGTGGTGCGGCTGAAAAGCCAATTGTAACGGGCAGTATTTGCGGCGGCACCGTTGCCAGCAGTTCTGTAGCAAATAGCTCGGTCATTAATAGTTCAATTGCACCATCAAGCATTGCTGCATCAAGTCTATCGACAACAACTACCAGTGCAGCAATTAGCAGTAAAAGCAGTTCTATTATTGCGAGCAGTATTTCAAGCGCTATGAGTAACACGCTTAATCTTGCACTCAACGCAACTGCATCAACTTCTTATGTTTCATCTTGGGAAACTCTGGCGGCCGTAAATGATAATTCGCAGCCCGCAAATTCCAACGATAAATCCAAAGGTGCATACGGCAACTGGAATAATCCGAATTCGTATCAATGGGTGGAATATCAGTGGGCCAATCCGGTAACTATTTCATCAACCGAAATTTATTGGTTTGATGATGCCGGTGGTGTGCTCACACCAACCGATGCAGTGCTGGAATATTTCAACGGTTCCAGTTGGGCAGCGATTGGCAATGTGCCGGTAATAATTAATCGGTTTAACGTGTTGGCTGTACCGAATGTAACGACTAATCGCGTGCGTGTGCGCATGCTTAACGCCCAACAATCCACGGGGATTTTGGAGTGGCGCGTGTTGGGTGTAAATCAAACCGGTACAGTTTCCAGTCAATCGTCGAGTAGAAGTTCGGTTGTCAGCAGCTCGATAATTTCAAGTAGCCGGTCATCAACAGTTAGTTCTATTGTATCGAGTTCGCGTTCATCAGTTGCGTCATCGCTTGTTTCTTCTTCAATTATTTCATCATCAATTGCGAGCAGCTCATTACGCAGTTCATCCAGCTCCAGTGTTGCACCGCAAGCGTGTGTTACACCAAAGGCAGACAACGTTTGGGCCGGTTCAACGTGCTCAACACCACCTGTTAATAATTGTGTTGCTGGTAATTGGGTAGCACCAAAAGACGGCGGCGAAAACGGTGCGCCGTTGCGTTTGGAATCGGCGCACTTTGCGGTGTACTGGAAAGACGGAACCAATATCACCACCGCCAATGCACAAGCAGCATTAACGACATTGGAAGGTATTTGGGAATCTTATTTCGGTGCACCGATTTATTTCCCGCAGCCGTATTGTTCATCCACCACCAAATACAAAGCTGCAGTGCATTTTGATAATGAATTCCCGTTGTGGGGCGGCGGTTGGTCGCGCAATGGTATTAATTACATGGGCATGTGGATTGGGCCGGGTGCTGCAAATGATCCATGGGGTTTAGCGCATGAATTTATGCACGGTGTGCAATCCACTACGCAAGGTTTTGGGGATTGCGGTGGAGCTGGTTGCTGGATTTATGAATCACACGCTAACTGGATGCCACATCAACTTTTCAACACCAATGTGCACTGTTCCGAAATGCTGCCGAATATGCCGCATTTGTATTACGGCAACACGCGCGACCGTTATTGCAACTGGCAATTTTTTGAATTCGTAAAAGATAAATATTGTCACAGCGCCGTTAACAATATGTGGGCTTACAACGCACCGGCAGGTCAGCGCGATCCATGGCAAAAATTAATGCTGAGCCAAAACTGGAACATCGAACAATTGAATGATCGTTTCGGTGAGTGGGCAATGCATAACGTAACATGGGATTACAAAGATCCGGATGGCGCGGACCAGGGCGCTGTATATCGCCAGAATTACGGCAATTTAAATGCGGATGCAGGCAATTACACGGCACGTCGTTTGCGTTTAACGCAGCTTGAATCGCTCGATACCAATTTTGCGCAGAATCGCCGATTTGTATCGCCATATTATTGGGCGCCGCAACGCTGGGGTTACAACGTTGTGCAATTATTTCCTGAAGCAGGTGCGAGCACAATTACCGTGAAATTCCGCGGTGTTGTGCAAAACGGTGCAAATTCCGGTTGGCGTTGGGGCCTGGTTACAACCAACAGTGCAATGACGCAATCGCGTTACACTGAATTGCAACGCGGTACTGATGGCGAAATTTCGCTGTGCTTAACACCGGGCGAAAATGTATTTTTGGTCGTGACTGCAACACCGACGACTTACCAAAAAATTACCTGGGATAATCCCGGCGATGGCAAAGCTTATCCATCGATTTATCGCTACCCGTACATGGTGGAAGTGCAGGGCGCCTGGCCGCAAGGCTTTAAAAACGGTGCGCGTGATGCTTGCCCCAGCGGAACCGTTCGTCACAGCAACGGCGGTGGTTGTGCCCCGAGCAATACTCCATCCACCGTGTATGTTGGCCCTTACGCAAAAATTCTCGGCGGTAGCGTGACCGGCAGTGCACGCATCGATAACCAGGCAACAGTGATCAACGGTACTGTGTCTGGCGGTACGGTTGGTGCACTGAGTTTGCTCGGTGTGGCCAGTCACCAACATCACGGTGCAAGTAATTTCAACGTGAGTGGGTCAGCGAAGGTGCTGGGGACTTTCTATCCATTGGGATGGTTCGGCAATAACCAAACGGCTTCCGGTACGGCAACCCTGATCGGCGATCTGGAATTTGTGAGTAGCGGAAAATCGGCAAATACCTTCTACGGTTTTGTTGCCGACGATTGGAATGGCGTGACTTCATCTACCGATGTCACCGTTGCACCGCCTTATATCTGGCGTCCTTAATGTGAATTAATAAAACTCCCGGCCTGAAAACCGGGAGTTTTTGTTTTGATTTCCCCTAAAACCTTGGCGATATCAGAGGTCTGTGCTATTTGTTAACGGGTAAAATTGTTAACGGGTAAAATTGCTTACCGATAACGGGCCCAATGTTGAATTGGCCGTGCTAAAAAATAATTCCCAATAATAAATAGAGGTATAAGTGCTATGACCATCACCAACGACCTGATTGCTGAAATGCAAATTCTGCGAATGTTTACCGCCGACAGCCATCAATCAGGCCTTAAAGTTCATTCCGACGCAGCCCCCGACCTGATCGACGCGACCCGCCGCCTTTATGAAAAACAATTAATTACCCAAATTGATGGCGGGTATCCAACTTCCCTGGGGTATGAGTGCGCACAACATTTACAACAGTTATTACACATCCTGAATACCAAACCTTTATTGTAATTATCTACTTCAGCCAGTGACTTTTGCGAATGGCAATGAGAACATTCGCCGCCCATTTATCGGGCTATTAATAAATAAAAAGATAAATCTGTGAGAGAGCAAATATGTCCCGATACCGCGCTTTTTTATTAAGGAAATTGCTCATTATGTTTGTCCCTCTCGCATTGTCGGCGCACGCCGAAGTGGAAAGAATACTATTGGACAATGGAACTGTTGCTGTAGAAATAACCCCGGATATTGGCGGTCGATTGTTGTCTGCCCACTTGTCAGGTAGGCCCAATTTTTTAAAAACTGGCGAGGCGGTTATTACCGAACCCAATCCGCTGGTTACCCCGGAAGCCAATAATATCGGTTATTTAGGGCATGAAATCTGGGTTGGTCCGCAAAGCCAATGGTGGACGCAGCAGTTACTTAATGATGAACGCCGCGCGAGGAAAGCAGTATGGCCGCCAGATCCGTTTTTAATTCTGGCAAAAAATAAAACGGTAGAAAAAACAGCACAGCAGATTGTTTTGCATAGCCCTAATAGCCCGATTTCCGGTGTTGCTATTAAAAAAACCTACGCGTTGGTAGCGAACCAACCTAATCAAATTCAATTGGATGTTGAGGCAACCAACATTCGCGATACTAACGTCTCCTGGGATATCTGGTTCAACACGCGTGTTCCCTACAGCTCGCACGTTTATGTTCCTGTCGCAAAAGAAACTGATGCGCGCATTCAGCATTTTTCCGATGAAATTTACGATGGTTTAACCCATAACTTCAGCGACGGAATTTTCGCGCTGGAAAATGCCAATTCCTCACAAAAACAGGGTCGAAAAGGAAAAATATTTATCCAGCCTTCACAAGGATGGATGGCAACGTTTCGCGATAAACAGTTATTAATCATCCAATTTAATTTGCAGCCGCAAGATGCGATACATCCTGAGCAGGGGCAGATAGAGCTTTATCAGGAATTTTTGAATGCAGAGCCTGCAGAGGGCTTATTGGAGCTGGAAGTGCATGCACCTTATAAAACCCTGTCGCCTGGTGCGAGTATGAACGCGACGGAAACCTGGACGCTTTTACCCTATGAGGGTCCAGCAACACCCGCCGCGCACATCGCGTTTCTCAAGCAACTAAAATCCTTGCCGGGCAATAATCGTTAGTCCGTTATCAATATGACCCGAAGTCTTTTCGGGTCATTTCAATCTTCTTCCCTAACATCGCCCATTCCCTTTATCAGGCCAATTTATGAGCTGGCCGGCGCATATAGCTAAAAGTAAGTTTGGGTTTGTTGGACAATAACTAAATAATGTTTGGTTATTAATTTTTAATCTATTAGTATTAATTTACATATTTAATATATAAAATACTTTCTTCCAATAAAAATAAATGGCAACTCAAACCTTGGAGCCTGATTCCTTGTTTCAGGACAATCCGTTCATCATTGTACTGATGCGAAAGATTAACCAAAGAATTCCGGAGAAGAACGATCCTCCGTATGTAGCTGTTTACTGATAGCTGCAAATCCAAATTTGTGCGGTTACCGGCGTCAGCCCGCCAGTGAAGGGAGAGGGTAGGCCCGCTGGTAACCGTACAAATCTAATGATTGTTAATCGCTCCAATAGCATTAACGTCCCCAATCTTCGATGGATTCTGTACATCGCAATAGCCGGTTATAAAACCGGGCTTTTCATTTATTGATTTCATAAATTGTGATTTGATCTCGATATTTGCATGGATTTGGCTGTCATAGATTTGGTCGATACATTCGTCACATTGAGTTTTCAACGCGTTGTGACTATTGTGCGGCTTCAATCGGTGACCAGCATGCCTGGTAAAACTAATTTAGCTACGGATGTAGGCGTGTTTATGCCCAGGAACTTAAATCACATGCGAAAAAAAATACTATCTAAAAACGCAATATTATTTTTTTGTTGCATCAGTACAAGTGCATACGCTGATGAATTCAAGCATGAATTGCAATTTGGTTTGGGTATTGGCGGCCAGTATTTACCCCACTATCGCGGCTCAGATGAAACACATGTAAAAGTATTACCGATACCGGTGGTGGAATACCGTGGCAGAATTTTTAAATCTGATCGAGATGGAACGCGCGCCGAATTTTCCCTTGCTGAACGAATTGAATTTAATGTCAGCGCAGATTTAGCGCTCAATGATGGTGCCGAAGATAATCGTTTGCGCGCAGGTATGCCGGAGCTTGAATCTGAATTCCAGTTAGGCCCGTCAATCAATATTGATTTAACCGGTCGTGGTTTTAATCGCGGTTTAATTTTGCGCTTGCCGGTCAGACCCGCATTTGCTGTCGGTAGCGATTTCGAATACATCGGTTATACCGCAAACCCCGTACTGACCTGGGTCCAGCCAAAGGTGTTCGATAGATGGCGGTTAACGCTTGATGTCGGCGCGCTTTATGGTTCGCACGATTACCATGAGCATTATTACAATGTTGCACCGGAATATGTAACTGCAACCAGGGCGGAGTACAACGCTAACGATGGTTTTAGTGGCACCTTTACTGAATTAGGTATCGGAGCAAGGGAAGGAAATCTGGTGTACGGCGTTAGTTTTCGTTACGACAATTTACGTGATGCTGTTTTTTATTCCAGTCCTCTGGTAACAACAGGCGATTACTGGAGTGTTTCATTTGGTGTGGGTTGGTTCTTTAAAAGCTGGTCATGGACTGAAACTTTGTAATCCATAAAGTGATTTAATTTTTTTCAAAATAGAAACCTGCGGCAACAGTATTATGAATAAGCACTTGCGCAGGTCTATAGGGTTAAAGTGGAGATTGTGCAGCTAACACAGAAAGCTTTTCAATAGCGTTTTTTACTTGCAATTCCAGATCCTCTAATAAATTTCCGCAGGCTTTATCTTCATCATTATTTTTTGTTTGTTCAATCAACACCAGAATGTTTTTCTCTGCTTCGATGCGTTGTTGCAATAATGTATGGGTGTAATCATCAGAAACAGCAGCACCGATGTGATGTATTAACATTTCACTATCTTCTTTGTCAGGATCAGGCATCGCTGGTAAATCGCCCAATTCGCGGATTTGGTTTTCCAGTTTTGGAATAAAGTATTCGCGTGCATCGGCGATCTGCTTTAAATCTTGCGCCATTCTTTCGGCGGCGATGATGCGGGTGGCATCGCGGAAATGGTCTATCGATTCACGGCAAGCAACCAACAGTTCGTTCAATGTTACTTCAAGGTCGGATAATAAACGAAACATAGGTAAACTCCTTCGATCCTGGTTGCGGATGATAATCAACTATTTAAATCAGCGGCGCAGATAACTTCCAGCGCCTGGGGTATGACCTTAAAAACAGCCGGGGTGTGGCTGATGTGCTCCCCATCTGCATGGATTTCAAGGGGCGGTGCAGTGATAATCTCAATTTCCTTACCTGAGAGCGTAAACGTTTTGCGTATTTGCTTATGTTTGCCAAAACGCAACAAGGGTGCGCAAGTTAATAATTGCCAGAATGTTAACGGATAAAGGCTATACAGGCGCAGTAAACCATCATCGATCTCAGAGTCTTCATCGATAATATTTCCACCTCCGTAGTAGCGACCGCTACCAACTGCCAGCTGAATGGATCTTAAGCGGTGGTTTTGTTCGCCGTTTTTAATTGTTAAATAAAATTTTTTCTGGTTTTTAAACGCAGAAAGAATCGCCTTGAGGTAACTGAATACTCCCCACTTCTTTTTAAGGTCAGGAGTTAACTCTTCAGTAACTTTGACCCCTAATCCTATGTGGGCCACGTTAAAAAAATACTTTCCATTCACCACGCCCAGGTTGGTTTTGCAATAATTATTTTCATAAATAATTTTAAATGCTTCATCAATGTCGGCCGGTATACCCAGGGAGCGCGCCAAATCATTTGCGGTACCCAATGGCAAAATTCCAAGGCGCAGTTTAAAACGATAAAGCGCCGCCAGAGTCGAATTAATGGTGCCGTCTCCGCCGCCAACAATAACAAGCTGGATCTCATTGTGTAGTGACTCAATCAATTGTGCGGCAGAAGTGGACTCATCAATCGTTTTCACAATAATGTCAGTGCCCGCATTACGTAATAATTCAATTCCCTCCTGAATATCGGCATCGTTACCATTGCGGCTGTGGGGATTAATTAATAGCAGAGCTTTCGCAGGCGTCGTCACGCTGTTACTCCCATAAAAATTTATTCTATTCCGGGCTGTTTACGTTGCAGCCATCGGGCTAATAACCAGCAGGCTAATGCCCAGCCAGCGCCTGCAGTCCAACCTGCCAGGACATCGGTAGGCCAATGTACGCCAAGGTAAATACGGCTAATGCCTACCAACAATGTAATGAACGTACAAAATAATAAAATAAATATTTTTATACGCTTGCGTCGTTGATTGGTAGCCAGCAGCGCACCCATGGTTAAATAGGTACTGGCTGACAGCATGGAGTGGCCGCTAGGAAAACTGGCGGTGTAAATAACAGTATGGTGGGGAACAAGATCGGGGCGGTCGCGATCTATTGTTTCTTTTAATGTGCTGCTTAGTGTGAGTGAACCCAACGTTGCTACAAGCACAACCAAAGCAAGGATTGGTTTTTTATCCATTAATAAATATCCAAGCACCGCCAGCGATAACAAAATTAACACCGCATTGCCACCCAGCGCGGTAATATCCCGCCCGACCTCCTCGACCCAACGTGGGCCAAGAGGGTCACTCAGGTCAGCGGGGTTACGCATAGATAATAATAAATAACGATCAAATTCATGCGGTGAATCTTGCAATGCCAGTTGGGTGAGGAGCACAAATATAAAAAGCGATGCAAAGATTGCAAAGATTGCAAGCAATACCGGTAATTCCCGTTTCCACAGCCAATCCCAGCTTGAGACTAGCCAGCTTTTTGATAGATTGATTTCGTTGTTGTCTACGGTTGTTTTCATCGTTTTCTCGTTACCTGTCTCACGCATTGCCGATGGCCCCATACGTATTGAGTAGTCTTTACTTGTAACATTAGGAAATAAGAGCAAGTTGCGAGCCAAGATTATTTGACCCCCTCCTTGCAAAATTTATATAACAGAGAAATTACACATTTTTTATTGAGAATTATCGGCTCTCCCTTCCACACTAGCTTCAGCAAAAATAATGAAAGAGCCGTCATCCCTGTCGCAGCTCCCTGAGCGGGTATGGGACATCAATAACGAAAAGGGGCTTATAAAGAATGTATTCAATTCCAAAAAAAATTACGTCATTACACCGGGTAAGTATTGCTGTTTTTCTGCTGTTAAGTAGCCCAACTGTTAGCGCACGCGATAGTGGTTTCATCAATATGTTGTTCCATGGTGGTATTGCTATCCCGGTTATCCTCGCGTTGTCTATTCTTGCATTATCCGTATCGATCGAACGGCTTGTTCGGTTTCGTGAAAAATTTATAGTTCCACCCGATTTGCCCGAACGTGTGCGTCATTTATGGCAGGCGGGGAAGTACGCTGAAATTCATACCTTGTTGGCAAAAGAAAACAGTACTTTAGCGCGCGCGATTGATTTTATGGTCCTTCATCGCGCGCAAAGCTTTGTCGTTGTTAATAATGGTGTTAGTGATATTGCTTCCTTTGAAATCCGCTATCACCAACAAAAGGCCTATGCCCTTGCGATTGTTGCAACGGTTGCACCTATTGTAGGTTTGCTGGGCACGGTGCTTGAAATGATCAATGCATTTGAAGCAATTGCCTTCGCTGATGGAATGGAAAATCCGGTGTTACTGGCGGGTGGTATTTCAATGGCATTGATTAATACCGCAGCAGGTTTGAGTGTCGCGTTGCCTGCATTGGGAATGCATCATTTCCTGAAAAATCGTGCTGCATTTTTAGGTTTGCATCTCGAAAAACACATTAACCAATTGTTGAATGAATGGTTTATGCCAGCCGTTACAACTGCTCCGCATTTAAGGATGGTTGAGCATGCGCATTAATCATGGTGATGATGAACAACCCGAGATTGGATTAATAGCGCTAATTGATTGTATTTTTTTCCTGCTAATGTTTTTTATGGTTGCCACCTCGTTCAAAAAAGCAGACGAACAGAAGAAAATGAAAGAGCTACCTATTTCATTGCCTGCCGCTAGCGCAAGTCTTGAGCGCAATGAAGCAATCCAGCCAGCATTGGTTATCGGTGTTGATAAAGACGGCAACTTTTATTTGGGCGAAACAAGAAAAACAACCCAACAATTGCACGATGCGCTAAAACTCGAAGCAGAAAAAGGCAATCAACGTTTGGTTCGGGTTGAGGGCGATAGAAACACCAGTTACAACAATATTGTCCATGTACTTGACCTGTGCGAACTGGAAGGCTTTACCAATATCGCCATGCGCACCCGGAACTAACCATGCCAACCTACAGCCAACATGAAAACGGATTGCAAGCCTGGATTCGTCGTTATCCCTGGCTCTTTTTATCGCTGCTTATTCACGGCATTATTATTTTTATTATTGCCAACCACACGTCGGAAGCATTAAAAATCCAACAGCATAAGCAATATGAGCAACAAAAGGAGAGGGTCGGCGCATCAATGCAAAAGGCAAGGCAAGTAGAGATGGCACAGCGAGCTGAGAATATCGATAAAATAAAATCCCTTATGGAAAAAAGCGTTCAATCAGCGATCTCCAAACCTGATGCTGAGAAATCGCCCAATAAAAAAGAAGCGAGTAAAAAATCACCGGAAGAATTGCTCGCCGATGCGCAGAAAACGGTGGTTGAATTAAAAAAACTCGCCGATGCTGCCAGAGTAGAAGAGCTCTCCAGAGTACTAAATATTCCCAAAGAAGAGGCGCTTGAACGCGTAAATAAAGAGAATCTGAAAAAGGAAATCCAACAGCAATCAGCCAGGGAGCAGCAGAAAAATAAAAGCAACTCATCACCTGAAGAACCTGCAAAATCAATCCAAAAGCTGGAGCAGGAAGCGCATGCCATTTTAAACCAACGCCAAAACCAACTGGATAAAATGAATGTTGGTGGAGGCCAAATGGATGGTGGTGGCCGTAATAGAAATAGTTTGCAGGCAGATAGTGGTGCTGGCCAGGCATTGGAGGCAATTAACGTGTTTTTGAGTAAATCCAGCTATGAAATGCCAAAATCCAGTTTCGTTACTATTGATTTTATTCCGACCGCGAAAGGCACTGCCCATAAAAAAGCAGGGCGAGTTATTGGTGCTGGCGGTGAATATGCGGAACGCATTTATCTTAATAGCTGGTATTTGATTGGGCCTTTTGTCGGATTGCCAGGCGAAGATTTATATAAAAATCCGTCTTATCCACCAGAGCAATTAATAGATCTGGATGCTGAGTATTTTGGTAAAGATGGCAAAGTATTAACCTGGCAATATTTCAACTCCAAACGATACCCGTTAATACCTCCCGGTCCGGCGGAGGATGCGGTTTACTATGGCTACACGGAAATAAAAATAGATAAAGCCACTGATCTATGGTTATGGGTTGGCGCGGATGATGATATTAAAATCTGGTTGAACGACAACCTGGTTTGGGTTGGGGGATATTCAAAGCAATGGTTTTTTGATGAAATTTATGCCCACCGCCAGCACTACATTTCACAATGGAATTTGAGCGAAGATAAAATCAGGATTCATCTTAATACCGGTCGCAATAAAATCCTGTTTAAACTTTCCAATGGTCCTAATGCAGCAGCCATCCATGGCTATTTTGCATCGCTAGTGTTAACAAAATAGTAAACCATTTGTAAGTGTGTATGAATGCAATCCATTAGCGTGATTTGCTCCACCTGTATTCTGTTTCGGGTTCTGTTTTTATGTCCACCAAATAGGTGTTATCAAGGGAAATAGTTGGCAGCTTTTTATTTGTATGTATCAATGGCTTTTTAATTACCGGTACAGAAAAAAACAGGTTTGGATTTTTACCCCGCGCAGCTTTTACGACAAATCCGTGTGTTTTTGGTAGAGGCGCGTAGGTTCGCAAACGTAAGTTGCCACCCAATCGAGAAGCGATTTTTAATTCAATAATTTCACCTTTATCCCAACGCATATCCACAACGAAACCACCACGCATTACCAGACCTTTTACTTCACCGGCCGGCCACGCCTGTGGCAGGGCGGGTAGAAGGTGTATTGCACCATCATGGCTTTGGGCAAGCATCTCGGCGATACCGGCTGTAAAACCAAAGTTGCCATCAATTTGGAACGGAGGGTGTGCATCAAACAAATTGGGGTAGGTACCGCCTTCTTGTGACACTTGGTCAGTATTCAAGGATGCCGGTTTTATTTGCTCGCGAATTAATTTCAGTGCGCGGTCACCGTCGAGCATGCGCGCCCAGAAATTAATTTTCCAATTCATGGACCAACCGGTGGAGGGATCGCCCCGTTGTTCCAATGTCACCCGCGCAGCGTTAAATAATTCCGGCGTGCGCAACGGGGATATTTGATTGCTTGGGTGCAAGCCGTATAAATGGGAAATGTGGCGGTGTGCATCCAATGGATTATCCCAATCGTCCTGCCACTCTTGTAATTGATGATGCTGTCCGATTTGCATTGGCGGTAGCTGATCAATAATTTTTTGCCAGCGCTTCGGTAACGAGGAGTCCTCACCAAGAATTTTCGCTGCTGAACTGCTATTGGTGAACAAATCAAACATGAGTTGGTTATCCATGGTTACGCCGGATGCGATTTTTTTACCGGTAGCAGCAGGTTCATTTTCCGGCGACATCGAAGGCGACACAACGAGCCAACCTGTGCGTGGGTCTTTCACCAAAAAATCTTCAAAGAATTCGCAAGCACTTTTCATAATAGGAAAAACGCTACGCAGATAATTTTTGTCTCCCGTGTATAAGTATTTTTGCCACAAGTGTTGTACTAACCAGGCATTGCTGGTTGGCCATGCGCTCCAGGACCAATCAACGCCGCCGGTAATGCGCCAGATATCCGTATTGTGGTGAGCCATCCAACCGCGTGCCCCGTACATTTCTTTGGCGCTGTGCTGGCCGGTTTGGGCGAGATCACGAATTAATTGAATAAACGGCTCTTCCAATTCACCCAGGTTGGTGACTTGTGCGGGCCAATAGTTCATTTCAGCATTTATGTTGATTGTATATTTGCTATCCCATGCGGGGTCTTGCCGATGATTCCAGATTCCTTGCAAATTTGCAGGTTGGGTTCCGGGTTGGGAGGAGGAAATTAATAAGTAACGACCAAACTGGAAATAAAGGCTTACTAACTGTGGATCATTACGTTTTGCAAATTCACGGATGCGTTGATCAGTAGGTTCACGAACAAATTCAGTGGTTCCTAAATCCAGTGAAGTTCGTTCAAAATAGTTTTTATAGAAATTGCTATGCGCCGTTAAACGTTCGGCAAATGCTGCATTGGTTGCACTAAATTTTTTGGTGGCTTTATTGATTGTATCTTCTGCGCGTGCCAACGCACTTGCGCTTATATCTTGATAATTCACAAAGTTAGTTGCGATCGCAACCAGGATCACGACGCTGGATGCGTTAGTCACTTCGAGTGTGTTTCCACGCGCATTCACTTTTCCATCATGGTTGGCCAGCTTTACCAAACTGGCGAGCTGGACCTGCCCTTTAATACCCTCGTGATCGCGTGAACGGCCTTGCATGAGCAAACTGCCGGTTGCTGCATTTGTTGTGACCGGGAATTTATCGGGATGTGTTAGCGAGATACTGAAATTCAATGCATTTGCGCGATCCGCACTAAGCCGAATGGCAATTACCTGGTCGATAAAGGAGCTGAAGATCTCACGCTTATAAGTTACACCGTTCACTGTGTAGGAAGTGCGTGCAATTGCATTGGTAATATCCAACTCTCGATAATAATTGCTGGCATTTTTATGCGCGGGAAAATCGATCAGCAAATTTCCCGCTGTCTGGTAAGGCATTCCATTAGATCCCTGGCTGGTGATTGTTTTTTCCGCCAGGTCAGATGCTGCAGAGTATTTGCCGTCATCAATCAGCTGTCGAATTTTCGGCAACGCCTTGCGCGCTGCAAGATTCAAATTATTGTGTGGTCCGCCGGCCCAAAAGGTATCTTCATTTAGCTGCAGGTTTTCCTGCATAATTCCTCCGTGCACCATTGCCCCCAGGCGACCATTGCCTAAAGGCACGGCTTCTTCCCATTGGTTGGCAGGTTTATCAAACCAGAGTTTCAGTGGCGTTTGCTCTGCCACGCCAGGAAGGCAGATAAACATAATGCCGGGTAATACATATTGTAGTAATGAGCGCAGAGGGGAACGCATGACGAATTCCTTTAAATTGCTATTATTTATGTGTTTTATGAAGGGGAAGTGTAGCGGAAAATTTGCTATTTTTGCTTTGTGATTCGATTACGCTTTATTAAAAAGTGCAAAGCTATGTGAGTTACCCGTGGTGAGAAAAACAATGTTTTGGCGTATTATTTAATTGTTGATGTTCAGCGTGGGTGATGAATGGAATCCGGATTGGGGGCAGAGTCAATTGCATGGTCGTCTTCATCAATGATCAGTTTTACCAAGGTAACCGTGGATTGTTCGATCTATAAGACAGTTCCCTGCAAGACGCAATTGCTAAAATACGGGGAAAGTGGTTGGAAAATTTTTGATAAAAGCTATGAATAAAAAATCTCTTGCTATATTCGAATGCACATTTTTATTTAACAGGAATTAAAAATGATACGTTTATTGGTTGCATTATTCGCTTTATTGCAGGTTTCATCAGTTATGGCCATCGGTGCGGAACAGTGTGCATTGCGCGATAAAAATGGAGGATAGCTAATGAAATTCATTTGTTTGTGCTATTACGATCCAAATATTGCTAATGCGCTTTCGCCCGCTAAGATGGAGGAGCTTTCCGCAGCTTGCAAGCCGCATTATGAGGCGTGGGAAAAAACCGGTAAATTGGCGGTGTTGGGTGGCCTATCTGATCCACAAGCCTGGAAGACTATCCGTCCTACAGACACATCGAATAATGCACATAGCCAACCAAAAATTACAACTGGACCTTACCTTTCCAACAGCGAGCGCATTGGCGCTTTCTTTTTCGTTGATGCGAAGGATATTAATGAGGCAGTGGAGATCGCAGCCAAGCATCCCAGCGCACATACCGGAAGATTTCTGGGCGGCGGTATTGAGGTTTGCGTGTGCGAATCGTTTCAAGCACCAGCATTCGCTACATAAGAGGTTGAATTCGTTGAAACCGGAAATTATTTTTTTCACTGCAACAATTATAAAGCGTGGGATAAATCCTTATGTACCTGTGAGTGAGGAATTAGCTACGCAACTAAAGGAAAACTGGCGCAAACCCCTTCCTGTACTGGTGCAAGTAAACAATAAACCTGAACCGCCGTGGCATATCAATATGATGCCTGTTGGTGACGGGAGTTTTTATTTGTACTTGAGTGGCGAAGTGCTCAAAGCCTCCAACACAAAAGTTGGAAGTGTTGTGGAAATAAAAATGCAATTTGATGAAAATTATAAACCGGGGCCTGCTGATCCGATGCCCACCTGGTTCAGTGAGGCGTTAGAGAAAAATCAATCGGCCAAACAGCGCTGGAACGGACTCACGCCGAGCTTGCAAAAAGAAATATTGCGCTACATAGGCCGGTTGAAATCAGTTGAAGCGCAAACCCGTAATACACAACAGGCAATACATGTACTGTCGGGTGGTAAAGGACGCTTTTTGGCGAGGTCCTGGAATGAATAGTTTGCGCATCGCCTGTACGCTTCGCTATTGAGTTGATGTTGTTATGGGTTTAATAACAAAGGGATCACAATCGATCCCCTTTGCCTCCCGCATGAAGCACAAATGATTAATGTCTCGGACAACCAATGGTTGTAATGCTTGTGCTGGCAACAAACTTGTTAGTGCCATTCATCGAACCACGCAATTCGATAGCAGTGTCTCCGCAAGCAATACCTGTTTCCCTGGTTTTGAGTTTAATCACCAGATCATCAATGCCATCATGATTAACATCGCGCTTGATGAATTTGGATGGTTTGGCATTGGCTCGCCCCACGCGAATCGATTTGCGGTCTACTTCCACTGCAGGTTTGAATGGGTTAGTTGAATCGGCACGCGACAGAATAGCGATTTCCAGTGGACTGTTTGATTGCGGCCGGATCACCGGGTGTTTGCCCGGTAATAGCAATTGCAATTCGATTACTGGAGGTTCGACCGTGATACTTGCCTCGACCGAACCAATGTCGCAACCGGTTCTGGTAATACCGCGCTGATCAATCAGGATCGGCAAACCGTTTGTATCGGCGCAACTCGCTCCCGTGTGATCGATAGCAGGGCTATCTGGTAGCAACGCATGGGTCAGGGTAGGGCCGCCATTTTCTGCGAGTGGGCCGATTACCTCAGTAAATACACTTGCTTCATTGACAACAATATCGGTTGTAGAAGGATAACAATTCGATTCCTCGCTGATGAGATTGTTCGCCACTAATAATATTTTCGGAACATCATTGGGACCGAAATCGTAGCAGGATTGATTCACCCTCAGATTCGAATGCCCAACGATCAGAGAGCTTTTAACATAAACGCGTGCGGTCCCATCGACATCAGAGGTTGCGGCAATCGCTGCGCCCAAACCGTCTGACGTATTTGAAGAAATTGTCGAATTGGAAAAATATAGCGAACCACCGTAATTAAAAACGCCGCCGCCGATCCCATCTCCTTCTGCCTCACCCTCGGCATGATTGTGGCTGATAGTTGAATTTATAACTGTGGATGTTGAGCCTTCTGCGCTGTAAATTCCACCGCCGCGAGTGGCGGTATTAAATGCAATGGTGCTCTCACGCACAGTCATCTTACCGCTGTTATAAATACCGGCGCCTTCTGCTGTCGCGCCGTCGCGTATAGTGGTGCGTTCGACTAACAGTTTCGAATAATATGTCGATCCATTTCTGATTCCAGTGCTGATGTAATTATTGTCGATGATGGAGTCTGAAATAATCAACGATGCCTCGGTTGTTGCTCCCGGCAAGCCATTCAGTATGATGCCGCCGCGTCCATTATTTTCGAAGAAATGAGTGCGCGTAATCGTCATCTTGCCTTCATTGAGGATCGCGCCGCCTCCATAAGATTCCTGCTCGACATTATTATAAAAAAATGTTGCATCACTTACGTAGGCTGTTGCACCCGGTGCGTTATAAATTGCACCGCCTCCGGATAACAATTCAAAATTATCATTAATACCATTGTTGCGAAGAATACTTCGTTCAATGCGCAAAACTCCTTCATTATACACAGCAGCACCACGTTGAGCTTCACCTGGCTCCGCCTTGAACCCATCGTGGTTTCCATCGCTAATTGCAATATCCCGCAGTGTGAGTGAACTGCCATTTTTTACATGGAAGTATGCACAAGATCCTTGTGCGGAGAGATAAGTCGCATTGCTGCCAGCACCGATAATGGTGATATCACCTTCAATGGATGGTGCGCAACGAAAAGGATAAGAATTAAATGGATAATGAAATCCTTCTACAAACCGAATGGTGTCGGACTCTGTCGTTTGATTAGCGAGTGTTACAGAGTTTTGGAGGCAATCATACTGTTCTGCTTCGCAAATAAATTCTTCCGCTCCCGCTGTGGAAGAAACGGCAACTACTGCGGTGCAAATTAAACCGCGTAAACCTGGCGCAATCATTTTCATGGGACTCTCCTTGCATGTGTGCATTAATGAATAAGGCATCGCGCCAGTGGCATTTAAATTCGACGCTGTGCCCGAACTGAAACTGCCCATGAATGCTAGTCGATAGTATGAATTTCACCTCAGCGGGTACGGTCTTTTATTTAAATTTGTGACTGCATATAAAGAATCCGGCGTGATGATCACTATCCAGGTGCCACGAGGTGATTTGAAACGATTTGTATTTTTTTTAGAAGTAATTTATTTGTGGGTTATCGAGATATTTTTATTGATGTGCAGGTTGGGGCGAAGCGCTCAGTCTGAGGATCGCCCCCACCATGACCATCTGGCCAATTGCAATAATGCTCAGTGACAACATTATTTCTATTAGCTACAACATGGTCAGACAGTACGAACTTTGGGGGGCGCAAAACTCAGCCCGCGGCCGCCCCAGCTTACAATTAAATCGATGACTGCTTCTTAAGATGCGCATCAATTCTGTCAATTACTCGCGCAATACTATTGATAGCCCATTGCGGTAATTTCATGCTCTCATTAATTCCATCAAACAATGTTTCCAATAAAAGCGTCTGGCAATACAACTGATAAATCGCATCTTCACCTGTTTTGTTTGGCAATGGATTGGCGACAATGGTCAGAAAATTTCCATCAGGTGAATGAATTTCCAGTCGGGATTTTTGGAAAAAAGTGTATTGGAATTGGTCGAGTTTAATAACGCAGGGAATAGGTGGAGCGGGAGGAGAAGTAACATTATCCATAATAAAAATCTCGAATATGAGTTTTAATTCGCCCACATGAGGTAGTAATTCATGGGGGCGGACTGGACAGGGTTACTACCACCGGCCTCATATCAACACCGGCCCACCCGAAGGTGGCCCCGTCCAGCCGCCATAACAACAGGCAAAGCTGTGCGAGGACACAAAATACTCGCGTATTTAGTGCCGATATGAGGAACGGGGGTAGTAATCCCGACTGCGGGATTTACCGCAGCGCGGGCAGGTTAGGGGATGAGGGTAGGGTTGTCAACGCGGGGCGGTAATCGGCTGTAATTTATACTGTTGTGGAGTGTCGCTATGGTAATTGCTGATCGTCTCGTAATATCCCTATTAGGCAGGAAATATTCCGCCTTTCACGCCGGTAGCAATTGGACTCAAAATGCTTAAACGATTGTAATGCAAGCGATTTTGGGAAATGGTATAAAAGCGGTTTTTAAACTTAGACGGAAATTTTTCGGGTGCGAAACACGGAAAGTTTCCGTCTAATAATATTGTTAGCGAGTGAAATGAATATAGAGATTGAGGCTGCTGCAAGAATGATTGCAGTTAAATATGGAGCTATTGAACTGTCCGAATTAGTTACTTGGGCAGACGCAATTATTTTGGAGCTTGAAAATCCTCCTACTGAGCTATTCGATGTTTCTTTGGCTAAATCCGTATCGCAAACAGTATCAGCTCTCAATCAACTCGGTGTTGGGGCGTTGTGTAATAAGTCAGAGCTTTCAAAATCTGTCTTCGGAATTTTCCATAATTATTTAAACTCAGAAAATCCAAATTATGAGCGCATTTCAAAAGCGCTATTTGACATGTATATGGAAAATCTAATTCCTGATGCTGAATCAGGTACATATATGGTCTCTTATTGGGATGAATTGGACCTGGCTGAGCTTGGGCACTATGGAAATGTAGAGGAAGTTAAGCTATCTATGAAAAATTTAATAAATGAAAAAAAGCGCTAACAAGGCAATCAAACGGATGGTTTTTAAGGTGTGCCGAGAGTAAATAGTTTTATCGCGTAGCGATATTGGTATTTACGTAACTTCGCAAGAGATGGTGGCAGGCCCA
>MVDH01000010.1 GCA_003056245.1 Cellvibrio sp. 79 | reverse complement strand
TTTCTCGTTCATCAGGTACTGCTGGGGATTCTCCAGATAACCCAATAACACCAGCGTTAACCCGGAGATCCACAGGACTACCAGGGCGATAAACATAATCTCGGCGGATTTGGTGAGGTCTTTGATGGCGGTAGTGGACAGGGCGCTGCCACGGCTTTTAGCCAGGGCCAGATCCTGGATCAGCAAAATACCAACGGCTACACATGCAGCGAGTAAGTGGGCATACACAATCAGGGTTTTAAACATAGTTGTCCGCGCCTTGGTTTGAATTGTTGTTGTGTTGTTGTGAGATATGATTGCGCTAACAAAGACATCAAATAAGGGCGCGAACGGAAAAATTACAGGGAATTTTTACGTCCGGACTTTTGATGTCTCTTGCACAAAAATTAATTACAACTGGATGGCGAATCAGAAAAGTGCTTAATCAACTGCATTAAGGACACTTGTTTCCCTCGTTCTTATCACGGTTTTTATACTATTGGCACTAAAATTATCCGTTTAGCACTACGTACTTATAACTAAATAAACAATTTTTGGGGTTGGGATTAGTATTTATATTTATTGTTTCAAATTATCCTAAATTGACAGCGCGATCAATTCACAAAAAACAATTAAAGCGGAACTACTTATAGTAAAAGTGAAGAGAAGCACAAAAAAAGCGGTTTATTTTTACAAATGAACCGCTTTTTTACTGTTTGATAATTTTGGTTTTCACTAATGTGTTTTATTCAGCAAATAAAAACGGCCAGTTATGTATTGTCGGATTCTTCGGCAATTACTTGGCCTAACAACGTAACAACAGCATCTTTTACTGTTATTCCCTCCGGAATCCTTCCTGCAATCTCAGCACAAATGTCATTAATGGAACGTTTTCCATCTATGAGCGAAAGAATGGTGCCGATGAGTGGATGTTTATCTTTTGTCGAATAGTTCGATGGTGGCACGGGTAAATGGTGCATTACCAACCACGGCACAATTACACCATCAACACTACTTGCATCGGGTGTTTCAGATTTGCAGGCAGTGAATGTCCAGATTTGTTCGGTTCTGCCCCTGGCTTCAATGGGAGAGACAAGGTGATCACTGACTTGTACATTTTCGGTGGCGAGTTTAAAGCCGGATAACGCCAGGAATTCTTTTACTTCAGGTGCGTTATATTTTATTTGAACAGGAATATGGCGAGTGAAAAGTAATGGACCAGTATTTATCCAATGGCCGCCCGGTGCCAGTAAATTACTCACTACACCAATTAAGTCCCTTACATCCCCACCGGTCACATCGACTAGCCATGGTGTAATAATCATGTCGAAACTGCCGGCCTGAATTGGCATATGCCAGATATTTCCGCCCAGGCCAAACCAGCGTTCACGTAAATTTTCCGGATCTGCCGGTGGAGTCAGCGTGTGCACCTGACCACTCTGGAATCCAATCTGCGGGAAAATTTTAAATTCACCCAATGCGATAGGTTGTTGTTGGCGAATCAACCAATCAGAAATCGAAAGCATTAATGGATGGCTATCCAATGCCACGGATATTTCAGGCTTCACACGTGAATGGATATCCCAACTTAATCTGCCCGCACCAGCGCCGAGCACAAGAATTTTTTTAGGTTTGATATTTAGTGCATCAATTTGGGAGATAACGCGCTTTAACGCATTTTGATTTTCAGTGCTTGGATTCTCGGTGGTGTCCCACGCCCAATCACGCAAAATCAAATCGTAATATTCACTCAGGTCGCCAATATTCATTTGGTTAACTTGTTCATTAACCAATGGCGTAATTCCATATTGTTCAAGTAGCTTGAACGTATTGACCTGACTTAACTCACATGAATGATAAATTTCGCCAAGCCGGTTTCTGGTGGTGTTGCTTAAATCGTAACGGCTCAATGATTCAGCGATAGATTCCAATCCATGAATGGCCGTTTTTTGCATTACCCCTGCCTGGAATTGCCAGATGAGTTTGTGCTCGGTGCCCGATGGAAAAAAGCACGGAATTTCACCTATCTGAAAATGTGCAAGCTTGCAGTGAGTGCAAACAGTTTCGTTTTGCTCGAATGGGGAATCATGTGGCGTTCCGCAACGAGGACACGCAAGCAGTGGATACAAGGTGTTTTGCAAAAAATTATTATTCATTCTGAATTTAAACCTTTTTAGTTTTTGATGTTATCTATCGTTTATTAATTTATTTTTTCCTTATCTTACTCGCGATAAGACCAAAAACAAAATACCCCCGGGATGTTATCCACGGGGGTATTTAAAACGTCGAGTAGCAAATCCTTCCAGCTTTATAATGTGATTAAAACAATCTAATTAAAACAATGCGCTTAAATTATTAAACCAGTCCGAGCGTATTGGAGCCAACGTTAATGCTGGTAATACCCAATCCTTTTGGTATTGCACCTACCAGATCAAACACATCGCCGCCAGAACGGGTTGAGAAACCGCGCGCAAAACCAGGCATTTCAGTGGCGAGAACAAACGGTGCGTTATCTGGCAAGTGAGTCATACCATTGCCCATACATGTTACTTGTACGAACACAGTTGAGCGAATTAACGGTTGACCATCCGGGCCATTGGTTTCGCGCAATTTTTTGATCAGGTATGCAGGTACTTCGTTGATGTAGCGATTGAGTTCAACAAAGTTATTCTGGTTTGGCGATGAGTGTGCAGCATCGTGGGCAACACCGGTGAAATTGGTGTTGAAACCTTTCCATTGACCTTGATGCGAACCCAATTGCAAGGTTGCAACTTTGGTAATACCACAAGCCAATGCAGCAACAATAATATCCGCTTGTGAAATACCAGTACGAACAATATGTTCAATACCGACATTAATGCCAGTACCGCAGTTAGTTGTAGTGCCGCCGCCGCTACTACTATTTGCTGCGGCCAGATTGGTTTTGATTTTGGTAAGTGATGCTGCATGCTCTTCAAGACGCACCGCTTCTGCTGTACTTAAACGACTTTTAATGGAATTTAATGCGCGCAATTGTGCATCGTATGCCAACGCATAAGTGTTATCGGTTGAGCCTGAACTGCTTGATGAACCGCTACCAAAATAATCGCTCAACGCTTGCGATGGACTGTTATTGGATGGACCAATATTGCTGCAATATTCGTTGGTGTTGGTTGATTCTGCGCCGAGGTAAATCGATTTTCTCGGAGTAGTCGTACCCAGCACATCAGCAAGACGTTTATCCATTGTCGGTGTTGAGTAGTTGGTGTTACCCAATGAGTTCATCGCCGTGGAGTGACCGGACGTAATTACGTTTACTTGTCTGAAATGGCAAATACTTGCTACGTCATAATTACCGGTGCCAGGACCGTATTTGGTGGTCACCAGATTCATTTGGCTCGAACTGGTTGGCATAAATGTGCCGGTAGCAGAACCGCTTGGTACGTAACAAAACACAACACGTTTATTGGTGGCATCCTGTGCAAGCACGTGACGGTTGGCGAGCAAACCACCAAGCAGGGCAGAGCTTTTAATTAATCCCGCAGAGATACCGGATTTTGCAACAAGATCAAGAAAACGACGACGATCCTGACGAACAAAATTTTCACGCTCTTTCATCGATTCATAATAATCTTGCTTTAAAAACGCGTTGCGTGCTTCAGGCGCAGCTTCGCGCAATCTGAGATCTTCAGTCGCTTCCAGTGCTTCTTCTTCTGGCAAGTGGCGAAATCTTTCATCAATTTTTTTCATGATCAAACCTCAAGGGTTAAACAATTATTATCTGACTCAAATCAGGGCGCGGAATTACCCGCGCCCCACTTGCCCATTACTGACGGAACCGGAGTGATTTGGATAAACCGATTGCTTTCATCAATGCTCTTGGGTTGTTATTAGCGCCAGCCAGGGTGGTAGTCAGGTTGTCATTCACACACGCTAATGAAGCCTCTTGTGTTCTGCTCAACTGCGGTTCCTGTCCTTCTGCGTAGAATTTATTACTCAACGCATGGCCGGTGGCAAAGCGGTAGGATTTGTTAATCAAACACGCATTAATGCCTGGCAAGTTGTTGCTGATCAACACGTTGGCTAAACCTTTGGCGCCAGTGAATGGCAAGCCTGGTCTGCCGGTGTCGTGTTCCGCATTAACATCGTCGAAATCGATTGGGCCATAACCGGTTGCGCCATAGAGAACGCCGCCGTTGTTAACCATGTTGATTTCAACCAGATTGCTGCGTGCTTCGTTGCCGTTCAGATCAAGTGCTGGTTGAACAACTTTGCCGTTTTGTTTTGCACGTGGCTTACCAACGTTGTTGAAATCATCCAGTGCGAACAGCGGATTGATAATCGCGCGGTGACATTGGAAGCAAATGGTGCCTTGCACATTGGTTTGGATGTTGTAGAACTCGGTAGTAGTCAGGTTGCCTGCTTCCAGCAACATTTGCGCACGTGCAGTGGCTTTATCGCGCTCACCAGTGGTGTCTTCAAATGATGTTGGTAATGGAATGTTCTGGCAGAGGAGATCCTGACGAACATGCACTGCACGCAATATTGGAGAAGTACGACCTGAATGCGCATTGGCAGTCATGAACGCACCGGATGCCAGTACACCACCGCGTGGAGTGCCTGCAGTGTTAACCATACGCCAGTCAGTTGCACTGGTACCACCGCCGGAAATGCCGTAGTACTGGGACAGGGTGCTGTTCAGCACGGTGAAGTCACCTTTGTACAGGTCAGTGATCGGCAAGTTGTTATAGAACACATACTTGTACATTTCCCTGATTTCCTGTGCCATGGACTGCTTGACCGAATCATTGAAGGTTGCATCGCCCATACGGGAAACACCGGTAACAGCATCAGTACGGAACCACATACCTGCCAAACGACCTACATGCTCTTTACCCAGTGCAGAATCCATTAAACGGTCGATTTGCGTCGCCAGTTGGGTTGGATTTTCCAATGAGCCATTTGCAGCGGCTTGTAACAGCGTGGAATCTGGCGGAGCAGCGGTGTACATGTAGGACAATGCTGATGCGAACTCATAGGGATCGAGTGCATAAGCAGTTGATGACGCTTGGTTAAAGGTGGTACCTGTACCCCAGCTTTGGGTTTTAGCCTGTGCAACAGTCACACCCAATTCGGTTTTGTAGAGGAATTGTGGTGACATCAACACTGTCTGGATTGCCCAACGCAAGCCTTCCGGGCTGTTTCTGACGATCGCGGTATATTCAGTGCGCTCTTCAGTAGTCAGGGGACGACGGAATGCAGGGTAAGCGAAGTTATCGATAAAGCTGGTCGCACAAGTTGTTGATTGCTTATCGCTACAGGTAAAGCGCAGTGCATTGTTAGCCAGTGCCCATGTCGCGATTTTTTCAGCGTTCGCTTTGTACGATAACAAACGGGTTTCGGTAATTGGTTCGCTGATATGGTTGGGCAGGTTATTGACCAATTTATCGGTGTTTGCCAATTCTCTTGATGAATAATCTGCAGTCAGGTTTTGCGTAAACAGCGCTTGCAGTGAGTTGCGGTATTCATAAGAAGTCAGCAATTTCAGCGAACGCAAGCCGTATTGAACCGGTTGGGTTGCATCACACGCTACAGCGGTATCCAGATCCCTACCTTTCAAAGACCACAGGTATGCGGCCAGATGATCAGCACAATTTGCGCTGGTACAACTTGCCTGGCGGAACATTACGTTGGAAATGAAGCTGCTCAAGTCCTGAACGCTGGTGCCGGTGTAGCCGTAGCTTGCAGGATAGGTAAAGGCATTCACGTCAAACTTGATCGCGCCATCGTCAAAGCGGCCGTCACCGTCGTTATCTTTATGGCAACCGCTACATACGGTCGCAAACAAGTTGCCGCCAGTTACCGGGTCACCAATAAAGCTAACGCTGCTTGAGCTGGAGCTGGAGCTAGTGATTCGGCTGCTGCTACTGCTAGTGGTGCTAACAGAAGTAAACGAAGATGAGCTGGATGAAGAGATAGCTGAAGAAGACGATGGCGTAGAAGTGTTGCCGCCAGTGAACACAATATTCAGTGATCCGGTTGCCGCAGACGGTACGCTGTCTTTGTAACTAATCACTTTATAGTCATAGGCGCCAGCTTCGGTCAGGGTATCCAGATAGGAAACCGTGTTAGCCGGAGCATTGTTTGCTGTTGCCCAGCGACCATCCGCACCTTTGCGACGAACCAGGAAGCCGGTTTCGTTGCTGCTTGCATCGGCCCAGTTCAGGTTCGCACCGGTAGTTACCGATGTGCCCGTGAGGCTCAACGGGGTAGCAGGCGCAGTAGCAAGGGTGATAACCGGAACATTGGTTGGGTTGTCGCGGCTCAGGAATACTTTGAAATAAACCGGGACTTTCTCACCAATACTGGTCAACGCCATGATGGTTCGCAATGATTCAAGACCGAAGTTCAGATCGAAATCGGTAGCGTTAATCACGATGGGTTTGCGTGGTGACACGCTGATGCTGTTGTTCGCATGCTTCACGATCAATGCATCAAAGTTGACTGATTTCACTACGCCGTGCAGGGTCAGGTTACCGGTGATGGTTTGTACGCTGGTGCTACCGGCGGCCAATCCGTCAATGGTGGTCAGATCCAGTTGGGTGGTGAAGTGCAGGCTTGGCAGGTATTGCGCTTCGAACAGGATTTCTTTCAAGCGCGTATTACGCAAATCAATACCTGAGCTGACGCTGACCAACGGAATAGTCAGGGTCGCCTGGCCAGTCGGCGATACCGTACCTTCCAATTGGCTGAACGTAATGTTTTCAGGCGTTTCGGTACCGGCATTGTTTTTCTTGACAGTCACGAAATGGAAGGTCGAGTTGGCGCCATCCAGCAACCAGCGTGCTGCCACATTGCTGTTGGAGCTACTGCTGCTTGATGATGGAATGCTGCTTGGTCTCGAAGAGCTGCTTGATGACGGAATGCTGCTCGGTATAGATGAACTGCTGGGTGTTCCACCGCAAGATGCACCGTTGAGGGTGAATGCGGTGGGCGATGTTCCCGGATTATTTACCAGGAAACCAAACGACGCCGTGCCACCTGTTGGCAAGTTGCCGTTATAGCCCACGTTTTTCACGCAGATATTTTTACCGCTGGCAGTAAAAGTACCGTCCCACAGGTTGTTAACGACTTCATTACCATTGAACGTCCAGCACAATTCCCAATTGCTTTTGGCTGCGCTGGTGTTGGTAATAGTTACACGATACTGGGCGCCTGCGCCCCAATTGTTGACCGTGGTGTAATCGACTTTACAAGCTCCCTGGGCACTCACGCCACCGGAAGCCATGATGCCCAGCGCCAGGCTGGAGGAGAGCATCGACAGTTTCAATAATTTTTTCATGATAGGTTCTCTCTAGGCTT
>MVDH01000009.1 GCA_003056245.1 Cellvibrio sp. 79 | reverse complement strand
GTACGTTTGCTCATTGGACACCTATTCGTTGTATGAAGTGATAATATCACTTCTAATTAGGTGGCCAAATTAACTATGCCACTACAAGTTGCGCACTAAATGAAACGTTATGAAATTGGGAGTGGGTTATGACGAGTTCTTTGCCACCTTCGCAAACGAATACATAGGAAAAGATCACGTCATTCGGGTTATGCTGTGAGCTTAATCCGAATTCACGCTCCAAAAACTCTAGTTCGCTGGGATGTTGGTAGTTCATATATTCACATAACGCCAAGCGCAAAGGTGCATGGTAAGTCGACGATTGTGCGTAAAATTGGCGAAGCCAATGCGCAAATGGCGACTTACAAACCGTCAAACCCGTGAAGCGGGCGAGCCGGGCAAGTTTTGTTATATTACCGTCTAAATAAGAAAAAGGTACCAATTACAAAAGCAAAAATTCCAGCGATTAACCACAAAACCGAAATTCCTGCCTGACCAAATGATTCACATACAATACCAAACAACCAACTCAGTTTGGAGCCACCATACGAACAGCCTTCTTTGAAGTAAAAATTAAAGTAGCTCGCATAGAAAGCTCCAATTGATAAAGATATAAAAATAAACCCTGCATAATTTCTGCGGACCAGGTTATTGGTTCTATTGCTCATGGGAGTACTTCAAAGAATATAACAATATTATTAGATGGAAAATTTCCGCCTTTCAGGCTAGTAAAATTTCCGTCTAAGTTTGAACATAATTCGCCAGCATGCTTCCAAAGTTTTTACATTGCAATCTTTTGAGGTTATACGCATCTCTGACATTGACGTAAAAGGCGGAAACCTTCCACTCTAAATGATCAGTTAATTGCGATTCGCAAACTCACCAGCATATATGGACTCCTCCAGGCTTGCCAACAACCGCGCCTTTAAAAATAGAATACGACTGCAACCATATATTCGGCCTATTCGAAAGCATATTGCTTTGGCCATGATGGTTATTCGCTCACACTGTGCCAATCAACCTAGCGGCTTTGCGTGTTGCATTGAGCCAATACCGGTGCAGACTTTTCAGTGTGTCGGTCTTACCTATTTTCATCAGTTGCGTTTGTCGTGCAATCGTTGGAGCTAAAACTATCTGCTTCTGTTAAAAATAATTACATTCACATTGCAACAGCCGGACGATAAACCTCATTGCGCGCAAGCAACGACCAGATAATGCGTGCATTTTTGTTGGCCAACCCCACAGTCGCAATATTTTTGTTTCGCCTACTGATTAAACCTTTTATCCATTGGCTACGTGCATCTGTTTTGGCTTCACAAAATCTGATAACCGCTCGTGCTCCATGAATAATCAGTGTGCGTAATCTCTTATCACCTCGCTTGCTGATTCCACCTAATCTTTCCTTGCCACCACTAGAGTGCTGCGAGGGAACCAAACCTAGCCATGCAGCCAGCTCACGTCCGTTTTTAAATTGAGTGCCATTACCAATTGCTGTCACTATTGCAGACGCACTGATCGGACCCACTCCTTCAATAGCCAGCAAACGCTTTACTCTTTCATCTTCCTGCGCATGACGCTGGATTTTTATCGCTACGTTGAATTTTTCTGGTTAGCTCTGTTAATTCATCGCTCATCTGACACAGCAACTCACGCATGGAATAACTAATTCCATTATCAGCATCTTCAATGGCTGCACGCACACCACGCTGGGTAGCAGGAATACCGGCATACACAATAATCACACCATATTCTGCCAGCAGCCCGCGTATTTCATTGCTCAATGCTGTACGCGCCTTAATCAATCGTTCGCGAACACGATGAATTGCCTGCATATCCTGCTGCTCAATACTTTTTATTTCCACAAAACGCATCGTTGGCCGCGAAACAGCTTCGCATATCGCTTCAGCATCTCGTTGATCATTCTTTTGTGACTTAACATAAGCTTTAACGTGTTGCGGAGGCATTAACTTTACAATGTGCCCCATGCGAGTTAACTCTCGTGCCCAATGATGCGCACCGCCGCAAGCTTCCATTCCAATCAAAATGGGTGGTTTATTTACAAAAAATGATAACAGTTGTGCTCTCTTCAGTTGTTTTCGGACAATTACCTTTTCATGTGCATCAACACCGTGTAGCTGGAAAACATTTTTTGCCAGATCTATGCCCATTCGTGTAATGTTCATGGCGACTCCTCTCTCTTAGTTTGACTGTTGTTAACCAATTACAGTCTGGCACATTGATGCCGTTTTAAGGGGGAGGAGTCCATACCATTAACCTACGCACTGCAGCCTCATTGAAAAAATGTGCAGGGAAAATTTATTTTGCAATGTAAAATGGCCTTGCGCAAATACACCAACATCTCCAATTTGCCACTTCGTATGCCAATAAATCCTGTTGTCGGGCAGGAAATGATTCAAATACCGCTAAATTAGTTGAACTCCTTAATGGCTAACTATCTAATGAATACGCTAGACTGCGCCCCTGTTACGTAAAAAATGATTGTTCTTCAAACAAACAACATCGTGATGCCATAGCGAAAACAATGAAAAAATTGCAAAATAATTCTCAAACGAAACATCGACTTTCGCTCACCAGTAGCGGAGTTCCCGGTTTTGATGAAGTCCTTGGTGGCGGGTTCCCACGTCATAGCCTTTATCTTATCCAAGGCTTGGCGGGTAGTGGAAAAACCACCCTTGCCTGCCAGATCGGTTTTGACCATGCTGCTAAAGGTGAGAAAGTGTTGATTCTTACCTTGATCGCTGAAACGCACGGCAAGATGCTTAACCACCTAAGTAATTTTTCTTTTTTTGACGAGCAATTAATTGGTCAAAATATTTTGATGTTCGGTGGCTATAACGAATTGGTGAAAGGCGGCCTTGATGGGCTGCTGCAACTGATCACCGGCATGCTCGCAAAACACAACGCCGATATTTTAATTATCGATGGCTTTCGATCTGTACGTGACTCTAGCCCAACCACGATAGGGCTATCGGAGTTCATGTTGTCATTGAACTCGCTCGTTGCCTCAATGGAATGCACAACATTTCTTCTCTCACCAACAGAAGGAAATGTTGCCGATTCGGAAAACACATTGGTAGACGGACTGATTGAACTGAGCCAGCACCAAGAAGGCATGCAACTTATTCGTGAAGTAAAAGTCTTTAAAATTCGTGGCAGTAAACATTTATTAGGGCGGCACGTATTTGAGGTGGGCGAAAATGGCGTTGTTGTTTATCCGCGCCTTGAAGCAATCAGCACCAACAATAGAACAATGGATGCAGCGTCCAGCGCCCTCGTTGGTTTCGGTATTCCGGGCTGGAATAACATCACCAAAGGCGGGGTAAATAAAGGCTCGACAACAGAATTATTAGGTAATCCCGGCGTTGGTAAAACATTAATGGGGTTGCATTTTATATATGAAGGGCTGCAATCGGGTGAGAACTGTTTAATCCTTGGTTTTTATGAATCGCCGCCACGTTTAATTGCCAAAGCCCGCAGCGTCAATATTGATCTGGCAAAATTTATTGATAATGGGCAATTGCAAATTATCTGGAATCCGCCCTTGGAAATTTCCGTTGATGCACTGGCACACCAGACGCTGGAAAATGCGAGTGAGCGAAAAGTCTCCCGCTTATTTATTGATGGAATGGATGGCTTGCTGGATATCGTTATGCATGCTGGGCGTGCACGCCCATTCCTTACCGCGTTCATCAATGAATTGCGCTCTCGCCAGGTAACAACATTTATCACCAGGGAACTTCCCTACCTTGGCGACAGGCTGCCGAAAAATATAGACAACAGTCCATCATCCATTTTGTATGAAAACATTATGCTGTTGCAGTATGTGGAAATCAGCGGAATCAACCATCGCCAGATTGCGGTCTTGAAACTACGCCAAAATGGTTACGATTCTGCAAACCATGTGATGTTAATTTCGGACCATGGCGTTTCTATAGGGCGCTCAATATCGGCAGAAAAATTGACGCAAGAAATTATCAAAAATAACGCACTGAATAATGAATCATAATGAAAAAAGACGTTATCACTAAAGCCACGGATGACGCACACATCATACTGATTGTCGATGACGAAACAGACATTACCATCACCTATGCAATGTTGTTCGAGTATCACGGATTTCGCGTCAGCACTGCGTGCGATGGCCAAAGTGCGCTGCAAGCTATCAATCTGCTGACGCCGCATATAATCCTGTCTGATTACATGATGCCATTGATGAATGGCGCCGAGTTGTGCAGAACACTGAAGCAAGATCCCCGCTGGAAAAATATTCCTTTTATATTATCGAGCGCAGCATTCCACATCAACGATATAGACACGCCCTATGATTTATTAATGCAAAAACCAGTTGTGTTTGGTGAATTATTAACAGAAGTACTCCGCCTGCTTGAAAAGAAATAACTCAGTTAAATCTGCCCACCCTAGCACCTCCGCTCGCAATACCCCTCCGGTTTCAACTCACTAATGTTTAATAAGTTTTAAAATATGGCGATTGTCGCGGTGAATTTTTTCATTAAAAAAACGAGAACGCGTTGTTGGATATCAAGGCTTCGGCACTTCGTCTTTATGCGATTGCATCGTGAGGCCGATCAAGCGTGCAACTACGCCGGCCAAGTAAAGCAAGCCAACAAACATTTCGACACTTGCCACCGCGCGTGCATGTGGAGTCAGCGGTATGACATCGCCAATCCCGGTGCTCGACAACAGCGCAAAGCTGAGATAGTTAAGCTCGGTCCAGGTACGCATATCCTGAGGGTTAATCGCAGCACCGTAAGCACCCGGTTGAAGTAGCTGGATCAGCATGAACAAGTGAGTAAAGCCCCAAGCCAGCAAAGTAAAAGTCGCGCCGGCGGCAAACAGTTCATCAGTCGTCGCACGCAGGTCTTCCATCATGTAGGCGATCAAACTGCCTGCCGCGTAGAAATAAAAAATTGCCTCCAGCCCCGAACTCCACGACAGCAAGTGATTCATCCCAAAAAAAGTTTGCAGCACTAACAGCACGATAATGATCGTCGCCAGGCTTACACTAATCCAGGTTAGCCCCGGGGTGCGCTTTACCATGCGCGTAGTGAGCGCCAGCACCATCACACCAAAGGCGTTAAAGGTAACCAGCCCCGCTTGCGTTCCTTCAAGAAAGGGATACAACAACATTCCCATGAGTTGGACCAGCAATAGAATTGCCGATGGATGGCGCTTGGTGAGGTGCAGAATAGGAAGGTATGCCATGCGATAGTGCCAAGTGAATTGTATGGACGAGGTCTTAGTTTAACGTTAAACCACTCTCGAACCGCAATGAATTATAGGCGGAATTGTTTCAAGAACTAGACATCTACAATTCTGTCAGTGTTTGCGAAAAGAAAACTTCTTGATCTTTTTATAAGCTAAACCTGATATTCAAGGTTTCTTTCGGCAAAGTGCGGAAGTTGGTGTTTATGCAGGGTGTGGCGAGGTGCGTAGCCTGAGGAGAAAACTATAACGTTCACAAAACTCGAATGAATTGCAGAGAATTAATAAAAAGTGATTTTCACAAGCAGGAAAATAAAATCCATTAAACGCGCCGCAATACATCATGAATCATATTTTCATCACAATGATTGCGCGCCTGTTTATGAGTTAATTTTTACAACATTTAGTTGAGCGTAAACTTAAGTCTGTCTTCATCACAACCATCATGGAACAGCAAAGGCGTACCATTAGCAGGGTCTGAATATCCACCACCTTCCGGATGCAAGCAGCGACCGGAAGCCGTGTGTTTCAAACTTCCTCCTGAAGTCAGGCTGAACTGTGTAGCAGCATCAGCGGAACAGTTGCTCGACAACACGGCGAATTTGTTATTAATTGCTTGTCCGTTTTCCGCAACAACGCAATAACCAGACAGATTGTGCTGCAAGACACCGTTGGGTAACAGACTGAAATTCGCCGCGTGATTTTTGCAGTCGCTTTGAAGAGTTACCTTGGTGCCCAGCGTTGGATAAGATAAACCCGACGCTACGCTGATGCATTTACCGTAATAATGGCTAATAGTGTCTGCCACACTAAAGCCAAACATTACCGAGTTAAATGACCCGATAAAATATTCAGGGTTGCTAACCGGGACCGTGATTTGATTTTGTCCGGCGCGCATAGTAGATATTTCACCGACCTGCCCTCTCATGAACAGCTCATACCAGGGAGCCCATCCGTTAGCATCAGTGTATCCATGCTCTTCTGGTCCATGAACACCTTCAACACCAATGTAGGTGTTGATTCGTGAACCTTGAATGCCCTCGTATTGATGCAGCATTTCATGCACAACTAATTCAGACGGCGAACTTGAATTGTTAGGGAGACTTGCATCGGCAAAACTCACACATTGACCGGTGCTGTATCCTCCATTACCGCTAAAAACATTCGTTCCATCCGGTTTTTTCTGCGAATGAACAACCATAATCACATCATATTGCTCTTGCAGCATGGCGGAGTAGGCTGGACGTTCAAGCACAGAGCAGGTTTGCTCAATATTGAAAGTCTCTTCAACGGTTGGGAGCAGAGTGAAATTCCAGGTCGATAAACCGTAGGAGAAATGCTGGACAAATTGCGAATTTGTAGCAGCCAGATTGCTCATTATCTTGGTGATTTCAGCGTTGGTAAGCGTGGTAGAAATTGGCATTCCGCCGCCGGTCCCTGTGCGTATCGGCAGGACTCCAATTTTAACCACATTGCGATTAATGATTGGGCTATCGTTACTGAAAAATTCAACTTCCTTCGCACCATTATTAATTGAAACTTTTTTCTCCAGGTATTTAGGTTGATTGGTTCCGTTATCAATCCCTACACCTACCTTATAAGTCCCGGGCGTCAACTGAATACTGTTCGGCGTAGATAGACCTGTGTACTGATCATTAATGTATATTTTTCCGCTTTCATATGAAGTTATTTCCAGCTCATGCTTGAAAGGGCGAACCAGGTTATTTAATTGAACTTCCTGATCCAAAACTATGGCTTGGGCCGCATCGTTTGTTTCACCACAATTAGCAGATGAACAACTAAAGTTTTGAGTGTTAGTACCATTCACTCTCAACGCGACATTAAAACCAGTTGCTCCACCCATGTTTACTCCCTGGAGATCAAAAACATTGAGACCGTTGTGAAACAAGTAGGAAATATCCTGCCAGGTGCTGTTAGCACCGTCGGAAAGTTTAGAAATTTGATAAGGTATTCCATCTTTCAGAATGCGAACATGATCATTAACATTCGTTGTTAAAATCTCAACCTTTGATAGTTGCGACTCTTTTATTTCTAACTGATGAATGTCAAATTCGGTAGAATTTTCTGTATCACGCAATTCAATTTGATTGTTGCCGCGGGATAGGTATACCGGGAACGGGCCGACAATTTTTCCTGTAGGTCTTGGAGCTGTGACTGAAGAGATTTCGATTACATTAATCTTTTCACCATTCACCCATAAGCTCATTTTTCGCGTGCCACTCAAGGATGCTAACTTGAAGGAAAGTGTTGACGCCCCCTCCAAACTCCGTGTGACATTCCAGCGATAACCGGTATTGTCGTTTAGATCTACACCCCATGTTTCCTGAGTGCAATTTTGGCTGTTAGTGCAACCTGCAACCCCCTGCCCACCTGAATTTACGTGTACATAAAGAACTTCATCAGCGAAGGATGCTGCTGAAAAAAATGGCACAGTACAAAAAGCAGATTGCAGTAATAGTCTTTTAAAATTACTCATATTATTCCCTTTAAAAAATAGTCACAGGAAAATAAAATCAATTTATTTTCCAATCTCGACATTAAAAACTATGAAATTAAAAATCGCAGCAGGCAGTCCAAATTTACAAATAAGATAACCTGCTGCCTATATAACTTATCATGTTAATTAACTTTTTTGCCAATCAATACTTTGCACACCGCCACTATAGAAAAATAAAAAAAACAACTTTTTTATCAATGAAAAATAAAATTTATTATTATTTATCAGTCAGTAAATTATTTAATTTTACAGTCAGTCATACACTATTATTTTTTATGGCTCTTGCACAACTGACATCAAAATCATCAATAAGTTATGACACCAGTGCGGCCACACTTTACTAATAAGGCAGCCTGTAAAGCTTGCATGAGGAAAAAAAATTAAAATTTTCGCTAATCAATTTCGGCGTACCGGATGCACGCTGCAACATTACATGGTATAGCCCGCGTTTAATTGCACAGTGACAAATGTCATGCCGCGAATCTCAGTTGGGTTGCGTGAGATGAACCAACCAACGCCCGGGGGAACCAAGGTTATGCCACCTATAATTTCCGGCACCGTGTTGGTATTTATTAAAAAATTGCGCATGTGAGTGTGATCAAGCATTGACTTGCTATTTTTAATAATGATTTTTACAAACGCCAGACAAAATCTCCCGTAGCCGTGATTCATCGATAACGAAAAACAGCAAATGCTTATAAAAAATTATTTTTTGCTTCAGGCGCTAGCTCACGCACATGCCCTAAGCTTTTCCAGAGAAGAGATTTTTATAGGACTCTTTTATGAGCCTGATTATTAGAAAACGTGTTACGAGACTGTTTGCAACATCTGCTTGATATTGATTTTTATCTTTAGATACCCAATTAAGGACTATGCAATTAAAGCGATAACAAATAATAAAGAAAAGGCAGGATAAACACGAGAACATTTAAAGTAGTGAACCACTACATCCTTGTAACCGTTTATTTTTATAGATTAAAATGCTTTTGTAGTGGAGAAAATATTCTAACAGTCAAAGTATTGTATTTAAAGTAAATAGTCAAAATTAGATTAACGTAGAACATTTAACCCCAACACAAACCACATGCCCATTACCGCAAGAAAATTAATAGTAAATACCGCACCGCGGAGCCGAATATTTGCCGTGAATATCTGAATAGCACTATGGATAAAACGACCAAGCACAAACACCCATGCACACCATAAATATATCGGCTGATAAAATTCAGGCCTGGCAATCAGAATAATGCATACCGCATAAAATAAAACCGGCCATTCAAATTGATTGGAAAGATTTGCGCTCACCCTTGGTTCCAGCTTTGCAAACGGATTACTGCCATCGGTGTTAGCGCCCACTCCCCATATTTTAGGGGCACGCATTACGGTAAGCAGGACATAGAGTAATGCAACCAGTGATATATGGATTAGCATTGGTGCAAATAATGAATCACTCATAACGACCCTCCATTTATGTTATTGCTCATTAGCAACTTCATCCCAAACATTGCCGAACCCTGCACGATTGAGAAAACCACCGATTGAATGGGAAACTTTTCCACACCAAAACTCAGAACCTTCAGGCCAAGGAAAGTTATTGCCTTTTTCAAGCTCAATCGAAAGATCAACCATTTTCCAGTAAAAGTAACTAAAATGTATTGCATCTTCTTTTGTATAAATTCGATCTTCATTTACTATCTTTACAACTAATTCATCAGAAGCTTTTTTGCAAAGAATAGTATGAATTCTTTTTCTTCAGGAAATTGATATTTGATCATAGCTCCTTAAGCGTTGATCTCATTAAAATAAGCTCATACTCTTTTATAAATTCATCAAGGTCACTCAATATTTAGCTGCCTCTGGGTGTTGGCGCACTCAGGGGTGGCGACTTTGAATTTGATTTAAAAAATCGTTTGCTTGGGCGCTCCTTTGGTTGGGTTACAAGCAAAACAATGAAACACCAAGAGACTGTATAAATCAACAGTTTCTTGGTGTTTTTTAATGAGTGGAAATTAAATAATTTTTTCGTTAACTCTGAACATAAAATTTTATAAAACAATTCACAAACCAAGCGGCTGACTAACAACTACACAGTACATTTGCAAGCCTTAAGTGCGGCCTTATATTCTGTCTCCAATGATTTAAAAGCGGCCAGCGCATTGGTTACAGCTTGTGTCAAACTTTCTGTTTTGGCTTTTTCTGCCGCAGTTGTAGCGACAGCGGCGTTATAAGCCGTGGTCGCAGCAGTCACTGCAGCAGTAGCAGGTGCAATTAGTTTTTGCGCTGCATTCGCTTCATCCAATGCCGTTTTTATTTGATCAACCAACGTATTGTATTTAACAACAACACTGTTATAAGCCGTTAATTTGGCAGTTTTGGCTGAGGCTGTAGTCGCTGAATTATAGGCAGCCATGGCAGTATTTAATTGAACTTTTAAAGGATCAATTTTAGCAACCAGTGCATTGTATTTAACGACTGCCTTCTCATAATTGCTAGTTGCTGTAGTTAAATTTTTAGTTGCCGTCGTCAAGGTTGTTTTCGCTGCTTTCTCATTAGCGGTTTTATCGGTGATCGCCAATTTATTTGCACTGACAGCGGCAACAGCAGCTGAGTGAGCAATGCGGGCCGCTTCCATTTTGGCTTTCAGATTTGCCGCCGCGCTGGTACTAACACTACTCACCGAACTTGAAGATTTGCTGGATGATATCGCAACACTGGAACTGGATTTGGATGAAGAACTTGAAGATGCAGGTGTGCCCGCATAAAAGTTCGAAATTTGCGGCCCTGTGATATTCAGCGCGTAACGCGCGTCTGCACCACTGGTAGTATTGTTGCGATCTACACCACAAGGCTGGTTTTTACAAAGGATATCCGGATTGGAAAACTTATAAACTTTACCCGTCCAGTAATCCACATTGAATTCACTTTGGTAAGCCATAATGTCGGTGAATGAATTCATTACACCGTAACCCAACGCGTAGTGGAACACACCACCAACACCATCTTGTTTACGGGAATGCTTTAATCCCATGTTATGACCCAACTCATGTGCAGTGACGTAATCGCCGCAAGAGTTAATCGCTACATGCGCATACATGTAATTTTTGTATGCAGTCGCACTGCCATTATTACCGCCAATCCAGGCAACTCCGCAGCTACCATGAACTTGTTTGTACGGGCGATACAAAACTACCATATCGGCTTTGGCTTGCTCGCGCGCTGCGGCAACTCCGCTGAACGCCGCGTTCTGGTTAAAGGTAATTGCATTTAATGCAGTTTCTGCGCCGTTATCATCGGTGTAACTAACCTTCATTGTTTTAGCAACGCGCACTTCAAGATCGACGCCACTATCGGCATAAATTTGATTGGTCACTTGAAAAATTTGATTAATACGCGTGGTAGGGTCACCACCATACAATGCAGCGGTACCATCGGTATAAACAACCAGGACATCGATAACAGTTGATGCAGCAAACGCAGGAAGTGTTAGAGCAGATAAAACAATTGCAGAAGTAGAACGAATAAATTGTTGCCAAATAGTTTTCATAAAGGATTCTCTGATGACTTTACTGAAAACCTTCCGTGATTAACAAATTTGGAAATTTCCAAACAGCTGTGCGCATCCGTTAAAGCCAAATCGCGGTAACGCTATGTTTTCTTATTCATATTCCCCTACCCCCCAAGACAATATTTATGTAATTAATTTTTTACTCGTGATCGTGCTCATGTGGAATGTCCAGGTAATCATTTTTACCGGGATCTGATAACTCAAACTCGGAAGGATTTTTATAAACCCAACCACTACCATTGATAGATTCCAGCGTGTAACTACCTTTCGGTGTGGTTATCGTGGCGAATACTGAAGTAGCGCCATACGTCATAACCACCGGATAATCTGTCCCATAACCATCAAGGTGGCCACGCCACGAATAATCGCCATTGGGATTTTCATTGCTGGACTTCACCGTAGCTTTCACCGTTTCACCATCGGGCAACTGCAAACTGACCTGTTCGCCAGGAGAAGGATAAGCGGGCGAATCCATATCCACGGACACCGGTTCATAAATGGCTACACCGTTTGGCACCGGCATGGAAACAGTTTCCTTATGCGCGATACGCCAAGCCGGGGTTGATTCCCCTGCTGCCATGGGTGCTTCCGTCGGTTTACTATCTGTTGTTTGCGGCGCAAGCGCCTTGTTTGCCTCAGCCAACGCCTTTTCGGCATTGATCAGTTCGCCACTATTGATGCTCACCGGAATAGGTGACGCAACCTCATGTGCCGGAGCTAAAAGCTCAGTTGGCTTCTTCACATCCCAAAAATAAAAGGCGATGGCCACCACTATGAGCGTTAGCAACAAAAAGGAATGCTTTACCTTATTACTGTGAAGAATCGTCATTAGGAAACTCTAAGCGCCAGACCTTGTATAAAAGTAGATGAAAATCGATCAAAAATCGATCTCTATTCCATTCTTGCCGAAAAAAATCTAATTGAGCCAAATCTGCCCTCAAACAGAAATAAAAAAGGCAGCCCGAAAGCTGCCTGTTCAATTAAAAAGCTTTCGCTAATAGTTTTAGATGGGTGGAGGTGCCACACATAGCGCATGAACATTCAAGTTGCTTAACAAACCCACAACAGCGATTTTTTCAATTTCCACCTGATTAAAGCTGCTGGTCGTGTTCATGTAGATCAATTGCTTGGTCGCGTCCCCGGTAAGGTTGAGCAACTGCAAACTTAATAACCCACTGGCAACAGAGGCTTGCTGCGGCACTCCGTTCAGATAAGTCGTCACTTTCAAACCACTGATCAGACTTAGGTCCAACAATCCCACCGGGAGTGATACGAGGAAGCCAACACGTTTGGAGCCCGTATAAGTTGTGGGTGCGTCGACTCGTCCCCACACCGAAGCAATCACTGCAACCGGTGTGGCCAGGGTTGCCGCATCGTTGATAGTCGAAGCCATATAGGCCGGATTCAACACACCGCATCCGATACAAAGGACACCACGCAAACCAGTGGCAACCGTTTGGCTCCCCAGCACAGGTTCGAACAATTTACCAGGCGCACAGGCGACGTTCTCTACAGCATCACATGCATCACCAATTCCATCTTTATCAATGTCGGATTGGAGCGGATTTGCATTAAGCGGGCAGTTATCAACGGCGTTCAACACACCATCATTATCGATATCAGAATCACACGCATCGCCAAGGGCATCGCCATCCGTATTCAATTGATTGGAGTTGGCAATTAAAGGGCAATTATCTGTCAGGTTATTAATGCCATCTCCATCCGAATCCAGGTCACAAGTATCGCCAGCACCATCCCCATCACTATCGTG
>MVDH01000008.1 GCA_003056245.1 Cellvibrio sp. 79 | reverse complement strand
TTATTGCTGCGCAAAAGCAATATAGTAATTTGGTGGAAGTGTTAAAACCGTATCGCGGCGCCTCGCGCAGTTTTTCAGTGTTGTATCTGCAGAATAGAATGGTTGCGCCGAAGACGCGGGCGTTTATTGATTTGTTGGTGGAGGGGTGTGGTGACAGCAAAAACTAAGCTTTGGAAAACTTTATTGCAGTCAATACCAACTCTTTTTTACTGCTGATAGACCTGCCATGCATACCTTTATCGTTACTCTGCCCATGATTGCCGCCTGCCCGCAAGCTGAGGCAGAAGTGTGACGTAGATTCAAAAAACGTATGATTCATCAAATTAGATGCTTATGGCGATGAGCCTTGTATATAATTCAGCCGACCAACAGGAACCCCTCGCAAAAAAACAATCATCAAGGAGCTTATTATGAACACAGGAATAACCAAATCGGTGGGAGCAAAAGGAGCAAATGAACGAGTGGATGTTATTTTCATACAGTCCGCACTCAATGCACATGCAAACTTCCATAAAGCAACTATCCCTCCACTCAAAGTTGATGGTCGTTGCGGATTAAAGACGATTGAAGCAATTAAGATTTTTCAAAAAGATTACGTAGGAATTAAAAACCCAGATAGCAGGATAGATCCAAATGGAAAAACCCTTCGCTATTTAACCATGTATTTAACAACCCCAAACCTTACTGCAAAAAAACCGCTTCAATTATCAACCTCTTTAATTGGTTTCGATAACATTAACGTAACTTACTCTTCTGATATAGATGAAAACAGAAGGATTGTTTCCAGCTATGCCATCAATGTCATTAAAATCGCTCTTAAAGAGTGCGGAATGAATCAAGCAGTTATTACATCCACCCTGCGGACTCCAGAAGATCAAGCGGCAATAATGTACAAAAATGCTAAAGCCAATTTTGAAAAACAAAAAGATCTTTACGGAAAGAATGGTGATGATGTTCTTGAGGTATTTAAAGAAAACAAATCAAAACCAAAAGATGAAGTTATTGAACTAATGAAAGACAAAATTGAAAAACTTTTGGAAAAAGATAAAAAGGTGTCAAATCATTGCATTACCGTTGAAAGCTTCAAAAAAATGAACACTTTCGATATCGGCCTAAAATCAACAAAAGCGAAATCGAAGAATTTCAACAAAGAAAAACTCACCAAAGCATTCAAAGATCTTGAAAGCCAAGGCTACATAAAACATCTTATCGACGAAACAATGAAAAGTAACAGCTGTTGGCATCTAGAAATAGTACCTAATACCAAAAGCCTTAATACCTACGGAAAAGAATCAATGTTATTACCAACAAAATATATTAACGGTGCATATGTATGAGAATAATCATTTCACTGCTACTAGCAACAATAACAATTTCCTGTCATGCAGAAAAAGCCCCAAAATGTGACTTTACTAGCCAGAACATCAAATTGATCACGCCAAAGGCAGAAAACATAGCCAATAGTTTTTGGCAAAAAGATGTTGATGGTTATGAAGCAATTGACCGGTTATATGTAAATTACAAAAATGGCTCAGTAGCAGTTATCGAGCACAAATATTGCTCAATGTACAACTTCGAAGTGGCTTATTACAGCAAAGACAAATCCGAATTTTCAGATGCAACCAATTTGGAGAAAACACTAAAAGGTCTATTTAGCTCAGTTGCTATTTCTGACAAAAAAACTCAAAGTAGTATAACTGCAATGATTAGTCGTCTGGAGGAAAAGAAATTTAACTCAAATCACCCAGCGGCTACAGCGTATGATGATTCAACGGAGGACTTAAAACGCGCAGAATACAGCATTAGCTATACACCTATTGAGGATTCAAGTTTGCACAAGGCCGCTTTATTTTTGTATATGGGAATTGGTGGCGAGCACTAGTCAATTTCACGCTGAAAAATAAATGCGCTAGTTGGCGCATTTATTTTTCAAAGCCTTAAAACACTTAAAAAATCATTACAACAATAATGGAAAATATAGAATATGGATCGTTAATTTTTCCACCCAAGATTAATTTTCATTGGCAAATATCCACACACAATTGCAGTAACAATCTCTAATCCAATCTTGGGTTTTTCATCACAACAACGAAGAAATCACGCTTGATATCCCAGGCAAAGTAAACATCACCGGCGATGTACTCGGCTGCATTACTTACGCCTCTGCCGGTGGAGGGCTTGTGCAAACTTATGATTTTATTGCTGCGCAAAAGCAATATAGTAATTTGGTGGAAGTGTTAAAACCGTATCGCGGCGCC
>MVDH01000001.1:2165756-2347035 GCA_003056245.1 Cellvibrio sp. 79 | reverse complement strand
TTACTGATCCGATGGCAACCGGCGTAAAGAAGGCGTGACTGTTTATCAGGCTTTTGTGAGGAACTCGGGAAGCTGTCGTGCTGATGTGAAGAGAGAAGCCGAAAGCGGTGACCCCGTAAGGCGAGAGTATCAATGCAGCACACAGTGGCGGAATCGTTCGTAGTAGTGATGAATTTGTTGTAATGACATTGGAGCGAAGGGGCGATGTTGTTCAGCACTGATTGAACCAACAACCGCAAGGCAGGATTCAACAATCAATGCACAGTTACAGTATATCGAAGCAGTTGGTACATACAGCGTGGCTGAAAGTAAAAGCGAATTCCGGTGTTGCCGGTGCTGATAATATTAGCATCGGGATGTTTGAAAACAATTTGGAAAATGAGTTGTATAAACTCTGGAACCGAATGAGTTCAGGCAGCTATATGGCACCACCGGTAAAGCGCGTGGAAATCGCCAAGTCGGATGGCAAGCGGCGTCCACTGGGCATACCCACGGTGGCAGATCGTGTGGCGCAGATGGTGGTCAAGATGACGCTGGAGCCAGAATGGGATTATAAATTTCATTCATCCTCGTTCGGCTATCGGCCCAAGCGCAGCGCTCATCACGCAGTGCAAGCGGCGAAAATCAATTGCTGGAAATATGCATGGGTCATTGATCTGGATATCAAAGGGTTCTTTGATAATTTGAATCACGATCAGCTCCAACGTTTTGTTGCACAAGCAACAGAAAATCCATGGTGCAAACTAAATTACCAAAGGAGTATTTATGAGAATTGAAATTCCAAATGAAATAGCCGAAAGCGCTGGTTTACCTGAATCCCAGATGCTCGAATTCCTCGCTGTATCTCTTTACAAAGCCAAGAGAATAAATGGAGTTCAAGGAGGAAGAATCCTCGGCACATCAGAAATAGAGTTTCATGGGTTGCTGGAAAAATATGACGAGTATGTAAATTATGGTGTCGATGAGTATTTAGAGGATAGTGATAACTTAAAGGATTTTTAAAATGACCAACAAACCCGGAAAAATTGTCATAAGTGACACAACTGCTATTACCTACCTTTCGCAAATAAACGCTATAGGTCTATTAAAAAGCCTCTTCAAAACTATTTATATTCCAGAAGCGGTTTATCACGAGCTCACTCGTCAGGGGGACCACATTGGGGGATCAAAAGAAGTTAAAAACTTACCTTGGATTAAGGTTAAGAAAATGCATAGTTACGATGAGTACTCAAAAAAATTCAAGAAAAAATTAGATCCCGGAGAGAGTCAAGCAATTGGGCTCGCAATGCACATGAATGCAGATCTGCTAATCATCGATGAGCTGGATGGAAGGTGGGAAGCTAAGAACCAAGGTATTAGAATTACGGGTATGCTTGGTATATTCAAAATGGCAAAGGAAAGAAACATAATTCCAGCCGTAGCACCATACTTAAATAAATTACGTCTTACCAATTTTAAAATTAGCCCTGCCCTTTACAGAACAGTTTTAGAGGATGTTGGTGAAGCAGGAAAGACAAAGAAAGCATAACCAAGCTATTAAATTCGCGCACTACATGCGCCGGACCTCGTTTCACTCAGCCGCTTATGGCGGGCGTTATGTGGAGTAGACTTATGTCTCCAGAAGAATTAACACAAGAATTAATTGAGCTATTTCCATCTTCAAAGTCCGAATTTCAAGATGAAGAAATGGATATAGGCTACAAACCTCCAGTTACGTACCATCGTGTTTGGATGAGTTTTTCTCCAGTCGCGTTTGAGTGTCTGTCTGGAGCTAGCGAAAAATCTTTACTCAAATTCGCTTCCATATTAAATCGCGAAGTGTCGGAAGGCCGATCAAGGGAAAACGCCGCATCTACCTGCTTCCTTGAGCACTCTTCGCAAATTAGAGTAAGTAAAATTATCAAACCGTTTCTCAGTAAATTGGCCGAATCTGAGCTTCGATGAAAGCATATAACAAAGCAGTTTGTAAGGTGGGCCGAGAGTAAATAATTTTATCGCGAAAGCGATATTACTATTACGTAACTTCGCAAGAGATGGTGGAAGGCCCACCTCATTCTCTTTGCAGTAAGAGAATGCAAACCACTTCAAGCTGCATGAATTAGGAATAAAGTTAAGCGATGGCGAAAAAATTAAAGGCATTCTTTTTTCTAAAATTAAAGAGGCGTGTCAATAAACGTAAAGAGTGATGCACGATGAATCCAAATTGAACCCTAGGCGTGTCGAAGGTTCGTCGTAACTCTATAAGTTATGATTTAAAGCAGGATCTTAACCAACCAAATTGGAAAATATATGCCGTTAAACTTATTTATTGCAACTTTCACTCTATTAATCTCCTCGCTAGTTTTTTCTCAAACTGTTGTATCTAGCACGTCCGCCCATACTGTCACCACAAAGAAAGTTCTCATTATTGCTTCAAACTTGTCAGATATGGGCGATCCGGAGAAGCATGAAGCGAGAAATGATCTCTGGGAGTACGCACCGCCATACCATGTATTTGTTTCGCATGGTTATGAGGTGGACTTTGCTTCTCCGTTGGGTGGTCCTGTGCCGTTTGCGAGAGACCCATTGGGAATTAGCAGTTATACCATCAAGTATGAAGGATTCTTGACTAAAGCTAACAGCTCCTTAACGCCTAAGCTGGTGAATCCAAATGCTTATTCAGCAGTGTTCATCGGCGGAGGTTATGGAAATGTCTTCGATGTGGCTTCTAATGAAAATTTGCTCGGCATCATAGCGAAAATCTACGAGAGTGGCGGAGTAATTGGAAGCGTTGGTCATGGGGCTGGTGCCTTTGCTAACGCCAAGCTTTCCAATGGTCTCCCCCTTGTAAAGGGGAAACGCATCGCAGCTTTTCCCAACTCAACAGAAAAAGAAAAGGATTGGGCAAAACAAGGGAGCCTGCTACCTTTTCTAGTTGAAGATAGACTTAAAGAGAAAGGTGCGATCACTATGAACAAAGACAATATTCCAGACAAGCATGATGTAATTATTGATGATCGTATTGTCTCGACGATGTTTCTTCCATCTGCTGCATTGGTAGCAAAAGAAATGCTTATCTTGCTCGAAAAAAGTGGAAAACCTAAAAATCAAAGTAAGTAGTGAAATCAATCATTCAATGCCTCGCATTGAACAGGTTTTAGTCGCAGCTTTATGGCTTGCTGCGTAAGATATGCCATAAAACTGCGACTTTAAATCTGCTGCTTAGCTCGGCCTTACGAAAGCCAAAATGCTAGAACTAAGAAAATTTTCACAAGAAGACGAGGCACTATTAGTTTCATATTTAAATGATGAAACGCTGCTGTATCCGCCAGGATCCCTCAACCATATACAAATTGGACATATACATTAAGTGCTGACCTGACAGACGACTGTGATAAAAAATCAATACTTGCGAAGCAAAAGTAATCGCAAAAGCCACAAACTCCATTAAGTACGATCTAAGGAATCTCATATGCTAAAAAATATAATTCTAATTGCGACTTTTCTTGCAGCATCAATAGCTTTCGGTGAGGACAAAAACGAAATTCCTTTACTCGTCAGCTTGGAACGTACTACTTGCGAGGGTGGGTGCCCCGTATACTCCTTGACTGTTTTTGCTGATGGAAACGCTGTATTTATTGGAAAAAGGCTTACCGATGTTCAGGGAGTTAAAGAGTTTAAAATCCCTCAAAAATCCGTCGACGCTATTTATGCAGAATTAAAACGTGTCAGATTTTTAGAATTTAATAATGAATACTCTCCTAAAACGTTGGATTGCGGTATAGCCTCTACAGACCATTCAACTTTGATATTAAAGGCTACAGTGGAAAATACAGAGAAATCGGTAAGCGCGTATCTAGGCTGTCACAATAAAAAGGTAAGTGATCTGTATGAACTTTCCACGTTCATTGATAATGCTGTAGGAGCATCAACTTTAATAAATGACAACGAAAAAATTAAGTCTGAATAAACGACTTGGACTCGTGCCCTGAATATTTTTTTTTTGAGTCGCAGTTTTTGGTTTTTCTGGAAATGCTTGCTACAAACAGTGAAGTAACTCTGAGTTATTTCCGGATTATTTTTTTACAAATTTTTAGTGATCTTTAATTTTCCGGTTATTGTATTTCCCACCACTCCGGTAACAATGATTTAACCTGCGGTTCCCCAAACCGCTGATCTAATAACCACAAATAACCCGCGTCTGATTTTTTTCGAATAACCCTTCCCGCCGCCTGGATAACTTTTTGAACGCCGGGGTAGGTGTAAGTGAAGTCATAACCCTGGCCAAATTTTATCTGCATGATATTGCGTAGGTGTTCATTGATTGGATTAACTTGTGGTAATCCGAGCGTGGCAATGAATGCGCCCTTTAGTGCGTCTCCGGCTAGATCGACCCCTTCACTGAATGCACCACCAAGAACCGCTAATCCCAATAAATTATTTTGCTGATTAAATTGCGCAATAAAAGCTTCCCTGTCTGTTTCGCTCATGCGGCGGGATTGCACTACTAATTGAATATCTTTATTAGCTAAATGTTTGCGCAATTGAATTTCGGTTTGTTGTAAAAATTCGTAGCTGGAAAAAAATACCAATGCGTTTCCCGGTGTTGCTGTGAGTTGTTGTTGGATAATATCGCACAGCGGATTAATAGCAGCATGGCGATCTTTATAGCGTGTGGAGATGTTTGTTGCGATTCTTACTGACAGCTGAGTGGTCTTGAACGGTGATGGGACTTGGATATGTACAGTGTCATCCGGCATTCCTAGTAGCGTTTGATAATAATATGCCGGATGAAGAGTGGCGGAGAAAAAGCAGGCGCAGTGGGCAAAGCCCAGGCGAGCACCCAGTTGGTGCGCGGGAATTAAATTGCGTAAGGTTAATATGTCGGCTTTGCTGCCGGGTGCCTGCAAATCGATACAAAAATCCTCATCAAATATTTCTGCAATACGTTGGTAATTCAATGCGGCGAAGAAAAAATCTTGCGCGATTGTTTCCTGTATTGAGTGTTCCGGGTTTTGTTGTAAGAACTCGGTGTAAGTGTTGGTAAAATCCACCAATGTATGGCCCAGTTTTTCTGGCAGGATTGATAGCTGCTCCAGCTCTGCCGGGAATTCCGGGAGTGTTTTTACTAACGCCGACCAGGCCTTATTAATTTTCTCCAATGATTTTTTAATAACAGCCGGTGAATTCTTTTTTGCTGCCAACAGATCCGCGCGCTTTAATTCCGATGTATACATGCCGCGTGCGCGATCAATTAAGTTATGGCTTTCATCGACCAACAGGTAAGGGTTCCATTCGAATTCGTTGGTTAGCCCCAAGAGTAAAGGTGTGCCGTCAAAATAATAATTTACATCGGCGACTACTATGTCCACCCAGCGGCTCATTTCCATGCTCAGGTAAAATGGGCAGATTTCAAATTGACCTGCAAGTTGGTTGAGCGCTTGTTTGTTTAGCATTGGAATGGCAAATGCTGCCTGGCGGGCGATTTCCAGTTTGTTGTAAAAATCCAACGCATAAGGGCAGGAATCGCCACGGCATTTTTTATCGGGTTCAAGGCAGGATTTTTCCTGCGCGGTTAATTCCAGTGTGCGCAACGGTGTCGTTTTATCGCTGGCAATAAGCTGGATATTTTCCAGCGCTAATTGTTTGCCAGTTGTTTTAGCGGTGAGATAAAAGATTTTATCCACCGGGGTGCGCGGAATGGATTTGAGGGCAGGAAAAAGTGCCGCCAGGGTTTTGCCGGTACCGGTGGGTGCTTCTGCAAGAACCACCCGGCCAGTGGCGGCGGCTTTATAGACTGCTTCTGCCATTACTCGCTGCGAGGCATGCATCTCTCCATAGGGAAATTGCAGTTGTTCCAGCCATTGCTGCAATTGTTGCTGGCGATGATTTAATTGCGCTTGCCATGCACAATATTTTTCAGCCAGTTGTTCGAAATATTCTTGCAGCTCATCAGCTTGCCAATTTTCTTCGAACAAGTATTCAGTTTCTGTTGCCAGCTCAAAATAAATCAGCGCCAAATTTATTTCAGCGCAATTATGCTGGGCGCAATACATCCAGCCATAACATCGGGCTTGTGCCCAATGCAGGGCGCGATGATTCTCGGGGATGCGATCTACATCGCCGTAAAATGTTTTTATTTCGTCGATGCAGTGTGCGTCGGGATCATAACCGTCGGCGCGACCGCGAAAAGTGATGTTGTCGTAAGTGATGCTTAAACTGACTTCAGTTTGATAACCTTCCAGGCGTGTTGAGGTAACTTTTTTATGGCCCTCAATACCTTCCTGGCCGGTGGGGGCAGGGGTAAAGCGTCGGTCCAGGCTGCCGGTTTTTGCGGCAAATTCCACCAGGGTTTTAATCGCGACTGACTGTTTTTTTAAAGCACTTGATATGGATTTAAGACCAGCGGACATAGCAGACCTCTGCTGGAATATCGTGCCGGGAAAAATAATCCAGCCAACGTGCCTGGTTGTCCTGAATGCGGTCACCCGGTCCTTTTACTTCAATCATGCGATAACTTTTTTGCTCCGGAAAAAACTGGATCAAATCCGGAAAGCCGCTGCGATTATTTTTTATATCGAAAAGTAGCCGTTCAAAAATTGCCGTTAAATGAGTCGCTGGAATACATTGCAGCGCGAGTTCGAGTATTTCCTTGCTTAAAAATGTCCAGTTTACAAAATGATTGGCAATACCGGACTTTGTTTCCCAGTGATGAATGATATGCGCTTGATATTGATCGGTGCCCAATAATGCGCGCAACTCATTAATACCCGGGCGATTGGTAATAAAATTTTCCTGGTACAGATCCAGTGGTGCAGCCTGGAAGGGATTCGCAAATGCGCCTTCAATACCGCGAAACATTTCCGGCCATAACCATAAACCGAATAGTCCGCCTATCAATGCATTTTCGGCATAGACACAAGGGGCGATGTCACTATCCAGCGATAGTCGTACAACTTCTTCAACACGCAATGCCATGCCCTTTTCATCAACCAATGGTGGAAGAACCAAATGTTGTTCGTGAATAATTGCAGAGGTTTTTTTGGGAAAGCTAATGCCTAATTTTTTGGCGAGCCTTGGCGCCATTCGATGGGCAATCTGAAGTTCCTGTTCATCGCGCGGTTTTTCAATCAATTCATTGAGTAGTATCCAGGCAGCAGAAAAATCTTCCTGTTTTTCCAGCAGGCGGATGCGCCGCTCGCGGGCGGGCGATAAATGGCTTTGCTCATACAATTGCTGTGCGAGTAAATGTTCACCGGCGCGTTCCAATTCATAAGCAATATGATTTACCAACTTGGCACGGCGACGTTGCAATTTTTCGTTGGTGCTTGTAGCAGGTAATTGCGTAGTGATTTGCACTAGCGCCTCAATGCTACTATCAAGCTCAAGTTGTTCGCGTAATTGTATTAGCTGTTGATATTGATCCAACTCTTCACGGTTTTTAAATACGCGGTGCTGATGATCAATGGGATAATTTTCATAACGAAATAATCCTAAATCCTGCAGTACAAATTCGGTGAGATCCTGATAGGCGTTGCCAAAAAACAACAACAGTAATGTGCGGATAATCGCCTGGTTATCCAGATAATAAGCATCACCGAATTGATTGTTGGTCCATGATTGCCAACTCTGCGGCCCGATACATTGCGTGTGCAGTTGTTGGATCAATATTTCCTTGCGTGCCTGTTTCAGGCCCGCGAGCGGTGTGCAGAATAACGTTAATAATTCCGGTTTGGTTAATGCGTTCGCCAATGTCTCAAGGCTGACCGGGACATCGCGCTGTAACAGACCGGTTTCAATAAGTTGTTGCGCACTAAAATCCAGGTTGGGGATTTCGGCGTAATCCAGTTTATCGCGCCGGAACAATGGCCCTTTGCGGCTGGATAGCCGCACCAGCAAACATTGTGCGTCGTGTTCCAATCCATTAAACCGTTGCAGGAATGCTTGTTCGTCATCATTTAATAAATCCTGATAACGTTCCTGTACCCAGGCTACCAGGAAACTGAAATTGTTCAGGTAGTAATCGGGAGCGAGGTTGATGGTTTGGATCATTGTTAGCAAGCTGGCGTTTGTTATGCGGAATGGCCTCGTAGTTTAAGGCTGTTTTTATATACAGTACAGTGTTTTGTGGTATTCATCGGTGCTGGTGATCCTGTGGTGGCGCCTCAATAAAATTTTGCGCTTTTTCCTCCGAAATTCTTTTCGTCTTCTTTTCTGCTTTTTTCGGCCCAAACGAAATTCGTTTCGTTCGGGCGTTATTTTTATTTTCCAAAAAATCCGTCTTTTGAAAAATAAATTATTTGATTTCAACAGCTTATCGATTCCTTTTCCATTGGCACAGGCGCTGGCATAGCGGTTGCTCTAGTCCCTATGCAGTTATCTGAAGGGATTTTCCAATGCTGATGTTGGGCAAGGCTAATTCCGACTGAACAAATCATTTGATCACTTGGAGGAAACATCATGTACCAGCAAGAAAACGCTTTTGAATTCAACGCGGAAGCCAATGTATTTGAAGGAGAGCAATTTCAATATGAAGAAGAGTTTGCGAGCAGTGGCGAAGTTTTTAATGAAGGTGAGCTGCTGGAGCTAACGGCTGAATTGCTCGAGATCAACAACGAGGAGGAGCTCAATTATTTCCTCGGTAAATTAGTAAAAAGAGCGGCCGGTGCCATCGGCAAAGTGGCGCGTTCACCGATCGGCCAGGCTTTGGGTGGTGTATTGAAAACGGTCGCCAAAAAAGCATTGCCCATTGCCGGTGGGGCGTTGGGCGGTTTTGTGGGCGGCCCTCTGGGGGCGAAGATTGGCAGCAGTCTCGCCGGTTATGCCGGTAGTGCGCTGGGGTTGGAGGCGGAGTTATTGAATCAGGAAGATCGCGAATTTGAAGGTGCCAAACAATTTGTGCGTATTGCGGGCGATACCGTCAAAAATGCATTGGCTGCACCGGGCAACACTAATCCCCAAATCGCGGCCCAAAATGCGGCTGTGCAATCTACCCGAGTGCTGGCTCCCGGCTTGTTGTCTGGCGGCGCCGCTACGTCCAGTCCCCGTCGTAGCCAGAGCAGCAACAGCGGCCGCTGGATTCGCCGCGGTCGCAATATCGTTCTGTTGAACGTGTAAATAAGGAGAGATGCCATGCACGATATAGATCGCACATTTATGGAATACACCCCTGAAACCGAAGCGTTTGAAAGCGAAAACTTTGAGTTTTCCGCGCATGAGTGGAGCGGGGAAAGCGGGGAAGTATTTGGTGAGGCCGAGGTTCTTGAGTTGGCGTCCGAGCTGCTTGAAGTGACCAATGAGGCAGAGCTGAATCACTTCCTGGGCGGGTTTATTCGCAAGGCCGCCAGTGCGGCGGGTGCGGCGATTAAGTCCCCGGTTGGTCAAGCGTTGGGTGGCGTATTGAAGGACGCCGCAAAAAAGGCGCTCCCGATTGTGGGCGGGTCTGTAGGACGCCATTTTGGTGGCGATACCGGCGCTAAATGGGGTGAGCGTATTGGCTCTGGTGCTGGCTCTTTGCTGGGCCTGGAAACTGAAGGTTTGAGTCATGAGGACGAATCCTTCGAGCTGGCCAAGCAATATGTGCGTTTTGCTGCAGATGCGGTGAAAAACGCATCGACCGCCACCGGCAGTAACCCCGCCAGCATTGTGCAACAGGCGACCAACCAGGCCGCACAACGCTTTGCGCCCGGGTTTATTCGCGGTAGCGGGCAAACGGGAGCGCGCGCGGCGGGCGGGCAATCCGGCCGGTGGGTGCGCAAAGGCAATCGCATCATTCTGTTTGGAGTGTGATCGCCATGGCACTCCCTGCACCTACCGCTTTGTTCCTGGAACAGGAGACCCGCGCCCTGCTAACCCGGTTGGGCAGGGTTAAATCCTTCGCATTGCAGGAAACCATGTTGCCCGCTGCCGGTTTGCTGCCGGAATCCCAAACAGCCATTGAGCAGGTGTTGGCTCAGGGGCGAAGTGAGTTGCGCAGGCGTGCCGCCAATTTCTCGCAATGGTTAAAAAGTCCGGCGGGGCAGGGCGCTACCGCCGAAGAAGCGCATCGCCGTTTTATTTTCCTGCGGTTGCAGTTCAATGCAGTGCTCAACAAATTTGATCTGTTCAACGACGTTATTACCCAGCGCAGCGAAAACGAAACCGGTGTCTGGTTGTCCGGGTTGGACGTGGTCTCGGCGGATGCCTTGCATCTTCCCGGCGCCTATTACCAGTCCCCGCCGGTGATCTGTTATCTGGATCGCGGCGTTGGTGCTGCTATTCGCCGTGCGCGTACACGCTTGCCGGGCGGTGGTGAAAATCCGGTGGCGGTTATCCGGGTGCCGCGTGAACGTATGATCGGCAATGGCATAGCGTCGTCGTTATTTCATGAAGTGGGTCATCAAGCGGCTGCGTTGCTGGATTTGGTGAACTCCCTGCGGCCGGTTTTGCGCCGACAGCAAAGTGCGGCAGGGCCTGAACAAACTGCCTGGCAATTGTGGGAGCGTTGGATCTCCGAGATAGTGGCGGATTTCTGGTCGGTTGCTCGCGCGGGAGTTGCATCAACGCTCGGCCTGATGAGTGTTGTGGGATTACCACGTCCATTTGTATTCCGCGTAGACACGGAAGATCCCCATCCCGCGCCCTGGATTCGCGTCAAGTTGAGCTGCGCATTGGGGCGTGCACTTTATCTGCATCCGCAATGGGATAGGGTGGAAGCGCAATGGAATTCCTACTACCCGCTGGCGGGTTTGGAACCGGAAAAAGCAGAATTATTGAAAAAACTGGATGCGCATATCCCGACGTTTATCGATCTGCTGGTAAACCATCGCCCGCAATCCTTGCGCGGCGGTTCGCTTAAGGAAGTGATGCTGCTGGATGAGCGCCAACCTTCCCGCCTGAAACTTCTCTACCAAACCTGGCGCCGCGATCCGGCGCAAATGTACCGCGCTCCTCCCTCTCTGGTTTTTGCCGTCATCGGCCAGGCCCGCGCCGATGGTCAATTAACACCGGAAGAAGAAAGCACTGTGTTGGGCAAATTACTTACACACTGGGCTTTGCGCAGCACGCTGGATGTTTCAGCCGCATGCGCACTGCGTCCGGTTTCACAAACTGTTTTGCAAAAACCTGTATTGAGCGTTAGCTCGGGAGGATGATATGAGTGGAATAAAAATCAAGTTAATCATGTTGGACACTACAAAAAAACAGTTAGACATCCTGGGTGGATCGGTTGCTGTTATTCCGTTAGCCCTTGATCAGCATTCTGGTAAAAAGATTTTCCATGGCGAATTCAGTAGATATGACATGGTGGCGGGTGAAATTAATGTCCTTCCCACTCAGGGAGCGGACGATTATCTAGTGGTATTTCCCTACGATAAAAATGGAGCTTATGACAGTATTATTGTGGGTTCGCAGGGTAGCTCCGGTGGAGATGTTACCTATGGAAATATTACAGTAGAGTGGAAAATATCCACCGACATTGGAAGCAGTATTGATCCTGACCAGGAGTTTTATTTTATTGGCGGTCAAATAAAATTAAATGCAACTTCTGGTTATACCGGATCCAAAATTTTTGATGTTGGTCGTAATGAGGAAATTACCAGTAAGGGCTCGAAACCGTATTTATCCGATACCAAAGGAATACATTCTTATCCAATAGATGTTGAGGTTCCTGGCGACTCCAACACAAAAATTTCTTTTTGTGGTACGTCGACACCTACAGTTACCAACAACTCACCGGCCGGCCATGCGCAAAAGCATCTGCCTTCAGACATCAAAACATTGAAACTGAGATCAGTGCGTAAAGTCGAAGTGATAGAAGATCCGGCCAAAGCCAGCTCTGGAAATGTTTTAGTTTCACACACACGCAAAGTAGCGAAACCCACCGAGCCAATTGCATTTTTTGTTCATCTGCTAAATAGCAGTAAGTCTATTGAATTTGGTGCGTATCAAGAATTTATCAAAAATGTTCTGTGTGTTGACTCGTCTAGTGAGACATTTGAGTCGTCCTACACGACGAAGCTAAATCGAATGAAAAACGAGATGTTTAATTTTGGCGTTGGTTCTTATGAATTGTTAAAGACAGCAACTGAAATTTTTTTATTGCTCAACGGCAGCATCACTATTGAGCAAGGTGGATCATTAAAACTGCCGTTGCATAAGAACCTTGATTTGGGAGATTATTCTCGTGTTCCACAGGGTGAATGGGGGGCATTATTTGGCAATTATTTGGGTGAGCATCGCAAGTCTTACATTCAACATATTGTTGATACCGCGTTACCGGATTATTCGGTACCAAATAAAACAAAAGATCCTCGGTTTTGCACCGATATATTAATTCGCTCGCGTGTAAATAATCCCTGCTTTATGGAGTTGATCTGGAATTACTGGCACGAAGAAGCAATGCTGGTCCAAACCATCAACGCCGTCAGTCGACGCTTCCAGAATTTACGCGCACCTGGTGAGCGCGATCCATTAGCACATGTAGAAATTGATCCGTTGCGCCCGCTGAATAATATTCTTTGGGGGTATGTGGAAGAAGAACGTGATCGCCTTTCTATTAAGCGTCGCGCCTACGAATATCAACATCAATACGGTTTGGAACTTTACGGCAAAGCAGTTTCCAATTTGCGCCCCGCTGATACACGCTCCAAATTTTTGGAAGCCTTCCACAACTTGTTAAATAAATGCGCGGATTATTTCCGGGCGAAACAGGACACCACTGTGGACCCTGATGGTTACCCGATGCTGCATGCAATCCAGGAATTGAATTTGATTCTTGCCCATGGTGCGCATAACCAATTTGGTGATTTAGCCTGGACATCGCGTGTGGAAATGTTGATGCAGGAATGGATTTTGTCCCGTCCTGAAATTCGCGACTTTCTGCAAAGCCGTGTGATGGTGCCGCACAAAGAAGCCTGGATGCCGCAAGTAGACACCATGAAAACCTTGCAAGGCTGGTCTGATGTACCCGTGACCCATTTCCGTGATCTCGGTGTGCTCGGCGAACAAATCCTGCTGACCATTCGGTGGCATAACTGGTACGAAGTCACCAACGAAGACGAAGCCAAAGGCTGGGCCGATTTACTGCGTCCGCATATTCAGAGCTATATCCATGCCTATCGTGCAGTAACTGGTGTGGACTTGAGTGCGACCGATGGAGTGGATTTCACCATGCCGTCGGTGCTGTTACGCAAACGCCTGGCGACCCAGCACGCTCCCCGTTGAAGGGGGGCGTGTATGCCTGATTTTACGTCTGCGCTTTATCTGGGGTTGGGCCACGCCAGCCACCAGCTCAAGGGTTGGGAGCAGCTTAGCCTCGGGCGTCCTGCCATTCTGGAGGAGCCGCCTGGTGCTGGGCAGGTGGCGGCAAACCTGAGTCAACTGCAGGGTATGGAAGCCTCGGTGTTATTGCCCTCCACCCTGCATTTGTTTGTGGACGCGTTTGAGTGTTTTGCGACGGCGGGAAGCGCTATTTACCTGGATGACGCCAATTACCCCATCACCCGCTGGGGCGCGGAGCGCGCGATCTTGCGCGGCATTCCCTTGCGCTCTTTCGCCCGACGCGACCCGCGCGATTTGCTCTGGCAATTGGCGCAAGGTGCGCGCGAAGGCCTGCGTCCGCTGGTGGTTGCTGACGGAATTTGTCCGGCGACGGGCCAAGTTGCTCCACTGGGTGAATATCTGGAAATCGTCCGTCATTTTGGTGGTTTGCTGCTGATCGATGACACCCAGGCATTGGGTTTGTTGGGGCGTAATCCGGATAAGCGACGGCCTTATGGTTATGGCGGCGGCGGAGTACCAGGGTATTTGGGATTAACGGGGGCGGATTTGCTGATAGGTGCATCACTTGCCAAGGCGTTTGGCGCTCCGGTGGCGGCTTTGTCTGGCAGCCAGCGTTTGATCCAGCGTTTTAAGGCGGGGAGCCTGAGCCGTTTGCATTGCAGTCCGCCGTCAGTCGCCGTTATCCAGGCCGCTGCCCGGGCGCTCGCCGTCAATATCCGGTATGGCGATCAGCTGCGGGCGCAGCTTGCGGAAAACATTTTGCATTTTCGTCAGGGGTTGGGGCGATTGGACATTAGTGTTGATGGTGGTTTATTTCCCGTGCAAACACTGGCACCACCGGGAGTATCGGCGATTAGTTTGCAAGAGGCACTGGAGCAACAACACATAAAGACCTTATTACTCAAATCACGCGCCGATTCTCCGGCTCGATTGGGGTTTGTCATCAACGCCCGCCACAGTGCCAGCGATATAGATGCCTGTGTGGAGAGTCTGGGGGCGATACTGAAATCGCGCGGCAAGAAACGCGTAAATAGTTGAATCAATAGGCAACACCGATATCACCTGGAGGTGAATCATGTGCGATGAGTTTCAAACCAATTTTGAAGCAGAATTTTTAGCTGATGAGTGGAATGGTGAAGCAGAGGCGAACCGTAAACAGCGCAGTGCAGCTGCTGCAAAAAAACGCCCTTCTTCCCGCTATCCAACACGTCCACTTCGTCTTCGCCCGCGAACAATAATTCCTTATGTGGCGCGCGGCGGTTTTGGTGCGCAACCTTATTCAAGTGAACCCTTCGCAATTGAATCCGGCGGCAGTGAAAAAATTCGCTGGATCCAGGATTGCCTGAATCACAAATCGGGTTTGCGATTACCGGTGAATGGAATTGCCGGGCGCGAAACACGCAGCGCTATCCGTGATTTCCAGCGCAAGCAGGGCGTGCGCGTAAATGGATTAATTGATCCGGATACCGAGCGGGCGTTGCAGGAATTTTGCCGACAATCAGATTCGCAATCTGCAGTAGGGCAAACGCAAGAAGAAATTGGCCATCCCGATAAAGCGAAATTTGATATCACGTTGGGATGGATCAAACATGGCAATAGTTATTTACATCCACTTGATAAAGCGATACAGCGCGTCGGTCAGCATCAAGGTGGTGTGTACATTATGATTGGCGATGCTAAATCCGGTTCAAAAAAAGCCGCGGGGATTTGCTCGTCCTGTAAGACCGATTGTATTTTAAAAGTGGGGATTGCTGAAGAATTTCGCAGTCGCTTTGCCGCTTACCTGAAGCCGAGCAATCAGTGGCCCAACCAATGCTCCTGGGGCAACTTGCGTGTGTATATGGCAACTATTGATGGCTTCTACAATCTTGATCGCCATGTGGAGCGCGCGCTTGACCAGCTGCTCAGGAAAGTTGGTAAAAATAACAGTAAATACTTGCTGTCAGGTAGTCGTCCCGTGGGTACACAAGCGATTAATTCCGGGGTGACTATTCGCAATATATTGCCCCCTTCATCGCCGTTGCTGGTTCATGCACGCCAGCATTTTTCCGGAGAAAATTTGCAGCTGAAAAAAGGATCTGTGTTCAGTGCACAGGCGGAGATTCAGCCGTTTGGTACACCCGTTAATATTGAAAAACGCTGTTCTTGCCAATCGACAAAAAAATGCACCTGTAATCGCTGCACAAAAAATGCCTGCCAATCATGCGGTTCCTCACCTTGCCAATGTGGATCACAAACCTGCGCCCCCGGTTGTTCGTGCTCAGGTTGCAAACAAACACGAAAATCAACAACTACGAGCGGACGTTGGCTGCGTCGCGATAACCAATTGCATGTTGCTGGAGTTGCACCATGATTATCGATTCCCACTGCCATGGCGTTGCCGGTTTTGGTCTGGAAGATCCCTGGACCGGCGCATCACTGCTTGCGCGTTACTTGCAACGCGCGCAAGCAGCGGGCATCACCCATAGCGTAGTGTTCGCCAATTTTCACGATGATTACGCACAAGCCAATCGCATGGTGGCGCGCTTCGTCAAACAATATCCCGAACGCTTGATGGGCCTGTGTTATTTGCATGCACAGCGTGATAAAGGACGCATTTTTTCGATGCTGAAAACAGCAGTGGAGGAATATGGTTTTGTAGGCATTAAAGTCCATCGCCACGATGCGCGAATTTCGCGTGAAATTTGTGAAGCGGCACGAACGTTTAACGTGCCGATTCTTTACGATGTGGAAACAGAATTAAATGTGCTGGATTGGTTGGCGCGCGATTATCCCGATATTAATTTTATTGTGCCGCACCTCTCCAGTTTCGCCGAAAAATGGCGCTCGCAAACGGCGTTTTTGCAACGTCTGGAAGCCTATCCCAATTTATATACTGATACTTCCGGCGTGCGTTTTTTTGATTTGTTAATGCGTGTGGTTGAGCGCTGTGGTGCGCAAAAAATATTGTTCGGTAGTGATGGGCCATGGTTGCATCCCGGTGTGGAGTTGGCCAAGGTTAACGCCATGGGGTTGTCGCCTGCTGATCAAGCGTTGGTGTTAGGCGGAAATTTTTTGCGTTTAACCGGTTTACAGCGCCCCGGTCCGCGCCAAATATCGATAGCAACGCAAAAACATTCTGCCTAGGCTTCGCGGCGCGCGGCGCGGCGCAATTGCAACGTGCGATCAGTGACACCGAGGCGCAACGCGGCTTGTTGCAGATTGCCTTCCGCTTCTTCAACAGCAATGCGAATGGCCGTTTCCTCCGCCATCCGGCTGAGATCCTTTAATCCTGCGCCGTGCATCAGGCCGCGCCGTATTGCCAATTCGAAACCACCTTCATGCCACACAGCATGATGGTGATACCAATACTCGCGATCATCCGGTGGAATGCAACCCAGCGTGATGGTCCCTTTTCCGGCATGACGGCACATCAGTCGCATTACTACTTGCCGCAAGTCGCGGATATTGCCCGGGTAAGTGCGATTTAATAAATATTCTTCAACAGCGGTGTCGAGTTCCAGTACGTAATCCGGTGTAGATGCTGCGCGTAAAAAATAGCGCGCAAGTGGCAAAATATCTTCCTGTCGTTCGTGTAATGGCGGAAGCTGACAAACAAAACTCGCCAGGCGAAAATAAAGATCCGCGCGGAATTCGCCTTTCTGTACTTGTGTCCATAAATTGCGATTCGTAGCGCAAACCAGGCGAAAAGACGTGCGCTGCCAAACATTTCCGCCCACGCGTTTATAGGTTTGCTCCTGGATTACACGCAGTAATTGGGTTTGCAAATGCAATGGAAGCTCACCCACCTCATCAAGAAATAATGTTCCCTGATCAGCTAACGCAAATGCACCATCGCGCGCTGCAACCGCGCCGGTAAATGCGCCGCGTTCGTGGCCAAAAAATTCGCTGCCCGACAGTTCCGGTGTAATTGTGCTGCAATCCAATACCACCAATTCTTTTTTTTGTTTGCGTCGATCCAATTCATGCACGAGGCGCGCAACCAACTCTTTACCGGTACCGCTTTCGCCCTGGATGAGTACCGGCGCATCGGTGAAATGGGAAACCTCCACCAGTTGTCGCAGTACATTTTTCCACGCGGGGCTTTCACCAATCAGATTCGATTTTATGTACGGCGATTCAAGCAGATTATCGACTGCTTCCCACCGCAAAATACGCGCAAGGATCTCATCGATGATAGATTCGGAATTCAGTAAACCTAGAATATCCGTTGCACCGGATTGCATTAATGAGCGCGCATGGTCAGGCGTCAATTTATTGCAATGAATTGCCAGGAGTCGATTTTTGTAATGATGGGATTCGCCGGAAACCAGTTTGATGAGTTCCTCGGAGAACTGATCAAAAATCACCAATCCAACACCTTCTGTTATCCCCGATTCGGCGCTGTGTATTTTTATTCCACGCTGTGTCAGTTCCGCCACAATTTTTGCAGCGGCAATTTGTTGGTCCTGAGCAATCAGAAATCGTACCCATATCGTAAGTGCCACGCTAACCTCCCTTTGTGCTACACAAAAAGGCGTGTTGCCTCGCAATGTTAATAAGCTTTTTTTACAGTAAGCCGATCGTTGCTAACGACAATTCCGTAGGTACTTTTTGAACGCATCGAAGTACATTTCATGCTGGCGAATAAGCATGGATTCCTTGTTTCGGGCCGTTATTCAGCGCGTCCCTGAAATTTCTATTGCCCGGGTTACACAATGTACTCGAAGTTGAAAATTTTACCGGTATTTGAATGCCAATATTTTTTTACCCGATTAGTGTTTTTTTTACTTGCTATGAATTTCACTTTACGGTAGCCGCTGTGGGTAATTTTTCGGTTAACCGTGGAAGTCGTAAAGCTAAAATATTGATTGGCATATGAAAGCCGCTACAACAAGGGTGAATTATGCGTGTCCGGAGCGGTCCATTGACTCATGGAAAAATTGTTCGCGCGCCACCGAAATCTGTCTAAACTTGATGAAGCCTTAATACAATCGTCCAGGGAATTACCATGAAAAATAAATCTAATCTGTTCCTGTTGTCTTCATTAACGCTCGCCGTACTGACCTTGCAGGGATGTGGTGGTGGAGGCGATACCGAAAAAGCCCCTGCACCCACTGGCCCGGAGATTTTCCAGGAAGGAACTCACCCGCGTTTTGATCCGATTAATTCTGACCTTCCGTTTAACACTGACCTGATTTTTGCCAAAGCAAAAGAGACTGACGGTACTGCGGATTTAGGCAGCCCCACTGATCCGGTGCGTGCCACCATCAACCAGATGGATGGTTTTTCTGCATCTGCATTTTTTGATGTACTCATCAGTGGGAGCATCACTCCGGCCAGTGCGATTGCCGGGAAAACGGTGTTTTTGGTTGAGCTGAATGCGAATGGCAACGATGCGCTTGATCCCACCAAAATTGTGGGAGTGACCGGGCTGGCCAATTTCGATGTACAAGTGGTTTCCCTGGATGGCGGCACCAATAACACATTACGTATTCGCCCCACCAAGCCACTCAAAGCCAAAACCAAATACCTGGTGGTGTTGACCAACGATTTAAAAGATGGCGCCGGCGCGGCATTGACGCGCTCCTGGGATTACAACTTATTGCGTGATCCGACCTACGAAACCTTACCAGCACTGTTGCCTGTTCGTAGTGCGATTGTCGGTTGGGAAACCCTTGCCAGTAAATTCCTCGCAGCCGCCAGTGGAGGGCAATTGACTGAAGCAGCGGCGAAGGAAAAACTGGTATTGACCTACACCTTTACGACCACTGATCCAATATCACCGTTGGTGGCCATGGCAGCACCACGCGCCGCCATTGCCACTATCCAGATCCAGGCAGGCACTGCACCCTCAGCGGCGGTAGCCAATGCCGTACAGCTGGACTCGCTCAATTTACTGTCCACTCCCAAGCCTCGTGAGTTGGGGATTGCCAGTCAGACCGGGATTGATTTCAATACCTTTAGCAGCGCGCTCGCCGCTAACGTGGGCAAGTTGTATACCGGCTACATCAAGCTGCCTTATTACCAAACCGCGGCAACGGGTTTGGCGTTTGGCGAATATTTGAAGCGCAATTGGAAGCCGGACTTAACGCTTGCCGGTGCTGCCTTTGGAAAAACAGTTCCTGCCGACGTGGATGGTAGTTACAACGTCACTTATCGTTATCCTTTCGCAGCAAAAACCGGTGATGAGACGATTCCGTTACAAGTGACTTTGCCACAAGATAGCTGGGTTCCCGGTTACGCCGGAGCTGCTAATTGCGGGCAAATTTATGCAGTGACTGGTTATCCAACCGTTATTTATGTCCATGGCATTACCAGTGACCGGACATCCGTTGTCGCTCTTGGCCATACCCTCGCCAGCCGCTGTATTGCTACGGTAGCTATTGATTTACCCGTCCACGGTGTGCCGGCGAACAGTGCTTTCGTGAATGTCCTTAATGTGGAGAAAAGTAAGTTAATTCCATTCGCGACACTATATGGTGCCAATACACCTCATGAACGTCATTTCAATGTGGCGGGGTCTGGTGGGGCACCGGCACCTATGAATTTCACCACGCCGGGGACAGCAGACGGTTCGGGTGCACAATTTATTAACCTTGGAAATTTAACCAATACCCGCGATAACAATCGCCAGGCAGTGATGGATTTATTGAATCTGAATGCGAGTCTTGGCAGCGTCGACACTGAAATTCGTAAATCGGTTGCTACCGGTCTGGATTTGAATCGTGTTTACGTCGTGGGATCATCGCTCGGCGGTATTTTAGGTAGTGTGTTTACCACGGTTAACCAGATGGCTATTGCCGGTGATATGCAGGCGGGGCTGACCTCCAATCTCAAGCCTATCCGCGGTCTGGTAACCAGCGGGGCAGGCACACAGGTTGCGCAAATATTGGTTAATTCTGCGACTTTTGCCCCGATCATCAACGGCGGTTTGGGTAACAGCGGTGTGAATGTTGGGACCACTAACTACGAGCGTTTCCTCTACGCTGCCCAAACGGCGATGGACGCAGGTGATCCGGTTAATTTTATGGAGACCCTGGCGAAGTTAAACGTACCTGTGTTGGTGCAACAAATTAACAACGATGCCGTTATCCCCAATAGTGCCTCCGTAGCACCTTTAATGGGTACCAAGGCAATGGCGAGCTTGCTGGGAGCAACGCAGTTGGGATTGGGTAGCACTCAATTGGGGCGTGGTTACGTAAAACACACGGCGGGAGGTCATTCATCCTTGTTGCGCCCTGAAGGCAATGCGCCGCAAGTGACTGCCGAGTTGCAAACCCAGGTTGTTACTTTTGTATTGGGCAGCGGCAACGTAACCGTTGGTGGGGCTGCTCCGACCAACATTGATCTGACGACGAATTAAGGTTTAATCGGTGCGTATAAACCCCGGCTTGTCCGGGGTTTATTTTTTGTACGTTGTGATTGTTTCAAGCCTGATTTATTACACACTGGCGCAATAACTGCTTTATGAATGATGTAAACTGCCGGGCAAAACGACTACAGCTATTTTTTGGTAACGAGTTACTCTTATGACCCCACGCAATTATTTATATTTATTAAAAAAGTATGACGAGTATCAGGCACAAATTGCGCGTTTGCTTGAATCAATTGTGACGTCATTGTCTCCCAATAAATTGGAAACCGATGTTGATCATCTCAAGGAAGTTATCAAACGTTTGCACGATTCCTATCCATTTGTGGAATTGCTTTATTGCCTGGATGATAAAGGTGTCCAGACTACCGAGTCTGCTGCATCACCGACGGTTCCTGACCCCAAGCGTCGCGAACCCGGTTTGGGTTCTGACCGTAGCAAGCGCGTTTACTACATGCTCGCACGCAATAATGAAGCAACCGCAACGGTAACCCAGCCCTATTTATCCAGTGCAACGCATCAATTGGCCATTTCCGCTGTACAGCGTTTTGTCGATAACAATAATGCCGTGTGTTATCTGGTCATTAATTTTAATCTGGAAAAATTAATTACGTTTTTAAATGGCGACAGTTTGCGCCGCGCTGTTCACCCGTTCTTCCAAGTGGTTTACGGCATTATTGGTGGCATGTTGGTGTTAGTTGCCGGGTTATTACTTTTCTCGGCGGGCAGCTCGCTATTTGAAGTGGTGCATGAACATACCAACACCGCAACGCAGGCATTCCATCTGGTTATTCTGGTGACGTTGGGGCTAGCGATTTTTGATCTTGGGAAAACGATCCTGGAAGAAGAAGTGTTATTGCATAAAGATGTGCATCACACAGGTTCAACTCGCCGTACCATTTCACGCTTTATGTCGGCCATTGTAATTGCTGTTTCAATCGAATCATTATTGCTGATGTTTAAATCGCTGTTAGGCGATGCTACCCATTTAAATTCTGCTGTGTTGATGTTGTTTGCAGCGGTTGCCTTATTGGTTGGTTTGGGCGCGTATCTCAAATTGACCAGTGAAAAAAAGTAATTGCTAAAAAATAACGGGCGAACAATAACGCGCAAGAAATAATTGCAGTAACAACGGAAATTTTCTGTGAGCACAAAAAATAAAACGGCATTTGTATGTAACGATTGCGGTGCCGATTACAAAAAATGGCAAGGCCAATGTACGGAGTGTGGTGCCTGGAACTCCATTACCGAGGTACGCCTTGGCCCCACGCCATCAAATCGCTCAGCAAAGTTTGAAGGTTATGCCGGTGGTGCTACGGGCAATAAAATACAGACGTTAGCGGAAATTGCCTTAAATGATGTGCCGCGTTTTAGCAGCGGTACTGGCGAGTTTGATCGCGTGCTGGGCGGTGGTTTTGTGCCTGGTTCGGTAGTATTGATTGGTGGCAATCCCGGTGCGGGAAAATCCACGTTGTTGCTACAAACCTTGTGCAATCTTGCGCGCACTATGCCTGCACTTTACATCACTGGCGAAGAATCCTTACAACAGGTTGCGATGCGTGCCCAGCGGTTGGGATTACCTACGGACCAGTTGCAAATGTTGAGCGAAACCAGCGTGGAAAGTATTTGTGCAATTGCACAACAGGTCGCGCCCAAGGTGATGGTGATCGACTCCATCCAGGTGATGCATATGGAAGATATTTCTTCCGCCCCCGGTTCTGTTTCGCAAGTGCGTGAAAGCGCAGCTTATCTCACGCGCTTTGCCAAACAAACCGGAACTGTATTGATTCTGGTTGGGCATGTCACCAAAGATGGTTCGCTCGCAGGTCCCAAAGTGTTGGAGCATATGATTGACTGTTCCATTTTATTGGACGGTGATAATGACTCGCGCTTTCGTACGTTGCGCGGTAATAAAAATCGTTTTGGTGCCGTCAATGAATTGGGCGTTTTTGCGATGACCGAGCAGGGCATGCGCGAAGTAAACAATCCTTCGGCAATTTTTTTGCAACGCGCGGAAGATGCTGCACCCGGTTCAGTAGTCATGGTGATGTGGGAAGGCACGCGCCCGTTGCTTATCGAAATTCAAGCCCTGGTGGATGATAGCCATCTTGGTAACCCGCGTCGTGTCGCTGTTGGCCTTGAACAAAACCGGGTGGCAATGTTGCTTGCGGTATTGCATCGCCACGGCGGTATTATGGTCGGCGACCAGGATGTGTTTGTGAATGTGGTGGGTGGTGTACGGGTGATGGAAACCAGTGCTGACCTCGCCGTGCTGTTAGCAATTGTATCCAGCTTTCGCGATCGGATTTTGCCGCAGGATTTAATTGTCTTTGGCGAAGTTGGTTTGTCGGGTGAAATTCGCCCGGTGCCTAGCGGGCAAGAGCGTTTACGCGAAGCCGCCAAACATGGATTCAAACGGGCGATAGTGCCTTTTGCCAATGCCCCGCGCGAAAAAAATCCGGGGATTGAAGTGGTCGCGGTGAAAAATTTGCAAGAAGCATTAAATGCGCTTTGATGAAGTAATTAATCTTCACTGCGTAATTCAATGACTTTGCGGTCTATGTGGCGGATTTTTTCTTGCGCAGCACGGAAACTGGGAATGCTCATAAAAATTTCATCAAGGCTGCCATCGGCTTGCGCAATCAATAATCCGCGCTCAATTCGCTTTGCCAGTGCATCATTTTTTTTGTTCAGAAAAAAATAGATGGGCTGCTGATAATGAATCAGCAATTTTTTTTCCACGGTTAAACCCAGCTTTCCATACTGTTCTATTTCCTGGTCAATTTCTTGCAGGCTGCGCGCCATATAATCAAAGCGCCTGGCGGCCAGCATTCGGAACATGGTATCAAACGCGTAAGAAGTGACGACTGGCAAACTGTTGAAGTGATAGATTTGCGTATCGCTCCAATGAATTCCAGAGCCAATTTTAAATTGCCGTAAATCATCAATGGTTTTGACCTTATCAAACCTGTGCTGATCATCAACGCGAATCAGCAATGCGCGGTATTCATTAATGCCGTGCAGCAAATTAAATTTCACCGGAGCAAATTCTTCTTCCCTCTGTTTGTTGCTACTGCTCCAGATAACATCAACGACTCCTTGTTTGACCAGCAAGCGAAACCGTTCGCGGCCGATAGTTTGCTTGTGATAAACAATGGTGTACTCAGGCTCTTGTAATATTCCGGACGTGTCGTTTGCTGTTGTTGTTTTGCTTAAGGCAAGCCGCAATACTTTTTCATAGTAAATACCGGTTGCCTCCGGTTCCAGCGAGCCAGGTGCGGGGATAGTTAACGGCAATGGTTGCCCGGCATCAACTTGCAAACAGGTGAGCAATAGAAATAAAAGACGGAAGCCGCGCCCTGCGTGAAAATAATAATGTTGCCGCATAGGGAGTCAGGTTTAGTGATCGTTTTCAATTAACGTTAATAATTCGTAAAGCAGCGTTCTGTCGGCGGGGGTATCTGGTTGAAATTCAAATCCGAGATGCTGTTCACGCACATGAATCAACCGGCCATGAAGGTTTAGCAATTTTTTGCTGGATGCAACCAGATTTAAATCATCCAGTTGAATGTGTACTCGCAATGGATCGCCTTTTTGCAACAGGTGCTCGCTCAGAATCACCATGCGTGCGCCGGACTCGGAAATATCAGTAACCTGAGCTTCCCAGCTTTTGGTGGAATATTGCAATTCCGCCACAGCCCGCAACGGAAAACGTGGATGGCGGCGTTTATCCTCAGCTGAAGAATCGTTGGCAGTGGTTAGCTCAGTCATTCTCTTTATGGGCTCCGCCGTAGTAATTGTTTATCGCTAATTAGAGATTGGATAAAGATTAATAGTCGCTCATCAATTCGTTGAGTTCCCGCTCCGCAGCATTTGCGTCGCCGAGGTTTAATTCAATCAGCCGGCGCAGGTGGCTGACGCTATCGATATCAATAGTGGTGCACATCAAGCCAGTCTGGTTGTGATGCTGGTGGGCAACACTGACCGTCATTGCGATGCAAGTACTATCCGATAATAGAATTTTTACCAGAATGGGCTGGTCTCTTTTTACATCGGGCGGCAATTGCTGCTGGATTAGCAATCCCCGGAGTGAAATATCAAGCAGGCTTGCTCGCCAATGATATTCGCCCTGTGCCAGTTCGACGTGGGCATCAAAAAGAATTCGGCTGAACTTGCGGCGCTCACTGGCGCTCGCTGTTTTTGTTGTATTAGTCATAATCGATTTGTGAATCACTGCAGTAGGTTATGCTGATCAGTGTAGCCCGCGCTGGCCGTTTCGCCATCTGCATTTGCCTGCGGTTACGGCCAGCGCCTATAATCCCGCCCGTTTTTATCCGATTGATCATAAAGCTAACAGATTGATTCCTATGACAGATTTTCGTATCGGCATCGACCTCGGCGGCACCAAAACCGAGGTAATCCTGCTCAATGGCGCGAGCCAGGAGCTTTTTCGTACCCGTATCCCCACGGTGCGCGACGACTATAGTGCGACCTTGCGCGATATCGCCGGGTTAGTCGCCCAGGCGGAAGCAGCCGCAGGCCAAACCAATTTACCGGTCGGGATTGGTATTCCCGGCACCGTTTCGCGCAAAACTGGCTTTGTGAAAAACGCTAATTCCACCTGGTTGAACGGCAAGCCTTTCCAGAAAGATTTATCAGAACATCTGCAGCGCGATGTAAAAGTCACCAACGATGCCAACTGCCTTGCCGTATCCGAAGCGACTGATGGTGCAGGTCGTGGTTATGATTTGGTCTTCGCCGGAATTATTGGCACGGGTTGTGGTGCAGGTGTGGCTTACAAAGGCCAACCAATCATCGGCCCAAACGGTGTTGCCGGTGAGTGGGGGCACAACCCGCTGGCTTGGACTGCGGAAGCTGATCTGAATGCGCGCCCTTGTTATTGCGGGAAAGTTGGTTGTCAGGAAACATTTTTATCCGGTACTGGCCTTTGCCTCTCCTATCAATTAATTACCGACGAAAAACTCAAAGGCCACGAAATTGTGGCCTTGGCAGAACAGGGCGATGCGGTTGCCAGAGAAGTGCTCGCAAATTATTTCGATCAACTCGCGCGCGGTTTGGCAACCATCATTAATGCGATAGATCCGGATGTAATTGTATTGGGTGGCGGCGCTTCCAATATCGCGGCGATTTACACTGAAGTGCCTAAATTATTGCCGCACTATGTGTTTGGCCGTGAATGTGATACGCCGATTGTGCAGGCGGTGCATGGCGATTCCAGTGGCGTGCGCGGCGCGGCCTGGTTAAATCCAATTGTGTAACGCACGCATTATGTTGTCGATTAAAAAGCCCATCCGTTATTGGATGGGCTTTTTATTTTTTGTTTCCGCAATTAATACTTGTGCGCAAACTGTATCGCAACCAATTACGCATAATGTTCCCCAACGAATTGCATCGCTCAATATTTGTATCGATCAGTTATTGTGGGAGTTGGTGCCGCACGAACGATTGGTTTCTATCAGTTATCTCACTGCTGATCCCATCTGGTCGCCAATTGCAAAACAGGTTCAAGATATGCCGTTGAACCACGGTTTGGCTGAAGAAATTGTGCCGCTGAAACCTGATGTTATTTTTGCCGGTGAGTTTGATCAACGCAGCCCGATTGAACTGTTACAGAAATTGGGCAAGCGGGTTGAACGCTTACCCTTGCCGCGCAAGCTGGATGATATTAACGAACAGATTTTGCAGCTGGCCAATATGATTGGCGCACAACCAAAAGCACAACAAATGGTGGCAAACATTAATACGCAGATTGCGGAGTTAAAAGCAGCCAGCGCCGGAAAAGCGCCATTAACTGCATTCTGGTATTCATCTAACGGTGTCGTTATTGGTGATGGCACGTTGGAGCATGAATTTATGCAACTTGCCGGTTTGCGCAATTTGGCGGCGGAACGCGGTATGTTTGGATTTAACCAACTGGATCTTGAATTGTTGCTCAGTGCCAGGCCACAAATTTTAATTGTTGAAGAGGGCAGTGATGATGCGTTCTCTCTCGCACGCGAATATCTTTCACATCCAGCACTGCAACATGCAGATTTTAAAGTGATTCGTTTACCGGCTGGGTTATCGGGTTGCGCCGCGTCGGTGATTGGCGATGTTGCATCAACGCTGAAACAGGAATTAACGAAATAATGTTTAACTGGAATTTATTTTGAAAACGAATATTTCATTCACAGCCTTAACCAGCACATTGGTGATTGCGCTTATAGCCGCTTCAGTGGTTGCGCTCAATACCGGTCTTGCAGATATTGAGGTCGTCGCAGGATTACAGGATTTTTTTAACGGCGAGCAAAGCCTTGCTGCCAACGTGGCCGGTCAAATTCGCTTGCCGCGTTTAATTCTGGCGATAATCATTGGTACAACTCTCGGAATGTCGGGCGCAGCGATGCAAGGTTTATTGCGTAACCCGCTCGCGGATCCCGGTGTGTTGGGAGTAAGTAGCGGTGCCGCCTTTGGTGCAATTTGCACGTTATATTTTGGTATTGCTGCCAGCGCCTGGTATTGGTTACCCGGCGCTGCAATTGCCGGCGCGTTGTTTACATTATTTATGGTGTATCTGCTGGCCGGTTTGCACAGCAGTATGCTTGCATTGATTTTGGCAGGCACGGCAATGAGTTCAATCATGGTTGCGTTAATTGCAGTGGCTTTGAATTTTGCGCCCAGTTTATATGCAATGCAGGAAATTGTTTTCTGGATGCTGGGTTCACTTGCCAATCGTCATTTTGATCATGTCAGTATCGCGTTGCCGCTCGCCGTTATCAGTTGGATAATGATGTTAAGTCGCAGCCGCTTTCTTGATGCACTCAGTCTGGGTGAAGACAGTGCGCGCTCGCTCGGCTTCAATAACCAGCGCGAGCGCTGGGTTTTATTACTCGGAATTTCAATTGGTGTCGGTGCGTGTGTTGCGGTAAGCGGTGCAATTGGTTTTATTGGTTTGGTAATTCCTCATTTATTACGCCCCTTCGTTGGTTATCGTCCCGGCCGTTTAATGGTAGCCAGCGCGCTGGGTGGCGCGTTGTTATTAGTGCTTGCCGATATTCTGGTGCGTCAGTTTGATAGTGCGCGCGAATTAAAAATCGGTGTGGTTACATCATTGATCGGCGCTCCGTTTTTTCTGTTATTGATTTTAAAAACCCGGTCACGGTGGGCATGATGACAACAACGCTTATTGCTCGGAATATTTCTGTCATTCGCGATAACAATCGAATTATCGATAATGTTGATGTGCAATTGCTGCCCGGCGAATTTGTGGGATTAATTGGTCCTAATGGTGCTGGTAAAAGTTCGCTGCTACGTGTCCTTGCGGGATTGCATAAAGCGGATGAGGGGCAGGTGACTCTTGGTAATAACAAACACCCTGATGTTTTATTGCAGCAGTTGCCGGATCGCGAGCGCGCACAATTGTTGGCTTATTTACCACAGCAGGAAACGCCTGCATGGCCGCTGCAAGTTGAACATCTGGTTGGTTTGGGGCGCGCTCCCTGGCATACCCCTATGGGCAGAAAATCTGAACGTGATGCACAAGCGATCGAACGTGCATTGCAAATTACTGATTTGACCGATTTCCGTCATCGAATTGTGACTACACTGTCCGGCGGTGAATTGCAGCGCAGTTTGCTCGCGCGCGTATTCGCCGGCGAGCCGGAAATTATTCTGGCTGACGAACCTATCGCCGCACTCGATCCTTACCACCAATTGCATATGATGGAATTATTGGCGGAGCATGCACAGCAAGGAGCGGCAGTTTTTGCAGCGTTGCACGATTTAAGTTTGGCGGCGCGCTTTTGTTCGCGCCTGGTATTGATTCACCACGGCAAAATCGTTGCAGATGGCCAACCGGTTAATGTGCTCACCACCGAAAATTTGCAACAAGTCTATGGGATTAGTGCTTACGTGGAATGTCGTGAAGATGGAGTGGTAATCATCCCGCGCAAACGCGTGATATAAACAGAAAGTAATTAGTAATTTCCTTAAGCGCTATTTATTCAGGAGAAATTATGAAAGCCGGATTATTCAAAGCCATCGTCAATTTCTGGCCGCCACTTTTCTTTTCAGGCATTAAGGTTACGCATCTCGCGGCAGATTACACAGAAACGCGCGTAACCTTAAAGCTCCGTTGGTACAATAAAAATTACGTTGGTACCCAATACGGCGGCAGTTTAATGTCCATGACTGATCCCTGGTTTATGTTGATGATAATGACCAATCTCGGTCGCGATTATTTTGTATGGGATAAGCATGCGGAAATAGATTACATATCGCCGGGCAAAACCCATGTCCACGCCCATTTTAAAATTACCGATGAAATCCTCGCCGAGATTCGTGCAAAAACTGCCAATGGTGAAAAATATGTGCCTGAATTTTTGGTAGAAATTAAAGATAACAACGATCAATTGGTCGCCCGGGTAAAACGCCGTGTGTATATCAAATTAAAACCGCGGGCCCGCAGCAGTGACGACCCGGAATTAATTGAACCGGACGAATTAAAAAATACTTAATGGGAGAGATCATCACCATGTTAAATGTTGCCCTTTGTTCTTACGGTATGTCCGGCAAAGTATTCCATGCCCCGCTCATTACTGCTGAACCGTGTTTGACATTACACAGTGTTTTGCAACGCAATGAACCCACTGCATTGGCTGATTATCCGCAGTTAAATATCGTAAAAAGCTTTGACGAATTAATTGCCAATCCGGATATTCAGCTGGTTGTTGTAAATACACCCAATGAACATCATTACCCTATGACCAAAGCAGCGTTGCTGGCAGGTAAGCATGTTGTTGTGGAAAAGCCGTTTACCTTAAGCCTGGATGAAGGCAGGGAATTAATTGCGTTAGCGCAACAAAAAAATCTGGTTCTTTCTGTATTTCAAAACAAGCGACTGGAAAGTGATTATCTGGATGCGCAGCAGGTTATCCAATCAGGTGAATTGGGGCGAATTGTTGAAGTGGAATGGCATTACGACCGCTATCGAACCAATGTCACCCACAAAAAATGGAAGGAAGATAATTTACCCGGTTCCGGTACCTGGTTTGATTTGGGAATTCATATGGTGGATTCCATGTTGTGTTTATTTGGCAAACCTAACGCGGTTTACGCTGATATGCGCAGCCTGCGTCGAGCCGAAGGTTCTACCGATTATTTCAATACTGTTTTTTACTATGACGATATGCGCGTAATTTTGCGCTCCAGCACTTACGTCAGTGAAAAAGGCGCAACGGTTGCTATTCATGGTGATAAAGGATCGTTTCTGAAATTTGGACAAGATGTACAGGAAAGCCAAATGATGCGCGGCCTGATTCCCGGTGCACCGGGTTGGGCGCAACCTGGAGAAGACAATTATGGTGTGCTGCATACCCATAACAATGGCGAAGCAACTCGCCGGACTGTTCCGGGGCAACGTGGTTATTACGAACATTACTATCAAAATATTGTTGATGTAATAACCGGCCAAGCGCCGCTGGCATTTTTGCCACAGCAATCTTTATTGGGTGTAGAAATATTGCTCGCCGCAGAAGAGAGCGCGAGGCAACAAAAATTAATTCAATTATAAGGTGGGTCGTAACTAGCCCAACTTTCCTCACTTTTGGAGTTAGTTATGAAAAAGATTATTGTTTTACTGTCAGTGCTCATCTTTTCCAGTTCGGCCTTTGCTGGCCGGATGCCGGAAAGTGTTGAAAGTGTGGAGGCGATTGGCAAGGGTTATGTAAAACTTAATATCGCCAAAAATTCACCGGATGCAGAATATGATTATCAGGTGGTAAGTGCGGTAGATATAAAACGTTTGGTTGGTGGTTCTGATAAGAAAAATTGTTTTATATTTTATTTTACTGGGATGGAGCTGTTGAAAATTCAGGTTTCTAATCAGGCGTGTAATGCGATTGTTAAAGAGTTGATGGTGGCGCAGAGTTAATGTGTAAGTTAGAGAATTAAACTGGGGGTTAAAATAAGGAAATGATAAATATAGAAATCTGCGATACCAATCCTGCACATAAACAGACAATTACTAACCTCTTGCAATTATATTTTTACGACACTTCGATCGAAGATGCCTGTGATGTCGAAGAAGGCGGAATTTTTTCCTACTCCGAAGAATATCTTTCTTGCTATTGGAGTGAGCCTGACTGGGGCGCACATCTAATTCGTGTTAATGGGCAAATTGCCGGGTTCGCATTTATATCACCATCCGATGTAGTGGATGGTGCCCAGGAGTTGGCCGATTTATTTATTTTAAAGCGATATCGGCGGATGGGAGTTGCTTCAAAAGTAGCGTTACACTTTCTTGCTGAGCGTAGCCGGGCATGGACTGTTGTTATTTTTGATGCGGCCCATGACGCAGAAAACTATTGGAATAAATTGTTTATGCTTCCCCAGCTAGCTGTATCGCGACAGCTACCTCATTCTGAAGAAGATGCAACCGTTTATGTGCTGGAACCCAATAAGGAATAAATGTAATGGAAATTCTAAAGGCTTCATTGCCTGACGCTGAACAAATTCTTGCATTGCAAAAGCAGGCTTATTATTCAGAAGCAGAATTAAATAATGATTTTTCTATTCCACCCTTAACTCAAGCGTTGGAACAACTGCGTACGGAGTTTGATGTAAAAGAGATTTTAAAAGTTGTGCATAATGGTGAGCTTGTTGGTAGTGGACAGGTAAAGCTGGAAAACGGCACTGCGCTTATTGGCCGCATCATTGTGCGGCCGGATTTGTGGGGGCAGGGAATAGGTTCAAGGATTTTGTATGCGTTGGAATCTGTTTTTTCCAATGCGAAACGCTTTGAGCTATTTACCGGAGCACAGAGTGTTAAAAATATTGCGTTTTATAAAAGGCATGGTTATATCGAATATAAAGAAGCGCACTTAGGAAAAACAAAAGTTATCTTTCTGGAAAAATTTGCTTCTGCTCGGCAGATTGTCGCCTAAATATAAAGCCGTACATTCTCATCCGACGTTCAGCATAAAGCGGGACGCTCGCTCCCAAAGTCGAACCCTTAAACCAAAACTCGTACTCGCCTTTCATCGCGCAGGGTTCTAGGATTTTTTTGCCTGCTATAAACCGCGATGGCTGGTTTGTTGGTAGCAGGAAACGCTATCCAACTAACGAGAGCTACAAGCATTGCTTGTTGCCGATTTAAGGAGAAAGTGAAAGTGCAAATTATCCATAAGCGTTCCGCGATTTCCCGTGTTAGAGGTATTGGTTTTTCTGCTGTTGTTGCAGCGACTGCATTGTTCAGCGCAGTTGACGTAAGCGCCCATGGCTACGTGTCCTCACCCAAGGCGAGAGTGATAGTGTGTAAGGAAAATAATATTGAAAATCCGACTCTCCCTGCCTGTATCGCTGCAAAAGCGGCAGGAAATGTAGGGTTCTATGCTCCGCAAAGTATTGCGATTGGAGGAGTGCGCGACAATCATCAATCTGTTATTCCCGACGGTAAGTTATGTAGTGCTGGCGTAGGTGGTTATGGCGGCCTGGACCTCGCCCGCAGCGATTGGCCTGCAACACAAGTGCAAGCCGGATTGCGCGAATTTGTATGGACCAACACCGCGCAACATCGCAGCATGTATTTTCGTTATTACATCACCAAACAGGGTTACAACCCCAACCAGCCATTACGCTGGTCTGACCTGGAACAAATTCATCAATCATCACCAACCGGGCAGGAAGCGGTTTCACGGCATCAGGTAAATTTACCGCCACGTTCAGGGCGACATGTTGTTTACAGTATCTGGCAACGGGATTATGCCGATGCACCGGAAGGCTTTTATCAATGTATCGATGTGGTGTATGGCGATGGTCCTGTTAGTTCTGCATCGTCAAGTTCCAGTGTGCGGCCTTCATCAAGCTCGTCGAGCAGCAGTAGTATTGGCAGTGATACCTGTGCTGCATTGCCGACTTGGGATGCGGGTACTGTGTATAACAAACCGCAACAAGTGAAGTACAACAACAAGCGTTACCAAGCGAATTACTGGACGCAAGGTAATAATCCTGAACTCACCTCTGGCCAATATAATTACTGGCTGGATTTAGGGGATTGCAATGGTTCCGGTGGTACTTCTTCGGTGACAGTATCATCGTCATCGCGCAGTTCTTCGGTAGTAGTTAGTAGTTCCAGTTCATCGGTATCAACCGGTAGTTGTACCTCTCCCGCTTTTGTTAATGGCGCTACTTATGCAAACGGCGCGTTAGTACGCAATAGCGGCAGCGAGTATCGTTGCACGGTTAGCGGCTGGTGCACTGTGGGTGGACCTTATGAGCCCGGTGTCGGTTGGGCATGGACGAATGCCTGGGCGTTGGTTCGCAGTTGCCAGTAGCATTTTTTTGATTGACTAGTAATTTTATTGAAAGTTTGAAAATTAAATTATTGATGAAATAAAACGGCAGCTTCGGTTGCCGTTTTTTTATCGATAGTTTTTCCGGCGACAGATTCGGGTTAATCCAGTCACAGATTGGTAAACCCGGCTTTGTAAATCGATATTGCTGCGCTAGTCTTACCGCTACAAAAATAAGATTCAAAAAAATCTCTCCAGTTGTTATCAGCCTTTGGTGCTTCCCGGTTGTATCCGTTTTCGTTGTCCGGAGTTTCCCGGGAAATTCCTCACATCATTGCAACACTAACTGCGATCAGTGGTTGGCGTTGCTGCTTATTGTTTTTTTGTTACTCCCGGAGGAACGATCAATGAAACTACTCTCGGCTTTGAAAAAAACGGTCATGTTTAAAAATACGACCGTAAAAAAAATCGTTATAAAACACCTGCCCATTAAAAAATTGGCCATCAAAAAAAATATAGTTAGCGCGAGCTTACTGTTAGCGGCAATGCAAGCCGGTCATGCACAAGCTGCAAAATGTGAATACATCGTTGCTAATGATTGGGGCAGTGGTTTTACCGCAACAATTCGCATTACTAATAATGGCACCAGTAATATTTCCGGTTGGAACATTGGTTGGAATTACAGCGACGGCTCACGCGTAACCAGCAGCTGGAATGCAACGGTCGCGGGTTCCAATCCTTACACGGCAACGCCGTTAAACTGGAATGGTAATATCGCCGTTAATTCGAGTATTGAATTTGGTATCCAGGGAAATAATGGTGCGAGTAAAGCACAAGTGCCTGCGATTACCGGCGCAGTATGCAATTCGGTGGTGACTTCCAGTGTTGCTCCATCGAGTGTTGCTCCATCAAGCGTGGCGATTTCCAGTTCATCGCGTCCCAGCTCTTCAGTAGTGCCAGTTTCTTCATCGCGGGTATCCTCCAGCATTCCTGCTTCATCTGTGCGCTCATCGTCATCCAGTTCGATAACTGTTGGCGGACAAGCATGTAACTGGTATGGAACGGTTACGCCATTGTGTGCGAACACCACTAGCGGTTGGGGTTATGAAAATGGAAAAAGTTGTGTGGCGCGATCAACCTGTAGCGCGCAACCGTCACCTTATGGAATTGTTACTACCGGCGCTTCATCCAGTGCGAGCGTTATCAGTCGCAGTTCTTCATCAAGCAGTGTTGTCACAATACCATCGTCGAGTTCGCGTTCATCACAAAATAATTCCTCGACGAGCAGCGTGGTATTGGGCGCAACCTGTAATGGCTACGCAACACGTTATTGGGATTGTTGTAAAGCGCATTGCAGTTGGACAGCGAACGTTCCTTCCGTGGTTAATGCATTACCGGCGTGCGGTAGTAACAATTCGCGTTTGACTGATGTGAATGCCGGCAGCGCGTGCGGTAATGGTGGCGGCAGTGCACATATGTGTTGGGGCATGGCGCCGTTCGCAGTAAGCGATAAATTGGCTTACGGTTACGCGGCTACCGCAAGTGGCGATGTGTGCGGCCGTTGCTACCAATTGGAATTTACTGGCCAATCCCACAACTCACCGGGTGATCCGGGGTCGTCGGCGCTCGCTGGAAAAGTAATGATCGTTCAGGCAACTAATATTGGTTATGACGTTGGTGGTGGTCAATTCGATATTCTCGTTCCCGGCGGTGGCGTTGGTGCTTTCAACGCGTGCTCTGCGCAATGGGGTGTTTCCAATTCTGAGTTGGGCGCGCAGTACGGTGGTTTCCTCGCTGCATGTAAACAGGAATTGGGCTACAACGCGAGTTTGGCGCAATACAAAAGTTGTTTGACCAGCCGTTGTAATAGTGTATTTGGTTCGCGTGGATTAACCGAGTTGCAACAAGCCTGTACCTGGTACGCCAACTGGTTTGAAGCAGCGGATAATCCTGCGCTGAAATATAAAGAAGTTGCTTGCCCGGCAGAGTTAACGTCCCGTTCGGGAATGAATCGCGGGCCGTTAAACGATATTAAAACGAGTTGTAATTAAATAATAATTCGTTGAAGTGATGTAAAAATAGCAATGCAGATAAACTGCATTGCTTTTTTTAACACTAAAAATAGCGGGTGATTAAGCGCGTTTTTTGTTGTAACGAACAAATCCCAAACCGAGCAGAGAACTCACCAGCAATAACAAACCGGTTGGTTCAGGTACCGATACCGGCAACGCATTTGCATCGACGGAAATTGCATAACCGGTAGCACCACCGTGATCGGCTAACAAAATTTGCAGCGAGTGAGAACCCGCGCCCAATGATGCAACATCAATATCGTATTCGTTGATATTGGCTCCGCCACCGGCAGTAGCGCCAAATAAGAAGTTGCCGTTTAACCAGACTAGCAAACCATTATCAACACCTACATCGATATGCAAGCTGGAAGCGAGTGCCAAATTAAAATCGTAAACAATCGCGGCTTCGCTATTGACTGCCCACGCGGAAGGAATAGCAACAGGGTTAGCTGACCAGGTGCCGCCTGCATAATTTCCTGCCAGCCAATTAGTTCCGAACGCTGCAGTGAAGGGGAGATTTGGGTCGCCACCTAATTGATAGCTCGGGTCACCTTCGCTGACATTAGCACCCAGCAAAAAACCGCCGGGACCATCAATCGCGGCAAGATCGCCCAAATTGTTGTAAAGGCCGGTGGTTGAGTTATCAATAATAATGGTGGCACTTGCCTGAAGCGGCAGCAGAGCCAAGGCTGCAAGACCAAGTAAATTTCTTATGGATTTCATGAACATCTCCGGTTGATTTGATAAAAAGTGAGTCCGTTATGGCGGAAACCCGCTGGTTCTACCGCAGCAAAAACTGGACCAAATGAAATTGATCGACTTTTCAGGGGCTTGCAAAACGGAGTTGTTTTAGGCGTCAATTTTCCCGACAGGAGCCTTGTTAAAGATATCGTTTGCTACGAGATTTCCATCACATTCATATATCTACTGACAATTGCTGGCGGATTGTTAATCCACACTGCGAAAAACTATAAACAAACCTGACCACATCAAAGAGGGCGCACAATGTTAGATAAAGCCAAAGGCCATCAATTTTCTACCGCAGAATTTCCCGCTATTGCTCCCAGCCAGCGTATGCACCTTATCTTGTTGGGAGTGGATGATATCGGTAGATCCAGAAAATTTTACGAAGCCTTGGGATGGCAAAAGTCCCCCACTGGCCACGACGAATTTGTGAAATTTGATTTGGGTGGATACGCGTTATGTCTGTTATCACGCGCCGCATTTGCGGCTGATTCGCTGGCTGAAACTGTAGAACCAGCAGGTTTTAATGGAGTAGGTTTTGTATATTTGGCAAAAACACCGCAAGAAGTACCTGCAATCCTTGCCAAAGCAGTGGAAGCGGGCGGTACTTTGGTAAAACCGGCAACGCGTACTCCGTGGGGAATTGCGGGATATTTTAAAGATCCGGATGGCCATTTGTTTGAAGTGGATTACGAAGAGGTTTGGGTTTTTGATGAACAAAATCGTTTGGTCGTTGATGAAGTAAATGAACGGACTTGCTAATGATTTATTGCGTAACTAACGGCGCAGTTGATTAAAAAATCCCGGCCATTGCTCTGTTGGTGGCCGGGATTTTTACAGTGATTATTTTCTTGCTTTCAACATTTCTTTTTTGAAAAACTCACCTTGTTCGGATGGAGTGAAACTCCAGTCTTTAATCATCACGGGTGACCAATCCGGATCAAATACCCACACGGTATAAGAGACACCTTTTTTCGCCATGTACTCAACAATGTTTGGGCCATAGGTGCCATCGTTATTAATCACCGGCACATGCGCACCATAATCACTTTCCTTTGCCCAACCAAGTTCGGTTGCAATCAACGGATATTTATCCGCAACATAACCCCAGCTTTTTTCCCACATCGCAAAAAAGTTTGCTTTGGTAGGATCCTGCGGTTTGGCTTTTTGCGGGTACGGGTGAATTGCGTAGGCAATATTATCGCGGCGAACCGGTGCAGTGGCGATGGGTGATAAATCATAAGCCCAGTTGTAACCGGCCACTAACGGGATTGCATTTTTATTATAGAGGCGAATCAAATCGATATTCTCTTCCAACAGGTTGCGCCAGGTTTCCCAGCTGGCTTTACCTAACGAGAAATCGCCAGTGCCGATGTAATTGTGTGTTGGTTCATTGAAAATTTCATACACTGCAATCGTCGGAACTGTGCGATAACGCAATGCGATTTTGCGCCAAAAATCGGCGGTTTCTTTTTGGGTCGTTTCGTACATAACGTGTTGGTACATTTCGGCTTCAAGGTTGCCGATAGAGTGCCAATCCACAATCAAATACATATTCAGGCTGTTAGCCCATATCGTTGCTTCATCCAATCGTTCAAAAAACCAATCCTTGCCGTATTTGCGCCAGGAAAGTGGATGAATAGGCAAACGAATTGTATTGGCGCCCCAGCGATTCACTTCTTCAAATAATGCTTTGTTCCAGCGCCCTTGTTGGTACAACTTACCGGGATCAGCGATATTTACACCGCGAAAAATAAATTCTTTTCCATCTTCAGTCACAAAACCTTTGCCTTGTACTTTAATCAGGCTTTGTTTGCGCTCCAGTTTTTTGGCATCAAAGGATTGGGGGTAAGGAATATTCCACCATTCATCGGCAGATTGTTGCGCGCCAGTGAAACCGTGGTTCTGGCCGGGTGTTTGTGCGGGTGCAGTTTTTGTAGCGGTGCTATTTGTGGTGCTACAAGCAAGTAATTGGCCGCATAACAAAAATGCAGCGAAGAGTTTTAGATACATCTTCATGGTTATTAGCTCTTTTATTGGAATGTGATAACAAGAGAAGGAGTTCGGTCTGGCGAATCCCGCTGGTGCGGGACTCTACCAAAACCGGAATACACTGACCACACTGTTATTTTTTAGTGTTTGATAATGTAGAAAGGAAAATTGGTTTTTATTTTTATCAATTAAAAATGACGGGCTATTTTTTTAAGCGATGATTAATAGCCTGTTTGAAAAACAGTAAGGCAAGGCACCAGAGTGCGATTAAAATCACTAATAAAAATACGCTGATAAATGCGAAAATATCCGGTGCTTTCATCAGTGTAGTCATTAATGAATCCTGATAATAAAAAAACCATTCATGGCCCGGTGGGAAAATTTGTACATGCAGCCAATAAAAAACGTCCTTTGCTCCCAGTGCTAAAACGACTGCGGCAACCACAGCTATCCCGGCAATAAAGGTAAGCAATACTTTTTTATTGGAAGGCGGCAACCATTTTTTCCAGAGTGCGAGTGCAATTAACACTATCCACAATGCCAAGCATATCAGCCCCACTTGATAAAACCGGGCGATTAAATTGGCCACATCTTGCAGGTGGATAATTTCTGCTTCATGCATCAATCCGGTCGTTTGACCGTTGGGTAATTGGTAACTGATATTTTGCAAGCCGCGCCCGCTGTCTTGGACTGCATCGGTAATTTCGCCAAACAAACGCCAGTGCTCTTGCGATGAGGTGAATTCAAAATCTTCCTTATTGCGATTAAGGGGCGCGTATTCTGCGATGTGTTTATCCAGCCCCAGCAACTTATATCCCAACGGATAAGCAAAATGGAATTGGGCGAGCAAATGCCAGCTAATCAGGGCAAGTGCGAGTAATTGGCAGATGAAAAGTACTGGCCAGAACACAAAGGAAACAGGTGGTTTCATAGGAAGCGATAGTTGGCTGGAGATGGGGCCGCAAGTTAACACGCTCGCCGCATGTCTGCATACCGAACCCATCGGTAAACGATTTACGTGACAACGTTTTGACAGTTTTAAGGCGCCAAAAAGTCGAAAAAAATGACATTTTTGCAGTTTTAGGCGCCCAGTTGGAAGAGAGAGTGTTTTCAAGCAATTGTTTTTTGTGATGATTTCGGCGACGGCATCGGCTTTGCTTTAGGGAATGGGACATGTGTCAAATTAGGTGTAGGAGAAACAGCTATGTCTAACTCATGGAAAATCAACGTTGTTAGTGTGTTAGCTGCGATGTGCGCATCAGTAGCTAACGCAGGTCTTATTACGTGTGAACCTGATACCCAGCGCGTAGCGACACTGGGCGATGCGATTGAATGCAGAACGCAAAATTCAATCAACCTGAATGATTCGGATGATCTCAATGCACTCTTTGAAACGGATTACGATTGGATGAAAGAGGGAGAGCTAACGGGAGAGGGCGCCAATGATTTGTTTTCTGCGGATACGGATTCCTGGGGTACGGATGTGACAGGAGCATGGTCTATCGATGAATCGTTCTGGGATAACTATGGTCGCGCCATTATTACCATGCATGTTGGCCAGGGCGGCGGCGATCCGGATGCATTTGCATGGATGATTACACCCGGTGAAACCTCGGGCTTTTTTAGTTATGAAAGGGTTAGTGGTAAGGGGGGTGGTTTATCAAATATGTTTTTATTTGGATCTGGTCAGCCAAATGTTCGGTTGCCGGAACCTAATGTTGCGTTGTTGTTGGTGATTGGTCTGTTCTCGATTTACTTCACTCGTCGTCGTGTTTCATGCTAGGCAAGGACTGCTGTAAAAAAAGAAGCCGCGGCGTCCTCCGCGGCTTTTTTATTGTTGCCTTTGGTTAAATAATCATTCACTTTTTTCGCTACTTGCTGGCGATCTGTTTTGCGTTTGGCTTTGTTCGTTTTGTCATGGACACCACCTTTGCGCATTATCGGGTGGAATGCATGGCCGTTACGGCTATCTTTTTTCTGTGGCATTTTTTGCTCCTGTTAAATAGTCAGTAAATACCATTGGGGGTTTTGAATCCTGTTTAACTTTCTCCGTACTTTGCGATCCTCTCGTATAAAACATGGTGCTTCCTCCGTTAAATTAAAGCAAAATTTCTCGGGTAAATCGGTGTACAGCGAGCGCGGTGGTAAACACCAATCAATATTTTTCATTTGATTGCCCGTTTCAAAGCGATTGTAAAATACTTTGCTTATTCCCAGCTCGTTGTGAATAAACCACAAACATGCTGCCAGCATCGCTTCTGCCCAGATTTTTTTCTGAGCGCCGGCAACCTTCTCACAATAATTCAACATTGGTTGACAAGGTATTGTGTCGCCTCGCCAGTTGAAATGATTACTACCATCATTTTTGCCAGTTTGTGCCTGTACTTTCATTTGCTCCAGCAATCGAATGAGATCTGACTGGATTTCTTCAATCAATACTTCATCGGAATCAAAATTGATATCCAATCTTGCCCAGGCCAGGGTTGCTGTCCGTTTCTTGCTTTGAGGATGGTTGCGCGATGTAAGTTCATTCATCGCATTTCCGGTGATCCGCTGAAATTCAGCGTCCAGGCTTTCTGGCAAGTTTAATTGCAATACCAGGTTATGCCCGGGTCTTGACGTTTGCGCACCGCCATATCGGTTTCCCCATTTTCCCAAGGTTAAAACATAATGGTGCATATCCGTCACACTGGCATTTTCCAGATGCCAAGCCTCCACTTTTTGCGTTCCCGTTGTGTGTAAAATTTCCCTTACAAACGGTTTTTCCAACAGCTGTTTGCACGATGATTGTTTGAGTTGCTGCATACTCAATGGTCCATTTTTATTGAGCACTCGTTGCAACAAATACGTTGCATATTGATCCTTATAGTAATGAAACAATGTTCGGTTCGTTGGCAAACACGCCAGCACTTCGTCCACTAATGCGGCTTCCATAATTTCCTCCTTATCCTTTAATACACAACACTTGTTTGAGTGTATGAACGACTTCAATCAAGTCCGATTGATTTTCCATGACTTCGTCAATGTCCTTGTACGCCGCCGGAATTTCGTCGATGACATGTTTGTCTTTACGGCATTCCACGCCTTTAGTTTGGGCGATTAGATCTTCCTTGCTAAACATATTGCGCGCCGTGGTGCGACTCATTCGTCGACCTGCACCATGGGAGCAGGAACAGAATGAATCCGGGTTTCCTTTGCCGCGTACGATGAACGATTTGGTACCCATGCTGCCGGGGATAATTCCCAATTCCCCGTCGCGTGCGCTGATCGCACCTTTGCGCGTTACCATCACATCCGCCCCAAAATGTTGTTCGCGGCTGACGTAATTGTGATGACAATTTATCGCGTGACGATCCGCATGGAATTTTGGTAAAAACGGAACAATTGCCCGCAATACCAACCCCATCATTTCCTCGCGATTAATACGCGCATATTCCTGTGCCCAATTCACTGCCGTTACGTAATCCACAAAATATTCGCTGCCCTCGGTGAAATAGGCGAGATCTTTGTCGGGCAAATTGTGGATATGTTTTCCCATATCTTTTTTTGCCAGTTGGATAAAGTATTGGCCGATAGCGTTGCCGATTCCGCGACTGCCGGAATGCAACATCACCCATACATCCTTGCTGTCGTCCACACAAATTTCGATGAAATGATTGCCGCTTCCCAAGGTTCCCAATTGCTTGGTCCAAATGGTTTGCGGTTGCTTTAACATCTTCATCACTGTGGGATGTTTTTCAAAAAGCCACTCCACGCCGTAAGCGAGTTTGTTACAACTGCTGGTGCGCACATTAATCGTTTTGTGCGCGGCCAAACCCACTGGCACTGCGCGTTCAATCGCACTGCGCATAGCAGCGAGATTGTCGGGCAGTTGTGAGGATTTAACCGATAGCCGCACCGCACTCATCCCACAACCGATGTCTACACCCACCGCCGCAGGAATAATCGCGTTGAGCGTGGGAATTACTGACCCTACCGTCGCGCCAATTCCCGCATGTACATCCGGCATGGCGGCAATGTGTGAATGGATAATCGGTAACTGTGCAATTTGTTTTAATTGCGTTAATGCCTGGTTTTCAATATCGCTCGTGTAAATCTTCACCGGCTTCAAACCATTGCTGGCATTTTTGTTCAATTCAATTTTTACAGGCATAAAAATCCCTTGCGCGCATTATGAATGCGCGAAAAATTCGAGTGAACCTTCCTGTGGGCAAGAATGTTGCTTGGTTTTACAAGCTGAAAACAAAAAGCCCCGATCAGTTTCCCGATCAGGGCTTTTTGGCCTGACCTGGAAGGTATTTAAAAACCTTCCAGGTACGAGTACTCAGAAGGTGTTATGCGTTGGTGTAACCTGCGTAAGTCATAGTGAGTACTCCTGTTAATATCGATGCAAGAAAACTTGCGTGTTGAACATGAAGCTTGCGAAAAATCGCTGCCGTGGAAATTGGGCGCGATAATACGCCGAATTTTTTACCTGTCAACGGCTTTTAAAAATTATCCTGAAGGAAAATGATCGGTAAAGACTGACGAAAATTTTCGGAAGATTTATCCATTCCCGGACACACTGTGTGGAAAGAGGTGCGTTGTAAAATCTGGTTTGTGATACGCCGTCACATTAGTGTCTTAATTCTGTCATAGAATCGGCGGGCAAATGCCCTTCACTCTTATTTGGAAATAGCGAGGATTTACTGTGCCTGAGTTATTTGTTCCCCCTGCAAAAAATACCTTCCCGGCTTACGGAATCTGGTTGTACAAGGAAAAAAGTCCGGCGATCAAACGAGTGAAGAAAGAATCTGCACCCAGTGCCCATGGTGACCGTCATTGGGACTCCAGTTATTTATTGATGGATTATTTCACTCACAATCCGTTGAAGAAAAAAAGCCGCGTACTCGATGTTGGTTGTGGTTGGGGCCCGACATCCATTTATTTGGCAAACCAGGGACATAAGGTGACAGGGCTTGATATCGATGACCAGGTATTTGGTTTCTTACATCTGCAAGCTGATTTGAATAATGTGGAAGTCGAAACCCGGCAGGGTGCAATGGACTCCATGAAGAAAGCTGATTTAAGTAAATTCGATGTGATCGTCGGCGGCGATATTTGTTTTTGGCCGGAACTCACCGACGAATGGTTTTCGTTATTGAAACGCGCAGCTAATGCCGGAGTGAAAAAATTGATATTGGCAGATCCTGGGCGCCAGCCATTTTTGGATCTGGTGGATAAATGCGAACGCTGGGACAGCGAAATGCTGACCTGGTATTGCCTTGAACCAAAACGTTTCACCGGTAGCTTGCTGGTGGTGCAATTAAATAATTAATTCGATCAAGGATTACAAAGTTCATTAGCAACATCCACTGTGAATGACTAGACTGGCAAGCTCCCGTTGTAAGAGAGCTGGTGATGAATAGTTCCAATTCTTCTGTATTGTTATCCCCGGCGCGCGAGCGCGCCTTGCTTTATACCTTGATGGCATTGCAATTTACCGTGATCGTGGATTTCATGATCATGATGCCGTTGTCTGCACAATTAATGGATGCATTTGCCATCCAGCCAGCCGGTTTTGGTTTACTGGTATCTTCTTATTCAATCGCTGCCGGTGTGTCGGCGTTGCTTGCTTCTGCATTTGCAGATCGGTTTGACCGTCGCCATTCGTTGCTACTGTGTTATTTCGGATTAACCGTCGCAACACTGGCTTGCGGCCTTGCCGATTCGTTTCACTGGTTGCTGGTCGCACGCATACTGGCCGGATTTTTTGGTGGTGTGATGAGCGCCGTTGCGCTGGCGATTGTTGGCGATGTCATTCCCGCGCAGCGTCGTGGCCATGCCATGGGCATTGTCATGCTCGCTTTTTCACTGGCGGCAATTGCCGGTGTTCCGTTGGGATTATTTATTGCCAACCACTATCACTGGCAGACGCCATTTTTATTTTTAGTGGTGTTGTGTTCCCTGGTGTTTGTGTTGAGTTGGTTTGTGGTACCGCCGGTGCGTTCCCATTTGCAACAAACCCAGGTGGCGATGTGGCAGAGTTATAAAGAATTGCTCAGCGTGCCTAATCACTGGTGGGGATTTATTACATCATCGCTGGTTTTGTTTGGTGGGTTTATGGTGATCCCCTACATTGCACCCGCATTGGTTGCCAACACAGAATTGGGCAATGAAGATTTGCCTTACATTTATCTTGTTGGTGGTGCGGTCACGTTATTTACACGGCCTTATATCGCCAGATTGACGGACACTTATCGTCATTCACGCGTCTTCGCTGGTTTGGTGTTGTTAAGTTTTATCCCCATCATTTTAGTGACTCACACGTTGCAAGTCGGCTTGTTCTGGCATTTGTTAATGGCCGCATTATTTTTTATTTTTGTCAGTGGCCGCTTTATTCCCTGTTCGGCAATGGTTACCGCTTCCTGCGAGCCACGTTTTCGCGGCAGGGTAATGGCTTTTAATTCGGCGATGCAAAACCTGGGTTCCGGTTTGGCTGCATTTATTGCCGGCTTGATTCTGGTAAAAGGCGACGCAGGTGAAATACTCCATTATGATTGGGTTGGTTACTGCGCTTGTGTGGTCGGTTTGTTAACCATCTGGACCGCTGCAAAAATCAAAGCAATTAGTTAATAAAGAATGTATACAGAAATTCAGGCATCGTCCTTGATGCAAAGGTGCAATTATTCTGTTCATAAAAAATCCTTCTTACATCATTTATTGTGATTGTATTGAGTCAGTGCGACTACTGGATTTCCACTGACTCCCCTTTGCTATTTCTGACAAACATTCTGGAATAGCTGGCAGTATCAAATGCGCTCTCCAAAACAGTGTTCAGCAATGTATTTTCTGCTTCTGCAGGAATGGGCTGTACTGCCGGAATAAATGGGGCAACCGGTTTTACATGCTCATAGCGGCCGGAACCAATTACTTCATTTTCATCCAATGCTTTTTTCAGCATGTGTTGTACTTGCGCGCTGGGCGAATCGGCGGGGCAGGCGATAAGGTCCATATAATCAACACCCAGACGGTAAGGTGGCCAACCATTTTCCAAGCCGGTTTTTACCAGGGCGCGATAACAAGTTTTTGCACGTGCAACGTCGTGCGGATTTTTGCGATCAAACAACAGTGGGATGGTGCCGGATAAGGTGCGCGATGAACGCGACGTTACTGCTAGCAGTGGATCAAAACCATGTGCTGTTAAACATTTGCTCATTACAGCGCGATAGCGTTCTACTTCATCGCTGGTAAACGGAACCAATGGGGCGTACCACAAAATACCGGCACCATCTTTAGCGGGATGGGAATTCAGATCGAGTTTTTTAGCGGTTGGGTCGAGCGCATAAGCAATTTTCAGAAAGGCAACGATGGGATAACCCTCAACAGTTCCCAATGTATTTGTCAGCGCACCGAAGTGACGACGCAAGGCAGAGAAACCCCATTTGGGTAAGTAATCCTGAATTTTTTGCAAGTGTTTAATCTGTTCCGGACTAAAACTCCAGACACGACAATTTTTCAAGCGGCGACGAATATCTTTGACTGAGCCCGCCACCGCAGCGCGCGAACCATAGAGTGTTCCGAGTCCGGTCCACGCTGAAATTTTTCGCTGTGTTGCCAAACCACGTAAATAATGTGCACGTTCTTCACCTTTTAATGGAGATGCGAGCGGAGTATCTACTTGTGTGGAAAGGATGCGGCAGTCGTTCATCATAATAATGCCGCCGATGCCGGGAATATCTTCCGTTAATTTATTCAACTCTCCCTGGTTCGCAATGAATGCGTCATTGGATTTCCATTCGAACACTAAAATACGCGTTGCTTCCGGTGCGCGCGCTAATTGCACTCGCGCTTTAGTGACTATGCCGAAATTTCCCTGCCGCAATAACCCTGCCCAGGAATAACCGGTACCGGCATTCCAGCGCTTTGCCATTTCCGCGCAACCCAAATCCTGATACGTGTGGCGGAACTCGGTACCGTTGCCCCAAAAACCTTCCAGTTCGCAAATCGCATTAAAGTGATCGGCGATAGGCGTCAAACCGTAGCCTCCATCCAATGCGTTACCCAAAATATTTCCATTGGGGCCGACACCGGTTGTAGGGACTAATAAATTTGCGCCGGATTTTTTAATCGCCGCGTGCAAATCACTTTGAGTGACGCCAGGTTCAATTAATGCCGTGGATGAGTGGACATCAATGTAGACGCGGCGCAGTTGCGATAAATCCAAAATAAAACTGCGTACATCAACAGGCAGCGACGTACCATAACCAAAATTGCGCCCGCCGCTAATCGGCCAGAGCGGAACTTTAAATTCATTGGCCAATGCCAGAATTGCCTCTACGGCATCGACTTCTTTAACGATAATGGCTCCGGCGGGTAAGCGATGGCTTGCACCGGTATCTGCACCGTATTGAAAAGCCGCTTCTTCACGGCTTAACACTTTGGTACCGGGGATGCGCAATACTTCGCTGAAAAAAGAGTTGGTCATATTCATTTTCCTTTCAAATTCTGAATGACAAAAAATTGCTGAATAGCAAAGATGGGCTTGATACCGCGAGAGGAAAATGTCCAAAAAATCGACACTCACCGCGGTCAAGCAAGCATGAGCAAGAACTATGACAAGTCTGGATTTGTTAATGTTTTCAAAAGGTTTGCACAGAAAAACCATAAAATTTGTCAAGAGGGTAAGCCATGATTTTGGCGTTTAGTAAAACCAGATAATGCATCGCCAATTAGATAACTCTTAAATAGTCGTCTCTTTCATCAAATATTTTTGGCTGTGTGTGTCGCCAAAAACATTTCTCAATAAAATTCTCTGATTTTTCTAAGGAGTGAACATGCGAAATATTTTGCAGGCGATAAGCGTTAAGTCATTATGTAAAGCAAACCGGCAACGCCTGGACTTGTTGGCTATCGGATTTATTGACTGTGGAAGGCGGGAGAGTTTTCCATTACCAAAAATAAAGCCCCGGGAGGGGCTTTATTGTTATTTGAGCGTCGGCAAATAGAATCAGGTTAATAAATTTTCCAATGTTTTTTCGTAGATAGCCGTTAGCTTATTTAAATCGTCCGCACTAATACACTCATCTACTTTATGAATGGTCGCATTGATTGGACCCAGCTCCACAACCTGTGCACCTGTTGGTGCGATAAAGCGTCCATCCGACGTACCGCCAGAGGTGGATAATTCTGTATCCAATCCGGTTTCTGTTTTAATCGCATTGACTACGGCATTAACCAAATCACCACGTGCAGTGAGAAACGGCTGGCCACTCAAGGTCCATCGCAAATCGTATTTCAAGCCATGTTTATCCAGAATGGCGTGCGTGCGCTCGCGCAGGATTTGCTCGGTTAATTCGGTAGAAAAACGAAAATTAAATACCACAACAACGTCGCCCGGAATTACGTTGGTTGCGCCGGTGCCGCCATTAATATTGGATACCTGAAAACTGGTGGCTGGGAAAAATTCATTGCCGTTATCCCAATGTTCCGCTGCCAACTCTGCCAATGCCGGGGCGAGTTTATGGATGGGATTATCGGCAAGGTGAGGATAGGCCACATGGCCCTGAATTCCTTTTACGGTTAATACGGCGCCCAATGAACCCCGTCGCCCATTTTTAATCACATCGCCAACCACTTTGGTGCTGGATGGTTCACCCACGATGCACCAGGTCATTTTTGTATTGCGTGCTTCCAGCCATTCCACTACTTTCACGGTGCCGTTAATCGACGGACCCTCTTCATCGCTGGTAATCAGGAACGCGATGCGACCTTTGTGGTTTGGGTATTTGGCAACAAAGTTTTCGCAGGCGATGACCATGCTTGCCAGCGAGCCTTTCATATCCGCCGCGCCACGCCCGTGCAACATGCCATCAATAATTTTTGGCTCAAACGGTGAATTGCTCCAATTGGCTTCTGGTCCGGTGGGGACCACATCGGTATGACCGGCAAAGGCCAGTATTGGCCCGGTATCACCGCCTGCTCCGTTACGAATTGCCCAAAAATTATCCACCTCGCTAAAACGCAACCGTTCGGTTTTGAAGCCGATAGCTTCAAGGCGCTGGATCATCAGTGTTTGGCAGCCATCATCTTCAGGGGTGACAGAGCGGCAGCGGATCAAATCAATAGCAAGTTGCAGGGTTGGTGTTAACGCAGGGGTCATGATGGTATCCGGAGTCAAAAAAATTGCCGCCAATTCTACGCGATTTTTTTACCGGCGTTGCGAGATGCTTTTACCCCGCGCTTGGCTGATAATGCGCGCTTTCACTGTTTTGCTCCGGATTTATGACTAACACCACTCACCGAAACCAGTTTTTATCCCTTCGCTCCCGTCGTATTGCTGAAGCCACTCGCGAGTTCCTGGCACGGGGCAAATCAGTTATTCGCTGTGAGGATTGCCAACTAGCGGCTTATGCCTGCATTTGCCAATGGCGGCCGACGTTGGAAACGCGCAGTGAATTTATTTTGCTAATGCATCGCGATGAAGTATTAAAACCGACAAATACTGGCCGTTTAATCGCCGATGTGTTGCCCGCGCGCACTCATGTGTTTTGCTGGAGCCGCACCGAGCCGGATAAAGCGTTAGTGAAATTATTAAGCGACCCGCAACGGCGCTGTTTAATTGTTTTTCCAGAAGAGGCCAATGACGCAGCGGCAAATTCCCGCGAATTGGTGAGTGAATTACCAATCGACGAACGAATCAATACATTTGTTTTACTGGATGGAACCTGGAAACAAAGTGGCCGTATGTTTCATTTAAGCCGCTGGCTGGATGCGTTTTCCTGTGTTGTGTTACCCGAAACCGATGGCCGTGGTTATGCCGTACGCAAATCGCACCAGGATAATTATTTGTCCACTGCCGAAGCGGCGGCGCTGTGTTTGCAGATGGCAAATGAGCTAACAGCAAGTGAAGTGCTGCTGGATTATTTTCAATTATTCAATCTTCATTATCTGGCTACTCGCGCTTGTGTACCGCCAGAGAAAGGCGAGCTCCATGAGCGCCTTGCACAGCTAATGGGCAAGTAACGAATGGATCGGTTAGTGCTCTGTGGATTGTAGCTATGGCCGTCTGGTTATAAGCCAAATGCCGCGCTTGGTAATGGCAAATTTCCTACAAAACTAAACGAATTTTGCGACTATCGTCGTAAACCCCTTTACTAGACAATGGCTTCTAACAAGGAGGTCGTCAGGGAAGGTAGGTTGACCACGAAGGGTCAAGGGAAGCGCCTAATTCTTTGCTCACCTGGATTGAAAGTCATGCAAGAGGGAGACGCCGATCAGTGCAGGATGCACGATGGGCAATCAACAAAACGGGATCAATCGTGAAGATTGATCCCGTTTTTCTTTAGGGCGTTGTTTGCCGCTCGGTTTTCTTATTATCCGCACCTTTTAATTCAGTTCCGCTCGCATGCTTTTGCATGAAGCCCCGTACTCGCGCTGCCAGAAAACTGCGCGGGTCTGTCTCCACGATTTTGGGTTGGCTATCAAGCGATGCTTGTATGTAATTGTCCAGTTTTTGCCGCATCGCCACGGCGTGGTGCAAATCGCGAGCTTTGTTTTGCTCCGCGTCGTCGGGATTAAAAAACACATCCAGTACCGGCAATTGTTTGTTGGCGAAAATCGATGTTAATTCATTGGTGGTAAGTTGTTCCTGGCTCTGCAAGTTGGTAATCACCAACGCCTGGATAGGGCCATCGATAGTGCTTGGGTCTTTGGGATTTTCTTTAATTTGTGGCAACAATTGCTGTAATACCAAATCGGCCGAACTGTTATCGACCAAAAATACCGCATTGAATTGACCTTTATCCTGCAGGAATTTAAGTGCTGCCTGCACATAAGCTTCAACCAATGTTGCCCTGGCTACTCGCGATGACGAAGAGGATGAGGCTTGTGCTGTTGCGGGCTCGGTATTCTCCGCCGGAGCAGGTGTGGGTGGTTCGGCAGCAGGCGCAGTTTCACTGGTAGAACTGGCACTCGCTGAGCTAGCGCGGACCGGGATTGGTTGTGGATACTTTTGTGGAAGCGTGATCGCTAATGTTTCCCAGCCATAACGGGGCAAATTTGCACGCAGGTTTTCCAGAATCGGTGGCCAGGTTTGGGGATCTTCAGCGGAGTGGAACAAGATCAAAACACCGCGTGTTTGTTTGGCTTCGGTCGGGCGATAAAACGCGAGTAACTTGCCGTATTCGGTATCAAGCCATTGCGCTTGTTCCCCGGCTGCATTGGCGATTAGCGTTTTATCGCGCACAGCGCGCGATTCATAAAGCGGGACTTCGGAAGAGGATGTGCTGGATTGAGCGTTGTCATTTGCCGCGGCAGGCTGTTCTTGCGGTGGTTCCCCAGATTGCTCCTTTGACGGTTCCTGGGATGGTCCTTGCGCAAAAACTGCCAGGCTAAAAATTAAACCTGTAACGAGTGCACAAGCATAATTAAATGTATTGAGGTTTTTTATTAGTGTGAAAAGCTTGATTGGCTGCATTCTGGCATCTTATCGGGTGTTGGTAATGAACCTTATCACGTAAAATGATCTGATAAATGGCGCCCCATCAAAATCCACCAGCGCCAGCTACTACAAATATCGGGACATTCACAAAGAACTTTAGCTTATGCAGAACTTTAAACGGGATTACAAAATCGCGCCTTCCATCCTCTCTGCCGATTTCGCGCGTCTGGGCGCAGAGGTTGATGCAGTGTTGGCCGCCGGAGCCGATATCATCCATTTCGATGTAATGGACAACCACTACGTGCCTAACCTGACCCTCGGACCAATGGTGTGCAAGGCATTGCGCAACTATGGCATCACCGCCCCAATGGATGTACATCTAATGGTGGAGCCGGTGGATGACCTGATCGTCCAGTTTGCCGATGCCGGTGCGACTTTTATTACGTTCCACCCGGAAGCATCGCGCCATGTAGATCGCTCATTGCAGCTTATTAAAGACAAAGGTTGTAAAGCAGGGCTGGTACTTAATCCCGCCACTTCGCTCGACAAGATCAAATATGTAATGGACAAGATGGACATGCTATTGCTGATGTCCGTGAACCCGGGGTTCGGCGGGCAGAAGTTTATCCCTTATGTGCTCGATAAATTACGCGAGGCACGCTCGTTGATTGATGCCAGCGGCTTGCCTATTCGCCTGGAAGTGGATGGCGGGGTAGGGATCAATAATATCCGTGCCGTTGCCGAAGCCGGGGCCGATACTTTTGTTTCAGGTTCAGCGATTTTCAATTCGCCCGATTACGCCGCAACAATCGCCGAGATGCACGCCCAACTTGCCCTGGTTGAGTAAGCCAAACTGAGGGTAGGCAGTCGCTGAATAATTCAGTACACTTGCCCTCAGTTCAAACAGGAAAACTCTTCGTGACACACGCAACTTTCACCACTACAGAGTGCGCTACCCACCTCGTCGCCCGATGGCGTCGCTAGTTTCTATTGCTTTGCCGAAACATCCCCGTTTCGCAGCAAAGTCCGCCTTTCTCTGTTGCGCTATGAATTTCAGTTAGTCGTGGACGCAACGGGAGCCTGAACCGATTTCAATAATATGAAACAGCTTGCCGCTTCTTATAAAGAGTCGGGTGAGCCTAAAGGTAATGTCATGAATTCCGAACAATTTATCGAATTAGCCGCACAAGGCTATAACCGCATTCCGGTCATGCGCGAAGTATTGGCCGATCTGGATACTCCGTTATCTTCCTACTTGAAACTGGCTGCTGGCCCTTACTCCTATTTATTTGAATCCGTACAAGGCGGTGAAAAATGGGGGCGTTACTCCATGATTGGTTTACCTGCGCGTACGGTGTTGAAAGCGTTTGGTGAAACGGTCACTGTCGAACGCGATGGTGAAGTTGTAGAAACTCACCAGTGTGCGGATGCTTTGGCGTTTGTTGAAGCGTTTAAAGAGCGTTATCGCGCACCGGAGCTGCCCGGCTTGCCACGTTTTACCGGAGGGTTAGTCGGATATTTTGGTTACGACTGTGTTCGCTATGTTGAGCCGCATTTAAAAGCCAGCACACCCAACGATGTTATCGGTACACCGGATATTTTATTAAGTGTTTCTGATGAAGTTCTGGTGTTCGACAATCTCGCCGGCAAATTAATTTTTGTGATCCACGCTAATCCGGAAATTGAAAACGCATTTGCCAAAGCCAGCGCACGCCTGGATGAACTGGAGAAAAAATTGCGCGGTGAAACACCGGCAACGCCAGCTCTATCCCTGGGTAATAACGGCAACAGCGAACCTTTGTTTAAGTCCAATTGCGGCGAAGAAAATTTCCATCGCTACGTCGACAAAATCAAGGAATACATTCTTGCGGGCGATACCATGCAAGTAGTGGTTGCGCAGCGCATGTCGATTGATTTTCGCGGTGAACCGATCAACCTTTATCGCGCACTGCGTAATTTGAATCCGTCGCCTTATATGTATTTTATGAATCTGGGTGATCATCACGTCGTGGGTTCAAGCCCGGAAATTCTTGCGCGTCTTGAAGATGGTGAAGTGACGGTACGCCCGATTGCAGGAACCCGCCGTCGTGGTCGCACAGCGGAAGAAGATAAAGCGCTGGAAATTGAGTTGGTCAATGATCCCAAAGAAATTGCCGAGCATTTGATGCTGATCGATTTGGGGCGCAATGATGTGGGTCGTGTTGCGAAAGTGGGCAGCGTAAAACTTACCGATAAAATGGTAGTCGAGCGTTACTCCCATGTTATGCACATCACCTCCAATGTAACCGGAAAATTGAATGACGGCCTGCGCGCGATGGATGTATTGCGTGCGGCTTTGCCAGCGGGAACTTTAAGCGGTGCACCGAAAATTCGTGCGATGGAAATTATCGACGAGTTGGAAAGCGAGAAGCGCGGTATTTATGGCGGCGCTGTTGGCTACATTTCCTGGAATGGCAATATGGATACCGCAATCGCTATTCGCACGGCGGTAATCAAGAACGGCAAGCTGTATGTGCAAGCGGGTGCCGGTGTAGTGGCGGATTCGATTCCTGCATTGGAGTGGAAAGAAACCATGAATAAAGCGCGTGCGATTTTCAAGGCAGTCGATATGGTCGGTGAAGCAGCGGTAAAAGGTGGTGCAAAATGATTTTAATGATTGATAACTACGACTCCTTCACCTACAACCTGGTGCAATATTTTGGTGAATTGGGCGCAGAGATAAAAGTCGTGCGCAATGATGAAATTACTGTTGCCGAAATCGCTACGCTTGCACCGGAAAAAATTGTTATTTCTCCTGGGCCATGTACACCCAATGAAGCGGGTGTGTCTATCGAAACGCTCCAAACATTTGCCGGTAAAATTCCTTTGCTCGGTGTTTGCCTGGGGCACCAAAGTATCGGACAGGCATTCGGTGGCAAAGTCATTCGCGCACCGTTTGTGATGCATGGAAAAACATCGCCGGTGTATCACAACAATACCGGTGTGTTTAAAGGATTAAAAAATCCATTCCAGGCCACGCGCTACCACTCATTGGTTATCGAAAAAGAATCTATCCCTGATTGTTTGGAAATTACTGCCTGGACGCAAAATGAAGATGGCAGCATGGCTGAAATTATGGGGGTGAAACACAAAACCCTCGCCGTAGAGGGTGTACAGTTTCACCCGGAATCGATTTTGACTGAACATGGTCACGACATGCTGCGCAATTTCTTAACAGCTTATTAGTACCATTTATTAAATAAGTAACAGCCTATTAAACTTTAGAATCAACCTGACATAAAACTCTAGAGACCGGTTCCTGGACCGGACAAAACTAACAAAAAAGGTAACGGGCAATGGATATAAAACAAGCGTTAACAAAACTGGTTGCGCAGTTGGATTTAACCACTGAAGAAATGATTTCAGTGATGCGCCTGGTGATGACCGGCGGTGCAACGCCAGCGCAAATTGGCGGTTTTTTAGTAGCGTTGCGAATGAAGAGCGAAACGCTTGATGAAATTACCGGTGCAGCAATGGTGATGCGCGAATTGGCCACGCCGGTAAATATTGATGTTGATTATTTGGTTGACACCTGCGGCACCGGTGGTGATGGTGCAAATTTATTTAACGTATCTACCGCAAGCGCATTTGTTGTTGCGGCGGCGGGTGGTCGTGTTGCAAAACACGGTAATCGTTCGGTGTCCAGTTCTACTGGCAGCGCTGATGTATTGGAAGCTGCTGGTATTAAACTGGACATCACTTCTGAACAAGTTGCGCGTTGTGTAAAAGAAATCGGTGTGGGTTTTATGTTCGCACCGGCGCATCACAGTGCCATGCGCCATGCGATTGGTCCGCGTAAAGAGCTGGGAATGCGCACCATTTTTAATATGCTTGGCCCAATGACCAATCCAGCCAATGTAAAGCGCCAGGTAATTGGTGTATTTAACGGCGAATTGTGCAAACCCATGGCTGAAGTTCTTGGTCGTTTAGGCAGTGAGCACGTGATGGTGGTCCACGCTAAAGATGGACTGGATGAAATCAGCCTCGCGACAGAAACCCAGGTGGCAGAATTAAAAAATGGTGAAATTCGCGAATACATTATCAAGCCGGAAGATTTTGGAATGCAATCCAAAAGCTTAATCGGTTTGAGTGTTACTAATGCGGAGGATTCACTGTTATTAATTCGTGATGCGTTGGGTAATCGTCGCGGCCAGTACGCTGAAAAAGCCGCTGATATTATCGCCCTCAATGCCGGTGCTGCTATTTATGTCAGTGGTGTCGCGAGCAGTTTGTCTGACGGTGTAGAAATGGCACGCGATGCTATCGGTAGCAGCCTTGCCGGTGAAAAAATTCGCGAGCTGGCTGCGTTTACCCAGTATCTTGAATAATTGATCTTTTAAATAAATGTTAGTTGGAAAATTCCATGTCTGATACACCAACCGTATTGCGCAAAATTATTGCCCGTAAGTGGGAAGAAATCGCCGAACGCAAAGCGCGCGTTACACTCGATGAGTTAAAAAACCGCGCAGCTACGCAGTCACCAGCGCGTGGTTTTGTCAAAGCGATTGAGAACAAGCTGGCTCAAGGTAAATCCGGAGTGATTGCAGAAATTAAAAAAGCATCACCCAGCAAAGGTGTGATCCGTGAGCATTTTGTGCCGGATGAAATTGCGCGTTCTTATGAAAAAGGTGGTGCGGCTTGCTTATCGATATTAACGGATGTTGATTTTTTCCAGGGCGCTGATATTTATTTGCAGCAAGCGCGTGCTGCTGTGAGTTTACCGGTAATTCGCAAAGATTTTCTGGTGGATGAATATCACATCTATGAAGCACGTGCGCTGGGTGCGGATTGTGTACTGTTAATTGTTTCCGCATTGGAAACTGCCAAACTGAAAGAGCTTAATGCGCTGGCCCATGAAATCGGTTTGGATGTATTGGTAGAAGTGCATGATGAACGCGAGCTGGATATTGCATTGGAATTGCCTAACAAGTTAATTGGTATCAACAACCGTAACCTGCATACATTTGAGGTAACGCTGGATACTACCTATAAATTGCTGGATAAAATTGGCAATGACCGGATCGTGGTTACCGAAAGTGGAATTCTCGCACCGGCAGATGTAAAAGCCATGCGCGATAAAAATGTGCATGCATTTTTAGTTGGTGAAGCGTTTATGCGAGCGGAAGATCCCGGGCAGGCGCTAGCAGAGTTTTTCGTTTGATCGTTCTATCGGCCAAAAAATAAAGCCCGCAAATGCGGGCTTTATTTTTATTCTGTTCAGGGTAATTAACGCGTGCCGTAAACCACCATCGTTTTACCTTTCACCAGCACCAACCCTTGATCTTCCAAGGTTTTAAGTACACGGCCAACCATCTCGCGTGAACAGCCAACGATACGGCCAATTTCCTGGCGGGTAATTTTGATTTGCATACCATCCGGATGAGTCATTGCATCGGGTTCTTTGCAGAGCTCCAGCAGTGTACGCGCAACACGACCAGTTACATCGAGAAAGGCAAGGTCACCCACTTTGCGAGTGGTCGCACGCAAACGGCGAGCCATCTGGCTGCCCAGTGCAAACAGGAATTCAGGATGGGATTCGGAAATTTCCTGGAATTTGGCATAGCTGATTTCAGCAACTTCACATTCGGATTTAGCGCGCACCCAGGCGCTACGGGAATCTTTTTCGTCGAACAGGCCCATCTCCCCAAAGAAGTCGCCATCGTTCAAATAGGCAACGATCATTTCGTGGCCTTCGTCATCCTCAATCAGTACGGTCACTGATCCTTTGACGATGTAGTACAGGGAATCACTCTTGTCGCCCGCGTAAATAATGGTGCTTTTGGCGGGATAACGGCGACGGTGACAATGAACTAGAAACTCTTCCACATTCTTAATGTGCGGCGTTAGCGAGACAGCGACCAAGGTGTGGCTCCTGATTTTTGTAATGGTTGAGAGGGTTTTTATATGATTAATTCACATATGAAATTTATTATGACGACAAGGGCGCTCGGCGGCTATAGAGCGGCCGTAACATCCTGAAAATTTGTGATGCAGTTATAAGCCTAGTTAATTGAATTGTCTAGAAAAAATGACTTTCTTAACAGTATATGTTGAATAATGCGACATTTCGGCTTTGCACTTTTAATATGGTAGGCTACGCGCCTTCTTGAATGAGCGGTATATACCGGGTGGATGAATTATGCAAGCAGTTGTGAAGTGGGTTGATGGCGCCCAGTTTCTGGGTGAATCCGGCAGTGGTCATGCGGTATTAATGGATGGTCCACCAGACCATGGTGGCCGCAATACTGGTGTGCGCCCGATGGAAATGTTGTTATTGGGATTGGGTGGTTGTTCTTCGTTTGATGTGATGAGTATTTTGACCAAAGCTCGCCAACAAGTTACAGATTGCCGTTGCGAGCTGGATGCAGAGCGCGCTGAAGGTGTGCCATCGCCATTTACCAAAATCCATATGAAATTCCTGGTAACTGGTAAAGAACTGAAAGAAACCCAGGTTAAGCGCGCTGTTGAATTATCGGCGACTAAATACTGCTCGGCGTCAATTATGCTGGAAGCGGGCGGGGTTGAAATTACTCATTCTTATGAGATTCGTGAAGCCTGATTGTTTGTATTTTAACAGCGGGTTTTACAGTGTTGGAGTTGTTGTAAAGCAACTCCAACAGCGGTAATTCGATAGCGTTCGCAATATAAGTTTGTTAAATGTAATAACTGGTTTGTGTCATCGCTTTCGAAACCAGCGTCATTATCCCTTTTACCGGTGTCGGGAAATTGTAACCGCCCGCACTCAATGCCATATCCGCATGGCGTGCTTCATCTTGCAACATTTGTTCAACCACAGCACGACTGCGCAAGTCTGTAACCGGCAGTTGCTCCAAATGACTTTGCAGATGCTTGCATACCTGATCTTCGGTGGCGGCGACAAATCCCAGACTGACCTTATCACTCACCAAACCTGCGCCAGCGCCAATCGCAAAAGATAACCCGTACCAAACCGGATTGAGATAACTGGTATGGCTCCCTAGCGCATCTATTCGCTCCTGACACCATACCAAATGATCAATTTCCTCTTCCGCTGCGTGTTCCATTTCGCTGCGCACTTGCGGCAATTTCGCTGTGAGTGCCTGGCCCTGGTAAAGCGCCTGGGCGCAAACCTCCCCGGTGTGATTAACACGCATCAGCGCGGCTGCTTGTTTACGCTCGCTATCATTTAGATCCGCTTCATCCAGTGGCTTGGCAGGTGAAGGGCGTTCGCACGTCATATCGCTTCCCGCTGTCAGGGTGCGCAGTGCGCGATCAGCATTAATGATGAAATTGTCGATAAGACTGAGATGCCGGGACATAATTATTCTCCGCAGAAGATGCGTTATTAAAACAGAAATCCAGCACGGGCTTAACCCCAATTTTCTTGTATACAAGCAATGCTATGACTACAGTCAAAAAATAATAAAATTTTCTGGCGATTCCTGGCAGTTAGCGAAGTGTTTGCGCAGCCACAGCGCGCAAATACGGACCAGAGCCTTAAAAGAGCTGCGTGCAGTGCAGCAGCGATATTCCGCTGCGGCAGGTGATTGACGTTATGGCACCGTAACAGTTTGCATTAAAACTATTGCAAGGCGCTGGTAGTCGCTGCATGCTTGTTTACTACAACTGTTGGACAATAAAAACTGTCGGATAGAAAGGAGACAAGCGTGCAAGATGTTGATGAGATCAAACTGTTGCTGGATTCCCGTATCCCGTTGCTGGTGATCGAAACTTACGAAGAAAAGAAAGCGCTGGATGTGCTGCTGAAAGTTGCAAACAAACACAGCAAGGATTTACATCGCTGGTCAGTGACTGATGGCTTGTCGCGCCTCAATTTTGGTCCGCAACTGGTTCCCAAAGGATCGGAATTAAATGAAGCAGAAGAAATGCTTCGCCACATCAAGCAGCAAATGCAACCGGGGATGTACGCGTTGTGCGATATACATCCATTCCTCGTCGATCAACCACAAATTGTTCGCCTGTTAAAAGATATCGCCCTGAATCACTTTGCTGTTCCGCACACTCTGGTTTTTCTGAGTCATCAATTGCGCTTGCCTGCCGAATTATCCCGCTACAGTGCGAGCTATGCGTTGACCTTGCCCGATGACGATAAAATTATGGAAATTATTCGTGAGGAAGCCAAAGATTGGTCTGATCGGCATGTTGGTGCGCGGGTAAAAACCGACAATATTACGCTTAAAAAACTCGTTAATAATTTGCAGGGTATGAATGCCAGCGATGTGCGCCGGTTGGTACGCGGTGCGATCTGGAACGATGGTTCTTTAAATGAAGATGATTTGCCGCGTATCAATAAAGCAAAATTTGCGTTGCTGGATATGGAGGGCGTTGTCAGCTTTGAACAACAAACGGAAGATTTTTCCAACGTGGGTGGTTTGCACAATTTAAAGCGCTGGCTGCTGACACGTCGCGATGCGTTTAACGATGACGACTCCAAACTCGATAGACCCAAAGGCATTTTATTGCTGGGCGTGCAGGGCGGTGGTAAAAGTCTTGCCGCAAAAGCGGTTGCGGGTTTATGGGGCTTGCCATTAATGCGGATGGACGTGGGCGCGCTCTACAATAAATTCCATGGTGAAACTGAACGCAATTTGCGTGAAGCGTTAAGGCTGGCCGATGCGATGTCGCCTTGTGTGTTATGGCTGGATGAAATAGAAAAAGGCATGGCACAGGATGGCAACGATAATGGCGTATCGCAACGGTTACTCGGCACCTTGTTAACCTGGATGGCCGAGCGGCGCACACGGGTATTTATCGTTGCGACTAGCAATGATATTTCGCGTTTGCCACCGGAATTAATTCGTAAGGGCCGCCTGGATGAAATCTTTTTTGTGGATTTGCCGGAGCCAGCGGTACGCAAAGATATTTTTGCGATTCATCTGCGCAAGCGCGATTGCCTGTTGCCGAATTTTGATCTGGAAAAATTAAGCGTTGCAACCCAGGGTTTCTCCGGTTCGGAAATAGAGCAAGCAGTTATCGCTGCGCTTTATTCTGCTTCGGCTGAGGATAAGCCTGTCAGTACGGAGATATTGCTGCGTGAAATTACCGCGACTAGCCCGTTATCGGTGGTGATGTCTGAGCAGATCTCACAGTTGCGCGTTTGGGCTGAAGACCGCACAATTCCGGCGTAATCTATTCTTATCCGGCCCTCCCGTTATCGGGAGGGCAAATCAGGTTTAATGCATGACATCCACGCATGAGCACGACATCGCCATAGTTGATCATTGGTTAAACAGTGCGCATAAAGTGCCATCACCCAACTTTAACCAGCGTCCGGAAAATACACCGATCAGTTTATTGGTTATTCACAATATCAGTTTGCCACCCGGTGAGTTTGGCGGTGGTTATGTGCAACAATTTTTTCAAAATCATCTGGATGCAAACCAGCACCCTTATTTTGCAACCATCGCTTCTTTGCAGGTTTCTGCGCATTTATTCATCGAACGCGATGGTAATGTCACGCAATTCGTAGGTTTTGACCAGCGTGCGTGGCATGCGGGCGCCTCCAGTTTTGATGGGGTTGCCAACTGCAACGATTATTCGATTGGCATAGAGTTGGAAGGCACTGACGTACTTGCTTACACCGATGAACAATATGCGGCCCTTGTGAAAGTGACTCGCCAGTTGCTGCTGACTTATCCTACACTTACACCTGCGCGTATTACTGGCCATGAGCAGATCGCTCCCGGGCGCAAAACGGATCCGGGCCCCGCATTTGATTGGCTGCGTTTTTCCGCATCGCTGTGAACCTGATTCGCCATTTCTGATTCACATGTCACTTAAGCGTTAAATATCAGGCGTTAAACATCAAGAGTTAACCATTATGATTTTTCTTAGTTTGGTCGTGGTACTTGGGATCGTATATTGGTTGGGATCAGCCAGTGTGTTGCACTACGACGGTTGGTTCCGCTGGCTAATTAATCGCCTGCAAAAAGTACCCGGTTTTTCCTCAGTACCCGGTTTACCACTGGCACTTTCATTAGTGATTCCTTTGGCGGTGATAGTCGTTTTATTTGTGATCATCAACCAGGCATTTGATAATCCCTGGTTTGGGTTATTTCTGCTGTACTCCATTGTGCTGCTCTACAGCTTGGGGCGCGGCAACATAGTGGCAGATGTTAAAGAATATATTGAGCTGGCGACGCGTGGTGATTCCGTGGCGGCGGCCCAGTTGCTGGATCGCTTGCGCGGCAATAGTGATGTAGACCCGGTAGTCGGTGATGTTTCCGATTGGCGCACATTGCACACCGAAGCATTGAAAATAATTGCCTATCGTGGTTTTGAGCGTACGTTTGCCGTGCTGTTCTGGTTTTTTATTGCGGGGCCGTTTGGGGCGCTGTTGTATCGCCTGAGTGTTTTGTACCGCGACTTTTCCGAGCATGACAGTGAAGCTGCCAAAATGGCCAGCAAATGGTTATGGCTGCTGGAATTTCCTTCTGTGCGCTTAATGGGCGTAACCTGGGCTTTTGTTGGTAATTTTGAGACCTGCCCACTGCGTAATAATTTACTGGATGTGCAGAGTTCTTCAGAGCACGTATTGAACGAATGTTTGCGTGGCGCGTTGGGTGCACCGACAGAATGTTCTGCACAGGAATTGGCCACCTTGAATCCTGAACAAAAGGCAGAAATGCAAGAAGAGATGGAAGAGGAAACCCAGGATATTATCGAGGACCTGACTGGCGATGTAATTACTACCCACTCGGAGCCCGCGTATTCCTTTGCGCTGATTAAATCCAGTGTGCCGCTTTATACGCGTGCGCTGTTGTTTTGGGTATGTGCCATCGCGTTTGCGACGCTGATTGTTTAATAGTTAAGAATTAATTTAAAAGAGATTGAGGTTAGTTATGCCATCGTTTGATGTGGTTTCGGAAGTGGATAAACACGCGTTGACCAATTCGGTTGACCAGGCCCAGCGTTTGATTACCAATCGCTTTGACTTTAAAGGTGTGAATGCAAGTTTCGAACTTAAGGAATATGAAATTACGCTTACCTCTGATGTTGAAATGCAACTTGATCAAATGCTGGACGTTCTTAGACCCGCTATGGCTAAGAATGGCATTGATGTGAGTTGTCTGGAAATTGGTCAAGTTAAAAGCGCGGGCAAGCAAGTGAAACGTGAAGTCACTGTGCGCACCGGCATCGACAAAGACCTGGCCAAGAAAATAGTCGCATTAGTGAAAGATAAGAAGTTAAAAGTTCAAGCCAGCATCCAGGGTGAACAAGTTCGTGTTACCGGCAAAAAGCGCGATGATTTGCAGGAATGCATCGCTGCGTTGCGCGCTGCTGAATTGGGCATGCCCATGCAGTTTGAAAATTTCCGCGATTAGTTGCCCGCATTTAGTGCGCGCACATTTTATCCCGTTGATGGTTCTCCTTTAATTGCTGTCTATCATTGTGCAAGCCTGCCTCATTCGCATCCGGTTGGGGCAGGTAACTTGTGTTGTAAAAAATTTTTCTCCCTCTCATTTGAATTCGCCCTGAAATCTTCAGCAAAATTTTTGTGACGTGTTGCACGTTCATTTTTCGAGACACAGTCTTTGCCAGCTTCGCTCACCAATTGTTATTTATTGCAGTTAAGTTACGGTCGGTTTTTTATTGCGATGCGCATCTCACTTCTTGTGAGAACCAATATATCGGTACGAATTAAATCCACTTAAACGATCTTTAAACGCCATTTTCCCAAGCATTTAATGCCGCAAATCCACAAAAGTGGGACGAGCTTTCTACGTTACTGTGTCACCATTTTCTTCATATTGATCCTTCATTCTTCGGCTTTATCCCCGGTAAGCAGCTATTTCCCGGTTTGGTCATTTGACCCCCAAACCGGTACGGATTTTTTGTTTTTAAAAATTGAAGTTAAGGAGTACCTACTGAATGCGTGTTTTATCTTCGATAGGATTATTGAGCAGTTTTACATTGTTACTCACTGCGTGTGGTGGAGGCGGTGGCAGTGATGATTCAGGGCAACCAGCAGTTTCCCGTTCTTCAGTTTCATCCAGCTTGGTTTCATCCATTTCGGTTTCATCCACTGTTGCATCGTCCACTGCTGTTAGTATCAGTTCGATTATAAGTAGTTCATTATCGAGCAGCTCTGTGGGTGTTTCCAGTTCGGTAGTCCAGTTATCAAGCTTATCCGTGAGCAGCAAATCCAGTGCGTTTTCTTCTGTCCTTGTTGTGGCAAGTTCGAGCATTAAATCAAGTTCATCCAGCCTGGCAGTTTCAAGTTCGCGTTCAAGCTCGGTCCTTAGTTCATCGTTAATTAGTTCATCGTCAATTAGTTCAAGTAAAAGCTCGTCATCATCGAGTGTGCTTTCATCATCAAGCTCGCTCGTATCGTCAAGTTCAATTGCTTCGTCGATTAATTCTGTTTCATCTTCCAGTGCGGCAAGTGCGATCACACTGGTTCCACTTTTTAATCAAAATACAGTGTTAGAGGCGGATATCCAGTTTGATCGCGGCGATGCGTTAGTTACCCGTTTTTCTGATCGCGCGCGCGACCGCCATGCCAAGGAAAACCATTTTCAATTACACGATCATTACCTCGCGTTCTATTGGGAAAATCGTACCGCTTCCGTTGAGATTATCGATTACGTCGCCAAAGGCGGTAGCGGCATTCGCATGAATGTCACCACCCTGAGCAAACTGGATGACCTGCAAGCAGAAAATAGATGGTGGTATATCGGAAAAAATACGCTCGCGGAATTTTGCGGCAACGGTGTGATGAATGTGATTGACCAAACCCATTATTGGAAAGAATCCAATTACAACTGCCGGGAAAATCGCCCCATTCAAATTGGCGATAAATTGGAAATCGAAATTAGCCAATTTATGGACAAGACCGTATTGCCGCGCGGTCGCGATCACTATTACGGTAGTACTTTTTTATATGTTGTTGGAAAAGGTTTGGTTCCGTGGGACGTGACTGATATGGCGCCCTTTGTCCAGGGTAAAACGTATCAGCGCGATTCGATTGAATTACCTGCTGCAGCGATGCTCGGTGGAAAGCACAGTTTGAATCGCCAGATTTCGGCGGAACCCGATGATCATTTTATGCAAATGGCGTATGGCCTTGGTTATGACAACGGCCAACCATTTGTATTGGGTCGTCGTTTGGCGCACACAGAATTTACTGATGGCCGCCATGATGAATCGGAAGAGAATGGTCATTTCGATGAAATGATTGGTAAAGCCGGCCCTTATTTTATTAATGGCTCATGCGTGATGTGCCACAACAGAAATGGTCGTGCGCCGGTTGCAGCGGTAGCGGAGCCATTAACAAAATGGGTTTTCAAAGTTGCCGATGCGAATGGCAATCCGCTTCCGGATATCGGGCGCGTTTTGCAACCACAACATGCAAATAATGGAACACAAGGGGAGGGAAATGTGTTCATCACTTCCTTCACGGAAACCGATGGATTACGCAAACCCAACTTCACCTTTGAGCAGGGTGCTCCCGCACAATTTTCCGCGCGCATTGCTCCGCAACTTGTCGGTATGGGATTGCTGGAAGCTATTCCGGAATCAGCAATTCTTGCACTCGTCGACGAAGACGATGCGAATGGTGATGGCATTTCCGGCAGGGCGCAAAAAGTATTTGAGCCTGAAACAAAACAATGGCGCCTTGGCCGCTTTGGTTACAAAGCAACAGCGGCGAGCGTGCGTCATCAGGTTGCAATCGCATTAAATACCGATATGGGGGTGATGACATCAGTAATTCCCACACCGGATTGCGGCTCTGCACAAAATGGTTGTGAAAATTCATCCGGCTCTGAACTTTCCGAAGCACATCTTAATAATCTTGTGAAATATATTCAGTTGCTCGGCGTGCGTTCGCAACGCGATTACCAGGACGCAGATGTTATTCGTGGCAAAAAAATGTTTACCGATGTGGGCTGCGCCGCTTGTCACGTTGAAACATTTACCACCAGCACCTACGCACCACTTTCTGAAGTGCGCGACCAGGTTATTCATCCTTACACCGACCTTTTGTTGCATGACATGGGCACCGGCCTCGCCGACAACCTGCGCGAAGGTGAAGCATCCGGTTCCGAGTGGCGCACGCCGCCTTTGTGGGGGATTGGATTATCGCCTTGTGTAACGGGCGGTGTCACTGGTTCACGTGGCGGCAGTGCGGACGGCGTTGACGGCGGCGAAAAATGTAATCCCAGTGCGAATTATTTGCACGATGGGCGCGCACGGACTTTACACGAAGCGATTATGTGGCACGGCGGTGAAGGTCTTGAGTCTGCGCAGGCTTACAGTGATTTGAGCCAGACTGATCGTGGTGCGTTGATTAAATTTCTTCAGTCACTGTAAGAAAAATTTATTAATTATTAAAAAATTTGCCGTCCAGGTTGAGAGGAATCATGAATCGTTTATGTAATTCATCCACTATTTTGCGCAATTTACTAGCGATCCCGAATCGTTGCCGAACCGCACTCATTGCCTCTTTTTCGATGGCATTTTTCGGTGCACCTGTTGCAATGGCGCAAGCGCCAACAGCTGTTGATTTCCAGCGGGTAGTGGTTGCGGAAGGTTTGGATTTGCCGATGGAATTTGCGATTTCAAAAGATGGCCGTATTTTTGTTGTCAGCAAATGCGGTAAATTTTATGGTTGGAATCTGGACGGCGGTGTTGCCACCCAAACATCCACCGTACCCAATGTGCGTTGTGTATTTGAGGATGGTTTGCTGAGCGTCGCCCTTGATCCGCAATTTACCCAAAATGGTTATGTATATGTTCAATACACGTCACCAGGCAGTAAAACCCGCGTATCGCGTTTTACCGTGCAAGCCAATAATGCGCTGGACACTGCTTCGGAAAAAATTCTCCTTGAATGGATTACTGGCAACGAAGCCCATGGCCATATGGGCGGCAGTTTGGTATTTGATAATGATGGCAATTTAATTATCACTACCGGTGATAACAATGCGGCGTCGGGTTATTTTGCGGCCGGTGCGCAAACCACATCGGGTAATACCAACGATTTGCGCGGTAAAGTGTTGCGTATTAAACCTACCGCTGCAGGTGGTTACACAATTCCGGCGGGGAATTTATTTCCCGCCGATGCAACACATCGCGCAGAAATTTACGGCATGGGTTTTCGCAATCCCTTTCGCATCAATATAGATCCAGCAACCGGTTATCTATATCTCGGTGATATAGGCCCTGATGCCTCGGCAGACAGTGCAGAAGGCCCTGGCGGTCTTGATGAATTGAACGAGCTGCGTGAAGCGGGCAACTATGGATGGCCATACATTATCGGTTACAACCAACCTTATGCCGGCTACAACGCAACCACCATCGTTAATAATGCAAGCGGCAACACCGGTGCAAAAAATCTTCCGGCGGCGAAACCGGCACTCTGGACTATTCGCCACCAGGCAACCATGGCGGGACCTGTTTATCGTTTTGATGATGCGATAGAAAATGATTTCAAATTACCGGCGTACTACGACGGCCGTTTAATTTTTTGGGATTTCAATAGCAGTAAATTTTCAACCATTAATCTCGCCGCAACTGATAACCCACCTGTCGCAGAAGATATGCCGATCAACACCGGTGGGGTAATGGGTGCAATTGATGCGGAACTTGATCCGCGTACGCATCAACTTTATGTCATGCAATGGGGATCGGGTTGCTGCGATAAAGAGCCCTTTGGCAACGGTGTTATTTATCGCTACGATTATATTGGTGATCGCGATAATGGTCCCAATCTCGCGTTGGGTGCAACAGTTAATGCTTCTTCCAATGCTGGTGGCAATACCGCCGCGAAAGCAGTTGATGGCGATGTAAACTCGCGTTGGGAAAGTGCGAGTTCCAATCCACAAACATTTGAACTCACGCTCACACAAAGCGCCGTGATTGGCACCATCGTAATCAAGTGGGAAGCGGCTTACAGTTCCAAATATTTAATTGAAGCCTCTGCTGATGGTACGAATTGGGATACGTTGGTCACGCAAAATAAAGGCGGTGGCAAAACGGAATTGCATATCATCAGTAATACCAACGCGTATAAATATATTCGCTTCAGCGGACTTGAGCGTGCGACTAACTATGGCCATTCGTTTTACGAACTTGAAGTGTATGCGGCGAAAGAAGTTGAGCCGGAAAAGCCACTGACTGAACACGCTTACCTCAATATGCCGCGCACACTGGATGCCAGTTTTACCGGCGTTCCTAAATTATTATCGCAGACCGGCGCGTTTATAAATGTAAGTACGGTAACACCGGCGACGCATCTTTTACCTTTTACTCCCAATAGCCCGCTGTGGTCAGATCGTGCAGAAAAGTTCCGCTGGATTTCGTTGCCGAAAGATACAAAAATCCAATGGAGCGCAAAAGATAGTTGGATCTTCCCCGAAGGAACGGTTGCAATCAAACAATTTGATTTGCCAGTTGATGCGCGCAATCCTTCTATCACCAAGCGACTCGAAACGCGTTTGATTGTCACTAAGGCCGACGGCACCATCTATGGCGTAACTTATAAATGGCGTGCGGATAATAGCGATGCGGATTTACTCACGAGCGGTGATCAACAAACATTTTCTATCACCAATGCCGATGGTTCTACTGCAACCCAAACCTGGCACTACCCAAGCCCGGCAGATTGTTTAAGTTGCCACAACCAGGCATCCAGTAAAATTCTCGGTGCGAGTACACGCCAGCTTAACGGCAATTACACTTACGCGGATAAAACAGAAAACCAATTGGTGCGCTGGAATAATCTGGGATTATTTTCTCCTGCATTAAACAACGCGCAGGTTGGCTCGCTTGATAAGTTGGCAGCGCTCAGTGATACCAGTGCCTCATTGGAAAAGCGTGTTAAATCTTACCTTGATGCAAACTGCGCACATTGCCATGGCACCGGTAATGGCGGTTCGCAATGGGATGCGCGTTTTAATACACCGGTTAGCCAAATGAAAATTATCAATGCAGGCACAACCGGCATTCGTGATTATCAAGCGGATTACGGTATTACGGCTGCAAAAGTGATTGCGGCCGGTGATGTAAAAAATTCCATTTTATATTTACGTGATAAAAGTATTGATCCCAATGACCGTATGCCACCTATTGGCCGTGCAATAGAGCATAAGGAATATATTGCGTTATTGGATCAATGGATTACATCGCTCGGAACACCATCAGTAGTGCCTGGTGTGCCTGGAGAATTAACGCCGGTAACAGCAACTGCGTCTTCAATCCTTGGTGGCAATAATGCGGCTGCCGGTATTGATGGCAATATCGCCACTCGTTGGGAAAGCCAGGCGAAAATTGATCCGCAATATTTGCAACTCGACATGGGTAAAAATATTTACTTCACACAAGTGGTTTTGCGTTGGGAACCTGCTTACGCGAAGTCATACACTATCGATGTATCAGAAGATGGTGATACCTGGAAAAACGCCTACACCACAACGACAGGTCGCGGCGGAGTGGAAACCATTGCACTTGATGGACAAAAAGGCCGCTACATTCGCATGCACGGTACAGTACGTGCGACAGATTACGGCTATTCATTGTGGGAGTTTGAAGCTTATGGTTTGGAGGCGGTTAACAACATTGCGTTGATTGATATTGCTGCACCCATTTCAAATGCAGTGGTTGATCAAACACAATCCATAAAATTAAAAGTGGATATTACCGATCCCGATTGGTTGAATAGCAATGGTTTTGTTTATTCATTGGATAATGCACCTGCAATCGTTGCAGGTAATACCAATGAAATTGATTTGGGTATTTTACCTACCGGTCAACACAGTATTCGTGTGAGTCTCATCGACAGCAATGGCAATGAAGTGGGTGTACCGAGAACACGTAAGTTCCGCGTAAGTTGCGGTAGTGCCTGCCCGAATGTGCTGATCTTTTCCAAAACCGCTGGGTTCCGTCACGATTCCATTCCGGCAGGTATTGCGATGGTGCAACAGATTGCCGCTGATAATGGTTTTACCGTGACGGCTTCGGAAGATTCCACGTTGTTCACCGTAGCGAACCTGGCGAAATATTCCACGATTGTTTTTATGAATACCACCGGCGATATTTTCACGGCGGATCAACGCGCTGCATTTAAATCCTACATCGAAAATGGTGGCGGATTTGTCGGCACCCACGCTGCTGCCGATACCGAGCACAATTGGGATTGGTATACCGACACGTTGTTAGGTGGCGGTGAATTTATTCACCACGGTGATGGAATTCCACGTGCAAAAGTCGTTATCGAAAAAACGACCAACGTATTGGTTAATCACATCGGCACTGAATGGATGTTGAGTGATGAATGGTATTTCTGGAATAACAATCCGCGCGCAAGTAGCGGTGTGGAAGTGCTCGGTACTTTGGATCGCAGCAGTTATACCTCTAATTATCCGGTGGCAGATCATCCGGTGATTTATACCAACAGTATTGGAAAAGGCCGAACCTTTTATACTGCTGTTGGGCACGTTGAAGCGAATTTTGCCGATCCCAAAATGATAGAGATGATTCGTAAAGCGATTGAATGGACATCGAACCTGAAGCCGGTTGTTTCCTCATCCAGCTCGTCGTTGTCCTCATCCAGCTCGTCGTTGTTCTCATCATCACGGGCAAGTAGTTCACTGGTAGTCGCCTCCAGTTCGCGGTCATCCAGTGTCAGCTCTGCAAGTTCTTCCGTCGTGACAAGTTCGGTGGCAAGTTCGTCGCGTTCTTCAAGTTCGGCTGTTATTGTTAATCCGGTAAGTTCTTCGAGTTCGAGCAAAACACTATCGAGTTCAAGTTCGGTTGTATCAAGTAGCGTGGCATCAAGTTCAGTTTCATCGCGTGCAGGAGCAAGCAGCATCAGTTCGACGCGAATTTCCAGTGCTATGGGTTCAAGTTCTGTTGTTAGTAGCTCTTCGTCGATAAGTTCTTCAGTGGTTGTGAGTAGCGTTGCATCAAGCAGCGCTGCATCAACTGGTGGTGACAAAGGTAGTGGTGGGGGAGGTGGGGCAGTTGCCTGGATTGAACTGCTATTGCTATCACTATTTGGTTTTGCGTTGCCTGTCCTGAAAAGGGCTAATGGGCGCAGCTAATCGTTAAGGGAAATGGGTAAGGTCTTCAACTGCGCTAATTCGTTAGCGCAGTTTTTTCAGTTATTTATTTTCTATATGAATTTTCTTCCACAGCCATGCCAACAATAATAAAGTGGGTATCACCGACAGACTGCTAAAAATATAAAACCAGGAATAGCTGGTTGCTTCAACAATATAACCGGAAAGTCCACCAATAAATTTGCCTGGCAAATTCGCCAGCGATGCGAGCAGTGCATATTGCGTTGCAGTGAAATTCTGGTTAGTCAGGCTGGACATAAATGCAACCAAAACAACACCGGCAAATCCCTGGGAAATATTATCGGCACTGATGGTGGCAAAAAATGCCCACTCCTGGCCGGGGTTATTTGCCATCAATAAATAAGCGATATTCGATAGTGAAACGATAATGGTGGCTACTACCAACATGCTCCGCATACTGAATGCGGCTATGCAAATTCCCCCTAGAAATGCACCGGCGATTCCCACCCACACACCAAATAATTTGGATACCGTTGCTATATCGGCTTTGGTGTAACCCGAGTCCAGATAAAAAGGTCCGGCCATCACCCCAATCATTTGATCGGGCAATTTAAACAAGCCGACAAAAAGTAATAATGCCAATGCCAGCATAATCCCATTACGCGAAAAAAATTCCTGAAAGGGTTTTATAAAAGCATCAATCACATGAACATCGCGTACCTCAAGAGCGCGCCCAGCGTCTGGCTCTTTGCAAGTAATGGCGGCAATTAATGGAATGACCAGGAAGAGAGCCATTGCTAAATAGGCGCTGGTCCAGCTAAAAAGTTCAGCGATATAGAAAGCAACTGCACCGGATAAAATCAGCGCAATGCGATAACCCAAAATATAAGTTGAGGCCAACGCAGCCTGAAATTCTATGGGTGCAATTTCAATACGATAAGCATCAATCACGGTATCCAAGGTAGCGCCAGCAAATGCGGCCAAACCAACTAAAACAATAAAAAAACTCAGCGATGATGTTGGCCCCTGCAACGCAATTGCTACCAGTGAAACAATTAGTACTATGAGGGATACCACCAGCCAGCCTTTGCGGCGCCCTAAAAAAGGCAAGCTGTATCTATCAATCAACGGTGCCCATAAAAATTTGAGTACGTAAAAAAAACCGGCGAAGCTTATTAAGCCAATCACACTTAATTCAAAGCCGACATCGCGTAGCCAGGTCGACAGGGTCATTCCACCCACTAATAAAAAAGGTAGGCCTGAACCCACGCCAAAGCAAAATAACGTCAGTGCAGACGGCGTGGCGAACGCACGTTTAATTCCGCTCCAGCCTTTGTAATTATTTTCGTTGCTATCGGGTGATGAAGTCATAGGGCGGGATGCTTTTAATATTCGGTGATTGGTTGCTGGTAATGACTAGTTATTGTAACCGTAAATACGCAGACTGATTTTATTGTTTTTAAATACAACGCCTTCCGCTTCCAGGCGACGTTTTTGTTCTTTATAGCCCGGTGAATCTTCCGGTAGTGAAATTTTCCCTTGCGAATTAATTACCCTGTGCCACGGCAATTCGGTATTTTTTGGCAAACCCGAGAGTACTTTTCCCGCGAGGCGAGCGTTCCCCGGCAAACCAGCCAGTTTTGCCAACTGGCCATAGGCGATGACTTTTCCTTGCGGAATATTCATCAATGCCAAATAAATTGCCGCTTTGTTTTGCGCGAACGCAGTGTCAGCCGATTTTTCTGCTGTATCCACTACTTTCGCCGATGCTTTTGCCGTTTTTTTCATAGCACTACCAAAATGCGGAAAATTGACTGGTATTAACTCGCCTAAACCCCCGCCTAACCAATATTTACACTATTAACATTTCTGGCATTGCAGCGCTGGATGCCGGTTACTTTAATGAATATCTCTATTCAGGTAAAACCGGCGGGTTAATTGTGAAGCATTTTGTCATTTTATTCGGCTTGTTGTTTGCGATTGGTACACAAGCAGGAATGATCGAGCTTACCAATGGCGATCGTCTGGAGGGTGATTTGGTTCGTCTGGATAAGGAGCACCTGGTATGGAAATCCAGCAATTTTGGCGAGCAGTGGATTGCAAAAAATAAAATCAAAAATATCCAGTCATCGCGGCCACTAAAAGTGAATGGCAGCAAGTCGCCTTGTCTGGTGCAGGCGATGGAAGGTGAGGACCTGGTTTATCAATGTGAAAGCTCTGCACGTATTCGTCGCGCATCGCTACTAACCATTAAAACGCTCATGCCTTACGAAGATTATAAAAAAGGCGCGTTTGTGCACCGCGGGCGTTTGAATTTATGGGGCGCTTATTCGCGTGGCAACGAAGTGCGCGACGAATGGAATTTGCAAACCGAAATGGAATTTCGCCGCAGTGATTTCCGCCATGTGATTGGCGGGGAGTTTGCGCGTGCATCCTGGAATTATGCGCCGGCGCAAGACCGTTGGAATAGCCGCTATTCACTGGATTGGTTTTTAGCCGAGCACTGGTTTTGGTATAACAGTTTGCTTGCCGGGGCTGATCCGCAACGGGGTATGGACAGCTACCGCAGCCTGGGTTCCGGGGCGGGCTATCAGTTTTTTGAGAATCAGAAATCGGCGCTCTCGTTAAAAACCGGCGCGGCTTATATGGATGAACAATATATTGTCCCGCAACATCTTGAGGAGTTCGCTACCGAAGATGAGTTTATAGCGCTGCGCCTCGCCACGGATTTTCGTTACGCTATGCCATGGGGAGTCGGATTTTTCCATAACAATGAAGTTTTACAATCGGCAGAAGACAAACCTAACTGGCGTTTGAAAACCTCCACGGGGTTGAGTTCGATGATCCTCAAGCGCATCTATTCTGAATTTAAAGTGGATTACTGGTTAGACAATGAGCCACAACCCACACGTAAAAGCGTGGATACCCGTATGTCGCTGGGTGTGAGTTACAAGTGGTAGACTAGCCGCCCATTTATTGTTGTGGATTGATCGCCAATGCGCCTTTTGCCCCTGTTAGTGTTTCCCTTCCTTGAACTCTGGTTGATGATTGTGATCGGCGATGAAGTAGGGGCATTGGCCGTTATTCTGTGGCTGGTGGCGATGATTGTGGTAGGTATAAACCTGCTGCGTTATCTCGGCGCTGCGAGCATGTTAAAAGTTGCACAAAATGCGCGCACTGGGGAATTGCCCGGTGTTGCCATCGCCGAGGGTTTGTTCAAGGCTATAGGCGCAATATTGCTAATCATCCCGGGCTTCATCACTGATTTCCTGGCATTGATTTGTTTTATCCCCTGGTTCCGTCGTCTGCTTATCAAGCGCTGGGTGGCGAAAATGACCGTTCGTGCCGCCGGTTTTGCCAGCCAACAATCTCCGTTTGGCCGTGATCCGTATGGCGCTGGAAATATTTATGATCACGATGGATCTGCTCGAACCGATGCCAATAGCCAGCGTAGCGGTGTGCTAATTGAGCAAGAAAAGTCCCAATCGCGGGATAATTCCAACCCATCTGATACTAAAAAGCCTTAATTCAGGATTTTTTCATTTTTCCCGTTGAAATCCCCAAAGCCAGCCCCAGATAGGTGTCACCGCTTTCGGCCACCGGTTTCCGGAAGCTCCGGAATATCGGCGGCCACCTGGATAGCCTTGAAACTTTCAAGACTATCCCTATAAACCTCACGCTGGAGTCGCTTCGCTCAGCCTACCTGAGCCGGATTCCCTGTTTAGTAAAAATTGATTGTTAGGAGACATAGCTTCATGAAAATTCGTCCATTGCATGATCGCGTTGTGGTTCGCCGCAAAGAAGAAGAAACCAAAACTGCCGGTGGCATCATTCTGTCTGGTTCTGCCAAAGAAAAGCCAAATCAGGGTGAAGTCGTTGCAGTAGGTAATGGCCGTGTATTGACCAGTGGCGAGCTGCGTCCGCTGGATGTGAAAGTGGGTGATGTAGTGGTGTTCGGCAAATATGCTGGCAGCGACACTATCACTATCGACGGTGAAGAGCTGGTGATTCTGAGTGAATCTGACATTAAAGCGGTATTGGAATAATTCCACCGTTTCGACAATTTTCCCAATATCAAAACGAATTTTTAAAGGTATAAATCATGTCAGCTAAAGAAGTTAAATTTGGTGATAGCGCCCGTCAACGCATGCTCGCTGGTGTAAATATCCTGGCCGATGCTGTTAAGGCTACCCTGGGCCCGAAAGGCCGTAACGTGGTGCTGGAGAAGTCTTTCGGTGCTCCAACCATCACCAAAGACGGTGTTTCTGTTGCCAAAGAAATTTCCCTGAAAGACAAGTTTGAAAACATGGGCGCGCAAATGGTGAAAGAAGTTGCGTCCAAAGCGTCTGACGATGCGGGTGACGGTACTACTACTGCGACCGTTCTGGCTCAAGCAATCGTTAACGAAGGTTTGAAATCAGTTGCTGCGGGCATGAACCCGATGGACCTGAAGCGCGGTATTGATAAAGCGATTGCTGCTGCTGTTAAGCATGTTCAATCCATTGCAGTTCCTTGTGCGGACACCAAGTCTATCTCTCAAGTGGGCAGCATCTCTGCTAACAGCGATACCTCTGTCGGTGAGCTGATTGCAGAAGCGATGGAAAAAGTAGGTAAAGAAGGTGTAATCACCGTAGAAGAAGGTACCAGCCTGGAAAACGAGCTGGACGTGGTAGAAGGTATGCAATTCGACCGCGGTTACCTGTCTCCTTACTTCATCAACAACCAGGACAGCATGAGCGTTGAGCACGATCATCCGTTCATCCTGTTGGTTGACAAGAAAATCTCCAACATCCGTGAATTGCTGCCAGTGCTGGAAGGCGTTGCCAAGTCTGGCAAGCCGCTGATCATTGTTGCTGAAGACGTTGAAGGCGAAGCGCTGGCGACTCTGGTGGTAAACAATATTCGCGGCATCGTGAAAGTTGCTGCGGTTAAAGCACCAGGTTTCGGTGATCGTCGTAAAGCTATGTTGCAAGACATTGCAGTATTGACTGGCGGTACCGTAATCTCTGAAGAAGTTGGCCTGGATCTGGAAAGCGCTACCCTGGAGCATTTGGGTACTGCAAAACGCGTAACCATGAACAAAGACAACACTACTATTGTTGATGGTGCTGGTAACGCTGAAGAGATCAAAGCGCGCGTACAGCAAATCCGTGTGCAAATCGAAGAGACTTCTTCTGATTACGATCGCGAAAAACTGCAAGAGCGTGTAGCCAAACTGGCTGGCGGTGTTGCGGTAATTAAAGTAGGTGCTGCTACTGAAGTTGAAATGAAAGAGAAGAAAGCGCGCGTTGAAGACGCCCTGCACGCCACCCGTGCTGCGGTAGAAGAAGGCGTGGTTCCCGGAGGCGGTACTGCGTTGATTCGTGCAGTTGCTGCTATCGCAGACCTGAAAGGTGACAACGAAGACCAAAACGCCGGTATCGCCATTGCACGCCGTGCTATGGAAGCGCCATTGCGTCAAATCGTTGCCAACGCTGGTGATGAGCCTTCAGTAGTTGCAGACACTGTGAAAAAAGGTTCAGGTAACCAAGGTTACAACGCGGCAACTGGCGTATACGGCGACATGATCGAAATGGGTATTCTCGATCCAGCTAAAGTAACCCGTACTGCACTGCAAGCTGCAGGTTCAATCGCTGGTTTGATGATCACTACCGAAGCGATGGTTGCTGATCTGCCAGAAGATAAACCAGCAGGTGGTGGCCATAGCCATGATATGGGTGGCATGGGTGGTATGGGCGGCATGATGTAATCATGCAACTCGTAAGGGCGCGATTTATCGCGCCCTTTTCGTTTTAGGGTTTGGTAAATCCGGGGTAATTAATCCCGGTGTGAAACGTAGGGGCGCAATTTATTGCGCCCCTCTACGAAATGAAAAATTAATAAGATTTAGCTAACAAATCTATTTTTAGCAGATACAATCTGCAACGTTTTTTCCAACCGTGAATTAGGAGAACCATCATGGCTTTTGAATTACCTGCACTGCCTTATGCAAAAGACGCCCTGGCGCCGCACATTTCTGCTGAAACTCTGGATTATCACCACGGCAAACACCACAAAGCATACGTAGATAAATTAAACACTCTGGTTCCTGGTACCGAATTTGAAGGCAAGAGCCTGGAAGATGTCATCAAATCTTCTACCGGTCCGGTGTTCAATAACGCGGCGCAAATCTGGAACCACACTTTCTACTGGAACTGCCTGAGCCCTAACGGCGGTGGCGCTCCAACCGGTGCTGTTGCAGAAGCTATCACCAAAGCATTTGGTTCTTTCGATAAATTCAAAGAAGATTTCACCAATTCTGCTATCAACAACTTCGGCTCTTCATGGACCTGGTTGGTTAAAAAAGCAGACGGCGGTGTAGCGATTGTGAATACCAGCAACGCGGCAACCCCACTGACTGATTCTTCTGTGACCCCAATCCTGACTTTGGATTTGTGGGAGCACGCGTACTACATTGATTACCGCAATTCGCGTCCAAACTACATTGGCGCATTCTGGTCATTGGTTAATTGGGAATTTGTGAACGCCAACTTCGCCAAGTAGTTACTTGGCAATATTGTTGGTGATATCACTAAAAACGGGCTTCATGCCCGTTTTTTTATGGTTTTTGTACAAAGTTTATTACTGATACTGGCCTATGTTTGTACTGGCCGCTGCTATAAAATGCGCGCACACTGATTTACCTCACCCGGAATATTAACCAGATCACCGAATTGTTTAAGGTATTGTTGTTATGGAACGCAGAGAACCCACACTGTCCACCGGCGGAATATCCGAGCAGCCCGAGCCGCGCCGTCAACAATCCCCCATACCAGATCACGACGATCACGATATCCCGACCGCCCGTCCGGCACGCAGACCTACACCGACATCAACCGCCGCCTATGCACCACCTCCATCCAGCAGCTTGCCAGCGATAGCACTTGTAGTTGCCCTTCTCGGTGTTGGTGGTGCCGGCTTTTTGGGATGGCAATTAATCCAGGCGCAAGAACATCTCAAGCAGGCTGACGAACGTATTAAAGGCTTGGAGCAACAACTGAGTTTGACCTCGGAAGAATCGAGCGCATCGGTTGTTGGTTTGCAATCCAATTTGAAAAAACTGGATGGTGAAGTGCGCCGGATTGCGGGTGTGGTAGAAGAGCATCAAAAAAGTCTTGCTGCCAATGCCGAAAAAATTTCTGCTGTGGGCCGCGATACAGCCAATGCACAAAAAGCAATTGCTGACACGAAAACGGGTTTGGCGGCGCTTAAGCAAGATGTATCCACCAACAAAACAGTGGCGGATGCAGCAATCGCAAAAATTGATGGTATGAGTTCCGGCGTTAGCCAGCAAACGCAGCGCCTGCAAAACATGAAAGAAGAACTGGATAAAATGGCGCTGGAGCTGACCGCGCTGGATAGCCTTGCGTCGCGGACCAAAAATAATGAAGAAGCCATTTCTGCCATTGACGATTACCGTCGCAGCACTAATCGTGAAATCCTGCAAATCAAGCAACAATTAGGCACCGCTCCAAAATAATTATCTGCTCTATAACACGCTCGCCAATGGCGGGCGTTTTACTTCTACAGCTTTTGGTTTTACCGCAAGATTTTTTGAAAGTGTTTAATACATTTATTGAGTTGTACTTTCTTCAGCAAGACGAGAAATGATTATGCCAACCGTGATTCGCCAACAAGATCTTATCGACAGCGTCGCCGATGCGCTGCAATTTATTTCCTACTATCATCCCGTTGATTTTATCCAGGCTATCCATAAAGCCTACGAGCGCGAGCAAAACAAAGCCGCTAAAGATGCGATGGCGCAAATCCTGATTAACTCGCGCATGTGCGCCATGGGGCATCGCCCGATTTGCCAGGACACCGGCATCGTAACGGTATTCGTAACAGTAGGTATGGATGTGCAATGGGATGCGCAAATGAGCCTCACCGACATGGTTAATGAAGGTGTGCGTCGCGCGTACAACAATCCCGATAACGTACTGCGTGCATCTATTTTGTCTGATCCGGATGGTGCGCGTAAAAATACCGGCGATAACACGCCAGCCGTAATTCACTACAACATTGTCCCTGGCAACACGGTTGATGTTCACGTCGCTGCAAAAGGCGGTGGCTCGGAAGCAAAAACCAAATTTGCGATGTTAAACCCATCGGATTCTGTTGTGGATTGGGTGTTGAAAGTGGTTCCGGAAATGGGCGCTGGTTGGTGTCCTCCGGGAATGCTGGGAATTGGCATCGGTGGTACCGCAGAAAAAGCCATGTTGCTCGCTAAAGAAGCACTGCTTGATCCAGTAGATATCCAGGAATTAAAAGAGCGCGGTGCAAGTGATCGCTACGAAGAATTGCGCCTTGAATTATTCGACAAAGTGAATCGTCTTGGAATTGGTGCGCAAGGCCTGGGTGGTTTAACTACTGTGGTGGATATCAAAATCAAAGATTATCCAACGCACGCCGCCAACAAAGCGATTGCCATTATTCCCAACTGCGCTGCAACCCGTCACGCGCATTTTGTATTGGATGGCTCAGGTCCTTCATTCCAGACCCCACCGGCGTTGGAAGATTACCCGGACATTACCTGGGAAGTCGGCGACAGCGTCCGCCGCGTGAATATGGACACTGTGACGCCGGAAGATGTACTCGAGTGGAAAACCGGTGAAACCATTTTGCTCTCCGGAAAAATGTTAACCGGCCGCGATGCAGCGCATAAAAAGATGACTGATTTATTGGCGAAAGGTGAACCCTTACCAGTAGATATGAAAGGTCGCTTCATTTATTACGTAGGTCCGGTTGATCCGGTACGTGATGAAGTCGTTGGCCCGGCAGGCCCGACTACCGCAACTCGTATGGATAAATTTACCCGCACCATGTTGGAGCAAACCGGTTTGCTGGGCATGATTGGCAAATCCGAGCGTGGTCCTATTGCGATTGAAGCGATTCGGGATAACAAATCTGTATACCTGATGGCGGTTGGTGGCGCCGCTTATTTAGTGGCGCAAGCAATTAAATCGTCTAAAGTACTCGGCTTCCCGGAGTTGGGTATGGAAGCAATTTATGAGTTTGATGTGAAAGATATGCCCGTTACCGTAGCAGTGGATTCACGCGGTGAATCAGTACATACCACGGGGCCAAAAATCTGGAAAGCCAAAATCGAAGAAGGCGTAGTAGAGGTTCAGTAAGGTCGTTCAATAAAACTTTTTACTGATTCAATTATCCTCTAAAAAGCGGCAGCTAATAACTGCCGCTTTTTTTATGCAAAAAAAGTTATTTTTATAAAATGAATGAATAAAAAATCTATTACTAGATGTATTTAATGTATACGGCTTGTTTTAAAAATATCATTCGTTTTGGGTGCCAATAATTTTTTTGCCAAACCCCATGCAAACACAGCATTAAAGAATAAACCTGCTACTTTTAAATCATTCCTGAGTGATAGTGTTTGGCCGCTATCATAATAATTGCGATGGAATCATGGAGTTGAATGCGCGTATGCAGGCAAAAAGAATCGCGTTTTTTCTGGTTGCCGGTCTTGGCGGCTGCCTTATTTCCTACTTCGTTTCCCCGCTGGCTGGACCTGTAGCCACATGTATTATTTTGTTGGTGAAAGAGTTTTCTGTACCGCCTGGTTCGTCTGTTACCGCTCAAGATAATAATCCTTCTGCTGCAGTTAAATTAATTTCACCGCTGCAAGAGGCGAGCACTCTTTTCAATCAGGTGTTGCAGGAAAGTAAAGAAAACTTGCAGGCGCAAATCGGCATTCAAACCGATGCAGTTAATACACTTACCAATGCATTCCAACAAATAAAAGATTTACTCGACGCGCAGCAGCGTGATGTAAAACGTTTGTTGTATGAAGTTGAGGATGATCAAAGTGCAGATACCATTTCTGTACGAATGAGCTTGTTTGCAGAAAACACCTACAACCTGCTCAACCGGTTTGTTGATACTACCGTCAATATGAGTGCCTCTTCTATGGAGCTGGTAGAAAAAGTGGGGGCGATTGCCGAACAGATGCCACAGGTTTTAAAAGCGTTGAAAGATATCGATCAAATCGCATCGCAAACAAATCTTCTTGCATTGAATGCGGCTATTGAAGCGGCGCGCGCGGGCGAAAGCGGGAGAGGTTTTGCAGTGGTCGCGGATGAGGTGCGCGCGCTTTCAACACGATCAGCTGGCTTCAGCCTGGATATTCAACGGCAATTACGTGCGATTGCAACCGCAATTGATGATTTAACCAAAACCGTTGGTGAAGTTGCATCGCAAGATATGACTTATGTACTGCAAGCAAAAGGTGAAATGCAAAAAATTAGCAGTAATTTAATACATAAAGCTGATAAGGATCAGGTGGTTACCGAGGCAATGGAACAGCAGGTTGCCAGCTTGGTGGATGCATTGCATAAAGCAATACGGGCAATGCAATTTGAAGATATGTCTACCCAGAATATGCAATACATGATTCAGCGCCTGGATGAACTCCTGCCTGTCAGCGATTTACTGAGGGATCCATCAGCTGATTTTTATCGGTTGGGAGTTGCTTTGGAACACTATAAAACGAATGAATTACGTAACAAACATAACCCGGTTTCCGCTACATCGGTAGCGAGCGGGAGTGTGGATCTTTTTTGATAGCTACTTTTTTGATAGCTACTATTTTGATAACTACTATCGGAGTATTTCATGAGCAGTTCTGCAGTAATAAGAATGCCAAAGCGTTTTGATTATTCTTCCAGTGGTGAATTTAACGGTGCAATTGCCAATGCGTTGGAACAATCTGGAACGATTACACTGGATTGTATCGATCTTGAATATATTGATAGCGCCGGTATTGGTCTGCTGGTGATGTCGCAAAAAAAAGCACAATCGCGCAATTCAAAATTAGTAATTATTAATCTGAAAACAGCACCTAAAGAAATCCTTTATTTGGCAAATTTGCAAAAAATTATCGACATCCATTGAAAATTATTCATTGATAAATGAACTGGAACGCAGGTGGATTTAACTATGACAACAATGGCAACCGTTATATTACCCAGTAGGTTTGATTATGGTTATCACAAGGATTTCCAGCGGCAATGCACCGAGCATATTGAGAACGCTGCTGTAAGCGGTGTGATTTTCGATTTCAGTCGCGTCGAATATGTCGACAGTGCGGCTCTCGGAATGATGCTCATGTGGCAACGCCGGGCTACCGCTGCCAATAAAAAAATGTCAATTAAAGGTGCCAAGGGAGCAACCGCCCAGATACTTGAAATGGCCAATATGCAGCGCATTTTTGAATTTATTTAAGTTCGATAGTAGCGTTTATGACAATTGATGCGCTTCAGGCAGGTTTCTCTAATAGCATCTTCGTGGTGGATGATGATCTATTCCTTAATGAATTGTTTTGCCAATTTTTACAAAGTAAAGGTTTCATTACCCATAGTGCCAATAGTTTGGGTGAAGCCGTTAATGTTATCGAAACAGAAAAAGAAACGGATTTGATTTTGCTCGACTATAACCTGGGGGATGGAACAGGTCTGGATTTCCTGGCGAAACTGAAACTGGTTTCGGAAAACAATATGCCACCAGTCATTATGGTGAGCACTAATGAAGATCCTGTTTTTCTGGAGCGTTGTTTTGAAGCGGGTGTGGCGGATTATGTAATTAAACCGGTAAATCTTTCTTTGCTCGCGTTAAAAGTGAGTGCACTAATTCGATCTGTTGCATTGCAGCGTTTGATCAGTTTACAAAATATTGAGCTGGCCCGTTTTAAGCAGGAAGCCGAACGTGAGGAAGCTGTTGCAAAATTTACCTATGAATATCTTTTGCGGCATAACAGCCAGGTAATTGATGGCGTAAACCTGTGGTTGAAACCGTCCACATCATTTAGTGGCGATATTGCAATTGCAAAGGTTTCTCCGGGAGGGGATTTATTTTTTTTGCTGGCAGATGCAACCGGCCATGGTTTGTCTGCCGCCATTACAGTAATGCCCGTGGTATCCATTTTTAACACCATGGTGACCAAGGGATTTGACCTGCAACCTATAGTTATTGAAATGAACCGCAAATTGGTGCGTGACACACCCCATGATCGTTTTGTTGCTGCTATAGCCGTCCAGATAGAAAAGCAGCGCAATGAAATACATATATGGAATGGCGGTATGCCAACGGCTTATTGGATTGCAAATGGAGAAATTGCACAACAATTTAAATCGCGGCACATGGCCTTGGGCATTCTGGAAGATGAACAATTTGATGCAAATGTCGAAACCTGGAAAATGGGCAGGGACGGCGATTTTTTTGCGTGCAGTGATGGCTTGTTAGAAGAGGTTAATGCACAGGGCGAATGTTTTTCCAAGGAACGCCTGCTCGATATTATTTATTCCGATCCCGATGATTTGCAGGCTGATGTTATTAATGCGTTAGCATCTCACTCAGGAGCATCGTCTTATCGGGATGATGTATCTGTATGCATTCTGACTCCAGCGTTGATTCCGGCAGCAAGTTATTTCTTGCAGGATGAAAAGTCCAGTCATGGGCATATAGAGGAAGAGCTTTCAGATTTTTTTTGGCAAGTGCGTATTAGTGGAAAAAAATTATCTAATTGTGAGTTGCCGCCCTTGTGCAATAAGTTTTTACAACATATTGGTGTTAAACAAAGTTTTTGCCAGATTGTTTTTTTAATTGTCAGTGAAATGATAAGCAATGCACTGGATCACGGAATATTGCGTCTGGATTCCCATATGAAAGAAGAGCTGGAGGGTTTTTCCCGTTACTTTCAGGAACGTGAAGCCCGCCTTGCCAGATTAACCAACGCTGATGCTATTGAATTGAAATTGCGTTGGGAGCCAAAACCTTCGGGTGCGCAATTAGTGGTTAGTGTTGAGGATACCGGCGCAGGCTACGGATATTCCGACGCATGGTTACAGCGCGATGACTTATTGTCAGGACGCGGCTTGAGAATGATTAAAAACCTTTCAAGGCATGTAGAAATATTTCCACCAGGAAATCGTATAGAGGCGGTAATTAGTACCACTTAATATAAATCGTTTAGGAAAACATTTATGAGCAAGCAAGTATTAATTGTGGATGATTCAGTATCTGTGCGGCAAATGGTCGAGGCCACTTTGAAATCGGCGGGCTACATAGTCACTGCTGCAAAAGATGGCCTTGAGGCATTTAATATCTGTAAAACACGCAGCTTTGATTTTATTTTAACGGATCAAAATATGCCGAATATGGATGGCCTGACCTTTATAAAATCAACGCGCGCATTGCCCGCGCATTTGCGCACACCGATTGTGGTATTAACCACGGAAGCCAGTGATGCGATGAAAGCCCAGGGGCGGGCGGCCGGTGCAACAGGCTGGATGGTAAAGCCCTTTGATCCCGCCAAGTTATTGGAGATTGCAAAAAAAGTAATGGGTTAATCATTGATAAAAATCCAGAACCATTGCGAGCTGTGATAGTTACAGCAAAAAAATCAGTAACAAAGCATAAGCCCGGTAATTTCGAAGGACGTGAATATGTCTATCGACATGCAACAATTTCATGCTGTTTTCTTTGAGGAAAGTCAGGAGCACCTTGAGGAAATGGAACAGCTGTTACTGGAGCTGGATATTGATTATCCAGATCCGGAAATGCTCAACAGTATTTTTCGTGCTGCCCATTCTATAAAAGGCGGCAGCGGCATTTTTGGTTTTGATGCGTTAGGCAGCGTTACCCATATTATGGAAAATCTGCTCGATAAAATTCGCAAGGGCCAAATGGCCATCGCCGCGAGCATGGTTGATTTATTTTTAAGTTCAGTAGACCAATTAAAAGATATTTTGCATTCCTATCGCACTAATGAAGCTATTGATTGGGCAAATGTCCATCAGCTTACCCAACAACTGGAGCTGGTAACCGCAGGAAAGCAGCCAGATGTTGCTGATCAGGAAAAAAAGCAGGGTTATGGTTTTTTTCCAAAAACTGAATCTGTAATTCCTGAAGACGCCTACGGTTTTTTTGAGAGACCCGCTGACGATGAAAGTTTTGGTTTTTTTGACGAGCCGGTTGCGGATGATAGCTTTGGTTTTTTCGAGGATTTGCCGGAGCCCGCTGCATCATTAGTTGAAGCAAATAAAAATCCTGTACAGGCTGCAAGTGATGCCGTGTTTGGTTTTTTTGAAGAGTTACTGGAACCTGCTGCTACGGTCGTCTCTCATCCATCGGAAAACATACCATCAATTAGCAGTGCGCCAGCAGTACAACCCGTAGTTGCGGAAATAAAAAAATTCCCCGAACCAATCCCTCAACCAGTAACCGTAGTAGCCGAACCAAAACAAACCCAATCCACACCAAAGCAAAAATCCAGTGATCATGTAAGCGTGGAAAGTTCATCTATCCGTGTTGATGTGGCAAAAGTGGATCAACTAATCAATCTGGTTGGTGAAATTGTTATCACCCAATCCATGATGAATTTATTGGGTAAGAGCCTGGAAGGCGCTTTGGCGGAAAAATTTCAAACAGTGGCTAATGAACTGGAGCGCAACACACGTGAAATCCAGGAAGCGGTAATGTCTATTCGCATGTTGCCAGTATCATTCGTATTTAACCGTTTTCCACGTGTTGTACGGGATTTATCAAATAAGTTGGGCAAGCAAATTGATTTGATTATTGAAGGCGGTGAAACAGAACTGGACAAAGGCCTTACCGAAAAGCTGGTTGATCCATTAACCCATTTGGTGCGCAATAGTATTGATCATGGCATTGAAGCGGCAGACGTCAGGGTACAGCGCGGTAAAAATGCTACCGGAACCGTTGTGCTGCGCGCGGCCCAGCAGGGTGGAAATATCGTAATTAGTATTAGCGATGATGGCGGTGGATTAAATCGCGAAAGAATTCTTGCCAAAGCGCGCGAAAATAATATTCCCATCGGCGATAATCCGCGCGATGAGGATGTCTGGCAATTAATTTTTGCACCCGGGTTTTCCACCGCCGCCGAAGTTACTGATGTATCCGGCCGCGGTGTGGGCATGGATGTTGTAAAACGCAATGTGCAAAGTCTGGGTGGGCGAATTGATATCGAATCGCGCGCCGGGCAGGGCGCAACATTTACTATCCATCTACCATTAACACTCGCTATTGTCGACGGTATGTGTGTCGCTGTCGGCAACCAAACTTTTATTGTGCCTTTGGTTCACATTGTTGAGTCCATGCAACCCGCTGCGAAAGATATAAAAACACTCGCCGGAGATGACCAATTACTGCATGTGCGCAATGAATACTGGCCAATATTACCGCTCTATAAAGTAATGCAGTTGGAATCGCAATTTATCGATGCCAGTAAAGGCATAGTGGTGCTTATTGAAACGACCAAATATCGTTTCGCTTTGTTTGTGGATGCGTTGGTTGGGCAACAACAGGTTGTGATTAAAAGCCTTGAGCAACATTACAAACGTGTGCAGGGGATTGCCGGGGCAACCATCATGGGTGATGGCAGTGTGGCGTTGATTCTTGATGTTGAATCGCTGGCGTTGAGTGTTAATCACAATGTGACTCTGGCTACTGCGGTTTAGCCGCTAAAGTGAATTTATTTTTTCAGCAGGTAGGCATTATGGACGGGACGGGCACAGCAATAAACATCGCACAGGAATTTTTAACGTTCACCCTGGGCGATGAAAATTATGCGATCGATATTCTCACCGTAAAGGAAATTCGCGGTTACGAATCGGTAACCAAAATTGCGAATGCACCGCCCTTTATCAAAGGAGTAATTAATTTGCGCGGTGACATAGTGCCCATTGTAGATTTGCGAATTAAATTTGATGTCGGTAATGTAACTTACGATGAATTTACGATTGTGATAGTTCTGCATATCCACAATCGTATTGTTGGCATAGTGGTGGATGGTGTTTCCGATGTGGTGAGTTTAAGTAAAGAGCAGTTGCGGCCACCACCGGATTTTGGAGTAGCCTTTAATAGTCGTTATTTATTGGGGCTGGCAACTGTAAATGAACAAATGATTATTTTGGTGGATATCAACGAGCTCATATCGAGCGAAGAACTCGGCTTATTTGATACACCTGAAGCAACCGGCGCCAGGGCATAAGGAGAAAACGCGATGAATATTATCAGTATGTTTAATGCAAATTCCGCGAGTAAACAAATTAAAGTCGATGAGCGCGAATTTGACAATATGCGCGGCCAGCTGGCGGCGATTAACCGGGTGCAGGCTGTTATTGAATTTGCGCTGGATGGGACCATTCTCTCCGCAAATCAAAATTTTCTCGACGTTATGGGTTACAACCTCGATGAAATAAAAGGCAGGCACCACAGTGTTTTTGTCGACTCTGTTTATCGTTCCAGCCAGGAATATCGGCTTTTTTGGGACCGGCTTGCACGTGGAGAATTTGAGGCAGGCCAATATAAGCGCATTGGAAAAAATGGCAAGGAAGTATGGATACAAGCCAGTTACAATCCAATTTTGGGGCCGGATGGGCGGCCGTTTAAAGTGGTGAAATACGCAACAGACATTACCGCGGATGCGCTCAAAAAATTAAATACAGAGCGAAGAATGCAACAAATTATCGGCGCGCTGGATTCGACATCGTCCAATGTTATGGTTGCTGATCCTGAGCGCCGGGTTGTTTATATGAATCGCGCCGTAGAAAAAATGTTACGCGCTGCAGAATCGGAATTGCGCAAGGCATTGCCACATTTTTCCGTGGACAAAATCATCGGCAGCAATATTGATATTTTCCATAAAAACCCCGCGCATCAAATGCAGCTGCTAGCAAATCTGCACGATACCTATACCGGTGAAATTACTGTGGCTGGTATTGTATTCCGTTTGATTGTAAACCCGATTTTCGCCGATTCCGGCGAGCGACTAGGCACTGTGGTTGAATGGGTTGATCGAACCAAAGAGGTTGCTGCCGCGCACCAAATGAGCCGCATTTTGGGAGCGCTTGATTCCACATCATCCAACGTAATGGTGGCAGATCCCGGGCGCAATATTATTTATATGAACAAGTCCGTTGAAAAAATGTTGCGTGCAGTAGAGCCGGAATTGCGTAAAGCATTGCCACATTTTGCAGTGGATAAAGTGATTGGTAGCAATATCGATATATTCCATCGTAATCCCGCGCATCAAATGCAATTGCTGGCAAACCTGAAGGAGACTTACGCCAGTGAAATTACCGTTGCAGGTATTGTGTTCCGTTTGATTGTAAACCCGATTTTTGCCGATTCCGGTGAGCGCTTGGGCACTGTGGTTGAGTGGGTTGATCGCACGAAAGAGGTTGCCTCCGAGCATGAGTTAAGCCGTATTTTGGGTGCACTGGAAACTACAACCACCAACGTGATGATCGCGGATATTGATCGAAAAATTATTTACATGAATAAATCCGTGGAAAGTATGTTGCGCGGTGCTGAAGCCGATATCCGTTCAGTGTTGCCGCATTTTGCAGTGGATAAAATTGTGGGTAGTAATATGGATATTTTCCATAAAAATCCTATGCACCAAATGAAACTGCTGGAAAATCTTACTACGACTTACACTTCAAATATCGTGGTGGGGAAACGTCACTTCCGTTTGGTGGCCAATCCTATTTTTAATAAAGGTGGAACTCGTTTAGGCTCTGTCGTGGAGTGGCAAGACAGAACTATTGAAGTCGGTGTTGAGACTGAAGTAAGTGCCCTTGTTGGCGCAGCAGCGGCCGGTAATTTCAGCGAGCGAATCAGTGTGGAAGGCAAAGAAGGTTTCTTCCTGAAATTAGCAGAAGGATTAAACAGCCTGGTGACTACAGCTGATAAAGGGCTTAATGATGTTGCGCGTGTACTTGGTGCGATTGCAAAGGGGGATCTCACTGAGCGAATTCACGCTGATTACACCGGCACGTTTGGCGATTTAAAAAATTATTGCAATGAAACCACAGAAAGCTTAACCAAAATGCTGAGCGACATTCGCAGTGCAGCCGATATGATTTTCACTGCTTCCAGTGAGATCGCGCAGGGCAATGCGGATTTATCCAGCAGAACTGAACAGCAAGCTGCGAATCTGGAAGAAACGGCTTCATCAATGGAAGAGTTAACGTCTACGGTGAAATTAAATGCTGACAATGCCAAGCAAGCCAATGTATTGGCTGAGCAGGCATCTACCGTGGCTGTTGATGGCGGAACCTTGATTCAACAAGTGGTTACTACCATGAACGCGATTAATGAATCAGCACGAAAAATTTCCGACATCATTGGTGTAATTGATGGTATTGCCTTCCAAACCAATATCCTTGCACTCAATGCAGCAGTAGAAGCGGCGCGTGCCGGTGATCAGGGGCGCGGTTTTGCGGTAGTGGCTTCTGAAGTGCGTACGCTCGCGCAGCGTTCTGCCAATGCGGCAAAAGATATTAAATCGTTGATATCCGATTCAGTACAAAAAATTGATAGTGGCAATAGCCTGGTTGGAAAATCGGGCGATACCATGAAAGAAATTGTGAATGCGATTAAACGTGTGAACGATATTATGGCGGAGATTGCCGCTGCGTCGGCTGAACAATCCACGGGTATAGAGGAAGTATCTACCGCTGTATCGCAGATGGATGAAATGACCCAGCAAAATGCGGCGTTAGTCGAGCAGGCAGCGGCAGCAGCGGAAAGTTTGCAGTCGCAAGCGGATCAATTAAATCGCAATGTGGGGCAATTCCGTCTTGATGAAAATTATGAACAACCGGCAACCACCACGCGGTTAGCTGCACCCAAACCGGCGGCAAGGGCACCTGCGTCTGCTCATGCAAGAACACCAGCAAAAACAGTTTCACACAAGGCTCCGCAAGCGGGCAAAAAGTTAGCTCCACCCAGCTCATCTGCCGAGGATGAATGGGAGCAATTCTAATCGACTCAATCTCCAACACGAGTGGCAACCCTGTTGCCACTTTAATCGCTGTTAAATGGATTGTTGAATCGGGAAGAGTAGAGTGACAGAAAATTCGGTACGCGAATTTGAATATGCGGATGCTGATTTTGCGCGGGTAAAAGCGGCTATATATCGCAAGGCGGGTATTAACCTTGCCGATAGTAAGAAGCAGCTGGTTTACAGCCGCCTCGCGCGCCGCTTACGGGTACTTAATCTCGACAGCTTTGGCGCTTATCTGGATTATCTCGAAGCAACACCCGCCGAGTTGCAAGAATTCATTAATGCGTTAACGACAAACCTCACTGCGTTTTTCCGCGAAAGCCATCACTTTGATGTGCTTGCGGAATTTATTAAAAAACATCGTCACAATAAACCCTGCCGCGTTTGGTGTACCGCATCCAGTACCGGTGAAGAACCTTATTCCATCGCGATGACTTTAGTAGAAGCTTATGGAAGCTATAAACCACCGGTGGAAATTATTGCATCGGATATTGATAGCCAGGTGTTAAATACGGCTGCTGCCGGTGTTTATTCCCTGGAACGGTTATCAGCATTAAGCCTTGAACAAAAGAAACAATTTTTCTTACGGGGTAAAGGTGAAAATAGCGGTAAAGCAAAAGCGATAGAAGAACTACGAAAGCTGATTGATTTTCACCAGATAAATTTGCTCGATAAACATTGGCCAATCACTGGGAAGTTCGATGTTATTTTCTGCCGCAATGTGATGATTTATTTTGATAAACCAACACAGCTGAAATTGCTGGAGCGCATGATCCAGTTTCTAACACCGGATGGTTTGTACATTGCCGGGCATTCTGAAAGTTTCTCTCACGCAACGCATCTGGTTAATCTGATTGGAAAAACAACTTATCAATTGGCTGTTCATGGAAAAAAGGATTGCAGCCAATGAACTACGATAATAACGTTCATCTTGCCCCCAATGTTTATTATGACCGGCACTTTGAACGGCAAGCCGTTAAAATTCTACCGGGGGAATATTTTGTTACCTCAGGGGATAAATTAATCGTAACAGTGTTGGGTTCCTGCGTAGCAGTATGCTTGCGCGATAAAATGACTGGGGTTGGGGGCATGAATCATTTTTTGTTGCCTAATGATGGCTCTAGTGAAACGGGGCTCTTCACTGAGTCTGCGCGTTACGGTGTATATGCAATGGAATTGTTGGTAAACCACCTGCTGAAAATGGGAACATCGCGTGCTCGCTTTGAGGCAAAAATTTTTGGTGGTGGGAATGTATTACGTGGTATGACCGTAAACAATGTTGGTCAACGTAATGCTGAATTTGTGTTGGATTATCTTCATACAGAACAAATTCCCATAGTCGCGCAAGATCTATTGGGTGAGTTTCCACGGAAAGTATATTTTTTTCCGGATACTGGCCAGGTGTTAGTAAAAAAAATAAGAACATTGCATAACAGCACTATTTCTGATCGCGAGAGCGAGTATCGCATGCGGGTGAAATTCACCCCTAAAAGCGGTGATGTGGAATTGTTTGATTGAATGGTGCCGGTGTTTTTTGAAGGGAGTTACCCATTATGGCGATCAAGGTTCTTGTAGTAGATGATTCTGCATTAGTGCGCAGTTTGCTTGCAGAAATTATTCGCGACACACCGGATATGACATTGGTCGGTGCAGCTCCCGATGCCTATGTTGCGCGGGATATGGTGAATCAATTTACCCCCGATGTCATAACGCTGGATATTGAAATGCCGCGTATGGACGGGCTGGCGTTTTTGGAAAAACTGATGGCTGCACGCCCGACACCGGTAGTAATGATTTCCACTTTAACGGAGGAGGGCGCGGATGCAACTTTGCGTGCGCTGGAGTTGGGCGCGCTGGATTTTATCCCCAAGCCCAAATTGGGTGTGACCAGCGGTATTCGTGAATATGCGGACATTATTATTGAAAAAATCCGTGCTGCGGCGTCGATCAAAGTAAAACCATTAGTGAAGAAGAATCGCCCGGAATTTAGTGGCGAGCAGAAGCTATCGGTATCAGCAAGTTTACAGAGTACAGAAAAAATTATTGCAATAGGTGCTTCAACGGGAGGTACCGAGGCGATTAAAGATTTATTGGTGCAATTACCCGCGGCGGTTCCAGGCATTGTGATGACGCAGCATATGCCACCGGGTTTTACGCGCACTTTTGCTGAACGATTAAATAAAAATACGCGTTTGCATGTTGTCGAAGCAAAGGGCGGCGAACGCATCCTACCCGGGCACGCATTTTTAGCACCGGGCGGTTATCACTTGGTGGTTGTTCGTTCCGGTGCAGATTATCGGGTAAAACTTTCTGATGCCGAACCCCTTCATCGCCACCGACCCGCTGTGGATATTATGATGGAATCAGTAGCGCAAATTGGTGGTAAGAATGTGATTGGTGTTTTGCTTACCGGTATGGGAAAGGATGGTGCAAAAGGTATGGTAGCCATTCGCAATCAAGGTGGTTATACCATCGCGCAGGATGAAGCCAGTTGTGTTGTTTACGGGATGCCGAAAGAAGCGGTTGCGATGGGTGGTGTAGATCAAACTGTTCCGCTGGATAAAATGGGGCAGGTGCTGCTGGATAAAATAAAGGCGTTAGGCAGTGGCAATCGTTTATAGCGTTAACCCGTTAAAACTGGTTAACGGCGCGAGGGAAATCAATTTGGAAGTAACAGAAATCTTCTTTGTTTTCGCTGTGAACTTTTCCGTGCATTTTTTCAATGATTTCTTTTGCAATCACTATTCCTAAATCCCCCAATTCTATTTTGTCCCGGTTATTGCTTTCCGCTGCACTGCTAAAATGCTCGCAGAGGCTCTTGCGTTGCTCCTCCGATAAACTGCGATTATTGAAGTGGATGCTAATATTCACCCGGCTTCGTTCCTCATTGATGCGAATGGAAAGTTCAGTATTCGGCGGTGAATTTTTAAAAGCGTATTGGAGTAGTTGTGCAAATGCCTGGTAAAAACGTGTGACATCAATATGGATAGTTAAGTCATCCGCGCTGGTGTTGATCGTTGCTTTATTTTGATAGATATCCCCGAACGTTTTATTGCGCCTGACAACCTCTTCAACCAGTGGCAGCGCCAGCGAGGTTTCAAAACGAAAGCTGGTATCGTCTTTCGATATGTTTTGAATTTCTATAAGGTCATGCATGAGCTGTTGTAAACGCAGGCTGTTCGTATGGGCGATATCTACCACATGTTTTATCGAGTCCGGCAGGTTTTTTTGCTCTTTATTTTTCAAGCGCAATATCGCCTCACCGATCAAGTTGAGCGGGCCCAGAATTTCCTTGCTAGCGCTGTTAATAAATTGATTGCGCAGTTCGTCGGCATGTTTTTTGTCGGTAATGTCGCGCACTATACCAATAAAGACCGGATCGCCATTTTGGAAAACGCGCGACACCATTAAATCCATTGGGAACTGGTTGCCATTGCGGCGCACACCGATAACTTCCCGACCAATTCCAAGAACATTTTTTTTACCGGTCAGTAGATGGCTACGAATATATTCTTCGTGCATGGATTTGTAAGGTTCGGGCATTAACTCGTTAATATTTTTCCCAACAATTTGCCGGGCGCGATAACCAAAGATTGTTTCGGCCGCGTGATTAAAGGATTGGATAAGGCCGCGCTTGTCAATCGTGATAATGCCATCGGCAATATCGTTTAAAATAGTTTGGGTGTGTTGGGTGCTGGCTTCCAGCGCAGCGCGATCCTGCGCATGGCGTTGTTCATGATTCATGGTTTGCACAAACTGGGCGATCGTTTTCAGGATCGGTTCAAGCTTTGTTGCATCGTCTGTGTGATAAGCATTGGGTGAATTAGCTAAACCAAGAATGGCAATTTGTTCGCGTCCGCTAAAAATGGGAATGCCGATAAAATTGCTGATCTTCGGGTGCCCTTCGGGGAGTGGGCCGGCACGCATATCGCGCGCCAGGTTAGCACTAATGATGGGGCGATCCGATTGCATGATTGTGCCGAATAAATTATTCAGGTTGCGATATTCGCCATTTTCCGGAAGATGGGTTTTACGAAAACTGTCCAGGCTGCGATTATCTTTTTGAGTGCTGCCAAATACCAATGCCCGCATAAAAGGCTTGCCGTTGGAATCCTGAGCTACCAATCCAATGAAACCCAGTTCGCTGTCACACGCTGGTAATGTTTCCCACAGCAGGTTTTGCAATGCAGATTTAATGTCGTTTTCGCTGATAAAAATTGATTGCGCATTATTAATTATTTTTTCCAACTGTTGTTTGTAATTGAGCTCAGTTGTGAGTTGCAGTAAATGCTGGTTCTTCTGGATTTGTTCTTCCATATTGCGTCGGGTACGCGTGCTGCTAGCGATGACAAAGAAAATAAATAATAAAGTCATGCTCGACATTGCTATAGCCGTTGGTCCTTCTTCTAAAAAAATAAATACACTGAGTGGCGAGATCGCCAGGATCACAAATCCGAGCGAGGAATATTTATCGGCATTGAGCGAAGTCATTGATCCGGCGGCGACACCGGCGAGAGAGAAGGCGAGTAGAGCCTGGTAAATAGCATTGTCATCGGCAAATAGTAATAAAGCGGTTGTACCCCAGGCTGCGCCGGTGAACCAGACTCCGATGCGAAAGCACCACAACCAAAATCGCGCCGAGTAAAGTTGCCAGGTGTTTTGCCAGAATATCCACAGTGTCAGGCGTGCCAGCAACGTGCCCCCCAGCAATAAATTCCACAGGATAATTTCTGCCTGCCCAATGATTTTCCAGTGCGACAAACTGAGAATCAACGCAATAACAATTGATGAAAGCAAGGAAACTGGCAGGCTATGGTAGAGCGAATTAACTTGTTCCTGGGTTAGGGTCCATTCATTTGCGGGTTCATTTTGCGCGAAATGATGTTGCGGCAACTCTTGCATCGGGCGCCCCGGTAGAATGAATAATGGTGAATACGGGCGATGAACCTGCCGCGCGGAAACAAAACTGTTTCTAGTATAGAACAGGCTTGCGGGCTTTCTAGACATTGCCTGATTCGATTTGTCGTTTAAAAGTCTAACCGGTGTTGATGCAGATTGCAGTTACAGCAAATTACGTGCGGGATTGGTCGGTGGCTCCGATGTGTATCCGCGGCAAACTGAAGTAAAAACAACTGCCGTTGCCGGGGCTGGAACTAACACCAATGTTGCCACCCATGCGCTCAATTAATTCTTTACTGATGGCAAGCCCCAATCCGCTTCCGCCTTTTTGGCGGGTTGATGACGAATCGATTTGGGAGAATTTTTTAAATAACTTATGTTGCTCTTCATGCGCAATTCCTGATCCCTGATCTTGTATTTGCACTTTTACCGAGGCCGGTTCGAGCGAAAATGAAATGAGGATTTCACTGAGCGGCGGCGAAAATTTTGCCGCATTGGATAATAAATTGGTGAGCACTTGTTGCAGGCGCATGGCATCCACAGCAACATGTATCTGTTCGGCAGGTGATTGGAGTCGATAGCTGACCTGGTATTGCTGTGCATAAGATTGATTGGCTTCAAGCGCTTTTTCAACCAGCGGCAATAACGCTTGCGGCGTTGAATCAAATTCCGTTTTCCCGGCAATCAATTTATCCATATCCAATAAATCATTAATCAGCCGCGCCAGCTTGTCACTGTTTTGCACCGCGATCTGTAAAATTTTTTCATTCGCAGCTCCACTTTGTTCCAGCTTGCCACTCGCCATTAATTTTAACGAACCCATAATCGCGGTTAGCGGCGTGCGCAATTCGTGACTGACAATAGAAACAAATTCATTTTTTAATTGATCCAGCCGTGTACGTTCGCTGATATCCAGGACCTGCAATAACCAGTGGGTTTCATCGTTACTGCGATAGCAAATTCCTAATGTGATAAACCCCGTTAATAATTGGCCATCAGCGCGTAATAATTGTGCTTCAAACTGGCGGCTGTGGTCAGTGATGGCTTGGTACGTGCTGCGGACTTCTTCCATTTGCGCCAGTGTTTTTGCCTGGGCTTCAGGCGCAAATAAATCAATTAAGCGCAGTTCGTTAAAATCTTGCCTGCTATAACCCAGCAGGTTGCAGAGGCTGGGATTAATTTCAATCCATTGGATCTCATCATCCAGCAACGCTAAACCTTGTGGCGATGTAGTAAACATACGCGCAAAACGCTCCTGGTTTTCGCGTAACGCAAGCAAGGTTTGGGCATGGGCTTTTACAGAGCGCAAAAAACGCGCAAGCAACATTACGGTGAGAAGTGCCACGAACCAACCGCCTAACCGTAAACCAATCAGGGTTGAATTCATCGGTAATGGCGTTACTGTTCCGGTGACTTCCCAGCGATGTCCCGGAACATATAGAATTTGCCGGGCGTCGATTGCAGCTGAAGTAATCTTGCTACTCAATACCGTTTTGCCTGAATCCAGATCGACAATTGTTAGCGCCAGATTATGTTCATCAGCTTCAGCAAGAAGCCGTTGAAATAATGTATCGGCGTTGATAACGACACTGATGATTCCCCAGTAATGATCGTCTTCTATAAATACTGGCGAGCGATATATCAAACCCTGCCCACCTTGTTCCAGCGAAAGAGGGCCAGCCAGAATTGCTTTGCGTGTTTGAATAACTTTTTCAACGTCAGGCCATTGTTTGGGATTGTCGGGATAATAAAGCCCGAGTGCTTTTTCATTACCGGCGAGCGGGAACATATAGGTAATACGATTGTCGGGTGCTATGCCGATGTTGCGAATATGACGGCCGCGCGCTTGCAGATTGGTGAGCCACGGTGCAATTTCGCCGGCCACCAGATTGCCGGATTTGGATTCCACGTAGGCTTGCAAACCGTTGACTAAATAAATGGATGCATTGAGTTCCTGATCGAGCAAGCGGCTGATGTCGGCAATATCTTTTCCCAATTGTTGTAGCTGCTGATTACGTAATTGACTGAGGTTGCCCTTGATTGCCAATTCCAGGGCGCTGACCATAAAAATGAGCAATATTATTGGCAATACAAGGCTGGCGAGCTTGAGCCAGCGTGTGCGTTTGCTAATGTCACCTGACACTGCGCTTGCGTGATCTTGCCCAGTGAAAATCATCACCACCCCTGAAGGAGTAAAAAATTATGCTAAGTGAAAAAAACTGTAGCGCATGCCGGGGCGATTCGCCGCTATTGAGCCAACAAGAATTGGAGCTTGCCTTGAAGGAATTGCCCGGCTGGACGGTAGAGCCGGTTGCTGGTATCAACCAATTAACCCAAACGTTTCAGTTCAAAAATTTTGTGCAGGCGATGGCATTCACCCAGGGGGTCGGGGCGTTAGCAGAAGAGTACGGGCATCACCCGGCGCTGTTAACAGAGTGGGGCAAAGTAAAGGTGAGTTGGTGGACGCACAAAATAAAAGGGCTTCATGAGAATGACGCCATTATGGCCGCAAAAACCGGGGAGCTTTTTAATGCCCGGTTTGCGGCCGACTTGAAGTGCTAACAAATAATAAAGAATTAATACAACCGATATTGTTCGGGAATTTGTTCGATGGAGTCGATTGGCGGTGTCAGCTTGTGCAGGATGCCGTCGTGAATATCGTAAATCCAGCCATGGATGGTTAATTCCTGACCGCGCGACCAGGCATTCTGTACGATGTTGCTGCGTGAAATATTATCCACTTGCTGGATCACATTAAGTTCGCACAGGCGATTGACCCGCTCATCCATGTCGCTCAACTGATCGACAACTTCTTTGTTGTTGTAATACACATCGCGAATATTGCGCAGCCAATAATCAATCAAACCCAGTTTGCGATTTTCCAGTGCTGCTCTCACACCGCCGCAACCGTAGTGGCCAGTGACCATCACATGCTTTACTTTCAAAAACTCTACGGCGTAATTCAATACCGTCATGCAATTCAAATCAGTATGGATTACGACGTTTGCCACATTGCGGTGCACGAAAATCTCGCCAGGCGCCAGGTTAAGAATCTGGTTGGCGGGTACACGGCTGTCGGAGCAGCCGATCCATAAATATTCCGGAGCTTGCTGTTTGGCAAGGGTGGAAAAAAACTCGGGGTCTTCGCGTTTGATGTCCTCCGCCCATTTAATGTTGGCGGCAAACAGGCTCTCTAAATCGCTCATGGCAGGCTCCAATCTCTCTTGTAACTAATAATTTGGGGTCGCTTTGACTTCAGGTTTAACGGGATTTGGGGCGGCAGTATAGGGGAAAGCGACCTGTGGGTGTTACATTGCAGTTTTTGTTCCAGCAGTAATGGCGAATTAATTTCTACCGGTGGATATAACAATGACCAAGGGCGAGCAGCAAAACACACTTTATTGGCACGACTACGAAACCTGGGGCGAGGTACCGGCAGTAGATCGGCCTTCGCAATTTGCCGGGGTGCGCACGGATGAAGACCTGAATATTATCGGCGAACCATTAATGATTTATTGCAAGCCCGCACCCGATGTATTGCCCAAGCCGGAAGCCTGTTTAATCACCGGATTATTGCCGGAAGTGGCGGAGGAAAAGGGCCTGCCGGAATATCAGTTTATTGCCCGTATCCATGCTGAATTATCCCGCCCCGGTACTTGCGGGGTAGGGTTTAATTCCATTCGTTTTGATGACGAAGTAACCCGTTATACGCTTTACCGTAATTTTTATGATCCCTATGAGCGCGAATGGCGCAATGGCAATTCGCGTTGGGACATTATCGATATGGTGCGCATGACGCGCGCGTTGCGTCCGGAAGGAATTGAGTGGCCCAATTATGACGATGGTCGCCCCTGTTTTAAATTGGAAATGCTGACCAAAGCCAATGGTTTTCTGCACGAAGCGGCGCACGATGCGTTGTCGGATGTTCATGCCACTATCGCCGTGGCCAAATTGATCAAAACCCGCCAGCCCAAACTGTATGATTATGCGTATAAGTTGCGCGATAAACGTTTTGTCGCCAGCATGATTGATATCGATAGTCACAAACCATTGCTGCATATTTCATCGCGTTTTCCTTCTGAAAATGGCAATGCGGCTTTGGTACTGCCGTTGGCGATGCACCCCACCAATAAGAATTCGGTTATTGCATTTAATTTGGCGACTGACCCCTCCGCATTGCTGTCGCTCTCTGCTGATGAATTGCGCTTGCGTTTATACACGCGCACGGAAGATTTGCCGGAAGGGGTGGAGCGTTTGGCACTCAAGGAAATTCATTTCAATAAAACCCCGATGTTACTGCCAGCAACGATGTTGGATGATGTAACCGCACAGCGTTTGCAGATTGATAAATCGGTGTGTGAGCTGCATTGGAATCGGCTGCGCAATTTGACCTTGATCGAACAACAGCAGTTACAACAAACATTATTCCAGCTTTACAGCGAAAATAATTTTGCGGAAAAAACTGATCCTGAGCAGATGCTTTACAGCGGTTTCTTTGATGACCAGGATAAGCGTGTAATGAGCAGGGTACGGCAAGCAGATGCTGAAACCCTGGCGAATTTTTCTGTTGAATTTCGCGATGCGCGTTTGGGTGAAATCCTGTTTCGCTATCGCGCGCGTAATTTTCCCTCCAGCCTTAATCCTGCCGAGCAAGCGCGTTGGAAAACGTTTTGCCAATGGCGACTAACCAATAAAGAGGCGCAATCCAGCCTCACGCTTCAAGAGTTTTATGCGCGACTGGCGCAGTTAGCGGCCGATGCTAGTCTTAGTGAGCAACAACAATTATTGCTCAAGAAACTACAAGCTTATGCCGATGGGTTACAAGTGCAATAGCGGAAAAACATCAGATAAGTTCATAACAACAATATTCCATGGACGGTCGTCAACCCGGCGGAACAAAAAACACATAGCACCATAACGATAATCCGCCGGTACAGGTCAACCACTACTCTGGAGTCCAGTCAATGGCTACTCGTTGGTCACTACGCAAAAAAATCAGTGCGTCGGTCGCGGTTTCGCTTTTATTAGTCGGCTGCGCTGTTTCGTATCTTTCCTATTCCTCGGCCATGAAGGCGATGGAAGTCAACATTAATCGCCAGATCGCCGGTATTTCTGCCACCTTTAGTAAATATGTAAGTGATTGGTTTGCGCTGAAAGGTAAAGCGCTCGAAGGATTTCCGGCCAGCGCCACAGAAGAAAATTACAACGCACATTTAACCCAGGTAAAAATTTCGGCGGATGTGGATAACAGCTTCCTCGCCTTCGCCGATGGCAAACTCTACAACGCCAATAATCTGGTCATGGCAGCAGGCAACGATGACCCGCGTGTGTGGGGCTGGTATATCGCCGCCAATAAAAATCCGCGCGAAACCTATATCGATAATCCATCCGTCGCATCGGCCACCGGTAAAAATGTGGTGTCGCTAGGGCGCGCTGTGCTTGATACCGGTGGCAATATCAAGGCGATTTTGGGTGTGGATGTGGTGATCGATGATATCGTCCAGCAACTGCGCGATATCGATTTACCTGGCAACGGTTATATGTTTATCGCCCGCCACGGCAAAGTATTTGCGCACGCTGATAAGAACTTGTTGAGCAAATCGTTAACGGATATTTCTGCCGATCTCACTACCGCCAAACTTGAACAAGTTACGCGCGTGCAAGACGATCTGCATTTAATCCAGGTTGACGGAAAATCCATGCAGGTTTTTGCATCCACAATTCCCAAAACAAATTTAACGTTAGTGATGTTATCCGAGCGGGATTTATTAGTTGGGCCAGTGCAATCTACATTGCTTGGGCAATTGGCTGCGATTCTGGTATTGCTGGTGGCAACGATTCTTGCACTCAATTGGCTTAACGGCGTACTGCTACAACCGTTGCACAATGTATCGGAATCCTTATCGCAAATTGCGTCGGGCGGTGGGGATTTGTCACGGCGGTTATCGGTGACATCTAATGATGAAGTGGGATTGTTGGCAGAAAACTTTAATTTGTTTGTCGACCATATGAATGATCTGGTCCGCCATATTCGCGCGCAAGCCAATGATTTGCAGGATAACGCCCGTGCGATGGCGGATTCGGCAATGAAATCGGTACGTGAACTACAGGAGCAACAACAGCAAATCGGCATGGTTGCCCAGGCAATGAATGAAATGACCAATGCAACTCACGAGATTGCTCATCACGCGGAACACACGGCAGACTCGGTGCGTGAATCAGTGAGTAGTGCGGAGGAGGGTAAACATCAGGTAGATAAGACCCGCGATTCCATCGTCGTGTTGGCGAAGAAGGTTGATCAGGCGGGCACGGTCATTTCCACCTTAAACAACAATGCACAAAACATCAGCGGAATTCTCGCCACCATCAAAGGTATTGCCGAGCAAACCAATTTACTCGCGCTCAATGCCGCCATTGAAGCCGCCCGTGCGGGCGAGCAGGGCAGGGGATTTGCCGTGGTTGCGGATGAGGTGCGCGTGCTCTCCCAGCGTACGCATGCGAGCACGGAAGAAATCCAGGCAATGATTGCCGCGTTGCAATCGACTGCGCAAAATGCGGTATCGATTATGGAGGAGGGGAGTCATCTGGCGAGTGGCAGTGTGCAGAATGCAGACAGCGCGTCGCAATCGCTGGATAAAATTAATTCAGCAGTGGGCGCAATCAGCGGTATGGCGGTACAGATTGCAACGGCGGCGGAAGAACAAAGCCATGTTGTGAAAGAAGTGCTGGGCAACATTACCGCGATTCAACGTGTTGCGAACGAAGCGGCGGCTGATGCCAATCAAGGTGAGGTTCGCGCAAAAAGCTTGCAGGATCTGGCATTGGGACTTAACGATAAGGTGTCCAGTTTTCGTTTGTAATTGTCGCGTCTTTTTTATCGACCCAAAGCAGCCATACGGCTGCTTTTTTTATGGGATGAGTGTTGATAGCTATTTACATTTGCACCGGAAAACCGGATTTGGCTGCAATAAAAGCGTGCATTTAGCTACAAGAAGTGTGGGAATTTTGGCGGCGGGCGAGTACAATTCCGCGCCCGAATAAGCACCTGCCCCAAGTGGATCGTCAACGAATTTTAGTGGGAGCCCCCCTATGTCTTCTATCAAGAAAGTGGTTCTGGCCTATTCCGGTGGCCTGGATACCTCTGTGATCGTTAAATGGCTGCAAGAAAACTACAACTGTGAAGTGATCACCTTTACCGCTGACATCGGTCAGGGCGAAGAAGTAGAGCCAGCGCGTGCCAAGGCCGAGGCGTTGGGTGTAAAGCAAATCTATATCGACGATCTGCGTGAAGAATTTGTCCGCGATTTCGTATTTCCGATGTTCCGCGCGAACACTATTTATGAAGGCGAATACCTGCTCGGTACGTCCATCGCCCGTCCGTTGATTGCGAAACGTTTGATCGAAATCGCTAACGAAGTGGGTGCAGATGCGATCTCCCACGGTGCGACCGGTAAAGGTAATGACCAGGTACGTTTTGAGCTGGGTGCTTATGCACTGAAGCCAGGTATCAAAGTTATTGCTCCATGGCGTGAGTGGGATCTGACCTCCCGCGAAACCCTGATGGAGTATTGCGAGAAACACAATATCCCGGTTGATTACACCAAGAAGAAAAAATCACCTTACTCAATGGATGCCAACCTGTTGCACATCTCCTACGAAGGTAAGGTTCTGGAAAACCCATGGACCGAAGCTGAAGAAGATATGTGGCGCTGGACTGTTGCTCCTGAAGCAGCTCCGGACAAAGCAACTTATCTGGAATTGACCTACGAGAAAGGCGACATCGTTGCTATCGATGGCAAACCAATGTCTCCCGCTACCGTGCTGGCTTACTTGAACAAAGTGGGTGGAGAGAACGGTGTTGGTCGTCTGGATATCGTGGAAAACCGCTACGTAGGTATGAAGTCTCGTGGCTGCTACGAAACTCCTGGCGGCACCATCATGATGCGCGCGCACCGTGCGATTGAGTCTATTACCCTGGACCGCGAAGTTGCTCACTTGAAAGATAGCTTGATCCCCAAATATGCAGACATGATTTACAACGGTTACTGGTGGAGCCCTGAGCGCTTGATGATGCAGGCGATGATTGACCAGTCACAAGTCCATGTGAATGGTGATGTACGCGTGAAGCTTTACAAAGGTTCAGTAAGTGTTGTTGGTCGTCGTTCTGCCGACAGTTTGTTCGATGAAAAAATCGCGACTTTTGAAGATGATGCCGGTGCATACAATCAAAAGGATGCGGAAGGTTTCATTAAATTGAACGCGTTGCGTATGCGTATTGCTGCTAATAAAGGACGTACCCTTAAATAAAAAAGGACGTACCTTGAAAATAAAAAGGACGTGCCCTTAAAGTAAAAACAATAAGTGCCGAAATACCGGGTTGTACAGAAAATATCCAGATATGGACTATCCTACAAACCGGTTAAACGCACATAAATAATTTGATAAATATCAATCCTTATTCTGGTTAGGTGAGACAAAATGCCACGCTTAAGGCAAAATGCCGCACCGAAAGTAGGGGTATAGGTTTGATGATTGCCGTTAGTTCTGAGAGACAAGTTTGGTGCTGTCAGAGACAAAAAGTTTTTATTTCTCTTAAGTTATAGGAAAGTCCTATGGGTAGTCATGCAACAGTTGCTGGAGATCCACCAGCATACGACTTCGATATAGTGCGCAAATTCTCCATTATGACCATCGTTTGGGGCATATTGGGGATGGGTGTTGGTGTGCTGATCGCTTCTCAATTGGTATGGCCAGGCCTTAACGACCTGTTTCAACCGTTTACACACTTCGGTCGACTGCGCCCTCTCCACACGAACCTGGTTATATTTGCGTTTGGCGGCAGTGCGCTCTTTGCAACCTCTTATTACGTAGTACAGCGTACCTGCCAGGCGCCGCTATTTGGTGGTTGGTTGGTTCCATTTACTTTCTGGGGATGGCAACTGGTCATACTGCTGGCCATTATTACCTTGCCGCAAGGTATGACCTCCGCCAAAGAGTATGCTGAGCTTGAGTGGCCAATCGATATCCTGTTGGCGATAGTGTGGATTTCCTACGCAATTGTGTTTTTCGGCACAATTGTGAAACGTCGTACCTCGCACATCTATGTAGCTAACTGGTTCTACGGTGGTTTTATCGTAACTGTTGCTGTACTCCATATTGTTAACAGCGCGGCTGTCCCTGTTACCCTGACCAAATCCTATTCTGCTTACGCAGGTGCTGCCGATGCAATGGTGCAATGGTGGTATGGTCACAACGCAGTAGGTTTCTTCCTGACGGCGGGCTTCCTGGGCATGATGTACTACTTCGTACCCAAGCAAGCAGGTCGTCCTGTTTACTCCTATCAATTGTCAATCGTTCACTTCTGGGCGTTGATCTCCCTGTACATTTGGGCTGGTTCTCACCATTTGCATTACTCTGCATTGCCTGATTGGACCCAATCTCTGGGTATGGTGATGTCACTGATTCTGTTGGCTCCAAGCTGGGGCGGTATGATTAACGGCATCATGACCTTGTCCGGTGCATGGCACAAATTGCGCACTGACCCAACTTTGCGTTTCCTCGTAGTAGCCCTGTCGTTCTACGGTATGTCTACCTTCGAAGGCCCGATGATGGCTATCAAAAACGTAAATGCTTTGTCTCACAACACCGACTGGACCGTAGGTCACGTTCACTCCGGTGCATTGGGTTGGGTGGCGATGATTTCTATCGGTGCTGTGTATCACATGCTGCCGAAGCTGTTTAACCGTGAAGAGATGTTCAGTGTGAAGTTGATCAATACCCACTTCTGGTTGGCAACTGTAGGTACCGTTCTGTATGTGGTTGCGATGTGGATTAACGGTATTGGCCAAGGCCTGATGTGGCGTGCATTCAACCCGGACGGTTCTTTGACTTACAGTTTTATTGAGGTTGTGGTGTTCAGTAAAGGTGGTTACATCATGCGCTTTATCGGCGGTGCTTTCTTCTTGACCGGTATGCTGGTAATGGCGTACAACACTTATCGCACCGTTAAGGCAGCCAACGAAGCTGCTGCTACTAACCAGCCTGTCCAGGCACCAGCTGTGTAAGGGGAATGCTGTGAAAGGTCATGAAATAGTAGAAAAGAATATCGGCCTGATGACTGTGTTTATGGTTATCGCCATTAGTTTTGGTGGTTTGGTAGAAATTGTTCCGCAGTTTTTCCTCAAGCAAACTACAACACCAATAGAAGGCTTGAAGCCTCTTACCGCATTGCAACTGGAAGGTCGCGATGTATATATCCGTGAAGGCTGCCACGTTTGCCATACCCAAATGGTGCGTCCGTTACGTGCAGAAGTTGAGCGTTATGGCCATTACTCTGTTGCCGGTGAATCTGTTTACGAGCATCCGTTCCTGTGGGGTTCCAAGCGTACCGGTCCGGACCTGGCCCGCGTAGGTGGTCGTTATTCGGATGACTGGCACAAAGTGCACTTGTTCAACCCGCGTATTGTTGTACCTGAATCCATCATGCCTGCTTATCCATGGTTGTATGACAACAAACTCGATGGCAAACACACTGCAGATAAAATGCGTGCGCTGGCCAAAGTGGGTGTTCCATATACTGAAGAAGATATGGCCGGTGCAGCGCGCGCAGTGAAGGGCGCGACAGAAATGGATGCAGTGGTGGCGTACCTGCAAAACCTTGGCGTATTACTGAAAGAGAAACGCTAATGGACGCAGGTACAGTCGGCGCAATTTCAACGGTACTGGTAACCATCGCCTTCTTCGGTGTGTGCTTCTGGGCGTTCTCGCCTAAATTAAAAAAGCGCTTTGAGGAAGATGCGAAGTTACCCTTTGCCGATGATGAACAGCACAAGCCGACCGCAACCCAGGCAGATAACAACCAGACAGATGATCGCAAGTAATCATCGATTAGGGCGGATTTAATATGAGTACTTTTTGGAGTTTTTGGATCATTATCCTGACAACCACCAATCTGGTGCTGTTGTTCTGGATTCTCATGGCCAACCGTAAAAAGGCGGTTCAGGGCGAAGAGAGCACGGAAGCCAAAACCACTGGTCACGTATACGATGGTATCGAGGAATATGATAATCCTCTGCCGCGTTGGTGGTTCTACATGTTTTTATTGACCTTCGTATTTTCTATTGGCTACCTGATTATTTATCCCGGGTATGGTTCTTATGAAGGTTTGAAGTTTAAAGATGCTCCGGCATGGACCTCTGTCGGTGAGTTACGTGGACACCAGGCGGAAGCTGAAAAAGTATATGCAGAAACTTACGGTGTTTATTCAAAGCAATCTATTGAAGAAGTGGCGAAAAACCCTGATGCATTGAAAATGGGTTTCCGTTTGTTTGCCAACAACTGCGCGGTTTGCCATGGTGCAGACGGCGGTGGTAACCCTGGCTTCCCGAACCTGACCGACAAAGACTGGCTTTATGGCGGTACTCCGGAAAAAATCCTGGAAACCATCACTCATGGTCGTAAGGCAGCCATGCCATCCTGGGGTAACATCATCGGTGAAGAAGGCGTAGTGGATGTTGCAGAATATGTTTTGCAGATATCCGGTAACAAACATGACGCTGAAAAAGCTGAGAAAGGTGCGAAGCTCTTTACGGCCAATTGTGTGGTTTGCCACGGCGCGGATGGCAAGGGGAATCCGCTGGTTGGTGCTCCAAACCTGACCGATAAAATCTGGTTGTACGGTGGCAAGGCTGCCACTATCCGTCAAACCATTCGCGATGGCCGCAGTGGGGTGATGCCAGCCCAACAGGAGTTGTTGAAAGAAGATCGCATCCATCTGCTGGCTGCTTACGTGTACAGCCTGTCATTGGAATCTAACTGATTCCTGATGCAAGGAAGGCAGGCTAAAAGCCTGCCTTTTTTTTCGCGTCCAATTAGCCTTTTCTACTTAATAGTGGTCAAAAAGGCGGGAGCAACGAGGTAAAGCTGTGGCTGAGAAACCTTCATCAGAGCAAAAACCGGCATCGCCCGATACTGGTATTCGTTACGTAAATCTCTACGAGGCGGATGACAAGATCTATACGCGTCGTATCACCGGTTTTTACCAGCGTTTGCGTCGCTACACCGGTTTGCCGCTGATGCTCGGCTTTCTGCTCTTGCCGTGGTTGGTTATTGATGATCGCCCGGCCGTTCTTTTTGATTTGCCTGCACGCAAGTTTCATATCCTTTGGCTAACTTTTTGGCCGCAAGATGCAATGTATCTCGCTTGGTTGTTGGTTATTGCCGCCTTTTTGTTGTTTACCGTTACCGTTCTGGTCGGGCGCGTATGGTGTGGATTTACTTGCCCGCAAACGGTGTGGACGCAAATGTTTATCTGGGCGGAGCATCTGTGTGAAGGTGATCGTAACAAGCGGATCAAGTTGGATGCCCAGCCCTGGAATTTCGAAAAAATCTGGCGCAAATCAGCCAAGCAATTTATATGGATTGCTATCAGCCTGGTGACCTCATTAACGTTTGTTGGTTACTTCATGCCGGCACGCGAACTGGTCACCGGGTTATTTACTTTTAGTCTCGATCTTGTGCCGCTGTTCTGGGTTTTGCTGTTCCTCGGTGCTACTTACATGAATGCCGGTTTTATGCGTGAACAATTTTGTAAGTACATTTGCCCTTATGCCCGTTTTCAAGCGGTGATGTATGACAAGGATACACTGACGGTTTCTTATAATAGTTTGCGTGGTGAAAAACGTGGCCCGCGCAAAGCCGGCGAAGATTACAAAGCTAAAGGCATGGGCGATTGTATTGATTGCTCCTGGTGTGTGCAGGTCTGCCCGGTAGACATTGATATTCGCGAAGGTTTACAAGCGGAATGTATCGATTGTGGTTTGTGTGTCGATGCTTGCAACACCGTCATGGATAAAATGGGTTATCCGCGCGGTCTGATCAGCTTCACCACTGAGGATGCAATCAGCACTGGCCATACCCAGGTATTTCGTCCGCGTTTAATTGGTTACGGGCTGATGCTCGCGATTATGATTTCGCTGTTCGTTTATTCAATTGCGACGCGTGTTCCGGTTGGCCTGGAAGCACAGCGTGATCGCGGTGTGCGTATGTATCGCGAAGTGGAAGATACGATTCAGAATGTGTACACCTTGAAAATTAGTAATATGGATCGCGGCACTCATACCTATGATCTGGAAGTCGACGGCGATTATCCATTTATCATCCAGGGTTACAAAATTATTCCTGCTGTTGAAGGTGAAGTGCTGACAGTGCCCGTGCGTGTTTCAGTAAAAGCAACTGAGCTGACAACCACAAAAACCGAAATTCATTTCCGTATTCGCGCGCGCGAAAATCCGGAAATTACGACAACTAATACCACGACCTTCATTGGTCCATAATTGGGGAAATTGTTGTGCAAACGAGAGGCACCGCTATGGCTGATACCAATGATGAAATTGCAAAACCCTGGTACCGCGAATTTTGGTTCTGGTTTGTATTTGCTCCGCTGATCTACATCATCATTATGTGTTCGATTACCGTGACCATTGCACTTAAAGGTGCAGATGATGTGATCATTGACAATTACTACAAAGAAGGTCGGATGATCAATCAGGCACTAGGGCAAGACCAGCGTGCGAGCGAACTGGGTTTAAGCGGGGATTTACGTTTTGATCTCACTACGGGCGATATTATTTTGAAAATTGCCAATGTACCCGCCGATGAAAAATTGATGCCGCAAGAATTGTTATTAATGATGGGGCACCCGGTTAAAGCGGCAAAGGATCAATTAATTACGCTGAAATATATTTCACCCGGATATTATCGCGGTGAGCTGTTGGAGAAGCCGGAGTATTCCTGGTATTTAACACTGTATCCCATTAATGATATTGCCCAGCGCAATGAAGCGCCCTGGACCATAAGCGGCGAGATTAATTTCCAGCTCGGGGATGCAACCCAACTTGCGCCGCGAGTAAAAAACTAACTCGATGAGTGAAACCGGCGCAACACCGATTAAATCGCAAGCGTGTTACCACTGCGGTTTACCTGTTCCTGAAGCCAGCTATTATCCAGTGCGAATTCAGGGGCAGGAGCAATTAATGTGTTGCCCGGGTTGCCAGGCGGTTGCGATGGCAATTGTCGATGGTGGCCTGGAAAATTTTTATCAGTTCCGTACAGTAGCGAATGATCGTCCTGATACCAATCCGCAAGGCGATCAGCGATTTGCTATTTATGATTTACCGGAAGTGCAATCCGAGTTTGTTGTTCCTTTCGACGATTCTTTCAAACAAGCCAATTTATTACTCGAAGGCATTACCTGCGCTGCATGCAGCTGGTTGATCGAAACTCATCTCAAAAAAAATCCCGCAATTCAATCGGTCACGGTGAATGTCAGCACGCATCGTTGTGCAATCGTTTGGGATGCTCGCGAATCACTCAGTGAAATTTTTCGTGCGCTCGCCGCAATTGGTTATACACCGCGCCCGGCTACGGATGACCAGCAACAACAATTAATTAAAAAAGAAAATCGCATTGCTCTGTTTCGTATTGGCGTTGCCGGTTTTGGCATGATGCAAGCGATGATGGTTGCGGTGGGAATGTACACCGGCGCCACGGATTTCTGGCTGGATTTTTTGCGTTGGCTGTCAATGCTGGTGGCAACGCCGGTAGTATTTTTTTCGGCATGGCCGTTTTTTCAATCCGCGTGGCGTAGCGTAAAAATGCGGCATTTGGTAATGGATGTTCCCGTTGCGTTGGCGATAGGTCTGGCGTATCTCGCGAGCGTTTGGGCCACTATCACCAGCACCGGTGAGGTGTATTTTGAATCCGTTTCGATGTTCACTTTTTTTCTATTACTGGGGCGCTATGTGGAATTGCGCGCGCGTCATCGCAATCGCCTGGCATTTGGTAATCTCGCGCAATTAATGCCATTAACGGCGTGTTGTTTACGTGAAGAAAATGGCTGCGAAATCGAACAAAATTTGCCATTAACTGTATTGAAACCCGGCGATCTTATTTTAGTAAAACCGGGTGAAACGTTTCCGTGCGATGGCCGCGTTATCGCCGGGCAAAGTGCAGTGGTGGAAGCGTTACTGACCGGCGAGTCTCATCCAGTGACAAAAGCGGCGGGCGATAGAGTTATTGCTGGCACGATGAATCAACATAGCCCATTAAAAGTTGAAGTAATTGCGGTTGCCGGGCAAACGCAGTTATCCGCAATTGAGCGCATGGCAACACGGGCCGCAGAAGAAAAACCACAACAAGTATTAGCTGCTGATCGCACTGCGCGGTTTTTTATCGCACGTTTATTAATAGTGTGTAGCGCAGTGTTTGCGTTCTGGATGTGGTATCGGCCCGAGGATGCTTTCTGGATCACGCTGTCGGTCTTGGTCGTTACTTGTCCTTGCGCGTTAGCACTTGCGATGCCAGCTGCCTTATCGGCAGCAACAGCGAATTTGCGCAAGCGCGGTTTTCTGGTTGCACGCGGCCATGTGATCGAAGGATTAAATGATATTACTCGCGTTATCTTCGATAAAACCGGCACACTTACACGCGGCCAGTTTGTAGTTGAAAATGTTATTCCAGTTTCGTCGACAATATTATCGCGCGATGAATTGCTCGCCCTTGCCGCCGCGTTGGAAGCCGGTTCCAATCACCCGCTCGCGGCGGCATTTAACCCGTGGCGTGATCGGGTCGTTGCGTCGGATATCCGGCAAATCACCGCCGCTGGCGTTGAAGGGCGCATCGACAATACAGCTTACCGTTTGGGCACAATTTCATTTCTGGCGGAATGGTTCGGCACAGACCAAACACTCGAATTGCCGCAAGCTTCTTTGTCGCAAGCAAGCCATCACACCTGGTTGTTGCTGGCCGATGAAAATCACCTGCTTGCCTGGATTGGTCTGGCGGATGAGATCCGGCCTGATGCGCCAGTATTGATTCAAACCTTGAAAAAGCAGGGAATTGCCATAGAACTGTTGAGTGGAGACCAGCCGGCCGCTGTCAGCTATTTGGCACAACAGTTAGGGATTGATACTTTTATTGCTGGTGCAAATCCGGGCGACAAATTGTCACACTTAAGTGCACGCCAACTGGCAGGTGATAAAGTGCTGATGATTGGCGATGGCATTAATGATGTGCCGGTATTGGCTGGGGCGGATGTTTCAGTCGCTATGGCATCTGCGTCAGATCTGGCGCAAACACGCGCTGATGCGGTGTTGTTGAATAACCAATTGGCGGTGATTGCTGAAGCGTTAATTATCGCGCGGCGCACCAAGGCGGTTATCCAGCAAAATTTACGTTTTTCATTGCTGTACAATTTGCTCGCCCTGCCATTGGCAGCGGCTGGTATGATTCCGCCATGGCTGGCAGCGATAGGTATGACGGCCAGTTCCCTGATCGTGATTTTCAATGCGTTACGCCTGGTAGATTAATTCTGTGGAAAGCCTCTATTTTCTCGTTCCCTGTGCGCTGATTTTTATTGGTCTGGCGATCAAAGTGTTGTTCTGGGCGATCAACAATGGCCAGTACGATAATCTCGATACCGAAGCCCATCGCATTCTGTTTGATGCCCAAAAATCCGGACAGGCATCCAAACAGGCAACAACGTCCTCTTCCGAAGATTCCATTCAGGAATCTGACACTAAGAACCCTTAAGTATGTTTGATTGGTCCCCTCTGGTTGCGGCGTTTCTGCTCGGCCTTTTTAGCAGTGCTCATTGTGTTGGCATGTGCGGCGGCATTATGGGTGCACTGAGTATGGCTATTCCGGCGGAAGCCAAAGCGCGCCGTTGGTGGATTCTTCTTTTTTATAACGTCGGTCGTATCGCCAGTTACAGCTTGATCGGTGTATTGGCCGGTGCTATGGCCAATGAGCTTGCACAATTGGGCGCGGCATCCTGGCTGCGTTGGATTGCCGGATTGCTACTGATCGCGATGGGTCTCTATTTGGCTGATTGGTGGCGCGGGCTGACGCACCTTGAAACGGCCGGTCGCTATCTGTGGGCCTATATCCAACCGCTCGGCAAGCAACTGATGCCTGTGGATTCAGTTGCTAAAGCAACGTTATTGGGATTGATCTGGGGTTGGCTGCCTTGTGGTCTGGTTTATTCCGCATTGGCTTATGCCATGGCACAAGGGCAGGCGGCTAATGCCGGAATGGTGATGTTGTCGTTTGGTTTGGGAACACTGCCATCAGTGTTGGCGACCGGTTTAATTGCACAACAATTGGGCAAATGGTTACGCAAGCCACAGGTTCGTTGGCCATTAGCGGCGGCGATTATTTTATTCGGCTGTTGGACAATCTGGGGAGGCGGTCACACCGGTCATGACCATAGCCATCATGGTTCATCCAATGCGGAAGTGCATAATCATTCGGATGCGGCGAATGAACATATGAGCCACGAAAAAATGGACAATAGTGATACGAATCACAACAGCATGGATCATTTGCAAATGGATAATTCGCAGATGGATCACGCCCACATGCACCATGAACATATGGCGCGCTCGCAAACCGTTTCAGATCAAATAGAAGCCACTAGCGCAGCGACATCCAGCTCAGTAAATCACCAACACTAAGTACAAAAAACTCTTAACAACTGGTTGCTATGCGAATTTACACGTGCGTGGTAAGTTGCGCGCCTGTTAAACTTGAAACTCCACAGAATTTATTATGTCCAACGTCGTGTGATTAAATTGGCCGGCAATTTCCGAGTAAATATTTGAGATACGTTTTATGATTAAACTCCCGTATCCCGGGCTACCAAAAGGATTATTTGCACTGTCTGGCAGTGCTCTCACTGTATTTATGCTCGCTTTATGCGCACAAGCGGAAGAGGTTCAGGAAACTGATCCCAGCTGTAAACCGTTTGGTGGTTATCGTGAAAAAATCGACGATCTAAAAAACACTCGCATAGACTCAAAAGTGTTTGATTCGCTGGCAGGGAAAAAAATTCGCCACATCGAATACAACACCATTTCTGTTTTCAATAAAGACGATCCCGACGAAAACAATTCCCTTTATTTATTTTTAAATAAATTGCACGTTAATACTCGCCCCGGAACCATAGAAGCGCAATTGTTGTTCAGTGAAAATGATTCACTCGACATCCAGAAAGTGCAGGAAAGTGAACGTATCCTACGCAAGCGCCCCTACTTGACCAATGCTTATATTCTGCCGGTCACGGTGTGTGACAATCAGGTAGATTTAATGGTCGTTACGCAGGATTCCTGGGCACTGGAACCACAATTTTCAGTGAGTAAAGAATCCGAAGGAACCAATTCCGGTTTTGCAATTTCTGATGGCAACGTATTTGGTACAGGGACCAACCTGACAATTGGCTACGAAGAAAATACCCAACGTAATCTGGTGTCATACGAGTTTAGCAACCCGCATATTTTTAATTCGCAAATTGCGACCAAATTATATTTTGCCGATACCAGTGACGGTCGCGACGTTATTGTTGATATTTCCCATCCATTTTATTCTCTGGAAACTCCCTGGTCCGCTGGCTTTTATACGCAAGATGTGAGTCAGGAATTACCTATTCGCCACATGGATGAAGAAATTAACGAGTTTCGCCACCAAAGCATGTCTAACCGGATTTTTTTTGGTGTAGCGACTGACGTGCAAGAAACGCATACCCAGCGTTGGGTGGTAGGTATTTCTAACGAAGAAGATAAATTTTATCCCACTGATGAAACCCTGATGCCAATCCCCGGCCCACGCAAACTGGTTTATCCCTGGGTTGAATATCAATATTTGCAAAATCGCTACGGTGTTTTTAAGAATATTAATCAAATCCAGCGCCCTGAAGACGTTGCGTTAGGGCACAACCTTGTTTTCCGTTTTGGCTATGCGGGCAAAAGTTTTGATAATCCGGATGATATTTATCGCTACATTGGTAAATACAGTTACATCCTCGATTTTGATGCGCGCCATATTTTAGAAACTTCAGTGACTCTGGATGGCCGCCATCATAATCATCTGGCCGAAAGTAATAGTGCAGTGGTAACGGGTACTATTGCTTACAATTATTTTGATGATGAGAAGCGTCGCTGGTACATGGGTGTTAATTACAGTATGGGTCAGGACTTGGCCCAATATGAAGAATTAACGGTTGGTGATATGACAGGCTTGCGTGGCTACCCAACGGATTTCCAGCGCGGAGAAAAAAGCTATGTATTCACTATAGAGCGTCGTTATTTCTCCGATATCCATGTGTTTAATATATTGCGTCTGGGCGCAGTAGCATTTTTCGACGTGGGTAAAGCCTGGGGACTGGAGCAATACGGTTACAGCCCAACACTAAGTAACGTTGGTTTTGGTTTGCGTTTAAGCTCCAGTAAAGTACGTATCGGTAATGTTGTGCATGTTGATATTGCTACACCATTGGCTGCGAAAGACAGTGTTGATAAATATCAGCTGACTATTGGTGCGCAGCAAAAGTTCTAATTCCCCCAGCGTCGGCGTATTGTAAAATACGCTGACGCTCACGTTTTATTTGATTACCCGATTGTCATTCAATCTTTCACCCGACTTCCTATTTAATTTATTTTTACAGCACAGGATAAGCATGCGTATTCTTCATACTATGTTGCGGGTGGGTAACCTGCAAAGATCCATCAATTTTTATACTCAAGTACTGGGGATGAAATTGTTGCGCCAACATGATTATCCGGAAGGAAAGTTTACCCTCGCTTTTATTGGTTATGGCGATGAAGCAACCAACACTGTAATTGAACTTACGTATAACTACGGTGTGGAGTCCTACGACTTGGGTAAAGGATATGGTCACATCGCATTGGGTTGTGATGATGTCTATGCAACTTGCGAAAAAATTCGCGCTGCTGGCGGAAAAATAACACGTGAACCGGGGCCGATGATGCATGGCACAACCATCCTCGCTTTTGTAGAAGATCCTGATGGCTACAAAATTGAATTATTAGGTATCAAGTAATGATTTCTTCGTTGCAGGAACTGGTGTTTGATAATCGCCTGGTACGCGAATTACCGGCTGATCAGGAAATAGATAATTATCGCCGCCAGGTGGCTGGCGCAGTTTATTCGCGAGTAGCACCTACACCAGTAAAAAATCCGCAGTTAATTGCCGGTGCCCCCGAAGTAGCGGCGCTACTTGGCTTGCGGGCAACTATTTTTACCGATCCGCAATTCGCGCAAATTTTTGGTGGCAATCAATTGCTCGCCGGAATGGAGCCGCACGCCTGTGTTTACGGTGGCCATCAATTCGGCAATTGGGCAGGGCAGTTGGGCGATGGTCGCGCAATTAATTTAGGTGAAGTTAAAAACCAGCGCGGCGAACATTGGACATTGCAACTTAAAGGCGCTGGTCCAACGCCTTATTCACGCACAGCGGATGGACTTGCCGTTTTGCGTTCATCAGTGCGCGAATTTTTATGTAGTGAAGCAATGCATCATTTAGGTGTTCCTACTACGCGTGCATTAAGTTTGGTGAGTAGTGGCGAGTTGGTAAGACGCGATATGTTTTACGATGGCAATTCGGAATTGGAGCCCGGTGCAATTGTTTGTCGTGTTGCGCCCACCTTTACCCGCTTTGGTAATTTCGAAATTTTTTCGGCACGTAACGATATTGCGTTATTAAAACAATTTACCAATTTTACGTTGCGCACTGATTTTGCGGATATGTTTCCTGGCCCAGCTGCCGAGTTTACCAAAGCAGATTATTTGCGGTGGTTTAATGAAATTTGTATTCGCACTGCACAGTTGATGGCGCATTGGATGCGTGTCGGTTTTGTACACGGTGTGATGAATACCGACAATATGTCGATACTGGGTTTAACAATCGACTACGGCCCTTATGGTTGGCTGGAAGGTTACGATCAGGATTGGACCCCGAATACCACCGACGCCCAGGGGCGACGCTATCGCTATGGTAACCAGCCGCGTGTGGCGTTATGGAATCTTGCGCAATTGGCTAATGCGATTTATCCATTGATTGATGAAGTCGAACCATTGCAAGCAGCGCTGGAAAATTATCGCGCGGAATATGAACGTTGTGCGCAACGCGATGCGGCGGCGAAATTGGGATTAAGCCAGTTTGATCCGGGTCAGGATCAATACCTGAATGAACAATTACTGGAATGTTTCCAGTTAATTGAAACCGATATGACCATTTTTTATCGCAGCCTCGCGCAACTCAATGCTGATGACATTTCTCATTATGCAGATACCCAATGTGTTGATATCGTGCGTGAGAGTTTTTATTCTGCTGCGGACGAAAATGTTGAAACACAATTCGCTGGCTGGATACGCCGTTATGCGCAGCGTTTGCAACAGGATTATGTGTTGACCGGAAATACCCATGAGCAAAAAATAGCGCGCATGAATTCAGCCAATCCAAAATATGTATTACGCAATTATCTGGCGCAGCAGGCTATCGATAAAGCCACTGCGGGTGATTATTCCGAGGTAGAAAAACTCCTGAATATTTTGCGCAACCCTTATGATGAACAACCTGAATATCAGGATTATTTTGCCAAACGTCCTGAATGGGCGCGGCATAAAGCGGGTTGCTCCATGTTATCCTGTAGTTCCTGATTATTTCTTTTGCAGTAGAGCATTATGATTGGAAAAATTATTGGTTTTTTTATTGGCCTGGCACTGCTGAACCCTTTTACAGCAATTATTGGCGCGATATTAGGACACTATTTTATTGATAAACCACGCCGTAACAGGTTGAAGATTCCTCCTGAGCAATTGCACGCAATTCAGGAAAACTTTTTTACTACGGTGTTTATCGTATCGGGTTATTTGGCCAAAGCCGATGGCCGCGTTAGTGAAACGGAAATCCAGCTAACCGAATCACTGATGAACAAAATGGGCTTGAGCGCAGACCATCGTCGCGAAGCCATCCGGTTGTTCAAGGTTGGCGCAACTGCCGACTTCAATCTGGATTCGGCGCTTGCAGAATACAAGCGTATTTGTGGCGCCAGTGGTAATTTGAATAACATGCTTTTGGTTAATCTGGTAAACCTGTCCATGGCTGATGGTGTTTTGGATGAACAGGAAGCGCAGGTATTACGCCAGGTTGCAGATTATCTCGGTTTTTCCCGTTTTGCGTTCGATCAACTATTACGAATGTTGACCGCGCAAAACGCGTTTTATCGTGGGCAACACGGTGGATATCAACAGGGTGGTTATCAACAGCCACGCGCTGATGAGCTTGGTCTTGCCTACGAAGCCCTTGGGGTAGAAAAAGATATCTCCGATGCCGATTTGAAAAAAGCTTATCGCAAGTTAATGAGTGAATACCATCCCGATAAACTTATCGGACAGGGCATGCCGGAAGATATGATCAAAGCCGCCACCGAACGTTCGCAAGAAATCCAGGCGGCGTATGACTTGATTAAAAAGTCCCGCAGTTAATCGTATTTGCTGGCTGCTTATAAATTTCAGTAAAAAATTCTGTGTTGTTTTCCCGGATTTTATTGTTTACGTTTATAAGCATCGGCTCATTTCCCATCGCCAATAAACCCTTCTGCTAACCAATTTTTGACGTCAAAAACATTCTTCCGATAAATCGTTGACAACGTTGTCGATGCAGGTGTATGTTTGGATCGTTTTCTGGTTTTACACTATTTAACAATAACAACAAATCCGTTCAACCAAGGACCGACGGTGAAAAACAAATTTCCCTGTGGCCTTTGTTCTTTCATTGCACTTCTTCCAGGACGTAGTTTGACTCTGCTTGCGCAGGGTTAGCGGTACGTTTTATTCCAGATTTATTTTTCAACAATTGGGTAACTGCTCAGGGCCTCGCTTTGCCTGAAATTTGTGATAGTGAATCCAAAGGTGAAAAACAATTTTGAAAATAGCTGCTTAAAAATCTGATTGCCATGATTTTCTTGATGGTAAAAAAACGGAAACCATGTCCTCGCGGACAAAAAATAACAAATGGAAAAAAGGTGAGAAACGGGCTTGCCGAATGCTATCGACAAATAGAGCTGGAGATATGCCAGATGTTATTTGCAAGCGAGCATCGTTTGTGAGACTGGGAGATTGCATGCTGCCGCATAAATTTATTGCAACAGACTTTTCGCAATAAATTTCATGCAACAGGCGATGCAATAAAAAACAAAAATGATTCCGAGGAAAAACCAATGAAATCGCTTAAGTTAATTATGTTGTTGTCGGCAGCAGGTTTAATGACTGCCGAAGCGCAAGCGTACAATTGCAGTGGCGTGCCCAATTATCAACAAGGTACTTATGCTAACGGTGCAATTGTACAAAAAGGTGGCAATGCGTATTCCTGTACCGTCGGTGGTTGGTGTACGGTCGGTGGGCCCTATGAGCCGGGAGCGGGTTGGGCGTGGAGCAATGCATGGTCCAGCTTGGGTGCATGTTCAGGTACCACAACTTCATCCGCTGCTTCCAGTGTGACATCGGTAGCAAGCTCAGTAAAAAGCTCAGTCGCAAGCAGCACTGTTGTAACATCAACGGCAGGTTGTAATGGTGTTGCTGAGTGGAATGCCGCAGCGGCTTATTCAGGTAATCTGCAAGTTAGTCGCAGCGGTGCGCTGTATCAGGCGAAATGGTGGACCCAAGGGCAAGACCCGCTCAATAATTCCGGTGCTTACGATGTATGGGCAAACAAAGGTAATTGCGGTGTAGTTTCATCAGCATCTTCTGTTGCCAGTTCAATTGCTGTTAGTTCAAGCAGCTCATCAAAAAGTTCTGTAGCCAGTTCAGTGGCAACTTCTGTTAGCAGTGTGGCCAGTAGTTCGGTAGCTAGTAGCTCGGTAGCCAGCAGCTCGGTAATCAGTTCTGCAGCCAGTTCAAAATCCAGCGCGATTGTATCCAGCAGTTCAAGTTCAGTTGCTACTGTTGGTGGCAAAAAAGTAGTGGGTTATTTTGCCGAGTGGGGCATTTATGGCCGTAACTATCACGTGAAAAATATTGCGACCAGTGGTTCTGCGGCACAATTAACTCACATCCTTTATTCATTCGGTAATGTGCAAAACGGTAAATGTACTATCGGTGATGCCTACGCCGCTTATGACAAAGCCTATGACGCCGCTGGCAGTGTGGATGGCGTTGCGGATGCATGGGACCAACCACTGCGCGGTAACTTCAACCAATTGCGCAAACTGAAAAAACTGAATCCGAATTTGAAAGTGATTTGGTCATTCGGTGGCTGGACCTGGTCGGATGGTTTCCCACAAGCTGCACAAAATCCAGTGGCATTTGCAGAGTCTTGCCATGCGTTAGTTGAAGATGCACGTTGGGCCGATGTGTTTGACGGTATTGATATCGATTGGGAATATCCCAACGAATGTGGTTTGAAATGCGATACCACCAGCGGCTTCTCCGGTTATAAAAATATGATGCAAGCATTACGTGCACGCTTCGGCAGCAGCGCATTAATTACCTCTGCAATTGGTGCCGGTACTGCAAAAATTAATGCGGCTGATTACGCGGGTGCAGCGCAATACCTCGACTTCTATATGCCAATGACCTACGACTTCTTCGGTGCCTGGGACAAAACTGGCCCAACCGCTCCACATTCAGCACTTTACGATTACGCGGGAATTCCAATTGCCGGTTACAACTCTGACAATGCAATTCAGCTGTTGAAATCTAAAGGTATTCCAGCGAACAAAATTTTGTTGGGTGTTGGTTTCTACGGCCGTGGTTGGACTGGCGTAACACAAGCAGCACCTGGTGGTTCTGCTACCGGTGCAGCAGCTGGCACTTATGAAGCGGGCATTGATGATTACAAAGTGTTGAAATCCAAATGCCCTGCAACGGGTACCGTGGGTGGCACTGCTTACTCCTTCTGTGGTAATAATTGGTGGAGCTTCGATACCCCGCAAACCCTCGTAGGAAAAATGGATTATGTTCATCAACAAGGTTTGGCCGGTACTTTCTTCTGGGAGTTAAGTGGCGACACTGCTGATGGTGAATTGATTCGTGTAATCGGCAATTCAATGCGTTAAGACTGGTTTATAACGTTAGATAAAATCCGGCAATCCATGATTGCCGGATTTTTTTTAGCTCCTGCAATAGATTAAACTGCGCGTTCTTTTTTCAGGATCATTGGAACCTTGTATGAGCGTGCTTGAAAATTATCCCATTAATGAAATCAGCGTCGGTCAATCGGCAACTTTCAGTAAAACCCTGACGCAAGCGGACGTGATTTTGTTCGCTGCCTGTTCAGGCGATGTAAATCCGGTACATTTAGACAAAGATTACGCGGCAACAACACCATTCGGTGAACCGATTGGCCATGGTATGTGGACTGGCGCGCTGGTTTCCGCTGCTATTGCAATGAGATTACCCGGGCCCGGTTCGGTTTATCGCAGCCAAAGCCTCAATTTCAAATATCCGGTGAAACCAGGTGATACCGTGACAGTTACGCTCACTGTCAGTGAAATTAAAGAAAAGATTAAATTGGTCACGCTGGAATGCGAAGCGCATAATCAGGATGGGAAATTAATTGCCAAAGGGGTGGCTGAAGTTATTGCGCCAGCGCAAAAACAGCATCTAACGATTGGAGCTTTACCTGATATTTCGATTGGCTAAACAACGTTTTTCCTACTTTACTTTGATTGCGCCTTTTACACTTATCAGATTCGCATCTCTATTGTTTTCTGATTTCCAATTACTGCCGCTGCACTGAGCGTTATTGCAATGAAAACCATTCAATATTTTATTGTAATAGCGTTAGTGCTAGTGATTGCCCCGCTAAGCGCGGCTGATACTTCCTCCTCATCCGTATCTTCTCAGCCCGCACCTGTTGTTATTTTGGTTCCCCCAACGGTACTGGATAATGTCAATGCATTCTTGCGCCGGGATGAAGCGCCTGAAACTTTTAATGATTTTTCACGCGCAGGAATTTATCGCGATCTCGTTGATTACCTATTGCTGCGACGTGCCCTGGCTTTGGGTGGAAACTCCCGGCCGGTTGTTATAGAGCCCTGGTATGACGTGAGCTACGATCGCGTAGTTCTCAGATTGCGTTCAGGTCATGCCGCCGTATTCAGTAATGGCATTTGGCGTGAGGATATCTCTGCGGATGACCGACAACTAAAAATCTCATCACCGCTGTTGCGCTATGGTGAACTGGAAACCGGGATTTACATGAGTCCACAAAACCCCAGGTTGAACTCGACTAAAACGCTGGATGATGTGCAAAAGCTCACCGCCGTATCGAGCAGGCAATGGCGCCCGGATTGGAATGCATTGCAACAGTTGGGTTTAATAAAACTGCACGATAATGTGCATTGGGAAAGCATGATGAAAATGGTGCATACCCGGCGCGTTGACTTTATGTTGATTGGTTTTTCCGCGCGTGACGATTTAAGTTATCAGGCGATGGGAATAACCTTAATGCCAGTGCAAGGATTGAAAGTAAAACTTGCGGGCAGTCGCGGCTGGGTTATGAGTATGACCAATCCAGCAGGGGCTGATGCTTACAAGGCAATTGAAAAAGGTTTGGCGATGTTGCGTGAACAAGATGTAATTGCACGCGCCTATCGCGCGTCCGGTGTTATCAACGACCGTGTTGCTGACTGGAAAGTGCTAAATCCAGAACCTTATAACGGCAATAGATGAGCGGCTGATTTTCCGATTTTTTTAATGATGAGTGCGTAAGAATTATCGATCATGCGCTTCACTTCCGCATCGGGAATGGAGCCATTGATAATCACTGTATTCCAATGTTTTTTATTCATGTGATAGCCGGGAATCACCGCATCGAAAACCATGCGCAGTTGTTCGGCTTCAACTGGGTCGCATTTTAGGTTGATGCGAATTTCCTTATCACCGGTGCCGATCAGGGCAAATATTTTGTCGCGCACTCTATAAACAGCAACCTGCGGGCCAAAGGGAAATTCCTCTTTGGCTTCGGGTTTGTCGAGCAAATACTTTTTGACATTAAAAGCCATGGCTTGCACTCATGGGAAATGATGCGGATGAATTATTCCGCTTCTTCATCGCCTTCATCTTCACTGGGCAACCACCCGCCCAATTCTTTCCAGCGATTCACGATCAGGCAAAATAATTCAGCCGTTTTTTCTGCATCGTAAGCAGCGGAGTGTGCCGCAGAATTACTGAATTCGATTCCGGCAACCTGACAAGCTTTTGCCAAAACGGTTTGACCGAAGGCGAGGCCAGCCAGTGTTGCGGTATCAAATACCGAAAACGGATGAAACGCACTGCGTTTAATATTGCAACGCTCAATGACCGCGTTAACAAAATTCAAATCGAAATGCGCGTTATGGCCGACAATAACAGCACGAGTGCAGCCATTTTCTTTTACTGAACGACGCACCGCCGTCAGCAAGTCGGTCATCACCATTAATTCCGGTTCTGCCATACGGTCCGGATTATCCAGATCGATACCGGTGAAATCCAATGCGGCTTGTTCGATGTTGGCGCCTTCAAATGGCTCAACATGAAATGCAAACGTTTCATGGCGATGCAAGTTGCCGTCTTCATCCATACGAATGGTGACGGCAGCAATTTCCAATAATGCATCAGTTTGCGAATTAAAACCGCCGGTTTCCACATCAACAATCACGGGCAAAAAACCGCGAAAGCGTTGTGCCAGTGGTGAGTTTGGATCGCGGGTATTTTCAGGTGGATTCACTGGAGTCCCTTAAGCAGTTTGTAACTGCCAGCGTAAAGTTTCGCCTGCGCGCAATGGCACTAGCGGTTGATCGCCCAAACTTAAAGTGTCAGGCACTTGCCATTCTTTTTTCACGAGTGTGATTGTTTCAGTATTGCGTGGCAAACCGTAAAAATCTGCGCCGAAATGGCTGGCGAAGGCTTCGAGTTTATCGAGCGCATTCGCATCTTCAAACGCTTCGGCATACAACTCAATTGCCGCATAAGCGGTGTAGCTACCGGCGCAACCGCATGCGGCTTCTTTTTTATCTTTTGCGTGTGGCGCAGAATCAGTTCCCAAAAAGAATTTCGGGCTGCCGCTGGTCGCTGCTTTAATCAGTGCTTGTTGGTGAGTGCCGCGTTTTAAAATAGGCAAGCAATAATAATGTGGGCGGATACCACCAGCGAGCATGTGGTTGCGGTTGTACAGCAAATGGTGGGCGGTGATAGTAGCCGCAACGTTTGCCGGTGCAGCGGCAACAAATTCAGCCGCGTCGGCAGTGGTGATATGTTCCAGCACCATTTTTAAATTCGGAAAACTTTTCACAACCTGGCTGAAGGTGCGATCCAGGAATACTTTTTCGCGATCAAAAATATCAATCGCCGAATCAGTTACTTCACCGTGCAATAAAAAATGCATGCCGGCTTTTTCCATCGCTTCCAGCACCGGGTAGATTTTTTGCAGATCAGTCACGCCTGAAGCTGAATTGGTAGTAGCGCCCGCCGGGTAGAGTTTGCATGCTGTGATACCAGCAGCTTTGGCTTTGGCGATTTCAGCGGGATCGGTGTTATCGGTCAGGTACAGAACCATCAACGGTTCAAAGTTATTACCGGCCGGCCGAGCCCCTTCAATACGCGCTTTGTAAGCCAGGGCCTGTTCGGTGTTCATCACCGGCGGTACCAGGTTAGGCATGACGATGGCGCGGGCAAATTGTTGGGCGGCGTCAGTCACGGTGCGGGTTAACGAAGCACCGTCGCGCAGGTGGATATGCCAATCGTCGGGGCGGAGCAGGGTAATTTGTTGGGTCATGGAGTGGGGATTCCGTAGCAGTACATCAAAACACGCGAATTGGGCGGCATGCTACCAAAATCGCGGCACCTCCGCAGCCTTATTGGCAGCGCGCATTTTAGGTGAGGCTGGCTATACTCGGTAAATTCCTTTGTAGCGCTGTGCGGTTTTTCCAATGAATGTGGTTTTTTGTTCCGATAAGTCCTTTGTTCGATGTCTATCCCGCCTCGGGATATTGCTGGTTTGCGGCGTTTCAGTTGGTCAAACCCATGCCCAAACCTATATAGCCCCTTTTTCCGATGCCCAATGGAAAGCGCAATCCGGCGATTTTGCCTGCACCCTGAACCATGAAATCCCCGGTTTTGGCAGCGCGAAACTAACTCGCAAAGCCGGAGCGGGGGAGATTCTGGATATCAGCAGCAAATCACAACCCTTTGGTTCCGGTGCTTTCAAAGTAGAAGCTATAGCGCCGACCTGGCGGAGCGATGTAATTCCTAAAACCCTTGGGCAGGCGCAGGCGAGCGCCAAATCCCTGAAAGTGAGCGGTGCCCAAATCGCCGCTATTACTGGTAGCCTGGAGCAGGGCACTAACGTGATGTTCAGCGGTAGCAGCTTGCGTGTGGGGCTGGAAGCGCGCAATTTCGGACCGGCTTTTGCCACCTATAAAACCTGCGTGAAGAACTTGATTCCCTACACCTTCAAACAACTGTCACATACGGTATTGATGTACGAACCGGATGCGGATGAATTGAGTTCAAAATCCAAAGCTGAGCTGGATAAAGTTGCACGTTACGTCAAAGCGGACAAGCAGGTGCTGGGTATTATTGTCGATGCTCATAGCGATAAGTTGCCCAAGCCTGAACAGGGCGAGGCCTTATCCAAACGTGAAGCCGACTGGGTAACAGCCTATCTGGTTGAAAAGGGAATTCCGGCAGAAACCATTACCACGCGTTCACACGGCGATAAATTCCCCATCGCCGACAATAAAACCAAAGCGGGACAAGCCAAAAATCGCCGTGTCACCGTGCGTTTGGAAAATGCAGAAACGCGCAAAGAGATGGAAAAGAAAGTCGCCGCTATTAAAGCCTCTGAAGAGAAAGCGGCTGCAGAAAAAGCAGCCAGTTCCGAAGCGGAAAAATCCGTGCCGGCGATAGACGCCAAGCAGCTGGAAGATTTAACGGAGCAACAAAATATAATGAATGGCAAACAACCCGATGTGGGATTGCCGCGCTAGATTTACTCTGCATTTAACGTGAAGAATTTGGTTGTACATCTCGTTATTGATAATTATTCTCCCGCACTTGCACTTTTTTAGCATAATTCCCCAAATATTCTTAACCCGAAAATTACAATCGGGTTGGAATTTTTTGCAAACCGCTTAGTCTCAAGTTGCGAGTGCATGTGCGGTACCCGGGTGGTGTATCGCGCTAGCAACCTAATAACCAAGGAGTCACCTATGCAAGCATTACCCCGTCAGTGGTTGAACGCGATTGTTCTCTCTCTGGCCTGTTTTTCTCTCAACACTTTTGCAGTAGAACTGCCCGATTTTACGCAGTTAATTGAAAAGCATTCACCGGCCGTGGTGAAAATTACGGCGATTTCCAAAGCATCAAATGCACGTTTGGATCAACAACAGTTACCGCCCGATATGCAAGGGCTCCCCGATATTTTCCGCGAGCTGTTAGAGCGTCGCCAGGTGCCGCGCGATCGCGGTTCGTTGGGGTCTGGTTTTATTATTTCTGCTGATGGTTATGTGTTAACAAATAATCATGTGGTAGAGCAAATGGATAACATCACCGTCATCCTGAATGACCAAAGCGAATATAACGCTAAGTTGGTTGGCAGCGATGAGCGTTCCGATTTGGCGCTATTAAAAATCGAAGGAAAAAATTTACCTACGCTCACGTTAGCTAAAGGTGAAACGCTAAAAGTTGGCCAATGGGTTGTTGCAATTGGTTCACCTTTTGGTTTGGATTACTCGGCCACCGCTGGTATTGTCAGCGCAATTGGTCGCAGTATTCCATCGGCGCGCACCGAAAGTAACTATGTTCCTTTTATCCAAACGGATGTAGCCATTAACCCCGGTAATTCCGGTGGCCCATTGTTTAATCTGGATGGCGAAGTCGTCGGCATCAACTCACAAATTTATTCTCCTTCCGGCGGTTCCGTTGGCCTTTCATTTGCAATTCCATCCAGCCTCGCCATTGATGTTGTTGCACAATTAAAAGACAAAGGCCGTGTGGATCGCGGTTGGTTGGGAGTAATGATTCAGGACGTGGATAAAGACCTCGCCAGCTCATTGGGAATTGATAAACCAATGGGTGCATTGATTAGCGAAGCCGACCCTGAGGGCCCGGCAACCAAATCCGGTTTGAAAGCGGGCGACTTGATTATTAAATTCAATGGCCAGGATGTACACACATCCAGCGACTTGCCTTATTTAGTTGGCAGAACTGCACCGAAATCCAAAGTGCCTGTGATTATTATGCGTAAAGGCAAAGAGCAAACGCTGAATGTTACTGTGGGAATTTTACCGGTATCACCGGAAGAAGCGGTGGAGCGTCCGGCAAATGCCCCGAAAGCAGAAAATGCTGTAGACATTCTGGGCTTGACTGTAACTCCACTGGATCGTTCTACTCGCGGTGGTGCTGAAGCGGGCGTAATAGTGAAAGATGTTAAACCGGATAGCCCTGCCGCCGAAGCCGGTTTGCAATCAGGCGATATCATTACCCAGTTGGCATTCACTGATATCAAATCTGTTTCCGATTACAACAAAATAGTAAAAGGTTTACCGAAAAATGAACCTCACGCGGTGCGTTTCTATCGTCAGGATCGCCCGGTATTCAGATCGATTATTATCAAATAGCATTTAGCAACGAATAAAAAAACTGCACCCCAAACGTTGGATTGTCCAACGAATTAAGGTGCAGTTTTTTATTTTCAGCGCTTCATTAAAAATTCATTAACACGGCTCATTAGATCCGCAAGCCCGGTTACGGCGCGGGCGGGCAATTTAATATCGTCATTCACTTGTTCAAACAATACTTCCAGCAAGCCAACTTGTTCCAGTAACTGGAAATGTAAATCTTCATCGCGCTGGCGATTTATTTCCTCACCGATACGCGCAAGGCACATACCTTCAGGTGATTGAATTTCAATCTTGCTTTGTTGATAGAACGCAAATTGCAATTGATCGAGTTTGATTACGCAGGGATGGGAAGGAGGGGGCAGGGGCGTCACATTATCCATAATAAAGTTCTCACAACATGGTTGTTAAACCGCCCCCATAAGGTTGCAATTTATGGGGGCGACTGAGCGAGGTTGCAACCACCGGTCCCATGTCAACACCGGCCCGCCCGAAGGCGGCCTCGCCCAGCCGCCATAACAACAGGCAATGCTGTACGAGGACACGTAATGCGTAGAAAACGCAATGTGCCAACACGGATGACCGGGGGTTGCAATCCCGACTGCGGGTTTTACCGCAGCGCGGGCAGGTTAGTGGACGGGAAGGGGGGCTGTCAATAAATGCTGGTAAATGAGATTTGGGTTTATTCTAATTTTTCTAGATATAGCCTATGCTTCTGGCAAATCATGGAAGCACTGTTGAATAGCATCTTGATGATGAATTAATTTGTAGTACGTCAAAAAAATAGTGACATTAGCTTTGTAAGTTTTTTAGCACTTATTAAAAGATAAAGGGAGAAAATTTAAATGACAGAAATATTGAAAGATATACTGATTTCCGCAGGGGATATTGATCGATACTTCGAAAAGTCACCGGTAAATCTTTGGCGAGCTAAAAGAACCACTGATAAAGGAACGCTTTTTGGTCTTGTCGAAAACAACAAAATTCTTTCAAATGGTCAACCACGACCGGCAGATATCTCAATCTATGAAAAGACTGGTGTTAGCTGGGTTTCATGCCGTCCAGTTCCGAGAGGAATAAGTACTTTTGATAAGCCAAATACATTCAAAGGAAATACATGGGAATACTATAAAATACCTAAAGGTACGGTACTTCCTTTAGGTCTTGCAATTGTTAAGGATCAACTTAACGCCCGCATGGGGGCTACGCATTACACTATTGCTCCCGCGTACGACATGCCCCTATCTCAATTTAAAAATTTACTTAACCAGCTTGCTATGTTAGTGGTAAGAGAGGCTATATGAAATTGGAAATATCTGAGCAACATTTAATGCTGCTCGTTTCAGCGCTGAATGACGCAATAACCTACAATGAAAAATTTCTTCACAGCGAAACAATTGATGATGTATCAGACTACGAAGAGCATCTGGTTTTTTTGGAAAACTGTCTGGGATGGCTTGAACGTGAATACAAAATAAATGCGGCAGAAAACCCCAATCTATTGCCTTACAATGATTTAGTGAGAAGAGCATAGAGGCGTTGCAGAAATTTTCATTCGTTGCGTTTATGTCTATTTTTTCTGTAGTTTTCCAAGATAAGGCGAGTAGCTAAAAAATGGAAAATAATGCAACTGCAAAAATTTCATTATTAAAGAAAGAGCTTGTTGCTTTAATAGAAATTGTCGAAAGCGAAAAACAGCGCTACGACTCTATTGATTACGAAATGCTAAGCGATGATGAAGCGGGGGATACAGGGGATCAACATGAAACAATTGATAGAATTCTTTCTATGTTAAAAGCTAGCTTTAATGATACTTTTGAGTGATAAATCATTACTTCTTGGGCTTTACATATGTGTTCGCTCTGTGATTTTTCAAGGCAAAGGACACTATGATTTCCTATAGATTCCCAGAGGAAAAGGAATTTATTTTATTATTCTCTGAAAAAATTGGTGATCAATCCATACCTTCATTGTTGGAAAGCGGCATCCCTCTTACACAAAATGAAGCTAAAAAGATCAGTGTTTTTTTCTGGAAGATGATTGATAAAGCAGTTGAGCTTCAAAATGATGAAGAATGCCCGTGGCCTGAAGGTTATGAGTTTTGGTCTGAAAAGGTGCTTCAATCAATAACAGCATTTTTGAAAAAATCTGGTTATGAAAGGCTTTAAGTGAGGCATCAAATCATGGAAGTTAACGTGGCTCTCATGTATTAAGATTGGAGTAGTATCTCATCAGAGGGAAGGTGTTATGAAATTTAAACCATACCACTACTATCATGTGGATGACTTTCTTCGTTATTACGCCTCATCTTTGCAGCGTAGCGATATTGTTAAAATCCTGGATGAAGGCATTTCTACCGAAAAAGAGGCAAAGGTATTTTGCGATTTCATTCCAGTGATACTGGATCAGCGGTTAGTTGATGAAGAATCTGGTAAAGCTGTGCCTGTTGATATTGGTAGTGCAGTAATTCCTGATTTGCACTATGAAGCAAGCTCGTTTGTCTGTGATGCAGGGTTTGAATCTGTATGGGATGCGATGATTGATAACCTTTGATACTCCAAGCTAGTGCTTACAACATTGATTTCTTCCTCCATATAACATTTTCAACCCTGATTTTGGGAAAGCAGTTGCAGACGCGACCATTGTTTCAATGGTCGTGTTAGATGCGCATGCATTTATGGCTGCTGTCAGTATTGGTGCTGTTTTTGCCTGCTTACGAAAAAAATCCCTGACTAAACAAATTCCAACAGGTGCCGATTCACATCAAGCACAACATGGCACGATCACCATTTCACACTTCTCACCAATTGACGTTTCCCTCAACCATTCACGTTTTCCCTCATCAAACTGTTACCCAAATCCGCACCTGAAGTTAATAGGTTCACAATTGTTGTAACCATATTTCGCACAAAGGTGAGAAATCAGTTGCAGATTACGTTTGCGAAAGTGGGAAGCGTGATATTCGAGGTTCGAGTTTTTTCTGTTTGCGATTTTTAGCGGAAATCGGCTGATTTATAAGGGTTTTTTGCTCCGTTTGATTCTTTGAGTTTTGACTGCATTTTTTTATACTCCTGTTCGTGCCAAAGCGACTGTACACAAAAATAACAAAAACACTGGGCACATTTTCGGTTTAATCATCTGATCTTTCCTGCTGGTGCGGATAGTTATCCCTGCCATGGAGAGCCTTTATCTGGAGAAAACCATGTATATAAAAAATCCGGTCATTAAAAACAGGGCAATCAAATCCACGATGTTAATGTGGTGTTGTTTTTTGCTTTCCTTATTGTCAATTCAATCCACCTGGGCGGCTTCCGGCCACACAGTGTTATCTGCTACCAGCGTTAAGTTTTATGTAACCGATGCTCCATGGGCTGACGTGCATTACACGATTAATGGCGCGAACCAGCAAAATATTCGCATGACGGCGAGTGGCACCAATCACGAATACACCATTACGGCGGCCACCAATTCGGTAATTCGTTATTTCTATACTATCGGCAATAACTCCGGTGGCGCTAACGATACTGCCTGGGTGCAATTCACTTTAACAGGCACGACTAACCCGCAACCCGGTGGCGTTGCGCGTGTGTACCAGCATTGTAGTTATGGCGGTACGGCAGTTGGTTTGGCGGCGGGGAATTACACGCTGTCGCAACTGCAAGCACTCGGTGTGCGCAACGATGATATTTCATCGATTCAAGTCAACAGCGGTTACGAAATTGTGCTTTACCAGAATGATAATTTTGGCGGTACATCAGTCACCAAATCGGCGAATGATGATTGCCTCGTGAATGACAATTTCAATGATGCGGCCAGCTCGATTATTGTGCGCGCGACAAATACCACTAATCCGGGAACGCCGGGTACCGCAAACGGTACGCACAAGCGGTTAAAAATTATCAACGGTTGTGGCGACCCAATGTGGGTGCAATGGTTAACGGCGCCGGGAATTAATTTCAGCGGGCCAAATCGCCATCGCCTCGCAAGCCTTGGTGCTTCCATCGAATATGACATTCCCGATAAAGGTTTGCCGAGCATGCGCTTCTGGCCTGGTTTTGGTTGCGATGCGAATGGCCATAACTGCCGCGTGGGTGCAAGCGGTGGACCAGCGAATCTGGGATTCACTTGTCCGGCAGGCGGATGTGCACCGCCAATCGATTCGAAATTTGAAGCATCGTTTGGTTGTATTCCCGGCGTGACTGATGCGCAATGTGTGCAAAATCCTTCTGCACCCGGTCAACCATTAGGTCGCGGTGATTGGTGGAACAATAGTTTTGTGGATGGTTACACCACGCCGATGAAAGTGATCGTGAAAGGTAGTTGCCCGGTTGGTCCGCAACCTGCGCCTGTATTTGGTCCCGGTGGCCCACCTGGTGGAGTTATCGATTGTTCAACTATTCGTATTTCGGATTGCCCGACCAACGAAAATTTGAGCACTGATGGCCGCTATCCCGCGCTTGCCAATGTAAATCTAATTGCAACTAATCCCTTAACCGGTGCGCAAGCAGGTTGCTATTCACCAGCGGCGAAATTGACCTATCGTCAATGGCCATCAAGCACACCGGTTTACAACCCGGCCGATCCGCAAGCGCAAATGTATACCTGCCCAACACCGCCTATTTCTCCCGAGCAATGTATGGCAGGGCCTGCGGATCGCACCAAATATCGCAACATGGTGCATTCGCATTGCGACACTTACGCCTACGCGTATGACGATGGTGTAGGGCTTTCCAGTTGTCCGGCTGCAACTAACTTAAGTTACGAAGTGACTTTTTATTGTCCACGTTAGTGGGCCGTTGAAGAAAATTTTATTGATGGAACGATAAAAGCAACCTGTGCGATTTTTTATCGCACAGGTTTTTTACCGAGGGGGAATACTAAAAATAAACACTATAAAAAAATGGCCAGTGCTAAAGAGTTGTTAACAATCTTTTTAATCTCAATAAATTGGTGTTAATCATTCTCTAAATGGCGTATGAGCGATTCATACACTTACTTAATTACCTTCTTTAAAGGAACCCGTTATGAATAATAAAAAATCCGCCACAGTGCAATTACTGAAAGCCGCGTTATTTGCGTGCGCCGGTATTGCGTCTGTTGCCCATGCAGTGGTTTATCAAGCAGAAAATTACAACGCGTTTTCAGATACAACTCCCGGTAATAGCGGTGGAGTTTTTCGCGGCGATGCAGTGGATATTGAATACACCACTGACAGTGGTGGTGGTTACAACGTAGGTTGGATTGCGCAAGGCGAATGGCTTGCATTTAACGGATTGAATATTCCAACGACTGGCAGCTACACAGTGCGCTTGCGCGTGGCATCACCCAATGGTGCAACTGCATCGGTAGATTTAAATGCGGGCTCAATTCAATTGGGCAATTTTACTATTCCCGCTACCGGCGGTTGGCAAAATTGGACCACAGTAACACGCACCGTTAATTTAAATGCAGGCACTTACAATCTGGGTGTGTTTGCACAATCAGCCGATTGGAATTTTAACTGGATTGAAATTGTTCCCAACACTACCAATCCAGGGCGCACGCTAGTGTGGTCAGATGAATTTAACAGCATCAATACGGCGAACTGGACATTTGAAACTGGTGGTGGCGGTTGGGGTAATAATGAATTGCAGTATTACACCAATGGCCAAAACGCATTTATCCAAAATGATGCGCAAGCGGGTGGCAATGTATTGGTGATTGAAGCGCGTCGCAACAATCCATCCAATTATGGTTGCTGGTATGGCACTTGTACTTACACCTCAACACGCATGGTTTCGCGCGATAAAAAAACCTTTAAATACGGCCGTATTGAAGCGCGTTTGAAATTGCCACAAACACAAGGAATTTGGCCCGCATTCTGGATGTTAGGTAGCAACCTCGGGCAAGTAGGTTGGCCACAATCCGGTGAGATCGACATTATGGAACACGTCGGTTTTGAACCAACAACTACGCACGGTGCATTACATGGTCCTGGTTATTCCGGCAACACTCCGATTATGGGTACACATAATCTCGGTGAATATGTGGATGTGAATTATCACGTTTACGCAGTGGAGTGGGATACCAATGGTATTCGCTGGTTCCGCGATAATATCCAGTTCTATTCCGTAACTCGCGCGCAAGTGCAAAATTATGGTACCTGGGTATTTGATCAACCATTCTTCCTGTTGTTGAACGTTGCCGTAGGCGGCAGCTGGCCGGGTAGCCCGAATGCCAGCAGTGTATTCCCGCAACGTATGTATGTGGATTACGTGCGCGTGTATCAGTAATTCAACAATTTCCGGTGGGCGAAGTGCGTTTGCATTTTCGCCCCTACTGGAGTTTCCCCAAGTAATTTTTTACAAAGTCCTCGAATGATGCAAATCATTCGAGCGGCTTTGCTCTTTATAAAAACAACAATTAATAAAATAGCAATTAATAAAAATAGTTGCGCAAAGTAATCGCTGCGCGTGGCTGATAAGAACGCATGAGAAAGCACGAATGGGATTAGATGTTGTGACTACTACGTTAAAACCAAAAGTATTAAAACCCAAGAGGCTAAATCAACATGATCAAACAAAGGATTTTTCAAGTAGCAGCAGTGGTCGCTGCTTTGGCAAGCCCGCTCACCCATGCTCAGGAAACGCCGCCACTCACCTGGCAGGAGCATTGGTTTGAGCACAACCAGTTAGTAAGCCGTGTATTTCTCGATGCAGATATTGCGGTGTATTACGATAACGATGTGGATCGCAACATTACCTGGATGAATAAATTCGCGGGCGATGTATGGCGCTACACCAAAAAAACCTACGGTGATTTTGGTGGTAAACCGCATCTCCACGCTATTTTCCATGCGTACAAATACGGTGGTGGCCATCCATCAACCTGGTGGGATGCACACCATGATTACCGCAACGTAATTGACATTGGCCAAGCCGGTGATTGGCACAGCCAGGCGGGTTGGAATATCGATGTTATTGCGCACGAAATTTCCCACATTGTTGAACTGGGTTCGAAAGGTGTTCACGGTTCACCCGCATTCGGGTTGTGGGGCGATAGTAAATGGGCAGAAATTTTTAACTACGATGTTTATGTCAATCTGGGCATGACCAGCGTAGCGCAAAGTACTTACAACGATTTAATCACCAAGCAAGACAATTTTCCGCGCGCGGGCACTTATTGGTTCCGCGATTGGTTCTATCCCATTTATTCGCAATACGGCGGCAACAAAGTATTGAATCGTTATTTTGAATTGCTTGCACAACATTTCCCTAAAAATGGTAATAACTATTCACGCTCCATGAATTGGGGGGAGTTTGTGCACTTTTGGAGTGGTGCATCCGGTGTGGATTTAAAACCGCTCGCTACCAACGCTTTTGGTTGGCCAGCAGAGTGGGAAGCGCAATACAACAAAGCGAAAACGGATTTCGTTTTTTCATCGGCTCCCACTGCCACGGCAGCGCTGACATCCTATAAAGATTGTGACTACAAAGGTGCTGCGGCGAATATACCGGCGGGTAACCACGCGTTGGCGCAATTACAAAGTTTCGGTGTTGTTAACGACGATATATCATCGTTGAAATTATTACCGGGTTACAAAGCCATTTCTATTTAAAGATAATAATTTTATCGGTGCCCAGGTTACCGTTACTACTAATGATAATTGCCTGGTGAGCAAAGGCTTCAATGATGTTGTCACCTCGCTACAAGTTCGCCCTAATGGCGATACCAATCTCACCGGTCGCTACATGCTGCGCAATCGCAGTAGCGGTTTGTATCTGGATGTGATGAATGGCGATACCAACAACGGTGCGCGTATCCGTCAATGGACATATAACGGTAGCGCTGCGCAACAATTTGAATTTTCGCATCAAGGCGAAGGTGTTTACATTATTCGTGGCGTAGTGAGTGGCAAGGCATTGGATATAGATGCGATCTCAACGGCGAATGGTGCGAAGGTGCATTTGTGGGAGTATCTCGGTTCTGCTAACCAGCGTTTCATTGCAGCGAAATCCGGTTCTTACTATCAACTGATTGCCTCGCACAGTAGTAAAGCAATCAAGGTTGCGGGTAACAGTGCAAACTCCGGCGCTTATGTAGAGCAATGGCAAAATGAAGTGCAGGCTTCATCCGAATGGGAGTTAGTACCAGCAACCACTACCAACCCCACATTGAATTTGCAAAAACAAGCGGAAGCTTATTCAAGCATGTCAGGTGTTGGTGTTGAAACTACGTCTGATGCTGGCGGTGGACAAAATGTTGGTTGGATTGAAACCGGTGACTGGTTGGCTTACAACTCCATTACTATTCCGGCATCCGGCAATTACACCATTGAATACCGTGTTGCCAGTTCGAACAGTGGCGGCCGTTTATCAGTGGATTTAAATAGCGGTGCAATTGTGTTGGGTGAGAGTGAAATTCCCAACACTGGCGGTTGGCAAAACTGGACCACAGTATCCCATACCGTGTTTATTAATGCAGGCACTTATAACCTGGGGATCTTCGCTAAAACAGGTGGCTGGAACATCAACTGGTTCCGGATTGTGTCCCAGTAATTATCACGTTTAATTACAAATAATAGAAACGTCCGGTGACGGTTCACTCATAAAATGTCTCGAATTGACACTTTATGCTAACAATTTGAAGCTGACATTTTATGCTTCAAATTGTTAGAGAGTGATTCAACCCCCTTCTTTGCTTCTCCTCGTTAAAAAATTTCCTTTAAAAACAATCCATCTCAAATAACTGGAAAATTAAGCATTGTGGACACTTTCGTTTGTGAGCAATTTTTAGAATTTTATTGACTCGCAACCTGACAAATCTGTTTTTAATTTTTCTTACCACAAATCAAAATTATACTGCATTGCAAGCCATCTTTCAGGGCTCAGCGTATTCCCTGCTCGATTCATCAATAGGAAAAGTTTTGCTTCGGAAGGCACAATGAGCTTATTTCTAGAGAAATATATAATGTTCTACTTCACAGCACACTAACCAACCGGGTCACATAAATAAAAATATTTATTTATGTTTATTCTTCTGCCAATAAATTTTTTAACAAACGCGTTCTAATTTTTTTAATGGTTTGTACATCAATTTCACTTACAGATCAACGAATTAGAAAGCGTGTCCGGCTCAAATATTTCATCCGCACCTAAACAACAAGCTTTCGGTTAAATATAAAACCCAAAAGCACCCACCTGGATAGTTCGAGAAAAATTTCCCCGGACTCCGATAACCCGGAACATCGCTACCTTCCAGCGCGATATTTATAAAGAAAAAAATCACGTAAAAATTCCTGACTCTTTCGCCGGGTGAACCTGTTTCACAAATTCCCCCGAACGGCTGCGCAATCTGTTATCGGGGAGCAACCCGTGCCGGACTCTTAGTTACAGCCACAACTAATAATAACTGAGCGTACAGACTCTCTCTCGTCTGGCGCCAATTCAACCCTGGGTATTTCAAGCCCAGTTAATACTCATAAACAGAGGCAATAATAAATGAGCCAGTCCCGCGATATTTTGAAAAAGATAATTGTTGGTGGTGCGATGACGTTCAGCCTAAGCGCTGCCGCCCAAGTCGCCCTCTATGGTAGTGCTGCCGAGCAACTGCAACAGACGGTGCACAATACTTATATTTCCGGCAATGGAATGTATTACACCCATACACCGGATTCAGGTTTCGATTTCTGGTGGAATGCCAACGGTTTGGATGCACTCACCGAAGGTTTTATAAGAACCCGCAACGACACTTACAAATTGCGCATGAAAACCTTGCTCCATGGCATCCGCGATACACACGGCCGTTATACGAATGATTTTTATGATGATATGGAATGGCTCACACTGGCGAGCATCAAAGCGTACAAAGCCACCGGTGATAGCGAATATCTTGATGTCGCGAATTTATTATGGACTGATATTCTCACCGGCCGCAGCACACAATATTTAAACGCGATTACCTGGAATAAAAATTGTCATCCAAGCTGTAAAAATGCGATATCCAATTCTCCGGCAGCATATGCCGCGGCGCAACTTTATCGCATTGGCGGAGACGCGCAAAAATTACAGTACGCCAGAGAAATCCATGCATTTGTTAAAAGTAAATTGGTTGCGCCTAATGGCGGAGTTTACGATGGCTGGGAGGCGGTGCCCGACGTTGTTAACACCAATCCGGATTGGGTATTTTCCTACAATGTTGGCATGTATCTGGCGGCCAGCCTTGAGCTTTACCAGATTACCAGTGACGCAACCTATTTAAATGACGCGGTTAAAGCAGCCGAGTATGTTCTGAATGAGCGTACCGTTAATGGTGTTATCTATACCAATGAAACCGGCCAGGGCGATGGCGGTTTATTTAAAGGCATTTTCCTGCGTTCATTTGCGAACCTCGCGCGTGAAGGCGCGTTACCGATTGAAACTCGCAAACGCTACGCGGACATCATTAAATACAACGCACAAATTCTGTTAAAACGCGGTATGCGCGCCGATAACCTTGTCGGCCCGGTTTGGAATGTTGTGCCTGCATCAAATACCACGCTGGAATATTCCACTCAGCTCAGCGGCATTATGTTGCTGGAAGCGGCGGCATCGGTTGATCAAGTCGTCGCCTATCAAGACATTAATTTCGGCGGCTACGGTTCTCGCTTTAACATTGGCCAATACAACACTGCACAATTAATTGCACGCGGCGCGCGCAACAATGACATCACCTCCTTAGTTATCCCGCCAGGTATCCAGGTCACTCTTTATGATGGTGATAACTTCACGGGCGCAAGCGTTACGCTCACCGCCAACACAGGCTGGATTGGTGGCGATTGGAATGACCGTGTTTCGTCGATGATTGTTTCAAGCCTTGATATCACTGACCTCGGCGGCGCTATCACCGCACAATATCCCAACAACAATGGTGAAGGCGTTGCGAACCTTGTTGATAACGATCCGGGCACAAAATATTTGGGTGTGAACAGCGCGGGCGGTTGGGTGCAATATCAAACCAATACCGCGTACGTTATAAATAGTTACAGCCTCACTTCTGCAAATGATGCCGACGAACGCGATCCATTAGCCTGGACATTGCAAGGCTCAAACGATGGTAATAGTTGGACAACGCTGGACACGCGAAGCAATGAAAATTTTGCTAACAGATATCAAAAGCGTCGTTTCGATATCAGCAACAACACTGCCTACAAGTACCATCGTTTCAACATCGTTCAAAACAGCACCATTTTATTTCAACTTGCTGAATTTGAACTATTCACTAATGGTTTAACTGGCTCCAGTAATTCCAGTTCAAGCTCATCAAGCTCGTCTGGCCCTGCGTTTAGTAAACAAATCGAAGCTGAAAGCTTTACATCAATGAATGGTGTTGGAACGGAAAGCACCACTGATACCGGCGGCGGCCAAAACGTTGGCTGGATTGATGCCAACGATTTCATGGTTTATGCCAATGTTAATTTCCCAATCAGCGGCATTTACAGAGTTGAGTACCGTGTTTCAAGCCCAAGCGGTAGCACTTTATCGTTGGATTTAAACGCAGGTTTGATTCAACTTGGTCAAATCGCCATTCCTGCAACAGGCGGTTGGCAAAACTGGCAAACCATTAGTCACACAGTGAACATTAACGCCGGTACCTATTCGGTTGGTTTGTTTGCACCGAGTGGTGGCTGGAATATTAACTGGGTTAAGTTCATGAAGCTGTAAACGTTATCGGTTAATGACCTCAATTAAAAACCTTAATTAAAAACAGATTATTAACGGAATAAAGATCTGTTTTTTAACCGTAACGAATCACATTTTTATGCGCAATCAATATTGCGATAAAAAGGGAGATTATGAAATGAAAAAATTATTACCCTCAAGCCCTGCCTTACTATTGCTGAGTACGTTATCAGCATCGACTTACGCGTATGATTCATCAGATGTGGTGCATGCAATTGGTAATGCGCACATTGACACCGCCTGGCTATGGCCGAAATCCGAAGTTAAAGACTCCGTCGTTCCGGATACCTATACCAACGCATTAACGTTAATGAAAAATTCCAGCGACTATCGTTTTTCTGCCTCTGCGGCGCAACACTATAAATTTTTCCGCGACTACAGCCCTACGCAATGGCAAGAACTCAAAGGTCGCGTTGCGTCTGGCCAGTGGGAAGTAACGGGCGGTACCGTGGTTGAGGCCGATAATAATATGGGCAGTGGCGAGGCCCATGTGCGCGAATTCCTGTACGGCAAACGTTTTATGCGTGAGAACTTTGGGATAGACGTTCGCGTGGGATTCACACCGGATAGTTTTGGATTCAATTGGACATGGCCGCAAATTATGAAAAAAAGCGGCATTGATTTCTGGTTCACCTCCAAATTAAATTGGCACGACACCAACAGGACACACAAAGGCCCCTTTATTTGGAAAGGCGTAGATGGCACAGAAATTCCGAGCTACCAATTAGCATTTGACTACACCGGCAACACATCCCTGGGGCAATTGGAAGGCGCGCTCGATGCCACCGCTGCACTTGGGCTTAAAGAAGCGTTGCATCTCTACGGGCAAGGGGATCACGGCGGCGGGCCCAACTCCGGCGATCTGGATGCGTTACGCGCTGCTGATAAATCACAAGCCTACACCGTGCGCATGAGTAAAATCGGGGATTATTATTTTAATTACCTGCAACATCACTTGAATGCACTGCCCACCATCAACACAGAGCTTTATCTGGAAACACATCGTGGCGTTGCTACCAGCCAGGCACAAACAAAACGGAACAATCGTAATTCAGAGGCGCGCGCTGAAGAGGCTGAAAAATTTTCGTCTATCAGTAAATGGTTAGGCGGCTATTACCCGATTGGGGAAATTACCGACATTTGGGAGCGCGTGATACTGGTTAACCAATTCCACGATATTCTCCCTGGCTCATCCATTGATCGCGTATACAAAGGCCCGGATATTGATGGCGGTGTGGATGCGCAATATGCCAATGCGATTAATAAACTGAAACATATTATCCAGCAAGCTAATAGCAATATTGCTAACAATATGGATACCACCGGCAATGGCGTCCCGGTCGTGGTGAGTAACTCGCTGTCGTTTGGCCGGACTGATGTGGTTGAAACTGAAGTCGCATTTCCCGCTGCACCGCCTGGAATTAAAGTCTACGACAACGGCCAGGAAATTCCATCGCAAAGTATTATTACCGGCAAGACGGCAAAAGTGGTTTTCATCGCCAATAATATTCCGTCACTCGGTGCAAAAGTATTTCATATCGTTGCAACGCCATCTGGTAACTACAACACCGGGCTGAGTATTACCAATAACCGTATAGAAAATAATTACTACAACGTATCATTTAATAATAACGGCAACCTGGTCAGCGTTTTTGATAAAGCCGCTAACAGAGAAGCGCTGCGTGGTGAAGGTAATGCCTTGCACTTTTTTGTTGATGAACCCTCAGCATGGGATGCATGGAATTTGGGTGATGATGTCCGTAACGATAAGTTCATTACCATTAATAATGTGACATCCACAGAAATTGTCGAGAGTGGTCCTGTGCGCGCCACATTTAAAGTTAATCGCTCACATTCGGGTTCAACATTCTCGCAATACATCACGTTATATTCCCAGGTACAGCGCGTTGATTTCCGTACCGACGTCAATTGGAATGAAGATCGCAAGTTATTAAAAGTCGCATTTCCGATGAACCTTTCGGGCGCGCAACAGGGTTCATTCACACAACCTCACTTTTTAAAATGGTGTAGCCCGAACAGCGGTGACCACTGGTTACGCGTTGATCTGGGTTCAGTTCAATCGCTAAAGCAATTTAAAATACAGCATGCAACAGCAGCGGGCGAACCCCTTAAATTCAATACGCGTAATTACCAGATTCAAGTCAGCAACGATGGCAATAATTGGACAAGGGTAGTAAATGTTGCGGGCAACACGCGCGGGCACACGACACATGACATCACGCCTGCATCAGCACGTTACGTGCGCTTATACATAACGACACCCGCGCAAGATACTAATACCGCTGCACGTATCTATGATTTCCAGGCGATCAATACCAACGGGCAAAATGTTGCGCTGCGCAAAAGTGTCTCTGCGGATGGCGAATGTAGTGCAAATGAAGCAGCTCGCTTTGCAGTAGATGGCGTACAGCAAGGACCTGCATCGGACACCATCGCCACCTATGACATTGGTTACGGTGCGATAAGCCGACCGATTAAACGCGATGATAAATTTGAACAAGCGCGCTTTGAAGTGAATGGACAAAAATGGGCTGATCTATCAGAGCTTGCAGCGAATTTTGGGGTGAGTGTATTAAATGATGGAAAATATGGCTGGGACGCAAAAGACAACCGCTTGCGCTTAACCTTATTGAAATCCGCCGTGGGAACACTGGGTTCAACAAACCCCGCCGACGATGGTTTCCATAGCATCAAATACGCACTCTACCCGCATGCAAGTGGTTGGCAAGCGGCAAATACCGTATGGAAAAGTTATGAATTTAACTACCCGCTCCTGGCAACCACCGCAGAGGCACATACAGGCAATTTAGGAAAATCGTTTTCTTTTGCATCAGTCAACCAGGAAAAGGTAAATATCTCTGCTATCAAGCAAGCGGAAGATGATCCTAATGCATTTATTATTCGTTTGCATGAAACGAAAGGTGAAGGGCCAACACCCGTCGCGTTAACCTTTGCGAGTGATATTGTTGATGCTTACGAAATGGATATGATCGAGTGGAATAATATCGGCAATTCCAATTTCGCCGGCAACACCATCAATCTCACCATGGGAAGTTTTGATATCCGCACTATTCGCGTTGTATTAAAAAGCGCGCAAGGTGCAAAGCCCGCTATTAACGGTAATATCGATGTCACCGATCTGGGTGGCACAGTCTCATCGCAGTACAACGACGCAACGGGAACTGAAAGTCACGATAAATTATTCGATGATAATGTCAGTACAAAATTCCTCACCTTCCATAATTCCGCGTGGGTGCAATTTGCTTTCGGGAATAACGTGCGTAAAAAACTGACATATTATTCGCTGTCCTCTGCGAATGACGCACCGGAACGAGATCCTCGCAGTTGGACATTACTCGCCTCTAACGATGGCAATAACTGGACAACGCTGGACACGCGTTCCAATGAGTTTTTCCCTGCACGTTTATTAAAGCGTGAGTTCAGCATTAACAGCAATGCCGCCTACGCAATGTACCGATTGCAAATGACTAACAATAGCGGAGCGATCCTGCAATTGGCAGACATTGAATTAATAGGAAAGGCCGATATAGACCTAACCGATTCAGGAGGCTTGGTCACATCGCAGCACAATGATTCCCCTGTAAATGAACAGGATAAAAATGCGTTTGACAACAATACGGCAAGCAAATATTTAACGTTTAATCCGTCAACATGGATTCAATTCCAATTTCCAGCTAACAAAGCTTACACCGCGACAAGCTACAGCTTAACCTCTGCCGGTGACGCGGCAGAAAGGGACCCGTTGAACTGGAATTTGCAAGCATCAACCGATGGAGCAAATTGGAAGCTGTTGGACGAACAACGTAATCAGGATTTCCCCGCACGTTACTTACGCCGCACGTTTAATGTTAACAACGCTGCTGCTTATTCTTTCTATCGATTCAATGTATCCAACAATTCCGGTGCTATTACACAGATTGGTGAAATAGAAATTGGCGGCAACGCAACCTCTGCGTCAACGCAAGACCTCACCGATGCAGGCGGAATCGTAACCGCACAATACATTGATTCACCTGCTGGAGAGGAAATGGGAAAGGTGTTTGATAATCTGTTAGCGACTAAATACCTGACCTTCCATCCATCGGGCTGGATCGGTATAGAGCTTCCTGCAGCGCACGTTGTTACACGCTACAGCATCGCCTCTGCTAATGATGCCGAGGAACGCGACCCCGCCGCATGGGTTTTACAAGGATCAAATAACGGTTCGAGTTGGGTCAACCTGGATACGCGTAGCAATGAAGATTTTTCAACGCGGCTGGAGCGTCGGGAATTTACCTTCAACAACAACGTTGCCTACAAGCACTATCGTTTTAATTTGACCAACAACAGCGGCACGATATTGCAACTCGCCGAGATGGAATTATTCGAATAATAAAATAACCGGTTAACAAGCGATCCCGATTATCAGGATCGCTTGTTAATCTTTACTATAAAAAAACTGTTTAACGTTGATTACATTAGCCATGAAAAAAATTACCGCTATCACATTATCAATACTTCCCCTTTTGCAGAGTTGTGCCACACAAAACACCTTCACGCCCACCGCTAAAACCGGCGCGGACATTGAATTTTCAGTAACGTTTACCAGTGACAAACAAGATGAATCCTATTCTGTTGCGGCGGGTGATTTGGACCTGGATGGCGATAATGATTTCGTCATCGGCAACTACGGCCCCAATCGCGTTTACATGAATAATGGCGACGGCAGTTTTTCTCACAACCAGGATCTGGAAGAGGATATAAAACAAAGCACCTATGCTGTCGTACTGGGAGATTTGAATAACGACAAATACCTGGACTGCATTGTCGCGAATACGAACGATGCCAATAACGTTGTGTACCTGAATGATGGCAAAGGGAAATTGGTGCTGTTTGAAAAACTACCGGAAGTAATGTCTTCACCGTCCGCCGCACTTGGTGACCTTGATAACGATGGTGACCTTGATGTTATTTTTGGCACTCACCAGGGCAGCGCGGTATACCTTAACAACGGTAAAGGACATTTCGATTTACTTGAAATGACACAAGAAAAGGATGTCACCTACGGTATCGCACTGGGTGATATTGACGGCGACCGCGATTTGGATTTTATCGCTGGCAACCAGGAGCATTATGGGGCGGATAATCGCGTTTATAAAAACGACGGTCGCGGCCATTTCACTTTATTTGAAACAATAAAGTCGGGTGATGTCACTTACGCGATCAAACTCGCCGATTTTGACCAGGATAAAGATCCAGATTTGCTGGTGGGCAACTATGGTAGCAACACCATCTACTTAAATGACGGCGACGGCCATTTTACCGGCTTTTCAAACAGCCAGGACTTAAAGCGGACAGCGTCACTGGCTGTTGGCGATATTAATAGAGATGGTTTGCTGGACTATGTTGAAGGAAATAATTTTACAAAAAATAAAATTTTCCTGAACCAGGGTAAAGCTACGTTTTCTGACATAGGAAAAGATGAAAGCATAAATATATTTCAACGTCACACCAAAACCTACGGTTTGGCTTTAGCCGATTTTAATGGTGACGGCTGGCTTGATATTGTTGAAGCAAATTACAACGGATCAACCATGGTTTACCTTCGGAAATATTGATGCGTTAATAATCCTTTATTTAAAGGCCAACGCTGCTTCAATTTTTCCTCCTTTAGAGGCGCTAGCATCTGTCACTGTATCATTGGCCGCCACTTTGGTTTTTAATCACACCTTAAGTAGTAGCAGTTTACAGTCAAGGATCTATATAAATGGAACTATCCCTTGGCTTTTTGATGGTTGCATGTATCAAGAAAAACAATAACTCGTACTGTATAAAATTCCTCACAAGATTCTGTCTCTTAAATTATTTTTCAGTTTTATTTTTCAGTTGATCGCGTTCCACTTTTCTGTGTTTGGTTCGACTTTAGATCATGCAATTGAAAAAAAATTTATGCGATGCTTTATTTCTCTGCGCAACATTAACTGGAAATAGCCGCTCGTAAAAAATGGATTTCCCAGTTGTGTTGCAAAATGCGCGAGCCATCAATTTTTGAAAAACTGAAAATTGAGCTGGCATCTCCAACCATATGGCCTATGTGTTTGCTCTCATTAGGGCGAGGGTTAAATGAAACGAGGTTAAATGGAAACAGGGTTTAAATTTTCTATTTAAGAGGTTTTATATGAAAGTGCTTAAAAAAGGATTGCTGGTGTTCTCGATATTAATGTCTTGCAACGCGTTTGCGCTAATCCAATACGACAAAAAAATAGTCGCGGGTTTTTATCCCTACGAAAAAGACTACGTTCTTAAGCCTGAGGCAATTCAGTTCGATAAGCTCACACATTTAATTTATGGGTTTGCTTTTCCCGGCGAGGGCGGTTCAATTGGCACGTCAACAGGTTCATTTCATAATCCGGCATTGGTGGCACGTGCGCATGCAAATGGCGTGAGATTTATTGTCATGATGGGCGGGGGTAGCCAATCTGGCGGATTCAGCAGCATGGCAGCAAATCCCGCTTATCGCGCAACTTTTGTGAATAATCTGGTGACATGGATGCGCACTTATAATTATGACGGTGTTAATTTTGATTGGGAGTATCCAGGTGCTGACGGTAAAAATTATGACAAAGAAAATTTTGCAGCCCTGCTGCGTGAGGTGCGCGCCGCATTCGATGGATTAGAAGGCGAGTTGGGTAAAAAACTGGAAATGTCAATCGATCTCCATTCGAGTTTATGGTACGCCAATTGGTTGGATTTTACCGTCTTGAATCAAACCATGGATTGGATGGGTGTGATGACTTACGATTATTCCGGTGAATGGTCTTACTCGCAACACGCCTCACACAATGCACCGTTATTCTGTGGCGATTTCGATGCTGACCAAGCGATTTGTAATCGCTATCTCACGGTTGAGAAAGGGCTTATCAATATTCGTGATGGACGTCCCCAGTCAGTTGATCCGGTGTCGGGCGAAGTTTATCCAGCTGTTGTCACCAATGTTCCGGCTAACCGACTTGTAATGGGCTTGGCATTTTATGGGCGTGAATTTTTTAACTGCCAATTAAATGCAACACCAAAAGAAGGTGGTAGCCCACTTACCTATACAGCAATTAATGAATACATCAACAGTGGAAATTGGGATCGGGTGTGGGATGCGAGTGCACGCGTTCCTTATCTTAAAAAGAAATCGGGTTGCGGTATTGTTAGCTATGACGATGATCAATCACTTTCGGCAAAAGCAGACTACATCAAAGCAAATGGCTTGGCCGGTGCGATGATTTGGGAAATTACCCAGGACAACACCAATATTGGTTACAACAAGCCACCGGTGCAACCATTATTGACTGCTGTTGCCAGGGAATTAATTGGTACTATTAATTCATCAAGTGCAAGCAGTAATTCATCAAGCACAAGCAGTAATTCATCAAGCGCAAGCAGTAAGCTATCAAGTGCAAGTAGCTCTAGTAGCAGTGTTATTAGTTCCAGTAAGTCCAGCAGCTCCATTAGCTTGAGCAAATCCAGTAGTTCAATTAGCTCCAGCCACTCCAGCAGTTCGGTTACCGGCACAGGTTCATGCGCAGGCTTGCCGACCTGGACCCGTGAGACGATTTACGCATCGCCAACGGAAGTGCAATACAAAGGCGTTAAGTATGTGAATAAATGGTGGACGCAAGGTTCTGACCCTGATTATCACAACGGTCCATCAACGGCTTGGACTCTTGTGGGGAGTTGTAACTAAGCCAGATATATTTCTGCTGAGTTGGATAGTTGCAATTATTGTAGTGCGTTAATCACTTTTAATTATGTTTTATTAATTAAATGGTTCCGCCCTAAAATCATTCATTTGTTTTAGGGCGGAATTAATATTGCAGTTCGCGCAAATAACTCCATGGATAAATGCCGCGGTCATGGCCATCGCTGAATATCATTTGTAATCCATATCCCATTGGATTCATCGCAATTAGTTCCACATCTGCATCCACCACTGATAGATAACCTTTAATACGGGCGGCTCGACATTTTGCGCAAGGGCAGGCACCACGCAAGTGCTGGTGGCTTAGTGTTTGCGTGTCCGCTTCCGACCATTTCACCACAACCTGTTTATTTTTTAACGAGTTACTCAGTGACAGCGGGGCAGTGTGGTTCATTGTATGCTCCAATTATTTTTTCAATTACTGCTGCAATTGCGCTAATGCAATTCGTACTGCTTTACGCACTTCGGGATCGGCATCATTTTCTGCTGCGCGCAGCGCAGGTAGCGCATCAGGATTACCCAATTCCCCTAACGCCAATGCAGTTTCCTTGCGTAAATTGCTAATGCGATGAGTGAGTAATTCAAGCAGTGAATCTGTTGCGGTGATAAAACGTAATTTTCCCAATGCGCGTACGGCTTGCAAACGCACTTGCCAATAGGAATCTGCAAGCGCGGTAATTAAATAATCGCCGCTGGTTTGCAAACGCAATTTCCCTAATGTGTTTGCTGCTTCTTCGCGTACTTGCCATTCTGCATCGGTAAGCGCACTGCGCAGGGCTGGCAACACACTGTCATTGTTCGCCAAACCCAATGCACCGGTTGCTGCACGGCGCACTTCAATCGCGGAATCGTTACTGGCGAGACGCGCAAGCTCGGGCAATGCATCGGTATATTTTAACCAACCCAACACACCAACCGCTTCGCGGCGCACATTGGCATTGTCATCCTGTAATGCAATGAGTGCAGCAGGTGCAGAAGCAGGTAAACGCAATTCGCGCAGCGCACGCCATGCATGTTTGCGCACATCGGCATTTTCATTATTTACCCAGCGCAAAATAATATGGCCGAGTTCAGCAGTTTTTAATTGGCTTAAACTTTGGGCCGCAATTTCACCCACCGTTTCATCTGCATCCGTCAGTGCTGCACTCAGCGCTTCAACTACTTCGGTTTCTTCCCAGCCTTCTAATAAACGCGCTGCTTCGCGGCGCACATCGGCGTTGCTATCTACGGTTAATGCGTGAGTGAGCCACGGCAGTGCATCCGGGTCTTCAAGGTCAGCCAATTCAATCAATGCAATACAACGCGTGCTGGCATCGCTGTCTTGCAGGCGCGGTTGCAAAACTAAAATATCGGGATTATCGGTAGTCGGTTGTGTTGTCATATTTTCAATTCTTCTTGTTCAAATTTTCGGAAAGTGATTATTTCCAATAGCATTAAACGGCAATGCGTGTTTCCGGTGGTAAACCCAAAGGCGAAAGTCGCGGGAGCTGACGGCCCTCCTCGTGACTTAATAAATCCAGGCAGTGGCGTTTTAACTGCATAAATTCCGGTGTTGTTACCAATTCCGTTGTACGTGGTCGCGCAAAATTCACCGGTAAGTTTTCAATAAATCTACCGGGGCGTGGGCTCATCACCAAAATGCGATCTGCGAGAAAAAGTGCTTCGTCGATATCATGGGTAACAAAGACTAACGTGGTGCGGATGCGGCCCCAGATATCAAGCAATAATTGCTGCATCTTTAAACGTGTTTGCGCATCCAATGCACCAAAGGGTTCATCCATCAACAACAGGCGCGGTTTATTAATTAATACGCGTGCAATTTCAACGCGTTGTTGCATGCCGCCGGAAAGTTGGCTCGGCCAACGGGTTGCAACATCGTGCAAGCCAACTTGTTGCAACATTTCCAGCGCTTGTGCGTGGCGTTCGGCTTTGTTAACGCCGCGCATTTTCAAACCGAAGGCAACATTGTCCACTACATTCAGCCACGGAAATAACGTGTGATGCTGGAATACCATGCCGCGTTCCGGTGATGGTCCGGTAATGGTTTGTCCATCCACTTCAAGCACACCATTAGCGGGAATAATATGACCAGCAAGCGCACCAAGTAATGTGGATTTTCCGCAACCGGAAGGGCCGAGCAAGCAGACAAATTCACCCGGCTGAATATTGAAATCCACTGCTTGCACCGCTTCAAATTCACTCACACCTGTGCCAAGGCGAATCGATAACTGCTGCGCATTAATTTCACCCAATGCAACAGCTGGATTCCGATTACTCTTGTCGGAAGAATGATGTTGATAGTCAGCTGAATTATTTTGGTAAATAGTCATTATGATTTTCCTTGCAATCGATACCAGGGCGTTAACCAGTCACCAATTCGTTTTATTAACCAGCTACTGCCCATGCCGAGTAATCCGATTAACAACATGCCCACAACAATATCGGCATAATTTTGAATCACGTAGGAAGACCATGTGTAATAACCAATGCCCCATTGGCCTGAAATCATTTCTGCCGTTACCAAACAAAACCAGGATGTTCCCATGCCGATTGATAGCCCGGTAAAAATACTCGGCAACGCGCCGGGCAAAACCACTTCACGCAAAATCGCGCGGGGCGATGCACCGAGGCTGCGCGATGATGCGATCAACCGTGGATCAACTGCTTCAACACCGTGGATCGTATTTAATAAAATTGGAAACAAGGCACCGGTAAAGGTAATAAAAATCATCGATGCTTCTGATGAGGGAAACATCAATATCGCCAACGGAATCCAGGCAACTGCCGGAATAGGGCGCAACAATTCCAGCGGCGGCATTAACCAGTTTTCCGCTTTGCGCGAGCGCCCGATTACCAATCCCAAGGTAACACCCACAATCGCTGCCATTACATAACCACTAAATACGCGTGCGAGGCTGCTGCCTAAATGCGGCAGCAGTGCGTTGGATTGCAATAATTGCCAGATTGCGCTGACAACGGCTTGCGGTGTGGGCACGTTGGAAAAAGTGATAACCCCCAGATCGATCCGCAGTGTGGATGCAAAATGCCACACCAACACACAAGCCGCGACTGAACCTAATTGCATGCTCGCGGTGGTTACGCGAGAGGGCAATGCATTGGTCCTTTTTAAATTGGCCATAATATTTCTCAGCGTAATGTTGTTGATTGCTCATTCAGTGCACTAAGAGCTTGTTCTCGCAATGCACTGAATGCTAATGCTTTGCCGCCGTGTTGTTTTGCAAAGGTTTCAGCTTGTTCTTTTAATAAAAATGCATCAAGCTGGCCATTGCTGCTTTGAACAAACCAGGCTTGGTTTGCAAGCAATTTGATGCCGCTGTCAGATGCTTGCGCGTAAATCGCACGAATATCGGTACCGGCTTCTTCCAGTTTTTGCAGTTCGGTCAATGCATTTTGAAATGACGCGTAGTGACGTACCAGCGGCTCACCGCGCACCCAGATTTGCGCAAGGTGTTTGAAATCGGTAATTGCTTTTCCACTGACTGCATCTTTAGCATTGAGTGCAAGTGGTGAATAATCTTTTAATGAGGTTTCATAATCACGGCCTGATTGTTTAAAGGCTTCACGCAAATATTTATCGTTAATAAACGTGGCGACATCCAAACCTTTATCGGTTCTTTTCAACAGTTTTAATGTTTCTATCGCTGTTGCAGTGGCCTGGCGATATTCCGGCTTCCAGGTTAAGTCGCGGGTTTGCAAGCCGAGTGGGCCATGGAATAGATAATTTACTTCAGCTTCAATGCCCGTTAATTTTTCAATTAACTCGCTGTATTTTTCCGGTTCAGCGGCGATCAAGCGATCGGCTTCAATCGCCGCCCGCAAATAAGCTACTACAATTTCCGGGTATTTTTTTGCATAAGCTTCATCGACCAATGTGCCATGATAGGTTGGCGCATTCGCTTGTGAGCCGTCGTAAATTTTGCGGGCAAAGCCGCGATTGGGAAATAATTCGGCAAAAGGTACGAAGTCGGCATGGGCATCAATGCGATTGCTTTTTAATGCTGAGCCAGCGATTTCCGGTGCTTGCGCGATAATGCGAATATCTTTATCAAGATCCCAGCCTTGCGCTTTCACTGCACGCAATAACATGCCGTGCGATGTAGAAGCAAAAGGTACAGAGATAGTTTTGCCTTTTAATTCGGCAAGTGATTGCACCGGTGATGCTGCAGGAACCACAATGCCGTTACCGCTGCCTTTAATGCTGCCAGACAGTACACTAATAAAAATACTGCGCTTGCCTGCGGCTTCATGGGCTACACCGTTAAATGATCCGGGGAAGTCAGCCATCGCACCAAAGTCCAATTTACCGGCAACCATTTCGTTGGTCAGTGGTGCACCGCTGGTAAAATTTTTCCATTCAATTTCATATTGGGCATCTTTGTACTTACCATCTTTAGGTAAATATTTTTCCAGCAACTTTAATTCGCGAATTAATAAACCACCGGTGGCGCAATTAATAGTGGTGTCTTGCGTGCCTATGGCAATGCGAATAGTTTCAGCATGGGCAGCTACACTGGTTAATACCAGCGATAAGGTCAGGGCTAAACGGGTGGTAAAACGCATTTTTATTTCCTCTTCACTGTTCCGGACTTATCCGTAGTTCTTGTGGGATCGTTTGCTCCTTGGGTAAAGGTAGGCAACGAGAGGTATTTAAGAATCATGGGCATCTGATGGCGAATCAGGTAGCTCTTTATTAATCCAATTCAACTCAACGCAGTAAGTAAGGAATCTCCACTTTTACTGCGCCAGTCGGGCAATCCGTTTCGCAGGGCATGCAATACCAACATTCATCAAATTGCATAAAGGCTTTGTTGGTTTCCGGATGAATCGCTAATAAGTCCATCGGGCAAACTTCCACGCACACGGTGCAGCCTTTATGGGCAATACATTTTTCTTCATCGACAGTCACCGGTGCATTGCTGCGAAAAAAAATACTTTGTTGTTGCTGGGCCATGAAATGTCTCCTAGCTATTGGCAACTTTTAAACGCAAGCCCTGATAGGCAATTTCTTCTTGCGCATTTAAATGAATCAAGTAAGGTTCTACATCGCGTTTGAAACTGAACATATTGCCCTGTGCATCTTTCTTTAAGTGACAGTGATAAAACCATTCATTGTCATTGCGCTTGGGGTAATCCACTCGGTAGTGATACAAACCCCAGCGGCTTTCTTTACGAAACAGGGACGCGCGTGCAGCCATTTCGGCACAATCGCGGATCACACTTACTTCCATCGCGCGCATTAATTCGTGCGGGTTATTAGCTTTGATTTGTTCGATATCCTGTTCGATCATCGCAAAGCGTTCCAAACCGATTTCCATTTTTTTAGTGACTTTGGGCGGTTGTAAATAATCGTTCACAAAGCGGCGTAATTTGTATTCAACTTGTGCTGGCGGTAATCCATCCGCGCGCAACAACGGGGCATAAACGCGTTGTTTTTCGTTAGCAATTTGTTCTGCATTTAAAAAACTGTGTGCACGTTCCGCTACATAATCTGCTGCGTTTACACCAGCAAACCAACCGTAGGTAAACGCACCCAACATATAGTTATGCGGCACAGCTGCCATATCGCCAGCCGAATACAAACCTTTCACCGATGTTTCTGCGTGTTCATTTACCCATACACCTGAAGCACTGTGGCCGGAGCAAAAACCGATTTCAGAGATATGCATTTCCACCATTTTTTCACGGTAATCGGTACCGCGATTGGCATGGAATTGACCACGGCTGGGGCGTTCATTGCTGTGCAAAATAGTTTCAATATTCTGGATAGTTTCCTCGGCAAGGTGATCCAGTTTTAAAAATACCGGACCATTACCACCTTCCAGTTCCTGGTAAAACTCCCACATCATTTGCCCGCTCCAGTAATCGCATTCAATAAAGCGTTCACCTTTATTGTTAGCGGTGTAACCACCGAGCGGACCAGTAACGTACGCACACGCCGGGCCGTTGTAATCCTTAATTAATGGATTGATTTGAAAACATTCCAGGTTCGCTAATTCCGCACCGGCGTGATAGGCCATCGCATAACCATCACCAGCATTGGTCGGATTTTCATAAGTGCCCATCAAATAACCGGAAGCCGGTAAACCCAAACGACCTGCGGCGCCGCAGCATAAAATCACGGCTTTTGCACGAATAACATGGAAGTCTGCGGTGCGACAATCAAACCCTAAAACACCATTCACGGCGCCTTCTGCATCAGTTAACAAACGTGTGCTAACGATGCGACTGGTAATGGAAATTTTTGCGCGCTTTAATTGGCGATACAGCACTTTTTTAATGTCGTGACCTTCCGGCATAGGCAATACATAGGAGCCCATGTGATGCACTTTTTTTACGGCGTAATCACCGGTCTCATCTTTTTCAAATTTCACCCCCCAGCGATCCAGTTGTTCGATGGTGGCGAAACTGTTTTTTGCATACGCATACACCGCTGCCTGGTTTACCACGCCATCATTGGCGATAGTGATTTCTTTGGTGTATTGCTCCGGTGTGGCGTGGCCGGGAATGACCGCATTATTTAAACCATCCATGCCCATGCTGATAGCACCGGAACGTTTTACGTTAGCTTTGTCGAGCAATAAAATTTTTAATGCCGGATTTTTTTCCTTGGCTTTGATTGCGGCCATTGGGCCGGCAGTACCGCCGCCGACAACTACAATGTCGTATTCCTGTTCGATGTGTTTCACATTATCGATACTGTTGAAATTTTCCCAGGTGATTGGTGTTTTTTCGCCCGTCATTGGAATTGGCCTCCGGTTAAAATTTTTGGCTGCTAGCGCGTTGGCGATCAATACGGAAACGGTATTGGAACGCATCGCCACGGTAATAAAGGAATTCAAAATCAATGGGCTTGCCAGTGGCAGTGTGTGTTAATCGCTCGATGCGCATAATGGGCGCACCTTCTTCAACATTCAGTGCTTTGGTTAATTCGCTATCAGCCAGCACTGCATCAATCGCTAGATCTGCGTGGCCAAGGTTGAGTTGCAAATCATTTTCGATAATCAGGAAAATATCGCGCGTAATCAGATCGGCTTTTTGCAACTTTTCGCCGATATCAGGCGGCACATAGGATATTTCCAGCGAAACCGGCTCGCGGTTAATAAGTCGCACACGTTTTATTTCCGCGACCTTATCGCCTTCGTTGAGTTGCAAGCGTTCTGCAATACGAGCATCCGCAGCAATAAAATTCACACTCAACAATTGGTTGATAACTTCATGGCCCAATTGCGCCAGGGATTCAGCGAGACCTTGCAAGGTGCTGACGTTTTGAAATGCTTTTGGTTTGGCAACAAAGGTTCCTTTACCGTGGATTTTGAAAATCAAACCTTCTTTTTGCAGATCACCCAATGCCTGGCGCACAGTGATGCGGCTGACCTGGAATTGATCACCCAATTCGCTTTCCGATGGCATGCGGCTTTCGGCAGGGTAGGTGCCATCCAGAATTTGTGCGCGCAATAATTCTTTCAGCTGGTTGTAAAGCGGAACCGGCGCAAAGGGAATTAATGGTGAAATATTTTTATTCATTGAATACTCAGCTATTGATAAAGCCATTAACTAGCGGCTTTAAATTTTTACGCTTGTTACTACTTGTTATGACAAGTGGCGGCGAGTATAAATATGTCCGAGCTATCTTTTAAAATAATTTTGTTTTATAACGATATAACCATATTAAAGTGTTTAAATTTGATCACTATGGTGTTTAAATTTAATCACTAGTCTGGTTTTTTTAGTGCTGTTAAGCTTTTTCCGAGTTAAATCGATCTGGAGGTCAAAAATTTGAAAATTGAAAAAGATGGAGATCAAATAGTTTTTTCAATAAAGATGGGGGGTGGGAAATATTATGCTGAAAGTTGCTTAGTAAACTCTGTTTCTGCTGCCTTTAAAGCTATTGATGAAGAAGAAGCCAATCAACTTGCAAGATGGCAGCTTATTGTAAAAGATCTCGAATTTTCGGAGGTCCAACTGAAAGAATGCCTAGATAGGATGAAGATTAAAAAGAGTTGGATACTGGATCGAAGAGATATTGATAGTATGATTTTGAAATCCCTTTTCGATTCTGCAGTGATTTCTTATATGAAATCATTCAACCAAGCAAAAGGTCGTCGAGTAAAACTCGAGTGCAAAGAGATATTTTCTAACTCTAAAGACGAACTAATGTTGCACCATCATTGTGAAATCAGAGATATTCGAGATTCATATATAGCTCATGCGGGGATTAATCGGTTTGAATTTGCTAAACCGTATGCTGTATTAGATCCCAATCCTCCCCCTGGAATACATAAGCTTAATGTAGTTCTTCATACATGTTTTTCTTTCCCTGACTCTGATTTTGTACAAAGAACCTACGAATTAGTTAAATTTGTCAAAATTGAAGTGGTGAACAAATTGCAAGATAGACTAAATCAATTTACACGAAAAGTAATTGATGACCCTAGGAAATATAAATTGCATGAAAAATAAGTGACAATCATGACTTAACTTTTGCGTATTTGATTCACCCTGCAGAATTTTTGTATTGCGTGGTTGCAGAGTTTGGAGGAATCAGCGTGTCCATTTCAAAAAAACGTCGTTGGAGTGTTTTGTCTTATATTGTTAACATAAAACTCCATCCTTTGTAATGTAGCTGTAATTAGACTGTTGCATTTCTGTCATAAAAGCTAGTTAGCCTTGTCGCCGAAAACTTTATTCATCATTAGTCAGGCGGGTTAACCGGCACTGGCTTTTATTCTTTTATGACGGGAGTACTAATGAAAATCCTCCAGCAATTACCCCAGTTGGCGACGCTGACTGCGCTTACGTTGACTTTGGTTGCGTGCGGTGGTGACGGTAATAAATCCAGTTCATCATCCAGTGCATTGTCGTCATCAACGGTAAGCTCTGTATCCAGCGCGGCGGTGAGCAGCAGCTCGCTATCGAGTTCAGTCTCTTCAAGTTCGATATCGTCAAGCCCGGCACCATTTAGTTCTTCCAGTTCTTCGCTATCCAGTTCCGTGCCTTCCAGTGTTGCTCCATCCAGTGTTTCCTTGTCGATATCATCATCGATTGTATCTTCTTCTGTTTCGTCATCTTCTTTGTCTTCATCCTCTGTTGCAGCGCCGCAAATTGTATTAAATGAAATGCGTTCGGATGGCGGTGGTTACGACTACATCGAACTCTTTAACGCAGGCGATTCCGATTACACTTTTGTTGCCGGTGAGTGGGCTGTTAACGATATAAAAGGTTTTGAAAACGATAAAGTGCCGGGTATTGCAATTCCTGGCGGAACTGTAGTGCCTGCGAAAGGATTTTTGTTGGTGGCGGTTGATCAAACTGCTGTGCCTTTCGGCGCGCCTGCTTCCACTTTGATTGGCGGTGCCAATGAATTTGGTTTAGGCAAGGGCGATACTGCTGTGCTGGTGTATAAGGGTGCAATCCTCGAACAGAAAAAATGGAGTGATGGCACGCATGTAAATACTTTCGGCCGTTTGCCTGATGGCGGTGAGTGGCACGTTCAAACTGAATCGCTGGTGGCAACGCCGGGTACAAGCAATAAATTGCCGGATGTTGTTGCGCCTGCGGGCCCGAGTGACATTGTGATTAACGAAATTGTGTCCAGTGGCCGCAACGATATTAAATTTGATTACGTAGAAATTTATAACAAAAATGCGCAGCCATATGAGTTTGCTGCGGGTGAATGGTCCGTTAGTGATAATGAAAACCCTGGTATGCCAATCCCCGGCGGTACAAAAATTCCTGGTCACGGCCACATTATATTGTTGACTGACCAGACAGCTAACTCAACCCTACCAGCAAATGCTCCGGCCAACGCTCTTTTGAACACGGCGACTACATTTGGTATTGGTAAAAAAGAAACCATCACCTTGTTATACAAAGGTGCGCAACACGACAAAATCAGTTATGGCGATTTCCATGTAAATGCATTTGGGCGTTTGCCTGATGGCGGTAACTGGATTGATTTAGGTGCTGGCACCAGCCCGCAATTGTATGCATCGCCCGGTTTGAAAAACTTTATGACTCCATCATTGAATTTGACAGTGACTACTTTGAATTTCTCACCGTTTAATAATGATGAAACAACATTGGAAGCCGGTGGTTTCCGCGTCTTTGGTTTGAATGCTGATTTGGCGAAAGATGTTGAACCTGAATATATTGCTGTTGCGGCGGATTCAAAAACAGCATGGGTAACCTTGCAAGAAAATAACGGTATTGCGCGCATTAATCTTGATGGTACTCCGGCGATCACCAACATTTTTCCATTGGGCTTTAAAGATTTCGGCGCAGCAGGTAATGAAATTGATCCGAGCGATAAAGACAACAATAAAGTTGAATTTGCCAACTATCCAAAAGTATTTGGCATGTATCAACCGGATGGCATTGCTACCTTTAATGAAGGTGGAATGGATTATGTCATCACTGCTAATGAAGGTGATGTACGTGATTATTACACTAACTTTAAGGAAGGTGTAAAAGTATCGGAGTTGACGCTGGATGAATCGGATTTCCCGAATGCCGTTGATTTAAAGAAAGATGCAAAATTGGGCCGTTTAATCGTAACACAATTTGGCCAATCATCAACTGCTGAAACGCTTTACAGTGAATTGCTGAGTTTTGGTGCGCGTTCATTCAGTATCTGGAATGGCACTACTGGCGAACAAGTTTATGACAGTGGTAAAGATCTGGAAGTACAAGCGAATATTGCTGGCGCTTATCCGGATGATCGCAGCGATGCCAAAGGCGTTGAACCGGAAAACCTGACTATCGGTACGATTGGTTCGAAGCGTTTTGTGTTTGTCGGCCTTGAGCGTGCTGATGCGGTAGCGGTTTACGATATCACTGACCTGAGCAATATCGCTTTCAAACAATTCCTGAAAACAACTGGCGATGATGCACCCGAAGGCATTTTGTTTGTCAGCGCAGCAGATAGCCCGAATGGAAATCCATTGCTCATTGTTTCAAATGAAGACAGTGGCAACGTAACTGTTTATCAAAGTGATGTGAATGGCGTATTCAGTTTTGCATCGCGCCTAGTGTTGGAGGGTGGAGCGGCGGCCGCTGAAATCAGTGCTTATGATCCGCTGACTAAACGCTTGTTTGTATTGAACAACGGCACCTTGTTGAAAAATTCACGCATTGAAGTGTTGAATCTTGCTGATCCAACCAAGCTATCGCTGCTTACTACAATTGATCTAAGTCCTTATGGTGGCGGTATTAATAGTGTTGCGGTTAAGAATGGAAAAATCGCGGGTGCGTTGCAAGCGGCTGATAAAACCCAGCAAGGCACGGTGGTGGTGTTTGATACCTCCACTTATGCGTTGTTAGGTATTGCAAAAGTAGGTGCATTGCCCGATATGCTGACGTTCTCGCCCGATGGAAAATTTATCCTGACAGCGGATGAAGGCGAAGCGAAAGATGACTATTCCTACGATCCTGTTGGATCAGTATCAATCATCGCATTGCCGTGATTTTTTCCTGATTTAATAAAATTTTAAATAGAAAAAAGCCCCGCACAGTTTTGTGCGGGGCTTTTTATTTTGCGTATAACTACCAATCAATATTTAGATGTAATAATTCGCATCAATAATTTCACCGAGTTCTACCTTGGCTACCTGAGGTTGGGCTTTAAGCCAGGTGAACAATTTGGTTTTATCTTCTTCCGTAGTAGAGCCATAACGTTTGTTTGAACCGACGAAACCGGACAAGCGCTTGCTGGATAATCCACCGCCAAATGCCAAACCCTGTGCGTTAATGGCATCGATAAAAAAACTATCGACAAATTGGCTGATGACTTCTTCGGAGATGTCATCTTTAAATTCACATTCCAGTTCGAAGCCAAAGGTGGCGAACTCATCCTGAAATAATTTCTTACGCAAACGTTTACTGCGTTGTGGGGCTTTTTTCGCGTTTGCGTTATTTGTTGCGGTCATTGCTTTTTACCTTTTATCACACTAAAAAATTACGGGTTTACGATGTGGTGTAGCGGCTGGAATCAACTTAAATCAGCATTACTAACGCCGTTTAAATCCATCAATGTGGCTACTTGTTTTTCCAACAGTTCAACACGGCTTTCAAACTGCTGTATTTTCTGCTCCAACTGGGTGACTTGTTCATCATTGCCGGAACTGCTTCTGCTTGAACTGCCGCCGCTACTTTGCATGGCAGCAATCGCACTTAAATCCGGCTGGCCGCAGAGTAGATGTGTGTACCGATCTTCGCGCTGGCCGACCTGGCGGGGAATATGGACGATCAACGGTTTGGTTTTGGCGCACAGGCTTTGCAGTTTTTCTTCCAGTGCTTGTGGTGAGCTGAATTCAGACATGCGTTGGGTGCGCGTTAATATCTCAGCGACCGTTTGTGGGCCGCGTAATAAAAGCACGGTCAATATCGCCTGGGTTGGTTTATCTACGCTCAATACGCGAGTGAGGCGCTGGTCGTAGCGTGATGCGCGGGAGCCGTAATCCACGGCGATTAACTGGCGATCTTGTAATTCACTAACACAACGCTGCAAAGGGCCTGAGTCGTAATTGCTAACGGGTTCACGACTGGTCTTTTGGTTGCACGCCAATTGCAGGCTATTCAGCGTTAAAGGGTATTGGTCCGGGGTAGTCAGCTGTTTTTCCATCAGGGAACCGAGTACCCGGGCTTCCATCGCATTAAGCATGGCTGACTCTTCGGTTGAGACGTCTGTGGTTTCCATAATCTTCTCTCAGGCTGTTTAGCGTGCGGCAACTCTACGCCTATGGGCTTCAAATTTCATCTTTTGCTTACCTGTTAGCTGGTTATTCAATTTTTTTATGACGAATAGGTTAAATCTGCCTATATTTTAAACACAGATTTGTTGCGTATTTTTTGGGTAATTGTGTCGAGGAAGACTTTATGGATGCTCTTTGGTTACTGGCGGGTCCGGATCGTTGTTATCGTGTACCGCAACGCAAGATTATTGTTGATAGACGGGGCAATTTGGTGGCTGGTGCTGAGGATTTTCTAATCAATACAGCAGGTGGCGAGTTAGGTGAGAAGGTATTTTCGGCGCTGTTTGACCAGGTTGATATTGTTATTCTTGTGGCAGGCAGCGGTCCTTTAAATAAACGATGGCTTGAGCTTATTCCGGCGCGCTTTCCTAAGGTTGGGTTTTTGTATGAGGCCAGTACACCTGAGGCGCGCTTGCAACTTACTGTCACCGGCGTTGATGGCTATATTTCGGTAGCCATGACCCAGCCGGACTTCGAAGTGGTTTTGCAAAAAATCCATGAAGAAAAACAATCCATTAATAATCTGTTGGAAGAATTAAAAAATTTCTCCGCTATTGCTTTTACGGCAATGTCATCCGCATCGGAAATGGGAACAGTGGCGGTATTTGCTGAAAAAGTGCAGTCCTGTATGGAATTGCACCGCTTGGCGAATTTAATTCAGGTTTGTCTGGGTGATTTGGGGCTTGATTGTATTGTGCAGTTTATTTTTGAAAACGACATTACTATCTTCCCGGTCGATGTCCCTGTTTCTTATTTGCGTTTATTGCAAAGCGCCAATGAATCGGAAACGCGCATCATTTCGCACGGCCGGTTTTTGTTATTTAGTTTTGAGCATGTGCAATTATTAGTGAGTAACGCTCCGCATCTTGACCAGGAGCGCTACGGGCGTTTACGCGATGTGTTGGCTCACGTGGTTTCGATTGCCGAAGCCCGTGCCAAAACATTAAAGGTAAATACGCTGTTAAAAATCCAGCAAGATAATGCACGCATGGTAATGATGTTGTTAGAGATGGCGGCAGTCGACAATCGCACCGCTGTTAAAACAATTATGACTGAGTTATCTGATTCGTTGCGGGCGATGGCTACCGGTTTTGATTTAAATATGGAACAGGAATCGCAATTGCTGCATTTATCGGAAAAAGCGTTGAATTCACTGGAAGGTTTGCAAGAAGCAACAACCGCTATTGAAGTGCATTTTCGCAGTTTGTTGCAGCAACTGGACGAAGCATCCAATTTGCTACAACCACCGCAGCAACATGAGCAGGAAGTGGAGAGTTTTGATAGTAAAATAGAGTTATTTTAATACCGTAGATAGCGCTCGATTTCTATCGATGGAGAGGTCCGGACCATCAATGATTACGACGCTATCTATTTAAGCGTCCTGCGCTGCGGCAAAATCTTCCGCTTCCTGGCAAATAACTTCTTCAACTAATTGATCCTGATTTTTGCCATTGCAATCAATCACTATATCGGCGTAGCGCAAATAAAGCGGGCGTCGCTCTGCATAAATTTCTGCAAAAGTTTTCCCCGGTGTGCTGGCTATACCGCGCGTACTTAAATTGCTAATTCGCTGTTCCAGTTCATGAATGGCGACATCCAGAAAAATAATCGGCCCGAACTTCTTTAGATGTTGCATTGCGGCTGCACTGTACACCGCACTACCGCCTGTGGCGATCACATGGTTAGCGTAATTGGTGTCGAGCAATATTTTTTCTTCATGTTCGCGCAGGGCGAGGTAACCTTGCTCATGCAAAATATCCTGTAAGGTTTTGCCGTGTTCAAGCTGGATAAGTAAATCTGTATCGACAAAATCTTTGGCCAAATGTTTGGCGAGTAATAATCCGATAGTGCTTTTTCCCGCACCGGGCATTCCAATTAAAATCAGGCTTTGATGATAGGGATTCATAGTTCTCTCCGTTACGTTGAAGCAACCATCCAGGAATGGCCGACAGGTGAGGTAGAAACGTATTGCCCAAACACGTTTTTATTTTACAGCGGGTAGTATGGAGTTGCTCAACTATTGTTGAGTTTCGAGGGCTTGTTAATCGTGGCCATTTTCCCGAATGTGAACGAAAGCCTGAAGTTATGTCGGTCAAGGATTGGAAAGATTCCGACCGCAGCACGGGCGGAATCTTTCTGACACAGAAGCTTAGCGTACGGTGTCAGTGTACAGCGTTAATGTGTCGATTTGAGTTTAAACGGTGAGCTGAGTTCATTGAGCAACAGGTTGCCAATGGGGGCTGATTTTCCGCAACTCATGGTGGCCGCGACATTCAAGTCTGCCGCGCGTCTGGCCAGATCATTGAAATGGCGCATTACAGCGGGATTACGTGGGTCAGGTATAGAAATACCGGTCAGGAATCCGGAAAGCTGTGCGGGCTGGCCGGGGATCGAGTTGTAATCCAGATGCGCGAATGATGTGGAGGTTTCCATCTGGTGACAGCCGCTACACGTATTTAATGCCAGTTCAAAGAGTGCATCGTCCCGCACCGTGGCTGGCGGCGGTGTAACCGGCGCTGGCGTAACCGGTACGGTCAGGGAGCCCGACGGCGCATTCCAGAATGTTGGTACCGGTGAACTGCCTGCGGCGAAAGCTACGCTCTGGAACATCGGTGGTATTGTATGCCCGCCCGCCGGTGGGCCGACTAATAATGGCCAATTAAGATTCAGATAGTTCGCCAGCGTAGTCGAGTTATTGAAGCTGATATGTGGTTCTTGCTTCACATCGGTTTCAATCAGAGTGCCGCCCGTTGCCGGCAAAATGAACTCGCGCAATTCCCAGAGCGGCGAACCGGCCAGGAACTCATTGGTGCGTACTTGCCCGATGGCACTTTGGTTTGGTGCCGCAGGATTAGCGCCAGCCGCTGTAAATACCTGGGTCAGATTTTCCAGGTCACTGTTGTAATTGGGCGAGCTGGCGAGGTCGATCCATTTTTGCGCCCAGGTACGAATATTGGTGCAGCCACTAATCGGCACTTTGTATTCGAGGATGATCGTTTTACTCAAGTTATTGCAATCACCATCGTGTAAGGCAAATACAAAGCGACCTTCACCGGCATCACCACCGGCGTAAGGCCCGGTGCCGCCACGCAAATCAGCGCGCAATACAATTCCCAATAAACGGAACGGGCTTTCTTGTGGCAACAGGGTAGCGCCTGGCCCGCCGCTACGAATTTCCCATTCCTTGATAATTTTTTGATAAACATTGGGCCGCGCAGCAACATTAAACGTGTTGATGTTTTGGTTAATCGTCCAGTGCTTAAATAAAATTTTAATGAAATCCGATGTGGATGACGTTCCATTGGCCATATTTTCCATCAAGCGCCAGAACGTCCATTCACCCACGGGATTACCAACAGGAGATGTATTGGTGGTGGAACAGGCCCAGGTTCTGCCGGGATCATTGACGACGCTTACATCGGTAATCATTAATGATTGTGGAATGCTGACGGCGGCAGGCGCGGGGTCAACTTCCGGTGGTAATCCCAAGGGAATACCCAGCAATGGCAAACGAATAGTGTCATTGATTTTTATCTGGCTCGCATCCAGTGGCAAGATAAAGCGTGCCTCTTTGCCATTACTTACACCGCTGATTTCAAGCGCGTTATTGTTAAGTGAAACTCGTTGGCCAGCAATTTGCTGGCGACTGCCCGGTGCAAACAAGGGGTGTTTTTCCAGATTGCCCGTGCGCGCTAGCTGGGTATTTGATTTGGCAAATGCTTCAAAATCGAATTCAGTTTTAACACTGAACACACCATCACCCGCACGAACATCGCCATTGGTTCCATCATCGACCAACACCACAGGCGCTTTGCCCAATACCACATTTATTTTTTTTTCGCGCGTTGATGTTGCGGAAAAATTAGCGCTGATGGTCGCTGTTTTATCATCGAGTCTGGTTATGTTTAATGAACCCGGTTTGGGGTTGGCCGTTTGTGCAACACTGGCCATGGAAAAACTCATGCTGGCAAGTAATACGGTTGCGGTTGAAATTAACAAGCTATTCCTGGCTCGCATAAATAACACCTTTATAGAGAATTGAAATTTATCCTGATAGTTAATGCGCTAATTCCGTGCGCGAACTAGAAATAATTCAATCAAAAGAGGGTGTCAAAGGGAAGGGGATATTATGTCGCATCAAAAAACGCGTTATTAAAATTCGTGTTTCTGTGTGATTTATCTACACGTTGAGGGTTGTTACAAAAATTCCTTTTTAATAATTCCATCATCCGCTTTTAAAAATTCAGTGATTTTTTCACGCACGGAAAGTGAAATATTTTTTATCAAACATATATAGCTAAAATCGTTTGCTTTTAACATGATGGCGATTTATCGCTATATAAAGTGATAATAACGTTCAACAAATGAATTTATTGGCTGCACAGATCTTCAAATGCATCCACTATTGACTCTTCATCTGCTTCAGATAATTGCGCGAGATCCATAATGGAGGGTTCGCTAATACCGAGCAGGTCTTCAATGTCTTCAAAGGTTAAATGGGCAGCAAGCGCGTGCTTTACATAATTGCCGACGGCTTTATGCAATGCTTCTTCGTTATCGCGTGCAGCCTGGAACTCGGCTACCGTTTGTTCCGTCAGCCATTGGTAAAACGCAGCGCGATCTTCAGGGGAATTATTGGTCAGGGCATCGAAATTCATAGGGTATACCTCAGGCAGGAAAATTTGCCGCGAGTATACCCCAAGCGTTACCGGTGTTACACCAGCGCTATGTCCTGCAAATCGATGGTTTGCAAACTACTCGAAAAGCTTTCGAAGTGTTCATGTTCACTGTCAAGGGATTCGAGCAGACGTTCCATCAAATTTTTCAAATGGATTAATTGATCATAAATCTGGTCTTGCATTACGCTGATTTCAATCAGCGACAGGGCTTCAGTGTTATTGCGCTCATTAAAATGCTCCAGCCATTCTTCCTGCTCAGGCTGCAATATTCCGCTACGCACCACCGAAATGGCCAACCTGCCCATGGCTGCGCTAATAGAGCGGGTGAAAGGGTTATTCAGTTGCGCTACTATTTGTTGAGCTAATTGTTTGGCCAGGCTGAATTGGCTGCGCAAGTTCTTTTGCCGGGCTAGCAGATTTTTTGCGGATGGTAATTGCTGGATCGCTTCCGTCGGTAAGGCGGCTTCTTTAAATAAAATACTGGCCGCGTCGTATACCGATTCAAAATAAATGTTGTCACTCAGTTTTAATGCAGATAACAACATGGTGTGTGCATGAACACCATAGTCTACATAGCGACTGTGGTTGTAAATGATGGTATCGGTTGCTGCAATAATTTGGCTTACCATGGAAATTCTATCGCCGAATAAATGACGCGGATAACCGGTACCGTCAATACGTTCGTGATGATTAACGATGGCCTGGCCAATGTCTTTTGGTAAACCGGGTACCATATCCAGAAAACGTTGGGCGATTAATGGATGTGCTTGCAAGGCCTTCCATTCAATTGCCGAGAAACCCTGGTCTTTTTCACGCAATTCGGCGGACAAATATAAAAATCCTACATCATGGAATAAACCGGCAATAAAAGTAGCTTGAATTTCCTGCACGCTTAAATTGAGTTTCCGGGCAATAGCGATACCGGCTAACGCACTAAAAATACCTTGAAAGTAGATGTGTTGTGCACGCAAGGCAAGCACAGTGAGATTTTGCCGCAACAATGGAAATTTTTCATAAAACAAACAGGCAAGGCGCAAGTTTTTTTGGTAGCCCTCATTATTTGTCACTGCATAAAGGCCGGGTAGGTTGCGCGCAAATTTATTCAGATAATTAAACAGACGCTCAGCGTCCATACTTTCGGCAATTCCTACACAATGCTCAAGTGGCTTCAATAATTTGTGCTGCAGCAAAATTTGTGAGCGCTTCTCATCCAGTGGCGAACCCTGGGCTAGCAAGAGTACGCCCTGGTGATTGAGGATTGGTTGATTAGTGGTGACGGGTTGTTTCTTGTTAACTTCAATCAGGTTTAAACAATAATGATGTTGTTCACTATCAAGCATGCTGCTTTCCTATCAAAAATAAGTGGTTTTACCTCCCTGCTGCGGATTAATCGATGAATCAGTTATTCATGCCTGAATTTACTAATAAAAAGATACCTAAATGAGTGATGAATACCGGGCGCTTTATTCAACACAAGTTTTCTGACTATAGATCAGAGAGAAATTAATGCCACAAAAAAGTGCAAAGAATTTTCGTTTTGGGGATGTGTGCCGTTATTAGATGTTCTTAATAAGGGTTTTGCGATGGTAATAACGTGTAATTGTGGAAAGGTATAATTAATGACGAGGACACTGGCGGGTTTTTTAGAAAAAAGTTATCAGACGGGTTTTATCATCTGATAACTTTTTAACATTATTTTTTAAGTTGATTGGCCCAGTCAACTAATGCGGCCAGTTGGCTTTTGATATTGCCTTGTATTTTCTCATCCACCAGATTGCCATCTGCATCGAATGAATTGGTGAAGGCATTGGCAAATACTTCAGGTCTATTAAGCGGATGCAAATTCAAATACACACACACCTGACGCAAGTGGTATTGCGCACGGGATGTTCCCATGCCGCCGCCAGCGCCCATAATTGCGACTGCTTTGCCACTCAGTAATTTATTATCGGGTTCACGCGAGGCCCAATCGAGCGCATTTTTCAGTGCAGGGGCAATTGAGTAGTTATATTCGGGACAACCAAACACCAGCGCATCAGCGGCTTCAAGTTGTTGTAGTAATTGCTTTACGGCTTCCGGTTTTTCAGTGAGGTCAGCATTATAAAACGGCACCGCTGACAAATCGGCGATAGTGATCGTACTACCGGCCGGAGCCTGGGCCTGTGCATAACGCAGCAACCCCATATTGGTTGATTTTTTTCGCAAACTACCGCCAATCGCTAAAATATTCATTGCGTTACTCCATTGTTTTATTGCTGGATTGTTAATTCATTGTGAGCTAATTGCAGGCTGTCAGTTATAGATGGTTATTGTGTGAATGACCATCTTGGTTCGGAGCCCTAGCTTCCGCTATTTGCGCTGAACAATCAATTCCACTTCCAATAAAACTTCAGGGGAATAGAGGCGGCTGATTTGTACCCAGGTGGCGGCAGGGTATTGGCCCTGGTTAAAAAAGCTTTTGCGGGTAGGAATGGCTTTGATTAACGCGTCAATGTCAGTGGTATAAACCGTTTCTTTAATGATCTGGCCACTGGTGGTATTAAATTTTTTGAGTATGTCCTGAACAGTGGTGTAGCAATATTTAACCGCTTCTTCCATCGTTTTACCGGAGCATGCAACGCCGGAAATAAAGAGTTGATTATTGACTTCTACAACACCGCTATAGCCAATGTCTTTTTCCCATTCATTTAATTGATGGCGTTTTATAGTTGTATTATCCGCAGCAACAGTTGTGAGCGATGTTATTAATAGGGCAGATAATAAAATAATGCGCATGGTGACCTCCTGGTTATTGATTGAGGTCGCCAGTCTAGCGATTTTAAAAAATGTAGATCGAAAGCTTTTGTTAATTAACGCAGTGAAATGCTAATTACGCAAAACCACCACCTGCTTTCAAAAAAGGCAGCAAGCGCAGACTGATTTTATGCGGGTGATGATTCAGGAGTTGTTTGATACAGGCACCCGGTTTTAGATAGGTATCGTAATAGTTCTGGGCAGCATAACGCATGGAGCTTAATTGCTCAGCAGGCATTGCCATCGCTTGCTGAACTTTTTCCAGTAATTCCGTTTCGCTGCTAAATACCAGGCAATTTTTTCCATCTTCCAGTGCGGGGAAGAACATCTCTGGATATTGGGTAATAGGAATACTACCCACAGCCAATGCTTCAATTAAATTATGTGACATCGGGTAGCGCACACCGGGGCACGCGAGAAAAAAATTGCTATTTGCCAGGGTGCCAAGCCAATTGATAGGGGCTACTTTGCATTGACGGGTATTCATTATTACCAGTCCGCGAATATTTTCCTGCAATGCTTTATCCAGATCGGCATTGTTGTTTAATTCGCGGTAGGTATTGTGGGTGAGGTTGTTGCGCAATGTGTCCAAAACGTGTGCGCGGCTAAGTTTTGCATAGATATCGCGAATGGAATTTTTATTGTATTTATCCGGTTCGGCATCGCCACCAAAAAATATATTCCAGGGGCGCACTTGTTGGCGATAGCTCGCTAATTGCAAATCTTGCTGATGAGCATACACCGGTGGGAACATGGGAAATGGCATGGGAAAACATTGGGAGTCAGGTGAGTAATCTGTTTGGTAATTTAAGGAGATAATTTGTGTCGCAGTGCGCGCGAGGCGTGAATACCATTTGTCGGTTACCAATACATAATGTTCAGGTAAAGATTGCGTTTGGTGCAGTACAGAAAATTTTTCCTGCAAGCATAATTTTTTATATTTATCCTGAATATTGCCCAGGAAAAAATAGTTTTCGCGCAGAACGGGATAAAAACCCGCACGAATAAAAAAAATAAACAAGCAATAAAAACGTCGCCCTTGGGGACCATCAATGCGCGAATCGCGGAAATCAAACACAACCAGGGGGTGATTATCTGGAATGGCAGTGCTTTGTTGTTTGAGCCAGCGGTGATAATCCATAAAGCGCTGCGGATAAAGCGCCGCTTTGTAACGATTGAGAATACCATCCAGTTGATGGCCGTATTTGGCGAGTTGGAGTAATGTACTGGCCATAATTTATTGCCGGGATAGCGGGTGACAAACCGGATTTTATCCTTCGCACATGACAGCAGCATTTCAATCCGGAGCTGTAATAATTTTCGACAGTAACTCTTTATAGATGAACGCATTAAAAAAATGCAGTTAATAATTGAGCGCTACTATTTATGAGAGAGCTGCTGTAATCATCAATAAACATCTATGTAAGGCGAAGCTTTTCGCGCCAATCATCGCTATACTAAACAGATTCCTGATATTAAAAATATTTTCCGTACCCGGAGACTCCAATGTGTCAGGTATTTTCTTGAACGCTGGCTGGCTGACATTAAGTTGGCAGAAGGCTGCGGTATTGATTCTGCTTTACGTCCTGCTCGGTCATATGGGGATTTCTTTTGCCGCTTTCCCCGGTACTTTTTTTGCGCAGGTCTGGCTGCCTTCCGGTATCGGCCTGATTATGTTTTGCCTGTTTGGCAGGCGAGCATTTTTATTGGTGCTGCTGGCTTCGTTGTTGGCAAATAGTCCTTATGCATTACGGCAATTACCAGAGAATGGTGCGGTAGTTACCGTACTGCTTATTATTTTTAGTCCTTTACTGGATGCACTCCAAAGTTTTCTGGCCTGGCGCTTATGGCGGTTGGACCGTGAACCGCGGCTGAGCCGGTTGGGATTTCAACGGTTTTTAATGGCTATTGTAGCGGCGGTAACCTTCAGTATTTTATTGATGGCTAACCTGCATTTGCTGCTGGGTTTAATTGAGCCTGCCGAATTTATAACGCGTTTTGCAATGATGGCGCTTGCAGATTTGCAGGGGTTATTTTTAGTGGTTCCCTTATGGTTGGCCGTGCGGCGCACACGCGGTGATTTAATAAATTATCCGCTCATATTGAGTGCTCTTGCTGTACCAATTCCATTGCTGTTGGCAAGCATAGAGCCTTCACTCGCGGCATTATTATTTCCATTGGTGGCGGTAATTATTATTCGTTTGCGTTTTGTCGGCGCTGCATTGGCAATGTTTATTGCCGGCTGTTGCGTGGTAATGATGGTTGCCCTTGGGCAAGATCCCTTGCACATGGGTGAGGGGGTTGGCGCATTCAGCCGTTGGGCTCTCATTATGCTTGCGCTCGGTACGCCGATGTTACTGATGGGAATTATTCTGGAAGATAGCCACGATTATCAAACCCACCTGGAGGCGCGTGTTGGTGAGCGGACACAAGCATTACAGGACGCACTCGCTGCCGCGCATGTGTTGGCAATTACCGATTCACTGACACGCGCCTTTAATCGCCGGCAAATGGAAACCCTGGTGCACGATGAAGTCGAACGTGCCCAGCGCTATCATCAGCCTATGTCGATTATCATTCTCGACATTGATCATTTCAAAGCGGTTAATGACAATTACGGTCATCCGGTGGGCGATAAAGTGTTGCAGCAGGTTAGTGCAATCCTGACCACCAGTTTGCGCCAGTCAGATTCACTCGGGCGGTGGGGCGGTGAAGAGTTTTTAATCTTGCTGCCGCAAATTCATTTGGTCGCAGCGGCCAGCGTGGCGGAAAAATTGCGTCTTGCAATTTATGCTGCTGATTTCGGGTTGAAAAATGCAGTAACAATTAGCCTTGGTGTTGCTGAGTTGCGCGTGGATGAGTCGGCAGGGGATTGGATAACACGAGCAGATAAAGCGTTGTACCTTGCCAAAGACCGCGGGCGCAACCAATTGGCGATAGCGGACGAATAAAAACGCGCGGCATTCTGCGCGCGTTTTTATGTGTACTAACTAATTGTATTGATTCTCAGCAGAATTATTTGCGCGCTTTTTTGCTTTTCTGTTTGTTGCTGTGCTTTTCGCTGCGAGCGGGTAATTGTTTGGCGAGCATCAGTTGGAATCCACCAAATACAATTGCCATTAATCCGAGCAGGGAAGAGAACACATAGGCTCCTCCATCAGCGGCAAAATAAAGGCCAACAACCAGTAACAAGCCAAAGAAGATAAAGCCATAGCCCAATTTTTGTTGTAGTTGCATAGAATCACCTTGGTTGTGCGGGATGAGCGAAGGAAATCGCCTGGGGCGAGTTTATTATCATTGCTGATTATCTGCATGATGCCACAGCGGCGCAAGCCCCGCCGGTTTCAACAAGTAAAGTGAACATAAACGGGGCACTTATAAATTGAGTCGCGCCAACTTCTTGGGTAGATGTCCCCCGCAAGCTATAATCCCGACCCACTGCTGGATTGGCGCGTAACATGCTTCTGAAACATCTGCGATAGAAGTGTCCTTATATAGAGCGTCCTTTTTAAACGCGCCTTCTGTAACAGCGCCCTTGGTAAAAGAGAGTTTCCCACTTGGATAAATCGAAATCCCCACAATTCCACCGGAGTTTTTTGAAACCCCGTTTCTGGCCGACCTGGTTGGCGTTAGGTTTTTTCTGGCTGATTGCCCGCTTGCCCGTCCGTTTGAATCAGGTCGTAGGACGTTTTTTAGGCTTTTTGTTGTATCACCTGGCTAAATCGCGCAAGCGCTATGCGGAAATCAATATTGCCCTGTGCTTTCCGGAGCTGGATGCCAAAGCCCAGGCGGATATGGTTCGCGGCGTAATTACGTCTTGCGGGTTGAGCATTTCCGAAACCGCCATGGGGTTATGGGGGCAAGAGAATAAGATGCGTAATCGCTACAGCATTACTGGCCTTGAGCATATCGAGAAAGCCCAGGCGGAAGGGAAGGGGGTTTTGTTATGCGGCAGCCATTTAACAACGATCGATATCAGCGGCCGCATCATGGCCTACCACATTGTGGCTGATGTACTTTATCGCCCTGATCCCAATCCTCTGATGTCCTACGCGATCGCCACCGCACGCAATCGCGTGAATGACGGTGCTATCCATCGTAGCGATACTCGCCAACTGATTAAAAACCTGCGCGCCGGACATATCGTCTGGTATGCGCCGGATCAGGATTACGGCCCCGCACATAGCATCTTTGCACCATTTTTCGGGGTACAGGCGGCGACGGTGGTTGCCACCTCGCGAATCGCCAAAATGTCCGGTTGCGCAGTGATCCCCTTTTTTTGTTTTCGCGAGCCTAAAGGGCGCTATCGTTTGGAAATCCAGCCAGCGCTGGATAATTTTCCCAGTGGCGATGATCTGGTCGATGCAACTCGCGTTAATAACATTATCGAAGATGCAGTGCGCCAGGCGCCGGATCAATACCTTTGGGTACATCGCCGTTTTAAAACACGGCCTGAAGGCGAACCCAGCCTTTATCCACCCAAGAAAAAGCGTAAAGCGCGTCCGCAGGTTTAATTTTTTTGCGGGAGACTTCGAATACTAACGATTTAAAATCCAGGGGCAGTTAACGATGGATGCATGTGTTCAACCCGGTTTGCTGCCAGTAAACGAAGCAATTGCCCGTATTCTCGCTGCGCTAAAACCAATAACAGCAACCGAAAATGTATCGCTAATGGACTGCCTTGACCGCGTACTTGCCGAAAATGTTATTGCGCCCATCAATGTTCCAGGTGGTGATAACTCCGCGATGGACGGGTATGCCTTACGCCACAGTGATGTGCACGAAGAATTAATTGTCATTGGTGAGGCATTTGCCGGTCACCCTTTTTCTGGTGCGATTGCGGCCGGGCAAGCGGTAAGGATTATGACTGGCGGTTTGGTGCCGGCTGGTGCTGATACTGTTGTAATGCAGGAAAATGTTACCCGGCACGAAAATAAAATCCTTATCAATACCCGCCCTGATAGTGGCGAAAATATTCGCCGTGCCGGCGAGGATATCGCACAGGAATCATTGGTGTTATCCAAAGGCCATTTGCTCACGGCATTGGATATAGGTTTACTCGCTTCATTAGGTATTCATCAGGTTAATGTTTTTCAACGCATCAAAATTGCCTTGCTCACCACCGGCGATGAATTGCTTATGCCGGGTGCGCCCCATCAAACCGGCAAAATTTACGACAGCAATCGACCGCTACTGTATGCGTTATTAAAACGCTTGCCTGTCGATGTGCTTGATCTTGGTGTAGTGCCGGATAATCCGGATTCGCTTCGCGCCGCGTTTTTGGCGGCGCAACAATTTGCTGACATGGTGATATCGACGGGTGGTGTGTCGGTGGGTGATGCGGATTACACCAAAGATATTCTGGCAGAGCTGGGCGAAATTAATTTCTGGAAAATCGCAATGAAACCGGGCAAGCCATTTGCGTTTGGTTTATTGGGAAAAAACGCACAGGCGCGCGCAACCGATTGCTGGTTTTGCGGGTTGCCGGGTAACCCGGTTTCAACAGCGGTGACTTATCATCAATTAGTAGTACCGGCACTGCGTTATCTGGCTGGCGAAATTCCTGCTGAACCTTTAGTGATTAAAGCCGTCGCAATTAAAACGCTAAAAAAGCAGCCGGGGCGGATGGATTTCCAGCGCGGCATTTTTTCAGCGAGCAATGGTGTTAATTCTGTTAGCAGTGCAGGCTTGCAAAGTTCCGGTGTGCTGAGTGGCATGGGTAAGGCGAATTGTTATATTCGCCTGGCCGCTGAGCGCGGCACTGTGACAGAAGGTGAAATAGTGGATGTGGTGTTGTTTGATCGCTTTATTCGCTAATGAATAGTGCAATTACCATAAAGGGCCAGGGTTATGGATTGGAAAGGTGGTCGCCGTAGCGACAATATTGAAGATAGACGCAATTATTCAGCAGCGGGCGCAGGTGCAGGTTTGGGATTGCTATTGCGTTTTATCCCTTTTTTATTGCAAACAAAATTCGGGCGCGGGTTATTAGTAGTCGGTGTGGTGGGGTATTTTGGATTGCGCGCAATAGGCATTGATGTGCTGAACCTGGCTGCGCCTCCGGTAGATAAAACATCAATGCAGCAAGTATCGGCAGAGGATAAAGCGCTGGTGGATTTTGTATCAGTAGTGCTCGCCAATACCGAAGATATATGGACAACATTATTCCAGCAAATGGGCCGTCAATATCAAAAGCCAAAACTGGTTTTATTTCGCAATAGTGTTTCCTCCGCTTGCGGTTTTGCGCAGTCAGCAATGGGTCCGTTTTATTGCCCTGGCGATAACAAACTTTATATTGATTTATCTTTCTACCAGGACATGAAAAATAAATTGGGTGCCCCCGGCGATTTTGCACAAGCTTATGTTATTGCCCATGAAGTAGGGCACCATGTGCAAAATCTACTGGGCGTTGCTGCCAAAGTGAATCAATTGCAACAAGGCAAGGATCAAGCGGCGGTCAATCGTTTATCGGTAAAGCAGGAGCTACAAGCAGATTGTTTTGCAGGTATTTGGGGACATTACGCGAATAAAGATTTTCGCATGATTGAAGATGGCGATTTGGAAGAAGCATTGAATGCGGCTTCTGCTATCGGTGATGATCATTTGCAGGAGCAAGCCCAAGGGCGCATTCGCCCGGAGGCATTCACGCATGGCACATCAAAGCAGCGTATGGAATGGTTTAAACGCGGGATGGAAACCGGCGATGTAAAAGCCTGCAATACGTTTGCAGGCTCGGCCGGAGATGAATGATCTTAATGTTATTGAAGCTGTTTGAAATTGTGCAGTATCTGCAAATCCACTTGGTCAAATACCGGTAGCGGGTAGTTCAGGTGTAAATCGATAGGGTTGGAAATAGTCGTCATTTCAATGGTGCCATTAGCCTGCTTCTCCAGAACCCGGAACCCGTGCTTCAAATACCAATCAACAGCAGTAGCGGGGGCAAATGTATGGAGATCCATATCCCCTTTGGCGGCGCGCAATAGCATCTTTCCAATACCATTACCCCGAAAACGACGGCTAACAATAAGTGCATCGATGCGACGTACAGGGCTGTCGTCCGCTTCAGTGTAAATAATCATGCCGATGGGGGTGCCAGTGTAGAGTTTGGCGAGGAGCATTTCAGATTTGCCCTGATCGATCATCACCTGGGCTTTGATTAATTCGGTGTAGCGGTGTTCGTTGGACCATTGGAGCGCGGATTGCATTTCAATTCCGAAGTACATACTAATCATCATGGAAACGCAGACATCAGTATTCAGATCTTCTTTTCTTATTAATTGTACGTAACTATTTTTAATCACTGTGTGTCCCCTGTTAATAATTTGACCTGTGTTTTTTTGTTGTTCGTGTTTTTTTTATTTGCATTTTTGTTTCGGGTATAACGACACTGCTTTTATTTAAAAAAAGCATGTAAACAGCTTAACTTGCGGTTTTCATTCGACAATAGAAAGAAAATTATTTGCACGACATTTATTTAGATCTAATGAGTAATTTGCTGCATGGTTCACAATGTGATGCCGCTTTGTTTTTTATTTGAGGAAATTAATAGCGTTTTGATCGATTGGAAAAAGCTTGGGCCCGATCTTTCTTTTGGCGCCGCTTTTAATATAAATTAAGTCTATAGAAGTCAATGCTTCGCCGATGGCAGTTTGCTAATCTGTTAGTGAAGGACTGGGTTTAGTTGGTCTGGAAAAATATTGGGTAGTTCGTCCAGTATGCATGCACGTCAATTTTGACTGTAGGATCGATGATATGAAAACCGAAGCTCACCATGACCTTCATGAACTTGCCCATGCTAATTCTCAAAAAGATGGTATGGCAGAGAGCGTGTTGACAGTTTTAATCCTTCTATCTGCGCTATTTATTCCGTTCGCATTTATAGTGCATTTTTACCCTGGGTAGAGCCGGTCGGCATCTAGAAGATCAACCAAACCAAATGGTGCCGGTGTATGTAATACAGCGACACCTTTTGTGTACTTTTTCTTTCGTTTATAAAGATTAAAAATAAAAATAACGTGTTTATAGTACTGCTTTGCTATGTGAATAATAGATATAAGCAATCTCGCCCTAAATTCCAAATGATTTATAGCCTCCTCATTTTAAGAGTGAAGTCTCTAATCGTACCGTCATTTTCGAATTTATAATTTTAGCCATAAGCAAATAATAGCAATCACGGCGGGTACTGTTTGAATATAAAGAATTTTCTTTGCTGCTGTAGCTGCACCAAAAATTCCAGCAACCGCTACACATATTAGAAAAAATAATTCAATCGCTTTGCCGGCTTCTCCGAGCCACAACCCCCATATTAAACCGGCAGCGAGGAAACCGTTATAAAGCCCTTGATTAGCAGCTAATACACGCGTCATCGCTGCTTTCTCTGGAGTGTTACGAAATGCACGCAAACCGGCGGGCTTTTCCCACAGGAACATTTCCAGCACCAATATATACACATGCAAAAGTGCGATCAGGGCAATAAGAATATTGGCAATCGAGTAATCCATAACGGGCTCCAATTCAGGTGGTGTAATTATTATCGGGTGAGGCGATTATGCGTGTTTTTTCTCGCGCCCAAGCCAGTAGCTTATGCTAATCATAACCAACGCGATCAATGTACCTAAAAATTCCCGAGCCTCTTCAATATAAGGTTTTTCGGGGTTCATGGATTGCATCAGCGCTTCCTCATTGCTGTGTAAATAATAAGTGTAGGCACCGTGGGTGTATATCCCCAAATCGATAACACACAGGCCTATCGCGATCCAGAACACGTAACGGTTGCGTCTCTTCACTAGCTCCAGCAATGGTACCACTGCGCAAATTAAATAAAATGTTGTCCAAACTATCGGGTCAGGATCATTGAGTTGCAAATAGGCAAAGGCGATTAATGTAAGCGCAAAAAGCGTGTGGATTATTTTGATGGATATTGCATGCATAGTGAGTAAATCCTTAAATGAATTCTTTACGTTGGACGTGGTATTTTTTGCAATGAAATTTCAATAACTTGTTATTGTTTAATTCCCACAAAAAGCGCATTCCCCGAATTTTTATCCCACGGCAGGATAGTGAGGTAATTGTGCTCAAAAATGTGTACATCAAAATAAGGTTCCAGTAACAGCTGCATTTGTTGAAAATCCAATGCAACCATCGGATGCTGGTCTCGCCAGATTTCGGTCTGGCCATTCGTTATTTTTTCGATGCAAAGCTGTAATTGCTGTTGCTCTCCCTCTCCAGGATAGTGCCAATTGGATTGAAAGCAAAAATCACTATCGTCCTGTTTGAGATTACGTTTAATTCCCGGCCGATTATCAATCAGGTTTTTATTTACTGAATTAAAACAGAACATTCCCCCAGGTTTCAATGCGGCATGCACACTCACAATGCATTCCCTGAGTTTGGCGATGCTCTGGTTGTAATGGATGGAATACAAAAAGCAGCTGATCAAATCCAGCGGTGATTCCACCCGCAGGGCACACATATCTTGCTGGAAAAAACGCGCCTCAGGACAACGTAATTGGGCAATATCCAGCATTGGCTGGTTAATATCCACACCATTGGCGTTGTAGCCAAAATCAATAAAATGCCGGATATGTGGCCCGGTCCCGCAAGCGATATCCAGATATTCATTGCCGCCATTCCCAAAAAGTTGATGCAACCTGCGGACATGTTCGGATTGTTCGCGGTAGTTAATGTCCGCGCACATCAAATCATAATAGCGAGAAAGATCGGTATATAAAGCGGTGGAGGGCATAATGGCATTGGCCTGCAATTCAAAGCGATCATTATACCTGTCTGATTTGCCTGTGCGACAAATCATAGTGGCGGGGCAGTTCTACAGTAAAAGTTGGGCATTTCTGCCCAATCAATATTAATTATTGTGATAGAACAGTGTTTCGCTGCCTGATAATCAGTAAAGAAAGAACCATAGTTAACAGCATCAATGGTGACGGTTCATCCACATAGTTGCGGGTAACATCTATCGTCAAGCTGATAGAATTCATCCATAAATTTTCGGTGGCTACATCCCAATAAGAATAAAAAAAACCATCGTTATCGGGTTGAAAATAGCATACTTCCTCGTACCCATTGTAACCGGAAAATAAACATCCTTCCCCGCGCGTCCAATGTAGCCGTTCGCTAAAGCTACCGGTATCCATATCAGCAAATACACCTCGCCGATAGAGAAAATGATCGTTGATAATAACAAATTCCCGTTCTTCCATATCCGGAGTGTCTTCAAAGGGGTCTTCAATAATTTCCTCTATGTCGTAGGAAAAAATTACCCAGTTGATATTGTCAGTATCGGGATTGTATCCATGGCTCACCAAATCAAAAGTAAAGCTGTGAGAACCGGCAACTTGATTATTAACAGGAATAGCATGGGTAATTAGTAATGCATAGCTTTTAGCGCAAGGCAGTAACATTAGAAAAAATAAGCAGAAAATTCTAAAAAATTTCATAAGGTCTCCCATTCCCATGGTGTGATAGTGATGAGTCCATCAGCTAGATGGAGCATGACTTATAACATACCTTGGTCCCCACGGATTGCAGAAGGAGAAATTATGAAATGGATTTGCACAGCGTTTCGTGCGAATCCACATCAGGAAAGCAATATAGAATAAAAAGCTTATTGCTTTGAGCTTATTTGTTGGTTTGTAATAATCGTATGGTCGACTTTAATTAATTTTTTTGTGTCAAATCCCAGTGAGCCAGCTTTTTCAATTAATTTATCCAACAATGCAGGGTCCATTGTTGGCTGGCGGGATAGTATCCAAAAATAATCCTTATTTTCACCACTGACTAAGGCATATTGGTAATCTTTATCCAGTTCAAATACCACGTAAGAACTATAGAACGGTCCCCAAAAAGACACTTTTAGAAAACCGGTATTTTTATCTTCCACAAAATACGCTTTACCTTCAGCGGTATCCCATGTGCCATCCTTTTGTGAATAACCTTTATTAGCTACTTTTATACCACCGTCGTCGCGCAAGCTGTATTCCGCAGTAACATGGCTTAAGCCACGTTCAAAGCGGTGGTCGAGCCGTGCTATTTCGTACCATGTTCCCAAATAGCGCTGCACATCAAAAGGTTGAACGGGAGTTATGTTATCGGGTTTACCGTCGCCGCAACTCGCGAGGAATAGTGCAATGCTCAATAGCAGGATTTTCATTACTGTGCTCCTTTATGAAATCAATATTAATTATGAGCACTGAAATTTGAGGAAATTCAATATTAATCTCTACACCAGCCTTCACCTAGACGCACTCGTAAACAATGAGATTTTTCTGCAAGCCATTTCATTCCGGTATCTGCTCCATTGCTGGCCTGGAGTATTTCAGTTGCACCATCCCGTTCGAAGGTGATTTGGCTGCCGTTACTGGTTCCTGTGTACTGCTTGACGCTGTCAAGATCTGCAATGGTGAGAATGTAATTACCATTTGCGCCTGAAATCTCAATAGATGTTCCCTCCGGTCCATTCCATTTACCAATCCAAGTATCAGTTTGTGCTGATGACGTGGTCGCAGGAATTGCTGTGCTCTCACTTGGTGCGCTTGCCGAGCTCGCAATATTTTCGCTAGACACGATTTCTGTGGACGCAGGGGCGGCGGGTTTCTCGCTACAGGCGGTTAACAATAATATTGATGTAAGTACGATCAGACTGGTTAAGGTGTTCACAATTTCCCCTCATTGCTTGAATATTGCTATTTTGAACGTAAATATAAAAATTGGTTCGTTGGTTGGAAACAAGATAGCAAAAGTTATGATATAGGAAATTTATGCAGTAATTATTAAAGGAAGTGAAATAATGTGCACCTCTGTGCCTGCGTTACTTTTCCAACAGAAAAGCACAAAAAATTGTTGTGATAAAAAAACGTTTCATGAAGATGCGCTCTTTTATGCGCATACACAGAAATGGCAACTGCCTGTTTTTTATTGGGGTTTGCTAGCTTTGCATCATTTCCGCTATTGAGCATTTTATGTGTAGTGTCTTTGGCAATTAATAGCATTAACGTAGTGCGAATATTTTTCCTGCTTTTCACCGGTCGCTGTCAAAATATTTATGAACCTGATCTGACAGCCGGTGAAAACCTGGCCGCAATTTTTAGTATTGCAGTTTTGTTCATGGGTTCAATGATTTCATTTCATTAATCCAGCGTTAAAGTTACGTGTACTTTCTAAAAAATAAGGCGCCCAACTGGACGCCTTATTTACCTGGTCTTATATTTTTCTTCGCTCTAATAGAGATCAGCTCATAACTCTGGTGATACATAATTCAAATTAAACGTCTGATTAATTGTATCGCCAGCTTCATCAGTGATTGTGAATGTTACGTCATACTATCCAGCGGGTAAGTTTGCGGGTGGTATTATTGCAATTCGATTTGATCCATTTGCGACCAATTCAAAAACATAACCATCATTATATTGGCTCAGTTATTCTACTACGCTGCCATTCAAAATAATTGATACAAAAAAACAAAATCCAATTTTAACCATTCATAACATCGCACTTTTACTGTTTTTTAGGTTTGACCACAAAGGATTGGTTCGCAGGCTAACTGCGTTAGCCTGTCTGTGTGTTTTTGTAATAAATTATTCAGCTCGTTCATATTCATAAGTCAATGAGTTCTCTACATAACTGGTCATGTAAAGAGGAAATCCATTTTTATCATAAATGTAAATGTTAACCTGCTGTTTTCCAGTCTGGGTTTGGGTGTAATAAGTCCAGACCCCGGCAGTAAAATTGCCGATTTGTTTAAATGTAACGGGGGAGGTGGTGGCGTTTGCTTTAGTGGTATATTCGCAAGTACCTATTTGAAACTCACAATTCCCTTGGGGATAATAAATTCTGGAAAAAGGATAGTTCGATAGATAGGGCGCACTTCTTATTGTTCCATTTAACTGGTTTGTTTGCGTCAGATAACCAAAATTCCTTGGGTGTATAACATCAAACTCTGCTGTATCGTTATTGATGCTGCGCAATTTATAAGTAATTGCATTGGCTCGCGGATAAAACTCGGTTACCGATGCTCCGACCTTGTTGTTTAACGTGTAGGTATATCCCGGTTTTAAATTTCCCAGATTAATATTTTTAACATCGTTCGGGGTTAGCACCTGGTCGCGGTATTTTTTTACTACCGCTGCGGAAGTTTTAGGGATGGCTAGTAATGCGGCGTGCTTTTTATCCTGATCGCTTTGAAACATGTTCATAGCCATATCGCTCGCCGAATCATCTAGTTCTTTTTCAGTCATCTCGGAAAGCTTTCTGGATGATCCAGGGCAGGGCGATATTAAACCTTGTTTGTAGCAATTATTTTTGTCTTTTGCCATACCATCAATAATATCGAAGGTTGCGAGGTTAGCACCGCTGAGTTCCTTTTCCCCATGATAAACTCGATTCTTATCCTTGGAGTAACCCAGTATTAACATTTTATGTGTGGGAGCATCTGCGCCCTCAATTTTGGTTCCATTATAAAATATACATAATTTGTCCTTTGCCCATGTTTGAATAAACCCTTTTTCAAAAGTCAGGGATGCTTCATCGCAAGGCTGGAATTTTTTCAAGTTAAAAAAGTAACTGTTTTTATCTTTGGCATAGGTATCAATTAATTTATCGTTGATTACTTGAAAACTGCCTGGGTCCGCATTAGGAATCACTTCACCTTTCAAAAATACATAATTATTATCTTTCCCCACATTTTCTGAAATCAATGAAAATGTAAATGGATCAGCCTGTGGTATAGGCACCGCCTTTAAATAAACATAGGTTTTATCTTTTGCATACCAGGGATTGGATAACATTGAAAAACTTGATGGATCAATAGTGTCAACTTTCAGGTCAACCCGCTTTTGCGTGAGCCTTACAAATCGGGACCAATAAACGCCATCTTCTTTCACTAAATAGTAATCGCCATAATTATTTTTGTTTGCATTTGTTGCACAGCCGGTAACGAATAATAAGGATGCCATTAAAATAAACTGCCGCATGTATGTTTTCGCTCTACGATATTGAGTTGAATTGCGCCATTTTATGTGGCGATCATTTGATAATTTACCATTTCATCTGCAGAGATGCTACGCGTGTAATAAATAGTGCTACTATCTCCAGTGCATTTTTCAACCTGATTTCAAAGGAGTTTGCGCAATGAAAATGAAATATATCGTTGGATTTTTGTTACCTTTTTTGGCAGTTACTCACGCTCAAGCTGTGATAATTGATGGTGAGTTTACCGGTGTGGTCAAATATCAGGACGACATGAGTACAAAGGATTCGGGATACATACCTTATTGGGAAAGTAATATTGTCGGGGAAGCAATCCATGGTACTTTTTGGTATGACACTGATCTCGCTCCTGCTGATAGCTCTGATACACCTAATCGATCTCTGCACACCACTGTGGGAAACTCAGCAAAAGAGTGGGTTGGAATAAAAATTTTTATTGGTGGGAAGATGGTGGATATCTCCCATAGCATCCCTACAGGCCTTGATATCCTCCATCGGGAAGAGACTGTGGTTTTTGAAGATTTTGAACAGCCTGCTAACTGGGATAATTCAGAAAATTTTTCGCTTGCTGATGTCAGTAGTGCCAGCAACAGTGCAGGTGATTACGATTATAAATGGCTGACAATCAGGGCCTGGGAAAAAGAAAGGAATGTTGTTGATGGTATTGATCTGGAGCAAGAATTTAGCTGGGTAAATATCAATGAGCGCGAGTTTGTAAGCTTGGGCCTTTTTAATGTGAGGGGGTTTATGAATGGTGAAAAGTTTGATGCCTCCGCCTCTTTAAAACTGCTGAGTTTAAGCACTTCTGTTAGAGATAGCGTGCGGGTTCCTGAACCTTCATCATTATTATTGTTTGCTTTGGGTTTGTTTTGCTTATTGGCGCGAATTTTAATGATTGACAGGCGCGAATCCAGACCCCTGAAATAATTTTATCTGGCTTCTGTTGTTAGTTTTCTTCTTCGTTTTACTGTTAATCCCTTTTGGTGTTTCTCTTTTTATCCTTTCGCAAAGGAGTTGATTATGAGTAACTTATTATTCCCTGCTGTAAGAAAAATTTCCGCATGCATTTCTACCATGATATTAGCTGTTGTTTTTTCAGCCCAGGTGCAGGCCGTAGTGATTGATTTTGACGATCTCACTTATGTGCCGATTGATCCGGAGTTTCCTTCCTTTGGTGATTTTCCGCTTGATAACCAATATCAATCCCAGGGGTTATTAATAAGTAATGCTTATTTGCTTCCTTACGCTGAGGGTGACGATATTATTTCGGGAAAAAATTATTTATTAGCAGGTGCAAGTGGCAGTTCAATGACGTTGTCATTTATAGGTGCATTGCCAACCTATGTTGGTATGTATTTAGGTGGAGATCCTTTAGGTGTGCTTTATACGAATGTATATGGCCCAGCAGGTTTTTTTGCTTCTCATGAAAAGGAGGATAGCGGTTGGGAATACGTGTTCTTTGAATCTGCTACGGGAATTGCGCAAATTGAAATATCGGCCTCCCAACAGCATCGAGTGTCAGGCGCAGTCATTGATGATTTAACTTACACCTACGCTTCAGTGCCTGAACCTTCATCTTTTATGTTGTGGGCTTTTGCAATTATTGGTCTGTTTTGCCGGCGCCTTGGATGGATAAAAGAAGGCAAATAAGCGATGGTGTATTTGAACTGGAGTAGAAGAAGGTTCAAAATTTATAGAATGTTAGTTGGTTTTTCGTTATCACAAAAAGTATCTTTTACGATTGAAATGTTGCGGTTCGCGAGCTACGCGGCCCGCAACAATCTACATCGAACCAATCAACGCGCTAATTTACTGGCAAATCCAATCTTCCGTTAGAAATTTCGCAAGTCGTTGATTTCTTTGTCCTGTTACCGTAAATCGTGCTAGCTCGATTGTTTCAGGGGCTGTTGTTTTCCCAGCCGTTACTAGTATGTACGTTCGGGAAGTGTTTGGTAGCGGTTTTACAATATATATTCCCAGATGCGGCGTATGGGATGCATCAACGAAAATATGATTTTCGAACTTATTCTCCCATAGTGCTTTCCATAAATTTTGTGCTCGCTCCTGGGTTAGTTCAATGCGAGCTACTTCCAGGGATTGATTTGGATCTTCACCTACATTATGTTTTGCTCTCTCAATAATTAGCTTTTTGATTATTTTGTCATCCTGGATTTCACGGGTGTCTTCTGCAAACAACATCATATCAAAGGAATTTTTTCCGCTTCCCTCAATGCAGATTAATGTCTTTTTATTATTCATAATATGCTCGATAGATTTATGTGAGGAGCTTGATGTTTGGAAGCTAACTGCATGAATTTGGAGCTGCTAAAACCAAAACACGTATGTAGTTTATTGATCTTGCGTATTCTCGAAACAATGTGCCGTTTGCGATTACGAATGTTGTGGTTCGCAGGTTCAGACTACGCGCCCCGCAGCAACCTGCATCAGTCCAATCTCCGAGCTAGATCAAGCTATTATGCTTTATCCGATTCTTCTTCCCAAATCACACTGTGCCCAGTGGCGATAAAATGAGATCTCAGTGTTTGCATAAGGTCTTCACAAAGGCTTTCCAAATTGGTATATCCAGCGATCACCAAATTTTTGTTGCTGTCTAGAACGGTTTGATCAACCATTTTCCAGAAGAAACTTGCTAATTCTCTGGCATCCTCGGTAGATTTTATTCCATCGTTTTTTAGAATATTTTCGATTTTTTGGTTTTCTAATATTTTAGCGTAATGAAGTAGGGCATCTTTTTCTTTGGTGTTCAGATAAGTGATCATTAGGTTTGTTGTTCATCGAAAAGTTGACCCCCAAATTTCTACATAGTCGAAATTTGCAAGAACCAGCTTACTATTAAGACTGGTCATTTAATTGAAGTCATAAACTATTGTTGGAATGTTGGCTTGAATTAAGGTTTGCGTAATGATTGGTTCAATTTCTTCCCACGTTCCTCCGGCCAAACCGCAACCAATACGCGGCATATGGACGGAGGCATTATGCTGCAGTGCATATTCTGCAACTGTAACTAAACCAGTATGTACCGCATCATAACGAATCGGGGCAGGTGAATTGCTTTTGGGGGTGTAGTGGCATAGTTAATTTGGCCACCTAATTAGAAGTGATATTATCACTTCATACAACGAATAGGTGTCCAATGAGCAAACGTACC
>MVDH01000001.1:1240715-2165746 GCA_003056245.1 Cellvibrio sp. 79 | reverse complement strand
GGCATATTCCGCACAATTAGCCGGTGGTGCTGCATTGCCATCATGGTTAAGTTTTAATGCAGCAACGCGCACCTTTAGTGGAACACCTGCGAATAGTGATGTGGGAACTATTTCAATCACTGTGATTGCTGATGATGACAATGGCGGAATGGTTACCGATACCTTCAATATTGTTATCGCCAACACCAATGATGCACCTACAGTCGCCAACACAATTCCCAATCAAAATATCAGTGAAGATACTGCATTCAATTTCCAGTTTGCTGCAAATACATTTGCCGATATGGATGCGGGTGATGCGCTCACTTATACCGCACAACTGGCAGGTGGCGGTGTATTACCATCATGGTTGAGTTTCGATCCGGTTACTCGCACATTCAGTGGTATTCCAACCAACAGCGACGTAGGAACTATTTCCATTGATGTCACTGCTAATGATGGCAATGGTGGAACGGTTACCGATACGTTCAATATTATTATCGCCAATACCAACGACGCTCCGACGGTTGATGCACCATTAGTTAATCCCGTTGCCACGGAAGATTTGCCGTTTACGTTGAGTTTCCCGTTGACTATGTTCAATGACCTCGATGTAGGGGATTCACTCGGTTATAGCGCGCAGCTAGCTAATGGCCAACCTTTGCCGGGCTGGCTGCATTTTGATGCTAACACGCTAACTTTCTCAGGAACTCCACTGAATAGTGATGTTGGTAATTTGGCTATCCAATTAATTGCCAGCGATGGTGAAGCCAATGTCAGTTTTCAATTTTTAATTCGTGTTGAAGCCGTTAACGATAATCCGGTCGCCAATACACCTGCCATCATCAATACGCTGGAAGATGCCGTTGGTGATCAGCTGGATTTATTTGCCACCTTCAGCGATGAAGAAACGCCCGCAAATCAATTGCAATATTCGGTAGTGAGTAATTCCAATCCGGCGCTGGTGAGTGGAATAACCGTTGATGCGCAAAGTGGAAAATTAATTTTCAGTTATGGCGTCAACCAGTTTGGTTCGAGCGATTTAATTATCCGCGCACAGGATGCAAATGGTGCTTTTGTTGACACGCCACTGCGGATCAATGTTGCATCGGTAAATGATGCGCCGGTATCCACTGGTATTACTGATATTCGCGTAGCAGCAGGTACAGCGCCGCAACAAATTGATCTGCATAAAATATTTGCGGATATCGAGCAGGGGACCGCGCTGAAATATTCGCTCATCGCCAATACCAATCCGGCGATTGCGACGAATGTGCAATGGGATCAAGTGACAGGCGTGATGACCATTGTGTTTGCGTCGGCAACCGGTGGTGAAACGTTTATTACCTTGCGCGCGCAAGATGATGATGGTTCGTGGGTTGAGACCCGCTTTAAAGTTACTGTGTTGGGTAATGCAATTCCAGAGCCGGAAGTGCCCAAGCCACCCGTGATCCCTCCCGTTGTGCCACCATTACCGGAGGTACCTACAACACCGCCAATCGTTACGCCACCGACACCACCGGAGGAGAATGGCCACATTCCGATCCCCGATAACAACGGCGAAGAAATTGATGTGCCTGGAACGGGCGGGCAAGTTGTATCGCCGCTGATTGAGCCGAATGATTTGCGGGATCTGCCTAATGATAAATCCAGCCGCGATTATGCGCGCATTGAAGCCGAGTTGGCGGCAAACAACGTACCGGTAATTACATTAACGGCATCGTCATCACTGGTAAGTTTAATTACCACTGATGCCGGTTTTGCTCCGTGGGAAGCTGAGGATTTTGACAACGAGGTGCGCCGTATTCGCGACCAGATGGATGTAGCGATGGAGGAGGAGCAGGATCGTCGTGCTGTGGTTGCAGGTATCACCTTTTCAGTAACCACGGGACTGCTGATTTGGTCTTTGCGGGCGAGCAGTCTATTGTTAACGCTGATGTCGATGCTGCCATTATGGCGTGGGCTGGATCCGCTGCCGATTCTTGATGAAGTGAATAAACGCAAAAAAGAACTTGAGCAACAACGCAAAGACCGGGCACGTGAAGATAAAAGCTCTAAAGAAGTGGGGTATTTATTTGATCATGCACAACATAAACAACCGGGCCAGTAATCCGGTGCTGGTTCCTGAATTATTTGCTTAAGGGATATAAATGTTAGGTTTTACTCCTGCAATTCGTTTAAGTTTGGGGCTGGTGGTCCTGACCATCTCCATTCTGATTCTTGCTCAAGCCATCGGGCTTGCCCCCGGTGCTGAGCGCCAACAACTTGAAGTGCGCAAGCGCCTCGCAGAGACACTCGCATCGCAAGTGAGCGTCGCTATTATGCGTGGCGATGAATTGCTGTTGCAGTATTTGCTGGAATCCTCGGTGGAGCGTAATCCGGAAATTTTGTCAGTTGCTGTACGTCGCAACGATGGCGTTATCGTTTCGCAAACAAAATCCCATGCGCAAAACTGGGCCAAGGCAAAACCTAATGAATCGACACCGACACATATTCGTTTTCCCATCATGATTAACGGGGCCAAGCGCGCCGAATTTGAATTAAGTTTTGAACCGCTATTAAGTGAAAGCCATCCGATTTTTAAATTACCCACGTTTGTGTTGTTGATTATTTTTGTTTCGCTCAGTGGGTTTGTCGGCTATTGGTTTTATATCAAACGCGCATTAAAACATCTGGACCCGAGTGCGGTGGTGCCAGCGCGGGTGCGCAATGCGTTAAATATTCTTGCTGAGGGTGTATTGATTCTGGATCGGCGCGAACAAATTGTTCTCGCCAATAACACGCTGATTGATCATTTGCGGCGCACTGAGCAATCGCTAATGGGGAAAAAAGCGAGCAGCCTTGGCTGGTTTCTGGATCCAAAACAAGAAGTGCAGGAGTATCCCTGGCTTAAAGCCATTGGCAGCGGCGTAAAGCAAACTGGTGTGCGTGTGTTGTTGCCCGATGCTAACAATAAAGAAACGATCTTCCTGGTTAATGCTGTTCCCATCATGGATGCCAAGGGTACGAGCCAGGGAACTATCGCGGTGTTTGAGGATATTACGGAGTTGGAAACCAAAAGCCGGCTGCTGGAAGATATGATCCAGCAATTGGCGGCGACACAAGTTGCCATCGAAAATAAAAATAAAGAATTAACATTCCTGGCAACGCGCGATCCGTTAACCAATTGTTTTAACCGTCGCGCATTGTACGAACATTTAGCCAGCAAATTTGATGGTGCCCGCACCGGTGATGCCGAATTCAGTTGCATCATGGCAGATATCGATTTCTTCAAAAAAGTAAACGACACCTATGGTCATGCTGCTGGTGATGAAGTGATTAAAATGGCAGCGAACAGTTTGCGCGAAGTGGTGCGCGATATGGATATGGTTGCGCGTTTCGGTGGGGAAGAATTTTGCGTAATCCTGCCGGGTGCGCCGTTGGATCAGGCACAACTTATTGCCGAGCGTTGCCGGCAGAAAATCGAAGGGAAAGTGACTAACGGTATTCAAGTGACCGGTAGCTTTGGTGTGACCTCCATTCGCATGGGCGCGGTGACTGCCAACCAATTAATCCAGCAGGCGGATGAAGCCCTGTATTACTCCAAGCAACATGGCCGCAATCAGGTTACTTGCTGGCAGCCTGATATGAAAACTATTATTTCCGACACCCAGCATCATTAAATTCCTGTTGAAATTCTGTGCAACTTTGACTGTCCCAATAGCGATCTTGCGGGGCAGGCAAGTTATTTCCCTGTAGAGTGATCTTGCCGGTGGTAAATCTGCCGCCAGTAATTACAATAGCCCTCGTTACTCAAAACCTGGCCGAGACCGGGTTTCTCATTATTCGGGATATCACCATTGAAATCAGTTACTCCGCAACGCCGTGCTCCCGCCTCCGAGCAGACTTCCAACCTGTTGATGCGCCTGCTGAAAGAGGGCGCCCTGATTGGACTGGGGGCGATTTGCCTTTATCTGTTAATCGCTATGGTCAGTTACGATCCCAACGATCCGGGTTGGTCGCGCACGGGCGATAACGCCGTCGTACAAAATGCCGGTGGTCCGTTCGGTGCGTGGATTGCCGATGTGTTTTTCTCGTTGTTTGGTTATCTCGCTTATTTGTTTCCGGTGATGATTGCTTACCGCGCATGGCTGGTGCTGAAAGATCGCAACCGCGAAGGCGGTATCGACTGGTTATTTTTTGGTTTGCGGTCGGTCGGATTGATATTAGTGATGGTGGCGGGAACCGGTATCGCGGCAATGCATTACAGCGATGGCCAATCAGTATTGCCTTATTCCAACGGCGGTTTGCTCGGCGCTGCCGTTTCTGATGCGGTTTTCGGCGCGTTTAATTACACCGGCGGTACCTTGTTGTTGCTCTCGTTGTTTCTGGTAGGGATGACTATCTTTACGGATCTTTCCTGGTTAAAGCTGAGTGAGGACCTGGGCCGCTGGACATTGATTGGCATTAATAAAAGTCTGGAAAAATGGCAGATCTATCGCCGTGAAAAAGCGGAGAAGCAAATTGCCGTTAAAGCCCAGGAGCATCGCCGTGAAGTGGTGGAGCAACACGTAAAACAAGAAGCGAAACGTGTGGCGCCTGTGATCATCACTGAACCGCCCAAAAAGAAGCCTGCACCTAGCCCGCGTGTCGAGAAAGAAAAACAGCCATCGTTGTTTGAATCATTGGAGCCAGCAGAAGGTACTTTGCCGCCGTTGAGTTTGCTTGATCCGCCGGATAAACGCAGCGACAAGGGCTACTCCAAGGAATCGCTGGAAGCGATGTCCAAATTGCTGGAGCTGAAACTGAAGGATTTCGGCATCGAGATCGAAGTGGTTTCTGTGCAGCCGGGACCGGTGGTTACCCGCTTTGAAATCCAGCCCGCGCCCGGTATTAAAGCCAGCCGTATTTCCGGCCTCGCCAAAGACCTGGCGCGTTCGCTCGCCGTAGTTTCTGTACGGGTGGTGGAGGTAATTCCCGGTAAATCGGTAATGGGCGTGGAGATTCCCAACGTACATCGCGAAATGGTGCGGATGTCGGAAGTGATTTCCTCGGAAGCCTACGAGAACGCCAAGTCGCCGCTGACGATGGTACTGGGGCACGATATTTCCGGCCAACCGGTCGTGTCCGATCTGGCCAAGATGCCGCACTTACTTGTAGCGGGAACCACGGGTTCCGGTAAATCCGTGGGTGTTAACGTCATGCTGCTCAGCCTGCTCTACAAGTCCACACCCAAGGAAGTTCGCTTGATTCTGGTGGACCCGAAAATGCTGGAACTCTCGGTTTACGAGGGTATTCCCCATTTGCTCACGCCGGTTATTACCGATATGAAAGACGCCTCCAATGGCCTGCGCTGGTGCGTGGGTGAGATGGAGCGCCGTTACAAACTGATGTCGGCGTTAGGTGTCCGTAACCTTGCTGGCTATAACCGCAAGGTTGATGACGCCATCAAAGCCGGTGAACCGATTAAAGATCCGTTGTTCAAACCGGAAGACAACTTTGAGGCAGGTGCAGAGGTTGCTACAGCACCGGATCTGGAAGAGTTGCCCTTTATCGTTGTTGTGATCGACGAATTTGCTGACATGATGATGATCGTCGATAAGAAAAAGGTAGAGCAATTGATTGCCCGTATTGCGCAGAAAGCGCGTGCGGCCGGTATCCATTTGATCCTCGCAACCCAGCGTCCATCGGTGGATATCATCACCGGCTTGATTAAAGCCAACGTGCCGACGCGTATCGCCTTCCAGGTTTCGTCCAAAATCGACTCGCGTACGATTCTGGATCAGGGCGGTGCTGAGCAGCTGTTGGGGCACGGGGATATGCTTTATTTGCCCTCGGGCACCAGCGTGCCAATTCGTGTTCACGGTGCATTTGTGGATGACCATGAAGTTCACAAAGTGGTAGCGGACTGGAAAAAACGTGGCGCGCCACAATATATCGATGGAATTACCGACGATGACAACAACTCTATTCCGGTTCCCGGCTTGCCCAGCGAAGGCGGCGAGGAAGGGGATGGTGAGAAGGATGCGCTCTATGACGAGGCGGTGGAGTTTGTTATCGAGTCACGCAAGGCATCCATTTCTTCCGTGCAGCGTAAATTGCGCATCGGCTACAACCGCGCAGCGCGCTTGATCGAAACAATGGAAGCGGCCGGCGTTGTTTCCTCGGCGGGCCATAATGGCAACCGCGAAGTATTGGTTGGGCGTAACTGATTTGGTTCAGGTTCAGTCTTAAGCGCTAGCATTGCACGCACGCAATCCTGCCTTCTCATTCAATTTATGTGGATAAATTATGACGTTTTTCTTGAAGTTCCTGCCGCGCCTCCTGCTTGGTATGTTTATGTTGTTATCCGCAATTGCTAATGCGGCGGATGATCAAGCTGCTGTGCAGTTGCGTAAATTGCTTGATGCCATGAATAGCCTGCAAGGTGATTTTGTGCAAACGACTTATGACAAAGCCGGTGCTGAGCAAGATGTCAGCAAAGGTATTTTTATGTTGATGCGCCCCGGTAAATTTTATTGGGAAACGCGCGACCCTATGCCGCAATTATTGGTGTCCAATAATAAAACAATCTGGTTGTACGATGCGGATCTTGAAACGGTAACCGTGCGTGAATTCACCGATGACCTGCGTGAAACGCCGGCATTGTTATTGAGTGCGGATGTTGAACAATTGCGCAAACAATTTTCAGTGACGCGCGATGACAAATACAAAGCTGCTGAAGCTTACACACTCACTCCAAAAGTGACTGACGGCATGTTCCAGCATTTGACACTGGTATTTAAAGATGGCCAGTTGGTAGAGTTTTCGATTAAAGACAGTCTTGGCCAATTGACCCGTTGTGTCCTCAGTAATGCACAACGCAATAAGCCGCTGGCCGAAGAGAAATTCTTTTTCCAGATTCCGGAAGGCGTTGAAGTCTTGAAAGATTAATCCGGGGTTTTATTACAGGATTTACATGGATTTATTCGGCTCACCCACACCTGCGTATCAACCACTTGCCGCGCGCATGCGCCCGCGCAATCTGGATGATTATATTGGCCAGGAACATTTACTCGCGCCGGGCAAACCACTGCGCGAAGCGATCACGCGCGGCCAATTGCATTCAATGATTTTGTGGGGACCACCCGGTGTAGGCAAAACCTCGCTTGCCAAATTATTTGCTGAACAAGCGGATGCGCGTTTTGAATCCTTGTCGGCAGTGTTATCCGGTGTAAAAGAAATTCGTGCTGCAGTTGCCGCCGCGCAGCAAGAGCGGATTTCCACGCGTCGCAAAACTATTTTATTCGTTGATGAAGTGCATCGCTTTAATAAATCGCAACAAGATGCGTTTTTGCCTTACGTAGAAGATGGCACTTTTATTTTTATCGGTGCGACGACTGAAAATCCATCATTTGAATTAAATAACGCGTTGTTATCGCGTTGCCGTGTTTATGTGTTGCGCGGTTTGCAGCCCGAGCAATTAAAAAATGTATTGTTGCAAGCGCTCAATGATAAAGAACGCGGCTTAGGTAATCAGTCGATTGTTATTGATGACGACACTTTAATGACACTGGCTCAGGCGGCTGATGGCGACGCACGCAAATCGCTTAATTTATTGGAAATTGCGGCCGATCTTGCCGATGAGCAGGGCGATAAGAAAGTTATAAATGAGCAAGTGGTTGCCGAAGTTCTCGCCAGCGATGTACGTCGCTTCGATAAAGGCGGCGATATTTTCTATGAGCAAATATCGGCACTGCACAAATCTGTGCGCGGTTCATCGCCCGACGGCGCATTGTATTGGTTAGCGCGCATGCTGGATGGCGGTTGTGATCCACTTTATATCGCCCGGCGCGTGGTGCGGATGGCCAGCGAAGATATTGGTAATGCTGATCCGCGCGCATTGCCGTTATGCCTTTCTGCCTGGGATGTGCAGGAGCGTTTGGGCAGCCCCGAAGGGGAGTTAGCTATTGCCCAGGCGGTGGTTTATCTGGCCTGCGCACCCAAAAGTAATGCTGTGTATAATGCGTTCAATCAGGTAATGGCTGATGTACGTAGCCAGCCGGCCTATGATGTTCCCATACATTTGCGCAATGCTCCCACCAAACTCATGAAAAATATGGATTATGGTGCAGAGTATCGCTATGCCCACGACGAACCCGGGGCCTATGCCGCAGGGGAAAACTATTTGCCGGAGGATATTGCAGGAACGCGTTATTACGATCCGGTTGAACGTGGGCTTGAATTAAAGATCCAGGAAAAACTGGCTCATTTGCGCGAGCTGGATAAGCAAAGTAAAAAACAGCGTTATAAAAAATAATTTAACCCCTCCCCAGCCCTCCCCTTAAAAAGGGGAGGTAGTTTGATTTCACTCCGATTCGGAGTGCTCACGCTTCTCTCCTTGCAAAGAGGGAGACAGGGAGGGGTAAAGTTTGAGATTGAAAACGATGATGCAATGGGTGGCAATTGCGATAGGTGGTGCGCTCGGTTCTGTACTCAGATTCGCAGCTGTTAGCTATTTAACGCCGCTGGTGAATCACCGTTTTCCTTTCGGTACGTTTATCGTAAATTTAAGCGGATCATTTTTAATCGGTGTGGCTTACGTAGTGTTGGTTGAAAAAACAACCTTGTCTGCGGAGTGGCGTTTATTTTTTATCACCGGGATTTTAGGCGGTTACACCACCTTCTCGGCATTTTCACTGGAAATTTTGCAGTTATGGCAAGAAGGGCATGTGGTTAATGCGTTTGTGTATGCCAGTGGCTCAGTGATTTTAGGTTTGTTAATGGCGTTTATTGGAATGGCATTAACCCAAAAATTTTTTTAATACTTTTAACTTCAACTAGAAAATTAAACATCATGTTAGATTCAAAATTACTTCGCACCGCTACCGAAGAAGTAGCAAAAGGTTTGGCCAAGCGCGGCTACGAATTGGATGTAGCAAAAATCCAGGCTCTGGAAGAAAAGCGTAAGGCAATTCAAATAAAAACCGAAAACCTGCAAGCAGAGCGTAATTCCATTTCCAAAGGTATCGGCAAAGCTAAACAAGCCGGTGAAGATGTTGCGCCCTTGATGCAGAAAGTAGAAAACATCAAGCAAGAATTGGTAAGTGCAGAAGCAGAGTTGGCAACAATTCAAACTGAATGGGATGACTTCGTTAATGCAATTCCCAACGTCCCTGCTGATGAAGTACCTGAAGGCAAAAGCGATGAAGATAACGTAGAGGTGCGCACTTGGGGTACGCCACGTAATTTTGAATTTCCCGTTGTGGATCACGTGGATCTGGGCGCAAATCTCGGTGGTCTGGATTTTGAAGTCGCTACCAAAATTACGGGTACCCGTTTCGCGGTATTGCGCGGCGGTGTGGCGCGTTTGCATCGTGCACTTGCACAATTCATGCTTGAAACTCACACCACTGAGCACGGCTACGAAGAGGTGAATGTTCCTTTTATCGTTAACCGTGATTCATTATTTGGCACCGGTCAATTGCCAAAGTTTGAAGAGGATTTGTTTAAACTCACCGATGACCGTGAATTTTATTTAATTCCGACAGCGGAAGTTCCGGTCACTAATATTTACCGCGATGAAATTGTTGATGAGGCGCAATTGCCAATCAAACTGGTTTGCCATTCTCCCTGCTTCCGCTCAGAAGCGGGGAGTTATGGTCGCGATACACGCGGCATGATTCGCCAGCATCAATTTGAGAAAGTGGAGCTTGTTAAATTTGTGCGTCCGGAAGAATCAGATGCGGCATTGGAAGCTCTGGTTGGTCACGCAGAAGCTATTTTGCAAAAACTCGGTCTGCCACATCGCACCGTAATTCTTTGTGGGGGTGATATTGGTTTCTCCTCTGCAAAAACCTATGACATCGAAGTATGGGTGCCATCGCAAAATAAATATCGCGAAATTTCTTCATGCAGCAGTTTCCGTGATTTCCAGGCGCGCCGTATGCTGGCGCGTTATCGCAATAAAGAAACCGGCAAGCCTGAATTGTTGCACACATTGAATGGTTCAGGTTTGGCGATTGGCCGTACCTTGTTGGCTGTATTGGAAAACTATCAGCAAGTAGATGGCAGTATTGTAATTCCTGAAGTGCTGCGTCCTTATATGGGCGGTCAGGACGTTCTTATTCCGGCAAAAAAATAAATCGGGCGTTGCTCTATTTTATTGTTGGATTATTCTATAAAGGTGGGTATCGCATGGCGACCCACCTTTTTTATAGCCATAAAAAACACAACGAATAGGTTGTTTTGTTTTTATTGATATTGGTGTTCTGACTATGGATTATTTTCCAGTCTTCCTCGATTTAAAAAAACGCCGCTGCTTGTTAGTTGGTGGTGGTGATGTGGCTACTCGCAAAGGTCGTATGCTTGCAAAAGCCGGTGCTATTTTGCGCGTGGTTGCACCGGAGATTTCAACTGAATTGCGCGAGTTGGTTGTGCAGCAACAGGGAGAATTATTAGAGCGCGAATATTTAAAGGGTGATCTTGATGGTTGTGTGTTGGCAGTTGCTGCCACTGATATTGAGAGCCTGAATAAAACAATTTCTGACGATGCCAAACAAAAAAATATTCCAGTCAATGTGGTTGATACACCAGCGCTGTGTACGTATATCACCCCGGCGATTATCGACCGTTCCCCATTAATGATTGCTATTTCCAGCGGCGGAGAAACACCTGTACTTGCTCGGTTAGTGCGAGCGAAATTGGAAACATTAATCCCGGTGAGCTATGGAAAACTGGCCCAAATTGCCAGCCAATGGCGTGATCGTATCAAAGCGCGTTTTAGCGATGGTGATAGCCGGAGAAAGTTTTGGGAAAAAATCCTGCAAGGTCCAGCAGCAGAATTGATGATGAATGGTCAGGAAGATGCTGCGAATAAATTTATAGCGGATGAATTGGCAAACGATCACCCGGAATTAGTGCAGGGTGAGGTTTATCTGGTTGGTGGTGGCCCTGGGGATCCCGAATTATTAACACTGCGTGCACTGCGGTTAATGCAGCAAGCCGATGTGGTTCTTTATGATCGCCTGGTTTCTGCCGGTGTAATGGAGTTGGTGCGCCGCGATGCCGAGCGAATCTATGTGGGTAAACGTCGCAGTGAACACGCAATGGAACAGGAGAATATTAATCAGCTGCTAGTTGACCTGGCAAAACAAGGTAAGCGGGTTTTGCGTTTGAAGGGTGGTGATCCATTTATTTTCGGGCGTGGCGGCGAAGAAATTGAATTGCTTGCGCAAAATAATATTCCATTCCAGGTTGTACCGGGAATTACTGCAGCCTCCGGTTGTGCAGCTTATGCAGGTATTCCGTTAACCCATCGCGACTATGCCCAGTCTGTTCGTTTTGTTACAGGACATCTTAAATCCGATGACACCAATTTATCCTGGCCAGAACTCGCCAATCCAACCCAGACGTTGGTGTTTTATATGGGATTGGTTGGATTGAAAGATATTTGCGAATCCCTGATTGCACACGGCCGTGCAGCAGCCACACCCGTTGCATTAATTGAGAAAGGCACAACGCAGGATCAACGAGTATTAATAGCGGATTTACATTCTATTGCTGATGTAGTTGCTGCAAATGATGTGCATGCACCCACATTATTTATTGTGGGCGATGTTGTGAAACTGCATGACAGCTTAAAGTGGTTTAAAGCAAATTAATGGATGCGCACCTGCTGTAAGCAGGTGCGCATCGTTAGCACACTATATTTTTTCTTGTGGTTTGGTTTTTACCCAGGAAATTAAAATAGATCCTCCGATTAGCAACGCAACAACCCCAAGTGAAATTCCCACCGGAATTTTATAAATATCAATCAGAATCATTTTGATACCAATAAATACCAGCACCAACGCTAATCCGTATTTGATATAAGTGAAGCGATCAGCCATATCAGCCAACAGGAAATACATCGCGCGTAAACCCAGAATAGCGAATATGTTGGATGTGAGAACAATAAATGGATCGGAAGTGATAGCAAAAATGGCAGGGATTGAATCCACCGCGAAAATCACGTCGGAAATTTCCACCATTATTAAGGCTAGAAATAATGGCGTCATTAGCTTTACACCGTTTTCCCACACGAAGAATTTTTCACCGTGCAATTGATTTGTTATCGCGAAATGCTTTCTAAACCAATTCAGCAATGGATTATTTTCCAGGTCAATTTCCTTATCGGCCATCCACCACATTTTAATGCCGGTAAATAACAGGAACAGACCAAATACGTACAGCAGCCAATGGAAATGCGCAATTAACCATACACCGGCGAAAATCATAATGGTTCGTAAAATAATGGCGCCGAGTACACCGTAAGTCAGCACGCGTTTTTGTAATTCAAATGGAATGGCGAAGAAATTGAACAGCATCAACCATACGAATACGTTATCTACTGCGAGCGATTTTTCAATTAAATAACCCGTGAGGTATTCCATGGTTTTGGTGTTGGCGAGCTCGCGGGTGAAATAGGTATCCAGGTACCACCAGAGACCAGCACCGAAACTCAGTGCCAGGGTGACCCATACCAAAGACCAGCTTGCAGCTTCTTTCAGCGATACACGATGTTGTTTGCCTCCACCGACAAATATCAGGTCAATTGCCAATACGACGAGCACAATGCAGAAGAATATTAACCACATCCACCAGGTGCCAATGGATGTTATGTCAGCGGATTGGACCGTATCGGCCAGCGAGGTATCAGCCATCGCCAGTGCCGGGCACAGGCCTGCGAAGAGGATGAATAGAAGTTTGATCATGAATAGCTCCGTCGTTAAATGATTTCTTAACACAATGACGGGCAGGTGATAAAAAGAGAAATAAAGAAGCCTTTGTCATTGCGACAAAGGTCTCGTTCACAAGGTACTTACCAAAGGCATCAAGCCATCAAGGTACTGCCTTGCCCGCGCGACCGGAGCTAAATAACTCGTATTGACGACCTGCGCGGCGGGAACTACTCCCCTTCGTTCAGGCAGTATAAAAGCTGATTGCAATGGGTCAAGATTTTTAAGTGATATTTACACTGAGGAAAGGTGAACGATAAGAGCGTCTATTGTCCAAAATGTGATCAGTGTGCCAATTTTTCGGTGTCGCATGAATTAGGCTTCAAGTAAATGCGAATAATGCCGATAAATTGACTATGAATTGTGAATATCAATTATGAGTATCAGGTGCGGTTATGGTTTATTTAGGTCCTATCACTCCACGGCCCCAACCGGTTAAATCGCCGGCCCGGCCGTCCAGCATTACACCGGTAACGCCCTATGCAAATGACCAGCATGGGCTAGATGTAGATGCTGCTCCCGTTGTTGGTGCTGGTCCACCCGGCGGTATTGAGCGGCGCAAACAGGATCGCCGGAACAAATCGGGGGAACATCTTGTAGAAACCCGTGCTGGTAAGGATCGTCGGAAGTCCCCCAAACCTAGCATCAATATTTCTATCTAGATTTTATGATTTTTACCGGCACAGATTTGAATGCCGGGGTTTTGCTGCGAGGGTCATGTGTTGTTGCGATCAGGACGTTCGCTTCGGGATAATAGGCCATTAGATTTCCCCGCGGTAAATCAAAGCCAACTGCTTTAACCCTAGTCATAGTTCCCTGCATTGATGTGATGTTTACCAGCTCACCGGCTTCAATACCCAATTCTTTCATATCTTCATTATTCATTAACACGGACCAGCGTGAATCTGTGCCCCTGTATGAATCACTTTCCTCATAGATAATGGAATTAAATTGTCCTTCGCTACGGATACTTGCAAGCATAAATGGGAATTTATTATTTTCAGTGTTGATGTGAAGAGGGTGGCTTTTAAATTGGGCTTTTTGATTTTTAGTGGGAAATACAGTGTCATCCAGCAACCGATTATTAATTGTGAATTCCTGTTTGGTTTCAGCAATATCCTTTAAATTTTCCATACCCGGAATTGTGTTTGCGATAGCTGCACGAATTGAATTGTGTTTTTTAAATTGTTGAAAATGATAAGCGGCGGCAGGTAATAATCGAATGCCTAATTCACACAAAATTTCTACTTCCGGTTTCACATTGTGCAGGCGATCAATACCACCATCACTTAAACGCACATAGTTGAACATTGATTCCTGGGTAGTCGGCTGCCATTCCTCATCGCGTGCTGTGACAGGCAAAACTAATGCCTCACTATTTTCTACGCCATTGATATGGCCAGCGTTGAGTGTTGTCGTCAAGTAAACTTTAAAGGGGATTTTATCCAGCGCTGTACGTGCCCATTCGGTATTCGGCGTTGCGGAAAATAAATTGCCGCCCATGATTAATGCTGCATTTATTTTTCCGTCGACAGCGGCTTGCAAGCAGGCGAGGGTATCCATGCCGGGGGTGCGGGGTAACTGGATATCCAGTTGTTGTTCCAATTTTTCTAATATATCTTCTGCTAGCACGGGTTTAACCCCGACAGTACCAATACCTTGCACATTACTGTGGCCGCGTAATGGTAAGAGCCCTGCAGCTGGTTTACCGATCATACCGCGCAATAATGCTAGATTTGCAATCGCCTCTACGTTTTCTACACCGTTCAGGTGATGAGTAATCCCCATTCCCCACGCAAAAATGGCGCGTTCGGATTTTGCATATGCATTGGCAAGTTGGGTAATTTTTTCTTGCGTTACACCGCAATGATTTATGATTGTTTGCCAATCGGTGTTTTCCAATTCCTGTTTAAAAACATAAAAATCATCAGTGTGTTGCGCGATAAAATCAGAATCGATTTGCTGGTTTTCAATTAAAGCTTTGGCGATGCCTTTTAACAGCGCGACATCGCTGCCGATATTGGGTTGAACATATTCCGATGCAATCCAGGTGCCGCCACTCAACATGGACTTGGCACTTTTAGGAACGGCGAAACGTACCAGTCCAGGTTCTTTTGCGGGATTAATGACGATGACCTGCCCACCTCGCTCGCGACAATTTTTTAATTGATGCACAAAACGCGGATGATTGGACGCCGGGTTTGCTCCGATCACAAAAATGCAATCGCAATTACCTACATCCTCCAGAGATACGGTGGCGGTACCTGTGCCTATCACATTATATAAACCAACGCCGGTTGCTTGATGGCAGTAGTAAGAACAATTGTTGACATTGTTGGTGCCGTAAATACGTGCGAGTAATTGCAGTACAAATCCGGCCTCATTGGATGATCTACCTGATGAATAAAAAAAACTGTGTTCGGGATTGGTGCCGGAAAATGCTTGCGCCATTTTATCGAAGGCAAATGCCCAGGTAACAGAAGCATATTTATCGGTGTCGGCGGTTTTGAACAAAGGGGTGTTTAATCGACCTAAATGCTCCAGTTCATAGGCGCTAAGCTGTTTGAAATCCTCAAGTGTATGTGTAAATAAGTCCTCTGGAATTGGCAGTTGTATATCGGTTGATTGCGCCTGGATACTTTTATTGCAAACGGAAGGAAATTCATCTTTTTCATTCGTCATTCCCCCGCGTTGGCCTCCCATCCCCAAGCCGCATGCTTTGCAGGTGTTTTTGCTGTTTAACGCTTTGGCAGAATTCAGCAGGCCGATACGGGCAACTGTTTTGAGCGTATAAAGTACTTTTTTGGGGCCGCCGCCGACTATAGTGATGGCTTCGGTAGGAGGGGTATTTTTGGTTGACATAATTTCATCGCATGCCGGAATATTTTTTTGGAGGTTAGGTGGGAATGTTTGTGATTGCAATACGTTAAATGGCGATGGTGTTATAAGATTTACAGAGCCGGTTGATAACGCTGGCGTTTTTACAGGCACAAGGTACAAATGTTTACATTCATTTTTCCATCGAATGAATAAGCTGCGGCGCCGCGAAAATTTATTGGTTTTTTTTAACGAATGAGGTTGTTGGAATGTATTTGAGATGGCTTGTTGGTATTGTTTTTTTATTGTTGCTGGGGGGATGTAAAGACCTGTTGAACAAGCCATTGGAAGGGGATGAGGAGGATTTATCCCGTTACGCTATTGCAGGCAATTGGGTTGCGGAAGATAAAAATACTCGCCTTGAGCTGAAGAAAACAGATAAATCCGGTTGGTACCAGTTCACTGTGCGCGAACCCGAGCGTTTGGTTGAAGGAAAAGTAAAACTGGCAGGCTTCAAGCATAAGCTTGCGTTGAGTATAGAGATGACTAGCCTCCGGATTAACGGTGAGCCATTAGTACGCGATGATAAGCAAGCTTATTTTCTGGTGGGAGCTTATTACAGCGATGATGAGTTGCGTATAGCGCCAGCAGATATGGACAAATTTGAACATAATTTGTCCGACTACTTTTTTGCAATTCCTGTTGAAACGGCTGCCTTCTGTATTCGAGGTAATGAAAGCTGTAAGAAAACATTTACCGCGGGTAACCTCCTGGTCTCTAAAAATCGCCGCAAATTTAACGAGGACTTCATTAAGCGTTTCAGAACGATATTTCCCCGTGCTGACTCTATTGTCTTTACTCCTGCTCCGTAGTACTCCATCTACTTAGATCTATTGGGTTACCAGCTATTTGTTAGGGCTAACATTTATGTGGGTAACCAATAATTTTTTATTGTGTCATCAAAAATATGTTTGACAGCGCTGTCATAAGGTTTTAAAGTAACCACAGTTGATTGAATATCACGTTTGAATAACCCCTTGCCGGGCCACTTTCAAGCTGATTAATGGTCTCTCACCGTCGATGTCTGGTTGATGCATCGACGTCTCCCTCTTGCCCTCTGAATTTCAGAGGGCTTTTTTTTAATTTCCGGTTTTAATCCAACTGTTAGCGTAACCACTCGCGGTTTTTCTGCGCACCCATAGGTGTTTCATTCCATTCATAATTCTTGTCCTCCTGACTAGGTTATTCAGTGCGTAGCTGGCATAATCGACGCCCCTAATTTTCCGGGTTTGCCCTGAGCAGTGTTTAAGGGCGGGCCCTCGTGGCGAGCCAGGCCGTTATGGCTGTAAGGCACGCTTTCCTGTCAGCTAGAGGATTACCATGAAGCCAGCCGTAAAACCCCGTAACCCCAATTTCTCATCTGGCCCCTGTAGCAAGCGTCCAGGCTACAGTCTTGACCAACTTGATGTGTCTACCCTTGGCCGCTCGCATCGCTCAACCATTGGCAAAGCAGCACTGCAACGTGCATGTGACGATACTGCCGAGTTGCTCGGTTTGCCGGAAGGTTATCGTGTAGGGGTAGTTCCAGGTTCAGATACCGGTGCCGTTGAAATGGCCATGTGGTCTTTGTTGGGCGCGCGTGGTGTAGATATTCTGCAGTGGGAGTCTTTTGGTAAGGGCTGGTTGAGTGATGCAACTAAAGAATTGAAGTTATCAGTTAACGCTCATGAGGCGGATTACGGTTTGCTGCCGGATTTATCCAAGGTGAATTTTGATAACGATGTAATTTTCACCTGGAACGGTACCACCTCGGGTGTGAAAGTGCCGAATGGCGACTGGATTCCCGCTGACCGTAAAGGCCTGACTATTTGCGATGCAACTTCTGCGGTATTTGCGATGGATTTGCCATGGGACAAGCTCGATGTGATTACCTATAGCTGGCAAAAAGTGCTCGGCGGCGAAGGTGCTCACGGTATGCTAATCCTCAGCCCACGTGCGGTTGAGCGTTTGGAGACTTACAAGCCGAGCTGGCCAATGCCGAAATTATTTCGCATGACCAGTGGTGGCAAATTGCAGGAAGGCATTTTCAAAGGCGATACCATCAATACGCCGTCCATGCTCGCTGTTGCTGATTATCTGGATGCGCTGGATTGGGTTCGTTCTATCGGTGGCGTAAAAGAGACTATCGCTCGCTCTAACGCCAACCTGGACGTGTTGAAACGTTTTGTCGCTGCCAATGACTGGATCGACTTTTTGGCGCAGACGCCAGAAACCCTCTCGAACACCAGCGTATGTTTCACCTTGAAAGCAACTCCGGATCAGGTAAAAGCGCTGATCAAATTGCTGGATAAAGAAGGTGTGGCCTATGACATCGGTGCTTACCGTGATGCACCACCGGGCCTGCGTTTCTGGGCTGGTGCGACGGTTGGTGCGGAGGATTTGGAAGCTGTACTGCCTTGGCTGACCTGGGCTTACAATGAAGTCACGGCCGCTTGATATTGATTGATGTAACGACTCAGGCCGTGTTTTTACACGGCCTTTTTGTTAGCAGATTTGAGGAAGAAGACCATGTTTAAAATAAAAACCTACAACGCTATTTCTGTAAAAGGCCTTAACCGCTTCCCGCGCGAAAACTATGAAGTTGCCAGCGACATCGGCGCTCCCGACGCCTACATTCTTCGCAGTCATAAATTGCATGGTGAGGTACTGCCTGGATCGGTAAAAGCAGTTGCTCGCGCAGGTGCGGGTACAAATAATGTTCCCGTTGAGGAATACACTAAAAAAGGTGTGGTGGTTTTTAACTCGCCGGGCGCCAACGCCAATGCCGTTAAAGAATTGGTGTTGGCTGGCATGCTGTTGGGATCGCGCGGTATTGTTTCCGGTATGAATTATGTGAATGGCTTAACTCACATGACGGATGCTGATGAAATGTCCAAGCTCCTCGAAAAGGAAAAATCCAATTTTGCCGGTATGGAAGTTCAGGGGAAAACCCTGGGTATCGTTGGATTGGGTGCAATTGGTTCCTTGATTGCCGACGCGGCACTCGCATTGGGAATGAATGTAGTGGGTTTCGACCCGGCATTATCGGTTGAAGCTGCGTGGCGTTTGCCAAATCAGGTTGGTCGTATGGAAAACCTGCAATCATTACTGGCCCGCTCTGACTACATCACTTTGCATGTGCCTGCTATTCCAGCAACCAAACATTTGATCAATGCCGATACTTTGAAAGTATGCAAAAAAGGCGCTGTATTGTTGAACTTCGCCCGTGAAGCGATCGTGGACTCCCATGCGGTTGTGGAAAGTCTGGATGCAGGTCATTTAGGCAAATACATTTGCGATTTCCCTGAGCCAATCCTGCTCAATCGCCCCGATGTGTTGGCGATGCCTCACATTGGGGCGAGTACCGAAGAGGCTGAAGAAAACTGCGCAATTATGGCGGCTGATCAACTGGTTGATTACCTGGAAAACGGCAATATCAAAAATTCCGTAAATTTTCCGGCGGTATCTATGGATCGCAACCAGAATATTGGTGCTCGTATTACATTCTCTAACGAAAATGTGTCCGGTGTTCTTGGGCATGTGCTTTCAGTGTTGGCGGATAATAAAGTCAACGTGATCGATATGGTGAACAAAAGCCGCGGTGATGTTGCTTACAACATCATTGATGTTGAACAGGCTCCAGCGGCAGCGGTTACAGATGCCCTGGCTAAAGTTGAGCATGTAATTGCGGTGCGTGTGATTTAATTTTTATACTTTCCTTTGAAAAATTCGGGGCAGGGTAGATGTATAAACTGGTCTTCTTTGTTCCCGAATCCCATCTTGAGCAGGTAAAAACTGCTGTATTTTCTGCTGGCGCAGGGCATGTTGGTAACTATGATCAGTGTTGCTGGCAGGTGCCGGGTATCGGCCAATTCCGCCCATTGGCCGGCGCCAATCCTTACATCGGTAATAATGGCCAACTTGAAACCTTATCTGAGTATCGGGTTGAAATGGTTTGTGCTGATGAGTTTATTCAAATCGCAGTAACTGCGTTACGCGCTGCGCACCCTTATGAAGAGCCGGCGTTCGATGTGTGGCGTCTTGTTGAGGTAGAACCAGGCAAATGAGCTTGTCCCTGTTTAATGCGCTTGCTATTGAGTTGTCTGACTTCGCGGGCTCTGGTGTTAGCGGGTCTCATGCCGCTGTTATTTTGTTGTTAAGCCATGGAGACAATCCCGCACTGCTGTTTACCAGGCGTGCTTTGCATCTGCGCAATCACCCTGGTGAGGTTTGTTTTCCAGGGGGGATGCGTGAGCCAGACGATATTGATTTATTAGCGACTGCTTTACGTGAAATGGAAGAGGAAATCGGACTTCCTGCAAATGAGGTTCAAGTCCTTGGGCGGCTGCCGGAGGCTTATACGCGTGCAGGAACGCAGGTAACTCCTTTTGTGGCGAGTTTTGATGCGAGCTATCCATTAGTCGCGTCACTCTCCGAGCTTGATTCCATTTTCATGGTGCCGTTATCGCTATTTGAGCAGGGCATCATGGTTCGTGAGGATGTCTTCGAGCGGGAAGGTCGCAGTTATAAAATTCCCGTCTACCATTATCAAGGGTATGAAATCTGGGGGTTTACTGCGGCTGTTACTGCCCGTTTTTTACATCTGGTAACGAAAGTAACTGCAGTGAAATGGCGATAGGAACTTGAGTGAAATGATAAACAATTCATAACTATTAGTTATTTATAGGCATATTGATTGAATTATTTGACATAAAAGTGACATCTACGCAAAGATGTCGCCTAATGGCTCCTTGTTTTGGTGCGAGTCTACGTAGTGATTTAGTGTTTAGATTCCCACACTATATTTATTCTCTCGATGGGCAATGTCCCGGTGGTTAAGGATGAGCAATTACCAAACGCCTTTACGCGATATCAACTTTGCACTTTTTGAATTACTAGATTATTCCCTGCATTGCTCAACAATTGGTCAGTCCGCACTGGATACTGAGCTTGCCAATGCATTTCTGGTTGAGGCCGCGCGTTTTTCCGAAACTATACTTGCCCCTCTTGGTCCGTTAGGTGATAGAGCTGGCTGCCAACTCGTTGAGGGGAGGGTAATAACTCCACCCGGATTCAAAGAGGCTTATCAGCAATATTGCGCTGCCGGTTGGCCGACATTATCGCGTTCGACACTTTATGGTGGACAAGGTCTCCCCCAATCCCTGGGTATTGTGCTGAGCGAAATTCTGGGGACACCTAATTGGGCATGGGGAATGTATGTGGGGTTATCCCAAGGTGCCATGCATACTATCGAAACCCACGGAAGCCTCCGCCAAAAACAACAATATTTACCATCATTGATTTCGGGTCGGTGGACCGGAACTATGTGCCTGACTGAAGCTCAGGCAGGTAGTGATTTAGGGTTATTGAAAACCAAAGCTGAAGCTTGCACTGATGGCAGCTATAAAATTACGGGCACCAAGATTTTTATTTCATCAGGTGATCACGATCTTGCCGAAAACATCATTCATATCGTACTGGCCCGGTTACCGGATGCACCGCCGGGAACCAAAGGTATTTCGTTATTTGTGGTGCCGAAAATTCTTATAAGCGAGTCCGGCGATTTACTCGAACAAAACAACATTAATTGTTCTGCGATCGAACACAAAATGGGTATTCACGGTAATGCTACCTGCGTGCTCAATTTTGATGGAGCTACGGGGTGGTTGCTTGGGGATATCAATAAAGGCCTGAACCAGATGTTCACCTTTATGAACCTGGCGCGGATTGGCTCTGGTTTACAGGGCTTGGCCCATGGGGAGCTGGGTTATCAAACGGCGCGACGTTATGCGCGGGAGCGTTTGCAGATGCGTTCAGCAAGCGGACCTCGATACCCGGAAAAAGCCGCTGACCCGATAATTGTTCACCCTGATGTGCGTCGAATGCTGCTGACCCAGAAAGTATTGGTGGAGGGGGTGCGTATGCTCTGCTACTTTTCTGCGTTAAAGATGGACCTCAGTCAAAATTCGGCAAGCCCTGATATGCGCGACAGCGCAAGTGATGTGGCTGGATTACTCACCCCGATTGTAAAAGCGTTCAGTACTGAGGTTGGCTTTGAATCTGCCAATCTTGCACTGCAATGCCTGGGCGGTCACGGTTATATTCGCGAATGGGGTCTGGAGCAGAATCTGCGCGATTGTCGTATTGCTACGCTCTATGAGGGAACTACCGGCATTCAGGCGCTGGATTTGCTTGGCCGTAAAATTATTGGTTCCGGTACTAAAACACTGGTCGCACTGATTGATGAGGTGAATGAATTTTGTTCGGATTGTGCGGCAAATGAGCAATTGGCGCCACGCGCCGCGCAATTGACTACACTCAATCAGGAGTGGCTGGAATTAAGTTTGAGTATAGCGGACAAGGCTCAGCACAACCCCGATGAAATCGGAGCGGCGGCGGTGGATTATCTAATGTATTCGGGCTATCTTGTGCTCGCTTATTTATGGCTCAGGGCGGAAAAAATTGCACGCACGCAATTGGCCGGGGGCGCTGAAGATGCCAGTTTTTACACTGCGAAATTGGCCTCGGCAGATTTTTATTTTGCGCGTATTTTACCGCGCACAGCAGGACTTGTTCAGTCAATTAAATCGGGCGCCGATAATTTAATGAGTTTGCCTGATGAAAGTTTCTAAACGATTTACCATAACAATAGTGGAGATACCTACATGTCGCTGAATTACGACAGAACTCTCGCGGAAGTCTTTGCGCAATCCTGTAAACAATTCGCGAACTGTAAAGCATTCACTTGTATGGGACACACGCTGACCTATGCGGAGTTGGATCATCTATCAGGGCGTTTCGCTGCTTATTTGCAACAGCACACCCAATTACAGCCGGGTGACAGGATTGCTGTTCAGCTACCCAATGTTTTGCAATACCCCGTTGTGGTTTATGGTGCGTTGCGCGCTGGGCTGGTCGTCGTAAATACCAATCCGCTTTACACACCGCATGAAATAAAACACCAATTAAATGACTCAGGTGCAAAGGCACTGATTGTTTTAGCGAATATCGCAAAAAATGCTGCAGCGATTATTGGCGAAACAAAAGTGGAGCAGGTAATTGTTACCGAGCTTGCTGATTTACATTCACCGCTGAAGCGTATATTGCTGAACTTTGCGGTTAAATATGTGAAAAAACTGGTACCGCCTTTCTCATTCCCGCAACAAATATCGTTAAATAAAGCGTTGTCACTGCCCTCAAAACCCTGGCAGCCGGTGCCGCAAACTCCGGCTGATATTGCCGTGTTGCAATACACTGGCGGAACCACCGGCGTGGCAAAAGGTGCGATGCTCACTCATCGTAATCTTGTGGCAAACATGGCACAGCTGAACGAGCGGATGAAAAATGTTTTCCGTCCCACACAAGAAATTTATGTAGCGCCGTTGCCTTTGTATCACATCTATTCTTTTACAATTCACTGCACATCAGCAGTGGAATTAGGCAACCATAGTTTATTAATTCCCAATCCCCGTGATATTCCGGGTTTTGTAAAAACCCTGCAAAGCACGCCGTTCACTTTTTTTGTAGGGTTAAATACCTTATTCAATGCATTAATGCGCAATCCGGATTTTACCAGGCTGGATTTCAGCAACTTGCGCTTGACTTGCTCAGGCGGTATGGCGTTAACGGCGGAAACTGCACGGCATTGGTTGGAGGTCACCAAAGCACCGATTAGCGAAGGTTATGGCTTAACTGAAACTTCGCCTGTGGTATCCAATAACCCGTTGGAAAATGTGCAGCATGGGACGGTTGGTTTGCCATTGATTGATACTGAAACCAAAGTGATTGATGATAACAACAATAGCTTGCCCACCGGAGAAGCGGGAGAATTGTGTGTACGTGGCCCGCAAGTGATGAAAGGTTATTGGCAGCGCCCTGATGCCACCGCAGAAGTCATTGATAGCGAGGGTTGGTTTAAAACAGGCGATATAGCGGTAATTCAACATGATGGATTTATCAAAATTGTTGATCGCAAAAAAGATATGATCAACGTCAGCGGGTTTAAAGTGTTTCCAAATGAAGTTGAGGATGCGTTAAGTAATCATCCTGATATTGTTGAGGTTGCGATCGTTGGAGTACCGGATGGTGAAGGCAGTGAAATTGTGAAGGCATTTATTGTCACTGCTAATGAGTCGTTGACGATTGAGCAGGTGCGTAAGTATGCCAAAGAAACCTTAACCGCTTATAAGGTTCCCCATTTAATTGAGTTTCGTAAGGAATTGCCGAAAACCAACGTCGGAAAAATTTTGCGGCGTGAATTGCGCGATCAGGAAATTGCCAAAAGCGCCAAGAAATAACGTATGAAACGCGCGTTGGTTCTTTCGGGCGGCGGTGCTCGCGCCGCTTATCAGGTTGGCGTGTTAAAGGCGCTGGCAGAAATTTTGCCAGACGACATCGAAAATCCATTTCCCATTATTTGTGGTACTTCTGCCGGAGCAATTAATGCTCTGGCGATTGCTGCGCATCCGGGAAATTTTAAGGCTGCTGTTAATGGACTTTCCAGCATGTGGCAAAACCTGGAAATAGGGCAGGTTTATCTTCATGGCTGGGCTGATATTTTTAAGGGGCTCGCCTATCTCGGTTTCTCCTTGATGAACGAAGGTATGGGGCGACGCAGGCCTTTATCGTTATTGGATAATGGGCCTCTCTGGAATTTATTAGGTTCCAAAATTAATTTTGAAAATCTCAATGGGGCAATCAGCTCCGGAAAATTATTAGCAGTTAGTATTTCGGCGATGGGTTATACCTCCGGTCATTCGGTAAGTTTTTTTCAGGGGCATCCCGATTTGCAAGGCTGGAACCGTTATCGTCGTGCTGGTGTCCCTACGCATTTGCGTCTGGAGCATTTACTCGCCTCTTCTGCAATTCCCACTATTTTTCCTGCCGTGCGTATTAATCGCGAATATTTTGGCGATGGTGCTTTGCGTCAACTCGCGCCTATGAGCCCGGCCTTACATTTGGGGGCAGATTCTTTATTTGTTATTGGTGTAAGCGGTAACCGCACAGCGGTAAAGGCTAATCGCCGTGTTCCGCATCGCCATTCACCGTCGATGGGGCAAATTGTTGGCCATTTGTTTAACAGTGCGTTTGTGGATGCAATGGAAAGTGATCTGGAGCATTTGGAGCGGATGAATAATTTGCTCAAATTAATTCCTGAAGAGCAGCGAATCAAGGAAGGGATTTATTTGCGGCCAGTAGAAAATATGGTGATTTCACCATCGTTACCCATTGATAGTATTGCTGGGCGCAACGTACGTTATCTGCCAAAAAGTTTACGGTTTTTTATGCGCGCCACAGGTTCTACTGCAAAAGGTGGCGGTGCTACAGCGGCAAGTTATTTATTGTTTTCGCAAGAATTTATTACTGAGCTAATAGAGTTGGGGCGAGCAGATACATTAGTAGAAGCTGAGAAAATACATACGTTCTTTGCCAATAAAGAGCCCTGAAAAATTATTCAGCGGCACTAATAAAAACGCCGCTATCAAGCGGCGTTTTTTTCATCAAGCGCGACGTCTGAAGAGCGGCAACGGTTGATCCACTGATGCTTGGTAATACTCCTGGAAATCCTGCAAAGATTTAACGGCTTCTTCCAGATTGGTGTCAGGATTCGCGAATGCGAAGGCATTAACACCGCAGCGGCGCAGGTAACAAAGCTGGTCGCGAATAAAATTGCCTACCGCGCGCAACTCTCCACCAAACCCGTAACGTTCACGCAACAAGCGCGCGGTAGAGAATGAGCGGCCATCCATAAATAATGGAAAATTAACACCAATGACCGGGAAGCGATTGGCGTCTGCACCAATTAAATCGGCGCTTTCATCACTATCCAGCCACACACCAATATCTGTGCGTGCTTGCAATGCTTCTTTCTGTGCGAGCCAGGTGCCAACAGGAATAATTACCTGACCTGCTGGAACCTCTAACGCGGCAACATCACCTTCAGGTTTGGCAATGAGCGTCCACGCATTTTCAATAATTGAACCGTCTTTAATTAGCTTTGGCATACACTTTCTCCTTGAAGGGAGCTGCGCCTATACGGCGATAGGTATCAATAAATAATTCTTCTTGCGTGCGATTTACGAGGTATACATCAACCAGTTTTTGAATCACGGTTGGCATATCTTCAGCGCTGAAAGATGGGCCAAGCACATCGCCGAGTGAGGCATCGTTACTCGCGCTGCCTCCCAATTGCACTTGGTAATATTCTTTACCCGCTTTATCCACACCCAGAATACCGATATGGCCAACGTGGTGGTGGCCACAGGCGTTCATGCAGCCGGAAATATTCAGGTCGATATCACCCAAATCGTAAACATAATCCAGATCTTCAAATTGACGCTGGATTGCTTCGGCGATTGGAATCGATTTTGCGTTAGCGAGTGAGCAGAAGTCGCCGCCGGGGCAACAGATAATATCGGTAATAGTGCCAATATTTGGCGTAGCAAAACCAGCAATTTTGGCTTTTTGCCACAAATTAAATAATTCGGTTTTCTTCACCTCGGCGAGCACGATATTTTGTTCGTGTGTGGTGCGCGCTTCACCAAAACTGAATTCATCTGCGAGGTCGGCGATGATTTCCAGTTGTGAATCAGTAATATCGCCAGGTGCAACACCGGTTGGCTTCAATGACAACGTAACTGCTGCGTAACCGGGGATTTTGTGTTCGCGCACATTGCGCTGCAGCCATTTGCTGAATGCGATGCTGTCGGCGGCTTGGCCATCTACTACGGCTTGGGCTGCAGCGTTATCAATAACTTCATAGGCTGGTGCGGTGAAGAAACCTTTGGCGCGTTCAATTTCTGCGCGAGTCAGTTTATTGCTACCATCTTTCAAATACTGCCATTCAGCTTCTACTTTTTGAGCGAAGACCTCTGGCGTCAATGCACGCACCAGAATTTTGATACGGGCTTTGTATTTGTTATCGCGGCGACCATAAAGGTTGTACACGCGCAGGATTGCTTCGAGATAAGACAGCAGATCTTCTTCTGGCAGGAAGTTGCGAATCGCAACACCGATTACCGGCGTACGACCCAAACCACCACCAACAAATACTTTAAAACCGACTTCGCTTTTATCATTGAAAACAACTTCCAGGCCGATGTCATGTACTTGTACTGCTGCACGGTCCTGGGTTGAGCCGGTCACTGCAATTTTGAATTTGCGTGGCAGGAAAGCGAATTCCGGATGGAAGCTGGACCATTGGCGAATAATTTCACAGTAAGGGCGCGGGTCGATAATTTCGTCCGGCGCGACCCCGGCAAATTGGTCGGATGTTGTGTTGCGAATACAGTTACCACTGGACTGGGTACCGTGCATTCCTACATCAGCCAATTCGGACAGAATGTCAGGGACTTCGGTCAGATCGGGCCAGTTGTACTGAATGTTTTGGCGGGTACTGACATGGCAATAGCCCTTGTCGTAAAAGCGGGCGATATGGGCCAGTTTGCGGATCTGGGTAGAATTAATCATGCCGTAGGGCACGTTGATCCTAAGCATCGGAGCCAGGCGTTGCACGTAAAGACCATTCTGCAAACGTAGCGGCAGGAACTGTTCCGGCGGAAGCTCTCCCGCTAGAAAGCGTTCAGTCTGGCCGCGGAATTGTGCAATGCGCTGACGCAAAATACTGTTGTCGTACTCGTCATAGATGTACATGTAGCTAAATACCTATCTGATGTTAAAAGTCATCGAGGGCTATATATAGCTCCAGCGAAGACGAAGGATAACGGCCACCACGGAATGGCACTGTAGGCTAATAATCGGAGGCGCGCAGGATACAGGAAAAGCCGCCCACCAGCGAGCTTGCGGCGGCAAAATAGCAGTAGGCTGTTTGGATGTGAATAACCCTTTGTATCTAAGCTTGTTCCGATGGGTTATGACCCGCGTATTTATTGGGTTTGTGCTGGTATGATGCGCTTATTGATTTTTTTTCTTTATCTTAGCTATTTTACTTATGCATGCTGATGTAGACCAATTATTCATCCTGCCTCCTTGTCAGGAGGAACTCCTGATCTTACGTGAAGAGCAGGATTTTCTGCTTATCAATAAACCCACTCGCTTGTTAAGTGTGCCTGGTCGCCATCCGCAAAATCGAGATTCAGTTATAAGCCGGTTGCAGGTGGAGTACCCAACGGCCTCCATTGTCCATCGCCTTGATTTTGATACCTCAGGTGTAATGGTGATTCCACTTAACAAGCTGGCACTGTCCAATATTAGTAAGCAGTTTCAGGCACGCACAGTTAGCAAGCATTACACGGCGGTAGTCGCTGGTATCCTGACGCAGGACGAAGGCGTTATTGATTTGCCCATCGCAGCCGGTGAGGGGCCTAAATATAAGATTTGCCTTGAACGAGGCAAGCCCTCGACTACTGAATATCGGGTGATATCACGCGATGCCCAGGCAAATACCACGCGGGTTTTGTTGCATCCCATTACTGGTCGCTCTCATCAACTACGTCTTCATTTGCACGCTATCGGACATCCTATTCTCGGTTGCGAGTTTTATGGGGGAGAATTTGCTTCGGCGGCTGAGCGACTTCTGTTGCATGCAACAGATTTACATTTCACCCATCCGGCGAGCGATGCAGCAGTGTTTATCGCTTGTGAACCGGCCTTTTAATTACCGTTTTTATACTCCTTTGTAAATTCAGGTTAAGTTATTAACAGAAGATCAAAATCGATGGACAACGTTGTCTTTTGCGCCAAAATATAAATTCCAAACACAATCGCAGGGGCGATAAATAGGAGCAAGACAATGAATAAGAAAATAATTCTCATCACCAGTTTGGTTGCAGCCATGGGCTTGGCGGGCTGTGATTCCAGCGAGAATAAACCTGACGCAACTCAAGCCAACACTACTCCATCGACGACACCGCCAGTGACCACACCTGTTGCGATATTTTTTGATGATTTCAGCTATGCAGACCTGGCTGCCTTTCATAACAATGGTTGGAAAGTAAGAACTGAAACAGGCCATCCCGGCATTGAAGGCGCCGCATGGTCGGCCGAAGGGATTTCTTTTCACCAGAATATTAGCGGTGCAGAAAACGGCGCAGTCCGTATGAGTTCTGTCACTGGCGGTAAAGGTGAAAATACCCGCCATACCCAATTTTGCCATGCACGTAAATACCGCGAAGGTACTTATGCGGCGCGTGTGTTTTTCCGCGATGAGCCAAGCTATGGTCCTGATGGTGATGAAGTAATCCAGACGTTTTATGCAATCAGCCCCCTTAAAGCACCGATGGATAAAAATTACAGCGAAACTGATTTTGAATACCTGCCTAACGGCGGTTGGGGTGAGAATACTGTGCCAGCGATGTGGACTACCAGTTGGGACACTTTCCAATTGAAACCCTGGACCAAAGTTAATGAGTACACGCGAAAAGCTGGCAGTTATGCCGGTTGGCGTACTCTGGTACTAACGGTGACCGATAATAAAGTGATTTATTATGTTGATGGACAGTTATTCTCCGAGCACACCAGCGCCGTGTATCCCGAAGATTTTATGTCGATCAATTTCAATTTATGGTTTATGCCGAAAGGCGCCGACAACTCACAAGGTCCGGTAGACTCTCCGGAATTGCGTGAATACCAGGAAGATATTGATTGGGTGTTTTTCCGCGAAGGCGTTGCTTTGTCTACTGCAGAAGTTGAGGCGCTGGTAGCAGGGTATCGCAATGGAAAAGTTGCGTTTGTCGATGACGTTAAAGAACAAAATCCTGCATTGCCATCACCCTGTGGTTTGTAATAGTTAATTGTTTGTCCCGTCCTAAAAAAGTTGACGGTTTCTATATTAAGCCAGCTCCCACAAAGAGCTGGCTTTTTTATTTACGTTTACGCCACCAGCAATAGATTGCGGTTAAAACCAGAATAAAAATCAGCAGCAATATTTGATATAAATTGTTTGTATCCTTTGTGCTCGAATCTGCACTTGTTTGGGAAATGTTGTAAGGTACTTCAGTATTTTTAACCGGGCTGTCTAAAGGACGAGAGGCCTCAATATTTTTAATTGGTTCACTAGTGCTTTCCCGGGGGATATTGTTTGGTTGTGCAAAGCTCCTCGCGGGAAAAGACGAGCTAATAGCAGAAGCGGATGATGCAGTTGTCTGCGCATTTCGTTCCGGAAAATAATACCTGCGGTAAAACTCTTCACTATCTTCTTGCCAAAGTTCATGGATGTTTTTTATATATGTTTGTTGTGAGTCTTCGTCGGTAGGCTTGCTGACTCGCATGCGTGATTCAAAAATATTTTTCAGTTTTTGGTAGTCCGCTGTTTCCATTACAGCAAAGGAATTTTCATCCCCAAGCCAATGATCTCCGAGATAAAGTAATTTGGTATTGTCATTATTAACCAGTAAAAAAGTGTATTGTGGTTGCAATGATTCCATGTCCAGTGAAAGGCCGGAGTGAATGGATTGCATTTGGGATGTGTATTTATAGGTAATTGCAAATGCAGGTACAAAAGCAGTTATTGGATCATCCTGCTCTGGACGTTGGAAAATATAGCCGCCATTGTCAGTCTTTAGAATGAGTGCAACAGTTTGGGAATAATCAAAGGCACCATCCTGCTCTGCAATTGATTGTCTTGATGCGAATATCAGTATCAGTAAAAGAAAAAAATATAGGGTTTGGTTGTGATATTTATTCAAATAAAATTTTCCCTGTTTTTGCGATGGTGATATAGCCCCGTTCAAACTTATAGCCTGAACAGGGCATCTATTTTAGTGCTCCGAAGCTTCTGCGGCTCCGATGCCCGTTTGCGAGCGAACGAACTGTGCATCAAATGACGCTTGTTCGGCTTTCGCATTGGCTGAATTATCCAGCAATGAGAAAACCCAGATACCAATAAACGCAACACTTACTGAGAAGATGGCGGGATATTTATAAGGGAAGATGGCTTCTTTAAATCCAAATGCATCGACCCACACTGTTGGGCCAATAAACACCAGCACCACTGCGGTTAGTAAGCCCAGCGAACCGCCCATGACTGCCCCCCGTGTTGTGAGTTTGCGCCAGTACATGCTCAACAGCAAAATCGGGAAATTAGCACTGGCAGCAACGCAGAAGGCTAATCCAACCATGAATGCAACATTCTGGTTTTCAAAGACGATACCGAGCAGTACCGCAATTACACCGAGAACAATTGTTGCGATGCGTGATGCACGCATTTCTTTTTTCTCGTTGCGATCACCTTTCAAAACCAGGGTCGAGTATAGATCGTGAGAAATTGCGCTTGAACCTGCAAGTGTCAAACCGGAAACTACGGCGAGAATAGTGGCGAATGCGACCGCAGAAATAAACCCGAGCAACATATCTCCGCCTACCGCTTGTGACAGGCGAATTGCAGCCATATTAGTGCCACCAATCAGCGCTCCATTACTGAAATATTCCGGATGAGCAGCGAGCAACACAATTGCACCAAAGCCAATGATAAATGTAAGGATATAGAAGTAACCAATAAAACCTGTTGCATAAAATACCGAACGGCGCGCTTGTACCGCATCGCGCACAGTGAAAAAGCGCATCAATATATGCGGCAGACCGGCGGTACCGAACATCAACGCCATCCCCAGGGAAATAGCAGAAACGGGGTCTGATACTAACGTGCCTGGGGCCATAATGGCGTCGCCTTTACTGTGTATCTTCACGGCCTCTGCAAACATGGTTTCAAAACTGAAACCAAATTGCACCATTACCAGTACAGCCATTAGTGTTGCACCGGAAAGCAATAAAATTGCTTTGATAAGTTGCACCCAGGTGGTGGCAAGCATGCCACCGAATGTGACATAAAAAGTCATGAGCACACCGACGATGACCACCGCAACTTCGTATTGCATTCCAAAAAGTAATTCAATCAATTTTCCAGCACCAACCATCTGTGCAATTAAATAAAAAATGACGGTAACAAGTGAGCCACTAGCAGCGAGTATGCGAATCGGTTTTTGTTGCAAACGAAATGATGCAACATCGGCAAACGTATATTTGCCGAGATTGCGCAGGGGTTCGGCGATCAGCAGCAATACAATTGGCCAGCCAACTAAAAATCCGATGGCATAAATCAAACCATCAAATCCGGATATGTAAACGAGCCCGGCAATCCCCAGGAAAGATGCGGCCGACATGTAATCACCGGCAATCGCCAAACCATTTTGGAATCCGGTAATACCTCCGCCGGCAGCATAAAAATCTTTGGTGGTTTTAGTTCGTTTTGAAGCCCAGATGGTAATGCCGAGTGTCAGCACTACGAATAAAACAAACATGAAAATTGCGGAACCGGGAGCCATGCTATTGGATTGGGCCATTGCAGGCAGGCTGGTTGTACCAATCAATAAGGGGAGCAGGCGCGAAAAAATATTCATTGTTTCAATGCCTCCGCTTTTTTGATGATCGCCTGATTCAATGGCTCAAGCACGCGGTTAGCGTAATACACATAAATACCGGTGATAACAAAGCAGAGCAGAATGATGCCCAGCCCAAGTGTAATGCCGAGTGATGTTACGCCAGTGCCAATCGGATTACCCAATGATTCAGGTGTAAATCCAATTGCCAGGATCAAAGCGAAATAAGCAGCGATAATCACGATTGAGAGAGGCCACATAATTTTTTTGCGCGCCCGGGTTAGGGCCGCGTACTCCGGCCACTGCCGGATAGTCTCAGTATGGTTCATAGGTTTCCCTGTTCTTTATTGGGTTTTAATGCAGGTAATTGGGTCGTGTGGTGGCCGGTATGGCTCATTTTTGTATTTTTTATTATCGCTGTTGATGCGCTGCCGATAGGGGCAGCGCGAGGGATTTTAACAGCCACAATGCTGCAACAGGAATAGTGGGGATGGGTAAATTGCGTCGATTTATAACACGTGCCGTATAAACCAGGCTTTTTTCAAATCCGGTATTGCCTAGATCCAGCCTTTTTGGCGGGCGATACGTGCTGCATCTACGCGGTTTACAGCGTGAAGCTTGGCGATAGCTTCTGAAAGATAATTACGTACTGTGCCTTCGGACAAACACAGGACAGTGGCTATTTCAGCAGTGGTTTTGCCCTCAGCGGCAAGGCGTAATGCGCGGCGCTCTTTGTCGTTGAGCGGGTCAGCTTCGCCTAGTGCCATCATGGCCAATTCGCCGTCAATAACGCGCTTGCCATCCATGACTTTATAAATAGCCTCTATTAATTGTTGCGATGGCGCATCTTTTAATAAAAAACCTGTAACCCCCATATCAATAGCGCGGCGAATATAACCAGAGCGGCCAAACGTGGTGATGATAATTGTTTTGGTGGGGAGTTTTTGTTGCAGAACCCATTGTGCCAATTCGAGGCCGGAGCGCCCGGGCATTTCAATATCCGTTAATAAAATATCGTAAGCATTTTGTTTCATGAGTAACCAGGCGCGATCACCATCTTCGGCCTGGGTAATTTCAAAACCGGCTTCCATTCCCAGCAATGCCGCCAACGCACCGCGTACCATGGATTGATCTTCTGCTAATAAGATTTTCATTATTGTTATGATCCTTGCTGATGCAACTCTCGGTTGGGAAGCGAAATAATAAATTCACAACCTTTATTAATGGATGATTGCAACTCGCCCGCCAGTGCGTGTAAGCGCTCTTGAATACCGCGTAACCCGTTGCCTGGAACCAGGCATTCAACTTCACCGTTATCGCGCATGGTGACAAACAGTTTCTCATCGTTTTTTCCAAACTCGATCTGGCAATGATCGCCTTTGCTGTGTCGCAAAATGTTTGTAGTGAGTTCAGTGAGCGCCAGAATCAATGCTGTTTCTGCGCGGGGAGTGAGTTGGGGGATTTCACCATTAAGTTCAACAACGAAACCTTTTTGCCTTAGCCTTTCACACAATTCCATTACTTCCCCGGAAAGGCCGCGATGTTTATAACCGGATACCGTTTGTCGTACCAGGCTTAAACTATTGCGCGCAATTTGGTGTAGCTCTGATAAGTGTTGCTGCACGGATTGGTGTTTTTCTTGCGCTAATAATTTTTCAGCGAGTTCTGCTTTTAATGCAATGCTGGATAATGTGTGGCCGAGAATATCGTGTAAATCACGGGCGATACGCTCGCGCTCGGCAATAACTGCTAATTGTTCAATTTCTTCGCGGCTTTTTTGCTGGCAAATACGTGATTCATAACGCACCCGTTCGGCAAATCCAACGATACCTATCGTAATCAAGCCAGTGATTGAACCAAATGCAAAAAAGTGAAAGCGATATTCATTGAAAAGATGAAGCACCAGTATCAGGCCAATTAACAAACCCGTAGTTATCATCCATTGGCGTGGGCGGTAGGAAAATCCAAGCAAAAAACCGATGTAACTAAAAAAGGTGGCGCTACCGGGAGTAAAAAAAGTGGTAATGGATGTGAGCACAACAAGGCCCAGAATCGGTTGCCACACATTGCGTGAGCTGATGGTAATTGCGAGTTCATAAAGCCCCAGGAAAATAGCATAGGCGATTAACAAGCCACAGAGCTTCCATGGCTCGAACGGTATGTAGAACAGGGGAATAAAGTAATAAAGACTAAATACCAGCCAAATGCGCGACTTAACCGAATCGATTGATTTAATACACTGTTCGCCAAGAATCGAGTTCGTTTCAGCCATGCGATGGTTCATCAGGTGATTATGCGGAGAGGGATTGTTCATAAGGGAAACCTGATGGTGAAAGTGAGAGTTATTATGAACTGTCAATTCTGCTGGCTTCCAGTCATTTCTACCAGTTGACATAGTCTGGGGCAGCACCTATTGATGTGCTAGCGGGTAAAGTCATGAGACTGCTATGACAATTGTCAAACAGGTATTTACAAAAAATCAAAATTGATCTAATTTGATATCTAAATGATATCACTCTAAAAACAAAAGGAGACCGTTATGGTTAATGAAACTGAAGCACGCAGTGGATCCGGATACTTTTTATTGGTTGTGTTATTGATCCTTCAGGTGGCGAGTGGTGCGGCTATCTTTTTCTTACCAGGCTTCCTGAAAATTGCGGCGATTCTGGCGACGATAGTGGTTTTTATCTGTTGGTGCGGCTTTTATATGGTGCAACCTAATCAGGGCAAGGTATTGCAGCTATTTGGGCAATATGCGGGTACTGATCGCACAACCGGTTTACGTTGGGCCAACCCGTTGTATTCAAAACAATCGGTAAGTTTACGTGTCCGCAACTTTGAATCAGGACGACTCAAAGTGAATGATGCAAATGGTAACCCCATCGAGATTGCTGCTGTTATCGTATGGAAAGTGGTGGATACCGCAGAAGCGGTATTTGAAGTGGATGACTATGAAAATTATGTCACCATCCAAAGTGAAGCTGCGTTACGCAATTTAGCGACCACCTATCCCTACGAGCACGATACCGAAGATGAGCGCTTGTCGTTGCGTAGCGATTCAAACGCGATTGCCCAAAAGTTAAAAAATGAAGTACAGGATCGTTTGCAAAAAGCGGGTGTAGATGTGTTGGAAGCCCGTTTGAGTCATTTAGCCTACGCACCGGAAATCGCACAGGCAATGCTACAGCGCCAACAAGCCAGTGCCGTATTAGCCGCGCGAAGGATTATTGTGCAAGGTGCAGTGGGTATGGTGAGTGATGCGCTTGAGCAATTAAAAGCGCAGGAGGTTGTCGAGCTGGATGCAGAACGCAAAGCGGCAATGGTTAGTAATTTGCTGGTAGTGCTTTGTGGTGATCAGCAAGCAAAACCTGTCATTAATACCGGCACTATTTACTCGTAGCAGGTTGTTGTTGTGACTAAAAAATCTTTTCCGTTGCGAATTAACGAGCAAGTCATCGCTGCCATGCAGCGCTGGGCTGACGATGATTTGCGTAGTTTGAATGCGCAAATTGAGTTCGTACTGCGCGATGCCTTAATGAAAAGCGGACGGGTCAAGCTGGTACAAAAAGTGGTGACAGATGTGGAAATGCAGGAAGTCGAAATGCAGGAACCGGATGAAACAGACAACCAATAAAAAAGCAGCCTTGGCTGCTTTTTTATTGACTGGTTCTCACTACCTACCGGCGTTATTAAAGTGGTGACAGCTAGACGAAATATTCCGGGTGCTCTTGGGGAATCACTTCCAGGATGTTGTATACATCTTTCAGATGCACGCTCATTGCCGCCGCTGACTTTTCGGCAGAGCCCGCTTTTATCGCCTTGATAATGGCCGCATGCTGGCTCAGTACACGCTTGTATTGGCCGCTTACGTGCAAGCTTAAATTGCGTACCCGATCCATGTGTGCCTTTTCTGCTTCTATCAGGGTTGCCGCTCGTGGGTACAGAGTGAAACCTGCCAGCGTTTGATGAAATTGATCATCCAGATTCTGGAAGGCGAGGGCGTCATCATCGGCTGCTGCGGTCTTTTGATCGTTGATGATCTTCTCACACGCTTCTACGGCCTCCTCGCGAATACTTTCATTAGTATTTAAGGCTAGCTGGGTAACTACAGCAACTTCCAATGCTTCGCGAATAAAACGCGCTTCAAGAATTTTTTCCATGCTGAACTTGGTTACGTAGGTCCCGCGTTGGGGCAAAACCTCCACAAAACCAATATTGGACAGTTGGATTAATGCCTCGCGCACCGGTGTACGACTGACCCCAAATTGTTGTGCGAGGGCCGTTTCGGAAATCATTTGTCCTGGCAGCAATTCCATGCTGATGATGGCATCGCGCACAAAACCGAAAATCTGGCTGGCTGCTGGTCGGTCATATGACAAACCTCTGGACTCGGGGCGCATATTAATGAGGGGCTGTTTAGCCACGTTAAATCTCCTTCAGTAATGAAGACTGCGAATGTTATTGGTACGGTCTTGGTGCCATCAGAATCTAGGAAACGGATTGTGCCTTGTTACGTGTCCAAAGGCTATTTGCCTCTGGAACATAACGGTGTATTTCCAGGTTGGAAGGCTCATGCAGCTTCCCTTGTTAATATCTACAGCATAGCTATAGCCAAGACGTTATGAAGGAGGGAAAGCAAACAATCTATATGTTAAACCATATGCCAACTACAGGAAATTTATAGTTATTGATAAAAACAAAATCATCTGCAAAATTGACAAAAAAATCTTAAAGTCATAATGACAAAAAGCTTGACGCACTAGTATGCAACATATAGGATTAATTCAATGTTTACTGAATCGTCGCCGATGGTTCAGTAAACAGGGGTTGTGTTTGACCTTATTCTGGCGGAGTTTTCCGCCAGTTTTTTTGAGCTTGTAGTTCTCCCTGTACATTTTTGACCTCTCCATTTAGCAGCCCATTTTGGGCTGCTTTTTTATGGGTGATTGCACTAAAGCACCCAATTCCACATAAAAAAATGGCAATAAAAAAGCGAGCCCGATAACACTCGGGCTCGCTTTTGATAGTACGTTATTTGTGTTTACTTGTTTGCAGCTTTCTGGCGACTTTGATTGAACCGTGCAAACAGTGATGTATAAATTTCTGCGGGAACTCCACCCAAACCAATCCACTCAATCAGTAATGGATCAAATTGTGAATCGCGTTGACCCAAACCCTGTTGCAATTGTTGCACCTGGTAGCTCATACGCACTGCTTTATCACTTTCAGGGCTTTCCTGTCCTGCAAAAATTTCTGCGCGGATAGTAAGGAGGCGCAGCAAATTAGAATTGTGTTCCTGATCTTTGGAGTCGATAGTGTCGGCTTTAGCCAGTCGCTGTTGAACTGCGCTCAACGTACCTGAAGGCCAGCGAGTAATATTGGCGATACGATTTTCCAATTCAGTTTTTTGATTGGAAAGGGAATCAACATCGGCTTTTTCAATAACAGCCTGTTCGTAATCACGAATCGCAACCAGTACGCCAAATAAATCTGTCCAGCGTTGCGCTTCAGCTTGAAGACGTGCATCGTCACGTTTTGCTGCTATTGCGTTCAGGCTATTGGAGAATTTTTGTTGTAGGGGTTTAACCACCTCTTTGGGTAATTCCAATGCGATGAATTCGTTCTTCAGTGTTTCGATTTCATCTTTGGCATTATTGATCTGCTCTAAAGTTTGCGCTGCAAACCCATTCAATTGCTCAATAATTGTTTCTGCTTTGGCTACGGTTGCCTGGCGTTGCTCTTTTGCTGCTTCAAATAATTCACTACGTTTAGCGAAGACCGCATCGCAATGCTTGCGGAATTCTTGCCATAATTGGTGATCTTCTCGTGGCCAACTTTTGCCAATTGTTTTCCATTGGTTTTGCAATTGCTTAATCTGTTCTGCTGATGCGCGTGAATCTTCAGCAGTAGTTAATGCCTGCGCCTGATCAATTAATTGCTGTTTATTATTTTTGTTAGTTTCATACTCATTGGTAATTTTGCCAAAGAGTTGCTCCATCAGGCTCTCAAATTCTTTTTGTAGATCATTACCTGCTTTGCGTGGAACGGGCCAATAATTTTGCCATTCCGAACGTGCGGTTTTCAATGTTTGCTCAACGTCTTTCCATACTGCGTTAGCAAAGTCATAACCATTTAAATACTGTTGTAGCTGGCCGACCAACTCGCGGCGCTTGGCAAGATTTGCTTCTCGCTCAGTAGCTTGAGCTTCAAAAAACTCTTTACAGGGAGCATAGGCAATTGCTGATGCTTGCTGGAATTGTTGCCAGAGATCATCGTCTTGTTGTTGCGCTCCTTTGCTAACTTCTTTCCAGCTGTCTTGTAGATCATGGATGCGCGTTGCCAATACTTCAGGATTGCTTTGATTGTTGGCAAGAGCACGCATTTGCTCAATCAGTGCCTCTTTTTTTGGAGTAACTGCAAATTCATGCCAGTCACCCAGCTTGACCAGTTGGGCTTCAAAATCATCCAGTTTTCCTTGAATGGTTTTGGGAAGATCCTGAGTGAAGTTTGTCAATTGCTCGCGTTTTTCATGCAGTTCCTTTTGAATTGCTCGCGCCTTACGAACAAAGCCTTGTTCAGCAGCCCACAAACCTTTTCGCGCTAATTCGTTAAATTCGCGTAATGCATTTTTGGTAGCTTGTTCAGCTTGATTACGTTCGGCAAAGAATGCATTGATTTTTGTTTTGGCATCCTCCAGCGCTTCAGGAATGTCATCGCCTAATTCTTTGGACGATTTTATAAATTGTTGTAATTTGGTTTGTGCTTGTTTTATCAGCTCTGTATCACCGGCTTGCTCCAGAGTCTGGTTCAGTTGGGTAATGGTGCCAGATGTTTTAATTTGGTCGATAAGATTTAATGTTTGTTGTTTGCGGTGTTCAAACTCCCTGGTGAGTTTATCCAATGGTAATTGACGGTTTGCTGCTAACCGGACAGCATTGCTCAGCTCCTGGATTTTTAATTCGTAGTTCGCATTTACCAGATCATCAATAAGTGCATGACGATATATGTCAGCAGTCAATTTTTTCAAGCTGACTAATGCTTCTTCAGCCAATTGCTGTGCTTGTTGATCAAGGATTTGCTTTTCTTCCTCATCGGCGATGGCTTGCGTGCGCGCTGCTATTTTTGCTTCGCAGGTGGTAAGAGCCAGGTTAAAGCGTTCCTGGCTGGCTGATGATAATTGAGGCAGGGCAGCCCATTCATTTTGCAAAACTGTTAATTTTGCTTTGAACAGCGCGTCCGCCTCCAAGTGCGAATGTCTTTCCAGTTTTTCGCAGATTCGTTGAGCAATAACTTCTAGCTCCGCTTGTTTGTTATCTTCTGCTTTAAATGTTTCCAGTTTTGCTTTGACAATTTTATAAACGTTTTTGTCTTTGGTTTTAACCGCTTTGGCTGCTTGTTCGAGAATTTCACGACTATGTAATTTTTCTGCCGCCGCCTGACGCAATTGGCTAGTGGCTCCTTCAGTAGCGAGCGTTAACAATTCCTGTTCGTCATCTGTGCGCTCCACTGCATCCAGGGTGATAACGGGCTTGGGTGGTTTAATATCTGCTACCGGCAATGGAGCTGCTTTAACAGGTTCAACCTTGGTTTTAGCGCCAAAAAGTTTACGTAATAATTTCATAATCGTGATCCGTCGTTCATTGATGTTAAAAAAACTCTGCGTTGGCAGAAGTTTTTGTAGAGAATTAAACTACTTGTTGTAACAAAATTTGTACCGGATGTGGCAGTTTCACATTGTCGATACGTTTGGTTTGGCTGCGGCATGAATAACCAGTCGCAGTTAATTTACCTGCATTCGCAGGATTATTTACTATTTGTGACCAGGAAAGGGCGTAGATTTTTTTGGAGGTTTCCACGTTATCACTTTCATGGCCGTAGGTTCCTGCCATACCGCAGCAGCCCGTCTCCAGGACGTTTAATTGCTGGCCGAGTTTGCTAAATACTGTTTGCCAATCCTTGACTGAACTTACGGCATTTGTTTTTTCTGTGCAGTGAGCTAGTAGTGAAAAATTGGCGGTTTTAAACTCCCGTGATTTCTCATTCAGATGTTCAATCTGTTTAACCAGCCATTCCTGGATTAGAAGCACTTTAGGCGCGTTATCACCCAATACTTTTTTATACTCAGCGCGATAGGCCAGGGTCATAGCAGGCTCAATACCAATAAGAGGAATTCCAGATGAAGCAATACCATTTAATTGGGTAGCATTAGCGTCTGCTGCCTTGGCGAATGCCTTTAAAAAGCCATGCACTTGCAGCGGTTTTCCATTAGGTTTGAACGGGGCTAGCAAAGGAATGAAGCCCAGCTTTTTAAGCAGTTTCAGTGTATCTATAACCAACGGTGTTTCAAAATAGCTGGTAAATGCGTCCTGCACTAAAATAACAGCTTTAGATTTTTCAGCAGGCGTTAGTTGCGCGATGTTTTCCAGTGTTGCGTAATTTACGCTGAGCTTTTCGGCTGCTTTATGCAAGCTGATACCGGTGAGTAACGGGCTATCGACCATGCCAATAAACCGCGCCATAAATTTTTGCATAAATTGCGGTTTCATCAGCAGGTTGTATGCCCAGGGAAATTTGGCAAGAGTTGGAATCATAAATTCCAGGCCGCCAATAAAATAATCTTTCATCGGGCGTAAATAACGGCTGTAGTAAAGCTCCAGAAATTTTGCACGGAATTCCGGAACATCTACTTTAATCGGGCATTGGCCTACACAAGATTTACACGCGAGACAACCCGCCATTGACTCGTGTACTTCGTGGGAAAAATCGTATTCACCCTTACGTTTGCTGATTGTATTTGCGATACGCACAGGTAAACTGAAAATAAAATTTGTGTGCTTTAGCTTTTTACTTTCTTCAACCGCGTTAATGCCGCGCTCACTCATTTGCTTGAGCCATTCGCGCATTAACGATGCGCGACCTTTTGGTGAGTGTTTGCGTTCACGTGTACCTTTCCAGCTGGGGCACATGGCATCGTTTGGATTCCAGTTGTAACAAAGTCCATTGCCATTACAGTGCATACCTTCGCTGTAACCATCCCAGACTTGCGCGATAATTTTCCGGTCTTGTTGGCCGCGAGTTACTACACCGTCAATTTTCGATAACGCAAGCTCTGCTGATGGCGTAGCAATTTTCCCAGGGTTTAACTGGTTACGTGGGTCGAATGCGGCTTTAATGCGTTGGATTTGTGGATACAATTCACCAAAAAATGCAGGCGCATATTCGGAACGAACGCCTTTGCCGTGTTCGCCCCAGAGTAAGCCATTGTATTTTTGGGTGAGTGCGACAACTCTATCAGTGATTATGCGCACCATTTTTTCCTGCTCAGGATCTTTCATATTTAGCGCAGGACGCACATGCAAAACACCCGCATCCACATGACCGAACATTCCGTAAGTCAAGTTGTATTCATCCAAGACCGCACGGAACTCAAAAATAAAATCGGCGAGGTTTTCTGGAGGGACTGCGGTGTCTTCTACAAACGGAACAGGGCGGATTTCTCCTTCCACATTGCCAAGTAGGCCCACTGACTTTTTACGCATTCCCCAGATTTTATTTACCGCATCGCTACCCCAAGCTATTGAATAGCTGATGCGGCCCGTTGCAGCATCTTGCGCAAATTGATCGAGTGCAGAGGTAAGTTTTTTTACATCGGTATTTAGTTCTTCTTCAGAGTTTGCTGTGTATTCAACCAGATTAATTCCCTTGATCTTTTCACCGGTTTCTGGGGTTGGGAAAAATTCTGCCACACTGTGCCAGACAATATCGTTCATGGCCAGATTCAATACTTTTGAATCCACAGTTTCAATTGATGTGGGATTCGCTTTCATCAGTTCAGTTGCATCGCGCAGTGCAGCATTGAAATCGCGATAATTAACGTTGATTAACGCACTGAACTTTGGAATAGGTAATAAATTGATTTTTGCCTCGGTTATAAAACCTAGCGTACCTTCGCTACCACACAAAATATTATTGAGATTAAAGCGACCTTGCTCATCGCGAATGTGCGCCAAATCGTAACCGGTGAGGCAGCGGTTGAGTTTCGGAAATTTTTGTTCGATAAGCGCATGATGTTCGCGCTGGATAGCATCTATGACCCGGTGGATTTCGCCCACTTGATCATCGCGCCTCCACAAATTTTCTAGCTCATACTCTTCAATCGCAGTAGAGGTCCACAAACTTCCATCCAAAAGAACGGTAGTGAGTTCGAGTACATGATCGCGTGTCTTTCCATAGCGGCAAGAGCCTTGGCCGGAAGCATCGGTGTTGATCATGCCGCCGATAGTAGCGCGGTTACTGGTAGATAGTTCCGGAGCAAAAAATAATCCATAAGGCTTTATGGCTGCATTGAGTTGGTCTTTTACTACGCCACATTGCACTCGAACCCAGCGTTCTTCAGCGTTAATCTCCAGGATTTTATTCATGTACTTGGATGTATCTACCACCAGTCCGTCAGTAAGTGACTGACCATTGGTACCGGTACCACCACCGCGAGGGCTAAGCACAATTGATTGAAACTCTGACTGTTGACTCAGTTTGGCAATAAGTATCAGGTCCGTTGTATCACGCGGGTATAGCACTCCTTGCGGCAAAACCTGATAAATCGAATTATCAGTAGCAAGTACTGTGCGGTTGGCATAGTCGGGATTGAGGTCACCGGAAAAGCCTGAATTGCGCAATGTATTGATAAAGCCCAGATATAGGGCTTGTACAGGGGATGTCTGGTCGATACGTGGAATCATGGTGCTTGAATAACCCACAGAAATATAAGGCATATAGGGCAAAAAGGTCGGCGCATTCTACTCCTTTAGCCTGCTAAAGTCGTCCGTTTCTCGTTGACCCTCACGCCCTTGGATAGAAGGGCGTAACCGGTTTACCCTGGCTGTGTAGGGCTTATGAGAATTCTTTAGAAATAAGCCACTATGCTTATAGCTCTCTTACGAGGTGTGGATGAAGATGATTAGGGTAAGCGAAGTAGTTGTATTGCCTCAACCCAGTTTCCTGACCCTATTTTTAGCCTTCATATAAATATTCAACTATCGAAGTGCCCGTGGACTCAATTGGCGATGTAAATTTTACGATCATATCCTTATTTCCAAAAAATTGAACTCAAGTATAAATATTTTAAATTTTAAGGCGTCTAAAATTATTGAAAGATTTTCGCACTTTTGATGATTTAGGCGCTAAATTCAATATAAAAAAAGAGTTTCTATAACGTGAATAATTAAATGTTTCGGGGGTTATTCAACGAAGGAATATAGGCGTCATATCAATCCTTATTGGCCCTTTTATTGCTGTTAGTAATTATCTTGATCGGTTTAAGTTGTTAGAGACCACATCAAAATGAGTATGTTATGATCGACCCCAAGCGCAGTCGCACATCTTTCTGACGTGTTGCAAGTAAGTGGCGTGCTGCAAGGATTGTCTAGATTAAATTCACATCTACCTAAATGACGTAAGGAGCGACTTAAATGATTCAGTTACAACGCAACTATGGTAACGCTCTAATTGAAGGGGAGCTGCCACAATCACATATTCACACTTACCATGAATATTTGACCTTGGCGCAAATTCCCCATTGTGAAGGTGTATCTGCCCGTGTTGTTGATGCCTTGCATCAGAGAGTGGGGCGTACAGATTTATCAATTGAACAAATAGCGTCAGATTTGCATTTGACCAAACGTACATTGCAGCGTCGCTTACAAAGCCAGAACACTAATTTTGCGCAATTAAGGGATGATCTTCGTTTCCACTATGCCATCAAATATTTAATTGATGACAATATGAGTGTAGATCTTGTATCTCGCGCATTGGATTTCTCCGATAGAACAAGTTTTACCAATGCCTTTAAGCGCTGGACAGGTTTGTCTCCTAGCACATTTCGGAAGTTGTTCAGGGATTATCAGGCCTGATTTTCTTTCATAAGGGATAGAGATGGACCTCTTCCATTCAATGTAATGATTCTTCCTTTTAAGACCTTTAGTGAAGTATTCCAGTTGGGGCTTTAACGGATGGGGTTATTGCTTCAGGTGTGTCGCAAATAATTGCACAATAATAATTGACGGTTCCCTGGATATGAGTTGCTGGATGGATATTTAGGATGGCATTTTCGAGTCCTGGTTCATAAAATCCATCTGCTGTATGAAATAAAGGTACAAAATTACGTGATGCAACCGCTTTGCAAAGCTCATCTGAAGCCCCTTCTTCTTGCAAAATCTGCGCATGCTCCTGGATATCCTCTTCTGTGTAGATGACGCAGGAAAAAGTCTTGTTATCGCGTGTGCGTAATTCAAATCTGGATGGATTGGTGAGGTAGTAATATTCGCTAACTTCCAGGGATTCACAGGACTCTTCAAAATAACGGGCAAGTTTGGGGTCTGCAAAAAATGGCGTGCCACTATCGATTGCTTCTGTTTTTAGGCTGCTGGATAATTCATTAAAATAGCTGTGTTGTAATTGATGAATTGCATCTTCCAGTTCTTGCAGCATATTTTCATCATTCTTTTTAAGATAATAATGAATAGTGCTGTTATTAAATGCCCTGACTGCTTCTCCGGGTGTTGCATAGCCGGTTAGCAGGATCTTCTTTATTGCTGAATTTTTTATTTTTTCGCAAAACTCAATGCCGTTCATAGTGGGCATCGAGTAATCAACTACTAGTACAGACACTTCTTTGATTCGCAGTTCGTCGAATCGTCTAATGTTTTGATGTGTAAGAACTTTCTTGACCCAGGCATCCGAGTCGCCTTGGGGTTTCGGTTTCTCATCATTGGCGATAAGTTTGGCTTCGCGCTGATGTTCATTAAGGTACTTTAATGCCGAATCCGTATTATCGAATGATTTAACATTGAATTGGGAAGAGAATGCTAGGGATAAAGTATTTAGAAACTCTGGATTGTCATCAACGAAAACAATCTGCGTAGGATAAAAATAAAGAGGAATTTTTGATTTCACGCTACATATCCCGCAATGGTTAGCCACTTAGCCTCGTTCGGCTAATACCAAATTGAACTTAAAGGATATTGTATGTCAATTATGACCGGCTGTGGAGCCGATATAGTAATTATGGCAGCCCAGTTAGCTTAATATCTGTCCAAACTATCGTTTCATTTCAGGGGAAATCCATTATTGGAGTTTTCCTTGGTCTGGTGTCCTTATTGATTGCTTCTTTTTTCAGCGAGATAACTGGCACGCCTTTCGGCTAATTCATCTTTGGTAGATTCACTTGGGAAGTCTTCAAGTTCTATCTGTGACGCAAAAAAACAGAGTATAAATTCTGACCCTTTTTCTAGCGTGCTTTTTACTTCAATGCGAGCGTTGTGTTCATCAACAATGCGTTTAATGGCTTGCATGCCTATGCCGTTGCCAAATTTCTTCGCACTCAGACCTGGCTCCCATAAGTTGGCCAATTGTTGTTCAGTCATTCCGGTGCCATTATCTTGTATAGAAAAAAATACATTTCCATTCTCTATCCAGGATTTTATATGAAGTACCAAGTCATTATTCTCTCGGCGGGCCTCGGCAGCGTTTTTAATTAAATTGATGAAAAGGATTTTTAAATCCTCGGCATCTCCTCTGATCTTTGGAGTTCCTTGAAGTTCGTATTCCACTTTATCGAAAGAGTTTTCAAAAAGATAAAGACAATCTTGTACTAAAGATTCAAGAGCGCAGGGTTGAATGCGTCGTTTATGTTTGCCGCCCAAAATGCTTGCCATTGTAGCAATAAGTCTGGAGCCTCTTTCCACTTGCTCAAGTACTATGTTTCGTTGTTTGTCTCGATCATAAACGTCATTGGATACAATGCCATCAATAATCGCAAAAGGTACTTTAATATCGTGATGATAGTGATTCATCAAGCTAAGCATGGATAAAGTTTTTTTTGCTTCACCAAGCTGTTCTTGCATGTGATTAAGGCGAATTAAGCGGCTAAAGACCTGCCCTAATTCGGATTTCAACCATTCAAAAATTTTAAGATCTTCATATCGATAATATGAGAAGTTGATAGGGTTTCCTACCAATACAATCGCTAAAACCTTGTTTTCGGAAAATACAGGGAAACATAGCGATGCATTGTATTTTTTCATTTCTATTTGCAGTGCTTCTGGCATTTCATCTGTCATGGCTAGTTGCGTTTGCAAAGTGCAATACCTTAATAAGTGGCTGTCTTCCGCAATTGTGTCAAACAGAATACCATTTGGATGATAAATACTTTCGTTAGTAAGCAGGTTGTTATCATGTTGAACCATTAGAATTTTATAGTTATTTAGTTTAATTGTTCTTAGCAGCAGATGATCCATTACCTCCTGCATCATAGAAAAACTAATTGAATTTTTAAGATCGTATTCAGTTTCTGCCTTCACTTGGTCAAAATCATAGCCATTTTTAACCAGGATTTTTTTTGCACTTGGTAATATCCATTTTAAGAGTCGTGGATAGGCTTCCAGCATTAGCACAAGAAATACCAGGAGTGTTAATACGCCTCCAACAGATTGGGTATGATCCCCGACAACGGATGTAACGACAAAATACATCCAAACAAAAAAAGCCAGGAGGATTGCCCTGGTTAAGCCCAAGCTCAAGGCAAGTCTAATATCCATCAAATTATGCTGAATTGTTGAGTAAAATAAGAGCGAAACGAAAACTATATTGGTGATGACACCAACAAATTTAGATAGATAAAAACCAAGCCCAGTGGGCATTGAGAACAATACAATCAAGCCGCAACTAAAACTGACCAATAAAGTAATTAACAGCCATTTCAGGCGTTGTTTTTCCCTGCTTGAGGAAGTTTTATAGGAAAGCACAACCAGGCAAATTGAGCCAGCAAAGCACCATATTAAATAGCCTATGAAAACATAATAAATTGCATCTAACTGGGGTAGGTATCCGCTATCAGTTACCTTCAGCTCCGATGGAAATATGAGCATGTTAATAAGCCATAGTGCCGCACTAACGCATGCTCCAAAAATAACAAAAATATTTTTGAATTTTTTCGAACGGCTACCTACTAACCTCCATGTTAATAAGGCGAACCCAAACGGAATAAAAAACATGCCTCCACGTGTGATGTGGAAAAGAATATCCAGTAAATATGCATTAGTAATCGTCGTTAAAAAGAAAAGTTCCAATAACCAAATACTTAATGAAAATAAAAGGAATGCCAATGCTTTGGCCGCAGGGTTGTCTTTTTTAGAAAAAGCCAACCCTGCCAAGCCAAGATCAAACAGTGCCGTAATTAAGTACTGGATCATTCTTTTCTATAATTTCCACTTTGCTCTTAATAAAGTCCCTACACTTTTCAACATCATCACAAATCATCAATACTGTTTTAAAGTTAAGGTGCGGGTATGACTTTTCCTCTGAAGCAAGTTTGCCACCGAACATTTGATAAAATTTAATGTGTTCGGTGCGAACTGCAACCACAATATTTTTGGCATTTTGCCTTACTGCTTCCTCGACCGCTGTGCCTAAAAGGAGGAAGCGAGCCTGAATGCCACCTCTTCGTTGAAATTGAGGGTCGATAACAAATTTATTCGGCTCTAAAAAAACGTTGTCATAGCCAATTGTATTCCGAATTTCGTTTTCGAAACACTCCATGATGGGGATGCCGTTTCCCTTTCGGGGATCATATACACATGCCCTTATTGAGCCAACTACATTGTTTCGATGATAAGCCAGGAAACACACACTGTTAGGCTTTCCATCGTATTCGTCAATAAATTTAAGTGACGAATTTTCTTCTATATATCCTTCCGCACTATAACTTTTGTAACGCATGCCATATACCCTGTCCAGCATCGGGCCTCTTGCGACAACGCTATAATAGTCATTTGCTGGAGTGTGTTGTCTTTGAATGGCGGAATTTAACATTTGACACCTCTGGTTTAATTTTTTCAGATAAATTATTTGAAAGCCTTTAATAGCGAGCCTTCATGGATGCTTTAAGCGACAAGCCGATTAAAAATGGCGCCATAATTTTTGGATTTGGCGTCAAACTTCATTATGCTTAAAAATTGTTCGCTCTGACACAACACTTTTGTAACGCTTCAATTAACTGTGAAATGATTTGTGAGATGCTGACTTTCGTCAGTTTATGACAGCGGTCAAGAGGAATAAGATGACGGCCAACGGGCTTTTTTTGAGATGTTGATTCAAGAAATATCAAAAAGAAGGTGTTTGTGTGGTTATCATTTAAGGAAGGATTATTTTGCAAGAAGGACAGTTTTAGAAATTCATTAATTAAAGCATCAGGATTGGCGTGATGACAGATAAAGATAACCAATATGAGCAACAAAGCGTGGAAACGCTATTTCATGATATTGCTACACCATTAGTAATTTCTAAAATGAAGGCCGAACTTTTGGCCAGGCATTTACCGTTGCTTATAAAGACGCTAATAGAAACTCCCGAGCTGCGTCATTTATTACCTGCGGATGAAAAGTTAGTTGATGCGCTCTCAACGGCACCCGACATAATGCAGTCCAATCTGCAACTCGTTCAAAAAAAGATAAACCTCTTATCTGCTGCTATGTTGCATCAGTCTAATAACTTTACCTCGGCTAGTGATGCTGTTGATTTCGATGGGGGTAGTGGCGGCCCGGTGCGTACCGCTGCGATTAAAACAGTTCTATTGGTTGATGATGAAACCATTCATCGCGACATCGGCGAGAGTTTATTATCGCCACTTTACGAAGTTGATTTCGCCAAAAACGGCCTCGAAGCTTTAAGTCTTTGTGAGCAAAAACATTATGACTTGATCCTGATGGATTTACATATGCCGAAGATGAATGGTGAGCAGGCGACAATCGCACTGCGCCCACGTATTAGTAATGAAACAATTATTATCGGTTTGACAAGTTTACCCATAGGGGCAAATCGTTCAGGTTTGCTTGCGATGGGTTTTACAGACTTTCTTGAGAAACCTTTGAGGTTAAAGAGTTTGCAAAAGCTATTGCGGTCCTATTCACTTAATGCGTAACATCATGCCAATTCATTTTTAGGCGACAAGAATAGCAAAGCCGGGAGCTGCGTTCGTTCATGGGTATAACAATTAAAAAAATCCTGTCTTCAAAAGGTTTTGGTCTGGTTGGTTTAATGTTTGGCTCAACCTCCAGCGCACTGGTATGGTCTCAGGTGGCGCCTGTGGATGAGGTTTTGGTCACCGCCCAAATGCGTGCAGAGTCAGCCCAAAATATTCCCCTTGCAATTGGCGTTTATGATAAAGAACTGATCGACCAAATCGGTGCCGACTCCTTGACGGAAATGGAAACTGCAATCCCTTCATTAAATTTTGGTAGTGGCGATAGAAATACCCGCGGTGAAATCACTATTCGTGGAATTGGTGATTACGCGCGGAATATCGGTACCAACGCGCGCGTCGCGGTTTATATTGATGGGGTGTTAACAGGACGGTCTTCCAGTTTTGATCAAGGGTTGTTGGATGTTGCACATATAGAAATAGTGCGTGGCCCTCAGGGAACATTGTCCGGCACCAACGCCCTGGCTGGTGCGATCAATATAATTACCCAAAAACCCGAAGATACTTTCAGTGCAGAATTACTGGCAAATACCGGGAATTATGATTTAGCGTCAGTTACCGGAAAAGTTAATGTGCCGCTGTCGGATGATCTTTTTGCCAGCCTGTGGTTAGGTGCCAGCGAGCAGGATGGCTATATCCGTAACCTTACCCTTGATCGCGAGCTGCAAGGTGCCAGCCGTGATACTGCAAAATTAAAATTTCGTTATATCGGTGTTGATCGATTAATTGTTGATGTCGGATTTGATTATTTAAAGGATGACGATAAGTCGACCAATGCTGAGGCTCTTGCCAACGGGATGTTCAATGGATTCACACTTTCACCGGAGCCTTTTGTGGTAGCTCACAACGCTGATGAATTTGAGCAGCGTGAATTAAAAGGGGTAACCATCGAAGCTGTATATGAAACACCGGATAATTATAAGTGGACTTCCATTACCGGCTTACGTAGCAATGAGTTTCGCGAGTTGAGTGAAGAGGATTACTCACCATTAAATGTAGCGGTAAGTGTTTTTGATGAGCAAAGTGATCAAATCAGTCAGGAAATCAGGTTTGCTTCACCCAGAAATGAATCATTCGATTATGTGATTGGTGCTTATTTTCTCGATCAGGATATTTCCACCGAGCGACAAGCTATTACTGGCCCGGTATTTGTCCTCGCTCCCAATGGGCGAGTACAGACTCCCGCATCGGCAGAGGTGGAGTCGGCCTCTGTATTTTTGCATGGCAATTATTACTTTGATGCGCGCTGGAGTTTGACGGCGGGTGTTCGCTATGTGAATGAAGCAAAAAATATCGATTACTCCAGCATCGATTCAACCAAAATGTTTGTAAATACGAGCCATTTAGCGGATCAAAAAACGTTTAATGAATGGTTACCGAAACTGGGCCTTAATTTCCAGATGACCCCTGACGTATTGCTATACACCAGTGTTGCTCGTGGTTATAAAAGTGGTGGCTGGAATGCTGACTTTATTACGTCATTAGAAAATTTCCAGTTCAATCCCGAATATGCTGTGAATTATGAAGTTGGAGGAAAATCTTCATTTTTCGATAATCGCCTCACGGTTAATGTGTCTGCCTTTGTAACTAAATTTGATGATTTTCAGGTGTTCCAATTTTTGCCAGCCCTGGCCACAAATGGAACTGTGTTGTCGCTAACGAATGCAGGCAAGGTCACCAGCAGAGGTTTTGAGTTGGATATTAGCGCGGAGCTTACTGAGCATTTGCGGCTCAGTGTTAATACTGCATCTACAAGCGCCAGATTTGATGAATTTAAAAATGGCGGTGGAATAGGGACGGATTACGATGATCACTATTTGCCTTATGCGCCAAAAAATAATTATTTTATAGCACTGGATTACACCCGACCTTTATTTGGTCGGGCGGCGATTTATGCCCATATCGATTACGGTCATACAGACGATTATTTTTCCAACCCAAATAACCTTTCGGATAACAAAATTCCCGCTCGCGATCTCACCAATGCTCGTTTGGGCGTTAAAGTTGATGAATCCTGGGATGTTTCGTTGTGGGTAAAAAACCTTGCGGATGACACCAGTTTGCGGCAGAAGTCGGTTTCATTTCTCAGGGTGCCAAGAGGAGTTTACAACCCCCCTCGTACCTATGGGTTAGAGCTTAAATATCGCTTTAATTAGCTCCGTCCCTGCAATATATCTGCGCGAACCCGGATTGGCCTGCCAATCCGGGTTTTTCGTATTTATTCCTTTGTGCACATCTATCTTCCTGATTTTTAAAGTGCTTTCCTGACGGACTAAAAAACATCCAAAAACAACTTGCAATGTTGTACTGTGTCGCGCATAGTATTTACTGTGTGTTGCATAGTATACGAGGTACAGTATGTCGGATGAGCAGTTTGAAAAACTCAGGCAGGAGTTGCGGCGGGGGATTTTAGTGTTGGCGGTATTGGGATCTTTACGGAAACCGCACTACGGCTATTCCTTGCGCAAGCAATTGCAGGATGTTGGTTTGGATATAGATGAAGGAACACTTTACCCGTTGGTTCGCCGTTTGGCTGACCAGGGTTTATTGACTAGCGAGTGGCAGCAAGGGGAGGGGCGAGAACGCCGCTATTACCAATTATCCCCGGAGGGCGCAGTTTTACTGGACAGTCTGAGCGCTGAATGGCTGCAAATGAATAACCATGTAAGCAAGATTTTGGAGGCTGGAAATGGAACTGATTGATCGTTATATGGATGCTGTAGCGCAAGCATTACCGGAAAGTCGCCGCGATGAAATTACCCGCGAGCTGCGCGCTAACATCCTCGATAAGCTTGAAGCTATTGCCTATGAGCAAGGCCGTGCACCCTCCGACACCGAAGTATCTGCTGTGTTGGTTGCGCTTGGCCATCCGCAAAAAGTGGCCGGAAGCTTTTTGAACGGCCAGCAACTGGTCAGTGCCGAACTCTTCCCTCTTTATAAGAGAGCATTGCATTACGGATTGATCCTGGTCTTCATTCTCGCCTTGATTCAATTCGGGGTGCGCTTTCTTAGTAGCGGAGATTTGGCGATAGCCAATTTCTTGTACGAAATTATTAGCAAGGCACTGGTTATGTTTGCCTCGGTAACGGGGGTGTTTTATTTGCTGAGTAATCCGGTGGGCGGCAAACCTTATTTTGATCCCTATAGCTGTTGGGCTCCGGAAAAGCTGCCGCCCGTTACTCGTGGTTGGCAAAGAATTAAAGCTTGTGAGCAAAGTGTTGATTTTACGACCGATTTATTCTTCCTGTTACTGTTGAATTACACCTTATGGATTCCATCCGGGCAATTGGCAAATCTGACAATCGCCTTTACCGAACCGGTTCAGCAATGGATTCCCATCCTGTCGGTAGTAATTGTGGTCTCGTTGATCTTTGGAATCTGGAAGTTGATTTACCGGTATTGGACTGTACCAACGTTGGTGATCGAAGCACTGATTAACTTTTCTATGGCGATCCCTTTAATGTTGGTCAGTCGCTTGAAACCCATAGTTGTTGATATCTCTGCTACACAAGAGCATGTGGAAGCCTTGCGGATTGGTAACGAAGTAATTTCAATCGGTTTGTTCTGGGTTGGGATCTGGTTAATTTTTATGGCTGGCTGGAGCCTCTATCGCGCCTGGCAACTGTCCAGATAATGATTGCTGCCAGAAAAACCGCGTGATCGGGATAGCAAAACTATAAAGTGGGACACTTTTTCTTGCGCAGAAGAATGCTGGTTTGCGGAGTTCGGATGCCGCAAACCAGCCAAACCTGAAATAATTTCACCGATCCTTTCAAGAGAACGCCTGTTGTGAAAATTGGTGTGAAACTCTCACCATCGAATTAACCGTTCAAATGGTTAGTCGAGCAGAGAGAACCACTAATAAAAGCAATCCAATAACCATAAACAGGTATTACCATGAAAACTCCCTTGCGGTTATTAACACCGGGCATGCTCGCCCTGGGTGTTGGTTTGGCAGCGGCCAATAGCTATGCACAAACGCCCATCTGGGCAGACGAATTCAACGGGACTCGAATCGATAACTCAACCTGGTCTTACAAAGTCGGCGGCGATGGCAACGGTAATGGTGAGCTTCAGCATTACACAGCGCGCAGCGAAAACGCTTATATAGAAGATGGCAAACTGGTCATCGAAGCCAAGCGTGAAGCCTACGAAGGCAATCAATTTACCTCCGCACGTTTGCACACTAACGGTCGTGTTGCATTCAAATACGGAACCCTAGAAGCACGCATCAAAATCCCGCGTTTGGATAACGGCTTATGGCCCGCATTCTGGATGCTGGGTACCAACTTCGGTCTGGATGGCTGGCCCAAATCCGGCGAGTGGGACATTCTCGAAGCCGGTTATAAAGCTGCCCAAACCAACGGCACTGTTAATAAATCTGTTTCCGGCGCTATGCATTGGTGGCATGAAACAGGAACCTGGAGTGACTGGTTGCAGGCGGATAGTGCTGCATCGACAACACTGCCGGTTAATCTCTACGAGGATTATCACACCTACAAACTGGATTGGACGCCGAGCAAAGTGACCATCAGCGTGGATGGTAATCCTTACTTCACCATGGATATCACCGATCCGAACATGTCGGAACTGCGTGATAACCCTGCGTCGATTATCCTGAACCTGGCTGTTGGTGGCTGGAATTTTGTGGAGATCTCCGACCCCGCACAAATCACTGCACCGTTCCCCGCAAAAATGTACGTGGATTACGTCCGTCTTTATGCAAATGCCAATACCGAATTGCACGTAGCGAAAGATAATTTACCCAGTGGCAATTTCGGTGTAAGCACGGAAACCACGCCGGTGTTGAATGAACTCAACTGGGGTGATCGCACCAATCTTTACGTCTGGAATAATATGACCACCATCGCTACATCGCCTTCCGAAGGCAGCGGCGCGTTGGCTTATTCGATTGCGCCGGGCAACTGGTGGGGCATGGGGTTAGTCCACAAAGACTACAACATGCGCAACTACAAACACGGCTATTTGCACCTGGATATTAAAACCAGTTCCACTAACAGTTTCAGCATCGGCATGGCGAGTACGTCCGGTGGTGACGGCAAAGTGGATTTCAATGAAGGTGGCGATCAATACGGTTTAGTGCGCGACGGCACCTGGCGTCATGTTGCGATTCCGTTGAGCAAATTTGGCAACCTGGATTTTGAAACCATCAAAACGTTTTTCAGCGTGTTTGGTCCTGCTCCAGCAGCAGCCATGGAAATTGCGTTCGACAATATTTATTTAACCGAAAGCATCGCATTGCAAGCACCGGAGTTTGGCAATTTTGGTATTTACACTGAAACCCCGGATCACAAAAACGCCGGCGAATTTGCGTTTGGTGTGAGCGGCGATTTATTCCTGTGGGACAACACACTCACACTGGAAACCGGTGCAAATAAAGAAGGCAATTCCGCGTTGCATTTGAAATCCACCGGCAAAGGCTGGTACGGAATGGGCTTGACGGCGCGCGATGGTTTTAACCTCACCGCGTTTGATAATCCGAATGCGAAATTGCATTTCTCATTGAAAACCACACACACTGGCGATTTCCAAATCGGTTTCAAAAGTGGTGCACTGAATGGCGTTGGCCAAAAGTGGATTAACTTCAAAGCAGGCAATGATCCCTACGGTTTTGTGCGCAACGGTCAATGGCAAGAAATTCAAATCCCGGTAAGTGAACTTGCCAAAGATCTGGATTTATTTGACGTGCGCCAATTGCTGCAAGTTCTCGGCGCTGGTGAAACTGCAGGTATCAGTATTGATGATGTTTATCTCTCCGGCGGTCAAGCAGCGAAAGATCCTGGTACCAATGGCACTGTAGTAAATCGTGCACCTTCTGCCGCAGTAAAAACCTCGATTATGGGTGGTATTGCGCCAGCAATTGTTACGTTTGACGGCACAAAATCCGTTGACGTTAATGGCGATGCATTAACGTACAGTTGGGATTTTGGTGATGGCACTACCGGCACCGGCGCAACAACAAATCATACTTACACCAGCGAAGGTTCTTATCACGTAACGCTGACAGTAAGCGATGGTGAATTAAGCGCAACTGCAAAAACTGTTATTTTTGTCGATAAAGATTTTGGTAAAGCCGGCAAAAGTAAAAAGCGCGGTTTGGGTTACGGCACTCATTCGGTAGAAGATCTTGCAGTAATTTCCAAAGGCATCAGCTGGTGGTACAACTGGAGCCACAGCCCGGACCTCGCGGTAAAAGATGTTTACCAACAATACGGTGTTGAATTTGTACCCATGGCATGGAACGGAAATTTCAACGATCAAGCGATGCGTGCTTATATCGCCGCACATCCGGATGTGAAATATATCCTCGCGTTTAACGAACCAAACTTTATCGATCAGGCGAACATGACGCCATCGCAAGCCGTTGCACAGTGGCCGCGCCTGGAAGCAATCGCCAATGAATTTGGTTTGAAAATTGTCAGCGTGGCGATGAACTATTGCGGTAATTGCGTAACGGAAAATGGTACTACCTATTACAGCCCGTTCGATTACTTCGATGATTTCTTCCGTCTCTGCCCAACCTGTAAAGTGGATGCAATTTCTATCCACGCTTACATGCCCGATGTAAATGGCGTTGAGTGGTATGTGAATGAATTTAAAAAATACGGCAAGCCCGTCTGGATGACCGAATTCTCCGCGTGGGAAACCGTAAAAACGTTGGACGATCAAAAACGCATGCTGATTCAAGTGGTGGATTCATTTGAAAACAATGCGGATATGCAACGCTATGCATGGTTCACTGGTCGTCGCAATGGTCATCCGTTCAATGGTTTGTTTGATTATCGCCAATCTGGTGTGCTGGCTGAACTCGGCAATATTTATGTCAATATGCCGGTGCATGGCGATACCAGCGTTCACACTTTACCTAAACTGGTACAAGCAGAAAATTACGCAACCCGTAATGGTATTCGTGTAGAAGAAACCAAAGACGTTTCCGGTTTCCTCAACCTGAGTGATGTAGCTGCCGGCGAGTGGGTGGAATACAACGTGACCGGTTCTGCTGCAAATTATGATTTGAGTTTGCGTGTTGCTAGCGAAGCATCAGGCACTATCAATGTGTTGGTGGACGGTGTGCAAAAAGCGGTAATCAATGTTTCATCAACCGGCGGATTGCAAACCTGGGCTACGGTAAATTCTCAACTCGCATTGACAGCAGGCGCGCACAAATTGCGTTTGGTATTTAATCAAGCAATCAATGTGAACTGGGTGAAATTTACTGTCGCATCAGCAAGCAGTTCCAGCGTTGCTACGTCTTCGTCAAGAAGTTCAAGTAGCGTTGTCATCAGCTCATCAAGCAGAAGTTCGAGCAGTGTTACTGTTAGCTCATCCAGTAAAAGCTCGAGCAGCTCGTCAGTAAAAAGCTCATCAAGCTCTGTTGTGAGTTCTTCCAAATCCTCATCATCTGCTGTGAGCTCCTCAAGCAGTGTTGTGGTGACGCCGTTTGGAAATCTCGCACTGAATCGTCCAACAGTTGCATCGACGACTGAAGGCGAAGCATGGGCAGCAGCAAACGCAACCGATGCGAGCACAACAACACGTTGGGCGAGTATTTCTGCTGATCCGCAATGGATTATGGTGGATCTGGGCGCGAGCCACAGCTTCAATCAAATCGTATTGCAGTGGGAATCGGCTTATGGCAAAAGCTACTCAATCCAAACATCGACTAACGGTACGAGCTGGACAACTATTTTCCAAACCACAACCGGTGTTGGTGGTCGTGAAGTGTTAAATGTTTCCGGTACTGGCCGTTACGTGCGTGTGTATGGTACTGAGCGCGGAACTGGTTACGGTTATTCACTGTATGACTTCCAAGTGAACAATATCGCGGTCGCGTCAAGCTCATCAAAAAGTTCCAGCAGTGTGGCAAGCAGTTCTGTAGCAAGCAGCACCGCTGGTAATGTGAATCTTGCATTGAATCGCACGGCAGTTGCATCATCAGACGAGTGGGGTGGCAACTCTGCACCACAAGCGGTTGATGGCAACACTGCAACGCGTTGGGCCAGTCAATTTATCGATAACCAATGGATTTACGTAGACCTCGGTAGCAGCAAAACCATCAGCCGTGTGAAGTTGAAATGGGAAGGCGCTTACGCGAAAGCCTACAACATCCAGGTTTCCGATAACGCAACTACCTGGACAACCATAAAGTCTGAACTTAACAGTGATGGCGATGTGGATGATCAAGCGGTTTCCGGCACGGGCCGTTACGTGCGTATCCTCGGCGTAACTCGCGCTAACGGTTACGGAATTTCATTGTGGGATTTTGAAGTCTATTAATCCGCAATACATTTGCAACCTTGCACCATCCAAACCGCACAAGGGAAGCCTTGTGCGGTTTTTTTTTGCCAATCATTGACCATACACTGGTACTTTTGTAAGTTGGTGCCCGCGTACCCAACAATACAAGGGAATTTTCAATGGAAATCACCAACAAACTTTCACCCGGCGCCTGTGAAAACATGGCAGATATCAGGGCAGAAATTGATCTGCTTGATGCAGCGATTATCAAACTGATTGGCCAGCGTTATCAATATGTCCAGGCCGCTGCAAAATTCAAAACTTCTGAAACTGCTGTGCGCGCGCCCGAACGTTTTAAAGCGATGTTATTGCAGCGCCGCGAATGGGCTGCTGCGCAAGGGCTAAATCCTGATGTGATCGAAAAGCTTTACAGTGATCTTGTTAGTTATTTTATTCAGGAGGAAATGAATAAATGGAAAAGTGAAGTTTGAGGTACATTAATCCGCTCGCTATTTATCGCACAGTTCAATTTAATAATTAAAGGACAATCAACAATGAGGCAGCTTAAACTCACAATAATGACAGCAATGCTTACTGGCCTTTTTTCGGTTTGTTCGCAAGCCGCTGGTCCCGTGCAGGTAAAAACTCCATTTAACGCCGACGAAATAAAGTGGATTCAATCTGCTGGTAACTCCAGCATCAGCGGTTCTGCATTTTTACAATTAAACGAAAAGGAAAAAAAAGGCTGCGCTGGTTTTGGCGTGGAATTATTACCTGTTGCTGGCTATTCCAACGAACGCATTCTGAATATTTACGGTAATAACTCTCAAGGGCAAGTGTTAATGAAAAATAACCCGCCCAAATTCACCCCGGACCCTGTGGAATACCATGAACTGGTTAGAAAATCCAAATGCGATGAAAAAAACCAATTTTCATTTAAGGATTTACCTGTTGGTGAATACTACGTGATATTTTTTATTATCTGGAAAAATGAAGCCGGGGTAGACGATGGTGGTGCCGTGATGAGACGGGTTTCGTTGAAAGCAAATGAGAATGTGGTTGTTGAGGTTTTATAAAATTTACATGTGCTAGTTGCGGCTAAATCTGGCATTTCCTCATGCTGAAATGTCAGATTTAGTCGCGACTATTACAACTTATTTTATCAACGTTCATGATTCTTTCTTTGGAGGAGGTTTGACTAGCTTAGGCTTGCGCTCTTCCGGTTTGTATTCTTCCAGTTCATTGGGGAACTCTTCTGCATCTGTAGAAGACATTGATTTCTCTCAGCCTGCAATTAGTCCTGCGTCATCGAAACCATCACCGCTAATGTTTTCACATTGTTTGGATCTGGCCTCTGCTCTCTTACGTACCCATTCCCAGTGCTCGTCGCTTCCGACATCAGGTTTTTTTTGTCGTTCATTAGAGATCCTTGTAACAAAAATTTTCGTGTTTATCGTATGAAATCAAAAAATTAATGTCGCGTGTTGAGTCCACTCGAAACGCATTCTAGTAGTTCACTTCATGTGGGACAGATGTTGCAACTATTGTTACGAGTTGCGCAAATAAGTATGGCAGTACAGCTTCTCTCCTTTTTAAAGGAGGGAAGGGCAAGATTAAACCTTATCCAACACACGTTTTAACCGCGCATCAATCTCATCCGATTTATCAACCACCAATTGCGCAAAGCGCTCAATACCTTCGGTGCAATCCGCATCAAGGTCATAGGCAAAGCGGCGGAGCATTACGCTGGTGGATTGGCAATAAAACGCACAATAATTGGAATTCGCGATAGGAGTCGCACAGTTGTACGAGTTCTTTTCTAATGTTTGGAGGGGGATTTTCGGATACGTCCGATGTATTTGAATTGTTCATGATGAGACTCTTGTATGTTTTAAGTTAACGGCTTCCAGTTAGTGGCTGGAAGCCGGGTGTCAACTAGAGCACATACAGGGCTCCGGGCATATTCCCCTTGCGGGTTTTCTATTACGCCTCTCCACCCGGCCAAATGGCGGGCGCCACTTTTCCTACGAATGTTGAAAATCGCAAAAAAAGTTCACGGTTGCGGAGACCGTGTATGTTTCTAGTGGAGTGAACCTTAATGGGTTGTGGGAGGGTTGTCAAAGAAAAGCACATTCGCTGCTACTGCGGCAAATGTGCCTGACGATATTCCGATGGGGTTTGCCCCACGTGTTTCTTGAAAAAAGTATTGAATACCGATTTGCTGTTGAAACCCGCATCCAGATAAATATGGGTGATCGTTTTGGTTTTATGTTTTGGATCGGCGAGCATTTTTTGAGCTTCCTCGATGCGATAGCGGTTAATAAATTCGTAGAAATTGCTATCGAAATGGCGATTGAAAACCAATGATAAATCGCGTGCGGGAATATCCAGTGTTTCTGCCAGCATATCCAAAGTTAAATCCGGTTGCAGGTGTGGTTTGTGTTCGCGCATGGCGGCGTCGATGCGTTCGGCGAAACCGGTATTGAGTAATTTTTCTTCAACCGGTTTTTTGTTCAAGTCTTTTTGATTGACGGCGATAAAACCGGAGAAATAACGCATGCTGGTAAATACCAGTGCGAGTACCAATACAAACACTACGTAATATCCGGTGAGGCCAATGATTTCGAACCAATGTGGGTGGAAGCCGATAAACAAATGCAGGATTTTTGCACAGGCGAGTGAGGCTTCGGTTACCACAATAATCAGGAAGCCGATTACCAGCGATACCAACCAGCGAATATCCACGCGCTCGATATTGGAGTGAGTAGTTTTTAATTGGTCGCGATATTTTGCAATCAGCCACAAACACGCAACGCAATAACCGATACGCGCGGCCTTGCATAAAAAATCCACAATCAAATACGCCGGGCTGTACATATAAATATCGTCATCAATCAGCATAATGCGTTCTTGCAGGCTGTGGTTATAAAACGTCAGGCCGAGGAACAAGGCAAAGAATCCGAGAGGAATCAGGTGTAGCCCATCACGTTTGCGCAGGGTGAAATCCTGGTACACCAATGATTTGATATAAAGATAAAGCAGGACCGCATCCACGTAATAGCCAAAACCAATCCACAAAAACAAACGCGGATAATTATCGAGCGCGATCATTTTGAAATCGGCGCCCCACAGCACCAATTCATGGATGGGGATAAAGGCGTGGGCGAGCAAAAATGCCGCCAGGAAATAATTGCTTTTATTTTGTGGTGGATTAGTAACAAGTAGCAGCACTGCAAAGCAGGCACACTGCACGGCGGTCATCATCAGGACCAAGTCGTGGATATTAAAAATAGTTTCGTTCATGTTGACCGGTGATCAGGTTGGTTATCGTTATAGTTAGGACCGCATGCGGTGCAATTGAGTATAGAACAATCGCCTGCTGCGGATAGAAAATTGCCGCACAAATCATTTCGCTATTATTGTCCATTCAATATCGGAGATGACAAATCTTTACCGCTGGATATTTTTTCCGCAAATCCGTTAAACCCTTGTTTATGCGGTTATTTTTTCCCGTGGTACCAGTTTCTGGCAATACAGTATGTCAAAACTGGGAGGTGAATGCGTTCGCCTGGGCTTTATTCGAACGCTTATTTGCACATTAATACCTAGACTAGCCTCACAAAAATCCCTTACACAATAAATTAATCCGGTAAGGGGACAATAAATTACATAAGAGGTTTTTCTGTGAAATCGATTAAGTCCACACTTCTTCAATCTATTGTTCTCCTCGGTTTCAGTCTCGCCACCAGTATCGCTAATGCGCAAAGTTTTTTGCGCACCGAAGGTCATTACATCGTGAACGAGCAGGGTGAAAAAGTTCTGCTGCGCGGTATGGGCCTGGGCGGGTGGATGCTGCAAGAAGGTTACATGCTCAAGCTGGGCAATCTGGGGCAGCAGCATGTGATGCGTACAAAATTTGAAGAGCTGGCGGGTAAAGAAGCGACCGATGAATTCTATAAAGCCTGGCTTGCCAACCACACAACCAAGGCTGATATCGATGCGATGGCACAATGGGGATTTAATTCAGTGCGCTTGCCCATGCATTTCAACCTTTACACCTTACCCATTGAGCAAGAACCCGTCGCTGGCCAGAACACCTGGCTCGAACAGGGTTTTACCATGACCGATCAATTAATCGCCTGGGCCAAAGCCAATAATATGTATGTAATTCTGGACTTACATGCGGCGCCTGGCGGGCAGGGCAATGATTTTGCGATTTCTGATCGCAACCCGAACACCCCATCCCTTTGGCAAAGCGAAGCCAACCAGCAAAAAATGATCGCACTCTGGCGCAAACTGGCGCAGCGCTACGCGGATGAGCCGACAATAGGCGCTTACGATATTATCAATGAGCCCAACTGGGGCTTTGAAAATGCAGCGGATAAAAACGGCTGCAAAGAAACCAAAAACGCGCCGCTGAAAAAATTATTGCAGGATGTCACCAACGCCATTCGTGAAGTGGATAACAAACACATTGTGATTATTGAAGGCAATTGCTGGGGCAATAATTACGCTGGCATTTTGCCCTTATGGGATAAACCGGAAGAAAACAAAAACCTGGTGCTGAGTTTCCACAAATACTGGAACAACAACACCGTGGCAGATATTAGTGGCCATTTAGCATTGCGTGAAAAATATAACATGCCGATCTGGTTGGGTGAGTCGGGCGAGAATTCCAATCTATGGTTTACTGATGCGATTGAGTTGGTGGAATCACAAGACATTGGTTGGGCCTGGTGGCCATTGAAAAAACTTGGGTTTAATAATCCATTGGAAGTAAAACCTAACGCGGACTATGTAAAAGTTATCGATTATTTGAATGGTAAGGTTGAAAAACCATCTGCAGCTTTTGCAAAAAAAGCGTTGTTGCAATTAGCTGAAGATATTCGTTTTGAGAATAATCAAATTCACCCGGAAGTGATTGATGCTATGTTTCGCCAACCTTATTCACATGCCAGCGTGCCTTATAAAATTCACCGTATTAAAAAATCCGGTGCAACTGTGTTGGCCGTAGATTTTGATATGGGGCGCAGTGGTATCGCGTATTGGGATAAGGATTCTGCAAATTACCACGTCGCTACCGGTAAAGAGCGCACGCCATGGAATCGTGGCACTACTTATCGCAATGAAGGCGTTGATATTGAATTTGATGTGACAAAAAAATCTTATGTGGTTACTCATTTTGAGACAGATGAATGGTTGGAATATACGTTACACGTGGATGAAGCTGGCACTTATGAATTGGCTGTCGTTGTTAAGGCGTCAGTTGAAGGCGGCAAAATTAATGTGGATGTGAATAATCAAAATTTAAATACAGACGTAAATGTACCTGCATCACAAAATTACCAATCAGTAACAATTTCAGATGTCAAATTGTCACAAGGTGCCAACAAGTTACGGATTTACTCAAAAGCAGGAGCGTATAATCTCCACTCGTTAGTGTTACACCCTTGATGCTTTTTCTCGTGCTGTTTAGCAAGTCGTTTATCGATTGAGCTATCCCCTCGGGAGCCTTCGGGCTCCCTTTTTTATTTATTTCGCTTGCTGTTTTCATCCGTTGTTTAAGTACGCGTTCCTTTTATTAAGTTGATTTGTCCCTCATTGCTTTTGTGAGCAGCCTCTAATTATTTAACAAGTATTTCTTATTGTAATTAAGCGAACGCTTTTTTTTACGTTCGGTGCTGCTGGTCGAACTTTCAATTGCTTTTTAACTTGCACAATTTTTGCGATTCAACAATGACAGATGTTGATGCACTGAGGCGGGGTTTTACCCTGTCACTACAAGACCAAAAATGACTGCAGGAATATAAGATGAACAATAATTCGAAACAGACCAACCTTATCCAGCCCCGTTTGAAAAACTACACTCGACGTTTATTGCCATTGGCTATTGCACTATCAACATTTGGTGCGATGAATACTTTCGCGCAAACGTTAATATGGAGCGATGAATTTAATGGTACCCAACTTGATTTGGACGCGTGGAATATCGAAACCGGTACCGGCATTAATGGTGATTGGGGTACCGGACAATTAGACCGCGCCACAGATCGCCCGGAAAACATCAGTATTAAACAGGGAATTGCGGGCGCTGATGGCGGTGCTTTGTCTATCACCACACGCAAGGAATTTTACATCGATAAAGATTACACCAGTGGTCGTATTAACACCGCCGGTAAAGTCGCTTTCGGCCCCGGTTATAAAATTGAAGCACGCGTATGGGCAAAGGATGTGAAATACCAGGGGCAGGGCTTTGCGTTCTGGATGATGCCTAACGAAATTCCAGCGGGTGAAGATCACTTGATGTGGCCGCAAGGTGGCGAAGTGGACATTATGGAATATGTTGGTTCAATTCCATTTCATAATTTAGGTACCGTACACTACGCCTGGTTCTGGGAAAATAATGCATATCAGGATTGGAACCACGGCCATCTCGGTGGTTATTACAGCTTCAAAGATAAACAAGGCCCTGATGAACCCGAGTGGATTCAAGTAGATTTAGGCAGTGCGCAAGCGTTTAACCAGGTCGTATTAAATTGGGAAGGTGCTTACGGAAAAACGTATAAAATTCAAACGTCCAATGATCAGTTAAATTGGACTGATGTTTATTCCACCACGACGGGTGATGGCGGTATTGATCTTATCAACGCAAATGGCAATGGTCGTTATGTGCGACTGTATGGCACCGAGCGCGCGACTGAATGGAGTTATTCTCTGTTTGAATTTGAAATTAAAAATTCTGCGGGTACCAATCTCGCATTGAATCGCCCGGTTACTGTTTCTTCTTTGCAAGCACCGGATCTTGCCGCAGTAAATGCAGTGGATGGTCAAACGTCTACACGCTGGAGCAGTAATTTGCGTAACCCCGGTTACGGCAATTATCCGCCGGCAGCGAATGATCAAAATGCAGGAAGCTGGGGTTGGCATACGTACGGTGTTAATTGGCACAACGATCGTATCGAATTTTATGTCGATGGCAATGTGTATCACATCCATTATTTAAATGACGGCGGCGCATTTCCTCCAGCAGATGGCGGTGATGCGGCGCGCACGGAAATTCGCAACGGAAAACGCACTTACGTTTCAGAATATTCCAATCACTTTTCTGAATGGCATCCGTTCGAGCACCAAATGTATTTGATTTTAAGTTCGGGTGTGGGTGGTCAATCCGGTTTCACTTACGGTGGCGGAATTGTTCCTGAAGCGGTATTTCCAGTATCGACGTTAATTGACTGGGTGCGTGTGTATTCATTAGGTGGCGGTAAGCCACCGGTGCTGCCACCAACCACACCAAATCCACCAGAGGACAGCACCAATCTCGCGTTAAATAAAACAGCCGTTGCATCTTCATCAGAAAATGATGGCATGTCTGCAACACATGCAGTAGATGGCAACACCAATTCACGTTGGGCGAGCCAATGGACCGATGCGCAATGGATTTATGTGGATCTGGGTAGCAGCAAATCAATTAACCGCGTGTTATTAAAATGGGAAGCGGCTTACGGCAAGTCCTATCAAATCCAGGTATCGGATGACAAAGTAAATTGGACCACTATTTATTCCACCACCACCGGTGACGGTGGTGTGGATGACATTGCTGCAACAGGCACTGGCCGTTATGTACGTTTAAACGGTACACAACGCGGAACCGGTTATGGTTATTCATTATTTGATTTTGAAGTGTATGGCGGCGGTGGAATTACTCCGCCAACAACCACGAATAAAGCGTTGAATAAACCCGTAACGGCTTCCAGCGATGAAGGTGCTGCATGGAATGCAGCGCAAGCGGTAGATGGAAATAACAATACCCGCTGGGCAAGCCAATGGAGTGATCCGCAATGGATTAACGTGGATCTCGGTTCAGTGCAAAGCATCAGCCGCGTAAAACTGAATTGGGAGGGGGCGTTCGGTAAAAATTATCAGGTGCAAACATCAACCGATAATGTGACCTGGACGACCATCCACACAGTTACCAATGGCGATGGTGCAATTGATGATTTAACGGTAAGTGGTTCAGGCCGCTATGTACGTATTAATGGCACTGCGCGCGGTACTGGTTACGGTTATTCGTTGTGGGATTTTGAAGTGTATTAATCCTGTCTATGTTGTAGATTAAAGGCGGCTTTTGCCGCCTTTTTTATTTCGGTTGAAAATGTAAGTGGATTTTTTGTGTTATCGACGGTCAATAAAGAAATTGATTGTGTAATTTAACGCTAAAAATCCGGGGATGAACGATGAACTTATTAATTAATATCGATGTGCCAGCGTTGCAACCGGCAATCGATTTTTATTGCACGGCGTTTGAGCTTACATTGAGTAGAATGTTAGACGATGATGTAGCCGAGCTAAAAGGCGCATCGTCAACGATTTACTTGTTGGAAAAAGATGAGGGCTCTACCTGTTCAAAATATTCTCCGGAAATCCGCCATTACCAACGGCATTGGACCCCGGTTCATTTTGATGTTGTGGTCGATGATATCTGGCAAGCAACTGAACGTGCCGTCAGCGCAGGAGCAAGTATCGAATCAGAATGCGGTGAGTGGCGAGAATCCAAATGCATTACTTTTTCTGATCCTTTCGGTAACGGGTTTTGTTTGATTGAGTTTGAGCGGGAGACTTATGCAGGGTAAATAACCCCCATCATACTTATAATTTTTTGAACCTCAGCTGCGGAATGTTGTGGGCGATTTCTATCAAAATATTCGCGCAGTTGGTGCTGCTATCCAATTGCGCAAAGCTAAAGATACAGCGAGTTATTTAATGCTTAATCCCGATAGTAAAGCCGTGCCAGAAACCGTGGTGTTTACTCGCCTGTCATTATTCGAGATAGCCAACGGTTTTAGGCGTTGGCTTTTTTTTTGCTTCCTGTTGTGGCGTATGCAATAGCCAAGCTTCCTTGATAGCCACGCTTATAAAGGCCATTGGCTATTCCTATGGGAACTATTTTGAGGATGCCCGCACCTATAAGAAACCCTGCTATAAATTTTTTTGGAAAGATGTCGAAAACCGTTTTTTCAATCGACTATTAAGTACCAGCGTTATGGTTAACTATTTTTTTACTTATATAGGAGATTTATGATGACGACTAATAGCGTACATTTTCATCGTGTGCTTCGCACTACACCGGAAAAACTATACCGCGCTTTCACGGATGCCGATGCATTCGCCAGATGGCTGCCGCCCTGCGGTTATACCGCAAAAGTTTATCACCTGGAAGCGAAAGTAGGGGGCTCATATAAGATGTCATTCACCAATTTCACTACCGGGAACAGCCATTCATTTGGTGGTACTTATGTGGCGCTAATACCTCATAAACATCTATCGTACACCGCTACATTTGACGACCCCAACATGCCCGGTGAAATGCGGACAACGGTGGACATCACACCTGTATCTTGCGGTGTAGAAATTAAAATAAAACAAGAAGGTATTCCTGAATTTATTCCGGCGGATGGCTGCTACCTCGGCTGGCAGGAATCGTTACAGTTTTTGGCGAAATTGGTAGAGCCGGAAATTCCGGAATAAATACCAGGGAACCACATGGCGACACCACAATATATTTTTAAGGAGACGTGATATGACCAATCCAGCAAAAAATACAATCTGTCTTTGGTATGACCGTGATGCTGAAGAAGCAGCGCGCTTTTATGCAGAAACATTTCCGGATTCATTTGTGACTGCTGTTAATCTGGCACCGGGCGATTATCCATCGGGAAAACAAGGTGATGTGTTAACTGTGGATTTCACAGTGTTAGGTATTCCGTGTATCGGTCTTAATGGAGGACCTGTATTCAAACAGTCTGAAGCTTTTTCATTTCAAATTGCAACCAAAGATCAGGCGGAGACTGACCGTTACTGGAATGCGATAGTTAATAATGGTGGCCAGGAGAGTGAATGTGGATGGTGCAAGGACAAATGGGGTTTATCCTGGCAGATTACGCCGATCATACTCATTCAAGCCATAACGGACAAAGATCCCGCTGTTGCCAAGCGCGCTTTTGACTCGATGATGACAATGCGCAAAATTGATGTGGCTGCCATTGAAAAGGCTCGCCGTGGATGAAGTCTTAGGATTCGCAATCAATTCAAATAAGGCGGCGTGGCCGCCTTAATTTTTGCTTAACGTCAAATACCGGAAAGTGTGTCGCAAAGCATGAAGTTATATATAAAATTGTGAGTTGTTTTGTATTTTGCTCGTGTTGGTTATCTAATATCTCTAGTTTGCCTTATATTCTCTGTTTATATTGAGATTGAAGAAGACAGGGAATTTTTCATAGGCTCGGTGGCCGAATTATTGATTCATGAGTTGTTTTTTGAACAGAGGGGAATACATTTACATGTCGTTGTTATGGGTAGTTATTGGAACATTCGCACAATTATGCTTCGCATTTTTCTTATTTATGTTGGCGGCCTTTGCCGGTGGCGGTTATGCAAATGGAAATTCGCTCAAGCCAATGCAATCGGCGATTTTGGATTTATCGCTTTATCTGTTGCCCGCGTTGTGTGTGATCAGTGCCGGAATCGTCATTGTGCTTTACCGCAATGATGCTGGAGCGAGTGCTTATTTATGGTATCTGTTACCGGTGGTTGGAACGATTATTTATTTTCTGTATACCAATAATTTAACCCGTAGGTAATTTTTCAAATAGCAAAAAAAAATCCCACATAGGTGGGATTTTTAGTTTTTATTCAAGTGTTATCTATTTTTGATAATTTACTACCGCAATATAGTGCATCGCAGTAGGCTTGTTCTCTACAAAGCCAGGAATAAAATTGGATTTTTTCAGCGCAGCTTCAATATTGGCAGCATCGGCTTGTTTACGTAATGCGGCTTCGATTGTGCTGACGGTTTCCACCTTGCCATTGGTTTCAATATTAGCCATTACGCGGGTCATCTTGCCTTCGGCAAAAAATAATTTTCCATTCCCACGTTCATTGGATGTGTAGTTTGCGTACCAGTCACTGGTGTCCAAACGTTCTTGCGGTGCGTAATAGTTCGTACCGTATTGCGCTTGCAATGTGCCGAGATTTGGCAGCAGTACAATCGGCGCTTGCGTGCCGCCAAGTGAATAGACAACGCGCAGTTGCATTCTCACCGGTACGGTTTTGTTATCAATCGTGGCTGGCTCGAACGTTGCTGACTTCAGTGCAGATTCAGTCACTTTTTGCATAGACACCACAGGGTTATTTTCATAACAGGTGACTGCATTGATGTTGCCGCTGGTCATTACATCTGCTTGACAGTAAACCGCCACTGTTTTTACGCCCTCACCAAAAGAACCGGGCAGGGTGATTTGTTTTTTCAGGGTTTCCAATGCATTGCCGAATGTTGCAGGGGCATAAGCCGCAGCCTGGCTCGCAAATGGGGCGGCAGCGGCTAAAATTGCCAATGAATGAATCAGATTTTTAAGAGTTTTGTTAATCATTGTTGTGCTCCTCGTGAATCAATAAACGGCAACCTGCACCCTCGTGGGTCATCGATTTCCGATTTCAATGTCAGAGTAGCACTCGACCTAGCACACTATTATGAATAGTTTGTGACAACCGCGCGTTTAAGTAGGCAAAAGTTAATAATTTTTAGTTCTTTACGGCAATTTTATAAGCCTTGATTTGTTTTGGGCCGGTTGTCCAGCCAATTGTATAACTGCAATGCCTTTTCCGGATTTTCTCTGCTCCAAAAAAAAGCCACCCGAAGGTGGCTCGCGATGGAATGAATTCCAATTCGATCAATATGATTTCTAGTAGGTATATTTCACGTCCAGGCTGAAACTGGTTCCTACTTGTTGCTTAATAATTTCAACATTCTCGCCTTCGCTATTTACCTGTTCAAATACACGTTCTTCGTTGAGAATGTTACCGAGTTTCACTTTGGTGGTGAGATTGTCGGTTGTGTACCAGGAATAGGTTAAATCCAGTGAGTTGAATGGTTTTTCGTAAGCATCCTGATGTGCACCGATACCTTTGGCGGCGAAGAACAAACGCTCACCAAACAAATTATAAACCAGTGATGCGCTGTGCTTGCCATCTTCAGAGTCAAAACCCAGTTGCGTGTTAAGTACGTATTCTGATTGGCCTGTCATTGGACGTGTTGGGTTGGTGTAACCAATACCTTCTGGTGAAACAATTTCGGATTCGCTTAGGGTTAGGTTGGTCGAGGTAAAAAATCCGGCACCCAAGTTATAAAGTCCTTCCAATTCCAATCCGTAGATTTCACCGCTTAATGAGTTTTCGAAAGTCAGGATTACGTCATCGTCTGAACCCGGTTGACGAGTGCTTTCAATTGGATTCGCAATGTCTTTATAAAACAACGTTGCGGTCAAGTTGTTGCCACTTTCAAAGAACCATTCTGTACGCAGGTCGTAATGTTTTATTTCCGAGAATTCAAGACGAGAATTGCCTCTTACGCGCATACCTAGTTCGGTATCGATATACGATACATCCGACATTTCGCGCAAATCCGGACGAACAACGGTTTCACTTGCGCTCAAACGAATTTGGAACGCTTCGGTATTCATGAAACCTTCGTTCATGTAGGTAACAGCAAGTGATGGATACCAATCTTCTTGTTTGAATCCGTAGCGTTGATCCGGTCTGTACATATCAAGCATGGTTGCTTCGAGTGTAGAGCCGTCGTAATTCAACAGATCGATTGGCAGCAAGCCTTGCTTGAAGGTTTCTTTGCGAGCGCCCCCGGTTACACGCCAGGTATCATCCCAGTTTGCGTCAAACATTCCGTAAGCGCCTTCAATAACTTGACCGGCAACGTAACTCTCGGTACCGAAGCCGCCGCCTGCACTGACTTCGAATTTATTCGAAAGGTTGCTGACCTGAGCGTTGTTAAGCACATTATTCACATTGCCATTTAATACTGTGCTCGAATTTCCGGTAGCATTCACATTAATGGTGTAGCCGTAATATTCACGTGATTTTGTGTTGCTATTAAAACCACCGGATAGTGTTAGTTTCAAACGATCAAATACCAGTGGAACTTTGGCATTCCAACCACTGCTCTCAACGTCATCTTCCAGATTCAGGAATTCAAAGGTTGCCATTGCAGCACGCGGTGATAACTGGGTGCTAATTACTTGACCGGTAGCTGGGTCCAACGTGTTATCGCCAACAACGGTGACATGGTTGGGAATATCATTTTTTACCGTGGAATCAGAGTAAAACCAATCAAAAACCAAGGTATCCAACCAGTCAGAGTTGAACTGATCGAATTTATGTTCACCGGTTAATTGTGCAACTTCCAATTCGCGATTTTCCATGCGCGTATCGTATTGGATGTACTGGCTGCCATCACTTTTACTGTAGGTGCTACCGTCAAAACCCCTTTTGATACGCGCTTCATCGTGAATATTTTCGATGTGATAAAAACTGGCTTGCAGGTTATGCATTTCCAGGTAATTCAGTCCAACGTTCGTTGACAAAACCTGACGGGTTTCTTCAGTAGTTCGTTCAGTTTTTGAATTGCGTTCATCAGGTGAGCCTAATGATTTTTGCTCCTGATCTTTGTTGCGCCATTTTGTGTCTTGCGAAAAGTTAGCGACTGCACCTAACGTAAAATCATCATTGAGCGCCCAACTGTTGCCTAATGCCAGGCTGCCGGAAAAATCGAGCGGTAGCGAGCGTTCAGAAATTTCTACATCGCGATTCAGTGAGAGTAATAAATCACGATTGGCTGCAATAGCAAATGCATCGCGCTGGGCAGGTGTAACGGATGGATTGGCACGTTGGTAATAAGTGCGCATTTGCTGTTCACTTAAATTACCTTGATAAATATCCAGTGCATTATCGATTGCTCTGGGCATGTGATGCTTTTCACCGTGGCTGGCATGCGTCAAACCATCCTGGCTATCGAAGTTCAAGCCGGTTCCCATTGATACGCTGAAAACAAATTCTTCTGGTACACCTTTGGTGCGAATATCTACGCTACCACCGCCGAAGTTTGCTGCGAGTTCCGGTGAGTAGGCTTTCTGGATTTTCAATGTGTCAACAATACTTGATGGAATCAAATCTAGCGGTAAAACGTTGCGGGTAAGTTCTGGTGAAGGCACTGCGGCACCGTTCAATGTGGTGCTTGAGTAACGCTCACCTAAACTACGCACATAAACATATTTTCCATCCAGCACGGTCACACCGGGTACGCGGCTTAATGCGATAGCCACAGTTGAATCACCAGTGCGGGATAGCTGGTCTGAACTCATCAGGTCAGCGGCGAATGGATCCTCAATACGTTCAGTGATAACCGCTTGCGCTGCTGTTTGCTGGCGGCCAGTAATCAGCATTTCTTCGACAACAGGTGCATCGATAACTTCTGCATTTTCGTCAATTGGTGGTTCGCTGATTTCTGCTTCTTGCGCGGCAGCGAGATTGCAAAATCCCAATGTGGCGGCGGTGATAGCCAGAAAAAGCTGGCGACGCTTGGTAGTTAATGTTTGCATGGTGTAGACCTTGTATCAACGAGGCAAAAAAAAGAGGCTTCTTGTAACAAAGGCGCCCGTAGGCGCCTCAGTCGGGAATTGCTATTGGTTTGTGGCTATTAATTAGAGGCCAACGGTCCAGCCAGCCACCCAATCGTTGGTTTCAGATGCAGCACCAAGGTGAGTCGGGTTAACAAAGAAAGTGCTGGTTCCTGCAACCGGTGCGGTATTAACAGCGGGTTGAGCCAGGTCAGCCAACTTGCTTACATCAAACAAAGTGATGTTGATTACAGCAGAGGCAGCATCGGTGATAGTCGGCAGCGTTAAATAAGCTTTGTCATTAGTGGCCAGATTTTTCAGGACGTTAACAGGTAATTGGGCGGGGGCAGTCACTACCACGTTGTTGGTATTGGTTGCGTTGGCTAACCAGGTGGCAGTAGTAAAGCCTGCGTTGGCAGCGTTCACCAGCGTTTGTGCTGTGCCACCAGTACCCGCTAAAAGGTTGCTTTTAGCAACAGACCAGCCGTCGTTTGCAGCTTTAATAGTTTGTGGACCTTCGGTGTCATGGAAAATAAACAGTTGTTTAGAGTTCATGCCTGTAGCGTTTGATGTAACGATACTGTTGTAAAGTTCGATAAAGAAACCTTCACGAATTAACAAGCCGAGAGAGTCACCATCCGGAGATATAACGGTGCCGCCGTTTTTAGCGATGTTGTTAGTAACACAAGTTAAATTGGAAATACGAACTTTGGTTAATGGAGTCGAATCATCCAGACGATCCTTACCAGCATTGTCTGCTTCAACACAGTGGTTTCCGCCTACACCGGTAGGAGCTACAGACAATGCGTACTGAATGTGGCCTACATAACCTTCAGTAAAGTCGAATGAATCGTCAGAAGTGCCTACGCTAACGATATGTTTAGCATTTACTGCACCACCGAACCATTCAAACGCGTCATCTTGCGCAGCGTAAGATTGAACATGATCAACTACCGTGCCTGAGCCAACGGCATTGAAGTTAATTGCATTTAATTCGTTACCTTCTACTACTTTGTAGCCAGCGTGCTTAACAACAACATATTTAAGGGAACCTGAACTTTCAGTGTTGTTGTTACCACCGTAAGTGCCTGGCAGGCCTTCAGAAAGAATATGGCATGCGTGTATATTGTTGGAAGTGGCCAGACGCTCGGTATCGGTACATTTGTTGGTCAGGCCGTTACCGTTAATTTGGAGTCCGCCCCACAAACCGCGATCAGCGATAGTTGCGGTTTTTTCAACCAAATCTTTTACTGCGGAGAAAATAATCGGCTTGTCCTTAGTGCCATCAGCAACAATTTTTGAGCCGCGGGCAATACGTACATAATCTTCACCGCGTTGGAATGCGATTTTTGCACCGGCATTAATAGTCAGGGTTGCACCAGCACCATTTTGCGGAATAGCTTTACCACCTTCTGCCAAGGCCTTAGTAACATCTTCACCAATAAAAATCGAACCTTCGAAAATATGCACGCCGCCGTTAGGTAACTCGGGAATGGTCAGGTTTGCGGTAATTTGCTTGCTGTTGGATGCGAAAGCGACCGGGTAAGTACAGTTGCCGCTGGCGAGGGTACCGGTGAAAGTTTGACCGCCCTGGCTGTAGCTGGCGCAAGCAACTGCCGCAACAGACGAACTGCTGACAGATGAGCTGCTGATAGATGAACTGCTCACCGATGAACTGGAACTCACCACAGGTGTGGAAGATACGTTGCCAGTTGAAGAGGCCGGGGTCACCGATGGGTTAAGGTTTACGTCACCACCACCACAAGCCACGAGAGCCGCAGCCATCACATTCAGTGCAAAAATATTCTTCAGTTTCATGAGGTCTCTCTCTCAGTTTTCACAGGGATAAAAGGAATTACGTGAACGCGCGGTTTTCGTGATCTACATCCGCTTTTGCGTTTGTGGCGTCATTTTTGATGACAAATGTGAATTTTGGACGACAGTCTCGTGAAGGTTTTATTGCGAAAAAATGTCAGCAATATTTCAGGGGGTTGTTGCAATTTGTAACGAGGCCAGAGTGATACAGGTAAAGATGGTTGTCCGGCGGGGATCGATTCGCTAAAGTGGCGAACCGCTTACGACGTTACCATTGGTGACGGATCCGACAGTATTAACCTGTCGCTATTACTCCAGGGACCTTATGAAACCTATCACCAAACCACTCTTGCTGGCCCTAGGCCTTTGCTTCTTAACACCATTCAGTTTCGCTCAAGACGAGCAACCTCCTGCTAACCCGGACCCATGGCAAGGTTTTAACCGCGCGATGTTCAGCTTTAATGACACGCTGGATCGCTGGTTTTTGAAACCTCTCGCCAGAGGCTATACCTTTGTGATGCCGGATCCGCTGGAAAAAGGGGTGTCCAATATTTTCTCGAATGTACTGGAGGTCCCCAATGTTATTAACGGGGTGCTACAAGGGGATATTAAAGGTGCGGGGCACGATACCGGTCGTTTGTTAGTCAATACGACGTTGGGAATAGGTGGGTTGCTGGATGTAGCCAAATACATGAATTTGCCAGCGGATGAGCGTGAAGACTTTGGCCAGACGCTGGCTGTGTGGGGGGTAGGGCAAGGGCCTTATCTGGTTTTACCTTTTTTAGGGCCAAGCACTGTACGCGATGGTTTCGGTAAACCCGTTGATTGGTATACCGACCCAACCAACTATATCGACCATGTGCCCACAGACAACACCGTCAAAGGAATATCCCTGTTAAATACCCGTGCTGAGTTGTTACCTTTGGAGAAAAATCTCACTGGTGACAAATATGTGTTTATCCGCGATGTGTATTTGCAACGCCGCGATTATTTGATCCATAACGGTAAAGTCAGTGATGACTTTGGTACGGAAGATTTCGGTGAGGATGATTTCGAGTAAATCGCAGGGCAAGGAATGTAGATGTTGCGGGAGACTTGACCACTAACGGCTACCTTAAGGTAGCCGTTTTTGTTTCTGCCAGCTGGATCAAGCCAATATTTGAATAATTTCCAAGCCTAATACGTGATCACCAGCTTCATTCACAGTTGCACGGACAACCCGGGTTTTGGCTTTAAGTGTAGGGTTATGGCCGTGAGCGGAGGAGACTTCTACCTCAGCTTCAGTTCCTACCGCCAGGGTTTGTTTGGCTTCTACTTGCAAGCCTCCGCCGCTCAAATCCAGGCACAAGCCTTCAATCGTCTGTGATTCTGCTGCCAATTTGGCATTTAAGGGGGCGCCGATTTTCATGCGGATAAAATCGCGTTTTTCGCTGTAAGGCTTATCGTTAATCCCCATGGCTTATTCCTCGTTATTGATAGTTGTGCTTGTTATCAGTGCTGCAAGTGATGCAGATTTTCAGGCCAGATTAAAACCTTTCTGAGTGTAGCACAGGGGGAAAAATAGCCAGTGATCGGTTGGCCATTTCACTATATTGGCTATGGCTGCTTCATCAATTGCAAAAAAACAGGTGAAAAAAAACCGCGCATTGCGCGGCTTTTTAGCATGACTCTTGAGATTAACGCTGCAGATGCTGCAACTTTCCCGGGACACCGTCCCAATCAGCATGGTCTGCGGGGGCATCTTTCATCTCGGTGATGTTTGGCCATACCTGCGCCAGCTCGGCGTTTAATTCCAGGAATGCAGCCTGGTCTTCCGGTAATTCATCTTCAGAGAAGATGGCGCCTACGGGACACTCCGGTTCGCACAGTGCGCAATCAATACATTCGTCCGGGTGAATCACCAGAAAATTGGGGCCTTCATAGAAGCAATCTACCGGGCAAACTTCCACACAATCAGTGTGTTTACATTTGATGCAATTTTCCCCAACTACAAACGTCATAGGAGACTCCCACAAGTAACAGAATTCGATAGTCAATGCGCACTGGTATACGGCACAGCGCAAGAGCGCGCATTCTAAACAGCCCGGCCCGGTTTGGGTAGGCTTTTTGCCGTGAATAACCTGAGAAAACCGCGCCAAATTGCGGCGAAAAGCTGCAGTTGAGAACGTTTCTTTTTTAAGTGGCGCTTTGTTCGATCAGCAAACGAAGCAGAAGCGTTTTTATTTTCGTATTACTTCCCGCGCGAATAAAGTTCTTTCAAGCGATACAACTGCTCAAGTGCTTCGCGCGGGGAAAGATTATCCGGATTAATTTTTCGCAATGCATCCATTGCCGGGTTTGGTAGCGTGTCAAATAAACCGGATTGCAATGGCGAATCTGTTGCTGCCGGTGCAACAGAATTTTCCGGTGCAGTTATAACAGTTTGCGCATTGAAAGTTTGTTCGCTGACGGGCGAGGCCACCGATTTAATTGAATGCGGATGTTCACCATTTTCCAGCAAATGTAATTGTTGCCGCGCTTCTTCCAACACAACATTCGGAATGCCCGCTAATTTTGCTACCTGCAAACCATAACTTTTGCTGGCGGGGCCTTCCTGCACTTTGTGCAGGAACACAATATTATCTTTGTGCTCAGTCGCGTTTAAATGTACGTTGACGATGCCGGAAACCGTTTCCGGTAATGTCGTGATTTCAAAATAATGGGTGGCAAATAAGGTAAATGCACGCACCTTTTCGGCGAGATGTTTTGCGCAAGCCCACGCCAAAGACAATCCATCAAACGTACTGGTACCGCGACCGATTTCATCCATCAGCACTAAACTGCGCGCAGTAGCATTGTGCAAAATATTTGCGGTTTCTGTCATCTCCACCATAAATGTAGAGCGACCACCGGCGAGGTCATCGGAAGATCCGATGCGCGTGAAAATACGGTCAACAATTCCAATCGCTGCTGCTTGTGCGGGGACGAAACTGCCGATATGTGCAAGCAAGGTAATTAATGCTGCTTGCCGCATATAAGTCGATTTACCGCCCATGTTCGGGCCAGTGATAATCAACATGTGGCGCTGCGGCTTAAATTCCAGATCGTTTGGAACAAACGGCGCACTGGTAACTTGCTCGACTACCGGATGACGACCACCGGTGATATGAATGCCCGCGACGAGTGATAGTGCCGGTTTGCAAAAACCAAGTGCATCGGCGCGTTCGGAAAGTGTTGCAACCACATCCAGTTCAGCAACTGCACTGGCAGAATCTTGTAGCGGAATTAATTGTGCATTTAATGTATCAATCAATGCTTCATAGAGTGCTTTTTCACGCGCTAATGCACGGCTTTGGGCAGAGAGTGCTTTATCTTCAAATTCTTTTAATTCGGGCGTGATATAGCGTTCAGCGTTTTTCAGTGTTTGGCGGCGAATATAATCAGCGGGCGCTTTTTCGGATTGCGCTGATGTTAATTCAATGAAATATCCGTGCACGCGGTTGTAACCTACTTTTAATGTAGGAATGCCGGTGCGCTCGCGTTCGCGTGTTTCCAGATCCAGTAAATATTGACCCGCATTAGTGCTAATGTTGCGCAGGTCATCCAGCTCAGCATCGTAACCCTCTGCAATTACACCGCCATCGCGAATTACCACTGGTGGGTTTTCAATAATTGCGCGCGAAAGCAAATCTACCAACTGCGGGAAAGTAGAAATTTGCTGCGCGAGATTTTTTAATTGCGGTGATTTTTTGCCGGCTAATTCATTTTGCAATTCGGGATAGGTGGCAATCGATATTAACAAGCGCGATAAGTCGCGCGGACGTGCGGAGCGCAAAGCCAACCGACCCAAAATACGTTCCATGTCGCCAACACGTTTTAAAATTCCGTTAAAAACTTCAAACGCATAATTGTGTTGCAATTCGGCAATTGCTTCCTGGCGACCAATTAATAAATCCAGGTCGCGCAACGGGCGATTCAACCAGCGGCGCAACAAGCGGCTACCCATACTGGTTGCGGCGCGATTTAAAACAGAAAATAGTGTGTGCTCATCACCGCCATTTAAATTGATATCCAGTTCGAGATTGCGACGTGTCGCTGCATCCATAATCACTGCTTCATCGCGATTTTCATGGGCGAGGCTGCGTACGTGGGGCAGGGCAGTGCGCTGGGTTTCGCGTGCATAACTTAATAAACAACCGGCGGCACAAATAGCGGCTTTTAAATGATCGCAACCAAAACCAGCGAGGTCCTTGGTGGCAAATTGCTGGATCAACAAGCGCTCGGCGGTTTCCAGATCAAATTCCCACGGGCCGCGACGGCGCAAACCTTTGCGATTTTCCACCAGTGAAGGTGTGGTGATGTGATCGCTGATTAATAACTCCGCCGGGCTTAAGCGCTGTAATTCTCCAAGAGCTGATTCGAGCCCTTCAACTTCCAGCACCAGGAAGCGGCCGCTTGCCATATCCAGCGATGCGATACCAAAAGTCTCGCCTGATTGGTGTAAGGCCACCAATAAATTATCGCGACGTGAATCGAGCAATGCTTCATCGCTCACGGTACCGGGTGTAACGATGCGCATGACCTTGCGCTCAACCGGCCCTTTGCTGGTTGCCGGGTCGCCGACCTGCTCACAGATTGCTACCGAAATCCCTTCTTTTACGAGCTTGGCGAGGTAACCATCGGCTGAGTGAAATGGAATTCCTGCCATAGGAATGGGTTCGCCGTTGGATTTTCCACGGGCCGTAAGTGTGATATCCAGAATATCGGATGCTTTTTTAGCGTCATCGAAAAACAGTTCGTAAAAATCCCCCATTCGATAAAACACTATTTCGTCTTTATGCTGGGCTTTGATGCGCAGGTATTGCTGCATCATGGGGGTGTTGCTGTCATTGGCTTCGAGGGTGCTGGACATAGGTAGAACCGGGTAATCAGAGTCAAAAATAGGCCGCCATTCTACGGGAATTTAGGGGGGGGTAAAGGATGTTTGGACGGTGTTTAGCGGTATTCTCGATTCAGATGTTGATGCAAATGCAACTTGCGGCCATTGGCCGGCTATCAAGCTCTTAGCCCGCGCTCACAATTGACCCGTCTGATTAAAGCGTGGAGAAGTAGTGATCGCAGGGTTAATGATTGACCTGGGCTCTGTGGTTAGCTTTTGTTTGTGCTGCTTATTCCGCTGCTGCCAGGGAGTTGTCATGCCGATCCATAATAAGGCGATGAACCCGGGCAAAATAGCTGCAATTGCCCATCCGCGATCAAACCCCAAAGCCAATCCGAGCGGCCAATGGATCAATAACAGCGCTCCCCAGCCAAGGCTTGCCAGTGGTTGACTGCGCTCTGGGCGTTGCCAGATCCGGTAAAACAGTAAGCTGCCGATAATTACAACGACCAGGCCAGCCAATAGCATCCCAACATTTACAGTAGACAGGAGCCAGGTGTTCATAGGCAGATCCTCCGGGTGAATGTTCCATATATAAAGAAGTCGAGCTAGTTGATAGTAATTATCATTTGTGAGCGTCGGCGAGTCAATGCAATTGTTTGTCTAATGAGAATTTTTCTTGTTTTTGGTTGGGGTGATGCAGGCTAGTGCACTAATGAACAAGGAGATGACGCGCTCTTTACAATAGGGGAGGAAAAATCGGTTAAATAATTATTGGTTATCTGAAACCAGTAACTAACAGCGAATGTTTGTGAGTGATTGGTCTCCAATTTTTTAATATGTACTCACGCAAAGTTTGCTATGAAAACAGCAACAGAAAAAATCAATAACTGAAAATAGTAATAAATTTAAAATTTATGCGAAGAACGAAACGACAAATATTTTTTAATGAAATTTAGTTATTTTTGCGGCGCTCTTATTTTGGAATATGTATAAAACGCGGGAGGAAAAAAATAATTCCTTGTGTAATATCCATGTAATAGCGTTTTTTTCTAAAGCGAGTATGTTGGTATAGAACTAATATGTTTAGTGGAGTGACAAGATCATTTGATGTGTAAGGAGTTTTGAAAATGAAATATTTGTTGGCACTAACGAGCACTGTTATTTTTTTTATTGCTTCATCCAGCCATGCTGCGACTGTCAATGGCACCTTGGGAGTAACTGCAATAATTGGAGCAGGTTGTCAGGTTAATAACTCGAATGTTACTGCGGGCGTTGTCAATTTTGGCTCGTTGAATTTTGGCAGCATCAATACCATTAATGCTCAGAATGTAGATGCACAAACTACCGGTAATGGCAGCGGCAGTATCGTAATGGAGTGCTCTGGTGGAACCAGTTTTTCTATTTCATTAGACAATGGCCAACACTTTGCTGGAGGCACGCGTGCGATGGCAAATGCGGGCAACGCATCCATCCTTCTTTCTTATGCGCTTTATCAAAATGCAGCGCGTACAATTCCCTGGAGTAATGCGAGTCCGTTAACGACAACTGCCACTGGTGCACCGGATACCTTTAATGTTTACGGCCGTATTCCCGGTGGCCAAAGTGGCATCACCTCTGGCACTTATAATGATACCGTGCAAGTAGTTATCACCTGGTAAATATAGCGATAGTATCTGCGATAGGTGTCAATGAATGACTAGGCGCATACCGTTTTTTTTAATTTTTTTTGCCCTCCCGGTTTGGTCTGCCAATGATCAAACACTCAATGCAACTGCAACGCAAATTCGTATCCAGATTGTCAATGGGTGCTTGCTAAATAGTAGTGCCAGTAATGGTGTTAATGTGGGCACTTTAAATTTTGGTAGCATCTATGCGACTAACAGTGTGACTGAAGTTAGTACCGGTGTGGGTAGCGGTAGCATTCAATTGCGTTGCACGCCGGGAACTACTGCCAAAATTACATTGGGCGCGGGTTTGTATGGCACCGGTGTAAATAACCGGAAGATGCGTCTGACAACCGGCACCAGCCTACTTACTTACCAACTTTATACTTCAGCTGCCCGCACAACGGTGTGGGACGATGTTACTGGCGTGTCAATTTTGTTGAATGATAATTTAACAAAAACATTTCCTGTATATGGGCGTGTTCCCGTCCAGGCAACACCTACTCATGGTAATTACAGCGATCAGGTTTTAGTAACATTGAGCTACTGAGGGCAGATGTGGTTTTCCACCACAGTTAACAATAAAAGAATATGGACAAATGTTATGAGCAGCCTGCGCATTGGATTGTTGTTAATTACTTTTTTTTCTTTGCACACCTATGCAGCCAGTCTCGCCGTATGGCCAATTAATCCCCGCATCGACGCTCCCGCCTCCGCCACCATGGTATGGGTAAAAAATAACAGTGCCAAAGAAGAATTGGTTTTACAGGCGCGGGTTTTATCCTGGAGACAGCATGAAAATCGTGATCAATATGAACCGCAAGACGATCTGGTAGTTAGTCCCCCGCTGGTGACTGTTAAGCCCGGCGCACAGCAAGTATTTCGTGTAATCAATCGCAAAGGTGTTATCACCAATATTTCTGAAGAGATGAGCTACCGTCTCATCATTGATGAAATTCCGGTCAGCACAAAATTGGATGGCTCTGCACTCAATTTTCAAATGCGCTATTCCTTGCCGCTCTTTGTCGGTGTTCCGCAGGATTATCTGCAAAAAACAATTTTGCAGCGCCAGAATGAAATGGCAACCGGTTTACGTTATCGCTTGGTGACTGAACCGGAAAAAGCATTGGAAATTGTTAATAGCGGAAAACTCAATGCGCGTTTAAGTAAAGTAAAAATAGTACAAGGTGATGCTACCAAAGAAACGCTTATTAGTGAGGGGCTCTTGGGGTACGTATTGGTTGGCGCAAATCGCCAATGGCCGCTGAATGATAACCAATGGACGGCCTTGAAGGATAATACAGCTCGCATCGTATTTGAGCAGGATCGCCGGGAGCTGGAAATTGCCGCGCAATGACAAGCGCTGTTTACGATATGTTTGTATGTTGTTGCTGGTGTGTTGTTCTTCTGCATCGGCACAGCGCGTGTTTTACCTTGAATTTGTTGTCAATGGAAAAAATACCACCCAGGTTTTAGCGGTAATACAAAAAAATAATGATTGGGAGGTTTCAACTGAAGAGCTTAAATCCCTGGGAATTAAACTGGATTTTCCTCATGGTGAGCGTTTGTTACTCGGTGAGTTTCCTGGCGCAATTGTTGTGTACGATGAAACCCTGCAACAAATGTTATTGACGGTTCCCGGTAGTGCGTTGCCCATGCAAAGTTTAACTACTATGGCGAGATCAGAACCTATTGCTGATGCACACCGGGATGCCGGGGCATTCCTTAATTATGATTTTCTGGCAATCGATGAAGAGGCCGCGCCTTACCAAACATCTTTGTGGCATGAGCTTTATTGGTTTGACCAATATTTTTATGCCGTAAATCGCGGACTTGCCCGCGATGGTAATGATATTGGCGAAAGTCCATCTTACCTGCGTTTTGAATCCTATTATCAACACGATAATCAAGACGGGTTATGGGGCGTAACGATCGGTGATGTTATTAACGCAACTCCGAACTGGGGCAGTAGTGTACGCATGGCTGGTATTCGTGTGGCCAGGGATTATGAATTGGATCCTAATTTAATTACGTATCCATTACCGGAATTTTTTGGTGAATCAGCATTGCCAGGTAGCGTCGATCTATTAATTAATGATCAATTACGTTGGCGTGATGAAGTAAATCCCGGTCCATTTTCAATTAACACTATGCCTATTTTATCGGGCGCTGGTGTGGCCGAAGTTGTTACCACAAATGTTCAGGGGCAGCAGGCACGACAGAAAATTAATTTTTATATTGCGAGTGAAATACTGGCGCCCGGTTTGGTGGATTATGATGTGACCGCTGGTGTTCGTCGGGAAGATTTTGGTTTTGCTTCTGATCACTACGAAGATGATCCGGTATATAGCGGCAGTATTCGTTACGGTTTAAATTCCTGGTTAACACCACAATTTCTGGTGCAGGGAGGGCAGGATTTGCAATTGGCCGGGGCCGGTGTTTCATTGTTGGCAGGTAATTGGGGGGTGTTTGAATATTCGCATACATCCAGCGATTATTTGCAGCAAACCGGATGGCAAGAGTCAATCGCCTACAGTTACAGCCAACAACGAATAGGAATGAGTGCCCGCTATTTACAGCGTCATGGAAATTATCGCGATTTAGGTAACCTGGATTCCGACGTGGTCCGTGATTCCCAATGGCAATTAGCGTTTTCGTTTTATCAACGACAAACCGGTTCTTTTAATCTGGGGTATTTTCGGGTTAATGAACAAAGTGCTGGCACACGCGAGTTTGCGACTCTTTCATGGAATCGGTATTTTGATTCCGGGTTAACACTTTTTGCGAACATTAATCGTCAACTTTACGGTGAAAAAGGCAATATTTTTTCACTGGCATTGAGTCTCCCATTGGGGCGCACCGGTCAGGTTAGCACGGGTTCGCAACGCGACATCGACAGCTCATGGCGCACACAAATTCAAGCCATGGCTAATGCACCTTATTCGGGTGGTATGGGATGGCGTATGGGGATGGATGATTCAGCAGAAAAAAATGCTTACGCTGCGATGGACTGGCGCGCTCGGCATTATGAATTATCGGCAAGCGTAGTGCGTAATACCGAGCGTGCACAATATTCGGGTGGAGTTACCGGGGCATTAATTGCAATGGATGGGGAAATTTATCCCGGCCGTTTTATCACTGATTCATTTGCGTTGGTGGATGCAGCACAACCTGACATTCCGGTGATGATTGGCAATCAATTAGTGGGCACTACTGGAGCGAATGGAAAATTATTGGTGCCGGATTTATACAGCAATCTGGAAAATCGCATTTCAATAGATCCGGATCAATTGCCGCCCAATGCTTCAATAAGCGCAATAGAACAATTAATTGTTCCGCAACGCAAAGGCGGAATTCATGTGCAATTTCCCGTTAAATTTTTGGCATCGGTGTTAATTGATGCTTACGATATCAATGAACAACCTTTGCCGGTTGGCGCAGTGTTAACCGCCGATATAGTTGAGCAGGAATTTATTGTTGGCTGGGATGGCGAAGTTTATATCGAGCAACTGACCGAGCCGTTGCGTTTATATTGGGAAGAGGGCGATTGCATACTTTCTGTTAGTCCAGTGCCAGGGCAAACAGAGTCATTACCGCGTTTGGGCAAAATTATTTGTCAGCCTGTAACCGGGGTTGATGAATGACAACACCGACCGCATTATTTTTATCGTTAATGTTTTGCAGTGCATCAGCATTTGCTGTGTGTAATACGAGTGCAACGACAACTCCTGCAACCATTAATTACGGCAGCAATGCAAGCCAAACAGTTCCTGCTGGTGGAATATCGCCTAACGGCGCCGCTGTTGATGCGACTTTTTCAGTAACGTGTTCATCAGCCTTGACCTTACAGTTGCTTAGTCTTTCCAGCTGGTTGAGGTACACGGCGCAACAACCATTAAATCTCTCAAATGGAATTGACACCGTCTCTTATACACTTGCCAGCAATTCAACCTACACACCGGGCATTACTGCACAAGGACAAAGTGTTGGCGGACCGAGTGGATTCAGTTTATTGGGCCTTGGTGTGCTTGCGAGCGGTCGTATCGATATTCCCCTGCATGTAAAAACCAATACCACCACACTCTGGCCCAGTGCAGGCACTTATACCGCCACGCAAACATTAACGGTGGATGGCAATATTTGTACTAGTGTCAGTATTGCAATTATTTGTCTGGGTTATACACCAGTCAATGCAACGGTAACTATGAGCATGACGATGGTGGTGAGTAAAAGTTGTGAATTTATCAGTACACCGACACTGGTGGATTTTGGTTCGGTGAGCTTTTTGGAAAATACAGCTGCAGCGCAATTAAGTGTAAGTATTCGCTGCACTAATCAGGAGGATTATTTGCTCTATGCCGATAATGGTAATAATTACACATCGGGTTCCCGTTATTTGAAATCAGCAGGGGGCCAAAGCATTGCTTATCAAATTTTTCAGCCAAGCTCTACTACGCAAATTCTTGGTGTAACCAATCCGCTGAATCGTTTAGGTACCGGAATGAGCGAAACTGTTAACTTACCGGTCCGGATTACTACCGGACAATCTACACCTGTTGCTGGCACATACACCGATAATGTGCGCATGGTCATCGAATATTAATGCTTACAACTTTTTACACTTTAATTACTTAATTTTTTGCCAGTGCGGCCGATAGTAACGGAATACCTATGGAGATTGATATGCAAGTTACTGCAGCCAGCACATTGTTATCGCCATTAATCGCAACAACTTCCGGCAATAAAGCTAAAGAACCTCCGATAGCAGAATTTGCGCCTGCTACAAATAATTCTACGGCAGATAAGGTAACGCTAGGGCAAACGCAGGATTCGGCAGGCAGTTATGACCTTGCGAGCGTTTATATAAGTGGCTTGCGCGACAACAAACCGCGAGGTCAGGCAGCTTCTGCAATTTCCCAAAACCTATTAAGTTCACTTAATTCCTTTGGTGCGGGGAAATCTCCTTTTAGTATCGGCGGTGTTTTTAGCCAGATAGGCTCTTTAAGTCGTGAGACAAACGAGTATAAAAACGAAGCTCGCCGCATGAAAGTTACCCAGGAAATGGCGGTAAAAAGCCCTGTTCCCAATTTCGATATTCGAACATCATCCAATAACCAATCTGTGCATTTGAATATAAAAACCAAAGATGGCGATACGATAAAGATTGAATTAAGTAACCGAAATATTGGTACTGAAAATTCTACACTGGAGTTTTCATTTACCGTGGATGGTTCGCTTTCCGAAGCGGAACAAAAAGCATTGGGTGAATTGGCGGAAAAACTTGGACAGATGGGAGATGAATTTTTCCGTACCGACACCACCGAATTGCGCGATTTAAAAGGAATAGATACCAGCGTCATCAGCGGTTTTAGCTTCACGCTTACCCGACCGGATGGAAAAGGTGATTTTGTTGAGCAGAGCTATGAATTTAGCGTCGACGAAGAAAAACAAACCCAAACCTTGCGTGCAAGCGATGTGCGTGGTTATTCGGTAGACATCACCACGAACTTAAATGCTTTGATGGAAAGCAGCACCGCTGATGTAAGGATGCTGGAACCTTATTTGAAATTAATTCGCGAAGCGACAGACGATGCGGATACCAATAATAAATCGCGCCGGTTTATGTTGGATGCATTTGAGTCCATGTTCGCACAATTTATCAATCGCCCCGCACCACCAGAAGCCGAGACCGCGACCGATGCTACACTGGCAGCATTTGATTCGGGATTACCGGATTTCACTGCGACTATTCGTTCAAAAGTAATTCATAACCGTGAATTTTATTCACAGACATCGGCCCTTGTATTAAATCTCACACAAGAAACCCGTATTGAAACCAATGCGGATACCCGGTTAATTAAACAGGAATCACGGTATGAGCTAAGCAATAATTGGTTTGAAGGAATTCTTGATCTGGAAAGTCCGGGTGTTACCAACCCTAATTATCGTTACATCACTGAGCATCGAGAAGGAAATGTCAGTCGCATATTATCGATGAGTGATGACAAGGTAAATAACTTGCTGGTGGAGCAAAATGTAAGTGGCACTAAAGAAGTGAGTGAATTTATAAATTATAAACTGGTTGATAAAACTACGGACGAACTCACTGATCACAAGCTGCAACAGTTTTCAAACCTATTGGCAACGCTGAATGACAATAAACAATATACAGCGATTAATGAGTTGCTTAAGGACAGTAAAAATGATGTTTTCCTGGATTATAAATAAGCATAGTGAAAATCTAGTTATGATGATGTTGCTGGTTTTTAAGTAAATCGATTTCCGTTGTTAGTTTATAAAGCAATTTGGGTTTTCCAGTTTTTAAAGTCTCGCGCATTTTGTCTCTGGCATTAATCAGATGTTCTGGCCAGTCACCTGATTTTTCATATGCTTCGATACTTGGCCATTGCGCATAGGCAATATAAGCACCCGTTTCGGATGTATGTAATCGGGAACCCAGACTGCCAAAATTTTCGTAGATAGTTTTAGTGCACTCGGTCCATGCCGCAACGAATTCTTTATCTTTTCCCTCAATAACATCAAATTCCAATACCACAGCTAGCATTTTTATCCCTGCACTGATTTTAAGTATTTAACGGCTTTTAAGTATTCAATAAAACAAACCCGGCAAAAGCCGGGTTTGTTGGGCGTAGAAAATCTATTTTTTCGCCTGTTGTTCCTTCACATATTTCATGATGGTGACAAAGGTATCTGTCCAGTAGATATCTTTATTGTCGGCGAGATATTTCAGCAATTCGTCATGAGCTTCTTTGGAGGTCACCAGGTGGTCCCCGCCAACACCGTGGAAGGTAAAGTTAGCCATGGTGCCTTTGGCAGCGGCCTCTTTAACAACAGCGATTAGTTGTGCACCGGTAACATTGGATGGAAAATCCACACCGACCCGATAAGGGTCAAGAGTTTTCATATCAGGAGTTACACCGCCGCCAACTGCTTTGATGGCGACGAATTCGCTTTTCAATCCATCGACATAATTAGCACCGCCTGCATTCAGGTCGATACACGGTGGGGTATAGGTGCGTTCGGTTTTGCCATCAATTGCATGCAAGAATGAATTGGCAACTTTGACCTGGTCTTGCATTTGTACCACGCTGATTTTATCGAGGTTGCGATCTTCCGGAACCCATTCTCGCCCTGCACCACTTTTCGAGCATTGGTGAAAAATACTGTGGTTACCCAATTCGTGGCCCGCTTTGGCGGCTTTACGCCAATCCTCCAGGCGGGTAACCAGGGTAGGGCTGACTACATTCAGGTAAAAGGTCCCCTTGAGTTTATATTTGTTCAGCGCCGGAATAACGTTATCCAACTGGCTGTCCAGCGCATCATCGTAGGCGAGGTTTACCGCAGCTTTGGCGCCGTTGGGCCATTTGAACGGAGTATCTGCTGCATAAGCCTGGGCGTTCAGGCCCAGAATTAAACCAATAGCCAGGGAAAGGGATTTGAGGTTCATAGCGGTTAACTCGAGTAGAGGTTATTGTTAGTTTATTTTTGCTGTCAGGATACTAGTCAACCGCCTTAATCCCGGCCAGTTCCTTTTCAAAAATTAAACAAACTCTTGCTGGTGTGACCAGTCAATTCACCGCCACAGTACATACATTTTTTATGGTTTATGGAATTTTGCATCTTGCATTTAATACAAGTGAGTTTACTTTCCTCACGCGCTTTGCGGGTTTGGGCAACATTATTAATACTTGTGGCCAGATCCTCGTCGGTCAGGCGGGTACGTGTGTTCAACAAGTTCCACAAGGCCTCCGTTACCAGGGACAAATTGGCGAGCTTGTCTTCCAGCTTGCGGATACGATCACCGTTATCATCAGCCTCGGTTTTATTATCTTGCAATAGTTTGCGCGTCTCAAAATCCAAATTGGGAATATCTGCGCTGTTACCCAAGTCGGGGAAGTCGTCTTTCATCGTTACAGTTCCTGTTTAAAAACCCGGCTGACTATAGCGGTTACTGCTTAGATCGGGAAGTAGCCAGGCGACAACAGGAGCAATAAAGAGACGACGAGTGAGGATAGGGTAACCGCGTAAACCAATACCCAGGAGGCGATATCAGAATCTGCCAATAACTGCAGGCGATGGGGTAGTTGGAAATGATAGAAGTGTGACAGGAATTTCATGATTCCCTCCTTGTAACTTCATTCCTCAATCATTCAGGCTTGATACAGATTTACAAGCCTACTGTTTTCAAAACCAGTGTAACGCCGGATTATTTTTTTCCTTGTATCGATTGGCACAAAACTTGTGTGAAATATTTCCGCATTGACGAGTGTTATCGATTGGCGTGCCAATGAATTGAACTACACTGAAAATGAAGGCGAAAATCGGGTAAACCATACTGAGGTGTTTATGTATTTAAAACAATTAGTTGAACATTGGGAAAGCCACGCTAACGGCAACCTGACCAAAGAAACTTATCAAGTGCGTTTGGCGGTTGAAGATGTTGCAAAATTGGAAGCCTTGGCAGAAATGTATCCAAAACGTTCAAAAGAACAAATTATCAGTGAGTTATTATCTGCTGCTTTGGGGCAACTGGAAGCCAGCTTTCCTTATATCCAGGGAACTAAAGTCGTAGCGACTGATGAATTGGGTGATGCGATTTATGAAGATGTAGGTCCGACTCCACGCTATTTATCGCTCGCTAAAAAATATTTGGCGCAGCACAAAACCAATTAAAATTATGTTGATTCCGGAGCAATACTGCGGCGTAATTCCGGTAGGTAAATGCCTAATGTGATTGCTCTGGCTATTACATAAATCACAAAAGCGGTCCACAGTCCGTGATTCCCCAGAAGGGGAATTAATATCCAGCTACCAGTAAGAAATATGAGCAGCGCATAAAACGATGCATTGCGCATGGCGCGGCTATGGGTTGCACCGATAAATATGCCGTCCAGTTGAAAAGCTGCAAAAGACACTGCGACATATATGGCAGCATAGGGTAAGAATTTTGTGGCTTCTTCTTGTATACCATTTACCGAGGTCAGCCCGGCAATGGCGGTTGTGCCTCCGACGATGATAATCGACATTAACAATACCGCCGTCGATGCTGCAATTTGCGTAGAGACTTTAATTACCCGGTCAAACAACTCGCGATTACATGCGCCTTTTGCTTTTCCTACCAAAGATTCCAGCGCAAATGCAAAACCATCCAGGAAAAAAGCCGAGAACGAAATAAATTGCAGCAAGATATGATTGGCAGCAAGTGTGTTGTCGCCGAAGCGTGCACCCTGGTTGGCAAAAAATGCAAAACCGCCTAATAAAAATAATGTTCGCCACATAATATCTGCGTTGGTGCCGAGCGTTTTTACGATAGCGCTACGATTTAATAATTGTGACCACTTCAAAAATTTTTCGTGCTGTATGCGAAGGTTTTTAAATATCAGAACCAAACCAAGCAGGGCGCTACTCCATTCGGCGATGAGAGTCCCTAATGCAATACCGCGTACTCCCCAGTCAAAACCTGCGACAAACAAAATATCGAGGGCCAGGTTAGTGATATTCAAAAATAACTGTAGCCAAAGTAATTGCCGCGTTTTTCCCAATCCGATAAGGCAACCCATAATGGCGTAGCTTGCGAGGGTGGCAGGTGCAGCCCAAATGCGAATGTCCCAATACGTTTTGACTTGCTCTTCTACATTTTTACTGCCGTCGAGTAACCAGAGCGCGCTGTGAATAAGCGGATATTGTGCGCAAATTAATAGCAGCCCAATCACCCCACCTAATAACAAAGCGCGTCCAAACGCTGCGCGCACTTCCGCATAATCACCGGCACCGGCAGCTTGGGAAATAAAACCGGTCGTACCCATACGTAAAAAACCAAAGGCCCAATACACAAAATTAAATACCAGTGAGCCTAGTGCTATTGCACCAAGATCACTTGCGTTACCGGTATGGCCAATTACCGCGGTATCGACCAAGCCTAATAATGGTGCGGCCATGTTGGCGAGAATAATGGGAATCGCCAGGTGCACTATGTAACTGTGGGTTATGATGTTATTAGCCATAAATAAAAAACCCGGCTAGTTGCCGGGTTCTGTTACAAATCCTAATTTTAAAATTCCTGACCGCTGCACTGCTGCCATGGTTTTTATCACATGTTCATAAGGGACAGCTTTATCACCGCGAATATGTACTTCCGGTTGTGGTTGTTTGCTGGATTCTACATCGAGTCGTGCTTCCAGTTCTTCTAACGTAATTTGCCCTTCGTTCCAGAAAATATTGCCTTCAGCGCTCACCGATAAATTAATCGTTTCCGGTTTTACTTCGTTGGGGGTGTTATCTACCCTTGGCAAATCAATTTTCACCGAGTGGGTGAGTACTGGTACGGTGATAATAAAAATAATCAGCAGTACTAACATGACGTCCACCAGGGGCGTCATGTTAATTTCGCTTATGTCTGCTTCTTCTTCGAGTCCGCCACCAAAAGCCATGGCTTATACCTCTTTGCGTGGAGACAGTTTGGTAATGGCGCCCTTATTTTGCATTGGGCTACCGGTAATAAAGTATGCATGTAATTGATGTGCAAAACGGTTGAGCTTGTTGAGTACACCTTTATTGGCACGATTGAGTGCGTTGTAACCCAATACCGCCGGAATTGCTACGGCCAAGCCGAATGCAGTCATAATCAACGCTTCGCCTACGGGGCCTGCAACCTTATCGATACTGGCCTGGCCACTTACACCGATACCAACCAGTGCGTGATAAATTCCCCACACAGTACCGAACAATCCCACGAACGGTGCGGTTGAACCAACAGACGCCAATACCGCAAGGCCGCGTTGCAAACGCTCTGCACTTTCATCAATAGACGCGCGCAGGCATGCAGTGAGCCATTCAGCAAGAGGCAAGTGGCCATGCAAGTCGGTTTTGTGGTTACTGTGATGATCCAATGCTGCCTGGCCTTCTTCTGCCAGGTGGCGGAATGGAGTATTGCGATCTTCGCCAAGGGTGCGCAAACCTTCTGCAAAACTTTGCGCATGCCAGAAATCATTCAAGCCATGTGCGGAGGAACGCAAACGCCATAAGCCCCAGGCACGAATCACAATTACCCACCAACTGGCGATGGACATAATCAACAAAATAATGGCAACACTTTTAATCAGAAAATCGCCTTGTGCCCAAAGGGACGCGATACCGTAGGGTGACTCCATAACAACCTCGTTGTTTTCAATATAAGTAAAAATCGTAACGCGCCTTCGTAATTTATTAGCGTTGACGCAAACCAAACTCAAACGGAATTTCGTACCAATAATCGATGGCTACACCGGCCTGGCTTGCCGGAATAAATTTCCAGCGTTTGATCGCATTAATCGCTGCGTCATCCAAACGTTTATAGCCACTCGAATTTTTCAGTTTTACTTCACCCACTGTGCCATTGGCCTTCACCAGAATTTCCAATACCACGGTCCCTTTTTCACCCAGTCGTCTGGACAGCGCCGGATAAGCCGGAACCGGGTTATTCAATTGGCTGGCATCCGCATTGGGTGGTAATACCGGTGCCGGTGTTGGTTCAGCTTCCTTCACCGGTTCTGCCGGTTGTTCTACTGGCAGAGGCGGTGGTGGTTCCGGCGCTTTTACTGCTCGTTCAGAAGGCGGTGCCTTGGGCGGCGGTTTTGGTGTTGGTTTCGGCTCCGGTTTTGGTTCTGGCGGAGGCGGTGGTGGAGGCTCCGGCGGCGGTGGAGCTTCTTCCGGGGCGGCTATTAGCACCCCTTGAATTGTCGGTTGGATAATAACCTCGGGCTTTGGAGCTGTGGGTGATAGAACCATCGCCGCCAGCACACCGGCATGTATGCCAATGACAATTAATAAGGAGTTTAAGGGAGCGTGTTTGGATTGCATTGCGACGGCAGGAATTCAGTGGCGTTTAAATTGGGTGACAATGATAATTCTTCTCATTACCAAACGCAATGAAAATGCTTTTTCAGCTAATGATTTGGGCGAAAATTCGCAAAGTTAGCAAATAGCAACGTTAATGGCTGAACAATGCTGTTTGAACTATTGCGAGTAACTTACGGTAACCGGGTGAAAGCTCAGATTTGATGGTGCGGGAATCGATGTAATAGGGCGCTCGTTTGCCGTGGTACTCAATGCAGGGACCAATTGGCTGAAAGTGAATGCCCACAAAATTCAGGCTACGCGCCAACCGTGGTTCCATCATGACAAACGTATGAAAGCGCCGGGTTTTATAGGTCATGGCGATGGCTGCCATATATAAGCTGATAGCTATATAAGGAAAGAAGCGCAGTTCTTGCACTGAAAAGGTTGACTCATTAATAGCCCCGGTCGCTACTCCGGCAAATTGGTCTGTTTGACGTTTGCGGAAAGCGGCAGGCACTGCGAGCCGGGATATCTCGCAAATCTGCCGCGGTAAAAATCGCTGGGGATGCAGATCCGCGTGGGTCAGGGCGGTGGAACAAAACTCCTGCAATGGCAATAACTCGCTATTGTTATTGGCGGTTATCAAGCGTACCGTCCCGGCCAATTGCGCGGACCCTAAATGACGAATACAACAATGTATGGCGCGCTCATCAAACTCATCGCATTCGAGATGATCCGATTTTTCGTCTTCATAGTGCAACTCCTCGCAATACACTTGATGGCGCAGGTTATAGACCTCCTGTTTATATTCGTCCGTAAGTGCGATTTGCGGCTGCAAATACTGGGAAAAATGCTTGCTGATTGCGAGGGCTTCATCGCTGGCAAGGCTGGATTTACCTGGGGATGGATTGGCAGTAATGCCGCGCTGGTGGCTACGTGGAGCTGTTTCCAGAAGTTCTTTGTTCAGATGCTCTGCACTCATAGTTCCTTTCATCCTGTCCTGCTCGAACGGTTTTAGATCATCCCGGCAGTCAACGATGACGGCTGAGTCCACCTGTAAATTCTAGGGCTTGACGCAAAAACCGGCAGGACTAAATACTTCTATGAAAAATTCCGTTTATTAAGATTACCAAAGCTTAACTCTGGCAGTACTTTGCCGAAGCGGTTGGAGTGGTATACTCAGCCCCCCCTTATTGATGAAGTCCACAGGAATTCATGGAAATTTTTATATTACTGGGTTTGATTTTGCTTAATGGCTTGTTTGCCATGTCAGAAATCGCCATTGTTACCGCCAAAAAATCACGTCTGCAAATCCTCGCTGATAAAGGCAGCAATTCTGCGCAAATTGCGCTCAAGCTTGCCGAAGATCCCACGCAATTTCTGTCGACTGTCCAAATCGGCATCACCTCAATCGGAATCATGAACGGTATTTTCGGTGAATCGATTTTGGCGGAACCATTTGCGCTCTGGTTGCAAACCTTTGGCGTGCCCACCCATTTCAGCGATAACTTCGCCACTATTCTGGTGGTTGTGGTGGTGACTTATTTGTCGATTGTGGTTGGTGAACTGGTGCCAAAACGTATCGGCCAACTCAGTGCCGAGCGTATCGCCTGTGTGATGGCGAAACCCATGCAATTACTGGCAATTGCCACCAAGCCGTTTGTGCATTTGCTTTCCACTTCTACACGTACGCTGATGCGTTTGCTCGGTTTTCATCACAATCAAAACCAGCAAGTGACTGAAGAGGATATTCACGCGATTCTCGATGAAGGTTCCAGCACCGGTATCCTGGAAGCGCAGGAGCACACCATGGTGAAAAATGTGTTGCGTCTGGAAGACCGCAACATAGTGTCATTGATGGTGCCGCGCTCGGATATGATTTATCTCGATACCGCATTATCGACAGAAGAAAACTATCAACGTGTTATGCAATCACCACATTCACGTTTCCCCGTCTGCACTAAACAAAATGACAATTTGATCGGCGTCATCAACGCCAAAGAATTGCTGGCAGCGGCAATTCGTGGCGATAAAATAAATCTCGCTGAACTTGCCAAGCCTTGTCAGGCTGTTCCCGAAACATTGACAGCGATGGAATTATTGGATTTCTTCCGGCGCTCGCGTACCCAAATGGTTTTTGTAGTGGATGAATACGGTGAGTTGCGTGGTTTGGTTACGCTACAGGATCTACTCGGCGCATTAACCGGCGAGTTTATTGGTGAGGAGGGCGAGGATGCTTACATCGTTCGCCGTGATGATGGCTCTTTGCTGCTGGATGGTATGCTCTCGATTGTCGATTTTAAAGATAGCTTGCATATCGACGAATTACCGGAAGAAGGTAGCTATCAAACCCTGAATGGTTTAATGATGCTGGTGATGGGGCGTGTGCCGGCAACAGGCGATAAGATCCAGTTACGCGGCTGGGAATTCGAAATTGTCGATATGGATGGCCGTCGTGTTGATAAGGTTCTGGCCAGCCATTTAACGGACGATGAATAAAACCGGCAACGAAAATTAAACAAAAATAAATAGTATCTGCACCGAATCCACCAGGGCTAAAACTGCATCCAAGCAATTATTGCAAATTTGCGTTTTAGCCTTTTTGGAGAGTCAACACCAATGACAGCAGTGCAGCGGCAAGCCCATTTCGACCACCTGCGAATCCTGTTAACTTTTTTAGTTGTCCTGCACCACGCCGCAATTACTTATGGTGGCTCCGGTGGATGGTATTGGCGTGAGCTGCCTAATGCCAGCATGACTCCCCTCATTATGCTGAATGCAATTGACCAATCCTTTTTTATGGGGTTTTTCTTTTTGCTGTCCGGTTATTTTATGGTTGCGTCACTGGAGCGAAAAACAACGGCAAACTTTTTAGTGGATCGATTCCTGCGGTTGGGAGTTCCATTGTTGTTTTATTTTTTTGTGCTATCCCCCTTAACTATTGCATTGGCTTATGATTCACCGGCAACGATTGGCGAACGATGGTGGCTGATGATTCAAAATAAACAATTTGGCCCCGGGCCTTTGTGGTTTGCTGAGGCGCTGTTGATTTTTGCATTCCTATATTTATTAATAAATAAAATTATTGCCGTAAAACACTGGAGTCCGGAGCGCTTGCCGGGATTTGCTGTGTTGATGTTTGCAGCGCTCGGGTTAGGACTGGTTTCATTCGCACTACGGCTAAAAATTCCGGTTGGCAGTGAAGTGCTTTGGTTGCAGTTAGGATTTTTCCCCTGTTATATCTTTTTATTTTTTGCTGGTTGCGCAGCTCACAAACACCAGTTGCTTGATAATATCGATGGAAAATATGCTATGCCCTGGCTGTTAATTTCATTAATTGCTATCGCAACTTTGCCATTTGCATTGATGAAATTATTTGGCGATGGTCCGTTTGAGGGGGGATGGAATACTAATGCGATCTACTATGCCTTTTGGGACCCGCTAACCGGTTGGGGAATCATTCTTGGCTTGCTCTGGTTTTTTCGCCGCTTCCTGGCGAAACCAACACCTTTATCGGCATGGGCCGCGCGCAGGATGTACGGTGTATTTATTTTTCATGCGCCTATTCTGGTGGCAGTCTCGGTGATGTTTGCGCCTCTAACATTGAATCCTTATTGTAAGTTTATTGTGGTCAGCGTCCTGACATTTTCAGCGGGTTTACTGGTTACCAGCCTTTGCTTGTTGCTTCCATCAGCAAAAAAAATTCTCTAAAAGTGGTGAATTAATTTTATGTCGCTTAAAGCGTCTGTGATGTGTATCACGTGTTATGAGGAATAGTTAGTAAAGCGGGTTCAATAATGGTTTTTTTGTATACAAAAAACCTTGGCGGTTGAATCTGCTGCTAAAATTTCCCCTGAGAATTAACGGGGGAATTGGCGTGGGGCCATTGGAAACATTATTGTGGGTTTATCCACTGTTGCTATTGCTCAATGGCTGCGTCGCGATTGCGCTATGGGCAATTTATCGTCAATTTATTTTTGGGCTACTAGTCGGAGTATGGGCAAGTACGCTACTTAATTTTGCTGCACAAGGGGCGCTTCTTGATGCTCCCCTGGCGGGTATTCTGGCGTTTTCTTCTTATATCGTCTCCGCCTGGTTTTTATGTCACATTCTTTGTTTTATTACTCGCCAGCGATTTTCCTTCCGTATTTATTGGGGCATTTACTTTCTGGCATTAACAGTTAGTGTCGCCGTGTATTTTTTTGGTGCAGGCTTTTCACTGATTGCTTTACCCCTTGCGATTGCCGTTGCAGCACCGCAAGTTAGTTTTGCGTTAAAGGCGTTGAAAAATAGCCAACTGCACACCTTGGTCCGCATCTTTTCCATCGTACTGCTGGTTAACGGTTTGCACTTTATTGATTATCCTTTTTTTCGCCCGATCCCGGAGGCCGCAATATTTGGTTATAGCCTGGTAATTGCTACCAGTATGTTATTTGGTGTTTTACTGCCATGCGTTATTAATAATTTTCTTGCAGATGAGTTGACTTTGCAGTTGCGTAATGAGGTTAGCAGCCATCAAAAAACATCGCTTGAACGCGAGCAAGCCTTGATAGTTGCAGAACAGGCTTTGCGGGCTAAAGCCGTATTTTTGGCAAATGTAAGCCATCATTTACGTACACCCATTAACGGTATTATGGGGTTGAATGACCTCTTGCTTGATTCGCCGTTGAAACCCGATCAGCAGCATTTGGTACAGCATATTCGCGCTTCCAGCAATGAGTTGCTTGGTATAGTCGATAATGTACTCACTATCTCGCTGTTGGAGTCAGAGCGGGTCAAGCTTTATCCCAAAGCAATCAGTATTCAACAACTCGTTAATGATGTCTTCGATCACTATGCCTCCAGTGGCCCGTTGCAGTTGCGATTAATTAATCAGGTTAATGCAAGTCACTCGCAGTGGATTTATGCTGATGCATTAAAGATTCGTCGCATTTGTTTCAATCTTATTGATAACGCGTTAAAGCATAGCGAAGGTACTTTTGCGACTGTTGATTTGTCTCTCGTAGATTCAAACCTGCACATTACCCTTGCTGATGATGGCAAAGGTGTGGCCCCGGAGCGTCTGGAGAATCTCGCGTTACCTTTTACGCAAGAGGTCCAATCCATTCATTCAGGCATGGGACTGGGGCTGAGTATTGTGCGCGAACTGGTTACGTTGATGTCTGGCCAATTGCAGCTGGAATCAACACCCGATGAAGGCTTGCGTGTGCGTTGCCAAATTCCTGTCGAACGAATTACGGGGGAATATATTGCTCCGTCGCCAGCAGCGCAGATCGCCAGTGCGCCGCTAACGGATGGCTCGACGGCAAATAACGAAGAACATCCGCAAGTTGACGATGTCAAATATGAACCAACCACAGCAACCTCAGAGTCTGAAAAAAATCATTTGGTATTAGTGGTTGAAGATAATCCGGTCAATCGCATGGTTATCAGCGGTATGTTAAAAAAACTCGCTGTTGATTTTTGTATGGCTGAGGATGGCTCGCAGGCAATGGTGCTTTATAAACAGCATAAAAACCACTTAGCCTGCATTCTCATGGATGTTCAATTACCTGATGCAAATGGTTTGGATCTGGTTGAAGAAATTCGCGCAGATGGCGATAAAGTACCTGTTCTGGTAATTAGCGCATTTACATTCGGCAATGATGAGGCTCGTGCATTGGAAGTCGGCGCAAATGCCTATTTGCGTAAGCCGTATCACTTTGATGAATTTAAAAATGCATTGGATGATCTGGGTGTGTCTCCTGAAAATAAAAAATAATTTAAGCGACACGATGTATTAATTTGTAAAAAATTTACAAAAAAATTATAAGTTGGAAGGAGTTTTGCTGTGACAGAAGTGAGCGTTGTTTTTTTCAAAAAAATGACGCTCCCTCAATAACAGATAAGGAGAAACTCCAATGCATAATATATTTGTATCCATTGAAAATCATAAAAATCACTTGGCTGACCATTCCTTTTGTCGGCGTTTGAGATTGAGTGAGTCCGCCGATAAATCCATTTTTAATTTTGTTCCCCACATGACCTTTTTTGTGTTGGGGTTCAGGGATTTACTCGAATATTTACGAATTCCTTTTCCCAGTAATTCTGTTGAACATATGCTAAATGAGCACTGCAGTGAAGATGGTGATCATTGGTTATGGTTTTTGCAGGATTTGGAAAAATTACAACTATCTGCTCAAGCATGGGGCGGGCCACGTATTGCCGATGCATTGGAATTAATTTGGTCGCCACAAAGCGCTGCGATTCGCCGTCAAATTTATGACATTGTCATAATGATAAACAATTGTAAAAGTGCGCAAGAAAAATTGATTATCGTTGAATGTCTTGAAGCAGCATTTGCAGCTTTTATCGAAAATTTGAATGTGTTGACCAAGCGAATGGGGGTTTATCATCAGCTGGTTTATTTTGGTGAGCATCATTATGACAAAGAGTCTGAGCACACTATGGGCAGCTGGCTGGATACTGCAGAACCCAAAAAACAAAAAACGCAGAAAGTAAAAGGTGTTCTTCGCTATTCGGTAATGGAACAGATGATTGACGATATCTTTACCGGTTTTGAAACCATGTTTAGTTGTTGGGAAAAAAGCATGGTGAAATCAGCGCGACCAGTCACGCAAATTGGACATGCCTGATAAGTTGAGCAAGTCGATAAGCGATGGTAAATTTTTTGAAAGGATATTATGGGTAAAGGATTGTTGATCTTGTGAGTGGAGTAAATGATAGTGCGTATCGTGAGCAGCCGTGGCTGGTTTATCCGGTCACGGCTTTTTAATTTATGGCTCAAGACGCTGGAGGTTAATTCATTCAAGGGGCATTTATTCGATAGTCAAATTTTTATGCAGAGTCCATTTTATGCAAGGACCATGGAAATGGTTATAAGTAAAAGGTAGAGCGCGGGATTTCAGTTCAACTGATCCAAATTATTTGTCTTTGTCTTCCGTTAATGGTCAAATCTAGCCTCGGCACCAGCAGCTGGCTGATTAAATAACAAAACGAAGTAGACTCTCATGCTCGACATCAAGACTCGCGTTAAAGAAATCCATGGTATAGACCCTAACAATATCCCCCCGGAACTACTGGCTTCTGATCAACCTTTAATTCTGAAAGGTTTGGCGAGTAATTGGCCGTTAGCAAAGGCAGGGCTGGTTTCGGATGAAGAAGCAATTAATTATCTGCGTTCCTTTTATGAGGATAAAACCGTAGGTACTTTTTTCGGCAGCCCGGAAAACGATGGTTTTTATTATTACAACGAAGACCTCAGTGGGTTTAATTATCGCAGCGAACGGGTTCGTTTGGATGAAGTGTTAAACCTGATTGCCGCCCATAAAAATGATCCGCAACCGCCCACATTTTATGTTGGCTCAACCACAGTAGATGTGTGTTTACCGGGCATGAGTGCGCAAGGAAATAATATTTCGATTCCATTTCCCGATGCGTTGGGCAGTATCTGGATAGGCAATAAATCCCGTATCCCTTGCCATTACGATGCGCCGGATAATCTCGCCTGCAGTATTGTTGGTAAACGTCGCTTTACTGTATTTCCACCGGAACAAGTGGAAAACCTCTACCCGGGGCCGTTGGACTTTAATCCTGCGGGCCAGCAAATCAGCCTGGTGGATTTTGCCAAACCCGATTTTGAAAAGTTTCCGCGCTTCCGTGAAGCTATGGCGGCTGGGCAAGTTGCCAATTTGGAGCAGGGCGATGCGCTTTTCATTCCCAGTATGTGGTGGCACCATGTAGAAGGGCTAAGCACATTTAATATATTGGTGAATTACTGGTGGCGCCCTGTGCCCAAGTTTATGGGGCCAGCAATTAATGTGCTCAAGCATGCAATGCTAAGCATTCGCGATCTTCCTGAAAAAGAAAAAGCTGCGTGGAAATCGCTATTTGATTTTTATATTTTTGGTGATGCCTCTGTTGCCCGTGAAAATATTCCGCCGGCGGCACAAGGCTCACTTGCGCCAATGGACGATCTGCAAGCGCGCCAATTGCGCGCCTGGTTAATTAATCGTTTGAACCGTTAAGCTTTTTAAATTATTTATTAGCAGCCGATAAAAAAAACCGAACTTATTTGAGTTCGGTTTTTTTTATTACAACACTATTGATATGTATCCAGATCTATCGCTACTTAACCAGATCATTGATGCGTCGTCGGATGTTGTGCGGTCAACGGAATTTCTCCTTTCATCAAGCGACCGATGTCGTTGGTCAAGCGCAAATAAAAATCAGCCGATACGGCAACACCATCCGCATCCAATGTAAGGAAATAGTGGTTGGTCGGCACCATGGATTGATTCTCGGCACCTTTTGCAATAGCAGTACCTTCATCATATTCATCAAACATTGCAATGTACGTAGTGTTAACACCGAGCGATTTCATAATGTGGGCTTGCTTCCACATAAAATCGCCATGTACACGTGCTATCTGGTTACGCGGATTATTCGGGTACATATTCGACCAGGCAAAGCCGGGGAATAGCACCGGTTGATAAACAATATTATTTTGCTGTGCAAACGTGACGTCCGCCGGAAATACATTATTTTTAAAATGATCAACGCTGTTGATATCAAAACGCCCCACCAACCAGGGCGAAACCATATTGAGTGCTTTGAATGCATCAATGAAGCCGGGTTTTGCATCGGAATTTGCCTGACCGGTTCTCCAATAAGTAGGCACGCCACCAATCACATAAATATTCTGGTTTTTAAACCAGTTAATTAATTCCAGTGTTTCCGCTGCGGTGCCCGGTGTGTGGGTAAAACCGAGGCCCCAGATACACACAACAATTTTCCCATCCTGCCGCGCATAAGCATTGGAATAGGTGAGTTGTAATTTGTTGATGACATTGTTGGTCCAATCCGATTTTATCGCCGCAACCCAATCACTGTTTAAACCGGTGATGTCATACATCACATAAAATTTTCGCGCATGCGTCTCTGCGGCGATTTACTTTGGTCGCCACCGAATCGCGGTTATCGCGATAGCCGTCCGGCGCGCTGGAAATATTAGCGCCGAAGCGTTGCAACGCCGCAGTATCAATGTTGTAGGTTTGCATCCATTCAAAATGTTTGTTCACCGTGGATTGGTCGTACGACGAAAATAAACGCGCGGGTGTGCCATTGGCAAGGTTGGCGAGATTGGATTGATAGAGTTTGGAATATTCACGCGTATCTGGATACAACTCGAATTTCACATTGCGATTGGTATTGATAGCGGGCGTTGGCGCGTTGCAATTGTTTGACCAATGGAACCAGCAACCAAATGGTGATCCATCGCCTTGTGCATTAAACCAGCCTTGATAACCCACGGTAATTTTTCCCACCACATCGCTACTGGTTCGCGGTGCAGAAAATCTGAACCAATTGAGATTAAACAATCCGCTACCGATTCCAATAAAACGCAAATAAAGCGCTTGTGTTCCAGTAATCGATGCAATCGGGCAATTAACGCTGGTCCAGTTTTGCCAACCAGCTGTGGATGGAACATTGCAGCTGCCACGCAGTGTTCCGGTAGGTGAGCCAGTACGGATTTCAATAGTTCCACCGGGGCCAGCGCTCGCAACTCGAGCGGTAAATGAATTTGCGCCTGCTGCAAAATTTATTGCAGTGAAATGCACATAATCGCCATTTTCAATCCAGCCAACATTTTGCCCGGCTTCAGTACTTGCTTCAGTTTGTATTCCCGTTTGTGAACTGAAATTTTCTGCTTCGATTTGTGAAAATGCAGAGACTGCCCATGCCGGGGCGACCGGTTGCAAAGTAAAAAATAATCCAGCAAGTATGCCGAATCGTTTCAATAAATTTTTCTTCATGATGATAAATACCTTTTCATTGATGGTGACAGGAATGTCTCTATCCCTTGCAGGTGTTTCTTATTATTAAAAACCGGGCACACAAGGTGCCCGGTAAAACGAAGAATGGATTAATTGCAGTTGTAAGTTTGCGGCAACGCGTTGATCGCTTCGTACATCGCGGTTAACAGCGAATTGGAGGAGTTGGTGTCTTGCGATAATTCCCACGTCATAATTCCACCCGCCTGATTGCGTGCGAGTTGCGCTTTCTGGCGAATGGTGGGAATGCCATTCCAGTAATCGGAACCGTTGGTATCGCGGCAAATATTTGCGCTGTTATTGGCAATTAACTGGTTGTAACCCAGCCAGCTCGGGCGCGCGTAGTAAGGAACACCGAGCACTGCTTTTTCGCGTGGCAAACCGCGATTCAACCAGTAATTCAACGAGCTTTGTGCATAGGAATAAGGTGAGTGACCTGAACCTGCATTGCCGTCATAAGCCATGATGTTAAGCATATCCACATAGCCGAAGACTTCATTTTTTAATCCAGCGCCTGTACCACCTGATGCAACCACCGCCGCACTTAAATATTTTCCACGCGCATGCAATGCGATGGAAAGTTCTTGCATCAATAACGCATAGCGATCTGCGGATACACCCGGGTCCGGATATTCCCAATCCATATCCACACCATCAAGGTTGTAAGTGTTTACAAAATTAATCACGTTATTCACAAAAGCGGTACGTGTGCTGGCATTGGTGGCGAGAGTTTCAAACGCGGAATCATTACCATTGTTCCAACCGCCAATCGCAATCCCCACTTTTACACCGCGCGCGTGGGCGAGGTTAACAATGGAGCGCAATTTATTAGCGCTGGCGGTAGAAATTCCTTGCAAAGTGCCGTTGCTGTTTGGCAGCGCGAAAGAATAATTGATGTGCGTTAATTTGTTGTACTGGATCGCTTCGGGACTGCCAGCCCAATCCGGCATATAGCCGACAACTTTGTATTGGCTGGTGCTGGTTTGGCCATTGGTAATCGCAAAAGAATTGGCGAGATTATCGAAACCAAATTGCGCAAGGTTGGCGACATCTGTTGTTAATGTGACTGTGCTTCCGCCCTGATTATTCTGGCTGTACAAACGCAGTGAATAACCCTCGACAACTTTTACTGACGAGACTTGCCCGGTCCAGCCTGCCGCAAAATTTTGCGCAGCAACACCGCTACAGAAACTCGCACCGCCGTAATTAATTTGCTCGTAAAAACAAATTGCGCCCGGTTGTAACACGACTTGATTAAAGGTTGCGTTACCGACTTGCGCCGTGTTGTGGCTGGTGTGGGCGAGGCCGATATAAACCTCTGAACCCAAACTGATAGTGTCATTGCCTACCGACGTCCAATCGGTTCCATTTGCTGATGTATATCCGCGCAATAAATTTCCATTGCGACTGATCTTCACCCAGTAAGGCGTGGTAATTCCCGCTTGATTAATGCTGGTGCTTATTGCGCCCGCAGTGGTGCGACGTTGAAAAGTAGCGCCATTGGCAGAGGTCACAGCAATCAGCGCATTTTTCGCATTGGCAGCGAGACCATCGCGAATCATTACACCGGCTTTGGCCCAGGCATTGGTTGCGTCTAGTGCGCTGACTTGTGCAACCAATGCACCGTCACCGGCTAACGGTTGATACACAAAATGGAAATTATCCGCCTCGTTCCAAATATCATCGCCCGCCGCACGCGTGGTTACTGTCGAACCCGACACGGTGGTGCTGCCTGCGAGCGGCGTACCTATATCGCGGTTAATCCAGGCACTGGTTTGCACACTGACATTGGCAAATTTGGCGAGGCCGGTAAGTGCGGCATCGTGACTGGTATGTGCAAGGCCAACGTAAACCTGGTTGGTCATCGCAATGGTTTCGCTGCCGAGTTGAGTCCAGTTGCTGCCGTTGGTGGAATAGAAACTGGTCAGCGAATTTCCTGAGCGTACCAGGCGCACCCAATAAGGCGCTGCTCCGGCTTGCTGGTTACTGGTACTGACGCCGGCAGTCGCAATACGGCGCTGGAACGTAACACCGTTAGCGGGAGTAATGGCGATAAGGGCATTTTTAGCATCCGTCCCCAAACCGTCGCGAATCATTACGCCGGCTTTGGCCCAGGGATTCGTCGCATCCAATAAAGTGACTTGCGCGGTAATGGTGACATTGCCATTCACCGGTTGGTACACGTAGTGGAAGCTGTCGCTGTTGTTCCAGATATCGGTACCGCTGGCAGCGGTGGTAAATACACCGCCGCTCAGGCTGGCTAATCCCGCTCGTGGCGAACCTATATCTCCATTGCGCCAGGGCAAGGGCAGGGCGATTTCGCAACAGTTGCTATCGACGTTTACTCCGGCAGGCGTATTCGGGCATTGGTCGAGTGCATCGGTGACACCGTCGCCATCCTGGTCAGCATTACCGGACGTACCGTAAACATCGAATTCCCAAATGGAGTAACCCCAGCTATTGCCCGCACTGCGCGCTGCTCCGTTGATCCGCACATAGCGGTAATTGCCGGAGAGGGTGACGTTATCGGTGCGCTCACCAAATGTGCCGCCGGTACGTGTAGCGATAGTGGTCCAGGTGGAATTGTTATTGGAGCCTTGTACGATGTAATTGGCTGCGTTGGCCGCTTCCCAGCGGATTACTGCGCGGGTGAGGTTAGCGCTGCTGCCCAGGTCCAGTGTTAGCCAGGATGGATCAACGCCATGGGTGGATTCCCAGCGGCTGGCCAAATCCCCATCCACCGCCAGGCTGGCGGCCTGGAATTGGGAACTGGCGAAGGTCGCCGCATTGCGCGATAAAAGAGTGTCAGTTTGCGCATTGCTCTGGTGGGCGATAAAGCCGATTGCCAACGCGATAGCGGCGGGCAACCAGGCGCGGTTTGCAAAGGTTAAATGATTCATAATGCTCCTGTTTCGCAGTGGGGCTGCGCATTGCGATTCGAACTCCCACTGTTTGTCGGTAGAAAAAAAGCCCACCCGGGGACGACTCCAGATGAGCTAAAGGGGAAAATCAACGAGTTAAACGGTCACAGAGTTGCGCTTCGTAGAGTGATTCCGGCACCAGCTTCTGGCCGGGGCGGATATCCACATAACCCATGGCGCCGGGGAAGCTGTAAGCGGTGGAGTTATTGCCCAGCCCGGAAATACCGTAGTTCTGTGCAGTAGGTGGTTTCTGGATAAAGAACGTGGCCTGGCTGTTCCAGGCTGTGGAATGGGCAAGACCCCATCCATGTTGCGTGCCCCAATCGCCGCGATTGAACAGCTTGAGGTTCAGGTTGCTGCCGGTGATACCGTCAAACAACATCCCCGTTGACCAATGGCGATGGCCTTCGGAATCGTTGGTACCAATGCTGGTGCAGCGATGCCAGACCACGCCGGATGCGCTCATGGTGCCGTTACTAATAAAGTTGTGGCGACCATCGGCAGCGACACAGTTGCTGAACAACACCAACTGGCTGTAATCATCGACATCAAAGTTATAGAAGCGGCTACCGGTGCGGATGCCAATGGGATTGGTCGCGCTGGCGGTATCGATAGTGATGCGGATGGCCCCAGCGGTCTTCACCCCGGCATAACCGAAGTAGCGCGTTGCCACGGTTTTCACCCAGGAGTCTTCCGCACCGGTAACGGCGATAGCGCTCCATGCATGGTTTTCATCCTGGCCGCCTGCGGTTTCTATATCCACACGCAGGTTTTCCACACCCGCTTCACGGATCAGGTTGCGCGCGCTTACCACGGCCACACGGGCCTGGCTCAACGAACGATCCAAATGATTGAACAGCGGTGCATCAAAGGTGATACGCGCGCCGGAAATGGCGGTCACTTTGCGGACGTAAGGAATATCTCTACTGCCCGCCGCCCACGCGCCGGTAGTGACACCGCCGCCGCCAATCGCATTGATCCAGGCTTGGGTTGATGGATGAGTGATAATGACTTCTTGTCCGACACTGAACAGCGCGGCATTCTGGACATTCACGCTCAAACTGCCTGCCGCCACAAAATTATCCGTCACATTGGTACTGGCACCGGCGTCCCAGGGCGAACTGTCATTGGTCCCCACAATAACCACGGTGCGCTGGTGCGGATTATTGCCGCGCGCATGCAGGATGGTATCCACTGCCGCATTGGTTCCGCGACCCGACCCGCGCAGTACCACACCACTTTGGCGAATCCGCAGGATGCCGTAAATCTCGTAGCGCCCCGGCAATAATTGCAAGGTGCCGCGCTGACCGTTGGCGTTGGGGGTGCGATTGCCGATAGCGTCCAGCGCCGATTGGATACGCGCCGTTTGATCACCACTGGTTGGTCCCAAAGTCGTTACCACCGGTACATTCGGCAGGGCTTGTTCACCGTAGCGATAACCCGCAAAACTGTAATCCGGAATGCGGTTATTAGCCTCGGTCGAGTAAGTCAGGCGACCATTGCTGTACCAGACTTTGGACGATTGCCAGCCATCGGTTTGCGGGTAGCGATTGCAAAACGCGGGCAAATTCGCGCGCGTATCACGCACATTGACCTGGTCGATAGTGGCCAACCCCACCAGCGCCGGATCATGGCTGGTGTGGGCAAGCCCCACATAAACCTGGTTGCCCATGCTGATACTTTCGCTACCCAGATCCATCCAACTGGTGCCGTTAATGGATATCGCGGCGGAGATGTTATTGCCACTGCGAACCAAACGTACCCAATAAGGCGGGACAATTCCGGATTGCTTGGTGCTGACCGTGGTCCAGGCAGTCGCCGCGCGGCGCTGGAAGGTTGCACCGTTGGCGACGGTTATACCGACAAACGCATTTTTGGCATCGGCATTCAGGCCATCGCGGATCATCAACCCGGCTTTCGCCCAGGGATTTACCGGATCTACCGAGGTCACTCGCGCGGTGGCGGTGATATCGCCGGTGATCGGTTGATAAACGTAATGGAAACTGTCGGCGGTTCCCCAGATATCCACACCGCTGGCGGCAGTGGTAAAAACATTATCCTCCAGATTTGCCGCGCCGGCCTTGGGTGAACCTATATCACTATTGCGCCAGGGCGCAGGCAAACTACTGTCATCGTCGATATTGCCGTAAACCTCAACTTCCCAGATGGAATAACCCCATTCGTTACCGGCACTGCGCGCGGTACTGTTGACTCGCACATAGCGGTAACTGCCGGATAAATTCACGGTATCCGTGCGCTCACCAAAAGCGCCGCCGGTGCGGGTGGCGATGGTTGTCCAGTTATTGCCATCAGTGGAGCCGTCGATACTGTAATTAGCTGCATTAGCAGCTTCCCAACGAATCACTGCGCGGGTAAGCGGTTGGCTATTACCGAGATCAAGACGCAGCCACGCGGGGCTTGCACCATGGTTGGATTCCCAACGTGTACCCACATCGCCATCTACCGCAAGGTTTGCCGCTTGCAGTTGCGAGCTGGCAGTTGTGGTGACATTGCGCGAGAGCAAGGTTTCGGTTTGGGCTTGTGCATCACCGGCAAATAGCGCGGTGATGCACAGGAGATTGGCTGCAATAACAGCAACAACACGGCTGATATCGCTGCGCGTTGATAGGTTGTGCAAAACAATTGGTTGATGGCCAATTTGTTGATCGAAGATGGTCATATTTTTTTGCCCGTTGTTATTAAATTTTTCACGCCTGAATACGCTCTCCAACACCCCGGGGTGTTGTCGATAAACGGATTTTTGCGCGGGTTTTTCCAGTGACGGCTACTCGCTTGAAACAGGGCTTTTAACGTCTTGGCTGGCCGTTTTAGCGAATCGACTGGAGAACCTTGATGGTGAGCAATCGAGTTGATGTAGTAGTTTTTTATCCAGACTTCCGTGCGGTTTTTGGTAATTCCAATGCGGGAAATGGTCTATGGGCAGGTATTTTTTATCTTCCCACTTTTTACAAAAGGCGCGGATTCACGGGCACAACCAAAATTCGAACCTGAAAATGCAAGGCGCTCCACATTTGCAGCGTGAATGAGACTGTTTTCATGACATTGGCACGGCTGGGCGGGGTTCGAGATAAAAAGCAGATTCGGCGTTCGAAAAAATTCTCTCGTACACCCCGAATTGCAACGGCTGAAATTGGCGCGACATTGACAGCGCTGTACGAAATTTGGCATTCCTTAATATCATGCTTGCGGTGCGGGGGGCGCTTACCTATCATCCCGCCACTTTATTCGTCGGATAAATGCTGTTTACAAAAAATTGCTTTGTCCAGCGCGGTCATAATCCCAACAGTTACGTTAATTAAGAGCTTTGTTAATAAAAAGCTACGTTAATCAAGAGTTGCTATGTCTAATCCCTGGTCAAGTTACAAACAATCCATTACCCAAGTGATGGGGCGCGATTTCCACAAACTGTCCCGCCGTTTAAGCGAGATAGAAAAACTGGCGCGCGCCGAAAAACCTTATGAACAGGCATTGGAAAAATGGCAACAACAGCTCGCGCACTCGCAAGTAGAAGTAACTCGTCGCCAGCAATTGGTTCCTGCGCACATTGAATTCCCCGCGCTGCCGGTGTGTGAAAAGCGCGAAGAGATTGCAAAAATCATTGCCGATAACCAGGTTGTTGTGCTGGCCGGTGAAACCGGTTCCGGTAAAACCACGCAAATTCCCAAAATTTGTTTAAGCATTGGGCGCGGTGTAAAAGGATTGATTGGCCATACGCAACCGCGCCGCATCGCCGCGAATACAGTAGCCAATCGCATCGCGGAAGAATTGAAAACTACGCTGGGCGAAAAAGTTGGTTATCAAGTACGGTTCAGTGACCAGTCCAATGAAAACACGTTAATCAAAGTAATGACTGACGGGATTTTGTTGGCCGAGATCCAGAACGATCCGTTCTTAAATAAATACGACACGCTGATTATCGACGAAGCCCACGAACGCAGTTTGAATATCGATTTCCTGCTCGGTTATTTAAAACAACTGTTGCCGAAGCGCCCGGATTTAAAATTAATTATCACTTCGGCAACCATCGACCTTCAGCGTTTCTCGGAACATTTTAATAATGCGCCTATTATTGAGGTCTCCGGTCGCACTTATCCGGTTGAAGTCTGGTATCGCCCGTTGTACGAATTTGAAAATGACGATGGTGAAGATGCAGAGCCGGATCAATACGCGGCCATTGTTGATGCAGTACGCGAAATTGAATCAAATGAAAAAACCGGCTCTGGCGTGCGCGGCGGCGACATCCTGGTTTTTTTGAGTGGCGAACGCGAAATTCGCGAAGCGGCGGAAGCATTGCGCAAAGCACAATTCGCCCATATGGAAGTCATTCCATTTTATGCGCGGTTAAGTTTGGCCGAGCAACAAAAAGTATTTGCAGCGCATACCGGGCGGCGAATTGTGTTGGCAACTAACGTTGCAGAAACATCGATTACTGTTCCGGGAATTCGTTACGTCATTGATCCGGGTTTTGCGCGTATCAGCCGCTATTCCTATCGCACAAAAGTGCAACGCTTGCCGATTGAACCTGTATCGCAAGCCAGCGCCAACCAGCGTAAAGGCCGTTGCGGCCGTGTGGCAGAAGGTATTTGTATTCGTTTATACAGCGAAGAAGATTTTAATTCGCGCCCGCAATTTACCGATGCAGAAATCCTGCGTACCAACCTTGCAGCAGTTATTTTACAAATGCTGCAATTGCGCATGGGTGATATCCATAAATTCCCGTTTATCGATGCGCCGGATCATCGTTTGATTAGCGATGGTTTTAAATTGCTGGAAGAGCTTCACGCGGTAAATACCAAAAACCAGTTAACGCCGGTTGGCCAACAAATTGCCAAATTGCCGCTTGATCCACGGCTTGCGCGTATGTTGCTGGCAGCGCAGGAACAATCCTGCGTTCGCGAATTGTTAATTATTACCAGCGCACTGTCCGTGCAAGATCCGCGCGAGCGTCCGGTAGAAAAACAACAAGCGGCCGATCAACTGCATCGCCGCTTTTGGGTGGATCATTCGGATTTTCTCGGCTATGTAAATCTGTGGGATTATTTCGAAACCCAACGCCAGGAACTGTCGCAAAACCAGTTGCGCAAATTGTGTAAAAAAGAATTCTTGTCTTACTTGCGTCTGCGCGAGTGGCGCGATGTGCATCACCAATTATGTATTGCGATTAAAGATCTTGGCTTCCGCATTAACAGCGAGCCCGCTAATTTTGAATCCGTCCATAAAGCATTGCTGACCGGTTTGTTGGGTAACCTGGGTTTTAACCATGAAGAGCGCGAGTACCTTGGGGCACGCAATCGCAAGTTTGCTATTTTCCCCGGCTCATCGCTTGCTAAAAAAACACCCAAGTGGTTAATGGCGGCAGAGCTGATTGAAACCTCCAAATTATTTGCCCATACCGTTGCGAAAATAGAACCGGAATGGGTAATTGCCGCCGCAGAGCATTTAATCAAACGCCAACACTTTGAGCCGCATTACGATTCGCGTGCGGGCCAAGTAATGGCCTATGAAAAAATTACTTTATATGGTTTAACGATTGTTGAGAAAAAATCGGTTAATTACAGCCATATTGATGCAGCGCAATCGCGCGAAGTTTTTATTCGTGCGGCGTTGGTAGAGGGGCAATACGCACAGCATCCCAAACGCAAACATTTACAACAGCAAGCGGGCTTCAAGGATTTTTATACCCATCAACAACAATTGTTGCTGGAGTTGGAAGAATTGGAAGCAAAATCCCGTCGCCGCGATATTGTTGTGGATGAGCAAGTTATTTTTGATTTTTATAATGAGCGTATTCCAGAGCACATCACTAACCTCGCCGGATTTGAATCCTGGCGTAAAAAAGCGGAGCAGGGCAATCCGCAATTACTGTACATCACCCGCGAAACCTTAATGCGCCATGGTGCAGGGGATATCACTGAAGCACAATTTCCCAATGAATTGGAATGGCGCGGTATGGTGTTCCCGCTCAGTTATCATTTTGAGCCGAATCATCCATTTGATGGTGTAAGCATTCATGTGCCCATGAGCGTATTGCACCAGGTTCCCGAGCAGCGCCTCGAATGGCTGGTGCCGGGAATGTTGCGCGAGAAATGTATCGGGCTGATTAAATCCTTACCTAAAAACTTGCGCAAACATTTTGTTCCGGTGCCGGATGTGGTGGATAAGTTATTGGCTGTATTGGCGCCGGATAATAAACCCTTGACGGAAGCCATGGGGGTGCAACTAAAACGGCTCACCGGCGTGGATATTTCCAAAGAAGCCTGGTTGGAAACCAACGTAGATGATTACTACCGCTTTAATATCCATGTAGTGGATGACAAAGGCAAAGTGATTGCCAGCGGCCGCGATCTAAATTCGTTGCGTGAAAAATATCGCGAGAAAGTGCAACAAAATATTCAGTCTGCGGCGACCAATATTGAACGCGATGGAATTACAAGTTGGGATTTTGAATCCTTGCCACAAGCAATCCAGTTGCCGCGTGGTGGAATTAGTATCCGAGCGTATCCGGCATTGGTGGATAAAAATTCCAGCGTGTCACTACAGGTTTTGGATAATCCGCTGCAAGCCCTTGATATTACCCAGCGTGGTTTAACGCGCTTAATGTTTTTATCTCTGGGGCAAACGGTTAAATATTTACAGAAAGAACTATTAAAAGGTCAGGAGATTGCGCTTACGCTTGCAAGTATTGGCAGCCGTGATCAAGTGGTCGATGATTTAATTATGGCGGCCATCAAACAGCTGGCTGTCGACGACCAACAACAACTGCCGCGCACCAAGCCTGCTTTTGAAGCGTCGTTAAATGCAATTAAAGATAAACTCATTCCGTATACGCAGGATTTAGCCAATCAATTAATTAGCAGTTTGAAATTATTGGTAGACATTAAAAAGCAACTCAAACAACAAAAAAATATGCTGATGCTGGCGTATACCATTAGCGATATCAACCAACAGTTGAGCCAACTGTTTTATCCCGGTCTGGTTTATAAAACGCCGCCACAATGGTTGCAGCAATACGCCAAATATATGCGCGGTATCCAGCAGCGTTTGGAAAAGGCTGCGTTAAATCCGCAAAAAGATAAATTGCAGTTAGCGGAAATTGCACCGCATTGGCAGCGCTTGGTGGATTATCTGGCGAAGGAAGGAGATTATCGGTTGGGACAGTTATCGCAGTTAATGGATTATCGTTGGTGGATTGAGGAATTACGCATTTCCCTGTTCGCACAAACGTTAAAAACCCAGGTCCCGGTATCGGATAAACGTTTGGATAAACAATGGGAGCAGGCGTTGTTACAGTCCCAGCAATAACGGCTCTGGAAATAACGGCCCCGTAAGTAACAGTTTCAGAATAACTACAAGCTCGCAGGCTCAGGAATAGGGCTGCTGCTAATAATGTAAAGGAACGGGTAAAGATTTGTAGGTGTTGTAACAAGTCGGGCATTCGTGAATCTATAGCGCACCAACGCATATCGCTGCGGTTCTTGCCTGCTCGCTAGCGAGGTTGTACTGGCTGTGTTAAGGTCAGTCTGCTCCTGCGGTGCGATGCAAAATGTTATCCAACCCTGAATTTATATGACATAACCGGAGTTTAATGATGAATAATAAAATGAGTAACTTATCTGCTTTAGTAGGCGCTGCTTTTGTTGCTTCAGCAGTTCTGGCTCCAATCGCTTCTGCAGCGGATGCCACCTTTAATACCACCACATTGGATGCTGGTTACACCCTGGCTGACAACCACGCAACTAAATCGGACGGTGAGCATAAATGTGGTGAAGGGAAGTGTGCTGCTGACCACAAAAGCTCAAGCGCTGATAAAAAAGCGGATGGTGAGCATAAATGCGGTGAAGGTAAATGCGGCGCCGACAAAAAAGCTGAAGGCGAAGGTAAATGCGGTGAAGGCAAATGTGGTGCTGATAAAAAAGAAAAGAGCGATAGTTCTACTGCAAAAAAAGCTGAGTAATATTTATGGCTGATGCCGCTGTAAATTATTCAGCTGCTGTTACCGGCGCAGGCTTGGGCTTGCGCCGGACGTTGATGAAAACGTTGGCCGATGTATCACCCGGGCAAATCCAGTTTATGGAAGTGGCTCCGGAAAACTGGATTCATGTCGGCGGGCGACTCGCCAAACAATTTCGCACTTACACCGAACGCTTTCCTTTTGTATGCCATGGCTTATCCCTTTCAATTGGCTCTCCTGCACCACTCAATACTGATTTGCTCCATGCTATAAAAAATCTCATGCGTGAGCACGGTATTCGCTATTACAGTGAACATTTAAGTTATTGCAGTGATCAGGGGCAGCTTTACGATTTGCTACCGATCCCGTTTACTGCAGAGGCGGTTGATTACGTGGCTGAGCGCATTGCGCGGGCGCAGGATATTTTGGGGCAACGCATTGCTATCGAAAATTCCTCTTATTATTTCGCACCACAGCAGGAAATGAGTGAGAGTGAATTTATTAATGCAGTCATTCGCAAAGCAGATTGCGCTTTGTTGCTGGATGTAAATAACATCTACGTCAACAGCATTAATCACCGTTATGATCCTTATGAATTTCTGGCAAGTTTACCGGGTGAACGCACGGCCTATATCCATATAGCCGGTCATTACAATGAGGCTGATGATCTCCGTGTAGACACTCATGGTATGGCAGTGATCGATCCGGTGTGGCAGTTGCTGGAAAAAGCATACGAATTATTTGGTGTGAAGCCCACGTTATTGGAACGGGACTTTAATATTCCGCCATTGTCCGAATTATTGGCGGAAATAAATGAAATTAAAATTCGCCAGCAGCGTGCGTTATGAAATCTTTCCAGCAAACGCAATTAGAGCTTACGAGTTATCTCCGCTCCCCGGAAAATAGTCCGGCTCCTGCCAATGTAGAAACTCGTCGATTACATATTTATCGCGATTTGATTTACAACAACATTGAAAATTTCATTGCCAATGTTTTTCCGGTCACCCGCTCAATCCTTAATGATGAATCATGGCACGGTTTAGTGAGAAGATTCATTCAGGAGCATCATTGCCAAACACCTTATTTTTTGCAGATCAGCGATGAATTTGTGCACTACATGTTACAAACGCGGGGGCTATGTGAGGGGGATCCCGCTTATTTATTAGAGTTAGTGCATTACGAATGGATTGAACTGGCGCTGGATGTAAGCACCGAAATTATCCCGGATGCGGGAACATTGCCTGATGATTTGGAACATTCGCGGCCGCAGGTATCGCCGTTGGCTGTGTGTCTTGCTTACCAATATCCTGTACAGAAATTATCAGCTAACCATCCTGAGTGGCCGGTAGGGCCGACCTGGTTATTGGTGTATCGCAATCGCGAGGATGAAGTTTGTTTTAAAGCGGCAACACAGTTAACAATGCGCTTATTATTCTTATTGCAAACAAGTGATCGAACATTTAATGAACATTTGCAAATGATTGCTGCAGAATTAAATCATCCTGATATTGGTGAGCTCAAAAAACAAGCAGTGTTATTGTTGCGGGACTTGTACACAGATAGCGTTATCAGCCATTTTGAGTAACATCCATCCTGCATTGCACTTTTATGGATGATATATGCCCTATATATGATTAAAAGAGCAAAAAGAGTGCAAAAATTGTGAATATTTGATTTAAAGCCAAGTTTTATCACAAAACTTTGTTAATTTTCTTTATATAATCCCATCCCGTCATAAGACGCCCTCGATTGTCATATTTCTGTAACTTTATAGTCACACAATGGCAATCCAGTAGACATAAAAATGTCACTTAAAAAACACCTGACCTATCGATGTTTGTATTTTTAGGCATCACACACACAAAATCCCAGGAGACAACTCCATGAAAAAAACCTTATTGGCCGTGGCATTAGCATCCCTTTTCCCTGTAGCAGCTTTTGCTGATGTGGTTGTTTACGGTAAGGCGAACGTTTCCGTTCAAAACGCTGATGAAGCTGCACTTGATGACAGCCGCGTGGAATTGGTTAGCAACGCTTCGCGCATTGGTGTGAAAGGCGGCGAAGAAGTTAACTCCAGCCTGAAAGTTATTTATCAATTTGAATACCAAACCGAAGTTGATGATGGTACCAACGGTTCACAAACTTTCGGTCAACGCAATATTTATCTGGGCCTGCAAGGTGTAGCAGGTACTATCATGGGCGGTCATTTCGATACCCCAACCAAAGTTGCCCAGGAAAAAATTGATCTGTTCAATGACCTGGAAGGCGATATCACCCACATTTTCAAAGGCGAAATTCGCGCTAGCAACATCGTTCAATACACCACTCCAACTTTCGGTGGCGGTTTTGCAGGTTCTGTTGCTTATGTAACAGAAGAAAATGACGGCACTTTCAAGCAAAACAATCCTGTAGGTACTGAGCCAGGAAATGGTATTTCTGCTTCTTTCGGCTACACCAGTGCAATGTTTTATGCGGGTGTTGCGATGGATCAGGATATAGAAGCTGAAGGTGTTGACCTGGTACGTGCAGTTGCGCGTGTAAATTTCGGTCCAGTGCAATTAGGCGTATTGGCTGAGCAATACGAAAATGACAATACCGGTGCAGACGAAGACGGTGCATTGGCATCTGCGCTCTGGAACATCACTGACAAGTGGGTTCTGAAAGGTCAATACGGTCAATCTGATGTAAGAATGGCGGATGGCGAAGCTGCAAGTATCGGTCTGGATTACAAAATGACTAAAGCTGCTACTTTATTTTCTTATGCTACTAAAGTAGAAAATGAATTGGTTGGTGCTTCAGAGCGTGACGATACCTACGTTGGTGTTGGTGTAGACTTCAAATTCTAATTCATACTGTTGAATTGATATTTGTTAACAAAGGGTGCTTATGCACCCTTTGTTGTTTGTGTTTGACGTTAATTGTGTCGATGAAAATTAAAAGTATTCCGGAGATAGTGGCGATGAAATTTTTGGCAGCACTTATGTTGTTGGTTGCTTTTTCGGTACAGGCAAATGATAAGACTGAAAAAGAGTGTGAGGCAGCAGTGGATTCGGCCGATTCAATGAATGTGAACCAGCCTGATTGCGACTACAGCGATAAAGGTTTAAATGGCTTTTTACAAAAAGCCTTTAAAAAAGGCGAAGAGGGTGCGGTTTTGGAAACGGGCTCTCCTGCACGAGAAGTTGATGGAGCTGCAGTTGCAGCAAATCCTTCTGCGCTACAAAAGAGTAAAGTAACTGATAACAGTGGCGATAAAAATTTCACGCTATCTGCTGCAGTTGATCAATGGTCAAGCGTGCCTGCTGTCCGCTTGCGGCTGCTACCCAAAGCACTTGAAAAGTGTGGTGAAGGTTTTGCAATAACCGGCGAGCATTACCGTAGTTTGGCAATGGGGCGAATAGAGTTAAGTTTGCAGTTTGAGTGTGATTAAAGTCGAAAAAAGACCTGTGGGTATCTGGCATCGATAATCCACAGGTATAAGCAGAAAGGGTATTTGCTTGAGCAGCAGTGGAGCTATTGTGCAAAAGGAATATGAAGGCGTCTGTAACAAATTGTGAGTGATTTCAGGTCGGGTTGCGGCGCCGATATTTCCTTGCAGGTCGGGTAATTTCTCGAAAAACACGAGTCTCACTCATAGAGCATCTGGCGTTGGGGTCGCATGGCACCGGATGCCCAAATAGGCTAGAATGCCGCCCATTCTTATCGCCCCCCTGTTTCCGGGGATAAAATCCAACCTGTTAAAGTAGTTAAGCACCTGTGACTGACCTGAGCCATATCCGCAACTTTTCCATCATCGCCCATATTGACCACGGTAAATCCACCATTGCCGACCGTTTTATCCAGATGTGCGGAGGCCTGAGTGACCGTGAAATGGAAGCGCAAGTCCTTGACTCCATGGATCTGGAACGTGAGCGCGGCATCACGATTAAAGCCCACAGTGTGACTCTGCATTACAAAGCACGTGATGGTAAAACCTACCAGCTCAATTTCATTGATACCCCTGGCCATGTGGACTTCACCTATGAGGTATCACGCTCGCTGGCGGCGTGTGAAGGTGCATTGCTGGTAGTGGATGCTGGACAGGGGGTAGAAGCCCAGTCAGTTGCCAACTGCTATACCGCAATAGAGCAGGGCCTGGAAGTTATTCCCGTGTTAAACAAGATGGATTTGCCGCAGGCAGAACCAGACCGCGTCGCACAGGAAATTGAAGATATTATCGGCATTGATGCCACTGAAGCTGTGCGCTGTTCAGCCAAATCAGGCCTGGGTATGGAGGATGTACTGGAAGAGCTGGTGCGTCTTGTGCCGCCCCCGGTTGGTGATGTCGATGCACCGCTACAAGCGCTGATTATCGATTCCTGGTTCGACAACTACCTCGGTGTTGTGTCGCTGGTGCGTGTAAAACAGGGCACCTTGCGATTGAAAGACAAAATCATTACGAAAACTATCGGCAAAGCGCAGATTGTTGATGGTGTGGGCGTATTCAGCCCCAAGCCCACCCAGTTAAAAGAACTCAAGGCCGGTGAAGTGGGTTTTGTGGTTGCCGGTATCAAAGATATTCATGGTGCGCCTGTGGGCGATACCATCACCCATGCGCAGACCCCTGACGTTGAAGCACTGGAAGGTTTCCAGAAGATCAAGCCACAGGTTTACGCTGGCATGTTCCCGATCAGTTCCGATGACTTCGAAGACTTCCGTGAAGCACTGGCCAAACTGACATTGAATGATGCCTCCCTTTTCTACGAACCCGAAAGTTCAGATGCACTGGGTTTTGGTTTCCGTGTGGGATTCCTCGGCATGCTGCACATGGAGATCATTCAAGAACGTCTTGAGCGCGAATACGATCTCGACCTCATCACCACTGCTCCAACAGTAGTGTTTGAAGTGGTGAAGCGTGGTGGTGAAGTTATCTATGTTGATAACCCGTCTAAATTACCAGACCCGGGTTCCATCGAAGAAATGCGCGAGCCGATTGTTGAAGCCAATATCCTGGTGCCGCAAGAACATTTGGGTAACGTGATCACGCTCTGTATAGAAAAGCGTGGCGTGCAAAAAGATTTGCAATTTACCGGTTCCCAGGTGCGGGTGCGCTATGAGTTACCGATGAATGAAGTCGTGACTGATTTCTTTGACCGTTTAAAGTCAGTTAGTCGTGGTTATGCCTCACTGGATTACAGTTTCATTCGCTTCCAGGCGGCGAGCCTGGTGCGTCTTGATGTATTGATCAACAGTGAGAAGGTTGATGCATTGGCAATTATTGTGCATCGCGATAAAGCCCATGGCATGGGGCGCTCGCTCACGGAAAAAATGAAAGAATTGATTCCTCGCCAAATGTATGACGTAGCAATCCAGGCGGCAATTGGTGGTCAAATCGTTGCACGTTCTACCGTAAAAGCGTTGCGTAAAGATGTAACTGCAAAATGTTACGGTGGCGACGCCACTCGTAAGAAAAAACTGTTAGAAAAACAAAAAGCCGGTAAGAAACGCATGAAGCAAGTGGGTAGTGTTGAAATCCCGCAAGCAGCATTCTTTGCGGTATTAAAAATAGATAGCTAATAAATAGCACATTAAGGAAACTCGATGAGTAGTATTAACCTTCCTCTGATTCTCACGCTTGCGGTGCTCGTTACCGGTCTGGTGTGGTTATTTGATGCATTGGTATTGGCGCGTCCGCGCAAGGAGAAAGTTGCTGCTGTTGAAAAGCAGTTTAGCGGAGTTGCATTGGAAACCGAGCCGCAAAAAGCGGCTTATGAAGAGGCCAGGAGCGTTGCGGGCCGCGAACCGCTTTTGGTGGAATACGCCAAATCGTTTTTCCCGGTGCTGTTTATTGTTTTCTTCTTGCGATCTTTTTTGGTTGAACCTTTTCAGATTCCTTCAGGTTCGATGATTCCAACATTAGAAGTCGGCGATTTTATTCTGGTCAATAAATTTGCTTACGGTATTCGCGAGCCCATCACTAACACACAGCTTATTCCAGTAGGAAAACCGCAGCGTGGTGATGTAATGGTGTTTTTCCCACCGCATGCACCGGAGACTTACTACATCAAGCGTGTGATAGGTATTCCCGGAGATCACATCTCTTACATCAATCATGTGCTGACTATCAATGGTAAAGTGATTGAGGAGAAATTATTGGCGGAATTGCCGGTAGGTTCGCCGTATTACCGTACGGTCACTGAAACTATTGATGATAAAACCTTCACGACAAACAAGCATTTGCAACCCGGTCATCTGAGTGTGCGTGGTTCATGGGTAGTGCCTGAAGGACATTATTTTATGATGGGTGATAACCGTGATAACAGCCTGGACAGCCGTGATTGGGGAACAGTATCGGAAGATGCAATCGTAGGTAAGGCGTTTGCGGTGTGGATGCACTGGGATAAATTCTTGAGTATTCCTTCCTTTGACCATGTTGGCGTTATCAAATAAATTTTTGTGCTAGCGTAAATGCAGGATCATTTTCTCTTGCGGAGACCGAACGAATGAAAAATGTTCAGATAAAATCACTCAAGCATCAACATGGTTTGGGAATGCTGCAATGGCTTGTTGTTATCGTTGTGATTGCCGCCTTGGGCAAGTTTGCTTTTACTGTCATTCCTTTGTATAGCGAAAATATTTATGTGCGTACCGCGTTGAAATCATTGGCAAATGATTCCACACAAAAGCTGGAGCAAATGTCGGATCAGGAAATTAGAAAAAAACTCTCTAACTTTTACATGATCAATAACGTCAACAGTGAAGGCCCAAATAAAAATATCAAAATAGAACGGGAGAGCGAAAAAACGCTCGTTACTGTCGATTACGAAACCAGAGCTAATTACATCTGGAATATGGATGTAATAGTGAGCTTTAAAAATCACCTTGATAGCACGCGTCCTGGTCAATGTTGTAATCCAGCCCCTACGGCAAAATAGTTTGTGCAAAACCTTAAATACCAGCGCCTTGAAGAACGCCTAGGCTATCAGTTTGAAAACCAGCGCCAGTTGCAACTGGCGTTAACTCACCGCAGTCACGGCGCGACAAATAATGAGCGCCTTGAATTTCTCGGCGACTCCATTTTAAATTTTATTATCGGTGAAGTTCTTTTCAGTCGTTTTCCGGAGGCGAGGGAAGGACAACTAAGCCGTTTGCGTTCGCAACTGGTTAAAGGCGAAACCCTGGCGGAATTGGCCCGTGAGTTTGAAATGGGCGATTGCCTGATATTGGGTGAAGGCGAGTTGAAATCAGGCGGTAGAGGCCGTGACTCAATTTTAGCGGATAGCGTCGAAGCAATCATTGGTGCTATTTATTGTGAACGTGGTCTGGATGTTTGTCGTGAACGGGTGTTGAATTGGTTTGCCACGCGCATTGCTGCAATCAGTATTGATACCAGCGCCAAGGATGCTAAATCGCGTCTGCAGGAATATTTACAAGCCCAGCGCCAACCTTTACCGGAATATGCGGTAATCAATGTAGGCGGAGAAGGGCACGCGCAAGTATTTACGATTGAGTGCCGTGTGGTTATTGCTAAAAAACCGACTCAGGCTATTGCTTCCAGTCGACGCGAAGCAGAAAAGCAATCTGCCGTGTTGATGCTTAAACAGTTAAAAATTGATTAAGCCGTTCTCCTTATTATTTATCCATTTTAATTTTTCTTTTCCTTTGTAGCATTCTTATGACTTTTGATTCCGATACTGAAGATACCCGTTGCGGCTATGTAGCGATTGTTGGTCGCCCTAATGTGGGTAAATCGACATTGCTCAATCATATTCTCGGGCAAAAAATCAGTATTACATCGCGCAAACCGCAAACTACCCGCAATGCTGTCGTAGGTATTAAAACTGAAGGCGATGTGCAAATTATTTTTGTGGATACCCCGGGTATGCATTTGGGGCAGCAAAAAGCCATTAACCGTTATATGAATCGTGCTGCTACCACAGCAATGAAAGATGTAGATGTGGTGGTGTTTGTAGTAGATCGTTTTATCTGGACTGAAGAAGATGAAGCGGTAGCAGAGAAGCTCCAGCACATTAACAGTCCGGTGATTCTAGCGGTTAATAAAGTCGATCAAATTGAAGATAAAGAAACTTTATTGCCTCACTTGCAGCAACTGACGGAAAAATTAAACGTTGCTGAAATTGTTCCTATATCTGCCTTGCGCAATAATAATCTTGATCGTTTAGAACAATTAATTGTTGAGCGTTTACCGGAAGGCATTCATATGTATCCGGAAGACCAAATTACAGATCGCAGCTCACGTTTTATGGCCGCAGAGATTGTGCGCGAAAAAATCACTCGCCAGCTTGGTGATGAATTGCCGTATGAAATGGCAGTGGAAATTGAGGAGTTCAAACAAGAAGGAAACTTACTCAATATTTCGGCGTTGATTCTGGTGGAGCGTGATGGCCAGAAAAAAATCCTGATTGGAGACAAAGGCGCGCGCATCAAATTGATCGGTACGGAAGCCCGTATCGATATGGAAAAATTATTTGAAATGAAAATCATGCTCAAGCTGTGGGTAAAAGTAAAATCCGGCTGGTCGGACGACGAGCGGGCATTACGCAGCCTTGGCTATAATGATTTTTAATTCGCACCATGCGTGTTGATCTCCAGCCAGCATATATTCTTCACTCCCGTCCTTACCGCGATACCAGTTTATTAGTTGATTTACTTACGCCCGATTTCGGGCGTATTACCGCCATTGCCCGCGGTGTGCGTAAAACCAAAACCCCAAAACGCCAATTACTCAATCCCTTCAGTCGCTTGCTCGTGTGTTGGCAAGGTAAATCGGATATGAAATTGTTGACCAGTTTTGAAGCCGACAATCATTTTCTTTCACTCAAAGGCAATCATTTATATTCTGCGTTTTATCTCAATGAATTGCTGGTGCGCCTGTTGCCGGAAATGGATCGGCATAATGGTTTGTTTTTCGCTTATGAGCATTGCCTGGATGCATTGCAAGAGGGAGAAGATATTGAGCCACTGCTGCGCAGTTTTGAATTCCGGTTATTGGAGGAGTTGGGTTATGCGTTGGACTTTACCCAGGATGTACGGAATGGTTGTGAGATAGTCCCTGAATTTTTTTATGATTGCCATATTCAGGAAGGATTTTACTCGGCTGCGCCGGATATACCGGCGTCGTACCTGTTAAAGGGTGAATGGCTACTGGCAATTGCGGCGGGAAATTATTCTGCACCAGAAACGCGTCAGGCGGCAAAAAAACTGGCGCGGCGTATGCTCAAGCCTTTATTGGGCAGCAAACCTTTGCATAGCCGCGAATTATTCAAGCAAATTAATCCTGATCATTAATTAATATTCTGCTCGCTGGATTCAAGGCCAAACAGCGCGTCAATATTTTTATTTCGCCCCCAATTAATTAAATCATCCAATGCGTGATTGAGTGCAGGTATTGCGCTGCGGGCTTGTTCATACTGTTTACTTTGAAATAATTTATCGAGCAAACCGCTGATATGTTTCAATCGCGGCACACCGCAATAACAACTGCTGCCATACAGCCGATGCACCAATTCACCCACTTCTTCATAATGGTCCGCACTCAGGGTTTGATTAATTTGTTCTTTTTCTGCTTCCAAACCTGCTAACAACATGGTCAACATATCACGTGCGAGTGCCGGTTTATGATTGGCGAGCTTGAGGCACAATTGAATATCGACCGAACCGGTAAGATCTTCTGTGGGGATTGTTTCGCGGGTATTTGTTGGCGGTTTTTCATCTTGCTGTATAACGACTTCTTTTTTCCCGGAGAGGCTGGCCCAACGATTAATGATATGTGCTAGCTGGCTTTCATTGACGGGTTTGCTAATACAATCATCCATGCCAGCAATTAAGAGTTCGGCTTTTTGTTCGGTAATAGTATGTGCAGTTAATGCAATGATTGGCGTGCGACGTTTGCCTTGCTCCAGTATTCGAATATGGCGTGTTGCTTCCATTCCATCCATTCCTGGCATTTGGATGTCCATAAAAATTACATCGAACTCATTTTCCTTGCAGGCATCTATTGCTTGCGGGCCACTGTTGGCCTGGGTGACTTGCGTATTTAATCCTCGTAATAATTCCGACGCTAATTGCAAGTTGGCTGGATTATCATCTACGAGTAAAACGGAAATGCTCGGGCCGAGTAACTCTTCATCCTCCTGTTCACGCATATCTTTAATATGCAAATCCAGTTGTCGTCCGAGTGTTTGCAGAAGTGAATCGTAGGCAATAGGTTTATTGATAAACAGCACTTGTGATTTATCGGAATGGTTACGGAACAATCGTTGATGTGCCGGCGTACAGCACACAACCAAGGTGCAACTGAACTCCATATGTAATTGTTCGGCAAGATTATTCAACAGTACCGGTGGGATTTTTCGCTCGTTGGGAGCGATATCCAGAATTAATAAATCAAAGTTATTATTGCTGTTGCGGGCATTGCGCAAAATTGGGAAGCAATCGTGAATAGCTGGAATATTTTGGGTATTGCCATTCCATTCGTGTAACAAATTATCGATTTGTTTGAGTGATGCCTGATTTTCCCCGCACAGTAAAATGCGGTAGTCACTGAGGTTGGCAAGTTGGCTAACAGAGGGTTGACGTTTGTCGATACCGAGACGTGCTGTAAACCAAAAAGTAGAACCTTGTTCCGGCTCGCTCACCACACCGATTTCACCGTGCATGCGTTCAACCAAACCTTTACAAATTGCAAGGCCTAGCCCGGTTCCTTCATGTTCGCGGGTGATTGATGTATCGGCCTGATTGAAAGGGCTGAATAATTGATCCTGCTCTTCGCGGCTGAGTCCGATTCCTTCGTCACTCACACAGACTTTCAATATGATTTGTGTTTCCTGGCGCTGCAACACGCTGACATCAACAATAATGTTGCCGCTATTGCTGTATTTGATTGCATTGGTAACTAGATTGGATAGCACCTGCTTGAAGCGCAGTGCATCGCCGAGTAAATTTTTAGGAATTGATGGTTCGATGTAATTCACAAGTTCGAGATTTTTTTCGTGAGCATCCGGTGCGAGTATATGCAGTACCTCATCAATGCTTTGGCGAATCGGTAACGGTGCATAATCAAGCGTTAATTTACCCGATTCAATTTTGGAAAAATCGAGAATGCCGTTAATAACGGTCAATAAATTTTGCGCGGAGTCGCGAATGGTTTCCATGTATTCGCGTTGTTGTTCGTTCAATTCGGTTTTTAAGGCGAGATTGATAAAGCCGAGTATTCCGTTCAAGGGCGTACGAATTTCGTGGCTGGTGTTGGCGAGGAATTCGGATTTAACCCGGCTGGCTTCCAATGCTTCCTTGCGTGCTAAATCGAGTTCAACGTTCTGGATTTCGATGGTTTCCAGTGTCTCGCGCAAATCTTCGATGGCGTGATCGATATGGCCTTGCATATCAGTTTGCGCAGCTTCCATGTAGTCGGCCATGGTATTGATTGCTTCGGCGAGGCCAAAAAATTCACTGGAACTTTGTTGCGCAACGCGCTCGCTTAATCGACCACGAGCGAGTGCATGTACAATATTTTTAATATGATCAAGCGGATCAGTAATGCGGTAATAAAGTGAAATTGCAAAATAAGCACCGATGATCAAACACAAAATAGTTAATGCAATCGTTAGCACTATGGCTTCATAACGCACCACGGCATAGGGTGCTGCCAGTAATTCCATTTCAACCCAGCCGATAGGATTTTTATTTTCAAGGTTAACCAGTGGATGGGAAAAACGCAGGGTGCGATAGGTTTTGCGCTCCAGCGGCTGGAGCATATTTGGCTCGCCTGAATCATGGGTTTCCATAAATTGCGGGCCACTGTGAAAACTTTGATCCTTGTCAGCATAATAAACGTGAATAGCGCGGATGTAAGGTTCCTCCAGTGAAGCATCAAGGATGTTTTGCACCAGTTCGCGATTATTATCCAGCATGGGTTTGTGTAATAGGTGTGCAGTTTTTTGCACAAGAATACTCCCGCGTAAATCAATAAATTTATCGACTTGGGAAATACACAAATAAGTCAGGCTGACGGCGATTAAAATAATAATGCTGATGGAGGGGATAAATATAAGGCGCCACACATCGGACTTAATGCTATTGCGTTTATTCATGGCTTGATGCCTTGTTCCTTTTTACTGAAAGGGCGTTTGTTGAAAAGCCTGTTATCGGGAAGCGCCTGACTGGTTATTGGATAGAACCTGGTGGGCGAGTATAGCCAAGTGTTCGCAGGGGCGAGTGATCACAGGTAGAATAGCCGCCTCGTGCGCGCATGCGCAACCGGCCCACACATTGATCTGCCTATATAGGTATCAGTGCAGTTGTTGGGCACCAGATTCCCTGACTGAGGCATTTATGGATTTCCCTACAATTGACGCGTTTGTTGGCAACACCCCGTTAGTGCGCTTGCAGCGCTTGCCGGGGGCTACCACCAATAATATTTTGGTGAAGCTGGAAGGAAATAATCCTGCCGGTTCGGTTAAAGACCGTCCAGCTTTATCCATGATTACCCGTGCCGAATTGCGCGGCGATATCAAGCCCGGTGATACCTTGATTGAAGCCACCAGTGGTAATACCGGCATTGCGCTGGCGATGGTCGCGGCGATTAAAGGCTATCGCATTATTTTAATTATGCCTGATAACTCTACTGCCGAACGCAAAGCCTCTATGGCGGCTTATGGGGCAGAGTTGATTCTGGTTTCCAAAGAATCCGGTATGGAAGGTGCGCGTGATCTTGCCTTGCAAATGCAGGCGGAAGGCAAGGGTATTGTGTTGGATCAATTTGGCAATCCTGATAATCCACTCGCCCATTACACCACTACCGGGCCAGAACTGTGGCAGCAGACCGGTGGCACCATCACTCACTTCGTTAGTTCGATGGGAACTACCGGGACCATCATGGGAACGTCGCGTTTTCTCAAAGAAAAAAATCCGGCGATCCAGATTATTGGGCTGCAACCATCTGAAGGGGCGCAAATTCCCGGTATTCGCCGCTGGCCCGAAGCCTACTTACCCAAAATATATGAGCGCGATCGCGTGGACGGTATCGTCAGCATGCCGCAACAACTGGCGGAAGACACCATGCGTGAGCTTGCGCGTAAGGAGGGAATATTCTGCGGTGTGTCATCAGGCGGTGCTGTAGCGGCGGCGCTGGAACTGAGTCAACAAGTAGAAAATGCAGTGATCGTTGCGATTATTTGTGACCGCGGGGATCGTTATTTGTCCTCGGGGTTGTTCAATATTTAAGTAAATTTTTCCACCTACAGCGATAAAAATACTCATAAACAATAAAGAAACAGGAAATTGTTATGGCGGCAGCTATTCGGCTTTTGGTAATCATTTCGGCACTTGCACTCTGTGCGTGTGGTGGCTCTGGCAGCGGTGGAGGCAATACCAATCCATCATCTATATCATCCAGTTCCAGCAGTATTGCGATCCCGGCTGATTTCCCCAAAGGAACTGCTGAAACCTTGCCGACGCTTTCGTTGACAACTAATGGCGCCGCACCGATTGCCTCCAAAGACGATTACATTACTGGCCAATTTACTTTGAGTGGTGAAGGGGTAGAGCAGTCAACTGGCACAATGGAAATTCGTGGGCGCGGTAATTCCACCTGGTCCTGGGATAAAAAACCTTACCGTTTGAAATTAACCAACTCGACATCGTTATTGGGAATGCCGGCGAGCAAACACTGGGTGCTACTGGCAAATTATGCCGATAAAACGCTAATGCGCAATGACATCGCCTTTATGTTTAGTAAAAGTGCGGGAATGGAATACACCCCGCGCGCGCAATACGTAGAGGTGAGCCTGAATGGTGTATATAAAGGTGTATATCAATTAGTGGAACATATTCGTGTAGCCAAGGACCGTGTGAATATTCCAGAAATGAAAGTAACTGACATCGATGCGGAAAAAATCACCGGCGGTTATTTAATGGAAATCGATTTCCGTTATCACAAAGATTTTTGTAAATACAATGGTTATGAAAGCTTTTGCGTTAATGGCGAGAACACTAATCGCCAAATAGATTTTTGTCTGGATTCTACACATGGCATGGACCCATTTTGCTTGCAAAGCCCGGAAACGTTGCATGACCCGGCGTGGGCTACCCAACGTGAATATATTGAGAAATATTTTGCAGATACTGAGGCCGCATTATTCGGTAGTGATTTTAAAGATGCCGCTAAAGGCTACGCCGCATTTATCGATGTAGATTCCGTTGTTAACTACTACATTGTTAACGAATTATTCAAGAACCCAGATGGCGCTACAGCAAGTGCTTTTGTATACAAAAAACGCGGTGGTAAATTATTTTTTGGCCCGGTGTGGGATTTTGATTTGTCATTTGGTAATGCTGGCTATAACGACGTCGATAAAACCTATAATTGGCACATCCGCAATTCCTCCTGGTTCGCACGTTTATTTGAAGATCCTGCTTTTGAGGCCAAAGTGAAAGCGCGTTGGCAGGCATTAAAAGCCGAAGGAAAATTTGAACTAATCTTTATTTACGCCGAAGCACGTGCGACCTGGCTGGAAAAGCAGCAGGTAAAAAATTATGCGCTTTGGTCAGTGACTGATTTCGCACCCTGGATTATGCATGGCACACACGGTGGTACCGGCAGTTATGAGGCGGAAGTGAAAGAAATGATTCGCTGGCAGCGTGCAAGGTATCAATGGATGGATACGCAACTCGGCAAATAATGCTTGTAATGTAAATAAATGCTCCTCAACAAATATTCGTAAATAGCTGTACAGAGAAAGTTTAATGGCCAATCGCAGTGGTAAAAGTGGCAATAGTAAAGGTGGCAATCATTCCAGCAGTGGTAATCGCACGGGTGGACACTTGCTCGGTAAAAAACCTCGTCCCAAAAAAGCGGGCGAACCGGTTTATGTTCGCGATGATACGCCGCGTATGAGCGCCCCGCGGGCGGCAGAAAAAAATGTTGTGCCGCAAATTAATAAACGCATGGGTGAATTTACTATTGAACGCTGGAGCCACGATGGCCGGGGTTTAACTAATCTGGATGGTAAAACATTATTTATTCAAGGTGCATTGCCGGGTGAGCGGGTAAGTGTGCGCCTGGTTGCTGAACATTCGCGCTTTATTGAAGCGCGGGTTGATCAAATTATTGAAGCATCTATTGATCGAACTGAACCACCCTGCGTGCATTATCACGAATGCGGTGGCTGCCAGTTGCAACACGTAAAACCCGATGCCCAAATCGCCTTGAAACAAGACGCGGTTGTTCAGCAATTACAACATTGGGGCAAGGTTGCTCCCAAGCGTATTTTATCTCCAATAGGTGTTGCGGATACCGGGTATCGCAATCGCGCGCGTTTAGGTGTGTGGTATGAAAATGATGGCAGCGTGAGCCTCGGTTTTCGTCAACAACAAAGCAAAACGATTGCGGCGATTCAAAGCTGTCTTGTACTTGCACCGGAATTAAATGCGCTGATTAAACCTCTCCAGACCTGGTTGGAATCGCATTCGTTAAAAGTGGTAACGCATATCGAACTGATTCGTGGTGGCAATGAATCGGCAGTAATCTTGCGCCATATCAAAAAATTATCTGAACAGGATTTACACCAGCTCAAACAGTTTGCACAACAATACCAATGTGCTGTGTGGCTCGAGCCGAATGGCAATATCGGACTTACCGATGTGGATGGTAATGCTTGTAATCCGCGCTTGAATTATTTGGTAGGTGAATTGCAATTAAGTTTTCACCCGCAGGATTTCACCCAGGTGAATCCGCGTGTGAATGAACAGATGGTTGCCCGGGCGCTGGCCTTACTCAATCTGCAACCGCATGAGCGGATATTGGATTTGTTCTGTGGAATTGGCAATTTCACCTTGCCGTTAGCGCGTGTTTGTCGCGAAGTGATAGGCATTGAAGCAATTGAATCCATGGTGTTGCGCGGCCGTGAAAATGCGGAGCGTTTGGGGATTTCCAACGCAAAATTTATTGCCGCGAATCTGGCTGATATGACCCATACTCAATGGCAACGGCTGGCCGGAGGCAAAGAACATGAGATTGCGGCAATTTTGCTCGACCCGCCCCGCGATGGTGCAAAGGAAGTGGTAACAACCATAAAACAGTGGGTTGAGACGAAGCAACTTTCCCCCAGACGGATTGTCTACGTCAGTTGCAACCCGGCCACTTTGGCGCGCGATGCAGCAATTTTGGCTGAAGCAGGTTATCAATTGGATGCGGCCGGGGTATTGGACATGTTTCCCCATACTAGCCACGTAGAGTCAATGGCGTTGTTTTTGCTTAAGTGATTGGCTTGTTTTGGCATTGAAAGTCTCATTTAAATGCCAGTAGTAAAACCAGAAAAATAAAACAACCTCGAATTATTGAAGTAGACGTTATGGTTAAAGTCAGAGCAGATCACCCCATAGCCGCTGACGGCAAGGTCGATATCGATGCATGGATCGACCGGCTCAATCACTCTCATTTGCAAGTAGAAACCAGCCGGGCTGAGCTGCGCCGCGCGGCAGAGAAAAGCTTATCGTTAGTCAATATACATGCCGATGATGATCACAATTGGGGAGAAGAATTCTCCTGCTTTCGTATCGGCCTGGAAATGGCGGAAATCCTGACCGATTTGCAATTGGATCAGGATGCATTGGTTGCCGCCATTCTCTATCGCGCCGTACGTGAACATAAAATCAGCCTCAAGGATGTGCAGGAAGAGTTTGGTGAAACCGTCGGTAAATTGGTGAAAGGTGTGTTGCGCATGGCAGCTATCAGCTACCAGCGCAATGAAGAGGAGCGGGTACTGGGCTCCCAGGCGACAGAGCAAGCAGAGAAAATCCGCAAGATGCTGGTTGCTATGGTCGATGATGTCCGTATTGCGTTAATTAAACTGGCCGAACGTACCTGCGCAATCCGCTCGGTAAAGAATGCAAGTCCGGATCGCCGCCGTCAGGTCTCCCGCGAAGTGGCTGATATTTATGCTCCGCTAGCCCATCGTTTGGGTATCGGTCATATCAAGTGGGAATTGGAAGATCTTTCGTTTCGCTACCTGCAACCGGATGATTACAAGCGCATTGCCAAACTGCTGGACGAGCGCCGTTTGGCGCGGCAGGAATATATCGATAACCTGCTGAAACTCCTGCGCGATGAATTGAAAAAAGCCAATATTGAGGGTTCGGTCGGTGGGCGTGCGAAGCACATCTACAGTATCTGGCGAAAAATGCAGCGCAAAGGGATTCCCTTTTCGCAAGTTTACGACATACGCGCTGTGCGCATTTTGGTCCCGACCATCCGCGATTGTTATACCGTCCTTGGTATAGTTCACAGTCTCTGGCGCAACATCCCCCATGAGTTTGACGATTACATTGCGTCACCCAAAGAAAATGGCTACCGCTCGCTGCATACCGCCGTCTGGGGCCCGGAAAATAAAGTGCTGGAAATCCAGATTCGCACACAGGAAATGCACGAAGAATCCGAACTAGGTGTCTGCGCACACTGGCGTTATAAAGGTACCGATACCAAATCCACCCAGGATGCGTACGAGCAAAAAATCTCCTGGTTGCGTCAGGTGCTTGAGTGGCATGAAGAGCTGGGTGGTGATAGTTCGCAATTGCAAGACGATTTGCGCTCGGTTAATCAGGATCGCATCTACGTGTTTACGCCTGAAGGGCATGTGGTGGATTTACCGCGCACCGCGACACCACTCGATTTTGCTTACAAAATTCACACCGATGTCGGACATCGTTGCCGCGGCGCAAAGGTGAATAACCGCATAGTTCCGCTTAACTATCAATTAACTAATGCGGACCAGGTGGAAATCCTGACCGGCAAACTGGAGTCGCCGAGCCGCGATTGGCTGAATGCCGCGTTAGGTTATGTGAATACGCCGCGCGCGCGCGCCAAGATCCAGCACTGGTTCAAGCAGCAGGCGCGCGATAAAAATATCGCTGAAGGTCAGGCGTTACTGGATCGTGAATTCAAACGCCTTGCGTTACTGGATCTTGATTTTGAAGAACTTGCGAAGAAATTGCGTTTCAATTCACTCGACGATTTATATGCAGCAGTTGGTGCGAGTGATATTGGTGTTGGCCAGGTATTAAATGCCGCGCAGAAACTGATTGATGAAGCCGATCCGCAGCAACCGTTAATTCCGTTCAAAACCCGAGCGCCGCGCCCGAAAAAGGATTCAGATTTCTACATCGAAGGTGTAGGCAATCTGCTCACCCAAATTGCCAATTGCTGTAACCCGGTACCAGGCGATGCGATTACGGGTTACATCACACTGGGGAAAGGCGTTTCCATTCATCGCCAGGATTGTTCGAATATCCTGCAACTGCAAGCCGATGAGCCCCAGCGCATTATTAAAGTAGAGTGGGGCGATGCACCGCAAAGTTTCTATTCTGTCGATGTGGTGATTGAAGCCTACGACCGTTATGGATTGTTGAAAGATATTACGGCGCTGCTGGATCAGGAGCGCATCAATATTATTGCCTTGCAGACACTCTCGGATAAACGCAAGAATACCGTTGATATGCAGGTGACAGTAGAAATTCGCGGTTTTGATGAGCTGAGCCGCATACTCACTAAGTTGAACCAATTACCGAACATTGCTTCTGCACGTCGCAAGCATTGATTTATGTGGGATTTGTTGTGAACCAATACACTATCGACGATTTGCTCTATCTGATGGCGCGACTGCGTGACCCCGAAGCCGGTTGCCCCTGGGATATCAAACAGGATTACGCCAGCATTGCGCCTTCTACTTTGGAAGAGGCATATGAAGTTGTCGATGCCATAGAAAAACACGATTTTGTTCACCTGAAAGAAGAGCTGGGTGATTTGCTATTTCAGGTTATTTTTTACAGTCAGCTTGGGAAAGAAGAGCATCGTTTTGAATTTGCGGGTGTGGTATCAGATCTGGTCGCAAAATTAATTCGTCGTCATCCACACGTATTTCCGGAAGGCACTTTGCAAAGTCGCATTGACAATCGCGATGCCTTGCCCGGCGATATGAAGACGCGTTGGGAGGCCATCAAACAGCAGGAGCGTGAAGCTAAAGGCGCCCAAGGTTTATTGGCCGATGTTCCACTGAATCTGCCCGCGCTCAGTCGCGCAGCAAAATTGCAAAAGCGTGCTGCCAGTGTTGGTTTTGATTGGGACGATGTTTACGGGCCTATCGCTAAAGTCCGCGAAGAGCTGCTGGAAGTGGAAGCTGAACTGGATTCAGGTGATCGGGAGGCGCTTGAAGAAGAGTTGGGCGATTTACTGTTTGCCGCCGTAAATATCGCCCGCTATATGAAGATTGACCCAGAGCAGGCGCTCCGTCGCACTAATCAGAAGTTTGAACAGCGGTTCGGCTTTATCGAAAAAAATGTAACTCAATCCCTCAATCAAACGTCTATTGAAGAGATGAACCGTTTGTGGGATTTAGCCAAAACTTTACAGTGATTTTCCCCTGTAAAAACTCTTTATTATCCGCATTTACCTATTGAATGATGGCGCATAAACACTCTTAAAGTAATAAGCCGTGTTTTTCTGATAGCTTTTTGTTTAATGTTAACGCTTTCAAAAGCAGCTATGATTCGATCATCAATGAGTGATTTGCTCATCATTTTTCCCATCAATACGGCGCTCCGCAGTAATAATAACAACAGCAAAGTGAGGTTTCTTTGGATCGGCATGAAGTAAAGCCGGGCTATGTGGATAAGCGTCTAAGCACTATCAAAATCCACATCTCAGAGCTGAAGATAGGCATGTTTGTTTCCAGGCTGGATCGTGACTGGCAGGAAACTCCATTCCTGATGCAAGGCTTTATGATTGAAAGCCTGGATGATATAGACTCAGTAGCGCAATATTCTGAACATGTCTGGATAGATGCCGTTCGTGAAGAGTGGATTCCCCCTGAGCAGCGCGGTGTATCCGGCCCTCCGATCCCCAAAGTTAAATCCTATATCAATAAAATCGATGCCCAAAAAGAACATCAGGCGGCGATGGGTGTTTTTCGTGAAGCAAAAAAGCTGACTAAAACATTGTTGGATGATGCCCGTCTGGGTGGTGTTGTGAACACCGAACAAGCCAAGGCAACAGTAAAAGATTGTGTGGGGAGTATTCTGCGTAACCCGGATGCACTGATCTGGATGTCGCGTATGCGCAATGAAGATGAATACACTGCCGAGCATTGCTTGAATGTGTGTATTTTATCGATTGCCTTTGGCCGCCATCTTGGCATGAGTGAAGAGGAGTTGGAGAAGCTGGGGTTGTGCGGGTTGCTCCATGACGTAGGCAAAATGCGCGTTCCTGCCAATGTGCTTAACAAACGTGAGGAGCTCTCGGATAAAGAGTTCAATATCATCAAAGCCCACACGGTGCACGGTAGAAATTTATTAATGTCTTCACCGGGCATTCCCAATGCAACGGTAGACGTCGCTTACAGTCACCACGAGCGTGTAGATGGCACCGGCTATCCGCGCAAATTAAAAGCTGCTGGTATTTCTGATTTTGCACGGATCATTGCGATTGTGGATGCTTATGATGCGATGACGGGCGATCGCTGCTACTCCCGAGCCGTTCCCGGAACTGATGCACTCAAACGCATTTTTGATGATCGCGGCAAGCATTTTGATGAGCGACTCGCACTGGAGTTTATTAAATGCGTCGGGCTTTATCCGCCCGGTAGTATTGTGGAATTGATCAATGGGTTGGTGGGGATAGTGCTGGAAACCAATTATCGTTACCGCCATTTACCAAAAATCATTGTGGTGAAAGATTTGAATAAGCCCCTTGAAAAAGAGCTGATTCTGAATCTGGTTGATGTGGAACAGAAAAAGCTTGATAAAACCTATTTAATTAAACGGGCGTTATGCGATGGTACTTACGATATTCGGTTGCGGGATTATCGTGAGAAAGGGCTTACATTCACTTATGGTTAAGACAACGAGAAAAAAAATAAAGGCGCTATATGCGCCTTTATTTTTGGTAAATGTTTCCCGGTAAAACTCATGCTTTAATCAGTGCTACTTCGGATCCAATGTGATTTTTGGTTTGGGTTTTTGAATTACCACTGTTTGTGTCGATGGCTTGGATACCTTTACCGATGTCTTGGGGCGAGAATTGGATGCTCCCGGTTTTTTTCCTATTCCCGGCTTACTTGGCCGTGTTGCATCGCCGGTCCTGCTGTTAGCGCGATCACCGTTCAATTTTTCCTTGTTATGTGCCTCACCCGTTTTTCCGGTAGTTGTTGCAGGTTTACCTCCTCGTTTCTGATTTGGGCGAGAGGTTGTGTTTCCCGTTTTTGGTAAGTGAACTGTTTCGGTTTTGTATTTACCTGGCTCTAACCCTTCGATCGTCCAATTGCCAATTTTCACCCTTACCAAACGCAGCGTCGGGTGGCCAACTGCAGCGGTCATGCGACGAACCTGGCGATTGCGGCCCTCGGTAATCACCAGCTCAATCCATTGTGTAGGAATATTTGCCCGGTCGCGAATGGGGGGATTTCGTTCCCAGAGTTTAGGTGCAGGAATCAAACGCACTTCGGCCGGTTGGGTCATGCCATCATTTAGTTCAACGCCGAGGCGCAACTTGGTTAAGGCATAACTATTGGGCGCACCTTCAACCTGGGCCCAATAGGTTTTGGGCATTTTATGGGCGGGGTGGGCGATGTGATGTTGTAAATCGCCGTCATCAGTTAGCAAAAGTAATCCTTCGGAGTCGTGATCCAGACGTCCAGCCGGATAAACGTGGGGAATCTTGATGTATTCCTTCAGTGTCGGGCGACCCTCTCCATCCGTAAATTGGGAGAGCACACCGAAAGGCTTGTTAAAAAGAATCAGGGAGGACATACGCGTTACAGACCCACTATAAATACCAACAGAACGCGAATTTTATCCCAGATTGGTGCCAGTGCCATAGCAACATATCCATGCATAAACGTGGATAGACGTGTAGAATCGCCGGCGCTCTGGCAAGGGGGAGTTCCCTGTGGCGGGGCTCTTTTTCTAAATTTTCATAACGTTTATGGCAGAGCTCACAAGGCCGAGCCGCATGAATTGATGGAGCCATCTAAATGACTGATTCAAAAATTATCTATACCCAAACTGACGAAGCCCCGGCCTTAGCTACCTATTCTTTACTTCCTATCGTTCAAGCTTTCACTCAATCTTCCGGTATAGCTATCGAAACTCGTGATATTTCCCTCTCGGGTCGCATCATTGCCGCATTCCCCGAGTCGCTGACAGAGGCGCAGCGCATTGGCGATCACTTGGCTGAATTGGGCAAATTGGCAACCACTCCAGAAGCTAACATCATCAAGCTGCCAAATATCAGTGCGTCTATTCCGCAATTGAAAGCAGCCATTAAAGAATTGCAATCCCAGGGTTACAAACTGCCTGACTATCCTGAGAATCCGGCGAATGATGCCGAAAAAGACGCGAAAGCGCGCTACGACAAAATCAAAGGTTCTGCAGTGAACCCGGTGCTGCGTGAGGGCAACTCTGACCGTCGCGCACCTTTGTCAGTTAAAAATTATGCACGCAAGAACCCGCACAAAATGGGCGCTTGGTCTGCGGATTCCAAATCCCATGTTGCACACATGGATGCCAATGATTTCTTCGGTAGCGAAAAATCTGCGACTGTTGCGGAAGCCGGTACGGTAAAAATCGAACTGGTTAGCAAAGATGGCTCTACCAAAGTTCTGAAAGAAACTACCAAAGTACAAGCTGGCGAAATTATCGATGCGTCTGTACTAAGCAAAAAGGCGTTGCGTACTTACATCGCTGCGCAAATTGAAGATGCAAAAAGTGCTGGCGTACTGCTCTCAATCCATCTGAAAGCAACCATGATGAAAGTATCTGACCCGATTATTTTTGGTCACTTTGTTTCTGTTTATTACGCTCCGGTTCTGGAAAAGCACGCAGCAGTTTTGGCTGAATTGGCCGTAGACGTTAACAACGGTATTGGTGATCTTTACACCAAAATCAAATCCCTGCCGGCTGAAAAGCAAGCGGAAATCGAAGCAGATATTAAAGCGCTTTATTCTACCCGTCCACAGTTAGCGATGGTGAATTCGGATAAAGGCATCACCAACCTGCATGTTCCCAGCGATGTGATTGTTGATGCGTCTATGCCGGCCATGATTCGCGATTCCGGCAAAATGTGGAATGCCGAAGGCAAACTGCAAGACACCAAAGCATGTATTCCAGATCGTTGCTACGCCGGCGTGTATCAAGTGGTAATCGATGACTGTAAGAAAAACGGCGCCTTCGATCCAAAAACCATGGGTAGCGTACCGAACGTAGGTTTGATGGCACAAGCGGCTGAAGAATACGGTTCACACGATAAAACCTTCCAAATACCGGCTGATGGTGCGGTACGTGTTGTTGATGCAGCAGGAAAAGTGCTGCTGGAACAAAACGTCGAGCAAGGCGATATCTGGCGTATGTGCCAGGTAAAAGATGCGCCTATCCAGGATTGGGTAAAGCTCGCCGTGAATCGCGCCCGCGCTTCCAATACCCCGGCCGTGTTCTGGTTGAATCCTGCGCGTGCACACGATGCCCAGTTGATTGCCAAGGTTAATACCTACCTGAAAAATCACGATACTTCCGGTTTGGAAATTCTCATCAAGACTCCGGAAGAGGCGACTCAATTCTCGTTGGATCGTATCCGCGCTGGTAAAGATACGATCTCCGTTACTGGCAACGTACTGCGCGATTATCTGACAGACCTGTTCCCAATTATGGAGTTGGGTACATCAGCCAAGATGCTGTCGATTGTTCCACTGATGAACGGTGGTGGTCTTTTTGAAACAGGTGCTGGTGGTTCTGCCCCCAAGCACGTGCAACAGTTTGTCGAAGAAGGCCATCTGCGTTGGGATTCATTGGGTGAATTCCTGGCTCTGGCTGAATCACTGGATCATTTCGGCAACGTTACCAACAATGCCAAAGCGAAAGTGTTCGCTAAGACTCTGGATCAAGCCAATGGCAAGTTCCTTGATGAAAACAAATCTCCTGGCCGTGCGGCAGGTGAATTGGATAACCGTGGTAGCCACTTCTATCTGGCGCTCTACTGGTCCCAGGCTTTGGCTGCACAAACAGAAGATGCCGCATTGCAAGCACAGTTTGCACCTTTGGCCAAAACCTTGACCGAAAACGAAGCGAAAATTGTGGCAGAGCTTAAAGCGGCTTCCGGCAAGCCAATTGATTTGGGTGGTTATTACCGACCGGATTTTGCCAAAGCGTCTGCTGCACTGCGTCCGAGCGCAACATTTAATAGTGCGCTGGCCAGCCTGAACTAATCCCAGGTAAAAACCGGGTAACGCAAAAAGCCTCTTGTGGAAACACAAGAGGCTTTTTCGTGAGCGTAGGTATTGTCTAAATACGTACTTGCCGGTTTGCTCAGGCTGGAACAGCGCTCGTTCGTAAGCTGCTTCCTGCAGGTGCTGCGATATTGATTGCATGCAGCCCTTTATCACCTTTCGTGATCTCGAAAGTCACCTGCTGACCTGCCTTGAGAGTTTTGTAACCCTCCATGGTGATAGCGGAGTAATGTGCAAACAGGTCTTCACCGCCTTCATCCGCAAGAATAAAGCCGTAACCTTTTGCATTATTGAACCATTTGACTGTGCCTGTTGGCATATTATGGAATCCTTCTGCCCGAGTGATGCCCTTGAAAAACACCACTGTCGTTATTATTTTCCCAAGTACTGCTATTGCTCGGGGTCTGGACGAGAGATTTGCCTGTTGGGGCTAGTGCATTTAACTTATGCTTTTAAGCGGCGAAGTATTTTATTGTTATTTGCAATAAGTGCCCCAATGTAAGCAAAGTGCCGCGTTTATGTGCAGCGGCGCTCTTTTTTTATCCAACAATTGACCCAAAGTCAAGCGCTTATCCGTATTAACGGAGATTGGGTCTACATTGGTGGGCATTGGGGGTTGTTATGCCGATGAGTTACAATACCGGCGAATATCCAATCATTTTATATTTTGTATTGAATCTGTATGGGCAATCTCCAAAACCTTCAACTAACCTTAGGTAAAGATGACGATAATTCTGCCGATGAATTTGATGGTGGTCTTGCAGTCTTAACATCCAAACCCAAGTTAAAACGGCCACCAATGTATAAGGTGGTTTTATTGAATGATGACTACACACCCATGGATTTCGTGGTGGAAATATTGGAAGTCTTTTTTTCCATGTCGCGCGAGAAAGCTACCCATGTGATGTTGACGGTCCATGTTCACGGTAAAGCAGTTTGCGGCATATATTCTCGTGATATTGCTGAAACTAAAGCGGCGCAAGTGAATCAATATGCTAGAGAAAATCAACATCCGCTGTTGTGTGAAATTGAAGCGGTTGAAGACGAACAGTAAAGAGTTAGTAAAGTGAGAAGTTAATTTTGTTGGTTAGAAGAGGGTAGGCGCGATGTTAAGTAAAGATCTGGAAGTAACCTTAAATCTTGCTTTCAAAGGTGCGCGCTCCAAGCGACACGAATTCATGACTGTTGAGCACTTACTTCTTGCGCTCATCGACAATGATTCGGCGGCCAATGTGTTACGCGCTTGCGGTGCTGATTTAATTAATTTACGTAAAGAATTAATCGAATTTGTCGATTCCACCACTCCGCTCATCCCTGAAAATGACAGCGAACGCGAGACTCAACCCACGTTGGGTTTCCAGCGTGTATTGCAACGTGCAGTATTTCATGTGCAATCCTCCGGCAAACAAGAAGTGACTGGCGCAAACGTGCTGGTGGCTATTTTTAGTGAGCAGGAAAGTCAAGCCGTCTACTATTTGAAACAACAAAGTATTGCTCGAATTGATGTGGTTAATTACATCACGCATGGTATCCATAAAGTCGCTGGTAACAACGATCACAGCGGCGATCATCATCACGGTTCCCAAGAAAATCAGGATGAAGAATCTGTGACTGGTGAATCCAATGCACAGAGCCCACTAGAAAACTTTGCAACAAATTTAAACGAAGCTGCGATGCAAGGCCGTATAGATCCATTGGTCGGGCGCGAGTTTGAGGTTGAGCGTGTTTGCCAGATTTTATCTCGCCGCCGCAAAAATAATCCGCTGTTAGTTGGTGAGTCTGGAGTGGGCAAAACTGCTATTGCTGAAGGCTTGGCCAAGCGCATTGTCGATGGTGATGTGCCGGAGTCATTAGCGGACAGTGTTGTTTTCTCCCTGGACATGGGTGCACTTTTGGCCGGTACCAAGTATCGCGGTGATTTTGAAAAGCGTTTTAAAAGTTTGCTTAACGAATTGAAAAAACAAAAGAATTCGATTTTATTTATCGATGAAATTCATACGATTATCGGTGCCGGTGCAGCTTCAGGTGGTGTAATGGATGCATCTAACCTATTGAAACCGTTGCTATCCTCAGGCGAAATTCGGTGTATGGGTTCGACTACATATCAGGAGTATCGCGGTATTTTTGATAAGGATCGTGCACTGTCTCGTCGCTTCCAGAAAGTCGATGTAAACGAGCCCACTGTTGATGAAACGTATCAAATACTTAAGGGCTTGAAGAGTCGTTTTGAAAAGCATCACAACTTGCGCTACACCGATGCTGCATTACGAGCGGCTGCTGAATTGGCTGAGCGTTATATCAATGATCGCTTCCTCCCGGATAAAGCAATTGATGTTATTGATGAAGCTGGGGCATATCAGCAGTTGCTAGCCCCAAGCAAACGCAAGAAAACTATTGGTGTTACTGATGTGGAAAATGTTGTAGCTAAAATTGCACGCATTCCACCAAAAAGTGTGTCGTCTTCTGATAAGGAACAGCTGCGCAAACTCGATCAGAATTTGAAAATGACTGTATTTGGTCAGGATGAGGCAATTGATACATTGGCTACTGCTATTAAATTGTCGCGTGCTGGTTTAGGTTCTGCTGAAAAACCAATTGGTTCATTCTTGTTTGCCGGACCAACGGGAGTGGGTAAAACAGAAGTTTGTCGTCAGCTAGCCAAGTGTATGGGAATGGAATTGGTGCGCTTTGATATGTCCGAGTATATGGAGCGCCACACTGTCTCCCGGTTAATTGGCGCACCACCCGGATATGTCGGTTTTGATCAGGGCGGCTTGTTAACTGATGCAATAACAAAACAACCTCACTGCGTTTTGCTATTGGATGAGATTGAAAAAGCACACCCCGAGGTCTTTAATCTGTTGCTTCAGGTGATGGATCATGGCAGCTTGACGGATAACAATGGACGCAAAGCGGATTTCCGTAATGTAATTCTGATTATGACTACCAATGCTGGTGCAGAAGTGATGAGTCGTGCTTCAATCGGCTTTACTCATCAGGATCACACTACTGATGGAATGGAAGCAATCAAGAAAATGTTTACACCGGAATTCCGCAACCGTTTGGATGCGATTGTTCAATTTGCTTCTCTGACATTGAACACTATTAAAACTGTGGTCGACAAGTTCTTAATGGAATTACAAACCCAACTGGATGATAAGCATGTAACTCTGGAAATCAGTGATGAGGCGCGTGAATGGCTCGCCATTCATGGTTACGATGTAAAAATGGGTGCGCGCCCGATGGCCCGTTTGATTCAGGACAAGCTGAAAAAGCCCTTGGCCGAGGAAATTCTATTTGGCGTGCTGTCCAGTGGTGGTGGCACTGTTGATGTTGATGTAGATCCGATAGAAGACAACATTACTATCGCAGTAAAAGCCAAGCAGGCAGCTCAACCGGCGTGATTGGAAGAATGGTTAGCAGAAAATAAAAAAGCCGCATTACCATGCGGCTTTTTTTATGGCTATTTTTGGATCAGTAGCTTTCTAATTAACGGGCGCGATAAGTAATGCGGCCTTTCGTAAGATCATAGGGAGTCATCTCAACCTTGACCTTGTCCCCCGTCAAAATACGAATATAATTTTTGCGCATCTTGCCAGAGATGTGGGCAATCACCACATGTCCATTTTCCAATTTTACGCGAAAGGTAGTGTTGGGCAGGGTGTCAACCACTTCACCGTCAAATTCAATGCAATCGTCTTTTGCCATGCGGCAGTTTCCTCAGAGTTTCAATAGTTCATGCCTGTCACGGTAAGTGCGACAGAAGGGGTAAAAAAATAGGCGTGAATTGTGCCTTAATTAACCAAAGCCGCCAAGGGGAATAGGGGACAAAAGCGGGAATTACCAACGAATTTGATGTGTATCTGAGTAAATCAAGCAATGTTTATTCAGTTAAGCCGCATCCAGCGGCGATTGACAAGTAGTTCTAATGGACGATATTGGGTTTTATAGTTCATTTTCTCGCAATCTTTAATCCAATAACCCAGGTAAACATAATCCAGCCCCATGGTGCGGGCCTTTTCTATTTGGGCCAGTATGGCGAATTTTCCCAAGCTGCGATTTTCTTCCGCAGGGTCATAAAAGGTGTATACCGCTGAGAGCCCATCTCCCAGTTGATCGCACACAGATACACCAATCAGCTTTTCATCCAAACGCAGCTCTATATATTGGGTAATCCCCCATTCACTGGTTAAAAATGCCTTGTATTGATCTTCTGATGGGGGATACATATCACCATCCTGATGTCTTCCCTCTATATAGCGAGCATAAAGGCCATAGTGCTCAAGAGTATTGATATTATTGGTGATGCTAAGTGATAAATCGTTATTGCGTTGTATGCAGCGGCGTTGGGTGCGATTAGGCTTAAATAGCTTTACCGGAATTCGACAAGAAACGCAGGCTTGGCAGCGTAGACATTGTGGGCGATACAGGTGCGCACCGCTACGACGAAACCCCAATTGTGACAACTGTGTATAAAGTGGGGGATCTATTTTTGCTTCCGGATCCACAAATACAGTTGTGGCCTCCTGTCCGTCCAGATAACTACAAGGGTGAGGCTGGGTAGCAAATAATTTTAATGTTGATAGGTCGGACATGATTGTCTCGCGCAAATCTGGTTATTCCCACGGCGACAGGTTCAGTGTTGACCAGGGCTGGGAATACACACTCGGCTCATGAACAAAGTTTACCAGTATTTTTTGGAATTCTTCACGGGGAATTTCTATCGCACCCAAACTAAATAAATGATCATTGGCTACCTGACAATCGATTAACTGAAAATTCCAGTGGCGTAATTGGCGAACAAGATAAGCAAAACCGTATTTGGATGCATTATCGGCGCAACTGAACATTGACTCACCGAAAAAAATTCGCCCCAGTGCCATACCATAAAGCCCGCCAACTAATTGATTTTCCTGCCAGACCTCTACCGAATGCGCAAAACCCCGGCGATGTAATGCAGTATAGCCCGCAATAATATCTTCGCTGATCCAGGTACCATCGGAATAAGATCGTGGCGCAGCACAGGCACGCATCACATTTTCAAAACAATTATCAAACGTTACGCGATAAGTTTCTTTACGCAATACTTTGCGCAGGCTTTTTGAAACGTGTAATTGGTCAGGATAAATAACCGTACGTGGGCTAGGACTCCACCATAAAATGGGATCATCTGGATTAAACCAGGGAAAAATCCCTCGTTGGTATGCTGCGAGAATGCGTTCGGGTGAGAGATCGCCACCAACGGCCAATAAGCCATTTGGCTCATCAAGTGCATTTTCCACCGGTGGAAATTGATGGTTGTAAGGATTTAACCAAGGAATAGATATCATGAAATTATAAATTATTAAGCTAAAAGTAATTGGCTACGATTGATGTCAAAGGGTAGCAGGGTTGTCCGCGAAAATTTATACGGTTATTTACATTACTTGGCGCGCTTTTTGAGTGTAAAAGCTTAACCGGAAATCAGTCAATTAATTGTTATTACTTTTAATACTTGAGGAATTTAAGGCTATGCTTAGGGATAACAAATTATGGTATTTTTTCCCATGAATGGATTTGTCGAATTGTTTCTTGTTTATTGATCTGCATTTACCGCTTTAATCGCTAATCGAGGTAGATTATGAGTATATTCAGTCATTATCGCGAACGTTTTGAGACTACCCAGCAGGAGGAGTTAACGATTAAGGAATATCTCGAACTCTGCAAAAAAGACCCAAGCGTCTATGCATCAGCAGCCGAGCGTATGCTGATGGCCATAGGTGAACCAGAAATTGTTGATACCTCACAAGATTCACGCCTTAGCAGGATTTTTTCCAACAAAATTATTAAACGCTATAAAGCCTTTAGTGATTTTTATGGTATGGAAGAATCCATTCAGCAAATCGTGTCGTTTTTCAAACATGCGGCACAAGGGCTGGAGGAAAAGAAACAAATTCTTTATCTGTTGGGGCCGGTGGGTGGTGGTAAGTCATCACTTGCAGAAATGCTTAAATCATTAATGGAAAAAATGCCGATTTATTGCATTAAGGGCTCTCCCGTATTCGAGTCTCCTCTGGGATTATTTAATCCTGATGAAGATGGAAAAATTTTGGAGGAAGACTATGGCATTCCTCGACGTTATATTAAATCGATTATGTCACCATGGGCTGCAAAACGCTTGCAAGAGTTTCGCGGAGATATTACCCAATTTAAAGTTGTTAAAATTTATCCATCAATCCTGAATCAAATTGCAATAACCAAAACTGAACCGGGCGATGAAAATAATCAGGACATTTCTTCCCTAGTGGGTAAAGTTGATATTCGTAAGCTGGAAGAGTTCCCACAAAATGATCCGGATGCATATAGTTTTAGTGGCGGGCTATGTAGAGCCAATCAGGGGTTAATGGAATTTGTGGAGATGTTCAAAGCTCCTATTAAGGTTCTACACCCATTATTAACGGCGACACAAGAAGGAAATTTCAATAGCACTGAAGGTTTGGGTGCAATTCCTTTTGATGGAATAATCCTTGCGCACTCCAATGAATCAGAGTGGCAAAACTTCCGTAATAACAAAAATAATGAGGCATTTATCGACCGTGTTTACATCGTCAAAGTTCCTTATTGTTTGCGTGTTACAGAGGAAATGAAAATATACGAGAAGTTATTGCAAAACTCCTCACTGTCCAAGGCTCCTTGCGCACCGGATACTCTACGGATGCTTGCGCAGTTCTCTGCGTTATCGCGTATTAAGGAACCGGAAAACTCCAATATCTACTCGAAAATGCGCATCTACGATGGTGAAAACCTGAAAGACACTGATCCACGCGCAAAATCTTTGCAAGAGTATAAAGATGCAGCTGGGGTGGATGAAGGCATGAATGGCTTATCTACCCGTTTTGCATTTAAGATTTTGTCCAAGGTATTTAATTTCGATCCAACAGAAATTGCTGCTAATCCTGTGCATTTAATGTATGTGTTAGAGCAGCAAATTGAGCAGGAACAATTCCCTAAAGAAGTGCAGGACAAATACCTTAATGCATTAAAAGAATACATATCGCCCAAATATGTAGATTTTATTGGTAAAGAAATTCAAACCGCTTATCTGGAATCCTATGCCGAATACGGTCAAAATATTTTTGATCGCTATGTAACCTATGCTGATTTCTGGATTCAGGATCAGGAATATCGCGATCCTGAAACCGGTGAGATTTTGAATCGATCATCGCTTAACGACGAGCTGGAGAAAATCGAAAAGCCTGCAGGTATCAGTAACCCCAAAGATTTCCGTAATGAAATTGTTAACTTTGTGTTACGTGCAAAAGCACATAACGCAGGTAAAAATCCGGATTGGCGCGGCTATGAAAAATTGCGTATCGTGATTGAGAAAAAAATGTTCTCAAACACCGAAGATTTGCTGCCGGTTATTTCTTTCAATGCCAAAGCTTCAGTGCAAGACAAGAAAAAACACCAGGATTTTGTACAGCGTATGGTGGAGCGTGGTTACACCGAAAAACAAGTGCGCTTGTTATCTGAATGGTATTTGAGAGTGAGAAAGTCCCAATAACCGAGGAAAACAACCTGAAAGTCTTGTGCGTTAATCAACGTTAAGGTTGGGCTATGAGTTACATTATTGATCGACGTCTCAATGCCAAAAATAAAAGCGCTGTCAATCGCCAGCGCTTTCTTCGGCGTTATCGTGAGCAAATCCAAAAAGCAGTTTCCGATGCGGTAAATGAACGCTCAATTACTGATATTGATAAAGGAGGAAAAATCAGTATTCCCGGCCGGGATATTAATGAGCCGATTATTCATCATGGGCAGGGTGGATACAACGAACGCGTTCTCCCAGGCAACAAGCAGTTTTCCGAAGGCGATAAAATTGCACGTCCGCAAGGTGGTAGTGGTCAGGGGGGCGGTGGAAAAGCCAGTGATTCGGGCGAAGGAGTGGATGATTTTTCATTCACTCTTTCGCAAGAAGAATTTCTGGATTTTATGTTTGATGGACTGGAGCTTCCCAATCTCGTCAAGCGCCAGCTTTCGGGATTAGAAGAGTTTAAGTCGGTGCGTGGCGGTATTGCGAATGAAGGTCAACCCGGGCGCATGAACATTGTACGCTCATTACGTTCTGCCAATATGCGTCGCCTTGCGTTGACGGGTGGCAAGCGCCGGCAATTGCAGGAATTGAATGCGGAATTAGCAGAGTTAGAAAAAATACCGGAAGCTCATCGTGATTATATTCGTTACCGTGAAGTAGTAGAGTTAATAGCTAAGCTTGAACATTCTATTAGTAAAATCCCCTGGCTGGATACTTTTGATCTCAAATACAATTTGATGATCAAGCAACCAATACCTCGCTCCAAAGCAGTTATGTTTTGCATAATGGATGTCTCCGGGTCGATGGATCAGGCTACCAAAGACATCGCTAAACGATTTTTTATTCTTCTGTATTTATTTCTGCAGCGCAATTACGAAAAAACTGAAATTGTTTTTATTCGACACCACACTAGCGCCAAAGAAGTCGATGAAGATGAATTTTTTCATTCGCGTGAAACCGGCGGGACAGTGGTCTCGAGCGCTTTACAGCTAATGCAGGAAATTATTAAGGACCGTTATTCTCCGGAACAGTGGAATATTTATGGAGCCCAGGCATCTGACGGCGATAACTGGGGAGAGGATTCCGATGTGTGCCGCGACATTCTGGTAGATAGCCTTTTGCCCAGCTGCCAATATTTTTCCTACATTGAAATCACTAACAACGAGCATCAGGCGTTGTGGAATGTGTATGAATCTATTCAACAGCAATATCCGGAAAGTTTTGCGTTGCAGCATATTCGTGGTGTCGGTGATATTTATCCGGTATTCCGTGAGCTCTTTCATAAGAAGGTCGCATGAAAAAACCATTATTTACCACCTCTGAGTGGAACTTTGATTTGATTCAGGATGTGGACAAAGTTCTGGGTGATTTAGCCGCAGAATTTGGTCTGGATACTTACCCCAATCAAATTGAAGTTATTAGCTCCGAACAAATGATGGATGCCTACTCTTCCGTTGGGATGCCCATTGGCTACAGTCATTGGTCCTACGGTAAACAATTACTCAGCACCGAACACTCTTACAAACGTGGGCAGATGGGACTTGCTTATGAAATTGTAATTAATTCAAATCCTTGCATCGCTTATTTGATGGAAGAAAATACCATGACCATGCAAACGCTGGTTATTGCCCACGCGTGTTATGGTCATAATTCTTTTTTTAAAGGCAATTATTTATTTCGTACCTGGACCGATGCGAGCTCAATTATTGATTACCTGGTGTTTGCCAAAAATTACATCAGCAAGTGTGAAGAGCGTTATGGCATTAGTGCAGTGGAAGATATTCTTGATTCATGCCATGCATTAATGAATTACGGTGTGGACAGGTATAAACGTCCCTATCCAATTTCGGCGCAAGAAGAGGAGCGACGTCAAAGCGAGCGCGCAGAGTATTTGCAAAAACATGTGAATGATCTATGGCGGACAATTCCTAAATCAGCAACAGCTGATGCGCAAAAAAATACTCCACGCTTTCCTACTGAACCGCAAGAAAACATCCTGTATTTTTTGGAAAAAAATTCGCCCCTCCTGGAATCATGGCAGCGCGAGGTAATTCGGATTGTACGAAAAATTGCCCAATATTTTTATCCCCAACGGCAAACCCAGGTGATGAATGAAGGTTGGGCTACCTTTTGGCATTATACGTTGCTTAATGAGTTGCATGAGCGTGGGTATGTGACGGATGGTTTTATATTAGAGTTTTTACAATCCCATACTAGTGTAGTTGCACAACCTGCCTATGATAGTCCTTACTTTAGCGGTATTAATCCTTATACGCTGGGTTTTGCGATGATGAGTGATATTCGTCGTATTTGCGAAAATCCAACTGATGAAGATCGCATGTGGTTTCCTGAAATTGCTGACTCGAACTGGAAAGAAACATTGCAATTTGCGATGAAAAATTTCAAAGATGAAAGTTTTATTTTACAGTTTTTATCACCCAAGGTTATGCGCGATTTAAAACTCTTTAGCATCGTAGATAATGATGAAGAAGATAAAATTCGTGTTGATGCTATACACAATGAACGCGGTTTTCGCAAACTGCGCGAAAACCTCGCTGGTCAATATAACCTGGGTAACCGTGAGCCTAATATCCAGGTGTATAACGTAGAAGTGCGAGGGGATCGCTCTTTAACGTTGTATCACTACATGCATAATCGCAGACCATTAGGTGATTCCACTCCCGAGGTATTAAAACACCTGCACCGTCTTTGGGGGTTTGATGTACACCTGCACTCAGTGGATGGTAACGACATCAAACAGAGTTTCCATTGTCCACAACAATCGTCCTAACGTTTAAACTACAGTTAAATTCTCTAAAATATGAAATAACAAGTGGGAGCGTGGTCAGCGGATGCTGTAACATGTTCCCTCATTTCTTATTGCGTGAATACATCCACGATGTGGTCTCGTAAAGGATAATTCAGATAATAATCAGGATGCTGTATGTTGAGTTACCTCGCCCGTTCGCTCATCTTTGTTGCTTTTAGTTTTTCATTGCTCTGCCAAGCCCGTGAGATTGCCTTTACTTTTGATGATGCTCCTACACCCGATTCTGCGTTGATGACAGGTGCTGAACGCACACAAAAAATAATCCATGCTTTGCAGCGAGCGAAGGTTCCCGATACCTTGTTTTTTGTAAAAGCAGATTATATTAATCCGCACACCGCTGAACGCTTGAGACAATATTCTGATGCTGGCTTCCATCTGGCGAGTCACAGTTTTAGCCATCAATCGGCTAGTCAAATAGGCACAGAAGCTTATGCATTGGACATGTATAAGGCGCATCTGGCATTAAAGTCATTTAACAATGTGCTTAATTTCCATCGCTTTCCTTATCTGCATTACGGCAAGGATTTAACAGATATCAATCAATTGCAAAATTTATTGCAGGAATTGGGTTATAAAGATGGATATGTCACCATCGATAATTTTGATTGGTATATCAGCGCGTTGCTGACCAACGCAGCAGGGGAGAAAAAGGTTATCAATTATGAAAAAGCGCGTGATTTTTATATCAAAAGCCTGTATGAATCAATTGAGTTTTATGACGCGCTTGCCCGAAAATCACTGAAGCGGTCACCACGACATGTACTTTTGTTACACGAAAATGATGCAGCCGCTTTGTTTGTTGGTGATCTTGTTGAATATTTGCGTAATAAGGGATGGAAAATAATATCTCCGCAACAGGCTTATAAAGATCCTATAGCTAAAAATTTTCCGCAAGTCGCGTTTCATAAGCAGGGTAGAGTAGCCGCTATTGCAAATAGCAAAGGGTTTCCCGAATCTGCATTGCGCCATCCATCAGAAAACGAAAATTATATAAACCAGGCATTCACCGCTGCTGGTATCGTTGAAACTAAATAATAAGTAAGGATGTTTAATGTTCATCAAAAAAGTGTTTTTATCAACTGCGTTTCTGGGGGCTATGAGTGTTACAGGAATAACCCATGGAGAAGAATTGCCCGTATTTAGTTTGCCGCATACAGAAGTACGAAGTATTCATGCCGATAGCAATAATAAAGATTATGAGCTTTATATTCGCTTGCCTGAGTCATACAAAAAATCAACTCAATCTTATCCATTGGTTATTGTGAACGACTCTATCTATGCATTTCCGTTGGCTAGCGGTGTCCTGCAGTTAATGGGAGGACAGGTTATTCAAGAAGCTATCCTGGTCGGTATTTCTGATTCCAAAGGTGATGATAGAGGTGTAAGTCGCACGCGTGATTACACTCCAACTTTTTCTCCATTGGAGAAAAATGGCCATTCCAGTGCGAGTCGTTTGGCGTCGGGTCATGCTAAAGAATATGTTGATTTTATTGCCAGCCAGGTAATTCCGCTGATACAGAAAAGTTACCGCGTTAATCCGCAAAAGAAAATATTTGTTGGCCATTCTTTTGGCGGCTTATTGGGAAGCTATATTCTGGTCAACAGGCCGGAGGTGTTTGATTACTATATTATAGGTAGCCCATCGCTTTGGTACGATAATAAAGTTATTTTTTCCATGGAGAAAAAATACGCTGAAAAGCACAAAACCTTAAAAGCTAACGTAATGATCTATGTCGACGATAATGATGGTAGCTTGAATGATAAAAAAATGGCAGATGATGTGATGACCTTTAAAAGGATATTGCAATCACGTAATTATTCCGGGCTTGAATTGCAAGTGGAAGTGATCAAAGGTGAAAATCACCACAGTGTTTTCCCCGGTTTATTATCTCGTGGATTGATGGCTGCTATTCCTTTGAAAAAGTGAGCCTGATTTTTAAAATTTAATGATCGTAATATTGTGGTTCTGTATTTTGATCGGTGTTAACAGTGATTTACATCCTGGCGAATTAATTCATACACGCACATATTTACCGCTGAAGCCAAATTCAGCGATTCAATGGCCCCGCAACCTTGAATAGTAAACGGTGCTGCATTCATCGCTTGTAATTGAGCGCGCGGCACTCCGCGCGCCTCATTACCAAATAAATAACAATCCGCTTTCCTAAAACTGGCATCACTAAGTGGCAGGCCTTGCATATCCAGTGTTGCAATTGAATCGAAACGAGTATTTATGGATTCCAGCGGTACATCCAACTCGAGAGGCACATGAAAAATTGCGCCCATGCTGGAGCGAACTACTTTGGGATTATAAGGGTCGACCGAACCGGGGCTGAGTAGACAACGGAAATTACCGAACCAGGCGAGACTGCGCAAAATAGTTCCCAGATTGCCGGGATCTTGCACTTCATAAAGATAAATTGTTTTTTCATTTGCTGATGAAGAACTGCTTGCTGTTATCAAAGGCGCTACCGCAATGATTCCTTGTGGTGATTTGGTATCTGACAACTGTGCCATGTGTTTTTCACTGACCAGATGTTTTTTAAACGGGCTGGAAAAATCGTTAAACGATTCGGTGACATAGAGCTCGCAGTTTTTTAATGCCGCATTAATTGCTGCCGCTTTCTCCAGCTCCAGCACCAGATGTTCACCTTCCACTAAAAAATGACCAAATTCTGTGCGGTATTTTTTTTGATGGAGCTTTTTAATATCGTCAAGTTTCATAGCTATCCGGTTTGTATTGGCGGTGTTATTGGCTGGCCAGATCGTTCAACATCGCTTTGGCGACTGCTTCGGCGACTTTAATACCATCTACGCCCGCAGACAGGATTCCGCCTGCATAGCCGGCACCTTCACCCGCAGGATAAAGTCCACGCGTATTCAGGCTTTGCAGTGATTCATTATCGCGTGTAATTCGCACTGGCGACGAGGTGCGTGTTTCAATGCCGGTTAGGACGGCATCGTTGCGATCAAATCCGCGAATTTGCTTTCCGAATTCCGGCAGTGCTTCGCGAATCGCTTCAATTGCGTAATCGGGTAAAGAAGGCGCCAGATCTCCGAGCAATACCCCGGGTTTATAGGATGGCTCCACCTCGCCAAATTCAGTAGAGGCTTTGCCGCGAATAAAATCGCCAACTAGCTGGCCGGGAGCGCAGTAATCTTTGCCGCCTAATTCGTAAGCGCGCGACTCTAAACGTTCCTGTAATTCCACACCGGCAAGTGGCCCGCCGGGGAAATCTTCTTCCGGATTAATACTCACCACAATTCCCGCATTTGCATTGCGTTCATTGCGCGAATACTGGCTCATTCCGTTTGTCACAACGCGTTCCGGTTCTGAAGTGGCAGCAACGACAGTACCTCCGGGACACATGCAAAAACTGTAAACCGCGCGCCCATTTTTTGCGTGATAAACCAGTTTGTAATCCGCCGCACCGAGTTCCGGATGACCCGCATATTTCCCAAGGCGCGCGTGATCAATAATGGATTGTGGATGTTCGATACGAAAACCCACCGCAAATGGTTTTGCTTCTATGAAGATGCCGCGTTCGTGCAATTTACGAAACGTATCGCGTGAGCTATGACCGAGTGCGAGTACGACATAACGACTTCGTAATTCTTGCCCGTCTGCGAGGGTAACGCCCTGGATGCGGCCATTCTCGATAATAAAATCAGTGACTTTGTTTTCAAAACGTACTTCACCGCCGAGTGTTTTAATTTCTTCGCGCATCGCTGCGACAACACCGGTTAAACGAAACGTGCCTATATGTGGTTTGCTTACATACATAATTTCTTCCGGCGCGCCGGCACGCACAAATTCGTGCATGACTTTGCGGCCGTAGAATTTTGGATCTTTAATCTGGCTGTAGAGTTTTCCATCGGAAAATAAACCAGCGCCACCTTCACCAAATTGCACGTTGGATTCCGGTGTTAATACTTTATTGCGCCAGAGTGCCCAGGTATCTTTGGTGCGGCGACGCACATCTTTGCCACGTTCCAGCACAATCGGTTTGAAACCCATTTGCGCGAGTGTCAGTGCTGCAAATAAACCGCAGGGACCAAAACCGATTACTAACGGGCGCTCGGTTAAATCAGCAGGTGCTTTAGCAACTGGATAATAATTCGTATCAGGAGCAGGGCGGATATTTTTGTCATCCGCAAAACGAGCAAGAACTTTTTCTTCGTTCTTCGCCTGCAGGTCGATAATGTAGACAAACGTGATTTCGCTATTTTTTTTGCGCGCATCGTAGCTGCGTTTAAACACAGTAAAGTCAAGCAAATCGGAATCGTTGATTTTCAGGCGTTTGACGATAGCTTTACGCAAGTCATCAGTGGGGTGATCCAGTGGCAACTGGAGTTCATTGATGCGGATCATATAAGGCTCCTGGCCGGTGACTTTCCGGCAAAGGGGAAAAAGAAAACCCGCGCATTTTACGCGCGTTAAATTGATCTGGCCAAGATTAAAACGTCTGGTCGATGCTAAAAACCGGTTAATCCGGTTGATTGGCGATCTGTAATACTATCTTTCCTCGTGTGCGCCGTGTTTCCGACAAGTCCAGCGCGTGTTTTATATCAACAAGTGGCAATACCGTAGCGATATGAGGAATTAATTGATTGCTGTCAACCAATGCGCTGATTGCCGCCAGATCTTCCGGGTCTGACTTGCAAAATACCCGCGCCAGGTTTTCGCCATAGGCCGCGAATTGCGCTTCTGTGGGAAAATCGACGGCGGTGACTAAATAGCCACCCGGCTTTAATGTCTGGAAGGCGTTTTGATAGGTTTCACCGCCCACCGTATCAAACACTACGTCAACATCCTTAATGACTTCTGCAAAGTTATAGCGGGTGTAATCGACAAACTCATCCACACCGAGTTGTTTAACGAAGTTTTCATTATTGCCGGACGCGGTTCCAATAACATATGCACCTTTCGCTTTGGCGAGTTGAACAGCTAATGAACCTACGCCACCGGATGCACCGGTAATTAAAATTCGCTGATCTTGCGTTAGCTTGCCCAAATCGAACATCGCTTGCCAGGCCGTTAAGGCAGCTAACGGAATTGCCGCCGCTTGTACAAAATTAATGCGCTGCGGTTTGTGTGCTAAATCGTCGACATGAGCGATGGCGTATTCAGCAAAACCACCGGTGCGGATTTTTCCGTACACGGCATCACCTACTTTAAAACCGGTAACACCTTCACCTAATTTTTCAATAGTTCCGGCAATTTCGCTACCGAGAGGGATTGGCAGTGTCAAACCAAAACGTTTGCCTGCACCGCTACGGATTCGCCAATCAACCGGATTCACACCTGCTGCATATACTTTCACCAGAATTTCATGTGCTGCCGGGTGTGGAATTTCTGCATCAACTAAATTCAATACATCGTTGTTGCCGTATTCATTAATAACTACCGCTTTCATGGCGAGCCTCACTAATCATAATTAATTCAACAGGGAATTTTTAAATTGTTTGCAAGGATAGTAGCTACTCGTAACAGGCTCAATAAAACCTGTCACGTTGTTGTCACCAACCTGTTTTATGTTTGTCATCAAAGCTTCATGAAGTAGCAATCTTCCCGTCATAAAACCTCACCATGCTTGCGGCCCAGTGTCTCCTTAATCAACCTTTTTGAAGGAAAAGCCTCATGCAATTTACAAAAAAAATGCTTTCGCTCATGGTTGTGGCCTCGCTGCCACTGTTGATGACCGCTTGTGGTGGCGATGACGGAAAAAATGGTGCTAACGGTAAGGATGGTATTAACGGTACCAACGGAACCAATGGTAGCGCCGGTGCTGCTGGTCCTAGTGGAAGTAATGGGACCAATGGCACTAATGGAAGCAATGGTGCGAATGGAACCAACGGTACTAATGGCTCAAAAAGTTTGATTAGTCAAACCGTTCTTGCTGCTGGTAATGCGCAATGTTTTAAAGGCGGTTTGAAAATTGAAAGTGGTGTAGATGCAAACAACGATAACAGTTTGCAATCAACCGAGGTTACACAAACCACTTACCAGTGCGATAAAAGTGTAATCAATACACAAATGAATTTTAACCGTATTGCTACATTACAAAGTTGTATGCAGATCAATGCAACCTGTAATACCAGCGATGAAACCGCTGCGGAAATTGTTGCCGCTAGCACTGATGGTATGACGTTGGTTTATACCGATGCACTGAAAAAACAAATTGGTTTCGTTGATATTGTGAATCCATCGCAACCAAAACCAACCGGTGTTCTGGCGATGGGTGGCGAGCCAACGTCTATCGCCGTGAAAGGCGCTAACGCTTTGGTTGCGGTAAATACATCTGCAGATTTTGTTAACGTATCGGGCAAGTTGGCGATTGTTGATATCGCCACGAAAACCGTAATTCATAATATTGATCTCGGTGGCCAGCCGGATTCTGTTGCCGTAAGCCCCGATGGAAAATATGCGTTGGTTGTGATCGAAAACGAGCGTGATGAAAGTTTGAATGGCGGTCTGCCACCACAATTACCTGCAGGTAAATTAGTGATTGTCGATTTAACCGCAGCTGCACCCACCGCATGGACCACACGCAATGTAGATTTAACAGGCATTGCAACACTTTATCCGTCTGATCCGGAGCCCGAATTTGTTGATATTAATTCCGACAACATCGCGGTAGTAACCCTGCAAGAAAATAATCACATTGCATTAATCAATCTTGCGACCGGTGCAATTGTTCGTCATTTCAGTGCGGGTAGTGTTGATCTGGTAAATGTTGACCTGACCGATGATCGTCCTGCGGTAATTAAACCTGTCGAAGTACAAAATGCGCGCTTGCGCGAGCCCGATGGTGTGTCGTGGATTAACAACGAATATTTTGCTACCGCCAACGAAGGCGATTTAAATGGTGGCACGCGCGGCTTTACTATTTTTAATACGCAAGGTGACGTGGTGTGGGATTCCGGTTCCGAACTGGATGATCTGACTATTCGTTTTGGCCATTACCAGGATCGTCGTTCCGATGCAAAAGGTAATGAGCCGGAAAATATTGAATTGGGAATTTTTGGTAACGAACGCTTCCTGTTTGTAAATTCCGAGCGCTCCAGCCTGGTGTTTGTATATGATCTGGCTGATCCGAAAAAACCGGTATTCAAACAAGCATTGCCTGCGAGTGCTGCCCCGGAAGGTGGTTTGGCAATTCCGTCGCGCAATTTGTTAGCGGTTGCATCTGAAAGTGATTTGCGCAACGTTGCCATTCGCGCTGGTATCAATTTGTATTCTTACAATATGCAAGCGCCACAATATCCAACAGTGCAATCTATTAATCGCCCGAATGGTAGCCCGATTCCATGGAGTGCTCTCTCTGCGTTGTCTGCGGATGCGATTAATCCAAAAACCTTGTACTCGATTGAAGATAGTTTCTTCGGCCAAAACCGTATTTTCACATTGGATGTCAGCAGCAAACCGGCGCTGGTTGTCGGCGAAACCAAAATTATGGATACCAATAATGTATTCGCAACTTCCGGTATTAATGCGGATCTGCCCAGTTTCTCCAACGCTGAATTAGCGGCGATGATCAATGCGGATAAATCCGTAAACCTAGATCCTGAAGGTTTGGCGCAAGCAGCAGATGGCGGATTCTGGATAGCATCAGAAGGCTCGGGTGCAGCGGCAGATGCAAAATCCAGCAACCTGATTTTTAAAACTGATGTTTACGGTGTTATCCAATCGGTTATTGGTTTGCCTGCAAGCGTTAACGCATTGCAAACCAACAATGGTTTTGAAGGCATCGCGGAATACAACAACAGTTTGTATCTCGCATTCCAGCGCGCCTGGAACGGTGAAGCTAATCCTCGTATTGGTATTTATGACCTCGCGAGCCAAACCTGGAAATTTGTTTTCTATCCGTTGGATGCATACAGCTCACAGTATGCGGGCGGTTGGGTCGGTTTGTCGGAAATCACTTCTATTGGTAACGGCGAATTTATGGTGTTGGAGCGCGATAACCGCGGTGGTCCGGATGCCTCTATCAAGCGTTTGTATAAAATTAATCTGCAAACGGTGACTGATGGCCAAACCATTACCAAAACTTTGATTAACGACATCAAGCCGGTATTGGGTTCTACTAAAGGAACATTGTTGGAAAAAGTGGAAGGTACTGCACTTATGGCCAACGGTGATGTGTATATCGTGACCGATAACGACGGTGTGAATGATCACAGCGGTGAAACCCAACTGATTAACCTGGGTAAATTGTTTTAATTAACTAGTTGTGTGCGTGCCTTTTTGCGTGCGTACCTTTTGTGTACGTAATGAAAGGGAAGAGAGGGAGCTTCGGCTCCCTTTTTTATTGGGTGATTTTTGTCTTATCGCTATTAACCCCTTACAATGGCCGGGTTTTCCGCATTCACATTGAGTAACCCCATGGCCAGATCCAAAAGCAGCAACCGTTGGTTGGATGAACACGTCAACGATCCTTATGTCAAAAAAGCGCAAATCGACGGGTATCGCGCGCGCGCCGCTTATAAGTTGATCGAGCTGAATGATAAGGATAAGTTGATTCGCCCGGGTGCGTTGGTAGTGGATTTGGGTTCTGCGCCGGGCAGCTGGTCGCAAATTGCCGGGCGTTTAGTCGGTGTGAAGGGCAGGGTGGTTGCCTCGGATATTTTGCCGATGGATTCACTGGAACATGTGGATTTTATCCAGGGCGATTTCACCGAAGAATCGGTGTTTAACCAAATCATGGCAAAACTCGGTGATCGCAAAGCCGATGTTGTTATTTCAGATATGGCTCCGAATATCAGCGGCGTGGATGCTGTTGATCAATCCTCTTCTATTTATCTTGTCGAACTCGCGCTTGATATGGCGCGCCGCGTGCTAAAACCGAAAGGCGATTTTGTTGCAAAAGTTTTCCAGGGCGAAGGCAGCGATGATTACATTAAAGATGTGAAAACCTCTTTTGAAAAAGTCATGATCCGCAAGCCGAATGCATCGCGCCCGCGTTCGCGCGAGGTTTATGTGGTTGCGAAAGGGTTTAAGCAATAAGTAAAAAAGAACGATAAGATTTTATTGTTCTTTCACTTTCTTACGATACTCACTCGGTGAAACCCCCGTTACTCGCTGAAACTCTTTATTAAAATTTGATTTCGTACTAAAACCTGCTTCAAGCATTAACGCAGTGATCGGCATGTCTTCTTGTTCGGTTAATAATTGTTGTGCGGCTTTCACGCGGCAATCATTCAAATATTGCGAAAAGCTGCCGCCATAAATGCGATTAATCGCCTGGGATATTTGACGCGCAGGAATTACCAGAATTCGGCCTGCATGTTCCAACGTAATACCACCTTCCTGTTTATAGAGCTGGCGTTCTGCCACGACTTGTTCCCAACGTTCGAAGATTACTTTGGCTTCATCGTCACTCAGGTTTTTGGTTTTACTGGTGCGGATGTCTTGCAGGGCGTGCATCCATTCCATCAGCGGTGCACGAACAATCACCATTAACAAGGTGATGATATGGAAAAGTAAAAAGACTGAAGATCCCACCAGTGCCGAAACGGATTCACCTGGTTTGACTCCATTGCGTATTTCCAGATAGGCACATACTTCCACCACCAGATTGATGGCAATTAAAGCTCCGAGAACTAACAGCCAACGATAGGCTGAATCCGCATATTGTCCCAATGATTCCAAGCGGGCCCGTGCACCTATTAAGAGACGGATGACGACTACAAGGTAGATCGCGAAACTGCTGATAATTAAATAGTCGATACTCCACAGCAGTGGAACTTTCGTCAACCAGATTCCAAGTACAAACAATGCTGGCAAAAAGTGTAGAGCGTGGGCTTTGGTGGAGCGCATATCGCCCACCAAGCTGGCGTAGTAAAAGTAAATGGCTGGGCCTAATGTCATGGCAATGGTTGCCCGTAAAATCATCGCCACTTCCCACCCAAAACCCAGAATCAACACAGCCAGAAAGTTTTGCAGGGCATACAGCCCATAGTTAATGCCGAGCAAACGGGAGGATAAGGTTTGTAATTTGGGCGAAATTAAAAAGCCCAACGCAAGCAGTAAACAAAGAATCGCCGCTGATAAATAGATATGGATAAAACTTTCTTGCATGCCGATTCCCAAGCGCGATGTGATTTTTATAGATATTTCGGATCGATTTTACCCGTTTTCAGGTCCTCAATCGCGTTTCAGGTCGTTTGTGATGGGTATTTATCGCGAAAATCCGGCTCGATATCCATTTAACTGACGGAGCCAGCATGAAAATTCACCCCCTCGTTTCAATTCTTTTTAGCCTGATTTCTTTTGGCGCGTTCGCTGCAGATGCTAATGGTGCAGATTCGGAGTCGCTCGTTATTCGCAATGTCACTGTAGTAAATGCCGATGCAATCCTGAGCGCTAAGCCACTTAATGTGTTAATAGCGCAGGGCAAAATACAGGCTATTGGAGCACGGGTATTTAACGCCGATAAAGTGATTGATGGTACAGGGCAATATTTAATTCCCGGTTTGATTGATACCCACGTTCATCTTCGCGGCGTGCCCGGTGTGCCTGATGGTGAGTTGGAGAAGGCCGATTTTTATCAGCAAGCGGCGGCACAAATTCCCAGAAGTTATCTTTATGCCGGATTCACAACTCTGCTGGATTTGGCCAATACCAAAGTGTTTATCGATAATTGGAACAGCCAGCCAATAGCCCCCAAGGCTTACTTTTGTGCGCCGGCACCCATACCCGGTGGATATCCTATTGTGAATATCCCTGATGAAGCATTGCAAAAAATGGATGCGGCGCGTTACTTCTTACATGACCGGCATTCACACGCCCACCTGGATTTTGCAGATCCTGCGGATCATACACCCGCACATCTTGTTGCGGCGATGAAACGGGATGGCGCATTGTGCGCAAAAATCTTTTATGAAAAAGGATTTGGTGCACAGAAAAATCTGCCGGTTCCGAGTGAGGCGATTGTGCGTGAGTTGGTAAAAGAAGCGCATAAGAAAGATTTACCGGTGTTTCTCCACGGGAATTCGCAAGAATCCTATGAGTTCGCATTGGCTACCGGTGTGGATATGGTGGTACACGGTTTGTGGAATGCACCATCCACCACAACACCTGCTGAGCTGGAGAAAATTACCGGGCGTTTAATCAAGTCAACGATTGCCGTGCAACCATCAGTGCAAGTTATTTATGGGGAGCAGGAATTATTAAATCCTGCATTTTTTCAGCAACCCTCTCTTCCTCATTACATGACCACAGAATTAATTAACTGGTATCAAACTCCGGCCGGGCAATGGATGAAAAATGAAATTGGTGGTTATTTTGGCAAAGATGCAGCGCTCACCGAAGAGCAAAAATACCAACAGATAAAAGCGGTTTACCAGCCTTTATTAGCGCGTGTTCAACAGGTTAGCCAACCGCTTAATCAAAAATCATTATTGGTATTTGGTAGCGATACCCCGAGTGGCCCGATTTATACACAATTTCCCGGCTTTAATGGGCGGATGGAAATGAATCGCTGGGTGGCGATGGGGATTCCCTTGGCAGATTTATTTAAAGCGCTGACTATTGGCAATGCCAAGCGTATGGGATTGGAAAAAGAAATTGGCAGCGTAGCGAAATACAAACGAGCGGATTTACTGTTATTGGGTAAAAATCCGTTGGAGGATGTTTCAGCTTATGACTCTATCAACTGGATTATTTTACGGGGTAAATTGATTGCACGTGATGATTTATCCGCGCAAAAAAGTAATCAGGCAAAAAGCAGAAAGTAAAGTAAACAGATGATTGAATGCGCCAGCACATTGAGTGTAAAAACCAGGAGCAGTTCGCGAGAGGCAAAATCCGCTAGAAGCAGAAAGCGTCCGTAGGGGCTGCTGGTAACTACACCCAATGTGTTGGCGCACTCAAATTTTTATTTAAGCAGCGGAACGATTTTCGTAATTATTTTTTTGGAATGACAAGCTCTCATCCAATGCTTCGTACCAGCCATCCCACCATTCAATAAGATATTGTTTTCGTTCTTCACTCGTTGCACTTTTTATCCAGCAAGAAAACCCTGCATCCAGGCTTGGTGCATTAATTCCCATGGTTTTAGCCCATTTTCCCAGCTCTTTCGGTGTCATCAGCAAATACCTTTTTTCGTGTTGATGAAAATTAAAATTGTTGCTTTGTGTTTAGCAAATGGTATGCCATTTTTAAAATTCATAATTTTCATGTGTCGAATGATAGGTATTTATTGAAGCTAAATTGGCGCAAACAAAAGGTTTTTCCAGTGGAACATATTGAGTTTGTCTCATTTCAATACATAAGAAATGACAGGAAATGATCGTGAGCACGGTTGTTTATCGACAGTTTTAACGATGAGAGCAGACCAAAATGCAGGTAAGGGTAAGATACTTTTTACAAACCACTACCCATTTTGAGAATGATTTTAAGGCAGGGCTCATCCTTGAAATGCTGATTTGCATCCTCGCCCCGTAGTCATCCCAAAGGAATTCCGGTTGGCGGATGAGATAGGGTGTACGGATTCGAAACACAGGCATTTGCCTGACAAATAGTAAAATTCTTCATGTGAAAGCAGGTTTTTATTTCAATTAACGCAGTTTTATAAAAAAACGAAGTTAAAATATGATTAAAATTGCGCCAAACTGGCGTAATTTTCCTCTATAATGAGTTTGTACACCCATTCAGGCATGGTCTTGAATGATATTTCTTCTTTTATCAATCGCGAGGGACTAAAGGATCGTTGTTTGTTGCTAAGTAGCCGGAGGCACTTGCTTTTTGGGCTTATAAATCGATGCGTTATATAAAGGCGTTATTAGCTAATTTATTAGTATTAATCGTTTTTGCTCCTGGGGTTAGCGCACAGACTCAAAATGAACTGGATACCCAGTCGTTTATTGAGATTGCAACTCGTACCACGATTCTGGAAATCAAAACTGCAAAGCTGGCGCTGTTGAAATCTGATAATGCCGAAGTAAAAGCTTATGCAGAACGTATGTTGAGTGAGCAGCAAGCAATACTGAATGGTTTGCAAAATTTGGCTCGGATAACTCAGATTGCTGTTGCCAATAATGCAACCCTCAATGAAAAACAATTGACTGCAGGCGGAGTTGCACCCTGGCTGGAAGGTGAAAAATTTAACCAGGCGTATAGCAAGCGTCGATTACAAGAGCGTAAAAAACTGGTTGCTTTAATGCGTAAAGGCATGGAGTCAAATGACATAAATATACGTAGTTATGCTAAAAATGCTTTACCTGTTTCATTGCAACAACTTTATCTGGCCCAGCAGTTGCCGGCTGATAAATCGTAATCTGTTGTAGATTTATTTTTCGTAAACAAGAAGGGTGCATTGATTGCGCCCTTCTTGTTTAATAGCATTTCGAAAATATCCGTCTATCAATTCCCCTTTTTCTCTGCCTAAAAATACAACTCATTAAGCGTGTCTCACATCGGCTTTCTTTGATTCAGTTATATCTTCTTTTTTAAGAATATGTGGATTGCATAGTTTAAAAAGTTCAAATTTATGTATTTTTCAGGCAAAAAATAAACTTAATATTATTTGTTGTTGATAATTATTGCTGTTTAAAATGGGCGACTTTTAGCGATGGGCAAATGGTTGCGAGGACGGAGTAGAGAAAGGATTGATTACCAACTGCCATCATCAATTTTGCAATGGTTGCCCGGCTTTTTTATGAAAAACAAAATCTTCTCCATCACCAGTATTACATTAATTATATTGGCACTATACGGTTGTCAAAACTCCCCGCAAAAAAATGTTGCCGCCGTTGTTAATACGAAATGTGCGCCTATGCATAATCTATCGCAGGAAAAACGCAAAGCTTGTACGGGCCAATCCTCGCTGAACCAAAATGGTTATGACAGTAAAGTTTCAGAAGCTGTAGATAAAAACTCTCTTACAAAATCTTGATTGTATTTGCGTTTCATTTTCTGTTCTGTCGCTCTGCAATCGATACATAAAATCCACACGCTTCATACCTTAACTGGTTGATTTGCCTCGGCACACATTCATTGACCAGTTTCCTGCAACAGCCCATCACTCCTGCCAACACATTTCGTCCCTATGAGCGTCCTCAATCAAGATACCTGATCAATTATCGGATAGCGCAATCTGGCTATTTGCCTGTTTAAAAGGATTCAGGCATATCGGGTCCATTGACCGAAACATGACCTATTGTGTTCTTTCTGAAATTTAACTACATTTGTTATTGATAAGCATTATCATTTAAAATAGGGTGGCGCCTAAGTTTATATAGCCGCACGTGATTTTCCGTCTGGCCGGAATTCGGTCTTCTGAGGAGTGTTTTATGAAATTATCCCGTTTTTTCCTGGCTAATTTGCCTGTGATGTTAAGCGCATTGTTGGTCATGCCCGTGAGCGCGCATACGCCGTTTTTAGCTCCGATTAGCTTTACACCAGCCCATGAAAGCTGGGTTTCGCTGGATGCCGGGTTTGCGGAAGTGTTTTTCCAGCCGGATGTTGCCTTCGACAAAGGTGACTTCCAACTCCTGACTCCGGCAGGCGTGTGGCAAAAGCCTGGCCGTTTGGAGGCTTTTAAAACCCGCACGTTGATTGAGCACCAATTAACAGAAAAGGGTACTTATCGTTTCAGTACCGGATTGCGTTACGGTGCCGTATTTCGTTTTTACGAATTAAATGGTGAGCGCAAAGCAATTCGTGATCCCAAAGAAGCCTTACCTGCTGGCGCAAAACTGGTGGACCATTACCAATCAGTTACTCTGGCTGAAACCTATATCACCAATGATAAACCTACGGCCGTTGCGCTTAAACCTTACAGTAAAGGGCTGGAAGTTGTGCCGGTAACGCATCCGAGCGATGTTTATGCCGGTGAAAAATTTGCGGTAAAAGTGTTGCTGGATGGTAAGCCATTAGCCAACAAGGAAATCAGTGTATTTAAAGCCCAGGACGGCAGTGAACATGAAAAACCCTATCTCAACGCCACCACTAATACTAAAGGTGAGGCGGAATTAGCGATGGCCGATACCGGCATTTATTTATTGCACACTCGTCATACGGCACCGGCTCCAAAAAATGCGGAAGCCCCCAATTACGGTTATGTGTACACACTCAGTTTTCAGGTAGAGCCTGCGCTCTAATTCAAACTGAATCGATTTAATTTCTGGTCAGGTATTCTATGAAAAATAACTTTTATCTTGGCGCTAGCAGTGCGCTGGTGTTAATGGCATTAAGTGGCTGCAATACTGCACCCCAGCAAAAAATCGCTGAAGCAAATGCTAAACCAACCTCATCTTTCCAGCGCGACCACGGCGATGGTTTTGCAGATCGTTATTGGTTTATTGATGAGTACGATCAAAATGGCGATGGTGAATTGAGCCGCAAAGAATTTGATGATGCTCGCGCGAGCCGGTTAACGGGGATGGATCTGAATAAAGATCAACGTATCGATGAAAATGAATACGTGGAAGAGTACGCGTTGCGTTTGGAAAAGCAATTAAGCGAAGAGCGTAAAGGCCAGATAAGCCAAACAGCAATTCGTTTTGATTCGGTTGATACCGATAAAAATAAAAAGATGACCTGGGCTGAATATGAAGCTTCTGGCAGCCGTGCGTTTACTCATCTGGATAAAGCGGGTCGCGGTGTTATTGATACAAACACTCCCGTACCTGAAATGAGAACTGCGCAAAATGAAAATGAGAAACCACGCCCTCGCTCAGCGTTATCAATGCCAAGTTCGCATTCTGTTAGTGGATTTATTGCTATCTATGACAAAAATGGTGATGGGCAGGTAACGCGTGCGGAGTTTGATCAGGACCGCAAAAATAGTTTCAACGCAACTGATGCCAATAAGGATTCATGGATCAGCGCTGAGGAATATTTGCTGGAATTTGAAAACCGTTTGGATCGCCAGGCCAAAAATGTACGTGCGGGTCAAATCAAGCAAGCTCACGTGCGTTTTGGTGCGTTGGATAAAGACAAGAATGATGATTTAACTTTGCAAGAGTTTGGCGTATCCGGCGAACGTATTTTCAGTGGTTGGGATTTGGATAAAGACGGCACTGTTACCGCTAAAGATCCATTACCCAAGCGCGAACACAAGCAAGAAAAAGCAACAGCAGCAAAATAAAGTAAATGTTCGTATAAGCAGCTAATGAAAAATGTTGCTCGCTATAAATGAGTTGAATGATTGCCAATGAAAAAAGTGCTGCAAGTATGTACATTGTTGATGAGCGGGGCAGGTTGGTGGTGCCCCGCTGTTTCTGCCGGAGAGTTCGAGTTACCCCTTGAAAATGTATCTTTAATGGTAAGTTTCCAGGCGATTAATCCTGCACAAGAAAAACAATTAACAGTTCAATTGCAGCAGCAATTGCAAATCGGGATAGAAAAATTAAATGCTATCGCAGCCGCTGAATTTAGCGCTGCGAAAAAATCCCCTGATTCGGATTTGCATCAACGCTGTATGCAGTGGGAATATCAATCGCAATCAGCATTTTCATGTCGGTTGGGTGATCTGGAAGCGCAATGGCAGCAAGCTCGTATTAGTAATGAATTACCGGATCGCGCGCAGTTGCGACAATTGGCGGGTCAGTTGCGCAGGGATGATCGCGTAGCACTTGCCCCCGGAATTTACTGGCATGCATGGATATTGGATCAATTCATTATTCAGCTCGGTCTTGGTGAATCGGGCCTTGATGAATTGAAAGTTGCTGAAAAGCCCAGGGTAAATGAGCAGTACCAGAACGCACTTAAATCGCTTCGGTTACGCATAGGTAGCCAGCAGCGTTGCTGGAGCAAGGATGCAATAGCGGTGGATTTATGCAAGCCGGTTTTCAACGAGACAAATAATACCTTTGAAAAAATATCTGTTGCACAGTTTGCCGCCACAGCCAGCGCGCTCAGTATTATCGATCAACAGGATGTGTCTTTTACACAAAAAATTGGCCCTTATCGTTTAAGCACGATTATTAATCCGCGCGATGGCTGGCCGGCAGAATTTGCACCGTCGGTAATAGTTACCGCTGCGGATAGTTTTACTGCAACCGCCGTTGCGCAAACGTTAGTGGTGAAGCCCCCCGTGAAGGGAATAGCATGGGCAAATTCACTTGCCGGGGTTGCTGCTTTGGTGGTTGATGAACATGGGCGCGTATTTGCGACTAGTAATTGGTATCAATACATCGAAAAAAACAAAGCCTATGGTTTTTGGAAAAATAAAATTCCTTTTGTAATCGACTATGAAATTCCAAATCAATCCGTGGCGGAATATCGCAAACCTTATCTGGCTCTCTGGATAAGTGACAGCACAGCAAAACCTGTTAAACATTTGCGTTTGCTGGGTGACAACTCACGGTGGTTACGTGAACTAAAACTCTGGTGGCGTCGCCAGGGCCGTTTGGATGATGGATTGGTTGATGCAATTAGCGGTGCAACGGAAAAGCCTGCAAGTTATCACCTGGAATGGGATGGTCGCGATGATTTTGGTAATCCGCTCGCACAAGGAAGCTATGAATTCCATATCGAAGTTGCACGTGAACATGGTGATCACGAGCTGGTGAGTATTCCGTTTACCCTGAGTGACCAGCGTTTTCAAGTTCAGGCTAAGGGCAAAACAGAACTTGGGAAAGTTTCCTTAAGTTTTAATCCTGGCCCTTGAGCTTTAACGCTAAATAGTTATTAGGAAGAATGCCGTTTTACAGCCGACTTATTGTCGGTGCTAGATCCAGATTAATAAAAAAAGAAAAACACAAAAACCTTGTTAGCCAAAAAATCATGTGTGTTACCCATCACTCAGGGTAGCACTCAATTTATATGTCATGGTTAATGAGGAAGTAAAATGAAATACCCTGTTTCCAGTGTTGTTCCTTTCGCAATCAGCACACTGGCTTTTACCTGCGCGATAATTATTAATCCTGCATTGGCTTTAGATGAAAAAACTGCAGATGAAAAAACTGTAACTGACAGCGCATCAAAAAAATTAAATAAGGTAATGATTACCGCTGAGGCCGAAAAAAATTCGGCTCACCCAAATTCACAAGTGCTGGATGCGGAAACACTGGAAAACCAACAGGCGACCGATATTGAAGACATGGTGCGTTATGTGCCCGGTGTTAGTGTTAGCAACATCGGTCGTTTTGGCGCCAATGGTTTTAATATTCGCGGTCTTGATGGTGACCGTGTAGCGATGACCGTTGATGGTTTGGCGATGGGTGAAACCCTGGATCCGGTGAGTTATCAGGCGTACGATTTTTTCCGTTCAACGCGCGGCGGTCTGGATGTAGATGCGCTGAAATCTGTAGAAATTATTAAAGGTGCGGATTCAATTGCAGCCGGCAGTGGTGGTCTTTCCGGTGCAGTGATGTTTGTTACCAAAGACCCGGCGGATTATCTGACACCGGGTAATGATACTTTTATTAATATAAAAACCGGATACGCTACCGAAAACGATGAGGCAATGTTCAGCGGTACGCTTGCCAATCGCACTGGTAATTGGGAAACGTTGTTGGTCTTAACCCAACGTAAAGCGCATGAAGTGGAAGTGCAGGGGACTGGCGATAACATTACCGGCGCTGCACGTGAAATTGCTGATCCGCTTGACACAGAATCTACCAACGGTTTATTCAAAATTTTTTTACAAGCAGCAGATGCACATCGCATTGGTTTGGTTGCAGAGCATTATGATGCCAATTCACAATTGAACAATTTAACGCGAGTGGATGCGAGTTACCTTACACGTACCACGGATGATGATAACAATCGGGATCGCATTGGCGTTAATTACCAATGGGTAGCAAAAAATTCCTGGTTTGATACGTTTAACTGGAATTATGATTTCCAGAATACCTACACCAGTGGCTACACCTTGATGTTGTTTAAATCCACTACCTGCCCACAAGGCGTATCACCATGCTATCGCTCGGAAGATCGTGATTACGATCAGGACACGCACACAACACGTTTTAAATTTACCAAATCATTGAGCAGTAATTCATGGGAGCAGGATCTGGCGTATGGCTTTGGAGCTGAAACGCGCGAGGTGAGTTACTCTTCAATTGATACGCGTTTCGTTGGTGTAAGCGAAATTCCTGCGTTGGTAGAAATTGATCCTGATTTCGTACCTGAAGCAAAAATTACACATTTGCATGCTTATGTGCGCGATGCAATTGCGCCAGTAAATTCGGCGTGGTCATTTACTGTGGGCGCACGTGTAGACAATTATGATTACTCGCCGAAGTTTAATGCCCAATTTCAGGATAAATCCGGCACCATCGACGACGTAAGTTTTTCTGAAGCAACATGGCAACTCGGTGCTGCCTATCAACTTACTGAAACACAAAAGATCAGCGCACAATTAGGCACAGGTTTCAGGGCGCCTTCTACTGAAAATCTTTATTACGCTACGGTAACTACTCCGGCAATTGATGCAGCAACCGGCAAGGAAATTCAATTGTGGGATTCGGTTGCCAATCCGGATCTGGATGCTGAAGAAAGTTTGAACAAAGAATTGCGTTATACATTCAGCAAAGATCGGCAACAAATTAACATTGCCGTTTTTCACGATGACTACAGCAATTTTATTGAAACACAAACCCTGACACGTTTACCTGATTCTACTTTCCAAACCTGTACTCGCGGTGTTTGTACTTCTGTGAAAGGTGATCCTTACACTATGCCGGTCAATGCCGGTGAAGTAACAGTGAAGGGCGTTGAAGTGGATGGTCGCTGGTTGTTGAGTAACAACTGGGGTGCACGCCTGGCAATTTCTTACACCGACGGTGAAAAAGAAAATGGCGATCCACTGCTAAGCATTGTGCCGCATTCCGGTGTGTTTGGGTTGGAATACCAACCGGATGATCATCAATGGGCAGCAAGCCTTACTGTAACGCGTTCAGCAGGAAAAAAATTACAGGATGTTATGACCACCAATGCGCAAGGAGCGCAAGTACAAGGCGCAGAATTTCTCACCGAGGGGTTTACCTTGCTTGATTTACAAGGACGTTATTCGGTGACGCCTTCACTCAAATTAACCTTGGGCATCTACAACATCACTGATGAACAATACTGGCGTTGGCAACGAGTGCAATTTGTAACGAGTGGCACAGGTGGCGCGCGCGGTGGTGTGAGTGGCGATGGAATTAATCGTTATGCAGAACCGGGTAGAAATGCGCGGGTAAGTGTTTCTTATAGTTTTTAATATTCCATATTTTTAATATTCCATATTTTTAATGTTCGATTGTTTTTATACGAGCCCTGCAATTGCAGGGCTACAACCTGAAGGAGTAATACGTATGAATAGTTTACAGTCCACTGCACAGGCTATGTCTATCAGGGAGGAAAACGATCAGCGTGTTTATCGCTGGTCATTTTTACTGGAGCAGGGTCGCAGCGAATTACATTTGCACCAATGGTTTATTGCATCCAGTTATTATCAGCAAGCAATGTTAGTTGCGGAGTCATTATTTATTGCGTCGCCCTGCAGAAGTTGTGCATTGCGTTGTTATATGCGGACGTTGATTGAATATGCGTATGTGTTGTGCAAAATCAGCGGGCCGGAAAGCCTTGATTTACTGCAAGAAGTCGCGACCCTGACGCTATCAAGTTACGCACCCATGCCATGTATCGATAAAGTACTTGAGCCGCTAACGCGTTTGAAGCGCAACAGTGATATAGAGCGCGATTTGTGGATTAACCAGTTGCTCGCTGAAGATGCAATCCATAAACACCAGTTGCATTAAGTGCGCAGGAATAGAATATTGCTGCGCTCCGGATTTTCTTATAATTTTTTTACCAATATGTGGGTATTATCGTTGCTAATGGATCGCAGTGAAGATGATGCCCGACATTAAAAAATAATTCCCGTAGCCAACATCACTGCGCCCACTGCGGGTATCCAGCGAGCAGCGTAATTTAATAGCAAGGCCAGTACAAAAATCGCTGCTGTAAATATACCAGCCAGTACGGCCAGGCCGGTGCCGACGCCTTGTTGTTTTATACATAATGCCGCCGTTATTAACAGCAATAACCAACCGCCGCTGGCAATGATTTTTGGCAACTTGGGCGGCAGTTTGCGCGCTGGAAAAATCTGTGCTCCGTGGCGATTCATTGCTATACAAAGCAGCACACAAGTGCAGTAAGCCAATGCAAAACTCATTAACATTTTTTAGTAGGCCTCGGTGACTTGGTTCTTTTTACGGCGCACAGGCGCTGCTTCTGATTCCCGCTTGGCACCTTGTTGCAATCTGCTCGCGGCAAACGCGAATAACAAACCTGCGGCGATAAACGTTAAATCCATTCCCGCAAAAATCCAGTCATTTTCTTTGAGGCTGTTTATTAAATGGCGATCCGTTGTTAAACCATTTACCACCGGTAACAAACAATAAACAGCGGCTGCAATCCAGAGCAATTCATGCCAGCCTTTTTGTACCGGGCGCAATAACGGGCAAAGCAAACAAATTAACCATACGATAAACATCGAGTGAACTTCCCACTGCGCGCGATTTTCCAGGTCGAGTGGTAATAAGCGATTTGCCCAAAAATAAGCAGCAACAGCAATCGGCAATCCGACAACAGTCCCGAGGTTTAAACTTTCAACCAGCCGATAACCAAAATCAGGACCACCGGCTTTTTTCAATTGCGCCGGGCGACGTTTGACTGACCACAAAATCATGCCGGTGGCGATCATCGCTGTGCCCAATAAACCGGAAAAGAAATACAGCCAGCGCAAACCGATATTGGCAAACAATCCTTCGTGCAACCCTAGGAAAGTATCGTATACGGTGTGCGGTGCGGACGTGGTGGCCGATTTACTATTGAGTAATTCGCCAGTCACGCCGTTAAATACTAATTCAGGGCTGGAGCGCAGTGGTGAATCCATTTGGCGAGCAAAATTTACGCGCGCATTGCTATCGCCGGGGTGATCAATATCCAGGAAGCGAATTTGCCCGGCACCCCATTGTGATTCAGCAATAGCAACCATTGCACTCAGTTCTGCCAGTTCCGCAGGCGTTCCACTAGCGCCGGTTTTTTCAGATTCGGCAAAAAATTCATTGAAAAAAGTAGTGCTCGCATCTTTGCCAACCCCATAAGTACCGGCGACGATTAAATACATATAAGTCATGACAAAAAATATCAGGCCGCTGTAAGTAATCATGAAATGAAATGGCAGGGCGCTTACGCTGAGCAAGTTGTGCATATCCAACCAGGAGCGCTGACCTTTTTGGCTGCGGAATGTAAAAATATCCTTAAAGATTTTTTTATGGATCACCACGCCGGTAATAATGGCAACCAGCATAAACATGCTGCAAATACCCACAATCCAATAAGAAATACTGGCCGGAATGTAATGCAGTGAATAGTGCATGCGATATAACGTTTGCCCGCCACCGGTAGCGCGGCCACTTAATGCATCGCCGGTTTTTGCATCCAATAATTCGTTACCGCGCGCACCGGGAGTGCCGTCGGCATTTTCCGGCATTTGCCAGAAAATACGCAGATGCGGCGTGTCGCGATTGCCCGGTAGGCTGATGAGCCAGCGTTCGGCGCCCTGGGCTTTTTCTTCGAGTCGCTGCATCCCCATGGCGACGGATTGTTGAACACTCGCCGTTTCCGGGGCTAATTCCGGTTTCATCCAGCGATCAATTTCGGTATCAAAATAACCGAGTGTTCCGGTGAGAAAAACAAAATATAAAATCCAGCCGACGGTTAACCCGCCCCAGGTGTGGACCCATGACATGGATTGGCGGAAACCATTTTTCATGGTGTCACTCCCATCAATTTTAATAAGGTAATCAGCGCGCAAAAAATAGCGGCTGGAATCCAGATTCCGGCAATGGCTTTGCGCCATGAGCGCTGGGAAAAAATCCACATGGCTGTACCAGCATAAATGGCAAAGCTGAGCAGCATCGCGGTAGTCACGGCATCGCTTTTACTCATTGGTAAAACATACGCCAGCAAAATTCCGCTGGTGATGGTGAGTACATAGCCCCCGAAAATGGCAGTGAGTACGCGGAACGTAATTTCCCAACGGTAGCGGGCATCGGCAGAGAGATTTTTTATCATTGGCGACATGCCTGAATTGGTGAAAATGAAGATCGCGACATTTTACATGCAATCCGGTTTCAAATGGAAATTAATCTTATTTGGGTGTGCTGAAATGGAGATTAGATTCCGGCTCCCGAAAGGAGAGCCGGATTACTTCGATCACTCACCCCCGGCCTAAAACGTGCCGCGCAGGGAAAGTGTTACGTTGCGTGGTTCGCCATAACGGTTGCCAGAGGTGTATCCCAGTTGCGAGTAATAAGCCTTGTCGAACAGGTTGTTGACGTTTAGCCCGAGGTTCCAGTGGTCATTGAGCTTGTAACCAACGCGGGCGTTCCACAAGCTGTAGCCGCCTTGATTGACTTGTACCGTACCGCTGGTGATGTAGATGTCACTCTGCGCTGAAACACCGCCGCCCAGGCTCCATCCATCCAGTGCGCCACTGAACCGGTAATTGCTCCAGAGTTGCACTAAGTGTTCGGGCGTTGCACTGCGGAAGGCCTTGCCTTCGTTCGCGCTGGGAGCGCCGGTTTTGGTGCGATCATGCAAATATTCGGTGGTGACGTAGGTGTAACCCGCCACAGTTTCCCAACCCGGTAATATTTCGCCGGAGACTTCCATTTCAAAACCTTCGCCGCGCACTTTGCCAGTGGCGATATAGCAATCGGCCAAGCCTGTGGGCGAGCCCGCACAAGGCGCAGCATTATCAGGATCAATTTGCGAACGGTTTTCTTCATCGATACGGAATAGCGCAAACGAAGTATTCAAGCGGCCATCGTACAACTCACCTTTAACACCCGCTTCGTAGTTAGCGCCAACTGCCGGCTCCAGCGGTTTTTTGTCCGCGGTATAGAGCGTGTTTTGCGCGCGAAAAATATCAGTGTAACTCGCGTAAGCTGACCAATTTTCCGCGAAGTCATAGACAAAACCACCGTAAGGTGTGAACACATTGTCTTCGCTGTTTTTATCTACCTTGCCGGTCGATAACGTGGTGGTTGAGTTGTCCAGATTGCTCAGGCGTGCGCCCACAATCAGCTTCAAGGGTTCGGCCAACGTAAAGCGACCAATCAGATAACCACCGGATTGTTCATTCATTGTCTCTGTATTGCCCTTGGTCCAGGCACCCAATGCGGGTTGGGGGACCGCCCAGGGATCAAAGGTAAAAATATTGCCGATGACGGGTGATGAAGGCCCCGTTGCACTGCGGCCCGCTTTACCTTCGGTTTCTGACCAGGTTACTCCGGCAACTACTTCGTGTGTCAGGCCAAATGCATCAAAACTACCGCTCAGCATGGCATCGGTAGCTTGATAGGTGCCGGGGCTGTAAGCATTGTTCATGGTTGTTCCATACGCGGGCCCGGTTAATGTGGTTGGATTAACTACGCCGGTGGTATTGGTGGTCATGCCGCCCTGGACTCGCTCCTGAAAACTACTGGTAATACGTAAGCTCCAACGCTCATTAAATTGATGATCAACACCGGCAAACACGGTGTCCACATCGGTGTAATAAGTATTCCAGCCGGGTGACATCCCGCGCGATGAGCGCGGTAATTTCAAATCACCACCACCGGTGTAGCGGGGGAGTCCGTAAGGGGCATAATTACCGTCGTATCGCTCCATGCTGGCGCCGAGATGGATGAGCGTTGCATCGCCCAAATCCCATTCGCCAATACCATAAATAGCCGGGCGACGCGTGTATTCTTCGTCGATAAAATTTTCGCGATCTTCATAAAGCATAACCAAACGCCCGCGCACTGTTTTGCTTTCATTAATTGCGCTGCTGGCATCCAGTTCCGAATAAAAATTATTCCAGCTACCCACACGCAATACCGCACTGACTTGCGGCTCAGCAGTCGGGCGTTTGCGAATTAAATTAACCGTACCGCCAGCAGAACCTGCGCCATATACAAGACCTGCTGCACCGCGCAGCACTTCAACGCGATCAAAAAATGCAAGGTTTGGGACATAACCGGCGTACGCATTACCGATGGATGGCATTCCGTCGATCATATTATCGGTGAGACTAAATCCGCGCGCCGAGTAAGACACGCGATTAAAGTTGGCGGTGGAGCTGGTAATTCCCGTTGCGGTTTTCATCGCATCTTCTAGCGTAACGAAATTGCGATCTTCAATTTGCTGACGAGTAATTACGCTAACAGATTGCGGCGTTTCGCGCAGTGTTAATGGCAAACGACTCGCAGTGCTGGCACCACCACTGGTGTATGAACCGGAATTTTCGGTAGTGCTTCCCAAATCGGCTTCCACTTTTACTTTTTGCAATTTGCCAGTGCTTTGTGGCTTCGGCTGTAACTGGTAGCTGCCATCACTTTGTCTAATTAATTGCAATGAAGAACCTTGCAGTAATTGTTCAAGCGCACTGAGTGGCGTGAATGTGCCGGAAAGGCCAGGGCTTTTTAATCCTTGCGTCAAGGAGGCATCAAATGAAAGTGCAATTCCACCTTGCGCAGCAGCCTGGCTTAACAATGCACCTAGCGGGCCGGCTGGTAATTGGTATTCAACTTGAGTAGTGGCGGTCACAGACGAGTGTGCGACTTGCGCGTGCGCTGGGGCGAATCCACCCAACGCAAAAATCAGCGCGGCGAGTGGTAATTTACGGGTAAGTGGACGAGGGCGGCCAAAGCCGGTTGAGCGTGGCATAGCAGGAATTCCAATGGAGTGAATACAAGGGTTCAGATGTATGCCACTTGATATGGGAAAAGGTATCAGGGGTTGGGAAATAATTTTTTTGCGACAAGTCGTCCGTCAGGAGTGAAACCTGTTGCGGACTTCTCACTACCCAGAGAACTTATTGCACCAAAAAGAGTTTTATGCTTCCTGTGTCCAAATGTGATATTCATCACGTGAAATGTTTCGAAGTGCCGGTTTTTATCAGAGAGATATTGTTTTTAAATTTTTACTAAATATTTAAAAATGAATGAAGTGACGTTTTTACCAGATGATGAATTTTGTTTGTAAATCGCGTTGCTTTTGAATATTGCTTTGATATGATCGCCAACAAACAAAAATAGTTGTTTGATGCATTATGTTACAGGGCGGTAACGAAAAAAGCCGCTTGTTGCTACAAACGACTTTTTTATTTGCTTCTAAATATTTTTGGAAAGATATAAAAATTTTTTATTTATTAACCAATATCTTACGAGTAATAATTGTAATCTATAGAGGGTAATATTTATTTATATTTTATAATACGAAGTTTTTGTGTGCAATATATTGTAATTTTTTTAATAATTTATCTCGATTTTTAAATTGATCCATGAAAAGGATGTCTCCATGAGAATTTCTCTTTTTTTATTCTCGTTTTATGCACAAATATTGTTGCGAAATATAATTTTAAGTATCTCAGTTTTTATTTTTTCGGCACATACTTTTGCGCAAAACTCTCCAGACGAATGTACCTTAGGGATATATACCACCGATAGCGAAGCTAAGGCCATAGCAACAAGTAAAGCAGAGTCTTTGTTTTCGGCTTACGTAGCTGCAAATCCTCGACTATGTGCGGAAGACTCAAACACTAGGCGCAACCAAGGTACTGGTACTTTTGGAGGTCTCGTAATTGGTGGTAGAGCTGTGTATGGATATTATCCGGCGGCGGGTATTAATGTTGTGTCAGGTTGTTGGGTTTGTCCCGTATATTGTAGTGTTCAATGGGAATCCTATAAGGCTTGCATTATAAATTCTTGTCCTGCTGGGTATGAAAATGTTAGTGGCAGATGTATCAGGTATGTCGCTGTTGCACCGGAAAATTCTCCTCCCACGACGTGTCCTGTTGGCAATCCGATAGATCCTATGACAGGTGCAAAGATCCAAAAAGAAATAGATATTACCTTTCAAGGTATTGGTCAACTCGGATTCGAAAGAACCTACAATAATTCAAATAAATCTCAGGGCGGATCTTGGTTCAACTCCCACCAAAAATCCTTACGAGTTCTCAGTTCGACAAAAATAACTCGTGATAAAAGTTCACCATACGGCAGTAAATCCGCAGCTTGTACCAGTGGCTGGAATGAACTTAAAGCCAAAATTACAGATGCCTGGGCGCTGGGTACGTCAGCACAATATGTGGGTAACACCTGTCAGGTGGTGCGCAATAATGTTGTTGTGCGCAATATTCCAATATTGCCAGAAGGACAAAACATTGAAATTCATATCAAGCCAGGTGCAATCCAATTGGTTCGCGAAAATGGCAGTATATTAAGTTTTGGTCTCGGCGCGGGTGATCAATATATTGAGTTGAATGGTGAGCGAGGGCAGTTATTGGCTATTAGTAACGCTGCTCCGGTTGCATGGCGATACAAAGCACCGAATGGCGACGTTGAAAATTATAATGCGAGTGGGAAACTCTTATCCGTCACTGCCAGTAACGGTATGAAACAAGAGTTTTTTTACGATGCGACAAGTGGACTCTTAACGCGCGTAAAAGATTCCACTAATCGCGAATTACTCTTTTCCTATACCGGTAATCAAATCAGCAGCGTGACCGTCGATGGCAATAAAACAACCAGCTACACCTATAATGCATCCGGTTTAATAACCCAAGTCACTCGCCCCGATAATGCAACCCAAATTTATCATTACGAAGATGCACGTTTTCCTACAGCATTAACTGGCATCACCGATGAGCGCAATAAACGCTATGCAACCTGGACTTACGATGCACAAGGTCGCGCAATTTCCAGTGAGCACGCCGGTGGTGCTGAAAAAACATTATTAAGTTTTAATGCTGATGGCAGCACCACAGTCACTAATTCGTTAAACAAAAAAACCATTTATCGTTTCGATGATATTGCCGGTGCACGTCGCGTAGTAAAAGTGGAAGGGCAGCCCACTGCAAACTGCGCCGGTGCAAATCAGGATTACACCTACACCAATGAAGGTTGGCTCTCCAGCGCAGTGCCATTTTCGCTAGCGCCGCATAATAAAGAGTAAAAGAGAATTAATGTTGCAATAAATTCTTTCATGTTTCTACTGCCTAACAATATTATTAGACGGAAAGTTTCCGCCTTTCATCCCGGAACCTTTCCGTCTAAGTTTTTGAATGTTGCGTTATAGCACAGCCATCAATTGAGCGCCATTACAGGCTTTCAACCACTTAGGCCATGCTGCGGAGTGGGATGAAAGGCGGAATATTTACTTGCTAATTTTCCTGTTATGCCCAAGACTACTGTATATAAAACCAGAACCAATAAATAATTGCACGGAGGCAATATGTATAAATCTCCTTTTCTCTCTGGAATTCACGATGAAATGATGCGGCGTCGCTACGCCAAGCGTACCATCGAAACTTACCTACACTGGATTAAGAACTACATCGTTTTTCATAACAAACAACACCCCGCATTAATGGACAATGCGGAAGTAGAAGCCTATCTTGATCATTTGGTTTTGCAGCGAAATGTTGCAGGTCCAACGCAAGCACTGGTATTAAACGCACTTAGCTTTCTTTATAAAGAGATATTGAAACAACCATTGTCGGTTCAACTCAAGTTTATAAAGAGTCAAAAGCCGCGCAAGCTTCCTGTTGTGCTTACGCGCGATGAAATAACAAACCTAATGAATCATATAAGCAAAAACCATTACCTATCTGCGGCGCTGATGTATGGTAGCGGTCTCAGACTAATGGAAGCGGTGCGATTGCGTGTTAAGGATATTTATTTTGATTACTGCTGCGTGCGGGTCTGGAATGGTAAAGTAGGAAAGCATCGAACAGTTACATTAGCTCCTGAATTAAAAAAAGGTTTATCCATTCAAATTCAACAAGTAGAAGAGCTTTTAAAAAGAGATTTAACCAACCCCGGATATGATGGTGTTTGGCTGCCCCATGCACTCAGGCACAAATATATATCAGCCAATAAATCATTGAGTTGGCAATATTTATTTCCTTCTGATCGCTTAAGTGTCGATCCAGAAAATAAAATGCTGAGACGGCACCATATTGATGAAAGCGGATTGCAAAAGGCAATCAGGATTGCGGCACAAAAAGCAGAAATCCGAAAGCAGGTCAGTGCACATACATTGCGTCATTCTTTTGCAACACACCTATTAGCATACGGAGCCGATATTCGCACTGTGCAAGATCAGCTTGGTCACACAGATGTTAAAACAACGCAAATCTATACTCATGTATTACAAATGGGTGGCAATGCGGTTAAAAGCCCTTTTTCAAACTTGGGGATTTAACGAAATAAATTACAGCCGAGAACTCCGACCTTTCACATTTCCTCTGCGCGTTGACAACCCCACTTCCATCCCCTAACCTGCCCGCGCTGCGGTAAATCCCGCAGCCGGGACTACGACCCCCGGCAATAGATCGGCACAAGATGTGTGAACATCTAGTGTCCTCGCACAGCTTTGCCTGTTTGTTATGGCGGCTGGGTGGGGCCACCTTCGGGTGGGCCGGTGTGATCTGTTGCCGGTGGTCGTAACCCTGCTCAGTCCGCCCCCATGAATTACGACCTCATGTGGCGGTTATACAAACAGATTAAAGAGAATTTGTAATGGATAATACGATTACCCCTCGATTTCCCAATTCCTGCATTATTAAACTCGATCAATTCCAATACACATTTTTCCAACAATCCCGATTGGAAATCCATTCGCCTGAAGGAAAATTTCTTACGGTAGTTACCCGCCCATTACCGAACAAAACGGATGATGATGCGATTTATCAGTTGTATTGTCAGGCGTATTTGTTAGAAACGGTGTTTGATGGAATTAATGAGAATGTGAAATTACCGCAGTGGGCAGTGAATGGTATTGCGCGCGTGATTGACAGGATTGATTTGCATCTTAAGAAGCAAGCTTCGATGTAGAAAAAATAAAGGCGGCTATTGCCGCCTTTATCTTGATTGTATCATCCAGTAATAGACTTATATGGTTGGCTACAAATCTACACTCCAACCTCGGCAAGATTGCCTTTGTCTTCCAACCAACTTTTACGATCACTGGCTCTTTTCTTCGCCAGCATCATATCCATTACTTGCATAGTTTCATCACCGTCTTCAATGGTGAGTTGCACCAAACGACGCGTGTCACGCGCCATGGTGGTTTCACGCAATTGCAGAGGGTTCATTTCACCTAAACCTTTAAAACGCTGCACGTTTGGTTTGCCTTTTTTATTTTCGGCGGCGATGCGATTGAGTACACCATTTTTTTCGCCTTCATCCAGTGCGTAATAAACTTCTTTACCAATATCGATACGATACAGCGGTGGCATAGCAACAAATACGTGACCGCGACGTACCAGCACTGGAAAATGTTTTACAAAAAGTGCACACAATAAAGTTGCGATATGCAAACCATCCGAGTCTGCGTCCGCAAGGATGCAAATTTTGTGGTAACGCAGTTCACTCAGATCTTCACTGCCCGGGTCCATGCCAATCGCGACGGAAATATCATGCACTTCCTGGCTGGCGAGAATTTCAGATGAATCCACTTCCCAGGTATTCAGGATTTTTCCGCGCAATGGCATGATGGCTTGATATTCACGATCACGTGCTTGTTTCGCCGAACCACCCGCAGAATCCCCTTCCACCAAAAACAATTCACTGCGCGCGGGATCGCCACTGGAGCAATCTGCCAATTTTCCTGGCAATGCTGGCCCTTGGGTTACGCGTTTACGTTCAATTTTTTTGCTGGCGCGCACACGTTTTTGTGCATTGCTGATACAAAATTCGGCAAGCTTGTCACCGTCTTCTGTGTGTTGATTTAACCAGAGTGCAAATGCATCTTTGGTGATGCCGGAAACAAATGCTGCCGCTTCACGCGAAGTTAAACGCTCTTTGGTTTGACCGGAGAATTGTGGGTCGGCGTGTTTGTAGGAGAGCACATAACAACACGCATTCCATAAATCTTCCGGTGCGAGTTTAATACCGCGCGGAATTAAATTGCGGAATTCGCAGTAATCGCGCAACGCATCCAACAAACCGGTACGCAAACCATTTACGTGGGTTCCACCTTGTGCTGTTGGAATCAGGTTGACGTAACTTTCCTGGATTAATTCACCACCTTCCGGCAACCATTGCACTGCCCAGCTCACCGCTTCTGTTTGGCCGCTGAAATCGCCAACAAAAGGTTGCTCGGGCAAGGTGAGCCAGTCTTTAGTTGCGCCGGCGAGATAATCTTTTAAACCGTCTTCGTAATACCATTCATCTTTTTCGCCGGTTTGCTCATCCAGAAAAGTAACAGACAAGCCCGGGCATAAAACCGCTTTTGCACGCAGTACATGGCGCATGCGGCTGACCGAAAATTTATTCGAATCAAAATATTTTGGATTTGGTAAAAAATGAACGCTGGTGCCAGTTTGACGTTTTGGGCAAGTGTCGATAATTTCCAGGTCACTGGCTTTATCGCCATTTGAAAAACCCATTTGGTAAACATTGCCGTCACGCTTAACCGTAACAATTAATTTTTCCGAAAGCGCGTTAACAACTGAAACACCCACACCGTGCAAACCACCGGAGAATTGGTAGTTTTTATTGGAAAATTTTCCACCGGCATGGAGCGTACACAAAATAACTTCTACACCGGGTTTACCTTGTTCCGGGTGAATATCCACCGGCATACCACGGCCGTCATCGATTACCGTAATAGAGTGGTCTTTATGCAAAATCACATCGATGGATTTCGCATGGCCCGCAAGCGCTTCGTCCACCGAGTTGTCGATAATTTCCTGCGCAAGGTGATTGGGGCGTGTAGTTTCGGTATACATGCCCGGGCGTTTTTTTACCGGGTCTAATCCCGTGAGTACTTCAATATCTTCTGCGGAATAATTAGCCATTTTTTAATTAGCGTTCTGTGTGTTGAAAGAATTCGATGCAATCGTGGAGATAACGTTCAAAACCTTGAAAGGCGTGATCACCGCCATCTTCAATCGTTTGTTTGCAAGCGGCGTATTTTTGTACTGCCTGGCGATAATCAAGCGTTTCATCGCCGGTTTGCACCAACAGCCAATAATTGGCAGTGCGTATTGCCGGCACATCAGCAGCGATAATTTCGTCAATGTGCCCTGCGTGTAAACGGTAGCTATCATCCGTGTGATAACTTTTCAGGTCAACCTCTAAATACGCTGGCATAAAATTCTGCGGCTGCACGGCAGGATTAATGAGCACCGCCTGCAAATTATATTTTTCCGCCAACCAGGTTGCCCAGAATCCGCCCAATGAACTTCCCATCAGATATATGGGTTGCGGTAATAAGGACTCAACCAGTGATTCAAGAATAGATTGTGTTTGGGCAGGATATGGCGGCAATTGCGGACAATAAAAATCTATTTCAGGATGATTTTCAGCCAACCAGCGTTGGGTTTGTTGCGCTTTGAATGATTGGGGGGAACTCAGGAATCCGTGGATATATAACAGCGCAGCCATAAGGGACGATTAATAACCGGCAGATTTATAGTCAATGACATATTGCTTGCCAGTCACACGGGCAACGCCGGTGGTAAAGCTTCCATCGTTATTCAATTCAAACCAGCGATAACCGGGCATGAGGGTATCCACCGTGAAATCTTCGCAGTTAGGTTTAAATTGCACACAGGTTGAGGGCGTGGCCAATAATTCGACCCCATTACGGCGGCGCTGGAACTCCTGGTGCACATGTCCCCAGGTAATAATTTTCACATTGGTGTGAGCATCGGTGAGATTAAAAAGTGCGTCTGCATTGCGCACTACATATTGGTCAATCCAGACACTCCCTACCGGTATCAGTTGATGATGCAGGGAGACGATGATGTGTTTATCGGGATGGGTTTCCAGGATATGTTCCAGATAATCCAGCTCGCCGGCCGCCAATTGGCCATATACATGGCCGGGCACACTGGAATCGAGCAACACCACCAGCCAATTGCCCAACTCTACCAGCCGGCCTTGAATATCAAGGGAATCCTGGCTGGACTCCATAATGTCGGCGTCGTCATGATTGCCCGCCAGCCAACTTAAAGGCTGGGAGAAGTACCGACGCACAATGTGTTCATAACGAACATAGCAATCGAGATGCCCTGCACTGGCAACATCACCCGTACACAACAAATGATCAAAAGAAGACTCGGCCTGTTGGATCAGCTGTAACACGTCCTCAAGGCTCTGGTCGGTATCTAGTCCCAGCAAGGTCTCACTTTTCTGTGGACCCAGATGGCAATCGGTGATCTGAATCAGACGCACTGGTAATTCTCGTTCCCGGTATTGTTAAATCTGGTTGATCTTTCTAGTTATTGATTATGGGTATCCATCCCGGCTTTTCGTGGACTGAGATGTCAGAATGGATGAATATCAATCGCAACGATATACGCTAAACCCGCTTTGCGCCACCCTACGCCCTCTCAAAACCGAGCAATCAGGGTTAAAACATGTAAATTTTGTGAAGGGGGTAGAAATGTGAAGGTGGGATAATCGGTTTGGCATTGCGACAGGAAATAGCAACCAACAAAAATTACAGCGTTAAAACTGGAAATTAGCATCCGGTGTAAATGCATGCTCAAGACAAAGGTTCAGCCATTCCCCTAAAAAACGATTGAGCTGATATTTTTCATCACTTTGATACATGGATCGATTGGGGTATTCATAGCGTGGGCGCAAGCGCTTGTGGCCTTCCCACGCTAGCACTTCTGCGAGCTTCGCATCGTGGTACATACGCAATGTTAATTTCGGCATCGCCAGCCATTCGGAGCTAACACCAATAGAGGTACGGCTTAACTCTAATGTCGTTGTGTAGGGAGATCGTTCCAACACCCTCAGCAGATGCAACCATTGCTGGCCACCACGCGCCACAATGAAACGGAATTCGTTGCACGACTTGTCAGTCAATAATTTGTTCAAGCGCGCATAATTCGTTTCACACTCTGCCATTTGCAAAGGTAGATCCACCTTATAACGCTCTTTATAAGTCACGTAATCAGGCTGGGGTTTGCTGACGCGCAATGTGAACATAAATACCCATAGGGGGTTAGTGGAAAACAAGTGCGATTACCCTGATAAATTATTACCCTGGATGAACAGGGATAATTCATCAGGCCTACGCAGAAGTGTTAGCCAGACAGCAAGCCAAGTCAATGGGTGAAAAAATTTATTCTACCGCCGCGCGCAAGCGACTACGATTTAACTGCAACCACTGCAAACAAATCAATGCGGCAGCGTTATTAAACGCCCCGCTATATAACCGGGCAAAAACATTGTCTGCGGTGAATACGTGTACGCGGATGTCTTCACCTTCTTCCGGCAATCCATAAATGCCACCCGCTTCGCTCAGGTCGCACAATCCGCAATATAGATGTAATTTCTCATCGCACCCGCCGGGGCTGGATAAATAATTACAAATATATTCCAGAGCATAAGGTTCGATATTGGCTTCTTCCTTGAGTTCACGCCGCGCAACATCTTCCGGTGCTTCACCTGCCTCCAACATACCGGCAACAACTTCATAGCACCAGGGGCCGTTCGGTTCATCAAGCGCGCCGATACGAAACTGCTCTACCATGCCGATCAAATCACGTTGCGGATCATAAAGCACAACGGCGACTGCCTCACCACGTATAAATAATTCACGCCCGATTTCTTTCCCCCAACCACCATTGAATAACTTGTGGCGAAGAAATACTTTTTCAACGCGAAAAAAACGTTTATACATTTCTTCACGGCGAACAATTTCTACATCTGCACTAGTGAATTGTGGTTTTTCGATCATGGTAAGTCCTGTTAGAAATCCCCCTGCCCCCTTTTTTCAAAGGGGGAAGTTGGTGAATTGCAAATATGGTGGCTTTATTTTTATTCACTTACGAAGGGATATATTTTCGTCAAATTCACAAGTGAAGGGAGAATAAAATTCCCCTCTTTGCAAAAGAGGGGTTAGGGGAGATTAAACCTTATGGTATAACTCTGCGCCCTGCGCCATAAATTCTTTGGATTTTTGTTGCATTTCTGCTTCCACATCAATCATACGTACCAATTGATCCTCGTTGATGCCGTCAACATTTACACCTTGTTTAGCCGCGTAATCGCGCACTTCCTGGGTAATTTTCATCGAGCAGAATTTTGGACCACACATGGAACAGAAGTGCGCAACTTTTGCCGATTCCTTTGGCAAGGTTTCATCGTGATAAGCACGTGCGGTATCCGGGTCCAAACCCAAATTAAATTGATCTTCCCAGCGAAATTCAAAACGTGCTTTGGACAACGCGTTATCACGCAGTTGCGCCCCGGGATGACCTTTTGCCAAATCAGCCGCGTGTGCTGCAATTTTGTAAGTAATGATGCCTTCTTTAACATCATCTTTATTGGGCAAACCCAAATGTTCTTTTGGCGTTACATAGCAAAGCATCGCGCAACCGTACCAGCCAATCATAGCCGCACCGATACCGGAAGTGATGTGGTCGTAACCCGGCGCAATATCAGTGGTTAATGGGCCAAGGGTATAGAAAGGAGCTTCGTCGCAAACTTCCAATTGCTTTTCCATGTTCTCTTTAATCATATGCATCGGCACATGACCAGGGCCTTCAATCATGGTTTGCACATCGTGCTTCCAGGCGATTTTTGTCAATTCACCCAACGCTTCCAATTCGCCGAATTGCGCTTCGTCGTTTGCATCGGCAATCGAACCAGGACGCAAGCCATCACCCAACGAAAAGCTTACATCGTAAGCTTTCATGATTTCGCAAATTTCTTCGAAATGCGTATACAGGAAATTTTCTTTGTGATGTGCGAGACACCACTTCGCCATGATTGAACCACCGCGCGATACAATTCCCGTTACGCGCTTGGCCGTGAGCGGAACGTAACGCAGCAATACACCAGCGTGGATAGTGAAATAATCCACACCTTGTTCTGCTTGTTCAATCAAAGTATCGCGGAAAATTTCCCAAGTCAGATCTTCGGCAACGCCATTTACTTTTTCCAGTGCCTGATAAATTGGCACAGTACCGATAGGTACGTGCGAGTTACGAATAATCCACTCGCGCGTTTCATGAATATTTTTGCCGGTGGATAAATCCATTACCGTATCAGCACCCCAGCGCGCACCCCAAGTCAGTTTTTCCACTTCTTCTTCTATCGAGGAACCTAACGCCGAGTTGCCGATATTGCCGTTAATTTTCACCAGAAAGTTACGACCGATAATCATCGGCTCTACTTCCGGGTGATTAATATTTGCCGGAATAATTGCGCGGCCGCGTGCGACTTCACTGCGTACAAATTCCGGTGTAATTTCATCGGGAATACTTGCACCAAAGCTCATGCCTTTATGTTGTTGATTAAGAATTCCCAACTCACGTGCTTGCGCCAGTGCCATATTTTCACGAATGGCAATATATTCCATTTCCGGAGTGATAATGCCTTTTTTGGCGTAATGCATTTGCGATACATTCTGGCCTGCTTTTGCACGGCGAGGTTGGCGGGTCAAATTAAAACGCAAGTGATCAAGGCTGTTATCACTTAAACGTTGCTTGGTAAACTCGGAGTGGCTGTCTTGCAAAATTTCGGTGTCATTGCGCTCTTCAATCCAGCGGGTGCGGACTTCCGGCAAGCCGGTGCGCAAATCGATTTTTACTTTTGGATCAGTGTAGGGGCCTGAGGTATCGTAAACACGTACCGGTGGATTTTTTTCACCACCAAATGCCGTCGGGGTATCATCCAATGTAATTTCGCGCATGGGCACCTGAATATCTTCACGTGAACCTTGCACATAAATTTTTTGCGAGCCGGTAAAAGGTTGAATGGAGGCTTTATCCACCTCGGCGGTTTGGCTCAGAATTTTATCGACGCTGGTGTTCATAATGTCCTCGGCTTTTTGTTAATTCGACGGTGCAATTTAAATTAATTCGTAGGGGTTTGATTTATCAAACCCGCGTTTATCAAACCGTTTTTCCAACACGGATTCATATATCAATTTTAGGGCGCAATAAATTGCGCCCCTACGGGTGAAATTTATAAAAATGGTGGACCGGGCCTGCGCCCCGCCCTATGTGCAATTTTTCTGAATGCAATAACGCATTGTGCAGATAATGTTTTGCCTGTTTTACCGCTTCATTCAACGATAATTGTTTTGCTAAACCCGCTGCGATTGCGGATGCAAGTGTGCAGCCAGTGCCATGGGTATTTTTTGTTTGCAGACGCGGCGCGGAAAAAATCTCAGTGCCATTTACCGTGATGAGTAAATCGCTAGCCTGGTCGCCATCGGTGTGGCCACCTTTCATTAATACTGCCCTTGCACCCAACGCTAATAATTTTTCGCCCTGGATTTGCATTCCAGCCAGATCTGCAGCAACTGGTTCATTTAATAACGCCGCGGCTTCGTGCAAATTTGGGGTAATCAGCGTCGCCAACGGAATAAGTTGTTTGATTAACGTATCGATAGCATCCTCTGCTAATAACCGATCACCGCTAGTGGCCACCATCACCGGATCAAGCACAAAAGGGATTTGCGTGTATTCACGTAAAGATGCAGCAACGGTAGCGATAATATCCGCAGTCGCCAGCATGCCGGTTTTAATCGCACCGACATTTATATCACCTAATACTGATTGAATTTGTTGCTGTACAAAGGCGGGAGGGATAGGAAATACACCTTGCACACCCAAGGTATTCTGCGCAGTCAAGGAAGCGATTACGCTGCACCCAAAAACACCCAGGGCCGAAAACGTTTTTAGATCAGCCTGAATACCTGCGCCGCCGCCGCTATCACTGCCGGCAATGGTCAACGCAATCGGAGTTATTGGTAAGCTCATGGTTTTTCCGCAACAAATAAAGGACGCGGAAACAGAGAAAAACGCCAGACAGGCCAGAAGGGTTGCATGGAGGATCTCGTTCCCTACGCCGGTACTAACCGGATCAGGTCGACGGGTATATCTCAGCCAATGCCACGCACCAGCACCCCGACAAGAAAACGGGCAGTCTATTGGAGTTGGTCGTTAGAGTAAAGGAATCAGGCCCCGCCATGACCGAGCATGAGTGAAAGAAATTAAAAACCGGGGGTAATAGGATAGAGCAGCCCAAGCCGCAGGGATGCAATTTGTTACAACCCCTGACATTTTTTTGCACACTGAATCTATATCATCCACAACCGGGTCTAATCCCTGGTAACCGCCATAACCAGATTGAAAACAGTGCAAGCATGTACATAGGGGTATAGAAAGGTAAAGTAACGTTGAGGCTTACATTTGTAACTTCACCTGCGCGACGGCAAACTTTACTCTTTGCTACTAATGAACTTACGTTCACTGCTCGACCCGACACTGTCAAGCGGCTACACTCCACGCTCACTAAAACCCAAGAATTAACAAACCTGCGCTCTTTATCGTTCCGGGGAGCGACAGACAGCCGGAATCTCCGGCATCGAACTGGAATTCTTAACACTGGACTTTGGATACTTCCTATGAAAAAGACCAAGCTTTACCTGCTAGTCAGCCTGTTTTCCCTGGCTCCGTTTACCGCTAATGCCAATAGCCTGTTTGACGTTTATGATCTGGCATTGAAAAACGATGCACAATTAAAAGCGGATAAAGCCAAATACGAAGCTGGTCTGCAAAACAAAACTATTAACCGTGCAGGTCTGTTACCGCAAATTGATGCAGATTATGAAGTGAGAAAGGAAGATACCGAATCAACCGATAACCTCACCAACAATACTTTCAAGAATGACTATGACTCAAAAGGCTGGAGAGTTTCGCTAAATCAACCTTTGTTCAACATGGCATCCTGGTATACCTATAAACAAGGCGTCAAATTAAGTGAGCAAGCAGAAGCTCAATTTGGAGCTGACCAACAAAGCCTGATCGTGCGCGTGGCTGAAGCCTACTTCAATGTATTGCGCACTATCGAAACGCTGGAAGCCACAATTGCAGAAGAAAAGGCATTATCAAAGCAGTTGGAACAAACAAAGCAACGCTTTGAAGTAGGCTTGACTGCAATCACCGAAGTTCATGAAGCCCAAGCTGCTTTTGATAGTGCCCGTGCTGCCACATTGGAAGCCCGCGGTAATCTGGGTATCAATTACGAGGCATTGGAAGTATTAACCGGTAAGCCGGAGGACAAAGTGGCCCCCCTGTCCCCCAAGTTTCCTGTAGTAAACCCAGAGCCAGCTAATCGTGCCAATTGGGTCGAATTTGCATTGACGAACAACTACAACCTCAAAGCGTCCAAACTCGAGGCAGATGCTTCTTTGCAAAACGCCAGAGCAAATAGATCCAACCATTTGCCAACTGTCGGAGCATCATTGGGCTATTCAGACAATGAAACCGATGGAATCAGAAGTAGTGAAGATGTTGACGGCACCGTAGACGGCAGCAGCGTAACTATCTCTGTCAACGTTCCTATTTTTGAAGGCGGAGCCACTACCGGCCGCAGTCGCCAGGCTTACGCGCTATACACGCGAGCGCAAGAACTGTACAACAGCACTCAACGTAGCGTAATTCAAAATGCCCGTGCGTTACATTTATCAGTAGAAACTGACGTAGCATCCGTCCAGGCACGCAAGCAAGCGATTGTTTCCAACCAATCCGCATTGGAAGCAACCCAATCCGGCTATGAAGTGGGAACGCGCAACCTGGTTGAAGTATTACTCGCACAACGCAATCTCTATCAAGCGCGTCGTGATTATTCCAATGCACTTTTCGATTATGTCATTGACACAATTAAACTGCGTGAAGTAGCTGGTATGTTGACGCCTGCTGATGTGCAGGAAATTGACAAATGGTTGCTGGATGATCAACTGGTCAGCCGCCAACAATATGAAAACTAAATTTAATTTAGCTTTCATAACATTAAAAATGCCGGGCTAGTTCCCGGCATTTTTATTAGCGGGAATTTAAGCTAGCACCACACTGATCTACCGTTCGCGTTCTAATAATAATTTCAGCAGGATGGAGTTCGTTATGCCTATACAATTTTCCCGGCAGTTTAGTTGGCAATACATCACCGTTTTATTAATGTGTGCCCTTTACGTTTATCAGGCTCACGCCACAGCAACTGATCAAACCAGTAATCCCAACGCCAGTAATTCAACGCGAGCTGTACAAGCGTATTTGACTGCACTCAGTAACAACACTATCCCCGGTGTGATTGCCGGGCAAAATGCCGGACATAGCAATGACTTTTTGAACAAAGATGGACTGATGGGATTTGCACCATTAGTCCTCGGCTTGCAGCAGGCCACTGGAGAAGCGCCAGGAATAATTGGCGTGGATTACGAACACGATAAAATTGCAACACCGGCGCAACTATCTGCCGTTAATAAAACGCTTATTGAATATTGGAACAGCGGCGGTCTCATCAGTATCAATTGGGCACCGCATAATCCCTGGTGGAATGATGAAAAAAATATCATCGATAATCCAGGCATTTGGAACCATACCCGCACCAATGGCGGAGATATGAGCAAAGTTGATTTAACGCAACTTTTAAATCCGCAATCTCCCATGCATAAAATCTGGCGACGTAAACTTGATCGCATTGCCTCTGCACTTACCGAATTACAACAAGCCGATGTAGTTATCTTGTGGCGTCCACTGCAAGAAATGAATGGCAACTGGTTTTGGTGGGGAATTAGCAGCGCACCGAATGATCCGCAACCCTATATTAATTTATGGATCGATATGCATCGTTACTTTACCGAAGAAAAGAAACTAAACAACTTACTCTGGGTGTATTCGCCCAATCAGGGGCCAAAGCTAACCGAACGAAGCTTGATTAAACCTATAGACTGGCGCTATCCCGGTGCGCAATATGTCGATGTAATTGCAGGCACCGCTTATAACAACAGCTTGGAAATTCGCGATTATAAAAATTATCAACAATTTAAAAAACCTATTGCCATGGCAGAATTCGGACCTGCTGCAGGCGATAAACCAAGCCGTACCGGAACTTTTGATACGCGCTTATATGCAAAACAATTACAAAAAAAATATCCTGATATAGCCTACTGGATGAGCTGGTCAAGCTGGGACAATGGTGATGGTACACAGGAAAATCAGGCGCTGGTTCACAACCAAAATGTGAAAGCCCTATTATCCAATCCAGCCATAATTTCCCGGCACCGAGTTGCATGGAAGAACTATTTATTCACTAATAAAAAATAAAATCATATTCACACAAGAGTGACACCTCAATCTTTATAACTATCTGCACCATTTCACAAAACATGATTTGTCACTCAAATAAAATTTCAGTGCACCAAAAAAATGCGTATAGTCATTTTGCTTTTCGCAGTATCAAGAGCACTAATAACTATAAAAAAGTCTGTCACTGTTTCTCTGGAAAGCTGTAACTCCCCTGAAATCCAGACTTAATTATTTCGGTCAATCCGTTCATTTTATTTCCATAACTTGACGAGATTGTAATCATGTTTAAAAAAATCCTTATCACCACCGCACTTCTAGGCTGCGCTGCCAGCGCATTTTCTGCATCCAACCGCCCGGATGGTTATGTCACCATTTGTAAAATTGGAGAAAGCTGTTCCGTAAGTGGTGCAACCAACGTTGCTTTTGGCGCTGCCGATAAATTTGTTTATAAAATTTTAAGCGGCAGTTTTTCTTGTTCCATTGCCACATTTGGTTCAGATCCAAATCCTTCAAAATCCGTAAAAGAATGTTCGATTCCAAAATCAGGATCGGGCGGGACAACTTCATCAACACCAACCTCTTCATCCGGTAGCACCAGCAGTAGCGGGAATAACGGTGGCGGCAGTTCGGGTAGTATTACCGGTGCAACTTGCGGATCTGGTGGCAGCACTGTGAATGTGAGTTCAACTATTATTGTATCGAGCGGAACCTATGACGGTGGTTGCAAAGTATTTAATGCAACCAGCGCTCTGGGTGATGGCAGCCAAGGCGAAGGACAGAAACCGGTATTCCGTGTAGAAAATGGTGCAACATTAAAAAATGTTGTGCTTGGTAATAATGCAGCCGACGGAATTCATTTTTACAACGGCGGGACCATTGATAACATTCGTTGGACCAATGTAGGTGAAGATGCGATGACCATCAAATCTTCTGGTACAGTAAATGTAAAAAATATTTCCGGTTATGCGGGCTCTGATAAATTTATCCAGGTAAACGCAGCATCTACCCTCAATGTATCCAACTGCGTTGTCGACAGTATGGGTAAGTTCCTTCGCCAGAATGGTGGTACCACATTTAAAATTGCAGTAAGCGTAGATCGTTGCCAGATTTCCAATATGGGCGAAGGTATTTTCCGTACCGATAGTTCCACCAGCACGGCCAAAATTACCAATAGCCGCTTGCGCAATGCAGGTTCTATTTGTATTGGTAAATGGGCAAGCTGTACCAGTTCGGGGATCACTAATTATTGATAGCGAATTAGCTGATGTAGTAAAGCGATAAATAAAAGGGCTGGGTTAATTAAATTAACCCAGCCCTTTTACTGGAGGATAGATTTTATTAGATTTAATGTTTTATCCAGTGCCCCGCGATTTTCTATCGCTACACGCAGGGCGTTTTCCCCTTTTTGTTTGCGCACTTCAGAGTTGTCCAATAAATTGCCCAGAATTTTTTCCAGCTCATCAGGGTTGTGTGCAACATCCAGCGCGTTCGCTGCCATCAGCAAATTGGAAACTTCCGCAAAATTAAACAAATGCTCGCCACTTAATAACGGCAGTCCCCATGCGGCGGGCTCGATAAAATTGTGGCCGCCGTTAGGGACCAGGCTACCACCAACAAAAGCAATATCACTAACGCCAAACAGCAGCATTAATTCGCCCATGGTATCGCCAAGCAAAATATCCATATCTGCTACGGACCCACCGTGACTGCGACGTATCGTTTTAAAACCACGTGCATCACATAGTTGTCCCACTTTTTCAAATCGTTCCGGGTGACGCGGAACCAATATCAATATCAATTGTTGCGCACTTTTATTCGTTTTCTTTCTAATTTCGGAAAAAACATCAAGAATGATTTCATCTTCACCCTGATGCGTACTGGCCGCTATCCAAATAATTTTGTCACCACTAGCAATAAATTGTTTTTTTAATTCCGCTGCACGTAAACGCAACTCATCGGTAAGCGACAGATCAAATTTAATATTACCAGTGACACGTAATTTTGATTCGTGCAAACCCAACTGTACAAAACGTTTAGCATCTGTATGATTTTGAATCAACGCTAATTGCAGGTTATTTAACATGGGAGAAGTCAATCCGGAAAAGCGCGCATACCCCCGCGCAGATCTTTCCGAAAGACGGCCATTCACTAATATAGCAGGCACCTTACGGCGGGCACACGCTGCCAGGGTATTGGGCCAAAGTTCAGTTTCCATTACCAGATATACCGACGGCTTTACACGCTTGAAAAACCGCGCTAGCGCATCCGGCACATCGTAGGGAGCATACACATGAAATACCGAATCCCCCAACGTCGCCCTAACCCGTTCCGAGCCCGTTGGCGTGGTAGTGGTGATAACCAATTGCAGGCGCTCATCTGCCATTAGCCGTCGGATCATTGGCAAAGCAGCTAAAAATTCCCCGACTGATACCGTATGCAACCACACTACTTTTTTGGAGGTAATCAATTTGGGGAAAAAGCCAAATCGTTCAGCCCAACGCCTGGCGTAGGCTGGTGCTGCAAAAGAACGCCATATCAAACGGAGTAGAATGAAAGGCAGCAAGCAGTAAAAAACTATTGTGTAAAGAAGGCGCATATCTGGACTCGATAAACAGCAAGAACCGCAGAATAACAAAAACCCTCTACCCCTCTCAAAACATTTCTGGATTCATAAGTCAGGCATTCGAACGCATACTCATGCTTATCATGACCCTCTTATATACATGTTTTTTTGCTGTCATGTGGTTATTCGCTATAGTGGGACAAAAATATGCAGCATTAAAATTAATACTAAAAATACGACACTCGCTTCCAATAAAAGAAGCCCTTACGTGCTGAATATATGGGACACCTATTTTATGATACGCACAGCAATGACAATCATTATGAGCTTGTTCATCGTTTATGGTGTGTTATGCCTATTGCTTTATTTCTTTCAGCGATCACTCATCTACTTTCCTCAACCGGAAACAAAAGTTGATCGCACCGATGTAATCAATATTGCAGTTGATAGCATCAATCTCAACATCATCGCCGCGCAATGCCACAATACTGGAGCAATTATTTATTTCGGAGGCAATGCGGAGAATGTTGGGCTCAGCATCCCCAGTCTATTGGCCGCGTTTCCTGATAAGGCAATCTATGCAATGCACTACAGGGGGTATGGTGGGAGTGAAGGAGTTCCATCGGAAGAGGCGCTGGTTAAGGATGCACTTTTCTTGCTTGATCACATCAAAAAAAGCCATAGCGACATTATTGTCATAGGCCGCAGCCTTGGCAGCGGCATAGCGACCCAACTTGCGAACAAACGACAGGTACACAGGCTCATACTAATCACACCTTTTGATAGCATCCAGAATATCGCTACCGGTCGCTTCCCTTTCTTTCCCATACATCTGCTACTTAAAGATAAGTTTGAGTCCTGGAAATACGCACAGAACATTTTTACACCGACAACCATCATCATTGCCGAATTTGATGAAGTGATTCCGCTGCGAAATTCAAAGAATCTTCTCGCCAGCTTTCCACCGGGAATCGCAAAACTTATTGTGATCCCTAACACTGGCCACAATTCCATTTCAAGTAATCGGGAATACATTAGCGCTTTGCGTAACCAGAAAATTTAAACCAGGCCAGTACTCAAACCCAGACACTAGCACTTAATCATAAAAACCAAATCGGCAAATTTTAAATAACACAAAAAAACAAAGGCCTGACATTTCTGTCAGGCCTCTGATTTGTATGGCGCACTCGAGAGGATTCGAACCTCTGACCGCTCGGTTCGTAGCCGAGTACTCTATCCAGCTGAGCTACGAGTGCGTTGTTGAGGCGCGCATTCTATTGACCGGAGCTTTGTGAGTCAAGCATTTATTTGATTTTCTTATACGAAACTTTCAAATTAATACTTTATAAATCAATGAACTACAAATTTCGATCAAGTTGTACAAACAGCATTCAATGCTGTGATGCGCGACTTGTACTTACTTTGAAAACTGGCGGTGAGAGAGGGAGTCGAACCCTCGATACCTTGCGGTATACACACTTTCCAGGCGTGCTCCTTCGGCCACTCGGACATCTCACCGTTATCTTTGCCGGGTATTATTACCTACCCCTGCAAAGGCGCGCTAATGTACACAAGCACGCACACAAACGCAATCTTATTCCTGCGACCAATAACTAAAAAATTCTTCCGGATTTTGTTCGCGCGGTAAATGTACAGGAATTGACGGTGTTCCAATGTACACATAACCAACCAGTTCTTCATTAGGCGCCAAACCCAGTTCATTTTTAATTTGGGGATCGTAAGCCATATCACCTGTACGCCATATAGCCCCCAAGCCTAATGCGAATGCGGCAGTTAGTAAATTCTGCGTTGCTGCACCAGCAGCGATAATTTGCTCGATATGCGGCACCTTGGGATTTTCAGCCGTTTTGGCAATGCAAGCGATGATCATAGGCGCACGCAAAGGCATCGATTTAAATCGTTCCAGCTCAGCCGTGGTAATTTCCGGTTTATTGGATTGCGCAACACGGGCGAACAATTCCCCCAGTGCAACCAATCGCTCGCCTTCTATTACCAAAAAACGCCAGGGACGCATATTTCCGTGATCAGCAGCACGCAATGCTGCTTTGAATAGTTGATGTAACTGTGCTTTATCCGGGGCGGGTGTCGTCAACTTTGTGATTGAAACCCGTTGATGTAGTGCCGCAAGCGCATCCATAGTGTAAAAACCTCAAGATTATTTCGTCGAATCAGCCACTTAGAGGGCTATTTGCTGTCGCTAAAGTCGAATATTGGACAAATCTGTACCATACTTTTGGACATTGAGCGTTATTCGAAAGCGCGTCCCATTGATTGTTCCGGCCCATAATAATATGCAAGTACCAACCCTTGTACTCATAGTAGCTATAGAAATCTACCTGGCATTGCTCATTGCGACCTTTGCCCTGCTCTACTTTTCCTTTAAACAAAAGAAATTAATAAAACGCCAACAGCATAAACTGACAGAGCTAATCGACACCGTAAAAAATATTCAATCGCCCGAATTGCCACCGTCAGCAACTTACAAACAGTTTATTTATGAGCAATTGGATATCACACAGGAGCGCTTCAATTTTTTAGCACCGCGCAGTGATATTTCAGGAATCCAGCCATTAGATGTACCACTTAACCAACGTATTGTAGCGCTACGCTACGCATTTTTGCGCGCTGAAGAGTTGGGAACTACCGCAGTTCAAGGTAGCGAAGGATATTGGGATATCTTTAAGCAAACCCTTGAGCCGCTACTGCAATCAACGCAAGAAAATTCATCCGCTGACAGTAGCGAACTGGAAACCTATAAGAAACGGGTTGAAAATCTGGAGAAATTCAAAAAACTCTTTTTTGATTTGGAAAAGCGCTGGAACGAGGCTCAAGCCAATGCCCAGGGATATTACAACGAGCTTTATGCAATGGCCGACAGTGTCGCTGACCGCGAGCGCTATGAAGCATTACTGGGACGGTATAACGATAGCTACAACGATATTAACCATTACATCCACTCCACCAGCAATGCCATCAATGGTGCATCACAGGAAAATAAAACTATTAATATTATTCGCCAGGATCCACGCGCTGCCGAAGAAATTATGAAGTTGCGCAACGTCGCTGCTGATCAATATCGCGTAATCAGTAATTTGCAACGCAAATTGGAAGACGCTGTCACCGCCGAAGAAAAAGATTTAGTCATAAAAGAACTGGAGCAACAATTACAGCGACAAGTTCGCTTTGTTCAGGAGTCTGACACCTGCGTGCAATTACTTGAAGAAGAACTTAATAAAGCCAATGAAAAAATCGCCGAACAAGAACAACAATTGGATAGTGATCACGATCTGGAAGAGGAAAATCAAAGAATCAAACAAACATTGGAAGACTTTACTCAGGAAAGTAAGGAGCTGCTGGAAAATATTGAAGAGCTGGAAAAAGAAAATGACGAACTAAAACATAGCCTCGATGAGTCTGTCCCCACCACAAATGGCGCATCTAACAACATGGAGACCATCCAAACCGAGTTCGCAGAGCTGCGTAAGCAATATGCCGAATTGGAAGAAAAATATCTGGAATTGAAATTTAAATAATAACCAACCAGAAAACACGTGAGAGTTTCAGTTAACGAGTAGACATTTATAAAAAAAAGCCGTTTAATTCGCACATTACTTATAGCTGGCATGTAGTGCAAACTTACGGACTTACTGCAGAAATAACAATAAGGCTTGAAACCAATGAACAGTAAGACTGATTCGCACCAGCTTCAAACAGAATCCCCGATCCAGCAATACTACTTCCGCGCCCTTATTTGCTTTGCCGCCTCAGGCACTTTGGCTTCCTTTGTCAATTGGGAGCACCCTAGCCTCATCCACATGGGGGTTATCGTTTTTTTATTGACGTACGCCTACAGCACCTATCATTTCACACGCAGACAAATTCCGGAATTAATGTTGCGGATTAATCGCTGGCTCTCCCATATTGATGCCGCATTGATAGGTATAGTCCTGAGCTTGACTGACTTCAGTATTCTCCCGTGTGTAATGTTCCTCACCATGATTCAGTTTAATGCGCTAATCAGTGGCGGCGTGAGAAAACTGCTCGAAGATAACAGTGCTTTTGCAGTGGGAGTCGTATTAAGCCTGTTTATACACAGTCCGCAATTGATGTTATCCGGCAGCATTGAAATCAGCGCTGCCAGCCTGATTGGCGTAGCAACCTACTTTCTGGTTTATGCCATTTATATGCACCAGCGTTTTCACAAATTAATGCTCAGCCAAAAACAGCTTGAAAACGAACAAAAGTGGCACAAGATTCGAGCCTACAAATTGTCGCGCTACCTTCCTCCCACCGTGTGGCAAGCCATTAATCGCGGCGATGACAAGCATCTGCAAGCTGAGCGTAAACGCATCAGCGTATTCTTTTCTGACATCAAGGATTTCAGCCAACTTTCAGAAGAAATTGAAGCCGAAGCACTCACTGAATTGTTAAATCATTACCTTACCGAAATGTCAAAAATCGTAGCCCATTACGGTGGCACTATCGATAAATTTATGGGTGATGGCATCATGGTGTTATTTGGTGATAGCGCCAGCAAGGGCGTCAAAGATGATGCCACGCGTTGCGTTGCCATGGCGATTGCGATGAAAAAGCGAATTAAATCCATGCAACAGGAATGGTTCAACCAAGGCATCAAAAAACCGCTGCAAGTACGCATGGGCATTAATACCGGCTATTGCACCGTCGGCACATTCGGTACATCCAATCATCTGGATTACACCGTGCTGGGCACTCAGGTTAACCTCGCCAGCCGCCTTGAATCTGCTGCGGAACCCGATGAAATCCTGATATCACACGAAACATGGTCGTTAGTGAAAGATACCGTTATGTGCCGCGATAAAGGTGAAATTCAGGTAAAAGGCTTTTCAATGCCGATCAAGGTTTATCAGGTTGCCGATTTACGCAAAGAAATGGGCAAAAACCAGACTTACTTTGAAGATCGTGCCGAAGGATTTTCCATGTATCTGGATATGGATAAAGTGCGCAACTACGATAAACAAAAAGTTATCGAATCACTGGAAAAAGCAACTGCCCGCCTGAAAGATAAAGTGATTGTTTGATCTAGTGATCAAACAATCACTCTACACAATAATTATTGGCGAATTAAACGAACGCTGTCAGGCATTGCCTGCGAATCACTGGAGCGGAATGGGTTAATATCCAAACCACCCCGTCGTGTATAACGCGCATAGACACTCAATAATTCCGGCTTGCATATACGCTGCAAATCACAAAAAATTCGCTCAACACAGTGCTCATGAAAATCCTGGTGCTCGCGAAATGAAATCAAATAGCGCAATAAATTTTCATGCAGAATTTTATTGCCCTTGTAACGAATAAATACACTCGCCCAATCCGGTTGACCAGTTACCGGGCAATTTGTTTTCAACAAATGACTTACCAAAGTTTCTTCAACCTGCTCAACCCCAACAGTCAGCAATTCCGGTTCCGGATGATAATTATTCACCACTACATCAAGCTCATCCAATAAAACTGCTTCAGGCTGGGCAATGTCAGTCAAATAATTACCAGCCCCAGAACCATGCAGAGGAAATATTTGCACCTTGATATCGGATTTAGCAGTGCGAGATAAATCCTCACTGATTATTGCGCGAACCTCATCAACACTATTGAAATGAGTCTGGTTAAATGAATTGAGATATAACTTGAACGACTTGGATTCAATAATAAATTCACTATTGCAGGGAATAACAAATTCAGCAACCGCAACTACCGGCTTACCCGATTTATCCAGCCAAGACAACTCATAACCAGTCCAGATATCCACACCAAAGAACGGCAAATTGGAACCAATACCCAGCTGCTTGCGCGATTCACTGCGCGCAATAGGAAACAATAAATGAGGCGCATACTCGGAGATATATTCAGTTTGCTGCCCAAGTGGGTTATGGCTCATACCAACTCCTCAATATCACGCACGCAACCGCTTGCCAGTTTTCAACAAGTGCAAAGCGATAACAAACAGAATCACCACTAAAATAGTCAAGCCAACCAGTGCCATACCAATGTGCAAATCGCTAATACCGAGCATGCCGTAGCGAAATGCATTCACCATATGCAAAATAGGATTGAGCACTGATACTTGTTGCCAGAATTCCGGCAATAAATTAATTGAGTAAAAAACCCCACCAAAATATGTGAGCGGCGTTAGCACAAAGGTAGGAATAATAGAAACATCATCAAAAGTATTCGCATAAATTGCATTGATAAACCCGGCCAAAGAAAATAGCACAGACGTCATAAACACAATAAACAAAGTGGTAAACCAATGATGGATATGCAAGCTGGTAAAAAATAATGACATCGCCGTCACAATCAAACCCACCGCAACACCGCGCGCAACACCGCCCATTACATAACCAAGCAAAATAATATAGTTAGGTGTTGGAGATACGAGTAATTCCTCAATGCTGCGCTGGAATTTTGCACTAAAAAATGACGATGAAACATTCGCATAAGCATTGGTAATCACCGCCATCATAATCAAACCGGGCGCAACAAACTCAATGTAACTAAAGCCTCCCATATCCCCGATGCGACCACCAATTAATTTACCAAAAATTACGAAATACAAAATCATTGTAATCGCTGGAGGTAAAAGCGTTTGTATCCATATACGGGTAAAACGCTTTATTTCTTTACGCAAAATGGTGAGGAAAGCAATCCATTGTTCACTGGCAGTCATGATTGCACCTCTTTTTTATTAGCATTCACCATAGCAACAAACATTTCCTCTAAACGATTGGCTTTATTACGCATACTCACAATTTCAATTTGTTGTGCAGTTAATTGCGCAAAGACCCCGTTCAGCGATTGGCCTTTTTCTACTTCAACCTCAAATGAATGCTCGTCAATCTCCGCCACATGATGCCCATCCAATACCGGCAAATATTGCAAATTGCCTTTTACATCGAAAATAAAAACCTCTTTATTCAATTGCTGCAACAAACTCTTAATACTGGTGTTTTGCACAATAGTTCCGCTATCAATAATCGCGATGTTGCGGCACAAACTTTCAGCCTCTTCCAAATAATGAGTTGTTAAAATAATCGTAGTGCCCGCCGCATTAATTTCACGCAAAAAATCCCACATCGAGCGACGCAGTTCAATATCCACACCAGCGGTTGGCTCATCCAGAATTAATAATTGTGGTTCATGCACCAATGCTCGAGCAATCATCAAGCGCCGTTTCATACCACCAGACAACATCCGCGCCGGAGTTTGACGCTTATCCCACAAACTCAATTGCTTTAAATATTTTTCCGTTTGCGCCACCGCCTGTTTACGCGGCAGACCGTAGTAACCCGCCTGCTGCAGGACGATATCTTCCACTTTCTCAAACATACTAAAATTAAATTCTTGCGGCACCACGCCCAGATGTTTTTTTGCAGCAGAAAAATCGGTATCTATATTTTTGCCAAACACTTCAACAGCGCCCGAGGTTTTGCGAACCAGCGAACTGATAATGCCGATAGAAGTGGATTTGCCTGCACCATTAGGGCCAAGCATCGCAAAAAAATCACCCGGCATTACATCCAGGCTTATGCCTTTTAATGCCTCGAATTTTTCATTGTAGGTTTTGCGCAAATTTTTAATTGAAAGTGCCGGAATAGAATCTGCCGGAGTCATAGCCCCTCGCCAAAATCAGATAAGGTTGAATGCGAATAATCAATCGCGAAAAGTGCAGGAAGGATAAAGCAAAGCACAAGCAAAACCCATATGGTTTTTTGTAACGCTTTAATCAGAAAATATGATGACTGTAAAACTTTGAGATTGGAGCGGGAAACGAGACTCGAACTCGCGACCCTAACCTTGGCAAGGTTATGCTCTACCAACTGAGCTATTCCCGCTAAATGTGGCGTCCCCTAGGGGACTCGAACCCCTGTTACCGCCGTGAAAGGGCGGTGTCCTAGGCCACTAGACGAAGGGGACATTTTGAAAGCTGCCTAACGACAACAATAAAACGTACTTCACTAACAGATTAAAACTTAACTATTTATTACGCTAACTTCTCCATTTAAGAGAAGTTGGAGCGGGAAACGAGACTCGAACTCGCGACCCTAACCTTGGCAAGGTTATGCTCTACCAACTGAGCTATTCCCGCTATATGGCGTCCCCTAGGGGACTCGAACCCCTGTTACCGCCGTGAAAGGGCGGTGTCCTAGGCCACTAGACGAAGGGGACCCCGGACCTTTTGACACTCGGCTAACTTTTTCAAGTTGACGTCTGCGTCAGAAGTGGGGCGCATTCTAGGGATCGAGCCCCTCAGTGTCAACACTTTTAATCCTTTTTTTATCGGAGTGGAAACAAGCACTTAGCACTCCCCGCCCTTAAGTTACGTACAAATTCTGGCGCCATTTTTATCAGTGCTATACTTCAAGCAACAATTTGTCCGCCGTTTAATCAAAAAGGCTTATTAAACACCATGTCTGCCTATCTTATACCCGCTGTTTTCCTGGTACTTATAGTAATTGCAGGCTATTTATTCCTCTCTCATTCCATCGAAAAGCGCCGTATCCAGCGTCAGCGCCTCATTACGGCAATGCGTGCGCGACGCAATTCATTCCGCGACCTAGCCACCGGTTTCCCTGCAGGCTTTCTTTCTAACGACCTGATTGCCCTCCTTTATAGAGTTTTAATCGATAGCTGCGAACAATTGACTCGCCTGGAGCCGGGTGATCACACCCATGCGGAACAGTTGGCGCTCTATACCAACCTCCTATCATCCCTTAAGGAAAACGCACAGCAAGCACGGGTGCGACTAGATAATCCCCAGCAAATAAAAGAAGCTCACGGACTATTGCAGGAACTCTATAAATTTGTGATGCAGCAGTCTGCATTGAAGCAAATTAACCAAGTACAAACTGATGCATACACCGACCAAATCAATCGCATGTTGCTGCAAATGACGGTTGACGGCCACATATTTAATGCCCGTCAGGCACAGCAAGTCGGTAAAGTAAAATTAGCAATTCACTTTTATCAGTTGGGTCGCAAAGCATTGGCTGCCGAAAACGCCAGCCACACCTTTGATAAACAAATTACCCAGCTTGATTCGGTCATTGCCAAGCTGCAAGAAAAGCTGGATAGCGCCAATGATGAGAAGGCCGCTATTAACGAGGAGGCGCAAACAGCGGATAAGGCATCAAACTCGGACACCAACAAAGAGTGGAAGCAGTTTGATGAAGAAAATGCAAAATGGAAGAAAAAACAAATCTATGACTGATTAAGAATCAGACGTTATTGCTTTCCTTTACAGTTTAGTGACGCAATAAAGCATCCAGCTTATCTATTGCGACACACCAATCAGAATCCTGATGCCACCCTTCCCGCAAAAATTGTCGCTGTGCATCGGTCCAGAAATCGGCCTCTGGTAAGGGAACGTTGTGCGGCAGCGATTGATGTGCCTTCACGAAACGGGCAATAGCAAGATCGCTATTGGGCAACCCCAATTGAACAAATAAATCTGGTAATTGAATAGTAGTGATTTGCATAATGAAAACTCCTGTTTTTTTTAATAGAGTCATCCATATCGCAATAAGTTCGCTATAGATTTTCAAAATACCCAGTTATTCCTGTTTTGTCTGTGCAGCTATTTTATCGAGCATCGGTATTTATATTGGTTTATCGATTTTCTGTTTCATAAATTTATCGCCCCAGTCAGCCAGCGGACCCAATGCCAGATTCAGTGAATCACCCAAGGATGTTGTTGAATATTCCACACGCGGGGGAACTTCATTAAACATTTTTCGCGCAATAAGACCATCCTCCTCCAATTCACGCAATTGCTGAATCAACATTTTTTCACTGATTCCATTAACCAAACGTTTCAACTCCCCGAAGCGACACACCTGATTATTTAACTCCCAGAGAATAACTGCTTTCCATTTCCCACCAATCACTTCAAATGCAGGACCGATTCCACAATTGTAAGGTTTTTCTGCCATTTAATTTTTACCTTTTACTATCAAGCGCTTATTTTTTTTGCATTCAATTCTTACTTTTTAGTAAGTAGCTTACAAAAAAGTAGGTACTTGACGACAACTCAGAACGATTTGTATTTTACCCACACACCAACTGAATTGGAGATTTTTATGAGTGACGTAACGGTAGTAGGATTAGGTGCGATGGGAACAACTATCGCACAACTTTTTATCAATCAGGGTTTGCGCGTTACTTTATGGAATCGAAGTCGCGATAAAGCTGAAATATTAATAAAACAAGGGGCAAATATTGCAACAACAATTACCGAAGCTCTGGAGGCAAGCCCGGTCACAATAATGTGTGTTTTTGATTATGCAGCAGCGACCGAAATTTTACAGCAAGTAAACCCTGCCGCTACGGTGAAGCACAGCACATTAATTCAAATGACTACGGGCAACCCTGAAGATGCGCGCAAATCCCTGGCATGGGCTAGTGCACACGAAATGAATTACCTTGATGCCGCAATTCAGGCAGCGCCCAGCCAAATGGGCCAGGAAAATACTCCCATTTTATTATCCGGCGATGAAAAAGTGTTCCGGGCAACCCATTCCCTACTAAAAATACTGGCAGGTAATATTATTTATCTCGGCGGGAAAATTGATGCAGCGGCGACTGTAGATGCAGCAACATTATCTTATGTTTACGGTGCTATGACCGGGTTTACCCATGGTGCACGTATGGTTGAAGTTGCCGGGCTGGATGTTGCTCAATTTGGAAAAATTGTTAAAGAAATTTCACCCAGTTTCGGCGAATTTTTTCAGCACGAGGGAAATGTCATTAAATCCGGGGATTTCACCATCAGCGAAAGCCCAATGCGTATTTCGGTAATTGCTACTGAAAGAATATTACAGTCATCAATTGATGCAAAAATTAATACCGAAATCCCTGCATTTATTGCCGATTTATTTAAACGTGCAGATGCTGCCGGTTTAGGCGATAAAGAAGCTGCTGCATTAATTGAGGTAATTCGCAATTAGCTGATGATGAATGAAAATTACGTTCGCAGGGTGTGGGCGTAATTTACTGTATTCAGTACTGCAAATGCTAACGTCGCAAGGAATTCGCCGCTGCATTAATCATCGTGGTTAACCCACTAAAATCAACCGGTTTCAATAAATGTTCATCGAAACCACTTTCAAGCGCTAACTTTTTATCTTTTTCCTGTCCGTAGCCAGATAAGGCAACCATAAATATATGGTTGACTAGCGGATCTTCACGAACGCTTCGCGCAACAGCATACCCATCACACCCACCCGGCAATCCAATATCACAAAAAATAAGGTTTGGCTTTATCATTTTAATTAACTGCAGACCTGATTCTCCATCATATGCACATTTAACCTCGTGCCCATCCAATGACAGCAACGCAGCTAAGGTCTCGACCATATCGCGATTATCATCAATCAACACCACGCTCAATTGCATTGCCATTACCTGTGCCGGCGCAGATTCGCGAACTGGATTTGTACCACTTAATAAGGGAACCTGGAACACAAATTCAGCGCCACAACCGGGACCGCTACTCTTGGCATGCACATTTCCTCCATGAAGATTTGCAAACCCTTTAATTAATGCAAGCCCCAACCCCAAACCACCTTTGCTGCGCGCCAAATCCTGGTCACCTTGCACAAACGGCTCAAATAATTGTTCCAGCAAATTGGGATCTATACCTATTCCTGTATCCTTAACCTTAACAACACCAAAAGGTTTTCCGTTAAGTGTTTCCTCTGTTAATGATACAAATACCTGACCTGGTGATTCAGTAAATTTCAATGCATTGTGTAATAAATTTCCAATTGCCTGTGCAATCCGCGTGCGATCCGCATAAATTTGAATTGATTTTTCAGGCACAACAATAGAAAGGTTGATACCTTTATTTTCATAATCGGCTTTAAAATCACTGGCAGTGCAATTAACCAATTCCCTCAACTCAAAATTTTCTTTGCGCAGTTCAATTTTTCCACGCGAAATTCGCGCAACATCCAATAGATCATCAATAAGCCGTGTCATATGCACAACCTGGCGATCAATGACCTCAAGCCCGCCAATAATAGTATCATCCGGTTTGCATAATCGACGAAGCAACTCCGTGCTATTGCGAATGGGCGCCAATGGATTGCGTAATTCATGGGCAAGCATTGCCAGATATTCATCTTTTCTACGCGCCGATTCATACAGCGCTGTTTCAGCTCGCTTTTGTTCGTGAATATCGGTAAGCGTACCCATCCATCGGGTAATTTTTCCTTGTTCATTGCGCACAGCGAGCGCCCGCCCTAATGTCCAACGATAGCTGCCAGACACATGAAGCAAGCGGAATTGCCCTTCAAAATTGTTACCACTCATCAAACTGTAATACCATACCTCCCGCACAAGCGGCTCATCATCTGAATGAATAAAATCAAGCCAGCTTTTACTAGCGCCATGATCAACACCGGTAAAATGAAACCATTGCTGATTAATATAATCTTGTTTACCGTCAGGCAAAGCTGACCACACCATTTGTGGCATGGCATCAGTCATAGTCCTGAATTTTGCTTCGCTCTCTTTTAATGCGCGCTCCGCTGCTTTTCGCTTGGTGATGTCACGTGTTATTTTGGCAAAGCCAACAACGTCACCCGTTTTATCTTCAACTGGCCATACAATAATTTGTGCGTTATAAATCGACCCATCTTTTCTCACTCGCACGCCTTCTTCTTCATGATGGCCATTTTTACGTGCCATCGTTAATTCATAAATAGCATGTTCTTCAAGCAATTCATTTTTAGGATAAAGAATAGAAAAAGGCTGCCCCACCGCTTCGCTCTCTGAATATCCCGTTAGCCGTTCGGCTCCGCGATTCCAACTAGTAATCACGCCTTTTGTATCGACCATAAACATGGCGTAATCATCAATGCTCTCTACCATCAAGCGAAAACGGTTTTCACTTTCGAACAGCTGGGCCTCACGTTGCTGGGCTTGTTTTAGTGCAGACACATCGCGCGTAATTTTTGCATAACCAACAGTGTTGCCTTCGTTATTATCAATTCGCCACACAATAATTTGTGCGTGGTAATGCGTTCCATTTTTGCGGACACGTATACCTTCCTCTTCGTAACGGCCATGTGTTTGGGCCATCATTAATTCGTGGATTGCATGATCCTTATCAAGAGCTTCTTTCGGATACAACATGGAAAAATGGCGGCCAATCGCCTCAACATCTGCATAACCGGTTAATCGTTCAGCACCGCGATTCCAACTTGTGATAAAGCCATCCAGATCGACCATGAACATCGCATAATCTTCAATGCTCTCCACCATTAACCTGAAACGATTTTCACTATCCAATAGCCAGGAATTAAATTGCTGGTCAGTTTTCAGAACATCGACCAAGGCGGAAGTCAGATCCTTACGTGTTTTGATATCGGCTTCCGTCGTAGCAGATTTAACGATAGTAGAAAAATAACCAGGCAGGCGAGAGGAGCTCGTAGTGATATTTTTTTGTTCAACCAATTCGAAATTTGATATACCTTCTCCCTCAACTAACAAAAACACTATAGTGCCTGAATCATCCTTTATTGGAGAAACCTTGAAGTTTATCGATGAAAAATTATTATCCAATTGTTTAATTTCATCAGTAAATTTTATCTTAGTTCCCTGCGCAGCAATTTGGCATACAGTTATCCAGTTTTTTTCAGATGCAGTAACATCCTTCCACAAATGCAAAGCCCACACCGGGTTGCCAATGCCTTTTTTTTCTTTACCAAGAATATCTGCAGCAAAAGTATTAATTGCTGAAACGGTTCCATCCAATTTCAACAACAGTACGAAATGCTCCAGGCAATCAATAAGCGATTTAAAGGTATGCTGGTTATACCGCATGATGGGAATCTCAATCGTCAATAACTTATCATTTGGCAGACTATATATCGCTTATGAATTATTTCCCATTCATTCCTGCAGGAATTGAAATGAAGAAGCAGCTAAACTGCTCTATTCTCTATGCAATCCCGGCTAATTCCACCCTTTGCCCTTACACGAGGTACGTATGAGCAGCCCCCAACGAGATATCACCCTACGTTTTTTGGCAGAACCACAAGATGTGAATTTTGGAGGAAAAGTGCACGGTGGTGCAGTGATGAAATGGATCGACCTCGCCGCCTACGCCTGTTCGGCGGGTTGGAGCAGTCGTTATTGTGTAACCGCTTATGCAGGCGGCATTCGCTTTGTATCCCCTATCCATGTAGGCAACCTGGTCGAAGTCAGCGCAAAAATTATCTATACCGGCAACTCTTCCATGCATATTGCAATTGAAGTCAATGCCTGCGATCCCAAATCACTTAACCGCCGCCTGACGACCCATTGCATTGTGATCATGGTTGCGGTAGATGAATCCGGGCAACCCGTCAAAGTACCCGAGTGGATTCCACAAACAGAACAAGATAAACAACAACACAGTACCGCAATAAAATTAATGGAAATGAGAAAGAAAATTGGGGAAGAGATGGAAATTTTTATCTAATGCATCCGCCGGAAAAACATTAAAACTGCAATAACTATTTTTACTCTTAGTTAATGACACGCTAAAAAAATAACCCTGTATTTCAATGAAATACAGGGTTATTTTTTTACAGTAGTTTCAACGATAATTGAAAATTATTTTATTGCTTTCCACAACATCCGCAGACAGTCATCGGCAGTTGCTGGCCGGTTTTTGCATCCTGGTTAGTCCATTGACCGTTCCACACAAACGGTGATGAAAACCCTTTACAGGTTGAGGGACAAGCGGTATTTGCTTGTTGTTGGCTATTGATAACAGAAGCAGCTTGCACATCTACGCACTGGCCCAAGCCGGCAACAATATCATCAAAAATATGGCTCAAATTCCCCGATGTTGTATTTTTTCCTGAAGCCGGGAAAGCAGTGCCCACATAGTTATGGCAACCAAAACAATTGGATACAAATGTTGGGGATGAAGGATCCACATTCTGGAACACAGTCTCAGCAACGGTATTTGCCAAACGCAGCGAGCCACGTTGATTGCTGATTTGCGCAGAACTGTTCTGCCCGGAGCTGCTACTTAGTGAAGTTTCCGCACTTTGCGTAATATCACTTACCCACAATGCACCCACATTAAAGTAATTGGTGAGGACCGCATAATTGCCTTTTAAATAAGGCTGGACATTAGTATTCAACGAAGTAATGTCGCCCACATTTTCAGAATATTTCAAATCACCTTGCGCAGAACCATAAGGATATACACGGCAGATTTCAGTTGGTGTGCCTGTAGTGGAAGATTGTTTGCTCGCGCTATTGAATGCACAGGACGAGCTTCCGCCCAAACCGGCAGTGCATTTCTCACTCGCGAATGACCAGCCTTTGGTTGTTGATGGCGATGTGCAATCCGGGGAATTTACATCGTGTTCAAAAGTTGCCCACACAAATTCAGGATGATCCGGAGTTGCAACCGCAATGTGAAAACCAACTAATCCTAATTTGGTCGGACTTTTATTTGAACCAATAACAGCATCCATCGTAACAAATTTACTGGGATCATCACCCTTACCCAACACTTTCCAGGCAATTTTTATTTCTGTAGTGCCACCGGGGAAATTATTTTGTTGCTTGATTCCATTAACATCGCACATATTTTTGCTGAAACGGACATCGTAATAAACCACGTTACCATTCTGGTCATAAATAGTTGCGCCCCCACCAGCCTGACCGATCCGCTCGGGAATAACAAACTCTGTACCACCATCCAATGGTTTTGCTGTACGCACAAATAAGGTGTGTGCCCCATCATGCTTATCATCACAAGAATTAGCTGGCGTCCCCTTATCGGTTACTTCCAGTTCATAAAATTGGCTGGTATCTTCGAAGTTACGTTGTTTACTATTAGTTTTGGAAGGAGCCATCAAATAGGCAAAGGTTTGCCAGGAGAATTGATAAAAATCACAGAAGTTTGAACTCCCGTCAGAACCGCTTTTTTTCACTTCAGTGGGTAAACTAGGTGCACTAAACCAGGTGGGATCAGCCACACAATTGAATGCAGGTGCAGATGATGTAGCGGACGATGTTGCTATTTTATTTTCTGCAGCATACAGATTGCCAGCACTCGCTGCGGTAATACACAATAACGCAATATTCAGGGCAACACGGGTATTTATTTTTAGTTTGTTTTGCATAAGTTAACCATCTCATCCTTCAGCAGGAAAAATAATCAGATCAACACTATTCAAGCGTTGACTATACAAGGAGCAAATCACAAGGCGATTTACCCCTGCCTGTATCCCAAGCCTATAGAGCCTAGTAGATGGATCTGCTTTGCGCATTACAGAGTATTACAGCTTTATTAACAGCCCAAAATTGTTCACAAATAAACCAATCGGGTTTGTAATACGCTCTTTAATCTTTACGCGTTGCAGATCATTTTTCTCTGATGAAGCAACATTATGCTGACCACTTCCATTTATTTAAAATAAACATAAAATGGAAAATTCATTGCTATGCCAATAAATTGAGGCTCCACCACTACAATGCCTTCTATTCGCCTATCACCTAATTTACTGGGTGTTCTCTGTGTATTCATCGGCACTTTCTGTTTTGCGTGCAAAGGCATCCTTATCAAGCTTGCGTACCAATATGGAATTACTGCGGTTCCTTTACTCACGTTAAGAATGTTATTTGCGGTGCCCTTCTATGCTGCAACCGCCATCTGGTTACAAACCCAAAAGTTGGCCCCCTTGCAACAGGGTGATGGCTGGAAAATTATCGGACTGGGATTGCTAAGCTACTACGTATCCAGCTTGCTGGATTTTATGGGGCTGCAATATATTTCTGCCGGACTTGAACGCCTGATTTTATATGTGTACCCAACCCTCGTTTTACTGATGCTCGCTTTTTGGAAAAAAGAAAAGATTACTCGCATGACCAAACTGGCAATCGCAATTACCTATGCAGGAATGCTATTAGTATTTATGCAGGATTTGCGTTTAACCACCAACCTGAATTTAACATTGTTCGGGGCCGGATTAGTGATGGCAAGCACCATTTTATTTGCCTTATTCGTAGTACTCGCCGGCGATATGATTAAAAAAACGGGTCCTAGCCGCTTTACTGCTTATGCCATGCTCGCTGCATGTGCAGGAGTGCTGATGCATGGTATTTCTGCTGGCGATGTCACCGACTTGCAACAACCAGCACCCGTTTATTTACTAGCGATATCACTCGCGTTTTTTTGCACAGTGATCCCAAGCTTTTTAATGAATAAAGGCATCAGTTTGATTGGTAGTGGCAAAACGGCTGTGCTGGGAAGTGTTGGGCCGGTGATCACGTTATTTCTGGGGATGGCGGTATTACATGAACAGATTACCGCCATACAATTATTCGGGGCGGGATTGGTAATCGGAGGTGTTAGCCTCGCGACTACCTATAAATAAGCAACAAATTTCTTTTGATATAAAATTCCCGAAGCTGATTAAAGCAATCAGCCTGGTTTTTTTGCTGCTTTTATACTGACTGCCTCACCATTACTAATTCCATCGGGCGGGTTATCAATGACTTTATCCTGCGCCAGCAAACCATTTATTTCCAGCGACTTACCCAGGTCGCGGGTAATACTGATCGATTTCAAAGTGACCTTACTGTCCTGTCCTACTGTCGCAACTTGCAAACCTCCTGCATTAAATATCAGTGCACTTGCAGGAATGCTCAGGGTTTCAGCTGCGCTTTGCACCGCAAAACTGACACGCGCATAACTACCCGGCAGTAGCTCACCGGACGAATTATCCAGCGTTAATTGCAAACGCGCGGTACTGGTTCCCGCATCAATCGCACCGGACGATGCAGCCACTGTTGCCTTGAATGTTTTGCCAGCGTGCTCAGGTACAACGATATTTGCTTCATCGCCTGTTTTGATAATAGATGAATAAGTTTGTGGCACATTCACATACAAACGCAGCTTACTCGAATCAGAAATAGTGAACAACGGTGGGCTTGCACTGCTACCGATATTAATTAGCGCACCAATATCCGTATTTCGTTCGGTGACTACACCATTAAACGGTGTCGTTATACGCGCAAAACGCTTGTTCACTTGCAAGCGTTCATAGTTTGCCTTGGTGGACTCGAATTGCGCTTGCTTCGCTTCAAAATCGCTCGCGCGGTTTTCATATTCCTGTTGTGAAATGACTTTACTCGCCAATAATGATTGCATACGTTTCAATGTTGATTCGGATAGCGCCATATTGGCTTTTGCACTTTCCATATCAGCGCGCGCTTCCAGCAATTGCTGGTCAAGATCCGGCGTTTCAATTTCACCAAGCACCTGCCCCGCTTTAACTTGCGAACCAATATCCACTTGCCAGCTTTTTAAATAACCGGGGACGCGTGCGTAAATAGGTGCAGTCGCAAATGCTTCAAAGCGCCCCGGCAATTCCAACACACGATTCGCATCACTTTTAACCGGCGATACTACAGCCACAGTGGTTACCGCCTGGGCTGCGGTCCATTCATCTAGATCCTTGCTGCTGTAGGCACGCATGGATAAACCAATTGCAACAAGTGATACAGCAACCACACCAATAATAATTCCGCTCGTGCGCAATCTACGGCTCGTTTCCGGTTTGGTCGATAACGGTGGCTGAATTAAATCAGGCATGAACTTCTCCACTTAATACAGGCTGCTCATCGCGTTGACGAGCATGAATAATACTGAACACCACGGGCACAAAAATAAGTGTGGTCACAGTGGCAAATAATAATCCGCCAATTACGGCGCGACCGAGCGGCGCGTTTTGCTCGCCACCTTCACCCAGGCCAAGCGCCATAGGTGCCATACCAATAATCATCGCCAGCGCAGTCATTAACACCGGCCGGAAACGCATATAACCTGCTTCAATTGCAGCTGCCGTTGCATCGTGCAACTCTGCAAATTTTGTACGGGCGAAACTGATTATCAAAACGCTATTTGCTGTCGCGACTCCCATACACATAATTGCACCGGTTAACGCCGGCACTGAGAGCGGTGTGAAAGTCACGAACAAGATCCAGATAATTCCTGCAATCGCTGCGGGCAATGCACTGATAACTACAAACGGATCGCTCCATGATTGAAAATTAATAACCAGTAACAAATAAATCAGCACAATTGCTCCGAGCAAACCGTAAAGTAAACCACTGAACGATTTTTCCATCGTAGAAATTTGCCCGAGCAAATGAACCGTCGATCCTTTGGGAACATTTGCTTCAGTTTCTTTTAATACTTTACGAATATCCGCCGCCACAGCACCAAGGTCACGGTCTTGCGTAGTCATATGTAACTGCACCATGGTTTGAATATCATATTGGCTGATAACACCGGGAGCCATGCCACGACCAATAGTTGCAAGCCCACCCAATTGCATGTTGCCATCACTGGTAGTGCTGTTAATTGGCAAACTCTCCAGGGCAGGTAATGAATCCAGTAAATATTGCGGTGTTTGCATCACAATAGGATAGGAAACATTGTTCGCTGGATTGAGCCAGAAAGTGGGCGCCGCCTGACTACTACCGCTCAGGTTTACCACCATATTGTTAGTGACATCGCGAATGGTTAATCCCATTTCCTGCGCGCGCGTACGATCAACATCCACTTTTAATACCGGAGCCTGACGTGTTTGCTGGATACGCGCATCAGCTACGCCGGGAATTTCGCGAATTTGTTTTAATAAGGCTGTCGCATAATCAAAGTTTCCATTTAGGTTATTGCCACGAATCTGGATATCAATTGGCGCCGGTGAACCGAAATTTAAAATCTGGCTGACAATATCCGACGGCGGGAAACTAAACGTCGCACCGGGAAATTCTTTTGGCAGAACCTCACGCATACGTTTGATGTAATCAGCGGTCGGTTGATGATGTTCTGCAAGTGCAATTTGAATATCACCATCCTGTGGACCGATAACACCGGTATTGCTAAACGTTAAACTAATCGAACTATTCGGCATGCCGATGTTATCGACCATAGTCACAATTTCATCCGCAGGAATAATGCGACGAATTGACTCCTGGATTTCGGCAAATTTTATCGCTGAATCTTCAAGGCGCGTTCCGATAGGTAAACGCACTTTCATCATAATTTGCCCACCATCTACCGCCGGGAAGAAGTTGCGCCCCAAGGTAGGAATTAATGCAAACGATAAAACCACAAACGCCATAAACACGATCACAAAACTTTTTCGATGAACAATTGCCGCTTCCAGGATATTGCGATAGCCATGCCTGAAATGTTCAAAGCGCGATTCAAACCGGCGCTGGAAGCGCACCAATGAATTGGACGAAGGTTTCGCATCTCCATGCTCATCCAAATGCGATGCATGGGTTTTGAGCAAATAATTTGCCATGGCCGGAACCAGTGTGCGCGATAAAATAAATGAGGTGATCATCGCAAAAATTACCGCTTCCGCCATAGGCACAAATAAAAAGCGCGGTACACCTTCGAGGAAAAACATCGGCACAAACACAATACAAATACACAGCAGCGATACAAATGCCGGCGTTACGATTTGTGCGGCACCATCCAGAATAGATTGCTCAACTCCCTTGCCCTGCTCCAGATGCCAATTGATGTTTTCAATCGTAACCGTCGCATCGTCAACAAGAATTCCCACCGCCAAGGCAAGCCCGCCAAGCGTCATAATATTGAGCGTTTCACCAAACGCATAAAGCGCGGCAATCGCACCGAGAATAGATAATGGAATGGATGTTGCAATAATCGTTGTGGAACGCCAACTGCCGAGGAATAATAAAATCATCAAGCTGGTTAATACCGCTGCAATCACACCTTCAAGCGCAACCGCCTTCACCGCTGCCCGCACAAAAACAGATTGGTCATTGATCGGGACCACTTCCAGGTTTTCCGGCAAACCGGGTTTAATTTCCTGCAACTTGGCCCTCACGCCTTCAACAATATCCAGCGTAGAAGTTGTGCCAATTTTTAACACCGACATCAGTACCGATTTGGTTCCATCCACATGCACAATATTGGTTTGTGGTGGATTACCGTCGCGTACAGTCGCCACATCGCGAATATAAACTGCCCCTCCATCAACAACTTTAATCGGTAAATTTGCAAGATCATCAAGCGTTACCGCCGCATTATTTAATTGCAGTGTGTATTCACGATCACCAATTTTTTGCGTGCCCACTGGTGTAATTAAATTTTGTGCGGCGAGCGCGTTAGCGACATCTATTGACGATAAACCACGGGCTTGAATTGCTTGCGGATTTAAATCGATTTGGATCTGGCGACTCTTGCCACCATAAGGCCATGGCACTGACGCACCCGGTACAGTCACCAAACGCACCCGCAATGTATTAAAGCCCAAATCACCCAACTCTTGTTCCGATAAACCTTGTCCTGATAATGCAATTTGTAAAATCGGTACCGTGGAGGCGTCGTAGTTAAGGATGATTGGAGGTGTAGTTCCCGACGGTAACTGCCGCAACATGGTTTGTGCTACCGCTGTGACTTGCGCATTCGCCATGGCAACATCCACACCGGGCTGGAAGAAAATTTTTACAATACCGTAACCCGCATAAGAGGTTGCTTCGATATGTTCGATATCGTTTACGGTAGTAGTGAGAATACGCTGGAAAGTAGTTGTGATGCGCCCCGCCATTTGGTCTGCTGGCATACCGTTGTACTGCCATGCAACCGAAACAACAGGAATACGGATATTGGGGAAAATATCCGTCGGCATACGCAACGCAGAAAGTGTTCCCACTATCAATAAAAATATTGCCAATACCGCACAAGTATAGGGTCGTTTCAGGGCGAGCTTAACGATTTGAAGCATGAATACACCAATTGAATAAAGTCTTCACAAAAACGTAACTATTAAGTCACAGGATTTTCTTCAAATTTTAAAACGCGGAATAACATCAGAATCAAAACATGCGAGGAAATATCACCGCTCCGTCGATGAATAACACAGTGGCAAATCGCTCTGGTATTTCATCCGAGTTTTCGCAGGCTTAAGCCATCACCATCGCTACAGCGACTGTAAATAGCTATATATGTTGAAATTACAATCGCCATTAGAGCGCAATTTTCTAAAATGTTCACTTGGAAGCATTTAAAAATAAGCACTTTTCGGAAAATTCCGGGTACCAGCATTTCATTTGGAATGCTATACGCATCAGATCAGTTAATGGTTATTGGTATTGCAGCATTATTTAGAAAAAAACAACAAACCTCTATTCTTTTTCAACGGACTACTATTACCAGAGTTGATCGATCAAGACATCCGCATTTACATTTCCTGATGCAGAAGGACCTCGATAATAGTAAGGGCATACAGAAGGACAATCGCTATCAGGGGAAAAACACGGGGTAACAACCCCAAAATAGACCAATCTCCCGACAGGAAATAACAATATCAATTTGATAGAATGCCAAAAACTATCAGGATTATGACTATGACGCAGCCGACAACAGCACCGTCCCCCGCCAAAAGCAAACAAAAGAAAGACGCACGTGATATTCGCGCCGATGCATTAAAGATTGCCAACAGCATAAAAATTGAAGGCCAAACGCCAGTGGAAACCAAAGCGATTGCCAATGGTATCCAGCGCGGTATGGAAATGTTTTTACGCCAGCAAAGTGAAAAGACACGCGATCTGGACAAGCGCAGCAAAAAAATAAAGCAAATTGCCAATCAATTAGCGCAGCAAAAATCGGACGACAAAGAGGAAGAAATGGTAGTTATCCAAAAACAATTTCCACTTCCCTGGATATTGCTTGCAGCTTCCTGGATTCTTTTCATAATAGTGCTGTGGTTTTTGCGCTAACTCACCGGTTATGGGGCTATGAATCTTGCACCCCCGATGACTTTCAGTTGAAGCCAAAATTTAAAACTAAAATTTATAAAACAGCTTAATAGAATAAAAATTTGATATAAATTTTCTTATTTCCATGCCCTTGAAAATCCTTCGCTGATCACTAATTCACATTACGTGATCGGTGTCTTCCCAAGAGCCGTCACAACATTGATTGTAATTAATTTCTATCGCTTCTTTTTGGAGGATACTTTATGAACACAATTGATCTGTCACCTCTCTATCGCAGCACCATCGGCTTCGACCGTCTCGGTGCGTTATTAGATACAGCGCTTCGCGCAGACCAGGCTTCGGCTGGTTATCCACCTTATAACATCGAAGCAACCGGCGAAAATCGCTACGGTATTACCTTGGCAGTTGCCGGCTTTGAGGAACATGAGCTGGATATTCAGACAGAGCGTGGGGTATTAACTGTCCGTGGTAAAAAAGCGGACGAAGGCAAAGAGCGTAAATATCTGCATCAGGGCATAGCGACACGTGCATTCGAGCGCAAATTCAGTTTGGCCGACCATGTGGAAGTGACTGGTGCCCAACTCAATAACGGTTTGCTTACTATTAATTTGGTGAAGGAAATTCCCGAGGCAATGAAACCAAAAAGTATCGCGATTAATAGCAACGGGAATTTAATCCAGCATCAGACTGATCAAAGTAAAGCCGCCTAAGCTGTGTCGCGAGGGCGTTAGCGCCCTCGCTTCACTTCACCCAAGAGGCCGCAAAACTAACCGGCCATAAGTAATAAACGCGCATACCGCCACCACAACCAGCCAGTAAATAATTGAACTCATATTGGTACTGGACGACCATAATTCTATTATGCAAAACGCCAGCATAATCAGCGCAATCCCAACAGCACCCGCCGGTGCATACACACCCGCCGGTTTATAAAGCGCTGGCAACAACAAACAAATTGCGCACAACAATTCAACTCCGGCAAGTGCAAACCAACCACCCTGTGGAATTAGTTTTAGCGACGGCATAGCTTGCTCTGCCGTGTGAGAAAATTTCCATACTGCGCCCATAATGGTGTGCAATGCGAGAAGGACCTGCAAAACCCATAAAAAAATATTCATGTGTTAACTCCACTATTACTGCTGCTGATTATTGTCGATCAGTTGAATATCAAGATTATCGATGGCGGGTTTATCCATAACGATATCAATGGCGGTAATTTTTTCGTCATTCACTGTGAAACAGAAAGCCACGACGGTTTTTCCGTTCATGCCCCAGGTTGCACCTGCCAATCCATTTACCAATGAAAGTTGTGCACCTTGTGCGCTGCCATTTAATGTATCCGCCACAGCGTGAGCCCCGATAATTTCGGCCACAAATTGCGGCGCGCCCCTGGCCTTATTCGCAGTGGAAACTTTAATGGCAGTTTGATCAGCACGCAGCACAACATCCGGATGTAACAAGCGAATTAAGGCTTCAAAATTTCCTTGTCGCGACGCCTGCATAAAGGCGGCAACAACTTCCTGTTGCCGCGCCGCATTTTTTGTGGGCAAAGCCGCACCGCTAACCTGCCGCCGTGCACGGCTGGCAATTTGCCGTGTCGCCATTTCTGTGCGCTCGATTATCGGCGCAATTTCAGCAAACGATACGTCGAATAAATCGTGTAACACAAACGCGATCCGCTCTGCGGCCGCCAGCTTATCCAATACCATTAATAATGCTGGTCCAATCGCGTCCGCTATGATGAGTTTATCTTCCAGGTCGTCCGAGCTTTCCTCGGAAAGATCCAGCGTGATTTCCTCCAGCGAATCCTCGCGCGCCGCTTTGCGTGAGCGCAGCATATCGAGGCAAACCCTGGCCACAACGGTAGTAAGCCAGCCCCCAGGATTATTGATGCGCTCCGAATCAGATCGATTCAATCTGATCCAGGCCTCCTGCACCGCATCTTCTGCCTCGCTGCGCGACCCCAACATGCGATATGCCACCGCCTGCAAGTGATTTCGCGTTGCCTCAAAATGGCTTGTCAACCAATCATTTTTTTCCATCTTGCCCTCAAGCTTGTTTGTCATTTTGGTATTTTTTGGTGCGTTACAACCATGACGAATTGGCAGCCCAATGTGTGACAACAATTTTTAAAAAAAATATTTGCCGAAAATTTAATCAGCGAAAAACCGCTTCCACTGCACAAATGGACCGTCAACTATTGAACCGACAGGCAAACAAAATGCGATGTAATTCGCTGTAATAATGCCTCCTAAAACCTGCACTACACTTACCGCTGCCATCATCAGGGAGTCGATGTGGCGTTAACCCATTCATTAATTCCACAATATTTAAAGGAGCTATCTTATGACAGCAACCGATAACCATAATCTACAAAGTACTAGCCACACACCCAAACGATATAGAAACGCTTCATCCACCCAACATCGTCTTTTTTCTCGCATCCTTTTTTCGTTCCTGACCGGTGTCATCGCCTTGGCATCATTCACCAGCCACGCCCAAGCACCAAAGCCTAACAATATCGACTACGCCATGTATTTCCTTGGCGATGTGCGCGATAACGAGCATTGCGCGATGCAGGTAAAAGATGGCGAATTTGTCGTTGCCAAAAAAATTAGCAACCCCGCAATGACCTGCCCGGATATGACCTCCTGGCAATTATTCGCCAGCGTTATCCGCGATAAATTCTGGAGCGACTGGGCTGATGAAACACAAAACTGGCCGCAAAAACCCTGGCCGTTATGCTCTGCAAGCCAAACAACAAATTGTTGTGCGCCCGGCTCGCTCACTAATAATAAAGAACACTGCCCTTATTTTCCCGGTGATTTCAATAAGCAGGAAAAAGTATCTGCTGATGTAAAATTACTCGCCAGCGAATCTGTTGATGAAAGTATCACCACCTTACGTGCAGGCCGTCCGTCCATCACTCACCAATTACAAGCAATTAACACCAGTGTTGAATTGGATTTAGTGATAACCGAATTGAAAAAAACCCAAAAGCTTGCTGCCGCCGCGCCAAAAAGCAATGAATGTCCAGCCAGTGTAGTTAAGCAATTAGTACCTAGAACGTATGAAAGTGTTGGCCGGGTAATTCGCCAAACCAACGCGGAAGTCACTATACGCAACCGACCATTCCACGATTATTTATTTGATAACAACCTGTACAACAGCAATGGTGTTGCTGCCGTTTTTGCCGCGAATGATGCCAACCAAAAAGCCAATGCGCCCTACTCTGCCGAAAGTTATTCAGCAAATGATTCACGTCCGGGGAAACTCAGTAAAATTGATTTGCCACCGAATGCAATCATGATCAAAAGCAACTGGTTGTATGAAGGCATTGCACGGCAGTTAAATATCAAGGATTCAAAAGATGCACCGTTTATCACCCAGAAAATGACTACCGTGGTGCAATTCACCAAAGGCAAGGAAACCGTAAATTGTAATTTAACCGGCATCCATTATTTGATGGCATTCCATGTATCTTCAAAAGATACACCCAACTGGGTGTGGACAACCTTCGAGCACATCGCCATGCCCGGTCGTTGTGACTTTATTGGTTGCAATGATTCCTACGGTTATAGTTCTACGGATAAACTACCGGCGGGTGTTGCAAAAAACTACACCAGACCTCACGTAAAATCTGATGATTTATTGATGGGTCCTGCAACAGTATTTGATACCGATAAACTTTATCCGACAGAACAAATTAATCCTGGCCTTGACCAAGTGTTTAAAGATTTGGGAATAGGTACAACCGCCAGCACCAACAAAGACAAAGCCAGCATTGCCGACATCGGCTGGCGCAGCTATCGCCTCAAGGGATCACAAGTGGAATTTACCAATTCCATGGGCAGAAAAACCCTGCTGGGCAATTCAATCACCGAAGCAGGATTTATGAATGGTTCCAGCTGTATCACCTGTCATTCACGCGCAGGTATTCATGTCGAACAAAACAAAGCCAATTTTTTCCGCTTGAGTGTGTTTGAGAAAAATCTGTCAGATTATGGTTACTCACTGAGTGCCCACGGCATTCCTAACCCTGAGTGGTTTCACCACGATGACAACACCGGCAGCCTGGATGTACTCCAAACCGATTTCGTCTGGGGCTTCCTGAATGCAAACCCGATAGCCAATTAATCGGGCCTAAATAAAAAAGCCGGTTATCTTTTGATAACCGGCTTTTTTATTTTGCATAATATTTTTCAACGCAAGAAAAAATCTATTGATTACCTACCCAGCGCCTTCGACAACGCAAAGGCCGCGAGCAGCGTTAACACACCAGCCACCGCAATATAATAACCAACAAACGGCAAGCCATAATTGGTACCCAACCAACTCGCAATAGCCGGCGTTAACGACGCTCCAATAATTCCCGCTAAATTAAAACTGAGCGATGCGCCGGTATAACGCACCTCGGTGGGATAAATTTCTGCCAGCGCGGTGCCGAGCGGACCATAGGTTAATCCCATAACACCAAAGCCAATCGATAATGCAATTAAAACGCCGATATCCGATCCTGAATTTAACAACGATGAAAAACTCAACCCAAATAATAAAACGGCAACCCCCGAAAGCATTAACATCGCGCGACGGCCAATTTTATCGGCAACAAGCGCTGATACAACAATCATCAACATAAGCGCAAACACCGCATACAATTGCAGGATTAAAAAATCCTCGCGGGTGTAACCCAATTTGCTCGTTCCCCACCCCAACGAAAATACCGTGGTGAGATAAAACACAACAAATGCTGCTATTGCCAGAAATGCACCTAAAAATAATATACGTGTGTGTTGAGTCAACACAGTCACCATAGGAACAGCCACACGCTTTTCAGTTTTAATTGCCTCTTTGAATGCCGGCGTTTCTTCCAGACTCAAACGCACATACAAACCAACAATCACCAACAGCGCGCTCGCCACAAATGGAATTCGCCAACCCCAACTAAAAAAATCTTCTTCACTTAAATTATGCGTTAACAACAAAAACACACCGGTAGAAAAGAAAAACCCAATAGGTGCACCCAACTGCGGAAACATGCCATACCACGCACGTTTTTTCTCCGGCGCATTCTCAATCGCCAACAACACCGCCCCACCCCACTCACCGCCTAAACCAATGCCCTGACCAAAGCGGCACAAACACAACAAAATCGTCGCCGCGATACCGATAGATTCATAAGTGGGTAATAAACCGATACACACCGTCGATACTCCCATCGTCATCAAGGCTGCCACCAACGTCGCCTTGCGCCCGATGCGATCCCCATAATGCCCAAACAACGCCGAACCAATTGGCCGCGCAAAAAATGCCAACGCAAATGTGGCAAGCGATTGCAAGGCAGCCGTTGTAGGATCGTCAGAAGGAAAAAATAAGGTAGGAAAAACCAACACAGCGGCCGTGGCGTAAATGTAGAAATCGAAAAATTCGATGGTAGTGCCGATCAGGCTGGCGAAAAGGACTCGGAACGGGGTATTGGATTTTTGCATGGGGTTCACTGGGTTATTTTTGTTGATTTATTTTGCCTAGCAACGCATCGGTTGCCTGCAACAACTCTGCTAAAAGTTTTTCGTCTACATCCAGATAACCTTCATATTCAGCCAGATTTCTGCGTTCATGGCAAAGCGCAAAAATTCGTACTTGGGTTTTGCTGATGTCCATCTGTACGAACTAAATTTTCCAATTGTTCAATCATGTATGCTTCCTTTCATTTTTCGTTAGGTTTTATACAAGGCTTTCATCCCATAACGGAATACGAGCCTGTTCCATTACTCGCTGTAAAAAATGATTTCCCGCGTTTAGTTTTGCTGCAAAATCTTGCGCATTATAAAGCGTCGGGTTTATGGTGCGCCCAAGTATTTCCTCTGCTGGCGCTAGCAATTCCATAACCCGGGTGTAACTTAAGTCATCGCCTACTAACATCAAGTCAATATCACTGTTTGCAGTAGCTTCACCTTTCGCAATAGAACCATAAATAAACGCTTGGGTTATCTGAGTTGCCAGCGGAGCCAATGCAACCTTGAGCGTGTCACCAATGCCAAATGTTTTGCGAACTATCGCCGCTATATCTGCATAAATAGGACAACCCGGATTCGCCTGATAGTGGCTTTGATTTCCAATCTGGACTCGGCTAATAAGCCCGGCAACATGCAACTTTTCCAGCTCCCGCATCACCGTACCCTTACCTAACCCCGCCCATCGTACTATTTCGTTGGCAAAGAAACTCTGATCAGGATTAGTAAACAGCAGTCCCAGCACTTTTTGCTGCGTCTTGCTAAAAAGCGCATCACCTAAACTAAGAGGCTGGAGGTTATTCATGGTGGTTAAACTCAAGGTCCCAATTTGGGTATGATGAGTCCCTTTTTGGGAACAGTCAACCTGATCATGGTCGAAGACCGTTAAATGCAACTGTCCAGCGTTTTCGGACATAGGACAGTTGTGGCATTCTATTGACAGTAAAAACCTCTCCACTAACCTGCCCGCGCAGCGGCAAAATCCGCTGTCGGGATTCTCGTCAATGTTTACTGCAACTCTCTTGAATCACTCAGAGATACCATCCAAACCATCCTCTTTGGTATTCGCCAGAAATTCTTCACCGTCTTTAACAACCGCATCTAACCGCGAGGCAGAGGGCCTGAACCGACTGCGGACTTCCAACTGATTTAGACCAAGCTGCACAATATATTCGATTCGCTTAAAAATTATTTTTTCGCGCGCTACATCACCATTAGCAGTTGATTGCACAGCGTAACGAGCATCCGGTGAATTGAGGAAATTATTAAATTCAGAAACTAGATAGTCTCTAACATCATCAGGCGCCTGTGCGATTTCCGCACCAAGCTCAATTCTTCCATCAACGAGATTAAGAATATCTTCAATATCGCGACTACTTAATAAATCGTTGTTGCCACGCCCTTTAAACGCTTCAAATTTGGTTGCTAAAAAATACACTGGTGAAACCAGCTGAATGTTTATACCTTCAGTGATTGGGTAGAGCTGCGGATTTTGCAGCGCTGCTTTATACCAGCGGTTGGTGAAACCAAGCGCGTCGGCATCGTCCGGCATGAAATCGACTTTTAACTGCCCCAGGCGAAAGCGACAATTTACTTCATCATCCATTGAGATATAGAAGCCACGCCCAACCAATTGCTCACTGAATTTATGCCAGCCTGTATAGCCAACGACATTAATAATTAAATCCACATCATCGGTGTAACGAATTGCTTCTTTAGTCAGCTCATCGGTGATCAATAAACCTGTTGTACAACCACCTACAAAAGCAACATGCGATAAAAGCTCTTCACCCAGTGCTTTAGCCACCATAACAATCATATCGCGATGCATGTTATATCGATTCATAAACAAATTCCTTTTCCAATAATTGGGTCGCGAGTTGGGTCTCGCGCACATTTCCTATCCGCACAGCATCGACTAATGCCAGCAATTCATAAAGTTTGGGATCTGCTTTCGCCGCAGCGGGTACAGACTTAAATAAAGGCGCAATGGCTTGCCCCTTGGTTTTACCGGTTGCATCTGGCCACACATTAATTGTGTCCCCGGCGGACATTACTTTACCTTCCATCACCGGTGCCGCAAAAGAAGTAGGAATACCGCGCACCAATTCTGCGGGCCGCACCGGAAATACATAGCGAATGCCATTTAATAAAAAACCTAACAGCGCTTTACGATTTACTTTCGGCAAACCCGTTTGATGATCACGCGCAGCCAGCCCCACGCGAATGCAACGATTCAGCGCCGCACTGAGCTCCGATTTACTGATACCAGTGAACGTCTCTAACTGACGCACACTGTAATCCGCCTCCTGTGCACCGGACTTTTCCATGCTTATCAATTTCAGCAACAGCAGTATGTCCTGGCTTTTCATCGCTATACCCTTGGTGGTTTACCATTAAAACACAACTGTCCTTTGTTTCAGGACAAAGGACAGTTGTAGCATCGAGGTGGTTTAAAATCAACCAATTAAAGATCCGACACCTCAATTAACGGCCCCGATCATCCACATTGACAGTAAAAACCCCTTCCACTCATGGGGGCGGTAAAATCCCAAACTGTGAGGCTGTGTTATGGATAATATTACCCACATGGTGCCCGTCACCAACTCCCAATGCGTTATCACGCTCGATCCCTTTCAATACAATTACTACCAACAAGGCTGCATAGAAATCCATTCTCCTGAAGGCGAATATCTGGAAAGCATCGGCTATACCATTCAAAAAAAAATCCGAGAAGAACAATCAACTCAACTGCAAGAACAGATTATTTTGTTGCAATCACTGTGCGAGAAAATTACTCAAGATGTGGAATTGCCTGCGCAAGCAGTTGCGGGGCTGGGGGATTTGTTGTTTCGGATAAAGGCTCAAATCGATCAGCGTAAATAGATGTTTGAATCGTCGTACTTAAATACGACGATTTCAACTTAGGTCAGAATGAAATCTGTACGCCTGATAAATTGATCACTTTTAAATCATTGCTTTGCAGATACCATTACCGAGCTCATCAGCTGGACTTGACCCATCAAACTGAAATTACATTGTGACTTTATGGAGAAAGTATGAAGATCGATCTTGTTTACGACGGACAAATTTTAAAATGGCCGAATAAAGGATTAGCCTTTAAAGCAACATCCGGAATGTCTGGTCATCAAATGCCTGACGAGCAATGCACTCCAGATGCAGGGCCTGTTCCAGAGGGTTTATATAAAGTGTTTATCATCGACCAAGGTATCGCCAAAGATGATGGTCGGGGAATTTGTGCTATTAGTCCCTCATGGGGAATACAAGAAATCCCAAGGGGAGTTAAAGCTGGGGCTTGTGAACCATATTGGGCGAACTGGGGGAAAAATCGTGCGCGCATGGAGCCCGCAGATAATGAAACAAAAAAACACTGCGCGCCCATCACACGCGGTGGTTTCTATTTGCATGATTCAGTTAAAGGATTTAGTCATGGTTGTATAGAAGTAGAAACCAAGCTTTTTAAATATTTACGTGATTATCATTCTTCATCTAAAAAGCAATCAATAATACTTAAAGTTAAATACGTGGCAGGGAGAACAACAAATGGTGGCACCAAAGTTTAGTGTTTTCGCATTATTTCTTTTATGTTCTTGCGCTCACTCACAGCCGCCGCAGAACATAAAGGTGGGGAGTCTGGTAGATGGTTGTTTCTCTTTTCAAAACATCGCATTGGATACCACCAAAGAACCTGTGCTTGCAACTGCATCAGTCATTCCAAAAACAGAAAATGCAGATTGCCCTTGTAAATCAGCCTTAATGAAATATTCGACTTTCCAAACGAAGGATGGCAACACTTTTAATTTGTTATCAGGCCAGTTTTCCATTTTGGGAAAAGAAAGTGTTGTTTTACCTATCGCTGTTCAAAAACAGCTTATTTTTCCAGATACTCTGATACATTTATCCTTATCTTGCGCGAACTAATGCCAGTTGAATATCTTTAACACTTATTGACTGAAGCTGTGATATCTCACAGTTACAGTCAAGCTGGGTGCAATTTTGTAAATCCATTTGCACCGTGAGACATGCTATGAAATTTATATTAGTAAAATCAGCGAAACTGGCACTTTTATTTTCAGTAGCCATCTCGCAAATATGCTATGCAGAAAATATGATAGAACCATATTTTCCAGGCTTGCCTGGAGGCACAGCAGCATCTGAAACTTGTTCTAATTATCAGGGTTACTCAATAAATTTAATTGAACAGAAGGGCGATCAGCAGTTTGATCTTTACAAAGAAACAGATTGTAAAGGCCCCCAAATTTATTCGCTGGCATTAGGAATCGACGCAAACCTTGCAGGTGTTTGGCAAAGCTTTCTGGTATTTGATGAAGGAACAGACGTGAATGGACATAGTTTGCGTTTAGTTTCCATCAGCAACAATGAAGAAATCTACACATTGGCTTTTGAAGGCGATGCACCGCAGTTTGAAAGCAAGAAGATTATTTATTTTACCCCTAGCGAAGAGGAAGCTACAGCCAAGCAATGTAGTGCTTTAGGAATTGATTTTAAGGATTTGAAAGAAAACTCAGCTGGTGTACTAATTGGCCATAAGTTTGAGTTTTTGCTTGAAACAAAAAAATCTGCTCCAGCCAAAGGGCAATATACTTGTTATGCGGTTCAATAATTACGTACTAGCTCAAGCCTAATCTGACAGACTCTTTGAAAAAACTGCTAACCGTCAGCTCAGGCCTGAGCTAATACGACATCTTTTAGTATTACCGTGAAAAATTAATTGCCGATTCTTCCTTTTTAACCAGTTTAACCTGACAACTTTCATCAATTGAAAGTTCATATGTTAGTTGGTCAATACGCTCTTCCTGATTGATTGAAACAACAAACACGTTTGTCTGCGTTTGTTTGATCTCACTAATTCCTGCACCGCCGGTGTGAGGATAGGTTGATTTGATATCATTCAATAAAAACTGAATTGATGCATGGGATTTTTCAATTGCAGATAATTCGCAACCCTGAAAAATTTTTGATGATATTTTCGAAGATTGTGAATTAGCTAGGCAATTAATTGGGCCGATTCCAATTGCAATCAGGCAGCAAGCAATAAACAACTCACGTCTGAGCCTCATCTTGTTAAAACTCATCACTGACCTGATCCCAAACTTCATCATAACCAATGTTGCCAAGGTACCCACTTATCACATTCATGCTGCGCCCCATCCAATGTTGCAAATCAGCTTCCCCCAACACTTCAATACCTTTATCGCGATCATCAGCGGCGGCCTCTAACATCATCCAGAAAAAGCGTGATAGTGTTACAGCTTCCTCTCTGGATGTAACTGATGCTTTGCATTTGATTATTGGGATCAAAGTATCAGCATTGAGTTTTTCGGCGTAATGCAAACACACCAGCTGAGCTTTTTGGTCTTTTCCACTGAAGTTCAACATATTGCTGTCATAACAGAGAAGAATATTTTCATAATTCCTATAGCACGGCCAATTCATCCAATAAAATACCTATCCCTTAAGAGTCGCAAGATGAAGATTGGTAAATTGTGGAATATGAAATTTACCCGTGTTATCCCCTACAGTGACTCTAGGCCGATGATCGTCAGTTACAACTGTACTGGCTCCCCCCTCTTGCAATGCTGAAACTAGTTCTGATTGAGGAATTTTATGGTTATTGCTTTTACTAAACACATAGAAATTAAACTGGTTTGCTATTCCTAGCACTTTAGCGGCCCCAACCAAGGCTTTGCATACACCACTATACAAACCCTTATTAGCTCTCACCAATGCCTCATTAGTCATGTCTTGCTCAAAATCTGCATTCAGATTTTTCGCATAAACATCTGCTAAGAGTATGGAAGGCTTAACATCGAAATAATTGGAAGCAATTTTTATAGCAGCAACAATATCCTGTGCCTGAGTTGCATTTATTCCAAAAACCCAAACTTCGCGGTCGATAATCGATGCATCTTTTGCAATACCTGCAGAATTATCTTTAAAAGGAGACAAGCCGACATCAGGATTTCGTGTTTTCCAAACAGACAGACTGTGCATCGAAGTGCGTAAAACGTGTGTTCTATCCCTACGTTGATTACCAAAAATCAGGTTTACATCTGTTTTAAATTCGTACTGACCTTCTGCCAGAGTTGTAGCGCCACTTTGATTACTCATTTTCAATTATCCTTTTCTTGAGAATTATCAGACTTCTAGCTCACGAACGTTATAGGTGTATTGGTAAAGCTCCTGTATTTCCTCAGGCCTAAAACCACTGAACTCAATAGCTCCTGAAGCTAACGATTTTTTTGCCATCTTGCGCACTTCGGCGTTGGGTGCTGTATCAGCAGACCACTCATCTTCCTTATAGCGAATGCATTTAGAAATATCGGTCAACGCCAGCCGCGCCTGAGCTAATTCATCCTTTACTTTATTAATAATTGAGTCCAATGAAAGTATGGGTGCAACATCAATAGGCACATAAGCTTCTGCGAAATAATAATCGCACCCATCAATATCAATACTACAGCCTTCGAGTGGAGAGTTTTTTGTAAACACAATCCATACTTCTTTGTTTGCCATAAATTATTCCTTCGAGAAGATCATATATCTGCGGTTTTTGGAGTTTGGGGGTATGTAAAATCGTTCAATATTGTGCGTTCAAATAACAATTAACTCCACCCTTAATACCTCAATAAAACGTTAAATAGATTAAGAAAAATACAAATAGTATTGACTGGATTGAGCATCTGAATTGAATCAATCAGGCAACAAAAACCACATTGACAGTAAAAACCCCTTCCACTAACCTGCCCGCGCAGCGGCAAAATCCGCTGTCGGGATTACGACCCCCGGCTTTTCCCCAAACCGGCGCAAAACTTCGTGTTTTGTGTCCTCGCACAGCTATGCCTACGTTTTGGCGGCTGGGTGGGGCCACCTTCGGGTGGGCCGGTGTTGGTTTGGGGCCGGTGGTCGTAACCCTGCTCAGTCCGCCTCCATGAATTACGACTTCATCAAGGCGGTTAAAGAACCCAAACTGTGAGGCTGTGTTATGGATAATATTACCCACCTGGTGCCCGTCACCAATTCCCAATGCGTGATCAAACTCGACGCCTTCCAATACAACTACTACCAACAAAGCTGCATAGAAATCCATTCACCCGACGATGAATATTTAGAAAGCATCGGCTACGAAATTCAAACGAAAATTCAAGAAGAACAAATAACCCAACTGCAAGAGCAGATTGTTTTACTGCAATCGCTGTGCGAGAAAATCACTCAAGATGTGGAATTGCCTGCGCAGGCAATTGCGGGATTGGGGGATTTGTTGTTTCGGGTTAGGGGGATTGTTGATAGGCAGAGCAGATAAAAGTAAGGCGGCTTTTTTGGCCGCCTCTTTATTGGTATCTACCTCAACTAACTATTTGCAATAATGCCGTGCATCTATTGAATGTTTCGTAAACCTCAGTACATAACCTACCGCCGGTAACCATATAGATCAGAGCGTCTCTAGATAAACATTTTCCTATCGAATAGGATGCAAGTCGGACAAATAACTAGACACCAAAAAGCTGAGGACGCTGGATGCCCCACACACCCATTCAGATTATCGAAATTACCAAACAAGCATCCCAAGGGCGCTCGGAACCTTACTTGTGTGTTGGTGAAGATGGACGTATTTACTATGTCAAAGGACGGCAATCTGGTTTGCCAACCCGTATTAACGAATGGATTTGTGCTCACTTGGGCAGAGCATTTGGGCTTCCAATACCTGAATTTCGGTTAGCGAAAATTTCATCTGAACTACTCGGTGTAACCAGTGCAAACTTACGGTCTATTGGAGTGGGTTTGGGTTTTGCCTCTCAGGAAGTGCCTCTGGCATGTTGGTTCGAAGAGGCAAACAAACCCAAAGTAGATGACGAACTGCAGCAGAAACTATTGATTTTTGACTGGTGGATACGCAATGACGACCGAGGCAATCACAATCCGAACTTGCTGTGGGATAGTGCACACCAGCGAATAGCGGTTATTGACCATAACTTGGCATTTGATCCAGAATTCGACGCTCATAGTTTTATAAACAGCCACATTTTTGGCCATCATTGGGATACCATTTCATCTGACTTGGTAACTCGATCTTCCTACCAACAGCAATTGGAAGCCGCCCTTCCGGCGCTTGACCAAGCGCTGGCATCCATGCCGGATGAGTGGCATTGGGTAGATGTAGAACAGACCATGCCAGCTACACTGGATGTTAACCAACTGAGAAATCAGTTATTACGTTGTACAACCGACGATTTTTGGAGGGCAGAATGAAAAAATTTGCATGTCGCTATGCCCTGATACAACTCCTGCCGTATAGCGAAACAGGCGAGTTTGCCAATATTGGCGTCCTACTGGTATGCCCGCAAACAGGCCAGTGGATTTACAAACTCGAAACACAGAAATACAAACGCTACACAGATTTTTTCCAGGGTCTTGAGCATCACGTATATCGCGAAGCGGTAGCAACGATTGAAGCGGAGTTAAAGCGCGTTCAAAAATTGAATGCTGGCGCTACGGCAGATCAGTTGCTCAATGCGTTTAATTTTACCGTGCATCCCCGCGAAGCCATTATTCGCTTCAGCGAGCCGAGAGGTCGCTTAACCGATAATCCAGAGCAGGAATTAAATGCTTTATTCGGCCATTACGTTGAATTTGGTTTTTTACGCAACGAAAGCCCGGAGCAAAAGTTGGTGAAGCGGATTCAAGATTTGGTCAAAACCTTTGAATTAAAAGCTCCATTCAAAGAAGACCATATCGGCAACCCCAATCTTGTTTCTGTCCAATTGCCATTGGTTCAAACCATCGATGCACACCCCGTAAAAGCCATCAAGCCTTTGCACATAGGCCAAGCAAAAATTAATGACATTTACAGCCACAGCGAGCAATGGATAGGAAAGCTAAATCGACTTAGAAATAAAGTAGGCTGGAACGGCCAACTATTAATTACTGTCGATGGCCTTTCTGAGAAATTGGAAATTAGAAAAGTTCAAGACGAAATCATCACTGAGCTATCAAAACTTGCTTTAGTGGAAAATGCTAGCGCGAAAGACAAACTTAAAGATTTTTGTATTCACTGATCCACCCTGTCGAATAAGTCCAAAGCGCTGGACTTATTCGACACCCACCTAAAAAAACACAAGAAGAACAAACCACTCAACTGCAAGAGCAAATTGTTTTGCTGCAATCACTATGCGAGAAAATTACTCAAGAGGTGGCATTGCCTGCGCAGGCAATTGCGGGATTGGGGGATTTGTTGTTTCAGGTGCGGGGGATTGTTTGCGATCAGAAAGAAAATTACTTCGTTTTGCGCGATCTTATAATTCCATTAACGACCTCAAATGTGTATTTTTTGTACAAAGAAAACAAAAAACTCGGCTCGATATTTTTAGCAAAACCAAGCAACCCTTGTAAATTAGAGACTTGATCGGCATTCAACATCCCAAGCAAATGTTGGTGAATTAAAGCCTTAATTTCTCTTTTTCTATCCCTACCAAGAGAAATTTTATCTTCATTAGTGATGACCAATCCGGTTATTCTACGCTGACATTTTTTGGATAAATGTGTCGTCTTTTTTTGATTAAATCTTAAATTTACAACACATTTGGTTTTAGCAAAATTACGCACCTCTGCCTCTATAGTAGAGGCCATTCCTTTCTCACGAAGAGAGAATGTCAGATCATCTGCATACCGTGTATAAACGATATTTTTTGAAACACACCATTCATGTACGCTTTTATCAAACTCAAATAAAATAGAATTAGACAAGATCGGAGAGCTAGGAGCACCTACGCTTAGGCATTTTTCTGTCGCATGCTTATATTTTATGCATGATATTCTAGCTAAATATTTGATCTCTTCCGAAGAAAATCGACCCCCTAAATAAAGCTGAAAATGAGCTATTAAGTTAGCTTCTTTAATAGAGGTAAAAAAATCTTTAAAATCAAATTTAACTAAATATGGCTTCTCCACATGAGCTAGCGCATTCTCTTTGATACTAGAGCCTGACTTATATGCCATGGCACAATCATGGACTGGCAATGATGAGAACACATTATGAATTAGCCAACTTTGGACGTATTTTGTTTCCTTTGCTGGCTGGGCAATATTTCTTAGCCCACCAGAGCGCTTAGGAATAGTGTAAAGCTTATAGGCATAAGGAGCCCGTACAAATATTCTCTCGATTTGAATTTCAGACATGAAAAAGCTTTCGCTAATTTCCTGCAAAAGGGATTTATTCATTAGCACCCCTCCTATTTGAAATTTTCTTTAAGAAGCCAATTCTATGCCGATCATTAGAAGCACCGTAAAAAACACTACAACTTGCTTTAATTCTCACAAGATCAACCACTTTACTTTTTTCTTTATGAAAAAATCTTATGCGATGAAATGAATCACTGTTAATCGCATAATATGTTGAATCGCTGTAGGTATCTTTAAAGATAATTTTAAATCGCTCAAGCAAAAACAGCTTACGAACAAGCTGTCTTTCATCAATATCAATATCTAAAGATTTTAAATACTCAAGAATCTCACTCAGCTTAAGAGCAATGAAGAGGTGTATCATTTGATAAATTAAGGCAATAACATGTGAGTTGTTATGCCGCTTAAAAACGGGGTTCTGAGGAATTGTTAAAAGTTGATCACTCACATCATTTATAACGTCATGAACAACTGAGCTATCAATTTTAAAACTCATCTCTTCATTGTCTGGCACAACCCAAGGATAGGATCTCACACTACCACTATTATTTTGAGATCTAATATGGCGCAGTATGCCCAGCTCAATAAATGAATCCGTAGAAAACGAATCTGAGGTAATAACCATTAATCGATGGCTTAAATCAGTTAACTGAGAGAATGCACCTAACTCAGCTATAGCACCTGGACTCTCAAGCACAATTACAACCAGTGAGCAAATCCCAGATAAATCTGCTTCACAATCCATTAAGTTTTGATATATGCCATCAATATGCCAGTCAGTAATTTCTTCCGGCATGAATATTTCAAATGATGTGTGCTCTAAAGTAATGGCATGCCTGAGGGAAGAAAGAGGAGGATCGGCATCATTGGGACGCTCCTTTTGAGGCGCCTTTCCCCCGCAAAGAAGTACGATCGGCGATTCAGAATAAATGACCCTCGATCCATCCATGGCTATATCATTTAAAAAATCAATTCGAGGATCCTGCATTTATTAGTATCGTAATCCTATCAAAAGAACTAAAGAAGCTTTTACCTAAGCGTCCGCAGATAACATCTGTGGATCGTAACGAAGTGGAGATACGCAGATGTTATCTGCGGAATAAAACCACCCAATAAAATAGAGTCTGGCTAAACACCCGACTAAGCCATAGGCTTTATTCACGTAAAAGCGGGTGACAGTATTAGTGTTTCGAGCACAACCTGTCAATTACACTTAAATTACACAGATGCTTTTTTCAAAATTAGGAACACCACACTGAAAACAAAACCGGATAAACAAAAAATCCGCTTATCTCACGATAAGCGGGTTTTTAATTTGGTGGAGCTAATCAGCCTAACCCAAACCCTGCCAATCCAGAGCTTAGCTTATACCATCACCACCGCGGGATGCACTCAGCACATCCATGTGCTTCGCCCTTCGGGCAGCTTCGCTGTGCAAAACGGCTGTCCTGCCGTTTTGTGAACCGGGGCCACGAACGATCCCGCAAAAAAATTCAGCAATAGAAAATGAAAACCCCCGTATGCCTGCGGCATACGGGGGTTTTCATTTTATTTGGTGGAGCTAAGCGGGATCGAACCGCTGACCTCAACACTGCCAGTGCAGGGGTTTATTACAGGCAGTGTCCTCTAACATCAGAAATCTGACGTTGGAGGTTCAAAAATGTCTTTAAAATCAAAAACCTACGGTATTTTTTGCACAAAGGGTGGTGTCGGTAAAACCACTCAAGGCGCCAACTTGGGCGCCATATTAGCCGATATGAAGCAGAGAGTTCTACTGATAGATGCAGACCCGCAACAATCAATGTCGCGTTTCTTTGAGCTCATCGAATCTGCACCTTATGGCCTTAGCCAAGTCTATCGCTCAGCGAGCACCGCTGGATGTATTTCGAACACCGTAATACCCAACTTGGACATCATTTTAAATGACGATAAGGGGAGCGAGGGGAAAATACCCAACTTTTTACGAGAATCTATTCTCCACTTCCAGCACCTGCGCCATGCATTAGAGCAGCTATCTGAATATGACTATATTTTCATCGACACCCAAGGGGCGAGCGGCATAATCCAGGAATCGGTGATCATGGCCGCCGATGTACTTCTGTCCCCTATCAAACCCCAAATATTAGACTCGCGGGAATTCATTCACGGCACAATTGAGTTAGTGAACAAATTTAAACCAAAACCGGGCTTTCACAGTATAACCGGACGGCCAATGCCTCCAGTGAAAGTGTTAATTAATCTGTGGGACCGCACAACTACAGCAACCGAAGTATCCAACCATTTACGTTGCACTTTCGATAAGGAAACTGACGGCCATGTCACGGTGCTGAACACCGTCATACCCACCCTCAAAGCGTATTCAGAAGCAGCGGGGTTAGGCATTCCCGCCCATCGTCATGAGCCCTCCCGCGAAGGCCCAACCCGCTCCGCATTGGATACCTTGCTGGAGCTAGTGTACGAATTAGAACCGAAACTCTATGGCATCAAGCCCGAATGGAATGCGTGAGGTTGAGCCATGGAAACTACAAATATCGTTAACCTCGGTCAGCGTTCCGAGGAGCAATTGGATTGGGTAGGCGATTTAACGCCGCCCCACCTGTGCATTACACCCGACACTCCAGAATATGCGCAACGACTTAGCGACCTGCAGCAAAAACAAGGAGAGGCGTGATGAATAAGCCCTCTATCGCAGATCGCCTTAACAAACCGCATCTAGGTGAGACCTCGTCCGCAGATTTAATTCTGCCCGATCCTGCTATTAAAACTCGCGTGCCGGTAACACTGGACATTCTGATTGCGTATAACCGCAACCCTAGAAGAACTCGAAACCCATTGTATGACGATATTAAGGAGTCTATTCGCAACAAAGGTTTAGACCATCCGCCCATTGTTACAAGAAAAAACCCTGCCGACCCGTACATGATCAAAAAGGGCGGGAACACTCGCCTGCAAATCTTGAATGAGCTGTGGAAGGAAACCGGCGACGAGAAATTTTTTAAATTTGATTGTGACTTCGAACCATGGACAAGTGATCTAGACAATTTAGTTAGTCACATGGTTGAGAATGAAATGAAAGGGAATACCCTTTTCATTGAACGTACTATTGCAGCTTATGAAATTAAAATTGAATTGGAAGCTGAAAAAGGTGAGTTATCGACCAGAGAACTTGCTCGATTGATTACAGCTGAAGGCTGGACCCTTAAAGACACCAGCCTCAATCAAATGCTGTATGCCCATGAGAATCTTTTTCCAGTTATTCCAGAGGCGTTTTGGGCGGGAGTTGGAATTGATCGTGTTAAAAAAATCCGGAAGCTGCTCGAAACCTGTAAAACATTTTGGGAATCTGTTGCACAAGAATACGAAGGAACATTTGATGAAGTTTGGAAACCTGTTTTCGCAGCATTGGATGGTGATGGATTTGATGTAGACAAAGCGGAGTATGAGCTGTGTTCAGCTATGTCCGCAAAACTTAATTCACCAATATTGCAATTACGTGCCGAAGTACAGGCTATTAGTGAAGGCTTATCCAAAGGCGGCAATCGTCCGAAGGATATTATTACTGAGGCAAATGCCCAGGCACAGTTGGATAAACAATCAGGTACCGGCGCAGCCAAGCCACCGGCACAACCTAAGCGCCCACCTGTGGAAAGCCCACTGGACGCTGGTAGCAATCAGAAAACTGATCCGTCCCTTGAAAACAAGAATGCACAAGACAGTTCGGAAGCTGTGACCAAATCAGCCCCTGTAGTTCGTCATGTCTACGGTGATCTCAGTTCGCTGCAATACCTTTTAGATTATGAAGTTTCTTCACTCAAAGAACTCGCGTACCAGGCAGCAGTGGATTACGCCGATACGATAGGACTCGCTGAGTATGTTGATTACCTTGAGGAAGATGGCTGGCACACCGGTTACCGGATGTTGCCACCCACCCAACTTGATTCTGACCTGATTCTGTATTGGGTTACCTTGTGGTCGTACTCACACGCATTAACGCCGCCTATTTCATTGTTGACCGCAATGAATGAGTTGCTGGAGATATGCCCTACTCTTACCAAAGACAACCTCTTAACGTTGCTCGCACTTGGTACCGCTTTTAAAGGCCGACTGATGGGCCGTCAAATCAGTGATCCGGATGCCAACCCAATTCAATGGCAATCACTCACTGAACTGGAAGCCATTGTTAGTTTGCTGGTGGACTACCGCACACATGCACCGCACAAACTCAACGAAAACGTTGAAGCAGGAGGTGAATGATATGCAGAACTACTACATCACCTCTTTAAATCACCAAGCTTTACTTGCGGTTGCGGAAGCATTGCGCAACGGCGACAGCCAACTACTCAATCAATTGGGGCTGGGTGCTATCGACCAAAGCGTTGCCTCTCAACTGAAAGCTTTGTCGGCTGACCGCATTGCCTGTCTTCCGAACTTCAAAGGCTCATTGTTCCAACTACGTATTGATCCACACACGCTGCGTCTCTACCTCGGCTTTGCTGATAGCAAGGTCACTGAGGACGACTTAGTTAACCGCGCGATACGAGCGGGATTACGTCAACCCATGCTGGAAGAACTTAAAGGTATTACTCGCCGGGATTTTGCTGCACGACGCTCCCGGATGAGTTTGCCCGAGCATAGTCGCGGGCGTATCGAAGTATTAAGTGAGGAGGAAGAACTTACCGTTTTGCGAGCCTGGGAAAAACTTCGGGATATCGAAGATCCACTAGAGAGACTGATAGCACTTCATCAGGAAACTGATATCGCATTGGATCAGGCCTACATAACGATAAAGCAATTGCAATAAGGCAACGAGAATGAGCAAAGAACTCGACATTATTGCGCGACAGATCGAAAAGGCAGAGCGTGACCTCATTAGTCAACGCTCCTATGGCGACGATGACGATGGTATGGCGGTGTTATTTACCGGCAACCATCATGATTCATTTCCGCGCTATTTGATCCTTAATCGCGATCTGAATGCCATCGACAAAGTGACGTGGCAGGTCATTCGATTAACGATCACTGATCCAACGCGTCCAGGATCGACGCCGAGACGGAATGAGTTATCGGCAATGATCGGCTGTTCGGCACCGACGCTGACCGCTAGCCGCAATATGTTGCGGATTTCACGCTGGATGACTTTATGCAAAACCGTACGCAAGCAGGGTCGTTTTGTTGGTGACATTTACCTGCTTAATGACGAACCCCTCTCACTGATTAGCACACTGGATTTTGATCCTACCTATGTCCGATTTCTGGAAAGTCAGTGTCAGTCAGGAAATAAACGTCTAAGGGAAGCCGCTGCAAAAGCACTGCAGGAAATTGGCGCACTGGAGACTTCCAACCCGCCGACTGAAAGTGATGTGTTTTTAAATCGCTTGAATCGCATGTTTGTTATGGATGAGGACGCCGCTGCCGAACCCCAGGCATCTGATGGTCACCAGAGAAAGAATCTTTCTCTGGTGAATGACAGCGCGGAAACTAGCCAAAATAGCGAAACCTATACGGAATCAGTACTTACGAATCACCAGAGTAAGAATTCTTCTCCGGTGGAAACCCACCAGAGAAAGAATCTTTCTCCGGCTGATAACGACCAGAGCAGAATTTTTACTTCGGCTGAGAAAAAAATTTCTTTCCCCGGCGGTAGTAGTAGTAGTTTTAATAATAATAAAAATATATCTACTGCGCGCGCGATAGAGAGCGAACAGGATCAACTCAGTCTGGCGAATTACCTTGAGATCACTCGTCGAGGTCGCTGGGGAACAAACTCGGATCACGAGAACGCTTGGAGCAATCGCTACTTGCCATGGCTTAACCATGCCGTGTTCGAGCGGTACACAATGATTTTCACAGCTGGCCGCGACAGCTGTTTGCCAGCGATCTACCGCAAAATTAAAAAACTTCCACTACACGGCCAAGAGCTAGTGCTCATGCAATTGCTGGGACACACAGCAGCTGCATCACATGGTTGGCGTGAACATATCCGTGACCCCATCGCCTACACCCACAAACTTGTTTCGCTGCAAGAAGCTGACGAGCTTGTGCCTGACGAATGGGCGCTGGAGTTGATTCGCTGTTATCACGATAAAACTAATTCCGTCCCGCCGGCGTTTACTGACAATCCGGACCGAAGTTGGTAGTTCGAAAGCCTTTCGAACTTTTTTGGAGTGACAAAGATAGTGCGATTGAATTCGAAAGCCTTTCGAAGTTTCAAACAACTTAGAACTGCATTGGAGTTCGAGCGCTGATCGAAGCCTAGGGGATGCGTTAAGTTCGAAAGGCTTTCGAACTTTGGGACGTAACCCGAACAGTGAAATTGAGTTGGGTCGGCGACCCACCTTTGGCAAGCAATATTGCTGGTAATTCGTGTCCCGAGACACGCTTTTAAGTAAATGCAAAACGTTTTAAACCAACAATCACTTTTTCACTCAACATTGATGGAGTTTTTATGACAACCAATGAATCACATGTTGTGGATGCGGAAGGAGCGAACGCCACCACACAAGACACCAACTTACTGAACAATCTTGATCGGATGTTTTCACCGACCGCACAAAAAGAAACACCCAAAGGACGTGCAGCGCGTCGTAACCAGCCAGGGCTTTCTGGTGAGCCTTCCGAACGCCCAGTGAACTTGCCTCCATCAATGCAGATGGGTGCCACATTGAAACTGCACACGCACCTCGCCATTAATTTGTTTCGTGGTCGTCGCGGTGATCGCGCCAAGAACATTCGTCAAATTGTGGGCATGTCACTCTTTGCCCGTCAGGCGGGTTTGATTTGGACAGCAGCGAAGAACGACGATCCTTATGCGGATCAATGCCTAGTTGAAATTGAAGCAGCTCACAAGCGAACCAAAGTGTTGCTCGATGAGCGCGAGAAAGCATTGAGTGAATTGATTGAAGGTTTGGAAGGTTTTGAAGTGGATGTGCAGACCTGTACCGAGCCGCTGGAAATTCCTCTCAATTTTCATTCACCTTGGGCTTACCGTTCAGTCTTGCTGTTGTTGCAATACGACAAGATCGTGCGCTTGGGATTAACTGCTCACCATGTGGGATTTATCGGTGATGCTGAATGGAATGATGTGATTACGGATTCCGGGCGAGCCATGCGGAATCTGTTTGAAGAAGTAAATCGCTGGGTATTCACCAATGTTACACGCGACGATATCCGCAAAAATACCAAGGTAGCTAAACGTGCCCAAGGCCAGTATCTGGAAAAGAAAAATAATCGCCTGGTGATTGAGGATGAGGTGATGGAAGGCACCAAGCGCGCCTCTATCGCGCCACGCAGTCCGGATTTGGAAAAATATCTCTCAACGAAAAGCGCACAACCGTCAGCCAAAACCAAGCCCCAACCTTCACAGCAAGAAATACAGCAAGATGCACCCGAAAACGCTCAAACAAATTGAGCGTTTTTTACACTAATAAAATGCTGATTTCATGAAAGCCTGTAATGACAATGAATACTTTAAAACGCAGCAAGGTGTGAATATGGCTTCTTCGCAACATGTGAATAATCAAGTGGCCGCCGATGCTTTAAAAGGCCTTTTAATGGGTAAGGGGGAGGCGGGACTCTCTGACAAGATTCGCACAGTGCTGCGCAAAATGCAGCTGGTGCAGAACGCGATGAAAGATTTGGAAACCCAGCAACGACTCAGTCGGGAAACCGCCGGATCGGAATGCATTGAATTGTATTTGGCTACCAACTTGCGAACGAAAATTTTGAATATCGAAATTGATAACGTTAAGCAATTGCCAGCCAGTGAATTATCGTTTGAACACACCAAACGCCCCATGGTGTTGGAGTGGCGAGCCAGACGGGATTTTGCAGTAGCACACGGTTATGGAAACACAGCGCGCATTCATGCGTTTAATCCACAGCATGATCACTACTCCACCGTACGGGAATATGTGAATAAACAAACCCCTGACTATTACGAAGTGCTGGCTGGCTACGATGTTGTCCGGGTGACGTTGAACAATTCGGTGAAGTCCCTCCGTAAAACGATTCTGGATCTGAACTCAGTGAGTGAGGAATCTCGCTATCCGGATGATGTTGCAAAGGAAGCTGAGAAGTTGTCACGTCGCTTGTTTAAAGCATTGCCTGGCAGCCAGGAACTGACTGATGTGTTGAACCAGTTGTACTCATGATTTTTGAAAACTCCTTTTAAATCTGTCACCGAGGTAGTTATGGCAACGACTGTTGAGATACATCCGGAAGTACTTAAGGAATTGGAATACATGGTGGCCTTACACAAGAAGCATGGAGCACCAAGTCCAATGGAATGTGTGGAGGATTTGGTGGGCTTCGTGTTGATGTCAGTTGCAGACGGTAGCCGCAGACCTGGAGCATGGGAACGTCAATTACTCACCATGATGGGATTGGTCGCCGATTGCGCGGAGCATGGGCAATACCGTTCACATTATGGATCCCCCGAGAAGGAATAACGTTTAGACACATTGACGCAATGCGAGATGAAGAAATCCGGGAGTATGTGTTTGATAAAACGTGTCTCGGGACACGAATTAAACCTGTTAGGTCATGAATTAGAGTGACAACATCAAGACAGTGAACACAAGTGGGAACTATGACCAGATCTTACACTACAGCTAACTGGCAACCTGATACAGCACTAGTTGAACGCATTCGAGAGTTTGCGATTCCTGCGCAATACATCCAGGAACAAGTGGTCGCCTTTAAAACTGAATTCGAATTGCAATCTGCTAACCATGATTCATTGTTTATTAAATACGTCGTAGCTCGCTGGAGAAGCAAACCCACCACGTCAGAATCGACTGCAGCTGATTCACTCTCAGGTGCACTTAAATCGCCACTAACACGAATGACTCACTCATGGCGTCCCAGCGAAGACACGATGATCCTGGTTACAACCATTTTAGGAATCAATCAGGCATTTGCAGAAGATGCTGTACCGGAGTTTGTGATTTACTGGATCGAGCGAGGTGTTTCGGAAGCATCCTGGAACGGAAAATTTATCCAACATGTCAAGAATCAGTGGAGCAGATTTAACAACCTTCCCCAGTCGGGAGTAACTGCAACACCGATTACTTGTGATTGGCAACCATGCAACGAAGCGGTGGAAATATTGCGGCATGCAAACATGGACGATGCATTTATCAATAAGCTGGTACCGGAATTTATTTTGTACTGGAAGGAAACACAACGCTGTTATCCCTCCTGGAATACCAAATTTATTCAGCATGCAAAATTCAAATGGGCCAAACAATTTGATGCTGCCAAAATCAAAGGATGCAACGTGCATTCGATACGTCCGCGCAGTACTCGGGATATACCATTACTGGAAAATTTGCTCGACAGAAGCTGGGCGGATTCTCCGATCTTTAAACATACACGATGAGGAATAATAATGAACAACCGACTCACCAAGGCCGATCTAAGCCATTTACCGGAAGCGGATCAAAACATCTTATTCAACTACATGCAGGATCTTTCAGCGCGTAGAGAATCCCTACTTGGAATTCTGTTTACTTTTGTATACCTATCAATGGCGGTGCTGCTTTACCTTGTATCGCTAACAACACCAGATAATGCGCCCTATTCCACTGTCACCGAATTGATATGGCCATTTGCTGCTGTCATTTTCACCCTCGCCACTGCCTATCTAATCTATTTACGCAAGCCTTGGAACTTCCCCAAACATAATCGCCGCGTGCACACCGCCCGTCAGTTTTTTTTGGAGAATTTCAATATGGATATTGGCGGATTAACGCCAAGCGACATATGGCAAGGTGTGGTTGTGGAGCGCGCACATAAATCACAGGAAACTGGTGAATACTTAACCTTTGTACAGGTGAACCTTGGGAAGAAAAAAAATTCAGAAGCACCAACTAATTTGTGAACCATTATAAAATTCATATCCACTCTAATTGCTGAAAAAAATTAATTAATTCATCTGCTCTATGCAAACACAAGCCTGGTTAATTCAGCTCAAACAAAGTAACGACTGCCGGGTGAAAGTAAACCTCATCGGTCAGCTGGCTGATGCCGGGATTAAAAACGCAATAATCTCAAAGGAAACAGAAATACGTGATTACCAGGTACGGCATTACCTTCGGGTATATCGCAACTTGGTACCGGAGGTGATGAGCCTATTCCAAGCGGGAAGAATTACATTTTCGATGGCTAGGGCTATTGCCTCACTGGACGAAAAAAAACAGGAGAAGGCCGCTAGAGATACGATTGCCAAAGGCACAAGCGTTAACGGCTTTCGTAATAAATTGAAAGATAGCACTGACAAAAAATTAACAGCCGAATTGGAAAGGCAAAGCGAACTCTACTCAGGCATATCGGGTTTGGATATCACCATCAAGCCTGATAAACACAATCCAAAAGCCGGTGTATGGCTGATTCGTTATGCCGATTTGGATATGTACGACGTGATCGCCGATAGAATTGGCAATGGCAAAACACTAGACGATTTTTAGATTTTAAAGAAAAGTTAAACCGCATTAACAATCGCCCACAAAATTTAAATATTGCTGCACAACCTGCATACAATTTGATTGCGGATTTCATTTAAATCTCTTCATACAATATCTGTGTTGCTGGAACCTTCAACGTCTCTCATGCAACACACGAAACATCATACTTTGGCGCTCGTTGAGCGCCTTTTTTATTTGCACAGGCGGAGCTCATTTTCTGACTGTTCTACTGTTTTCATTTAAGGAATGATGCAGCCGCTTTTCAGTCACGAATTCACTGATCAATGAGGCATACCCTATGGGAAATTATTTTGCGGGCGAAGGTAATTTGGGAAGTGCACCAACACTTTCTTATGTACCAATAAAAAATGGCACAGAGCAGAAACCGGTATTGAAATTTTCAGTGCGATTCAACGTCGATAAATTAAATCAACAAACCAACCAATATGAAGATTCCGGTGGTTTTTGGGGAAAGGTAGAAATTTGGGGGAAGCGCGCAGAAATTTTTAATGATCATTTAGTTAAAGGCGCTCGCGTATATGTTGCAGGCTCTCAGAGCCAAGAAACGTTTACCGCCACCAAAGGTGAATACGCGGGCCAAGAGCGCACCACTACCGTGATCTCAGCTGATGTAGTCGCGATTGTACCCTTGGGCATTGAAAAAATTATTTATGCCGAGCGCAAGGGTAACGCTAACGGAAATTCTGGTGGTGATAGTTATGACTATGCGAATCAGCAAATACCGCATGACTATGCCGACGACATACCAGAATAATCAAGAATAAGGACGCCCCTGGATGCCTAACTTACTGATCGTTGAAAGCCCCGCAAAAGCAAAGAAAATGCGGGGATATTTCCCCGACTTTATCATTGAAGCAACCCTCGGACATTTTAAAGATCTACCGAAGGATTCCATGGGCGTGGAACCGCCCAACCACAAACCGCAATGGGAAACCATTGCGGACAAACGCAAGATTGCCACCCAGTTAAATAATACCGCTAAAAAAGCCACTACGATCTATGTGGCCACAGATCTGGATCGCGAAGGCGAAGCAATAGCAGGCCATGTGGTCAACCTGCTAGGTACCGCGCATAAATCCAAAATATCGCGCATCACCTTTGATGAAATTTCAAAGAAAGCCCTGCAGGCGGCAATTGCCAATAAACGCCAAGTTGATTGGGCATTGGTAAGAGCACAGGAAGCGCGACGGGTATTGGATCGGTACGTTGGGTACCTGATCACCCGCGAACTCAACGCCAAATTCAAATCCCTCGGGATTAATTATTTTTTTACCGGTGGACGTGTCCAATCGGTTGTACTCCGCCTGATTGTCGAGCGTGATCATGCGATCAAGACCTTTGTACCTGTGGAACACTATGGCGTTACCGCATCATTGCGGCACGCCGATATAGCATTCACTGCGACCTGGGTGAATGGTTTGCCGTCCGGGCAATTGATGACGGATCGCTCTCGCGCTGAAACGGTGAAGAATCGCACCCGGCATTTAATTGTGGATTCAGTCACTCATAAGCCCAAACAGATATCACCGCCCGCTCCATTGACCTCCAGCGCCTTTGTGCAGCTGATGGCAACAAAGCTTAAACTCACCACAAAACAATCCATGGCAGCCGCACAGACGCTGTTTGAAGCCGGTCTAATCACGTACCACAGAACCGATAGCCCGCACATATCAAAAGACTTTATCGATGAGATACGGTCGTTTGCCAAGAGCAAGCACTTGCCATTACCTGCTCACCCGCCCATCCATAAAGCAAAAGACAGCGCCCAACAGGCGCACGAATGTATCCGCGTAACCGATATTAAATTGCTGTCGCCTGGGTCTGAAATCACGGATGCCAGGCTTCGCGAGGTGTATGCCTGGATATGGAAAGTTACCCTGGAATCACAATTGGTTGCAGGTGAAGATACGTTGACTACTGTGCAATTTCATAACGCGGCGATGGATTTTTTCAAAACTAATTCCACGCGGGTGAAATCGACTGGTTGGCGAAATGCAGCTGAAAAATGCATTGCCATCAAATCGCTTTCCACGAGCGACGATGAAGATGAAGAACCAACAACAGCACTCCCGGATCTGAAAGTCGGCGCTACTATTCCGTGCGTCTCAGTCAAGCTTGATATTAAACATACCGAACCGCCTTTGGTGTACACCGAAAAAACCTTGGTGAAGGAATTGGATCGTCTGGCGATTGGCAGACCATCAACTTACGCTACCGTCATTGAACGCATAGTGACGCTGAACTATGTCACACGCCATGCCAGTTTGAAATTCGAACCGACAACAAAGGGCATGGCGGTTGTTTATTTGCTGAAAAATTATTTCTCATTTATGGAGTATCAATACACCGCTGATATTGAAGAATCATTCGACAAAATCGCTACCCGTAAAGCGGACTATTTAACAATCATCAGCCATGCCTACGATGCATTGTTACAGGAAATTCAAAAATTTCGTGCAGCAGAAATTCCACAAGAAGTGAAAACGCTAATAAGCCAATTTGAAGGCGATAAGACACCTACACCAAAAGCATCAGCGAAAAAAATACCTGCAAAAAAAGAGACCACTACCAGTGGTAAGTCAGACTCAAAAAGCACTACATCACATACACCAGCAAAAATTGGCGATAAATGCCCTGATTGTCAAAAAGGCACATTGGTGCTGCGCAATATTACTAGCGGCAAAAATGCCGGTAAGCAATTTAAAGGTTGCACAGGCTTTCCTGATTGCCGCTTTTTTGCCTGGCCTCAAGTGAGTAGCCACGCATGAATGCGCAAATCACACGCGAGGTTATTGCCCACGCAATGACTCAATTGTCAGAGCGAGCGAACAGCATCAAAGACATTATCTATTCGCATCCTGCCGCTGAACTCCAATCGCTTCATCAAGAAGTTCGTGATCGCATGGCCAAGGCCGAAGGCGACATAAACAATCCTGATCTGTGCGAATTTCTAAAGATTGCGGTTGATCAAGAGCGTGACTTGAAAAAACGTATTTCCAAACAGCGCCGCACAGCCGCGCTCAGTCTCGAATTACTCAGCATTGAACAGCAGCTAGACACTCTCAACCAGGAGTTACTTCTGGTTGAGGAAACCCATTCATCAACAACACAGGAAACATTCATCCAGGAGATAAGGCCATGCAAGTCCATTGGAAAATAGCCCTCATTGCAATGTTCTGCAGCAATACAGTCGTGCAAGCGGAACAGGGTGAAAACAAAGTGCGGACAGACCGTTACACGCTGGTAACGGCAGAAGCACGTGATGACCAAAAAGCACCCCTGAAATCCATCGTAAACCTGTCCCTGGGCAAAGATGTGTTTTCTGTGGGCGATGCACTGCGAGAAGTATTGAAAGGCTCTGGCTACCGCTGGCAAAGCCCGGATGGCCAAGATCAATTACTCAATACATTACCCCTACCCTCTGTGATCCGGGAGCTAGGCCCTGTCTCGTTAGGTGACGCCCTACAAACAATCGCGGGTGAAGCCTGGCAATTGCGTAGCGACACGCTTCACAGAGTGATCTGGTTCGATGTGAAGGACACAAAACAACCTTTTTCCTCGCAGGAGTAAGCCATGTTGATTCTGACTCGGAGGATCGGTGAAACCCTCATGATCGGTGATGACGTAACTGTCACCGTACTGGGCAATAACGGCAATCAGGTTCGCCTTGGAATTACCGCCCCGGAGTTTATCGCCGTTGACCGTGAAGAAATTTACTTGCGCAAACAGAAGGAGCGAGAGAATCGATTTAAAACCCGATAGATATCTATTGATTTTTCCACCACAACCTAGCAACAGGAGTTGATTATGACCTCGTTCGTTAAACGCATTTCCCTCAGTGTTATTACCGCTGGTGTATTAGTTCTTTCCGGATGCGCTGCAACCAACACTGCACTCTCGAAAAAAGATCTTGATGTGCAAACAAAAACCAGTACGGCCATTTTTATCGATCCGGTAGCGCCAGCAAAACGCACTGTATACGTTGATGTAAAAAGCAGCGTGCAAGAATTTGATCGCGCAATATTTAAAAAACTGCTGAAAGACAGTTTTGCGATCAACGACAATAACTACCGCTTGATTGATGATCCGGAACAAGCCCAATTCATTCTCTCGGCGTTTGTACTGAACCTGGAAAAAGCATCACCAAGCGCATCGGAACAAGCCTTAAACAAAGGCTATGAAGGCGGCATCTTGGCCGGTGCTGCTATCGGTGGTGCCGCACGTGGTGATTGGAAAGGTGCTGTTGCAGGCGGCGTTGTGGGTGCAGGTGTAGACCTGGTCAGTGGTGCACTGGTGAAAGATATTACCTACATGCTGGTGTGTGATGTGCAAATCAAAGAGCGCACTAAAAATGGTGCCACCGTAAAGCGTGCGACGGATATTGACACACAAGTATCTGACCATGGTTATACAAAACAAACCGTCGATGAAACCAGCAACATGAAAGAGTACCGCACACGCATCGTGACCACCGCGAACAAAGCAAATTTGAAATTGGAAGACGCTGCAGAACCAATTTACTCCAAAACAGCTGCAGCAATGAGTGGCTTTTTTTGATCACACTAGCCTGATCTGTCGTTGCCGTCCTTCGGGGGCGGCTTTTTAACATCGAATTCATTTACATCAAAAAAATAACGTGAAAGTTATTCCTGGTTTTTTGAAAAGTAATCTTTTGTAATTCATTAAAATAGTTGAGATAGATACAGTTAATTAAAGTCTATTTGAAACGAGCCTGAAAAATTATGAGCGACGAACGTATTCTCGAAAAAATTAAAAAGTGTCTGGCTATGGCCAGCTCGCCAAATTCTAATGAAGCAGAAGTAGCGTGGCGCCAGGCTAGAAAGTTAATGGAAACGTATCATCTGGATATGCGCGATATCGAGGCATCCGAAGCCAATATTGCGAAGCGTGCAGCCGGTAAACGTCCACCAGTGTGGATGCTGTCATTAGCTCAGGCCTGCGCAAAAGCATTCAGTTGCCGTGTGATTACGGAATCATCAATAAGTGGCTCTAAAGTAGTATTCATTGGTATAGGCAATAGCCCACTATTTTGTGAGTACGCTTTTATCGCACTTCAAAATCAATTGGTCATTGCTCGCAAAAATTACGTAGGAACACTGTCGCGTTGCAAGCTGGCTACTAAACGTCGACGCGGCGAAATTTTTGCAGAAAACTGGGTTGATGGTGTTCTGGCTAATGTAATGCGATTTGCCCAAGCAGATGACACGCCAGAAAAAGCGATCAAAGCTTATTTTGACAAAAACCTGCCTGCTATTCCTACCCGCGAGCTTGAGGCAAAAAAGGTCTTAAAACGGGACTCATCTGCCGCCAATGCAGGATACGTAGCAGGACAGAATACCAAACTGCATAAAGCAGTTAATCAAGACAATCGCGTGAGATTGAATTTTTTACATTGAGCCGTTGGCTGCTCCGCTGAGGACAATTGCAATGAGCGAAAATAGAACTGCTTTTCTTGAATACATTGAGGAAGTTGCCGTTGAACTATTTACTGCGCATGCGGAAACAAATCAGCAATTTGATCTTAAAAATTGCATTAGCAATCTTGATCAATTGGCGAAGCTTACTCAACAGTGTCCGGCGAGAATCAACCTACGCCTAACCAAAAATTTATTATCGCTTGGTAATGGATTGTATGAGGATCTCATTCAGCCTGCCTTGCTCAAGCGATTAGCCTCCCCCGATTAAATAGATGTACAGCAGTTTGGTGATCCTACATGACCCAGAGTTTATTAACGCATGAAGATATCGAATTCCTGGACCAACTCCAGGCTCGGTTGCGATGCGCAATGGAGTTTTCTATTTTACGACGCGCGCCCATAAATGCAGATTTAGTGTTCATTAAAAACACCTCAATCCCCTATTTACGATTATCGCTGGGAAAATTGAAGTTTGTATCCCTAGGAGTACTACGCGAACTGTGTGAAAACCTGGTTCAACAATCAACCATTCATGAAGTGTGGTTAGGTTATGTATTGGAAAATGCCTACCGGTTTTCTAAAGCACTGCCTGAAGACGATGCGTTCCGCTTTATATATTATTTCAAGGCACATCATGGCATTGTCGATGAATCCGTGGAAGCCATAAACGAAGCTCGCAAAGCGCTTTTCGGTATTAATTAAAATGATGCCTTTGACAAAGCACAGATACTTTTAGCACCGATGAATTGCCTAATATCTGCCGCCTATCTACAATTGTTTTTGGAATTAGCCTGTGGCTAATTGTTGTAAAGCCACCATGGGCACTGTAAGTGGTTGCGTCGAAAGACGGTGCCTCACTTTCTATCCTGGCTCACGCCTACGCCAACCCTCTTCGGGAGAACATTCCCGAAAGGCAATGTATCTCCTATCAATTTTACATAGGAGACTTCACATGAAAAAATCATTATCTAAAGAAGAATTTAGTTTACTTCAAGACGAATCCGAGCGATTAACACTGGATATTGCGCAAGGTCATGAGACGGAGGAAACTGACGCACGGCTTTCAGAAATTGATCAACTGATGGAAAGATCCGATTGGATCCTTTCCCATGATTACGGTGTAGTTAAAAAATCAGTTAATGGAATTCCGCTGAAAGTTTTAAAGTCTGCCGCAGGCTTTTACATCGGCACATGTGATGACCGGCAAGGCCCAATTTCTCGGGAATCCAATGAATATTGGAGAGCACAGGAAACGGCAAACCAAGCATTGGAATCCGGTCAATGGACCCAATTTCACTATGATATATGATGTTAATTTCGAGCCAGCTTTGCGCTGGCTTTTTTATACACCAAGGCATTAGCTCACTGAACATTGCCGATATCGTCACGATGTGGCGAATTACTCCATTCGTTTTTGAACAGCTCACCATAATTTTTTAGCTCAGGTTGTATGCCTTCAAAGTTTGTGCTAATAATATTAATGCCAAGTTTCGATGACTTTCATCGAGCCTTTAGCAGATCACCATGGGTATTTTAGTGATCGAGCTTTCAAAGCTTACCTAACCTTTCAAACACGGCTTTTGCCAATCCTCACCCCGCTGGGAATATCACTCCCATCGGGCGTGGTCTCTCCTTAGCGGGTTTTCTTTTTTTAATCTACCCTAGCTAGGAGATTCATCATGCGTAACAACAATTTCAGTCAAAATTCTCGCAACAACAACGACCGTAACAATGGTCGTAACAATAGCAATATTCGTTGGTTTAACGCTCATACCGAAGGCTGTGGTTACATCAATGGCATTCGGGAAGTTACACCAAAACTTGGACAAAATTTTGAACCCTTTTGGGCATCAACATTTTGCTTGCTGGAAGGCAACCCCGAGAATCCGACAAAGAAATACATCAATGTCACTATCGTTAATCAACAAGTTGTAGAAACCCTGCTGGAATTTGAGCAGGCGTTGGTATCAGGTAATGTCACTGTATTTGCCGTAGTAAGATTGGCAAATTTAGAAGAAGAACCTTTCATCTACGGTGACAACAGCCAAACACCCGGCGCACTAGGTATTAATCGTTCTGGTCGTGTCATTTCCTTGATTTATCTCAAGGTAGGAGATCAAGTGATTGAGATTAACCAAGCACCAACAACTGATTTCGGTGTGCAAGATGATCAATCGCGTGGGCAACAGCATCAACGTCGCCCACAAGGTGACCAACCGCAATCTCACCAAAATAACCAACAAGGTTATCAAGGTCGGAGTAACGGCAATGGTAACCGTAGCAATCGCCAGCCTTATCAAAGTAATGGTAATAATGGCGGCTACCAACAACAGGGGCAACGCAACCAGGGGAAGTCTCAACAAAGACAACACCACAGCGGCGCACCTCGTTAATTGGGCAATTGTTTATGATTGCTTTGGGGCTAGGTTAACTAGCCCCCAAGGCTTCATTCCCGAGCTCTCTCGCATACCGTCGATTCCGAGAGCTGTGGTATGATGCCTCCACTTCCGATTCTCCAGCCGCAGCTGTCTCTGCGACCCTTAGCCCTCACGGGCTTGACGGACCACGCAAGGTTAAACGTCCGTAGGTATTCGATCTACCGCCCTGCATCCTCCCGCTGAGTGAGAAACCAATGTTGAAACGCCGCAAGGTGTCCTCCAACGTCAGAAATTGGTAACTCAAGCCACCTCGGCCATCAATTCGCAATGAGATGCGATAAGTTCCATCAAAGCAGCAGCCTGATACCTGGTATCAAGGCTGCTTTCGCTCCGGATTTGCAGTGCTCTGACACAGCGCCATCGTATATATACTGTGGCGCACTCTCAGAGCATTGCTCCATATCCCCTCAAATTCGCGCCCGTCCGCGAAAATAGACGCGAATCGTTGTGCAGAATTGACTGTGCGCGAATGTAGTTTGTTGCGATCCACACCCATCAATACAAACACCCCAAGGCACATGGATGTGTCACTGTTATACAGAAATAATCAATTTATTTTTTGGTGTTGAATCGAGAATAAATTTATTACTTTTGAAATTTAAGATCAGCGCAAGCTGCCCTTAAAAACGATCATCCACAGTGCAACGATATTTTATCGATGATGATCTCACCTTTGGTGGCACTATCCTCACGCATTAGGCATCAGCCTAAATCTTCATTAAACCCATTGGGAAAACAATTTCCCAATGGAGATGGTTTTCTCTATGGCTTTTTACAGGAGTAAAACCATGGGCAACCAACAATCTTTCAATTACACAACTGCTGAAGAGGTTATCAATGCCGCAAAGCACATCATGGAATCTATGATGGAGCAACGGGATACCTTGTTAACAAGTCCGCAGTTAGTTAGGCAATATTTGATGCTGAGATTAGGGAAAGCAGAACGTGAAATATTTTGCGTTATCTTTCTCGACAATCAGAATCGTTTAATTACATCCGAAGATTTATTTATGGGCACGATAGATGGCGCTAGCATTTATCCACGCGAAGTTGTCAAAGCGGCTCTTAAATATAACGCTGCAGCAGTTTTGCTTGCGCACAACCACCCAAGCGGAATGGTTGAGCCGAGCTCAGCAGATCAACGCATAACTCAACGATTAATCACAGCGTTGGAGTTGGTAGATGTTCGTGTATTGGATCACTTTATTGTATCGGGTACCGAATCACTCTCATTTGCGGAACGCGGCTTAATCTAATCACCAGGCGTTTGCCACTCTCACCCCAGCGGGAATTTCATTATTCCCCTGGGGCTGATGATTTTTCCCATTTATTTTTCATTTAGGAGAATCATCATGAGTACTGCTTTATCAGAAACAAAATCAGCTATCAACGCAATTCCTGTGCAGGGGCATTTGCGCAATCGTACATTGCCCAGGCGATTCCCAGGGCTTTTCCTGGTATTCGAAATGAATATCTACGGCTATATGGATAAGTTCGTCAAATCCTACAACGGAGGTTATTGGGAATACATCGAACTAAGCAATGGTGGCTTCTACATGTCATTGAAATCCGATAAATCGTTTTTGGTAGAAATCGACAGCAATGGTTTCGAAGGCACTTTGACTGCCGATGCTGCAAGCCTGGTAGCGAATTTATTCGTTTACTGCCAGCTGGCCAACCAACACGAATTGGATTATTTGATTCAAGGCTTTCACGCGTTGCGTGATTACGCTCGACTCCATCCTGAAGGACACCTCATTTTATCAGCTATTGATTAATCACATTGCCCTGGAAATTAACCAACCTATTTGGGTGGCTAATTTCCAGGGGTTCATTCACACCGGAGAAAATCATGGGTAATGAAACGCTGGAAATAGAAGTCAGAGGGTGTTTTATCAACTGTGCAACAGGCGATATCGTCGAAGTATTAAATGCTGATCAAGTTGATGATGCTCACCTCTTTGGCGTTTACACCGGTCATCCTGGCGAATTTATGTGGTGTGCTGATTTTCAGGAATTAGACCATGCCAAATTGTTCGCTGATGCTTTAAAAAAATATCTTGCTGAAACCAAAGGCATTCAAACAATTAATCACGGTTTTCGTTAAACCATATCGAGGAGCTTTTTATGTCTCGCCATTATTTCAAGACAGAGTATTCTGGAAAACCCGTCGACGTGTTAATGGGTTTTGATCGACCACTAAATGGTTTTTTTATGGTAATTGATTACGTGGAAGAACCTGAAGACGAGGAGGATGACGGCTACATTTTTTCCAATTTGTGGCAAGACGATCCGCACCCAAAAACATTAAGGCCTTATCTCGATAAATTAGCGGAGCTGAAAATTTCAGTACCTGCACAAATGATCGATGAAATTGAGGCAGATGGACGATTAAAAACAGGAAATAAGGATGTTCGCCACTCGCTGGTAAACAGCACTTATAGACGGATATTTATCGGCTAATAACGATGTTATCTGTACTCCCTTGAAGTTAACACTTTAAGGGAGCGTTCAGAAAATAATTTAATCCAGGAGAATATATGCATGTCATTTCAGCAAATTCGGCACGGGTATTAGTAAATGATCGCTATGCAGAAAATATAATTAAAGGTATCCCCACTCGGTACGATACGATTGAGGTTCACGGTGTGTGTAATCTCAATGAAGAGGACGACCCCGCGGGCACCTACTATGTTATTGATGATGAAAATCCTGAAATTTACAGTGTGTATTTGCACTGCATTGAAGGTGGGGTTGAATCTGTAGGTGACTTTTCAAAACACTCTATGGCCGTGGAATATGCCGAGGAGCTTTCATCGCAATATCAATGGTACATTTCGAATTATTGCAGTCACGACAATTAACTTACTGTGTGCCCATTCAATGAATGGGCCTTACTTCACAGCCGTTTTCACGAAGAAGATTGCGATATAGCAATTTGAGAGCAGCTTAAACTACTTTATCGACAGCTCAGTTTTGTTTAATGTCCGCACGCCAGCCCATTAATAATCGGGCAATCCGGCCGCTGATTACCCTGACAATGCGCCACCAATTCCTGAATGCTATCCCGCATCTGCGTCAGCTCCAGAATCTTACTATTGAGCGCATCCAGGTGATGCTGGGCCAAAGCTTTCACGTCAGCGCTTGCGCGTTGCTTGTCTTGCCAGAGCGATAACAAATGCTTGATGTCGTCGAGTGAAAATCCTAATGAGCGTGCGCTTTTAATAAAGCGCAAATTATGCAGATCCGTTGGTGTGTATTGCCGGTAACCGGCCTCGGTGCGGTGTGTTTGGGCGATGAGCCCAATCGTTTCGTAATGCCGGATCATTTTGGCGGTGACACCACTGGCTTTGGCTGCTTGCCCAATGTTCATAAACTACCTCAGTGCGACGACGATGAATGTTTATCCACGGCCGGCTTCCAGCGTTTTAGCAACAGTGCGTTACTAACCACACTCACGCTGCTGAAGGCCATGGCGGCGCCCGCAATCACCGGACTCAACAGCCCCATAGCCGCCAGTGGAATCCCCACCAGGTTGTAGATAAACGCCCAAAACAGGTTTTGCCGGATTTTGGCGTAGGTACGGCGGGAAATATCAATCGCATCAACCACACGCTCCGGATTGCTTTGCATCAGCGTAATGCCTGCAGTATGCATCGCCACATCTGAACCGGTGGCCATGGCAATACCGACGTCCGCCGCTGCAAGCGCGGGTGCATCGTTGATTCCGTCACCGACCATGGCAACTACCGCATGCTGTTGTTTCAATCGGCTGACAGCGGCGGCTTTGTCCGCTGGCAATACGTTAGCGAAAACCTCGTGAATGCCGAGCGTGTGAGCCACCGCGTTGGCGCTGCCCTGGTTGTCGCCAGTAATCATCACAGTGTTAACGTTGAGCTGTTGGAGGCTTGCAACCGCTACCCGCGCCTCCGGTTTGATTTCATCACCGAAGGCGAGTAAGCCGATGAGTTGTTTAGAATCGCCAACTCGCGCCAGCCAGGAGATGGTGTTGCCTTCCGTTTCAAGAGTGTCCGCGTGCGTCTTTAGCGCAGATAAATCGAGCCCCAGCTCATTCATCAACCGGGTATTCCCAAGGTTAAGGATTTGTCCCTCGACGGTTGCGGCAACCCCACGGCCAGCCAACGCCTGATGGTCAACGGCAGCGGGGATGTTCAGGTGTTGTTCCTCTGCTGCTTGAGTCGCCGCTTTGGCCAAGGGGTGTTCACTGCCGCGTTGTACCGCTGCCGACAGGCGCAGCAACTCAGCATTATCCCGGTTAAGCGCTTCATAGGCTGTGAGGCGTGGCTTGCCCAGTGTCAGGGTGCCGGTTTTATCGAACACGACGGTATTGACCCGATGGGCAATTTCCAGAGCTTCAGCGTCCTTGATCAGGATGCCGTGTTGGGCAGCAACGCCGGTACCGGCGATAATTGCTGTGGGTGTCGCAAGACCTAATGCGCAGGGACAGGCAATGACCAGCACTGCCACGGCGTTTATGATGGCTTGTTCGATATTGCCGCTGTACCACCACCAACCCCCGAAGGTAACCAGTGCGATTACAATGACCACCGGCACGAATACACCACTGACTTTGTCGACCAGACGCTGGATAGGCGCTTTCGCGGCCTGTGCACTTTCCACCAGGCGAATAATCCGCGCAAGCGTGGTTTCCGCACCCACCGCCTCGGTGTCAATGATCACTAGCCCCTCGGCGTTGATCGCACCACTGGTGACCTTATCACCGGCTTGCTTGCTGACCGGAAGACTCTCGCCGGTAATCATGGATTCGTCCATGTGGGTTTGGCCCTCCTGGATAATCCCGTCCACGGGAACTCGCTCACCGGGTTTCACCACCACGTGATCCCCCGGTTTTACCTGGTCAATGGGTGTTTCGATATCCTGACCGCCCTGACGTACCCAGGCAGTGGCCGGTTGCAATGCCTGCAACGCGCGGATGGCGGCGGCAGTCTGGTGCTTGGCCCGACTTTCCAGCCATTTACCCAGCAACACCAGGGTGATGACCACGGCGGAGGCCTCAAAATAAAAATGCGTTTGCCCATGTTGCGCGTGGCTGGCAAATAACTGGTATACGCTCAACCCGTAGCCGGCACTGGTACCCAGGGCGACCAGTAAATCCATATTGCCGGTACCAGCCTTCAATGCTTTCCAGCCTGCGCGATAAAAGCGTGCGCCCAACCAGAATTGCACGGGTGTGGCCAACGCCCACTGGACCCAACCCGGAATCATCACGTGGACACCGGCCAGGGAGACGATCATGGGAATAACCAGCGGGACAGAGAGCAATACGGCGAGCAACAAGTGCCGTGTCTCGCGCGCTTGCCACCAACTGTTTGGCTTCGAAGATGCAGGCGCGGTTGCAGCCGTATTGTCGGGACGTACTTCATAACCGGCCTGATGCACGGCGTCCGCAAGTTGTCGCGGTGTGACGCCGGGAATGATAGCCAGTTGGGCCTTTTCGGTGGCAAGGTTAACCGACACGTTCAAGACACCCGGCACCGCCTTGAGCGCTTTTTCTACCCGACCGACGCAAGAGGCACAGGTCATTCCCTCAATATTCAGAGAGATAGCTGTGGTTCCCACCGTGTAACCGGCGTTTTCAACAGCGTCCGTTAACACCTTAAGTGGTGTGCCTGGGTTGGTAACCACGTGGGCTTTTTCGGTAGCCAGATTCACACTGGCCTCACTCACGCCTGGCACTCCGCGTAATGCTTTCTCAACACGACCGGCGCAAGACGCACAAGTCATACCCTCAATGGGTAAATCGATGGATTCAGTAGGCGTTGATGAGTTCATGGTGTTTCCCTCGAACGGTTAGGATGCGACCAGTGTTCACCTTCCCATCATGGTAAGGTCAACCACTTTACACATTTTTCTTTCAAAAAAATTCCGCTTGACCTTGCCACTGTGGGAAGCCGGAGACTGATTCTGTTCGTTAAACCTTCCCGGAGAAAACCTGATGACTACCTTTATTGTGAACAACATGACCTGTGGCAGCTGTGCCAGGCACATTACCCACGCGGTGAAAGCATTGGATCCCGATGCAACCCTCGCGATTGATCTACCATCGCGCCAGGTGAATATTGAAAGCACTAAAACAACGGATGAGTTAATCACTGCCATCCGTGCCATGGACTACGATGTCGCCATCGCGAATGAGTAATTGCATGACCTTATCTCTTGAGGGATGAAACATTTCGGCGATCTGGTTTTCCAATCAAAACCGGATCGCCGGATTATGCATGCCCAACAGCATGGACGCCGATGTTTTACCAGCACGCATCGGTGTAGCTACAACCGTGTTACCGCACGGAGACGCAAACGAATCGTAATGGCCGGTGCAGTGATGTCGCTGCACCCACATGAAGAGGAAATCAACCATGCCCCATACTAACCCCCATTCCGAGTGTGCCGATGCATGCTCATCCTGTAGCGAAATTTGCTACTCCACCGCAATGAATCACTGCCTGCAAGTCGGCGGAAAACACGTTGAGCCGGAGCATTTCAAATTAATGCTCAACTGCGCCAAAGTGTGCGAAACCTCGGCCTGCTTGCAATTAAGTGGATCGCCTTTTAGTCATCACCTCTGCAAAGTCTGCGCGGAAATTTGTGAAGCGTGCGCAAAAAGTTGTGAAAGCCTCGGCGAGATGGATGAGTGCGTTACCGCGTGCAGGAAATGTGCGGAAAGCTGCCGGAAAATGGCAGCCTGACGTAGCGGTGGCGATTGCAGCCACCATCGTAAAAATGGAACCTTATTGTGTTCCATTTTTTATTGGCAAGAATAAATCGCGAAATTCACCGATGCCCGATGACACTCGCATGGTCGCGCGTTGTGTCATTAAGAGCCTCTCGCGACCGCTTGAGTTAATGCGCGTGATGTCCAGATTTTTTCCGTTGTGGCTGAATGTCGCACACCTGGTAATGCTTGCACGCTAAATGACGCATGTGGTCGATTTCATTCACCTGGGCATTCACTATGTTTTCGCAATAGCGGTGCAAATCGTGGTGTTCCAAATCGCGAGCCACTAAACATTGCAATGACGATTGCGCGGCCTCGTAGTGATGACTGGCGAAGCTTACCAGAAAGGTTTTATCAAATGCCGTACCATCAAGGGCTTCCAGTTTCGCAATCATCCGCTGCGCGTCCGGTGATAGCTGTGGTTCATGTTCTATCCCATACCACTCCTTTAGAAATTGTTGCGCCATCAGGATTTCTTCACGCTGCATACGATTAGCGCTACGCGCCATCGATTTGATATCCGGCAATATGGCATGGGGCTCCGTCGCATTAAAGCCCGGAGTTGGATGTACCCGATCCTGCGATGAAATCGCGCTGGTAATTTCTTTTTCCGTGCCTGCCGCCAGTTCGGTAACGCGCAACGCGCTGTAGTGATGATCGATCATCGTGGTTAAATAATGGATTTCAAAAGGTGCTGTCTTGCCAGTGCCAGGTTCGTCAGCGATAACGCCCATAGCACTGACGCTGGTGAGGCATGCGATAAGTGCAGCGCGTGGACAGAAACGGAACAGTGAGTGACGTAATTGCATGGTGCATCTCCTTCGGTAAGGTGGGGACTTCTTCGGCATTCCTGCAGTGCATACGTTCCTCCGCTTCAGGGCAACAGCCGCCACTATCTTGATAATTTATCCAATTGTCGCGGCTGATAACACGGTTTAGAGGGAATCACGCCAGCAAACCAGGGTATAGGCGTCCATTATTCGCACTCTCACACTAATGCAGTCGGTCCCGTCATCCTCACCAATTTATGTGTAGCCATAACGGGGCGTTGTACTGCGATGGTAAGGCAAGCCGTTACAAGCGCTTGCCTCCAGTGTGCTGTGAATTTCACGCTGGTCGTATTACGGGCGTTGGTGACGCACCAGCCGAAAAGCAACGGGCAGTATGAACAGCGATAACAATGGCGCGGTGAGCATACCGCCGACCATCGGCGCGGCAATGCGGCTCATGATTTCCGAGCCGGTGCCACTACCGAGTAAGATGGGCAGTAAGCCCGCCACAATCACGGCAACGGTCATCATCTTTGGCCGGATGCGTAACACCGCGCCTTCCTGGATGGCGTCGTCCAGATCCGCCGGCGTGGTGGTGCCCGACGCAATACGCCGGTGCCAGGCCTGTTTCAGGTACAACAACATAATGACCCCGAACTCGGCAGAAACCCCGGCAAGGGCAATGAATCCGACCGCCGAGGCCACCGACAGATGGTAGTCCAGCAGGTACAACAACCAGATACCGCCCGTGAGCGCAAACGGCAAAGTTCCCATGATTAGCAGCGCTTCATCCAACCGTGAGAAGGTGAGATATAGCAGCACCAGGACAATCGCGAGCGTGCCGGGAACGATCCATTGCAAGCGCGCGGTTGCGCGTTCCATAAATTCGAACTGGCCCGCATAGCTGACGCTGACCCCGACCGGCAAACGAATGTCATTACGTACCCGTTGCTGCAAATCCGCTACGGTGGATCCGAGGTCACGATCCCGGACGTCGATATACACAATACCGGTTGGCCGTGCATTTTCACTTTTGATCATGCTGGGGCCGTCGGTCACCGCTATCCTGGCGATCATCCCCAGGGTGATGTGTTGGCCTTGCCCTGTGATGATTGGCAAGTTCTGCAGTTTCCCGAGGCTGTTGCGCCAGTCGCGTGGATAACGGACATTGATGGGAAACCGCGCGCGTCCCTCAATGACTTCACCGATATTTTCGCCGCCGATCAACCGGCTGACCACCGATTGTGCCTGCATCATATTCAGCCCGTAACGCGCCAGTGCCGACCGGTCAAAGGCAATGTCGAGGTAACGACCACCTCCGGTTCGCTCAGCCACCGCCGAGGTGATGCCGGGAATGGTTTTGGCGAGTTGCTCGACTTGTGCGGCTACCTGGTCGATGTCCAGCAGTGACTGGCCGGAAATCTTGACTCCGATGGGACTTTTAATACCTGTTGCCAGCATATCGATGCGGTTGCGGATGGGCGGTATCCACAGATTGGCCAGCCCCGGCACTTTGACTTTTGCATCCAGCTCCGCCAACAGTTTTTCCGGTGTCATACCGGCTCGCCATTGGTCACGGGGTTTGAACTGGATCGTGGTTTCAAACATTTCCAGCGGTGCAGGATCGGTCGCGCTATTGCTGCGGCCCGCCTTGCCAAACACGCGGGCGACTTCCGGTACCGATTTAATGAGCCGATCCGTGTGTTGCAATAATTGGCTGGCTTGTTGGGCGCTGAGCCCCGGCAAGGCACTGGGCATGTACAGCACATCACCTTCATCCAGCGGCGGTAAAAATTCACTGCCCAACCGGTACAGGGGCCATGCGATGGTGAGTACCAGAATACCTGCTACGGCTAAGGTCGTGCGCGGGTGGCGTAGCACACCTGCCAGCAAGGGTTGATACACCCGGATTAACCAACGGTTGATCGGATTGCGTTGTTCCTCGGGAATACGGCCACGGATCCAATAGCCCATCAGCACTGGAATCAGGGTGATAGATAATCCGGCCGCTGCTGCCATGGCATAGGTTTTGGTGAACGCCAGCGGGCCGAACAAGCGTCCTTCCTGCGCTTCCAGCGTAAAAACCGGAATGAACGATAAGGTCACTATTAGCAGGGAGAAAAACAGCGCCGGTCCGACCTCGGCGGCGGCCTGAGCCAACACCTGCCAGCGCGGTTCATCGTCAAGCGTCTGTCCGGGATGGTCGTGCTGCCAGCGCTCCAGGTGTTTGTGCGCGTTTTCAATCATCACGATGGCGGCATCCACCATCGCACCGATGGCAATGGCGATACCACCGAGCGACATAATGTTGGCATTAATGCCCTGATAGCGCATGACGATAAAAGCGATCAGTACCCCCAAGGGCAAGGCGACAATCGCCACCAGTGCGGAGCGCCAATGCCAGAGGAAGACCGCGCAGACCAACGCGACCACCAGAAATTCTTCCAACAATTTGTGGCTGAGATTGGTGACGGCGCGATCAATAAGGCTGCTGCGGTCATAGGTAGTGACCACCTCAACACCCACCGGCAAGCTGCTTTGCAACTGCGCCAACTTTTCCTTAACGGCGGCAATGGTGGCGCGCGCATTCCCACCGGAACGCATGACCACCACACCGCCGGTAACTTCACCTTCACCATCCAGTTCCGCGATGCCCCGGCGCATTTCCGGTCCCCGCTGGATGGTGGCCACATCGCCCAGTGTCACGGGGATGTTATTAACCAGTGCCAGAGGAATTGCTTTGAATTCTTCCAGGGTGTGCAAGTAACCACGGGCACGTACCATGAGTTCGGCTTCGCCAGCGACCAGGACTCCACCACCGGTTTCCTGGTTTGCCTCCTGAATAGCGGTTATCACAGACTCGTGTGAGAGGTTGTAAGCAGCCAGCCGCACCGGATCCAGCAGGACCTGATACTGGTTAACCATACCGCCAATGGCAGCGACCTCTGACACATCCGGCAAGGGTGCCAATTCAAAACGGAGGAACCAATCCTGAAGAGCACGCAACTGGGCGATATCGTGTCCACCGGTTTTATCAATCAGCGCGTACTGGAAAATCCATCCCACACCGGTGGCATCCGGTCCTAACGACGGTACAGCGCCGGATGGCAATTGCGCTTGCACCTGGCTCAAGGATTCGAGGACTCGCGAGCGCGCCCAATAGAGATCCGTGCCATCTTCAAACAGGACATACACAAAGCTGTCTCCATACAGGGAATACCCCCTCACATGGCTGGCACCCGGTACCGAGAGCATCTTGCTGGCCAATGGGTAAGTCACCTGGTTTTCCACCAGCTCCGGTGCTTGCCCCGGAAACGGTGTGCGGATAATCACCTGTACGTCAGAAAGATCCGGCAAGGCGTCAATCGGCGTGCTCTTTACCGCCCAGATTCCCCAGCCGGTGAGAAGCAATGACACCAGCAACACGAGTACCCGGTGAGCAATGGACCAATGAATAATCCGGTTAATCATGGCCGTGCTCCCCGTTAGCGGGTTCCGCTGTCAGCCCGAGAAACGAGGCTTCGGAATCCAGCAAGAATTGCCCGCTGGCCACAATGGTTTGTCCTTCTTCCAATCCCTTGCGAACAAGCGTTTTGTCGCCCATTTCCGGTCCAGGTGTAATAGTGACCGGTCGAAACTGTCCCTCCGCTTCGGCAACCATCACCAATGTACGTTTTCCCGTGCGAATAACTGCCTCGGTCGGTACAAACAGCGCCATTTCCTTCCCGTTTGATTGAAGGGTGACGTGCCCGGTCGTGCCGGAGGTAAGGATACCCTCGGGGTTATCCAGCACTATCCGGGCGGTGCGTGTACGCGTGGGGGTATTGAGGGTTGGCAATATCTGGTCGATGCGTCCTGTCAGTTCTTTATCCTCAGGATTGGCGGACCTGAACCGGGCGGAGTCGCCAGACCGTAATGCGCCGGATAAGCCTTCCGGGATTGCCGCTTCCAGCCACAAGGTATCGGTGCCGTTGATTTGTGCGATGGTTGTGCCACTGGCCAACGCCATACCGGTCTTAACACCCAGCAAGGTGATCACGCCGTTGATGGGCGACGCCAGGGTAATCCGCGTTTCCGGTTGCCGCGTTTTTTCGACCTGCGCAATCAGGGATTCAGGCATGCCCAGTAACAAGAGCCGGGTGCGCAGGGTCTTCAACCGCTGGGTATTGCTGGCTATCGGTTGGGACAACAAGTCATTTTGTGCATCGAGCCATTCCGGTATGTGTAATTCCACCAGGGGTTGACCGGCGATAACCCGATCACCCACGGCTAGGGGCCAAGCCCTTTCAACAAACCCGGCGGCTCGTAATTGCAAAATGGCCTGGTGGCGTTCATTGAATTGCAGTTGCCCGGGGACATCCAACATCTGCTTGACGGGCAGTCGTTGAACTTTCGCCGTACGCAGCCCGAGATTCTGGACCAGCGACGGAGCGAGGTTCATAACAGCTTCCGATTCGCCTGCCTCGGCATATTTGGGCACCAGTTCCATGTCCATAAAGGGCGACTTGCCCGGCTTATCAAAATGCTGGTCGGGTACCATCGGGTCGTACCAATACAGAACGCGCGGTTTATCCTCTGCCGGTGTCTTCGTTCGCGCTGGTTCCGCATATTTAGGCACCAACTCCATATCCATAAAAGGCGATTTACCCGGTTGATCAAAATGTTTGTCAGGCATCATTGGGTCGTACCAATAAAGTACCTTGGGTTCCTGCTTGACTGGATGAGGTACTGAGGTGGCGGTATCTGCCACAAGATGCCAGTTCACACCTATGGCGATACCCAGTATCAGGGCGCCTATTGCAACAGGCACCCACAGGCGAAGTGAATGAGGTTTCATACAAAAAATTCCTGACAGACGATAAAAACCATTCCGCCCGAAAACAGTGGTTCAGGGCACAGCCCATCACCGCGTCAGGCGGGAATTATCAAGGTCAATCAGGAAACGCTTGGAGGTCGCCATATACTGGCGGGATTTAATGCCGTGATGCGTGGCAACGGTGGCTTAAGTGATAGGGAAAGATCCCTAAATGATGTAAAAACCGTTGGTACGGGCAGATAAACCTGACCAGGTGTTTTACAGAGATGGCAGGATTTGGTGGTTTTACAGGATGTAGTATTGATAGTTTCATCCTTGTCCGGACAGCACGGCATGGATTCACCACTGTCGGTATCATCCATCGCTATGGCCATTTCCTCCGGGCATGGCGATGCTGACAGCATAGCTTCTGCCGCTACTTGCAGAGGCATCAGGATGCTGAGTAGTAATACAACGAGCAGCGTGAATCGGGTCATATTCCTATTCTAGCTTCAAATGGCAAGGTAAAGGTTCAGTATTATTTGAGCGTTACGTCGGTCCGCCGCAATCGCAACGCATTTGCAATCACCGATGCCGAACTTAAACTCATCGCCAGGGCGGCAATCATGGGTGAGAGTAACCAACCCGTCCAGGGATACAATACCCCGGCGGCAATCGGAATCCCCAAACCGTTATACAAGAATGCAAACATTAGGTTTTGCTTCATATTGCGCACTGTGCCATCCGATAAAAAACGCGCTAATGCAATGCCGCGTAAATCACCTTTTACTAAAGTAACTTGCGCACTATTCATGGCTACGTCAGTGCCTGTTCCCATGGCAATTCCTACATCGGCTTTGGCCAGGGCAGGTGCATCATTGATCCCGTCTCCCGCCATGGCGACCATCTTGCCCTCTGCTTGTAAACGCTCAACCAAACGCAATTTGTCCTCCGGTTTCACCTCACCATAGACCTCATCGATACCCAAGCGTGCAGCTACAGCCTTGGCCGTTGTGAGCCCATCTCCTGTTGCCATGATGATGCGCAAACCAGCCGCTTTTAGCGTTGCCAAGGCTTCCGGGGTGCTGGGTTTAACGGGGTCAGATACCGCCAGTAAACCCGCGAGTTGGCCATCCACTGCCAGATACATAACACTGGCACCTTCACCGCGCAGGGCTTCGGCGGTGGACATCAACGGCGCGACAACAACACCCTGTTGCTCCATCAGCACCGTGTTCCCCAAGGCCAGCCTGCGTCCCGAAACTCTCCCATAGACTCCGATGCCGGAACCCGACTCAAATTGTTCAACTTTTTCCAGTGTGAGATTGCGCTCACGTGCTGCCTGGACAATGGCATCGGCCAGCGGATGCTCACTGCCTTGATCAAGGCTTGCGGAGAGGCGCAACACATCTTCGTCACTAAATTTATCGGCAGGCACCACGCGGTCGAACGCTGGCCGGCCCTCGGTAAGAGTTCCTGTTTTGTCAATAATGAGGGTATCTATCCTGCGGAAGTTCTCGATGGCAGCGGCATCCCGAAAGAGCACACCCTGTGTCGCACCACGTCCGGTAGCGACCATAATCGACATGGGCGTAGCCAGTCCTAGCGCGCAAGGACAGGCGATAATCAGTACCGCCACCGCGTTAATTAATCCAAATATCCAACGCGGTTCCGGGCCGAACAGCCCCCAGGCAAAAAAGGTCAGCACGGCAACCGCGACCACCGCAACGACAAAATAACCGGCAACAGAATCCGCCATACGTTGCATTGGTGCTTTGGACCGCTGCGCTTGTGCTACCATCTGAACAATCTGCGCCAAGACGGTAGACGATCCAACGCGCTCAGATTGAATGGTGAGTGCTCCATTAGTATTGAGTGTTGCACCGATCACCTTATCACCCGCGCGTTTCATCACTGGCAGCGGTTCACCGGTCAGCATGGATTCATCCACTGCGCTGCTACCTTCCACAACGACACCATCTACCGGCACTTTTTCGCCGGGGCGAACACGCAACTTATCGCCCACATGGACATGCGTCAGTGGCACATCCTCTTCACTCCCATCATCGCGAATGCGTCGCGCTATTTTTGGAGCTAAACCGAGTAAGGATTTGATCGCCGCCGAGGTTTGCGAGCGCGCCTTTAATTCCAGTAATTGCCCTAAAAGGGTCAGCGAAATGATGACGGCCGCCGCCTCGAAATAGACAGAAACTCGTCCCATGGATACAAAGGAATCCGGAAATACACTGGGAGCCAACGTTGCCACCAGGCTGTAAACAAACGCCGCACCTGTCCCCAAGCTAATTAGCGTCCACATATTGGGGTTGCGATTGATAATCGACTGCCAGCCGCGTACGAAAAAAGGAGCTCCAGCCCATAATACAATCGGTAACGTCAGGATCAATTCGATCCAGGTTTGGGTAAGTACATCAAACAAATGAAGCTGATGACCAAACATCGCCAGAACAGTAACGATAATGGTTAGTGGCAATGTCCACCAAAACCGGTGTTGGAAATCCCGCAACTCAGGATTTTCCTCCTCTTCTAATTCGGGAATTAGTGGCTCCAGAGCCATTCCACACTTTGGGCAACTGCCGGGATGATCTTGACGAATCTCGGGGTGCATTGGGCAGGTATAAACGGCTCCCGACTCAGATATTGCCGGTGCTGTATCGCCAACATTGCCGTTACTTGGTGTCATCAGATACTTGCCGGGATTAGCTTTGAACTTTGCCTGACAGCTCGCGCTACAGAAATGATAGGTTTTCGCCTGATGCTCAATTTGATGGGGCGATGCAGGGGTGACCGCCATACCGCAAACCGGATCTTTCAATGTTGTAAGGTTCGCCTTTTGTTCATGGTGAGAATGTGCGTGTGTGTGTTCCATCAGTAAACCTCTTGGCAGTTGAGTTATTCAGTAATCATAGGGGTCACTGATAGTGCCTGTTTGAGATGTATCAAACCGATCCCTATTTATCGGGCGCTTAGTGGTGGCTGGTTTCAGCTGGCTCGCGTGCGGTCAGGATCTGGTATTGCTCTGGAGTCAAGGTCGGCAATTTCTGGATAAACGCCACCATGGCCCAAATCCGTTGGTCGTCATGGGTCGGCCCCCAAGCTGGCATACCGCTGGCTTTGATGCCGTGCTTGATAATCCAGAATTGGCGCTTCGCACTGGCTGTGTTACCACCTGCATGGGTGTGCTGGTGATCATCCAGCGCCAGAGACAAATTAGGTGGGCTGGGATAAAGCCCGATACTCATATCACTGCGCTTCACGCCAGGTTTCAAATGGCATTGGGCGCACATGTCGTTGTAGTCAGGTCCACCCGCCAACAGCAATTCAGCATCCGAAAGATCCGGTACCTGAATATCGGCGGCAGCACGTGCAATCGATTGTTCCCGCAAGGTTTCCAATGCCCTATAAGTCAACCCGTTATGCGGGACATCGGCACCCATCGGGTAAACGCCGGAATAAATAAAACCCAGCCCTGCGAGCAGCATAATAATGGCTGTTAGCAGTATCACTTTGATCAACGTCATACAGTCTTCTCCTCATAGAGATGGGAGGTTGCCCTCCCATCAATTTGTTAGTGGCTGCCATGACCTTCGTGGTTTGCACTGGATGCCGCTTTACTGGTTGCGGTTGTCTTATCATGATCCATTCCCTGGTGTTGATCGCCATGCTCGCTGTGTGCAGCGCTGCATTTTTTCATCAGCGCTTGCATGACCGGATCGTTCATATCCATCTTGGAATGATCCATTTTCTTCATGGCTTCACAATCCGGTGCTTCTGCCGTTTTGGCGTGTTCTGCCGGGTCATGCGCAAACGCCGGAGCGATCAGTAGTGTGCTGGACAAAATCAGTGCAGCATTCATCAGTATTTTTTTCATCGTTAAGTCCTCGTTAGTTAACGTTGGATAAACAGCTATTTAAAACCAGGCCCGAACGCCAGCTACCCATTGGGTATCACTGGTTGATTCGCCATGGTCTCTTACAAAATCGGCGGTATTGCCGAAGCTTCTCGTCCAGTTCACACCAATATAGGGTGCAAATTCACGACGAATTTCGTAACGCAGTCGCAAGCCTGCCTGAGCATCGGATAAACCCGAGCCTGTCAATCGGTGCATATCATTTTGGCCATAAAAGTTCACCGAAATTTCCGGTGACAACACCACTTTCTGGGTAAACATCCATTCGTATTCTGCGGATAAGCGTGCGGCGGTATCACCCGAATCTCCGACAAACAACGCGGCATCGATTTCAAAAAAATACGGCGCTAGCCCCTGAATACCGAGTACACCCCATTCGCGCTCAGGTGTGGGTTTCAGGTCTTTGCGCACACCGACTTGTACGTCCCAAAAAGGGGCAATGGCATGGCTGTATAGCGCTTGTATTTCAGCTTCCTCAGTTTCACCATTCACACGTTCCACATCGGTTTTAATCCAGAGTTTGTGCAGGTCTTTACCGATCCAGGCTTGCGCCTCCAGGACGTAAGGATCAGCTTCATCCCCACCGTCGCGCCACTCGAATTGGTCGATCATGACGCGCGCCAGTAAAGGGTCATCCCCCTCATGGGCCAATACCGGCAGACTGGAAAATGCGGCTGCCCACAGTGTCAGGGTGAGTTTTGTTGATAGGTTTTTCATGGTGTTCTCCTAAACGACCCTGACTTCACGCATCATGCCGGGCATGTGGTAAAGCAAATGGCAGTGATAAGCCCAACGGCCTTTGGCATCGGCGGTGACTAGGTAGCTGATACGGGATCCAGGCTGGACGATGATGGTGTGCTTGCGAGGGATGTACTCAGGATCACCCGTTTCCAACTCGCTCCACAACCCATGCAAATGGATCGGGTGGGTCATCATGGTGTCGTTGACCAGGATAATTCGGACACGCTCACCAAACGCCAATTCCAGTGGCTTGGCATCGGCAAAATTGAGACCGTTAATCGACCACATGTAACGACGCATATTGCCGGTCAGGTGCAGCTCAATTTCCCGCGAGGGTTCACGCTTGTCATAAGTGGGGTGCAGTCCCCGGATGTCGGCGTAGGTCAACACGCGTCGGCCATACAATTTCATATGGTCGCGCAGGCCAATGCCAGGATCGGCCAAGCCGCTTTGCGGGGCTTCGGAATGGCTATCTACATGAGGGCCGAATTCCGTATCGGGATGTTTGATTTTGGCAAGGGGATCGAAATTGCTGCCAAAACCCGCTTTGGCCAACCGCGATTTACCAGTATGCTGACTATGATCCATTTTCATGGCTGACATATCGTGCCCGCTATGGTCCATCGCGCCCATGTTATGGCCGGAATGATCCATGCCTTCCATTGCGGGCTTCGAATGTTGGCTGTGGTCCATACCCGGCATCCCGCCTGACATATCATGACCACTGTGATCCATCGTCTTTTCGCCCTGGTTGCCGTGATCCATGGCTTTCATCGCCGACATATCATGACCGCTATGATCCATACCGCCCATGTCGTGGCCACTGTGATCCATGCCGGACATATCCATCCCCATTTCGCGGTGACCTAATGTCGGAGCCGGATCCATCGCCGGTATCTCGGCATGCAAAGCAATATCGGTCGTCAGCGTGCCACGTGCATAACCTGTGCGATCATTACTCTGGGCAAAAATGGTGTACGCCGTGTTTTCGGCCAGCTCCACTATGACGTCGTAGGTTTCCGCAACCGCGATGCGGAATTCGTCCACTATCACTGGCTGGATGTTCTGACCATCGGCCGCCACGACAGTCATTTTCAATCCCGGGATGCGCACGTCGAAAATACCCATCGCTGCACCGTTAATAAACCGCAGGCGAACCTTTTCACCGGGTTTACACAGCCCCAGCCATCCCTGAGAGGGTGTAACGCCATTCATCAGGTAGGTGTAGGTATAACCGGTCACATCCGAAATATCGGTTTCGCTCATGCGCATCTGGTTCCACATTGAGCGATCATTCCAGGTAGCCGATAGCCCTTTGGTTTTGAGATCGCGCACCAGATTGCCAACCGTCCGCTCGCGGAAGTTGTAGTAGTGGCTCATTTTTTTCAGGGTGCTATACACTTTTTCCGGCGCGGTGTCCGTCCAGTCAGACAGCAGCACAACCATGTCCCGGTCGTAGGCAACCGGGTCAGGATCTTTGGGGTCAATAACAATGGCCCCCATTAATCCAGTCTGCTCCTGAAATCCCGAATGGCTGTGGTACCAATAGGTACCACTTTGCTGGACGTCAAACTCGTAAACAAAGGTCTCGCCCGGTTTGATACCGTCGAAACTCATACCCGGCACACCATCCATTTCCGAGGGCAAAATGATGCCGTGCCAGTGGATGGAACTGTCGTGATCGAGCGTATTAGTGACTCGCAAGGTCACGCGTTCCCCTTCTTTCCAGCGCAGTATCGGCGCGGGTAAGCTTTGGTTAACGGTAGTGGCGATTCGTTGTTTTCCAGTGAAGTTGACCTTCTGGAAGCCAATCGAAAGATCAAACTGGTTTCCGGACAAGGTTTGCGGTCCATTGGTTTGCCGAGGTGTGTTGGCAAATACCTGGCCGGATAGCGGCAACGCACTCAGCGCTACCAATGAGGTCGCGCCAAGCACAAATCGACGACGGGACTGATCTGGTGATGACGGGTTTGGTATCGCCGGATAATGATCCATGGCGCTACTCAACTCCATTGTTGTGTGTATCCCCGCTGTGCGGGTATCGGGAATTTTCATACCCATTTCTCCTTAGAAAGTTTGCGTCAAGCTGGTGATGCGGATGTACACCTCGCTGCTGCCGTCGCTTTTTAGCAAGAGCACATCGTAGGGTGTGAAGCGTTCGCCCATTTCCATACCAGGACTTCCTACCGGCATACCGGGAACGGCCAGCCCTATGGCTCCCTCAGGTTTTTCGGCGAGAAAACGGGTAATGACCGGAGCTGGAATATGCCCCTCAAATACATACCCATCCGGGGAGACGGCGGTGTGGCAGGACTGGTATTTAGGGCTGATCTTGTAGCGGTTTTTAACCGCATTCAGATCATCGGGATGATGGATGTTGGATTTCAGTCCGTGGGATTGCAGGTGAGAAATCCATTCTTCACAACAACCGCAAGTCGGGCTTTTGTATACCTCTAACTGCATGGGTTTATCGGCAGTAGGGGTTGTCGATGGGGTGGATGAGGCATGTACCGTATGGCTTATTAATAAAAAAATAATGGCCAGGCTACCGATAGCGCCTATAAAACGCTGGAAAACCATAAAAGCTCCAAAACAACATAATGTTGTTAAACATCAACGGAGGGAGCTAATGTCACTCCCGCGAATACGATTTGAAGATCGATACGCCAAATTTCAGGCGTAACTGTCCTGTATCAGCGGAAAATGGGGGGACGATAGAGGGATGAAACGGGCGAGCTTGGGATGTGCTGGTGATACGAGTTGGTATTCAAGGAGGTGTCAGACTGGATTGCAAACGCGACGCTGTAGCTCAACGCCGGTGCTGAACAGCTACTGGATGAGCAGTGCCCCATGGTTTTGCAACAATCGTGGGTGGTTTTCATATCCATGACGTTATCCTGGGCATCCATATGACTCATATCGTGATGCATACCCATCATCGAATGATCCATGGATTCCATGTCATGGCTCATGGGAGCAACATCCATCAACTGACATGGCATAGCCACAACCGCCAACGATTGGCCTAAAAAGACCAAGGTAAGCAGTGCGATTAACCACACAGGGTGACGGTGTTTAATGACCATAGGAATAAATTACTTGAGAACTCTGTAAAGCATAATCTAATAATTCGTTTACCGTCTACGTCAAAATCGCAATAAGTGTCCCCATAGGAAATCAGAATTACCAGGAAGATTGAGTAATGGGCCACTATCAAACAGTACCGTTTTTATTATCTTGTGAGATACATGGGTCGCCCCCATAGATAATTTGGCAATTTTTTCATAAATTATTTAGTAATCGACCGTTGATTACAGAGAACTCTCAGATGCTAAAAATAGCAATAACATAATTTCAGACGCAGCCATCCAATCAACAACTACTTGATGCCCTTGAAGTTGAGCGCTATATTTGAACTGCAAAATGCCCAGTGACATCCTTCACTGCCCTTAATTTGCTGCACATAGGGCCTTATGCAGCTAAGCGCAAGCTTGCCCTCTACCTTCATCATAGCCACTCACCGGGGAGTTCAATCCTCCCCACTCAGGGTCGGCCTGACTCCAACTATTTTTTAAAGTTAGGAGTCACATCATGGAACATACGTTCAACGTTGGTAAATTCCGCACTATCAAAGCAAAGTTTGGCGCAACCATCAAAATGCATGTTACGGACTCTCGAGTCCCCGACAATGATTTTGAAGGTGAGTTTTCGCTATTAACTTATAATGAAATTGTGGAGTTTCTTAAGGAGCACGAGCACATCTTTGCCATGAATACGGTAAAAGAGCGCTTCAAGCGATAAGCACGAACCCTAATTGGCTTTAGCCGGTTGGGGGTTCTCCCCAAGATGTCTGGAAACAGGATTTTTGGGGAGACCCCCCAACCACTCCTGGAGACAATTATGGCTAACCAAACGTCCTTTTCCGCAAATGCTCGTCATGAAGTTAATCTTACGCTGAACAGTGATACTGGATTATGTGATGTAAGAGTGAGCGATAAGCTTTCAGACAAAACATTTTCAAAATCCATGGTGTTAGCGCAATACAATAAACTGGTTGATTGGCTGAAAGAAAATGATCACGGATTTGCAATGAATTCTATTCATTCAATTTTTTGATTTTAAAAGCCATGATCCTGGGAAAAGTTGAGGCCTCCCTTAAATTAAAGGGAGGCCTTTTTCAATCAAACTAATCGCTGTCAGATAAAACTGGCTTTTTGTGCGGTTATAATAGAATCAACAACATCTTCCCTCACATAACTTACATCTGAAGCGAATTCTCTCAGTCCTTCATCGCATCCTTCACCACGAACACACTCAAGTTGTTCCGCAGCCATTAACACATACAATCGCGCACGGTCCAGATATGTGGCAACTAAGTCAAATTCCCACTTAGTCAAATCTCTTTTACTCGACTCAATCAATGGCAAGCTATCATAAACGGACAAAGACTTGCTCGCTGTGCGGTATGAGTTAATTTCACAGCCCCAACATTTTTCCAAGTACTGCCCAATCTTTGGATCTTCAAAGGTGAGAAATTGCACGCTCCTACCTTTTTGGAAGAGATACGGAAATATAGTCTGATGCATTGCGCTGCTCAAATGTCCCTGCCCACGATGTTCAGGTTTAACAAACACGTGTAAGTCATTCCCCATATCAAATACTGCCCCGATATAAATACCTTCTGCTCTGACAAGGTAGAATGTGTATGAGTTTTCACACCCAACTCCCTTCGGCTCCTCGGACCAAACCTTAGCTAAATCGACCTTGTCTGATAAGGTCGATATAAAAATCAGCTTCTGCGGATCTCCAGTATTCAACTGATCGATTAGAGCCTCTATATCTTCATGTTTCATTTTTTAGCTTCTTGTTGCGTGACACTTTTAGGAGCATTCAATAAGCAATGCAGAATCAACACAAGTCACGCCTAAAGAGCGATGCATAAGAGCGCCACAATTTTGTGAACTCCTCCCAATCAGTGGCCCCATTGAACTGCCTTAATTCTATGGTATTGAACTTTTCAACGGGTGACGTTAACACTTCGCTTGATAGAGACCAATATTGTTTCAATTTCTCATCGATATGTGTGCGAGGAGTTGGATACCTTCCTGCCCATACAATGTTTTCCTGATAGAGTTTTAAAACCTGTAGCTCCTGGCGAGTCGGTTTTATGTCAAGAAGCCTTACTAACTCAGACAACTGATGTTTATTATCAATTTTTTTAAGCTCGATTTTTCTCTGAACAAGAACCGCTTTAATTATCAACTCCAATGCTAGACCGCTTAGCATTAGATAAACGGGATAACATGCCACTGAAAGACTAAATTCGTCACCCAAGCCAAGCTGCCGGGAAATATTAGCATGACCATCACCCATACTATGCCAAAGTGCTCCAGCTGACGCATGTAAATCCGAAGCGCGGTTATACCAATGGTTAGGATGATTACGCTCTTCTGCAAGAGTCGGCCTTGAATTCAACCACGCCTCTATCTCAAATGATTCATCATCCATAGTTAACACCTGATCTGATAAGAGCAACAATTTGTAGTTTCATATTTCATCTAACCGGTTGAATCGCTACCATCGGCCCTGGGCTATCCCAATCACATCGGGACTTGAAAAAATCAAAAAAGACTTTTCTTTGCTCATCGTTGCTGGCTTTTCGAAGTTCGCGGATAGTTGTTTGGAGGTGACGTTCAATTGCATCCGCACAACGTTTAGGCTCAATTATAATTGATTGAATTTCTCCATCTAAATCAAGTCTGCCATCACGTTTTGGTAGAGTAATAACTATATCTTTATTCATTTCCGCAAAAAAGATTTTCCCACGAAATAAACCATCATGAAAAAAGCCACATCTAGCATCCACATAAATGATTTCACCTGTACGATAAAGGAAATATTCAGGGTATCCAGAAGCCTTAAAAACATCAGCAAATCCATTTATAAAATATTCTTTGGAGTTTCGATGTGATGATTTACCCTGCGCGAAACTCCATGCACTTTCAAAATAAGTCAGTAAAATGCAAAAGGCAGCAGGACCACCATGCTCTGTATTGGCAATCAGTTTGGCTGGTTCAACGATCCAATGTTGAATTCGGTCTTCGTACACATCGATGAGATCATCAACATTAGGAGAGTCCAATTTTTCGCTATAAAAATGTGGACTAATAAATGAAGACATAGCTTTTCCTTTTTCAAACCGCTTTTTTCGAAAGAGAATAACAGAGCTTGGATCTGATCATCAGCAATACAGGGCGGGAGGTAAACGACTAGGATTCAGAGTTTCGCTTCATTTTTCGCTCAGCATCTTGCATGCTGATATTGTAAAATTTTTCATGCAAACCATTAGAGGGAATTGCATCGAGTACCGAAATTCCTTTTTCCGCAAAAAGGCGGCGACCGTTTGCGGACTTGGCAACTTCCAAAATTTGACCAGCTCTGGTATGTGCGAGCCTAGGAAGGTTTGCCTGTAGGATCAATTCATTCAAATGGCATCTAACAATCTGTATTCCTAACTTAATTCTTTGCTCCTCATTTTCCATCCGCTCAGCTGACTTTCCAATCAAGGGATATAAATTCAATAAATTATTGATTCTCGCTTTTAAGCAAAGAACGGGACTGAGTATCTCGAATGACTTCTCACCTATAGTGAAAACATCCACATTTCTACTAATCTCATTATTATTTAGTCCACTAATAAAGTTTATAAAATCAATCTCCACCGGTTCGCTTTGCTCTTGCCCTGGTGAAGACTCTTTTATTAACCACTTCCCTACGTTAATTGTTGCATCTCCTGGTTCAGGGTAAAAAACATCCATCTGTAAGCCATGTTTACTTAAATAATCGGCCATTAGCGATGCATATTTTTTAACTTCTGCCGTCCTAGTGTTGTAAAAATCCACATCACGACTTGCAAGAGCTGACAGCTGTTCAAACGGAACCTTATCGCTTAGATAGTAAACGCCCCAAGCAGCCAAAGCTTGCCCGGCCACTAAGATAGCACTGTCATCCGATTCTTCTTTAAATAAGGCAGCCATCTCAATGGCAAGAGACTCAATGTCGATCATTGAATAAGAGCGATGTAATTATCGACCAAACCGAACAGATACCGATTGGCGATTGCGATGGATAGCAGCAGCAAAGCCCGAATTGTTAAGCACAATCTTGGCCTTTTCGGCAGACGAAGCTTCTTTAAGAGACCGCAAATATTGGTCTTGCTGTGCCTGTTTGCTGTTTAGTATGGGAGCCATTTGGAGCTACCGTTGAGGGAAGTCAATCAATTTAGATAAGCACTTTTAGCGATTGCTCAAATTTGATCAAAATATAGTTCCTTACTGACAGACCTGTCAACTATTCAGTAACGCAACCCCTTATCAAACGGTCACTTTCATCCCAAAAAGTACACATTTTGGGACACCCTCTATTGACCGTCCCAAAAGTAGTGCCATAATTGGCTTTCCATAAACTATTGGCGACTTTTGGAACATATGGCGAAAATCGGGTACGCACGCGTCAGTTCCATTGGACAAAGCCTGGAGATCCAGCTGGACAAATTGACGGCCGCTGGTTGCGAACGTATTTATCGGGAGAAGCTTAGCGGTACCAAAAAAGCACGACCGGAATACAAGGCCTGTATGAATTATCTCCGGGAGGGAGATACACTGGTGATTACTCGCCTGGATCGATTAGCCAGGTCAGTACATGAACTGGTCAACATATCCGAACGATTTGAAGTGGAAGGTATTCACTTACACGTGTTGGATCAGCATATTGATACCTCAACACCTACCGGAAAACTTACCTTTACCCTACTCGCAGCCATCGCCGAATTTGAAACACAACTGCGTGCAGAGCGGCAAAGAGAGGGTATCGAGAAAGCTACGTGTAATGGCGTGAAATTTGGAAGGCCGAAACTGTCTGACTATGCTAAGGAGGAACTTATTCGACTTGAGCGCGCCCAGGGGAAGACAATCGGAGAATTGGTGAAAACGCATAAATTAGGGCGTACTACAATCTACCGTATATTGAAAACCTCCCAGGACGCCAGCTGCTGAATAAGACTAATGTATCCGAAGGAGCAGAACGGTGTCTGTGTTAAATGTGTTTAACAACCAGGAAATAACGTTTTTATTTTTTCTGGCAATGATCGTCATTATCTGGATTGTTATGGTGGGCGCCTATATTCAATTGGTTAGGCAGGACAATGGCAATCCATATAAACGACTGCAGGTTGAGGATAACAAATTATGCCGTACAGACCTTTGACCCATAACGAATACATGATTGTGAAGCGAACATTGTATGACGTTCGCGGCTTGAATGAAGGCTTTGCAGAAAGCCTGTTTATGGCATACAAAGCCAAAGCCCTACACGACGATGTACCAGAGTTTGATATCTTCACTATAAGTGAACGTGAGCGACTTGAGTCAAAGGGGATCGATGCTTCAAAATTAAAAGATCTTGAAGGTAAAGATTTTTTTGATGCACTCAATGATGCAGTTTCAGAGCGTGAGCATTCAGAGAAAATTCCGGATAACACTTTTACATGGCTTTTTGGCGATGAGTCGCTACTAGACTCAAAGCACAAGCGGTTGCGCGTTTTATTTTTCAATAGCGCACGATACAGACAGCAGGTGCTCCATTACTATACTGAGGAAAACATCATTACAGACAGTAATGATATGGAACATATCCGCAACCAGCTGGAAAAATTCGCAAAAACTTACCCAGGCAAACGCCAGGGCGTTATTAGTAATTACGAACTCTACTTTGGAGATGCTTCACAGTTTTCGTATGAACAAGTAAAGCGTCGGACGGAGTTTCTAACAAGCAATGAAGCTCGTCATACCTTTTTAAAATACTACAATTTACCAATGCACTGGAGTCTTCCTGAAATCAAAGATTATCTACGTAGTGCAGCAATTGAATCCAACTTAATCGTATCGATAAATGGGAAGTAAAAACTTGCTCTTCAAACCCTAAATTTAATATTTTCGAATGCACACTTTTGATAGTTCTTATCACAATATAAAAACCGGCGCAAAACCACCGCCACGCGTGCGAAAATTTGTTGTTTGCCCTTGATATAAACGTGCTGCTAACAATTGAATTTTTCCATCATAGCTGTATGCGCGAATATCCATTTTTAACGCACTCTCCACACCATCCAATAAAATAGCACGCTCACTCGGCCACACTGACGTTTGCGCAACGTAATTGCCAGCAACAATATCTCTCCAAACTTTTGTTGTGAGTTTATCTCCGCGATATGTGGCTTTACTGCCGTAGCCGCAAGCAGGCTTGAAAAATAATCCTTTTCGCCCAGACCATAATTCCGAGGCATTTTCTGTTGTCACTGATATGGTGGAGGGGATGCTGTCGATCAATGTCCTGGCATCATCCGGATTGCAACCCAACGCGTCCAATGCTGATCTATCGCTTAAGATGATCAGATGGCGTTTGTCTGCGTAAAGTGCGTGATGATATGGATTGGGTGTGACGACTACATTCCCTGATAGATACGCATTGAGCAAAGCAATATTGATTGGATCAGTGAGATAAAAATCGGTTAATCGGTTATAGACTAAATCAATGGGTTGTCGATGATGGGACAGCACCTGGTTTTCGTATGCGAGTTCTTGCGGATCAACAATAATGGCGTCGATTCCATGACTATTGAATAAACTCTGTGCGACTACAAATTCGGGATAAAGGAACTGTGTCTCCGGACTATGATCGATGATAGCAATTCGACGTAGTGGCTTATCTCCACGCTGCAATTGCCACTCATTCCGGAACATTGAAACGAAGTCGTCGAATAGTTTTTGCGTTTGGCTGTGCAGTGTATCCTCCATAGGAGGACAGCATGCTTTCTGTGCGCCTATTAATATCGCATTTAAAAATGCGCCGCCAGCATTGGTATTAATTTCGATGAGTCTGGCACCATCGGTAGACAAATGGAAATCATAACCCATGAAGGCACCCTTGGGGCCATGGTTAACACGGGCATGGGAATGTGCTTCGTGCATTACAGAATCATTAAATGCCGGAAGAGCAATCGTACGCTCAATCGCTTCTATCGCGTTTTTAATTGACGTAAATTGTGTGCGGGAAACAAACGTGGCAATGTTGGAAAACAGTTGCGGGTGCTGCGCCAGCACATCTCCTTGTAGCTGATCATGCCTAAGAACATAGTCCAGGCGTTCCCGGTCTAACGTTTGGCAAAAACAATCTTCATTCAAGCGAGTCGCAATCATACTGCTTAGCGATTCGCATCTTGGAGTTTCACAGCTTGCATTGTTGTTTGTCATATTTTTAACCCGCTCAATTATTACTGACGGTGCGCGGCAACCCCAACGAGATCAATGCCGCTAATCCAATAAACGCACTTGATACCCACAAGCACGCGACTAATCCCTCGGTTTGGTAAATCCAGCCAGACAACAATGTTCCTACTAATCTGCCCAGTGCATTCGCCATGTAATAAAACCCTACATCCAGGGAAACACCATCGCTTTTTGCGTAATTCACAATCAGGTAGCTATGCAATGAGGAATTGATTGCAAACACTGCGCCGAAAATTAAAAGGCCGCCAATCAGCACCGCTTCGATTGGAAGTGATGAATTGAATCCCAACGCAATGGCAGCAGGAATACCCGTCAGTATCAATGCCCAGACAAATACATGTAATCCACCTGGCGCACTATTTTCACCTTGATTAATTAATACCGGGGCAATGGATTGGACAAAACCGTAACCGATAATCCAGATAGCGAGAAAGCCGCCAACCCACCAGAAGCTCCACCCCAATTGACTGCTCAAAAAGACTGGTAGTGCAACAACAAACCAGACGTCTCGTGCACCAAATAAAAATAAACGCGCAGCCGATAAAATATTAACCGCACGACTTTTGGAAAATAATTCGCGGAACTTCGGTTTCTGTTTTGCTTTGCCCAAGTCCTTTTTCAACAACAATAAGCTTGCTATCCAGATAACACCCAATACCGCCGCCATGGCCACAACAGCACCAACAAAATCTAACAATGCCAGCAGCGCGCCGCCAAGAAAGAACCCGACACCTTTGAGCGCATTTTTAGATCCCGTAAGCAATGCAACCCATTTGAACAATTTGCCTTGCTGATCGCTTGGCACGAGTAATTTGATCGTGCTTTTTGCGCTCATCTTATTTAAATCTTTCGCGATACCGGAAATACCTTGCGCGCCCATAACCCACAGCGGGGTTAATATAACGGTGGGTATGGCGAGCATTAATAGTGCAATCACTTGCAGGCCCAAACCAATGTTCATGGTGCTGTTTAGCCCGATGCGGGCGCCCAGATACCCCCCCACCAAGTTGGTGATCACACCGAAGATTTCATAAAACAAAAACAGCGCGGCAATTTGTAAGGGGGCATAGCCCAGTTGATGGAAATGCAATACCACCAACATGCGTAATGCGCCGTCGGTTAAGGTGAATGCCCAATAATTGCCTGTCACAACCAGATATTGTTTTACGTCTGCACTTAACTTTTTGCCTGCGCCTGCTGTTGTCATGAGCTGATCACCTTAATTGGCAAGTCCAACCAATTTTGCCAACTCCGCTGTGCGGTTTGCGTAACCCCACTCATTGTCATACCAGGCGTAAATCTTCAATTGAGTGCCATTGATGACCATCGTTGATAAGGCATCAACAATCGATGAGCGTGGATCTCCGCAATAATCATTGGAAACCAACGGACGTTCTTCATAACCTAGAATATTTTTTAATTCGTTTTCGCTGGCCGCTTTCAATAAACCGTTGACTTCTTCTACTGTGGTAGCTCGTTCAACCTCAAATACACAATCCGTTAACGAGGCATTTGCCAATGGAACTCTTACCGCGTGGCCATTCAAACGACCGCGTAATTCCGGAAATATTTCGGCTATGGCAGTTGCTGATCCGGTTGTAGTAGGAATTAAATTGGAACCCGAGGAACGCGCGCGGCGTAGATCCTTATGAGGCTGGTCCAGAATTGATTGGGTATTTGTTAAATTATGAATTGTGGTGATAGAGCCATGGCGAATACCAAGCTTCTCATGAATTACTTTTACTACCGGTGCAAGGCAATTCGTGGTGCAAGATGCTGCTGTCACAATACGATTTTCCGCCACATTAAATAAATGGTGATTCACGCCCATCACAATATTCAATGCTTCTGGTTCTTTGACCGGTGCACTGACCACAACCTGCTTAACGCCTTGATCAAGATAAGCTTGCAGAGTAGCTACCGATTTCATTTTGCCACTGGCTTCAATCACGACATCACATTCTGACCAATCCGTTTCAGCAATAGCTTTGTTCGTGATAACGCGAATTGCTTTTCCATTAATGATTATCTTTCCGTTATCAGCAGAAACATCCTCTGGCCAAGTGCCCTGTATTGAATCGAACTTCAATAAATGTGCGTAGGTTTCCGTATCAGCAGCGGGATCATTGATCTGAATAAATTCGAATTCGGGCCAGCGCCATGAGGCGCGCAACACCAGGCGGCCAATGCGGCCAAAACCATTAATGCCTACTTTTATTTTTTTCATGCTTGATGCCTGATTAAATAGTTGATTGATTAACGCGCATGCTAAGTGCCTCAGCTGACTCAACCCGTTCGGAATAGCGATCAACGAGATACGGACTGTGCTCACGCAATAACAAGGTGAACTTCATCAATTCTTCCATCACATCCACCAAGCGATCATAAAACGCCGATGGTTTCATGCGGTCGTGCTCATCGAACTCCTGAAATGCTTTGGCAACTGACGATTGATTGGGAATGGTGAACATACGCATCCAGCGTCCCAAAATTCGCATTTGATTAACGGCGTTGAATGATTGCGAACCGCCACTGACTTGCATCACCGCCAAAGTCTTCCCCTGGCTTGGACGTACTGCACCCATTGATAAAGGTATCCAGTCGATCTGGGCTTTGAACACGGAAGTCATCGCGCCATGGCGTTCTGGTGAGCACCAGACTTGGCCTTCCGACCAAAGCACTAATTCACGCAATTCCAGTACTTTGGGGTGCGTATCATCCGCATCATCCGGAAGAGGCAATCCGGAAGGGTTAAATATCCTCGTCTCGGCACCAAAGTAATTGAGAAGGCGCTGGGCCTCTTCCGTCAGGAGCCGACTGAAAGATCGCTTCCGATTGGATCCATATAACAACAAAATTCGGGGTTTATGAGCGCTGCTTTCCATTGGCTTTATCAGCGGTACCGGCAGCAGGCCTTCTGCAATATTTGGAAGGTCATCTAATTGCGATTCTTGGTTATTCACGACATCACCTTAACTGTTCAACAGCATGACTTGGCGCGTTCAGGGCGGTCACCCATGCAACACAGTTTTTTGAGATTGGCCTTGATGTAGGCGGGGTTGGATTGCGTAGTTTCAGAAATGACGGATTTGGCCCAGTCTGGAAGTTCCGGGTTTAATCGGTAATAAATCCATTGTCCCTGGCGTCGATCCAATACGATTCGATGTTCTCTCAATAGCGCCAGGTGACGGGAGATTTTGGGTTGAATCTCCTCCAGCGCTTCCATCAGCTCACAAACACATAACTCGCCCTCAGAGTGGATAAGAATCAACGACTTGAGGCGGGTTTCATCGGCCAAGCATTTGAAAAATTGCAGGGGGTCAATCATCGGTTGCACCTTCGCTGACTCGCTAAAAAAACATACGAAATTTAATATATATGTTTATTCGAATATTTGATACCCCAATGACTTATTCACGACCAGCCATAAGTCAAATTTTTTGCGCGCGCAAAATTACTTACACCGCCGATACAGTTGTAATGGGAACCATACCGGGAAAGCCCATTGAAGGATTTCCGGTTTCGGAAAGGTGCCAAATTTGAGGTCGTGAAGGCAGGCTAGTATGCGTCAACTGCCTTAGCGTTCCAGAGGCTAACCCTGTTTAAGCGTGCTGCCAGAGTGAGGAAACCACAGTAATGAAAACGCCCGATAAAAAGCTTCCTGTAGAAGTTAGAGGAGACATGAGCCCCAACGGGGCAGATCGAGTGGGCATGTTAATGGCAATAACGATGTTGATTGAAAAGCTGTGGTGGAAAATCGCCATCGTAATAATTTTGCTGGTGTTCGGACTCAGCGATACCTATGCCTTTAGGATCGATCTGGCAGCACCTGGCCGCCTACCACTCGCACAGTCAATCAATTGAAATTAAATGCTTGCAGGCGCAACGACCATAGAAGAAAAGATTGCTATTTGACAGGAACACGAGGCAACGTCTTCTTATTCTGCACTTCGCTCCAACGTGGTGAGTGCCTGCAATATCCCGCAATCCTTAATCGCCCGCGAACTATTACACCGTGTTCGAAGACTGATTAACTGGTCGCGCAATGCCGTTAATTCAGCGATACGCGCATCAACTTCCTGCACATGTGCATCAACAATGTGGTTGATCTCCCCACAGGCCTCTTCCGGTGTTGCCTGATGTTTTATCAATTCACGAATTTCATCGAGGGTAAGGCCCAGATTCCGACATTGTTTGATAAACCCCAATTGCCGTAACGACTCGGCATCGTAAAGACGGTAATTACCTTCTGTACGTTGTGGTACTGACACCAGTCCTTCCTGCTCATAGAACCGGATCGTTTGAACCGATAAGCCGATTTGTTTAGCCAAGGCTCCAATTTTCATCGAACGATTCTCCCACTTGACCCTCTAGTAACTATAGAGTTTATAGTGGCTACACTTACTTTGGCTATCCTTTAACCAGCGCTGCGACAATCAGTGACAGTTTTTACGGATTAACCAGCCGGATTAAGCGGCATGAATGATTTACTGTTAAGCTTTTTCAAAACACACGTGGAGACATACTCTTCACACGACCGGATGCTGACGTGGTGAAACCCGTATTGCGCTATCGATCTTATGCCATGATCTCATTGCTCTTGTGGCTCTTAATGAGCTGGAGCGGTGTGCACGGGCATTTTTGTTTTGATGGCAAAGAGCCTCCCGTTTCTCTCCATGTAGATATGTTGGGTGGCCATACAGTTCATAACCACAGTGAAGCCCATCAGGACGTCGATATTGAGCAGTCTCAATCAGCGCTTATCAAAACGTTCAAACTCGATCTTTTCCTCCCTGTCTTCCTGGCGTTGGTCATTGTTCTGCAAACACGCGGAACGACTTTCACCATCCAATCCATTACATCCCCACGTACACGACACAGTGTCGGTATGCGGCCACCGTTGCGGGCACCTCCTGCTATCCCAGCCTGATTCTATTTAATCGCCCTGAAAACTGGGGTTAAACGATCCGAATGCACATCGTCGGATCATGATTTTTGGCTGGAGTAAAACCATGCATTTTTTTCAGAAAGCAATCGCAGGTTCCGCGATTGCGGTGTTGTGTCATGCCCCGGCTGGGCTGGCAGCACCAACCACGTCGCTTACGCTTGATGAAGCCATCCGCGCGACGATTGAACACAATCCTCAACTATCGGCGTATCAGTTTAAAGCTGATGCATTAACTGGCGAACAGCAATCGGCAGGGTTACGACCCGAGTTTCGCGTCGGCGCCGAGCTTGAAAACGTAGCGGGCTCTGGCGAATTACGCGGAACCGATGCGGCCGAACTTACCATCGCCGTATCTTCGGTAATTGAACTCGGCGGAAAACGCGATGCACGTTTAGGCGTAGTTACCGCGCGCCAACAGCAATTGCAAACCGAGCAACGTGTCTTAACGCTGGATGTGCTATCTGGTGTAACTCGCCAATTTCTGGCGCTCGTGGCAGCGCAAGAACAACTGGCACTGCATACCGAAGCTAATCGTATTGCCCAGGATACGCTCACGTCTTTGCGTCGTCAGGTTCAAGCCGGTCGGCTACCCGAAGCGGAAGTATTGCGCGCGCAAGCCAGTCTTGCCCGTGCAAACGTTGCTCTAAAACAGGCAGAACAAGCAGTACGTCGTGAGCGTCTGCTCTTATCTGCCCAATGGGCGGATCCCACTCCTGACTTCCAAATCGTACAGGGTGACCTGTACGCGCTACCGCCGTCAGTGCCTCTTTCCGACCTTCAATCCCGGTTAGCTAACAATCCGGATCTATTGCTGCTTACCAGTGAAATCGATGTGCGTAGTGCCGAACTGCGTGAAGCGCGCTCGAATCGTCGCGGTGATGTTGAGTGGAGCGCGGGCGTGCGCCGGCTTCAGGACAGTGGCGATTCAGCAGCCGTGGTTAGTGTAAGCGTTCCGCTCAGCTCAGGTCGCCGGGCGTCGGGAGCTTTGGCTACTGCAACTGCCCAACAAGCGGGAGCACAGCAAGCCCATGACAGCGCGCGTATCCGGTTGGAAGCTGAATTGATTGGCCTTGCGGATGAACAGCAACAGGCAATTAACGAACTTGGCACCTTACGCAATGAGGTCATTCCGGCACTACGCCGCGCACTGAAGGCAACCGGCGATGGATTTGAACAGGGGCGCTACAGCTACCTGGAACTCACCCTCGCCCAGGGCGAATTACTCGATGCCCAATTGGCGGTAGTGGATGCGGCAGAGCGCGTGCAACAAACGCGAATCGAATTGGAACGGCTTACAGGCGTTGCCCTGACTGAGAAAAATATTGAGGTTACCCCATGAAAACAACTAAACAAAAATCCCTGAAACCCTGGTTAATCATCGGGCTGCTCGCCGCCTTAATAATCGGTATGTTCGCTGTTGATATTTATTTGGCGAGTGCAGCAGAGACAGGCAAACCGGCAACCGAAGCCAAACAAACACTGAAAGCAGCGGCTAAACCGGCTGCTCATGATGAGGACAGCGAAGAAGCTCACGATCACGGTGATGAAGATGATCATGGTAAAGGCGAGAAAGAGCACGGTGATGACGACAAAAATGAACACGGTGGTCATGAAGAAGGCAAAATCACTTTATCCAACGAGCAATTGCGCAACACCGGCATCCAGGTCGTCAAGGCCGGCCCAATTGCCATTCGCCAGACCCTTCCTCTGTATGGGGTGATCACACCCAGTGCCGATGGTATCCAGCAAGTTACCGCTCGTTTCCCCGGCATCATACGCCAACTGAATCGCAAGCCCGGTGACCGAGTGGCAGCAGGTGACGTATTAGCAACCATCGAAAGTAACGAAAGCCTTAAAGTGTATTCCGTAACGGCAACCATCAGCGGGATCATCACGGATCGCCAAGGTGCAATGGGTGAACAAACCACGGACGCGCCGCTCTTTACCATCGCGAACACGTCAACCGTGTGGGTGGACCTGACGCTGTTTCCCCGCGATATCGCTCAAGTAAAATCCGGGCAGGCAGTCCGGGTGGCGCAACCCCAACGCGGTATATCCGGTGAAGGCTCTGTAATTTATGTGAGCACTTATGCCAATCCGGCAAACCAATCAACGACCGCGCGGGCGTCCCTTGATAACGCAGAGGGCCAATGGTTCGCAGGTCACTTCGTGAATGCTGAAGTAACCCTGGCGGAAACCAAAGTTACTGTCGCGGTACGCAATGAAGCCTTGCAAACCCATGAAGGAAAAACCGTGGTATTCGTTCGGGAAGCGGATGGATTTGAGCCCCGTTCGGTCCAGGTGGGGCGCGCAGACAGCGTGTATACCGAAATTGTCTCCGGCTTGGCTGCTGGCGATACCTATGTTGCCACCAACAGTTTTATCCTCAAGTCAGATTTGGGCAAGGAGAGCGCAGAGCATGAACACTAAGGGTCTTTCTGCTATGCAACGCGTAGCATGCAATCAATTGTGGAGATACAACCATGGTTGATGCATTGATTAAATTTTCCATCGCCCGTCGTTGGCTGATTATCTTTTTTGTCCTTGTGGTCTCAGCTGCCGGTGTATGGAATTACAACCGGTTGCCGATTGATGCGGTACCGGATATCACCAACGTACAAGTCCAGATCAACACACAAGCACCCGGTTACTCGCCACTTGAAGTTGAGCAACGCATTACTTACCTGGTGGAAGTCGCGATTGCAGGTTTACCGCACGTCGAAAGCACCCGATCACTCTCGCGTTATGCCTTATCGCAGGTGACTGTGGTATTCGAAGACGGGACCGATATCTACTTCGCACGCAATATTCTCAACGAGCGTTTGCAACAGGCTAAAAGCCAAATGCCCGCCGGTATCGAGCCCGAGATGGGACCGGTTGCTACGGGTCTTGGTGAAATCTTCCACTACTCAGTTCACGCCGACCCAAAAGCGCGCCAGTCCAATGGACAACCCTACGATGCGATGGCGTTGCGTACCCTGCAAGACTGGGTAATCCGTCCGCAATTGCGTCTGGTACCTGGCGTCACTGAAGTGAACACCATCGGTGGATTCGAAAAACAATTCCACATCACCCCGGATCCGGGATTGATGCTGGCTTACGGGATTGTGTTTGATGATGTGGTGAATGCGCTGGAAAAAAACAACACCAACATCGGGGCAGGTTACATCGAGAAAAACGGTGAGCAGTACCTGATACGTGCTCCGGGGCAGCTCTCCGATATTCCGGCCATCAAAAAAGTTATCGTCGGTCGTCGCGATGGTGTCCCGGTCACGATTGGCGATATCGCGTCTGTGGGATTGGGCAAAGAGTTGCGCACCGGTGCAGCCACTCGTGACGGCGAGGAAACGGTGCTCGGTACTGCGGTGATGCTGGTCGGTGAGAACAGTCGAACGGTTTCTCACGCGGTTGCAGCCAAGCTTGAGGAAATCAATCGCACCTTACCCAAAGGTGTAACCGCCGATGCCGTGTACGACCGTAAGGTACTGGTGGAGAAAACCATCGCCACTGTGCAAAAAAACCTGGTGGAAGGTGCGATCCTGGTTGTTGTCGTCCTGCTCGTGATGCTTGGCAATGTTCGCGCCGCATTACTGACCGCCATGGTTATTCCGCTCTCGATGCTGATGCTAATGACGGGGATGGTGCAAACCAAAGTCAGCGCCAACCTGATGAGCCTGGGTGCACTGGATTTTGGTCTGATTGTCGATGGGGCCGTGATCATTGTGGAGAACTGCCTGTTGCGACTCTCACAACGCCAACACCATTTGGGACGACTTCTGGATGTGGAGGAACGCTTACACATCGTGTTCAGTGCAACCCGCGAAGTATTCACGCCCAGCTTGATCAGCGTTCTCGTCGTGATTCTGGTGAACATTCCGATTCTCGCGCTCACCGGTGTGGAAGGAAAAATGTTCACACCAATGGCTTTCGCAGTGATCATGGCGTTAATCGCGGCGCTCATTCTTTCCCTGACATTTGTGCCGGCGGCGCTCGCCTTGTGTATGACCGGCAAGATCGAGGAAAAAGAAAACCGCGTGATAGCCAAATCCAAAGCGGCTTACGTTCCAACACTCGATTTTGCACTCAAACGCCGTGTTCCTATTTTGGCTGGAGCCATCGTGTTTGTGATTGGATCCGGCTGGCTGGCATCGCGGATGGGAACCGAATTTGTTCCCAACCTTGATGAAGGTGATATCGCCGTGCAAGCGTTGCGTATTCCCGGTACCAGCCTCACCCAATCCCTAGAGATGCAATTTCAGGTGGAGAAAGCGGTGATGGCTGTTCCCGAGGTCAAAACGTTCTTCTCACGGGTGGGTACCGCCGAGGTTGCGAGTGATCCTATGGGGCCCAACATTTCAGACGGCTACGTCATGCTGAAAGACAAAGCGGATTGGCCGGATCCGGACAAATCCAAAGCGGAAATCCTGGAAGCCATTGAAACGCAACTGGCCAAAGTGCCAGGTAACGCCTACGAAATCAGCCAACCGATCCAATTGCGCTTTAACGAACTCATTTCCGGGGTACGTTCGGACTTGGGGATCAAGATCTACGGTGATGATCTGAATCAGCTATTGGCTTCCGGCAACCAGATTGCGAGTTTGCTTAACAGCATCAAGGGCGCAGATGGCGTAAAGGTAGAACAGGCCGACGGTTTACCGTTGCTGTCTATTGATGCTGATCGGGATTTACTGCTGCGCTACGGCATCAACATGGCGGACCTGCAAGATACGCTGGCAGCAGCAACCGGTGGTGAGGAGGCCGGCCAGATCTTTGAAGGCGATCAGCGTTTTGGATTGGTGGTGAGACTTCCCGAGAAGCAACGCAATGACCTTACCGCATTGTCCTATCTTCCCATTCCACTACCGGACGGTGGATACGTACCACTGGGTGAAGTAGCCCGTCTTAACCTTGCCCCTGGCGCAAACCAGATCAGCCGCGAAAACGGCAAGCGCCGCCTGGTTGTCAGTGCCAATGTAACTGGTCGCGATCTGGGCGGGTTTGTAACCGAAGTTCAGGAAAAAGTCGGCCAACAAGTGAAGTTACCTCCCGGTTATTGGCTGGAATACGGCGGTACCTTCGAGCAGCTGCAATCGGCATCCGAGCGGTTAGGGTTATTGGTCCCACTGACACTGCTGATGATTTTTGCATTGCTCATGATGACCTTTGGATCCGCCAAAGATGCCTTGCTGGTATTCAGTGGAGTACCGCTCGCATTAACCGGTGGGGTGATTTTCCTGTGGTTGCGGGACATTCCGCTATCCATTACGGCCGGGGTAGGCTTCATCACTTTGTCCGGGGTCGCGGTGTTGACCGGGGTCATGATGGTATCTGCCTTTCGTGATGGTTTGAGAAATGGCTTGGCTATCGATTCAGCTATCCGGGAAGGCGCCATGTTGCGCCTACGACCGATCCTGATGGTCGCGCTGGTTGCTGCATTGGGATTCCTGCCGATGGCATTGAACACCAGTACCGGTGCTGAAGTTCAGCGCCCGCTGGCTACCGTGGTGATTGGCGGAATTATCTCGTCCACCATTTTGACCTTACTCGTATTACCCGGGCTTTATCGTATGGCTCATCGCGAAACTGACTAGTAACAAAAACGCCACTGGTGCAAAACACCGGTGGCAATTGCCTTTGTACGTTAGCGCTATTGAACACGCTTTACCGACTGGAAATATCTGAAACGATTTTCTGCAGTTCATTGACCAAGCGCATCTGGTCTTAATCAAATTCGCTTCACCGGAGAATTCATTATGAAGTCTTTTACACGGCTAATAGCGTTACTACTTTTCCCGATATTGTTAAGTGCTTGTCAATTAACATCTCAAGAAAATACGCAAGTGATATTTAAAACTGATCAATTGAAACAGCATCATTTGAGTTTAAATATTGGAGCATTATTCGAAGGCCCAAATTTAATACTCACCGGCGAAGTATTACCCGAACATAAACAGGTGCACGTTGAGTGCGGTCAACTGCAATTTCAGATTTTCGACAAACAAGGCGTTTTGCTAAAAACAGTTACCACTGATTACGAACCTTGCCATCTTCATTACAAACCCAACACCCGGCGACCAGGAAGATTTTCCGTCATTGTGGATGGGGTTCACTCACAAGCATTAATTATTCATGCCAGCTTATTGCTACAGAAATGACGCCTGCATACTTGGCATCTACACCGAAATATTTTCGATGAGTTGAGGAAGTCCAATGGAACATACATCTGAAAACCACACGCAAAAAACGCCAACAAGCTGCTCCACCGCACCCACTTCTAATAACGCAACTGAGCAGAAAACCAAATGTGGGGATTGCTGTGGTGCTGAAACTCAGCTATCACTGCAAGACGATCATGACCATGGCAGCTCCGAAGCAAGCAATATCAGGTTATTTCTACCAGCGATCATCAGTCTGGTTGCATTACTGATCGCCATTACATTGGATAATTTTTTTCCTCAATCATGGTTCACCGGTTGGGTAAGGCTCGGTTGGTACATCGCCGCATACATTCCTGTTGGTTTCCCGGTACTCAAGGAAGCTCTTGAAAGTATTCGTAAAGGGGATGTTTTTTCCGAGTTTTTCCTCATGGGAATTGCAACCATCGGCGCCTTCGCCATTGGTGAATACCCGGAAGGTGTAGCGGTAATGCTGTTTTATTCTGTGGGTGAAGCGTTTCAAAATATTGCTGTTAGAAGGGCGAAGACAAATATTAAAACCTTGCTTGACCAGCGTCCCGATGAAGTCACTGTATTACAAGGTAATCAAGCAATTACCCGCAAAGCAGAAACCGTTGAAATTGGAGAAATTATCCAACTGAAAGCCGGGGAAAAATTAGCCTTGGATGGCGAGCTAATTTCTAACACCGCCTTTTTCGATACGACTGCACTAACAGGTGAAAGCAAACCGGACGGAAAAAATAAAGGCGATGTTGTTCTAGCCGGTATGATTAACCTTAATGGTGTTGCCCAGGTAAAAGTCACTACCGCATACAAAGACAGCAAGTTATCCCGCATTCTTGAGTTGGTACAAAACGCCTCTGCACAAAAAGCGCCGACTGAATTGTTTATCAGAAAGTTTGCCAAAATTTATACGCCTATCGTCGTGGCTCTAGCTATCGCAATTTCTACCTTGCCTTACTTTTTTGTTGATAACTATGTGTTTAGCGAATGGCTTTACCGCGCACTCATTTTCCTCGTGATCTCTTGCCCTTGTGCATTGGTGATCAGTATTCCGTTAGGGTATTTCGGTGGCATCGGCGCGGCAAGTAAACATGGCATTTTATTTAAGGGCAGCAACTTCCTCGACGTAATTGCCAAGATCCAGCATGTGGTGATGGATAAAACAGGCACCCTCACTGAAGGTGTATTCAAAGTACAAGATGTGAACTTCAACGATAGATTTAATCGTAATGAGATGCTCGGCATGGTCAACGCGCTGGAAAGTCGAAGCACGCATCCGGTCGCGACAGCAATACACCAATTTGTGGGTGAGGTTGATCACAACCTATCACTGAATAATATTGAAGAGATCGCGGGTCACGGATTAAAGGCTGAGGTCAATGGAAAAATTCTGTTAGTCGGAAACTTTCGATTGTTGGATAAATTTTCCATCCGCTACGACATTGATCCCGCATCAATCGTTTATACCGTTATTGCGGTTGCCTACAATAATCAATTTGTAGGCTACATCACTATCGCCGACTCCATAAAAGAAGACGCCCAATTAACAATAAACTCGCTCAAATCTTTGGGTATTAACTCAACCATGTTAAGTGGCGATAAAAATACCGTCGTCCAATTTGTGGCGAAAACTTTGGGTATCAATAATGCATTCGGCGATTTATTACCGGAAGATAAAGTAAACAAAGTAAAAGAAATCAAAGCAAAAAATGAATCTGTTGCATTCGTGGGTGACGGCGTAAACGACGCACCCGTGATCGCATTAAGTGATGTGGGTATCGCAATGGGTGGCTTGGGCAGTGATGCCACTATAGAAACGGCAGACATTGTCATTCAAGACGACAAGCCGAGCAAAATTCCCCTTGCCATTGCAATCGGCAAACAAACCAAGCGAGTGGTGTGGCAAAACATTGCTTTGGCATTTAGTGTGAAAGTGGTTGTTCTATTGCTAGGTGCCGGTGGAATTGCCACCATGTGGGAAGCGGTTTTTGCTGATGTTGGTGTGGCGTTATTGGCTATTTTAAACGCCGTTAGGATTCAACGAATGAAGTTTTAATGAGAGAAATTCAAGGAACTATCTTTAAATGAATTTCATCATGTTATTTACATGTTGCACCTACCAATAGGTGCAACAGCTTTCATCCCAGCACTATGTGAGAAGCATGGAGAGAGACCTGGTGACTGATCAATTATCGGCCCCGATAATTATTCGAAGTACTACACAATCTGGAATGAATACGCTATAGAAAGCGCCAAAAAGCGTACTATCTACGCTGTTCACTTCCTATTCACCCTAAAACTGCTATATATTTAAAAACTACCTCCCATGCCTTCAGGAATGAGTCATGATCACCAAAGACACCCACAAAGTTGACTGGAACAAGACAGCCCAAGTTATTGGTGTAATGCTGGTGGCATTGGCCAAAGCTATTTGGTGGTTAGGCAAACATGCGGGTCTGGTGCTAATCGCAGTTTTAACCGTCTTAGCAAAAATGTTTGTTGTTCTTATCTCTGTTTGGGCCTCCGTTGCTCCAACTGCAGAGGAAGAAGCGGAAGAAAGGAAGCATCAAGAGAGATATGATCACTCCAGAGCTCCCGATCCGGATGCACCAGGCTTTGATATGCTCGGGCGCCCACTTAAGATAAATTGAGGAAAAATCTTATTTTCCTTTGCCTTTTGTTATAATTTTTTGAGCTACCCCAACTCCCGCCCCGCTTTGACCACTAATCTCATTTGAAGAACTATTTATTGCATTAGTGGCCAGACTTCCCGCCTTAATCCCTATTACCCCTAAGCAATACGTGAATGCCAATGGGGCCAATGTATAAAGCATCCAAGTCACCCAACTGATCGCAAGAATTTGGGTACCAACGCCGCTGGTATTGGGCATTAATGTATCCATAAGCATATTGGCATTTTTGTCGGCGCCAGACCAAAGCCCGGACAATAGGAAGTTATCCAGCCAAGCTGCCAGCGCAAATAAGAATCCCCAGAAAATAATGCTAAATTGCAGCAGCGTTAATGCAATCATGTTTTTTAGAGAAAAAGAACCAATCGCTAGTAGCAACGGTAAACCAACCGTAAAGATCAGGAGAACCATGGACTGCACCATCGGTGCGACCTGGCGAACCATCTCAACCTCTACAGCCTTTTTGGCACCACCAATTAATAATCCTGCACCTCCAATCAGCGATCGCATTCCTCGCAAAACATGATCTGTGGTTGAGCCCATCACGCCACCATATTCCGAGGCGCCGTTAGTCAGCTCCAGTTGAATCTCTTCACTTTCCGCATTAAGCGTAGTTTTGATAAGGGCATCGTCCGCATCTCCAGCGGTGGCAAACTTGTCCTCTGCCCAGAACTTCCACCAGGCGCCGGTGCTGTCTTCGGAGTCGTCTGGTATGGCGTCGTTCTTGATATACGTCAGCATGCGTTCCCGGAAGCCCTTATCGCTGTCAAAACTAACGCCATCTGCTGGATACCCTAACCACCACTCATGACACGTCGGATAACCGCCTGTATCGACGCCTGTGGGCGGTTCGGGAGCTTTGACACTATCTCTCAAGGATTCATAAGGGAACGCCGGTACAGCAGCTGTAGCGCGGAGGGTGTCGTAATATCCGGAGCGGTTAATAAAGAATTCGCTGCCTGGCCAAGTGATATCGTCATACACTGCCCCGCCCTTAAATTTCGTTGGCAGGTCATCTTCCGGAATACGTTCTCGGGCGAATTGGTTAGCTGCTGGTTGCCAGCAATCTTTATAGAAATCCTTCAACTCATCTTTAAGGGCTTTATCGGCAATATTCAGTTTGGATAGCCCCGCCCCCATCGTGCGCAGATCGGCCTGGCAAGGTAATTCCTGTCGAGCAGTCTGAGTAATCGCATGATTTAGTTTGGTAACCAGATACCACCAAATCGGCGCTCGGGGCGTGCGTCCATTAAGCATGACAGCAAAGGTTCCCGTCGATTTATCCAAGGTACTTTTACTATCCCCATAAGCCAATTCAGTCATGGTTTTAGTCAAGCTTTTCGATGAGGTCACCCCGCATCGATATTGGGTGTAGGTTGTCTTTGACGGATTAACATTGATGAGGGGTTGCGCAGCAAACAGGACTACACCGATCATGATGTAAATCCGGGTTTCCAGGATACGGATCAAACCCTCAGCCGAAATCTCTTGGGCGGAATCCCGAGTTTCAATCACTACATTAACGATAGTGATAATGAACGGAACGAGAATAAGGCCCGTGTAGGCCAATATCCCCCAAATGGCGTCATACAAAATCCAGCTGAGTATAGTGGTGTAGAGTTCGATTGTACTTCCGACAGGCATACGTCCTCCCTACGATAACCAACTTGAAATTAACCGCGGTAAATCTCTCGCGATAAAAATTTCATACAGCACAATGAGCGCAATCAATGGTCGACGGCTCGCTTTGATCATTGCATCGGACAATTCTTTGTTAAATTGCCGCAATAGTGGCCCCCATCCAAACCAAAGGACTGCGTATATCGCATAACGTATCCAGATGAGCCATCCTGAATCTTTCCAGCGATTAAGCATTTCAATTTGTTCTGCTTCAGTGCCAATGAGCCCCAATCCAATTTTCACCATAATGATTAACAGAACGAAGCTTAAAAAAAGCCACATCACATGTTTGAATCCACGCTTGGCCAATGAAGATTTATTCATCACTGATTGCTCCATCAATCATGCGTGGCTCTTTAGTTTTGGTGCGCATGTAATCTGTAGCACCGGCATCTCTATTTCGTTTTGTGCCCCGTTGCGCAATAGTACCGGCCGCATTAGTAATTACTTTTTGGCGAACTTCTGTTTCAAATAAAATATTGTCAATTTCGGCCTGTAAGCGTTGACGTGAATAATCAATTTCTGTCGACGCCGCATCACCTACTGATGCAATGTTTGGCTCTTGCGCACCGGCATTTAATAAATCTCGAACAATGAGTGCTTTTTCCATTGCTCGAGCCAGCGCAATTTCTCCAGTAAGTTTGTTAGCGAGAATGGCCTGCTCATCTAACGGCGCACGTTTCAAATCCTGAATTGTCAAATCATTAATAACCAGGCCCATTCCTGGAACAGATAATTTATCCAATTCAGCGGCCGACATTTTGTAGTTCAGCGGTTTACTCATTAACGGTTTTAAATCAGCGCTCACAACCTCACGCTCTTTGCGATATTGGAAACGCAAACCTTGACCCATTTTTGTTTTTAATTTGTCACAACTTGCGCAAGTCCTTACTTCACGTTCACCCACTACTGCAGTTGCCCAGGATGTAGCACTGGTTGCCGTTGGAAAGACGCGCGCAATATTGCTATCACCCGTAACATCATCCGGATCCTCGGGTGCGAGAGAACCTACTTGGTGTTCGTAACCCGCGCCGATGGTGTCTTCAACAATCCTGATAGGTGGTTGCCCAAGGCCCCCTTTCTTAATACCACCAGCAAACGTAACACCGCTGTTCCCTGCTGTAGCTTCAATGCTTTCTTCTGCAGTAACCGGATTCTCCCCAGCCTTCGATGCTTTGTCCCAGGAACTTTTGCGGGTAACCGCAATCCACCCCTCAACGGGATCCCTACCCGCACGTAGATCAGCCTTTGCATCACGACATGTTTTTAAAGACAGCGTGTAAGTTTCCTTGGCGTCTTTCAGGCCTTTCGTCAACGTGTCATACAACCCCGGCCAGTTCTCCTGGATCTTTGATAAGCCCCATGCACTAAACACCGCAGTAGCCGCGCCCAGAACATCGTCCGACAAGCCATAAACATTGTGTTTCATATCAGAGAATGTTTCGGCAATACCAAAACTCGGATCAAAACTGCATCCACGAAACATATTCCATTCTGCACCGGCAGACAGGTTGAGCGTAGTTTTATTGGATTGGTGGTAATACATCATGGGATCACCTCCACCGATAGCGTAATACCAGGAACCATCACCAGTGGGGCGAACAATGTCACCGGCCATCGTCGAATGAGTGATGACAACTAAAAATCCCAGAATGATTTTTTTTGCAATTGATAATGTGAATGTACTCATAGGATTAACTCTTGAAATCAATTTTGAAGAGGAATGCTTGCCCCTTTTTTTCACAGCAGGAATAGCGTCGCCACAACGTCCACATGTAACTTTCACGCGTGATGTTTTTTCCATTTGCCCAGGTAGCTGGGCCATTTAAAATGCGCGTGGAGTCTTCAACCCAAGGCACCAGCATTTGAAAGCGATTGTCACCGCCTTCATTGACATTGACTGGCCCCGGTTTCCAACAGCGGTTATCGCAGTCACCAGTAAGAGGCAAATAAATATGTGGCTGTGCATTACGCGTAACAATTTCTGTCGCACGATGCGCCGCTACGGCAGCATTGATAGGATCGTATGGATGTGCACCCCATCCGCAACGTGGATACAACGGTGCCCATGAGCCTTCCAATAATCCGGAGAGCCAGGAACCGGTGCCTGTCTTGAAGCGTGGCAAACCTAAAATTGATTGTGGGTACAGTTGCTCGATGCCAGGTTCATTCCATGAGGGATCATGACTGCTAAGAAAATACGGCATCATCGGAATATCAAGCATTGATTCGCAGAAATATTCCTCACCACCCAAGCTGTTATAAATGGGTAGCGCCGGGTGGGAAATCACATCGACACTTTTAAAATCCAATGCAGTTGCTTGATCCTGAATACTCTCGCTTTGGCCGATTGCACCACTCGGATTGTGGTTCCAATCTTTGGTGTCCTCCCACTCAGATTGATAGGTATAGCTGGACACAACCAGGTCAGGAATGTAATGCCGAACACGCATCGACGTTTCGACGCTGCAAGAAAATATTTTGCACTTCAACCAGAAGCACATACCTATTAGTTCCCAATCAAAACAGTCGGTACACTCAACAGCGGATTCCACAATATCCATCGTCCCAAACTTCCCGTTCTTTTTCCCTGTCTTCACAGTTTGAGCAGCGGCCGATAATGACAATACAGCAATCACCATTGATGCTATCCATCGTTTCATGGCGCTTCCTCCAGGTTGCGATGTGATTTATACAGCGCGAGCGCTCTTTGAATATCTGTGATGCCATACACCACGTATTGACCCTGGTTAAAAACTACCGCTGGAATCTTCTCTAATTGGTACTGCACCATTTTTTCATGGCCACGGTAGGCTTCACGTATCGCCTTCTGAAATTCCATTCCTTGCACAGAGGCTAAATAGGTTTTCATGATTTTTTTGGCTCGATCAATATCACCTGGAAGCGCCGGTAAATATTTCTCTTTTATCCTTTCTGGAATGCTCAAATCATAGTGAATCACTTCAATACCAGATACATTGCCCAATGCCGTCGGAGTATCGGTAAACACTTCGATTTGTGTTTGCGCGTGGCCAATGTTTGAAATACTGAAAAGCAGCAGCAACGTGAATTGGCAAAGTACATTACGCGTGAATTTCATGAGGCACACTCCATATTGTTTGACCATTAACATCCGATTGAAACGCATCATCCGTTGCGATAAGCAATTCACTTTTTTTGCTGGCCTGCACCAGATAAAAAAGATCATCTCTTTTCAACTCACTCAGATGACACGGAATTTCTTTATCATCCGCAATTTTTAATGCGTAACTTATAGACTCGCTCATATCTATTTCCTCGACTTACCCCGCTTTACGTCGCCCGCTAGCGATCATTTCCCCAATCATCGTTGCAGCTTCAAGCTCTGTGATATTGTGTTGATCCATCAATTTCGCTCGCGCCGTTTTTTCCTCTTTCTCCGATTGTCCCAATGCCAGGCATAAACCAGGAGGAACAATCCGGAATAGACCTTGAACGGTATCGCTCATGATTACGCCCTCGGTGTATTTGCGAGGCGCTTTGGTTGTGGAAAGCAACATGGTTCTTTGATCCGGAGTAAGCGCCTTAAAACGTTCGATATTGGCGAGTTCACCTTGATCAACGAACAAACACATCCACCACTCAAACATCGCGAGCATTTTTTCTGCATCGTCGGGATAATCTTTCATATTTTGCGTGGCTTGCCATAACCACAAACCCATACGTCGTCCAAGCAATTTGGAAAGTACGACCAAATAGGCAGCAAGCAATTTGTCGGTAGTAATAACGTGAGCTTCGTCGGTGAGATTGATGGTCGGCCGCCCATCGCGCTGCGTGCGTTGCGCTCGTGCAACGACTTGATTCACTATGGAGATATAAGCAACGGATAGCTTGTCTTTATTGGATCCACCCGATGCCAGCGCACCCATCTCAATCCGGATGTAATCAGCATCAGGTAATTCATCGCCGGGACGATTGAATAATTCGCCAGCAAAGCCATCAATAAATAAACCCATCGCCTCAACCATCTCATCGATACGTCCAGCACGTTCAGGTTTATTTGTTTTCAAATCCGCGAGCGCATTAATCACATCCTCTGTGAGCAAATCTTTTTTCTTGGCAAGTTTTGCTGCTCTCGCCGAATTTAAAATGGCGGTCTTAATCAATCCCACATCCGAGCGACTCATTCGCGCTTCTTCCATGACCTCACCACCGGTTACCATTAAGCGACCGATAATAAGCATTTCACCTAGGATATCGCGTTGCGAATTGTCTAACTCATCAGTCTCTTTTGCAGCAGACTGGAGCTCTGCAGAACCATCCATTACCTCTTCAATGACAGAATGACTCTGTTTTAAATTTCCATCGTCATCAAAGAGATCAAGTGCAGGTTTAAACGGAGGGATGGACGGGGCTTGTCCAGGTCGAAGAACAATATCAACAACGCTCTTACCCCACAGTTTGAAAAACTCAGAGAGGAGGTTAAAACTGTTACCCGCTTCAATCACCACCCATCGAGGATTGTGTACGGCGGTGATTAACATTTGCAGCCACACCAACGTGGCGGACTTACCCGCACCAGTAGGCCCAAATAAGAATAAATGTCCGTTCTTCGTGCGATCACCCTGGAATAATGGGTCGCACGTAAATGCCTCACCACCGCGATTAAAACCAAGAATGCCTGGATTGCCGGTACCAACACTGCGACCGTATACCGGTAATAAATTTGCCAGGTGGTGTGCGTAAACAAGGCGCTGACGAATCTCAACTTGCGCTAGTGCAGGATCATAAGCACCGGGAATAAATCGAATGTAGCGATCCAATCGTACTTCGTCGTATTCAGGATCAATCAGCTGTAATCCATTTGCACTGAGTTTGGTATCGACCTGCATAATGATGTTATCCATTTCATCATCATCTACCGCACGCACAGCAATTCCGATGCTGTAAGGATAAAGTTTATTGCCTCGGGCAATTTGCGCCCGAGCATGTGCAACATCGTCTCGTGTTGCCTGGGCTTCCGGCGTATCACCCTTTGAATTTTTCGAGAGTTTTTCCAAATGTTTGCGCACAGCGCTTTGCGGCTTCACGACAAAATTAGTGATAACCATGGAGCCTTCTGGAAGCTCATCAATCAAACATGTGATGCGTGCATTTGCACCGCTCACCTCTTCCTCACTGATATAACGCTCCGCTGACAGCTGTCCAATTTTGGGAACCTGACTCATTTGCTCAACAGACAATACCGTGTGCGGCATGCCATCAAAATACCAACAGTTGGTAGATTTATCAGAGCGTACATCGCGAGTCATAATATCGTTGGATAAATCGTATTCAGCGGTTTTCTCATCCTCCGTATGCGCGTACGGATTCATTTTCAACCAGGCTTCAACATCGCCTTTCGTTTGTTTCGGATTTGGATTGAACCATCGAAACAACCAGTCACGAATGGCTTTGCCCTTTAAACGCCGCCCATTTAATCCCGCTGCGCGCAGCATTTGATGAACACGCTCGCACTGCGTATCCAATTCTTTTTCTGGGGTCATGCCTTTACGTCGGGTACTGGCACCGGTATGTCGACGATAAAACACCACATAGGATTTTCGTTTTGAACCACCCCATGGACGGTCATTTGCCAATGGATCTGTAAACAAACCACCTTTGCGTGACATATCGGCAACATGGGGTCGTAAAATATTTTCGATGAAGTGATCGGTGTATTTATCAACTACGGTATCGCGTTGTGCATGCACATTAATCGCATGCGCTTTTACCGCATCAGCAAGTGACGTAAATGCGGCCGCATCCAACCAGGAATAGGTTGATACAACCCAGGGACATACTGTGTGTTCTTCAAAAGCCCCCGTAATAAAATCGCGAATCTGATTGCGTTGCTGTAATAGAAACTCTTTTGAACGTGCCTCGGTGGGTACTGGTTGCAATTCAAAAACAGCCGCAACACTGCGTCCATCCTCCAATAGCAACTTATCGTCTTCAATAATATCCAGCCACGGCAAATAACCCGCAATGGGTGATCGATAGGTGTAAGCGCGTTTGACATCCGTTGCGGTAACCGGTTTGCCATTTAAAGGCGATCCACGTAACAGAAAATCGCGGATGCCTTCAGATACTTTCATAAATGGATCTGACGTCATTCGTGAAATAACTCCAGTGGTTGTGATTTATTGGCTTCTTTTTTTTGTGCGTCTTCACGCTCTTTTATTTTTTTTACACGGTGGTCCGTCACAATTTTTGCCGCATCCAAGGTTTCACCCGGCAATGCATAGGGCTGGCGGTCGTACATGGAAAAGCGTGTGATGTACGCCGGAATGGGTGCACCGGTTAACCCTACGGCATGCGGACGCACGTACATAAACAAATCAGGATTGGGTAACCGTGGATACAAATGATCCAGACGCGCAGGATATGGCGGCAATTCCAATTGCAAATCGTCATCATGCAATGCAGGACGCTGGAGTAATTCAGCCTGACGTTTATCGAGCTGCTCGGTGTTGGTACCGGTGTAATCCTCATAAACCTGTTTCATATTCGGTGCATCAGGATTTGTTACGCCTTCCAAGGACGACGCGCACCCGGTGCAAAGCACGATAATAAAAATTGCGATAATGCGATTAATCCATGCGATTAACATGATTGCCTCCTGTGGAATAAGCGAGCTTGCGCGCATCGCTGTGATAGTCGATGTACAAATCTTGGGTAATGTTGAGAGACACTTTGGCCGATGGGTCGACGTAGATTGCATCGAAAGAGTCACGCATCCGTTTGCTGTAAAAGTCAGTTGCTGCCGCGATGGTGTCGGAATAGGTTTGGTTATTGATGAAGGCTGATTTATTGCCTGTAACTGAGGTCGAGCCACCACCTAACGGATTGTCAGTGGTCGTAGTCTCTGCGGCAGCTTTAGCTTCAAAATGACTGGCAGCTGCACCGAGCAGCCCCATAGTGAACATTTGCTTGTGCGCATCGGTAACCCGCTTCCCAGGGATGCAGGGAATACCTTGCGGATTGGTCACATAACCAATACTTGCCGACGCCTCACCTTCGGCAAAAGGAGATTGGGATTTACCCGCTTTGGATCCTGAACCACCTTGCTCTTGTTCATAACCCATATGGTGAACACGGCCATCGGTAAATGTGTAGGTGGCCTTCGTTAAGCTCACCGCCGCGCACGACAAGTTCCAGTTACCACGTACAATGCCTTCAAAAATAATTCCTTTTAAACCTGGAATGCGCAAACCGTTGGTCGCCAGGTTTTCTTCACCGACAATGAATTTTGCGGGAAATGGATCATTGACCTTTCCACCCAGCGGCACAGTACCGATTAATGCGGTCATTGCCACCGCTTCGAAAATAGTGCCACGAGCGGGGATCGTGTAATACGGTTTAACGTCTGCCAGTACTTTGCCGCCGGATTTTTTTAACGTATTGGTTAATTCAGTTTTTTCCGCTTGTTGTGTTATCGCACCTGCAGCAGATTTCACATCACCCAAACCGTTACCCAATTTTTCACGCAACATTTTTTCCGCTAATTTTGGATCAGTGGTAAGCAACTGGGTGCGCGTCATCGGACGAACAACGACATATCCGGGTAACGCTTGCGGCTCCAATGAATACCCTTTTTTATTTTTACTACTTCCACCTGAGCCATCCGAATAACCTAAATCGGTCGTAGTGACTTCATACCCATTATTTTCAGCAGTAGAGTCGTCATTCTGTTTCACCACATTTTTAGTAAGCGTATCAACAGCAGTTTGCATTGACGAAAATTGTTCAAGAACTTGACTTACCCGTGGGTCTGTTACGCTGGTAGATCCCCCACTGTTTCCCTTGTTCTGCAGAGCAGTCAATTGACGTCTCATTTCATCCATGTCTTTATTCAATTTTTCATTTTTTGCTTCGGATTCGACAAAGCGAGCCTGAACTTCACGAATAGTCTCCGCAACCGTATCGCCATCTTCAGTTTTGGGAGCATTCCCTTTCTTTTTCCCTGTATCCTTTTCAGATTGAACAGTTTCGGTTTTCTTCCCCGGTTCCTCACTGTCAGAATTCACGTAGGCGACAATCACAATGGCCGCCAATGCAGCGACGCATACCCACACCAACTTATTGCTGCTCATACTAGTAGCCATAACCGTCCTCCTGGATTGCTGCATTGAAGGGAACGGAAGAAATCAGATATAACGTTGTCCGGTCTTCAAGACTGCCTTTAGGCCCTAACTGGAGGTGTTGCGGTGTGATGTGGGAAAAATTGCCCTGTACTAATCCTGGATTAACCGCGAGATTCAATTCGCTTTGGTTAATCAGCAATACGGCGGTGATATGCAATCCATAACCTGACCAGGCACCCACTACACTGAGACGGTATTGCTCACCTTTCTGGCTACGCATTAATGGAAAATTGGCAGGAATTTGAACCAATGGCATAGTCGCAATATCCGGATTAACCGGCATCAATCGACGCGGCGCGTACAGCGACTGCGAGGCGAAACGTGTGAGCACAATTTCTGGTGGATCTAATAGATCCTGAACACCTTCCAACAAATCCCTGGGCGGTTCATCATTGTGTTGTGCAATAACACGATCCGGATCTTCGATGACAAGGGATTCCGCTAATGCATTTTCCTGCGTAACCAGGTCAATTAAATATACTGTTTGGTTATCTGCGCTTGGGGCGACGACTCTCGCTTTATCGAACGGCTGGGTCGCTTTCCAATAAACAATTTGCTGATTGGGTGCAAGTGACTCAAGCGAACTAATCAATGACTTGGGTATCTGCAACGTGACATCAGTTGGAAACGTCACGCGTACTTCTTCACCAACTGGCAAAATAATCGTAATAGGATTCTTATCCCACACCAGCATACGGTCTGCATAAGCAAGCAATGGAAAACTACACAGAAGGATTATCAACAATGATTTCTTCATGACTTATTCGCCCTCTCTTTTTTGCTTTTTCCTTCGGCTTCTTTCTCCGCGCGAGTCGGGTCTACCATGAAGCCGTCCACCGCCATACCCATTTCGTTACAGTTGCGGAAATCAGGCACAACACGGAGCGAATAATTCATAGCAACATTTTTGATGACCATTCCCCCTACGCGCTCCTGGAGCTTCATGACCATGGCCACACTAAAAACATTTACACCCACATCGCTGACAAAACCCTCTTGGTAAAAAAGCTCTTCCGTTAACACACGGGTTCGATCCAGTTCACCTGCCCGACTTTTCTCAGCCATGTTTTTCTTAAGCCACGACTCAAATTCCGGTGTGATCAAGCATTTGTATTTTTCAATTGCTTTTTTGTAATCCGCCTTTCCTGACTCCGGCCAATCATTGAGCCCACGCCATACATAATGCGCAAATGAATAGGTGTTAGGCTTCTGAAGCATCCCTGGTTTTAATGTGGCACCTCGGGATAAATCCGGCGGTACATGTACCGTAATTTCACTTTGCCGCTGGTAATTTACATACGCCTGGAAAAACGCCAGGCCGAATGCAAAAACTAAAGCAATGCGTAATGTCCAAATGTGAGAATCGCGCGAATGAAGCGCGTTGCGTGCATCACCCACGGCGTGCTCCTTTTCCAAAACGTCTGGATTCACCGATGTATTTGGTGTTTACCAAACCGAAATTTATCTTCATCAACAGCACCTTTTCTTTAAACCAGGTGAGGTAATATTTCTGGCGAATGTACTTCAGCCATTCCAACAAACCCCACGTAATACCAAGACCGATAATCAAACCAATCACAATGCCGAACATGATGATTCCGATAGCGACACCGATCATCACGCCGATAATTAATCCAGCAACAGCGCCAACCAAAATTGATGTCATCAATTCGGTTTGCGTGCAGTCGTAATAAACGATGGGTTCCTGATTGACCGCGTCCGCCAAGGGATCATCATGCTCTGACATAGTGGCCTCCTGGTTTAACTCATGAAACGTAAAACCCAAGTGCCAACGGCGATCACAAAAATCACCATCACCACGCTACCCAGGGAGTCGCCGATCACAGCACCCCAACGGCCTTGGTCATTCGATTTTTGTTCGTTCCAGGATTTCAAAATGGTTTTGAGTGCAACGAAACCGGCGTACAACATTGCACCCCAAATAGCGATTTTTCCGAGAAATTTGAGAATGATGATAAGAATGTCTGCTCCGTCGGAATCTTCATCAATGCCGTCAATATCAATTTCCGGCATGGTGATATCCTGGGCATATGCAGCATTAATGCTGAACAGACCCACGAGCAGTAATAAGGGGAGATTGAACAGAGAGACCCAACGTTGAAATTGAGCGCGCAGGCGAGCCATCACCATCCGTGAAGGCGGAACTAGTTGTAACATAATTAACTCCGATGATTTAAGAGAACATAAAAATGGCTACCAGAAACAGCAGCATCACCAGTCCTCTCAACACCACCATGAACACACTCATATCATCTTTGTTTTTCTCTTCGCTTCTATCCTTGAAAGCTTTAATAGTTATATAAATCCAAACCAGCGCTGCCAACACAAATAACGTGACTGCCAAACCTAAATACAATCGATCAACCGCACCGAAATAATTTAGAAATACCTCTTTCGCATCAGAATTCATTGCGCGGTATTACCTGCAAATGCCAATTCATTAATTTTTCTTGGGCTGCGCGATGGCTTTTGCAAATGCGCCTCCAGCGCTCTACGCATTTCCTGTAAATCATTTCGCAATGCCACATAATCCAATGTAACCCGTGCATCTGGATCTGCATTAGTCGCTGCTTTCGCAGCTAACTCATCAAGATGCTTTAGTTCTTGCGCAACCTTTATTAAATAACGTTTTTCTGCCTCCGTAGTGGTATCTACTTCTGCAATTGCTGCTTGGCTGAACATGAGTGCACAACCCATCAACGTCGCTAACATATTTTTCATTGTTTGATATCCTCTTTATCAATCAATACGGGGTAATGATGTATGCCGTAAATACTGGCAATGTCATCAATAGGGACTGCACTTAACGTTAAACCGGGCGCACGCGCTCTTAGAAAATCCATGTTTTCCTGCGACGACACATTGGTAACAATGCCCTGTGCACCAATTGCCTTTAAGTGGGCTTTATTGGCGATTAACCATTCGATAGATAAACTGTCGACACCAATGATGAACATCGGCTTGGTGACCTGGTACGAATGTTTAGTCTGCTCAACAATCCCAACCGTCAATTCCGAGCGAATAGGAAAATGATCAGGTGCTGTTGCAGGCACGATATTTTCTGCGAGTGATTTGCGATCAAGGAGTTGCTGTTTAATGTGTTTCCTTTTTGGAAACTCAGTGTCGCGCCCACCAAAATCAGCAATGACCTCGGGCTGCGCAAAGGACCAGGAAGACGACACCAGCAGTAAGCACACAGAAAATAATTTGCGAATCATCCTGCCCCCCCTTCCTGGCGAGGCGCCATTGATTGACCGTATTCGTAACAGCGCTCACTAAATCGCAAGCAGCGGTTAAATACCATTTGCCGATAGGACGCTGCCTGTGCCCTTCCCTTGGCCCCATCACCGGGACTGTAGTACTTTCCGACTGCCACCCACCAATCAGGAGAACCTTGTTCAACCGTAGAGAGATAATGTTTAACCAGCAGGTTAGCCGCGTAATTTAAATTGATCGTTGGATCGAGTGCTTGCAGTGGTGATTTAAAATTGTCTACATGCGCAGGCATATAAATTTGCCCTAAGCCCACCGCAACTTTTCCGATGCGTCCCTGACGCGCAGCGTCAGTCATTGCATTAATCAATGCAGCTTCGGCTTCCTCACGTGTTTCAAAAAAGAATGGCTTTTCATCAATACTTAGCGTCCAGGGCCAAGGCAATAATTTTCCATTGTTCGACCTACCGCTTTCCTGCATGGTTACTGAAAAAAACACATCAGCTGGCATGCCGTAGTAGTCGGCAATAATGCGATAGGCACGCGGAATTTCCGCCATGCTGATACATGAAGTTCCACTCAGGATTGCTAACAGCAATACGCGCAATTTCATATCGCCACCACCTGGTTACCACCCCCCGTCGTTTGCTTGAACAGTGCGGGCAATTTCGGCGTAGGGATAGCCATGCTCTTTGATGCTGCGGCGAAAATACCGTTATCAAAATTGAGCGTTATCTCTTTGGTTTTTACACGCTCGACGGGAATACTGGCGCTTTCAGCCCACTTAAAAATAGCCTTTTCATCAGCCGCACCGATGATGAAAATATCCACCTTTGCCTGGGTTTTTAATATCCGGGTTACCAATGATCGACAATGCACATCACAATCACCGGCATTCACAAACAGGCGCAATTTGTCGAAGGGCTTTAACGTCGCCAAGGTCGGCATACGTTTTTGTATGTACTCGACGTAACGTTCCTGAACAATGGTGCGCTCTTTGTCATACAGGGTCTGGAATTCCGTTACCGAGTATTGGCGCCATACATCCAACTCTGCCTCGATACGGGCGTAACGGCGTTTCTCCTCCATGGAGGAACTGTAATAAGACAGCATCGCGAGCGGCGTAGAATGGTTCTCCCAAACAGACCATGGCGATTTCTTTTTCAATTCTTCGTAAGTTGTCCACTCTTCGTCTGTCAATTGCCAATATGCATTGGGTTTGCTGTGCATTTTTGAATAACGATTCAAAAGCGAATCAGTCGTTGTTGTCGGGGTATAAACAATTGGCGTCTGAGGCAAAAACTGTGCGAATGATGGCATTGCTGAAAGCAAAGTAACAACGAACCCTATGCATATACCAATCAGATGCTTAGCCATTACAAACGAAGCTCCTGTTGCTTGCCTGCCACGGTAAAAATGGCTGATTTCGTTGCGGTATCCGTTGTAATGAGCGTCCATCCACGCCAGGTATCACCAGGCATTAATAAATCGGAATCATCTAACCCGTCACGGAGGGAAACGTATGACGTTCCGGCGATGTTGCGTATGGATATCAGCACTACCGGAATGATGGGAACGGGTTTGGGCACCGCTTTAACTACCGGTTTAGCTGCAGCGGCTTGCTGGACTTTTTTCTGTTGCTCAATTTTTTGTTCCAGCGATGAGGAGAATCGCTCTAAATTCTCCAATCTCTGCGTTGCTTTTTGCGTGGCGAAATTTCCAGCGTTAATATTTTCCTGTAGTTCAGATTGTTTTAACTTGATCGTATCCAGATCGTCTGCCAGCTGCTTGACCACTCCACTCATTTCTTCGATGGCCACCTTAAATGGATCCGGTTTTTTGGATTCTGGAGCAAGGCCAAACATTTGCAGTATTGGATCCTTGCCCAACATTGCAATCGTCAGAGAGATTAGTAATGCAGCAACAATTGATAACATAACGGCTATAACTGTCGTCTTCGTCGATCCATTGCGAGGATTGCTCTGCGTGTTGTTACGACGGCGAGTCGTTTCATCAGGATCAGCATGCAAACTGTTGACTTCAGGTAACTCCGGAAACTCGTTCATAAAATCCTCAAAAATTGTTACTTACAAAAATTTCTTGAAACTTTTTGCTGTTACGAATACCGCAACGGCGAACACTGTCATTACAGGGAGAAAAACCAATGTTGGGTGAATGGATATGGGAGCAGTGAGATAACCACCAAATGACAAAAATAAAGTCGGTACCACAATGCGTTTAGCACGGTGATAAAGCATTGCTGATTCAATCCCACCACACGCCTTGCGAATATCACGCTCAACCAGACCATCAATGAATGCCACTAGTCCAACCAGCACAAATCCCGACATGGCGCTAATGCAAATAGCGCTGCGCACGGCGAAAATAAAAATGGTGTTGATCATGGCATCAAGCCCGTAAGCAATGACCTGCGTAACGCTGTTTACATCCCCTGCAAACCAGTTTGAAACTTCACGCAAATGTAAAATGGATACGGCTTTATCCGCCCACGTCATGAAGGTCACAGCAACATCTTGCGGATAGAGGCCGGTAATTAAATTACGGTTGTATGCACCTAAATACGTAATTTCCAATTCCAAAATTTTTCGTGAATGGTCAGGCCCCCAAAATTTGACCATACCCACCCATTCGACAAGGATCGACACCCCGATAGCGATTAATGACCATCCGATAAAACGAAATACATTGCCTACCGTTGTCTGCATTAGCCAACCCCAGACACCAACCCGCTTTGGCCGAGGCGGCCGCGTTGTATGCTGTGTTGTCATGCTGCCACCTTCAAATCTGCGATAGAGAACCAGTCATCATTCGCACTACCGCTGTCATAGGTCTCGCGCATTTTTGTGTAGAGGAAATCGAGATCTTCCGGTAATTCTCCCGTCGCTTTAAATTGTGGAATACGCAATTTGTAGAGCTTTCCACCCAGCATTGCGTACGCATGACCTTTTGGCAGGCGAGTTAAATCACCCGCTGAAACCAGTGGTGTTTCTTTGGTAGAAATACGTTGTTGTGTATTAGAGGTAAAGTCATTCGGGCTATCAGGATTCGTATCGTCTGAAGTACCCGAGACTAACGTGAGATGGTTCACTTCTACTTGTGGTAACAGCTGCGTCAACAATTCAGCGGTTGCGAGCTCCTTCACGCGCAACATAATCAGATTACCCAGGTTACCAATCACTTGACCGGCTTTTGCGTCATCACCAAATCGCGCTTTGATATCCGATAAGGTTTGCGTATAGACCGTTAACTGGAATCCAGCACCACCCGCTTTGTTCGCCATTGGGACAAATTCTTTACCCACCAGCTCGTTAAATTCATCGGCGTGAATACAGATTTTGCGAGTCGTTGCGAGTGCAGCCAACTCAGGCGATAAACCTTGTGTCTGACCAAATTTATAAATTGATCCTGCGGTCGACGTTAGGTCGGCAAACATCGAACTGCTGACCGCTTGCGCTACTTCTGCATCGGTTAATGCATCAAAGCCGCAATATACAATCCCGCCCGTGCGAATAATTTCATCCCACGTAAACGTAGGCCGTGGGTCATTCAAGTCATCGTAATTCGGCGAAAGCAATTCGGCGGTTGGGCCAGATGTTAACTTTTCCAACAGCGGGAAAAGCGATGCAACCAATTTATCGTAGAATGTTTTTTCGTACTCAAACGTTTTGATTAGTGCGTGCGCAACAGGATCAACCAATTTCGCTTCTTTATAAACTTCAACAGCTGCCCACGTTTTCCGATCACGTGATGCTTGTGCTTTATCCGATGGCTTGCGATCAGATTCAGCGATAGCTTTGATTGAATTATTCCAATCACTATGCCCTGCTCGATGCAATGCGTTTTCTGATTGTGGCTGAGTGAATACAAACGTGAGATATTCAAGTAGTAACGGATCGATATCCGCGCCATACATCAACAGGTTTTCGTAAGTGATTGGCTTACCTAATGCCGTTGCCGCTTTGGAAATCACATTGACATAACGCCATGTAAATTCCCTAAATGCCGCCGAGTTACCCTCACCTGGTAATTGCCCGGCAATACGAGATGCAGGCTCGGTGATTCGGCTGAATGAACCAACAGGGTTATAGCGTGCAGAAATTTCCGGGTAACCCAGATGGAAACAATAAAATTGATGACCACGGCCCGCTTTGACAGCCTCCGTATATGCGCGCTTGAGTAAGTCCGGGTCTCCCTTGGGGTCAAAGATAATTACAATTTCGTTATTGTGGATGTCTTGGGTGATGAGAACTTCGGCCAATCTCGTTTTTCCGACACGGGTCGTGCCGACAACAAATTTATGCGCAACCCGTTCAGATTGACGCTCATAAATGGGGACTTCACCTTCCCACAAACCAACCGCGTGAATTGCAGGATTTCCTTCAGTGTAAGGAATGGGTGCAACCGGGTTATACCAGGCCTGCGTTGAACTAACCCATGCCATCCATGCTGTGAGCGCTGAACGGCGTAGAATTTTTTCAAGTGCGCGTGCAGCTTTGTATTTCCGAGTTTGGTGCCTGTATCGATGCCAATCAAATTCCTGTCGATCAAAATCCACGCGGCGCTGTGTGTGTCGCGCAGTCCATTCAAAACCTAATCCTAGATATAAATCGTCTTTCGATACCGGTATGTCATTACTGTCAATTGTGAAACCCGGAAGTACATGCATTTCATATTGGTATTTCAGCAATTTACGCGATTGCATAAATCGCTGACCACAACGTGCAAATAATCCTGCCGCAATCCCATAGCTTAATGATGGCGTGCTCAGTGCGCCCATTAACACCGCTGGTGATAACAACGTCAATGCGCCCGCGAGACCATATGCAGTTGCTGACATAGTTTCGTACGCCGGGCGTAATAAATTTTCTACGGGATGTTTTGTACTCATGATGGGCGCGAATCATAACGATCAAAAACTCTTCGTCAGTTATCAATTCGAACTCGCCATGTGCAATTTGATTAATGCACTAAAAAGCCAAAACCATTACAAAGCGCGCAAGCAGGGTCAAGGGGCTTATCCAGGGAAAAAGCCCGCGCCTCCTCCTCGTTTAATCGTCCGGAGGCGCGGGCGCGAAAACGCTAGGGCTAAAGGATTAGAAGAGTTAACTACAGAAAGGAAAAAAGCCGTGAAGGGTTAAAAAACCAAACCGCAAAAAGGCCAAAAACGTAATGACTGAATCAACTTCCACTTTTGAAACCTCCCTTTCAATCATTCTTGAACAATTAGAAAAAAAGGAATGGGCGAGCCCATTAAAGGGCTTGGAACAAAAATTTCGCCAGCTTCCGGAAGATGAAACAAGCTTCGGCACAGAAATTATTAACACTCTCCATACTCTGCATCAAGCAATTGAATTAGATGCCAGCTTACCGCTGAGTCAATTGATGGCTATTCGCTTGGCAGGTTTAACATGTTGGACTTATCGCTTTTTCCATGTTGAATCCGGACGGCATCATTATCTGGATCCATTGAACACACCAATTCCCGATTTCCAGAAAAAAATAACTGTTCAACAAAGTACATCCTCCTACCCTTCGACTGACATTATCAAACGCTGGGCTCGGGAGAATTTACGTTGAGCCAGGTGTTACCGATTTTATCAGCTGCAAAATTATTTGAACTTTGCAAGATTGATAGCAAGTTTTCTGAACTTCGAACAATTGCTGGATTTGATACCAATATTTTTAATGTATTAATCAGCGAACCGCTTCAGCAATATGCTGAGCTTGTCCAATTGGCTCCTGCTAGCGAGGCCCACCACCACAGTGGTCCGGGCGGCTTGTTAAAACACACCCTGGATGTAACTACCCTCGCCCTGAAAAAACGTAAAGGATATCAATTACCTCTTGGCGGTAGCCTCACTGATATTGGTAAACAACGTTTACTGTGGACGTATGCTGTTTTTGTGGGATGCCTCCTGCATGACATTGGAAAACTGAGCGCAAATACTCGTCTCGTTGCCATACATAAATCTGGTAAAGAATTACCGTGGACTCCCAGCAGTGGTCCTTTAACCAATCTGGTTGATAAAGATGGAGCGAAAATTCCTCTTGAGGGTTATCGCATTGAATTTCGTAAGACACCTTACCGATATCACGAACACCTAGCGTTAATTCATTGGGGTGTTTTGCCAAAATCCGGACGAACCTGGCTTATTGAAGCCTCCCATATCATGGCAGAACTGACCGCGTGGTTATGGGGGGACAAATTTGAGTCTGGAACTATTGGGCAGATTATCGAGTATGCCGACCGCGAATCCACCGCAAAGAATTTACAAGTACCGCCTGATCATCGCTTCAGTAATGTCATTCCGGCAATTGATCGCTATCTCAAGCTGTTGCGTCAGTGGATTCAGGACGGAGCAATTCGTATCAATATCAATGGGGGCATGGGCTGGGTTGATGAGCATGGTCATTTGTATTTGGTATGCCGGTCACTCGCCGAAAAATTGATCCAGGAATGTAATTCCCTCGGGCTTAAAAATTTGCCTCAGGATCCTGTGCGTGTATATGACATTCTCCAGGAACATGGGTATGCATTATCCACTGAGGATGGCAAAGCGATATGGACCATTTCTGTAGAAACAGGAACTTATCATCATCAATTCACTTGCCTGAAATTTGAATCACGTCGATTAATTCCTTCATCACGCGAATTAAAACCATTGGATGGTGTTATTAAATTTGTGGCGCCTGGCGAACAAGCTTCTGCAAAAATAATCCGTGAATCTGCGGCACAGGCAAATGAACAACCTCTGCAGAATGTGACTACCGGGGGGGAAAATGAGGATATTGAACAGACTCCGGAACCTGAAATGGGTGTGGAAGCTGCAGCAATAACATCTGAAAACTCAAGCGAGAAAATTGATAACAATATTTCTGAATCTGAAATTAGCGAGGTGCATAACGAAGTCATCCAGGAAACTGCTGAACCTCTGGATACTGTTTCAAACAATCAGGAGGATGTAGCGCCCGTAAAAACCTCTGTCAGCATCATCAAAAATTTGGAGTATGAAGCTCCGGAAACTGCGCAAAAATTCCTGTCCTGGCTTCAGCGAGGACTGTTTGAAAAAACCATTCTGATTAATAATCCCGATGCAGAAGTTCATATTGTCGAGGACGGTATTTTTCTACTCGCTCCCGCCATATTTAAAACGTTTTTGCGATTGCATGGCGTACCGGAAGAGAAACACAAAAATCTAAGCAAACGCTTCGCCAATTTGCGCAAGCATATTCGTTGTAATGATCTCAACATTCACCCGTATTGGGTGAGCTCATCCAATCGCGCTGCAAAAATAAACGGCTGGTTATTGCCCTTCAATGTCATTTACGAGAATGACTACCCCATCCCGAAGCCCAACAAATTCATCAAGAAGAAACTGGGAGGCGACGATGGCTGATAATTAACTTATACCCAAATATTATGAGAAAAAAATCACACTTTGTGGCGGCAAAACCTATATTTCAAAAATGTTACTGAGTATAGTGGCGGCGCCTAAATTATGATCATAGGTATGCTTAAACGCATACGGATTTATTGCATCACGGAGTGAAAAATTATGATGTTTTCTGATTTAGCACAAGAATATGCGGGCATGAGATTGGTTAACTCATACACCCAACAACAAGTCCTAACCATCGCAAAATTATTTGTAAAGCGGTCGGCTGTCTTAAGGACCTCCGAAATTAACCGTTTGGCCTTGATGCGATTTAAGAATGAATCGCTCAAGGAGATTCAACCGGTTACCTATAACGGGTACCTGAAATATCTACGCCTAATCGCCAGCTATGGTGTAGAGGTTGGTTACCTCACTTCAAATCCATTCGAAGAACTGAAGCTCATTCCAGTGGGCACGATTCCCCCCAAGACAATTGAATTGGAGGATATCGGCGTATTGGATTATGCGCTTATGCTGGAGGAAGAGCTTTACCAAACAGGATGGTTTTGGGCAGCAGTACTCCGCTGTCTTTACTACACGGGGATGCGACGCCGCCAGCTCGTGAATCTCCGCCTCGATGATCTCGATTTTAATAGAGAAACTATCCGCCTCAGCTACCAAGGATCGAAGACACGGCGCGAATGGACTGTACCGATGCATAGCGGATTGAAAGAGACACTGCAGCTCTTGATTCGGAAAACCGAACTTCGACGCGGTAAGAAACTATTGAGACGTGATTACCTGTTCCGAGCGTTTGATTTATTCCCTCGTTTTAAGAAAGACCCCCAGGGACGTATGCCTCCGGAAGCCATTACCAATTACTTCAAGCGATTGAGTAAAAAGTTCGATATCCGAGTGGGAGCTCACAGGTTTCGGCACACCTTCGCAACGGCGTTGTGCAATCCGGAAGATGATACTCCGCCAGACGTTTTTGCGGTGCAGCAACTGTTAGGGCATACGGATTTAAAAACGACAAGAATATACGTCCAGCCCAGGGTTAATCACCTTGGTAGGGTCGTAAATCGTCTGGGAAAGCTTGGAAGAAAAGAAGACAGGTCAGGCAAAAAAATATGGATAGCTTGACAAAACAAAGAAAAATGCCTGAAACTCAATAGGTTATTCGCGCATTGCTGCGCGAACAATCCTGAGTTTCGTGGCTAAACTGAGGGCATTGCCTCAATTTTCCTCTTCATTTTGTGACGCAGACTGTACCAAAACAGTCCGGTGGTGTTTGGTGGAGCTAAGCGGGATCGAACCGCTGACCTCAACACTGCCAGTGTTGCGCTCTCCCAGCTGAGCTATAGCCCCAGATTCGTCGACATCCTGTCTCTGAGTGGCGCGCATTTTATGCAGGTGACTCCGGAGTGTCAAGCAGAAATTTTGGGCTTGTACTCCGGTTTTTTTATCGATAAATCAAGCGGTTAACTGTTGGCGGCTGGCTCTTCCGGTGCTGAGCCCAGCTTGGTGTAGAGCTTTTCCAGGTCCTTTTGTTTGTTTTTGCCGAAGCCGCCCAGGGCGTTGATGGCGTGGCGGATGCGGGCGCGGCTCATGTCGGGGCCGATGATTTGCATGGAGTCCACGACCGAGAAGCTGGCGGTGGTGCCGGCGATGGCGACGAAGACTGGTGCGAGGGCGTCTTTGATTTTGATGCCCATTTGGTCGGCGAGCAGTTTGAGTTCGGCGAACAGGTTATCGCGCTCCCAAGTGCGTAAGGCTTCCAGGCGCCAGAGGGCGAATTGCAGGTATTCCTTTTGTTTTTCTACATCCAGCTTGTTGCCTGCAAAACTCGCTTCGTTGACGGACATCATGCCGCTGACGAGGAAACCGGCGAGTGGGGCGAAATCGCTGAGGGTGGTCATGCGCGATTGGGCGTGTGGCAGTGCTTGCAGCAGGGTTTCTTTGTTGAGTGCCCAGTCGTGCAAACGTTCAGCCAGTTGCTCGATGGTGAAGTTTTCGCGAATCCACAAACTGCTTAACCAGTTGAGTTTTTCCACATCGAAAATCGGGCCGCCTAATGACACGCGCAGCAAATCGAAGTGTTCCTGCATTTCGGCGAGGGTGAATTTCTCGCGCTCGTCCGGCATTGACCAGCCCATACGGCCGAGGTAGTTGAGCATTGCTTCCGGCAAATAGCCCATGCGCTTGTAATACAGGATGCTGGTGGGGTTTTTGCGTTTGCTGAGTTTGGATTTATCCGGGTTGCGCAGCAGCGGCAAGTGACACAGTACCGGCGCTTGCCAGTCGAAGTATTCGTAGAGCTTCAGGTGCTTGGGCGCGGAGTTGATCCACTCTTCGCCGCGAATCACGTGGGTGATTTGCATCAGGTGATCGTCCACCACGTTGGCGAGGTGATAAGTGGGCATGCCGTCGGCTTTGAGCAGCACTTGCATATCCACTTGCGACCATTCGATTTCGATCTTGCCGCGCAGCATATCGTCGATTTCACACACACCCGTTTCCGGGATTTTCATGCGGATAACGTAAGGCTCGCCCGCATTTAATTTCGCTTGCACTTCTTCTTGCGAGAGCAGCAAACCACGGCCGTCGTACTTGGGCGTTTCGCCGCGCGCTTGCTGTTCGCGGCGCATATCGTCCAGCTCTTCCGCCGTTGCGAAACAATAGAAGGCGTGGCCCTTTTCGATCAACTCAAACGCGTATTTGCCGTAGATATCCATACGCTCGCTTTGACGGTATGGACCGTGCGGGCCACCGACATCCGGGCCTTCGTCCCACTCCAGGCCCAACCAGCGCAAGCTGTCCAGAATCGCTTGTTCGGATTCAGGGGTGCTGCGGGTTTGGTCGGTATCTTCAATGCGCAACAGGAATTTGCCACCGTGCTGACGGGCAAAACACAGGTTGAACAAGGCGATATAGGCGGTGCCTACGTGGGGGTCACCAGTGGGCGACGGGGCGATGCGGGTACGGATTTCGGACATAAAACGGCCTTTTGCTGCAAATCAGAAGGATCGAAACTGGGAAAAGGCGCGCAGTATACGCGAAATACCGGGTCGTCAGGGAGCAGTGACGGCCGTTGTTTTAAGCGCGTTCAGAAAATCCGGATCTTCGCGATATTCCGTGAAATCGCCGTCCGTTAAATAACTTTCCGGATCGCGCCCCAAGGCTATTGTTCTACTGATGATGTTCAACATCTGTGGCTTGTTGTGATTGGTTGCGTAATAGCAGGCCACATTGAATAAAAAAGCGCGATTGGTTTCTTTTTCCAGATCAAAATCATGCTCAACAAATTCATCAATGGCTTTTTTGGCTAATTCTGCTTCTTGAAGCTTTGCGCCGGTGTAGAGAACCTGCGCAGCAAATACCACGAGATTTTTATGTTGTAGCGCATCAACCTGGGGGTAATTAATTATGGAGTGGATGTTATCGAAATAAAAATTCATCAGTTGTGCATTTTCGGTGAGCCTGCTTTCGACATTGAATTGCAATGCCAATTGCGCAAAATAGTAACTGATGGGTGATGCATAAAATGCTATTTTATTTTTTATCGCAGGTTCATTTAGTGCTTGCAGAAATGTATCCGGATTAAGCTCTGTAATTGATTTTTCATAGGCTGTATGTAACATCGCTTGATTTTGGTCGGGCGTGACATGTGGCGATTTAGGGGTATAAGGGTGCTCTTGATAATCAAAACGAAATTTATTTAACCGTATTTCTTTTTTTGCGCTTTTCAAATGAACAACTAATTCGACTCCACGAGACACTTCAACCATATTGAGATTAAGCTGAACGATTTCATTAACATCATTCAGTTGTTTGAAAGCTTGCTCCATTTCAGCCGCATCAAATTCCAGCGTTAACGCAACCTTGGTGCCGTCAGGATTGTAAAGCCATGCATCGCGGTTATTAACAATCAAACGGAAATTGCGATCTTTATAATCTCGCCAGTTAAAGGTTAACGATGTGGGCAACGTTTTTAAAATGGGGCTGGCGATATCAGCATTGCGACCATAATCCCCCATCATTGCGGCGGCGGGAAGCGGGCGGCGTTTACGAAACCAGTAATAAGCAGGCGATAAACCAGGTTGTGCAAATTCAATATGCCCCCAAACAGGTTCATAGGAATGTACGCCGCTATAACTTAATTGCCACGCGGTATTGGCAGGTTGGTTATGCAGCGTTTTTGTTCGCGCGGCATAAAGCCCGATGTCTTTTTCATAATAAGGAAGCAAACTTTTTTCGTTGAGTTCTGAAAGGTGTTTCCGGCGATAATTTATCGCCATAAACTTTAAGCCAGTGGGGCTTGCCGAATCCGGGTCTAGCCAGCTTATGTCGTGGCTTCGCTCTGAACTATATTGATCATCGCTTAATACAGAAAATTTCAGGGCCTGCTCTTTGAACTTCAGCTCCATATGACTGTAACCCACTTCATAGCCAAATTCCCTGCTACGGTGATTACTCACAAAAATTGAGCCGAGTATATTTTCGAATAATGTTTCTGCAATACTGATTGGCCGATGATAGGTAATTTTTTCGTAGCCTTTGATTGCTACATAGCGCGGCAATGATGATGACTTTACAAATGAAAATAATCCCGGTTTTTTATCGTAATTTTGGAAACGATTTCCGTTGATGTCAGTTTCGTCCTGATGGATATTGTATTCAGTGCGAATATTGTGGGACATGTAAACCAGATCGGTGATTTTGTCCCGCTGCTTGGAAATATCCAATATTTCTACTTTTCCATTTTGATAAAGATAGACCAAACCTTTTTCATTCTTATCCAGAAATTCCACAATATCGGCTTTGTCAAACGCATCCCGCAGTTGCTGCTCGGAGTAACCGGAAGCGTCGATCATTTCGCCGTAGTTTTTTTGCTGTTTATCGCCGGTAAAAACCCAATCGATAAACCCTTCTGTTTCCAAAATCAGACCGGATGAATAGAGGTCACTGGTATTGAAATGGTCGATCACTTCACCGGTGGAATTGATCTTCCATAAATCATGGCCGCTCTGTGCAATAAATTGGGATTGATTGTTGTATTGATAAAAAGCGTCGATAGGGCCATCAATTAATTTGACGATTTCGTAATCGCTTGAAGTGGATTGATTTGCAGAAAGCCGGGGATATTCTTTTGCAGGAGCAGCCGCTACTGAATTTATGAAAAGTCCCAACATACATACCACTCCCCAGCCATAAATTGATCGCATTTGTTAACACCCAACCGTAGGTCATCCATTGATGGGGCGCATTATATGCGACATTTCCGGGCTTCAGGATATATATGTTCAGGATGTGATGGCCTTTGAACCCAGCATCGGTAAATGTTTGAGGCGATGGTATTGCAGGGATAAACCAATACAATGTTTTAGCTGCTTGACGGGAATTAATTCCATGCGGGTAAAGATAATCGCCCTATTTCCTTCATAACAAAATAAATGGCCGTAAAGCGCTTCAAAGGTTTCGACAAGTGTCGTGTTGCAATTGAAATAAAGTGCGTAGTGTTCTGGATCGCGTTCCTTCCAATCCATGCGAATCGCACTGCCCTGTTTGGCGATATAACTTGGCTCGCCCCATCGCAGGGTTTCTTCTATTTCGCCGATAAGCAATTCTTCAGCCGTTTGGAAAATCAGGGTGCGCAAGAATAATAATCGCTTGCGCATATCGGGTGGATATTTTTTAAAGACTTCAGCAACGGATGGATTGTGGATCGCTTGCATCACAACACTCCTGCGTTTTTTAGCGTGAACGTAAAAAATCTGCATAGCATAATTATGTAAATGTTTATACGTTCGTATTAAAAGGTGTCAGCAAATAAAACTAATTTCCGGAAAGTGTTGCGGCAAGATCCTCATCCCAAAATGCTGCCTCGATTTTATGACCTTCAGGATCACGAACAAAGCAACCGTAATAAGGCTCACCGTATAACGGACGTGGACCGGGTGGGCCATCGCAGGTTGCACCAGCGGCGATGGCGGCATCGTAGAACGCGTGAACTTGTTCTTTGTTGTCCGCAATAAATCCGATGTGAAAACCATTGCCAATGCTTGCGGGTTTGCCATCGTGCGGAACACCAATCCAGAACTCGGGAAATTGACGGCCAAATGCGACGGCGCCGGGGTGTTCCATAAGTATTTTTGCGCCGACACTGGGTAAAACTGCCACATAAAATGCGCGCAGTGAATCAAAATCATTAGTGCCGATAGACACATGGGAAATAACACTGGGTGATGGACTGCTCATAATTCCTTTCTCCGGTTGATGGATATTAGTCTGGTTTTTTAGCGAATACGTTGGTAATTGCCTAATTCGGCTTTGATTCCCAAGCGCGCGATTGTCTCTTGCGCGTTGAAACCGGTTTTCTGGTGCATTTCTTTTACAACAGTACGTGCGCTTTCAATAAAGCTGGAATTTTCCCACTCGACTAATGTAGCTAATGCAAATGTGTTTTCATCAACCGGTTGTTCCAGTAAAAAATCCTGAATAAAACCGGGCTGCTCATTCAATATTTGATGGGTGGCTTTGACGCGGGCGAGAAATTCTTCGCGCGCGCTGTTGGGGACGATGAATCTGTCGAGGCGGTACATGCGTTGGGATGCGGTTGATTCGGGCATATGGGTTTCCTTTTGGTTATAAATCCCCCCCAGCCCCCCTTTTTCAAAGGGGGGAGCGGACTCCCTTTTTAATTGAGTGCGAGTTAATCGTGTACTACATACAACTTATCCATCCTTGAAATAAAAGTAATTGTTGTCGAGTGGCACTCACGACTCCCCCCTTTGAAACGGGGCGCGTAGCTAAGGGGGCTGGGGGGATTCAGTAATTCCAGACTAAACCCGCCCCGCACCAAAACCTGTCAGGAGAAAAAATCAACCACGCAAAAAAAAGCCCCGGTTAACAACCGGGGCAAAGACAGCTATATATGATCTACATAGCCACTACAGAAATTGTTTGTTAAAGCGATTCAAGGAAACGCAACACATCCTGCTTTTGTGATGATGACAATCCTTGATACGCATTTTTCGCCGCCTGGCCTTCACCACCATGCCACAAAATTGCTTCTTCGATTGTGCGTGCACGGCCATCATGCAAATAGCTGTGCACTGGCGTACAAACTTGAGCACCTTGCCCTGCATCCGTCACACCACCGGTTACGCATGCAGACAAGCCCAATCCCCACAGCGGTGCGGTACGCCATTCAGCGCCGCTCGCCTGACCTTCACCAAGAGAGTCCGCCATGTCAGTGCCCATATCGTGCAGCAACATGTCGGTGTAAGGCTTGATAGTTTGACTGCGCAGTTCACCCAGTGGATGATATTGGGTGGTTACGTGTTGTGGCGTGTGGCAAGCAACACAACCGATAGTTGCGAATTGCGTTTCACCACGTTGCACGGCGGCGTCATTCAAATTGCGTTGCGGACGCACACCGAGTGTTGAAATATATTTCACCAGATTATTTAAATGTGTATCGGATAATTCCGAACCACTCGCACCACAATCCGTTTGCGCTGAACCGCAATCCGGTGTTGGCAACACGCTAGTCATCACCCCCATATCCGCATTAAATGCTGCTGCAACCTGATGCTTCACGCTGGTGGTTCCCGCTTTGTAACCGAAGCGGCCCAAACGGGTTTGGCCCGCTGGATCAGTGATGCGATTTGCGCGACCGGAAATACCATCGCCGTTGGCATCGTTGATATCTTCTTTCGCGAGAATTGCAGATTCAGGAATTGCTTCCAATAAACCCATGCCCACTAATTGCGGTGCAACGCGCGCCGAAAAACGCGCGGGCGTTACGCCACTGAATTGATAATTGGGTTTACGCAAACCGTTTGATTCACTCCAGAATGCAATTGATGCCTGCCCTTCACTCGCAACACCGTTCGCAGATTTTGGTTGCAAGGAGCGGCCAAGGTTTGGATGTGGATTGCCGTTCGCATCAGCAACTTTAAATACCCATTTTTCCAATGGCTGGCCAACCGGTGCGGGTGCTGCGCGACCATTGCGCACATGGCAACCGGCGCAACGATCATGTACATAATGCGGACCGGCTTTGCCAACGGTATCGGGGAAAGTGCCGTTATCGACAACGTGTTCATCGTGCGATCCATCAATAAAAGAAGCGTGATGAACACGACGACCTAATACAAACGGTTGGCCATTAATTGATGCGAGATTCGTTGCCATTTGGATGAAATGATTATCCGGCTCATTGGTATGGTTGTACGGCAAAGTTGTCTTTCCACCGAGCCAGGCTTTCTCCGGAATTTTCACCGAATCTTTTCTGCCACCGATGGTGCCGAAATTACCGGTGATATCCCAAGGCACCAAACCTTCACCAACGATGTACAAATACGTTGTGCCGTAATAAGCGGAACGACCGTGCGGAACCGAGTGATCGAGGAATTGGCTTAATTCAAATTCAAGCTTATCGCCGATCCGGATATTGCGACCTTCGCGCGCGTTGAAACTGCGCTCTTTGTAATAATTTAAATTATCGATCACGTTCATCGTGCCGTTATCGTAATACTCGGCCACGGTGCCCACGCCGCGATAGAACCAGCGGTTTTCCGCTTCGGTATCATTCAATTTAAATTGGGTTTTTACATTCATACGTACAGTGCTGCCGCCTTTGGCAACGTAGTCGACAATTTCAATTTCTGCGGTGCGATGCTCCCAATAAAAACTGAGGAAGTGATCGTAAGCCTGGAATTGATCTTCTTTCGCGTGGCGATCACGACCGCGATCTGCAATACGAGTGACTAATGCATCGCCGCGATCAAATTGAATTGCGCCTTCAAGCACCGTCGATGAATTGTATAGCGGCACAATATTGCCAACGCTTGCTGTTGATGAAGAACTCACCACCGTTAGCGAAGAACTACTGCGCGATGAACTTGATGGAACCAGCGAGCTGCTACGTGATGAACTCGACAAGATTGAACTCGACAGCAGTGAACTTGAACGCGACGAGCTTGATGGTACTGAGCTGGATGCAACAGCGCCCAGTGAATAATTTTGCCAGGGCGTATCCTGCCCTACTCCGGCACGAATAATGGTGAAGTTGATGCTCACCACATCACTCGCTTTTAAATTGGGAATGTCGTAATTCCAGTTGCTACCGGAGACATTCATGCGCACATTTTGTTGCGCACCGTTATTAACGCGGTAATGGATATCAACGATATCCGCCTGGTTCACCGTTGCGCGCAAGGTGGTGCTATTTAACGTAGTAACGCAACCGGAATTGCAATTACCCGCCGCCACGCTGGATGACGAAACCACAGGCAAAGAGCCGAATACATCCACTTCAAAAATAGAGTAACCCCAGTTATTGCCGGTGCTGCGCGTTAACGCATTAACACGCACATAGCGATAAGTCCCATTGACGCCGACCGTATCTGTGCGGGCACCAAAGGTGCCGCCGGTGCGCAAACTCATTTGCGTCCAGGTGGAATTGTTGGTGGAGCCGAGCAATTCATAACTCGCGGCATTGGCGGCTTCCCAATTAATCACCACTTGATTGAGCGCATAGGCTTGACCCAAATCGAGCGTGAGTGAACTGGGTGAAACGCCGTGGCTGGATTCCCAGCGGGTTGCGGCATTGTTATCAATGGCAAAACTGGCAGGTTGTAAATTAGTGCTGCCAGTCACACTGATTGGATTGATGTTAATGGTTTGCGCGTTTGTTGTGGGTACAAACAGGCCTGCACCGGCTAATGCAACAAATAGCCAGGCAGCCCGGGAACCGAGCGGTAATATTTGCATGTGATCTTGCCTCTACTTTATTTATTATCGAGAGGTTGCCCAACGGACAGCGAGACGGGAGCAACGGTTGATACTCTTTAATTACGTTGAAGACTCTTTTCTTTATTTTGTTTTTGCTGGAGACCCTTTTATTTTTTGAAGTCTCTTCATATTTTTATCAACGGCTTCCGCTGCCAGGTCGCGCTACGTCGAGAAATGGATGCCACTTGCCGTGGTACCAAATCGCAGAGGTTTATTGGTTTTGTAATAACGCGGTCACAAAGTTTAGAGAAGTGAAATCGCCACTGTCGTCCCACAATAAACAACTCAGGAAAGTGGCTATCCAAAAGCGGATCTGCTGCACAAAAGCGGCGCTGAATAAGAGTGGTTCGCATCGAAAGTGGTTAAGAAAACGCCCATATCATGGGATTCTGGCAGTCCCAATCCATAAAATAATTAAGTGGCACGTCTGTTGTGTATCCGATTGTACGCAGTGGCACATAATTTTGCTTTCGTATCACCTGTCATAAAAACTCAATACTCACGTGGTTTTATGGTGGAAACTCGCGGAGCAGCCATTATGAAAACCAACGCCTATTCCCCGGAAAATATTGGTGTAGTGATCACCACCTACAATCAGCCCGCCTGGCTGGAAAAAGTATTGGCGGGTTACGAAGCGCAAAGTGTTAATGACTTTCGTATTTTGATTGCCGACGATGGCTCGGGCGACGCAACACGCGCAGTCATTGAGAAATTCAAACAGCGTGGGAAACTGGATATCGACCATGTGTGGCATGAAGATCGCGGCTTTCGCAAATGCCAGATCCTCAACAAGGTGATTTTTCATACCGACTGCGATTACCTGATTTTTACCGATGGCGATTGCATCCCGGAACCCGATTTTGTTGCCAAACATGGACAACTGGCACGCCCGGGTTATTTTCTCTCCGGTGGCTATGTGAAATTAACGATGGCCGCCTCCACTGCCATCCGCACACACGACATACAGGCAGGCATCCCCTTTTCTATTAGCTGGCTGACCGCTAACGGCCAAAAGTACAGCTATAAGTTATGGAAATTATTAAAAAGCCAATGGCTGAAATATCTGCTGAATAACATTACCCCCACCAAATCCACCTGGAACGGAATGAACAGCTCCACCTGGACGGAAGCAATCCGCGCTTGCAACGGTTTTAATGAGGATATGCAGTACGGCGGCCTGGATCGGGAATTGGGTGAGCGGCTATACAACCTGGGGTTAAAAGGTAAGCAGGTGCGCTATAGCGTTAGTTGTTTGCATCTCGATCACCCGCGCTCCTATGACACACCGGAAACCTGGGCGAAAAACTACGCCATTCGCGCAGAAGTAAAACGGCTGGGACTTTATTGGACGCCGAATGGCATGACCAAAACATCGCTGCCATCAGTTGCATTTGCGGCAAAAACACCAGCGCCTGACCGGTCGTTCACTCACCCCAAAAACCCTAAAGCGGCAACTGTTTAAGCTTGATCACCGAACAGATCATCCCCACTCAGCGAAAACGCTGCAAATCGTAATGCGCATAAAGCGCCCGCCATTGCTCGGTATTACCTTCACCGCGCACATTGGTTCGCTTTAACGCCACCTTCTGGGTACCAATAATTGGAATCGGTTTACACCCCGGAACCGACGAGCGACGCACTTCTGTTCCTGCCATCAGTGACATTGCCTTAAACCATAAATCATCAGCACGCGGGGTTAATGCCAAAAACAAATCACGCTGTTGTACATCCCTATGCAATGCATTCGGTGGATAAAGCACCCCGCCATACCCGATGGACATAAACCAGGGATCGGTCAAATCACACCCTGCCTCCACCGGCCACTGATGATAGGGCTTGGGCAAACCGCATTGCTCAAATTCAATTTTGCGACATTCATGGGCAATGATGGCGTGCGGGTAGCGCAGGTGATCCTGATAAAGCCGATACAGCCAGTCAGCCGGATACATCAGGTCATCGTCGCAGGTCACTATAATTTGGTCGGGATAACGTTCCAGCGCATGGATCAACTTGCGATGGGGACAGGTTAAATCAACATATTCAATGGTAAAAATATCGCCTTGCAATTCAAGCAAGGCGCGCGGGATTTGCTGGCGTAAGCTGGTGTTCAACCACAGGATAATTTTGGTAGCGGGAGTTTCCTGCGCTAATAAGCTGCGCACAGTGAGTGCTACCGCCTTCAAGCGGGATGGAATAGAGGTGAGCGAAATAATGACCGGTAGCGTCGAATTACTGCGCCGGTCCAGCGCGCGACTATCCAATCCCTTCAGTCGATAAGCCATCAGCAATGACTTCGGCAACTGTTTTAATTTCATCGTAAAACCCTCGTCAGTCAGGCATTGCCTCGCGCGAAACCTACCCGATTTCGATGTCATTAATATGACAGGACAGCCGCCGCTTCCCTTAACGCTGGAAATTTCCTGAATGCTGATAGCATACTGCCCCATACTTTATGTGCGCTGCATCGACAGTTGAAGCGGAGGGCTTATGGGCCACAAACATATTCATCCACAAGAATTAATGGCAAATAAAACCGCCGCCACCTGCATTCTGGATGTGCGCACCGCGGCCGAAGTGAAAGCATCCAGCTTGCCCGGCAGCCTGCATATTCCCTTGCATGAATTAACTACCGAGCGCTTGCAACAGGAAATCAGCAGCAACGGTAAAAATGGCAACCCTATTTATTTGTTATGCCAGGGCGGTAAGCGCGCCGAAATGGCCGCCGGGCAATTGCAGGGAAAAATCGATGCAGAATTGATTGTGATAGAGGGCGGCATCAACGCTATAAAAGCGGCGGGTATCCCCTTAAACCAAGGCAAAGGTGCTATATCACTGGAACGACAAGTGCGCATCGTTGCCGGTTTTCTGGTGTTGTTGGGTGTGATTTTGGGATTTCAGGTGAACAGCGGATTTTTCGGGCTTTCCGGATTTGTCGGCGCAGGCCTGATGTTTGCGGGAATCACCGATACCTGCATGATGGGTTTACTGCTCGCACGCATGCCCTGGAATCGCTAACCGATTTATTCAGTGTTACCTATATAAAGAGGGATGAATATGATTTTCCGTCAGCTGTTTGAGCGTGAATCGTCTACTTACACTTACCTGCTGGGCTGCACAGAAACCCGCGCGGCAGCGTTGATCGATACCGTCAAAAGTGAAGTCCCGAAATATGTGCAGCTGCTGGACGAACTGGACCTGCAACTAGTGTACGTACTGGATACCCATACCCACGCCGACCACATTACCGGCGCCGGTGAACTGCGCGATGCCACCGGCTGCAAAACCCTACTGGGGGAAGAAGCGCATTCACCCTGTGTATCAACGGGATTAAAAGACGGTGACCTGATCCCGGTGGGCAAACTGCTACTAAAGGCGATCTACACGCCTGGCCATACCGATGACTCCTATTGTTATTTGCTGGAACATGGTGGCCAATCCTGTGTCTTTACCGGTGATACCTTACTAATCCGCAGCACAGGCCGCACCGATTTCCAAAACGGCAGCGCCACCGCGCAATATCACAGCCTGTTCGATAAATTACTGACCCTGCCCGATCACACCTGGGTTTACCCCGCGCATGACTACAAAGGCTGGCAAATCAGTACCATTGGCGAGGAAAAGCAACATAATCCGCGCTTGCAACTTGGCAGCCTCGACGCTTATGTGGATTTTATGCACAACCTGGAGCTCCCCAACCCGACATTGATGGATGTCGCAGTACCGGCTAATCGCACCTGTGGCAAATAGCCAAATTCAACAGGGCATAACAATACTGCTGCCGGATTTGCTAGAATCGCGACCTCAAAAAATTCCGTAGAGAACACACCCATGCTAATCCAGGCCCCCATCTCCCTTGGCGAGTTGATCGATAAAATCACCATTCTGGAAATCAAAGCAGTCCATATCGGCGATGAAACCAAACTCAAAAATGTTACCCATGAGCTGAACATCCTTAATGACAAAGTCAATAATTTGCTGGATGCGGCAGGCAAAACCAAACTGGAACCACTGAAAAAATCCTTGCGGGATATCAATCAGGAATTGTGGGTCATTGAAGATGACATTCGCGATTGCGAGCGCGATAAAGATTTCAGCGATAAATTTATCCAGTTGGCGCGTGCGGTTTATTTCACCAACGACAAACGTGCCGCAGTAAAAAAAGATATCAACCTCGCCTTCGGCTCTGAGTTGATCGAAGAAAAATCCTACAAGAATTATCAATAATTTTTACATGCCGTTTGCAAAAAGCATGGGATTAATCCCTTCCGTCACCTATAGCAAATTGCGCAAGCAATTTGCACTATTCCGATGCCTGCTGGATAAATTACCGGGATCAAATGCATGAAAATCCTGCTAATTAAAATGTCCTCCATGGGCGATATTTTTCACACATTCCCTGCCATTAGCGATCTCAGGAAAAATTTTCCTGACGCGCAAATAGATTGGGTTGTCGAAGACAGCTTTAAGGAAATTGTGGCTTGGCACCCTGCGGTACACAAAGTAATCCCGATTCATTTGCGCCGCTGGGTAAAGCAACGCAATAGAACTGCGTGGCAAGAATTTAAAACCTGGCGACGGGAATTGCGGCAGGAAAATTATGACATTGTAATTGATGCGCAAGGGCTGTTAAAAAGCGCGGTTATTGCCAGATGTGCAAAAAGCGCAGCGATCCACGGCTACGATAAACATTCGGCCCGCGAAGCAATTACCCATTGGTTTTATAAAATCCAGCATCAGGTTGATAAAGAACAACATGCGGTAGAACGCACTCGCCAATTGATTGGCAAGGTGCTGGGTTATACGCCGGGTGAAAAATTAAACTTTGGGATCAACCAGAATTTTACCCACATCAAAAAAAATCCACGCAAATTAATTTTTATTATTGGTACTAGTTGGGTCACCAAATTATGGGCCGCCAATGAGTGGAAAGCATTAACGCAAATTGCATTAACGGCAAACTTTGAAGTGGAAATTATTTGGGGCAGCCCGGAAGAGCAAGCCATCGCTGATGGCATTATTGCCAGTTGCCCGGGAGCTACGCGCCCGGAGCGGCGCTTATCCATTACCACAATCGCTGAAAAACTGGTGGAAGCTGCAGGCGTCATCGGCCTGGATACCGGTTTTTCCCATCTCGCCGGTGCCCTGGAAACAGCCACTATCGCACTTTATGGCGCAACATCACCCACCAAAGTAGGTTTGATTGGCGAACATACACACAACCTGCAAATGGATAATCCTCTTGAGTGTATGCCTTGCCACAAACGGCACTGCAAATGGCTGCCGGAACACAGCATAGATACCCCGCAATGTATGACCAGCATCAAAGCCGCACAGGTTTGGGCTGAGCTGCAAAAGAAAATTTCATTGCACTAATTTATTTTCAAAGGAAGTTTTCCACTATGACTTTGGTTTTTTCCAAGGAAGCGACCACCCCTTATCAAGATAGTCGCTGGCTTGCTCCCTTCACATTCATCAATGCCATCATCATGGCCTTTGTCACTTTATGGCATAGCCAATGGCCTCTTTCACTGGGAGCCCAGGTTTATCTCGTTGCCGGAATGGTTATCCACTTTGCGGTACTATCTTTTGCAGTCACCTTATGCATATTGGTATTGAGTTTTTTACTGCGCTTGCGTAAACACCGTGTGACGCTGGCAATTATTTTATTTGCGCTTGCACAATTAATTGTTATCACGAACGTCAAGGTATTTAGCCTCTATCATTTCCACTTAAATGGCATGGTGATTAATTTATTACTCAGTGGCGCCTTGTTGGAAAACATCGCATTTTCATGGCAGATGTGGGTGTCAATCGCAGCCATTTTAATAAGTGTTTTACTCGGCCAGCGGCTGCTAATTGCGCTCAGCCACAAAATTTCCCGGATACAGTCATGGAGTAGTCGACACTACATTGGTTTTTTCCTGACGAGCTATATTGGATTGCAATTATTAAGTGGCTGCGCCGATGCGTTTGGTTGGAATAATCTTACTGCGCAAAATCGCTATATCCCCTGGATGCCAACTACCACTATGCGTTCATCGCTGGAAAAAATGGGCTTTGAGGTCAAAGAGCAGTCAGCCAAACTAAAAGCGAATACTGCCGATGGCTTAAAATATCCGGCAGCACCGCTGCAGTGTGCGCCCGCAGAAAAATTAAACATTTTAATGCTGGTCGTGGATTCCTTGCGTTTTGATCAATTAAACGCAGAAGTAATGCCCAATAGCTTTCAATTAAAAAACCAGGCGCTCTCCTTCGAAAATCATTTTAGTACCAGCAATTCCACGCGCTATGGTTTGTTCAGTATGTTCTATGGCATTTCCGGCAGTTATTGGAAACCTATGCTCGCCGCCGAACGAGGTAGTGTTTTATTTGATGTGACGCAAAAACTGGATTACAAGCATTTTATTTATGGCAGCAGCACCCTCACCTTCCCTGAATTTGATCGCACCATCTTTTCCGCGCTGCGCGATCAATTACAATCCGGTCAATACAAAAACAGTGCGGCGAATGATATCGACATTACCGAGCGTTTTATCCGCGATTTAAAAGCACAACCAGCCAATGAACCGTTCTTTGGTTTTTTATTTTTTGATGCACCACATGGCTTCGGAATACCACAAGATTATCCACGGCGTTTTGAGCCAATGCTGGAGAAAGTTAACTACCTGGAATTAAACAACAACTATGATCCCGTCCCCTTTCTCAACCTGTACAAAACCACTGCCCATTTTGTCGATGGTTTGATTAAACAAATACTGGATGAGCTGGCCGCCCAACAGCGCTTGCACAATACCCTGGTAATTATCACCAGTGACCACGGCCAGGAGTTCAATGAACTGCATAAAAACTTCTGGGGCCACAACGGTAACTTCAGCCATTGGCAAACCAAAGTTCCTTTACTTCTGTTGTGGCCCGGGAAAGAACCCGCCAGCATCACCCGACTAACCAGCCATGAAGATATGCTGCCCAGCTTGCTAAGCGAAGCCTTTGGATGCAGCAACCCCACCAGTGATTATTCAACCGGGCAATCATTGCTGACAAATGGAACAAACTTGGAGAGGGGTTTACTAATGGAGTCTTGGACCGACCGGGCGATCCTGTATGATAACTACCTCTATCTCATCGACCCGATTGGCGATATAGATGTGGTCGACCAGAATTACGATCCGGTAGAGAATCTGGAGCTTCCTCCAAAAATTCTTGCCGACACTATTGAACATATGTCGCGATTTCTAAAAAGCAACTAATCACACTGCAAAGAATTTACTCGCCTGGGATATCACCATGAGCAAACACTATTTATTTTATGGTTCAGAGCGCTACACCCAGGCGATAATGCGCCCGATTGATGCGGCCATAAAAGCGCGCGGCGATAAAGTGGCGTGGTTCTTTAATGGGCCTGGCGCAGAAGATTTGCAGGACGATGATCACGTGTTGGCAACTGTCGATGAAGTGATGCGTTGGAATCCGCTTGCCGTAATCACGCCGAACAATATGGTTCCGCATTTTTTTCCCGGCGTTAAGGTACAGACGTTCCATGGTTTTGATGCAGGCAAACCCAGGCATATTTATATCCGTGGTTTTTTTGATTTGTATTGCACTACTGGCCCGAAAGATACCGGACAGTTCGTTGCACTCGCCAATAAACTGCAACACTTCCATGTTGTTGAAACCGGCTGGCCAAAACTGGATTATTTTTTTTCGCAGTTACCAAAAGCTCTGCCGCCGGTAAAAAATCCCCCGACCATTCTCTATCACTCCACCTTTTCACCATCATGGAGCGCCGCGGAAATTCTGTATCCGGAAGTGAAACGCTTGAGCCAAACCGGAGAGTGGAAATGGGTGGTGACCTTGCACCCGAAAATGAGCCCGGATATACGCAGCAAATTCAAAGCACTGGAAAATGACAATCTCGTATTTTCTGATGCAGATAATATTCTGGAATTATTTACCGATGCTGATGTAATGTGTTCGGATACATCCTCCGCATTAAGCGAATTCCTGTTAACACGTAAACCGGTGGTCACGTTTAAAAACCGCCGCCCGGGCCCACAATTGATCGATATTGATAATCCCGCGGATTTTGAACCTGCCATTCGCAAAGCACTGACTCGCCCCACGCAACTGATGAACGCGATTGAACAATTTGGCGCAGACATTCATCCTACGCGCGACGGAAAATCGGCCGAGCGCATTCTGGATGCGATCAATGAATTTATTGCACAGGGAGGAAAAAATCCAAAAACCAAACCCTGGAATCTCTGGCGTAAATTCAAGCTCAGACAAAAAATGAAGTATTGGAAATAGGATTAAACCAACTATGTCCAGCGTACTTATTGATGCAAGCCTTATTCATTATGCCAATACCGGCATAGCTAATGTGATGCGCTCTTTATTAAAAGGAATTGAAGCGCACCCCAATGCTTCACTCGATTATAAAATCCTGGTTCCCCATAACCACGGTTTTTCTGCCAGGAAAAATATTAGTTATGTACCCGTGCGTAAATGGCAAAAATTTGTTCCCCTGAGCTTACCGCGTGTTGATGTATGGCATTCTACTTACCAGAGTTTTCGCTTTCTTCGTAAAGCAACAAATACCCGCCAGGTTATCACAATTCATGATCTCAATTTTCTGTACGAAAAAAATTCCTATAAAGCCAAATTTCATTTGGATCGATTGCAGCAACGGGTAGATCGGGCTGATGCATTGGTAACCATCTCGCAATTTGTGGCCGATGATATAAAGAAACACATTAAATTAAATGATAAACCGGTGGAAGTCATTTACAACTGTGTGGAAAACCTCCAGCAACACCCGGCAACACAACCATCGTTTTACCAACAGGATGTGCCCTTCTTTTTTTCACTCGGCGCCATGCGTCGCAAGAAAAATTTTCACACATTATTGGAAGTGATGGCACGTATCCCCGACCATCACCTTTATATTTGCGGCAATCTGGACGATAAGGACTACATCGAAGAATTACACCAAAAAATAGCCGCGTTAAAATTAAACAACGTTCACATTTGCGGTCCGATCAGTAGCGCGGAAAAAATCTGGCTTTACCAACACGCTAAGGCGTTTTTATTTCCGTCAATGTTTGAGGGTTTCGGCTTACCCGTCATTGAAGCCATGCAATTTGGAACACCGGTATTTACATCCAATATGACCAGCTTGCCCGAAGTAGCGGGCGGCCATGCATTTATCTGGCAACAATTCGATCCGGATTACATGACAGCAACGCTGCTCGAAAATTTGCCGCGCCTGAAAAATGATGCAATGTGCCGCGAAAAAATGATTGCTTATGCAACTGGCTTTAACCTTGAAAAAAATATCCAGCAATATGTGGGCCTTTATCAACGCCTGGCCACTACATCCGCGAGCGGGGCATAAGAGCGTGAACAGTGTGGCAATTACTATTGGAAACTTATCCGGTGCGATAACAACAGCATTTGACGAGCAGCAAACCCGTGAGAGCCTTGGGCAATTACAACAACTCTGCCATACCGGAGAGAAACTTTCCCATGGTGGCGATTTCGTTCTCAAAAATACCTTACAAACGGCGAATGGAACCATTCCCGTTGCGATAAAAGTTTTCAAACGCCAATCCTGGTGGAAAGATCGTTACGATAAAAAGAATAAATCCAAAGCAGAACGCTCTTACCTCGCCGCCTGTTATTTGCAATCACAAAATATAGGCACGCCACAACCCGTGGCCTGGCTTGAGCGTTGGGATAACAACCGGTTAATGGAAAGTTATTATATTTGTCGCTTCGAAGCCGCTCCCAGTTTGCGCGAAATAATGGCTGAAATACTCTGGGACAAGCGCGATAACCAGCCGCTGATGGAAATTCTCCTGCACCTCGCACCTGCCCTGCGCACCATGCACGATGCAGGATTTATGCACGGCGATATGGGCAACCAAAATATTCTCTTACCGCACACTGACGATGGTAAATGGTTAGCGCCGCAGTGGATTGATTTGAATCGCAGCAAAATTTATCCGGCCCCACTGGGCAACAAAGAGCGGGCAAAAGATCTCGCCCGGCTTGCAATACCCGGTGCGTATATGAAAATTTTCAAGATGATCTACAGTCATCACCAGTTGCCGGAACCCGAGCTGGATAAACTCGAACAAAAATTGCGTGAACAGTTCTGGCGGCATAGACGCAATAGCAAATGGCGCCATCCAATCCGCCACTGGAAAAATAAACGTAAATCATCCGGGCGTCCGCTATATCCATCGCCAAAAGATATTTGGTTATGGGATGAAAAAACTGCCCAACCAATGATTAGCCTCGGGCGCAAAGAAAAGCACCGACATCGCAATACCGGTTATGTTCTTTCGATGGTGTGGCAAGGCCTTTGTGCCCTGCCGGATATTTATTTGCGTTACCGGAAATTGCTGCAGGAAAGTTATCGCCAACCGCGCTCAATGCAGCAGCGGATTGGCATCGCATTGCATCCGCACCCGGATTACATTGCAACGGAATTAACGTTGTTAAAACAATTAGGGAATCCACCGGTTTTTATTCGCTTTTATCACCATGAAACACCTGCAGATTGGGATAGAGGAATTGAATTGGTTGAGCAGTTACACGCACAAAATATCCCGGTGATGATCGGATTACTGCAAGACCGGCGCGCGATTCTGGAACCAGCTTCATGGACGGAATTCCTGAATAAAATTATTCGCCGGCTGGCCAATAAAGTAACTCACATTGAAGTTACCCATGCAACCAATCGCGTGAAATGGGGTGTTTGGAGCAGCACTGAATATTTGCAACTGATGCACCCTGCCCTGGAGCTCAAACAGGAATTTCCGCAACTACAATTAAGCGGGCCTGCTTGCATAGACTTTGAATATTTACCGGTTATTGCAGCATTGAATGTATTACCCGGCGATTTCCGTTTCAATGCACTCTCCCATTTCCTTTATGTTGACCGCCGTGGTGCGCCGGAAAATAAGCAGGGATATTTTTCGACACTGGAAAAAAGTGCCATGATTCGCGCATTGGCCCAGTGGTCAAAACACACCGAAGATCGCGTCATTATTTCTGAGGTAAATTGGCCGGTAAAAAACACGCACATTTGGTCACCGATTGGCTGCCCCTACGAAACACCAAACTGGCGACGCATACAACCGGGTGAGAATGACGAAGATTATGCGAGCTATATGCTGCGTTTTCTGGCAATTACATTATGCTCCGGTCATGTAGAGCAAGTTTTTTGGTGGCGCTTATCGGCCCATGGTTATGGTTTGGTGGATGATAAAAATCAATTCACACCACGCCCGGCATTTTATGCATTAGCACACTTTCTTAAATTGCTCGGCGATGCGACTTTCCAAAAAAAATGGCTCACTGATGCATCCATTTATATATTGGAATTTTCAAGAGACGATCAGCGAATCCTGATGGGATGGACCACTCAAACCATACCCCAACAGTTTCCATCATCCATGGTGCCGATGGAAATCTATAATGCCTATGGTGAAACTGTTACAGATTCGTCGCTTACATCTTCGCCAAAATACTTTATCGTTAGTTAACCATCCACCCTTTCAATAGCAATAATTAAAATGAACAATCCATCTTTTCCCAGAGCACTTTTTTCCGGTCATTTGCGCTTTATTATCAGGATGTTTTTACTGAGTCTTATTCTGCTCAGCATTAGCCGCTTGCTATTGATGGCATGGCAATGGGACAGGGTTGAACCTGCTGGCAAATTATTATCGATGATCCTGCAAGGGGTTCGTGCCGATATTATTATGGTGAGTTTCTGGGCATTGATTCCAGTTCTTACCTTGCCATTCTGGCGACCCAATTCATGGCGAACCGGCTGGGAGAAATTCACGTACAGCTGGTCGGTATTAGGATTGGGATTGTTCATTTTTATGGAATTGGCAACACCCGCATTTCTTATGCAATATGATTTACGTCCAAATCGTATTTTCGTAGAGTATTTAAAATATCCGAAGGAAGTTTTTTCCACCCTGTGGTATGGATTCCGCGGGCCGTTTTTAGGTGGAATATTCCTCACTGTTTTGATAACCATCATTTCCAGCAAATTAATTAAAGATAGGAAGCACCATTCTTATCAAATTCCTTATTTGTATTTAATCCTGATTTGGCCAGTGCTGGTTTTAGTGTTGGCAATGGGGATTCGCTCCACCACCCAGCATCGCCCGGCGAACCCGGCACTTTTCGCTATTACAGGTGATGCGATGGTGAACTCATTGGTTATTAACTCAACCTATTCAGTAGCCTTTGCAATTTACAATATGAAACATGAAGCCAAATCCAGCGAAATATATGGGGAAATGGCTACGCCGGAGATTATTAAGCAAAATCTGGATTGGCCCTGGCTTAAACATTATCAATTTACCAATGCGAAATTTCCCACCGTCCACCAACACACCGCTGTGGTTCAACGCGAGAAACCGTTAAATCTGGTGATTGTTTTGGAAGAAAGCCTGGGAGCAACGTTTGTAGAAAGCCTTGGTGGTGTGCCGGTAACACCCAATCTGGAAAAACTCAAAGAACAGGGTTGGTGGTTCGAGCAACTCTATGCAACAGGAACGCGTTCAGTCCGTGGTATTGAAGCCGTTGTTGCGGGCTTTATGCCAACACCGGCGCAAAGCACAGTTAAGCTATCGCTCTCACAAAAGAATTTTTTTACCATCGCCGATCTGCTTGAGCGCAAAGGCTACCACACTGAATTTATTTACGGCGGCGAAGCGCATTTCGATAACATGCGCGGCTTTTTTACCGGCAATGGTTTTGAACAAATCATTGATTTCAAAGATATTAAAAATCCGCAATTTGTAGGTAGCTGGGGCGCTAGTGATGAGGACTTATTCAATCATGCCCATCAGCACTTAATACAATTGCATGAACAACAAAAACCATTCTTTAGCTTGATTTTCTCCTCATCCAATCATTCGCCATTTGAATTCCCCGATGGCCGAATTGAATTGCATGAACAACCAAAACAAGTCGTAAATAATGCTGTTAAATACGCTGACTACGCCTTGGGTGAATTCATGAAAAAAGCACAGGCGAGTCCTTATTGGCAGGATACACTTTTCCTGATCGTGGCTGACCACGATAATCGTGTGTATGGTAATAGCCTGGTTCCAGTCAATAAATTCCATATCCCGGGCCTGATTCTCGGGGCCGATATAAAACCCGAAAAAATTAATCCGATTGCCAGCCAAATTGATCTGGCGCCAACATTGATTTCGCTGATGGGAGTTTCGTCCGAACACCCAATGCTGGGCCGTGATTTTGCGGCGGACAGAACCAGCCCCGGTAGAGCGCTGATTCAATTCGATGACACCTTTGCACTAATGGAAGAACAATCCGGCGATACACACAAACTCACCATTTTAAAACCCAGCGGTGATGCTGTGGCAGCCTTGTATAACTTTCCAGAACGACATGTTTCACTTTTGCCTGATGCGGCCTCAAGCACAGATTCCACCAGGGCACTGGCGCATGTGTTGTTGCCATCATTGCTGTACCGGGAACAAACTTATTACGTTCCGCTGCAAAAATAACCTTAAAAACCTGAATTAAACCGATACAAGATCCTACTTTCATGCACACGCTGACTTTGAGTAACCGCTGGGCTTTATTCGTTGATTTTTTTTCTCATGCGCTAAGCTGTTCATTAATCGCAATAGTTCTGATGCAACTGTTGCGATTGGTTACGCTTTACCAATTTAGCGATGAAGTGATTACACAGGATTTACTATCCTATCTACTGCATGCGCTGCGTTGGGACTTAAAGCTTGTGGCAACCGCAATAGCATTGGGATTGCTGTTTTCTGCTCCGATAATAGCGATTAAACCCGGCACACTGGCGATCCGTATTTATCGTGCAATCAATATTTTCTTTTTACTGTCATTTTGCAGTATCGGTTTTGTTCACACTATTTACTGGCGTAGTGTTGGCCAGCCGTTTGATATTTTTATTTTTGGGATTGTAGATGATCAAACCACAGAACTCTTTAAACTATTTGTAGCTCAATACAACCCCATCGCAAATGGATTTTTATTGTTACTGCTATGTGGCATTGCGTTAATTACTCACCGCCAGACCTACAAAGCCCTGACGAATAGCTCAGCAATAGAAGCGATTACCGGTACGCAGCGAGCCGCCCTAAAAAGTATCTGCATACTATTGGCGATTATCGCACTGGCAATTGCCGCACGCGGAAGCCTTTCACTATTTCCATTAAATAAAAAAACCACACATTTTTCGTCATCCAGCTTTCTAAATAATCTTTCTATCAATGCACCTAATCATCTTTATTATGCATTTAAGGAAAAGAGTAAAAATTCCGTTAACAACAATCCGCAACAAGCGTTGAAATCGCGCGGTTTTAAAAACCTTGATGAAGCCAAGGCTGATTTATTAGCCACTTACGATACAACTTTGCAAGGAGTTCCCTTACTCAAAAAATCCCGGGCACCACATTTTGAAAAATTGCCCAATGTTGTGTTTGTGATGATGGAGAGCTGGAGCTCGCAGATTTTATTGGCCGATTCAGAGCAACAAAATTTGCTGGGCAGTTTTCGTGAGCAAAAAAATAAAGGAGCATTGTTTACTCACTTTCTATCAACACGATTAGGCACCAATCGTTTTATAGAAAGCACTTTGCTCAACACATCGGTGCTGGAGCTTTCAACATCATCGGCAAAAAATCATCAATTGGCCTACTCCAACCTGCAACCGTTTATCGCGAACGGTTACCAGATCGCATTTGTTAGCGGCGGCGCGAGATCCTGGTTAAACCACGACAGCTTTTGGAAAACACAGGGCGTAAATTATTATTGGGATATGTCAGATATCATCAAGGCTTATGGTATCGACAAGCATTCGGATTGGGGGGTACATGATGAATATACCTATCGTTTTGCGCTGGAAAAACTGCGCGAATTATCCGCCTCTAAACAGCCGGTATTTATGTTTATCATTACAACCAGCAATCACCCACCACATAAACTGCCAACCGGATATGAAGTTCCGGCGTTTTCAACAACAGCATTCGATGAGCATTTAATTCAACCGGAAAATGCGCAGATGCAAATGGCAACATTTCGCTATGCATCGGACCAGTTAGGAAATTTTTTACAGGAATTAGATAATTCGCCACTCGACAGCAATACCATCCGCATGGCAACCGGGGACCATGTGCTGCGCAGCTTTTATCAGTTTTCCAGCAAGCGCGATAAATTGCTGGCGGGTGCAGTGCCATTTTACATCCAGGTTCCTACTGCGTACATGTCTGGAAAACAGTGGGACACATCCATTACGGGTAGCCAGCGCGATATATTTCCGACATTATTTGAACTCATCCTTGCTGATACAACTTATTTAAAAACCGGTTTCGATTTGCTGGCAACCGGCGAGCCGAGGGCAGCATGGTATGAACATGATATCTGGATGCTGGATAATCAGGTCACCTTCAACAATGAAGCAGCAGCCTACTCTTACAACGACCAACTTCAGGTAACCCATCAAGCAACACCATCAAGCGCTTTAATCGCGTATAGAAAACATATCAATGCACAGGAAGCATTACTGGAATGGCAATTGGTTTCAGAATTGGCAAATACCAGAACAAAAAAAATAAACCAGTAAGCAACAGATAAGTGGAGCTTATGCGGGAATTAAAATACCCGTAAAAATGTATGTGTGCCTGAATTAATCAGGCACACAGCAAAATATAATTCTAGAGTAGCTCTTCAAGGCTTCCAATACGTTTATCCAGCCAGCTAAAAATCAGCTTTTGTTTTTTAGCCGATCCCGCCTCAACACTTTGCACGCAAGCAAAAATAACATTGTTATTTATCTCAGCATGCCGCAGTTTTAAACGGATGCGAAATAAGGATTGCTCGCCGGGCTTTAATTGCATATTAGTTCGTGCATTGTCGAGTACCGCTAAATTTCTTCGCCAATGAAAATGCGAGCTGAGTGCCTCGGGAACATATTGCCCGGAACTGCGCAATTGTGCAGATGTATTGGTATTTATCACCGCAGGAAACTCGTTGGATATTTGTTCCCACGATGATCGCTTCCATGCATGGGGAACATGAGGCAAGCGGAAATATTTTTTGGTAAATCGCAATTGTCGCGCACATGATTGCTGTAACGCCCAAAAACTGACGCGATTCTTTTTTTGTTCTCGCCCCAAACAACGCCGCACCAAACGAATCATCGGACTACCGGGAACAGCTTCTGGCAGCAAACGCCACGTTCCACGTAATACCACTTTTCCATCGCGAAAAAAATCATCCGGATAAGTCGGCTGAATCAGCATAAAATCGTCATTTAAATATAGAAATTGCTCGGCGAGCCCCGGTATGCGCCATAGAAGAGAGCTGATGGCCATACTATTAAAGCTGGGCAAACATTCGGGGTATTCAGCAAAAATAACGCTATGATCGATCAAGCAAACACGCTGCTCAAAAGATGTTCCAACCAACTTATCCAAAAGCGGTGGGCGCTGCTGATCGGTAACAATAAAAATTGTCCGCAACCAGGGGGCGAACTTCAATAATGACGTTACGCAATAATCCAGCTCACCCGCATGATGAAAGCGCGCTTTATTAGCACCACCCTCACGCGCCAAACCTTTATTGCGCAGAAAAGTATCCAACCTGGCAGCATGTTCAGGGTCAGCCCCATCAACCCACATAATTACCGCATCAATCGGAGTCGAAACTGGAATATCTTTCATTTGCTATTCCTGTTATCAAATCGAATTTGACCCGTATCGTACAAAGTCGTTGCAGCATTTACGCACGCATAGCGCACAAAAAGAGCTATAATCGCAACCCAATTTTTTTCGTTATTTAAGGGCAGCCAACGCAGCCGCAGACCTAGAGAGTTTCCAAGCGCTATGGATAAAACCTATCAACCCCACGCGATAGAAAACCAGTGGTATCAAACCTGGGAAGAGAAGGGTTATTTCAAACCCGCCGGCGAAGGTAATCCTTATTGCATTATGATCCCGCCACCCAATGTGACTGGCAGCCTCCATATGGGGCATGGTTTCAATAATGCAGTGATGGATGCACTTATCCGCTATCGCCGCATGCGCGGTGATGACACTTTGTGGCAAGTTGGTACTGATCACGCGGGTATCGCAACACAAATGGTTGTTGAGCGTCAGCTCGCTGCACAAAATATTAGCCGCCATGATCTGGGCCGCGAAAAATTCCTCGAAAAAGTCTGGGAGTGGAAGGAGCAGTCCGGTGGCACCATTACTCGCCAAATCCGTCGCCTTGGCTCATCGGTAGATTGGACACGTGAACGCTTCACCATGGACGATGGCCTTTCTACAGCCGTGCAGGAAGCCTTTGTGCGCTTGTATGAAGACGGTTTGATTTACCGCGGCAAACGCCTGGTAAATTGGGACCCCAAATTACACACCGCCATCTCCGACCTGGAAGTAGAAAATCATGATGAAAAGGGCCACCTGTGGAATCTGCGTTATCCATTAGCGGATGGTGCAACTACCGCTGAAGGTAAAAATTATTTAGTAGTCGCAACCACTCGCCCGGAGACCATGTTAGGTGACAGTGCTGTTGCGGTTCACCCGGAAGATGAGCGCTACAAATCCCTGATCGGCAAATTTGTTTTGCTACCACTCGTCAATCGCTTGATTCCGATTGTTGCTGACGATTATGTGGATCGCGATTTCGGAACCGGTTGCGTAAAAATTACTCCCGCACACGACTTCAACGACTACGAAGTGGGCAAACGCCACAATTTGCCACTGATTAATGTTCTAGATAAAAATGCGGCGATTCTCGCGCAGGCACAAATTTTTAATCTTGATGGTAGCGTCAACAACGAATTGAACAACACCCTGCCCGCTCAATTTGCCGAACTTGATCGCTATGAAGCACGCAAGCAAATTGTTGCCGCATTTGAAGCGGCAGAATTGCTGGAAAAAATTGATGATCACGGTTTGAAAGTGCCGCGTGGTGATCGCTCCGGCGTTGTTATCGAGCCATGGCTAACTGACCAATGGTATGTAAGCACTAAACCTTTGGCAGAACCGGCAATCGCTGCCGTTGAAGATGGCCGCATCCAGTTTGTACCCAAACAATACGAAAACATGTACTTCTCCTGGATGCGCGATATTCAGGATTGGTGTATCAGCCGTCAATTGTGGTGGGGCCATCGCATTCCTGCATGGTATGACGCGAGTGGCAAAGTATATGTTGGTCGCGACGAAGCAGAAGTACGCAGTAAATATAATCTCGGTGCCGAGGTAAAACTGAACCAGGATGAGGATGTACTGGATACGTGGTTCAGTTCCGGCCTGTGGACTTTTTCAACATTAGGCTGGCCAGAGCAAACTGATTTCCTGAAAAAATTCCACCCAACCGATTTATTGGTTACCGGTTTCGATATTATTTTCTTCTGGGTTGCGCGCATGATTATGCTCACCATGCATTTGGTAAAGCATGAAGATGGCAGCGCGCAAATTCCCTTTAAAACCGTTTACGTCCACGGCCTGGTGCGCGATAGCCAGGGCCAGAAAATGTCCAAGTCGAAAGGCAACGTGCTTGATCCACTGGATATTATCGACGGTATCGATTTGGAAACCCTGGTGCAAAAACGCACCACCGGTTTAATGAATCCAAAAGATGCTGCAAAAATTGAAAAGCAAACCCGCAAAGAATTTCCGGAAGGCATTCAGGCGTACGGAACTGACGCACTGCGTTTCACTTTCTGTTCACTGGCATCAACCGGCCGCGATATTAAATTCGATATGGGCCGCGTTGAAGGTTACCGCAACTTCTGCAATAAAATCTGGAATGCAACACGCTATGTTTTGATGCAATGCGAAGATCAGGATTGCGGGCAAGATGACTCAGGTGATTATGAATTATCCGTTGCTGACCGATGGATTATTAGCAAATTACAATTAGCAGAAAAACAAGTTGCTGAGTCACTCGATAATTACCGCCTCGACTTAGCGACCCAGGCTATTTATGAGTTTGTGTGGAATGAATACTGCGATTGGTATCTGGAATTATCCAAACCGATTTTGTTTGATAAATCCGAAGGCAGTGACGCGCGTAAAAAAGGCACTCGGCGCACATTGATTCGCGTGCTCGAAACCATTCTGCGCTTAAGCCATCCATTAATGCCGTTTATCACCGAAGAAATTTGGCAAAAAATCAAACCACTTGCCGGTGTAACTGGCGAGACCATTATGCATGCCCGCTTCCCAATCGCCGATGAAAACAGAATCGATCAACAAGCATTGAAAGATGTTGAATGGTTGCAGGCTGTTATCCTTGGCGTGCGTAATATCCGCGGAGAGATGAATATTTCTCCCGCAAAAGATCTCAATGTGCTGTTTAAAAATGGCAGTACTGATGATCAACAACGTTTGCAAGCAAACCAGCAATTCCTGAAAAAGCTGGCATCGCTGGAAAGCGTTACCTGGTTGAATGCTGGCGACGCAGAGCCTATGTCCGCAACAGCGCTTGTCGGGCAAATGGAAATTCTGGTACCAATGGCAGGAATTATCGATAAAGACGCCGAGATCGCTCGCCTGACGAAAGAAAGCAATAAATTGCAGCAGGATATTGAACGCACCGAAACCAAACTTGGTAATGCTGCGTTTGTGGAGAAGGCACCTGCAGAAGTTGTGGAGAATGAGCGCAAGCGTGTCAATGAAAATAAAATTTCGGTTGAGAAATTGCGCGAACAAATTCAAAAAATCAGCGCGCTGTAGAAATTTATTTTTTTACGATCAAAAAAACCGATGCAAAGAACATCGGTTTTTTTATTAGCTATATAAATAACGTAATCGAGTCGCTTAAAGGTATACATAATTATTTAACTGCAGAAAGAAAACCTCTATTCACCCCAGCACACTCAACCTTTAAAACAAGCCGCTACACTATATGAGAACTGAACTATAAATATAAAGGCAACATTCAAGGACTAATTGGTAGAAGCAGATCACGGATTGACGCAATAGGGGCATCTTTCTAATAGAACAAAAGGCGGTATAACATTTATACCGCCTCTAAATTGTATAAAAATCAGCTAATAACCTTGAGTGCTTTAATCAATCGAAATACGTCGCCGCTTAATAAATAATGCTTCACCAAACCTTTACGCCCCATCCCAATTGCATGAAACAATCTATTACGAGTTTCTGACGAATTAACCTTGAATTTGATATTGATACGCTGACTTTCTTTGAGCGCAGACAAGTAAATTTTTATACAGTAGCGAATAAAATAGTAACGAGTTTTGATACGCATACTCGGGGATTTCTGTTGCCATAGGCTCAAAACCCCCTCAACACCGGACAACATATCTTCAATTTTTTGGGGTGTAAAAGTCGCCAAAATACTATCGTTGCGCTTGCGGTAGCGAACCCACGCAACATTCAAGTAGTAAAAAGTTTTTGCTTTGAATGCCAAGCGGGGCGTGGTGACCATATCTTCAAAATATTTCCCTTCTGGAAACTGCAAATTACCTTCCCAGAGATGACGCTTGGAAATTTTAGACCACGCATGCAACTTTCCACATTGGTACAGACCACTAAATAATAACTCAGCATCTGCTTGCAAGACGTTTGCTCGCCCTCCGAAAGACCTGATATGGTTACTTTTTTTACCACGAGCAAGCAGCCGGTCAGCATCCCACAACTCATAATCACACATCACCAAATCCGGAGCATGTTGCCGGACGACTTCACGCAAACTGGCAATAGCACCATCATTAAGTGCATCATCCGAATCAATAAACCAAACATACTCGCCATTCGCATGCCTGAGCAACGTATTGCGAGCAGCACTTAACCCCCTGTTTTGCTCATGCTGCAATACAAGTACAGGATGCTCAGAATTTTCTGCGATGCGCCGCAATTGCTGCAACGAATCATCAGTAGAACAATCATCTAACGCAATGATCTCTACACCAGAATCAACCTGCGACAAAATAGATTGAAAACAATCACCCAGATATTTGTTTACATTGTAAACAGGTATCAAAATACTAAGCCATGGCCCATTCATATCAAAAAATCCTTTATTAGCATGCATCTGTTAACCCCCTTTAAGGGGGTGCCTCCTGTAAAACAAAAATCACGCACAAAAACTTATACAATCCAGAGCCGACCAACAGTAATGTGTGTAAACAAGGCCACCCCATTAATTTTCTGACCGAGATAAATTCCTTATCCAACGATGAGAGAAGGATTCATGAGAAAGCAAACAATAACCACGAAAGAATCCAATCACTTTGCGAAATGATAAATTGATTTCCCACAAAGAAAATACAGCAAGCAAATTAAAATTCCCTGTCATGAAAATTGAATTAATAAAAAAAGCCCAATCTTGCGATTGGGCTTTTTGCTTGAATTCAATGGCGGAGAAGGGGGGAGTCGAACCCCCGATACCCTTTTGAGGTATGCTCCCTTAGCAGGGGAGTGCCTTCGGCCACTCGGCCACTTCTCCACGTCTGCTGAAGCAAAGCAAGCTCCGTTTCAGCAGGTGCCGCATAATACCATAATTCGCTAAAAATCAAAGTCTTGAATATAATTTTACGAAATAAAATGCAGGAAATTTTACCGACTGCGCAACTTGCGATCAGCAAAAAACAATAATCGATCAATTTGTTTATTTTTTAAAAAAGACAACTGCAAAGGGAGCAAAAAAGAAGGGATGCCCAAAAACGCCTACGCGGCGGATGATCGAATCATACCGCCGCGTAGTTGAAAAGCTCGAACAACAAAACAATTAATATGGAATTAACTATCTTGCTCTTCCTGATTTTGCTTTTCGCGTTGGATACGCTGATAAATCTCTTCACGATGTACAGCAATATCTTTAGGGGCATTGACACCAATACGAACCTGGTTGCCTTTTACACCTAAAACGGTAACGGTTACTTCGTCACCAACCATCAAAGTTTCGCCAATACGGCGAGTCAAAATTAACATCTTTAATCTCCTTCACTCATCCTGTAAGAGTACGACTTAGACACCCCTTGCCACCGCCGACTCCCGAATACCCCCTGTCGCTTCCTGACAACCGAATGCCTTGGGCATAAGTATCGCCTACTTTTCGCGAAAGGGAAGAAACCCCCAACATTTTTCTGTCTATTTATGAACTAGACAGCAATGTAACTCAAACACCTTAACTTACCGCCTTGTTAGAAAGCTTAGCCCCTCACACGGCTTTCTGACGGCTCGGCATCCAAACCAAAAGCGGTGTGCAAACTACGCACAGCCAGCTCCAAGTAACGCTCATCAATGATCACTGAAATTTTGATTTCGGATGTTGTGATCATTTGGATATTGATACGGTCATCTGCCAATGCAGTGAACATGCGCGATGCAACACCGGCATGAGAACGCATACCAACACCCACGATAGATACTTTAGCAACCTTGTCATCGCTGCGAACTTCACGCGCACCAATTTCTTTAGCGACGCTTTCCAGCACAGCAACAGCTTTATTCATATCATTTTTATGAACAGTGAAAGTCAAATCAGTAGTGCCGTCGGCAGATACGTTTTGCACAATCACATCAACTTCAATATTGGCTTCGCCAACTGGTGCGAGAATTTTTGCGGCAACGCCGGGAGTATCAGGTACACCGGCAACAGTGACTTTAGCTTCATCGCGATTGAACGCGATACCGGAAACAATTGGTTGTTCCATAGTTGAATCTTCCTCGTCGAGGGTAATCAGGGTTCCAGGGCCTTCTTTAAAACTGTGGAGTACACGCAGCGGCACTTTGTATTTGCCCGCAAATTCAACAGAGCGAATTTGCAACACTTTTGAGCCCTGGCTGGCCATTTCCAGCATTTCTTCAAAGGTAATTTTTTCAAGGCGACGTGCGCGCTCACAGATACGCGGGTCAGTGGTATACACGCCATCTACATCAGTATAAATCTGGCATTCATCAGCTTTTAACGCTGCTGCCAAGGCTACGCCAGTAGTATCTGAGCCGCCACGCCCCAGCGTGGTGATATTGCCGTGTTCATCGACGCCCTGGAATCCAGCAACAACAACTACACGACCCTGCTTTAAATCGGCGCGCATATTCTCTTCATCAATAGCCTGAATCCTGGCTTTGGTGAAAGAACTATCGGTGAGGATACGAACCTGACTGCCAGTGTAAGAACGAGCATCAAGACCACGCTTTTTCAGTGCCATACACAAAAGTGCGATGGTGACCTGCTCACCGGTAGATACCAACACATCCAGCTCACGCGGATCAGGCACTTCCTGAATTTGCTGGGCCAGGCCAATCAGACGGTTAGTTTCACCACTCATGGCAGAAAGTACTACTACCATGTCATGCCCCTGGGCACGGAAACCAGCAACCTTATCAGCTACCTGCTCTATACGCTCGATGGAACCAACAGAGGTGCCACCGTATTTCTGAACCAATAAGCTCATTACAGCCTATCCTTCTTTTATTTGACGAATACGAATACTGACTAACCAGATCGCAAAAAGGCGCCAATTAAACACCAGTTCGCAACAAAAGTTAACCCAAGTGGGCGAGAAAAAGCGGATTAATCGCACTTCTTTCACGTTTTTGTACAACAAACAACCAATCGATTTAAGAACCCAACTGGCTTTTTACCCAAGGCACAACTGAAGCGAGGGCAGCATCGAGAGCAGCCAGATTAGTTCCACCTCCCTGAGCCATATCAGGACGACCACCGCCTTTACCACCCAGTTGGCTGGCAACGTAACTCATTAAATCGCCGGCCTTTACTTTGCTGGTAATATCCTGAGTGACGCCGGCAATTAATGCAGCTTTATCGCCCTCAACAGTCGCCAATAAAACAACAGCAGTTCCCAACTTGTTTTTAAACTGATCAACCGTATCACGAAGTGATTTGGCGTCGGCACCTTCAAGATTCAAGGCCAATACCTTAATACCATCGATATCCTGTGCCTGGGTAGATAAGTCACCACTACCAGCGGTGGCCAGTTTGGTTTTGAGTTGTGCAAGGTCTTTTTCCAGTTTGCGATTTTGGGCAACTAGGGCTTCCAGCTTTTCGACCAGGGAGTCACGATTGGTTTTCAAACTACGGCTTGCTGTATCGACAAGAGATTCTACACGGTCAAATAATTCAAGAGCCTGCGTCCCGGTAACAGCTTCAATACGGCGAATGCCCGCCGCTACACCTGATTCAGAAACAATACGGAACAAGCCTATGTCACCAGTACGACTGACATGCGTACCACCGCATAACTCCACCGAAAAACCATCCCCCATGGTCAAAACACGCACGGTGTCGCCATATTTTTCGCCAAACAGTGCCATAGCACCTTTGGCTCTGGCAGCATCCATATCACACAACTCGGTGGCAACGGCTGTGTTTGCACGAATCTGGCCATTAACCAAAGCTTCAATTTCCTTGAGCTGATCAGCGGTCACGGCCTCGAAATGTGAGAAATCAAAACGCAAACGCTCGGAATCTACCAATGAGCCTTTCTGGGTGACGTGTTCACCCAGTACTTTACGCAAAGCAGCATGCATCAAATGGGTTGCGGAATGATTAAGCGCAGTTGCCTGACGGACATTACCATCTACTTTTGCTGACAGGTTATCACCAACAGAAATGGCACCCTGAAGAACACGAACGATGTGCAAACTGGATGAGCCTTGCTTTTGACAATCGCGAACTTCTGCACGATTACCACCCAGTTCCAAATAACCACAGTCACCCGCCTGACCGCCTGACTCGGCATAAAAAGGCGTTCGATCCAGGACAACGACGCCCTCATCACCCTCAACCAATTGATCAACTTTCTCGCCATTTTTTACCAGCGCAAGCACTTTGCCCTGCTCCGCCAAACTGCTGTAACCCAGGAATTCAGTGATGGGGAAATCCAGACCTTTCGCGTTGTAATCTACTTTGAAGGTGCCAGCAGCACGTGCACGTGCGCGCTGTTCAGCCATTGCAGCCTCGTAGCTTTCATGGTCAACGGTCAGTCCACGCTCACGGGCAATATCCGCAGTCAGATCAACCGGGAAACCGTAGGTATCATAAAGTGTGAAAACAACTTTACCGGGGATTTCAGTACCGGACAGTTTGCTCAATGCATCCTCAAGAACAGCAATCCCTTTATCCAGGGTCTTTTCAAACTGCTCTTCTTCTTGCAATAACACCTTCTCAATTTGTGCCTGATTCTTGTGCAGTTCCGGATAGGCATCGCCCATCACTTCGGCGAGCGCTTTTACCAGCCTATGAAAGAAAGGCTGCTTTTGACCGAGCTGGTTACCATGACGAATCGCGCGGCGAATAATGCGGCGTAGTACATAACCACGACCTTCGTTTGATGGCAGCACACCATCACTAACCAGGAAAGAACACGAGCGAATATGGTCGGCAATCACACGCAGTGATTTGTTTTCCATGTCGTGATTGCCAGTTGCTTCGGCAGCGGCCTTAAGCAGATGCTGGAACAGGTCAATTTCATAATTGGAGTGAACGTGCTGCATAACGGCAGAAATACGTTCCAATCCCATACCGGTATCTACGGACGGTGCCGGCAAGGGATGCAAAACACCGTCAGCGGTACGGTTGAATTGCATAAATACGTTGTTCCAGATTTCGATATAGCGGTCGCCATCTTCTTCCGGTGAGCCCGGCGGACCACCCCAAATGTCAGCACCGTGATCGTAGAAAATTTCCGTACAAGGCCCGCAAGGACCGGTATCGCCCATCGCCCAGAAATTGTCTGATGCGTAGGGTGCCCCCTTGTTATCACCGATGCGAATGATGCGCTCGGCGGGCACGCCAACTTCTTTGTTCCAGATATCGTAGGCTTCATCGTCCGATGCGTAGACGGTAACCCAAAGCCTTTCTGACGGGATACTTAACCAGTCTTTGGAGGTTAAAAACTCCCATGCAAAACGGATAGCATCGTGTTTGAAATAATCGCCAAAACTAAAATTACCGAGCATTTCGAAGAAGGTATGGTGGCGCGCGGTATAGCCTACATTTTCAAGGTCATTGTGCTTACCACCAGCTCGGACACAACGCTGGGAGCTTACAGCACGATTGTACGAACGCTTGTCTTCACCGAGGAAGCAATCCTTGAACTGGTTCATGCCAGCATTAGTGAACAATAAGGTGGGGTCATTGCCCGGAATGAGGGAGCTACTGGCAACAATAGTGTGGCCTTTACTCTCGAAATACTTCAAAAAGGCATCGCGAATTTCAGCGCTTTTCATCATTTACTAACTCGTCTTCGACTTCTTTTGGCATCCGCCCTCAGGCGTGATGCTGCTCCAGTTCTTCCGCGCCCAATTTGCGCGCTTCATGCTCCAGCATCACCGGGATACCATCGCGAATCGGGTATGCTAATCCACTTTCCCAGCACACCAGCTCTTGCTGTTCCGGGCGATATTCAAGTTCACCCTTGCTGACCGGGCACACCAAAATGCTGAGTAATTTTTTATCAATCATGATCTTAGGTCGTGGTTAGTTAACCGGGGGCGGTATCTTACACTGCCAATTACGGCCCTGTCTCTAGAACGACACCGCTATTGGAGGTGCGGAGGTCTGAAACTTGCTGATTTTCGCTTCCCAGCCAATGTTTAACGTGTTCAGTTATACGCGTATTCACCCGGATTTGGGGTTCTGATGGAGTGATTTTTTGAGCCTTTTCCCACTCTTCCACCAAACTGCGCGCCGTGTAAAAAGCCTGCTCAAAATCCACTCCCGGTTTTAGTGATTCTTTGAAGTATGCCTTGCCAAAGTAGGTGAAAAGACTGTCATCAGCACAACCAAAGGAGGTTTTTTGAGCGGAGGCAGCCGTCATTACCATCGTATTTTCATCGTTAATGTCATCAATAAACCCACCGGAAAAACACGCAGACAAAACCACCACACGATGCTTTATACCCGTGGCCTTGAGTAAATCCCCCAACCATTTAGCATCTATATCGGCCAGGGCCAAGCCGTTGTGGCTCAATGAGATGGTTTTATTTTTGCTGCCGTGGCTGGTGATATATAAAAAGAAAATGTCTTGTTCCTTATCCATTTGGCCCGCAATTTTTTCTACAGCGGCCTGGATACTCGTACGTGTTGCCAGAGGGTGCTCATCAAGCGAACGCTGGCTATTGGATAAATAAATTGCTGTGTTGCGGTTGTGATATTGTCCGGTAAAAAGATTTTCAATAAATTTACTCTCGCGACGAAAAACTTCTTCCGTGCCATAACCTGCAACAACCAGACTGTAAAGTTCAATTTTTTTTGCGTTGGACGATTGAATTGAGTTCAGTGAGCGATTTAATTCGGTAGCTTCTTTATATATGGCGTATTCAGTCACTTCTTCCGGCGAGAAAATTTTCACATCGCTACCGCCATCAATAAGACGGTCATAATCCCATCGTCCGGTAATTTTGCTCATCCCATCAATGGGCTCTTTATAGGTTAATGTTCCTGCACCATGTTTTTTGCCGTAAGAAAACTCACCTTCATAAATATCGCCATTACCGCTGATTAATTTTCCTTTGCCCGAATATTTTCCAAATTTAAATTCCCCGGAATATTGCTGTCCCGATTGTTTGTTGTCCGGCTTTTCATGCTCAAATTTTTCAAGATAAGTTCCCTGTCCCTCAAGCAATCCATTTTGAAATTCACCTTGCCATTGGTTACCATCTTTATCTGTCTGCATTCCTTTTCCATTTAGCAGCCAGCTATTGAAATGCCCTATCGACGTATCACCTTCTACACCGGTGTAAACCCCTTCACCAGTAAATACATCGCCCTGAAATTCGCCGCTGTAGCTATTGCCGTCGGGATCAGTAAAAACACCGTTGCCATGCATTTTTCCTGCAACAAAATCACCAACGTATTTATTGCCTGCCCGTTTTAATTCACCTTTTCCCGTGATCACTCCGCTTGCAACATCGCCACTATAGGTGGACTGGTCGGCAAATAACCATTGCCCTTTTCCATCAGGACGACCATTTTTAAAATCGCCCAGATAAAAAGAACCATCAGAATAGGTTAATTTTCCTTTTCCGTGAAATTGGTTTTTCTTAAATTCTCCGCGATAACGCGATCCATCGGCATATATCAATTCACCTTGCCCTTCCATCTCACCCAAAACAAAATTGCCGTTGTAAACACCTGAAGAAGACATTGACAGTTTGCCCTGCCCTTGAAACAAACCGGCTACAAAATTTCCCTCATAGCTATCGCCATTTTTCCATTGCATACGGCCATTTCCTTCAAGCTCCCCGTGCGTATTTACATTTCCAACATAGGTTGAACCATCAGCAAAACTGAGTGACGGAGAAAAAGTGTGACGCAAATGATTGAAAGTGCCATGCACAGAAAGCAAACCAAAAATCACACCTGCAAAGAAAATCGCACTGACTGCCAATACGCGTCTCATAACACTTACCATGCTGGAAATTATCGTCGGGTTTATTTTGCTGGCATAGGATCAACTAACAACTGCGGATCGATTCGCTCTTCAAACCAATTCATCCGCCAATCAAGATGTGCACCTGTCGCGCGACCAGTCTTTCCTACTTTGGCGATCGCTTGCCCCTGGGTAATCTGATCGCCTTTTTTAACCAAAATTTCACTGAGGTGAATAAAAGTTGATGAGAGACCATGGCCATGGTCGATGATCAGGGTTCCACCGGAAAAAAACATGTCCGGATGAACCAATGTCACAACACCACCTGCAGGCGCAACCACAACCGTTCCGATTGGTTTAGCGACATCCACACCGTAATGTGGAGAATTGGGTACACCATTATAAAAACGCTGGCTGCCATACACACCGGTAATGGGCCCAATAAGTGGCCATTGGAATTTTTGTGCGAAAAAAGTCAGCGGCAAATTGCCTTTGCGCGCATCGGCAGCCATTTGTGCTTCGCGTTTGGCGCGCTCTACTTGGGCCGGATCAGGCTCAACTGTTTGCTGGGGAACGCCTGTCACTTTCTGAATATTGTATTTGCGCTGCTTGATTGGAAAATGTTGTTCTTTACGGGTTCCATCGGTATTAATTAACACCAGCGTCGCTTGCGGCTTTGCATCGCGCCCGAAACCAAAAACAAATTCCCCTGCTGGAGAAAGCTGTAATTTTTTGCCAGCGTATTCAACCTGGACACCAGCAGGAACTTTGCCGACAATCAATCCCCCCTGCTGCCATTCTCCACGCAATTCCAATGCGTGTGCAGGAACAAAAAAAATACCCAACAAGATCGCAAAAATAATTTTCATAACATCACCACACAAAACATCAGGGCAAAAAAAACGGCAGCCAGGCTGCCGTTTTTCCAAACTGTTCAAGCTTAGGCGAGTGTATCGCCAACGCGCAGAACTTTCATCGTGTTGGTGCCACCAAGCAATGTAGTATCGCCCAGGGAAACAATCACCAGATCACCTTCTACCAATACACCTTGTGCTTTCAACATACCAATTGCACGGTTGAAATCATCAGAGCACGGAGCGCTGCTGGTATCAAATGCAATCGGTTGTACACCGCGGTACATCGCCATTTTACGCTGGGTATTTACATGACGGGAGAATGCGAAGATTGGCAATTGCGAACCGACACGCGACATCAAGCGCGGAGTGCTACCTGATTCAGTGAAAGCGATAATCGCTTTAACACCCGCCAGATGGTTGGCAGTAAACATGGAGGCGAGCGCAATAGACTCGTCAACTGTGTTAAATGCCTGATCCATACGGTAGTTGTCAAAACTCGCGATTGGATGTTTTTCCGCACCGAGAATAATGCGCACCATTGCCTCTACTGTTTCCACCGGGAAACTACCGGCAGCAGTTTCTGCAGAGAGCATTACTGCATCAGTACCGTCTAATACCGCGTTCGCTACGTCGAACACTTCAGCGCGGGTTGGCAATGGACTGTTGATCATCGACTCCATCATCTGGGTCGCGGTGATTACCACTTTGTTCAGTGCACGCGAGCGCGCAATAATGCGCTTTTGCACACCGATCAGCGCTGCATCACCGATCTCAACACCCAGGTCACCACGGGCAACCATTACCGCATCACTTGCTCGGATAATGTCATCCAGGGTTTCGTCATCCGCAACCGCTTCTGCACGCTCAACTTTGGATACGAGGCCTGCGCGGCCGCCTGCTTCCAGCATTAATTTGCGCGCGTAGTTCATATCTTCCGCTGAACGCGGGAAAGATACGGCGAGATAATCCACATCAATTTCCGCAGCGGTTTTAATGTCAGCAATGTCTTTGTCAGTCAATGCCGGCGCTGTTAAACCACCACCCTGACGGTTGATACCTTTGTTGTTCGACAAAGGACCAGCCACTTTGGTAGTGGTATAAATACGCGTACCTTCGATTTTATCGACGGTCAGTACCACACGACCATCATCCAGCAACAAAACGTCGCCAGGCTTACAATCGTTGGGCAACTCTTTATAGTCGATGCCAACTTGTTGCTGGTTACCTTCATCGCGACCGAGAGAGGCATCCAGAACAAACTTGTCACCCACCTTGAGATGGATTTTTCCTTCGGCGAAACGGGCCACACGGATTTTCGGGCCTTGCAAATCACCCAGCACCGCCACGAAACGGTTGTGCTTGGCAGCAAGCTCGCGCACGGTTTCAGCGCGACGCTTGTGGTCTTCCGGTGAACCATGGGAAAAGTTCAGGCGGACGACGTTAACGCCCGCCAGAATTAAACGCTCTAGAACTTCTGGCGATTCAGAAGCAGGGCCCAAAGTGCTGACGATCTTTGTACGTCTTAACATGATGAGTTCTCTTATTATTTAGCGTTCATCAGGGCGATGGTGTTATCCAGCATACGATTGGAGAAACCCCACTCGTTGTCATACCAGCTCAATACCTTTACCCACTTGCCATACACTTTGGTTTGCAGTGAGTCATAGTTGGATGAATGAGCATTGTGGTTGAAGTCAACGGATACCAGAGGCTCGTCAACATAAGCCAATACGCCGGGCATTTCTTTTTCAGCCGCTTCTTTCATTGCCGCGTTGATTGCTTCAACACTCACGTCTTTTTCAACCAATACGTTCAGGTCAACCAGTGATACGTTAATGGTTGGAACACGCACCGAAATGCCGTCCATTTTGCCTTTCAATTCCGGCAACACAAGACCAACGGCTTTAGCTGCGCCAGTAGTAGTTGGAATCATTGATTGGGTTGCAGAACGTGCACGGTAAATGTCTTTGTGGAATACGTCAGACAACACCTGATCGTTGGTATAAGCGTGAATGGTGGTCATGGAACCTTGAACAATTCCGAACTTATCATTCAATACCTTAGCGATAGGTGCCAGGCAGTTGGTGGTGCAAGATGCGTTGGAAATAATGGTGTCAGTTGCTTTCAATACGTTGTCGTTCACACCAAACACTACCGTTGCATCAACATCAGTACCGGGAGCAGAAATGATTACTTTTTTTGCACCAGCAGTAATGTGCGCACCTGCTTTTTCTTTGCTGGTGAAAATACCGGTACATTCGTACACCACATCAACATTCAATTCACCCCAAGGCAATTTTGATGGATCGCGCTCAGCAGTAATACGGATTTCATCGCCATTTACAAACATGGAACTGCCTTCATATTTCACGGTACCGTTGAATTGACCGTGAACAGAATCGTACTTGGTGAGGTGAGCGTTCAGGTGTGCATCACCCAGATCATTAATTCCAACGATTTGGATTTGGCTGCGCTTGCCTGACTCGTACAACGCACGCAGAACATTGCGACCAATACGACCGTAACCGTTGATTGCCACTCTAATAGTCATTGCTTTCTCCTAAGTAAACTCTTACTGATTCTTTCGCTGTAGGGACACAGTTTTTCGCGCCCATGTGATTAAAAATCGTGTTACTAAAAATGTAGGGGCGCAATAAATTGCGCCCCTACGGATTTTTCATTTAGCGAGGCAGACTGGCTGCTTCTCGTGCGAGACGTTCAATTTCGTCCCAGCGACCGGCCTTCATTAATTCTTTAGGAGCCATCCAGGTTCCGCCAACACAATGCACATTTGGCAGAGCCAGATAACTTGGCGCCTTCGCCAAATCAATGCCGCCGGTTGGGCAGAAAGTAATTTGCGGCAATGGACCCGCGATAGATTTCAACATCGGTACACCGCCGGCAGCTTCCGCCGGGAAAAACTTCTGATGGGTAAAACCTTGCGTGTAGAGATGCATTGCTTCAGTCGGTGTAGCAACACCGGCCAACAATGGCACGGGTGATGCTTTCGCAGCTTCAATCAATGCGGGAGTAGTACCGGGACTTACCAAAAAAGTAGAACCGGCTTTCACCGCTTTTTCCAAATCTGCTGGAGTGATAATGGTGCCCGCACCGATTACCGCATCTTCCGGCAATGCTTCAACCATTGCAGTGATTGCATCCAACGCACAAGGAGTACGCAGGGTAATTTCCAATACTTTCAAACCGCCGTTGTAGAGTGCAGTCGCCAACGGCACCGCATCTTCAATTCGCTCTACCACCATAACGGGTACTACTGGCGCTACTTTGACAATTTGATCGATAGTTAAAGCCACTGTGTGTGTCCCTCGTTGTTCAAAAAAGTTCGAAAAAAGAGCCTTGAATCAAAGCCCGTTCGGATTTGGTAAATCAGGGCGCCCAGTAAACAATTACCGGTACACGATCCTGGCGTAACACTGCGCGGATCGGCATATCTTTTACATCGCCATCTGCTTGTGCTGCACGCAACACCGCGAGTTTTTCATCGCCAGTAATTAATAAAACCAGCGACTTCGAACGTAACAAACCAGCAAGCGATAAAGTCATGCGCTCAACAATTGCGCCGGTAACTTCACTTTGTTTTGCAGTGATTGCTGCACAAAGCTCATTGGAATCCGGGTTCAATGCCTCATCCAACCCTTGTGCATGGGGAAACAATGATGCGGTATGTCCATCCGAGCCCATCCCCAGGATAGTGATATCAAAAGGTTGCGCCAATTGCTGGAATGCAGCTTCACAATCCGCTAACCCTTCAGCAGCCGTATCAGCGGTATTTTTCATACCAACCAGATTTGCTACTACCGCTTTATTCTGGATGAGATGCTTAACGGTAAAGGCTTCGTTACTTTTGTCGTGGTCGAAATCAACCCAGCGCTCATCAACCAAAGCAACATAAACCGATTCCCAATCCAGATCAGAATTGCTCAGCGCTTTGTACAAAGGCTCTGGCGTACTGCCACCGGAAACCATAAAAGTTGCTTCGCCACGATCTTCAATGGCACTGCGCAACGCCGCTTCACATTCAACTTGCAGCGCAGCAATCATCTCTGCGCGATTTTCAAATAAACGTTCGGTTACCATTCCTGATCAGCTCCAGACAACACTTCGTCAATTGAGAACCAACGACGATGATCGCTCGCGAGCATCTGCGCAGAAGCTTGTGGTCCCCAGCTACCAGCCATGTAACCTTGCGGTTTGTTTTCCGGACGCTGCCAGGCTTCGATAATTGGGTCGATCCAACCCCAGGCCGCTTCCACTTCAGCGCGATGGATAAACAAACTGGCGTCGCCAGCAGCTGCGTCCAGCATTAAACGCTTGTAAGCGTCAGAATAGAAATCTTTATAGGTGTCAGCAAAATTCAGATTCAACACAACCGGACGCAAATGGGTTTCATGTTTCTCCAGATCTTTGGAAACCATGATGATCTTGATACTTTCTTCCGGTTGCAAACGGATAATCAAACGGTTTGGTGTGGTACCGCCAGCTGACTCTGGATATACGCGATGCGCAACATCTTTATACTGAATAACGATTTCCGCAAAACGCTGCTTCATGCGCTTGCCAGTACGAAGATAGAAAGGCACGTTAGCCCAACGCGAGTTATCGATATAAGCGCGCAACGCAACAAAGGTCTCGGTATTACTAGGTTGACCTAATTCATCCAGATAACCGGGAACTTGCTTGCCAGCCAGCTCGCCCGCGACATATTGGCCACGCACGGTATTGTATTTAACCGTATTGCCGGTCAATGGACGCAAGCTTTCCAACACTTTCAATTTTTCCGCGCGAATACGCTCGGCAGTCATTTTGTTTGGGGATTCCATCGCTACCAGACACAACAACTGAAGGATGTGGTTTTGCACCATATCGCGCAACGCACCGGCACCATCATAGAAACTGGCGCGGCCTTCAAGGCCTACGGTTTCGGAAATGCTGATTTGTACATGATCGATTGATTTGGCATCCCACAGATGCTCAAACATGCCGTTAGCAAAGCGCAAGGCCAACAGGTTTTGTACCGTTTCTTTACCGAGGTAATGATCGATACGGAAAATCGCATCTTCTTTAAAGTACTCAGCGATCTGGCTATTAATTTCTTCTGCGGTTTTACCATCGTAACCCAATGGTTTTTCGACAACGACGCGCGCCTTATCAGTAATCAAACCTGATTCATGCAAGTGCTTGCAGGCTACGCTGAATACTGATGGCGGAGTTGAGAGATAGAACACGCGATGGCTGTTACCCCCGGAATTAAGTAATTGGGCCAATGCCTCCCAATGCTGGTCCAGCGTGCCGATATCAACAAATACCGGGAAAAGGCTTTTTTCAAACTCATCCCAATCAGCTGCTACAAATTCATCAGCATTCAGATGTTTTTCCGCTGCTTCACGCACTTTGTTTTTGTATTCGGCAACCATCTGGGTATTACGGCAAGTTGGAATAATCCGGGCGCCAGCAGGTAAGGAACCCTCGCGATGGGCACGATAGAGGCCGGGAATCAACTTGCGCAGGGCCAAATCACCAGCGCCACCAAAAATGACAAAATCAAACGCTTCGAGCATGAGGAGTAATCCTGTTTATGAATCTGGACAGTGGATATACGTAACAATTTTTTAAAATCAGATACCCTTTTAACTTCAGGCATGTTTTTAAAACGAAGACCCCGAACACAGGTTCGGGGTCGAAAATTTAACTGGTTACCAGTTAAACACTGTAGCTCCTTCTTCAGCCAGGCCCACCGACGAGCGGAACGGTGCAAACAATTCACGCCCCATTCCGTAGTGGACATTGGTCAAATCACATTGTGCCGGCTGACGTTTGGCTAACTCTTCATCACTGACAAGCAATTGCAGAGTGCCGGTTTCAGCGTCCAACTCAATCAAATCACCGGTATTGATCAGGCCAATTATGCCGTTATCCAGCGCTTCCGGCGTCATATGGATTGCGGCCGGAATCTTACCAGAGGCACCTGACATACGACCATCCGTTACCAGCGCCACTTTAAAGCCACGATCTTGCAACACGCCCAATGGCGGTGTCAGTTTGTGCAGTTCCGGCATACCGCACGCTTTTGGCCCCTGAAAACGCACTACTGCAATAAAGTCTTTTTCCAGTTCGCCGCGCTTGAAAGCAGTCTGCAAATCTTCCTGGCTTTGGAAAACAATTGCCGGCGCTTTGACCAGACGATGCTCTGCCTTAACCGCAGAAATCTTGATCACCGAGCGACCAATATTTCCTTTCAACAAACGCAAACCACCTTCAGCGGCAAAAGGCTTGGATGGTGGACGCAAGACTGAATCATCAAGGCTTTCCGCAACTGCATCGCGCCAAACCAGCTCGCCATTTTCCAGGAAAGGCTCTCTCGTATAGTGCGATAAACCGCCGGTTGGACCCATGATGGTTTTCACATCATCATGCAACAGACCAGCATTGCGCAGCTCGCGAATCAGATAACCCATTCCACCTACCGCCTGGAAGCGATTTACATCCGCCAAGCCGTTCGGGTAAATACGGCACATGAGCGGAATTATATCTGAAATGTCAGACAAATCCTGCCAATCAACAATCACACCTGCGGCACGGGCAATCGCCACGATATGCATAGCGTGGTTAGTTGAACCGCCGGTAGCCATCAAACCAACAATGCCGTTTACGACTGATTTCTCAGTCACGATATCCGCCAGGATAACGCGGCTCTCTTCGCGGGTTATGTGAGCCAATTGGTGCACATGGGCGCGGGTTAACGCATCACGCATTTCGGTATAGGGGTTGATGAACGTGCTACCGGGCAAATGCATGCCCATGATTTCCATCAACATCTGGTTGGTATTGGCAGTTCCGTAGAAAGTACAGGTACCAGCGCTGTGGTAAGAAGCGCTTTCCGCAGCCAGCAATTCTTTGCGCCCTACTTTGCCTTCCGCAAACAGTTGGCGCGCCTTCGCTTTTTCAGCGTTGGACAAACCGGGAGTCATTGGCCCAGCCGGCACAAAAACAATTGGCAATTGCCCGAAGGACAAGGCCCCCATCATCAAGCCGGGAACGATCTTGTCGCAAACACCCAGGCACATGGCACCGTCAAACATATCGTGGGATAACGCAATGGCTGTACTCATAGCGATAACATCGCGACTGAACAGTGACATCTCCATGCCCGGAAACCCCTGGGTCACGCCATCACACATAGCGGGAACACCACCGGCCATCTGCGCGGTCATGCCAACTTCTTTGGCAGCGGCTTTAATGGGCTCGATATACTCGCCATAAGGAACGTGCGCGGAAAGCATTTCGTTGTAAGAGGAGATAATCCCCAGATTAGGCGCTTGCCCTTCAGCCAATGCTTCTTTATCAGATGCATTACAGGCAGCAAAACCATGAGCCAGGTTGGCACAACCCAGATGATGACGAGCAGGACCTTTGCTGCGGAATTTATCGACGCGCGCCAGATAGGCGGCACGGGTGTCTTTGCTGCGAGCGATAATACGCTCAGTAATTGCGACAAGTCTTGGATCTGTAGCTAACACGTCAGTCATGGGAATACCATTGCTCATTGGGTCTGTACCTTCCACAAGCCGGTTGCTTGTGGAGTCTGCGCGAATAAACCAACCCGCGCACAGCGTCAGGTGCGTTGCCTGGCGCTTTTATCTTGTGTCTCTCGGCTTAGCAGCACTTTGGACACAAATCCAAAATGCCGCCGTATTTTTACCGTTTTTTATCAACATTACTAACGGGACGGATTTATTTACCCGCTTTGGCGCGCTTGTAGAAATCAATTAAATTGCGGGTGGATGCATCGTGAGCAGCATTGGTTGATTTGGCCAGATCCAACTCAGGCTGTATACCCGCCGCCAGCACTTTACCCAGCTCAACGCCCCATTGGTCAAATGAGTGAATGCGCCAGATGATACCTTGAACAAAAATTTTGTGCTCATAAAGCGCAATCAAGGCGCCTAAAGTACGGGCATCTACTTTATTCAGCAGGATAGTGTTGGTCGGACGATTGCCACGATGCACCTTGTGCTCAACGATTTCTTCAATCCGCGCAGCGCTTACGCCTTTAGCGGTCAAATCGCGACGCACCTGATCCGCATCACTACCCTGCATCAATGCCTGGGTTTGGGCAAAGAAGTTAGCCATCAACGCATCGTGATGCCCTTCTACAACAACGTTCGGGGTGACTGAACCGATAAAATCAGCAGGGATAATATCCGTCCCCTGGTGCAGCATTTGATAAAACGCATGTTGGCCATTTATACCCACCTCGCCCCATACCAAAGGCACGCTTGCATAGGAAATTTGTTCGCCCGCCCAGTTTACGGATTTACCATTACTTTCCATTTCCGCTTGCTGCATATAAGCAGGAAAACGGTGCAAGCATTGGTCATACGGCAGTAAGGCATGGGCTGGATAATTAAGGAAATTGCGATTCCAAATTCCCACCAACGCCAACATTACCGGGGCATTTTCTGCTAATGGTGCAGTTTGGAAGTGCTGGTCCATCTCATAAGCGCCTTGCAGCAACTCATCAAACAGCTCATAACCAAGGAACAGAACAATGGGCAGGCCGATAGCGGACCACAAGGAGAAACGGCCACCAACCCAATCCCACATATCGAAGATGTTTTCTTCCGCGATACCAAATGCAGTAACCAGCTTGCGATTGGTTGAAACCGCAACGAAATGCTTGGCAATTGCCGCCTTGTCGCCTGCCGCCGCCATAAACCACTTTTCTGCCGTACTGGCGTTAGTCATAGTTTCCTGGGTAGTGAAGGTTTTGGAAGAAATCACAAATAAAGTAGTTTCAGGATTCAAACCCTCGAGCACTTCGGCAATCTGCACGCCGTCAATATTGGACGCAAAATGGATATTGAAACGCTTGTCGCTATAAGCCCTAAGTGCTTCACAGGCCATCAAAGGACCGAGGTTCGAACCACCGATACCGATACTCACGATATCGGTAATAGTTTTACCGGTATAACCGGTCCAGGCACCTGAACGTAACTTTTCGCTCAGCTTGCGCATCCGCTCCAACTCGGCATTCACTGCCGGGCGAGCATCCGCACCGTCAATCAGAATTGGCTGGGGTGATTTATCGCGCAGGGCAACGTGCATCACTGCACGATCTTCAGTCGCATTGATATGCTCACCGGCAAACATACGGCTGCGCCAGGCCTCAACATCAGACTCTTTCGCCAACGCCAGCAAAGCGGCTTTGGTCTCGTCAGTAATCAGGTTTTTGGAGTAGTCAAACAGGAACGCAGGGAGCTGCAGGGAGAATTTATCAAAACGCTGGTCATCGGCGGCGAACAAGGCCTTCATGTGTTGCGTTTTCAACTGGGCGGCGTGAGCACTCAAGGCTTTCCAGGAAGATAAATCGGTAGGACGAAGATTTGGATTAGTCATTTACTACTCCGCAAACAAATTGCATAGGTGGCATTCCTAAAAACAGGTGGTTGATTCCTATTGTCGTTGTTAGTTAATGCTGTTAGTGGTACCTGGACCGAACAGAATAGGTCTACGCCTTTTGCAACACTTGCCGACACATGGTCTAAACCGGGGAAAGGATAATCTTCCTACAACAAAACGCACTTACGCGTATACCATCCTAGATTTTTGCTTAATAAAGAGAAGCATCTATGGAAAGCAGCCATCTAAAGAAACGTTGGCAAAAAACTGAAAAAATCCCTGAAAATTTTCCGCAGCAGCAAACAAAAATTGTCCGGCACAAAAAGGCCGCTATGATAGGCAGATGGGTTTTAGGTGTCAATTAAACTACAAGCAGCGACGCTGTTTACAACCAGGCAATTATCGTGAAGTTTGCGCTGCCGGATTTAGCAAAAACCACACGACAATTTTGCACAAATAAAGAACTTCATGACCGGCCACAAAAAGAATATTAAATCTGCGTTGCAAATTTATTTGCAGAATAAATTTTATTTGATCACGGGAATGCTTCAACATGCATAACGCACAACCAGCAATGAACAAAAACCATACAACTCCGCTAGGCGTTATTGAAGGCTTCTTTGGAAAACACTGGAACTGGGATGCTCGCTCGGCTTATGCAAGATTTCTTGCACTACATAAGTTCAATTTTTATATTTACGCACCAAAAAGCGACAAGCACCTGCGTAAGCACTGGCAATACGATTGGCCCACTGATGAAAAAAATCGGTTACAGCAACTGCGCGAAAGCTATCGCATTGAAAATATTGATTTTGGTATCGGGCTAAGTCCACATGAAATTTATCTTGATGCGTCACGCGACCAGCGCGATTTACTCACCAAGCGCATCCAGCAAATTAATACATTGGCGCCCGATATTCTCTGTATTTTATTTGATGATATGCGCGGCGACATTCCAGGTCTTGCGCAAATCCAGATTGATATCGCCCATCAAGCTGCGCACGTATCAACCGCAAAAAAAATTATCTTTTGTCCAACCTATTACAGCTTCGATCCAGTACTGGAGAAGGTTTTTGGCACTATGCCGGAAAATTACTGGCAAACCTTTGCTAAAAATCTGGACCGGAATATCGATATGTTCTGGACCGGTGAAAAGGTATGTTCTGTTAATTATCCGCAATCACATCTGGATCAAGTCACCGCATTATTGGGAAGGAAGCCTTTTTTGTGGGATAACTACCCGGTAAACGACGGCGCCGTAAAATCAAACTTATTGCAGTTGCGTGCTGTTGATCAAAGCCACGCGTTACTGGATGGGGAAATTGCCGGGCATGCACTTAACCCGATGAACCAGGCATGGCTTTCACAGATCCCTCTTGCAAGCCTGCCCATCGCCTACCAGCAAAAAAACAACTACGATCCAAATGATATTTTGGAAAAAATATGCATTGCCCTGTGCGGAGAAAAACTGGCCACAGAATTATTTATAGACATTGCTCTATTTCAAGATAGCGGACTAAAAAACCTGACTGATGCAGAAAAAAAATCCCTGCAAGAAAAATACAGTGATTTTTCTGGGAGTCATTATGCCCGGGAAATTATTGATTGGCTAAAGGGCGAATATCAATTTGATCCCGCTTGTTTGACGGAATAAATTATTTTATCAACCGCTCTTGCAGCCAGCGTGATATGGACATCACTTGTTCACTGCAAAGAGTATGCTCCATCGCATAAGTTTCATAGTTCACATTAGCATTAAAGTTTTTCACAAACTGAAATGCCCGCTCACCCAACACCGGAGCGACTATAGGATCGTGCGTGCCATGCTGAATTAATATTGGCGTATTTTTATTAGCCTCATTGATAACAATTCCATTACTGGTTGCAAAATAACTGGATAACACCAAAAGCCCACCCAACGACTGATCGAATGTATATCCCGCTTGATACACCACAGCACCGCCCTGCGAAAAACCGGCAAGGATAATTCGCTCATTGGCAACACCCCGCTCCAACTCACGTTTAATTAATTCGTGTACAGCTTGCGCGCTTGCTGTTAATTGCAGCTCATCAACTTTTCGATCAAGGCTCATCTCCAGAATGTCATACCATGCGGGCATGATATAACCACCATTCACCGTTACTGGAATCTGCGGCGCATGCGGAAAAATAAAACGAATGGACAACGATTCCGGTAAATGCAACTCGGGAACCAGCGGCGCAAAATCGTGACCGTCGGCGCCCAGACCATGCAACCAGATCACACTGGCAGTGACTGGAGCACCGGGGTTATTTTCAACTTCAACACAGGGCAAATAACTCATACACACCTCTATTCGATTAATTTTTGCTCTACCACATCAACATTACGCCACGATTTCTTTCATGGCCTGCGAAGAGCAGCACGCACGGCCGATAAAATAACACTACACTAGTCACAGCAGACTTAAAAAGATCACTAGCCAGCGCATCCACTGATGCTAAGGAATACCATGAGTAACCTCAATCCCAACCAACCCGAACTTCAAGCGAATGGCGAACATAAAATCATTGATGCCCTGATTGCGCCCATCGACCAACTGAATATTCTTTCCAAAATGGAAGTCGCCAAACTGCTGGATTCCAGCCAAAGCGGTTTATACAAATTATTTCGCAATTGTTCCCTTGCCGTACTCAACACAGGTAACGACCTTGATGATGGTAAAGAATTGCTGGAACGCTATAAAGATTTTGATATCAGCATTGTGCAAGAAGAACGCGGTATAAAACTCGCGGTAAAAAATGCACCTGCAAATGCTTTTGTGGATGACAAAATGATTCGCGGTATTAGCGAGCATTTGTTTACCGTCTTGCGCGATGTGATTTACAACAACGACGAAATTAACGGTAATACCAAATTTAATTTGCAATCATCAGAAGGCATTACCGATGCAGTATTCCATATGCTGCGCAACGCCAATTTGTTAAAACCGGGGTTGGACCCAAACCTGGTGGTTTGCTGGGGCGGCCACTCCATTAATCGTATTGAGTACGACTACACCAAAGAAGTTGGCTACCAACTTGGTTTGCGCGGCCTGGATATTTGCACCGGCTGTGGCCCTGGCGCAATGAAAGGCCCAATGAAAGGTGCCACTATCGGCCATGCAAAACAACGTATAAATAACGGACGCTATATAGGAATTACCGAACCGGGAATTATTGCTGCCGAAGCCCCCAACCCGATTGTAAATCAATTGGCGATCATGCCAGATATTGAAAAACGCCTTGAGGCATTCGTACGTCTTGGCCATGGCATTATCGTGTTTCCCGGTGGCGCAGGAACTACAGAAGAAATTTTGTATATCCTCGGTATTTTGTTGCATCCGGAAAATAAAAATATTCCATTCCCATTAATTTTCACCGGGCCGGAAACCTCTGCGGAATATTTCCAGCGCGTGGATAAATTTATTGGCGATACCTTGGGTGAAGAAGCACAATCACATTACAAAATTATTGTGAATGATCCGGATGCAGTTGCGCGCGAAATGAAAGAAGGCATCAAAAAAGTCCGCGAATTCCGCAAATACAGTGACGACGCCTACTACTTTAACTGGCAACTGAAAATCAGCCCGGATTTGCAACAACCGTTCATTCCAACCCATGACAATATGCGCAACCTGGAGCTCCATAAAAACCAACCGGTGAATCAGTTGGCTGCAAATTTACGCCGGGCATTTTCTGGCATTGTTGCTGGCAATGTGAAAGAAGAAGGTATTTTGGCGATTGAAGAATTCGGCCATTTTGAACTGCATGGCGACTATGAAATTATGCATCCAGTGGACGAGCTGCTGGAATCTTTCGCTCGCCAAAGCCGGATGAAACTGCCAGGACGCGAGTATATTCCTTGCTATAAGGTTATAAAGTGAATGAAAAGATGATTTTATAGTTATAGGTTGTAGTCAATCTCCTACAAAACTTAGCGAATTTTGCGACTAGCTCATCATTGGCCAGATCTGGATAATGGGAACCATCAAGGAAGTAGACAATGATGTGCGCTGGCCAGGAAAGGTCAATGGATGCGCCCACCACTTAGGGATGCGATGCCTCTGGAGGCATCAAAGGATTGCACTAGCGCAGGAGGAAAGGCGGTCAGGGATACGAAAGGAAACTCGTCGCAGATTGACTACTTCGACCTAGGGATAGATTCTGTATGGGGCCGCTTATGCGGCCCCTACTCATTTAAGGGCCTGCATTTTTAAAAATCCTGCCTTCCTGCTACCTGTTATCACTGTATTAATAATTAACTCATCATCAATTCCCTGCCTCTGGTATTGCTTCCAACAAGTTCGGAACAATAAAAAAGCCGATTAGCAAAGTGGCTCTCCTACACACTCTGCAACCGGCTTGAAAGAAACTTCCCTGCTTCGAGCAAGCGATTTGTAAACAAACCGCCGCTCTCGTTATTAACTATTAAGCAGTATTAAAACAGTCCTGAAATGGGGCTACCCCAGTTTCTGAACAAATTACCGTTTGTACCTTGGTTAGCTTTCAGCCTTACACCTACAGCCTGGAACAAGTTGACCTGGCTTAAACCACCCACATCAATCGTTCCACCGCGCACACCACCGCCAGCAACTAACATTGGGCAGTTTTGACCGCTATGTGCATCCACATTACCCATATCAGAAACCTGGGTTACAACCGTGGAATCCATCAACCCTTTTGCTTGTAATTTATCCAGCAATTGCGCGGTAAGAGACATGTAGTAAGTTACGTCCTGATCGTAGTATCCGGCGTAGTTCGGGTTGCCCTGATTGTGGTGCGAGTCGTGCGATGGACGCGGTCTGTATGCACCGGTGGTGTCTTTAATCATGGCACCATCCAGAACATGCAAGTGCTCATCGGTACCGAAAGCAAGGGATACCGAATAAGACAAGTTACAGCTCAACGCCAATACCGCAATATCGGTCATCAACTTGGAAGTCGCATCAAAACCAACCGCAGAAGTGTTGGTAATTGCAGGACAGCTGCCACCGGGGTTAGTCGAGGTGATAGTGCCCTCAAGTTCACGGATCGAATTGAAGTGACTATCCAGCTTCTCTTTCTCATGTTGACCCAATTTGGTTTTCAGCTCATTAACTGCTTTGTAGTGAACATCTACCAATGATTTACGTGGAGCCACAGCGCCACCACCACCGCCGCCATTGTTGCCAGCAAACAGAACATCGAGTGCAGCTTGTGGGCTGGTAATCGTTGGAATACCAGCACTGTCACGTGACAACTCGGAAACCGGAGTAGTACCAAGGTTCAACCACTTAACCGGTGCATTGGAGTTTGCACTGAGGGTTTTACCCAGGTTCACATCGAAGCTTTGCTTGCCCCATGGGTTTGGATCATTGAAGCGGTTAAACATTACACCGTGGCCACCGTTCATCATGGTGGCGTTTTTCAATAAGGCGACACGACCCGCAGAGTAGTGACTTTGTAACGGCGCAGTCTGGATTGGCAAATTACCGCCAGCCGGGAAGAATTTGGCCGGAGTACAACCACCAGGCATAAACACCGCCACTGATTTACCAGGACCGGTTTGCGCTTCTGCAACACGCGCCATCATAACGCCAGCCAACATGCTGGATGCCTGGATTGCACCCAGGGCGATACCGGAACGCTTGATCGCGCTCAGGAAATCCCGGCGCTCTTTATCGAAGCAATTTTTATATCTCATTTTTTTGACTCCAATTCGTTAACAAGGAGAATGGAGCGCGCATTAGCGCGCCCACTCCTGCCGGTAAATCACAGAATCCAGCGCAGGGATTTCCTGCAGCATGGCGCGCGGACCACTGGTATTGAGTACGTTGGTTAACTTCTCAATGTTGCAGCGATAAGCGGTTTTCTCGGCATCAGACATGGTGAAAGGCACTTCACGGGTTTTGTCCTTGTCGATCAGGAAGAGCGAGTTCACACCACTGCTGAAGCTAACAAATTGCGTTGCCAGACAAGTTTTGGCTTGCTTGGACAAATCAGGTTGTTCAACCAGGAGACGCGCCAGGTCTTTAGCACCATTGAAGGTAATTTCCGGCTTGTAAATCACGCGATCAGGATCGTTGGTGAACTGCAACTTCTGATAAGGAGAGAAGAAGGATGCAGATGCATCAATTGGGTTGCCTCTCAGGTCAACCGTACGAATACGACCAGCTGCGTCAATGTTCTCCATACCACCACCCAGTGGGTTGATGATTTCCAGGTGACAATTAGAGCAAGTGGTTGGCTCGGTGATCTTGTCGGCAATCATGCGCTCGGTGGTTTTTGGATCTGCGAAGAATGCGGCATGTTTCTTGGCCAGCGCTTCACGGTCCAGCGATACACCTGATGGTGGCTCAGGAATATCCTGGCACATCAACTTACGACGAACAGCAACGGCACGGGTGATCAGGTTGGCATCATTGTCACGCGCATAACGGGACATGAACGCACCGGAAACCAGAATACCGCCACGATCTGCCGTAGTAGCTTTCACGAAGCCATCAGCATCCGCAGTACCCGAGAAAGTTACACCGTAGTGGGTAGCCAGACGTTGGTTCACGTAAGTGAAGTTGGGATTGTAAACAGTCGCGAAGGTTGCGGTTGAATCCAACACGGCAGCCGAGAAGTTTTTGCTCAGCTCTTGTTGCATATCACCTGCAAGGGTCGCGAAGTTAGCAACACCAACTTTGTTTTGGGTAGCCAGTTTCTCAGTACCCAACCAACGGTTGATGAAGTCGCCCATCAATACTTTGGTATTGGCTGAATTCAACAAGGTAGAAGCCTGGGTACGAATACCGGCAACAGTATTCAGGTCACCGCGAGCTGCTGCTGCAATCAGGTCAACACTTGGGGTAGTACCGGTGTAGGTGTAAGCGAGGTAAGTGGCAATTTCATAAGCAGTCAGCTTATAGATGCTGCCGCTGGACAGTTCACCCAATTCGGAACGGTACAGGAATTGTGGTGATGACAACATCGCCGCCAACGCAACCTTCATACCCTCAGCTTCAGTACGGCCAGCAGCAGTACCTTTGGCCAGTGCCAGGTAATCGGTTTTCTCGGTAGCTGACAGTGGGCGACGGAAAATACGTTGTCCCAAATCATTTACCAGCTTGTCTGCACAACCCGCTGCGCCAGGAGTACATGCCAGTACAGCGTTCCAACGGGTTGCAACGTCATCGGCAATACGCTCGGCAGTCGATACGTAAGATGAGTAACGCGCGCTATCTACCAACAATTGGTTGTTGTTCTGGAACGCACCAGAGATCGCATCATCAGGCAAACGGGAAATCACATCTTGCTGGTAATTCACGAGGTCACGCACAGAACGTTGGTACTCGGAACGGGTCAGCAAGCGCAAGGTACGTTGGCCAGGCGCAGTAGCAGTGCTTGGGCAAGAGAACGATGTGATGCTGTTATCCGGGATACCATCAGACGGTGCGCGTTTGGTGAACAGGAAGGCTTCCAGGTCAGCAGCTTGCTGGGCAGTCAGTGTTCCACCCTCACCTTGCGGCATGTACTTGGCGATGTAATCGCGCAGTGCCAGTTTCTCATCTTTGGTTTGATGGTAGTAAGCGCGGTTAGGATTCACCGGAATCGAGAAAGAGCCATCAGCAAACTTCTCGGTGTCACCGTGACAACCGTAGCATTTACCAGCAGCTGAAGCTGTACCCCAGAGGGTTGCTCCGCGGGCTGCATTACCAACAACTGGACCCGCGCTGCTGCTTGAGCTACTGGAGCTTGAGCTGGTGCTAACTATCGAGCTGGTTGATGTGATTGATGAACTGGAGCTTGAAATAATCACTGAAGAGCTCGAAGCAGAACCAGTCTCATACACCAAAGTGATTGGCGCCGTCGCGGCAGACGGAATGCTGTCGGTATAGCTCAGCACTTTATAGTCATAGCTACCGGATAGAGACAGCAGATCCAGATGGCTAACACTGTTGGCGCCCAGGTTTTTTGCAGTTACCCAACGGCCATCAGCACCTTTACGACGAACCAGGAAGCCGGTCTCGTTACTGCTGACATCCGCCCAGTTCAAGCTTGCACCGGTGCTTACTACAGTTCCGGTCAGACCTGATGGTGTTACTGGTGCAGTAGCCAGGCTAATTGCCGGAACATTCGTTGGATTATCACGGTTGAGGAAAACCTTGAAGTAAACAGGTACTTTCTCACCAATATTTGCCACCGTACCTACCGCAGCACGCAGAGCGTCAAGACCCCCTACCAGATCAAAATCCAATGCGTTAATCACGATTGGCTTGCGGGTAGATACGCTGATGCTGTTGTTAGCGTGTTTCATGATTACGGCGTCGAACACGATGGATTTAACCACACCGTGCAATACCAGGTTACCGGTAACGCTTTGCACTTTAATACTACCTACAGCCTGGGAATCCAATGCAGCCAGATCCAGTTGGGTAGTGAAATGCAAGTTAGGCAGGTAAGCCGCTTCAAACAACAAACTCTGCATACGTGGATCACGCACAGTATTGTTGGTGCTGATGCTGGTCAACGGAATAGTCAAAGTTGCCTGGCCAGTTGTAGAAACCGTACCTTGCAGCTGACTAAAGGTGAAGTTTTCCGGAGTTTCTACGCCCGCCGTACTTTTCTTAACGGATACAAAATAGAAGCTGGAAGCAGGAGCATCCAGCAACCAACGTGCAGCATTAGCTGGAGATACGCTGGAAAAACTGGAACTCGACGCACTACTGGGAACACTGGCCGCACTGCTGGTGCTGTAACCACAAGAAGCGCCATTCAATGTGTAATCAACAGGCGCAGCACCGGGATTGGAAGCAATATAGCCAAACACCACCGAGCCATCAGTAGCCAGGTTGCCGTTATAGCCTACATTCTTCACACATACTTTTTTACCAGTCTGGGCGTAAGTGCCTTCCCAAAGACTGGAAACAGTTTCGTTACCCGCAAAATTCCAGCACAGCTCCCAACCGGTTTTTGCTGCACCTTTATTAGTCAACGTAGCTTTGTACTGGGCACCCGCGCCCCAGTTATTTTCAGTTTGTAATGCGACACTACAAGCGCCCTGGGCATTAACGCCGCTGGCAGCCATGATGCCCAGCACCATACTGGTGGAAAGCATCGACACTTTCAGTAATTTTTTCATGATAGGTTCTCTCTCTGCTTCCAATTAACGGGCGTCATAGACGAGCGCAAAGTCCACAGGGACAGAGGCGTTGATCGAAGCAATATTCACCGCTACACGCAGCGCTTCAACGCCGGCAGTCAGGCCGTAGGTTTCGGCTTTCACCAATACCGGTGGCAGGCTTTGCACTACTACACGCGAGGCAGTCAGCTTCTGCACAGACACTTTGGTAGTGATATTGGCAGTCACACCATGCAGGTTGAGGCTGGCGGTAATGTCCGTCTGGCTTGTTTGGCCAACCGCTAAATTGGCAATCAAGTTAGCCGGTACAGTGACTGTCACCGTAGCAGTTGGATTGGTTGCTGTTTCAAACAACAAATCGCGCATACGCTGGTCACGCAGGGCCACACCGGTATTCACGCTATTCAGATCAATCGCCAGGGTGGCAACGCCAGAAGCATTGATATCGCCACTGATAGTGGTGAAGTTATGAACTTCCAGGTTGCTGGTGTTTTTGGTAGTGGCAAAGTTCAGGTAAGAGTCGGTGGTATTCAATGTCCATCCACCAGTAACAGGTACTGATGAAGATGATGAGCTGAGTACTGAACTGCTGCTACTGGAGCGGACCGAGCTGCTCGGAATGGATGAGCTGCTTGGGAGCACTGATGAACTGCTTGATGAGCGAGAACTGCTAGACAGTGATGAACTGCTAGCCGGTGCACTCGAGCTGTTAGTAGCTCCACATAAAGGGCCAGTCAACGCAGGAATCTCAGCTGCCGCTGCACCTTTAGTTCCCTGGAAGCCAAAAGTAACGGATTGATTAGGCTGGATCGTCCCGTTCCATCCCGCGTTTTTTGCGGTGTAAGGGTTGGTACCAGTCAGAGCTACATCCCATCCACCAGTAACACGGTTATCGCCAGCGTACTGCCAACCGAGATTCCAACCGTTAGTGGCAGTAGTGCCGTCATTGGTGACTTTAATGGTGGCGCTGAATCCATTAGTCCATTGACCGGTAACCGTGTAAAGACACGCGGCCTGGGCTTGAATGGAAAGCGCGGATACAGCCAGAGAGAACCCCAGTGCACAGAGGGAGCGCGTTAGCGCACCCGCCGGACGAGGGTCCTTCGCAAAGGCTTTAAGGCTACTCATAGTGCATTCCTCGAAGGTGAAGCCGATTGGCATCGGCGGGGATTAACAGGGTTGTTACCAAAGTATTGTTATTTACTTTTTTCTAGTGGCTTTCGTGGTAGTACTTTCGTTTTAGTGACGTTCTTAATAATGACTAGAGCTAACAATCCCGCACCGGGAACTCGCCTGCTGCGGGGGTCCAACAAACCCGGCAATAGTCCGGGGTATATCCAAACAGGTGACAGGGAAATCCTTAATCAAATTTGCGTGAGGCATTCATCGGCATGCGGTCACTCAGGGCACGCGGATCTGCATAACCTTTACGCATACCACGCAACACTTCTCCCGCAACAATGAATGCGCAAATCAGAAGACCGGAATAAATAAACATTACAAAGCTGTAATCGACGGTGTAGTTCCAGTTGCGGGCGATGCCCAAATAACAGGCGAAAAGCCAGGAAACCGTTGAAACAGCACCTGTCAGCGCCATAAGAATTTGTTCAATTGCCGGTTGCCCCAGCAAGCCGCGACTGGAAATCATGCGCGGGAAACTGAAGTAATGCAGGGCGATGCCGTTTAACGTCAACACCGAAACCACGGTGAATTTGGCCCATAGCTTTTCATTCAATAAATACTGCTGCGGATTGTCGATGTATCCCACCAGCACCAGCGACAACCCCGAAATCCACAACACCACCAGGGCAATAAACATAATGTCTGCCGATTTAGTCAGCTCCTTGATTGCCGTTTCAGAAAGCCGCGATCCTTTTGATTTGGCCAAGGCCAAGTCTTGAATCAACAAAACTCCCACGGCAACGCAAGCTGCCAATAAGTGAGCATAAACAATCAGGGTTTTAAGCATGTCGTCCGCGCCTTTATTGTTGTGATTGTGTTTTTAAAGGTGTAATCGACGATTTGCAGGCAAGCGTAACTGACCAGTGCAAAATCGCATTCTGGCAGCGCAAAAACACAGCAAATCAATTACAACTGGGTGGTAAAACAGAAAAATATTAATAAAATCAATAATTTGAATTTAGTAGTTCTTGTTTTTGGCTTTTTTGTAGTGGCGGTGCGCTGTTGTTGTATTTTGTTGTGCGCTTTTTTCTTATAACTAAAAACTGGCTTTTTCGGATTGTAAATTATTTTCTTCTTATTGGTTGATAGTATCTCATACTGAAAATAATTTTCCAGCCCCTTTGGCGCATAATCATCAAAAAGCTTTTGGAAAAGGTTCACAATTTTAATAATTCAGGCGCCAAAACCATCAAATCAGGAAAACACTCAGATCAATAAGATAAATCTGTTGCGCATTAGGAATGCAAGAAAAGGGAAAAGGGAAAAGGGAAAAGGGAAAATACTCCAAATGAAAATTTCTATTAATCGCAATTAATTATTTTTCTTTTCATTGCGCTTTTGCTCGCGTCGCATTGCAAAAAAATTACTGAGCTGATGCTGACATTGTGTTGCGAGTAAACCACTGGAATATTCAACACGATGATTGAAGTAATCGCTAACCAATAGCTGCGATTTACTTACTACCGCCCCCGCTTTGGGTTCAGTCGTGCCAAAAACCAAACGCGCAATGCGCGCATGAACCAAAGCTCCGACACACATAGTGCACGGTTCCAGCGTTACATAAATCGTAGAATCAACCAGACGATAATTTTGTACATGATTGGCGGCTTGTCGTAATGCAACAATTTCCGCGTGCGCAGTAGGGTCACACGCGGTAATCGGTTGGTTAAAACCTTCACCGAGTATTGTTCCCTCTTTAACAATCACAGCTCCTACTGGAACCTCACCAAGCGCCTTGCCTTTTTCTGCCAGATTAATTGCATATTCCATCCAGCGAATATCATCAGTAGAAAATGTTACTGATGAAACGGAGATATTTTGCTGTTCCTCATTACTCACGAATTTATCTCACGCACAACCGGGGCCAAATAATTTACCTGTTCTATTGCCGTTAGTTCACGCACCAAACGAAAACGCGGAATAGTTTCACCGGCAATCTCCACAGTGTTGGTAAATAAATCCAAAGGTCGTACAGACCATCCATAATCATCGTATAAGTAACGATAGATAACATAAGGCTCATCAGTTTCACTGTGTAGCGCCACCTGGAATACAAAATAATCTTTACCTTTATAGTGACGGTACAAACCCGCTTTAAGACTCATTTAAATTACACCTGCAATTTTTAATTCCTGGATTTTTTCCGGCGACAAATTCAATACAGATTCCAAAATTTCCTGTGTATGGCTACCGATATTCCCACCCGGCCAATCTGTACGGCCCGGTGTATCAGAAAGCTTTGGCAGGATTGCAGGAATCTTCAATGGCTTGCCATTAATCTCTACCTCTTCAAACATACCGCGTGCGTTAAAGTGTTCGTCTGCAAACATATCCTGCACATTATAAATAGGGCCAGCAGGCACGCGTGCTGTTTCGAGCAGTTGCAAAATTTCATCAGAGTGTTTGCTCATACACCAGGCGGCGAGTGCATTATCAATTTCCAACTCGTGCTGCACGCGCCCCGCATTATTGGCCATACGTGGATCGCGCGCCATTTCGGGATGACCAGCCACTTCCATCAACCGCTGGAAAATTGAATCGCCATTACCTCCAACGACTACATACTTTCCATTTTTGCATCGATAGGTATTGGTAGGAACAATACCAGTGACTGTTGTTCCCGATGGCTCACGAATAACTCCAGCACCGGAAAACTCCGGCACAACCGCTTCCATCAAGTTAAACATGGATTCATAAAGCGCAACGTCAACAACCTGCCCTGCGCCGCCAGTATTACGTTCGCGCTCCAGCAATGCCAATACAATACCCAATGCGGCATGGATACCGGAAATAGTATCGCCAATGCTTAAATTGGGGCGCACCGGTGCCTGGTCAGGAAACCCATTCACATAACGAAAGCCACTCATCCCTTCGCACACAGAAGCGAAACCGGGTTTACTGGCATAAGGGCCGGATTGCCCATAACCAGAGATGCGCGCATAAATAATTCCAGGATTGGTTTTTTTAATTTCTTCCGGACCAAGCCCCCAGCTTTCCATAACACCGGGGCGAAAATTTTCAATAACAATATCCGCTTTATCAATTAATTGCCGCGCAATTTGTTGGGATTCCGCGTTTTTTAAATCCAGTGTAATGCTTTTTTTATTGCGTCCGATACTCCGCCACCAATGCGATGTGCCGTTTTCCAGTACACGCCAGCCGCGAATAGGATCACCTTCCGGTGGTTCAATTTTTATGACTTCAGCACCGAAATAACCGAGCATACAACCAGCAAAAGGCCCTGCAAGCAATTGGCCAATTTCAATAACGCGAATACCATCAAGTGGGCGACGTGTATTACTCATAACAATTCTCTTTTCAAAGCGTGGTATTAAAATCCAGGATTATTTTTCCAATATGCTGATTCGACTCCATCAATTCATGCGCTTTTACCACGTCAGTAAATGGAAAGATTGAATCAATTATCGGTTTGATTTTTTTCGAATTTAATAATGGCCAGACCTGTTCTTCCAATTCTTTTGCGATGCCTGCTTTGGTATCAACGGATTGCGCGCGCAAAGTAGATCCAGTCAGGGTTAAACGTTTCAACATCAGCGGCATTAAATCAATGTCAACTTTACTGCCATTTAAAAAAGCGATATTTACGATCCGCCCCTCTTTTGCAGCAGCAGAAAAGTTGCGCTGGATATAATCACCACCCACCATATCCAGAATCACATTAGCACCCTGCCCTGCGGTTAATGCTTTTACCTCTGCGACAAAATCCTGTTCGCGATAATTAATCGCAGTGGCACCGAGTTTGGTAATTGCCTCGCATTTTTCCGCTGAGCCCGCCGTTGCAATTACATTGACGTTAAACGCCTTTGTTAATTGAATTGCGCTGGTGCCTATGCCGCTGGCTCCGCCGTGAACCAATAATATTTCACCCGCTTTTAATTGTGCGCGCTGAAACAAGTTGTGCCATACAGTAAAAAAAGTTTCCGGTAATGCGGCAGCTTCAACATAAGAAAAACTCTCCGGAATCGGTAAGCACTGGCTCGCTGGTGCAACAGCATATTCAGCATAACCGCCACCATTGACCAGGGCGCACACCTTATCGCCAATGCGCCAGCGTTTTACCTGTTCGCCACAAGCAATAATTTCACCTGCTATTTCCAGACCCAGAATTGGGGATGCATTTGCCGGCGGAGGATACAATCCCTGGCGTTGCAAAATATCAGGACGATTAATACCGGCGGCGTAAACACGAATTAAAACCTCGCTCGATTTAACGGTTGGAGTTTCGGCCTCATCAATAAATAACTGTGAAGCATCGCCGGGATTTTTGGTGGTTATATATTTCATTGTTTACGAATTAGCGATGACTTATTGAATAGAGTTCCGCGTTACGCAGTTAGGTTACGATGCTCGTTGTACTCGCACCTAACCCAACCTACGTTAGTGCGGCATCACGGTTCAAGGCGTTGAATTAGCCAGGAACCATTTTGTTGCAAGTTGTACTCAAAGCGATCATGCAAACGCGCAGCACCGCCTTGCCAGAATTCTATTTGATGCGGCTTTACACGGAAACCTCCCCAAAAATCCGGCAGAGGTACTTCACCTTTGGCAAATTTATTTTTCATCGATTCAAATTGCTGCATCAACAATGCACGCGATGAAATAGGTTTGCTTTGCTGTGATGCCCAGGCCCCCAATTGGCTATCGCGCGGGCGAGTAACGAAATACTTCAACACTTCCGCTGTCGATAATTGTTCAACAACGCCGCAAACTTTTACTTGTCGTTCCAAAAAATACCAAGGGAAATGCAAACTGATTTTAGGATTACTTTTCAAATCCTGCGCCTTACGGCTATTCAAATTGGTGTAAAACACAAAACCTTTTTCGTCGAGGTGTTTGAGCAATACAATTCGTTGCGAAGGCTGGCCAGACGCATCAACCGTGGCGATGGTCATAGCGTTTGGATCAGGGATACCCGACTGGATGGTTTGCTCCATCCAGCGATTAAATTGCTCAAACGGACTAGCGGCCAAATCCGCCAACTCCAACCCCCCTTGCGTGTACTCGCGACGAAAATCGTCCAGTTTTAATTCCATACAGTAACTCCGCCCAAATTAGTCATTACCCGGAATGCAAAAAGGCACTGCAAGCAGTACCTTTTAATTAGTGCATGCGATGGAGTTCTATTCTAACTCACCGCAGCACCAAAGCGTCCTTATTAGCTGCCATCTACCGGCCACCCCATTCACAATCGACGCAGGCGAAACTCTACAAACAATCCATCCTGCCAAACATGAAACAGCATCAAACACACAACTGGCTACTTGTGATGCATCAATTTAAGTGACTCATCGATGGCTAAATTTCGTTAAGAAATGTCATGCCCATACAACTTTTGTTAGGCAGATAAATCGAGTTCCCTATAAATCAGGCGTGGGCGACCACCGTTGGATTTCCAGCTAATTTACACCATCAACACCTTATGACAACATTGACTATATGGAGACTTGTTTGCAGAAAAGCTCAATTACTAGTTACACCACACAATAAAAACGCCACCAACATAAGGCCCCCCATGAACAGAAGAGAAGCTCTCAGGTACACCGCCTGGATTACCGGTAGTGCTATATCCGCATCGCTAGCGAGTGCGATTTTATCGGGATGTTCAGAACAAACCACTGCCCCAAATAAGGCAAAAGGAACAGGCATTTCCGCCCCCTCTAACCTTTTGCACTTTTTTACACCCGAACAATTTACGCTGGTTGGATTACTGGCAGATACGATTTTGCCGCGCACCGACAGCCCATCTGCAACTGATGTAAAAGTTCACATCACACTCGATTCCATGTTGGGACAGGTTTTTGATTCTGCATATCAAACCACATTCAAAACCCAATGGTTGATTCTGGAAAATTATTTGGGCCAGCAGAAATTTTTACAGCTCTCACCGACAGATCAAGTAGAAACATTAAAGTCACTTGAGCTGAGCCAGGATGAAAATGTAGTGGGCGCAAAAAAAGCCTTGGTCGAGTTCAAGCAACAAGTTATCGCGTATTACTTAACGACTGAAGAAATTGGCGAAAAGTTTTTAAATTATTTGCCGATTCCCGGATTCTACAAACCCTGCATTTCAGTCGATGAAGTTAACAATAAAGCGTGGGCACTATAAAAATGATCAGAACAACAGCAACCGATTTCGACGCGATTGTAATTGGCTCCGGCATTAGCGGCGGCTTCGCGGCTATGGAACTTTGCACTAAAGGCTACAAAACGCTTGTGCTTGAGCGCGGCCGCGACGTAGTACATGGAGATTATCCCACGGCAATGATGGACCCTTGGGATCTGCCCCATAATGACCGGGTTCCCAAGGCAGAAATCGCCACTCACTATCACAAACAGGATCGTTTGCCTTGGTGGGTTAGGCAAGCAAATAAACATTGGGTTAATAAAGACGACGAATATCCTTACGAGGAAGTTGAACGCTTCGACTGGATTCGCGGCCATCATACAGGCGGGCGTTCACTGATGTGGGGACGTCAATGTTATCGCTGGAGCGATATTGATTTCGAAGCCAACAAAAAAGAAGGCATCGCTGTTGATTGGCCAATTCGTTACGCTGATATTGAATCCTGGTACACCTATGTCGAGACATTTGTTGGCGTAAGCGGACAAGAAGAAAATCTGAAGCAAGTTCCTGATGGTGTATTTTTAAAACCATTTCCACTCAATTGCGCTGAACAACATTTACGTGAAAGTGTTGCAAAAAAATTTCCCGGACGCGTCGTTACGCCCGGCCGTGTTGCCAACCTCAGCGAGTACAAACCGGACAAACATAAAGGTAAACGCAGCCAATGTTTATCCCGTGATCGCTGCTGGCGCGGCTGTCCATTTGGTGCCTACTTCAGCAGTCAATCAGCCACACTGCCCGTTGCCGAAGAAACAGGAAACTTAACCCTGCGCTTCAACAGCATAGTGCAGGAAATTATTTATGATGCAGCCAGTGGCCGGGCAACTGGTGTGCGTATTAAAGATGCAACAACGGGCGAACAATCCGAGATTTCCGCACGCATTATTTTTTGTAATGCCAGTACTGTGGGTACTACCGCGATTTTGCTTAACAGCCGTTCGGAGACTTTTCCAAATGGGCTCGGCAACAGTAGCGGTGAACTTGGCCATAACCTTATGGATCACCATTACGGAATGGGTGCTTCCGGTATTCTGCCGGGACTTGAAGATACTTATTATTCCGGCCGTAAACCAACGGGTTTTTATATCCCGCGCTTCACTAACCTTGATGAGAAAACTAAAAAAGCAGATTACTTGCGCGGTTTTGGTTATCAGGGTCAAGCACAGCGAATTAATAATGCACCGGAAGGCGTTATTGGAAGTGCACTCAAAGACGTTATTTTCACACCGGGTGCTTATGGTGTAAGGATGACATGCTTTGGCGAAATGCTGCCGTATCACGAGAACCGCATGTTCCTCGACTTTAGTAAGACCGACAAACACGGAATGCCGCTCATCACCTTTGATGCAAAGTTGCGTGAGAATGAGCACAAGCTGCGAGAGGACGGCGTCAAGTGTGCGGTAGAAATGCTGGAGGCTGCTGGTTGCACCAATATCACTTCATACAATAACGCTACTGCACCTGGAGCCTGCATTCACGAAATGGGAACGGCGCGCATGGGGCGAGATCCAAAAACCAGCGTGCTCAACAAATGGAATCAAATGCACGATGTACCCAATGTATTTGTAACTGATGGTGCTTGCATGACAAGTTCTGGAACGCAAAACCCTAGCATCACCTACATGGCTTTAACCGCACGCGCGGTAGATTATGCGCACAAGCAAATCCTGGCGGGAGCGCTTTAAAAATATGCCTAGACAAAAACGCCGCTGATACAGCGGCGTTTTTGTTTCTATCGAACAACAATTATAAAAGTGCTTTTACCATCACAGCATAAGTTGGATCAGCTTTGTGCAGATAACCCAGCATCCGCTCCTGGATTGATGCATTCGCCTGCGATAAACCTCCTGCAATATTGCGCACAAGCTGCAATTTTTGATCGTCGTTCATCAAACGGAATAAATCACCTGCTTGCGAATAGTAGTCTTCACTCAATTGATCGTAACGATCCACTACTGCACTACTTAATGTCATCGGCGGCTCACGATAGGCAGGATTCGGTGCAGGATAACCCTGTGCCGTACGATCGTTTGGATAATAATTCGCACCACTATTTTGCGGCTGGCTGCCATTGCTAAACGGGCAACCGGCAGCGGCACCATCGCGTTGATAATGGTTGACCGGACAGCGCGGCGCATTCACCGGCAACTGGTTATGATTAACACCTACGCGGTAGCGATGTGCGTCCTGGTACGCGAGCATGCGCGCTTGCAACATTTTATCAGGCGATCCACCAGTGCCAGGAACGAGATTACTCGGCGCAAATGCAGACTGTTCGGTTTCAGCAAAATAATTTTGCACATTGCGATTTAATTCAAGTTGGCCAATTTCAATCAACGGATAATCTTTGTGTGGCCAGACTTTCGTTAAATCAAATGGATTGATATGGTAAGTCTCTGCGTCTTTCTCTGGCATGATCTGGATTTTTACCGTCCAGCTCGGAAATTCGCCACGATGGATCGCATCCACCAAATCTTTTTGTGCACCAAACGGTGGTTGTTTTGCTGCCTCTTCATCCGTCAGGGTTTTGATTCCCTGATTGGTTTTGAAATGCCATTTCACCCAGTAACGTTCGCCTTTGTCGTTCCACAAACTTAGCGTGTGCGAACCAAAACCGTGGACGTGGCGATAGGACAATGGAATACCACGATCAGACATCAGTATCGTCATTTGGTGTAACGACTGCGGGTGATTGGCCCAAAATTCATACGCGGCTGCAGGATCTGGCAAATTCGTTTGCGGATTTTTCTTTTGCGAGTGAATGAAATCGGGAAATTTAATTGGATCATTCAAAAAGAAAACTGGTGTGTTATTACCAACTACATCGTAATTGCCTTGACGCGTATAAAACTTTACCGCAAAACCACGCGGGTCACGTGCGTAATCACTTGAATCCTGACCGCCACCTACGGTAGAAAAACGTAAAAATACTTCGGTCTTATCGCCTTCCTTTTGTAAAAAATCCGCGACCGAATATTGGCTCAAACTTTTGCTCAATGTGAAATGACCGTATGCACCGGTACCACGTGCATGTACTACACGCTCGGGAATTCGTTCGCGGTTAAAATGCGCAAGTTTTTCGAACAGGTAATGGTTATCGAAGGTAAGCGGGCCGCGTGGACCAACACTAATACTATTGTTGTCATCTGCCACGGGAGCCCCTGCTGAAATGGTCAAATCGATTTTGCTCATAATTACGTCATCCATTAGTGATTTAAATAAAGTGCCTGGAAATACATGGCTATAGTAGGCGGCAGCACAAAATACAAAAAATCAATTATAATTATTCCCTTAATAGCTTTTACCTTTATATCAAATTTTTACACTGACAAAACCTTCACATAAAAATCGTGGTCCTAACCCTTGCCACCAGCTAAACTACACAGTACGACAAATAAGGATTCGCGCGCCATGATGCCGGGATGAGCGCTTAAATAATCCTAGAAGATAATCCTGACCCAGCTAATAAACCTATGAGCATCTCCCAATCCGTTGTCGGCGTTATTTTGGCCGGCGGCCTGGCCAAACGTATGGGCGGCGGCGATAAATGCCTCCTTCCCCTCGCTGGCAAAACCCTGTTGCAACGGACTGTTGAACGCGCCCAACCCCAGGTTGGATTACTGTTATTGAATGCCAATGGCAGTAGTTTGCGCTTTGCCCGCACGCGTTTGCCGGTTATCCCGGATGTATTCCCCAACAACCTTGGTCCATTAGCCGGTATTCATGCCGGGTTAAAGAGAATGCATGACGACAATCCCGATGCCGAATGGCTGGCAAGTTTTGCCTCTGATACGCCATTCTTTCCTACTGATTTGGTGGAGCGCTTGCGCGGTGCCGCCGCTGCAAGCAATAGCTTGCTGGCGGTAGCGGCGTCTAAAAATCGCACCCATCCGATATTCTCACTCTGGCATGCATCATTGTTGGAAAAAATTGAAGAGCAACTGCAAAGCGGGGATATTCCGCGCCTGCAAGATTGGGTCAAGCAACAGAAAATGGTACAGGTTGAATTCGCAGCCGATGCCTTTGATCCCTTCCTGAATATCAATACTCCGCAAGATCTATATGCCGCTGAACCTATTGCTGCGTTGATTAAATAAATCGCCTGAAACTCGCCAGACTGTTATGCTTTTCCAAAATTTTTTGAGGGAAGTATCAATGTGGTGGCGAGTGTTATGTGTAATACAATTTTGCGGTTTGCTGGCGATCTACACTTATCTCGGGCTAACGCCGCATCCCGAAAAATCAGTACCAATGTTCAATGATTTGTTAATGCATTTTTCCGGATACATTGTTGCTGCGGTTTCTATTAGTTTTGCATTTCCATCATGGGCATTTTTGCAACGTGCAATCTTCCTGGTTACCTATTCTTTTCTCATCGAACTAGGCCAACATTTCAATCCGCCACGCACGTTTAGCCTTGCCGATATGCTGGCAAATAGCAGCGGCGTTATTTTAGGTTTATGTGTAATTTTCATACTGGCAAAATATGTAACTCTTTTTGCTAAGTTGCTTTATTGGAAAACAAATTTAAATAACACAATAATTACCCCTAACTCCTGAAGCGGGCCTACCAATATCATGACCAAAAATATTTTTTTGTCTGCCGGTTTGTTATTGGCAATGGTTTTGACTCCCGCTATAGCAGACACCTTAAATAAAACTGATTTATTGATTGATGCCGCAATCAAACAGACTAAAGATGACGTTACCTACAACGGCGCTTACTTTAAAATCGCGTATCCGATGGGGGATGTACCTGCAGAATATGGTGTATGTACCGATGTAGTTATTCGCGCGTACCGCAAACTCGGTGTAGATCTACAACAATTAGTACACGAAGATATGCGCGGAAATTTTTCGCTCTATCCGGCAAAGCGTAATTGGGGCCAGACGAAAACCGATACCAATATTGATCATCGTCGCGTCCCTAACCTGCAAACTTTTTTTACCCGTCATGGCAAAAAACTCGCAGTAACAAATAAACCGGAAGATTATCAAACCGGCGATTTGGTCACCTGGATTTTACCGGGCAATCTTCCTCACATTGGTATAGTGACAGATAAGTTATCTGCAGATGGCCAGCGCCTGTTGATTGTTCACAATATTGGCGCCGGCCCAAAACTGGAAGATATGCTATTTGATTATCCGATTAGCGGACATTATCGCTACGGTTTATTTTAAATTGTTGATCCAGAAATTTAACCACAATATCTACTGAAGGTTTCAACCAGGGATCGAATAACCAGAAAGAATGCGGAGTATCAGGAAGCTTCGTAACTTGATAAGAAATACCTAAAGGCTTCATTTTTTCAATCATCTCTTTATGTCCCACACTAAATCGTTCCTGGGCGCTGATCAGAAATAAAATCGGTGGTGTATTTTTATTTACATAAAACGTTGGCGATGCCTCATGCCATAGCGCCGTCTTTTCAGCATAACGCCCGCCAAACCATGCACCAGCTGCGGAAGGATTTTTACGGGGATCATCTTCATGGAATCGCGCCGCTTCCGAGGTAAAATCGGATAAACCATCGATATTAACAATTGCCTGCACATCGCTGGAAACAGCTGATTTTTTTGCTTGCGGATCAAACTTTTCTATCCCCGCGGTCACTCCCGTTAAGCTGGCGATTTGCCCACCAGCTGAGCCACCGGCAATCGCAATACGACCCGAATCTACACTGTATTTTTTTGCATTGTTCCGCAACCAGCGAATCGCTGCTTTAGCATCATAAATAGCAGCGGGATAAAGTGCCTCGCCGGACAAGCGATAGCTAATCGTTGCAGCAACATAACCATGCTCAGCCATCGCAACGGCAAAAGGAGTGAAATTGGTTCTGTAGCCGGAAGCCCAACCACCGCCGTGAACAAAAACAATACCCGGCCGCAACTGTTTGGTATTTGTTTTTGGCAAATATAAATCCAACTGCAATGCACGCTCTTCGTAGTGCACATAGGTGATATTTTTTATTTCTTTAACCGTTTCCGGCACATTCAAACTGGCAATAGAGATAAATGGATAATCACCCATTAATTTCTGGTAGGTAGTGTCAGCGGTATAGGTATTAGCAGGGTTTTCAATGTGGGTAATTGTCTGGCAACCGACAATCTGGAGCACCAGTACCACAATGCCGATAATGAGTACAAAAACGTTCATGGCCACTCACTCGCTGGCGAATTGAGATAACCGAAACTTTATGCCGATATTTTTTAGTTAAGTGTACCTGCGAAAAACAATAAGCGCATCAACAAATAAAACTCGCCCACAATATCAATTGCCCACTCTACAAACAAAAAGACCAGTAATTAGCTGGTCTTTTTATTGATTCATTTGCGAAGCAATATTACAACAACAGACGTCTTACATCAGCAATTACAGCAGTAAGGTACGTGAAGAAACGGCCAGCATCCGCACCGTTAATTGCACGATGGTCATAAGAGAGGGACAACGGCAACATATTGCGCGGCACAAACTCTTTTCCATTCCACACCGGTTTCATTTGCGCACGGCTTACACCGAGGATCGCAACTTCCGGCGCGTTTACGATAGGAGTAAAACCATTACCACCAGCAGCACCGAGGCTGGAGATTGTGAAGCAACCACCTTGCATATCAGCAGGTAACAATTTGCCATCGCGTGCTTTTTTGGCTATCGCATTAATTTCGTCGGTCAATTCCCACAGACCTTTTTTATCCACGTTGCGAATAACAGGAACCATCAGGCCATTCGGTGTATCAACCGCAATACCAATGTGAACATATTTTTTCTGTACGATGCTTTCGCCATCGTGATGCAGAGATACATTGAACGTTGGCTCAGCAACCAAAGCTGCTGCGCAGGCTTTCATAATGAAAGGCAATGGAGTCAATTTGCTACCGCGCTTTTCCGCTTCCGCTTTCAAACCATTACGGAATGCTTCGAGATCTGTGATATCTGCATCATCCCATTGGGTAACGTGAGGAACGTTCAACCAGTTGCGGCTCATATTGTCCGCAGTGATTTTCTTCACCTTGCTCATTTTTACCGTTTCGATTTCACCAAATTTGGAGAAATCAACGGCTGGAACACGCGGAATACCTGAACCACCACCAACCGGCGCACCAGATTGAGCGGCTTGTACAATTGGCTTTACGTAACCACGAACGTCATCTTTCTGCAAACGACCGCGCGGACCAGTACCAGCAACCTTACCCAAATCAACACCGAGTTGACGAGCCAATTTGCGCACAGCTGGACCAGCATAAACATCACCCGTTTGTTCAACTTCAGCAACCGGAGCGGGTGTAGCTTTTGGTGCTTCAGCTTTTGCGGCGGGTGCAGGCGCCGCTGCTTCGGTTTTTGCCGGTGCTGCCGCCGCAACAGGGGCCGGAGCTGCCGCGCCGCCAGTCGTAGCCAACACACCAATCACAGAACCTTGTGAAAGCTTATCGCCTACTTTTACAGCGAGGCTGATAATTTTACCTGCTGCTTCAGCAGGGATTTCCATAGATGCTTTATCTGTTTCGAGCACGATCAGCGAATCGCCAGCAGCAACTTCATCGCCAACGCTTACAGAAATCTCAATAACTTCTACGCCTTCCGCACCACCAATATCAGGAACCACCAGGTTCACTTCAGCGGAGGCTGCCGCCGAAGCGGGAGCTGGAGCTGCTGCGGCAGGAGCAGGTTCAGCCGCTTGCGGAGCTGGCGCAGATGCAGCTGCACCTTCCGCTTCAACTTCCAGCAACAAGCTGCCTTGCGATACTTTATCGCCGATATTGACTTTGATAGCGACAACCTTACCTGATGTATCAGCAGGGATTTCCATTGAAGCCTTGTCAGTTTCCAGCACGACAATTGAATCGCCTTCGGCGACCACATCGCCCACTTTTACGGAAATTTCAATTACTTCAACGCCTTCTGCGCCGCCAATATCAGGCACTTTAATAGTTTGAATTGCCACTGTAGTAGTTCCTCATTAATCGATTATTTCTACATTTGATAAATGTTTTGGAGAATACAAACAACATCGCCCTCTTTGTGAGAGGGCGATGGTTTTATACGCTCAATGGATCCGCTTTTTCCGGATCAATACCAAACTTCTTGATGGCCTTGGCAACCACATCGGCTTTGATCTTGCCTTGGTCTGCCAAAGATTTGAGTGCTGCAATAACCACGAAGTAACGGTTAACTTCGAAGAAATGACGCAATTGGGTACGGGTGTCACTGCGGCCAAAACCTTCAGTTCCCAACACCGTGTAATCGCCCGGGATGTAGGCACGCAGTTGCTCGGAATAGGTTTTCAGGTTATCAGTAGAAATAATGAATGGGCCTTCTGCGCCTTCCAATACCTGGGTAATGTATGGCTTGCGTGGCGCCGCTGTCGGGTTCAACATGTTCCAACGAGTGGCACGCTGACCGTCGCGAGTCAGTTCGTTAACACTGGTAACACTCCACACATCGGCTTCTACATCGAAATCCTTGCGCAGGATTTCAGCAGCGAAACGCACTTCGCGCAGGATAGTACCAGCACCTAACAACTGAACACGGTTTTTGGCTTTGCCAGTACCTTTCTCCAATTGATAGATACCTTTGATGATGCCGCCTTCCGCACCTTCAGGCATATCGGGATGCTGATAGTTTTCGTTCATCAATGAAACGTAATAGAACACGTTTTCATTGTCGTGATACATACGCTTGATACCGTCCTGAATGATCACCGCCAACTCGTAAGCATAAGTTGGATCGTAAGAGCGGCAGTTCGGGATAGTGTTGGCAAATACATGGCTATGGCCATCTTGATGCTGTAAACCTTCACCATTCAAGGTTGTACGACCAGCTGTTGCGCCCAACAGGAAGCCACGCGCTTGCGAGTCGCCCGCTGCCCATGCCAGATCGCCGATACGTTGGAAACCAAACATGGAGTAGTAAATGTAGAACGGAATCATCGGTTTTTTGTAGTTGCTGTAGGCAGTCGCTGCAGCAATCCACGAGGCCATGGAGCCAGCTTCGTTGATACCCTCTTCCAGAATCTGGCCAGTGGCAGATTCATGGTAAGACATCATTTGGCCAGCATCATGTGGAACGTATTTTTGACCTTCCGACGAATAGATACCAACAGTCTTGAACATACCTTCCATACCAAAAGTACGCGCTTCGTCTGGCACGATTGGTACGATTTGCTTACCGATATTTTTGTCTTTCACTAACGAAGACAGAATACGCACGAAACTCATGGTGGTAGAGATTTCACGTTCACCGGTGCTCTTCAATTGCGCTGCAAATGCATCAAGAGCCGGGACCAACAATGGATCAAAGCTTGGGTCGCGTGATGGAACAAAACCTTTCAGCACCTGACGGCGCGCCTTCATATATTGCATTTCCGGACTATCTTCTGCCGGGCGATAGTATGGAAGCTTAGGCAAATCTTCGTCACTGATTGGCAGCTCGAAACGATCGCGGAATTTCTTCAGATCTTCTGTCGCCAGAGATTTAGCGGAGTGAGTTTTATTAATCGCTTCACCCGATGAACCCATGCCATAACCTTTTACAGTCTGGGCAAGAATTACTGTAGGTCTACCTTTGGTGTTTACCGCTTGATAGTAAGCGTTATAAACCTTGTGAGAATCGTGACCACCACGAGCCAGGCCCATGATGTCGTCATCAGATAAATCCTTAACCAATTCCAGCAACTCTGGATATTTGCCAAAGAAATGCTCACGGGTGTAGGCACCACCGTTGGCTTTATAATTTTGCATTTCGCCGTCGACGACTTCGTCCATGCGCTTTTGCAGCAGGCCGGTTTTGTCTTTGGCAAGCAGGTCATCCCAGCCACGGCCCCACAGGACTTTGATTACATTCCAGCCCGCACCGCGGAAAACACCTTCCAGCTCTTGCACGATTTTGCTGTTGCCGCGTACCGGACCATCCAGACGCTGCAAGTTACAGTTGATCACAAAAATCAGGTTATCCAGCTTCTCGCGGGTGGCGAGGGAAATAGCACCCAGGCTTTCTGGCTCGTCACACTCACCGTCCCCCAGAAATGCCCACACTTTACGATCAGTTTTGGGGATCAAACCACGCGCTTCCATATAACGGTTAAAACGCGCTTGATAGATAGACTTGATTGGGCCCAACCCCATAGATACGGTCGGGAACTGCCAGTAGTCAGGCATCAACCATGGGTGTGGGTAAGAAGACAATCCACCGCCATTGACTTCGCGACGGAAATTATCCAGATGGGATTCACTGAGGCGGCCTTCAACAAATGAACGCGCATACATCCCTGGTGAAACGTGGCCCTGGAAATAAATCAGGTCACCCGGGGTATCGCCATCGTTACCACGGAAAAAGTGGTTAAAACCTACATCATATAAAGTGGCTGATGATGCGAAGGACGCAATGTGTCCCCCCAGGCCTTCATCGTTATCGTTGGCTTTCATCACCATTGCCATGGCGTTCCAACGGATAATTGAGCGAATTTTGCGCTCCAGTTTGGTATCGCCCGGAGACTTGATTTCTTTCTCTACAGGAATGGTGTTGCGATAAGGAGTTTGTATAGACGAAGGCTGTTCAATGCCATGGTTAACGGCGGACTCGGACAGGGATTTCAGCAACTCCGCCGCGCGGTCTTTACCGGCATGACGAACAACTGATTTCAGGGCGTCCAGCCACTCTTTTGTTTCAATGGCATCAATATCTTGTAGCATTCAAATCTCCTCAGCTATGCGCAAATACGCACATCATGTAGCAGTAGTATCTATATAGGAATTTGGATCTGGGCTTCGCACAAAATTTGCACAAATGTGCAGTTTTTTCATGGAGTTACAGGAGGAATATCCCTTTTTCTTGTGTCAAAAATCCCCGAATTCTTGCATAAGTGGGAATTTTTTACCAGCCCTAGCCAATACGGTAACACTCTGGAGGGGCACATTTTTGGTGCAACGTTAACTAACCTTTACCTTTCAAATGCAGTAACGCTATTAAAAAATCAGGCTTGCAACAGGGCTGGCATTATTACCCAAATTTTTCCGATTCACCAAGCAGAAATCAGTAAAAATTTTGATAATTTTTACGCAACATGCACCACAAAAAAGCAAATATCTGCTTCATATTGAATCATGCGATTATTCGTTAAACAATTCGCAAAAAATCAGGGGGCCGGGGGCGATTGCAATTGCTGTTTGTAAGACAACAAATTATCAATAAGAAAAAAGTTTTCACGCTCGGTTAACTTTTGCGAGCTTAACCACAAGCGACGATTTTTATCCGTAAACACTGCGCGATAATATTTTGCAAGTGATTCAGGGGTGATGCGTACAACAGCATCTGCAAGATCCAACCTGCGAGAAAACTGCTCTTCATAAACGGTAATCGCATTCCAATAGCGGTCACCTTGTTCTTTTAATGAGCGCGCCGGTTCGCGCAATTCATTAATTAACGATTGTTGATTGATGGAAAATTCTTCTGGATTCGCAATGCCAGTAACTTTATCAGCAAGGAAACGATCAATTTCATTAATAATCTCAGCTTCACTAGCAACCGGCGACTGAACAACAAGTAAAGTATTTTCCAGTGTCAATAGTTGTGCGGGTATAGCAGCAACGATGTAACCTAATTGTTTTTGCGTACGTAATTGATGATAAAACGCGGGCTGCAACAATTGCCGCACTAATAGCATGTGCGCATTATCATCAATAGATGCACTGGGGCTTTGAATAAGCAATTCAATAATATTGTCCGGATGCTCAAGATTGTGCACATAAAGCCAGGGCTTGTCTGAAGTTTGCGGCAACATCAATAATTTCTGTTCAGGCAACTCACGCACCGCTTGTTTGTTTAACAGTTCATGCTCCGCCAGCACCGCCAATTTCAATGCTTCAGCGCGAAAATAATTACCGTAAAAAAAAGCATCCAGACGTGCATCAATTAAATGCCGGCCAACAAATTGATTGAACTGTTCAAACGTGGTGGATTCAAGTGCTGCAATCAATTGCGCATTGCTCCAGGATGGTGACGTTTGTAACACAGGAATTTGTTTTGCCAATACTTGATATGGTAAATCTTTATTTTGGTTGCGCAAATTGCGCAGCAAATTTTCCTTCAGCAAGGAGTAACGATCCTCGTTAAATTTGCCTGCTTTTATTGATTCCATTACTTTATTTATGAGCAAACCCTGACGGGCAGAATAGCCAAAAATTTTAATATCGAACCCACGCGCATTCGCTTCAACTGCCAAATCAATTCCAGCCAGGCGCGCAGGATATACAAATTCATTAAGCTGGTCGTTTATCAACGCAACAAATAATTGCTCTCTTGCAGCCCCCAGCGCACTGGTCGATGCTAAAGGTGACTTTACCCGCAAATTAATAGTGGCGCGCGGCTGAATAAATTCGCGATCTTGCGCATACCATACCCGTGTATTTTTGTTATTGACAATTAATTCCGGTTTGCGATTAATAACGTCGCCCTGCTGCTCCAGCATGGAGCCCGTTTTTACTGTAAGGCGTTTGGGAATAAACAGATTTTTATCCGGAAGTGAAAGCTCCTGACGCACCGCAGGTTTCAATTCCATTAACTCGGAAATACCCGCGCGCAAACTATAAGGCGCAGAATAAAGCTGGGAAACGCGATACACATCTACTTCCGGCGCAGTCAATGCGATCAGTACATTATCATCCGCCAAATAAGATAGACTTTTCTGGATAAGTTTTTCATCGTAGTTTGCATACAGCAGATTTCCGCTAAGAATATCTTGCGGCTTAAAAATACTCATGGATTGAGCCAACTCGCTCACCGTTTCCATTGGTGCGCGCTTTTCCTGAAAACGGAAATTCAGATCCGACATGATTTGCAGTTCACTGTAGCGCCAGCTGGCTGCACCACGTTCACGCAGCTGTTCAATACAATGAAAAACCAGAGATACAATTTGATCCCGCGCTCTGACGCCTTGCGGGGTTAGCTGAATACTTAATTGAAATAATGCATCGCTGCGATTTTCCAGGGCAGTGTTGGCATAAACAGCATCGGCCCACCCCAAACGTTTCAACAATGACAATAAACTACCACTGCCTTCATGCCCTAATAAATGGGCAATATATCCATAGGGTTTTGTCAGGTAAAAATTATCGGGATTGGGGATTGGAAATGAAAAGCTTAAGCTGCGCAGCTCTTTTTCAGGTTTAATATCCAGGCTAGCAGGTAAGGTGCCCGGCGAAAAAAATGTCGGGTACTGAGTAGAAATTTTAATTTCGCGATGCGGGACCTTATTGAAACGCGACTGAACCATCTCTTCCAAAACATTCAAGGGTTCGCGCCCAAGCACCACCAAATTCATTAAATGCGAAGAATAATGCTGCTCATAAAAGGCAAGCATATCATCGCGCACGCTATGCCCATCCCGATCAGCCAACGTGGTTAAATTACCCACTGAAAATTTTGCGCCAGGGTGATTGGGGTTCATCAACTCGCGATAGATTTCCCACTCACGGCGACCATCATCTTTTAATTTGGCTAAAAACTCGGAGTGAACCGCTTTGCGTTCACGTTCTACATATTCCGGGGAAAATAATGGCGCAACAAAGAATTGTGAGAAACGATCCAATGCGGGCTCAAGCTGGTTGTTATCGATATCAAAAAAATAGTTGGTATTTTCTGCGGCGGTGTAAGCGTTATAACTGCCGCCATGTTGCGAAATAAACTCCTGGTATTCGCCCGCGTGAGGATATTTTTCGGTACCCAGAAATAACATGTGTTCCAGAAAATGTGCCAAACCTTCACGATCGCGAGGGTTTTGGTTTGCACCGACATTGACATCAAGAGCAGCAGCAGACTTTTCAGTGGCAGGATCGGAAATCAGTAACACCCGCAACTGGTTTTCCAACACAAGGTAGCGATATTCACGTTTATCGCTCTCACCTTTTTTCAGCGTAAAGGTTTCCTGCTGCCCAACATTCTTTGGTTCAAGTGCAACGCAAGCCAACGGCAAGGCCAACAAACAGATGCAAACTGCATAAATTGCAGAAGACCTTGCACCGCTTTGTTTGCTACACATTTTTGCCATAAACGTACTCACTTACACATTAAATAATCTGCAACACAGCGATGATTATTTACCAGGATGGGAAACCGTCAGATCAGCTTTTTTCAACAAATAACAAAACACTAAATCCCGCTCGGCAAAACCGATCAATTCATGGCCACTAATGGTGGCGAAGGCTTGAAAGTCTCTCACTGAACCTGCATCTGTTGCCAGCACTCGCAGCACCTCCCCCGGAATCAGGTTTCTTAATGCCTGTTTGGCTTTCAATAAGGGGAGCGGGCAGCGCAAGCCGGACGCATCCAGCTCTTCTTTTACCGGATGGGTAAAGCAATCAATTACCCCATTGGTCATAAGTTTTCACCTGCAAGCCGCTGCTTTTCGCGGAATAACCAGACTTTTTGTGCCAGCCAGCGAACCCGCACACCGGAAAAAGGTCTCAAAAGGTTGCTAACCTAGTCTTTACGCGTCAAAAAGGCTAGAGTTACGCCGAATTTTTTATGCCCTATTCGATTTTGCGCCGTGCCCTCACCCTATGGGCCAGCTATTTCAGGAGTCTGTCCTTCCGTGTCCAGGTCAGTGAATCGCCCCTTGCTTGCTTCCTATTTCCTATTTGAATGTACGTATCAACGGGTGTTGCAGCCCATCACACTGGCGCTACTAATTATTTGTGGGCTTGCACTCTCGCCTTCAAGCCGCGCTGAAGTGGAGTTGCCGGATTTAGGGGATAGCAGCTCGATTACTATTTCGCCGGTCCAGGAAAAAGCGTTGGGCCAACGCTGGTTGCGAGCCTATCGAAGCCAGGTACCGACATCGTCTGATCCGTTGATTATTAATTATCTTGAACAATTATTTGCCCGGCTAATTCCATACAGCCAACTATCGGAAAAGCGGATCGATTTGGTAGTTGTTGAAAATAATACGCTCAATGCCTTTGCGGTACCGGGCAATATTATTGGTGTCCACACAGGTTTATTGAATTATGCCAAAAGCGAAAACCAGTTAGCGGCTGTACTTGCCCATGAAATGGGGCACCTTAGCCAGCGCCATTATGCGCGCCGCCTGGAGCAGCAGAAAAAGATGATGGTACCTATGCTGGCAGGAATGCTGGCTGGCCTGGTGTTGGCAGCAAACAGCAACAGTGATGCCGGTATGGCTGCGATTATGGGAACCCAGGCAGCGGCCCAGCAAGCATCCCTTGCGTTTAGCCGGCAGAATGAACAGGAAGCAGACCGTATCGGTATGCAAACCATGGTTGAGGCCGGGCTTGATGCCCATGCCGCTGCCGATATGTTTGAGGAAATGGTACGCGCTAACCGCTTGAATCGCCGCCCGCCCGAATACCTGTTAACCCATCCGGTCAGTGAAACCCGTGTTGCCGATGCCCGCAACCGTGCCCAGCAGTATCCACGCAAACCTGCAATTGATGACCTTGAATATCAATTGATGCGCAGCCGCGTGCGGGTAGAGGCGGAAGAAACACCGCAAATTGCTGCAAAAATGTTTAAAAGTGAATTGGATAAAGAAAGCCTTTCGCCGGATGCCAGTCGTTATGGTTGGGTATTGGCGCTGACTAAATCCAGCCAATTTGATGCCGCGCGTGAAGCGCTGGCTCCACTATTAACTAAAGATCCTGAGCGCGTGACCTACCAGATTATGCGTGCCGATATTGAAATTGCAGCCGAGCGCTATAAACCGGGACTGGAAATTATTGAAGTGCAGTTAGCAAAATACCCCAATAGCTACCCCTTAATTGTTCGTCATGCTGAGGCACTGATGAAAGCGGGATTGTACAAGCAATGCGCTGAAATATTGGATCGTTACTCACGCAAGCGCAGCAATGACGATTACGTGTGGTATTTACTGGCAGAGGTAAACGGTTTGGCTGGGAATATTTTGGGTGTGCACGAAGCGCGGGCAGAGTATTTTATTCTGAACGGCGTGTATGACCGCGCCCAAATCCAATTGCGCAACGCGTTGAAATTAACCAAAGACAATGCCTATCGCACTGCATTAATTGAAGAGCGCCTCAAATATGTTGAAGCGCAAATGCAAGACCATAGCTTTTAATTTGATTCAATAGACAACAATAAAACAGCCGCGCGGTAAAAATCAGTGCGGCTGTTTGATCCAGCCCGATTCAACAATCCACTCATCTGCATTGACTACTGCCATTGGCCGGCCAATAAAATACCCCTGGGCTTCATCGCACCCCATCTCCGCCAAACGCGTCAACAGCGCTTCATTTTCCACGCCTTCGGCGACTACGGTCAAACCCATGTTGTGTGCAAGGTGAATGGTGGAATTGACGATCAATTCATCCTGCAAGTCTTCCATCATATTACGCACAAATGAGTTATCGATTTTCAATGTCTGGACTGGCAAACGTTTCAAATAAGCGAGAGAAGAATAACCGGTACCAAAATCATCGATCGCCAAATGCACCCCCAAAGCATGCAAGGCATCCAGGTTGCGCAACGCACGCGCCGGATCGGTCATTATCGCGCTTTCGGTAATTTCCAATTCCAGCCGTGTGGGTGGCAATTGATATTTTTTTAATAATCGATCTACCAACTTGGGAATATTGTCATCCATTAAATTGCGTGCAGATAAATTTACCGCCACGCTTAACGACATCCCCTGATCTTGCCAGCGCCGGCATTGTTCAATCGCGCGCTCCAACACCCAAGCCGTTAATTGATGAATGACGCTAGTTAACTCGGCGATCGGAATAAAATCATTGGGCGGTACAAAACCCAGTTCCGGATGAATCCAGCGAATCAGTGCTTCAAAACCGTAACAACGTTTTTCGTTTAGCAACACTTTCGGTTGATAGTACAAACACAATTGGTTTTCACGAATCGCCCGCCCCAACTCACTGACGATTGCCAATCGCTTGGTCGAATGAGGGTCGTATTCGGGACTGTAAATAGATAAACCAAGCATCTGGCTTTTTGCGTAGTACATTGCAATATCAGCATAACGCATGAGTTCATGATGGTCCTGCGCTTGCTGCGGGCTAATCGCAATACCAATACTTGCACTGACCTGTGTTGTAAAACCATCCAGATCGAATTCCTGGGTCAACGCATCCAGCAAGCGGTGGCCAAATACGACAGCCTGGTGAGTACTGCGAATACGCGGCAAAAAAACCGCAAATTCATCCCCGCCCAAACGCGCCACGGTACCGGGAACTTCAGACATTTCGTTGGCCAGGCGCGGGCCGATCAATTTCAACAAATAATCGCCCACGTTATGCCCGAGCGTATCGTTAATTTCTTTGAATCGATCCAGATCAATCAACAACAACGCACTGATTTGTTCAGCACTGCGTTTTTCAAAACACGTTTCCATATCCACATAAAGTTTATTGCGATTGGGAAGCGACGTAAGCGAATCATGATGGGATTGGTAGCGCAATTTATCCTCGTAGCGTTTGCGCGCCGTAATATCCTTGGTCGTTCCCCACACACGTTTTAAATAGCCTTCCTCAACAATACCTGTGCAACAAATCTGGAAGAAATATTGTTTCCCGCGATGATCCTCCCGCACGATATCGTGATCGATCATCTGGTAATTATTTTTAACAAAAAAATCAATATCGAATACATAATTGCGAGACCCACTGTCAATCAAACCCATACCGAGAATATCGTCGAGCGATGCAACGCCAAGCATGCCGAGCAATACTTTATTGGCTTCAACCAAACGCGCGTTATTAGCAATTTGCCGTGCTTGGGTTTCCACATCTTTGGCAATTGCAATGGGTGGTTGCATTTCGTAGCACCAGATTGCTTCAGAGCTGTGGGTGATAAATGCTTTGTAACTGGCTTCACTTTCCTGCAATGCATCGCGCGCACTTTTCTCGCGCGATAAATCCTGCAGTTGAATTAACACTCGCTCAAGTGCGCCCCGGGTATCGCGGATGGGTAAAAAATTTGCGCGGAAAAATAAATTCTTGTTATTAACAAATCGGCTGCGATGGATGTTGCCCAATAAATAATTGGTTTCTACCGTTTGGACTTTACCGTGCTCATAAACCTGTTGGATGGCTTCCAATAATTCAGGATCGAGGCTGACACGTTTATCGCGCAAAATTGAATAGTAACCGGACGCCATCTCGGACTGGCGATGGTTCAGATGAAACATCCGCTCCATTGCATGGTTCATATTCAGAATTACGCCGTGCTTATCGGTAATGACACTGGGAATCGGACTTTCGGAAAATAATCCGGATAAAAATTTCAGTGCATATTCGTCATCAGGTTGAGCGAGGATATGGCGCGCGCTGATCACCATACCGTGAAAATGCCTGGCCCCATCTCTCCCCTCCGGTTGCAAGCGCGCAACAAATCGTAAATGGGGTTCGCCGGCGACTCCCACCAACCGCAAATCGCAGGAGCGCAAACGCTCGTAATCCTGATCACTCGGATCAGCATTAAACGATTGCATAAACAAATACTTGTCAGCCACGGGTAAAAGCTGCAACAAATCAGTCAGCGAGTTTATTAACGGGGGATTCGGTGTGACAGCAGCCAGAAATTGGGGAGTAATAAAAAGGTCACCGCTGATCGACTCCATACTCCAGGGAGCGATATTGGAGGAATCCAAAACATTGTCCAGACTGGCATCACCCGGCAACGCTGAATCTGGATGACCCGATGAATTGGATTGCTGCATAGATATAAGCTTGCCCTTTTCCCAACAACAAATTTATGGATTAAGAAAATAATTTTCAGTCCAAAGTGTAGCCAAGAATTTTTAGGGCGAGCCGATAACGGGTATTAGTTCACATTAATTATCATTAATGTGAACTAGTGCGCCGTTTCATTTTTAATGTTGGCCATTTTTTTGGCGCAATTAAATTTTTGATATTTTGCCAGCAAAAATCGTCAGTAATGCGGCGGCCTTTCATCCTGTGCCAACTCATTGTCCTGCCCTTGTGTGCGCAATGAATCTTCCAAACGCTGGGCCAGGATGCGAATCTGCTGTTTAAGCTGGGTGATGTCTGCATCCTGCTGGGTAATTACGTTATTGAGTTGTTCGAGCGTATCTTCCTGATACGCAACCCGCGTTTGTAAATCGATTACTTGTGCCTGAAGATCAGTCATGGTGTTGCTCCAGAATTGCGTAGGCCGCGTCGATTAAACGCACAGCGCGTTCATCAATTAATAAACCCTGCCCCATACGATGGGTGACATAACCAAAACCCACGTCAAAATCCGGATCGGCAAATGCCACACAGCCACCTGCACCGGGATGACCAAAAGCACGCTCTCCGCGACCATAACGGCAATCCGCACGCTGGTGTTGGGATAACGTAAATCCGTGGCTGAAGCGCAATGGCAAACCCAGGGTTTGATCATGCTCAAACGTTTGTTCTTGCCAGCAGAGCGGCAAAACGGATTCATCCAGTAAATTGCTGGAGAGCTTGCCGAAAATTGTGGCGAGTGCGCGCGCATCGGCATGGGCGTTGGCAGCCGGAATTTGTGCTTGCCGCCATTCGCGTGAGTTAGTTGCAGTCATCAAGCTAATAGGATTGGAAAATGCGCGATTGGTTACACCGCGCGGATCTGCCTTCATCATTTTCCCCAACGCGATGCTGTCGGCACCGCTGGAAAAATTGGGTAAACCCGAAGGGCGTTTTAATGGACCGGTATCAGCAATGTTATCGAGCAGCGCATCAGGTACACCGAAATAACAATTCACCCCCAAAGGCCCGGCCACTTTCGCCTGGAAATAATCGTTCACAGTGGCATAGCCGCTTGCACGCTTGATAATTTCACCGAGCGTCCACCCAAACATAAACGGTGAATAACCTTGCGCGGTATCCGGAACCCACCAGGGCGATTCAGCGGCAACCGCATTGGTCATCGCTTGCCAATCAAATATTTGCTCGTTGGCGATATGCTGATGAAACGCCGATAAGCCAGCGCGATGGCATAACAACTGGCGCAACGTAACCCCCACCTTATCGGCTTGCGCGAATTCGGGCCAAAGCCTGGTGACAGATTCATCCAGCACTAACTTTCCGTCAGCAATCAATTGCAAAATACAAATTGCAACCAAACCTTTGCCGGCCGAAAAAATATTTACGAGGGTTTGTTCATCCCACTCGCACTGCTCAATGCCCGCCAATTTATTGCTGCGCTGGCCAGCCCAAATGTTCACCACCAGCTCGCCACGATAATGCAATGCCACACCCGCCCCGACTTCCCCCATGGAAAAATTAGCGGCAAAGGCATCCACCAACGGTTGCCATTTTGGGGACCATTGGCCTTTTACTTCAATTGTCATAGCCGATTCCTGCAATGTAGTGCGTGGCATTCTAACAGCCTCGACAGGTAGAATTAGCCATGCATTCGCAAGAGACCACATCATGAGCAAAGAAAAAAACTCTCGCCTCGTTTATTCCACTGACACGGGCCGTATTAAAGAAGACAAACCTGCGGCAGCCATTCCACAAGGTGATGGCATTGTGCGCATCCGCCGCGAGACAGCCGGACGCAATGGCAAAGGTGTAACTACCATAACCGGTGTGCCTTTGGATGAAGCCACATTAAAAGACCTCGCCAAAGCGTTGAAAGTACTGTGCGGCGTTGGCGGTTCACTGAAAGATGGCGTGATTGAAATACAGGGCGACCAGCGCGATAAATTAAAAGCGGAACTGGAAAAGCGCGGTTTCACTGTAAAACTCGCTGGTGGTTAAAGTGGACGAATTTCCGTTTGATCCACAGTTGTTAAAAGATCTGGTCACCACCCCCATGCCTTACGGCAAGTATGCCGGCCATGTTATCGCCGACATCCCTGAACATTATTTGGTATGGATGGCGCGCGAAGGTTTTCCCAAAGGGAAACTCGGCAATTTATTGGGATTGATGTATGAAATTCGCTTGAATGGACTGGAAGGGTTATTAAAACCCTTGAAGGAAAATCCGCGCCGTTTCCAGGGCGATAAAAACCTCAACTAGGCAAATGTTGGAACCCGTTATCGCTCATTGCTTTTGTGTAAATATTGATTGGGGGCCACCCCAAAGGTACGTTTAAACATTGCCGAAAAAGCGCTGGGATTCGCATAACCCAGCGCATCAGAAATACGGGCAATGCCCTCACCGCGCCCAAGCCGACAGAGTGCATCGGCGAGTTGCACTTGCTGCACCCATTGACGATATTTCATGCCGGTTTCTTTAGGGAATAACCGGATCAAGGTTCGTGCGCTGGCACCAGCCAATTCCGCCAGCTCTTCAATCGTACGTGTTATACCCGGCGTGCTCATGAGCAAATGGCAAACGGTCTGCAAACGTCGATCCTGCGGCCACGGAATTTGCACCGCCTGTGTCGCGGCGCGATCAATCTCACTCAGGATTAATGCAACCAGGTATTCACCGCGTCCAGGAATCGGGTATTCCGCCGGCTCTTCCAACAATCCCAAAATCAATTCGCGCAGCAATCCCGACACCGAAATTGCCCGACACTCATTGCCAGGCAATACCGGGATGTCAGCACTCACAAACAGTGTGCGCATTTCCAGATCGCTCATCATGAACGAGTGATGCTCCACATTGGGCGGCACCCACAGCGCACGGTGCGATGGAATGGTCCAAACACTATCCGGCGTAATCACCCGCATTACGCCTTCAACTGCATACAACAATTGCGCACGGGGATGCGTGTGTGACGGAATTTCGTCGCCATTCGCGTAATGCCCACTCCAGGCCACAATGGGTCTGGGCACATCCTGCAACTCTTCCGGGCTGCGCTGATAAACGATACTCATGTTGCCCCCACCATCAGCTATTCAAATTGTCACTTATTCGACAGTTTATGTCATTTCTGTTTATTTTTGATCTTTATACTGCCATGGAGTCACTTCCCCGGAGATACCTACCCTTATGAGCAAGATGGAGCACATTCCCGCCCAATCCACCTCCCCCACCGAATTTGACGCCACCAAATTGGTACTGCCAGTAGTGGGGGCCGTTGCCTTCGTTCATCTGTTGAACGACCTGATTCAGGCAATACTGCCGGCGATCTATCCGATGCTGAAAACCAGTTATGACCTGAGTTTCACCCAAATCGGTTTGATCACCCTGGTATTCCAGCTGACGGCATCCATTCTCCAGCCGGCGATTGGCCTTTATACCGACAAGCATCCCAAGCCTTATTTGTTACCTATCGGTATGGTGTTTACGCTGGTTGGATTAATTATGCTCGCGCTGGTCAACAGTTATGCAGGCCTCCTGATCGCCTCTGCATTTGTCGGCCTTGGCTCATCAACATTTCACCCGGAAGCATCGCGTGTTGCGCGCATGGCATCGGGTGGTCGCTTCGGTTTTGCCCAGTCATTTTTCCAGGTGGGTGGTAACAGCGGTTCAGCCCTTGGGCCCTTGCTGGCAGCGGCGATTATTATCCCACGCGGCCAAACCAGCGTGGGCTGGTTTACGGTATTTGCAGTGCTGGGGATTATCGTCCTCTTTAACGTCAGCCGCTGGGTGGTACGCACCCACGCCGCCTTGGGTGCGAAACGTGCCGCACCGGCAAATCAGCTACCACGCAACAAAGTAATAAGCGCATTAGCCATTTTAGGTTTGCTGATATTCTCCAAGTTCGTCTATATGACCTGCCTCAGCAACTACTACACCTTTTATCTGATCGAGCGCTTCCATCAGCCCGTGGAATCCGCGCAATTATTCCTGTTCATATTTTTAGCAGCAGTGGCGATAGGTACATTTGCCGGTGGTCCGCTGGGCGACAAGATCGGACGCAAACTGGTGATCTGGGTATCGATCCTCGGCGCCGCACCTTTCACACTGTTGCTGCCCTACTGCAATTTATTCTGGACGGGAGTCTTTAGCGTAATAATCGGCCTGATTTTGTCATCGGCCTTTTCGGCAATCGTCGTATTTGCGCAAGAATTAGTACCGGGGAAAGTCGGCCTGATTGCCGGGTTATTTTTTGGCTTAAGCTTCGGTTTGAGCGGTATCTCCGCGGCGGCTCTGGGCGGGCTGGCAGATGCCACGGATATTATTTTCGTCTTCCATTGCTGCGCTTATTTGCCCTTACTGGGGATTTTTACTGCGCTGCTTCCCAACCTCGGTCCGCACCACAAATAAGTTCGCGTAGCCATCTTGCAGCGCCACATTGTCGACAGGTGGCGCTGGCCTGGATTTTGCTCATCCCCCTCTATCACTACAGAACCGTCGTTTTTCTGACAGAGGGGCAATGCACTATGGATAACGAACTGTTTTTACAAATAACTGACACCTCATTAAAAATCGGCCTGGGTGCGCTAATCGCTGCCGTTACTGCCTGGGTGGTACTGCGTCGCAGCGGCGGCTCGCAACAGTCTGCCAATGCTGCGGGTGATAATCGCCGTATCCAGATTCTGGAAGATGTTTCCAGCCAGGTGGGAACTGTCTCCCACATATTCGCCAAATATTCGTCACTGGTCGTAGAGTCCATTCAGTTTGGTGACCGCTGGCCACAAGCACGCCGGATTGAATTGGAAAGCGTGAATACCGAGCTGGTCGCCGAATTCAAAAAAATGGCGGAAGCTGAAGCAAAATTATTAATGCTGGGCGAAAAAAACCTGGAGCGCAGTTTGCGTTTGTACGGTGCCAAAATTGCCGTGTACCGCAAACAGGTTTATGTGGGTCGTAAAGATATTTCCCTTGAACAAATCACCGCACTCAAGAACGCCATTGTTCAAGTACGGGAGCAGTTTTACGATATGTTAAGCCGCAAGTATGACCGTTTGCTTGCCAGTGTATGAACATGAGCAGCGCCTGAAATTTTCAGGCGCTGCTCGTTTAAATTGCGAAAAAATAATACTGTTAATCCGCTTTATCCATTTCACCATTGGAATCAACGCAGTCACATCCGTTGGACTCAAACCACCAACCTATATCTCATTAATCGCATAAAAATTCACGCACGCCTGCTATAAAAAATTTTTATAATTTCCTTTGAAAAAAAAGTGATGTGCAACTACAGTAGCTATCGGTATGACCATACCAAATAATGCTAAAACACAATTACAAAATCATCCCACCATTACAAACACTTCAGAGAACTTATAGATTTAATACGTGAACACCAATGGTGTGATAGTCACGATTGAATCTACAGCATGCTTTTTCAAAACCCTGACAACGTAATTCTGCTCGTTCGCGAAGCAGATAAGCATCACCTAACCAATATTTATTCAGGAGGTTAATTGCCTATACAACACTAATCTGCATGTCTCATTTACCCAGTTAGGAAAATCATTATTTCAAAGGAAATCATATGTTAAAAAAATATATATCTTCAGCTGTGTTTGGTTTTTTCATTTTTTTAATTAATTCATCCCTGGCATTAGCCGCCGTTTTTACTGCAACGCCATCCCCCAGCACCACTGGTAATTTTACGATTAGCTGGACAGGTGCCAATATGGGAATTCCCCTTCTCAGTGAAATTGTAAATGGGCAAAAAGTTTTTATTACCGGCGGAGGAGTTAACCATAGTGTTCAAATCACCGGGAAAACTACCGGGCGCTATGAATATCTTCTGGAGCAAAAAACTCCCGGCACAGGTACTGGCCTTGGGGGAAGTCAAACCTTATTTGTAGATGTCGTACTAGGTAATACACCACCCCCTGTGATCGTAAATATAGATCGCTCTCTCTTCGTGCATGACACAGCAACACTTGATGCCGCTGATTTTAGTTTGCTGAGCGTATTCAATGCGCTGGCTGCGCAAATGTCTGCAAGCAATCCAGCAGACACCATCAATGGCACCCAACTTTTTGCGCGTATGTGGGATGCGCAAAACCCAACAAATACATCATCACCAACGGGCATTACCAGATGTACCGGTACGTTGAACGGTTTTTCCGTTGAATGCCGCCCTAGCCCTGAGGAAGGAATACAAGCGTTTCAGGCTGCGCAATTTATCTCCTCCTACCGCCCGATTGCGTTGGTAAACCGCTTCGATTTAAGAAATAAAACTACACTTCAGGATTGCGGAGAATACCGCATGGTTTTTGGTCGTCCGACCGGGGGAAGGAACTTTATTATATTTGAAGCCTTAGTACCCAATCCCACACCTGGCGTAGCAAGTGGTTGTTTGTCCATTCAGAACTTGTGGAAAAATTTAACCGCTGAAAATAATGCGGCAACACGCGCAACCACATTGCGTAACTTTTATTTCAACGGCATACCTTCATCCAACGTACGTGCACCCATTGATCATCGCAACTTTGCTGTTAATACCGGACAAATCAGAACCAACCAATTTTTAAATGGCGGCTCCAGTTCCTGGAATCTCAAGGAATACAAAGCAGTTGTTGAAAATGGTAAAAATACCTTGCAAGTTGCTACAGTAAAAAGTAACCCGGTAAGCAGTTTATTTACAGATACCAATACCGACAGCAGATCAGTTGCATTCAGAAGTGACTTTATTAATAACCTGGGAAGCTTGCTTGAAAGTCCGGCAACCTTCTCTCTGACAGTTGCCAATAATGCCCACAATAATGTGCAAAGCCATGCATCCGGGCCAATCAATGAAAATAATTTTGGAGCGCCGGCAAACTTTATTCCTGGCGGAGTATTCTCCAATCAAATTAGTTCAAGACTATCGCAATTAGGTAGCTCCTTGAGCCCTCAGCAAGTGGTCAACCGTGCAACAGCAATGACGTGTGGTGGCTGCCATCAGCCGAGCTTCTTTGGCCTCACTGCCAACATCAACCCCAACTCTATCGACAATGGTTTAGCTTGGCCAGATACTCTGGGCTTTGTACATGTTAGCGAGTTTGCCTCTGGCGGTGTGTTCCCGCTGTCTCCAGCATTGAACAATGTATTCCTGCCTGCACGCAAACAGGATATGGAAAGTTATCTCAATAATAACGGCGCAAATAATAGCGCTACATTCCAGGCGGCTCCTGCGCAAACCGCACCGACAACTACCGTAACGTCAAAACGCTCCGGTTAACGTCTTTTCCCCGGAAGAGCTTCAGCTCTTCCGGGGCTTCACATTCCCCACTTTATTCGCAACAATAACCACCCTATGAAACCAAGCGGCAGCGCTTGCGTATTTTTCTTCAACCAAAGTTTATCTGCAGGTTTTCCATTCATTATGTCTAATGTCTTTTGGATTGATGTTCGCACCATCGACGAATTTAATGCAGGCCACCTTGAAGGCGCCGCGCATATTCCCTACGAAGAAATCGCACCCCGCATCAGCGAAATCACTACCGACAAAAACGCCACGATCCATCTTTATTGCCGCTCAGGAAATCGCTCCGGCATCGCCCAGCAAACGTTGCAATCGATTGGCTTTACCAATGCAATCAACGAAGGCGGTTATGAAGATCTTCTGCGCAAGCAAGCTGGCCAGTAAATTTCACGAACAACCAGGATGTTAGCCAGCTTCGATTTCTTTATTCGCTACGCTAGCATCGGCCAGCTACTATTGCTGGTCGTCCTGTTTTTACAATACTCGACTGAAAAAAAATTAACGCTTATTGAACGCTGTATTCCCGTTTTACTAGCGATTTGCTTTGCCGCCTTTCTATTACTCACTGTACCGTTTACCCCTCGCACGCAAGGAATTGCAACAATCAGGCGACCAGACTAAAAAAATCTATTGCCCTTGCCCTATTTCTGGGACAATAGCCGCCTGATTCTTACCCAACGCCGTACCCGATCATGAGTAACACCGCCAAACACCTGTTTTCCTACGCCAAACCCAATATCCATGCACAGGCGAAAAGCTACAAACCTGCGCCGTTCCTGCCGATGAGCCGGCAGGAAATGGATAAATTGGGCTGGGATAGCTGCGACATCATCATCGTGTGCGGTGATGCCTATGTGGATCATCCCAGTTTCGGGATGGCGGTTATTGGCCGGTTTATGGAATCCCTCGGTTTTCGTGTAGGCATCATTGCCCAGCCGGATTGGAAAAGTGCTGAGCCGTTTAAAGCATTGGGTAAACCGAACCTGTTCTTTGGTGTCAGCGCCGGTAACATGGACTCCATGATCAACCGCTACACCGCCGACCTGCGCTTGCGCTCTGATGACGCTTACACACCTGGTGGCATGGGCGGAAAACGTCCAGACCGTGCAGTAACGGTTTACAGCCAGCGCTGCAAAGAAGCGTACAAAGATGTACCGATTGTGCTTGGAGGAATCGAAGCCAGTTTGCGCCGTATCGCCCAATATGATTATTGGAGCAACGAAGTTCGCCGTTCAGTATTAATCGACGCAACCGCTGATATTTTGTTGTATGGAAACGCAGAGCGTGCGATTGCCGAAGTCGCCCACTCACTCGCCGCCGGAAAAAATATTAAAGAGCTTGACGATATTCGCGGTACCGTGGTCATCAAAAAAGAACCGCCCGCCGGTTGGACCGAAATTGATTCCACGCGCATCGACTGGCCGGGCAATATCGATAAATTGCCGAACCCTTACGAATACCAACACAATTCAAAATCAGTTGTCGATGCGGCACAAGCGGACATCAATAATTCACAAGTCGGTTTGCGCCAGCTTGATCCGGACAAAATGGCGGAGCAAATTGCCGCATTGAATCCGTCAAACGCAAATGCGCAATTGCAAACGCAGGGTTGCCCGGCGCAAGGTATCGAAAGCGAAAAAGTACTCGACCCGAATGAGCCACAACCCATTCGTATTATTCCCATGCCGCTGCAAAATCGCAGCGATTTGGTCGATGACGAGAAAGTATATGTGCGCTTGCCATCGTTCGATAAAGTGCGCAAAGATCCAATTCTTTATGCACATGCTTCGCGCGTTTTGCATCAGGAAGCAAATCCATTTAATGCACGACCAATGATTCAGAAACATGAGAACCGTGAAGTCTGGATTAATCCACCACCAATTCCGTTGGAAACGGATGAACTGGATGGTGTATTTGATTTGCCTTATGCGCGCATACCGCATCCGAGTTATGGCAAACAAAAAATTCCCGCGTACGACATGATTAAAACCTCCGTGAATATTATGCGCGGCTGTTTCGGTGGCTGTACGTTCTGTTCGATTACCGAACATGAAGGGCGAATTATCCAGAGCCGCTCGCAGGAATCGATCCTGAAAGAAATTGAAGATATCCGCGATAAAGTCCCGGGTTTTACCGGCCATATTTCCGATTTGGGTGGGCCAACGGCAAACATGTATCGCCTTACCTGCAAAGATATGCCGACACTAAGTAAATGCCGTCGCCTGTCGTGTGTGCATCCAACTATTTGTAAAAATTTAACGACCAGTCATAAACACACCACGAATTTATATCGCGAAGCACGAAAAATTCGCGGTGTGCACACGATCTCCATCGCATCCGGTTTGCGTTACGATCTGGCAGTACAAGATCCGGAATATGTAAAAGAACTGGTTACCCACCACGTAGGCGGTTATTTAAAAATCGCACCGGAGCACACGGAAGATAATGTGCTCGCGCAGATGATGAAACCCAAAATGAGCAGCTACTACGAGTTCAAACGCATGTTTGATAAATTCTCGAAAGAAGCAGGCAAGGAACAATTTTTAATTCCCTATTTTATCGCGGCCCATCCGGGCACACGCGATGAAGATATGCTCAATCTCGCGCTCTGGTTAAAGAAAAATAATTTTGAAGTGGATCAGGTGCAAACCTTTTATCCATCACCGATGTCACTAGCAACAGCAATGTATGTGAGCGAGCGCAACCCGCTGAAAAAGCTGACGTACAAGAGCAGCAAGATAGCTATTCCGCGTGGAATAGAACAGCGTCGATTGCAGAAAGCATTACTGCGTTATCATGATCCAGCGAACTGGCCAATCATTCGCGAAGCCTTACGCAAAATGCGCAAACCGCATTTGATCGGCGGCAGTATTTCTGCGCTGGTCCCGGATGAAGCTACAGAGAAAAATCGTGGCGCTCAACGCGGTCACAATCCTAATGCGCGCGGAGCAGGAAAATCATTTGCGGGCAAAGCTGCATCAACTGGAAAACCGGCCACATCGGGAAAATCCTCGAATGCTGGAAAACCAAATGCCTATGCTCAAAAACCGGCGGCAAAAGCATTTGGCGATAAGTTTGAAAGTGCTAAAAAATTTAATGCGCAACAAACAGCAAAACCGGCACACACCACTCGCCCTACCGGGAAAACATCCTCCGGCAGCAAACCAATTGGCAAGCGCCCTTCCCCCAAAAAATAATCGATTACATCGCACAAAAGGAGTTGTGCATATTAGCTGTGTTTGCCAGTTGGCAACTTTTAAAAATTACCTGATGATTAAACCGTTATGTAATTTTTAAAAGTTGCATAGTTTTTGAAAGTTAGCCAGTTTTTATTCAGCTATCTCCGCTAAAATAGCGCGACCGGATTCTCACTTATTTGTTGATGCACATTCGCTTCATTTATAAAAATGCAAATTCCTGGCTATACAATCATCAAGAAAATTAATGCGGGCGGTATGGCAACCGTATTCCTGGCGACGCAACACAGCGTTGGCCGGACAGTAGCATTAAAAATCATGAAGCCCTCGCTGGATAAAGATCCGGAGTTCCACCAGCGTTTTCAACGCGAGGCCAACATTATTGGCCAACTTTCCCACCCCAATATCATTCCGATTTACGACATTGGCCGCCATGAAGGTTTGAACTACATTTCCATGGAGTTTTTACCCAACGGCTCGCTGGATGAAAAAATCAAACTAGGCATTACGCAAGAACAAGCAATCAAAATAACCATCGGCATTGCAGCGGCACTGGAACAGGCACACAGCAAAGGTTATATGCATCGTGACATCAAGCCGGAAAATATTTTATTCCGCGAAGATGGCTCACCCGTACTTACTGATTTCGGTATTGCACGCACGATTAAATCCAAAGCCAATATGACCCAGGTCGGCACTGTAATAGGCACGCCCTATTACATGAGCCCGGAGCAAGCCAAAGGCGAACCCAGTGATGGCCGTTCAGATTTATACAGCCTGGGTGTTGTGCTCTATGAAATGCTCAGTGGCGAAAAACTTTTCCATGCCGATAGCTCGCTGGCTATCAGCGTTAAACATATCAATGAACAGCCGCCAGCATTACCTGGGAATTTCTCAGTTCTGCAACCACTATTAGATATTTTGTTGGAGAAAGAGCCGGAGCAAAGATTCCAAACCGCACGCGAATTAATTGAAGCGCTGGAAAATATTGCCCTGCACAATCCGCAATTAAAACCGGTTAAAGAAAAATCATTTCCGTTCTCGTTATTTGCGATGCTGGGCCGAATAGTTAGCCAGGATGCAAAATTAATTAACACCAAAACAAAACGATTGTTAGGGCTAAACAGAAAATCCCCTGTCTCGCGCCCGCCCATAAAAACAGCAAACACGTTAATCACCAACACAAACACCCAATTTGCAACGCAAATTTCCTCCGCAGCCCCGCAACAAACCAGGATAGAACCAGCAAAAGATACCGGATTGGTTGCACGCGCAAGTATTTACACTGTTTTAATAGTTGGTTTTTTATTTTTCGGCTGGCAAGTATTTTTTAACAACGAAAAACCCTCAGCGAAAGAGCAGTGGGCAAGTATTACCGGACAAAATAGCGACACAGGTAATCCAGCACTTATTCCCCTGACAGTTAATCCTATTCCCAAAGAAGCACGCGTACGCATTCTTAACATTCGCGAAAAGTATGCTCCGGGGATTGAATTACCCGCCGGTGTTTATCATTTGGAGATTAGTCATCCGGGCTTTGGCACCAAAAAAAAATGGGTTCGATTAAGCGCACAGAATTCCTCCATTGACATAGCACTGCAAAAAAGCAATCAAACCTTGAATGGCAACACATTGCCGTTACCGGAATTGGTGTTGATAAAAGCGGGGACATTTTTAATGGGCAACCCGAATATTCAAGGTACCCAAGTTACCATTGAGCGCGATTTTTATATCAGCCGCTATGAAATTACTTTTAATGAGTACGATTTTTTTGCAATCGAAACCAACCGCTCCCTACCCGATGATAGTGGCTGGGGACGCGGTGAACGCCCGGTGATTAATATCAGCTGGGATGATGCTAACGCCTACATAAACTGGCTCAATAAAACCACTGGGAAAATTTACCGCCTGCCCAGCGCAGCTGAGTGGGAATACGCAGCGCGCGGCAACACCACTAGCAGCTATTGGTGGGGCAATAATGCTGAAGACGCCCATGACCGTACCAACTGTCGCTTTGGCTGCAAAAGCTGGTGGGACAGTTTTTTTGATAACAAAACCCAAGTGGTTGGTGCATTCCCCCCCAATGATTTTGGATTGCATGATACTGCTGGCAATGTTGCCGAATGGACCATCGATTGCGCCGACACACCAAATCCATCAGCCAACCCACAAACAGCTTGTTTAAAACGTGCTGTGCGCGGTGGAGCATTTACCAGCAAAGTGGAAAATATTGCGACTTATTCACAAATCGGTTTCACCGCCACTAAATCCCGTAAAAATATTGGTTTCCGTGTGTTACAGGAAATCCCGCAGATTCGAATAATGGAGGATCAACCAAATACGGAGAACCAACCACGCCGCCGCAATATTTTTCGTGAACTCCGCGACAGTATTTTTAATCGCGATAATTAAAGTTTGCTAAATTTTTAATTGTTCTGTTAGGGTTATGTCGCTTTACAAAAGCACGTAACTTAATTTAAACAAGGAGTTTTTCGCATGAATAGGTTTGTCCGCAACTTGGGTGTCACACTTTTTAGTCTCATCAGTGCAACCACCTACGCAAAAACATTCAAGTATGACCTGAATGCCCTTAGTTCTTTCCAGGGGCCAATCCACTACCCCAATTTGAATTTCAATCAGGCAAAGTCGGCCATCTTTACAGTTAATAAAGATCCACTTAGCCCTGAATTTCAAATTAGTTCACTTGAAGTCAGCTTCCCGGAAGCAGCAAAATTAGTGGCTACTGGTTTTAAAAAAATTGAACCCAATTTGTACCGCGCAGTGGTCAATGATATCTGGGTTTATCGTCAGGTTATCGTTGACGTGAAAGATGTAGATTTTAATCGTCCCCAGTTTAACTCTCCGCAAATTGCGGTATATATTTCCGAGAAATCTGCGTTTATCCAACCGGAAACCAATACAGATTTCCGCGGTGAGCCACTCTTTAATGTTCACGGTATGATCCGCGATGTCACACCAGCCAAAATAGCAGACACAGCGGTAACAACTGTTAGCGGTAAAAAGTTAACACTCTCACTTAAGGATTTGCTGACTTACATCGCGCCCGGCCCATACAATGGTGGAGATTTCCCCCAGGGACCAGGAGAGGGTTTTGTAATTGATGCACTCTGGCAGGGAAAAGGTCAAAAAACTATTTTTATTCCGGCACCCGTTCCGGTAGAAGAGTTTGACCGCTACACAGCAGTTGCATTGACGCTAACTGAACGACCATCACCGTTTGGTACTGAATATTTCTTTAGCATCAAATATAAAGAAGAAGGTTCCACTTCAGAGTTCAACACACCTGAACAGCCGTTAAAGCCGTTATTGGATAATCTCTACGGCGTTACCCCATAGCAATAAAAAAAACCGCTGATTTTCATCAGCGGTTTTTTTATTTCAAACAGAAATTTTTTTAATTCCCGTAGCTCATCAAGCGTTGATAACGACGCTCCAGCAACGCATCAATCGGTTCTTTACTTAAACGATCTACTTGGGAAACCAGACGTTCCTGTAACTTCCTGGCCATGTCATCCAGATTGCGATGAGCGCCGCCCAAAGGCTCAGGAATAGTTTCGTCCACAATTCCCAAATCTTGCAGTACCTTGGAAGTCACTCCCATCGCCTGCGCCGCTTCCGGTGCCTTGGCAACGGTTTTCCAAATAATGTTGGCGCAACCTTCCGGAGAGATAACAAAGTAAGTTGAATATTGCAGCATGTTCAAATGATCGCCCACGCCAATCGCTAATGCGCCGCCCGACGAACCTTCACCAATTACGGTACATACGATAGGTGTGCGCAAACGGGACATCACTGCAAGGTTCTGGGCGATAGATTCGGAAATACCACGTTCTTCCGAATCAATACCCGGATAAGCACCGGGGGTGTCGATTAGTGTTAACACCGGCAACTTGAAACGCTCGGCCATTTCCATCAAACGCAACGCTTTACGATAACCTTCCGGACGCGGCATACCGAAATTGCGCATCACCTTTTCGTGAACGGTGCGGCCTTTTTCTTCGCCGATAACCATTACCGGCTTGCCATCCAGACGAGCCACTCCACCGATAATCGCTTTGTCATCGCCAAAGTGACGATCGCCATGCAATTCGTCAAACTCGGTGAACACACGGGAAATATAGTCAGATGCATAAGGGCGCAGCGGATGGCGAGCGACTTTTACGATATCCCAGGCAGTCAGCTTGGCGTAGATGCTCTCAGTCAGCTTGGTACTTTTTTCGCGCAACTTGGCAATTTCATCGGCAATATTGACATCAGAACTATTACCAACGAGCTGCAGCTCTTCAATCTTGCCTTCAAGTTCGGCGATGGGCTGTTCAAAATCCAGATAATTCAGATTCATAGCAAGCTCTTAATCCAGTAGAAGTACCGTTTTAACTTAAAAAGTACCGTTTTAACTTAATAGGGTAAATGCATTCCGCATGTAGGTGGCTTTTTAACCACCTACTACGGGTGCCATATTTGGCCCGCTACCTTACGCGAAAAGGGCGATTTAGTCGATCTTTTCCAAAGAGATTCAGGAAGCCAACCCAAAGGACTGGCGCTGTTTTTTACATTAATCCCGATAGCGGCTATTTGTCTTTCGATCACAAATAAAGAGATGAAATATACAGGCTGCAAGGTTACAAATTAATAAATCAGACGCACCTTACTGCTGCCATAGGCATCACGTAAACGCTGGAGTAATTCATCTTCCGGTCGAATATTCCATTGGGCTCCCAAACGCATTTGCGCACGCGCATCACTGCGAACATAGTCAATCACCAAACCGCATCGCGCCTCTTGTTGGGGGGATTGGCGATAAGGCTCCAGCATTTCGGCAAAGTCGCGCGCGAAGCTTGCGGATAAAATACCGGATTCCAATTCAAGAAATAGTTCTTTCACTTTTTCCTGGCGAACATCGGCGAGCAAACGCAAATTTTCAGCACTCATTTTTAACATGCCACTGAAATCATCGTAACGGACCTGGCCGCTAATAATTAACAGGCCATCTTTCAATAAAACATCGCGCGCATTGTTTAATGTTTCAGCAAATACAGTTACGTCCATTCGGCCAGTACGATCATCAAGAGTAACGATAGCCATGTTGTCGCCACGTTTGGTTTTCACGATGCGCTGGGAAATAATTAATCCTGCAATGGTTTGATTACTTTTTTCAGGTTTTAAATTGGCGATGCGCGAACTAACTAAATGCTCCAGCTCGCTTTCATATTCATCTATCGGATGTCCGGTTAAATAGAGACCGAGCGTTTCTTTTTCAGCATTCAACCGCTCTTTCATCGTCCACGTACGAGTGCGACGAAAATCCGCATACACATCTTTCGTAGCTTGCTCTTCTGCAATCACCGCACCGAATAAATCCATCATGCCTGCGTTGGAGTTTGCAGCGGCTTGTTCGGCAGTTTTTACTGCCTCACCCATCGATGCAAACATCACGGCGCGATCATGATCAATAAGATGATTATCCGAGTCGTAAGTTGGCCCCAAGCGATCTGCAGCACCAGAGCGAATAATCGCTTCCAATGCACGCTTATTTACTTTGCGCGGATCAACACGTGCACAGAAATCAAATAAATCTTTAAAGGGGCCGCCTTCGTTGCGCGCAGCAATAATGGATTCCACCGGGCCCTCGCCAAGCCCTTTAATTGCACCCAAACCGTAAATAATCCGGCCTGCATCATCTACCGTAAAATGAAATTCACCGGAGTTCACATCCGGCGGTAATAATTTCAATTTCATGGTGCGACATTCTTCGATAAAGGTTACAACTTTATCGGTTTTATCCATGTCCGATGACATGGTTGCCGCCATAAAATGCGCAGGATAATGCGCTTTCAACCACGCGGTTTGATAGGAAACAATCGCGTAAGCAGCGGAGTGCGATTTGTTAAAACCGTAACCCGCAAATTTTTCTACCAGGTCGAAAATTTTAATCGCCAACTCAGGATCAACGCCCTGATTTTTTGCGCCCTCTTCAAACACGGAGCGCTGCTTGGCCATTTCTTCCGGTTTTTTCTTACCCATCGCACGGCGCAACATGTCCGCACCACCGAGCGTGTAACCGGCCAGTACCTGCGCAATTTGCATTACCTGCTCCTGGTAAACAATTACGCCGTAGGTTGGCTCCAATACCGGTTTCAATGTGTGATGCTGGAATTTTGCATCGGGATAAGCCACTTGTGCGCGGCCATGCTTGCGGTTGATAAAGTCATCCACCATGCCCGATTCCAATGGGCCCGGACGAAAGAGTGCCACCAATGCAATCAGATCTTCAATATTATCGGGCTGCAAACGCTTAATCAGATCTTTCATACCGCGGGATTCCAACTGGAATACCGCTGTGGTTTCTGCGCGCTTTAATAAGCTAAATGTTTTTGTATCATCGAGCGGGATTGCACTAATATCGAGTGGAGCCTCTCCTTTTTTCGCGCGCTGTTTATCGATCATGATGCGCGCCCAGTCGATAATCGTGAGCGTACGTAAACCGAGGAAGTCGAACTTCACCAACCCCGCTTCTTCAACGTCACCTTTATCGAATTGGGTTACAAGGCCGCTACCAGTTTCATCACAAAATAAAGGGGCAAAGTCTGTTAACTTTGTGGGCGCAATTACAACACCACCGGCATGCTTGCCAACGTTACGGGTGAGGCCTTCCAATTGCACCGCCATTTCCCAGATTTCACCGGCGTCACCGTCTATCGCAATAAATTCTTTTAACTGTGGCTCTTCTTCCAATGCCTGGGCGAGCGTCATCCCCGGTGTAGGAGGAATCATTTTTGATAATTTATCGGCGAGGCCGTAGGATTTTCCTTGCACGCGCGCCACATCGCGCACCACCGCTTTTGCAGCCATGGTACCGAAGGTAATAATCTGGCTTACTGCATCACGTCCGTAGTTATCTGCTACATAGGAAATAACTTTATCGCGATTATCCATGCAGAAATCGATATCGAAGTCAGGCATGGAAACACGTTCCGGATTAAGAAAACGTTCGAACAGCAAATCGTATTCGAGTGGATCAAGGTCAGTAATTTTTAATGAATAAGCAACTAGCGATCCTGCGCCCGAACCGCGCCCCGGCCCTACCGGAATATCGTGATCTTTTGCCCACTGGATAAAGTCCATTACGATAAGGAAATAACCGGGAAATCCCATCTGGATAATAATATCCAACTCAAACGTGATGCGGTCCTCGTATACCTTGCGACGTTCTGCATAATCAGACGCTGATTTATCCAGAATGCGTTCAAGTCGCTCGTCCAAGCCTTCATGGGAGATTTTGCGGAAAAATTCTGCTTCGGTTAAACCATCAGGTACGGGATATTCAGGCAAAAAATATTTGCCCATTTGAATATTGATCGTACAACGCTTTGCAATTTCGACAGTGTTTGCAATAGCTTCCGGAATATCATTAAACAATTCCGACATTTCTTCGGCGGAACGAAGATACTGTTGATCACTAAAACGACGCTCGCGACGTGGATCATCCAGTGTTCGCCCTTCACCGATACAAACACGTGCTTCATGCACTTCGAATTCGCTAGCCTTTAAAAAACGAACATCATTGGTTGCAACTACCGGACAATTCATTTCACTGGCGAGCGCTACTGCAGCATGCAAATGGTTTTCATCGTTTTCACGACCCGTGCGTTGCAACTCCAAATAGAAACGATTGGGAAATTCCTGCATCCAGCCGGCTAATAATTCTTGCGCTTGCGCATGCCTTCCACCGAGCAATGCCATACCAACATCGCCAATCTTTCCGCCAGACAGTGCAATAACACCTTCAGAATATTCACTCACCCATTCGCGCAGGATATAAGCAACACCTTGTTGCTGGCCCTGACGCCACGCGCGCGAAATAAGTTCGATAATATTTTTGTAGCCTTTGTCATTCATCGCCAACAGCGTGAGTAACGTTGGCTTTCCTTCAGCATCACTACTAGCCACCCAAAAATCGCTGCCAGCAATAGGTTTAACACCGGCCCCCTGCGCCGCCTTATAAAACTTGATGAGGCCATAAAAGTTAGTTTGATCGGTAATGGCGCAAGCGGGCATATTTAATTCAGCCACACGTTTAACCAATGATTTAATACGCACCAGGCTATCGCTCAGTGAGAATTCGGTATGCAAACGTAAATGGACAAAATTAGCAGCGGGCATAATGATTTTCTTGAAGCAAAATTGACAAAAAATTAGAAGAGTTGCATCTGTTCTATTTTGGCTCTTACTGGCGCATAAGACGTGCGATGTATAGGCGTAATTCCCAGTTTTTCCAAAGCATCCATGTGTACTTTGGTGGGATAACCCTTATGATCCGCAAATCCATAACCGGGATATTCTTTATCCAGTAAAACCATTTCACGGTCGCGAGTCACTTTCGCCAAAATGGAAGCAGCACTAATCGCAGCAACACGGCTATCACCTTTCACCACAGCTTCCGCCTGGTATTTCCATTTTGGTAATTTATTACCATCCACCAAGACATGTTCAGGCTGAATATGTAACCCTTGCACTGCGCGAGTCATCGCCAATAAGCTGGCTTGCAAAATATTAATCTTATCGATTTCCGCTACGGATGCGCGCGCAATACACCAGCTTTTCGCCTTGAGTTGAATTTCATCAAACAATAGTTCACGCTTTTTTTCTGTCAGTTTTTTCGAATCATCCAAACCGGAAATAGGATTATCAAAATCAAGAATCACGGCAGCAGCAACAACATCACCAGCGAGCGGACCACGGCCCACTTCATCACAACCGGCCAATAAAATGCCGCGATAGCTGGTAACAAATGGTTCCAGAATAGTCATCAATCACCTCAGGTTTTTTTGCCGATCAACTTTACGATGGCATCAGCAGCGCGCGCGCTGGCATCGCGTTTCAGCTCCTCATGCATAGCGGCAAATGTTTCGCTTAATTGCTGTGCGTGATCGGGATTTTCAAAATAATTCATCACTGCACTGCTCAGCGTTTCTGGAGTTGCCTTGTCCTGTATCAATTCAGGAACCAGCATTTTTTGCGCGAGCAAATTGGGTAGGGATATCCAGGGTGTTTTTACCAACCAGGATAAAATCAAATGCGACAAAGGCGCTAATTTATAAGCGACTACCATCGGCTTTTTAAGCAAAAGCGCTTCGAGTGTAACGGTACCTGATGCGAGTAACACTACGTCAGCTGCTGCCATGGCTTCGTGTGAGTGGCCATGTACCAGCTCAATAGGAAAGTCGACATAATCGTTAAGTTCAATATGCAATTGGCGATAGCGATCAGAATTTGCCGCAGGGATAACGAAATGCAAACTCGGATCCTGCTCCAGACAATAAACTGCTGTGCGCATAAATAAATCGCCCATACGTTCAACTTCAGAGGAGCGGCTGCCGGGCAGTAGCGCAACAATCCTGCCCTCTTCTGGCAAACCCAGCATTCTACGCGCGGCAACTTTGTCGACCTGCAGCGGAATTTCATCCGCGAGATGGTGACCAACAAATTCAACAGGAACATTATGTTCCTGATAAAACTTTGCTTCAAACGGCAAAAGAGTCAGCATTAAATCTACTGAGCGCGCAATTTTAAAAATTCTTTTTTGTCGCCATGCCCACACAGAAGGGCTGACATAGTGAACTGTTTTAACACCGTTTTCTTTCAGTGATGCTTCAAGCGGAATGGTAAAATCGGGCGAATCAATTCCGATAAAGACGGCCGGGGGATTGGCAATAAAATGCTCACGTAAAAATTTACGGATACGCAATAATTCCGGTAATCGTTTTAACGGCTCTATAAGTCCCATAACCGCTAAACGGTCTTGCGGAAAATAGGAATGAAAACCTTCGGCCAACATACGTGGGCCGCCGATTCCGGAAAACTCTGCATTGGGGAAATGTTTGCGCAATTCATGCATCAATGCTGCGCCGAGAATATCTCCGGAGGCTTCTCCGACAACAATACCTATGTGTATGTGATCAGACACAAGCCCTCCGGATTTTTATACAATAAATCTACGCAGCACGCGGGCTGTTGTTCTAGCGAACAATGCCGCGCTCAGATGATTTTAGGGAATCGATTAACAATTGCAGTGGTGCACACTCAGCAACTTGAGTATTCAGTTCTGCGAGTGCCTCATCAAGAGTTAGCCCGCGACGATAAATAGTTTTATACGCCCTGGTTAAAACAGCAATATCGTCTTTGGAAAATCCGCGACGACGTAAACCTTCCACATTGATATTTTTTGCTTCCGCAGGACTGCCGTTAACCATGACATAAGCAGGAACATCTTTACCGATTGCAGTGCCCATTCCAGAAAAACTATGTGCACCGATTTTGCAAAATTGGTGGACTAACGTAAAACCGCTAAGAATTGCCCAATCACCAATATGAACATGACCAGCCAATGCGGTATTGTTTACCAGAATGCAGTGATTTCCGATTACGCTGTCGTGCCCGACATGAACATATGCCATTAACAGGTTGTGGCTGCCAATAGTCGTTTCATTACGATCTTGCACTGTACCGCGATGAATAGTGACGCCCTCGCGAATGGTATTGTGATCGCCAATTACAAGACGTGTAGGCTCACCTTTATATTTCAAATCCGGAGTATCTTCCCCAATGGAGGAGAATTGGTAAATACGGTTATGCTTACCAATCCAGGTCGGCCCTTTAATGACGACATGTGATGCAATCACACTGCCCTCACCAATTTCCACATCAGGGCCGATCACAGTCCACGGCCCTACTTCTACATCAGCAGCAAGCCTTGCATCCGGATGAATAATTGCAGATGGATGAATCAAAATAATTTCTCACTCATTGCTAAAGTAAGGATGAAAATTTCACCTCAGATGCTGCGATCTGCGCAAAGAATGGTTGCAGATGCAGCAAGAACTCCATCAACACTGGCTTTACATTCGAATTTCCAGATGCCGCGTTTTTCAGATACAACACGCGACTCTAATTGCAAGCGATCACCAGGGACAACCTGGCGTTTGAAACGAACATCATCAGCACCGGCAAACAAATAAATTGAACCATCTTGTGGTTTTTTATTCATAGTTTTAAAACCGAGAATACCTGACGCTTGCGCCATGGCCTCAATAATCATTACGCCGGGAAATACGGGGAATTGAGGAAAATGACCGTTGAATACCGCCTCATTGATGGTGATATTTTTGTAAGCGACAATAGATTCGCCTTCAACCAACTCTACTACGCGATCCACCAGCAAAAATGGATAACGGTGAGGAAGGTATTCGCGAATTTCATTAACATCCATCATGGTCGATGACCCCAAGCAAAAATAAAATTATTCTCCACCGCTGCTATTGCGGTCGAGTTTGATTAAACGCGTTGCCAATTTATCGAGCTGGCGAAAACGCGCCGCATTCTTACGCCATTCTTTGGTTGGCCCAAGCGCAGTTCCAGAAGAATAAGAGCCCGATTCAGTAATTGAACCTGTTACCAGACTCATGGCCGTAATATGTACCTTATCGGTAATTGTCAGATGCCCGACAATCCCAACTGCGCCGGCAATCGTACAATATTCGCCAATAGAAGTAGTGCCAGCAATTCCTGTTTGTGCGGCAATTGCAGTACCTTTTCCGATACTGACATTATGGGCAATTTGCACCTGATTATCGATGATAACACCATCAGCAATATAGGTATTATCTAACGCGCCACGATCAATACAAGTACACGCCCCTATTTCAACATTGTTGCCAATAACAACTCCACCGAGCTGATGAATTTTTATCCACTCACCCGCATCAGGAGCAAAACCAAACCCATCGGCACCAATGACAGCACAACTATGTATCCGGCAATTGGAGCCAATACTGACACCGTGATAAATACTTACCTTAGCCGCAAGTTTTGTGTTGTTTCCGATAGCACTATCATCACCGATGTAACAACCAGGCCCAACAACAACCTCGTCTCCCAATGTTACTCCATCCCCCAAAACTGCATTTGCACCTATGGAGATATCATTTCCCAATACACAGTTAGCACCAATCACCGCTGTAGGATGAATCCCGGAAAATGGAGTTCGAGACGAATCAAAAAACTTCGTTGCCCTTGCATATGCAACGTAAGGTTTTTTAACAACTAATTTATTACCAGCAAATTCTTCAATTAAATCCGGATGAATGAGAACAGCACCAGCTGATGTAGCACGCAGATACTTTTTGTAGGCAGGGTTTGCAATAAAAGTTAAATCGTTGGCTGTTGCAGCTTGCAATGTAGCCAACGCACTTATTTCCTGTTGTGGATTGCCGATCAACTCGGCGTCCAACAAGGCTGCAAGTTCAGCTAATAAATAAGTGCGCGTCACAATAAACCTGAACTTATTTAGCTTTGTTAAGCAGTTCGGTCACTTTTGGAGTTAAATCGTTTTCCGGCTTCGCCATCATCACCGATTTAGCATCAACGATCATGGAAATATTTTCGGATTCAACCAATTGCTTCACAGCAGCTTCCAGTTTTGGACCAAGCTCTTGCATAACTTGTTGCATCAACGCTTGCTGTTCAGATTGCAATTTTTTGCCCTGGAATTGGTAATCTTGTCCAAGACTTTGCAGTTTCTTTTCTTTTTCAGCGATTTGTTCTGCACTCCACACTGATTTATTTTTTTGATATTCAGCTTGCAGGGCTTTGATATCCGCCGTCAGACCATCCAATTTTGCTTTGGCAGCAGCAAACTCAGCGCTTTTTTGCAGCTTATCAAATTTTGCTTTGGCAGCAGCAGTACCCATTACAGCAGCCGTTGGATCCAGCACAACCACTTTACCCTGTGCCCAAGACACAGCGGATACCAGTGATAACGCCATCACCGCGAATAGTTTTTGTGTAACAGTCACAATCTTTTCCTCTTAAATAAAAATAATCAGATAAAACATTTATTGTTAGAAAGTTTGCCCCAAGGAGAACTGGAACACTTCAGTACGATCAGCTTCATTTTCCCTAATAGGTTCGGCAATACTAAAAGTCATAGGACCGAAACCTGATATCCAGGTTAAACCTAAACCCACAGAGGCGTTCATGTGATCAATATCCACATCGTAACAATTCACCTGGGTTTTACCGCAGTCAGTATCAAACACATTACCCGCATCAAGGAATAACGTGGTTTGAATAGAGCGCTGATCCTTAATGAAAGGCAGCGGGAATAATACTTCTGCACCACCTTGAATTAAAACGTTACCACCAAACGCTCCGCGATTACGACCAACGTAATTATTGGGATTTGTATTTGTCATCAACTCACCAGGCGTACAGCCAGCACCACCGGGAGCATCAGGGTCTTGACATAAAATATATGCTTCTCTGCCTACTTCATTGCTCTGGCTAATGCCATCGCCATTTAAATCATCCCAGATAGTGTCATTGGAAATTTGCGTACGAATATAAGTACTACGTGGCCCCAGGGTATTACGCTCAAATCCGCGTACAGATCCAAATCCCCCTGCGTAGAAATTTTCAAAGAATGGCAGTTCGTCCAGATCACCGTATGCATCCGCATAACCCAGGCGAGTATGCAGTCTTAACGTCAAGGCGCGGGTCAAAGGTATAAATAATTGGCCATTGTAGTTAAGTTTGTAATATTCCAGATCACCACCGGGCAACGAAATTTCAAATGAGAACTGTTGCTGGGCACCGCGATTAGCCAGAATCCCGCGGTTCAAGGTTGATCTCAACCAATACACGCTGGCCTGTACATCATTGAACGTATCACCATAAATATCAAGGAACCCTTTTGGTCCGCGGATGGAATCCAGATCATCAGTAATCTTCCTGGGTTCATAGAGCCCAGCCGGGTAGTCATAACCATTTGCTTGACGCAAGATTAACTCATAGTGTTCTGCCTGGGTGATATAACCCACATCAGGATCCCAGAGTGGGGAGCGAATAATTTCCTGTGATGAGAACGATGTTGGCGTAACTTCCAGGCTACGTAAACCTATATCAAATCCAATACGTTCAATATCAGAAATCGGATAACCAAAATTCAGCTTGCCGCCATATACGTTGGTGCTATATGGAGTAACGTTGTATGAACCGTAATCGCTTTTGGTGTAATACAAATTAACACCACGGCTTACACCATCAGGTGTGAAATAGGGATCGTTGTAATTAAAGTTGTAGGCAGTTTGATAACGGTTATGACTAAAGCTGAAGCCTACTTGTTTACCGGTACCAAACCAGTTGTTTTGCTGAATACTCGCCGAAAACAATAAACCTGAGTACCGCGCGTAACCAACTTGCAAGCCCATGCTACCTGAAGGTTGTTCCTCTACAGTATATTCAACATCAATTTGGTCCGAGGTACCGGGAACCTCTTTATTCTCTACTTTTACTTCTTTAAAGAAACCAAGGCGCTCCAGGCGAACTTTGGAATTTTCTATTTGGGCAGAGTTAGCTGAACCGCCTTCCATTTGACGCATTTCACGGCGCAATACTTCGTCAATTGTTTTGGTATTGCCACGGAAGTTCACTCGATTCACATAAGCTCGCTTACCCGGCTCAATAAAGAATGTGATCTTTACAGTTTTATCGGCTTCATTGCGCTCCGGCATGCCTTCTACTTTCGCAAAGGTATAACCTTCATTACCCAAACGTTTGGTTACATATTCTTCTGAGGTAGTCATTAAAATCTGGGAGAAAATTTGCCCTTTCTCCATCAGGATCATACGGCGAATAATTTCTTCATCAATCGCAGGGTCACCAGCAAGCTCGACATCGCTGATTTTATAAATATCGCCTTCAGTAATATTTACCGTTACGAAGATTTTGGATTTATCCGGACTTAAGGAAATCTGTGATGAATCAATTTTAAAATTCAGGTACCCGCGGTCCATATACCATGATTCAAGACGCTCAAGATCGCCCTTCATTTTTTCTTTGTTGTATTTGTCGTTACCAGTGATCCATGACCACATACCGGTAGTTTTCAACTCGAACAAATCGACCAATTCTTCTTCGGTGTATTTTGTATTGCCAATAATGTTGATTACTTTAATGCGCGAAGGGCTACCTTCATCAATTTTCACCAGAACTTTCACCTGGTTGCGCGGCATATCTTCAATTTCAATATTAACGCTGGCGCCATAGCGGCCCTGGTTAACATATTCGCGCTGTAACGCCTGAGTAATACCTTCGAGGGTTGCACGCTGGAATATTTGGCCTTCCGACAAATTATTATCTTTCAGGCTGTCCATCAGGTTTTCAGTTTTGATGGCCTTATTGCCTTTTAGCTCAATTTTGTTAATCGCAGGACGTTCTTTAATAACCAATACCAGAACATCGCCATCGCGCTGGATAGCCACATCAGAAAAATAACCAACTTTGAAAAGTTCACGGGTGGCATTCTGGATATCAGCCTGAGTCAACACATCACCGACACGAATAGGCAAGGCACTGAACACAGTACCGGCAGAAACCCGCTGCAAGCCTTCAACACGAATGTCACTTACCCGAAACGTTTGTGCTTGCACCGCCATGGCGAGGAAAAGCACCAGCAAACCGCTAAAAAATCGCATCAAAACTTGCTTCATAGAATCTGTTCTAATCATTAATGAATGTTGGTTGCAGCCGGATTTGTTAAAGCCGCATTATGTCGTTATAGATCGCCAGTACGCTCAGGCTAATGACCAAAAAGAGACCAATCTGGTACCCCAGCAACTGCACCTTGTCGGACACCGGTTTCCCCTTAATTACTTCAATGAAGTAATAAAATAAGTGACCGCCATCCAGCACAGGAATGGGCAACAGATTGAACACTGCCAGGAACACACTCAGCAAAGCGACAAAACCAATAAAGCTCATCAAGCCGCTCTCGGCCGAAGAGCCCGCCACCTTAGCAATGGTTATCGGTCCACTCAAGTTTTTCGTGGAAATTTCGCCAAGAATCAATTTTTTGACTGATAAAAGAACAAAACTGGTGGTTTCCCAGGTTTTGTGAAGCCCCGCAATGAAGGCGCCGCCGAAAGAATAGTTATAAATACGAAGAGCGCTATCGGGAATTTCATAGGCCTGCGGGCCCATGCCTATCCGGCCCTGGCTTTTTTCTTTTTCGATCACTGTATCGGGAATTAATGTGAGCGTCATCGCCTGCCCGGCGCGCTCCAATTTGACAACCAATGATGCCCCCGGGCGTTCACGTACGTATTCCACCCACGCCTTCCAATCGGCAATCACTTTATTATCGACACTAACGAGCTTATCGCCGGTTTTAAAACCTGCGCGTTCGGATGGGCTATTTTGTATAACCTCCCCAACTACCGCCGGAATGACCGGGAACAGGAGATTTATCCCCAAACCCGCCACTGGATCCGGGTCAGCAGCATCGCGCAACCACTCCGTTAATTGGGCTTCGGATTCATATTGGAAATGGGAGTTATCCGAATAGGACACTGTAAAACTGATAGTACCCGTCTCCCCCAAACGATTGAGCAAAACCCGATTCAATGCTTGCCATGTGGGCGTTGGCAAACCATCGATGGCCGCAATTTGCTGCCCTTTCTCCAAACCCGCCTGAGCGGCAATGGAACCGGGTGCAACCGATTCAATAACCGGTATAAGACCTCGTTCTCCTTGCAACAACAAACCCCAAAATAAAAAAATCGCCAGGATGAAATTGGCAATGGGCCCAGCGGCAACAATGGCGATGCGCTGCCATACAGATTTATTATTGAACGCCATATGCTGCTCTTCAGGCGCTACCGGACCTTCGCGCTCATCGAGCATCTTTACGTAGCCGCCCAACGGCAACACAGCAATCGCATATTCCGTCCCCTGGCGATCCCGCCGGGACCATAGCACCTTACCAAATCCGATGGAAAAACGATGGACCTTTACCCCGCAACGGCGAGCAACATAAAAGTGTCCGAACTCGTGGATTGAAACGAGGATCAGAAGTGCCACCAGGAAAGACACTATTGTCTGGATTATTGCCATGTATCTAACCTCGGGAGGACCTGGCCAGCATCAATTTGAGCATTCACTAACGTGCAATCAGTTGTTGGGCCAATGATCTGGCCTCAGCGTCGGCGGCTTGGACATGCGCCAGATCATGGGGTTCAGTGGAGGGCAACCGGGATAAAACCTGCTCAATGACAACCGCTATCTGGTCAAACCGGATTCTCCGCTGCAAGAACGCGGCAACGGCTATTTCATTGGCCGCATTCAAAATGGCTGGTGCAGTACCCGACACTTCGGCCGCCTGCTGGGCCAGACGCAAACAGGGAAAACGGGCGTAATCTGGAGCGGTGAAATCAAGGCGCGCGGTGGCGATCAAATCCAGACTCGCCACTCCCGATTCAATGCGTTCTGGCCAGGCCAATGCGTGTGCGATCGGTGTGCGCATATCGGGATTGCCCAACTGGGCGAGGACCGAACCATCAATGTATTCAACCATTGAATGGATCACGCTTTGCGGATGAATGACCACCTGGACTTGTTGCGGGCGCGTATTAAAAAGCCAGCATGCTTCAATTAATTCCAAACCTTTATTGAGCATTGTGGCGGAGTCTACCGAGATTTTCTGTCCCATGCTCCAGTTGGGATGGGCACATGCCTGCTCGGGCGTAACCTGCGCTAACTCACTAATAGGAGTGGTGCGAAAGGGTCCACCAGAAGCAGTCAACAAAATTTTGCGTACGCCACTGGACTTCAAACCATCAGCCAGATAATCCGCACGGTGATTCGGTAAGCATTGAAAAATAGCATTGTGTTCACTATCGATAGGCAAGAGCACTGCACCATGCTCGGCAACAGCACGGGTAAACAATCCCCCCGCCATTACCAATGCCTCCTTATTAGCTAGCAGGACTTTTTTGCCGGCCAGCACCGCCGCCAAAGTTGGCAACAATCCTGCTGCGCCAACAATCGCTGCCATCACCGTATCAACCTGTTTGTGCGCAGCCACCTGCTCCAGCGCTGCATCCCCTTGCAAAACCTCGGTTTTGCAGCCCTGGCGGCGCAGTTCCAATTCCAGTTCTTTTGCTGACGCGGCATCTCTCAATACCGCATAGCGCGGCTGGTGCACCAGACACTGTGTTGCCAAAACTTGCCAGCGGCGATCTGCTGTCAAGGCGAAAACGCTATAGCGCTCCGGGTGACGCGCAATTACATCAAGAGTACTGACACCAATGGAGCCTGTTGCCCCCAAAACCGTAATTGATTGGGCTGAGGTTCTCATAGCATCAAACACTCACACCCGAATTAAATATACCGGTTGCCAGCAACGCCATTGCAAACACAGGAGCGCCAGCAGTAATGCCATCTACGCGATCCAGGATACCGCCATGCCCAGGCAATATACTGCCACTGTCTTTTACACCAGCGTGGCGCTTGACCATACTTTCCAGCAAATCCCCTAACACCGAAACCAGGCTGGTAGGCACAATCAGTAACAACATCCCCAGTACACCAAGACCCAATATCTGGCTCAAAATCAGGGCCAAAATACAGTTGGCAATGAATCCGCCAGCAAACCCTTCCCAGGTTTTACCCGGGCTTACAGCCGGGGCTAATTTATGGCGACCAAAGCGGCGACCGGCAAAATAACCGCCACTGTCAGCAACAGCCACAACCAGCATCAACAACAATACCAGCCATGCCCCATTGGATTGCTGACGAACATAAACCAATGCAACCCAGGTGGGAATTAACACCACCAGACCCATCATTAATCGCAACCACTTGTGCCCCCATAAGATGCCGCTGGATGGGTAACCTTGAACCAGCAACAAAGCCAGCGCCCACCAGCCACAACCGACAAGCAATAAATCGCGAATAGCTTCGTCGTTCAAAGCAGGGCTTGCTTCACCTTCAAAACCAAGATAAACAGATGCACCTACTAACAGCGCCAGAATTACCAGGGTATAACTGACACGCTGCCATAGCGCGGGAAATCCGGACAAATTAGCCCATTCCCATGCACCGATAAGAACAACAGCACCAATAAAAAATGAAAAATAACCCGCGGGCAAACCAAAGAGTGCAGCCAGAAAAATGGCTGCGAGAATTAGTGCGGTAATAACACGCTGCTTAAGCATTGAGAGCACCTGCTTCAATTTGATCGCCCGTCATTCCAAAACGGCGTTGACGTTCATGAAAACTGGTTGCCGCCTTTTTCAATTCATCGCCATCAAAATCAGGCCAAAGCTTGTCGCTGAAAAATAGTTCGGCGTAAGCGCATTGCCATAATAAAAAATTACTAATGCGCACTTCCCCACCGGTACGGATTAACAAATCCAGTGGCGGTAAATCGGCAAGGCATGTATGCGGCTGCAATGAATCCTCCGTGATATCCGCAACAGCCAAAGCGCCGTCAAGTACTTGCTGGGTAACTTTCTGTACTGCCTGGGCAATATCCCAACGGCCACCATAATCAGCAGCAATTACCAGCGTCGTTTTGCCACCGGCTGTGATCTCTTCGGCAGTAGCAATCGCTCTTTGGATGGAAGGACTAAAGCGTTCGCGATTGCCGATCACACGCAATGCCACATTTTTTTTCTTCAGTGCTTTAGCTTCATTTTTGAGATACAGCAAAAACAAAGACATTAGCGCTTCAACCTCTAACGGCGGGCGCCGCCAGTTTTCGCTGCTAAATGCAAATACCGTCAATACCTCAATACCTAATTCCTGACAGGCAGACATCACATCGCGAATACGCTCTACACCTACTTTATGGCCGGATACACCTGCCATACCACGCTGCTTCGCCCAGCGATTGTTGCCATCCATAATAATCGCCACATGGCGAAGACTATTGTCAGTCACACGTATCTCCCAACGACAGGCTTATATATTGACGCTAACAAGAATTTACCTGCTTGTACTTTTTGTAGTGGTATTTGCAAATGGTAGTGGTATTTGCAAACCATCAGGCCCGGCAAATACCGGGCCTGATTAGTGGACAAAGATTAAAAGCTGAAGCTTAAATAGCCATCAAATCTGTTTCTTTCGCGGCCAGTGCCTTATCTACTTCAGCGATATACTTATCAGTGATTTTCTGAATATCATCCTGTGCACGACGATCATCATCCTCACCAATTGCCTTGTCTTTAAGCAATGCTTTGACATCACCCAATACATCGCGACGTACATTACGCACCGCAACACGGCCGTTTTCTGCTTCGGCGCGCGCTTGCTTGATGAAGTTCTTACGTGTTTCTTCGGTCAGCATCGGCAACGGAATACGAATCAAGCCATTATTGGTTGATGGATTCAAACCCAGATCCGATTTCATAATCGCTTTTTCAATGACCGGAACCAGATTACGCTCCCAGGGGCTTACCGACAGGGTGCGCGCATCTTCGATATTAATATTTGCCACCTGGCTCAACGGTGTTGGTGTGCCGTAATAATCCACACTAATGCCATCCAATAAACTTGGGTGAGCGCGGCCAGTACGAATTTTGTTGAAATTATTACCCAATACCTCAATCGCTTTTTTCATGCGCGCTTCAGCATCTTTTTTGATGTCATTAATCATGATTTATCCTCTTCAATCAAAGTACCTTCGTTGCTACCAACCACAATATTCAACAGTGCACCCGCTTTATTCATGCGGAAAACACGCACCGGCATATCGTGTTCACGGCACAAACAAATTGCAGTCAGATCCATTACACCGAGCTTTTTATCCAATACTTCATCGTAAGAAAGACGATCGTATTTTGTGGCTGTCGGATCTTTTTTCGGATCGGCAGTGTAAACGCCATCTACTTTGGTCGCTTTTAACACTATGTCAGCATCAACCTCAATGCCGCGCAAACAGGCCGCCGAGTCAGTAGTAAAGAAAGGGTTACCGGTACCTGCGGAAAAAATCACGACCTCACCCGAATTTAAAAAGCGCACCGCACGGCGACGATCATAATGCTCAACCACCCCGCTCATCGGAATGGCGGACATTACACGACAGGAGATATTGGAACGCTCCAATGCATCGCGCATTGCCAGAGCATTCATCACAGTAGCCAGCATTCCCATATGGTCGCCGGTGACGCGATCAAGGCCCGCCGCACTCAACGCTGCACCGCGGAAAAGGTTGCCGCCGCCTATCACCAGGCCAACCTGAACCCCAATTCCCACCAATTGGCCAATTTCCAGGGCCATTTTGTCGAGCACTTTCGGGTCAATACCAAACCCTTCGGTCCCCATCAACTCCTCGCCACTCAACTTCAACAGGATACGCTTGTACTTCTTATCGCGAGGGCTAGACATAATTCCTCTCCAAAACAATAGGTTAGCAATCAGCAGTCGGATAAACCGAGGCGCAAAAAAATCGGTGCAGTGTACCAGAAATCAATAAAACAGGTGGGGCCAGTTATGGGCTTTTGCCACAGACTGGCAAGTGACAGACGGGCGAAGCGACTAATTGTCAGACTGACATTGAAAATCGCCTTAAGTGATCAATACTTGTGTCAAACCCAAAGGTCACGGGCGCACAATGAACGACAAAAACTTTAACTCCATATTGCTTGTAGCAATTGTATTCACCGCCATATTAGTCATCGGTATACACTTCATCCCCGATAAAAAATTAATACTGTTGCCAGACGCAACCGCCAGAGTTTATTTACTCACCCAGCCACTCCCGGATGGCACACCCTCATCCGAGTGGACCAACGATGCGCACACCGCCTGGAAATGCACCAACCCGGAGAACTATCGCATTGATTATTTTCCTTGCGCGGTAACCCTGGATTTATCCAAAACCGCCGACACAGGAATGGATTTATCCAATTACGAACAATTTATTTTGCACCTGAACTACAGCGGAAGCGCCAACAAGGTACGAATCGCCATTCGCAACTTCAGCCCCGTTTATTCAAAAACCAGTGATAACAACAGCACAAAATTTAATGCCATTCAGATTCACACCAGCGAACTCAACAAAGAAAATCACATCGCCTTATCCGCATTTGCAGCCGCTGACTGGTGGCTTAGCCAATACAACATCCCACTCTCCCGCTCTGCGCCAGAAATGGAGAACGCCCTGGTCATCACCATAGATTTCGGCGAGCCAATACCACCCGGTGTTCATACATTTTCAATCGATAAACTGGAGCTACAAGGAGAATGGTTACATATCGAACATTGGTATCTGGCCATCCTGTGCGCCTGGATGCTTGGCATTTTTATTTACGCCATCAAACGCTTGCTCGAGCTGCACGCACAAACCAAATATGACATCCAGATTATTAATCAACTCAGCAACACCAATGAGCAACTAAAACAGGAAACCGACAAATTCCGCCGTCTTTCAACCGTTGATCCACTCACCCAACTTTATAATCGCTTCGGTATCGATCAAATAATTGCCAGCCTCTCCGGCAACAGTTACCTGCAAGTACCGAATAGCCCTCACTATGCGCTATTAGTTATTGATATCGATCACTTCAAACGTATTAACGATCAACGCGGTCACGACACCGGCGATCTGGTGCTGCAACATATCGCAAAAACCATTCAACATAATTTGCGCGCCGGGGATTACGTAGGGCGCTGGGGCGGGGAAGAATTTGTGGTCATCATGCCCGGAGCCAACAAGAAAGCCGCAATGATGATTGCCGAATTAATTCGCGAGGCGATAGCCAGCTCGCAATGCTGCCCGGAAAAACCCTTGGCAATCAGCGCCAGTTTTGGTGTTAGCGAAAGACGCACCGATGAAGATTTTGCCAGTTGCTTCAAGCGTGCGGATAACGCACTGTATAAAGCCAAAGAACAAGGCCGGAACTGCAGCGTGTATGCAGAAGATAATTTATAAAACGCCGCACTTTAGTCATAAAAAAACCCGCACAGTTACCCTGTGCGGGTTTTTAATTTTTTTACAAACGCTAATTACGCTTTAGCAGCAGCAACTTGCGCAGCAACTTCAGCAGCGAAGTCTACAACTGCAACTTCGATGCCTTCACCTACTTCCAGGCGCACAAAGTTTTTCACAGTGGCGCCACCAGCTTTGGCGAATTGAGCAACGGTTTGCTCTGGATTCTTAACGAATGGTTGATCAACCAGGCTAGCTTCTTTCAGGAATTTGCTGATACGACCAACAATCATCTTCTCAACGATTTCAGCGGGTTTGCCAGCCATATCTGGTTGAGCGCGGATGATTTCTTTTTCTTTCTCAACAACGTCAGCTGGCATTTGGTCAGAGCTAACCACTTGCGGGTTAACTGCTGCTACGTGCATAGCAACGTCTTTAGCAACATCTTCACTACCGCCTTCCAATTGCACCAATACCGCGATACGGCTGTTCAAGTGCAAATATCCACCAACCACACCACCTTCCACAAGGCTGATGCGACGCACACTGATTTTCTCACCGATTTTTTGTACCAGCGCTTCACGTGCATTTTCCAACTCGCCCGCCATTACAGCAGCAACGTCGGTTTGCTTGGTAGTGAAAGCTTTATCCAATACGCTGTTTACGAATGCCAGGAAGCCGGCATCACGCGCAACGAAGTCAGTTTCAGAGTTAACTTCGATCGCCACACCGTAACTGTTATCGGCAGCAACTTTAACAGCCACAACGCCGTCAGCAGCGGTACGACCTTCTTTTTTAGCTGCTTTCAAGCCAGAAACTTTACGCAGGTTTTCAATCGCCAGTTCGATGTCGCCATTGGCTTCGCCCAGCGCTTTTTTGCATTCCATCATGCCAAGGCCAGTGCGGTCACGCAGTTCTTTTACCAGTGCAGGAGTAACAGCGCTCATGGTTAATTCCTCAAATAAAAGTGTTCGAATTCAAGTTGAAAAAAGGGGGCATAGCCCCCTCTTCTGACAACCCTGCGCATAACACTAACAGGGTTTCATGGTCGTTTAATGACTGACGCCGCTAATTACTCAGCAGAACCTTCAGCAGCAACGTACTCGTCTTTGTTTGGTACAGATGAAGCAGACTTGGAACCTTCCAGGCATGCATCAGCGATTGCAGATACGTACAACTTGATCGCGCGGATGGCGTCGTCGTTGCCAGGAATTACGTAATCAACACCTTCAGGGTTGCTGTTGGTATCAACGATACCGATAACAGGGATACCCAGCTTGTTAGCTTCCTGGATTGCAATGCGCTCGTGATCAACGTCGATTACGAACAGTGCATCAGGCAGACCAGCGATGTTTTTGATACCGCCGATAGAACGCTCCAGCTTCTCCATATCACGAGAACGCATCAGAGCTTCTTTTTTGGTCAGCTTGGCGAAAGTGCCGTCCTGGCTTTGAGCAGTCAGGTCAGAGAGACGACGGATAGAAGCGCGGATGGTTTTGTAGTTGGTGAGCATACCGCCCAACCAACGATGGCTAACATATGGTTGGCCAGCGCGTTCAGCTTGCTCTTTGATGGTCTTTTGCGCAGCGCGCTTGGTACCAACAAACAGGATTTTTTTCTTTTGCGAAGACAATTGGGTGATCAGAGCCAATGCTTCGTTGAACGCTGGAACAGTGTGCTCCAGGTTAATGATATGAATCTTGTTACGCGCACCGAAGATGTACTTGCCCATCTTTGGGTTCCAGTAACGGGTTTGGTGACCGAAGTGGACACCGGCGGACAACATGTCGCGCATGCTTACTTGTGGCATTTTAGTATTCCTACTGGGTTAGGCCTCCATACACCCCGCTCACCAACCAGCATGTTTGTCGTTACTCTACAGATGCAGAGCCAAACATTAGGCACCCAGGTTTTGCGTGTCGATGTATGTGTGACGTTTGTTAAATAGATAAAGGATTTTCTCTTATCTTCAGGCGGGATCGATCCAAACCGAAAAACCTGCCCTAAAAAAGAGGCGCGCTTTATACCACAAAAAAACAGCCAGATAAACCTAAATCCCTTGCAACCACTGTATTTCACCAAGTGTAAGGAACTGCATATCCCCCTAGGCCGCACCCGATTCAACTTGTACACTAGTGAAATTAACCAACAAGAAACTCCAGAGACTCCATCATGAAAGAAACCTGGCGCTGGTTTGGCCCCAAAGATACCGTTAGCCTGCAGAGCATCGCCCAAGCCGGGGCGACTGGCATAGTGACCTCCCTCCACCATATTCCAACCGGTGCGGCATGGCCGATGGCCGATATTCTGGAGCGCAAAAAACTGATTGAAGATCAGGGGCTTGAGTGGGCGGTGATCGAAAGTATTCCACTCCACAACGATATCAAAACCCGTACCGGCAATTTTCAGCAATACATCGACAATTACAAAGAGTCATTGCGCAATGTTGGCGCTGCCGGAGTGCGGGATGTTTGTTACAACTTTATGCCAGTAGTGGATTGGACACGCACCAACCTCAACTACACCCTGGCCAACAACGCCCGTGCTTTGCGTTTTGAGATGAGTGACTTTGCTGCGTACGATGTTTACATCCTGCAACGCCCAAATGCTGAACAATCCTACCGCCCCGATGTACTCGCCAAAGCCAAGGCGCGCCTGGATGTGATGAGCGACGAGGAGAAAGTCTTGCTGGAAAAAAACATCATCGCTGGCCTGCCTGGCGGCGAAGGCTCTTATGATCGAGAAGGTATTCGTGCTGCCATCGACCTGTTTATCAAAATGGGTGACGAAGGCATGCGTACAAACCTGTTTGCCTTCTTGCGCGAAGTGATTCCTGTAGCCGAAGAAGCTGGCGTGCGCATGGCAATTCACCCTGACGATCCGCCCTTCTCCCTTTTTGGTTTGCCGCGCGTGGTTTCCACTGCCGATGATGCGCGCGCATTGCTCAATGCAATCCCCAGCCCCGCCAATGGTTTAACGCTGTGCGCCGGTTCTTACGGTGCCCGTTGCGATAACGATCTGGTCGCCATGGCGCGTGAGTTTGGTGAGCGCATTTACTTTGTGCACCTGCGCAATATCAAGCGCGAAGAGGATGGTTCCTTCTTTGAATCCGATCACCTTGATGGCGACAACGATATGGTCGGCCTGATTGAAGCCTTATTAGATGAAGAAGACCGTCGCAAAAAAGCTGGCATCGAACTTCCGGCTATTGCGATGCGCCCTGACCACGGCCATTTAATGGGCGATGAAATCGGCAAGACGGGCATTAACCCCGGCTATTCCTATGCCGGACGCATGAAAGGCCTGGCAGAGTTACGGGGCGTCATCCATGCCCTGACCAGTTTGCGCCGCCGTATTGCCTGATATCTGACTCATATCTCCAGGGGAGATAACCTCCCCTGTTTCTTCTTTTAAGCCTCCTCAAATTCGGTGCCCCCAATCTATCAGCGCAATAAAGGATTGATCTTGGGCAAACCCGGCGCGAATCGTTTAGAATGCGGCATCTTTTTAATCAATGTCGAGATTGCCTGAATTCATGTCAGTTACTATCAAAACTCCGGAAGAAATCGAAAAAATGCGCATCGCCGGCCGTATGGCTGCCGAAGTGCTGGAAATGATTGGCCAATATGTCCAACCCGGCGTCACTACCGCTGAACTGGACAAGATTTGCCACGACCACATTGTGAATGTGCAAAAAGCGATTCCTGCTTGCCTCGGTTATCGCGGCTTTCCCAAATCGATCTGCACATCTGTAAATCAGGTCGTTTGCCACGGTATTCCGTCCGATAAAAAAGTCCTCAAAACCGGCGATATTATCAATATCGACGTTACCGTTATTTATGAGGGATACCACGGCGACACCAGTGCCATGTATTTTGTTGGTCCACCCGCACCTCACGCTGAGCGCCTGGTTAAAGTAACGCAGGATTGCATGTATAAGGCCATCAAACTGGTAAAACCTGGTTGTCGCCTGGGCGATATTGGCCATGTAATCCAGGAATATGCCGAAGCTAATTATTACTCGATTGTGCGTGAATACTGCGGTCACGGCATTGGTAAAGTTTTCCATGAAGACCCGCAAATTCTCCACTACGGTCGTCCCGGGACCGGCATGGAATTGCAAGAAGGCATGTGTTTTACCATTGAACCTATGGTAAACGCCGGCAAACCACATACCAAATTAAAAGGTGATGGCTGGACCGTAGAAACCAAAGATGGCCGCCTCTCTGCCCAATGGGAACACACCATGGTCGTGACCAAAGATGGGGTGGAAGTATTAACCGCACGCACCGGTGAAGTGTTTAATTAATGGCTATTAACGATTGGATTGCGCGCGTGCTTGGCAAGCGCGCAGATCAGCTCGACACAAGCCCTGAACCACAACCGACCCAAGAACCCGGTAAGCCAATGTCGATGTCTTCTGTGCCCTACTTTGAGCGGCCGCTGTTTTTCTTTGATCAAAGCCGCTTCCGCCGCGCGCTCGCTGAAAAACCGATCATCACTGTCTTCAAAGATGCCATTAACGCCGCCAGCACCCAGGCCAATCGCCGCTTCATCGAAGGTGAAGATATTCGTGCACTGGTTTACGAACGCGCTTTATTTATCGATTGCGTTTTGCATTACGCCTGGCATCAATTTGAATGGCCCGACAGCATCAGCCTGGAAGCGGTTGGCGGTTATGGCCGCGGCGAATTGCATCCCGGTTCGGATATTGATTTATTAATTCTGCACCGCCCGGAAGTGTTAGAGCGTTGCAAAAGTAATATCGAAAAATTTCTCACGCTCCTGTGGGATATAGGTTTGGAAATCGGCAGCAGTGTACGCACAGTAAAACAAACCATTGAAATCGCCCGCACCGATATTACCGTCGCCACCAATATCATGGAATCGCGCACGCTAGTAGGCGATCCTTCATTGCGCCAGGAATTAGTACAAGCATCAGCGCCCGATAAAATCTGGTCAGTTGAAGAATTTTTCCGTGCAAAATATCAAGAACAAAAAGAACGCCATAAAAAATACAACGATACTGAATACAATCTGGAACCCAACATCAAAAATGCACCGGGTGGCTTGCGCGATATCCAAACCATTAGCTGGGTTATCAAACGTTACTACGGTGTACGAACGCTAAAACAGCTGGAAGGTAAAGGTTTTTTTACCGACGAAGAATTTTCGTTACTTAACTCCGGCGAAGAATATTTATGGCGCGTGCGCTATGCACTGCACATGGTCGCCAAACGCGCTGAAGAAAGATTGTTATTTGATTACCAACGCGAAATCGCCAAACTATTTGGCTACACCGACAACCATGAAGGTTTGGCGGTCGAACAATTTATGCATAAGTACTATCGCACCGTACTGGCATTACGCGAATTAAACGATGTAGTGCTGCAATTTTTGTCTGAAGCGATTTTGCAAAAAGGCAAAACCAAAAGTGTTGTGTCGATTAATGAACGCTTTCAGTTGCGCGATAACTTTATCGAAGCAACACACACTTATGTATTTGAAGAGAATCCCTCCGCACTGCTGGAAATGTTTGTGCTGATGGCACAGAACCCGCAAATTGTTGGAGTGCGCGCATCAACTATTCGCTGGATTCGCGAAAGCCGTCATTTAATTGATGACAACTTCCGTACCAATCCTAAAAACACCCAACTGTTTATCAAATTATTGCAACAACCCGCCGGGCTGGTTGAACAATTAAAACGCATGTCGCGTTACGGTATACTCGGGTTGTATTTGCCAGAATTTGGCCAAGTCACCGGCCAGATGCAACACGACTTATTCCACATCTACACCGTGGATGCACACACCCTAAAAGTGGTGCAAAACATGTGTAACTTCCTGCTGCCTTCCGCCAAAGAAGATTTCCCCGTCGCCGCGCATATTATGACGCGCTTACCCAAACTGGAATTATTGTATATCTCCGGTTTGTATCACGACATCGGCAAAGGCCGCGGTGGTGATCACTCCACACTGGGCGCTGTAGACGCGGAAGAATTTTGCGCTCGCCACGGTATTTCACCACGCGAAACCCGTTTGATTTGCTGGTTGGTAGAAAAACATTTATTGATGTCGCAAGTTTCGCAAAAACAGGATATTTCCGATCCGGATGTCATTCATAAGTTTGCGTTAACGGTTGGCGATCAATTGCATCTGGATTATTTGTATTGCCTCACGGTCGCTGACATTAACGGCACCAATAAGGAATTATGGAACACCTGGCGCGCTAGCTTGTTGCGCCAGCTTTATCTGGATACTCGCCGGGCATTGCGTCGCGGCCTGGAAAATAACGTCGACAAACATGATCTCATCGAAGAAACCCAACAAGCCGCTATTCGCAAACTCGCACGCAAAGGCTTGAGCAAGGAACAAGTCCTCGCACTCTGGGGTGATATGGGCGACGACTATTTCCTGCGCGAAAACTTTGTCGATATTGCCTGGCACACTGAAGCAATTGCGGCGCGCACTGACGATAAGCCGCTCGTGTTAATTAAAAAAACCACCAGCAAGGAATTAGCCGGCGCAACACAAATCTTTGTTTATAGCAAAAACCAGAAAAATGTTTTCGTTGCAGCTGCCACTGCGCTCAGCCAATCAAACCTGAGCATTCAGGATGCCAAGATCTACAGTTCCAAATCCGGCTACACCATCGATACATTTTTTGTATTGAATGAAGACGGAAAACCACTGGGCAATAATGCAACGTTGCTCAAACAAATCCAGAAAGCGCTAATTGATGAATTAAGCCTGGTTGATAACTATCGCGATGTTATTGGCCGCCGCACACCGCGCCGCTTGAAGTATTTTGCGTCACCCACGCGCACATCGCTGAGCACTGACACCATTCGCAATTGTAGCGTATTGGAAGTTATCAGCCCGGACCGCCCAGGTTTGCTGGCCTGCATTGGCAGGATCTTTATGGATTTCGATATCCAGTTGCTGAATGCCAAAATTGCCACATTAGGTGAGCGGGTTGAAGATATGTTCTTTATCGCCGACAGCGAAGGCAAACCATTGAGTGATGCTAGCGTCTGCGAAAAATTGCAACAAGAAATTCGTGAACAATTAGACAAGCGTGTCGACAAACTTTAATCACGCTAAACTTTCATTTAATTAGAATCTCATTAAATCATAAGCCATCATGAATCCGGATTTAACACTATTACATCCTTATCCTTTTGAAAAACTGGCCGCACTTAAAGCGGCCGTTTCAGCGCCGGCGCACTTAAACGATATTATGCTTTCTATCGGCGAACCCAAGCATGAACCGCCGGCATTTGTGTTGGACACACTGGTAAAAAATTTGTCCAAACTTTCAAATTACCCGACAACCAAGGGATTACCGGAATTACGCACGGCGATTGCTACTTGGGCAAGCAAGCGCTTTCAATTAAATGCAGGAACTTTTACGGCAGATAAACATGTTTTGCCGGTAAATGGAACTCGCGAAGCATTATTTGCATTTGCACAAATTATTGCCGATCGCAGCAAACCTGACGCGCTGATCGTATCACCCAACCCCTTCTATCAAATTTACGAAGGCGCTGCGTTACTGTCCGGCGCCCAACCTTATTTTCTAAATTGCACGCCGGAAAATAATTTCATTCCTGATTTCAGTACAGTCCCTGCTGAAATATGGCAACGCTGCCAGCTGCTATTTATTTGCTCGCCGGGAAATCCCACTGGTGCAGTAATGAGCACAGCGCAATTGAAAGACCTTATTGCACTCGCTGATAAATACGATTTCGTTATCGCCTCTGATGAATGTTACTCAGAGTTATATTTTGATGAAGCCAATCCACCAGCAGGTTTGTTGCAAGCGTGCGCGGAATTGGGGCGCGATGATTTTGCGCGCTGCGTGGTATTTCATAGTTTATCCAAGCGTTCGAATTTGCCGGGATTGCGTTCCGGGTTTGTCGGCGGCGATGCAAAAATTCTGGAAAAATTTTTGTTATACCGCACTTACCATGGCTGCGCGATGCCAGTTCCGACTCAGTTAGCAAGCGCTGCTGCATGGGAAGATGAGCAGCATGTAATTGAAAACCGCGCCGCTTATCGCCAAAAATTTGATGCCGTGCTGGATGTGTTGGCGGGTGTATTACCCGTTACCAAACCAGATGCCAGTTTTTATCTGTGGCCAAAAACCCCCATCAAGGGTGAGCTCTTTGCACAACAACTTTTCGCCCAACAAAAGGTGACTGTTCTACCCGGTAGTTTTTTAGCGCGGGAAACTAATGGCATCAATCCAGGCGAAGATTATGTACGCCTGGCGTTGGTCGCCCCCTTGGCGGAATGCATTGAAGCCGCACAACGAATCAAGCAATTTGTACAATCACTGTAAGCTATGAGCGAAGCGAAAAATTTATCCAAAGCCGCGCGCGTGGAATTAATTCTGCAACGATTGCAAAGCCTTTATCCGCAGCCACCAATTCCGCTGCTGCATAAAGATGCCTATACATTATTAATTGCTGTTTTGCTCTCGGCACAATGCACTGATGAACGCGTAAATACTGTAACCCCTGCATTATTTGCATTGGCGGATAATCCGTATGACATGGTCAAAGTGCCAGTGGAAAAAATCCAGGAAATTATTCGCCCTTGTGGTTTATCACCGCAAAAATCCAAAGCGATTTCGGTGTTATCCAAAATAATTATTGAAGAGCATAACGGAAAAGTTCCGGAAGATTGGGATGCACTTGAGCGCCTTCCCGGCGTGGGCCACAAAACCGCTAGCGTAGTCATGAGCCAGGGCTTTGGCCATCCGGCATTTCCTGTTGATACCCATATTCATCGCCTTGCACAACGCTGGGGACTAACAACTGGCAAAAATGTTGTGCAAACAGAGAAGGATTTAAAACGCTTGTTCCCGGAATCAAGCTGGAATGCATTGCACTTGCAAATTATTTATTACGGGCGCGAATTTTGCTCGGCACGTGGGTGCGATGGCACTGTGTGTGATATTTGCAGGACATGCTACCCCAATCGCAAGAAACCGAAATTAACCTTAAAAGCGTAATTCCTTCCTTGCCCCCCCCTGGCTACGCGAGAAACAACATGAATACACTTTACGGCATTAAAAATTGTGACACAGTAAAAAAAGCCCGCACGTGGCTGGATAAAAATAAAGTCGATTATAAATTCCATGATCTTCGTGCAGACGGTTTAAGCGAAACACAAGTAAGCACCTGGATCAGCGATCTGGGACTGGAAACGCTGGTCAATAAACGCAGCACTACATGGAAAGAACTGGATGAAACCAGTAAAAATAATTTCGATGAAAAGAGCGCAGTAACTATCATCACTGCCAATCCAACATTAATTAAACGCCCATTACTGGATACCGGTAAACAGAAATATGTTGGATTTAAAGATGCCGAATACAGCACTATTTTTAATTAATTTTTTGAAATAAACAGGAACTATCATGACTCAACTCTACGCACTCGGCTTAGGTATAGGCACCCAAAATACTAAAGGAGAATGGCTGGAAGTATTTTACGCGTTACCTGTACTTAACCCATCACAAGGCAGCGCGCGCGCTGTTGCCAACATTGTGGGTTACACCGAAGGCAATCAGGCCATTGCAATTAGCAACAACCAGGCGAGCGAAATCGTACAAGCGTTAACTATTGCCGGTGATGCCGCACAAGCAGAAATCGCCAAAGCCCTCACTAACAGCAAGCGCCCGCTGGTCGCCACTTTACTTGCCACGGATACCAATCCCGCTTCAGTACCCGAAGGTTATTTAAAATTGCATTTGTTGTCTCACCGTTTGGTAAAACCACACGGTACAGTGCTGGCAGGAATCTTTGGTGTGTTGCCAAATGTTGCCTGGACTAATCAAGGCGCAATTGATGTCAACGAATTGCCAGCACGCCAATTGCAAGCGCGCTTGAACGGTGAAGAATTGGAAGTATCCTGCGTTGATAAATTCCCCAAAATGACCAATTACGTCGTGCCAAAGGGTGTGCGTGTAGCGCACACTGCACGTGTTCGTTTGGGTGCTTATCTGGGTGAAGGCACCACCATCATGCATGAAGGTTTTGTAAACTTTAACGCAGGTACTGAAGGCCCGGCGATGATTGAAGGCCGTATTTCTGCCGGTGTATTTGTTGGCGCAGGTTCGGATCTGGGTGGTGGCAGCTCCACCATGGGTACGTTGTCCGGTGGCGGCAATATTGTAATTTCTGTTGGTAAGGAATCGTTGATTGGTGCTAACGCTGGAATAGGTATTCCACTGGGCGACCGTTGCAAAGTAGAATCCGGGCTTTACATTACGGCGGGCACTAAAGTTGTCGTATTGGATGATGAAGGCAACGAAGTTAAAACCATAAAAGCCCGTGAGCTGGCAGGCGTTTCCGATCTGGTGTTCCGTCGCAATTCCATCACCGGTCGCGTTGAAGTGGTTACCAATAAAAGTGCGTTGCAATTGAATACCGCGCTACACAAAAACTAATCCGTAGGGGCGCAATTTATTGCGCCCTGGTTTTTAAATATCAATACCGTATAAATCCGGGCGCGATAAATCGCGCCCCTACCAATAACCACCACGCACAAATTTTTGTGCAACACCGAGGCGATAATCATGGGCGCACAGTGGAAAGCCAAACATAAAGAAGAAGCATCTAACGCAAAAGGTAAATTATTTACCAAGCTCACCAAGGAAATTATGGTGGCGGCACGCAACGGTGCTGACCCCGATATGAATCCGCGCCTGCGCCTCGCGGTGGAAGCCGCTAAAAAAGCGTCGATGACTCGCGAAACATTGGAACGCGCAATTAAAAAAGGCTCAGGCCAACTTGATGGCAACATCAACTACGAAAAAGTGACCTATGAAGGTTATGCACCGCATCAAGTGCCGGTCATTGTTGAATGCCTTACCGACAATGTGAATCGCACTATTTCCAATGTACGCGGTTTATTTCGCAAAGGCCAACTCGGCACATCAGGTTCTGTTTCCTGGGATTTTGATCACCTGGGAATTATTGAAGCCAGCCCTGCCAATAAAGATGCAGATGTAGAAACAGCGGCGATTGAAGCAGGCGCACAGGATTTTGAAAGCGATGATGATGGCAGCGTTACTTTTTATACCGATCTAACTGATCTGGATTTGGTTTCCAAAGCACTTCCCGCGCAAGGATTCACTGTAGTCTCTGCAAAACTGGGCTATCGCCCTAAAAATCCGGTAAGCCTGACAGGGGAAGCATTGGCAGAAGTAGAAGCATTTCTTGCAGCTATCGATAACGATGATGATGTGCATGAAGTTTACGTGGGGCTAGCAGCAGGCTAACCATAGCGCAATACATTTAATCACTGGTGCTGCGCTCATCGCAGCACCAGTGATTGTACCAACAATCAGTCTTTCGTGGTTTCAAAAAAACCTGCATTAGCCGAAAAAAGCATCGGCAATCTTCCTACCGTTAATCATTATCTCTTCGCCAGTAATTGCCGCACATTGCCTCATACTAGTCACAAGAACAAACCTGCCCTCACTGCTATTAGCGTTAGTAACAAGCACTAGCTTTGGATGTTGGCTGTAAATATCACCGCTACGCACGTTGAATATGTACTGACTAGCCCAATATAGCTTGCTAAGCCAGACAACTTTGCATACGGAAAAAAGGGAGATTGATAATGACATTTCGCGAGTATACGTTGCTAGGAATAGTCCTCAGCCTATTTTTATTGTTATGGCTCGGATTCAAATATATTAACTACCTGAGAAATAAAAAACATAACACTGAATTATGGGGAACCATTTTCGAAGGGATCACTAATAAATTAATCGACCTTGAGCCGGTAAAAAAACCAGAGGTTTACATCGAAAAGAAAGCACCGCGAAGCGGCAAAGAAAATGATGAAGAGAAACCTGCTGAAAACAATTCGAATTAATCATCAAGAAAATAAAGTTCGATGATATTGCTTAAATTTAATTTAAACATTCATACACCTATTTTTATTTCTGGCACATCCATGACCCCGATTATTTCGATGGCCAGCAGCATACTGCCGGCGCTTTTATTGATGGGAAAAATACGGAAAAATTATTGCTGGTTAAACGCCATTAATTTATCCGGCTTGTCGGTAAAAACAGCATCCACACTCAGCGATTGCAAATAATGCCAATCGTCCTCTTGATTCACTGTATACACCCAATTTTTTAACCCACGTTTTTTTGCATCATCAATCAGTTCTGGAGTGATAAAGCTTAAATGGGTGTTGAATGAATAAGCGTTGAGCGGCTCACAGCAAGCAGCGTAATCAAGCGGAATACCTTCAATAAGAACGCCGCGCTTTACGTGTGGCAATTCGCGCAAACATTGGAATAGTTGCTGATGATCAAAACTGGAAACCGTGTATTGTTCGTAAGAGCCGCGATGGTTTTGAATGTAATCCTGTAATATTTTTTTCAACGCAGGCACCGAATTCTGGCCTTTGATTTCAATATTAAGTAATGCTTTATCGCCAACCAACTCCAGAACCTGTTGCAGCGTGGGAATTGGTTCACCATTATCCAATCGCTGCTCACGCAAATAGTCGAGAGACTGCTCTGTGATAATCCCCTGCCCTGATACAACGCGCCCCAAGCGACGATCATGGGTGACCAATAACTCACCCTCAATTTGAAATACATCGATTTCAATGGCAAATACACCAAGGGTCAGTGCACGGGAAATTGCAGCCAGGCTATTTTCCGGTAAAGGTATCGACCCCATTTGCGGCCCACCGCGATGAGCAATACATAAGAGCGGTTTTATTACATTTGACATCATTTTGGGCTCGTTCAGTTGATGATTTTCACTATAATGCCAGTCACTTCCGCGCCGGCCAAGTGTGCAGGAACCCTTATAGCGCATGCAGGTCTCTGATAGTGGATTTGTAATTTTCCCTTTTGATTTCAAGACAGGTGTTATTGTGGAAAGTATTCTCGCCACACTGGAACAAATTACCACCCACAGTGTGTTTTCCAAATTATTAATCGTCGCTTCCTGCATATTAGTATTTTATGCAGCATCCAAATTACTCGATAAAATTATTCACGATGTCAGTGTACGCCGTGCATTCGGCGATTTGCGTGTGCTTTATATGACACGCCTGATGAATATCGGCATGGTGTTTTGTTGCATTGTTGTGATCTGCTTGATTCTGGGCTTGGGTTATAGCGAAATCTCCGTATTTCTTTCATCGATTTTCGCCGTGGTCGGTATCGCACTGTTTGCGCAATGGTCGATCCTGAGTAATGTCACCGCGAGCATGATTATCTTTTTCAGCTTCCCCTATAAAGTAAATGACCGCATTAAAATTCTCGATAAAGATGATGATATGCGCGGTGTGATCGTAGAAATTACCCTCTTCCATGTAATCCTTAGGCGCGCGGATGGCAATTTAATTAGCTATCCCAACAGTTTGATCCTGCAAAAAGCCGTGGTCAGGCTGGATCATCCGGAAATCGAAAAGATCGCAGAAAATGCCGAAGAGAATGAGCGATTGAAGGTAGAGCAAATGAGCCTGGCAGATAACCCTAACCCACGGAAATTACGCCAACAGGAATAACATTCCCCTGCAGCCGAATGATTACTCAATCATCCGGCTGTTATCCATCAAAATACTGCGGACACCCATCCTAAAAAATTGATAACCAAAACAGTTTTGATTGTTTTTTTGTTAGCGCTATCAAATAGCGTTTACCGGCATCAAAAGTCACTATATAGTCGCGCCGCTGGCCTTATCTCACAATAAAAATGATGGAAGAGAAACAAGATTGCGCTTTCACAAAGCGATCTCGCCATGCCCTGCAAGACCACAAAAATCAGTACGAATAAGAATAACGGAGCGTTGAAATTACTATGCAATCCCTAATGAAGACTTTTACCCTTTCCCTGATAGTTTCCTGCCTGACCGCCTGTGGTGGTGGCGGTAGCGGAGGTAGTGATAAAAGCCCAACTACCAGCTCAGCCAGTAGCTCAGTTGCCGTGTCCAGTTCCAGCCCGGCAAGCTCTTCCGCTCCTGCCAGCTCTTCACTATCGTCCAGCAGCGCACCATCAAGTGTGGCCGCTGGTAGTGAAAACACCCTGACTGCAACAAGCCAGGCAGGCTATACCCTGGCAAAAATTGAAAATTGTGGCGTCAACATCAGTAAACCGGAAAAAAGTTTTGCGATTCTCGCTAACTATGATGGAGGCGAACAAAACCAAAACCTTTCAGCCCTCGATTTTTACAATTGGAATCATGTAGGCACCGTTAACACCCCACCAATTCCCAACGAGTGGGATAACATCACGCTGCCAGCTGCCAGCTATAACATCCCCGGCAATGCAGCGACCAATAGCAGCTGCAATAACGTTGATAGTTTGAATGTCATTTTAGTTAAAAAAATTGCTAACTGGCATCGCCAACACGCGAATGGTTTTGGTAGAAAATTTACGTCCTTTGGGCATAAATTTAGCAATGTAGAAAATATCGTACTGGATTTAAAAGTGAATTCAGCAAAAACCAAAACACACACACCTGCAGAATTAAAGACTGTCTACACCGGCTATCTCGCGGATACCTCGGTAATTGACACCATAGAAGCTGGCAAAGTGAATTTGGGGCTGACATTTGAAACCAGTAATAATTTGCGCGCAGCAATTACTATCGAAATTGATCAAGCGATTTATGCAGATCAATGGGTGAGAGTCACTATTCCGATGAGTAGCTTGCGTTATTATGAAGATGTTAACTTCCAACCTGCCAGCCGTGATGCATCATTGTTTTCCAATTTAGTCATTAATAATTTGCTTGTAGTAGCGGAAACTCGCACCAATGCCGTATTACGCGGGAGCATTAAAGACTGGAATGAAACAACTCCACCGCCAGAGCGCTTTAAAGAGCTTGATATAAGCGTAAAGAAAATTGAACTTATGTTGAAGTAAAAACTACAGCAGCAGTTTTTTGGCAGAAAAAGTTATCGTCGATCACGATAATTTTTTCTGCCAAAAGAGCGCTTGCCCAATAGCGGGATCCAGCGCATAACCAGCAAAACCAAATTTTTGATACGCACGCTGCGCTGTTTCATTTCCTTGCAAAACCTCCAGTGTCAACTTACAGCACCCACGTTCACGCGCAATCGTCTCCAGTGCGCCTAATAATTCCTGGCTAAGCTGCAAACCACGAAACTCTTTTGCCACAATAATATCGTGAATATTCAATAGCGGTTTTGCTGCAAACGTTGAAAAACCTTCAAACGCATTAATCAACCCAGCGGGCTTTCCATCCACATAAGCCAATAGCGATATTGCAAAATTACGCTTAGCCAATTCAGCAGCGAGCGTATTTTTTACCTGGTCAGTTAAAGGGGCACCGCCACCCATAGGGTCCATCGCATAAACATTTAGCAAATGCACCAGATCTTGAGCGTGCCGCGGATTTTTATAATCGACCAACAAAATTTCAATCGATGGAGCTGTCATGGCGCTAACCTCCTGAATTAACCAAAACGGGCCTCTTCCAAGCCGTGAATATCCATTTGGAAAATAAATAAATTACCCGCAAGGGGTTGCTGCAGCAAAGCTTCATCACTCAAACCAATACGTGCACTGGTTACAGCAAGTAAATTTAATTGCTCACCACCAAATGCAGCACAAGTTGCTTGCGACACCGGCATCGGCAATACAAAATTTATGCTGCCATCAGGTGCATAACGCACCAACCGATTCCCGCCCCATTGCGCATTCCACACATAACCTTGCGCGTCGACACAGGCACCATCCGGTTCAACACCTGGTTCAGTTTGTGCAAATAACTGGCGATTGGAAAGGGTTCCACTGACTGCATCAAAATCATAAACGTTGATGGCGTGTGAAGGAGAATCCGCGTGATATAACTTGCGCGAATCCGGGCTCCAGCATAATGCATTGGAAATATGGAGTCCGGTGAGATGCTGGTTTACTTCACCATCAACATTTAAGCAATAAAGTGAAGCGCACTGATCCGGTGTGTTTTTTTGTTCACGAATGGTGCCCATCCAGAAACGCCCCTGGCGATCACAGCGGCCATCATTGGAACGATTACCGATTAAATGCGCTTCCGGTTTTGCAATCCATTCAAGCGCAGCGGTTTCCGGTTCAAACCAGGCAAAGCCAGAGGCAAATGCGGCCAGCAAACGTGAATCATTTTTTGCAAACGCAAAACAACCGAGCTTTTCCGGTAGATCCCAATGTGAAAGCTTTTTGGTGGCCAAATGGTAGCGATAAAGTTTTGCGGAATGAATATCTGTCCACCAAAAACATTTGTCCTGAGTATTCCATTGTATACCCTCGCCTAACAGATTTTCACAGGGCACAGTATCGATGAGTTTGTAAGTAATCATAATTATTATCTGGATGTCGTTGCGTTTTCTTTTATCTGTAAACAGTTATTTTAAAAATTAACTGTAAAACAGTTTTGCAATCCTGCAAATAAAAAAAACGCCCACGAGGGCGTTTTTAACCGGTCCCATTAAAGCGCGAAGCTTACCACCAGATACTGTAGAAGGCGACGAGTATCACCACTACACCAACGCAAGCAGCGTTATAAACCGGCTCGGTTTTAAAGTTGATTCCACTCAAATCGATTGCCTTTTCCTGATCCTTACCGCCCGCCGCATAGGTAACGATAACGGCAAGAATGGCACAAATCACAAACACCAAACCTACACGATCCATAAACGGCAAGCTTGGGTAAAACTCTTTAAATGCAATAGATAAGAGAATAGAAGATATACCGGCGACCAATGCAGACGTTGCCGTCGCTTTTTTCCAGAAGAAACCAAACAGGAACATCAGCACAATACCGGGAGTGAAATAAGCAGTGAAATCCTGAATAAACTGGAATGCCTGATCTGATTTTCCGATCAGTGGTTTAGCAACAACCAGTGCAATAATTAATGAAATCGTGGCAGCAATACGACCCACATTTACCAAATGTGCTTCTGATGCAGATGGTTTAATAATTAATTTATAAATATCCATGGTAAATAATGTGGAAATACTATTCACCTTCGAGCTCAGCGATGCGCAAATTGCGGCAACCAAACTGGCAAATACAATTCCCAACAAACCGTGTGGAAGTAATTTCATCATTTCCGGATAAGCGCGGTCGGATGGCGATAAACCGGGAATCAAACTCGCTGCAGCAACGCCAGGCAATACGACAATAATTGGCATCAATACTTTAAGGTAAGCGGCCAACGCGATGCCTTTTTGCGCTTCCTGTAAACTTTTTGCGGCGAGTGTGCGCTGGGTGATGTATTGGTTAAAGCCCCAGTACGACATGTTCATCACCCACATACCACCAATTAACACGGAAATGCCTGGCAGGTTTTGGTATTGGGGATTACTTGGGTCAAGAATCAAATCAAATTTTTCCGGAACCGTTTCCAGTAAAGTGGTGAAACCGTGCACGATGCCTTGATCACCACCAATTTTTTCCAAGCCGAGATAAGTAATTAATAAACCACCCAGCACCAGCAGAGTTACCTGGAATACGTCGGTAAACGCAACCGCTTTCATTCCGCCATAAATTGAATAAGTAAATGAAAAAACTGCAAGGCCGATCATCGCGTACGTCATTTCAACGCCGGTTACCGCTTCAATCGCCAAGGCACCGAGGTACAAAATGGAAGTGAGGTTAACCAGCACATACAGCGTTAACCAGAAAATCGACATCACAATGCGCACGCGGCGGTCGTAACGATTTTCCAAAAATTGCGGCATGGTATAAATACCCTTCGCCATGAAAATTGGCAGGAAATATTTACCAACAATGAAGAGCGTGATGGCAGACATCCATTCGTAGGATGCGATGGCGATACCGGCGGCATAACCGGCGCCGGACATACCGACAATTTGTTCTGCAGAAATATTTGCAGCAATAAGTGAAGTACCGACCGCCCACCAGGGCAATGATTTACTCGCAAGGAAATAATCTTCTGCGTTTTTCTGATGCCCGGCTTTTTCGCGCGAAACATAATACGCGATGAAAATCAGAACCATGGCGTACAACGCCAAAATAGATAGGTCTAACCAATTGAGGCTATTGATCATTACGGAGAACTCCTGACTACTTATTAAATTTTATTCTTATAGCTCAATGAGCTTTTGGTAATCAGGATTACCGCAACCATTACGCCATAATCATTAAATGCGCCCCCCATCTACGACAAACTCTTGCGAGGTAATCATGGCGGCGTCGTCGGATGCCAAGAACAAGGCGAGCTTGGCAACGTCGTGTGCACCCAAACGTTTTTTCAGGCACACACGTTTCATCAACTCTGCTTCTTCTTCCGGTGAAAGCCATTTTTCCAATTGCTTCGGCGTTGCAACCCAGCCCGGCAAAATGGAGTTCACACGAATATTATCCACACCGTAATCCGTCGCCAGCGCTTTTGAAATTCCTAAAATGCCGGCTTTGGCAGTGATGTAACTGGCAAGGTTGGGCGGACCAAATTGCACATTGATGGAACTGATATTAATGATCGAACCACCACCCGATTTTGCCATCATTGGTTGCACTGCTTGTGCAGCAAAAAATGCCGGATGCAAATTGATCGCCAAACCGCGATACCAATTTTCTTCTGTGATACTACGCGTGTCGTAACGCTGGTCATTAGCGGCGTTATTTACCAATACACTGATTTCACCGAGGCTTTCAGCCGCCTTAAGAATGCTTTGTTTAAGTGAGCTGATATCACTCACATCACACGCCGCAAACCAGGGGCGAGCCCAGCCTTTTTGGGCAAGCTCATCGCACAGCGCTTCACCGCTCGGTACATCTATATCGACAAACGCTACCTTTGCGCCCTGGGAGGCAAATGCCTCAACCAGCGCCGCGCCGATTCCCGTGGAGCCGCCAGTAATAAACACGATACGCCCATCCAGACTGGGGTAGCGGGTATATCCTTGATGGCTTGAATAGCTTTGCATGTTGAATTCTCTCTGGTTACACGCGGTAGATACCGTTACTTAGCTTAGGCAGAAAACCCTGACCTTTGCAGTTTATTTCGGTTTTACCAGAGAGACATTAATTAGCTGCATCACCTCTTGTAACAAGGTTTTTACAGCTTTACTGGCTAACTCCTGATCGCCAGCGCAAATCGCATCGTAAATACGCTTATGGTCATCGTAGTCGGCGGTCAGCACACCTTTTAATTGGTTGGTGCTGGCGATACTTACACGCAGGGCCACCTGGATAAATTCGCGCAACTGGAAGAAAAAGCGATTTTTACTCGCGGCCAGAATTGCACAGTGAAATTCAATATCCGCCGAAAGCGGATCATCTTGCCCTTCATCCGCTTTTTTCATACGGGCAAGCGCATCACCAATCACTTTGATGGCTGCTGCATCCTTATAATTTTCTGCTGCCAGTGCAGCGGCTTCCGGTTCAATAGCCATCCGTAGTTGCGTGAATTCACGCAGCAACTCCAATGACGGGCGCGCATTTAGCGTCCAACCCAAGACATCGGCATCAAACATATTCCAATGGGTACTGGGCATAACCCTGATACCCTGCCGTGGCCGCGAGGCAATCAAGCCCTTGGCGGTCAGCATTTTTACCGCTTCGCGAGTAACGCTGCGGCTGATGTTAAATTGCAGTGATAACTCCGCTTCCGTAGGAAAGGATTTATCAATCGCATATTGACCTTGAACTATCGCCGCACCCAGTTGATGGGTTAACTGGTGAGTAAGATTACGCCCTGTATCCAGCATATTTAATTAGCCTATTTATATTATATATTTATGCGCTCCCCGACAAGACCTATTCGCGTTGGATGAAATCAATAAGTCCCGGGTTGGAGAGGGAAACGCTGTTGTGACCCCATAAAAACAAAACCCGCGCCTGAAAACGGGCGCGGGTTATTTAACAAGAGGATATAGCTTTAGTCACGCAAAATATGCATTGCGATAACCATAAAGGATTGATTCCTTCGGTTATTCCTTGTTCGCAATATTATCGGCAATCTCTTCCAGGTTCGAGTGGCGAACATCTTCGCCATTCACCAGGTAAATCACATACTGCGCAAGGTTGCGCGCATGATCACCAATACGTTCCAACGCACGCAGCGACCAAATAATATTGAGCACACGCGTAATACTGCGCGGATCTTCAATCATAAAAGTGACCAGCTCACGCATAGCGGTGCTGTACTCCATATCAACCTGCTTGTCGGTTTGCACAACGGTCAATGCAAGGTCCATATCCAGGCGAGCAAATGCATCCAGGGCATCCTGCAACATGCGTGAAACATGATTGCCGATATGACGCACTTCAATATAACCGCGCGGGGCATGGCCATCTCTGTTCATGGCGATTGCCTGGCGGGCAATTTTTGTAGCTTCATCGCCAACGCGCTCAAGATCCGTAATTGCTTTGGTAACCGCAATCACCAAACGCAAGTCGCTCGCCGCCGGTTGGCGACGGGCAAGAATGCGCACACATTCTTCATCGATAGTGACTTCCATGGAATTCACTTTGGTATCGGCACGCACCACTTGTTCAGCGCGCTCCAGATCCGCATCGATTAACGCCTGGATCGCATCGTTTACCTGACGCTGGGCCATACCGCCCATTTCCGACAAGTGTGTGCGAATGGTTTCCAGCTCAAGATTGTATTGTTGCGAGATATGATGAGTGTGACTCGTAATATCCATAACCATGATGCGACCTCTGCATTAACCGTAACGGCCGGTGATGTAATCTTCAGTTTGTTTTTTGCTGGGGTTGGTAAAGAGCGTGTCTGTTAAATCGTGCTCAATCAAATCCCCCATATACATAAATGCGGTGTAATCCGAAACACGCGCAGCCTGCTGCATGTTGTGGGTCACAATCACAATAGTGTATTGGTGTTTTAATTCGTTAATCAGTTCTTCAATTTTTAATGTCGAAATTGGATCGAGTGCCGATGCCGGTTCATCCAGCAGGATGACTTCCGGTTCAATCGCAATTGCGCGCGCAATTACCAAACGTTGTTGCTGGCCACCTGACAAACCAAATGCATTGTCATGCAGGCGATCTTTCACTTCATCCCACAATGCTGCACCGCGCAACGACTTCTCTACCACTTCATCCAACACACGTTTGGATTTCACACCTTGCAAGCGTAGACCATAGGCAACATTTTCGTAGATAGTTTTTGGAAATGGATTTGGTTTTTGAAAAACCATTCCCACTTGACGACGCAATTCAGCGACATCAACAGCCTTGTCATAAATATTGGAGCCTTCCAATAATATTTCGCCTTCAATACGGCAAGCATCAACCAAATCATTCATTCGATTGAAACAACGCAGCAATGTAGATTTACCGCAACCGGACGGACCGATAAATGCGGTCACTTTTTTCTCCGGAATTTTCATGTTGACAGCGTTTAATGCGCGTTTCGGACCATAAAACAAGTCGAGGTTTTTCACTTCAAGCTTGATAGGTTCTACCAGTGCTGTTGGGCTCATAATCGGGGCCTGTATAAGACTCGGTTAAATTTTGATGAACAATATATTTCAAAATAGTGACAAAATTATTACAAAAAATACTGTGCAATTAATCTGATGCACTGCGATATTTTTCACGCAAGCTGTTACGAATTCTGATTGCACTGATGTTCAGGGCAATAATCAGCAGCACCAGTGTTAATGATGTTGCATAAACCAGTGGACGAGCGGCTTCCACGTTTGGACTTTGGAAACCCACATCATAGATATGGAAACCCAAGTGCATAATTTTTTGGTCAAGGTGCAAGTAAGGGTAATTACCATCAACCGGCAATGCAGGAGCAAGCTTAACCACACCTACCAACATCAATGGAGCTACTTCACCTGCTGCACGTGCAATGGCAAGAATTAAACCAGTCATCATTGCCGGTGTCGCGAGCGGCACAACAACTTTCCACAGGGTTTCCGCTTTGGTCGCACCTAATGCAAGGCTACCCTGGCGAATGGTGCTTGGAATACGCGATAAACCTTCTTCAGTAGAAACAATAACAATCGGCAAGGTTAACAACGCGAGCGTTAATGAAGCCCAGAACAAACCGGGTGTACCAAACGTAGGTGAAGGCAATGATTCCGCATAAAATAATTCATCGAGATTGCCCCCGAGCGTATACACAAAAAATCCCAAACCAAACACACCGTATACAATTGACGGAACACCGGCGAGGTTATACACAGAGATGCGGATAATTTTCAGGAAGGTTCCTTGCTTGGCATATTCACGCAAATAAATTGCAGCCAGCACACCAAACGGAGTCACCATGATAGACATTACAATTACCATGGTGAGTGTGCCGAAAATGGCTGGGAAAATACCACCTTCAGTGTTGGCTTCACGCGGTTCAGCGGTCATAAATTCCCAGAAGCGCTCCAGGTACTGACCCGACTTTGCAAATACCCCCATTTCGTTAGGGCGAGTCACGCGGACAATATGATCGAATGCAATTACAACTTCTTTGCCATCTGCAGTGCGTGCTAATAATTTATCGCGTGTTGCTTGTGCAAGAATTTCATCGCGCTCTTTTTTAACGACATCGTATTCTGCTTCCAGCGCAGCGCGACGCTCTGCCAGCTCAGCATCCGCACTTGCCAGCTGCGCTCCGGTAATTCCATCCAGCTCCAAACGACGGCGCTCCAGACGCAACTCATCCATTTGATTGTTGATACGACCAATATCTACTTTTTCGATGCGATGGATTTTATCGTGCAAATCCAGCGCGCGAGTCAAGCGCTGATCGAGTTGCGCCCAAAAATCAGCACTACTTAATTCACTAACCACGTTATCCTGTTCTTTAATGGCGACCGGATAACCGTAAAAATTCCCCCACTCACGACGCTCAATGGAAATTGCATCAGCAGGATATTCCCACTTTTCCATACCGATATCGAGGAACCAGACAAAGTCACGACCATTTACATCGCGATTGCCCAACTTAAATAAATGACGAGTAATTAATTCCACATCCGGCGCGATGGTATAACCACCATCACGCGCCACAGAAGCAGAAATAATTTCATCGCGCACGGCTTCACCCATTACGATCTGGCGTTGGCCGTCACGATCCACGATTGAAGTTTGCAAAATATCCGCGGGCCAAAAGTGACCAAAACCGCGCACTGCGATCAAACCCAGCAGCCCGACTACCATCAACATACAAATGGCAACCGCACCACCGTTTAACCAGATCCAGGGCGAACCGCTGCTGAACCAGGAAGTTTTTCGTTTCAATAAATTTTTCATCACATGATTCCGAAAAAAGTCATCTGAAATTACAAATTGCTATAGCGTTGACGCAAACGCTGACGAATAACTTCAGCAAGGGTATTTACTACGAACGTGAGCGCCAGCAATACCAGTGCCGCCAGGAATAAGACACGGAAGTGTGTGCTACCCACTGCGGTTTCCGGTAATTCCACTGCAATATTTGCCGAGAGCGTACGCATCCCTTCGAAGATGTTGAAATTCACAATCGGGCTATTACCGGTAGCCATCAACACAATCATGGTTTCACCGACTGCGCGACCAAAACCCATCATTACTGCCGAAAAAATACCAGGGCTTGCTGTTGGTAACACAACACCAACCATGGTTTGCCACGATGTTGCGCCCAATGCCAATGAACCTTGGGTCAAGTGACGCGGCACACTGAACACTGCATCTTCTGCGATTGAAAAAATACTGGGGATAACCGCAAAGCCCATGATAATGCCAACGACTAATGCGTTGCGTTGATCATAGTTAACGCCGTTGTCAGTGAACCATTGGCGCATACTTCCATTAAAAAACCAGATCTCGGTTAATGGACTGAGTGATACGCAAGCCCAAACTGTGGCAATTATCGGAAGGATGACGATTACCGCTTCCCAACCTTCCGGCATTTTATTACGCACACTCTCCGGGCATTTGCTCCAGATAAATCCGGTAACCAACATTGTTACTGGCAACAAAATCAAAATACTGAAGATTGCGGGCAAATGATTTTCGATAAACGGTGCAAGCCATAACCCTGCGAGGAAACCGAGAATTACTGTTGGTAATGCCGCCATAATTTCAATCGTAGGCTTAACGATTCCGCGCAATTTTGGAGTCATGAAATAGGCCGTGTAAATCGCGCCCATCACCCCGAGTGGAACCGCAAACAGGATTGCGAAAAATGCTGCTTTTAATGTACCTAATGACAGCGGAACAAAACTCATTTTTGCTTCAAAATTGTCACTACCGGATGATGCTTGCCAAATATATTCCGGCGCATCGCGACCTTCGTACCAGACTTTTTGCCAGAGCGAGCTGAATGACACTTCCGGGTGTCTGTTCCATACATCCAACAGCGATAAATTTTTACTGTCATCAATTAATAACGCACGATTGTTGATGGGCGATATCGCAATATTACTAATGGATTTATCACCCATGGATTCAATCAATAAAGTGCGCTGTGAAGTACCAAAATAAATTCCGATGTTGCCTTTATCATCGCCAGCCCAAAAACCGCGACGGGCAAACTCGGGAGCAAAATTGGTAATTGAACCTTCAAGAGAATCAAAATCACGTACATGGGTTACGTGATATTCGTTGTGCGGATCGCGCACTAAAAACCACTGGCTTATATGGCCTTCACTAGTACCAACAACCAATGAACCGGTGCCCACCAGAAATTGCATTGCGGTAATTTTGCCATGGGGAACAACAATTGCTTCTTTACGCTCTGCGGCAGAAGGGCTAACAATTTTGTATAAAATAATTTGTGATTTATTCGTTGCCACTACCAGGTGCTGTGCACGCTCATCAATTTGTATGTGAGTTGCGGTCGCCCCCTGAGGAAGCGCGGGCAAAGTAAAAATTTCTTGTTCGACAGTAACTGCGCCAGTGATTAAATTACTACTGCTATTGAATACGCCTAACAACAAACGATTATCTGCTGTCGCTGCAGCAATCAACGTACCACTGGAAGTTTCCTGGATCGCCAATATATTGAGAGCACTCCCCTGCGCATCCAATTGGATAGGTTGATCACCCAATGGAAATGTCAGGTTCGGAGTAATCTGGCGCTTATCATTTGGATAACTGAGTTCGTATTCAGTTTTGGCAATCGCAACCTGGCCATTGTTATAACCGTATGCCACCAAACCATGATCTGCGGTACTGGTTGCCAAGACCGAAAATTCGGCCGCCTCGGGCTTGGGCATTTGCGCTGACAACAAGGTTTTACCGTCATCGACCGTAAAAAAACTCACTGCTCCACTACGTTTGAAATTGCCGCCAATTTCCTCGTAACGCTCAAGCGTGAGGAATTCGGTTTTATCTTCCGGCGCTTGATGCAGGGCCTCAGGCGTATAGGTTTTAACAACCTCTACCGATGCACCGCGAAACAACGGAGCGATTTCGGAAAAGAGGTAGAAAAATATCAAGCCTAATGAAAAAACAACCGCCATACCGGCGGCCATGACTCCGTAACGGGAAAGACCATCCTTAAATTTACGAAGGCGACGCAGACGGTTACGCTGCTCGAGCGTCGGCATCAAACTGACTGGTTCTTTTACCAAGGGAATGGGTTCGGACATGGTCTGCTCACCTGATTAAACTTCTGGCACGAGAATGCTAACAAGCAAAAATGACACTTTTGTTACAAATCAAAAAATCACTGTCATTTTTCTGTAACACAATTATTGCAAGCGAAAAAAAGCCGCCGATATATCGGCGGCTTCCGTGGGAGCACAATTACTTTTGCAGAACAGCCAATGCTTTACTGGTCATTGTTTCCGGCAATGGAATGTAGCCATCGCGAACTACAGTTTCCTGACCTTGCTTGGAAAGAACCATTTTCAGGAATTCGAGTTGCAGGGTGTCCAATTTACGGTTCGGATGCTTATTGATGTACACATAAAGGACGCGCGCCAATGGGTAAGTGCCATCCAACGCATGAGCTGCATCAGGAGTCACAAAAGGCTGGCCATCTTTTTTGGACAATGGCAGCGCACGCACACCAGAAGTCACGTAACCGATACCTGAGTAACCAATACCGTTAATCGACTCAGATACACCCTGTACTACCGATGCGGAACCTGGTTGCTCATTGATGCTAGCTTTGAAGTCGCCTTTACACAGCGCTTCATCTTTGAAGTAACCATAAGTTCCAGATACAGCGTTACGGCTATAAATGGTGAAATCACGATTTGCCCATGCATTTTGCAAACCTACATCCCCCCAACGGGTAATGTCTTTTGCTTCGCCGCACTTGCGGGTAGCAGAGAAAATGGCATCAACTTGTTGCAGGGACAAACCTTTGATCGGGTTATCTTTGTTGACATAAACAGCCAGAACGTCAATCGCTACCGGTACAGCAGTTGGCTTGTAACCGTGTTTAGCTTCAAACGCCTGGATTTCTTCGGATTTCATTTCACGGCTCATTGGGCCGAAGTTAGCAGTACCTTCGATCAATGCTGGTGGTGCGGTAGAAGAACCAGCGCCCTGAATCTGGATATTTACGTTTGGATACAATTTTTTGAAATCTTCAGCCCATAAGGTCATCAGGTTGTTCAGGGTGTCGGAACCGATTGAGTTCACGTTACCTGAAACACCAGTTGTCGCCTTGTACTCTGGCAGCTTTGCATCAACAGCAGCTTGCAGCGCAGCGGCGCAAACCATAGAGCCAGCAAGTACCAGCCCTTTGATAATGTTCTTGGCGTTCATAGAGCGCTCCGTTAGTCATCACATTAGAGGTTTAAGATGGCAAGATTTATCTCTCACCATTGGCAGCTACTCTAACGAGCGAATATGACACTAATGTGACTGCGCGAATTTTTTGTCACAAATATGTCTCACAAGCGTCACAAACCTGCTCCAAAAACAACAACACCAGCCGCAGCTGGTGTTGTTGACATCAGAACAGTTCTATTTAACGACTCTTAAACCCGGACGCTTGGGGCTATCGCCTATAGATCGAACCGGAGACGGGGAAGTTGGTGGCGTTGGTGATGGTGTTGATGGAGGCTGAGGATTCACTTCAGACTCAAACATCATTCCCTGGCCGTTTTCACGGGCGTAGATACCAAGGATCGCACCACAAGGAACATAGAGATTATTTACAACTCCGCTAAAACGGGCATTAAAAGAAACGGCCGTATTATCCATAAAAAAATCTTTTACGGCGGTGGGCGATATATTGAGAATTATCTGGCCATCCTTATTAACGTGTTGTTGTGGTACCTGGGTGCCTTGCACATGGGCATCAACAAGAATGTGCGGGGTGCAATTGTTATCCAATATCCACTCATAGATAGCACGTAAAAAATAAGGGCGACTGGATGACATGGACATACACGCTATTCCTTAAAAATAAACATCGCGAACAAGGTACAGGGATTTAACCGCAGACTCAAATAAAAAGGGCGACTTGCGCCGCCCTTTTCATTGATCTAACCACTGATTATTAGTGAATATCTCGCCAGAACTCACGGTTCAGGAAGTACACAAAAATAAACAGGATTACCAGAAAGCCAAGAACGTAATAACCAATCGACTGGCGTTTAACCGCAACAGGTTCAGCAACATACTCAAGGAAATTAACCAGGTCATACACAGCCTCATCAAATTCAGCCTGCGACATAGAACCCTTCACTTTACCTTCTCTGAGCGCACCACAATGCTCATCGATTTCAACCTGTCCCACATCGTTACGCAATGCGCCGCCATGATGGTTTAATTTTGGACCAGCACCACACTCCAGCAAACCTTGTGGGCCAATCAACACATGCGGCATACCTACGTTAGGAAATACACGGTTGTTTACACCCCAGGGACGGGTTTCATCTTTGTAGAAGTTACGCAGGTAGGTGTAGATCCACTCAGGCGAACGAGCACGAGCAACCAGCGTCAAATCAGGAGGAACCACGCCAAACCAGACTTTCGCCTGCTGCGGTTTCATCGCAATGTCCATCAACTGACCAATACGTTGATCGCCAAAAATCAGGTTTTGCTCCATCACATCATGAGGAATACCCAAGTCATCAGCAACGCGCTCATAACGGGAGTACTTTAACGAGTGACAACCCATGCAGTAGTTAGTGAAGTACTTTGCACCACGCTGCAAGGATTCTTTGTCATTCAGATCCGCCTCCATGTGGTCGCAAGGAATAGCACCGCAGTTGAATGCGCCTTCCGAGGCTACAGCTTTGATGGGCACAACGGCGAGAACCACAAACAGTACAAAACCGGCAGCTACCAACAAGCCAGGTAAACCTTTGGATTGGGTGCGAGTCGGCTCAACCAGATCTTTATCGCGTGCAGCCAATATTGGCAACACAGCAAAAAGAGCGGCCAACAAGAAGCACAGAATCAACAACAGGATTGGCACATCGCCACCGATGTATTCAATTCCCATCCAGGTGAAAACCACGACAAAAAGACCGCACAGAATCCAGGATATTTTTGATTTGGCTTTTTCCGGACTGGTTGTTGTCCACACCGGCATCGTCAGGAAATAGGCAAAATAGAACGCCGTTGCAATTTGTGACAACAGAGTTCTACCTTCCGTAGGCGCCTTAACACCCAAATAACCGAGAACGACGAACATAGACGCAAATGCAATCAGCATCACACGCGGGATATGCCCACGATAACGCATGGATTTCACTTTGCTGCGATCAAGCCACGGCAGCACAAACAGCAACGCAATTGCTGCACCCATCGCCGCAAAACCCAGTAGTTTTGCAGTCAACACCATTGGGCCAATTTCAATTGGCATGGTCACTGCGCGCAATACTGCATAGAAAGGAGTGAAATACCAGACGGGAGCAATATGCAACGGGGTTTTCAGGTTATTCGCTTCTTCGAAATTAGCGTATTCCAGGAAGAAACCACCCATCTCCGGCATAAAGAACATAATGAAACAGAAGGCGAACAGGAAAACAGTAACGCCAACCAGATCGTGCACAGTGTAGAAAGGATGGAAAGGAACACCATCGCGTGGAATGCCGTTTTCATCTTTGTTCTTTTTGATCTCAACGCCGTCCGGGTTGTTCGAACCCACTTCGTGCAATGCAAGAATGTGCATTACAACGAGTGCCAACAACACGATTGGCAGAGCAACAACGTGGAGCGCAAAGAAACGGTTCAAGGTAATACCGGAGATCAGGTAGTCGCCACGGATCCACTGCACCAGATCTTCACCAATACCCGGGATAGCACCGAACAGCGACACAATGACCTGCGCACCCCAATAGGACATTTGGCCCCATGGCAATACGTAACCCATAAAGGCTTCGGCCATCAGCACCAGATAAATAGTCATACCGAAAATCCACACCAGCTCACGCGGGGCCTTATAAGAGCCATACATCATGCCGCGGAACATATGCAGATAAACAACAACAAAGAATGCCGACGCACCGGTGGAGTGCATATAACGAAGCAACCAGCCAAAATCCACATCGCGCATAATATATTCAACAGAGGCGAAAGCGCCTTCTGCGGAAGGGTTGTAGCTCATGGTCAACCAGATACCGGTAACCAATTGGTTTACCAATACCAGCAGCGAAAGCACACCGAAGAAATACCAGAAGTTAAAATTCTTGGGCGCATAATACTTTGCCATATGCGTATCCCAGGCACGTTGTACCGGGAGACGATCATCAACCCACTGCCATAAACCCACTAACCAATTCATATCAAGCCCCCTGATCTTCACCAATTACAACTACAGCATCGCTTTCATAGCGATGAGGAGGAACTTCCAGATTTAATGGTGCTGGTACACCGACATAAACGCGACCGGCCAAATCATATTTGGAACCATGGCACGGACAAAAGAATCCACCCTGCCACTTATCACCACCCAGATCTGCAGCGCCTACATCTGGACGAAACGCAGGTGCGCATCCCAAATGGGTACAAACACCCAACAAAATGGCAAATTCTTTGTTGATTGCACGTTCAGGATTTTTTGCGTATTCAGGCTGCTGGGGTTCATCCGAGTTTGCATCGAGCAGAACACCTTGATCTTCTACTTTTTTCAAACTATCAAGGGCTGCCTGGGTACGGCGGACAATAAACACCGGCTTGCCGCGCCACTCTACGGTAACCATGGAGCCAGGCTCCACTTTACTGAGGTTATATTTTACAGGAGCACCGGCAGCTTTCGCTTTGGCACTCGGGTTCCAGGAACCCACAAAAGGAACAGCAGCACCCACTACACCAACCGCACCCACTGCACAAGTGGCTCCGATCAATACGCGACGGCGCGTTTTATTTACAGCGTCATTACTCATGACGAATTTCTCCCCTAACAGCTAACGGCTAGCAAATCGCCTAAAATCGCACTGCGACTTTGCAAAAACTCTGATACCAAGTCCGACGACAAAGGATTTATTGGGTGACTCAAGAAAAGGCGGGCAATCTTAATGAATTCACACACGGCTTACAAGAATAACCACACACAATCAGTGGGTTATAGACCCGCAATTTTAGACGTAAAAAAACGCCCAAGCCAGAAAAGACTTGGGCGTTTTTTTGATGATCATCAAGCAGCAACCATAAAAGCCACTGCAAGAAATCATTAACGCTTGGAGAATTGTGGCTTTTTACGTGCTTTACGCAAGCCAACTTTCTTACGTTCAACTTCGCGAGAATCGCGAGTAACGTAACCGGCTTTACGCAATTCACTACGCAGGTTGTCATCGTACTCCATCAGAGCGCGAGTCAAACCGTGACGAATAGCACCTGCTTGACCGAAGCTACCGCCACCAGAGACAGTAACATTCACATCAAACTTTTCTACCAGACCAACCAGTTCGAGCGGCTGACGAACAACCATGCGCGCTACTGGACGACCAAAGTATTCGTCCAGAGGACGATCATTTACAGTAATAGTGCCAGTACCAGCAGTGATGAACACACGTGCGGTAGAGGTCTTGCGACGGCCTGTGCCGTAAAATTGTGCTGCAGACATGTCGGCTCCCCTTAGATGCTCAGTTCTTTAGGTTGCTGAGCAGCATGTGGATGCTCATTACCCGCATAAACTTTCAATTTTCTGAACATTGCACGACCCAGTGGGCCCTTCGGCAACATACCTTTAACAGCGATCTGGATGGTGCGCTCTGGAGCCTTCTCGATCAACTTCTCGAAGGTAGTCGATTTGATACCGCCAACGAAGTTGGTGTGGTGGTAATAAATCTTGTCAGTAGCTTTACGGCCAGTCACACGCACTTGAGCAGCGTTGATAACAACGATGTAATCACCGGTATCAACGTGTGGAGTGAATTCTGGCTTGTGCTTGCCACGCAAACGCGAAGCAATTTCCGCAGATAAACGGCCGAGAGTTTTACCCGCCGCATCCACGATGAACCAGTCATGTACGACAGATTCAGGTTTGGCAATATAGGTCTTCATGTTATTCCTGCCTAAATTGGATGTGGAACTAAATGTTAAATACCCCTGAAAACAGGGAGGCGGCATACTACACACCCGGGGAGTAATTTTCAACCAAAATATACTCTCTACAACTATAGGCTATTCAGGTCGATGGGGGCGAGACAGATATTCGTGGCTTTGCATTTCCAACAAGCGGCTTACGGTACGCTGGAATTCAAAATCGAGCTTACCAGTGGAATAGAGTTCGGCAAGCGGGCGTTCGGCAGAAATAATCAGCTTTACCTGGCGATCATAGAATTCATCGACCAGATTCACAAAACGTCGCGCCTGGTCGTCCTTTTCGCGCCCAAGCCCGGGGACATTACTGAGGATAACCGCGTGATATTCCCGCGCCAGCTCGATGTAATCGTTTTGCGAGCGCGGCCCATCACACAACTCCACAAAATCAAACCAGATAATCCCTTCACTAATGCAGCGGGACAAAATCATCCGCCCTTCTACCTCTACTTCCTGCTGCTCGCGAATTTCTGCACCGGCGGGTACAAGGCTTTTAAAACTGCACATCAAACTTTCATCAGCCGCCGCATCCAGCGGATGGTGATATAACTCTGCCTGCTCCAGAGCGCGCAGACGATAATCAACCCCGCCATCCACATTCACCACAAGGGTATGCTTGTTGAGTAACTCGATTGCCGGCAAAAAGCGAGCGCGCTGCAAGCCGTCCTTATAAAGGCCATCAGGAACAATATTGGACGTCGCAACCAGCGTAACACCGCGCGCAAAGAGTTCTTCCATCAAGGTTCCGAGAATCATGGCATCGGTGATATCCGATACAAAAAACTCATCAAAACAAATTACTCGCGCCTCGGCGGCAATAGTATCGGCAACCAACTTGAGCGGGTTTTTTTTGCCATCCAGTTTTTTTAACTCAGCGTGGACACGGCGCATAAAACGATGGAAATGCGCGCGTAGTTTTTGCTCGAAGGGCAAACTCTCAAAAAAATTATCCATCAGGTAGGTTTTACCGCGCCCTACCCCGCCCCAAAAATACAATCCGCGCACCAACTCACGCGAAGAGTCTCCCGTAAAACGCTTGAAAAAGTTTCCGAACAAACTTTGCTGTTGCTCAGCCTTCCACACAGCCACTAGTTGTTCGTATAAATGCTGGAGATGCTTGACTGCAGCCTCCTGGGCCAGATCATGGCGAAAATCCGGGCGCTGCAAGTCGCGCTGATAGCGTGCAAGTGGAGAATTGGAATCTGGTGTTGTCATGGGGATTCGAAACTAAAAATTTGTATCAGATAAAATTACACCGGGTCGCCACTTTAGCGGCTGCGCCTTGGAATAACCATGTTTATTGCAATTGCCGCTGCAGGATTTGGCTTAAATCAGCCTTCAAAGCAGTTAAAAAACCATGAAAAAAATGACCTGCTTCCAGGTAGCGAAGCAGCTCAACCTCACCCTGCAAAGCTGCACTCCAATCGTAAACCCCTTGTGCGACAACACGTTCATCCCGATCCCCCTGAATGACGCAGGTAGCACAGGGGAAATGATTGTCCCGAGCATAGAGATATCGCTCTATGGGGGGAGCTACCAACGTAAGATGGCGCAATTCGGGAACCTCATAACTAATCCGGGCAGCGATAGAGGAACCAAAGGAAAACCCGGCAAGCAACATACCCGCTTCCGGCAGGTTTTGCTGAACCCAAACCACCATAGCCCGAAGGTCATCCAGCTCACCGATAGCATTATCAAAAACACCGTCACTTTTACCCACACCGCGAAAGTTAAAACGCAGCACATGAATACCTTGATCGCGATAAGTACGCATTAAGGTCGTAACCACTTTATTATCCATGGTGCCACCGTGTACCGGATGCGGGTGACAAAGAATCGCCAGCCAATTTTTGCTAGCAAAAATTCCCGACTCATCACCTTGGTGCAATGCGGCCTGCAATTGCCCGGAGGGACCGGAAATCATCAATAACTCTTCTTTTGCAAAAGGAAAATGCATGAATTACTCCAAATTTCATTACTATGCCCGGAGGGCAATAATTTTTGCCCATTTTAATGAGAAAATGGACTTATAATAGGTCTATGAATGTTTAAGGTCGCATATGCGCTTTATACATGCTTGTTGATGAGGAGATTCCCGTGTATTCATTCAGTGCATTATTTATTACCGGTTTACTGTGCCTGCTTGCCGGCGGCGCTATTGGCGCAGCATTGCTGTATGTTTTTCGCGCGCAAGTATTAGGGCGCGATCTCGAACAGCGTCTGCACGAAGCAGAAAGCTCATTGCAAGGCTACCAACGCGATGTTGCCGAGCACTTCACCCAAACATCGCAACTGGTAAATAACCTGACCCAGGCCTATCGTGAAGTACATGAACATTTGGCTAACGGCGCTCTTAAATTGGCCACCCCTGCAATTAGCCGCCAAATCATCGACTCCGCCAACGCCAATTTAAGTGGCGACACCAAAGCTTATATCAATGAACAACGAATTGAACCTCCACGCGACTGGGCCCCTAAGGCACCGGGAGCAAAAGGAACACTGAGCGAAGATTACGATTTACGCGAAGACCAAAATCATAGCCGCATGCCAATGGAATCAGCAGATGATTTTGACTTTGATGGCAAGGCCAATCGCTACTAGGATTTACCCAAGCAGATCAGGGTACAGGACGTCGAATATCATTGTTAAACCCCGCCTTTCGCGGGGTTTTTGTTGGCCTGAAAAAATAAATCGACGAGGACAGAGTTCATGTTACAACGCTTGCTAAGTTTTATCGGCTGGCCGGTTATCGCAGGCGTAATTATCGCGTTACTTGTATTGCTTTTATTTCCGCAACTACGCAACTCGCCAATACCGGTAACCAACACCCCCACCAACGTCAATACCGGTGTTGTTTCTTATGCGGATGCTGTCACTCGTGCAGCACCAGCAGTCGTTAACATTTATACCCAGAAACGCGTTGTGCAACGCTACCAGAATTTTTATAACAATCCTTTTTTTCGCCAGCTCTATAACAACTCCAATACACCGCAACAGGAACGCATGGAAAAAACCCTTGGTTCCGGCGTTATTGTTGATGGTGCCGGTTTTATTCTGACCAATAACCATGTGATCAACGGCGCTGATCGCATATCTGTTTTGCTTTATGACGGACGCTACACAGCGGCTGAATTAGTAGGTATCGATAGGGCCAACGATCTCGCCGTATTGCGCATTAAACTGGAAAATATTACCGCCATTAATCTCGGCAATTCCGACAATATTCGCGTGGGCGATGTAGTTCTCGCCATCGGCAATCCGTTTGGTGTTGGCCAAAGTGTGAGTCAGGGAATCGTCAGCGCTACGGGCAGATGGAATTTGGGAATCAACAGCGCGGAAAATTTTATCCAGACCGATGCAGCAATCAACCCCGGCAACTCAGGTGGTGCGCTGATTGATGCCTATGGCAATTTAATTGGCATTAACACCGCCATGCTGGATGAAACCGGCGCTTCCTTCGGAATCAGTTTCGCCGTGCCCGTTGATAAAGCAATGAACTCATTAAAGCAAATTATTGAATTTGGTACGGTAAGACGTGGCTGGTTGGGATTAAGTGTTGGCTATCTCAATCGCGAGCAAGCCGAACAATTAGGGACCAATAGCGGTGTAGTGGTCCACGAGATCGAACAAGATAGTCCGGCTGCGAAAGCAGGCTTTCAAATCAATGATGTAATTACCCACATTGATAGCATTCCTATTGGTGTTGCCCCTGGTAAATTCGAAAGCCATGCGCTTTCGAATATCCAACCGAATGCTGAAGTTGTATTCCGGGTTATTCGCGATGGAAAATCATTGGAAATAAAAGCGATAGCGGCATTTCCTCCAACAAAAACCTGATTCAGCGGCTCACCACAAAAATAAAAAAACGGGTGCCTATTGAACTGCACCCGTTTTTATTAGCACTACGATAAAAATTATTTCAATCAATAATTCGATATTCCGCCGAACGCGCATGCGCTTCAAGTTGTTCGCCGCGCGCTAATATCGACGCTGTTTTAGACAACGTCGATGCACCTGCGGGCGAACACATAATAATTGAACTGCGCTTCTGGAAATCGTAAACACCCAACGGGGAAGAGAAACGTGCAGTACCTGATGTCGGCAACACATGATTAGGGCCAGCGCAATAATCACCGAGCGCTTCCGGTGTGTGGCGCCCCATAAAAATTGCACCGGCGTGGCGAATTTGCGGTAGCAACACTTCAGGATCAGCAACCGATAATTCCAAATGTTCCGGCGCGATGCGATTGCTGATATCAATAGCTTGTTGCATATCCGCAACCTGAATTAATGCGCCGCGATTTTTTAATGACACACTGGCAATATCTTTACGCGCAAGCGTCGGCAATAATTTTTTAATGGATGCTTCAACATTATTTAAAAATTCTGCATCCGGACTCAATAAAATTGCTTGCGCTTGCTCATCATGCTCAGCCTGACTAAACAAATCCATCGCAATCCAGTCCGGATCAGTCAGGCCGTCGCACACCACTAAAATTTCGGAAGGGCCTGCGATCATATCAATTGCCACTTGCCCGAACACTGCACGTTTTGCAGTAGCAACATAGATATTGCCGGGGCCAACAATTTTATCGACCTTGGTAATTGTTTCAGTACCAAATGCCAAAGCAGCAACTGCTTGCGCACCACCAATAGTAATTACACGATCTACGCCTGCAACAGCAGCGGCAGCTAATACAATTGGACTAATTTCACCATCCGGTGCCGGAACTACCATTGTTAATTCATCAACGCCCGCCACCTTGGCAGGAATTGCATTCATTAATACTGACGAGGGGTAAGACGCTTTCCCGCCGGGAACATATAAGCCCACACGTTCCATTGCAGAAATTTGCTGGCCAAGCACAGTGCCATCCGCTTCGGTATAACGCCATGAAGCTTGTAATTGGTGCTTGTGATAACTGCGAATACGCTCTGCAGCTATTTCCAATGCTGTGCGCTGCTCGGGTGTAATGTGGGTTAAGGCCGCTTGCAGTTGCGAGGGAACAACAATCAAATCATCAATTGTTTGCGCAGTACGGCGATCAAACTTGTTGGTGTACTCCAATACCGCTGCATCACCACGTGTTTTTACCTGATGCAAAATGTCATCGACAACGGCGGCAACCCGGGTATCGCTTACCGACTCCCAAGCCAATAATTGATCCAGCTGCTGATTAAAATCGCTCTGGCTCGCATCCAATCGCGTGATAACAGATTCAGACATAGAAAACTCGTTGCGATAACAATAGAAAAATAAAAAACGGAAAACTTATGATGCCTACTAGTGATTGTAATTACTCATTAACTAATTCAATCACTCTCATAAAGAGCCAATTGCACCGATAGCGAATCAACTACATCCATGTCCACAATTACCGGTGGCACGGAGAATTTACTTAGCAGAAATTGCACCGGCAACGCAATCAATAATCGCCTGGATTTGTACGTGCTTCATTTTCATGGATGCCTTATTCACGATTAAACGTGAACTGATATCCGCAATAAATTCACGCGGCTCCAAACCATTTGCACGCAAGGTATTGCCGGTATCAACGATATCTACAATTTCATCGGCCAGATTCATAATCGGAGCCAATTCCATCGCACCATAAAGCTTGATTACATCGATTTGACGACCTTGCGCCGCATAATACTGCTTGGCGATATTTACATACTTGGTTGCCACACGGATGCGCCCCGGTGGCGTCGTTTGGCCTTTCACGCCGGCAGTCATTAATTTGCAGTGCGCGATGTTTAAATCCAATGGCTCATATAAACCATCAGCACCATTTTCCATCAAGGTATCTTTGCCGGAAATTCCCATATCCGCCGCCCCAAATTGCACGTACGTTGGGACGTCGGCGCCGCGCAGCAATAAGAAGCGCACATTGGGCTGGGTGGTTTCAAAAACCAGCTTGCGGCTTTTTTCCATATCTTCGCGCGGGCGAATATCTGCTGCTGCCAGTAAGGGCAACGTTTCATCCAGAATGCGCCCTTTGGTCAGGGCGATAGTCAGCGTCTGACTCATGCTCAGGAACCTTTTACACGGCGCACACTGGCGCCAAGACTTTGGAATTTTTCTTCGATAGCCTCGTAACCACGGTCAATGTGGTAAATGCGATCAATGAGCGTTTCACCATCCGCAACCAGACCGGCAATCACCAAACTCGCCGATGCACGTAGATCAGAGGCCATTACCGGCGCTGATTTCAAGCGTTCAACACCTTTTACAATTGCGGTGTTATGTTCGAGTTCAATGTGCGCACCCATACGATTTAATTCGGCAACTTGCACCAAACGGTTTTCAAAAATGGTTTCAGTGATGTGGCTAACACCTTCAGCAACAGCGTTCATCGCCATAAATTGCGATTGCATATCAGTCGGGAACGCGGGATAAGGTGCAGTGCGCAGACTTACCGCTTTCGGGCGTTTGCCGTACATATCCAGAGTGATCCAATCAGCACCACTGGCGATATCAGCGCCAGCTTCCTGCAATTTCAAAATTACCGCCTCAAGGATGTCGGCACGCGTGTTGGTCAATTTGATGTTGCCGCGTGTTGCCGCTGCAGCAACCAGATAGGTACCGGTTTCAATACGATCCGGCATTACCGCGTAATCACAACCTTGCAGAGATTCAACACCTTGAATGGTCAAGGTTGAAGTACCAATACCTTCAATGTTTGCCCCCATAGCAACAAGCATGTTGGCAAGATCAACAATCTCGGGCTCACGCGCGGCGTTTTCCAAAACCGTTTTACCGTCTGCCAACGCGGCAGCCATCAACAGGTTTTCAGTACCGCCAACCGTCACCACATCCATCAGGAAATGGCAGCCTTTCAGGCGACCATTGGAACGGGCACGAATGTAACCACCGTCGATCTCAATCGTAGCACCCATTGCTTCCAACCCACGCAGATGGATGTCTACCGGGCGCGAACCAATCGCACAACCACCGGGGAAGGACACATTCGCTTCACCATAACGAGCCAGTAAAGGACCCAACACCAAAATGGACGCGCGCATGGTTTTAACCAGATCGTAAGGCGCGGTGTAAGAATTGATGGTATTTGGATCCACAATCACTACGTGATCGCCCTGAATCTCAATGGTCAACCCCAGGGTTTTCAACAGCGTGACCATGGTGGTCATATCTTTCAAGTGCGGCACATTGGTCAAACGCACCTTGGATTGGGCAAGAATTGTCGCCGCTAGCAGCGGTAAGCCCGCATTTTTAGAACCGGAAATACGAATTTCACCGGACAGCGGACCGCCGCCTGTAATCAAAAACTTATCCATTACCAACCTGAATACTTAAAAAATGAAAAGAAAATTGCCTGGGTTAACAACAAATTTATTGTTGCTGTTGTTGCTGCTGCCACTGCTCAGGGGTAAAGGATTTAATGTAATCAACCGCATGGATACTGCGATCAGCAAACTGCTGACTAAGGGTAGAAAGCACCAGTTGCTGCTTCTTGACCGGCGTTAACCCCGCGAATGCCGGGCTGACAATTACCAGACCAATGTGATCGCCCTGCACTTCTACAGATTTAACATCGCAATCGGGGATTTGGCTCTCAATAAGCGCTTTGATTTGTTCGGCTTGCATAGTTCTACTCGGAAGGATTTGGCCTGAATTGCAATGCAGGTAGATTGCAATCTTAAAATAAGGCGCGAAGTTTACCGGAACTACTGGCAACTAGCACCCCAAAAACCCGATTAGTACAAAAACAAAGCCCCGGTTTTTAGGCCGGGGCTTGGGGATTAACGGATCTTTTCGTTAATCAGGCATCCGCTAACCAATTCGCGATTACCTGATCGATATTGTTGTTGTGCTTTTTCAGGCCAGCCTTGAATTGGCTGCTGAAGGATTGGCCAAGGTTCACACCATTCAGCACCACATTAATTAATTTCCACTCGCCAGATTTACCTTTCACCATGGTGTAATCCAGCTTATGGGTCGCACCTTCGGCGCTAACTTCCTGCTTTACTACCACGCGATCAGCTTTCACTGTATCTACGCCAGCAATAACCACCTTGCTGTCGGCATAGCCCAAAATACCTTTGGCCAATGATTTCACCATACCGTCTTTGAAGACTTTGAGAAATTGTTCACGCTGGGCTGGAGTCGCTTGCTTGTAAGTAGCCTTCCCCATTACCGAACCGGCGATAAACGGGAAATTAACAACAGGATCCATTACTTTTTCAACTTGCTTGTAGTACTGGTCATCCGGCGTTTTGGCAGCGTTTTTAGCCTTCACCAGACCAAATAGCTCCTGGGCAACAGCCTCAACAATGGCCTTTGGATCTGCAGCAGGCTTGGCAGATTCCTGCGCACCAGCCACTTGTGACCAAACCAATGCGATTGAAAGAGAAAATCCGAACAGGGATTTAAACAGGGAAACAGTTTTCATCGTATAAACCTTCCATTAACCAAGTGAGGCTAAAGCCTGATTGCCTTATGCCCTGATTGCTATACAGCCAAGCTGTCAGACAGCTCCAACTCCTTAAGGTGCCATTCTTTATAAGGCCTACTTTGCAAACCTATCTTGTAAGCTGGATGTGGCGATTTGTTGAGCGGAAGCGAAGCGGACGGCTTTGCGGGGCGCACTATAACACCGCTACGATTAAATTCTTAAGCGTTTGCCGGGAAAAAGACGTAAACACAACTCGCCTAAATGGCGCTGCTCGCTATAATGCCCAACCCCGATTCGCCTGCAATGGGATTTTTTATGGCCGCCTTTGATTATGTCAGCTCCGCATTGCGCACTATTCGCCTGGAAGCAGAAGCTGTTACTCAATTAATGAACCGCATTGACGGCCAATTTACCCAGGCCTGCGAACTGATCATCAACTGCACCGGCCGGGTCATAGTTACCGGCATGGGCAAATCAGGCCATGTTGGCAAAAAGATTGCCGCCACACTGGCCAGTACCGGCACTCCCTCGTTTTTTGTGCATCCCGGCGAAGCCAGCCACGGCGATCTGGGCATGATCACCAAAGACGACATTGTGCTCGCCATTTCCTACTCGGGAACCTCCAGCGAAATTGTGGCGTTATTGCCATTACTGAAACGCACCGGGATAAAAATTATCAGCATGACCAGCAACCCGGGCTCCACCATCGCTGAAGTCGCCGAAGTTAATCTGGATATCAGCGTTGTACATGAAGCCTGCCCGCTTGACCTTGCACCCACCTCAAGTACAACAGCGACACTGGTATTAGGCGATGCCCTGGCCATTGCATTGCTGGAAGCGCGCGGATTTACCGCTGAGGATTTTGCCTTCTCCCATCCCGGCGGTGCATTGGGGCGCAAATTGTTACTGCGCCTGAGCGATGTCATGCACAGCGGCGAAGAGATCCCCCGCGTGTTACCCGATACACCGATGCTGGATGCATTAATGGAGATGTCTCAAAAAGGTTTTGGAATGACGACAGTGATGACTGTTGCCGGCGATTTGCTGGGAATATTCACCGACGGTGACTTGCGTCGCAGCATTGATCGCGGGGTGGATATTCGCATCGCTAAAGTGGGTGAACTCATGAATATCATGCCCAGAAGCCTGCGTGATAACACTCTCGCCGCCGAAGCGCTAGCCTTGATGGAACAAGCAAAAATAAACGTTCTATTGGTCACCAACGAACAAAAAAAACTGGTTGGTGTCGTAAAGATCAATGACTTGCTGCGCGCCGGCATTATCTAAAATCGATTTGGAAATTTTATGAATCCCGAACTGCGTGAACGCGCTGCGCGTATAAAACTTTTACTGCTGGATGTAGATGGCGTACTCACCGATGGCAAGCTTTATTTCGGCAATAACGGTGAAGAATTCAAAGCATTCAGCACCCTGGATGGCCACGGCATCAAACTGTTACAGAAAAGCGGGGTTAAGGTCGGCATTATCACCGGGCGCACCAGTAACCTGGTTGCGCGCCGCGCCAGCGATCTGGGTATTAAAATCCTGGTACAAGGCCGGGAAGATAAATGGGAAGCACTGCAAGAAATCCTGAAGGAACACCCGCTGCATTTGGATGAGATTGCATTCATGGGTGACGATTGGCCCGACCTGGCAATTATGACTCGCGTAGGCCTCGCATTTGCTGTGGCCAATGCCCATGTCAGTGTCGCAGCACGGGCAGATTGGCAAAGCCGTGAGCGCGGCGGTGATGGTGCAGTGCGTGCTGCGTGTGATTTGATCATGCAAGCGCAAGATACCTTTGATGCTGCACTGGCTGCCTATATTGCGCCCGCTGCCGCGAATTAACCTATCGTTGAAATTTAAGGATTAAACAATCTGACCCATGCATTTACTTCAACGTCTCCATAGAATTCACCAACACATTCCTGGCCCATGGCTAGTCGCAGGCATTTTGGTGATATGTTTTTTCCTGTTTTCGTTACGCCAGAAGGATGATCCCTCTGACCACGAATATGATCCCAGCGGCTTCCCGCAAATTTTTATGAAGGGAGTGCAAACCCGCGAATTTGATGCGACAGGCAAGTTGAATTTTGAATTGACCACACCTGAAGTTGCCTTTTATCAACCCTCCATTGAAGGCCCATCACCGAGTGATTACACCCTGATAAAAGCGCCCGAAATGGTTTTTTACAACAATCAGGATGGTACGCCCTGGCATATGTCCGCTGCCGATGGCAGAAGCGAAACCAACAATGAATTGATTCGCTTATTAGGCGATGTGGTCATCCAGCAAAACTCCCCCAGCCAAGGCCTGATACGTGTTACAACGGATGAGCTTCAGGTGCGCACCCGCGAACAATTCGCGGAAACTGACAAAGCTGTTAAGATGCGCAGCGCAAAAGGCCAGATAGATGCTCTAGGTATGGATGCCGATCTCGCGCAAAGTCGCCTCCAGTTAAAGTCCCAGGTTAAGGCTGTTTATGATCCCCGCTAAACTGTTTATGTCTTCCCTTAAAAAACATCGCCACGGGTGTTTCTTTGCTCTTGCCAGCTTGCTGGCCAGCCTTTACAGCAGTCAGGCATTCGCCTTGCCTACTGATAAAAACGAAACTATTCGTGGCTCTGCCGACAAACTGACAGTGGATCAAAAAAACGGGGTTGCCACCTACACCGGCTCGGTAATTATCCAGCAGGGAACCCTGGTGATATCTGCTGACTCTATTGTGATTCACACCAATGCAGATAACGACGTAGAAAAAATGGTCGCCCAGGGTGCTCCGGCACGCTTCCAGCAACAGCCGGAACAGGACCAGGGTCTGGTTACTGCAGCCGCCAAACAGATTACTTACACACCTGACAACCAGCGCTTGCTGCTGATTGAAGATGCTTCCGTTGAACAAAATGGCGCGGTCATGAAAGGGCCACGCATCGATTACGACCTGGTGAAAGAAGTTATGAAAGCGGCTGGCGGCACCAGTAGCCCGGATGGCAACGCCGAGCGCATCGAAATTGTGATCCCGCCAAAGGGGGCTAAAGGTGATGTAGCTATTGAAATCAAAGAGCCAGCCAAAACAGCTTCACCACCAGAGTCCGCGATCCCTTCCAGCAGCGCAACTTCTTCTGCCAACGCGTCCACTGACGCCCCAACAAATTAATCCCTATGTCCTCTTTGCATGCCCGTCATCTCGCCAAAAGCTATAAGAAACGCAAGGTTGTTATTGATGTTTCCATCACCGTAGAAAGTGGCCACATCGTTGGCCTGCTTGGACCTAATGGCGCAGGAAAAACCACCTGTTTTTATATGATCGCCGGTTTGGTACCCGCCGATAATGGCACCGTATTAATAGATGACCGCGACATTACTAACCTGCCCATTCATGGCCGCGCCCGCGCAGGAATAGGTTACCTCCCGCAAGAAGCATCCATTTTTCGCAAATTAAGTGTGGCTGACAACATTATGGCCATCCTGGAGACACGGCAGGATCTGGATAGCAAGCACCGTAAGGAGAAACTCGAATCACTGCTCAATGAATTCCACATTACCCATATTCGCGACAGCCTGGGCATGGCACTTTCGGGTGGTGAGCGCCGCCGCGTAGAAATTGCCCGTGCATTGGCAACAGACCCCAAATTTATCCTGCTGGATGAACCTTTTGCCGGTGTTGACCCGATTTCAGTGAATGACATCAAGGAAATCGTCCGTCATTTGAAAGACCGCGGCATTGGCGTACTCATCACTGATCACAATGTGCGTGAAACACTGGATATTTGCGAAACAGCTTACATCGTGAGCGAAGGCCACATCATCGCCCAGGGCGATGCAGAAACCGTACTAAGCAACACTAAAGTTCGCCAGGTTTACCTGGGTGAGAACTTCCGCTTATAGAAATTGCTGACTTGGGGGTGGATGAGCATCACTATTCGACTCATCTTATCCCCTGATATTACCCATCTACACAGTGGATTCTTCCGACAAATCACTTGACAAGTAACAATCTTTATTTCTTAGGCATAGAGATTGCTTATGGTTATTGCTTGCGGCGCAAACCCTGACTAAACTCCACTTATCAGATGTTTTCATCCAGCGCCCGTTTAACCATTCTGCGCCATAAGGGTTTGTTTACCTCACAATGAAACAATCGCTCCAGCTTAAACTCGGTCAACAGCTGACCATGACTCCCCAGTTGCAACAGGCAATTCGCCTTTTGCAACTTTCCACATTGGATTTGCAACAAGAGATTCAGGAAGCCCTTGAATCCAACCCTATGCTGGAAGTAGAAGAAGGCTTCGATTCACCTAGCCAGACTACCGATTATGATGGTAGTGATCTGGATAACGCTGATTACACGCGCCAACAGGAAATCGCCGCTGACACCCATGGAGAGAACACCACAGATTTCAGCGCGAGTGAGAATTACTCGGCGAGTACTGATAATTACCAGGAAAGCGGTAATTATTCCGAGGGTGAAAGTTTTAGTGATGGCGATTCCTTTGGTGATGCTGATGTCTACGGCGAAGGCGAAAGCTTCAGTGCCGATAGCGGCGACTGGAGTGATGCCATTCCCAGTGACCTGCCGGTAGACACCAGTTGGGATGACGTGTATCAAGCATCGTCATCCAGTAGCTCCAGTAATTACGATAACGAAGACAACGACTTTGAAAGTCGTCGCGCTGCCACCGATTCACTTTACGACCATCTGATGTGGCAATTGAACCTCACCCCCATGTCAGATCGCGACCGTGTGTTGGCAATGGCAATTATTGATGCCGTTGAGCCCAGCGGAATGCTATCGATAACCCTCGAAGAAATTTTCGACGGCATGCGCGATGACTTTGATGAGCTTGAACTGGATGAAGTCGTTGCCGTCCAGCATCGATTGCAACAATTTGATCCATGCGGTGTATGCAGCCAGAATCTTTCCGAGTGCCTGCTCGTCCAGTTGCAACAATTCGATCCCAAAACTCCCTTTCTGGATTCAGCAAAATTAATTGCGAAACAATATTTGCCGGTTCTCGGTAGCCGCGATTATCGCCAGTTAATGCGTCGCACCAAATTAAAGGAATCCGAATTAAGCCAGGCGGTCGCGCTGATTCAAAGTTTGAATCCGCGCCCGGGCGATATGATCGCCAACGGCGATACCGAATACGTAGTACCCGATGTATTTGTCGAAAAACGTGATGGCCGTTGGCTGGTAGAACTCAATCCGGAAATTGCACCGCGCTTGCGTATTAATGCTGATTATGCATCGATGGTAAAGCGTGCAGACTCCAGCAGCGACAACACGTTCCTCAAAGATAATTTGCAGGAAGCGCGCTGGTTTTTGAAAAGCTTGCAAAGCCGTAACGAAACGTTATTGAAAGTTGCCAGTTGCATTGTTGAAAAACAACGCGGATTTCTGGAGTACGGCCCTGAAGCGATGAAACCACTGGTACTACACGATATTGCTGAAATTGTTGAGATGCATGAATCGACTATTTCCCGTGTAACCACCCAAAAATACATGCACACCCCGCAAGGTATTTTTGAGCTGAAATATTTTTTCTCCAGCCATGTGAGCACCGACAGTGGTGGCGAATGTTCATCGACAGCGATTCGCGCCATCATCAAAAAACTGGTGAATGCAGAGAATCCGAAAAAACCATTGAGCGATAGCAAAATTACCGACCTGCTCGCTGAACAGGGTATTCAGGTAGCGCGCCGCACTATTGCCAAATATCGCGAGTCATTAAATATTCCGCCCTCTAATGAACGCAAAACTATTTAATTCAGGAAACAAAAATAAGGATCATTACCGACAGGATTTACTGAATTCTAAAAAGCAGGCTTATACGAGCCTGCAAACCCTAATGAGGAAGCACCTATGCAAATAAATATCAGTGGCCATCACCTCGAAGTAACCGAATCAATTAAAGATTATGTGACCAGTAAACTCGAACGTCTGAGCAATCACCACGACCGAATCACCAGCACTAACGTTATTCTCTCAGTGGATAAACTGATTCAAAAAGCAGAGGCCACTTTGCATGTAAGCGGCAAGGATATCCATGCTGACGCTACCCATGATGATTTGTATGCGGCAATTGATGCACTGGCGGACAAGCTGGATCGTCAATTAATCAAACACAAAGAGAAATTGCGTAGTCACCGTTAACGATACTGCGCTCAATAGAGAATGCTCCGGCATCATTAAGCTATGCAAATTGAATCCCTTATTAGTCCTGGCCGTACCTTATGCAGTATTGAGGGCGGCAGTAAAAAACGCGCATTGGAATTGCTCGCCAATACCATTGCGCAGGATATTCCCGCTATCAATGGCGACGAATTATTCCGCCGCCTGATAGGCCGTGAGCGGCTCGGGTCAACAGGTATTGGCCACGGTGTCGCCATACCGCATTGCCGGGTTGAAAAATGCACCGGCACTATTGGAGCTCTGATTACCCTCACTGATCCGATTGATTTTGACGCCATTGATTCACAACCCGTTGATATCCTGTTCGCAATGTTAGTGCCGGAAGACGCCCACGATGAACATTTGCAAACCCTGGCAACCCTGGCGGGAGCATTGAATAACCCTGAATATCGCCAGCGACTGAGAAAAGCCGCCAGCGATGAAGCCCTGTATCAAGCCGCGATAGCGCCTCTGTAGGGATTTAACACTATGCATCTGGTAATTGTCAGTGGCCTCTCCGGCTCAGGAAAAAGTACCGCGCTTCATGTTCTTGAAGACGTGGGCTTTAACTGCATCGACAATTTACCGGTAAGCCTATTGCCCGCCCTGGTCGCACAAATCCAGATTCATAAAGATGAGAAGCAAAAGTTTGCGATTGGTATAGATGTCCGCAATGCCTGGCAAGACCTGGCGATATTCCCGCAGATGATTAGCACCCTCAAGGAAGCACACCTGCCCTTCCAGACCTTGTTCCTGGATTCGCAACCAGCGGTATTAATCCAGCGCTTTAGTGAAACCCGGCGCAAACATCCATTGTCAGACAAACACACCAGCCTGGAAGAAGCGATCGCCGCCGAGCAACACCTGCTCGAACCCATTCGCGACACCGCTGACCAGGTTATCGATACCAGCCATTTAAATCTACATGAGTTGCGTGATCTGGTAAAAGAACGGGTGGTGGGGCGCAGTGAATCAACCATGGCGATTTTGTTTGAATCCTTTGGCTTCAAACATGGCGTGCCGGTAAATGCCGACCTGGTATTTGATGCGCGCTGTTTACCCAATCCCCATTGGAAACCTAACCTACGCCCGCAAACAGGAAAGGATCAGGAAGTGATTGATTTTCTGGAAGAACAGGTCACGGTCAGGGAGATGTATGACGATATAGAACATTACTTGGCCCGTTGGTTGCCACGCTATCAAGCCAATAATCGCAGCTATATCACTATTGCGGTTGGCTGTACTGGCGGACAACATCGGTCCGTATATCTGGCGGAGCGGTTGCAAAAACACTTCGACCAGAGTTTTCACGATGTACAGGTGCGTCATCGCGATATCAACAAACACAAAAAACACTGATTTCAAACACAGAACCAGGCGATGCTCATAGAAACTCTCGACATTATTAATAAACGCGGACTGCATGCACGGGCTGCAGCTAAACTCGCCACCCTTGCCAACCAGTTCAAGGCGAAGGTGCAAGCGCGTGTAGGCGAAGGTAACTGGGCCGACGCTAAAAGTGTTATGTCCCTGATGTTACTGGCGGCCAGTTGCGGTACGGCCCTGCAAATCAATATTGAAGGTGATGATGCCGAAGCAGCGATGAATGCAATCCGCGCCCTGATTGCCGATCGCTTTGAAGAAGGTGAATAAATCACCTATTGTTTACTCTCTAGCCAGCAGCAAAGGTTGTTCTTGGACAGCATCTGCACTAAGCTGCGCGCCCTTTTATTATTTCAGCTCGACGGCACTGCCATGGTTTACAACTACGACGATATCAACCCCGACGATTACATCCTGAGCAAATCCCAGGTCAAGCGCGATATGCATGCGCTACAGGCATTGGGTGAAAGCTTTATCACGATGAATGAAAAACAGTTGGCGCAACTCCCATTGAGTGAAGACCTGCTGGAGGCCATTTATCTGGCGCGCAAAATGCCACTCAAAGATGGCCGTCGCCGCCAGATCCAGTACATCGGCCGCTTGATGCGTGAAGGCAACCACGAGGAAATTAAAGCCGCGGTTGAGAAAATGCAAAACCGTAGCGATCAATACATCCACCGCCAGCATCAGATTGAGCGTTACCGCGATTTGCTGATTGAAGGCGATAAACAGATTTTCCAGACATTGGTGACATCTTGCCCGGGCATTGATGTCCAGCATTTGCGCCAACTGATCCGTTCAGCACAAAAAGAGCGCGAAGAGAACAAACCGGCGGCGAGCGCACGCAAGTTATTTGGTTTTATCCGCGAGCAGTTGGAACAGCAAGATTAATCTCCCCCTTCCATTGGCCATTTTAAGGTTCACTTAAAATGGCCGTGTAAGATTCACCCCCCGTGCATAACTTCGACCGGTCACACGCTCAAGGTTAAAAATAATATCTCGCTGCAATTTATTGCAAAAAAAAAGCGCCGTTATGGCGCTTTTTTTGTAGAACTTAATCGGTCACGGCGGCGGTTTTTCCTGCGACACATCTTCCCCTTTCTGCGGTTTGTTTACACTGTCGCGCAGGCTTTGTTCGCTCTCGAACAACCGATTAAAACTCATTTGTGGCTCATCCCAGCTACCGTTGATGGTGTAGCTGATGCTGGTTGCCTGATCAACTTGTTTCTTAAATAACTTGCTCACCAGATAAATACCTGCCGCTGCCGGTAATCCTGTCGCCAACGCGGCGAAGAATGTGAGGTTACTTGCCACCGGCAAGGTCGCCACCAAGCGGGTATTGATGGTTTCATCGCGCAAATTAATAGTGCCTGCCATTTGTAAACCACTGGACGGGGTACGGACGACTAATGGATCCTCAAACACCAGCGTGCCCTGGTTGAAGCGCATTTTGCCGTTGATCTCATCGTAAGCCAGGCCGCTTTTATAGAGATCGGAAAAATCCAGCCGCATGCGCCGTGCCAGCGAATCAAAGTTCAGAATGGATAATAAGCGCAGGATTCCGTCGCCCGCACTGGCTTCACGTTTAAAGCGACCGTTTTCCATGTGGATGATCATGTCGCCACCCAGTTCAACAATTGAAAAGTCTTGCGGCGAGCCGGGCCAAAACAAATCCGCCTGGTAATGGGCGCGAGTACTCTCGATGGTGTCAGGTTTTTGCCATTCACGCAGAACAGCCCCTATATCACCTGCGGTCAGCGTACCGACGAATCGGGTCTGTTGTCCCTGGGTCGTGTAATTCCAGAAAATTTGCGCGCCCTGATCATTAGCCCCACTGATAGTAACCCCGCGGATACTGCCGCGAATCCGGTCAATCAATACACCATTGTCGTTAGGGCGCAGTTGCAAGGACCAATTGCCGTAATTATTACCATCCAGTGAAAGCGCTTTAACGGCGATGTTGGCTAATGGCATGGAGCGCGGATCCAGCAGTTTGCGCTCAGGCTCCGGTGCGGCATTTGCAACCGGTGAAGCACTTTGTGCAGGTGATGTCTCTTCGGGCGATAGGCTCGGGTCCGCAGGAATACTGGCGGCTTCCGATGTTTGCGATTCTGTTATTGGTGAAACGGATTTTTCGGGAGCAACACTGGCAACTGCCGTCTCCTCCTGTCCCAAGGCCGCTTTGGTTAACGCCAAATGCTCAAGATTAACCTCCAACGGCGCAAACTTGCTGGTGGGGACTAACACCTCGCCCGCAACCTGCGGGTTATCAATGTGCAGTTTCCAACCCGCTTTAACCGGAACCGCAACCAGCTTCAGATTTTCCAAGCGCAAGCTGCCTACATCGTATTGGCCAATCACCAGATCCGTTCTGAAGGGTAAACCGCCTATCCGCCCGACCGCTTCGGATTCGGCAGCCAATAACTCTTCCACTTCCTGCGGCGTAGAGGGATGTTTGAGCGGATTAACGATGACCGATGTCAGTTGCTCAATGTAAGAAAAGTAGCGGGCTTGCACCACTTTCCACTGATCAAGCTCCACGTCGGGAACAAACCCGGACACCACAAACTCGGGTTTATCGCTCAGGTGCGCATCTGCTCCCAGAGCGATATTGGCGGCGAGCAAATTATTGTTGCGGCGATCCATACGCAGTAAAGCCTGGACATTATCACCATAAGCCAAATGGATCTGGGACTGGGTTTCCTGCAGCCAATACTGGAACACCAGAGGCTTGGTAGCCATACCCGCCTTACCATAGGGTGCAGGCAAGTCTGCTGTTACGCCCTGTAAATCACTGGTAACGGTAATAGTGGCGAAGGCCTTATTGGCAAATTCGACTGGCGTTTCCGTTTTGATTTCCACCTCTTCCGGACTCAATTCAGGCGGTGCCGCATTCACACGGGGGCGATGATTAAGCTCCACCATCGCCTTATAAGGCAAGGTTCCCTGCATAAATAGCACTTCGGGGCGTTTGCTCCAAAAGGCGAGCTGGCGCGCATCAACTGCACCACCAAGGCTAATTAGCGTTTTATTGAAACCCTCAAGTTTCCGGGTACTCAACTGGGCATCCAATGGTTGGCCAAACACCAACCCGCGTAACTGCTCGCTTCCCACACCGGTATCGCTGTTGTAACTGATATGGCCACTGAGGTCAGTCACACTCAAATTCAAATTCTGCAATTCGAACAACGGTGATTTGAGATCGATATCTACTTGCTGGCGATGGCCTTTGGCATTGGATTCGCCGGTTCCGATTGGAATATCCAGATCCAGACGCGCCACCATGTCGCCCTGCATGGTCCATGAATCCAGGCTGGAGCCCATGTACTTGCGCAATTCGCCTTCGCGCAAAACGCGAATACCATCGCTGGCCAAGCCTACGATTTGCCCTTTGACTTGTAGTAATGAACCCGGTTTTCCAGACTGGGGGGTAACCCGCACTTCCGCTTGCTCAACTTTGCTATCAAATACGTTGGCAGCCGAAACACTGGCGGCAATATGCGCATCACCGACCAACAGGCGCCCGTTCATCGCTGTAAGCGCTGGCCAACCGGGGTGATAGTTGAGGGATGCCTGATGTAGATCCAGGTATAACTGGAAAGTGCGCGCCATCGGATTTTTGGTGTTAAGTGTGCCGCGATATACAAATCCGGCTTCACTGGCCATGCCGGGATTTTCCAGACCGATACTTTTATCCAGCCATTCAGCGAGGGATGCGGGCACCGTTGCCGGCGTATATTTTTTATAAAGGCTGGCGTTTAGCTGCTGGCCGCCAATCTGCAGGAATAGATCGATGTCGCCGGTGTTGCGTTTCCAGGGTAATCCCAACCACATATAACCGCGTGCAATTTCCTGGCCCTGACGAAATTCGAGTAAGCCACTATTTACATAAATCTGGTTTTTTTCCGGCTGCAAATGCCATGCGACCTGCCCCTTGGCAGTGTCGTATGCCATCGGTTCGCTATACGTCGGGGAATAATGCATGGAAAAACCGCGGCGCGAATCGATATCAACAAAACCACCGGTTTGCCCGGCTTGCAGATACCCGTCTACTCCCACCAGCCCCGGCACACCTTGCCATGCCTGAACGGCGACTTGATCCAGATTGGCACCTACCCGCCAGTCTTTGGGGTTCTTTACCGGCAGAGTCAATTGCACATTGCGCAACTGACCGCGCGGATTCAATGTCTGCAATACCTCGCTCAACCGCCCTTCGCCCAACACCCCCGTATCCTTAACGATATGGTTAAAACGTTCGAGATCAAGGCGATCCAGATTAACGTTGACAGGCTGCTGGAAACCATTTGATGAAACTGCCACATTAAGGCCATTGATCTGCTCGTCCTTAATCGCCGCATTAATTTGCTGCAAGCCCAAACGCCACTCCCCGCCGGGCATCCAGAAACCAGTCATTTCGGTGGCGAAATCGTCCATCGCCAAATGGCGCTCGCCGAAAGGTACAGACAACCGTTGCACCCCCAAACTGCCTACCAGGTCATAACCTTTACCCGCACCGCCTTTCGCATCTTTGCGGGTTTCGAACCAGACATTGGCATCAACCTGCCCTTCCCCTTGCAGCGCCGATTTACCACCGAGCAAAAATGCGCTGGCTGCCGCAATCGGCTCGCTGGTAGGGAAACGATTCAGTTGCAAATAACCTTTACTATGGAAATGCTGCTGGTCACGCGGGTCACCCTTACCTTCAGCCACCAGATAAACACTGCGCGGCTGCTCATCCACATCAATCTGTAGCGATAACCGATGAAACTCATCGGCGTTTTCCAGCAATAAATAAGGAGAATCCAGCACCATTTGCTGGCCGGAACTAAACGTAAAACCGAGATGACTGCGCTGGAATTCAATGCGGCCGGATAACAGCAGCATATCGATTAATGAATCGAGCTGAACCTTGCCATCGTCTTCAGGTTTAGCCCTGCGCGGCAAGCCGGGAATCTCCCAAAAACCATCCGCAGTCTGGACAAAACTCATATCCACTTGATTGAGGATCAAATTGCTCCAGACCGGGCTGAAGTTGAGCAAAGATTCCAGCATATCCAGGCGCAAACGCGCCTGCTTCAAGGCGATGATCGGTTGGTTATCGAGGCTTTTGATGGTGAAATCCTGCACCACCAGACTGGGCTTCAAGCCTGCCCATTCGGACTCGATACGACCAATGCTGACCTGGGCATTTAATTGGGAGGAAAAATAAGCGGCAATACTCTGGTTGTAATCGCCCAGCAAATGGGAAAAGCTGCGCCCGGACTGCACCAACACCGCCAGTAAAATCACGGCGATGGCGGCCAGCAGGTAGCACCACTTAACCAATTTGCGAAATGTGCGGCTCATGTACCTTCAGGGTTTCCAGAATAAAAATTAAACCAACACAATGTCGTATTGCTCTTGATGGAAGAGCGCCTCAACCCTGAACTCAATGGTGCGCTTGATAAATGCTTCAAGGTCCGCCACATAAGCAGCTTCCTCATCCAGCAGACGATCAACCACCAGTTGCGATGCCAGCACCAGAAACTTTTCGTTATCGTAGGTGCGCGCCATGCGCAGGATTTCACGGAAAATTTCGTAGCATACGGTCTCCGCCGATTTCACCTGGCCGCGCCCCTGACACACCGGGCACGGTTCGCACATCATTTGCTCCAGGGATTCGCGCGTCCGCTTGCGCGCCATTTCCACCAGACCCAATTCGGATACACCGGTAATCCGGGTTTTGGCGTGGTCTTTCTCCAGCGCCTTTTCCAGTGTGCGCAAAACCTGGCGCTGGTGCTCAGGGTCCTTCATATCGATAAAATCGAGGATGATAATCCCGCCCAGGTTACGCAACCGCAGTTGCCGCGCAATAGCGGTTGCCGCTTCCAGGTTGGTCTTGAAAATCGTCTCTTCCAGATTGCGATGCCCAACAAACGCACCGGTATTGACATCTACCGTGGTCATGGCCTCGGTCTGTTCGATAATCAGATAACCATTAGATTTCAAGGCAACGCGCGGTTCCAATGCGCGATGAATTTCTTCTTCCACGCCGTAGAGTTCAAGCAACGGGCGATCACCGCTGTAGAGATCAATCAAATCGATTAATTGCGGCGAATACTTGGACACAAACTCCAGCATTTGCTGGTAAGTCAGGCGCGAATCCACCCGCACCCGATCAATCGGTGCACGCGCCATATCGCGCAGGGCGCGCAGATAGAGCGGCATATCGCGATGAAGTTCCGCAGGGACACCGAGGCTCGGCAACTTTAGTGTCAAATCGTCCCACAGGCGCAACAGGAACGGGATGTCAGCAACAATTGCATCGGCATCAGCACCTTCAGCCACCGTGCGCACGATAAAACCGCCGCGTATTTCCTGCTCGGCAACGGCCGCTTCCACCGCACCGCGCAAACGTTCGCGTTCGGGTTCGTCTTCAATACGGGTGGAAACACCAATGTGATTGGCATTCGGCATATACACCAGATAGCGAGAGGACAAGGTGAGATGCGTCGTCAGGCGTGCGCCTTTGGTACTGATCGGATCTTTGGCGACTTGCACCAACAACGTCTGGCCTTCACGCACCAACGAACGAATATCGGGAACCTCAGTACGCCGGACTTCACCTTCAGGCGGTTCAGGCATCATATCGGCAGCATGGATAAAGCCGGTGCGCTCCAGGCCAATATCGACAAAGGCTGCCTGCATGCCAGGCAACACCCGCACTACTTTGCCTTTATAAATATTTCCGACGTAGGTTTCGCCGTGGCTGCGCTCGATATAAAACTCTTGTACGACGCCGTTTTCTACCAAGGCAACGCGAGTTTCTACCGGCGAGACGTTAATTAGAATTTCTTCGCTCATACGTCTACTCCAGCGGACCACCAGGGCACATTAAATTCACGCAATAATTCGTAAGTTGCTTCAATCGGCAAGCCCACTACACAGGAGTAGCTTCCATGGATTTCTTTAACAAAGACCGCACCTAAACCCTGAATTCCGTAGCCGCCGGCTTTATCTTGCGGTTCACCGGTTTCCCAATAGGCCGCAATTTCTGCATCGCTTAATTCGCGAAACGTTACCTGTGTAATCGAAAGGCGTTGTGACTGGAGGGATTGGTTGTGCAGGGCAACGGCGGTGATAACTTCATGGGTGCGGCCGGAAAGCTGGCGCAAGATTTGGTGGGCATGGGTTTTATCGCGCGGCTTTTCCAGAATCACGCCATCAATTAACCCCAAAGTATCGGCGCCCAATACCGGTGCCAACGGCAATTGCTGGCGCTGCAATTCCGAAAAACCGGCAGCGGCTTTTTCGCGCGCAAGGCGTTGAACGTAATCAAGGGCAGTTTCACCAGCAGCTGACTGTTCCGGAACAGCGGCGCGAATAATCGCGTGCTTAACACCAATCTGCTGCAGCAACTCCCGCCGGCGGGGTGACTGGCTGGCAAGGTACAAGTCTGGAATCACCGGTGGCACCATCACTACTCCTGAAAACTCAAAACGTTATTCTAATTAATTGTTTATGGATACATCCTGAATACAGGAATCAACTAATGGTGGTGGCGATGGGTTAAACGATCCAGCCATAGAGAGCACAACGGCCAGATAAGCGCACTGGTTAGTGCAGGATAAAGAAATTGAATCCCCGACAGCGGCCGGCCGGCCATACCCTGGACCCAATTGTCGGTAAGCTGGGCGATACCAACTAACACAAAAACCCAGGCCGATTGACGCCAGAGCGAAAAATTGCGTACACGTTGATAAGACAAAATGCAGATATAGCCCACAATCACCAACCCTAAACTGTGCTGGCCAAAGGGCACACCTTCAAGCAAATCCTGAAACAAACCCAATGCGCAAAGAAACAGGAAGCTTACGGTGAGCGGCATAAAGAACATCCAGTAAATTGCCACTACCAATACAAATTCCGGACGCCACCAACGCATATCCATCGGTAATGGATATACGGAAAGTACCAGCGCCAACAACACGCTCAACGCGATAATCACATACAGGTTGAGGGACTGGGCGGGCATTATTGCGCCCCGCCCTGTGAGCTGGCAGAGGAACTGCTGGAGGAGATAGAAGAAGACGAGGAAATCGTTACATTCAACGCACCGGGCACACTTGCTTGATCGCGATTTTCAAACACCAGCAATAAATGACGGCTGCGATCAAGTCTTGCCATAGGTTTGGCGATCACCGTCAAAAATGCCTTGCCCGGATCGCGCACCACTTGCAGTACTTCCGCAACGGGATAGCCCACCGGGAAACGATCCCCAAGGCCGGAACTCACCAGCAAATCGCCTGCGCGGATATCGGTGTTGGCAGATACGTGACGCAGGCTCAGGCTATTCAAATCGCCAGTACCTTCAGCAATCGCACGCACGCCGTTACGATTCACTTGTACCGGAATCGCATGGGTTGAATCGGAAATCAGCAGCACCGTGCTGGAGTTTTCACTCACTTCGATAACTTGCCCCATCAGGCCAAACGCATCCAATACTGGCTGGCCTTTGAAGGCGCCATCTTTAGTACCGCGGTTAATAATCACTTTATGGCTGAGCGGATTGGGCGAAACGCCGATTAACTCGGCGATCAGCACTGTATCCTGCAACATCTGGCTAGCATTGAGTAACTGACGCAGGCGCACGTTTTCAGCCGCTAATGATGCAAGCTGCTGAAGTTTGCGCTGATGGATTAACAACTCGGTTTTGAGTGCCTCGTTTTCCATTTTGAGATCAACCTGGGAAACAAAGGTATCCTTACGCCAGTCATTTACACGGGTGGGCACATTCGTGATTTGATAAAAAGGAGTCACCAATTGCGCCAGTTTTTCGCGCAATGGCTCAAGTTTGTCGGTATAGAGACCAACCACCACCAGCACCATCATGATCACAATGAACAGGAAAGCGCGACTGGTTGCGGATGAGCCTCGGGCAAAGAGCGGTTTAATGGCCTTATCTCCTGTCTGTTATTAGCCCCGGCAAACAGGGGGCGGGAGCGACATATCGCCCCCGTCATCATCAGGACGACAGCAAATCCATATTGCGCTTGTCGCTCATCTCCAGCGCCATACCGCCACCGCGAGCAACACAGGTGAGTGGATCTTCCGCCACAATAAATGGCAAACCGGTTTCGTTAGATAAGAGACGATCGATATCGCGCAACAACGCACCACCACCGGTCAATACAACGCCGCTTTCGGCGATATCGGAGGCCAGCTCTGGTGGAGATTGTTCCAACGCACTTTTCACAGCCTGCACGATGCCAGCCAGAGGGTCTTGCAACGCTTCCAATACTTCATCGCTACTCAGGGTAAAGCTGCGTGGCACACCTTCGGCCAGGTTGCGACCACGCACATCAATTTCACGGATCTCGCTGCCTGCAAACGCACAACCAATTTCCTGCTTGATGCGCTCGGCAGTTGCATCGCCAATCACGCTGCCATAGTTACGGCGTACATAGTTAACAATGGCTTCATCGAAACGGTCACCACCGATGCGCACGGAATCGGAATAGACCACACCATTCAGGGAAATAACCGCGATCTCGGTAGTGCCACCACCGATATCCACCACCATGGAACCGCTGGCTTCAGATACTTTCAAGCCAGCACCAATGGCGGCAGCCATAGGCTCTTCGATCAAACGCACTTCACGCGCACCCGCACCTAATGCCGATTCACGAATTGCACGCTTTTCTACTTCAGTGGATAAACAGGGAACGCTGATCAACACGCGAGGAGATGGGTTAAACCAGGAGTTTTCGTGCACTTTACGAATGAAGTGTTGCAGCATTTTTTCGGTCACCTGGAAGTCGGCAATAACGCCGTCTTTCAGTGGGCGAATAGCAGTGATGTTGCCCGGTGTACGGCCCAGCATACGCTTTGCCTCAACACCCACAGCTTCCACAATCTTGGTGCCATTGTGATGGCGAATCGCTACTACAGAGGGCTCATTTAAAACGATACCGCGGCCGCGCACATAAATCAGGGTGTTAGCTGTACCGAGGTCAATGGAAAGGTCGTTGGAGAAAGCTCCACGCAGAAGTTTCATCATAATGTGATGGGGCCTTAAAAGAGGTTAAAAATAAAATTCTGTCCCAGCCTGAACTCGGGGCGCACTGGTTGGACCCGCTTTCCATAAGTAAGAACCTGATGCTATCGACCCTGTTATAACTGACCCGATAGATTAGGAGTTTCCTTGCACTTTTTTGGCAAGCGCGCAGTATAAGTGAATTTTGATTTTTTATCCGACCCAATTTGCGCTGAAAGTTCACCGGATATCGGATAATTTACGCGAATTGCGTTTAAATTTTGCGCAATTTCACCAAAATCAAAAACGCCTGCCCGCCGCCTTAAAAACTGGCTGCACTCTATCAACCACAGGGTTTCTGGGCAAGGCGCAAATGTGATACCTTTGGCGCCCGTTTTTAGCGGTATATCGCGGGTTGCCCGCATGTTCACCGCATGTTTCGATTTTATCTGCTGGAGCTTCCCATGGCTGTTGACCGTTCCGATATCGCCAAGCTGTCCAAGCTGGCGCGTATCCAGATTTCCGATGAAGCTGCTGATGAAGCAGCGAAAAGTATTTCCGATGTACTGGCCCTGGTTGATCAGTTACAAGCCGTAAACACCGATTGCGTATTGCCGATGGCGCACCCATTGGATGCCGTACAACGTTTGCGCGCTGATGTTGTAACCGAAGCAAATCAACGCGAAATGTTCCAGTCCATCGCACCGGCTGTGCAAGATGGTTTGTATCTGGTTCCTCAGGTTATTGAATAAAGCATTTTTCCCCTCCCTTTAATAAGGGAGGTCGGGAGGGATTAATCCCCCTAACCCCCCCTTTGTTAAAGGGGGGACTAAATAAGACGAAGCCTTCAAGTTTTTCACTCTGAACCAGCAATTATCTTCGTCATAAAATTATTCGAATTACGAAAAAATTTCAGGACATTGCAATGCATCAATTCACCATTGCCGAGCTGGTAAAAGGTCTGCGCAACAAAGACTTTTCCAGCACCGAAGTAACGCAACATTATCTGGAGCGCATCGCGCGCCTGGATAAAACTTACAACAGCTATATTACTGTCACGCCCGAGCTGGCATTAGCACAGGCAAAAGCGGCAGACAAACGCCTCGCTGATGGCAATCAACCCGCGCTGTGCGGTGTGCCTATTGCACACAAAGATATTTTTTGTACCACGGGTGTGCGAACCAGTTGCGGATCAAAAATGCTCGATAATTTTATCGCGCCGTACAACGCCACTATCGTCGATAATTATTTGGATTCCGGGGTCGTCATGTTGGGTAAAACCAATATGGATGAATTCGCAATGGGTTCATCAAACGAGACAAGTTATTACGGGCCAGTAAAAAATCCATGGGCAATTGATTGCGTTCCCGGTGGTTCTTCCGGTGGTTCCGCAGCAGCTGTTGCTGCGCATTTGGCTCCGGCAGCAACTGCATCGGATACTGGTGGTTCTATTCGCCAACCCGCCGCATTGTGCGGATTAACCGGCATTAAACCCACTTACGGCCGTGTATCGCGCTGGGGCATGATCGCATTTGCATCAAGTCTGGATCAGGCCGGAATTTTATCGCGCACCGCCGAAGACGCCGCCATTTTGTTAAACGATATGGCGAGTTACGACACCAAAGATTCCACTTGTGTTGAGCGCGATGTTCCAGATTACACCGCTGACTTAAACAAACCCTTGAATGGTTTGCGCATTGGTGTACCAAAAGAATATTTTGGTGAAGGTTTGAATCCGCAAACAGCGGCGCATGTTGAGTCTGCCATCAAAGTTTACGAAAGTTTGGGTGCAACTATTCACAGCGTCAGCTTGCCGCACACACATCTTGCAGTACCCGCATATTATGTAATTGCTCCGGCAGAGTGTTCTGCAAACCTGTCGCGTTTTGACGGCGTGCGTTACGGTCATCGCTGTGAAAATCCAAAAGATTTAAATGATCTTTATATGCGTTCACGCAGCGAAGGTTTTGGTGCAGAAGTGAAGCGCCGCATCCTGGTTGGAACTTACGCATTGTCTGCCGGTTATTACGATGCCTATTACAGCAAAGCGCAAAAAATTCGCCGCTTGATCAAGCAGGATTTTGTCGATGCATTCCAAAGTGTTGATGTAATTCTTGGCCCAACCTCGCCATCACCGGCGTTCCAGTTTGGTTCAAAAACCAAAGACCCGGTTGCAATGTACCTGGAAGATATTTACACCATCGCCACTAACCTGGCGGGCTTGCCCGGCCTATCTATTCCTTGTGGTTTAGTGGATAACAAACCGGTTGGCTTGCAATTGATTGGTAATTTCTTCGCGGAATCACAACTGTTAAATGCAGCACACCAATTCCAGCAAGCTACTAACTTCCACCAACAAACTGCCGCTGGCATTGAGTAAGGAGCCCCTTCCATGCAATGGGAAACTGTAATCGGGTTGGAAGTTCACGTACAACTTGCCACCAAAACCAAAATCTTTTCCGGCTCCAGCACTGCGTTCGGCGCCGAACCAAATACGCAAGCCTCTGCTGTTGATTTGGCATTACCGGGAACATTACCTGTCGCCAACGAAGAAGCATTTCGTTTTGCCACCATGTTTGGTTTGGCAGTCAATGCAGAAATCGGCAAACGCTCAGTGTTTGAGCGTAAAAATTATTTTTATCCGGATTTGCCCAAAGGCTATCAAACCACGCAACTCGCTGAACCAATTGTCGGCACCGGTTTTATAGATTTGGAATTGGAAGGTGGTCGCACCAAACGCGTTCGTATTCATCACGCACACCTGGAAGAAGATGCGGGTAAATCGTTGCACGAAGATTTTGCCGGCATGAGCGGAATCGATTTAAACCGCGCCGGAACACCATTGATTGAAGTGGTCACCGAGCCGGATATGCGCAGCGCAGAAGAAGCTGTCGCCTTCGCGAAAAAATTGCATTCAATCGTTACATCATTGGAAATTTGCGATGGCGAAATGTCACAAGGTTCCATGCGTTTTGACGTAAACATTTCCGTTCGCCCGAAAGGCACCGAAAAACTCGGCACGCGCACTGAAACCAAAAACCTCAACTCCTTTAAATTTATGGAAGAGGCAATTGCGCTGGAAGTAGAGCGTCAAATTGATGTACTGGAAGACGGCGGAAAAATCACGCAAGAAACTCGCTTGTACAACGGCGACACCAAAAAAGCCCGTTCCATGCGCAGCAAAGAAGACAGCAACGATTACCGCTACTTCCCTTGCCCTGATTTATTGCCAGTAATTTTGGATGATGAATACATCGAAACTGTACGCAAACAAATGCCGGAATTACCGGAAGCAAAACGAGCGCGTTTTGTAGAGCAATATGGTTTGAGCAGCTACGACGCAGGCCAAATCACTATGGATAAATTCAGCGCGATATTTTTTGAAGCCTCGACCAAAATTTCCGGCGAACCAAAACTCACCGCTAATTGGATCATGGCCGACCTGGGCGCGTATTTGAATCGCACCGAGCAACGCATTGATCACTCACCCGTCACTCCGGAATTACTCGCCGGTTTAGTGGTACGTATTAAAGACGGCACACTCTCCAGCAAAATTGCCAAGCAAGTATTTGAAGCGATTGCCAATGGCGAAGGCGATGCTGACACCATTATCGAAACCAAAGGTTTGAAACAGGTTTCTGATACTGGCGCGCTGGAAAAAATTATCGACGACATCATTGCTGCTAACACTGCGCAGGTTGAAGGCTATCGTGCCGCCGCAGAAGACAAGCGCGCAAAAATGCTTGGATTCTTTGTTGGCCAGGCGATGAAAGCGTCTAAAGGCCAAGCGAATCCGCAGGCGTTGAATGAGTTATTAATTAAGAAATTGAATGGGTAATCTTTTCAGGATTACCGTATAGGTTGCACCGTATAATTTACAAATTGGATATTGGACGCAGGTCAATGAAACCAGATATAAAACAGTTAACATTTTCCCTACTGACAATATTTTTTGTAGGTTGTGGTGGTGGCGGTGGTGGTGGTGGGGGTGGTAATACACAGAGTTCCACCGTCACCGCCGAATCATCAAGCTCCCAATCTAATCAACACTTTGGAACTATCGTCTTTAGTGAAAAAGATGATAGTTTCGTAGCAATACCCGCCTCGTTGATAATTGCCGAAAGTATTCAACAGCTGACTCAAGTGCCTATTAGCAGTATTGTTAAATTTATTAACGATGGGCAACCAACACAGCGCTATAACCATAACGATACAGTTAAAATTTTATTTAATGATAACGACCTGAACTTACAAATCTCTTCAGGTGATGAACTATTGATTGAATATCTGGGCCAAGATGATATTTATATAAATAACATCATAAATGATGTTATAACGGGAAAAATGCGGATAACGATCAAGAACTATTCCACCTCAAACAACGATCTGGAGTTCTCAGGCAGCATTGATTACATCGCCCCCCTTACTATAGGCGCAAAGTCGCTCGATAGTACCACTATTGAAGGAAGTAACCTATTTAATTACAAGCTCAAAAAAAATGACTCTGGTTATGCGGAGGTTCTTGTATCAGAATCAATCAGTGGTCAAAAGTTTACTATCAAGAATGGGGCAACCTCTGAAACAATTAGTGATTTTAAAATAACGAAAAATGTAACCCCTATTAATGCCTCCCAATCAAGTACCGATGTAAGTTTCAGTTTGTTCTATGAACAAGGCTCAATTAACAATTCTTTTACTTGTTCCGCAGATAGTTACAGCACCTCAGCCAACAATACCAGTCATGTTGTATGTAAAGGAAAAAATTCCAATGCCATACGCTGGAAAAATAACACCTCACCAGTAGAAATAGACGCAACAGGAAATGGCTCTTTTAAAACTACATCTATTGGCCTTGAAGACCAAAACAGTTACATGGAAGGCTTTCTATTTGGCGACTATAGCAATAGATTCCCGTCAAATGAGTCAACATTACCGGTAAAAAATTTATTCATTACGCACGATAAGATAGCGCCACTGAAAAAACAGGCATCGCTCATTATTGCTAGTAACAACACAAATGGGGAACCGTCACTTTATTTATACAACGAATCCACACAGCAACGCACATTAATCAAATCAGTTCGCAAGAAGGTTGATATCCTGCATATGAGTGAGGACGAATCAGTTCTGTATGTAGCCTATAAGGATGATTCAACTATAGACAAATATGAAACATCCAATTTCACCCTAATACAACAAATCAATGTAGGAACTGGATTGGAAGTTCTGGATATTGACACAACGATAGTGAAACCTGACCTGATTGCTGTTGTTACCAAACCCCTGGAAGAAACAGACTCAATTGATTATTTTGAAAGCGATGTGAAGGTATTTCAAAATGGCATAGCCTTACCGGCCACTTACGGTAATTTTCCTCACCCCGCACTAAAACGACAGACTGTTGACTCCGCAACATTTTCAACACAAGGTGACAAATTATTTTGTGGTATCAGAAGGTCAGATGGTGCAGTCACATTGACAATTGACACAACGGGTATTACCCAGGTAATCAACCATTCCAATTCTACTATTCGTGGCAAAGTTAAAAGACACAACAAAATCTTATATGCCAATGGCAATTACATATCTGAAGATAAATATTTGCGCATAGGCTCTCACTATATACAACCGCCGATGGTGTTTTTGGATAACCAAAACTTTATTATCGACGCTCGACTGAATGTTTATAACCAAAGTACTCACGCTACCATTGCACAAAATGATCTCAAGCTACCTGACAACACAAAAGTACATAACCTTATTGCGCTGAATGATCATGTCTATTTAAGCACTGGCAATTTAATTAAAGAAATCAAAATTGATGATTTTAACAAGCACCTATCCCCCACAAGCTGTGGCCCTGCCAGCGAAAAAAATAAAGATGGCATTGAGATCACAAGCCTTTCTTGTGGTGTCACCGATATTGCCCATTCTACGGACTACCCAAATATTATTTTGGCTGGACTGGGAGAAAATGCTGGAATTAAAAGTAAATCCCTCTTGCTAATAAATAAAGACGCTTTTGATGTTCAGGAATACATCCCCCTACCCGCCACCCCAAAGAGCATTTATGTCGCAGGTAATCAGCAAATTATCTACATAGTATTTGATCAATCCAGTTATGTAGGCAGATTGGATTTATCGCAACAGAATCGCAAAATTACTCTTATTCCATTCCCGACAGCGGCCCTTTTTCAATCCGTTGATGACATATCAATTAGCGTTGCACTGCATGATGATTTATTTGTCGGCGCCCTCGCTAACAACAGCTCAAAACCTAAAGAGAGGCTGAACATTTTCAAGAATGGCGAACGACTTCCTTATACAATGGTGTGGACTCAGTTTGCGCCCGACAATACGGCATCAAACTATTTGGATTATCAATTTCGATTCGCCGAAGATGAAAAACTTTATACAGTTTTGGATGCTGGAATTAACACCATCATCCGTAAATTTTCAATTGCCGATTCAGCGGCAGTGCAGGATTTTTCCCTAACAGTTCAAGATGGTGATTTGGATTCGCGCCCAATGAGCATTTCAGGCGATGAACTATTTTTTCTGGATGGCACAGTGGTAAATCTAAGCAATAGCAGTATAGAAAAAAGAATAAAAAAACCAAACATCGACATCAGTATGTATGCCCATTTGCCATCAGATGATAAAAGCCGGTTATATCAGTTAGGTCAGCATTACTCTGTTCAGGGCGGAACCCTTTATACATTTAATTCAACGACCGGAGAATTCCTGACCTCGTTTAACTTGCGTCCATATTACAATTCTGCAGACCTAACAAATTCAAAATTACTCGAATTATCCGATGAGCTTTTAGTAAAAGAAGGAAGCGGCACCTTATTTAAGGTACCCAAACATCACCTTCAATGACATTTAAAAATATAACCTTGGAGCGACCAAATGAGCCTACGCAAAGACAAAGAAAAAGTACTCGGCGAAACTTTCGATGATGCACGAATCAAAACCTTTTTGGATTATCCCGCCCCTGCAGGCGTTAATGCAGATTACCACCTGCTCGAAAAAGCTTACCGCGGTATGCTTGGCGGAAACTTTGCCACTTTTGTAAAATTTTTTGTCGAAGCCGGTAAAGATATCAATGCAGTAGGCCCGCACGGCAAAACCTTCCTGCAATCAATTAAAGGCCATCGCAACGGCGAAGAATACGCCCAAGCACTGGCAGCAGCCGGGGCTAAATAAGTTAAGGGCCGCTGATGCGGCCTTTAATTTTATCGGCTTATGAATTTTTTAACGCAAGGTTTTGAGCTGATCGAAAATATTATCCTGCCAAACGATATGGATGATATTCATCAAGAAATTGATCAGTTACAAGAACCCGATTCAGCAGGAATTCGCCACGCGGATACCAAGCTATCCACCCTGCAACAACTTGCAAAATCTTCATTGGTGCTACAACTTGTTGAATATTATATGCAGGATAACCCGCAATTAATGCGCTGCATTCTTTTCAATAAAACAGCAGAACAAAATTGGTTAGTAAGCTGGCATCAGGATAAAACATTATGCATGCCGCGCAAGTTTGAACATCCTGATTGGGGACCATGGAGCATCAAAGATGGATTGGATCATACCCAACCACCACTCCATATTCTTAATAAAATGGTAACCCTGCGCTTCCATCTCGATGACAATCACCGCGAAAATGGCTGTTTGAAAGTCTTGCCAGAGAGCCATCGACAAGGAATATTATCTACCCTGCAGATACAATCACTCAGCGAAACAATAGCACCAACCTATTGTTTGGCACCAAAGGGGTCTGTATTGGCCATGAAACCGCTATTAGTGCATGCATCCAGCAAAGCAACAAAACCAGACAGAAGGCGGGTTGTTCACATGGAATTTGTGCCGACCCAATTAATATCTGCTTACCTGTAAAACCAGAATGAAAAAATATTTTTCCAATCCCACTGTTTTAACCAGCGTTTTGTTGAGTGTCATAATCCTGATGCTCACACTATTTGAGTCCTATTTTTTTAATTCGCTCAGCCTCAACCCGGAAAAAACCAATCAAGGACAATACTGGCGCTTGCTCACTGCTAATTTCGTTCACTTCGGCTGGCCACACTCATTAATGAATGTGGCGGCATTGATACTTTGCACATTTGCACTATTAAGCGAGATATCGCCACTAAAATATTTGTGTTTATTGCTTGGTTGTTGTTTAACCGTAGGAACAGGTATCTATTGGCTCAACCCGGAATATCAACCCTACGCTGGATTATCCGGAGCAATTCACGGTTTAATTGTTGCGGGAATATTATTGACACGAGATTACCCACTATGGGTAAGAATTGTCGCAGGAGTAATACTGATTGGAAAATTGGCTAATGAAAACAGCGGCCATTATGAGGCGAATGATTTGCAAATATTAGTTGATGCGAAGATAGCGGTTGAATCTCATCTTTATGGAGCAGTCGGAGGATTAGCCTGTGCCCTTGTGGCAAAGATATTTACGTGGGCAATAAGGGGAAAAAACGTCGGTAAAACTTCATAAACATTGCCAATAAAGACACCAGCATTAATGACCATGCGCTTGTTTCAGGAACATATTTGGCAACGATTGTCGATGCATCCATCTTCATGCCATTAGTAATATCACCATGGCCAAATCTCACCTCGGATGCGGTGTGGAATATCCGCTCCTCTTCACACAAAACAGAATCACCACCACAGTTTTTCAAGGTACCATTAACCAACACACCGACGACATATTCCAACTCAAATACTTCACCTGATTTAATCTTCCCCAGATTAAGTTTCCCTGCATTTTCTTTCCATGAATAAAACCCCTGATTCGCGCCTGAGACTACGCCAGCATTCAGATCCACACCAGATTTGGTCAGTAGATTATTGTTGCCCTTGTTTTGGAGAATGCCTGTTTTTGTAGACCAGATAGTGTTGCCGTTCAGCAATATATCCGCACAAAATTCGATACTTAAACTTTCGTAATCATCCCGGATGCCTAAACCGCTACGAAATATATTGGATAGATGCCCGGCAGCAATCAAATAATCAAATGAAACTTCTGCATCCGCCAGCGAATTGGTGATTAATGCTTTTTGACTTAAGGTGGCCGCTATTTTGGTATTTTTATAATCGCTGGTACCTACTACCGCAGGCGCTAAAAAGGCGTCGGCATTAATGACGTTATTTCCATTGCCACCAATTACTGCGGAATAAGAATCTTCATTATCCGCATATGAATGAACAGAATTAGGCGAGTTCTCGTTATGCGATGCAATGCCTGAATTTGTAATAATTTCTACACTGGAGCGATAATCCACCTGGATGGCAACAGCAAAAGCAGCATTGGAAATAATCGCCACGCCACATAATAGCGATACGCTCAATAGGTTTCTTGCAATGTTCATATCACAACTCCTTTCCTGTAGCCGACCCTGGTTGACTGAATATGCCATCGAGTATAAACACATACTGGACAATTAACATGCAAAACTTATCATTTATCTACAGGAGTATCTGTTAAAAATTTTATTAGTTGTCGCAGGTCAAACAAAACATTTGACGAAAATCTCTTTTAAAAATCAAACTGCATCACCATTAGATTTGGCGCATAAAAAATCAGGGAAAAGGAATTAGTACAATCTGCTGCTGTTACCATAAACCATCCCATCCATATATAATCTAAAAATCTAAAAGATCAGCAGGAAAATTCCATGCAAGGTTCAATCCGTGGCGCACTCCATTATTTTTTTGATGGAGCAAAACTAATTGCCACACCCGGTTTTCGCCGATTTATTTTAATTCCGCTATTTATAAACTTACTGATATTTGGAGCGGTGACAGTATTACTAATTCATGCGTTCAGTGATTTTTTCACGCAAATTTTACAACTGACTCCGGACTGGCTGGATTGGCTGACGTGGCTATTATGGCCATTAATCGCATTTATATTTTTAGTGGTATACGGTTATAGTTTTAACATTATTACCAACTTTATTGCAGCACCTTTTTTTGGGTTACTCGCCGAAAAAGTCGAAGCTCACGCGACGGGGAAATCACTACCTGAGGAACCATGGGGGCAACTAATTCCACGCACATTAAAACGCGAAACAATTAAGCTCGGATATTTTTTAAGCCGCGGAATATTGGTGTTGGTAGTTTTTATTGCGCTGTTTTTTATTCCGGGTTTGAATTTCCTGGGGATGATAATTGCCACCCTGTGGAGCTGCTGGTGCATGGCAATTCAATATACGGATTATGCCGCTGACAATCATCAATTTAATTTTCGTGCACTACGCCATCGCCTGCGACAACAACAGTTAACCAGTTTTTCCTACGGGGGATTAATTTTATTGGGCAGTATGATTCCGCTGCTAAATATTTTTGTACCGCCGATTGCTGTGGCGGGTGCAACACTTTATTGGGTGAGGGAATTAAATAACGGGCACAATGCCAGCTAACGACTTAGCCAAGTAAAACATTATTTCAATAACCGGCAGTAGTGCGTGTTAAAAATTAGATTTTATTAACGCGCATTGTTTAACGCCTTTTTGACCAACACTTTGATCAACCACTTGCAATTCCGACCCACCGGAGATTACTCCCATTTTTACTTCTTGCCAGATGTAATAAATTTTGCCGTTTTCAGTGGTCAGATTCAGCGTTGATTTATTGCCTTGCGAGGTAAACGCGTACTACCTCCAAATTTTTTAATTTTTTTATAATCAATCAGTTTTTAATCGCAACACTACTTTTTGGTTTGCATCATCATATTCACTACGTAGCCCCAACGAATCTTCCAGTACAGACAAAGTTGTGCGTAAATCTTGCAACCTGATAACGGCTGTCACTTGGGTATCTGCCAGTTGTTTATTTTCCAGTTCAATAACGACCGGAAAATATCGCTGCAATTCGACAATAACCGCCGCTAATGATTGACCATTAAAAACCAGCATACGTTTGCGCCACGCCAAAGCACTGGAGGTATCCAGAAGTTGCGGTGATTCCCCATTAATTGCTGCGGTCAGTGTTTGTTGCTGATTAGCATTTAATAAACTACCCGGCACAAATGTATCCGGATCGTCCGATGAAGCCCCCAATGCTACTGTTCCCTCCTGAACTCGGACCAATGCATCGCCTTGTAACTGCCGAACAGAAAAGCGCGTACCCACCACGCGAACTTGCCCATTTTGGGTGAACACATTGAACGGCCGGGCGCTATTTTTTGTGACCTCGAAAAATACTTCACCTTGCTCCAGATGCACGACCCGTTGATCATCACTAAAACTCACCCTGACACGGCTACCCGTGTTCAATTCAAGCGTAGAACCATCTTCAAGCTGGATTTTTTTCTGTTCGCCTATCGCCGTTTGATAAAGCACTTCAACGGAGTTATTGATTAGCGGCACCAATACAATCGCCAATATTAATGCACACGCCGCAGCCAACGCCGGCCATGCGAATTTTGGCCAGAGTGTTGTTGTACGCGGCTTCACGCGCGCAAGCACATCGCCACGCTGCCACAATTGCTCAGCTTCCAGATAAGCAGCCTGATGCACCGGAGATTCAGCCAACCAGGCAAAAAATGCCTGTTCTTGTTGTTCGCTAAGATTTTCAGCATTCAATCGTGCGATCCATTCAACGGCCACATTGTGAATAGATGCTGGAATGATAGGACGGTTAGTATTCATGATTGCTTCTCCATGAGCACTTCACGTAAATATTTCAGCACTTTAATAATGTGTTTTTCAACCGTACTTTCCGGGATATTTAATAATTCGCTAATTTCCCGATAAGATTTTTCCTGTACACGGCTCAACAAAAAAGTACGCTGGTATTTTTCCGGCAAGGATGTCAATGCCTGTTCCAATCGCTCCAGATCTTTACGTGCCGATACAGATCGTTCAGGGCATAAGTCGTAACTTGCCTCCTGGTCCTGCGCTGCAATATAACGATGGTGGTGCTGCTGCTTGCGAATACGGTTCAATGCAAGATTCGCGGCGGTTTGATACAGATATGCTTTTGGATTTTCGATAGCTTCAGGGTTTTCGATATGCAAAATATTATGGAATGCGTCCTGGATAATATCTTCCGCATCGTGATGTGTTTTTTTGAATTTATGTGCAATCAATCGGCGCAAGTCAGATTGATGCGATTCAAATAATGAAACCAGAAAACTTGGTGCTTTCATTTTAAAAATCAAATCCAATGCGGCCCATGAATGTGCGCCCGGCAGCCGGGTTTACGCGCGCACCACCGAGTATCGACGTGAAATAATATTCATCCGTCACATTATTTATCCATAATTGAAGTTTGGCATCAGCACCCGCTACGCGGAACTGGTAAGCCACACCTATATCAATCAGGGTATAAGGGTTCATAGTGAAATATTGTTCGCCCACTGCTACACCGCTCTGGGTATCGCTAAGCAATAAGCCTATTGCGTAACTGCGCCGCTCGCCCATGTAGTTGGTGCCACCCATTAGCTCCCAATGCTCATTCAAGCGGTAATGTGCGTACAAACTGGCGGTCGTTTCTGCAACCATTTCCGGCAGCCGGCCCTGGTTTTTGCCCGATGCTATCTCCGCCTGGATAAACGATGCAGCAGCAATAATATTTAAGTCCGGCGTTACCTGTAGCGTTACATCCACATCAACACCGCGTGAAGTTTGTGAATAAGCTTCAAGTGCCGTGCGATAACCTTCAATCACTTCAATATTTACAATGTTATTTTTAGTGATATCAAATAGCGCAACACTCGATGTCAATCGCCCATCAAACAGCTGCGACTTAACGCCCAATTCGATTTGATCGGACAACTCCGGCTCCACGTTACGCGCACCTATGGTATCGATATGATAGTTTGCACGCAGCGCTTCACTGTAATTAATAAACAGGGAATGGTTTTCTGATGGTTTATAAACCAGGCCGAATTGGGAAGAAAAATCTTCGTAGGTTTGCAGCGCAGTAACCTCGCTGGCAGTGAGATTAAAATAATCCCCTTTAATATTTGCATAACGAGTGCCCAGTGTTGCAGACCAAAATTCATTGAGCTCAATATTATCCTGCAGGAATACACCGTATTCGTCGTATATCAGTTGCTGCTCCTGGTTAAACAAAGCACCACGCGAATCCATTGAATCTTTTAGCGCTTCTATGGTGTCGAGCAATGCCAGTGTCAAATCGTTAAAAGGCCAGGAAGCACCTTCTAATAAGTTTCGCCGCTCGATCACATAATTTTTATAAATATCCTGGCGATACCAATCCATCCCCATCATTAATTGATGATTAACGTTACCCGTGCTCACGCTTCCATCGAGCGCAACACGCGAGTTGTAAATAAAATCTTCTGCTTCTTCGTTATACAAGCTGCGTACTTCGCCTAGCGTTAACCAATAACCGTCAGATTGCATATGCATGGCGAATGGAATATTCAGCTGTCCGCCAAGTACCAGCGCGAGATAATCTTTTCCCAGTGTGTCGCGGGCGAGCAATGCGTCGGTGGTTTTAATCAAATCATTCGCGGTTCTCACTCCTTCGCGAATATCATTGCTCCAAAAATATTTGGCACTCAGGCGCCAATTATCAGAAAAAGAATGCGTCAGTTGTGCGCTATATAAATTTGTTTCGCTGGTGAATTCCGGCTGCGCCTGAGCAGCTAATTCCTCCAATGTGCCGCCAGTGAAAGAGCCAACAGCCCTAAATAAGGTGATGTCGCGTTTGGCTTCCTGGCTGTTTTCCTGATATTCATAAGCCAGATCTACACTCGTGGCGTCAGTCAGCTGCCAATGCAAACTCGGCGCAATTAACGTTCGTTCTACATTGCTGATTTCCTCTTGCTCAGCCTGTTCATCCAATGACATTACCAGACGAACATTTACGGGAGCAGCTGTAGGCTCGGCCAGATTGATATCCGCATCAAAGCGGCGCAATCCCAAAGAACCGCCGCCGATACCCGCGCGAGCAAAGCTTTCATCTTTTGGCTTTTTACGTACGACGCTAATAATTCCACCTGGCTCGGCTTGACCATAAAGCAGCGTAGAGGGTCCTTTAAGCACGTCAATCTGCTCAATATTCGCCGGCGATAACTTAACGCCACCAGTACTGCTTAAGCGCAGGCCATCCATATAAATGGCATGGCGATGAAAACCGCGAATAAATACATCGTCATTGGTGTCCATCATTCCATCAGCCGGTGTAACACCACTGGAATATTTTAATAAATCAGCCATCTCCATAGGGCGCTGATCCAAAAACAATTGTTGCGGCAAAATATTGATAAAACGCGCGGAATCAAAATACGCAATACCGCCATCCACTTGGGAGTTGGCTAATGTGCTGTAGCGAAATGGAAAGCGGGTGCCGCTGATCACGACTTCCTCTACCGCTTCTGGTGCAGGCGCGTCGGCCGGCTTAATGAACTCGGGAACAACGGGCGCTTTCGGGCGGAGGATATAAACACTCGTGGCTGGCTGGAATTGATATTCGAGGGGCGTATTGGCTAATAAACTCGCAAATGCTGTAGCTGTTGTTTTTGGCCCGGCGACCGGAGCAGTGCGATATCCCTTAATCAATTGGTTATCGACCACAATGGAAATTTCCGCCTGCAACGCGAACTCAACCAGACCGGACTGCAAGGCTTGCGCTGGCAGATCGAAATTAACCAATTTGACCGAGGAGTCGGTGGACCCGGCAAGGGCCGGTACTGCCAGAGAAGTAACGCAATAGCAGGCTAAAACCTGTAACAAACCGGTCAAGATTTCCGTCTTCTTCATTATTAGAAACTACGCGCAGTGGAAGTGAATTTTTGAGCCATTATGCAGTTACATATGCCAAATTGCGACGGTCTTCTTATAACTCTTTGGCGCCTGATTTTATGCTTTATAAGTTATATACATCTTGACCATAAGATACTATTAAGCGATCCTATGGCGACTTGTACACGAGTGCTCGTCCTACCCATACGGGGGATTGTTTTTCATACGCTGCTATGCTGATTGGACAATCCCAACACTTATAAGAAGACACAACAATGATTCAACAAAACGCGCAAAAGCTCTCTGTTGTAGAGAAAGTTGGCTATAGCCTTGGCGACCTGGCAGCCAATCTGATTTTCCAAACGCTGGTTACTTTTCTCGCCTTCTTTTATACCGATGTCTACGGCATTTCACCCGGTAAAGCCGCAATGATTATGGCTGCAGGCGGTCTGTTTGGAGCTTTCTTTACCCCGGTAATGGGCATCATCGCTGACCGCACCTCCACCCGCTGGGGCAAATTCCGTCCCTGGTTATTGTGGACGGCAATTCCCTTTGGCGCGGTTGCATTACTGGCATTCAGCACGCCGGATTTTGATGAGAACGGTAAAGTCGTTTACGCCTTTTCAACGTACATCGCCCTGCTGGTGATTTACGCCGCGAACAACCTGCCCTACTCCGCATTAAGCGGTGTACTCACTGGCAACATGGCGGAACGTAACAGTTTGTCGGCGTACCGTTTTGTGGCGGTGATGGTGGCGCAATTCATTATTCAAGTATTGTTGTTACCGCTGGTATTAATTCTGGGTGATGGCGATAAAGCGGTCGGTTTCCACAACACCATGCTGCTCTTTTCCATCACCGGTACGGTTTTCTTTTTGATCGCGTTTATCACCACTAAAGAGCGTATTTTGCCGGTGGTTGAAGCGCGCAATAGCATCGCGCAAGATCTATCTGACCTCGCTAAAAACCTGCCGTGGATTGTCATGCTGGCAGTCACCATTCTGGTCTTCGTAACACTCGCCCTGAAAGGTGGTATGTACATTTATTACTTTGAAAATTATTTAAACGAAGAAAAACTTGCGCAGTTTTTAAATGATATTGGTTTTAACGGTTTTATTGCCGGGCTTAACAGTGTGCTGACCAGCATTGGCCTGTCTGAATTCCAATGGCCGAAAGATGCACCAACTTCTACCTTCAGCTTGTTTAACGGCTCCGGCATTATCATGATGATTGTCGGTATCGGCTTCTCCAAAAAACTCGCCGATAAATTTGGTAAACGCAATGTATTTGCCAGCGCACTTTTCCTTTCTACCTTGTTTGTCTTTGCATTTAAATTTTACGATGCCGACAGCATCGGCACTGTGTTCATTTCACAAATCCTGCACGGTTTTTTCTACGGTGTAACCATTCCATTGCTGTGGGCGATGATCGCCGACGTAGCCGATTACTCCGAATGGAAAAACAATCGTCGCGCAACGGCGATGGTGTTCTCGGCAATGATTCTGGGTTTAAAACTGGGCCTGACTATCGGTGGTTCACTCGTTGCCGGTCTGCTCGCTCACTACGGTTACGACGCAAGCCTCGCGCAACAAAACCCTGAAACCATTGAAGGCATTAAAACCGGCGTGAGCGTATTTGCATCATTACCCTTCTTTATGGCAGTTGGCTGTATGTTCTTCTACGTAATCAACAAGAAGCTGGAAGTGCAAATTGAAGCCGAGTTAAACGAGCGCCGCAAAGCCGCTGGCAAATAATTTTTATTAAAATTTTTTGAATTAGCTATTTTTACAAATTAGAAAATGAGACCCCACTATGGCCGCTGAAGAAACCTTAGCCCCGGAAGTGATCGCCGATTTAAAAGCGCGCGCGATTTCCCAACCGCTGGTTGAACACATTTATACCGCTGATCCATCGGCACACGTGTTCAATGGCAAGATTTATATTTATCCTTCGCATGATATCGAAGCCGGTATCCCGTTTAATGACAATGGCGATCATTTCGGTATGGAGGATTACCACGTAATTTCTCTTGATTCCCCCGACAGCCCCGCTGTCGATAATGGTGTTGCATTACACGTGAAAGATGTTGCCTGGGCACAACGTCAAATGTGGGCACCAGACGCTGCACATAAAAACGGAAAATATTATTTATATTTTCCCGCAAAACGCGCCGACAATATTTTCCAGATCGGCGTAGCTGTGGGTGATTCACCCATCGGCCCATTCAAAGCCGAACCCGAAGCCATCAAAGGTAGTTACACCATCGACCCGGCAGTATTTGAAGATAACGATGGCAATTACTACATGTATTTTGGCGGTATCTGGGGCGGGCAATTACAGAATTATCGCAACAATCAGTACGACGCAAATTGCGGCGAACCAGCAGACAACGAACCGGCACTCTGCCCTATCATTGCACGCCTTACTGATGATATGAAAGAGTTCGCCGAAACCCCGCGCGAAGTTCAAATCCTCGATGAAAATGGCCAACCATTATTAGCCGGTGATCACGACCGTCGTTTCTTTGAAGCGTCCTGGATGCACAAATACAACGGCAAATATTATTTCTCTTATTCCACCGGCAATACCCACTTTTTGTGTTACGCCACTGGCGATAATCCTTACGGTCCATTCACTTACCAGGGCCGCATCCTGGAGCCGGTAATTGGCTGGACGACTCATCACTCAATCGCGGAATATCAAGGTCAGTGGTATTTGTTCTATCACGATTCAGTGCTATCGAAAGGCATCACTCATTTGCGTTCTGTGAAGATGGCCCCACTCACACACAATGAAGATGGTAGCATCCAGACTATTACGCCTTATCGCGATAAATAAATCTGCTCGCTGAAATCAATGAAAAGTGAAATGAAAAAATAAAAAAGCTGGCAAGGGTTGCCAGCTTTTTTATTGGAGGGTATAAAAGTCAATCCATTGAACCTGCAACAGCCTGTTATCGCATCCTGCCGATAGTTACATCCTGTGGTTTTACTCCTGTAACCTGAAGTCCAAACACGCTACTCCTGTTAAACCCAATTACATCCTGTAAATTTTTAATTAAACAAATTCATTTACTGTGCAGCTTGTTTAATCAAGATGTTGTCAACATCAAATCCGGCTTGTAACGCTGGTGACACCAAAGTTCCATTAACACGCAGACCCACATATTTCCAATTGCTGCGATAAGTAGCAGCAGAAAGCGGCACAGAAACTTTATTCCACTCATCCGGCTTCAGGCCTGCAACAGAGAAAGTTCCTCCCGGAATATCAATCCAGTCCCAATCGCGATCAACCAACGTCACTGAGAATGTCAAATTTCCATCAGCAACCAGCGCCGCCGGTGTGTAAATTTCCAGTGAGAGCGTACCGGATGATGAACAATTTGGCAGCGCGAACGGATCAATTAAATCACCGGTTTGATAATCCATTTCAGGAGAGAACATGTAGAGCCATTCCGTGTTAAACAAGCTCCAGTCCGGTGTAGAAGCAACCCAGGGAATTACGCTTTGCGTCAACGTATTCATAGCTTCAATTGGAATAACTTGTCCAAGTCCGGCTACCGATACACCGACGCCGCTAACACCGCCGTTCCAGGGCGTATCGAAAAAATTGGAGTAACAAATCGTTTCCGGATTCGCTGGTGCAGTACCTTTTACCCAACGGATGTTATCCACTTGGTAATGCGCACCAGCTTGTTGCCCCCAGGTTGGCAACAACATAAAGCCCATGGAAACACGCTGGATATCCAAACCGCGCTCAATCATTTCCGCTACTGAAAATTCATAGGTTTTCCACTCATTCAACACGTCGGCACGAATAAATTTCGGTGTGCTCGCGCACGGCCAAGTGCAATCCAGAGTGAATTCCAGCGGCGCATTTGCATAACTATTGCTGATAACTTTTAAATCAAAAACAATTTTTCCGTTTGCATATTCGCTCATATCCAACGCATTGCTTTGCGATTCAGGCACGCGTATACGCACCGCACCAAAAAATTCCGGCGCGCTGTGATATTGAATATCCAATACCTGGTTACGGCCAGCATCGGCAGACTGAACAATCCCAAAACGTGCCGCACCGGCGGTATTGCCGTCAGTCGTTTCATAAGCGTTGGTGTAATCCGCATAATTTTGTTCATAGGCAGATACATCGCGCCATGGTGAACAAACCTGATCGAAGAATACATCGCCCGGACTTTCTGTGCACGCCAGAGCAGGAACTGATGAAGAACTGCTGCTGGATGACGATGAACTGCTTGAAGAACTACTGGATGAATTTTTTGCCACAACTTTATATTTCACCGTAACGGTCGCCGGGCTACCGGGATATTGCGCCGAACAATTCTGGTTTTTACACGCTTTCACCGTAACAGTTCCGGAATTTTTTCCTACTGGCAAATTGGCGGCGGCCTCCGGCGTCAAAATAATTTGACTGGAAGATTTATCTAGCGCTTTAACAGAAGTTGATTTAATCAATGGCGTTGCGGACTCCACCACAAAAAACACTTTTGATTTGGTATTCACTTCTGCAAACACAACCACTGGTGCTGGCGCACGTGCGCCAACTTTACTTTTGAAACTGACTTTATTATGACTCAGCGAAAGCTTTTCCTTTTTATCGGCGCCCGCGTAAGACCCTGCGGCCACCAGCAACGCACAAGTCGTCAACACAACGTTATTCAACATTCTCATTTTATGCTCCGGGAATTATCCAAAATCCTATTAGCTATCTTGAAGCGCCCGGGCCCGATCCTGCAGGCCCGCCGCCATCTTTCTCACGCACACCACACAAACGCGAGACCGCTAAAACTCGCGCTATCCAGAGAAAGACACAGCAATTCCGAAACACCTCCACTTTTTTTGAAAATTTTTTAACTGCCAGTTTTATATCTTCAGGCGACAAACTTCCTGAACTGCAAAATCCTTCCTACTTCTTCCCTGTTTCAGGCGTATCGTTTCCTTTCCATTTATCTGCATGAAGGAGCCAGCGCAATGAAAATCCTTAACCGTTCGATCCTCTTACTGCTCGCCTCGTTTTCGTTTGCTGCAAACGCAACCATTATTGATATCGAATATTCCGGTGTTATTTACTCCGTATCCAGCGACAACGCGCATTTTGATTTCAATATCGGGAAAAGGATTACCGGCGCGATGCGGGTTGATTTATCGCGCGGAGACGAACAGCCGGTCGAAACGCCGGGAATGGTTTATTACACGAGCCAAGGCCCCGGCGCGGGCATGATCAGTGAGCCCGGCCAGCCTGTACCGGTGCACTCCAGTCACTATCTATATGCTTACAACAATGCTGAACCACGCACCAATCACGATTACGCATTTTTTTCACACGCGATTTCAGATGAAACCTTTTACAAAACCGTTACGCTCAGCATCCGCCTCGGCGCACGGGAATGGATAAGTTCAACGTCCCTGGCGGATATAGATTTGCTCATTGATGATCCCGAACAACTTAAGAATTCAATGGGCACAAGTTATCGTGCGGTATTTGCCCCCGATGCCACTATCTATGCCAGTGCAGCAATGCGAATGAGCCTGGATTACCTAAAAGTAGTTTCATCCAACCCCGCACCAGTACCTGAAACTGGCTCACTATCTTTAGTGATATTGGGTTTGGTCGCACTATGCATACGCCAGATCCACGGCCGCCGTAAATTATTACTGCAAGGCCGCGACACAAACAAAACTGTCCGCCCTTGAAATAGAACAGAAAATCGCCATATAGGTTTTACGGCGAAAAGCGGTATGACATCGGCTGGTAATAGAGGTAGAATGCCGCCACTCGCTGGTTTGGCTGAGGGATGTTCGCAAGGGCAACCCATAAAAGTCAGGCGATTGGGGTCGATTTGGATTCGACGCTGGTAACAAAGCCCGAGGTGCATGTCGTGATGACAGCCAATCACGTTAATCCAAAGCTGTACTTGAATAGTCGCAAACGACGATTCTTACGCTTTAGCAGCTTAATTGCTGCTAACGGTCTATAACAAGGTGCCAGTACCGCGTTAAAGCCCGTCATACAGAACTGGATCGCAGCAAAGCATGCCTGGGGCGGCGCTGCTAAAACTCTACAGGATCGCGCTTTTCGTCCTGCCTGTTGGGCTGATAAGCGTTAAATCAATAAACGGATCTAAACATGTAGAGCCGAGGATGGAGTGCTGGCGGACGGGGGTTCAAATCCCCCCGGCTCCACCAAATTCCAAATAAAAAAACCCGATCAGAAATGATCGGTTTTTTTATTTGCAGATTGACATTAATTAAGCATAAGTAAATGCAGTATTTATTGAGACGAAATTAAAGCACTAATTGTTTTTTGATAATCCCTATCTCGAATTAAAATAGACAAATAAAAGCCCCCTCCTAACAACCCAATAAAACCAAGAACTGAAGTCATACCTCCACCGAATGCAAAAAAAGCTATGGCAATAATAGTGCCCAGTGCAACAAACACAATATTGAATAAATTAGTAGCAATATCCAATGCTCGAAACCATCGATAACGTCCAAGCATGGTATAACCAAATTGGCCATTTTTATAAGTGACATATCCAGGCGTCTTTTTTAGAGCGTATAAAATTCTTGTGGAGTCGTCTCGCTTTATCAATTTTCGTACATCGGGGTAATCCATATACACACCGTGAATCAAACGAAAAAGCTCAGTTATTAAATGCTTATTTGAACCAGCAAGCGCCTTATCAAATTTTTCGAGTAATTCTGATTCACTTTTTTTGGACTGATGAATGTTGTAAATAGCCAGCGTTCCCGCACCAAACGCCGATATAAGCCCAAAAATAATTTTGCTAATTAGCTCAATATCAATTGACGTTAAATCAGGTAAATCCATTTGATCTCTACTCTTTATGGGGTTGGAAGCGATATTTAACGGCATCTGTTAGCGCCGAATTAGGTTTACTGACTTTCTCACAAGCCTCGATAAATCTATCAAACACACCATTTTCAACCGTGATAAATTCGTATCGATCTATAACCTTCGTTGAATTTTCAATTATTAGGTTAGTGACATAATCTGTTAGGCTTTTGTGGCCCGATAACAATGCGGCTTTTTTAGCGTTGCTTTTAATTTGTTCATCAAGTCGTATCCCTAATCGAGATTTAGCCATGGCGTACTCCGGCAAGTTAAAGCATGAGGTATACACATCATCAACTTAGCCTGAAATTTGTTCAAGCATCATAGTAGTCATAAGGGAAAACTACTCTAATCCGGCTTCCTACCCCCTATAACAGATGTTATATTTGCGCCTCTTTTCACTAATAACAGACTAGGCAATCATGGATTCGCAAATGCCTTCTATTAATGACTTTTCAACCAAAGTCAAATCCCTACGTGTCGAGCTAAAGCTATCTCAGGATGATCTCGCTAAAGCGCTGGGAGTCAGCTTCGCAACCGTAAATCGATGGGAAAACGCCAGGACACAACCGTCAAAACTTGCACAGAAGCAAGTTGAGATGTTTATCGCCTTACAACAACAGCAAGGAGCGCTTAAGAATGAGTAATCAACAAGTTGAAATCTTTATCACACAGGACGGCCAAGCGCAGTTAAGTGTGGCGTTGGATAAAGACACTGTTTGGCTAACCCAAGCGCAAATGGCGGAGCTATTTACCAAAGATGTTCGTACGATTAACGAGCACATTGGAAACCTGTTTTACGAGCAAGAGCTAGAACGAGAAGCAACTATCCGGAAATTCCGGATAGTTCGAAAAGAAGGCAACCGGGAGGTAACGCGTGAAATCGAACATTACAACCTGGATGTGATCATCTCCGTTGGCTACCGTGTCAAATCTCAGCGCGGTGTCCAATTCCGCCAATGGGCCACTCAAACGCTGAAACAACACTTGGTGCAAGGCTACACGCTCAACCAAAAACGCTTGCAGGAACGAGGTGTTGAATTCGAGCAAGTGCTCACCCTGCTCTCGCAAACCCTGACCAACCGGCAATTAATCAACACCCAGGGCGAAGCAGTAATTGCCGTTATCAATGATTACGCCCGTAGTTGGAGTTTATTACAGGGTTACGATGAGCAAAGCCTAAAAGAAATAATTAATAAGCAAGATGCAATGCGTTCATTGAATTTAAATGATGCACTGAATGCGATTGGTCAATTAAAGCGCGAGTTAATTAACAAAGGCGAAGCTACAGAATTGTTTGGTCAACTACGCGGTGAAGGTCTGGCTTCAGCCATTGCGACTATAGAACAAGGTTTCGGGGATGAACTCTTTTACCCAAACATCGCCAGCCGCGCTGCACATCTGCTTTACTTTGTAATCAAGAACCATCCGTTAGCGGATGGAAATAAGAGAACAGGTTCATTTTTATTCCTTTGGTATTTACGGATTAATCAGCATTTATTGGCGAAGCCAGTAGAGCAGTTGATTAATGACAATACGCTGGTTGCTCTTGCGTTGTTGGTAGCTGAGAGTAAGCCGGAGCAGAAAGAATTGATGATTAGGTTGGTTGAGCACTTTTTACTTTTGATCTAATCAACCACAAATGGCTAAAACTTCAACAATCTAAAAGCATCGCGGATGGGTGTAATGGACAAAAAAGAAAAACAAGAGCTCAGTGAACTGGATATATGTGATCTATTCATTACGCCCGCCATTATTGATGCAGGCTGGGATCAGCTGACACAAATTCGTCGTGACGTGACGCTAACACCGGGGCCGGTTATTGTTCGTGGGAACCTGTCGTCACGAAATAAAAAGAAGAAAAAATTCGCAGACTATGTGCTGCAATGGGAAAAAGGCGTTCCTATCGCTGTCATTGAAGCAAAATGCAACAATCACACTGTTAGCCATGGGATGCAGCAAGCGCTTGGCTATAGCGAAATATTAGAAATACCCAGTACTTTTAGCTCTAATGGGGACGCATTCGCATCACACAATAAAGTGCCAGAACCACATGAAGAGATAGAAACAGAATTCTCAATGGACGAGTTTCCCTCACCACAGGTCATTTGGCAGCGCTATAAAACGTTTCGCAACATTGCAGACGAAGACGAAAAATTGGTAGCTGAACCATATCATGAAGATGGCACGGACAGAGAGCCGCGTTACTATCAAGCAGAAGCCATCAATAGAATAATTGAACGAATTGCAAAAGGTGACAAACGCTTATTGCTAGTAATGGCGACAGGTACAGGAAAAACCTATACAACATTCCAGATTATTTGGCGCTTATGGAAAGCAAAAAGAGCCAAACGCATTCTTTTTTTGGTAGATCGAAATATTTTGGTAGATCAAACACTGATGAATGATTTCAAACCATTCGGTTCAGTGATGACCAAGATTAAAAACCGAAAAATAGACCCTTCTTATGAGGTCTATCTTGGTTTATACCAAGCACTTACCGGCCCGTATGAAGAAGACAAAATATTCAAAAATGTTTCCCGCGATTTCTTTGACTTAATAGTCATAGACGAGTGCCATAGAGGTAGTGCCAATGACGACTCTGCTTGGAAGGAAATTCTTGAATATTTTGATAGTGCAATTCAGCTTGGCCTAACAGCCACACCGAAAGAAACTGAATATGCATCAAACATCACTTATTTTGGTGAGCCAATTTATACCTACAGTTTAAAGCAAGGCATAGAAGATGGATTTCTCGCGCCCTACAAAGTAGTACGCATTGATATTGATAAAGACGTTTTGGGATGGACACCACCACCAGGCATGAAAGATGACCTTGGTAATGAAATCGAGCATCGTGAATACAATCAAGCAGATATGGATCGTATCCTAGTTTTAAATAAACGCACCAAGCTTGTTGCCGAACGAGTGATGAAATTACTTAACGCAACCGATCCTTTTTCCAAAACTATTATTTTTTGCGAGGACATTGACCACGCCGAGCGTATGCGTAAAGCGATTGTAAATGCAGCAGGAAAATTGGCGATAGAGAATACCAAGTATGTGATGCGCATTACCGGTGATAGTGTCGAAGGAAAAGCTGAACTGGATAATTTCATAGACCCAGAAAGCAAGTACCCGGTAATTGCAACAACATCTGAATTATTAACCACAGGCGTGGATGCGAAAACCTGCAAGGTAATAGTGCTCGACAAAACTATTAAATCAATGACCACATTCAAACAAATTGTGGGGCGCGGAACGCGCATTGATGAATCGCAAAATAAGTACTATTTCACCATTATGGATTTCAAAAAGGCAACCGAGCTTTTTAAAGATCCGGATTTCGATGGAGAACCCGTTGTAATTTATGAACCGGATGATGATGACAATCCAGTACCGCCTGATCCTGAACCTCGTGAGGGAGAGGAAGACCCCGACGAGATAAACGAACCAGCAGGCGTTTACAAAGTACGGGTTAGTGGTGTGGATGTCAGCATCCTATCTGAGCGCGTAGAGTATCGCGGTGATGACGGGCAAATGGTCACCGAATCTTACCGAGATTATAGCCGGAAAAATATTCGTAAGGAGTTTGCGTCACTCGATGAGTTCTTAACAAAATGGAATGACGCAAAAAAGAAAGATGTGATTATCAAAGAGCTAGAAGAGTACGGAATCGAACTTTCAAAACTGGCTCAAGAAATCGGCAATGATTATGGCGATTTTGATTTAATTTGCCACATTGCATTTGATCAACCGCCACTCACTCGTTCAGAACGTGCCAATAACGTTAAAAAACGCAACTATTTCACCAAATACGGTGAGCAAGCAAGAGCAGTGTTAGAAGCATTACTGGAGAAGTATGCGGACGAAGGTATTAGTACTATTGAAAACCCTAAAGTATTAAAACTCAGACCTTTTGACGCTATGGGAACACCTGTAGAAATTATTAATAATGTATTTGGTGGCAAAGCCAACTACGACAAAGCAATACACGATTTAGAGCAAGAGCTCTTTAAGCAGGACCAATCCGCATGAGCAATGTAAGCAGTACGATTAAATCCATTCAAGATATTATGCGCAAAGATGTAGGTGTTGATGGTGATGCGCAACGTCTTAGTCAATTGGTATGGATGTTTTTCCTAAAAATTTATGACGACCGTGAAGCCGAAATAGAATTATTAGAAGACAACTACAAATCACCACTCCCGGAAGAATTTCGCTGGCGCAACTGGGCGGCAGATCCAGAAGGACGAACAGGTGAAGAACTGAGTGAATTTGTTGCCAGACTTTTTGAAACGCTTAAAAATGGTTTGAAGCTAACGGGTAAGCAAGGCAAACGTGCCACCGTTATTCGCAACGTATTTGAAGATGCATATAACTACATGAAGTCTGGCACATTGATGCGTCAAGTAATTAACAAGATCTGTGAAATTAATTTTAATAATACGCAAGACCGCCATACCTTCGGCGGCATTTACGAACAGCTTTTAAAAGATCTACAAAGCGCCGGTAATGCTGGTGAATTTTATACACCCCGAGCAGTGACACAATTCATCATTAATCAGATAGACCCGAAGCTTGAAGAAACCGTACTGGACCCTGCTTGCGGGACTGGTGGTTTTTTGTCTTGCACAATAGACTACAAACGAGAAAACTACGGCAAAAAAAATGCAGCAGATGAAGAAATTTTAGTTAATAGCATTCATGGCGTGGAAAAAAAAGCACTGCCACATATGTTATGCACCACCAATATGATTCTGCATGGAATAGATACACCTACACAAATTGAACACAGCAATATGCTTAGCCGTCGCCCTTACAAAGATTACGGCGAAAAAGATCGTGTAGATATTATTGTCACTAACCCCCCTTTTGGTGGAATGGAAGAAGACGGCGTAGAGAACCAATTTCCCGCCAATTTTCGCACGCGCGAAACGGCAGATTTATTTATGGCGTTGGTTATAAAACTGCTCAAAAAAGGCGGTCGTGCTGCGGTAGTACTGCCAGATGGTTTTATGTTTGGTGAAGGTATGAAAACTCGTTTAAAGGAGCACTTGCTTACCGAGTGTAATCTTCACACAGTTGTGCGCTTACCAAATTCAGTATTTGCTCCTTATACCGGCATTAAAACCAATATTTTATTTTTTGAAAAAGGTACACCAACCAAAGAGGTTTGGTATTACGAAGTTCCGTTACCTGAGGGTATAAAAGCCTTTAACAAAACCAAACCCATGAAGTTGGATGACTTTGCTACCTGTGCAGACTGGTGGGGCGAAGGTAAAAAACAATCGGTAAAAGCCAAACGAAAAAACCGTGTTGAAAATGAACAAGCATGGAAAATCAGCCTTGAGGATATTCTTGCCCGTAACTATAACTTGGATATTAAAAATCCCCATGTGGGCGAACAGATCAGCCACGATCCTGATGAGCTGCTGGCAATTTATGCGCAGCAGCAACAGAAAATTCAAGGTCTGCGCGATCAGCTGAAATCTATTTTAAGTGCAGCGCTTGAGGGTAAAAACTAATGAGCGCACAACAAATTATTACCCAGCATTTGGATATTTGGACTGCCTCTCACAAAACCCGCAGTTCCGCTGGCCGTGGCAGTAGCAATAAGTTGGATTTATACGGCATTAAAAAACTGCGTGAATTGATTTTGGAATTGGCGGTGCGCGGAAAACTTGTTTCGCAAAATCCGAATGATGAGCCAGCTAGTGAGTTGTTGAAAAAAATTGCGGCTGAAAAGGCGAAGTTGATAAAAGAAGGTAAAAATAAAAATGAAAAGCCGTTGCCGGAAATTACGGATGAGGAAAAGCTAATTGATCTACCGAGTGGATGGGAATTCGTGAGATTTATAGATGTGCTGGATTTCAATGGAGGAAGTCAACCCCCCAAAAGTCAGTTTTCAGATTTGCCACGAGATGGTTACGTACAATTAATTCAAATTAGGGACTTGGGCCCTAATCCTCAACCGGTTTATGTACCGAAAGAAAGCGTGTCAAAATTTTGTACAAAAAAAGATGTAATGATAGGTCGCTATGGTGCGTCTGTTGGCAAAGTATTCTGGGGCAGAGATGGCGCTTACAATGTAGCCCTAATAAAAATACAAAATGCCTTTAAAGTCTATTCGGAATCTTATATTTTCTGGTTGATGACTAGCCCGCTAGGGCAAAGTCTTTTTTCTGGAATTTCGAGATCCGCACAAGATGGATTTAGCAAGGAAGACATAGCACTAAAAATTCTTTCACTCCCCCCCCTCGCCGAACAGCACCGCATAGTCGCGAAGGTCGATGAGCTAATGGGATTTTGCGATCAGTTGGAGCAAACCCAAAGCGACAATATCGCCGCCCATGCGCAATTGGTAGAAGCCCTGCTTGCCTCTTTGACCAATTCCGCAGACCACAAAGAACTGCAAACCAACTGGCAGCGCATAGCCGCGCACTTCGATACCCTGTTCACCACCGAACACAGCATTGACCAACTCAAACAAACCATCCTGCAACTCGCCGTTATGGGCAAGCTCGTCCCCCAAAACCCCAACGACGAACCCGGCAGCGAACTCCTCAAAAAAATTACCGCGGAAAAATCGCGCTTAATTAAAGAAGGAAAAATTAAGAATCATCTACCGGTTGAACCAATAGGAGATCAAATATTTTTACCTGACGGCTGGATTGAAGTTGTTATTCAAGACTTTGCAGACGTAAGGTTAGGTAGTACTCCAAGTAGGGCAGAACCCAAATATTGGAATGGCAATATTCTTTGGGTTAGTTCTGGAGAGGTAGCAAATTGCATAATAATGGACACTGAAGAAAAGATTACGAAAGAAGGCTTTGCCAATTCATCAACCTCCATGATCCCTGCTCGTAGTTTATTAATGGCTATTATTGGTCAAGGAAAAACACGTGGACAAACTGCATTACTCGGTGTTGATGCATGTACGAATCAGAATGTGGCAGCATTTGTTTTCAACGAAAACTTTGTTGTTCCAGAGTTTGTTTGGCTATGGGCTAGAAGTAAATACGATTCTCACAGAGGAGATGGCCGAGGAGGAGCTCAACCTGCGCTGAACGGAAAAATAGTTCGCAGCTTTCGATTTCCTTTGCCTCCATTTAATGAACAACAGCGGATAGTTGCCAAAGTCGATGAGCTCATGGTTCTCTGCGACTCCCTAAAAACCAATTTCCAAAACGCCCAAACCAACCAGCTAGCGCTGGCGGATGCGTTGGTTGAGCAGGCTGTAAATTAAGGACAAAGTTATGGCTGAAGCGAAGGATAATTGGTGCCTACTTGACCATCACCACCACTTCGAACTTTTTGAAGATTTCAATTCATGGATCGATGAAGGCGAGAGCGAGCAAGCCATTAAAATTCTAGAGGATCTGGGCATTGGTAATTTATCCAGCCCTAGCAAAGCATTTTATGCAGGTGATAAGGCAGCTTATGAACAAGCACTTGCTGCATTTCGGCTCGAAAATCGTAATGATGCGTTGAGCAAAGATTATTTTCTTGCATCACTTGGAATTGAAGATGGCACCCATTGGTTTGAACGTAACGAACAACGCCTTGATCAACTAGTTGAAAGGATTTCAGAAGATTTAGTTGTACCGTTTATTGGCGCTGGCGTTTCAGTAGCTGGCGGTTTTCCAACTTGGGCAAACCACTTACGCCAACAAGGGCGTACAGCAGGAATACCTCACCAACTATTAGAACAATGGCTTGCACATGGGCAATATGAGCAAATAATACAGTACATAGAACACACACATGGCGCAGATGCTTTTGCACAGGAAATTCGCGATGTATTCTCCAAAACTGGAAAAATCGAATCCATTACGTTGAGAATTTCAGAACTGTTTAAAGACACATTAATCACAACAAATTACGATAGGCTTCTTGAACACGTTTTTGATACAGGTGCTGAATCTTCAGTTCAAGTGATCAATGGCATGTCTGAAATGGAACCGTTAGATCCTGAAAAAATTACTATTATTAAGTTACATGGCGATATTAAAAACCCTAGGAAATGCATTCTTGGGAAATCACAATACGATCAAGCCTACGGGGAACAAGCATTAGATTTTGATAGGCCTATCCCGAAGCGTCTTCGTTATTATTTTAGGAATAGCAGCTTACTTTTTGTTGGCTGCAGTTTACACAACGACCGCACAGTCCACGTTTTTAATGAAGTAAAAAGCTCTTCTGGAGACGTAGACTTTCCACAGCACTTTGCAATAGAACAAGCTCCTGATTCGATTGCCGAATTAATAAACCGAAATAGTCAGCTATTACGGCTTGGCGTTACTGCTCTCTGGTACCCCAAAGGTGAATACGGAAAAGTAGAAGCCATTTTACGTTTGGTAAAAAACGAGCTGAACTTTAGACGAGTCAATGGCGGAACTTCGCAATGACCAAAACCTACCAGCCACCCCACAGCCTAACCCCAACCATGCTTCGCTTGGTCTCAACCATCAGCGAGGCTGTGGGTCGCCTGTCGGTTTTGGAGGATGAAAAAAACCTACGGCTACGCCGCGCAAATCGTATTCGTACAATCCAAGGTTCATTGGCAATAGAAGGAAATACATTAAGCGAAGAACAAATCACTGCAATTTTGGAAGGCAAACGCGTTATCGCCCCGCCGAAGGAAATTCAGGAAGTTCGCAATGCAATTAAAGCCTACGAAAAATTTGAAACCTGGAAACCGTCCAGCGAAAAAGACCTACTGAAAGCCCATGAGATTTTAATGGCAGGCCTGATTGATGATGCAGGAAGTTATCGCAAAGGTAATGTGGGTGTTATGAACGGTGATCAGGTTGTGCATATGGCACCACCTGCAAACCGGGTTAAAAATTTAATGGGGGATTTGTTTGGTTGGCTTGCCAACACAGATGCTACGCCCTTAATCGCCAGTTCTGTTTTTCATTATGAGTTTGAATTTATCCATCCATTTAGTGATGGTAATGGCCGGATGGGACGGCTTTGGCAGACGTTGATACTTACTCAATGGAATCCGCTGTTTGCAAATTTACCTGTGGAAAGCATGGTGCATGAGCACCAAAGCGAGTATTACCAAGCGATTAACCTCAGCACTAAAAAGACCGACTCAGCGCCGTTTATTGAGTTTATGCTCCAGATGATTTTGAATATCCTTGAAACATCCAACTCTTTAGCTACCCCCCAAGTCGCCCCACAAGTCACCCCCCAAGTCAGCGAATTACTAATCGCGCTTAAAGGTGAAATGAGCCGCGATGATTTACAAGCTGCGTTAGGCTTGCAAGATCGCAAATCATTTAGTGAGCGCTACTTGAAACCCGCGTTGAATGCAGGATTAATTGAAATGACTATTCCGGAAAAACCGAATAGTCGATTGCAGAAATATCGATTAACAAATAAAGCATTGAAAAGATAATCTCCCCGAAGGGGGGATTGTTCGTGCCACTACCGACCATTCCCCCTTTGACAACCCTCCCCCACCCCATTAAAGTTCACCCCACTAGAATCCGTAAACGGTCTCCGCAACCGTTAGCTTTTTTTGCGATTTCGATATTCGTAGGGAAAGTGGCGCCCGCCATTTGGCCGGGTGGAGAGGCGTAATAGAAAACCCGCAAGGGGAATATGCCCGGAGCTTTTTACGGAGCTCTAGTTGACACCCGGCTTCCAGCCACTAACTGGAAGCCGTTAACTTAAATCCGTAAAAGAGCTTTCATCATGAACAATTCAAATACATCGGATGTATCCGAAAATCCCCCTCCAAACATTAGAAAAGAACTTGCGCAACTGTGTGATTCCTACTGTGAACTTCAACATTATTGTGCGTTTTATTGTCAATCCACCAGCGTGATTATCCACCGTTTTGCCTATGACCTGGATGCAGATAGCATCGAAGGTATTGAGCGTTTTGCGTATATGGTGATTAAGAAAGCGGATGCGATTAACGCACAGTTAAAGCGGTTGATGGATAGGGTTTAAGCTTTTCTTCGCCCCCAGTTAAAGGGGGCGAATTCCACTAAAGAATAGAGCACAAAATGCTAATTTAACGGCAAGAAAAACACTATGATTGAATTTGAAAGATATCCTCACATTAACGAAATATTAGCTTTCTATCTCGAGAAGTCGCCAGAACCAAAAATTTCTCGCCTCATTGAAAATGGAGTTACGAATGAAGAAGAAGCAGAAGAGTTCAGCAAATTCATTTGGCGCGTAGTTGATAACATCCATGACGATGCTGAGTCAGGTAACGTTGTATTAGGCCGAATAGATAATACCGATCTTTTGCCGGATCTTAGTTATGAAATTACCAAATACATGAGAAAAATAGGGTTTTATGGTATTTGGGAACGCGTTTCAGATAACGAAAATTAATCTTTTCAAAATAATGACTTTATATTTATTTATGCTGCAGCCCAAAGGCTTCAAGGACCTCGATCTTCCTAAAGGCCAAAGTTATCATGCCCGGATTTACCAATGCACCCCATAGTGAATTTTTCAATACTTCGAAACGAATAAAATGAGGCCGCTTAACCATGATCCAACTCCATGCGACTCGCAAGCTTTTCGAAGTACTACCACTGAATGCTCAGGGACAATTAGCGGCAACACCTCGTAGTCAATGGTTGTTTGAAAGAACCTCGCCGGACTTCAACCCGCTTAGTGGTTGGCATGGCCATCTTGTTACTTTGCAGAGGCGCAATTGCGTATTCTTCATTCACAATACAACGCGCTTTTCGCTGGTATTGCCCGCATTGACTAAACCGGATTTTGCTGAGCTGAATGACCACTTTGTAGATTCATTTATGAATACCTTACTCAAGTGCGGCGCTGAAGATAACCATATGACTGCGGCCCACACTTATTTGCGGCCATTGCAATTCAACACTCAATGCAATCGATCGGTACAGGGTACACTTAATCGTGCTAAAGGCGATGTGGAGCATTCGCTCTGGTATAACCAAACAAAAATCGCGGAATTGAGTGGTTATCGTTTAGGGGCATGGCTGGCAGATCGGCCTTGTACAGTAAATGGTAAAACGGTTATTTGGCCGCAAAAGGAAATGCTGATGCTATTATCGCAATTAGCAAATAACGGTGTAGATATGGAGGCTCAATGTTAATAATAAATTCCCTTGAAGAAATAAAAACCCTGCGTGAGAGCCAATTCATAGAATGCAAGCTCGCCAATGGCCGCGATGGTAAAGGGGCTTTACCGAATGATATTTGGGAAACCTACAGTGCATTTGCGAATGGCGATGGCGGCGATATTCTATTAGGGCTGAAAGAGCACAAAGATGGCTCTTTTGAATTGTATGGAGTCTCTAATACGCAAAAGGTCTTGGATGATCTTTGGAATGGTTTGAATAATCCGCAAAAAATTTCCCACAACTTATTACGCGAGCATTGGGTTAAAGTTGTTCATATAGATAATAAAGATTTGATCCACATTCATATTCCGCGAAGCCCACGAAAATATCGACCTATTTATATTAATGGTAATCCGCTGAAAGGAACTTATCGACGCTTTAATAGTGGCGATGTTTTGCAAAATGAAACTGTAGTGCGCCGCATGCTTGCAGAGCAAATGGAGGAAAGCCGCGATGAGCGCATCCTCAAAGGTTTTGGGTTGGATGATTTAAATAAAGAAACACTGCAAAGTTATCGAAATTTGTTATCGGCAAATAAAACCAATCACCCATGGATTGCATTAAACGAACAAGAGTTTTTAACACGGCTGGGTGGCTGGAGGAGAGATAGGGAAACGGGTGAAGAAGGTTTGACATTAGCGGGATTGTTAATGTTTGGGCTGCACCGCCCTATTATGGAAGCGTTACCGAATTATTTTTTGGATTATCAAGAACTGCCAGATGACAGCAATGAAGTCCGTTGGCTGGACCGCGTTGTCCCCGACGGAACCTGGTCAGGTAATTTGCTGGATTTTTATCGCCGCGTCATTCTTAAACTGGAAGCGGACTTAAAAACACCGTTTGCGATTCAAAATAATATCCGGCAAGACGACACGCTGTTGCATCAGGCATTGCGTGAAGCCTTTATTAATTGCCTCGTCCATGCCGATTATTCTGATCGCGCATCAATAAAAATTACCAAATCAACTAAAGGTTTCACCTTTCGTAACCCAGGCATAATGCGAGTACCGGCCGAAATTGCATTGGAAGGTGGTGAAAGCGACTGCCGTAACCGTACGTTGCATGAGATGTTTTTATTGATTGGTTTAGGGGAGCGCGCCGGTTCCGGCTTACCTAAAATCCAACAAGGCTGGACAGAGCAAGGGCACAGCTTGACGATCTACGACTCCATCACACCTTACGACCAAACTATTACCGAACTAATCTGGGGTGGCCTTACATCAGGTTCGGAGAAAACGCAGGAGAAAACGCAGGAGAAAACGCAGGAGAAAACGCAGGAGAAAATCCTAAAAACCACAGAGCACATTTTGGTATTGGTGAAAGCCAATCCCGATCTTACAATTCAGGAACTGGCTTCGCTTATTGGCAAGTCCACTAGCGCCATAGAACGCGCTATTGGCAAATTGAAAACCGAACAAAAATTACGTCGTATTGGCGCCGATAAAGGCGGCCATTGGGAGACTATTGAATGATCACCCAAAACTAACTGGAACAGAATTGTACAAACGCCCCCCCATTTCACGCGGACAACATATTTCATGAAAATCCTGATTATCGAAGACGACCCCAAAATCCGCACCTATGTCGGAAAAGGTTTAAAGGAAGCCGGGCATGTTGTTGATCTGGCTGAAGATGGGGAAATGGGCCTTCACCGTGCGACGAATGAAAAATATGATGTGCTTATTGTTGACCGCATGTTGCCGTTGCTGGATGGCCTTTCCATTATTAAAACGTTGCGCGGCAGCGGGAATCTGACGGGGGTGTTGATATTAAGCTCACTTGGTGATGTGGATGACAAAGTGACAGGGTTACGCGCCGGTGGCGATGATTACCTGGTCAAACCGTTTGCGTTTATTGAACTCCTTGCGCGGGTTGAGGCGCTGGGTAAACGCGCTTCTTCGCCATTGTCCGCGCAATCAACCACACTGAAAGCCGGTAATCTGGAAATGGATTTGCTCGCACATAAAGTGCGCTGTAACGGCAAAATCATTGAGCTGCAGCCGCGCGAATTCCGGTTGCTGGAATACCTTGTGAAATTCAAAGGCCAATTGGTTACGCGCACTATGCTGCTGGAAGGTGTTTGGGATTATCATTTTGATCCGCAGACCAGTGTGATCGATGTGCATATCAGCCGCTTGCGCAAAAAGTTGGGCGATACCGGAAATACGTTAATCAAAACCGTACGCGGTGCAGGATACATTATTGATGACAGTTTCTAGACGTTATATCGAAAGCTCCAGCTTTAAAATGGCATTGCTGTTTACGGTGTTGCTTGCCGTGTCCGCCGCGATCCTCGGTTACTTCCTGATTGATTTGGGGAAACGCGATTTCCTGCGCGAAACAGAGGCCGCAATTGATATTGAAATCAGTATGGTGTCCGGCATGGAAAATGTTGGGGGCGAGTTGCTGACGTATATTCAACGAAGAGCCAAAGATGATCAGATCGTGCGTTTCCGCTATGAAGATGCCGCAGGAAAATTATTGGGCGGCTCTATTGATCCCATGCCCGCCACTATCCAAAAAATTACCGAAGGCGTTTTGGGGTTTGACCTTGACACTCTCCACGGCAACCAGGCCTTCGCCGCAAAAATTCATACATTTGATAACGGCACGCGCATTATGGTTGCGCGCAATGTGCACGAACTGATTGCGAGTTATACGCAGCTAAAACATTTGAGTTGGCTCATTATGGCGTTGATGTTAATCGTGGTGCTGGTGAGTTTTGGCATCAGCCACTTTGTGGTGAGTAGAATTAACCGTATTGCGGCGACTGCGCAACATATTGTTAAAACAGGTGATTTATCCGAACGCCTCGCCATTGATAGTCGCTGGGATGATTTGAGTAATTTGTCGCTGGTATTGAATGGCTTTCTCGCAAAAATCGAAGACCTGATGAATGGTGCGCGCGAGATCAGCAACAATATTGCCCACGATTTACGCACGCCGTTAAGCGGTTTGCGCAGCGATATTGAAGCGTTGAAAAACCAGCGTATCGATGAAGAACATATCGACATGGTACTTGCTAATATCGACCATATTCTAGGCGTATTTCATGCGTTGCTGCGCATTGCCAATATTGAAAAAGGCAAGCGCAGCCAACAAATGGGTGAAGTGAATTTAAGCAAAATTATTCATGACATCGCTGAGCTTTATGAGCCCGTCGCTGAAGAATGTGATATTCGCTTCGATATAAAAGTCGCAGCAACGTTAATGATTAAAGGCGATGGTGATTTGCTGTTTCAGTTGTTTGCCAACCTCGTCGACAATGCGATTAAATTTTCGCCCTCGCACTCGGTGATTGTCTTGAATGCAGACATTGAAAAGAATCAAGTCGTGGCATTGGTTGGGGACCAGGGCCCGGGAATTGCGGAAGACGAAAAAGAAAAAGTGTTCAAACATTTTTACCGGGGCGATGCCAGCCGCACCACACCCGGAAACGGGCTAGGCTTGAGCTTGGTGCGCGCCGTGGCCGAGCAACACCATGCGCGCATCACCCTGGAGAACGCTGCTCCTGGCTTGCAAGTTCGCGTCATCTTCCAGCCTTACCGCTAATTTCCAATTCTCCAAATAACTTCTAAATTTGCCAATAACGCCTAACCTTACCAAAAGTTTAGAAAGGAGTAAGTTTGTGTCAACGCTATGTCCTCTACTATTGTTAAGTGGCTCCACAGAGGACAATCCCCTTGACACAGATACGTCGAAAAAAAATAGCCATTATCGGTACTGGCATATCCGGCCTTGGGGCAGCGTCATTACTGCATCCGCACCATGACATTACCGTTTATGAGAAGAACGATTATATTGGCGGCCACAGTCGTACTGTCGACGTAAATACCAAAGATGGTGTTGTTCCGGTAGACACCGGCTTCATCGTTTTTAACAAACGCAATTATCCCCTGCTCACCCGTTTGCTAGCGCATTTGCAAGTTCCTATTGCCGACAGTGATATGTCTTTTGGAGCAAGCATCAATAATGGCTGGCTCGAATACGGCACACGCAAACCCGCCAATATATTCGCGCAAAAAAGAAATTTATTGCGTCCCGAATTCCTTGGCATGATCGCCGATATTTTACGTTTTAATAAATCGGCCGGTTCGTATCTTCACAAAGATCCTTCGTTCACGCTCGGCGATTGCCTGGATGATCTCGGCATGCGCCCCTGGTTCCGCAATTATTTTTTATTGGCGATGGGTGGTGCGATCTGGAGTATGCCGCTCGCCGATATGCTCAAATTCCCGGCGCGAACCTTCATTCGCTTTTTTGAAAATCATGGGCTGCTAACTATCAATGACCATCCGCAATGGCACACGGTGGTTGGTGGTAGCCGCGAATATGTGCGCCGGCTTACCGAGCCATTTCAAGAGCGCATTCATGTAGGTTGCGGCGTAAGTAAAGTCACGCGTAATGACAGCAGTGTGGTTGTCGAAGATTTGCTGGGTGAAACGCAGATCTTTGATGAAGTCATTTTTGCCTGTCACGCCGATCAGGCACTCGCGATGATTGACAGTCCAAGCATTCAGGAACAAAAAATTCTTTCCGCATTTACCTATCAACCCAACCGCGTCATTTTGCATAGCGATACCAGTTTTATGCCCAAGCGGCGCAATGCCTGGTCGAGTTGGGTATACCTTTCTGAAAATAAAACTGACAGCAATCCGTGTGTATCGCTCAACTATTGGATGAATAATCTCCAGCCACTGGCAACCGAACAACCATTGATAGTCACGCTGAATCCCGGACGCGAACCAGCGGCCGAACTTATCCACGATGATGTCATGTTTGAGCATCCGGTATTCGATGCAGCGGCAATTGAAAACCAATCGCGCATCGAAGGCATTCAGGGGCATAACCGCTTGTGGTTTTGCGGCGCGTACCAGCGCTATGGTTTTCATGAAGATGGTTTGGGTAGCGCTGTAGCATTAGCCGAACGCATGGGGGTTTCTCCACCATGGTGACAACTCCGCAACTCTACACTGCGCAAGTCGTGCATAAACGGCTTTTTCCAAAAGCCAACGCCTTTCATTACGGGATTTATTATCTCGCGTTGCCATTACCCGCCGCACCCGTTCCGGGTCGCGTTGCCAGTTTCCACCGGGAAGATATTGGTGCGCGTGATGGCAGCGATCCCACACCTTGGGTCAGGGCCATTTTGGCAGAGTACGGTCTGGACAGTGCGACGCAACATATCACTCTCATCACTATGCCGCGTGTGCTCGGTTATGTTTTTAATCCCGTCAGTTTTTATTTTTGTGTGGATGGCAATCGCGCATTAAGAGCAGTGTTGTGCGAAGTACACAATACTTTTGGTGAGCAACATAATTATTTGTGCGCAAACCCGGATCACACACCGATCACTGCCGATCAATGGCTGGAAGCAGAAAAAGTTTTTCATGTGTCGCCATTTCTGCACCGGCATGGCGATTATAAATTTCGTTTCGATTTCAGCGCGAACGCATTGGGAATCTGGATCGACTATTACGATGCGGACCAGCAAAAGCAATTGGTCACGTCGTTGACCGGCACATTTGCTCCCCTGACATCGCACGCTTTACGGCGCGCATTTTGGCAGCATCCATTAGTAGCAGTGAAAGCCATTTCATTGATTCATTGGCAGGCGCTAAAACTGTTAATGCGCGGTATTCGTTTTATCACCAAACCCGCACAACTCGCGCAGCGCACCACTGCTACGCGAAACCTTAACAAAATATGAAACCAAAAAAGGCTGGCACAAAAACGCCACTGCCACGAATACGTTTTTACGAGGTTGCTACCATGTTTGATCGTCACATTACCAACCGTTTTCTTAACGCACTTGAGCGTATTGAATTCGGAACCATCCGTGTCACAACTCCCGATGGTCAAACGCATTCTTTTAATGGTACCCAGCCAGGTGCGACGGCAGAAATTGATATCCACGATTGGCGCCTGGTAGCTGCGCTGATCCGTCAGGGTGATATTGCGCTGGCAGAAGCTTATCGCGATGGCTGGTGGGACTCTGTTGATCCAACGCAATTATTTTTGTTTGGCCTGCAGAACCAGGCCGCACTTGATAATTATATTTGCGGCAATGCATTTGGCCGGCTCGCTTCACGTATCGCTTATTTTTTTACGCGCAATACCGAACGTGGCAGCAAAAAAAATATCCATGCCCATTATGATCTGGGTAATGATTTTTACGCACTCTGGCTTGATCCATCCATGACTTATTCCGCTGCGATTTTTGCGAACGAAAATGAATCGTTACAGGCTGCGCAAACGCGAAAATATGACCGGATGATTGACCGGCTTAATCCGTCCGGCAGCCTTCTGGAAATTGGCTGCGGTTGGGGTGGATTTGCAGAGCGCGCATTGCAGCGCGGCGATTACGGCATCAAGGGTTTAACGATATCTGAAGCCCAACATCAAATTGCTGCACAGCGCGTTGGTGACAATGCTGTTATCGCGCTTGAAGATTATCGCCGCCAAACCGGCGTGTACGACCAGATTGTTTCCATTGAAATGTTCGAAGCGGTCGGTGAAAAATTCTGGCCGGTTTATTTCGCCAAATTAAAATCGCTGCTAGCCGTTAACGGCAAAGTGATGGTGCAAAGTATCACCATCGCTGAAGATACCTTTGAGCGTTATCGCACGAGTGGCGACGCGATTCGCACGTTTATTTTTCCCGGTGGCATGCTGCCATCGCCATCGCGATTCCACGAAGAAAGTGCAAAAGCGGGACTGCGTGTAACGGATGAGTTCGCCTTCGGCCAGGACTACGCACTCACCCTCACCCATTGGCTCGACAATTTTGATGCGCGAATTAACGACGTAAAAGCCATGGGCTTTGATGCAAAATTTATTCGCATGTGGCGTTTTTACCTGACCTGTTGCATCGCATCCTTCCGGCACGGGCGAACCAATGTAATGCAGTGGGGTCTTCAACATGCGGTCTAGGTGCATTTTATGTCTGGAAACGATATCTCTGAACGGGGCCTTCCTGGGGATGCTGTTTCAGGGAATTTTTTTTCTGCAGGCGATAAATGTTTTTGCTATTGAGGACAATGCATCGCCTATTGAAACGGTGCAACCATCCGTACCGGGCGCAGCCGTTGTTGGGCGTGGTATTTTGTCTTATGCATTTTGGGATGTTTACGAAGCAACGCTATTTGCACCCGCAGGCGTATGGGACTCGAACAAACCATTTGCATTATCTATCGAATATTTTCGCGCGATAAAAGGCAAAGATATTGCCGACCGGTCGGTCCAGGAAATACGCCAGCAAGGTTTCACCAATGAGGTGACATTAGCGGCGTGGAATTCGCAAATGAAAACCATTTTTCCCGATGTTAAAAAAGGCACGGTGTTAACGGCAGTTTATATTCCCAATAAACAAACCACGTTTTATAAGGGCGCGGACATTATTGGCGTAATCAAGGGCGATGATTTTGGTAAATCATTTTTTGGTATTTGGCTCGCGGAAAAAACTTCCGAGCCCCAATTGCGTCGCGCGCTACTGGATTTGAAATGAACACGCAGGCAATCACCGGAAAATCATTACTACAGTATGGTTTTATTGCTTTGCCGGTCGCCTTCGCCGGTTTTCCGTTGTATGTGCTTGCACCGGATTTTTTTGCAACACAGCATGGCCTTTCACTCACATTACTCGGCACATTACTGCTCTTCATTCGGGTATTCGATGCAATACAAGACCCCCTGATAGGTTGGCTCACGGATAAATTACAAGATCACTTCCTGCCAGTGCTTGCCGTTGCTGGAACAGTTTTATGCCTTTCAATTTTCGGGCTTTTTAATGGTCATTTTTTTTCACCTGCGATTTGGTTTTCGCTGTGCATGATTTTTGCGGTGAGCGCCTACAGCGTGTTGATAATTGTACTCGGTGCGCAAGCTACGTTATGGACAAGCGATACTAACGCACAAACAAAAATTGCGGGCGCACGCGAAGCGTTTGGAATTATCGGGCTTGTTACCGCCGTGTCGGTGCCGACATTGCTATCACAATGGATTAATACAAATGAGGTTTATCTCTGGTATGCGGGGATTCTTTTTCTACTAATGCTTACCGGCATCGCTTGCTTTTCGAGGCTGACGTTGCCGTCCACACCTATCGCCAAAAATAAGCGGCAGCTATCACCGCTGGCAGCAATACGAGCGTTACCAACAGAAAGCTGGCGACTTTTTATTGTGTATGGTGTGAGTATGTTGGCTTCCAGTACTCCTGCAATTCTGGTTGTTTTTTATGTGCGCGATCTTATTGGCGCTGAACAGCTAACGGGTTTATTTTTATTGCTTTATTTTCTTTGCGGTGCTGCCGCTATGCCGCTGTGGAAAAAAATCAGCGTCCGGCATGGAAAATACAAGACGTGGTGTTTTGCAAATATTCTTGCAGTAGCCGGTTTTATCTGTGCGTTTTTTCTAAACGCCGGTGATGTATGGCCATATGCAGCCGTGTGTGTCGTTTCAGGTTTTGCACTCGGTGCGGATTTAACATTGCCGCCCTCGATTCTGGCCGATCACATTCACACGCACGATAATTGCACCTGTTCAGGATCGCATTACGCGTTTCTGGCATTTATCGGTAAAGCCAGCCTGGCGCTGGCCTCCGCCATTGCGCTGCCCGCGCTTGATGCAGCCAATTTTAAACCGCAGGCTGTTAACTCAGAAACGGCACTTGCAACACTTTCCATCGCATACGCGCTGATTCCCTGTGTGTTGAAATTGGGTGCTGCCGGTTTGCTGTATGGTTTTTTTATTCGATCTGGCCCTGGAGGAAATAATGAAAGTTTTCAAAATCATGGCAACAATAGGAGTTCTCATCATGCTTAGCAGTTGCGCTGCCAATAATATTGATTATTACAAAGACACAACACCACGCGCTGATATCAAGGAATATTTTAATGGCCCGATTAAAGCCTGGGGCATCGTTCAGGATTGGCGTGGTCGCGTCGTACGCCGGTTCGATATCGACCTCGTTGGCGAATGGAATGGTGATGTCGGCACACTGACTGAACATTTCGATTACTACGACGGAGAGAAACAAGAACGCGTGTGGACGATAAAAAAATTGGCCGATGGTACCTTTGAAGGAACCGCATCCGATATTATCGACAAAGCCACTGGTAAAGCTGAAGGCAGCGCGGTGCGCTGGAATTACGTGATGGATTTGCCAGTAAAAGACACTACCTATCACATTCGTTTTGATGACTGGATGTGGTTGATGAATGATGGTGTATTGATTAATCGGTCTTATTTGAAAAAATTCGGCATCACTGTTTCCGAACTGACTATTTTTATGCAGAAGCAAAAATGAACGCACCCTATCAAGATCAGATCGTCTGGATTATCGGCGCCAGCAGCGGAATTGGATATGCATTAGCACGGGAACTTTCTACGCGCGGCGCCATTCTTGCGCTGTCCGCGCGACGCCAGGATGAACTTGAAAAATTAAACGATGAATTGGGTGAGCGTCATAAAGTGTTTGTGCTGGATACTTCGGACGCCGCAATGACACAACGCACGGCGCAGGCAATTCGCGCGGCATTTGGGCGAATTGATCGCATTGTTTTTTTAGCGGCAGCTTACGCGCCGATGAAAATAGACGCGCTTGATATAGTAGCAACCAAAGGGATTGTCGATATTAATTTGACCGGCGCATTTAATGTGGTGCACGCCGTTTTACCGATTCTGGAACATCAAAAGCCGCACGGGCAGCTCGCTCTGTGCGGAAGTGTTGCTGGCTATATTGGCCTGCCCAACGGTCAACCTTATAGCGCAACTAAAGCGGCGATTATCAATCTTGCCGAAAGTTTGCACGCCGAATGCAAAGACTCAATCGATATAAAATTGATAAGCCCCGGCTTTGTGCGTACGGCGCTAACAGATAAAAATAAATTTACCATGCCAGCGATGATCGAACCGGAACAGGCCGCCAGAAAAATAGCGGAAGGCTTGCTTTCTCGCCATTTTGAAATTCATTTCCCCAAACGCTTCACGCTGTTTTTAAAACTGATACGTTTACTTCCCTATGGATTATCGCAAAGGCTGACGCGAAAATTGAATTAAAATAAGGTTTTTAACACCGCGATCATTCAGCAAACCAACGCTGCTCCACTATCAATTGCTGCGATGGAACGGTAATTACCCGCAGGCCGCGTAACCAGGACATCGTAAGTCCCCTCCAATGACACACATCTCATTTATTAAAAATAGCTGTTGAAAATCATTCCACTTTTCATCGCGAAGGTGGAAAAGTAAATAAAAACTTTTTAAGATTTGCCCACGATCATATTCCAATTAAAAAATTGGAAAGATTTCGCAAGGATAATTGTGACAAATCGATGAAATGGAGAATTTATATGAAACGATACGCTTTATTATTTCTGTCTTTCGCACTGACTATTCTGGTCACCGCTTGTGGAGGCGGTGGTGGTGGATCTAAACCGGAGTCTGCCCCGTCCCCTGTTCCTCCAACATCTGCATCTTCGGTAACTTCCACCTCTGAAACGTCTGCGCTGCACTCATCAGCATCAATATCATCAACGCTAATTTCATCAGAGTCATCGTCGCTATCATCAACACCAGCCTCATCAACTACATCAGCACTAGCCTCATCAACTACATCAGTATCAACGTCGTCTGAACCAATAGCGCCGGCGGGAATACTCTGGCATAACAACTATGCGCTGGATTACCGCAATGGCGTACAACTGGCGCATCTTGATGGCAGCCTGCCAGCACAGGTTACTACGCGTGATGATGTCAGTATCGCTGTTTGGCCGGATGGAAAGCAGTACGTTGTGACTGATTGGAATGTTTACGATGACTACACCAATATCACCGTTATTGATCGCATTACCGGCAGCACGGTTTACCAGGAACAGGTGGATTATTACTTGAGGGATGTGTCCCCCTCACCAACCAGCAAAAGCCTGGCCAAGGTGCGTTATGGTGAGGATTCAATATCACCCTTTGAAGAGTATGTATTGGATTTTTCTACCATGAAAATTCGTTATGTGATCTCGGAAAGAGAATGGTTTGCGTGGATGCCGGATGGGCGCTTCATGCTGATTAATATAGATACCGGCAACATGAGAATAATGAATCTGGATACCGGGGAGGAAACTCCCGCAGGACATCTGACTATACCGGCAGACCGGATCATGGGTGACTTTTCAGTGAGCCCCACAGGTACACAGTTTATTATGTTGATGGATCGTCGCGGCACCACGTCTTCGGAGCCGGATTTGTGGATCGGAAATATTGATGGCTCCGGCTTCGAACAACTCACTGACACAAAATTAATTGCTGGCGCCAATTGGTCCCCCGACGGCCGCTACATAGCCTATATAACAGACACCGGTAGCATTTGTAGTTTTGGTGGCTGTTTGGGGTCATGCGACCAATGGTATACACCCGTTAATCTGCGCAAGGTAAAGGGCTTACCAAATACTCCGGGCAGCGAAGAATTCCGCATCAGTGATCGCGACGGTAACCAGCAAATCCTGGGGTGTTCCGTGTTGGCCTGGACGCCATAAGGTTATTTCCTAATACAGATGGATGCCCCTTCAATCAATGGCCATTCATCTGTATTGGGAAATATTGTTTACTTAATCGAATTTAAATTACGTTCGCTAAAAAAATATTCGATAAAAAATAAATGTTTTCAGCTTCAGATTACGCGTTCCTGAATTTTATTCTGCGAGAAAAAAATATGCCCACTACTCCGGTCAATAACAGTAGGGGCGATAATGGCTCGGGAACAGAAACACGCTCCCCAAAAAGCCGAAATATACCGCCAGGATATTCATCTAAAGGGAAACTAGTATCTTCCCCTCGAAATTCCACTACCGAATCATATGTACCACTCCAACAGCCCATTTCCCACTCGGGCGGATACTGACCTGCGCATCTCTTAATGTAAAAATTGTCTTGGTAGAAGGTCATATGATCCCATCCACCATTTAACGAAAGTGATGCACGCCGCTCCATATTGTTTGGAAAACTACTGTCAGCAATATCAATCGATAGTGACCAACTTTGAATAATGAACCCCTCAACTTTCCAGGCTTCCAGTGCAAAGCTGCTGCTGGTGATAGTAGCGTTCCTAAAAAAATTAGCAGAGGTTACACTAATGACTGGATCTTCAAATACTTTATAAAACACCTCCATTTCTTCCAGCTCATAGTCAAGTTCGGGAATAATAAATTCAACATTAAATTGCTCTTCCGCTTTCCAGAAAAATTCCATTGACGGTGAATTTCCGTCTTCGTCGTAAGATTGTTCTCCCGTCGCGTACATTACTGGTGTCTGGTAGGTGTATTTCATGTATCCGGCCGAAGCGGCCTGGGTAAAAAGAAGTGATAACAGCGTGATCATTACCGATAAAAAATACCTTTCAATTTTCATGTCCTTACTCCTTTCTGGTGGGTGGTGTGCAATAGGTAGCCTGAATCGCTACCGGGAATCCAGCCGGCAAATAGTAACACCGACGCATAATTAATAACTCGACGAGTTAACGAACAACAAGACATTTTGGAAGCTAAAAATGATGGCAATTATTACCACAGATGCAATCGCGCATTATGTGAAACAAGAAGCGATCAGCATTAATTTGAAGATATAAAATTTTTCCAGATAATTTTCATATGTCACTAAAATTATTATTCCAAATAGTTTTAGCTTCTTTATACGTCCCGATACTAAAAGTCGAACGTAAAACCCAAAAGTCAAACTCGCCTTTTAATTGCCCCATTCGTAAACTGCGACGGCGTAGTGAGTGCGCCTTTCCGCTGTAATCCCACTGTTGTTGCAAATTAATCATGTCATAGAAAATTAATTGCCTTGCTGGAGGATGGCAAGCTTACGTGCAAAAACCGCATTTGCAGATGCAAGTAAATGCACTGACATTCAATCATCCGAAAGGAAAAGAGGATAAAAATAATGAAAAATCAACCTGACGTTTCTCGTAGTAAGTTATTAAAAATGTTCACGATGGTGGCCGGTGTCTCCATGATGCTCGGCACAATGGAGGTTACCGCGCATGGTTATGTCTCCAGTCCCAAAGGCCGTGCGGTAGCGTGTCGCGATGATGGGCCCAGCCCGGAAAGCCCGAGAAATGCCGCGTGTAAAGCGGCATTTGCTGCAGGTAACGCGAGCATTTATGAGCCCTGGTCTATAAATGTTATTGGTGCGGATAATAATCACCAGGCATTAATTCCGGATGGCAAATTGTGTAGTGCGGGCCATGGGGATTTTGGTGGTTTGGATCTCGCCAGAAATGATTGGCCAGCAACACAGGTTTCCGCCGGGCCGCGCGTATTTATCTGGACCAACACCGCACAACATAGAACCACGTATTTCCGTTATTACATTACCAAGCAAGGTTTTAATCCGCTGCAACCCTTGAAGTGGTCTGACCTGGAACAGATTCACCAATCAGGGCGCGCGGGTAATGAAGCAACCTCAACGCACGTTGTAACACTGCCAGCGCGCACCGGCAGACATATTGTTTACAGCGTTTGGCAGCGCGATAAAAGCGATGCGCCGGAAGGTTTTTATCAATGCGTGGATGTGACCTACTCGCCGGATAACAATTCCTCAAGCTCCATCATCGCTAGCAGTTCAAGCTCCACAACAACGTCACGCTCATCGTCCAGTATTCCGGACAACGCCTGTGCGAGCTTATCGCCCTGGAATGCCAACACGCAGTACAACGCGCGGCAGGAAGTTATTCATAACGGCAGGCGTTATTCAGCGAACTATTGGACGCAGGGAAACAATCCTGCGGAAACATCCGGCCAATACAATTACTGGTCAGATATGGGGCCGTGTAGTGAAACCGCATCCAGCCAGTCTTCGGTAAATGGTGTTAGTTCATCGAGCAGTTCTTCCAGAAGCGCAGTGCCATCATCCAGTAGCTCATCATCAACGTCTGTCAGCGGTAATTGCACATCGCCCGTTTTTGCCAGCGGTACCAGCTATGCAGCGGGTGCACTGGTACAAAACAGCGGTAATGAATACCGTTGTACGGTTGGGGGTTGGTGTTCATTGGGTGGCGCAGCTTATTCACCCGGCTCTGGCTGGGCCTGGACGCAGGCGTGGACGTTGGTGCGTAGTTGCCAATAAGTTCATAGTTAAGAAGACCGCGTGACATAAAAAAACCGATCCTTTAAAGATCGGTTTTTTTATGTCGCAACTTATCCTCCATACCAAATATTGTTGAGAAAAGTGTGCAGTGGTTTTATTACGCAACATAATATTCAGTTAACTTTCATTAATTCAAATGCGCGGCGACGACCTGACAATATGAACTATCAGATTTCATCAACAAACCAGGAAACGATTTATGGGAATTAAGATGTCGGCAGCTATCGATGCTAATGGTAACTTGATAAATATAGCCAAGGCAGAGCAAGGGCGTTTTATCAAGCCATTACACTGTGAAACATGCAGTGCAGGAATCAGCTTTGTGGACGGATTCAACCGTCAGATTGGTGATGAGATCATATCGGTAGATCCATATTTCAGGCTGCAACGCGACAATCAACATTCGCCAGGATGCAAATACAATGTCGAAGGCCAAATCAAAGTTATTGCCCGCACATCTGAGCCTGACATCTTTAACCAAATTAAGAACAATCAATTCGAACTTCGATTAGTTGCTGTAAAAAAAGCGATTTCAGACCTAAAAGAACTTGCGCAAAAGGAAGCTAACGATAAAGAAACCAAAAGCGGTACCGGCGCTCGGGAAAAGAAATATATTGATGCCGAAGAGCGATTAACGGGTTACATCAATAGTGCAATGAGGGTGTTGAAAGTCAGGGCAATTTGCGAGGACCATACAGAAATCCAGAATGTATTGGAACTGGTATTTGATGGTACAAGATTAGCGTGGAAAGACTTTTTTTTCGATGACAGTAATTATTTTCAATGCTATCGAAACATTACCAGGGCAACCATCAAAACTCCGATTGCGATTCAAGGAACCATAAAAGACATAAGAAATATCGCCGGAAAAAATGGCCCTCTCGCGGTGATCAATTTAATAGCTCCAACACGAAAAACAGATAGTGAACATATACTGGATAGTGCAAAATGCTCCATCTGGACTAATAATCCTGATAGGTTTAACGCGTACAAATCAGGGGATCAAATTATAGCGTTTGGTATGTGGGATGCCAAAGAGGTTAAGGAATCGCCCAACAACAATGCTGCCGCTAAAATAAAGGTTTTTCGAAATCACGAAGTGAGTTTATGGCCAATTACAAAAGGGCAAATATGCCTGGCGTAGCCCTTTATCTTTTGAGGAGCGGCGGGGTTGATACGGCAGAGTCACCGTCGGCAACAACCTCGCCATAAAACTTTTGTATGTCACCAATAGAAAACCTGACCGTCATCTTACTCTCAAAAAAAGATCGGGCGCACCCGGCCGAAAAGAAAGGCCGTAGTCGGCATATACTTTTGCCGGATCTTTAATTGATAGCGTAAATTTTTCTAACAGCGCGGGAATGGCCACGCGTAACTCCAATTCCGCCAATTTCCTTCCACCACAAGTTCTTGCTCCAATCAAAAATGGCATGTAGTGATCGCGCAAGCACAGATCCTGATTAAATCGATCCGGATTGAAAACCAAAGGGTCCGTCCAGAAATTTGAATAGTGCAGGCCGAAAATGGAAATAATAAAAGCATCGCCCGCGTTGAAAATTTCTTTTCCTATTACTGAAGATTGTTCCGCATAGCGGGTGATAAATGGCACTGCAGGGTAAAGCCGCAACAGTTCCTGGATGAAATTTTCCACACTGATTTGTTGTGACCGCAATCCACCTTGAAGATCTTGCCTGCATGCAAGAATAGTCGCTGCCCACATGATGGTCGCTGCAGTGGTTTCACTGGAGGCGATGATATTTTGGATAAGCTCTTGCACCGGGTCGAAATCCGGGATATCGATTGCTTGCGAACGAAAATTTTCCAGCAGGTTTTGTAACGACGGCACTTTTTTCCAGATGCTTGCGCATTGTTCACGTAATCCGCGTAATTCAAAATCTATTGCATCAAGCTGTGCTTGTGTTGCGCCGCCAAAACCAATCCATTGGCGTTTTACCAACGCGATGCGCACGCGCGTTGCCCATTGAGTATCCCACGGGATATCGTCGGGCAAACCAAATACTTGCCCTACAATTTTTACCGCAGCGGCAACGGCGGCTTCGCCGATATCCTCTACCGTTGCGTTAGTTTGCAAACGATTAAATTCAGCGCGATAAATTATTTGTGCGGCGTCAGTATGTTTCAGGAAATGGTTTTTTGAATATTGCGGTTGCGTTAGATGTGTACGCGCAGACCAGCTTTGGCCATTATCACTGAAGCGGCCTTTGGATAAGGAATCGAGAAATGCATAATTTTTGCGAAAGGTATTTATGTCATTGAGGATTGTGCGAACAGTTTCAGGGTCATCGATAATTCTGAGTGGGAAATCGGATTTACATTGTCGTTGTTGTGCAATCCCCCACAATTGCCGCACCAGCGAATTTAACCCCTCTTGTGCAGTGGCGAGCAATAAATCCATTACAACCCCGCCTGCACACGCCCGGTAATAGGCTTTCGTTTTTGTTCCGTTTCCCCAAAGACGCGCATCCGGTACACCGGTAAATTAGCGCAGGCGTTTGAAACTCCGCGTATCAAGGTGCGCAAATCGGCGGGATCATCGGCAATTATGATGGTTGATATCGCTGCATCGGCGTTATGCCAATCAGGTGCGGGGATATCGCGTTGACCTGATAGCCACGCTTCAGCATCCGCTTTGTGCACGCGCAACCATCCGGCATAGGCGACCAGTTTTCCATCGCGCAGGCCCATGATATTGGCAGCGTTCTGCAATTGCCCCATGACCGCATTAACCATAATGGCAAGGGAATACGTTCGGAAGGGTTCATGCTCCGCCAGTTTGCGCAACACTGCGGAGATGACGATATCGTGGGGCACGCCTACCTGAAGCTGTAAGGGTGAAACAGTATTGGATCTAGTCATCGGTTTTCTATCCCTGGGACTGTTTGGAAAACAAACCAGACCCAAGGATAGTACAGCGGCGAGCTAAAAGTTATAGCCAATTGAGCCCCAGACGCGTGGATCTTTATCCGGCGCGGTGGTTGCGTCATCGGTACCGGCATTCCAGGCAACCGTTAACTTGCCGAGGAATTTGTCGTAGCCGGCAGTCAGGTTGAAACCCACGCTGCGCAAACTAATATCCTCGCGGCCAGCGATGTAAGGGTCATGATTGAAATCCACTTCCCCAGCATCAAAGAAGACGCCAACTTGCAGGGATTTATGCAATTGATGGCGCAACTCCAGATTGCTTAGCCAACCATCATCACCCGCCCCTTCCCCTTGCGGGTAGGAACGAGCGGCGTAAATTCCGCCGATCAGGAATTTCTCGGAGGAATCCAGATTGGTGCTGGCACGCTGGCCACTAAGCGTCCAGGACACACTGGTTTTTTCAGTGATGGCTTGCAGCCGGGAGACACTTAGCATCAGCTTTTCATAACCACCATCAACGCGTGGACCATTTTGGTCAATCGTGTAGGCCGATGGAGTATCAATGGAAAGATCGCCAAACACACCGGACACACGCCAGGTGGAATAGCCACCGCCGCCATAGGCATCGACAATATCCCCGAAGATTTCCACAGTGCCGACATCCGCTGTTTTATCCACAATGGAATTAACGGATTTCACTTCGTCTTCCAGATTGCGATGTTCGAAATTACCGGTCAACCAGACATTGGAATTCAAGCCGCGCACGATGGGATAAACCGCGTAGAGACTGGAGGTTTTGGCATTACCCTGTGCATCCAGACTGGCAAATTCCTGGCCCAATTCGTAAGAGCTGGAAGACAGTGCGGCGCCCAAACGCAGACCATTGCCGGTGACCGGTAAATCGTAGGCGGCACGGCCGTAAACCAGATCTTCGTCGGTAACGGTTGCCATTAAATCGATGCGATCACCCAAGCCCGTTGGGCTATTGAAGGCGATACGCCCGTTCAACCGGTTTTGGCCGGTGTAACGGTTGCCGTAGTTATCCAGGCTGATATTTCCCTCGGTGTTTTTACCAGCGCCTACCGAAACGATTAAATCCGAAGTCCCTACCTTTTCACCGGGGCGCAATTTACCAGCGACCTTGCCCACCGAAGGTAAATCCGCCAGCAGCAGTAATCCCCTGTCAGTCGTGGAAGAAGCGATAACTTTGCCATTCAGGTCCTGGGCATCCAAGACCCGTTGCAATACCCACTCTTTCACCCGCGAGTGATTATCGATGCTGCCGGACACCAGCGTCCCCTCCAACACCTGGACAAGTACGCTTCCATCCTTGATCTCTTGCGCCGGGATGTACGCCCGCGCAACAACATAACCACGCTCGCGGTAATACACCGTGATTTTCTTTACTCCCTCACGCAGTTCACCCAGCGTCAATTGTTTGCCTTGCAGATCGGCAATCAACGGCAAGAGCTCTTCGCGCGGGATGTTAACCATCCCTTCCAGGCGAATCGATTGGACTTCCAGTTTTTGACCGGGGTTAGCGGCCGGGTCTTTTTCATCCGGAACGATTAATCCGGGCCGGATAGTCGTCGTGGGTACTGGTACGCGCCGTTCATTTTCCCGCAGTACCTGACCGGCGTCCGGTGGAGTTTGGGCCAGGGCAGTTGTCGTTACCAGCAAGCTCGCAGCCAGAACCGCAGAGCAGGATGCACAGGTTTTTATGATTGGGTAATCCATAATAATTCCTTGGTCTCAGTTCAATGGGTTTATTGCGCGCTATCGTCTTCAGCCACACCGGAAGGCAGGCGTATGCCACCGTCGGCGATGGAGAAAGTTCGGCGGAAAATCAGGGTTTCACGGGTTTGGACGGAGGCAATTCCACCATCAGCTGTGGGGCCGCTGCTCTCGGTGGAGACACCGTTATCTGCCTCACCGGTGCTAACAGCGGGCCCGCTCGATCCATTGATCACCGAGAAATTACTCGCGGCCGGTGCCGTGCTCGCCGGGTTAGTCGGAATGGTGGCGATGACGGCCTCATAGGCGGGGGTTGTTGCAGCCAGGATCTGGCCGAAATCGCCTGTAAACAGCGCATTTACCAGCAGGTAATTACCTAACACGGTATCGCCACGGGCAGCGTAATCCGAATTGGTTAATTGCACCGAAACGGTTTTACCGGCACCCGGTTGCGCGTCGGCAAATTGCCCCAGGTTTTTAGTCACCGAAAGCGAGTCGCCTTCGACTAAACCGGTGATCGCAAAATTGCCGGCAGATAGCGGCGCATTTACCGAACCATCAGCGATTTTTACAACGGGTGCCTGGAAGCTAACGTCAATTGCTTTAGGCGAAATGCTTGCCGTCGTTTGGGCCGTGGAATTGAAACTGTAATTCCCCAACCCGGCACCGGCTCCAGTGATACCGCTCACGGCGACATTTTTGCCCTGCCCTGCGTTGCGATTTACGGCATTACCGACACCGGTGAAGGTCAATTGATCACCTGCCAGCAGGCCAGTGGTAGCTAGATTGACTGTTATTGCAGTTGTGCCGTCGTAGGTTTTGTCCACCCCTGTTGCAGTAACAACGATTTCACGTTTGGAGATGTCGACCGTAGTTTGGGCGGTGGTATTGAACTCGTAGTTGCCAAGGTCAGTGCCTGTGCCGGTAATTCCACTAACGGCAACCGCTTTATCATCGCCGGCGTTTGCGTCCTCCATGGCACCAGTGCCGGTAAACATCAACGCATCACCCGTCACAACACCACCTGAAGAGAGGCTTACCGCAACTGGCGTGGTACCGTCATAAGCGCGATTGATGCCCTGCGCATCGACAACGATAGACTTCTTACTAATGTCAACTTCAGTAGTAGCGGTAGTGTTGTATGAGTAGTTAGCCGCATCTATCCCCGCCCCGGAAATACCAGCAACCGATACTGCTTTATCGACGCCGGCATTTTTATCCTCCGTGTTTCCCGTTCCGTTGAAGGTCACCAGGTCACCTTCCAGCACACCGGTGCTGGTCAGGTTAACCGCCACCAACGTGGTTCCGTTGTAGGCGCGATTGACCCCTTCAGCATCAACAGTGATGCCCAGTTTATCGATATCGACCGTGGTGGGTTCGGTGATATAAGCATAATTGCCTGCATCCTCGCCGGTGCCGGAGATGCCGGAGATAGTCACAGCCTTGTCTTGCCCGGCATTTTTATCGACCATATTTCCAATGCCCGTCAGGCTTACCTCATCCCCTTTCAGTAGATCCACCGGGGTGAGGACTACATCTACAATCGTGGAGCCGTTGTAAACCCGGTTCACGCCAACACCGCTGACAGTGAGGTTGCGCTTGGTGATATTCACCGTTGTCTCTGCCGTGGTGTTATTCAATGTGTAATTACCAAAATCAAGGCCATCTGCCGTAATGTCGGTGACGCTCACGGATTTACCCGCGCCAACATGCCGGTCAATCATGCTAGCGAATCCGCTGAAAGTGACATCGTCACCCTGGATAAGCCCGGTTGACCCGAATGTCACCCCCACATCCATGCTTCCGTCATAGACACGATCAATACCTGTCGCCGTTACATCAATGGCTTTTGGTGTGACCTCCAGATAACCATTATTGACGAAGGTGATGTTGTACCCTTGTTGATGGGAATAGAGGCCATAAAGATCAGTGTAGGTACCGACGTTTTTACCGGTGTTGTAATGAGCTGAGCCAATCAAATCGTCAGATCCAATGGCCCATTCATCCGAATAGGTCAGATCGCTCACCCCATCGGTGTGACCTTGCCCGTTATACACATGGGTGATCGGCGCATCGTTAACCGTGATGGTTAGCGCTTCCATCCAATGGGTGAGCAAGGGCGTTGTATCAAAGTCATAGTTTTTCCAAACGCCGGTTCCGGGGGTGAAGTCAAACCCGATATAACTGGAGCCTTGCAGTGCCTGATCCGCGTTCAAACCGCCGCCCTGATCCAGGGTGCCGCCAGTCATACTGCCGTATGCCATGGATGACCCGGTGGAGTCAGTATTCCAGTAGCCATAGGTGATGGTGCCGCCTGCCAACAACCCTACCAGCCCGCCGACGGCGCTACCGGTTTGGGTGACAGCGCCCCGGCCATAGACATTCATCACCGCACCGCCATTCATATGACCAAAGACCGAGCCGACATTTGCCGCACCGGAAACAGCCCCGGTTGCATAGGCATCGTTCACATTGCCAGATTGCGTACCGACCAATCCGCCTATATCAGCGCCACTTGCTGAACCGGTGACACTGCCCCAAGCATAAGCGATGGAGATCGCACCCAGGTTTTCGCCTACCAATCCGCCTGCAGATATTGTCGGTGCCGTACCGGTTACGGTCACGTTACCTTCTGAATAGACCGCATTCAGGGTGCCAGTTGCTGCGTTATGGCCGCCCAATCCACCCACATCTTCCTGGCCGGTCACCGGAGCCTCGGTATCGATATTGGACAGCGAACCCGCGTTATAGCCGAAGAAGCCGCCCACCTGGGTAGTACCAATGACTTCATTATTTTCGGAGTCGGCATAATTAATGACGCCACCCTCCATGACATAACCGACAAAACCACCGGTATTGGTTGTGCCATTGACGGTGCCGTAAGCGGAGGCATATTCGATCACACCCGCGCTATCGAGTAAGCCAACCAACCCACCGGTCATATCACCCGTAGCCGTCACATTCCCTTCTTCGGCCCATACATATTGCAGAAGGCCACGGTTTTCACCGGCATAGCCACCCACCATGTTGACTCCGTTTACCGTACTGGTGGATGAACTGTCATATAGGGCGCCGGCATTCAACCCAACGAAACCGCCCACGCGATCTGTCCCGGTGACAGATGCGGTTGAGGTACCGCCCGTAATCTCAACCCCATCGTTAAAGCCGATGTACCCGCCAACATTAGTAACGCCAGTGACAGTTCCTGTTGCCGTTGCCTCGACAATGGATGTGGGATCACCACCATCATTACTCATCACCCGGCCAACCAATCCTCCCACATTGGTACCGCCGGTCACGGCACCGCTTGCGCTGCCGCCTTCAATCCAGCCTTCGTGCGTGCCTACCAGGCCACCAACCCCTTCGGCGCCTGCGGCGTTTACGGTACCAAGCGCTTGTGCTCCCGCAAGGTAGCCGGCATTGGTGCCCGCAAACCCGCCAATTTCATCTACCGTTCCGAATACATCACCATTAGCGATAGAGTCGATAATTTCGCTGTCGCTGGTTGCACGCCCCACAAAACCGCCCACTCGCTCCGTACCAGTGGCGTCGCCATTAGCAGTTGAAAGGACGATAACGCCATCGCCATATCCCGCAAATCCCCCTATCCGTGTACCGCCTGTTACATTGCCATTAGCGGTAGAGCCAAGGATTTCTGCACCATCCAGATAACCTACAAATCCACCGGTATATGAGCCACCGGTCACTTGGCCACTTGCCTGGGAATCACTGATAGTGCCTTCATAATGATGACCGGCAAAACCGCCGATGGATTCGTCCGCCCCGGTTACCGCACCGGTCGCTGTAGACGTACTGATGGCCGCATAGTTTTCTCCGACAAATCCACCTACTGCCCAGTTACCGTCAACAGTTCCTGTGGCGTGACAATCGGTAAACGTGCCCTTGCCGTAACCGATAAAACCACCCACCGAATCAATACCTGACACATTTGACGTCGTTGTAACGCCTGATACAGTTCCACTATCCATGTAACCAATAGCACCTCCTGTATAGCTACCGGAGCCCGTAACCATACCGGCTCTGGTTGAGGTATCTAGTTGGCCAGTATTCCAGCCAATCAACCCACCAGCCTTATCACCAGACGCAGTAACCACACCCGTGGCATTTCCACCACTGATCTGGGAACCGTTAAGCCCCGCCAGGCCGCCTACGTTTTCTGTGCCGGTAACCGCGCCAGTTGCTTCGGTCGTTGTTAGCGTCCCCTGGTTCTGCCCTACCAAACCGCCGACAGATACGCCACCGTTAACAGTGCCGCTCGCCTCTCCGGTAGTAACGGCCGCTGAGTTGTAGCCAATCAAACCGCCCACCTGATCGACGCCGGTCACATTACCGGTCGCATAGGTAGTCGTAATGGTGCCGCCGGCGCTGCCGATCAAACCACCCACGCGATTACCTGAGCCAGTTACCAAACCCGTTGCGTAGGCATTGCTGACTGTGCCATCAAACCGGCCCGCCAAACCGCCGGTGCGGTCCACACCAATAACTGCGCCGGTAGCAAAGGCATTGGTGATAGTTCCGGAGCCTCCACCGACCAACCCACCGGCCTCATTCTGGCCTGTTACTGCCGCACCTACACTCGTGTTTTGTACAGTGCCATTCTCATTGTTGCCGACCAGCCCGCCCACCATGTTATTTCCCAAAACAGTGGCGGCGGTGTAAGTACTGTTATCCACCAAGCCCATCTTGTTATAGCCAACCAACCCGCCCACCTGGTCTGCAGTGCCGGAGGTCAATCCATTGGCCGTGCTATTAATGACCTGGCCCATTTTATTGGCGCCTACCAAACCGCCTACCTTATTTGCACCGACAACAGTGCCGTAAGCGTGGCTATTGGTAATGATGGTGTCTTCCGTCAAGCCAGCCAATCCGCCCACTGAATCACCACTACCAATGACATTTCCAGTAGCCTGGCTGTCTGTGATATTGCCGGAGTTGGCCCCCACCAACCCACCAACATTATCCCTACCGGACACAGCACCCGTTGCCTCTACATCATTCAGTGTGCCGCCGTTATCCCCGATCAGCCCACCGACCTCATCGCCGGTACCTGTAACCGCGCCGGATGCCGACGCAGTGGTGATCGTGAGATTCGCCCGACCACTTAATCCTCCCACCGAATAAACGCCATTCACCGTGCCAGTGGCAGACACATTGGTCATGGTGGTTCCGGTTACCGCGCCAAACAAACCACCCACATATCCACTACCGCCAGTGACCGTAGCCGTTGAATGTATATTTTCGAACGTACCATCGCCGTTACCAATTGCACCCCCTATATAACCTTGGCTTCCGGTAACCGTTCCACTGGTAGTGACATTGGTTACCGTGCCGATAACCACTCGTCCGACGGCACCGCCGACAGAGCCCTCACCGGAAACCTGTCCGCTTGCATCCAGATTGCTTAGTGTCACATTGGTGACTTCTCCGGCAATTCCGCCGACCAATATCCCGGCATTGATAACGGCAGTGGATGTGGCCCTGTCAATTGATCCTTCTTCAAGACGTCCGATTAATCCCCCAACCCTGGCGCTGGCATTAATAGCCCCACTGACATGGATATTGCGGAACGTAGATGCACCGGCGACGTTTGGCGCGTTTCCAACCAGCGCGCCGATGTTGTCACTGCCCGTGATACTCACATCGGTAAGTGTCACATTTTGGATGGTCACGCCGTGCACAACACCAAACAGACCCTGGTTGCTGCGCACATCGCGGTTGATGAAAAGCCCGTCTATGGTGTGACCCAAGCCGTCAAATTTGCCGGTAAAGTTCTGCCACTCAAGGGTTGAAGGATTCTGCAAACCACTGCCAATCGCATCGAATCCCCAAGGCACGCCACTAATAACATTCCAGGTCGAAGTGACATTTGCATCCACATCGCCCCCGAGCACATACAAGCCATCCAGGTCACCTTTAATTCCCTGGAGCGTGCCATCGTTATCAGAACCCTCCAAACCTACCGAGTTAATAACTGTGTAAACATCAGTAGTTCCAGTGGAACCTTGTTTGGTAGAAAAATTGGCACCATTGGGTAAATTTATCTTCACGCCATCCGCCAGGTAATAACCTGAGCCAGCTCCATCGGTAGTTGCCTGGCCATATTCAAGCGCCAAAATACCCGTGCCGGTTGCGGTGATAGAACTGTTGAAGTTGATATCGGCCTGGGCATTGAGCGTGAGGGTGTTGCTGCTCCAGATAATCGTATCGTTGATGTTGACGTCACCTTCAGTACCCATACCACCGCTGGTGCTGAGGATAGTTACATTGGTACTGCCCAATGCAGTAGTGAGTGCAGCCCCGGTAATATCACCACCGGACGCGGCGATGGTGAAATCCACCGGGTCGATTAACCATTCGCCGGCAACATCACCGTGTGTAGTAATACGGGCACTGTCATCAATCGTTACATGGGCAGCGGATGTCTCGATAAAGCCGCCGGTTCCATCAGCGGGCGCTGATGCATCCAATGTACCGGCAACGTGCGTAGTGCCGACTTGCTCATCACCCAGCAAAACAATCTTGCCATTTTTATTTTCAATGGTTTGCGCTTCAATAATGCCGGTGTTGTTTACGCTGGCTTTCGCTAATTGATCCAGCGCATCTGCCGTTAAAAAAATTCGTCCGCCATCCGCTTTGATTAAACCGCCATTCGCAGCGAGCGCGTCCAATGCTCCCTGCGTGGTAGTGAGATTTACCAAGCCACCATTTTCAATCTGGATTTCAACTTCATTGGCCGCCGCCAGGCGCACATCACCTTGTTGGGCGCGAATCTCGCCAGTGTTAATTACTTGCGCGCCGATCAAAACCACATAGCCATTTTCGGCGGCGGATATTTTTCCTTCGTTAACAATTCGGCCGGTGTTATTTCCGGACAATTTATAATTGCCGGCAATAAAATTTTCGTTATCGATATCGCGTGTAGACGCCACAATTCCACCGACATTTACCTGCGCGCCTTTGCCAAATAAAACCCCATTGGGATTAATTAAAAACACCTGCCCGTTAGCTTCCAGCGCACCGTAAATTTGCGAAGCCTCATTGGTTAACACCCGATTCAGTGCAATTGAATTTGCACCCGGCTGAACGAAGGTCACTTTACTGTCTGCACCGATATTAAAAGTCTGCCAATTAATCGCAACTTTGTCGGTGGACTGGGAAATAGTTTGATGAGTACCGGACTCCGTAATACTGGCCTGGCCTGCAACAACTTGCCCTTGTGTAGGAAGCGCTGACGGCGCGACCGAGGCAAAATTTAAATTATGTTGCGGTGCAAGCCCTGCGGGCGAAGTCGGATCGGCCTGGGCAAACGGCGCAAAACCTATCGCTGCCGCCATCACTAATGCACTTGCACTGCCAATAACACCGCCACTACCCGGCTTGCTGGATTTAAGCGACCTTTCAGAGATGGGGATAAATGTGCCCGTTGATTCACTCCATACTAAACGGTAAATACGATTTAATCCGCCATGTCGATACATATCTTTGTTCCTCCGGGTTTGCTGTAACGCAAGGGTTGCTCAACCCCTGCGGGAAATATATTCAGCGTAGCCATGAGCATCGATATGCTTAAACTGATTTGTATCTACTAAAATCGTTTTTATTCAGAATAATTTAAAATATAGAAATTTAAATAATTCATGCGACCCGGAAAAAATAAAATTTATTTATCACTTATTTTTTATTTGAAAATCAGCAGTTGTTTTGCTGGAAAATACGCCACCCGCTCCTTAATCCATCACAAAATCCGTCTTAATATTCTGCAAAATTTACATATTTAAAAATATATTTTTTAAATTCAACGACTTTAACGTCGCCTCGAAAACCACAGTGACGCCTGAAAACCCCACCGATACTGATAGCAGCTCAAGTGGCATTCATATTGCACTTGAACACGTCAATGTCTCACTTTGACTAATGAAAAATATCGGGATCTGGAATTTTAAACGCCCGGAATTTCAAAAAAATAATTTTCCATTTTTAAAGCGAGAATTTTTTACCTTTCAAGTTACACCTTTCCAACAATATGAAGGAGATTAACGTGACTACAACCATCGAGGTTCATGAAAAAACCGACGTGATACTGCCCTCGCCGAATGGCGGGGACAAATCTGCCAGCGCGGTGTCGTGGGGAGCAATTTTTGCGGGTGCTGCAGGTGCAGCGGCCTTATCTTTAATTCTATTGATACTGGGTTCGGGCTTAGGCTTCAGTTCAATTTCGCCTTGGGCAAATGACGGCGTCAGCGCAAAAACCCTGGGCGTTTCCGGAATACTCTGGATTACGCTCACCTCACTCGCCGCAAGTGGCCTCGGTGGTTATCTTGCTGGCCGCCTGAGAACACGCTGGGCAACCTCCACTGATCGCGATGAAGTTTATTTTCGCGATACAGCACATGGTTTTCTGGCGTGGGCAGTAGCCACATTATTCACGGCAGGATTACTTACCTCTACCATTGCGGCAGTTATCGGCGGCGGCATTAAAGCAGGTGCGAGCGTTGCGCAAGGCGTTGCCGCATCTGCGGCCATCGCCGGTGCAACTACTGCAGATGGCTCTGGCGATCGATTTGGTTTGCAGGGTGAATCGACCGGTTATTTTATCGATTCATTATTTCGCAAACCCAATACCGTTGCATCGCCGACCTTACCCCTGCCTCCACCGCGTGGAGAACATGCAGCGAATGCTGAAGTTGCGCGCATTTTTATCAATGCGCTGAGAAATAATTCGTTGCCGGAAAACGATGCGCAATACCTCGGACAAATTGTTGCCAGTCGCACCGACCTGAGCCAACCGGAAGCAGAAAAACGTGTAAAAGAAACTTACAACCAATGGCAATCAAAACTGCGCGAAGCAGAAACCGTTGCGAAACAAACAGCGGATGAAGCACGCAAAGCCACTGCTTATATTTCATTGTGGTTGTTTATTTCATTATTGATCGGTGCATTCACTGCCAGCTGGCTCGCCACCTTTGGTGGCCGTCAACGCGATTTATAATTTCATCTGATGAAGGAGATATGTCATGCGTTCATTACTGTTATGGTTTCTCGGTGTACCTATTCCAATCATTATTTTAATTGCAATCCTGACGTGATGTTTTAACAGCGTTTTAGCTCTGGATCGTAAACACACAACATGTAATTTAACTTAGTGGAGAATTATCATGGCCAAAGTCCAGAGAGATAAATCACAAAGCAAAACTGACACTACCAAAAATCCTGGAAAAGGAAATAGTGGAAGTTTTAAAGACAATCCTGAAAAAGCAGCGGAAGCGGGCCGAAAAGGTGGCGAGCACAGTCATAGCAGTGGGCGCAAATCCTGATCGGGCAATCTGCGCACGAATGTAATTTTTTATATTTAGTGCGCGGGGGCCTTGTACTCATTCATGAATGGGTACAAGGCCATGATTTTATTTTTCACCATGCCGCAACTTTTTATCAGGTTGTAACAGCTGCTCAGCAATTACTCCTTGTTCGATGAATACTATGAGAAGTTCGATGAATACTATGAAAAGTTCGGTGAATACTATGAAAACCCGTTTATTAATGATTGCAACATCCGCACTTTTTATTTCCTCGGTAACACTCGCCAATACCAACACGTCAAAAAGCGCTCACGCCAGCTCATCAGCGGCGAGTCAACCTGCTAAAACGACGCACAGCACTCCTGCTACTATTGATCCGACCAACGGCCAGCGCACTATCCCGGATAATACAATTCCCGATAAACGCGACCCAGGCGACGACAGGGAACATCACAACCATGAGCACACAGATAGCGGCTCCCACAATGATGACGTGCCCAACGAATAAAAGCGGAGTAGCAGTCCAGTTTGCGTCGGGCACTCAGGAGCACTGACATGGAAAATCCAAAAACCTGCCTATCCCGTTTTTCTACTATTGTTTGCGCAATAGTATTTTTTTTGTGTGTTAATTGTCTGGCTGCTGATGATGAATCAACAATGGTTTACCGCTATTGGGATTTGAAGGCAAGCCAAAATCGCGATCAGTATCAATTCGAACTCCTGAAACTGGCATTGGAAAAAACCAGAAATACGCACGGGGATTACGACCTGGTTCAGGTTAATAAAAAAATAACATCCTTGCGCGCCAGCCGCGAGGTTAGCCGTGGCGAAATTATTAATATTGAAGCTGCACCGAATTGGACTACAGACACGGTTCCCTCAGAGTTACGGAAAGATCAGCGCATTGCCGTAAAAATTCCAATTTTGCAGGGACTGCTAGGTTATCGCCGCCTAATCATTCGCAAAAAGGACTTCGAAAAATTTAAGCAAATTACCGATCCATCGCAATTGCAACAACTGGTAGCAGGCCAAGGTAAAGACTGGGAGGATGTTTTTATTTATCGCGCGAACGGTTACCAGGTAAATGATGAAGCAGATTATTACAACTTGTTCGCCATGCTGGTTGCCGGACGTTTTGACTACATTCCGTTAAGTGCGATTGAAGCTGAAGATTTTATTCAAAAGTTTGGCCAGTATTCGCAGGATGTGATGATCGCCCCCGATATTTTAATTTATTACCCATTTCCGGTTTTATTCCAGGTTAGTGCTCATCATCCTGAACTCGCCCAGCGGGTTGAAAAGGGACTTATCCAAGCAAAAAAGGATGGGTCAATGGATAAGCTCTTCCTTGCCCATTTTTCTGTTGAAATAGCCAAATTACGCACAACCAGAAATCGCACTTTTATTTTGGAAAACAAGCGCGTCCCTACCGCACTCAGATTAGCTGAGCCGCTATTAGTGAAATAGCCCGCAGAAACGATGTAGGAGTAACTTGTCTTTTACTTCTCGGGTTTACAAACGCGGCCCGGATAAAAACCGTGAACAGCAGCACTCTTGGCAAACCCCGCCATTATTGATAACAAATCTCATTTGTGAGATTATCGTATTTCGATTCCATCCTGCACCGGATTGACTAACCGTCAGATCTAACGGCCTATTGCTGCTTGATGCGGCTGGTAAGGAGTAATCGAAAGGATCACACCTCGCAATTGCGCCGACATGTTTTTCGCAATTCTCCGATAAATTCCCCAAAAATTCTTATTAATCCAGGATGCATTGATCTATGCCCAGCTCACTCAAATGTCCGTTTAACAAAACCTTGCTCTCCTGCGTCATCGGGATTGGGGTTTCGTTTGCCATTCCAATTTCCTCAACCGTCGCGCAAACAGCAGAAGTGAAAAAAGACGAACGGAAAAATGATCAACCCTCTTCCACGAATGAACGCAATACGCGTTTGAACGCGGTAAAAATTACTGCCGATGCGGAAGAATCTTCCAGTGCAAACCTCGAATATATAAACGTTGAAAATACCACCGGTGCACTCGGCAATAAAACTATTCTGGATACACCATTTTCAATTACTACCGTTGATAGTGAAGAAATTATCGACCGTGGAGCCAAATCCCTCGGACAAATCTTTGTTAATGATGCGTCCGTTTACGCCCCGACCCCATCGTCGCAAACCGATTGGTGGGGAACACAAATTCGCGGTTTACCCGTGCGTAATTTTTATGTGGATGATGTGCCCATGCTGTTGTACTGGGGCGGAGATTTCCCTACCGAAGCTGCGCAAAGTGTTACGGCACTTAAAGGTCTGACCGGTTTTATGTATGGTTTGGGTGAACCCGGTGGTGCCATTAGCTACAAAATAAAGCGTCCGACCGCAACACCGGAAACCTTTCTGAATTTTGGTTACCGCAATGCCAGCTTGCTTTCTGTCCACTTTGATACCAGTCAGCATATCAGCGACGATTTTGTTGTGCGCGCTAATCTTTTTACTGAACAGGGAACTGCTTATAACGAAGCGGAAATTGATCGCACTGTCGCTGCACTTTCGCTCGATAAAAATTTTGGCGACTCCGTTACCTGGTACACCAGCCTTGTCTATGAAAAAAATAAAAATGAAGCTGAACCCTTACAGTTTTATTTTTCCAAGTATAACGTAGCAGGCAGCCGTGGAAAATTACCTGCGATCAATTACAACTACGATGATTTCAATATCGACAATTCCTATTACGACACAGAAACACTGATAGCATCCACTGGCGTAGATTGGGCACTCAACGATAATTGGGAATTGAAATACAAATTGGGTTTCTCGCGCAAAGAACATTACTCCAATAAATCTTTTGCCTATTTACAAAATCGCGCCGGTGACTACGAAGGTTATGCGTATAACTTCGCAGGCAAGCTGGATAACCTGTTCAACCAATTGGTATTGCAAGGCGCAGTGACGACCGGCGCTATTGAGCATGAAATTGTTGGCGGTATTGGCGTTCAAAAAGCAGAGGAACGATGGGGTACCGATTGGTACTGGGAAAATGATTTCAATGGAAACATCCATGAAGAACAAACTTTCCGTATTACCAGGACTCCGGATTTTACCCTGGAATCAAAACCGAGCCTGGAATCTACACAGTCTTATGCGTTTATCAGCGATACGATTCATTTTAATGAACAATGGCAAACGATTATCGGCGTGCGTTTTACCGATTACGAATTAAAGGATGTAGATGGAAACCCCGCTATTGCCTCGGGTTACGACACTACTGAAGCTACACCAACAGTGGCTATCATCTATAAGCCCACTGCGCAAACCAGTTTCTATGGGAGTTATGTCCAGGGCGTAGAACCCGGCGTTCGTGTCGGCCCCACTTACGCGAATAAAGGTGATTTGCTGGATGCAACTGTCTCCGATCAATATGAAGTGGGAGTGAAACACGCCGCTGGCAAATTAAATTACACCGCTGCAATTTTCAGAATTGAGCGCGTAAATCAAATGAATGTCATCCGCGAGAATATACTTCCCTATTTAACGCAAGATGGTCTGGAAATTTACCAGGGCCTCGAACTTTCAACGTCTTATCAAATTACTGATGCTTTGAATTTAGGATTCAGTGCACTTTATCTCGATGGAACACTCGACAAAGTATCTGCCGATAAAGCAGCGCTAAAAGGTAATGACCCAGCCTACGCCTCAGATTGGCAATTAGTAGGGAATTTCGAATACCAACTCGCAAGCGTTGAAGGCCTAAAATTGCACGGCAATATTCGTTACTTCGGTGAGTCTTACACCAGTACTGACAATAATTTGGAACTACCGGCTTACACACTGGTTAATACTGGCGCAAGTTATGATTTTGAAATTATGAATCAGGCATGGGCGGTCAACGCGAATATCAATAACCTGCTCAATGAAAAATATTGGGCCGGTGGCGGTTGGTCATCGGGAAATATGGGTGAAGAGCGCAATATTTCATTGGGCTTGAATACAAAGTTTTAAATCACACTACCCCTTTTGTTACACGCTCGTTTCAAAAGGGGTCACCTGCTGATATGGTGATAATGAATTGAGTAGTGATTGGTTAGGTAAAATGGATTGCGTAAAAATTTGATTGGCGAAGGCCGATTGGGTTAAAGCGGCGCCTTTACCCCCAGTTTTTTCCACATCGTTGCCGTAATTTTTTGCCGATGTTTATAACCTTTCCATGGGTCGACTTTTTGTTTATCCAGACGCTCCTGTAAATTATTAATATTCCACTGCGCAGAGCTTTTCAACGTTAGCAGTTCATCGAGGGTTATGGGTACAGATACCGGCAACCCTAGCCGAGCACGAACTGAATATGCTGAAACCGTGCTTGCGCCACGCTGGTTGCGCAGGTAATCGATAAAAATTTTACCAATGCGATTTTGCGGACCCATTTTAGCAACGAATCGCTCGGGAATTTGTTTGGCCATAAATTGTGATAAGGATTTTGAAAACTCTTTTATATATTCCCATCCCAACTGCCGCGCCAGGGGAACAACAATATGTAAACCTTTTCCTCCTGTCGTTTTTAAATACGCATCCAGCTTTAACTCTTCCAACACCGCAAGAGTTAAGCGTGTTGCCTCAACAACACTACGCCAGGGCAACGAAGGATCAGGGTCCAAATCAAAAATAATCCGGTCCGGTGTTTCTATGTTGTCGCTGGTTGAACCCCAGGTATGTAATTCAATCGTACTCATTTGGGCACACCCGACTAACGCCGCAGTATTATCGATTTGCATCAGGCGCGCATGGCCGGGATCGAGCGCCTGATCAAGATGATGTATATGCGGGATCGCCATATGCTCCGCGTGCTTTTGAAAAAATTGTTCGCCGCCCACACCTTCCGGCGCACGCAGGAGCGAGACCGGCCGATCATGTAAATGCGGCAACAACCAGGGTGAAACATAGTCATAAAATTGCGCCAGTGCTAATTTGGTCGATCCACTCTCACTGTCAATAATACGATCCGGATTGGTAATTTTAATACCGGCTATATTTGCGCCACTATTTTCAATCTTATTTATGCTTTTTGCCGGTGCAGCGGTTGAGTTTGAAGTGGAAGATCCAGCTCTGGACTTGTTGGTCGCAGTAGATTTTTTTTGCGTTTCATCTTTGTTGGAAGCACCTGGTTTAATTGCCTGCTCACGAATAATTTCGTCGGCAGGTTTATCGGTGCGCAGTGCAATAAAAACGGCCTGGCGTAAAATATTATCGCCGGTCCACTCCGCAAATTCGACCTCGCATACCAGCGTCGGTTTTACCCACTGTACATCGCGGGTAAGCGCTCCGGATAAATCGTGAGCGAATGGCGATTTTTTTATTTCCAGTGTTTTCAATTTTTCGTGCAGCTGCTTAAGGCGGGTTTCATTAAAGCCGGTTCCTACGCGCCCCACATACGTCAGATCTGCGGGGTTTTGCCGGGAATATACGCCTAGTAATAAAGCGCCAAAACCCGAGCGGCTACCGCGCGGCTTGGTGAAACCAACGATAACAAACTCTTGCCTCAACCGGCACTTAAGTTTGATCCAATCCGGACTGCGCCGCGATGTGTACGAGCTACCGGCGCGCTTTCCGATAACACCCTCCAATGACAGGGCGCAAGCACTTTCAACAATGTTGCGATGATCCGCTAAAAATGCGGCCGAAAAGCGCAGCGGATTTTTAGCTTTATTGGGGATAATTTTTTGCACGGCAGCGCGCCGTTCTTCAACTGGCACAGCGCGCATATCAACACCGTTAAGGAACGGCGCATCAAACAAATAATAAAGTATGTGCTGGCTACTACCTATTTCAAACGCACGCTGTAACGCCTGAAAATCCGGCACTCCTTTTTCATTTAATACTACGATCTCTCCGTCCAGCCAGGAGTCATGCAACTCCAGGTTTGCAATGGCGTTGGCCTGAAGTGGTAAACGTTCGGTCCAGTCGTTGCCGTTACGGGTAATCAGTTTTACTTTTCCATCTTCAATCCTTGCGAGCATCCGATAACCATCAAATTTTATTTCGTATAACCATTCACCCTCGGGTGGTTCACTAACCAGCGTTGCCAGCTCCGGTGAAAGCATGTCCGGCAATTTGATTTTTTGTGCAGACCTTGCGACTGGTGTTTTTGGTTTTTTCGTTGCAGCAGCTGATGTTTTGGAAGTAGCGTTTTTTTTGGTTACTGCTTTGGGTGTTGCTGTCGATACGGAAATTTTATTTTTCTTTTTTTTATCCGGATCAATCACCGCACCACTGACAACACTTTGCGGCAATTCAACGACAATATCGTATTCTTCTGACGCACGCGCACTGTCATCGCGCTCCTTAATTAATAGCCATTGTTCCTTGTCACCACTGCCGCGCAAATTGGTGCGCACCAATGTCCATTGGCCAGTGAGTTTTTCACCGATTAAAACAAATTTAAGTTTTCCCGATTTGTAGCCCGCCGTTGCATCGCCGACCGGTTCCCAAATTCCGCGATCCCATACTATGACGTCACCGCCGCCGTAATGCCCCTCTGGTATATGTCCTTCAAAGCTCGCGTAATCCAATGGATGATCTTCTACATGAACGGCGAGACGTTTATCTGTCGGATCAAGGCTCGGGCCTTTGGGAATTGCCCAACTCAATAGGGTACCGTTCAATTCCAGACGAAAATCGTAGTGCAGCCGTCGCGCGTCGTGTTTTTGGATAACAAATTGCAACGCATGAGCCGGAGATTTTCCTTTTCCCTGCACATCGCCACGAGGCTCTGTGGTTACATCGAAGTTGCGTTTGCGATGGTATTCACGCAGTGGCTTGGTCATTCACGCCTCCTGTCATTCACAATTTGCTAATGAGACAATCTTATCTGGTGGCAGATTTTTTTTGCCGGGTTGGTTTAGCTGGCGTAGCTTTAACTGGTTTAGTTTTAGTTGGTGTACTTTTATTAACGTTTTTCGCATTACTACTTTTGGTAGCAGCACTTTTAGTAGAAACAGGTTTAGCTTTGGATTCACTTTTTGCCGTACCAGCTTTTTTTGTTTCTATGTTTTCAGCCGTGCTCGATGCTTTGGCCTTACTGATTGACCTTGCTTTTATAGAAGATGTTTTTGTTGAAGACTTACCGCCAAGGCTCCTTTTAAGCAGCTCGGTTAAATCGATAATGTCGGCAGATTTTCGTTCTTCATTAGCACTAACCTGTTCAACATTTTCAATTTTTCCTTCATGGACTTTCTTGTCGACCAACGCCATTATTTTTTCCTGAAAAGTGTCCTGGTATTCATCAGGGTCCCATTTGGCTGCCATATCCTCTATCAGGCGTTTGGCCATATCCAATTCATTTTTATTAAGCTCAGGATGACTAACGGCTTTACCCAACTCAAGGGTTTCCAGGCTGCGCACTTCTGTGGGCCAGCGCAATAGTATTAACACCAATGCGGATTCCAGTGGCATAAGCACCGCCAAATGCTGGCGCGTATGCAGGATTACATTGGCGAGTGCAACCTTACCGGTAGTCTCCAGCGCTTTACGCAAAAGCGCGTACACTTTTTCGCCGCGCTTATCCGGACTGAGATAATAAGGAACTTCTATGTGAGTGATAGGGATATCGGTTTGGTCAACAAACGAAAAAATATCAATGGACTGTGTTGTTTTCGGGTGGGCAGTTTTAATTTCTTCTTCACTTAAAATAACGTAGTGCCCTTTTTCATATTGGATGCCTTTTACAATATTTTCCGCTTTCATTTCCTTGCCACTGACTTTATTAATCCGTTTATAACCTACAGGCTCCATACTTCGCTTATCCAACCAATCAAAATCAATATTATTAGATGAAGTTGCGGACACCAAAGCTACAGGAATATGCACCAACCCAAAACTGATCGCTCCCTTCCAAATCGCGCGCGCCATACACCCTCCATAAAACATTAATAAGTTGCTGATCTATTAAAAATCTTGACTGGTAATAACAGCACAAAGTTCAGTGCTGGAGTTTTGCGTCATTAAAATCAACTTCCTTTTAAATTTCGGCAATTTAGCAGCCGCTTTTTAAAACAAAAAGTCCCAAGGGAATCTTTGTAGCGCAATGCTGGTCAATGAAGAAATAATTATTATTTTAGAACTTCCATTTAAAAACTGGATGCGGTGGTCAGAAATTCATTGGGGAGTGAGGTATATGAGCGAATTTCATATTGGTATTTCAGGCTGGCGTTACGCTCCCTGGCGAAATAATTTTTACCCGAAAGGCTTGGTGCAACGTAAAGAACTTTATTTTGCCTCGCGTTCGGTTAACAGCATTGAAATTAATGGATCATTTTACGCATTGCAAACACCGGAACGTTACAACGGATGGTATGCGGATACACCCGATAATTTTGTATTCAGTGTTAAAGCACCGCGTTATATAACGCATATTCGCCGTTTAAATGATGTAGAAGAACCTATCGCCAATTTCTTTGCGTCCGGCTTGCTTCAATTGCGGGAAAAATTGGGGGCGATTCTATGGCAATTTCCGCCCAGTTTTAAATTCAATGAAGAACAATTTCACCAGTTTTTGCAATTACTCCCCAAAACAACGGGTGACGCGTTGAAGAGTACGCGTAAATATCATCCGGATTTTGAATTACCTGAACATTCCGCAAAAACTACCCGGCTTCGCCACGCCGTTGAAATCCGTAACCAGAGTTTTATCGATCCAAAATTCATAAAACTATTACGCAAATACAATGTAGCGTTTGTGATTGCCGATACCGCTGGCCGTTGGCCTTATGCGGAAGATATCACCAGCGATTTTGTATATATGCGGTTACATGGCGATACTGAACTGTATCGCAGCGGTTACTCCAAAAGCGCCATTGAACATTGGTATAAACGTATCAAAGCCTGGAGCCGTGGTAGCCATCCCAAAGATGCCAAATTGATTGGTAAAAGAGTGAGGTTGCACGAATCACTGGATGTATTTTGTTACTTCGACAATACCGATAAGTTGTGGGCGCCGCAGGATGCACGCCAGTTATCTGCATTATTGGGAATTGATAAAGGCTTGGAAAAACAGGGCGATTTGTTTGAAGAAATAAAGGCGGAGCGCAAGGCCTCCTGAACGCAATGTATCTAAATAAACACGCCTTAATTATTTACTTGATTAGAATTCTGGTCGGGTGATTAAAAATGCACATACTGAAATAAACAGCAGTGCCGTCACAGCGAGGATTATCCAACTCATCCCCATCGCCATCATGCCAATCCAGCTTAGGGACATAGAGATACACGCAAGCCATTTGGCTGTGCGCGGCACTGCACCTTTGGTGTGCCAGTTGTGGAGTAAGGGACCCATGTGCGGATGATTCCATATCCAGCGATGCAATCGCGGCGAGCCTTTGGAAGCAGCCCAAGCGGCAACTAATATGAACGGGGTCGTCGGCAATAACGGTAAAAATAATCCCACAATCCCTAATGCCAGTGCTATTCCCGCGAGCGAGGCGTATGCGACTCGCACCAGTGACCATTCCGTTTTTTCCATACAATCATTCTCTTCGATGATGCGCCTTAACATTCCCCTATTTCCTGTATTCATAGACACATGCAGGTCCGGTGCTTACGAATATTTTTATAGACTATACGACATTGAGGTGCAAAAACGGCGATCTTTGTTTGCATAGGATTTTCCAATTCACGGCTTCCCCTTACATCCTATTCGAGACAGCCGCTGCATGGATATTCTCCATCCCTGGGTGTTTATTCCGCCTGATTAAAACTCGGCGGTAACAGAAAGCATTAGCGTACGCGGATCGCCGATGCGAGTACCGTTGAAACCATTCCAGTAATGCTCATTGGTCAGGTTGTGCAGGTCAGCACGGAAGGTGACCAGTTGTTCCGCCACTTCGGTTTGATAACGAGCACCAATGTCATACAACGTGTATTCAGGAACCTTATCGTTATTCAAACCATCGCCATAGCTGGAGCCATTGTAATTTGCTGAAGCTGACACGCTAAGGCCAGCCACTGCAGGAACCCTGTATTCAAAGCGCGCTTTCACAATTTGCTCGGCAACATCCACTGGCGCTTTACCTTCCAGTGCCGGGGTTTGTTGTTGCTTTTCCACTTCCGGATCAAGCCAGGTGAAGCCGCCAATGAGATTCAAATTCTCTGTCAAATTGCCAATGGCGGTAAATTCGATACCGTCATGCACTTGCAGGCCATCCTGGACAAATTCCGGGGCGCCCGGCACGTTGATGTAGTACTGCAATCCTTTTTCGATACGGAATATCGCGGCAGCCAGCGCAACCTCACCAACGTTGGTTTTCACACCAATTTCAAATTGCTCGCTGGTTAACGGATCAAAAACGTCGCCGCCATTCACGACTTTTGTTCCGGTGTTGTTGTAAAACTCGGGCACAACAATCCCCGCTTCCAACCCTTCGATATAGCTTATATAAGTAGTAATCGACTCTACGGGCTTGAACAGGATGGACACTGATGGCGTAAGCGCAGACTCACCGTAACCGGTGCCGGTTTTTTGGGTGATGGTGGTTTGGGCAACCCCGAGCAATACCGACCATTGGTCATTGAAAGTGATGTCATCGCCAATGATCAGGCTTTGGTATTCCGTGTTACTGCTAAGGGTCAGCACACCGCGTTTGACCTGCGCCACGTTAGCCGGACGCGGGATATACGTGGGTGATGACATGGACAACCCGGTCAGGTTGATGTTAACCGCACTGGCACCGTTCATCCGGTATTGGAAGCTATCGCTGTATTGGTAACCGGCAGTGAGTTTATGCGCGATTGCGCCAGTGTCGAACAACACATCAAGGTACAGTGCCGCACCGGAATCTTTCTGGTCACTGAGGACGGTATCTAACCCTGGCGTGTACACGCCGGAAATTTGCTGGCTGTATGTACCATTGGCAGCGATGGTGTTGCTGGTACTTTCCGATCCACGATCGCCGCGGTTATCGATATACGCACCGCGCAATGACACGTTTTCGCTAATCTTCCATTTCAGGTTAGCGCCGTAACGCTTGTAGTCATACCAACGGTTGGTCCAGGGTTGCCCCCATGAAACGTCGTTATCGATGCTGTTTGCTGATGGGGCGTTTTTTGGATAAAAATTGAAGAGGCGGGTAATAGCAGGATGAACGGTACGCCACCCCACCTCAAATGATAATAGTTTTCATTAACACTTGGTAAATATTTACTTTGGCTTTATAGTCGCCTTCCGCTAGACAGGCCCTGGAGGCGCCCTAGCCATGCAACTCCCCCTACACTGCCCGGTCAGATCTATGGAACTTGCCCATGTCCGCCACAAAATCAGGTGTGGGGAAGAGCCGGATAACCCGTTATTAATTAACCATTGGCTAACAGAGGAAAACCAGGGGCCGGAATCCACGCGCGATGAGTTGCGCCAGCGCTATGAAAGTCAATTTACGTTGCTGCTGGAAACCATTATTGATGAGCTGGTTCCCGCTAACTGGCGCTGTATATGCTTGGACAATATCAACCGGCCACTGCAATCGCTGAAACAAATTTCCGACAGTATGCAGAGCGATGAGCAGATCCAGTACTTGCTACGAGAGCTCGCGGTCCAGAGTCACTATGTGCGTCACAGCTTGCGTTTTTAATGATCCTTACACGCCACCACATGACACGATTTTTTCTACATTTATTTTCAAAAATTTTTTCTTAACAATTTTTCCTTTAATTTTTTTAATAAGGTCCCAACATGAAAACACGAAGTGAACGCGATACCTTTGGCCCCATTGATGTTCCCGCTGAACGTTTGTGGGGTGCACAAACCCAACGCTCGTTGCAAAACTTTGATATCTCCGGCGAGCGCCAACCGCTGGAAATTATTCGCGCATTAGCGCAAGTAAAACGCGCTTCCGCTAAAGTGAATTGCTTACTCGGTTTGCAAGAAGGGAAAAAAACCGAAGCGATTATCGCGGCGGCTGATGAAGTAATCGCAGGCAAACACCCCGACGAATTTCCATTAGTGGTTTGGCAAACCGGCTCCGGTACGCAAACCAACATGAATTTGAATGAAGTGATTGCCAATCGCGCGAGCGAAATTCTTGGTGGCCCGCGCGGCGATGAACGATTGGTGCATCCGAATGATGATGTCAATCGCAGCCAATCCAGTAACGATGTTTTTCCAACGGCGATGCATGTGGCCGCCGTTGAAGCACTCACCAATCATTTGTTGCCGTCAATTGAAAAATTACGCACAACACTCGAAAGCAAAGCCCGCGAATTTGATGACATCGTAAAAATTGGCCGCACGCATTTGCAAGATGCAACACCACTTACGTTGGGCCAGGAAATTTCCGGTTGGGTAGCACAATTACATCACGGCGAAAAACATGTGCGCGCTGCACTGCCGCACTTGAGTGAATTGGCATTAGGCGGTACAGCAGTTGGAACCGGACTAAATGCGCCCAAAGGTTACGCGGAGCAAGTCGCCGCTGAACTGGCACAGTTAACCCAGTTACCATTCGTCACTGCACCTAATAAATTTGAAGCATTGGCTTCGTGTGATGCATTGGTTCATGCCCACGGCTCATTGAAAACACTCGCTGCCAGTTTGATGAAAATCGCCAACGATGTGCGCTGGCTGGCAAGCGGCCCGCGCAGCGGTATCGGTGAAATCAGCATCCCGGAAAATGAACCCGGTTCATCAATCATGCCCGGCAAAGTCAATCCCACCCAAAGCGAAGCGTTGACTATGCTGGCCGCGCAAGTGATGGGTAATGATGTAGCAATTAACATCGGCGGTGCATCGGGAAATTTTGAATTAAACGTGTTCCGCCCGATGGTCGCGCACAACTTTTTGCAAAGTGTGCGTTTGCTCGCGGATGGCATGGTGAGTTTCAACGATCACTGCGCAGTAGGGATTGAGCCAAATCGCGCGCGCATTAACGAATTGGTTGAGCGTTCATTGATGTTGGTTACCGCATTAAATACGCACATCGGTTACGACAAAGCCGCGCAGATCGCCAAGAAAGCGCACAAAGAAGGTACCAGCTTACGTGAATCGGCACTCGCGCTCGGTTATGTCACTGGCGAACAATTTGATGCCTGGGTAGTGCCAGACAATATGGTAGGACGTTAAATGGCAGCGAGTTAAATGGTACGGAGTTGAATGGTACGGAGTTAAACAGTAGCAAGCCAGAAAGTTATACAGACTACACGCAGGCCCAGAGAGGCACTGCGTGATGAATCCGGTAACGGTTGAACAGTTAGTTAGTCGCTTTCACCCAGATGACAAGCAAAGAAAACAAACGCGGACGCCAGGTAAAAGTAAAAGCAACAATCAATGCAGAAGCCGCGAGCAACATCACCCAAACCAACGATGCCATAGTGGCGTGAGCGGTAAACAAACACAGCACCAGCGAGACAAACAATGACAAGCCGCCTAAAACACGCAGCACTTTGGCGGTGCTTGCCGAGGGCTGGTCATTGCGTACTTGTTTCCAATGCACATCCATCGCTAACGCCAGCCATGCAAAACCGAGCACACATAAAACAGTCGCTGCCGCTAACAATACATTAACCATGTTGCACCTCCGCATCCGCAAAATCAGTTGCATCCTGAGGTGCACCTTTCCCTTTGCGGCGCAAATGACGCGCCGCGATGAAAGCCAGGATGCCACCCACCAAAATCGCCAGATCAAATCCCGCTACCGGCCAATAACCTTCGCTAATCGTTTTCACTAGATGATCGCCAGTGGTGATCCAATTTAATAAAACGGTAACTGGTGCGAGCACCGCTAACGCTAAACATTGTTCACTCCACGCCGGATTTATTTTCCCTTGTGCAACCGGAGCACTGCGTAAAAATGCGTGGACCATCACTGCAACCCAGGTGCCCCAGAAAAAATATTGTTCCAGGTCGCCACGGCCGGGCCAGCCCTCAGGCAAGCTCGCTGGTAATAAACGGTTTGCAATTAAAATTCCCAAAGTTGCCAGCAACATTCCGGTTACGGTAGTGACCGCCATTGCATCGACAATGCGACCGTTTTGGCTGCCTTCTTTCGCATATTGGCGTTTACGTTTTTCGACAAAGAAAATAAATCCGGTGGCGATACAAACACATCCTGCAAGCCCACCTAACACATACAACCAGCGCAACATCCAGTGGCGGAAATGCTGCAAATGCAATCCGGTTAGAAATTCATTTACGCTTGCGACTACTGTTGATGGCGGGTCTTCACGCAACAATTCACCAGTGCTCGCTTTGAAGTGAATACCTTCACCTGTTAACGCGATACGATCAGTACCGGCACGATAAACACTCACATAACCGTTAGCATCGCCCACATGGCGCAAGGTAAGAAAGCCAACTTCACCAGCCATGCCGCGTTCTGCCCAACGACGTTGCGCTTCGGCAACCATCGCATCTACCGACGCTACCGGTGCAGCGACACCGGCGCGATCATGCGGCAAACCGGTTTCCTGTGCTTCAACAACTTCGTGCTGGTCATGTAGCGATTTCATCTGCGTGTGACCAATCGGAAAATAAATTCCCGCAAAAATAACCAGGCCAGTGAAGGCAAAAAAGAAATGGAATGGCAGTGCAACAACGCCGGTAAGATTGTGCAAATCGAGCGCGCTGCGCTGTGTACTTTTCTTCGGACGGAAAGTAAATAATTCGCGAAATATTTTGCGGTGCATCACCACGCCACTCACCAGCGCCGCTAACATAATCAGCGATGAAAATCCCACAATCCAGTAACCCAGATTCATCCAATGGAAATTCAAGCTGTAATGCAACGGATAAAAAAATCCGCTGCCGATTTTTAATTGGTCATCCGAAAATAAAACACCGGTGCGCGGGTCAATCGTGCGGCTGCTAAACACAGTAACATCCGGTTCTTTTGCATTAGGTACTTCATAACCGGCAAAAATATTTAACACCGGATCGCGATGGGTTGTATAAGCTCCCCAAGTCACCACGGTGTCAAAACGTTCCGGCAAGGGGCCGTTCACTTTATCGCGCACAAAATCCAGATCTGCTTTGCCCGGCTGCATGTCTGCAAAAATCGGCTTCAGTAAATTATCAAACGACGGCATCGGTTGTGGCGCAAAACGCGATTCCGGAATTGCCCAGCGATCTATCTCGCGGTCAAATACTGACAGCGCGCCGAAGAAAAAGATTGCCATCAACACAAAACCCAGCACCAGGCCGAACCAGGTATGCAACCACGCCATGGATAAACGAAAATTCTGGAACATGGATGCCTCCCCTTAAACCAGCGATTGTTCAATCAACGTGGCGATGCCGGTCATCAACAAACCGCCGCCAACTAACACCAGCCATACACGATTCACACTCCGCGCCGCAAACGCCCACAGGAACACGGTTAAAAACAGCAGGAAACCTAGGATATTGGACACCGCTTCCGCATCGTGAAATGGCACATCCAGGGCATAAAGCCCGGCGATCCCGAGTGCGATAAAACCCCAGACGAAGGCATAACCGCCCAGCACTCCGGCACCTATGCGTGAAATGACATGGCGAGCTGACAATGTTGATGTGGACATAATTACTTCTGGCTGAACGCCAATACCTCCGGCTTCAAATAAGCCGCACTAATGCGACCACCCATTAAATGATAATTTTTCTCATTTTATGGCATCTAAACTTTTAAAGCCAATCTGATTAGACAAAGAAAGCATTTAGATACTCTGGAGAACACCTCCTAGCCCAACGCCAGCCGGTACTTCAACTCCAAGACGTATCCCACGCTTGTTAACTCATGATTAAAAATGGTATTTTTTCCGAAATCGATTAGTTTTATTCACACATCAAAATGAGCAATGGCACCATGCTGGAGAGAATCCATTTAGCTGTAGTTCGGGAAGTTGACCGCCAGGGATCATTAACTGCTGCTGCAGAAAAGTTGTACCTCACGCAATCGGCGTTGAGTCATACCATCAAGAAACTCGAGCACAACCTGGGTACAGATATTTGGATACGCGAAGGCCGCAGCTTGAAACTCACCCAGGCAGGGCAATATTTACTGGCCGTCGCCAATCGCGTGTTGCCGCAACTGGATCACGCTGAAGAACGCATCCGCCAATATGCCGAAGGCGAGCGCGGCGAGTTGCGTATCGGAATGGAATGCCACCCTTGCTATCAATGGTTATTGAAATTGGTTTCGCCGTTCTTATCTGCATGGCCCGATGTGGAAGTGGATGTAAAACAAAAATTCCAGTTCGGAGGACTCGGTGCATTGTTTGGTTATGAGATTGATTTATTGGTAACGCCAGACCCGCTATACAAACCCGGTTTGCATTACGAACCTGTATTTGATTATGAACAGGTGCTGGTGGTGAACAGCGCTCACCCGCTCGCCAAGGCAAAATATATTGAACCGGAAAATTTAAGTTCTGAAGTATTGATCACCTATCCTGTCTCCGTTGAGCGGCTGGATATCTACAACCAGTTCCTGGCACCTGTCGGCATCAGCCCTAAACGCCATAAACCGATTGAGACTACTGACATTATGTTGCAGATGGTTGCCAGTGGTCGCGGCGTTACCGCATTACCGCGCTGGTTAGTGGAAGAGTATGCAAGCAAGCTTGACGTAGTGCCGGTGCGTTTGGGTAAGCAAGGTATCCACAAAAATATTTATCTCGGTATTCGCGAAGCGGATATGAATATCGATTATGTGCGCGCGTTTGTAGAACTGGCCCGCCGATTTCATACTTCAGAAAAATAACCGTTGAAGTAAAATTCAATAATTTTTTAACCGGTAAAAAATTAACTAACGAATCATTTTCTCTTATATTTCTTGTTCCCGGGTTTTATCGAACCAATACACTTTAAACCCGCGTATCCATGCAAAGGTATAAACAAAACTCAGGAAAAATATTCCCCACTGCTGCTCAGTGTAAGAAATATAAAACCAGAATGGTTGCCCCGCCAAACCGAACCAGCATGCATATTTGCGCCGATGTATATCGGGGTCCTGGCTCAACCACACAGACAGGACCCCGAGGATCGCAATAATCGTCTGGCTAATCATGTTAATTAGCTAATGGCAGACGATTATATTTTTCTACGCGCTGTTTGATAGCACCAGCAAGGCTCCCATCAACCTGCCCCCAGGCAAAACGCCAGCGCCAGTTTTTATCGGGAGTACCGGGCATATTCATACGGCTATCACTACCGAGCGCCAGAAAATCCTGCATGGGAATAATCGCCAGTTTTGCAGCGGATGCGAATGCCATATCAATTAAATACCACGGCATTTCATCCTCAGCCTGAAAATCATAATCGTCAAAACGTTTGCGCTCTTCATCACTCAATTCGTTAAACCAGCCAACCGTGGTGTCATTATCATGGGTGCCGGTATAAGCAATGTTATGTTCGGTGTGATGATGAAGTTGCAGCGGATTATCATCGCTCTCAAACGCAAAATGCAGCACCAGCATTCCCGGCAAATTAAATTTCAAGCGCAAGTCTTCAAGTTCGGGAGGAATTTCTCCTAAATTCTCAGCCACCAATTTCAAATCCGGATTACGATTGAAACAGGCTTGCAATAACGCATCGCCGGGAGTATCAATCCACTTTCCTTCACGCGCATCCGGTTTATCCCCCGGAATTTCATACACCGAATGAAAACCGCGAAAATGGTCGATGCGAATCAAATCAAATAGTTTTTTTTGTGTACCGAAGCGCCCCAGCCACCATTGGAAACCATCTTTCTCCATCACGTCCCAACGATAATGCGGATTTCCCCAACGCTGGCCCGATTCGGAAAATGCATCCGGCGGCACACCGGCCACAGTGAGTGCATTACCGTTTTCATCCAGCGAAAAATAATGCGGTTCAGCCCACACATCGGCGCTGTTATGCCCCACAAAAATCGGGATATCACCCAATACAGAAATACCTTTTTGGTTAGCATAATTTTTTAGATCAAGCCATTGGCTAAAAAACGCAAATTGTTCGAAATAAATGCAACCTATATCCTCTTTCAACTCATTCTTCTGTTGCTCAAGCGCAGCAGGTTCACGCTTGCGCAACTCAACCGGCCAATCCACCCAACTACTACCGGAAAACTTTTTCCTTAATGCCGAAAACAACGCAAAATCATTTAACCAGCTCCCTTCTGCTGCACAAAATTCCTCAAATTGTTTTCGGGTTTCACCGCCAGCATCACCATTAATATATTGATAAAAAGATTGGGCACAGTGACGGCGCAATTCAGCTAATCCTTGTCGACTTTTTTCCCCTAGCTGAACACATCCCTGATCAATCCACCCACGCTTTACCAATCCATCAATACTAATTAAATCCGGATTACCCGCGTGCACCGAATAGGATTGGTAAGGCGATAAATTATCCTCCGTAGGCACCAACGGCAAAACCTGCCACACCTTCAATCCTGCCGCCGCCATAAAATCAATAAAATTAAACGCCTCCTGCCCCAATGTACCAAAAGCATTCTGTCGCTCATTTCCCCAACAACTCTCCGAATCCGGAAGCGATGTCGGATGCAACAAAATACCCGCGCTACGATTTTCAAATACATCAGGCGATGACATATGTACTCCTTACAATTTGGATGGTTAGAAATTGCAATGAAAATAAGGTTGGCAAGCAAAAAAGACGAATTGCCTGCCGTTCTTTGAAGATAAGCAATTAGAAAGCCAAGAAATTAATGTGGAGTGTTACGTTGGGGCTAAATGTTTTTAGCGACGAGTTTTGAGGAGGTGAGATTTTGGCATAAATCTATTGTCTTAATCACCGTTCCAACCGCTGACAAATCTGTTTAAAACGGAGTTTATATTTTCACGGGTAACATGTAAATTTGGCTTAAAAAATCGGATGTAATGCAACCAAACAGATACGACAAAATTTTCATACCCCGCAATAGGCATTTTGGGCTTACGAACCGTATCTTTTGTGAAATATTCTGGATCTTGGTTACAGTATTTTATCGCCTGCCCTAACGAATAGCTATTCCAATGCCAATCTCGTTCAGAAGGAAGATACAAAAGATTAAGCAAATCCCTACGATCAAGCTGCATATCAAATTCAATGAAGCATTGTTCCATATAATCTATACAATCATATTCCCACGCGAGAGTCTGCTCCATAAACATCCAATGCGGGATATATACATTGTCTTTTGTTAATTCAAATTGATGACTGGAAGGAAACTCTTTCTTGAATTGTTGTACTAATAGTTCCAAATTAGATCCATCACCCTCATCAGGATTAATTTTTGAAGCATAGTCTATGTAGTAGTATACCCGCTCTCGCAAATAGCGAAAATTAAACTCTTTTTCTAGACCACTCAAAATTGAAAACCTAAAAAATATTCTACGAAGATTAGCTCCGCTAGCCAAGAAACCTAGCGCAATCAAAGCAGCGTCAGGACATCCCATAAGAGAGTTGTCGTTAAGCCTGCGCTGAGCTTCTCTGGTATTGGCTTTGGCAATTAAAATATTACCTTGATTATCAACCAAAGGTTCTTCATTTTCGTAAAAGAAAAATGTCAAACAAAAAAGCTCAATAGAAATAAGTCTTCCTTGCTTTAGCATCTCAGCTACACAGTGTGAAACTATTCCCCGATCATCATATAACGATAATAACCGCAATGCCTCTTTCTCTATGAGAGTTACATTTCCGTCAAAACATTGCTTTATTGCATTTATTTCCTCGGTTGAAGCAAGTTGATAATCAGTGTAGATCCGTGGGTTTTCCCTAGAAAATCTCCCGACTTGATAATCTTCATCAATACGCTTAACCCAAGCTGAAAATTCTTTATCACCATACTTTACATAACAATTCCAAAGCTCCCTTGGTAATTGGATTATTGGTGTTTCAGTTTCGCCTTGATAGATTGTTTCAAACAAAAGATAGGCAATATCGCTCTTGGGATCGAATGCAATACTGTATTGATTGTTTTTTACTGCGGGGATCATGATCGTCCTTTTCAATCGATTGCTGGATGATGTACCTGAAGAATTACATTTAATAAAACTTAAAAATCAGTTGAATCGCAAAGTTATATTCTTATAAGTTTTCTGTGATTATCTGTTAATTAAAATCACCGGCTTAAATTTCCTGCCTCAAAAAGTGAACCCTAAGCTATCAGATTTCTAGACAAAATATATTCTTCAAAGCATTTTCCGCAAGCACCGCTAGTTTCCGGAAAAAATGAATTTAGATTTTCCTCGTCAGATTCACTGTGTACCTCATACTTCACACTTAAATTATAAAGCTTAAATATAGATTCACTGACATAATTAATCTGGTCAAACAGAAACTCTTCCGCATCAAAGACCTTAATAACTACAATGTATATATTATTTATAGCTTCATTAGATCGCCCTAAAACATCCTCACAAACATCTTTTGAAATGCAGGAAACAACACCTGAATCACCATGCTTTTTGCAAAAACAAATGGCCATTATTTCACCCTCTATAAAGTCGTTTTATTCGAATTCAATCGGGTCCTGCGTAATAGAGCACCCACATTCAGGATCATAATAGATATATTGCATTACGATATTCGTCGCGCGCTACTCAGACTCTAATACTTTGGGATTTTTTAGCTGGTGAGGCAGGACTATTTTTTGTCGGCATGGACTTTATGACTACCAACACAAAATATAATCCAGCTACATTTACGAAAACAACTTGTCCCTTCTAAAGCAAATCCAAATGGTTAGCGGGATTAATTAACCCTATGATGCCAGTGGAATAGCTACCCAAATCCATATAGGTGCGATTGCCTATTGTGGTGTAATGACTAACGATAGTGTGGCCATGATAAACATGGTCAATATTTTTCACATGCGGAACATTAGCCAAATCAATGCTATCAAAATCAGATATTAATCGACCCCACAACATCTCATTTGCCAACCTGTCCGACTCGATTTGATCAACTGATAATTTCTCCAAATGCTTTTTTATTTGCACCCAATCCGCAATACGAGGTAACGATGCATGTACCAATCCAATACGCCTTGAATCAGCAAGTTCCAGCTCGATTGCGATAGGAAGTTTTTCAAGAGCGAGGCAATACCGCATGAGCGTTTCATCATCAAGATCCTCAGCCCAACTCCCACCCCAGGAAAACCATTGATTGCGAACATAATCAGATTGACTACGAACAGCATTAATTAGCATGCGCTCATGATTCCCCTGAATCGCAAAAAACCAGGGCTTTTCCAACCACTCAATAAATTGATCGGACTCATCGCCTCTATCAATTAAATCGCCAAGTGAAAAGAGTCGATCTTTTGAAGGGTCAAAATTAACACTTTTCAGCTGTGCTTCAAGAATGGAAAAATTCCCGTGAACATCTGAACAAATGTAATCAAGACCAAATGATTTACCAAAATTATTTATCATTTTTTTCAACTAAATTAATTATTAACTTAATGTCATTAACAATTAGTCCAATTTGACATCTAAGTTTGGGTTTACATGAAGTATATCGTTAAGAGCACCTTTAGTTACTTGAGTGTCAAAAATTTTCATTTTTTTCAATTTCCTCACCTTAACAAAATCATTCATTTCTTTATCTGTAAACCTTGAATAAATAACAGCCACATTGGATATTTCTGAATCTTCCAAAATAGAAAGATCGCACTCTGTAAAATCACAACCATAGAAAGCCAGCAAAAATTCACCGTCCAGTTTTTTTAACAATCTTAGCTGTGCATTGGTTAACTTTTGCGACGAGAATCCTACAATTAATGTGCCTGTTTTTTTTTCATTCTTAATTTCTGCACCATGTAATCTCAATTCTTCATATGCATTCATAACCTAATCCTTTTTTACATACTCTCTAGTTTTGCTGGCATCTATACCACGTTCTTTCATTTCAGAGAAAAACTGATCATTGTGATCATTATTTGGTTTGTAATGTCCACTGTCATTGTTATTCATCAATAAAAGGCCATGGGCGACATCAATTTCTCCTGCAGAAGCTACAGGAGCACCAGCCAAAAATGATGAATGATGAAACTCAAAAATTCGTGGAGCTCCGGCAAAGATTTGCCCTTGGGAGTTCATCACAAAGATATACTTTCCTGTGTTGGAGTTACTTGTATCTAATGGTGTTCCAACGGAATCGACCATTAGTCCATCTTTAACAAAGACCTCAAATTTTGCTCTTTGAGCTGCTGATTCAAGATATTCGACCTCAACATCAAAAGGCAAATCCGCCCAAGCTTTGGCAAACCCTAGCTCTTCGGCTTTATACTCTGATTCCATCTCTTTTAAGTTGCTATATTTTTCCTCTTTACAACTCAATCCAAGTGGATCAACCCACCCAGTCGGGTTCGGCACATACTGGTAATTATTTACCTCACCCAATAATCCTATCGGGTCTTGACTAATAAACCGGCCGCATTCCGGATCGTAATAGCGGAAGCGGTTGTAATGCAGATCGCGCGAGTTAGTGATTTCTTGCAGGGCTCACAGATGATCTAAATAATATTGATTTCCTGATGCGGAGATATTACTAGAAGATTATGAGTGAATTGCTCATAAGGAATTTTTTTCGGTGAATTTTGGATTTGCAATTTATGTTGTGGCTTCGCTGAATATTAAATCACATAGCCACAGCCCCTACTCTTCAGCAAGCATTTAATTTTCGAAGGAAACGTAACTTTGTGCAAGGTAACTCAAGCTATGTGACCTGAGACCACATAGCTACACCATATATCAAAGAGAGAAAAATAAAGCGCGAAGCATGCCAACTGGCTAACCTGAATTAAAAGGGAGTATTTTTATTTATCTTTAAAACGATCTTCAAGACGTGCCCCTCTCAAAGACAAAATAATCACGAGCTAACCAAATATTTACCGACTCATCAATTGATCTCTTCCATCGTAATACGCTAGCAATTCGTCAGCAAAATAATAAAAGTAATGCCAATGTTTTAACGGCTGAATGTATCTAAAAGGTATATTAGGCTCCCCATAATACGCACCGGCTAATTGACCATAAATAGCACCTATAGTATCGGAATCCCCGCCCAAATTAACTGCCCTAATCAAACCCTCTTCAAATGTATTTGTATTGTAAAAAGCCCATAATGCAGCCTCCATACTATCAATTACATAACCTGATGATTTTATTTGCTCTCTATTTTTATTTTTGAAGGTTCCTTCGGCAACCATTCTAACTTGATCACATAAAGGAAAGTATTTCCATACATCAGCTACTGGGGAATAACATGAAGAAAGAATATCTTCTTTCGATTTGCCGTTGATAGCCCCTAGTATCAGGCCAGCATAATATCGGCACGCATCTATCGACTGCACATTTCCATGAGTAGTTTTAGAACTTTCACCCGCCTTTTCGATAGCATCAGTACAATTCGATGCAAAAAAAAGAGCCGCTGGTGCAACCCTCATCAAAGCACCATTTCCTGCCGAAAACTCGTCGGCAGATCCAGAAATCGGATTATTTGAAATCTCAAAACTTCTTAGAGCTTGAAGAATAGTATTTCCAATATCGAAACATTTTCCATTAGAACTAAGAAAACCATCTCGCCACCAAGCTTGATACAACTCCATTTGATCTTGCGCAGAAAAACCATTACTACGTATCAAACTGTGAGCTAAGCACAGAGCCATGCTGGTATCATCTGTCCACTCACCAGCTTTTAAATTAAAGGGACCACCACCAATAATTTCTGTGTGTAACTCATCAGCAGCGCGGGGGGAAAATTCGAGAGTCGTCCCTAGTGCATCTCCGATTGCAAGACCAAGAAGAGATCCTCTAAATCGATGCGCAAGCATTGAATTGTTTTTCCCAATTGAATTCAAAAATCCTTCAATTTCAGAAAAGCATCCAGCTTTGTAAGCTTCATGTTGCCGAAATAAAAAATAGTTGCCCAACCACTTGTTGCGACTATAAAAACCTTCATATAACCGGGTAGAAATTGGAGGAACAGGATTGCTCAACATAACTGGGGCTTTTAGGTGAAGACAGTTTGGATTTCGTTACTGTGAACCATGACGAACTCATCGCATATCTTGAAGCTGGTGCGTCAAGCAATCACTATATTTTGATATAATGATTTCCGATTAATTCACACCATAACAATCTAGTTGCACTCAACTATAAATACAAAATATTTTAATTTGTAAAGTAATTACTCGCTCCAAACTTAAGAAGCTCATCAGCCTTAAGATAAAAGAAATGTTTGTACCATAACTTTTGAATCCAAGAAGCAGGCAAAGCGTATTCACCATAATATGCGCCAGCCAACTGCCCATAAACAGCGCCAATTGTATCTGCATCCCCGCCCAAGTTAACTGCTAATATTGCGCCATCTTTAAAATTATCCGTTTTCGCGAAAGCCCACAGGGCGGCTTCAAGTGTATCTATTACATAACCCGTCGACTTAATTTCATCTCTTGATTTTTGACTAAAGTTCTTCGCAAGATTCACAACAGATGGTGACAAGTGATAACGGCTCCATACTCCCTGTGCAGGTTCAAACAGGCCATCTATCAACTCATCTTTAGATACGCCCCTCAACGCACCATAAATTAAAGCACTAAAATACTGACAAGCACTGATAGCCTCAGCTGCGCCATGTGTAGTCCTGGAGCTTTCCCCAGACCACTTAATAACACTATCAAGATTGCAAAAATAAAAAAGGGGAACAGGAGCCAAGCGCATTAAAGATCCATTGCCAGCAGTTTCAGGATCAGATGATCCTGCATATGGCTCACCAGTTTTTTCAAATTTTGAGATTGCTGCCGAAACAGTTATTCCTATATCAAAACATTTTCCATTTACACTGAATGCGCCTTTGTTTTTCCAAAGAGCATAATTTTTCATTTGATCTTGAGCATCAAAGTATCCCTTTTTTAACAGGCTGTGCATAAGACACAAAGCCATACTTGTATCATCAGTCCATTGACCAGAATCCAAATTAAAAGGACCTCCACCAACAATATCAGTCAAATGTGAAGAAGAGTCTCGCCTGGTAAATTCCAACGTTGTTCCTAACGCATCTCCTAGAGCCAAACCTAGAATAGCGCCTCTGAACTTTGCAGCTAAATCAGACGAATTTTGCCCAATGCCATCCAAATAATTTTTAGACTTTTCAGCTTGCTGTGCATCCTGACTTATTGATGCACGGTAATTAATATACCGTTCAACCCACTGACCTGGCACTTGAATACCTTCAGAAAACTTATCATTTGCTGGAGGAATTTTATACTCATCTGGCAATTCAGATGCACGCTTATTAAATTCATCGAAGGCTGCTTTTATTTCTTTGTCCATGATTTTCAACCGATTTCTACAAGCTTGATATTCCAGATACCATCTGGAGATTGGGTCTTTTCTACAACTTCAAATTTAGTTTCAGGTCTGAAGAGAACTTCTTTTTCGCTTTGATAATGAGATACATCTTCTATGTCCACCCCATTTTTCGACAAAACTTGGACTTTGACGTTACCAGGAAAAGCAGTATCCGTTTTTTTAGACGTACTCATAAACGCACTATCTTTAAATTCTCCTTCCATTGGAAACAATCTATCCACATCAGCATCACTCAGAGTTAATCCTCTCTGAACAACTCCATTATAATTTTTCCCTGAGTTGGCGAGCTTATTCAAACCTGTATCAGCAGAGCCAATCACATCTTGCCATTTTTCCTTTAAGGGTGGATTTATCCCTCTCAGTCCAGAATTCATTTCCGAATAAAAATTTGCTGTATAAGCTCGAATTGAAAGTAACTCATGATAATGAACCACTTGAAGATCAGTGTTACTAGCATGGAGATTTTTTGTATCAGCAATGAACTTATTAGCATCCAATCCAATTGATGGAGATTCTCTGCGAATTAAATCTTCAATATCTACTGTTTTATTATGTAATATTTGCTGTTCGTTGATCGGATCAATGTACTTGTCTTCAAGAAAATCGTAATTATCAGGAATAGTTTCCTTACAACTCAATCCAAGTGGATCAACCCACCCAGTCGGGTTCGGCACATACTGGTAATTATTCACTCCACCCAATAACCCTATCGGGTCTTGGCTAATAAAACGGCCACATTCCGGATCGTAATAGCGGAAACGGTTGTAATGCAGGCCGGTTTCTTCGTCGTAGTATTGCCCTTGAAAACGCAGATTATTTTCGATTTCGTTGTTATGGACTACGGCTAGATTTCCGTAGGCTTTAAAACTTGCGGACCAAGCAAGTTTGCCGCGCGAGTTGGTGATTTCTTGTGGGGTTCCGAGATGATCCAAATGGTAGTGATAGATCTCGGTGTCTTGCACTATTGCTAATGGTTTGTGAGTACCAGGCTCGAATAGATAAATTTTTGCGGTGGGGATTTTGTTGTTAGCTTGCGTTGTAGTTTCGCTGAGCAGTGCATTGTCCAACCACAGGAATTGAGTTTCACTGTGTGCGTTAACTTTGCTAACACGACGACCGAGAGCGTCATATTGAAAGCTGGTTTTTTGCTGTTGGTTTTCTACAGACTCAAGCTGGTTTAACGCATTGTATGCAAAATGTTGTTGCAAACTTTGCTGCTTGCCGCGCGCAACCACAGTGCGATTGCCGCGTTCGTCGTAGCGGTAATGATTATCGCCGTAGAACGCAAGACGGTTTCCGTTGGATTGTTGTTGCGTATTTGTGTTTTCATTTTCATGGCTGCCCAAAATATTTCCGGCAGGATCATGTACAAATGTTTCCGGGTTCGGGCCATCCACTTGCGTTAACCGATCAAGCGCGTCGTAGTGATAACGCGTTGAACCGCGCAACTGATCATCAATTTGTGCTAGTTGACCGTATGCGTTGTATTGATAACCGCGTTGGCTAACAGAAACAAATTTATTGTCTTGATCACGTTTACCGGTGCGTTGCGCCGCGAGACGGCCTTGCGGATCATAACGGTATTCAGTTTCAAGCTGATTGCCTAGCATGCGTTTGAGTTCGCGCCCCATGGCGTCGTGGGCGATGGCAACAATGGTTTGCTGGTTAAATGCCATACCGGAAAATTGGCTATTGGCGTTGTAGCTATAGGTGATTTTTTCACCGTCAGGTAATTGCGTTTGGATGCGTTCTCCAGCCGCATTGTAAACGTGATTAATTTGATGCTGGTCTTGCTTGTCCTCAATAACACGACCTACGGGGTCGTATTTCCAACTCAATTCACGCGCATCATTTTTTGCGGAGGTCAGGCGGCCAACTGCATCGTATTCATATTCAGAAATGGTGACTTTTTTAATCGCGTCGGATTGTTTTAATAAACGACCATCAAGGCTGCGCGTGTAATCGATTTGATTAATTAAATCGATACCATTGCGTGCGAAATCCTGGCTTGATTGCAGCTGCCCGACCGGGTTGTAACCATAGCGTTGAACACGGCCATCAAAACCAATTTCCTGAATCAGGCGCTCATTTAAATCGTAATCCAGTTGATAACGCTCGCCTTTTTCATTGGTTAATCCAACAAGGTTACGCTCACCATCATAGTGGTAATGCAAAACCTGACCGTTAGGATCAATACGTTTTACAACTTGTGAAAGGCCATTGTATTCATAATGGGTAGTGCGGCCGGTTGAATCTTTATGACCACTTAATAAACCCAATTCGTTGTAGTTGAATTGCTCGACTTTTCCATCCGGTTGTTTAATGGCAGTGCACTTACCATTGTTGTCGTAACGATATTCACTGATTTGATTATCAGGCCAGGTAATTTTGAGTAAGTTACCCCAGCAGTCATAGGTGTAACGGCTTTGATGGCCCTTTGGATCTTTGCGTGCAATTAATTTGCCCTGGTGATCCCACACAAAATGCCAGGTGCGATCAAGCGGATCAGTTAATGAATTCACCAATCCAATGGTGTTGTATTGGTAACGGGTGGTTTCACCATTCGGATTTGTTTGGCTGGCGATTAAACCACGCTCATCAAATTCGCGCGCCCAGCTGTGACCGTTTGGATCTTTGGATTCAACAACATGTCCCCACGCATCACGCGTGAGCGTTGTCGTGTGGCCAGCTTTATTGGTAACGCTTTGCAGGCGTTGCTCATTGTCATAACGAAATTCAGTAATCGCACCTATCGGATCGGTGATGCGAATGGTATTGCCAAAACGGTCATAACGGGTACGGGTTTCGCCGCCTTCTGCATCGCGGTGATAAATCGGCAAACCTTGCGCATTGAATTGATAAATTTGTTCGCCGCCACGGGTATCGGTTAGTGTTACGCGGCGATTCGGTTTATCCCATTCAAATTGATAATCGTAAGTGGGCTGTCCATCAATATCATCGCCCCAGTTACGCAAACAACGCGCATTGGGTTGGTTACTGTCCCATTCAAAATGAAAGCTGTAACCAGTTTTGAGCGTGCGCTTGCTGATGAGATGATTTTTATACGCGTAATATTCACTTTTTCCGGTTGCATCCGTTGCCTGAATTAAATCGCCTGCCGCATCGTAATGATAATTAACCAGCGTGCGCGATTCAGCTTGTCCATTTAATTGGTGAATTGCAGCGATGTTTCCGTCAGGATGATAATCAAATAACCACACCAGATCATTGGCAACAATACGTTTCAGTGCACCTTGATCATGTTGCAATTCAAGGCTATTACCCAATGCGTCATGCAACGCGATTAACTTGAAAGAAGTTGATCCTTCAGCTGCAAAAAATTCACGCGTTAATTGCGAACCGGAAGCGGTACTGGTGATAAAGAAGCGATTTTCTTCCAAGCGAAACAACCGCAGTTTTTCAGCGCGATTAGTTGTGGTGTCGCCAATGCGTGGCAATACAAAACTGATTGTGCGCCCTTCCCCATCCAGCAAATAAACCTGATTGTTTGCAGTAGACAAACGTTCACTTAATGGATGGGACCAACCAATACCCAAACCAACATTATTGCGGTTGCTACTGCGGTAGGTGCGAGTCCAGGTTTGGGCAATCAAGCCGCTAAAAGTGAAGTCATGCAGTTCCAGTAATTCTTCACCGGTAACCAGACTAATCGGCTCGCCGCCCGTACAGGTTTTGATTGTCGGAGGGCTAGTTTCTCCGGCTGGGTTTTTACCGGGAGCATCGGCGACTGGTTCCGCCGAAGGTTCGGCAGCAGGTTTTTCTGCTGCCTTGGGTGCAGCAGCCGATGAGGAGCTCTCCGGTGCCAGAGGCACAGGGTCGTAACCCGGACCTGACGCAGCTGCGTATTGCACCTCCTTTTCCGGCACCGACATCGGCGGCAGCGGAATTTTGTAGGCTAGCAATTCGCTGGTTGCCAAACGCTTCAGCACTTCGTTGAGCGGGTTTTGCTGATCGTAGCTGTTGTACAGGTTTTGGCTGTTCAAATAAGCCAATACGGCTTTGGCTTCTATGCCCAATTCGCTCAGTAGCAATTGCGCGGCTGCCGGGCTGGCAATGGGTTCCGGGTTTAAGTGGGTGGCGCAATGTGGTTTGGGGCCTTTGATGATGCACAGGCCGATGTCGTTTTTACCGCGCAGGCTGGTTGCGGAATCCAGCAACGCCAGCTTGTAGATATTGAGATCGCCGCGCATAACGGCGCTGGCAACAACCTCATAAATAGCCGTGCGCGGGTGGGAATGAAGGCCGGCCGGATGGTAGCCGATGCGCGCCAATACTTGCCGCCAGGCATCCGGTTCTACCGGTAAACGGGCGATCAATCGCTGGGTCAGGTAAGAATCATTGCGATAAAGCTGCGCGGCTGAGGATTGGGGCTGGCTGTGGCGGCTGGTAATTTCGTAAAGGTTGCCGTCGTGGGCATTGATGGTCAGGTTGATCACTGGTGCGTCCTTGTTGGTGAGGTTGCGGGTGAAATTTAGGCGACGTTAGTTTAAGCATCGGCATAGGGATGTCTAGCACCTGCTAATAATAAAAACGCCGCCTGTGATCGAAGTCGCTTGTATCTACATGATGGCTCATTCAAATCACCCACATAGCACTTTGGTAAACCCGTGCATTTGCCGGATAATCCCCCCACTGTTATTTATTGAATCGGGATCGCCATAACCACTACCCGCTTGCCGAGCTACCTCATGTATTACACCGTTCTGGCCGCCGCCATCGAATCGACCACCGAAGAAAAGTACAGTGACTTTTTAACGTTCCTTCACCCCGTGAACTCACGTGAAGAGGCCATGGAGTTTATCGACCATTATCGAAAAACCTATCCCGATGCCAACCATGTGTGTTGGGCTTATGTGATTGGCGATACCCGACGGCCACTGACACAAGCGTTCAGTGATGATGGCGAGCCCTCTGGCACGGCCGGTAAACCCATGCTGCATGTACTTACTGAACGTGATGTGGGGAATTCATTGGCGGTGGTAGTGCGTTATTTCGGCGGCGTGAAATTGGGGGCTGGTGGATTGGTGCGCGCTTATTCAGCTGCGGTATCCAATGCTGTTAACGGCGCGGAACTATTGGAAGTTACCCCCAAAGTACAACTGCAAGTTGTTGTCGATTTCGCCAGGGAAACCAAAGTCCGCCATATAGTGAATCAGCATCAGGGGCAAATTTTAAATGTGCATTACGCCACGAGTGTCACGTTGGATATCAGTTTACCGGCGGCCCACGCAGAATTATTTGCACAACAAGTCATCAATGAAACGGCTGGCGACGCAATAATTCACGTTGAAAAAAATAATGAATAAATATTTTTTCCCGTTGTCGATTTAAATAAGACTCGCTCGACTATTGGATAGCAGTAAGCAACCCACCTTAAAAATGATCCAGATAGGAGATACAAAATGAAAGTCATGGTAATGGTAAAAGCATCCCCCGGTTCTGAAGCAGGAAAAATGCCCACTGAAGAACTCATGACTGCGATGGGAAAATATAATGAAGAATTAGTGAAAGCAGGCATTATGGAATCCGGCGATGGACTCAAGCCTAGCAGCCAGGGTTATCGTGTGCGTTTCAGCGGCGACAAACGTGTAGTAACAACTGGTCCGTTCACTGAAACCAACGAATTAATTGCCGGTTACTGGATCTGGAATGTGAAGTCGATGGAAGAAGCCTTGGAGTGGGCAAAAAAATGCCCCAACCCAATGGACGATGAAGACTCAGATTTGGAAATTCGCAGTTTTTATTCGATCGAGGATTTCGCAGTGGCAGATCCCGATGGCACAGTGCGGGAACAAGAAGATGAGTTGCGCCATACATTAGCGCTGCGCAAAGCCAAAGTGAATAATTATTTATTTTTCTCCGGTCGCTGCGAAGAGGCCATGAATTATTATGAAAAACATTTGGGCGCAACCGTCAATATGAAATTGCGCTTTAGTGAAAGCCCTGATCCAGTACCGGAAGGTATGTTGCAAGCAGGTTTTGAAAATAAAATCATGCATGCCGATTTCACACTGGGCGATGTTAATATTCTCGCGTCTGATGGCTGTGACGACGCAACCAGTTTTAGCGGCTTCCGTTTAACATTAACCATTCAAACTGCAGAAGAAGCACACAAGGTTTTTGATGCTTTGGCAGTGGGTGGCACCGTTGATATGCCATTGACCAAAACATTCTGGTCACCACTTTACGGACAGGTTACCGATCAGTTTGGTGTAGGTTGGATGGTGATGTTACCAGAGCCTCAATGCGAGTAATTTATTAAAAATTATTTGCTTTTTTATCGAGAGGTGATGTGAACATCACCTCTCGATAAAAATTAAATTTGTATCCGTGTTCCCAATTCAATAACCGCATTATCCGGTAAGCGAAAAAACTCCACCACACCACCTGCATTGCGCGTCATGGTTGAAAATAATCGTTCACGCCAGGGCGACATCCCACTACCCGGTGTAGAAACAATGGATTCACGACTTAAAAAATAACTGGTTTGGAAATGCGGGATAATTAATCCGTATTGCTCGCACAGTTTAAGCGCTTTCGGAACATCAGGAACATCCATAAAACCGAAGTTCAGTGTGACTCGCCAGAAGGTGTTACCCAACTCTTCGATGTGCACGCGCGCATCTTCGCTGACCCAGGGCTCATCACTAAAGTGCACAGTTAAAACCAGATTACGTTCGTGCAAAACCTGATTGTGTTTTAAATTGTGGAGCAATGCCTGGGGCACAGTAGAACCGTCGGCCACCATATAAATTGCTGTACGTGCAGCACGCTGGATTTCCGCAGGGCGCAAGGTTCCTAAAAATGGTTTCAACTCAACACCATCGCGATGGATTGTTTGCATCACAATGGCGCGACCACGTTGCCAGGTACTCATAATTAAAAATAACAGCGCAGCCACTAACAATGAAAACCAACCACCATCCAAAAATTTAAGTGCGCAACCGGCGATGAGGAAAATATCCACGGCCAGAAAAAATCCTGTAGCAGCGATGGCAATTGGCAATGGTAAGTTCCAGCGTCCGCGCACTACAAAAAAGGTGAGGCATGTCGTTGTCGCCATAGTGACAGTTACAGCAATACCGTAAGCACCAGCAAGGCCAGATGAACTACCAAAGAATAACACCACGGCAATGACGCCGATCAACAACATCCAATTTACCGCAGGCATATAAATCTGGCCCGCTTCACGCGCCGAAGTATGTTGCACAGTCATGCGTGGTAAAAATCCCAATTGAATTGCCTGGCGGGTCATTGAATATGCGCCGGAGATCACCGCTTGCGATGCAATAATTGCGGCAAGCGAAGCAATAATTAATGCAGGCCAGATTAATGTTTGCGGAAATAATTTATAAAACGGATTGGCGATAGCCGCGGGATCAGCAAGCAGCAATGCACCCTGCCCCATGTAATTCAATGCGAGCGCGGGAAATACCAACCAGGTCCATGCGAGTTGAATTGGTTTGCGACCAAAATGGCCCATATCGGCATAGAGCGCTTCAGCGCCGGTAAGCGCCAATACAATTGCGCCGATGGCTGCAAAAACATACCAGCCGCGCCCACTTAGGAATTGCCAGGCTTCCAATGGATTCAGTGCAGCGAGAATTGCGGGTTGCGCAACAATATGTGCAACGCCGGATACTGCCAGCATCAAAAACCAGACAGTAACAATGGGGCCAAATATTTTTCCCATGGCACCCGTGCCAAAGCGTTGCACTAAAAAAAGACTGATTAAAATGGCTAACGAAATAGGTACGACTAACGGTTTTAATGCCGGTGTTGCCACCTCCAATCCTTCCATTGCACCGAGCACAGAAATTGCCGGTGTGATAATGCTATCGCCATAAAATAAAGTCGCACCAAATAAACCGATCAATAAAATCCAGCGCCGCAATTGCGGATTTTTATTCGCAGTCTGTGCCGCCAATGCGGTGAGTGCGAGCGACCCGCCTTCACCGCGATTATCGGCGCGCAAAATTAAAATGACATATTTGAGCGTAACAACCAGCATCAGTGCCCAGAAGATGGTGGATATAGCGCCGACAATATGGTGCGAATCCAGCGGCACACCAGTGGCCGGCGCAAAAATTTCCTTTACGGTGTAAAGCGGGCTGGTGCCTATATCGCCGTAAACCACACCGATAGCCGCGAAGGTTAATGCGGCAAGGCTTTGTTTTGCAGGGGAAACAGGGGTTTCGGAATTAGGTTGGGCCGATACGGAAGAGACTGTCATAACAACTACCTATGTAATTAACACACACGCAGTATGTAAAACCCGGCATCAGGATCGCATAAGTATAGCCAGCTACTCCGGATTATTATCCAGCAGGCGATAACCAATACCAGGTTCAGTCAATAGAAATTTCGGGCGCGCCGGATTTCGTTCGAGTTTTGCGCGCAGTTGCCCCATATACAAACGCAGGTAGTGGGTGTGATCCAGATATTCCTGGCCCCATACATCCACCAATAACTGGCGATGGTTAACAACTTGCCCGGCACTGCGTACCAATCGTGCCAGTAAATTAAATTCTGTGGGCGTCAAATGAATAGCCTCACCGTTTTTAACGACGCTGTGGTTCGCCAGATCGATGCATAAATTGGCATATTCATAGCGCGTTATTGCCGGGCGCAAATGCGCACCGCGATGCCGCATCGCCACACGAATACGCGCCAATAATTCACCGATACTAAATGGCTTCACTAAATAATCATCTGCGCCTGCATCCAGTAATTCTATTTTTTGTCCTTCCGCCTCGCGCGCAGAAATAATAATGACTGGCGTATTCTGGCGGCGGCGCAAGCGATTCAGCAACTCACTGCCATCACCGTCGGGCAAACCCAAATCCAATAAAATTAAATCGAAGGATTGTGTTTTGGTTTCACCATCGAGTTGGGTTTGGTTGTAAATTGCATTGGCTTCAGAAAGGCTCGCGGCGGTGATAACCTCATGGCCTTCTATCATCAACGCCGAGCGTAATGTACTGCGCAATTCGCGATCATCTTCTACCAGTAATAACCGCAGGCTCATGCGTCAACTCCGGCAATAATTCCGGCAATAGTCGGCTGCGCGCGCAGCGGTAAACGGCATTCAAAGCGGGAAAAATTCATGCCCGCAAGATGTACAAATTCCCCACCGTGAACATTGGCAATAGCGCGACATAATGCCAACCCAACACCAGCACCGGATTGACGGTGATCACCGCGCTGAAAAGTCTCCAACAATTGTTCAAAGTTATTTGTCGTTATGCCTTTTCCCTGATCTTCAACTGCCAACACCAGCGATTGTTGTGTCGAATGCGCAATTAATTTTATCGCACTATCAGCGGGCCCATATTTGAATGCGTTGTCGATTAAATTTTCCAGCATTTGCGCCAGTAACAACGCATCACCCCAAATTAACGGCAAATCAGATTGGATATTTATTTCAATTCGATGTTGTAATTCGGCCGGAATACGACGAAGCACGCTGCCAATAATTTCTTCTGCCGATTCCCAATCTGCCTGGATTGCGGCACCTACCGCGTTAATTCCATCCAACCGCGCGAGTTGCAACATATTGTTGGTTTGGCGACGTAAACGATCCGCTTCATCGACGATCGTTTTTGCTAATTGCTGGCGCTGTGGTTGCGTTAAGCGATCATCTTGTTCAATCAACGAAGACGCAGCCCCCATAATGGTGGCAAGTGGTGTGCGATAATCGTGGGAAATTGCGGCGAGAAATGTATTGCGCAAATTTTGCGATTGCGCTTGATCGCGCGCGCTTCGTTCACGCTGCAACATTTGTTGCCGCTCCAACGCCCATCCCATTTGGTCGCACAGTGCTTGCGCCTGCGCAAAAAGTTCGGGTTGCTTGATCAGGACTGCATCCAGCATGACCGCACCACCCGCCTGGCCTTTACCGCGCAACGGTAAATAAAGATTTGCCAATTCCTGGTAGCGACCGGTATCCGGCCCTATTGCTTGATTATTATCCCGACAATAAATCAATGCGTCGCGCTGCTCGGTATTTAATAGTGCGATATCGCTGGCTGCATCACTCAAAACGTGAACAGGAAAACCACTGAGATAAGCAAGCTGTTGCTGTAATTCACTTAATAGTTCTGTCGGTTCTTTGCTATCGCGCAATTTATCGCCCCAGCTGCGCAAAGCATCAGCAGCAATAGCATGTGCCTCGGCCCGGCGGGTTTGTTCACGCAAGGAAACCATCAACCGCGCCACAATCACATTCACCACCAACATCGCCACCAATAAAAAAGTGTGTTGGTGCAAATCAATCGCAAAAGTGCCACGCGGCGGCACAAAAGCCCAATTAAAAGCCATGAGCGCAATTACACTTGTAACCAGCGTAAAACTGACTGGCAGCCACAGTGCGGCAATGGCCGAGGTGAGTACCAATACCAGACTCAGGTTGGCCAGATCGAAATGGGTATCCAGCAATAGCAACACACACCACCCCAGCGCCCAAATGGCCAGGCCGGTTGCGTAGCGTTGTAAGTATCGAGGAGAGAATAATGCGTTCATAGGCGAGAGCTTAGCAGCCTCGCCATAAGGAGCACATAAGGATTTAATCGGGCTGACAAACTGTATCATCCAATGATATAGTTTTAAAAAGGACGGATGAGCACAAGCTATGGATAGACTTTTTAAAACCCGGACATTCAATCGTTGGAATAAGTCAGAACTGACGGATCAGGCCCTCTGGAATGCGGTAGCAGAAATGAAACAAGGATTGAATGATGCAAATCTGGGTGGCAATGTTTTTAAAAAGCGTGTTGCTATTCAGGGGCGGGGAAAGCGTGGTGGAGCGAGAACATTAATTGCAACCCAACTAAAAGATCGCTGGTTTTTTATTTTTGGATTTAACAAAAATGAACGCGAGAATATTTCGTCACATGAACTGAAATTTTTGCAACAACTCGCGCAAGATCTTTTGTCATTAAATGACCAGGAATTGAAAAAAGCGTTGAACACGGGTGAATTGCAGGAAATAAATTATGAAAACCAATAGCCGCTTACTAGATGAAGTGCAAGAAACCGTCGCAGGATTGCATAAAACCGGTGTTATCAGTGCACGTCGCATGAATGAATACCAACAGTTATGCAATTTGGAATTACAGGAAATCTCTCCGCAACAAATTAAGGCTTTGCGTTTGCGCGAGCACTTGAGTCAAGCGGTAATGGCCGCTGTTCTTAATGTCAGTACATCTGCGTTGCAAAAATGGGAATCCGGCGATAACAAACCGAATGGTTCGTCGTTAAGATTATTAAATATCATCGAAAAAAAAGGCCTTGAGGCGATCCTCTAGGCCTTTTTTATGGCAGGTTTTAGCAAGCGTTTTGTTACAACACAGCCACTATCGCTTTCGCCACATAATCCATTTTTTCTTTCGTTAAACCTGCGACGCTGATACGGCTGGTATCAGTCATATAGATGCTGTAATCGCTTTTCAATTTACGCACTTGCTCAACAGTCAAACCCAAAAATGAAAACATGCCGCGCTCTTTGGCGATGAAGCTGAAATCGCGCGCTTGTTGCAAACGGCTTAATGAGTCCACCAATTGCACCCGCAAACCGGCGATGCGCTCGCGCATTTGGGTGAGTTCGGTTTGCCATAATTGGGTGAGTTCATCGCTATGCAAAATGATGTCTACAATCGTTGAGCCATGCGCGGGTGGCATTGAATAAATACCGCGTGCAACGTTCAGTACCTGGCTAAAACCGGCATCGGCTTGTTGGGTATCCGCGAACACCAGGCTCAAACTCGCCGCACGCTCACGATATAAGCCAAAATTTTTGGAGAACGAATTGGCGACGATCATTTCCGGCACACGGTTGGCCAGCATCCGCAAACCGTAAGCATCTTCTTCCAGGCCTTCGCCGAAGCCCTGGTAGGCCATGTCAACAAAGGGGATGATGCCGCGCTCAACCAACACATCGGCCACTTGATCCCATTGTGAATTGGTTAAATCGGCACCGCTCGGGTTATGGCAGCAAGCATGCAATAACACCAGATCGCCGCGCGGGATTTCGTTGAAGGTCGCGAGCAGTGCCGCAAAATCAATACTGTGCGTGGCGTAGTCGTAATAGGGATATTCGCGTAATTTCAAACCGGCAGAACCCAATAACGGCACGTGGTTCGCCCAGGTTGGAGTGCTCACCCAGAGGTTAGCGCCGGGTTTGGCGCGCTGGATTAACTCCGCCGCTACCCGCAATGCACCGCAACCACCGGGGGCTTGGACAGTGCGTACACGGCCAGCTGCTACAGCCGGGTGATCAGCGCCAAATACCAGGCGGGTGGATGCCTCATTGGCACCGGGAACACCGGCGGGTGGGGTGTAAGCCTTGGTGATATCGCGTGCAATGCGCAGTTTTTCGGCCTCGGCCACCGCTTTCATAATCGGGGTTTGACCCGCATCATTTTTGTACACCCCTACCCCCAAATCCACCTTATCGGCGTTAATGTCATTGGCATAGGCGATACTCAACCCCAGGATTGGGTCGTTAGGCAGCAGGGGCAGGACTTCAAACATGGCAGGCTCCGGATTCAGGCGAGGAAAAATACGTGCAGTAATAACGGGAAAAACGCGCGGGATTATACGCCGAGTTTTTCATTACCGCGTAAAAACTCGCTAAAACTATACGCATTTACGATTTCGGAGTGATGAATGTGCTAACTTTCCAAGCCTGACAAAAAGGAAACGGATTATGACTATTGAATGGCAAATCAACCCGGTGAATATCCAACTGATTCCAAGTATCCAACAACATATCGATCAAAAAACCAAACCCATGGGCGCCCTTGGGCAACTTGAAGCTGTCGCATTACAAATCGCACTTATTCAGGAACGTCCGCGTTTAAGTATTGAACGACCGCTAATGCTGGTCTTCGCTGCCGACCATGGAATTGCCGAGGAAGGCGTCAGTATCGCTCCCAGCAGCGTTACACAACAAATGGTGCTGAACTTTTTAGCGGGCGGTGCCGCGATCAATTGTTTTTGTCGTACTAACCATCTTCCGCTAAAGGTGATCGATGCCGGTATCAAAAATGAAATTTCGTTTCCGCCGGCAACACTAATCAACCAACGCATCGCTGCCGGCACACGTAACCTCGCCCATGAACCGGCAATGACCCAGGCGCATGCGCGGCAAGCATTATTATTTGGGCAATTATTGGCCGAGCAGGAAATTAACGCGGGCTCCAATTTATTGGCCTTTGGCGAAATGGGAATTGGCAATAGCAGTTCCGCTGCTGCCATTCTGGCGATTATCAGTGGCGCACCGGTAGAAAAATGTGTGGGCCTGGGCACTGGAATTAATGCGGATCAGCTTGCCAAAAAAATCGAATTGATTAAAAAAGGAATTGCGCGTGTTGAGGATAAATCCCCACTGAACATTCTCAGTGAGCTGGGTGGTTTCGAGATCGCCCAGATTTGCGGTGCAATGCTGGTTGCAGCGCAAGCGAAAAAAATTATTCTCGTCGACGGTTTTATTGTTACCGCTGCTGCATTGCTTGCCGTGCAATTTAATCCCAATGCGCGCGACTACATGATTTTTGCCCACGAGTCAGAAGAAGCTGGCCATCAATTAATGTTGAAATTACTCAATGCCAAACCCTTATTGAATCTGGGCTTGCGCCTGGGTGAGGGAACGGGCGCGGCGCTGGCAATGCCACTGATTCACGCTGCGGTTAGTTTTTATAATCAGATGGCCACCTTTGAAAGTGCAGGTGTGAAAGTTTAACGATATACTCCACCTCGAAATCATCACACGTTAATGAAAAACCAACTCAATTTATTTTTTCTCGCGCTGGGATTTTTCAGCCGCATTCCCATGCCCGGCTGGGTGGAATACTCCCCGGAAAAACTCAATCATTCCAGTCGCTACCTGGTAGTGGTTGGCTGGTTATTGGGGGCCTTAGTCGCTGCGATATTTTTTACCACACATAAATTATTCCCGGAAACCATTAGTTTGTGGCTAGCAATGGGATTTAGTTTATTGCTAACCGGTGCGTTCCATGAAGATGGATTGGCAGACACCGCCGATGGTTTTGGCGGTGCATTTTCACGCGAGAAAAAACTAACTATCATGAAGGATAGCCGTATAGGCACTTACGGCGCGTCGGCATTGATAATGGTATTGCTCGGAAAATATTTATTATTAATTGAAAACAGCGACATCATTATCGCACTGTTAATTGCGTATCCCCTTTCACGTGTAACTGCAATAAGTCTGATTGCAGATATGCACTATGTCAGTGATAGCAACACCAGCAAAAGTAAACCGCTTGCCAACCAATTAACCAAGACTGATTTAGCTATTCTGCTAACCACTGCCCTACCCGCATTATTTTTTCTGCCACTAGCGCACGCGGCGATTCTATTAGCAGCACTCATAATAGTGCGTATATTGGCGAAGGTTTATTTGAACAAACAAATCGGCGGCTACACGGGCGACACATTGGGCGCAGTACAGCAAGTCAGTGAATTAACGATTTACGGAGTATTGCTCGCATTATGATTCAACTCATCCTTGGCGGTGCCCGCTCCGGTAAATCTCGTTATGCAGAACAGCTCGCAAACGCCACACAAAAGCCGGTACTCTACATTGCGACAGCTACCGTATCCGATGCGGAAATGGCAGAGCGCATTGCACATCACCAACAACAGCGCCCGGCAGAGTGGCAGTTGCGCGAATGTCCACTGGATTTGATTGATGCACTAATTGAAGAATCGCAAAAAGACCAAACCATTTTGGTGGATTGCCTCACCCTGTGGCTCAACAACCAGTTGTTTCATTTTCCTAAACAGGATTTTGCCAACCTGTTTGATTCGCTAATTAAAGGTATTGAATCGAGCACGGCAGAGATTATTTTTGTCGCCAATGAAGTGGGGCTCGGTATTATTCCACTCGGAGAAATCAATCGCACTTTTGTCGATGAAGCGGGCCGTCTGAACCAGCGATTGGCACAAGTTGCTGATCAGGTATTTTTTATCGCCGCCGGTCTTCCCTTGCAATTAAAAGGGAGCCAAACATGAGTAATCGGATTGTTACACTTATCCGCCATGGCAAAGTAGACGGCCCCGCTGCACTTTATGGCCATACCAATATTGCATCCAGCGCTGATGGTTTGCGTGAACTGCACAACAACATCCAACAACTACATCAGTTAAATCCGATTAGCCACATTGTTTGTTCGCCGTTAATTCGCTGTGCAATACCTGCGCAGGAATTTTCCTCAGCCAATAACTTGCCGTTACAAATTATCGATGATTTAAAAGAAATGCATTTTGGTTGCTGGGATGGAATTCCCTTCGAGAACTTTAACGATGATCATTGGTTAACACTCAACCAATTTTGGGAAACACCCGCGACGGCCCATGCACCGGATGGAGAAACACTGGAACAATTTGCCGGGCGAATTATTAGCAGTTGGAAACAAATTCATACAAATATCACAGCAGAACATCAACTGGTCATCTGTCACGGCGGCGTAATTCGGATTATCATCGCCCACCTGCTCAATCTGGACTGGCGCAACGCCCGTTTATTTCGGCAATTGACTATCGATTATGCAAGCCATACTCGAATTGAAATAGCAATGCAGCAAAATGCCTTACCGATGATCAAATACATCGGCCTAAACACTGTTTGATTTCATCTCAAGATGCACTGGAACTCGCGTGAATACCCAAGACAATATTCCCCAAGCCTTACCGGACCACAATCAGAGCCTTATTGCTCGCACACTCATCGAATGGAAACAACTGGTGATTCTCGGTGCGCCTATTCTAGTGGCGCAACTCGCACAAATGACGAATGGCGTTGTTGACACAATAATGGCAGGTCATTCCAGCGCAGAAGATTTGGCAGGCGTTGGTATAGGCACCAGCTTATGGGTTCCAACATTATTATTTTTTGCCGGTATCCTGGGTTCTATGCAACCGACTATTTCAGGGCATCGCGGTGCACAGGAGTGGCATAAAATTATGCCGACAACCTGGCAGGGAATTTATATTTCCCTGGCGGCCATGGTGTTGATGATTTTATTCTTAACCAATATGCATCCGGTGCTCACACTGCTGCAATTGGACGAGAAAACCCTGCACATTGCCGATGGTTACTTAAAAGCATTTTCATGGGGTGTTCCCGCACTTTTATTGTTAATGGCGTTGCGCGGCCTTACCGATGGATTGGGGCACACTCACATCATCATGGTATTCTCAATTATCAGCGCTATATTAAACGTTCCGCTCAATTATATTTTTATCTACGGCTTCGATTTTACATTTTTCCAATTACCAGCCATGGGCGGTATAGGATGCGGCTGGGCCACAAGCATTTCCAATTGGGTAGCCACTATAGCCCTGTTAATTTATTTAAATACCAGCCGTGTTTACCAGCAATTTCATCTAATCGCCAATTGGGTTGCACCGGCAACAGATGAAATTAAACGTTTATTAAAACTCGGCTTGCCTATCGGCTTCAGCAGTTTTATTGAAGTCAGTATGTTCTGCATGATTGCCCTGTTTATTGCGCCTTTGGGTGCAACAACTATTGCGGGGCATCAAATTGTTTTAAACCTGATCTCGCTGGTATTTATGCTACCACTCAGCATGGGGATGGCATTAACACTGCGAATCAGTTTTCTCGTCGGTGCAAAAGATCACGAGGAAGCCCGCTTGCTCGCCCGCAGCGCATTACTTCTCGCACTCACCATTGGTAGCGTCAATGCCTTAATTTTATTTTTAGGCCGCGACTGGCTTGCCAGCCTGTACACTTCGGATTTAGCGGTACAGAAAGTCGCAGCAACATTATTTGTGCTCGGTGCAATATTCCAACTGGCCGACGTAATCCAGGTCACCATGATGGGCGTACAACGCGGCTACAAAGACACCAAGATTCCGATGATTATTATGTTGGTTTCTTTCTGGGGAATTTCACTACCACTGGGTTATACATTGACATTTAAAGATTGGTTTACACAACCGATGGGCGCTCCGGGTTTTTGGACAGCGTTAATTGTGGGGTTGGTTTGTGCGGCGTCGTTGTTAACAGTACGGATGTTTAGGTTTAAAACTTTACCGTCATTTTGATACGAAAAAAAACGGCCGAATATATCGGCCGTTTTTCTTTCGCAATTATTATTTACCAACTACACGCCTGCCCTTTATTTTGCTCATCCAGCCAGATTTTCAATGGCGCGAAATAATCCAGAATGGCAGAGGCATCCATTTCGCGGGTGCCAATGGCCTCTTCCAAAACATCTTGCCACGGTTTGCTGGAACCGGCAGCTAATAATGTCTGTAATTTTTTGCCGGCTTCTTTGCTGTTATAGATGGAACATTCGTGCAATGGTCCTTTAAAGCCAGCAGCTTCACACAAGGCTTTATGGAATTGGAATTGCAGAATGTGTGCGATGAAATAGCGGGTATAGGGAACGTTAGCAGCTACGTGGTATTTAGAGCCCGCATCAAAATCATTTTCGCTACGCGGTATAGCAGAGCGAATGCCTTGATATTGATTTACCAATTGCCACCAGGATTGGTTGTATTGTTCCGGTTTTATTTTCCCGGAAAATACTTGCCAACGCCATTGGTCGATAATTTTTCCGAACGGTAAAAATGCGACCTTATCCAGCGCTAATTTCATTTGTTGGTTGATAACCGCTTTCTGATTGTTTTCTACTTTATTAATCAGGCCGATACTTTTTAAATAACCCGGTGTCATCGAGAGCACAACGGTATCGCCAATCGCTTCATGGAAACCATCGTTAGCGCCATTCTGAAACAGATAAGGCTGATTTTTATATTCGAGGAAATAATAAATGTGGCCAAGTTCGTGGTGAATGGTTTCAAATTCGATTTCTGTTGGCTCAATACATTCCTTAATTCGCACATCATCTTTCGCATCCATCGTCCATGCACTTGCATGGCACACGACTTCGCGATCACGCGGCTTGGTGAGCATGGATTTTTCCCAAAAACTTTGGGGCAAGGATTGCAAACCTAATGAAGTAAAAAAATGCTCAGCCGTTTTGGCAATGCCCACTGCATCTTTTTTGCTTTTTACTAGCGCAGCAGTGACATCCAGATCACCTACACCGGGATAAGGTGTTACCAAATCGTAAATGCTACCCCATTGCTGGCTCCACATGTTGCCAAGCAAATGCGCGGGAATACCTTGATCGAGCGGCACTTTATCCTTGCCATAATGTTTGGCGAGATCAGTGCGCACTTTACAATGCAATGATTTATATAAAGGTTCTACCTGTGACCAGAGGCGCTCCACTTCCGCTTCAAAATTTGCAGAAGGCATATCGTAACCGGATTTCCAGGATGCACCGAGATCGCTAAAACCGTAAGCACGCGCTCCTGAATTAACCAGTTCTACGTAACGTACATAATCTTTTTTATACGACGGCGCTACCGTACGCCAGCCAGTCCATGCATCCAACAACTCATCATATTTACGGCTTTTTACCAATACATCAGACAGTTGATTTAAATCGCGGCACTCTTGTTCAGTGGTGCTACCTTTTTTGGGTTTGCAATATTTTCCAGCACCGTAAATGCCTTCCATATTGGTGCCCAACTGCGCGAGTTCAGCACGCTCAGCTTGAGTGTCCGGCGGCAATAATGTTTTACCCAACGTTAAATTGGTGTAAGCCTTGGCCGTGGATGTGGACATTGGTTTATCTTTATACGCACGTGCTTCGGCGAGAATATCTTTATCAAATGCCATCATACGCTCGTTGGCTTTTGATGCCAGGAGCGCCGTGTCTTCGTTGATATAAGTCAGATAGGCCCATTGTGCGGCATTGGTTTCGCGGTAAATATCCAGATAGCGTTGGTTAACATCTGCAATAAAAGCATCTGCCGTTTTTTTATCTGAAACCGCTTCATCTTGTTTGGCTGGTGACGAAGACTGGCATGATGCTAAAAAAATACAAGATGCCAACATCGTTGTTGCGCGCAGTGCAATATGTTGATGCACTTTTCTTATCCTCATCTTTTTAATCATAAGCAAGATTCCATTTTGGAAATGGTTTGGATTAACGAATTCCCGCCATACCGCGTTTTAACAGCGGCGAGAGCACCAATAAAAATACGCCGAACCCTACACCTAGCACGGTGAGATATTCAAACAATCCGGTATAAGTGACGAGCATGGCAGATACATCGGATTTAGCCGATGTATCAATGGAAGCAAGTTTTGATAAGCGCGTTGCCAATGTTTCTGAAAGCGCAGTCGCCACAAACCAGGTGCCCATACTCACACCAACTACGCGCGGAATCGATAACTTAGTAACAGCCGATAATCCAATCGGGGACAAACACAATTCACCAGTGCTATGGCAAAAATACGCAAGCACAAACCAGAGTGTCGCCACCTTGCCCAAGTCATTTGGAAATTGCGCACCCAATACCAACGCACCAAAACCCAAGCCGGCAAGAATAGTACCTATTGCAAATTTTACGGGTGTGGATGGATTAAGGCCACGTGAATCCAGCCATGGCCAAAGCAAGGCAAAAGGAATAGCGAGTAACATAATGAACGCAGGATTAAGTGCAGCGAATTGACTGGCTTTTATCGTTGCGCCAAATACATCGCGATCCAAAACACGGTCCGCAAATAACGTCATGGATGCAGCCGATTGTTCAAACAGCGACCAGAATACAATGGTAGAAACAATAAGAACCATCAACACCAATGTGCGCATAAATTCAATACTGCGATGATTAACAAATCCGTAAATAACAAATACCAGTAATCCCAACAATGCGGCATACAGCCAATATTCTGTAGCATCGTCAGATACCTGGAACACGTGGTTTTGTGTAAGCACGCTGCCGATGCCAATAAAAATTACTACCGCTGTTAACGCCAGTAGTGATTTTTTGGATTGCCAGGGATTGGGATGAATCATGGCATAAGCGAGAATGCCGACAATGCCGAGCAACAAGAAAATATTTTGCGTAATGTGCACAACCGGCTCGCTTTGCACCAACCACCAAATTATTGGTAACGCTAAAATGCTACCAATATAAATCCACCACTCTTGTTTAATACCTGCGAGTTTTGTTGCAAGCCATTCAGGATTGGGCGACTCCGCATAACCCCGTAAATAACGTTGGCCAAATAAAAACGTAATTAATCCGAAAATCATACCAATACCAGCCAAACCAAAACCGTATTTCCAACCGTAGGTTTCACCTAACCAGCCGCACACTAATGTCGCCACCAATGCACCAACATTAATTCCCATATAGAAAAGCGTAAAACCGGAATCGCGACGAGGATCGTTTTCGGGATAAAGTTTGCCGACAATTACCGAAATATTGGGTTTTAAAAAACCAACACCGATGACAATAAATGCAATTGCGGTGTAGAAAACATTAAGCGCGGCGGTATCCTGTTTAGTGACTTCGTTGGTGAGCACAGCTCCTGCCGCCAATACCTCACCCGTGGCAAGCGTTAGCGATTCTGTCAACGTGGTTCCAGCGGGATAATGCACCGCTTGCTGCCCTTCCACTGCCATTAAAAAATGACCAATAACTAATAAAATCCCACCGAATAAAACTGCCCGGCGCGTGCCTAGATAACGGTCTGCAATCAAACCACCAATTACCGGCAATGCGTAAACCAGGCCCGCATAAGCACCGAGAATATCCAGACCATGGTTATCGGAAAATAAATGGTATTTGGTTAGGTATAACAGCAGAATAAATTTCATTCCGTAAAAAGAAAATCGCTCCCACATCTCGGTCGCGAAACAAATATAAAGGCCTTTAGGGTGCCCGAGAAAATCATCACTGGTCTTTAACATAGAGTTCATTCTTGTTTGATTTTTGCAGTTAATTGTTATGTTCTGTTTTTTATACTGATGCAATTCCATCAGCGACTGCAACTTATGCAGAAAACCAGCCAATCCTTTAACTGCTTGCTAATTCTGCACAAGCTGCAACCAATCAGCGTATTTTAAAATTTCAGGTTCATTCCCACAAAACCTGAACGACCAATCGGATCATAGGTAGCCGGGAATGTATTACCACTGTTCTCCGCTGTACCGCCGTATTCGTTGCCTACAATAGGGGGCTCTTTATCCAACACATTATAAATCCCGGCGCGCAGCTCAAGAATATCGTTAAATGCATAACTGGCAAACAAGTCAAAATAGTTGTAATCGGGAACAGTCACCACCGCATAATCATCGGCAGATGCATTACCCAATACCACTGCATCCTGCGTTAATTCATCAATATATTGCCACCGTAACGTCACAGTCCAGGCATCCAGACTCCAGCGGGTGGTTTGGGTAAAGCGTAATTCCGGATCAGGGCGCAAACAGGTTTTACCAATCAGCCCGGCACAATCAATGGTAGGAAATAACGCGGCGTCTTGCTGCTTATTTTCCAACACTTTTACTGCATTAAAACCAATATCCAGCGAACCCAGTGTATTCAAATCAAAATGGTAATTGGCGACAAAATCTATCCCCTTCGTTCTTTTGCGACCCGCATTCACAACCGATGCATCAACGCCAGTCTCTGTGCCCGATAACAAAGTACCGCTCATCGGGCTGCGATGGATGCGCGAGCAGAAAAAACCATCCGGTTTTTTATCCAATAGATAACAGGCATCCACGATATTTTGTTCTGACAGCGCGAGAATTACGTTTTCAATATCGATATCGTAATAATCCAGCGAGAGCGTCAGTGGCATAGACGCGGGAGTAAACACTATGCCCGCTGTGAGTGTGTCTGCTTCTTCAGGAGTTAGATCCGGATTGCCACCGATATAATTATTGGTTTGCCCTGCCTGGATGCTATTAAAAGCACCGACTTTTCCGGCAGGCACGCCGGTTTGTTCACAGAGTGTGACTAACGCGGGATCAGAAAGTGCGTCATCTTCTGCGCAATAATCAATGTTTAAATCGCCAGTGGATGGCGTTTTAGGCAATCCAATTTCCGCCAGATTCGGCGCACGCACAGCATGCTGGAATAAAGCGCGCAAACGCACACCATCATTAACGGCCCACTCGCCGCCAAATTTATAGCTCGTGTTATCAAATTGATTGGCGGTGGTTTCGCCAATCACAACTTTATTATCGTAATCGGCGGTGCGCGCAGCGGCCTCAAGAATAATCGCTTTGGCAAAGGCCGCATCCTCCACTACAGGCACACGTACTTCAGCAAACAATTCTTGCACTTTCAAACTGGCATCGACCGGTGAACTACCACCATAACCCACAGAATTGGCGTTGGTATAATTTTGGTCAGGCATATTTTGCGCATCTTCTTCGCGATGCTCAAAGCCTGCCGCAAACTGCACAGCACTATTGGCAGAGGGAAAAGTAAATCCCAACGGACCGGAAATAGTTCCGCCCACTACCAGTTGGTTCGTGCGATTATTTTCGTTGAGATTAAAACGAATAAATTTTGCCATTTCCGGAGTGATAGTATCCGGCCCGAAATAATTTACCGGCACACAACCACCGCTATCATCTTCACAAACAATGTCGCCAGTATCGGGATCTTCCACTGCCAGCATGGCTTGTTGCGATTTGGCATAGTCCACATCGTTAATAAAATTTTGCGCGCGTGCCGTATGACCTTTTTGCGCAAAGATTTCCCAATCGTAATCATTAAAAATAATACCGCGCAAACCGGCAACAAATTGCACTGTAGTATTTTCATACAGTGAATCGCGCGTCCCCAGCTCGGTTAAACGGCGACCAAAAGCAATATCGACCAAGCCATCGTTTTGTGCCTCCCCCTCTTCCACTGCATCAAGCCCGGCAAGAATGGCCTGGTCTTGTTCACTTAAAAAAGGATTATCAACATTGAGAGAATAAGGGAAGAAAAATGTCCCGGTCGGTGCCTGAATCGTATCAACGCGATTATTGGCAAAGGATAAGCGAGAGAAAAATTCGGTTTGATCAGTAATTTTGTAGGTACCGATAACAGTGCCTACATATTTTTCTTGCGGTGTAATTAAGAGGTTATAAGGATTGAAGTTAAATGACTGGACATCGTCCGTTAAATTTCCGGAATCATCGAATTGCACCGGGTCATCCAAACCAATACCAAAAGCGGGAATATCAACCGATGTATAAACGGTCCCGTTCGGATGCGTTCCGCTGCCGCCAGGCTCCAACATATTATCGAGCGAAAATTCGGAGTATTTGCGCGCGCCCTGATACAAGGCTTCCTGTTTACTATAAGTGAGACTGGCAACAATATTGCCTTTTCCATCAGCGATATTACCGCCAAATGTAATGCTGAGATCATCGCGCTCGGCGTCACTTTCGAAGCTGGATGACCGGGACAAATCAAATTCAACTCCGCTAAAGTCTTTTTTCATTACGAAGTTCACAACACCACCAATGGCATCAGAACCGTAAACAGCGGAAGCACCGCCGGTTACCACTTCCACACGCTCAATTAATGCAGTGGGAATCATCGCCAGATCAACAAATCCCTGATAATCGTAAGGAGTAAAACGTTTACCATCGACCAGCACCAGCGTGCGCTCTTCACCGAGATTGCGCAGGTTAACCGTTGCCCCACCATCATTTCCGTTGTTGGTATTGCTACCCAATGCCGCAACAAAACGCGGGTCATCGCGTAAAAATTCTTCCGGGTTAACCGTATTGGTCATTTTGAGATCAGCCGCCTCGACTATTGCGATCGGGCTGTTAGATGTGAGTTCAGGGCGCTTAATACGCGAACCGGTAACCATAATTTCTTCTATCGGTTCTTTTGCACCGGCATCTTGCGCAACTACCGGTAACGATATCAATAACAGACCACCCGATATTCCCAAGGTAACTAATTTAATCAGTAATGCCAGTTGATTTGTGTTGCCCATATACTCACCCCTTTCGCTAGTTAACGATCAATAATTCATGAATCATCAATGTTCTCTTCAGCAACGAAACCGTATGAGGCGCCACAAAAAACCTTAGCTGGCAAAAGCCAGTGGTCTTTTGATTTTTGCGTTCGTTCCTTTCATATACCGCGCTTTTTATGATCTTCTGCCGGAGCGGTTTTCATGCCAACTTGAACTGATAAAATTTTTCAAAAATTATTTGATTAAAACTTTATTTATTTTGCGAAAAGAATCGCGCAACACCCGATAACTGGCGCAGATTCAGCGGTGAATCAGGAATCCAGGTACTTATATAACCCATCCAAAGTTATTTGCAGTTTAGTAGAGTATTTTGCTTGCACCATAAAGAAACAGAATAATGCACTCGGCTTTATATATCGGTTTCAAAAGAGCGCAATTATTTTTTACGTAGCCGCTAAAACAGAAAATTAATCCCAAAGTAAATTGAGATCGGCAACAGAAGGAACGATGTACGCAGGTTTAGTGGGAGAATGATCAGCGTAGCTTTCACGATATTTGCCAGTTTTTACCAGGCATGCTCGAATCCCCATTTGCTGTGCACCACCGACATCGCTATCAAGGTCATCGCCAACCATAATAGCGTTGTTGGCATCAACACCCACTGAATCCAGCACTCGCTGGAAAAAAGCACGATTAGGTTTGCCCATTACCCGCGCTGTTTTACCACACACATATTCGAGGCCGGCAACAAAAAATCCTATATCCGCTTTTAAACCGTCTTCTGTTTGCCAGAAATGATTTTTATGTAAAGCAATTAATTCTGCACCGATGTGCATTGCATTAAATAAGCGATTAACAAGAGTCATATCCCAGGCATCGCCAACGTCACCCAGAATAATATAATCCGGCTTTTGTTCGTCCCAGAAAAATTCGGAAAAATCCTGTTTGATTCCGTCAGCAACTACCGGCCAAATTCGCAACGGACGCCGCAGTTTTTGCTGCAGGCTTAATAATTCGAGTTTAGCTGCAATGGGGGCACTGATTAATTCTTCATCTTCCAGCGTAAATCCCATTACACGCAATTGAGCAATTAATTCATCGTGGGATTTAGTCGTCGTGTTCGTAAGAAAGCGCAATTGGATGCCGCGCTTACGTAATTGCTGCACACAGACAATTGCACCGGGAATGGCTTGCTTGCCTATGTACAGGGTTCCGTCCAGATCGAGCATTACCAATTCCGGTATACGTTTCATCGCCCAGCTCTCCACAGAAAAAGATGATTAGCGTTCTGAACTTTGGTTCTCTGTACTTTGGTTCTCTGAACTTTAGCTCTCTGAACTATAGCGCTGTTTTAACGCTTCAATAAAAACACCGACCTTTTGCGAGCGCTGTACTGAACCGGGAAACACGGCATAAATCCCGCCGCCGGGCAATGACCACTCAGGCAATAAACGCACCAGCCTGCCTGCGGCAATATCATCTTTCACTGCGTAATCCGGTAATATCGCCAAACCGGCCCCTACCCGCGCTGCCGCTTGAACACCGAGGGAGGTATTTGTCATCAGGGAAGATTGGAAGCGATGCGTCATGGAAGAAAATCCTTGTCTTGTAAACGTCCAATGCAATGGATTAGATAACACGGATAAACCAATCAACGGGAAAGCATCCAACATGTCCGGCGCGCCAGGCAAACGATCCGCAACATAATCCGGAGCAGCAACCAGCCACTCGTCGAAGCTGGCGATGAATGCGGCTTTGTGGCTTGAGTCCGCCAATCGGCCAATACGAATTGCCAGATCAATACCTTCGGCCACCATATCGACGCGATGATCACTGGCGATAATTTCAATACGCAAATCCGGATGCAACTTGCACAAACGTGCAGCCAGCGGCGACACCACCGATGCCCCGTAATCAATAGAGGTGGATATACGCAATTTACCGCGCAACTGCTGAGTGTCATTGCTGGCTTCCGCTATGGCTAGCTCCGTGTCCTGCAGGATTTTCTGACACGCATCATAAAAGCGGCCTCCCGCGTCAGTAAGGTGCAAACGGCGAGTGGTGCGGACCAGCAAATTACTACCAATCTCCGCTTCCAGCTTTTGTATATGGGCGCTCACCATCGTCTTGGCCAGTCCTAACCGGCCAGCCGCTGCAGTAATTGAACCTGTCTCTACTACTGCCGCAAATACCACTAAACGGTTCAGGTTGATATCAAACAAACTGGTCATATCACCTCAATTGTCCACTTTTAATGAACACAGAATCAGCTTTTAGCCATCTTATCAGCACAATCAATCACAGCGATACTGCTCCCACTGACACCATTAAAGTCACCCCATCCAAGTCAAACCATGAGGATCAGATTATGAAAATCGCATTAATAGGCGCTACCGGTTTTATTGGCCAACACATTTTGGCCGAAGCAATCAATCGCCAACATCAAGTAACAGCTCTTGTACGTGACACCAGTAAAATTACCGCGCATCCGCAAGTTACGAGCCGTGCATTGGATAGCAATAACGCGCAAGCAGTAACCGCTGCGCTGGCAAAACATGATGTTGCGGTAATTTCTTTCCATTACTTGAATGTGGATTTTCCGGCGTTAATCAACGCCGTAAAAGCGTCCGGTGTTCAGCGCTTGCTGGTAGTAGGCGGCGCCGGAAGCCTGGAAGTAGCGCCCGGTGTACGCGTTATTGACACGCCCGATTTCCCCAATGAATGGAAAGCGGTAGCACAAGCGGCAATCGGTTTTCTGGATGCCTTGCGTGCAGAAAAAAATCTCGATTGGGTTTATGTATCGCCGTCTGCATTTATTGAGCCCGGCCAGCGCACCGGAACATTCCGAATTGGCAGCGAACAATTGTTGGTCGATGAAAAAGGTGAGAGCCGTATTTCCAATCAGGATTTCGCGGTAGCAGTGATCAATGAATTGGAACAACCACAACATCATCAACAACGTTTTACCGTGGGTTATTAACCCATCGTAGTAATTGCGGGGGGGGGAAAATTTTCGCCCCGCAACAACACAAGGAATCTGGCAATGAGCGATAAAACATTTATTGAATTATTTGGCTTTAATTACGCCGCTGCACGCTTGAGCGAAGCGGTGGTAATTATTATCGATATGCAACGCGAATATCTCGATGGTTCAGTGCCATTACCACACTTGCAAGCAGCAGTAACCGGTGCCGCACAATTAATTGCGAGTGCACATGCACAAAAAACACCGGTAATCCATGTTGTGAATAAAGGACCTGATGGCAATTTACTATTTAATGGTGAAGGGCCTTTCTACGCTGAATTGAGCGATATTGCCGCGCGTGACGGTGAAACGGTGGTAATCAAACATTTACCCAATTCATTTGCAGGAACAAACTTGCAAGAAATCATTGCACGCACTGGTCGCAAGCAATTAATTATCGCTGGTTGCACAACCCATGTTTGCGTTTCAGCGACAGCGCGTGCGGCGCTGGATTTGGGCTATCAATCAACAGTTGTCGCCAATGCAACAACCAGCCGTGATTTATTCGATCATGTCGGCAACCGTATTGATGCAGAAATAGTGAAGCAAGTTGCATTGGCAGAGTTGCGCGACGCATTTGCAGTTATCGTTGAGTCTGTCGATGATTTATTAGTGTAAATTTTTATTGACCACCCGCAATATTTCTTCAGAAAGTTGCGGGTCATCCACTGCACGCGCAATCACCTGGGCTCCGACCAAACTCGCTAGTGTCAACAACGCTTGTTCACGCTTTGCAGCTTCCGTTTTTGTTGCGGGCAATAGATTCATCAGCGAATTAAGCAGGCGATTAAAACTCTGTGTAAAGGCTTGTTTGATTAGCGGTGATTGCCGCGCAGCATCCACCCCCAACGCAGCCATCAAACAACCACGCCCGGGATTATCGCGATGCTCTGCTGATAAGTAACGCGCAATAAATGCTTTATATTTGGCACTTTTTGTTTGAGCGCTCGTCGTTTGCGTTTGAGTGCGCACTGCTTGTCCCTGCTCCAGAATTTCGTCTACCGCATAAGCGCAGGTTTGTACCATTAAATCTTCTTTTGAAGAAAAGTGACCGTAAAAACCGCCATGGGTTAAACCCACTTTTTTCATCAAATCCGCGATACCAATCCCATCGAAACCTTTTTCGCGAAACAATTGCGCCGCCGTGTGCAAAATTTTTCCGCGATTTTCTGCTGCTTGTTCTCTGCTTACTCTCATTGTTACTCCAGCCTGCGAATCAATATTCAACATGAATGTCATACAGCTATGACCAAATAGTGTTTGACAGTATACATGACACCCATCATATAATTTTATACATTATAGCCATCATGTAAAAAATATGGAGCCCCCAATGAATACACGCATCGTTATCACCGGCATGGGTATAGCATCGCCCCTGGGCTGTGGAGTAGAACATGTATGGCGACAACTGTTAGCTGGAAAATCCGGCATACGCCGCCTGGATGATGAAATTGTGGGGGAGCTTCAGGTAAAGGTGGGCGGGGTGGTTCCCTCACTTGCGGAAGATCCGGTTGGCGGGTTAAATCCGGATGAAATAGTTTCCCCCAAAGACCAGCGTAAGATGGATCGCTTTATTTTGTTCGCGTTGATCGCCGCGGATGAAGCCATTAAACAAGCACAGTGGGTACCGGAAACCGATGAACAACGCGAGTGCACAGCAACTATCATCGCCTCAGGCGTTGGTGGTTTCCCGGCTATCGCTGATGCCGTTCGTACCATGGATGCACGCGGTGCCCGCAAGTTATCACCCTTCACGATTCCTTCATTCCTCGTCAATCTAGCGGCCGGGCATGTTTCTATAAATTACGGATTTAAAGGACCTTTGGGAGCGCCGGTAACTGCCTGTGCGGCAGGTGTACAAGCGATTGGTGATGCCGCGCGCTTGATTCGTAGCGGTGAAGCCGACGTAGCAATTTGTGGAGGAGCAGAAGCCACCATCCATGCCGTCAGCCTTGGCGGATTTGCAGCAGCACGTGCTCTTTCAACAGATTTCGGCGATACGCCGGAACAAGCATCCCGCCCATTTGACCGCGACCGTGATGGTTTCGTGATGGGTGAAGGCGCAGGTATTTTGGTGATCGAATCACTTGAGCACGCTTTGGCGCGCGGTGCGCAACCTATCGCCGAGATTGTCGGTTACGGCACCAGTGCCGATGCTTATCATCTGACGTCCGGCCCGGAAGATGGCGATGGTGCAAAACGCGCGATGGAGCACGCCATTAAACAGGCTCGCATTGCACCTGATCAAATCCAGCATTTGAATGCGCACGCCACGTCAACTCCGGTGGGTGATAAGGGAGAGCTTGCGGCCGTTAAGCGCGTATTTGGTAGTAATAACAGTATTGCAGTCACCTCCACCAAATCCGCGACCGGACATTTGCTGGGCGCTGCTGGAGGTATCGAAACCATTTTCACCGCACTGGCATTGCGCGACCAAATTATCCCTCCGACGTTAAACCTGGAAAATCCGGATGACGACGCAAACGGGGTCGATATAGTGCATGGACAAGCGCGCCCTGCGACTATCGATTATGCGATTTCCAACGGTTTTGGTTTTGGTGGTGTGAACGCCAGTATTTTATTAAAACGCTGGGTGTGACCCGGCGTTGGCAACGCGTATACTGCTCGCTCTTTTTTTACAGTCATTCGCTGAGGAGCGGCCATGTCGAAGTTCTGGAGTCCTGTGGTGCGCGAGCTGGAGCCTTATGTGCCCGGTGAGCAGCCACAAATTGATGGGTTAATTAAATTAAATACCAACGAGAGCCCCTACCCGCCCTCACCACGGGTAATTGATTTAATCACCCATGACGCCATCGACCGCTTGCGCCTTTATCCGGACCCAAACTCCAAAAAACTGAAAAACACCATCGCCAGTTACTACAACGTAACCAGTGAACAAGTATTTGTCGGCAACGGTTCCGATGAAGTTCTTGCGCTGTTATTCATGGCATTTTTCCAACAGGGCAAACCATTATTGTTTCCTGATATCAGCTACAGCTTTTATCCGGTGTATTGCAAACTTTTTGGTATCGAAGAAAAAACAATTCCATTGCGCGCCGATTACACCATTAATTTTGCCGATTACGCGCTTGATAACGGCGGTATTATTTTTCCTAACCCGAATGCCCCCACTGCCATCGGTAAACCACTTGCCGAGATAGAAGCACTGCTGCAAAAAAACACCGAATCAGTGGTTGTTGTGGATGAAGCTTATGTGGATTTTGGAGGGGAAACCGCAATTGCATTGGTAAACAGATATCCCAACTTATTAGTAGTTCAAACACTGTCAAAATCCCGCTCACTTGCCGGTATGCGCGTAGGTCTGGCGATAGGACACAAAGATTTAATCGATGCGCTTGATCGCGTTAAAAATTCATTTAACTCTTATCCGATTGATCGCATTGCGGAAGCAGCAACAATTGTCGCATTTGAAGACGACACTTATTTCAAAACCTGCCGCGATAAAATTATTGCTACGCGCGATTGGACAGTTGCCGAGCTGGAAAAATTGGGTTTTAACGTTTTACCCTCGCAAGCAAATTTTGTGTTCGCGGAACCAGTTGGAAAGAATGCCGCAGAGGTGGCGCAATATTTACGCGATAATAAAATTCTGGTGCGTTATTTTAATAAACCGCGCATCAATCAGTTTTTGCGCATCACCATAGGTACCGATGCGCAAATGCAAGCATTGATCGACGCACTGAAAACATACAAATAAATCTTGTAAAAAAACAACAAAAAAATAGCCCGCAATTGCGGGCTATTTTTTCTTGTGAAATGGATTTTTTTAACCATGCAATTCACCTGTGGATACACTGCCCTGAATTAAAAAATATTTATCCATCCCCGACCACTTCAACAATTGCTCAACCTCTTTATTGCAATTGCACAACGTAATTTGCTCACGCCCCGAACCTTTTCGCTCTTTAAATAGTAACAACATACCCAGACCGGTCAAACTAAGCGCAGGTGTTTCATGGAGATTAAATTCAAACTCATGAACATTATTGCTTTCCGCATCGTTTAATAAACGACTCCATTCCTTGCGCAAACCATGGTCAATACTGCCGTAAATATTCACACGCAAACCACGGCCATTATTAATTGAAATCCAGTCCAGGCTTGCCGAGTCGGAAAAAGTAACCGCGCCCGAATAAGCACCACTGGTTTTAATAGCCGATGCTGGCTTGGGCGCTACTCCGGATGACAATGATTTTTCACCCGACTTGAGAGGTCCACCAGATTTAATAGGGACATGGGGTTTGGGTACGGAGACAGCACCACGAGCTTGTTCTGCTTTGGAGTTTTTTTTAGGTTGCGACTTATCATTCCATCCTGCCGGAACAACATCTTCCCAACTGCTAGCGGTTAAACCATCACCCACAACATCATCAATTACCCGCCCGCTAGTGCGCTTTGCCCGCGCCTGATCATCATCGGCCCGAACAACCTTACGCTCACCCACGAATGGAACCTGATGACGCATTACCGACTCCCGATAAATCAGCTAATCAATGATCTCATTTTAGTTCAACGCCTTTTAAATGCGAATTGCAGCGCCTAGCCGCTTTTTCCTCACTCTATGAAAGCATATTCATGGCACAAATTTCATCCCTTATAGGTAAAGTTAGTTTTCGATGGGAATTTTCGAAACACTGATGTGACTTCAGTTGTGACACATTGTTCAGGATTTATTCCGGGTGCAGATTTCCGCCTTATTTCTCATAAAAAAAAGCTCTAACCGCTTTTTTTAAGGTAAAGTGCGGCTCGAATGAAAAATTTGGGATACAACAGGCCCCGGAAGAGTGGCCGCAGGTTAAGTGTTAATGTACCTCTGGCGAGACGATCACCCAAATTGAGCGACTATGCAAAACAATGAAGCAGTGCAGTCAAAGAATACTGCCATAGAATTAATTAAAAAGTTTCAGCAACTTTTTACAGATTTAAATCATAAGCAAATCGCCGAGCGGCTGGTTAAATTGGTCATTGCCAAGGAAACCATTAGCCGCGCAGTGCTTATTGTTGAACGCGATAGTCATTTATATGTAGAAGCAATTGCGTCTTCCGGCACCCATGAGCCAATGGTCAATGGTATTGCCACGTCACTTAGCCGCTTGAATTATTTACCCCATCAATATATTCATCAGGTGTTCGACTCCGGCCAATCGTGTGCACTCAATAAACACGCTATCGATCAACTCGGTGTCATGTTTATCCAGAAAGGCACCAATTCCTGTTGCCTGCATCCAATCCAGGAAAAAAATAAAACCATCGCTGTGTTTTATATGGAGTCCACCCACGAATTGCCATTTCTGCAAAAAACCGTGAGTGAACTCGACACCGTTTGGACTTTCAGCTCCCTGCTCGTGCGGCAGGTAATCGACATGTGGCATCACGAAGAGCAGGCTGAACGTTTCCGTGTCGCCGAGCAAGCATTGTGGGCTAGCGAAACCTACCTCAATGCGATCTTGCGTTATTCACCTGCATTAATTTCGGTTAAAGACCTGGATGGCAATGTGGTGCTCGCGAGTGAGCACTTTAAACAAATGGCCAACATCGATGAGTCGGGGTTTGTTGGCAAAAATGTGTTTGATGTCTATCCGAAAGACGTTGCGCAATCCATGTGGGAAATTGATGCGGCTACGAAAGCCAAGCAACAGACCTATGAAGTTGAATTGGATTTAATGCATAAAGATGGCAGCCAGCATACTTACTTGATGGTGAAATTCCCGCTGCGCAATAAAGAGAATAATGTGTTTGGTGTTTGTACGATTGGTACCGACATTTCCGAACGCAAACTGGCCGAAAATGCCCTGCGCGAACAGCAATCGCGCCTGAATTACATGGCCTTCCATGATTCACTGACCTCGTTACCCAATCGCTCATTGTTTTATGATCGCATCTATCACGGCCTTGCGCGCGCGCGCCGCAGCGACTCCAAAGTTGCGCTAATGCTGTTGGATATTGACCGTTTTAAAATTATCAATGACAGCCTTGGTCACGATGCGGGCGATGTCCTGCTGAAAGCTATCGCAATGCGCCTGAATGAAGGCGTGCGCGATATGGATACCGTCGCCCGTTTAGGCGGCGATGAATTTGTAGTGGTACTGGAAGGCATCCACGACACTGAAGATGTAGTTTTCGTCGCTAATAAATTATTGAGCACACTTTCCCGCCCACTGGAAATTAGTGGCCATACACTAACCACTACGGTCAGTATCGGCGTGAGTATTTTTCCGGAAGATGGCGCTGATACCGATGAACTACTGAAGAACGCTGACATCGCTATGTATAAAGCGAAAGAAGCCGGCAAAAATAATTGCCAGTTCTACACCAAAGGTATGAATGCCACGGCGGTGAATTATTTACTGCTGGAAAACGATTTGCGCCGCGCCGTTGAGCAGCAACAATTAACGTTGTATTACCAACCCCAAGTTGATCTGCAAACCGGCGAGATGATGGGTGTAGAAGCGCTAGTGCGCTGGCAACATCCGGATCGAGGCCTGGTATCCCCGGCTCATTTTATTCCGTTGGCAGAAGAAACCGGCTTGATTGTGCCGATTGGCGAGTGGGTGTTGCGTGAAGCTTGTCGTCAGCAAAAAGCCTGGCTGGATGTCGGTAAACGCGTAGGCAAAGTGGCTGTTAACCTGTCGCCACGCCAATTCCGCCAGAAAAACTTCCCCGGCAAAGTGGAAGCAATCCTTAAAGAAACCGGATTGGAAGCAAAGCATCTCGAACTGGAAATTACTGAAAGTTGTGCGATGGAGCACGCAGGTGAAACTATCAACCAACTCAACCAGCTCAACCAAATGGGGATGTTTTTAGCAATCGACGATTTCGGCACCGGCTACTCTTCCCTCGCCTATTTGCAGCGCTTCCCAATCCAGAAGCTCAAAATCGATCGCAGCTTCATTAACGATATACACGACGACCATAACGATGCGGCAATTGCGAAATCCATCATCGGCCTCGCTCACAACATGCAAATGCGTGTAGTCGCGGAAGGCGTGGAAACCGAACCACAAGCCGAATGGCTGCGTGAGATGGGTTGCGATCAGGCACAAGGGTTTCTCTACTCCAAACCCATGACCGCCAAGCAATTGGAAAACCATTTCCGCAATGGGCGCTTCTATTTCGATGGCACAGTGGTCCAGCTGGAACCGCATGTAAAAATGGGAGCCTAGGGCTCCCATTTTTAATTCCGTCGTCTACACAGTTTTTCTATGAATTAACCTTTGCCACGACTTTTATTGGCATTGGGGCGCGCATTCTCTTCAACAAAAGCCACAATCGCATCGGCGATGTCTTTATTAGTTGCGCCTTCTATCCCCTCCAGGCCTGGTGAGGAATTAACTTCCATTACCAACGGACCGCGCGCCGAGCGCAATAAATCCACACCCGCCACATGCAAACCCATCGTTTGCGCCGCTTTGATAGCAGTGCGTCTTTCTGTGGGAGAAAGCTTGGTGACCTTTGCAGTACCGCCACGGTGCAGATTGGAACGGAACTCTCCTTCCTGCGCCGTACGTTCCATCGCCGCAACAATTTTATCGCCGATAACAAAACAGCGAATATCGCTCCCGTTAGCCTCTTTGATAAATTCCTGCACCAGAAATTCAGCACGCAGCTCACGAAAGGCTTCAATAACACTTTCAGCGGCCTTTTGGGTTTCAGCGAGGACGATTCCTCGCCCTTGGGTACCCTCGCATAACTTGAGCACTAATGGCGTACCCCCAACGAGCTTGATCAGCTCTTTGGCGTCATGCACGTTGTACGCAAAGCTGGTTTTAGGCAGGCCAATTCCCTTGCGCGACAGCAGTTGCAGTGCGCGTAGCTTGTCGCGCGAACGTCCCAGTGCGATGGATTCTGTCAGGGAATAAACTCCCATCATTTCAAACTGGCGAATTACCGCCAATCCGTAGTGCGTTACCGATGCGCCGATGCGCGGGATTACTGCGTCAAAATCTTCCAGCTTCTCACCCATATACCAAATGGCAGGGCTGGCTGAAGCGATATCGATGTAGCATTTAAGGATATCGAGCACGCGCACCTCATGACCTCGTTTGGTACAGGCCTCCACCAAACGGCTGGTGGAATAGAGGCGGCGATTGCGCGACAAAATAGCGATTTTCATATAAGCCCTGACGAATAATAATCCGAATAAAAGTGTGGATGCCCAATTACATACAGGGCATCAGGGGTTGATCTTTATTACCCCCTAACAGGAACGACTTACCACTATCCACCAGAAATCCCCGCCGTAGCGCATTACGCCCCAACAACATACGAAAGCGCATATTCTCGCGATCAGTAAGGGTAATCTCGATCGGCATGGACACGCCGTTGATCAGCAGCCGGGTTTCAATCACCACTCGTTCTTCGCAGTGGCCACCGGAATCTGTCACCGGGCGGATATCCTTAATCGGTTCTTCGCACTCAATGCAGGTGAGACTATCTTTTTGCAAGGGATGCAACCCAAATTTCACCCAGGGCTTGCCATCCTTTTCAAAAGGCGTAACGTAATAGGCATGTAAAGCGCTGGTTTTAGCGCCGGTATCAACCTTGGCTTTGATATGGGTGATGCCCAATTCCGGCAAACCAACCCATTCACGCCAGCCGATAATTTCCGGTTGTTTAATGGCCACAGGTAAAACTCCTGAAAACGAATGGACAAAAGGGCAATAACCCATCAATAAACAAAGCACCAAAAGCGCGCTTTGTACTCCAGTTAGGAGCAAAGGTAAAAAGAAAAATCTTGTTGCTCATTGAAGATTTTTCTTTTTTTTTTTAATGGGCTATGGTAAATAGCGCGGGTCAAAATCCTCCCTTTGCGGGAACCGACGCCAAACCTTCTCTCTATCAATGTTGGAGTAGTCGTATGTCAGTTGATGTAGAGTCACAAGACACTGATCTGATGGGTGATACTAGCATCGAATCCGATGATGATGAGGCAGCCACCCCAAAGCTCACCGGAAAAGAAGCCAGCCAGCACACACTGGAAATGCGTCGCAAAATCGAAGATCGTCTGGAGCGCCGCCGCATCAAAGACCAATTAGGTTATGACGATATTTCCGATCTGGACTTTTAACCAGACAATCAAAAGCCTGATTAACAGGTATTCGGTCAATACAAAAATGCTGGAGCCGCCCTTGTTGGCGGCTTATTTTTTTGAGCATTTATAAGATGTTTCATATCTTTACCATTTCATCCTGCCAAGACTATTGCTGCGCCCTCCATTAGCTTCTATGATCACTTGTACAGTCAGCCTGGATGCTATAAATCAACCACTACGAATATAAAAAGACATCGAGGCCCCGTAAGGACCAACTGGCGCCGCGCGATTCATAAACAAAAACAGCGAAAATAATAAGAGTTAACCATCGTGTTAACCGAGCAGCCGCTGGAGCGCACGTTGTATGCAGCATTCCCCCCGACACCGTTTGTACTTTGACATTATCCTCGGCTTTATGGTGATCATTACCATTTTTGCCGTTACCGGCCAGGAGCAAATCCTTGAACAGCGCTATGCCATAGACAATCATTCAGGCCTCAGTCTTAATGTGTACGATGATAAAGAGACTGGCGGCAATTCCAGTATTTATCTCGACAATCCCGGTACTATGGAATGGCATTGCATCCTGCGCGATAGTTACGATTTTCCCTTTTGTGGATTTGAAGTTTTATTTGATCCCGGTCGCACCCAGGGAATAGATTTCAGTCACTACGAAAAGGTTCGCATCTGGCTGGATTACACCGGCCCCAGCCAGACATTGCGTGTTTACCTGCGCAATTACGACCCGCAATACAGCAAAAAAGAAATTCGCCAAAGCACCAAATACAATCAGGTCGAATTTAATGTAAACATGCTCAACGGTGTGGCCGAATTTTCCCTGCGCGATTTTTTCGTCGCCAACTGGTGGGTATTTGACAACAACATCCCACCGCACCTGAGTCGCCCGCAATTCGATAACATCACTATTTTTGAAGTGCAAACAGGCTCGGGTCGCCCGCTCGGCGAGCACCACTTCCGCTTGCGCAAAGTAGAATTTATCGGACAGGCTCTCAGTACTGCCGATTGGTATCTCACCATCATGGTGATTTGGTTATTTATTATTTTATGTTTCCTCGCCTACCGCATTATTTCGTTAAAAGATGAAGTGGTTGTGCAACGCAAACGCGAATCTGAATTGTTAGAAATTAATGAATTGCTGGATACCCGCAGTAAGGCATTGGAGCTTAAAGCCAAAAAAGATCCATTAACCGGTGCGTTCAATCGATTGGGACTGGAAGAGGCATTCAGCCTCGGTCTTTATGAATGGCGCAATAACAAAAAGCCACTGTCATTAGTGATGATGGATATCGACCATTTCAAAAAAATCAATGATACCTATGGCCACGATATCGGCGATCTGATCCTGAGCAAATTATCTGATCTGATTCACCAGCATATCCGTGCGCAAGATTTACTGGCTCGTTGGGGCGGTGAAGAATTTGTATTGGTCTGCCGCGATACCGATATCGATAATGCGTTCGTACTGGCGGAAAAACTGCGTGAACTTATCGCAGCGCAAGAGTTTCATAAAAGCATTCAAATTACCGCCAGTTTCGGGGTTGCCATGCTCAATACTAATGAAAATCTGGAGCAATTATTTAAAGCAGCAGATACAGCTTTATATGAAGCGAAGACAAATGGGCGAGATCGGGTAGTCGCCGCAAAAAGCATATAGTTTTTTATTCCAACCGTACATTATCGACGTAAATAAGCTTGGGTTTATCCAGGCTTATTGATATCAATTCAAGGCAACTGATTTCATTCATCTGCATCACACGACTAACAGGCGCCGTTCGAATTTCCTCCATTGGTACGCGCACAAGATTCCAACCTGGCGCCAGAGTGATGCGGCGATTAAATCGATCATCCAGCGCATTGCGTCCCAGGTCATGTTGAAAATCGGCAATTTTCAAGGTCACAGCAAATGACTGTGATTCACTATTATAAATATCTATCGCAAAATAATTATATGGGCTCCAATCGCCATATGGGCCAATCCACTTAACAACAGAATATTTCGTTGTTCCAAATTGAACGGCTAATGAAAAACGCCCGGTGGATGCATGATCACTTACTTGCTTCTTTGCGTCATGCAGTTGAAAACCCATTACCTGCTTTACTTCATAATCGCTTTCAAAACTGTTTATCAATGGAAACTGATTACGCATCTGCAAATCGCTGTAGGCAGCATTCACTGTAAACCAAAATGAAGGCATCACCAGTAACAAGCTCAATACGCGCAAGCACAATACAATGCTACGTGTTGCCCCAAGTTTCTGCCCCCAGAACAATGCAAACCATACTCCGCATAAATTATGGAAAATATCATCCCAACTGGAATCTCTGCCTACAAAATGTTGCAAAAGCTCGATGCAAGCGCCAATACAAAAAACACCAACACTCACCCACAACCAAGCTCGCAATGACATCAGCGTGAAAAATTGCAACGCTAATAAAGTCACACCGCTGAAAAAAATAATATGCCCTAAATTCCATAAATGATTAAAAAACAATGGTGATACTTCACTCGGTCCGCCGATAAAAAAGAATGGGCAGGCAAATATTAATGCCACTATTAACCCACCAATTAATTTATTTTTCAAACATTACACTCCAGTCAGAGTTGTGCGCTGCTACGCACAAAAATCATAAAACAAATTATTACAAAACTCTGGCGCCTCATTTGGCAATCCGTGATGACTAAATAAATACAGGGTTTAGTATGAAATTGCATTCAGAGGTAGCAGAATGCAAACAATGATGTTAATGAACAACACGCACTGATAACAGGAATTTAATCATGAGCTATCTACAATCAACGATCCATTTTACACTGAACCGCACCCTTAAATTAGGTGCGGCCCTACTTGCTTTTTTTGCAATAACCACAAGTGCATACGCGCAAACAATTGTTAAACAGGAACTATCAGGTACGACTTATATCGTCAAACCCGATTACCGGAAATGTGCATTTCCAGTTTGCGGTGGTTGGTATTTAACACCGGTAAACCAATATTCACTTTATCTCCAAACTGAAACAGAAGCCCACGACATCGCAAGTCTATTACCGAATACAATTTATGTAGCCTATATCAACTATAAGCGCTTGGGATTAAATGAAAAGCAGGTCGCAGAATTGGAAGCTGCTATCCGTAATGACCAGGCCTTATTACGCGGCAACGTAACCAGCACGCCGGTTACCACCAAGCTTGCTCCACGCACGCAAACCCTGGTTGCCAATGGAGCATGGGTCGGCGCTAACAAAAATGCACCAACAGGCCCATACCTGAATATTACCAGCACTGGCATAGTGTGTATTACAACACCATGTCCATACTTTAAAGCCAACATTATTAATAGCGACTACAGCAGCGAATTCCATGACTTTTCATTGGAAAAAGCTGCATTGGATCGAGAGCAAGAAGCGCAAGCATGGCAAGCACTCTCCACCAACGGGTTGGTAATTACCGGCACTAAATATGAATCCACAGGCTTTGACGAAACTGGCGCAGAGCCCGGTAAAGGAATCGGGATTGCAGCAACCAAAGTATTTTTTGCTTTCCCTGCCAAAAAATAATTTTCTTCTGCGCTAAAAAAATCCCGGTTCGTACCGGGATTTTTTATTTCTTAATATTGGGAATGCCCCATACCATTAAATTGTTTGGCAAGATTAGTAGCGTAGTTATCGGTCATGCCACTGATGTAATCAATTACCGCCATCAGTGCAAGATATTTATAATTTTGTTCGCGACTACTCACGCAGGGATGGAAATTGTTTTCACCAATCAATGCCATCACCCGATTATCTTTATATGTCATTTGCGATGGGTCTCCCAAAGAAGCATAGACCGCAGAACAAATCGTATTGAGCAACGTGCCGATGACGGCATACGCACCAATTTCCAATTCGACCCTGCGCGAATGATTGAAAATTTTGCGTTTGGCCAAATCCTTCGCCGCCTGCACCGCATCGCGCACACGTGGATCACACAGGGAAATTAAATCACCTTCCACTTCACCATGAAGAAAAGCATCCTGATGCTTAATGAAAGCAGCAGAGCCGGAATTAATAAATGCATCAATTACCTTACCACGCACCAATGCCGGTTTGCGCCCATCATTAACTTTCTTCAGTAGCCGCTCAAGATCAGCGAGTTGTGCAGAATCGGCAATGACTGGATGCAGCAATTCATAAATTTCACTCCAATTCAGAATTCCCATTTCCAAACCGTCTTCCAAATCAATAATGCCATAACAAAAATCGTCTGCCGCTTCCATTAAATAAACCAATGGATGTCGGCAATACCAATCGCTACCGCGCTCAATCAATCCGGTTTTTTGGGCAATCTCATGAAAATAATTTAATTCAGATTGAAAAACACCATATTTGGCATTCTTCGGGCGTTGCCCCAATACAGTAGGTGATGAAGTCCAGGGATATTTTATTGATGACGCGAGGGTCGCATAGGTCAAACGCATACCATCATGGTATTGATGGTATTCAGATGTGGTTAATACACGCAACCCCTGCGCATTACCTTCAAATACGCGAATATCATCGCGCTCGGAAGGTGATAAATCCTGCAAAAATTCCGCGCCTTCTTTTTGGAACCAGTTGCGAATTGCATCTTCACCGGTATGACCGAACGGCGGGTTACCAATGTCATGTGCAAGGCAGGTGGCCTGTACAATATCGCCAATATCCGTTGGCAAAATATGTTGTGGCAAATCACCTTTATCTTTCAGTGCTTGCCCGACACGAATCCCCAATGTTCGACCAACACATGCCACTTCCAGACTGTGGGTCATGCGGTTATGAATATGATCATTAGTCGCAAGGGGATGCACCTGCGTTTTGCGCGCAAGGCGACGAAAAGCGCCTGAAAAAATAATTTTATCGTGATCCGAATGAAAGGGCGAACGCCCTTCTTCATGTTTCGCAGTGCGATTTCCCAATCGGTCTGCGCAGAGCAGCTGGTCCCAATTCATTGACATAAAACAATCTCATTAACATTCGACTTGATATATTTTTATTTAAAAACGATAACTACCACCCACTAACACAGAACTCTCTTCCTCCATATCGGTGTAAGCGGCTTGTACGCTAATACTTTCACTAAAGAATTTTTTAATTCGCACTTGATTTGTTTCAGCGGAATCCGCATCGTCGTAATCGATTGCCGAATGAACAACACCCAGGCTAAGGGTTTCATTAAAATAGTAATCTGCACTTAACGAATATTTGGATCGCGAAATTTCCGTATCGTTTTCCTCATACCCAAGTTCGATATTTAGCGCTTGCTCACCAGTTAATAACCACAGATATTTACTTTGAATATTCCACTCATCGCCAACATCCTGGCCTTCATGAAAACTGGACCAGATCAACCAGCCAGTCACCGGAGTGATGCCCGCAGACGCAACACCAACGTAATCCCACTCGCCCTTATCGCGATCAACAGTAAAAGTACGGCTCCCCAAAAGTACTTTATCTGCAGATGATTTTTTCTGTGCAGCTACGCCGAGGCTCGCATAAAAATACTATCAGGAATGTAATACTCGACATTTAATAAAACGTCATCAGTTTTGTTTTCTTCACGCTCAGTCCAATTCCCATTATCCACTGACTCTTTAGTGTCTGTACGGGTATAGAACAGGCGAACACCACTGGCCTTGCCCAGGAAAGCCGCTTCTGCCAAGGGACCACGATCAGTATTTACTCTCTGGAAATAACTAATACCGCCAATACCTGCGGCCCAGCCATCAAAGTCTTCATCGGGCAAGGTGTCCTTTTGCAACTGGGAATAAATGATTGAATTTTCGTATTGATAGGAAGATTGGGCATTAACACCAAGACAGGAAAATAATCCGGCAACCAACACCAAACGAGACAACATAAAAGAAGGGCAGATCGATTTAGCCAACAAAGGATGATTTACAACATTCATTATGGATAAGTCCCTGTTTCAATTTAAAAATTGTGTTAAACCAAAGTTCAACACATTACCTCAAGAAAGGTAGCACGCCATCAAGCATTCAACTGCATCTTTATCTTTTATTCGAAAATTGCGCCGCCATTATGCACCAGTTTGTCTCAGGAAATTTTTTTTAACGCACAAATTCAGCGCATAAAAATCAGTGCAAATTCTAATCCGGATCCATTCTCCTACGTTATTTAACTCATTGAATATAAAGAAATTTATGCTTGGTCCGATACTCTATTTCAGGCGCAAATTTCACTTGGCATAATTTCTGCTGAATACAAACTTGTATCCAAGATTGTATTTAGCGGGGACCATAATGACACAGTCACCAAGTCAAACAACAACCGGCTGGACTATTAACGAATGGCTGGAGGCGTATCGCACCAAGGGGCTGGATGCACGCGAAGCCTTGCATAACTTGCGCAATCACTTAAGTAGTAGCGATGTTTCGTGGATTTATATCGTCTCTGCTGCTGAACTGGATTCACAGTTGGATGCGCTTGGCAAATATGCGGATGCAAAAAATCTCCCGTTATATGCCGTACCTTTTGCGGTAAAAGACAATATCGATGTTGCCGGTATTCCCACTACCGCTGCCTGCCCGGCGTTCACTTATATTCCTGAAGTCGATGCAACCAGTGTGGCGCGCTTGAAAACAGCCGGAGCCATTGTGCTTGGCAAAACCAATCTCGATCAATTTGCCACTGGCCTTGTAGGCACACGCTCACCCTACGGCGCAGTGCCCAATGCGTTTAAACCGGAATATGTTTCTGGCGGTTCCAGCTCCGGTTCTGCAACCACTGTTGCCAGAGGCCTGGTGCCTTTCAGCTTGGGAACCGACACTGCCGGTTCAGGCCGTGTACCTGCCGGTTTTAATAATATTATTGGCTTGAAACCAACCAAAGGCCGCTTCAGTACCAAAGGTATTGTACCTGCGTGCCGCAGTCTGGATTGCGTTTCGATTTTTTCGCTTACCGTTGATGATGCTGAATTGGTTGCGTCGTTAATTGAGGGCTTCGATGCGGCGGACAGTTATTCGCGCGTAGTACCTGCAGCCGCAACTTACTTTTCCGCATCCCCGCGTTTTGCAATTCCGGCATCGCCCGATTGGTTTGGTGATGAGAAAGCGCAAGCTGCCTGGGAAATAGCGTTGGAAAAAATTCGCGCACTTGATGTGGAATTAATTGAACTCGATTTCACACCTATGTTCGCACTCGCACAATTGCTTTATGGCGGCCCCTGGGTTGCAGAGCGTCATGCGGCGATTGGCGAATTCATGAAAAACCATGCGAACGATATGAATGATGTTGTTCGCTCCATCGTCGAAAAAGCGGTTAATTTTTCTGCGACAGAAAGTTTTATCGCCGAATACCAACGCGCCGATTTCGCACGCACGATTCAATCCCTGATGAGCAGTGTTGATGCGTTATTAGTTCCCACATCACCGCGTCATCCAACTATTGCTGAAGTAAATGCCGATCCCATTACGGTGAATAGTCAACTCGGTACTTATACCAATTTTGTAAATCTCGCTGATTGTTCTGCACTCGCATTACCAGCAGTGATTCGTACCGATGGCTTACCATTTGGCATCACCTTGATTGCACCGGCATGGCAAGACGCAGCAATTGCTGCTTTTGGAAAAAAATGGCATGCCGCCACGCAATTGCCATTAGGTGCACTTGATAAAAAGCAGCCTGAATTCCTTGTCTCCACTAAGACGCTCAAAGGTTATGTTCGCCTCGCAGTTGTCGGTGCACACCTGACTGGAATGCCATTGAATTTGCAATTGCAAGAACGCAAAGCGTTATTTGTTGAGAGCACATTTACTGCAAAAAATTATCGTTTATTTGCGCTACCCAATACCACACCACCCAAACCCGGTTTGATTCGCACAGAGGGCGAAGGAGCAGAAATTATTGTGGAACTGTGGGACGTACCCGTGCAGCACTTCGGCAGTTTTGTCGCACTGATTCCCGCTCCATTGGGTATAGGCACGCTCACATTAAAAGATGGTCGCGAAGTAAAAGGTTTTATTTGCGAAGGCGCCGCCGTCAATGGTGCGAAAGATATTACGCACCTTGGTGGATGGCGGGCGTATATCAAATCACTACAAAAATAAACCCCCTCCCCAACCCTCCCCTTCATAAGGGGCGGGAGTTTAAATCTCACTCTCATTGAGTGCGGGCTAGCTCCTTCCCCTTAACAAGGGGGAGGTTGGGAGGGGGTAACCCAATTACAGCCGGAGAAGAACCATGCTAAAGACCGTACTGATCGCCAACCGCGGAGAAATCGCGGTACGTATTGCCAAAACGTTGAAAAAAATGGGGATTGAATCTGTCGCTGTTTATTCAGATGCTGACCGCAACTCCGCGCACGTTACCGCGTGCGATAAAGCAATATGCCTTGGCGGCAATACGGCCGCAGAAAGTTATTTAAAGGCCGATTTAATTCTCGCTGCTGCAAAAGAAACCGGTGCACAAGCGATTATTCCCGGTTACGGATTCTTGTCTGAAAACGCAAAATTTTGTGAGCAATGCGAAGCAGAAGGTATCGCCTTTTGCGGACCTACCCCCACACAAATTCGCCAGTTCGGTTTAAAGCACACTTCGCGCGAACTTGCCGAACAAGCCGGTGTACCACTCACTCCCGGCACGGGTTTATTGGATTCCGTTGAAGAAGCAATCGCATCTGCGGCAAAACTTGGTTATCCGGTAATGCTAAAAAGTACCGCCGGTGGCGGTGGTATCGGACTAACTCGCTGCAACAGCGAAACAGAATTAATTAACGCCTATGAAAGCGTAAAACGTTTAGGCCAAAACTTTTTTAGCGATTCCGGTGTATTCCTCGAACGTTTTGTCGATAACGCCCGCCACGTGGAAGTACAAATGTTTGGCGATGGCAACGGCAATGTACTCGCATTAGGTGAGCGCGATTGTTCACTACAACGCCGCAACCAAAAAGTGGTTGAAGAAACTCCCGCACCGAATTTACCCGCAGCAACGCGCGAAAAATTACTCGCCGCATCCGTAAGCCTCGGCAAAATGGTTAACTACCGTTCTGCGGGCACTATTGAATATATTTATGATCCGGCACGCGACGAATTTTATTTCCTTGAAGTAAATACACGTTTACAAGTAGAGCATCCAATTACCGAAGCGTGTACTGGTGTAGATTTAGTTGAGTGGATGATTCTTACCGCCGCGGGTACGCCACCAAAGCTGGATATTGAAATTAATCCCAGAGGTGCAGCAATCGAAGTACGTTTGTATGCGGAAGATCCCGTACGCGATTTCCAACCATCGCCCGGTGTTTTAACCGATGTAGTATTTTCAGAGTCGGCACGCGTTGACACCTGGGTATCAACCGGTACCGAAGTATCCCCCTACTACGATCCAATGATCGCCAAAATTATTGTGTACGGAAAAGATCGCGCTGATGCAATCGCCAAAATGAGCGCGGCGCTGAATGAAACCCGTGCAGCCGGTATTGCGACCAACCTGGACTATTTACGTCAAATTATTGCGTCTGGCTTTTTCGCTACTGGTGATGTAGCCACGAATAAATTGGCAAGCTTCAATTATTTACCCCCGGTTGTAGAAGTGTTGCAACCGGGCACTTATACAAGTGTGCAGGATTATCCTGGCCGTGTAGGTTTGTGGAGCATCGGCGTTCCGCCATCTGGACCGATGGATGATTACTCTTTCCAATTGGCCAACAGAATTGTCGGCAATCATGAAAGCGCTGCTGCACTCGAATACACCATCATTGGTCCGAAATTAAAATTCCATAGCGATGCAATTATTGCGTTGACCGGTGCAACGTCACCGGCAAAAATCGATGGAAAAATAATTCCTTTCTGGCAACCGGTAGCCATTAAAGCTGGACAAATTCTCGATATCGGTAAAGCCGAACAAGGTTGTCGCGGTTACCTTGCCGTGCGCAATGGTTTTGATGTACCGGTTTATCTCGGCAGCCGCTCTACGTTTGCACTTGGTCAATTTGGTGGGCACGCTGGTCGTACATTGCGCGCAACCGATATGTTGCCAATCAGTAATCCGGAAATCGCCGCATGCACTACTCCAGCACCAACCTACGAAGCATCGGCGGCACCCGCTGAATTAATTCCAGCTTGTTTTTCCACAACAGATGGACCAATGGAATGGGAAATTGGTGTGCTTTATGGCCCACACGGCGCGCCGGATTTTTTCAAATCCGAGGCGATGGAAATGTTTTTTTCCACCGCATGGGAAGTGCATTACAACTCCAACCGTTTAGGCATTCGCTTGAACGGGCCAAAACCGACCTGGACACGCAGTGATGGCGGTGAAGCCGGTTTGCATCCATCAAATATTCACGATACCGAATACGCAATTGGCTCCATTAATTTTACTGGCGATATGCCGGTAATCCTCACCAAAGATGGTCCAAGCCTCGGCGGTTTTGTGTGCCCGGTGACGATTGTAAAAGCCGAATTATGGAAAGTGGGCCAGGTAAAACCCGGTGATAAAATTCGCTTTAAACGTTTAAGTTTTGATACGGCATTGGCGATGGAATTGTCCATTGATCGCGCCATTGAAAACTTGAGTGTACAACCTGCCATTTTACCTATTCCACTGGTTGCACCGGAAAATACGGTTTCCGAATGTATTGTTGCTGCACTGCCGCCATCAGGCAGCCGCCCACTGGTAAGTTATCGCCAGGCCGGTGATAAATATATCCTGCTCGAATACGGTGACAACATTCTTGAATTAAGTTTACGTTTGCGTGTGCACGCATTAATGGAAGCATTAAAAGCGACTCCGATTGAAGGTGTCATTGAATTATCACCCGGTGTGCGTTCACTGCAAATTAATTACGACAGCCGCGTGATCCATCAACGCGAATTAATTAATCGTTTATTGGTGATTGAAGAAACCCTCGGTGATGCGCGCGATATCAAAGTACCGAGCCGTATCGTTCATTTGCCGATGGCCTTCGAAGATTCGGCAACACTGGATGCAGTTTCCCGCTATCGCCAGTCGGTGCGTGACACTGCCCCCTGGTTGCCAAGCAACACCGAATTTATGCGTCGTATCAACGGGCTTGATTCAGTAGATCAAGTTAAACAAATCCTGTTTGAAACCAGCTATATGGTTTTAGGTTTGGGTGATGTTTACCTCGGTGCACCCTGCGCCGTTCCGGTTGATCCACGCCATCGTTTACTTACGTCCAAATACAATCCGGCGCGCACGTATACCGCAGAAGGCACTGTGGGAATCGGCGGTGTTTATATGTGTATTTATGGCATGGATTCTCCCGGCGGTTATCAACTCGTTGGCCGCACCCTGCCCATCTGGAATAAATTTTTAAAGAATCCTGTTTTTAAAAATGGCGAGCCTTGGTTATTGAAATTCTTTGACCGCGTGCGCTATTACGAAGTCAGCGAAGAAGAACTCACTGCACAACGCGAAGCCTTCCGCGAAGGCCGTTTAAGCCTGCGTATTGAAGAGGATTATTTCAGCCTCGCCGAACACGAAAAATTCCTGCAGGAAAATGCAGCGAGCATCGCGGAATTTAAAACCAAACAACAAGCGGCGTTCACCAAAGAAGTCGCGCTCTGGCAAGCCGATGAAGAGAAACACATTGATGCAGCGTTGCAAGTGAAAATCAGCAGCGGTCCGATTGAAGTAGACGGCCACGCAGTCACTGCGGATATCAGCGGCAACATTTGGAAATTATTGGTTGAGCCCGGCCAGCTGGTTGAACCAGACCAACCATTATTAATTGTTGAAGCGATGAAGATGGAGTTTTCGGTGTATGCAGATCGCAATGCAAAAGTCAGCGCGATTCATGTTGAGCCGGGCAAGCAAGTGAATGCAGGTGATTTGTTGTTGGTGTTGGAGACGGATTAATGAAATTACCTCTCCTTTGCAACGGAGTGATGAGCTAGTCCCCCCATTTGAAAAAGGGGGGTTAGGGGGGATTCGCTTTTAATCCCTCCCAACCGCCCTTTAAAAAGGAAGGAGCCTGACTCCGCGTTAAACAACGACAGTACAAGTAAAAATGTCGAGAAAATTATGAAACTGGTAAAACCCGAAAAAAACAAAAAAAAATCCGAAGAGCCGCGCACCAATTTAACGGAGCGGATTTACCAGATTATTAAAGACGATATTTTTTCATTCCGTTTATTGCCCGGTGATCGTTTCAGTGAAAACGAAATTGCCGAACGCGTTGCGGCAAGCCGTACACCGGTTCGTGAAGCATTGGCGCGTTTGCAGCGCGAAGGTTTTGTTGATGTTTCGTTTCGCAGCGGTTGGCAAGTAAAACCGTTTGACTTCAAACAATTTGAACAACTTTACGATGTACGCATCATTCTGGAATTAGCAGCAGTAAAAAAACTGTGTGAAATGGAACCTGGTCCAAACCTGGAAGATTTAAAACGTATCTGGTTAGTAAAACCGGAAGATCGACTGGAAGATGGCCCAACGGTTTGCGCACTGGATGAACGCTTCCATGAACAATTGATAGAAGCCACCGGCAACATGGAAATGGCGCGCATCCACCACGACATTACCGAGCGTTTACGCATTATCCGTCGCATTGATTTTACCCAGCGCAATCGTATTGAAGCTACTTACGATGAACACGCAAAAATTTTGCGTACGATTATGGAGCGGCGCGCAGAAGATGTAAAAAGCTATTTGAAAACGCACATTGAGGCGAGCAAAGCAGAAGTGCGAAAAATTACGTTGCATATGCTCTACGAAGCACAGCAACAACATCCAGAATGATTTAAATGTGCCACAAAACGTGCTGTACCTGTAGGGATTGCCAGACAGGCCGTAAATACATCCCTGTAGGCTTATCGTCGACATCCATGTCTCCGATAGTCTGGCAATCCCTACAGGTACAACACTTGATGTGAGTAAAACAGAACGACTTTAAAATAAAGAGTGACAACACAATTGATGAATAGAACACATCAACAGTGATTAAGGAAGAAACACAGTCACCCACGATTCGCGTTATGGCGTTACCGGAAAAAGTGAGCACTCAACCAATGAGCATCACTACACAAAAACCACTGAGTCATTAAAACCATCTAGGAGCTAGACCCATGAAGCTGAAGAAGATAGCAAAACATGTCGGGGCACTCGGTATCGCCTGCGGCTTAACCATCGCCTCGTTCAGCGCTGCTGCCGCTGACACTATTAAAGTCGGTGTGCTCCACTCGCTTTCCGGCACTATGGCGATTTCCGAAACTACGCTGAAAGATACCATGCTCATGTTAATCGAAGAGCAAAACAAAAAAGGCGGTCTGCTTGGTAAAAAATTAGAAGCCGTTGTCGTTGACCCCGCATCTAACTGGCCACTATTCGCGGAAAAAACCCGTGAGTTGTTAACCAAAGATAAAGTAGCTGCCATTTTTGGTTGCTGGACTTCTGTATCGCGCAAATCGGTATTGCCCGTCATTGAAGAATTAAACGGTGTGCTTTTTTATCCAGTGCAATATGAAGGTGAAGAATCTTCACGCAATGTGTTCTACACCGGTGCTGCACCAAACCAACAAGCAATTCCTGCTGTTGATTACCTGATGAATGAAGTAAAAGTAAAACGTTGGGTACTTGCAGGCACTGACTATGTTTATCCACGCACCACCAACAAAATTCTGGAAGCCTATTTAAAAGCAAAAGGCGTTAAGCAAGAAGACATCATGATCAATTACACACCTTTCGGCCATTCCGATTGGCAAAACATTGTGTCTGATATCAAACGCTTTGGTTCAGCCGGCAAAAAAACCGCGGTGGTATCTACCATCAATGGCGATGCTAACGTTCCGTTCTACCGTGAACTCGGCAACCAAAAAGTGACCGCGGAAGATATTCCGGTTGTCGCTTTCTCGGTGGGCGAAGAAGAACTTTCCGGTATTGATACCAAACCACTGGTTGGTCATCTCGCTGCATGGAATTACTTCATGAGCGAAGAGAATGCGGCTAACGCGGCATTTATCAAACAATGGAAAGCGTTCATCAAAAATCCAAAACGCGTAACCAACGATCCAATGGAAGCTCACTACATCGGTTTCAACATGTGGGTGAAAGCCGTTCAAAAAGCAGGCACAACTGACACCGATAAAGTAGTTGACGCAATCATCGGCATTGAAGCACCGAACCTGACCGGTGGTGTAAGCAAAATGTTGCCAAACCATCACATCACTAAACCAGTATTGATTGGTGAAATTCAGGAAGATGGCCAATTCCTTACCGTTTCAAAAACCGATAACCTGGTTCCAGGCGATGCATGGTCTGATTATCTGGAAGGTTCAAAAGACCTGGAATCTGACTGGATCAAATTGAAGTGCGGTAACTACAACACCAAAACCAAAAAATGTTTAGGTGCAGCTGCGCAATAATTTCTACGCTATAAATTTCTTCCCGGACCTTAATGGCCGGGAAGAAATATAACAAAAAATATTTTGACTGCTTTTTACTTAAGTTAACGAGACAATATTATGCGAAACGTTTTAAAACCGTCGGGGCATTGGCTGCTGCATGTGATAGTGGTTTTATCATTTTGCTTTTCTGCTACGGTTTTTTCGCAAGAAGCGGAGACCTCAGCAGAAGCAGGTACCACATCAGCTGAAACCATCTCTGCAAATGTCAGTAACGAAGCAAACTCCCAACCAGAATTTGATTCGCTGGTAAAAGAACTCACTCAAGGAAGCCTGCCCGCGCGCGCGCAAACGGCAAAAAAATTAGCTGCATTGAAGGATGAGCGTGTAGCCAAAATCATTGGCGCATTACAACAAGGCACACTTTACGCCACCAAAGATGAAAATCCGCTGGTTGCCATCGCGGATGAAGCAGGTAATTACACCAATGCCATTAGCGGCGAAAAAATTATAGGCGATACTGAAGAATTAAAACGAGTTCCTATTAATAACAGTATGCGCAGCCAATTACGTACACTGTTGGCGCAACTGAATTTAACTCACCAGGATGCCACCATCCGCTTGGATGCCGTCAATCGCATGATTGCCGATGGCATCGATGAAGATTCAATATCCTTGTTACAGGAGTTGCAAAAATCAGAAGCCAATGACGGTGTGCGCAAAGCTATCGACAGCGCTGTTGCACTTTTTAACTTACACAGTAATGACCAACAATTGCGCCTTGGTGCTATTGAAGTTTTGAAAGATAGTCTGCAACAGGAAGTTCGCACTGCGCTTTCCGAAGTTGCCAGCAATGACACGGATGAAAAAGTAAAAATCCACGCACAACTTGCTATCAAAGCAATTGACAGTAGCATCGCAAAGTATCGTTTTGCAGAAAATATTTTCTTCGGTCTGAGTCTGGGCTCAGTGCTACTACTCTCAGCGATTGGCCTATCAATCACCTTCGGTGTAATGGGCGTTATTAATATGGCCCATGGCGAATTAATGATGATCGGCGCCTACGTCACCTGGGTTGTGCAACAAGTTTTCCCCAATCAAATTGCATACAGCCTGGCGATTGCAATTCCCGCTGCATTTATTGTTGCCGGTCTGGTGGGTATTGCGATTGAACGTGGCGTAATTCGTTTTTTATACGGACGCCCATTGGAAACATTACTCGCCACTTTTGGTATCAGCCTGATCTTGCAACAGGCAGCCCGCAGTATTTTTTCACCATTAAATCGCGCTGTTGAATTACCAGTATGGATGAGCGGTTCACTGCAAATTAATCCGGTTTTCTCTATCACGTATAACCGTTTATATATTTTGATTTTTGGTTTGCTGGTGTTTTTTGCGCTATTGGTGATTTTGAAAAAAACCACGCTCGGTTTAAAAGTTCGCGCGGTTTCGCAAAATCGCGCAATGGCTCGCGCTGTAGGTGTGCGTGCAAACTGGGTGGATGCAATGACTTTTGGTTTAGGTTCCGGTATTGCCGGTATTGCCGGTGTTGCGCTTTCACAACTGACCAATGTTGGTCCCAACCTTGGACAAGCCTACATTATCGACTCATTTATGGTGGTGGTATTCGGTGGTGTGGGTAATTTATGGGGTACTTTAGTTGGCGCGATGGGACTCGGCATTATCAATAAATTTTTAGAGCCTTATGCCGGTGCGGTACTCGCGAAAGTATTGGTATTGGTGTTGTTGATTTTGTTTATCCAGAAGCGGCCGAAGGGAATATTTCCGCAGAAAGGCAGAGCGGCTGCGGATTAAAACCCCCTCCTAACCAAGGAGGAGGAACTGAAACGCGCCCCGTGAAAAGGGGCAGAGCTTGTACGAAACATTTCGCCCCGTTAGAACTTGAACAGTGTATTCCTTCCCTTTGAAATGAGTAGAGCTGGAACAGGGCGATAACTCCTCCCCCTTTTTAAGGGGGAGGCCGGGAGGGGGGTCACGGCATTGCAAAAATTTTATTTTAAAGAGAGAAACAAATGTTAACCCAACGTTTATTACTCAGTGATCGCGGCGGCATGATTGTGCTGGGGCTGGTATTGGTCACGATGATACTGGTCCCTATTTGCAACCTGCTGGTACCGGAAACATCGGCACTGCATATTTCTACGTTCACTGTGACGCTACTGGGGAAATTTTTATGTTATGCCCTGCTCGCATTATCAATAGATTTAATTTGGGGTTATTGCGGAATATTGTCACTCGGCCACGGCGCTTTTTTTGCGTTGGGCGGTTATGCGATGGGTATGTATTTAATGCGACAAATTGGCCCGCGCGGCCAATATGGTGATCCCATCCTGCCAGACTTTATGGTGTTCCTGAACTGGAAAGAATTGCCCTGGTATTGGCAGGGCTTTGATATGTTCTGGTTTGCCTTGTTGATGATTATTGTGGTGCCTGGAATTCTTGCATTTATTTTCGGTTGGCTCGCGTTCCGTTCCCGCGTGACCGGCGTGTATTTTTCAATTATCACCCAGGCATTAACTTACGCATTACTACTCGCCTTTTTCCGCAACGAAATGGGTTTTGGTGGAAATAATGGATTAACCGATTTTAAAGATATTTTAGGTTTTCCTATCGCCGCAAGCGGAACACGTATCTCATTATTTTTAGCGTCCGGGTTTATGTTGATAATCGCCTACATCGCCTGCCGCTATATTGTGACTTCACGCATGGGAAAAGTGATTGTCTCTATTCGCGACGCAGAAACACGCACACGTTTTTGCGGCTACAAAGTGGAATCCTACAAATTATGGTTATTTGTTTTCTCTGCGATTCTCGCTGGCATCGCCGGTGCGCTCTATGTTCCGCAAGTGGGAATTATTAATCCCGGTGAATTCTCTCCCCTTAATTCAATTGAATTAGTTGTTTGGGTTGCAACCGGTGGACGCGGCACATTGTTTGGTGCAATTGTCGGCGCCTTCACCGTGAACTACGGCAAAACGGTGTTCACGTCTTACTCACCAGAAACATGGTTGTTTGCGTTAGGCGCGCTGTTTGTGATCGTGACCCTGGTATTGCCGAAAGGCTTGGTAGGTTTATTTAATCGCACTAAAAAAGTGGCAAGTAAAAATAGCTCTAGTAACACGCCGCCTGAAAATCCAGTTCCCACCACAGACGCGCCGATAAAATTCGCCGTTAATAAATCTACAGAAAATTCTATTTCTGCTGAGAACCCAGTCATCGCCGCTGCCGTTAAGGAGCCTGTGTAATGAATATTTTTTCGCATAAACGCTATTCAATGGGACAAAAAGATCCCAACTTTGGCGCACCATTGGATACTACTCATCGCACTATTTTATATGTCGAAGGTGTAACCGTTAGTTTTGATGGTTTCCGTGCATTGAACAATTTGAACTTGTATATCGATGAAGGTGAGCTGCGTTGCATCATCGGCCCCAACGGCGCCGGTAAAACAACGATGATGGATGTAATTACCGGAAAAACCAAACCGGATGAAGGCAGCGTGTATTTCGGCCAGCAAATTAATTTGCTGGAATTATCCGAGCACCAGATCGCACGCGGTGGTATTGGCCGTAAATTCCAGAAGCCCACCATTTTTGAAGCATTGAGTGTTTACGAAAACCTGGAGCTCGCAACTGCTGCCGATAAACGTGTGTGGTGGACACTGTCCCAACAACTAAATAGCGCACAAAAATATCGTATCGATGAAGTGTTGATACAAATCGGTCTGGCTGAACACAGATACAAAAATGCCGGTTCACTTTCTCATGGCCAAAAACAATGGCTGGAAATCGGCATGCTATTAATGCAGAACCCGCGCGTATTGTTGGTTGATGAACCCGTCGCCGGTATGACCGGTGAAGAAACCGAAAAAACAGCTGAATTGTTATTGTCCCTCGCTGGTGAACATTCGGTCATTGTGGTGGAGCACGATATGAAATTTGTGCGCTCCATTGCACGCAAGGTAACAGTGTTGCATCAGGGTTCGGTATTAACCGAAGGTACTATGGACCAAGTGCAAAACGATCCCAAAGTTATCGAAGTTTATCTGGGCGAATAACAAATATTGGTTGGTCACTACCGATTGCAGAATGAGTAAATAGAAAATGCTGGAAATTAAAAACATCAATCAATATTACGGCCAAAGCCATATTTTGTGGGATTTATCGCTCAACCTGAAACAGGGGACTTGTGGTTGTTTGATTGGCCGTAATGGTGTCGGCAAAACCACCCTGCTCAAATGTATTACCGGCTTATTGCCAGTGCGCGATGGTGCCATTCATTTAAATGGCTATGAGATCAACAAGCTCTCCACCGAAAATCGTGCTCGTGGTGGTATCGGCTTTGTGCCGCAAGGCCGCGAAATTTTCCCTCTGCTTACCGTGGAAGAAAATTTAAAAATTTCTCTCGGTGCACGCAAGGACAAATTGCGCTCAATTCCCGGATTGATCTACGAATTGTTTCCTGTCCTGAAAGAAATGAAACACAGGCGCGGTGGCGACTTATCGGGTGGCCAGCAACAGCAACTAGCCATTGGACGCGCATTGGTATTAGATCCAAAATTATTAATTCTCGATGAACCCACCGAAGGTATCCAACCTAATGTTGTGCGCGATATTGGTGAAGTCATTCGTAAACTCAATCGAGAATTGGGCTTGACCGTTTTACTTGTCGAGCAAAAGCTTCCATTCGCACGCCGTGTTGCCGATGATTTTTTTATCATGGAAAAAGGTAGTGTGGTGGCAACCGGGCCGATTGCTGAGTTAAATGATGGTTTGGTTCAACGATATCTGAGTGTGTAACAGTGTATTTGTGCAGGTTATGAAAACTGCACAAATTATCGGTCGGACTAGCCAGCTCACAAATTGAACATGTTATGCCGAATTGTATTTCCAATAGTAACCCTGGGAGTATCAAGCTGGTAACAACTCAAACGCTATTCTTCCCCATCATCCACAATCATATTCCCACCAGCTTCTTTTGCTCGATGCAAATGTAGAGTGGCTTGTGCCAGTTGCTGGTCCAGGCTTTGGTGCAACTGATCACTGATACCGGCACTAAAATAAAAATGGGTTTCAGTATTATTGATAACGTACTTTTCAGCAGCTAATAATTGTTTTACTTTTGCTAGAAAAGATGCCGCTTTTTCGTGATCCAACCCAGGCATCAATAAAAAAAAGTCATCGCTATCGGCGCGCGCCAGCAAAAAACGCCCCAGCATGTTTTGCAAACTGGCTGCGATGCATTTCAGGGCAACGTCGCCCCAAGCATTACCGTGCTGCTCATTCATATGACTAAAATTATCGATATTAATAACCCCAAGCGACAAGGGTGACGCCTTCTCTACCGCTTGGCGATACAACTCGCGGGCCGCGTTAAAAAAATAAGAGCGATGATAAAGCCCGGTCAAATGATCGCGCTGCGCGTTATACGTAATTTGCTCTATTAATTCGAGCGATTCTATGTTGTGGATAATGCGACAATAAAACTCTTCCGGATGAAAAGGTTTACGCAAAAAATCATTGGCGCCATGTTTGATAAATTTAGCGGACAGCGCCTCACTGCTTTCGCCGGAAACACCAATCATAATCAAATCTGTTTTGTCGTATTTGTAGCGCAGGTTACGCACCAATTCAAAGCCATCCATTTTTGGCATATTGTAATCAGTGAATACCAATTTAATATCCGGATTTTCCAGCAAGACTTTAATCGCATCAACGCCATCGACAGCTTCCAATACTTGAAACAAATGCCGTTTGAATAAATTGGCAACATGCTTGCGCGACATATCGGAATCATCAACGACCAACACTTTAATATGCTGGTTTTTTTCCAAACGATTGATCATGCCAATCGCTTTGCTGTAAGCGTAGCGACCTTCTTTGGTAACGTAATCGACGATGCCTTTGTTGAATAATTGTTCGCGGCGTTTTTCGTCGTAGCTGCCAGTTAATACAATAGTGGGAATTTTTTTGCTGAGGGTGAAGTCCACCACTTCGCCATTAGGTGCATCAGGTAGATTTAAATCTACCAGCGCCGCAAAAAACTCTTGCGGGTTTTGTTCATATGCATTCGTCGCCTGCGCAAGGCTATTGGCATAAACGGCTTCATAAGCCAGGGCTGAGGATTGAACCAAATGGCGCAATACCTTCATCACCATTTCACTGTCTTCAACAACCAGAATCTTTTTCATCAGATTACTCTCAATAACATTTCACTAGCAATTGCTTGCGAATAATCATTGAGTGTAGCCAAGAATTATTAAAATGCGCCAAAACCGCGCAGAACGACAAATTATTGCCAGAGAAATCCACTCACACGAGTACCTAACAGGTAACCGCCAAAATTATGCTGCGCGACAACTGAAGCCTTGGCCGCACCGAAACAAACATGCAAAGGCAACAGATGTTCCTCGCGTGGATGACAAAAACGTGCTTCGGGTGCATTAGTCCAGTGTGCTAATCGCCCTGCACGCTGCGAATAATCCAGCGCATCGCTGGTCAGGGTTTCAATCAGCCATTGATCGAAATTGTCGCTTTTTGTTCTTACTGCCGGACTGGGTGAGAAAAACGCACGCATATTATGGAATGACATCCCTGAGCCGATAATCAATACACCTTGCTCACGCAACGGTGCTATGGCGTTACCAAGGGCGATATGCGCAGCGGGATCAAGAGAAGCGAGTAATGATAATTGCACCACCGGAATATCAGCACGCGGGTAACTGAGCAACAAAGGCACAAAAGTGCCGTGATCATAACCGCGCTGATTATCCAGGATTACCGGAATATTATTGCTGTGAAGCAATTGTGCGATGTCTTCGGCCAATTGTGGCTGGCCGGGTGCGGGATAGCGAAACTCATAGCTTTCCGGTGGAAAGCCGTAGTAATCAAACATCATCGCCGGGTTGGGTGCACTGGACACATGCGCAAGCGGTTCTTCCCAATGGGCACTAATCACCAGAATCGCTTTGGGTGTTGGCAAATCCTGCGCGAGGTTCTGCATAAATGCAGTGAGCTCGCGATGACTGACATCACCCAGCAACGGCATTGGGCCACCGCCATGGGGAACGAACACGACTGGCATTAAGGTGTTACTCATAATCTCTTCTCCGCAATTAACAGCAGTTTAGTTGAGATCAGACGGAGCCGGATTTTTTATGCTCACGCACTGATTCATAAATTGCAGCGCACATAATAATCGCACCACCAATCAACGTGCTGGTCGCAGGAATTTCATGCAGCAGAAAAATTTCATAAATCACGGCGTACACCGGCTGCAAGCAAGCCACCAATCCCACTGTTTTTGCTTTTAGATAACGCAGGGAAAAACCGAGCAATGTGTGGGTGACGGCGGTAAAAATAATCCCTAAACAAATGAGTAACCACCAATCTTTTTCGGTGGGTTGATGATTGGATAACAATAGAACCGGAGTCATTAATAAAGCCACAATCAACACCTGGTAACTCATGGAGCGCGCCGCTGTTTGATTGCTAAACCAATGGCTCAACAATAAATTACGCACCGCAAAAGTAAGCGCGGAAATAACGCCCCAAATTACGCCTTCCGTGAGATTATTGCTGACATCAAATTCCGGCACGAGCCAATAAATCCCCACCAACACCAAAACGCCGCTGACCACATCGCGCCAATCCAATTGCGTGCGTTTGATCCAGGGTTCGAGGAAGACAGTCACGACCGGATAAGCGTAAAGTGAAATCATGCCCACGGCGATATTCGCCACTTGCATCGAATGAAAAAACGTAACCCAATGCAACGCCAGCAACGTACCTAATATCAACATCCGGCCATAATCACGCGGCGTCTTTAGCGCAATATTACGCTCGCGCCACCATACCCAAATAAATAATACCGCCACTGCAATCCAGGTACGATAACCGGTGATATCCCATGCGGGTAATTCAATAATTTTTGAAAACAACCCCGTAGCGCCCATCATAAAAGCGCCGAGATGCAACGTAAGCAATGCAGATTTGGCCGGGGAGGCAGCAGACATAAACATTCCGTTAAAAACAATTTGCCCGGCGTAGGCCGGGCAATTAATTCATTGATTACTTAACGCATCAATAAATCAGTGGCGTGGACGGCGATTGCGATTGCCGCCGGGGCGATTACCCACTGAACGGTTGGTGTAACGTTCATTGCTATTGCGTGAACGCGGCGGTGCAGGTGGCAAATCCGGCGGCGCCAGTAGTAAAGGTTCGGGCGGTTGCTCGCATTTAATAGGCTTGCCCAACAGTTCCTCAATGGGTGCCAAACGCAACGCATCATCTTCACAAGCAAAACTGATTGATGTTCCTGCTTTGCCAGCACGACCGGTGCGGCCGATACGATGCACGTAATCTTCCGGCTCTTCCGGCAAGGTAAAATTCACTACGTGGCTGATGCCGCTGATATGAATTCCACGTCCCGCTACATCAGTAGCAACCAACACTTTTATCTCACCACTTTTAAATGCATCCAGTGTCGATACACGTTTATTCTGGGTAATTTCGCCAGACAACAGACCGGCTTTGATACCGTGGCGCAATAATTTTTCGTGCAGATCGCGGCATTCGTCGCGACGGTTGGCAAACACAATCATGCTCTCGGCATGTTCCTGTTGAATCAGGTTATAGAGCAGTGTGTATTTTTCTTCTGTGGAAACCAGATATACATGCTGGTCCACACGCGCATTGGCAACTGATTCCGGTTCAATTTCTACCGTGATCGGTTTGTATGTCCATTGCTGCACGAGGTTGTGAACATCATCAGTAAATGTAGCGGAGAAAAATAATGTCTGGCGATCTTCACGCTTCGGTGTTTGGCGAACAATTTGGCGTACTTGTGGAATAAAACCCATATCAAGCATGCGATCGGCTTCATCGATAACCAATATTTCCAACTGGTCCAGGTACACATCTTTGTTGCCACAAAAATCCAGCAAGCGACCGGGTGTAGCGACGAGGATATCCACCAGATCCTCGTGTAAATGACGTTGCTGTTTGGTGTAGTCCATACCACCGACCAGCGTATGGATTTTTAAATCAGTAAATTTGCATAAGGCTTTTGCATCGTCAGCAATTTGAATGACCAATTCACGTGTTGGTGCGATTACCAGTGCGCGCGCTTCGCCCGCATAACGTTTTTCAGCAATGGGATTTTTTAACAGGTCATCGATAATTGCTGTCAAAAACGCAGCAGTTTTTCCCGTACCGGTTTGCGCTTTGCCAACAACATCTTTGCCTTGTAATGCATGGGGTAATGATTGGGCTTGAATCGGCGAACAATATTTAAAGCTCAATTCAGCAATACCGCGCATCAGCGGCATTTCCAGATCGAAATCATGGAAGCGGGTTTTGCCTTCTATCTCTTCAACTGGAAATTGGGAAATATCCCAAGGACCGTGATCCACTTTGACCGAGCGCTTGGGGGCATGGGATTTTTCCACCCTGGATTGCGCCGGCTTTTCTGCTCTGGTTACGGGTTTGTCAGTATGCTCGGCTTTTTGTTGGCCGCGCTGGTTGCGGTTGTTGTGTGAACGCTGCTCTTGCCCGTGACGCTCGCGGTCTTGCCCATTACTACGATCCTGTCCATTACTACGATCCTGGCCCTGATGGCGCTCACGCGGATGCTTTCTGGTATTCGCCCCATGCTCATGGGGCGATTTCTCGGATGTTTTTACAGGGTTTTCTTGTTTAGCGGGCTTATCAGTCCCGGAGCCCATCAATTTTTTAAAAAAGCCTATCAATCTCGTCACCACAGTTATAACGCACAAATAATGGCCGGAGTATACACGAATCACCAGACAATCCGCCGTCTCCGGGCCGTAACTTACGGAATTAAACAGCCAAACTGGCTGGATTTCTGCATAATCTAGGTCTGCTTATATCCACTCGCCCGGTTAAAGGAGTTTTTTATGCGTATCCATAGTTTGCAGCATGTCCCGTTTGAAGATATTGGCAGCATGGCCAATGACTTCACCGCGCGTTCTTATACGCTCAACACCACCCATTGGTATCGTGGCGACCAAGCCCCGGCTGTGCACAGTTTTGATGCATTGATTGTAATGGGCGGCCCGATGGGAATTTATGACGAGGCAATTTATCCCTGGCTAGCCGATGAAAAAAACCTGATCAGGGAGGCAATTAATGCGGGCAAAATCGTGATAGGTATTTGCCTCGGAGCGCAACTGACTGCCGATGTATTGGGCGGTAAAGTCACACGTAATGCCCACAAGGAAATCGGTTGGTTGCCGCTGCAGATTTTACCTGAAGCCAGTACCCACCCTATCGCCCACATACTGGCGAAATATCCGGAAGTTTTTCACTGGCATGGCGACACATTTGCTATCCCACCCGGCGCGTTGCATATCGCGCGCAGTGAAGGTTGTTTAAACCAGGCTTATGCCCTGGATAATCAGGTGTACGGATTCCAGTTTCACCTGGAAACTACACCTGCATCAGCCTCAGCATTAATTGAAAATTGCGCCGAAGATATCGATGGCTCCCGCTACACCCAGCCTGCCGATTTTATGCTGGCCGATGCACAGCGCTTTGCGCAGATTAATCGCGCGATGAGCGAAGTGATTGCGCACATCTTTGATAAGAAAGTTGATAAATAACGATTAAACCACTGCTCCAAATAAATGCCCTGCCGCAGCGGTTAGCGCCATAGCCGTTGCACCCCAAAAGCCTACACGGGCAGCCCCGACAAACTTATTAGCACCGCCAACTTTCGCCGCCAAGCCGCCGAGCACGGCGAGTGCGATCAGGGAAACCGTCGCAATTGCAAATGCAAGATATTCAGCAGGATGTAATAACACGACTAACAACGGAATAAATGCACCCACTGAAAAAGTTAACGCAGAAGTGAGCGCCGCTTGTAACGGCCGCGCGGAAAAAATATCGGTGATACCTAATTCATCACGCGCGTGGGCACCCAGCGCATCGTGAGCCATTAATTGTTTAGCAACTTCATGAGCGAGCTCTCGCTCCAATCCGCGTGCGACATAAATTTCTTCCAATTCATGTTGCTCTCCACCTGGATTCGTTTCAAGTTCGTGAGTTTCCCGCGCAATGTCTGCTGCTTCCGTATCAGCTTGTGAACGAACTGATACATATTCACCCGCCGCCATGCTCATTGCACCGGCCACCAAACCGGCAACACCACTTAATAAAATCGTAGATCCCGATACACCTGCTGTTACCATCCCCATCATTAAACTTGCGGTGGAAATAATCCCATCGTTTGCCCCCAAAACGGCGGCGCGCAGCCAACCTGAATGTTGGGATTTATGACGTTCGTGATGACGATGCGGCATGGTACTTGCCCCTTATATATTTGCTTTTGGTAAATGATATAACCAATACGGTTATATGCAACGTTGCCGTGTGGTGAAACAAATCATTGTGCAATGCGCTGTTATTGACAAGTCAAATAACCTTACTATTTAATGATGACCGACCATTTGGTCGGTTTAAAACAACCAATACAACCTATTCGACTATTCATAATAATTTATCGCCGTATCATTTACTGGTTCACGAGAATCCCATGTCTATCGAACGCAATCCCGAACATACTCGCACTCGAATTCTTGAAGCTGCTCAGGAGGAAATCTATGAAAATGGCTATCAGGGAATGCGCATTGAAGCGATATTGCAAAAAACCCAGTTAGCCAAGGGCGCGCTCTACCATTATTTTCCCAATAAACTGGCACTGGGTTATGCCGTTGTCGATGAAATTTTATTAGAACATGTAAAGGAAAACTGGGCTGAATTTTCCAGCAAATACCCCAATCCATTAACTGCAATACAACAATTATTTTTATGGAAAGCAGACCTTTATAAAAATGAAGTTTGTTTCAAAGGTTGCCCGCTCAACAATTTAAACCAGGAAATGGCATCAATCGACAAAGGTTTCCATGAGCGGTTGGAAAATATTATGGAAAGCATCTATGACTCAATCGTCACCTCACTTGAACAAGGCCAACAGCAAGGCCTGGTTCGCCAGGACATTAACCCGGGCAAAATTGCAATGTTTATCATGGCGAGTTACCAGGGAATTATCGGTGTAGCCAAATGCATGCAAGCACCGCAATTGCTTACTGATTTATTTGGTACATTAAACGATTATATCGACACATTACGCCCGTCAAACCGTTAATATTATTTTTTTAAGTGCGATCAATAAAACTATACCAACCTTTAATGCAAAGCCTTTCACTGTAGTTCATAGCGCAGTCCACACTCATACCCTACTGATTTTTTCTGGCGCATTCTTATCATCCCAACTTACGCTAATGTCTCGCAAAGTAGGTATTAGTTAGTGGCTAATCATCCAGGGGCGCATGGAAGGAAACATTTTATTCCCGCCAGCGGTGTACATCAGGTTGGATTTACGAATAGGTTTATCACTGCAACCGCAACCTTTACCATGTTTGTGTTCGCGTCGCGCTTTTTGTTCAGCACGATATTCGGGCGTAGAAAAAACTGGCGTATTCATCGCTGTTTCATTGCGTTGATGCGCAGCCCTATTTTCTTTTTTCATATCCAGAAATTCCGGTGCCAGCATAATCACTCGCGCGCACAATGTTGCACACGTCGGACATGCCATGGGTTTGCTGGAATCTTCCATTGCCGCCAATTCATAAAACAGGCCATGGTCTGCGCATTTGTAGTCGTAAACAGGCATAAGCAACTCCGCTTTTTAACTGAAATTCTTTAACCTCACCGGAACAAACCCCTCCCCAACCCTCCCCTTCAAAAGCGGGAGGGAGTAAAGCTCCTCCCCCTTGAAAAGGGGGAGGCTGGGAGGGGTTGCTTTTATTTATCCTTCGACAACGGTACATCCATTCCCGGCGTAACTTTCTTAGTCGGCCCTTCTGCTGATGGATTGATATCAAAATCAAAAATATCTGTTGGCAACCACAAAGTCGCACATGCGTTAGGAATATCCACAACGCCGGAAATATGACCTTGCACCGGCGCACATCCAAGGATGGAATAAGCTTGCGCTTTGGAATAACCGAATTTGGTCATGTAGTTAATCGCATTTAAACAGGCCTGGCGATAAGCAACGTGAACATCCAGATAATGTTGCTCACCATATTCATCCACTGAAATGCCTTCGAAAATTAAATAGTCATCGTATTTCGGAGCGATCGGGCTTGGCTTGAAGATAGGATTTTTAATCGCGTATTTCGCCATGCCGTCTTTAATTAAATTCACACGCAAGTGAATCCAGCCCGCCATTTCAATCGCACCGCAAAAGGTAATTTCGCCATCACCCTGGCTAAAGTGCAAATCCCCCACAGAAAGCCCACCACCTTTTACATACACCGGGAAATAAATTTTTGAACCGCGCGATAAATCTTTAATATCACAGTTACCGCCATGCTCACGCGGCGGTACAGTACGCGCACCTTCGGCGGCGGCAGCTTTGGCAGCATCACCACTTAATTTACCCATATGCGCGGTATCGGCGTAAGGCAACGTTGCTAATGCCGGAACGCGATCAGGCTCCGTATCGTAAAGTTCTTTTTCGCGTTTATTCCACTCCAGCAACATTTCTTTGGAGGGCAAACAACCAATTAATCCGGGATGGATTAAACCCGCGAATTCTACATTGGGTATATGGCGGGATTTGGTAAACATGCCGTTAAAATCCCAAATGGATTTTTGCGCTTCCGGAAAATGCTCTGTTAAAAACCCGCCGCCATTTTGTTTCGAGAAAAATCCATTGAAGCCCCATAAGCTTTCCTGGAATGCGCCGATGTCAAGAATATCCACCACTAATAAATCACCAGGCTCCGCACCTTCTACGCCAACAGGACCGGAAAGAAAATGCACTTGCGACAAATCTACATCGCGCACATCATCGGCGCTGTCATTGTTTTCAATTTGTCCGCCAGTCCAGTCATAACACTCAATAATAAAATCCGCACCAGGTTTTACCGTCGCCGCCATGGGAATATCCGGATGCCAGCGATTGTGGATATTTTCATTTTCGTAGGGCGTTTTTTTTAAATCTATTTTGATAATCGTTTCAGCCATGGTTTGACTCCTGGTGTGGGTTGGACAAAATCGTCTCGGAACAGGGTCAGTATCTGGTGCAGGACCACTCGCCACAATACGACAAATAGCGCGCGCATCTACGTCATTTACCCCATAGACAAAACGATATCCGGATAAACAAACCGGTTAAATCAATTGTGCAAAGACTGTGATACACGTTGATGCCGCTGAACCAATACCATTTTGATTTATCTCATGAGTAACTTACATAAAGTGATCTACATGAGGTAAACATGACATCGACCCAACTATTGAAAGCCGCTGGCATTGCCGGTATTTTTCTGAATATATTTTTACAACCAGTATATGCCGCTGAAAACCAGCGCCCGGAGCGGGATGGAAAACGTTTTGGTCCACCGGAAGAAGCCCTGCTCGCGTGCAAAGGTTTGGCAGAAAATGATCCCTGTAGTTTTGCTGGCCGCAATGATGAATTAGTGAATGGCACTTGCAGCTTGCCACCACGTAGCGGAGAAACAACAACACTGGCGTGCAAGCCCGATAATATGCCGGAGCCGCCCGAAGGTGGGCGAGATGGGCGCGAACCACCGCCGGATAGGAATGATTAAACAATGATGGGATTGAATTAATTTATTATTTAAAACGCGGAGGAAAAAAAGCCAGCGATCGCCCGAGACTTAGCGAAAGCTGGCTGAAGCTGAAGCTGAAGCTGAAGTATCATCCAAAGGTAATTTACAAAAAACTAAATTGTAAAAATTAAATCATTAAAAAATTCATTGTAAAAAATTACACCGATAGACTCACACCAATAAACTCACACCAATAAACTCACACCGATAAACTCACACCGATAAATAGGAAGCGACTTTAGCTTCGTTTACCGTCTCACGTAATTCTTCATGCACAATCTGGCCTTTTTCAATAACCAGGATTCGATCCGCAATATCCAGCGCAAAACTTAATACCTGCTCGGAAACCACAATTGAAAGCCCGCGCTGATCGCGAATGGCTTTTAAGGTGCGCCCCATTTCCCGAATAATCGATGGCTGGATTCCTTCCGTAGGTTCATCCAGGAATAACAACTTAGGGTCACTCGCTAATGCACGCGCGATAGCTAATTGTTGTTGCTGGCCACCCGATAAATTTCCTCCGCGACGGCTACGCATTTCCAACAGTACCGGAAACATATCGTAAAGCTCTTTTGGTACTGAACGTTTTTTAGTGGTCGTTAATCCGGTTTCAATATTTTCTTTCACTGTCATGCTGGAAAAAATCATCCGCCCTTGCGGCACAAAACCAAAGCCGTTAGCAACACGCTGGAAACTTTTTAACTCGCTAACTTCTTTGCCATCCAGTTTTACGCTACCGCCGGAGCTGGGAATAACACCCATTAATGATTTCATCAACGTAGTTTTACCCATGCCATTGCGGCCCATTACCGCCACAATTTCGCGCGGCTTCACTTCAAAATTTAACCCGTGCAGCACTTCGCTTTGGCCATAACTTACGCGGTAATCAGATACTGCTAACATAATTAATTCCTCATAAGTATTTAGTGGCCTAAATAGACTTCAATGACTTTAGGATCATTTTTCACTTTATCGACTGAACCTTCGGCGAGAATTTTCCCTTGATGCAATACCGTTACCTTGTCAGCAATTTGTGCAACGAATTGCATATCGTGTTCAATCACAATCACGGAGCGATCTTTAATAATGCTGCGCAACAATTCCGCTGTTTGCTGGCGCTCGCCCACGGACATGCCTGCAACCGGCTCATCGAGCATTAGCAGATCCGGGTCTTGCATTAATAACATGCCAATTTCCAACCATTGCTTTTGCCCGTGACTAAGTAACTCGGCTTGTCGATCCAGTTGATCACCCAGGAAAATCATATTGGCAACTTCATGCACTTTGCTAATCACTTCCTCATCGCGCTTGAATGCCAGTGCACCAAATACCGAACGGCCGCGCGGAAAGGAAATTTCCAGGTTTTCAAATACGGTGAGATCACCGTAAATAGAGGGATTCTGAAACTTCCTGCCCACACCGGCTTTTACAATTTCGTGTTCGCGCAATTTTGTCAATTCACGGTTGCGGAATTTGATTGAGCCATCGGTGGCTTTAGTGCGCCCGCAAATCAAATCCAGCACTGTCGTTTTACCCGCACCATTGGGTCCGATAATTACGCGGATTTCATTTTCATCCACATAGAAGGTTAAATCATTTACCGCCTTGAAACCGTCAAAGGAAACCGTGAGCCCTTCAACAGCAAGCACAAAATCTGTATTGCTACTCATGGATGGCTCCTTGTGGAATAACCGGGGTTTCAGTTTTGGTCACAACGGGTTTGCTTACAGAAGGAGTTATCGCCGGCGGAGGTGCTGTTGTGGCTACTGCCGGTTTTTTAGTAAAAAGTTTTGCAAAGAACGCATCCACTTTAGGTGCAGCATAGGTGTTATACAAACCTGCCAAACCGTTGGGAAATGCCATCACCACAGCGATAAATAATCCACCCATCGCGAACAACCATAATTCAGGAAAACTTTCCGAGAAGGATGTTTTTGCGGCGTTAACAATTAATGCACCGTATACCGCGCCGATGATTGAAAGGCGGCCACCCACGGCACAGAAAATTACCATTTCAATCGAAGGTACAATTCCCACTAACGTTGGTGACATAAATCCCACCTGCAAGGTAAACATCGCGCCGCCGATTGCAGCAAACACACCGCCAATGCAGAACACAAAGATTTTAAAGTTGGCAACGTCGTAACCGGAAAAGCGTACGCGGTCTTCTTTATCGCGCATGGCGACGAGCAAGCGACCCAATTTACTTTTACGAATAAACTGCGCAACAAACAAACATACAAACAGCATGAACACACAAACAAAATAGAATAAATATTTTGCGCTATCGGTGCGAATATCGTAGCCATGTAGCGTGCGCAGATCGGTCATACCATTAACACCGCCGGTATAACCTTGCTGGCCAATAATTAATATCGTGAGGATTGCTGCAAGTGCTTGCGTAATGATCGCAAAATAAACACCGCCAACACGACGCTTGAACATAGCAACACCCACGATGTAACCAAAGATGCAAGGCAATAAAATGATCGCGGCGATAGTAAAACCGAAGCTGTGGAAGGGTTCCCAGAAAAAGGGCAATTCAGTGAGCTGGTTCCAATCCATAAAATCGGGAATGCCGGGCGTAGATTGGATTTTTGTGCTTTCTGGATCAGAGGCTTCCAGTTTTAAAAACATCGCCATGGCGTAGCCGCCCAATCCAAAAAATACACCCTGCCCTAAACTTAAAATGCCACCGTAACCCCAACACAACACCAAACCTACAGCGACAAACGCGTAGGTTAAATATTTACCGACGAGGTTAAGGCGAAAAATATCCAGTGAGAGCGGCAGCACCACAGCAAGGATTATTGCCAGCACGATGAAACCCATCATTTCTTTTTTCGGAAAGAGTGCACTAAAACGTTGATACGACATAATCAGTTACTCCTCTTAACGACGCACTTTCAAGGTGAATAAACCTTGCGGGCGCAACATCAGGATAAACACCACGAATAAGAGCGTGAGCACTTTGGACATGGAACCACTCATAAAAAATTCCATCGTCGATTGCGCTTGTGAAATGGTGAACGCTGAAGCAATTGTGCCGAGCAAACTGGATGCACCGCCGAACACAACGACCAGGAACGTATCCACAATATAAAGTTGGCCGGATGTTGGTCCGGTTGAACCGATCATGGTAAATGCGCTACCCGCGACTCCGGCGATTCCGCAACCCAACGCGAAAGTAATGCGATCTACTTTTGCAGTATTAATTCCCACTGCACCCGCCATCGCACGGTTCTGCACTACGGCGCGCACTTGCGTGCCCCAACGCGAGCGATACATTAAAATCGCAACTGCAAGTGAAATTCCAATAGCGAGGGTCATTACAAATAAACCATTGACGGGTAATTCAATTGAATCGGTTAATTGATAAGAACCCATTAACCAATCCGGTAAAGTCACACCCACTTCGCGCGCGCCAAATACGGTGCGATACAGTTGTTGCAGAATTAAGCTCAAGCCCCAGGTTGCGAGTAATGTGTCCAATGGGCGATTGTATAAATGCCTGATCATGCCCCACTCGACGAGCGCGCCGAGCGCAGCAGCGACGATAAAGGCGAGTATCATCGCTAGAATAAAGTAGATGCTGAATAATTCAGGCAAGTAGGTTGAGAACACTTGCGAGGTTAAATAAGTCACGTACGCACCGAGAATCATAAATTCGCCGTGCGCCATATTGATTACGCCCATCTGGCCGAAAATAATGGCGAGCCCCAGGGCCATAAGCACAAACACTGAAAATAAAATCAACCCCGCCACGCCTTGCATTGCGAAGATCGATAACAACTCCGAGGTACTGTATTCAGCAAACATGGCTGTATCCTCATCTCGATTTTAAATTTTTACTGGTTTTGCACTCCGGCGCGAGGAGAATTATTTATTTTAAAACACGCCGTAAACACTTCCCTGTGGGCTCAAATCGGCATCCATGCCTCATATGGTTTTAAAATAAATAATCCTCCTCACTCCCCAGCATCGCGGTTTGAAACCCACAACCAGCCTTGCGGCTGGTTGTACTATTTTTATTATTGATAACCTTTCGGGAATGGATCGGGTTCGATCAGATCTTTGGTTTCAAACACTACGTCATATTGGCCATCGGTGCGGGCGTAACCGATGCGGGTTTTGGACCAGAGGTGATGGTTCGGGTGAACTTTTACATAGCCTTCAGGAGCAGTCGTCAACTCAATACCGGGTGATGCGGCGCGCACTTTATCGATATCAAATGAACCGGCTTTTTCCACCGCCGCTTTCCACAACCAGGGACCAAGATACGCGGCCTGGGTTACATCGCCGATTACAATGTCTTTACCGTATTTCGCTTTAAAGTCCGCAACGAATTTTTTATTGTTGTCGTTCGGCAGGCTTTGGAAATATTTCATCGCTGCGTAAGCACCCACCATGTTTTCACCGCCGATACCGAGGATTTCATCTTCAGTCACAGAGATGGTCAACACCAGTGGTTTCTCTTTGGTCATATCGATACCGGCGGCTTTTAATTGTTTGTAGAAAGCTACGTTAGAGCCGCCTACTACAATCGCATAAATCACATCCGGCTTTTTCAATTTGATTTTGTTAATCACCGAATTAAATTGGGTGTGACCCAATGGATAATATTCTTCACCCACTACACTCAAGCCCAATTTTTCAATATGTTTCCGTGCAATTTTGTTGGAGGTGCGCGGCCAAATATAGTCTGAACCAAGCAGGTAGAAAGATTTCGCACCTTTGGTTTTGACTACCCAATCAATACCCGCAATAATTTGTTGCGTTGCTTCCTGACCGGTGTAAATCACGTTCGGCGATTGCTCCAAACCTTCGTAGAAAGTCGGGTAATAAAGCATGCCGTTGTATTGTTCGAAAATTGGTAAAACCGCTTTGCGCGATGCAGATGTCCAGCAACCGAATACTGCCGCCACTTTATCGTTCACCAATAATTTTTTGGATTTCTCCGCGAAGGTGGGCCAATCACTGGCGCCGTCTTCCTGGATAAATTCAATCTTGCGCCCCAGCACACCGCCCATTGCGTTGATCTGATCAATCGCCAGTTTCTCCGCTTGCACTGAACCGGTTTCACTAATCGCCATAGTGCCGGTTACCGAGTGCAGGATGCCCACTTTTACGCTGGTATCCGTTACTGCCAAACCCGTAGTATTTACCTCTGCGGCATGCGCGCCACCAATAGCCAGGGATGCCGCAAGTGTTAGCAAACATTTTTTCCAGGTGCTAGCCGCTTTGGCGGGCCGGCCTAGATGCAATGTACGGTGCATGGTCATTTTCATGGTCTTTCCTCAAGTAATTAAGAGTGGCAAATCCTGATCTATAAAATTTTTACGATGGAAATAGTTGCGAGCTGTTATCACTGATTTGTTTTCACTAAAAGCTGCGTTCATTCAAATCAAGTGACTTTCCAATGTGAGGTTTTCATGGGGAAATCACTCGGAAGCGGAAGCGATTTCACGCTTCCCAATCTAGGGGGGAGGGGCGGGTTAAACCATTCGATAAATAACACACACCACTACGTCATTTGACGCATGGTGAGTAAAAATAAAAGTGTTTAAGGTCAGAGATTAAAGGAAGCGAGAGAGATCGCGGCTAGCATGGAGCACGCGGACAATACGAATGTGGTCGGTGCGAACACGATAAAAAATGACATGCGCTGAATGAATAACGCTGTGTAAGTTCGCGCGTATTTCACGGCGCTAACGTCCTGACTTTGGATTAAGAACTAACTGATTAAAGATAGCATCGAGTTCCATCAGGTAGCTGGATGCTTGAGCCTGGCCAAACTCCTGTTGGGTATAGTCGAAAATTTCTCCGAGATCTGTTTCAGCCTGCGCCGATAACAGGTAATGCGTAATCGTCCGTGATTTCACTTCGGTTTGGATTTTCCTTTGATGGCAATAATATCTTGCACCGTTTTATTACTGGCCGGGCCATCCCAGCCTTTGGCAATTTCCGCACGTAACTCCTCGACAATTCGATGACGGTAAATTTCATGGAGTCGCAACGCATCGCGCACAACTTCACTGGCATTCTGGTAGTCGCCACCACTGACTTGTGCGGCGATATATTGCTGCTGCTTTTCAGTAAAGCTGATATTCATCTCGGACCACCTGATTGAGAGTTAGTAAGCCATCCAGGCTGATATCCCTGTCCACAACACTATTTTGGCAAGGCTATCACCCATGTCTATATTTGGCAAACTTTGACATACGTCATTCCGATAGCATCACTTGCCCGCCCTTGGGGCCCCTCATAGATATAAAGTTGGTACGTTGATTGACTAGGTAATAGATGAAACTTTAAACGTCAGCAATCATCGGCGTTTGTGAGCAAGTGCACCGATCAAATGCACCAAAACAAAAAAGCCATCGCGGATGATGCACAAACAAAGCGCATTTTATTCGTCCTTTTACTTTGACCGAGACGTTCCCGGATGAACAATTGTTTAACGGGGAAACCATGACCGCCAAGCAACATATCTTTCGCGTGCGGCGCAATTACAACCAGTGGGTTGCCAACCAGACGCTGGAAGATTATGCATTGCGTTTTACCGCCAAAAGCGCGCGACGCTGGTCGGCAGCGCGCGTGGCCACCACGGCATTGGGTGCAATTTCTTTTTTAGCGCTGGAAGCGATTGGCGGTGCGATTACATTGCACTACGGATTTGATAACGCCGTTGCTGCAATTTGCGCAGTTAGCTTGATTATTTTTCTAACAGCAATCCCTATCAGTTATTACGCCGCAAAATACGGTGTTGATATTGATCTGCTGACGCGCGGTGCAGGGTTTGGTTACATCGGCTCCACCATTACATCACTGATTTACGCTTCGTTCACATTTATTTTTTTCGCGCTGGAAGCCGCCATTATGGCAATGGCGCTGGACTTGCTTTTTAAAATCCCATTAGTGTGGGGTTATCTGATTAGCTCGGTGGTGATCATTCCACTAGTGACTCATGGCATTACGTTTATCAGCCGTTTTCAATTGTGGAGTCAACCGCTGTGGATTGTGCTGCAACTATTGCCGTTTGTTTTTATTATTTATGCCGATGCCAGTGCAGTTGAAAGCTGGACTGAGTTTTCGGGTACATTGCCGCCAGAAAATACGCAGGGAATTAGTATTTTATTATTCGGCGCTGCATCCGCCGTGGTGTTTTCGTTGATTGCACAAATTGGCGAGCAAGTGGATTTTTTGCGCTTTATGCCCGCTCCACAGCCGGAAAAAAAATGGCGTTGGTGGGCAGCATTAATTGCTGGTGGCCCGGGCTGGATTGTTATTGGTTCTATAAAAATTTTAGCCGGATCATTCCTTGCTGTACTGGCGATTAACCATGGCATAGGCATGGAAGAAGCGGCAGATCCTACGCGCATGTATATGGTGGCATTTAGCTATATTGCCAACTCGCCGGAAGTTGCATTATCGGTTGCCGGTATTTTTGTCATCATCAGCCAATTAAAAATTAACGTAACCAATGCTTATGCGGGCTCGATTGCATGGTCCAATTTTTTCTCGCGCTTGACCCATAGTCATCCGGGCCGCGTTGTGTGGTTGGTATTTAATGTGGCGATTGCATTATTACTCATGGAGCTGGGTGTTTATCGCGCATTGGAACAAACGCTCGGTTATTACGGCATAGTGGCCGTTGCGTGGTTAGGCTCATTAGTGGCTGATTTAGTCATTAATAAACCACTCGGTTTTAGCCCGCCACATATTGAATTTAAACGCGCACATCTCTATGACATAAACCCGGTTGGTGTTGGTTCAATGTTAATTGCATCTGTTGCAGGCATTACTTGCCACAGCGGACTGTTGGGCGATATTGCGCAAGCGCTCTCACATTTTATTGCGTTAGGTGTTGCACTCTTGTGTGCTCCGCTAATCGCATGGGCAACAAAGGGCCGTTACTATCTCGCACGCCCGGCGATCAATTTAGCCGTAGAGCATAGTGCGCAAGACCAAAAGCACACGTGCCTTTCCTGTTGCATTTGCGAACACAAATTTGAATTGGAGGATATGACCTACTGCCCTGCGTATGCCGGGCACATCTGTTCACTCTGCTGTTCCCTGGACGCACGCTGCAACGACCATTGCAAACCCGGTGCGAATTACACTGAACAAGTCGGTATTTTTTTTAAACGATTCCTGCCACATTCCATCACCGACAATATCAATTCCCGCCTTGGTCATTTTCTGATTTTGGTAGCAGTGATTAATGGACTTTCTGCAATTTTATTATCATTGATTTATTTTCAAACGCCGATAGATGCACCCGAAACTGCCGCATTACTCGAAGCAACATTATGGAAAGTATTTTTCCTGTTAGTGATTGTGACGGGCGTAGTGAGCTGGTTATTTGTGCTCGCCCATGAAAGCCGCGTCGTGGCCCAGGAAGAAACTCAGCGACAAACACGTTTGTTAGTGGAAGAAATTGAAGCGCACGAACGCACCGATCGCGCATTGCAAGCCGCAAAAGAGCAAGCCGAAGCCGCCAACCTTGCAAAAAGCCGATACCTCACGGGTATTAGCCATGAATTGCGCTCGCCACTAAATGCGGTTTTAGGTTATGCGCAGCTATTGGAAAAAGATCCAAGCATGCCTGCGCACAGGCGCGATGCGTTAAGTGTGATTCGTCGCAGCGGTGAACACCTCGCGGATTTAATCGAAGGCTTGCTGGATATTTCCAAAATCGAAGCAGGCCGCCTGGATTTGCATCAAGACCAAGTGCGCATCGCTTTATTATTAGAACAATTAGTGCAGATGTTTCGTTTACAAGCCGAAGCCAAAGGGTTGCAATTTGTTTTTGAATGCAATGATCGATTGCCGGAATTTGTGCGCACTGATGAAAAGCGCCTGCGCCAGATTTTAATTAATTTATTATCCAATGCGATCAAGTACACCGACAAAGGTAGCGTCACGTTTAAAATTCGCTACCGCAGCCAGGTGGCCGAATTTACCGTGACCGATACCGGTGAAGGCATTGCCACCGAAAATATTGAACGTATTTTCCGCCCCTTCGAACGCGTGCGTCGCCCGGGCTCTACCGCAACCGGTACGGGGCTGGGATTAACCATCACACGCTTACTTAGCGAAATTATGGGTGGCGATATTTCTGTTAATAGCACACCCGGCAAAGGCAGCACTTTTAAAGCAAGCCTGATGTTATCCAGCATTAATAAACCGCATACCGAATCCATTACTGCACCGGTGCAAACTATTTACGGTTATCGCGGCCCGGTGCAACGCATTATGCTGGTTGATGATGAATCATCGCATCGGCAGCTGATGCGCGCGATGTTAACGCCGCTCGGTTTCGATATTATCGAAATGGATAATCCGCTCAATGTTATTGCCCGCCTCGCACAAGAACGCGCGAATGAAACAGCACCGGATTTAATTATGTTGGACGTTTCCATGCCGGGTATGAGTGGCTGGCAACTGGCGCAAGCCATTCGCGATAACCATTACACCTTGCCAATCATTATGGTTTCAGCTGATGCCAGTGAAGGCAAAGATTTACCAACAGAACACGATGATGAAGAAATACCGTTACACAATGCCTACGTTATTAAACCCGTGCGAATTCAACTCCTGCTGGATCATATTGGTCGCCTGCTGAATATCAGTTGGCGCCATGAACGTGAAACAAAAAAGGATATTGAAGCGCACACCAATATAAACAACGCGCCCAATATTATTGCTACAGACGTAAGTAATAACCTCATCACACTACAGAATTCTGATTTGGATGAATTGGTCAGGCTTGCTGCCATCGGCCACAAAAAAGGTTTACTGCAAAAAATCCAGCACTTGCAACACTGTGGAAATTATTCGCATCGGGACGCGCAATTACTACAACAACTTGCCAGCTACAGCACCAATTTTCAATTTGAAAAAATCCTCGAATTGATTGATCAGTACACCGCCGCTGCTGAGCCACTTTAAGACCGGAGACGATTATGATGAGCACCACGAATGTAGTACTGGTAGTTGATGATTCAATCGATAGCATTCATATGCTGAACGATGTTCTGGAAGATGCAAAATTCACTGTACTCGTCGCGCTGGAAGGCACACAAGCGCTCACCATAACAAAAAATATTCGTCCCGATATTATTTTGCTGGATGCAGTCATGCCCAATATGGATGGCTTTGAAACGTGCAAACGCCTGAAACAAAATCCGCAACTCGCCGATGTTCCGATTATTTTTATGACTGGCCTGAGCGATACAGAGCATGTAGTGATGGGCTTGGGCGCAGGCGGTGTGGATTACATTACCAAACCGATTAATCCTGAAGAGCTGATTGCGCGCATGCGTGTTCATCTGGCCAACGCGCGCATTAGCCAAAGTGCACGTGCTGCGCTGGATACAGCAGGACAGAATTTATTAACCCTCAATGCGCAGGGACAACTGCTCTGGGCGACGCCGCAAGTCTATGAACTTTTAAATACCGCTGGCGCATTAAATGCTTCCACATTACTGAGTAGCACTATTAATAATCAGTTGCGCGATTGGCTCAGCCACAAACCCGAAGCGGGCCGGCAATTGACGCTGAGCGGCTTAAACCAGGTGATGAATGTAGAAATGCTCAACCTTATTGATGGCAAGGAGTATCTATTGCGCCTGAGCAACGCCCACGAGCCAGCCAAAGATACCCATGCCCTTAAGCAGCAATTTGCTGTGACCGGACGTGAGGCGGACGTGCTGTTATGGATCGCGAATGGCAAAACCAACCGTGAAATTGGCCAGATACTGGAAATGAGCCCCAGAACAGTGAATAAGCATCTTGAACAGATTTTCAAAAAGTTGGGGGTAGAAAACCGCACTTCCGCTGCCGCCATTGCTATCAAGTGCATGAACAAAGTTTAGACAGATCGGTATGGAATATAATCTTAAATAGCTTTATGACATTAAAATTAATCTGTAAATGTCATTGAATTATTAGTAGTTTGTTACCTGTCATCTAAACATTCTTGTCAACTCTTAACAAAGTGTTACAAATAGATACAACAGGTGACAATCGTCAGCTTGTATTTTTACATACCACTCGGTATTGTGCCCGTTCGCCTAAGATCAACGGGAGTTTACCTATGGGATTAATCGTTCTGGCTGTGTTTATCCTTGCCGCTTTCTATGTTCAAAATCGGGGGGTAGTCCAGCATGACAAGTTCACCCGTAAACTGACTGACCACTCCAATTTTCTCGCCCCGATTAATTGCCTGTTTTATTTTTTCTCCAAAGACACGCAGTCGGCTTATATCGACGTTAACAAATTCCCTGAGTTGAAAGTCCTGCAGGACAATTGGGAAATGATTCGCGATGAAGCGATTCACCTGAACGATTCCGCACAAATCAAAGCATCAGCAGATCTGGATGATTTGGGTTTTAACTCGTTCTTTCGCACTGGCTGGAAGCGTTTTTACCTGAAATGGTACGGCGCGAATTTGAAATCAGCCGAGCAGCTTTGTCCCAAAACGGTAGCATTAATCAATACACTGCCCAATGTTAAAGGCGCGATGTTTACCATGCTTCCCCCCGGTGCGCGCCTGGGTAAACATCGTGATCCCTATGCAGGCTCACTGCGTTATCACTTGGGCCTGGTTACGCCAAATAACGATGACTGCTACATTTCTGTGGATGGCCAGAAATATTCCTGGCGCGATGGCGAAGCAGTAATGTTTGACGAAACCTTCATCCATCACGCAGAAAACAAAACGGATCACAATCGCATCATTCTGTTTCTGGATGTAAAACGTCCGGTAGATTTTAAATGGGTTGATTGGATCAATGAGATTTTCTCGCGCCTGGTAGTCGCCGGTGCAGCAACCAAAAATGTGAAGGGTGATAAAGTTGGTTTTTTGAATCGCGCTTTTGCTTATTTGTACCAGGTGCGCCTTGTAGGCAAGAAGATCAAAGCGTTTAACAAACCACTGTATTACATCCTGCAATACGGTTTATACCTCGGGTTGATTTACTGGATTTTCTTTTAAGTCACCACAAAATACTCACGTAAAAAGAAGGCCGCTCATTTGCGGCCTTTTGCATTAATGAGCCGAACCCACCCGATTCCCGCTTTGCAGGCTGCAAAGTGACACTCCCACCTTGAAATTAATTTCGTTTTGGGACGATTTTAATTTGGCAGCCCCCTACTCTGGCTTCCCGTTTGCGCAGAAAGCGCAGCCGGCCGGTGACAATAATTTCAGGTCAACTATCAATAATTTCAGGTCAACTAACAATAATTTCCGGCCAACCTAACGTCAGGTTAACAATAAATAGGACTTTCCCATGAAACTGCTACAACACGCTCTACTTCTAGGGACAGTGGCGCTCGCGCCTGTCTGCTCCGCAGGTATAACAAATTATGGTGCAGGCAATATTAGCGATAGCGCCAACCCAGCCGGTTACAAATGCGCTGTTGATCACGGCAACTGGATTTACAACGCGGGCATCGTCAAGCCCGGTGTGAGCAGTTGCAATCCCATTGGCGCACCTACGGCGATCTACCCACAAAAAGTTGCGCCAGCGACCAGCAAGCTCACCATGACCCATCGCTGGTGGGGTTCAATTTCCTTCATGGGCGAAATGAAAGTGGGCGATCCTAACGGCGCCGGCTATATCACGCCCGATCCAATGACCGCACGTATTACCGAACGCGGAGTGCGCATCCTGGGAATTCCCGGCGGTTTGCGAACTAGCCCAACCGCAACGCAATATTCAATTCCCGATCCATTTAATGAAGTGTTTGATGGCATTGCGATTGGCAACAGCGATTACGCCAACCTCGAAGCCTATTTAAAAGATTACAGTGATGGTTCAGTCACTGTGCAATGGAACAGTGGCAGCACACCGGTAATGGAAGCCACGTTTGTACACGGTTCACCTTACGCGTACTTCACCGTACTGAAAGGTAATTTGAAATTGCTCACCAAGGCCGCCGACGGCGGGGAAAAAGGAATTTTCTACCAGCAGGGAAACACGTTGGGTGTATGGACTAACGTTGCCGGCAATGGCAATTATTTTTTAGTCACCGGCCACGATGCGACTAACTTTAGCAACGCCAACACCAACACCATCGGCATTACCAACAGCAGCAAACGCATCACCGTTACACTCTTGCCAACAGCGACCGTTCCATCCGCAGCAATGGTTCAGGATTTTATCCAGTACGCAAGCCAGCCAGTCGATAAAGTAAATATTAATTACAGTGTAAATCGCAGCAACAATAAAGTTACGGTTACGCATCAATATTTATTTAACGGTGTTGCGGTAAATACGATGGCGGGGATGTTGCCCCTGGCCTGGAAAAATTCTACCCAAGTGGCCAGCCCTTACAAAGTACGCAGTGCGCGCGGCATAACCAAATTCGCTGCAACCAAAACATTTAGCTACTCAATTCCTTTCGTTGGTGTGCTGCCTTATTTGCCCGAAAATATTGGCGACTACGATAGCAATCAATTAAAAGCGCTGGTAACTGAATTTGTTAATCAAGGTTCATCTAATTGGAACAGTGCGACTGATACTTACTGGGCTGGAAAAAATTACGGCAAAGTTGCAGAGCTCGCCGCTATTGCCCGCTCGATTGGTATGACGACAGAAGCGGATCAATTAATTACCTGGCTCAAAGCAGAATTGCAAGATTGGTTCCGTGCAAATACCAGCGGCGGCCTCGATACTACCAAATATTTTTCTTACGACAGCAATTGGAATACCTTGCTCGGTTACGATGAATCTTTTGGTGCGCAACAACAATTAAACGATCACCATTTCCACTACGGTTATTTTGTTCGCGCGGCAGCTGAAATTTGCCGTGTTGATGCAAGCTGGTGTAGCGCTACCAATTATGGCCCGATGGTGGAATTGTTAATTCGCGATTACGCTGCCGCACGCGATGACGCGATGTTTCCCTACCTGCGCAATTTTGATCCGGCCAACGGCTTCTCCTGGGCATCCGGTCACGCCAATTTTGTATTGGGCAACAATAACGAATCCACATCGGAAGCAGCGAATGCTTACGGTGCGATGATTTTGTACGGACAAATCACGCGCAATAAAGCGATTACCGATCGCGGGATTTATTTACATGCATCATCTACCGCTGCCTATTGGGAATATTGGAATAATATTGATCGCTTCCGTGGTTTAACCGGCGATTACGATAATTTCGATGCAGCTTATCCCAAAATGACCACGTCAATTATTTGGGGTAATGGCCATGTTTTTTCTACCTGGTTCAGCGGCGCTTACGCGCATATTTTAGGTATTCAGGGATTACCATTGAGCCCGCTGGTATTTCACATTGGCCAGCACGCGGATTATCTTGATCAATATGTTGATCTGGGCATGGCACAATCCAGCAATGGAAAACCATCCGGCTTACCCAATGATCAATGGCGTGATGTGTGGTGGAATATTTGGGCGATGAGCGATGGCCAGGCCGCAGTAGATGATTTCCACAGCCACGGATTTAATTACGCTCCTGAAGCCGGTGAAACCAAAGCCCATACGTATCAATGGATTTATACTTTAAAACAATTGGGCCATCTCGCTACCGGCACCGGTGCATTAACAGCGAGCAGCCCGAGTGCAGTGGCATTTAATAAAAACGGTATCACTACCTATATCGCTTACAACTTCGGTTGCAGTGCGCAATATGTGTTGCTCTCCGATGGCATGACATTAAATGTACCGGCAAACAGTTTCCGCATTAAACGCACCGGTGAATCGCCAGATGGATTGCCGAGCAATACCAGTTGTACTCCATCGAGTAATTCGAGTGTCTCTGTTTCGCAAACCAGTGTTTCATCTTCAAAATCAAGTAGCTCGATTACGACTTCAAAATCCAGCAGTTCACTTTCATCCAGTATTGCCGCAAGCAGTTCATCAATAACCAGTAGTTCAAAATCGAGTTCGTCTTTATACAGCTCGTCGGTTGCGAACGAGAATTATGGCCACACGGTTGTGAATGGAAGCACGGTAAAATTTTTCGCTAACAATGCAGGATGGGCTGATATTCATTTCACGGTTAATGGTGGAGCGCAACAAAATATTCGCATGACACACAATGCGGATAACTCCAATAGTTATGAATTAATTGCAGTGCCTGCCGGCGCCACCATTCGCTACTTCATCACCATTGCGCAAGCAGTGGGCGCAATGGATACACCATGGACAGAATTTGTGGTCAGCAGCACTGGCAACTCATCAAGTTCAGTAGCAAGCAGCGTATCTACAAGCAGCTCATCCAGCACCAGTTCTGCGGTTGCATTTACTAAATTTATCGAAGCAGAAACTTATGCATTCATGTCTGGCCTCGAATTGTTTGGCACAAATGATAGTGGTGGCGGGCAAGTAGTCGGTGCTATTGATGCGGGCGACTGGATGGCATTTACCAATATTACATTTCCAGTAACGGGTAATTATTTAGTCGAATATCGCGTTGCCAGCCCGACCGGTGCACTGCTCTCGCTCGATTTAAATGGCGGCTCCATTATTTTAGGTAACGCCACGATTCCTGCTACCGGTGATTGGGGTAATTTCACCACGGTAAGCCAGACAGTGACGATAAATGCGGGCACATTTAATCTCGGTATTTATGCACAACAAAGCGGCTGGAGTATTAACTGGTTGCGGATCACAAAATTGTAATTGGTTTTAAATCAAGTTAATCGGCGTTACATCAAGTTAATTGTCACATCAGGTCGCCACACCGTGGCGACCATTAGAATAATTATTACGGAGCACAGTATGAAAAAGTTAATTTCCACTTTGGTTATCAGCCTTAGTGCACTCGTTAGCATCAATACCAATGCAGTTGTTATTGATGCAAGCACAATCATTCCCAATGAAAATATATTGCAGAACTTTAATGGCCTGGATTGGGTATATGCAGGGCCTATCGGCACCGGTGAGTGGGGTCTTGGTAATATTGAAGCGCCGGAATACCGCGCGAGTGAAGGCTGGCGTTACGCCACTGCTGATGAATGGGCACGTCGTCCCGACTGGACACATTTTATAATTGGCAGCGCATCATTAATGCCAGAGGCTGGATTTACCGATCACTCTGTTTACCGCTTCGCGTCGGAATACTGGAGCAACTTTAACCATATTGATTTAAGTGATGCCGCCGAAGGAAAAATTACTAACGGTTTTGATATTGGTTCACTTGAAGATGTTTACGATACCTGGTACGTACGCGATGCAATTGTCAGCAGCGTTCCGGAATCTTCAGCATTAGCATTATTTGCACTGAGCATTTTGGGATTGGGAATTATCCGCCGCAAGAACAGCAAACAATAAACGAAAAAGCCGCAAGGATGCGGCCTTATCGTTAAAAACCAAAAGGATTTTTATTAAAACCGAACATCATTACCAACAATAATCTGGCGATATTTTACAATCACCACCAACGCGATTAAATCATAAACGCCGTGCCACACTATCACCATTAGCAAACTACCCGATAAATAATAGCCAACACCAAAAGCAATACTCATTAATATCGCGCAAATAAAATAGGCATAGGATAAATAATGCAACAGGGCAAAAATAATGGATGAAATTAAAATCGCCCAGGCTATCGCAATATAACTATTTATCCAGGTCTGGGCGAAACCGCGAAATAATAACTCCTCCCCTATTCCCGCTAATGAGGCGACAACGATAATTTTCAACCAGGAATAACCGGTAAATGAGCCCCATACTCGCTGAAGGTCAGTTAATAATGTTTGTGCAAAACGACCACCAAATCGATACACCAGAAAAAAAATAGCAAAGGTAATTACCGCGAGAAACACACCGAAAATACTTGCCAATCCCCATCCAATTTTTGCTGCCGGAAGCGATATGTTCAATAGCCAGATTCCAGCAACACCCAGCAAAACAATCGCCGATTGACTTGCCACTACTACACCCATTCCGGATGCTTGTTGTTTATTATTCATTATTCACCTGTACAACTTATTTCTATAATATTGCAGTCACTTGCCTTAAAACTCCATCATTGGAACCTCACCATCACTGGCAACCCCTCGTACAAAATACTAACCTATGCGCCACAATTAAAAAATTACAGGGCATGACTAATTACAGGAAAAACGATGGACACTGAATTCTGGCTTCACAAATGGGAAAACAATGACATTGGCTTTCACAACCAGCAAGCCAATCCTTTGTTGGTAAAACATCTGGAACAACTCGGATTGCCATCTGGTAGCCGCTTATTCCTTCCTTTATGCGGAAAAACCCTGGATATCGGATGGCTGCTTGCCAAAGGTTATAAAGTCGCCGGTGCAGAGCTAAGTAGGTTGGCCGTTATCCAATTATTTGACGAATTGGGCTTCACACCACAAATTTCCCGATTGGGAGAACTGGAAGCCTACAGCGCAAATAACCTTGTTATTTTTATTGGTGATATTTTTAAACTCACTGAATCATTATTGGGCGAAGTGGACGCCGTTTATGATCGAGCTGCATTGGTTGCACTGCCAACATCCATGCGCGCGCACTATACCCGACATTTGATGGATATCACGCATAATTCACAGCAACTTTTGATTAGCTTTGAGTACGATCAAAGTCAGATGGAAGGCCCACCATTTTCCGTACCCGCTAGTGAAATCGACCAATATTATGGAAGCCATTACAATTTGCAGTTGCTTGCATCAGCGGATGTTGAAGGAGGGTTAAAAGGCAAATGTGCGGCTAAAGAAAATGTGTGGCTATTAAAACCCGACCGCAACCGAAATTAAAAAGACAATAACACCGATAAAAATTTTCAACTTGGCGACCGCGCCAAATCGAAGCTAGTATCCCTGACGGATAAAACGCAGTTACATAGGCACACCGCCTGATCTGCCAATTTTTAAAGGATATAGCTATGGAAAAGTTTTCCGCTTATGTTGAGCATGCCAATATTTGTGTTGAATCCCCTGAAGAGACGATCCGGTTTTTATTAGCAGCAATTCCGGATTGGCGAGTAAGGGGGCAAGGCGAAATGGACTGGTTTGGAGCCTTATCGCATTGGTTTCATGTAGGCAATGATGCAACTTATATTGCTATACAAAGCGGTAGCTCGGGAAAATGCGGGAACTGGCAAGATGTATGGACTGGGGTCAAACACATCGGAATAGTTGTGGATGATATGGATGCAGTGATTCGCAACTTACAAGCTGCTGGATTTGCCATTGATCATTACGGCGGCGACCATCCATTTCGAAAAAATGTTTATTTTCTTGAAAATCATGGCATCCAGTTTGAATTTATTGAGTACCTTTCCACATCCAACACCGAAAAGAACCTCTACGTTTAACTTGACCACTGATAAATTATTTTCTAGTACGCAAACGCAATTCCGCTTTTTCCTGATCGATAATAAATTCAAAACGCCCAAGGATATCAACACCCAATAACCCATCAAAGTTATCATAATTATCCATGGGCAAACGGGCTAGCATATGTTTATTAAACGTCACACCAGCGAATTGCAATGAATCAACCACAAATAAAAAGCTGTCCACGGTTCCGCTGGCAGTATTGAGCTGAATCGGTTTGGGGGATTTTACAAAACTATAATTGCGATTAATAAAGCTGGAGGTTAAACCACTAATGGATGCGCCGGTATCCAGCAATAATTTTACGGTTTTACCTTCCACTACCACCGGTACCAGAAATTGTTTTCCGAAACGAATTAACTGTACCTTGCTTTCCTGATCGTCGGTTTGTTCTGCAATAGTATTGTCTGTTAGTTTGGCCAGAAATTCTTCCGCGCGGGTACGCGTTTCATCCTGGTTGGCAGCCATCAATGCGTGGTATTGCGCTTGCTCCTGATCATCTGCTTTTGCGTGCATATCCGCTAGTTGTAAATGCAGCTCACCGTTATCCGGCGTGAGTTTAATCAAGTCATTTAATTGCGCCATTAACCATTCGCGGCTTGAACCAAAAATACCCGGATTATTAACAAGGCGAATCAGGTAACGTGAAACATAGGCGGTAGCTTCCTGGAATTTTTTTGCATCGACTTCGATATTTAAATAACGAAACCAGGTGGTAACCGCGTCTTCATGTTTGCCCTGTTTTTCCAGGACTCGCGCCAGCAATAACAATGCTTCCGTATCGTTCGGATTTTTTTTCAAGATTTCATTCAATGCCTGCACTGCTGCAGGAAACGCGTTATTAGCAATCAGTTGTTGTGCCTGTTCAAGTGCGGACAACTCTTGCGCAGGTGCTGCCAGAGCGGGTGAAGTATTTTGTATGGCTGTCGATGTTTCTATTGCAGGTGATTGAACAGAAGTTTGTGCACTGGAAATGGTGTTTTCCGGTGCGGGCAAATAAGCAATTGATTGCGGTTGCTGCGCATGGCGATACTCGCTGGCGTAAAACCCCAACCCAAATGCGGCGATAGCGATAAAAATATTTTTTTGAAAACTCATCGTTATTCTGATTTCACTATTTTGAGAATTTAGCGCGCGAGTTGTTGCTGGATAAACCCGGTCATGTTTTCCGGTTTGGTGATAGTTGCAAAACGTTTTATCGGTTTCCCATCGCGGCCAATTAAAAATTTGGTGAAATTCCATTTAATCGACTTACCCAACCAACCGGGCAACTCGCCGGTTACCCATTGAAATAATGGATGCGCAGTGGGGCCATTCACATCCACTTTGGCAAATATGGGAAAAGTTACACCGTAATTAATTTCGCAGGTATGCGCAATTTGCTCAGCGCCACCGGGCTCCTGATTGCCAAACTGATTGCACGGAAAACCGAGAATCACCAATCCCTGATCTTTGAATTGTTGATACAAGGCTTCAAGGCCGGCGTATTGTGGAGTGAATCCGCATTTGCTGGCGGTATTAACCACCAGCACCAGCTTGCCTGCGTAGTCAGACAGGTTTTGCAGCTGGCCGTTCAATCGTTCGGCGGAGAAAGAATAAAAAGGGCTCATGCATAACTCCGGTAAAAATAGAATGGAGAGTGAAACATGAGCCCAGACTGCCCGCGCGAACGGGCTAATTCAACTATTTTGTATAGATTTGACAGATTTTTATCAGTATTGGTCCGCAGGTTTATCCAGGGTTTTAATCTGGATATTGCGATAGAAAGTCTCCGCACCTTCCGATTGGATCTGCAATTTGCCGCGGGTTAGCGGTACATATTTACCATCCACTTTTTCTCGGGAATTAAAGCCGCGAAACACTTCCTTACCGTTCACTTTATGGATCAGGGTTTTACCATCGGTGATTACTTCCATGGTGTCCCATTCGCCGGACGGTTTTTCATAAAGGCCACGTTTCAATACACGGGCGGCGATATCTTTGCGTAGCGGCGCTTTGGGATCATAGGCATAGAATTTCCAATCACCTTCATTGGCGTCGCCCGCATGCACGTCGATGATGACACCGTCGAGGCTGTGATAATCGCCACTGTCACCTTCCTGGACCTGGAATTCGTGGCTGCGCATCCAATGCGTGCTCTGTGCACCCTGCGGGCCAACCGCAAAATACAGGACGCCGCTATCGCGACGGGCATCCAGACGTGGCGGCCATTTTTTTACGCCCCACTTCACCTCAAATTTCAAATGGAAATTTTCGAATTCATCAAGCGTGGTGATACCGCCCCACTCTTCACCGGAAACACGCAACAAACCATCGACTACCGTGAATACTTTTTTGGGGTCGCTGTTAACACCGCGCGGTTTATGTTTGGAAACAAGATTATATTCGTTTGTTTCCGGTTGATAGCTGACATAGGTTTCCCAGCCGGAAAGATCCTTGCCGTTAAATAAACTTTTCCATTCGCCAGCCCAGCTGTGAGTGCTCGCCAGAAGGCCGCACAGTGAAAGTCCCAGTAGTAGTGGTTTCATTATCATTCCTCGCGTCGTTGTTCCTGACATCATTGTTCCTGACGTCATTGTTATGGTGCCGCGAAGACTAGGCCGGGACGGGTTTTGAGTCCATATAGGCAGACGGACAATTACAGTCCTTTACCTTCATAGGAGATCAAAAACGTATGGTACTGAGTTGGTAAATTTTATCGCGCATCAATTTGGCATTTTCACTGTCAGCAGTACGTTCGTATATTTCTGCAGCCAGGCGATAAAAACGCTCTTCATCTTTTTCTTTCTTGATTGCTTTTCTAAGTAGCTCCAGCGCCTTGTCATTTTCATTGCGCTGCGCGAGTTCTTCAGCGAGTTTAAACATGTAATACGGATTGGCATTGCGATGTTGGCGAACCCGCTGCTGATATTCTTTGTGTTTTACCTTATCGCCCTGCTCCAGATATAAACCGGACAAGTTGTGCATGATCGTGTAATCGCGCGGGTTGAGTGCCAGACCGTGCAGATAAATTGCTTCCGCTTCAGGTAACATTTTCTGGCGACGATAAAAACTGCCGAAATTACTCCAGATGTAGCTTTGGTCGGCGTTTACCAGCAGTGCTTTACGCAAATATAAAAATGCTTCATGCCTATTTCCTTGCGCCGACAATTCCATACCCCGGTTGGAATAAAATTGGGCCGCAACCAAATCCTTATCAATTACGTTTTGTTTGTAGTGCGGGCGAAAGCGCCGCATTTCCAGGTCAACCACTATATCGCCCACATCAGCGGTTTCTGCTACCCGCACCCAGGAAAACATATGTTTACGGGGCATAAATACTTTGGCGTTAACATGCCGCATAAACAGGTAGGTATCGTTGTCTCGCATCTCCCAGGTCGGAGGCAACATAACTTCGTTAACCTCTGCATTCAGCCCCAGATGACGTGCCATGGCGACAAATAACAACGTGTAACTCAGGCAATTTGCCTGGCGTTGCTGAAAAGCATCGATACCGGTGTTAGTAATCATGGCGCTGTAGGTAATGCCGCGCCCGCCGTGGGCACTGGAGGTCATCAAGGCCTGGTGTAACGCTTCTGCTTTGGAGTCTTTGTGCCTGGCATTTGCGGTAACTGTTTCGGCAAACAAGCGCATCTCCGGAGTCAGGCCAAATAAATCCACACTGGGTAGTTCATCATTCTTATAGGCGCGCCCCAAGATCAATTCCCCGGATAAAGCGTTGGCGACAAGGCCTTTATTCGTTGAAAACGCTGTTTTTTGCACCACAGAAGAACAACCGGCAAGTAGCAAAACCACAAAAACTATGGCCAAAGCGGGTAAATTCATGAGGCTTATCCAGAGTAAAGAGTAGGAATCTTTCTCCAGTATAGGCAGCTAAACAAAAATCTGCGCGTCACAAATGTCACGCTAAATCCCCGATCTACAAGGTTATTTTTACTCTAGGGTAAACAGAGGCTACCTTACGCACCTACACCTGAAGTAACATTTTTTTGCAATAAAAAACCAGCTGCGCAAAAAAAGTGCGCGATTTTAATTAACCGTTTGCAATCAGCGCACACAGCGTTCGCAATTTGCAGCACCAAAAAAACGCAATCACTTTTTGTGTGTATCAGCAATGTGCAAACCCCACGAAAATATACTTAACCACCGCAAAATCGCTGCGCTAAAAATGTGCGTCACTTAACTTGGCATAGTGTTTGAATAAGCCCATTTGTGTCGATTCAAAAAAATTCTTTGTGCCGATATTTTTATTTAAAAAATTTACGCGAGCACAGAAAAAACTAAATAGCCAAGCACTACAAAGCCAGGAGCCAGAGATGACCATGCCTGTTATTAAAACGAAAAAAATTTCCGCACTATTAAGACCACTCGCAAAATTAACTTGTGTAATTGCTGCAAGTATTTCGTTGCTAACAGCTGCGCAAGCAGCAACCGGCCCTGCGGAAAAAACGGATTTGAAATTTGGCTTTATTAAATTAACAGACATGGCTGATTTGGCCGTCGCCTACGAAAATGGTTACTTTGACGATGAAGGTTTGACTGTAGAACTGGAAGCACAAGCTAACTGGAAAGTAGTGTTGGATCGCGTAATTTCTGGCGAACTGGATGGCTCCCATATGTTGGCCGCACAACCGGTTGCAGCCAACATTGGTTATGGCACACCGGCAGAGCTGGTGTTTCCTTTTACCATGACACAAAACACGTATGCGATTACCGTTTCCAATGAAATCTGGAAAAAAATGAAAAAAAATGTTCCGGTTGGTGCCGATGGAAAATTGGTTCATCCAATCAGTGCCTCGTCATTAAAACCGGTAATTGATGCGATGAAAGATGCAGGCAAATCCATCAATATGGGTGTGGTATTTCCGGTATCGACCCATAATATGGGCTTGCGTTATTGGCTCGCTGCCGGGGGTGTAAACCCTGGTTTTTACGCACCGCTTAAAGGCGACACACTCGGGCAAATCAATGCAGATATTTTGTTATCAGTAACTCCACCACCGCAAATGCCCGCAACGATGGAAGCCGGTACCATTCAAGGTTATTGCGTGGGTGAACCCTGGAACCAGCAAGCGGTATTCCGTGGGATTGGCGTTCCGGTAATTGCGGTCTCCAATAAAATGGCCGATAAAGTTTTCGGTATGCGCAAGGATTTTATCGAAAAAAATCCCAACACCAGTGTGCGCGTAGTGAAAGCATTAATTCGTGCGGCCATGTGGCTTGACGCCGCCAATCATGCAAACCGCGATGCGGCCGCGAAAATGATTTCTGCCGCCCACTACGTCGGTGCTGACTACAAAGTTATTGCCAACTCCATGACCGGTATTTTCGAATACGAACGCAAAGATGTTCGCCCTGCTCCGGATTTCAATACATTCTTCCGTTACAACGCATCTTATCCCCACGTGTCCGATGCAGTCTGGTACCTGACCCAAATGCGTCGCTGGGGCCAAATTTCCGAAGCAAAACCGGATGGCTGGTATATGGATATGGCGAAAAAAGCGGTAGCGCCGGAAATTTATCAAAAAGCGGTTGCTGATCTTATTGAAGAAGGTAAAGCAAAAGCCGGTGATTTTCCTGACTTTAAAGTTTTCAACGGCATTCGCAAAACCGATGAAACCATATGGATTGATAACATTCAATTTGATGCAACCAAACCCAATGAATATCTCACCAAATTTAAAATTGGTTTGAAAGGTGACGAGAAAATCTAACGTAAGGCAGCTTTAGTATCCCCGCAACGTTAAAAAACCATAAGCCTGCCGGATCACGGTCCGGCAGGTATAAACAGAGGAAATTGTCATGAGCAACAAACTCGCCACCCTGAAATTTGAAAAACTCAAAGAAATCAAATGGCGCGAACTGATTATCGGCGTGAGCATGCCCATGATCGGCTTGTTAATTTTTCTGGCGCTATGGCATGGCATTGCGCCCAACATCAAAACATCACTCGGTGAATTTCCCCAGCCCAAACAAGTATTCGCGCAATGGGGCAATCTGGTCGATGAATATAAATCCGAACATGATCGCGCGGCACAATTTTATGAACGCCAGGAAAAGCGCAATGCGGAATTGTTAGTGAAAGATCCTACCGCAAAATTAGATACACGCGAATTCAGTGGCCGCCCTACTTTTTTCGATAAAATCAAAACCAGTTTGATCACCGTGTTGTCCGGGTTTTTAGTGGCAACAATAATCGCCATTCCAATCGGCATTATGATCGGTTTAAGCCAAACACTTTATAGTGCGATCAATCCGCTAATCCAATTATTCAAACCGGTTTCACCGTTGGCTTGGCTGCCACTGGTGACCATTGTAGTGAGCGCGGTTTATGTTTCTGACTCACCGGCATTTTCCAAGTCCTACATTATTTCATTATTCACCGTGAGCCTTTGCTCGCTGTGGCCCACCATGATTAACACCGCAGTCGGTGTTGCCGGTGTCAGCAAGGATTTAATCAATGTGAGCCGCGTATTGCGTTTAGGTTGGTTCACTCACGTTATTAAAATTGTGCTGCCGTCTGCAATTCCAATGATGTTTACCGGTTTGCGCATTTCATTGGGAATTGCGTGGATGGTGTTAATCGCCGCAGAAATGCTGTCGCAAAATCCCGGCCTTGGAAAATTTGTGTGGGACGAATTCCAGAATGGCTCATCGGATTCACTCAGCCGTATCTGCCTCGCCATTTTGGTGATTGGTTTGATTGGATTTTTACTTGACCGCGCCATCTTAATGCTGCAAACCTACGTGAATTGGGACAAGAGTGCTGTCGTGCGCTGATACAACAGGCACGCAAATTGCGTTGCGTAGATTGCATTTAAAATTATTTCGAAAATTATTTTCAAAACAGAATTGAACAGAGGAAATCCCATGAGCCAGATCCATTTGGAGTTGACCAGAGTAGGAATCGAGTTCCCCACCCCCAAAGGTCCGTTTTGCGCATTGCGCGATGTCGATTTGAAAATCAAAAAAGGTGAATTTGTATCGCTGATTGGTCACTCGGGTTGCGGTAAATCTACAGTGCTGAATATTGTTGCCGGTCTTTATCAAGCGACGACTGGCGGCGTGGTACTGAATGGTCGCGAGGTGAACGAGCCCGGTCCTGAGCGCGCCGTCGTTTTTCAAAACCATTCATTGCTACCCTGGTTAACTGCTTACGAAAATGTGGAGCTGGGTGTGAAGCGCGTGTTCAAGGGCAAGAAAACCAAAACCGAGATGCGCGAATGGATTGAGCACAACCTCGAACTCGTCCATATGACCCACGCCATGCACAAACGTCCTGATGAAATTTCCGGCGGTATGAAGCAGCGCGTGGGAATCGCCCGCGCATTGGCAATGGAACCACAAGTTTTATTGATGGATGAACCCTTCGGTGCATTGGATGCACTGACCCGCGCCCATCTGCAAGACTCATTGATGGAGATCCAGAACGAGCTGGGCAATACCGTGATTATGATTACCCATGATGTAGACGAAGCAGTGCTGCTGTCTGATCGAATTGTGATGATGACTAATGGTCCGGCAGCGACGGTAGGCGAGATTCTGGATGTGAAATTGCCGCGCCCGCGCAATCGCCTGGAGCTGGCCGACAACGCTGAGTACAACGGTTACCGCTCGGCGGTTTTGCGCTTCCTTTATGAGAAACAAAAAAAAATTGAGCCTATTTCCGCCAAACGCGCGGAGAAGCAACTTGAAAAAGACGCGCCTGCACAGGCTAAAAGCGTCGCCTGATTTCGCAACACCGTTTTGCTTTCCTGCACTTCGCTGGTGCCTCAGTAACGGCGGGCAAGCAAAAGTAAGGCGAAAACATCCTCTGTTTGCCTTGGCTTGCCAGGGCTTTTTTATGCCCGTTTTTTCATGCTTTGCAGTTCTTTAGCACCTTTCCCGCAAAAAAGTTCATCCTTTATACAATTTGATCATTAAATGAATGGCACATTTTTCATCATTGGTATATATTGTGCAGCACACTTAGAACTCATCAACTGTGATGGACCACTCACTTTTGGAACCCAAGGTGCGAAGTCCATGCTACAGCTCGTAAACATCCCCTATCTTGCTCCCACCATAGAATCCTTGGCTCAACCGGAAATTGCTACCACTTACGCTGATTTGGTGGTCGATTACCTGACTCAAATGGGTATCGACACTGTTTTTGGCGTTCCCGGTGGTGCGATTGAGCCACTCTTGAATTCCCTCGCGCGCAGTGAAAGGCGCGGTGGACCACGCCTTGTGGTTGCCCGCCATGAATGCGGCGCGGCGTTTATGGCCGATGGCTACACCCGCGAAACCGGCAAAATGGGTGTGGTATGTGCCACCACCGGTCCGGGTGCAACCAATTTGATCACCGGTGTTGCCTCCGCCCTCGCCGATGAAGTGCCCATGCTGGTAATTACTGCCCAGACGCCGCTGCCAAAATTCGGCAAGCGCGCCTTACAGGAATCCAGCTGCACCGCGATAGATACCGTGGGCATGTTCCGTTACGTGACCCAATTCAATACGCTGGTGTCCCATCACGAGCAACTGGAAAGCAAACTGGTATCCGCCATTATGGCCGCGCACCGCAAACCTAACGGACCGGTGCATATCAGTATTCCCGCTGATATTTTGCGCTCACCCGCGACCATCAAAGCCCATATCCACAGCGATCTGTTGATTCACGATTTCGCCATGGCCGACGATTCCGCCATCGCCCGCCTGGGTGAAAAGCTGGGCAAGGTCGACAATGTGGTGATGTACATCGGCAACGGCGTTGGTAAAGCCAGTGCGCAGATTATGGAATTTATCGAGCTGACCGGCGCTGCATTTGTAACTGGCCCAATGGGTAAAACCTGGGTAGATGAACATCATCCGCAATATCGCGGCGTTTATGGTTTTGCTGGCCACGAAAGCGCTAGAAAGCTGCTGCAAAGCAAAGAAGTGGATCTCATCCTGGCAGTCGGAACCGAGCTGGGTGAGCTGGGAACCAGTGGCTGGAAGGATGATTTGCTCAACACCAAACTGGTCCATATTGATTCATCCATTGAACATTTCACTCGTTCCCCCATGGCGAATTTGCATGTGTTCGGCAATATCGATGTAATTTTCACGCGCTTGCTGGAAAAAGTCCGCGAAGCACGCAAATGGGGCCGCAAATGGGAAACCTTGCCGGGAACCAGCACAACCCCCAACGCCAATGGTGGTTTTTTTACTCTGGCCGATGAAAGTAAATGCCATTCCAATGAGCGCCCGGTAAAACCCCAGCGCCTGATGAGCCACCTTTCCCGCCAACTACCTGAAGATACCCGTATCTTTATCGATGCCGGTAACGGCTGGTCCTGGGCAACCCATTACCTCAGTCGCAGCAATAGCGCTGGTCTTTATCGGATTGCGATGGGTTACGGTTCCATGGCCTGGTCGATTGGCGCTGCCATTGGTTCTGCGATTGGTAATCGTATGGCGCCAACCTTGTGTATCGTGGGTGATGGCTCTTACCTGATGAGTGCACAGGAAATTACGGTTGCGGCCCAACAACAATTACCGGTGGTCTTCCTGGTATTGAATGATGCGGCCATGGGCATGGTGATGCACGGCCAACGTTTAGGCCAGCAGGAGTCTATCGGCTGGGAATTAAATACCGTCGATTACGCCATGATGGCTCAATCCATGGGTGTGGACGGCATCGTTATCGATTGCCCGACCCAGCTTGATCAACTGGATTATGTGGCGCTTTTTAGCAAAAAAGGGCCTACACTTCTGGATGTACGCATAGACCGCAACGAGGTTCCGCCGATGGGCGACAGAATCAAAGGTCTGGCAGTAAATGGCTCTGCAACACCGGGCGGTTAACGCCCGGTCAACCGTTTTCTGCAAGGAGGAATCAAGGGGACATTCGTCCCTCCATTATGAAAATGGTGTTTTGTGCACAGCTAAAAGGATATTAATTCGGAGACTCAAGAGTGTTACCCAATAACACCTATCAACCTGATTTACCTATTAGCATACTAATTGTTAATAACGACCCCAAAGCGCTGGCGACCATTGACGCCAGCCTGCAAGTACTTGCGCGAGTTACCACCACCTGTGTTGATTCTGCCCAGAAAGCCCTGCGTGTATTGCGCCAGCAAACCATCGATTTATTGATTGTGGATGTTGATATTCCCGATCTGGACGGCTGGCGGCTTTCGCGTCTGGTGCGCAGCGGGATTCTGCTATGCCGGATTGATTTACCCATTGTCATCACCGCGCAAACCTGGTGTGAACGGATCGCCGAAGTTACTGCGCGTGAGTACGGAATCAACCAGCTGTTGCCCCTCGAACACATTGCGCAACTGCCCTCGCTGGTAAAAGAATTAACCCGGCCAGACAGTGCAAACACCATCAAACCACGCTTGCTGGTGGTGGAAGATGAGCCCGATACCGCCGATTTAATTCGCCGGTTGCTATCGGCATCATTTGAAATTGAATTTGCCAGTGAAGGGGATGCCGGCTTGCGCGCCTGGATACAAGGCCGCCAGGATTTAATCCTGCTGGACGTCATGCTGCCCAAACTGTCCGGGCGCGATATCCTGATGGAAATCCAAAGCATTGATCCAAACCAGCCCATTGTGATCATGACGGCGCATACCACTATCGACCAGGCGGAAGAATTAATGCTGTTGGGCGCGGTAGATTTTCTCCCCAAACCCTTTCGCGCCGAGCAGTTGCGCAAGGTGTGCGATATCGCCATCCATCGCGATGACTATTTGGTTAGCAACGCACAATTTGCCGAGCGGGTAAAAACCGTGCAGGAGCGCGAGCGCGAATATCGCGCGCTCTACGAAAGCCACCACCAATTACTCAACGATTTGCAATCGGTCGTGATGGAATTGGACGCAGATTTTAGAATCCAGTATTTAAACCAGGCATGGGAAACCATGATGGGCTTTTCAATCAATGAGTGCCTGGGAAAATCACTGGAAACATTTGTCTCCAGCGAAGACTTTAACCAGTACGCCTTATTTAAAAATAAAATCCGCAAATCATTGCAACACAATAAACCCTGTCCCGAATTTGAATTATGCCTGAGCAACTACCGCGGTCAGAAATTATGGGTACAACTCAAGATCAGCCGCTCCACTAAATTGCAAGGTTCAGAAAACCTCACCATCTGCCTGGATAATATTACCGAGCGGCGCGAATCCCAGGAACAATTAAAATACCTGGCGATGCACGATTCATTAACCGGTTTATACAATCGCCATTTCTTTGAGTCCACGCTTGCGCAACTCACCGCCGATTCAGTGCGCAACAATCGCCAGCATGCGCTGGTGTATCTGGACCTCGATCACTTCAAAGTCATTAACGATACTTTCGGCCACCAGAAAGGCGATGAAGTGCTGCGGGAAATGTCGCACTTGCTCAGCAAGCGCATTCGCGGCACCGATATTTTATGCCGTTTGGGAGGCGATGAATTTGCGATTTTATTGCGCGATATCAAGTCCAATGAAGTCTACGAATTTGCACGCAACATCCAGCAAATCGTGGCGGAGTTTACATTCCAATTACAGGAACAACGCATTAGCCTGGGTAGCAGTATTGGTTTAACGCTAATTGATGGCAGTACCAATAATCCCGAAGAACATTTAATGCGCGCTGATATTGCCCTCTATGTTGCCAAAGGGCGTGGACGCAATTTAATTCACCAATACGATCCGCTTGATAGCGAGAGCGACGAGTTGCGCCATTCGGTCAATACGTCGCAAAAAATTCGCAAGGCGATTATGGAAGATCGCATGGTGCTCTATTTCCAGCCGATCTTCGATGTAAAAAATAACCGTGTTTCCTATTATGAAGCACTGGTGAGATTGCGCGAACCGGATGGAAGAATTGTGGGGCCGGATACATTTATTCCTGCGTTGGAATCCGCCGGGGAAATGCATTTGCTGGATCGCTGGATTATCAAGCTAGCGATACATACGTTGCATGAGCACCCCGAGCTGAATCACATCGCCATCAATTTATCTGCGCAAGCATTTAAAGATGAAAACCTCACACCAACTATTCTGGAAAGCCTGAATGCAACTGGAGTGAATCCCAAACGCATCACCTTTGAATTAACGGAAAGCGCGAGCCTGTTCAATTTACATATCACCCAAAAGGTGATTGCCGATTTGCACAAACTCGGATGCAGTTTTTCTGTGGATGATTTTGGTTCGGGTTTTAGCAGCTTTGCGTATTTAAAAGATTTACCCGCTGATTACATCAAGCTGGATGGTTCATTTATCCAGAATTTGCATCGCGACCAAATTGACCAGACGCTGGTGAAATCCATGATCCAGGTTATCCAGGCGCTCGGTAAAAAAGCCGTGGCCGAATACGTGGAGAACGAAGCGATCCTGGAAATATTGAAAGATATGGGTGTGGATTTTGTGCAGGGTTATCACATCGGGCACCCGCTGCCGGTTGAGAAAATATTTTTAACACAAGCAGTGAAAGCTGAACTCAATTAAGCACTGCATACGCAGTGCTTTAACAGCTCCAAAAAAAACAGAGTTATTGTGCACTCTCCGCATCGATTGCATCGTTCACTTCCGATGGCGACAGAATTTTGGGCGCAGTGCCTGAAGGGCTAAACGGATCGCCGGATTTAATCAGGCTATTACTGTCGATACCTGCACCACTGCCCAATGCATCCGCCACCGCTTTTTTCAACACGATAATAGCGATACGGCGATTGATCGGTTCATTTGGCTTATCCACCAATAACGGTGCAGCCGATCCCATCCCTTGCACAGTAGCAACTTTTTGCTCCGGATATGTACCCTGCAACAACGCACGTCGCGCTGAGTTGGCGCGATCAGCCGATAACTCCCAGTTCGTGTAAGTCGCACCAGCGCCGTAGGGTGTTGAGTCTGTGTGGCCGGTAATACTGATTTTGTTTTGCACCTTATTCAGGATGGGCGCTAACGCGTTCAATACTTCCGACGACCAGGGCTGTAAATTCGCGCTACCAACATCAAACATCGGGCGCTGGTCTTTATCTACAATCTGGATGCGCAATCCCAACGCCGTGAAATCGATAAGAATCTGGTCTTTGATTTGCTGGAATACCGAATCGAGTGAATTGATTTCGGTTTCCAATTGTTTTTTCAATTCTTCCAATTGTTGGGTTTCAATTTTTTCCATTTCCTTTTTAACTTGATCTTCAGTCATTTCCTGATCGTGATCTTTGTTCGCTTCCTTATCGCTCGCCATTTCATTATCCGGTTGCTCGGATTGCGATTGTTTGAGCGGCTGGTCCTGGTTAATCAAACCAAGGTCAGCGCCGCCTTCGCCCACCACGTACTCGCTACCCGGGTCCTGGAAATAACCGGCAATCGCTTTTTGCTCTTCTTGCGAAGTACTGCCCAATAACCACATCAACAAAAAGAACGCCATCATCGCGGTCATAAAATCCGCGAGCGCGACCTTCCAGGAGCCGCCATGGTGACCATGGCCGTGCCCCTTTTTCTTCTTGATGATAATCGGTTGTTGTGTTGCGCCTTTTTCCATCACTCAAGCCCTTATTTTTTGCTTGCGCGATATTGTTCTTCCAACTCTTTAAAGCTGGGGCGAACACTGTGGAACAAGACTTTACGACCAAACTCAACAGCAACTTGCGGCGGCACACCGTTCATAGAGGCAACCAGCACAGCTTTGATGCATTCGTAAGCGCGGGATTCATCGCGCAGTTTGTGATTCAAATAACTTGCAAACGGGCCAATCATGCCGTATGCGAACAAAATACCCATCAGTGTACCCACCAATGCTGCACCAACAGAGTGGCCTAATTCCGCAGGAGGGCCGCCAATCTTACCCATGGTAATCACCACGCCCAATACCGCCGCTACGATACCGAACCCTGGTAAACCGTCGGCCGCGTTTTGAATCGCGCCGGGAACCAGCGAGGCTTCCTGATGATGGCCGTCCAGCTCCTGCTCCATCAATGACTCCAACTCATGAGGTGCCATATTGCCGGCGACCATAATGCGCAAGTAATCGCAGATGAATTCAACGATGTGATGATCCTTGAGGATGTCCGGATAGTTAGCAAAAATCGGGCTGGAATCCGGCTCTTCAATATCGCCTTCAATCGCCATCAACCCTTCACGGCGAGTCTTATTGAGGATGTCGTACAAGAGCGTCAACATTTCCAGATAAAAAGACTTATTGAATTTGGACGGTGTCATTAATGTACCGGCCGACTTCACAACGCCGATACTGACGGAAATCGGGTTTGCAACAATCATTCCGCCCAGGGAGGCACCGCAAATAATAAGAATTTCTACCGGCTGCCAAATTGCCAATAGATTACCGCCATGCAGTACGAATCCGCCGAGCATACAAGCGAAGAGGACGATGATCCCCAAAATAATATTCACGCAAACCCCCAGCGTAGAAAAAACGCCTCGAAAAGCGGCAAAAATGTCCAAGTATTAATCAATGGAATAAGCACCGGTAAACTGGCACGACTTGAGTATAGGCAGGATGAAATCAGGTTCAAGGCGCCGAAGAATTTAACCGTCAGGAATTTACCAAATTTGACCCGACGGGCTGGATCGCCGACACTGCCGCCCTGCTTTTTCCCGCAGTCTCGCCATTGTTTTGGAGCCCATTATGAAAATTGAAGACCTCTCGGCCGCCGATCAACAAGCACTGGAAGCCGCCGTGTTTCGCCGCTTGCTTGCGCATCTGGACAGCCGTAACGATGTGCAAAATATCGACTTGATGAACCTCGCCGGTTTTTGCCGCAATTGTTTAAGCAAATGGTATGTAGCAGCGGCTGGTGATGTGGATATCACATTGGATTATGAAGATGCGCGCACTCGCGTTTATGGAATTCCGTATGCAGATTGGAAAGCACAACACCAAAAAGAAGCGAGCAGCGCGCAACTGAAAACGTTCCAGCAAGCGATGAATGACAAGAAAGAATAATCGATTTTATAAATTTTCCGGCACAATCGGGCGCGACGCCTGAAGGCGTAATTCCCCGCTGTCCAGCAAACGAATGAGTTTGTCATCCTGCAATGGATTTTCATGCATGCTGCTATTCAATTCGCTATTAATTCCGACCCAGCAATCGCGCCCGGCTTTTTTAGCGGCGTAGAGTGCGCGGTCGGCAATATTGACTACCTGCTCCCACCCGAGCGCATCCGGATGTTGCTGATAGAACGGATAAATGGCAAAACCGATCGACGCGGTTTTACGCAAACGCATTCCATCGCCGACGTCAAAGGAATAATTCGCCACCGCCTGACGAATTCGCTCGGCCATTTCGGCAGCCTCATCGCGTGAGCAAAAACGCGCAACAATTAAAAATTCCTCGCCACCCCAACGCACGAGATAATCCGAATCGCGCAATACATCTTCCAGCAAGCGACTTAATTGCTCCAGTACTTTATCGCCCGCGTTGTGGCCATAGGTATCGTTTACGGCTTTGAAATGATCGACATCGAGCAGCAAAAAAATAAGATCGTTATCGCGCGGCGCTGGCCAAAAAATCGAATCTTCGGTACGCCCTTGGTTAGAGTCCAGCCAATTTTTATATTCACGGTCAACCAACGATAAATCGGCACCAATCGATTTGCTGAGGAAGCGGCGATTATGCAAACCTGTTAACGGGTCAGATAAACTCGCCTCTTCCAGTTTCCGATAAGCAATTTGCAATTCGTGTTGCGCCTGGCGCAGGCCATCATTTTTCTTGCGTAATTCTTCCGTACGCTCAGCAACTTTTTTATCCAAATATTGGGTTGCACTGTAGAGCTGCAAATGCGTATCCACACGCGCCAACAATTCTTCCTTGGAAATAGGCTTGGTTAAATAATCATTGGCGCCAACCTCAAACCCCATGACCAGATCATTGGTTTGATTGCGCGCCGTCAGGAAAATAATCGGCAATTCATACGCACGATAATTTTCGCGCAAGCGTTTGCAGGTTTCATAGCCGGACATTTTTGGCATCATGATATCGAGCAGTATCAGATCCACGTCACCGCGCGCAACCAATGCAATCGCCTCTTCACCGCTGGACGCTTCGGTCACGCGGTAATTGCGCAATGCGAGATGGTTCACCAGCACCATTCGGTTTACCGAATCATCATCAACAACCAAAATGTGCCCTTGATGGATCTGATTACCCGCAACAGGTTTTGCTTCCACTTGATCAAGTGTAAGCCGCTCCGCAATTTCAAACGTTGCCTGATGGTAATTGTTATCTTCCGGGATCACCGGTAATTCCAATGACATCGGTAAACGCACACTGAACACCGAGCCATCATCCGGTTTGGACTCTACCGAAATACTGCCACCATGCAATTCTACTAACTGTTTTGTGATAGAAAGCCCCAACCCCGTACCGCCATAGGCGCGCTCAACACGACTATCGACCTGATGGAACGCATGGAAAATATCAGCCAGGTGTTCTTTTGCAATTCCAATTCCCGTATCAGCAATCTGCACCAGGATTTGATCATCCTTTACTTCGGCATAAACATTCACGCTGCCTTCGTGCGTGAATTTCACCGCGTTGCCAATCAGGTTGTGCAATATCTGGAGCAATCGATCTTCATCGGCATAAATGGCGGGAAGGTCAGTAGCGATACGATTATTGAGCTGCAATTGCTTATCGCCGATCAACGGACGCGACAGGGTAATTACGATATCGACCAACACGCGCAGATCCAATGCTTTTTTATGCAGCACAATGCTTTGGTTTTTTAATTTGGAAAAATCGAGAATGTCATTAACCAATGACGAAAGGCGCTGGCCGCTCGCCGCAATTAACCGCAGACTGTATTGCGCTTGTGCTGGTAGTTTCCCGCCGACACCATCCAGTAATGATTCCGCCAGACCAATAATGCCATTCAAGGGCGTACGCAATTCATGGGACGTATTCGCCAGGAATTCATCTTTTAATTTATCGACTTGTTGCAGGCGCCGCACCAGTGCGCGCTCCTGTTCTACTTGTTGTTGTTCGTACTGCAAACGCAAACGCTGGATACGCAAGAACCAGACAAAGAGTGTTGCAACCAATAACGCATAAATGATGTAGGCCCACCAGGTTCGCCAAAATGGCGGCAGGATATTGATAGTGAGGCGCGTAATTTCATCGCTCCAGATACCGTCGTTATTGCTGGCCTTCACTTCAAAAACATAAGTACCGGCATCCAGGTTGGTATACGTGGCCGTGCGTTTATTGCCCGCGTATATCCAGTCCCGATCAAAACCCAGCATACGATAGGCATACTGGTTTTCTTCGCTCATCTGGTAATTGAGCGCGGCGAATTCCAGTGTAAATACGGAATCGTTATGAGTTAACGTAATAGATTGGGTGTGATTAATTGCGCGGCTAAGCGGAGAATTTTCCCCGCCGATAATGGCTGGCTTATTAAGGATGGATAAATTGGTAAACACAACCGGTGGGCGATGCTGGTTAGTGGTAATAGCAGCCGGGTTAAACAATACAAATCCTTTGCTATTACCAAAAAATAATTCGCCCGAATCCAGTTTGACCGGCGTGTTGCGATTGAACAAATTATCGTTGAGGCCGTAACGCTTATCAAAATTGCGGAATTGTTTTTTATCAACATCAAAACGCGCTAATCCCTTTTGAGTGCCCAACCAAAGATAACCTTCATTGTCCTCAATAATCCCGGCAACCACGTCATCCGCCAAACCATGGCGGCTGGTATAGGCCGTAAATGTCCCGGTACTGCGATCCATTAAATTCAAACCACCACCATCAGTGCCAATCCAGAAATTGCCGCGACTATCTTCATAAATTGCAAATACAAAATCGGCAGCAATGGTGCTGGTATCGCCGTCGGTATGACGATAGCGGGTAAAGGTTTCAGTGTTGGGGTCGAACAAATACAACCCGCGGATCGCGCCTACCCAGATGCGATCCTGCTTATCGACGTATACCACGCGCGCATACAACACTTTGTCGCCATCAAGCTGTTCGGACGGTGGAATAAAGTAGCGAAAAGAATCCGTGGCTGGATCATAGCGATTGAGCCCTTCTTCGGTCGCAATCCACAAATAACCTTTGCTATCTCTCATCACCGACCAGGGTTCGCGCCCACGAAGCGCGCCGGGATTATCGGCATCCGGTAAATAATGCTTGAAATGGCCGGTGGATAAATCCAACCGATTTAAACCACCGGACCAAATACCTAACCACAATTGTTGTTTGGCTTCATCAAGTGATAACGCCAGCACCGTATTACCACTCATACTTTTAGTGTTGGCGGGGTCGTGCTTATAGCGGGTAAATTTTTGCCGGGCGGGATCAAAATAATTCAAACCATAACCCGCCCCAACCCAAAGCTTTCCTGACTGATCTTTCACTGCAGACAGCACACCACCTTCAGTCACCGAGTTAGGGTTGCTTGCACTGTAACGATAATTATCAAAAATGGACGCCTGGCGATCCAGCACATCCACGCCGGAAGGAAAATATCCCAGCCAGATATCACCGGCGCTATCTTCAAATAGTTCGTTAACCACGTAATTACCTGGCGATGCCGGCTCAGTTTCATCATAAGTAAAACGGATAAATTGTTTGCTGCCCTGCGTGCGCACATAAACCGCACTGCCATCGCCAATCCAGAGGTTGTTTTCACGGTCCTCCAGAACCGACCAGACAATCGCACTTTTTTCCTGGTTATCGTGTTTAACGGAAACAAAACGCTCGCGCTGGCTATCCAACATAAACAGGCCCGCACCATAGCTGCCGGCCCACAGGTTGTTTTCCGAATCCACGTAAAGCTCGCGGATATCCATAAACCCCAACCCTTCGGCCTTACCGTAGTGACGCATCTCACCCGTTGCCGGATTAAAGCGGGTAACGCCGCGATTCTGGTGCCCCAACCACAGTAGCCCTTGCTGGTCCTTTACCAGCACCCATACCCAGGCACCCTCGGCATCTTCAGAAATGGAATATTTACGGAAGCTTTCAGCGGCAGGATCAAAACTGTAAAAGCCGCCACGGGTGGCGAGCCAGAGGCGGCCGTCGTTGCTCTCCTCAATCGCCATAACATCGTCGACACTGTGAGCGTCAGGCGAGTCCTGAGCTGTCACATAGTGCTCAAAATTATTGGATTGGGCATTAAAACGGTTGATTCCCTTACGGGTTGCGATCCATAAATTGCCGGCGGAGTCGAGGCGGATATCGTTTACGTAGTTGTGGCTCAGGCTGTGGGAGTCTGTATCACTCTTGCGATAGAGACGCACGTTGTAACCATCAAAACGGGCCAAGCCATTGGCGCCCCCGAACCACATAAACCCTTCGCGATCCTGCGCAATGGCAGTGATATAGCCAATAGCGGCCACCTGATCCGGCAATATGTGGCTAAACGAAAAATGGGTAGGGGCCCTGCTGTTCTCCGGCACCGGAGACTGGGCATAAGCATTGGCAGTCAACACACACACTAACAAGCAAGTGATGACCTGTAGATAACTGCACCTGGTCATAAAACACCATCGAGGGTATACACCAGGAATCCTCGCCCGCACCTGTTTTTGCATAGCGTTTTGCACAAGCCGGAGTAAGGAACAGACCTTCATCCAAATACGGTAAAAAAACACGCGATTTTCCTATCTAGCGGTCATATCACTGGCGAATCTATACCAATGTCAAAAAAGGGTTACTTATTCTTTGTGCCTTAGCATAGCCCAAACGCTGTTATGACAGGCAAATGCTTTGAAAAAAAACAACATTTTAATAGATAAAAAAACGCGCCGATTTATCTCAATCTGCGCGTTTTGTTATAGGAATAAAGGTTAGCAATCTTATTGGTCGATCATTGAGATGCCTATTCCAATTGATAGGCCGTTACCGAGTTTTTTAAAAAATTAGGGACAAACAAGGTTTTATTAGCAGGATCAAAACCGATATCTGCGGTATTGATTTTATCGGCTTGTGAGTCAACCAATAGCTGTATTTTCCCGTCAGCATACACGTAATAAATCAATCCCGGCCAGCAGGAAACAATAAATTCACCACGCTGGGTCATCTCAATGCCATCAATTCCCTGGGCAAAACCTTTCGCCAATGTCAGCTGTTTTTTATCAGCACCGAATAACAGTAGTTCTTGCCCGGCCCCCACAATCAAATTGGGACCTATTGCTTTCAGTCCGTTGGCATTACTAACATTTTCCAGATAAAGCGTGGGCTGATCTTTTTCAATGCGATAAATTTTATTGGTGCGGGTATCAGAAACAAACACAATGCCTGACGAATTAGCGGTTACATCATTAAGGAAAACAGCACCATCAATTGGAATTTTTTTCAGGATTTTTTGCTTCTTTATATCAATTACTACTACTTCTGTAAGATCCGCAACGTACAAATTATTTTGAACAATGCCCATTCCTTTAGGTGCATTGAGCCCGGTGATCCATTCTTTTTCGATTACCTCACCATCCGGTTCCAGCTGAGCAATTCCACCTTTACCATCTGCTGCTGCACCATCTCCATCAATAAGCGACACCAATAGATAAGGCGATTTTTTGTCGGCAACAAACAACACGGACTCAGGAGTGGGTAAATCCGGCGCTAACCACAGTTGCGTCAATTTATGTTCGGCATGCGTCGACAGAGAAGTACAACTTATAATGAGCATTACCAGAGCCAATAGTTTTTTCATGTGATACCTCTTTATTGTTTTAGTAGGAGCGCATTACAACCGGGTTCTTCAGGTTAAAGAATCTGTTTATTAGATGGCCATTCCTGCGCTGATTTTATAGTGCCACTCCCCTTTTTATGATCGCAAAAGACTTTACAAAACCTTGCGTGCGCTACAAACAGGGATTCGGCTGTGAAACGATTGCACTGGAACTGGCTAAGCTCTACCCTACACACCAAGGTAATGGACGCGATACACCTCAAGTCTAGCCAATCCGCAACAGGCGTCTTGCCTAATGCGATAAAAATCCATCGACACCTGAAAAGTTGACCACTAATTATGAAAACCAGTGCCGATAAACATGCCCCAAAAACCAAAGCCACGATTAAGGATGTAGCCAAACTTGCCGGAGTTTCGTTCAAAACTGTTTCACGCGTAATTAATAAAGAAGGCACTGTAGGCCAGGAACTGCAAGATAAAGTGATGCAGGCCGTAAAAACCCTGAACTACCAACCCAACCTTTCCGCACGGCTGTTACGTGGCGCAGCCTCCTCTATCGGGTTTATTTACGACAACCCCAACAGTAACTACGTAATTGATATGCAAAAAGGAATTCTGGAGGAGTGCCGCCGCCAGGGCTATGAATTGGTAATTCACCCTTGCGACTCAAAAGCGGAAGACATTATTGATGAAGTACTCAACATGGTGGACCGCAGCCAGGTAGGCGGGCTGGTATTGACGCCCCCCATGTCAGAAATGCCCGATGTATTGTCTGCTCTCGGCAAACGCAGGATTCCCTTTGTGCGAATTCTTTCAGGCGCCCAGCCGCCAGATAAAAAAGGCCCCTGCATTTTTATCGATGACCGCACGGCAGCTTATAAAATTACCCAATATTTGATTGATTTGGGGCACAAAGCCATCGCATTTTTGGGTGGTGAAGAAGCGCATAAATCCAGCGGTGAACGCCTGGAAGGTTACAAAGCGGCACTCAAAGCCAACAAAATTGCACTGGATAAAAAGTTAATTTTACCGGGTGAATATTCATTTGAATCCGGTGTAAAGCGCACACGGCAACTATTGGCGTCCAATTTAAAGCCTACCGCCGTATTCGCCTGTAACGATGAAATCGCCGCAGGGACTTTGTTTGCTGCACGTATCCAGGGGGTAGATGTTCCGCAACAATTATCCATTGTCGGCTTCGAAGACAGCCCCTTCTCTCGTCAAGCATGGCCCAATTTAACAACAGCGCAACAACCCAACACCACCATCGCCGAACGGGCTACCAATTTATTAATTGAAACAGTTCGCGCGCAACGCAATGTAGAAAGCGAGGGATTTTATCCGCAATTAATTGTGCGCGATTCAACTTGCCCGGCACCGTCGAAGCGTTAAAAAATTGCCACAAAAAATAAAAAGGCCAGCAATTGCTGGCCTTTTTATTTTTCTCTGAAAAAATTTTTACGTCAATGAAAATTAATCACGACCTAAACGTTCTAACAGTTTTTGATTTTCAACTTCAATATGTTTGTACAAATCTACATCGGCTAATTGCGATGCAGCTGCTTCATCGATTACCAACACAACCTGCTCATGCAATTGCAACGCAGATGCCGGACATGCAGCCGTCAATGGCCCCTCGACAGTCGCTTTAATAGCTTCAGCTTTATTTTTGCCAGTCGCAAGCAACACCACTTTTTTGGACTCAAGAATAGTGCCAATACCCATGGTAATAGATAAATGCGGCTGGTATTCATCAGGACCAAAGAAACGGGCGTTGTCATCAATAGTGGCGCGCGTCAGAGTTTTTACGCGAGTACGCGACTTTAATGAGGAAGACGGCTCGTTAAAACCAATATGACCGTTGCGGCCAATACCCAGCAATTGAATATCAATTCCGCCTTTATCTTTAATATTTTTTTCGTACAGCTCGCATGCTGCAAATGGATCTTCAGCATCACCCGGAGGAACAGCAGTTTTTGTTTTATCAATATCAATATGATCGAACAATTGCTGATTCATAAAATAGCGATAACTTTGTGGATGAGTTCCAGGTAGCCCCAGATACTCATCCAGATTAAAACTACTGACTTGTTTGAAAGACACTTGCGCGTTTTTGTATGCAGCAATTAACTCTTTATACAGTGCAACGGGCGTAGAGCCAGTTGCCAAACCCAATACTGAATCAGGTTTGCGATTAATTTGTTTAATAAAAATATTTGCGCCGTATTTAGCAACTTCAGCAGCATCTTTCAGGATAACAACTTTCATTAAGCACTCCGGTGAGTGTTGGAACAGAGGAAAAAATTGACACGAAAATCTAGCTAGTTATGTTTGTGCATATCACCCGCGACCCACGTATGGGTAACTTTAAAATCATCAGTAAAATGAACCAAATCTGCACGATAATTTTCCCGAATGCGGCCAAGACAATTATCAACCTGCATAAATTCTGCGGGGTACAACGATGCCATACGCAAACTTTCAGCGAGCGCTACACCAACCCAATCAGTGTTCAAGCGTACCGCATCAATCATACCAATCGCACTTCCAGCCAAACGCCCTTCAGCATTCACCAGGCAACCATCTTTTTCATAAATAGTTTCGCCGTAAATCTGAAACGATTTTTCCGGTGAACCGACAGTCGACATAGCATCAGTTACCAAATACATTTTCCCTTTAGGTTTTGCTGCATAAGCAACACGCGCAGAACCAGCGTGTACATGATAAGTATCGATAATAATTCCGCACCAGCTATTCGCATCTTCAAGTGCAGCACCAACTACACCAGGCTCACGGCCGGTTGTTGGGCGCATCGCATTATATAAATGCGTAAAACCGGAAAGCCCCTCTGCTAAAGCCGCTACTATATCTTCGTAATGACCATCAGTATGACCAGCGCAGACCACTACACCGGCAGAGGTTAATTGTTTAATTTGTCCGGCATCTGCATGCTCCGGAGCAAGAGTCAGCATCACTTTGAATTCGTGTTGTGCTTTAACTGAAGTAACCAGCCAATCAATATCAGCCTGCTCCATTTTGCGGATATAACGTTCGTTGTGTGCTCCACGTCGTGCCATATCAAAAAATGGTCCCTCAACGTGCACACCCAAAACACCTTTCAAACCGGAAGCTACGGCATCAGCAACCGCGCGAACACCGGCCTGATGGACTTCTCGAGTATCGCTAATTAAAGTAGGGAGTAATGAGGTTGTGCCAGTAGGGCGATGCCCATCCAACATCGTTTGAATTGCTGAAACACTGGTGTCATTAGTAAAAAATGCACCACCACCACCATTGACTTGCAGATCAATAAAACCGGGAGCTAATACGCCGCCATTTAACCTGACAACGGGAATATCCGACGGCAAGTTTTCGAGCAAGACAAGCGATTCAATTACATCACCCTTAATTATCAATGCCCGCTTTTCTAAAAACTCTTCGCCAGTAAAAATTCGTGCGCCAACTAACGCTTGTTTCATAGCCATACCTATTACGAACAACTACCTATCAAATGAAACGAGTTACAAATTTATGGTTTTTATAAGCTGATAATGATATTGCGTTTGTGCAATACCCAAGCAACAAACCATAAGATAGAAACCATCAAAATGGCGAACAGGAAAGAAGCTAAATAAGGATCTGCAAAGCTGCGGAAAAATCCATAAAGAGCGCTATAGGCATTTTCACTACCAACTGGAATTAAATACAGAGTGGTTGCCAATAAGCCGGAAAGCACATAGATAAAAAGTGGGTTTTTACCAATAATTTCAAAAAAGTGATACACAGGACGTGCTGCGTTAATTGCTGCTGATTGCTCGATTTTTACCAACAGCAGCAATACCAAAATCGCCACACCACAAGTCAGCAATACAAAAGGGCTGGTCCACAGGGATTTATTAATTGGAAATACCGTATTCCATGCTAAAGCCACTGCAATCAGGAACAATGCTGATACAAATAATTTGCTCAGCGCTTTTTCTTTGTCTTCACTCGCCAGCAGTACGCGCGTAGTTTCAAAACCAATCAATACATTTACGATAGAAGGAAATGTGCTCAAAATCCCTTCAGGATCAAACGGCATACCCTTGCCCTGCCACAAATGACTTGCTCCCAATACCGATAAGTCAACCTGACGCACAATACTATGCTCAAGACTGTAGGGATCTGTTACAAGGTTCAATAACCCCCAGTAACCCACTAATAAAATTGCACTGATAACAACTCGCGCAGTAAAGCCAAAATACAGGATGATAAATGCAGCAAAACCGTAAGCAATTGCAATGCGTTGCAATACTCCCATGATGCGCCATTGTTCGAGGCTTTCATTAAAAGGATAAGCGGCAAGCAAAACCCCGATTAAAAACAAAAGTGCAACACGACGTAGAATTTTTTTTGTTTGTGCAGCTGCATTTAACTGGCTCAGCCCTCGTACAGCAAAGTACATGGCAGAACCAACAATAAACATGAAGAAGGGAAATACAAAATCAGTGGGTGTTGCACCGTGCCAATTAGCATGTAACAACGGTGCATATACAAATTCCCATGACCCTGGTGTATTTACCAGAATCATAAGCGCGAGGGTCAAACCACGCATTACATCCAAAGCTAAGAAACGCTGCTTGACCATAGGACACCTCGCAGATAATAAAAATAAATCAGCAAATAATCCTGAAACAGATTATTTCCAGCTGCGCAGTTTGTATCCTTTTGCTGCGTAATAAAGAATGAACAAATAACAAGGTGTCATCACAATGTAAGCGGTTTGGCGATCAACTACGTGGGAAACACCGCCCATGATTAATGGGAATACGGCACCACCAGCAATAGCCATAATCAGTAATGCAGAACCGGTAGCGGTATATTTACCCAAACCACTTAGAGCTAGAGGCCAAATCGCCGGCCAAACAATGGCATTAGCAAGACCTAGTAATGCAATACATAAAATAGTGTTAGGAATTGCAGGCACACCAGCAAAAGAGAGTAATGCGGAAATAGAAGTTGACTCGTGGTTACCAAATACAATGCTTAAACTTAATACCACACCAAGAATCGCTGAAACTAACAACATATTTTGTTGGGAAATAACACGTGGGATTAATAAAATTCCAAGAATATAACCAACCACCATGCATGACATGGTAATAGAAGTCAAAATAGCAAAGTTACTAAAGCCAATACTGCGGCCATAGGCGCCAATACTGTCACCCGCGATTACCTCAACACCTACGTAGACAAACAATGCGATAACACCAAGCACCAGATTGGGGAACTGGAACACTTCACGCAAGGGTAATTTATCTTCCTTACTCTCTTCTGATTCCAAATCGGGGAGAGACGAAAACCTCACCAACACTGCAACAACACCAATAATAATTGCCATATAGATGTACGGCATAATCAAGTTATTTGCCAATTGATCAATTTCTTCCGGGCTTGGAGTTGTGCTTGTATGCGAATTCATACCTCCCAAAATTAAGGCCGTAAAAACAATTGGCGCAACTATACCGGCTGACTTATTTAAAATTCCCATAATACTGATACGACGGGCCGCAGATTCTTCTGGTCCCATTTTTACTACATAAGGATTTACTGCTGTTTGCACCAGAGTTTGGCCTGCGCCCATAATAAATTGCGCAACTAAAAATAAAGCAAAGGATTGGGCTTTTGCTGCAGGTATATAAAAAAGCGCAGCGGCAGACATAACCCCCAAGCCTATCGCCATACCATTTTTATAACCAACGCTATTAATAAGCCACGATGATGGAATTGAGAAAATACAAACGGAAAAATAAAAACTCGAAATGATTAAATATGCCTGGATGGGATTTAATTTTAAAATCATTTCCAGATAAGGCATTAACGACCCATTTAACCAGGTCACAAATCCGAAAATAAAGAAAAGCCCTGCAATCATCGCAAGCGGAATGAACGAACTCGAATACTTTTCCTGAATATTGGTAGCGGTCATAGTTTCACTATTCATATTATTAGTCGACTCTGATTAAAGGGTAGCACTTAATTGATCATTGTTATTTTTTGCCGTCCTCAGAGCCTGCTTTGCGAAATAAACCGCTCCGAATTCCGGTTGGTAAAGTACTGGGGAAAGATTGTCGGCCATATCTTTGTCCATCCAGGGAATCAGACGCGGGGCCAAACCACCAATAATTGACATGCGCCCTGGATTGGTTGCCCAAAGCTTGCGAGCCACACCACTCATGTAGGCAGCACCGTCTTTAACTATATTGATTGCAACTGCATCACCTGCGTCAGCGGCGTCTACCACAAAAATTGCAAATTTGGCGTAATCCCCCTGACGCGCGCCAAACATACGATCAACAATCATCATGCCGTCAGCTTGCAAAAATTCACCAATAGACTGACTTAGAGCGGTTTGCGGACCTAAATTATCTGATGCCAATAAAACAGCTTGAATTGCTTCCAGCCCCATCCAGGCACCACTGCCTTTATCACCAATAGGAAATCCGTGACCACCAATAAAAACGGGTTGGTTATTTACAAATGAATAACCACAGGATCCGGTGCCACAAATCATAACCGCACCTTCATCACGATTATGTGCACCAAGACAGGCAATATGGAGATCAGTAGTGAGGTGCATTTCTTTGAAAGGATGATCCCAGGCAGACATGACGTCATAAAGGCTGGGAACATTAACACCAGCAAGACCAGCACCGGCAATCAATTCATTTATGGCGGACGGAGGTAAACCCGCATCAATTAACGCGAGCTCAGCAGCAGTACGAATGGAGTCTTTGGCTTGTTGAACGCCTTGGAAAGGATTGGCCGGACCACCGACACCAGTGCCCAGCACGTGCAAATCTTCGGTCATGATACTAGCGCGACACTTGGTGCCTCCCCCATCAATACCGATAAACAAGGTTTGCATGCCCAGTGGCAACTTCGCCATGATCGACCTCTTATTTTGTAGAGCTAATATCCAGGCTCCTAAACACCAGAACCAGATACTTAAAATTCGTTGTTTTGGTGTAAAGCGTCCCGAGATAATGGCGATCATAGCAGACTATTAAAAAAGGTTAGTGCCCCGCAGGACACTAACCACAAGACCACTACTACAGCTCTAGAGAACTCATGCCCCATGATACTGAACCTAGTTTAAGGAGAGATACCAGACTCAGTTGTCATCATCGGACAAGGCTAGATTACGCTTGCGGGACAACGTTGTCAAACATTATTAATGCGCAATCCGGGATTTATTAAGCGACGTTACCGAAACACACATTCAAGAAGAAAATTTTTCTCTTTAGATGAAAAGTCCAAAAAAAACTACTTCAACGGTGGAAACCCAACCTCAATAATCAGGCAAGTCCTCGGCAAGAGGCTTAAGTGCGCCGAGGTGGCATGCAATGATCGGGCATCATGACAAACGAGCCGCCCTGTTTTTGGCAATATGGTATACCTTTGATTTTCAGCATATTCGTAATACCTGCCACCTCGCATCACACTAAAATCATTATCATCAATAAAAATTAACTCCGCACTATTCTCTGGAACCTCCAGATAATAGATTGCCACCATATGCGGTATTGTTGACCCCATAACGGCGTGACGATGTGCAACAGCATCGCAATTTCGATACATTCTATTCACCCAGGTACGATGATATTTAAGCTTTCGTATATTTCTGGTTTTATCAAAACCAAGCATTACAGCAGATTCAGCAATGCGATTTAAAATCCATAACCCCAAAGGATTTGATTTAAAATTTAATAACTCGGGAATAATGTGACTTTTATACAAATGCACAGTTGATAAGGATCGCCCTCCCTGAGCATCTATAACATTTTTTTCGCCAACAACTTCTGGCAAATTAAATAGGCTCTCAACAATTAGATCTGTCTTTTCTTTTCCAACATAATTATTAAAATTTTCAAAATCAAACACGCAAACACCGGAATTAAATACAGGCAGAAACAATTCAACCTCCAAAAAAACCTAATGCAATAAAAGCATAGTTATACCCTGCTTACTGCAGCATTCAATCTCATCAACCAATCTTTTTGTTTCAATAGCATGCTCGCAGATTTTTCAACCAGACTTTCGTTTTCTTCAATCAATCTTCTGCTGCGATTTATTTCCCCCGGAGTGATAATTAGCTCTCGTGTTTTATATTTCATGCCATATAAAACATACAGGAAATTATCAGCGCCAAACAAATCAAATCTACTAAAAAAATCGGATTTTTGTGGCGGACGAATCTTCCATATTTCCAAACGCTCTCTTAATGTCTCAGACAAGCCCTCTGAAGATTGATTGTCAAGCCAAAACGGCGAATCATTTCGATCTGAAATAAAATAATGCAACTTGATAAAATCAATCACCCTATCCCACACATGAGTAACCACTTTATTGTAATAAGGAGTCAACGTTGCGATATCTTCACTATGCCTGGGGAAATTTCGCACAAGGAGCTCAGCAGAAAAATCTGCCACCAAGATAGATGTAGCTTCTAACGGCTCGACAAACCCCTGAGCCAACCCCAAAGCAACACAATTATTACTCCAGAAATTTTTTCTGTAACCAACATTCATCGGGATTTTTCGAGGCAAAAAGGAATCAGGGGGAATACCAAGATAATTTGCGTAAAGACTTAAAGCTTCTTCATGTTCCATGTAATTACTGGAGTACACGAATCCGGTTCCACGCCGGGTTGTTAATGGGATATCCCAAATCCAGCCCGCCTTGTGAGCTGTTGCAGTTGTATAGGGATTAAGCTCCTCTTGCCCATCAAGTGGCACCTGCTGAACCAAAGCCGTATCAATAAATAACTCTGTCGCTTTACTGATAAATGGAACCCCCAACTCCTTACCAAGCAGTAATGATGAAAAACCACTGCAGTCAACATAAAAATCAAAAGCAAACTTTTCCCCTGTATCCGCAATAAGATTCATTATATTTCCGGAATCATCCTTGTCCGCTCCGACGATAGTGGCTACCTTATGTACCACATTGAATTTTTCTTGTGCATTTTTAGAAAGTAATTTGAAAAACTTTGTGGCATTGAAGTGATATGCATAATTCAATACACCAGAATACTGCTCCGAGCTTATTTTTTTTGGAGACAGCCCAAGCTCGCAAATTCTGGATTGAATTCCAACATAATCAAAAGGAAGGTTTTTCGCGTGCGAAACCCAATAAGGAGTAACATCGAACCCGGCTGGATAGGGAACATCAAACGGATGATAATAATAATTTCCTTCGCCATGAATATTTGGATTAAGCCAATTTACGAATTTAATTCCCTGCTTGAAAGTTACATCACATGATAAAATTAATTCAGCCTCTGAGATTCCAAATCGTTTCAGCCCGTTCATTATATAAGGAACTGTTCCTTCACCAACGCCAATAGTGGGAACGTCGGCAGATTCAATAACTGTTATTTCGAGTTCCTTATCAGCACTAAGCTCAGCACCAAGATGGCTAGCAGCTAACCATCCGGCGGTGCCACCACCAACAATTGCAATTCGTTTAATTTTCATAATAATTCTCAAAAAAAAACCCAGCCAAAGCTGGGTTTTTTACTCGGAATAAAATTAGAACTTAACGTTCAAACCCAGTTTATATGTAGATTCACCTAGGAAAGACCATGATGGGTAGTTATCCTGCAACGCAGGCTTAACTGTGGTACCAGCCTCTGCGGCACCATATTGAACATCATCCTCTTCTAATACGTTGGTCGCCTCGAAAGTCAAACCAATTGTATCGGTGAAGTTCCAGCCAAAACTCAAATCCAACGAACCGAAGTCATCGTGCATGCGGTTGCCGTAGTAGTAACCATATTCACGTACCATATACTCTGAACGCCAGTTATAAGCTGCACGCGCAGAGAATTGATCATTCTCCCAATAACCAACCAAGTTAGCACTGTTTTGCGATGACTCAGTGAACACACCAATATTATCAGTGTACACATCTGCAGGAGCATTGCCATTTGCATAAGTGTAGTTAACAACCACACCAAAACCATTGCCGAATGCATGATTAATTTGGAATTCCAAACCATCAATCTCACCGCCACCAGAGTTGACGTAACGATTAACAGTCCAGCTATCCACACCAAGATCATTATTCACTACGCCGATAGATTGCTCATACTCGGTTTCAGCAGTAATAAAGTTATTTATATCCTTGGTGAAATAGGTCAAAGAAATCATATTACCGTCACCGTAGTAATACTCGATACCAACATCCGCTTGACTGGCTTTCATTGGCAGCAAGCCTGGTCCACCGTAAGTAATTGCTTCATTCCCTTGTCTATCATCCGGATAACCAGAAGAGGATGATAAGAACATATTATCGTAGTTGGCGCGGTTAAGAGCTTGAGAAGCTGATAAACGCAAAACAAGCTCGTCAGTCAAGTCAAACGATACGTTAACACTTGGCAACACATCAGAGTATGAATCCTTCTCACTTACCGGCTTTAAACTCCAACCAGCGTTTACAGCCAAATCATCCGCAGGCGAGTTATCAATAATATGCCCAGTTGAGGTCGCATCAGTTTCAATATAACGTAAACCAAAATTACCTCTCACCCCTTCTGCCTCAAAACTGAACATGCCGTATAAGGACAGGTTATCCTCTTCCAGTTTTCCGTATGCAGGGCGGCTATAGCTAAAATGATCTACCAACGATAAGTTTGCAGCTACCATCGCGGCACGGTTTGCCTTAGGAATTGTCCACCCCTGATAGCCCAATTCCATTGTACCGCTGTACAAATCAGCCGTTTTGAAAGAGTTGGTTTTAGATGCATTGTATACAGCGCGATACTCAGACTTTTCAAATTCATGATTGGTGGAGCGAATGCCAGTTTCAAATTTATTGATAGCACCCAATTCCAGGTCGAAATCAAAATCTACCTGAGCGTAAGTTTCTTCGTCAGAGTTGGGGCCTTGCGTACCAGTCCAGGTAGATGCTCCAACTGTTGTATCCAGATCGTTAACAGTGAACCCCATATCATGTGATGGACGCACTTTAATTTGCTTACCTGTCGCATCAACAGTACCTGCCCATTTCACTTTGGAGAAACGATCGCCCCACCATCCATAACCATAATTTGAGGTCATTTCGGTGCCGCCTTCAGCTTTGGTTTTTCCCGCAATAGCCGATACAGAGAAACCTTCACCGGTATAAGAACCGTTCAAGTCATAAGTGTCCGAGGTCATATCACCATTACGTAACCAGTTCTGGAAGAAGACCTTTGAAGCATTTGCTTCTGATGTTACGCTCAACACACAAATATTATTTGCATTGAATTTCTGACAGCGGCTTGGGCCATCTCCCCAATCGGTATCAGTATTGATGTACATGTTAGCTCCGATACTATCGGCGCTTAACTCCAAAGACATAAAGTGCGCACCAAATTCCCACTCATCAGTTGGTTTAAACTGAACGGTAGCATCTAATGCAGTACGCTCACGCTCTTGGATGAATGTAGATGGTTGAATAGAAGATCTTCCACCCCAATCCAGGTCAGCTTCAGTGCCACGACGTACGTAGTCACCCTCAACCCATGCACCAGATACCAGAATACCAAAGCTTTCTTCATCGTTTTTCCAACTGTATAAGCCGGAAACTTCAGGTGAGAAATCATCGCTTACTGTACCAGTAGAACCTTTCACACCAATGTAAGTGGTGTTCGCATCCAACTCTAATGGCTTACGGGTTTTAACAATTACAGTACCGCCAATACCACCTTCAAGGATATTCGCTTGGCTTGATTTATATACTTCCATGCCACCAATCAATTCAGATGGAAGCAAAGAGTAGTTAAACGAACGATCAATGTTTAATTGATCATACCAACCCGTAGAAGATACCGTTTGTCCATTCAAGGTGGTCAACGTCATACGCGGATCTGCGCCACGAATAGAAACTGAAGCACCTTGACCAAAAGAGCGACCAACAGTGATACCTGGGATACGACCTAACGCCTGACCTACGTCAGAGTCTGGCAATTTACCTACATCTTCAGCTGATACTGCGTCCACAACGGCACTGGCATTACGCTTGATATCAACCGCATTCTTCAATGCACCACGGATACCGGTAATGATAATTTCCTCTGGCTCAGCGGCTGCATCATCCTGCGCATTTACTGTACCAGCAAACCCCATCATTGCGACCGCTGCAACTGAACCGAGCATCAACGCACTCTTATTGGCCAGTTTGATCGCATCACTTAACTTGTTACGCATGGTTATTCTCCCGTGACTTGGCATTTTGTGTGTCTTAATAATTACTAACTCTTCAACAACGGAACCATAAAAAGACAACGTTGTCGATGAATCAACACTATTCCGACAGGACAACGTTGTCAACTTCTTTGTAAACCAAGGTTAATTCAGGTTAATTAGTAAAAACTTAATAACTGTTGTAGAAATTTATTAAAAATCAAGGAATTAGATGTTTTGGACGCCACGAATTGTGAGGGAAACATTTTTTTGCTGTAACACCTAAGGATTACCAAAATACCCACATCGATTATCGGCCAAAAAAAAGCCGCATTAGAGCGGCTTTTTATTAGTAGTTTCGCGCCATTCCGGCGTGCACTATCAAATTACACTAATTGACAAGTCGTGCCCGCAATTGGCGCAAGCTAGCTTTCACACTACGCGCATTTTCAGGGCCCATTCGCAACATTAATTTATGTGTTTGCGGCAATTGCTCAAGTGCAGGGTCTGCGTATTGATAGAAAACTTTTGGTCTAACCAACAACAAGTCACCTTGGGCGTCAGGTGATGCCAATACATTATCAATCGCGGCGATTAGCACACTATGAAAGTTAGGCTTCTTCAAGCCTAACTCGCGAAAAGCTTCTTCCATGAGCGGATAAAAGCGGCGATAAACGGCTACTGCAGCATCACTATCAATTAATGCGAGAGTTGTTGCATAAGGTTCATAACGCTGGAAGTTTTTGGGGGAAACACGCTCCTGATCAGCAGCCACTCCCTCCACCATCACGGAAAAAGTTTCTGCAATAAATGGAGGTGGTGGCGATACTACCGGACGATACTCATGGATCACTTTGCCCTCCGCAACATTATTAACAGCCAATACAAACTTGCGGATTACTTCTTGCGGTACCAGCAGCTGCAATAAGCCTTCGCCTCGCAATTGTTGCAGTGCCGCAAGAACACTGCTATCGCTATCGTTCAAAGTTGGCAGAGGCGCGACTTCTGCAACAGGCGCAGGAGGAGTGTATTCGACAATCGGAGCCACCGATGCAGCCGCACTACTGGTCGTTGCAGTTTGTGGACCAACCGCTACCGGCGAAGTTACTGTTTGGGATTGCGCAGGCGCATCGTCCCGCAAATAATAAAAAGCAGCGGCAGCAACAATAGCTACCAAAACAACAATAGCGATAAGAGTGCCGTAAGAACTTTGTCGCGATTGGTAATCGTCACGCATAATCAATACCTTTTTTAATTGGTGTTTTAGCAATAGTCGCATTGCAGTAGAGAAGATTGTGCGGAATTATGGCTTATTCGCCTCCAAGGTGACAGCACCAAGGCCAACCAGTTCCCCCTTTCAGGCTTTTCTTAACCTTTCCAAAACCTAATCAAAGTCATTTCAGCTAGACTGCCGCTATTTATTTTTGCCTTCATCACTTTCCCGAGGCGGTAGTAAGGAATTCCATGAAAACATCTGTATTAGTTAGAGTTATTAAACTCATCTACTCGATAAGACCTGCCAGTGCAGTAATTATTGCGTTGATGATTGCCGGTTGCGCCAGTGTATCCAGCTCCCAATGGGACAAACTTTATGGACAATCCAAACCCAGGGAAATTTCCGACAAACAAATACTCCCCAAGCAGTCGCCCGCCCAACTGACCTATTATCAGCACACCCGGCCCATACTGGAGCAGCGTTGCGTCGTTTGCCACGCGTGCTATGACGCCCCCTGCCAACTCAAACTGGAAGCTTACGAAGGCTTATTGCGCGGCGCTAATCCGGAAAAAGTTTATGATGGGACGCGCTTATTAGGTGCGAACCTGACTCGCCTGTTTGAAGACGCAGAGACAACAGCTGAATGGCGTAACAAAAAATTTCATCCCGTCATTAACGAACGAAACAACACAGCTGCAGCCAATATTGATGCTGGTGCAATGGCGCAAATTCTAAAATTAAAGCAGGATCACCCCCTGCCAACCGATGCGGTATTGGCAGAAAGTTTTGATTTTAATCTCGATCACAATCAATCCTGTTCCAGTATCGAAACGTTCAATGGATACGCGCAAAAAAATCCGCTCTGGGGTATGCCTTATGGTTTGCCAGGTTTGAATGCTAAAGAATATAAGATAACGATGGATTGGTTGGCTCAAGGCGCTGCCATGGGTACGCCAATACCAATTCCCGCTAAAGTTCAGAACCAGCTCGCCGATTGGGAAACTTTTTTTAATGGTGATTCACTCAAAGCACAATTGGTGAATCGTTATATCTATGAACATCTTTTTTTAGCGCAGCTATATTTTCCCGAAGCCCCACGCACCTATTTCCGTCTGGTGCGCTCAGCAACTCCTCCCGGCCAGCCGATTAAGCGCATTAGCACATCACGCCCGTTCGATGAACCAAATGTGCCGCGTGTTTATTATCGTTTATGGCAAGATCCTTCCAGCATAGTTGCCAAAACCCATATGCCCTATACCTTGGGTAAGAGCCGGATGGATGAATGGAAAGCGCTATTTTATAGGGAAGATTACACCGTCACCCAATTACCTTCTTACAATCCCGAAACAGCAGCCAATCCGTTTATAACATTCGCTGAATTACCAGCAAATGCGCGTTATCGATTCATGCTGAATGAAGCTCAGTTCACCATCATGAATTTTATCAAAGGTCCAGTATGCAGAGGACAGGTTGCGCTCAACGTTATCCAGGATCATTTCTGGGTATTTTTTCTTGCGCCAGAAACTCAAAACTCAAAAGGTTTTGAAAAATTCCTGGCCGATAATAGTAAACACCTGCAGTTACCGGCGAGTGCAGGCAATACCTTTTTGCCACTTAATAACTGGCTAAAGTATTCCGAGCTACAAAAAGAATACCTCTATTCAAAAGCACACTATGTAAATCAGGTAGTCAATGAAGAAAAGGGACTGGGACTCGATTTAATCTGGAGCGGCGATAAAGGCAAAAACCCCAATGCCGCACTTACTATTTTTCGCCATAGCGATAGTGCGAGCGTGCACCAGGGGCTAATCGGCCAGCCACCTAAAACGGCCTGGGTAATTGGCTACCCGTTATTGGAGCGAATCCATTATTTACTAGTAGCAGGGTTTGATGTGTACGGCAATGTCTCGCATCAATTACTAAGCCGTTTGTATATGGATTTTCTACGAATTGAAGGCGAGATGAATTTCGTCACCTTCCTGCCCAAGAAAAGCCAACAGCAAGAAATGGATTTTTGGTACCGCGATGCTGAAGCAAACCTCCAGACTTATCTGGACCTGTTTATCAATCAATTGAATGAAAAAAATAATATTGCCTATAAGAGCGATAACCCCAAGCTCGAGCTTTATCAAAAATTACAACAACATCTGGGTAATGCTGCCACCTCACCGCACAACCTGCGCACCAATGTACTCAACGCCGAGCAGTTAGCACTGTATGAAAAATTGCAGGACACCAGTGGACTTGCCATCAGCTTTTTACCGCAAACCACAATAATTGAAATTCCAGGTAAGGGATTGTTCACCCTGGTCCACAATAGCGCCTACAGCAATCTTTCCTCATTATTTGGTGAGGATAAACGGCGCATTCCAGCTGAGGATAATTTAACGATCACACGCGGCGTCATTGGCAACTATCCCAATAGTTTTTTACGGGTAGAGAATCAATCTCTGGATGCGTTTGTTTCCGAGTTCCAGGCGATGCGCTCTGACGCAGATTACCGTAAGTTGCGAGACACGTACGCGATTCGGCGTAGTACCCCTGATTTCTGGGCTTTCAGTGATCATGTGCATGAGCTTTATTTCCGTAACCAGCCTAAAGAGGCCGCAATCCTGGACTACAACCGGCTGGAAAACCGTTAACGTCTATCGATAAAGCGGGTAAAGACATGCGCATAAAATTGCGACAGGCAACCAAATAAAGTATTCTTTCTAATAATCAATCTCATTTACATCAAAGACGTATTTATCTATGAATACTGCGATTCCAACTGCCGCCATTACCTCCGGATTGCGCCTTGACCAATGTGCGAAAGGAGCAAACGTGCGCGTGGTTAACTTGATCGAACAACCCTTATTCGGGGCACAGGATGAACATGTGAGCCTGCGCCTGAAGGAATTGGGCTTTTTGCCGGGCGCGCCATTGAAAGTGATTGGTTTTGGGTTGCTTGGTGCTGATCCGCTGGCGGTACAGGTCAATGGAACCAAATTCGCATTGCGCCGCGCAGAGGCAGCCAAAATCTGTGTAGAACCTATTTCTATATAACATCCGTCCTAGACATTTTTGCTACTGACCGCTAAATCAGGAAATCCGCATGTCCGCAGTCCCTATTCGTCTGGCGCTGGTTGGCAACCCCAACTGCGGCAAAACTTCTCTGTTCAATCGCCTGACTGGTGCGCGTGCCAAGGTCGCTAATTACCCTGGTGTGACGGTAGAACGCCGTTCGGGAATGGTTACCGCATTGGAAAACCCCGCCGAATTGGTGGATTTACCAGGAACCTACAGCCTCTTCGTAACCTCACCCGATGAACAAGTAGCGCGCGATGTGATTCTCGGCCAGCTCGCCGGCGAGCGCCGCCCGGATCTTTTGGTGGCAGTGGTCGATGCCTGTAATTTGCGGCTGGGATTGCGCCTGGTACTGGAACTGCGCAGCCTGAATCGCCCGATGGTACTCGCACTTAACCAAATGGATGAAGCGCGTCGCCGTGGTATCAGCATCAACACTGCTGCGCTCTCGCAAGCAATTGGTATTCCTATTATTGAAACGGTCGCGGTAAACAGCCAGGGCGTAACCGAACTGAGGAAAGTGTTGGATAGCTACGCACAGCAGCCACCAATTCCCAATGGTGAGCAAGTGCTTACCCTGAGTGATCGCCAGGAATCTGTAGAGGCCCTTTACGACCAGATCGAAAGCCTCATCAAACAACATGTTATCCAGCCCGCTGAATTTCCGCGCTGGCAAGATCGCCTGGATGCAGTGGTCATGCATCCTGTACTTGGTTTGGTAGTTCTATTTACAACACTGTTAGTGATATTCCAGGCCGTATTTGCCTGGGCGACGCCGGCTGTAGATTTAATTGATGGCGCGTTTGCGGCATTAGGTGAAGGTGTAGCCGGAACCTTGCCAGATGGCATATTGAAAGATTTCATTGTGGACGGGCTTATTGCCGGTGTCGGCGGTGTTCTGGTGTTCCTGCCGCAAATCCTGATCCTGTTTCTCTTTATTCTGATATTGGAAGATACAGGCTACCTGACCCGCGCCGCCTTTTTGCTGGATCGTCCAATGCGCGAACTGGGCTTGTCTGGCCGTTCCTTTATCCCATTGTTATCCAGTTTTGCGTGTGCTGTTCCCGGCATCATGGCTACCCGCACCATCGCTGATCCGCGCGAGCGCTTTATCACGATTATGGTAGCGCCCTTGATGACCTGCTCCGCACGCTTGCCGGTCTACGCGTTGATTATCGCCGCCTTCATTCCGCAGCAAACCGTATGGGGAATTTTTAACCTGCAAGGCCTGACCTTGTTTGTGCTGTACTTTGCCGGAGTGGTGAGCGCTGCACTCATTGCGTGGTTTATGCGCCGCCGCGCCGCGCGTGAAGAGTTCCCGTTATTGCTGGAACTGCCCAGCTACCGCTGGCCAATGGCTTATCACCTGTTGATCGGATTGCGTGAGCGTGCCTGGATTTTCCTGCGTCGCGTGGGCACCATCATTCTTGCGTTATCGATTGTGCTCTGGTTCCTCGCCACCTTCCCCGGCGCTCCGGAAGGGGCAACCCAGCCAGCGATTGACTACAGCTTTGCCGGTCAACTCGGCCACTTTATGCAACCGTTATTTGCCCCTCTCGGCTTTAACTGGCAGATGTGTATTGCACTGATTCCTGCTATGGGCGCACGCGAAGTTGCTGTTAGCGCACTGGCCACGGTTTACGCCGTGGGCGAAGAATCTATTGATGCGGCCTTGGGTGCAACACTAGCGGCAAGTTGGTCGTTGCCGGTGGCGTACGCGTATCTCGCCTGGTTTGTGTATGCTCCACAGTGCATTTCCACTATTGCAGTGGTCAAACGAGAAACCAACTCGGCCAAAGCAACGACGTTCTTTACGATCTATCTATTTGCTTTAGCTTATTTTGCGGCTTGGGCGACGTATCAAATCGCCAGCGCGATTGTGAATTGACTCGAGCTAAATACCGGAGGCAGTTATGTGGCAGGAAATAGTGGTAGGCGTTTGTGTTGTTGGCGCAGCCGTGTTCTTGCTGCGCCGCTGGATTTTCCCCGGCAAAAAGGCAGCCAGTTGCGGCGGCTGTAGCGGCTGTGCAAAAACCAGTGAATCCAGCTGTAGCACATCTAGCAACACCGGCAAATCATAATCTGTAGGGGCGCGATTTATCGCGCCCTTTTTTGTACCTGTTGTCATCCCATCTGTTTTTATCCCGCCCGTTTTAAATATCTTTTGTTTAATTCCCGCCGAATTTTATTCGTGCCAATCAGGGCGCAATAAATTGCGCCCCTACGGTTTTGTGTAGCGGGTTTTGTGTGGCGGGTTTTCCGTACAGGATACGGTCAAGGATTTACAGAGGATGCAGAACTCGTGCTGGCCATTTTTGAATTCAAATCAATCCAGTAGCGCGGATTATTCACAGGCACCTCTGGCGGCAAAAAAGGGTTATCCAGTTTGATCACCCGCCGACTCGTTAAATTTTCCAAACCGAAATTTACCCGTGGATGGCGGTAAAAAAACTCATCAAATTCTCCGCTATCAATTAATTTTTCCAATCCGGTTTCTATGCGAACCGCCAGTGCTTCATTGCTTTTATTTACAAAGAAATACAACGCCGCCGGGTAATACAGCATGATATTTTTTTCCACCACCAAATTTTTTTCATTACGTTGTGCCAATTCAAACCAGGCTTCCGAAATGCCGCGCGGAAAATAATCGAAACGCTTGGCATTCATCATTCGAAAAAGGGATTCAGTTGTTTCAGCAGTAGTCACCCGCAAACCATTGCGCTGCATAATGGGTGTGTCAGGCCAATGAGTGCCTTGTCCCGCCAGTAATTCAGACAACCCTCCCAGGTCCTGAACCTGGTTGAAGCGTTCCTGATCATTCGCACGAATTAATAACACCCGATAACCAAACAAGCCTTTACATAAAGGAATTCGAATAGGGCGCAGCTGCTGTTCGCGTTCTTTATCCGTCATCGTCCAGATAACAAAATTGCGCTTTTCGTTTTGCGCGAGGTTAACCCAGCGTGCCTGGGCGTAGTCGCGCTCGGAGAAAATAATATCGATCACTTCGTTATCTGCTTTGCTAGCATTGAGCGCCATCAGCAACAACGTGGTGAAATAATCGGCAGGTTCTTCCAGTTTGGTCGCTTGCACTAGCACCGGAATATGGATTTCCCCATCAGCAGCCTGTTCCGCTGTTACGGAAACCCCTGTTAGTAAACTTGCCCAGAAAAATGACATGTATAACCACAATCGGCGACCCGGCAAGCAATGTAATCGTTGTGGTGCAGGCACGAGCATAAATCGATTCCGTTGATAATCATCCTCAGCAAGCATAGAAGATAACCCCACGCATTGCAGGCAGCGTCGCCTCTCCCATCAGGCTACAGGCGTGACACTGCTTACCTGCTCCCGTATAGTCACAACTACTATTCGCCTTTTTCCCAAGGATATGCCTTATGCGTCAACTGGAAACCCGTTCGTTTTTGCTATTCCTGTTTTTGGTTTCAGTCGCTTTTTTTATAGTCCTCAAACCTTTTTTCGGCACAATTTTTTGGGCCTGCGCGATAACAATCATTTTTTATCCCATCCACCTGAAGCTCCTGGCGAAATTCAGGAACCGCCCCAACCTTACCGCGTTGACCACACTCACAGCCTGTATCCTTATCGTCGTTTTACCGGTGATTTTTTTAATCAGTTCTGCCGTCTCGGAAGGCGCCGGGTTTTACAACAAATTGGAATCAGGTGAGATAAATCCCGCGCAATACATAGAACAAATCCGCACCGCGTTCCCCGGAGCATTGCAAACACTGGAGCGCTTTGGTGTTGACGTAGCCAAAGCCAAGGAAAGCGCCCTCAGCGCGACTATGGCATCCGGGAAGTGGCTTGCGCAAAACGCGCTGAGCATCGGCCAAAATACCTTCAAGCTGCTGCTGAATATCTGCTTGATGTTGTACCTGATATTTTTCCTGCTGCGCGATGGGGAGTACCTGCTAGCATTGCTGATCCGCGCACTTCCCCTTGGCGATGATCGCGAGCGCTTATTGTTTGCAAAATTCAGCGAAGTTACCCGCGCGACCATCAAAGGCAACCTGGTAATCGCCATCATCCAGGGCAGCCTCGGCGGTTTGATCTTCTGGATACTTGGTATTCCCGGAGCCTTGCTATGGGGCGTAGTGATGGCGATGTTTTCACTGATCCCGGCAATCGGGCCAGCCATTATCTGGTTGCCTGTAACCATTTACCTGTTTGCGACCGGCGAGAGTGTCAAAGCACTCATTCTGGCGGGCTTTGGGGCCGGTGTGATTGGTTTAATCGATAACCTCCTGCGCCCGATGCTGGTCGGCCGGGATACCAAGCTACCCGATTACGTAGTTCTACTATCGACTCTTGGCGGACTCGGGGTATTTGGCGTGAACGGGTTTGTTATTGGCCCATTGGTAGCTGCACTCTTTATTGCGTTCTGGGGGATATTTATCCGTGAGGTCAATGTTCCCGAAGAAGAGCAGGAAACGCATCACCCAAATGAGCAAAACCGCGGGGATTCCAGCGATTGATCTGCTAGACTGCCCCACCGTTTTAAACGGCCCTGCCTGGTGCAGGGCTTTTTATTTTCCGATTAAGCATTTACTGAGCGAGAACCTTTTATGTCCAGCAAATTCAGCAGTGTTGAAGAGCTTGTAAGTTACGGCATCGGCCGCCAGATGGGCCAACAACTGGTCGACAATCCGTTCGATGGCGTATCGCCTGCCGCTGTTGCCCAGGGTTTACTGGATGCGCTCAATGGCGTTGAAATGCCGTACAGCAACGATCAAATGCAAGATGCATTTCAGGAAATTAACAACCGCATGCAAGCGAAAGAAGCCGAGCAAAGTAAAACTCTGGCAGCGGCTGGCGAAGCCTTTTTGGCTGAGAACGCGAAAAAATCGGGTGTAACGGTAACGGCTTCCGGCTTGCAATATGAAGTGATTACCCAAGGTACTGGTGCGATCCCAACCAAAACCTCGAAAGTAAAAACCCATTACCATGGCACTTTGATTGATGGCACTGTGTTTGATAGTTCTGTGAATCGCGGCCAACCGATCGATTTCCCGGTGAACGGCGTTATCGCTGGCTGGACTGAAGCATTGCAATTAATGCCTGTAGGTTCCAAATGGCGCTTGTATGTTCCGCAAGAACTCGCTTATGGCGAGCGCGGTGCCGGTGCGAGTATCAAGCCTTACTCAGCGCTGATTTTTGATGTTGAGTTGATTGATATTGTTGGTTAATTGTTTTGCTTGAATAACCACCAGCATGGGAGCGGGGTGATCTTTTCGACACGCCGTAACCCCATCCCTGGGGGCTCGGATGCGTCGCCGCAGCTGTTCCATACATATTGCGGCACTTCTCACATCCATGTGGGTCGTCCATGCCGCATACGGTCTCAAAGATCGCCCGCTCCCATGCTTCATCGCAACCGTCCGACTATATTTCTCCCCTTAAATTAAAACCTGTTCAGTTATTGGATTTTCCATGTGGTTTAAAAATTTACGTTTGTATCGCTTGACCGAAGAGTGGACTATTTCCACCGAAGAATTAAATGAAAAGCTCGCTGAGTTCTGCTTTAACCCATGCGGCAAACTTGATCCGTTGCGCTATGGTTTTGAATTCCCGCTCGGCCGCCACGGTAGCGAATTTGTGCATGTGACCAATGGTTACATAATGATTTGTGCCAAAAAGCAGGAAAAACTTTTACCTGGCGGTGTGATTAAAGAAGCGCTGGAAGAAAAAGTCCTGGCAATTAGTGAAGCAGAATCGCGCTCTGTTAGCCGCAAAGAACGCGACGCGTTAAAAGATGAAATTATTTTCTCGCTATTACCAAAAGCATTCACCCGCTCAACGCTGGATTATGCTTATATCGCTCCGCAAGAAAAATTAATTGTGGTGAACTCATCTTCAGCAAAACGCGCAGAAGATTTACTCAGTAAATTGCGTGAAGCATTGGGTAGCTTGCGTTGCTTGCCAATTTCCCCCAAAAATATTCCCACACAAGTAATGACTCACTGGCTACACGAAAGCCAGGCGCCGCACCAATTTGAATTGGGCGAAGAAGTCGAGCTGCAAGCAACTAAAGACGGTCGCGTAGTGCGCTGTAAAAAACTGGATCTCACCGCCACAGAAATTCGCAATCACCTTGAAAGTGGAATGCACGTCACTAAAATTGCACTCATATGGAAGGAATCCATTAGTTGCATTATCGATGATCAATTGGGCGTTAAACGATTGAAATTCGAAGATGTGATTAGCGATAAAGCCAATGAAAGGAATCCGGAAAGTAAAGCGGAACAATTTGATGCGGACTTCGCGATTATGGCGATGGAACTGAAAAATTTCATCACCGCATTACTTGCCGCGTTCGGTGGAGAAAGCGAGCCGGCAGTTTAAACAAAGCTATCAAATAAAACAGCCTTCTGATTTTCACCAGAGGGCTGTTTTTCAACATACTATTTACGCAAATAAATTAACGCACATAATAAGTCGAATAATAAACATTACTTCTGTACTCAATAACTTTCTGCCTGTCTCTGCATTCCCCAATAGGCGAATAAAATTCTACCCTGATATTTCCCGAACCGTTTCCACCCGTTAAATAGGTTGTCCAGGTACAAGCTGCACCTTCCGGAACTGTAGATGGCACAATTACGGTGTAATAAAGGGAAAAACTATTACAGTTACCACTCAGTTTATAAGGGCTCACCGGACCAATAGAGCAACCCGATTGGCCGCTGCTTGACGTCCACCAGGATTTGGTTGCCACGCCAGAACCGATTGGACAATTCAAGCTTGCGCTGTACCAATAAATGGTTCCAACACCCGCAGCCCCGGTAATACCCGATGCAGTAGTCACCCAGGTACATTCATTAACCGGAACCTGCACATCATAATCTGCATAAGATTGCGCCGAAAAAGTCAACGCCGCCGCTGATAACATCCCAATAACTTTTGCTTTCATAAAAATTCCTGTTGCCTTTTATGTAGTAATGGTAAACCACAAAATCCCTGAGCTATTTTCATACTGCAAATGGATTGCAACTGGTCAGATTGCACTCTAGCCAACCACTCCTTTTAACTACTAATACAATACTATTGCTATTTTTTTAGTTGACCAAATGCAAAATTCTTTTTGGGGGCATGATGAGTAATTACTTTTAATAAAAATCTGCAATGTTTCAGATTTTTTATTAGAAATAATATTGTAAGGATGTGAAGTAAAATAAATCTTCACATCCACCTCTTTATTTAATTCAACATTAAGATGCGAAAATTATTGCAAGCCGGCAGCGCTGTCAACAAAGTGGGCAACTTGGGTGCCATTAAATTTATCTGATCTGTTTCGGCAATAAGAAATACAAAAAAACATTACCAACAGTATCAAAAAAATTATGCTTGTTGAAACAAACAATCAGCGGATTTTTATTGACCTCATTTTTTTAAAATCTGCACCGCAAATTGCCGGCCTGACGGATTAATACAATACAAACCCGGCCACTCATTTTTATGTACTAATTTATTAATGAAAAACACTTTTAATAAATTGCTGGCCAGTAAATAAAACGGCCTGCTAGCAAATGATTGTTAACCTGTGATTACACACCACATCGAAGCCGCCTATGAGCCCCACATGCATCATTAATGGTTATAAGCTCAAATAGCGTCTACCAACAATGCCCAAAAACAAACCTTAACTACATGCATCGCTCATGCCCGCTATAATGCGGCCTTCCATTCAAATTTGTTCGGTATGTGGAGTTTAATAATGTTCCGGCAGTTCCTTTCCGTACTATCCCAATGCCCCTGCTCAACGGCTTCATCGGCCTTACTTTTATTAGTGATGTTTTCATCCGCAATACTGACCGGTTGCAGCAAAACGCCGGAGCTATCCCAAATTCATGGTTTTGCCCAAGGAACCACCTATAACCTCAGCTTTGAATTACCTGCAAACACCACAACGGCGGTAAGTGATATCGAAAAAGCAGTTGCCGATGAATTAGCACGTATTGATAAAGCACTGTCCAATTATCGCGATGATTCTGCCATTGAAAAATTCAATGCCCAACAATCTACCGAAATCCTGCCCGCTGAAGCAGAGCTGGTTTCTTTAGTGGAAGCGGCCCGAAAGGTATATACGGCGAGCAGCGGTTGTTACGATCTGACAATTAAACCCTTGTTTGACTTATGGGGCTTTAAAAAAGATGAATTTAGTCCGCCCACGGCGGAAGCGCTGGCACAAACACTTGCCGCCATCGGCATGAATAAACTGGAAACTATCGACGCGACTCATTTGCGCAAACAAATTCCTGAATTGCGTATCGATATTTCCTCTATCGGCCAAAGTTACAGCGTTGATCGCATCGCAAAAATCCTGGAGCAATTCGGGGTGCAAAATTATCTGGTCGAAATCGGCGGTGAGTTGCTCGCCAGGGGCAAAAAACCAAATGGTTCTCCCTGGCGCATTGCCGTGGAAAAACCATTGCCAAATGAACGTAAGCTGCAAAAAATTGCTAGCTTTGATTCAGGCGCACCGATAGCGCTCATCACCTCTGGCACCTATCGTCATTTTTTTGATAGTAATGGCAAACGCTATAGTCACATCCTGGATGCGCGTAGCGGCAAACCTGTCGAACACAACACAGTTTCTGTGACCATCTTCCATGAAAATTCTACTATTGCCGGCGCCTGGGGCACGGCACTTTTGTGTCTTGGCAGTAAAGATGGAATGAAAGTCGCTGATGACAACAAGCTCGCCGCACTGTTTATTGATCAGCAAGACGATAAATTGGTTGAGCATGAAACAGCAGCAATGAAAACGTTCAACGATGTCAGCTTGCAACACCCCTGAACCATAACCCTTTACGGATTGTCATTTATGAAGCTGGTCTACACTCACGAAAATCGGTTATTCGTCGGCAATGCGCATAATTTGCTGGAGCAAGCAGGAATTCCGGCGATATGGAAAAATGAATTTACCTCCAGCGCTATTGGAGAAGTCGCTCCCATCAGCGCCTGGCCAGAACTCTGGGTGCTAGAAGATGCGGATTACGAGCGTGCCAATAAAATTATTAGCAACGCGTTTGCATCCAGCAATTTACCGGAATGGACTTGTACCCAATGCAAGGAAATTAATGAACCCGCATTTGAGCACTGCTGGAACTGTCAACAGGAAAAAACCGGAGTCTGTCGTATGAAATTTTTATTGATGAGTATGGTGTTAATTTGTTGCACGGGATTTGCCAATGCCCAGACGCTGGATGTAATGTCGTACAACATTCGCTGCGGTTCATGCGAAGCCATTGATAACCCCAATAACTGGAAAAAACGCAAATACCTTGTTGCGCACCTGATCAAAAATCACAACCCGGATATCATCGGCCTGCAAGAAGCTGAAATTAATCAGGTAGAAGATCTGGCGGAAATGCTCGACGATTATTCATGGATTGGTGTTGGCCGTGAAGATGGAAAAGAGAAAGGAGAAACCACCGCCATTTTATTTCGCCATGGTCGCTTTACCTTGCAGGGCCAACAAACCTTGTGGCTTTCACAAACACCACAACAAGTATCGCGCGGGTGGGATGCAGCATTTCGCCGCATATTGAGCATCGCCAAATTAACTGACGTTGTAAGCAAAAAAACCTTGTTTGTGTTCAATACCCATTTTGATAATGAAGGCGAGCTGGCGCGGCAGGAAAGTGCAAAGTTTCTACTGGCTGAAATTGCCAAACTGGATGCGCAGGATAATTTTGTTGTTACCGGTGATTTCAATTTCAAAGCCGACTCCAAAGGTTATGAAATTATCACCCAAACATTGGCGGATGCTGAAAAAATTTCAACCACACCCGCGGCTGGCGGCAACAAAACATTTAATGATTTTGGAGCAAACAAAGATACCGATAACAAAATCGATTTTGTGTTTGTTAAGAAAAATACCAAAGTCTTGAGTCATAAAGTGGATACCACGGTATACAACAACTTGTATCCGTCCGATCACTTTCCGGTATTTACCAAACTGGATTTATCCGCGCCCGCCCAACAATAAATCCAGCTCATTGCGGATGTACTTCTCATCCACCCACTCACTGAGATGTGCATTCATATACTGGATAAAATTATGTGCAGCGACCGGCAAACGCCGGTCGCCGTGACGCACCAGATACCAGTGGCTCGTCAACGGAAAATCCTTCACCGGTAATAATGCAACCCTGGCATTGGCTTGCGCGAGTGTATGCTCTGAAAGCACCGCCAATCCCAAGCCGGTTTCAACACTCATTCGAATCACTTCATTACTTTCAATTTGCAAGGAGTTATGCAATTGGTAATTCTGATCGCGCAGCCAATTTTCAAACATCATCCGTGTTGCACTGCCCGGCTCGCGCATTAAAAAACGTTCGTTAATTAATTCAGAAAATGTCAGCGATTTCTTTTTTGCCGCCCAATGATTTAACGGTGCGATCAACACCAGGGGATTGCGCAAAAACCTCCCGCTGACAACATGGTCGCCCGTCGGTGGATGGCTAAATAAGTACAAATCATCCAACTGGTTTTGAAAGCGTTGCAAAACACTACCGCGGTTGCCGATATTAAATGTCACATCCACACCGGGATATTGCTGCGTATAAGGGCTCAACAACAACGGCAATACATATTGCGCAGTAGTCACAACGCCCAAACTGAAATGTCCTTTATTACCCTCCGCCGCTTCGCTGATAAAACTGTTGAAATCATCGAACCGCCCCAGCGCATCCAACGCGGCATGGAATAGCTCAAGCCCCACATAGGTTGGCTGATATTGGCCCTCACGCATTTCCAATAACTCCTCTCCCACCGCCTCGGTAAGCCGCTTTATTTGTTGGGACACCGTTGGTTGCGTCAGGTGTAATTGAATTGCAGCCTGTGAAATTGAACCGGTACGGATAACGGCGATGTAGACCTGTAACAGGCGAAACGTCAGATGGCGGACATTCATGGCAATTCATTCCAAATGAAAACAAGCTATAGATAATCATCAATATCAATAAGCATAAACATTAATTATCCTCTATTCAAAATAGTCGCCAAAATAATATCGGATGTTGTTAATTCTTGTGAGGAGGTTATTACCATGCCCGATATCGTCATTATGTTCTTCCTGCTCGGCGTGTTGGCCGGGGTCGCCAAATCCGATTTAAAAGTACCCAAAGCGGCTTACGACACACTGAGCATCCTGTTAATGCTCATACTCGGCCTGAAAGGCGGCCTTGCCTTGCACGGCAATGTTCATTGGCAATTATTGCCGGAAGTAATCACGGTAATTCTGCTCGGCATCGCAATTCCATTATTGCTTTACCCGTTACTACGCAAGGTTGTGCAATTGAATGCGGCAAACAGCGCAAGCATCGCCGCACATTACGGTTCCGCCAGCGCAGGTACATTCGCTGTGGCAATCGCCTTCGCCGAAGTTAACAATCTGGCCATCGCCCCGCAAACAACGCTGTATCTAGTGCTATTGGAATTACCCGCGATAGTAGTGGGAATTCTGCTCTACAAAAAAGCCACGGGCAGTGGCAGCAGTATGAAAGGTATCTGGCACGAAGCGCTTACCAGTCGCGGTGTGGTATTACTAACCGGCGGTGTCATTATCGGCTACCTCTACGGCCCCGATGCGAGCAAAGACGTTGCGCCATTATTTCTCGGTGCTTTTAAAGCATTGCTTGCGTTGTTCTTACTGGAGATGGGAGTTTGCGCATCACAACATTTAAATCCATTTCCCTGGCAACACTGGAAATTAATCGGCTTTGCGCTGCTCGCCCCGTTCGTATTAGCCCTGATAGGAACAGCAGCAGGATTCGCATTGGACTTGCCAATCGGCAGCACATTAATTCTCGCCGCACTCACGGCCAGCGCCTCCTACATCGCTGCACCCGCCGCCATCAAGGCCGCGATAAAAGAAGCCGATGTTGGCCTGGCGATTTTTGCGGCACTGGGTGTGACCTTCCCGTTAAATGTTTTAATCGGTATTCCGATTTATTATCAGGTGATAGAAATGATAAGTCGTGTTTAGATAATTGCAGATCAGGTTTAAAACTCTTATCGTGATGCAATAACGATAAGAGTTTTTACAAACACAACCTCTCATAGCAACCTCAACCTTAACAATAAGGAACAGCGAATGAGAGTTTTTAATAAACATTATGTTTTGCCGGCAATTATTTTTTTTGTTACTGGATGCGGAGCAAGCGGTAACGATACCTCATCATCGTCGATTGCCGCAGCCTCTTCTTCAGAAACACCGTCAACGACAATGAGCTCATCAGTATCGAGTCCCTCTGTTGTAACATCTATTTCTTATTCTTCATCCAGCACACCTGCAACAACCGAAAATTCCACCACCCACTGCAATGTACCAGTCTTAAAATCCTTTGCAGATCTCACCCCAATTGCCGCATTGCCCGATCCATTTGTCTCCATAAATGGAACGCACCTGACACAAAAACAGGAGTGGCCATGTCGCCGCGCAGAAATTGCAGCGCAAGTACAACACTACGAATTGGGAACAAAACCTGCCGCACCACAACAAGTGAGCGGCACAATCAGCAATGAAAAAATTACTGTGGTGGTTAAAGAAAATGGCAAGGAAATTTCATTTGATGCAACCGTTATTCTTCCGGCTACGGGCACAGCCCCCTACCCGGCAATAATTGGTATCGGCAATTCATTTTTAAATAATCAGGAATTATCAAAACAGGGTATTGCGGTTATCCAGTTTCCCAACAACATAATTGGCGAACAACAAAATGGACAATCGCGCGGCAAGGGAAAGTTTTACGAAGTTTATGGCAACGATCACACCGCCAGCGCCATGATAGCCTGGTCCTGGGGAGTGAGCCGCTTGATTGATGTGCTGCAAACATCAAACAACACACTGATTAATGCCAATCGTTTAGGTGTAACCGGCTGTTCGCGCAATGGTAAAGGCGCATTGGTCGCCGGTGCGTTTGATGAGCGCATTGCCTTAACAATAATGCAAGAATCCGGTTCCGGTGGTGCGGCAAGCTGGCGCATATCCGACGCACAATTAGCTTCAGGACAAAATGTTCAAACGTTGCGTCAAATCGTGACTGAAAATGTGTGGTTCACCTATCAATTTAAAATATTCAGCGAAGCGGCAAATAAATTACCGTTTGATCACCACGGTGTAATGGGTTTGATTGCGCCGCGCGGATTATTGGTTATTGAAAACACATCGATGGAGTGGCTCGGTAATCAAAGCACCTACATAACATCGGTTGTAGCCCATGAAATATGGAAAGCATTGGGCGCTAGCGACAATATGGGCGTGTCGCAAATTGGCGGCCACAATCACTGCCAATTATCCGCAAGCCAGCAACCAGAAGTAAACGCTTTTGTGCAGAAATTTTTATTAAACAACACCGATGCCGACACCAATGTACAAAAAACCGATGGTACATTTCCAATCGAACTATCACGCTGGGTAAACTGGACAACACCAGCGCTGCATTAATTACTCGCAACCGCCGAGAAACTTAATCCGAACTTTTGCAAATATTGTTTTACGCGATGTGAGTCATTGATTGAGGATTTTTTCTCCCGACTCGCATTAAATAAAACGCGCCCCGCTTCAGCCAGGGATCGGCTATTGCGGCAAACTTTAATCACTTCATTCAACTGCAAACGATCAAACAAATCCAGGTCGATTAATTGTTCTGGCGAAAGTACTTCAGCAACCAAATCTACCTGCAATTGAGGAGATGCCTGAAACCCGCTCCAGGCTTGCGCTAAACGTGCAATTTCTCCATCCACTATCGCCTCCGTGATTCGGCCACCAACTGCGAGTGTAGCCATGCGCGTAATGCTGGAGTTTAAATCGCGAAAATTCGCTCGCCAAAGCGCTTGCGCTGAATTAGCAAACTTTAAATAGTGTTCGCGCGCACCTTTATTGAAATTCACTTTATAGCCGGCATTACGCGTAAATTTTTGCAGCTCGTGTTCAATATTGGGCTCAAGGTCTTCAATGCGTTCTTTTAGCGATGGCAATCCATAAGTCCACAGATTTATCCGCGCGAGTAAATCCTCGCGAAATAATCCCTGCCTCACCTGATCAAACAAATTACGATGGGTACCGGCAATTAATTGGAAATTACTGGACACCGGTTGATCCCCACCAAATGGCATAAATATTTTTTCCTCGATTGCACGCAATAACATTGCCTGCTCATCCAGGCCCAGCTCGCCGATTTCATCCAGAAATAACAAGCCTTTATCGGCCTCGCGCAATAATCCCATACGCGCATTCAGTGCACCGGTGAACGCACCTTTTACATGCCCGAATAATGCTGACATCGCATTATCACCCCGCAGTGTTGCGCAGTTTACTTCCACTAATTCACCCGTTAATTGCCCGCGCTGTTTTTTTAATTCGAAAATACGTTTTGCTAATTGCGATTTCCCGGCGCCGGTTGGGCCATTCAATAAAATCGGTGCAGTGGATTTAATCGAAACCTGTTCCAGTTGATCAATCAAACCGTTAAATGCTTTGTTTCTCGTTTGGATTCCGCTCTTGAGATGGATAACCGCATCGGACGATTCTTTTGCGAAGCGCGATGCGATCTGATCGTAACGCGATAAATCCAGATCGATAACATGATAAGTCCCTTTTATTCCATCTTTGCTCGGAGAAGATTGCAATAATTTTCCCGGCAAGTAATGCGCTTCTGTTAACAGATATAAACAGATTTGCGCAACGTGGGTTCCGGTAGTGATATTGATGAAGTAATTGTTTTGCTCAACATCAAAGGATTGACTGGTAGCTACGCCATGAATTTGATTGTAAACCTGCTCAAAATCCCACGGATCATCACACTGAATAAGAACGGGAGTGACTTTAGTATGAGGGGACACTTCAGCCATATCCGCCAACACAACCCGCAGTAGTTCTTCATCTTCTGGCAAATACATGAGCAGGTACTCATGAATCGGAAACTCCTCATGCATCAAAATCGCGACAGTTGGTCGCCAACGCCCCCACCGCTTTTTACCCAATCCAAATTGATCAAGCCTTGAACCCAAAATACCGACAACCACATTATTCATATAGATATATTCCTATCTATTTTGATAAATAAACATAAAACAGGATTGTACGCGAAATCATCAAGGGCCCAACCAAATAATTTAAAAACGTTATATATCAATAGGTTAAAAATTATTTGAAGCAGAAATATAAAGTTGGCAATGCGATTGCAATAACCCTTGTGCAAATAAAACGAAAAGGGAAGAGAGAAAGATCATGAGCAATTACGAAGTCATGCATAAGCCAGGGCAAACACCCGTGAAGTCCTGGACCAAAGGCGTAAGTTTCGATGAAAACGCACGGGCACAAGTGAACAACATGGCGAGCATGCCCTTTATCCATAAGTGGATTGCGGTAATGCCGGACGTACACCTGGGTAAAGGCGCAACGATTGGTAGCGTGATTCCAACGATAGGCGCAGTCATTCCAGCAGCCGTGGGCGTGGATTTGGGATGCGGAATGATGGCCGCGAAGACTACATTGAATGCATCGCAGTTACCGGACTCATTAGCAGCATTACGTAGCGAGATTGAGAAGAAAGTTCCGCACGGAAGCAGTCCGAAAATGCGCGGGATGCGCGATAAAGGAAGCTGGGCGAATGCGCCGGAAGACGTATTGAATGCGTGGTCACCATTGAGTGATGGCTTTGCAAAATTGGTAGAAAAACATCCATTTTTGAAAAACACCAACAACATGAAACAGTTGGGAACCTTAGGGAGCGGAAATCACTTCATCGAAATTTGTATCGATGAAAGCAATGCAGTCTGGGTGATGTTGCATAGCGGATCGCGTGGGGTCGGAAACAGAATCGGTACGCATTTTATCGAGCAAGCAAAAAAAGATATGGAACGTTGGTTCATTAATTTACCCGATAAGGATCTGGCGTATATTCCAGAAGGCAGCGATAAATTTCGTGACTATGTAGAAGCGGTTGCCTGGGCACAGGATTTTGCGAAAACCAATCGCGAAGTGATGATGACCAGAACACTGCAAGCCATGCGCGATATTTTAAAAATTCCGTTTGAGGCGCATGTGGAGGCGGTGAACTGTCACCACAACTATATCAGCCGCGAAAACCACTACGGGCAGGATGTATGGGTAACGCGTAAAGGTGCAGTGAGTGCGAAAAAAGGCGAGATGGGGATTATTCCCGGAAGTATGGGTGCGAAATCTTTCATCGTGCGCGGGCTGGGTAACGAAGAAAGTTTTTGTAGCTGTAGCCACGGCGCAGGGCGAGTAATGTCGCGAACCGAAGCAAAACGCCGCGTATCCATGGATGAACATCTGCTTGCAACTGCCGGTGTGGAATGCCGTAAAGATGAAGATGTAATTGATGAAACACCATCAGCCTACAAACCCATCGAAAAAGTGATGAGCGCGCAATCTGATCTGGTAGAAATTGTGCACACACTGAAACAAGTATTGTGTGTGAAAGGTTAAGCAATTAACTAAAACATAATCCGCACAGGGAAGTGCGCGATAAACAGAATTTGGCAAGTTGTTATTGATGGAAAAATAACAACACTGAATGATCACAGCGGCTCCGGTTTTTGCGCGGGCTGACGCAACCATCATTGATGATTTGTGTATCGGGGTCATGCAGTTGCCGAATACCGCCCTGTAGCTCAGCGGTAGAGCAGCGAACTCGTAATTCGCAGGTCGCTGGTTCGACTCCAGCCTTGGCTCCAATGCTATAGCTCACTGGTAGAGCATCTCACTGTTAATGAGAGTGTCGCCGGTTCAATTCCGGCTAGCAAACTGGTCTTTCAACCAGCTAAAACGTAATACAGCAGGCCTCCGCGGAAATGAATGTGTTGGTATAAAGGTATTTCAAACGGTAAAGGATTTCATCAACACACATACATTCCAAACACGGAGCTGCCACAAGGAAAAAAATTGATTAATGCGCAAAATGATCCATGCAATTGATTGCAACATACGAAATGGAAAACAACTGATTTATTAATGCCCGTTATTTAATCCCCTTGTGCCCGTCCCGTGTGGAGGCACTGCACTAACAACAAAGCCAGGAATGGCAAAGGAAGGAAAAAATGATATTCAAAAAAAGATATGTTCTCAGTGATAGCCAAATAGGTTTGCTGTTCAACAATCAAAAATTCCAGCAAGTACTAATAACTGGCGCGCATGAATTTTGGGATTGGAATGACCAACTGATGCTGCAATCAGTCAATATTACCAACACGCTGAGCGATGGCGTGAGTAAAGAAATTCTATATCTCGCTGAACTTTATCCGGCAGTATTCGCGGATTACTTGCATCAGTGGGAAACCGGTGAAAATGAAATCGGCCTGGTTTACCAACAAGGCATCCTGCGCGATATCAAAGGCCCCAGCCAGCGCGGCGCTTATTGGAAACAAAAAAGTCTGATCAGTTTGGAAAAAATTGATATCAGCGAAAATTTCGCGATCTCCGAAAAATTGGTGCGCGTATTCTCCGGAATACGTGACCCGCAACTGAGTAAAGCGGCAATGACTGCCATTGCACTAAATAATGTTGCAGAAGGTCATATCGGTTTTTTAATGGTAGATGGCACCACTCAGCGCAGCTTGCAACCCGGCTTGCATATGTGGTGGAAATACAACCGCACCATCGAAGTAAAACAATTCGATTTGCGTTTGCAAAACATGGAAGTAAACGGCCAGGAAATTTTGACCAAAGATCGCGTGAGCTTGCGTATTAATTTGTCGACTGTATGGCAGATTGTGGATGCGGAAATCGTGAAACGTGAACTCGCAGACAGCAAAGATTATTTGTACCGCGAATTGCAATTGGCATTGCGCACCATTGTAAGCACCCAGACACTGGATGAATTGCTCGCCGATAAAAATTCACTCAACCAGCAAGTATTGGCAATAGTGAGCGAAAAGGCAGCGCAATACGGAATTTCACTCAAGTCTGTAGGTGCACGGGACATAATCCTGCCCGGTGAAATGAAAGCAATTTTGACTCAAGTGGTAGAAGCGCAAAAACTCGCCGAAGCCAACCTGATCAAACGCCAGGAAGAAACCCAGGCAACCCGCTCACTGCACAACACCGCAAAAGTCATGGAAGGCAATCCGGTATTGTTGCGCTTGAAGGAATTGGAAGTGCTGGAAAAAATCACTGGCAGAATTAACACCCTGAACGTTTATGGTGGTTTGGATGGTGTTATGAATGATTTGGTGAAGATTACGGATAGAACGGCGAAAGTTTGATTGAGGGGCCTGCTATGCAGGCTCCTTTTATAAATCCTAAATGGCATTCGTTACTTATGGAATTCACACTAACATATAAAGAAGGCAATTTACCTAAAGGAAGAATGATGGAAAAGTTAGTTGACTATGGCCTATCTCAAGAACTTTTTGAGGAGTGGAGAAAACCTCGAGAAGGAACCAAAAACCCTACCAAGGCTAATAATCCGGTTTGGAATTGGCTAATAAAAACCAAACTCAACGCATGGGCAGCTAACCGGGCTTCAGAACATAACTACTATTCTGAAGGTGCAACCTGGAGCTTCGATAGATTTGGGCAATCAATAACTGAGTTGCCAGATGGACGAAAAATATATATCGGAGGCGAGCATGAAGATTGGTACGATCCCGACTTTTATATTTATAACGATGTAGTTGTCGAAAATATCGATGGCTCCTTAGATATTTATACTTACCCTAAAAATGAGTTTCCAGCTACGGACTCTCATTCGGCCACACTAGTTAATGACGAGATTATTATCATTGGCTGCCTAGGGTATATGCACGAACGTTCAGCAAATGAAACACCGGTTTTTGCATTAGACACAAGAAACTTTAGCATTAGAAAAATAGAAACAACAGGTAGTAATCCGGGCTGGATTTTTAAACACAACTCAACTTTATTAGAAGATGGAAAAACCTTGCTCATCTGCCAAGGCGAGATATATAGGGACCCAGGATCTTCGCTAACCGAAAACATTCATGAATGGAACCTTGATCTTAGTTCCAGGACTTGGAGCTTGTTTAAAGAAAACAACTGGTCCAGATGGCAATACATAAGAGTTGATAAAAAACGCAATTTTTTATGGGAGATCTGCCAACTTATTTGGAACAAAAATGCCGGATGGAAAGAAGAATACGAGCAAAGTTTGAAAAAGCTGAAAAATGATTTGGGGTATTCACCTGATTTACAAATATTCAAGTCACTGTATGAACCACCACTTGATTTCAAATCATTACCAGAGCAAGAAGATGATTATAAACAACACCGGATTCTTATAGATAATGTAGTTGTACGTTACAAAGAAGAAAGCCGAGAAGTACAAGTAACAGTTGAAGGTTATCTGCCACCCGATACAATTGCGATCCTAAAACAGGACCTGCTTGAGAAACTATCTAGCCTGGTCAAAACCCAATGGAAAATGCTCGACATTTAAGGAATGGAATGATGAGCCTCTACAATAAAATATTTCAGCATCTCCCAATTAAAGAATTACCTAACATACCCATGTCATCTATTACTAATTTGCTCTGTATACACCTTGCACACATGTTAAACCCAACGAACATGCAAAAACATACTGATTGGGCCTATGAATGCATGCTCAATGGATCAGAAAACATAGATGTTGTTTTACTGGCCAGCTCTATTGAAACTGAAGAGCGACTTTCCCTTACCTTATCGCTATTGAAATGCACAAACGCTTATTCACTTTTCTACCCTGACAGTAAACAGCTGATTGATAAGTTAGAAAGAATATTCCCTAACAATCCCCCTCCAACAAAAGTAACGATCTATAAAAATAATGATCCAAGAGATTATGATGGCGAGGGAGCACTGGTCGAGAGTGCATTGCAAGGTAAATATTGGAAAGAAATGCCAGAAGTAAAGCCTTGGGGATTTTTCATGACTTATTTAACTCATGAGGCATTAGTATATTACCTGCCAGGTTTTTTCATTTATGCCCTCATTGATACCCCAAAATATTCAGATATTGATCAACGGCTTATTTGGTTATTTTTTAACAACGACTTACAGCGGCAAAATGACTTAATTGAAACATCAAAACTACTCACACAAGAACAAATAAATTGCTTTATTTCATGTGCACTATTTTTATTAACCCACAGCAAGTAGGTTGTAACGGAGCGCGCAGCCTGAGCTTGCGAACCGCAACATTCGTGATCTCTGTAAACCTGAATGCACAAATTATAAATGGAAACATATATGAAAATACCGTCAAGCATGCAAGCTGAATTAGCGGAATGGAACAATGGCAATGGAATTACTTTAGATTCATGGGTTGGCTGTGAAGGAAATTTTCGCTTAGCCGTAGGTTATGCATCGATTTTCTGGCCTGAATTTGTTGAGTTTGAAGATTATATATTTGTGCATGGATTTTCAGTTGATTCTGTACGCGGTTTTGAGGCACAAAGCGGAAGCACGCCTAAATTGATCGAATGGGTAATAAATCATCTTCATCTGTCTGACATCCAACATTACGGATGCGATGACATTTCGAAAGATAAAATTATTTTATTGGGCAATACATTGAAGGAAATTTACGAAGCCAAATTAAAATTCACCTTTCCAACCAAGCCATGCAGGGTGGAATTTCATCAGCCAGATGACGATGAAGATTTAATGCAATACCAGATTTCATTCTGGCAAACAAAGCACGATGAATATTCAAATAGCAGGTAGGTTGTGGTGAGCTTGCTAACCGCAACATTCGCAATCTCCGCACACACTATAATTTAGAGACTGTAAATAACTCTGTGTAACTGTTTATCATTAACCTCCTGTAGGCAGGATAAACAGTATGAACAAAAAAGATCTCGAAGCCTAGAATAATGCACACCGCAGGGGTTCAATTTATTGAACCAAAAAAACATACAAAACCATATCAATGCAGGATAATGCACACCGTAGGGGTTCAATTTATTGAACCCAAATACAGGGCGCAATAAATTGCGCCCCTACGGCATTCAGCATTTATCGGGAATGGGTCAAGAGCGCATCAATTTTTTTCAGCTGCGCTATCAATGGAGGGGAATATAAATTTAATCCGGAAAAATATTGCTCAGCCATCGGGGCAATACCGCAATTGCCCGGTAGCGGCAATTGTTCATCCAGCAAAAAATACATACGCGGCAAGAAAATAAATTGCAGCCATTGGGGAAAGGTCATGGTATCTACGGCGAATGGTTGCTCGCTTGCCAACGCGGCATCCGGAAGCATTTCCGCTTCCCAGAGACGCAACTCGCGCAATTCCCTTTCAATATCAATCAAGGTTTCGGCGATGGTGATGTAGCGCTCGTTCATTTATGCACAATCTGCGTAAACGGTGGCAATGAATTCAAAATCGCTTTGCCATAACGCTTGGTGATAATGCGACGATCCAGCAAACTAATACGGCCAGTATCCGTTTCCGTGCGCAGCAAGCGGCCGCAGGCCTGAATTAATTTGAGCGATGCATCGGGCACAGTGATTTCCATAAAGGGATTTCCACCGCGTGCTTCCACCCACTCAGATAACGCCGCTTCAATCGGGTCATCCGGTACTGCAAACGGCAATTTGGCGATAATGACGTGAGTGCAATATTTGCCGGGCAAATCCACGCCTTCGGCAAAACTCGCCAAACCGAATAACACACTACCCTCGCCTTCATCCATACGTTTTTTATGCTGCACCAACATTTCCTGCTTGGAACTATCACCTTGCAGCAAAATAATATCGCGCAAGCTTTGTGGCATTTCATCGAAGACATCGAGCATTTGTTTGCGCGATGAAAACAGAACCAGCGAACCTTCAGTGGGATCAATTAAATTTGGCAGGTCATCAATAATTGCCAGCGTGTGGACATCGGCATTCGTGGCCTCCACTGTGCGCGCGGGAATTTCCAGTGTTGCTTGCTGGAAATTAAACGGGCTTGGTACAACCTGGTAATTGGAATCCGAGGGTGTGCCGGCACGCATTTGGAAGCGATAAAAATTACCCAGCGCGGTGAGCGTTGCCGACGTAATAATTGCACCGCATGCTTTTTCCCACAAACTGAATTCCAACGTTTTTGCTGCAAGTATGGGGCTTGAACAAACTTCAAGATCCATATTCCCACTGCTATCTACCGGCGTTAACCAGCGCGCCTTGGGCACACTGCTTACTGAATCCGGCGTAGCAAAACTCGCCCACAAATCGCGATTCGCTTCAGCGCGGGCTTGCCATCCACCGAGAATAGGATAATGATTTTCCAAATCGATTTTCGGCACCGGGCAATGCATATCTTCCATCGCCTGACTGACTTCATCGATCATTTTTTTCAGCAAATCGCACAGACGATCAAAACCTTTATATAGCTCAACGCAAGGTACTAATAAATCTTGCGGAACCACACCGCCATCAAAACGATAATGGGATTGACGATCATCAAATGCAATAGATTGCGCGAGCGATTCAAAAACGGGATACAGCTGGTCCAATCGTTGTTTGCAATCGATTAACGCTGCCGGTAATTGCTCGCCAAAACGATCTACATTACCTGCACCACTGATTACACCAAGCATCGCACCAAGCGCTTTATTGCATTGATCCAGCCATTTGCTAGTGGAAAGCATGCGACTGTGATGCGCGAAATGGTTCAATGCTTTTTGCGGGAGATGATGACCTTCGTCGAAAACATAAATCGTGTCTTCCGGCGCGGGCAAAATCGCACCGCCGCCTAATGCCAGATCCGCAAGAACCAGATCGTGATTGGTAACAATGCAATCAACGGAATGCATGGAATCACGCGCTTTAAAAAAACTGCACGCCGTCACATTGGAACAACGGCGCCCCGTACACTGGCGATGATCTGTGGTAATTATTTGCCATTCATTTTGTTCGAGTGCTTGCGGCCAGGTATCGCGCTCGCCATTCCATTTATTGGATGCAAGCGCGTCCATCATGGATTCGTAGAGTTTAAAACCTTGCGCAGAAACGCTGGGATATTCATCTTCGTAAAGGGCACGCGTTGGATTTAACCCGCTTTGGTATTCCGCGATGATATTATCCAGCTTGCTTAAACACAGATAACGCCCACGCCCTTTTGCCAGCGTAAAGGTAAATGACAAACCGCTATTGCGATGCAACTCAGGCAAATCTTTATTAACGATTTGTTCTTGCAGGGCAACTGTCGCTGTCGACACCACCAGTTTTTTCCCCAGCGCTTTGGCCATAACGATGGCAGGCAATAAATAGGCAATTGTTTTGCCCGTGCCTGTACCAGCCTCGACTACACAAATATGAGTGCCGGCGTTTTCGTCGGGAATGCGGTGATTTTCATCATCCAGTGAAATTTTGCCGAGCGTTTTGGCAATCTCGGCAATCATCAATTTTTGGCCGTAACGAGACTTCAGGCCTTTGTTTTCCAGAAATTGGCTATACGCTCCCTGAATTTGCTTTTTCAGCACATCCGTTAGCATTCGGCCAGTTTACTCACAACAGGGTTAGCATAAATGCCCAGCGCAATTTCGCGTTGTTCGGCGGGAATAGCATTGATGCGCGCTTCAAATTCTGCGCGCTCTGCAGCAAGCGGTGCAGGATTGTAAGCGATATTTTTTGCGCTGTAATTTACCTTGGGCACAGTGCCATGCAACATCTCATACGCAAAACAATTGGTTGCGTGCAATACATAATTACCGAGGATTTGATGATCCAGCGCTGCAACCAATTCATCAGTATCCTGATAGTCGCCATCCAGCACATCACCAAATGCCAAATGAATATTGCCTTTATCACCGGCGATACCCATAGCGATACTGCGCACATCTTCGTGTTCTTCTTTTTGGTAACTGCCTTCCGTGCGATGCAAATAAAGTTCGCGCGCTTTAGCGGCATCGCATGGGTCCAATTCGTAAGAAATAGAGACAGGTACGATGCGCAATTTTTTAGCGTAACCTGCCAGCTCTTCGCCTTTGGCTTTATTGAGCATTAACATGCCCAAAACGGCAGAGTTGGTTTTATCTTTTCCATCTTTGGCACGGCCTTCACGCTGGGCAATCCAGATGCTGGAATGTTCATTGACAATCGAGTGATGGATATAAGCGGACAAATGTTTTGCGGCTTTTAATTTTTCGCGCGGCGCTTTGGCTGAGCGATTGACGATAAAACTTTTATTCAACCGCATCAGGTCCGACACAAATGGTTTGGTGAGCAAGTTGTCACCAATCGCAATGCGCAAGGTGTTGCAATCATTGTGATAAAGCACCCAGTTAACAAACGCCGGGTCCATGGTGATGTCGCGGTGGTTGCTGATAAACAAATATGCAGTGTGTTTATCCAGTTTTTCCAGGCCAGATACAGTCAGGTCTTTCACGCGGGTAGCCATCATCCCCGACATGTATTTTTCCACTACAGATTGCAAACCCTGTACATCATGAATGGCTGCCAACTGTTGCTTTAACTTACTACGCACTAACGGCTTTAATAACCACCCCAGCCAGCTATGTAATTTGGGAAATTTCAGGCGCGTCACTGCATCAGTGAGCTCCGGATCAGCCAGCATGCGATCCAGGGTCGGGCGAACTTCGTCATCGCGGTAAGGGCGGATATCGTCAAAGTCAGTCATAGTGGAAATCTTTACTCGAAGGTCATGCATCTACTGCAGGAGAGCTGGTGCCGGGGGCCAGACTCGGCGAGAATTGGCCCCCGCCAAAAACAGGCGCACAAAATACCGAAAAGGGCCACAAAATGCCATCGAAAACACCTGCTATTAATCCTCTGTCAGCCTGCCCCTGTGGTAGCCAAAAATCCCTGGCCAGCTGTTGCCAGCCTTATATCCAGGGGCAATCCTGGCCGGAAACCGCCGAGCAGCTGATGCGCTCGCGTTATTCCGCCCATGTACTGCTGGCCATTGATTACCTGTGGGACACCTGGAGCCCGGAGCAACGTTTGCGCTCCAGCAAGAGCGATATCCAACAATGGGCACAAAGCTGTGAGTGGTTGGGGCTACAAATTTTGGCTACCGATAACGGCCAAAAGAGTGACCAGGAAGGAACCGTAGAGTTTGTTGCACTCTTCCGTCAAAACGGGCAAGCACACCAGCACCATGAACGATCCCTGTTCCGCAAAAGCCTGGGCAAATGGTTATATGTGGATCACCGCGATTAACTCTGCAATCCGACTGTGAACCAGACAGCGCAACGTATAAATATCCTACAACCTGCCTGCAATCTATTCGACGCCGACGTTTGGGCAACGTAAAATGGCGTTTAATTGCGTGTCATCACTCAATTTGGGCGGCATAAAGAATAAAACTAACTACACTCAGGTGACATTTTTGGTCTTTCGTAATCCCTTGCTTATGTTTCACCCGGCCCTATGAAAATTCTTCTGGTTGAAGACAGCGCGACCCTTCGCTATGCCATGCGCAACTACATTATTGATGCCGGTCATGAACCATTGATCGCCCGCAGTGGCGAAGAAGCACTGCAATTACTGGAAAACACGCCGGTAGACATGATCATCATGGATGTGGAAATGCCCGGCCTGAACGGTTTTGAAACCACCCGCCTGATCCGCGAATGGCTTGCTGGCCATTGGATTCCCATCATTTTTGTTACCGGGCTGAACGAAGACGAAAATTACCGCGAAGGCATTGATGCGGGTGGCGACGATTATTTGATCAAGCCAGTCAGTTTTATGATCATCAAGGCCAAAATCCGCGCGATGGAACGTATCGCTGAAATGCGCGACCAACTGAGCCGCCTGAATTCCGAGCTGGAAGCCCTTAGCCAACTCGACAGCCTCACCCACATTTATAACCGCCGCACCTTTAATGAACTGGCGCAACAACAATGGTCATTAGTGAAACGCCATCAACAGCCCATTAGCGCACTGATGATTGATGTGGATCACTTTAAATTATTTAACGATCATTACGGCCATCCGGCGGGTGATGCGTGCTTGAAAAAAGTTACCCAGGCAATTAAAAGTTGCTTGCACCGCACCACTGATATTTTGGGTCGCTACGGTGGCGAAGAGTTTGTGGTGCTCCTGCCGGAAACAGACGCCAAAGGTGCGATGTGTGTGGCGCAATCAATTGGCGAGGCAATCAGTGCACTCCAATTGCGCCACGATGTTTCGCCCACCGCTTCCGTTGTAACCGCCAGCCTTGGCGGTGCAACCTGCCTGCGCACTACCGGCCATGACCTGGAAGAATTAATTAAAAATGCAGACCGCGCGCTGTACAAAGCCAAGCGTGCTGGTCGCAATCGCAGCTGGGTTGATGAAGTCGCTACTCACAAAACTTTATTGCTGGCAGATAGCAACCCCGAATTAATCCGCCATTTCACTATGCACTTGCAAGCGCATTTCAATCTATTAACTGCCGAAACCCAAACCGAATGCCTGGAACTGGCAGTAGATTTGCACCCGGATTTAATTTTGCTCGGCACCAATATCGCCAACACCCAGGCCGGTGCCGATTTGTGCAAAATTCTTGCGCGCACGCCTAAGACAGCCGGGATAAACCTGGCGTTGGTCAGTGACACGCTGGATGAAAAAACCAGCGAGCTGGGCAATACATTGGGCATCAAACATCATTTCGATAAATCACTTAACGGCCCGGCGTTATTGAATAAAATTGTCGGGTTTATCCACTAAACCCGATCACCCTCTTCCTCTACATTTTTCCCACTCAGCATTTTTTATTCCTGCTTTTTTCTGATAGACCTCAAGTTTAATCAGGTTCATGTATTTATAACCAAACGATTGTAGTGCCGAATAAGTTCAGCTTGACTATACAGCATCCCCAAGAGATATACTGTATTTAAATACAGTATACCCATTTGCTTTTCCTTTACCATGAATCAACCACCATCTCCCAACCTTGAACAGCTCTTGCAACGCGGAGATATCTGGCGCGGTACCAAAGCATTTGTTCACGACAACAATGGCGAGGATACCGGTCATCCTGCACTCAACAATTCCCTCGTACACAATGGTTGGCCGCGAGCGTCTTTGATTGAAATAAACCTGCAGGAAATGGGGCATGGCGAATGGCTATTGCTCGCACCTGCATTGCGCAATTCCATTCAGGGATTACAGATATTAATTAATCCACCCGCACTGCCCTTTGCCCAGGGCCTACTGCAAGCGGGATTGGATCTTGATCGGCTCTTAATTATTAACGCTCCCGCTAAAAATGATTTCCTGGCAGCGTTTGTAGAAATTGCCCGCGCAAAAGCTTGCAGCCATTTATTGGCCTGGCAACCGCAACAGGTTTTAAACTACTCCGAAATTCGCAAATGTGTATTGGCCAGCAACGATGGATCAGGTATTTACTGGTTGCTACGCAATTCACATACAACATCACAATCATCGCCTGCACATTTACGATTGCGCGCACGCATTCATGCAGAATATTTGGAAGTGATCATCACCAAACAAAAAGGTGGCGATCAATCATTGTTGAACAATCCACTGGAATTATTATTGCCGCGCGAATGGATGGGTTATCAACCTCACGCCAGCCTTGGCACAGATTCAGAGATTCATCCACACATCAACCCGACAAAACCCGCCACCAAATCAGGAAAGAATACGAACAACATATCCCGCTTGCGGGGCCGTTGATGACGAACAACAGTGTGTTATCACCACCGGCAATACGCCTGTGGCTGGCCATTCGTTTACCGGCCAATGTATCTCATCCATCAATAGACACCAGTGAGAATGGTGTTGAAAAAAAATTGATGGAATTATGTGAAACGCTCTATCAATTTACACCGCATTTACAAATTTATATATCCGGATACACGAATGCGAATGGCGTACTGCTGGAAATATCACGGTCATTAACATTATTTGGCGGCATCCAAATATTGCTGGATGCAATCCATCAACAATTGCAAATACAGAATATTTCCCAACATTATCATCACGCCCTGGCTCACACCGCGCAAGCTGCATGGTTATGTAGCTTTTTAGATGGCCAGGAGCAACACGTTCCGTACATTGAACAAAAAATAATGGCGCACCAACCCGAACAATTACGTCAATTTTTTCGCGAACAATTGCAACCCTTACCGGTCACCTGCCTGGAAGAATTTCCGCGGGCAATCACCGCATTGAAGCAAACTGGTTTTGTTTTGCTGGGTGACATTATCCAGCAAATACAAGTCAGCGGTTTACGCAGTTTTACCAAACGCTTCGGCAATGAATTCAGTCAATACCTGAGCGATATGCTGGACATCAGCCAGGATCTGCAACAAACAGGTTTATTTTCTGCACCGGTACCGATATTCCATCCGGAAATACCATTTATCGAACGTGTAGATTTTGAATTTCCTGTTGCGCAACTGGACCTGCTGCAACCGGGCATGGAATTACTGTTGCAAAAATTAAGTAATTATCTACAACAACGCCAACAACAGTGCCAAATGGTTGAATGGCATCTGATCAGTATCTATCAGGAGCGGGAAATTATTCGTGTGCATTGCGACACACCTCAGCAGCAGGGAAATTTATTGCTCGATTTAAGTTTGATCCAGCTTGAGCAATATGCGTTTCGTTTTGCCGTCGACCAACTGGAATTGCACTGCCCGTTTACCTCATCATTGCAAGGCCAAACCTATCATCTGGATTTTTCCCAGCAATCACCCAACCACAAAACCACGCAAGATTTCACGCTAACAACAGCCAAACTGAAAGCTCGTTTAGGTAATAGCGCGATTTATAAAATCAGTTATAAAGACGATCATTTACCGGAGTTAACTAATGACATCATCAGTTACCACAAAACTGCCTGGCAAGCGTTACCCGTATTGCAACAACAGGCATTACGCCCCAAATGGTTATTTGCGATCCCGCAAACGATTGAGCACACAGCGACAGGATTGCAATGGCGCGGTCACTTACAATTATTGGCAGGCCCCGAACGTATTCACACCCATTGGTGGGACACACCTACGGCACGCGATTATTTTATGGCGCAACGATACGATGGTTTGAGGTTATGGATTTTTAAAGATCTGCAACAGCAACGCTGGTTTGTGCAAGGTGTTTTTTGCTAGGAGGCTTTTAGAAAATTATGAACTATACACATCTTCATACTATTACCAATTTTACTTTTTTAAGCGGAGCATCCCATCCACAGGAAATGGTCACGCGCGCTGCAGAATTAGGTTATAGCGCTATCGCCATTACCGACGAATGCTCATTGGCTGGTGTAGTAAAAGCGTTTTCTGCTGCACAAAAATGTGGGATAGAATTAATTATCGGCAGCCATTTTTTTTTATCCAATGGGATAACGTTAATTGCTATAGCGCCCACACGCATAGCTTATGCAGAACTATCCGGCTTTATCACCCTGGCGCGGCGACGTGCGGATAAAGGCAACTATGAAGCACATATCGAGGATTTACGTTTTCGCCTGCAACATTGTTTGCTTATCTGGTTGTGCGACCCCATCAACGATAACAATGAAAGTACCATTCAGTTGCATGCCGATTATTTAACACGCGCATTTAAAGATCGTTTATGGCTCGGAATAAACCATCAATTGCACAGTGGTGAACAACAACATTTTGAACGCTGGCAACAATTGGGGAAAGAATGGGGAATTCCATTAGTAGCTGCCGGACAAGCGTTAATGCACAGCAGCAAACGAAAAATGTTATTGGATTCACTCACAGCAATTCGTTTGAATACCGAAGTACAAAAATTAGGAACACAAACCAGGGCAAATAGCGAAGCTTATTTAAAAACACTGGGGCAATTGGAAAAACTGTACCCCAGCGCATTGCTGGAAGAAACGGAACGAATTCGGGAGCAGTGCAATTTTTCGATGGAAGAATTGCAATATCAATATCCCCGGGAATTAGTTCCCGCCGGTTTTGCACCGGATCAATATCTTCGCCATCTCGTACGGCAAGGTGAGCAACAGCGCTATCCCCAAGGGACACCACCAGAAGTCACCCAACTCATTGAAAAAGAATTGGGGCTTATCATTGGAGAGAGGTATGAATTTTTCTTCCTAACGGTATACGACATCGTTGAATTCGCACGCTCGCAGGATATTTTATGCCAGGGCCGCGGTTCTGCGGCCAACTCGGTTGTGTGTTATTGCCTTGGCATTACTGAAATTGCGCCCGGGCAAATCAATGTGTTGTTTGAGCGTTTTATTTCCAAAGAGCGCAATGAACCACCGGATATTGATGTAGATTTTGAACACGCACGGCGTGAAGAAGTTATCCAATATATCTATCAAAAATATAGCCGTGAACGTGCGGCTCTTGCTGCTACCGTTATCACCTACCGGCGTAGAAGTGCAGTTCGCGATCTGGGTAAAGCGCTAGGATTTGACCCCATATTTATAACGCATTTGGCTTCGTCTATTGCCTGGTGGGATGAACGTACCGAATGGGAGCAACGTTTAACTCGCCTGAGCGAGCAATTGCGGGAATCCAATCAGGCATTTATTTTACCTTCTCAGCAAAAGCTGCATTTATTTTTTGATCTCGTCAATGAGCTGCGCGGCTTTCCACGGCATTTATCCCAGCATGTAGGTGGATTTGTTATTGCGCAGGATCGCATCAGCGATTTAGTACCCATTGAAAATGCCAGCATGCCTGAGCGTACGATTATCCAGTGGGATAAAGAAGATTTAGAGACAATGCGTTTATTGAAGGTAGATGTACTTGCATTGGGCATGTTAACCGCACTGAAAAAAACATTGCGAATTATTCAAAAATACCAACCTGGAATACAACGGCTTGCAGACATTCCCGCCGAAGACGACGCTACTTATAAAATGTTACGCATGGCCGATAGCGTTGGTGTGTTTCAAGTAGAGTCGCGCGCGCAAATGTCGATGCTACCCCGCTTAAAACCAGAAACATTTTATGACTTGGTCATTCAAATTGCGATAGTGCGCCCCGGTCCCATTCAAGGCGGGATGGTACATCCTTACCTGCAACGGCGAAATAAAAAAGAAAAAGTGACTTATGAACACGACGATCTGGAACCGGTTTTAAAAAGCACATTGGGAATTCCGATTTTTCAGGAGCAAGCAATCAGGCTTGCAATGGTTGCTGCAGGTTTTAGCGGTGGCAGAGCCGACGAATTGCGCCGGTCGATGGCAAGCTGGGGAAAAAATAGTGATCTGGAAAAATTCGAAGAAGAATTTATTACAGGAATGCTCACACGCAATTATTCACTGGATTTTGCGGTACGATTATTTGAACAAATAAAAGGGTTCGGCGGTTACGGATTCCCCGAATCGCACTCGGCAAGCTTTGCATTGCTGTGTTATGCCTCCTCCTGGTGTAAACGCCATCATCCTGCCGCATTTTATTGTGCACTGTTAAATAGCCAGCCGATGGGCTTTTATTCGCCCTCGCAATTGATTCAGGATGCAAAACGCCATGGCATTGTGGTGCTACCAGTAGATATCAACCGCAGCGAGTACGAGAACCAATTGGAAAAAACGGCTGCCAACAATTTACCCACGGAATATTTTCCGAACCCGCAACCGTTATTCGCAATTCGTCTGGGATTTTGCCAAATCAGCTCACTGAATATCACTGCCGCACAACAGATTGCGCGCTGGCGTGGCAACAAACCATTTACGTCGCTGGAAAATCTTTCACGGCGCACACCGCTCACCGCAACGGATCTGGGGCAACTTGCCGCAGCCGATGCGTTTGCACAACTGACGGGAGATCGCCATGAATCACGCTGGCAAGCCGCAGCGCTAAAGCCTTATATTTCTTTATTGGAAAACAGTGAAGATCAACATGATTTATTAAGTATGCCAGCGCCTTCGCTGGAAAAAGATATGCAAGATGATTACACCAGTCTCGGATTAAGTTTGCGCACACACCCCATGGCATTGCTGCGCAACCAATCGCCTTTTAATCGCTGTAAAACCCAACGCGAATTGGCCAGTATTGGCCACGGACGCTTTGTCCGGGTTGCCGGATTAGTCACAGGCAGACAAAGACCCGGCACCGCCAAAGGCAGCATGTTTGTAACGCTGGAAGACGAAACCGGGAATATCAATGTGATCGTCTGGCAACAAACCCAGGTTCATTTCCGCGAGCCGTTATTAAACGCGCAGTTATTGATGATCAAGGGAGTATTGGAAATCAATGCAACAGACAGTGAAACACCCGTCATTCATTTAGTTGCTGGACACTTGCAGGATTACACCCATTGCTTAAAAAACCTGAGTGTAAATTCACGGGATTTTCATTAGCTGCATCAATCGCTTATTGGCAATTTTTTAATTATTCAGCCGGGTTAACACGAGCAGTAAGCACGTGATCCTGCCATTGCCCATGAATTTTCAAATAGCGTTTAGCATAACCTTCCTGCTCAAAACCCAACGCTTTTAACAAATTCCCCGAACGCTCATTGCGTGGCAAATAATTGGACATCACCCGATTTAATTTCAACTCTTCAAATGCATATTTCACAACATACTCACACAATGACTTCATCACTCCCTTACCTTGATAAGCTTCTGCAACTGCATACCCCATGTAACCTGCCTGAAAAACACCGCGCACGATATTGGTCAGGTTGCATACCGCGATTACATTTTCCGCATCATCCATCGCCACAAAAAAAATTGCTCTGCCCTCCTGCATTTCTGCTTCGCGGTTTTGCATTTGTTCTTGCCAATAATCGAGTGTGTAAAAATGCACGTTTCTCTCCGGTTCCCAAGGAGCGAGATGATTGCGGTTGTTAGTGTAGAAATCGAGAAGGAGTTGAGCATGAGATTGATTGGTTTTTCGATATGCATATAAGCCAATACCTTTAACGATTAGTTGAATGTATATTCAGACAAATAGCGATACGCCCCCACTAAAAATGGGAAAACGATCCACACAGGCATGCTCTATTTCGAACCAGTGAATTATCTCCACTTACGTGGAGAACATTTAAACACCAACCACCAAACAGTATTATCGCCCGGTTTATCTCCACTAACATGGAGAACACAACTCATACGCCGTTTTGTAGATCGGTAAATCCGGTTCATCTCCGCTAATGCGGAGAACACGGCAGCATCATCGGAAAGGCCTTGTCATGATACGGTTCATCTCCGCTAACGCGGAGAACACATCTCCACCCCCTGGAAAAGACCGAGGTGCATCGGTTCATCTCCGCTAACGCGGAGAACACACGCTATTGCCGCATCGAGCCACCTGCTTGTACGGTTCATCTCCGCTAACGTGGAGAACACTCAACACCGGAGGACTTTTTCCTACTTTCTCCCGGTTCATATCCGCTAACACGGAGAACACGGATTACATTTTTTGACGCATCTTATAAAAATCGGTTCATCTCCGCTAACGCGGAGAACACTCTCATTTTCTAAGCAGTGCCTAACGGTCAATCGGTTCATCTCCGCTAACGCGGAGAACACGCTATTGACCATGCAACCCCGTATTCAATTAACGGTTCATCTCCGCTAACGCGGAGAACACGTGAACCCGAAGATTTTGCAAAATTGGCAAAACGGTTCATCTCCGCTAACGCGGAGAACACGAAGAAATCCGCAAAGGTCTTTTTCTAAATTGCGGTTCATCTCCGCTAACGCGGAGAACACTTATAAATCCTGCTTCTGAGCCGAAACAACCTCGGTTCATCTCCGCTAACGCGGAGAACACTGTTACAGTATTTACTAAATCTTCATAAAACCCGGTTCATCTCCGCTAACGCGGAGAACACGCCAACAAACACAATTGCACCTGTTCTTAAAACGGTTCATCTCCGCTAACGCGGAGAACACGAACACATCTGAATGATCAATCACAACATATGCGGTTCATCTCCGCTAACGCGGAGAACACTAAAACCGCTAAGCACTGCTCCAGAGGACGGTACGGTTCATCTCCGCTAACGCGGAGAACACCCACTTAGCGAATCGACCGGGAATCAAACCATCGGTTCATCTCCGCTAACGCGGAGAACACTTGAGCGCAGCATTTATCGGGACATGATAGAGCGGTTCATCTCCGCTAACGCGGAGAACACCCTGCAAGAAATCACAGCGGAGCTTATTCAGGCGGTTCATCTCCGCTAACGCGGAGAACACTTCCGTTTCAAACCAATCCTCAAGTTTACGCGCGGTTCATCTCCGCTAACGCGGAGAACACCAGTAAATGCTGACGCATACGCTCAGTATTCACGGTTCATCTCCGCTAACGCGGAGAACACCTTGTCGAAGTCGTCCAGCGTAGCGTTGAAATCGGTTCATCTCCGCTAACGCGGAGAACACTTAATCAGCTGCCAAACATATTTAGAACCAGGCGGTTCATCTCCGCTAACGCGGAGAACACTGTGACAGTGCGGGGCAGAGTGTTCCCGAGTGCGGTTCATCTCCGCTAACGCGGAGAACACGCTGCCTTCGCTCCCGTCCCCGCACGTAATAGCGGTTCATCTCCGCTAACGCGGAGAACACGATTATTTATCAATTCCCCAGTTGTTCTAACTCGGTTCATCTCCGCTAACGCGGAGAACACATCGTTGTGAATTATGTGAGGACAATTAACTCCGGTTCATCTCCGCTAACGCGGAGAACACTTTGGATGGCCATGTTGATTCGCCTGCTCCTGACGGTTCATCTCCGCTAACGCGGAGAACACAACTCCGCACTGCATTTCAGATTCAAAAGTTACGGTTCATCTCCGCTAACGCGGAGAACACCGGTCAGGTAAACAACGATTTCTTTGTCACCACGGTTCATCTCCGCTAACGCGGAGAACACGGACGGGTTTAAGTATCGGAAAGCATCATAATCGGTTCATCTCCGCTAACGCGGAGAACACCTATGATTTCCCTGGGCGGAACCAAGTACCATCGGTTCATCTCCGCTAACGCGGAGAACACATATCATCGCCGCAATCCTCAACGGTATAGCGCGGTTCATCTCCGCTAACGCGGAGAACACTCCGGCCAAGGGAGGGAGGGGAATTATACTCACGGTTCATCTCCGCTAACGCGGAGAACACGTCCATGAGAGCCTGGTTAGTATACAAATTCTCGGTTCATCTCCGCTAACGCGGAGAACACAGTGTTAGCCAACACGAGCTGCTGAGCGAACGCGGTTCATCTCCGCTAACGCGGAGAACACCAATGCGCAAATAACGGTAGATTCCCGATAGCCGGTTCATCTCCGCTAACGCGGAGAACACATTTGGCACAGGATTTTTCTGACACGCCCGCACGGTTCATCTCCGCTAACGCGGAGAACACGTCACCAACACTAGCCCCCACCGTAATACCCTCGGTTCATCTCCGCTAACGCGGAGAACACATCTGGTTGCTGGTCGCTATCGATGGCAGCCCCGGTTCATCTCCGCTAACGCGGAGAACACTTGCAGTTACCGCATTCTGCAATTGCGAATCACGGTTCATCTCCGCTAACGCGGAGAACACTAAGGTCGCTCAAGAGGGCACCGTAAATATATCGGTTCATCTCCGCTAACGCGGAGAACACGGCCACACTGGCAGCATGGAAACAACAATCACCGGTTCATCTCCGCTAACGCGGAGAACACGAGGGCAGCTCTCAATTGAAAATGACCGTTTTCGGTTCATCTCCGCTAACGCGGAGAACACGCCAATTGTTAAACCCTCTGCAGTTAAGAATACGGTTCATCTCCGCTAACGCGGAGAACACCAATTGCGGTTACTGGTGGTACGGCCAGCGGGCGGTTCATCTCCGCTAACGCGGAGAACACCGGAGTAACCCGCCCAATAATCGAGGTGATATCGGTTCATCTCCGCTAACGCGGAGAACACTTCGCGAATCTCTTTTAAATCTAGCAGCGTATCGGTTCATCTCCGCTAACGCGGAGAACACTGAATATGAGCCATATTGATACGTTACTACTACGGTTCATCTCCGCTAACGCGGAGAACACTAACTTTTCAAATCGCCAAAAATTTGGACAGGCGGTTCATCTCCGCTAACGCGGAGAACACCCGGCAAGCGGCAGCAGCTGCAGGCTGAACTGCGGTTCATCTCCGCTAACGCGGAGAACACTAGGCGCAAGAAAGTTTAGGCCGGCATCTTATCGGTTCATCTCCGCTAACGCGGAGAACACCTTTTGGTGAGGCGCTGGGCCATGGTCACTCCCGGTTCATCTCCGCTAACGCGGAGAACACGCTCTCGTAGGCCATTCCTATCTCGGCAAAAACGGTTCATCTCCGCTAACGCGGAGAACACGGCTTTTGATCTTGGACGATTGACAGCTCTGGCGGTTCATCTCCGCTAACGCGGAGAACACTCTTACTGTAACCTACTGATCTACAATAAGAAAATGAGGGTAGGAAAATCTACCAATGAAATTGATATTTTAAGATGCGATTTAGCTTTCTTTAGCGGATGACTCAAGAGGGAAAAATGAAACAAGACGTAATCCATCAAACTCAACCGGCAGACGACGATTAGTGCCCATTGTTTGGAAGTCAAAACCTGATTCGGTATTAGTGGCCCACGCCATAACAACATTTCCTTGTTCCAACATTTGTTCGCATTGCTGCCAGATCATCTCTCGTACGCGTCGGCTTACATCCCCAACATATACGCCTGCCCGCAGCTCTAACAGCCATATAGCGAGACGGCCACGCAAGCGTGGCGGCACATTTTCAGTAATCACGACAAGCATACTCATTTTGTTCTATGGCCTTCATCACCAATAGCTTCTGGATTTGGAATTGCCGGAGGCACGGACTCATCTGGTATTTCCGGTGGTTTTATTTCCCCTGCTGCCAATATGTCTTCAATTGTTGGAATGATCTTTTCAAGAATATGAGATGATCGAAATAAATCCCGGCAGGCTAATCGCACTTCCCGATCCGGATGCAATGGTTTTTTCGCAGCAATTCGAAAAGCTAAAGGAACTACAGAATCAAATTTAAAAATATCCGCGATGTCATATACAAAAGACAAGGGCTTTCCGGTATGGATAAAACCGATAGCAGGAGCATAACCGGCAGCAAGGACTGCGGCTTCGGTAATACCGTATAAACACGATGTAGCAGCAGACAAACATTGATTGACAACATCCCCCTTTTCCCAATCGCGCACATCATACTTGCGACCATTCCACTGAATGCCATATTGCTTTGCTAGCAGTCGATATATCTCCCTCACTCGTGCACCTTCGATGCCACGTAATTGATCAATGCTACGGCGTTGTGGTGGCTCCTCGTTAAAACGCAATGCATACATTTTACGCACCACTTTTAACCGCAAATTATCATCTAACGCCAATTTTGCCTGATACAACAAACGATCAGCCCTTGCACCTCCTGGTTGACCTGAAGCATATAAACGAACACCAGCTTCACCAACCCAAACCAACAAAGTTCCCACTGTGCTCGCAAGTTTAATAGCAGCATGAGAAACACGCGTGCCCGGTTCCAGCATCAAACATGCAACAGATCCAACAGGGATATGAGTTCGCACGCCGGTTTGATCAATTACCACAAAGGCACCATCAAGGACATCAACTTGCCCGTATTGGATAAAGATCATTGAAATACGATCTTTCATTGGGATTGGTTTTAGTGGAAGCGGAGGAATATCACTCATTAGCTAACTCCAGAACATGAGAGATTAGAAGCTTACTAAATAAAGTAGCCTGAGCTTTTAAGCAGATAACGTATCGCATCGTCCAATACTGTTCTTTCACGATGATCAAATTGTGCCAGCAAGTGTTGGCACAATCTGAGCTTTGAATGGTTATTTTCAACCTGAAAAACTAAATACGGCGAATTAACATTAGGCCGCAGCCGAAAGCTTTGGAGGGGCCGATGCCCATGATTAACATCTGCGCAAATCTCTCGGGATCAGTCACTTGCAGAATCCCCTCATAATCCATTGAGCTAAATCCCGCATTGCGATCTTTTTCTGGCAAAGCATTCCAGCGATATCCTGTTGCCTCCAAACTCTGCAAACAGTACCCATGCGTTTCACCGCGCTTTTTTATCCATTCGATAGAGGCCACCCGAATGGCATCGTCCAATTCAGCCGCCAAGCGTTTTCCACCTTGATCATCACTATAATCCGGGTGACTCAGCAATAACTGGCGCAACTCGCTTTTTGTATTTGCTGCTGACAATTGTCGAGCCTGACAGGAGGATATTAAAAATTGGCGTTGCGCATCCATAACAACATCATGACGCTGAGAATTTTTTTTACCTTCCATTTTACGTGCGATAGTGGGATTAGCTCTCAACTTAAAAGCCAATTGATCACCTACATTCAATTTCGGTGAAAACTCCTTACTATCGATTTTAAAGATAGGTGAATCAGATATTGGTTTAGTTACAGATAACACGTAATAAATTGGTAAACGGCGGCGACTGTTTAATTGTTCCTGAGTATTTTCCTCCCTGAACAAAAAGCGCTCTTGAGCGGCAAATAAATCCCACAACAAACGGTGTATGCCGTAACTACGATCTTTTAAAATTGCACCTAGCTGCGAATATTCAGCAATAGCCGGTGTTAATTCAATGCGTGATAAATACATTAGCTCACCTCCTTGTTATGTAGCCATAAATATTCCGAGCGCGGCGAAAATTGCCAACGACGGCGAGATGAGGGCATGTCGTAACGCGATAGTTTTTGTACTTGCTGAAAATTAAATTCAGCATCCTCAATAGAAAAACCCTGTAGATCGCCCTCCCAGTAATAATGGATAAGTTTGTCTTTTGGTAACCAACGCGCATCACTTTGCCATTCAGAGGCATCAATCAATAAATCTTTAAGGACATAAGCATCCAGCGCCATTCGAAAGTTATCCGCTGTAATTAATTGCACATCTAACGGCGCAGCCAAAGGACACGACTTACGCCCAAGATACAAATGAAACTTGGGCAACTGCAACGCTTGTTGAAGTGATTTCAACTCATAAGGCGCTGCATCTAATGCTTTGATAGCAACAATTGCTTGTGCATCGGTACGATACTCACGGCTGGAAAGCACCGTGCCTAAACGCTCTTTACCGTGAATTAATTCATCACGTCTTGTGCGATAGCGAAACCTACCCACAGAGTCAGGTGCTTGCGCGGTGTGATAATCTTTTAACACTTGACCGGCTTTAAGTAATTTAATCGCCTGCCAATAGCCTGCCGTTAATTTTTTTTGCAATTCTTCTTGCTCGCGGCGAATACCCAAAGCAGCCGCCAGCAAGCCGATGATGGCAGACTTGCTTGGGTAAATAGCACTATGGCGCGCCTCACCCACGGCGATCTCACCCCAACTGGCCATTGGGCCATAGAGGCGAAAAACTAAAAATTCCATATCGCCTCCTAATGAGTTAAAAATTCGAGTAAATCTTGCATGCTGCCTTCAGCAATTATTGCATTTAATGTATAGCTATCAGCATAGCAATGGCCATAAACCTTATTAAAGTTGGCGGCTTGTAGCTCCAAAGCTGTAATCGATTCCGACGCATAATCTTCTACATTTTTACCAAGCGGTTTTAAAAAGGCGACAGACAAAGAGCGTGGCTGTTGATCACCCACTTCAGCACGAACATAAGACGCATAAGCACGACTGCCAAAACTATTTTGCTTACCTTCGGGAGCAACTTTAACGGCAGCTTCCGTTAACGCTTGAATGGCTTTATTTGCCAAAGCCTCATCACCATTTAAGTTTTCAATCAACAAGGTTTTATTGATACATACGTAGGAATAAAACAAACCAGCTGCAAAACCTGTTTCGCCTATGTGCGCCGCACCTGCATCAGCACTGTGATCATTTAAATCATCAACAGCCGTAAAGTAATCATCCTCAATCACCACACCGTGTACCGATATAGCGTGGGCAACCTGGCAAGCGGCTTCGATATTTTTAGAGGGCGTATCAGCAAGCATACGGCCAAATAACGCAATATCCACACTGGACGTGGTATCGCGCAACACATCTAACTTATCGCCGATATCCACCCCCTCTACGACCTTATCGGCCAGTGCATAAGCGGCTTGTTTTTCTTCAATACTGATAAACGCCAGTTGGGAAATATCCAGCACTTCCAATTCATTCAGTTGCTCCAATGAATAAGCGGCAATACCCAAATTATCTTTATCACGCGCAGCCCATTTTTTTTGTAATTTAGCCAGCATTTTATCTTTATCATCGTCCTTCGCTTTTTTAAGATCAGCGGCGGCTTCATTCTTACCAAAAACACCCGCAATTTGCTTTGCAGCGTCTACTGCTTTTTTGAAAGTTACGCCCTTAGTAATCAAGTGTAAAAATATTTGTGTACCGAAAAGTTTGGTACGGTCACCTAAGGGTGCATTTAATGCTTCAGCAAAAACACGTGATGTACGCCAGTTACGTTTTAAGCTTTGGGATGACACCCGCAAACGATCAACGCCACCCATTTTGGCGGTTTTAGGACGACCAAGATCATCACGGTTTAAATTGGCAGGCGGGTAAGAAGTTAACAGGTGTAATTGTAAAAACCGGCTCATAATAATATTCCTTGTGAAATTTTAATTAGTCTTTAAATACGGTGTAATAATCACTCGCCCAGCGCACTGCCAAACGATCTTCTGGCTTGCTCGCAGGACCATAACGAAATTCAATCAACCAGTGAGCAATATCATCCGCAAGTGAAACAACATTCACCTTGCCACTCAATAAATTTACTGCGCGACAAACCCGTAGGAAAAAATCCTCAGGCGAACGGCTTTTTTGTAGTTGTTGAAAACGCAATTCACTCATTACCGCTTTACTGCCATTTTCCTTAGGTGTCGCCAGTGATCGCGCAAAAGTTGTATCGGCCTTTTGCGGCTCACTTTTTACCCGCGCAATGACTGCCGCAATCAATGCCATATCAGACATAGATAACGATGTATTCTTACCCGTTTTACCTTCCACCCATGAATCAGGCATGGCCTTGAGAAAATGCGCAAAGGCAGAGGTTAATAGCACATCATCAGGATTACTGGCACGACGTAACTGGGCACGATCACCACGTTCATTATCCAGACCACTCCACCAATCTCTTAGGCGCTTGGCATCATCTTCACTTAACTTTTTCAATTTCATGTTTAGGCTACCTCCCCTGTGGCTTTTGCTTGTTGTTCTAACATTTGTAAGCTTTTTAATTTTGAAAGGTTAATCAGTAAAAAGCGGCGTGCACTGGTTATTCGTTTCATATCCATATCTTCAGCATCTCCTTCCAGCACCCAATAATCAAATAAATCTATTGCGTGTTTTCTTAAAAGAGTATTCCATGCACCAGCTACCTGTATTGGCATAAAACGAGTATCGACGGGTTGCATAGCCAATATTTTTAATTGCTGATAAAACACTGACTCCGTACTCTGCCAAAAAGATTGGTCAATCATAGAGGTATCGCCTTTCGCATCCTTGGGACGACTGAACCAACCTGCTTTCACTTGTGAACGCAACTCTTTAACCACATCGCGTGCAGATTCAATAAGCTCAGAGACAAACTGGAAAAACAAATCACGGTATTTATCCGCTACAGAAACCACCGGCACTTTCTGTTCGTACCAGCAACGTGCTTTCATGTTGTCCATGTCATAACCAAAGCTCCATAGACTTATCCGTTGGGACTGATCAACCAAGCGAGCCTTAGCATTAAAAAAACTTTTTACTGTGCGTGCAGCGGTATCACCATTACTCGGATCAAACCACACCAAGCTCAACCAGTGCCTGTAACCCAAACCACCCTGCTGCCCTTTCAGGCTCAACGGAGGCTGTTCATTTTTCGCATCAAAACGATAGGGAGTTAAAGGATGAACCCATGGACCTTCGTAATTCACGCCATAGTTTTTAGTACGGAAGTGACTGTATAACTCGACATCGCCAACACCACACAAATCACACGCACCGTTCATCTCAGTAGGTTCGATACGAATACGCCTCGGCATACCCCAATACATTTGCAGCTGATGAACATCATCAGGCAAGGTCGCACCACCGGTTTTATCGGACACTCGGGTAAGTGCAAGCCAAGGAAAAATATCTACAGTTGGCGTGGCTGGACTTCTCACAAACTCATCTTGCGTAAGCACATTAAGCCAAAGCTTGTGCCACAAACTGGCGTGAGGGTTTTCTGGCAAAAGCAAACTGGTTAAAGGGCCGCCGCCACGCAAGCCCACTCTGTGACCAACGCCGCCAGAGGGCGCGTTGGTTTGTAATGTAAACAATGCTGTGGCTGTGCAGCTAGCGCATGCACCTGCCAAAGTGCCGCCTTTTACAAAATGGTCGAGGTGGTCTTTTAGCGTTTTACCACCAGGAGCATCAATCAGCAGCGATGCCAACTCCTTAGGCTCGTCATCCAGATTGGTGAAGTCTTGCAAAAAAGCCACACCATCAGGATTGATTAACTCAAACGCAGTGGAGAAACGTGAAAATATGGATTTAAGTTTTTCTGTATCCGGCGGGTTTTGCCAATATTCCAACCACTCATCTTCGTCTTCAGGTGCAAAGGTTGTTTGCAGAAGTCCGATTAAGAATTGATACAAAGCGCCCTGAAAATCCGGTCTGGACGCCATCAACTCCACAACCGGATTATTCAACTCAACAATTTGCCAGACAGCGATACGCCCTCGTTGACCATCCGTACGAATAACAGGTATCCAAGGGTCATTAATTAAATTCATACAATATTTCCCTGTTTCAATTGATCAAAACACCAACCACCTTTTGCTTGATATAAACACTGTGTAGCTTCGGTTAAAGGCATTATTTCCACCCACCGCAACCCCGCCTCTCGCTGCTTTAACTCTTCAAGTGATGCCTGTAAATCACCAGAAATTAAACTGCTCGCTTGTTCCCACTCAATTTTTGGCAAACTCAATTGGCTTAACGCCCACTTATTAGCAACCTCACCCGCATAAGCCACCCACTCACTTTGCATTTGTTTTACTAATACCACCGCTACAGTATCTCCGCCCAAGCGAGTAGGAATACTGACCTCTTCACTCCAACCACCATTATGATCAGCGCTGGCTTGGGTGTAGCCCTTATCTAACGCTAACAAATTAAATTTACCCATACCCGATTCTGCACGCTGTTTGGCCTCGGCATCTTTACTCGCTTTTTCCAGTTCAGGAGGAATATCACTTTGCGCATCATCGCCATATACACCTTCAATCAGCGCACGAGAATCCTTCGGCATTTCAAAGCCATCATTTTTAAGCAGGCCTTTAATAGTTAACCAAAGCTGTCCAACATTGGCATACACAGCCTGAGTACCCGGCAATAAATCCCGCAACCATTTACTATCGTTGATCTGTAACGGATCGGGAGAAAGCACATATAAACAAGGTGATTCACGTTGCTCTTTTGCAGCACCATCCGTAATAACATCGCCGTTTACTGATCGAATATGCCGCTGTAAACGACCCGCGCGTTGAATTAATAAATCTACAGGCGCCAAATCACTGATCATAAGATCAAAATCTAAATCGAGCGATTGCTCTACCACTTGCGTAGCAATCAATACTTGCCCTGCCCGCTCAGCTCCTTTTGATTCTTTACCAAAACGGCTAACTACGTCAGCCTCAATTAGTTGCCGATCAACCATTGCATAGCGACTGTGAAATAAACTTAACTTTTCAGATTTAATCCAATCTTGTTGCTGTAAATACTGGTAAGCATTACGCGCATCTTTAACTGTATTTCGAATCCAGCATACACAGCGCCCTTGTGCTACGGCTTGTTTTATTTGCGCGTAGGCTTGCTCTTCGTTATCCAAGCGTTTCACTGCAACACGCCGCTCAACACTTTTGCGTGTATCTATTTGATGCTCGGAAAATTTCTGATTATTAAGCTGTGTCACCCAAGGGTAATTTGCATCTTGCGTTAATTGCAATGGACTCAACCCAGCCCCTTGCGCAAAAGCGTTAGCAAGTTGTACGCGAAAGTTATAAGGCAAAGTTGCAGAAAGTAAAATCACACTACCACCTTGTGCTGCATGTGCCTGCAACAGCGCAGCCAGCAAGCTGCGCATGTAAGGATCAAACGCATGTACCTCATCCACCAACAACACTTTATTGGTTAAACCCAATAGGCGTAGCGATTGATGACGCGCAGGCAATATGCCTAATAGTGCCTGATCAATAGTGCCCACACCAACATCAGCTAAAAGTGCTTTTTTGCGGCTATCAGCTAGCCATTGATTGCAATAGACACTTGCAGACAACTCATCTTTTTCATAATTTTTATCAACCGATTGCTCGGTTAAATTAACTGTCTCACTAAATGCAACAGACTGATTAAATTCTTTGGATAATCGGGTCGCGCCATGAGCCAACACCAAAGATGGCAATTCATGTTCGGCATATAAGCTGCGATAACTTTTTGCCATGCGCTGATACATTGCATTAGCCGTTGCCATAGTAGGCAACCCAACATAGAGCCCATTAGCTAAACCCGCAGCCATTAATCGATGCACCAACACCATCGCAGCTTCGGTTTTACCAGCACCCGTAACATCCTCCAGAATAAATAACTGCGGCGAATTATTTAACTCAACTGATTGAGCATAAGCTTGTAATGGTGTTGGGTTTTTAATAAAGCTAAATTGCTGCTGGATAGATTCAAAGGGTTTTATATCTCGACAACCAAAATTGGCCAACTTAACCACTTTATTAGCACCTGGTAATGCCGCCTTATCCCAATACTCTTTAAGTGGCATAGGCTCAGTACAATATTGAAATACCTGTTGATTAGACCCCAACCAATCAGCCAATACCGCCACACCTGCAAGCTGCCATGAAACACGCCTGAATATCTTTTTATCGATTAATTTTAAAGGTGTTAAATCTGGTATCCACACCGCAATCACATCCCTGACAAATAACGCGGCAGCCTGTTCATCCTCATCCAGCAAATACGCTCTAATACTACGAATATCTTTTTTTGGTGGTTTACCGTGATGCCCACAAACCACCTCAAGCCACTGAACAAAAGATTGATCATATTCAATTGGGATTAGATTTTTTTTACCCAAAACATCAAGCCATAACATTATCCCAAGGGTGTCATGACGCTCCGAATAAATACAACGAGGATGAGAAGCCACCAAAAGTGGGGACATATCAGGCGCAAGATTTTGAAAGGCACGAAAAAACTTACCTAAATCATGCAATACCAAACAAAAACTGAACCAAGATTGTAGCCATTCAGGCTCTACCTGTAATTGAGCCGCTAATTGCTGACAGAGTGGTTTTTTGGAATCAAGTAACACATACCCCACCGCCGCCACATCCAAACAATGGTACGGCAACAAATGATAATCAGCCCCCTCAGCCTGCGGGTCTTTTTTAGCTTTACCCCAATACTGAAAATAACTTTTCACTTATTTTGTTTTCCTTGAAAATTTACCAGACTCTACCGAGCCAATATCAACCTCACAACCCTATACAAAAACACAGGTAAACAAACCCAACAGGTTTTTAGCAATTACAGAAGATTACCCCTCAAACAACCACGGTTTTATGTCAGATAAGTTGACACATACCAATTGCTGGGCTTCAGGTGTTCCGTCCCACACCTTGGTGCTGACTTGTAATTCGCGCAAAAGGTATTGCACCAAACAGCCGCGTGTAGTGATTTTTAATTGGCCGTTCTGCATTTGGTAATCGTTAACAAGGACAGCTTGTTTTTGCGGGGATAAACGGGGATCGGGCTCCAGGATTACAGTGACTTGGGTATTCCAGGCAGTATCTTTTTCTTGGGTATTTTCTGTTTTGGTTTCAAGTTCGGGTGTGCCGCGAAAACGACTGAGAACAAAATCGCGGAACGCTTTGCTTTTTTCACACCACGCGCGCAAATGCCAGCGCAGCCCTGTGTTTATAAAAGTATGCGGGGCGATGATGCGACTTTCTGCATTTGGGTTATTGAGTGAGATGTAATCTACATCAATGCGTTTTTGCTGGCGAATAGCAGTGACTAAACCACGCATGATGACTGGGGATACTTTTCGCGAGGGGATATATAAAGTTTCAGAAATAGAAGGCGTGTGTTTTTTCAAATTACCGAAATGTAACCAGTGAAGATAATCGTCAACATTTTCACTGACAAAGCGAAGATTGAAAAATTCGGTGGGAAGATATGCTTTTAATGAAGCATCGTAGTTTAAATTTTCCGGAGCTTGCTGCTTATAGGCATTTATATCCTGACTGCTTTGCTGCCGACTTTGTTGAAAATATTGCTCCAGGTCCTTTGTATTAATTCGCCCTTCCCAATAAGCCAATAACTCGATTAATTGGAAGCGTTGTTGCTGAACTGTTGTCTTTTCCATAGTGATTCCATGTCGTTTTTATCGTGCCATCCAACACTAGCATAAAAAAAATCCGCTGGTGTTACGCAGCGGATTTTTTCGATGAGAAAAATATTTTTTAATTGGATCGCAACGAATTATACCAATTCACTTCGCGCGCATATTTGTCCACCTGATCAGCAACATCCAATACCAACGCAAACAAAGCCATACGCACCAGCACACCATTATCAGTCTGACGGAAAATAGCGAGGTTCGGATTCGCGTTGAGATCATTATCCAGTTCATTTGCATCGGCACGCGAGTCGCGCGGGAGCGGATGCATAATCACAGTGTTAGGTTCGCAGTATTCGGTGTAGATGGATTGATTCAAACGGAAACGGCCGCGGTATTGATCCGCTTCTTCTTTACTCGCGAAACGCTCTTCCTGAATGCGGGTTGAGTAGGCGATGTCGATGTGGGTAATGCTGGTGGGCAAATCATCTGTAATCTGAACTGTATGACCCGCTTTACGCAGCTCTTCCACAATATATTCCGGCATTGCCAATTCTTTGGGTGATACGAGCGTTACGCTGACCTTGTCGAAAATACATAATAATTTACACAGTGAATGCACAGTGCGGCCGTGTTTTAAATCACCAATGATCGCGATTCGCAAACCATCCAGATCACGGCCTTTGGAGCGCAATTCTTTACGAATTGTGTATAAATCCAATAACGCTTGTGTGGGATGTTCGTTAGGGCCATCGCCACCATTGATTACAGGAACGCGACTTCCTTCGGCAAACTCAGCTACTGAACCGGCTTGTGGATGGCGCATACAAATCACATCGCTGTAACCTGAAAGTACGCGCGCCGTATCAAATAAAGATTCACCTTTAGTGAGCGACGAACTTTCAAACCCCGTGGTTTCGCGTACATTGCCGCCGAGCAAATTAAACGCGGCACCGAAACTGACCCGAGTACGGGTGCTGGGTTCAAAAAACATATTACCGAGAATTGCGCCTTCTAATACGCGCGTCACTTTACGGCGTAAGGCGTAGGGTTCCATTGCATCGGCTACATCAAAAATACGCTGGATGTCAGCACGTTCAAATTGGGTAATGGAAAGAATATGGGCACCGGTGAAGTTCACAGGAGAATCCTTAGCGGAGACCGCTGGTTGGGGTGACTGGAAATCGGGCGCCATTCTAGCGGTTGACATCGTTAAGACCAACGGCATTGGCAAAAATATCCGCAGACTTATGCGTGCAGGGATCGACTTGCCGGTTTAATGCACAGGAATAAGTGATACCAGAGCCGTATCTGCACGTCGTTCTTTCGTTGGTAATGATGGCATAAGGCGCTGCATCGCTTGTTCGGCAGTTGCGCGATAAGTAGTCAGCTTACCCCCCATTACGGATAAAACTCTCGGCCGGGCCTCATCATCAACAGCAAACATAACCTCGCGTGGCCGGGAAAATGCCCGCTTGTCGCTCTTTGGCAGCACTCGCAGACCCGCAAAGGTTTCAATCTGCTCCGTTGGAATCGCTAACTGAGGAAAATAATGTCGCAATGTATTCAATAAGTATTCCCGCTCCGCGTCCGAGCACATCGCTTTATCCGGCGTATTTTCATGGACTTTTTCAGTGGTACCCACCAATAAACGTCCTTCCCACGGCAATACAAAGACTGCCCGCTTATCAACCGGCGCTTCCAGATAAAAGTATTGATCTAATAAAGGAGGCAGTAACAGATGGCTACCTTGTACAAGCTCGATCTCCGGTAGCGGCAATGCCGGGGTAATCTGGCTTAATACCTCACGCGCCCAAGGGCCTGCGCAATTAACCAGCACCCTGCAACTTACCGATTCGTGCCCTCGCTCCGTTTCAATATCGACCTTGCAACATTGGCCATTGCGCTCAGCGGCCACGAAACGGGCAGGCATCATTAAATCTGCCCCAAGCAATACAGCCGATTGCAGTACCGCGCGGGTTAGCGCTGCGTCATCGGTTTGGGCCTCATGGTAACGGAATACCGCCGCCAGCCGATCCTGACGCAACCCGGTTAAACCAGACCATTCCCGTCGGGAAAGCTGTTTAAATAAAGAATCTTTATTTAACCCCGCTAAAATGGCGTACAAACTTAAACCAGTCCTAATGGTCAGTGATGAGCGAGTGGAATCTTCATATACCGGAATATGCAGAGGTTTCAGCTTTACCAGTTCGGGAGCCAACCTTAATAACAGTTCGCGCTCATACAAACTTTCACGCACCAAACCAAATTGTGCTGATTCCAGATAACGCAAACCACCATGAATCAACTTGGACGATTTACTGGAGGTGCCCGCCGCCGGTGCAGTTTTTTCTACAACTAAAACTGAATAACCTGCAGCAGCAGCTGCCTGGGCAATACCTGCACCCTGGATACCCGCTCCTATCACGACGATGTCGTATTTCATTCTTGTTGTTCCGGCAAATTAATGGCTAGGACCTGGAGAGTTTTGGTGAGTATAGTCCAGCATTGTAAAAATGTTCGACGATATTGTCGCCACTTTACACATAGGTTAGTCATTAAAATGTCATTTGTTAGTGCATGCCGACTGAAAGATGAGAACCTGGAACCGTAATAAACTGCATAAATCGACATCTAAATAACCGATCAATTACTGCGTCTATTAACTTTATTTGTCACCAAATATAAAAATTTTAATGGGCATTTAAAGTGATGCATGCGCACCAAACAGTTGCCCAAAAAACAAGGAAAGTAAAAAATGCTCCAAAATCTAACCTTGGAAATTTTTACAGCATTTAATTGCTCGATTGTCATCGAATATCTGGTTTTATTTTGGAATTTTTTTAACCTGCGGAAGTCAATGCAATTAATTGGTGCAATAAAAATTTTAATGCCCTTAATTTGACCTGAGATGCATAACAACAAGCCTATTGATAAAGATGCTCTTCTACCAATAGACTTACCAAAACAGGAAACGTGTAAACATAAAAATTCCTGAAATATAAATTAACCACCACCACTCCCTGCATAACCACTGGCACACCTGCCAGTGCGATAAGAGCGCTCAACAAATACAAACCCAAACACAAAAAATATGTCGTGTTTGCACTTGTAAATTTTTAACAGTCTCGATAGCGCCCTTGTTTGGCAGGTGAAATATATGATGAACTCTCTTCTGGTTTATATTCATTTACTCGCTGCATGTGTTGCGATAGGAATTTTATTAATACAGGATTATGCACTCTTTCAAACCAATGGCAGGAGATTGACCGCGCAGGAAATCACCGAGCTGCATTTAAATGCGAGAAGGGTATTTGTAGCATTACTCTTATTATGGGTAACCGGAATAGCAATTGTAATTAAGGGATATGTTGGCAACCCGGACTATGTAATCAACCCGAAGTTATGGGCCAAATTAAGCGTGGTGGTGGTGTTAACGATCAACGGATGCCTTTTACACAGCTTTTGCTTTCCACGCTTATGCAAGCCACATGGCATTAATGATTTAGCCAATACCGACAAAATACTTCTGGCATTTTCAGGCAGCCTTTCAACAACATCCTGGCTCTATGCGAGCTACCTTGGTATAGCCAGGCATTGGAATTTTTCAATGACATATATGGATGTGATGTCTATATATGCAGGAACATTTTTGATGGTATTTATAATCGCTTGCCAATGTTTATGGTATTTCTCAAAAGCGTCCCAAATACCCGTGCAAATAAAACATTCAATGCACACTCGCACTGACACTCCAAAAGAAGCAGAACAATCAGCGACACAGCCTTTACAAGAGACTCAATAAACGGGAAGTAAGTAGAAAGGGGTAAGCTGAAAACAGGAAGAGAAAAGACATCATAAGGGTGTGAGTTAAATACCACATCCTTGTGGTTCGTGTAATCGATCAATATTCCATTTGTAACCCGGTTTTGATTGTTGGCACTTGTTGCGCATGACGCTCATCCAACAAACATTTTGCATAGTGCTCTGCAACAGCAATTGCAGCGCAATTAATAATATCGAGGTTACCTGCATATTTAGGCAGGTAGTCCCCCAAACCTTCCACGCTCAAATCCACACGGATACCACCGTCAATAACCAATGGACTTGATTCCAGGCGATAGCCCGGCACGTATCGTTGAATTCGCATCAGCATTTCATTCAATGGACCATGCAACGCATCCAAATCCGCCGCGTCACACCAGGCGGTTACACTGGTAAACATCCGGGTCTCCAGATTGACATCATCCACATGAAGCTCAACATCAAAGTCGTTTACACCGGTATATTTATTTAAGCCCGCTTTGGTATTGCGATAATACTCATCAATATTAGCCAGTGTTCCCGGTCCGATAGAATTAGCAGAAACAACTGAGGAGACAGAAATTTTTTTAACGTCGGGAATATATTTAGCCAATATATGCGCAACAGGAATAGATGACTGCCCACCACATGAAATCATACTGATATTACGATGCTGCACAGCCTCCTGCATACCTAATGCAGGTACACAACATTCACCTATCTGGGAGGGAGTCATATCAATCGCCAATATGCCTAACTCTTCAAAAAGCTTGGCGTGTTCTTTGTGGTATGCAGCAGAAGTAGCATCAAAAACAATGTCGCAACGATTGCTTTGATCGAGAAAAGCATTAATGCCTTTATCTGAAATTTTGACGCCCAATTTAGCAGCGTAAATCATCCCTGCCGAATCGAGATTCCTTCCTGCGAAAAGTACACATTCCATAAAAGGAGATCGTTGTACTTTGGCCAGCAAATCAGCACCAATTTTTCCAGTGCCGATAATTCCCACACGAACTTTGTCATTTTGTTGATTGTTTTTAAACACACTGGGTTTGAAAAAATCACCACTCAATAGAGCTTTAATGAACTGCATAATTTAATCCTTGAAAATTATCTCATTAACCGATTTTTTGGTCGGTGGGAAAGAATGCAGTTCAAAGATTTCATAATCATTTAGGCATGAAAATAACGGAAATTAATTTTCGCGAACCAGCTCTCATAAAAGAAATTTTAAATTACAACTGTTTTTTTTATTGCTAGAACTTAGGGTCCTCTTTGTTTTTCAACTAGTCACACAGAAAATAAGATTAATGATTTAGACGAAAATAAATTCCAAAAATACTCTTTTGGTAAGTTAAGCGACAGCACACAAAAATAATCCACTTTTACATTAATAGAAACTTAGGCGACAAATTTTTAGCATCTATAAAAATACATCTATTAATAATGCGAATGGATCGCCATAATCGCGCGCCTTCAAAAGAATCTTCATATATGTGTTGCTGTTTATATTGATTGATATCCATCAGTGAATGTTAAAACACAGAAATCCATGTTTTCTAACATCTATCCCATACCACATGACGGTAGAAGCCAAAAAACTACTTTGATCTGAGGTTTTGTCGAAGTAAAAAGTAATTTTTGACAACTGACATCCAAAGGAGTAGCAAGTGGTTAAACAACCCAAGCATTACTTTGAGGCCATACTGGGAATAAATGCGCCTTGGTCAGTACAGGATGTTTCGATCGACGAAAAAAGCAGAATTATTCACGTTGAGCTTGCTTATCTGGTTGAGAAATCGCGTTTTTCATTTTTCTCCAAAAGCCAGGAAGCCAATAATAATAAAATTGCCGACGCGGGTTTTTCCAAACGCTGGTTACATACAGGCTTTGGTAACTATAGCTGCCACATAGTTTCCAATTTTTATGACCAGACCATCAGCGGTTCCGGAATTGGCAAAGATTCCCTACTGCAACCAGGTTTCCTCGGTGATGCAAACCGTAACTACACACACGAGCTACGCCAGCAAGTGTCGCTGTTGCATTTTCGCAGTATTGCACCGGACGCTATTGCCAATACATTGCGCATTGAGCAACAAGCAGTGGAAGAAATTATTAGTGATGTAGAAAAAACCCCCGAATCCTATCGATTGGCAACATGCTTACCGATGGAATCAGACCCCATCTGGGAAAGCATGATTTACGACAAGTTTCATTTGAGAACCCAGCTGTTTTCGCTAAAACTTTTATTATCGAAACTCAAGCTCACGATGATCGACCCTAAAGTCGAAACGAAACTCGGTGATTCAGTCAATGAATTACGCAAGTTTTTCATCTCGCATGCAAACTCCCTTGATGCTGAACTCAGCCAAATTTGCGCGTTATCAACCAAGAAGCAATCCGTTGAAGAGCGTCGCAGCACCGTCACCAAATTGGTGCTTCCATCACTTAAAAACAGTATCTGGTTGAAATTGATCAGTGCCAAGATTGATCTCGGCTCCAACAATATGCCATTGAATTTGTTTCTGGTGAGATTGCGCCACGCTTTCCAGAATACGCAGGACAACAATGTTCGCGTTGATATCCTTAATCAGTTACGCGAATTTTTCCGTAAAAATGCGCGTAATTTGAAACAGGAATTAATCCTGATTAATAAAATTATGAATGATCCGGAAGAGCATCAAATTAGCCTTCCTGATGAGCGTAACGATATTTGGAAGCGAATTTTAAAAGACGATACTTTCATCCCTAGTTCACATATTGCCTATAAATTATTACTGTCTAATTTACGTTCGCAAATTCTTATGAATCCGGACCCGGTAGTGGAATTAAATGCGGTAAGACGCGTAAGAGATTTTATAAAACATAACCAGCGATTTATGCAGCAAGAACTTCGCATGGTAATGAGCAACGGTTATTCACACTAAGTAAACTGCCAGGAGAGCTTGTATGGCACAAGATACTGATATCCGCATTCGTAGCGCATTGGTAACGCGCGACCAGGTCGTGGAAAAAATTAATCGCGGCGAGTATCTCGTTATTGCTGCAGATGAAACCGTATTGGACGGATTACCTTCGGGTAACTGGATTGCAGGAACAATCCCTTATTTTATGACCAGTGAAGGTGGGAAATCGGATCGCGAACATATTTTTGTTAATACTATTGAAGGTGTTCAACCCAGCAATGCTCCACGCATCACGCTCTATGATGCAAACTCCATTTCACGCATTGCACAAGAAGCGCCTGAACATGGCTTCACTGTAGTAATTCTTCCGGCGATGTCAGAAGTGCATTTATCGTATGCGCAAAATGCGCCGGATTATCCAAACATGTATTTTTCGCCCATTATTGGCTGGATCTCGGGCGTCCACCTGGATGATATCGGCAATCGCAATGCGAAGGTTGGCTTTGGTCCTGCGCGCGGGATGTTGTTTGATCAGCAAGCGGTCGCGATGCATATTCCATTACCCGGCAATCAATTGGCCAATATCAACATTGTGAATTTATTTAACCAGGGCCAGGGGCCCGAGATTAAATTCAAAAGCACCGGCTTTTCCGTCAGTGACTGCACAATTAATGGTGAACCGGCAAACCTGGCCGATTACATTAAATACGCAAAAATTGATACTCGCCTGCCGTTAGTGGCTAACTATTCCGGCGTAATGATTAACGTAAGTATCCAGCAAATCGATGAAGCCAATCAAAAGGTGGATCTGTATGCGCCGGTCTTTAGCGATATCAGTTACCGCTTTGCCCAACCGGTAGATAATTACATCGAAAGCTTCAATAAAGAATTATCTGCTTCAGCCAGTGAAAATATTTCGTTTTCCTGCAACTGTATTTTGAATTACTTGTATTCAGAACTGGAAGGCAAAAAGACTCGCGATTTAACTGGCCCAATCACATTTGGTGAAGTGGCTTACCAGCTACTCAATCAAACCCTGGTTTACCTGAACTTAAGCGGTGGTTCACGCTAGCTTTTTTCTCGCTATCAACTTTGCGTTGATAGCGAGCCATCCCTAGACTCCGTAAGCCAATCTCACCAACGGATAACTTATGGAACTACTGCGCGCATTCATCGCCCTGCCCCATAAGCCTGGATATAATGCTGCAAAGTTTTTTCGTTGCGTTTTACAAATTCAATATCGCTACGCGGCACTGCTAATACCGCAGGATCTGCTTTTCCTTTCAATTGTGCTGCTTGCTCTTCGGTCACTTTTTCCATATCGCCAAATAAAAAATACGCAGCTATTGCATTGCCCAATCTAGTGCTTAACCGCATATATTCGCCGACCGATTTCCAGCCATGTTTTTGCGTAATGTTTTTTGCCAGCTCCTGCAAATTTTTAGATTTTAACAGCGCATCGATTTTTTTATCCTGCTCTGCAGCTGGCATGGTATCAAATGCTTTAATCTTCGCATCCGTGTCATTCATTGTATCTATTGCTTGCATAATCGGGGCGATATCGCGATTGGTTTGCATCCAACGCTGTACTGATTGGGCATTCAATGAACCATTGGGTAACAACTGTGCATTCAATATCCCACTAGCAACCAGCAGAAAAAAACACCATGAAAAAACAAACGTTCTTTTCATAACAAAAATGCCCCGCACTTAAGAAACTCGCAATGTAACCGCAGTAGTAAAAGACCAAACCCAAAAGAAAAAGAACACCAGAAAAGGGGTCAATATCCCCAGGGATAAACCTGCAACGCCCTTTCCTTCATAGAATGGATAAAACACAAACAATTGGATTAACGTCGGGATAAGCGCAATCACAAAACTACGGGCAAATAAGCTACTGGCAAAGATAGGTAGTAAAAATAAAAATCCCCACAAACCACCCCAAACAATACGGGGATACATCCAATGAGGCGATACAGAACCCGGCAAATTTACGTTCAGGGACTGGGTAATGCCGTAGCGACTAAATAACCACATCACTACGCACATCACTAACCCACCCAGGCAACCCGCACCAAAAACAGTTAATGCATTTTTCATAAACACCGACTCGCGCAAATACTGATCACTAGCTACTGTCAATCGCTGACACTAGCGCCTTCAATAATGGGCGACAGTGTAGCATCACAAATTAACACTTGGTTACACGAAGTCGGCAGTGTGAACTGCTACAATACCGGTTCAGTTTTTAGCCAGTGATATTCATTATGTTTCGTTTTTTTGAAAGCCTGATAAAGCCATTTCCGCCGCAGGAACCCTCAGCCCCACCAAAAACCCTCTACGCTTTTTGCAGACATTACAGCAGAGGCGCCGAAGCCTATCTGATTGGCATGGCGATATTTACCGGATTAATTGCGGTAATGGAGGTGTCGCTCTTTGGCTTCCTGGGCAATCTGGTCGATTCATTAAACCAGCATTCACCAGCCACTTTCTGGACCGCATCCCGCCGTGAATTAATCTGGATGGCATTTATCCTGCTGGTTGGTTTGCCGGTGTCGGTTTTACTCCATTCGTTATTAATGCATCAAACATTACTCGGCAATTTCCCTATGCGGATTCGCTGGCAGGCGCATCGCTATTTGCTGGGCCAAAGCTATCAGTTTTACCAGAATGAATTTGCAGGCCGTATCGCTACCAAAGTAATGCAAACCGCGCTTGCGGTACGCGAAACCATAATGAAACTGCTGGATGTGATGCTATATGTGATGGTGTATTTCAGCAGTATTTTGGTGCTTGCTGTTTCACTCGATTGGCGACTTGCATTACCTCTAATCGCCTGGTTCCTTGCTTATGGCGGATTGCTCTATTACTTCCTGCCACGCTTGTCCAAAATTTCTACCCAACAAGCCCATGCGCGTTCGGATATGACCGGACGTTTAGTTGATACCTACACCAATATTTCCACAGTAAAACTTTTTTCGCATTCCAACCGCGAGGCGGATTACGCCAAAAAAGGGATGGAATATTTCCTGTCGACCGTTCACCCGCAAATGCGCTTGGCCACATTGCTGGGTACCGCAGTGTGGATCATCAATGTCCTGCTGATTTTCGCTATAGCCGCAATGTCGCTTTGGCTATGGTCGAGCGCAGCCATTACTACCGGTGCAATCGCTGCCGCTGTCGGTTTGGTGTTGCGTTTAAACGGTATGGCGCAGTGGATTATGTGGGAAGTATCGGCGCTGTTCGAAAATATGGGTACCGCGCGCGACGGATTGAACACCTTATCCATTCCTCGCGAAGTGCAAGATAAAACCGATGCACCGGAAATAAATATCACCAACAGCGCGATTGATTTTAAAGCGGTAGATTTTAACTACGGCAAAGAATCCGGTTTATTGCAGGATTTTAATTTGCACATCAACGCCGGCGAAAAAATTGGTTTGGTAGGACGTTCCGGTGCAGGTAAATCCACACTCGTCAATTTGCTGATGCGCTTCTACGATGTAGATTCGGGCTCGATTCTGATTGATAGCCAAAACATTGTCGACATCAAGCAAGAAAGCTTGCGCGCTCATATCGGCATGGTTACGCAAGACACCTCGTTATTGCATCGTTCCATTCGCGATAACTTGCTTTACGGTAAACCCAATGCCACTGAAGAAGAAATGATTCACGCCGCACAACAAGCAGAAGCACATGAATTTATTCTGGGTTTAGTGGATAACGAAGGCCGCACCGGTTATGACGCCCATGTCGGTGAACGTGGCGTAAAACTATCGGGCGGCCAACGCCAACGTATTGCGATTGCACGGGTGCTAATTAAAAATGCGCCGATTTTAATTATGGATGAAGCAACCTCTGCACTGGATTCAGAAGTGGAAGCAGCAATTCAAACTAATTTGAATTCGTTGATGCAAGGCAAAACAGTTATCGCGATTGCACACCGATTGTCTACTATCGCAGCACTGGATCGTTTGATTGTGCTGGATAACGGTCAAATAATTGAACAGGGTACCCATAATGAATTGCTAGCAAAAAATGGCGTTTATGCGCATTTGTGGGCGCGGCAGTCAGGGGGATTCCTGGGAGAGTTTTAATAGCAGCATAAAAAGCGGCGAGATGGATTTAGCCACTCGCCGCTTTTTTATTGCTATTTCACTTAATCGAGCGATGTCTCGCCCTGCTTGTGAACGTTCAACGTTACCACATCAAATCGTCAGGAATTACATAGTCTTTATAGGGATCGTCTTCATCCGCTTGTTGTTGGGTTTTGGTGTTAGCCACGATGACAAACTTTTCATCGCGCTGGGCAATTTTGTCAGCCACAATGCGTGGCACGACTTCATAACCTTCACCCAATTTCACAACCGCCAAAACGCCGCGTACAACTTGTTCCTGAACCTGTTTGGAAACACGGATTTTTTTAATCAGTTTGCCGTCGCTAAAGTTATATTCCACATCACCCTCGCCTGCTCCTTTGGATTGGCGATGGTTTTCAATCAATTGTTTGATTTGCGCAGCAATCGCTTTTTGCTGCAATTCCTGGTCGCGTTGGCGATTTAATTCGCGGTCGCGATCAGCTTTTTCCTGACGCGCCTGCTCAGCCGATTGCTTGATTTCATCGACCACTTCTTCGTTGGAGCGGCGCGCTACATTGGTTTCTTTACGCTTTTCCTTATTCGCCTGCTTGGCTTTTTTTGCGTCGATTAAACCCGCTTTTAACAGTTGATCTTGTAAGGAGGCCATGGTGATTCTCTATAAAACGTATATTCGTTATCGATAAGATGACAGCGGGAGATACCCGGTCATCAATTGTACGCGATCACATCGCCGTGGTTTTATCAGGTTGCCATCATACATTTGACCTATGGATGAAGGCTATTTTTCACCGCATCGGTAATGGCTCTATCCCAATAAGCCGGCTCACCAAAGGTTTTGCGCAAGTGCGTGATGAACAACTGTGCTTTCGCAGCGTGAGAACGCCCCGGCATACGCACCGCATGAATACCGGGCTGGATTTTTGCCGGAATATCCGGCACGTCGGGGAATAAACACACCAATTGCCCACGCACAATTGCATCGCTAACCAACCAACTGGCGAGATGCACAATGCCCACGCTATCCAGCGCGGCCTGCACTAAAAAATTAATGTCGTTACTGCAAAAACTTCCTTTCACCGCGAGCGGCTGATTGCGATTAACACCGGCAAATCCCCAAAGACCAGGGACCGTTGTGCCTTTACCCTTCACGGTCAAGCAATTATGGTTTACCAAATCAAGCGGCGAGAGTGGTATTCCGTACTTTTCAAGATAACGCGGGCTGGCACAGACCAGCCGTTGGAACGGCGCCAGCTGCGTTGCCACCAAATCGCTGTCCGGCAATTTGCCAATGCGAATGGCCACATCTACTCGATGTACCGAAAGATCCAGAATCTCATCGCTGACATTCATGTCAATTTCCATCAATGGATACCGCTGCAAAAAACTCATCACCGCCGGCGCCAGATGGATGCGACCAAACACTGAGGGTGCAGTGATCGTCAGCAGTCCTTGTGGATCGGCATTGCGCGCCGATATTGCCGTTTTTGCCTCATCCAGCTCCTCCAGAATAAGGCGCGCACGCGGCAAAAACTCGGCACCGGAGTCAGTCAACAAAATGACCCGCGAAGTGCGATGAAACAATTGAAAGCCTAACTCTGTCTCCAGTGCATCGATTTTGCGCGAGACGGAAGAGACCGCCATCGCCTGGGCTTTGGCAACTTTCGACAAGTTACCGGTGTCGGCAACGGCGATAAATAAACGAATGGCGTCTAACATTCCAGAATTCAAACCCGCTATGGCTTCTTTGCAAAAATCGCAAAGATGGTTTGCGATTTTCATCATTGTGCGATTTTACGCAAACAAATACAATTTTTTCACCAAGCACACGGCACCACGTGTTCGGTCTACTTCATCTGTGCTGACGGGTTAAATCCCCAAGGAATTTATATGTCTGTGTTCTCAATGAAAAAACTGGCGCTTGCAGCTGCACTGGCTTCAGCAACATTTATTACTGGCCTGAGTAGCCAACTCGCCATGGCCGCTGCGCCTATGGTAAAAACGTCTGCTCCGGGATATTTCCGCTTGATGGTGGGCTCTTTTGAAGTAACGGCAATCAACGATGGCACTGTGGAGTTGCCGGTAGATAAGCTACTTACGAATCCCGAACCCAACACGAATGCAGCACTGGCCAGCGTTTTTTTAAAGGCACCATTGGAAACCTCGGTGAATGCTTATCTGATTAATACCGGCGAAAAATTGGTATTAATCGATGCTGGTGCCGGCGCACTCTTTGGCCCAACCCTGGGTAAATTCGTCGCCAACTTGCGCGCATCCGGGTACGAGCCTACCCAAATCGATGATATCTACATCACCCACCTCCACTCGGATCACATCGGTGGCCTGGTGAGCAACAATGCGCTGGCCTTTCCCAACGCCGTAGTCCATGTCGATAAAAAAGATGCGGATTTCTGGTTGAGCAAAGCCAACCTCGAGAAAGCACCGGCCGATGCTAAAGGTTTTTATACCAATGCGGTGGCCATGTTAACGCCCTATAAAACAGCTAAAAAATTCGCACCGTTTAATCATAAAACCCAATTAACTCCCGGAATCAAAGCCGTTTCTACTTATGGCCATACCGCCGGTCACAGCGTTTATGAAGTGGAGAGCCAAGGGCAAAAACTGTGGTTGATTGGCGATTTGATTCACGTTGCCGCAGTACAACTGGATCACCCTGAAATAACCATCGCCTTTGATAGTGATCAGAAAAAAGCCGCTGCCGAGCGCGATAGAATTTTCACCCAGGCGGCGAAGGAAGGAATTCTGGTGGGCGCAGCGCATATCCAATTCCCTGGCCTTGGCCATTTACGTAAAGAAGGCAATTCCTATGAGTGGATTCCGGTGAACTTTACCCAACTGCGTTAATCGCCTGCTTCAACTGCGCTAAACCACAGGGGATCGATTTGATCGATCCCCTTTTTCATTTCGACTCTACACTCGATAACACTTCAGCCGGTTACTTCACACATATTATGATGCGCGGCTTGAACTCCATTTCGATCCATTTATACCTGCGTGCCGATCCATTTATGCCTACCACCGAAACAAAGTCCTGGGATATTTTTTGCCGTGTCATCGATAACTATGGTGATATCGGCGTTTGCTGGCGCCTGGCGCGGCAACTCGCCAATGAACATCACCAACAAGTGCGGCTATGGGTTGATGATCTGAATTCGTTGATCCGAATCTGGCCGGATGTGCAAAACACCGGACAGCAACAATGCGCAGGCGTTGAAATCCGCCATTGGGCAGAACCCTTTCCGGCAAAGATTAATGTGGCCCAAGTCATCATTGAAGGTTTTGCTTGTGATATTCCTGATCCCTACCTGCAGGAAATGGCAGCACAAAAGTGTGCGGGGCAGCCACCGGTATGGATCAATCTGGAATACCTGAGCGCCGAAAAATGGGTGGAAGATTGCCACGGAATGACCTCGGTCCACCCGGCTACCGGTTTGCGTAAAACATTCTTTTTTCCCGGATTCACACCAAAAACCGGCGGTTTGTTGCGTGAGCGGGACTTACTATCCAATCGAGATAGTATCGATAAGCACTTGTTTTTAGAGCAAATCGAGGTCCAACAAAAAAGCGGTTCCTTATTAGTATCGCTCTTTGCTTACGAAAATCCGGCTACTGCTTCTTTATTATCAGCCTGGATTAACTCACCTACTCCCATTCACTGCCTGGTTCCCAACGGAAAAATACTTACCAGCATCAATCAAGTGCTCGGCACTGAGCTGGAAACCGGGCAGCACTGGCAACAGGGAAATCTATCCATTGATGCAATTCCTTTTCTCACACAAGCTGACTATGACCTGTTGCTTTGGACTTGCGATATCAACTTTGTGCGTGGCGAAGATTCATTCATACGAGCGCAATGGGCGGGAAAACCCTTTGTCTGGCACATTTACCCGCAGGATGAACAAGCCCATATGATCAAAATGGATGCGTTCCTCTCGTTGTTTCTGGCAGGGAAAGGCGCAGAGTTTTCCGATAAATTACACCGCCTCTGGCACAACTGGAATGAATTTGAAAACACGGGTGAGAGCTGGGAAAAAATGCTGGAACAGTTGCCCGAATGGCAAGTTGCTACTGGTGATTGGTGCCAGGATTTAGTGCAGCAGCCTGATTTGGCGTGTCAGTTAGTAGCGTTGGGAGCTGGATATGCCCCTCAAAAAACCACTACAGAAAAGCCATAAACAACTGTATAGTAGCGCGCCGATTTCAAACCCGGGACTCCTGGGGGCTTTTAAGCCCGCGCGCTATGCGAACCAAGGCTTCCCTCTTTATTCGTTAACCATTGCAAACTGGGATTTACCATGAAAAATGCTCAAGAATGCCGCGCTGGCAACGTTCTGATGATCGACGGCTCACCCTGGGTTGTTCAAAAAGCGGAATACAACAAATCCGGTCGTAACTCAGCTGTTGTAAAAATGAAGTTGAAAAACCTGCTCAACGGTATCAACACCGAAACCGTATACCGCGCTGATGACAAGTTCGAAGACATCCAATTGGATCGTAAAGAAGTAACTTACTCTTACTACGCTGACCCGATGTACGTATTTATGGACCCTGAGTTCAACCAATACGAAGTAACTGGTGAAGAGCTTGGCGACCTGCTTCCATGGATCGAAGACGGCATGGAAGACGTGTGTGATGCAGTATTCTACGAAGGTAAAGTAATTTCTGTAACTCCACCTAACGCTATCACCCGCGAAGTTGCTTACACTGAACCAGCCGTTCGTGGCGATACTTCAGGCAAAGTAATGAAGACTGCCAAACTCAAAAACGGCACTGAATTGCAAGTTGCTGCTTTCGTTGAGATCGGCCAGAAGATCATCATCGACGCTCGTACCGGCGAATACAAGTCGCGCGCATAAGACTGAATCGCTTTACCAGCGGTACATGCGATTAAACGCAGTATCGCTGGGCTCCTTCCTCACGCTAGTCTCCGGTTTTACTTTTCGCTGCAATACAATCTGCTACACACTTTTCCTGCATCGCGGTGAACTAATAGCGCTGCGCGATTTCTACTATCTGCTTTGTAGCACCCCACTTTTTATCTCCCTTACACCACGGATTTTTGATTCGCATTGATAGCAGGAAACCTTATGCAACGTCCCCATTTTTTTACAGTGTTAACAGCCTTCGCTTTATCAATCATTTGCTGCATCCCTTTGCCCACGGCAACGGTCTGGATGATGTAAAACAAGCCCTTGCCCGCTATCAGCAATCTGCGCCTTTTTCGGCAAAAGTGAATGCCAGCATAAAAAACCTTAACAAAGAAGATGATGACCAGAAAACGGCTGATGGTGCAGCTTATTTTTTTATTGAGCAAAGCCCATCTGGTTTAGCAATTCGCTACGCACCTGAATTATTGGCGAGCATCGATAAAGAAACCCGGGCTAAAAAGCAGAACTCCCAAGCGCCCACACCCACCATTCTGGCAATGAATCGCTTTAATTACACCGAATTTACTATTCTGTTAAATCCGGTGAGGGATATAGAAGACGACTTACATAAAGCCAATTTCATCAAAGAGGAAGCAACTACTTACGAAGGTAAAGCGGCTCGGCTGCTGCACTTTGAAATCCCCTTGGAAAAACTTGGTGAAGAGGAACGTAAAAATCTAAAAAAATATGAAACGGAATACCAACTCTGGATCGATGAACAAGGTACGCCTCTCGCCAGCCATGCAAAAGGTAAAGGTTCTGGCCGCGTAGCGTTAGTCATTGGATTTGAATTTCATTTTGATGTGCAGAAAACCTATATCAAAAGCGGTGAACGCTTATTGGTTAACAAGCTAACGTCAACATCAGGCAGTAGCGGTGCCGGTATGAATAACAATGAAGACATCAAAGCAACACTCACACTCTTAAACTAGATTTTTGAAGATGATACTAATGAACACTATTGTTAATAAAACAGGAGCGCCCATGTTTAAAAAATATTTAATCACAGTTGGAGTTCTACTATCACTTTGTTGTGCGCTCAGTCACGCACAGGAACCCGTGGTAGCGAATAAAGATCACGCTAAAATGCTGGCGAGTGCTGATCCAAAATTAGCGGCGAATAAAAAACTGGTTTACGATTTCTGGCGCGAAGTATTTGAGGCAGGCCATTTGGATCTCACCCCGAAATATATGACGGAAACATACATCCAGAACAACCCGAACGTTGCCACTGGCCGCAAAGCATTTGTCGATTTCTTTTCAAAATTTAAACAACCTAAACCGATTGCCGAACGAATCGAAAGCCCACTGGTTTCGATAGTTGCTGAAGGTGATATGGTAATCCTCACTTTTTCAAAAGAACACACTGACCCCAAAAACCCTACTCAAAAATACACCACCAGTTGGTTCGACCAATTTCGCATTGAAAATGGCAAAATTGCAGAACACTGGGACCCGGCGACCCGACAATAATTAACAAACCTGATGCTCTCAATGCTTTACAACAACCGTTTATAGTCAAACAAGGCCGCTCAGCACCAAAAAATCCGGCAGCAAAAAAACCTGGGCAAAAATAGCTCCTTAACACAAAGGAGCTATTTTATGCATGTAATAATCAGACTATTGATTGGATTAGTATGTTTTCCCGCATTGGCAATCGCGCAATCACCTGAACCGGAAACCACGCCGCAAACACTGGATGAGTTGAAAGCGGCGATTGAAAAAATCCGCATAGAAACCAACACTCCAGCCATTGGTATTGCATTGGTTAATAAGGAAGGTCCCTATTGGATTGCCGGGCTCGGTGAGGCCAATACAGAAACACATACACCTGCCGATGAAAACACGCTGTTTCGTATCGGCTCCATCTCCAAAATGTTTGCCGCTTTTGCAATTTTAAAATTACAGGAAGAAGGCAAACTTAATCTCAATGACAAAGTACGCGATCTTGCACCTGAAATTGAATTTGAAAACCCATGGGAAGCAACAAATCCGGTAAGAATTGTTCACCTGCTGGAACACACCACAGGATGGGACGATATTCATCTCGCGGAGTATGCGTATTCAGCACCAGATACGATGACAACAAAACAAGGATTGGACTACCACCCTGATTCGCGCAAATCCCGTTGGGTTCCCGGCACTCGCCATGCGTATTGCAATGCAGGTGCAGGAGTCGCTGCTTATATCATCGAAAAAATTTCCGGTAAAAAATACGAAGATTATATCGACCAACATTTTTTCCAACCAATGGGAATGTCATCAACAAGTTACTTCCAATCTGATCTTTACCAACAAAAAGGCGCAACGCTTTATACCGATGCTAAAGCCGAACAATACTGGCATATCCTTCATAGAGCAGCAGGCTCAATCAACTCATCCCCCAAAGACATGGCAAACCTTGTGCAACTTTTATTGCAGCGAGGCGCAACATCCTCCGCACAATTAGTTCCGGGCACCGCTATTGATCGCATGGAAATTTCTGAAACAACGTTGGGGTCTTCATCAGGTATTAAAACAGGTTATGGCCTGGCAAATTACACCAGCGGTTTTAAAGATTCTCACGTTGTATTTCATGGTCACAATGGCGGTTTGTTTGGGGGCCTTGCTGAATTAAGTTACAGCACCAAATTGGGAACGGGCTATGTATTTATGATCAACGCTGGCAATTGGCCGGCATTCGATAAAATATCCAAAACCATTCGCGCATATTTATTAAAAGATCATCAAATAAAAAATCCTGAACCGATCGCCCTGCCTGAGCAATTTAAAAATATTTCAGGTTATTACGTACCCATTAATCATCGCCAACATATTGCACGCTCCACAACTACTGTTTTTGGTGTGATGAAATTTCACAGTGATGATATCTACTTTTATCACCAACCTTTACTCGGCGGAATGGAACCACCCGGCAAAGGTTATGCGATAAACAATAGCAACTCGTTTAATAATAACCTGATTGATAATTCAACAGGGTTGCCTGCAATTGCAGTAGTTGATGATCCAATCGCAGGAAAGGCAGTGCAAATCAATATGGACTTATTCCAGGCCGTCTCCCCCTTACAAGTATTTGGTTTACTGGGCCTATACGGCTCATTAATTATCCTCAGTTTAGGTAGCCTACTCGCAGCGCTCGTTTGGGGCTTGCGCCGAATGATAAAAAAAGTACCTGTTGATCCCAGCGTGGGGATTCGACTGTGGCCGCTCATTGCCAGCTTGGTGTTTTTTGGTTTTATAATCACCACATCAGTTAGCGGCTTATTTATCCAGGCGGCAGGAACTGTTTCAATACTTTCAATATCAGTGTTCGCACTCAGCATCCTCTACCCGCTGAGTGTTGCAGACTGTATTCGGGTTTTAATCAAATATCGGCAACAAGCAATATCGAAATGGATATACTGGTATGCATCTTTTTATACCAGCTTACATCTATTGATGGCAGTTCATTTGGCTTACTATGGATTGTTTGCACTAAAAACCTGGGCATAACGTATGAGTTTTTATTTTTTCCCGCGCAATAAGACATTCTGGATTTACCATGGATCCGTATTGTTATTATTGAGTATCGTGCAAGCAGCAGTGATTATGCTTTGGCGGGAATCCGTAATGTTTAATGCAGTGGCAGGTCTACTCTGGCTGCCACTATTTACCCTTGCTACGCTCTATTATCGTTACTTGTACAAACATCGTCATTGGAATCAACTGGGCACCAGTAAAAATATTTTGATCGTTTTGCTATACAGTACAGCCAGTAGTTTTTTAGTCACGCTATTAATGATTGGTTGTACCTTTCCTTTTTTCTGGGATGAAGTTAAACAACTTGAGGAAGTTGTTAAACAACAAGCAACGCTGACTGAGATCACCGTTCAACACATTATTGGCAACAGCTTGCAAACCCAAATATTCATAAGTGGCTGGATTTTTATTTATATCAGCATCACCACAAAACAGAGAATTGTTGAAACCGAATTGACCAACTTGCGCTTGCAAAACAGCTTGAAAGAAGCGGAACTTTCAAATCTTACCAATCAACTTAATCCACATTTTTTATTTAATGCGCTTAATAATATTCGTTTCATAATTTATGAAGACCAACATAAAGCCGATTTGATGTTGACCGCATTGGCAGATGTATTACGCTATTCATTGGAAAGTAGCCAACGCCCTAAAGTTCGGCTTGAGCAAGAACTTGCAATAGTTAATCGCTACATTGATATCATCAAGATACAAATGGAAAAGCGTTTGACATTTAAGCTGGAAATTTCAGCGCAATTACATAACTGCTTGATACCACCAATGTTGCTTCAACTGCTTATTGAGAACGCGATAAAACATGGCATAGATCATCTGCGCGCAGGCGGTGCCGTTACCGTAAAAGCAGAAAATATCCACCAGAAATTACACTTCTACATCGCCAATAGTGCGCCGGAAAATAAAGGAAAATCGGTGCACACTATGGGTATTGGTTTAAAAAACATTGAACAACGTCTAGCGCTGCTGTATGGCGATGCAGCCAGTTTCCATATAAAACACCAGGATAGTGAGTTTTCTGTCCATTTAACTATTCCTTGCGAAAAGGATGAATAACTTTATGAAAGCGTTAGTTGTTGAAGACTCTCGTATCGCGCGTGAGGGTTTGGTACGTATGCTGGAAAACCATCCGGAACTGGACGTTATTGGAGCAGCCGACCATCCAGCCAGCGCATTATTGTTAATTGAACAAACACGGCCTGATGTCATTTTTCTGGATATTCATATGCCTGGAGCAACCGGTTTCGATTTATTGGAAAAACTGGATTATAACCCCCGGATTATTTTCACTACTGCGTATTCAGAATATGCCATCAAATCCTTTGACTATCACACCATTGACTACCTGCTTAAACCAATTAGCCACGAGCGACTGGACCAGGCTATTGCCAAACTACAACTCTCCACCGAGAAACAGGAAATTGAATCCAGGCAGCCACTAGAGATGAACCATAAGGTATTCGTAAAAGATGGCGATCACTGCCATCTGATTACCCTGGAATCAATTCGCTATTTTGAAAGCTGTAAAAACCATGTGCGGATTTTTTTTGATGATAAATCAACATTTATAAAAAAATCACTGAACAATATCGAGGAACGTTTGCCCCGCAAATTTTTCTTCCGGGCCAATCGACAATATATTGTTAACCTGCAAGCCATTCGTTCGATTGACGAAGCTGTTCATGATGGTTTTGTCCTGACCCTGGATAACGGGTACGAAATTGAAGTATCAAGACGGCAAGCGATAGACCTGAAAAACTTACTAAGCATTTAATTAAAAGATTTATCACCCTTAATTCCATTGACTGGCTAAAAAACCTAAAACCGGTTTTCTAAGGGCGCTATATATGAACCACGCTGGAACAGATTACCGCATCAACCCAATGACGTTATAAAAAGCGGCGCTGCTCCTCGATTATTTTGACTTCTGGAAATACCAATACACCCGAATTCCCAGAAGCCACAATAAAATACCGCCCAAAATTACTGCTTCAAAATAACTCGACCTTACCTGCATAAATACGTGAAGCCACGCCAATATAGCGATCAAATAAATACTTTTGTGCAACCTGCTCCAGTTTTTTCCCAAACGGCGCATCATCGATTTAGTCGATGTTACTCCTAAAATGATCAGCAAAATTATTGCTGGAATAGTGACAAGAATGTAAGGCCGTTCAACCAATTCTTTACCAAAGCGAGTTAAATCGAGCCCCAAAATAAATACCAGAAATGCAGCCATGTGCAGAAGCGCATAAAACAATGTGAACAAACCCAGCATACGGCGATGCGCTTGCAACCAGCGAAAATGAAATCCACCCGCATTGATCAATCGACGTAAAGGCGTAACTGCAAGAGTGATAAATAAAAAATAAATCGCCCATTCACCGGTAAACAGAACAATAGTTTTTGCAGGATCAGCGCCCAATTGGTTGGAGATGGTTTTATAAACTATAAAAACCAGTGGAATTAACGCGAGAAAGAAAATCAGGACTCTTCGCCAAAGAACAGGCATGGTATGTCATCCAGCAAATGAAATGGCAGCGGATATTCTTTAACATATCCGCATTGCTCGGCATTAATAGTATTTACGCAAATCCATATCTTTATAAAGATGCGCAACCTGGTCTGCATAGCCATTAAACATTTGCGTAGGAACAATATTGGGCCTTAACAAACCACTCGGTAAACGTCGCTCTTCCGCTTGGCTCCAGCGCGGATGGCTAACTTTTGGATTTACATTGGCATAAAAACCGTATTCATCCGGTGCAATCATGCTCCAGGTAGTTTTGGGCTGCTTTTCGGTAAACTCGATTCTCACAATGGATTTAATATATTTGAAACCGTATTTCCAGGGCACTACCAAACGCAAGGGCGCGCCGTTTTGATTAGGTAAAACTTTTCCGTACAGACCCACTGCGAGAATGGTTAACGGGTGCATCGCTTCATCCATACGCAAACCTTCGCGGTATGGCCAATCAATTGTGCTAAATGAACTTTTTTGGCCTGGCATTTCTGAAGGTCGTTTCAACGTTGTAAAGGAAACAAATTTTGCACTACCGGTTGGTTCAAAACGCTTAATTAAATCCGCTAACGGAAAACCAACCCAGGGCACAACCATGGACCAGGCCTCAACACAACGCAGCCGATAAATACGCTCCTCCAGATTTACACCTTTCAACAAATCCTCCAGCGTATAAGTGCCAGGTTTTGCAACCTCACCCGCAATTTCAACCGACCAGGGATGCGGTTTCAGCACATGGGATTTAGCAGCAGGATCAGTTTTATCGTAACCATATTCGTAAAAATTGTTATAGCCAGTGACGTGCTCATAGGGTGTGAGATTTTCGCTGATTTTTTCCGAGTTGGTTTTAGCTGCAGCAATTTGTTGTTTTAGCCAATCAGGGCCCGGCAAATCTTTGTCCACTATTTGACTTGGTGCTGCCATTAAACCCGCAGTGGTCGTCATACCAATTCCCAATGCAGCAGCACTCATAGTACCGCGCATAAATTCACGGCGGGTATTGTAGATATTTTCCGGGGTTATTTCTGAAGAAGGTATATCGGAGGATCTTTTAATTAGCATGATGGCCTCACATTGTGCTAACAAGATGAGCTATAGACTCAGCCCGATGAATTTTGTTACTGCCGGGCAAAAATAAAATTTCGCCCCTGTTTTTCACAAACATAATAACTATCACCTAAGGGGCTACAATCACTGGCAACCAACCCTTGCGGTGTTGCAGTCGACTCACTCACACCCATGCTGGCCTTATCCTTTTTCAGGAAGCCATACATAGTTTCAAAACGCTGGGAAAAGTCCAGACCCTTGCTGTTAATATCCTGATAAAGATAGGTAAATTTTCCATAAGTCATAGTAACTCCGCACAAACCTATCTCACACATTTTGACAATATATTGCTGGTAAGCGCGCGTTAGATACTGGTTGGTTGCACCATCTTTATATGCAGGTAAATCCATTTTGTTCTCAGCGACCAATGCGGATTTGGCGAGACGCTGATTTGATTTATTGCCTATCAATGTGAAAACGCCATTACTGCACTTCAACTGTTTGGAAATCAACTCGCAACCAAAAATATTTTCTACTTTTGGAACAGCAGGTGAAATAGCAGCTATTGGTTCAGCTCTACTTATTTGAGCGGATGATTTTTTCGCAGTAGCAGGATTGGCTTTTTGGATTACGCTGGTGTCTACAACTGCTAATTTGGTTTCTAGTACTACGGGAGGTTTTTTCAATGACAAGGGTAATTTAATACCATTTCTTTCAGCTGGCCGTTTTAACAACGATGCTTGCACTTGTTCATTATTTTTTTTGAATTGATTAAACGAGGGTAAGTTTTTGGTTTGCGCTTTTGCTTGTAATTGACAATAAACTTGTTCGTAGTAGGTTTCTGCTAAAGCAAAGCAGAATTGATCAGCATAAGCGCTACTTGTCGCCATCAGTAAACCAAACAAATACAGGCGAAAAAAGCGCATTATGCTATCTCATAAAATTAGTGAGTAATTAACCAACATTGATGAATCTTTGGATTACGCTTGAAATCCTCATCAATAGTGCGCCCACTGATATCTTTAATGGTATAAGCACTAAGTGCTTCATTATCCAGTTTAAAGCTACGTAAGTTATTGGAGAAAATCAGCGTGCCGTCTTCCGCAAGCGAACGCATGGCATTATGGATCATGCCTACATGATCACGCTGCACATCCAACACATCTTCCATGCGCTTGGAATTGGAGAAGCTGGGAGGGTCGAGCAAAATCAAATCATATTGCTGGTCATTTGCCTCTAACCATTTCAAACAATCCGCTTGTTCCAAACGGTTACGCGATTCGCTCAAACCATTTAATGCAAAGTTTTTACGCGCCCAATTCAGGTAGGTGTTGGACATATCCACACTCACCGTATAACGCGCACCCGCCATTGCAGCGTGCACACTTGCAGTGGCTGAGTAACAAAATAAATTCAGGAAGCGTTTGTCTTTTGCCATTTCTGCAATCATCAAGCGCACCGGGCGATGATCCAAAAATAAACCGGTATCCAGATACTGCCACATATTAATATGCAATTTGGCCAAGCCTTCTTGCACACTGAATAAATCACCGGTTGGACGCTCGCTCAATTTTTCGTATTGGCTGCTACCTTTATTGCGGCGGCGTTGTTTGTAGCTGATATTTGCATCGGGAATATCCAGTGCAAACGGCACTGCTTGTTCGATTTCGGCGAAACGCGCTGCTGCACGTTCTTCATCAACCGATTTTGGTGCCGCATATTCCTGCACATGGGCATACAGTTGTGGCGCACGATTAGATTGGGTTTGGCCGCGATAAATATCAATTGCAGCAGAGTATTCCGGCATATCCGCATCGTATAAACGATAGCAACTGATCTCGTTTTTCTTCGCCCATTTTTCCAATTGTTTAAGATTTTTTTGCAGGCGGTTTACTAGCATCTGCGCACCATTGCTTAATGCAGCTTCCCGCTCTTTTTTATTTTCTATTTTTACTTTTTGCTCAGCGGCTTTACGTTCTTCATCATCTTTACTAAAGCGCGCATCTTGCTCAACGCGGCTTTGCACAAATGCGTCGCTGCTGATACTGAACATCAATAATTCGCTGGCGATGGTACCGTTAAAAAATTTATATTTTTTATCTGTACGCAACCCCATTTGTTTTCCAAGTTCAGGGTTGCCGGTAAACACACCTGCGCGCCACCCCTGGAATTCGTTACGCAAACGCTCGCCCATATGGGCATACAATAATTTCAGCGATTCAATTTCACCCAGACGCTCACCATAAGGCGGGTTGCTGATGACCAAACCATAATCCATAGTTTTATGCGTAGGCTTTACAAAATCTTTTAATTCTTTGCGACTGACGCGCAACCAGTGATCCAATTCTGCGCTAACAATATTTTCTTCCGCTGCCCGAATCACTTTTACATCGGCATCATAACCGCGTACCTCAGGTAGATTTTCTCGTTCCAATCCTGCTTTTTTACGCGCAAACGCCTCTTCACGCAATTCCAGCCAAATATCGTTGCGATGGTTTAACCAGCGCTCGAAACCAAAACTCCCACGCATTAAACCAGGCGCAATATCTGCGGCAATCAATGCAGCCTCTACCAGAATCGTCCCCGAACCACACATCGGGTCTAGCAGTGCACCGCCCTCCGCAGCAATTTCAGGCCAGCCCGCACGAATCAAAATTCCTGCGGCCAGATTTTCTTTCATCGGCGCACTACCCTGTTTTACGCGATAGCCGCGACGATGGAGACTATCTCCCGAGAGATCGATACTAACGATCGCTTTATTTTTGGCAAGACGCACGTTCACGCGCAAATCAGGGTCGCGCTTTGCGACTGAAGGCCGCTCACCACTAAAGTCGCGCAGACAATCTACAATCGCGTCTTTTACTTTCAGGGCACCGAATTGGGTATTACGGATGGTGTCGTTGGTGCCGATAAAATCCACCAGCAAACTGCCATTTGGGCTCAGATGTTCTTCCCAGCGAATTTCGCGTACGCCGTCGTAAAGCGCCTCCTGGGACTCGGCCTCAAAGCTCGCCAGAGGCAATAGAATTTTGTTGGCCAGCCGAGACCACAAGCAAGCGCGATAAGCCATTTTTATATCGCCAGAAAAGTAAACGCCGGCTACGGTTTCGCGAATATCATCGCCTCCCAATTGCTGGAGTTCAGTATTGAGCAGGCCTTCCAGCCCTTTTGGACAAGTCGCAAAGTATTGTTGAATCATTTCTATTCCAAGTGAACTTTCATGAATGGCGTCTGACTAAACAAGGTGACGTTCATAATATTGTCAAATAAAGCTGCTAGGCCGATATGCCATATAGAATGGCTTGGGTATAAGAATTTAATCGTTCACGGCACCGGTTAAATCTGGTGTACTCCCAAAACCCGTCCCCTAAGAGAAGGAGGTGCAACACCTAAAACCATCGCAAGACCGCTTCAACGATAATCCACAAACTAGAGGTGCAATAACTGATGAAACGTCAAAAACGTGACCAAACAGAACGCGCATTTGTTAAAGGGTATCAAGCAGGTATTGATGGGCGTTCTAAAAGCCTTTGCCCCCATGAGTCCGGCCAGGCTCGCCAGCAATGGCTCAATGGCTGGCGCGAATCGCGCATGGATCAGTGGGATGGCTACAGCCGTTTGGCTCAGGTTCAAAAAATCAGCAACTTTAGCCCCATGACGATGAGTGGCTAATTTCCGAAAGACCAACAGAATTCCTTTTTTACATCATCATTTTGAATGAAATAAGCCCGCTAATGCGGGCTTCGTCATTCTTTATACCGTTAAAAATCAGATGCCTTTTTGGTAACTGGCAACACCTTGGGCAGCGGCATGAACCAATGCCGGCCCCTCATAAATAAACCCGCTGTACACCTGCACAAGGCTGGCGCCGGCACGGATTTTATCGGCGGCACTGGCTGCATCGAAAATACCGCCCACACCGATAATCGGCAATTTCCCGCCCAGACAGGAATTAAGGGTACGAATTACCCAAGTACTCTTATCGCGCACCGGTAAACCACTCAGCCCACCGGTCTCGTTACCATTTTCGTACTCTTCAACACACGCACGGCTGATGGTCGTGTTAGTGGCGATGACCCCATCCATTCCTTCCTGAATCAAAATACCGGCAACCTGTGCAACTTCGCTTTCGTCCATATCCGGAGCGATTTTCACCAACAACGGCACTTGCTTGCCGGTCGCCTGCTGCAATATGCCCTGCTCTTTTTTCAATGGAGCCAGCAGCTGTGACAGCGAATCACCAAACTGCAGGTTGCGCAGGCCAGGAGTATTGGGGGAAGAAATATTTACAGTGATGTAATCCGCGTGCTCATAAACCTTGCGCAAACAGATCAGATAATCGTCGACGGCATTTTCTACCGGGGTAGTCGCATTCTTGCCGATATTGATTCCAAGCACACCGTTGAAACGGCGCTTTTTAACCTGCGCCACCAGATGATCCACACCCTTATTGTTAAATCCCATACGGTTAATGATGCCCTGTGCTTCAGGGATGCGAAACAATCGCGGTTGTGGATTACCCGGTTGCGGACGCGGTGTGATAGTTCCTATCTCGACAAAACCAAACCCCAGTGCACCCAATGCATTGAAGTAATCACCGTTTTTATCCAGACCAGCGGCAAGACCTACCGGGTTATCAAACGTCAGACCCCAAAGGTTCACGGGATTGCTGGGAACTGGTTTGGTAAACAAGCCAAGCAGATGCAGGCGCTCAGCGGCCCCTAGCATATCCAGACTCAGTTCATGGGAGGTTTCAGCATCCAGGCGGAATAATAAATCGCGAATATGGTGATACATGGAAGGCCCTTGCGGTCAGTCATAACGATCAAAAAATTTCAGGGCGCAAGTTTACTGGATTAGCGCCATCAAATCACCCCAAACGTTTAATGGTTTTAAAACGATTCTCTTCATCAAATTCAATTTCAAAGGTTCCGCGCACGCCGGTGTGCAATACAAACGGCCGCAAGATTCCTGCAGGAAAGCGAATGCTGCGACCATCAATGCTATGCGCAAAAACCGTTTTCACATTGCCCTCATATAAACGCTGGAATTCTTCAGCAGATATAGCGATGTTTACAATAATGCTTTTCAAAAATTCACATCCACGACAATTGGGTATCTGGTTTTAATTTCAACATTTTTTTGCCTGCCACAGCAAGCTCAATAAGAATCCATTTATCCCAGTGACGATTAATCAATCTACCGGACAAAAATCCAACCCCTCGCAATGCTGGCTCGCTTGCGCAAGATCCAGCAAATCGCGCAAGGCAACCGCAATCATTGCGAAGTCAGTGCCATTAACCGCTTGCAGTTCATTGACCATGGATTTCCAGCGCGCGATTAACAATTTATGCTGTTCGCTCCAACGCTGGATTAACTCGTCCAGATTCAGAGCCTCCTCTTTAAAACGGATCAACGACACACTCAAGCTACGCAATTGCGATTCCAGATCACCAAGATAAGTTTCGCGTGCCATCGCTTGCCAGAAATTATCCACGGGTAAATTGGAAATTTGATTTGCAAACCAGGGCAAGCTCAAATAATTACCCAGTGCAAAATAAATTTGCGCGAGCTGGTTTATATCCTGATTGGCTATACGCGCTGCTTCCACCACGCTCAAACCGGAATATAAATCAGCAGGATGGGCCACACGTTTTATCAGTTCATCAGGCAAACCCAGATTGCGCAATTTTTGTGAGCTCGCTTGCCATTCTTCTAGCGCATCGCCCACCAATAATTGGGGTAAATGCTCATTGATATGGCGCATGCCCGGTGCAAATAATTCCACTTCACTCGCCGGGTTTAAATAGCTGCGACGATTACGCAAAAACCAGCGCGTAGCGCGCCGGATTTTGCGCATCATGTCGTTGATTAATTGCAACTGTAATTCACCGGGAATGCGGGTAGCGTCATCCAATGCACCTAAAAATGCAGGCATCGCATAAATATCGCGCGCGATGACATAGGCTTTGGCAACATCAGCCGCGCTGGCCCCCGTGGATTCCATCAAGCGCTGCGCGAAACTGATGCCCATGGTATTCACCATATCATTGGCAATTTGCGTGGCGACAATTTCACGGCGCAAACGGTGATTGCGCAGCGCAAGGGGAAATAATTGTGCGATTTTGTGGGGAAAGGCGGTTTCAATAAAACTCACCATATATTCATCATCGACCAGATCGGAGTTGGTCAAATCTTCTTTCAAGACTGCTTTAGCGTAAGAAATTAAAATTGCCAATTCCGGCCGAGTCAGACCTTTATTATGGGTTTGTCGCTCCAGCAATACATCATCATTAGGCAAAAATTCCAGCTTGCGATCCAATCGCCCTGTCGATTGCAATGCATTCATAAAGCGCCGATATTCTGCACTGCGTTTTAATGCTTCAGATTGCGCCACGCTAATGGCCTGGGTTTGCCGCAAATTATTGTGCAGCACCAATTGCGCTACGTTGTCTGTCATGTCGAATAATAACTGGTTGCGCTGTTTTTGGGTGAGATCGCCATTAGCGACAATTTCATTCAATAAAATTTTGACATTGACTTCGTGATCTGAACAATCCACACCACCGGCATTATCAATAAAATCCGTATTGCAAGCGCCGCCATTCAAACAATATTCAATGCGGCCGCGCTGGGTCATCCCCAGGTTCCCACCTTCACCGAATACTTTGCAGCGCAATTCATTACCATTAACACGCAACCCATCGTTGGCCTTATCACCCACGTCAGAATTGGTTTCAGTGCTGGATTTTACATAAGTGCCTATACCACCATTCCAGATTAAATCGACCGGTGATTTTAGTAATTCATTAATTAATTCGGTAGGCGTCAAGCTGGCTGCATCCAGCACAAAGCGCGTGCGCATTTGCGGAGTAAGAACGATTGACTTGGCGTTGCGACTAAATACACCACCACCTTCACTGATTAACGATTTATCGTAATCATCCCAGGTTGATTTGGGTAATTTAAATAGCCGCTGCCGCTCAGCAAAACTGGCAACCGGATCGGGATTGGGATCAATAAAAATATGCTGATGATTAAATGCAGCGACCATTTGAATTGCATTGGACAGCAACATGCCATTGCCAAATACATCGCCTGCCATATCGCCAATTCCCAATACCGAAATGGATTGGGTTTGTACATCAATATCTTTTTCACGAAAATGACGCTGCACCGAAATCCATCCACCACGCGCGGTAATGCCCATGCCTTTGTGGTCGTAGCCCTGGCTTCCGCCCGATGCAAATGCATCACCCAACCAATGGTTATATTCCGCGGAGATGGTATTAGCGATATCGGAAAAACTCGCCGTGCCTTTATCAGCAGCGACAACAAGGTAAGGATCATTATCGTCATAGCGCACTACGCTTTCCGGTGCACGAATGCTGCCATCAATCAGGTTATCCGTTAAATCTAATAGGCCGCGAATAAATAATTGATAACACGCAACACCTTCCGCTTGCTGTTGTTCGCGCGTCGCATTTGCCGGCATTTTTTTACAAACAAATCCCCCTTTGGCGCCACTCGGAACTATCACCGCATTTTTTACTTGCTGGGCTTTCACTAACCCCAACACTTCAGTGCGATAATCCTGCAAGCGATCTGACCAGCGCAAACCACCGCGCGCCACTTTACTGGTGCGCAGATGCACACCTTCCATTCGCGGCGAATAAACAAAAATTTCAAACAGCGGGCGCGGTGCCGGTATTTCATTTAATTGGCGCGGCGAAAACTTGAGGGACAAATAGGATTTTGCTTGCCCATTAGAATCCGGCTGATAAAAATTTGTACGCAAAGTATTGTCGATCAACGCCAGAAAGCGGCGAATAATCCTGTCATCATTCAGGTTAACTACCGCATCCAGGCGTTGCACAATATCGGCACGCAATTTTTCGATTCGATCTGATGTAGAGTCATCAACCAATTCAGGATCAAATTTAAGTCCAAACAATTCCACCAGCTTATGCGTAAGCGCAGCCTGGTTCGTGAGTGCCACTGCCATATAACCTGCACTAAACGGGAACAACGTTTGATGCATATATCCGGCGTAAGCGCGCAGCATAACCACTTCGCGCCAATCCAGGCCCGCAGTGGTAATCAAGGCATTAAATGCATCACTATCGGCATTGCCATTCCAGATAGCAGCGAATGCGCTCATAAACTGGTTTTTAATTGCATGCAAATCAATGCTGCTGGAAAACTGATGCAGAAGTTTAAAATCATGCAACCAGATAACAACGCCTTTTTTAGTGCGAATATCGTAAGCACTTTCACTGACAACCCTGAAACCAAGGTTTTCCAAAACCGGAATCACATCGGATAATGCAAGCGTGTGTTCGTGGTGAAAAATTTTAAACTGGATAAATGATGCTTTCTCATTCGCCAGCGAATGGTAAACACTTAATGCTATCGATTGCCGTTCAGATAATTCGGCAATGGAGTGAATATCCTGCACTGCCGTGCGCGCATCGTATTTTTCCTGGTAAGAAGGGGAAAATGCTTCGCGATAATCGCGCAACAATTGTGAGCTAACTTCTTCCCCATGGGCTTCCAGCATGGCAGTATGCAAATAATCTTCCCACGAACGGGTGATGTTGACGATCCCCGCCTGCAAGGTTTCCACATCGATCTGCGATGGCATAGCACCATCGATTTTAAATACCAGATACACCCGCGCAAGAATCGATTCCGAAAAATAGGTAGTGAACTCACATTCGTGGGAACCAATAGCATCCCCAATTAATTTCTGGACCTGCAAACGCACTTTGGTAGAAAAATAATCGCGCGGGACGTAGATAATAAAATTGATAAATTTTCCAAATGGATCGCGCCGCATAAACAGTCTAACCATGGAACGCTCATTGATGCTTGCTGCACCGACCAGCGTTTCATAAAGCTCGGCACCGTTACTTAAAAATAATTCGTTGCGCGGAAAGGTTTCCAGCAATTGGCGAAAATTTTTCCCGTCATGACTATTCTCATCCAGACCGGTACGCGCAAAGACATTGGCCACCTTGGTTGAAATCAACGGAATGTCGCTGGTATTCATCAAATAAACAGCCGAGGTATAAAGCCCGAGAAAACGCGCCTCGCCTATTACTTCGCCTGCCGGATTGAAACGTTTGACAATGACATAATCGGAATACGCATAACGATGGACACGTGCGCGATTGGAAGACTTGGAAAAGGTAATAACCTGCGGGACCAGATGAAAGCGCGCCATCCCTTCGTTAAAAAATTCCGCCGCTAATTTTGGGGCCGAACTGGTGCGCAGGGCGAAAATTCCCAAGCGGTGCGCGGGAATTTCAAACAAGGTTTTTTTGCCATCAATTTCACGGAACTCGTATTCGGAATAACCGAGAAAGGTAAAATTATTTTCCGTGAGCCAATGCAGAAATGTTTTACTTTCCTGGACAGTTGCCGCGGCTGGCGCATGAGCGGCATTATTCAGATTTTGCTCGGCTGCCAACGCCGCCGCGCGCATCGGCTGGTAATCCGCAACCACGCGTTCTACCTCGCGTAAAATTCCCCGCAAACTGGTACTGATAGCTGCCAACTCTTGCGGATTGGTGTGCGCGCCAATCTCCATAACAATCAACGCTTCTTTGCGCGCGGCTTGCGCTGCCTCCAGTTCGACGCCTTTATCACCATTACCCAATTCAATTAATTGATGGCTAGCATCACGCGCCAAGGTCAATACAGTACTTTTGATACTGTAGATGGCGATATTGCGCCGGTTTAATTCAATGCGAATCGAGTCAACCAGAAATGGCATATCTTTTTGCAGTACCACTAACACAGTATGCGGACATACCCATGAATCTTCCGCCAGTGAAGGATTGAACAAGCGTAATTTTGGCTCCTGTGCATCGTAATTCTGGATAAATTGCCACCATTGATAGAGCCCGCCAAATACATCGCTCAAGCGCCGCCCGATTAACTCTTCCAACGGATAATGATTAAAAAACCGGCGGGCCAGGTTTTGCACTTGCTCCAACTCCAACGCGGATAATTTTTGTGCGGCATAGCTGTGGAATTCATCCAAAAATTCAGCCAGTTTGTGCTGGCTGACCAGAGGGCTATTCATCGCCTTGTCTCCTTAGGGAACAGAAACGCTTGTTCGTGGGAACTGCTTTAAAGATTAGTCGAAAATTTCTGCTAAACAGTTGAAATCACAAGGAACTGACTCCAGATTGGGCAGTCTATCCAGCGCACTACCGATGTCAGGTTAGGCGCCATGCGTGATGCACAACAACAAGTAGATGCACAGCGACGGGTTCAGTACCAATAATTCAAGACACCGCCCGGCCAATTCAATTCAGTGCCGGTTTATCAGCTAAAGGGGAATTGCGCGAATATGCAGGCTTATCAACAAATTCAATCGCTTAACACCTGGCTTAACGATCAAATTATCGGCCAGGAGCATTTGATCCAACGCCTGTTGATCGCCCTGCTCGCCGATGGCCATTTGCTGGTAGAAGGTGCTCCCGGCCTGGCCAAGACCAAAGCGATCAAAACACTATCGCAAGCTATCGAAGGCAATTTCCATCGCATTCAATTCACGCCGGACCTTTTACCTTCCGATGTGACTGGTACCGATATTTATCGCCCCGAACAAAACCGTTTTGAATTCCAGCCCGGCCCGATTTTTCACAACCTGGTATTAGCCGACGAAATCAACCGCGCCCCGGCCAAAGTGCAATCGGCATTGCTGGAAGCCATGGCCGAGCGGCAAGTGAGCGTGGGCAGCAAGACGTATCCCCTGCCCGGTTTATTTATGGTGATGGCAACCCAGAACCCGATTGAACAGGAAGGTACCTATCCATTGCCGGAAGCACAGCTCGACCGCTTCTTGTTGCATGTGATTGTGGATTATCCAAGCCTTGATGCTGAACGCCGCATCCTGCAACTCGCACGCAATGAAGCAGCGGCAATTGCAGTGAGCAAACCCGATGTGATCAGCCAGACAACTATCGACACCGCGCGTAAAGAAATTCTTGCAATTCACATGGCCGAATCCGTTGAGGACTATATCGTCCATTTAATTAACGCCACCCGCCGCCCTGGCCAATATTCCGAAGATCTCGATCAACTGATCGAATATGGCGCAAGTCCACGCGCAACCATCGCGCTGGATCGTTGCGCCCGCGCCCATGCATGGTTGAACGGCCGCGACTTTGTTAGCCCCGACGATGTGCAAGCCGTTGCGCATGATGTTTTACGTCACCGTTTGATTTTAAGTTTTGAAGCAGAAGCGACTGGCACTACCCCCAATCATGCAATTGATAAATTATTGGCAGCAGTTCCTTTAAGTTAATTTGATTGATGCTGATTTCCCATTCAATTGCACATGAAGGGCGAGCAAATAGCTATGAATGAATTGCAGCAGGATTTAAATCCACGTGGAGCCTACACCGATTTGAGTGCACTCTTGCGTTGTCGTTTTGCCGCGCAGGATTTAAAACTCTTTGCCCATCAAGCGGCACGCAGCATGTTATCCGGTAGTGATCGCACTCGCTTTCGCGGGCGCGGGATGGATTTTGAACAAGTGCGCCTTTATCAACCGGGCGATGATATTCGCTCCATCGATTGGCGAGTTACTGCGCGCACACAAGTTACCCACACCAAAGTTTTCCATGAAGAACGTGAGCGTCCGGTATTTATGTTAGTGGACCAACGCTCGCCCTTATTTTTTGGCAGCCATCGCTGTTTTAAATCGGTATTGGGTGCACACATTGCAACATTATTGGGTTGGGCTGCGCTCGCCAATGGTGATCGATTAGGTGCGTTGGTATTTGGCGATTACGACCAGCGCGATATACGCCCGCGCCGCAGCAAACATGCAGTATTGGAATTGATGCACCAATTGCAGGATTACAATCACCGTTTGAAATCCCCCATCGCACCGGAACCAACTACCAATCAACGTGCGAACCAATTGCATAAGATCCTGGCTGATGCGCGTCGTATTGCCAAACCGGGTTGCGCGCTTTTTATTATCAGTGATTTCCATGATGCAGACGCGGCGTGCGAACAACAACTATTTGAGCTTGCACGCCATACTGATGTCACACTCATTCATATTTATGATCCACTTGAACGCCAATTAATCAGCAATGCTCCTTTAACCATTAGTAATGGTCGCGAGCGCTTGCAGTTAGCTGCCAACGAAAAAACGTTTCAACAGGCCTATAAACTCCAATTCGACCAACACCTGGATGCACTGGCACAAGTGTGCAAACGTTTGCGTATTCCATTGCTGAGTTACGCAACGGATGAAGATATCCAGGATGGCTTGCGCAAAGCCTTTGGCCGAAAAAAATAATTGAATTGCGGATGCACAAATAATTATGCAACCTAACCAATCACCACTTGATCAGCTCGCTGATATTCATTTACCGGATTCTGTCAGCTGGTGGCCTTTAGCACCCGGTTGGTGGGCGATCCTTGCCTTGTTGATACTCGCACTTGTTGCTGTCTTTTTATGGCGCCGTCATCTCAAACAAAATCGCTATCGTAAACTGGCGCAACAGGAACTGGACACCATTTATTCAAACTATCAAAACACACAAAATGCTACTGCGTTCTTACATGAAATTAGTGTGTTATTACGTCGCACTGCCCTAACGGCATACCCGAAAAGCTTTAATGCCAGTATTAAAGGCCAGGCATGGCTGGAGTGGTTGGATCGCGTATATGTCAATCCAGCAATGCAATTTAACTCAGCGATTGGCCAGCAATTATTAACCGCAAGCTATCAAAAAAATCCGCAGATAGAGGCAACCGCACTCTATCATCTGTGCCGCAACTGGTTGTCGCAACATCGCAATTACCGTCAAAAATTGCCTGCACGTAAACCGCTAAAAACAGCGGAGGCCAGCCATGTTTGAAATGCAATGGCCTTATTTATTGTTGCTTGCACCTTTACCGTTGGTCATGAAATTTATCGCACCGAAAAAGCGTGTTGAAGCCGCTTTGCGAGTACCTTTTTATCAACATGCCAGCCAACTGGAACGGCACAACCGTTTAAGCATCGGCAGGCGCCCGGCAAAATTATTTGCGCTCTGGGCTATCTGGTTAAGCTGTTTATTTGCAGCCACCAACCCGAAATGGGTTGGTGAACCTATGAGCATGCCTTCCAGCGGCCGCGATTTATTAATGGCGGTGGATATTTCCGGCAGTATGGAACAAATGGATATGGCGTTGCATGGTCAACGTATCAATCGTTTGATGGCTGTGAAAAAAGTGATTGGCGATTTTGTAGAACGCCGCAATGCAGATCGCCTCGGTTTGATTTTGTTTGGTGCCCAGGCTTACTTACAAGCGCCACTCACTTATGATCGCCAAACCGTGAAAGAATTGTTGCAGGAAGCACAAATTGGTTTCGCTGGTAGGGAAACCGCAATTGGTGATGCTATTGCGCTCGCCGTGAAACGGTTGCGTGATCGTCCCAATGCGAGCCGCGTTTTAATTGTACTTACCGATGGCGCCAACACTGCCGGTGTGCTTGCGCCCGATAAAGCTACCGAGCTTGCACAGAAAGCCAACATAAAAATTTATACGATTGCGTTCGGTGCTGAATCCATGGAGGTTCCCGGATTATTCGGCTCGCGCACTATTAATCCATCGCGCGACCTGGATGAGCCAACAATGATTGCGATTGCTGAAAAAACCGGTGGTAAATATTTCCGTGCGCGCAACCTGGAAGAATTGGACCAGATCCATCATGAGCTGGATAAACTTGAGCCCATCGAAATTGAAGCGGAAAAATTTCGCCCCGTACAAACATTATTTTATTGGCCATTGGCAGTGGCATTTTTGTTGAGTCTGATAATTGCAGCCCTGCATTGGTGGCAAGGTCGAATCACCGGCCAGATCACGAATAATGTCCGTCCGAACAATGCGGAGGCTAATTAATGGATAGCCTGGATTTAATCAGTAGCCAGTTTCATTTTTTGCGTCCGCACTGGTTGTTGGCGCTGATTCCTGTCGTAGTGCTCGCACTATTATTGTGGTATCAAAAACACAACGCGCGCCAATGGCAGCAAATGGTTGCACCTGAGTTATTAAAATATTTATTAGATGGACAAACCACACGCATCAAACCCTGGCAATTAATTGCGTTGTTATTTAGCTGGATTATTGGTTGTGTCGCACTGGCTGGCCCAGCCTGGGAAAAGCTGCCGGTCTCCGTAGAAAAAAACCAGCAAGCGCTGGTGATAATGCTGGACCTTTCCCCATCCATGATGAGTGAAGATTTAAAACCTTCACGCCTCGTTCGCGCACGTTTAAAAATGATTGATTTATTGCGCGAACGCAAAGATGGCCAAACTGCACTGCTGGTTTACGCCGGCGATGTGCATGTGGTAACACCACTGACGGATGATGTGGAAACTATCATCAATATTATTCCCGCCTTGCATCCCAATGTAATGCCGGCAGAAGGTAGCAACACCGAAGCAGCAGTAGATCGCGGTTTAAAATTATTAAAAGATGCGGGAATTTCCCAAGGCGATTTGCTGTTAATTACTGATGGAGTAATTGCTGCCGCCCAATCACGCATTATCGAAACCATGAATCAAAACAACCTCTATCGTTTATCAGTCATGGGCGTTGGCGGTGCGGAACCCACACCGATTCCCAGCACTAAAGGCGGTTTTGTGCGCGATGGCAAGCGCAATATTGTTACCACGCAACTTGATGCCAGCGAATTACAAAGTTTTGCCAGACAAACTCACGGTCGTTATCGCACACTCACTAACAATAGCAGCGATATAGATTATTTAATGGATTTACCGGCACCGGAAAAACAGGAAACCCAAACAGTAGATCGCGAATTTGACAGCTGGTATGACCGCGGCCATTGGCTGGTATTGTTGCTGTTACCCATCGTGCTTTATTGTTTCCGGCGCGGTGTATTGTTGAGCCTGTTGCTATTGCCTGCCCTTGGTTTAACACCAACAAAAAGTTATGCATTTGGGTGGGATGATTTATGGAAAAATAAAAACCAGCAAGCCTACGAACAATTACAACAACACAATTCTACCGAGGCGGCGCAAAATTTCACAGACCCGGAATGGAAAGCCGGCGCACAATACCGCGCGGGTGATTATGCCAACGCAGCACAAACCTACTCCCAACTTGATACCGCCGATGCGCATTACAACCGCGGTAACGCGTTGACGAAAGCCAAAAAATTACCGGAAGCACTCAAGGCGTATGATGAAGCATTAAAGCTGCAACCGGATATGGCAGATGCAAAAAAGAATCGCCAAATTGTTGAGAATTTGATTAAACAACAAAAAGAACAAAACCAGGATCAACAGAATCAGGACCAACATTCCGATCAAAATAAAGACGAGCAAGACAAACAGGATCAGCAACAAGATAAAGACAAGCAGGATCAATCCCAACAAGATCAGCAAAACAAGGAACAGAATGATCAACAGAATCAGGATTCCAATGATCAGAACCAGGACAGCAACAATCAAAACAACCAGGATGATCAAAGCCAATCACAGCAAAACCAGGACAAGCAAAATCAGGGACAACAAAAACAGGATATGAAAAACCAGGCGCAAAAGGATCAGCAGCAGGAACAAGACCAGCAACAAAACCAGGATCAACAATCCGCTGAACAACAGCAAGATTCTGAAGAAAAAAACGAACAGGAAAAAGCCGCCCAGGCAGCCAAAGAAAATGAAGACAAGCAGGAACAAGCCGAACAGCAGCAAATGCAGGCAGTTACACCTAAGGACGACGGGTTAACGGATGAAGAGCGTCAGGCAATGGAACAGTGGTTACGCCGCGTACCCGATGATCCGGGTGGATTATTACGCAATAAATTTAATTATGAACACTACAAGCGCAATCAGGAAATATTGAATGGCGAGTGGTCTGCTCCTGAAAACGGTGCGGAGAATCGGTGGTGAGTATTTATTGTGGTAGTAGCTATTTATTTCGATAGTAATTATTTATTTCGGTGACAACAATTCGATGGCAACTATGAAACTGACAGATTCAAAAATTAAATTATGGTTGAGCCGTTGTGTGGGTTTCCTGTTAATGGTAACCGGGCTCAATGTATTTGCCGGCAACCTTACCGCCAGTGTGGACCGGGATACATTGGGTTTGGAGGAAACCTTCACCCTGGTGTTGCGTTATGATGAACAGATTAATGCATCGCCTGATTACGAATTGCTGCAAAAAGATTTTGACATTCTGAATACCCAAAGTGGTACACAAATGAGCATTATCAATGGCAGCATGGAAGCGTCCACCGAGTGGAAAATTGCATTGGCACCAAAACGGATCGGCAAATTATTAATTCCATCGTTCAATATTGATGGAGCGGTCAGTGATGCAATTGAAATTACAGTGGAAGGCAAAAGCCGCACACCCAAAGATAGTGATAACAATGTCAGCGTGGAAATAGAAACCAGTGCTGATGCTGCTTATGTACAACAACAAGTCATCGTTACCTTGCGTTTATACACCACCGTTGGCCTTTCCGGTATTGAGTTGCAACCCATGCAAGTTAAAGATGCACTGGCTGTGCAGTTAGATGAAAAACAATACCAAACCAAAATTAACAATCGTCCCGGTGCTGTTGTCGAAACACGTTACGCCGTTTTCCCGCAACAGAGCGGCGAGCTGATTATTCCCAGCATGCTTTACCAGGTTTCCGTTAATCAGGGCGGGCGCGATATTTGGGATAGATTCTACGGCAACAACCGCAATAATGTTCTGCGGTTACGCACTGATGAACAGCGCATCAATGTGCTCGCTGCTCCGGCATCAGCGGCTGGTAATAGCTGGATGCCCGCAAAAAAATTGGAGTTAAGTGAACACTGGAGCACTGATATTAGTACGCTGAAAGTTGGCGAGCCTGTTACCCGCACCATCACGATCAAAACAGATGGCTTAACTGCCGGGCAAATTACACCACTGGATGTTAGCAATATTGACGGTGTTACTTTTTATAAGGACCAAGCGCAAACCGATGATCAAAAGTCACCAGAGGGAGTTGTTGGCACGCGCACAGAAACAATTGCAATTGTACCGACTAAAGAAGGCACGTTTACCCTTCCCCAAACCGAAGTTCGCTGGTGGAATACTCATAGCCAGATGATGGAGACCGCTTATTTAAATGCAGTAACCTTGAAAGTCGGTAGCGGCGTAGCAAGTCAGCCAGCAACAGCATCGAATGCTATTGCGGGCGTCGATGAAAATATTATTGAAGAACCTGAAAACACTCCAGTGACTACTGGTGCAAACACTAATCAACTCCAAATCCAGCAAATAGAAAAAACTCCGGTGTGGCTATATATCACCAATTTAATTTCATTGTTGATTGCTGCTTTTTTTGCATTTAAATTCTTGCAACAACGGCGAGTAAATGAATCAAACAAAAATGCTCACCATCATATTCAGCAGGCGCAGCAGGAGACTGAAACCCATGCATGGGGTGAGGTAAAACGCCAACTCGCTGACAAATCATTGACCGGCTTACGCAAAGCGGTTATTGATTGGGGCAGGATTTACTGGCGAGCGCCGGAGATAAATGGATTGAAAACAGTAGCGGAACGAGCAGGGAATACCGAACTGGCCGATGAATTACGCAAGTTGGATGAAGCGATTTTTAGTAACCAGAATGCAGTTCCCGACCTTGATAAACTACTGCAAATCCTGGCTAATTTGCGGCGGGAAAAACCCAAAAATACAGGTGAAGGCCTTACGTTAAAATCCCTCTACCCCGGTTAATAACCGGGGTAATAATTTATTCATAACGCAGTGCATCAGCGGGTTGTATTCTACTTGCCCGCCAGGCGGGATAAAGCGTAACAAAAAAACTGATTAGCAATGCAGTCGCGACAACTTTAATTACATCCACTGCCACAATTTCCGACGGTAAATAAGTCGTCGGGTAAACATCCGAATGCAAAAACTGGATACCAAATAGTTTTTCAATTCCCTGCACAATTGTCGTTACAAAATAGGAAAGGACTATCCCAATCACCAAACCAATACTGGTCCCAATTAAACCGATCAAACCTCCCTGCACCATAAAAATACCCATGATTTCCGGAGTGGAAGCGCCCATGGTGCGCAAGATGGCGATATCACCTTGCTTATCAACAACCACCATGATCAACGTTGAAACCAGGTTGAACGCTGCAATGGCGATAATTAAAAACAACAGCATCCCCACCATATTTTTGGACATTTGAATCGATTGATAAACACCACCATGAGTACGCATCCAGCTCGATCCGTAATAATCCGCTGGCAGCGTTTGCATAATGTCGCGCACAACTTGTGGTGCAGCAAATAGATCATCCACTTTCAAGCGCACACCTGAAACCTGTCCGGGAAAGCCTGCGATTTCCGCAGCCTGGTGCAGTTCCATCAACGCAAGGCCATTATCGATATCGGTATGGGTATTTAAAATCGCGATCACATGAACAACTTTTACACGCGGGGCAGCACCGCCTTCAGCAGGAATAATTAAACTCAAACTCTGCCCGACTTCTGCATTAATTTTTTCTGCAACCCCACGTCCAAGCACAATTGCGCCCGAAGTCGTGGCAAGTGAGTCCAAAGTACCGGCGGGTAAAAATTCCGGTAGCTTGGAAGTTGTGTGTTCTTGCGCAGGATCTATTCCAAAAATTTGCGTTGGTGCGACTGCTTTATTCTGGCTGAGCAATCCTTGCAACTGTACAAATGGTGTTGCAGCAATAACCCGCGGATGTTGTTTAACCTGTGTGATTAACGATTCAGGATCACTGATTGCCTGACGATGCAACACACTGGCCTGCGGCATCACACCTAAAATATTTTCACGCAACTCACGATCAAATCCGTTCATGATCGACATCACCAGAATTAGCAGGGCAACACCAATGACCAAACCAGCGGTCGATAAGCGCGAAATAAAAGACACCAAATGACTGTGGCGGCGGGAAATTCCGTAGCGAGTGCCAACTAAAAATATGTAGCGTTTAAACATATTAATTTCCAGTCGCCAGCAAATTACCTTCGCGCAATTCGCCTTCTGTTAGCGTAAGCGTACGATCCATACGCGCCGCCAAACGCGGATCGTGTGTGACCACTACAAAGCTGGTGCCTATCGAACGATTTAATTCCAGCATGAGTGATTGGATAGATTCCGCCGCATGGGTATCCAGGTTGCCAGTGGGTTCATCCATTAGCACGCAAGCAGGATTGTTCACCAACGCACGCGCAATTGCAACACGCTGACGCTCACCGCCGGAAAGTTCGGAAGGCTTGTGATTAACACGTTTTGCAAGTCCAACACGTTCCAACAATTTCAATGCACGTTCTTTGGATTCTGCAATGGAATATTTGCCAATTAATAACGGCATGGACACATTTTCCAGCGCAGTAAATTCCGGCAATAAATGATGAAATTGATAAACAAAACCCAGACTGCGATTGCGCAAACGACCACGTTCATCTGCATTCAAGCGCGAAAGATTTTGACTGGCAACCGATACATCGCCGCTATCAGGTACATCCAGACCACCGAGAATATTTAGCAAAGTCGATTTACCCGAACCCGACGCACCGACAATCGCGACTCGCTCGCCGGGACGTATTTGCAAATTAACATTGCTCAGCACACTGACCGACAGCGCACCCTGACCGTAATGTTTGCTGACTCGCTGGCATTCAAGTACAGGATTGGTGTTATTCATAACAGTAACCATCAACAAAAAATAATTTATTCATAGCGCAATGCTTCTGCCGGCTCGATTTGTGCGGCGCGATATGCAGGATAAAGTGTGGCGAGAAAACTTAGGCCAAGGGCAATGCCGCAAATCACAGCAACATCCTGCCATAACAATACTGATGGCAATTGGGCAATAAAATACACATCGGGATCAAATACCTGTAAACCCAGTAACGATTCCAGTGCAGTCATGATGGAGGTTAAGGTGAATGCAACGATGCACCCAAGAATTGCGCCAATAAAAGTACCGATAAATCCCACTGCACTACCCTGCACAATAAATATCGCCATTACTTGCCGCGCGCTTAACCCAAGGGTTCTCAACACAGCAATATCGGAGCGTTTATCCGCAACCATCAACACCAGGCTGGAAACAATATTAAATGCAGCAACAGCGATAATAATCATCAACAAAGAGCCGACAACGATTTTTTCCATTTTGACTGCCTGGAATAAACTGCCTTGGGTTTGGCTCCAATCGCGCACACGAAATTCATCGCCCAGGTTTGCGCGAACCTGATTCATAATTGGACCGGCAGAATATAAATCGTCGGTTTTAACATGCAGACCTTGCACGCCGGTTTGCCGCAAAAACTTTTGCGCATCGGTTAAATGAATTAATGCCAGTGTACTATCCACCTGCGCGCCCACTTCGAACACACCAACCAGAACAAAGTTGCGTGAACGAGTAAATACACCCATCGGGGTGATATTAATTTCCGGCGAGGTCACACGAATTTTATCGCCCGGCGCGAGCATTAACCGACTGGCAAGAATTCGCCCCATCACAATTCCGTATTCACCGGGTTGCAGTTGGGCCATATCACCTACGATCATGTGTTGGTCAACTACCGATACTTTCGCTTCAACAGTTGGATCTATGCCATGTAACTCAATGGCTTCAACACCGCCATCATAGGTAACCATTGCAGAGCTCTGTATATACGGAGCCGAGGCGACAACACCCGGCTGGATATCAACTTTTGCAGCTAACGCTTGCCAATCATCGACCATAGGCTGTTGATCAATAAAACCATGGGGAATCACATTGAGGATGCGCTCTTTCATTTCCCGATCAAAACCATTCATCACCGAAAGTACAATGATCAGGGCCATCACACCCAAAGCCATGCCAATCAGGGAAAAAGCACTGATAAAGGAAATAAACTGGTTGCGGCGCTTGGCGCGGGTGTAGCGCAAGCCTATGTAAAGAGGGATATTTTTCAGCATGGACGCATTAAACCCAATTGGCCCTGTTTGCTCAAGTAAAACCAGAGTGTCGCGCAATAAAATCTGATCGCTGTTAAAAAGCAGATGCCGGTAAATCCTGAACAACAAGCGCAGCTTGTGCTATGTTTACTGCATCACAGTTTTTGGAAGATCCAGGTCATGAGTGAACGCCGTAGTTACTTTCGTATTGATGAAAGTATCGCCATTGAGTTTAAAGAAGTCGATGAAATAACGGCGAACACCGCCGCTGCGGAATTACAGTTTCCCAATACCGCATCTCTCAAGCTGTTTGCCGAATTGCGCAAAATCGATAATGACAACGCCCACCTGTTTCATCAAATCAAGGAAACCAGCCGCGCTTTAGGGGAATATCTGCATAACCTGAATCGTAAGATTGACATTATCAGTCAGCAACTAATGACGGATTCGAGGCCTCTTCCTCCCTCCAAAACCATTAAGCAAGTTAACCTGAGCGAAGGCGGGATTGCATTTGGTAGTTCCCGCGCAGTCGAAGCCAATAGCCATATCGCCTTACGATTGATTTTTTTACCCAGCAATGCCGGCCTGGTACTGTTTGCTAAAATTATTCGCTGTGAACCGAGTAACACCGGCGAATTCCAGATTGCGGCAAAATTCCATCGTGTCAGCGACGGCCAACAACAATTAATTGGCCAGCAAATCATGCGTGCGCAGATGGCTGAACGCAGGAAGAGCCAGCAGTACCTGCAATAACAATCGATAAAAGCCCCATGCAACCATGACGCTCGGGGCGGTAATTCTCCGGGGCAATTATGTTTCGACTCAAATTTCTCAGCGGTTCCCTACTGTTACTTTCAGCAGCAATAATTCCAGTTGATAACTCGATTGCCGAAGAAATTCGCATACCTGTTGGCGAGCAAGCCAAAACCCAACCTGCTGTAGATATGCCAGCAAAAGGCATGAGTAAAGAGCGGGTTAAAAGTTTATTTGGTGAACCGTTGGAAGAAGTTCCGGCAAAAGGACAACCACCGATCTCACGATGGAAGTATCAGGAGTTTACGGTTTATTTTGATAGTAATACCGTTATTCATTGTGTGAGGAATTTTCATCCGAAAGCGGAATCTGTAGAACCACAACCAGCGGAAGCACCATCAATAGAAAATAGCAGTGAAAATCTTGCGCAGTAAAAAAAACATCGGGAACAGAAATCTAAATGCAAAAAAAAGGGCGCGATAAATCGCGCCCCTACGAAGATGTTTTAGGTTAACGGCGGCTGATGCGGTTTACGCCATCTAGCGCTGCGATGCGATACGCTTCTGCCATGGTCGGATAATTGAAAATATTGTTGAGGAAATAATGGATTGTATTGCCCTCGCCCGACTGCTTCATAATTGCCTGACCGATATGAACAATTTCTGCTGCTTCAGCACCGAAACAATGAACACCGAGAATTTCCAGGGTATCGACATGGAAAAGAATTTTTAACATGCCGACATCTTCGCTGCTGATTTGACCGCGCGCCGTATTCTTAAACAATGCACGACCCACTTCATAAGGCACTTTTGCCTGGGTTAATTCTGTTTCGGTTTTGCCCACTGAACTGATTTCAGGTAGCGTGTAAATTCCAGTGGGAACATCATGTACTAACTGGCATTGATCGCCAAAAATACCGCCAGTTACCGCACGCCCCTGACCGTAAGACGCACTCGCCAAACTGGGCCAGCCAATCACATCGCCGACCGCATAGATATTTTCTACCTGAGTGCGATAACAATCGTCGACTTTTAAATTACCGCGATGATCGGCCTGCAAGCCCGCTGCACTCAAATTCAAACTATCAGTATTACCACTGCGGCCGTTGCACCATAGAATTGCATCTGCTCTTAACCGTTTTCCGGATTTTAAAAACAACGTAACGCTACAATCACTCGCTTCAATCGCTTCAAATTCTTCACCGTGACGAACAGTAACGCCGCTGTCACGCAGGTGATAACTCAATGCATCGGAAATTTCATCATCCAGAAATGACAACAGGCGATCGCGGTTATTAATTAAATCAACGCGCATGCCCAGACCGGAAAAGATCGACGCGTATTCGCAACCAATGACACCCGCACCATAAACAATAATATGACGCGGTGTATGTTCCATTTCCAGAATAGTGTCACTGTCATAAATACGTGGGTGATTGAAATCTACATCCGCCGGGCGATAAGGACTGGAGCCGGTCGCAATGACAATTTTTTCAGCGTGGATACTTTCAACACCACCATCCAACAGCGAAAGGCTGACGGTATTCGCATCGATAAATGAAGCTTGGCCAATGTGCACGTTCACACGATTGCGCACATAAAAATTAGTGTGCATCTCAACTTGTTTGGGAATAACTTTCGCGGCGGATTGCAACACGCGAGGGAATGTAAGGCGGCGGCTATCGCCGATTTCGCGAAATAGGCTATTGCTTTTGAATTGAATAATTTGTTTGACTACATGACGCAGGGATTTGGAAGGAATTGTACCTTTGTGTGCACAACTACCACCCACCAGTGCCCTGTTCTCTATCACCGCCACACGTTTACCGACTTTTGACGCAGAGATAGCGGCACTCTCGCCGGAAGGCCCTGAACCGATTACCAAAAGATCGTAGCTGTGATCTGCCGATTTTTTACGACCAGTCAATTTATTTCCCCTTACTTATCAATGTTGGCGCCTGTTTAGTTTAGCAACAAGCATTCCCTTTACGTAGTAAATTTAAAAAAGGCGCAGTAAATTTATAAAAGACGCAGTAAATTTCTGGATTAAATTCAACGAATGATCCGGAGCTGGCAACAACCGAAAACCAGCAATAATGAAAGATTTGAATCTAAATAGAATACAAATTATAGACGGCAGAAAATCAGGCAGCTAAAACAAAACAGGCTCCGTTAGGAGCCTGTTTAGCGCAATTAATGCAGGGTATTGATAAATTCCAGTGCGGGTTGAGGATACACACCTAACCACAACACCAGAGCCACCAACAACATTACGATAACGACACTCGCACGAGCTGCGGGAACATTATCAGCTTGGGAATTTCCAGTGCGATCGTACAAGGCAACCATCACACGCAGATAATAATAAAGTCCCAAACCACTACCGATGATCAACGCAGCCAACAAAATCCAGCTACTTGTAGTTACGCCAGTCATAAAGATATAGAACTTACCGATAAAGCCGGCAGTCAGCGGAATGCCGGCCAATGACAACATCACCAGGGTCAATGCAACGGCGAGTGCCGGGCTGCGATAGAACAAACCACGATAGTGATTAACTTCTTCTGCATCCAGTGCATTGCCACCGTGTGACAGCGCGCTAATCGCACCGAAGGCTGCAAGGCTGGTTACAACGTAGGTCAACAGGTAAACGTTCGCACTGACAACATCCACTGAATTACCGGCAATCAACGCAATCAGTAAATAACCCATGTGCGCGATGGATGAGTAAGCCAGCATACGTTTCAGGTTGGTTTGGGTCAGCGCGAGGAAGTTACCTACTGCGATGGACACAATCGCAATTACCGCCAACACCGGTTGCAGTACCGCTGTCAGATCGCTTGTTATATGACCCATGAAACGAATCAGGATGGCGATAATCGCCAGTTTGCTCGCTGTCGCCAGCAAAGCGCCAACCGGAGCTGGTGCACCTTGATACACATCGGGAGTCCACAAGTGGAATGGCGCCAGCGACAACTTGAAGCACATGGCGATAACAATCATCGCAATACCAAAGCCCGCTAAATAACCACCGTGCTCGGCAAGTTTGTCCGCAAGGTCAGCGAATAACATAGTGCCGGTTTGTGCATACACCAGAGCCATACCAAACAGCAGGAATGCTGAAGCAGCAGCAGACAGGATCAGGTACTTAACCCCCGCTTCCAGTGAACGGCTGCGCTCGTGGGTGTAAGCAACCAAACCGTACACAGGCACAGACAATAATTCCAGACCGATAAAGAAACCGGCCATATGGCTGCTGGAAACCAATACCACACCGCCGACGGCTGCAATCAACAACAACATATACACTTCTTCTTTGTTGTTGCCGTAGCTCTCGATGAAGTTGCGCAAAAACACGGTGCAAACCAACGAGGCGAATATCACCAATGCACTGTAGAAGTAAGCATGGCCATCAATCAGGATTAAATCGGTAACCGGTGTTGCAACGCGATCCGCAGCAAAACCATCCAATGAAAAAATAGAAATCAATGCCGCCACTTGACCCGCAATAGTGATCCAGTAGCTAACGCAATGGTTACGCTTGATAGATACCGCCAGCATCACCAATACCGCAGTGAGGCTCAGTAAGATAACCGGCGCAAAAGGTAAAAAAGTTTCGAATGATAAATTCATAGTGACCTCATGGAGCGACTGGGGACGCAGCGCCCCCAATTGGCAGAGGAACAGACACATCTGCCGGTGCATAGGTTTGTTGGATAAAGGTCATTGCATCGACAGACACATTCAGCAGTGGCTGAGGATAGAAACCAATTACCAACAGAATCACCGCAAGAGACACTACAAGGCTGATCTCTCGTGCAGAAAGATCTGCAAGTTTTTGTTCTGACGTTGGCTGACCAAACAAAGTGCGATGAATCAGGATCAGCGAGTAAACACCCGCCAATACCAGACTTGCTGTAGCGATAATTGTGATCACCGGAACCACTTTGAACGCGCCCAACAAAATCAGGAACTCGCCGATAAAGTTCGCAGTACCGGGAATACCCAGCAGCGCAGCAGCGAAGAACATCAGCAACGGCGGCAAGTAAGTGAAACGTGCCCAAAGGCCACCCATCTCACGCATATCGCGAGTACCGAGACGCTCGTACAACTGACCGGCAAGGATAAACAAACCACCGGCACACAAACCGTGGGCCAACATTTGAATTGCCAGACCTTGCAGGGTTAATAAGTTACCGGAGTAAATTCCGATCAGCACAAAGCCCATATGGGAAATACTGGTGTAGGCAATCAGGCGTTTGATATCGGTTTGCACGAATGCCAGGAACGCACCGTAGAAAATACCGAATACACCGAGCAGCATCGCTGTGTTAGCAAATTCTTGTGATGCATCCGGGAAGAACGGCAGGGTGAAACGCAACATACCGTAACCAGCGGTTTTCAACAGGATACCGGCGAGGTCCACACTACCCGCTGTTGGTGCTTCAGCGTGAGCATCCGGCAACCATGAATGCACAGGAACGATAGGCAACTTAACCGCAAAACCGATAAAGAAACACAGCATCAAAATGAACTGCAATTCTTTGCTCATCAGCGTATGGGTATTCAACAGGGTTTCGTAAGCGAAACTGATTTGCCCGGTCGCTTTGAAATTAACAACTACCAGCGCGAGGATGCCAACCAGCATTATCAGACCACCCACCTGGGTGTAGATAAAGAACTTCGTGGCCGCTTTCACACGCACTGCGCCGTTATGGGCTGAACTACCCCACAGCGCAATCAGGAAATAAACCGGAATCAGCATCATTTCCCAGAAGAAGAAAAACAACATCATATCGAGCGCAAGGAACACACCCAGGACACCGGCGAGGCTCCACAACAGGTTCATGTGGAAAGCGCCAACGTTTTTGTTGATTTCTTTCCAGGAACAACCAACCGCAACAACACCCAGCAAACCGGTGAGCAACACCATTACCAGTGACAGGCCATCGATGCCGAAATGAATATTCACACCGAGCAAAGGAATCCAGGAATATTGTTCTTCAACTTGCCAGTTAAGGCCGCCGGTACCGGCAACGCTGGAATAATCACCGGTAAGCCATAGGTTTACACCGATGGCGAGAACAAGAGACATAGTAATAAGGGCAATCCACCGCGGGACGCCTGCGCCCAATCGCTCGCTTAGCCAGCACAAAAGGCCGCCAATAAACGGGATCAGGATCAGTGCCGAAAGAGTCATGGTCTGGCCTATCCTTCTTAATGAGTAAATGTAACTTGTAAAACCAGGACTGCGCCCAGCACCAACACCGCACCCAACGCAATACTGGTGGCGTACCAGCGCACGCGACCATTTTCGGTCACGCTCATCGCGCTGTTACCCAGTTTTGCCAGAGACGGGATCAAATCAAACAATTTGGCGATTGCATCGTGACGGTTGATCGCCGCGATAAACAAATAGGGTTTTACAAACAACCAGTTGTACAACCAATCGAAACCACAACCATCGCGCAGGATTGGTGACAACAAACGGCCCAAACCACTTTCGGAAATTGATTTGGCAATGCGGCGCTCGCCCCAGAAGAATACGAACGCGAAAGCCAAGCCAATCAGGCCGGTAGCAATAGCGAGGATCTCAACAAAATGCTTGGACTCTTCCAGTGTTGGCGAAGTGAATGCCGGCAATACACCTTCAAGCGGTTGATGAATGAATGCACCAACGAAGGTTGAGAGCACCAGCAACACGCCCAATGGCAACCAGTAAGAGAAGCCATGAATTGAGTGGGCATGGGTTTTCTCTTCACCGTGGAATACGATGAAAATCAAACGGAAGGTATAGATAGAGGTGAAGAACGCCCCCACTAAACCAGCCCAGAACAAATTGGTGTGACCGCTGGCGTAAGCTTGCAGCAGGATTGCGTCCTTACTGAAGAAGCCGACGGTCAGGAATGGGAATGCTGCAAGCGCACCGCCACCGACAAGGAAACACGCATAAACGAATGGAATCTTTTTCCACAGGCCACCCATCTTGAAAATATTTTGCTCGTGATGACAGGCAATAATTACCGCACCCGCCGACAGGAACAGCAGCGCTTTAAAAAATGCGTGGGTCATCAGGTGGAATATCGCCGCATCCCAGGCACCAACACCCAAGGCGAGAAACATGTAGCCGATCTGACTCATGGTTGAGTAAGCGAGTACACGTTTGATATCGGTTTGTACCAGTGCGGAGAAACCGGCGATCAACAAAGTAACTGCACCAACCACACCTACCAGCAACAATACATCCGGAGCCAATTCAAATACGGTGTGGGTACGGGCAATCAAGTACACACCTGCGGTTACCATGGTTGCGGCGTGGATCAATGCAGAAACCGGGGTTGGGCCAGCCATCGCATCCGCCAACCAGGTTTGGAGTGGCAATTGCGCAGACTTACCTACCGCACCACCCAACAACATCAAGGAAGCAGCAACCACCATCGGATCACCTTCACTCCATTTTTGCGGAGCCAAAACCAGGATTTGCTGGATATCCAACGTGCCGAGTTGTTGAAAAATAATGAAAATACCGATCGCCATAAACACGTCGCCCACACGGGTAACGGTAAATGCTTTGATAGCCGCTTCGCCATTGGCGCGATCAGAATAGTAGAAACCGATCAACAGATAGCTACACAGGCCTACACCTTCCCAACCTAAGTACAAGAGACCGAGGTTATCGCCCAACACCAGCAACACCATGCTGGCAACGAACAGGTTCATGTAGGAGAAGAAACGTTCATAGCCTGCTTCACCGCGCATGTACCAGGAAGCAAACAAATGAATGAAGAAACCAACACCGGTGATTACACCGAGCATCGTCAATGACAAACCATCCAGATGCAGACCGAAGCTCGCATTGAAATCGCCAACATGCATCCAGGTCCACAGGGTTTGAACGTATTTGCCGCCCTGCTCTACGTTATTTAGAAAATCGATACCGACATAAACCGTCGTGAGTGCTGAGAGCCCCAAAGATCCAACACCAATAACGGCGGCGGCATTTTCAGAGAGACGGGTACGCAATGTGGCTAATAATAAAAAGCCGATTGCGGGGAACAGGAATGTTAAGTAGAGAAAATTCATCCGCGCATCTCACTCGCAACGTCAATATCCAGGGAATGATGGCGACGATAAAATTGCAATACGATCGCCAAACCGATACTTGCTTCCGCTGCAGCCAGGGTAAGGATCAGGATGAACATCACTTGTCCGTCCGGCATACCCCAGCGACTACCTGCAACAACGAATGCGAGCGCCGCTGCATTCATCATGACTTCCAGGCACATCAACAAAAATAGAATGTTGCGGCGAACCATCACCCCAACCAGCCCCAGTACAAAGAGCACACCCGCTACTGCGAGGCCCTGCTCCATAGGTATTGCTATCATTTACGCACACCTTTTTCGATTACGCGCAATGCGCTTTGCCATTCATCCGGTTCCATTACGGGGATGCCGGACAGCTTAGTTTTTAAATTGTTTTCGACTGCAATCAGTCTTCGCGTTTGCCCAAGTGGTACGCTGCGACCAAAGCCGCAAGCAACAGCAGTGATGCCAGCTCAACGACCAACAGGTACGGACCAAACAGCGAGATGCCGACTTGCTTCGCATCTACCAGCGTATGGCCAGCCTGGCTCCAGGTTCCGTCGCGCAGCAGATACAACATTTCCGCCAGCAACACACCCGCCAGAATCGCCGGCACAACCCAGGTTTTGGGTGTTAACCAGGCGCGCTCTTGCATAACGATTGCAGGGCCGATGTTGAGCATCATCACCACGAACACGAACAGCACCATAATGGCACCGGCATAAACAATGATTTCTAGCGCACCGGCAAAAGGCGCACCGAGCATAAAAAATATGGCTGCAACAGCCAGTAGCGACACAATCAGACTTAACAACGCATGCACCGGATTGGTGTTGGTAACAACACGCAAGGTTGCGTAAATCGCGATTGCGGAGGCAATGTAGAATGCAATTTCCATTGAATGTTCTTCTCTTCTGTCGGGCCGGAATTAAGGCAACAAACTTTTTACATCGATAGGTTTGGCTTCGTTTTGCGCAGCGCCTTTTGGCTTGCCCGCAATCGCCATACCGGAAACACGATAAAAGTTGTAATCCGGATTTTTACCCGGGCCAGAAATTAACAAGTGCTCTTTCTCATACACCAGATCCTGACGGTTGTATTCCGCCATTTCGAAATCCGGAGTCAATTGGATTGCAGTAGTCGGGCAAGCTTCTTCACACATCCCGCAGAAAATACAACGCGAGAAATTGATGCGGAAAAATTCGGGGTACCAACGGCCATCGTCAGTTTCTGCTTTCTGCAAGGAGATACAACCAACAGGACAAGCAACAGCGCAGAGGTTACAAGCCACGCAACGCTCTTCACCATCCGGATCGCGCGTCAACACAATGCGACCACGATAGCGTGGAGGCAAATACACTTTTTCTTCCGGATATTGGATGGTATCGCGCTTGCGGAAACCGTGGCTAAACACCATCAACAAACTGCGTATCTGGGTACCCGCGCCGGAAACCAGTGAAACAATATTTTTTACCATAATTACTACCCTCAGGCTGCCGGAGTATTCAGCAGCACAACCGCTGCAGTAACTAATAAGTTCACCAACGTCAGTGGTAAACAAACCAGCCAGCTGAATTTCATTACGTGGTCATAACGTGGACGCATCAACGCACCACGCACCAATACGAACAACATAATGAAGAAGCCGGTTTTTACTGCGAACCAAACGAATGATGGAATGAAATCGAGATATGGCAGCGGTTTCCAGCCACCGAAGAACAGGGTCACGATCATCGCCGACACCATCACTACACCGATGTATTCCGCAACGAAAAACATACCCCACTTCATACCGGAATATTCAATGTGATAACCGTCGGCGAGTTCTTGCTCCGCTTCCGGTTGGTCGAATGGATGACGGTGAGTTACCGCGATACCGGCAATCATGAACGTACAGAAACCAAAGAATTGTGGAATGATATTCCACAGATTGGATTGCGCTTCAACGATGTCACGCAGGTTAAAGCTGCCCGCCTGCACCACTACGCCCATCAACGCCAAACCCATAAATACTTCGTAGCTCACAGTTTGTGCCGCAGCACGCAAACCACCGAGCAGTGAGTATTTGTTATTGGATGACCAGGCAGCAAACATCACTGAATAAACCGCAAGGCCAGCCATACCGAAGAAGAACAACAGACCGATATTTAAATCAATAACACCCCAGGTTGCTGTTACCGGAATCACTGCCATGGATAACAGAATTGTTCCCATCGCAATTGCAGGAGCTAGGCGGAAGGTTAATTTATCGGCGAAGGGTGGAGTCCAATCTTCTTTGAAGAACATCTTGAACATGTCGGCGACAATTTGAAACATACCGTATGGACCAACACGGTTAGGACCATAACGATCTTGCCACCATGCCAGCAATTTACGCTCGATCAAACTGAGGTAAGCGGCGAGCAAAACAGTCACCAGCAAAATCACAACCGCCTGGAAAACGGTGAAGAAAATTTCAGCCAACTCTGGCGTTACCCAATCAAACATTACACAGCCTCCTGCATAACTTGCGCCCAGGTTTCACCAACAAATGTTGGAATACCCTTCAGGCCAACCGGTAAACCGAGGCTGCCTGTTGCGAGTGTTGAACTGACTTTTACCGGCAAGCGCAGATTGTTATTCACGATACGCACAATCACCGTCGCGTTATCTTTAACACCGATACGCTCGGCATCTGCAACAGAAATTGCTACATAAGGCGCGGGAATTCGGTCAGCAATCACCGCCGCTTTTGAAGTCATCTCTTCGCTACCAAACATGTGGTAGAGAGGCGCAACACGCAGCTTGCTGTCAGATGGAACAAACGCCGCTGGAACATCGCTGAAATAATTGAAGCTTGCATCAGCGCGCGCTTCGATCAAACGTTTACCTGCATCACCTTTACGTGAATGGCCACCGACTTCATCCTGGAATTTATTCCAGGCTTGTGGTGAGTTCCAACCCGGTGCCCATGCGAATGAAGTTAATGCCGCCGGATTTTCCGGACCAACATAACCTTCCATCGAGTGCGCCAATGCGGAGTCGCTATCTTGCGATGCACGTGGCTCGTGAACGCTGATATTGGCGCGCATTGCGGTACGGCCGGAATAACGACGCGGCTCACGCGCGAGTTTCAAACCTTTAATACGGAAATCGGCATTCGGTGCTGCATCGCGAATTTCTGCGAGCGCTGGCAGCTCGGTCACAACCGCATCGATCACTTCATCCAGTTGAGTCCATGAGAATGGTTTGTCTTCAACGGCGGTGTGGATTGCGTGCAACCAGCGCCAGCCTTCTTTCACTTGCACTTTTGCATCGTAGAACGCTGGATCGTAAACCTGGAAGAAACGTTGTGCACGGCCTTCACAGTTAATCACGGTACCATCTGCTTCTGCGAAGCTTGCGCCCGACAGAACCAGATGCGCTTTCTCTTGCACTGCAGTGACTTGATGATCAAGAACAATCACTGATTTCGCAGCAGATAATGCTGCATCAACCAATTCTTTGGGTGCACGACGATACAAATCATTTTCAGCAATGACGACTGTATCTGCTGCACCATCTTTCAATGCAGTCAGAGTTTCAATTACCGATTTACCACTCAAATAGGCCGCACCCAAACTATTTACTTCTGGAACAACCAAAGTAATTGCCACTGCTTTTTCGCGCGACTTTAATGCGAGCGCAACGTTTGCAGCTGCCTTGATGACTGCTTCGGAACCAACGGAAGTACCCGATACAACCACCGGCGCTTTTGCAGCAAGTAATGCATTAGCAATGGTTTGTGCAAGTGCACGTTCTGCATCGCTCAGGTCATTCGCAGCAGGTGCATTGCTATCAATGATATTCGCTACCGCAAAACCAAGACGCGCAATACTTTCTACCGGTGCGCGATAAGTTTCAGTCGCTGCATCGTCGAGGCGAGTTTCCTGGAAGCTGGCGATAAACAATGGGCTCTTGGCGTGTTGGCCAATATTTTTAATCGCTTCAGCGGCCCACTCGGAGACGCGTTTTTCCGCCGCCATTTCGTAAGCTTTGCCTTTCACTGCCTGACGCAATGCCAGTGCAATACGCGCAGCAGTTTGGGTTAGATCTTCACCCAGAATAAATACCGCATCTTTGTTTTCAAGATCGCGTACTGGTGGAGTGTGCAGACCGCTGTTTTGCAGAATGTCCAATACCAGCTCAACGCGCTTTTGTTCAGCCGCTTCAAAACCGGCGCTGAAATTTTCTGCACCCACTAATGAACGCAACGCGTAGTTGGTTTCAATGCTTGCACGTGGTGAACCAATACCCACCACTTTTTTGGAATTTTTAAGCGCGGCAATCGCCCAATCCAATGCACCATCAAGGGTGGTTGCACCCAGGCCATTAGCCGCACGCAAAAATGGAACGCGAGGACGATCTTCGTTGTTGACATAACCGTAACCGAAACGGCCTTTGTCACACAGGAAGTAATGGTTGATCGAACCGTTGTAACGGTTTTCGATACGACGTAATTCACCGTAACGCTCACCGGGGCTGATGTTGCAGCCAACGGAACAACCCTGGCATACGCTCGGGGCAAATTGCATATCCCACTTACGGTTGTAACGCTCGGAGTGGGTTTTATCTGTGAATACGCCGGTGGGGCAAACTTCTACCAGGTTGCCAGAGAATTCGCTCTCCAAAGTACCGCTTTCAACACGACCGAAATACACATTGTCGTGCGCACCGTATACGCCCAGATCGGAACCATCAGCGTAATCGTTGTAGTAACGCACGCAGCGATAACAAGCGATACAACGGTTCATTTCGTGGCTGATAAACGAACCCAATTCCTGATTAAGGTGAGTACGTTTAGTGAAATCGTAACGACGGGAATCATGGCCAGTCATTACTGTCATATCTTGCAAATGACAGTGACCGCCCTCTTCACACACCGGGCAATCGTGCGGGTGGTTGGTCATCAACCATTCAACAACACTCGCGCGAAATTCTTTCGCTTCTTCATCTTCAATCGAGATAAAAGTGTTGTCCGTCGCCGGTGTCATACACGACATTACCAGACGACCGCGCTTATCATCGGCATTGGCGTATTGCTTGACCGCGCATTGGCGACAAGCACCAACACTGCCCAGCGCCGGGTGCCAGCAGAAGTAAGGAATATCGAGGCCCAACGACAAACATGCCTGCAACAGGTTGTCTGCGCCGTTAACTTCTAATTGTTTACCATCAACGTGAATCGTAGCCATGACTTATATAGCCCTTACGCAATAGCCGCAGCGGTTGCTGGAGCTGCTATGCCTTGTTCAAATTCGGAACGGAAATATTTCAATGCACTTTGCAGTGGCTCCATCGCTCCCGGTGCATGCGCACAGAACGTTTTACCGGGGCCAAGCTGGCGAGTCAGTTGTTGCAAAATATCCAGATATTCCGGTTTGCCTTCACCGCGCTCAATTGCCAACAGCATTTTCACCGACCATGGCAAACCATCGCGGCACGGCGTACACCAGCCGCAAGATTCACGCGCGAAGAATTGCTCGAGGTTACGCACCGCTGACACCATGCTCTGGGTGTGGTCAACCACCATCACCAGGCCGGTACCCATACGGCTGCCCGCTTTCATGATGGTGTCAAAGTCCATCGCCAGATCAAGGTGATCAGGCGTCAGGAAGTCAGTAGACGCACCACCCGGCAACCAGGCTTTTAATTCCAGACCATCGCGCATACCACCGGCGTGTTCATAAATGATTTCACGTGCAGTGGTACCGATTGGCAACTCCCACAAGCCAGGATTTTTCACCTTGCCGGAAGCGCCGTAAATTTTGGTTCCGCCATCGGGGCTTTTGCCTTGCGATAAACCTTTAAACCATTCAGCACCACGGTTAATAACGTGCGATAAATTGCTCAGGGTTTCCACGTTGTTAACGATGGTTGGGCGACCCCACAGACCAGCGATTTGCGGGAATGGTGGTTTCGCTCTTGGATTGGCACGACGACCTTCGAGCGAGTTAATCAATGCGGTTTCTTCACCGCAGATATAACGCCCTGCCCCGGTATGCACATGCATATCGAGACTCCAGCCGGAACCTAGAATATTTTCGCCGAGATAGCCTTTTGCATTGGCTTGCTCAATCGCTTCGTTCAAATGTTTTGCCGCGAGAACGTATTCACCGCGCAAGAAAATGTAAGCGCGTTTGGCCTGGATCGCGTACGCCGCGATGATCATGCCTTCCACCAATTGGTGCGGCAGACACTCCATTAACAAGCGGTCTTTGAATGTGCCCGGCTCCATTTCGTCCGCGTTACAAACGAGATATTTTGCACCGGCGTCTGGCCCCATCGGGATCAGGCCCCACTTGATACCTGCCGGGAAACCTGCACCGCCACGGCCGCGCAGGTTTGCATCTTTTACCGCTGCCTGAACATCGGCAGGAGACATTGCGGGAATTGCTTTGCGCACGGACAAATAACCGTCCAGTGCTTCGTATTCGTTGATATCAACAATGGGCTTGTTGTCAACAATACGGTATGTCAGTGGCTTGATTTCACCGAGGTTATTGCTGGGAAGGCTCATACGTATTTCTCCAACAACGCGGGAATTTGCTCGGGAGTCAAATTGGTGTGAGTGTCATCATTGATCATGATGGCCGGCGCTTTATCGCAGGTACCCAGGCAGCAAATTGGTAACAAGGTATAACGCTCATCCGCTGTCGTTTCGCCAAGACCAACATTAATGTGCTTGATGATGGCGTCCTGAACCACTTCAAAATCCATCAAATGGCAAGCAATGCTGTCGCACACTTTAATCACGTTGCGGCCAACGGGGCGGCGGAATATCAAGCTATAAAATGTCGCAACACCTTCGAGATCCGGCGCCGAAATTCCAAGCAGATCCGCAACAGGTTGAATAGCGCCATCAGGCACCCAACCGTGGCGACGCTGGATTACTTTCAACGCATCAATCGATGCAGCGCGCGCATCATCATAGTGATGAATGTGGTGCTCGATTTCAGCACGGTCTTCATCGGCCAGGATATAAGGCTCGACATTGGGACGGTTGCTATCAGTACAAATAATCATAATAGTCAGTACAAATAATTAAATTGGTTTACTGGATGATTAGCGGTCAACGTCGGCCATTACAAAGTCGATACTGGCCAGGTAAGCAATCAAATCGGGAATCATGCTGCCGCGAATTACTGCAGGAATCTGCTGCAAATGCGGGAAGCTCGGCGTACGGATACGCGTGCGGTAACTCATAGTGGAGTTATCGCTGGTCAAGTAATAACTGTTAATACCTTTGGTAGCTTCAATCATCTGACTTGCTTCGCCAGCAGGCATGATTGGACCCCATGACACACTCAGGAAGTGAGTAATCAAGGTCTCAATGTGCTGCAAGGTTTTCTCTTTCGGCGGAGGACAAGTTAAATGGTGATCTGCTTTGTATGGACCTTCCGGCATGTTATCCAGACATTGCTTGATAATACGCAAGCTCTGACGCATTTCTTCGATACGCACCAGACAACGATCATAAGCATCGCCGTTGTGAGCCAACGGAACATCAAAGTCAAAATTCTGATAGCCAGAGTAAGGACGCGCTTTACGCAGATCGTAATCGATACCGGTAGCACGCAGGCCTGGACCTGTTACGCCCCACTCAATTGCTTCTTTGGAATTGTATTGCGCAACACCGATGGTACGGGATTTCAATACGCTGTTTTTGATCGCGGCTTTTTCGTATTCAACGAGGCGCTTTGGCATCCAGTCAACAAATTCCTGCACCAGTTTTTGCCAGCCTTTTGGCAAATCGTGGGCAACACCACCGATGCGATACCAGGCCGGATGCATACGGAAACCGGTCACGGCTTCAATCACATCGTAAGCTTTCATACGGTCAGTAAACATAAAGAAGATCGGCGTCATACCGCCAACGTCCTGGATGTAAGTACCGAGGAACAACAAGTGACTGGTGATACGGAAAAATTCAGCCATCATCACGCGAATGGTTTCAACGCGCGACGGCACTTTAATACCGGCCAGTTTTTCTACCGCAAGCACATACGGCAGGTTGTTCATTACACCGCCGAGGTAATCGATACGGTCGGTATAGGGAATAAAGCTGTGCCAGGATTGGCGCTCGCCCATTTTCTCGGCGCCGCGATGGTGGTAACCAATATCCGGTACGCAATCGAGAATTTCTTCACCATCCAGTTGCAATACGATACGGAACGCACCGTGCGCACTCGGGTGGTTGGGGCCAAGGTTGAGGAACATGAAATCCTCATCGGCAGTACCGCGTTTCATGCCCCACTCTTCGGGGTTAAAACGCAGGCCTTCCTGTTCAAAATCCTGCTTTGCCGCATTCAGCATGAATGGATCAAATTCTGTCGCACGCGCCGGATAATCCTTACGCAGCGGGTGACCTTTCCAGGTCGGCGGCAACATAATACGGGTCAGTAACGGGTGACCATCGAATACGATACCGAATAAATCCCACACCTCACGCTCATACCAGTTAGCGTTAGGCCAAATGTTAATAACACTGGGGACACTCAGGCTGTCAGATGACAGAGCAACTTTGATGCGCACATCGTTGTTACGCTCAATAGAGAGCAAATGGTAGAAAACGGTAAAGTCCGCTGCGGGTAAACCGTAGCGATGGGTGCGCAAACGCTCGTCCACTCCGCTCAGGTCATACAGCATTGAATAAGGCTTCGGCACATTACGTAAAAAGCGTAATACCTCAACCACTTTATCGCGCGTTACCCAGAGTGTAGGAACGTCATCTTTGGTGGGTTGAACCACGAAGGTCCCTTCACCAAATTGGGCAAACAGTTCGCTTACTACCTGAGGCAAAGCATTATCTAGAGTCGCGTTTTCAGCCATCTATCAGCTCGTCACTAAAATTAAAATTCTTTTGAATAGGCGCAAGCCCGGCGGCCTGACCACCGGGTTTTAAATGCTATCTGGCTCGCGCAGGTTCACAACCTGGATACGCTCAGCCTGTTTAACATCGCGCTGTGCGGGCATCACCGGACGGAATACGCCCTGGTCACCGCCAACCCAGGTCAACGGACGACGCTCTTTGCCAATTGACTCTTGTAGCAACATCAAACCTTGCAAGAAAGCTTCGGGGCGCGGAGGACAACCGGGAATGTAAAGATCAACCGGCAGGAATTTATCCACGCCTTGTACAACGGAATAAATGTCGTACATGCCGCCAGAGTTCGCACAGGAACCCATGGAGATAACCCATTTTGGTTCAAGCATTTGTTCGTACAAACGCTGCACAACCGGAGCCATTTTGATGAAGCAGGTACCCGCTACCACCATCAAGTCTGCTTGACGGGGCGATGCACGAATTACTTCTGCACCGAAACGCGCGAGGTCATGGGGAGCAGTAAAGGCAGTGGCCATTTCCACATAGCAGCAAGATAGACCGAAGTTATAGGGCCACAGAGAGTTTTTACGTCCCCAGTTAACAGCGCCGTGGATCATATCCTCCAGCTTGCCCATGTAAACATTTTTGTGAACCTGATCTTCCGTTGGATCACTTACCCGCTCCCGGGGTTGCTCAGGGTAGCGAACTTCTGAATTGTCGGAATCAATACGCGTTAGGGTATAGTCCATCAGGAAAACCTCAGGATTCTTAAAACTTAATTGGAATTTGTAGTTGCTGAAGCTGCTGCAGTCTTTGCATTTGCTTCGTCTCTAATGCGACGACGGCGTGTTTCCGATGACCAGTCGAGGGCACCAAGACGCCAGATATAAATAAGACCAACGAGAAGAACAGAAACGAAAATAAAGACTTCGATAAAACCAGGCCAACCGCTTTCGCGAACGGATACCGACCAGGCGTAGAGGAAAAGCGCTTCAATATCGAAAATCACAAAGAACATGGCGATCAAATAAAATTTCGCCGACAGACGCAGGCGCGCACCGCCTACAGAAACAATACCGGATTCAAAGGGCTCGGTTTTCGCCCTGCCTTTACTGCGACCACCCATAAAAACCGGAATGGCGAGCATGAATGCACAAATAAAAATAACACCGAAGATATAAACAGCGAAGGACCAGTTGTGCGCAATGGCGTCAATTGACATCAGGTAATCTCCCACAGCGAAACATGCAAAATGCAAATAACACGCAAATGATAATTAATCTTATTGCGATAGATGAATGCAAAGCCTATGATGTTGCCAATGAGCAAAGGATGCTCGACAAAAGACTTATAAAAATTGAGGCTTAAGAAAAATCGGCCGGCATTCTCTATGGATATCAATAAACGGTGTGCAAAAAAGGCGTAAATTCCGTCGTAAAAATTAACATTCCGTGATCAAAAAATGCCTGGGTAACCTTGTGTAATACAAAGATGCTTGAAAACCGCCTATCGAAACGCACCGCATTGTAGCAACTATATAACCAGACTCAAACCTTGATGACAAAAAAGTTTCATGTATTTGAAGCACTTACTGCAAAAATTTCGATTCGCAATGAAAAAGCGATTAATAAATAACCGCTTTGATTTTATTTGTTCGATTTCCCACTAGAGACCAACCCTCATACAGGTACAATGCTGGCCGGATAAATCAGCATAGATCGGGTTGATGAAAATGAATCTCGTCTACTTCAACAATCAATCGATTAAATAACGCCGCTTTGAACATTTTCATTGTTCGAATGCTCACATTCATAGCAATGGCAACTATCCGATAATTTTTTATTTAATTGCTACCCAGGTTTTCTATGGTTTTACATTCGCTTGCAACCCCTCCAGTGTCCAATCGCTCCGGTAATCGGCAGTATTGGGGCCAATTACATGGCGCGGCACAATCCCTTGCCATTATTAATGCTGCATTGGCTTATAAAGGATTGAGTCTGGTAGTGACTGCAGATACCAGCTCTGCTATTCGACTGGAAAGTGAATTATCATTTTTTGCAAAAAATCAGGAACACCTTACGGTCCTGCATCTAGCCGATTGGGAAACACTTCCCTACGACACCATTTCACCGCACCAGGACATTATTTCCGAACGTCTCAGCACACTTTATAAATTGCCCTCCATCAAGCAGGGAATTTTAATTGTGCCAATAACAACCCTGTTGCAGCGCCTGATGCCGCAATCCTATTTAATAGGCAACAGCCTGATGGTGTCGGTCGGTGAACAAATTGACACCAATCAGTTGCGCCAAAACCTGGAGCGCGCTGGTTACCATTGTGTAGATACCGTTTATGAACATGGCGAATTTGCGGTGCGCGGTTCGTTGATGGATATTTATCCGATGGGCAGTCACCTACCCTATCGTATTGATTTGTTCGATGATGAAATTGAAAGCCTGCGCACCTTCGATCCGGAAAATCAATTAACGATTGATAAGGTCGATAAAATTCAGTTGCTTCCCGCAAAAGAATTTCCGTTGAATAAAGCGGGTATTAATTTATTTAAACAACAGTGGCTTGAACGTTTTGATGTAAACCATAAAGCTTGCCCGGTGTTTCAGGATATCAGCGCAGGCATTTCACCGCCGGGTATCGAATATTATTTGCCGTTGTTTTTTGATGCTTGCAGTACTTTATTTGATTATTTGCCGCAAAACACACAAGTTTATGCGCTTGGCGATATCGAAAAATCCGCAGAAAGTTTCTGGGTTGAATTATTGCGTCGCTATGAAAGCCGCCGCGTAGACCCATTGCGGCCATTATTAGCACCACGCGATATTTATTTGGCAATTGATGAGCTCTTCGGCCATTTAAAAAATTATTGCCGCACCTTTATTAGCTCAGCAACGTTGGAAACAAAAGAAGGCAATATTAATTTCAACACCAATATACCGCCTTCACTTCCTATTCGTGCACAGAATGAAAATCCTCTGGCGGCAATCCAGGCATTTTTGATGGAGTTTGATGGCCGGGTTTTATTTTGCGCAGAATCCGCCGGCCGCCGCGAAACCTTATTGGAATTATTGGGACGAATCCGTATTCGCCCTGCATCAGTCGATAGCTGGGAAGATTTTGATACGGGCAATGAAAAACTGGCTATTACCGTTGCACCATTGGATCAGGGTTTATTGCAAATAGAACCCAAGCTTACATTGATTGCTGAATCCCAATTGTTTGGTGAGCGCATCCAGCAGCAGCGTCGCCGCCAGAAATCGCAAGACAATGCGGATATGGTGGTGAAAAACCTTACCGAATTAAAAATCGGTGCAGCTGTTGTACATATCGATCATGGTGTTGGCCGTTACCGCGGTTTGGAAACTATCACCATTGACAACCAGACCAACGAATTTTTAACACTCGAATATGCGGACGAAGCCAAGCTGTATGTGCCTGTAACCAACCTGCATTTAATCAGCCGTTATAGCGGCGCTGAAGATGATCTCGCTCCGCTGCATAGATTAGGCAGTGAGTCCTGGCAAAAAGCGCGCAAAAAAGCCGCCGAACAAATTCGCGATACCGCGGCAGAATTATTGGAAGTTTACGCACGCCGCGCCGCGCGCAAAGGTTTTGCGTTTCCAGATCCACAAACCGCTTACGAAGCATTTTCTGCAAGCTTCCCCTTTGAAGAAACACCTGACCAGCAACGCGCAATTGAATCCGTCGTGAGCGATATGCTTTCGAATAAACCAATGGATCGTCTCGTTTGCGGCGATGTAGGCTTTGGTAAAACCGAAGTAGCGATGCGTGCCGCATTTGTTGCAAGCCATGGTGGCAAACAAGTAGCAATACTTGCGCCGACTACATTGCTTGCACAACAACATTACGAATCGTTAAAGGATCGTTTTGCCGAATGGCCAATTACGGTTGAAGTGCTGTCGCGTTTCCGCACTACAAAAGAAGTGAACCAGGTGCTGGATCGTGTTGCGGAAGGAAAAGTAGATATCGTAGTTGGTACGCACAAGTTATTGCAGCCGGATATTAAATTCAAAAATCTCGGTTTATTAATTATCGACGAAGAACATCGCTTCGGTGTGCGCCAGAAAGAACAAATGAAAGCGATGCGCGCCGAGATTGATATTCTCACCTTAACGGCAACACCGATCCCGCGCACATTGAATATGTCGATGGCGGGTATTCGCGATTTATCGATTATTGCTACACCGCCCGCACGCCGCCTTTCAGTAAAAACCTTTGTGCGTACCTTTGATGAAGCAACGATCAAAGAAGCTATCCTGCGTGAAATCCTTCGTGGTGGCCAAGTGTATTATCTGCACAATGAAGTAGACACTATTGAAAAAACGGCGCGCGATTTACAAGAATTAATTCCGGAAGCGCGTATCGCAGTGGGTCACGGACAAATGCGTGAGCGCGATCTGGAACGGGTGATGAGTGATTTTTATCACAAGCGTTTCAATATTATGGTGTGTACTACCATTATCGAAACCGGTATCGATATCCCCAGTGCCAACACGATTATTATTAATCGCGCCGACAAATTCGGTTTGGCGCAATTGCATCAATTACGCGGCCGTGTTGGTCGCTCGCACCATCAAGCTTACGCTTATTTATTAACACCCGATCGCCGCAGCATGACCGACGACGCGGTAAAACGGCTGGAAGCAATTAGCGCAGCAGAAGACCTCGGTGCCGGCTTCACCCTCGCCACGTACGATATGGAAATTCGCGGCGCGGGTGAATTGCTCGGCGAAGAACAAAGCGGCCAAATCCAGACCATTGGTTTTTCTTTATATATGGATATGCTTGATCGAGCGGTAAAAGCCATTCGCCAAGGCAAACAAGCTGATCTGGAAAAAGCGCTGAGTGAAGCCATTGAAATTAATCTGCGTATTCCTGCATTGATTCCTGCCGATTATTTGCCCGATGTGCATACACGTTTAGTGATGTATAAACGCCTCGCCAACGCCCAACACGAAGATGCGTTGCGCGATTTACAAGTAGAAATGATCGACCGCTTTGGTTTGCTCCCGGAACCGATTAAAAATTTATTCCGCGTGACCCAGATTAAAATCAATGCCGAAGCGATTGGTATTACCAAACTGGAAGCCAACAATCGCGGTGGCAAAGTAGAATTTGCGAGCGATACCCGTGTTGATCCGCTGCAAATTGTTAAACTGGTACAAAGCCAACCGCGCATCTACAAACTGGAAGGTGCGAACCAGTTGAAATTTACCATGGAGATGGAATCGACTGAAAAACGCATACAGTCCGTGGTGGATTTATTAACCTATCTCACACCAAAAACACTTTAATACAACATTAATGACGTTTATTAAAACCGTTGATAGCCAGGTAAAAAACTTATGATGTGTTTCCGTAAAAAATTGCACCAATCATTACTAAGCCTGGCAGCCTTGTTGCTGGTGAGTCATTCATTGCACGCCCAACAAGCTTCATCCAACCACGAGGGCTGGTATCAGGTTGAGTTGATTGTTTTTGCACGCAAAGCAGACTCATCGCAGGAACATTGGCCCAACAATATTAAATTACGCTATCCGGGTGACTGGGTGGAATTAAAAGATCCGGCAGCAAGCGAAACAAAAATTGATTTAACCAGAGACGCCTTTTATCGCTTGCCTGCCAACGAACGCAAACTCAATGCACAAGCACAAAAACTGGAGCGCAATGGTCGCTTTGAGCTTTTATTCCACAGTGCGTGGCGGCAGATCATCACCAATAAAAAATCATCCAAAGCTATCTTGATTAGCGGTGGATCAACCTACGGACAACATCAGGTGCTCGAAGGCAGTATTCGTTTGAGTGTAGCGACTTACCTGGAGCTGCAAACCAATTTATGGTTTTCGCAATTTGATTTAAATGTCGGGCAAGAAGTCACGCAAAACTGGCCGGAAATTCCATTGCGCCCCAATTATTCTGCGACAAGTGAAAATACATTAACGCTGGACTCAGAACTTGATCTTGAACAGGCTTTAGCCAAAGAAAACCAGCAAGGAACTGATGTAAATTTCGGCGCGAACGCTTCCGCTAAAACTGAAGGCGCATCATCCGAATACATTACTCGTCAAATTATTTTAGTGCAGGAAGAACGCGATATGCGCAGTGGCGAAGTACATTACCTGGATCATCCGGTACTGGGCGTGATTGTTCAGGTTACGCCTTATCCGCCATCAGCTCCCTGATAACTCTTGCAACAAAAAAGCCCGCATAAATACAATTGTATTTAAGCGGGCTTTTTTATTAGTCGTAATAAATCGTTACAGTGCTAGCTCAGCAAGTTCGACATTTTGCTCCGGAATATTATAGATAGGCACAGGCGCAGGCCATTGCTTGCGCTGCCACGGCGTGCGCGGTGCCAGCACCCTGTGCGTTGGTGCGATAGCACCTTCTTCAATATTTGCAGTGAAGGTTTTTTTATCGTCCTTGCAAACAAACTGCATCACATGGCGTCCTGCTGTCGCGGCGCGAATTAATCCACCGGTAGTCACCCATACGCCGGAAAAATAAAAATTTCCCAAACCGGGGATGCCGGGGCCATTTCGTTTTACTTCTTCCTCAAGAGTCTCCCCGCCTTCCACAAACGGTTGCCAACCCAATACCGATCCCTCGTAATTATTGGTGTAGCGAATTTGTGTCATAGGTGTAGCTGCATCGCGCACAACAACAGCGTCGCGCAAACCGGGAAAATAATTTTCCAGAAAATTGATAATCGTATTCGCGGTTTGCTTTTTCATTTTTTGATAAGCGCTACCGCGTTGTAATGGCAAGGTATGGATAAGCTGTCCATCTTTTTCGCGCGGCACTTGTTCGGTGCCATCAGTCAGCGCGCGCCAGGGTTCGATATCGCAAAAATAGCTGACATAGATCATGCTGGTTTCATCCGGAGCCAACTCCGGATAAAGACCATTGCGCAATTGCACGTTAATACTGGGGTGACGTATACCCGGCAAATTTTTTGCGATCTCTTCCGATAACAAATACGTTGTGCAATATTCCGCATCAGGCAACGGCTTTTTTAAACCGAGAAACAATGTGTAATAACCGGGAAAAACCATCTCCGGTTTTTTTATAGTTTCGGTGTAGAGTTTTTCGTACACCGGCGTTAAATATTTGCCCTTCAACATTTTCATGACGGTGGTGTAACCATCTGCCGCTGACACAATAATATCGGCAAATAATTCGCTGCCATCGGTGAGGCGCACCCCCACCGCCACATCATTTTTCACCAGAATTTCTTCAACCTTAGCGTTGTAGGTGATCTGGCCACCAAGGCGTTTATAACGCTGCTCGATAGACATCGCCAATCCCAGCGAACCGCCTTCCGGAACACCGGCTGAATGGGTTGCATGGGAAGCCAATTGGAAATAAAACGGCAACACCGGAAAGTTGGGATGCTTCTCGTACAAAATAAAATTAAACGCTTCTTGCAAAATCGGGCTTTTAAATTGTTTGGAGTAATCCGTCATCAACACCGTGATGGTTTTGCGAATCAAATTAAAATACGGAATGAAAGACGCCATCATTTTGGTGCGATCCCAAAAACTCATCAAACCGACGGGGCGTAAAAATGGATAAACTTTCAAGCACGCGATGAACTGGCGTAATCCTTCACAAAAACGACCGATTAATACTTTGTCAGCGGGTGATATCGCCAACAAATGCGCTTCAAGTTTTTCCGGATCTGAATAAAAACGCACCTGGTCGCCGTTGCCGGTAGTCACAATATTAAATATTTCCGGATGGCGAATTTCTTTTCCGTCCAGCGCGCCGATTTCGCGCCAGATCTGATGCATTTCATTACCGGGACCGCTGCCCAGTAACCAGCTCACACACCAGTCAAACATGAAATCGCCTTTTTCCCAGGCGGTACAACAACCGCCGGGAATTTCATGCATTTCCAGGATATGGGTTTGGTAGCCATTCATACGGGCATAACAACCGGTCGATAAACCGCCCAAACCACCACCTATGATTATCATGCTTTGTCGCACTTGCTGTTGCTTCTGCATTACTGCCAATCCTCATTGGTTAACCGGATTACCGGATAGTTATGTCGCCGGAGGGATTAAATAAATCGTTGAATCATTAATTGCTATCAGGGGTAAGCGCACCTAATTGCCAGTCATCGTTTTGCCAACGGTAAGAGCTGGTCTTTGGCTGTTGTACACGGAATGCCTGGCCGCGCGCTTTACACAAAAACTGCGCTACGTAGCGACCGGAAAGCGCGGCGCGGATTAATCCACCGCCGGTAACCCACTGGCCCGCAATGTAAAAACCATGTAAACCGGGCAATTGCATTTGCTCGTGCGCAACAACTTTGGCCGCAACATCTTCAGCTTCCGTGAAGGCTTTCCACGCGAGGATGCTGCCCTGGGTATTGCCGGTGTAGCGTTTTTGGGTCACCGGAGTGGCGACCTCAACGACATCGATACGCTCGCCAATACCGGGATAACGCGCCTCAAGAAACTCCCTTACCCATAATTCAATGGCGTCTTTCTGCGCACGATAAAAAGGTTTATTACCACTGCGCCATTGGTTCCAGGGTTCAAATTCACTGAGATAGGTGAGATGGATTACCGAACAACCGGGCGGTGAAAAGCCCTCGGTAAAGCGACTGCGATGTTGGAGCAAGACACTGTCTTGCAAGCATCCGGGCAAGTCGCTGGCATGTTCCTTCTCCAGTAAAAAAGTAGTGCTGTGCGGTTCATCGGTACCGGCCGTTCCGCGAAATCCCACAAAAACGGATACCACACCGGGATAAACCAATTCCTTGCGCGGCAACATTTCGGTGTAAAGGCGTTTGAGGTTGTCCCCCATAAACCGCCCGTCAAGCATGTCGTAGAGCGTGGTGTAACCATCAGCCGCCGACACCACATAATCCGCGTGGAAACGTCGGCCATTTTTCAATGACACCCCCACGGCACGGTGAGACGCTGTTTTTTTATTGCGGAAACGCAGTCCTTTTGCTGGCGGCTCGGGTTCGGTCAGTACTTTTTCCACCCGGACCTTATAGGTAATCTGCCCTCCCAGTTCCCGGTAGCGGCGCTCCACTGAACGCGCCAATCCCAATGATCCGCCTTCGGGAAATCCGGCATTGCCTTTGTGCGCTTCCGCCATGTTGTAAACGTAGGGCAAGAGCGGGAAGCATTCGTGATCCTGGAAGAAAATAAAGGGCATGGCTTTGCGCAAAAACGGATGTTGCAAACGCGCCGCAAACGTCTCCAGCGAAGTAGCGCCGGTGCGCCAGAACAACATGAACGATGGCAATACCTTGGCTAACAGTGCCAACCTCTGCTGCAACGTTTGCAAAGGCTTGGGAACCAGCTCAGGGTAAATATCCACCCGCAGGAACCCGCGGATGGCATTGCAAAACTCGGCAATAGCCTTCCCATCCTGCGGCGCTATCGCCAGCAAATGCGCCTGCAAGCGATCGGGATCGTTATAGAAATTGACGGTTTGCCCGTCAGCCGCAACCACGCGATTGAACAGGGCAAAATCGCGCACGCTTTTTCCTTCCAGCGCACCCAATTCCTGCCACACCTGATTCGCCTCATTACCCGCGCCACTGCCAAGCAACCATTCGATGCAATAGTCGAACACATAGCCATCGCGTGACCAGGCGGTACAACAACCGCCCGGCAACTGGTGACGCTCCAGAATGTGCGTACTGAAACCATTCATTTGCAGGTAACAACCGGTGGCGAGACCTGCGATCCCACCACCGATAATAAGCACCGACGGCAATTGGGCGTCCTGCCCGCCTGCCGCAATATCCTTGCCCGGATCAGGCATCATCTGCCTCCACTTCCTCCACATGTTGCAGCGAGCTTTCAAATGCGCGTCGCAACCAATTGGCATTGGCTTCGGCGTGGTCGCTATCCAGCATTTCGGCGTGGGAACCGGAACCCTGGTAGACGGCAACCTCGGCAGAGGATTCATGCCAGCTGCCTTCCTGGCCGCTTTGGTAGAAGGCCAGTTTGGCTACATCCGCCAGCACGGTAATCGGAGCAGCTATTCGCCCGGCGTTAACGGTGCGACTACTGAAATCGATGTAATCGCGCGCTTGCGCCAGCGTTTCTTTTTCCACAATCGCCGAGCCGGTATGTTTTTGCAGATGGCTGCGCAATTCATGCTCGAACTCTTCAATATGTTCGTCTTGCAACACAAAGGTCTCGGCGATGCGGTAGGAATCCATGATCACCACATGCGCGACCTGCTCGCTGCGGGCTTCCAGGACTTTGGCAACTTCAAAGGCCAGGTTGCCGCCCAATGAATAGCCCACCAATGTGTAAGGGCCTTCGGGCTGCAAGCTTTGGATCCAATCCGCGTAGGCTGCCACTTTGTTGTCACCCATCAGGTAATTGAAGGCAATCAAGTGATATTCCGGCATTGCCGTGGCGAGCTGGCGATACACCAGACCATGTCCACCTGCAGGCGGCAGACAGAATAAGGTCGGCAAATGGCGATTATTAAAGTGCAGGTAAGGCTTGGCGCCCTGCTCGCGACCGATAATGATGTGCTCCAGGGTTTTGGCCATGCCGTACAGGGTCGAGGTTTTGAACAGCTGGCTTACCGCGACTTCCACATTGAACTCGTGTTGCAGCAGGTAAATCAGCTCGATCAACTTGATGGAGCTACCGCCCAGTTCAAAGAAGTCCTGTTGCAGACCAACTTGCTCTACGCCCAGCAACGTTTTCCAGTGTTCGGCCATGCGCACTTCATAGAGGGTTTCCGCTGGCTCCATGATTTGCTGACCGAGATCCGGAGTTGGCAACGCCTTCAGATCCACCTTGCCATTGGGCGATAAGGGCATGCTATCAACCACCACAAACCAGGCGGGGATCATATAAGTCGGCAATACGCCCCCCAGATGTTGGCGCAAACGTTTGGCATCCAACGGGGCGGTATGCTGATCGCTGGTTTGCGCAAGGGTGTAGTACGCGCAAAGCTGGGCCTCACCGGAGGCATCAGCCCGGACAACCACCACTGCCTGGCTGACTTCCGGAACCTGCTTGAGCTGGCTTTCAATCTCGCCGACTTCGACACGATGACCGCGGATTTTCACCTGGTTATCGGCCCTGCCCAACAAGTGCAACGTACCGTTCACATCCCATTGCGCCAGATCGCCGGTGCGGTAATAGATACGGCTTTCTCCGCTTAACGATAGCGGTACAAAACGCTGTGCCGTCAGGTCAGGCGCGCCAAGGTAGCCCTTGCTCACCCCTTCCCCGCCAATCCAGAGTTCACCGGGAACACCGATGGGCACTACTTGCTGATGGGCATCCAGTACATACACTTCGCTGTTCGCAAAGGGTTTGCCGATGGGCACCATGCGGCTGCCTTCCAGTGAATCGATATTCCCTTCAAAGAAAGCACTATCAATCGCTGCTTCACTCAGGCCATAGGAGTTGATGACCCGGTTAGCGCACAGGGCGCGCAACTGGCGCAACTCCTCCACTTTCCACACATCGGAACCCACTAGCATCAACTGGATATGGTCGAGGCGTTTACCTTCCTGCTCGCAGTAACGCATTAAGCCGCGCGCAACAGCGGGTACAGATTCCATGCAATCCACATTTTCATCCCACAGGGTTTGGTACAACCGTGCGGTGTTGAACAACAGATCACGCCCCACCAGCACCAACGTACCGCCCGAGCAGAGTGCACGCAGCCAGTCACCGGCAAATACATCGAAGGAGAAACTGGCTAACTGGGCGAAGACGCCTACATCAGTCCCCAGGCGATAACTGCTTTCCCACCCTTGATAAACCGCCATGAGGTTGCCATGGGTAACCTGTACTGCTTTGGGTTTACCGGTGGAACCGGAGGTATAGATCACATAGGCGAGATCGCTGGCCTCCGGCGCTCCGGCCGGTTTTTTGCGCGTTGCCGCCGTGAGCTTTTTATCATCCAGCGCGATGACTTCACCCGACCAGGCATCGAACCGGGACAACAACGGCGTAGTAGTAATCGCCACACGCACACCGGCATGCTCCAGCATGTAATTGAGGCGATCTTCGGGATAGTCCGGGTCCAGCGGCAAATAGGCAGCACCGGATTTCAACACCCCGAGCAAGGCAACCAGCAAGTCTGGTGATTTGGGCAGACACAACGCGACGATATCGCCACGGCTGATATTCAATCCCTGCAAATTGACAGCAAAGCGATCCGATTGGGCCACCAGTTGGTCGTAACCCAAATGCTGGCGCTCATCACCTTCCAATTGTGCTGGCATCACTACCGCTGGCGCACTCGAATCGCCGAAGCGATCAATCAGGGACAATACCGTTCCTGGTACCGCTTGTTTATCGGCAGCACCACTCCAATGTTCAACCAGTTGTGTTTGTTCCTCCGCCGCAAGCATCGGCAATTGGCTGATTTGCTCGGCCGGTGCAGCCAACATCGCTTCGAGCAGGTTCACATAATGGCGTGCTAAACGAGCCATAGTCGCGGGCAGGAACAAGTCGGTGTTGTATTTGAACACGCAGTGGAAACAACCTTCTGCTTCATCCTCATAGGCAGATAGTGTGATATCAAATTGCCCTTCCTCTTCCGGCAATTCGATGTAGTTCAGGCGATAACCGTACTGCTCGGTTGAGACCTTGTGCGCGAGCAATATGAACATCGCCTGGAACACGGCGGAGCGGCTCGGATCGTGTTTCAGGCCCAGTTTGTCCACCAGCATCACGAACGGATATTCCTGGTTGTCCAGACCATTGAGCACAACATCTTGCACCTGGGTGAGCAACTGCAAGGTGTTGGGATTACCCGCTAGGTCAGCATGCAACGGCAGCGGGTTCACGAAGTAACCATACAGGCTGGAGAACTCCGGCTCCGTACGCCCCATCACCGGGCTACCGACGATGATGTTGTCCTGACCGCTGTAACGATGCAGCAACGCGTAGTAGGCCGACAGCAGCACCATAAACACCGTCGCCCCCTGCTTCTGTGCAAGCTGGTGGATGCGTTGGGTAAGGCTCGCATCCAGCACAAAGAACTCCGAGGCACCGTTATTGGTTTGTACGGCAGGACGCGGTTTGTCCGTGGGCAGGCTTAACGCCGGGATATCCGCAGGCAGTTGTTTGATCCAGTAATCCTGCATTGCCTGCGCGCGCGGGCTGGCAAGGAACTTATTCTGCCAATTCACATAATCCAGGTAACGCGCTTTAGCCGGCGGCAAGGTTATGGTTTCACCGCGTCCGGCGCCCTCATACAGCGACAGCAACTCTTCAATGAAGGTAAAGGTAGAAATAGCGTCGGAGATGATGTGGTGCACCGCCTTCATCATTACCCAGCGATCATCCGCCAACCGGTATAGACGGAAGCGCATCAACGGATCGCGCGCCAGGTCATAAGGCTTGCGGTATTCCTTGATGATGTGGTTGTACACGCTATCCCAATCCGCACCTTCCATATCGATCAACGCGATATCCTCTTTCGGTTCGCGGCTGATCAATTGCATGGCCTGGCTGCCTTGCTGGACAAAGTTGGCGCGCAGCAGCGGGTGACGGCGAATCAAGCTGCGTACGGCATCGAACATCCGCGCCGGGTTCAGCACCGTTTGAATCTCGACTGCACCGCCGATGTTGTACGCAAACCCTTCAGGGTTAAGGTGCTTGAGGAACCAGATTGCAGTCTGGTTACGCGATAGCGGGAAAGCGTATTCATCGGTATGGATTTCAACCTGGATATCGCTTTCTTCTGGTTGAGCTGCGCCCAATTGGCTTTCCAGTCCGGCTTCCAGTTGGTTGCGCAACTCGGCCACAGACGTACCGGATAACAACGTCACTACTGGCAAGGACACATTGATATCGCGTTGAATACGGGCACGCAATTCAATCGCCAGTAACGAATCCAGCCCCAGGTCATTCAGGCTCGCCTCATCACTGACACGTTCCGCCTTAATGCGCAGCACATCGCTAACCACAAAAGCAAAGTGCTCGCCGAGTAGCGTTGCGCGTTCGCTCGCCTCGGCGTGGCGATAGCGTTCAAGAAAACTACCGGTATCACCGCCGCGACTGGCAGCCACTTGCGTGCGCGCAAGGTCAGCAATAATCGGCGGCATTTCCTGGTACCAGGCATTGAACAACGGCCAATCCACTACCGTATTCACCATTAACTGAGCGGTATCCTGCCCCATCACCCGCTCCAGTACATCCATACCCGCTTCGGCAGCGAGCGAATTCATACCCCGGCTATTGCGATAGTGCTCAATCAAGCCCAACTCTTCGATCATGCCGGTAGCCCAAGGGCCCCAATCAATCGACAACGCCGGTAAACCTTCGGCGCGGCGGTAATGGGCCAGCGCATCCAGGAAGGCATTGCCAGCAGCGTAGTTGGTTTGGCCGGCTGTAGTCAGGAGCGACGCAACGGAAGCAAACAGGACGAAATAATCCAGTGGCTCTTGGGCGAGATACTTATGCAACAAGAATCCGCCCATCACTTTCGGGTTATAGGCCGCGTTGAATGTATCCAGCGTCATCTCTGGCAACAGCGTATCGCGCACTTGCCCTGCCAGATGGAAAACGCCGCGAACCGGTGGTAAATGGCGCGCTTTGAAGCTGTTAAACCAGGCCTTCAAGCTACTCTCATTCCCCACATCAACCGCTGCCAAGATTGGCTCAACACCCAGTGCTTCCAACTCGCGGATAAACTGCACATGGTTCGCTGCCGGGTGATCCTGTTTCAATTGCGCCCATTCACTGCGCGCTGGCAGTTCGGTACGCCCCATCATCACAATGCGGCGCGCACCGCGTTTGGCCAGGGTGCGGCAAACCAGTTTGCCCAGAGCGCCAAATGCACCGGTCACCAGATAACAACCATCTGCACGCAAACGTAGTGGTAATGGTTTGGACAACTTTTGAGCCTGCTGCAAGCGGCAAGCCAGACGCTCGCCATCACGCCAGGCGATTTCACCCTCGTAGGTGCCCACAGCAGTGCTGGTTTGTAACTCCGCCAGTAATTGGCGGGCAGATTCAGCAGGGTCATCGCGCAGACTATCGATATCAATCAAGCTGCCGCGATTGGCCAGCAATTCCTGGTACCACAACACGCGCCCGGCGCCCCAGACGGCGGCGGCAAGTGGATTGGGGATTTCTTCGGCGTGTACAACCTGCGAATTAGCGGTAGCAATTAGCAAGCGCGCCGCTACTTTTTCCTGCAATAAAGCTTGCGCCAGAGCGATAACCGGATAAGAACCAAAACGACTGCTTGCCGCCAGGTTTTCTACTGAAAACGCCTCTACTTCCGGCGCCCCCAGATGCCATAAATACACGATGCCATCACATGCGTTGTGCTTAAGCAAACCGGCTATTAACTCACGCGTTTGGGCCGGGTTACCGGGAGAAACAGTCGCGAGGGTGCCGTTCGCCTGGATCGCCACCGCACTACCCGGCTCAATCAGGGAAACCAACTGGCCAGCCGCTTCGAGTTGTTCTACGACCGCCTGGGTTATTTTGTCGGCAGAATCCCCGAATACCCATACGCTACCGGTCCCGGCGCTAAAGGTTGGCCACAAGGCTTCATCGATCTGCAATTCCGGCAGCGGTTTAGGTTGCCAGGTGATTTCAGTTAGCCAGCTATCCAGCGTAGAAAGGCCGACTTTACTCGCCACCTTATCCACATTACCCGCCCTGAAACCCTTCACGCTACCCAGGTAAGTGCCCTGCTCGGCGTAGACATGGATGTCACCAATAATCGTGTCTTCATCGCGCCGGGTAATTTGCACATGGGCCCAAATGGTCTGGCTGCCCACAACACGGGTGGCAATTTCAGCGATGCCCAACGGTAAACGCATTGAAGACACAGCGCCGGCCTGATAACGGGGAATTTCGGTCGCCAATATTGCCTGGAAGCAGGCATCCAGCAGCGCGGGATGGAAGTGATGATCGCCTGCCGAATCGCCCAACAATTCTGAAGGTTCGATCCGCGCAAGTGCTTCACCCTCGCCCAACCAGACGCCGGTTATCGGCTGGAATGCTGGCCCGTAGTGGTAACCCATTTCCGCCAGTGTGGCGTAACAGCCGGGGCGGTCGAGGGATTTGGATGAACGAGCCTGTACGGCAGCGATAATCAGCGGCTCATGGCCACGCGGTACCGGAGCAACTTGCAAGTAACCACTGGCATGTACAACCCGCTCACCACTCGCAGTGGCTTTGGTCGCCACGGTGAAACGTGCACTGTCGCTGTCAAAGGTGAGTTGTACGGGTTTTACATCATTCTCGGGAACATACAGGGCTTTTTGCAGGTGCAGATCCAGCACTTTCCCCTGACGCTCCCCGGTCAGGCTATGGAGCGCCTGCATCGCCATTTCGATATAGCCCGCCGCCGGGAACAGGATATTGCCCTGGATGCGGTGATCGGCCAGGTAAGGCTGCTGTTCTATATCCAGCAATACTTCGAAACAGGCTTCGGCGGTATCAAGTCGGCGGCCCAATAACGGATGATCGTTTTGCCCGAGGCGAACCTGTGCAACCGCAGGCGCTTCGATCCAGTAACGGTCTTGCTTCCAGGGATAAGCCGGCAAGGTAATCTGCACACCACCCTGGGTCATACCTTTCCAATCGATGGCATAACCAAAGTTATGCAGCATTGCCAAAGACTGCATCAACCGCTTGCCTTCATTTTCCTGACGGCGAATCGATGGCAGCACTTCAGCGGAACATTGCAATACCGCCATGGTTTCCTTGATGGAGTGAGCCAGCACCGGATGCGGGCCAATTTCAAGGAACAGGCGATAATTGTCTTTCGCCAGGCGCGTAATCGCATCTTTGAACCGTACGCTATTGCGCACGTTATCCCACCAATAACCGGCATCCAGCTCGGGGCCAACGCCGACCGCATCGCGCCCGGTCAGATACAGCGGAAGCTGCGACGGGTTAGCCTTGATGCACCTCAGGGATTCAAACAACTCCGCTTTGATCGGCTCCATTTTCACACTGTGGTACGGCACATTAACCGCAAGGAACTTGGCAAAAATACCGGCCGCTTTAAGGTCGTTAGCAACCTGTTCCAGTGCTTCTTTATCACCCGCTAATGTCATTGCGGTAGGGCTATTAATAGCGGCGATGGAGACTTTATCGCCATATGCAGCAATACGCTCCAGCGCTTCCGCCTCGCTCAGGCTTACCGCCAACATAACGCCAGTACCGTTGCATAAATGCTGTAACCGGCTGCGCTCGACAATAATAGTGATCGCATCTTCGAGGCTGTAGACGCCAGCCTCATAGAACGCCGCCGCCTCACCGGCGCTATGGCCAACGATAGCTGCCGGAGTAACGCCGTATGAACGCCAGAGTGCGGCCAGGGCAATCTGCAACGCAAAGTTAGCGGGCTGGGCCAACCAGGTATCCGCCATTTGCGAGTTTTCTTCGCTGGCATTGAGATGCTCAATCAGGGACCAGCCAGCACGCGCCTTTATCAGCGCATCACACTGCTCAATGACTTTGCGATAAGCCGGCTCCTCCTCGAACAACTGACGGCCCATACCCCACCACTGCGGGCCCATCCCGGTAAACACCCACACCAGGGAGCGAGAATCTTGCGGTAATATTTTTGCCGCAACGGCGTCAGGTGCGTCTTCACCGGCGATATAAGCATCCAGTGTTTGCAACAGGTCATCAGCAGTTTGATAAGCCAGCGTCAAGCGTTCTGCCAAAGGTTCGCGGCGATAGGCGAGCGTGTAAGTTGCATCGCACAGATACTGATTTACCACATCACTGCCAGCAGCATTGGCGCGTGCGATAGCGTCACGGATGCGGTTTGCGATGCGCGGTAAATCCGCCGCATCTTCAGCATAAAGCGGCAACAATGCGCGGTCAGGTTTTGCTAACGATGCGCGTGGCTGATGTACCGGCGCTTCCTCCAATATCACATGGGCATTGGTACCGCCGAAGCCAAACGAATTCACACCCGCGCGCGCCGGACCTTCATGTTCCGGCCAGGGAGTTGGTTCGCGCGGAATATCAAATGGCTGGTCATCCAGATTCAATGCCGGATTTACTTTTTTGATATTGATATGCGGGGGAATTAATTTGTGTTTCAGCGCGAGTGTAGTTTTGATTAAACCGGCAACACCCGCCGCCGCTTCCGTGTGGCCAATATTCGTTTTTACCGAACCGACATAACAAGCCGCACCCGGCTTGCGCCCTTGCGCCAGAATTTTGCCCAATGCATTGGCTTCAATCGGATCACCCACCGGCGTTGAAGTACCGTGCGCTTCCATATATTGCAATTCACCCGGATTAACACCGGCTTCGCGACACACCTGGTTAATCAACCGTATTTGCGCGTCGCCACTGGGCACAGTAATACCGTTGGTGCGACCATCCTGGTTCACGCCCGAACCTAAAATTACCGCATGGATGCGATCACCATCGCGCAGCGCATCTTCCAATCGTTTTAATGCAACAACACCAACACCTTCAGAACGCACATAACCATTTGCATCGGCATCATACGTACGTGACAAACCTTCAGGAGACAAAAAACCACCTTTGGATTCAGTGATCGTATATTGCGGAGTCATATGCAATAACACACCACCCGCGAGCGCAACTTCACTTTCACCGCGCAATAAACTTTGACAAGCGAGATGCACTGTCACCAACGATGAACTGCACGCGGTATCCACCGACATACTCGGGCCATGGAAATCGAAACAGTAAGAAATACGGTTCGATAAAATTGTCATCATGGTGCCGGTTGCGGTGTGCGCAGCGAGACCGTTAAAACTTAAATCGGCAAACTGCACGATTTTATAATCCAGCGTAAAACCACCAATAAATACGCCCACATTTTTTCCAGCCATTTGCCGTGGTTTTAAACCGCCGTCTTCCATTGCCTCCCAGGCCACTTCCAATAATTTTCGTTGCTGTGGGTCCATGTATTCCGCTTCGCGTGGACCAATACCAAAAAATGCCGGATCGAATTCATCAAAGCCATCAATGTAACCACCACGACCTCCTGTCAAACGCCCTTGCTTGGCTTTATCCTTACTGTATAAATTTTTTGCGTTATAGCGATTTTCCGGCGTATTAACGAGGCAATCCTTTCCTCCAATGATATTTTCCCAAAAACTTTCGTAATCATTCGCATGACCGGGATAACGACAACCAATACCTACAATTGCAATTTTTTGACTGTCAGGCTGCACGTTGACATCCGGTGTAAATTGCTTGTTAGACATACAAATCCCCTGATTTTAGACAATAGTTGGTCAAGGGCTGTTACGCCCTGGTGAAATGCTGGTGAAAAAATTATTTCGGTTTTTTAAACGGATGAATGAAACATTTGAGAATTGCTTCGGGTGGAGGAAATCGCGCAGGATTTTTTATTCCTACAGCGTCAGGCTTGCGCCCTTTGCGCCAGAAATAACTACCGAAGAGCCAATCCCACAAAGTGACATCGACGCAAAAGTGCCCGGCCTCTTTAATATCTACGCTGTGATGCAAGCGATGTTGTTCGGGACTACCAATAAAATAATTCAACCGCCCCAAACGAACATTTATATTCGCGTGCACAAAATATCCCTGCAGCGTGTTAAAGATGCTGACGACAAAGAGTGACTCCTGGCTAATGCCAATAAAAATCAACGGTAACTGCGCGACAAAACGACGCCCCCATACATCAAAAATATGGTTAACCGAATTATTACCGACATTTACTTTGGCTTCAGCATGATGAATACCGTGAAAGCGCCATAACCAGGGCCAATCGTGCCCCAGGCGATGGAAGACATACGACCCAAATGAAATAAATAAAATTGCCAATACGATTTCCAAACCCAATGGCAAACTCGGGGTTTTGGGTGAAACCAAACTTGCCACGGCAAATATGGCCGCAATAGAAAGTGCACCGCCCATCATCGTAATAAAAAGATAAGCTCCATCGCGTAGCCATTCTTTTTTTGTGGCTTGCCATGTCACATCGTAAGGAATCAAACGTTCGAATAATGCGAGGTAAGCAATGACAAAAAATAAAAAAAGCACATTTACCAAGCCAAATTCCAGCTCATAGGTAAATGTTGCCCACACAGCTGTTGAAGCAATCAACCAAAGCAATGGATAACACATCCACTCAAGCGTTTTTTGCAAGTTATTGGTTTGCAGGCTATTAGACTGTTGCGTTAAATCCACCGAAGAATCATTTGCAACACCAAGAGATGAAACATAAGCAACGGGTGTTGCGGCAGAAGATTCTGCTGACATCACCTGTTCGTTATTAAACATATCAGTCATGAAAACTCCTCCTTGGCTACTGTTTTAAATTCACAATAAAAATATGAACTCATCAGAAACACAAATTTTATTAGCAGGAAAATTTACACCCCACCAACAACAATCGAGGCGATACTAGATACGTTTTATTTCATTAACAAGACAACCTGAAAAATTGTGTCATTTAAAAAGTCAATGACATTTTAATCATCAAAAAAACTAATTTTTTAAAATTTTTTGTTTTTATTTAGAAAAAATAAATTATAAAAACAGTAATTTCCCCGATGACCATCAAAGAAATTCTGTCATATAAAACAATAATTACTAAAGTTACCCATGAAGTTTTTCACAAAAAAACAGTACTACTGACGACAATAAAATAATTATTTAAAATTTATTTTGATATTTTTTTTGATATGAAGGATTATCAAAAATAATTAGCAAGGAGACTAATTATGTTATCCACCCCCTTAAGACACCCAAAACCCCAAGCTCCTTTGCGACTGTATTGTTTTCCCTATGCAGGTGGAAATGCGCAAATTTTTTCTTCCTGGCACAACCTGACATCAAGCAGTATTGAAGTTGTTGCAGTGCAATATCCTGGTCGGTCAGAACGTTTTATGGAGCCTCCCATTGATAATTGCACAGCAATGGCCAAAGCCATCGCCGCAGACATAAATGCCGGTGCAGACAAACCTTTTGCCCTGCTTGGCTACAGTATGGGCGGTGCTATCGCGTATGAAACTTTGCGCTATCTCGACCAAACACCACTGGCACTATTTTTGTGCGCGTCAAGGCCACCACAAATAAACAGAAAGCAACGTCATGTGTATGATGATGCGCAGCTGGTTGAAGAAATTAAAACACTTGGAGGTATAGATGAAAGGCTACTGCAAGATCCGGAAATGCGTGCACTTATTATCGCAATGATGCGCGCCGATTTTAAATTACTGGACACCTACCATGCGCAACCGCAAGACTTAACCTGCCCCACCCATATTATTTATGGGGCGAATGATCCTCATGTTCCATCTCATACCGCAAAACGTTGGGGAGAACTCTGCCAGGGCAACGTGTTTTATCACGAAGTAAACGGCGAACATTTTTTTATGCGAAGCCATAGAGATGAATTACTCAATTACATAACACAACATCTAGCTACGGTTAGCGAACATTTTGGGAAAGTATCAATTGCCTGAAAAACGAAAACACTATGAAGCAAACATTGCATTCATTTAAAAATGATATGCAGATATTTTGAGAGGAAAAATTCGGAGAACTCCGGTCAAACAGTAGTGCGACTTGTCGGCATTGGTTTTAGCTAAAGTAACTTTCCCGTACGAGAAAATCGCTATTGAGTTAAAACAGATATCGATGAATTGTACTACTGGTGACCGGGTTTTATTGCATCACTATCGGAGAGTTTTAACCCAGCAAAACTACATCTTCTGCCTGTAAACCTTTATCGCCTTTTTGCAGCTGAAACTCCACATTCTGACCTTCAGCAAGAGAGCGGTAACCTTCCGCACGGATATTTCGGTAATGAACAAAAATATCCTCGCCTCCTTCTCCTCTGGTTATAAAGCCATATCCACGCACGTTATTAAACCATTTAACAGTGCCAATCTCACGATCTGTCGTCATATGAAACACCTCTACAGCCTTGATGCTTTATTGTTATTTGCTCGGTTTGTCTCATCCGTTGATCGCCAGCACAGCAGGCCAGCAGCTATCCAAAACTAACGGGTATTAAGAAATAGAACCAGAACACCCGAGTTAACAGATATTAACAAAACTTGGAAATAAGAGGTGATTTTTTTGTTGCTTCTTCAATCAATTTGTAGTTTTTGCAAATATGAAAATAGTTTTCTTAATATTATTCATACCTGAAGTGAGGATCTTCATCATTTCATCAACAACGAGTTCGCAATTCGCGAGTCCCGCCGCCCAATTAACGACAAGACACAACGCTGCATATTCCACATCGAGTTCACGAGCTAGCGCCGCTTCTGGCATTGCTGTCATTCCAACCAAATCACAACCGTCACGAATCAGGCGCTGGATTTCCGCCGCCGTTTCCAAACGCGGGCCTTGCGTGCAACCATAAACTCCCTTTCCATGAAATGGTAACCCGGCATTTGCTAAAGAGTTTATAAGGCACTCACGCAAACGCGAGCTATACGGATGGGTGAAATCGATATGGTTAATATAACCATCTAATAAAAAATTAAAACTTTGCTCACGCCCCCAGGTGTAATCGATTACCTGATGCGGTACTACAAACGTCCCCGGGCCCATTCCTTCACTCATCCCGCCGACTGCGTTAATCGCAAGAATTTGCGTAATACCAACTTCTTTTAACGCCCAGATGTTTGCCCGGTAATTGATTAAATGCGGAGGCAGTTTATGGCCTTTGCCATGGCGGGGAAGAAAAATTAGCGACTTGTTTTCAATGCGGGCAAACGTGAGCGGTGCTGAACAATCGCCATAAGGCGTCGACAAAAAACGTTCCTCAATAATTTCCAATTCAGGGAATTGGTTTAACCCGGAACCACCAATAATTGCGAGCATGTGCTATTCCTTGCAAGCAAAAATGCCCGGCGCATTGCGCCAGTAATTGTGATAATCCATCCCGAAACCGAATACATACTTATCGGGAATATCCAACGCGCTGTAATGGGCCGCAATCGGTGCTGTGTATCCCGCAATCCTTTTAGTACCCAGCACAGCAATACTTACGCTCAACGCGCCATCCTGCAAACAATGATCAACGATTGCCTTGAGTGTAATCCCCTGATCCAGCAAATCATCTACCAACAAAATATGCCGCTCAGCCAACGTAATTTCCGGCTTGCGTTTCCACACCAGCGTATTTCCTTGTAGGGCACCTTGATAGCGGGTTGCATGCACGTAATCAATTTCGAGTAAAAAATTTAATCGCGGCAATAAATACCCCAGCGTTGCCAGGCTGCCATTCATCACGCCCAACACCAACGGATTTTTATGCTCGAGGTTTTCTGTCAATGGCGCGACCAACCCATCCAACGCCGTTTCGACTTCCTGCAAAGAGTAAATACATTCTGCATTATCATAAATTTGCTGGAGTTTATTGAGGTCCATAATCGGCCTATAAATTAAGTAGCTTGTGAACGTTTGGCCATGTAAGCCGCGTAATCGGGAACTGAATGACTGGACTCAAGATTAAATAATGGTGATGCCACAATAAAATCCGCCGAACTTTGATTACAAGCAATGGGAATATTCCATACGGCAGCAATGCGCAACAACGCTTTTACATCCGGATCATGCGGCATCGGTTCAAATGGGTCCCAGAAAAAAATCAGCATATCCACTTTGCCTTCCGTGATCAGCGCACCAACTTGCTGATCTCCACCCATCGGGCCGGAAATCAATTTATTAATCGCGAGACCAGCCTCTTTTTCAATGAGCGTACCGGTAGTGCCAGTCGCATAAAGAGTATGCTTTTGCAAATCGGCGCGATGCTTCTGACACCAACCCAGCAAATCTTTCTTTTTATTATCGTGCGCAACCAACGCGATGGATTTTGCAGCAGGCAAACTGATTTCTTTGTATTCCATAAAACCTACACCTTATAAATCGTGCACTGTAGTGAGTGGGTAAAAATTGATGGGCAAAAAAAAATGACCTTGCCTGATTATAGCAAGGTCATTTTGAATAACACTACAAAGCCGAAAATGGCCTTAGCAGCTAATACCTAGTTGCTCAATTCCAGCAGCAACTTGTTCAAACGCTGCACATAAGCTGCAGGGTCTTGCAATTGCGCACCCTCAGCAAGATTCGCCTGATCAAACAGGATATGCGCGAGATCGCCGAAGCGGCTATCGTTAGCTTCTGTTTCAAGCTTCTTAACCAATGGATGTTCCGGATTCAATTCAAAAATGGGTTTTGCATCCGGTACCTTTTGACCTGCGGATTCCAGGATACGGCGCATTTGCGCCCCCATATCGAATTGGCCCACTACCACACACGCCGGTGAATCAGTTAAACGATGGGTAATGCGCACCTCGGAAACCTCTTCACCCAATGCAGTCTTCACACGCTCAAGCAATGGCTTGAGTTGTTCAGCCACTTTTTCCTGCGCTTGTTTTTCCTCTTCGGAATCCAGTTTACCCAGATCCAATTCGCCTTTACCCACATCCTGGAAGCTCTTGCCTTCGAACTCTTGCAAATGGCTCATCAACCATTCATCAACACGATCCGAAAGCAACAACACTTCAATACCCTTCTTACGGAACACTTCCAAATGCGGACTGCTTTTAGCAGTATTGAAATTTTCTGCCGCGATGTAATAAATTTTTTCCTGACCTTCCTTTATGCGCGCCACATAATCATCAAGCGAGTGGATTTGCTCGGCGGTTTCGGTGTTGGTAGAAGCAAAGCGCAACAACTTGGCAATTTTTTCGCGATTAGCAAAATCTTCTGCCGGACCTTCTTTAATTACCTGACCAAATTCTTTCCAGAAAGTAGCATAATTTTCCGGCTCGCTTTTCGCCATTTTGCTCAGCATATCCAACACACGCTTGGTCAACGCTGAACGCATTGAATCGATGTTAGGATCTTTCTGCAAAATTTCGCGCGATACGTTCAGGCTCAGATCATTGGAGTCCACTACCCCTTTGATAAAGCGCAGGTACAACGGCAGGAATTGTTCTGCGTCGTCCATAATAAAAGTGCGTTGCACATACAATTTCAAACCGCGCGATGCATCGCGGTTATACAAATCGTAGGGCGCGCGCGCAGGAATATAAAGCAAACTGGTGTAATCCAGATTACCTTCCACACGGTTGTGGCTCCAGCTCAATGGATCAGTAAAATCGTGGCTGACGTGCTTATAAAATTCTTTGTACTCTTCGTCGGTAACATCAGAACGTGAACGAGTCCAAAGTGCAGTTGCAGTATTGATAACTTCATCTTCCGGCTCTGCATTTTCTGCGTCTTCACCTGCTGGAGTTTGCTTTTGCATAACCACAGGAATAGCGATGTGATCAGAATATTTTTTGATGATGGAACGCAAGCGCCAGTGATCCGCAAATTCCAATGCGTCATCTTTCAAATGCAATTCAACAGTCATACCGCGCCCGGCTTTTTCTACTGACTCAACAGTAAATTCTGCATCGCCGGAACATTCCCAACGTACCGCTTCATCAACAGGCGCACCAGCGCGACGGGTAGTCACCACAACGCGATCAGCAACGATAAATGCCGAATAGAAACCTACGCCGAATTGACCAATTAATTGCGCGTCTTTTTTCTGGTCACCCGACAACTTCTGCATAAATTGCGCGGTGCCGGATTTAGCAATCGTACCCAGGTTCTCAATCACCTCATCGCGCGACATACCGATACCATTGTCGCTGATGGTGAGCGTTTTTGCCTCTTTATCAAAGCTGATACGAATCTTTAATTCAGTATCACCTTCATACAAATCGCCATTGGAAACCGCTTCAAAACGCAACTTGTCCGCCGCATCCGAGGCATTGGAAACCAGTTCACGCAGGAAAATTTCCTTGTTTGAATACAATGAATGGATCATCAAATGCAGCAATTGCTTGGCTTCTGTCTGGAAACCACGGGTCTCTTTGCGGGCATCAACGGTCATTTGTTTAACTCCTGATTTACATGCACGAAATTACGGGGGAAACAGCCTTTGCAGGCGAGTGGAAGGTAAATGGGGCATAGAGGGGAGAATTCAAGGGGGAATTAAGCTATTCAAAGTAAGATTACTATTGGGTATTGCGCCCAATTATTCGATTTATTCCCAAGCTCAGGAGGAAGGACTTACCCCGGAGTATTGAACAATACAGCAAGGAAAGCCCATTCTTATCACGCAAGTTGGTTGTTATATGTCCCCCTTACAAGACCCCGCCCTTAAACTTTTAGCAAGGTTTGTTACACACTCCCACTCCATAGACATACTCGTTTCCTCACTTGGCACCAATTCAAAATAGTACCCGTGCCCAAATGCCTCTGCGGAAAAATTCACACGCAAAATACCATTCAAATCCATTTTGACTGAATCAATCACACCAGGATGACTCAAGCTATCTCCATCCACACCGATATCACTAAAATTTCTCGGCCACACCTCACGTTCCTGGTAAAACATCGCAATAAGCGTGCGCAAATGACTCACGCGTGAAAGGGCATCTGCAAATTTGGCACGAAGTACGGCTTGATCATTAAGCGTATCGGGTAATTGGCTCAACCCGGATTCTTGTGGCAAGGGTTCATTTTTTGAAGGTTGTTTGGTCTGCGCAACATTACCAATGGTGAACAAAGGAGCATTCAACCAGGTCAATACGGTATCAAACGCACCATATACCGCTGCTAAAGGCACATCTTTATTTTCATTGGTAAGTTTTGATTTTAGCGATCCATCTGTTGATGCTACCAACTCACTTTTATTTTGATCGCCAGCTATATTTAAAAAACGAAACACATCACTAATAGGAATTAAATAATTAATTCCCAAGCCCGCACCGTCTTTTGTTAACAAGCCAGCCACAGTAAGTGCAATTAGCTCACCATGTTCGTTAAACACAGGGCCGCCCGAGCTACCATGATTAACATTCGCATCTGTTTGCAAGTACCGGAGACCTTGCATATCTCTATATGCAGAGACAATTCCCTTCGTTGTTGTTTGACTATGCTGCAACGACAAGGGTGACCCAATGATGTATATCTCATCGCCTACATTCGATTGACTTTTGGCAACGTCCACACCTTCAATTTTCGAATAATTATCGCTAATTTTAATAAGTGCTACATCGCGAATAGATTCTTTGCGAACCAAAACAGCACCGAGCGTATTATCTCCGATAAGCACGTGAAACCTTGTTTCATCGCCCACTACATGTGCATTTGTCAGCACATAACCATCGTTATTAATAACAACACCGCTGCCAAAACCATCTCTGGTTTTTACAATAACGGCATTTCTCATTAATTTATCAGCACTTTCTTTAAACGAACTTCCGCCAGATCCATATTTAATATGAATCATTAATTTCTCATCGAACTTTTCAACCAGGGTTGTCATGTCGATAGGTACAATTACTTTTGCAAATTCAGGGTCTGCTAATAAGTTATTAGTAGCAAGTGCTAACGCAGCATCAAAACTAATTGCCTCACCATTCCTGACGGCCCTTGCGCTTAGCGCATCGTGCGACCCCATAGTTTCAGTTGAATACAATAATTTCTTTGCTAAAGGGTCATATAAATTCCACCTAATTTTCAGATAAGTTGCATTCTGGGTGATATCCCTGCTTTTTTCTGACGGGCATTTATTCATTTTTACATCAATAATTTCTGCCTCAAGATTCAAACTGGCTGCTGATGCACCGCCTTTAATACCATTACGCACGGCATAACCAAATTTGCTAAAGGTTGTAATGCTCCCTCTGATAATGTCGGGATGTATAAAATCCACTATTCCTTTTTGCCAATATAAATCAATTGGATCGCCGCAAGTAATTCGACCAATACGGACATTGATATGTTCGGAATCAGGCAGTGCCAATTTGATTGAGTTGAAATCAATTAGCCGGTGGGGTGACGAATTTGAATAATAGATAGCATTTAGCGTTTCTACATCCCTGATAAGGTATTTGTCCCGCACTTCAACTTTAGTTGCATCTTTTTGATCTTTTGCTGCCTTCCTTTCACCAAAGTGAACTTTACCTTCCTCATCAGTCCACTGATAAATTTCAGCTTGAATAACGGGTGAAACAGCAATCAAAAAGCAGTATAAAAAAAATCCACGCATGTAAAGCATCCTTTGTCGCAACGTTATTATCTTCAACAGAAATCACTGCTTTCTAAGCATTCGATAGCTTAAAAAAACCAGCAGGCCGCCCAGCAAGAAACCTGTTCGTATCACCTGATCAGAAAGCGGTGAATAAATTACCAAACATGCAATACCTATCAGGAGAAAGATAATTACCAACGTACGTTTAAAAAAAATCACTAACTGCGAAAAATTAAATCGCGATTCTTTGCTGGCCTCTATTTCTGTTACCGGACTCTCTTCTACAGTGGGTGCGACTTCCTGCACCGGCTGGAGCGCCAATTCTACTTTTTTCACAGGGTTCGCACGGGGAGCAACCGGAGGAATTCTCGACGATGGTTTAGCGGAAATGGAGGGGGGTTGTTTTATCTCGGAAAGTTCAAGGTCCGTTTTGGCACCAATATTCAGCAATTGCTGTTGAAGCTTGATACCGGATTCAAAAGAAAGCCCTTTTTTTATTACTGTAGGTCGGCCAGAAAATAAAACCTCGACTTTCTCATCTGAAACTTTAAAAGCATTTGCCAGCTTTTTCTTCGTTATCGATATATCGAATCCCTCTTCAACTTCGCCCTTGAAAATTAAATTGTATTCCATGACTGCGCTCACTTAGCACCCCTTTAACCGAATTCAGCTTTTTTATGTCTTTTAGTTTGTGTTACCACCAAACCCTATGTCATCTCTACTTGAGATAAGGCATCTGGTTACTCTAGCCGGAAATCTATGGATTGGAAATTGGCGCAGAAGTATTAATTAAAATATGAAGTAATAAAAAAGGCGCTAATCCAATGATTAGCGCCTTTATTAAATTGGTAGGACTAAGCAGACTCGAACTGCTGACCCCCACCATGTCAAGGTGGTGCTCTAACCAACTGAGCTATAGTCCTAAAATACTTACCCTTACGGGTGACAGGGCGCGCACTTTACCAAGGCACACCCGCGAGGACAAGACCCAAGAACCTTTTTTTTGAGCCTTACCACGCAGCCTGTTTAAGGATTACCCAAACCGCGGGCGAGATCGGCTTTTAAATCGCCAATATCTTCCAAACCAACGGCAATTCGAATCAGGTTTTCAGTAATGCCAGCATCGGCTTTTTGTTCTGGCGATAAACGGCCATGGGTCGTTGTTGCCGGGTGAACGATGGTGGTTTTGGTATCCCCCAGGTTTGCGGTCAACGACATGATGCGGGTTGCATCAATGACTTTCCAGGCTTCGTCGCGGCCGCCTTTAACGCGGAACGATAAGACACCACCAAATGCTGATTGCTGTTTAGCTGCAAGCTCATGACCTTTATGCGATGGCAAACCTGCGTAGAAAACTTTTTCTACTGAAGGATGTGCATCCAACCATTGCGCCAATTCCAATGCGTTACGTGAGTGGGCTTCCATACGCAGGCGCAAGGTTTCCAAACCTTTTAAAAATACCCAGGCATTAAATGCACTTAATGTTGGACCAGCACTGCGAACAACTCCGAGCACTTCATCCACCAATACTTTTGCACCGGCAACTACACCGCCCAAACAACGCCCCTGACCATCTATATATTTGGTAGCAGAATGGATAATTAAATCCGCCCCAAATTTTAATGGTTGTTGTAATGCTGGACTGCAGAAACAATTATCGACCGCAAACAATGCGCCGCGTGCATGCGTGAGATCCGCAAGGCGCTGGATATCAATCACATCACACAATGGGTTGGATGGAGTCTCTACAAACACCAGTTTGGTATTGGCGGTAAAACCGGCTTCCCATTCTTCGTAATTGGTTGGATTGACAAACGTAGTCGTCACACCAAATTTTTGCAGATATTTAGTAAACAACACCGTAGTAGTACCAAACACACTGCGTGAACAAAGAATATGATCACCTGATTTTAATAAGGCAATGCAGGTACTCAAAATAGCAGCCATTCCCGATGAGGTTGCAACAGCTGCTTCTGCACCTTCCAGCGCTGCAATGCGCTCTTCAAACATACGCACGGTTGGATTGGTGTAACGCGAATAAACGTTACCTTCCTGAGCACCGGAAAAACGATCTGCCGCTTCTTGCGCGCTGCCAAATACATAACTTGACGTTAGAAATAATGCTTCGCTGTGTTCGCCTTCGTGCGAACGAGTACCGCCCGCGCGAATTGCCAATGTATCCAGCGCTGCACCGAATAGCGGATCTTCGAAAGCGATATCTTCTGAAAAATTATCCATTAAACATTCACCAAAATTTTTTCTGTTAACCGCGTGCTGCGCCATTATGCAAACCGATGGGTAATTCCATTTGTTTAACACTTTTTTTGCCAGATTTTGCATTGTCGTTGCGCGCAGCGGCAACTTTTTCCAGATATTCCGGTGTGACATCGCCTGCGCAGTATTCACCGTTAAATACGGCGCAATCAAATTCGGTTACTTTGCTATTACCTTCAGCAGATGCAGCAATCAGATCGTCGAGGTCCTGATAAATCAACCAATCAGCACCGATTTCCTGACAAACTTCTTGTTCACTACGGCCACTTGCAATCAGCTCAGTTGTGGTTGGCATATCAATGCCATACACATTTGGATATTTCACCGCAGGCGCCGCTGAGGCGAAATATACTTTTTTCGCGCCGACATCACGCACCATTTGAATAATTTGCTGGCAAGTAGTACCACGAACGATTGAGTCGTCCACCAGCAACACAATTTTATCCCTGAATTCCAATTCGATTGGGTTCAGTTTTTGACGTACGGATTTTTTACGTTGTTGCTGACCGGGCATAATAAAGGTGCGGCCGATATAGCGATTTTTTACCAGACCTTCACGGAACTTCACACCCAGTTTCTGCGCCAATGCCTGACCGGCAACGCGGCTGGTATCCGGGATTGGAATAACTACATCAATATCGTGATCCGGACGCTCGCGCAGGATTTTTTCAGCAAGCTTTTCGCCTTGGCGTAAACGTGCTTTATAAACCGAAATACCATCCATAATGGAATCGGGGCGCGCAAAATAAACGTGCTCAAAAATACACGGACTTAAATGCGGATTTGCTGCGCACTGACGACGATGCAACTCACCTTCTTCGGTAATGTAAACCGCTTCGCCCGGTGCAACGTCATCAATCAATTCAAAACCGAGTACATCCAGCGCCACACTCTCGGACGCAACCATATACTCAACACCGCCCTCTTCTGCATTGCGCTTGCCGTAAACCAACGGGCGAATACCATGCGGATCACGAAACGCAACCAAGCCATAATTAGCAATCAATGCAACAACAGAGTAACCGCCCGTTACACGTTTATGCACACCGGCAACAGCGGCAAACATATCTTCTGCCGTTGGGCTTAATTTGCCCTGCAGTTGTAATTCGTGTGCGAACACATTTAATAAAACTTCGGAGTCCGAATCGGTATTTACGTGGCGCAAATCCATTTTAAAAATATCTTCACTGAGCTTGTCAGCATTGGTCAGATTGCCGTTATGTGCCATCGCGATACCGTAAGGCGAGTTCACATAAAAGGGTTGTGCAAGCGCCGGACCTGAACTGCCAGCCGTCGGATAACGAACATGGCCAATACCCATATTGCCGAGCAGACGCTGCATGTGGCGCGTTCTGAAAACATCCTGCACTAAACCATTGGCTTTCTGCTGGCTCATGCGGCCGTTTTCGCAGGTGACCATACCGGCGGCATCCTGACCACGGTGTTGCAAAATGGTTAACGCATCGTAAATCTGCACATTCACATCGCGCTTACTCACAATACCTACAATGCCGCACATAAACTTGCCTCAATAACTTTGAACAAAATTAATAACTAAATAATCCGCTAGCTCACACTGACTGTGCGGGCTCTACATTACCGAATAATGTTTGCACCCATTGGCTCACATCGCTGTAAGCCGCCACCACCCAACCTTCACACGATTGGAAATGCGGAATCAGTTGCGCCTGTTTCCACCAGTTGTCTTCATTAACGGGTATAAATCCGGGTAATAAAATTAAAATCGCCATCACGATAATAAAAGCGCGCGCCGCGCCAAATGCCATGCCTAGCAAACGATCTGTACCAGACAGGCCAGTCGCGCGCACCAATGCACCGATCAAATAACTGACCATGGCGCCAAGTAATAACGTTGAGATAAACAGTACGGCATAGGCCGTCATCAAACGAACAGAGGGACTTTCAATATGGTCAACCAGCAAGGTTTCAAGCTGGCCACCGAATAATCTGGCGACCAGCACGGCGGAAATCCAGATCACCAGCGAGAGCGCTTCGCGCACAAAGCCGCGAATCAAACCGATAAAACAGGACAGGGAAAAGATCCCGATAATGGCCCAATCAGCCCAATTCATTCGCCCGACCGCTCCAGAAGAAAAGTGAGAGGTTTACAGAGGCGCGCATTCTATCAGAGGTGAGGCGTTATGGCTTCATGGTTTGAAGGGTAAAACCAGTGAATTCACCTTGAGGCGTTTGTCCAATTGCGATTTAATCGCAAGTGCCTGGGTCTTATCCTGTTTTGGACCGATAAATACACGATAAATATTCCCATTTGCAGACGGCACTGCGCGCACATAAGCCTTATGACCTTCCGCCTGCAATTGATCGCGTAATTTATTGGCTCCCTCTTGAGCACTCAGACTGGCAACTTGAATAACCCACGCATCGGGTAAACCTTGTGCATTTAATGGCAACGCAGGAACCTGTTCAGGTTTTGCCGCAGCAATATTCGCCGCCGAAGAAGTGGATGATTGCGTACTGGTCACTGCATTTTGTACTTGTTGGGGTTCAGCGGTTTCAGCGGGAGGAACTGCCAGCTCATTAACCGGCGCCGCGCCATTTTCGGGAACAAACATGGTTTCCGGGGCTGGTGCAGATTCTATGCCTTCGGGCTGGACAGGTTCATTAAAATCTACCGCGGTAATACTGGGGCGCCCGGGAATTTGTGATTCGGTATTCACCTGGTATTGCTGGCGATCTTTAAAGAAACTGGGCAAAAACAATACCGCAATTGCAGCTAACACTGCTGCACCAATCAAGCGATGTTTTACGGATTCTCTCACCTAAAACCTCTGCACTGTTTATCAAACAGGATAATAAAAGCGATTGTTATTTTACCGCGAAGAGTATTTATATTACCGGGACAGCCAATGCCTGCAGGCCAGCTGCTACCGTATAAAAAGAACCAAATATCAAAATGCGATCACCGGGATTGGAATTGTTTAATGCGGTTTGCAAACAGTCGGCAACACTACCAGAAAATTCTGCGACCAATTCCAGATCCGCTAAATTCTGCCGTAGCTGCACAATAGTTGCTGCACGCGGAATGAATTCCAAATCCGCCAGATACCAATGATTAATCCGCCCTTTTAAATTTGCCAGACTTTGTGCGCGATCTTTATCGGACATCATCGCCACAATGCCATGAACTTTGGATGAAGACGATGCATTCTGCACCAAACGTTCGACCAAATAAGCGGTAGCAGCAGGATTGTGCGCAACATCCAGAATTACTTGCCGGTCATTCCATTGGATCGTTTGAAAACGCCCGGGCACGCGCAATGCGGCAACACAATCAAATGCATTCAGGGTTTGTAAATGTAAACCCAACAAATTTGCAACTTGTAATGCAGCAGCAACACTTGGCAATGGCAATTGCGGTAATCGCTGATCGCGATATTCGTGCGCACCGGTCCACCAATTCCAATGATCTGCATCAGTCTGCATAAATCCGAAATCGCGGGCGATTAAATATAAAGGCGCTGCTAACACCATTGCTTGATCGAGAACAGTAATAGGGGGCGAAAAGTCCGCGCACACAACCGGTTTGCCTGCGCGCATAATTCCAGCTTTTTCATAACCGATAGAATCGCGGTCATCGCCCAGCCAATCAGTGTGATCCAATGCAATGCTGGTGATCACTGCAACATCAGCATCAATAATATTGACTGCATCAAGACGGCCACCCAGCCCCACTTCGAGTACTAATGCTGTGACATTGCGACGCCGAAAAATTTCCAGCGCAGCCAAAGTCCCGTATTCAAAATAGGTAAGACTAACAGGCTGCGGATACTCAGGTGAGCTTTGCTGGCAGGCAGAATAAATCGCAGCAAATGCAGAACAAATTTCTCCATCTGCTACTGCTTTTCCATCAACAACAATGCGCTCGTTGTAATGAATTAAATGAGGAGAGGTGTAAACACCGACTGAATAGCCAGCAGAGGAAAGCAGCGCGGCTGTTGCAGTCACACAAGAGCCCTTGCCATTGGTTCCTGCAACGGTAATTACCTTTGCAGCGGGATTTAACAGCGCCATCCGCGCGGCGACGCAGGCAACCCGCTCCAAACCCAGATCAATTTCCTGCGGATGGTTTTGCTCCAACCATTCAAGCCACGCCGATAACGAATCAAGCTGCATAATTGACTAATTACACCACCGCTTTGCGGGTAAACTTTGCTAACAAGGATGCTAATTTATCACGCATATCGCGGCGATGAATAATCATATCGATAGCGCCATGCTCCAGCAAAAACTCTGCACGCTGGAAACCTTTGGGCAATTTTTGACGAATGGTTTGCTCGATAATACTTGGGCCCGCAAAACCGGCGCGCGAGCCTGGTTCACAAATATTCAAATCGCCAAGCAACGCGAGGCTCGCAGAAACACCACCGTAAACCGGATCAGTCATCACCGAAATATAAGGCGTGCCTTGCATTTTCAAACGTTCAATCACTGCGCTGGTTTTTGCCATTTGCATTAAGGAAATCAATGCTTCCTGCATACGTGCACCACCGGTTGCAGAAAAACAAACGAATGGAATATTTTCTTTCAATGCAACAGTTGCCGCACGAGTGAATCGCTCACCCACCACGTACCCCATAGAACCACCGTGGAATGCAAATTCAAAGGCAACAGCAACTACAGGCATGCCTTTCAATTCACCGCGCATAGCAACCAGCGCATCTTTTTCACCGGTTTCTTTTTGCGCCGCACTCAAACGATCTTTATATTTTTTAATATCTTTAAATTTCAAACGATCAATTGGTTCAACTTCAGTTGCCAATTCCTGGCGATTCTGCGGGTCTAAAAACATGCCCAGGCGCGCACGTGCACCCACACGCATGTGATGATCGCACTTGGGACAGACATCCAGCGTTTTTTCCAGTTCAGGCTTATACAATACTGCATCACATTTGACACATTTTTCCCACAAACCTTCGGGAACCTTGTTACTGCGCTTGGTCTCAGTACGGGAAATACTCGGAATAATTTTATCTAACCAACTCATGGTTGCATCTCTGTATTTTGTTTCAAGTTAATTGACTGTTCAGATCAATAACGAACAACCAGTATCAAATTCTTTGCACTTAAAGAGTATCAATAGCGTTGCGAATACCGCTGATAATAGCACCTACAGACGCTGCAATTTCTTCCGCCGTTTTATCAGCTTGTGAACCCATTTTATCAACCAGCACACTGCCAATGACTACACCATCAGCCAATCCAGCAATTGCTTTTGCAGTTTCCGGGTCTTTAATTCCGAAACCTACACACAGCGGTAAATCTGTTAATTGGCCGAATTCAGCCAGTTTCGATTTAACTGAATCCACATCCAGATGACCGGCCCCGGTTACACCTTTCAGCGAGACGTAATAAAGGAAACCTGATGCGTGAGCAGCGATTTTTTTGGCGCGTTCAACGGTAGTAGTTGGTGCAAGCAGGAAAATATTATCCAGCCCATTTGCATCAAGTTCCGCTTTCAGCACAACAACTTCCTCCGGCGGCAAATCAACGGTTAATAAACCATCGACACCTGCATTTGCCGCAGCTTTAGCAAACTCTGAGTAACCAAAACGTTCAACCGGATTGGCATAGCCCATCAACACAACCGGAGTCGTGTTATTGGTTGCGCGAAATTGTTTAACAAGCTCCAGCGTACCTTTCAAACTGGTGCCATGCTCAAGCGCACGTTCATGGCCTTTTTGAATGACCGGACCTTCTGCCATTGGATCTGAAAAAGGCACACCCAATTCGATGACATCAACACCTTGCGCTACCATCGCATGCAGGGTTGGCAAAGTTGCTTGCGGAAATGGATCGCCATTCACCACGTAGGCGACGAGAATTTTTTTGCCTGAGGCCTTGGCCTGATTCAAGCGCTGGGAAATACGACTCATCGATCATTCCTGAAATAACTGTCAGCGATGTGACATTTAAAATAAATTTGGTTTTTGTTAAACAGTTATTAAACGGTAATGCCGTCCAAACCTGCCACAGTCAAAATATCTTTATCACCGCGGCCGGAAAGGTTCGCGATAATGATTTGATCCTTGCTCATGGTTGGTGCCAGTTTTTCTACGTACGCCAATGCATGGCTGGATTCAAGTGCCGGCATAATACCTTCTGTTTTGGTAATTTTGCGGAACGCTGCCAGAGCTTCATCATCATTGATCACCACATAATTTACGCGGCCAATATCTTTCAACCAGGAATGCTCGGGGCCAACACCGGGGTAATCCAGACCAGCCGATACAGAATGGGTTTCAATAATCTGGCCGTTTTCATCTTCCATCAAATAAGTACGGTTGCCATGCAACACACCCGGAATACCCTTATTTAATGGTGCAGCGTGCTTCCCGGTTTCAATCCCCAAACCACCTGCTTCAACGCCGTACATTTTTACAGATTCATCGGTAAGGAATGGATGGAATAAACCAATTGCATTGGAACCGCCACCTACACAAGCAACTAATGCATCAGGTAAACGGCCAGCCTGTTCCAATGATTGACGGCGGGCTTCGCGACCAATAATTGATTGGAAATCACGGACTAACTGCGGGTAAGGATGTGGGCCAGCCACGGTGCCGATAATGTAGAAGGTATCATCGACATTAGTGGCCCAATCGCGCATAGCTTCGTTCATCGCATCTTTTAGCGTGCGCGAACCGGAAGTCACCGGAAATACTTCTGCACCCAGCAATTTCATGCGATATACGTTCAACGCCTGACGCTTAACGTCTTCAGCGCCCATATAAACACGGCATTTTAAACCGAGGCGCGCCGCAACCGTTGCTGTCGCAACGCCGTGCTGGCCAGCACCAGTTTCAGCAATTACCCGGGATTTGCCGGTGAATTTTGCCAGCAACGCCTGACCAATGGTGTTATTAACTTTGTGGGCGCCGGTATGATTAAGGTCTTCGCGTTTTAAATAAATTTGCGCACCACCCAGTTCGCGGGTCCAGCGCTCGGCGAGATAAAGTGGAGAAGGACGGCCAACGTAATGGGCCATGTCCTTATCAAATTCAGCCTGGAAACCCGGATCATCTTTCAAGCGCGAATAAATGGACTGAAGTTCATCGAGCGCGTAAATCAATGTTTCGGACACAAAACGGCCACCGTAAGGGCCAAAATGACCTTCCTCGTTGGGGAAAGCGCTGTAATCAATTGACTGACTCACTGTTAAATCACCTGTAGTAAGCCGGTAGCGCCACTAAACTCTGGCTGACCGGGCATTAGTAATAAAAGATTTGATTTGGTTGTGATCTTTTTTTCCGGGGGCTGATTCTACACCACCGCTGACATCAACCCCATAGACACCGGTTTGACGAATAGCTTCCGCAACATTTTCTGGATTCAGCCCGCCGGCAAGCACAATCGGCACCTTCGAATCGCGAGGGACCCTGGCCCAATCAAATGTTTCTCCCGTACCTCCCGGAACACCCTGTCGATAGGCATCCAACAAGAATCCGGAGGCATTTGGGTGAGCGCGGATGACAGTATCAACATCCAGATCCGGGCGCATACGAATAGCTTTTATATAAGGACGTTGGAAGGTCTCACAGAAAGCAGCCGTTTCGTCACCGTGAAATTGCAGGAGTTGGACAGGTACCCTCGACACCACAGCCCCCACTAAAGATGCAGGGGGATTTACGAATAAGGCTGTCACACTGATAAATGGCCCGACAGTAAAGGCAATCGCACGAGCCTGCTCAACATCAACGGCGCGCGGACTTGCTTCGTAAAAAACCAATCCCAATGCATGAGCACCGGCATCCACCACTGCTTTTGCATCTTCAACATTGGTAATACCGCAAATTTTGACTCTTACGCCAGACACGCCGAAATGCTCCTGTCAGCTCTACAAAACATAAAAGCGGCCACGTAAACAAGGTCGCTTTAAAAAAATCAGGCGGGATATTAACAGACTTCACCGCTAAAAACTGCAAAAAGACCAAGAACAAAAATCGACCAATTAAAGCTCTGCTGCGAAACCGCCAATAGCTTCCGGAAAATATAAAGGACCAGGAAAGCAGTGAGGCAAATCGAAATTTTGCGGATAATCGACACCAACAAGATACAAACCAAAGGGCTTTGCTGTCGCACCTCCGGCGCTACGATCACGCGCAGCAAGAACCCCGGCAACCCACTCCGGCGATTTATCCCCCGCCCCTACCGCCAATAAAACACCAACAATGTTACGCACCATATGATGAAGGAACGCATTGGCTTGCACTTCCAGCACAATCAAATCGCCACGCCTGACCAGATGCAAATATTCAATTTTCCGTACCGGGCTTTTTGCCTGGCATTGGGTCGCACGAAAGGAAGTAAAGTCATGCTGCCCAACTAAATGCGCAGCTGCTTTGCGCATGAGCGATATATCCAGCGGGCGCGAAGACCAGGTGACCTGATCATGCAATAACGCAGAAGGAGTTTTTGCATCGCTCAACAAATAACGGTACGTTCTGTTAAGCGCACTAAAGCGCGCGTGAAACTGGGGAGACACCTCTTTGGCCCAGCGCACACCAACAGTATCTGGTAAATGAGGACGAGTGCCGCGCAACCATGCCTTTTCCGGACGAACAGCGAGCGTATCAAAATGGATAACCTGATTTGTTGCATGCACCCCGGCATCAGTTCTGCCAGCACACACCAGCGTGATTTCTTCATCAGCCACACGGGATAAGGCTTGCTCAAGTGCTTGTTGCACAGTTTTAACACCGTTGGGCTGCACCTGGAAACCATGAAAATCTGCACCTTTATATTCGATCCCCAATGCAATCCTGTGCATACCTTCCGGCCACAAAGTATCTGCAACAACTTCGCCGTTTCGGGCGTAGGGTTTTGAGGCAGGGATAAAGTTTTCACTCATGAACAACAGGCTTCCAACAATTCAGGGCACAAAATAAAAAAGCCTTGTACCAGAGGTACAAGGCTTTGGTAAGCAAAATAATAATTAAACTATGCGACCCAGCAACTCATTCGCTTCTTTACGCTGATCATCGTTACCCTCATTGATAACTTCGGAGAGGATATCTTTAGCACCCTCCGCATCACCCATATCAATATAGGCACGGGCCAAATCCAGTTTGGTTGCAGCTTCATCTGCATCCGCCAGGAAATCCAGCTCGGAATCCATTTCATCATCAGACAAATCGGCAAGCGCAGCCTCATCACTGGAGAATTCATTTAGATCCAGATCATCTGAATCTGCGGAAAAGTCAGATAGCGCTTGCGAAAACAAGTCTTCATCGTGGTGATCTGCATTTGCAATAGCAGGAGCTGCTGAAGAAACATCCTCATGAGCAACTACAGCACCTGGTGCAGCGGGGATTTCGTCATCCAGCTCCAAATCAACGCTAGCAGGAAGATCATTTTCGGCGAACGCGGAATCCAATTCGAAATCAGTTTCTTCTGAGTCCAGATCACCCAACTCAAGGTCGAGATCAGCTAACTCATTTCTTGTGGTCTCTGATCCACCGTCAAAATCCAGCAATTCATCTGCTGAATCATTTTCTGCGATCAAATCAGTATCGCCCGGGAAATCAACTTCAAGTTCACCATCCAGGCTAGCAAGCTCATCGTCAAGCGAATCAGTGAGATTCAAACTTGATGATTCAATATCGTCCAAACGCAAATCATCATCCAGATCCAAACCAAGCTCGGCCTGGTCTTTTGCGATTTCCTGCGCGGCGAAGTCAGATATGCTGGCTGAGTCATCTCCCAACGCTTCATCGTCAAAATCGACATCCAGGCTTTCCATTTCATGGTCAAGCGCAGCCAAATCGATATCATCGACATTCATATCAAGATTGAAATCATCCGCTGCGACATCCAATGTTTCGGATGCCCCGGCGGTTACAGGCGTCGCTGAAGAGTCATTGGCAACCACAACCGCATCGGTTTCCTCATCCAATGTAAAATCCGAATCCAATGACAAGTCATCGTCGAGCGCCAGATCATCATCCAGATCAAAATTAAATTCGTCTTCAATTGTTGCGGTAGCTGGCTCTATATCAGCCTCAGGCAATTCATTGCTTTCCAGATCATCCAATGCCAGTGAAAGCTCGGATAAATCATCCGCCTCGGCACTGGTGTCATCCAAATCCAGATTAAATTCGTCGTTAGTTGACTTTGCCACTGGCTGGTTTGGTTCTTCATCATCCAGATCCAGTTTGAAATCAAAATCAGACGGCTCATAAGGCGCTGGCGCAGGCGTCTCGGAAACTGCCAAATCGTCGTCCAGATTAAAATCGTCAAGCGCAAAATCATCCGCCGATGAGGAATTACCTGAATCGAACTCACCCGCCCCTGAAATACCGGAACGCAGTTCTGATGCTCGCGCCAGAAGTGCTGCACCAGCCAAGGGTAAAAGTGCTGCATAGTGCTTATCAAAACCGGCTGCATCTTGTTGCTGCGCATAAACCTCAAGCAACTTCATGCGAACATCTGTTGAGTCCGGATCTTTTTTCAGAGCATTTAGCAGCATTTCTTCTGCTTGATCCAACTTGCCATAAGCGATGTAAATATCTGCTTCACCAACTACATCACCGGTTTCAGCAACAGCAGAAACGGGGTGCTCTTCATCGAACAATGATGATTCATCAATCTCATTGAAATGGTTTGAAACATCTGCCGGTTCGTCTATCTGGTCAGGGGTTTCATCCAATGCAAAAACATTGTCCTGATCAAATTCTTGTTGCTGATCATCTTCCTGCTGCTTACGGCGGCGATAGACCAGATAACCAACTCCGGCAAGACCTAGAAGCCCCAATCCTATGAGCGGTGCATTTTCAACAGCCGTATCAACCAATGTTGGCTCAGGTGCCGGCGGAGGGGTTATGGCAGGTTTAGGTTGCGCAGTTGCTGGCTTGGGCTGGGTCGCCGGTTGCGGAGGTGGTGGCACTGCAACAACGGCATCGCTTGAAACAGCAGCACTTGTTGTTGCAACTGGAGCTTCTACCGGAGCCTCGGCAGGTTTGGTAGCAGGAGCTTCAGCGGGCTTGGCAGCAGAGGGAGTTGTCGCTGCTGTGCCAGCGTTCTTTTGCTCTGCAGCAACCTGAAGTGCGCGCAACTTTTCGTTACTCACATCCACCAGACGCTGCATGGTATCTATTTGCGATTCAAGATCCTTTACGCGCGAACTTAACTCGGTATTTTCAGCTTTGGATTTATCCAACTCTTCCAGTGTCGTAGCCAATTCTGATTCAAGTGCTTTGCCAGAACCATCATTAGCACCGCTACCTTGTCCGCTTTTACCACCAGTCGAAGGAGCAGCTAACTTAACTCGCCCGCTAACTTCAGCAGATTCTGCACGCGGAGCAGTGGCACGACGGGAAGCATTAATCTGTGCACCCAATGCAGAATCGCCGCTCGCCTGCGCAAATTGGCTAACTGCTTCGGTTTTACCCAATGATTTCATCTCATCCGCATCAGGCACACGCAATACCTGACCACGACGTAAGCGATTGATATTACCGCTGATAAAAGCATCAGGATTCGCCTTATACAAGGCCATCATGCTTTGATGCACGGAAACACTTGAATCCGGACGAGCGCGCAGTGCTATTTCCCACAAAGTGTCATTACCGCGCACTTCATAGTCACTGCCGCTCAGTGAAGGCTTTGGGCTAGCACTTCCTGAACCAGATGACGTTCTGGTAGCCGGTTCACTACGAGCAGGAGATGTTGTTTGGGGAGTGGATTGACTTGCGGTCGGCTGCTTGACAGGCTTTGGTGCTGAAGTAGTGGCAGACTGGACTGCTCGACTTGCCCCACCATCCTCAAAAGTTGGCAAATCCATTAGCAGAGTGTATTCACGCAATAAACGGCCAGCAGTCCAGCGCGCTTCTATTAAAAAGTTCAGGTAGGGCTCGTGGACTGGAGCTCGTGATGTAATCACCACCTTGGGGCCATCGGCAGCTTCCATATCCACTGCAAATTGAAACTCAGTGTAGAAAAATAAACGATCAACCCCATTGCGCTCAAAATCCGCAGGTGATGCCAAGGTAACCAGAATCTGCTCTGCTGTGAGATCACGCGTATCAAGCAGCTTAACCTCAGCCTCGAGCGGCTGGTTCAGTGTTGACTTGAGCTTAACCTCACCCAACCCCAAAGCACTCACGTGGGATGAGAGCGCCAGGGACGCAAGACCACAGGCTAAAACCAACTGACGAAGACGCATAGCGCTATCCTTTTATTATTCCGCGGCTGAATTGCAATGATTAGCCAAACATTTTAGTTGATATACACAGCATCGACATGGAGAGACATGCTGCGTTGGTGAGGTTTCAAACCTCGAATAAATATTCAGTATCCTTCGTAAGTATTCATTATAAATAGGTTTTTATCAATACTCGGGGTCTTGACAAAGCTGTCATAAATCTTGTTTTTTAAACCTTTCATCACCCGTATTCGCAAAAATGTGAAAAAAGCCTGACATTTAAATCCTTATTTATTACCAAAATGGTTATATAAAGAAAAAACCCCGGGTTTTAGGCCCGGGGTTTTTAGTGTCATAAAGACAAGCAGAATGCTTATTTTGACCCTTTGAGGATACGCAGCATACGGCGCAATGGCTCTGCGGCACCCCATAATAATTGGTCGCCGATTACAAAGGCAGAGACATACTCTGGCCCCATGTTGAGCTTGCGCACGCGACCGACACCAATTTTCAAGCCACCAGTGATAGAAGCTGGAGTCAGCTCCTGCTCAGTGATGCTACGATCATTCGGCACAAATTTCACCCAGTCATTACCTGACTTGATAATGGACTCAATCTCCTCAAGCGGAAGGTCTTTCTTGAGTTTTACGGTAAGTGCCAAGCTGTGGCAACGCATAGCACCAATACGCACGCACAGACCATCCACAGGAATAGTGCTGTCAGTACCTAAAATTTTGTTAACTTCAGCCTGACCTTTCCATTCTTCTTTGGATTGACCATTATCCAATTGCTTGTCAATCCAGGGAATCAAACCACCAGCCAATGGCGCAGGGAAGAACTCGCGTGGCACATCATTACGAATGGTGCTGGCGACTTTTCTATCAATATCCAAGATTGCTGACGCAGGTGTTGCTAACTCATCAGCTACCGCGCTATGAATTACCCCCATGCCCTTCAACAATTCGCGCATGTGATTTGCACCACCACCCGATGCCGCTTGATAAGTCATAGAGCTAACCCACTCCACCAAACCCGCATGGAACAAACCGCCCATCCCCATCAACATGATAGAGTTGGTGCAGTTACCGCCAATAAAGTTTTTAACACCTTTTTGCACAGCAGCATCAATAAGGCCACGATTAACCGGATCGAGGATAATGACTGCATCATCCTCCATACGCAGGCTGGAAGCGGCATCAATCCAGTAACCGTTCCAACCGGATGAACGCAGCTTCGGGAAAATTTCATTGGTGTAATCACCACCCTGGCAAGTCACGATTACATCCAGTTGCTTCAAATCATCTACAGAATAAGCATCTTTCAATGCAGGCAATCCAGCAGCTACCGCTGGTGCAGCACCACCTACGTTAGAGGTAGTGAAAAATACGGGCTCGATATCGGCAAAATCATTTTCTGATTGCATACGCTCCATCAATACGGAACCCACCATACCGCGCCAACCTACAAAACCTACTTTCATCTCAGTCTCTCTATTAAGTATTCAAGCGAAAATCAATTCAAAGCCGCTACTACGGCATCACCCATTTGCGAGGTAGATACTTTAGTCTTACCTTCCGTATAAATATCGGCAGTGCGATAACCTTGATCCAATACCTTGCCAACTGCCACCTCAATCGCATCCGCAACCTGCGGATAACCGAGCGAATAACGTAACATCATGGATACCGACAAAATAGTCGCAAGCGGATTTGCAATACCTTGCCCGGCAATATCCGGTGCCGACCCATGGCATGGCTCATACATACCGCGACCATCTTTATCGAGCGAGGCCGACGGCAACATACCGATTGAACCGGTCAACATGGCAGCTGCGTCGGACAAAATATCACCAAACATATTGCCAGTCACCAACACATCGAATTGTTTCGGTGCGCGCACCAATTGCATCGCCGCATTATCCACATACATATGTGACAACTCTACGTCTGGATACTCTTTATGCAGAGTATCCATCACTTCACGCCAGAGCATAGTGGCCTCCAGCACGTTAGCTTTGTCCACAGAACAAACCTTACCGTTACGCTTGCGCGCCATTTCAAATGCAGTGCGACCAATACGGATAATTTCGCTCTCGGAATATTTGTAAGTGTTGTAGCCTTCGCGCTCGCCATTCTCCAGCACACGAATACCGCGCGGCTCGCCAAAGTAAATACCGCCAGCCAGCTCACGTACAATCAAAATATCCAGCCCTGAAACAACTTCCGGCTTCAGTGATGATGCATCAACCAATTGCGGGTACAACAGCGCCGGGCGCAAGTTAGCGTACAACCCCAATTGCGAACGGATCTTCAATAAACCTTTTTCCGGGCGAATTGATCGATCCAGCTTGTCCCACTTGGGACCACCCACGGCGCCCAACAAAATCGCATCAGCGTTGCGCGCTTTCTCCAACGTAGAATCAGCTAACGGAACACCGTAAGCATCGATTGCACAGCCACCCATGTGATCGTTTTCGAAAGTCAGGCCAAGATCAAATTTCGCATTAACAACATCGAGAACCTTGCGCGCTTCACGCACAATTTCCGGACCAATACCATCACCTTCCAGAATTAAAATATGTTTACCCACAAGTTTTCTCCAATAAAAAATTTATTGATAATTAACCGCTTCAGCGCTCAAATTACCTTCACCGATTTTACAAACCGCGCCTTTCATAGTGGCTAAAAATTGATTATCCAATGAGATTTCAATAACGCCACCTGGCATATGCACAGCGATCTGCGAATCACAAAAGCCTAATGCAAAGGCAACGGCCGCTGATGCTGTACTGCTACTACCGGAAGCCAGGGTGTAACCTGCACCCCGCTCCCAAATTTCAATCCGGATATTATTTCTATCAATTATTTTTAAAAATTGCACATTGGTGCGGTTCTTAAACTGACCATCGTTTTCGATAACAGGACCAAGTTTCTTTGCCATCCCAGGTGTTGGTTCATCCACCAAAATCACACAATGTGGATTGCTAACATTAGCGGGATAAAACGCAAACGATTGCTGATCCACCATCACTTTTTTTGCAGCAATTTCAGGCTCGCCATCATGCTCATGAGTAAACCTTACTTTTCCCATCGCAACTGAAACCGACTTGCCTTCAGCATGAACTACCGCACTGACAATTCCACCTTTGGTCTCAACGGTAAACTTTTCGCCACCAACCAATTGTTGATCCCACAAATAGCGGCAAAAAATACGTAATCCATTACCACTTTTTTCAGCTTCGCCACCATCGGGATTGAAAATTTGTAACGCAAAATCACCAGCATCACTTTTGAGTGGCCCAAACAGCACACCATCAGAGCCAAATCCATAATGACGATCACATAACGCACTGATTTGATCAAAAGTGAGCGCACTGGATACATCTGCCGGATCAACGACAATGTAATCATTTCCCAATGCGTGATACTTGGTGAATTTCATTATTTATTTCACTACATCAAACAACCAGGGTGCTTCTGCGCGGCGCTTGCTCTCATAAGCGTGAATTTTATCGGCATGCTCAAGGGTTAAGCCAATATCATCCAAACCGTTTAATAAACAATGCTTACGGAAGGCATCAACTTCAAAACCAAAACTTTCACCTGATGGGGTAGTTACGGTTTGCGCTGCAAGATCAACGGTTAATTGATAGCCTTCCACCGCATACATTTCCTTAAACAATTTATCGACAATTTCTTCATCCAGAATAATTGGCAACAAACCATTTTTAAAACAGTTGTTAAAAAAGATATCAGCAAAACTCGGCGCGATCACACTGCGAAAACCGTAGTCATCCAGTGCCCATGGCGCATGCTCGCGGCTCGACCCACAACCAAAATTTTCACGCGCAAGCAAAATGCTGGCATTTTTATAACGCGGAAAATTCAGCGGGAATTCGCTATTGATCGGGCGGCCTTCGCAACTTTGATCGGGCTTGCCTTCATCGAGGTAACGCAATTCATCAAACAAGTTTTTGCCGAAACCAGTGCGCTTGATGGATTTCAAAAACTGCTTCGGGATAATCATATCGGTATCGACATTCGCGCGATCCATAGGAGCCGCAATGCCTTGTATAACGGTAAAACTTTTCATGGCTTTCTGCTCCTGGTTAGTTGAATGTACGCACGTCGACAAAATGACCGGCAATTGCTGCCGCCGCTGCCATCGCTGGACTCACCAAATGAGTGCGACCACCGTAGCCCTGGCGACCTTCAAAATTACGGTTAGAGGTGGAAGCACAATGCTCACCCGCTCCGAGTTTGTCGGCATTCATGGCCAAACACATGGAGCAACCCGGCTCACGCCACTCCAATCCAGCGTCGATAAAAATCTTATCCAAACCTTCCGCCTCTGCCTGTGCTTTAACTGCACCGGAACCGGGAACAACAATCGCTTCTTTGACAGAACCGGATTTTTGGCGGCCTTTAACAATTTCCGCTGCAGCACGAATATCTTCAATACGCGAATTAGTGCACGAACCAATAAACACGCGATCAACATGAATAGAGGTGATCGGTTGGTTTGCTTTCAAACCCATATATTGCAATGCACGAATCATATCGTTGCGTTTAACCGGATCAGCTTCATTCTCAGGATCCGGCACTTTATCCTCCACAGAAACCACCATCTCCGGTGAAGTACCCCAGCTTACTTGCGGCTTGATGTCAGCACCGCTGATTTCAACTACGGAGTCAAAATGAGCACCGTCATCGCTGACAAAATTTTTCCATTCTGCAACCGCCTTCTCCCACAAATCACCTTTAGGAGCAAAGGTTCTGCCTTTTACATAATCAATAGTGGTTTGATCAACAGCAACCATTCCGGCACGCGCGCCAGCTTCAATCGCCATGTTGCATACAGTCATACGGCCTTCCATGCTCATATCGCGAAACACCTGCCCGCCAAACTCCATCGCGTAACCCGTACCACCGGCGGTACCGATTTTAGCGATGATGGCGAGAACAACGTCTTTCGGTGTAACACCAAGACCAAGTTTGCCATCCACCTTGATTAACATGTTTTTCATTTTTTTAGCGACCAAACATTGGGTCGCCATCACATGCTCAACTTCACTGGTGCCAATCCCGTGGGCCAATGAACCCAAAGCACCGTTGGTAGCAGTATGCGAATCACCACAAACTACCGTCATACCGGGCAAGCAGGCACCGGTTTCAGGACCAACAACATGCACAATCCCCTGGCGCTCATCGTTGATTTTGAATTCAAGGATGCCGAACTCATCGCAGTTATCATCGAGGGTCTTCACCTGGATCAATGACACCGGGTCCTGGATACCACTCACCCCATGGGCACGCTCTTTCTGGGTGGTTGGGACATTGTGATCTGGCGTAGCGAGGATTGAATCCACTCGCCAGGGTTTACGTCCAGCTATACGCAGACCATCAAACGCCTGCGGCGAGGTTACTTCGTGAACGATGTGACGATCTATATAGATAAGCGCCGAACCATCATCACTTTGATGGACGAGGTGGGCATCCCACAATTTGTCATAAAGAGTTTTAGCCATGGTGATCTCCAATAAAGCCTAAAGGCTCAGCTCACAAGGTTGCAGTGGAACTAATAATAAGAATGACGCCATGCTACGCCCGCCAAACCCATAAAACAAATTTATCTTTTTTATATATTGCATTCCATTTAGGAATAGTCTAAATATTCTACGAATGGATACACAACACCTACAAGCATTTGTCGCCATCGCTGAAAACGGGTCATTTTCCGCTGCTGCCGAGCGGCTGCATTTGACACAGCCAGCGATTAGTAAACGCATCGCTTTATTAGAGGATCAGTTAAAAGCCCCCTTGTTTGACCGGATAGGAAGACAGGTAGCATTAACCCAGGCCGGTCAGCTGTTATTAAGCAAAGCCAAGCTAATCTTGGGAGAGGTGATAGCCGCACAACGGGCCATTGCGGATTTACAAGGTGATGTGCAAGGCAAGTTGAGCATTGCAACCAGCCATCACGTGGGGTTGCACTATTTACCGCCCTACTTGCGCGAATTTTCGACGCGTCACCCGCAAGTGAAGCTGGACTTACATTTTTTAGATTCGGAGCAGGCATACCATGAAATCTTACAAGGCAGATTCGACCTCGCCATTATTACGCTCGCGCTTTCGCAAGACACACGACTCCAAAGCCACACCCTCTGGCACGACCAACTCCACTTTGTCGTCGCGCCCTCTCACCCACTCACGCAACAAAGCGGCCCCAATGCCACACAACCGCATCTTCAGCTGGCCGATTTAAGCAAACACCCGGCAATCATGCCGGATGTAAACACCTACACAACACAACTCATCAAAAACCTTTTTGATGGTGAAAAATTACCGCTCGATATCGGCATGATTTCCAACCATCTGGATACCATCAAGATGCTACTCAGCATTAATCTTGGCTGGGGCGTTTTACCACGCAAAATTATCGATGAACAATTGCAAATATTAAATGTAAATCACCCACCTATTATGCGCCCGCTGGGATGTATTCATCACAATCAACGCACACTTAATAATGCCGCACGTGTTTTTTTAAAACTGCTGCAGAATGATCGAAATCCTGTATAACGGGCACAAGAAAATCGTAAAAGTTCAAATACAATTACCAATACAAAAATCAACTTACTATCACAGGAATATTTTATGAGACACATACACCAGATCGGAAAAATTTCTATCGCCACACTGGCATTGGCATGCTGCCAATATGCAACAGCAGACACGGTATTTGGAATTTATGCCGGTGCAGGAAGCTGGCAAAGCGAATACTCGGGCGCTGCCGGCGACCCACAAGTGAGCACTGATGATTTGGGAATGAAGGATGACAATAATAATTTTTATTACATCGCCATTGAACATCCAGTTCCTTTTTTACCCAACCTTAAAGTGCAACAAAACAATATCACCAGCAACCAAACAGGCACAATCAAAAATAGCTTCAGTATTGACGATGTAGTTTTTCCTGCAGGGACCAATGTCAAAACTGATTTTGATTTAAGCTCAACGGATGCAACGTTGTATTATGAATTTCTGGATAACTGGGTGAACCTCGACCTTGGCGTCACCCTGAGAAAATATTCCGGATATTTAAAAGCTGAAGCGCTTACGTTGCGCGACGAGATCGATGTAGATGCAACCGTGCCACTTATTTATGGAAAAGTTCAATTTGATTTACCATTAACTGGATTTTCTGCTGGAGTGGAAGGGAATTTCATTAGCTATGATGGCAACAATCTGCATGATTACAATGCAAAAATCAGCTATATGTTTGATTCAGCATTAGACTTGGGACTAGAGGTTGGTTATCGCACAATGAAGATTGATATCAACGAAGACGATGTAGCAACCAACCTGGAATTGAAGGGACCTTACGCAGCTGCAGTATTTCACTTTTAATACGCAAATAAAGCGGGCCGCTACTGCGGCCCGCTTTATTAAATAACCAAAATATTTTCAGAATTTCAAAGCTTCCTAAAAACCGGAGGCAATTTATTACAACGCACCGAGCTGCAGATACATGTTGTAATCCCCTTTGGACGTAAACCCGTAACCCAGGTACAAAGGACCAAATGGTGTTTCACCACCGAGATAAATCACCCCTGAATCCAGCCAATCATCACCAGTAGACAGGGTGTAATTGGTTTCCAGTTTTGCAGCCTCCAAACCAAAGCCCAAGCGTAAATCACCATTTAAACCAAGCGGCATGCGACCGATAATTTTTTCGGTGCGTATATGCCCATACAATGCCTCATCCCCCAGAATCTGATTGCTGGCGTAACCGGACATTCTTAAAAAACCGCCCAGCATAACCGCATCATAAATTGGCAACTCCCCTTTTAAGGAAGTGGTGTAGGCCGTGCGAACACTTAACACATAATCACTGATTTTATAAGCACCACCTAAATCAGCCGATAGCTTGCTATAACCCTCATGATGGGAATCAAAATAACTAATATCCGAGCGCCAGCCATGTGATGGAAAATATAAACGATTGCGTCGATCCAGATTCAACTCATAGACAAAGCCGCCAAAACGCTCATCAACATTGGGCAATACCACACTACTTAAATCCGCCTCACCTTTTACGTGGTAATCACGCCACCCCAATCGGGATTGCCCATACCCTCCCAGATTTGCACCAACAACCATTTCTGTATATGAAGTATCCAGTTGGTAATCTGCAATACGCTCATCATCAACAAAAATGCTGATATCCTCGCGCTTGCGCAGATAATTTGGTTCAATAAAAAAGTGGTGGCGCGTATCCAATGGCTGATAGAAATCCAGTTCAACACGTGGCTTTCCACCAACATCCGCACTGGCAAAAAATTCGCCGCCGTAAGAATTAATCCAGGTGTTGCGATAAGCGGCGCGAAAATTAAAATTGGATTCCTGTCGGTATTCATTATCAATGGAAAAACCAAACACCAAATAATCCAGACTCACTTCCTTTTCCCGCGCAATAATCTCAAGGACATTTTCGTCATTTTCACGGATCACGCGATAATCCACGTTTTGATAAAAACCATCGCCATAGGTCCGAATCAGGTCCTGCTCCAACTCCGGACGATCCAACAACGTGCCCGGCACTTGCCGAATCTGCCGCGCCACATAATTCTGATGCACCCGATTGGTGGGAGCGATACGAACTTCATCAATGACTATTTCGGTTTTCGGTGCATATTTGTTTTTATTTTTCCAAGCGGTGTAGGTATTTTTATCGACAGATAAAGTACGCAACAACATCACCTGCTGTTCAGCAGCTTTACGCCCTGCATCCGCAGCTTCGTCATAGCGTGCGAATTCGGAAGCTTTAATAGTCCCCAATTCCGGATAAATATAAATATCCTGACCGGTCAAGCTGGTAAGTGAACGTTCCACATTTTGCTTGGTTAACGTGCCAATCATTTGCGCCGTCACACTGAGCACCGAGCCAATATTTTCCGGTTCACGCAATGGTGAACCTACATTCACCGCAATCACTCGATCCGCATTACAAAGTTCGCGCCCCAATACAATAGGGACGTTATCAACCAACCCACCATCAACCAGTTTGCGGCCTTTGTATTCAACCGGAGCCATTAAGCCTGGCACTGACATGCTCGCGCGCATCGCCTGGGTGAGACTGCCCTCTCGAAACACTACGCGCTCGCCAGTACCAATATCCGTAGCCACTATCGCCAATGGAATAGAAAGCTGTTCAATATTGCGCTCACCTAAATTGGCATCCACCAATTGATTAAAAAAGAGTTTTATTTTTTCTCCAGCAACCACTCCCGATTGCAATTGGAACCCTTTGTGAGTAACGCCTAATTCAGTGCCGGGTAGATAACGCTGGCTAACTTTTTTCTTGCGATAACTTAATTGCGAGAAGTCGGCAACATCCAGAAAAATATCCGTCCAATCGGCCTCAGCCAGTTTTTTGCGCATTTTTTTAGGCGATAGCCCGGCCGCATAAGAGCCAGCAACCAGAGCGCCCATACTCGTCCCTACCACACAATCAACAGGGATCCGCTCTCGCTCCAGGACTTCCAGAACACCAATATGTGCAGCACCACGGGCTCCACCACCACCCAAAACCAGCGCTGTTCTTCCCATTTCAGCGACCGCCGAACCTGCCAATCCACTACAGATTAAAAATAACGCAATTGATCGGAAGGTAATGTCCTTTCGCATGTTCATAGCAATTGATATCCAGATTTGCAAAATCGGGGTTTGAGGGAAAATAAAAACGACACCATAGCAATCAGGCACCTATTTAACCATTATTTATTGATTAACCACAGTTCAAAAAACAACCTAATACTTTAGTTAATTATTACTTAGCCTCCTATCAGATTATCTTTTAGAGGATATCCATCACTTTAAATACGAATAAATAAGGATATGAAAATTAAAACCCTTAAATTTTTTGATATTTATATAACTTTAGCCTCATAAAATGGCAAAACACAGACTGATTATCTTTATTTATGCCTTTTATTAAAAAAACTATCCCACTTTTTGATTTATTTTCGATAGAATAACCCTCGATTTGACATTTTTAGGAAATAACATCATGACCAGTACCCAAGTCGATGACCTGAATGTGGTCTCGCAAGAACTGTTGATATCCCCGGCAGAACTTAAGAAAAAAATTCCATTAACTGAAAAAGCGCGTGAAGTGGTCACTCATGGCCGCGAGGTTGTGCGCAATATACTGGATCGCAAGGATCACCGTATTTTTGTAGTAATCGGCCCCTGCTCTATTCACGATGTAGCAGCAGCCAAAGACTACGCCCAACGCTTGAAAAAACTGGCCGATGAAGTCAGCGATACTATTTACGTGGTAATGCGTGTTTACTTCGAAAAACCCCGCACCACCGTAGGCTGGAAAGGGCTGATTAATGATCCTTACCTTGATGATTCTTTCAAAATCGAAGAAGGCCTGCATATCGGTCGCCAATTATTGCTGGATATCGCTGAAATAGGTTTACCGGCGGCTACCGAAGCGCTTGACCCAATATCACCGCAGTACCTCCATGACCTGATTAGCTGGTCTGCGATTGGGGCCCGTACTACTGAATCACAAACCCACCGTGAGATGGCGAGCGGCTTGTCATCAGCGGTTGGCTTCAAGAATGGTACTGATGGTGGTTTAACGGTTGCGATTAATGCCCTGCAATCCACCTCCAAACCTCATCGCTTTCTGGGTATTAACACTGAAGGTCAGGTATCGATTATCCATACTCGCGGCAATGGTTATGGCCATGTGGTGCTGCGCGGTGGCAACGGCAAACCGAACTACGATTCAGTCAGTGTTGCCGTATGCGAACAAGAACTGGCCAAGGCAAAAGTAGTACCTAATATCATGGTGGATTGCAGCCATGCAAACTCCAATAAAAACCATGAATTACAAACCCTGGTTCTGGAAAATGTTGCCAATCAAATTGTTGAAGGTAATAAATCCATTATCGGTTTGATGGTTGAAAGCAATATAGGTGCAGGCAATCAAAGCATTCCGGCTAATTTATGTGACCTGAAATACGGAGTATCTGTAACGGATGCCTGCATCGACTGGGAAACTACGGAGAAAGCTTTACGCACAATGCGCGAAACAATTAAGGATGCTTTAGCTGCCCGCAACAAGTCCTGAGATAAACTTCAGGATTGCCAGGTAATTGCTTGATACAAAAAGAAAAGCGGCTAAGCAGCCGCTTTTTTTATTCCTTTTTGAGAGGTTCGTCGCGTAAAATCTGTTAAATTTATCGACATTTTGTTGCGTTTACCTATGGTTTTTTACCAATCTGACTGATAAATTTTGCACAGTTAAATTCTGTAAACAGTTACAAGCAAGCAATAACAATAAATTCTTGCCTTGCGGAGAAACCTATGCCCCACAGCCAAAGCGCGCAGCAACAAAATCGGTCCTCTGATTTGTGTCCAAGCCATAACCTCAAGGGTTTTGATGTTGCCAGTGCAGTCGCTCGCGGAGAATTTGTTCTAAGCCTGAGCACTATGTTGGGTTGTGATTATATTTTCGTTAGCCATAAAGGACCGCACGAATTATTACAACTCAAATGTGCCGACAAGACCATCCGTGAGCTTCTGGACTTACTGGATACATCTCCCCACCAAAGCATGATTGTGGGTGCCGATGAAATTACCAATGGCCAATTGACCTTTACTCGTTATGACTATGCATGGGAAAACCGTCAGGTGGCGAAAGTATCTGTCACATCCATTACCAATGCAGACCAAATCGATTTTATGCAAATGATGTTTGACTGCAGCACCAGCTGTTAGGTTGTCGACTTCATTTTGCCGCTAGAAATGCCGCAAATTTGCGGCATTTTTGTTTGTTAAAAAAGCCGCCTATGTATGATTTATATGCTACTTTTAGCCTTATAACCATATAACCTGCGAGCTTGAACTATGCACTTTCCCAAGACTCCATTTATTCGCTCAAATCACGTATTAACAAGAATTCTCATCTTAATCGCATTACTTCTCAGTCATTCATCCATTGCAGTAGAAAAGAAAACTGTAACCACCAATATGAAGTCCAATGTACAAACCGACTATATGAATGGGTTGTTAAAGCTGGCCCTTTCGTATTCCAACAACGAATATATTTACGCCACAACAGATGAAGTTTATTCACGTCCACGGGTAATGGAATCCGTTAAATCGGGGAGCATTTCGGTAATGTGGGGTGGAACATCCGAAGAAATGGAACGGGATTTTCTTCCCATTCGCATCGACGCCTACCGCGGTTTGATGAATCATCGTCTGTTTTTTATTCGCCAGGGAGATCAGGCCAGATTCGACCAAATCAATACATTGGAGGATCTTAAGAAAGTGAAATTTGGCCAGGGTCGAAGCTGGCAGGACGCATCTATTTTAGAGGGCGCGGGGCTCGAGGTTATTAAAGCCACCAAAAAGCCCAGCCTTTATCACATGTTGGATGGTGGTCGTTTTGACGCCTTCCCACGCGGTGCAAACGAGGTTTGGACCGAACTCACAGCGTTCCCTGATTTAAAACTGACCGTTGAGAAAAATCTGGTTTTAATCTATCCCTTACCAACCTATTTTTTTGTGACCCCCAAAGACCCCGCTTTGGCGAAGGATATTGAGTTCGGCTTGGAGTCAGCCATTAAAGATGGAGCATTTGACCGTTATTTTTATAACAGCCCTGAAGTAAAAGAGGCACTAGGCAAGGCTGACCTTAAAAATCGCAGGGCAATACGTATTGCCAATCCTTACTTGCCCAAGGCAACACCTTTGGACAGGAAAGAACTCTGGCTTGATTTGATGGGAAATCAACCGCAATAAGTTGATTGAAAAATATCAAGATCCTTTCTATGCAATAACTTGTGCAGTACTGCGAAGTGCAACTTTTCCATCAAATGTGAATCCTAACGCAGAGTATTGATGCCAATCGGCACCACAAACGTACAATTGGCGCCTGCCTTTAATAGGGAATTCCGCTATAGTAAGCATTGCCCTGTTCCAGCAACTACTGACTGGATGCGCCCGACTTATCGAGAAGCTCCCTTATGCAAAATGTTGTTGTAAGACCGATTAAAATCACCTTGTTAAGCCTTTTATTAAGCCTGTCGTCACTGACACTCGCCGATAAAATAGAGGTCCTGAAACCCACCGAAGAACAAGGTAAAGCTGCAATTGAGCTGGTATTAAAATTAGACGCCGAACATTATCGGGATCAGGATTTTAATGATGCATTATCTTCCCGTTATCTGGATGAATACTTAAAGTCGCTCGATAGCTCACGCAATTTTTTCCTCGCCGCTGATATCGCCGAATTTGAAAAGTTTCGCAAAACGTTTGATGACGATTATAAAAAAGGCAACCTGACTAATAGTTTCCTGATTTTTAATCGTTTCAATGAGCGCATGATCCAGCGCCTTGAAAAAGTAGTTAACGATCTTAAGGATCCCAAAACCGAGTTCAATTTTGATGTCGAAGAGTCTGTTCTTCTTGATCGGGAAAAAGCTACATGGCCAGCTAATGCAGCAGAGGCAGATAAACTCTGGCATCAATATTTAAAATCCAATTTGCTCAGCTCGTTGCTTTCCGGAAAAAAACTGGAAGAAAGCAAAACTACATTGAGTAAACGTTATTCGAATCAATTGCGCCGATTGAAACAGCAAACATCAGAAGAAGCATTTAGCGTGATGATGAATTCACTCACTGCGCTATACGATCCTCACACTAATTATTTATCACCTGAAAATGCCGAAAATTTTGACATCAGCATGTCATTGGAATTGCAAGGCATAGGGGCAGTATTGCAGAGCGATGAAGATTACACCAAAGTCAGTAGTCTGGTAGCTGGTGGCCCGGCGCAAAAACAAGGCCAACTGAAACCCAACGATAAAATTACCGCAATTGCCCAGGGAGCAGACGGTGAGCTCGTTGATGTTGTCGGTTGGCGCCTGGATGAAGTCGTTAAATTAATTCGTGGTCCCAAAGGTACATTAGTGCGTCTGGAAGTAATTCCTGCTGATCCAACCGCTACAGGCAACAAAACAATTACGATTAAACGCGAAACGGTAAAACTGGAAGACCAGGCAGCAAAAAAAGCGGTATTTGAAGTAAAAGACGGCGATAAAACCATCAAAATTGGCGTTATTGATATTCCGACTTTTTACATGAATTTTGAAGCCTATGCGAAGGGTGATCCCAATTACAAAAGCACGACTCGCGATGTATTAAATTTATTGAATGAGCTTAATAAAGAAAAAGTGGATGGCGTTATTATTGATTTGCGTGATAACGGCGGTGGTTCCTTACCAGAAGCAGCGATGCTCACCAACCTCTTTGTGGATCCGGGCCCGGTAGTACAAATTCGCCAAAGCGATGACACGATTTCGCGTAACTATCGTGCGTATCAACCAGCTGCATACCGCGCACCTATTGCAGTGTTGATTAACCGTTTGAGTGCGTCTGCATCGGAAATTTTTGCTGGCGCCATTCAGGATTATGGTCGGGGAATTATTATCGGCTCCACCACATTCGGCAAAGGCTCAGTGCAAAACCTGGTTGACCTGAAACATGGTCGCTTGAAAATTACTGAAGCAAAATTTTATCGAATCTCTGGTGATAGCACCCAGCATCGCGGTGTTATTCCGGATGTGCAATTGCCAACATTGCTAGATCCAACTGAAATCGGTGAAAGCAGTTATGACAATGTATTGCCTTGGGATCGCATCCACCCTGCCCCACACCAGAATTATTACAACATCAGCAAATATTTGCCGAAAATTGAAACCGAACATCAGGAACGCATGGCTAAAGATCCGGAATTTATTTTCCTGAATAAGCAAAGCGCGATGTTCAAAGAAGCTTCCGCTAAAAAAGAAGTTTCTTTGCGCCTGACGACTCGCCAGGAAGAGCAAAAGAAAATGGAACAACGCGCATTGGATAATGAAAATCAGCGCCGCACGGCAAAGGGTGAAAAACCCTATGCGAATTATGCAGCGTTGAAAACAGCAAATGGTGGTGACGACGATGAAGATGCTGCCCCCAAAGAAACTGATAAAGAAATTAAACCTAAAGAAGATCCATATTTAATGGAAGCAGGTCATGTACTGGCAGATTTTATCGAGCAATTAAAAGAGCCTGAATCCAAAATCGCCAGACAATAAATTTACCCTTTACGTTCATCGCAAACACCCGGGCAGTAATGCCCGGGTGTTTTTTTACAGAAGCAAGGTCAAATTATGATAGCCATCTCCTTCAACGTTAATAGTATCCGAACTCGCCTGCATCAACTCGAAGAAGTGATTGCCAAACATCGCCCGGATTTTATCGGCCTGCAAGAAACCAAAGTCAATGATCCGGATTTCCCGTTGGAAACCATCAAAGCGCTTGGTTATGACGTTGAATATTTCGGGCAAAAAACCCATTACGGCGTTGCGTTGTTATCCCGCTATCCATTTAAAAAAGTAATCAAGGGTTTTCCAAGTGATTTGGAAGATTCCCAACGCCGTTTTATCGGCGGTGTTTTTGATACGCCACTCGGTGAAATCACCGTATTGAATGGTTATTTTCCACAAGGAGAAAGCCGTGATCACGCCGTTAAATTCCCGGCGAAACGAAAATTTTATTCAGACCTGATCAGTTATCTGACCGGCGAAGAAAAACCTGATAACCAAATTATTGTGATGGGCGATATGAATATTTCCCACCAGGATATCGATATAGGTATCGGTGAAGAAAATCGCAAGCGCTGGTTGCGCACCGGTAAATGCAGTTTCTTACCGGAAGAGCGCGAATGGTTAAATGAATTACTAGCTTGGGGTTTGAAAGACAGTTTCCGCGAAAAAAATCCGGAAGTGAACAATTTATTCAGCTGGTTTGATTACCGCAGCGGCGGTTTTGAAGATAATCCAAAACGCGGCTTGCGTATCGATTTGATTTTAATGACACAAAGTTTGCTGGATAAATGTATCGATACTGGCATTGATTACGAAATTCGCGGCATGGATAAACCTTCTGATCACTGCCCTATCTGGGTTGAGTTAAAAGCGTAAGTTGGGACTTGTGAAAAAATCGGCCGTAATGGCCGATTTTTTTTATGCTGGACAACCGCACATCTTTGGTAAATTTTCTTTTAACACTTCTGCTAATCGACGCGTCGCAGGTCCGGCAAACTCATTATCGGCAAACGTGAGATACGTAGGCACTTCGCGTACAGCTCCCACTTCGACGGGCAAATATTTTAATCGACCCTCCAAAATATCCTGATGGGTATAAGCATCCGGTAACCATGCATATCCCAATCCCAACCGAATCGCATCCAGTGACGTTTTAATATGGCTAACCGTCCAGCGCTGATCAGCCTCCTGCCACCCCTCAGTACGACGGCGATATTGCCCTGAATCACGCACAATAATCTGGCGATGCTGGCGCATATCCTCATAGTTGATGGTACGCCCCAGTTGTTGCAACGGATGATCAGGGCTGGACACACCGTGCATGGTCACAGTCACCAATTTTTCGCCCATAAAACCGGTAGGCACGCGCCCACCAATCGCCAAATCCACATGGCGTTGCAAGAGCGCATCTTCAGTTCCACTCAACACTGATTCAAAAATTTCCACGCGAGTATCCGGAAAATCCCTGGCAAAGATTTCCAGGCATTGCAGTACCCGAATCGGGGGAATAATGATATCCGCGGCGATTTTTACCAATGGCTCAACCTTTATCGACAAGCAACCGGCCGATTTTTCCAAGCGTTCCGCTTGTTCCAGTAACTGCCGGGCCCGGCGATAGAGCAAATCGCCCGCTGGCGATGGCACAGCCTTGCGACCTTGCAACTGGAACACCTTCACGCCCAACGCAGACTCCAGCTGTGAAATGGAATAGGAGACCGCCGACTGGCTTTTATTGAGCAGCTCTGCTGCTTTGGCGTAACCGCCGGCATCAATAACTGCGAGTAACGCCCGCCATTGTTCCAATGTGACTTTGTTTTCGCTGATGGCTGTGACCGCCACAGGACCAGAATCTGTCATATTTTTCCTCATTTTCGGCGATCAATTAAATAATTAGATCATATACCGCTAAATATCCGTATTTATCATTCATTCGTCAAATCATTTAATGGACACATGGCAACAACGCCACACAACTAGCAAATCACACTTTGTGAATAGGATGAGGAAACGAAAATGGCTAAGCTCTTACAAATCAACAGCAGTTTGTTCGGTGACAATGGCAATTCAAGCACATTGGCAAATGAGTTTGTGCAACGCTGGAAGGCCGTGAATCCGGCAGGTGAAGTAGTAGTGCGTGATTTCGCCAAAGAAGAAGTGCCGCATTTGGATGCAACCCGCGTACAAGCATTGTTTAGCCCGGCAGAAGGTCGCACGGTGGAACAACAAGCGGTACTGGATTACTCGGATAACATCATTGCTGAAATCCAGAGCGCAGATGCAATTGTGATTGGCGTTCCGATGTACAACTTTGGCGTGCCTTCAGCACTCAAAGCGTACTTCGATCATATCGCTCGCGCTGGCGTAACTTTTAAATACACCGAAACAGGCCCAGTAGGATTATTGAATGACAAACCGGTGTATATCATCGCGACTCGCGGCGGCATTTACAAAGGCCAACCAGCAGATAGCCAAAGCCAGTTCCTGAAAAGCTTTTTAGGTTTTGTCGGTTTGAAAGATGTGCACTTTATTTATGCGGAAGGCCTGAACATGGGCCAAAAAGATGAAGCTTTTGCAGCAGCAAAAACTGAAATCGAACAGGAAGTTGCGGCGTAACCTGCCGCGCTTTCTTTCACCACATTAGTTCAAGGTTAAAAAATTCGACGCAACATTTTTTGGAGAAAAATTATGCAACGCCAATTACAGCAAATCGTACAAGGCCGCGAGACCAGCGACGGTGCTGGTGTTCGCATAAAACGCACCCTTGGCCAAAATCCTTATGCGCGTTTTGATCCATTTTTAATGCTCGATGAATTTGGAAGTAGCAGTTCCGATGATTACATCGCCGGCTTCCCTGCTCATCCCCATCGCGGTTTTGAAACGGTGACTTATATGTTGCAAGGTCATATGTTGCATGAAGACCATATGGGCAACAAAGGTCATTTGCGCGATGGCGATGTGCAATGGATGACGGCAGGACGTGGAATTATCCACTCGGAAATGCCGCAACAGGAACACGGATTAATGCGCGGTTTCCAATTGTGGTTGAATTTGCCAGCCGCAGAAAAAATGAAACCGGCACACTATCGCGATATTCCCTCAGCAGAAATTCCTGTTGCTGAATTGCCGAATGGTGGAAGTATCAAAGTAATTGCGAACACCGCATTTATTGGTGGAAAAGTGATTAGCGGCCCGATACAAGGCTTAACCACTGAAACGATTTATTGGGATGTACATTTACCTGCTGGCAAAGAATTTCATCATGCCATGCCGGAAGATCACAATACGTTTTTATATGCGTATGAAGGTGATATTGCTATCGGTGAAGACAAACGCAAGCTCACTAAAGGCAACACCGGTTTACTCAGTAAAGGTGATCAATTGAGTGTACAAGCCTTGGAAACTGAAGCGCGCTTTTTGGTGATCTCGGGCAAACCGATTAAAGAGCCGATTGTGCAATACGGCCCTTTTGTAATGAATAGTACCGAGGAAATTGAACAAGCAATTCAGGATTATCGGGATGGCACATTAGCCGAATAAATTTTATCCGTAGGGGCGCAATTTATTGCGCCCTTTTTTTGGCCCATATCGTAATAATCCAACATGGATTTTTTCTGGCATTTTTTGGGCGCAATAAATTGCGCCCCTACGGGGTTAGCCATTTTTGCATGGCGTTTTGCCAAATCAGGAAACGGTCATTTAAATCCGTATTTGTTTCAGGCGAGAAAATTTCTTGTTGGAAAACCGGTTGCCAGTTGGCTGACAAACCTGTTGCCATACAGGCTGCACCTTGCAAGGTTGCATCTGCATTATCACTACGATAAACATCCAATCCACTGATGTCCGCCAATCGCTGGCACACTTGATCTGATTTGCTAAAACCACCACTAATACGAATGTAATTAATTTCACCCGCTTTTTTCATTAATGCTATGTTCACAGTAATCTGGAAAATTACCGATTCAATCCAGGCAAAGATTTTTTCCTGCGACGATAAATCCGCTGCAAATTGCGCATGTAAATCCGTTCGCCAATATGGAGCGCTTAATCCACCGATTGCATTTAAAAAATAAACATTGTGTTCAGGATTAAGCTGAAGTGCCAATTCAATTTCGCCCGGGGTGACATCCAGGCCTGTTTGCTCCTGGATATAAGGAATGGCAGAAGCCGCGCCATTAACGGTGGCCTCCCATGCGTACCATGATTTTTCAACCAATTCATTTACAAAACACGTGGGTGAAGCATTGAGGTTTTCGCTGCGATTATGTTGTGGAATCCAGAGTGGACTAACCAATAGACCTTCAGGTGCATGCAAAATATTACTGACGCGTTGAATAAAAGCACCAGTACCAATATTCACATAACAAGCTGATGATTCCGGCATTCCCGCTACAAATAATGAAGCACCTTGATCGCGAGCGCTGGCGAAAAACGGAATAGAATGGGCGCCCAGTTTTAGGCTTCCAAAATGACTATTATGAAAACGACACTCGGGTAAAACCGATTTGGGAATTTGAAACAATTCAAGCAAACGCTCATCCCACTCATTGCGATGCAAATTCCACAGCAACGTACGCTGTGCATGGCCGGGATCGACAAGATTTTTCTGACCCAACAAATGCCAAAAAATAAAACTGACAATGGGGCCAATAAATAGTGAATTTTCATTCAACGCTTTTTTGACGGACTCATAATTATCCAGACACCATCGAATTTTACTTGCGCCGTAGTGCGGCGACACTCGCAAGCCGGTAATCTGCTGAGCCTGACGATGCGTTAACGATATTTGCTGGAGATAGGGTTCACCGCGGATATCTTGCCAGCTCAAAACTGGCGTTAACGGTTCCCCGGTTTTTGAATTCCAACAGAGCAGTGAAGAACCCTGCCCCGCAAAACTTGCCGCTTTAATATTGTTGACGGCCTCACCTAATTGTTTGCAAACCTTATCAAGGCATTGGCGAATACCATGCAGGATTTCATTGCCATCCTGCTCGATATGCGGATAAGCGGAATTTTCTATTTGATGATGGCTAGTTGCACAAGGTGCAGAAAATTGACAAATTAATTCACCGACTTCGGTATAAACACCCACACGCGAACTTTGGCCGCCTTGATCTATTGCGAGATAGAGATTGCCTTTCATAGCAGCTGTTCCTGGTTTTTTCGACAGGGTCGAAACCGTTAAAGGATCACTGGTGTTTCCCTCAGAGTATACACAACCATTCACATTTCATTTTTTATTGATGTGTTGTGCAAAGTAATTTTTCGCGTTTTCCCAACGCCACTGCACATCCACGACCAAATATAATTTCGCCTGGGCAACCAAAAAACCAACTCAAGGATAAGAACAGATAAAAAACCCCCGCAGTAAGCGGGGCCTTAAAAAAAATGAACTGCTTATAACAAAGGGCCTTATGAACAGGCTCACTATAACCGCAAGCTAAGCAGTTTTACGGCGAGCCGCTAATCCCAATGCACCCAACAATAACAGTACGATGGAACCAGGCTCGGAAACCTGGCTTATATTGACCGAATCAAAACTGAAATAGGCAACGTCATTGGTGTATTCGAATTGGCCATACTCATTTTTCTGGCGCAGGTAATTTGCTATAGCACCAAAAGACGAACCAAGGGTAAAAGCATCCTGCGTTGCTATGTTTACATTGGTGATGTTGTAACTTTTTATCCAATCAATTCCATTGAAATTAAAAGACAATTGCAGTTGCGAGGTTAAGGAATCTTCGCCATTTGCAAGGGTTTCGCGGGTTCCGTCAAAAACACTCAGGTAATCAACCAATCGTCCATCATAGGTAGAATAACTGTTGTTGTAGACGTCTACGAAATCCATGGGTTGGCCAGCATTTGCCGGAAGATAGCCGGTTACCATGTCGTGAGCTAAGGGGGTATGGTACGAAAACTTTTCCGGAGTAGCAGAAACATTGCCGATAGACTTTGATAAATCAACGCGCAATTTACCACTGACCGTATCGCCCAGGTTATAACCCAGACCACTGCCCTGGGTGTAATTAATACGACCGGAATAATCAATTTCAATAATCGCCGCTTGAGCCACAAGCGGCGCACCAAGTAAAGCAACAGCCAGGAGTCCTATACGTTTAATCATTTTTTCTTCCATTTTTTGATGAATGACAATTTACAGAAACCGGCCCAAAAATCGCCGGCAGGTGTGAGACACGTAATACGGTCCACACCTCCAAAAATTTTCATTTTCTAAAATGGAATTTACAAGTAAACACGCCGGTGGAATTTCCAACAGGCATAACTTGAACTTATTGGTGGCAGGGAAGACTGTTTGCTGGCAGGCTCGAAAATGGCGATAACCGCTTTTACAAGAATACGTCTGGCAGCAAACAAATGAACGGTTATTCAACCGGCTTGGGATTGGGAATAAAAGTCCCATAAGGGAATTGTGCGATTTTATCGCCAACGCCTTTGATCTCGGTAATTTTTACCGGACCTTCTTTTTCCACTTCATCAATACGCACAATTGAGTGCATAGGAATGTAGGAACGCTTTACACCGGCAAATTCGCTTTTGAGTTTTTCCTCGGCTGGGTCAATCAACACCTGCGTGCGCTCCCCAAACACGAACTCTTCAATCTCAATAAAACCGTACATCTCGCTTTGGTAAATCGCGGAACAAAAGACTTCGTAAACCTGGCCCTGGTTGAGGAATATCACTTTATAAACGGGTTTGGCAGCCATAACTCTCTCTTGGAAATCACTCAAATAACGGCGGGGCACTGTGGCAGCGAGCCCCGGCAAAGGGCGCGCAGGATACCACAAGTTTTCCCTATTCTCGCCCCACCTGGCTAAATTGCATACACCGGTGTTAGTCGATTGTGTTATTAGCGCCTTAATCGGCGGCAATATTTACCGGCGCCCCGCCCGCCTGCGGTTTACGTAATAACAGTAATAACGGCAACGCAGCAATAGTTACCCACATCATCAACTGGAAGTCTTGCAAGTAGGCCAGGGTTGCCGCCTGACGTTGGACCTCATTGTTAATAGCAACCAACCCCGCGGTAGTGGCGATATCCCAATGACCGGACTCACCGACTTTCGCCAACGCCTGGTTGTAAGGAGTTATGTAATCCGCAAAGGCCGCATGGTTGCGCTGGATATTCTGCTGCAATTCCGCCATCACCACTGAAATACCGATACTGCTACCAATATTACGGGTCAGGCTAAATAACGCTGTACCCTCGTTGCGAAAGCGGTCCTCAAGACTGGCAAAAGCAATTGCTGACAAAGGTACGAAGATAAAGCCCAGGCCGATCCCCTGCACTACGCTAGTCCGCACGATATCCCAACTGGTAATGCTGGTATTGAATAAAGTCATTTCCCAAAGCGAGATGATCGTTAATATCAACCCAAATCCCACCTGTATACGCGGGTCCACTTTGCCGGCAATTTTCCCGACAATCATCATGGAGAGCATCACCCCCATACCGCGTGGCGCCATCACCAACCCTACATCTACCACCGGATAACCCAGCAGGTTTTGCAAGAACGGCGGTAGCAGTGCCATAGTGGCGAGCAAAATAATCCCTACCACAAACATAAAAATCAGGCCGATAGAAAAGTTGCGATCCTTAAAAATCGCCGGTTCGATAAATGGTTGCTTGTAAGTGAAGATATGACTGATAAACCAGTAGAACCCCATTCCCATCAAAATACATTCAATGATGATTTCCGGGCTATTAAACCAGTTCTGACTTTCACCGCGATCCAGCATCATTTGCAGGGCGCCAATCCCCAAACTCAGGAAGGCAAAACCCAATAAATCAAAATGACGCGCCTTGTTAATAGCAGTTTCCTTAACGGCGGCCATCACCCCAAGTAGCGCCAAAATGCCCAAGGGAACATTGATATAAAATACCCAGCGCCAACTGTAGTGTTCAGTGAGTAAGCCACCTAAGGTTGGCCCAAGAATAGGACCGAGAACCACACCCATTCCCCACACAGCCATCGCCTGGCTGTGTTTTTCTTTGGGATAGGTATCCAGCAAAATAGATTGGGACAAAGGCACTAGCGCCGCACCGAAAATCCCTTGCAACAACCGGAAAATTACCACTTGCGGAAGGTTTTGCGCCGCTCCACAAAGCATGGAAGTAATCGTAAACCCGGCAATCGACCACAGCATTAACCGCTTGCGGCCAAAACGATCCGACAGGAAACCGGTCAACGGCAGGAAGATCGCCGCAGCAACAATATAAGAGGTTAGCACCCAGGAAATCTGGTCCTGGGTGGCCGACATGTTGCCCTGCATATGGGGCAAAGCTACGTTGGCTATAGTGGTATCCAGCGCCTGGATAATGGTTGCCAGCATCACCGAGGCGGTAATTAACCCGCGTTTGCCAGCCGACACAGCAGGTGCCGGCGTATCGGGAAATGTTTCAGTCGCTACCTGGGCCACAACAGCTCTCCCATGCGAAAAATTCAGGGCAAAAAGAAAGTTAGATGGAAAGTCCCAACAACGAACGTTTGTAGCCAGTATCAATTTCAATACCGGTGCTCAAACCCGCCTGCAAAGCCGGAGCGTTGTTGTTCGGTTTAATACTGATCCGCACAGGTACACGCTGGGCGATCTTCACCCAGTTACCGGTAGCGTTCTGTGCAGGGATTACCGAAAACTCGGCACCTGTTGCCGGGCTAATGCTCTGTACTTCGCCTTTCCATTCAACATCGGGATAGGTATCCACTTTTACACTCACAGTCTGGCCAACGCGTACGTGGGTCAAATCAGTTTCGATAAAATTCGCTTCCACCCACAGGTTATCGCTCGCCACCAATGACATCACCGCGCTGCCCACCGCCAGGAATTCACCCGCCTCTGGCGGTTTGGTCACAATGCCATCTTTAGGGGCGGTAATTTCGGTGTACTCAAGATTCAACTGCGCCTGCTCTACTTCTGCTTTCGCAGCCAAGTAACTGGGATGTTGCTCGATAGGTAAACCGGCATCGCCCCCCAGGAACTCAGCGATACGCTTTAAATCCTGCTCGATGGTAATCACTTGTTGATCATTAATACGACGGGTATGGCTCACCTCGTCGTAAGTTGCCTTGGCAACCAATTTACGTTCCGCCAGATTGGCTTGGCGTTGCTGCTCTTTTACGGCGTAGTCACGATTGGCGATGGCAAGTTGCAACTCGGATTGCTTTTCGCTGTAACTCGCATGCAATGCCGCGAGATTAGTGCGCACCTCACCTAATTTTGCGTTTGCTTTCGCCAATGCCACTTCGTAGGGTTTGCGGTCCAGCACCATCAGCAACTGGCCGGCTTTAACGTGATCATTCTCAGCAACCAGGCGCTTCTCGACAGCACCGGCAACACGCGGGCGGATACTAATGACATCGGCCTTGGTGTAAGCATTCTCGGTTGTCGCATAACGACCGCCCGACAAATAAATCACCAGACCAATAACAGCCAATACAGCCGGTATAACTACCAGTAACAAAAAGCGGCGCGACTTCAATGCTTCAGTCATTTTTCACTTACCTCGGATACCACTTTGGATTCAGAAACGTTTTTTCCCAATGCCGTCAGGTTTTCGCGCACCTGATTCAATCCGGCAAATAAGGCCTGTTGTTGTTCAGCAGTTAAACCGGCGAGTGCCTTTTGCTGAAACTCTGCGGATGCGGTAGTAATCATTTTCACAATCGGTGCAGCGGCAGGCGTTAGATAAAGCTGGAAGGCGCGCCGGTCTTTTGGATCCGGTCGGCGTTCGATCCAGCCATTTTCAGCAAGCTGGTCTAACAAACGGGCCAGGCTGATGGGTTGGATATCCATGCAGTCCGCCAGATCTACCTGGCGAATGCCCTGCCAGCGACGAACCCCGAGCAACGCTTTCGCTTGGGACAAGGTCAGTTGGTACTGTTCGAAATACCGGGAAGCGATACGACGGGTAAGGCGCAGGTTATCCGACAGTAAAAACCCCAGGCTTTCCTGTTCCGGCACCAGCGGTCCCATATCATCGTGTTCAGGCAGACTCATAAACCATCCTCATAACAAGTTAAATATATAATATATATAGCTTACTATTTTTCCAAAGATAGCTTTGGCCTGAATAAACAAGAAGCGGCGTTTTTCGGTTATAAGGTGATCAAAAACTCGCCGGTACTAACCCGCCAGCACGTTAAATCGGTATACTGCGCGCCCTTTTTAGCTGGACTGGTGGAGACGCCCATGAACTTTACTTCCCTTGGACTTGCGCCTGAATTGCTGCGCGCCCTTAAAGTCATTGGCTTTAAAACCCTTACCCCAGTCCAGGAGCAAGCGATTCCCGCAGCCAGACGCGGCCTGGATTTGCTCACCACCGCCCAAACCGGAACCGGAAAAACCGCTGCCTACAGCTTGCCTGTACTACAACAAATGCTGGAAAAACCCAAAGGAACCGAAGCAGGCTTTGTGCGCGCCGTGATTCTTGCCCCCACGCGCGAATTGGTTGAACAGATCGCCAAAGCACTACAGGAATTTGCACAGTTCACGCCATTCAAAATCGCTGCGGTATATGGCGGCGTGAAGGTAACCAGCCAGGGCGCCAAACTGCGTGCCGGCGTGGATATCCTGGTCGCAACGCCCGGTCGTCTGAAAGAGCACATTGAGCTGGAAAATGTGAATCTCGCCAAAGTGGAGTTCGCAGTTTTGGATGAGGCTGACCGTATGCTGGATATGGGCTTTGTGGTCGATATGCACGCAATCCTCACCAGTATTACGCGCAAACACCAAACCCTGTTTTTCTCGGCGACCGGCTCACCGCTGGTTACCAACTTGTCCAAGCAGGCGATGAATCGCCCTACCCTGATCACTGTTAGCAAGCGCAACTCGGTCGCGGAAACAGTGGATCACGTGCTCTATCCGGTAGATAGCACACGCAAGTACGAATTATTTATTCATCTACTGCACAGCCAAAACTGGTATCAGGTGATGGTGTTTAGCAGCACACGTGAAGCAGCCGAGCAGTTAATCCAGGCATTGAAGAACGACAAAGTTGATGCAGCCGTTATTCACAGCGAAAAAACGCAGGGATCACGCCGCCGTGCGCTGCAGGAGTTTAAAGAAGGCAAACTGCAAGTGCTGGTCGCCACTGAAGTAGCCGCGCGTGGACTGGATATCCAGGGGCTGGATTTCGTGGTGAATCTGGATTTGCCGTTCTTCACTGAAGACTACGTCCATCGCGTGGGCCGTACCGGTCGCGCCGGCAAAAAAGGCACTGCGATTTCATTGGTAACACCAGCCGAAGAACACAAAATCTCGCTGATTGAAGAGGTGATAGGCACCAAAATCAAACGTGAAAAAATCAAAGGTTTTGAAGTCACCGAGCAAGTGGTTAAGGTCGTCACTAAACCCAAAAGTGGTTTGTTGAAATTGGCAACGAAGCCAACGAGCAAATCAAAACCAGGCAATCCAAAGAAATCCGCGTTTGCTAAACCCGCAAAAGGCAGCTCGGGCAGTGCGCGTACTATTGCAGGTAAACCGGCTCGCGCCAGCAGCAAAACCACCCGTAGCGCAAAGCCCTCTGCACCGAAGAAACGTTAGTTATTGGCCGCACATAAAAAAAGCCGTCTGTTGAGTCAACAGACGGCTTTTTTATTACAGGCTTAAAAAGGAATTAGTCTTCCAAATCGTCGTCATTATCCGGATCATCGGCATGAACACGCGGCTTGCGCTGGGCAGCGCGCGCCAGAATCTCTATGTAAAATGCTTCACCATCAGCTGCTTTTACTTTATCCATTAGCCCGATAATGTCTGCCAAACGAACATCTTCCGCGTCTACTTCGGTAACACCAAAACGGCAATCAAACGCCCAATAGTTGGCGCCTGCGGGCAATGTTTTGCGACGCTCGCGCTTCACGTATTTACGCACTTCGTGCTTGATAGCCTCCAACAGGCGATCAGGATGCTTGCCTTCAATATGGAGCTTGAACGTCTTTTTCATGGTTTACCTTGTGTTATGCAACGGGTCCGATACGGGGCGCGCATCTTATCACGTGTGCGCTGCGGTGCGGCCAGGTAAAAAGCGGTAAATTAATCCAAGCCCGATACCTATCACCACCAGCGTCAGGCCCATATCGCCCCAGGTGCGGTAGCCGAGGTAAAACAACAACTCCAGATAAGCCAGCAAACTCATCAGCAAGCACACCCAACCAAGGCGCGATTGCAACCCCGCGCCAATAAACACCACCAACACCAGTGCTATCGCGGTATGGATTGAGTAAACCAACCCCAGGGCTGCCCATACATGTACATATAAATCCAGCAGTGTCACCGCCAACAGCAACATAGCCGACGCAAACAACTTGACCCAAAACGAGCGATAACCGCGCATTATTTCCAGGGTGCCAACCCCCAGGGTAACCAGAAGTAAAAAGGGAAGGTAACCATCGGCAACTAGCGAGAGAAGCTCTTTCATATATTCCGGATTCCAGATAACCATCGAATTTACAATAAGGCGCCGCAGGCTAAAGCATCGATCACTGAAAGCCAAGGGCTTTTCTATAGGCTTTACCCCGTAACATAGCTATAATGCGCGCCTTCTTTTTCTGCGTGCTTTTTGATCAACAGGTCAACCATCAACACGCATTAACCAGCGCCATTCCAAGCAGGTAGTAGTTCGATGTCCACCACTGAAGCGCCTATTAAAAAGCTCTATATCAAAACCCACGGCTGCCAGATGAATGAATACGATTCATCGCGCATGAAGGATTTGCTGGGTGAATCGCACAATATGGTGCCGACCGAAGATCCTGAAGATGCCGATGTAATCCTCATCAATACCTGTTCCATTCGTGAGAAAGCGCAAGAACGCCTGTTCCATGAGCTCGGCCGCTGGAAAAAACTCAAGAAAAAGAATCCGGATCTGGTAATTGGTGTTGGTGGCTGTGTAGCAAGCCAGGAAGGTGCTGCTATCGCCAAACGTGCGCCCTATGTCGATCTGATTTTTGGCCCGCAAACCCTGCACCGTTTGCCGGAAATGATGGAAACCAAAAAGAGCAATGGCGTAGTCGTAGTGGATGTCAGTTTTCCCGAGATCGAAAAGTTCGATCGCCTGCCCCAACCCGATGCGGATGGCGTCAGTGCATTTGTATCCATCATGGAAGGGTGCTCCAAATACTGTACGTTCTGTGTTGTGCCCTACACTCGCGGCGAAGAAGTCAGTCGCCCGGTTGCGGATGTAATGGCTGAAATTATTCACCTCTCCAAGCAAGGTGTACGCGAAGTAAACCTGCTTGGCCAAAATGTAAATGCATATCGCGGTGATTCAACTGACGGCACTGTTGTTGATCTGGCTGAGTTGATTACTTACATTGCCGCAATTGATGGTATTGACCGTATTCGCTTCACCACATCACATCCCGTAGAGTTTACGGATTCATTGATTGATGTTTACCACCACGTTCCCGAATTAGTTAGCCATTTGCACTTGCCGGTACAGAGTGGGTCTGATCGAATTTTGATGGCGATGAAGCGCGGTCACACCGCATTGGAATACAAATCAAAACTGCGCCGAATTAAAAAAATTCGCCCGAACATCAGTTTTTCGTCAGATTTTATTATCGGTTTCCCAGGTGAAACCGATGCTGATTTTGAAGCGACAATGAAGCTAATTCACGATATGGATTTCGACACATCATTTAGCTTCATTTACAGCCCACGCCCTGGAACACCTGCGGCAGATTTACCTGATGACACGCCGGAAGAAGTCAAAAAACATCGGCTGGCTATTTTGCAAGATCGTTTAATCCAGCAAGCCATGGCCATTAGCCGCCGCATGGTGGGCAACACCGAACGCATTCTGGTTTCCGGTTATTCCAAAAAAGATCCGGGACAATTGTGTGGTCGCACGGAAAATAATCGCGTGGTAAATTTCCGCAGTGATAATGCAGATTTGATTGGAAAATTTGCCGATTTGTTAATCGAAGAAGCCCTGCCCAACTCGCTGCGCGGTACGCTGATAAGTTCCGAACTGGATGACGACTGGATTACTTTATAAATTTTTCAGGCACACAATAAAGCAAAAAGCCTGTGCAGCAATTGCACAGGCTTTTTGCTCGGTCTTTTAGATTATCTATCTATTTACTGCAAGATATCTTGCAGTTGGTCAAGCGAAACCGGTTTTAATATGGAACCGTTAATTCCTGCTTCTTTCGCGCGAGCCTTGTCCAATTCCTCACCACTCGCAACGATAATGTTTGCATCAGGCAAAATAGAACGGATTTGCGTCGCCAATACATAACCATTCATATCTGGCAAATTAATATCCAAAAGCAAAATGGCTGGCTGGTAATCCCTAGCTTTGACTAACGCAGTAGCGGCGTCGCGCGCGATAATTGCTTGCCATCCCAATAATCCTAACAACGCAGCAAGTGCCTGTGATGCATCAGGATCGTCTTCGACCACTAAGATATATCCTCCCTGTGATTTTTGTTCAGTCAACACATCAGTTGATGTTGTCGGCAGAAAATTCGCCATACATTCGTAAAGCCGCGCCTGATCCACTGGCTTGCCCAGATAAGCAGAAAAGCCGGATTCATAACACTGATCCATATCACCTTTCATGTGCGCCGCAGTTAAGGCCACCAATGGTGGGTTGAAACCATTGGCCCGCAATCGCCTAGCCGCTTCATGCCCATCCATAATTGGCATATGGATATCCATCAAAACCATATCAAAACTTCGTCCTTGCGCCGCTTCGGTTTCAATCAAGCGCAACACTTCCGCACCATTATCGGCATACATGACATCCAGACCGGTCGAAGAAACAAAATGACCAATCAACAACCGGATATCACGCAGGTCATCTACTACCAGCACACGGCCGCTAAAATGCGGTATTACTGTATTTTTTTCGCTCACCAAATCAAAATTCAAACGCAATAACTCAGAACCGATTTGCGACAAATCCCCCGGATCAACAGTAAAACTGAATTCACTACCCTTGCCGACCTCACTAACCAACTGGATGTCTCCACCCAGCCGGGCAACCAGCATTTTACTGATAGTAAGCCCTAAACCCGTTCCAGCACGCGGATGAGCATAAGCATCTTTCGATTGCACAAACGGTTCAAAAATAAGTTCCTGCACATTTTTACTAATACCTATACCGGTATCCCGCACCGTAAACGCAATTTTTTCCTTGCCTTGTTCGTGTTCGCGCAAACGCTCAATATTCAAAACAACCTCGCCATCATTAGTAAACTTAATAGCGTTGCCAATCAAGTTCAGCAAGATTTGGCGCAAGCGCATTGGATCAGTATAAATACTCGCAGGAAGTGGTTGAGGGGCTTCTACACGCAAGCGCAAATTTTTATCGATCGCCGCGCCCTGCATCAGGAAATAAATATCACAAAGAAATGAGGATAAGTGAACCGTTTGCTTTTCCAGTTCCAACTTACCGGCTTCTATTTTTGACAAGTCCAGAACATCATTCAGCAAACCTAATAAATGTTTGCCATTGCGATGGACAATATGCAAATGGGAAAGATTTTCCAGGTCGGTATTCTTATTGATTAACAACTCAGTGAAACCCAGAATTGCAGATAACGGTGTCCGCAACTCGTGGCTTAAGTGGGCAAGAAATTCACTTTTCGCACGGTTTTCCGCTTCGGCTTTTAAACGCTCAACACGCTCCTGTTCTACATCATTACGAGCCAATGCATAACGAATAGAGCGTGCAAGCTGTTCTGCACTCAAACCGGACTTTACTAAATAATCAACCGCGCCCGCTTCCAATGCCTGAAGATCAACATCTGCGCGATGAACACCCGTCAACAAAATAATAGGACCGGAAAAACCAACATCGTGCGCCTGGCGTAACAATGCAATGCCGTCCTGTGCACCCAGTTTATAATCCATTAAACACAAATCGTGGGAGTTTTCACTTAATAACGACAAGCCTTTTTCAAAACTTGAAGCCCATTCCAACTGATAATTTTGATTGATCTCGCCCAACAATTCCTTTGTTAATAAAAAATCGTCTTCGTCATCGTCAACAATTAAAAGTTTTACCGTTTGCATAGACGATTCTCCATGGACCACGCTTAAGGCAATTCAACAAACTCGACCCAATACCTGCCCAGAACACGCATTAATTCAACGAGCGCGTCAAATGTAACCGGCTTGGTAATATAGGAAGCAGCGCCCAGATCATAGCCCTTTACCATATCCTCTTCTGCTTTAGAGGTAGTCAGGATTACCACAGGAATGCGACGCAAGTTTTTATCAGCCTTAACTTTTGCCAAAGCCTCACGGCCATCCATTTTCGGCATATTTAAATCAAGCAAAATTAAACCCGGCAACGGATAAAGAGCACGGTCTGCATACACACCTTCACCATGCAAATAGTTCAACAGCTCCACGCCATTTTCAACAAAGTGCAACTCATTTAATACCCGGCTTTCATGCATTGCCTCATGTGTCAGAAGACGATCATCTTTATCATCTTCTGCCATTAAAATTACCAGCGTCTTTTTAGGAACATTCATAAGTCACCGCTATTTATCGAGTTTCTACCACCACAGTTAATATTCCTTAAACTTCGAGTGGCTCAATTACCGGTTGTGACATTGGCAAGTAGATAATAAATGTAGCCCCTTTACCTAACTCACTCTCTGCCTCAATACTACCGCCATGACGTTCGACAATTTTTCTACACAAAGCCAGGCCAATCCCGGTCCCCGAATATTCATCACGTCCGTGCAAGCGTTGAAATAAATTAAACACTCGATCCGCATAATGGGGATCAAATCCAATACCCTGATCAGAAAATCGTATACAACACCAGTCACGCCCATCCTCAACCAGTGGGGACGAAAGCCCTTCCTCGCAAGTCACCCGAATTTCAGGGGGAACATCGGGGCGCCTGAACTTAAGGCTATTCGCCATTAAATTCATAAATACCTGACCCATTTGAGATGCATCAGCATCTATAACGGGCAGCGATTCTATATAAAGTTTCGCACTGACATCTTCTATCGCGTAGTCCAGGTCATCCAGAACCCGTCCCATCACTTTATTTAAATCAACAGGCACAAATGGTTTTTGCTTGGTAGTTACCCGCGAAAAACTGAGAAGATCATCGATAAGTACTGACATACGTTCTGATGCTGCCTGCATACGGTTAACATAATCAGCACCTCGCTCACCCAGTTCCGACGTATATTTTTGTTGCAAACGATCACCAAATGCGCGAATTTTTCGTAAAGGCTCCTGCAAATCGTGCGATGCAACAAAAGCAAACGCTTCCAGTTCTTTATTGCTACGTTGCAATTCCTCCGAGTACTGCATAAGCGTTTGTGTGCGCGCATCCACCTTTATTTCGAGCTCATTATTTGCTCGTTCAAGCTCCCGATATAAATCGGCTACCTTCGCAGAATTGCGATACAAAATAAAAAATATACCAAGGGAAAGCATTAAACCAATCGAATTGGTTAACAGCAATGAGGCAACAATAAACTGCCGGTTATTCAATGCATGGCTTTTATTTTCCTTAAGCCTTAACGCCTCATCGGCTTCCATTTCCCCGATAAGACCGGTAATAACTTGCATTAATTTAATACCCTCATCAGTCCTGATTTTATTAATCGCCTCCCTATATCTGTCTTCACCTGTCAGACTGACAATTGTTTGCATCTCACTAATCTTGTCTAACACATGGGAATAGAGTTGCTCATATCGATTTTTTTGGGCTGGTATTTCCTCAGACGCATCACTTAATTTATTCAATAAATCATCTATAACATGTAACGTTTTATGATAAGGCTCAAGATATTGCTCGTCCGATGTCAATAAAAACCCACGCTGGCTACTTTCAGCAGCCAGCAGTTCGGTTTTTAAATCTTTGATAAGGGTAATAGTCTGCAGATTATTATTAATGCTGCGATTATTAGCAGCGATAATATTGACTGAGCGATATGACAGGACAGCACTAATAACAAAAAAACTAATTACAGTTGCCAATACGAGATGCCAGACATAACCCGGTAAACCACCAAAACTGGTTTCACTGGCATGAGAGGCATCATTCATCCCACTCCCTCTTCCCCAAATTTACGCGGCGTATTTTTAATATCATTCAATTTGTTACTGCAATTGCGGCACTCATTAAGAATGATGTCAAAAATATGAATCGCGCGCTGGATGTCTCCTGTGCGCTCCAACGTCAACTTGCCTAACTCAGCATTGATAGAAATACTATTCAAAGGATTGCGGAGATCATGCAGTAAACGTTGTGTTTCTGCGTCCAACATATTATCTCCCCTTAGGCATCGGCATAACTATTTAAACGGTTATAAAGTGTCTTCAAACTTATTCCCAGCATATCCGCTGTTTGCTTTTTATCGCCGTCAAAGTGTTGAAGGGTGATCTCAATCAACTCACGTTCAACTTCTTCAACCGTTTTCCCCACCGAAATCCCAGCTGCATGCTGCTGGCTGATTTTGGAAAACGGCGACGTTAAATCATTAGGCAAAACAATAAGCTTTTTTTGTGGATCAGCCATAATGAAAGCGCGATGGACCGCATGGCGCAATTCACGCACATTGCCAGGCCAATCGTACTCCATCAACTTTTGTAGCGACTCTTCACTAATACTAATATTGCTATCGTATTGCTGATTAAATACTGACAGAAAATATTGAACCAATAGAGGAATATCACTTCTACGACTGCGCAACGGAGGAATGTGAATAGGGAAAACAGCTAATCGGAAATACAAATCCTCACGTAAACGATGCTGCTCGGCTATTTCCAGTTCAGTCCGATTTGTTGCGGATACAACACGCCCCTCAACATCAATCGGAGTTACACCACCAAGACGCGTAACCTTTTTAGTTTCCAATACGCGCAATAAATTAGGCTGAAGATCAAGCGGCATTTCAGTGATTTCGTCCAGAAATAACGTGCCCTTATTAGCCTGCTCAAAAACGCCTATTTTGCGGTGACTGGCACCGGTAAACGCGCCTTTCTCATGCCCAAACAATTCACTATTGATTAATTCACGCGAAAATGCGCCACAATTGGTAGCAACGAATTCACCATCCACTTTACTCGCATAATGTATAGCGGCCGCCACCATTTCTTTACCAACACCACTTTCACCTAATAAAAGCACATTGGCTCTGGTTAAAGAAACGCGCTCAATCATTTCATATAAGTGCTGCATGGGCTCGGATTCACCCACCAGGAAATTAAAATGTAATGGTATTGTCGAATGATTGACGCCAGCAACTGGCTGATGCTCAACAAATAAAGACTGCAGTTGACTTAAATCTATGGGCTTAATGAGGTAGCTAACATTAGAGCCATAAAGATTTTTAACAATGGACTTAACAGAGGGATGCCCTGTTATCAATGTAATTTTTGTATCACTTTTCGCTGGCAGGGCCTCTAACAAATGCAGACCACTTCCGTCGGGCAGAATTAAATCCAATATCATGTGGGTAAACTGATGTTTGCCAATTAACTCACGCGCATCGGCAACAGAATCCACTGCTTTTACAGAATGCCCAAGTAACCCTAACAACTCAGCAGTTGCGTTTAAAAAATTTCTATCATCGTCAACTAATAAAACGTCAGCCACGATATTCACCCTCATTATTGGCGAGCAAGTACGCGACTCATTCTAGCACCCCAAGACTAAAAGAAAGCAGAATAAATCAATAAGTTAGCGATCTGCATCACCTTTTTAGCATTTCGCACGGTCGCTTAAATTAATAAAATAAAATTTTTGGTTGCTTTTTTGACCTCCTGAAATTAACTCATCTTTCTAAATTTATACGGATGTGTCCAAGTTTTTGGAATAATGAACCCACGGGTAAAAAAGCATCAATGAGTTGCACGCCAAATGAATATCGAGATAAGCGATGGGCAATGAACCCGGCACAAAATGGTGCAATAACAAAAATTAACATACCAGTGCGTGGTACATTCCCACTTAAGTTCCTACCCAAAAGCAATTCCAGCTCAATTTCTCGCCGGATTACCTGACTATTTTTTTGTTTCACTCGATCCAGGAGATCCATTATTAAACCCCCGTAAAAATTTATCTATATGTTCACGCGTATAAGGCAAGGTCATACGTTGCCGGTATTTTGTATAAAGCCATCGACACACGAAGAGCAATAAAAGCTGCTGAAGAAAAAACGCAAAAAAACCCGCTCCCGGCAATTGTGTTGCCGCGTATAGCATCCATGCAATCCATGCTGAAAATGAACACCAGGTTAATAAGAGAATTGGCATCATCAAAAACCACAGCATCAATAATCGCGGTATTGACTGAATAGCCAGCATGGTTTCCATTCGCACCAAGTCGGCTATATCGTTAACCAATCGAACGACCTGCTCCCCGAGCGCTAACATATCCTTAAAGTTGTCAGGATTTGGCGGCGAATTCGCTGCAGATGATGCCTCGCTAACCGCTTCCTTTTCACGATCATGAGCATCCATGATCAATGTCACCTAACGCTGTAGTAATCGAGATACCAACCAACCTGCAGCAAAGGCTACCCCAATAGTTACTAAAGGCCTAGCCTTTACTAATTCCTCAGCTTTTTCCTCTAATTCCAATGCTTTGATTTTACCTTCATACAACTGGGTTTTGGCAGCAGCCGCAGATGTGTTACCAATAAGGCTAACCGCATCATAAATTTGCGTCGTTGCTTCTTTAAATTGGTTAATCGCCTCGGATATGCTCACTGCATTCAAACGTCCATTTGCAACATCTTTAAGGGATGGTTGGGTAGCCATAACATTTACCTCATTAAACATTTAAAAAATGATTAAACCGGGTTAAAAACGACGTCGACCAAATACCAAAGATAAAATCAATAATACTAAAAATATATAGAATAATATTTTAGCAATGCCAGCTGCGGCCCCTGCAATACCACCAAACCCCAAGATCGCAGCAATGATGGCGACAATAAAAAACACTATTGAGTAATACAGCATAGAGCCCCCTTTAATTTCAGATACTTATGTTATTCACTTCAAACCCCATGCCAACTTTCTTACCCATCCCATTTTTTTTTGACGCTATAAAATCCCAATAAATTCATATGGATAGCGCTGTTAACGCCAACCACTAACGATTTTCTCCAAAAAGCTTTGTATAGCAAAGGTTCTACTCACCACTAAAGAGGCTTGAAAATATTGCAAAAAAAGAAATTATTACAGGATTACTTTTTGCCTATTTCTGAATCAATAATGTTTATCCAACCACCGATAAGGTTTAAATGGGATGCAAGAATTTTAAAACATACCAACAGGGGGATAGCGATTAATAAGCCTATTACTCCCCACACCCAACCCCAGACAAACATCCACAAAACAACCAATAGCGGATTCATGTTGAAACGCTGACCAAGTACAGTAGGAGTTACTAGCTGGGATTCTATAAAATTAAGAAGAATGAAAGCCCCAGGAACCATAAGCGCCTCAGTAACAGAACCAAATTCAATAAATCCGACACACGTAAGGATTACTGACAATAATATCGCCCCTACATAAGGGGCAAAATTAAGAATAGCGGCTAATGCGCCCCAAAGAATCGGGTCTTTTACACCCAATAAAGCCATGACAATTCCTGTTGCAACACCTAACCCCAAATTAATCACAAAAATAACCAGCACATAACGTGAGATATCATCGCGTACAGTTTGGAAAATAATTACAGTTTTCTTTTTCTCGCTAAAAGATCCTTGTACCCGAACCAGATTACGCATTAAATCATCGCCATATTCTAGAAAAAAATACGTGATAATAAACACTGAAAAAATTTGCATTATTAACAATGCTGTAGTGCCAGCCACTACCGAAAATGAGGAAAGCATCATCCCTTCCACCAGATTCACTACAGTATTTCCCGAATCTTCGGTAGTTAATAAACTAGTTTTTAGGGCATTAAATGATTCGGACAGATTATCCATCTGCGCTGTCAACTTATCCCCCAACGTGGGCAGATTATTTAACCATTGACTTGCAGGCTCAACCAAAAAAGCAACGGTAATAGCCAAACCGAAAAATAATAAAATCACAACCAATAGGGATGCCAATGCATGTGGAATTTTATGATGGGCGAGAAACCGTACAAGAGGGCTGGAAAATAACGCAATAAACCCCGCCACCAATACAGGCAACAGTAGGGTACGGCAAAAATATAAGGTATAAAGTAGAGCAATTACCCCCAAAAACTTCAACAGGAGAATTACTGTTTTTTGTTGTAATTTTTCTACTTCATGGATAATTACACGGGTATTCATCGCCAAATCTCCCATCGGGGATACAAATCATCCTTATTGCTTTGCCATTTTCATACCACATTTTAAAAACTCTAAAATTTACATTTTTTGAATTTTTTTCAAAAAAATTATTTACGAAATCTACTTATTTAAAATAAAAAAATACCGAAGATACAATAACTTAACATTTTGGCATAAATCCCGCTGCTCACTGGATTTGCACTACACAAATAGCATGTAACTGAAAAGCGTAACGTTATTCAGCAAAAGGAGAAAATTATGAAAACTGTACAATTTCGTTTTCCAATTAAACAAATAAGCGCAATCTTATATCCGACAGTATTAGTTATTGTTTCCGGGGCTTGCGCTGCAAATACAGAATATGAGACACGCCAAGATAAAAGATCCGCTGAAGAATATTGGGCGGAGTTTAAACAAGACAGTAAACAAACATGGAAAGACAGTAAAGCGGCATTTAAAGATGGTTGGATTGAAAGTAAACTGGAAACTGCATTAGTTCTTAACAAACATCTTAGCGATTTAGATATTGATATAAATGTCGACAACACTGTCGCAATATTGGATGGTATAGTTTATTCGGATATTCAAAAAGAGTTGGCAGAAAATATTGCGCTGGGGATTGAAGGCATCGATTCCGTAAAAAACAATATCAAGGTGACCCCAAAACCACCCGCGACAACTAACGCACAACCTGTGACAACAACAAATCGCCGCAGTTTCTCCCAATATGTAAATGATGTTTCCACAACTGCTTCGATTAAATCCGAACTACTCGCCTCCAAAAATATTGAGGGCTTAAAAATTAATGTGGATACCTACAACAACGCCGTCACACTGACCGGTATAGTAAATACGAGCGTACAAAAAGATCTCGCCCAAGCAATTGCATCCAAACAAAATGATGTAAAAACGGTGATCAACAAGCTAGATATTAAATTATAACCTGCGAACAAATCCCGAGGCGCGATGTGCCTCTGTCTTATAAAATAAAATCACTTTAAATACATAAGCTTAAGCAGCATTTTTCACCTAAAACAATAGCTTTTGTAATAGTTTCTGGCTAAACCTTTGAAATTTATACTTTATCCACATCGTTTAATGGTTTAGTCTTACCTTAACTGAAGCTGAAAGAGATCCATACCCGCTTTGAATAGTCACGTCACCTCCGCCCCGGAAACTGTTACTCACCAGCTAAGCCTGGCACCTGGTGATAGTCGCCGACTCGCGAATCTCAATGGTCTGCTAGGTCAGCACCTGCGCCAGATCGAAGAACGCCTTGATATAGAAATTCGCCATCGCGGCACTGATTTCGAACTGATCGGGCCTGCCGATAAGACTCGTGCCGCCGCAGAGCTTTTGCGTAATCTTTATCAATTAACTGAACACGCCGAACTTACCCCTGACGAAGTTCATTTAGCTCTGCAAACCTCAGGTATAGAACAGCTTATGCAACAACTTGATCAAACCGACACGCAGGCATTTCCCTCCGCAGAAAAAGCGGCAGAGAAGGACATTGACGGCGATGAAGGCATTACGCTCATCCGCACCAAGAAATGCACTATCAAACCACGCGGCTTAAATCAGCAGCGTTATGTGCGGGCAGTTCAAAAGCACGATATCAACTTTGGTATTGGCCCAGCCGGTACCGGTAAAACTTATTTGGCCGTTGCCTGTGCAGTAGAAGCCCTCCTTAAAAATGAAATAGAGCGAATCCTACTGGTACGCCCTGCAGTGGAAGCCGGGGAAAAATTGGGTTTTTTGCCCGGTGATCTGGCGCAAAAAGTAGATCCTTACCTGCGTCCGCTCTACGATGCGTTATTTGAAATGTTAGGGTTTGATACTGTTGGCAAGCTAATGGAGCGCGGAGTTATCGAAGTTGCGCCTCTCGCCTTTATGCGCGGCCGCACCCTGAATAACTCGTTTGTGATCCTCGATGAAAGCCAAAATACCACTCGCGAACAGATGAAAATGTTCCTGACCCGCATTGGCTTTGGTACCACAGCAGTCATTACAGGCGACCCAACGCAAATCGATTTGCCGCGCGGTATAGCATCCGGCTTGCGTCATGCGATTGAAGTATTGGATAACGTAAATGGCATCAGCTTTACGCATTTCACCTCGAAGGATGTTGTGCGCCACCCGATCGTGCAACGCATCGTAGAAGCCTATGACGCTTTTGAACAAAAGCAGCCCAAAGCCGACTGATATGTACCAGATTGATATTGAAACCAACACCAGCAGCCAGCATTTACCGGCGGTTGCTGCATTGGAATCCTGGATTACCGCTGCACTTAAAAGCCAGGAACTGGAAGAAGCCGAAGTCAGTATTTATATAGTCGACGAGGCCGAAAGTCAGGAATTGAATTCGCAATACCGGGGTAAGGACAAGCCAACCAATGTGCTTTCGTTCCCCGCAGATATCCCCGAAGAAGTGGGTATCCCACTTCTGGGGGATTTGGTTGTATGCGCACCGGTCGTAGAACGGGAAGCGCAAGAGCAAGGCAAAACACTGGAAGCCCATTGGGCTCACATGTTGGTTCACGGTAGCCTGCATTTATTGGGGTTCGATCATATCGACGATGACGAAGCCGAAACCATGGAAGCACTGGAAACCGAAATCATCACCGGGCTGGGATTCCCTGCCCCCTATCAAGACAGTCTCACTGCTGAAGAATAAAGACCTTGGGAACTATCATCATGTCGGACGAACATCCGAGTAGCACTACCACTGAAAAACACGAACGATCCTGGCTGGATAAATTACTCCATGCTTTCAGCGCGGAACCAAAATCTCGCGACGAATTAATGGAGATAATCAAAGACGCCGCCGATAATCAATTACTGGATCAGGAAGCACTGAGCATCATTGAGGGTGCGATGGATGTTTCCTCCCTTCAAGCCCGCGAAATTATGGTGCCACGTTCCCATATTGTGGCCATTCGCATTGAAGATTCACCGCAAGAATATTTGCCCAAAATTATCGAATCCGGGCACTCACGCTTTCCAGTCATTGGCGAAAACATTGATGATGTTCGCGGGATTTTGCTTGCGAAGGATTTATTACCGCTCGCCCTCAAAGGTACCGATAATTTCAATATCGAAACTATTTTGCGTCCGGCGAATATTATCCCGGAAAGCAAGCGGGTAAATATTTTGCTACGTGAATTCCGTGAAAACCGTTATCACATGGCGCTAGTGATGGATGAATACGGCGGCATCACCGGTCTGTTGACTATTGAAGATATTCTCGAAGAAATCGTTGGTGAAATTGAAGATGAAACCGATGAGGAAGAAGAAACGTCGGATTACATCAAGCGTGTCAGCGAAAATGATTACATCATCAAAGCCTTAACACCGATCGAGAGTTTCAATGAGTTTTTCGGCACCGTATTCAGTGACGAAGACTTCGATACAATCGGCGGCATATTAATGCAGGAGTTTGGCCATCTGCCCAAACGCAATGAAATTGTACAATTAGATAATATGCAATTCCGCGTGCTTTATGCTGATAACCGTCAGATTCACTTGCTGCGCTTGACTGTTTTGTCTGATTGACACGACACTGCTTGCGAATAAGCCAGAGCTGAATAAATCCCGCCTTCAGGCGGGATTTTTTTAAACCGACGAAATGATTTTATGATCGCAAAAAAAATTTTAAACCTACCCGATAAATATGCATTGCTAATTGCGCTCACTAGCGGCGCGTTGATTACGCTAAGCTTCGCACCATTCAATGTTTGGCCAATTACCCTGCTTAGCTTGATTGCATTTTCACTACTGCTGAAAGAACAGTCATTGAAAAATGTGCTCTGGCGGAGCTTCGCATTTGGTGTTGGCTTTTACGGTGCAGGCATTCACTGGATTTATACCAGCATCCACAACTTCGGCGGCGCCTCACCATTATTTGCAGCATTTCTCGTATTTATTTTTGCCTGTTTTATGGCGATATTGTTTTGTATTCCTTTTTATATTTACGGTAAATGGTTTAGCTACAACCGCTTTGCAATAACACTTGCACTACCCGCCTGCTGGATGCTGGGTGAATGGATTCGCACCTGGTTGTTGACCGGTTTTCCCTGGTTGTATTTGGGTTATGCGCACTTAAATACCTGGCTCGCGGGCTGGGCGCCGATTGCCGGGGTAATCAGTATCAGTTTTATTCTCGTAGTGAGTGCTGGTGTTATTGCAGAGTGGCTGTGGCGCAATAAAAATGAATCAATAAAAAATATCCCGCTGATTATACTCAGCAGCAGTGCAATTTTATTTTGGATAATGGGTGCAGGATTAAAAACCATCACCTGGGCCGAGCCGGATACCAAACCTATCACTGTTGGCATGGTGCAACCCAATATTGATCAAAGTATCAAGCTGAATTTTAATCAGGATTCCACTACTGCAGCACTCAACCAGCTACGCGAATTAAGCAATGACTTGTGGAAAAACAATTGGGTCATTTGGCCCGAAGCCGCTATCCCGACTTCACTAACGTATCACGACGCCCTGCCCTTTCTGGAAGAAATAAATAAACAGGCTTCCCTCAATGAATCCGCTTTATTTACCGGTGTCATTTACGAAGATCGAGAACAACAAAAATACTATAACTCGGTGGCAGGCCTCGGTAATGGCTATGGCTTTTACCACAAGCGCCGCCTGGTGCCTTTCGGTGAATATGTTCCACTGGAAGACCAACTGCGCGGACTAATCGAGTTCTTCAACCTGCCCACCTCATTTATTCACGTTGGCCCACAGGACCAGCATGGATTGATTGCCAATGGCGTCCGAATTACACCCGCGATCTGTTACGAAATTGTCTATCCGGATTTAATTGCCACTGCTGCCAAAGAGACCCAGGTTTTGCTCAGCGTAAATAATCTGGGCTGGTTTCTGGATTCCATCCAATCCAAACAATTTATGCAAATGGCGCAAATGCGTGCACTGGAAACAGGTCGTTATCTCGTTTACTCAACGAATAATGGGCCCAGCGCGATTATTGATAACAAAGGCAAGATCCTGAGTAAAAGCGACTCATTCAAAGCCCAAACCTTTAGCGGTACTATTTATGCAGTTAAAGACTGGACACCATTTATGATCGTTACCAGCGGCCCCCTGGTATTACTCGCCACGTTAATTTTACTGGCACTCGCGACACCGCAAATGCTGCGCAAACCCGAAACTAGTCTCGAATAATTATTTCGAATGTCATAGCAAGATTTGCGCTGTAGTTCATCCGGTTTACCGGTAGAGTAATTCCGGAATAACTATTTTGTGATTACTATGACTACATCTACCGATATAACCACTGACCCGCGCTGGCAACAGTTAACTGATGCCAGTGGCCAATTTATTTATGCAGTAATTACCACCGGTATTTACTGTCGCCCCGGCTGCCCCTCGCGCCATCCCAATCCGGATAACGTGCGTTTTTTTGATAATGCAGCGCAAGCAGAAGCAGCCGGATTCCGCGCCTGCAAACGCTGCCGTCCACAACACAGCAGCACCAACCAACAAAATGCTGACCGTATTGCTCTCCTGTGCCGTTACATTGAAAAGGCTGAACAAGAACCTACGCTGGCAAACCTCGCTAATTATGCAGGTATCAGTGCGTACCATTTGCAACGGCTATTTAAATCCGTTACCGGTTTAAGCCCCAAAGCTTACGCAAAAGCGTATCGAGACAAACAAGTACAACACAAGAGAAGCGCCGCAATGACCATTCAATTTGCTATTGGAAAATCATCGCTGGGGCAAGTATTGGTGGCAAAAAACGAAAAAGGAATTTGTGCAATATTATTGGATGATGCTGCAGATGCTTTACTAGCGGATTTGCAAACCAGATTTCCAAAATCATTACTGGTTAAAGGTGATAGCGATTTTGAAAAAATGCTACAAGATGTTATTCAGTTTATTGAAGATCCGACAGTAGTATTTAATTTGCCTCTCGATATACGTGGCACCGTTTTTCAACAACAAGTATGGGATGCATTGCAAAAAATCCCATTGGGCGAAACACGCAGCTATGCCGATGTTGCAGCACTGATTAACTCACCCAAAGCAATACGTGCAGTAGCTGGCGCCTGTGCCGCAAATCATCTTGCCGTTGCTATTCCTTGCCATCGCGTGGTACGGAGCGATGGTGATTTATCAGGCTATCGGTGGGGTATTGCACGAAAGAAAGCATTACTGGAACGTGAATCACTATCGAAAAAAAGCTGATACTGTTTTAATGAGTCCATATTCCCAACCACGATACATCCAGCACCTGTTTTTAATAACTTATGCCAACATTAATTAATACACGCCTGAAATTACCCGCTAATTATCAACGCGATAATTTTTTTGCATTCCACCAGCGCGATGCGCAAATGTTGTCTGAAATGGTGAAAGATAATCAACTGGTAAAAGGTATTTGCTGGAACGAGCTTCCCGCCCGACTCACGTTAACGTTCAAAAAACAACAACTTACCACTGAATTACATATAGATTCAGGGCGAAGAAAATTGAATGAAGCACACATAGAACAAGAGCTACGACACCTTGTAAAACATATGCTGGGCCTGAATCAAGCAATACATGAGTTTGAATCTTTCATTCAAGAGCATCCGCATCTCGGCCCTCTTGTTGCAAAACAATCCGGTTTGCGAGTGCCGCAGAGTGCATCGGCATTTGAAGCCTTGAGCTGGGCAATTACCGGCCAGCAAATCAGTGTGCATGCCGCCATATCCCTACGTCGCAATTTAATTCGCTATGCAGGAGTACAACATTCTTCCGGTATCTACTGTTGTCCAGGCCCCACGCAATTGGTGGCATTTACGGTTGATGAATTACGCGCACAAGGTTTCTCATTAACCAAAGCGCAAACAATACTTGAATTAGCCAGGCTAATTCATTCGGGAGAATTGCCGCTTGAAACCTGGTTACGCGATTATTGGAATAACACTTTGCTTCCCCTGCCTGCACAGGATATTCATGATCGGCTGATACAAGTGAAAGGCGTTGGCCCCTGGACAATCAGTTATGCACTCTTGCGTGGATTTGGCTGGCTGGATGGATCACTTCACGGTGATGTCGCTGTGCGGCGAAACCTGCAATGGTTATTGGCGGTGGACAAACAATTGAACAACGAAGAAAAAATCAGCGAAGCCGCAACTAAAGAATGGCTCGCCGGGTTTTCTCCCTGGCGAGCGCTAGTTGCAGCCCATTTATGGGCAATGCAAAAAGCAGATGGCTATTAACTTGCAGATTGCGCGCAATATTTGGCAATGTAATCTGTATGCATTGGCATAGCATTCACAGAATTACCAATCACCGTTTGTATTTCAGAAAACATTTTTTTTAATCGTTGCCCGGATACAACATCCGCCAGCGGATGATATTTATTTGCTACTAGCCCCTGCCCGAACATAACAGCAAACCAACTGTCCTCGGAAAAAAGTTCATTGCTATCGTGATAAATTTTTCCTTCTTGTCGATATAAAGCTATTCTTTTCTCCAGACTCTCCGGAATCGGCATGGTACGGCAGTAATTCCAAAAATCAGAATCGTTTCGATTAGTTACTTTGTAGTGCAGTACAATAAAATTCCTGATAAACAATAAATTCCGCTGCAAGATTTCGTTGTACGCATCTATGTTGCGCTGGTCAAACTCTTTGTCAGGAAAAAACTCCAGCAACTTTTTAATGCTTGCCTGGATTAGATGAATACTGGTTGACTCCAAGGGCTCAAGAAATCCGCTGGACAATCCCACTGCTACGCAGTTTTTATTCCAGAATTTACGACGCATCCCGGTTTTAAATCTCACTACTCGAGGCTCCGTTAATAAATCTCCTTCCACATTATCTAATAAAATCCGTCCAGCCTGATCATCAGTCATAAACCGGCTGGAATATACATGCCCGTTGCCAGTACGATGTTGCAAGGGGATACGCCATTGCCATCCGGCTTCATGGGCTGTAGAACGAGTGAAAGAGGCAGGAGGATGTAGATTCGCTGTTGGCACAGCTATAGCGCTGTCACAGGGCAATAAATTACTCCAGTCTTCATAACCTGTGCCTAATGCCTCTTGTATTAAAATCCCGCGAAATCCACTGCAGTCGATAAATAACTCCCCGTTATAAACGCGTCCATCCTCCAATAAAACAGAATCAATAAAACCATTGTCTTCTTGTAATTTTACCTGGGTTATTGCTCCTTCAATCCGCTCGACACCTTTTCCTTCTGCGTAATTGCGCAAATATTTTGCATACAGGCCTGCATCAAAATGATATGCATATCTGATATTGCCCAGTGGCGAGTGCGTGGCATTCAGCGGATGCATAAATTTATTTCTGCGTGCCGCCAAAGCTCCGATCGAATATTCTTCCGGATTTAAACTCCCCTCTTGTCTAGCCATTTTTAAAAAATAATTATAAAAATGCAGCGAATCTATATTCACTCCATAACTGCCAAAAGGGTGTATATAAGATTCACCAATATTTCCCCAGTTAGTAAATTCAATTCCCAACTTAAACGTTGCCTGGGTTTTACGCATAAAATCCTGCTCATCAATTCCCAGTATTTTATTGAAAATACCAATGTGCGGGATAGTAGCCTCACCGACACCAATAGTTCCAATAGCGTCCGATTCAATTAGCTGAATGGAATATTGTTCCTTGCCCAATACTTTGGCGAGCGTTGCCGCAGTCATCCAGCCAGCCGTACCGCCGCCCACAATAATAATTTTTTTAATTCGCGGAGAAATATGTGCATCAGAATTCATAAGGCTTCATAGCTCTTGAAAAACGCTGGAATCCACCAGCAAAAACGCCCACGCCATTTACATGGTGTGGGCAAATGAGAACCATAGGGGTTAGATTAAAAATTGGCTCTCAAACTGATGGCATAACGTTTATCGGTGATAAAGTTAAGCGAATCTGTTCTGTCTCCAGCCTGGTTGAGCTGCACCTGGGTTTCGGTTTCTGTATCCAATAAATTGGTTGCCTCTAAACCAACTTTGAAATTGTCATTGATGGTATAGAAGAACGTAAAATCCAGAGACCCTACATCTTTTGAATAAACCGGTGCAAATTCATTGGAATCGCGACGGGTAATTAAATATTCCGAACGCCAGGTGTAAGCAAGGCGCGCTGAAATATCGTTATATTCATACATACCGACGATGTTGTAGTTTTGATCCGAATAACCCGGCAAAGGAAGGTTGGTGAATTGGCGGAAACCATTACGGGCATCTTCTAACTGATTACCCGCTGAATCAAATAGCACGCCCGAATCTACGGCTGCTTTATCATTCATATTTTGCTGATCAATGTAGGTATAATTCAACTGCAATCCAAGGCCGCTCCACAACCCCGGTAAGAAATCATAAAATTGGTTATACGCTATTTCAATCCCCTGGATTGACCCCGAACCATCATTACTCGGCCCATTTAAATTAAATTTTTCTACCGCACCTGTTGCAGGGTTTTTAACATCCATTTTAAAAACACGATCCCGGAATAAATTGTCGATATCTTTTCTAAACAAAGATGCTGTCAACGAGCCGGATTTAGCAAAATACCACTCTGTTGAAAAATCCATATTGAGTGATTCTTCCGGTTCCAAAAACGGATTGCGTGCACTTCCTGTCAATTGAACATCAGTTACATCAACTACCGGATTGTAATTCGGTAATGCGGGATTTTCCTGCAATGGTTTCTGTGAGTCCTGAGGCACATTCGTTGAATTAATAATTGCTATTTTGGAATTACGTGTTTGACTTAAATTTGGAAAATACAAACCTTTCGAAATTCCTACACGCGTTACAATTTCATCCGTTAGATTTACCGCCACATTAATACTGGGTAGGACTGTTGAATAATCTGTACCTTTGATTTTTTCAACGCTGCCAGCATCCGAGCTAACCAACGCTGCAATATTAGGATATTTGCTGTTAAAAATTGCTCGTACAGCAGCGCTGCCGGAAGTGGCACTAGTGGGTAATAGCGTGAATCCAGATGACTCAAGCTGATAATTTACGAAGCGCAGCCCCAAATTTCCTCGCCAGGGGAGATCGGCCTCATCATCTGCAATATCAACCCGGACGTATCCTTCGGCACGCACCTCATTAGTTGAAGTAACATGATGAGGGGCGAAAGGAGTTCCAGAAACACGATCGGGCAAATCCATTTGGGAATGATAGCAATTGATATCTCTTTGCGAGCCTTTACCATCAGCGCCACCAAATTCGGCCTGATTGGTTCCGTTGGCACAAGTCCGACGAGTAAACTCAGTAAAGTTTTCTGCACTGCTCATTAGAGGAAAATAAAAATTGGTATTGCCACCAAGAACGTTTTTCCCTTTATAAAAGTCATAAAAATCGACACGTTCCCACTCACCCGGTGCATTTGCCGGTGAACTGGTTACAGACTCTCCTGCAGTCCATGGGCGATTCAGCGCACCCCAGTTTGAATATTCTGTATCGCGAATGATTAACTCTTTATCTGAATAAAAGATACCGGATTTAATACTTTTAAATAAACCACGATCCAAACCGTAATCCGCATTAAACTTAAATGCATCCTCAGTTCCTTCCGAATCAACATTTTGATCACTTGCTGTTCCCAGGTGAATATCCGCTTCATCAATACTATTACTACCTTTCACGGATATAGGCGCAGTAAACCTTGGATTAATATAAGCCACTTTTGGCAAATTACCGCTAAGATCCAGAGTTGCATCCGTTACTTGACGAAAGGCTCTGCCATTAACACCGTAGTTTTGGACACGCTGCGTTGACTCTATATGCTGGTAATCAAGATCTACTTTTAATTCATCGGTCGGAAGTAACTCTAATTTAAATGAAACGTCTTCAACAATATCTTGCGCGCGATTAAATCGCGAAGAAAGCAACGTATGCATTGTGTCAGCAGTTAGAGTACCACTAATGAAAAAACCATCTTTATCAAAAATCGCAGTTGTGCCAGCAGCAATATCACTGTGCCCATAAACATCAGATCTAAAGCCCTGTTCCTGCGTACCGACCACGCGTTCACGCCACACCAGAGTTGCATCAGATTTTATATACTCCAATGTTGTAATCACATTTTCATTAGCGTTTTTCCATTGCAAGGAACTGGCAATACCTTTGCGTTCGCGATCATTATCAGCGGTGCGTAAAGAAAATTGTCCCGGCATATAGACAACAGAACCAGCAGGTTGATTAGTGACAGGACCAGCATCCAAACCAGCGGCACTTCCCCTGGAATAAAAATTTGCTACGCCAATACCATCACCACGTGACTTGAATTCAGTTTGTGTGGCGCTAAGCAAAAGTCCAAATTCACCTACCCCAGTTTCCCAACGATCACTGAATAAACCGGAATAAGAAGGAGAAATTTCCTCACGGAAATCACCGTAGCTCGCCTTAGTGGAAAGCATAATGATGCGATCATTTGCATCAAATGGTTTACGCGTAATCAAATTAACCGTACCGGCAATACCACCGGCAATTAAATCTGCCGTCTGGTTTTTTACCACTTCAACAGATCCCAATAATTCAGGGGAAATATCTTCAAAGTTCAAACCGCCATTGGGATTAGCACTGAAAGAATCACGACCATTAATTTCACTGCGCACGCGATCCAGGCCGCGAATCAATACGCCTGAACCTTCATCTGCAAAATGGTTAGGGTCAGACGTATCGGCAAAGCGCTCTACCGTCACACCGGCAACACGTTGCAATGCCTCAGTAACACTTTTATCCGGCAATGCACCTATATCTGAGGCGGTAATGACATCCTTTACAGTATCAGCATTACGTTTAATGTTTTGCGCTGAATCAATACTGCTTTTCATGCCGGTAACGATAATTTCATCCAGCTCCGAATCCTGGGTGATTTCAACTTGCGCCATCATTGGTGCGCTTAGGGAAACAATGGATAAAGCCAGCAAGGATTTTTTGAAATCTTTGCGCGATGCGATCATGAATTTTTTTGTGCTTGTCATAGTTAGACCTTTATTTTTTTATCTCTCACTTGTGTTGGATGTGTGGGTAAATCGTTTTTTTCAGGCAAAACCTCCCCGGCTAACCACGGAGTCATGGTTAGCGCTGTTTAAAAGTTAATGGAATGGATAGCGCGTTAATCAGTATTCAAAAAGCAATATTTCGCCAGTGGCGGTGACCGCAATTAATTTACCATCTGCCCAAATCGGTGAGGCAATAAATGCGCCTAATGATTTCACCAGTTCAACGCCCGCCTGGGTTTGCATTTGCGGTGCAAATAATTTTTCATCGCGCAGCTTGCCGGTTTTGCCATCGACAATATCATTAATATCCGCGCGGCCCTCCGGTGTTTGGTAATACCATATTTTCTTGCCGGTATTTTTATCAAACCCATATAATTCGCCGGCCATTGTTCCTACAAATGCGTAGCGGTTCTGTACTAGCAACGGCGTGGCATAGACCCACAAGCGAGTATCTGCGCGATATTTTTCCAGGCCGGTTTGTTTATCCAACGCTAAAAATAATCCGGTATCTGAGGTGGCTATATAGACATTCTTATCATCCAGCACTGCGTTCGCCAAAACCCAGCTATTGGCCGCATCGTAGCGCCATACGAGTGCACCATCGGTCTGGCGAATTGCATACATAAAACCATCGCGCGCGCCGACGTAAACATTTTTGTCATCAACGACGGGAGCAGCGGTGATACCTTGCATTACAAAATTTTTTGGATCAGCACCCCCCTGGTAATGCCACACCGCATTGCCTGTCTCTGCATTTAATGCAAAAAGTTTAGTGCCCCAGGTTCCAAAGAAAATTTTCCCATTCTTGATAACGGGCGATGAATGAATTGCTTCATCGGCTGTAAATGTCCAGACCGGTTCGCCAGTGGTAGCATTCAACGCATAAAAATTTTTATCCGTACTACCAAAGTAAACGTTACCGTTGTGCACCACGGGTGATGATAGGTAGAAATCCCAGGGGTCCGGCACCGGGCCCATTTCTGCCGGTAGACCATAGCCACCTATTGAAGCAAAGCGCCCCTCCCCTTTAGTGGCAAAACGCCATAGGCGCTTACCCGTTGCTTGCTCCAATGCATAGAAAAATCCATCGCGACTCAGGAAATAAATTTTTCTATCAGCAACTATCGGTGTGGATGCAATGCCAGCTTCAGTGCGATATAACCATGAAAATTTTCGTGTTGGTAAATCAAAGGAATATAAATTGCCGTTTTCTGCTGCCACCAGTAATTGGCTGCCGGATACTACCGGTGTAGAAACCACCGGTGCATACAATGAATACTGCCAGCCCAATTCCAGCCTTTTAAGCTTATCGAGTGTTTTAGGATGATTGTTATCGGATAAGGACGCGTTAGCTTCAGGAAGAGCTGAAATTCCGCACCCAAACAAAAATAGTGAGCCAAGCAGCAATAAATGCTTCATAACAAAAGCCTCTGTGGTTATTAATGTGAGTAATCCTTACCTGCGTTACCAGAGAGAGCTTAAAAACAGCAGAGATAAATTGATAATGAAGGAGTATGAAGAAGGATTAAGAAGCTCGTGCATCGCTGCGCTGGAGCTTCTTAACTACCAGGAAGGAAATCATCCAAAGAAAAATAGTTGGTATAAAAATAGTTTTATAAAAGCTGGGGAAAATTAAAACTCGGGGTTTTGTAACTGCTGCATAATTGCCTGAAAGCGCGGATGTGTACGCACCGGATCATAAGCAGGATCAATATTGCCCCATAACAGTGGCGATTGCCGTGCGCTGAATGCTTGCTCCAGATAATCCAACGCAATATCCAATTCGCCCGCAGCCAGCGCATAACGTGCCCAGGATAACGGCGGAATATATTGCCCCAAATCCGCTTTATCTTTGCGCGCTAACAACCAGCGGTGAACAGCAGGCAAACCGCCCTGCGCAAACTCCGTTTGTACAGTTTGAAGATCGGTCTCGCTGTAACCGGAATCACGCATTAACCACAACCAGTGCTGCATTGACTCTTCACCGCGCCCAATGCGTGCATAAACCCGGTGGGCAGAGATATGGAAATCCCGACCGCCCGGTTCAGCGCTGTTAATACGGTCAAGTTCCTGAAGCGCCAAATCATCGCGCCGTTGCATTTGGTAAATCCACACCACTGTCGGCACTGAATAATTGAGCGGATTTAATTCGCGCGATTTTTCGACCTGCTGCAAAGATTCGGTAAATTTTCCCTGCGCCAACAGCAATTGCGCATAAAGCATAGGCGCCGAATCGTTTTTGGGATTCAATTGCATCGATTGGAGATAATCCTGTTCGGCCGCTACAAAATCGCGTACACACCAGAATAAAACATTGCCGCGGGTGATTAGCGTATGGGCTTGCTGCGGATCGAGTTCAAGTGATTTATTGAGCAACCCAAGCACTTCGGCACAGTTGGCGCGAATTGACAATTGTTCCCATAATAATTTTATTTTTGTTTCCGCAATGGCGGCATACGCCGGTGCAAAATCAGGATATTGTTGTAAAAGTTCACGCAATGATTGGATAGCTGCTTTTAGCTCGGCAGGATTCCAGCTTGCGAGTTGCGGGGCCAGTTGAACAAAACGATTATTAGCGTCGTTATTCGGCAACAAGGCGGAATCATCAGGTAAAGGGTTTGCAGAGCTATTATAAAACAGGCGCAGACATACCACCGCCAACAATATAACAACCGCCACAGAAACAACACCAATCAACAGTAAAGCACGTGGGGACCGTTTGACTATTTGGGGTGTAACAACCAACTCCCGCAGAGCATTTTCTTGCGTTGGTAATGACTCACTCGTAATCGCTTGCGTGTCATTCACAACTATCAGGGTGTCACTCACAGCAGCTTGCGTAATATTACTGACAGGCGCTTTACTAACAGGCATTGCCTCCGCAATAAATTGATAACCAATTCCCGGGATAGTTTTTATATAGTGCGGCGCGCGTGAATTATCACCAAGCGCTTTGCGCAGATGACTGATAGCGACAGCAAGGCTATCTTCATTTACCACTTTACCTTGCCAAATGGTTTTCAGGATTTGTTCTTTGCCTAAAACCTGCCCCTGGTTCTCTATTAAAAAAACCAGCAGTAACACCAGGCGGTTTTCCAGCTCCACGGTAATATCATCGCGTTTCAGGCTATTGGTATTTACGCACAGGCGCCAATCACCTAGCAGGTACTCACGCTCGCTGGATTGGGGACGATACAATCGTTCAGTCATAGCCATTCACTCAATCATAAATCGCAACGACCTTAATATCTCTTATTACTGTTGTCCAGTATCCTTGTGTTCATAATAGTAAATGCGAAATTAATCTTTATTAAGAATCCTTTAAGAGCCTTAATTATCTGATGCGATTAGTATTTTTATGGCAAAAACCACGCAGCATGACTGCGACATGACTATAAGATAATTGTTAAAAAGTAATGGGTCGAACGGTAGATATTTATAACGTTGACCTGGCGAACACCAGTAACGTCACCGTATCAATTAACCCGCCGAAAATAGTTGCAGGTATTATTTTCGACGTCCGTTTAACATCCAGCCGATCGGTGTCCAACGCACCAGCAATGTGTAACTCAGCACTCCAATTGTCAAAGTCGCTATCACCGACACTGCAAATTTAGTGAGCCAACCCCAACTTAAGTCCATTAATTGGTATTGGATCGCAAATAACAAAGGCACATGGATAATATAAATCCAATATGAACTATCGGCCATAAATCGCATATTACGATTGGCGCCATTTAAATAACGCTTTCCTAACACCAGGCATACCAATGTCATCCATACCGCGATATATGCTTCACAGAGTTTCAATACAATTTTCAAATGTGTTTCAATCGGCGGTGCTGGCAAAACGATCCGCTTGGGGATAAGTTGATAATAAAGTACATAAAGAAAAACGCTACCAATTAGCATCAACCACCAATAGCTGGAAATTTTTTCAACCAGGTTATCGCCTTTAAACATCCAGTAACCTACCGCAAAAAATAATCCAAAAAAACCAAACGCCCACAGTTGTGGTAAAAAACTATCCGGGGCTGGCAATGGCGATCCCACCAATAACAAACCGGGCATGAGTAACAATGGGAACCCAAGCAGAAATGCCAGCGGTTTTATTTGTATAACCTTTTCACGCACGCTGCTCCAATTCAGATAACCAAAAGCCCAGGTCAATAGATATAGAAACACAAGAACATACAAAAACCATAGGTGCATAGTGGTTGGTGGAGGTGGTGGTGGCGCATCGGCAGGATTTGCCAGCGCTTTGGCGACCATCGCCAGCACCGGGGATTTATTTTCAACAGTATTGGCTGCACTCAACATGGCCGCAACAACCGCCCATAAACACAATGGCAAAAAGACAATTAACGGCAGGAGAACGCGCTTTGCGCGATTGGCAATAAAACCTCCCATACCACGCTTTGCCACAAGATAAGCAGCGAAAAAACCGGCGATCAAAAAAAACAATGGCATCCGAAATAAATGCGTGAAAAACCCAACAACATCGACCGCTGACGATTGCTGGCTATCCGCCGATATCCATAAACCATGCAGCATGGAACTGTAAGCAAGCGAAGCATGAAATAAGACGCCTGCAATCATCGCTAACGCGCGCAAGTTATCCAGATAATGGTAACGCTGTTGCAATTCCTGCTCCGAAACGTTGCCATCAACAGATTTGTACAGGCGTGACTCAACCGTGGAATTCATAGTAACCACCTCGCGAGAACGTTAGAGAAATTTAAAGGAAAGTTTTTTTACGGGCTTGCCAATAAAACGCCGTCGCCAGCGCCAACAGGATCACCACAAGTTGCCCCACCACCACACCAACAGATTCGGAGTTCCATACCGGTGAAGCAGCAGATACGTGCGAGGAAATACCACTAAAACGAGTGAAGGTAAAAATAACCGGACCGATAAGGCAATTCATGAATACCATGGTAAAAATCGATACCGCTTCTGATTCACTAATCATGCCCACAGTCCAACTAACGGCGTAACATAGAAATAAATAAATTCCGATAATAACTGTTATAGGAATAAAACCATCAGGGATCGGTGTAATCCAAAATACCACCAGAGTTGCCGCACAAACGACGAACCAGGGCAGCACAAATAAACTCATACTGGCAATTAATTTAGCCACCAGATAATCAATCGGTGTAACGGGTAAACTCATAATAAATGGCAGCGTATATTCTTTGCGCTCATTTATAATCGAACTGGTAATTTGGTGATTACCCAAGCCTATCAGCGCGCTGATTAACAACGTTGTGCCCATAAAAAATTGCCACTCACCGCCACTAATAAAACTCAGCGAAAACAAGCCACCGACCAAATACATAGCAATCGTTTTTCTCTGCAGGTGCCAATCTTTCGTAATAAGTATTTTAATGAGGGGAATATTCAGCGCGTAATTCATATATGCACTCCTGCTTTTACCGCCGCCACAAATATTTTTTCCAACGACATAGGTTCAACCACCGAAATTTCTGCACCTAATTCATTTAAGCGCGCAACTGCAGCGTCCGGGTTTTGATTGAATATCAATTCATGTAAAGACCCATTGCGTTTTATCCTGACCAAACCGGGCAAGGATAGATTGGATGCATCGCTAATCCCCGTACACAAAACCCGCCGCCAGCGGTCCAGGTAAATCTCCTTATCCTGTGAATCCAGAAGTTTGCCTTTATGTAAAAAACTGATGGTGTCAGATAGCTGCTCTACGTCCTGCGTATTGTGAGAGGAGAACAACACACTACGCTCTTCATTGCGCAAAATTTCCGCCAACTCTGAAAGAACTTCTTCGCGCGCAACAGGATCAAGCCCGGTGGTGGGTTCATCCAGTACAACCAATTTCGGTCGGCGAGCTAACACCAATAACAAACCCGCTTTAACGCGTTGACCATGGGAAAAACCTTTGGTTTTTTGATCGGCTTTTAAATCAAATACTTTTAATAAATGATCAGCGTAAAGCGGATCCCAACCCGGATAAATGGATTGGATAAATCGCATATGCCAACCCAGTGTTTCATTTTTATACATGCGCATGTCTTCCGAGGCATAACCAATTTGTTCCTTAACACGTACTTGCTGATGCGGCAATTCATATCCCAATGCTGTTACACTCCCTGAATCCGGTTGAATCAATCCCATCAACAAACGCATGGTCGTGGATTTACCAGCACCATTCACGCCAACCAATCCCATCACCTGCCCCTCCGGTAGCTGCATGCTAAGGTTCTCCAGATAAAAGTCCGGATAACGCTTGCAAACCTGGTGAAATTCAATGGCATTTTGCATTTTCATACCTGCGAAATTTCTCGACGAACTATTAATAAAAGGGTGTGTAGTGGGCACAAAAATGCGCCCGGCTATTTATAAATTTACAAATTCACGGGAGCTGATATTCCAATTTTACGGTACAGGGAAATTCGCCATCTTTATGAGTATTGGCACATGAGTAAGGGCCACGCCCTTGAATCCCTTTATACTTGCCGGTGCCGCCAATAACATCATCGGTTCCACTCCATTCACCTTCGGCGCTGCTGGAACCAGCATATTGAATAAAAATTTTATCGCCCTCTTTATCTTCAAGAGCGCAGAACCCGACAGACCTTATAATTTTTTTGTGTGAAAAAATTGAATAGGAACAGGCACTCTTTCCCATGTGCATAGGCCCCGTATCAACTTCATTAAAAGTCACACCAGTAATAGTACCGTGCATGTATTCCTGATTATATTTAACCATTGAAGTCCCTTTATTTATGGATTGAAGATTAATGGTGCCTGATGAAGGTAGCGTTGTTGCAGCCACACAGTTACCAACACTTATCAAGGCAAAACTTGCCACCCATTTGAAAATTATTGTTTGCATATAAACTCCTGTTAATGTTAAGTAACACCTGTAACTCAGGTGAAAATCCTCACGGTATTAATACACTCCGGTGCAAGACTGATCGCACAGATCAATCCGCAGACAACGCTTTTTTAACGTGCATGACTATTTGGTTATCACTTAATCCTAATGCTCTTCCTGCAGCTATTAACCCGGAAATATTTTTTTCCAATTCCACTTCCATCAGGCTTTTCTGCACATCAATAACATCAGCTACAAAAGAGCCACGTCCAGCCTGGGTCACTATCACCCCTTCAGTTTCCAACTCGGTATAAGCGCGTTTAACCGTAATCACGCTGACTTTGGTTGCAACACTTAACTCGCGAATGGAAGGCAAAGGGTGGCCGGCAGGCCAATCACCCGCGCGCACTTTTTGTTTAATCTGCTCCATGATTTGCAAGTACATGGGCCGACTATCATTTTGCGAAAGAAATAAAGCTTCGGTCACGCAAACCCCATCTGTATATATAAGATATGCACAGTATACACGGATATGCACAGTGCGCAAGTGTGTATAAATCCTGCCTGGGAAAAAGCCGGACCGGAAAACGACACATGAGCAGTCCCTGAAGCAACACGGAAGTTACTTGATGTTCAGCGAGTGAGATATTACGAATTTAAACCAACGGAAATAACTACAGACGAACAGAGCGTTTGGGCAATTAGACAATTATTGGTCTATTAACGTTTTATTGAGCTTTAATGATTTAAAAGCCTTGGGGGCACAACCATATTCACTTTTAAATAAACGATTAAAATAAGAAGCATTGTTGTAGCCCACCGAAAATGCCACTTCTGCAATGTTCATATCATTATTTTCGGCGAGCAATCGCGCGGCTTCCGTTATTCTCAATTTATTAAGATAGGCGTTAAATGTAAGCCCAATTTCTTCTTTTAAGATGTCATTAACTTTTGACTTGTTCATTCCAACCTGTTGGCTAACAGTTTCCAGATCCAGACTGGGGTTTTGATATTCTGTCACCATGTATTTTAGTAAGGCGCTGCGCTCTTTGTCTTTGTGCGACTCAATCGACAATTGTTGGTAAGCAATGAGCGGAATATCTTTCTGAAGCCTGGCTTGTACATCTGTTGTGAGTGATATCGCATAATTCCTGAACACCCAAAAAACAAAATAACTCCAAACCATGAGCAGTAAAGCAACACCTGATATTAATTTTATCCAACTTCGACTTTCCAACACCAAATTGTCAATGGCGACATTTGAATCGGTTAATAATGGGCTTTGAACCGAATTTCCAACCGTAAACGATGCAACTTTTTGCAGGGAATAGTTACGGTTCGCCAGGTTGGCGTGTTGCCGGAGCCACCACTCCGGTGTTTCCAATTTGTTCAAGTCAATTTCAACATCTGACCAATTACGGTCACACGCAAAATAGACCGAGGGAATACGATAGGTTAATAAATTATCCAGCGTGCTGACTTGCTCATCAAATGAGTAGACAGTAAACATCAGGATATTGGCCGGATTGCATTTAATCTTGAATTTGACACTGGTATAAGACGATAAATCAATATGGTGATCTACAGGCGAAGCAGCGCCAGATCCCGATTGGGTGAAGCGCGTTGCAAATGAAACGTAAGGATATTGGACACCGTCATGCAACCAGAAATCATAATCGATATTGTAGGAGGACTCTTTTATGGAATACGTCGAGCGTCCTCCATCATCCATATCCGAGCTGATCACAGCACGCCATGGAATATCGCTTTGCCCTGCGGGCAACAACAGGGTTTGATGTTTGCTTTGATAAAAACATTCAAAAGCAATAAAACCACTGACCAGAAATAAAATGAATAACGCTAACGCTGTTCTCTTATAAAATTCGAGCATGAAGTTTCACTTCTTATAGGGATTGCATATACGTTCAGGAAATAAGAATTAGAATATGGTGCTGTCGTATATGTAAATTTTAATTATAGAAACCATTGCCAGGTTTATAGCAGATCCTTATGAAAAAAGCCCGTCATCGTGACCGGGCGTCCAGGGAGAACTTTATCATTAACTTTTTCACTGATTGAATCAGGCAATGAGGGTTCACATTAAAAGAATTAATATGCACCAACCTGCCCAATGATTATGTTGCGTAATTGAAAATCCCGAAGTGATAACCGGGAAAATATTGCCATATATTTGGATTCACTCCTGTTTCAAGCAAAAATGCCCGGCTCGAAAACCGGGCTAATCAGGACTGACTCCAAACGACATTATGGAAACAATACTGTTACAGTTTTTTTGAAGGCGACATTATTTGCACACACTGCCGGAGATCGCAGGAACCGGTGCAGAACCATTATTTTTTGTCCCCTGGAAACCGAACTCAATGGTTTGCCCCGGTTGAATACTGGAATTCCAGCTTAAGCCGGTTGCGGAATACGGATTACTGCCGGAAAGCGTGGCATTCCAGCTATTGGTAACGCGCGAAGCATCGCTGTAATTCCAACTGACATTCCAACCATTTATTGCATTGGTGCCGTTATTTTTTATGCGGATTGCAGCGGTGTATCCTGAACCCCAGTCATTGGTCACCACGTAACTGCAATTAGCATTGTTACTATTCGCAATTGAAGAGCTGCTTGAAGAGCGAGGCATTGATGAAGCGCTGCTGGATACACTGGAACTTGATACAACAGAGCTTGATGAAGAAGAACTTTTGGATGAGGAAGCCGGGGCAACAGAACTTTTTGATGATGAACTGGAGATGCTTGACGGTCCAGTGCCTTCACTAACAAATGTAGTAACACTTAGCGGTTCTACGATTACCGTCGCCGCACCGCTATTAACTTTGGTAGTTCCACCGTAACCTACATTGAGTGTTGCAGAAGTGCTGTACTTAACCAGGTTACCAACGCTCGCATTTTGCAAAGTGAGATTCAAACTGCGCGATGAAGTCCCCGTGTTGACCACTACCATCACAATTTTATTGTTGGGACCTTTAAACGCAGAAACCGATACATCCGAATACGGTTTTTCCGTTGCACCAATACGTTTGTAATCGGGGCGAACATAACGTGCGTACTGCGCCATGATATGACCGCGCTTGCTCACCTGGCCATTTTCTTTAATGAAGCTGTAAGAGCGACGGATGTACCACCAGATATACGCATTAAAATTGGCAACCATACTGCGATGTAATTCAGTCCCCACATCCAGGGCCAGTGGCCAAACATCGGCATCATTTTTACTGTCGGTATAATGCTCGGTCATCCAGACTTCTTTGCCTTTAGCGCGCGCTAATGGATAATCTTGCGGAACGGCACCGTATAAATGACCGGCGATAATGTCCGCATGTTGCACTGCAGTCGGGCTGTTCAGTACGGGATCAGTAAACTTTTTCGTAAAACCTACCGCTTCGCCTACCGTCACTCTGATATTTGAACCAAAGCGTGAGCCTTGTGAATTCAGGAAGTTTACAAAATCATCGCCAGACCAATCACACGACTCATAGTCAGGATGCCAGTCCGGCTCGTTTTGTACAGATACGGTATACAGCGGCGCGCCGTTACGGGACATAAAATCAACAAAATTTAATAAGTGTGTCGCGTACTCACCGTAATACTCCGGTTTTAATTTGCCGCCGTTAATCAAACTGTTATTCGTCTTCATATAAGCCGGTGGCGACCATGGCGTCGCTAAAAGCTTGGCGCCAAGTTGACGTGCACGCACAGCAGATTGCACCTGGATGTTCCAGTTGGCGGAGTTGGGGTCGATACGCAAGCGCATAATGCTCAAACCCAATTGCCCTTCGCCGCTTCCGTAAGCGGTTTCAATTTGCGCTGCGGTTAAATCGCCGATCCAACCAGCGCCATTCATGCCACCAAACCCGGTAATGGTTTGGTATTCGGTAGCAGCATTAATACTTACGGATTGAGCAATCGCCTGTGAACAAGCAAAGCAAGCACCGGCAACAGTTAAGAATAAAGCCTTATAGATACCACTTTTATTTTTATACATGGTTAACTCCTTGAGTTAATCGTCAGGATTTACATTATTGTTTTAGCTTCGGAGTATTTAGCGGGGGCGTGTTGTAGAAGCTGGTGCGAAAGTAGCAAAACAGGCGCAAAAGCAATGGCAGATTTGAGTGGTTTTCTTTCAGACTGTAAAAATTTGCAGGTTTCCTGTAATTTTTTTTACTGCTTTTCGTTTCGGGAAAAAGATAATGTGATTCGTATCACTCCTATAAATGAATCGCTGAAACTTGCTGGATACGGATGAAGATCAACAAGTGTTCATTTTCAGGGCACTCCTTACGGAAGTCATGCGAAACTACCACAAGATTTTCACTGAGCTGGCATCGGTCTCTTACTGAAATACTGCAAGACTTCTACCGGACATTTACAAAGCTTTCATCGAATCATTGCAAAACTCTCACCGCGCCTTCATAAAGCGCTCGCTGAACTTTCATAAGCAAGAATGCTTTTTATATAAGAACAAATAATTCAGCCTGGCATCGTAAGAAACAAAAAGTTTGCTTGATTTCGCCGGCCATATGTCTGATATTATGATGTTTACAGCTTTCCAGATATCGGGCAATACCCTTTTTATAATAATGAAAGCGCCCTGGCTCCCTCCGTTATTTCCTTGAATACCAGGCTCCAGGCTGCAATTAACTGTTTCAATCGTGCGGTTTTTTACCATGCTGAAGTTCTTTCGAAATTCCCTCATAGCCTCCTTAATATTGGTACTAGTGACAGGGCTTGTTATTTACTTCGGAATCAAAAAGTCCAACATAGATACTTCCATGTTCCCGGCGCGCGACACAGAATTTCTCTGGATGTCTGCTATCGAACCCAAAAAGCCCATCACCAAAACCAATTTGGCAGTGAAGAATGAAGTGGGAACCATTGAATATGATTTCTTTCTGGACTCCGCAGAGCCATTTCCCTATACCCATTTTTCGATGTACTTCGTAGACCCTATCCAATCCTACGTGCAGGTAGATCTCACCCGCTATTCAAAGATTACATTCAAGGTTCAGTGCGATCCTAAAAATGTATTGCTCTTTGTGCTATTCAGCTTTGACGATAAAGTTACCGATTTAAATAACATGTCTTCCCGACGCCTGTCGTCCACCGCGTTTTCCTGCGATAAAAACTGGTCCGAAATTAGTATTGATTTCGATAGTCTCGACACACCTCATTGGTGGCTGGGGCGATACGGGTTTGAATTTAGCGATACCTCATATCAACTCAATAAAACTATGGGTTTTGCGTGGGTTAATTCTCTACAAAGCCCGCTCAATACCCCATCGCATGCGAAGCTGGCCGATATCAGGTTACAAGGATCGGATTCACGTTATTTATATAGCGCCGTCGCAGTTTCACTAATAATGTGGATATTGTTTTTTATCTGGCAATTTCGTTTGTACTTAATTGTTCTTACAGAAGAGCTTAAAAAGAGAGTCAAACAAGACCAACCGCTGATTGCTTATTCAAAATTATCGATCGAGCCGCAACGCGACAAAGAAAAAAGCGGGTTGTTACGTTACATGGCAACCGAATACGCCAATCCTGAATTAAGCCTGGAATTAGCGGCCAGCAGTTTGGGCATAAACCGAACCAAAATTAACGACATCCTCAAGGAGGAGCTAAGCCTCACATTTAGTACCTACCTCAACAAACTGCGCCTTACGGAAGCGGCCCGGTTGTTATCTGAAAATGAAGAGGCCAATGTGTCGGAAATTGCTTACTCGGTGGGTTACAACAATGTTTCTTACTTCAGTAAACTATTTAAGCAGGAATATGGTTGCGTGCCAAAAACCTTTAAAAATTTATACCGTAAAAAAGATGATTGAATGTGATTTTTAACAAAATTAATAACGGTTATTTAGAAAGGAAGATGGCGAGTATTTTTATGCCCACACGGTTACGGGACAAACATAGACCAAAAGATAGATTAATTGAACGGATCTACAGAGTTACGCGGGCTGATTTTTTACATCAGGGGAATTTTTACCCCGGCTTCGGTGTTTGATAAGCGTGTGGCTTCAGAAGCGTTCAAAAGAGTTCAATTTATATTCCACGAATTCAATAAAAAATGGTTGGTTACTTCCTTGTAACCAACCATTTTTTATTTACGACGCTGACTCAATCGCAAAATTATTTGCGCCAGATTCCGGTGTAAACCGAACCGCAGTACCACCAGCCATAGCGTGTGTAACCCTGATTGGCCAACTCAGTCGATTTGTTATTGAAAGTAGTCAACGACATACCGTGGAAGGCATACCAGGAACCGCTCGATGGAACCCAACCAGTGTTATAAATTTGACCATTGTCAGTGCACGCATAAACATTTGGCATTACGCCTGAATCTGCGAAATGATTGAACCAGGCTTGCATACGCTCGTCGGGAATATTGTTTACCGTCCAGTAAGCCACTGAGTGTGGTGCCCAAACCATCACCTCACCGGCAGGCAAGGCTTTACCATTCAATAAAGTCCAGGTGGCATTCACTGAAGCCGTTTCGTTGGTAAACGGTGTAGTCTGGCCGCGGTCAAATTTCATTTTGACCGGCTGGTTACCCGAGGTTTGCATATGCACATGCAAATGCGGTCCGGATGAATTACCGACGTTACCAACGAGGCCTAACACCTGCCCTTTGGTGATTCGCGCACCATTACTAACACCGCCATCACCATTCAATACATACCCCGGCTCGGCCTTGGAGTTGTAAGTCGCATTATGTGGACACAACGCGGTAGGAATTGAGCCTGGTTGGGCATGGGCATAGAGAGCATAATTGCCATCATCGTGACGCACGTACAAATAGTTTCCCGCATAAGCAATGTAACCTTCAGCCACTTTAGCGTGATTGGAACCGGGCGTATTTTGCGGGGCGTTGCGCCAACAATTGACTACAGTGCCATCTTCCATTGCACGGATTTTCACACCGTAAATGATGTAGTTTGAATTGACCTTTTTATCCGCACCATCGGTTTTGAGGTAATCCCATTTACCATTGCCGATATGGCGACGGGCAACGATATCCAGTGCGTTTGCCTGCGCACCGCCAGACCAATGCGTGTCAGTTGTATAACGATGATTAAGGTTCAGATCATCCGCACGCAATGGGAAATCAATTGCTAGCGATGACACTGAAGACAATAGCGCAGAAGACATTAAAGCAACGCGAGTTAAAGTACGAAGAGCTTTCATAGCAAACATCCTTATAGATCCAAAAAAAATGAGTGAATGGTTTGTAGCCGATCTACCGAAAGAAATCATTTCAATAGCTGGTTGACCGGTTCCGTCAAGCGCACATTTGCAACGCTATGGAGGCCATTTTAGAGAATTTAAAATTTGCGAATAGTCGCTATGGGCGGAGATTTTTGTAAGCCATTTGCCGGGAAGTAAATTACTCACCTAGCCGATGTGAATTTTTCACATTGCATGGGTTCTAATCCTGTAAATCAATATTGATGACCTTTTATTTACATTTTTATCAAGAGGTGCACCATGATTAGCAATCAGCAACATATTCAAGAGCTGGCGTACTATCTTTGGTTATCCGAGGGAAAACCTGAAGGACAATCTGATAAGCACTGGCAAATAGCAAGTGCAATGGCCGCCAAAGAGAATAATCATCCACATCAAAAGAGGTCTATAGATCCGTCAGAAACAAAAGGCTCAACAGAACCTGAACAACCCGACCAAACCTGATCTCATCACATTAAACGAGCGGAGTATCACCCATGACAGGAAAACTCGATAAAACTGCATTTGGTATGGAATTGGATAGACGGTTGGATGAAATTATTGCCTGGGCCGTTAAAGAATGTCCGGAAGAAAGCGCAAATCTGGCCTATGCGGATTTTGAAAAAATTCGCACTGATTTTCATCAATTGGCGACTGGAGAAATAAAAGCAGACAACTCATTAAGCGATGCCGAACCTGAAGAAGGTGGCCCTCAATATATAAATGATAACCCTGCACCCTGGCCATAATTTTTTAAATGTTAACAATTTTATTTTGCAGGTTTATTGCTAGTAACCAGAAATTCCAATCCTACACCGGGATCTTCTTCACCACTGATAGAACCATCCACCGGGCTAGCGGCTTCGCTAGCCCTATGCTCCAAGACTAAATCGTTTTTTATTGGATAAATGGGTGGCTTCAACTGACTGCCCGGCACATTATAAGTAGCCGGATTAACTTGCGCTCCCTGATTTTCAGTGGATGTTGAAACTGCAAATTCCAGCGGTTTTACTTTGGTGCCGCGGCGATCCGCATAAATTCGCGTAAATTCAGCACCAAATAACACAATCAAACCCACGTAAGAAACCCACAGCATGATCAAAATAATAGTACCGGCAGCACCGTATGCGGAGGCGGGGTTACTGTGACCAAAATAAATTCCGAGTGCGAATTTAGCCAATACAAATAATAAGGCGGTTACAAAAGCGCCCACCCATACATCCCGCCAGGGAACCACTGCATCGGGTAGGAATTTAAAAATAGCCGCAAATAAAAAAGTAATTACTGCTAGCGATAACGAAAGATCAAGCATTCTAAAAAGGATATTAAAGGTTTCAGAGAAATAAAAGGCTACCCATCCACTCAATACAGTTAGCACTGCAGACAATATCAACGAAACCAATAATAAAAAACCCACCGCAAGAATTAATCCAAATGATGACACTCTGTCCAACACCATTTTCATAATTTTTTTATCCGTGCTGTTAGGCAGCGGTTTGACTTCCCAAATGGAATTCAATGTTTGTTGTAGCTGATAAAACACACCGGTAGCACCAAATATCAACGTAGCAATACCAATCATTGATGCAAACGTAAAATCCCGATGCACACTGGCATTTGCGATAATTGCTTCAATATCTTTTGCGGTATTCCCACCAATCATTCCTTCGATTTCAGCACTAATTCGGCGTGTAATAGCTTCCTGGCCATAGAAATACCCTGCGAGGTTAATAATGATCACTAATAATCCTGGCAAGGAAAATATGGTGTAAAAAGAAATTACTGCACTATTCCTGAAGGGTTCCCGCTCTAACCATTGGAAAAATGTGGCGCTAAAAATTGACGCCCATTCCTGAATTTTTTGATGTAGAACCATAATAGATGATACCCGTTTGGAAACAATCAAAATGGCAGCGCCTCAAACAACAGCATCCAATCTCAATAGCATAATAAAGGTCACTATCGGCTTTGATAAGCACACAGTATTGATAGTTCAATTTTTATTGAAATCAATATCTTAGTATGGAGTATCCGGGGGAAACTTTATACATAGCAATTATTTTCCTCAAAAAACAAAAATAGTTTGAATCATTACTAACTTATAACGGTCACAACGGTTACATCCCCATGAGACGAGGAAAATAAAATGCGAGCAAATAGTATATTGCTGATAGGAGCGGCATTTGCAGCTGGTTTTTTATTAACAAAAATCACCAAACGACCGGACAGAAGCATCACCCAACTGATTGAAGAAGCAATCTATAAGGGATTTGCGGAAATACAAAATTCCAAACTCGCATTGGAAAAGTCAGATTCTACCAATATCAAAATTTTTGCCCAGCGTATGATCGATGATCATATTGCACTTAACCAGAAACTTACCAATATTGCGCATTCCAAAGGAATTCCTACACCTGAAATCGAAAGACATCTTGATGAAGTGGAACCCTATCTTGCGGCGTATAGAAATGATGATTCTTTTGATGAATGTTATGTGGATCATCAATTGAGCGTCCATAGGGATATAGTGAAATTATTTAGAAAAATTGGCGCTTCGGATGATCCTGAAATCAGTCAATTTGCCACCCATGCCGTAGAGCACCTTGGTCACCATCTTAGAATGGCCCAGGATTTAGCCGATACATTCCACACTAACAATATTCCTACCAGTTCCCCTTATCAAAACGATTTTGTTGAGGAACCCAACTATAAAGTTTAATGCAGATAGAGAGGACCAACTTATGACAATTCAAAATCAAGGGCCAGGCATTCCACCTGAAACAACGCCCCCAACACCTAATCCTATTGATCCACCTCAACCATCACCAGTGCCCACCCCTGAGCCAAATCCAATACCTAACCCAAATCCGCCGAGTGAACCTGAGCAACCTTTTCAACCAATAGACCCGACGGAACCAACACACCCCGTGGCGGATTTTTAATACTTAATCCCATAGGAGATGTAGCATGAAAATTAAAGATATTATGACTCACAATGTTGAAACGCTTTCGTCTGATAGCACCATTTGCGAAGCGGCTTGTGCAATGGAAAAAGCAGATTGTGGTGCAATCCTGGTAAAAGAAGGAGATCGATTAGTAGGCATGATTACTGATCGGGACATTGCTATTCGCGCCGTAGCCAATGGTTTAAATCATGAAACGCCCATTAGTAAAGTAATGACTGAAAAAATACGTTACTGTTTTGAAGATGAAGAAATTCAGCACGTTGCAGAAAACATGGCGGACATCCAAGTACGTAGACTACCGGTACTGAATCGTGACAAGCGCCTTGTTGGTGTGGTTTCATTGGGGAACATCGCTAGCTGTCGCAGCCAAAAAGCAAGTGCCACTGTGTTACAGGGTGTGGCGAAAGCGCATTAATTTTTCACATTGATCCGTTGATCGATGTAGAAGCTAGTGCAAACCATCACATCAAAAATAGACAAAAAAGGGCGCAATAAATTGCGCCCCTACATATATTGGTTTCGTAGGGGTTCAATTTATTGAACCCTTTTATCGAAACCTGTTTATCAAATGGCATCCATTGTTCAATTATCGAACCTACCACACACCATTTAACTATTCACGAGAAACTAAATATTGACGAGAAACCTGATTTCGGTTGATTCGTTACATCGCCTGTTTCTTCAGTTTCTCTATCTCATCGCGCAATTTTGCAGCAACTTCAAACTCAAGATCTTTTGCAGCCTGGAACATTTGTTTTTCGTAGAGCTCAATAGTTTTCCAAATATCTTTTGGATTAACTTCCACTTTATATTTCGCTTGTCGCTCAGCGATAGCCATGGCTTTGTTACGCGCACCGCGACCGCCCGCACCGGGAACGACGGAGCCCTCAAGTATATCGGTGATATTTTTATTGATACCTTGCGGTGTAATACCATGTTTCAGGTTGTGATCAATTTGCTTCTGGCGACGACGATCAGTTTCGTCAATGGCGCGTTGCATGGAGCCGGTAATTCTATCGGCATAAAGAATTGCCTTGCCATTTACGTTACGCGCAGCGCGGCCAATGGTTTGGATCAGTGAACGGTCAGAACGCAGGAAACCTTCTTTATCTGCATCCAGAATGGCTACCAGTGAAACCTCTGGCATATCCAAACCTTCACGAAGCAAGTTGATACCTACGAGAACATCGAATTGGCCCAAGCGTAAGTCACGGATAATTTCCACACGTTCAACAGTGTCAATATCCGAATGCAAATAACGCACACGCACGCCGTGTTCACTAAGATATTCCGTGAGATCCTCCGCCATTCGCTTGGTGAGTGTGGTGATTAACACGCGCTCATTTTGCTCGACGCGCAAACGAATTTCAGATAACACATCATCCACTTGCGTGGTTGCAGGACGAATCTCAATAACGGGATCAATCAAACCGGTTGGGCGTACAACCTGCTCCACCACCTGCCCCTGATTTTCAGCTTCGTATTTACCTGGCGTAGCAGAGACCATAATCATTTGCGGCGCAATGCGCTCCCATTCATCGAACCGCATGGGACGGTTATCCAGCGCGGAAGGTAAACGGAAACCATATTCAACTAATGTTTCCTTGCGCGATCTATCACCTTTGTACATCGCACCGATTTGCGGAATAGTCACATGGCTTTCATCAATGACCAACAACGCATCTTGTGGCAAATAATCAAATAATGTCGGCGGTGGCTCACCAGGAGCTCGTCCGGATAAATAACGCGAATAGTTTTCGATACCGTTGCAGTAACCCAACTCCTGCATCATTTCCAAATCGTAACGCGTGCGCTGCTCCAGGCGTTGCGCTTCAACCAATTTATTGTTTTCGCGCAAGTATTCCAAACGGGTGCGCAATTCCTCCTTAATATTTTCAATTGCTTCCAGTACAGTTTCACGCGGCGTCACATAGTGAGTTTTTGGATAAATGGTATAACGGGCAACCTTATGCAGAACTTCACCGGTAAGTGGATCGAACACCGAAATTTGTTCGACTTCATCATCAAATAATTCCACACGCACTGCTTCCATATCGGAATCAGCGGGATAAATATCAATGACCTCACCGCGCACGCGATAAGTCGCGCGCGCAAAATCCATATCGTTCCGGGTATATTGCAATTCAGCAAGACGGCGCAAAATTTGGCGCTGGTCAATTTTGTCGCCACGCACAATATGTAACAACATTTTCATATAGGATTCGGGATCACCCAAACCGTAAATTGCGGAAACTGTTGCAACTACAATGGCATCACTGCGTTCCATTAATGATTTGGTAGCGGATAAACGCATTTGCTCGATATGTTCGTTTACCGAGGAATCTTTCTCGATAAATGTATCTGACGATGGAACATACGCTTCCGGCTGATAGTAGTCGTAATAGGAAACGAAATATTCCACTGAATTATTGGGAAAGAATTCTTTAAATTCACCGTAGAGTTGTGCCGCCAGGGTTTTGTTGTGCGCCATAATCAATGTCGGGCGCTGGATTTTTGCAATCACGTTGGCAACAGTAAATGTTTTACCGGAACCGGTGACCCCTAGCAGGGTTTGATGTTTGAGGCCAGCTTCAATACCTTGCACCAAGCCTTCAATAGCGGTGGGTTGATCGCCTGCGGGCGCAAATTGGCTATTTACGACAAATTGTTTTGACATAATTTCTCGATAACGAAAGTAAGGGAGACAAACAAACCGGGATTGTAACGAAAATCCGGCCGCGAGTGCCGAATTGCCAGATGTCCCTCTGCTTTGACAACTAGACTATGAAACCATCCCAGCCTAATTACCCTTAATGACAGCCTGTGTCAGTAGTCCAAAGGAGAATGTATGACTGAATTTCGTATTGAACATGACAGCATGGGTGAGGTAGCGGTACCTAAAGCCGCACTTTACGGTGCTCAAACCCAGCGGGCGCTGGACAATTTTGCTATCAGTACCCTCACCTTGCCCCTGCGTTTTATCCATGCTGTGGTACATATCAAAAAGGCCGCAGCACTGACTAATCGTGAGCTTGGTCTATTGGATGAAGATATCTCCTGGGCCATTTGCACCGCCTGCGACAGCGTATTGGCTGGACATCATGTGGACCAATTTCCGGTAGACGTGTTCCAAACCGGCTCCGGCACCAGCACAAATATGAATGTGAATGAGGTAATCGCTCATATCGCCAGTGATCTGGCGGGCCAAAAGGTCCACGCCAATGATCATGTCAATATGAGCCAAAGCAGCAACGATACAATTCCGAGTGCCATCCATATCAGCGCAGCATTGGCGCTGAAGCAACAGCTCTACCCCGCGCTGGAAGCGTTACATACAAGCTTGCTGGGCAAAACCGAAGCACTCACTGATGTCGTAAAAACCGGACGTACCCATTTGATGGATGCTATGCCCCTGACCTTCGGACAGGAAATCAGCGGCTGGGCCAGTCAGATCGAAAGTAATTACGTGCGTTTGCAAATCGCCCTGCCGCAATTATTAAACCTGGCGCAAGGCGGAACTGCGGTGGGCACCGGCGTTAATGCACACCCGCATTTTGCAGAAAAATTCGCACAACAATTAAGTGAAGCCACCGGCCTTACTTTTGTTCCTGCTGATAATTTTTTTGCACACATGAGCGCCCAGGATACGGCGGTGGCTATCTCCGGCCAATTAAAAACCCTGGCCGTAAGTTTGATGAAAATTGCCAATGATTTGCGCTGGATGAACTCCGGCCCACTCGCAGGTTTGGGTGAAGTTCAATTGAAAGCATTACAGCCCGGCTCATCAATTATGCCCGGCAAGGTAAATCCGGTAATTCCCGAAGCCGTGTGCATGGCTGCCGCGCAAGTGATGGGTAATGATGTAAGCATTGGTATTGCGGGGCAATCCGGCAATTTCCAATTAAATGTAATGCTGCCGTTGATTGCCTATAACTTATTGCAATCCATTGAGCTCCTTAGTAACTCCTGTAATGAGCTAGCCGATAAAACAATTGCAACCTTCCAGGTTAATCACACCAACCTCAACAAAGCGCTCGCACAAAATCCCATCCTGGTCACTGCATTAAATCCGTTAATCGGCTACGAAAAAGCAGCAGCAATTGCAAAAAAAGCTTATCAGGAAGGTCGTGCGATTGTTGATGTTGCGCAAGAGGAAACCGATTATGCGCGCGATGAGTTGGAGCAACTATTGAATCCGGAAAAATTAACACGCGGCGGGTTATAAGTGGTGATCGCGACAACGAAATAGCGAAGCGGGTTCGCTATTTCGTTTCACAACAGATACTGGTATCAAATAGTCACTTTTCAAACTCGATATCTACCAGGCGCAACTCTGCTGCGGTTTTCCCTTCCACTTTTACGCGAATATAAATATCCGCGAAATCATTTACCGGTTTGGTTAACGGAATATTAATTCGTGTGTATTCCCACAATGTGTCTGATTTCACCGTGATGCTACCTAATAACTCGCCGGCAGTATTTGCACGATAAATTTCTATTTTCCACGGGGCAGCTTCCTGTAAAAAATAGGCTCCGAGTTTTAATGTGCTAATTCCAGTTAAGTCAAAATTGCCTGAATTAAATCCTGCCCAATTTTCGCTGGATGTAAATTTCAACACATCCTTTTCTTTATATTTATCCTGGCTGACTCCCTTACCCAACGCAGCAGATGTAACTACGCTGGCAAAATCCAATCGGGCGGAAATTAATGTAAATTCTTTCTGTACGTTGATCGGTGCAATTGAATTGGCACCTTTGTCCGTATAGCTCACGGAAAATGAATAAGCTTCACCAGTTATTTTATAAGGCTCATTTGCTACAGCAGCATTTTTTGAGTGGGCCTTTAATTCCGCAGTACCGGCAACGGGCAATGATTCAGGTAACTTAACCTCTGCCAATGACAATACATAAGTAGCCAGCGCGGTGCGGTCCGCCTCGCTTAAGCCCGAGAATGCAGGCATATTCATTTCACCCCAAACACCGCTGCCGCCATTGCCAATTTTATTAACCAGATATTTAAGTGCGTTCTTATCTCTCTGGTATTTTTTTGCCACATCACGAAATGCCGGACCAACCATTTTCTCTTCAATTTTATGACAACCCAGGCAACTATTAGCATCCACCAATGCTTTACCCTGGTCTATCAAGCCGACACTTTGATGTCCCGGTGTTTTCTCAGAGACAGGCGCCCGATAAGAAAACTGGATAAAGGGATTATTATTTTCTATCGCAGTAACAACACCGTCTTCTTTATCCTGAATTAAGAATTCATACGCATACTTGCGCGTGTCGGGCCAATAAAAACTTTTATTCGCATCAGTTTTCAGTTGAATCGTTGCCGGTTCATTACCAATCACCAGCGGTTGCGTGATCGATGTTGTTGCGCCCTGATTATCAGTTACCGTCAGAACCAATTGATAGTTACCTGATTGGGGAATAGTCGTAATAATTTCCTGCGCATTGCCTAACTTTATTTCAGGGCAATTACTACCCGCACATTGCAACTTCCAATCATATTGGATTTTATCGCCGTCGAGATCGAGGGATTTTTTGGCGGAAGCATGAATTTGTGCGGGGATTCCCGCTTGCTCTTTATCAACCTGGATATTCGCAACAGGAGGGCGATTACCCGCACCGACATATTCAATTCTTGCCAGGCGCGCGTCCGGATTGCCAGTAAACCAGGACATTCCATACTCAAGCACATACAAGGTTCCATCGGGAGCAAAACGTGCATCGATTGGTAGCGCATAATTAATTTGCGGCGCAAAAGGTTCAATTTTTTGAATTCGCCCTTGTCCGTCAAAGCTCACGGCTTTAACCCAGGTACGCATGAAATCAACGATAAATAATTTATTGTTGTAATAAGCAGGATAACGATTTACCGAAGCAGGATAATCTTCTGCATGATAAACATCGGCAACAATGGCGGTGCGTCCGCCGGTTCCCATTTCCGGAAATTCATCAGAAATGCCATACGGGTATGCAATAAATGCCGGTTGCGCTGGCGGCAATTTTTTCGCACCGGTATTGTGAGGCGAATTATTAACGGGGGCGGCAAGATCCACCCAATCACCTGGTTTTTTTTTGATGTAATCAAAATAATTGTAAGGGCGATTTTTACCAATTACTAACGGCCAACCAAAATTACCTGCAGCCGTTACCCGATTGATTTCATCATAACCTTGCGGACCTTTTTGATCAGAATCTTTACTAGCATCCGGACCGACATCGCCATAGAACAAACTGCCCGCTTTTTTATCGAATGTCAGGCTGTACGGATTGCGTGCCCCCATAACATAAATTTCCGGGCGCCCTTCCGCCGGATCGGTAAATAAATTACCCGCTGGGATTTCATAACCGCTATCCGCTCCCGGTTTAATACGTAGTACCTTGCCGCGATAATCCATAGTATTGCCCGCGCCGCGTAACCCATCGTTCTTTTTCATATCAGTACGAAAATCGACAGGGGCATAACCGTCCTGATCATGTGGATTAGTGTTATCGCCAGTAGAAAGAAATAATTCTCCATTGTTACCAAATTGAATATCACCACCGGTATGACAACAATTCGTATCAATCGGGTACTCCAATAATAGTTGTTCAGTGCTTACATCAATTTGTTGGTTAACCCATTTAAAACGGGCCAGACGCTGGCTTAATTGCTTTTTCCCTTCTGTTTCTTTGGCAACGGTAAACGCAGCATAAATCCATTGATTGCTGGCGAAGTTGGGATCTACCGCCACACCGACCAAACCGAGTTCCAAAAACTTGTCGTAACCTATGGTTAATGAACCAGCATCACTGAGCTGGCCGGTTTTGTAATCTACCCGTTGCAAACGGCCGGGCCGCAGTGCAATTAACGCATCGCCATTAGGAAAAAATGCCAGCTTGACGGGTTCATCCAGTTTTTCTGCCAGCGTTTTTTTAATAAAGCGATTATCTTCCGGACGCACATTACTGTAATCAAGACGCGGCTGAAACCCAGAGCGATGATTTAAACCGACTACGTAAGTTATACCGCCAAGCAAATGCTGCAAAAATTGCGGGTTGGAAAAGGTTTCATCGGTATGGCCCAAACCAGTATAAAACGCGCGGCCGCCATCGTATTCGTGATACCAGGAAATGGGATGATCGTGATTATGTTCGCCGCCTTGATAAGTGCTTTCATCCACCTTGGCCAGCACATGAATAAATTCGTAAATATCGCGGTAGTTGTACCATTCATCAGCCAGCGAAAATGATTCTGGCAATTCTGTTGTCGATGGGTGGTTTTTATCTGCAATAGTTACCGTGGCAGTTTGAACATTGCTCGGTTGGTTGGGATGGTTTTTAAATACTGCACCCACCAAATTGCGATACCAAAACCAATCGCCTTCCCATTCGGTGTCAGTTGCTGAATGGATACCGACAAAGCCGCCACCCGCCTGGATAAAACGTTCCATCGCCAGTTGTTGTGCATCGTCAAGAATATCGCCAGTGGTATTTAAAAAAATGATGGCATTGAACTGACGTAAATTTGCATCGGTAAATTGGGCAGCATCTTCTGTGGTTATTACCGTAAATTGTTTTTGCCCGGCTAACTGTTGTAACGCAGCAATGCCGGCAGTGATAGATTCATGGCGAAAGCCGGATGTTTTACTGAACACCAGAATACGTGCACCGCTTAAACTGTGCTGTGCGGCATTCGGGAACGCAGCGTCTGTTTGCTGATCGCGGGTTTGTGAAGTATTGGAAGTGCTGTTGTTATCACACCCCGCCAGTGCCAGCAGTAGTGAAAGCAATATCAAAAATAGATAGTTTATTTTTTTCCCATCAGAATTATTTTTAAAATAATCAGTGAAGAGGTACATAGCTGAACCTTTATAGTTGTAGTAGTGTCTGTTATGAAGTCTAGCAGCTATGCGGCAGGCCGCGCCGGATAACAACACGCCGACTTATTGTTCTTTTAAATAAAAATGCCGCTGAGTTTATCAGCGGCATTCCGTGCTAGCCTGCAGGTTTACCCTGCTAAACGCTTCTTTTCCTAACACATATCATTCTTTTTCCAACCAGCGTTGCAAGCGCGCTTCCAGATCATCATAACGAATAGGTTTGGCAATATAGTCATCCATTCCTGCGGCCCGGTATTGATCCTGGTCGCTTTCGGTTTGCGCGGCGGTTACCGCAACTATCGGCAAGTGTCGGGTGCTGTGCGTTGCCCGCTCTTGCTGACGGATTTTTTGCGCAGCAAGCAAGCTATCAGCTTCCTTCATGTCGTAATCCATCAGCACCAAATCAAAACGCTCTTGTTCAATAATTTCCACGGCTTCCAATCCGTTGTGCGCAATTTGCACGTAACAACCCAGCTTTTTCAGCATGGCACTTATTACCATCTGATCAACGCGATGATCCTCCACCAACAATACTCTTGGAACTGTTACCGCCGTAGAAGTTTCTTTTTCGAATATTTTACGTTCGTCGTCGATATCAGAATTCAACAGTTTTTGTACGGAAGCATCAAACAAACGTTTGCGCATAATCGGCTTTTCAATCACGCAAACTTGCGGGTAGCTACGCAAATGCAATTTCATTTCCGGGCTATCACTTTGCAAAATACTCATTGCGATAATTTGTTTTACTGTTGCAATTTCCGGATGGGACACTATCTCGCGTGACAACGCCAAGCCATTCATGTTGTTGAGTTTGGTAAAAATCAGGACCAAATCAAAAGGTGTGCCGGCACTCACCTGTTCAATTAAACGACTTACAGCTTGCTCTTGCCCCGCAACAATTTGCGTGCTCATACCCCAGGCATTGATTTCATCAGCTAACGCGTTGGCATTACTATCCGGCAAATCCACTAACAGGGCGCGTTTGCCACGTAATTTTTGCTCGGAACCAAAGCGTCGTTCATCGTGGGAAACCACTTGCAAAGCGACATTAATAAAAATACGGTTGCCGCGATTTTTGTTTTCACGTAAATGGATGCTACCACCCATACAGGCAGCAAGACCTTTACAAATCGCCAAGCCAATACCTTTATGATCACTTTCGCGCGCTTCAGGATCATTTTCACCCGCAACGTTTTTCTCACTATCACTAATGATGACTTGTAACTCGCCAAAATCATCCTGTTCCTGATGAAAGCGCGCCTCGATAAAGACATGTTCAATACGGCTGGCTTTAAGCGTGTGATTCAATAAGGTGGCTAATATTTGATTCAATCGCGCCACATCGCCTTTCGCCCGCAATGGCATATTGGGATCAAACATGTAATAGAGTTCAATGCCCTGCTGGTGTGCGTCCAGCGTAAAATCCTGCACAAATTTTTCCAATGTACGGCGCAGATCGAATTCCACTTCTTCCAGCACCAGGGTTTTGGTAGTGATTTTGGAAAAATCTACTACGTTGTTTACCAGGTCAATTTGGCGGCCGGCGGCTTTATTTGCAGTTGTTAATAATTCGCGATGATGTTCGGAGAGTTGACTGTCATCAATTAATGACAAGGTGCTCATAACATCGCTAATCGAGGAGCGAATCTCCTGGCCGAGATTAACCAGAAATTCATTTTTTAATTCGATTTGTGCTTGCGACGTGCGCTTCTCATTTTCCAAACCTTGTGCACGCTCGCGCAACGAGTAGTGTGCTTCCAATCGCTCCCAATAAGCGAGCGATGTCACTTTGCCCTGATGGGACAACATCGTATAAAACACCAGCATGATGCAGCCGTATAAAACACCCTCCGCATCACCTAAAAAGATCGCTGTAATTGCTGCGGGTATTTGCCCTATCGCCAGATACAGCGTTAAAAAATGGCGATACGGGGCAAAGACATTGGATACACTCGAATAAAACACTACGGAATAAAGCCACATAATCAGTGTTTCATCGCGCATGCCCTGCATCCAGGTCAGGGTTACCAGAATGACACTCCACCAGGCCGCGCCAAGGCAAGAGGCGAAAAAATACTGGTTGCGCCAACGCGCAGGCGCGCGCGCATAAAGCGCATCAAAGCGGAACAGGTAATAACTGCGGACCAATGTCACCAACAACAAACCCGTCACTAAAACGATGGCCGTGTTGTGTTCCTTTTTTTCAAAATCCCCAAAGGTGAGACAAAGTACGAACACCAAAAAATTGAGGATCAAACCACGCCGGCTGTATTTGGCGACTCGCGCATCGGTCTCGCGCATGATGGCGCGATCTTTCTGCACTTTGCTCGCAGGAACAAAAAAATGAAACATAGGTTGTCCGGTTATTTTTAGTGAAATACGTTGGGGCAATTACCCCAGCAGGTGTACAAAAACTTCCTTGATGACAAACACCATAATCGCAAAACCCAACACGCCGAAAAGCACAAAAGTCCCAAACCTGCCTGCTTTGGATTTTTTCGCCAGATCCCACACAATAAAAAACATAAAGATAATTAACCCGCCGCCACAAATATACATAGCAAGGGATTCAAATTGTTCCATCGTCATCGTTGATTTCGCCTGAAGGATTAAATAGGTCTGTAGCTCTGTATCTGGAAACCTTAACAGGTCCTTATCCCAGAAAGGAAAACAGGGGCGCCATTCTAACGAAAAGCCGTATTCAAGTTTAGCGCTAATAACGGTATTTCATCGATTGAGAATAAATTGGGCGGGAATAATCTGATTGACAAAAAGCCACCGGAACGGTGGCTTTGGAGGGAGACCCTTGCTGCACGATTGTCACAACTGTTTTATCAATTCGGGCAAGGCTTCAAATAAATCGGCCACCAAACCATAGTCGGCCACTTCAAATATGGGCGCATCCGGGTCTTTATTGATCGCCACAATCACCCGCGCCTCGCTCATCCCGGCAAGATGCTGGACTGCGCCGGAAATACCTACCGCAATATACAAATCCGGTGCAATTACTTTTCCGGTTTGGCCCACCTGCAAATCGTTAGCGACAAAACCCGCATCTACTGCCGCGCGCGATGCACCCACTGCAGCACCAAGCTTGTCAGCAAGCGAATAAAGCAAGGCGAAATTCTCACGATTTTGCAGCCCTCGTCCGCCAGACACTACAACTCTGGCAGCAGTCAGCTCGGGGCGTTCGAGGACAACCGTTTCCTCCCTGATGAGACGGCTCAGACTTTGCGCAACCGGACCCGGAACAACCAACCGCCGGGCTGACGATGAACCGGGCACGACAGCATCAAACGCACTGGTGCGGATACCCAGCAATATTTGGGGCTGCTCGGTGTGTACATTGGCAATCGCACTGCCAGCGTAGATTGGCCGTTGGAAGCGATTGGCAGATTTGATCGCAATCACATCGGTGACGGGCTGGTTATCGAGCAAAGCGGCAAGGCGCGGCAAGAGGTTTTTGCCAAAGGAATTGGAGGCAATAAACAGGTAATCATAGGGAATCGCGAGAGTTGCCAACCAGGGAGCGAGGGTTTCGGCCTGGGAGTCCGGCAATTGGTCCGCACAAATCACCTGTCCTACATCAGCTACCGCAAGCGCAGCGTCCACCTGCAATGCATTTCCCCCGCAAATCACCAGGTCACAATCCAGCGCCAGGTGTTGGCGCAGGCAATTCACCGCGCCCAGCACTCGCGCATTGGCAACACCAAGTCCATCGTCAGCCGGTTCCAGAATGACTAATACTTTTGCATTATTCATAGAACTCGCGCCTCCGTGCGCAGTTTTTCCAGCAGTTCAGTTACAGAATTTACTTTTACTCCCGCCGGGCGTGATGTTGGAACAACAAGGGATTCAGTGAAAACGCGCAGGTTGACGGTCACACCCAGATCGGCAGGAGCAATGGAAACCAGTGGTTTTTGACGCGCCTTGATGATGTTCGGCATGGTAGGGAAACGCGGTTGGTTGAGACGCAAATCGGTAGTAATTACGGCGGGGAGACGCAAGGCCAAGGTTTGCAATCCGCTATCCAGCTCGCGCGTCACATGAACTTCGTCGTTTACCAACTGGATTTTGGAAGCAAACGTTCCTTGGGGATAGTTGCACAGCGCAGCCAGCATTTGCCCGGTTTGATTATGATCGCCGTCAATGGATTGCTTACCTAAAAGGATCAACCCCGGCCCTTCCTGCATCACCACTTCCTTTAACAGGCGGGCTATTGATAAGGGCTCAAGCGCTTCATTTGTGTTGATATGGATTGCCCTGTCGGCGCCCAAAGCCAATGCTGCACGCAATTGCTCCTGAACAACAACCGGACCAACGCTGACCACTACAACCTCGGAGGCAGTGCACTGCTCTTTCAGGCGTATGGCTTCTTCGACAGCGATTTCACAAAAGGGATTGATTGACATTTTGGCAGTGGCAATATCCATTCCACTGCCGTCCGGGAGAGGGCGAACGCGAACATTCGGGTCCACAGCACGCTTGATAGCAACTAATATTTTCACAATGCATTCCTTGTGATAGCAGGTGTTTTCCCTACTATTCAATGATCATTTTATAGGTGGGATAGCAAAAAACGGCAGTATTGGTTGCCGCTATCGGAATTATAACCAGCCAAATTCAATTTGGCTGCAATTCCATGCATAACTGGACGCCGGCAACCGGTTCGCGCACAATTTGCGCCTTTTATTTAGCTATAACCCGTTCCAAAGCCTGCGGAAGATTTTTATGCGAATTACCAAAATTGCCACTATTGCCATTATCTGTTTATTCCTTTCTGCGTGTGTGTCGTCACTCATAATCGGCAACCAGCTTCAAAGCAAATTAATGTGGTCATTTTTGAAGCCGCTGGTCGGGTTTGATCCCAATGAGGTCAAGCTGTTTGAAACACCGATGATCAAAGACCGTATGACCAAACTGTTGGGTGATAAATACGAACCTACAATGAAGCTGTTGCGTACCGCGCAAACCATCCAGCAAGAAGGTGCGCTCTTTTATGTCGCGTCGCGTTATGCCCCGGCCCAGGTACAAGCGGTGACTGACAAAGCGGGCATGATCTGGAACGCAGACACCAACCAAATGGCGGTGATGCTGATTAAAGATGGAACCCCGCAAATTTTCTCGGAGCAAATTGAAGGCGCTAAAGAAAAAATTACCCCGGTGTTGCCGAAAGAACTACAAACTGCTTACGACAAAGCCCAGGCAGTTAAAGAAACACTCAATGAAAAACAAAAAGCCCTGGAGAATGCACAAAAAATTATCGAAAACCCGCTTGAAGCCACCAGCGATGCAGTGAAGCAAAAAATTGATTCAAGCGTTCAACAGAAAAAAGAGGATGCCAAACAAAAGGTAGAGGAAAAAATCCAGAATACTGTTCCGGTCATTGATCAAGACCAGCTCGATTTGGATGAAGCCTTGAAAAAAGAAGCTGAAGACCTGAAACAATAATTAACTTCCGCTGTAACAAATTCATTTCCATTGCATCTACAGGTCACAATCGTTTTAGTAGCCCTGTAGGTGCTTATGCTCACCAATCAATTTGACTCTTCATACCAGTTACTCATCAGCAGTAGCCAGAATCTCGCCAGTCTTTTTTTACGGCTTTACCTCGCCCCTATTTTCTGGATGGCAGGTATGAGCAAATTTAATTCATTTGAGGATACGGTAAGCTGGTTCGGCGATACAGAATGGGGGCTTGGCTTGCCCTTTCCGTGGCTGATGGCAGCGCTTGCAACAGCAGCTGAATTAGCCGGTGCAATACTATTAACCCTGGGGTTAATGACACGCTTTATTTCCATTCCCTTAATCATCACCATGTTGGTCGCCATCACCTGTGTTCATTGGGGGAACGGGTGGCAAGCTATTGCAGATGTCAACGCACCATTTGCCAATGCACAAGTCATGTCTGCGCCGGAAAAACTCGCACAAGCCCGCCATATTTTGCAAGAGCACGGCGATTACGAATGGCTAACATCCAGCGGAAAGTTTGTCATTTTGAATAACGGCATAGAATTCGCTGCAACCTATTTAATTATGCTATTGGCATTGATTGGATTGGGTGCAGGCAAATACCACAGCCTTGATTATTGGCTTGCACGAATATGGCAAAACAAAAAAACAACTATCAACTTACCGGCCATGAAACAGGAATGCTAAGCTTGCCGTTAATTATTCTTCTTGTTCACATTCGGCGCCTTTAATCCCATGGATGAAAATGTATTAATCACTTTGCTTATTGCCGGTGACGATAAAGCGTTTCGTTACCTGATTAGCCAATATCAGGCACTCATGTTGAGTATTGCACGCGCCATCGTGGGCGATGTATTTGCCGATGAAATAGTGCAGGAATCGTGGGTGTCCGTTTATAAAAATATTGCCGGCTTTGAAAAACGAGCCTCATTGAAAACATGGCTGCTCACTATTGTCAGTAATCAGGCCAAAGCTCGCTTGCGTAAAGAGTCGCGCATGGTTTCGTTAGATCAATTAGATGGCGAAATACCCGGCAGTTATCTGGACAACACCAATTTCAAGGGAAACGGACATTGGCAGCACCCCGTTACGTCATGGAGCATTGAGTCCCCCGAAGCCTTACTGGAAGAAAAGCAGTTGCAGATTTGTATCAATAAAACATTAAACCAGCTTCCTCCCGCACAGAAAGCGGCGTTTATTTTGCGCGATATAGAGCAGCAATCCTTTGAAGATATTTGCAGTATTCTCAACGTCAGTGCATCTAACGTGCGCGTTCTGGTGCATCGTGCGCGCCTGACGTTGATGCAAGTTATTGATCGTTATCAGGAGACTGGCTCATGTTAAGTTGCAAACAAGTTGCTAGCCTTGCCAGTCAATATCTGGATAAAGACACCAGCACTCCACTGAACTGGCAAATTCGTCTACACCTGTTGATGTGCGCCAATTGTCGCCGTTTTGTACGGCATTTAAAAATTACCCGTACCCTAGCCAAAAACATTGAACTGACCGATAACGCAATCGACACCGAAACCATCTGGAAACATTTGCAAGAAAAAATACAGCAAGAAAAAAGCAAGAATGAAAATAATCACAGCCCTGAAAACAAAAGCCAGGAATGATGTATGGAGTTTGCGCTGGAAACCTTACTCTTTTTATTCTTCGCCGCCGCTATCGCCGGCTTTCTGGATACACTTGCCGGCGGCGGCGGGCTCATTACGGTTCCCGCCCTGGTGGTAGCCGGGGTGCCACCGTTAGCGGCGCTAGGCACCAATAAATTGCAAAGCTCGGTTGGTTCCGGCACTGCCAGTTTTTTATTATTCAAACGCAAAAAAATTCTATGGCCGGACATAAAAGTACTGATGTTGATGGCATTTATCGGATCGGTTATTGGCAGCATTCTGGTGCAATTTATTAATACCAAAATACTGGGTTTTATTATTCCAATGGTGCTGATCATCATCGCCGCTTATTTTATTACTGCACCTTATTTGAAATTGGAAACGGATAAACCACGCATTTCAGCAAGCACTTACAAAAATATTGTTATTCCTGCTATAGGCGCTTATGACGGCATGTTTGGCCCGGGAACCGGATCATTTTTAGCAGTGTCAGGAGTAAGCCTGCGCGCCCTCGAATTAATCAAAGCGACTGCAACTGCCAAGCCGCTGAATTTTGCGACCAATATTGCATCGCTAGCGGTTTTTATTGTCGCAGGAAAAGTAATCTGGATTGCCGGCGCGGCGATGATGGTTGGCCAAATGCTGGGAGCCTGGTTAGGGTCTCACTATCTGTTCAAAGTCAATCCCAAAACCCTCAGGATACTGATTGTTACAATGTGTTTAATTATGTTGGGCCAATATTGGTACAAGCAGTTCGCTTCGTAATGCGAACACCAATAATGAAGAGAACCCGGCATCATGAATTTATCTGCGCACATAACCCTGGGTTTGCTGATTATCAGCTTGAACGCCTGCGTAGTCGTTCCCAAAAAAGTGGCGAGCCACGATGAAAAATGTAAGGTGGCCGTACAGAAAGTTACATTAGACCTTATACCTATGGAAAGCGATGCCGATTGGAGCTGCACGAATGATTATTGTGCCTGGGATATTTCGTCCGAAATTGCCAGCGCTGTTTTTACCACCACGACCAGTGCAATCGTCTCCGGCTCTGTTGCACTGGCAGGTAATACTCTTTACTTGTTAGAAAGCAAAGGCGAATGTCCGGGTGAAAACCCAACGGAAAATGCAGCGAAGGAAAATCAATCTTCTACTCAACAACAAGAAAAAACTGATGACCGATACCTGATTCAGGAAGAAATCGTTACGGCTAAATCCTGATTTTATTATTTACGTCCCTGTTCTCGGCAACCGGTCGCTGCTCAATCACTGCCCTGCCCGATTTGCTCATACGATCATAAAGAACCACATGCACGGTCGCCGCCAAATTCATACAGCCGATCGTCGGTATATAAACAACGTGATCGCAATGATCAAGAATTTCACTTCTCAATGAACCATCTTCTGGCCCGAAAATATAATATGCATTTTCCGGGTGCGTAAAATCCATTAAGGGCACCGCACCTTCAATCAACTCGATGGCGACCAATTTAGCACCAGCCACAGGTGCATCCGGTAAGTTTTCTACGTGTGTTAACGGAATTTTGCTTTGTGCATTTTTAGTGTCGGTCGCGAATTTTCGCGCGCGATCAAAACGCACACCGGAATAAAAAACTGCATCAGCTTCATAGCATCCTGCTGCGCGCATAACCATACCCACATTGGTGGGACTTTTGGGATTGACCAAACCTATGTATGCGCGCGGTTTTTGCAAATCTGAATGCCTCATTGAAATAGCCCATCAAGAAAGACGTTGTTTGAAATCGCTGTAACCAAACTCGTGAATAATTTCCAGTTCATCTGTACGCGAATCCCATACAGCAATTGCGGGCAAATTAATTCCGTTAAACGTAGTAGTTTTTACCATGGTGTAATGAGCCATATCGTCAAACAGCACGCGCTGGCCAATTTGCAATGGTTGTGCAAATGAATAATCACCGATGATATCACCGGCCAGGCACGTCATGCCGCCCAACCGATAGGTATGGGGTAATTCGCCCGGTAACCCTGCGCCCAGGATATCGGCGCGATAAGGCATTTCCAGGACATCCGGCATATGGCAGGTAGCGGATGTATCCAGAATAGCCTGCGCCATAGTGTTCCAGGTAATATCCAGTACTTCCGCAATCAGTACACCGCTACGAAGTGCAACTGCCTCACCTGGCTCCAGGTAAACCTTCAAACCATACTCAGCACGAAAAGATTTAATCACTTCGATTAATTCATCGACCTGGTAATCCTCACGGCTGATATGGTGGCCACCACCAAAATTAATCCATTGGATACGATCAAAATATTTTCCGAACTTTTCTTTTACCGCAATAAGTGTGCGTTGCAGTGGAGGTAAGTCCTGTTGGCATAATGTATGGAAATGCAAACCACTAATACCATCCAGCACAGTTGGATTTTCTTGCAAGGCTTGCTCAAATTGTGCAATAGGCACACCCATACGCGAACAAGGTGCACAAGGATCATAGAGTGCAACCTCACCTTCGGAGTGCTCAGGATTAATACGAATTCCAAATTGCAGCTCAGGACGATGTTGTTGAGCACCTAGTGCCAATAATTTAAAGCGCGACCATTGGGAAAAGGAATTGAAAATGACATGATCAGCAATTTTTAAAATTTCAATTAAATCAGACTCTTTATAAGCAGCCGAATAACAATGTACCTCGCCACCAAACTCTTCCCGTCCCAATCGTGCCTCATGCAATCCGCTGGCACAGGTTCCGGATAGATATTGGCGAAATAAAGGCGCAAGATTCCAGCAGGAAAATGCTTTTAACGCACCCAATATTTTCGCACCACTTTCGCGGTGGACGTGATTGAGGATTTTTAAGTTGTCTTCCACTGCCGCTTTGTCGATAACAAAACAAGGGGACGGAACACGAGTGGGATCAAACTGATTGAAGTATTCGCGTTTTTTCATTGGAGTAATTTTTGTAAGTTGGGGCGAGGAACGAGCCCCAACACTCTGGGGATTAAATGTTGCGGTTCGCAAGTTCACCATTAACCTACACGGTGAAATTAATCCTGGATTACACTCGGATCAATATCCACAACCTGCCATGGCAAACCATATTTATTGAGATCATCCATGAATGGATCAGGATCATGTTGCTCCATATTCCATACCCCCGGTTTTTTCCATTTTCCTTCCAGAATCATTTTCGCCCCGATCATCGCCGGCACCCCGGTAGTGTAAGAAATCGCCTGGGATTTTACTTCGCGATAACATTCCTGATGATCACAGACGTTATAGATAAACATGGTTTTTGGCTGACCATCTTTTATACCTTGTATCAGGCAACCAATACAGGTTTTGCCTTTGGTTAACGGGCCAAGGCTGGCTGGATCGGGCAACAGCGCTTTTAAAAATTGCAGCGGTACGATTTCACGGCCTTCAAACATAATTGGCTCGATACCAGTCATACCCACGTTGCCCAGCACTTCCAGATGCTTCAGGTAATTATCCGAAAAGGTCATCCAGAAACGCGCACGTTTTATTTCCGGAAAATGTTTTACGATGGACTCCAACTCTTCGTGGTACATCATGTAAATTTTCTTCGGGCCAATCTCCGCAGGGAAATCAAACAGCTGGTTAACAGACAATGGCGGCGTTTCTACCCAATCGCCATTTTCCCAATAGCGACCATTCGCGGTCACTTCGCGAATATTAATTTCGGGATTAAAGTTGGTAGCAAATGGCAAACCGTGATCACCGGCATTGCAATCAATAATATCCAGATAATGGATTTCATCTAAATAATGTTTTTTCAAATAGGCGGTATACACATTCGTTACGCCAGGGTCAAAACCGGAACCCAGCAATGCAGTAATCCCCGCATTTTTAAATTTATCCTGATACGCCCATTGCC
>MVDH01000001.1:615678-1240705 GCA_003056245.1 Cellvibrio sp. 79 | reverse complement strand
CGACACGGTATTGCACAAAGCCCCGTTCGGCTTTGATGTATCTGCCTGGGAGATTTTCTGGCCCTTGAGCGAAGGTATCCGGCTGGTAGTGGCCGGACCGGGCGATCACCGCGATCCGGATACGATCATTGCCCTGATTCGTGAGCATCAGATAACGACCCTGAACTTCGTCCCTGCCATGCTTCAGGCGCTGCTCGCCCACGAAGGTATTGAAGCAGAAACCCGGTTACGCCATATGATGGTGGGCGGTGAAGCCATGCCTGCGGCACTGCAAAGTGAAGCCTTGCGGCGCTTGCAGGGTTTGAGTTTGCAAAATCTCTATGGTCCCACCGAAACCACGATCCATGTCACCCAATGGACCTGCCATGACGATGGCCGCACGCTGGTTCCTATTGGTCGCCCTGTTTCCGAAACCAACGCCTACGTACTGGATGACTCCCTCAACCGTGTTCCGCAAGGTGTCCCCGGTGAACTTTATATTGGCGGTGCCCTGCTTGGTCGCGGTTACCTGAACCGACCGGACCTGACCGCTGACCGTTTTGTGGCAGATCCTTTCGGCCAAGGTGATCGCCTGTATCGCACCGGCGATTTAGTCCGTTGGAACAACGAAGGGCAACTGGAATACCTCGGCCGGTTGGATCACCAGGTGAAAATCCGGGGATTGCGGATTGAGTTAGGTGAAGTGGAAGCGCGCTTACAGGCACAGGAAGGTGTTCGGGAAGTCGTGGTCGTTGCCGTGGATGGCCCTGTGGGCGCGCGGTTGGTGGGTTATGTATCCGCCCATAGCGGATATTTCCTTGAAGGCTCTGCATTGCGTGAACAACTGGGACAACTACTACCGGATTACATGGTACCGAGCCAGATTGTGGTGCTGGAAAACCTGCCGCTTAACACCAATGGCAAAGTGGATCGCAAGGCATTACCGACACCGGACAACATCGATACTGGAATCTATGAGCCACCGGTGGGTGATGTGGAAACGGCATTGGCAGTTATCTGGGCTGAGGTTCTGGGTGTTGCACGGGTGGGCCGGAACGATAATTTCTTTGCGCTGGGCGGGCATTCGTTACTGGCATTAAAAGTTGTTCAGCGCGGGTTACAGGGTGGACTAAAAAATCTCTCACTCACCAAACTCATGAAGTACGGCCAACTAGCTGAGCTGGCGATGGCAATGACAGGCGGGAAGGATGCAGCCCCGGAACTGATCTCTATTCCGTCGCTTGGGCAAGGCACACCGTTGTTCTGCTTCCCGGCCCTGAATGCCAGCGCGCAGGAATATCGCCCGCTCATGAATAAGGTCTGCGGAGATCGCCCGGTTCACACGTTTATCAGCCACGGGCTGACCGAACAACGCTGGGACATGCCATCACTAACAGATTTGGCTGCGCGCTATGCAGCACACATCGAGCGCCTTTCGCCTGATGGCGTTTGTGCGTTACTGGGTTGGTCAATGGGTGGTGAGCTTGCGTTTGAAACCGCCAGACAACTTCAGGGAAAAGTAGATGTGGAGTTTTTAGGATTGGTGGACGTGAAAGCGCTGCCAACACCACTACCAGATACCTTGAGCGCTACCGACAGAGAGGGTGCCGCGAAAATACTGGATACCTTGCTTGACCGTTCAGCAATGGCCAGTCAATGGCGCGCGCTGTTAGCAAACCTGTCCCAAAGTCTGCTTGATCCCATCTATGAAAAAGTCCTTAAGGAATCGGCGTGGCCGCTGGACGGTCCGGACCTGGGTTCAGAAGAATATCTCGCCTGGGCTTATGTCGATGCGGCACGTATGGTTACTGCTTACCAGCACGGCTACATTCCGGTTCCAATCCATTCCTGGATCGCCGGTGTGGCGCCGGAAAACCCTGACAGGTTGAGCCGAAACTGGGCTGAGCATGGTCAGTTGGTTGGAGAATGGCGCATTGAAAACGCTGACCATATGGGAATTGTGTCAGACGCAGAGTTTATTGAGAGCGCAATAACGGCGCTCTCTAAACCCAGAAAAAAGGGGTGATATTAAGAGGGGAAAAAAATAGCCCGGCAATATGCCGGGCTATAGAGGTTTACCAAAAAACCACATCGCGACTACACACCTACCAATTCATCAAGAAAAGAATCGATTCGCGCGAGTGATTCATCGACATTTCCTTGTTGGCTTTTGGTCACAATTAATTGCGCCATCGCAGCCAGGACCGGATACGAGAAAACATCTTGCGTGGATAGTTCTGCTGGAAAAACGGATTGCGCTTTGGTAACCAATTGAATGACCTGGAGTGAATGCCCGCCAAGGGCAAAGAAGCTGTCATTGCGCCCTACTCGCTCGATGTCCAATACTTCGGCCCACATAGCTGCCAGCGTTTCTTCCACCTCACCCACTGGTGGTTCATAGATTCTTGTGTCGATGTTGTCCGGTGCCGGTAATGCCTTGCGATCCACCTTGCCGTTGGCATTGAGCGGCAGGTTTTCCAGCACCACAATCTGGCTGGGCACCATGTAATCCGGCAGCAATTGTCCCAGTTGTTCACGCAATGCGGAGTCTTCAAGGGAATGTCCGGCATGCGGTGATACATAGCCAATTAGCCGCCCGCCAATTGCAATTACAACCGCTTCACGAACGCCAACCTGTGCAAGTAAACGTGCTTCCACCTCGCCTAACTCGATGCGTAAACCCCGAATTTTCACTTGATGGTCCAGACGCCCGAGATATTCCAATTGCCCTTCACTGTTCCAGCGCACCAAATCACCAGTGCGGTACAGGCGATCGCCTTGGCCAAACGGATCTGCTACAAAACGATCCGCTGTTAAATCCGGTCGATTCAAATAGCCCCGGCCAAGACCAATACCGCCCAGGTAAAGCTCACCGCCAACGCCATGCGGAGCCAGGTTCAGGTTCTCATCCAGCACATAGGTGGTGATACCGCTAATCGGCTGACCGATTGGTACCAGGGTGCGATCATCGTTCTTGCATGTCCAATGAGTGACATCAATTGCCGCTTCTGTCGGGCCGTACAGATTGTACAACCTGGCCTCCGGCAATTGTTTGAAAACCTGCGCGCACGCTTCGGCGGGGAGCGCCTCTCCACTGCAAACAATGCGGCGCAGACTGCGGCAGGTATGGACGTTGCGATAGGCCAAAAAGGCTTGCAGCATCGAAGGCACAAAATGCACGGTTGTGACGTTGTTTGAAACAATCGATTCAACCAGCCGCGCCGGATCGCGATGATCACCTGGCTGTGCAACGACCAGGCGCGCGCCCTGTATTAATCCCCAAAAGAACTCCCACACCGAAACATCAAAACCAAACGGTGTTTTCTGGAGCACGGTATCGTCCGCTTGCAGTTGATAAGCGTCCTGCATCCACTGCAGCCGATTGAAAAGCGCGTTGTGGCGATTGACTGCCCCTTTAGGTTGGCCTGTGGAACCGGACGTATAAATAACATAAGCCGCGTTTTCGCCCTGCAGCGCAACAGCCGGGTTTTCCCCGGATTCTTCCGATAATTCCAGGGTATCAAGATCAATGCAGCGCACGCCTTCCCGAACCGGCAAATTTGCCCGTACATGACTTTGTGTAAGCAGTATCGAAATAGCACTGTTGCTCACCATGTACGCGAGTCGTTCCGTTGGTAATTCCGGGTCCAAAGGCACATAAGCGCCCCCGGCTTTCAGGATTGCCAATAAACCCGTCACCATCTCAACCGAGCGCTCTACGGCGATGCCCACCCGGGTTTCCGGTTTCACACCAATGGCCTGCAAGCGATGCGCAAGGCGGTTCGCCCGGCGATTAAGTTCGGCGTAACTTAATCGTTGCTCCCCGAAAACCAGCGCTTCCGCAGCGGGGCGCAAGCGCGCCTGATCTTCGAACAAATGATGGATGGGGGACGTAAAGGCGTATGCCGAATTGGCTTTACTCCAACCTTGCACTCGTGTGCGCTCGGTAGTGCTTAATCCATCCCGCGCTGTAAATGGCTGGTCAGGGTTTTCTACCAGTTCAGCCAAAGCATCCAGATAACGCTGGAGCAACACCTCCATTTCGGAAGCACCGTACACATCGGCATTAAAATTCGCCTGCACACCAAAACTGCCATCAGGTCGCTCAAAGGTATCAATGCCCAGGTCAAACTGGTTTGCGGAGGTTAGATGCTGGTAATCGCGCAACGCTAAACCGTCCAGGCTCGTCAACGCCTGTTGCTCATGGCGTAAGTGGTTAAACATTACCTGGGTTAAATTTGCGGCGGCATGGTCGCCTTGTTGGCGCAACGCATCAACCAGAACCTCAAACGGAAGATCCTGGTTTGCCTGGCCTTCAAGGATAATTTCGCTCACCTTGGCGAGCAGATCGCGCGCGTTGTCATGGTCCGCTATGCGACAACGCAACACCTGGGTATTCACAAAGAAACCAACCACGCCGCCAAACTCCGGCCGGTTGCGGTGCGCAACCGGAACCGCGACTGCGAAGTCACGTGCGGTGGAGTTTCGATAAAGGAATACATAAAAACCCGCGAGTAATACTGAAAACAGACTGGTTTTTTGCTCCTTCGCAAATGCGCTTAACGCTGCAGCCAGCTCTTGGGAAAAATCCAGCGTGCAGGTTTTCCCCTTCGCTTCGCTACCCGAATGTTCCAACCCTTTCGCGATGCGTTTAAACGGCAAATCCAGTGTCGATTCAAAACCCGACAAATGTTTTTTCCAGTAACCGAGCTGGCGTCCTGCCTCATCCGACGTTAACCAGTTTGCTTCCCAGAGTGCGTAATCCGCATATTGCAGTAATGGTGCCGGGATATTGCATTGGGTGTTGCGACGCGCGGCGTTGTAATGCGCTGCGAATTCATCAACGATAATTTTTTTGGACCAGGCATCGCTTGCGATGTGGTGCATTACAAAGACCAGCCTGTAATCGTCCGCTCCCATCTGTATACACAAGGCACGCAACAATGGCCCCGTCACCAAATCAAACGGCTGGCGATGGAATGCAAGCGCCAGTCGCTCTGCCTCGCTTTCGCGGTGCAGAGAATCGATACCAACGGAATCGATACCAACAAGATCCATAACATCCAATGGCACTGGTGCCGCAACATTAATACGTTGTGCCGACGTGCCATCAGCGTTAGCCGTAAATACTGTGCGTAATGATTCATGCCGCTGCACAATTGCATTAACGGCGAAGTGCAAACTCGCGATGTGCAAATCACCCGATAACCGGAGTGATGCCCCCAGATGATAGGCGGAATTTGAAGGATTCAATCGCCACAGCAACCATAGCCGCTGCTGTGCAGACGACGCTGGCGCAGCGCTCGCATGGGAGCGCTTGATACCTGCATCAATTTGCGTTGCTGGCGCTCCGCCCTGAATTCGCTGGCGAAGACGCTCACGCTGCTCAGGTGTCAGCGCGGAACGGCGCTGGGTGTTGTCGTTATTGACCGTCATTAAAGGGTCTCCAGCGCAGCATCACTTTGCTCTATTTCGTCCAGCAACAAGGTTTCAACCAGGAATGCCAGGCCTTCAATCGTTGGTTTTTTGAAGAATGGCGCTGGTTGCAAATTCACGCCGTACTGGTTTTTGACTTTTGACAAAATCTGTATCGCGAGCAGTGAGTCGCCACCCAGCTCAAAGAAATTATCGTCGCGACCTATTTCAGCGATTCCCAGCATTTGTTGCCAGATTTTTGCAACGCCTTCTTCAAGTTCCCCCTCTGGTGTTACGAATGGCGTTGCCAGCGCTGGCCGCGCATGTCCGTGACCGCGCGAAACAACCTCGACATCCAGCGATTGCGCGAGTAAATCACCGCGCACTTTTTCAAGCCGGGTGGGTAAATCAAGCGTCGATACCAACACGTGGGGATGGGTGAAATTGACCAACCGATCAAAGGCCAGCATGCCATCCTGCGGGCGAATACCCACGCCGTCAGGCATTGCCATATCGCCGGCCATACCAACCTCGCGCCAGCTATCCCAACCAATGGCGATAATCTTGCGACCTTGCTCCGCGCCCTGCCCGGCTACTGCATCCAGGAATGCGTTAGCCGCACTGTAATCCACTTTGCCCAATCCACCTGCGATGGTGGAGATCGACGAAAACAACACCACAAATGCCTGCGGAACCTTAACCAATGCAGCAAGTAATGCATTGGTGCCAAACACTTTCGAGCGCATTACTGTTGCGGCACGTGCGGGGTTTGAATCTTCCACTGAACCACCACCGGGGTGGCCCGCAAGATGGAACACGCCATCAAGCGCACCGAAGCGATCCAGAGTTTGCTGGATAACTGATTCCACCATTGCCTCGTCCGCAATATCGCCCTGCGCAATTAAAACCTGCGCACCGGATTGCTGAAGCTGATCAATACTTTGCTGCTGCGACGGTGTTGGCGCAGAGCGTGAAAGCAGTACAAGGTTCGCACCTGCACTACGGGCCAAATGCAATGCCAGGGTGAGCCCGATTCCTCCCAAGCCGCCGGTAATCAGATAGGTTCCGTTTTGCTGCCAGGGCGATTGAGTTGGTGCCGGAAATTGCACTGGAACGAACTTTTGCAACCAGCGATGTTGTCCGCGATAGGCGACAACGCCATTCGGTGACGGCCGCTGGTGTTCCCCGGCCAATCGCCCGGCAATTGCTGACACGGGTGAATTACCGACATCAATCAACCGGCATGACAACAAGGCATTTTCCTGGGGGATGACGCGGCAAGGTCCAAGTAACGTAGCGTTTTCCGGGTCGATACATTCGCTCCCCAACACATCAAAACCATTACGGATCACAATCTCGATACTGACTTCCTGCTCACGCTGTTTCGCTTGTAATGCTCCCGCTAAAGCGGTAATCGTGAAGAAGCCGGTTGACTGCTTCTCCTCCCATTCAGTCGCGGCATTTTCGCTACCGGACCATAAGTGCAGTACCCGGTTCACCGGGCCGGCAATCGCATGAACGTGATCCAGCAGGCTGGCGAAATCTTCAGCCTGTGCGGGTCGAATCGTCACCGTCTCGCCATCTAGGACGGGGGCAGACAAGGAAGCATTTGCCAATACCAACACCGGGCGCTCTTGGCGGGCAGCCAGGGTTTCCAGAAGCGATTGTGTTAACTCATCGCGTTGACCAAATACCAATGTTGCTCCGGCGTTTACCGGAGTTGTCGGTGAAGGCAATGCATCATCGCGCTCCCAGGACGGAACGTAAAACCAGTGATCCACGCTTTGTGGCCCCGGTTTGCTATGTTGTTTATTCACCAACCCCGACACGGCGGGCGAGTCATCAACGGGAACCCAAAAAGATCGCGTTTCAAATGGATAGGTTGGCAAGGGAACACGGCGGCGCGGTTCAGGATTATTGGTCCATTGCACCTCGCATCCCAAAGTCCATAAGCGACCCAGCGCAAGTAACCAGAACTCATTACCATCAACGGTATTTTTAGGATGGGGTTGGGATGTCACCACGCCATGTGCATCTTTTAATGCGGGGTGGCGACGACTCAATTGCGCCAGCGTTTCGCCCGGGCCAACTTCAAGCAATACCCGGGAAGGATCGTCCAATAACCCGGCAATGCCGTCAGCAAACCGGACTGCACCGCGCAAATGAGCCGCCCAATAGTCCGGGCTGGTGGCCTGTTCATCAGTAATCCATTGACCGGTGACGTTGGACATAAACGGAATAGCGGGCGCCTGCAGGCGAATACTCGCGAATTTCCGTTTTAATGGTTCGCAGGCAGGCTCTACCAGCGACGAGTGGAATGCATGGGAAACACGCAAACGTTGTACGGCGATATCCTTTGCGGCCAATGACTCAGCCAACTGGTTAATCGCCTCTTCCGGTCCGGAAGCAACGCAAGCACCGAGGCCGTTAATCGCGGCAATATCGCAATTCGTTGGCAAGTGAGCCAGCAACCCGGTTTCCGATAAGGCGACGGCCAGCATCGCCCCTGTCGGTAGCGCTTGCAGCAGTCGTCCGCGTTCGGCCACCAATTCCAGGGCGTCATCCAGCTCAAAAACACCGGCGATACAGGCCGCAACATACTCACCAATACTGTGCCCCAGCATTGCCTGTGGCTGGATGCCGTGGCTCATCCACAATTGCGCAAGCGCGTATTCCGCGGCAAACAATGCCGGCTGGGTAACTGAGGTTTCGGCCAAACGCTCACCGGGATTTTCAATTCCCGACCCGGTGAAGAGTAAGTCTCTCAAATCAATATCAAGAATCGACTTCAATTTCTCTGCACAACGATCAAGGGCCGCGCGGAATACCGGCTGGCTCTGGTAAAGATCGCGCGTCATTCCAAAATGTTGTGCGCCCTGCCCCGGAAAAAGAAACGCGATTGATCGCCCGGTTTGCGCTGGAACCGGCGCGATATGGAGATTGGGTTGGGGGGCAACACCCAGCACTTCCGTTGCATGCGCATGCGTGCGCACCAGCGCAACCGCTCGATAGTCAAACGGCTTACGGCCTTGTTGCAGCGTGTGGGCAACATCATCAATCGCCAATTCAGGATGGGTTGCCAGATGTGCTGCCAAACCGTCGATACTGCGTTGCAAGGCAGAGGGCGTGCGCGCAGACAATGGCAACAGCTGTGCTTGTCCACTGACGGGTAAAGCAATTTGCGTGGGTGGTTCTTCAACAATCACATGTACGTTGGTGCCGCCGATACCGAACGAACTTACACCGGCGCGACGCGGTGTACTGCCTGCGGGCCAGGGGCGTAATTGGGTATTCACATAAAAAGGGCTTGCGCGAAAATCAATCAGCGGATTGGGCTTTTTGAAATTAAGGCTTGGCGGCAGCGCACGATTTCTCAAAGCCAGTGCCGTTTTTATAAGCCCGGCTACACCTGCTGCCGCATCCAGATGCCCGACATTGGTTTTTACCGATCCAATCGCACAATACCCGCATTGATCCGTGCCTTCGCGGAAAGCCTGGGTCAGCGCGGCAATTTCAATAGGGTCGCCTACCGTTGTGCCGGTACCGTGCGCTTCGACATAACTCAGGGATTGCGGCTCCACATCGGCAACGGCTTGCGCCGCCATAATCACTTCGGCCTGGCCTTCAACACTTGGCGCGGTGTAGCCAACTTTTGAGGTACCGTCATTGTTCATTGCCGATCCTTTGATTACCGCCGTAATCGTATCGCCATCGGCCAATGCATCCGCTAATCGTTTGAGCACGACGATGCCTACACCACTGCCGATCACAGTACCATCAGCTGCCGCATCAAAGGCCCGGCAATGTCCATCAGAAGAGAGGATCGCGCCGGGCTGGTGAATGTAACCGCCCTCATGCAAGAGGTTGATCCAGACCCCACCGGCCAGCGCCATATCCGTCTCGTAGGTCAACAAACTTCTGCAGGCGACATGCACGGCGGCAAGCGATGTAGAACATGCCGTTTGTACCGTCACTGCCGGGCCCTTCAAATTTAATTTGTAGGCAACGGTGGTGGTCATTGAGTCTTTGTTATTTCCGTTCATCAGGCCTTGTAACGACGAAATATCGCGCAAATCCGAGAAGCGCCCGCTGGGTCCCAAATGCCTGAGCAGATAGGTATTAACGCCTACGCCGCCGTAAACGCCGATTGACTCTTTAGCCCGTGTTGCGTTGTAGCCCGCATCTTCCAATGCCTGCCAGGCAACTTCGAGGAACAGGCGGTGCTGCGGGTCCATCTCTTCCGCTTCTCTCGGCGAGTACCCGAAAAACGCAGCATCAAATTGGTCCACTCCGTCGAGCGGAGCGGCCGCACGGATGAAGCCCGGATCATTAAAAAGCGACTCTGGCACACCGAGTGAACGCAAGGTTTCATCGTCATACGTGATGATGGACTCAACACCTGCTTCGATGTTTTTCCAAAAGGCTTCTACCGTATTTGCTCCCGGAAAACGCCCGGCCATTCCCACGATTGCGATGTCAGCTGGGTTGGTATCTACATTGTTTTCATTCATTGGCTTCATCCATTCATTTTTTTCGGGAGGACAGGAAATGTTGACGTTGTTGCTGCGCACGCTGGCGCACGCTGTTTACGGCGGGGCCAGACGCTGGGCTCGACGGTGCCGTTCGGAGACTCTCAACCAGGGAACCAAGCGTTGGATAACGGAACAGGTCAATCACTGACAGGTGTAAATCCAATCGTTCCTTCAACAGGCTATGCAAGCGAATCAGCAGTACCGAATGCCCGCCCATATCAAAGAAGTTGTCATCGAGGCCTATGCGGGGAACATCAAGCACTTCGCACCACAGCGCATGCAATTGCTGCGTAATGCCGGTCATGGCTTGAGCGTCATGAGATGACGCTGCCCACACCGGCGCCGGTAACGCATCCCGATCTATTTTGCCGTTGGGGGTTAATGGCAAATGATCGAGCACCGTGATCGCACTCGGAACCATGTAATCAGGCAAGGATTCGCGCAGTTGGGCGCGGAGCTTCGCCGTATCCAATATCACACCAGCGGCAGGACAGACGTAGCCCAAAATACGCTTGCCGGCATTGTCTTCGCGCACATGGATTACACCCTCGCGCACACCGGGTAATGCGAGCAGTTGCGATTCAATTTCACCAAGCTCAATGCGAAACCCGCGAATTTTTAATTGCCGGTCAACACGACCGAGGAACTCAAGCTGGCCATTGCCCAGCCAGCGCACTTTGTCGCCAGTCCGGTAAAGTCGCCCACCGATGTCGCTGAATGGATCGGCAACAAAGCGGCTCGCCGTTTGGCCGGGTTGCCCGGTATAGCAGCGCGCGACTTCATAGCCGCCGACATACAATTCACCAGCGGTACCCGGTCGCACCAGGTTCATGTATTCATCAAGGACGTACAATTTGCGCCCCGCCACGGGGACACCAATCGGCGCGTAGGCTGTATCAGCGCGATCAAGAACAGTTCCCGCACTCACCCACGCCGCAGGTGTAATGATGGTTTCCGTCGGACCATAAGCGTTAACAAGGCGCACGTTCCCAAACACGCGTTTGAGCGCTTCGCAATCCGTCCATGGCAAGGCTTCACCGCCGATGACACAGGTACGGATGGCCGGTGTAATTTGCTCGATTTTCGGAATTAACATGCGGATATACGCAGGCGGCAGATGCAATGCCGTAGCCTCGTGCTTCACTGCCAGGGCGACGAAATTATCGACATCAAATTGCTCCCGGTCACACAGCAAAATGGAGCCGCCACCGCACAACGGTGCCATCCATTGCTCAACCGCCGCATCAAAACTCAATGATGAGAAAAACAACTCGCGATGGGAGCGATCAACACCGTAGATTTTTATGATGGATTCAAGATGGGACCGCAAAGGACCATGGGCTACTTCCACGCCTTTAGGGCGCCCGGTTGAGCCCGAGGTGTAAATCACATAAGCGAGATTGTCGGGATGGCTATCGACCAAAACGTCCGTGCATGGCTCACTCCCCTGTCTCTCAACATCCTCAATCATCAACACCGGAATTTCTGTTAACCAGGATAATTTTGCGGCAACCGCTTGCTGGCTTAACAGCAACCGGATACCGGAGTCCTGAACCATGTACGACAAACGCTCCGCTGGATATTCAGGATCAAGAGGAACATAAGCACCGCCCGCTTTCAGGATAGCGAGAAACCCAACCACCATATCGATAGATCGCTCCACCGAAATTCCTACACGGCTTTCCGGCCCGACTCCCATTTGCTGCAAGCGCAGCGCCAAACGATTTGCGCGCGCATTGAGTTGTTGGTAAGTCAGTAATTCATCGCCCTTGATAATGGCCGGCGCATCCGGTTGCCGACGGACATGGTGTTCGATCAGGTGATGCGCTAATTGCCCATCAAATTCCGAGGGACTGGCTATGCTCGGGGTCGAGCGCCAGGTGGCTAATTGTTGATGCTCAACGTCAGTCAACAGATCAATATCGGCAACTGCAATATCGGGCTGTTTCATCAACGCATTAACCAGCACCAGATAATGCCGGGCCATCAACGCAATGGTTGCGGGTTCGAATAATTCCTTCGCGTAAACAAAAGACAGTTCGAGAGACCCGTCAGGTGATTCGAGAATATCCAGCGTTAATTCAAACCTGACCCGCTCGCGCAAAATCCGGCCAGTTTCCAATGCCAATCCGGAACTCCAATTCGTCCTGCCGATGGAATTGGTGAGGTAATTAATGGTGACCTGAACAAGCGGATTCTGGCCAAAATTGCGGACTGGTCGCAAGGCTTCAACTAATTGTTCGAAGGGCAAATCCTGTCGCGCCTGAGCAGCGATGGTGGTGCGAAACACCTGGTCCAGCACCTGCGCCGAACTCATTCTTCCATCAATTTGTGCACGTAATGCCAGGGTGTTGACGAAGAAACCCAATATGCCTGCTACCTCGGGATTCAGGCGATTGGCAACAGGCGTACCGACACGAATATCGTTTTGGCCGGTGTATCGATAAAGCAGAATCTGGTAAGCAGCCAGGAGCTGGGCAAACAAGGTCACGCCCTTGCGCTCTGCCAATGTTTTGCGCAGTTCTGCTACCAGTGCTGACGGCATAGTGAAATCGTGTTGACCGGCCACATAATTGGTGTCCATCGTGCGCGGACGATCCGTCGGCAACTCCAGAACCGGATGGCTTTCGCCCAATTGTTCCCGCCACCACGCCAATTGCCGCTGACCTTCCCCGGCCTGTAACCAGGATCGCTGCCAGACCGCATAGTCTGCATAGTGCAACGCATTGGGCTGCGGCAGCGCCTCCGAACCGTTAAGGATCAACTCATAACGCCGACCAATTTCATCAATCAACAGCCGCATCGATACACCGTCGCTCACAATGTGATGCATCACGACTACCAATCGATGATTATCCGAAGAGACATGCTGATGGCCCACGCGCAAAAGCGGCCCGCGGGTAAGATCAAAAGGTCGTTCGATCAACCATTTTTCATTTTCCGCTAACTGCTGAACTTGCTCGGATGTTGAGAGATGAGCAGCGTCAAACTCAGTCAATTCAAGGGGAAATTGCGACAAAATTTGTTGTCGGGGTGTGCTGCTGGAATCCACGGTGAACACGGTGCGCAATACCTCATGTTCAGCGATTATCTGCTCCAGTGCTTTGCGTAATATGGATTGCTCACAATGCCCTTTTAACATCAGAACAACACCTACGTGATCGGCATTTCCTTGTGGGTCAATTTTCCAGGACATCCACTGCCGCTCTTGTCCGAACGACAGAGGCAAGGGTTGAGCGCGTTGTTCTTTTGATAAGTGCGGAATCACATGACCGGCGGTGCGTTTACCAGCCTTAAGCTGCTCGCGTAAGGCATCGGCCATTTCCCCCAATGAAGGGAATTCAAAAATCTGCGAGGGAGAAAATTCCAACTGCCACGCACGGGAAATTCCTGATGCCAGTTCTACAACGTGCAGTGAATTTCCACCGCGAACAAAAAAATTATCGCTCCGTACAAATTGTTGGGGCGTTGATAATACTTTCGCCCACAACTCTGCAATCGCAATGACTAGCTCATCTTTTTCCGCATTGATCGACGGCACATTAGCCGCCGTGGGTTCATCCATTCGCTGGCCGTTCTTAAATACGGCGTAGGCCTCCAGAATTCCCTTCAACGCGCCTTGCCGACACGCCTGGCGTTGCAATTTCCCGCTAGTGGTTTTCGGCATTGCGCCCGGATTTAGTAACACGATCAATGCAGGAGCTTCTCCACATTGTTCGCTTACGGCAATGCTGAGTGCATTACACAAGGCATCGGCGGGCACCAGTTTTTGAAGTCCGAAAGAGACTTCTGCTGCAACACCAATGGCTTCTACTCCATCATTATCGACCGCGAAGGCAGCAACGCGTCCGTTACGCACTGCTTCAACACTCACCTCAATTGCCTGCTCCAAATCCTGCGGATAAAGATTATGGCCGCGCAAAATGATCATATCCTTGAGTCGCCCTGTCACCACCAACTGGCCCTTGTGCAAGAAACCAAAATCCCCGGTTCGCAACCAGCGTCGCCCGGCGTGCTCTACAAAGGTGTCAGCGGTTGATTCGGGTTTATTCCAATATCCAGCAGCAATGCTGGGACCGCTGGCCCAGACTTCACCAATCTGATCGTCCTTAACGGGCTCGCAGGTATCGGTGTCCATAATCAACACCGAATGACCGGTGGGAGCCACACCGTTAGCAACCAACACTACGCCATTCAGCGCAGGAATCACCTCTCGTTGTGCCAGCGCCCTGGCTTCCAGGTGGTGTACAGTCATGCCTGCACCCGCTTTACCTCCGGTAACAAACAAGGTTGCTTCGGCCAATCCGTAACAGGGATATACAGCAGCAGGATTAAATCCCGCTTGGGAAAATCGCTGGCTGAACTGTTGCATCGTGGTACTGCGAACAGGTTCCGAGCCAGTGTAAGCAAGCCGCCATTTCGACAGGTCCAGCTTTTCGAGTTGTGAGTCTTTAATGCGATCCAGGCAAAGGCGATACGCAAAGTCAGGGCCACCGCTGACGGTGACGCCGTGCTGCGAGATCATTTCCAACCAGCGAACAGGACGTTCAAGGAAAAAATTCGGTGAACAAAGTACGCAAGGAATACCGCTATAAAACGGTTGCAACAAACCGCCAATCATTCCCATATCGTGGAATAACGGTGACCATACGCCCATGATGTCACCGGGGCCAATCGACAACCCTTCGCGAATTGCCTCACCATTCGCCACCAGATTCCTGTGGGTAACCATCACTCCTTTCGGCGCCGACGTAGAACCGGAAGTGTATTGCAGAAATGCAATTTCATCTGGCGATGGCTCATCACCACACCACGTGGATGCTTGCGCAAGATCCAGCGTATCGACAGTCACAATTGTTGTTTTACCCAATTGTTCGGCAAGCGCACCTACCAGTAATTCTTTATCGCGAGTGGTGAGAATGCCGATCGCTTGCGCATCACTTGCCATACCAACCAGCCGTGCCATATGTTGAGGGCGTTTTGATTCCGGTGGAAAAGCCGGTACGGCAATTAAACCGGCATAAAAACAGGCAAACATACTAATCGCGTAATAATCGCTGTTTTCCAGCAAAATAAGTAACCGGTCACCTTTACTGAATTGGCGTTGCAAATCAGCAGCAAGCGCGCGAACTGATTGTTCGAATTGCCGATAGGTAAAAATCGTGTCCATGCAGCCATTATCGCTGGCTTGTAAAAAAACCAGCGCTACATCATCAGGCCTGTCTTTCGCCAATTGGCTAAGACATTCCACCATGTTGCGAGGATGAATGAACGCAGCATGTTGTTGGACAGGACTGTTCATTAAAGATCTCCAGAAATATTCCTACCAGGAACTGGCAGAATGTCGATTTATTTTTTTGCAGATAGAGGCAAAACGTCGCAGTTGCCGTTACCAAAAAACGGAAAAAAAATCAGGGTGTACAAATCGATTCATACACTTGAGCCTTTCTTTTTCTAGTTAATTCGTTTGCCACAGAAGTGAGCACTTGCCGTTCATGTTGGCGAATAAAAAAATGCCCACCATTAAACCAATCCAATGAAAACTCTGTAGTTGTTTCTTCGCGCCAGGCTTCTATACGATCCGTGGAAATTTCGTCATCCCGACCCGCAAACACTTTGATTGAGGTTGATAAAGGGCCGCTATTTTCGTAATGAAAACTATTGCAGACGCCATAATCAGCAGCGAGGATTGTTAAGGTGAGGTCCAACATTTCATCACACTGAAACACTTCGTTCGGTGTTCCACCCTGGCGATGCAAATCATTAATTAATTCCGAGCGATTGCGCCGATGGGCAAAACGTTTGGGATCATGCCTGGCAGGAGCGGAACAAGCGGAGGCAAAAATTGACAATGGCAATTTTTTTTCGGTTACGTGCTGGCGTTGTGCTATTCCATAAGCAAGCAATGCGCCCATGCTGTGCCCGAACAACGCATAATTTCCATTTAAAACCTCTGCGTACTCAACACATAATTGATCTATTAACGTTTCAAAATCTTCAATAAACGACTCTTGCAGGCGTGCACCACGCCCCGGCAACTCAACCGGATGAACACGAATCCATTCTGGCAAAAGATGGCGCCATCGATAATACATAGTTGCACTGGAACCAGCACATGGCAGCGTTAATAAGTCAACTTTTGAAAATGCCATAGAAAAACCACTAGACGGCAGAAAGGGTATCGTTTGATTTAATAGCTTGCTCTTCCATCCATTGACGCAAGGATCGTGGCCTCATATCGGTCCAATTTTTTTCGACATATTCCAAAACGCTTTTTTTGTTACCGCTAATCCCTTCGACAGCGTTCCAACCATTGGGAATGGCTTTCCATTTTGGCCAAATTGAAAATTGTTCTTCATGATTAATGAGCACAATGAAGGTTTCGTCTTCACGCTCAAAACAACTGGTTGTCATAGGCACCTCGTACATTTATACAGCCCACATCGTTAACTGCTTGCGGGTATCTGTTTTAAAGACGAAATGAGCCTATTTTTGTTTAGTGAACTGGATAATTGGCGAGGTGTTAAATCAGGATTAGAAAAAAATTTTACACATTAAATTCGTACAAATTCTGAATTCGTACAAACAGGTAGCGAACTGAAAATATGAATGGATACGGAGAATATCCAGAAGGGATTTTCACCGGAAACTTAATGGCTACTCATCATCAGCAACATTAGCGTCGAATGAAATTTCGTTAACAGGAGGAACAAAACCCGCAAACAACCAGATGCGGTTTGCTTTTTCATATGCCAATTTATGGGAAGGATCAGCCGTCAGCCAACGCGCAAATTTACGCTGCATATCCGGATCAGGATTATTACATTCATGCTGCTTTATCACCCAGGACCAAGCGTCATTCCACACAGCTTCATGATTGGAATTAAAATCATCACTCATTATTGCCACCGACTTAGCAGTACGCCTTAATGGGCAATAATGGCACCTTCAGTGCAAGTGCGCAAAAAAAATTGATCTAAACACATAAAAGTAAACGGGCACAACTCTTTACACCTTGCAACCCATCAATGCTTCAACGGCATCTTTAATCATAAAGTTAACCAGGGTAACGGAGCAATCCAGCTCCTTTGCAATTTCCCTCTGGGTCAAACCGGATAGCCGATAAAGTTCAAATGCGTTTCGCGTCCGCGGAGGTAGCTTGCCTAAGGCGTTGTCAATTGACTCAATTAGCTGGCGGCCGGAGATAATTTTTTCCGGTGTACACTCATACGGCACATGCGGCAACTCACCATCCTCCGTATAAATACGATACGTATCCTCCAGGCTTCTCCGACGGTAGTAATCAAGAGCAAGATTCCGCACAACCTGACAACAATAATTAAACGGTTTTTCAACTTCGCGCGCGTAAGCCCCCTCAACTAATTTTAAATAAGCTTCTTGCAGCACATCGTCCGCCAGTTCAGTTGTCCCAACAATTTTCAAGGCGATGCTACGCAGTTGCGCATGGTTAAAAATCAATACTTCACCGAGCGTCCTAACAGATGAATCAACTTGCATTGAACTAGCGTCTCCTATGCCGTGGTGCTGCCAAATACAATGAGAATAATTATCAACTGCATTTAACCGTTAACACAAGCACTCCGGGGCTTTTTGACACATAAAACCGCTTTTTTTTGGAAAAATCACATAAAACCCCTCCCAAAAGAACAGAAACGGTTTAAAAGTGGTTTAAACAGATGCAATCCCAGATCGTCGTATAGGTATATTTAGATCAATACAGGCGTTCAATTATGGATTTGAAAAATAAACGGGGGCCCGACAAAGACGTGCATGTAGCACTGGAGTTATTTCTCGCCTTGCATGAGACCCCAACGGAAGCTACAGCAGAGAAATTAATTATCTGGCTACAAAAAGGCCCCTTTCATGTGCAGGCATTTGACACGGCACTTACCGTATGGGCACTTGCAGGAGCCGCATTGATTCGCGGCCCGTTAACACAAGAAGATGAATTAACCCATTAGCAACAAATGATGTTCTTATTTTTGAAAGGCACCCGAATGAAATTTCAATGTAGTTAAGGTTGAAAAAAATCGGTGAGCATTTAAAACCATTAAATGGTTTCTGCAATGCGCAGCGGAGTCACTGCATTTTTCGCCATAATCCTCAACCCATCGGAAAGTGCGGGAAAAAGACTGTTATTGAAGTTGTTCCAGCGCAGCTCCAAAATAGTATCCGAAGGGTCTATATCCGTGTTCAATACATCGGTAATCACATCACCGGAGTCAATCCCACTATCTACATAGTGAAACGACGCCCCTGTTTTTAACAACGGCGACACAGCAATTGAATCCATTGAATTCCAATCAATTATTTTTTTTCCTTGTGCACCATACAGTGCATCAAGCGTCGCATAAGCACCGCGCCGTTCGTAGGGGGATTCAAACCGCGTAATTCCTGGATGAATATTAACTATTTTTTTGAAAAAGGGACTGTCCGGTTTTATCAGCGCATCCAGAATTACGAGCAACCCGTCCAACACAATCAAGTCCGCCTTCAGCTCGGTTAACTTGTTTTTCAGAGCTAACTCAAATGCTCTTTTTCCTGAAATACGATCAGGCGATTGCAGCGGCAATTTTCTATAAGACGATGGAATTGATGTCAGCAAGTCACTCACCCTTCTACCTTTTACCCTCAATCCATCGGGAAATAACCAGGGATTACCAGGCTCGGGAGCGAAGCCAATGTCGCCTAGCTTTTCCCTATCCCTTAACGACAACTCATCGTCATCATTGATAATGCCCACTAAAGAATACATTTCTCCGAGCTCTGAATGATTCAATTGCTCAACCAGATACTCCAATGGCGATGCCATATAACGCCGCCCACCCTTGTAATCTATATAGCGACCAGCCTTATCAGCTGCTGCGTTTCTCAGTGACCAGATATACACAAGATTTAGCATTGAACATTCCCATTAAATAATTTTAGTGATTAACAAAATGACGAATGAAATTATCTGGTGTTTAGTAAATTTCACTGCGCGCCTGACCCTACACAAAACAGCCACTAAAAATAGTAAACAATTTTTTAGGGAATCCGTCTCATATAAGAATCGATATTGCATGCTGAAAAAGTTACTCAACTGCATTTCGTTATTGCAGACTCGTGAGATTAGAATTATGAAAATATACGACCTTCTCGGAATTGGCTTTGGCCCTTCTAACATTGCACTTGCTATTTCCGTAGACGAGCTTCGGCAGCGTGGGCATCAATTGGAATGCTTCTTTATTGAAAAGCAAACCAATTTTGCATGGCACAGGGATATGCTGTTAAATGATGCCGATATGCAAATATCTTTCTTAAAAGATTTGGCTACGTTACGCAATCCACGCAGCCATTTTACTTTTACAAATTATTTATTTGAAAAAGGCCGGCTTCAGGATTTTATTAACCTTAAAACGTTCTTCCCCAGCCGTCAGGAGTTCAATGATTATCTTGCCTGGGCTGCAAGTCATTTTGAAAATGATTGCGCGTACAATGAAGAAGTCGTTGAAGTATTGCCCGAAAAGAAAGATAGTGATGTCACGTTGTTACGAGTTATTAGTCGGGATAGCACCGGAAATATTCGTGAACGATTAACCCGGAATCTGGTTGTCAGTATCGGGGGGACGCCTAAAATACCGGTTAGTTTTCTTTCGCTTGAGAATGACCCAAGAATTTTTCACTCCAGCCAATATTTAAGCAGCATCACAAAACTCAGTCATGCCAAACGAATAGCAATCATCGGGGCTGGGCAAAGCGCGACTGAAATCTTCCTGGATTTGCATGGTAGATCCAGCGATGTGGAAATTGATCTGATTATGCGAGGGAGAGCAATGCATCCTTCCGATGATAGCCCCTCCGTTAATGAGATTTTCAATACTGAATTTACGGATTACATGTTCAGCCGTACACCCGAGGAACGGACCCGTTTACTTAAAGAATTCCATCACACGAATTACGCTGCGCCGGATATAGATCAGATAGAAAATATATTCAGAATTCTTTACAACCAGAAAGTAACCGGTGTACAGCGCCACACCTTAATCACCAATCACGAAACACGGGAAGCCCAGGCCTCTGACTATGGCATTCGACTTCGTATAACAGATTTGGAAACAAACCTGGTTCAGGAAAGAGACTATGATGCTGTTATTTTGGCGACCGGGTATTTGCGTTCTCACCACAAAACAATACTTGCGCCCCTGGCACAATATCTACCAAATTTCACGGTAACCCGACACTATCGTTTAGATAGTACACCCAATTTTAAACCTGCTATTTTTGTTCAGGGCGCCAGCGAAACAACACACGGCATAAGCGATTCACTATTGTCTGTTACAGCAGTAAGAACACATGAGATTGGTGAAGCAATAATTTCCATCGCCAATATCGATTTTGAAAACAGCCCCAAAAAACATATAACAGCTTGAATGCAGTAATTAATATTTCATTAACACCCACAACTCTCAGCAAATGCTGGGGGTTGTTTTTATTTTGATCGATATTCCATTTGTAAAGATGCAATTACTGCCCGAAGCTTGTTTCTTATGTAAAGTAAATCCCTACAGATCTCCATTTCTTACAATCGCCCATGATATAAAAGGACTTTAAAATCATGGATGAAAGTAACAGACTCTCACCACGTTACTACCCTGCCCTGTTGAACTGGGTCTCGCTCATTTCGCGCGGCGTTATTGGCCGGCCTGGAGAGGTGGTAAATATTTGCCTTGTTCCTGACTTCCGATGAGTCGAGTATGACGTATACCGCATAATGGAGAACCAGCATACCTATGTGTCCATAGTCTCCATTTAAACCTAAAATTTCAAATACAAAAATAAAATCATTAGAGAAAAATCACCTTGAAATTTTCTTCTTGATTTAGCTTTAAATATATCTGATATTATGATGTTTTAAACCTAGTGGAATCATAAACTTGGCTAGGTATATTTTAATAACTAATGTTTTCTGACTCACATGGATTGCCACTTGCAATGAATCCAATCGCCTTCGGTTAATCTGGTGTATCAGCTACAGGAAAACAGCTACCTGCTTTCAATCATGCGATTTTTTACTATGCTGAAATTCTTTCAAAACGCCTTCATTAATTCCTTACTAATGCTAATTAGTGCGGGCTTTGTTGTTTATTTTGGCATCCTGAAATCACCAAAAAATACCTCAATGTTTTCGTCACAGGACACAGGCTTTCCCTTGACGTCAGCACTGGAGCCTAAAAAGAAATTCACTCAAACCCATTCGATATTAAAGAATGAGATTGATACCATCGAATATGATTTTGTTGGGACTCAGTAGAGTCGTTCCCCTACACACATTTTTCGATGTATTTTCTCAAAATAATGAGAAATAATTTTTCTATTTAAAATAAAAATTATTGTTTACAAAAAGGCCAAGTTAATCACACTTGGCCTTTTTGTATTCAGGGATCAATATTTCAGAAACTTTTTGTTGCGGACGCAACATTTTATTAAATTGATATACATCACATTTTGCATTATTACACGACATAAAAACTGCAAAAAACTGCAAAAAACTTACAACTTTCTACAGTTTTATAAAAACTCTTTCAAAAATTGGGAATTGCCTTCAGCAATTTCGTTACCTTCCCCCCGACTTACGGTCTCGGTCAAAATCATTCCAAAGCTATAACAATAATTTGGAACACAGATATCAATTTTAAAAACCGTCGAGTTCATATTAAAAAATAGCAGCGCAGTTCAAGCACCTTACAGTACTTCCGGCAATATTTTTAAATAACAAACCTATTTATAGGTAAAAACACAGTTGTTTCAATCGCAACAAAAGAAACCAAACGGGTTTATTTCCGCTGTGGCAGCGCTTTTTGTAACAGGATCGTTGAGGGGTGCTGTTTTTCCCGGTCTCCGGGCCGGGTACTTTTTATTACAGCTGAATAGACCTGCAACACATATCTAGCGGAGATCAAAATGATTCCAAAAAAAAATGCCAGTCCAATACTGGCTAAAATGTTAATGCTTGGTGTTAGTGCTGGCCTGACCGCATTTTCCCTCAATACTTTTGCTGCTTGCACCTACAACATTGATAACCAATGGGGTAGCGGTTTTGTAGCAAGCATCACGGTAAAAAATGATACTAACGCAGCGGTTAATAGCTGGAGCGTGAATTGGCAATACACTAATAACCGCATTACCAATGGCTGGAATGCCAACCTTTCCGGCAGTAACCCTTACACCGCCACCAACTTGAACTGGAACGGCAGCATTGCTCCGGGTCAATCAGTTTCATTCGGATTTCAAGGCAATACCAATAGCGGAACCGTTGAGCGCCCAACAGTCAGCGGTTCATTGTGCGGTGCGGCACCGACCTCATCATCACGCTCAAGTATTGCTGTTACATCGTCCAGTCGCTCAAGCGTTGCACCCAGCTCCACGCCTGCAACCAGCAGCTCACGTTCAAGTGCGCCGGCAACGTCTTCAGCATCAAGTTTTTCCGTACCAGCAAATAATTTTGCGCAAAACGGTGGCGTAGAATCCGGTTTGACTAACTGGGGCTCTACCGCGGGCACCGTTACCCGGTCGACGGCTGACAAACACAGTGGCAGCGCGAGCGCATTAATTACTGGCCGTACTGCTGCCTGGAATGGCTTGACGTTCAATGTTGGAAATTTGACTAACGGTAACGAATACCAGGTTAACGTATGGGTGAAATTGGCTCCGGGTACTCCCGATAGCGTGCTGACCCTGACCGGTAAACGTGTAGACGATAGCGATACAGCTACCTACAACGAATACACTCGCGTTGCGACTGTGACTGCTTCTGCCAATGAATGGCGTTTACTGGAAGGTTATTACACCCAATCAGGTTCGACTGCTTTCCAAAACTTCATTATTGAAGCAACGGACACCACGATCAGTTACTACGCAGATGATTTCGCAATCGGCGGCCAGGTAGTGCAAGTGCCGAGCAGTAGTTCGCGCAGTTCAAGCAGTGCTGCACCTACTAGCAAAAAATTCATCGGTAACATCACAACTTCTGGCGCAGTGCGATCAGACTTCACTCGTTACTGGAATCAAATTACCCCGGAGAACGAAAGCAAGTGGGCATCCGTTGAAGGTACGCGTGACGTTTACAACTGGGCACCGGTGGATCGCATTTACGCTTACGCGCGTCAAAATAATATTCCGGTAAAAGCACATACCTTTGTGTGGGGTGCACAATCACCGTCATGGATCAACAACCTGAATGCAACCGAAACGGCAGCTGAAATTGAAGAGTGGATTCGCGATTACTGCGCTCGCTACCCGGACACAGCGATGATCGACGTAGTCAACGAAGCAGTGACGGGGCATCAACCTGCAGGTTACGCGCAAAAAGCATTTGGCAATAACTGGATTCAACGTGTATTCCAATTGGCTCGCCAATACTGCCCTAACTCAATTCTGATTCTGAATGATTACAACAATATTCGTTGGCAGCACAATGAATTTATCGCGCTCGCAAAAGCGCAGGGCAATTACATTGATGCGGTCGGCCTGCAAGCTCATGAATTGAAGGGAATGACCGCAGCGCAAGTTAAAACGGCGATCGACAATATCTGGAACCAGGTGGGCAAGCCCATTTATATTTCTGAATACGATATTGGCGATACCAATGATCAAGTTCAACTGCAAAACTTCCAGGCGCACTTCCCGGTGTTCTGGGATCACCCACACGTAAAAGGCATCACCATTTGGGGCTATGTGAATGGCAGAACCTGGATTGAAGGCTCCGGCTTGATGCAGGACAACGGCACACCACGCCCTGCAATGACCTGGCTGTTGAATAACTACATCAACAAGCAGTAGTAAGCCAGCTAATGTGCGATTCATAAAAATGGATTTTTATGAATCGCAATAAAACTCAAACACATCCCATCTTTAAAAAATAAATAGGGAGAATTCCCATGCTTGCTTTTCGTAAGAGAGCGCCCCGCTCCGGCGCGCACCTCGCAAAATTTTCCAGTAGTTGTTTTGCTTTATTATTTGCATGGAATGCGCATGCAAGTTGCCAGTACCAAATTACCAATCAATGGAATAACGGTTTTACAGCAGCGATAAAAATAACCAATTCCGCAGCAGCGGCGATAAATGGTTGGTCAGTAAATTGGCAATATGCTGGCGATAATCGAATTAGTAATAGTTGGAATGCGAATGTATCGGGAAGCAATCCCTATTCAGCAAGCAACTTAAATTGGAACGGCACTATCCAGCCAAACCAAACCGTTGAGTTTGGTTTCCAGGGAACCAAAGGTGCAGCAAACCCTGAAATTCCCGTAATTAATGGTGCGCCCTGCGGTAATGTAACACCAGTATCCTCTGCGCGTTCTTCAGCTTCAATATCTTCTGTATCTTCTACGCGCTCATCAACAACATCTATAGCAGTCTCATCACTTGCATCCTCTATTATTTTTGCGAGTTCAACATCCTCCAGTAGTTTGGTGGCATCCTCAAGGAGTGTGAGCTCATCATCTGCAGTGAGTTTAATAGAGGCCAGCAATCCAAATATTTGGGCCGATGTGCCCGACCCTTCGGTAATTCGCGTCGGCAACACTTATTACATGAGCAGCACCACTATGCACATGAATCCGGGCGTGCCGATTATGAAATCGACCGACCTGGTTAATTGGTCGCTAGTCAATTATGCCTATAACACGTTGGATAGCACCAATGCATTAAATTTGGACAATGGTCAAAACGCTTATGGAAAAGGTTCATGGGCAAGCAGTATTCGCTACGTGGATGGAATTTATTACGTAAGTACTTTTTCCTACACCACCAATAAAACCTACATCTACAAAACGCGCGATATCGAAAACGGTTCATGGACTGTTTCCACATTAAATGGTTTGTATCATGACTGTTCATTATTTTTTGAAAATGGTCGCGCATTTTTGGCTTACGGTATTGATGATATAAAAATTATCGAACTCACCGCTGATGCCTCGGCAATCAAATCCGGTGGCTTAAACCAAACGATTATTGCCAAATCATCGGCTGTAGCAGGAACCAATTTTATTGTGCGGCCTGAAGGCACGCACCTGCAAAAAATTAATGGCCGCTACTATGTTTCCCTCATTACCTGGCCCTCAGGAAAATCACGTACGCAATTAATTTTCCGCGCAAATAATTTAACGGGTCCTTATGAGGGGCGTGTAGCCTTGCAAGATCAGGGCATTGCGCAAGGTGGATTAATTGATACGCCCACCGGAAATTGGTATGCCTATTTATTTCGCGATTCCGGTGCTGTAGGGCGCATCCCCTACCTGGTCCCGGTGAGCTGGCAGGATGGCTGGCCGGTAATGGGCATCGGCGGAAAAGTACCGCAAAAGCTTGGTTTTAGTGTGGAAAACAAAGGATTGAGCGGAATTGTGGCGAGTGATGAATTTAGTCAGGGCTTGCAAGGCTTATCAACATTGCCGCTGCAATGGCAATGGAATCACAATCCGGATAACAGTGGCTGGTCGCTCATTAGTCGCCCCGGTTATTTGCGGCTCACCACAAAACGCATTGCAACTAATTTAGAGGTTGCACGAAATTCGCTTACACAACGCAGTTACGGGCCGCAAAGTTCTGCACGTATCGCGCTGGAAACCGCCGCAATGAAAGACGGCGATTACGCTGGCCTGGGCGCATTGCAATCCCGTTACGGTTTTGTCGGTGTTGCCAAAACCAATGGCAATAAATCCATAGTGATGGTGGATACAACCTCGGGCACCCCGCAAGAAATTACGCGCATCGGGTTGTATCAGGATCGGGTTTATTTCCGCATTGATATGGATTTCCGCAATCAAACGGATCAAGCAAAATTTTATTACAGCCTGGATGGCAATACCTGGACGTCCATCGGTTCTACCCTGCGCATGACTTACGATCTCAAGCATTTTATGGATTATCGTTTTGCGCTATTTAACTACGCCACGCAAGTTGCCGGTGGCTATGTCGATATTGATTACTATCGAATCAATCAATAACTCGAATCAGCAAAAAAATCGGTCCGGTCAATATAAATTTAAAATAATTTTAAAAACTCAAGAGAACTCTTCCAACTTACGGAGATTAAATGATGAATAAGCAAAAACACTCCGCCAGATTATTACCGCAGGTGTTGCGTAACACTTGTGGTGTAATTGGCCTGGGCGCAAGCCTGTTTGCTTTATCCAATGCGAGCTTCGCAGCCTGTACCTATAACATTGATAACCAATGGGGTAGCGGATTTGTAGCAAGCATCACGGTAAAAAATGATACGGGTGCTGCGGTTAATAACTGGAGCGTGAATTGGCAGTACGCCAATAACCGGATTACCAGTAGCTGGAATGCCAATCTTTCCGGCAGCAATCCCTACACTGCAACTAATTTAAATTGGAATGGCAGTATTGCAGCAGGCCAATCCATTTCGTTTGGCTTCCAGGGCAATACTAATGGCAGTACGGTTGAGCGCCCGGTTATTAATGGTTCACTGTGCGGCACAGCGATAAGTTCATCTTCACGTTCCAGTGTTGCAACAACCTCTTCCAGTCGCTCCAGCGTTGTGCCCAGTTCTATTCCTTCGAGTAGCGCTGTACCTTCCAGCAGCTCACGTTCCAGTGTTGCAGTTTCCTCGGTAAACAACTCCGTACCGGCAAATAATTTTGCACAAAATGGTGGAGTTGAAAATGGCTTGACCAATTGGGGATCGACAGCGGGAACTGTTACGCGCTCAACAGCAGATAAACGTAGCGGTTCAGCAAGTGCGCTGATCACCGGGCGTACCGCCGCGTGGAATGGAATAACATTTAATGTGGGCTCGCTCACCGCCGGTAACGAATACCAGGTAAATACCTGGGTGAAATTAGCTCCGGGAACTCCTGATAGCGTTATTACCTTAACGGCAAAACGTCAGGATGATTCCGATTCATCGACGTACAACGAATACACCCGCGTTGCCACCATTACTGCTTCTGCAAATGAATGGCGTTTACTGGAAGGCTATTACACGCAATCCGGTACTGCCTTTCAGCATTTTATTATCGAAGCAACTGATACAACCATTAGCTACTACGCCGATGATTTTGCAATTGGCGGCCAGGTAGTACAAGTACCGAGCAGCAGTTCGCGCAGCTCAAGCAGCAGTAGCACTGCACAAACGTGTGATTTAAAAGCACCACTTAAATGGACTTCTACCGGCCCGTTAATCAGTCCAAAAAATTCCGGTTGGGTTTCGATTAAAGATCCGTCCGTAGTGAAATACAACGGCACTTATCACGTATACGCGACTTACTACGATACTGCTTACAAATCCATGTACACCAGCTTTACGGATTGGAACAGCGCACAACAGTCTGCGCATATTTCCATGAATGGAAGCCGCGTTGGTAACGCTGTAGCACCGCAAGTATTTTATTTCCGTCCGCATAACAAATGGTATTTGATCACCCAATGGCCTGGCACTTATGCAACGACTGATGATATTAGAAATCCGAACTGGACTGCCAAACAAAAACTGTTACAAGGTGAGCCTAATGGTGCATTGGATTTCTGGGTAATTTGTAATGACACTCACTGCTATTTATATTTTTCGCGTGACGACGGTGTGTTGTATGTATCCAAAACCACTATCGGTAACTTCCCCAACTTCTCCGGTTACTCCATCGTGATGGAAGATCATCGTGGCAATGGCAATCAATATTTATTTGAAGCACCAAACGTTTATAAACTCGATGGACAAAATAAATATTTACTGATGGTTGAAGCCTGGCCAAGTGGTCCGCGCATGTTCCGCTCATGGACGTCCTCCAGTTTGGATGGTCCCTGGACCCCATTGGCAGATACTGACGCAAATCCATTTGCAGGAAACAACAACGTGGAATGGCCAGGTGGTAAATGGGCCAACGGTATCAGCCACGGTGAATTGGTTCGTTCCGGTTTCGACGAACGTTTGACTGTTGATCCATGCAACCTCGAATTCCTCTATCAAGGTGAAGCAGGCCCGGGGCCGACCTACAATACCATTCCTTATAAGTTGGGATTGTTGCGGATTAAAAAATAAAAAAAACGATTTTTCCTGCTCTGAAAATATCAGAGCAGGAAAATGTTTACCGTGAATTGTGCGGATGCAAGGAAGCCATTTTTCGCTGTAGTAAAAATCATTACAAAAAATAAATAGGGATTCGTCAGCAAACCCCGAATTCGCCGCCGCGAACGATTAGCGTTTGCGGCTTTCTCCATTGTTCGCTAAGGATTTGAATTATGAATAAATCAAAAATTTTACCTGACGGCAATCTGCATAAAATTAAACAATCGCTCCTGAACGTTGGTATTGCGACAACAATCGTTTCTGCTGCGCACACTGCTTCAGCAGCATGCACGTATCAAATTGATAATGAATGGTCGAATGGTTTCGTGGCCAGCATCACGGTAAAAAATGACACCGGCGCAGCAGTTAATAATTGGAGCGTAAATTGGCAATATGCCAACAATCGTATCACCAATAGCTGGAATGCTAATTTATCGGGCAGCAATCCCTATACTGCCACCAACTTGAATTGGAACGGCAGTATTGCAGCGGGCCAATCAGTTTCCTTTGGATTCCAGGGAAATAAAAATGGTAATAGTGCCGAGCGCCCGCCAATCAATGGAACCCTCTGTTCAGCGGCTCCAGTAAGTTCTGTCGCAAGTAGCTCGCCAGTCAGCTCAGTACGTTCGAGTTCATCAGTAGCCGTTGTGTCTTCATCACAAATCAGCTCATCGGTTGCATTAAGTTCATCGTCGCGCGTCGCTTCATCTGTTCCGACAGGTACTCGTAACGCTATTACAGTGCGTGCACTTGGCACAACAGCGACCGAATCTATCACTCTCAGTGTAGGTGGTACTGAGGTACAGTCCTGGGCGTTGAGCACCGTCATGACCAATTACACGGTAGAAACGGCTCTGGTTGGCGACGTGGTTGTGACCTTTGCCAATGATGATGGTGGCAATGCAGATGTACGTATCGATTACGTCAACGTTAACGGTGTAACCCGTCAAGCAGAAGTGCAGACAGAAAACACAGGAGCTTGGGGAAATAACCGTTGCGGTGGCGGTGCGCCCAGCGAATGGTTGCATTGCGAAGGTTACATCAATTTCGGTAGCGTCACTGGCGAGCCTCGTTCAAGCAGTTCTGTCGCGTCGAGCATATCTTCGGTCTCTAGCAGTTCGTCATCTCGTACTGGTGCCGGTTCTGCTGGCTGTGGTGCCCCCGCTAAATTAACCAATGGCCGTCGTACCATTAACGTTAATGGTTTGAACCGCGAATACGTATTGGATATCCCGAGCAACTACAACCAGAACAATCCCTACAAGTTGGTCTTCGGTTGGCACTGGCGTGGTGGCAGTGCGAACGATGTTGTAAGTCAAGGCTACTACGGCATGAAAAGCCTCTCTAATAACAGTGCGATTTTCGTGGCGCCGGATCGTGCCGCCGGCACCGACGGATGGACAAATGCCAATGGCCGCGACATCGCTTTCTTGCAGTCGATGCTAACCCAGCTGAAGTCATCACTGTGTATCGACGAAAGCCGTATCTTCTCTACCGGTTGGAGTTACGGTGGCATGATGTCCTTTGCAGTGGGCCGCGAGTTGCCAAGCACCTTCCGTGCTATCGCGCCTGTATCAGGTGCCTTCTTGACGCCTCATGTGGATAGCGGTTCGGCGACTGCGGCCTGGATTGCGCACGGCACTAGCGACAACGTGGTAAGCCATAGCTCTGGTGCTCAAGCCCGTGATGCTTATCTCAGGGCTAACGGTTGCTCTAACACGACTGTGCCGGTGCAGCCATCTCCCTGTGTGGAGTACCAAAACTGCTCATCGGGTAAACCTGTTGTCTGGTGTTCGTTCAACGGTGGGCATACCCAGCCGTCATTCTATAGTTCTGGAGCATGGAACTTCTTTAATCGGTTTTAATTGCCGTGAGGCGAAGGCAATAGTGGTAAAAATAGCGCTCTTCGGAGCGCTGGTGTGCATTTGATGGTGGCCATTGGCCATCGCAACACGATGCAGGTCAGCCTGAAGCTGGATTCCTGTAGAAGCCTGGAATTTTATCAAACAGTTCTGATGAAAATTGGCAATATTTCCTGTGAGCTTTGCCCGACCCGTGTCGGGCTTTTTTCGATGACAACATGATCTGTTGCAGTGGCATCCATTGACCTGAAAACAGACTAATAAACATAAGAATCTGGCAATTAAAATAGGAAAAATAACAATGCGTCCTTTTGCTTTTTATTCGGTCATTACTCTGTTTTTTGTTTCATTTTGTTCCACCGTATTAGCGGATCATGAAATCAAACATTTTCGGGATATTGTTTGGGCCAGCCCCAAAAATTTTGATTTGACGTTGGATATCGCGATACCTGCAACTAAAACCAAACAAAAACCGGTGTTGGTAATTTTTCACGGCGGCGGCTGGTTGCTCAACAACAAATCCATTATGACTGATTTGGCTAACACCATCGCAACCCGCACTGACATTATCACCGTCAATGTTAATTATCGGTTGCTGTCCGATATTAATAACACCACCACCGTCAATGAAATTGTCGAAGACGCATTAGGAGCAATGGTCTGGGTTAAAAACAATATAAAACGTTATGGCGGTGATCCGGATAAAATCGCAGTGACTGGTGACAGTGCTGGAGGACATTTAGCAGCGATGATAACCGTTGCCGGACGCAATCTCGGGAGCGATGGTTTTGATGAACAACCGTTACGCTTCAAGCCGACTTATCTGCCTAAAGACATGACCGCTGAAGAAATTTCACAAAAAGATGGCTTGAAGATCCGGGCAGCTATTTTAAGTTACGCCGGGTACAGCCTTGTTGAAGTTGCACAAGGTAATTTTGAAACCGCGCAAAATCCATTCTGGAAATGGGCTAATGCAACACCACGCAGAATGTTTGGTGAAAAAATTAATCTGGCAGATAACCCTGAATATTATCAAGCGGTGTCCCCCAACCAATATCTGGTTAACAACAAAGAATACGCCTTGCCACCTCAATTTGTATTGGTTGGAGAGCTGGACCAACTCACAACTCCTGCGCGCGCAACAGCGTATGTAGAGCAGCTAAAAAAGTTGCAACAACCCGTGCAATTTAAAATATATTCAGGAAAAGGCCACGGTTTTTTGGACAGTGGATGTAATGATTACAACAAAGGTTGCTTCAAAGATCTTTCCGAACCTGCTGTCACCGATATGGTTAAGTTTCTGAATGATGTTTTCAAATTGTAAGTCGAAAACATTAACCCTGCGGCCCGTAACGTGCCCGGATTCAATCACTCAATAGTGGGTGCAATAAATTGCCGATGTGATCAGGACCGGGGTTCGCGCAAAGCACCATGTAAAACTATTACGTGGGCGTGGACGTCAACCAGCCCAGAGACCTGCGCTGCAAACGGCACCTGGCTTAGAAGCTAAACTGGTTATTAAAAAAAGCAAGGTGCTTTAAAGGGTATCCATTTCCGTGCTCATATTTTTTGAGCACGGGCGCTGTCTTTTTGGAAAAGGATTTTCAAACTGCAAGTAACAACGCCGTATTAAAAAATACGCCCAACGCTATAAAACCACTTTATTAAATAAAATTTGTTGGAAATTTTTATAATTAATTTTCTCCTTACCTCCGCAAAACAATAAATCAGACGCGCTTTTACACCTTATTTACTAAATGCATAAATTCCCCGAATTTTTATCGAAAACAATTTCTTTTAAAAACAGAATGTAATCGAAATCACTCTGGTATTACTAACATACTAGTTTATCAATTTGGCATATTTATTTTTTTGGTTTGTTGAAACCCATATAAAAATATTGTATGTTTTAATTATAGTAATTTTGACCAAAAGATAAACCCAGCAATTAAGTTTGAACACAGGATGTATGTTTTTTTAGTTGAAAATCGAAAATATTTTTAAACATGCTGCATTATTTTTTTGCAGCTTAATGGCGCGTATAAGAATTATTACCTGGAAATAAAATGCAAAATTTATCCATTTACGATTTCATAAAAGTCAAAATAGCGTCCATGGAATATGCGCCGGGAAAAAACTTTTCCGAGATGGATCTAGCGAAAGAATTGGGTACACCAAGGTCAAAAGTTCGCGAAGCATTCAACTTATTAGCGCAGGATAAATTAGTCCAAATTATTCCTCAACGTTGCACCACTATATGCAAGCTGGATCTGGCAAATATTCTGGATTCGATTTTTATCGTTAGATCCGTATTGATAGCAGTGGTAAAAGATGTTCATGCGCAGCACATCGAAAAAGAGCTGACAGTCACCCAATTGAGGGAGAGTCTATTAATCCTTGAAGGTGGTGATATTTTTTCAGATGCCGATTTCTTTAAGGCCGATCATCATTTTTACCTTACTGTATCGGGGTTAAATGGTTTTCCGCGCTTAAATAAAATCATATTCAAAGAAAAGCTCAATATTGATAGAACATTGAGGTTGTCCATAGGGCGCCGCGGGGATTATATCGCCATTGCCAAACTGTATGGCAAAGTGCTTGATGGCCTGCTAGCCGGTGCTCCTGATAAATCGATCAAGGCCATTTGTGAAATCTCCGACACCCTTGAGAAATACGCCAATATGGCAGTGAAATGCCATCCAAGCTTATTTAAGTAGTTTATTTATTGAAGAAACGTCGACAGAATAATAAATATAAAATCGATAGGGTTTTAAACGATAAATTTTATGGTTCATTTCCAAAAAAATATAAGCATTGAATCATTAAACGCTCATTGTGCAGACCATCGCTATAAGAGCCAGTTAAACCAGTTGTTAATACTCCAGGCTGCTTAAACGAGCAACGCTCTCGCCTGTTTTTTTATTTATTAGTCACGGATGCAAGGCAATAATTTTAAGTGACAAAAATATTCTGGCGTTTTAGTTGCTGCAGCTTGCTGTAGACAAACCAATATCGAAATTGCGGATCGATTTAATTACAACAATGGCCCCCTATCTGGAATTCGGTAATACCTCTGTTGTCGTCCGACAAAGAGTCACTACTAATCAGTCTTTACTCCTCTACCGGCAGTATTGGTAATAAGGCTAAAACCTGGAGTCTAATAATGAAAGCATTAATCAACAGTAAAAAAACTATTATCAAAAAAGCCATCTTCTCTTCGTTAATTTGTGCGACGGCATTAGGTGTATCTGCTGTAAATGCACAAACGCTTACTAGCAATTCAACGGGCACCAACAATGGATTTTATTATTCATTTTGGAAAGATTCTGGCAATGCATCCATGACATTACATTCCGGTGGTCGCTATGCATCCCAATGGAATAGTGGCACTAACAATTGGGTGGGAGGCAAAGGCTGGAATCCCGGTAGCAGTTCAAAAGTGGTGAGCTATTCCGGTTATTACGGTGTAAGCAACAGCCAAAATTCTTATCTCGCACTGTATGGCTGGACCAGGAGCCCGTTGATCGAATATTACGTAATTGAAAGTTACGGCTCATACAATCCAGCCAGCTGTTCCGGTGGCACTGACTACGGTAGTTTCCAAAGCGATGGTGCGACTTATAACGTTCGTCGTTGCCAACGTGTTAACCAACCGTCCATTGATGGCAACCAAACTTTTTACCAATACTTCAGCGTGAGAAATCCTAAAAAAGGATTTGGAAATATTTCCGGTACGATAACTTTTGCTAACCACGCAAACTTCTGGAGAAGCAAAGGCCTGAATCTGGGCAACCATAATTACATGGTATTGGCAACGGAGGGCTACCAAAGTAATGGTAGTTCCGATCTCACTGTGAGCGAAGGTGGCAACAATAATGGTGGTGGCAATAATGGAGGCGGTAGCTCAAGCTCATCACCATCAAATGGCGGAAGCAAAACCATCGTGGTACGTGCACGCGGAGCTGCCGGCGGTGAAAGTATTACCCTCAAGGTAAATAACCAGGCAGTGCAAACCTGGACCTTATCCACCAGCTACAATAATTACACTGCAACTACCAATTTATCAGGTGGCAGCCTCGTGGAATTCACCAATGATGGTGGCAATCGCGATGTGCAAATTGATTACATCAGTGTGAATGGTTCTGTTCGCCAATCTGAACAACAGACTTATAACACCGGTGTTTACCAAAATAATGCGTGCGGCGGCGGCAATGGCGGCAGCGAATGGCTTCACTGCAATGGCGCTATAGGTTACGGTAATCTTTAATCTGGTTTAATCAACATTATCATTAATACGCACTGAATGAAGGGCGGACATGGATTGTCTGCCCTTTTCAAAAAACAATCCAATTAATTTATGAATAACAAAATTCTCATCACTACTCATGAAACTCTTCCTATTTAATATTCATGATGTCGCTTTATTTATGACCGTCACGTTGTGTTTATTCCTGGCCATTTTTCAATTTTCCTATCCAGATAAAAACCGGATAGCGAAATATTTCCTGTTTATTTTTTTCATCGATATTGCGATTGGCGCAGGTGCGGTATTGATGCTGTGGCAACCCGCGATAAAAATCCACCCACTAATAGATAGCCACATTATTCCTTATATATTATTCAGTTCGCTATTACTAAAGGGCCCCCTGCTCTACGGTTATGTGTGCGCCGTTGCCACACCAGGTTATAAGGTTGAATCTTTCGATGTTGTGCATCTGGCCCCTATTGTTATTTATTTTCTAATACTTGCCATAACCAGTCACGACCCAGGCAATGTGCACTTACCAAGTGATAAGTTGAACCAAATTCTATCAATTTATGAATGGCACTCAGTCAAGATAATCCCCTTGATTTATGCGTTGATGGCTGCACATAAAGTGCATCAGCATCGCCAGCATTTTAAAAGACATTCCTCAATCACTTCACCCGGTATTTTGTGGCTGGATATTTTAGTCTGCGGAACCTTGTTTAATTGGGCATGGTCATTGGGAACCCATTTGCTCGGGTTTTATCTGGGGGCATCTATTGCGGATAAGTTTGGTATTTTGGACAACTACATAACCTCCGGGATTATCAGTGCACTTCTGGTCTACAGTCTTATAAACACCAATAAGCAGTTGTCTACCATCAATGTGGATTCGCGCAATATATTTCCGGAACTGAATACAGAGAGCCAAATTATTGAAAAAATTATTCGTTCCATGGAAGTGGAAAAATTATTTCTCAATCCGCGTTTGAATATTGAACGTATGGCAGAGCACATCAATCTTCCCTACCGCGACGTTTCAGCACTGATTAACAAACACTTCCATGTAAATTTTAATGAATACGTTAACCTTTATCGTATCAATGAAGCCAAAAGGCTGTTATCAGATACGCAATTGTTTAACGTGCCTATCAATGAGATTTATGCCCAGGCAGGCTTTAACAGCAAATCAGCGTTTCACCGTTTCTTCAGCCGATTGGTGGGTGTCTCACCAACAGAATTTCGCAAATTATCGGCTACAGCAATCAAAAAAAATTACACCGCTACAGTTTAATAATTGGCTGTTAGTGCATGACAGACAATCATTAAACTGCCGGTGTTATTGAATGCTTAATTAACTTTACAGGCTGGCGCAACAAAAGAACCGTCGTGATTGCCCTGCAAACCAAAACTGACAGATTGCCCCGGTGCAATGGTGGCATTCCAATTGACGTTGCTTGCCATCACCACATTACCTGAGCCACCAATAGTTGCGTTCCAACCGCCGGTACGCTGCGGGTTTTCGCTGAAGGTTAGCGTCACATTCCATCCAGTCACGGTGGTAGTTCTGCCATTATTGATAACGACATCCAATTGGTATCCACTACCCCAATTATTGACTACTTTTGCCGTGCAATTTAATCCACTCGTATTAACTGAGCTGACAGTAGAAGATGCTGTTGAGCTGATGGAGCTTCTACTCGACGATGACGGAATGATGGAACTTTGAATTGAACTGGAGGCAGGTGAACTCGAAACAGGCGAGCTGGACGCAGCCGAGCTGGTAGCGCCTATGATTCCAAATGGTGCCGGTTGTGAAACACAAGTGCTACGCGAAATACAACTCCTGTTATTTTCATAACCCCACCCATTACTCGTATTCACACACAATGGATAGAGTGTCCCGTACCAATTACATTGGCCACCAGTGGTATTCGGATTACTCGACGCGACGGATGAATTAATAACGCTACTCTTGCTGGTAGCTGCGCTGGCGCTAGTCCCAGTACTGCTACTGGATCGACTACTCGAAATGACACTGCTGCTTGAACGGCTACTGGCATTGCCATCGACAGGAACTGTACCGGAAAAACCTTTGGCATTTTCTGTCGTCAATGCAAGGATTAAAGTACCGTTTTGGATAACAACATTAGCAGGATCGAAATCCACATAATTTCCGTCAAAGGTCCAATCCGCTTTACTCCAGCGATTGGTATCGAAATTATTAAAGTCATCGCGCCAGGACAATGTGAAAGTTTTCGAATTGGTATTGTAAGCGTAATACTCCATGTAATTTACAAATTGGTAAACCGGCAGGATCGAAGGATTAAATGCCCCGACCCAGGATTCCGAAGTCGATGCCCAAATGTTGAAACGCATACTCTGGGGATTTACCAGACCAGTCACAAAATTACTGCCGTTAATTCTCCTTACCTGCTGGCCATCAATAAACCAGGCGACATAATCCGGAGTCCATTCCAACGCGTAAGTATGGTAATCATCGGCGAGGGATTGCGATGCAGTATGCAAACCTTCCGTCGTTTGGCGTGGCGCCCCCACGATGATGTTACTTTGCATCTGATAGGCGTCATTCTTTCCCAATACCTCAATGTCAATTTCTTCCCACACCGCACCTGATACTTCAGAACCATTTTTGTACGTAAAGAAAGTCGAGAGCAATCCGCTGCCTTCCGCCATGCGCATACGCATCACATAGCGGCCATATTTTGTCGCTTCCGCACTGTAAATTTCTGCACCTTTGTAAGGTTTTGCAGCAGCAAAGCCGGCATTGAGCATTGCAATACACAGAGTGGTTATCAGGAGATAAATAGATCGCTTGTTAAACATGATGTACTCCTTATGTTTATTGTGGAGTGAATATGAATATATTGTCTGACCGCGAGGGCACAATGAATTTACAAAAAAATCGATGTTTGTTTTGTCCCACTTTTGCAAAACAGTGGGAATATCCCGTCACGTTTTCGCGGGGATAATGGGACTGGTAACAAAGGAGATTAAAATGAACGCGGGTAAGCAGACCCTGGCCGTAGTTTCTACACAACTTAAGAATTCTTTACTCGGCAGCAGCTCACTTTTATCTGATTAGCCATAGCCTGCATCAAAAATTGTAATATAATATTTTCCAGATTATCGTAATGATGGATGTATTTACCTTTAGTCCCATTGGATAACGATTTTCAGCGTAAAAATATAAAAAGCAAACACTCCCATTTTTTGTACAAATAACGACGTAAAAACTAAACCAAAAGCAGCGGGCTTTGTACAAGCACTCATAAAAGCTATATCCCGGACTCCGTCAAAAATGGCGCTATAGCTTTGCCTCAAAAAAATTAATATCAGGAGATAACTTTATGCATTGGCAATCGACTATTCCTTTAAAACTAATTGCATCGACAATCATTTGGATCGCCAGTACCACAGCGTTTGCCCAGGACGGAAAAATGTATCCGATAGATGCGCCGCAAGAACCCGGTGCCATTCCATTGAATACAGGCGGTGTTGAAAATCAACCGGAAAAGGAATCATGGTTTCGCCAATGGGGTGATCCTATGGCGAGAAATATTTCAAAAGCCACACTAACTCCTTTCCTTGCTGATCCCGCAAAAGCAAACGGTACCAGTGTGATAGTCGCACCAGGCGGCGGATTTATGTGGCTGTCGATGGGCAATGAAGGTTGGGAGGTTGCTCAAGCGCTAGCCGCTCGCGGTATCAATGCCTTTGTCTTGAAATATCGATTGCAGCCTACAGCAGGAACCCTGGAAGCATTTGAAACGCAAATGAACCAGCGCTTTGCCGAGGCAGCAAAAAACTCTGGCGATAAAACAACGCCGCCTAAAAGACCAGGTGGCAATCTTGAGAACCAACTGGAAGATGCCGAAGCAGCCTATGCATTGATCAAGAGCCGCGCTAAAGAATGGAATGTCGATATGAAGAAAATCGGCATGATGGGTTTTTCTGCAGGAGCCGGCTTAACCATGGCCACTACCCTGCAATCGAAAAAAGTAAACCTGGCTTTTATTGCACCTATATACGGCGGTATGGATGCCGTTGCAGTTCCGAAAAATGCCCCACCTATGTTTGTTGCTATTGCGGTTGATGACTTCCTGTTTCACGGTGAAACCGGCCTAATAAAATCATGGTATGACGCCAAGATTCCTGTGGAACTCCACCTATACCAAAACGGTGGACATGGTTTTGGTTTAGGCAATCCTGACCGCACCAGCAACAAATGGTTTGATGCGTTTATGTATTGGCTTGAAGTCAATAAATTCCTGCAACACTAGACTTCTTCCATATATGGAGTTCGCATTAATGGATGCGAGCTCCATTTTGATTTGAGTGCGCTATTAACCAAAATTTAATCTCTGCTCAAGCAGCCCTCCCTTGCACAACTTTTTCTATTTTTTTAAAAGCCACGCTGTAAGTCGCCAATCATATTAGTTTGCCTAGCACCCTGCTCAGGTTGAAGTAGCATGGATTGAAATACGATGATTTCAATTACTTATGGCGGTACAAGTAAAAAATAGATTGTATTTAAAAACAAAAAACTGCATTGAAATTTTAAAATACAAATAAATTTTTCCTGGCAATATACGTTGATCGTGCGTGGCAGATAAATAGTAGAACCAGTTCAAAAAAAATTACCTCGTATTATCAATTTTAAGAACCAGTCTGCTAAACACGAGCATTTGGCAAAATACCCAATATCCATATAAGCATACAATATTTAAAATTATCTTCCGTCGGGATCATATCTAACGGTATGTCATCGGCTGTTTTTTTTATCGACCACGGTTTTTATAAAAACAGCCAAAAACACCGCACCATCAGCAGTCCGACTTCGCAATTAGAAAAATACCTGCGGTAACAAGCAGGATGCACCAATTCAGTTTTTCCAATCACTATCGAACGGAGGCTCTTCGGAGACTAATCATGAAACTAATTCTTGAATTTAACGCAAATCTTTTTCGTGGAGGTAACTCCCAATGAAATTTATCCAGGTAAAAAAAATAGCTGGCGCCGCCACTCTTGCTCTCGCGGCACTGTGTTCAAACACCGTGCATTCGCAAACACTTAGCAGCAATTCCACCGGTACTAATAATGGATTTTTTTACTCGTTCTGGAAAGATTCCGGCAGCGCGACTATGACGTTGTATGGTGGCGGGCGTTACTCATCACAGTGGAATAACAGCACCAATAACTGGGTGGGTGGTAAAGGCTGGAAACCAGGCACAAGTTCGCGAGTGATTAGTTACAGCGGAAATTATGGTGGCAGCAATAACCAAAATACTTACCTCGCGCTTTATGGCTGGACGCGCAGCCCGTTAATCGAATATTACGTAATTGAAAGCTACGGCTCCTACAATCCGGCAAGTTGTTCCGGAGGCACTGATTACGGCAGCTTCCAAAGTGATGGTGCGACCTATAACGTTCGGCGTTGCCAGCGCGTTAATCAACCCTCTATCGATGGGAACGCAACGTTTTACCAATATTTCAGTGTGCGAAATCCAAAAAAAGGATTTGGAAATCTTTCCGGAACTATCACTTTTGCTAACCACGCTAATTTTTGGGCTAGCAAAGGATTAAATCTGGGCAATCACGATTATCAAATATTGGCCACCGAAGGTTATCAAAGTAGTGGTAGTTCTGACCTCACCGTTAGCGAGGGTATTATTAATGGTGGAAGTAGCGCTCGCAGCAGCACTGCAACCAGTAGTAGTGTCATCACTAACAGTAATCAATGCCAATGCAATTGGTATGGCACTTTTTACCCGAGCTGCGTAACTACGCAAAATGGTTGGGGTTGGGAAAATAATAAAAGTTGCATCAGTAATACAACCTGTAACACCCAACCAACTAACCAGGGTGGTTTGGTTTGCAACATAACCAGCTCACTAAGAAGTTCATCAAGCAATGTAAGTTCATCACGTTCGTCATCAAGTGTGATGAGTTCATCAAGCACGATTAATTCGTCCAGTGTGATCAGCTCTTCAAGTCGCATACCCGGTTCGAGTAGTTCAAGCGCTGCAGAAACATTTGTGTACGCAATTAACGTCGGCAATTCATCAGCGGCGACATTGAATGGAGTTGTTTATCAACCGGATCGTTTTGCTTCCGGCGGTACTACACAAACTGTCACTGACGGCATTGCCGGTACAACAGAAGACGCACTGTACCAATCCGAACGCTACGGTACTTACACCTATGAAATTCCGGTGAGCAATGCAACTTATAATATTGTGCTGCATTTTGCCGAGTTGTATCACAATGCCGCCGGTGCGCGCTCGTTTAATCTCAGCATCGAAGGACAAGCGGTACTTTCCGATTTTGATTTATACAGCGTGGCTGGTCATGACACCGCTTACGATCAACGGGTTAATAACGTTGCAGTTACCGATGGCAAACTGACTATCAACCTCACCTCAAAAATTAATAACGGCACACTCAGTGGCTTCGCAATTTATTCAAGCAACGGCGGCAGCTTCACTGGCTCAACAGAACCGGAATGCAGCACTGCTGATCGCCAAACACCAACTGCAATCGACTACAACAGAGCAGTTACCCGGCAAGAACAAAAAAATCCGCCATCAGGTGCTTTTGGTTACGCCATCGAACATGCAACACAAACCTTGCCCAATCACACGATTTACCGCCCGGATTTGAGCCGCGCGAATAATATTCCGATTGTAGTTTGGGGCAATGGCGCCTGCTCGAATGTCGGTACAGAGCAAGCGGATTTCCTGTTGCAAATAGCTTCTAATGGATATTTAGTCATTGCGAATGGGGGGCCTTTCGGCTCCGGCTCTAACGATCAACATGAAACTGAATTGGTGAAAGCCATTGATTGGGCCGTTAAAGAAAACAGCCGAAAATGCAGTCAGTACTACGGAAAATTGAATGTTGAAAAAATTGCGACTATGGGTTGGTCTTGTGGCGGCGGCATGGCTCACTTCGCTGCAGTAGATCCGCGTGTGGACACCGCCGTTGCTTTAAACAGTGGCCTCGGAATTTATGGGGACAGATTTAATTACTACCCACGCTTCCACACACCCATCGCCATTTTTAATGGCGACTCTCGTGATGTTGCATACAATCCTGGCTTACAGGAATACAGCGAAGTAAATAATGTTCCCGTCTATCACGCTAATTACCCACAAGGCCATGGCGATGCTTACTACCAGGATAACGGTGGTGAATTTGGAATCGTTTCAGTCGGCTGGTTAAACTGGATGTTGAAAGATGATTTAACTACTTCAGGCAAAGGGATGTTTATTGGCAATAATTGCCGGTTGTGTCGCTCACCCTGGATAATGAAGAATAAAGGTTTTTGATTTTTAACTTAATTTCAAAAAAAATCTCCACAGTTAGGCTGTGGAGATTTTGTTGATTTATCCACGCAACCAAGTATCAACTTGAGCGAAGTATTAAATATAATTGCTTATCAGAGCTGGCAAGGAGTTGGCCAGCACCACTATGTAACAATCCGGATCACGCAATCAGAATGCCAGGTTCAGATTCTCGCTGAGATGGCTTGGATAGGCGAATTTACGTTGTGGTTAATTTCTCTGGCTACAGGTTCCGGACCAATCTACCGGTTAGTTTCGCCCGTTCGGTATTTCATCGACAGCAAAAAAATTAGAACTTCCCCCAAGAGTCAGCTGTCCATTTTTTTGTACCCTGCAACCATGCCAAAAAAATGAATAGCGTAGAAGACATTATTAACTTTCTTAACCAACACAATCTATCTGTGACAACTGCTGAATCCTGTACCGCAGGCTTGGTAGCTGCCATGATGGCTAGTGTTTCCGGTTGCGGTTCGGCATTACAGTGTGGTTATGTTGTCTATACCGAGGAGGCAAAAAAAAGCTGCCTGGGTGTGAGCTTGCAAACAATTCAAGCGTTTGGCCTTACCAGCGAAGAGGTTGCCAGGGAAATGGCAATCGGGGCACTTCATAAGTGCTCATCCCAACTGATTGTTGCAATAACCGGAACAGCAGAATCGGATGATTGCCTGAACGGAATTATTTGCTTTGCCTATGCACTACGAACGCAGTCAGGATATCGTTTATTAAGTGAAACCAACTCATTTTCAGGCTCACGCAATGAAGTAATAAATGCGGCGGCGATGCATGCTATTTTATCGTTGCCGACGATTTACGAAAAAATTCAATCTTTTCCCGAAATTAAAGCAACCACCTCTGAACAGGCTCTCTCTGAACAGGCTCTCTCTGGAAAGGAGCCTCTGGAGTAATTATTGACTTCAGGAATAGAAACACTAATCACGAAGGGAAATATTAAAAAGTCAGTGATACGAGCTATGCCTCTCCCCTGAGATTTGTCACTACGTTATTGGGTTAGCAATTCATGCGAGCTTCGGCAAATGAATCGTAGAATCCGTGAGATATATAAGGTTTCTCGATCAATTCAAAGTAAGCTGCGACCGCGTCTTCGTCTTCATCGTAAATTTTCACAAATCGAATGTCGAATTTAGCACCGCGAATGAGCCCCATAAATGCGCGCCTTTTACCTTGATATCCATACAGAATAAGTCGTATATGAAGGGGCTTTCGCCCCTTTAAAACAATAAGCAGTTAAATTGCTGCGGATTTCAACTCTTCCTTACGAGTAGCCAATTGCGCACCCAGCTCGATCAGGTCGAGTTTCGATTCCTTAACCTTTGGGAATATCTCATTCTGTTCTTCCTTAACGTGATGTTTAACGTATTCAGCCAATACCTTCACCTTGGCATCGTACATTTCACTACCAGGCTCTTCGCCCTGAATTTGAGCGATAAGATATTTCAAGGTTTCATGCTCTACCTTAGCTTCCGGTACCAATGATTTATCTTTCAATACTTTTTCGACGGCAGGATAAAAGATCTCTTCTTCAATCTGCGCATGAATAGTCAGCTCCTGGCAAATTTCCAATGCCAGTGCTTGTTTTTTTTCAGCGGAACGAGTTGATTCAAATTTTTCAAACAACTCATTGACAAGCTTGTGGTCAGCTCTCAGTAAGCGTGTTGCCTCCTGAGCTTTACCTGCAAGGGATACGATTTTTCTTGATGAATTAGGCATAGTGTCATCTCCAAATTTACAAAACACGGTAAAAATTAATTTTTTTGGTAAATATATTGATCCAAAAGCCGAGGCCTGTCCTCGCCTTTTTAATCATGGTACGTAGAATTGCAATATGAATACCAACTTCGATGATTTGTCGCCCGTATCGTTTTTCGCCAGGAAATTAGAACTTGCTTGAGAAATTAATGAAATTTTAGCCCTCATTTCTTTGGAAGATTTACACCGATATTGTTTATTTTATTTGGAATTAAATTTGCAAATAACACAGGTAAACAATTGGATTACATAACCAGGTATTGATCATGTTTAAAGAATTCAAACATCACATCGCATGGACCGATGCAATGGCATATGAAAGCGGATACGCCGGTATAATTGGATACCAGCGTAAATTTGGCGGTACACCCGCACATATTCTCTGGGTATTAGGGCCACACTTTAAAGAAGAGGCAGACGCAGAGCGCTCAGCGCAAAAGATGCTCGAACAGATTGCAGAGATCAGCTGCTTTGAGCGAGTAATTTATGCTGATGGAATCATGCTTTAGCAAATTGCTGAATTTTATTATCGTAAAGCTGCAAAGCAATAAAGATAAAGATAAAGATAAAGATAAAGATAAAGATAAAGATAAAGATAAAGATAAAGAAAGAGGATTAAATCGCAATCAAACCCGCAAAACATAGGCAGCGATGCCACCTATATTTTTGAAATAGCTAATATCCGCAATTAAGCACTGCGTTTCTTAGCCAATTTTGTTGCGGTAAAAATTGCACACAGGGCTGATAGCCCTACTAGTACGTACACTATGCGCGAAACAGGACTCATAACACCGAACAGTTCAGCAACCAGATCAACATTGAATAGCCCGATCAATCCCCAATTTATACCACCGACAATTAACAACGTCATCGCTATCCAATCTACCGCTGTCAGCGAGTTGTTGGTAACTGAGTGTGAGACGCCCGAGCGCCGGTCAAGAGTTTGGCGTCTTTCAACACCGTATGGATTTACAGTAGCCATGATTTACTCCACAAAAAATTACCTATATTGTTTCACCCTGTCCGATTATTAGGACACTAATGTTGACGAAGGAAAATTTTATTTAGTTCCATAGTTTTTATAAGATGATCAATATAAAAATTATAAGGTGGTGGAATTAAATGCGTCCGCGGAATAGGACTGGAATAATAAAACAGTTTCGCCGCTTAAATTTCCCGAATTGAAATAGTTGTCCCATTTCGTGCCATTCTTTTTAGAGCCCTCCAAATATTCAAAAGTAAGTGGTGATTGGCCCCGATCTTGCGTCCATATCGCTAGTTAATAAATTGCTAGTTAATAACAAGCCAGGAGAATCAATCATGGGCAACCCAAGAAAAGACGAATTTTTAAATTGGCTCTGTGAAGCAAATGCATTAGAAAAACAGACAGAACGACTGTTTGAAGCACAAGCCGAATATTATGAGGATTACCCCAACATTCAGGTGAGCTTAAGTGCTGAAATAAACCATTCAAAGCATTTTCAAAAATTGTTAGTAGATAAAATAGATGCGCTTGATAAGGGTTCGATAATTACAAGGCGTGATGACGAATTTATAGCAAACACTCAAAATGTGTTAGGTATGGAAACGGTAGATCAACCTGTCAAAGGCGTGCTGGCACTGCATACTTTTACCCAGCTTGAAATAGGAACATTTAAAATTTTAAAAGCCGCTGCGTCAGCAGAAAACCAGGATGACCTTTTACTGCTCAGCGAATCTATAATAATGCATTTAGAAGCACGCGCCGCTTGGCTTGAACAAGAACTGGATCATGTAACCCGTAAGTACCTTTTGCGCAAAGCAGCATAGTTACTTATAAATTCATTCAATTTTTGCCACGTTGCTGTATAGCAATTTGGTCTGATTGATAGAATATTGTTGAAAAGCTGGAGGTATAACGTCGACAGTGCATCTGGGTCTACGTCTCGGAAAAGACTACTGATAATTGGCTATTATTGGAAGTGATTCAATTTTGTATCAAATTATTCTGTTGAATATTAAGGAGGTGCGCACAAGCGTTCCGTTAACATGAATCAGAAAAAATTTGTAGAAAGCGAAGATGTAAACACCCTGCTGCACAATGAGAGACTTGTGTTGTTGCATAAAGGTATACCCGCTGCAATTACGGGAAATATCGTTTTAGCGGCAATTTTGGCCTACATTCAACTGTCTGCATTTTCATCTGAGGCATTATTGCTTTGGTTAATAAGCATGGCCATTGTTTTGATGTGGCGCGTAATTATTTTTGTTCAATTCAATCAGCAGCCTTCCTTTGGCCATATAGCAAGACGATTAGCCCATTTTCGAGTATCTACCATAACTACTGGATTAATTTGGGCTTCTGCTCCGCTTTTTTTGTTCCTGGAAGATAACCTCGCCCTTCAATCGATACTGTCATTTATGTTGGCTGGTGTATGTGCTGCTGCAGCCTCGTCACTTTCAATAGACAAAATTTCCGCGCTCGGCTTCATTTTTCCACCATTGCTGGCACTCACGACAGCATTCCTGATAGATGGAAGCCGCGAATCCTTGACCATGGCATTAATGACACTACTGTTTTTAGGATTTTTAACATTTAGCTGCATGCGCAGTGAACGTCAATTTCGCGAAAATATCTATTTGCATTACGTTGCCCTGCAGCGCGAAAAAGAACTCGGTCATAGCGAAGCAAGATTGCGAAGCTTGTTCGATTTATCACCTTTCGGGATCGTACTGAGCGATTATAGATCAGGCAAAATACTCGAATTAAATGAGAGCCTTATTGTATCAAGCGGCTATACAAAGGATGAGCTGCTTCAACTCGACAAGTGGGAAATAACCCCCAACGATTACGAAACACAGGAGCTTACCCAGCCTGGCCATTTAATCCGGACTAGTCGATATGGCCCCTATGAAAAAGAATTTATGCGGAAAGATGGAAGTCGTTACCCCGTTATACTTAACGGTGTGCTGATTCATGAACCGAATGGTCGAAAGTTGGTTTGGTCAATAGTGGAAGACATTAGCGATAGAAAACGAATGGACAAAATGAAGAGCGAGTTTATCTCTACAGTAAGTCATGAACTTCGCACGCCACTTACTGCGATTACCGGGGCTCTAGGGCTGCTAGCCAATCACCTTAAGGGCGACATACCAGAGCCGATGCAAAACATTTTGCGTATTGCACAATCGAATAGCCAACGATTAGGGCAACTCATCAATGACTTGTTGGACATTGAAAAAATAACCAGCGGTAAAATGAATTTTGATCTCCAACCGCACGCAATTCTACCGATTATTGAGCAGGCAATCGAAATGAATAGGCTTTATGCCCTTGACTATGGTGTGGACTTATATTTATCTAAAAATTCTGTTGATAGAAAAGTTATGGTAGATACATCCAGATTGCAGCAAGTACTCGCCAATCTTTTATCCAACGCCATAAAATTTTCGCCAAAGGGCGAACAAGTGACTCTGGCAATTGTAGATATGCCGAATGACCTGGTCAGAATTACTGTCTCGGACCTGGGTCCAGGTATTCCCACCAACTTTCGCAACCGGATATTTCAAAAATTTTCCCAAGCTGACAGCTCTGATACCCGCACTAAAGGCGGTACGGGGTTGGGGCTTGCCATCACCAAAGAGTTAGTTGAAAAAATGGGAGGCTCTGTAGGTTTTGATTCCATAGAGGGATCAGGAAGCACTTTCTGGATTGAACTACCAAAACTCTCTGACAAATAAAACTATAGGCAGATGATATTCCCCAAATGACCTCATCATTATTGTAGTGCCACCTCAAATGTGATCCCTGGAGCGAAAGCTCCACTTAATTAATTTTTTAAAAAAATTACTGCTGCATATTAAGACGATGGCATCAATTTTCTTGATAAATACTTAAAACAGTTCTCCAGCGACAAACACTCCCAATTGAAAATGTTCAATAATTTTTCATGTTCTGAGTACCTGAACTTTTCGCCTGACCATAAGAAAGTCTCGAACTCACACCAAGACTTACTGTCGACATAAATTACTCACACAAAATTATTAATGGGGACTTATGATGAAAGCCGTAGTATTCCACGACATTGGCGATATACGCCTGGACGATGTACCCGAACCCAAGATTGAACAACCTACTGATGCAATTGTACGAATCACTACTTCAGCGATTTGCGGCACTGATCTGCATTTTGTCCGTGGCACTCTGGGCGGCATGAAGAAAGGCCTCATTCTTGGCCACGAAGCAGTGGGAATTGTTGAAGCCCTTGGAGATGACGTTAGAAATCTCCAGGTTGGTGACCGTGTGGTAGTGCCCTCCACTATCGCATGCGGCAATTGTTCGTATTGTCGTGCCGGTTATTACGCACAATGCGACAATTCAAACCCTCACGGAAAATCATCAGGCACTGCATTTTTTGGTGGCCCGGAAGACAGTGGCTCTTTTAATGGCCTGCAAGCAGAAAAAGCGCGTATTCCATTCGCGCACATTGGATTAATTAAATTGCCGATGGAAATTACCGATGACCAGGCTATTTTATTATCCGATATTTTTCCAACCGGATATTTCGGTGCGGAAATGGCCGAAATTACTCCGGGCGATACTGTTGCAGTTTTTGGTTGTGGCCCGGTGGGGCAATTTGCCATTGCCAGTGCAAAACTTATGGGTGCAGCGCGTGTATTTGCTATTGATAAACATAAGGACCGGTTGACCATGGCCCAGGCTCAAGGGGCCGAGATAATTAATTTTGAAAAGGAAGATCCAGTTAGCACATTGCAACGCATGACCAATGGCATTGGTGTTGATCGCGCTATTGATGCGGTGGGCGTTGATGCCGAACATTCACACCACCACACTCATGATAAAGAAGCCCGAGCAAATATTAAAAAATTTGAGCAAGAGGTAAAGGAAATTGCGCCGGTAACTGCGCCGGATGGAAAAAACTGGATTCCGGGTGATGCACCAAGCCAGGCTTTACATTGGGCAGTGAATGCCCTTGCCAAAGCAGGCACTTTATCAATCATCGGCGTGTACTCTGAAAAATCCCAGGTATTTCCGATTGGCATTGCGATGAATAAAAACCTGACCATCAATATGGGCAATTGCCATCATCGCAAATACATTCCCAAACTGATTGAACTTGTCGTAAGTGGAAGAATTGACCCCAGTAAAATTCTCACTAATGTAGAACCTATTTCAGATGCAATTGAGGCATTCAAGGCGTTTGATAGGCGCGATAACGGTTGGATCAAGGTAGAACTGCGCGCGCAGGAAACTGCACATGCCCAGCAACCAAAGAAAGCATTAAAAAAATGAGCCTGATTTTTCAACAAGGCAATAGCGTAAATAAGGCCAATTAATATGTTGGCCTTGTTGCGCAGATTGTTAATTTAACCGCGCACTTACAACATTTCTGTAAAATTTCCATTGCTGCTCCGAACTTAACCCAAATTATTTTTTAATAATGTCGCCTCGGTTTTTTTACTGTCACACACATCATCTCAGGGACGTGCAACAGAGTACTTTTATAACTTTTTTTTAGCTTGGCCCATTTCTTGAAATTGAAATTGTCACCGAATATTTAATTCATGAAGAAGTTGCCATGAAACATTCCTTTTTAAAAAGAAATGGACTATTGCTTGCTTTTCTAACACTTACTCTATTGGCCCTTATCGGCCAAAGTTATACCGGCTGGCAAGTGGATAATGAAGAGCGCGTTGAAAAAGGACTTACCACTTACGACTTTCAACACTATTTGCTATCGGGCCATTTCCTCCAAAGCACTTTTGAAAACTGGGAAAGTGAATTTCTACAGATGGGACTTTATGTGGTGATGACCGTATTTTTATTTCAGCAGGGATCTGCTGAATCCAAAAGCCTCGATGAACCTGAAGAAGTTGATCGAACACCACAACCGCATAAAGATGCTCCCTGGCCAGTAAAACACGGCGGATTGTTATTAAAAATTTATCAGAATTCGTTAAGCCTCGTATTTGCACTTTTATTTTTCGCATCATTTTTACTACATGCATATGGAACCATGCTGCAAATCAATGAAGAAGAAGGGAAATCACTGGGACTACTGGAAGTTATAGATGAAGGACGCTTCTGGTTTGAATCATTTCAGAACTGGCAAAGCGAATTCTTATCCGTTGCCGCGATTGTTTTCTTTTCTATCTATCTTCGCCAGAAAGGCTCACCCGAATCAAAACCGGTAGATGCGCCCCATGGGGAGACCGGTGGTTAAACATCTGTATTTTTATTATTAATCAAAACTTACTAACTCAATGAATTGTGTAGCTGGGGAGAGAGATCATGACAGACCAAAGTAAAGAACCAACCGTTGGCGCCGGCGGAGTATTGGGAACGGTATCCGGTCCATCGTCCACCAAAACGCCGGACAGCTTGGGATTAGAGACGGAAGTATCAGATGCGTTGGTAAAAAATGTAACAGGGCAACAGGAACTGGCACAACAAATACCTGCCAATCCGAATAAATCCAGTGAATATGGTGATGAAGCCCGGTGCCCAATGATGGGATATACCCAAGAGCCACCATCACTTGAGACAACGGCAAGTACATCGACTGAGTCGATCGCATCAGAAAAAGTGGGTGATGGAAAAGTTGAGCCTAGCGTTAATGCAACAATCGATTCCCTGGATCGTGTACGCGTGGACAGTGGCAACCAGGTATTAACGACTAATCACGGTGTGCCCATCGGAAATAATCAACACTCGTTAAAACTTGGGTTGCGCGGGCCAACGCTACTTGAAGATTTTATCCTGCGCGAGAAAATTACACACTTTGACCACGAGCGAATCCCGGAGCGCGTTGTGCATGCGCGCGGTTCAGCAGCTCACGGCTACTTCGAGGCTTATAAAGATCTGGGTGATGTAACGATGGCAGCGCCGTTTCGCGAAGCAGGCAAACGCACACCGGTATTTGTGCGTTTTTCTACGGTTGCGGGTGAACGCGGTTCGACAGACACTGCACGTGATGTGCGCGGCTTTGCGGTTAAGTTTTACACTGAGGATGGCAATTGGGATTTAGTGGGAAATAACATTCCGGTTTTTTTCATCCAGGATGCAATGAAATTTCCCGACCTCGTCCACGCGGTAAAACCTGAACCGCACCATGCTATGCCACAGGCATCCAGTGCCCATGACACCTATTGGGATTTTGTATCATTGATGCCCGAATCAGCGCATATGCTGTTGTGGCAAATGTCTGATCGCGCCATTCCCCGCTCCTATCGCATGATGCAAGGATTTGGGGTGCACACGTTTCGTTTGGTGAATCAGGACGGCAACGCTGTGTTCTGCAAATTTCATTGGACGCCACTTGCAGGTACTCATTCACTGGTATGGGACGAGGCAGTAAAAATCAGTGGTGCTGATCCTGATTTCCATCGCCGTGATTTATGGGAATCGATTGAGGCGGGTGCATTTCCCGAGTGGGAATTGGGCTTGCAAATTTTTACCGAGGAAGAAGCACAAACATTTCCCTTTGATATTTTGGACCCCACTAAAATTGTTCCGGAGGAATTGGTTCCCCTAACACCTGTTGGGAAGTTGGTATTAAATCGAAACCCGGATAATTTTTTTGCAGAGACTGAGCAAGTAGCATTTTGCACCGCGCATATTATTCCCGGAATTGATTTTACCAATGACCCGCTGTTGCAAGGCAGAATACATTCCTACGTTGATACACAGCTAACAAGGCTCGGCGGCCCGAATTTTCATGAAATTCCTATCAACGCGCCCATCGCCCAAGTCCATAACAACCAACGCGACGGATTCCATCGCCAGGCAATCCATCGCGGCCGCGTAAACTATGAACCGAATTCCCTTGGGGGCGGCTGCCCTTTCCAGGCAGGAGCGACAGGTTTCCGTAGTTTCCCTGAACATATTGTGGAAGATAAGGTGCGCGGCAACCCGGAATTATTTGCCGACCATTATTCGCAGGCGCGTTTATTCTGGCAGAGCCAATCTTTTGCTGAACAAGCGCACATCATTTCCGCATTTCGCTTTGAATTATCACGTGTGCAAATCGTGGGGATTCGTCAACGCGTACTCGCATTGTTAGCCAATGTGGATAGCGTGTTAGCGGAAAGCGTAGCGCGCGGCCTGGGCCTGGAACTTCCACCGCCATTACCCTTGGCCACCAGCGCCCCCATAACGGAATACGCGCCCTCGCCTGCGCTGTCTTTGCTGTCCTATCCGGGCCATACCGGTATTCAAACGCGCCGCATCGCCATTCTGGTGGCCCAAGGTGTGAATATTGTTTCGGCGCGCTTTATCTATACCGCACTGGTAAACAAGGGCGCAGTGCCGCGTTTTGTTTCAACACGCCTGGGGACAATTACCAATGATGCCGGTGAAGCGCTTAGCGTGGATATTTCTCTGGAAGCAGGTCCGTCGGTACTGTATGACGGAGTCATCATTCCCGATGGAGACCTATCAATCACCCATTTATCACGGGATGCCCAGGCACTTGATTTTGTGCGTGAACAATATCGCCACTGCAAACCGATTCTCGCAATAGGCGAAGGAAGCAACCTCCTATTGAACGCCGACGTACAACTTACATTACCGAACGGCGAACCCGATGGGGCATTGATTCAAGCAGAGTCAGCGGGACTCGTGGATGCTATTGCGTTGTTTGAGCAAAAGCTGATTGGGCACCGTGAGTTTTTACGTGAAACAGATCCACCTCTGGTTTAACCGATCAAATCAAAAGCGTTTGCAAATAGCGAACGCTTTTTTATTTTTTATGCATCTTACCTCCCCCTCGATATCCGCATACAATCTAGAGATAAAAATTCTTAACACTGATATTGCAAGAGGTATATTGAAAAAATTACAAGAATAAACAATAAAAATTACAATCGACAATCTAATTAGTTGGCGTTATGAATTAATCGTCCTTTATAAAGCGTGCATGTTGCCAACAAGATAAACTTTGGACAAAAATAATGCTTAATACCCGACGGTGTTGGAAATTTGCAAAATTTTATTAATAATTACACCCTGTCGTACAAAAGCCGTGGACCGGTGATCCAGGTTTACATCACCTTGGTCTTGAGCGATCTGCATATTTTAATTTCGAAGATAACCACGCATTATAGAGATGTTTTATGAGTGTTCGCCTGCGAAACAATATTCACATTATTGGTAATGGCCCCACAGCAATTGTTTTTGCCCATGGTTTTGGTTGTGATCAAAACATGTGGCGCTATTTAGCCCCCGTATTTGAGGATCGTTTTACTGTTGTTCTCTTCGATTTGGTAGGCAGCGGAAAATCGGATATTTCAGCCTATGATTTTAATCGCTACGGATCATTGCAGGCTTATGCCGATGACCTGATTGAAATAATTGACGATGTAACCACCAAGCCTGTGGTGTTTGTAGGGCATTCGGTTAGCGCAGTAATCGGGTTACTTGCTTCAGTCGCTGCCCCGGAAAAATTCCAATGCCAGGTTATGGTTGGACCATCGCCATGCTATATCAATGACAATGATTACATTGGCGGCTTTTCCCGTAGTGATATCGAAGAGTTGTGCAATACCATTGATAGCAATTACCTCGGCTGGTCCAGCACCATGGCACCGGCCATTATGGGCGCACCGCGACAACCTGAGCTGGGCATTGAATTAACCAATAGTTTTTGCAGGACCAACCCTGAAATTGCCAAACATTTTGCGCGAGTAACTTTCCTCTCGGATCATCGGGATGCCTTACCAAAATCCAAAACACCGACATTGATACTGCAATGCAGTGATGATTTTATTGCGCCGCTAACGGTTGGCGAATACATGCAGAAAACCATGCCTAATGCCGAATTGTGCATCATCGATAACGTTGGCCATTGTCCACACCTCAGCGCTCCAGATGCCAGCACCCAGGCAATTGAGCAATACCTGAAAAAACATTTTTGTTAACAACTATGCTTCCGGATCTTTCCTTCACCTATGAAAACGCTGCCTGTGGTTTGGTGACCACCGAAATAAACGGCACTATTCGCAGGGCCAACGCCACCTTCTGCAAATGGCTTGGTTTTGCGGCAAGTGAAATGATAGATAAAAAGCGGATCCAGGAATTATTTACCGTCGGTGGCCGATTTTTTCATCACACGCACCTTGCTCCCCTATTGCAAATGCAAGGGTCAGTTGCGGAAATTCAAATAGACCTTATCGGACAAAATGGCGTAGCCATACCAATGCTGATCAACGCTATCCGGCATAAACAAGGCGAACAGCGTTTTGATGAGTTCGCGTTTATGGTGGCAACAGATCGCAAAGTATATGAGCGCGAACTTATATCCGCACGCAAAACAGCGGAAGAAACTTTACAGTCGTTGTATGAAGCCCAGAAGGAATTGCACGAAAGCCGGGATATATTAAGTATTGCCATCCAAAGTGCGCGTATGGGTGTCTGGTCAGAAAATTTGCAAACCAATGAAGTCTGGTGGAGTCTGGAGCTTGAGCAGCTAACCGGATTTATCGGTAAAAAATTTGGCGATACCCATGAAGATTTTTATGGATTGATTCACCCGGAAGACCGAATCGTATTTGCTACCGAATTAAAAAAAGCTGCCGATACCAAATCCAATTATGAAGTCCAATTTCGCCTCCAGCATGCCAATAGAAACTGGCTCACCATGGAAGGTCGCGGCCACGCGGTTTACTCGGAAAGCGGTGAAGTTCTTTCTATTTTTGGTATTGTCATTGATATTTCTGATCGTAAAGCGGCAGAACAACAATTACATGAATTAAATAAACAACTTTCTATTTCCGACCGCCGTAAAGATGAATTCCTGGCAACCCTCGCCCATGAATTGCGCAACCCGCTCGCACCGATGCGCAATGTACTGGAAATAATGCGATTAAAAGAAAAAGATAATCCATTTATCCATTGGTCTCGCGACATCATAGAACGCCATGTATCGCAAATGACGCATCTGGTTGATGACCTGATGGAGGCATCGCGAATTTCCCAAGGGCGTTTACAGCTGCGCAAAAAACAAATTGATCTGTGCGAGGTAACACTGCATGCGGTTGAAACATCCCAGGCAGTGATACTTGATTCCAAGCATAATTTTAAAATGAACATCCCCGATTCACCACTCACCATCGAAGCGGATTCAACGCGCATCATACAAATTATTTCCAATTTATTGACTAATGCGGCCAAGTACACACCACCCGGCGGGGACATTTATTTAAACCTTTCCCACAACGGCGACGAAGCGTTGTTATCGGTACGCGATACAGGAATCGGCATCCCTCCCGAGCAACTCTCCAATATCTTCACCATGTTTTCCCAACTCAAACCCGCGCTGGAGCGCTCACAAGGCGGGCTGGGCATCGGACTGTCATTGGTAAGGGGACTCGTTGAACTCCATGGCGGTAGTATCGTCGCGTTCAGCGAGGGCGACGGCAAAGGCAGCGAATTTATAGTGCGCCTCCCTCTCTCTGCCACGCAAAACGATAGGACGCGTACGATAGCACCCAAGTCAATTACCCCGCTTGAAACAACCTCAATGAACAATAAACGTATATTGGTTGTTGATGATAATGTTGATGCAGCACAGAGTCTGGCGCTATTACTGGAGATGAGCGGACATATCACCAGAAGCGTAAATAATGGCATAACAGGCGTTGCAGCTGCGGAAGAGTTTTTACCGGATGTGATCCTGCTTGATATTGGCCTGCCTGATATCAACGGCTACGAAGTTGCCCGCCGCATACGGCAAAAGCCCTGGGGCAAAAATATATTTTTAATTGCTGCCACCGGTTGGGGCCAACACAAAGATAAAGAACTCGCGAAAGCGGCTGGCTTTGATAAGCATTTAACCAAACCGATTGACTATCAAACATTAAATCGATTATTAGAAAAGGCCCCTTACCAAGCCTGATCCGCCCTTCAATTTACGTCGAATAAATTTAATTTTTTGGATACTGCATCATATTCATCTATCAACCATCCGAAACACCATTTTTTCCTGACGGCTAATTTGCATCGGCACGATGAGTGGCGAGCGCTGGGGACCAAACATCATTCTTGCACCGAGGACATTGGGCGCTATTTCCGTTTTCCATACGAAGGGAGAAAGCACAATTAACGCAGCAATGGATACCGGTGTGCGTAGCAATTTTATATTCGTCCCGATGATCCGGAGGCAATACAGAAAGACCTGGACGAACATCTCCTGCGGCAAAGAAGTAAAGGCTAACGTCGCCATCGGTTTCCATTATGGCTAATCTCACCTGCCCCAAGTGCTCTACGCCGCGTTGACGAAACTCCATTAACAACTCACTTGCTGAAATATTTAATTTTTTAAGGGATTCAAGTTCGTAAAGACCATCTTTAACGACGGTGACAGGAACACCTTCAATCCACGCATGAAGATGTTTACTTCGCCTGATAGCAAAAATGGTCAAGCGATAAAATATCAGTAGCGTTAGGAATACTACGGCCACGGGTAATAGCGCAACGTCGTGATAGAAGGATACGTCGCCAGCAGCAGAACCCAAGGTTAAAATCACCACGAGTTCAAATAGCGAAAGCTGCCTTATCCCACGTCGCCCACTGCATTTCAAAAATAAAAATACCGCGATAAAGGCCAAGCTTGCGCGAAAAATCACTTCATAAAGAAATGAAAATGGAAGTTCATCCATTAACATTCGCTGCAAATCAAAAGGGCTCATGCTTACCTGCCATCGTTTGGATTTGTATTAACAATACAGCAAGAGTTTGACAGCCAAAGCTCGGCTTAATTTCTTATTCATAAAGCAGAATGCAACGCCGCACAATGCCTGTTAACAAAAGTACGCAAAACGGCACGATTCTTCTTTTGCCAAAAGTTAAAAGCTGTACACCAGTGAGGTTGCATATTCAGTATTGGTCTTGTGATTATCTATTGGAGGCACAACTAAAAGATTTTTCGCAGGCTCACTATCGTGAGTGAGTCGATAATTGAGTTGTAATTGCAAACGAGTCGAAATTTTTACAGAGATGCCCGCATCGAACAATACACGGAAATCATTAAAATCGCGCAAGCTTGGTTGATAATAAGTTGTATTGGCAACCTTAACATTGTCGTTAATCTGATAGTTATAAGTGTAGTAACTATTCATTCGCCAAAGCTCATTGGTTTCCTGATAAGAAACCAGATTTTGTTTTTCTGTCTCGTGAAACGCACCCAAGCCAACAGCAAAAGAATAAACATCCCGCTTCTGCGCTACGGAATATCTTCCGCCTCCGCCGGCTAAAACACGAGAGGTCAAATTGTCAAACTCATCCGTCTCCCATTGCCCAAAACCTTCCACTGCCCAGTCATAATTTAATAAATGAACCCAACGACCGTGTAAAAAATCTTTATCGGTCGTTTTAACTCCGCGTGTCGAACCATAATCTTTTTCGGCTATCAGTATGAGAATTTCGTCATTCAAACGATAAATAATTTTGGCGGCGCCCTCGTGAGATCGCTCCTCCTGGTTGCCCGTCTTTCCATTGAGTCCGATTTTAACTGAACCCGACCATCCCTGGTCGGGCGGATTCGGCCGCTCGTTTTCTATGTTTGAGATTGCGTTCGCGAATGGAGCCGCAAGCACCACAGTCGGGAGGAAAAATCGAAATGTATTTGAAGCTAATTGTTTGAAAGAATTTTGCATATTTTGTGGATTACCCTCCGTGCGCGATTCGCTTACTTGAACGAAAAAGATGCATCTGGAAATGCCTATTTCATTTTTAGAAAGACAAGTCGATTCGCTAAAAATTCACGCTGAAGACTGGAATGCAGGATGAATAAACCTTTTATCGCGACAAAAATAGTAAAATGCCGAAAAAGCGGATATTTGGTAGCGGCGGTATAGGTTGCCACGGTTCAGGAGCCACCTTGGTAAAGCGACGCAACAACATTATACGTTTGCATGCCTCACCAAGCCTGACTGCCTTTTTATTTGGTTCGTATAAATTTAACGGCTTTGGATGCCGGATCATATTCATCCACCAACCACCCGTGGTTTAACCAACAGGTACGGTGGCTCTGGATTTTCGGATAAACATTCGTCCACCAGCTGGGTTTTACGGATGACGCTGGTAACGGCGCGCCTAGAATTTTTTCGACTTGTTCAAAGGTCACAGTTAGCTGCCGCTTTGAAGCAGGCTGCGTGCGAAACCATCCATCTAAAGGGAGGTACTTGGTAAATTCGGGTTGCTTTGCCATTTGTTTTCTCCAAAATTTTATTGGTTGGTAGAGCTAGTCGAATGGGACATGAGTTAGTCGACTGGCACCAATAAAAATTGGTGAACAAGATTCGTAGCCCTATGGAGCCTGGCGGAATACGGGGTTTGACCTTTAAGCCTCTTGCCGGAGGAATTGGTCCGCGCCTTTGGAAAATCCCCGCATTTCGTTAAACTCCATGCGGGCCACTCGTTTTACAGCTTTCGGGCCAAGAGCGGAAATTGAGGCTTTTTTGAAAATGCTGATTGCGCTCAGTACCAGAGCCAATGAAAACCTGAGGCCAAGGCACAGTTACAGCAGGGTCTAAACCGGAAACTCCCTCAGATTGAATAAGCACAATCAGTATGGAAGCCTCGACCCTGCCGCGAACGATTCAGATATTTTCGTTTAGGGTAAATTGGAACCAGAGGCTTCCACCTTACAAACTATTTCTTTTGCTTCATATCCCCAACTCACTGTTACTTCGCCCTGATGCTCCCACAAGCTCTCATTGGGACCTTGGTATCGTGCTCCACTAGCCGTGGGCTGGGCATACATAAACGACGTTTGATCGCCCCGTTTTGCTTTGGCTGTAGGCGGATCAGTGGGGAAATAAAAAACTTCAATTCGGTTGGGCGTTGAATCCGGGCAAAGATACACAAAGGGTCCACTCGGTTTGACGAGCTCGTACTCAGCCTGGAGTTCAGCAATACGATTAACGTAGCTGTCTGCAACACATTGTTTTTGATCGTCACTTTTCCAGCAATCATTCCTGCCTTTAACCCAGCCGCGCTGCATGGCCTTTAATGAAGATAACTTTTTACCATCAATTTTTTTCACTGCTTCGTTATAGGTATTTGACAATTTCAAATCCAATGCCGACAGTTCTTCATTGTCACAAATCAATTTTTCAATGGTCGATTCTTTTACCCCGTTACAATCAAACGAGGGAGATGCCGAGGAAAAGGTTGAGACTAGACCTATCGAGAGAATCGATAGCATCCGAACAGGCAGCCGAAATATTTTCATAAAAATTCCTGAATAAAAAATTAAGCCAACGTAAACCAGTGGTGCAGCAGGTTTACGTTGGCTTTACCTTAATTAATCATCGCAAAATACCTGAACTTTTTTCAGTGCTATATCAACTTCTTTTTCCGTTTTTGCATGCATCGCCATTTCCTTTGCAGTATGACATTCAGCAGCATCTTCATAAGCGGCGGCGCGAACATGAGGGTGATGCAGTGCTTCGTGTTCCGGCTCTTCGCAATACACCGAAGATACACGGCGAATATTGGCCGATTCTCCCTGCTCAATTGAAACGCAGTCACCTTCAGTGATGTCCTTGTTTTCGGAAACCAGTTTGACGACTGATCCCGATGTCAATTTCACCTGATACGAGTGCGCTTTACGCTTACCTTCGGCAATAGCGGCTAATATCGCCACGGCGGCGGCACCTTCAGCCGCATGTTTTGCCTTGTCATGATTGCTACTATGTTTACCGCTAGTGCCCGCGCCCAGTAAGCCACCGGCGATAACGCCCTTACCGATATTGGAATCCACTTTTACCGTTTCTACTTTTTCTACCACACCGTAATCAATTTGGGTTAGGTCACCTTTTTTTGCAGCAAAGCTGACCGTCGAAAAACCGGCAATAGCGATTCCAACCAGTAATTTTGAATGAAGCAATTTCATACACATCTCCTTAAATTGATTTAACGTCTTAATACTTACCTACACATCATAAAAAATTATTTATTACCTTCCGCTGTCACTTTGTACGTGTGCAATTGGTTTCTATGGAAATAATGCACACCAAACAGCATCCCGCCCGACTGCCCATCGGTTTTCATATCACCCGCACTGCGGGCAATAACATAATCGTTTGCGTCTTCAATAATATCGATGTTGGGATACGCCAATACGTCAGGTGAGACTACACCGGCAATTCTGCCCCCTACGATAAATAAACTGCCCAGGGTCGCCTTCTTTCCACGCGGCGAGAGCTCCCCAGCCTCGTCACGTTTGAGCAAATTCGATAACTCATCTGCACCAGCGGAAAGTTCGGCTTGCAAAGATTTAATCTCGGATGGCGGTGTGTTAACAAATTGCGCTTTGGGATAGGTTGTTGGCAAATGGTAAAGGTAACGGCCCACCCAATTAGATCCTTCCACGTGATACACCAGTGATACCCGGTAAATATCATCATATCCCTGCTGAATAACCGCGTACGGATACAATTTATAAGCCGCGTTTTCCGCTTTGTAAAATGATGTCTTTTGCAAACTCTTGAGCGCGTACTCATAAGGGTCGGCCGCCGTAAACTTATTTTTATACGCATTCGATGTGCTTTGATGCATTTGATTTACCACAGCATCACCCACAAACGGGATGGGGACCAATAAGGTCGCAGCTGAATCCGGCAAAATAAATACATAAGGAACACCGGGAATCGGCGATGATTTTCCCGGTAATATTTTGGGCAACCCATGAACAACACTAATGCCCTGCTCAAACCCATTATGGTTTACAGCGGTACTCTCTTTCATGGAAACACAAGCACCCAACATTAACGCCATCACCAGCAAACCAAAGTAATTAATGAATTTCATGCACCCTCCTTTTACCGCATTATCTAATTAATGATTAAAGTTGACCTTCAAGATGCTCAGGCGCCGCCATGCCCCGAATCCATTTAAGCGATTTAACCTCCCATGCCGGGTTCCCCTCACGCAATAATTGAATGAGACCCGGCAGATGACCTGCCCCGTAGGTAATATAGATTTTTGGATTGGAATCGGCTTGTATCTGTTGTGCGAGATGTTTGTTACGAAAATCCAGTAGCAATGGATCAAGTGTATGCGGTTTTTTGTCAGGAGTTACCTTTAACGCATAAACAAAAAAACCACGGCATAAAGTGCCGATGATATTTTTTTGGTTATCATTGGCATGTTGTACAAAGCTGAATATTTTATTAGCCGCATCATCCGACAAGCCTTTTTTTTCAGATTTGTTATCACCTTCCTCGGCAATCGCTGCTGCAAATACCGGATTTTCCACAAGCAAACGCTCGTACTCTTTTTTCAAATCGGCAGTAGTCACATCTACCGTAGCATGGCGCTCTGGACGCGCCTGAATATCGTGGATCAATAATTTAAAATAATCGAGCTGGAATTTCACGCCGCATACATCGGCAAGTTGGCGATAGTTATCCGATAAGGACGCCCCGCCTGCGATCGTGTCGGAAAACCATTTATCAGCGTCGGGGCTCGATGGCATTATCCCCTCATAATAAAGTTTGTAACCTTCATCGAGGGCTTCTTCCAAATCATACACAACCGATTTATAAAAATTCTCGGAACCCACATGCACCATTCCCTGAAAAATGACGGTTTTATTACCATCACTCAGAACAGCCTGGGGTAAAACCAAAGGTGCTGTTTCACTCTTTACTGCAAGGTAAAAATAGGGAAAGGTCACAACAGAGGTTATTAATAAAACGAGCATCAGCCAGATATTTCTGAAACGATGAATTGTTGAATAGGCAGAGAATCTTGCCAGAAGTTTTTTTATCAAACATGCAATGGGGAGTGCGACTATGGCGATAGTGATAATAACCGCAAGGAACAACCAAAAAGACCATGAAACAAGGGCTAGCGCTCCCAATAAAAATCCGATGCCAAACACAAAAATTGCAATAGCCAAGACGCTGATTTTTAGTCTTTGACCAAACGAAACGATCTCCGCCAAAATAGTTCTCCTTTAATCCAGCGATACTTCATAATGGATCGACAAGGCCGTAAGTCGCTGCTAACTATAGCAGCACAAACCCACTTTGTAAGTGCCAATGGCAATTCATTGGACGGGCGCTAAAAAATGAGAAGTCAGTCATTAAATTTAAGAAAATTTATTCATTCTGGCTCGATCAGACCCGCTTTTATCTAGCTGCAAATGGAGAACCTGTGAAATTAATTGCAACGCAATCGCGTATTGTTAAAAGCCTGATCTTTTTTGGTGGTGCTCTTTTTCATAACTTTACATTTGCAGACACTGTGACTCTCAATAACGGTGACCGCATTAGCGGCACGATCACGGGGCTAACCGGTAATTCCCTCAAAATTAATACTGCCTATGCGGGCACATTTGAGATTAATACCGATGCAATACACAGCTTCAGCACTACATTAAAACAACATTGGCAAATCAACTTAAAATCCCGCGATGTTATTATTAATGAAAGCAATAAACGCGGCCACATTGTCATTGATGGAAAAACAATCCCCATTATGGAGCTCTCGCTAATTCCATCGCACCACAATTGGGAAAAAAAGGGATTATTGGAAACATCACTGGATGTCGATAATGATCAAAATCGCAAACAAAAGCTCCATGTCAATGCGGAACTTAACCTTGAGTCAAAGCGGTGGCGACATACACTCAAAGCAGAATCAAAACGCGACAAAGATCGCAATCGGGTTACGGAAGATACGGCTGAAGCCAGTTACACACTGGATTTTTTATTGGACAGCCACTGGCTACTACGCTCAGACAACATCTATCGTGAAGAAGGTGTGGATATTGTTAGCCAATACTGGAATCTGGGCGCGGGGCCAGGTTATCGCTTATGGGGCGAAGGCAAAGACAGGTTGGATACCATTATCACCTACAACCGCTTGTGGCTGGAGTCAGGGCCAACCGAACTGGAATTTGGTGCATGGGCACTCGCGTTAAACTACAAACAACTGTGGTTAAACGAAAAGCTGGAAACATTTTCTGACATACATATATCAGACCCCATCATTGAACAAATCACTTACATCGCCAATACCAGCAGCGGACTGCGTTATTATTTCCAACATAACATTCACATTTCTTTTAAATACGATTACAACGAAACACGGTTTAAATTCGGTTTGATCAAAGACAGTAGCTATGTGCTTGGTGTAGGTGTGAACTTTTAGGGGGGGGTTTCAGAATTTATAAAAAAATCCACGTTGTTGTGGCTTGGTAAAAAATCTAATGTAGATGATTTAAATATTTGTGAAATCTAAATCATCAGTGTTATCAAGGCTAGCGGCGCATCCAATCTCAATGTGCGTGCCGTATATTAGCCATGCCCTTCGCCAGCGCTTCCAATAAACCTTTAACAGAATTGTGGCTTATGATAGTCACAGTCGATTAGCAAATTGGAGATATTATAGCTGCATTCGGCCAAGAGCGGACATTGCGGTAGTAAAAAGCAAATGCGAAAAAACGATTCCAGCCAACTTTACCTATTTTTTTACGACAGTCGCTTGTTAGTTTATTGTGTTTTATCCTTCGTTCCGTACGCAGAACAAGAATATAGTTGGTTTATCTCTTCGGCAATTTTTTTCAGTGTACTAATTGCAGAGGGTGCTAACCCTCCATCTCCGTGAGCGAGGATATTCCTGACATGGCGCCCAGCATGCAGAACTCGCTCTGCAATACCCATCTCACGCATTTCAGTAATAATTTCATGCTCTTCCGTCTCTGGAATAGGTATAGATTCTTGATGATCAAGCGCACCGGATTTAATTAGCTCAACGATTTTCTTTTGTTGAACTCGCGAAGAAGCTAATAGGCGGTAAGAATTGTATCCTTCGCTCTTAATCCAACCTTGAGCCAAAGCGACATTCATGTAATCCGCGAGTTTCTTTGGGTATTTTTCTAAAATTATATTTTCTTGTTCTAGCTCAAACTTCAATTTCAATGCTTTTTCTAATGCGGTATAGCCTAAAATCTCCGCTGGCTGGTGCAACCTATATGCGAAATATGCGTACAGCACAATATTTTTAGCGTTTTCAAAAATCTGCCTAACTTCTATGGGCGTAGTTTCAACAAGGACAATCTCAGCAATTCTAGAATGCCATTCGGCTAGCTCAAAGCCTTTACTTCTCGGATCAGCAACTAACACTTGATCAATAGGCTTCAATGCGTCTGTTGGATGTATATTTTTTGACATATTCGAGGAGTTCTCCCGTAGAGCTAACAGCAAGCAAGCGAGCGAGTGGGTTGGGCAGCAATGCCCAACATCCCATGACATGCAAATCAATAGATAGTTAATCGATATAGAAATTTTTCTATGTGTTTACGCTTTAAGGTTGGGCATGACTGCCCAACCTACGTGCTGCTTTACCTTTTCAGCATATTCGTTATTTTGCTTGAGCTTGAAAAGCCTTTGTTATTGAAATCTATCATTGGTTGATGTCCTTGGTTTTGGTGGGTTGAGATTTTGGCGATAGTTAAATGAATAATTTGTGTTTCTGCTTTCGGCCAGAAGCAGACATTCAACTTGGTAAAATATGGATGTTTTTACCACAGTCGCTTGTTAGTTTTATGATGAAATATCACTAAGTGCATTAGTGATAATCTCTATAGATTCATCACAATCAGCACATATTTTTTCGTAGTGATTTTTATAGTTACCATACTCAGCTATCGCGTTCTTTCTTAATTCTTCTGATTCCTGCCCTAAGGTATGCCCTTTCAAGATCGAACGTGCGTTGTGAACCACATGAAACGGTGCCATTATTTCGCGAGCATGATCGGCTTCAAACCCAACTCCAACTAATATCACTTCAATTAATTTTAATGCTCGTAATCTAGCATCAGGATTTAAATTTAGATCTTTTGCTTTTCTTCTAAGCCATTTTTCCTCTAAACCTTCAATAATCAACTGGTCTAAATTCAATATTTCTTCAGCCCATTCATCCCGAGAACTCGTATATGGATAATGAACTTTGTCAGGTGCATTTTTATCTCTGAGTTTCCACCAAGGAACTCCCTCAGTATTCAACTTTTCTAGTTTGTATTTCAGACTCAACAAAGCGTCATAATCGCTACTCCACTTCCCCTCAATATCATTTTCCATGGCACGCTTTGAAATTGGGGCTTTTGGGGGCTCATTGTATTGCTTCCAATGCAATTGCTCCTCATATGGTAAGTGGCTAAGGTATATTAGATATGTATGAACTTGACCAGCAGAGTTGACATCAAATGTCCTTAATTCCCATGCACCCCGACAATATACACTGCGACTATTAAGAGTATACTTATCTCGATCGGTTTTATATTTTAACAAGACTTCTGGTTTAAAAAATGCGGGCGTTATTTCAAAAGGCAAATCCGACTCAGTGAAGTAATTTGCCAAACAACTTGGATTACACGATAGTTCTTTTATTACGTTATTTTTCCAGTCTTGTGCTATGTAGCTACAGTATTCTTTTTCTTCTTCAGAGTTTCCCCATATATTGGAAATTATTTTATTTTTAGGGATAGCTATGTCTAATATTTGAAATCCTCGGGAATAACTGCCGACACCTCTAACTATATTAAGACTACCAAAAATATTATTTTTATTTATTTCTATAGACTCTCTTCCAGAACCCCAGCCGTTAAAACAACCCGTTTTATAGCGAGTAAAATCAAACATTCGAAATAGCTTATGACTTTCTATTCCCGCATATTCACCTAAGATATATCTTTTGGCACAAATAAAGGTTCCCACTTCTTTCTTATCTTCATCAACTTTAACTATTTTAACAGCCTCATCAATTTCTCCGTGAGAGTCTAACTTACACCAAGACTTTCGTTCTGCGACATAATGAATACCTAAAGAGTGAGCTATTTTTTGATTTATCTCGTAGTAAGTTTCGCTGCCATTTACACCGTCAAATGAACGCGCAAAGATGATCTGCTCACCATGAGTTAAAGATTTGTCTCCGAAACTAGATAAAGGGTTTTCTATAGTCACATCTTCTGAAGAACATGAAACGCTCCAAGACGAAAACGGGTTGCCACTCCAGTGTATCAAGTTTTCGAAATTATCTTGTTGTGCATGAGAACCAGGTAAAAATATTGCATGGAGAAAGACGTGAGGTAATGAGGCATATAGAAGTACATACTCATCACTTTCATCAGAAGACAAAAAACCACAAACGTCTGTTTGTTGATACCACAATTGTAAATCGTCATCAGAATCAGGTTCATCGGACAATAGTTTTAAACTACTTAAATCATATATATTCATTATCGGATTGCACCAAACCCTGAGATAAAACTAACAATGTAATTGGATGAAATTTCCGCATTTCAAACTAGAAATTTTCCGTCTAAGGTTTAAAAGTTTATTGAGTAGCAAGCCTTTTAATCGAGCACCACTACTGCCATTCATTTGCACTATCAAATTCTATTATCGAGTCGAAAGGCGAAATACTTCAAACTTAAATTCCCTTTTTCCGGATTCTATCAAGCTAAATTTCTGCCCAACGACTGATTAATGCACCAACTTCCGCTTTGGGCACCTTTCAGACCTTAAATCCATTGCAGTTTATAAACTCAGCTATGCCCAGCGAAGAAAACTAATTAAAGACCATAGCAACATTCAGCGCCAGTACAAATTACAACCCATTACCGCGCTTGCGTTGACAGCCCTATCCTCATCCACTAACCTGCCCGCGCTACGGTAAATCCCGTAGCCGGGAATCTCACCCCCGCCAAATCTCAGACTGGCCATACGCTTGCGTATGTGTCCCGTGCAGCCGTGCCTGTTGTTATGGCGGCTGGGCGGGGCCACCTTCGGGTGGGCCGGTGTTGGTTTGAGGCCGGCGGTGAGAACCCTGTCCAGTCCGCCCCCACGAATCTCACCCGTGGTTGCGGTTTTGAAACTCAAACCATGAGATTTTTATTATGGATAATACAACTCCCCCTCCCCCGTTCCCCACAACCTGCGTTATTAAACTCGATCAGTTCCAATACGCGTTTTATAAAAAGTCCCGCCTTGAAATCCATTCGCCCACGGGCGAAGCGATTACTGTACTCCGCATGCCGGTGCCCGTAGTAACGGATGAAGATGCGGTCCACCAACTGTATTGTCAGACGCTGGTATTGGAAATGTTGCTGTATGAAGTTAATGAGCGCATGAAGTTGCCGCAATGGGCAATTAATAGTGTTGCGCGAGTGATTGATAGAATTGATGGGCATCTTAAGAAACAGCTTTCGCTTTAAACTTCAGTCTTAAAGTTCAGCTTAAAAAAAACCAAGCTTTAAAAAAGGCGGCTTTTGTGAGCCGCCTGTTCTGTAAATCTCTATTTCCTTGCGAGTGTCATATCCCGATTCACATAAATGTGTGATCATCGAATCACGTTGGTTGCTAAAAACTTATCTCCATTTCCCGATTGCTTCATCACCCCACAAGGCTAAATTATGAACGAAATATTGCATGCCCATAAATTCTTATCCGGTGGTGGAGAGATGGGGCAGTTGATCAGGGAATATGATTGGGATAATTCGCCGCTCGGGAACCCTGTAGAGTGGGCGCAAGCATTGAAAACCACGATCAGACTGATGCTGAGTTCTGCCCACCCGATGTTCATTTGGTGGGGTCCGGATTTAATTCAGTTTTATAACGATGCTTATCGTCAATCCATTGGTTCAGAACGGCATCCTCATGCATTGGGCCAATATGGTGAAGAATGCTGGGAAGAAATCTGGCCGGTGATTGGCCCGCAAATTGAACAGGTGATGCAAGGTGAAGGAAGTGTGTGGCAAGAGAACCATCTGGTGCCCATTACCAGGAATGGCCGATTGGATGATGTTTATTGGACCTACACTTACGATCCTATTTACGATGCTGAAGCGCCGAACGAAATTGGCGGCGTATTGGTGATCGTCACTGAAACGACGGAATACATCCAATTACAACAAAAGCAGGCACACGATGAAGCCCGCTGGCGCGATCTATTTAAAAAATCGCCTTCTTTCATGTGTACACTCACCGGCCCCGAACACGTGTTTGAACATGTGAATCCGCGCTACCTGGAATTGGTTTCAAACAGGGATGTGCTGAATAAAACATTAAAGGACGCACTGCCGGAAGTTTACGCGCAAGGCTTTGGTGATTTGTTGGATGAGGTATATGAAACCGGCCAAACCTACACGGGAACCGCTGTGCCCATATCACTCCGCAATCATAATGAAGAAGAAAAAACACTCTACCTGGATTTTGTTTACCAACCGATTCGCGATTCCTCTGGAAAAATAACCGGCATTTTTGTAAACGGCTCCGATGTAACCGCACGAATCCTTTCCGAACAACGATTGGAAGAACAAGACCGACGCAAAGATGAATTCCTCGCAATGCTCGCGCATGAATTGCGCAACCCGTTAGCGCCCATCCGCAATGCAAGTGAATTGCTCTTGCATGTTTCTGAAGCGGGATCTACCACTCATGCGCTGGGTGAGCTTATACGCCGCCAATTAAAACAGCTTACACGGCTCATTGACGATTTATTGGAGGTATCGCGGATCTCGCAGGGACTGCTGCAATTACAGATGGAAAATGTGGTGATTGACCAGGCAATAAAATTTGCGATTGAATCCACCGGCAACACTATTCCCGAGAAAAAATTACTAATAACTTATGATTGCACAGAGCCAGACCTGATTGTGAATGGCGATTTCGCCCGGTTATCGCAAAGCTTGATCAATATTATTGTGAATGCAATGAAATACACCGAGGAAGGTGGAAAGATTGACATTACTTTGAAGCGAGAAAATCACGAGGCAGTAGTTGATATACGGGATAACGGGATTGGAATGGAACCAGCCATGCTCGATAAAGTGTTTGATTTGTTTGTGCAAGTTGACCATTCAATTGATCGCAGCCGTGGAGGCCTGGGTATTGGGCTTTCCATCGTTAAAACAATTATCGGCATGCATGGGGGATCAGTAACAGCAGCAAGTAGTGGATTAGGATTGGGCTCAACCTTTTCGGTGAGGCTTCCGCTCGCACAATTGACGTTATCGACGAACGAAACAACAGATAAAAAAATATTGCCTGCGTTAAAAATATTAATCGTCGATGACAATATCGATGCTGCGAATTCCTTAGCCATGTTATTACAATACGTAGGCCACCAAACCGCCACGGTTTATCGCGGTACTGATGCACTCGATTTATTGAAGCACCAAATATTCGATGTAATTTTACTCGATATCGGCCTTCCGGATATTGATGGATACCAGGTGGCCGAATCGATTCGCGCAGATAACGCTCGGCAAATTATTATCGCCGTATCAGGATATGGCCAAGCGGAAGATATTAATAAAGCAAAAGCATCCGGCTTTACCGATCATCTCACCAAACCCGTATCGTTTGATGATTTGGAACGAAAATTGTCAGAGCTGCAACACGTTAATTAACCATACCGAACCAATGCGTTATACGCCTTAATAATCATTTCCAAAAAAAACATCATCGTACACGACAAAAAAAAACCGCCAACGTAGTTGGCGGGCAAAGCCTTGAGGTGCTACCAGCATCACTGCTAACCACAAAATGATCCTTCGATAAATTGATGTAAATAACCAGAGGCGACAACATTACATACGGGACATTGCCGACGTTGTCGCCTGACAAATTAAAATAAAAATATTTATAAAAAAATTTGTGTAAAAAATTCAAATTTTAAAAAATAAAATTTAATCATAATGCGCAAATTCCCCTGTAAACCACAGCAACTCCTCTCAAGCTAACATTGGCCTCCATATTGCAACCGTTATCTAACCAAACCAATCATTAATACTGGTCTGGTTCATTATCATTAATTTGTTAACTATTCGGAGAAACATCATGGCTAAAGTTGAACGTGAAAAATCTCAAAGTAAAAGTGAAAACGCCAAAGGATCCGGCAAAGGAAATAATGGAAGTTTTAAAGATAATCCAGAGAAGGCAGCAGAAGCTGGTCGTAAAGGTGGCGCGCACAGTCACGGTGGCGGCCGCAAATCATAAACATATTAATTAGCAAAAAATTTATTGGAGATTCTTATGAAAACAACATTATCGATAATTGCAGCCTCGGCATTGATGATTTCATCAATTGCCCTCGCAAACACGACAACAACCGGCACCAATCGCCAAAGTACCACCAACAGTTCGACTGCCAGTCAGCATGATCGAACAACACATAGCGCAACACAGCGCAACAACTCCTCCGGGCAAGGCACTACTAGTAGTCGGAACACTCAGGGAACAACCAATCAGGGCACCACTAACCAAGGCACGCAACTGCCCGACAGAGATAGAACGGACACGCCGGATGGTGGCAACGGAAATAACAATGATCGGAGCGGCACAAATGGTACCAACAACGGTGGCCAAACTAACCAATAATGTGGTTGGTATTTATAACCCCATTGGGGAAATAATGACGAGCCTGCTGCTGAAGGAAACCCTGCGGCAGGCTTGTTGTTTTTCAGTTATTTTTTTATTAATGCTGTGCGAATGTATGCGTCGAATTGGGATAATATGCGACCATCCTAATTAAACACTTTTTTCCGCTAACTTCTTCTTGGCATTTTATTCGTACAACTATTTCCCCAATAAAAGAGACGCTGCTTTTTACCGGATATCGCCGCGCCCTCCATCAAAAGTGTTGCCGCTTGTAATCGTCAGCTAGAGAGTAATTTTCCAAATTAATGAATTAGTACTCTCCGAATAATATTTAAAGTCAGAAACGAACCCTACAAAAATAACAGAACATGATTAACACGTGAACTTTCATTAAACACAGCGCTCAGATTACCACTACCTACTTATTAATAAGTCAATATCGGGAGGTTATGACGCCTCTGATTGAATGATCGCGGAATAGGAGGAATTATGTTTCTGTCCAGCGTTGATATTGAACCACAAAAATTTCACACAGCACTTGCCAGTTTTAATAAATCGCGTACGGCAATTGGCACTCCCTCGGAAAATTGGGAAGCGGTCGAAAGGGAAAGTCTTAACAGGCGTATACAGGAAGGGAGATTTTTAGAAGGCCTGCGTTCGTCTGTTGCACCATTAGCCGGTGATGCACCCGACGACCCGGACCAATTTATTATCTGGTTTGAATCTTTATCTGAATGGGGACCAGGTCAATATCATCCATTATTCAATTGGCTCGCTAATCACGCATCTGCTGACCAATTGAAATGGTTTCTTACACAAGAGGCTGCAGGCGAAGCAGGTTTTGAAGATCTCGTCGCCTATGCCCAAGTGAAGTTACCACCTCAGGCCAAGCTTGAATGCGCACGCAATTATTGGGACGAAATGGGACGCGGCAAATATAAAGCCATGCATGGACCTTTATTGGAGTCGATGGTTAAGGAATTAGGATTGCGTCCCTCAATCGAATCCACTGTGTGGGAATCGCTCGCGCTGGCCAATACCATGTTGGGATTAGCTACGTCACGGCGTTACACCTATCACTCTTTGGGCGCATTAGGAGTCATTGAATTGACAGCCCCGTGGCGAGCTGCACAAGTATCACTTGCGATGCAACGCCTGGATTTTCCCAGGAATTCACGCCGTTATTTCGATTTGCATGCAAAGATTGATGTACTTCATTCGCGCGAATGGAATAGCGAAGTTATTCGTCCGCTGGTCGCCATGAATCCGGATTGCGCACGCTTCATTGCTGAAGGTGCATTAATGCGATTGCGTTGTGGTGAGCTGTGCTTTGACAGGTACAGCCGGGAAATGAAATTGGGGCTGCTCCATAATCTCAATGGACGCGCAGCAACCAATGAGGCCCTTTATGCTTAATCATGCGAATGAAACTGTGCAATGGAATGCAGCCAATCAAGGTACTGATAGAGAAAATAAACATATTTTCCTGCTTCAGGAATTACTTGTCACGGTTGCATTACAAGGCTATAGATTTACGACGGTTACACCAGTGACCCATCAACATTTTTTATCTCGCGCTGGCGCAGCTAAAAATACCCGCGATATATTTGGCTGGAATCTGCGATTTAAGAAAAACTTGTTATCGCCTTATTTATTCGATTTAATGTCGCAGGCAAACCTTTTAGTTCATAGTGATGGATATTGCCGTAGTAAAATCCGAATCTCTTCACTAGACCACGATTTATTCTTGCATTCGAGCTTCCCTACCGACGATAAACAAGCGGTTTTTTTCGGGCCAGATACTTACCGTTTTGCACGTTTCATCCAACAGTCATTAAAAGTACTCCAACTCGAACAAGGATTGGGAGTGCAAAACACCTTGCGTATATTAGATGTTGGCTGCGGTAGTGGTGCCGGTGGAGTCGCAGCGGCTCGCGCCTTGGCAAACCAAATTAATTACGTATTAACGTTGAATGATTTAAATCCTGTAGCCCTGGCCTATGCCACGGCATGCTCACGCGTTGCGGCTGTGCCGGTGACAATACTACCTGGCGATTTCTTCAATATTCACAATGTGACATTCGACCTGATAATTTCAAATCCGCCTTATATTCTCGATCCAACAAAGCGTTTATATCGTGATGGAGGCTCACAATTCGGGCTGGAGCTTAGCGTGCGAATTGTAAAGCATGCCTTGGATTTGCTAGCGCCGGGTGGACGTTTGCTTTTATACACTGGCGTCGCCATGGCCAGCGATGAAAAAAATCCTTTACTTGCTGAATTAATGCCTCATTTTTCCAGCGGAAATTTTTGCTGGTCTTTCGAAGAAATTGACCCTGATATTTTCAGTGAAGAACTGGCGCAACCTGCATACGACGGTATTCATCGAATTGCCGCTGTTGGGCTAACTATCGTGCGAATAAGTTGATTACAGCATATTAGATAGGTCGAGAAAGCGATATGGCTATAAAGCTAGCAACCTATAACGTGAACGGAATTAATGCGCGCCTGCCAATATTACTGCGTTGGCTTTCTGAAGAGCAGCCCGACATTGTATGCCTTCAGGAACTGAAAGCACTGCAGGAAAAATTTCCAGAAAAAGCAATTGCTCAAATTGGTTATGACGCTATCTGGCACGGCCAGAAGAGCTGGAATGGTGTAGCTATACTCTCCCGCATTGGAAAACCAGTAGAAATTCGAAAGATCCTTCCCGGCGATCCAGCTGATCTACATAGCCGTTACATTGAAGCAGCAGTCAAAGGAATTATTGTGGGTTGCCTTTATCTACCCAATGGAAACCCGCAACCCGGACCAAAGTTTGACTACAAATTACATTGGTTTGAACGACTGAAATTACATGCCGCCGAGTTACTCGCATCTGACGTTCCGGTAGCCTTAGCTGGTGACTACAATGTTATTCCAACAGATTTGGATGTATATAAAGCGGAACGTTGGCTTGACGATGCGCTATTTCAGCCCGAAGTCAAAGCAGCATATAAAGATTTGGTGGAACAGGGGTGGACTGATGCACTGAGGAAAATGCATCCCGCTGAGAAAATCTACACGTTTTGGGACTATTTTCGTAATTCATATGCTCGCGATGCAGGCATTCGCATAGATCACATTTTATTAAGCCCCAAGTTAAGTAAAAAACTTATTCGCTGCAATGTTGCAAAAGCGGTAAGGGGCTGGGAAAAAAGTAGCGATCATGCACCTGTGTGGGTTGAATTAAAGTAAAAATTATCATTTTAGAAACGAAAGTATTAATCCTCCAAAATCTTCAATAAACAAATCCTGATTTTTATTAACGTTATGAAGGATAACGTGATCAACACCGAGCGAAAAAATCTCATCAATTAATTGGATAATCTCCGCAGGATTTGCAGAAATAGGAATATTTTCTTCAACTTTCTTGATCAGAACATTTTCCGACAGCGCATCAAACTGCTCCACAGTATGTATATTGGCAAGATGATGCGCTGCCAAACAATTGCATCGCCATTGTTCATACGCTTGCTGCCTGGCTACTGTCAAATCGCGATCATAGGAGAATGTTAACTTTACATGAATCGGCTTCCCTGCCCCACCTCCAGCTCTAAATGCGTCGATAACCATCTGCAATTCAGGATGTGGACGATAAACGGTTAATAATCCATCTGCCCATGGCGCAGACCACGCGGCGGTTTCTTTTGAAATTGCAGCGCAATTTAGCGAAGGCACCCTGTTGGGAAGCGTGTAAAGTTTTGCCTCATGCACATTTACCAGTCCCCAATGATTTACTTTTTCGCCCATCAATAAACGTTTAATGACGCTGGCACATTCCAATAAACGTTGGTTACGAATCCCCTTTTCAGGCCATGGGTCACCAGTTATATGCTCGTTCAATGCTTCACCACTGCCTAGCGAAATCCCCAGGCGCCCTGGATACATCTCTTCCAATGTCGCTATGGCTTGAGCAACAACAGCCGGGTGATAGCGTTGACCTGGTGTCGTAATAAAATAAACGGGAAATTCCGTTGCCTCCATAACCGCTCCCAGCCAACTATACACATAACCACTATGTCCTTGCCTGACGCTCCAGGGATGAAAATGATCAGATGAGTGACAAGATGTAAATCCAGCCAGCTCCGCTTTTTTAACCAACCGTAAAAGTTCGCGCGGTGAAAATTGCTCATGGGATGCATGGTAAGAAAGGCGTTTCATATTTACTCCTTAAAATTTATTGTTATGAAGCAATAATTGCACCTATCTACCTGATCCAGACACATACTGAAAAAATTCAGAAATTTTCTTTTTACTATCACCTGTTGATTTTCAGTATTGCAAAGTTAACTGACAATCTGCCATCGCGTGTCGAACTTGAGCTTTCGCCAAAGGTCGACTAAAGGCATTGCTTGATCAAATAGTCTGTAATTTTTTCATTTTTTATTTACGGGCGAGCACATGGATGTTCAACGAACCCGTTTTCCAGAGGACTCATTTATGCGCGCCCTAACCTATCACGGCACTCACGACGTTAGAGTAGATAATATGCCCGACCCTGTTATTCAGGATTCGGATGACATCATTTTAAAAGTAACTGCAACCGCTATCTGTGGTTCTGATCTTCACCTCTATAGAGGAAAAATTCCCGGCACAGAGGAAGGTGATATTTTTGGTCATGAATTTATGGGAATTGTTGAAGAAGTTGGTGCCGATGTGACTGCGGTGAATAAAGGTGACCGAGTTGTTATTCCTTTTGTTATTGCCTGCGGTAGCTGTTTCTTTTGCTCACTTAATTTACACGCAGCCTGTGAAACCACGAATACCGGACGTGGGGCGATACTGAATAAAAAACAACTACCACCTGGCGCCGCTCTTTTTGGCTATAGCCATCTGTATGGTGGAATCCCCGGAGGCCAAGCCGAATATGTTCGCGTCCCCAAAGCGAATGTAGGGCCATTTAAAATTCCCGATGGACTGGATGATGAAAAAGTTTTATTCCTGTCTGACATTTTGCCGACCGGTTATCAAGCTGTCGTTAATGCGGGCACTAAACCAGGTAGCACGCTGGTAATTTATGGTGCTGGACCTGTTGGTCTGATGTCAGCAGCCTGCGCTCGCTTGCTAGGTGCAACGCAGATATTTATGGTTGACCATCATCAATACCGTTTAGACTTTGCGGCAAAGACTTACGGTGTTATCCCTATCAACTTCGATGAAATTGATGATCCCGCCGAAGCAATTATCGAACATACAGCTGGGCACCGTGGTGTAGATGCCGCTATTGATGCCGTAGGTTTTGAAGCAAAAGGCAGCAAAATTGAAACCGTGCTCACCAATTTAAAAATGGAAGGCAGTAGTGGCGCAGCCTTACGTCAATGTATTGCTGCCGTACGACGCGGTGGTACCATCAGTGTTCCTGGTGTGTATGCCGGTTTTATTCATGGATTTCTATTTGGCGATATTTTTGAAAAAGGGCTCGCCATGCGTACAGGGCAAACTCATGTGCAGGCTCACCTGCCAGAATTAATTGAGCACATCCTTCGAGGCGAATTAAATCCCGATATTATTATTTCACATCGATTGCCACTTGAGGGGGCTGCGGAAGGCTATCGCATATTCAATAAGAAAGAAGATGATTGCACGAAGGTAATTCTTCGTCCTTAACACTATGCAAACACAGTCATCAATATATATTGGCACCAGCGGAATAGTACTGCCCGGCAACAAGGATACATTTCCAGCGGAATTTAAATCGGGAACGCGCTTGCATTATTACAGTTCCCTATTCAACTCTCTGGAGATAAATAGTTCATTTTATAAAACACCGAAATCAATCACATTTGCGAAATGGGCAGCCGAAGTGAATGATGATTTCAGGTTTACGGTCAAAATGCCCGGCGCTATCACCCATAGCAAAAACCTTGATTTCGACCCCGAAGAACTTCGCCATTTCATGCACTCAATTGATCAACTAGGCTCAAAAAAGGGAGCATTACTCATTCAATTCCCCGCGAAAATCAAACTTGTTTACTTTTTAAAAGTTGAGGAAATACTCAAGCAAGTAAAATCCTTGTGCAAGAATTCAGAATGGGCGCTTGCAATCGAATTACGAGATTCCAGCTGGTATGATACAACGGTTTACCAAATGCTAAAAAAATATGAAGCTTCGCTAGTTTTCCATGATATGCCCGCCTCAAAAACCCCGCTCGAACAACCCGCAACAAATATCGCCTATTTGCGATTACACGGTCCGACAGGAGATTACAAAGGCAGTTATAGCATTTATGATCTGGAGCAATATGCGGCATTAATTCGCCGTTGGCATAATAACGGGGATGACGTCTTTGTATATTTCAACAATACCATCGGTAATGCCTATTCAAATGCAATGGATTTAAAGAAGATGGTGTGCAATTGGAAATAATTGAAGGCAATCAGGAAAAGCGATGATTGATTTATTTGAAAATGAAAACACTGGTGGCAGAGAGATCCTTGGCATGGAAGCGTTTGTACTGAAAGGCTTCGCACTCCCTATTGCTAATGAGTTGTTAGCAAAGATTGCGTTTATACAAACCCTGTCGCCCTTTCGTCACATGACGACGCCGGGCGGACATACGATGTCTGTAGGCTTAACCAACTGTGGCCAACTCGGGTGGACTTCAGATCGCAGGGGCTATAAATATTCCGCGCTTGACCCGGCCACTGGCAATCCATGGCCAGTAATGCCAAACGAATTCCTGGAACTGGCAAAATCAGCTGCGAGTGAGGCAGGCTTTGTTAATTTCGTTCCAGATGCTTGCCTAATTAACAAGTACATACCTGGTACAAAACTTTCGCTCCATCAAGATAAAGATGAGCAGGATCTGCGCGCTCCAATCGTTTCTGTTTCGCTGGGTATACCAGCAGTCTTCCAATTTGGCGGATTTGAACGAGGTGCGTCGACAATTAAGGTTCCATTATTTCACGGCGATGTGGTGGTTTGGGGAGGAGTAGATAGGTTGAGATTCCATGGAATTTTGCCGCTCAAACCAAATTCGCATTCGATATTAGGAGAGCAAAGAATTAATTTAACCTTTCGAAAAGCATCGCCATTCAATAGCAACAATTTTAATGCTTTTTGAAAAACACAGAGGTTTAAACAATTCTTTTGAAGGTTTCCAGAAATTTCAATGCCTTGTAGGGATTTTTTTGATAGACAGAAAAATTCAACTCATCCGTTAGGAATGAGTTAAGAATTTCAGGATTCATTTCTTGTAATTTTTCGATATCTTTAAAGCCCATCGTCCAGTTGCTAAAATTCCTATGAGTGATAGGTTCGCTCAATAAAAGCTTCACTTCCCTATGACGACGATCCTTTTCAATTTTTCTGTACAATGCATCCACAGCCGATTCTGCACCTTCTACAAGTTGCATAAAATTTCCGCTATTGAACAGTAACAATCCTGTTAACCCGCTTTTTTCATTGTTCATCCGGGAATCTTCCACAATATTGAGTATTTCACCGTAAGTTAAACCAAGTTTTGCAGAGCTAATATAAACAATACAAATCATTTGATTTCCTCAATACGTAAATGACAATAGCCATAAAAATGGTCATGCCCGCCCCAGTCGAATGCAGTATCCACCACTTTGGATTCAGGCACGAAAGGCGCGCTGTCGCGCTCATCAAAACTTAAATCGCTTTCTGCCGAACCCAGTGTATACCCAAAATAAGGATCAATTAATAATTTGTGATGGTTAAAACAATACCCTGTTGAGGCTCATAAGATCCATATACACGATATCCCTGGCAACCTGAATTGGTTTCATCGTAAAACGACTGGCCACACCGGGCGGCAATGAAGCTAATGTAATCATATGTAAATTTTGGCAATATTTAATCAAACGCTACACATTTATGCATCACACGCTAGAATAAAAATGAACACAGGAGGTATTTATGAAAAAAATAATGACCAGCAACGAGCTATTTAAAATATTTTTTGTTGAGAAATATGATCCTGATAAAAATGCAATTACATCGCATTACGAATTGGTTGAGACGCCTAATATAACTGTAGAGGTGTTTGAAACCTTATCGTTGGCTGAGCAAGTGATGCAACAAAAAACGGAACTTTGGAAAATCCTCATCAGGAGAATTCCGCTGTATTTTGAGGTGACATTCATTGCTTAACGAAATTATGATAAGGGATCTACATCAGAATGAAAGCCTCTCACTATGATGTAGATCCATCATTAGATAGAAGCAGCAAGCGGTTCTTCTCTCCGGGCGGCGAACCGGGCTTCTAAATCAACAAAATCCAACTTAGATTCTTTGATCGTGAGAAATATCCCATATTGTTTTCTTTGACGTGGCATTTCACATATTCAGAAAGCACAATGACGCTAGCGTCATATTTGTTACTTCCCTACTCCATTTCAGAAGTTTTCGCAATCAACTATTTTAAAGCGTCGAGCTCAACTCAAGCAAACTCCAGGTCTCTCAGTTGCGGAAAAACATACCAATTCGAATGTGAGCGCTTTTTCCTGCACGGCGCACTTTTAATGCATTGATATATGTGTGCTGTTGTGCGCATCTAAAAAAACGCTCAAGATTGAATTCATCCAACTTCATCAAGTACCTGATTGATGGGCAGCCACCTGCAAATCAAAGCCAAAAGAGGTTTAAGTACGTTATCGACTTGAGCCTGCAAATTTAATTAATGCTCTATCTTTAAAAGCGTACCATCACTTTTTAAAAGTTGATCGCCGTCCATGTGCCCAAGTATTTCGTCCTCATCAACCAACTGGCCAGACTCATTTAGATAACCAATGCAAGTACTGGTGCGATACTCATACAAACGCCCATCCAGAAAATAACCGAATGGAAATCCGTCAGAGGTAAAAACTTTATATTGTCTGTCTGCTTCCATAGTATTTTGTTCCTCGATAGGTGCAGCTGTTGTGTCAAAATTTTCCTTAGCATTGCATTGGCGTCAGGGCATTCTTAATTAGGGACCACTCTCAACCCAATCAGGTTCCCTGGCAATATAACTGCAGCTATTTGCGAATGAATCCAGGGTGCGATGGAACTTAGGGTATAAGGTGCGGATCTTCATTAGAGGTCGTAAAAACAGGTCTAATAACAACATCAGGATCTTTAGAAAAGATCGTGTTAACCAGGTAGCGATACGTATCCCTATCAATTTGCGGATGTGATTTTTGATTAAGCACTTCTGAAATTTCATGTGGGAAGTCTGCAATACCTAACACGCACCAGTTATCTACAATCAAATGCCTTTGTTGCCCGGATGCATCCTCCTCAATAATTGAAACAGGACTTTTGTATGGCCAGGTTTTCAACGCTAATGTACCCAGGCTTTCCAATAACTTAACGTTGTGCTGGATCGCCAATTGCTTGCCGACACAGTAACCTTTGCACTTTTTCAACTGATAGCCAGAACATGCTCGGCCAGTATGTTTCTCCAAGCCGCACACGTGATAACAAAGATTATTTTCGCCACAAATCGATTGTATTGCTTGTTTAGCTTTTTTTTCGGAAGCAAACAAGCCATAAAGCTTTTGCTTGGTTAAAGGCATTTCTGAGATCGCACAGATTTTTGGTTTCAGTATTCCATCGGCAGCCTCTTCCAGTTGAATACTGTAGAAGGTACTAACTCTGCGGAGCTTGCGATTGTAGATCGGCTGAAGTTCTTTGACCTTCCTGGATTCGAGGATGAGAGCAGACAGTTCACCCGTTGTTTTATCAAAAGTGATATTTCGGGTTTGCTGGCAAATCTTCATTTCTCTGGAGGATTTGTGGTCCGCAGTAAAATGTGAAAGCACTCGCTTACGGATATTTATACTTTTTCCAATGTACAGAAGTTCTTTGTTTTCACCCCAAAAATAGTACACTCCTGGTGAGTTTGGTAAAGCATCTATCAGGTGCGCATCAAAATTCGCGGGCATGCTCTCTTTACGGTATTGATGCTGTATAGCCGCCTTAATCAGTTCCTCACCTTTCTCCTCTTCAGCAATAGTCATGAACTTATAAGTGGCTTTTGCATCGTCGAGTGCGCGATGACGATGGGTCACATAAATCTGATGACGGGCGATTATCTTTTCCAGGCTATGACCATCTCTATCGGCGTACAGAAAGCGCGATAATCTCACTGTGCACATGAGCTTCGATTTGAATGAATAGGCAAGCCGAGCAAATTCATTGCGGATGAACCCATAATCAAACCGGACATTATGAGCGACAAATAATTTCCCCTGAAGTCGAAGCAATATCTCTTTAGCGACTTGTTCAAAGTATGGTGCCGCCATCACCATCTCATTAGTAATGCCCGTTAGAAGTTGAATTCCTTCCGGTATATGAGCACGAGGATTGATTAATGTTGACCACTCTTTCACCCCCTCTTCGGTGACTTCGATAATGCCTATTTCAGTGATGCGATCATAGGTAACGTTACCGCCAGTAGTTTCAATATCAACTATTGCACAAGGTGTAGGGAAATGTTTAAACATACTGTTCACTAATGGATGTCACGAGATTTGGTTGAAAGATTTTGCAGTAACTGAGTGATATCTTGCACCTACCCTGCAATAAATGGCCATCCCCATTTAGTAAGCCGCTATCCAATTACTCATATCCTATTTGCACAATCTTTCGGTTAGTAAAACAGCCCGAATGCCTCAGTCATGTGCCACCCATAAGCGATAACAGCTCAATGGACACCGGGTTTTGGATTCCAACGGATGTTTCATTCATGGCTTCAGCGGAGCTGTATTTAAATACAGTATAACTGAAACAGGTGTAAGGGCGTCAATGGGCGGATTTAGAACTTTTCAACAGTTTCTTTCAAACCGAATAACGTCCTTAATGTTTGGCACTTCCGCACTCCTATGTCACAACAATATATCTTTGGCTCGCTAATACACTCACCTCTTCATCGGTCAAAGATATAGCCTATCAGGTTTTCGGTATGCAATTTGCACCTATAAAAATGCCGAGAAAAAACTACGATTACAGAAATTTTTATTTTAATTTTTTCTATGAAAAGCTCAGATTAGTAAAGAGTGATGTTTGCATTCAATTTCTTTGCGCCAGTAAACGTTAATTTATTTTCTATATGCAAAGAGGCGATATGAATACTGAAAACAAAAATCAAACTGAAGATCATCCTAGCGAAACAAAAATCTACTACGGTATCCAGTATTGGATCAATGTTCCCTTCGGGGAGTCAAGGTTCATTGTGACAATTGGGCAAGGAGAGAACGCCATTGAAGAGGTTGTAGAGTGCGTAGATGTAGCGCCTGAAAATTATCAGGAATTATTTCAGCAAGGACACGCCTATGCGCAGAAAAAAGTTCAAACACAGGGATCTGATCTTGTCGACAAATTTAACGTTCATGGTGATAGCGAATCGTAAAATCTGAATTGTGTTTTATTTGCAACTCATGGGCTCGGTAAGATGCCGCCCGAATTTACATGCTTCTTTTATACCTGAGTGCAGATCTACATGTGCATGTAGAACGTGCACCGGAATTTTATGAATGGATGATAGATGGAATGGAAAAATCTCAAGTAGTTAATGTGTTAGCGAAAATTCATGTGAAAACCACCTGTTTTTCAACAAGTGGTTTTCAATGGCTTAATTTCTTCCATGGGTAGTGCTACCGCCTTTTTTGCCGGACTCACGAGCATTGCCGTGGCCGCCACTTGAACTGGTAGAGTTTCCACCTTTACTTGATTTTGATTTTCCAGAGGTTTTTTCGCTTCTATGTTCAGGATGTTGGCTCATATTGAGACCCTCAGTTAGTTGAACAAAATGTGCTAAGCACATAGTTATGTCTACAGTATGCAACGGTAAGTTCAAAAAATTTTATTTTTCTTAACATTAAATAATGCACAGAAAATACTTTGGAGGAGCAAAAATTCAAAATGGATTATCGAGGGCTTGTCCATACAGCGGTACTAGGACCATGATTGAAATTGAAACAATTGATCATTAGAAGCAAGTCAAACATTCGGTTTTTGTATAACTTCAAAATCATGTAAAAGTTTCAATCTCATTGAAGTATCCAAGCATAGATCTCGCAATGATGTCATCCGTATTTTCCTAATGTCATCTATAGCTACGACAGAATTACTCTGGTACTGATATTGCTTTACTTAATGCCCTTAATGATTATTGGAGAAATAAAATGCAAAATGAACATATTTGTGATTGGCTTCGCGACGCGCATGCAATGGAACAACAAGCGGAGAAACTTTTTGTGGGGCAGTCAGAGAGGCTGAAAGATTACCCTGAATTATCGCTAAAGTTGAAAGAGGAAGTAACTTTCATTAATGCGAACCAGGCACTGTTGTCCGGGCTTATAAAAGTTTTAGGAACCTCAACGTCCGTCATTAAAGATTCATTTGCTAAATTTATGGCGTTTGAACAAAACATGTCTGGAATGCTGGTAACCGATGAGCCGGTAAAAGGAATTCTAGCCCTGCATACTTTCACGCAGATGGCAGTTGGCTCTTACAAAATATTAGTCGCCGCCGCAGACGCTATTGCAGAAGAAGATGTAAAAAAAACGTGCGAGACTTTATTGTTTTCTTCTGAAAGAAGAGCAGCATGGATAGAAAAAGAACTCGATGGAGTGTCCCGCGCATTCGTAACTGCAAAGGCCGCGTAATTTTGATATTAAGTAAGTGGTGTATAGATAGCGGAGCGATGCTCCGCTTCGTTACATCCAAGCCATAACGGGCCTCTCACCGCACGGCGTTATCAGCCCTCAAAACTGTCGATAAATAATAAAACTCTGCTTCAAAGTCTAATTAAATATCCAACTTACGCTGAGAGAGGGTCACCAGAAGCTGCAATTACCTCTCGTACTCAGTGCTTGGCAAGAGGTGTCTTTGCTGGACCATGCAAGACTTCGCCGTCAATGCCGAAACGGGACGCATGACAAGGACAATCCCAGGACTTCTCTGCGGAATTAAAGCTCACGACGCAGCCGAGGTGGGTGCACACAGCCGAGACGCAGTGAAGCTGGCCGTCTGGATCGCGGTACGCTGCAACTTTACTTACACCAGACTGCACAATTGCACCTTCGCCCGGAGCGATATCATCGACAGATTTGACATCGCCTCCCTTGAGCCAATCGCCATACTGACTCAGGGTATTGGCATTCTCAGTAACAAACTCGCTCAGTTCACGCCAGGGTTTTCGGGCAGGATCGAAGAGTCGGGCGTATGGATTGTCGCGGCCGTGAACCAAGTCGTTGACGATAACCGCACCCAGCGTGCAGTGGGTCATGCCGTTGCCCGAATCGCCGGTGATCACATAAATATTGTCGCTATCCATTGGGTTGCGACCCAGATACGCCAGCCCGTCGGCGGGTTCCATCACCATGCCCGACCAGCGATATATCACCTCAGCAGCCATGGGGAAACGCTCGCGCACCCAGGATTCAAGTTCGGCGTAGCGATGCTCCGGATGCTCATCCTGACCCACCTTGTGATCCCTCCCGCCTACCACCAGGGTTTCACCATCAGGCGAGTCGAGTCGCAGGTAATAATAAGGATCGCCTGTATCCCATAACAGTAGCGGTGGAACCGAGCCTTTGGGCACACGTATACCTATCACATAACTTTGATAGCCCGACTGCTTGGTGTGCATGACAACACGGTCGTTGAACGGTGTATTAGTCGCCACCACCACCGCATCAGCGGAGATGACGCCGTGCTCTGTGTGTACTTTCTGAAGATTACCGTTCCGCTTTAGATCGACCGCTCGTGTCCGTCCGAAAATGCGACCGCCATTGCGTTCAAAAGCTTGCGCCAGTCCGTTCAGGTACTTTAACGGATGGAACTGGGCCTGATTGGCAAAGCGCACGCAAGGCCCGGTGTCGAAAGGAAGTCCCGGAACGCGGTCAAGGCGCTGCACTTCGGCCCCGGCATTGATGGCGGCGGTAAGTTCCTTGTCGATCTCATTGGAACCGTGTTCTTTAGCGGCATAGAGGTAACCATCCAGCCGAATAAATTCGCAGTCAATATTTTCATTCGCGACGATGCGCTCGACCAAGTTGATTGCTTCCGCAAAACCTGTGGCTACCGATTGTGCCTGCTCTGTACCAAAAGAATTGATAAGTGTGTCGTACCATTCGTCCGGCGGAAAAAAGTGCGCCGTTGTACTTCCGGTTTCGCCAGCGCCCACGTCTTGCGCGTCGATCAAAACAACATGCTTACTTTCGCGGTTAAGTAAGTACGCTGCCGTGAGTCCAGCAATACCGGCGCCGATAACGCAGACATCAGCGTGGACATCTACATCCAGCGGAGGATGATTTTGCGACTCTGCGGTCGCGGCCCAAATTGACACCGATTTTTTCGTTTCCATGTTCGCTCCTTTAGTGAGGTGTGCGTTGCGGAATGAAAGTTCACTTCAGTGTGACGTAGCTGCGGAGTGAGAGTTCATTTTGCGATCAGTAAAGCTTTCTAGTATTTACTTTGATAGTTTTTTTAATTGTGAAGAAAGCACACGAGCGAGATGCTGCCTGTTAAAAAAAGTGCGCCAAATGGCGCACTCCTTTTGATCGCATCGCCGTGGGGTTCGCAACGCATCTTCAAACGGCAATTACACACCTACACACTGGATGTTAAAGACAACTGCATGCAGGTAGGAAATGTTCAGGATGGGGCTGGTTGCGTGAGTTGATAGCTAACCAATATCTCGCTATCGCTAATTAGATTTTACTCTGGTAGCAAATAGATTAATTTTTCCAGAAGCTTCGTAGAGGCTCAGGGGTGCCGTAAAATGGATCGTTCTCTGGTAACGCAAGACTTGATATTTCTTCTTGAGCATCGGGGCATTCCGTTATGCTTTTACAAATATTGTAGTCTTCTTGTCCGGGCGGGTACGCGCCGACTACAACCAGGTTTTCACTGCTCGTAACCATTTTATGACCCGTGCCGACTGGCAGCACGATAAGATCTCCGGCTTCTAAATCTATCTCTTTGCCAGCGTCGCCCCCAATCATAACTCTGACGTGCCCCTTTGCTATCGCCAGCGCCTCATGAGTATTCGTATGAAAGTGATGATAATCAAAAATAAAACCTGTCCACATGCCGCGCCAGCCGCTTTTTTCAAAATGCTTTTTAAAAACCCTATCTTTGTCTGCGGTATTGGGGTCTAAAATTTTCCTATAGATTAATACTGGCAGCGAAGGGTTATTAGGAATTTTGCTGTCTGCTCGAAAAAAAAGTGCTTGAGGTTGGATGATAGAAGTAGCGTTCAGATCATCGTACCTTTCATTGACATTGTGAGGCTCTGAAGATGGCATGATCTTTATTCCTGAATAATGGTTTTTCTAAGACTCGTGCAGACCAAAAAGGGTTCCTCAATTGGCGTACCGATATAGATCTACATAAAAATGTTTTTATGAGAAGTATATTAAGCAGCGCAATTCCTTTGACAGCGCGGCGCAATTCAGCGTGTGAAGCATGATATGAAATTAATTTCATCGACAATTATCCATTTGATTTAAGGATAGTTGCAGAATCTGGGCTCAGTTCAACGTCAATATTGATGTGACGATAGATTGCTTCGATAATACTGTATATACCGAATGAAAATAGGCCTGCAGCAGCAATACCAAATAACCATGCACCATGGGGGCTCTCACGTAACAAATCGAGAGCCTCGATAATTCCTTTCACTTCCCCACTCTTTGCCGATAGGGCTGCCGTTATAAAGAACCAGGCAACGATACACCAAACCACGCCACGTGAAATCAAACCAAACCGACACACCGGCCTCGCCCAAATATTTTTATCATGCGGGATGCGCATATATTTTTCAAAGCTCGCCGCCCATCCCTTATAAATATGTGCCAGCCCCGCAACTACAAAGGCAAGACCTGTTATACCGATAACGATTTGTCCAAGATCCGTTGTCAGGAATTGCTCTCCGTGTTGCGTTCTTTTTTCATCTCCCATCAAGACTTTTATGGTCCATGCGGCCAGTAACCCATGGCTAATCGCACTCGCAATTAAGCCGCTACGCACCGCGATCCCCTTTGCAGATTTGCCATGGCCGTCAGTATCTTTAATACCCTGGACAAGCCGCCAGATAAAAAAGCCAAGTAAGCCAATAACCAATACAATTAATAAAAAGGTGCCGAAGGGTTGTCGCATAATTTCAACCACAGCCCCTTTACTATCAGTCGTTTCGCCGCCTTCGCCAACTGCAGCCAGCACTGCCAAACCACCAATAACCAGGTATACAGCACCTCGCGCGGCATATCCCATTCTTGCAAGAGTTTTAAATCGATCAGAATTTACAATAGCGTTCATATCACCCAGCTCCTTGAATTGAGACTATTGTTGATGACCGTTATTTCGCTGCATTGTTGCATTCCAGGAAAGATGAAATTTTTATTTAAAAATATACTCCGTAATGTCCAAATCGGTTGGGGAATCGGATGATAGATTTGTTCGAAATGACAGTTCTAAAGGCCAGAAAATTCTCGGCACCCAGGATTTTTTTTCGAGGTTTTGCGCTGCCAGTCGCAAATGAGTTGCTGACGAACATAGCATTGATCGAAAAGATTTCACCGCTACGCCACTTGGTCACGCCTCGTGGATTTACCATGCCTGTTAGTATGAACAACTGTGGTCGGTTGGGATGGACGTCAGATCGCAGCGGGTACAAATACACTACCCTTGATCCGCCCACTGGCAATCCCCGACCGTCAATGCGTGGCGAATTTTTAAAGCTCGCTCAGGCAGCTGCCTGTAAGGAACAATTTTGATACACATGCATAATCTTTAGCTTTTTTGCGGCGCCTTTATTTTGTAAAAATTACAAAAACCAATCCAAATATTCTCAAGTTTTTATCTTCTTACCTTCTATTCAATATCAAAATAATTATGCTTGTGTCGCATAATTAGGTTATGTTACCCAACCATAAATTGCGCTATAGAAATATATTGAAAAAACCCATCCGATCACATTGTGACACATAAATAATTACGCCAAACTAACACTACTAAGGTGAGCAACGGTTCCGCTTACCCGCGTAATTGGAGCTAATGTACTGACGTGTGCTTTTACTGTGCACCATCTTAATTAATATTTTAATAAATCGGGTGTTTAATGAAATCAAAAAATCCCGTTAACATCCTGTTAGTGGATGATGAAAGAGCCAACTTATTGGCCTTCAGCTCTATTCTCGAATGCCCGGAAGTTAATTTAATCTATGCATCTTCTGGTGAAGAAGCATTAAGGCAAGCACTTCTTCATGACTTTGCAGTGATTTTGCTGGATTTTTATTTGCCAACAATTGGTGGTCTGGAAGTTGCGCAAATTATTCGTACACGTTCACAGACTCCTATTATTTTTATTACTGCCTCTCGCCCGGAAGATTTTCCCATAGAAGAAGCCTATTCATTAGGCGCGGTTGATTATCTCACCAAGCCTTACAACGCTATTGTGCTTAAGTCGAAAGTAGATTTTTTTATCGAACTCCATAAACGCACCGAGGCGCTAGCAGCAAGTGAAAGAGCACGATATTTATCGGAGCTCAGCGTTAAAGAGGGACGGATACGATTGATCTTAGAGAACGCTAAAGGCTATGCGTTTATCGTGACAGACATTAACGGTATTGTTACAGAATGGGAAGGTGATGCTTCGGCCATAACAGGATGGTTTGCAAATGAGGTGATTGGCAAATCCATCGAAATTATTTTTACTGATGAAGATCGTGTTGCTGGATATCCCCGGATCGAACTGAACACAGCAAGATTGAACGATGTAGCAGCTGATAAACGATGGCATATTCGTAAAGATGGCAGCCGCTTTTTTGCTGATGGTGTTCTGGTTCCATTGAAAGACTCAGCCAATCAAATTCATGGTTTCAGTAAAATTTTTCGGGACATAACGAGCGAGCGCATTGCCACCGAGGAGCTTCATCGATTGGCTGAAAATCTGGCTGAGGCGGATCGCCGTAAAAGTGAATTCCTGGCAACACTTGCCCACGAATTGAGAAATCCACTCGCTCCTATTAGAAATGGATTAGGAATATTACGCATGGGGGCCGATAGCGCAGCCTCATTAGCCAAAACCCGCGAAATGATGGAGCGCCAGGTAAACCATATGGTTCATTTGGTTGATGACCTATTAGATATATCGCGCATCAGCGGCGGTAAGATTGAACTTAAAAAAGAGTCGATCACTATCAAGGAAATAATTACCAATGCTGTTGAAACCAGTATTCCTTTGATCGAAGGTGGACAACATAAATTAGCCATCAATATTCAGGACGACTCTGTATCTTTATACGTAGATCCGAACCGTATTGAGCAAGTAATTTCCAATCTGTTAAATAATGCAGCGAAATATACGCGACCCGGCGGTGAAATCGAAGTTAGCGTCTCGCTTGACAATAACGAGCTTACATTATCAGTCAAAGATAATGGTATTGGCATTCCGGAAGATGCACTGCCTACAATTTTTGAAATGTTTAACCAAGTCGAACGCAACATGGGACATGCGCAAGGTGGTTTGGGAATTGGACTTACTTTGGTACGTCAGATAGTGGAAATGCATGGGGGCACTATTAGTGTTTCAAGCACAGAGAATGTTGGAAGTGTATTTATCGTCACACTTCCAATCCTGACATGTGATTCTTGTAATGAAAAAGACAGAACTAACGAAGAGAAAATCGATTCCCCTTCCCTGCGCATACTGGTTGTCGATGACAATGTAGATGCAGCTCAAAGTTTGTCACTGCTGCTCCAATTTAGTGGCCATACATTATTTGTTGCACATGGAGGCCTCGACGCATTAAAGATTGCGCAGGAACACAAACCGCACATCGTCTTTCTGGATATTGGAATGCCGGGTATGGACGGTTATGAAACAGCATCTGCTATTCGCAAAACAGCAGGTCTTGAAGGGATCATTCTTGTGGCATTAACCGGCTGGGGCGCGGAAGAAGATAAACACCGCTCACGTGAGGCTGGATTCAATAATCACCTTATCAAACCGGCCCAGTTGGATGCTATCGAATCATTACTTGCAACGCTGGAGCCATCCTTCCAATGAAAATTATTCCACATATATCGCTCTCAATCAGTAGTCATAAATGGTTGTTAATTTGGCTGAAAGTGCTTAATAGTTTCAAGATCTAATAACTATCATCATTATAAAAACAGTAAGAATTCGGAAATATGAGTTCACCTAATTTATCAAACGAATTGCGCAGGTTTATTAATTCAATTGCATCAATACCTCATCTGGAGATTATGCTTTTATTGCAGCAGACTCAAGGTGAGATATGGAATGTAAGAGCCATTGCGCAACGAATGTACATCACCGACGCGCAAGCTGAGGCAATGTTGAAAGATTTATGTGCAGCGGGGATTTGTAAACCCGCACCCAATCAAACTGACGAATTTATCTATTCGCCCGCGTTTGACGAACTACGGCAGTTAATTGACCAACTTGCCGAATATTATCCACGTAACTTGATTCAGGTGACGAACATGATTCATGCGAAGTCGGCATCCACACAACGTGTGCAAATGTTCGCAGATGCATTTAAGTTTCATAAGGATAAATGATGGCCCCCTATATTTATGCATTGTGCGCACTGACATCCTTAACTTGTGCAATTCTTTTATTACGAGGTTATCGAGATAGCCGTTATCGACTGTTATTGTGGGCAGGGCTTTGTTTTGCCGGGCTTACCATCAATAACATTTTAATGGTTACCGATAAAATAATTTTTGCGCAGGACACAATGTTAACTCCGCGACTAATCGTTGCATTAATCGCTGTAGGTTTACTTTTATATGGATTGATTTTTGATGAGTGAAAACATGAACGAAATGTTGATAGGGGCAATCGCCGCATGCTGCATCGTAATTGCACTGTTTTTTATTCGCTTTTGGCGAAGCACCAGAGATATCTTTTTTCTATTTTTTGCTATGTCTTTTTTTCTTGAAGGTATTAATCGAGTGTCGCTGGTATTGTTTTCAAACCTGCATGAAACATCACCCAGTTATTATCTCATTCGCTTGATTTCTTACAGCTTTATCATCATTGCAATACTCGCAAAGAACAGGCGAAGAAAAAGCAAGAGACCTTAACATACTGACAATAGCCCTTCGATAAATAACTTATATGCCCTTGGGGAATCTCATGCACACTGCTATGTTGCCGGAAGAACAACTCGATGCTAAAGCATTGCTTCACGTTTTGATGGCGTTGAAGAAAGGTGATTTTTCTGCACGGATGCCTGGAGATCTAACTGGAATGTCAGGAAAAATTGCTGACACGCTGAATGAAATTATTGAATCCAATGAATTACTGGCAAAAGGCATCGCCGATGTAAGTCGTGATATTGGTCGCGAAGGTCGTTTGACGCAACGCGCTGTGATTCCTTCAGTGACCGGTGGCTGGGCGACGATTGTAAATTCTGTAAACACACTGATCGATGATTTGGTGCGCCCTACCACAGAAATGGCCCGCGTTATCGGTGCGGTGGCAAAAGGCGATCTTTCACAAACGATGGCCCTTGATGTAGATGGTCGGGCACTCAAAGGACAATTCCTTCGCTCGGCAACCACGGCAAATAAAATGGTGGAGCAATTATCGTCGTTTGCTTCGGAAGTAACCCGTGTAGCACGTGAAGTAGGTACAGAAGGTAAATTGGGTGGCCAGGCAAACGTACCTGGTGTAGCAGGTACATGGAAGGACCTCACCGACTCTGTAAACTCCATGGCCGGTAACCTCACCTCGCAAGTGCGTAACATTGCGGATGTAACCACTGCCGTAGCGAACGGCGACCTCTCCAAAAAAATCACTGTGGACGTGCGCGGTGAAATCCTCCAGCTTAAAGACACCATTAACACGATGGTGGATCAATTGCGCTCATTTGCATCGGAAGTAACGCGCGTAGCGCGGGAAGTAGGTACAGAGGGAAAACTGGGCGGACAAGCTTATGTGCCCGGCGTCGGTGGTACCTGGAAAGACCTCACCGATAACGTAAATTTCATGGCATCCAACCTGACCGACCAGGTGCGTAACATTGCGGATGTAACGACAGCGGTAGCGAACGGTGATCTTTCCAAAAAAATCACCGTGGATGTAAAAGGCGAGATTTTGCAATTGAAAGACACCATCAACGTGATGGTGGATCAGCTCTCGTCATTTGCATCTGAAGTAACACGTGTGGCGCGGGAGGTAGGTACTGAAGGAAAACTCGGCGGCCAGGCACAAGTAAAAGGTGTCGCCGGTACCTGGAAAGATTTGACCGACTCGGTGAACTCCATGGCCGGTAACCTCACCTCGCAAGTGCGCAACATCGCTGATGTAACTACGGCAGTGGCAAATGGCGATCTCTCCAAAAAAATTACGGTGGATGTAAAAGGTGAAATTCTCGAATTAAAAAATACCATCAACGTGATGGTGGATCAGCTCTCATCATTCGCATCAGAAGTAACGCGCGTTGCACGCGAAGTGGGAACAGAAGGAAAGCTCGGCGGGCAAGCACAAGTAAAAGGTGTGGGCGGTACCTGGAAAGACTTAACCGATAACGTGAATTTCATGGCTTCCAACTTGACTGGTCAGGTGCGAAACATTGCGGACGTAACTACTGCAGTAGCACGCGGTGATTTGTCAAAAAAAATCACCGTGGATGTAAAAGGCGAAATCCTTGAATTGAAAGATACCATCAATGTGATGGTGGACCAGCTCTCATCGTTTGCCTCGGAAGTAACGCGTGTTGCACGTGAAGTGGGAACGGAAGGAAAACTCGGTGGGCAAGCAAATGTATCGGACGTAGCAGGTACCTGGAAAGATTTGACCGACTCGGTAAATTCCATGGCCGGCAACTTGACTGGTCAGGTACGTAATATCGCGGACGTAACGACAGCGGTAGCGAATGGAGACTTGTCGAAAAAAATCACCGCTGATGCAAAAGGTGAAATCCTGGAATTAAAAAATACCATCAACGTGATGGTGGATCAGCTCAACTCGTTTGCATCTGAAGTAACACGTGTAGCAAGGGAAGTAGGTACCGAAGGTAAATTGGGTGGGCAAGCAAACGTATCGGACGTAGCCGGCACCTGGAAAGATTTGACCGATTCGGTAAATTCCATGGCGGGCAACCTAACAGGACAAGTGCGCAATATCGCAGACGTTACAACAGCAGTAGCAAATGGCGACCTCTCCAAAAAAATTACTGCCGATGCAAAAGGCGAAATTCTCGAATTAAAAAACACTATCAATGTGATGGTGGATCAGCTCAACTCATTTGCATCGGAAGTGACCCGTGTAGCGCGTGAAGTAGGTACAGAAGGAAAACTGGGTGGGCAGGCGCAAGTAAGAGGTGTAGGCGGAACCTGGAAGGATCTCACCGAAAACGTGAACTTCATGGCGGGTAACCTGACATCACAAGTGCGTAACATTGCCGATGTAACCACCGCCGTAGCGCGCGGCGATTTGTCGAAAAAAATCACGGTGGACGTAAAAGGTGAAATCCTTGAATTGAAAAACACCATCAACGTGATGGTGGATCAGCTCTCATCATTTGCATCGGAAGTAACACGCGTTGCACGTGAAGTAGGAACAGAAGGAAAGCTTGGCGGACAGGCAAACGTATCGGGTGTCGCCGGCACCTGGAAAGATTTGACTGACTCGGTAAATTCCATGGCCGGTAACTTGACTGGTCAGGTACGTAACATCGCCGAGGTAACCACAGCGGTAGCAAACGGTGACCTTTCTAAAAAAATCACCGTGGATGTAAAAGGCGAAATTTTTGAGTTAAAAAATACCATCAACGTGATGGTGGACCAGCTCAATTCGTTTGCATCGGAGGTAACACGCGTAGCGCGTGAGGTAGGCACTGAAGGTAAGCTTGGTGGTCAGGCACAAGTAAAAGATGTAGGCGGAACCTGGAAAGATTTAACGGATAACGTGAACTTCATGGCATCCAACTTGACGGGGCAAGTACGAAATATTGCGGACGTAACTACGGCGGTAGCAAGAGGCGATCTTTCTAAAAAAATTACCGCCGATGCGAAAGGCGAAATTCTGGAATTGAAAGACACCATCAACGTGATGGTAGATCAGCTCTCATCCTTCGCATCAGAAGTAACGCGTGTAGCACGTGAAGTAGGTACTGAAGGAAAGCTGGGCGGACAGGCAAACGTATCGGGTGTTGCCGGTACATGGAAGGATCTGACCGACTCGGTAAACTTCATGGCCGGTAACCTCACATCGCAAGTGCGCAATATCGCCGATGTAACTACTGCGGTAGCTAATGGCGACCTCTCCAAGAAAATTTCTGCGGATGCTAAAGGCGAAATTCTTCAACTAAAGGACACCATCAATACGATGGTGGATCAGTTGCGTTCGTTCGCATCGGAAGTAACCCGCGTTGCGCGTGAAGTGGGTACTGAAGGTCGTCTGGGCGGTCAGGCAAACGTACCCGGTGCGTCTGGTACCTGGAAGGACCTCACCGATAACGTAAACTTCATGGCATCCAACCTGACTGATCAGGTACGGAATATCGCAACGGTAACGACGGCAGTAGCAAACGGTGATCTCTCCAAAAAAATCACCGTGGATGTAAAAGGGGAAATCCTGCAGCTGAAAGACACCATTAACGTGATGGTGGATCAGCTCTCATCATTTGCATCGGAAGTAACACGTGTAGCACGTGAAGTCGGGACAGAAGGAAAGCTCGGAGGCCAGGCACAAGTGGAAGGTGCTGCTGGTACCTGGAAAGACCTCACAGACAATGTGAACTTCATGGCAGCAAACTTAACGGCACAGGTACGCGGTATTGCCGGTGTAGTAACGGCGGTAGCGAATGGCGACCTTAAGAAAAAACTCACGGTAGCCGCACAAGGTGAAATCGCCGCGCTTGCTAACACCATCAATGAAATGACTGACACCCTTGCAGTATTTGCGGATCAGGCAACGACGGTTGCGCGTGAAGTGGGCGTGGAAGGAAAACTTGGCGGACAAGCAAGCGTACCGGGCGCCGCAGGTACCTGGAAAGATCTAACGGAAAACGTAAACCAGCTTGCCGCCAACCTCTCAACACAAGTACGTGCAATCGCTGAAGTAGCAACAGCGGTAACACGTGGTGACTTGTCGCGCTCGATTCAAGTAGAAGCGCGTGGAGAAGTATCGGATCTGAAAGACAACATCAACGAAATGATCCGCAACCTGAAAGAAACAACACAGAAAAATGCCCAACAAGACTGGCTCAAAACCAATCTCGCGAGCTTCACACGTTTGCTGCAAGGTCAGCGTGAGCTGGAAACAGTAACTTCATTGATCCTTTCAGAATTGGCGCCTTTGGTTAGTGCACACCATGGTGTGTTTTACATGATGGACGCAAGCACCGCTGATTCCCGCTTACACATGATTGCCGGTTATGGCTATCAAGCTAATCGACAATTGCCTACTGCATTTTCACCCGGTGAGGGATTGGTGGGCCAATGTGCATTGGATAAGGTGAGAATCTGGCTCACTGATGTGCCCAGTGATTACATTCAAGTTTCCTCTGGCTTGGGTTCAGCGCCACCAACCAATATTGTGATTTTGCCAATTCTGTTTGAGCAACAAGTGAAAGCGGTTATTGAAATCGCTTCGCTGGATCGTTTTACCGATACTCATCTTTCGTTCCTTGACCAATTGATGGAATCCATCGGTGTGGTACTGAATACTATCGAGACAAATAGCCGAACTGAAAGCTTGTTGACGCAATCCCAATCACTGGCGCAAGAGCTACAACAAACTAACCAGGAACTCGCCGAAAAAGCGCGCTTGTTATCAGATCAAAATATAGAAGTAGAACGTAAAAATACCGAAGTGGAACAAGCCAAGGCCGAACTGGAAGAAAAAGCCAGCCAGCTTGCACTTTCGTCCAAATACAAATCCGAATTCCTTGCCAACATGTCACATGAATTGCGGACGCCGTTGAATAGTTTATTAATTCTCGCACAGCAGTTAAGTGATAACCCCAATGGAAATCTGTCTGATAAGCAAGTGGAATACGCACGCACCATTCACGGTTCTGGTAGTGACTTGTTGACGTTGATTAACGATATTCTTGATTTATCAAAAATCGAATCGGGAACCGTTACATTACAAATGAGTGAATATCGTTTCATGGCTATTCGTAGCTATGTAGAGCGTACATTCCGCCATATGGCCGAAGCCAAGCAGCTTGGTTTCTCCATCGAGCTGAATAATTCGCTGCCTGCATCAATGATTACTGACACCACACGACTACAACAGATTCTCAAGAATTTGTTATCCAATGCTTTCAAATTTACATCGCGTGGTCAGGTTACGTTGAATATCAGCCTGATTCAGGCCGGTTGGACAGCCGATCATCCAAAATTGTCAAACGCGGATGCGGTACTCGCATTTTCAGTGACGGACTCAGGTGTTGGTATTGCTGCTGATAAATTGCAATTAATTTTCGAGGCATTCCAACAAGCTGACGGAAGTACAGCGCGTCGCTATGGCGGCACAGGTCTGGGTTTATCTATTAGCCGTGAATTAGCACGTCTCCTGGGTGGAGAAATCCGGGTGGAAAGTGAAGTGGATGTGGGAAGTACGTTCACGCTTTTCCTACCATACCAACGCGGAACTGCCGTGAAAGACTTTTCAATAGACAATAATTCATTACGCACTCCCGCACTGCCACCTAATGTGGTTTATACACACGCAAACAAAACACCTTCTGCAAATACCGCAGAACAACCGGTTGAGCCAAAAAATGCACCCGCTGAAACTGATATAAATATTGAAGATAGCTTTGATGATCGCGCGTTAGTATCCGAGGGGGATCCATCCGTATTGATCGTGGAAGATAATGAAGCTCGTGCGAGGCTGCTACTGGACGCCGCTCGCGAGCACAATTTTAAAGGCATTGTAACTTTATCAGGAGATGCGGTATTAACCCTGGCTCGCGATTATCTGCCTTCAGCAATTTTACTAACGCTTCAATTAGATGAAACGGATAGTTTTACAATTTTGGAACGATTAAAACGTGATCCGGCAACACGTCATATTCCCGTGCATACATTGTCAGCCACTCATTCTACTGAAGCTGAATTGCAGGAAGAGGAACGGCAAAAATCAATTGGCCTTGGTGCTATCTCTTACCTATCAGAACCTATAACGAATGAGCGGCTGCAAGACGAATTTCAGCGTATCCAGCGTTATCTGCATAGCGACAAACGTAATTTACTTGTTGTCGAAGATGATGACTTGCAGCGAGAAAAGATCGTTGAGCTCATTGGTTCAAGCGATGTAAATATTGTTGCTGTAGGTACAGGTGCTGACGCACTTAATGCCCTCACCTCAACCCGATTTGACTGTGTGGTGCTTGATTTAACTCTGCCCGATATGAGTGGATTCGACGTAATCGATACCATGGGAAAAGCCGAACACATGCGCGATGTTCCAGTAATTGTTTATACCGCAAAAGATTTAAATCGCAAAGAAATTACGAAACTCAAGCGCATAGGCAAAACAATTGTAATTAAAGATGCTCGTTCTCCAGAGCGCTTACTGAATGAAACCTCGCTGTTTTTACATCGCGCCCATGCCAGTATGCCTGAACCACAACGCCGCATGATGGATGCGATACGCGATGCAGATAGCGGATTGTCGGGACGCAAAGTATTAATTGTTGATGATGATTTGCGTAATATTTTTGCGTTGAGTTCCGTGCTTGAACGGCAAAAAATGAAGGTCTCATTTGCTGAAAATGGTCGCGATGGGATCGAGGTTTTGGAAAAGGATCCCGACATTGAAATCGTGCTAATGGATATTATGATGCCGGAAATGGATGGTTATGACACTATGCGCGCTATTCGTCGTATTCCGCGCTTCAAGTCATTGCCGATTATTACTCTTACCGCGAAGGCAATGAAGGGCGATAGAGATAAATGTATTGCTGCGGGAGCTTCTGACTACATTACCAAACCAGTAGATATACCTCAGCTACTATCATTAATGCGTGTGTGGCTGCATTAATTTATGAGCTTCGCAAAAGTTCTAGAAACATTGGAGGTGACCCTTTTATTAGAGGCGATCTTCCAGCGTTTCGGCAATGACTATCGCAATCACGACAAAGATTATATTCGTGGCAGGCTGCGAAGCTTTATGGACTCATATGCTATAGCAACACTCTCAGCACTTCAGGAAAAGGTGTTGCATGATGAAACAGTTATTGGGCCATTGCTCTACGCACTTGACGAACGCAAAATCGGGTTATTTGAAAATGCTGAGCAAATTTTAAAAATCCGTACAGTATTAATTCCATGGCTTCGTTCCTGCCCTGCCCCCAAGATCTGGATAGCTGAATGCGCTGCTGCTGAAGAGGTTTATGAACTGGCTATATTACTACGAGAAGAAAACCTTCATCACAAAACAGACTTATATGTCACAGGTCCGAACGCCAATCTTCTTGCCGAAGCAAAACAGGGAATATTTTCGGAAAAATTATTCGACCAATATCAAAAAAATTATTATCGAGCTGGTGGAAATAAAACACTCCTGGAATACTGTGTACGTACAGAGAACGGCTATGTATTCAGTTCAGAGCTTCGCGGTAATATCACATGGTCTGAATACAATTTGGGAACAGACTCATCGCCAAATGAATTCGAAGTTATTATATGTTGCGGAGGCCTATCGGGTTTCACTTTATATTTGCGGCATCGCGCATTAAAAATTTTTTATGAGAGCCAGCCAATGTTCGGCTTACTGGCAATCATGGGTGAAGGTTCTGCAGAGGTTCCCCATTACACATCCCACTACCATGTAGTTTCTGAATTGTATGGAATTTATCAGCGAGGATAAATAAAGCTATTAAAGTCTGGAAAGGATAAATCGATCCATCTAATTTTCTGGTTGATACTGACAGTTAACATTTATCCACCTATTTAATTATGCGAGGCCCTAACGGGTTTTGATTCAGTAACAACCACCCTATTCTTAATAAACTCATCGGCAATTGCAGAAAAGTATTTGTCGAAGCAATCCACTTTTTTAATTTCTCTTGTTTTTTGATCTCACCTGGATCATTGCCTTCCTGTAATTCAAGTTTCGCGAGTCGAACTTTCTCGTGTGCTGATGCAAGGGAAATTAATGGATAAACACCTAAGGCAAGACGTTTTTCTTTTCCACCGAAACGATACTTCATTCGCCAATATTTGGAGCCATTAAGCTTATTTATAGCCATTTATGCCTCCAAATTTATGCCCCCATTGTGCCCCGAGAATGCTGTGGCTTCAGTGGACGTCCTGAGACTGAAAACATATAAAAAACCCGCATTTTTTCGGGTTTTGAGACGTTCTTGGATTTCCTGGAATTTCAAGATGGTGCCCGAGGCCGGACTTGAACCGGCACGACCAAAAGATCGACAGATTTTAAATCTGTTGTGTCTACCGATTTCACCACTCGGGCAGAGTGCCTTTACGTCGGTACGTAAAGAAAAATTGGAGGCGCGACCCGGAGTCGAACCGGGCTCAACGGATTTGCAATCCGACGCATAACCGCTTTGCTATCGCGCCTTTTCAAGAGGCCGCAATTCTAGCGGACTCATTTTGAAAATCCTAGTCTTTTATATAACTGAATCAAAGGTTTTTTCGGGTTTGCTTAAATGCTGCTCAAGTAGATCAAAATGCGTTATTAATCAGGCGTTTTGGGTAATAAAAATGGCCATGCAGCACGCAAATAAAGAACCATGGACCACAGGGTTAACACCGCCGCACCAGCCAACGCGACATAACCAATAGGCAGCAATAAAGGAATATTCGCCAGCAAGACGATGATGGCGGTCATTTGTAGTGTGGTTTTGATTTTACCGATATAAGAAACGGCCACACTTGCCCTATGCCCTACTTCCGCCATCCATTCACGTAAAGCAGAAATGATAATTTCACGACCAACAATTACCGCAGCAGCGACCACAAACCATACCGAATCGTGATGTAAGGTGACTAACAACAATAAAGCGATCGCCACCATCAATTTATCGGCAACAGGGTCCAGAAAAGCACCGAACGGAGTACTTTGGTTGTATTTACGCGCAACATAACCATCAGCCCAATCAGTGATGGCAGCGACACTGAAAATCACAGACGAAACAAAGTGGGCCCAACCAAATGGTAAATAAAACACTACTACGAATAGCGGAATCAGGAAAATCCGCATCAGGGTCAGTTGGTTGGCAAGCGTCATAGGCAATTCTCTGGGCCAGATGAACAAATCAATAAAGCGGGCGCGATAATACACCAGCAAGGCGGCTTTCACACCCGCGACTTAAGGGTTGAGTACTAAAACCTCAGTCATTATGAAAAAATGCGTAAATTTCTTCAGCCAATTTCTGGCTAATCCCATTCACTCGTGCCAAATCATCTGCACTCGCATTCTGCACTTCCTGCAAACCACCAAAATGCCGCAATAGCTCCCGGCGACGAGTAGCCCCGATACCGGGAATTCCTTCCAGGGTAGAGGTTTTGCGCTTCTTGTCTCGGCGTTGCTTGTGGCCAGTAATTGCAAAGCGGTGGGATTCATCGCGAATATGCTGGATCAGATGCAATGCAGGGGAGTCCCCCGGTAATACAATTTCCGCTCCGGTTTCACCATCAAACAAGGTTTCAAAACCGGCTTTGCGAGTAGTGCCTTTTGCTACGCCTATAAGTTGCACGCCCTGTACACCTAATTCACCCAGAACCTCTATCGCCTTACCCAACTGCCCTTTGCCACCGTCAATCAACAGAATGTCCGGAAGCTTACCTTCGCCATTTTGCAAACGGGTATAACGGCGCGTCAGGGCTTGCTCCATTGCGGCGTAATCATCGCCCCCGGTGATACCTTCAATATTAAATCGGCGGTAATCCGACTTGAGCGGACCATTCGTATCAAACACTACGCAGCTTGCAACAGTTAACTCGCCACTGCTGTGACTAATATCAAAACATTCCAACCGCTGCGGGGTTTCATCCAATCCAAGCGCTTCCTGTAATGCGACAAAACGATCGAGCGAATTCTTTTTACTGTTCACATGGGCGATCAGGTTTTGCAATGCCGCCGTTGCCGCCATTTGCAACCATTTGGATCTGTGACTGCGCACCTGATGATTAATAAATACCTGCCGCCCTGCAGACTGCTGCAACGCCGTGGCAATCAAATCAGTTTCATCCAACGGATGACTCACAATAATTTCGCGAGGGATTTCACGGCCGCTACTCGCCAGATAAAACTGCGGAATAAACTCAGCCAGAATTTCCGCCGGAGTCTCTGCAAGAGTCGATGAAGGATAAAAACTTCGGCTCCCGAGAATGCGGCCCTGCCGAATAAACAAAATATGCACGCAGATCGCCGCAGCACGCATTTCAGCGGCGATAACATCAATATCGCCATTACCCTCTTCAATCACCTGTTGTGATTGCACAATACGTAGCGCAGTGATCTGGTCACGATAAGCGGCCGCTTTTTCAAACTGCAACTGCTGCGCCGCGCTGTCCATTTTATCCGCAAGCTCGCTCAACAACTTGTCGCTATTTCCCGTTAGAAACAGTTGGGTATGATGCAAATCAGTTTTGTAATCCTCGGGGGAAATAAATTCCACGCAGGGCGCACTACAGCGCTTGATTTGATATTGCAAACACGGGCGCGTGCGATTGTTATAAACGCTATCTTCGCACTGGCGAATACGGAATGTTTTCTGCAAAAAATTCAAACTTTCCTTTACCGCGCCCACATTCGGAAATGGCCCGAAATAATCGCCACGCTTTTTCTTGGCGCCGCGATGGAAGGAAATACGTGGATAATCTTCGCCACTGGAAATAAAAATGTAGGGATAGGATTTGTCGTCGCGCAGCAAAATATTGTACGGCGGACGATTGGATTTAATCAGATTCTGCTCGAGGATCAGCGCTTCAGTTTCACTGGCTGTAACAGTGACTTCAACACGCGCAATTCGCGACACCAACGCCTGGGTTTTAAGAGTGAGGCCGGTTTTACGGAAATAACTGGATAATCGTGCTTTTAAATTCTTGGCCTTACCTACATATAAAATAGCCCCATCAGCACCAAACATTTGGTAGATGCCCGGCTGCTGGGTAGTACTGGCGAGGAAACGAACGGAATCAAAAAGCTCAGCGCTGTCTTGCGTCATTGAAACGGATCTGCAGAAAGAAAAAGCAGTCGTTTATACGACTGCTTCCGGATCGAGAAGATTATGTTTTACTGCCAATAAAGTCAGCTCTACATCACTATTGATATCGAGCTTTTCAAAAATACGATAACGATAGGAATTAACGGTTTTTGGACTAACACAAAAGGTGTTGGCAATATCATTCACCTTTTGACCGTTGGCAATCAGCATCGCCGTTTGCAGCTCACGCTGGGATAATTTTTCAAAAGGTGACTCCTGATTGTTGCCACCGGAAAAAGTCTTCAAGGCAAGTTGCTGGGCAATACTATTACTCATATACAGATCGCCGCGAATCACCTTATTGATCGCGTCGGTAATCTCGGTAAACTCTGCACCTTTTGTGACATAACCTACTGCGCCCGCTTGCATCAGGCGAGTGGGATAAAGGTCATCATCACAAGCGGTAACTGCGATAATTTTAATGACCGGATTCACGGTCAATAGTTTTTTTGTGGCTTCAAGGCCGCCCATCCCCGGCATTTTTACATCCATCAGGACTACATCAGGCTTAAGAATACGCGCCTTAGTGACCGCCTCTTCACCGCTCTTGGCGTCCCCAACCACTTGATAGCCGTCAATGTCGGCTAACATACGCACTATCCCCATGCGAACTAGATCGTGATCATCGACTACGAGAATCTTTGTCAAACTAGCCCCCAAACCCGATACCGGATATATGACACTGTTGTTATTAATGGCCAACCACTCGCTGGCACATTTTTAGAGATTGTAGTGAGACTCTGCCCAAACTACCACTCTTATATGTCCCTTTTAAGGTGGATTAAATGCCAATAATTTGGAACATCCCTGTTTTTTATTACTTTATTCACAGGTGATCCTTCAGATTTTTGGGTTATGCGGCAAAATAATGAGTCGCGCTCTATTTCAGGATTAGGGATAAACCCGTGGCTCCATCTCCAATGTTACGCCAAACATTTCCTGCACACTGGCGATAATCCTGTCAGCCAGTTGCAAGATCACTTTACCTTCTCGCTTGTCCGGGTTTGTCAGTACTAATGCCTGATCCTGGTGCACCCGGACTCCGTCAATTCCCCGCCCGCGCCAACCGGCCTGATCAATCAACCAACCCGCAGCCAGCTTTATATATAAATTGTCGACCGGATAGGACACCAATTGGGGGAACTGCATCCTCAGCACCTCAAACTGCCCTTTAGGAATCACCGGGTTCTTGAAGAAGCTACCAACATTCGGGATTGTCTGTGGATCAGGTAATTTGGACTGGCGAATGGCAATTACCGCTGCACTGACTTGCCCTGGAGAAATCTCTCGCGGCGGAATATTTGCCAAAGCTGTGCGCAGTGCCGGATATTGCAAGCTCACTGCTGGTGTTTTATTGAGTTTTAAGGTTACTGACGTAATTACATATTGGTCTTTTAAGGCTTGCTTGAAAATGCTTTCGCGATAGCCAAATTGGCAACTCTCTTTGGTAAACGTCACCATTAAACCGGATTGAATATTCAATGCGGCTAATTCGGCAAATACATCTTTTAGCTCGACACCATAGGCACCGATATTCTGGATGGGCGCAGCCCCAACACTTCCGGGAATGAGTGAAAGGTTTTCTAACCCGTAATAGCCATTATCCAATGTGTATTCCACCAGTTGGTGCCAATTTTCTCCGGCCTCAACCTTAAGCCAAACATGCTCGTCATTTTCGGCAACAATATCCAAACCGCGGGTTTTTACATGGATGACTAATCCGGGAAAATCTGCGCGCAAAACAATATTGCTACCACCACCCAGTATTAACAACGGAAGTTTTTCTGTCTTCGCAAAGGCTAATGCTTCACGTAACTCTTCATCATTTTGCACACTGACAAAATAATCCGCCACCGCCGGAACCGCGAGCGTATTGAATTTCTGGATATTAAAATGCGGCAAAAAAAGTGGCACAGCACAAACCTTAGATAAGAGATAATTAATAAAGTCGTTGACGTATATGCGCGAGCAATCCTTCAGCGGCCTCTTCCACTAAATCCAGCACCAATTCAAAACCATCATGGCCGCCATAATAAGGATCAGGAACTTCGCGATGGGTTTTGCGCGAACCAAAGTCCAGAAATAAACCGAGGTGACCGGCATAGTTTGTCGGCCGTAGCGAATGTAAGTCGCGCAGGTTGGAATTGTCCATTGCCAGAACATAATCGAACTCATCGAAGTCAGCGGTAATTACCTGGCGTGCACGCAGAACCGATAAATCATAACCGCGCTTTTTTGCTGCGGCGACAGTACGTGAATCCGGTGCTTTACCGATATGCCAATCGCCGGTTCCGGCAGAATCCACCAAAATTTTTTGATCAAGCTTTTCGCGCTTTATTATTTCGCGAAAAATACCGTCGGCAGTTGGCGAGCGGCAAATATTACCCAAACATACAAACAATACTTTGGTCATGCTGTTCTCTATTCAAAATATTAACTCAATTTTCCAATAATGCTTTTACGCGCAGTAGATCAGCTTCGGTATCCACACCACCGGGAACCTGCGCGCAGGCTTCAGCAATATGGATTGCTTCGCCATTCGCTAACACGCGCAATTGTTCGAGTGATTCAATTTTTTCCAGCATCGCTTGCGGCCACGTGATAAAACGATTCAACAACGCCACACGGTATGCGTAAATGCCGATATGGCGTTGCGCCGGAAACTTAGCGGGCAATGAATTAACTTCCAGTTGCGCGAAATGATCGCGCGGCCACGGCATCGGAGCGCGGCTAAAATACAACGCCTTTCCTGTTTGGTCGGCAACCGCCTTTACAATATTTGGATTACGAAAATCGTCCAGGCTATGAATCGGCTCACTCAATGTGGCCACACTGGCATAAGTGTTAGTGGCGAGATTTTTTGCAACCTGGTTAATGACTTCCGGTGGAATTAATGGCTCGTCGCCCTGCACATTAACGATAATATCGTCTGGTTTCAGACCTAATTGCGCAGCTACTTCTTGCAGCCGATCAGTACCGGAATTATGCGCAGCCGATGTCATACATACCCGCGCCCCAAAACTTTTGGCAGCAGCTTCAATACGCGCATCATCAGTCGCAATAATTACTTGCGCCGCATCACTCAGGTTTGCTCGCTCATACACATGCTGAATCATGGGTTTGCCAGCAATTTCCTTGAGCGGTTTTGCGGGTAAACGAGTGGATGCGTAGCGTGCAGGAATTACAACGTAGAAGCTCATAGTGTTAATCCAATTGATGATGCAAAAAATTCTTTTTAAAAATTATCGCAATGGAAAACGGGATTTTTGCTGCGCAGAAACGCGTTCCAGTTTTTGCCCGAATGCTTGCCAAAAAGCATCAGGCAACTCCGCACTAACGGGCAAATAAAACCAATTATCCTGCGCGAAGCTACGGCATTTCACCGCATCTTTCTCCGTCATAATAACGGGCATGGAATTTTGAAAATCCAGATCCCCGGCAGTAAATGCAAAATGATCGGGAAACGCATGCAAATGCGGCACAAAACCCAATTCACGTAATGTATTTGCGAAACGTTCAGGGTTGCCAATACCGGCCACGGCGTTGATATTATCGGGCAATTCTGCGCGAGAAATTATGTTGCCGGTTTTCAATTGAATCAACTCACCGGGTTTTATTTGCATGGACGTATAAAAAATTGTTTCGCTATCAATCACTGGCAAAGCAAATTTTTCTACCGGAGAATTAACCACAACCCAATCAACTGTTTTCAAACGACTTGCCGTTTCGCGCAACGGACCAACCGGTAAACGCCAGCCATTACCTACACCGCGAATACCATCCACCACTGCAATTTCAATATCGCGGCCCAAGCGATAATGCTGCAAACCATCGTCGCTCAATAAAATATCACAGCCTTGGTCTTCCAATACTTTGCCGCTGGCGATGCGATCAGATCCAACAACAATAGCCGCACCGGTTTGCTGGAAAATTGCCAAAGGCTCATCACCGGATTCTGCTGCGGTGCTTTCTGCAGTCAATAAGTAAGGATATTCCGACGCTTTGCCACCATAACCACGGCTAATCACGCCGGGAGTGTATCCCTGCTGCTTTAACCATTTAACCATGGCGATAATCAATGGCGTTTTACCGGTGCCACCAACAGAGATATTCCCCACCACCACCACTGGCGTTGGCAAACGTTTTTGCTGATAGCGCAACATGAAAAAGCGACGCAATGCGGAAAGCACGATAAACAACCACATCACCGGCAATAGCCATAGTGTCCAACGCCGCGAGCCGTACCACGCCGCGAGCCAGGAATTCTGGGGGTTAGATGCTTTGGTCGATGATGATAAAGAGGATTGGGAGCTCAATTGGCCAACCTGTAAAAACAAAAGGACTTTTGCCCTGGCAAAAGTCCGAATGGTTAATTGGGTGGGGATTGTAGCCGACTTATCAGTCTTTTTCAGGTTCAGGCTGGCGAGTGGTGATACTTAAATGGGCAAAACCCAATTGACCCGCCGCATCCATCGCCTGCACTACCGCTTGATGCGGGGTTTTGGCATCGGCAGTAATCACCAATGGTGCCTTATTGTTACCGCCAGCGGTTTTTTCCAGGGCCGATTTCAAGGTTTCAATTTTGGTATTTACCAACGCCTGCCCGTTAATGGCATAGCTGCCATCAGACATAATCAAAATCTCGATTTGCTCCGGCGGAGTTTGCGGAACCTCCCCCGTTGCCTCCGGCAGGCTCACCACCAAATGACTTTCCTTGGTGAATGATGTCGATACCATAAAAAAAATCAGCAGGATAAACACCACATCAATCAGCGATGTCAGATTGATAAATTCTTCGTCGCGTTTTTGTCTACGAAACTTCACAAGCGATCCCCGGATTAAACCACTTTCACATCAACGCGGCGCTCACTGTGGAGAGCGTCAATCAATTTAATTGCCTCTTCTTCCATGGTGACCACAATGGAATCGATGCGGCGCTGGAAGTATTTGTGGGCAATTGTTGCCGGAATTGCCACCACCAAACCTGCAACTGTGGTGTAAAGCGCGATTGAAATACCGCCGGCGAGCACATTGGTATTGCCTGTCCCTTCCAGCATGATGCCGTTAAAAATTTCGATCATACCCAACACGGTTCCCAACAATCCCAGCAAAGGGGCGATATTGGCGATGGTACCGAGTGTACTGATATAGCGTTCAAGATCATGAATAACTTTGTTCGCGGCTTCCTGGACAGAATCTTTCATGATGTCGCGACCATGTTTGGAATTGCTCAAACCGGCAGACAGAATATAACCAAGCGGTGAAGATTGTTTCAGCTCGCGCAACTTGGTTGCATCAAGCTGGTTGTTTTTAATCCAGGTCCACACTTGGGCCAACAGGGTTTTAGGAGCGATTTTCGCGGGGTTAAGAGTCCAGTAACGCTCAGCGCTAATAGCAATAACAAGCAGGGAGCAGGCCAGCAGCGGCCACATCAAAACACCACCGGCTAAAAAAATCTCAATCACAGACGACTTCCTCTTATTTTGTAGGGATGCACAAGCTGGGCCGCGGGTGGCCAGCCAGGAAATGCGGCGTAACATACCACATGCGCTAGCGATTGCCATGGGGCAGCCGGAATTGTCTGTAAATGTGTGAAGAAGTAGCGCTCAGGGCTGTACAAAAAAGCTGCGTTGTTACGTGCAGCTTTCGGGATAAATACAGTTGGTATTTGATTAACAGGAAATGAATCCAGGTGTATGCCTGGATTTGGTATTTTATTTATCACATGCGGATAAAATTATTCATCAGCCATTCTATCTTGCGCCTTGCTTACACCGGTTTCAGGCTCGTCCATTTCATCGGCGGGATCAACACCTGAGTCATCACCATCTTCTTCATCTTCTTCCGGTGCGGTTTGATTCATTTGGCTTTCTTCAATCAGTATCGCTTCAGGTGTTTGGATACCAATGTGATAAGCAGCAAAACCGGGAAGCACTACTTGATCCAATGCCATACCAATAACCCTGCCAGCGTAGGGCGATTTAATAGTGGTGCGCGCATTCGTAATTGGGTCAGTTACGGTACCCAAGGTATCACCTTCTTTAACGCGCTGCCCCAGGGTTGCGGTGCTAAATAAAATTCCACTTTGATTCGCACGCACCCAGGTAGAGCGATAATAAACCGGCGCAATACGATTCCAGCGTTTTTGTTTGCCATACATCCCCGTTTTCGCAAGCAATGTATTTAGCGCAGTAACGCCCTGCTCTACCACATCACGCTGCATCGCCATAGGCTCTCCCGCTTCAAGAGTCACCGACGGGATTCCTGCCCTCACCGCCGCGGTACGCAACGAATTGGGATTCCCACGACTATTTAACACCGCAATCACACCAAAACTTTGCGCAAGACGCGCTACATTTTCATCGCTCAGGTCTGCGCGCAACTGCGGCAAATTGGTGCGATGAAATGAGCCGGTATGCAGATCCACTAACGAATCGCAATGCATAATAATTTTGGAAAAAAATGAATGCGCTAAACGCGATGCAGAACTGCCGTAGGTATTGCCGGGGAAATAACGATTCCAATCGCGGCGATCCGGTAAGTAGCGCGAGTTACGACGGAAACCCATGATGTTCGCGACAGGAACACCAATGATAGTGCCGTTTAATTTCGCCGGCTCGATATCAAACATAACGCGGCGAATCATTTCGATACCATTTAATTCATCACCATGAACAGCCGCCGTTAAACAGAGTGTTTTACCGGGATTAGCACCATTAACTACTAATACTGGCGTAGCTTCGCTAAATGCCCCCACCGCCGTATCGGAACTCCAGGTTAAACGCACAGAGGTATTTGGCTTCACTTCCGTATCCAGAATAAATTTGGATACAGCAAAGGAATCTGAAGCCGCAGGTGCAACGCTGGACGATACCGCAACGGAGTCGTTTGCTTCTGCTTGCTCACTGGATGATGCAAAACTAATAGAGACTTCAGGTTCGGAACTAGCGACAGAAGATTCAGCTGCAGAAGATTCAGTTGTAGAAGAAGGTTCAGCAGAAGAAAATGATTCAGCAGCAGATGAAGCCGCATTAACCGCATCTGCCGTAGAAGATTTTGCAACAGAAGATTCTGCCGCAGTGGACACTGCTGTAGCAGATGTTGCTTGTGCAGATGAGGATTCACGACTCGCAGCAACTACACCAACATACGCTGAACTTGATGACGGAACCATCAGATTGCCGACTACATTATCTACAAGTGACGGCTCGCTGGATGTATTAACGCCCTGTGCATATATCAATGCACAGCCAATAAAAGAAGTGCACACAAATAGCGAGTTGAAAACAAACTTAATCGTGGTTGATAAAAAAACTTGCTGCATAGATTCAGCGTCTCATTAGTATAAATATCACTGTACAGCACACATCCCTGTGATGATTCCTACAATAAGATTATTCCCATTCGATAGTGGCTGGCGGCTTGCTCGATACATCATAGCAAACACGGGAAACACCGGAGATTTCATTAATAATGCGACCAGAAACCTTTTCCAGTAAATCGTAAGGCAGGTGCGCCCAACGCGCGGTCATAAAATCTACCGTTTCTACGGCACGCAATGAAATCACCCATTCGTAGCGACGACCATCACCTACCACACCAACAGATTTCACTGGCAGGAACACCGCAAATGCTTGCGAGGTTTTGTGATACCAGCCAGACGCGTGTAACTCTTCCAAAAAGATTGCATCTGCTTCACGCAGAATATCGGCATATTCTTTTTTCACTTCACCGAGAATACGCACACCCAAACCTGGTCCGGGGAACGGATGACGGTAAACCATGTCGTATGGCAAACCCAATTCCAAACCGATCGCACGCACCTCGTCTTTAAATAATTCACGCAGCGGCTCAACCAGTTTGAACGCCATATCTTCAGGCAAACCACCTACGTTATGGTGCGATTTAATAACATGCGCTTTACCGGTTTTAGCCGCAGCAGATTCAATCACGTCGGGATAAATAGTACCTTGCGCCAACCATTTAACATCTTTGAGTTTGGTTGCTTCCGCATCGAATACATCGATAAAAGTACCACCAATAATTTTGCGTTTTTTCTCGGGGTCATTTACGCCAGCGAGTTTGCCGAGGAATTGATCTTGCGCATCAGCGCGAATAACACGTACGCCCATATTTTTGGCGAACATATCCATCACTTGATCGCCTTCATTTTTGCGCAGCAAACCGTTATCAACAAATACACAGGTGAGTTGATCACCGATAGCTTTATGTAAAAGCGCAGCAACTACAGAAGAATCCACACCACCGGACAAACCGAGCAATACTTTGTCGGTACCCACTTGCTCGCGCACTTTTTTGATTGCATCTTCAACAATATTTGCAGCGGTCCACAACGGTTCGCAACCACAGATATTTAAAATGAAATGTTCGTAAATGCGCTTGCCTTGCAAGGTGTGGGTTACTTCCGGATGGAATTGAACACCGTAGAATTTTTTAGCCTCATCAACGATGCCCGCAATTGGACATGATGGAGTCGACGCAAGGATGCTAAAACCGGCAGGCATTTTTGTGACTTTGTCGCCGTGGCTCATCCATACATCCAATAGCGCATTACCATCGGAATCCACATGATCTTTAATATCCTGGAAGATCGCACTTTCAGCTTCCACTTTTACTTGTGCGTAGCCGAATTCGCGAATATTGGAGTCTTCAACAGAACCGCCCAATTGTTCGGCCATAGTTTGCATGCCGTAACAAATACCAAATACCGGCACACCCAGATTAAACACAGCTTCCGGCGCGCGCGGCGAATTAGCCTCATGAACAGACTCCGGGCCACCGGCCAAAATAATTCCTTTAGGGTTATATGCGCGAATTTCTTCATCGCTCATATCCCAGGCGCGAATTTCGGAGAAGACGCCAATTTCGCGTACACGACGTGCGATCAATTGAGTGTACTGTGAACCGAAATCCAGAATAAGAATTCGCTGTGCGTGAATATCGTGAGTCATGTTAAATCCTGAAGATAAATAAAAATTCGTTTTCACTTCCGCTTTTAACAAAGTGAATCGGGAGAGTTAACCTCCCCTAACCTCTCTTTTCAAAGAGGGGAAAATAAAAAACTCGGGCGCACCCGAGTTTTTATGTCGCTCTTTAGGAGCAAAAATTAACGACCACCAATCGGGTAATTAGGCGCTTCTTTAGTAATCTGCACATCGTGCACGTGGCTTTCGCCCATGCCTGCGGCCGTTACACGCACAAACTCAGGCTTGGTGCGCATGGCTTCCAGATCAGAACAACCAGTGTAGCCCATCGCTGAACGCAAACCGCCCATCATCTGGTGAACGATTGCCGCCAATGGACCTTTATAAGGAACGCGACCCTCAATACCTTCAGGAACCAATTTTTCAGCACCGGCGCTGGCATCCTGGAAGTAGCGATCACTGGAGCCTTGTGATTGGGACATAGCACCCAACGAACCCATACCGCGATACGCTTTGTAAGTACGGCCTTGATACAACTCCACTTCACCCGGCGCTTCTTCAGTACCGGCAAACATAGAGCCCATCATTACCGCATGAGCGCCAGCCACCACGGCTTTGGCGATATCACCGGAATAACGAATGCCACCATCGGCAATAGCCGGAACACCAGTGCCTTTCAATGCGGCAACGACGTTAGCAATCGCAGAAATTTGCGGAACACCTACACCGCTTACGATACGGGTTGTACAAATTGAACCGGGGCCGATACCGACTTTAACAGCATCCGCGCCTGCCTCAACCAATGCGAGAGCCGCTGCGCCAGTTGCAATATTACCGCCGATTACTTGTACATCAGGGTATTTGGCCTTGATCGCACGTACGCGATCCAACACATTTTTGCTATGGCCGTGGGCGGTATCGACTACCAATACATCTACGCCGGCTTCGACCAATGCGTCTACGCGAGCATCGGTATCACGGCTGGTGCCAACGCTCGCACCTACACGCAGGCGACCTTCCGGATCTTTACAAGCACTCGGATATTTTTCAGCTTTGTTTATATCTTTTACGGTGATCAAACCACGCAACTCAAAGTTGTCGTTAACCACCAGCACCTTTTCAATGCGGTGTTTATGCAACAGGTTGCGTACTTCTTCCGAGGTGAAACCTTCTTTAACAGTTACCAGTTGGGCCTTGGGGGTCATGATGCTGGAAACGCTGGCATCCAGATTGGTTTCAAAACGCACATCGCGACCGGTGACGATACCAACCAGATCACCGTTATGCAGTACAGGAACACCGGAAATATTGTTTTTGCGGGTCAGGGCGATCAACTCGCGGATAGTCGCGCCGGAGTCGATAGTAATAGGATCTTTAACTACACCTGCCTCGAACTTTTTAACTGCACGCACTTCTGCGGCTTGTTGTTCGACGGTCATATTCTTATGGATGATGCCGATCCCACCTTCCTGCGCCATGGAAATAGCCAGGCGGGCTTCAGTTACGGTATCCATCGCGGCGGAAATCAGAGGAATATTTAGCTGGATCTTGCGAGTCAACTGAGTTTTCAGGGATACATCTTTCGGTGTGACATCCGAAAAACCTGGTACAAGGAGCACATCATCAAATGTGAGCGCTTCTTCAGCAATTCGCAACATAGCTACCAACCTCAAAATAGAGCGGGAAAAATAAACGCGGAATTATAGCGGCTCGATCCCCACCGGTAAACTAAAACAACGAGACAAGTAAACTAATAACCACTATATCTTGTGGCTATTACCCCCTGTCAGGCTATCCGCACACTGATGCCTGACATAGAATGCGCAGCAACTTGCTTGTGAATATGCCTGCCATGAATGATCTTTTCAGCAAAACCCCCGACCGGGAAATCCTCAGCGTCACCCAGCTTAATCGCCAAGCCCGGCAATTACTGGAGACAAATTTACCCTTGTTATGGGTAGAGGGGGAGCTTTCCAATGTATCCATTCCCTCATCCGGCCATTGGTATTTCACCCTGAAGGATGACCAGGCCCAGGTACGCTGCTGCATGTTTCGCAACCGCAACATGACGGTTAGATTCAAACCGCAACAAGGACAACATGTACTTATTCGTGCGCGAGTCAGCCTTTATGAAGGCCGGGGCGATTACCAGATCATCGCCGAACATATGGAGGAAGCCGGTAGCGGTGCCCTGCAACGCGCGTTTGACGAGCTAAAGCATCGCCTGGCAGCCGAAGGCTTGTTTAATGAGGCCCACAAGAAAGCCTTGCCTAAAATCCCCAAACATATTGCGGTAGTCACTTCGCCAACCGGCGCAGCAATTCGCGATGTACTGAGCGTACTGGAACGTCGCTTTGCCGGCGTTGCGGTTACCGTCATTCCCGTCGCGGTACAGGGGAAGGAATCGGCACCGCAGATCGTTAAAGCAATTGACCTCGCCAACCGGGCCGATTTGTTTGATGTCATCCTGCTTACCCGTGGTGGTGGCTCGATGGAGGATCTCTGGTCATTTAATGAGGAGATCGTCGCCCGCGCGATTTTCGATAGTGCGCTGCCCATCGTAAGTGCCGTAGGTCACGAAGTAGATTTCACCATCGCCGATTTTGTTGCCGATCTGCGTGCGCCAACACCCTCTGCTGCCGCGGAGATATTGGTACCCGACGGCGATGAATGGCTGGATAAATTTATCGGCTTTGAAGTGCTACTCGAAGACGCTATGTTGCGTAAACTTGCCCATTTGCAAAAGCATTTGCATCACTTGCGCCAGCGCTTGCGCCATCCACGCGAACGCTTGGAACAGCAGGCGCAACGCTTGGATAATCTCGAATTACGCCTGAAAAACCACATCAAAAACCTGTTGAATCGCCATCAACACCAACTCTCGCAGCTGCGCTTGCGGATGCAGGCACATCACCCGCAAGTGCGTCTGGCACAATTGCGTGAGCGATTGAATAGTGCAGCAACACAATTACACAAGGCTCAATTTACTTATATTGATCGTCAGAAATTACGTCTCGCAACAGCGGCACGAATGCTGAACACATTGAGCCCGCTCAATACCCTGGAACGGGGATTTGCCCTGACTAGTGACGCACAATCAGGCCAAATCATCACGAACCAACAACAAGTACAACCAGGACAGCGCATCCACACCAGAGTTGCAGAGGGCGGATTTCACAGCGTTATTGAGTCGCTGGACCCTTAACACGATTTGCGCATGGAGCTCGCAAGATTTTAATTGCGAACGGCTGTAGCCATCAGTATATTGGCCGCACTTCTTGTCGGGGCGCCTTGGCCGAATTGCACTTTTTCATGCAAATTCGGTACGGAGGCTGAGATGGGCTCGGCCCAACCCGTAGAACCTGAACAGGCTAGAACCTGCGGAGGGAACAAGGCATATAGCAATAGCTATTCCCCTGCCCCCCGCCTCTTTTTTTCGAGGCATTGTGAACAATCAAACCAATCCACAACAAATTGCCATTGCCGGTGCCGGCCTGTTAGGGCGATTGCTCGCCTGGCGTTTGCGCTTGCTTGGTCATGACATCACGTTGTTCGAAGCCGGGAAATTGCAACCAGCCAATAATACCTTTCGCGCAGCCGCATTTACTGCAGCAGGAATGATTGCACCACTCAGCGAAGCGGTGGTATCTGATGCAAATGTTTACCGCATGGGACAATTTGCATTGCAGTGCTGGCCGGAGTGGCTGAAGGATTTACCACGCAATACCACAGAATTATTTTTCGCCAAAGGCAGTTTATTGGTTGCCCATCCGCAAGACGAAAGCGAATTACAGCAATTCGAAAGCGAATTAAATTTCGTTGTTCCTGAATGCCGCAATTACCAATGGTTGTCCAGCAGTGATATTCAGAATCTTGAACCGGATTTAAGCCCGCAATTTATGCGTGGCTTACTTTTGCAAGAAGAAGGTCACTTGCATAACCGCGAATTTTTACAACAGCTCGGCGATGAATTAATTCGACTGGGCGTCAAGGTTCGCGAGAACAACCCCGTTGAAACAGAAGCACAAGCCATCTACACGACTGCGGGCGTAGAAAAATTTGATTTGGTAATCGATTGCCGCGGCTTGGGCGCAAAAACACAATTGAAAAAATTGCGCGGGGTGCGCGGTGAAACCTTGCACGTAGAAACCAGTGAAATTCGTTTGCATCGCCCGGTGCGATTAATGCATCCGCGCTACCAGCTTTACGTGGTTCCTAAACCCAATAATCGTTTTATTATTGGCGCAACCCAAATTGAAAGTGAAGATCGCTCGCCGGTAACATTGCAATCGTCACTTGAATTAGGTAGCGCACTGTACACTTTATCACCCGCATTTGCCGAAGCACGCATTATCGAAATGGATACTAATTTGCGCCCGGCATTTATGGATAATTTGCCAAAAATTTTCTGTAACCCCGGTTTGATTGTTGCCAATGGCTTGTTCCGCCACGGCTACCTTTTAGCACCCGCTGTGGTTGAACAAATACTTGCCGAAGTTACGCAAAACCAACGCATGTTATTTCCCGATTTACTCCAGACGTCTATTTCAGGTTAACGATTAATGATCCAGGTCAGTGTAAACAATGAAATCAAATCCATTGCTCCGGCAACACGCCTGAGCGATGCACTGCAAGATTGGGGTTATGGCGATAGCAAAATTGCCGTGGCGATCAATCAGGAATTTGTACCTCGCTCTTCTTACGTAGAACGGGCACTCAGCAACAACGACCAAATTGATATAGTTCGCCCGGTGGGCGGAGGTTAATTGCCATGAGCCACGCAACATCAACCACACCTGCACGTGATTTCACGCTTTACGGTGAAACATTTTCCAGCCGCTTTTTACTCGGCACTGCACTTTATTCATCGCCGCAATTGATGCGTGATTCAATCACTCAATCGCGTTGTGAAATTGTGACGCTCGGTTTGCGCCGGCAAAATCCAGCCAATCGCGATGGCGATGCAATTTGGCGATATATACAGGAAAGTGGCTGCCGTTTGCTGCCCAATACGGCGGGCTGTAAATCCGTGAAGGAAGCTGTAACGCTAGCAGAAATGTCGCGCGAAATTTTTAATACCGACTGGATTAAACTGGAAGTCGTTGGCGATGATTACAATTTACAACCGGATCCATTTGGTTTGGTTGAAGCATCAGAAATTCTGATTAAAAAAGGCTTCAAAGTTCTGCCCTATTGCACCGATGATTTAATTTTATGCAAGCGCTTGGTAGATGTTGGCTGCGAAGTATTAATGCCATGGGGCGCTCCCATTGGCACCGGCCAGGGATTATTAAATCGTTACAGCTTGCGCAGCCTGCGTGAACGGATTAAAGATGTTCCAATGATTATCGATGCTGGTCTTGGTGCACCATCGCAAGCAGCAGAAGCCATGGAAATGGGTTTTGATGGAATATTATTAAATACAGCGGTAGCGAAGGCGCACAATCCGCCATTAATGGCTGAAGCATTTGCCGACGCTATTGACGCAGGTCGTAAAGCATTTAAAGCAGGTTTGATGCAAAAGCGCCAGACAGCTAGCCCCAGCACACCCACGGTTGGCCAACCATTCTGGCATCAGCAATAAATTCGCAATACTGATTAAATTTTTACGATGTTGGCGGCAATAAAAAGCCGCCAATTTTTTTTAGGCCTGCATCAAGCTTTTCCGCAATTTTCGAATTTTTGCAATCGCCAGACCCCACATACATTTGCAACATATGTGTTAAGCGATGAAGATGGAAATTCATTTCCTGCTGACGCAATAACGCATCTTCCACGACTTTATTAATACCAATCTCTTGCTGGCTTGCAATTGACCGTAGCGACTCGCGCAAATCCTCTTTAAATAGCAGGCTACCTTTAAATGTTGTTGCAATGTGCAGCACCACGTTTTGCAAACTGTGAAGTTTGCGATCACCATGCGTGTAACCAAGGTTGGTCAATACCGAACTTAATTCAGCAAAACACTGTTGTAAATGCGCATTTTGCTGCAGCATGCGCTCGGCAAATTCCGGAATCTCGCTACCATCAATCACATTATCCAACGGTATTTCGCTGCGAAAAATCATAGTGCTGACAATTTCACAACTGCGATATAAATAAGCTGCATGGTTTAATTCCAATACTGGAATAACTTCACGCCAACGGCGGCCATAAGGTTTAAAACGGTTGTAATAAATACCTACGATGCTGTCAGCCAACGCTAAAATTTGCCCATGCAGGGAAATTTCACTTTCTACTTTTCCGTGGGGATAACCAGTGCCATCACAACGCTCATGATGCTCATAAACTGCATCAACAAGCTCTTTCGAAAACTCCGCAGAATCAAGGAGAATTTGCCGGGAAATATCGACATGCCCCTGTAAGCTACGCCACTCTTCGGCAGTCAATTCTTCTTCCTTTGCCAAAATTTGTGGAGCGATATGCATCATGCCAAAGTCATGGCAAATCGCCGCCCAAAAAACCATTTGTGTTTCTTCAATCGGCAAACGCATTTCCTGCGCAATAAAAATCGACCACAACCCCACACTCAGGGTACGCTGAAATAAATCATTCATTTGTGCCGACATCACCGTCAAACGCTGCTGCACCAACGGAAATTGTTCCAGCATTTCACTAACAGGCAGCAATGATTCAAGCGGATATTTTCGCTCTTCCAACGCCTGGAAAAATTCAGTATCGCGAATGATATTGACCATATGCTGTAGAAAATCAGCATTATTCATTAAGTGCTGGATTTGGATGCAAGAAGGCAAAGATTTCGCCAGGGTAAATGAACGAAGTGGTAACAGAGCGTTATGGGTTACTAAATCGCCAATGGCCAACAGTAATTGACCATCATTTGAATAAATATTTTGCGTAACGGTGACAGGATTTGTTGCACAGAGTTGTGCCAGGTAAAAATCATAATTATCTACCTGCAAGGAATTCCATGCAGAGAAATCACTTTTCAGCAAACCAGACGGCTGATTGTGCGACATAAAACCATCCGTGCAGAAACATTAAGGTTACATTTAATTTATTGTTAATTCGATGACGCAAGATTAATGCACCAGCAACACTCGCCAAAGCCATACACTAATCAGCCCTAGCAGCAAACTATATCCCACCATGGATGCTGCAAAACGTGGCGCGAGGTTGTGGGCAATTGCGAGCACACCCGCTGAAATCATCGCCGGCATCGCGGCCTCTAATACTACTACCTGTGCAGCAAGCCCATGGACATCAAATAACCACAAGCCCAACCAGGCAAACGCAGGTGATAAAACCAGAATATAAAAAATCCCCAATAGTAACGGCGCCAAATGTGTTGATTCCAATTTGAAGCGCCATTGCAAACCAACAGCCACCATTACCACAGGCACAAGTGTAGATGAAATTCGCGCAAGCGCTTCAGCAAGCCAATCCGGATAAGTAAAAAATCGCAGCAAGAACGCCAGAATCAACGCGATAAAAGATGGAAATACCAGAATGTTTCGCAAGATCCTGATTGCCGAGGTCGCGCCACCCGCGTAGTAAGCCGCCAGTGCAACACCGAACGTATTCAGGGCGATAAAAGTTCCCAACTGATCATAAAGAATCGCATAGGGAATTCCTTTAGAACCCAGGTGAGCCTCAATAAGCGGAATTCCTACAAAACCGGTGTTGCCTAAAGGTACCAGCAACATCAAAGCGCCAGTAATTTCACGCGACCATTTGAGCCAGCGCGCCGTAAAAAATGTAATTACTGCGCTAAAAAACATTACCGCCCAGGCAGCAACCACAGGAATTAATGCTTCATGGTTTAACGTGAGCTTGGGTATTTCCGCCAAAATCAAGGCCGGCAGAGCCACATATATTACATACCCATTAAGCGACGCGGCCGCATTTTCAGGCAGGTGTTTGCTACGCTGGAATAACAAACCAACTAGCAGGCAGATAATGACAACAACAATATTGGACATGACAAAAAATCAACAACTGAAAGGACAATTTACTGTAGTCGATTAATCTATTCGAGGTAAATAAATACTCATTATAAATCCGGGAAAGTTATATATTGGAAAAGCGTTCTGCATACACCGCTCTACTCAATAAGCCCTTCAATAACGTTACAAATTTCTCCTTCGGAAATGTGAGCGTTATTTACAGACATAGAAAATAGCTTGGCGTTTTCAAAATAAACAGGCGAGCAGAAAAAATCGCGAGCCTTCGTTTTTGCATCCTCAAGAGTAAGGGTACTCGATATAACCATAGCAAGATTCATTTTTTCCAGCATGTAGCCGGTATTTTGTTGTTCCAATTGCAGTGGTAATAAAATCATCGGGCACCCCGCCTGCAAAGCTGAATGAACCATACCTATACCACCGTGGGTTACTATCACATCTGCCTCTTTATAAACGGCAGTTAAATCGAACGGCTTAGCGCTGATAGTCATATTAGGAGATGCATACTTTTCACACTCCTCCGGTTTGGCTTCGATCAAGTAACAAACAACATTAGCCTCCAGGGAAGCCAATATTGAAAGCGCCATCTCCGCCTGCTCACTGCCATATTGTAAATACGCAAATATTTTTACAGAGCTTGATGATGGCCAAACCGGTTTGGGTAGGCCGGCAGCGGTAGGCACAGACCCGATATAAACCTGGCTGCTTCTAAATTCCCGATAAAGGTCAAGCTCACTAAAGCCAGCTAAAAAAACTTTTTCGACATTAAATAAATCGCCAACATAATTAATAGAGGGTAAATGAGAATCCGCAGCAACTTTATTGATGACATTTACGATATATTTTTCGCTGCCCTCCATGGATTTTGTATCCACCTCCTCCCATGGGCGCACACTTATAAGCGGCATTCCCGCTGGCGGAGTTACAAACGGGTTGCTTAAAATCACTCGCGGCAGCCCTAAACCACTGGATGCCAAAAGAGCTGTGGGGGAGTGATCAAAAAGCAAAATATCGGGCTTAATAAGATTAAATAAATTAATCCAGCCTGCAACTAAAGAATGCAGGGTGACGGGCAAGTGGTAACCCTTGTAGATAAGTATCTCCGCGTAACTTTTGTTTTTAACGGCTTTACGCAAGCGCGGCAACCAAATGGGAGCTTGTAGAAAAACCACACTCTTATCCCAGGTAAAAGTTTTAACCTTTGTTAGATCTTTTACGATGAAATACACATCGTGCCCACGGACAACCAATTCATTTATCACCGGATAAAATTGACCGAGGTGACCAAGACCTTCCCCCAATTCCCAGCAGCACAATATTTTGCTCATAACAACACAGTTAAATAATAGGTTTAAGGATTTCGGCTTTTTTTGAAATAATCAATAACTGCAAGATAAACCTCATCACTGAGGATAACACCATCATATTGCCAATCCCTGAACGTGAGGCATAAATTTACAGCGAGAACAGGATCATAGAATTCTTGTTCGTAGGCTTCAATAATTTCATACCGCTTATGCGCAAATACGGATAACAAAAATGGGCTAAGGCATGCCACTGTTTTTAACAAAGGTAAATCGCGTGGAATACCCGATAAAAAACCAGTTCCTATTTCTGTGTGCTTACATTCATGCTTTTTAGCCATTACTATTTTCTGGCATGCCAATCGGTAAAAATGTAAAAAATCATTTCCTTTAGCAAACATCATTACTGAATTATTGACGCGTTTTGAACAAACAACCTGTGCATCCCGTCGCGTCACCCATAATTCCCTACACAATAAAAAATCACTGCGCTCGTCAATTTCAAAACACTCGATATCGCAAATAAAAACATCGGCATCAACCCATATTACCCTATCCCATCCCTTGTTGAGATAAAGATTGGCGAGTTCAAGCCGGGCGAAATCGGCAACAAGATGTCGCTGATTATTAGTTGCTTCGCGAAACCATGCTGGTGCGTACCCAAAAAAACTGTCATCCAAAAATTCATATGCGTAGTTTTTATGATCGGCCCAGTCCTTTACCGATTTCATACAAGTTGCCATCCATACGGGAATACCCTCCGTACGGAAAGACTGGTAAACCAGGGTTTTTAAACTGCTGACATTATGATTTTCACTCTGCAACTTCATTGCCTGCATTCAATTCCATTGTTAACGTAAAGTTAATATCTTTGCGCATTTTATAGGGTTCCGGCAACCATCCGAATTTTTGAATAGAGAATGACACACTGGGTAATTCATTCGTTTTCCCATCTGCCCAGCGCAAGATATTCGTCGTTACCTGCTGCATAATATCAAGACGAATTTGTAAAGGTGGTTGCTGTCTCCTTCCATGAATAGCCATCATCTGCATCTTTGCTTCGATATAAAAATAGTTAATGCAATGGTGTGTACTACGCTCTTTTACTGTGTAAAAATTCAGTCGTTCGACATCATCGTGTTCAATAGGTGTAACAAATTCACCGGGATATTCAGCCTCAATAAGCCCGAAATACGAAAGTCGTCGATACATGTCATCGTCTTCACCGCCCCAACCACGAAAAACCTCGTCATAACCGGAAACCGCTTCAAATATTTTTCGAGCACAAATAAATGATCCCCATGTATCTCTTTTTCTTGAGCCTTCTTCTTTGCCTGCTCGATAAAAAAATCGCTGATCAAGATTAACTTGCATCCATATAAATAAATCAGCCGCAACCTGGATATCAGCATCAATAAAAAAAATCCACGGAGACGTGGCTAGTTTTGCGCCGAAATTTCGCGCACGTGCAGCACAAAACCCTTCGTCGTCATCAACACGGACAACAATCACCGATGGATAATGGTTTGCTACCCAATCGCCTACATTGTCCGGGCATGCATAATCAACCAGGATAATTTCTGCGGGCGACTGCGCAACAATTAGCGGTAATGTTTGTTTAATATGATGAAGCCTTCCTTTACACGTAGTAACAATAGAAATATTCGATGGTTGCATAATTTAAAATCTGGCGTTTAGGAATTTGCATTCAGGATGGAACGATAATAATCGATTGTTTTTATTAAACCATCAATCAAGGTGGTTGTGGGACACCAGTTCAGTTTCTCTGATGCAAGCATAATATCTGGACAACGGCGTTTGGGATCATCGTCGGGCAAATGCATGTATGCAATGCGTGAATTGGAATTACAAAGCGATACTATTGTTTCCGCTAGCATGCCTATCGAAATTTCCTCGGGATTGCCCATATTAACTGGCCCTGCAAAACCGGGGTGGGAGTTCATCATTAATATTAATCCTTCCACCATATCGTCAACATAACAAAAGGAACGTGTTTGCTTGCCATCGCCATAAATAGTCAGGTTGGCACCACGAAGGGCCTGAACAATAAAATTGCTCACTACGCGCCCATCGTTTATTGCCATTCCGGGGCCATACGTATTAAAAATGCGCGCCAATTTTATATCCAGCGAATACAATCGCTGATAATCAAAAAATAAAGTCTCTGCACACCGCTTGCCTTCATTGTAACAAGCACGCGCACCTATCGGACTTACCGAACCACGATAAGATTCCTGTTGCGGATGCACCTCCGGATCACCATAAATTTCAGATGTAGACGCTTGCAATATACGCGCTCCATGAGCGCGTGCGATATCCAATACATTCATTGACCCCTGCACGCAGGTTTTAATCGTCTGTATTGGATCAGCTTGATAAAAGTGAGGAGATGCCGGGCAAGCCAAATTATAGATCTGCTTAACGTCTGCATTAAAAGGAGTGGTGATATCCTGATAATAAAACTCAAAGTCAGGATGGTTTTTCAGGTGTTTGAGATTATTTAAATTTCCTGAGGACAAATTATCCACGCACAGAACGCGATAACCGGACTTAATTAGTGCAGCACATAAATGGGCACCAATAAACCCTGCCCCACCGGTAACCATAATACGCTCTGCCATTGCTTCATCTCAATTATAAGACCAAGGCAAAGCATAAATTAAAACCCGCAGGTGGGGTAGGATAAGCAATTAATTTCAATCGTTTACATTGCATCGCAAATAAAATGACAAAAGCCTTACAATTAGGTTTTCACTGATAAAAAATAAATTAAAAACTGTTAGAGGAATATACATTGCAACGCAGTTGCAATCTTGATTGCCCTACTTCCGCTTTTAGGTGCGCCGTGCGCAACCCTGTATGAGTTGATTGCTACTATTGTATTCAAACATGGTGCGTTGTGCCCGCCGCTGGTGATATCGGTTTTGCGGACACTGTTGCTATTAGCATCGGGAGTGGTGGTGACGAGATTGTTGATGTTATAGGATTACAAAATAATGAGTTTCTGCAATGTATTAATGCTTATAGTTCACTGCCCGAAGTTTTGCTAGTCTTGAGAAAAGGAAATACAGAATTTTTCCTCTGTTGTTGGTGGGCACAGCAGAGGAAAGTTCAGAAAAAAGCTGATTATTAAAGAGCGGAGCCAGTTTTTTGTAGCGTTATTGCAAAAAACTGGCTGTAAAAACAACAGGTTTAATCTTGCGGTCAGTAGGAAAGCATACACATTAGATCTTAATTTTTGTTTCGAGAAATGATAAATATTTTGGATCGTCTTCCATAAAAATATCAAGACCAGCGCCCATGTGCGCTCTTATCAACTCATCGGAAGCTTTCTCAAAGTCGCCTTGCTCGTAATACATTTGTCCTAACCTTAAATGAATAAAAGGATTTCCTAATCCCTCCGGACACTGAACAGCATTATAAAAACATTTGAAACATTTATCATAATTTCGCAAATGAAAATGTGTATCTCCAATAGCCACATAAAGCCAAGTGGCCGCTTCCCAAATGTTTTTATCACCAGGCAACAATTTCAAAGCCGAAACATACATAGATTTAGCTTCTTCATATTTATTTAATTTTGCCAAGTGATCACCTTGTTTACTTAGTGATGTGATTTCAGCATATATTTCTTCTGGCAACTCCGTCATCAATGCACCTATTCAACACCTTCAACACCTTCAACACCATAAAAAGCCATTTTCCTAATTCATTGGCAGAAGTTATTGTGTTGGTCATGAGTCGCCTCTCTGTGGGAGCTTAAAGAAGGGACACAGAATTTTTGAACACCACCCGAAAAATCAGACAGCACACTCAAACATTAAAACTTTTCATATTTCATTTTTACTTATCATTTCTAACGCAAGTTCTATATGAGGCTGTTGAGCATAAAAAACTCTGTCACCAGTTTTTTCATACAAATAAATATTTTTTGAGTTATTTTCTCCATCTGCCGTTGATCTTTCATATTCATATACTTTTAAGTCAGCTTTATTAATAAAGATACCAAACTCTCTTTCATCTTCATTTTCGGCGAAACCAGCCATAACAATTTCGCCAGACATAAATCCAACTTCATTTAAGATATTTCTAATATCAGACCAATCATCATCACTTCTGACCAGCTCTGTTAGTTCCTTAATTTCTTCTTTATATGACATTTAAATATCTCCCCGCCAATTGTTAATCAGTGCGATACACGACTTGTTGTTCACCGGAGGAATTGGTGAGGTTTGCCGTCGTGCCTAATGCGCTGTAGTGATAGGACTGGTCACTGCCACCAGTCACGAGACTGAGCAGGCGATCACCATAGCAGTAATGCGCTACGAGCATTGCGGTGTTACACCATTGTTAACCACTTTTTCAGTTTTGCGATCGCAGCTCGGGTAATACGTGAAGGTGTGCGTAGTGTTTTTACCACTGCCGGTTTCGGTGTAGCTCTCCAGGCGATCCAGTGCCTCGAACACGTAGTTCGTGGTGAGGATTTGCACGGTGAGGAAATGCTGAATTTTCCTCTGTCACCGATGACAACAGAGGAATCTCAAAAAAGAAGCTGATTTTTAAAGAGCGATCACAGTTTTTTATAGAGTTACTACAAAAAACTGACTGTAAAAAATAACAGATTTGGTCTTGCCGGCAGACGGACAGCACAGCCGCGTTAACCGTTCAAAAAAATTTTAAATCTCCATTTTTTTTATATATTCAATACCGTAGATACATCTATCATAAAATTTTTCTTTTTTTGAAATTAACTCAAGCAAGTTGCTCAATGTATTTCTTGCAGAAATATCCAAACTCGAATACTCACTTAAATAGGTCTCATAAATTTTTGGTGAATTCATTATCCTTGTATGCAATATACTTATCCATCGCGGAGACTTATGAAAAAGCGCTGTAATATTATCCCCGAGCTCCTGAAGATATTTATCTAATGGAAACGACTCTAATGTATGAACAACCCTAAACATAACCTCATCAAATTCACATTGATCACTCAAAGAAAAGAGTAGAGATTTAATAATTTTATCTCCCTTATTCTCATACGCATCAGTAATCAAATCTTCAAAATCACGCAGATTATCTTCGTTGACTGAACCAAAAGAATCCAACTCCAATATTATCTGACTTTCATTTTTTTTCATTTTTTAGGTTTCTCAAAAATTTGGGGATATGCACTTACATAATCATCAATATATTTTTGCAAGCTTCCTCTAACCTCGGGAGTATACAACCCGTCTTGTTTATAAATTCTCCTTGCATCCATTATATCCCTAGCTAATGCATCTCTTGCAGACTCATCATCAAATGCCCTTCTTCCATATGATTCTGTTCTACGATGTCTACCACCTGTTGGGGGCTGCTCCATATTAAATGCATGGGCATCACCTTTAGAAATACCATGTACACGCTCCATATAGGTGGCACCGGGCATGTGATGCGGCGTAATATTGTCTCCTATTGTTCCTGCATCTATTAAATCATCGTATGTTCCAGAGCGGAGCTCATCAGGTAATAGCACCCCACTGGTGGTAGGTTTCGCAGCTTGCGGACTTCTTTTCCCTTGATAAGCAACAGGCGTTGCATTTCCATTTCCGCCATTAATAGAACATTGACATTGATTATGAACCCAAGCCCCTTGCCCACCAACAAAGTACGTATGGAAATCACCCACTTCCACGTTGTAAGTAACCGGACTGCGATTTAACGACGTGAAGCTAACTACAGTGAGATATCCACCTTTGTAGCTCGGAATTTTCATTCCTGCTTTCAATTTGCTGGAATCTACCCAACCCAATCCTTCTACATTGAATGGATGGTTGTCGGTGACTTCGTATTTTTCTTCGTTGCCATTTTCGTCAACCAACACCAACGCATAGGTTAAACGATCATCGTCATTTACAAAACGTGCTGTGATTGGTTTCCATTCCACCTCTCCGGTTTTGTCATTACGCGATGCAACCAGCTCACCTTCTTTCAGTTGCTCGATAGGCTTGAGACCGTCTTTGGTTAATACCGGTGTACCACCAGCGAAGCAACATGGGCAGCCATCGGGGACCACTGAGTTTTTGACCGGTGCGCCGCTTGGTCCTTTATTGATATTCGGCACTTCGCCGGTCACACGAGGAAGAAGGTCTGTCGTCTTGCTAGCCGTTTTTACAGCACGTGTCGTTCCTCCCGATGCGAGATCAAACATCCCGCTTGAGAAACTGGCTGTTGCATCCAGGTTACCGCGGATAAATACGTCTCCCATGTAGGTACCCGTCTTATCCAATGCGTTGCCACCATCACGCATCAATGCATCAGTCAGGTTTTCTTGAGTAACGTAATCTTTCGCTTTGTTCGCAAAGTTCGCAATTGCTTCACGACGACGATCAGTTTTCTCTCCAGATTCACGAATAACACTAATATTTTCTGCACCTGGTATGCGGCGCAGCTGAGCAGCATTGGCGTCCATCCCCATATCAACAAGCCCGACAATTCCACCACCCAAGCTCCATAAACCAGCACCAATACCGGTTATTGCCGCAATACTTCTCGTTCCCAGCGTTGAGCCACTGGAGGTCTGCATGCTTTTCAATGCTTCATTATTGTCAGTGGCACGTTGATGCATGAATGCCGCAATTTGTTCTGTAACCGGGAAGTTACCGTTACGGTCCATGTAAATCGTCGGATTCGCATACGCATACAAATACCGATGAAGCGATGGCGGCGTCGATGAGTCACCCAGGTAACTATCCTGATTAATAAACCGCGCTGTATCCGGATCATAGAAACGCGCACCGAAATAAATCAGGCCGGTTTTTTCATCGTGCTCCTGTCCGGTGAATACATGGCGGTTAACGCTGGTGCCTTGTTGTTGGGTAATTTTTCCGAAGGCATCGGTGCGATACGCGACTTGTTGTTCACCGGAAGAATTGGTGAGGTTTGCCGTCGTGCCTAATGCGCTGTAGTGATAGAACTGGTCACTGCCGCCAGTCACGAGACTGAGCAGGCGATCACCGTAGCGGTAATGCGCTACGAGCGTTGCAGTATTGTTTTGCAACTCATCGAGAATACTGTCGCCATCGTAAATGTATTCAATATCGCCACGCTCGGAACCGATGTGACGAATGCGCATACCGGCGTAGTTGTAATCGTGCGTGCCCTGCCCGACTTCTGCGCTCGGTGCGCCGTGCGCAACGTGCTTAAGTTGGTTGCGGCTGTTGTATTCGAACAAGGTGCGTTGTGCGCTGCCGCTGGTGTTGTCCGTTTTCCGGATGTTGTTGCCGTTGTCATCGTAAAGATAAGTGATGCTTCCGCCCGTACCGGCGGTTTCGGTAATTTCCGTTAACCAATAGGTGCCGTTGTAGGTGTAGCTGCGATCTTTCAGCGTTACGCCGTTGTTAACCACTTTTTCAGTTTTGCGGTCGTAGCTCGGGTAATACGTGAAGGTGTGTGTGGTGTTTTTACCACTGCCGGTTTCGGTGTAGCTTTCCAGGCGATCCAGTGCATCGAATACATAATTCGTGGTGAGGATTTGCACGGTGAGAAAACCGTTTTGGGTTTCGATTTGTTGCGTGCGGTTGCCATTGTCGTCGTAGCTGTACGCGAAACTCGATAACACATTGCCGTTAGCCAATGTGTTTTGCACCGACAACATCCGGCCCACACCATCGTAGGTATAAGCCGCTGCTGTACCGTTAGCGTGCGTCACTTTATCCAGCCAGTTGTTGGCAAAATAACGGTAATTGGTAACGCCACCAGCAGTTACTGTGCTCAAGCGGTTGCGGCTGTCGTAGGTGTAAGTCGTTACGCCGCCGATTGAGGTTACGCGTGTGCGGTTACCGTTGTTATCGTAGGCATAACTGATTTCACGGCCACGTTGTGTTTGGTTGCTGAGGCGATCCAGCAAGTCATAACTGTGAGTGGTGATTTCAGTCGCGGCACCTTTGGTTTCCGTAACCGTGTCGACATTGCCATTCGCATCGTGAGTGGTGACGATGCGCGTGATATCGCTGCCCGCCGGGAAATCCTGTTGCTGGAGACGATTGAGTGCATCGTAGGTGTTATTGAACTCCTGGCCTTTTGCGTCGGTGGTTTTTGTTAAATTACCTTCCGCATCGTACACAAACGCCGTCATCAAATTACCATCGGATTTGTGCTGGATGTGTTCGCGTTTTCGATTCAATGCATCGTAAGTGTATTCAACTTGCGTGCTACCACTATCGTTCGCGGCAGGCAGGAATTGACGTACGAGATTGTTGTTATCATCGTATTCAAAACGGGTGATGGAACCGATGGCATCGGTAACCTGGCTGATACGATTTTGTTCGTCGTAGGCCAAAGTTTGAATACCATTTAACGGTTTGGTGATACGCGCTTTGTTGCCGAAAATATCGTACTCAAATGCAGTTGTTTCATTTTCGGGATTGATCGCGGTCGCGGTTTTGCCATCCGCATAATAGGTGTAAGTCGTGGTGTAACCTGCGGCATCTTTAGCAGTGAGCAGGAAACCGGATTTGTCGTAAGTGTTGATACTGGTCGATTGCACATAACCATTGCCTGCTGGCAATGTTGTAACCAAAGTATTGCCACGCCAATCCTGTTGCACTTCAATGCGATTGTTATTCGCATCAGTAACGGCATTTTTCTTTTGCCCACCCAGGTCGTATTCATTTTTCAGCAAGCGGAAACGTGTGGGGCCGCCATCGCTGGCAAAACGTTCGACTTCGCGATTTAAACCATCGTAAGTCTGTTCGGTAATATTGCCACGACGATTGGTTTCGGTGAGTTTGTTGCCCACAGCATCGTACGTGAATGCAGCAATTTTATTATCCGCATCAGTAATTTTTATCGGACGATTCAACACATCGTATTCGGTGATGGTGGTATTGCCACGGCGATCCGTAACTTTTGTTTTGTTACCGACTCCATCCCACACTTGTAATGTGTAAGGATTCAATCCATCAACGGAGGCAGTTTCGATACGTTTAACGCGATTCAATTCGTCATATTGGAAACGAGTAACGCGGCCATCCGGTTTCGCTTCTTCAGTGCGATTACCAAGCCCATCGTATTCGTACGTAACGGTTTGTTCTACTGCAGAACCTTGTGCGGTCGTTTGACTGATTACCCGATCTTCCGCGTCATACTCTGCATGGGTTGTTACGTCGGCTGGACCAGTAATCCCACTCCACGCCAATTGACTATCAACGAGATTATTATTTTCATCGTAGCTATTAGTGGTCGTTCTACCGCGCGCATCGACGGCAACCTGAATGCGATCCTCCGGACCGTAAAGCGTGGAAGTGTTGCGATTTTCTGCATCTTTCCTGAAGGCCAGCTTGCCATCTTTGGTATAGGACTCCTGCTCTACGCCATCAGGATGAGTCACACTGGTGCGCTGGTTAATTTTGTTGTAGGTATAACTGGTCTCAAACTTCCACGGATCAATTTCTTTTTTGAGCGTGCCATTAGCGAAATAGCTGTATTGTATTTTTTGCGTTTCCGGCAAATCTTTTTGCGTCAGACGATTTTGTTTATCGTAGGTATAGCTCACTACCCGATTAGCTTCATCGATGGTTTTACTTAAATTACCGGCCGCATCGTACTGCCAGTGAAAGTGTTTGTTATCAGCATTGGTTTGCTTGATTTTTAAATTACGGCCATCATACAAATAGCTGGTGGTGTTGCCATTTTCATCGAGAACGGCAATAACATTTTCGAGGTTGTCATAGGTCATGACGCGCTCGTAAGTTCCCGAACTACCGTCAATATTACTTACCGCAGGATGCACAATTTTTGTTTTACGACCCAGTTTATCAGCGTGTTCAGTTGTGACACGACCAGCGTAATCGGTAATGGTTGTTCGAACACCATTATTAAAGGCATAAGAGTAAGTCATGCTATTGCTAGCACGATTCTCAATAGAAAGACGGCGATTCAGCGCGTCGTAGGTGTACGTTGTCGCTGCACCTTTCCAATCACTTTCAGTGAGTAAATTACTATTGGCATCGTAGGTGTAGGTTTTTTCACCATCAATCGAATAGCTGCCATCAAGGTTTCCTGTGCGAGCTACCGCTTTCACCCGGTCGCGAGGATCATAGGTGTACGCAAGTTTTAAATAACGATTATGTTTTGTTCCATCAACCAGATAACTATCGCGAATTTCTTCGGATTTTTTATTGCCCTTTTTATCGTAAACATAGGTTGTGCTGTTATTTTCTGCATCAGTTGTTTTTATTAAACGATCCAGCTCGTCGTATTCATAGGTTGTGGTGTTGTCATTGGCATCAGTTGCAGACAAACGTAAACCGCGATTGTTATTTGTATAACGGGTTGTACTGCCCTCAGGTTCGGACACTACAGATAAAACACCAAAATCATCATAAGAGAATTCAGTACGCGCGGAACGGCCATTAGTCGTTGTGCGCAGGGCGCCAAAAAATGGACCAGCATTCCCATAGGTGTGTTTGGTTACAACATCAGCAGCGGAACCATTAACAACAGCGGTTTGTGTTTCGGTCAGCACATTACCTTTGGTATCCAGCGTCTGTTCCAGGGTGTTGCCGTTTTTATCCTTGCGAAATAACAGTACCGAGAAATTCTGATCCCAGGATTGTTCTGTGGTTTTTTCGTAAGGATCAGTTTCCTTGATCAGGTTGCCGTGCGCGTCGTATTCGTATTCCCAGGTCGCATTGGTGGCCAGCTCATTCTTTTTGCGCAAAAGATTATCTGGCTCGCCCATATCTGCACTCCACTCAAAGGTGGTGCTTTTATTTTCAGGTTCATCAAGGCGAACCGGGTTGCCAAGTCCATTGAGCGTGTAGGTTTTCTTATTGCCGCGCAGGTCAGTAATTTCACGTTTGTTTTTAGTGCTGCTTACATCGTATTTTATTTCTGCAAACTCATTGCCCGATGCCGAGGGATAAAATACTTTGTGAACGATGTCATTTTCATCAAGGCCGCGAGCATGTCCGCCCATATCAACCGGGACATCCGTTGCAGCGTAATATTCGTAACGCGTTGGATTACCGTTGGCATCGATAACGGTTGAAAGGTTTACTGAAGGATCCACATCCAGATGGCGATAATCGTAGGTTTCGGTGAATTCACCGCGCGTGAATGATTTAAGCATGCCGACTCTGGAATCGTACCCGCTTGCGGCTTTAGGGTAATACGCGAATTCAAGGTCAACACCAACAGAATTTTCAACTTTATCCAACCGCATTTTGCCGTTATCTGCGCGGCTATAACTAAATGTTAATTCGCGTTTTGCAAGATCTTTTACGCTAAGCAGCAAACGCTCATCAGCGACGGTTGTATAGGTGTAATCAAGTTTGTTGCCATTGCGATCGGTAATGGTTTTTACAAAGGCTTTATCCTGCCCCGGCATTTGCGGTTCAAAGGTGTAAACGGTGCCGTCTTTGGAACGATATTCCCAGATTCCACCCACTTGTTTGATGGTTCCATGATTACCGCGCTGGTTAATCCAATTATTAATTTTGCGTTTGAAACTTCCACCATTGCTTACTGCAACAACGCTGGGCGTGACCTGACGATTTTTCAAATTATTGAGTGTTTGGTTATCCAGGATTTTAGGCTGGGTTGAGCTTTCACGAGTTGCACCAATCCAACCGGGCAAATTATTTTCGTAGGGAGGTTGATCATCGCCCTGCGCTAAAACCTGCACATAAATATTGTGGTTATGGCTCCACCCGGGGCTCAATACATCATGGCTATTTTCCGGCTTGGCATCATTGGAATAACTGCGGCTGAAATCCAGTTGCGGACCAATACCTTTCAGCGCCATGTCCTGGCGATTAAGTGTCAGCGAACCGCGCTGGATAAGCGTGTCATGCTCAATAACCTGCCCGAGCATTTCACCGTTGATACTTTCAGTTAAATTAACTTCGTAAATTTTTTCGCGCGAACGATTGCCATTGGTGGGAATTGTTTTAACAACGATATAGGCATCGGTACCTGATCGCGGAGAAATTCCATCGAGATCTTTGCGCAACACAACAACGTGCTGCAAGCCTGCTCCCACAACACGCGTAGGAACCAGCGCAGATACCGGACGTTTTCTATCATCCAGCAAATTCACCTGCACTGCTGATTCTGTTTCCAGTGGAATATTTAATACGCTGTAAGAATCGATAGTGTTGTACTGGTACGCGCTTTCATCGTTATAACGCGCTTGTGAATGCGAGCGGGATAACTCGATGTTGCCGTAAGTTTCAAACGCGTACTGCCACAAAACGTTGCCGGCATCCTGATTTGAATACAGCCTTATGGTTAAAAAATCTTCCGGATTGAGTGCGGCCAGATGGTCGAGATTTTCAAAGCGAACACTTTTATCAGCACCAATGGTGAGTTTGATTTCTTCTTCACCCACCGCCAACACCAAATCCTGCGGGCCATCAATTGCATTTAAACGATCATTATTATTCGCGAGCAACGAATAAAAAATATCGATCCATTGATCACTCTCGCCCGCCAGCGACTTGGGGTCATCCAGCATATTGCTTTTTCCGCCCTGCGCTGTGGTGCGTTCAATTTCATGGAGCTCAAGTTCGTATTGGCTGAATTGATATTCGGGACGATATGCCCACACGTAACCCGGTTGTGGCTTTAACGGTTCCACCGTGGATTGGCCTTCATTGAATGCTTTGCGGGCCTGGTTCCAGTCGGTGATCTTGAGCCAATCCTTTAGTTCGTCGTATTGTGGTGTGAGGAATGGCGTGAGCATTTTTGGACGAGTGTCCATAGGCTCATCAGAGCTTGGGCCGGCAGCACCGAAATCCGGCTTTTCATTTTTTTGCGTGCCGGTCACATGAATATAAAAATGTTCCGGTGCAGTCAGGTTATCGCGAATGCGCAACACTTGCGTATGTCGACCGGGGGCAATAGGGAATTCCGCCAATCCACCCTGGGCAACCGCAGCCAATTGCCCCTGGCCAACAACTTTCGCAAGACGACCGGTTAAACCGTATTGTTCACCGTTGTCGACTCCAAGACCTTCAGGCAGAGTACGCCCTTCTTCGTCGTACCATTCGGTGTATATCGTCACCAGATCATCACTGGCTAACGCAGCCCCCTCCGCGCCGATAATATTATTATTTTCCTGCGAGCCTTGTTTAAGGCCTTGCGCCTGGGTGTAATTGCGCTCAGCCCACACCTTCAGTTTCGGTGGTGACAAGGTAATGTCTTCAACGGGCAAGCTTAAATAGCCCGCAACATTTTGACTCGCATCGTTTAACTGGACCCGCTTGGTGCCCATATAACCGGTCTTGCGATTAATCACTACCAGTCGCACCCATTCACCGGATTTCAAGTGATCCGCTTCGCGCTTCTGATACGGTTCCGGCAATTTATAACGCGTAGCCCATTCGGCCCAGGTACCGCGACGTTGTGTTCCACCACCGAGGTTCAAGGCGGAGTCCATCGGACCGCGTAGCATTAAACGGTAGAAGAAAAATTTATCCTGTTCCCCTAGTCCGGTTGATGCTCCGTTTTCATCGTTTTTCGCTTCCTGCTCACTTAATCCCTTACGCTCCAATACCAACTCACCAGTAGATTCGCGGAACACCAGCACATCGGTTTTGCGCAAATCTTCTTTGCTAATGGATTTAAGAACACCGTTAGGTCCCTGATTCTTTATCGTGTCAGCCTGGCGAAATAAATGCGGTGTGCCGTAATTGGGGCGCGAACTCAGGAAGACGCCTTGCAGTTTTCCCGCAGGATTTGGTTGAAAGCTGGTGACTGCAATGCCGGTATCACTAACCACTTCGACCATATCGCCCAACACGGACATATCGTGATTACCGTCACCATCCAAATCATAAAATTGTTGCGCGACCGGAAGAGTACCTGGACTGTCTGCACCGTATTCCGTCACATTGGAAATCTGGACAAGGCTTCCATCGGCATTTTCCAGGATGGCCTTCCCGGATAAAAACATTACATCAACTTTAAGATCCAGGTTGTAAGAAGGAACCGCCATGGTCGCCATGATTCCCATGGCATTCACATAAGCCATTGCCCCCATCAAACCACCTCCTCCACCGAATGGAGGCAGGTCGTAGCAATAGGTCCAATCCTGGCGGCGCAAATAGTAAGGAAGAGCCGGCATGCCGTTAGGGCTGAAATTAGCGTACTGAAGTTCAGCCCACATGTCGGTGGTGTAATCAAAACCACCGGGGCAATAAGGCAACATGAAGTGCATGCTGTATTTGCCTTCACTATCTGTCCTTGCCAGACTGCCGGAAAAAACCTCCGGGCTGATATACACCTTGGCGTATTTTACGGGCCCGAAAATCTTGTCATCGTTTTTGCGTATGGGGGTATAAAATTCCTGCGCTTTTTTAGGATCGCCAAAAAAACCAACACGTGGTCCGATGTTTAATGGCGAAGAGGTAATGACTCCTCCGTTGGGGTCCAACAGAATGCTGCCTGTTTCTGGTGGACTGAAGTCCTGTGATAAATCCACCGAAAAAGATAACAGCACCAAATCGTAAGGATCAGCAGAAATACGATTACTGCGACCACGCACCAAAACGCTTTTTACATGTTTATCTAATGCTCGTGGTGTGATTGAGCTTTTGCCATCAGCAGTAGGGTAAGACTGCTTCGCAAACTGCACACTCGATATTACTTCTGCATCAATGGCCAGGTCGTTAGCATGGTGTTCTTTATAATCCTTCAATCGTGCTTGTTCCATCCGGTATTCATACGCGGTGATGATTGTTAATTCTCTAACTTTCTCAGCGTACTCACTTGGAATACTAACTGGACTGCCCTCTGTGCCATCCTCGTTGTACTCCACCAGAATGGGTTGCTTTTTATCATCGAGCACAACGCTACGGGCCATAACAGCGCCGTGTTTAAACGCGAGATCCGCGCTGGCATTTGCACAAATAAGTGTCGCAAAAAAAGCGATGACAATTTTAAAAAAAGTCTTACGCGCTGCGTTAACTACCATTGGAATGAGTGATCCTGAATTCATGTTGTCGTTATTCCTGTTTTACTGCTGCAGCGTGCTGATAAGTTGTTGCATTGATTTGGTACCGTCAGCGACTTGTTTTAATAATGGTTGATGCTTTGGATCAATCCACGCATAGCCAAGGTGATCAAGTGTTTTAATGTTGAGCTCACCCAAACTGACAACACGGTAATTTTGAATTTTGCCAATACCTACCGGTTCAATAACTTCCCGCTCCGGGTCATAACCGAGCAACACCACATATTCCAATCCGGCAGGTATGTAATCGTAGCTACCATTTAATGCCGGCATTTTGATATCAATACCTACCGAGTTTTCTACCACCACACCGCGTGGCTGCGCAGAGAACATCCACTGCGGCCAGAGGCCGGGCGTCATCGCCGTATTCACTTGTTCAAAGGGCATAAATTGATATTGGACATTGCCGGAGGGGCGACCGTTGTTAAATAACAAACGCGCCGCTGATAAATCCAGTTTCAAATCACCACCGGCAAAATTCACTTCTGCTTGTCCGCTTGACACTAACTGGAATGGAATTTCCGGATGCAACTCGGTAAGACGCATCAATCCCACTTCATTTTTACGGCCTTCCTGCAAAGTAAGAGTGCGCACCTGTACACCGTAACCTGGCAAGGAAAAATCAGGATTAACAATTATTTTATGGCGGCCGCCAGGAATTTCTTTACCAGCAGGCTCCTGGAAACCAAATGCAAAACTGCCATCTTTATTCGTGGTTGCTGTGCGCCCCAGATCCGGCAAGTTCACTTTAACCCCTGCTAATGGTTGGCCGAATTGATCCGCGACTCCACCGATAACAAACGTCGGCAATGGGCGAATTTTAAAACTGAAACGTGCAAGCTCTTTGTTATCGTAAGAAACATTAACGCGCACATCACCATTGAAACCAAATTGTCGCGAGGTATAAAAAGCAACAATCTGATTGCCCGGTAATACAGAATAAGAACCGGATATTGCCTGGTTATCGTAATTCACTTCTTTTAATTGATAACCTTTGGCATTAAGGAAATCGAGGCCGGGTTGATCGGTATCGATGTAAGTATTGCCATGCAACGTTTCCGTTACACTGATACTTAATTTAGAAGCATCAATCGCTTTGTTGAAATAAAGCTCGATAGGCTGATTGGTTTCAATATTGGTTGCGCTATTCTCAGGCTCGTGATTAACCAGCGTTATTGCAATCGCATCTTCATTTATCACGTTGAGCGTGCGCGTGGTCGCAGCAACGACAGTTTGGGCTGCATCAAGCACTTTATAATGCAAAACATAATTGCCCGCTTGCGACGGTAACGTAATTTCACCGCTGGCCAATGTACCGGCGCGCGCCAGATTGATTTGTTGCTCGCCAAGAGTGGCAACTACCCGGGTTCCCTCAGGAAGATCTGAAACCCGCGCTGCAATTTGTACAACCAGTGGCTGGCCCTTATATAAAAATTCAGCGTTATCGCCCGGCAACAATGGCGATAGAGATGCTTGGGCGGCGGATTGAAAAATATAAGTAGCATTTGTGCTGTTACCGCTTGAATCGCGCGCATTAATTACCCATTGAATTTGCTCACCGGCGGATATCGACAAGGGTATTGAGAAATCGTAACTCCCCAACACTGCCCCGGGTTTTAATGATCCTGATTGACCATTGATAGTCACACTGGCCAGATTTGTATCCCTTACAGTACCGTTAATTACAAACGGTGAATTGACAACAGTATTGATCGCCGGCGCTTCATCCAAACCATGCACAGAAATTTGTGGTAATGAGCGATCCAAATAAAAAACAGGATTCAAGGTAGATTTTTTATTAAGTGTATCGGTGACTTCAATCGTTACATTTAGCGTGTCCTGATCCCGATCAAAAGAAAGCGCACTTTCGAAATAACTCTCATCATCATTGGCCGATGACAAAGCAATTGGCTGGCCGTTTACTGTTACCTTAACTGCACCCGCATGGCTAACCACGCGTGCTTTCATTTTAAAATCAGCGACATTCAACAAGCTTTTATTTGCCGGACTGACTAATGAAATTTCGGGCGCTTTAATTTTATCCGGATCAGTTGGTGTATGGGTCAATACTAATGTTTGTTCCACTACGCCGTCTGCGGTTTCGGCACGCAACAAGAAAGTATTTTGCCCCAGCGCAAGGGAAACATCCGGCAAATTAAATGCGTAAACATCCGGAGTACCCGTGCCACTGGGTGTAATTTGCGAATCTTTAATATAAAAACGAACGCCTTCCAACGGCATTGCTGTATGTATTTGACCGGCGATAGTGACTTTATTTTCAGTTATCGTCGACAGATTGGCGGGCGTGATATTTTGAAAACGCGGCAATGCAATGCGCTGAACCTGATAAGTTGCCTGTATCGCATTTCCGGAATTATCCCGCGCCGTTACCGTGAGTTTATTTGCCCCTAATGCAAGCGGGACTTCGACTGTAAAATTTGCTTCATTAATCGTTGCAGCAATATTAACGTTGGCAAATTTATCGGATGTAACGATAACGTCTTTAACACCACTCTGTGGTTGCACCGGATCAGAAATACTGCCGTGCAAAACAAAATTGGCGTTCTCGGTTCTTTCTCCAGCCGGATTAAGGATTTGCAACAAGGGCGCCACCGTATCCGGATAATCATTCACATTATTCGGATCAGTGTCGCGCTCTTCTTCAACCGCATTGGAAAAGCCATCGCCATCACGATCTGTGTCAGCATTATCACCGATACCATCAGCATCCAGATCGGCCCATTCAGTGGCATCATCCGGAAATAAATCCTGTGCATTCGCGTGGCCATCACCATCGCGATCATCATCCAGTTGATCCGGAATACCGTCTTCATCAACATCATCCGGTTTATTGTCAGGGTCATTAGGATCATTACCTAACTCGGTTTCGTGATCGTTACTAATTCCGTCACCATCGCGGTCCGGGTCACTGTTATCGCCGATACCATCGCCATCCAGATCCGCCCATTCGTTTGGATCATTGGGGAATAAATCTTCGTCATCCGGATGACCGTCGTTATCACTATCCGGCTTTCCGTAATTCAGCGTAAGGGTTACTTCTTTTGTTCCGTCCGGAGTTGCTGCGCGTAACTTAAAAATATTTTCGCCCACTTGCAGCGGCACGTTGACAACATCAAATTGATAAATACCCGCTTGTGTTTGTGTGAGCGGTTTCGATGAATTATTGAGGAAAAACTCGACACTCGCCGACGGCCAGAGTGTATGGACCTGGCCATGGATACGCGCCTGGTTTTCTGTGAGGTTGCTGCCATCAGCCGGTAATATTTGTGCAAACACCGGCATTGAAATACGTTTGACAATAACAGTTTGGCTGCTGCTGTTTCCGGCATTATCAAGTGCGGTCAAAACAATGCTATTACTACCCAGTACTAACGGGATCGCAACCGAAAACTGATTGCCGGTTATGCTGGCATTAATTGCAGCGCCTTGCCCGACACTGGCAGAAACTTTGGCTACACCAGTGACAGGTTGTCCTCCGTCAATGACCGTTCCGGTGATAGTGATAGTCTCGGCATCGGTCGATCCGGGAATATTATTCAGCGTTAACTGTGGTGCAACTGTATCGACCAAAGGTTTATACGTAATTTTTAGCAATTGCTCTTTAACACCATCCGGTGTTTGCGCCTTGATACGAAATTCATTTATACCGGCTACAAGTGCAAGATCAGCGCTTTGAAATTGATAAACACCAGTACTCACTTGTGTTAACACTTGAGTGGCGTTGTTAATGGAAAGTTGTGTTTGTGCTAACGGCCATGCGGTGAGCACACGCCCTTGGATTTTCACACTGGACGAGGATGTCTCGGTTCCGTCAGCAGGGACAATTGATTCGAGCGTTGGTAAAGAAATACGTTTTACAGCGGCATTGTTAACGGTGATGTTGCCGGAAAAATCACGCGCCTCAACGGCTAATAAATTATCGCCAGGAGTCAGTGTTACGGTCGCGGAAAAATTGTTACCATTCAATACGGCTTGCACTTGCGCACCACTTTGAATCTTCACAACGACTGACGCTATTCCACTGCCATATTGCACCGGATCGCTGACGGTACCACTGACAACAATGGTTTCATTTTCTGTTGAGGCAGCCAATGTATTAACACTTAACACCGGTGGTGTTAAATCCGGCAGCGGCTGCTCGCCATCACAAATTGCACCGTAATTTGCTAACGCAACAGCATCGGGTTTGTAAGTTACCTGGCTATCAGTAGCCAGAATAATATTTCTTGCCGAAAATGCACCTTGAACGGCCGTGCTGTATTCGAGTTTCCCATCACTTTCCGTGTATACCAATGCATAAATAGTATTGGCTGTATTGAACACTACATCGCCATAACTATAAAAAATAAACTTGCCCGCATCTTTTGTGTTGTCATTAATTTTTACCATCCAGGGAACGACAACAGATTCCTTCACAAACAAACGCACGGTACCTGCACCCACCACCTCGATATTACTACTCGAATCCAACAATAATTTTTCTATCCAATAATCACCGGCAGGTAATTTCAAGGTCGCACTGTAAGCAAGTGACAACTGTTTAATATGATACGGCGCTGACTGCGCTTGCATGATCAAGGTAGCGGAAGTATTAACAGTAACGCTGCCAAACTCACGTGAATTATTGTCTCCAATCGTGGTGGTGGCCATCCACGGAACTGTCACGTCAAGCGTAGAAACACTTTGTTGAAACAATTTGGTTTCAAACTTGGGCGCCACTTGTCCCGATGCAACACACTGTGTTGTTCCACAACTTGGTTTATTGGAGCCGGAGTTCAGGTTTACGCTTTTAGTATTTAATTGTGCTGAAGACGCATTATGCAATTGCGCGTTGTAATCAAAGCTGATTGCCCCTGTTGCAGCGTGCGTTTGCACTCCATTGGCAAATACCGCCGGGCACGAACCGGCAGCAGGCGTAGCTGCAGGTGCGGAAGTAAACACTGGTGGTGCTACGCTATTTGCGCCGCAAAAACCCGTTAGATTTGCAGCAGCTACAGCACCGGATTGATAAGTTACCTTTGAAGAAGCACCCAGGTTTGCGTTAAAAAAACTGCTTACACCATAAAATTTTGCACTCGCCAAACTCAGGCGCTGACCGCTGTAAATAATTGCAGAAACTTCTGCATCCGTTTGCAACTCAACATTTCCTTCCGTGTAAATAAATAATTTGGAAGCATTAAGCGGTTGACTGGCAGCTTGCATGTTGGCGTAAGCCTTCCATGGGAAAGAAATATTCTCTTTAACAAAAATGCGCGCCGTCCCCTCGCCCACCACATTAATTTTTGACAGCGAACCCAGGGTCAAACGATTTAACCAATACGTACCCGGTGCCAGATTTAACACCGCGCTATACCCAAGATTCAAATGATTGATTCGATAGGCACCACTGATTTTTTGAAAGCCCAGTTGCCCTTCAGTATCAACAGTGATTGTACGGAAGCTGCTTGCCTGGGCAGATCCGAGTAGTGCTGTACCACGGTAATTTACCCGGTAATCAGTGACACTATTACCTGAATCAATTGCAGGAATTACCGCGGCAGAAGGCGCGCCCGCCGCAGTACATGCGCTATTACCGCAGGTTGCCAACATCGACCAGGCAAGATTATTAACGCGTATTACACGGAGAGTATTATCAGAAGCCCCTAACAATTGCGCATTCCAATCGAAACTGATTTCACCGGTGGCTTTATGGCTTTGCAACGCTTCGGGAAACACATTGGTACACGCCAATTCATTGGCAACAACCGGCGCCGCCAAGACTAACGCACAACCAATAGACAACAGACCACTGCGCAACCTATGCCAGATAGTTCCTCGATTGTTAGAATAATTTTCCATTCGTCTATCTCATACTCATACGTTACTTATGGGCGCAAAATCCACATTATCGCGATGGCGCCACCAGGGTTTACTGCTGATGCAAATTGCTATTTTTGTGCAGGTATTTCTATTTTTGCTTTTGCACGCGCTTCGTCAGACGCTTTCTTTACCGCATCACGCAAAACCTGCGCAGCGAGATGCTTGCGAATATCCGCACTGACCTCAGCTAAAGGCCGCACGACTGCCTCGCCAATTTTGGTAACGCGCACCAGATACAATTCACTATCAACATAAATAATGCCTGATGTTTGCCCTTGCTCCAGGCGATTGATTGCCTGGTCAAGATCTTTATGTAAAAGCCCGGCCTGACTGCGTCCTTGCTGGTATTGCAAGTTGTAATTTTTTTGCCAGTCTTTCGCGCGGGCTTGCCATTGCGTAGTCGCCGTAATTTCAGGGACCGCCGCCAATAAACGATCACGCGCTTTTTCATCTGCTACAGCAGGAGCTCGTAATATTTCAAACTCACGAGTGCTTGCCATGCCAAATTCCGCAGAATGGTCAGCGTAATATTTCTGCACCATTTCTCCGGTTACCGGCTCAGGAACCGCGAATTGTTGCAAATAAGCGTTAACAAAAAGTTCTTCTTCGTAAACCTGAACTGTTTGGGTAATTCGCTCAATAGCATCCGCAGGCATTTGGCTTTTGACCAGCTGTTTCATCGCACGACTGGCAATAAGACTGTCCAGAATTTTCTTGCGCAACGCTTCATCAACCTGCACGGACGCTTGCCCCTGCAGCATGCGCTCCAGCATAAAATCCACGTCGGCAGCGGTAATCGCCTCGCCATTAACTACTGCCAGGGTCGGAGAATCTTTTATCGTCGGCCCGTCGTCTTTTTTATCGCAGCCTGACAACAACAATGCGCCAAGAAAAAGCCCAAGCCCTGCACAGCAACTACGGCCACTGCAGATTACCGATGATAATGATGATGAAAATTTAATTAACATCACGCTTAATCCTTGCGCGAAACGTTAATGGTTTTGAGCAAGCGTTCGGTTTCGCTCACCTTGGATTCATTGCGCAATTGATAACGGATATCACCCTCTACCGATTCAACCGGGCGTTTAATGACTTGCGGGCCTTCAAGCATTTTTACTATGTGAAAACCGAACGGCGTGAGAAACGGTTCAGTCACTTCACCCGGTTTTAATGCGTTAAGGCGCTTTGAAAATTCTGGATCAACAGCACCATCCACCAACCAGCCAAGATCGCCACCTTTTTCGGCAGAGACACGGTCTTCAGAAAACTTTTTCGCAACTTCCGCAAAATCTTCGCCTTTTTGTAAATTGCTATAAGCTTCATGGGCCGTGCTTAGCTTTGCCTGGCGTTCGGCTTCGCTCATTTGCGAATCCACACGAACCAGGATGTGTGCGGCATGGACGCGTTGCGCTTCATATTTTGCAGCATTACCGGTGTAGTAATTTCTGACTGCAGCATCATCCACAGCCGCGGCCAAATGCTCTTCAAAATAACGGCCAATTAATAGTTGGCGACGAAATTCTTCCAGCTCCGCCTGGACGAGTGCGTCATCAAGTTTGTCTGTTTTTTCAATCGCTGCCGCCAGTGCTGCGCGATTAATATATTCATCCAATGCACGCGCAACTTTTTCTTTATCCTGTTCAGGGATGCGTTTGAATTTCAGATATGCACTGAACTCTGCTTGTGTAATAGCTTTGCCATCAACGGTTGCAACAGAGGAAGAATCCGAGCATCCGACCAATATTGCTGCTGCGCATACTGCAAAGAGAAAATTCTTTTTCATTCGTTCCTACCACTTGGTTGTAAAAATTAATAATCAAAATACCGTTATGAATTTTTAAGTGCAGGCTTAACCCACAGATCCATAACCATAATCATCGCCCCACCAATTATTTTCATCGACTTCACCTTCACACATGAAGTTGACGTAATCAGCGAGCTCCGCCGGGATAGCTTCAAGCTCAAATTCGCCATAACCGTAATCGCTGCTTACAGTCAGGTCATAAACACCTCTTGGCAAGCTCACAATGAATTCATTGGTCTCCGCACAAGTACCGGTAGCTACGGACACTTTTGTACCGTTAGTGGATTTAATTACCATCTTCGGATCAAAACTGTTGGAGCTGACGCGAATCAGGTAATCGCCTTCCACTTCGATTTCCAGCGGAACAAGTACCACCTCATCAGGCCCCATCAATTCGCGAATCGCCAGGACTTCGGGCTTGATCATTGGGGTTGGCCTTGGTTCTGGCAAAGGAACAAACGTCGGCACATATGCGCTTGAAGTATTGTCCAAACCAAGTTTCCCGTAACTGTTATAGCCCCATGAGAACAATCTATTCGCATTATCCAATGCCAGGCTGTGATCATAGCTGGCGGACATCTGGATAAATTTATTAGCTCCCAATGCACTATTATCAACAAGAACTGGCGTCCGACCCAACAGAGGATTATCAATATTACCAATGCCCAGACGATGACTACCGCTGCCCCATGCCCACAGGCGACCGGCGTCATCGAGGAGAAGACTGTGGTTATAGCCGGCGCTTAGCGCGACTGGTTTGGCACTTCCCAAACTAGTGAGGTTCGTTAATACCGGCGAATAGCGGGTAGTGTTGCTTCCATCGCCAAGCACGTAGGAATAGTTATTACCCCAACCCCAGACGCGATTCAGGCTATCCAGAGCCAACAGGTATTCACTGCCCACAGCAAAATCAATAATTTTGGCGCTGCCCAAGCCGGACCAGGTAACAGGCATTGGTTGTGTGCGGGTATCCCAGTAAGTTGATGAACCCGAGCCAAACCGCCCGGGGCCGTTGAGCCCCCATATCCATAGGCCGCCGCTGTTATCCAGGGCCACACTTACATTAGAGCCGGCGGAAGCAGCAACAATCACCTTGCCAGCAAGGTTGGTGAGATTGGTTTGCATCGGTGTCGCCCCTCCGTAAGGCCTACCATCGCCTAATTGGCCATTGCCACCGGCGCCCCACGCCCACAGCCGCCCCTTTGAATCGAGGGCAAAGCTATGGTTTTCACCCGCAGATAGAGAAATAATTCTGGCTCCGTCATTAAGCTGCTCAAGCGCGTTGAATTTCACCTCACCCATTTCGTAGCGACTATAGCCAACAGAGTCATCTCCCAGTTGCCCACTACTGTTGTAGCCCCACGACCAGACTTTTGAATTGCTATCCAGTATGAGTACGTGGTTGTTGGACGCATCCAATAACCTCACCGTGGCCCCATTGAGTTTGAGCTGGTTTAACTGTTCAGGAATAGTGCGGCTCCATACCTCACTGCTTTCACCCAGCATACCCTCGCCGTTTTGGCCCCATGCCCAGACAGAACCTTTTGCATCCAGGAAGAAACTGGTATCTGACGTTGCATCAACACGACGATAATCTGCGCGCGGGCACATAACCTGTTGTGTTAGCACAATCGAATCGGTGAACTCATCAATTACATCAAGTGTTCCGATACTTTCAAGCGAGTAACGAGGGCAACTGAAATCCGTGGTAACAGAAGTATTACAGCCAGCGCAAACTTCAACTTCGCTGACCGGGTTTCCGCCTACGGTAACGCCAGCTGCTCCGGTAAACCGGGCGGTGAAGTTTCCGCTTATTGCACCGTCATAAACCAACTCTGCACGGCCAGCATTGAGACGAACATTCATGTTGATGGCAGGAATACAACGCAGATTTACACTTGAATCAAGCAGCACAGTGTTTTTATCGTCCAGAATCTGGAAGGCCTGATTAACGGTTCCCAACTCGCTACATACCGCTGAGCTCACTTGCAAAGTGCGGTTCACGCTGGATGGGCCACTAAATAAAGTGAAATCACCCGCATCCACAAAACTGAAGTTGGGATTGGTAATGCGCAGTCTTTGCGAATCAAAGTAATGATTGTTGATTTGCAAATTCATCACCGGGATAAAATTGCGCTTACCAATTAGTACATCGATTGGGGCAGTTGGAATGGTGGTTGTGATTTCAGATGATCCTGTACCCATTACACCGATCAATTTTGGTAAACGGCCTTCACCTCCGTTGCCATTACCTAACGGTGTGTAGCTACTTGATCCCCAACCCCAAAGCCGTTGTTGATCATCAATTGCATACATGCTGTACCCGGACGCATAAATCGCACTGACTTTAGCGGATCCAAGGCCTTCAAGATTGGTCAATTGCATTTCAGCAGTTTGATCAGTTATATATTCATTGCCGAATATACCGTCACCACCAAAACCCCATATCCAAACCCGGTGCTCGCTATCAAGGATTGCGCTATTTCGCTCACCGGCAGCAAGCGCTACGATTTTTGCACTACCTAATGCGGAAGAGTCTACCAATGTCAGTTCTTCAGCCCTTGTCTGCGGATAACCTAACTGGTAGTAATCGCCATAACCCCAGGTCCACAGACGATCGTGCTCATCCAATACCATGTTGTGCTCACCACCGGCAGCAATTCCTTTAATGCGCGCACCGTCTAAAGGCAATGTATCAATACGAACCGGCACTGTGCTGCGGGATTCGAGTGTAGCCATACCAAGTTGCGACGAGTAATTGTTACCCCATCCCCACAGTTCCCCCAACTCATCAAGGGCAAGACTGTGATAATTGCCAGCCGTAATCGCAATGATTTTCCGACCAGAAAATAGGCTCGATTTAATTAACTTTGGCGTTTTCGCGAAACTCGTTGTGCCATTCCCCAATTGCCCATCACCATTTTTACCCCACGCCCACACACGGCCTTTATTGTCGAGCGCAAGGTGATGCGCATGGCCACTGGCGATGGAAGTAAATTTCAAATCAGGTTCTTGTGAATTGGCGAATAACAGCCCGCGATAAACCAATCTGCCATTCGTATCAATTGCAATTGAGGACAACTCATTGGCATCTACTGATTTGAGGTCTGCTATTGGTGAAGGAGTTTCTGTAGAAACCAATTCCGGCCAATAGACAGTGTTGTAATTTCCATTTTCCGGTGGCGATCCCCATGCCCACATTCTGTTTTCCTGATCCAGTAATAACGTGTGCTCAGGAGCAGTACCCATGCGTTGCGGAGCTAGCGGGCAAAGCAGCTGTTTTGAATCGACCAATACACCATTGCTGTAAATAGCGAGTGTGCCCAATTCGTTCAGGATGCTTGATGCCGGACAGGCAACATCGGTGTTAATGGTGAGGTTGCAGCCAGCACAAATGTCATCTTCAAAGCGGTCATCGCCATCAATTTCGATACCATTGGCCGTTGATAGCACGATGTGGTATTGAGCATCCGTCCTGTTTGCAAGAGTGATACTGGTAGCCTCAGGTGTGGACTCAATAGTGGCATCAATCGCCGGTACACAACGGATACGGAGTTGGTTACCGGTTTGTAGAGTATCTATACCGTTAGCAGTTCGTAGATGAACATCCAGGTCAAATGAACCGACTGAGGTACATATCGCCGGGTCAACTTGCAATAGATCTTTAGTGCTATCGGGTCCATTCAACGCAAGCGCTGTACCGGCTTTGACGAAACTAAAATAGTTATCTGTCTTGAGCTGGTGCGTTTGCAAGTATGAGTGTTTGATCAGGAGATCACCCACCAGCACTTTCTCCACCTGTCCAACACGGATGAGAACTTCATTGCGATGCGGGGTTAACCAGGACTCAGGCAGGCCTTCGTGAGTATCCGCAATAAATTCCAACGACCCGCTCGACTCAGTCGAGCCAGTTCCCAACAGCCCATTGCTATTGGAACCCCATGACCATAGGTGTCCACGCTCATCCAGAACAATATTGGTGCTCTCATAAGTGCTGACTGCAACTACACGATTACCACTAAACACTTCGTAATTCAGTGCGACCAGATCGCGCTCGCCCCCATAGCTATCACCTCGCCGCCACATCTTGCCTTCGTCATCCAGAACAAGCGCACGCGAGCCGGCCGCAATAGCGGTAATTTTAGCGGTATCCAAATCGCCGGTATCAAGTTGAACTAAACCCGAACTGTAACTGTGCTCCCATAACCGGTTTTGATCGTCCAGAATTAACGTTGTGCTTGCCGGGGAAACAATGACTGGTTTTGATCCTTCCAATACTGACAAATCAAGCTGCCGTGGAGTCACCGAGGAGTTATTACCATAGCTTCCCAGATAAAGCCCGAGCCACCAGACATTGCCAAACTCATCTGTGGCAAATGTGGCTTGATTCCATGCTGCGACGGTAACGATTTTTGCACCATTAAATACGCCAGGATCAATTTGGGTTGGTGTTTCGCTATAAACGTCCGGGGTAATACGGCCTAATTGGCCGTAATAGTTATATCCCCAGCTCCATAAATGGCCATCTTCATCCAATGCGACGCTGTGCTGGCTTGCCGATGCAATGGCTACCAGTTTCCTGTCATTGAAGGTTGATGAAGGCAACCGTGTGGGTTCTTTACGGTCTTCCGTGGTTCCATCGCCCAACTCACCTCTGAAGTTGCCGCCCCAAGTCCAAAGCGCACCATTTGTGTCCAACGCAAGGCTGTAATAACTGCCTGTAGCAACACTAACCAAATCAGCATTCAAGGTTGCCTTGATTGGTCTATTGCTATGGGAAGAAACAATATCGGGATTGCCTAATTCATAGTTATCATTTTCGCCCCAACCCCAAACTGAAGCGAAATCATCCAATGCCAGTGCATGTCGTTGAAGGGTTATCACTTTCGCATCTTTCCGCGGGCAGTTGATAGATACGGTGTTGATGACCTGCATTGCAGTATCAAGCAGGTCCAGCGTCCCGATGGGCGCAACACTATAAGCCGGGCATATTTGCTCAAGCGGAAGGGTAAAGTCACATCCAGCACACACTGTCTGTTGTTCGTTACTCTCTTCGCCGGGCGCTGATGAGTTGAAACGCACAATGTAGGGCGCGTCCGAACGGTTTTTCAGTAATACATCGGTACCGTCAACCCGCGGGCTTACTTTGACACTTACATCAGGAACACAGCGGATCGACAGGTCTGCTGCTGCTATTTCCCGACCCATCTGATCAACAAGCACGAGCGACTGGGAGGATTCTCCCACTGACGTACATATGCTGGCATTAACAAATAAAGTATCTGTTAATGGCGCATCGCTGGGAACACCAATACTGGCACCCGCTCTTTTGAAGCTGAATACAGGATTAGTCGGCGTCACTTTGGCAAAACTGAACGAGTCGGCTGGAGTGAACCGGACATCAGTAACAACAACCGAATTAGTGCGCCCTACCGTCAGCGTGATGTGTGCCGGGATATCGCCAATTTCAGCACTGGCAGCGCCGGTACTCCTGATATCGCCAGTCAAGGTTGGCAATAATCGATCTACCCTGGTGCCATCCCCAACCTGATAAGAGGAGTTATATCCCCAAGCCCAAATGCGCCCGGAGTTATCCGCCACCAAATTGGTCAGTAATGGACTGACGCTGATCGATTCAACACGGGCCTGGCCCAGGTTGCCGAGGTCTACGGGGGCAAAATAGTTACGATGATTCGCTGTCCCATCACCTAGTACGCCCCAGTAATTATTGTCGGTCTCGGGCAAACCGGATGACCAGAGTTTTCCCTGATTATCCAGAACCAGCACATGCTTCATGCCAGCTTTCACATCAGCAAGTCCTACGTCACCCAACGGCGTAGTGTCCATGAGATTGAATTGCTTATCGGACAAGAAGTTTTTGCTACGCCATAGACGGTTCTGGCTATCCAGCAAAATGACCTCTACGCCACCATCATTTTCATTCCCGCCAACGGTCGCTCTTACAACATGGGCTCCGTTAAGGAAACTGGTGTTAAGCGCGGTTGGTTCGCCGCCCTGCCCCCACCACAACACGGTGCCAGAGTTATTGAATGCGATGTGGATAGCGCTAGACCAGGAGGAAAAACCGTAACTGGCGACAGAGGTAATGTTATGGCCGGAATCAATAAGCGTTGGCGTGGTAACGAAACCACCCATCGCCAATGAACCCACCCCGCCTTCATAGTTCCGGCCCCATCCCCAAATGCGGCCCTGGTCATCTACCAACAGGTTCGCTGGATGGCTACGGGTGATAGACACCACTTTTGCGCCGCCGAATTCAGACAAATCTACCTGTACCGGTGTTTTTACCGGGGTTGGCTCATAATCAGACAACAGCGTATAACCCCAGACCCATACACGCCCACGGTCATCAAGGAACAAGACCCCGTAGTACGCGGCTGAAATCTGCACAATAGAGGCGCCGTCAAGGAAGCTGGTATCTATTAAACGCGGCTTATAACGAGGATTGGGTACCGTAGTATCCGGTGAAGATGAACTGCTACCGGAACTTTGTTCTGTTGCTAACTCCGGGAAGCCGTCCGGATCACTGCCCCACATCCAAAGTGTGTGGTTGTGCCACATAAAGCTGAAGTCAAAGCCCACCGCGACAATAGGTTTCTCTACATTTACCGTTGGTGCAACAACTTCCAACGGAACGCTGGCCGTGAGATTCGCCGCATTAAACACCTGCACACCCAGCTCGGCTTCACCTTCAGCCAAGGCCGTGAATACACCTTCACCTGTCACACTGGCAACTGTCAGGTTGCTGCTGGTGAATGCCATGTAACCGGTGTTGGTCGACACGTTAACGTTATTGAAGACCTTGCCGTCGTGTTCAACTTTTGCCTTGATGGTCAGGCTAAAGCTGGCAGGATCAACACCGAGCTGGTGTACAAGCTGCGCTGGCTGGATCTGGATAGCGGTAATCAAATCCGGATCCACCTCCGCAATAGCCCCATCAGTAGGTTCGGAGTCGGACACCACTTCCACGTAATCAGGCACACCATCATTATCTGAATCCGGGCGATTCAGATCGGTGCGATGGAGGTTCACTTCGTCGTAATCACTCAGCCCATCGCCATCGCTATCCGCGTTATTGAGCTTGCCGCCCAGATTGAATTCCTCGCGGTTGCTCAAACCATCGCCGTCCAGGTCATCATTTCCGTCGGTAATGCCATCGCCATCTGAATCGGTGCTGGCAGGATTGAGGCCAACAGCAATTTCAACGCCGTTAGGGATGCCATCTCCATCGAAATCGCCATTTACCTTCAGGACCTTCAAGGTGATTTCGTTGGAGGTCACAATTGTGTTACCGGCATGACGGCCTTCAACTCTCACATGAATAGCCTGCCCATCCGGACGGTTGGTATATGCAGGGACGGTGATATCAGGTGCTACCCAGCTAAATGAAGTGGCAGACGCACTCTCACCCGCCAGCGCAACAAACAGGGAGCCCTGGGTAATGGAGTTAGCGGCAATTCCCGCAGCCAGTTCCGTCACCAGGCGATAGCTGGAGCCCTCCAGCACATAGTTACTGGCCGGTACCTGCAGGCGTGCATGCGGTGCACACACAGACAGGTGCTGAACCAACACTTCATCGTTAGCAGCAACGCCACGCAGACTGGAGCCCTGGGTGTTGATGTCATAGCAACCACCCAGTACCAATGCTTGTTGCGGCGTAAATACCACGATGTCGTCATCGATTTCGAAGCTGCCTGCTACTGCCTGGCCGCCAGTCATGATCGAAATAGCATTGGCAGTAGTAGCAACAACCGGCTCCGAGTAATTGAACACAATGTTATTGATCAGGCTGTCGACGGCACGAGGAATTTCGTGCGCAGCAATGGCTGGCTTCAATTTGAGGAATTCCAGGGACAGCGACTCAAACTTCTGCACGCCATTCAATACCGGAATGGTTGCCGAGGCGGTAACGTCGACCGTTCCGACCTGGTCGGAAGAAACAGCAAAGGTGCCATAGCCTTGGGCCATTGCAATGATCGCCGCTTGGGCTCCGTTATTAATCCGCGCGGCGCCATTTACCGCCGTTGCTAACTGGATGTTCGCATCAATAGTCGATTCGGAGGAAAGGTATTGATAAACACGGTTGTAGTATTTATCGACCAGGGTCGCTGCCACAGTAACTACTTCGCCGGTCTCCAGGCGATCGCTATCACCCAGCGGCAGGTTGGTAGTGGATTCAATAGCGAAGTTCACCAGGAATGGAGCGTTGGCAACCACAGAGAGATTAATCCCGTCTACGTTAACGTAGCGTCCATCGCCCGCCACATCATACGTTGTTCCTACGGTGGTTACCGGTGATGGCACATCAAGCGCGGCCACGTAGTTACCTGCCAAGGTGCTAGCTGAAACCGGTACCACAGCATTACCGTTTTGCAGGCGGATTGCCGCCATTTCCCCACCGCCGGCCAGCGGCGCAGAAGTTACACCATTGGCGAAACCGAAATGGAAACCGGCGTGAGGTAGTGTTACTTCAACGCGGGTGATTGAGTCCTGCTCGGCCAGGTTACCGCCGGCATCATAACCACGCACATCCAGTTGGAATGTCTCTCCGGCCTTAACCGGATCAATGTGCGCAAACCGCACTTCCTTCGTTTCACCCGCATTCAGGCGGATACCAATAGCCGTAGTGATTTGCGGATTGCTCACCAGCTCGGCACTCAACTTGTAACGTCCAACCTTGAGCGCCGAATTAAAGTTCAGGCGCGCTAATCCCGTCACGTCAGATTGTGTTTCACCGATTGATTGTATTGGTGCGGCGGTTTGATCAGCGGCAACAATCTCCTGCAACTTCCAACGCACCAATTGATTTGGTACACGGCGATTGGCTTTATCCACTATTTCAATTTGGTAAGACACGGTGGAGCCCACAGTCACATACGCCAAATTGGTCGTCGTTTCACTTGCCGTGTTGAAGAACCGCAACGCATTCGGTTTGTGGGTTAAGTGCACAACCTGCTCAGCGGTGTCTGCGGACTGGCCAAGGTGGTCGGTCAAGCGAACGTGGAAACGATATTCGTGATCTGACACTTCTGTAGCCGGTGTCGCGATAACAGCTCGCAATGGAGAAGACAGCGACGAATGATCGTAACGGGTTAATTTACCGGTAGCCGGATTGGTTTCGGCAAAGGAAACAACAACCGGATCATTGCCATCGTTAGCGGTGCGGAAGCCGTTCACCTCGACAGGAATGACATCGCCGTAAAAACCATTTGCCGGATAGGCAAGCGATAGTTTTGATGGATCCGGTGTTTTATCGCTGATGACGGTAACCGGAATACTGTGCTCGGCAACCTGGCCAAGGTCATCAGTTACTTTCAACACAAGTGTTTCATTGCGATCAGCAGCCACTCGCTCTGTACGTCTATCGCGCAACGCAACATTGGTTAAGGCGACGGAGCGGGCCGGTTTGTTATAGGAAACCGATTGGGTGAAGCCATTCCACACCAACTCAACTTTTTCTACCGCAACCTGATCCTGCACCGACAAATTAACTGCAACCGCACCTTGCTCAATCATTTGCGCCGGTGAAATCGACAGGTTATTAATCGTGGGCGCGGTGTCTTCAATCACTGTATAACTTGCGGTTTGTTCACGCTTGTTGCCCGCTTTGTCCTTCACCTCCAGGGTGTAAACAAGCGTCTGGCCTTTGAGTGCACCCTTCTCGGCGATGTTAAATACACCATCCTCAAAGTGGGCAGCGATGATCAACCCGTTGCGACGCAGGATCGCTGAATCAATACCACTTTCCTCATCGTTCACTGTCACCGACAAGGCAAAGGCATGCTTCTCAATAATCTGGTTGCCCGAGACAGCTCCTGACAGGGTGAATGGGCTAATGACCGGCAAGTTGGCATCTTCAATACGGGAGAATTCCACAACGGATGATTCAACCGCGTTGCCAAATGAATCCACGGCGCGCACTTTCAGGTAGCGCAATTTGGGGACACCATCAACCTTAACGGCATCGTACGCGCGGTAGATCACAAACTCCGGACCGTAGTGCTTGCCGATAATACGGAATGGCCCGGAAGGGGAATCCGCTTCGTAATATTCCACCTGATGAATTGGCTGGGTGCTGCCACGGACTTCGGCACGCAACTCTAGAGCCTTGGGAACATAGGTAGCGATATTTTCGCGCGGGCTGACGATCACCACACTGAAGGGGTTGGCTGGGAGGTTTTCACCTTGCAGCACAACCTGGCGCGGATTGGAGCGAACCACCTGCCCGCCTTCCGTTTCAATTTCAGCCATTAATTCAAATGGCTGGCCATTGCGCAGATTTGCAGGTACCAGCGCGTTTACCTGGTATGGGAACTCGGCGGTTCCACCGAACAAGGCATTATTGACGTAGTAGCGAACGCTATTGATACCCTCTGTGGTGGAGGGCGCGAGCGTCATTTTGTCGCCCTGGACAAACACTGAACCGGCAGTCGGTGCCAGCAATGATGGATTAATACCGGGCAACTGACCGTTGAGGTCAACAATTTGAACACCGCTGTCGCCCAATCCAATTGCCAGGAAGCCCTGGTGTTTCGCCAGGCTGGTGGCCACCTGAGTCAACGGAATACGGATAGTTTCATTGAGTGCCCAGGTCCGGGCATCAACAACACGAACTTCGCTCGCCACAGCGGTGCGATAAGCAACCCATACATTGCCATCCGCATATTCCAGCGCATTAATAGCCTGGGTATCCGGAAGCTCAAGCACGGTGTCAGCAAAGGTTTTCAAATCCATACGATGGACATTGACGCCTTCGCTGAAGAACAAATAATCGCCCGACACGGTAAGGTTCTGGATATTGTTTTCGCTGGCACCAATCAGGCTTTCAATAACCACTTTGTATGTGTTAATTGGTAAAGGACCTGCCAAAACACGATAGAGACGGCGGTTATTGGTGCTGACATAAATGGTCTCACCATGGGCGGCAAGGCTCACGATTTCCTCACCGGCTGGCAGGGAAACTACACCTGTGGTCGTTAGATCGCCTTTTGTAGCGAGATGTAAAAGATTGGATTCGCTGGCAACAATCTGCGTCGCAGTCGCCGCGATTTCACCCACGGCTACGTTGTTAAATACCACGTTGGCTGGCGGCGTTTGGCTGGCATCCAGATCCAAGGTATCCAGCGCGACAAGCTGGCGTTTGCTGTCATGCGCCAGATAGGCAATTCCGTCATCAAGCAATACACGGCTAACGGCGAGTGACCAACCATTTTGCGGGTAGGCTTGCGCATTCCAGGCACCCGCCTTACGGCCATAATAAATCGCGCCGTAATGGCTAGCTGCTGCAAGCACCTGGCCATTTGCGATAGCAACATCGACAACACGGCCGCGCGGTGCGTCAGTTTTATAGGACTCTAGCAATTCACCCGCTTGTTGTTGTAATGCAAGCAAGCTGCCGGATTCATCTCCCAACCACAATTTGCCGTTGAATACTTGCGCGTTGGTGATTTTGCCTCTGAGGCTACGTTTGAAATCCCCTACCTGCTCAAGCTGATACGGATTGCTCGCATCCAGTAACTGGATACCATCGGTCGATATTCCCACCAAATAAGGTTCAACCGCGAGCAAGCGTTCAACATCCACACCAAGCGGACCATGGCGCAATACGCGCCCTGCTGTATCAAATGACAACAACTGGCGATTAGCTGTACTGACATACCAACGTCCGGCAGTCCGCACCATTGCTTGTGCATCTGCAAGTGCGATGGAAAATCCGGTTTTTGTGTGCAGATTGCCGTCGATGAAAATAGCCGAATCACTGCGCAATACGACAAAACCACGTTGCCAGGCCTGCACATCAAGCGCAGGTTCCGCATCCATGTAAGGTGAGGCCTGGTTTTTACTATCGATAGCGTTGACAGGTGCCGCCTCGATCCAATTGCCGGTGACGTTAAATGCACGCAGGCTACCATCGACAATAGCCAACACGTGCTCGCTATATTGCGCCAGATCAGTAACTACTCCCTGCAATGGATAAGTGCCAAGCACCATGAAGTTCTCGGCCGGATCAATAATCACCAGACCCTGGTTCTGTAAGGCAACCAGCAAGCGGTCACCGATACGTTGCAGCGCAGTAATCTCAGCGTCCAAAGTAGCTAGCAGGTTGCCATTGTGATCGCGCAACTCGCGCCCTTGTGCAAACCAGGCGGTAGTAACATCCGGCAGCATCACCGAGAAATGTTTGTTGCTGCCAGCCTCAACCAGTTTCACACCAGCAACAACCCGTACCGGGTAGAGGGTGGATTCGCTATTACCGTTTTTGTCTGACAATGTTGCGTTGACCTGAAGGCCTGTAATGCCTTCAGGAACCAGTATTTCCACGATGGAACCGCCGGAAGCTAACAGCACACCATTGTTATCGTGGATGGTAATTGCACTTTGGTATTGCTCCAGGCCAGCAACATCCATGCGATAGCTGATACGGCTGCCTGCAAATACTGTCGTGTTTACACCACTGAGTTTGGGCTGCGGCAATTGCAGTTGCGGGTACACCTGTACCGATACTTCCCGTTCGCTATAGCGATAACTATCGCCCCAATAACCCCGTACGCGCAGGAAGTAAGTGTCTTTGGCCGTTACCGCAGGCATGCGCAGGCCAAGTTGGCCACTGGTGGTCGCAACCAAAACCCGGCTGATGAGATGGCGATTGAAATCAAATAAGGATACTTCAGCGTGCTGGAAGACTTCGCCGGTTTGATCTGCCACAGAATACTGGATATTGAGGATATCCCCGGCTTTGGTACTCGCGTTATTGGCAGGCGCCAACACGGTGACCGAGGCCAACTCACTATTATTGGCAACCAGGTTGACCACGCCGGTGGCATTAAAACCGTTGCTGCCGGTGTGGGTCCAGCTCAACGACGGTTGATTAAGCGGGAGCGCCAGCCATTGGTAAGCAGCATTTGCTGTCAATGCCAGAGGTGACGACTGCTCATTCGCAAGCAGTTGCGTGGACTGGAGACGGACTGATGGCCCGCTCGTACTAACCACTGGCACAACAGCTCCGGATGCCAGGGTTGCAGACCTAAACGGAGAACTCATGGTGCCGACCGTGGAATTAGCACCGATTGAAACCGTTTGTGTTGCACTGGAAGCATGGGAAGTCGCCGTGATTGCCAAGCTATTTCCACTCAGCGCAGCGCGACTAATGCGGACTTCATAACTGCCAGTCACCATCATGCTCACCGCCGCCGGAACACGGTCGCCAGCGCCGTTTTCCACACCAATTGCCAAAGCACCTAACGGATCAGCTGATGGTGTCACGGTCAGAACCACTACATGCGGAAATTCTTCAACTGTTGTAGTTACTGTGAATGGTTGCGGGATCGTCGCGATAGGCTGTGCCTGCAAGCGGGTCACACCCTGATCGATGGAATCAAAATACAGCGCGGCCGGGGTAACAACTACGGTGGCCGACAACATTGGCAATATGCCAACGACATTGCCATCCTGCACGGCCAGCCATTGTGGACCTTCGGTGGTCACTGCACGCAGCCACAGGATTTCATCATCACCCTGAGCACGATCTACCACACCCGGCATGGCCGCCGGAGTACCGACTACAACGAGGCTGCTATCCGCCAACAATTCATAACGGGACAGTGTTTGTGCCTTCCAGGTATGCAGTTTCCCACCTTCAATGTGGAAACCATCCTGATCCGGCAATGCGATGAAGAAGTCGCGTTTCACCGCCACTGCGGCCAGTACGCTAACACTAAATCGATAGAGCCCGGCCTCAGTCAGTACGTAGAGGTGTTGACCATCTACTTTTGCAAATCTGATTGAATCGCCTAACGGCTGGGCCAGCGCAGGAATCAATTCCTGTCCGGTGATCGTTGCAGCTGCAATTGAATTGCCATAGCGCAACCACAAGGTATTGGCACTTGCCCCAATCAGGCTACCCGCTACTGGCCAGCGGGCGGTAGCAGCTGCGACACTGGTAGCAGTTACCGGATAGTGCTTGATAAATTCCTCACCATCCTGGCGAATTTGCGCAACAACCGCCGTGCCACTGAAATGCAGGCTCAGGATCTCGCCTTTGTTCGCACTCTCGATAACCCCGGCTCCGGTCGCCAGACGATAACCGCCATTGCGTTTGTTGAAGGCGGCAACCATAGCATTCGTCGACGAATTTCCACCGATAGCAACAACATCCAACAAGGTTTCATTGGCATCTGCTGCACGCATATACTCAAAGGCTGACGCATCCGAGAAGAATGGCACTTTGGTCAGGGAGTGGAGTTCTTTCTTCTCATGGCCGGATTTATCCCGCAATACGGTTTCCACACTCGCAGCAGTGCCTTCGGTGGAGATACGGGTCACCAACTTACCACCCAGTGCTGCCGATACTGCGGTTGCAGCGGTTGACGGGTCTTTAACCAATACTACCGAGTTAGAGGAGAAATCCTTCATCGCAGCAGGTACGGTTGTACTCACCCACAATGCCGAACCGGTTAACACACGTTCGGCCGGCAACAGTTGGGTATCAACACTCTCATCAATGCCTTCATCATTTGTGACATTGAGGAACTTGTAAGCGTTAAGGTTCGCTTTCTTCAAACGCGCCAGAATCACAATATTTTCAGTGATAGAAGGCAACTCGACCGTCACAAATTGACGTTCAGGATCTTGCGCACCACGAGTGATATGCGCACTGGGTGTGGTTGCTTCTACACCGCCGATATCGAAATACAAATCCGCATCCTGGACATTGCGCAACATCACCTCAAAGCGTACCGACTCCCCTTCCTGGAAGCTCGCACCATTGGCTGGCGAAAGGATATCTACTTTAGGTGCGCCCGCTTCAGCGTCATAGGGATGCAACGTCACCGAGTCAATCTCGCTCACGTTCAGATTAGGGTCGGTAGCGCGCGCGAAAATGGTAATACCGTGTTCAATATCATCAATGGTCGGGACGAAGCTGTAACGGGTTGGATCAGCCAATACTTCCCATGGGCCTTCGTTACGTTTCACTTCTACCGTTTCAATACCGTACTTATCAAACGCTTTGATCACGACATCGGTGCGCTCACCAATTGCCACGAAATCACCCTGCCCCGGCGAAACAATTTCCAACGTCGGCGCGGTCCTGTCTTTATACAAGGTGTAAACACCTTTCAGCGTAACGCTGTCATAACCATCAAGGTAAGTGACCCGCAAATTAGCGTGAATGGGAACTGGTTTAATCGCTTCATCTTTAGCTAACAAATCGCGAATTTTCGGATTGATAAAGGACGCAAACACTTCCCCGGTTGTGAGGTTGTAATTAGCGGTGACATCCTGGGAGGCAAATTTGAGTTCATCGATACTGAATTCCGCTTTGGATATCAGGTCCACGTCGCCGCCCAAATCGAAATGTACGCTGGCGCGAACTGACTCTTCCGGCAACTCCGGATCGGTACTGAATTTTTCCAAATTAATTTTCGGCTCGCGCAAGCTTGCACGGAAGGTCGCAATGGCTTTCAACGAAACCGGGCTACCATCAGTGGCCTCCACTTGCACTTCGTAGTACTCGTGATGCTTCTCGGCACGGTAATTAATTCCATTGCTCTCATCCGGTCTTAACCAACCGGTCTGGGGTGCATTAAACGCGGTGGAAACGCGGTATTGGAACTGGACATTGCCGGCATAGTTATCAACAGCACTGACCTGGAAGCGATATTGACGCCCCTTGGTCAACACCATTGCACCATTCAAAGGTTCCGCATCAGGAATGCGAACTAACGCGATACTCTGAGGTGCCAGGGTGTCAGGTGCAGTGAACGTCGCACGATAGGCACCTGCTGGACGCAGATAGCTGCCAATAGCATTGTTGCCAGCGGTATCCGTAATACCATTGATAGCAATTTGATAACTGGCGTTATTATCCAGAACCTGGCCCGGGCGCAGGCGCAAGCTCAATACCTGCGGTGCAATGTTGACCAGCTCAAAACGAGCACTCACATCCGCATCCGGCCTATTCGTGTAATCCTTGAATTGTTTGATGACCGAGAAGTCGCCACCCTTGATATTTTCATTAAAGGTCAGGCGCAACGGCTGGATCATTCCCAGTGGTTTGAATTCATCGTCCAAGATTGCCTGGATGGGTGCCGTGTCATCAATACCGGTGAGCAATAAGCTGCCGGTGGCCTTTATCACTTCGTTAGTTTGCGAGCGAACCACGACGAGTTGGTATTGCTTGCCCGGAATGACTTTTGGTGAAGCATCAATAATCAATTTACCGGCTTGCAAGCGATGGTTTACACGGTTAGCAGCAACAGGCTCGAAACCTTCGTTGTATGGCAGCAGGTGCACCGCGAGCGAGCCCTCCAGGCCCAAGCCTTCCAGGGTGATGGAATTACCACCGCTATCGCTAAGCGACTTATCACCGCCTTTCTCGTTATTGGTTGCAATGCGTTGCAGTTCAATCGCCTGGGTTACCAATACCGCCGCTGGCAATACGCTGACTTGCTTATCGGCGTTTTGCGCGAGACGCAAGGTTTTAATACCCGGGGAGGTAAACGTCGCGCTGAAATTCAACTCTGTCCCGGCAGCGTTCACTGCAAATTGAGCCGGTGTCAGCGCTACATCACCGATGGAAAGTTGATCAACCAATTGCAGCTGCTGGCCAGTTACTTTGTAGGTACCCGTGCGATTGGTAATGCTATTACCCGGAGCCACCGACAAAATCCGGATTGGCGACAAACCAAACAAGGGTTCAGTTTGGATCAGCCATGGCAAATCGATATTGACCTGCGCACCATCAATAGTATTTTTCGGCTGATTGAATAAATCGAGATGATAAGAATCACCCAGACTATAGCTGCTGCCATAAACCTGGAACTGCAATTCGTTACCCGCATGCAAAGTACTGCCATTCAAACGTTGCGCGGTATTTTGCGAGATCACATCCACCAACACGTTATTCCAGTTTTCTGCGGCTCCGGCAATGCCAACGTTCAAAGGCATTGTGTCTGACGCAATACGCGGTGGCGAAACATTCCACACGTTATTAAATGGCAAACGAATGTTGAAATAATCATTTGCTACACGCCATTCCAGCAAATCTGCTGTAAAGCCAAGTTGCTGCAAGTTGCTGCCACCGGTCATGCGCACGGCGCTTAATGGTGTCAGGGTTAATGTCTGCGCGATCTGGTTTACATCGTAAACACTCAAACGTTGCGCGGATTTATTCAGCACGGCCAGCAATTCACCGCTCAGGGCTGCGTCGTCCTGGTTGAGGATTGCCTTGCCGATAAAAGTGCGGTTTTGGTTGCCACTTTTGAGCGCAGTGAAATTCAGGATTTCAATTTCTGTTGCAGAACGCATCAATAAACGCGAACCACTAATCGTTAACGATTTGGGTTCAAGCAACGACACACGGAATGGATTTGGAACAGCCTGCTCAAGTTGCTGGTGCTTTCTGAATTCCAGACGATCTGAATAAAGAATAGCAACACCATCCGCATCCACGCCCACATCGACGAAGCCCGCTCCCAGTGCAATAGACTGAACGTTGGAACCACGAATTGCAGCGCTGAATAACGTGTTGTTGCCGACACCAATCCAATTGTCATCAGCCAGGAATATTTCGTTGATAGGTAAACTCAACGGATTATCAAAACGACTCACCAATGCCGGTGCATAAAGGTTCGCAAGATCGTAGAAATACACAACCGGGCGCCCCTCGTTGGCAAGAATTGCCATGTATCGATCATTGATGGTCACATCGATAATCGGTGCAGGTATTACGCCTTTGGCGAGCAATACCGGTGTATCGCTCTCCAATGTGCCAGATAAATACCAATTACTATTTTTACTGGTGACTGCACCAAAACCCAGTAACAAATCATCGTGACGCTTGAAGCCATTGATATCCGCTAATTGTTGTTTTGCAGCAAGCTCAATATTCAGTTCATTATTTTCAATAAGGTCAGCGCGCGACGTTAAATTACTCACGCCGACTTTCAATTGGCCCAGCGTGTTGTCCGGTAAACGGAAGCTCAATACATCAGGTGCTTCAAGGCGAACATTGACCGCCGCTTTTCCGTTAACCAGCAATTGCGTCAAGCTGCTAAAACCACGGCCTTTAATCGCAACGGTTTCGCCAGAATTGAACAGATAATATTTGCGGTTGGTGTCCAGGGTTTTGGTAACCGGATTATAAGCACCAATATTTTCAATCACCGGATCGGCAATGTACGTAAACGCGGCCGGACGGCTATGTGTTAATTGACCGTTACGCACTTGCAAGCCAACGACGTAATTATCGGCAGGCGATTTGCTCAACGCTGGCAAACGGAAACGCAATTCATTGCTGCTGACCAATGAAATATGTTCCGCAGCAACCATTTTATTGGCGAGGAATACCTGGGTTTGCGCAGAGAAATTTTCACCGTAGATGGTAAGGGTTTCGCCACCGCGCCAGCTGGCAAATTCCGGTTTCAATTGCGCAATAACCGGTTGCTTTTGTGCTGAAGCCACAAAGCGGAAACTGTAATCGCTACCCAATACCTGGTGATGTAAATCGCGAATTGCTCCGGACACCATCACCCGATAACGCATGCCATCTTGCAACGGTTGCGCAGAACGGAAAATCAATTGCGTTCCAGTGTTGTTGACTTTAGTGCTGACCGTGCCCGCTATTTTTGCACCGTCCAATGACACACTGAACAACTCATCTTTATTCGCTTGCAGTTGCTCCATATCCAGGAGGCGATTGAATTGCACTTCAATAGCTGCGTTGGCAGACGTAATACCTTCAGCGCCGGGACTGTGCTCGGTAATCACCAACTGGTCATTAACGATGGTATTGAGGCGGCCGCCAATGTGGTTAACATTAGCGGCGTCTTCCACCGGATTTTCGATCGCCACATCATTCAAATAGGCAAACGTTGAACCCGCATAAAGTGCACGCGGATGGAATGCCATGCTGGAGACATCGCCAATCACGGAGAAATAATTTTTCATCGCAACAGTTGATTTGTAGCGACCTTCCAACCACGGGGAAATATCGTAAAGCTGCAAATCACCCTGCCCGGCGCTGACGTAAAGGGTTTGCCCTTTCAGCGTCATCTGGCCAGCGTAAATGTCGCCGTTGCGAACAAGGTAAGCGAGGTTGAGCGACGCTACCGGTTCAGCACCGCGTTCACTGTCTTCCTGGAACAGGACGATAGAACCACTGGTGCCGGTCGATACCAGAATCAAATTATTCTGGATCAACAAGTCACGCGGTTTCAGGCGGTTGCCACCCTGATCACGTGTGATGAAATCACGCACTATCTGATATTCACCGGACATCAATTCCACCGCCACTACACGGCGTGCATCAGTCAGTGAAACCCATAAATTATTACCGGCAACTTCAATCGAGTAAGGAGCGCCTTGTAACCTGACACGATCAATCGTGGTCAGTTTTTGCAAGGTCCTGTTTGCCGTCAATTGATAGATACTCACACCATCCGTGCTGGACACGTATAACAGGTTATCGCGCGCAACTATGTCACGGATTTGTCCTGTGACAGTCAGCTGGTTGATCAATACTGGATCGGCAGCGAGCGTTACATCGAAATGGAACAAACGGTCTGCACCGGCGGCAAACAGGTTTTTACCGGTTGCGGCCAGGCCAACAAATCCCTGGGTTCCCAAGCCACCACTCACATCGAAATGATAGGGCAACTGCGTCCCCGTAAACTCTTTGGTGATAATCACCGGACGAACCGGATCAGCCACGTTGGCAGCCACCAGGCGCGCAACATTTGACCGCAAACGTTTTACCGCACGGCCTTCGCGATTGATCACTTCGTACTCGCCACCGGTGACGGTGTAAAGAATCTGGTCTTGCAGCAATACCGCGGCAATCGGGCTGGGTTTGTCGGACGCGAGATTAACTGATCCGGTCTCTTTGCCAGCGTAGAAATAATCCACCGCAGAAGTAGCAATCTCGCCGGCAAATTGGGGGTTTTCTGCTTTGACTTTCGCAAACCCGAATGGATTGGCGGGCGCCCTGACCTGGATATGATTGCCATTGAGAACGCGTAAATCACCGGCAATTTTATCGCCGATCGTCACTTTGGTAGCCGGGCTGAAACCGCGGCCATACAGATCAACAACATTGCCACCTTGCGGCGGGCCGCGCAGCGGATTTACATCTTCAATGACCACGCGCGGCAATATCACCAACGCACCTTGTTTGATGTAAGAAAGGTCTGCCTTCACGATACGCACCGGCAATGCCAGTGCGCTGCCGCCCAGGAATAGATTGGGAACCGCGATATCAATGCGCGTGTCGGTGATTTGTTTGATCATCGCCGTTGGCAAACGGGTTTCGCCGATAAACAGTTGGATACTATTGGGATCGGTGCCAAAACCGCTGCCGGTAATAATTGCTTGTTCGCTGCCATCGGCATGGAAGAAGTGGCTGTCGCCAGCGCCGTTTTGATTACGCTTGATCGCGGTAATCACCGGGCGTGTGCTGTTGCGCAACTCAAATTGAGCCTGTACCGGTGTGATTACTTTGTCAGCGCCATTGGTAGCAGTGAGGTTGCGGGTAATGGTTATCTGCACTTTGTTTTCAGCGATGTCGGTGCCGGTAATAGCAATCTCGACGGTACCGCCAGCAAGTGTATTTACCCCTCTAAGCGTAAATTTATCGGCGGTTAACGCCACCCCGTTGCCATCGGCCACATTGATGGCAGCACTCAGATGAAGCGGGTCAGTGTTGATCAAATTATTCAACTGGACCCGCACCGTATCACCATTACCCAAACGGCTACCGCTCGCGGGATTGATGCTGGTTACAGCCAGTCCCGGGCTGCGGCTGTCGGTAATACCACCGGTGCCGGCAACAAATACACCGCCGTTATTGGCAACGAGTTCCGCCCCGCTCCGTTCAACACTGTCCCAATAGCTGGCGCGGAAACTATTGTCCGCTTGTTGTTGGTAAACCACACGGTCAGTTCCCGCCGTAACAGTAATCTGCCCGCTTTGCACCAGCATTGACGCATTCAGCGTAGCGGTTTTGCTGCGCTCAAGCGGTTGGATTGTATAGCTGTCTTTATTGGGCAGAGCGCCGAAGACTGCGAGATGCAATTGGTTGTCGCGCTTCAGCAATACATAGAGTTTGCCGTCCAGCCATTGCACATCGACCGGTTGCCCTTGAATAGCTCCGGTGAACACAATAGGGTTGAAGCCCACGGGGGGTGTGAGTTCATCATCACCCAGATCAAAGAAGCGAATGAATCCGCTACCCAGATCATCTGCAACTGCCAGGGCCAACATATTTCCGGCCGGATTGAAGGCAACATCGGTTGCTTTATGGCCTGGAATCGGGAAGCTGTTCAACACCAAAGGTTCAGTGGGGCTAGTCACATCAACCACCAGTAAACCATCGCTGCCCGCCGCCAGGAACGCTGAGTTTCCAATCACCTCTACCCCGGTAACCGGCGAATTAGTACGCACCTGACTCAGGCGAACCGGGTTTTCCCAAATACTGATATCAAAGATTTCGAAGCCGTAAGGAAGGAGGAAACGGTTCTTGTCAGTAGGTTGCGCACCTGCTGAAACACCAACATAAATAAGATCACCGACCACCTGTGCACCGCCGATAACATGCGGCGGATAGTTTGGCAGGCCAATAGAACGCCCGGCGGGCAAGGTATAGGAAATGCTGCCGACATGGATCTCCTGGCCATTGATCAGGAGGTAGACCTGATAAAGCGCAGGTTCAGTTGCAGTCGGCAAACGGAACGTAAATTCCGTGAGTGACTCCACGTTGTCCTTGAGGTCAACAATATTGATGCCATCGACGTTATTCAGGGTTTGGATAACCTTGCCGTCTGGCGCACGCATAAATACCTTGGAGCCAGGCAAAATCGCCGCGTTGGAAGCCGTGATCCTAACCTGATGGCCCGCCTCGACATCCGCTGTTTGCGGGTTAATGCTGAAAATTGCTTCGCTAATGTCATCGCCAGTGACTACACCACCCAAAAACTCGGTAGAGAGTTGCTGGTCTTGCACTCTGATATGGTGCTGGCCGGCAGACAGCGGCAATACATCCAGCGCATTGGCGGCAATTTCCAGTGTCTGTGCGTTAATCCAGGTGGACGGAACCGGATATTGGTCGATGTAAACCTGAACATCGGGCGAATTACGGAACCCATCGCCAATAACACGGATCGCTTGTTGATGGCGGCGATGGTAGTTACCGTTCTCTATCTTATGGATTTCCGGCTGCAGGGCATTCTCATCGGCCTGGGTGAAATGATGGACGAAATGGCTCCACTGGCCAGTACCGCGCAAGTTGCGCGCACCATCGACAACCACTTCATAGCTCACGCCGCCAACACGGGCAAAATCCACTTCAAATTCAGTTGCGGCGGAGTTCGCCAATATTTCCGCCGATACGGTAGCAGCCACTTCAGCGCCGGTGTCCAGGCGTTTGACTTTTACCGCGCCAGGTTGTTGCAGTGAAGCCAGGGTTACCGATTCGTTGAAGGTCACGGTGTAAGGGATATTGGCAGCCAGGGCGTCACCCTCGGCAACGCTGGCCGCAACAACGATGGCGCCGGGTAATTGCAGTGTGCGTAAACCGGCAGCACCGCCAACCGCCACGAGGCGATCCTTGAAGTAATCGATGGCCTCAATCTTCTCTGTGTTACCTGCCGAGATAACTACCGGCTCCAGCGGTTTGGAAATATCCACAACCACAACACCTGAGTCAGCGGCAACAAACAGCAAGTTACCCAGTAAACGCAGACGAATAGCGCGACCAGCATTAGCTTGCAGTTTGGCATCCAATGCAAGGTGTACCTTTTGTTCCGGACGGCTCTTATCAAAGATCTCTACCCCGCGCGCGCCAAGCGCAACAACCAGGTAATTACCGTAGTTCACTACGTCATGGACGGTACCGCCAAATTCATAGGTTTGGGTGAGATAGGGATCAAACACATTGATAGCGGTAATACGATCCTGCGCAACATCAGGAACACGAATAGCGTTGGTATCACGTGTCATTGGACATGGCGACCAGATATTACCGCGAGAGGTACCGCTGGAGTACATCCAGCCTTTGGCGTAGTAGAGTGAGGAGCCGCCCCCAAGATGATCCACTTGTCCCATAAATACCGGGTCTAGTGGATCACTCAGGTTGGCATTCAGCACACTGGCTCCATCCCCCGGGCCCGGGTTGAAAGAGCATGGGTCTTTGGGTTGCTCTGCATTAACGCTGGTAAAGGTGCTACCAAACAAGGCATAGCCGTGTTTCTCAAGATCCTGAATCATGCCCTGTTCAGTGAAGGACTCACTCAAAACCTGCAAGCCATTTTGTTCATCCAGGTTCAAGCGAGCCACACCACCATGGCCGTTGGCTGCGTATAAGCGTTTGCGCCAGAGATCATTTTCCCATTCGCGCGTAGCTTTGATACGAATTGAATCAACTGATAACGGGATGTAGGTTCCATCAAGGCGCTCCACTTCCGCTTTTTCAGCATCAGTCAGTTCCACCGGATTAAGGCCCATTGTTTTTGCAAGCAACATCATCAGCTTGTTGTAACGCTGGATTTCGCTGGAGCCCTTGTTACCACTTGGCAATGACCCTACTCCGCCGACCAATAAAGGATTGTGGGCTTCCTGAACATCAAAGCTCAACGCACGCCAGGATTCAGGAGTCAAAACCCCATTTACTGTTGCAGCATTATTATTGAATTGTTCTTTATCGAAACCTTCATGGAAATAACCTGCTGCCGTCAGCGCCACTCCCGTTTCCTGGTCAATCGTGATATCAACAGGGTATGCACGCGAAGCCTGGGTATTGGCCAATTGCTGGATGCCATAACCAAAGCCGGTAAAGTCTGTAGTCCGACCATAACTGTCTTTCGCAGAAATGGTTTTGATACCTGGTGCTCCGCGCGGAACAACCATCGTCAGTTTGTTGCTGGAAAGAACATCGATCACTTTTACCGGGCTTGAGCCAACGATTACGCTCAAACCATCCATGACGGTATTGCCAGGCTCGAAACCTTCACCGTACACCGTCACCACAGTACCGCCAGCCAGCGGCCCCCATTTAGGTTCGATCGATGCAAAGCGGATAGGCGCATCAATTTGCACGGCGCCATAGAGGGTGACCGACTCCGCAACACCGGCGAGTTGCAATTGCGCAGTCAGATCATACATACCGGCTGCCGCAATGGCGGGCACAGTTGCTTTTACAATACCTATTCGGCTGTCTTGTTCACTGCGCACGACCGAATCAACCGTCAGCTGATGGCTACCCAGGAATAACCGGATTTTGTCTTTTGCGATTGGAATACCAATCATGGATACCGTAATCGGATAGGCCGTATTAGCGGCAATGCGGCGCGGCACCACTGAATCGATTGCCGGAGCTTCAGGGCGGCTGCCACGATAAACAAATCCAACCTGTTGCTCGCTGGGTAATTTGAACAGTGTTAAATGAGCAGGCCCACTTGGCTGCGCAAGCTCTTTGACCGATTTCAAACCTGGCTCAACCACAACCGTAAACTTATCGCCAGCCTTCAGGGAAATTGGTTCAATCAGCGTAATGTCGGCATCATTGTTATTAATGCTCACTTTGCTTGGAACCAACTTGCCAGTCGCGTCAACAACATAGAAATATTGCTGGTTAGTGGTTTTGAAACTGGCGTTATTGTTGTGCGAAATATCTTTATTGAAACGCAAGCGTATTGTGGGGACGCCATTGGCATCGCGATCAAGGATACGGTTGGATGGATCAACAGCGTGTAACTTCAAAACAACATCCGGTGTCTCCTGGATGACAGCTCTACCGTTGTGGCTCACACCGGCACCAATCGCGGAATAACCGGTAGCTTCAATCACACGCACAACGCTTTTCGAATAACTTTCAAAACCGCCGATGCGAACCGGTTTCAGCGGATTGGTTACATCAATAGTCATAATCCCACGCGCGCCCAATGCAACGTAGGCCATGTTGCCATTCAATGCGAGATCGTAAACGTAGCCAATATTATTAACGCGGGAAACAATGCGTGGATTATCCAGATCGGCGATATCAACAATCACCAAACCCGAATCGCCTGCCGCCAAATAGGCAATATTGCCGTTAATTGACAGGTGTGAAGCGGGAATATCCAATGCACCGCGCAAAGTAAGGCCTTGTTGCGGATTTCGTTCAACCAGTTGGAAACCGCCCTCGCCTTGTACTTCTTTGTCCTGCAATTGCAAGCTGGCAAAATCGTACTCGCCGCCAACCAACGCATATAAGGTATTGCGCCCGACTGGTTGCGGAACACGTTTTACATCAAGCGCTTTTTTGTTTTTAGGTAATGCAATTGAGTCAGTCAAATAGGCTTTGGTATGCAGGAATGTATCAATAATTCCCAGGCCTTTTTCAGCCATGGCAACAACGGCTTGATTGTTATCAACCTCAATGCCTTTTGCATAACTTGCATCGAGGGGAAGATTTTTCACCAACGTTGATTTGGAAATATCTTCGCGATCAATCGCAATAATAAACAACCGTGCATCGCTTGCTTTACCACCAGATACGCGTGCGGCGGTAATAAACAAGCGATCCTGTTCGCGCTCAAAAAATGCATCCAGACCCAGGGCACTGTAGCCCGAGGGCAACGGAATTTGCACCAGGATGCGATCATCAGTGCCATCTTTATTGCAATCTACTTTTGCTAACAAATCATCGGGGTTTGAAACACAGTCGGTGTTGCCAATCAGGGTAGATGAATCGATATCGTAAATCTTCACACCGGAGCTGCCAGCAGCAGCTATCAGGAATTGGCCAGTTGGATCAATTTCGATATCAAAGAATTTATCCGCTTGATCCTCAATACTGGCTTTTACCGGTTGCAGGTATTCAAAAGCCTGTGCCAGTGTTTCGCGCTGTCCGTTATCCAGTTCCACCTGGATATCAGCCATACCTAATTGCCCCGGTGGAGTGACGAACTCCAGTTTTTCCGGGCTGATAACCGTTATATTTTCCGGCGCCACCGCGCTGCCGTTAACAAATACGCGCGTGCGTTGCGCACCAACAACGAAACCTTTACCGCTAACACTCACGGTGGTTCCGCCATTCACGCTCCCCACTGCCGGGCTGGCACTGAATAACAATAATGGTTCGACATATTGGACTGCACCCAGGCGTGAAATCCGGCGACCATCCGGTTCGATGATTTCAATCGCTGCGCCACCGGGATAATGTGCAGGTGCCGCTAACACATAGGTAATCTGGTTGTTGCCCGGTTCGCTACTCTTAACACCGGCATTGACACCGGCAATCGCGAACGCAGGAGACGTGCTATTGGCCAGGGTTACACGAAGTTCCCCACCATCCACAGGTAGGAAAGCCGGTGTAATACCCACAATATCCAACGCATCAGCAACGCCATCGGCTGTCGTAAATGAAATAGTGTGATTAAACAAACCGACGCTGCGACGGCTGCCGGCTTCGGGTTTAATTTCAATGCGGTACCTGGCTTCTGGTTGTAATTGCGCAGTGGGCGTAATCACTATCGTGCGTGCATCATCAGCATCCAGTTCCGCGGTAAATTCAACGGTGTCAGCTTGCGCTACGCCGTTATCCCGCAGCAATGACAAATAACGCGATAAATAACCGTGTTCGGTTTGCGCTAACGGAATATCAATTGCGTGGGTTAATTTGATACGAATTGCGATATCGCGAGCAACACCGACCGCACCATTTTCCGGAGTACTGCTAACAAAATCCGGTGTCACGGTATCAATCAGTTTTAACGAGCTGTGATCGCGGGCCGGAAGCGCCACTGCCACAATCCCGTTATCCATATAATGAGTCGGTACAAACATCGGGTTATTGGTAACGTTTATGTATCCGCGAGGTTCTTCAAATTCCTTGCACTCGGAAATACGCACCGCATCGAGAACGTCAACCAGATCTTGCCTGCTGGTATCAAGCAGCGTGAGGAAATAATTGGATTGCCTGTCGCCGCACCCTTGCTCGCGAATTTGCCCGACCAGCGTTCCGCCGGTGGACTCAACGCCGAATAATTTACCTTTCAGCGGGAAGCCGTTATCGACGTACATGCCAGCAAAACGCGCATTATCAGGATTGGATACATCCAGCAATTCAAGCCCTTCCATCGCAAATGCGAGCGTAGAAGGTGCAGCGACCGGCGTTTGCAAACCGTAAGTCACGCCTAAAGAGCCGGGGATAAGTTGATTGTTGACTGACTGCACGCCGAGCTGAGGCACGCTGGGCTTGCTCAAATCGAAGACGAAGTTATCCCGTACCGTGGTGACGTACAGTCGGTTACCGATAACGGCCAGATCATATACATCCAGTTTCTGGAGCGCGCCATTAACCATTCCATCGGTAATCACTTTCAGGACTGTCGGCTTACGCGGATCGGCAATACTCAGGACAACCACACCTTCTTTGCCGCCATTGGCAATCAATAGCCCGTCTTTCACCTGCAATGCTTTGGGCGATTTTTCCAGCGGCAAAGGCACACGGTATACAGATTTGCGGTCACGTGAGGAATCATCCGGACGCGGATCATTGAATGAGCGCACTTCCCGATCAAAAACCAACATCCATGTCTGGCCCTCATAATCGGTGTTAATGAACGGGAACTGATAACCCTCGGCAGAAACGTACAACTGTGTTTTACCAAGGGCTAAGGCAGATGGCGTCAAGTCCGGAGGTAAATCGTAGTAGCCCAAACCATGCATTGGAGCCGCTTCATCCAATTGATCCCGCTCATAATGAACAAGGCTGATCCAACCAGTGGAAAAATAATGATCCAGCTCATCCTTATCCGTAGTGCCAGCCGGGCGAGGACCGTTTTCAACTGGCACCGGGGCGCCCAATACATAGAGGTAATTCAGCGTAGTATCTGATTCAAACCCGACAATTTTTCCTGGCGGCAGTTTTAATACATCAGGCGCACTGGTTGGCAAACCTTGCTCGGCTCGTTCACGTTCTTTCTTCAGGAAATCAAAGGAGAATGGACTGCGGCTTTCCAGGGTGCGCGAAACGCCGAGTTTCCCCATAAAGAGCGCATTCGGTAATACAAACCGGCGACCGCTGGTATCGCTTAATTCAATATCAATAAAGCCGCGATAGTTGGCATCGCGCGTAGCAACACGCCATGACATTTTTTGCGCGCTGTACATACGCAATGCGCTATTGTCGACTTCCTGGGTTATCGCTCTGGCAGGATTACCACTCGGATACGCCTTCAAGGTCAATCCATCGTGGAAACCGTAACCGATGATATCAACCAGATCATTAACTCCGGTTTGATTAATACGGACAACCGGTGGCGTGACATAGGAAATTTGCAACAAGTCAACGTAAGTAAAACCGCCAATCACGGTATCTTTCAAATTCGCATCATTCGTTACAACAACTGCAGCCGGGCCAGCATAATGCGGCATGGTAGTGATTCGAATGCCGTCGAGTCCCGTCGCATCAACGGGTAGAACTTCTTCAACGACAACACTTTGCCCACCAATGCTGACTCGCGGTGTAGAACCAAAATTCACTCCGCGAATAACGACACTAACGCCACCATCAATCGTACCAAGATTCGGGAAAATGGATTTAACATCAGGGTGTGCAGCGGAGCCCGCCGCAGAAGTGTAGAAAGAGAAACGGTAATCGCGCGCAAGTTCTACGTCCGATAACGAAGTCAACCCGGCCTTAACAATAACGACATACTCAGTACCCGGCAAAAGATCTGCTTGCGGGGTCAATTGGATAAAGCGACGCGCTTCTTTCTCATTGCGTTGGGCAAAGGCAACCGCAAAGTTTGCACTGACATCTTCACCTAACGAATAACTACCATCGCTGTTCGCCAAAACATTACCGCGATAAACACGCAGGTATTGCGCGAGATTTATGTTCTCGGGCAGCGCCGCTGACAATTCAATAGTGATATTCGCAAGATCGGTTGAAACGTCTTGCTCCGCCGCAACCGGAGAATGGGCGGCCACAGTTAGCTGCGGTAACTCAATACGATTAATGCCTTGTTTACCAGCAGCAACCTGGATTGCACCGCGCGCCAATGTTAAATCGCGCGCGACAAAATTATCGATGCTGGCATTGCGGTTTATCATCACCGGAATTGTTGCATCCACTGTGGGCGTATCAACTTTTTCCAAATCGATAATTTCAACAATCGTCTGCGCCGGCTTATCTTCCTGGTCAGCGTACAGAACAATTGCGTACGCAAGGTTACCGACAACGCGAACATCGAACACCCCTTTTGACACCAAATCCTTACGCGCCGGTTTTAACTCAATAATGCGCGCTAATGTCGGGCGATGTGGATCGCTAATATTGATCTCGTTTATTTGCGAGACCTGTCCTTCGCCCGACATATCGGTCACATACAATTTATTTCCAACAATCTGGATGCGGTTCGCAATACCCAGCGTATCGATTTGCGCAACAATCGGCATGGATGGATCAAGAATATCCGCAACAACAATGCCCTCTTCCGACGCCGCGATAAATGCAAAGTTGTTATGGATTTTTACGTCGCGTGCATAACCATTAGGTTTGATGTAGCCAATATGGTGCGGCGCGCTCAGGCTCTCGATATCAATGACCTGAACACCGCCATTACCGTTGGCGACAAACGCCAGGCTATCCTTACGGTCCATGCCGTAGGCGTGAATATAAGGAAGGTCTACTCGCCCTTTAAGCGAATATGGGATGCCGAATGTTTGCTCTTCATTTTCAACATTGAAAATCAACAACTCGCCATCTTTATTCTCAGGGAATGTTTTGCCGGTAGTCGCAACATTTTGCAAAGCCGGAACAAAGCTAGCGGGTAAATGTTCGGAACGGGTGTACTCGGGAACACCTTGTTTGCTGGCGAGAACAAAATTCGCATCCGCATGCAATTCGGAAATGCTGCCTGCAAAAATCTGGCTGGCACCATTTAACAATTCTGAATAAACAAACACGTCACCTGTTGGCGTAAATTCGGAATTGTAATCTGCGAGGAATATCCCCGTACAAACCGGACATGCACTGAGCGGTGCCTGGACCGGGTAATCAAGTCCCAAACCTTGCTCGACCCTGGAGGGATCTATCGTTGACCAGGCTCCAACCATCGCCCCGGTACGCACAGCACTTTTGAATTGGGAAATCGCACTGTAATAAACCGTGCGACCAACTGCTTTTGACGATTCACTTGGTGTTGGCTGTAAAAAACGACGCTCACTGATTGGCAAACCTATTTCATGAAAGGTTTCTCGCTTAACAGTATGGTTAGGTGTTTCAACACTCACCTCAACTTTTACACGCTCATTATCGCGACCAGTACGGCGGAAAACTTTACCGTCGGTAAACTCCACCCAATAAACATAGTAATGATTATCGGGGTCACTCAAAGGAACATTCGGGCGCACTGCCGGATTTTCATTGCGAACCAATGTTTGTTTCAAAATATCAGTTGACTGGTCTTCAACGATCCAATCACCCGCCGCATTTTTTACTTCACGCGTCCAGGTCATGAATACATCGCGATCATCTTCGGCACCAATGTCAGTGACCGATACAGCACCAACAACCACGTCGGCCGTGGTTAAAATATCATTATCCACCGGAGAGAGAATGCTGACCTTCGGTGCAACCGTGTCATCGATACGCCCCACATGTACAACTTGCGATACCGCAGAGTGTCCCATCACATCGTGAGCAATTGCCTGGATTGCAAAACCATCAACACCTTTGGGCGGCTCAATTACAGCGCGATAAATATGCTCTTGCGCTGTAGTGCCATGGCTTTCTGTTTCGCTGGCGTAGGCGGTATAAACGAGTTTGTCATTGACCAAAAATTCGACTCGATCAATTCCCTCCGCACCGAGGTCATCAATTGCTTCAACAACCACTTCCAGATCCTGCCCATCAATAATGACCGATTGATCATTTGCCGGTCTGGTAATGGTCACTGTTGGTGGCCTATCGGCAACTATTTTCAGCGTGCGGGTTTGGGATTGCTCAACCTTCGATTTATTGCCATCCACATCAGTCGCCGTCGCACGGAAACTGATGTACTCGCCAACACGGTCTTTAGGCACTTGAATATGGAATTGGAATGGCGACGCTGAATCGGTGGAGTGCTCTGCATACTGCAAGGAAGTTGTATTTTTTCCTGATGCATTCCACAGGGCAACACTTGCAACACCACCGCCACTTTCCGGATCATTCGCTACCACATTGATAACGATGCCGCGACCAGCAGTAATTTCAGTAATGGGTTCTTTCATCTGTTCGCCACGAGCATCAAGCACACCGATGCTGGCAACAGAGGGAGGTGTATTGGCCGTCAGCGTAACAAAACGATTTTGCACCGGGCTGGGATTACCTGCTCCATCCCATGCAGTCACACTGAATTGTATTTGCAAACTCTGTGGTAATTGAGGGGCGGGTACGTCGGGCAAATAGCTGGCAATAGTTCCAACGGGCAACGTACCCGTATATGGCGGCGCTAATGAGAGCGATTGGGCAACTTCTTCCTGATTACCGAATTCACCATCACCATTTTTATCAACAAATAATTGGGTCCGCACTGAAGCAACGCGCACGTTATCGGTAACGGTCAATTCATATGGCAAATTACGTTTTTCGGTAACTGTCGTACCTGTCGCCAACGGCTGATTGATGATGACCGTCGGTGCAACAGTATCTTTAGCAACACGTACAGTGACCGGCGTGAGTGTCTCTATAGTGCGCGCATTACCAGTCAAACGCTTTTCAGTTACCGCAGCGCTCAATACAAGATCACGACCGGCCTGCCCGTAAGGGACTTCCACCAGGAATTCGTAGGGATAAGTACTATCAGTAATAGTGCGATCACCCTTCAACAAATTCGCAACGTTCAATACAACTTTATCAACACCAACATCATCGATTGCATTGACCTGCACGACGACATATTGGCCTTCCAGAACTCGATCATCATTCAGGGGTTTGGCAATCGCAACCGTTGGCGGTACATCACCAATAATTTCGATACTGATTTCTTCAGTGACGCGATGATTATCCAGATCATTAAATACTTTGCCGTAGGTATCCGTTGCTTGTACGGCAATACGAATAATATTGTTGGCTGAATTATTAGCGTCAAACGCGGGCAAAGGTACGCTAAAACTAAATGGAGGTTGGGTCACGCTCTTGCGGAAAAATTGCTGGTCACTGCCAGGTGCACCACGATACGCAATCAATTCCAATTGCTGGATACCGACATCATCATAAGCATTGACATTAACGTACAGCGATGTGCTCTCAACCTGCTTACTGCCATTGAGTGGTTGCACGATATCCACAACAGGTCGTTGATCAATATGTATCGGATAACTCACCTCTTTCACGCGCTGGTTACCAGACGCATCGAAAGCAACAACCTTCAGCCAGATATCAAAACGGGTATTTTCGGTAACCGCAACACCACCAAAACGGCTGGCAATTTGTGCCAGGCGATCAACGTGTATCTCCTGCAAATATAACGGCGTATCAATATTATTGGTCGTTACCGGATCAGCATCATTATCCGGAACACCGGTAATTGTTTTCAGCACGCCGCTGTATGGCAACAATTGATAAGTGCCATCCGCTTTCTTAACGCCATAAGTTGAGGAAATTTCCAGGCGGGCAACTTTGACGTTGTCATAGCCGCGCACTGAAAATTGGAAATCGGAAAACTCCGGTGGGCCATAACCAATTGCCGGACTTACAACGGCAACTTCAGGGTTAATCAAATCGCCAACCGCGATAAATTCTACCTCATCGCGCCCGATGGCTTTATCAACATCTTGTACTTGCGCGGTTAAAACAATCTTTTCATTTGCGCGCACCAATCCGGATGGCATTGCATAAATAAAGGTTTTTTGTTTTGCGTAAGGGCTGGTCCGCAGGCCAAATTCTTTTGCAATATCCAGTGAATATTTTTCTTTAAATGCATTAAAAATCTTACCGAATTTTTCCTCAATCACCCCATCCCCACCCGGCGCAACGGCAAGTTGTTGCACGGGATAAAGTTGTACACCATTGGCGAATAACGTCAGATCTGTATCGCTAAGTTCACGATCATCTGCTGCGACAATACCCACCTGGATACGGAAAGTTCCGGCAACAATCTGATGCCCCTCGGCAGGACTGGTAATGCGAATTTCCGGTGCAACATTCGCTAACGGATGAATCAGGATCGAGCGCCGTGCAACCTGGCCAACATTATCTTCAATTAAAATCTCATACTCAGTAGGCTCAGATTCATTGAAGTTCAAAATAGCGACTTCAGCAGTAACTTGTTTGATATTGGGAGCCGGACATGCAACTGAATAATTTTTTTCATATAACGGTTCGGATTTCGAGCCGTTACGATTTATTTTGCTGATGGTATATTTTTTTAATCCTGCATCATCAGACAGCGATGAGGTAAAACGGAAGTCCTCACCTGTGCGCAGCCAGAATTCGCCATAGTTCAAGCGATCAGCGGTATTGATAATTTTTCTGAAGGGACCATCCACTCCCGCCCGGTAAGACGCAAACTCCTTAAACGCTAATTGTGGAGGCTCGTTTTTAACAATCGGCAATGCAATTTTATGTGAGGTGGAGCGCCCGCCACGATCTTTTGCGATAACGGATAAATTCAATTCGCCCGCACGATAAAGGTCAGGCACATCATAAATAAAGTCGTAACTTGATTTAGCAAAAACACCACCCTGCTCACTGACCATACCCTGATCATCAAATAATTGCAGGCTTTCTAAAATATTACTGTTATCAGAAACAGAAATCGCCAACGGCAGACGACTAAGGCGTGTAGTTTGGGTGCCTGATGCAGGTTGCGAAATACTAACAACGGGAGCCGCATCATCGGCAGCAATAGTACCCTGATAAACAGGTACCAATGGCAGCAAACCACGATCTTTGGATAAACGATCCGTGGCTATACCAAACAACTGAAACACTTGTCCCACGGCAGAAGCCGGAACTGCAAAAAACTCGGAGTATTGCTCCGGCTGCTGAGTAATTACGGAAAAATTACCCGGTTGGATAAATGAAGTACCGTTCTCGGTGCGAAGCTGGTCGGCCAACTGGATTGTCATACGGTCCGCCCGCGCGACAGACCGAACCTTATCGGCCTCATCGTATTTCAATTGACCCGGCAAGCTGGCCAACCCAATGCTCAACTCTTTGATAAAAGTGGGTAGCGCATTAGCGTTACCAATAAATTCCGGCCGGACAACAACTTGGGTAACTCCCGCGGGTAACCATTGCCTTAACGTCAGAACACCATTTTTTGAAGCCAGATCTGCAGCCGTTACGGTAGTTGTTTGATAAGAATCCCCACATTGATTTCCGGAGCGGTGCGTCAACGTGTAATTGGTAGCAACGTTGGCAAAATTAAATTTGAGCGAGTCGATTGATCTTTCATGCGTGTAAGTCAGGTGTAACTTCCCACCGGAAAAATTCAGGAATGCTTTATCGTTAAGCAGTACTGAACCCGTCAATGTACCTGCTTCAGGATAATTCAGCTCAACATGGTTAAGCTCATCGCCGTCAATTTTTCCGCCACGAATTGCACGCGCCGGATTCTGCCCGGACAAACCACTCAATGATGTGTATAAGGTGGCAATACCTGAGCCATTTCCCGCATTAAAATCGTCGCTCACTTCCAGGCGATCAAACGCAAAACCACCCTGTAATGGTGAGCTCGACGGGGTACGGGATATTAATTTAATGTGTGGTGCAGCATCGCGGCTAACCACCATTTTCTGCGATTTGTTTGCCTGATTATTATTACTATCGGTTGCTTCAACAAGTAACGTGAACTCAACGCCTTTTTCAGGAATATCAACATAACGCGATAAATTTATCGCGTTCTCATCCTGGATTGAAACAGATGCCTGATTCACATTCACATTGGAAAGAATGACCCGGTTTTCATGATCAATCACGCTGACGCGATATGATTTTACCCTGACGTTATCAACGATCGCGATATCGAGTTTTACAGGCTGGCGTTCATAAAGTGCTGAAGGAGTTTTAATCTGGATTACCGGTTCTTCGGTATCAACTTTTATTAGAACATTGATTGACTGTGAATCGCTATGGTTTACGCCATTATCACTGGCCCTGACTTTGAATTTAAGGGTTTTTCCAGCGTGGGAAACAAAATCAGCCGGAATGCGTACCCTGGCTTTATAGTCAACGTAGCGTTTTTCTGCCGCAATAAAAGACCCCAATGATGCAGGATTGGCAACGCGGATTTGCTCGACGCGCTCAGTGGGAGTAAACGTTTCCCAGGGCACTTTGATTTCAGTGCCCTGCTCGGTAACAAAATAGGCGGAAATATCCCCGATATAATAATCATCTGTGGCAGTACCCGATACTTCAAAACTTTCACCCGGATAAAGCTCAAGATTTTTAGCGGGTGATGCCATACCGATAACGGGAGATTCAGTATCGTCAGCAACATCGAGCTTGATTGTTTGTTCAGTTGATTGGCCAATATTATCAGTTGCACGTACAACGATCTCAATGTCGCCATTTACAGGTTTGGTTGGGGTGTTAACTGAATAACTGAAATATTTATTTGCAGCGAGGGTTTTGGCTACCTCATCTGCTTCAAATGTATTAATGCCAGATACAACACCGTTAACCTTAGCTAAAAATTCAACGCGCGTGACAGTTCGATCATCAGAAACCAGTGCATTTATAGTAAATTTTTCACCTTCGACAAATCGCGAACCATCCGCAGGATGACGAATAGATACAACCGGTTTTTGATCTGCACCAATATCGTAATCAAAACTGGTTGTTGCTGTGTTTCCAAAATAATCCTTCGCGATAATAGATAGCGTCAGTTTTTCTCCGCTCGCTGGCACGGCGTAACTGATGGTGCCGCTAGCATTTTTTGTGGTGTAATCAGATTTAAAATCCAGTCGGCTATTGTTAGCTTTAATTTCAACAGAAGCGAGACGATTGTCATCCACAGCGCGCCAGGCAATATTGATTCTCTCTCCGTTATATAGGCGAGCACCTTGAATGGGTGAACTTATAGAAGCTACCGGAGCAGTCTGGTCGCGAAGAATATTGACAGGTTGAGAAACAAAAACTTCAGAGGACTGGCCCAATTTATCATAGGCGATTACGTCCAAATGTAATTCTTGTTTCTGGTTAGGCAAATCAAAGGCAGACAAATCCAGATCATGGGATTTTTGGGCAATCGCCATCGGCGCCAAACCATTCGTGTTGTCAAACTTCACTGTTTTCAAAACTGTAGTGCCAAGGCGATAACGTAACTCCAGGCTCGTCACAGCCCTATCATCGGTAGCAACAATATTGGTTTGAACTACATCTAGCGGAAAATAACTTACACGATTAAATGTTGCGTCTGTTACAACCGGCGGCTTGTCGTTACGAATAGCAATGACCGCCGCAACAGTAGATTTATTTCCAACTTCATCATACGCGGTAATTGTTAAATCGTAGGGATCATAGGCAACATTTGCTGAGCCTGAAAATTTCGGTGCAGTAATAAGACGCAACGCAGAATATGCACGCAAGGTTCCGGGAATTTGTTGCAATGGAAAATCATCGCCCGTCAGCACATCATTTTCATTGCCAGTCAGAATATATTGATTATTTAGCTTACGAATTCCGGTCAATTCAAGGCGTGTAACACCTACATTGTCGTAGCCGGCAACCTTGACTACAAATTCGCTTTCCTCAATAACATCTGCAATATCTTTACCCGCACTACTACCACTTATCGACGGCGACGCCAGATTAATTACCGGCGGCTCTTCATCATGGCCAAGCGTTACTTTCACATGATTACTTTCAGCTGTTTTCCCGGAACTGTCTGTGGCAACAGCATATAAAGTGAGTACCTGTTCTTTTTCGATATTTTTTGGTGTTTCATATTCGTAGGAATAGGGAGCGGTTTTATCCGAACCTACCAATTTCGCGTTAATATAAAAATCAACTTTTTCTACCGCTAAATCATCAACGGCATTCGCTCTAATCGGTAAAGTCAGGCCAGATACAAACGATGCACCTTCAGTGGGATTTGAAAGCGCAACGGTCGGCGCCTCATCACCTTTAACAAGTACTTTCAATTCTTCAGAGTAAGCTGCTTGTTGGTGGTAATCGATAATTTTTGCCTTGAAACGCAAGGTATCGCCTAATTGATCGGCAGTGGCAGTGTAATTAAATGTGACGCTTTCCGATTTCGGAGCCAGGGAATTCAGGGTGTCTGCATCCCCTTTTATTTGATGGCTTTCAATTAGCTTGCTGCCTTCATAGAGTTCAATAACGGTCCCCAATGGCAAGGTATCATCTGTGCCTTCCACAATTATTGGGAGCTTCTGGGAAACCGTTAATGCAGTACCTGCTACAGGCTGGAGAAAACGCGCTTTGGGTGCAGTATTTTTGATAACACGAATCAATTTAGCCGGTGCATCAGCTTGTGCACCATTCAATGCATAAATGCGCGCGGACACCGACAAACTGGTTTCATTAGTTGATACCTCGGGTAGATTTGCCCGCAACAACCATAACTCTACCAACTCATCAGCCGGACCATCGGCAGTTTGTACTTTTCGAGTTTCCATTAATGGAAAGTTGGCATCGCCAATTTTTGTACCATCAAAGAAAAATTCGACTCGCGAAATTCCCGTGCGCGGCTCCACATCCGGCAAAATTCCTAAAGAGCTTGAAATTTGTATCGCAACCGGAGAATTCTCTACACCGCGCTGCCCATCCGCAGGTAATTCAAACTTGAAGGTGGGCACTTCCGGTTTGGGGCGTGCAACTACTTGCACAATTGAATCTGGTGTTGTTTGTTTCTGGCCTGTACTGTCAACAGCAACTGCATTGAACCTGAGTGCCTTCCCTTGAAGCTCCTCAGAAATTGGCATTACCAATTCATACGGAGATGTTTTCCGTGTTCCAATAACGACATCGTCCAGTAAAAACTGGACCTCTGCAATTCCAACGTCATCACTAACTGCCGCACTAACAAGTAATTCCTGGGTGGGCTGAATGCTACCAGGTAATTTAAGATTTATTTGCGGAAGCGCATCTTTTGCAACGATAGCGATTTGCGAACTCAGGCCCGGCAATTCCTTCAGTGAAATGTCGACATAAACCGGACTTTGCGGAGGTACAACTGCGCTGGATTTAATCTGCCCCAATCTATTTTGCGTAACGATAGATTTAAAAATATCGCGAATGTTAATGACAGGAGACCAGCTACTGGAAATTTGCGCGCGCGTACCATCATCAAATACACCCTCCAATTCAGGCAGGGAATAAAAGGTGTTTAAACTACTGAGTTCAAATGCCTGGCCTGCTTCATATCCTTTAAGCTGTATTGACGTTAAGGTTTTACTAAAGTCAATTTCTACTGGAACATTTATCGCCGTTAATCCGGGATAACTCACCGTTATATACGGTGAAATTCCATTGGTTTCTTTAATGGGATAAATAACCCCACCGCTCGTCACTCCGACAAAGTCAGGATGAGATGAAACGTATTGAACACCGTTTCCCGAACCGGATAAATTTACAATTCCACGGAACTGGAAATCTACGGCAACAGAGATTGCCGGTGTTTGCAGGATATTATTAATAACTATTTTATTACTGGAAATGATCAGCGCTTTAGGCTGCTCCTGAATACTGTCGCCGGTGAAAGCAATTTTTGAAAACGATGCCTGGTTACCGGAAGCATCCACCGCAAAAGCATCAACAAGTACGACAACATCCTGCGCAATCGCTTCCTGTGATAAAACGCTATCAATCGGCAGCGATAATGTATATTCATTTTGACCATCGTTGTGTGGATAAACACGCTGGATATGTTCAGTCCGGGCAAAAGATTTTTTTCTCGCTTCTGTTATCACACCACCCGCTGCGCGAATATCGGATGCGCGTAAACCACTGACATTCAAACCGATATATTGAATATCTGTATCATCATTTGCGTCTACGATGACATTCAGGAACTGCTGGCCACCCAACAGATTAATTCCAACCGATTTAAATTGAACTGTCGGAGATTTGTCGTCATATACAAAAGACTCGGTATGCTCTTCAACATCACCGTTTATGCGTTGAACACGCGCAGAAGGAGAAAGATAACCGGCTCCTTCAGTAGTGAAATCAACCAGGCAAAGATTGGGAAACAAGGGATCGCGCCGAACATCAGCGACAGAAAATAATTCAAGATTGGATGAGGAGCCGGCTTTAATCGTTGCAACTGTCGAGCAGTCGCCAATCGATAACGTATAGGAAACGCTGGTAGAGGAAGACAAAAGAGGAGATGCAACACGGATATCAATCCCTGCTACAGCTTGGTGCATTACTAATGATAAAAAAAGCAATTGCAGTTTAAGAATAAACCCAACAGCATTTCGTACAGTAATATTTAAGCTATACATCCTTATCCCATCTTCTGCTTGGGCATTGTCAAGATGGAACAGAAAATCCGTTAATACGTCACTCCTAAAGAGAGCAAGCGTACGAGTTGTTCGCACATTGATCTCAAATCAGTAGAGCGTAGAAGCTAGTTTCTTGTGGCCACCAATTAATGCGAACTTTATTTAATTAATGCTTGCCAACCAGGTCACATTATTGATGGGACATGAATCTCAGCACGAGTCGCCAAATTCTACCAAAAAATGATCAATTGTCAATTTTCGTAAATATGGAAGATGCCCCATCGACAATTGCAATTCCTATAACCGAATTTATTGAGTTGGGCCTGAAATCTTGTTAAATACTTCTTAACAAAACTAATGATGGAAGAAAGCCGATAAATAAAAATTTTATTTTTATTATAAAAAACAATCTATTGCAGATAGTGCGCGCGAAACCAGTTGCTCCACTCCCACATCAAAAGTTGCGATAGCTATGCTATCGATAACGCCCGGTAAACCATCCCGTTAATAATTAAATTTTTCACTCAAAGACTGGTTTGTAATAGACAAAGGGCTTGGCAGTATTAAATACCAAGCGGAGCCCCAACCCTGTTAAAAAGTCAGGGACCGCGATACGGAAACTTATAAACTTAATTCGCGATTACTTGCTTTTAAAAACTCTTTTTTCAAGTCTTCGAAGGTATGCACAGCGGGGAACTGAGGGAACTGTTCAATTACATTTTGAGGCGCATGGAACAAAATACCTTGATCTGCCTCACCTAGCATTGTGGTGTCATTATAAGAATCACCAGCTGCAATTACGCGATAGTAGAGCGTCTTGAGAGCCAATACTGATTGGCGCTTTGGATCCCTCTGGCGCAAGGTGTAACCAACGACCATGCCGCGATCATCCACATTTAAACGATGACATAACAGCGTCGGAAACCCTAACTGGCGCATCAAAGGCTGGGAAAACTCATAAAAAGTGTCCGAGAGAATGATCACCTGAAAACGTTCACGCAACCAGTTCACAAACTCTATAGCCCCATCCAACGGTTTAAGTGTTGCGATTACATCCTGAATTTCTTTAAGACCCAACTTATGCTCTTCCAATATACGAATACGCTGTTTCATCAGCACATCATAATCAGGAATATCACGAGTAGTAGCCTTCAGCTCCTCAATACCAGTCACTTTTGCGAATTCAATCCAAATTTCCGGAACTAATACACCTTCCAAGTCCAGGCATGCAATTTCCACATCAACCTCCAAAGCGGTTAAAAATAAGGCTATCTCAACATAAATAGGGCGGCAATCTACCCTTTTTACCTTTGCAAAGCAAACCAATTACCCGCCATCCCGCTCCACGACTTTCGCGATTCAATAGATACGTTCTTGGGGAAAACTTCCCTGCTCTGCTATCCTTGGGCACCTATGAGGAAAGCCCGTTACCAACGAGCAAATAAAAATTACCGTGAGTAGCTGTTATGACTGAAAATTTAATCAATGTCGTCGACCTTGAAAACAAACTACAGCAAGAAAGCCCGCAAAAAATTATCAAATATGCACTGAAGCAATTTGAAAATATCGCCATTTCTTTTAGTGGTGCCGAAGATGTAGCACTGATTGAAATGGCTCATAACTACCGCCCGGACGTGCCTGTTTTTTGTTTGGACACCGGCCGATTGCACCCTGAAACTTACCGTTTTATTGAAAAAGTGCGCAAACATTATGGAATTAAAATTGATGTAATTTCCCCGGATGGGGATGCTGTACGCAAGCTGGTAGAAGAAAAAGGATTATTCAGTTTTTATGAGGATGACCATAAAGAGTGTTGTGGTATTCGTAAAATTGAACCTTTACGCAGAAAACTACTAACAGTAGATGCATGGATTACCGGTCAACGTAAAGATCAAAGCCCCACCCGAGCAGGAGTTCCGGTCATACAAGATGACAAATTATTTGCACGACCCGGAGCAACACTAACCAAATTCAATCCCCTCGCAAACTGGTCCTCAAAAGAAGTTTGGGATTACATCCGATTATGCGAGGTGCCTTATAACGAACTACATGAGAAAGGCTTTGTATCGATTGGATGCGAACCTTGTACTCGCCCTATAGGCCCTGGACAACATGAACGCGAAGGTCGATGGTGGTGGGAAGAAGCAACCAAAAAAGAATGTGGCCTACATGCTGGCAATATAGATAAATAAAAATCAATTATTTAACCTAAAAAAAACCAGGCTTGAGCCTGGTTTTTTTGCCTGAAAATCTTCCAAATTATTTTATTTCAGCGGAATCTTTCAGGAATTTTTGATAGCTGGCAAAGTCATTACGGCCATATATATTTCCCAACTGCGCAACGATTGCGGTCTTTTGTTCCGCTGTAACTTTATCAAAACTACCTGCCGTTACAGCTTCAAGTACCACAACAGCTAAATCGCCAGAATTTGTCGGCACACTACCATAGCTTTTTGATCCAGTTTGCGGCTTGCTCATTGAAAATGCATAACGCAGCACATCAGCATCAACCTCAGCATTACTTCTTGTTATGGCCTTAACTTGCTTTAGCTCTACACCATTGGCCTTGCTAAGCTCCTCAAATTTACCATTTGCTTTCAAATCAGCTATCAATTTTGTTGCCTGGTCATTTAACAATGAGTGTGCTTTCTGATCTTTAAGAGTATTGGTGATCTGCTCGCGAACATCAGCAATCGGTTTAACCTGCTTCGGCTTATAATCTGTTTTCTTCAACACAACAACATTACTTGAATCAATTTCAATAACCTCGCTGCTATTACCTTCTTGCAAAACCTCATCAGAAAATGCAGCTGTAGAAACTTTGGCATTTGCCAGTAAATCTTTACCTTTATTGCGCTCAAACAAACCTGAGTTTTGCACCTTAACACCCAACTCCTGAGCAACATCGGCAAGGCTTTCGGCGTTATAGGCCAAATCACGTAACTTCTCTAATTGTGCAACAAATAAAGTCTCAGCTTCAGCACGCTTTAACTGCTCTTCTACGCTCGCCTTTTGCTCATCAAATGATGGCGGTTCTGCACCTTTTTCAGCTAACAGTTTGATGAAATGAGTACCTGCGTCAGTTTTAACTGGTGCCGAAACCTGACCTATCTTTAATGCTGCCAATGCTGTTTCAAATTCCGCTGGGAAAGCATCACCTTTACTAAAGCCGAGATCTCCACCCTGCTCTTTGCTCCCCAAGTCATCAGAATAATCTTTAGCCAGTTTGGCAAAATCCTCGCCTGCCGCAAGCTTATCACCTACAGCTTTAATTTTTTCTGCGTTGTTATTTTCAATCAGAATGTGCGCAGCATGACGCTCGGTAGCAGCAACAAATGACGCGAGGTTTTGCTCATATTGTTTACGAACTTGCTCTTCAGTAATTGAAACTTCTTTTGTTAATTCAGCAACACTCAAACTAATATAATCGACAGCAACTTGCTCATCGCTTGTAAAAAGTTGTTGATTAGCATCGTAATATGCCTGGATCTCGCCATCGTTAATAGCAATACCTTCCCGTATTTTTGCAGAAGGCAATATTACATAAGAGATATCGCGAGATTGAAAACTCAGCGCAACTACATCATTGAGTTGTGCTGGCGTTGTAAAAGCGGTTGTACTGACACCAGACTGTAACTGGTTTATTACCAGCTCTTCTGATAGCAACTTGCTATACGTGCCATGCGTGTATCCCATATTACGCAGTAACTGTTGGTAACGAGTGTTATCAAAAACACCAGTCTCACTTTTAAATTGCTGTGAGTTACTAATTTGCTCATGCAGATAACTATCACCAATTACCATACCTGAGCTGTCAGCTGCCTGAAATAAAACTTTGCGCTGAACAAGATTCTCAATTACGGGCTTCCGCAAATATTCATCACTGAGAAATTCAGCGGGAACTTGATCGCCATAAGTATTAATCATCTGCTGCTTTTGATTGCCTATGGCTCGAGCAACATCCGTTTCGGTGATCACTTCACCATTTACTTTTGCAGCTTGATTTGCTGACGTATCCCAATTAAATAGTGCTTCTACACCAGTAAGGGCAAAAATAATTACAAGAAATCCGATTAATATAAAAGAGATTACGCCTCTGGAATTGTCTCTGAGGTTTTGTAACATTTTAAACTCCTAGCTGGAAAGAAAACGTTTTGCGCAAAGGCCGCACAAAAGAAACTTAATATTAGTTATTCGATGTTTAAAGCATTAATTTGTAATCACTTATTCGGACACAAAAGCCACATCACTAAGAAAAAGGCGCATATAGATGCGCCTTTTATATATCTCCGATTAATTCAATCCCATCGGAAATCGTTGTCAATTAATTGACTGCATCTTTAAGTGCTTTACCAGGTTTAAATCCAGGTACTTTAGCCGCAGCAATTTTGATTTCTGCACCTGTCTGGGGATTACGGCCTGTACGCGCAGCTCTCTCTTTCACCGCAAAAGTACCAAAGCCTACCAGAACCACAGAATCACCACTCTTCAGGGCACCAGTGATACTATCCACTACAGCATCCAAGGCACGGCCAGCAGCTGCTTTAGGAATATCCGCAGATGCGGCAATAGCTTCAATCAGCTCAGTTTTGTTCACACTTAACCCCTTTTGATTATTTGTTTCTAAAAATACAGCGCAAATTAATGTCGCGAATAATTTACTTGGCTGCACAGCAAATGAATTGCGATTTATACCAACAGAGCCAAGGAGGGTCAAGGAAAGCTTACAGCTTTACACAAAACCCTTTCATCTCTGCTCACAAAACAACCGACATACTATTATTTATACTGCAACTTTCACTTGCTCTTTAATGAGTATTCAATCGATTATCTGTTTCAGGTGTTTTCTGAGCGGCTTTTTCCATAGCCCTATACTCTTCATCAGTGAGAGGCTTAGGATGGTGCTGCAACGCAATGTCAAGAACTTCATCAATCCACTTAACAGGTTTGATAACTAAGTCCTCTTTAATATTTGCAGGAATTTCCTTAAGGTCTCGCTCATTGTCCGCAGGAATAATAACAGTCTGAATTCCGCCGCGGTGTGCGGCGAGTAGCTTTTCTTTCAAACCCCCGATACGAAGCACTTCCCCCCTCAAGGTAATTTCTCCCGTCATGGCAACATCTGCTTTAACCGGGATACCTGTTAATACGGAAACCAACGCAGTACACATAGCAATACCTGCACTAGGGCCATCTTTGGGTGTCGCACCTTCAGGAACATGGATATGAATATCAACGCGCTCATGGTGATCAGGAGGAATACCTAAAGCCTGCCCCCTCGAGCGAACCACAGTTAGTGCTGCCTGGATAGACTCCTGCATGACATCACCCAAAGACCCGGTTTTAATAATTCGACCTTTGCCCGCGACTGCTGACGACTCTATGGTCAATAATTCACCGCCAACTTGTGTCCAGGCAAGCCCGGTTACTTGGCCAATTTGGTCCTTACTCTCCGCCTTACCAAAATCAAATTTCCGAACCCCCAATAAGTCTTCAAGCAAATCAATGCTAATTGCATCAGCCTTGTTACTTTTTCCCTTCACATGACGAGTGACAACTTTTCGACAGATCTTTGCAATTTCTCGCTCCAAACCACGAACACCCGCCTCCCGAGTGTAATAGCGAATAATATCGCGAATAGCTTCATTGGTGAGTTCTATTTCAGACTCTTTCAAACCATTCGCTTTAATTTGCTTAGGGAGCAAATAACGCAAAGCAATATTTAATTTTTCGTCCTCTGTATATCCCGGAATACGAATCACCTCCATACGATCCAATAATGGCCCAGGAATGTTCATCGAATTTGAAGTGCAAACAAACATTACATCCGACAGGTCATAATCAACTTCCAAATAATGATCATTGAAATGACTGTTTTGTTCAGGATCTAAAACCTCCAACAAAGCTGACGCCGGATCACCTCGATTGTCCATCCCCATTTTGTCAATTTCATCAAGCAAGAAAAGTGGATTTTTAACTCCAACCTTAGCCATCTTCTGAATTAATTTACCAGGAAGAGAACCAATATATGTCCGACGGTGCCCGCGAATTTCAGCCTCATCCCGTACACCACCAAGCGCCATTCGAACAAACTCGCGGTTAGTTGCTCGCGCAATAGACTCACCCAAAGACGTCTTACCAACGCCAGGTGGGCCAACAAGGCAAAGAATAGGACCTTTTACTTTTTTAACACGTTGCTGAACCGCGAGATATTCGAGGATTCTTTCTTTAACTTCTTCAAGACCAAAATGATCTTTATTTAACACTTCTTCAGCGCGAACCAAATCATTACGAACTTTACTGCGCTTACTCCATGGCACCTTTATCATCCAATCGATATAAGCTCTAAGAACAGATGCTTCAGCAGACATTGGCGACATCATTTTTAATTTATTCAACTCAGTGCGCGCCTTTTCTTCAGCATCTTTAGGCATGCCTACTGAAATAATTTTTTTCTCAAGCTCATCGGCCTCATTAACTTCCTCACCTAACTCACCAAGCTCCTTCTGAATAGCCTTGATTTGCTCGTTCAAATAATATTCACGCTGACTCTTCTCCATTTGCTTTTTAACACGGCCGCGGATTTTCTTTTCAACATGAAATAAATCCAACTCAGCATCCATTAAATCAAGAAGCAATTCTATGCGTGAATGAATATCAGACATTTCAAGAATGGATTGTTTTTTTGATAAATCCAAAGACATATGAGCTGCAATAGTGTCGGCAAGCCGGCCAGGTTCATCAATTCCAGATAATGAAGTAATTACTTCAACAGGCACTTTTTTGCTGAGATTCACGTATTGCTCAAACTGACCAATCGCTGAAGCGACTAGCGCTCTTGCTTCCGCGCCCTCAACAGCAGGGGAAGTGACAATCTCCGCATTTGCCTTAAAAAACTCACCCGCATCCTCGATAGACTCAATCTGGGCTCGCTCTCGCCCCTCGATTAACACCTTAACAGTACCATCAGGAAGTTTTAACAATTGAAGTATGGCCGCAACTGTTCCAATCCCATAAACATCGTCAGCTTTTGGCTCATCTTGCTGTGGATTTTTTTGTGCTACCAGAAGCACTTGTTTATCAGCTGCCATCGCCCTTTCCAGGGCCTCAATAGATTTACCTCTCCCAACAAACAGGGGGGTTACCATATGTGGGTATACAACGACATCCCTTAAAGGCAAAAGTGGAATGTCATTAATACGGGACTCGAGTGGGGTTTCGGCGACCATTGGATCCTCTCTTTTCAGACGGCAGTCACGCTGCCATAGAACAAGATTGGGGGTTAATAGATGCAATTACAAGTCGAGGGAAAGAAAAAACAAAAAGAGCGCAAAAATGCGCTCTTTTTTTAGATCTCAATCTTTTAAATTTATTCGTCAGCAGCAGCTTTAGGCTGTTTCTCTGCCGCTTCATAAACCAACAAGGGCTCAGACTCGCCTTTTATAACTGACTCATCCACCACCACCTTAACAACATGCTCTTCGGCGGGAATTCGATACATTGTATCAAGCAGGACAGATTCCATAATTGAACGCAATCCTCTCGCACCAGTCTTGCGCTCCAAGGCACGCTCAGCAACTGCGTCTAAGGCGTCAGATCTAAAATCAATCTGCACACCTTCCATCTCAAACAATCTGGCATATTGCTTCGTCAATGCATTGCGAGGCTCTGTTAGTATTTGGATTAGCGCAGCCTTATCCAGCTCATCCAATGTCGCAATTACAGGTAAACGCCCGACGAACTCTGGAATCAAACCATATCTAACAAGATCCTCAGGCTCCAGATCATGAAGGGTTTCACCGAAGTTGCGTTTTTCGTCCTTGCTTTTGACTTCTGCGCCAAACCCAATACCACCTTTTTCCGATCTGTCTCGAATAACCTTATCCAGGCCAGCAAAAGCACCACCACAAATGAATAATATATTTGATGTATCGACCTGCAAAAACTCTTGCTGGGGATGTTTCCGCCCACCTTGTGGGGGAACTGATGCAACCGTCCCTTCAATTAATTTCAATAGCGCTTGCTGAACGCCTTCACCAGACACATCACGGGTAATGGATGGATTATCAGATTTGCGGGAAATTTTATCGATTTCGTCAATATAAACTATACCCTGCTGGGCTTTTTCAACATCGTAATCGCATTTCTGTAGTAACTTTTGAATGATATTTTCAACATCCTCGCCCACATAGCCGGCCTCAGTAAGCGTTGTGGCATCAGCGATTGTGAACGGAACATCAAGTAATCTTGCGAGAGTTTCTGCCAATAAAGTCTTACCACTACCAGTCGGGCCGACAAGAAGGATGTTGCTTTTACCAAGCTCAACCGCTTCTTTGTCCTTGCTGGTTTTATCCCCAAACCGCAAACGCTTGTAGTGATTATATACAGCAACAGCCAATACTTTCTTAGCACGTTTTTGACCAATTACATATTGATCCAAAATAGCTGATATCTCATGCGGCTTTGGTAATTTATCAGAACTTCCTTCAGTGGTACTTTCCTGTATCTCTTCACGAATAATGTCATTGCATAAATCAACGCACTCATCGCAAATAAAAACAGACGGCCCTGCAATTAGCTTGCGAACCTCATGCTGGCTTTTACCACAAAAAGAGCAATACAGCAGTTTTCCGCTTTTATCACCTGAGTCACTAGTGTGATCGGTCATTGAGCCCACTCCATCTAAATTTCTATAACAATTGTCAGGCCAAAAAAGCAAATTTCAAGCTTAGAAAATAAAATTTGGCACATTTTTCTATTTTTAATGGCGTCACGCCCGAAAAAGCTGACAATTAAAACTATTTAGCGGGTTGAATCCGCTTTTCAATAACCGCATCAACCAAGCCATAATCCTTAGCCTGCTGAGCAGACATAAAGTTATCACGCTCCGTATCAACTTCGATTTTTTCAATAGGCTGACCAGAATGGAGGGCCATTAATTCATTCAAGCGCGCACGAATTTTAAGTATTTCCTGAGCCTGAATATGAATATCCGATGCTTGCCCTTGGGCCCCACCACTAGGCTGGTGAATCATGACACGTGAATTAGGGAGACAAAAACGCTTACCCTTCGCTCCCGCATTAAGCAAAAATGCTCCCATGCTGCATGCCTGCCCTATGCACATAGTGCTTACATCAGGCTTTATAAATTGCATAGTGTCATATATAGACATACCAGCAGTTACTGAACCGCCAGGGGAATTAATATATAGATGGATATCTTTATCCGGGTTTTCTGCCTCAAGGAATAGTAGCTGGGCAACCACCAAATTGGCCATATAGTCTTCTACTGGGCCAACCAAAAATATAACTCGCTCTTTCAGCAAGCGGGAATATATATCAAAAGAGCGCTCGCCTCTTGCTGTTTGCTCAATAACGATTGGAACCAAGCCACTGTTAATAATAGATGAGGGAGATTTCATGTATTCGTATGACATCGTGCATTTTGTCCTTAAGCGGGCCTTATAGCATCGCTAAATTTGAGAACCGGAGGATTTAACACTTGAGAGCTTAACCCGTGATGGGATTATATGCCAGTCTAAAGAGGGAAATTGGGATGTATTCGCAGAAGGGAAAGCCGCAAAGCGAGCGCTTTGCGGCTTTTTTAAACAATTAGCGCTGTGCGTTAGCTTTAATAATTTCGTCGTAGTTGGTTTCTACGTCAGTCACCTTAGCCTGCCCCAGGATATGATCGACCACTTGATCTTCAAGCACTGCTGATTCTACTCCCGCCAATAACTCCTGGTTATTATTGTAGTATTCGACAACCTCTTTTGGCTCTTGATAAGTTGATGCAATCTCCTCAATCATACCGCGAACGCGTTTGGCATCAGGCTTAAGCTTGTTAGCCTTAACAATTTCACCCACAATTAAACCCAAGGTAACACGACGAGTAGCCTCTTCCTGAAACATGGTATCCGGAAGCAATGACTTCACATCAAAATCTTGCTGTTGCCCACCAAAACGCTGCAGCATTTGATTACGTAAAACCTGAATTTCATTTGCAACCAAAGCCTTTGGTATTTCAGTAGAGTGAGACGCAATTAGCGCATCCATCACCTGAACTTTAACCTTGGCCTTGAGCGCATTCGCAAGCTCACGATCCATGTTTGCTTTTACTTCTTTCCGGAACTGCTTTTCGCCGCCTTTCTCTACCCCAAACTTTTGGAAAAACTCTTTTTTAAGCTCAGGCAGTTGGGCTTCGGAAACGCTATTTACGGTAATAGCGAACTCAACCGCAGCACCTTTGAGTTCATCTGCCTGGTAATCTTCAGGGAAGGTAACAGAAATATTTTTTTGCTCGCCGGCTTTCAAACCAACAATACCTTCTTCAAAGCCAGGGATCATCGACTTGGATCCTAAAACCAATTTATGGTTATCAGCCTTGCCACCAGCAAATTCAACACCATCTTTGGTGCCAACAAAATTAATGTCAACCTGATCGCCTTCTGCCGCCACACGATCTACAACAGACCATGTTGCCTGGTGCTTGCGCAGCACCTCAATCATATTATCGACATCAGGCTCGGTTACTTCTGCTTTGAAACGATTGATTTCATAAGCAGATACATCGCTTAAAGCAACGCTGGGATAAACCTCAAAAGTTGCTACATATTCCAAATCCTTGCCGGCGCTCAATTGCTTTGGCTGGATGGATGGCTGTCCTGCAGGCTTAACATTTTCTTTCTGTACCGCTGCATAGAAAGAGCGGCTAATTACATCACCAACCACTTCCTGACGAATGCCAGCACCGAAACGTTGCTTAACTACAGATAAGGGCACTTTGCCTTTGCGAAAACCTTTGATGCTGACGTTGCGGGCAGCTTGCTTTAAACGATTTTCGACTTCGTTTTCAACTTGCTCCGCAGGTACGCCTACAGTCAAACGGCGTTCCAATCCAGATGTTGTTTCAAGTGAAACCTGCATATGTGCCTCGTGAAATAACTAATGTTTGGCAATCGATCAGATGCTTAATGTTTACATAAACATCTTAAATATGGTGCGGACGGAGAGACTCGAACTCTCACACCTCACGGCGCCAGAACCTAAACCTGGTGTGTCTACCAATTTCACCACGTCCGCTTAAGGTCGCCCCTTTCATTAACAAAACGGGCGCTGACTAAATCTTACTGCGCTTTAACTGTTTGATTTTTAATGCTTTTTATAAAAATCACTTGGTCGGTCGCGCGAAGGGTGCTGATTGTGCCACAGTCACTTTGCAGCTTCAACTTTTTATACGCTTCTTGTTAATACTCAGCGCCTGTTTCACGCTGCCGCAACACCAGGGATTTAAATTCATTAAGCCAATGCTGTAACGAGCTTATGTTTAAAGCCATATCCAAAAGCTCTTCCTGCTGCTCGGTAAGGTCAATAAGCTCAATGAAGTTTTCAGTACCGAAGGATTTCTTTTCGACCTTTTTGGCCGGCGATTTAAAAATCCTTTCATATTGCATTAAAAAGCTATTAAGCCAACCCCTCTGGTAAGCAACAAGATCCTGCAGCTCAACGACTTCAGAGGGGCTTTTGCCTAATTGGTTTAATCCGGCAACCAGTGCCGGTAAAGAATCGATGGCCGCAGGATTTTTTATGCCATTGTTATCCGCCAGTTCCCGCAAATAAAAATGGAAAGCTGTATATAAATGAAGCAATACAGATTCACATAACGCTTTTTGCACCAGTGATGAATTTCCCCCCCCGATTTCTGTTGCGTTTTCCAGAAGCGAAAGCGTAGCACTAGCAAAACTGACTTTTTGATTGACGAGCGATAGATGAGAGCGCATGTATTTTATTAGGGTGATAAGGAGAGAGGGATAATCAGCCAGCAGAACACCGACTGATTATTCTATTCACTACTTTTGTACCTGCCATTTACCTGCATTGTAAAACGCTTTCCAGCCTGTCGCCTTGCCATTAACCTCGGTTTGAACGTATTGCTCCTTGGTTTTACGGCTAAAACGAATAATAGCTTTATTACCCTCCGGATCTTTCGCGGGAGCAGACAGCAAGAAGTGATACTTCGGATCAATTTGATTTTTGTAAGGCAATAGCTCTTCTACTAATGGCGCGCGCGTTTCACGATTTTTTGGAAATTGGCTTGCAGCCAGGAAAAGGCCGGCGGCACCATCCCGCAATACATAGTGATCATCCACCTTTTCGCAACGTAATTCAGGCATGGAGATAGGCTCCACTTTAGGTGGTGCTGCCTCACCACTTTTGAGTAGCTTACGGGTGTTTTTGCATTCGCTATTGGTACAGCCAAAATATTTACCAAAGCGACCGGTTTTGAGCTGCATCTCACTACCGCATTTATCGCATTCAATGGTGGGGCCTTCATAACCTTTTAAACGATAGCTGCCCTGCTCCACCTCATAGCCCGCACAATCCGGGTTGTTACCACAGATATGAAGCTTGCGACTTTCATCCAGCAAATAGGAGTCCATCGCCGAATTACATAGCTTGCAGCGATGCTTGGATCTGAGTTGGCGAGATTCAGCTTCTTCATCCGCTTCCGCATCAATCGCCTCATCCCCGGAAACCAGATTCATCGTATTTTTGCAGCGTTCCTTCGGTGGCAACGCATAACCGGAGCAGCCTAAGAATACGCCAGTGCTCCCGGTGCGAATTTGCATATGGCGACCACACAGGCTGCAAGGAATATCAGTGTCAGTCGGATCATTCGCGCGCATGCCTTTGATGGCACTGGATGCAGATTCCAGCTTTTTACTGAATCCGGCATAAAACTCATCAAGCAGATCGCGCCAATTTTTTCCGCCTTGCGCCACAGTATCCAAAGCATCTTCCATATTGGCGGTGAAGCCGTAATCCATCAGGTCATCAAAGCTTTCGACTAATCGCTCAGTGACTATGTCGCCCATTTTTTCCGCATAAAAGCGACGATTATCCTGTCGGACGTATCCGCGCTCCTGAATGGTGGAGATAATAGCTGCATAGGTTGATGGTCTGCCGATGGCGCGCTTTTCAAGCTCTTTTACCAGACTTGCTTCACTGTAGCGCGCTGCCGGCTTGGTAAAGTGCTGCTGGGGATTTAGCTTCACCAATGGCAGCACTTGGCCCACCTTCATTTCAGGTAGAACAATATCTTCATCTTTTTTGGCAATCTGGGGCAGCACTTTGGTGTAACCATCGAAGCGAATTACACGGCCACGAGTGCGCAACTCATAATCACCAGCGGTCACCACTACACTAGTACTGGTGTATTCCGCCGGAGTCATTTGGCAGGCAACGAATTGCTGCCAGATCAAACCATAAAGGCGTTCCGCATCACGCTCCATACCGCTCAATTGATTTGGTGAAACATCAACATTTGACGGGCGAATTGCTTCGTGCGCTTCCTGAGCCCCCTCTTTACTGGAATAAGCAACAGAGGCTTCTGGCAAATAAGATTTTCCATAATGACCGAGAATATATTCGCGGCAACTTTCAACCGCATCTTTACTAAGATTGGTCGAATCAGTACGCATATAAGTAATGTAACCAGCCTCGTATAAACGCTGGGCCATCATCATGGTCTTTTTAACGCCAAAACCAAGACGGGTGCTAGCCGCCTGTTGTAGTGTTGAGGTAATAAAAGGAGCTGAAGGTTTGGATTGGGTTGGTTTATCTTCCCGACTGACAACCTTGTAACTCGCACCTTGTAGGGCTTTAACCGCCACCATGGTTTGGGCTTCACTAATAGGTTTAAAAGCCTCTTCGCCCTGTTTTTTCACTTCAAAGCTAACGGTTTGGGCCTTATCAGCGTGCAAATCAGCGAATAAAGTCCAGTATTCTTCCGGAATGAATGCGCGGATTTCACGTTCGCGCTCAACAACCAGACGAACAGCAACAGATTGAACCCGTCCTGCAGATAAACCGCGCGCCACTTTCTCCCAAAGCAATGGCGATACCATGTACCCCACAACCCGATCCAGAAAACGGCGAGCCTGCTGGGCATCTACTCGGTTCTGGTCAATCGGACCGGGAGTTTTAAATGCATTTTGAATAGCGGTTTTGGTAATTTCATTGAAGACCACACGACGATAACGGGATTCATCACCGCCGATAGCTTCTCGCAAGTGCCAGGCAATTGCCTCTCCTTCTCTATCCAAGTCGGTTGCGAGGTAGACGATATCCGCCTTTTCCGCGAGCTTTTTCAGCTCATCTACCACTTTTTCCTTACCCGGCAAAATCTCATATTGGGCTTCCCAGTTATTTTCCGGGTCTATCCCCATACGATTGATTAGTTGGCTTTTGCTTTTTTGGGCCTGATAACGCGCCTTGTCCTCCGCCGACATTTTTCTTGTCGCAGCGGCTTGCTTGGCCCGTTCTTTAGCGTCAATTGGCTTGGCGCCTCCACTGGTAGGCAGATCGCGAATATGGCCAATACTGGATTTAACAATAAAGTCGTTTCCCAGATATTTATTGATTGTTTTTGCCTTGGCAGGCGACTCTACGATTACTAAAGATTTGCCCATGGTGGTTAGAAATGTCTCTATATAAAGGAGGACTATGCAAGTTGAAAAACATGCCAAGCTAATATTGCAAAGTCGTCAAAAAGGCTAAACTAGCGTTTGAAGGTGCGCATATATAAGACCTGAGCCGCGAGGGGTCAAGCGGTAATTTCCATGAAGACTTATAGCCGAGCTATAGCATTCCTGCAAAACTGATCTTAATATGGCACATCAATTAACTTTAAAACTGCTAGCTAATAAACTGATATTAAACAACTTTTTATAAAATTGGCTTTCAAAATAAAAACCAATAAATTCGCATCTCCGCGATTAACTCATTTAGTAGACTTCGAATGACCCTGATTGTTGTTCTCGTTTTTTTGATGCTGGTAACACTTATCGCTGTGAGTGTTATTAACCGTATGCAGCAACGCCAGCGCGAGCGCCGCCTGCAGCAACGTCGTCTACGCATTCAGGCTGAAGAGCTTAGTGAGGTCGTTGCGTCTCTGGAACAAACAATCCCCAATCGGATAATCACCAAGCATATCAACGATATGATTATTGGCTTACAGCAGCAAATGCTGGCCCTGGAAGACAAAAACCCGCAGCACATCGAAGCAACCATCCATAAAAGCGAGCTTTATTCAGAAGAGCTGCTAAACCCCCAAACTCGCCCCCAACTCAGCTACCAACGCGAAAGCGACGCCCAGATTGCAAAAACCCAGTTACATCTTAATGAAGCAATGCACCTTATAACCCAACTAGCGGCACGCGGGGTTATTAATGAAGTGGAGCTGGATGCTTATCTGGCCGAATTACGCTGGGCATATTTGATGGTCTCCGTAATGTCTTATATAGGGCAAGGGGAAAAATCCATGGCGATTAGTGATCGCTTTTCTGCGCAAGCGTTTTATCGCAAAGCCCAGCAATTATTGATGGAATCCATGCACCAGGATCCGCGGCGTTTAAAAATGATTAAAGAACTTAGCGAAATGGTAGATGGGGACAGGGTTAGTTTGAGCCGCGAACTACGCGAGCCAACATCAGCGGCACTAAAATTACATTGATGGTTCTGCTGAAGCAGTTACCTGCAAATCACCAAGCATCTGAACTATCAAATCCACCATGCCTTCATCCTCTTTCTCACTCCAGAATACCGAAGTGCCAGCCTCACCCTGGGTGATGACATTTACTGAATCGGGCAATTGGGGCAGATAATCACGCAATTTCTCGCTTACCGCCTGACCGGGGCGATGCTCGTTGTACCAATCCCATTCACGGTAAAAATTTCCGTCATGTTCATATTGGGTCCGAACCAATACCCAGGTTGGTAATCCCTGCATTTGTGCTGTCGGCGCGAGGTAGTAGACGGGGCAAACTCCCGGCTCCTCTATATCCGTTTTCAGTTTTGGTAATTTGCGCAACGTAAAGCGCAACCCTTTACCTTGCGCGTAATGGCGTAATGCCTCTTTTCGCTTTTGCGCAGGTTTTGGTTTGAGCATTGCGATTGGCCCGAGAATCAATGAGATGGCTAAAATCAAAATTATAAAAAACCAGATATTCATGGAAATCCCAAAAATTCACTAAAGAGGAACTAGGCTTAGATTAATCTTGTCATTAAGTTAATCATCCTGCGGAGCGAGGTGAGCATAATGAACGAAGCAATTAGTTATCACCACATTATTGTTGGGCTGGATTTATCCGAAGATTGCCCCATTATTATTCAACGCGCAGCTGGCATCGCTCAGGCTTGCGGTGCCAAATTGACACTGGCGCATGTGTTGGAGCCAATCGCCTTTGCTTATGGTGGCGATATGCCGGTAGACCTTAGCGGAGTTCAGGAACAGCAAGTTCAAAAAGCAACTGTTGAATTGGCCCAGCTCGCCAAAAACACTAACTACCCGATTCAACAACAACATGTTCTGGTAGGCCAACCTGCTGCGGAACTACATTATTTGGCAGAGCAAGAAGACGCCGATTTAATTGTAGTTGGCAGCCACGGACGTAAAGGCTTTGCGCTATTACTGGGTTCAACTCCCAATAGCGTATTGCACGGTGCAACCTGCGATGTACTCGCCGTGCTGGTAAGAAAAAATACCGACAGCTCTTAAGTGTCTCACGTTAACAATGCAACAAGAGTATCAGGTTACTCTTGTTGCATATCTTCCAGTTCTGCCCAACGTTCGAAGCAATCATCCAGTTCCTGTTGAGCCTGTGCCATTTCCTGTAACTTTTTCTCTACAACAATAGCTGATTGTGCGTAAAAATCCCCGGCATTTGTCTCCGCTTGCAGTGCTTCCAGCTTCAGCTCCAATGCTTCGATTTTTTGCGGTAGCTCGTCAAATTCCTTTTGAAATTTGTAGCTCAATTTTTTTGCTTTAGGTGATGCCTTTGCAATCGTTGATGCCGTAGCTAATGGTTCTTTAGTGGCAACTACAGATGGCAATTCATCGGCCTGCGTCCACTTGCCGCCTTGTCGAATCCAATCATCGTAACCACCGACATACTCGAGAACATTGCCCCGACCTTCAAAAGCAATAACACTGGAAACAATGTTATTCAAGAAAGCGCGATCATGGCTTACCAATAAAATGGTACCGGAGTACTCCGTTAATATTTCTTCCAGTAACTCCAGTGTTTCAACATCCAGATCGTTTGTCGGCTCATCAAGGACCAGTAGATTCGCCGGCTTACTGAATAATTTGGCGAGTAAAACCCGGTTGCGCTCGCCGCCGGATAAGGCACGCAACGGGGTTCTTGCACGCTCACCGCTAAATAAAAAATCGCTCAAGTACGAAAAAATATGTTTGGATTTGCCGTCAACATCAATAAATTCGCGCCCTTCAGCGATATTATCGACCGCGTTTTTATCGAGATCCAGTTGATCACGCAACTGATCAAAATAAGAAACCTGCAAATTCGTACCCAGTTTCACAGCACCTGATTGAGGCTGCAATTCTCCCAAGATTAATTTGAGTAACGTGCTTTTGCCTGCCCCGTTGGCACCAACCAAACCGATGCGGTCTCCACGCATAATACGCGTGGAAAATTGTTTGATAATAACTTTTTCCCCCCAGGAAAAAGAAACATCCACCAGCTCTGTCACCAGTCTTCCGGAGTCGCCACTACTTGCCAGCGAAAAGTTTGCCTTACCCACTACTTCGCGGCGCTCTGCCCGCTCTACACGCAAAGCCTTAAGTGCACGCACTCGTCCTTCGTTACGCGTACGCCGCGCTTTAATTCCCTGGCGAATCCAAACCTCTTCCTGTGCAAGTTTTTTATCAAACAATTCATTGTGGCGCGCTTCGTCCGCAAGTACTTGCTCGCGATACACAAGAAAACTCTCGTAGTTTCCTTGCCAATAACGCAAATTCCCGCGATCCAGCTCGGCGATATGTGTTGCCAATGCTTGTAATAATGAGCGGTCATGGGTGATAAAAATCAATGCACCATTAAAAGCTAATAATTGTTTTTCCAACCATTCAATTGCAGCGATATCCAAATGGTTTGTTGGTTCGTCGAGTAACAATACATCCGGTTCCAGAACCAGTGCCCGCGCCAATGCAACACGTCGACGCCAACCACCGGAGAGCTCGCGCATATAACGATCTGCTGGCAAATCCAGACGCGAGATAATCTCTTCAACTTTTTGCTGCAACAGCCAGCCGTCGCGAGCCTCTATCTGCTGTTGTAACTGTGTCATTCTCGCAAGTTGCGCATCCGAAATTTCGGCCCCGTGGGACAGTACTCGATACTCCGCCAACAACTGGCCGGTTCCATCGCTACCCGCCGCAACGGCATCGAACACAAGACGATCATCAGCTTCCGGTAAATCCTGTTCCAGTCGAGCAACACGAATACCGCTTTGGCGAATAACGTCGCCTTTATCCAAATCCACTTCACCCGCGATCACTTTTAGCAAGCTGGATTTGCCCGCCCCGTTTCGTCCGATCAAACACAAGCGCTGGCCTTTTTCGATAGTAAGGTCAACGCCGTCAAGCAATACTTGCAAGCCGTAACTGAGGCCCGCTTTTTCAATTTTAATCAAAGACATAGAAAGAATAATTCAGGTAGTTTTCCAGCCAAAATGATACTGGCAGAAGGCCCGGTTGGCTGGTATTCTCAGTCAAATCACGGGATGCGAAAAAAGTGCCGCATCATATCCCACCAGCCAGCGATAACCAACCCGCCAGGTTTTATAATAATTTTGAGGTTCCCATGAGGTTTTCGAAAATACTTTGGCCAGTGACACTCAGCGCCAGTGTATTCATCGGCAGTATGACCTTGATCAGCGCCGAAGCAGCAACAGCAACTGCTACAAAAACAACGCATGCAAAACAAGACCAACGCCAGTTGGAACGGCAAAAATATACGCAAGCGCAAAAAGCCCTGAATACAAAAAACAGCGGCGAATATCAGCGCTTAATAAAACAATTGCAACATTATCCATTGCTGCCCTACCTTGAGTATCAGGACCTTACAGATCGTTTAATCACGCTACCCAAAGCGGATGTACAAGCATTTTTCAATCGCTACCCTGACTCCTATTTGTCTGAACGACTCACCCATCGCTGGTTACGCACGTTAGCGCAACGAGAACGCTGGAATGATTATTTACATTTTTACGATACACGCCTCACAGATCCGGAGCTCGCTTGCCTGAAGGTCCGCGCACGCCTGGAAACTGGCGATAAAACTGCACTTAATGATGTAGCGGTTTTGTGGAATATCGAAAAAGCGCAATCGAAATCCTGCGATCCGGTTTTTGAAACATGGAAAAAAGCCGGCATGATGACTCCCGAATTAATTTGGGAGCGACACAGGAAAGCGGTTAAATCTGGCAACAAAAGTATGGCGAGTTATTTAAGCAACTTGCTGCCAGCTACCACTCGCCCTGCGGCCGTGTTGATGCAAGAGGTTGAGGCCAATCCCCGTTTGCTTAAACAAACGGCCAGATTTTCCAAACAATCAATGCAAATGAAAGCAGTGATTTTGCGCGGACTTGAAAAACTTGCTGTCACTGACGCAAAAGAAGCATTGTCGCTTTGGCATCAATATGATGCGCAGCAATTATTCAGCGACGAAGATCGCATTGATATTAAATACGAAATTGCATTGCGTTTGTTGCGACAGGATCATGAGGTGGATGCGGAGAAACTGGTAGCATCGACTCCCAATTTAACGCGCACAGATCTGCTTGAATGGTTGCTGCGTGAATCATTACGCAAACAGGATTGGGAACGTGTTAACGAATGGCTTTCACGCCTGCCCGACGATGCCCGCAACTCTGAACGTTGGCGGTATTGGCAGGCACGTACGATGGAGCAACTCGATATCAAGGAGATAAACGGTGAAACTCCCACGGCAATTTATCAAAGTGTCGCACCGGCACGCAGCTTCTACGGATTTCTAGCAGCCGATAAAACTGGCAGCACTTACCATCTGCTGGATCGGCCACTGGTTGTAACAGAAGAACAAGTACACGCAGTAGAAAATTCACAAGGAATGCAACGCGCGCGCGAATTTTTTATGCGTGGAGAATTGGCTGCGGCTAGTCGCGAATATTTTCATAGTGCCCGGCGCATGCCCGTTGAACAGATGATAATTGCCGGCCGTCTGGCGGAAAAATGGGGCTGGTATCGCCATGGAATTCAATTAATGGCAGAAGCACAATCCTGGGATGAATTACAAGTGCGCTTCCCAATTGTATACAAAGATCATGTTAATCGTGCAGCGCGGCAAACATCGGTAAATCCATTATTTATTTTTGCAGTCACCCGTCAGGAAAGTGCCTTCATGCACGATGCCAAATCCACCGCCGGTGCAGTTGGCTTAATGCAGCTATTACCGGAAACGGCAAAACATACTGCCAAGAAAAACGGTTTAAATTTTTCACCCAATGATCTAATAACGCCGGAGAAGAATATTGCGCTGGGAAGTCGCTATTTAAATCACCTGCTAGATGTGTTTGATGGCAATCGCATTCTCGCCGCCGCCGCTTACAACGCAGGACCATCACGGGTTAAAAAATGGTTAAACAAAGAAAAAAATGCGCAGCTACCTTATGATGTCTGGATTGAGGCGATTCCGTATAAAGAAACGCGCGGTTACGTTCAAAATGTGCTTTCTTTTTCTGTAATTTATGCCTACCGCCTCGGACAGGAGACCAATTTCGTTACGCCGGCCGAAGCAACTCGCCAGCTCTAGATTGATGCAGATATAATTATAGATATGAAAATAAAAGAGAAATTTAAGGGCGTGAGAATTCGAGTCTCTCCGCCCTAAAAAACCAGCCCATCAAAAAAATGCCGACAATTTTGTCGGCATTTTTGTTTTGATATTAATGCTCAAATTTTATTATTAGTATTCAGGAAATCACGCAAACGCTTTTGTACCACAGCGGCCAATTCGTCGGGTTGGAATTTGGAAAGAAAATCATTGCATCCGACTTTTTCAACCATCGCTTTATTAAAACTACCACTTAACGATGTGTGCAGTACTACATATAGATCTTTCAGCGCGGGATCTTTACGAATCTCCGCGGTCAGGCGATAACCATCCATCTCCGGCATTTCTGCATCAGTAACCAACATTAAAATTTCATCCGTTACTTTGCGCCCCGCCGCGACCCACTGGCGCAAATGAGTCAATGCCTGCAAACCATCCTGCACGGACAGAACCTCAATACCGAGATTACCTAATGTTTCCCTAACTTGTTTAACAGCCGTTGGGGAATCCTCAGCGAGTAATATTTTCAGCTTGCGACGGCGCGCCTCAACAACCAGCTCAGAATCCAAAACTTTATCTGAAACCTGCGTGTTATAAGGGATAATATCCGCAAGCACTCGTTCCACATCCAAAATTTCGACTAACTGATCGTCAATGCGAGTGATCGCTGTAAGAAAATGACTGCGCCCGGTGCCTTTGGGCGGTGGCAATATCAATTCCCAATTCAAATTAACAATTCGGTCAACAGCACCAATTAAAAACGCCTGCACTGATCGGTTGTACTCGGCCACAATCAGATTGGCATTTTCAATATCTTTCATGGCACTCATCCCAATCGCAGCACGCAAATCAATAACCGGCACGGCCTGGTTACGCAGATGTGCCACCCCTGAAATATGCGGATGACTATGGGGAACATGACGTAACTTCGGGACCTTTACCACTTCTTGCACTTTAAATACATTGATAGCAAACAGCTGCCTGCCGCCCAAGCGAAACATAAGCAGCTCCAGGCGATTTTCTCCCACCAGGCGAGTGCGTTGATCAATGGAATCCAGTAGTTTGGACATACCCCTACCCTAATTACCCGATTATTTGCCCAAGGCATTGAATAAACTACAAAAAGTATAGGCAATAAGTATTGACCCTGCCGAATATTAATCATTGGTTACCGTTATTACACTTCAACAGAATAAGTCACGAAATGTTTTTTCGGAAATATATTGTCGGCTCGCAAAAAATCGATTAGAGTCAAACTCCTTTTTATCCAAACCCTAGAGATTTTTATGTTTAAACCTTTCTCTGTATGTCTGCATCACGCGTGGCGATCAATTGCGATTGCGCGATTTGCATTGCATTGGCGGACGAAAAGGTAAAAAGTTAATTATTTTTATACCCAAAGGCCGCAGCGACAACTCTGCGGCCTTTGTGTTTTTAATGCCCTTATTTTCGCTGCGAAGCCCTTATAATTAAGGAGCGTATCGTGGTGATTTTCCTAATTTATTTTTATTCAATGCACTTATGGATAAGCACATTGGCTTATCAGATTGAATCTGCTGCATTTTCCTTATTTATCTTCTTGCCGCTTTTACCCGGCATCCCGATTGCGGCGTGGTATTTGATGGAAAAAGGTTCACCATCATTACTTAATCATACCCAACAATTACTACGTACAGGTGCGGGGCACGACGAACTTATGGTCCGCGAACTGGAAAAACAAAAATCCAATTGTTCGGAATCAAATAATTCCGGGTAACCTACACTGCGACAATAATCCGGAATGAGTAATTTCGGATTATTCCATCGCGGAATTAATGTCCTGAAAAATGCTGGTAAGCTGACGGTTAAGGTCTACACTTTTTATTGCTGTTCACTCGATGATCCTTAACAACAATGACAAATTGATCCCCTTTTATGACCGAAGCTATTCCTCTACTGGCACGCCAACCGATTTTTAACGGCAATATGCAAGTTGTTGCTTATGAGCTGCTATGTCGCAACAGCGAATTAACCCAGATAGGAACACGTGACGGTGATGCCGCCAGCTCACAGGTATTATTGAATGCATTCACTGAGTTATCGATTGAGCAGGTAGTAGGCAAGCATAAAGCATTCGTAAACTTTACCCGCACTTTGATTGATACTCCTCCCCCCTTTAGCCGGCAAAAGCTGGTAATTGAAGTACTCGAAGGGCAAAAAGTAGATGCAGCCATGCTGCATTCGCTAATGCAACTACGCGACCAGGGTTACACTATTGCCCTGGATGATTTTGTATTGACCCGGGAAACAGAAATCCTGGTGGCTTACGCGGATATCATCAAACTGGATGTATTGCATTTACCAGCAGAAACATTAAAACAGCATATTGATTACTTAAAACCTTTCGGCATTACCTTAATTGCCGAAAAGGTTGAAACCTATGAAATGTTTGAACACTGTAAAGCATTGGGATTTGATTTATTCCAGGGATATTTTCTTGCCAAACCCAAAGTAATTACGGGGAAAAAGATTTCAGAAAACAAACAATCAGTTTTGCAATTGCTATCAGCCCTGCATGACCCGAATGTACCTATCGAGAAAATTGAACGCATGATTGCGCGCGATACATTACTAAGCTTCAAGTTACTGCGTCTGGTGAATTCAGCGGCTTTTGGTTTATCGCGCGAAGTAGAATCACTCAGACAAGCCATTATGCTATTAGGATTAAATAAACTCAGGAATTGGGTAAATTTACTAGCACTTTCCAATTTAAGTGGTAAACCCCATGAATTAAGTATCGCAGCACTGACGCGTGCACGCATGTGCGAACTTATATCTACCGAAATCAACCAGCGCAACCGTCCTGACTCATTCTTTACCGTCGGGCTTTTATCAACACTGGACGCTTTCCTCGATACACCTCTTGAAGAACTGCTGGCAAATCTCTCTTTGAGCAATACGCTTAACAACGCGATGCTTAAACACTCAGGCCCAGAGGGAATGGTATTGCAAATTGTCCAATCCCATGAGCAGGGAGAATGGGACAAAATTGATTGGAAGGCACTTGAAAGCGCAGGTTTAAGCGCGGAAAAACTTGCTGAAATTTACGTTGATTCCCTGCGCTGGGTTGCCGAAACGATGAACACCTTGGGGCTGGGTCCAGCGTAAATGTTAGAAAATCAACTTTCCGTATTTAGTTATTTACATGTTTCTGTAAAAAAAGCGCTGCTTGGGCCGAATCAAAAGGCCATCCCAATTCATCTGCGTAATCGTTAAATTTCAATACCGGAATCTTTACCCCATATTGCTCAATTAATTCGTCAGAATCAGCAATATCAACTTCTTCCAAGCGCAAAGGTAAATGGCTAATCAAGGGGGCAAGGATATCCCAGGCTATATCACACAAATGACAGCCCGGGGTTGAGTAAAGGTAGACCGTTTTCATAAGAATCCTGCGTTTTAACAAAACGCCAGTCTACCAATTTTGAATTAATTTGAAAAAACTAGCGCAACTCCAGATCGAAAATTTTATCCATAAAGTTACGGAAGCGTTTACCTTGTTGCTCCTCTATTTCGCCAGTACCAGTTACTTTTTCACCTAATTCACCAACGAGCAATTTAGGCTCATCAAATATAGACGCGCGATCAAGGCTATCGAGTAAATCCTTGATGAAGTTACCTAATGGTAATAATTGGTCGCTCAACAAATTTTGACCAGAACTCTCATTGCTACGCCCTGGTGCGACATTTTGGTAAGCCTGGGTAACTTGTTGGATTTCTGCTTGGGCCAGATTTAATGAAAAGCTACCGATTTGCTCATCGTCGTAACCAAGGTTTAACGCTTGCTCAAAAGCCGTATCCAGATTCCCATTGAAGAACTGCCCAGCTAAATCATTGACGCGTCCTAATAAATCATTAATTGCTCCAAGCTCTTCTTCACTCAAATCGCCTTCAATATTCAGCGAAAAAGATTGGCTCGAGCTGTAGCTCGCATTCAAAGCGCCGGCAGAATTGTTACCGCGTGTTGCACGTCCAGCTTCAGCAGCAAAGCCCTCGCTTGACGAGGCTTTGATAGTTACTTTATCACCGTCTTTGGTGGTTAATTCAAAACTGAATTCGCGAGCACGTCCGTATTCATAATTACCGTAACCAATAGAGCTACTGGTCGCTGCCGGCAAAAATTCAGGCACTTCCAATTTGGTAGCTGGCTTACTGGTTGTTGCCGTATTTAATTGACCTTTGGTGTTATTTGAAGGCGTGGCTGTTTCAGCTGGGGTAGTTGATTCGATGAATTTTTTGCGCAGCTCATCAACACCTTCCAACACCAGATCGTAAGTCTTGCCAATGTCAGTTTTAATTTCAGGTGACAGCAGGCTTAAGGCCTCCAGCTTTTCACTGGCTTCCGCAAAACCTTTTTTGAAGCCGGATAAACCAGCTTCCAAACGAGCTTGTAATTCTTCCTGAGTAGCTCCCTCTGCCACATCCATTTGCAAGCGACGCTCAATAAAACCAAGAATATTGCCCGCCACTTTTTCTGCTGTTAGCGGTTCATTTTTTTCATATTCGGCGCTGGCAGTCTGGCCACGGGACGCAATTTTTTCGTAGGCAGCAGTCAGCGTGCGATTAACAATTTGCAAAGCCGCCTGGCGCTTGTCTTGAATAGAAGCACCCTCAACTGCCTGCTCTACCTTGGGAGCTTTACCTCCCTGGATTGAGCTTTGAGTATTTCCAGTGTGATTCAATAGATTGGATTGCGCAGGGTTCACGCCAGATTGATTGTTAAGCGAAGATATATTCATAAGGTCACCTGTGAGCAACACGTGTCTGTGGCTCACAGGCTATCGGCTGATTCCCGCAAAGCTTAAAGACTTATTTGCGTGTTAAAAACAAAGCCGTTATAACCACAACAGCCAGTACACCCAGGAAGATTAGTCCAAACTTTCCCTTGCCGCTTTCTTGCGGTGAAGTTTTAGGCTGGGTACTTCCAGAATTGCGATTGATAGAGGATGAACGTGTCGCCGCTGGTCCTCTGCTAGCAACATCTGAACGCCTTGCCTCAGCTTCGGGTTTGGGCGGGGCTGTTTTACGGATAGTGGTTTTAGCCAAATCATCTGATGGCCCCATCACGCCGAAACTAAGTGCATCAAAACGCAACTCATCGCCACGTTTTACTCTCGCTTCTGCGACACGCTTACCATTCAGATAAGTACCATTGGCTGAATCCAGATCCTTAACAAACAACATTCCATCAATAATTTGCAACTGTGCATGGCGACGGGACAAATGTGCAGCCGCCAAGCTGATGTCGCACTCGCTGGCACGACCGATTACGTTCAGCTCTTTTAGCGGAAATACACGATTTGCCAAAGCAGAATGATTAGCTTTAAGCGACCAACCTGTGGCCTTGGTTGCGCGCAATTGAGTGACATTAGCCGCTTCTTCCGCGACAACTTTGGCTTCCTTTTTGGGGTCGATAACCACCAGCTCTACTGCCCCCAAAGCGATCTGGTCATCCGGCTTCAACTCACAGGCGCCGTTCACCGGCTGACCGTTAACAAAAACCGGCTGGGTGGGAACCAAATTGCGTAAAGTAAGATGTTCGTTATCGACCAGAACTTCCAGGTGGACATCACTAGCAAGGGGGTCATCAATGACCAGAGCGTTGGTAGCTGACCGACCAATCGTAATTTTGGGCTCCACCAACCATACCGCATTGTATTTATTATCTTTAAAGCGGATTTTAAGCATAAATATTAACCTTAACGCCAATGCCGGAACGGGTTTGAATGATGCAATAGCTATGCAGTGATTTCAACACTTGCGCGCCGGTTACAAAAACAAATCTATCACGGCAAATACAGTTTGAGCACACCGCCCCCCAAAGGGCCATTGTTTGCGATAGTCATATACCCCTGCCCTTTTTTGGACTTGTGTAATCCCAATACTTTACGAGCAAATAATAACCCCAGGCGAGTATTACCTGAGCTAAATGAAACCGTTGTTTGTGGCAGCGGACCCAGTAACATACTTTCCGGATAACCTTGCCCATCGTCAGCAACTGCGATACACAGGAAACCATTTTCTTCCGTCACACTGACCAATAATTGATTGCGGCAGTAGCGCGCGCAATTCACGATCAAATTATTTAACACACCGCCAATTAATTCGTTATCGAAGTACCACCCAAGATCCGTATCACAATCAAGCCTGATGTTTATATTGCGCGAGCGCAGCAAAGTATCATTACGCGCTATTTGTTCCTCAATAATATCGATGACATGGTGCTCATCAATCACTACCACCAACGTTCTTTCATCCATCCGGTAAAGCGATAGCAGTTGCACCAGCTCACCATTGATTCGCGCCGCTTCATACTCCAGGGTGGAAAAAAATTTAGCTTGCTCGGCATCCTTTGGCGGTGAACTTTCAACCATCGCGGCAAGGGTATTGAGCAACATTCCCAATGAATTTTTCATATCGTGCACACTTGACGCCAGCACAAATGAAAAATCAATCGGTATCTGACCGTAATCGGTTTGTGGTGTTTTTTGATCGGACGATGGATTCACGATTAACCTCGGTTGTCTTTTTCGTTGGCCCGAACCAAGCCGTTGTAGACATCATTCAATTGGCGATAGCGTTGATATTGCGGGTGCTGTTGCGAAATCATGGCATTGGTTTTGGTGAATGTTTGCTGGATTTTTTCGCTAACAGATTTATCAAACCTGATTCTCAATTTATCGATCATGGCCTGCACGTAATTCAGCCGCAAACCCAGGTGATTTGGTAGTTTCTGCAATGCCGTCTTGAATGCGTCTGCGGCTGCAGAAAAATCTTTCGCATTATAAAGGGATATACCTTTCTTATTTATTTCTGCCACCATTAATTTATTTTTTTCGCTGCGCGGCTCATCAAGCAGCACATCCAGTTTTTGTAATTTATCTTCGTTCCCGGCGTAACGCTGAAGTAATTCTGTCAAATATCCCTGAGCTTCATCGTTTTTCCCCAACAAACGTAATGCCCGTATCATTTCAATTTGTACATCCAGGGCGGATTCATCACTGGTATTCCCCAATGTGGACTGGGCGCTGATGAGCGCATCCTGCGCGCGACGCTGATCGCCATTACACACTTGTAATTGGCTCTCTAACAATAGCGACTCAACTTTGCGCAAACTGGATTTGCCAAAATTTTCTTCCATATTGCTGACACAGTTAATCGCCTCGCGCACCAATGGTTTTGCAAGCTCTTTATCGATAGAAAATAAATCGATTGTCGATTGCGCAAATTGGGCGTGAACGGAAGCTTTATCAAAACAGGAATGTTCACCCAGTTTGACTGCACGTTTTAATGCATTCGTGGCAGTGACCAAATCATTATTTTGCTGGGCAACGTCACCTAATGCTTGCTGGCGCAAAATAGACAGGGGTGATAATTCCGTCGCCTTTTGCAAAATATTTTGCAAACCGTCCAGATCATTTTGCTGTTTAAAAACTTCAGCCTGTAAATCATACGCTTTCATGCACAACGGATTTGACTGGAGAAGGTTTTCCAACCATTGCTGTGCCCCCAATAAATCATCCTGGGCCAGCTTGGTTTTCACCATACCTAATTGCGCCCATTCCAATTCACGCACATCCAGGACAGCGCGATATATTTCTTCCGCTTTATTAATTTCTTTATTATCGAGATACAACTGCGCCAGGATTTTCTGGCAGCTATTGGTGTAACGGCTACTTTTCGCAATCAAATCTTTGCATGCATTAATAGCACCCGCTGAATCACCGGCTTTTTGGGCCATCTGCACCGTTTTTAATTCGACGCGCTGCTCGATCAAACGACTTAAACGTTGATCCAATGCTTTGGGAGTAATGGGTTTTGCAAGATAAGCATCAGGCTCATAATCGTAAGCCGCCATAATAATGCTCTTGCTGCTCTCGGCCGAAACCAGAATAAACAGACTATCCGAGCAATGGTTCGGTGTTGAGCGAAGCTCTTCCAACACTTGTTGGCCACTTTTACCTTTGCCCAGATTATTGTCGCAGAGTATTAAATCGTAGGCGCGCGACTTACAAAAGCGCAACGCCTCCTCGCCAGTTGCTGCTGAGTCCACATTGCCAATACCCAAATCCATTAGCATTTTGTAGAGCGTGCCACGAAAATTCTCGAAGTCATCGATAATCAACGCATGCATCTTGTAATAGCCAAGATCAGCCATTCGTCCACCTCCTTAGGGGAAATCAGACTAAGGATAGCTGAGTATTGGCGGCCTGCTAGCCCTCCAATCGCGATAAACAGCGGTTTTGTAGGGCATTTATATGGGTGGAGTACGGCGGCGCGAATAAAATAATTGGTTGCCGCCCTGTATTTTTGCACTGTGCTTTGCATCAGCCAGCAACTGGGAAACCTGATGATGGGTTTTGCATGCATCAACATCCGGACTGACGCAACCAATTGCCAGCGTGAGCGGACCAAATTTCTGGCGGTGCCCCTGGCGATCATAACTCCAGTAGTTCATTTGTGTTTCGGATAATAAATTAATACTAACTGAAGAAAATTCATTCAATATCGTTTCACAACGCTGCTGCCAATTCGCGCTACAAAACACCACAATAAAATCGTCCCCGCCAACGTGCCCGACAAAATCCTGTCGGGAATCTACCGCAGCACAAAGAATTCGACTCAACAATAAAATGACTTCATCACCTGCACCGTAACCAAATGCATCATTAAAAGGTTTGAAATGGTTAATATCGCAATAGGCAACAACAAATTCCTTTTTTTGAAGCAGCAAATGATCAACCCATTCGTAAAGCGGAACATTGCCTGGCAACTGGGTTAACGGATTGCTATGACGGGCAATACGTAATTTTTCCTCAGTAATCGAACGCAATAAATCCCTTACTTTGCCAACACCGCGATATCTTCCATCTTCCGCAACGATGAAGTCCACGCTCAAATTCTGCTGTGGATCTTCGCTGATAAGTTGCCCCACAGATTTTAAATCTGCACTTATATCCACAATAATCGATGACGGGCTAATAAACTCTTTAATTGATTTTTGTGCATAAAGTTCGTGCGCAAAACGACGCGAGAAAATGTTCAATATCTCTGCCCTGCTAACCATTCCCAATGGTTGATCACCGTCAACAACAGGAACACAGTTTAAGCGCACGTCAGCGCGAAACATTTTTACCAGATTTTCAGCGAGTACGTCGGGTGCAACTTGCACCGAATCAACCACGATTTCGCCAACGGTGCGTACGAAATGATCTTGCTGGAGACGCTGCGAAAAGCCGGCAAGATTAATAATATTTGGGGGCAGTTGCATCGGCGGAACAGATTGCGGACGGGCGATAAAATAACCCTGCGCATATTCAACTCCCATCGCCAGCAAAGTTGCAAACTCCGCCTCAGTTTCAATGCCTTCGGCAATTGCCTTGTGGCCGATACGATGGGCGATATCCAACATAGCGCGAACAAATTCGCGCTTTACCGGGTCCTTATCAATACCGGAAATAAAGTGGCGATCGATTTTTACGTAGTCCGGACGCAACTCGCTCCATACACGCAAACCGGCATAACCTGCCCCCAAATCGTCTAACGCAACTGCAAAACCCTGCCGTTGAAAATGATCGGATGCGGCACGTAATAAATCCAACTCATCCAACGGTTGGCTTTCTGTTAACTCAAAGACCACCCGCTCTGCGCTCAATCCCACTCGTTGCAATATTTCGCGCGTAACACCATCGCGATACTGGCTATCTGTAAATGCTATGGGACTCATATTCAGGAACAGTTTGCCCGGCAAATCCAATTCAGCGAAACGCTCGCAGGAAACTTCCCGACAAGCAAATTCGAGGCTCGCAAGCAAACGGGATTCGCGAGCCACTTCGAATAACTTGTCAGGAAATTGCAGCGGACTGCCTTCCGGCCCGCGGATAAGGGCTTCATAACCAATAATGCGCGGATTTTCCAATGCCATAATCGGCTGGAATACCGGTTTGAGGAGTTTAAATTCAATAAGACGACGTAATTCCTTTTGCAGCGTGATTTGAGTAAACACAGTGCTCTGCAAAGACATAAATAATAACTTTTAACAGGAATAAGACAGTTGCTCGCCTCGGCTACGCCGGGCAAAACCCTATAAACAAATCAGGCTACAGATATTCGTCGGGAAATATGACAGTTTTATGAAAACAGGAATTTGTTGTCATTCCCTGCGAGAGGTACAATGCAATCTTTTCGCAATCCTCTTAATTAACAACGCAAACCAGTCATCATCATGCAAAAAAACCAAGCAGACACTATTTACGCCAATCCTCTGTCGGAGGTCAGTCGCTTTGCGTTTGACCAACGTGTGGTGGATGTTTTTCCCGATATGATCAAACGCTCAGTGCCGGGGTACGCCACCATTATTAATATGATTGGTAATCTTGCCGAGCGCTACGCACAAGCCGATAGCCATTGCTATGACCTGGGCTGTTCGCTGGGCGCTGCAACGTTAGCAATGCGCCATCGCATTCATGCAGCAAATTGCAAAATTATCGGGGTTGATAATTCAGCGGCAATGATTGCGCGTTGCCAACAAGTTATTGCCGCAGACAGTGGTGAAGTGGCTGTTGAGTTAGTGGAGTCAGCAATTCAAGCGATAAAAGTTGAAAATGCGTCAATGGCCGTTCTGAATTTCACGCTGCAATTTATTGCAACTGATGAGCGATTGGAAGTATTGCAAAATATTTGCAATGGTTTGAATATGGGAGGAGTTTTAATTCTCTCTGAAAAAGTGGTCTTTGATGATGAACCACACCAGCAATTGATGACCGAGCTGCATCATAACTTTAAGCGCGCTAATGGTTACAGCGATTTGGAAATTGCCCAAAAGCGTAGTGCCATTGAAGATTATTTGATTCCTGAAACACTGGATACTCATCGCCAGCGTTTACGCGATGCTGGTTTTAGTAGCGTGGATGTCTGGTTTCAATGTTTTAATTTTGCATCAATTATTGCTATCAAATAACTTATCGCTCAATAAGGTTACTCGCCTGTGACTCGCATTAACTATGATCATTTGCTTCAAGCATTAAAAAATACTCATCTCTCTGCGTGGGCCGAAAAATTGCCGACGCAAATTGCAGCAGGACTTTGTGAAAAGCGCTACGGCGATTTACCTGGATGGAAAATATCGCTGGAGAAATTACCGGAGGCCAATGCCAGTTTTATTGAACTCAATAATGAAGTGCGAATTGGGCAAACAACTGATTGCGATGAAAATACGCGTGCAAAAATTAAATCCGTGCTACAGGAATTAATCCCGTGGCGTAAAGGCCCTTATTTTGTTCACGATATTCATATCGACACTGAATGGCGCTCTGATTGGAAGTGGGATCGCGTTTTACCGCATCTCGCTCCATTAAAAGATCGCTTGATTCTGGATGTTGGTTGCGGCAATGGTTATCACTGCTGGCGCATGCTGGGTGCCGGTGCAAAACGTGTGATCGGGATCGATCCATCACCACGCTTTATTGTGCAATTCCACATGATCAAACATTTTGCGGGAAGTAATTATCCAATTGATGTTTTGCCATTAAGTATCGAAGACTTACCAGAAAAATTGCAAGCGTTTGATACCGTATTTTCCATGGGAGTTTTTTATCATCGCCGCTCGCCGATAGATCATTTATTGGAGTTAAAAAATACATTAAGCCCTGGCGGGCAATTAGTGCTGGAAACACTGGTAATCGATGGAAAGTCCGGTGATGTTTTAGTTCCCGAGGGGCGTTACGGCATGATGAATAATGTGTGGTTTCTGCCGAGCTGCGATACGATGATTTCCTGGTTGCGCAAAATGGGATTCAGTAATCCGCGTGTCGTAGACGTATGCCCGACAACCACAGAAGAGCAACGCGCAACAGATTGGATGCGTTTCCATTCATTGCCGGAGTTTCTACATCCAGAAAATCAAGCGCTCACTGTCGAAGGCCACCCGGCACCAATTCGTGCGGTTTTTGTTGCTGAAGCATAATTGTTTTTATTTTATTGTTTGACAGAAAAACAAAGGGCACCCAAAGGTGCCCTTTTTTGTAAAACCGGATTGGAATTAATCATCCAATAATTCGATCGGCGTACTTAAACCAAACTCACCGTGAATTTGTGTGCACCAGCGATTCAGGCGATCTGCCGTTAAATTCTCCTGCTGGTCTTCATCCAAAGCCAAACCAACGAACATCCCGGCACCGGAAATTTCTGCTTTGGATGCTTCAAATTCGTAACCTTCCGTTGACCAATGGCCAACAATTTCGGGACCGGTCTGGATAATAACATCGTGCAACATGCCCATTGCATCCAGGAAGTAATCCCCGTAGCCAAACTGATCGCCTAAACCAAATAGCGCAACTTGCTTGCCAGAGAAATCCACCGCAGCAACATCATCCCAAAATTCTTCCCAATCAGATTGAATCTGCCCGAAATCCCATGTCGGAATACCAAGGATAATCTTATCGTAATTGGCAAAATCGAGTTGGGTTACATCAGCGATATCACGCACCTCGACAACATCTTCACCTAAGCGCTTTTGAATACGGTAGGCAACGCGTTCGGTATTGCCTTCATCACTACCAAAAAACAGACCAATCTGGGCCACAATAACCTCGGGATCAGGATAATTAACAACTACAAAAATCAGGATGGTTAAAAACGGCGCGGATTTTCCCAAGATTAGGTCTTTGGAGCAAGTAAAAATGCCCCAAATCACTTTAAATAAAAATCCCTTCAAATAAAAAACCCCGGCAAGCCGGGGTTCCAGAGCCACACACCATTTACTGGTTATGCATCATTCGCTGAGTTGGAGCTGTTGCGATGATGTTCACGCGCATCTTTACGCTCTTCACGACGCGCCTCACGCTTGGCCTTAAGGTCTACCAGCTTTTGCTTTTGTTCATCAGTCAAAACAGCGATGAAGGCTTTACGCGCTTTAGCGCCAGCCAACACCTGTTCAGCATGCAATTTTCCCAATGTTTCGGCTAATACATTGAGTTCGGCATCGTTAGCACCTGACTCAACAGCAGTTGCCAAGGCTTTACGAGCGCCGGCAATTTTAGCTTGCTGTACTTCACGACTATCCTGCTGGGCTTCGCGCTGGGTTTTCAAAGTGGCTTTTTGTTCATCGGTTAAGTCCAGCAGTTTTTCAATGCGCTTGCCGCCGTGCCCATCAAAACCACCACCGCGATGCTGCCAATCGCCTTTGTCGCCATGCTCACCGGCAAAACCTGGAATTGCTAACGCAACTGAACCTAACAAGACCACACTACCCGCTAACAATTTGAACGATTTCATACTTAAATTCCTCTGGTCATCATAAATTCAGGTGTTGTTACCTGATGGATACTCGGATTCCGTATTCCGGAACCAGTGAATTCATTATGGTCACTATAATGTTAAGATTGGTTAATGAAATCCAAAGAATCATGACTCTCATCGGGGGCTGGTGCACACTCAGCGCCTTATTCAACAGGGGTAGAAAAATCACTATGCTCAAGGTTCTCCTTATTGACGACGATAAAGAACTCAGTCAACTGCTTAGCGAATATTTGCACACTGAAGGTTTCGCGATCGATACGGCTTTCGATGGCCAAACAGCGCTGGAGCTGGCTCTTAAACACAGCTATTCCGTGATTATCCTGGATGTCATGCTGCCTGTTCGCAACGGTTTTGATGTGCTGAAAAACCTGCGCCAACACAATCAAACGCCGGTGATTATGCTAACTGCCAAGGGTGATACTGTAGATCGGGTTATCGGCCTGGAAATCGGTGCAGATGATTATTTATCCAAACCCTGTGATCCGCGTGAGCTAGTTGCACGCATTCGCGCAATTTTGCGCAGAGCTAATCAAAAAGATACCGCACCAACTAACATCGAACGCCTCAGTTCGGGCAAGCTTTCGCTGCATTTGGGAACACGCACTACCACGTGGGACAATCAGGAAGTGCCATTAACCGGAACCGAATTCAGCGTGCTGGAAATTCTGGTTCGCCGCGCCGGTCAGGTAATTAGTAAAGATGATATGACCGAGCAGGCATTGAATCGAAAACTGACACCTTATGATCGCAGCATTGATGTGCACGTGAGTAACATTCGTAAAAAAATTACAGCGGCTGGCTCGTCCAAGGATTTGATTATCAACGTGCGTGGCGCTGGTTACATGCTGACCATGAACGATGACGACTCCTTGAATTAATGACTCGTTTTTATTTAAAAATATTTTTTACTTTTTGGTTGATTACTGCCGCCATCATTGTTGGTACTAATATCGTCGTCCATTGGTTTGATATGACCCCGGATGGCAATCTGCAACACAACAATGAAATAAGTGATGACGACCCAGCCAAGCGACTATTGTTTCAAATGGTGGGTAATGCAGTTAACCGTAACACTCGCCAATTGGTGCAAGATCTTCGTTCCATGCCCAATTGGTCCACACGTTTTGTTTATGTGATCGATAAAGAAAACCGTGACTTGCTTGATCGACCTCTTCCACCCGGCGTTATGTTTCTCGCACCGCGCCTCACCGCAAAACACCCGTTTGATAAGGTGCAGGACCGCAATCGCAAATTATTTGGCCGTTACATCACTTTAAATGATGGTAATAGCGTTAAGTTAATTACTATTTCTTCTGGCCGCGATGAAGGCCAGGACCGCGATATTATCTGGGAATTATTTCTCGATAATATTTGGCCGTTATTGCTCGTCTCAATTCTCGTCAGTGGCTCCGCCTGTTTTTTTCTTGCACGCCATTTCACGCGTAGTATTAATACGCTGCAGAGAGCAACCCAACAAATTGCACGCGGCGATTTAAGTGTGCGCATCGGTAATCAATTTCATGGACGTCAAGATGAAATCGCAGCCTTGGGGCGCGACTTTGATCGCATGACGGAGCGATTGGAAAAAGCGATGCAAGAACAGAAGCGTTTGATTAAAGACGTATCCCATGAATTGCGCACACCGTTGGCGCGATTACAAATTGCACTGGCATTAGCGCGGCAACGCAGTAATGGTGTTGTTGATCAGGAACTCGATAGAATCAAACAGGCAGCCGATTATCTTAACGATATCATCACTGATATTCTGACCCTTCCAGTGCAAGGTCAAGATAGCTGGGTTCTTGATGATGTGCTGGATTTGGTTAGCTTGCTGCAAACGCTGATGGATAATTATCACGCGGAAGCTTACGAAAAAAATATTAACATTCGTTTCAAATGCTCGCTTGAGGAAGCACTGGTTGCGACCCACGGCAACATGCTGGTCGGCGTATTTGAAAACACGTTGCGTAATGCGTTGCTTTATACCCCTGCTAACGCTGAAATCTGTGTTCAGTTATCAGAAACAGGTGATGGGGAATATTACCGGGTGGAAATTATGGATCAGGGACCAGGGGTTCCCGCAGATGCGCTCGAAAATATATTCCAACCTTTTTACCGGACCGACGAAGCTCGCGCGCGTGAAAGTGGCGGTTATGGTTTGGGGCTTGCGATTGCCCAACGCAGCGTGTCATTACACCAAGGGCGTATCTGGGCAGAAAACCGCCCTGCTGGTGGCTTGAACCTTTGCACGCTGTTACCACAAATTAAAAACTCGTAGCCTCTCATAATTCCGCCCTTGAATACCGACAATCTTTTGACTGGCGGCAAACTCTTTCCGTATCCCATCCCGCTGACACTGCTTTTTTTGTCGATAAATTGCCGCATTCAGTAGTCACGCCACCATCTTAACTAATTGTTTTTACTATATATTTTTCCGCCTTAAGAAGCTGGCATAGATTTCGCTAAAAGCCTGATACAGACGCCTTAATCCGCAAAAGCGGCAAGACTGAGCACAAATCCAACAAAAACAGGTAATTATTATGCGGGACATGACTATGGTGATCGGAGCCAGTTTGGCAAACGGCACAAGCAATCTCCCTCTAACCCCGTTAACACCGGAGCAGGAATTAGCCACCAGGGTTCGCCTTGCCCAAGCATTGCAAATGAGCCTGGACCCCACTGAAGTTCTTACCTCGTTTTATAAACACATTCAAAGCGCGGTTAGCCTGTCCGGGTTGGTGTTTAAATTTGGCAATAATAATCCTGATCAAAAAATTGGCCGCGAATGCCTGCACCATTGCGATTATCGTTTAACGACCGATGAAGGTTACCTGGGTGAAATCGTTTTTAGCCGCAGTAAACGCTTTGCCGATAGCGAACTTATTACGCTGGAGTTTTTACTCAGCTCACTCATTTATCCATTGCGTAACGCAATTCGCTATCAAACAGCCATGCGCCTGGCATTACTCGATCCATTGACGATGCTGGGAAATCGCGCCGCGCTGGATTCAGCCCTGAATCGCGAACTGCAATTGGCAGAGCGTCATGATCACGAATTATCGCTACTGATGATTGATGCGGATTATTTTAAAAAAATTAACGACGAATACGGCCATCATCGCGGCGACTTAGTGCTCTGTGAAATTGCACGAAGCATTCAGGCAGTTTGCCGAGGCTCGGATATTATCTTCCGCTATGGCGGCGAAGAATTCGTGGTATTACTTGGAAAAACAAATGCAGAAGGCGCAAAAATTATTGCCGAGAGAATTCGCCAACAAATTGAACAGACACATGTTAGTTACAACGGCAAATCGATTGGCACCACAGTGAGTATTGGTATTGCAACACGCCATGCCAACAAAGCCAAAGAGCATATCAATGACTTGTTTGATCGTGCAGATGCAGCTCTCTATCAAGCAAAAGCCAAAGGCAGGAATTGCGTAATTAGTAGCGATGATTTGGAAATAATCCAATAACGGGAACTTTCGCTTCCAATAAAAAAGCCGCATCAATATGCGGCTTTCCTATTTCTGGTACCACTATTATTCAACAATAGGAGGTCGTTTACGCGGGGGTGCCTTATGACGACGTGGTGCGGCAGAAGCAGCGCGCAGTTTTTTATCGTGACGCTGCAACTGGGCAAGCTCATCACGCGTGGGCTGCATAATTCGCGTATAGGTAGAGCTATCAAACCCCGCTGTCATACACAAATCCTGAATTTCGCGCTCAGTTAAATCGATCCATTGACCAACTCGCACATGGGAGGGAATAAAAATATTCGCGTAACGCACACGTTTCAAGCGACTAACTTTAACGCCTTGCGACTCCCACAAGCGACGCACCTCGCGGTTGCGCCCCTCCATCACCACACAATAAAACCAGCGGTTTTTACCTTCGCCTGCACCATCAACAATATCAGTGAAGCGTGCAACGCCGTCATCAAGTAAAACGCCATCCAATAATTGCTCTTTCATTTCATCGGTGACGTCACCTTGAATACGTACGAGATATTCACGATCAATGACCGAGGATGGATGCATAAGTTTATTAGCCAACTCACCATCATTGGTAAATAACAGCAAACCGCTGGTATTGAAATCAAGGCGACCTACTGAAATCCAACGCTCACCATTTAATCCAGGCAAACGATCATAAACCGTTGGACGGCCTTCGGGATCAGAGCGGGAGCAAATTTCTCCTTCGGGTTTGTTATAAAGAATAACGCGGCGACGTGTTAATTCCGTGCGCAAAATAATACGCTGACCATTAACAAAGATTTTATCTTTGTTGGTAACTCTGTCGCCAAGCTTGGCGATATGATCATTGACTTTTACTTGTCCGGCCTCAATCAATCGCTCCATCTCACGACGGGAACCAGCACCAGCACGGGCCAGCACTTTTTGCAATTTTTCATCAGACGGAACAGCTTTACTTTCGTCGGGTTTTGCGACTTTTACAGCTGCCTGTTTTGAATGTGATTTGCCTGACTCAGCACCTGCTACAGATTTATTGCGCGCCTTTGCCGGAGCAGATTTCTTTACCGTGGGTTTTTCTCCACTCGCCGTTTTTTCCTGGTTGCGTTTTGCACCCGCACCTTTTCCGGCCACTACTGGCTTCACAGCCCTGGTAGATTTTTCAGGTTTATCCTGGTCGATTTTCTTCACCATAGAATTAATAAATACGCAGCTTAATGGCTGCCTGTTTCCTCTTGATTTTCATCGATATCTGAATGTTCAGTTTTTGCAGGAGCATCATGTTCATCCACATCAACAAATGCTTCTTCACCATCAACGAAGCCTTCCTCATACAGCAAGGCCTCATTCACTTCGGGCCGCACATCCACGATTTCCGGCGCCGCTGTGTCATCAGGAGCCGTTGTATCATCAGGAATTGGAGCGTCCGTATCTTTTTCTCCCAAACCTGATTCCCCCAAATCCAACACTGGATTTAATTCATCCAGATCGCGAATTTCACTCAATGACGGCAACTCTTCCAGGCTCTTTAAATTAAAGTAGTCCAGAAATTGGCGAGTAGTTGCATAAAGTGAGGGCCTTCCCGGTACATCACGATGCCCAACGACCTTAACCCAATCGCGTTCCAATAGCGTTTTAATGATATGGGAACTCACCGCTACACCGCGAATCTCTTCAATATCACCCCGCGTAATCGGTTGGCGGTAAGCAATCAGCGATAATGTTTCGAGCAACGCTCGTGAATACTTCTGCGGCTTTTCTTCCCACAAACGGTTCACCCAGGGCGCTAAATTATCGCGCACCTGAAATCGCCAGCCTGATGCAACTTCTTTCAGTTCAAAACCACGCTCTTCGCAGGCGACCTGAATATCAGCAAGCGCTGCAATAATTTCCTCTTTTGAGGGAGCAACTTCTTCGTCAAACAGTTCAAGCAAGCGCGCCACAGTCATCGGCTGACCCGACGCCAGAATTGCACCTTCAATAATTTTACGCAGTAATGCCGCATCTACCGGCATCTGGGTAACAGGTACGGTGGCGGATTCTTCAATAACCGTCTCTTCAAATAGCTGGCTACTGCCTTCTTCAGCGTCAAGAGCGTCCAATTCTTCTTCGTGATTTTCGTTTGTCATTGTGTTCTGGCTTTTACATGAATAGGAGCAAAGGCTTCGCTTTGGACAATTTCTATCAGCGATTCCTTAATCAATTCCATTACTGCTAAAAAGGTAACCACTACACCAAGGCGCCCTTCCTCCACTTTGAACAGACTGACAAAGGGAACAAAGTGATGATGTGCAAGGGTATCCAGCACCTGAGCCATCCGCTCACGGGTGGACAACTTCTCTTTGGATACATGGTGGCTTTCAAACATATCAGCGCGACGCAGCACTTCTGATAATGCGAGTAGTAATTCCTGCAATTCCACATCGGGATCAAGACGTGTCAAATTGCGATCAGGGCCAGCCGCGGAAACCGGGAATACATTGCGGCCAACCCGTGGAACTTTATCCAGATCCTCCGCTGCTTGCTTAAAGCGTTCATATTCCTGCAAACGACGGATAAGGGAAGCACGTGGGTCCTCTTCCTCCTCCTGTTCTTCGGATGAGCGCGGTAAAAGCATGCGCGACTTGATCTCCGCCAACATAGCCGCCATCACCAGATATTCAGCGGCCAGCTCAAACTGATGGGATTCCATTAGCTCGACATAAGCCATGTACTGGGAAGTGATTTCAGATACGTTGATATCGAGGATGTCGATATTCTGGCGACGAATCAGATAAAGCAATAAATCCAGCGGCCCTTCAAAGGCTTCCAGAAACACTTCGAGAGCATCCGGAGGAATATATAAATCCTGGGGTAACTGGGTGTAAGCCTTACCATGCACAACAGCGAAAGGCATTTCGCCTTGTTGCGGATGATTATTCTGCCCACCATCAGCAACGACCACTGGATCCGTGATCGCCTTTTCAGTTGACGCTTGTTCTGCCAGTGCATCAGCAGGAACGACGGTATCGGGAGTTTCGCTCACTCAATTAACTCGCAAGATTCGATAAGCATTCGAGCCCCAACTCGGGCTCAAGATAAGGGCGGCATTATAGCTATTTAAGGGGATGCCGGACAGCGGCAGCAGGAACAAATAATTATCTTAAGAATCAATCAGTTAGATTCAAAGGGCGAGAAATCGCCTTTACCCTGGCGCACGAGCTCGGGATTATCGCCGGTCAGATCTATCACCGTTGTAGGTTCCATTCCGCAATAACCCCCATCAATCACCAGATCAACGAAATGCTCAAGCGTATCGCGAATATCATAGGGATCAGTCATCGGCAACTCTTCACCGGGCAGTAGCAAGCTGCTTGTCATCAAGGGCTCCCCCAACTCCTCCATCAGTGCAAGCGCAATCAGATTATCCGGAACGCGCAAACCAATAGTTTTTCGTTTGGGATGCAACAACCGGCGCGGCACATCTGCGGTCGCCTCCAAGATAAAGGTATAGGCTCCCGGCGTGTGATTTTTGATCAAGCGAAATGCCTGATTATCTACTCGCGCATAAGTAGCGAGCTCGGAGAGATCGCGACACATCAGGGTGAAATTGTGATTTTTATCAAGTTTGCGCAAGGTGCGGATACGCTCAAGCGCATCTTTGTCGCCGATATGGCAACCCAACGCGTAGGCGGAATCCGTAGGATACACAACCACCCCACCCTTGCGAATAATGTCAGTAGCTTGCGCAATTAAACGATGCTGGGGGTTTTCCGGGTGGATTTGAAAAAACTGGGCCATAGCTAATCTCTCTATAGGGTATTGCCGGCAATAAGTTCCGACGCAAGGTCTGTTATGAAAACCCTAGCAAATTCCATACTGGTTTGACGTTATCAGGCAAAACGCCAAAGCTACCTAATTCTTGCCAGATCTGGTCGGGAGCATGAAAATCGGACCCGCAAGACGCATAGAGAGAACGAGCATTCACAATATTAATCAAATCCTGTGTCAGGCTCATTGGCTGTAACCCGCTGATAACCTCGACCGCGTCGCCACCAGCCGCCGCAAAAGAATCTACTAACGCACACATCTTCATCCGGGTTAATTCATATTTGGCGGGATGAGCCAGCACGGCAACCCCGCCAGCAGCATGAATCCAGCCGATAACTTCGTTCATTAGCGGCCATTGGTATTTCACATCTGCCGGCTTGCCAGTACCTAGATATTTCTTAAAGGCTGCATTAATGTTTTTTACAGCGCCGATATTTACCAGGTATTGCGCAAAATGAGGCCGCCCCATGGTGCCGTCCCCTGCAAGCGCCTTTGCACCCGCTAATGCACCGGGGAAACCGGCTTTAGATAAACGATCACCAATTGCCTTGGAGCGCGCCTCCCGCGCTTGCTCTTGAAAACTAATTGCTGCTCGCAACTCGGGCGAATCAGGATTTACCCCAAGGCCTACGATATGAACACCACCTTTTCCCCACTGGCTCGAAAATTCGATACCCGCAATTAGTTCAATGCCCGCTTTAACGGCAGCTTTATGTGCAAGACCAACGCCGGCTATGGTATCGTGATCCGTGATCGCCAGCACGGACACGCCACGCGCTTTTGCGCGCTCAACCAAAGCCTCGGGACTTAAGGCTCCGTCAGAAAAATAAGTATGGCTATGCAGATCAAAAATCACACTAACCCCACGACTTGAGCAATATCATCTGGATTGGTCATGACAGACAAAAATGAAGAAACGCCGAACATGTTAGCTGATAAGGATCAACAACAAACGAGTAAATCGCAACCAGCGGCTAAAAAAGAAAGTTTTTTTGCCAATTTGCTGATGAACATTGTAATTCCCACGCTAATTTTAACCAAACTGAGTAACGATGAATATTTGGGACCAACCTGGGGATTAATTATTGCGCTCGCTTTTCCGATCTGTTACGGACTACGCGATTTTGCAATCAATAAAAAATTGAATATTTTTTCAGCACTGGGGGTGATTAGCGTTCTATTGACAGGCGGTCTTAGTCTATTGAAATTACCCCCTGAATATTTCGCCATTAAAGAAGCAGCTATTCCCGGCCTGCTCGGAATTATTACGCTCATCTCGATCAAAACACGCTACCCGATAGTAAAAGTCTTTATCTATAACGATAAAGTTTTGAAAATCGATAAAGTCAACGCTGCACTTGCACAATACAATACCCAAAAACAATTTGATCGCACCTTAATTAATGCCTCAATGCTAATTGCCGGTTCATTCTTTTTATCGTCTGTACTGAATTATGTATTGGCAAAATTAATTCTGGTGAGCCCAGGCGGCACCGCTGAATTCAATGCGGAGTTGGGAGAAATGACCGCATGGAGCTATTTGGTAATTGCTTTGCCGATGATGATCATTATGATGGGCACATTATTTTATGTATTCCGCAGTATTCGCCTGTTAACGCATTTAACACTTGAAGAAGTGATTAACATGAACGACGAAAATGCGAGTTAACTCGAGCATAGCAAGCACAATATTTTTATTATTCAATGTGTGAAATCAAATCAAGAGAAGAATGAAATGCTTTACGCCATTATCAGCGAAGACCATCCAGACAGCCTTGAAAAACGTAAGATCACTCGCCCCGCGCATTTAGCCAGATTGCAACAACTCAGCGACGAGGCCCGTTTATTTGTAGCTGGTCCGCACCCTGCTATCGACAATGAGAACCCGGGTGATGCCGGTTTTACCGGCAGTCTCGTTATTGCTGAATTCCCATCGCTGGAGACTGCACAACAATGGGCTGATGAAGACCCTTATGTGGCGGCCGGTATTTACGCAAACGTGATCGTAAAACCATTCAAAAAAGTCTTGCCATAAATTTTCTTTTTTTATCTTTTGTTTAAGGATTGGAATCACTGTGAAAAATATTCCCTTGCCCGGTGCTACTCTCTCGATTCTCACGCTATCACTTATTAGCTCTTCGGCATTTGCAGTCGATAAGTATGTTTCCGACGTTATTTACGTTCCCGTTCGTAGCGATAAAAACCCTCAAGCCAGCGTGTTGCAACAAGGTGTTGGCAGTGGCACTAAGTTAAATTTTATTCGCGAAGAAACCGGCACTGATAACAACTTATGGTCATTAGTCGTAACACCGGATGGCACGGAAGGTTGGGTTCGCAGCCAAAACCTGACCGACAAGCCAACCGCAGCCATGCAATTAGCAACGCTATCGACATCATCAAAAGATTTGGTTGCAGTGAATGCTGAAAACGTTCAATTAAAAGAGCAGCTCACAAAAATCCAGCAAGAGCACCAGCAACTGTTAACTGATACTGAAGATATGCGCCAGGCCGCAACAACAGCGTTGAATCTGGAAGATGAACATGAACGTTTGTTAAAAGAGAACCAATTACTCCAAACTCATGCAGATTATCTTAAAGCGGAGAATGAAAAGTTAAAAAACACCGAGCGTTTTAACCAGTGGGTTTATGGTGGTGGTTTGATACTGGGAGGTGTAATTTTATCTTTTCTTTTGCAAGGTTTGGGACGTCGCAAACGCAGATCAGAATGGCGATAACAAGCTAGTCATTACGTATTTTTGAGTTTTCCATGATCAGACACTTTTTTTCCTCTTTATTAATAATGTGCCTGCTGGCCTGTCAAAACGTGCAGGCTGCAGAACAATTACTAGTTGCCGTTAAAACCGACAAAGGTACTTTTGTCATAGAGCTGTATCCTGACAAAGCCCCTGTTACCGTACAAAATTTTTTAGCTTACGTTGATAGTAAATTTTATGACGATACTATTTTTCACCGCGTAGTCCCCGGCGTTGTGGTTCAAGGCGGCGGGATGAGTGAAGATTATCGCGAAAAGAGAACCAAGAGACCAATTAAAAATGAGTCCGACAATGGCTTACTCAACAAATACAAAACAGTTGCCATGGCAAGATTTTCCAATCCTGATAGTGCTACGTCGCAGTTCTTCATTAATTTGAAAAATAACGAAGGGTTTGATTCCACTAAAACAACACCCGGTTATGCAGTATTCGGAAGAATTGTTGCCGGCATGGAGGTTGTTGAAAAAATATCGCGCGCACCACTCGGAGCATATAGAGCATTTCCGGAAGCACCAAATGAGGTGATACGGATACTGAGCGCAACGCGCACCAACTCGATTGCAGTTGATAACACTGCGCCAACACATAAGTCATCTCCGTTCAAAGATTCATTGGTGCCTGTAAATGAAAACAACCAGTAAAACGGCCCTCAGTGTTAACCTGAACAAAATTGCGCTAATCCGCAACTCACGTGCAGGCAATTATCCCAATGTAGTCGCGCACGGAGAAACCTGCATTAAAGCAGGTGCCGATGGTTTAACTGTGCATCCGCGTCCGGACCAGCGCCATATTCGTCCACATGATGTTTACGAACTCAGCGAACTGGTCAGCGGTTATTCGGGCATAGAATTTAATATTGAAGGCAATCCATATGCGGATTCTCTTGGAGACTTTCCAGGCTTCATCAAATTGGTTAAAGATGTTCGCCCGCATCAATGCACACTGGTTCCCGACTCGAATGATCAACTCACATCAGATCATGGGTTTGATTTAAAAATTGCTGGCGAAAAACTTCGCCCGCTAATTAGCGATTTGCAAGATTTGGGAGTGAGGGTCAGTTTATTTATGGACCCGAATATAGAGCAAATAAGCCTTGCCAAAGCTATTGGTGCAGATCGCATTGAGTTATATACAGGTCCATACGCTGAACACTTTAAACAACCAGATGATTATTTTCATAATTTGTTTGAAGCGTATCGCTCGGCGGCGATTCATGCCCAGGCCATTGGTATTGGCTTGAACGCGGGCCATGATTTGAATCTGGACAACCTTGCCCATTTCCGTCAAGTGCCTGAACTATTGGAAGTATCAATCGGCCACGCATTAACCGTTGATGCAATTGCAATGGGTTTGGTTCCCGCCGTGCAAGCTTATAAAAAAATCTGTGACGAATAAGACTGGATTATTTTATGAATAAGCCACGTGAAGATAGCCCTGCCTATTTGGAAAAAAAACGTTTCTTCGATTCGCTAATGACCGTCTATGGACGTAAAACAGTTCTCGAAGCACTGCAAGATCCAGCAACATATATTTATCGTTTGCACCTTGCGAAAAGCAATAAATCTGCAGAAATTATTGATGAAATAATTGATTTGGCAAAAACCAAGGGCGCAGAAATTACCTATCATGATCGCCAGGCGTTATCACGTATTTCAAAAAATGCGGCCCAGGATCAAGGGGTAGCTGCGGATTTACAATTACGTGGCTATCAACATTACGATGAGTTTATTGCGAATAACCCGCAGAAAAAATACACGTTACTTGCATTGGATGGCGTGCAAAATCCGCAAAACCTGGGAATGATTATCCGCTCCGCCTGCGCGGGGAATATTGATGGCATTTTGCTGCCCCAAAAAGGTAACGCACAGATTGATCCGCTTGTTATCAAAGCAAGTGCTGGCACGGTATTTCGCGCACCATTATTGCGCTGTAAAGATTTAAAAGACGCATTGATCGATTTCAAAAAAAATGGTGCAACACTTTGCGCCCTCTCCTCTCACGCAAAAACAGAACTAAAAAAGTTTTCACCTGCTGGCCCTTGTATTTATGTATTGGGAAATGAATCTGAGGGTGTGTCAAAAGAGGTGGATAATCTCTGCAATGAGCGTATCTGTATCCCAATGAACAACGGCGTTGAGTCATTGAATGTTGCCGTTACTGCTGCGCTGATTGCATTCAGATAAACAAGCAATTATCTACTTTTAATATCGCAAAATAAAAAAGGAGCATCAGCTCCTTTTTTGTTTATTGAAGAACAATCAGGTTAAAGCTTGTAACCATCTTCTTCATGCAAACTCAAATCCAAGCCGATCGTTTCTTCTTCTTTGGTTACACGCAAACCAGAGGTTAAAACACCAGTTAACTTCAGCAGTACATAAGTCACTATTGCCGTGTACACAAAGGTCACCACCACTCCAAGAAGCTGTACACCCAGCTGTCCACCCATTGAATTAATGCCAGTTGCAAAGCCTTGCCCACTGAATACGCCTAGCTCGGTAGATGCAAAAATACCGGCGAGAATAGTACCAAGGACACCGCCTATACCGTGGACAGGAAATACGTCGAGCGAATCGTCAATTTTCCATACGCGTTTCACCAGATGAGTCATGATAAAGCAAATAACCCCAGCCAAGAGACCAATGATCAACGCACCACCAGGACCAACATAACCCGATGCAGGCGTAATAGTGCCCAGACCCGCCACCATACCAGTCACGATACCTAACACACTTGGTTTGCGGAAACGAATCCACTCAATAGTCATCCATGCAAGAGCGCCGGCGGCTGCGGAAATATGGGTTACTAACATCGCCATCGCCGCGTTGCCGTTTGCAGCCAGTGCACTACCGGCATTAAACCCAAACCAACCCACCCACAACATTCCCGCCCCGGTAACTGTCATGGTCATATTGTGCGGGGGCATGGCCGTAGTAGGGAAACCATTGCGCTTGCCAATAACTATCGCAGCAACCAGCGCGGCAACACCCGCCGTAATGTGAACTACAGTACCCCCCGCGAAATCGAGCAACCCTTTGTTAAATAACCAGCCTGAACTTGACCACACCCAATGACACACAGGAATGTAAACGGCAAATAGCCACAGCGCCGAGAAAATAAGCATGGATGAAAATTTCATACGTTCTGCAAATGCACCGACGATCAACGCTGGAGTAATGATCGCAAATGTCATTTGGTACATTGCATGCAAGCTCAGGGGAATGTCGCCTGCAAGTGCATCCTCTGTAATGTTCGCCATAAACACCATGCTCAAATCGCCAATCCATGCGTTACCGGCTCCAAAGCTCAAGCTATATCCGGCAATCAACCATAAGATAGAGACCAGGCAAGCAATTGCGAAACATTGCATAAGTACTGAAAGGATATTTTTTACTCTAACCAGGCCACCATAAAATAATGCCAATCCCGGTAAGGTCATAAACAAAACCAGTGCTGTGGACGTTAGAATCCACGCGGTATTTGCGCCATTCAGGGTGGGTTCCTGTGCCCACAAAGCAGAACTGCTGAACGCCAGCCCGGCAATAAGCGAATTAATAAAAACATTGATCTTCTTCATACTTACCCCATAGTGGTTATTATCTCGCGTGGCGGTTGCGCGTTCCTTTGCTCCACCATGCTTCATTTTGAAACAGCAAGCGCTAATCACACGTTTAGGCTGATAGTTATAACTGCTGTTCTATGAAATGTCGCACCCATAAAGGGCAAAAACATCACTTTTTTATCGTCAAAATTAAAATGAACTACCTATCAGCAAAAATCAGGCCTTAAAGTAAAAAATTATTTAATTCAATGAGTTAAAAAAAATTGAGAGAACTCACTTCGTATAAACGCACCATTTAACACCCTTAACAAGGAACTGCGACCCATACTGGTGCAAAACACAACTCCCACTACAATATGCTCTCCTCTTACCCAGTTTTTTCATCCCACCGCTGCTGTATTTGCACAACAAATATTGCAACAATGATTAGCTTGATTATTCATGAAGGTACAAAAAAGTGACCGACACACCGCTTTATGGTTTTTCCGATACATCATTCCAGGCCGCAGGAGGCGTGGAAGGTATTCGTAAGCTGGTCGACGATTTTTATCGTGAAATGGAAACGCTTCCGGAAGCAGCCACTATCCGTCAAATGCACAAACCGGACCTCACCGAATCGCGCGATAAGCTCACATTATTTTTAACGGGCTGGATGGGTGGCCCCAGTGTTTATCATGAGAAATATGGCAGCATAAATATTCCGCGCAGCCATGCGCATTTACCTATTGGTGAAGCAGAACGTGATGCCTGGTTACTATGCATGGAGAGAGCACTGGCAAAACAAAATTATGCGTATGAATTTTCCAACTATTTGTTAGAGCAATTGCGCATTCCAGCCGAACGAATTTTTATGGTGAGAGGCAAGCCTATGGGCTGGTAACGTAAGAGAGCTTGATACTTACTCCAGCAGCACATCTATAGCGCAAAAATTGGCAAATACATTGCAATTAAATTTAGAGAAAACATCAACAACGCCACCAGCAGCATCCATTTGCTGGTTTTAAGTATAAATAGCGAATATTTTATATTAATAAAACCATCAAACCAAATAAGACATGGCAGCAAGCTAATAATTGCGATCCATAAAAAGCTGTGGCCAACATCTACAGCGATGCTTGTTAGCCATGGCAATTCACTTCCAAATGCAGCAAAGGTCTCAGCAAACTGAGGAGTTACCTTATAAATTCCACGGTAAAGAGACGCCGTGAAGATGGCAAACAGTGTACATAGAATTTTCTGTTTCAGGCTTACTTTTACAGGGCCTGTAACAAGCTGGCCTTTAGGTGGCTCATAAATATTTTGATTCATAATCCTGCATCAATGTTGGAATCGATACTAACTAATCTTAATGCCTGCGCAATGGACCGCACGTTCAAATCAGCCTTTATCACCTGCAACCAAATCCTGAACCCATTGTTTTTTTCTTTCCTGCCGCAGCACTTCAACTTGGGTCCAGGCTGTAAGCAATGACAAATAGAGAATATACATTCCTAAAATATTTATTAATAAAGGCGCGAGCATGGAAATGTCTATTGCACCTTTTGTAATGGAAGCTGGTTGATGCAAGGTATTCCACCACTCAACCGATTTCTTGATAATAATAATGTTGACCACACCAACAAGGGATAGGATTGCCGCCGCTTTATTTCCTGCATCTTTATTTTGATAAGCTGCTTGCAGGGTATAAACACCCAAAAAAAGAAACAGCAGTATTAGCATCGAAGTAATGCGGGCATCCCACTCCCACCAGGTTCCCCAAGTCGGCTTACCCCATATTGAACCGGACACCAAAGCGATAAAGGTAAACACTGCACCCAAGGGGGCAGATGCTTTCATCGCCATAAAAGACAGCTTGGTTTTCCAGATTAAACCAGCCGCTCCCATTATCGCCATCAACACATAAGCCACTTCTGCAATATGGGCAACTGGCGCGTGAACATAAAGTATGCGGTAACTATTTCCTTGCTTTGAATCAACGGGAGCAAATCCCAAGCCCCACACAGTTCCCACGACCAATAACACAAGAGAAGTAAAATACATATAGGGCAACCAGATTCTGGTTTTTTGATAAAACCAGGTTGGGGTGCCTAATTGATACAGCCAAGTCCATCTCATAATCTTTCTCTTTTTATGCAATGATGTTTCGTTAGACTGGCGACTATAAAATTTTTTATCCGCTTTTCAAAGCGGAATAAAGCCAGGAGAATAGCGATTGCCCCACACTTGTAAAGCAAACAGTTACAATAACAATCAAACTTGACTTACAGAATCCAACCAATACTTTTGCCGGTTGCTATGAATCTTATTTTACTCACCCAAGATGATTTAATTTCCCCTACCCGTGCATTGATCCAGGACACACGGCGGCTCGCACATATTCGTGAAATACATGGTGCCAATACAGGCGAGACATATAAGGTTGGATTATTAAACGGGCTTATGGGCAACGGGACATTATTACGCATCAGTGAAACGGAATTGGAACTGGAGCTGGATTTAAACCAACCTCCGCCGTCACCACTGCCATTAAAACTGGTGCTGGGTTTGCCACGGCCAAAAATGTTGCGCCGTATTTTCCAAACCATTGCAACCCTGGGAGTAAAAGAGTTGCACCTGATTAATTCTTATCGAGTTGAAAAAAGTTATTGGCAAACACCTTTCCTGACAACAGAAGCGATTCATGAGCAATTGATTTTAGGTTTGGAGCAAGGCTGTGATACTGCATTACCACAAGTTCATTTGCACAAACGTTTTAAACCGTTTGTTGAGGATGAACTACCGGGAATTATCGCCAGTACAACAGCGCTAGTCGCACACCCTTATACAGAAACGGAATGCCCGCGTAACATAAATTACCCGTTAAGCCTGGCAGTCGGGCCGGAAGGGGGATTTATTGCTTATGAGATTGATCTATTGAAAAAAATCGGTTTTGAAGCAGTGCATTTGGGCGAGCGAATTATGCGGGTGGAAACAGCAATCCCTTATTTATTAGGAAGATTATTTTAAGGTGACACCCTCCCTTTCCTCAAAGGAAGGAATTAAAAAAATAGAATTATTCTTTATCAAGGAAGGCTTCAAATTTTTCAATAGGTACAGGCTGGCTGGATAAATACCCCTGATAGTAGTCGCAGCCAAAAGATTTCAGGATCGCCAACTGCTCAGCCTCTTCCACCCCTTCAGCCACCAACTCCATATCCAGCAAGCGCCCCATGGTGATAATCGTCTCAACCAGTACACGATCATTTCGATCTTCAATAATATCGCGCACAAACCCTTTATCAATTTTCAATGTGCTTACTGGCAAGCGCTTAAGATAACTGATTGACGAATAACCGGTACCGAAATCATCCAGTGAAAAACTGATTCCATGTTCACTCAGTGTTGACATGGTTGCAATTGCATCATCCACACGCTGGATAACAATACCTTCAGTAATTTCCATATCCAGTGAATCTTTCGGAATCGGATATTTATCGAGAGTGGTGATAACGTCATCCACAAATGCAGCGCGTCGGAATTGACGCGGGCTAATGTTAATACTCAAGCGCATTCCAGGTTTCCATAAACCGGAGACATGCCACTTCACTAACGTTTTGCAAGCATCTTCCAGCACCCATTGCCCCACTTCGATAATCATACCGGACGTTTCCAATACCGGGATAAATTCCACGGGTGACACCATACCTTTAGTGGGATGATGCCAGCGCAACAGAGCCTCTGCGCCAACTACATTGTTGGTTTTAATATCAATTTTAGGTTGGTAGTAAAGTTGGAAATGCCCTTCTTCCAGTGCGCGATGTAAATCGCCTTCCATTGTCAATTGGCGGCTAACTTTATCAGCCATCTCTTCGTTAAAAAATTCAATTGAATCGCGGCCTTTTTCTTTTACCTGATACATGGCGGTATCAGCATAACGCAGCAATTCATGCACAGAATTATTTTTGTCCGGATAAACTACAACACCCACACTACAGGTCACGCGTAACTCCATGTTATCGTACATATAGGGCTGAGAAATAATCGAGCGGATTTTTTCACTGATTTCACCCGCTCGGAGCGCAGCAGTTTCAATATTTTGATCGAGCACCGTTAGCACCACAACGAACTCATCACCACTCAATCGCGCCACCAGATCCTCTTCGCGCACCGACTGTTGCAAACGCGATGCAACCACCTCCAATACGCGATCACCTACAGGGTGACCTAAAGAATCATTAATAGTTTTAAACTGATCAAGATCGATAAACAATACTGCACCAAAATAACCGTGGCGCTCTGCCCGGCGCAATTCATGCTCTAAACGTTCCACTAACTGCACGCGATTTGGCAAACCGGTAAGCGCATCGTGATGGGCCATAAATTCCATTTTTGCCTGCGCATTTTTACGCTCGGTAATATCTACCGACACAATGAGCGCAACTTTTTCATCGTAAAACGCCAGCGGCATTATGTGGGTTTGCAGAAATAGTTGTTTGCCTGTCGCAGTAACAAACCGCTCTTCAATGACATCAAGCTCTTCATTACCACGAATTACGCGGTAATCGTTTTGCAGCATGGTATCAATATCAAATACCGAATTTTTTAACAGTTGGCGCACATGAAGATTGCGCATTTGTTCTGGTGTGTAACCCAATTCGGTAGCAAGTGCTTTGTTAGCAAACAAATAATAACCGGCAATATTACGCGCACCGATCATCACCGGAAGGTGATCAATAATCTGGCGCAAATGCTCTTCACTTTTACGCAATGCCAATTCCACTGCGCGCCGCTTGGCGAGTGATAATTCAACTACATCCAATAATTGATTAGAGCTGGCGATGAGCTGCGCGAGTTCGTCTTTGCGATGAGAGGGTAATTGGGTGAGACGATTAACGCCCGGATGATCAGGGTTGATGTTATTAATCTCGCGCGACAAACGCACCAGCGGTTTCGTCAGCGTGTAATAAAACACCACGAACAATAACAATACCAAAAACATATTGCGCAACAGACCGGTAAATAACGCTGTTTTGGATCGGTTGTAAAAACCTTCCAGCGCCAGATCCATGTCGACCGAAAAACGAATGCTGCCAGATGTGCCGTCGGTATAACCGGGCAATAATAAGTTTTCAGTATATTCGCGCGTGTTATCGGTGATTTTACTGGTGAGCCAACGGGTTTTTACTTCCGGGCGCGTGCTGCTGCCTTGCGCCAAAACATTGCCGGTATCGTCATAAATTACCACTTCATAAATAAAGCCATAACGTAGCAACCCGTTTACGACTTCATAAGAAAGTTCGTCATCCAATGTGGAAACTGAACGGACAGCGGGTGGCGTGGCGACTTTAACAACGCGATCAATTAATGATTCGAGTTCTTTTTCCTGATTAAGGAAATCCAGATAAAGCTGGACAGAACTCAATAAAAAGCTCAGCACAAACGCCAAAATAATTCCTATTTTGGCAAGCTGGAAAGAGATGCCATTAAAAAAGGACGGGGCTTTGTCTCTCATCGACCTGGATTTTCCGGGAGCTGGATATAGTTATTTGTGTGGGGGATAGGTTTATCCCCGGCAGCAAAACGTGACTGACTTGGCAGGAGTATAGATCAATATTATCCGAGGCGCCCAAATCCATAGTGTTATTTTCTATAGAGAAATGGGTTCAGAACAGAGTTAACGGATCCTTTGCTGATATACCAAATGAGTCTGCCACGCCCTGGTGTGTGAGTTGTCCGGCATGGATATTCAAGCCCGCTCGAAAACCTGGATCCGTTTTAAGACAAGCCAAACCTTCATCAGCCAAACGTAAAACGTAGGTGAGGGTTGCATTGGTAAGTCCCAAGGTCGCGGTTCGTCCTACCGCGCTCGGAATATTGGCCACACAGTAATGGATAATATTCTCTTCGCGATAAGTTGGGTCCTGATGGGTTGTGGGCCGCGAAGTTTCGAAACACCCCCCCTGATCGATCGCCACATCAACCAAAACACTACCCGGTTCCATTTGCTGAATCAGCTCCCGTGTTATCAGTTTTGGAGCACTAGCGCCGGTATTTAATACACTTCCGATAACTAAATCTGCACTGCGCGCGTAATCATTTACGCGCTCCTGGACGGCATACTCGCAAATTACCCGGCCTCGCCATAAATCATCCAGATGACGTAAGCGCAAAATTGATTTATCCAGCACCCTCACCTGTGCTCCCAAACCAACCGCCATCGCCGCGGCATTGGCTCCAACCACGCCACCACCAAGAATCAATACATTAGCGGGAGCAACACCGGGAATACCGCCAAGCAAAACCCCTTTCCCCCCCTGCGCAGCTTCCAAATGGTGCGCTCCAGCCTGGACAGCCATACGCCCCGCAATTTCCGACATTGGTGCTAGCAAGGGTAAACGCCCAGATGCATCCGTCAGGGTTTCATAGGCAATGCAACTGGCACCGGAGGCAAGCAGTGCATCGGTCAGCGAACGACTGGCAGCGAGATGTAAATAAGTAAAAAGACAATGACGATTTGTAAGTAATGCATATTCCTGCACTTGCGGTTCTTTGACTTTGATAATTAACTCCGCCGCTTCATATACATTCGCAACTGACTCCAGCAAATGTGCACCAGCATGTAGATATTGCGCATCGCCAAAGCCGGAAGCTACACCTGCGCCGCGGGTTACATAAACCTCGTGCCCCCGTGCCCGCAATTCCATAACCCCGGCAGGCGTAAGCGCTACGCGGTTTTCACCGGTTTTAATTTCTTTTGGTATTCCAATACGCATAAAAAACTCCCGTTTAAGATTTGCTCTTATATCGAGTATAGACAGTGTTTTTTTATATTTTTCATTTATAAATAAAACCGTTTTTGCAATAAAGTAGTTCGAGAACTATCACCCATTGGGCCATAATAAAATTCAGGAATAGAAGGAATTTCAAAACCTGATCAGGCAATCGATCACAGATTGCCAAGCCCTGAAAAAAGTTGGCGTGACTTATGCTGCAATGAAAGTTGAGAGCGCGTGAATTGTTTTTTTGACGCAGCTCGGTTGATTTAACAACGCTCCATTGCTGCAGGTAAGTGTAAGTTTACACGTGAATGATTTTACGCTGGCTGATTGGGCACGCTTGTGACAAAAAATGGAGCAAAGAGGTAGTTATGGGCATTTACGTGAGTGATTTACGCGAGTTGATTATTAAACCATGCCTGGAGGCAATAGGAGATTATTCGGAAACAGCCGAAAATCTTCTCGCCGGTACCGCTGCACAGGAATCCGGTCAGCAAAGCTACTGCGATCAAACTGAAGGCTTGGGGATTTATCAAATTACCGCAGAAAAACATGTTGAAACCTGGGATAAGTATTTGATTCAGTTTCCAGATCTCGCGTCGCGCGTGCGCGGTTTTGCCAGCCAACAGCAATTTCTCAAGCATCCCCACAGTGAATTAATTGGCAACTTAAGTTATGCCACTGTAATTGCCTGGATGATTTATCGAGCGAACGGAGTTGATACAGGAAAACCGGCAGAAGTAAATAATCTGGCGCAACTCTGGGCCACTTGCTTTAACAATGGCACAGGTTGCGCTCGCAATATTGAGGAATTTATTACAACTTATCGCTCCACCATTTTGGAAACAGATAGCCACAAACTGGTTGCATGAGTGCGTTATTAACGCTGGAATAGTTACTGGATATCAAGTACATCCATAAACTGAACCCCCTCATCGCGACGCATCGCTGGCGGTTGAACTCCACATGCGTCATCATCACCATCGCTACTAACCTGTTGTGATTCCAGATTTAAAAAATTAAATAATTTTAGATCTGCCAGTTGCGATGGCTGGACATTACGAATCGCAGAAAAAATCGTTTCGGTACGGCCAGGATATTGACGCTCCCATTGGTGCAACATGTCTTTCACTACTTGTCGTTGCAGATTTTCCTGCGAGCCACACAGGTTACATGGAATAATCGGGAAACCTTTAAGCTCAGCAAAATGGGCAATATCTTCTTCTGCGCAATAAGCTAGCGGGCGAATAACGATATTGCGCTTATCATCGGATAACAGCTTGGGCGGCATCGCTTTGATTTTTCCGCCATAAAACATGTTCAAAAATAATGTTTCAATAATATCGTCACGATGGTGGCCTAACGCGATTTTGGTTGCGCCGATTTCATCCGCAAAACCGTAGAGCGTACCGCGGCGCAAACGCGAACAAAGACCGCAAGTGGTTTTTCCTTCAGGCACAACCTCTTTGACGATACTGTAAGTATCGCGTTCGATAATATGGAAAGGCACTCCCAGTTCGGTTAAATACTGCGGCAATATGTGCTCGGGAAAACCGGGTTGTTTTTGGTCCATATTGACGGCGACCAGCTCAAAAGAGATGGGAGCAGTTTTTTGCAGGCTCAACAAAATATCCAGCATCGTATAGGAATCCTTACCCCCGGACAGGCAAACCATCACCTTGTCGCCCTCTTCAATCATGCCGTAATCGACAATCGCCGAGCCAGTAAGCCGGCGCAGGCGTTTCTGTAATTTGTTGAATTCCAGGCGATCTTTACGTTCGTTTAATTCTTTCATGGGGTAAGGCTCATCAATAAAGGCAAAACCGCGCGGCAACCGGCGAGGCGCGCATTGTACGGATTTTACCCGCAAGAGGAAATCGATCCCACCGCGCGGCAATAGCTTGCCGGTCTATGCTTGATGAGAAGCTTGAAATCACTACCAATCAGTGTCACCTGAACAAAATAAAAACAAATTCATCTTAAAAAAAGAGTGGTCCTGGTCGCCACTCATGGATTCCGGCCATAAGTTCATGAATTTCAGCGAAAAGTGCCCATGGCACAGGGCTTGCTCTATCCCACTTAAGCCCCCCTGAATTGCCTATTCAGGGGAGAATAATTGCCGCGAGGAGGTTGGAATGTCGTTGTTCGATAAACTCTTTAAAAAAAGCACGCCTAAAACCGGGGATGCCAACGTCGGAGCTCCGACAGCATCTACTGCCGGAGCAGCGGGTTTATCAGCCGATATCCAGATGCCCGACCAATACCTTCCCTTGTGGGAACTGCAGAAAAATCGGCAGTTAATGGAAGTAAAAATCGGCACAGCCAGCCGCGTGTACCAAAGTATGATCCTGGCGATAGATATAGAACGTGGCCTACTGTGGCTGGACGATTTGTTCCCACAACAACTGATACTGGATGCCGGTGATGACATCACCTTGCGCCACCATCGCAATGGAGAACAACTATTAGTGCGTGCGCCAGTTGTCGCTCTTGGTTCCAACTACGGTGCGGCGGGTTTTGCTATCGAACTACCCGAGTTTGCTACCTACACTCCAAGACGCAGTGCGCCGCGTTATGCCATCGGCCATCAATCACCGCTGAGTGTGAAAATCCGCACACTGGGACAAGAGCCGAGTTTTGGTACCTTGCAAGATATTTCCAGCGGTGGCTTGCGTTTAATGGTTGCAGGCAACTTATTGCCCTATTTGCGCCACGGAGCACTACTGCCTTTGTGCGAGGTAAACCTGAGCGACGAATTGCAGATTCGCTGTAAAGCCCGGATTTGTGCATTCCGCATGGGACGCAGCCCTTATCGACATACGCAAGTCAGTGTGGAGTTCCTGGATTTAGAGGAGGAAAAGCGCGAAGCGCTGACCCGATTTCTGTATGAATCCCAATTTCGAAGTACCGGGGAGCAAGAACTTGCGCGCCCAAGTGGAATTCAGCAGGACTTTAAACGATTCGCCGCAGCCTGATAATTCATAGGAAAATCAGATAATTAGTAGAGCTTTCTCGAAATTGGGCTAGGCTTTACATGCCAGCCTTATGACTGGCCATATGATACGTTGTTATTTTGGAAACAGGATCTGCATATGCGCAACAATGGCCATGTCACTGGACGCGAAGTTCATCTCAATAACCACGATGAAATTGTTTCATCTTCCAACCTGCGTGGCGACATTGAATTTTGCAACACTACCTTCTGCCGCATTTCCGGTTATAACCATGAAGAACTTATAGGGCAACCACATAATATTCTCCGCCATCCACATATGCCGCCACAGGCATTCGGGATGTTATGGAGTGCGTTGAAAGCCGGAAAACCCTGGATGGGGATTGTAAAAAATCGTTGCAAGAATGGTGATCACTATTGGGTTGACGCTTATATAACCCCACTGCGCCAGAACGGACAGGTTTACGGCTATGAATCTGTACGGGTAAAAGCAGACCCCGCTGTTGTCCGGCGAGCCGAAGCGGTGTACCAACGGTTAAACCAGGGAAAACCCGCCTATTCAGGCGTTGAAAAACTCTGGGCCACATTCGGCAGCAGCTGCCTTATTGCGGCGGGCAGTTTCATACTTATTGCTATCGCTGCGGCTATTTCCAGCTCACTCAGCACAACATCCATTGTAAGCGGTCTCGTTGTTGCAATTGTTACCGGCGCTATCGCTCATATTTTCCAGCAAGGCCGAAGTGCGCAAGCGCTACAGGAAGCGCGCAATACCATTAACGACTCTTTTGCTGCGTATATTTATACTGGTCGATGCGATGCCATGGGTGAAATTGAATTAGCCCAGCATGCGATTAAATCCCGTTTACGTACCGCACTGGGACGTTTTGGCGAATCTTCACGCGAACTGCAACATAAGGCGGAAGCAGCACATCTTCAAGCACGCAAAACCTACGAGGGAATGAGTGCGCAACAACAGGAAACGGCAGGCGTAGCCAACGCAATGCAACAAATGGCATTGGCTGTACAGGAAGTTGCCAATGGTGCGAACCAAACCTCCATTGCTACCGGTAACGCCATTAACGAAGTTAATAAGGGTAATGGCGTTATTGAAGGTGCCCGCCAGGCAATTGATGACCTTTCCAAAACCGTGAGCAACCTGGGTAATGTGCTGGACAAACTCAGCGAAGACAGCAGTAAAATCGCCAGCGTAGTTGATGTGATTCGCGGTATCGCCGAGCAAACCAATTTACTCGCACTGAACGCCGCCATTGAGGCAGCGCGCGCCGGGGAACAAGGGCGAGGTTTCGCCGTTGTTGCTGATGAAGTACGCTCACTGGCACAGCGCACCCAGGAATCTACCGGGGACATCCAGCAAATTATCGGCAACCTCGGCAAGGCAACTGACGATGCAAGTACCAATATGAAAAACTGCCTGGAACTGGCAGAGCGCAGTGTGAATGAAATGGGCAATGTTAACGCCGCCCTCGCCTCTATTTCCGATTCGGTTAATGCTATTGACCAAATGTCCCACCAGATTGCTGCGGCGGCAGAAGAGCAATCATCCATGGCGATTGAAATTGAACGTAATACCTTATCGATCGCCAGTATTTCCAACCAAACCCAACAGGAAATTGGTGTTGCTGATGAATTGAACAGTGAAATGGATAAGCTGTCGCAAAAGCAACTGGATTTAATTATTCGCTTTAATTAGTGGTACATACGATTAACACTATTGACTCTGGTTTTTCAGATGAATAGCGTTAAGCTTGCTTGATGTTATGATGAAATCTGTATGAAAAAATTGCCGGAATCCTCATGATCTACAATCAGGAAATTGCCACTCACGATTTGCTTCGCCTGGATCGTGCCCATGTGTGGCACCCTTACACCAATTTTAATCAACCCGGATTAATAGCGCCTGTCAGCCATGCACAAGGAGTAGAGTTGCATCTGACCGATGGGCGAATATTAATCGATGGCATGTCCTCCTGGTGGAGTGCAGTGCACGGTTATAATCACCCCGCATTAAACCAGGCGGTTATTGATCAACTGGGTAAAATGGCTCACGTAATGTTCGCGGGAATCACCCATGAACCCGCTGTAAAACTCGCGAGCACCCTCGCCAAAATTACTCCCGCTGGATTAAACAAAGTTTTCTTTTCTGATTCCGGTTCAGTTGCGGTAGAAATTGCCCTGAAGATGGCAATTCAATATTGGCATGCGCAAGGGCAAGCACAGCGCACCACTTTTTTAACGTTAAAGCGCGGCTACCACGGCGATACATTTGGTGCAATGGCGGTGTGCGACCCGCATTCAGGAATGCATCATTTATTTCACCATTCGTTAACACATCATTTATTTGCTGATGCACCCGCTTGCAAATTTGACGAGCCATTCCAGGAATCACACATTGGAAAATTTGCGCAGCTGATCCAACAGCATCGCCAAAAAATTGCAGCGGTTATATTGGAACCGATTGTGCAAGGCGCGGGAGGAATGCGTTTTTATTCACCGGATTATTTACGGCGCGTACGCGAGCTGTGTGACAAACATGAAATATTATTGATTGTCGATGAAATCGCCACCGGCTTCGGGCGTACCGGAAAATTATTTGCCAGCGAACACGCGGGGATTAGCCCGGATATTATGTGCCTCGGCAAAGCCATGAGCGGTGGTTATATAACGTTAGCAGCAACACTCTGTAACGATAAGGTAAGTAACGCGATTAGCAGCGGGGAAAATCCGGCCTTTATGCACGGCCCAACGTACATGGCAAACCCGTTAGCCTGCGCCGTGGCGAATGCCAGCATCGATTTATTATTGAATTTTAACTGGCAAGAAAAAGTTGCAGCTATCAGCCAGCAATTGCGTGAGGAGCTTGTGCCCTGTAAAGAATTTTCTTTTGTGCAAGATGTTCGTGTTCTGGGCGCAATCGGTGTTGTTGAACTCAGCGATGATGTTGATACTAAATTGCTAATGCCGCTATTTATTGACCAAGGGGTATGGATTCGCCCATTCGGGAAAATTATTTACCTGATGCCTCCATTCATCATAGAAAGTGATCAACTAAGCCGATTAACTTCCGCTGTATTGAAAGCGGTTTCCACGTTGGCAAAATAATCTTTTGACTAACAAAAAAATAAACCCCGCAAATGCGGGGTTTACTTTTTAGCCGGTGCAAACTATTTAATCTTGCGAATTCCAACCGCTTCGCGAACTTTTTCCAACAACGGTTTGCTGTAAGCTCGCGCTTTTTCCGCCCCTTTTTGCAACACCTCTTCAATGTGTGCTGGATTAGCCAGTAACGTTTCGTATTTATCGCGCGCTTCAGCGAGCTGGCCATTGATCAATTCAAATAATTGTTTCTTGGCTTCACCCCAACCGATTCCAGCAGCAAATTGTTCACGCATATAAACACGTTGCTCTGGTGTTGCAAAGGCTTGCCAGATTTGAAATACCGGTGAAGTGTCCGGATCTTTTGGCTCACCCGGCTCCAGTAAATTGGTGAGGATTTTGTTGATGGACTTTTTGAGTTGTTTTTCCGGTAAAAATAACGGAATGGTATTGCCGTAACTTTTGCTCATTTTACGACCGTCCAAACCTTGCAATACCGCATTGACATTGTCATCAACTACCGCTTCAGGCAAAACAAAATGCTCACCATAATGGTGGTTAAAACGCGCGGCAATATCCCGGGCCATTTCGATATGCTGGATTTGATCACGCCCCACCGGAACTTTGTGCGCGTTGAACATTAAAATATCGGCAGCCATCAATATTGGATAAGAATACAAACCCATGGTAATTGCAAAATCGGGATCTGCGCCCGCTTCCACATTCGCATCCACAGACGCTTTGTATGCGTGTGCACGATTCATCAATCCCTTTGCTGCATTACAAGTCAGTACCCAGCAAAGTTCCGGAATTTCCGGCACATCGGATTGGCGATAAAAAATCGCATTATCAGTATCCAATCCCAACGCCAACCAGGTGGCTGCAATTTCGCGCGTGGATTGGTGAACCAGATCGGGCTCCTGGCATTTGATCAGTGCGTGAAAATCCGCGAGGAAATAAAAAGATTGCACATCGGCTTTTTGGCTGGCTTGAATAGCCGGACGAATAGCGCCGACATAATTGCCCAGATGTGGAGTGCCTGTGGTGGTAATTCCAGTTAAAACGCGATGTTTGCTCATGGTGCCCTGTCTGTTATTTATCAATAGGGTTACAAAAATTCAGGGCGCCATCATACAGGCAAGCCACAAAAAATTGCAGCTTGCGCGATGAGGGAATAAATGGATCAAACTGAAGGATTTAAAGACCAGCGTAATGATCAGCAGAATCGCGCAGGATGCAACTATCAAAACCCGCTTGAGTCAATAAGTGCACGGCAACATCGCAACGACGCCCGGAGTCATCCGTAACGACATAGGTCACAGTATCATCCAGATTTTTAAGGTTATTGCGCAGCTGGTTTAAGGGGATATTGCGACTGTCAGGCACTGATTGAATACGCCGCTCCAACGGCAAGCGCACATCCAGTATCTGATAAGGCGGCAACTCCGCCGAACGTGTTTTTAAATCCGCTGCAGTAACAAACTTCAAGATTGGCTCTTGCAGCAATTCGCGAAAATCTTCTTTTTTCAAGCGCATCACTTTGCCGGGCGTAATCATTTTTACTGTGGCGTTACGGGTGGTATCCCCCACAAGGGCTTCCTCGCCAAAATAATTGCCGGGACGCAAAGCCGCAAGAATTTTGCCTGCCGGGTCCATAACCATAGCGCTGCCCGATTCCAATACATAAAAGTAATCGCCACGTTCACCTTGCTTGATGACCACCTCATCCGCCTGCACTTTCAATGCGCTAAAGCGAATAAACAACTGGCGGATGTTGGCAGGCGGTAAACGGCTGAATAACGGCGATTGTAAAAGCGATGACATCCAATCGTTGTCATCGTGGAGACTGACACCGGAAATATCGGCTTCTTCGTCGCTGGATTCGCTCCAGGCCAATACCAGGTCGATAAAATCACTATCCACTGCCAATAGCGTTACATCAGATTTGGCAACCGCCGACACCTGCGTTGGCTGGGTAATATTTAAAGGGGAACGCCGGGATTCACTCGCCGGGTTAATGGTACTTACCTGGAAGTTGGAATCGATCAAATCGACAGTTCCACCGACAAGGTAAACTTTTTCTGGAAACGGGCGCCCGCGCTTGAAAATAATTGTCCCTTTGGAAATTTCGCGCAGATTGGCTTTTTCTGCGACCTGAGTCAGGTATTCATGACTCAAGGTATTAAAGGGCGCGAAGGACGCTAGTACATCAAGGCTAATCGCCATTTTTTAGCTCCGCTTGTCTAACTAACACTGCAGGCCTCTGTTGATCCAAGGGCAGCAAAAGCATTTTTATTAGAGAAATCGGCGCGATTATAAACAGCCACCTACAGAATGGCTCGTATATGTGCCCAGTCTTAGGACTGGGTCACATGTTCATTGCGAGCAATTACGCGTTCGCTCGGTGGCATTTACTTCAATAGTGTTACCAAAGCAATTGGCGCATGGCTGTAATTAAAAAATTCTACTCCTGTTTTATACAACCACCAACCATCCTTAGTTCCAGCCAATTCGCGAATGGAATGCATGGCAAAGGTGGGACAACCTACATCGATAGTTTTAACACCCACTTCCGACGCAACAACCGGACCGATAGTGCTACCACATCCCATATCTGTCCGAGCAACAAACGCCTGTACCGGCACCCCCGCCCTCTCGCAAAACACGCGAAATAATGCACTGGTTTCACTGGTAGTGGCATAACGCTGGTTAGCATTAACCTTGATAACCGGGCCACGATTCAGCAACGGGCCATGGCTTTCATCATGTTTATCCATAAAGTTGGGATGAACTCCATGAGCGTTATCTGCCGAAATCATCATTGAGCGCTCGATTACCCTCACCCGCTGGTCAACATCAGGTAGCAAACGCTCTAAAAATTGTTGCAACATTGGACCTTTGGCTCCACAGCAAGAAGCACTTCCCACCTCTTCATGATCGGTACAAATTAGCAGGCTTGAAACCTCATCATCCGCTTGAAGAAGCGATTCTAACCCTATGTAACAACTCAACAAATTATCGATACGGGCGCCAGCAATAAAATCCCGTTCCAATCCAATAAAAGCGGGTGGCTGGGTATCATAAAGGCTGATTTCATAATCCAGCACCTGTGCTATGGGCAAAGCCGGTTGCTGGCGTTGCAATTCAGCATGCAAAAGACTGCGAAAATCCGGCAACACTGTGTCTTCTGCTGGCAACTGCAACAGCAGCGGTACTATGTCTTTTTGCGCATTAATGGTGCGCAGGTTATTGGCTTCGCGATCAAGGTGAATAGCAAGACTGGGGATAACAGCGATCGCACGTTCAAAATCAATCAGAGCACTCGCAATCTGACCAGAGGTATCCCGGTATGACACTCGCCCTGCCATCGATAAATCCCGGTCATACCAGGGACCAAGCAGAGCGCCTCCATAAACCTCAACGCCAAGCTGGAAATATCCGCGGCGATTTAATTCAGCTCGCGGCTTCACTTTTAAACAAGGACTATCGGTATGCGCACCAATCATGCGAATTCCGGTTTCCAGCAACGGCGACTTTCCGTAAACAAAGGCAATAATTGAGGAATCGTTACGCGTCACAAGATAGCGATTTCCCGGTACCAGATTCCATGCATCGCCCTCATACAATTGCTTGAAACCATTTTCAAGCAAACGATTTGCGAGATTACGTGTGGCGTGAAATGGCGTTGGGGAGGCCTGCAAAAATTGCAACAAACCCGAGTTGAAATCATCAAGTGAAAGCAGGTTTTCCATAAGAATCACACCAACTGGAAATCAGATAAAAGAGTCATTGGGATTGCGAATACGCTGGCGCTTTTGCCAGGAAACCGAATCGCGCAGATAAACCGGTTGCGCATCCAAGGCTGGCAATACTCGCCCCTCTGCAAACAGCTTGGCCGCAATCAACGCCATATTTTCCGCATGAGGATACACATCAAGCTGCCGGTTATTAACTGTAAGAGCCTGTAAAGCAGGATAGTGCCAGCCAGGGCCAATACCAATGAAGTTACCGTTAAGCTGCGCCACATTATCACTACCTGCCAAAACATCCGGGCTGACAACTTCTTCGGCGGAAAGCGACCTTACCAGTTCGCCATCACGCTCGAAAAGCCCTCGATACACTTCATTCATACGCGCATCCAGGGTGGCTAGCAATGGAAATTCAATTTTTGGATTTGCGCGATAAAACCCAAGGGCCATAGCCTCGAGAGTTGATACGGGGATGACGGGTAAATTCGCGCCGAATGCCAAGCCCTGGACAATACCCGCACAAATACGCAAGCCGGTGAATGAACCGGGACCACGGCCAAATGCAATCGCATCCAGATCTGCAAGTCCATAGCCTTTCGCTTGCAATATTTCATCAACCATTGGCAATAAACGCTGGGTGTGGCTCTTTGCTGCAACCTCAAACAAGGAAGTAAGCGCGCCATTGACATTTAGCGCGACGGAACAAGCATCAGTGGACGTATCAAGGGCGAGAATAAGGCTCATAACAACCTGGCAAAAAACAAAACAGAATGCAGTTTAATCCGCATCGAAAACCGCAGGCAAAAAAATAGGCTCCACAGAGCCTATTTTGTTGATTGGCAATTAATCACTAGCCCAACACAGTCAACAACTGCTGGCGAATACCATCAACACTGCCAATACCGCTAATGCGCGTGTATTTCGGCGTTTTACCTACTCCGGCCGCGGCCAGTTTTTGATAAAAACCAACCAACGGCTCGGTTTGATCGTGATATACACCCAAACGCTTGCGTACAGTTTCTTCTTTATCATCAGGGCGCTGAATCAACGGCTCACCGGTCAAATCATCGTGATCGGCTACTTTAGGCGCATTGTGGATAACATGATAGACACGTCCGGATGCTTCATGAACGCGGCGGCCGCTCAGCCGGGATACAATTTCTTCATCCGGCACATGGATTTCAATCACATGGTCAATATCCACACCAGCTTCCAACATCGCTTCTGCCTGGGGAATGGTGCGAGGAAAACCGTCAAACAAAAAACCGTTCGAGCAATCATTGGAAGCGATGCGCTCTTTTACCAACGCGATGATTAAATCATCCGGCACCAAACCGCCCGCTGCCATAATATCCTTCGCTTGCAAACCCAGAGTGGTGCCCGCTTTGACGGCTGCGCGCAGCATGTCGCCAGTAGAAATTTGCGGAATACCAAACTTCTCCATAATCAGTTGCGCTTGAGTACCTTTGCCTGCCCCAGGCGCGCCCAACAGTATTACTCTCATCTCGGATTGCTCCTCAGCATTATTTTTATCGGGTCAAAAGGCTTTAGCCCGAAGCTACCTCTCGTCCGCGAACACTGGCTTTAACCGCCTTACAAAAGAGGCGATACGATACACGCCCGAGACAGCAATCACAATATGAAGGTAAAGCATCTTCCTAGTAAAGTGCCAATTTGAGTAGTTTTTTCCCTTATAACTCGCGAATAAGGGAACGAATTATGAAAGGCATCCTCATTTAATTGCCGGAGGAAAATTTTCATCCTAGAATGATGGCATATATACGATCAGCCAGGATAAGACCATGCCCCACGCTATAGAACTCGATGAATATGACCGCAAGATTTTGCGCGCCCTCCAGGAAAATGCCGATTATTCGATGGCAGACCTGGGGAATATGATTGGCCTCTCCCACACGCCTTGCTGGCGCCGCCTGAAGCGCCTGGAAACCGAAGGCGTGATCCGCGGTAAAGTTACATTGCTTGACCCCAAATTGTTAAATCTGGGAGTCACTGTGCACGCCTATATTACGATCAAAAATCATGATGCCAATTCTCTGGAAATGTTTGAGCAGGCAGTGCAATCCATACCGGAAGTGGTTGAATGCTACTCGACGAGTGGCGAAAAAGATTACGTTTTGCGCGTGGTGGTGGAAAGCGTTGAACATTATGAAAGACTGATGAAACAAACCCTGATCCATTTACCAAACATAGGCTCCATCAATTCTGCATTTGCGCTCAAGCAAGTTAAGTTCACAACGCAGCTGCCCATTTAAAATTGCATAAATAAAAGCTCACCTGCATGAATCTCGGCCTTCCATTCAGGCAAAGCGCCTGAGTTTGATAGGTGTAGAAAGCCACTTTTCTTCATGTAACAAAACGCGCCCTCAATTAATAAAATCGTAAAGACAACTTTAAATTGCCTTTACGATTTATTTCTAAAAAACATCAACTGAACAGCAAACAAATAAAATGTATCGAAGCAACGCAACAATTCGAAATCCGACAATGGATCAGACCCCATTTTTTATCATTAAGTGATATATCTAAAAATCACAAAACCTTGTGTGATATTGCCTCCCAGCTGGCACCAATGATTTTTTCCAGCATTACTCCATCAACTTCAATCAGGCCTAACAGTTTTTTGCGCGCGATTTCAAAGATTGGCTCAAAGCCAAGTGAAAATAAAATATCGTCAGGTAAATCTTTCAATTCTGCGCTTGCACGCCCTTGTGAGAAAAAATCAAACAAGAGCGTAAGCTCCTGCCTGGCTACTTCATGCAAGCTGCGCAATAGATCCGGAGGCAAATGATCGAATTGCCCTTTACTCAATAAAATTTCCGGCTCGAGCATAAATAATTGCCAAAATGTACGACCAAGATTTTTGAATTGATCTTGCAATGACAATCCGCCCTGATGGGTTGCTCGCAACTCGGAAGCCACCCGATTGATAATTTGTCCATGCAACTTATTAATCAGATCTTCGCGATCTTCAAAATATAAATATAACGTGCCTGTGGCGACACCAGCTTCCTTGGCAACATCGCGCACAGAAAAACCATGGAAGCCTTTGCTTGCCAACAGCTTCAGCGTTGCCGCCAAAATGGTTTCGCATTTACTGACCATCAATTTACATTACTCCGCTTTATTCGCTGAAGACCAACGTTTTGCCAACCGAAATACCACCACAAAAAATACCGGCACAAAGAAAATCGCCAACACGGTGGCCGAAAACATTCCACCGAATACGCCTGTACCAATGGCATTCTGGCTACCTGAACCTGCACCAGTACTTAGTACCAATGGAGTCACACCTAACATAAATGCCAATGAAGTCATGATAATCGGGCGCAAACGCATACGTACTGCTTCCATTGTGGCGTCGACCAAATCCATGCCTTGCTCATAGAGCGACTTGGCGAACTCCACAATCAAAATTGCATTTTTTGCGGCAAGTCCGATAGTGGTTAATAAGCCCACCTGGAAATAAACATCGTTGGATAAGCCTCTCGCCATCGCAAATAACACTGCACCAATTACACCGAGTGGCACAACAAGCATTACTGAAAAAGGTACGGACCAGCTTTCATAAAGCGCAGCGAGACATAAAAATACAATCAAAATTGACAATGCATACAACATCGGCGCCTGACTACCCGACTCGCGCTCTTGCAACGACATGCCTGTCCACTGGTAACCAATACCTGTGGGTAATTTCGCTGCAATTTCTTCTGCGGCCAACATTGAATCGCCAGAACTTACACCGGGCGCGCCCTGCCCCAAAATATTTATAGATGGCACCCCGTTATAACGCTCAAGGCGCGGCGAGCCATAAATCCAGCGGCCAGATGTAAATGCAGAGAACGGCACCATTTCATTTTCATTGTTGCGCACGTACCAATTCTTAACATCTTCCGGCAGCATGCGATATTTCGCTTCGCCTTGCACATACACTTTTTTAACCCGGCCTTTATCGATAAAGTCATTTACATAACTCGCCGCCCAAGCCGTAGAAAAAACATTATTGATATCGTTCAGTGATACACCCAATGCAGCGGCTTTTTCCTGATCCACATCCAATTTAAATTGCGGATTATCATCCTGGCCATTGGGGCGTACGCCAACCAGACGCGCATCCTGTGCTGCCGCGCCTAAAAATTGATTGCGCGCTTGCATTAATGTTTCATGACCCACGCCGCCCAAATCCTGCAACTGCAAGTTAAAACCGGATGACGTTCCCAATTGCGTAATTGCAGGTGGAACAAATGGAAATACCATTGCATCTTTAATTTGCGCGAAAGCGCCCATTGCACGACCTGCAATAGATTGTACATGTTGTGCCGAATCGGTACGCTCACTCCAATCTTTTAAACCGACGAAAGCAATACCATTATTTTGCCCGCGGCCGCTAAAACTGAAACCAATTACTGAAAAAATTGACCGCACATTATCTTTTTCATTTTCCAGATAATGTTTTTCAATTTGGTCCATAACCCCAATTGAACGCTCCTTGGTTGCACCTACCGGCAAGGTCATTTGAGTGAACAAAACACCTTGGTCTTCATCCGGCAAAAATGAGCCTGGTAAACGGGTAAATAACAATCCCAACACAACGACAATCGCCACATAAATTCCCATATAGCGACCGGTACGGCCCAACATGGATTTTACCCCGCCCTGATATTTATCAGTCGCGCGATTAAAATTGCGATTAAACCAACCAAAGAATCCGGTTTTATGATAGTGATCAGCATCTACCGGTTTTAACATAGTGGCGCACAGCGCTGGTGTCAGCGTCAATGCAACAATCACCGACAACGCCATTGCCGATACAATCGTGATCGAAAACTGGCGATAAATAACGCCGGTTGATCCGCCAAAAAATGCCATAGGCACAAACACCGCTGCGAGAACCAATGCGATACCAATTAGCGCACCGGTGATTTGCTGCATGGATTTACGCGTTGCTTCGCGCGGCGAAAGCCCTTCTTCCGCCATCACCCGTTCGACGTTTTCCACAACGACAATCGCATCATCCACCAGCAAACCAATCGCGAGCACCATCGCAAACATAGTGAGTGTGTTGATGGAAAAACCAAATGTTTGTAACACTGCAAAGGTACCCAGCAACACCACAGGAACCGCGATGGTCGGGATAAGTGTTGCGCGGAAATTTTGCAAAAATAAATACATCACTAAAAACACAAGTACGATCGCTTCAATAAGCGTATGCACTACGGCTTCAATAGAAAGTTTTACGAAAGGCGTTGTGTCATAGGGATAAACGACTTCTAGGCCTTGCGGAAAAAATTTCTGTAATTGGCCAATTCGTGTGCGCACTGCATCGGCGGTATCCAGTGCGTTCGCACCCGATGCCAGTGTGACGGCAAGACCACTCGCCGGGCGATTGTTGTATTCCGTTTCAAATTGATAATTTTCACCACCCAGTTCAACACGCGCCACATCGCCCAAACGGATTTGTGAACCATCCTGATTGACGCGCAGCAAAATATCGCGGAACTGCTCCGGGGTATTCAACCGGGTTTGCACCACAATACTGGCATTAATTTGTTGGCCGGGTAATGCCGGTGTTCCACCTAATTCACCTGCTGCGATTTGCGCATTTTGCGCGCGGATTGCAGTAACTACATCAACGGAGGTGAGTTTATAGGTTGCAAGCTTGTTCGCATCCAGCCACACACGCATTGCATATTGCGAACCAAATAATTGAATCTGGCCGACGCCGTTCACACGGCTTAACTGGTCTTGCACGTTCGCTGCAACGTAATCCGCAATATCGTATTTATCCATACGCCCATCGGATGATACAAATGCAGCGACCATCAAAAATCCAGCGGAGGATTTTGTTACGCGAATGCCCTGCTGCTGGACTTCTTGCGGCAATAACGGCATGGCGGTTTGCAATTTATTTTGCACTTGAACCTGCGCGATATCCGGATCAGTGCCCGCCATAAAAGTGACGGTCACTTCTCCACGCCCGCTCGACTCACTGGTCGATGACATGTATTGCACATTATCGATACCGGTTAAACCCTGCTCGATAATTTGAATCACCGTATCTTGCACAGTTTGCGCAGAAGCACCGGGATAGTTTGCACTGATGCTCACCGAGGGCGGTGCAACTTGCGGATATTGTTCAATAGGCAACTTGGCGATGGAGAGCAAACCCGCCAGCATAATGATGATGGAAATTACCCAGGCAAAAACCGGGCGATCAATAAAAAACTTCGCCATAGTTATTACTCCGCTGCCGGGGCTTTAGTAGCGGGAACTGCTTTTGCTGCGGCACCAGGTTTTACTTTTTGCAAACCTTCTACGATAACTTTATCGCCCACATCCAAACCACTTAACACTAACCACTGATCACCTAATGCACGCCCGACGCTGATCGAACGCATTTCAACAATGCCATCTTTTTTAACAATCATTGCCGTCGCATTGCCGCTGCGATCACGGGTAACACCGCGCTGCGGAATCAGAATTGCATTGGTACGTACTCCCTCTTCCAGGGTTGTGCGCACAAACATGCCAGGCAGCAATAAACGATCAGGGTTGGGAAATTGCGCGCGCAAAATAACCGTGCCGGTGGATTCATTTACCCCCACTTCGGAAAACTGCAATGCACCTACATGTTCGTAGACCGAATTGTTGTCCAATAACAAACGCGCTTTGGCAGAATCCATCGCCGCCACACTGCCTTCGCGCATTTGGCGACGCAATTGCAGTAACTGTTCGGCCGATTGGGAGACATCAACATAAATAGGATCGAGCTGCTGGATTTCTGCCAGCACCGCTGCCTGACCGGCATTAACCAGCGCACCTTCAGTGACGCTTGATTTGCCGATAACACCATCAATCGGTGCGAGCACGCGGGTGTAATCCAGGTTGATTTTGGCGGTAGTTACACCGGCTTTTGCCAGTTGCACGCCGGCTTTGGTTTGCCCCAGAGTTGCCTGGGCATCGTCATAGTCCTGTTGGCTGATCGCTTTGATCGCCACCAGGTTTTTATAACGGGACTCACGCGCTTCAGCAGCAGCGAGGTTAGCCTCCGCACGCGCCAGCTCTGCTTGCGCACTGGCCAACGCTGCTTTGTAAGTAGCGGGATCGATCTGATACAGCGGAGTTCCCGCCTTAATCTCTGCGCCTTCGTTGAAGAGTCGCTTCTGGATAATCCCGCTGACTTGCGGGCGAACTTCCGCTTTGCGATAGGCACTGGTACGCCCGGGCAGTTCGGCTTCCAACGGCACATCGGCGCGCGTTACTTCAACCACACCCACTTCGATAGCGGCTCCCGCAGGCTTGGCAGCCTGCTCCTTACCATTACAGCCAGATAACACCAATCCCAACAGGGATACCACCAGCACTGAGCTGTAGCGAATACGCGAAACCATGATCGACTCCCGATAGATCTAAAAATACGACAATGAACACTTGTTCATTTTGAGTATGATAAATCCCGGATGTTCAAAAACCAGCAACTTTTCATTAATTAACGATTGTGCATGTGTATTACCAAGCAGCATTACCTTGGTAAACATTACCTGGCAGGCATCACCCAAAATAAGGAGAGAGACATAAATCGGTCTGGCTCATAGCATCCTTGCTTATGAGCCTAGAGCTTTGAACCTAGGCAGCCTCAATAGGTGAAAGTGGCTGGCAAAGAAGCTGGGCTTGCATATCGCGGATAACAAACTTGTGCATGGTTTTTATTACGGCCGCAATGAACAAAGAAGAAATGCTTTGCACACAGATTCGACTCTCATAATAAGTAACCATGTTTACCTCGGAATATTTTCCATTGATATCATTTACCTCAATGTATCCTCCCAGCAGTTTTATAGTGTTTTGGTAACGAATACTCTGCTCGATAATTTCAAACTCTATGCGATTCTCACTGTGAATCCGGGTAATTCTTTTAGTGAGATAACCGCCATCGCTGTATCTACAGCGGCAAGTATCGCCTACTTTGCCGTACGCACCTTCAACCTGTTGCGGGATTGGCAGACTGAGCTTTAACAGCAAGCCGGGTTGTTTTTTTACATGCTCATAAAATCCTACTTTTTCCCATACATCGCTTTTTGGGGCATGAATGATCATTTTGGTTTGTGCGCTGCGAATCAGTTGGTTTTTCATAATGGTTCCTTGTGGAGGTAGATAAAGATTTTGGATCGTTCAACGTTTTGAAAATGAAGCTTGCGGTGGACAAAAATCCGGTCGGTCAAATAGCGCCATGAGAAAGTAGCGAATCGCCTGCATTAAAAAGCGCAATGCAGCCGACAACCCGGACATCTACGGACTTGAAACGCTTATTGAGCTCGACATGTAACTGCGCCGCTGAATCACTCGCACCGTTAATCACTTTCATTCGGTGGAGCAAAAAGAAAACAATCCGGCTAAAGAGGGTTTTGCGTACTCCCTGATTCAAAATCGTGTAACCAAACACCCGGCTCGTTGGCTCCATGAGGGATGTAATAGCGTCGAATACAATTCCTTTCTCGGTCAGGTCTCCGGGAATGCAATGCAAAATCCCGCCTAATCCAATTGAGCTGAAACGTTTTCCGGTAAATGGGATGGGCTCCAACGCATCACACTCAAATGTTTCCGGTTGAAAACGTGCGAGGCGAGCGGCGGTATAACGCAGGCAATTTGGCTGTAAATCAAACAAGCCGATTCTTACCGCTCCCGGCTTATAGGAGCATTGGTTTAAGAAGTACCCGGTTCCAACACCCACATCGGCGTGGTTGCCGGACATATTCCGCTGGTAAAGCTCAAGGAAATGCCGGGGGTCGCATCGCCATACATAAGGAGATAGAACGCGATAGATAAGGAAGTCATAACAAGCTAATAAACAGCGGCTGTAAATTCTGGCGCCGTCACGGGTAGTACTTATTGTTCTCATAGTTACGCTCTCGATTTCACTAATCAGTGGCTGGGACGATGGTTATTTCCATCGCTGTTGGCAACGTTAGGCGGAGCGAAACTGAAGTACTTCCAACTTGATAAAAATTGAATAGAAAAATTATTTTGATCGATTAATCAAAGGCTTAAAAATTTCCAGAATTATCATTCTGGAAATAACGGCGGCTTTTTTGGAGAGAAAGTTCGAGGAGGATGGATCAGGTGGCAAGTGATTTGCGATAAGCACCCGGCGATACGCCGGTTATTTCCTTAAAGGCAGCATAAAAATTGGACTGGGTACTAAAACCAACCTCAAGGCCAATAGAAAGTACCGATGATGAAGGCTCGTTAACCAAAATTGTTTTGGCTGCTTCAATACGGCGCTCGCGGATAAAGCGGGAAAAGTTCACCCCGAATTCCCGGTTTACCAATTCCGATAATTGGTGCGGGCTGAGACCAATCGCTTCTGCCGTCATTCCCAGGTTCAATTTCTCATTTTGGTAGAGTTTGGCTTGAACCATTAATTGATCCAGTTTTTCAACATAAGCTTTAGTGTCCACATCCTTTAAAGTCGATGCCGAATAGTTCAACTGTGACACTGCAACGAGCTGCTCCAGCAAATCGGGAAAGATGATCAAAGCCGCCACCACCAACATGAACGATATGCCGATACTGTTGCTATAAAACGTGTAGAAGTAATGGTGATCAATATAAGGAATAGAAAGACCGAGAAAGAGGACCAATATTGCGATAACACCAAAAAGCGCAAAGAAAAACATTTCCACGTGGAAACGTTTACGTTGCGCACGCAAACCATAGAATAAATAAGCGAGCGAGAAGGAATAGCCCATACCAATCATAAAAACAATGGGTACCGCTATTTCATAGCGCAGGAAAAAGTTGAGCGATAAAGGGATGAAATGCAGTAACAAAAAAGGATTTACAGGTGCGTCAGGGAAAAAGGTGGCGCGACCAAAGAAAAAGAACATCGCCGGAGCCATGTACAACCAGAAGCGATACCACCAGGAAGTTAAAACATCATAGCCATCAGTAAAGTAACTCAAATGCCACAGCTGTAGACAAGCCAAGCACAACAACAGTCCGGTGCAAGATAAAAGCGCAAACCAGGATCGATTGACACTTTTCAAAAAAAACACGTAAGCGACCACTAAAACCAGAGCGCTTATCACCGAAAAACCGATCATTAACGTGCTGAATAAAGTCACCATAGCCACAACACACTCGACCTAGTCTTGTAATAACTTATTAAAAACATCAATCAATTGATTAATGTCTACGGGCTTGGTGAGGTAGTCAAAAAAGCCGGCGTTGCGACCGCGCTCAATATCGTACGGCATAGCATTCGCTGATAAACCTACGACTGGAATCTGGTTAGTGGACGGGTCATTTTTAAGCACTGCCAGTACCTCATAACCATCCATTCCAGGCAAGTTGATATCCAGGATAATTAAATCAGGGCTGGTACTACGCGCTTTATAAATTCCCAGAAATGCTTCTTCCGCAATATCCAGGTCCAGTTGCGGATAGCGTGCAAAAATTTGCTGCAACAAACGGATATTGGTGGGATTATCTTCCACATACAACACCCGGCAACGGCGCTGCACATTTAATATCGCCGGACTGTAATCTTTTTTGCGATTTGTGGATGTAAGAGTATCTGCACTCCATTCAGTAGCCACAGGAAAATCCATCCAGAATGTTGTGCCAACATTTTCAGCACTGGAAAAATCGAGTTTACCTTGCATCATTTCCACTAATTGCTTGGTAATGACAAGCCCGACACCTGAGCCTTCAATATTGCTATTTTCCGCACTCAACCGATTAAATGGCTGGAACACTTCGTTCTGGCGTTGCAAGGGAATACCGCGCCCGGTATCGCGCACACTGATACGCAACTTCAAACCTTCTTGCGCAACGAGGGTAACTTCCACCTCACCGCCAACGCGATTATATTTCACGGCATTACTCAACAAATTTAATAATGCCTGTTTGCAACGCACATGATCGGCAATCACATAGGTATTAATGTGATCGGCAATATTCACTTTCAAACGAATTCCACGCGCATCAGCTTGTGTTTGGACCAGAGTGAAACATTCATCCAGCAAACGCGACACCAGCACCGGCTCAAGGGATACAGTCATATTGCCCGATTCAATTTTTGCCAAATCGAGAACATCATTAATTAATTGCAACAAATGTTCGCCCGCTTTACGGATTTCACGCACATTTTCAATTTGTTGCGATTTTAAATTACCATCGTATTCAAATAATTGCGTGTACCCCAAAATAGCATTCAACGGCGTACGCAATTCATGGCTCATACTGGATAAAAATTCGGACTTCGCGCGATTGGCTTTTTCCGCCTGCTCTTTTGCCTGGATTACGCGCTCCTCCGCGCGCTTTACTTCTGTGATATCCATGTTGCTGCCAGACATCATAATTGGCTGGCCTTTTTCATTAAACACCGCGCGACCGCGCCCGCGAATCCAGCGGATTTCTCCCGATGTGCTAATCAACCGGTATTCCACATCAAAAGGTGCACGCCCGGCCATGTGTTCAATTAATGCGTTATCGAATTTCGCTAAATCCTGTTGGTAAATATGGCGACGCCAGATTTTTAATCGATCTTCACCCTCAGTAAGCACATCATCCAGATCATCGTAACCTAGCAATTCCCAACAGCGATGGGAAAAATGGAAACCACCACGATCGGCGTACCATTCCCAAATACCATCGCTGGAAGCCTGAATAATCCGTACCTGCCGCGCTTCACTTTCACGCAGCGCCGCTTCTACTTTTTTAATTTCGGTGATATCGAAATTAACGCCGGACATAATGGTGACCTGGCCATTTTCATCGCGCATTGAATCAGCGCGAACCTGGGTCCAGATGTAATCGCCACTTTTGGTTTTGATGCGATAGGAAACATCCATCGGGCGCCCGGTACGTAAATGTAGCCGCGTGGCTTCAACAGCAAATTCGCGATCATCCGGATGAATATAGGTAAGGACTTTGGAGGCATCGCAAATATCTTTGGCATCTTCCGGCCCGTAGCCGAGGCGCATCCAGAATCCACCGGACCATTCGATATGCTGGTGCAGTAAATCCCACTCCCAAAACCCGTAACCGCTGCCATTGAAAATGCGCTGGAAGCGACCAACAGTTGAACGTAACAGTTCAAGGTCATCACTGGTTTGCAAGGAGGGATTGAAACTGATGTGTTCAATCATCGGATTGCGATTGCTAGTCATTGCCTGTGCCTTGAACAAATTGGAAGGTAAGAAAATGCATCGACGATACCCGAGATTTTTTGATTAAACAATCGCGACTATTTTTCCTTCGCCAGAAACAACAACAGCGCCTATTGGGCGCTGTTGTTGGTGAAAGCGGTTTGTAGAGAAACGAATAAATACGTTAAGGCGTAAGGTCTACACCGCCTTCAGTTTCATCTTTCGGACGCGGCATAAGATCTTCTTTCGAAATTCCCATTGCTACCGTGGCGTTAGCAGCAATATAGATAGAGGTATAGCAACCAAACACTACACCAATCATCATTGCTTTTGAAAAGCCCGCCAGTAACTCACCACCAAATACATATAACACTGCCATTACAAGGAACACGGTAACGTGCGTCATAATTGAACGCCCGAGTGTTTGTGTCATAGAAATGTTCACAATTTCGATTGGATCTACCGCACGCAGCTTGCGGAAATTTTCACGGATACGGTCAAAAATTACGATGGTGTCGTTAATGGAATAACCAATCAACGCAATAATTGCGGCGAGAACGTTCAAATCAAAATCCCACTGGAAAAAACTAAAACACGCGAGAGTCACGATAGTTACATGCACCAAACCAACCAATGCTCCGATAGAAAATTTCCATTGGAATTGCACTGCTACGTATAAAAACACCAGGAAAAATGCACACAGCATTCCAAGGCCACCGCTATCACGCAATTCATCACCAATTTGCGGACCTACCGATTCACTACTACGCAGTTTGATAGATGCGCCGGTTGCAGTTTGCAACTCTTCCAGCAAATGCTGGCTGTACACCATATCCAGACCTTTCTCGATGGCAACCTGGGTAGCATTATCTTTAGTCGATACGATAGTTTTACCAAAACGCGCAGAATCAAAAATACCGGATTGATTTACTTGCTCAGGCGTCAAATTGCTAATGACCAGGACATCAACAAAACCTTCCTGTTCGCGCGTTGGACGCAATACATCTTGCAAGCTTGCACCGTTACCAAGTTTGGTAATTTCAGCAGCGATATATTCACGACCTTTGTTGCTCATTTGATCCTGGGTGCGAATCATTACATCCGCATCACTACCAAAGGTAACAGCAACCGGGCTGTGCAGTTGCTTTTCATGGAGCACATCGCGAATTTTTGCCAGGTCCGCCGGGCGATCAAATTGCACTTCAAGCTGGGTACCGCCGGTAAAATCCAGGCCCAGTTTAAAACCCTGGAAAACAATTGAGGCAACCGCAAGGATAGTCAGAACAATTGAGAAACCCGAGGTGTACTTCCGGATTCCCATGAAGTTAATAATTTTCAATTCCTGTGTCATAGCAGTGCTCTCTTACAGCGAAATTTTTTGCAGGTTTTTGCGACGGCCGTACACCAGATTCGCCAGCGCACGACTAACCATGATGGATGTAAACATGGAGGTCGCCAGACCAATCCACAGCGTAATGGCAAAACCTTTAATTGGGCCGGTACCTACTGCAAACAAAATAATTGCCACAATCATCGTCGTCAGGTTCGCATCGAGAATGGTAATAAATGCGCGTTCATAACCGGTATAAATTGCTTGCTGTGGCGATGCCCCATTGCGGAGCTCTTCGCGAATACGCGAGTAGATAAGTACGTTCGCATCCACCGCGACCCCCATTGTTAATACGATACCGGCAATACCAGGTAAGGTCAGCGTTGCACCAAACATTGATAACACCGTCATCAACAGAAGCACGTTAATCGCCAGCGCGATGTTGGCGAAAATACCAAACACGCGGTAGAAAATAACCATGAACACAAACACCATCACTAGAGCCCAGATGGAAGAGTTCACACCTTTTTTGATGTTATCCGCACCGAGCGATGGACCAATGGTGCGTTCTTCCACAAAGTGCATTGGTGCAGCAAGCGCACCGGCGCGCAATAGCAACGCCAATTCCGCGGCTTCACCCGGTTGATCCAGACCGGTGATGCGGAATTGAATTCCTAATGCGCTTTGGATGGTTGCCAGGCTGATAACTTTGCGCTCGATATATTGAGTCGCTTTTTCAATATCTTCACCCGCTTCATTTTTCACAACTTGCGTGCGAGTTTTATATTCAATAAACAAAATTCCCATTTGACGACCAACATTGTTGCGCGTCACGCGGTTCATTTTTGCACCGCCAAGGCTATCGAGGGTGATATTTACTTGTGGCTGGTTGGTTTCAGGATCGAAACTGCTTTTTGCATCGGTAACGCTGTCACCGGTAACGATGAGTTGCTTTTCCAACTCGGCATTACCACGTTGCATTTGCATCAATTCATCTTTGAATGGAAATTCTTCTTTGTTGGATACCAGCGTATCTGGTGATGCGCCGAGACGGAATTCGAGGTTTGCGGTTTTACCGATAACACGTTTTGCTTCGGCAGGATCTTGCACACCGGGCAACTGTACAATAATACGGCTGCGGCCCTGGCGCTGAACAATTGGTTCAGATACACCGAGTTCGTTAACGCGGTTACGCAACGTCACCAGGTTTTGGTTAAGGGCGTAATCTTCTATTTCTTTTACTGCTGCATCGCTCAACGTAGCAACGAAACCAAAATCGCTAGCATCTGCCGCTGCATCTTGCTTAACAAATTGCATACCGGGGTAATCGCCACGCAATGCACTGATCGCTTGATCAACTGATTCCGCATTGCGGAAACGCGCTACGATTTGATTATCGCGGTTCGCGACGATAGATAAATAACGCAATTTGGCTTTGCGCAATTTATCTTTCATATCGTCCGCATTAATTATCTGGCGCTTCTCTACTGCAGAAGCACTGTCTACTTCCAACAGGAAATGCACACCACCCGCCAAATCCAGACCTAATTTCATTGGCTCTGCACCCAGTGCACGCAACCAGCCCGGCGTGGTTGATGCGCTATTCAACGCAACAATATAGCCATCGCCCAATGCGCGTTGAATGGCGGTACGAGCCAACATTTGTTGTTCGTGGCCATGCAGGCGGACCATTGCAGATTCACCGTTTGACTCCGCACCAAAGTAGTCAAGTTTGGCATCCTTCAGGGTTTGCTCGATGCGGTCCAGAACCGCTTTATCGATCACCTTGGCAGTCGAGTCGCCCGAAACCTGTACTGCCGGGTCGGGAATGTAAATATTTGGAATGGAATAAATAAAGCCGATCACTGTAACAGCGATCAACATCAGGTATTTCCACAGCGGGTAGCGGTTTAGCATAAATAATTCCCAACTAGTCAGTCGCAGATTTTGATATCCGCAAAGGTTATTTGCGAATGGAAATCTCTGCATTATTTCTACTTGCACACAGCCGTTACCCTGGCTGCGGTATGGTCAAGGGCGCCGGATTATACCCTTTAATTCACTTACAACAATCAGCAACGATTCATTGTGGTGGCGCAGGTGGCACTTCCAGACCCTGGCGACCATAAAACTCGTTCAAAAACTCATCAAATGTATTCTCACTGAGCGCTTTACGCATATCGGCCATGATGCGTTGGTAGTAACGCAGATTGTGAATAGTGTTCAGCGTCGCCCCCAGCATTTCATTGCATTTATCCAGGTGATGCAGGTAGGAGCGCGAGAAGTTTTTGCAGGTGTAGCAATCGCAAAGCGAATCGAGCGGGCCAGTATCTTCACGATATTTGGCGTTGCGCAGTTTAACCACACCTTCGCTTGTGAATAAATGACCATTGCGGGCATTGCGTGTAGGCATTACGCAATCAAACATATCCACACCGCGACGCACCGCCTCCACGATATCACCCGGCTTACCCACGCCCATTAAATAACGCGGTTTCTGCTTTGGCATTTGCGGCGTCAGGTTTTCCAGGATACGGAGCATATCTTCTTTAGGTTCGCCGACCGACAAACCGCCAATTGCATAACCATCAAAACCGATTTCCGTCAGGCCACGCAGGGATTCACCGCGCAGATTATCGTACATGCCACCCTGCACTATCCCGAACAATGCAGATGGATTATCTCCATGCGCAACCTTGGAACGCTTGGCCCAACGCAAGGATAATTCCATCGAGTCGCGTGCTTCATGGATGGTTGCGGGGTACGGCGTGCACTCGTCGAAAATCATAACGATGTCCGAACCCAAATCGCGCTGTACCTGCATGGACGTTTCAGGATCGAGGAATACTTTGCTGCCGTTAATTGGCGATTTGAAAGTCACACCTTCTTCCGTGATTTTGCGCAACTTACCCAAGCTGAAAACCTGGAAACCGCCGGAGTCAGTCAGGATTGGACCTTTCCACTGCATAAAGTCGTGAAGATCGCCGTGCGCTTTCACCACTTCAGTTCCGGGGCGCAGCATCAAATGAAACGTGTTGCCCAGAATAATGTGCGCACCAATATCTTCAACATCGCGCGGCGTCAGGCCTTTTACTGTGCCGTAAGTCCCCACCGGCATAAATGCGGGAGTCTCTACTGTGCCACGCGGAAATTTCAAACGGCCACGGCGTGCGCGTCCGGTTTGGCTATCCAATTCAAATTGCATAAAACACGGGGTGTTCTCGCTTGATGATTCAGGACCAGCCTGATTGATTTCAAGATCAGTCACAATTAATTCCCTGGTTACATCGCGCCGACTTGTTGCAAAGCGGCAGCAGGATTGCGGGTGATAAACATGGCATCGCCATAACTGAAAAAGCGATATTGCTGCGCAACTGCCTCTTGGTAGGCGGCCATGGTAAAACGAAAACCGGCAAAGGCCGATACCAACATAATTAAAGTGGATTCCGGCAAGTGAAAATTGGTCACTAGCGCATCCACTACCTGAAATTCGTAACCGGGATAAATAAAGATATTGGTTTCACCTTGATAAGGATGAATCTCACCGCGCTGGCTCGGGTCCGCATAACCTTGCGCTGCAGATTCGAGGCTGCGCACACTGGTAGTACCCACGGCGATGACGCGCTTGCCTGCTGCTTTGGTTACCCTCACCAATGCGCAAACTTCTTTTGATACATCCATGATTTCCGAGTGCATCTGGTGCTCGGCGATATTATCCACACGCATATTCTGGAAAGTACCAGCACCCACATGCAGGGTTACGAATGCCGTATTTACACCCTTGGTTTTCAGGTCCGCCAGCATCTGCTCATCAAAATGCAGACCTGCAGTGGGTGCAGCAACAGCGCCTTGCTTCTCGCCATACACGGTTTGATAACGCTCGCGGTCAGCCGCAACATCATTCCTATCTATATAAGGAGGAAGCGGCATGTGGCCAATGCGATCCAAAACCGTCAAAGCAGGATCATCGCCCAGAAATTCCCATTCAAACAAAGCATCATGCCGTGCAATCAAACGCACTTGCGTTTCATCTTGCAGGATAACGATTGAACCAACCTTCGGCGCTTTACTCGCCCGGGTGTGGGCAAGCACGCGGCGATTATCCAACACGCGCTCTACCAATATCTCCACCTGTCCACCCGAGGTTTTCTGGCCAAACAAACGCGCCGGAATAACACGAGTATTGTTAAACACCACCAAATCACCGGGTTCAACAAGAGCCAATAGATCAGGGAATTGGCTGTGGATTAGCTGACCGCTCACCCCATTCAATTGCAATAACCGACTGCCGCGCCGCTGTGCAGCAGGTGCACGGGCAATAAGTTCATCGGGCAGTTCGTAGTGAAAATCCTGGCGACGCATAACAAATAGGCAACTTGATGGTTTTGACGTAAAAAGGCCGGCAGGTTAACTCATATTCGGGGAGTTTCAAAATTGTGAATGGCGATAACTACCATATGGAAGGCACCGGATTTTGAATCCGGTACGTATTAGATATGTCCAGCCAAACATAAAGAGGTAAATAACCCAAGCCATGAACCGCTTTTTGAGCAACTTGCTTACTTATTGAAAGATTTAAAGAAATTTCGAAATTAGTGTTTGACAGCCAAGCCCAAATCATTAAAATGCGCACCACTCGCCAGTGTGGCGGAATTGGTAGACGCACCGGATTCAAAATCCGGCGCCCTTAAAGCGTGTCGGTTCGAGTCCGACCACTGGCACCAAATCCGAAAGGGCTTACAGCAATGTAAGCCCTTTTTATTTTCGCCCTCCAAGGGTAAACCCACCCCCTCCAAACCGCACTAATATTGAATTAACCATTCGTTTATTACGCGAGCAACATTTTCAATTCTATTCGCCCAATATCCAGGCGTGATTAAAACCCCGTGCGTTTGCGCAAACGCAAAAGTGCCTGCAAAAATATATCGATAAAAATATAGGTGATTTGAAAACAAGAATGGGCAACCAACACCTTTAGCCAACAGGTTCCGGATCATTACAGATACAAAAATGATGGAGAGAGTAAATACAATTCATTAAACCAGACGACCTATTGGATTTTTTGTTTTTGAAGATCCAAATTTTAGAGCACCTTGCTTATCACAAAGGGATTGCAAACAAATTACGTAGTTATAGGGCTATTATTTTAGCGACGCAATACATCTGCACACGATCAAACATAGAGCGCCATTTGTCTTCAAAAATACTCGGGAAACACTAATCGAGCAGCACACTGGAAGAAATAGGAGTTCATGAACCCCTGATTTTCCCGTATCATAAGCGCGCATTTCTAATCCCCTACCCCATTCAAGCCATATCGCATGAACCAACAAAACCAATGCCAAGCCATTATGTTTGCTGACGTTTCCGGCAGCTCGGGGCTTTATAAACAAGTTGGAAATGAACAGGCCAAGGCGATTATCGATGAGGCCGTGCAGTTTATGACGGCGATTACGATTGTTAACGAAGGTACAGTCGTAAAGACGATTGGCGATGAGATTATGGCCCGCTTTACCGATGGTAATCAGGCCTGTGAGGCGGCAATTGCCATTCAGCGTCGATGCGTTAAAGAACCGCGATTAAAAGATCTGGGTATTAGAATCGGCATTGCTTATGGCGATGTGTTAGTCACACATAATGATGTTTTCGGGGATCGAGTGAATGATGCGGCTTGCGTTGCTCATATCGCACGCGCCAACCAAATTGTAATTACACAATCGGTAGTGGATGTTCTGGCCCGAATCCTGAAGTACGATTGCCAGATGTTTGACCGCATTAACATCAAGGGCGAAACAGACTACACCCTTATTTATCGGCTGGACTGGGAACATTCAAATAAAGATAATCGCGCAACTATGGTGATGCCCATCCACGACGTGGCCAGTTTCGTTGACAAGTTCCAGTTAACACTGCACTCCGGCGGGCGTGACATCATGCTACTTCCCGAACAAACCCCCTACAACATCGGTCGCGATCCAGGTAAAGCGCATTTATTGGTTGAACATGAACTGGCTTCGCGTGAGCATTGCCACATCGAATTTCGTCGCGGCAAATATGTATTGGTCGATCATTCCACCAACGGCACCTATGTATATCTGGATGAGCAGCATCCGATTTATTTACGCCGTGAAGAATTACCATTACAAGGTAAAGGCCAAATTGCCTTGGGCCAAAAAATAGATTCCGGCTCAAGTCACCTCATTCGCTTTAAAGTTTAACTTCCCTTATGAAAAAAACATCCCCCCCCGAACCTGCCATGCAGGAATTCGCTGCACCGAGTTTATTGCGTCGCTTTGCAGCTATGATTTATGACAGCTTGCTATTGATGGCCGTGAGTATTCTTTATGGAGCAATTGCGACTGGTATTAATATCGCAATCAAGGGCGCTCCCGTTACTGGCGAAAGAGTTACCTGGGGTGCGTTTGGCATTGTGGTTTTTATCGGGTGGATATTAACGATCGGATTCTTTTTTTGTTATTTCTGGAAAAAATCCGGGCAAACATTAGGAATGAAAACGTGGCGGATTAAAATGTATGACGCTAACAGCATGCAACTACCGAGCTATTCCCAATGCATAATTCGTTGCTGCTGCGCACCTTTATCGATGTTGATGCTGGGAATTGGTTATTGGTTAATGTACGCCAATAAAGACAGGCAAACATTGCACGATAAAACAAGTAAAACGCGAATTTTATTGTTAGCAAAAGAGAAAAAATAATTGTCAGGCGCGCCTTAGCGCGCCCTGTTCAATAAATAAATTCCCATTCCCATACATAGGCCGATCGGAATCATTACCGCGATGAAGGGCGGAAAACCAAATACCAGGCTTGTTGCCCCCAACAATCGCTGTAACAACACAAATATGATTCCAAAGACTACGCCGGTAAAAATCCTCTGCCCCATGGTCACAGTGCGCAAAGGACCAAAAATAAACGAGATAGCTACCAACACCAGCGAAGCAGTGGCTAAAGGCTGCAAGATTTTTTGCCAAAACGCCAAACTATAATTGCCAGCCGTTAAATTTTGTTTTTCCAGATAGTCGGTGTAATAGTGTAAATTGCGCAATGAAATATCTTCCGGCGCAACCACCAGAATATTAAATAAATTAGGCGTTAAATTAGTTTGCCAACGACGCTCAGGAATAAGCTCCGTGCGAATAGCGCTTTCACCAAGATAGGTGATTGAAACATCCTCTTCTTGCCAATAATTATCCTGATAGGTGGCCTGCCGGGTAAAACTTGCGGATTCCAACTGATGCTGATCATTAAAATGGTAACGGGTTAAACCGTACACAACACCATTAGGCAGCACCGCGTTTACATACATAAACTCATTCCCTTCGCGATTCCACATATTTTGCGGCGCTTTTTGCTCGCCGTTGTAGCGCAAAAAATGGCGACGGTTATCGGCCATCTGTTCAGAGTAAGGCGCAACAAATTCACCGATCATCAATGCAACAAAAATAAATACCAACGCCGGGCGCAATGTCATCCATGCAATACGTTTTACGGATACCCCAGCCGCACGGATAATTACCAACTCACTACTACTGGCTAGCAACCCAAGCCCCGCAAGACACCCGATTAAACAAGAGTATGGGATATAGTCATATAATCGGCGCGGCATGGTAAAAAGCATATATTTAAATGCTTCAAACGCAGTATAATTTTCGGTCACACTTTCTAACTGACTGATCAAACCAAAGATAAAATCCAGCGCAAGAAATACCAATAATGTCAGAGCAATGGCAGTGAAGACAGTGCGCGATACATAACGGGTTATTTTATTCACAAAACACCTTTATAAACTGTATGCAAGATTAACTGTGTACGAGCGTCGCAGGCTTATTGCGCACTTGCATCAAGGCTTGCCAATTCAGCATCAATAACGAAATTATTAAAAACGGTATATGTACTACCCACAATCCCAAGCCGGGAGACAGGTCCCCTTCTGCAACAGCTCCGCGCGCATTAATTAAAAACGCGAGATAAAACACATAAATCAAAATTGCTGGCAGCATTTTTAAGTAACGCCCTTGCCGCGGATTGGTTTTGCTAAGCGGCACCGCCATCAATGTAGCGATAAAAACCATCAACGGCATGGAAATGCGCCACTGCAACGTAGCCTGGCTATCCGGGTCTGTTGCACCCAATAGTTGCGCAGTGGTTTTTGCATCTGCTTCACGCTCAAATTCCGCCACGCTGGTAGTGGGAGGAAGGTATCGCCCCCACTCATTAAATTGGGTGACTTTAAACTCGCGGGTACCTGGACGTCCCTCATAACGATAGCCCTGGTGCAACACCAGATAACGTTGACCGTAATCCCCGATAAATGCTTGTTCACCGGTTTTGGCAACCACAACAGAAGACGTGGTATCCGAATCGCGCTGCGCAACAAAAACCTGTTCAAGACGTTGGTTATCATCGCTGACATTTTCCACATAGGTCATCACTTTACCCTGGCCTATCGCCTGGAAGCGCCCCTCTTGCAAACTTTCAAATTCACTGCGATTACGTTGCTCTGCCAATGTTTTCTCAGTCATAAGCGCGCCCGCAGGACTCAACCAAAAACTAAACACAGCAACGGTGGCAGCAACTATTGCGGCGGGAACCAGAGTGATGCGCAACAATTGCCAATGACTCATACCGCAGGCTGACAGTACGACCATTTCACTTTCAATATACATTCGCCCATAGGCCAATAAAATTGCCAGATAAAATCCCAATGGAAGAATTAATTCCAAAAGATAAGGTATGCGGTAGGCAATGACTTTAGACAATACATCAACTGCCAACTTTCCTTCTGCAGCGTCATTAAGAAAACGGCTGAAATTACCGGTAAGGAAAATAATCAGCAGAATTGTGCTCACCGCCAAACTGGTGAGCAATAAATCCCGTGAAAGATAACGAAAAATAATCAACGTGATATTCCTGCGTGTTGATACATAAATTGATATTTAAAATAAATCCAGCGATAAAGGCTGTTCAAAACTTGCGCAAGGTGTGAGCGAGTTTTGAGCGCAAGGCACAATATCAACAGAATCATCAACTACAATGGCTTTAATGACTTGTATTCAGCGACAGGGTTCCGTTTTTTAACGGAATTTCGCCGCCATAGTCGCTAGAAATTGTGGCATTATCACGCACAACGCCCGATTTGTCTTGAGCGAATTATCCTTTGCCTAAACCAGGGACTCTTTATGACTTCAGCTTCCACATCAACTAAAAAAGCCGCCAGGAAAATTCCTGACGCAAAAACCGCCAGCAAAAAATCAACTTCGCCTAAAAACACTACGTCAACAAAACCTGCCAGCATCCAGTTTTCTGCAAAAGTCATCGATCCTGTAAAACATATAACGAATGCATTGGTTGTTGCAGTCTACGAAGGGCTTAAATTATCGCCCAGCGCGAGCAGTATTGATGCGGCAGATGCACATCAACTGACGGCGCTGTTAAAACGCGAAGGGTTTCAAGGAAAAGCAGGACAAGCCGTATTGTCATTGAATCCACAAGGAATCGCGGCGGAGCGTTTGTTGGTGCTGGGATTTGGCAGCCTTAAAGATGGCAATGTCAGCGTAGAAAATTTCCGTCGTGCGGTGCAAAAAATCAGCGAAGTCTTAAAACCAACCCCGAGCAATGATATTGCGTTGGCACTGGGTGAAGTTAGCGTGGCTGACCAAAGTATCGACTGGCAGACGCGTCAGGTCGCCGAGCTGCTGGGGCAATTGGAATATCGTGCAGACTCACTAAAAAGCAAACCGGTCGAAGTCAGTTTTCAACTGAAAAAAGTGGTGATGGGCACCAGTAAGGATCAAGTTGCCAAGGCGACCCAAGGCCTGATTTTAGGCCAGGCAATTGCCAAAGGGATTAACCTCGCACGCAACCTTGGCGATTTACCCGGCAATATATGTACCCCAACTTATCTGGCGGAACAGGCCAAACTGCTGGCGAAAGGCCAATCCAAACTCAGCGTTAATGTGCTGGAAGAAAAACAAATGAAAGAACTGGGTATGGGTTCTTTCCTTTCAGTGGCGGCAGGCAGTGAGCAACCGGCAAAACTTATCGTGCTGGAATACAAAGGCGGCAATAAAAAGGACGCGCCTGTTGCACTGGTGGGCAAAGGCATTACCTTTGATACCGGTGGCATCAGCCTTAAACCTGGTCCGGCGATGGATGAAATGAAATACGATATGTGCGGTGCCGCCAGCGTATTGGGCAGCTTCCGTACCCTCATTGATTTACAACTACCGCTTAACGTCGTCGGTGTTATCGCCACGACCGAAAATATGCCGAGTGGTGCAGCGACCAAACCGGGCGACATTGTGACTTCAATGTCCGGCCTGACGATTGAAATCCTGAATACCGACGCCGAAGGCCGTTTGGTGTTATGTGATGCCCTCACCTACACAGAACGCTTTAAACCCAAAGCCGTAGTGGATATCGCCACCTTGACGGGTGCTTGCGTCATTGCCCTGGGAAATCATGCCACCGGGCTGTTCAGTAATAATGATGAGCTGGCCACATCGCTGCTGAAAGCCGGTGAAGAAAGTGCTGACCGCGCCTGGCAGTTGCCATTATGGGATGATTACCAGAAACAACTGGATAGTAATTTTGCCGATATCGCCAACATTGGCGGGCGTGAGGCAGGTAGCGTGACAGCGGCGTGCTTCCTTTCGCGTTTTGCCAAAAAATTCGCCTGGGCGCATCTGGATATCGCTGGTACGGCCTGGCGTTCAGGCGGTGCCAAAGGGGCAACTGGCCGCCCGGTTCCGCTACTTGTGCAATATCTGTTGAATCAGGTTTGATTGTGACCAAGGTTGATTTTTATGTACTGCCCGAAGCAACCAGCGAAGCTCGCTGGTTGTTTGCATGCAAACTGGCGGAAAAAGTACAACGTATGGGAATGCGCGTATTGATTGCCGTCGATTCAGAAGCGGATGCACGCCAGTTGGATGAGTTGCTATGGACCTTCAAACCGGAAAGTTTTGTCCCCCACCAGCTTATCAATGGCGATAAACCTTCATCAGTTGAAATTACCTTTGGTGATCAGGCTGGTGATCATCAGGGGTTGCTGCTTAACTTAAGCAACACAATTCCGGCCTGGTTCAGTCGTTTTGAGCGAGTTAGTGAAGTCGTTATACAAGAACAGCAAATGCTGGCTACCAGCCGTGAACGCTACAGTTTTTATAAAAGCCGCGGCTACCCAATTGAAACCCGAAAGCTGTAAAAATCAAAAATTACAGCCCCCCGAAAAACCGGATACTTGTAAATATCATGGCCAATACAAATAAAACCAAAGCCGAAATTTTGCAGGAGCTCGAATCCATAAAAGGACTGTTATTGGAAGAAGACGATATCCCCATTTTGCAAGATGCTGAAGTAATTGTGGACGAATCCGATCATGCCAACCAGGCCATACAAAAACCGGCATCACCCTACACGACTCATGAATCTGTGCTACCTGGCCAAGCGTCGCTCTTTGAAGAATCCGGACACTCATCATCTACAACAGAAACAGATAACAAACGACAAGACCTCGTTTCTTCAGGACATCAATTACATATCAATCCTCTCCACGCTGGCCAAACACCAACCTCTCGCCCATTAGCAAAAGCCAGTGGCGAAAATCCTTTTTTACCCCAGCATATCCGCGAACGCCTGCACGGCAATAATCCACCGCCATTATTCGAATATGAAACGGCAAAAAAAATTATCAGCGCCACGAAAAATGTTGCACAGAAACTTAATCGCCCGCGTCAGCATCTGGTGGATGATGTAATTAAAAGCATGATGCCGCAAATCGAAAGCGAATTACGGCACAGATTATTTGCGATGAGTGTTGATGATCTGGAAAAACTTCTCAACGACGATGAAGACCAGCGTTGATCATTTACAGAAAAGCGCGGCAATATTTTTTAGGTGAAAAATCACTCACTTGCCGCTGCAATTTCTCGCGATGTTCTCACTTTACCAAATGCCCAAATAGCAACGATAACCAACAGGATATTTGCCAGGAAAACCTGATGATAACCAAAATAATCTGCAACTACTCCAACCATCAAACTACTGAGTAAATTACCTATGTGTGTCGTATTGGTGTAGAGACCTGAAGCAGCTCCGGAACGCCCGGGCATTAAATCCTGAATTACTGATACACCCAATCCTGCGAGCACACCGATAAAAATTGCATTGCAAATTTGCAACGCAAACAAGTGCCAAAGTTGATCCGCAAAATAAACGCCAACGTATAAAATCAATGCGGCAATACCGGCGCAACGAATCAAGGTAATCAAGCGAAAGCGACTGGCGTAATGGCCGGCCAACAACATAAATGGCACCTCCAACGCAGCAGTAGTCCCCATTACCCATCCCATCCATTGCGCATCCAGATTCAAATTATCTTTAAGATGAATGGGCAAACTAATGAGATAAGCATTGTTAGCCCCCCAAAGCAGTGAAAAACCCAGCGCGCAAATAATTAACGAGTATTTAATCGCAGAAGACAGCGGAGCCTGCACAATTTGATCGCCCGATTCATTCAGTTTTATCTGTTTCGCCGGTAGACGTGGCAATAATTGAAAAGTGGCAATGGCTAACAACACATACAGTAACGCCGCTATTCCATAACTCACATCAAAACCAAAATGGGTGGCAAGTAAAAATCCAGCTGGCGGACCGGCCACCCACGCAAAGGCGATTTGTGCACGCATTATGGCGTTGAATAGCGGAATGCGCTCCAGAGGGATTTCAGCCTCGGCGTAGTCCAGGCTGTAGGCCATAATCTGCGAGAAAGACACCATGGAAAGGCTAAGTAAAAATATCGCCGTAAAAGCGACCAACCAATAATTACGCGAGAACGCAAATATCAAACAGGACACACTGCCTAACAAACAAAAGAAGGCAATCAGGGGGCGACGATCAGCCAGCTTATCGGACCAGTGCCCGATGAAATGATTGTAAACAATACCCGCCAACGCTACACCGGCAAAAGCGCCGCCAACCAGTAAGGGGCGTACACCAATTTCCTTGGCCAAAAACAGGCTTAACGTTGGTAATACCAGGGCGCCCACCAATCCGGCAGTAAAAAAAAGCGCATAAATGCCCAGCGCCAAAGGCCGAAACAAGGGAGAAGACACAATAATGACCGCCACAGGATGACAGAAAAATTCGAAAGGAATATCCGGTGCGCATCATAGCTGAAACCGGTTTCGCGCCACATCAGCTAACGCGATGTTTAATGCTTCTTAACGCCCGAAATGGCAGCTTCCGTTATTTAGTTCCACGATATGGCAGCGGGTTGCGTATAATTCGCCAACTTCCCAGTAAACCTGTGAGATTTGCCATGTATTGCATCAGTTTCCAGATCCAGCCCAAATTCGCCCGAGAGTTTGATCGGGATGAGTTTTTACGCCGGGTGCGCCCGGTACGCTCCCCGGAAGTGGATGCGATTGAAGAAAAAGGCAAATTGTTTTTAAGCTTCAATTTCTTTACCGAATTTCCGGCTCAACTCTGGCAGGAACTTCAACCACCCTTATTTGCCGACGCTGGTTACGCCCCCAAACTTGCCCCCTACTGTGTGGTGATTTGTGAAGGCGAAACCGAAGACGAATGTTTGTTGCTGCACCATTTTGACTCCAATGAAAAACTGGATTCGTTTTAACTGGATTTCTACTTTTAATTACTGATTTTTCCCAGGTATTTCATGTCGACTATCAACTGGTTCCCCGGTCATATGCACAAGGCCCGCAAAGAAATTGCGGAAGTCATGCCTCATGTGGATGTGGTTATTGAAGTTATCGATGCACGTGTCCCTTTCTCCAGCGAAAACCCGTTGGTACCCAGCCTGCGCGGTGATACACCACTCATTAAATTATTGAATAAGGCAGACCTTGCAGACCCGGCGATTACTGCACTGTGGGTAGAAAAAATGGAAGCCGAAAAGGGAGTTAAGGCCTTGCCTGTCAGCCAGCAACGTCCGGAGCAAATTCGGAACTTATTGGGCGTTTGCATGAACCTGGTGAGCGAGCGCCAGAAAGAAGTTCGCCCGGCACGGGCAATGATCATGGGAATCCCCAATGTAGGCAAATCCACCATCATCAACACCTTGGCTGGCCGTGTCATCGCCAAAACCGGAAATGAAGCCGGTGTAACCAAAGCACAACAAAAAATTAAATTGGAAAATGGAATTCTATTAACCGATACACCGGGATTTTTATGGCCAAAGTTGTCACCACCCTCTTGTGGTTATCGCCTCGCCATTACCGGTGCGATTAAAGATACGGTTTTTGATTACGCTGATATTGCACTCTACGCCGCCGAATACTTATTAAAAGCGTATCCCGATGCGTTAAAAACACGCTATGGATTAAACGATTTACCTGAAACCGATCTTGAATTGCTGGAAGCAATAGGGATTAAACGTGGCTGCACACGCAAAGGCGGCGGCGTTGAAATCCAGAAAGTTTCTACATTATTAATTAACGAATTGCGTTCAGGTTTATTAGGGCCGATAAGTTGGGAAACCCCGGAAATGACCGAAGCGGAAGTAGAACAAGCGAAAGTCGACGATGAGAAAAAACGTTTGGAAAAAGAAGAAGCTGATCGAATTCGACGACTCAAAACCAAAAAAAATCGCCGTTAACCGGCGATTTTTTTATCTTCATAGCAAACTGCGCGCATAATTCGCTATTGCATGTGGCTCCGGATTACGCACCAACTCTTCCGGCAATTTTTTCACATGCCAGATAACAGTCCATTCCAAATGCTCACCAGTGTTTAAATTAACCGCTGCCCCTTGTTGTTTCATCTCGATAAAAACATGCTCAACGTGCGCAAAAATTTCAATCTCGCGCTCGCCCTCTGCTATCGCAGATGGAGGATTATCGACAAACTCTTTCATCAACAAATAACCTTTGTCGATATAGGCAACCCAGCCCTCTTTTCCATCCTGCATAATTTTGTGGTGATCGGTGCGAATTTTTTTCTTGTCGTAGTCAAACCAGGTTAACTCATCAATCGTTTGCGCATCGAGCGGATAAAAAATGCCGCTGATGGGATCGGTATCACCGCGCGGATAAAATAAAGTTCCCGATGACGGCAAACGTGTTACCTCCAGCGGTGCGACACTTTTTTCATGTTTTGAGTGATTGAATATCCGATAGGTAACTGCAACACGATCTTCGCCTGCCGGCATGTACGTTTTACTGAATTGATAACCGGTTTTTGGATCTACTTCGCTGGTGAGCGTAACCCGATCGCCCTTCACACTGAGCTTATAAGGTTTGCTATCCAGCACATCAATCGGCGGCCACTGCCATTCTGCTTGCGGGCTGGACCAAAGCACGGTGCCCCAATCAGTATTCTTATCAAAATCAACAATAGGCACCAGAATTTCGTGCCCATCATATTTCAGCGAAGAAACCCTACCGGCAACATCAGGCATGATTTCCATACGCAGGGAACCCTGCTTTAGATATAACTTCCCTTTTTCCTGTTTGCAAAATGCAGGAAGCCCGGATAGATCCTGATTGTCTTTGCCACACCCCACAAAGGCCATGCAAAGGCTCAGGAGGGCAATCAGGGAATAGCATTTATACATTGTGGATCTTGGCCCTCTGGCACTGGTGTCTTTGGCAGACACCAGGAAAACTGAATTGCCCTTAGGCAAATGGTTGTAACGGATTCACCCGTTTTTTACATACCTTGGCAGTGTAACGACTTTTAGTTCCATCGACCATTTACTCCGGGGTAAAACCTAGTAAAGCAACGTAAATAACTTGCGTTGGAACTCAATCGCCAGTGGATCGCCCTTCCCCAGTGCAGTGAGAATACCGTTGAACGTTTTACGAGCCTCGCCTTCAGCAAAATTACGATCTTTACGCAAGATGTGTAACAAGTGTTCCAATGCCGGACGATGCTGGGATTCCTGATGGTATTGCAATGCCAGGTCATAACGGATTTGCAAATCATCCGGTGTTTGCAAATGAGCAGCCTCCAGCGCGGCCAGCTCAGGTGTTTTTGCAGCTTGCTTCATTAACTCGATACGCGATTGCAATTGTTCATAAAGCGCATCCTGATCGGCCATTTTTATCGTGGATAAAATAGCCTCTGCATTATCAACCCGATTTAGCTCGATATGACATTGCGCCATGAGCAAATTAATCGTTGCCAATTGCCCGGAAATTTCATAAGCCTGACGCAATAGTGGTAGCGCATCAGTGAAATTATTTTCCGCCATCAGCGCTTGCGCCTGGTTTAAGGGAGCCTCCCAAGGCTTGGGCAAGTATTTAGCTAATACTTCGCGTACTTGTACTTCCGGTAAAGCACCCGTAAAACCATCTACCGGTTGCCCATTTTTCATAATCATCACAGTGGGCAAACTGCGCACACCAAATTGGGCACTGATCATTTGGGTTTGCGGATCATCCGAATTCACTTTTGCCAATAAAAAAGCACCCGCATATTCGTTGGCAAGTTTTTCCAGGATCGGCATTAAATTTTTGCACGGTGCACACCAGTCAGCCCAGAAATCAATGACTACCGGGCGCCGAAAAGATTCATCAATTAAATACTGCTGGGCATTTTCCAGCGTGATATCAACAATAAATGGTTGCGGGGTATTTATGTTTTCTAGCATGGTGGTTACTCCATCTCACGCAAATGAATAATGATGTTTTCGCTTGCGGAAGAAATATAAGCGATAGTTTCGGTAATGGTTATTGTGAGGTTCATGGTCTTATCGGCCAATGCAACCAGCTGTTGCAATTCATCTGCTGCAAACGAATGGATTTCCACTTTGGATAAAGCGCGAATCGCGGCAGCGTTAGTTTTCCACCAGACATCCATTCCGCGCCCATAGCTAAATACTTTTACGGCTTGCGATTGACCGGATGCTTTTTTCAAGCGATCCGGTGCAGGTTGTCCCACCTCGATCCACTCCAGAACGGTGCCATTATCGTGTTTGAGCCATAAATCCGGTTCATCCATGGAGGAAAGACCTTTAGTAAAGGTTAAATTTTCCGCCGCACGGTAACAAAAGGCTAGAATACGCACCATCATGCGTTCAACGGTTTCGGAAGGGTGCAAGGCGATAGTCAAATTAAAATCGCCAAATACGTTGCGATCCATATCCGACAGGGTCAGGTTCGCCTTATAAATCGTTGCTTTTTCAGCCACAAATGCCTCGCGCTGCTAGTTAGCTTTTTAAACGGGATCGCAGTTTACCAAAATGCCAAGCACTTTTGATTTTACAACCACTACATCCAATCAAACCGCGGTAGATTTTCTTGCCGAAAAAACCGGCCTGCCCAAGGCACGCATTAAAGACGCTATGAATAAAGGCGCATGCTGGTGGACCCTCAAGGGAAAACAGGTGCGCCTGCGGCGTGCCACCAAGGATTTAGCGAAAGGCACACGCATCCAGCTCTACTATGACGAGCAAGTTCTCAATCGTGTTCCTGCTGCAGGCCAACTTATGACCGACCAGACTCGTTACAGCATATGGTACAAACCTCACGGCCTGTTGGCGCAGGGATCACAATGGGGCGATCATTGCAGCCTGCTGCGCTGGGTCGAGCTTGAGCATAAGCGCGATTGCTTTCTCATTCATCGACTGGACGCCGATGCGGCTGGCCTGATGATGATCGCGCACGATTCACAAGCTGCCGCCCTGCTCTCGCAATTATTTCAATCACGCGATTTAAAAAAATATTATCAAGCACGAGTAGCCGGTGAGTTGATTGCCAACGGTTTACGAATTGACCAGCCTTTGGATGGGAAAGAATCGGTCAGTGTGGTCAATACAACAATGGTTAGTGATGATCATTCATCAACATTAGTAGAAGTGTTAATTGAAACCGGTCGGAAGCATCAAATTCGCCGCCATCTCTCGGGGATTGGTCACCCGATAATTGCTGACCGGGTTTATGGTGTAGCCAGTAAAACACCCTTACAACTGCTTGCTTATAAACTGGAATTTCGCTGCCCGATTAGCAAACAAATAATTCGCACAGAGCTTCCGGAAGAATTACATCTATAAACAACTAATTACCGCTGCGAGAAATATTTGGTTTCACATTGAAAATGAAAAACAAAGCGGCGGTAGTTACAATCAAAAAAATGTACTGAGCTTCAGTCCAAGCAAAAAAAAACCCCGCCGATCGCATCGGCGGGGATTTTTATTTATCAACTAACTTATTAGTTACACTGATTATTCAATGCACAAGCTCTAACAGCGTTAGAGAACGCATAGCCAGTCAGGTAATCTTCATAAGTAGACCAAGCCATAAGCCCACGTAAATCCGGATAGGTTTTAGCAGGCTTGTAGCCGCTGCCGCAATCACCGGAACGCAAGCAACGCACAGCTGCTTTCACGACGGTCGGGTTGGTGTAACCACTACCCGCTGCAGTTGGGGCAGTAGATGCCGGCAAACCAATGATGATTTTGTTTGACGGCAAACCGAGGTAACTTACACCTGTACTACCAATTTGGTAGCCTTCGATCAAGGCTTCAGTCCATGCAACCAAGCCATCTTGAGTCGCTGAGTTGTAGAACTGGCCATTTTTGCCAGGCATTGAACCCGTGTTGTAGTACTGCATTTGAATCCAGCTGATGTCATCACGCAATGCATTAATCAACGGCAAGTACACGCCCCAGTTGTATTGGCCTAACCAATTACCCGACAGGTTTGCACCAATGGTATGTGCAGTTTCCGGAGCCATGGTCAACAGGAAGCTGGAACCGTAACGTGCTTTGAAACGCTTGATCGCACGCGCAAGGTAATCAGCCGAGTATTGCGGGTTGGTTAAATTGATTTGCGCATTTGGATTGGTGTGCAAACCTTTTTCGGTATCGATATCAATACCATCCAAACCGTATTGATCTTTAATCGCAATGAATGAATTTACGAAATTATCTTCTTGCGTTTGGTTATTCAACACGAAGGTTGCATTCGCACCACCAATCGACAGCAATACTTTTTTGCCTTGCGCTTTTGCAGCGGCAATTTGTTGTGCAGTCGGATTATTTTGATAGCCACCGTCATTGCTAAAGAAAATCGAACCGTCCGCATTAATTCGCGGGAAAGAAATATTCAATACGGTGTAGTTCGGAATTGAAGTCATTTCCTCCAATGGCCAATGCCAGTTTTCCCAATAACCAACCAACTCTTTGCCGGTTGTTGGTGTTACCGAAGAGCTGCTGCTGGAAGAAGGAACACTCGAAGAAGAAACTGATGATGGAACAACTGACGAGCTGGAACTCGACTTAACCACACTAGAGGAGCTAGAGCTCGATTTAATCACACTGGAGGAGCTGCCACCGGTGCAATTTCCACCTGCTGTCCACGCCTGCTGCCAATAACTTCCTGTACCCGGTGCATACGCCCAGGTAGCGGTAGATGAACACCAACCCGGAACCTGACAGGTATAAACACCACCGGCATTAGTGACTGCAGCGCCTTGGCTGTAACTGGTTCCGGCAACAAAGCTTGGGCATACGCCACCACCGTTAGAACTTACTGATGATACGGAGCTGGATGACGGAATACTGCTAGGAGCAACCGAACTTGAACTCGGGCGAGATGAGCTGCTTGGTGCAACTGAACTTGGGGTGCTGGAACTTACGCCATCACACACACCATTATCAATCCACTGTTGCCATGGTCCGGAAAAATTTGTTGGATTGTTATTTTGGGTCCAATAGGCAGCCGTGTAACCGCGATTGGTATGCTGTACCTTGGCGCCCTGGGTGTAGGTACTGGCGCTGCTCCATTGCGGTAAGCCAGTACAATTAACTGCAAATACTTCAGTTGATAACAGGGATGCGCCAAGTAGCGCGCCCATTGAAATTATTTTCTTCATCGAAGTTACCTATCCTTTCATTATCGTTAGTTAAGGAAATGGGTGTGGCGAATAGCAGCAAACTCTCTCACCGTCGCTGGTATTTGCATGTGATGATCCTTTAAGATTCGCCGGGCAGCGATTGTCAACGTTGTCATTTGCAGGTACTAAAACCCCGAAACTATTACAACAACTTTACTTCAGGGAAATATTTGGTACAGGCGGGAGGACAAACATACTTCAAGACAAACGACAGGCGGAGAGAATAAGTTCATCTTTTACCCAATGCAAGTCTTTTGCTAATGAAATGAGTATTGGCGCATTATTTTGCACGCACCCGATTTAATACGCACAAAATCGTTTCCTGCAATTTATCTCATGTATCACTTTTATGGGACACGCAAAAAAATAGCGCCAAACAGGCGCTATTTTTACACGATTATGAAACTTTCTATTCAGGTCTCATGTGAGGGAACAACAATACATCGCGAATCGATGGTGCGTTAGCAAACAACATAATCAAACGATCAATACCTATGCCCTCACCCGCTGTTGGCGGCAAACCGTATTCCAATGCACGCACGAAATCCGCATCGTAATGCATGGCTTCATCATCGCCAGCATCTTTTTCTCGCACCTGTTGCATGAAGCGCTCAGCTTGGTCTTCAGCGTCGTTCAGCTCGGAAAATCCATTTGCCAATTCACGTCCACCGATGAAGAATTCGAAACGATCAGTCACCGCCGGATTTTCATCATTGCGACGCGCCAGTGGCGATACTTCGATTGGATATTCAGTGATGAAGGTTGGCTGATCGAGCTTGTGCTCGACAGTCTCTTCAAAAATTTCGATATGGATTTTGCCAAGACCGTAAGAATCTTTTACTTCAATGCCCAAATCCTTCGCAGCTTTGGTTGCACCTTCAATAGTGCTTAATTGCTCGCGAGTAATTTGCGGGTTGTACTGCAACACCGAATCAAACACAGACAAGCGCGCGAAAGGCTTACCAAAATCGTATTCGCTGGTTTGGTATTTCAATACCGTGCCGCCGGTAACCTCAACGCACAATTTACGCAATAAATCTTCGGTCAAATCCATGAGATCTTTGTAATCAGCATACGCTTGATAAAATTCCATCATCGTGAATTCTGGATTGTGACGAGTGGAAACACCTTCATTGCGGAAGTTACGGTTAATTTCAAATACGCGCTCGAAACCGCCCACGACCAAACGCTTCAAATACAATTCCGGTGCGATACGCAGGAACATATCCATATCCAACGCGTTGTGATGCGTAATAAACGGTTTGGCAGATGCGCCACCAGGAATTACATGCAGCATGGGTGTTTCCACTTCCATAAAGCCGCAACCAATCATGTAATTACGGATAAAACTAATGCATTGTGAACGCAGGCGGAAAGTATCGCGCACTTCCGGATTTACAATCAGATCCACATAGCGTTGGCGATAACGAATTTCCTGGTCGCTCAAGCCGTGATATTTATCCGGCAGCGGACGTAAGGATTTAGTGAGCAATTGATACTCTTCCAGATTTACGTACAAATCACCTTTGCCGGATTTGTGCAGAGCACCTTTTACACCAACGATATCGCCGATATCCCACAAACCCCACTTATCTTTGATAACTTCTTGTGCCGCTTTATCAGCATACAACTGAATTGATCCTTCACCATCTTGCACCACCATAAATGGGCCGCGTTTCGCCATGATACGACCGGCAACACTCACGACATGATTCAGTGCTTCGAGTTCTTCTTTGGTTTTTTCACCGAATTGTGATTGCAGATCAACACTCTTGTCACCGCGACGAAAATCATTCGGAAATGCATTGCCCTTTTCACGAATTGCAGACAGCTTCTGGCGACGCTCCGCGATTAATTTATTTTCATCATGTGCCTGTGCATCTGGCTGTGCTGAGTTGATTTCGTTGCTCATAGTCTTCACTGATATCTAATAAAAGGTTTAGGACTGAAAATTTTAAGGATTGACCCAACAAAAAATAAATTACAAACCGGCTTTGAGGCTTTCAACAATAAATTGATCAAGATCACCGTCCAACACTGCCTGGGTATTGGAGGTCTGGACGCTGGTACGCAAATCTTTAATGCGCGAATCATCCAATACGTAAGAGCGAATTTGGCTACCCCAACCGATGTCGGACTTATTATCTTCCATCGCTTGTTTTTCCGCGTTGCGTTTTTGCATTTCCTGTTCGTACATTTTTGCACGGAGCATTTTGTACGCTTTGTCACGGTTAGCGTGTTGCGAACGCTCGTTCTGGCATTGCACAACAATATTGGTAGGGATATGGGTAATACGTACCGCGGAATCGGTTTTGTTGATGTGCTGACCGCCGGCGCCACTCGCGCGATAAGTATCAATACGCAAGTCGGCAGGATTGATTTCAATTTCAATATTGTCATCAATCTCTGGCGATACAAATACGGAGCAGAATGACGTGTGGCGACGGTTACCGGAATCGAACGGTGATTTACGCACTAAACGATGCACACCAGTTTCGGTGCGCAACCAACCGAACGCATACTCGCCTTCAAAATAAATTGTCGCACTTTTGATACCAGCCACGTCCCCTGCCGATACTTCTTCGAGCGTAACCTTAAAGCCTTTCGCTTCACCCCAGCGTAAATACATACGCAACACCATCTCGGCCCAATCTTGCGCTTCGGTACCGCCGGAACCGGATTGAATATCCAGGTAAGCGTTATTGGCATCGGTCTCGCCTGAAAACATGCGACGAAATTCCAACACACCCAGTTGCTTATCAAGACGCTCCAGCTCAGCCTGAACATCAGCAACCATGGATTCGTCATCCTCCTCCACGGCCATATCCAGCAATTCGCGCGAATCGCGTACACCGTTATCCAGATCGTCGATGGTTTTTACCACCATCTCTAATGATGAGCGCTCTCGACCCAATGCCTGGGCGCGCTCGGGGTTTTCCCACACGGACGGTTCACCGAGATCAAGCTCGACTTCTGCTAAACGCTCTTTCTTAAGAGCGTAGTCAAAGATACCCCCTAAGCACGTTGGTGCGATCGGTAAGGTCTTTCAAGGCAAGTAATAAGGGATTAATTTCCATGATTAGGCGTAATTCAGTCTTGGTTTAGGCCTGAAACAGGCAGAAAAAGCGAGGCGCGCATTCTACATGAGATGAGGACTCAGGCCAAATCAGCGGAATATTGCCGATCAGGGTATCAGCAGCATCATTATTTTTGCGCCACCCTTTCGTGAAACCGGTTACATCTATACACTGAAAAGTAACCGGTTACATTTATATGTAAATCTCCGGCAACCAGAGAGAGCACTCTATTAATAACCATAAAAATGTGGAGCAATAATGAAGTATTCAACTTATTGGCGCATGCCTTTTGCTATCGGCATCACACTTGTCCTTTCAGCGTGTGGTAGTGGAGGAAGCGGCGGAAATAACAATACCGCGACGGGAACAGTTATTAGCAAAACGACATCCAGCAGTAGTATCAGCAGCTCCAGTATTGCGAGCTCAAGCGCATCATCCGCCTCAGTAGCAGCCAGCAGTTCCAGTATTACCACTTCCGGAAATTGTCAGGTAGATGGTAAATCCTGGCTAGTTTGCAGCGAAAACCAAAATGGATGGGGGTACGAGTATGGCAAATACTGCATTGCCAGCACTTTCTGTCCTGCCAATCGCACTAACCTCCCCTCATTAGCAGGACGCACAGCACCTGTTGATACAAAAACAAATACTAAAACGAGCGCAATTTACACCTATCTGCGCAGCATAGCGGGCCAACAAACATTAACTGGCCAACAGGATTTAACCTGGAAAGACGGTATCGATATGGCCGAGCGCGTACATAAAGATACAGGCAAATACTCGGCCCTCATGGGTTATGACTTTATGAATTATGGAATGACCGCTAATTGGGTTGAAGGTGTTAAACAAACGGAAGAAGCCATCGCTTATGCCAATAAAGGCGGGCTAATTACATTTACGTGGCACTGGCGTGATCCGGCGCAGCTCAATACTTCCAACGCAAATAACGCTCAGTTTTATACCAAAGATACAAACTTCCAGATCCCTATTAAAGATGGCTCATTGGACACAAACAGCACCGCGTACACCCAAATTAATGCCGGGATAGATTTAATTGCTACCGAATTGAAGAAATTAAATGATGCGGGCGTTACTGTTTTGTGGCGACCGCTTCACGAAGCTTCCGGTTACAACGGTGAGGGTTGGTTTTGGTGGGGGCGCCCCCGTACTGATGGCGTACCACAAGCTTATGCGCAAATATTGTTGTGGCGCCATATGTATGAGCGGTTAGTGGGTTATCATGGTCTCCATAATTTATTATGGGTTTGGAACGGCCAAAGTGCCGCATGGTATCCGGGTGATGATGTTGTAGATATCATCAGCCACGACATTTATGACAGCACCGACAATCAAACTTACAAATCGCAAATCAGTACCTACACACAAGCAAGAAAATATTCTTCGGAAGCAAAATTAATTGCCTTGAGTGAAAACGGTTTTATTCCTGATCCGGATAAAGTTTCTGCAGATGGCGCCTGGTGGCTATGGTTTATGACATGGAATGATGGCAACTTTAATGAAACCACATTGGAGTCAGGAACCCATAAAGATAACTTCTGGAGCGGCGATTATTACAACACCAGCGCGCACAAAACCAAAGTTTATAATCATGCCAATATGATTACACTGGATGAATTGCCAACATTCCAGTGAGCTAAAAATAAAAGTAAAAACCCCAATGATTAATTGGGGTTTTTACTTTTAGCAATACGTTAAAAATTCCAATCGGCCATCAGCCAGAATTTGGTCGTATCGGTATAGTTGGCATTGGTATCGCCCATTGAATATTGAGCATATTTTGCAGTCCACACTACCGCGCCAAATTTTTTAACCAAACTTAAGTTAATCTCATCACCGAAATCAATGCTGCCTTCATCAGAATTATATTTGTGATAACTCAATAAAGTCTGGGTTCCTGCTACGGTTACACCAGCATTAATATAAACATCTTCTAAACCTGCTACCGGAGTAGCCAAAAATTTATCAGCCCATCCCTGGAATGCATGCAAGGTTGCCAAGGGTGTAGCGAAACCGTATTTACCTTCATCCGATCCGAGCAGCTCATAACCCGCAGTAAAAGTGTAGCGACTTACGTTGTAGGTAGCTTCCGCCAGCATGTAATCAGCTTCAAATAATTTTGCGGCACCGGCATCTTGCTGGTTTGCATATTCAAGGTTGTACAAAAAGGATTCGCCAACCGTACCTTGCCAACGAACACCAAACGTATCGCTGGTTAATCCCAGTTGCGCGAGCGGATCATTAACATCAAGCAAATACGCATACCCGATTAATTTTCCCGCATCGAATCCGGTATAACTTGCATTGAGCACATGGCTATCCATATGCAGATCACCCAGTGCCGGGTTATCTTCGCCAAACACACGATTTACATTTTTAATGTAGGCGTAAGTAAAGTTAGTGTAGCGAATAGTTTTATTGGTCCAGGATAAACCGTCATAAGTTTGTTCGTTTTGTCTCCAACCTACGTTACCAATGAAGCGCGAATTATCGAGCAATAAACGCTGGCGACCATATTTAACCTGATTGTTAAAATTGGTGTAGGAAATAAACGCCTGATTAACTTCCGTTCCAGTTGGATCGGCAATCACCGCAACGGTATTGCGCTCCGCCCACAAAGGATCTGTATTCGCCGCAGAAGTACGATAATCGACATCGTTCGTCATTTCGCTGATGTTATCCATCTCGCCAGTAAAACCAAAACCATTCCATGCACCGGATTGATAGGAAATGCGTGAACGAGTTGTCCATGCATCAGCTTCGCGTTCACCATTTTTTTTGCCTGTTGCATCTAATGTATCTTCGGTGACATCTTCAAAACGCGTACGAAAATTTATTTTTACCACACTGCCCTGCTGCATAGACTCCGTAAACGTTTTTGCAGAAACACCTGGAGCTGCACACAACAATGAACTTGTAGCAACAACAAGAAGATGAAGCATATTTTTTTTCATAGAGCCTTCCCAATTTTGGATTAATGTGTGTGGTTTCGCGATCAACACCATCAGCGCAAATAGATTTTCCATTGCGTTATTTCAATGCACTAAAAAAATCATCTATTTAAATTACTGGTGTAACACGGGTGTGACTGAATCCCACTGGAGCAAGGCTTATGCCAATCGTTTTTTTGTAATTTTTTTGAAGGAATAATTCATTATTAATCAAAGGGATATATTTTTTAAAAATTGACATCAGGATTTGTCACGTTTTTTTGGACTGCACATTTGTGGTGATAGAGGAATGAGCCATGCGTCATTTAAAAACAAATATAAAAATTTCCATGCACAGTTAAAACGCATCGCAATGCACAGCATTTTTTTGCGGCGCACAACAAAATAGCAAACCGGCAAAATGAGTACCTACTGATTCTTTACCGAAAAGAAAAAGTGCACAAAAAAAGGCCGCTTACTTTCGTAAGCGGCCTTTTTTTGTGCCGAGGTATTTTCTATGCGATTCGAACACCCGCACCTTTAGCCAGTCCCTTTTCTATACGGACCTGCGAAAAGGTCACATCCAGTTTGCCGTTGGCAACCAGCGTAAAAGGCTCCAGAATCAGGGCAAACAATTCCTGTGGAGTACGTTTCAAACCAAAGTCAGTGCCCGCATCCGGATAATCTTTTAAATCCACCAATAAGGTTTTCCAACCCTTACCAGCAATTTCTGTTAGCTCTTTGGTGATGTCTACTTGTGAGTAACAAGATGGACCACAACCGATACGAACCCAGGCATTTGCTTGTGGCGGCGCATCAACTTTAATATCGAAAACCAGCGCTGAATCCGATTCATAGTAATCACTCAATACCTGGCGATTGGGTGTTGATATCGCGACCAGGCCTTCGCCCTCGCCATTCCAGAGAACACGGCGCGCATCTTCCTGTACATCTTTATCCACACAACTAACCGTCAGTGTAGAAACACTTGCGATGTTGCCGTTAAGCACTGCGCGATCATTATTCTTGCCTTCGAGGATAATGCCGTAAATACCCAATGGACGGCGATTGAATAACTCAAGAACATGGGAAGTGGTTTCAAAGCTGATTCCTTCTTCAGGAAGATCATCACCTAATGAATCTTCTTCCCCATATTTCAAGCCGAAACCATAGGCAAATAACGGGTCATAGTCTGTATCGCCAACATTCAAGGTGCCTTGATCCGGACGCTTTGGCCAGGAAAAAGATAGCTGGCCTTTCACCGGATACTGAACCTTGCCTCCAGTGGTTTTAAAAATAACGTCAGCAACACCCGCCCCTTCAGTACCCGGTTGCCATATCACTGCAAACGCATCCGATGCATTAAGTTCGCGATTAATCCACATAGGGCGGCCAGTTACGAATAAGGCAACCACAGGAATGCCAGCGCCTTTTAGTTTTTTCAGCAGCTGCAAATCTGATGTATCACCAGCCTTCAACAATTGATGCTGGATGTCACCCTGCATTTCCGCATAAGGATCCTCACCAAAAATTACGATGGCTACATCAGGCTTTTCGCTATAAGAACCATCAACACTTAATTCGACAGAACCGCCCGCTGCATTGACAGCGGATTCAATTCCCATCCACAAGGTCGTTGCTCCCGGGAAATCAGCCATAGTATTGCCGGTGCCCTGCCAATTGATGGACCAACCACCGGTTTGCTTACTGATATTGTCAGCACCATCTCCTGCCACCAAAACTTTTGCTGTTGGTGATAGCGGCAATAAATTATTTTTGTTTTTTAGCAGCACAATCGATTCGCGTACCGCTTGACGTGCGACTGCCCGATGTTCGGCCGCACCTAATAAATCATCGCGCCCCGCCAATGGACGAGAAGAAGGCAAACCTTTTTCCCATAAATTTGCGCGCAGCTTCACACGCAATACCCGACGCACCGCGTCATCCACACGACTTAGCGGAATTGTTCCGTCTTGGGTTTGAGCAAGTGTATTCCGATAGAGCTGCTTCCAATCAGGGTCTGGAACCATATAAATATCCAGGCCAGCATTCAACGCCTGCGGGCAATTCAATGGCGTCGCCCCCGCAACAAAACCATGGCCATTCCAGTCGCCAACGACCAAACCGTCAAATCCCATCTGGTCCTTCAATACATCGGTGAGCAAATAACGATGGCCGTGCATATGCTCGCCATGCCAACTATTAAAAGAGGCCATCACAGTTTGTACACCTGCCTCAATCGCACTGTAATAACCGGCAGCATGGATTCGGCACAAACTTTCTTCATCATCAATACAATTGCCGCGGTCAATTCCATTAAGCGTTCCGCCATCAGCAATGAAATGCTTAGCTGTTGAAATCACTTTATAGTTGGAAAGAAATTCTGCGCTCTGCGCATCGCCTTGTAACCCATCCACCATTTTGCTTGCATAATCGCTCACTAAATCAGGGTGCTCCGACCAGGATTCATAGGTGCGCCCCCAACGATCATCGCGCGCCACAGCAACGGTGGGCGAAAAATCCCAATCAAGTCCAGTAACAGCGATTTCTGTAGCAGTAATACGGCCAATTTCCTTAATCAATTCCGGATTACGCGCGGCGCCCAACGCAATGTTATGCGGGAACAAGGTGGCACCGACGATATTGCCAACACCATGAACGGCATCGGTACCCCACATAATAGGGATCGCTAATTTGCCATCACTATCATCCATAGATGCTTTGTAATAGGCATCTGCAATTGCCAGCCAGTCAGCGGCTTTTGAATGGCGATTACCATTAGGAACAGAACCACCGCCATTAAGAACAGAACCAATGTGGTACTCCTTCACATCTGCGGGGGTTAGATGGCGGATTTCAGGCTGGATCAGTTGGCCAATTTTTTCTTCCAGACTCATTTGCGCAAGCAAATCATCAATTTTTGCTTCAATCGACGGGTCTTTCTTCACTTTGCTGGTGATACTTGGCCACTGCACGTTTGCAACCTCCACAGGTACTTAACAAGAAGTCGGGAATATAATCTCCCCGAAAAAAATCCGAACCTAGCCCTAAGCATAGGCCCAATCACATAGAACTACAGAACAGAAACGTCCTTTAAAGGAGGACAGAGGACCCAATCGCTGAATCGGACTGTTCGATGCCATTGTTACAAACCTGACACCTAATATCCCCGCTGCCTCCGTGGCTGGCGCAAACTACTATTAAATGACAGCGCTGTCAATGACATCCAAATCAAGCTTTAGTGAACATGGGAAATGGTCTCATAATTTCAGCACCAATGGCGTATAAATAATCATAAAAACACGCAAAGCAACACTGGTTTGAAAATTGATAGAAAGTTTAAATTAGCTTTTTAAAAGTAAATTTCCGCCCTTTCCTTTTAATGGTATCCTCCCGCCCCTAACCATTACTACAAACACACCATCCATAACTATTTGATCTTCTATATAAAAGAAGTTGAGGAGTCACATGAGCCTGTTACTGGTTGCAGATATCGGCGGCACCAATGGCCGTTTCGGTCTGGTTGAATTCGACGCAGAAAAGAATCGCGCCCGCGGCAAAATCAATTACACCGCAGAACGTCAAATCACCCTTAAGTGTGCCAATTACGCCGACATGGCGACAATGATCAAGGCCTGTTGCACAGAGTTTGGGATCGCCATCCCTGACCATGCCTGCCTGGCAATTGCGGGCCCGATTGAAAATGGCCAAGCTGCAATGACCAACCTGAACTGGAAATTTTCGATTGAAGGTTTGCGTGACCAATTGGGCATGAAAACCCTGCATGTGATTAACGATTTTGCCTCCCTCGCCTATGCAGTACCCTTCTTGCAAGAAAATGAATTAGTTACCCTGTACGACTCTAATAAATCCAATCCAAATGCACCCATTGTTGTTATGGGCCCAGGCACCGGATTTGGAATGGCAGCACTCGTACCTGACAACGGCAACTGGAACATTATCCCTACCGAAGGCGGGCATGCCAGTTTTGCACCGACCAATGAAAAGGAATTGGATATCAAATCCTTTTTGCTGAAAGAACAAAATCACGTATCGGTTGAAAATATTTTGTCAGGCGGCGGACTGGTAACACTTTATCGCGCGCTTGCCCACAACGCTGGTGTAGAAGCAAAAGCCTATACCCCTGCCGATGTGAGCACGAAAGGTCTCGCCGATGAAGACGATTTATGCCGCGAAGCCGTGCTAACGTTTTGCGATGTATTAGGTGAAGTCGCTGGCGATAAAGCGTTATCGCTCGGCGCCAAAGGTGGAGTTGTAATTGGTGGAGGAATTACTCCAAAACTGGTTGGACTTTTACCGGAATCCCATTTCCTTGAGCGCTACAAAAACAAAGGACCAATGGCGGGTTATGTGAGCGATATTTCCATTCGCCTGATTGTGAATGATAAAGCAGCATTAGTAGGCTCAGCAGCCTGGTTGATTAACAATACTCCAGCGCTCAAAAATCTGTGATCGCTGTAAAAAATTTAATAACCAAAAAAATGCACCGGAAGGTGCATTTTTTTTGCGATTAAAATAGATTTTTAATGCTTATCTTTGGCCTTTACCACTGGACCTGTAGAGTCACGCACAATAATGCTGGAGCTTAGCATGCTCGCAGGCAATTGAATCTCGCGCCCTTTCAACTGCTTAAGCAACAGATCTGTGGCTTTTTTTGCCATTTGTCGAATTGGCTGGCGAATTGTCGTTAGTGATGGATAAATTTGATGCGCAACCGGAGTATCGTCAAAACCGGCTACCGATAATTGCGCAGGAATTTTAACGCCTGATTGATGGGCAACCATCATAACGCCTGCCGCCATATCATCGTTTGCCGCAAAAATTGCCGTGGGCCGTTGCGAATGCTGCAATAATTTTTTTCCACAAGCTTCGCCAGACTCAAATGAATTGTCTCCCTGCTCCACCAGGTCTTTTGCAAGTGGCAAATCATTTTCAATTAACGCCGCTTTGTATCCTTCATAACGCAATGACATTGCACGGTGATCAGGGTGACCACAAATAAAACCAATGCGGGTATGACCCAGCGCGATCAACTGACAGGTCATATCGTATGACGCTTCTTCATCATTAGTTTCAACGTAAGGCGATAGGGATTTATTTTCGGTGGGTGCAACACGAACAAATGGTATGTTCATTTTTTTAAGCGAATTAATGACTGTCATATTGTCAGAAAGCGGTGGGGTAAGCATTACACCGTCAACCCGCTTTTCAAGAATCAAATCCATAACTTCATTCAACACATTGGGGTCGCGATGTATTGCCGGATGCACCAGCAATTCGTAGCGCTGCGGGCGGCAAATTTCCAGAACCCCCTCCTGGATATCCAGCACATAGTGCGCACTGGGATGGCCGTAAATAAGACCTAACAGATAAGAGCGGTTGCCAGCCAGGCTCCGTGCCGATTGATTTGGACGATAATTCAGCTCAGCTATGGCCGCTTCTACCTTTTCGCGAGTTGCCGGCCGTACATTAGGCTCATTATTTACCACGCGCGAAACAGTTTTGATGGATACGCCTGCCAGATCGGCCACATCATCAATCGTTGCTTTTGCCACTGCCTTAACCTCTGGTTGAATTTATTATTGCCATCTCCCTGCAGTCAACACTAAGTCGTATTGACAACAAGATGTAACTGACTTTTCGGTTGGAGATTGTAATCGTGAAACAAACAATGTGACAGCTTTATAGCCTTGGATTATAGTACCGCGCGCTTGGCGCGCGCTTTCAATCGGCAATCGTCAATTTAAGACCACGACAACGACAGACCATTTTTATAACAACGAGGTAGAACCATGGCCAGCATTCCGCAAGGCTCATCAACACAACACGGCGCAGTAGACACAGGCAACAATACTGTGCCTCTGATTATTATCACCATCCTGTTTTTTATGTGGGGATTATTAACATCAATGAATGATGTTTTGATTCCACACCTTAAAAGTGTTTACACCTTGAGTTACACCCAGGCCATGCTGGTGCAATTCTGTTTCTTCGGTGCTTACTTTGTTATCTCTTTACCTGCGGGTGCCTTAATCAAAAAGCTGGGCTATCAGAATGGCGCAGTAGCAGGCCTGCTCATCGCTGCCTCGGGTTGTGCACTGTTTTACCCTGCTGCAACTAGCGGCTACGCTGTTTTCCTGCTTGCCCTGTTTATCCTTGCCTCAGGCATTACCATTTTACAAGTTGCGGCGAACCCTTACGTAACGGTGCTTGGCCCAGCCAGAACTGCATCAAGCCGTTTAACATTAACCCAAGCGTTCAATTCGTTGGGAACAACTATCGCACCCTGGTTAGGCGGTATTTTAATTTTGGGCGGCGCAGTATTAACTGCAGACCAATTAGCATTGTTGCCTGCAACTGAATTAGCTGAATACCGCGCAAAAGAAGCTGCAGCCGTTCAAGGCCCATACCTTGCTCTCGCAGCAGCCCTGGTTGGCCTGGCATTGTTTTTTGCTTTCGCCAAGTTGCCAAAAATTCAGCACAACGACGAGCCGGCAGTTACCGGCGATGTAGCCTCCAATAAAGAATCGGCACTGTCTCATAAACATTTGGTTTTGGGTGCGATTGGTATCTTTTTGTATGTAGGTGCGGAAGTAGCTATTGGTAGCTTCCTGATTAACTTTTTCGGTGAAGCACATATTGCAGGCTTGAAAGAAGCTGATGCAGCTCACCTCGTTAGTTACTACTGGGGTGGTGCAATGGTTGGTCGCTTTATCGGCTTCGCGGTAATGCGCTATGTAAGCCCAGGCAAAACACTTGCGTTTAACTGCATCTGTTCAGTGTTGCTCATATTAACCGCGGTATTTACTGAAGGTAAGTTGGCCATGTGGGCGATCATTGGGGTTGGCTTGTTTAACTCAATTATGTTCCCAACCATTTTCAGTATGGCGCTGCATAACCTTGGCAAATTCACCGGTCAAGGTTCAGGCATATTGTGTATGGCGATTGTTGGCGGTGCATTAGTACCCTTACTGCAAGGTGCACTGGCTGATACGATTGGCCTGCAATTGTCTTTCCTGTTACCTGCTGCCTGCTACGTTTACATCATGTATTTCGGCCTTAAGTTCGCAGGCATCTACAAAACTGCGCCAGCTTCCGAGCCAGGACATTTATAATTTTTTACTTGTAGTAAGTCGAAAAAATGGGCGCTATTGCGCCCATTTTTATACCTGCCATTTGACTATTTATTCCAGCGCAAACTCGCACCTACATCCTTGGAATTTTCTTCCACCCACAAAGCTCCCTGCCCGGTTAATTCTTTTTTCCAAAAAGGCGCCTGCGTCTTCAAAAAATCCATCAAAAATTCAGCAGCCTGAAATGCATGCTCGCGATGCACACTCGTCACACCCACAAATACAATTTGGTCACTCACATGCAGCTCACCAACGCGATGCACAATACGAGCAGCAATCAATTTCCAGCGCGATTTTGCTTCATCCAGAATTTGTTGCAGAATTTTTTCCGTCATGCCGGGATAATGTTCGAGCGACATACTTTTCACATCGCGTGCGTAATTGGTATCGCGCACCCGCCCAACAAAAAACACCACCGCGCCAGCTGCAGTATCGCCGAAAATTAATTCGCCATACTCGCGACCCACATCAAAATCTTGCTCCTGTACAGCGATTGAAAAAGCCATATCAACCTCCGGTTACGGGAGGAAAAAAAGCGACCTCATCACCATCTGCCAATACATGGTCACCTTTTACGTAAGCATGATTGACTGCAGATAATAATTTGGGATTCGACAAAGCCCCGCTCCAGGATGAATTCTGCAACAGCAAATACGTTTTCAAATCGGCAAGAGTTTTAATTTGCCCGACAGGAACATCCAATTCGGCAGCACCTAATTGTTCGCGTAATTGCGCAAGAAAAACTACACGAATCATTACATATGTTCCTCACGCTGATAATACCCACGACGACCACCGGATTTTTCCAGCAAACACACCCGCTCAATAACCATCTCCATGTCCACCGCTTTGCACATGTCGTAGATAGTCAGCGCTGCAATACTCACGGCAGTTAACGCCTCCATTTCCACACCGGTTTGGCCGGTTAATTTGCAATAGCTGGTAATTTCCACAGCGTTGCTACTTTCGTCCAAAGCAAAATCTACTGCAACTTTGCTTAAGGCTAATGGGTGGCATAATGGAATCAAATCCGAACATTTTTTTGCGGCCTGAATACCTGCGATACGAGCCACCGCTAAAACATCGCCTTTCTTTAACGAATTTTGCTTAATCTGTTCCAACGTACCGGGCTTCATCAAAACCCGTGCAAATGCCCTCGCCTCACGCACGCTGGGAGTTTTTTCGGAAACATCCACCATGCAGGCATGCCCCTGTGAATCTATATGGGTAAGTGTCATAACAAATTAATCCTGTGAGCCGGACTTGCCGTGCAGCAACCTGTAAATAGAGTTATCATAAATCACCTGTAAAGATGACCGCAGTTTTTTATTTCCTGCCCACAAAAAATACCGGATTAAATGACATCTCCCGTGCTTGATCGACGTTTTACCCTTGCCCCTATGATGGAGTGGTCCACTTCGGACTGCCGAACCTTTTGGCGCTTACTGACTAAAAAAGCGGTGCTTTATAGTGAAATGGTGACCACTGGTGCGCTGTTGCATGGCGATAAAGCACGTTTTCTTGATTACAACGCTTGCGAACATCCCCTTGCCTTACAATTGGGAGGAAGCAATCCCGGCGATTTGGCAGAGTGCAGCAAGATTGCTGAAGATTGGGGTTACGATGAAATCAACCTTAACTGTGGCTGCCCAAGCGATAGAGTTCAAAACGGAATGATTGGCGCTTGTTTGATGGCAGAACCTGATTTGGTTGCCGACTGTATAGCAACGATGCAGAACGCCGTAAAAATCCCGGTAACAGTCAAACACCGTATCGGTATAGACGATATGGAGGATTACGAAGGGCTGGTTAAGTTCGTCAGTACCATCGCAGCAACAGGTTGCAATACCTTTATCGTTCACGCACGCAAAGCCTGGTTGAAAGGATTGAGCCCGAAAGAAAATCGGGAGGTGCCACCATTGCAATACGATAAGGTTTACCAACTCAAGAAAGATTTCCCCCACCTTGAAATTATTATCAATGGTGGCATAACCACGTTGGAACAAAGTAAACAGCTTCTTGAACATGTGGATGGCGTAATGCTTGGACGTGAGGCTTATGCAAATCCTTATTTATTAGCCGACGTAGACCAACAGATTTATGGCGTAGCGCACCCCATAATCAGCCGCCAGGAGGTTATGACGCAGTTTATTGCTTATTGTGAGGAAAAATTGGCACAAGGAACTCGCCTAAACCACCTTACACGCCATATTCTTGGCCTTTATCATGGAATGCCACGCGCACGACAATTTCGTCGCATTTTAAGTGAACAGGCCCACAAATCGGGTGCAGGTATTGACGTCGTCAAGCAAGCACTGCAAGTATTAAATGAGGTACCATTACCAGATATCGCCAATTCGCGAGTGGAAGAAACAAACTGGAGTTAATGAATTTACTACTTATAAAAAATGACTGTTTCATTCATAAAGTCATAAGGACTATAATAGATCCGACGGCAATAAAACGAAGATCAACCACGTGAATTTATAGAGATAGGATTACCACTGTGACTAGTAAACTTGAACAACTGAAGCAATTTACCGACGTAGTCGCCGATACCGGTGACATTGAAGCCATCCGCTTGTACAAACCACTGGACGCAACTACTAACCCATCGCTGGTTTATAAAGCAGCACAAATGCCGCAGTACCAGGATTTGCTGGCATCTGCCATTAGCAGCACCAAAGGTATTGTAAATAGCGCGGAACAACTCAGCGCGGCGGGCGATCACCTTGCAGTAGGTATCGGCCTTGAGATTTTGAAAATCGTCCCAGGTCGTATTTCCACTGAAGTTGATGCGCGTTTGTCTTTCGATACCAAAGCATCTATCGCCAAAGCTCGCCAACTGATCAGCCTGTACGAAAAAGGCGGTGTCGATAAATCCCGCGTGCTCATCAAGCTTGCATCTACCTGGGAAGGCATTCGCGCTGCAGAAGTACTGGAAAAAGAAGGCATCAACTGTAACCTGACGCTGTTATTCGGTTTTAACCAGGCTGCTGCTTGTGCCGACGCGGGTGTATTTTTAATTTCTCCTTTCGTTGGTCGTATCCTCGACTGGTACAAAGCCAATACCGACAAGAAAGAATACACCGCTGAAGAAGATCCGGGTGTTGTATCTGTTCGTCACATTTATAATTACTACAAACAAAACGGCTACAAAACTGTGGTAATGGGCGCAAGCTTCCGCAATCTTGGTGAAATTGAAGCGCTGGCCGGTTGTGACCGTTTGACCATTAGCCCACAACTGTTGCAAGAGCTGGATCAGGATAAAGGCGAATTAAAACGCGTCCTTTCCCCATCCAATACCGGTGCAGCCATTGCGAAACAAATTGAAACCGAAACCAGTTTCCGTTTTGGTTTGAATCAGGATGCAATGGCTACTGAAAAATTGGCTGAAGGTATTCGCGGCTTCGTGAAAGACCAAATCAACCTTGAAAATCTGTTGAAGTCCAAGGCTTAAAAAGTCTCGTGCTTAACAAGCTTTCTCGCTTTATCGAGCGTCACTTGCAACCAGGTGGCGCTATCCATGTCCTATCAACTCATCAAAAACAGTTGGCTGTTGCTGCATTATTGATTGAAGTTGCAATGGCTGATCACCAATTTTCTGACCAGGAATTGGAATCGTTAAGCCTCTCCCTGAAAAGCAAATATTCGCTCACACCCGATGAAATATCGGAATTGATTACACTGGCAAAAAGCGAGTCAAATCATGCAACCTCTTTGCACCAATTTACCCAAATCATTAATCAACATTGTGATGGCACAGAGAAATTCAATTTAGTAAAGGCAATGTGGGAGATGGCATTTGCCGATGGGAATTTGGATAAATATGAAGATTATTTGATTCGTAAGGTCGCAGATTTAATTTACCTGCCCCACTCAGAGTTCATTCGCGCCAAGAGCCAGGTTAAAGCTGTTTTAACTGGGCTTAAATAAATTTTTAGTGGAGTTTCACAGCCTTAGCAGTTTTCCAGCATATTGACCAGATTACGAAACGTATCTGCGTTACTGGCATTCAATCCCATCAGGATTTTATGCGCCTCAATAACTTTTTCTTTTACTTCCTGTTCATCACAATTAATGCAATTTAGCGGGTGATTCGCTAACACTGGTGAATCCAGCTTATCAACTATTGTAAAAATATCTGCAAAACCCATAGTCTGGAGAATACGCTGGATACTCGGATTACTCGCTAGAATTACCGGCATTATTCCGCAGCGCTCTTGTCCGAGAATGGAGATTTTAGCCATCAGACCGAGTGTCGTACTATCAATCGCTTCCGCTTCGGAAAGATCAAAAAGTACAGAAGTGAAATCAGCACGCTTAAACATGGAATCAATGAATTGATCAAAAGAAATACATAATGTCAGGCGAACATCACCCAGCATTTTGATAACGTACACGCCGTTGTGATCAGCAACGAGAATTTGGCCGGGCTTCATTAACTAACACCTCGGGATATGGATAAAACTGCGATATCATCAGGATTATCGCGAATCTCCTTTATAACTAAAGTATTGCAGACAGATTCCAAATCGCCACTACTTGATGAAATTAGTTTTAAAAGATGAGCTTCTTTATCTTGTAGCTCCTGATCCGGCATGATTTCCAACACACCATCAGAGAAACATACTAACGCAAATTTTCCGGGTAAATCGCATTCATATACATCCCACTCAACATCCTTGAAAATTCCAACGGGTTTACCACGACCTGCCAGATAACTTGCACCCTCAGGTGTAATCAGGATTGGCATTGGCAAGTGACCGGCGACTACGTAGTGCATTTGATTAGTATGGGTATCAATTACCCCCACAAATAGCGTCAAATGATGGCTCAGACGCGTCTCATGCAACTCCCGATTGATCTGGCGTAACATAACATTTGCCCCTTGGGCAAACGAAGTTTCGTCACCGAATAAGCCTTCTTCCCGCACCATACGGCTCACAAGATGTTTTAACCAGATAGTAACAAATGCAGAAGAAGCACCATGCCCAGATACATCCGCGAGATAAAAAGCCAAATAGCGCTTCCGGATATGGGCATAGTCAACAAAATCACCACTCAGGAAAAGCGAGGGAACTATCGTGTGGGCTGCCGTATAACCTTCCTCAGTAGTGATACCTGAAGGCATGAGCCGACGCTGCACTCTTCTACCCGCAATCTGGTCCCTTTCCAGCACCCGCAAATTTTCGCGCAGCTCCCGGTTAGCCTCTTCCAACTGCGCACGATAACGACGGTTCTCCTCTTCCAGATCCTGGCGATCCAATACTTTATTGATTGAATGTACCAGAACCTCAAGGTCCACCAGCGGTTTGATAAGGTAATCGCGCGCGCCCAAGCGCAAAGCGCCCACAACATCATTCATCACTCCTGCACCGGATATGACTATGACGGGAATGCCATCATGAAGATCATTCAGGGTTTGCAGCAACTGCAAACCATCTCCATTAGGCATTCGCAAATCGGTAAGAATCAGGTCGGGAAGATAGTTGGATGAAGCCAGGATATCGAGCGCAGAGGGAGCGTCAGAGGTAGCAGTGACATTAAAACCACTGTCCGTAAGATAAGTCACGATACTCTGGCGTACAAGGGCATCGTCATCGATGATAAGCAGCTTTCGGCTAGCGGACGTCATCTTCAGCTCGGTTAATTAATACAGTTTCAGGCATAACAACTAAGGCGCGTAACACTACTCCTTCAGCGAGGTGATCGCAAGCACTCCACCTCCTATCAATCAAAACCAGTTTACGCGCTTTTTTTGTTGCCAGTGATTACTGTTTTTTAGGATTTTTGTTTTCCCGTTCAGTTTTACGCCGCATTTGAATTAATTGACGCTGGGTCATTTTTTTCTTGCGTTCACTGTAGGGGTTATCGTTATTTCGATATTCAATTTTGATCGGAGTGCCATGCAGGTCCAAAACACGACGATAAGTTTTTTCAAGATATTTGGTATAAAAAGTCGGGATATCGTTAGTTTGATTTCCGTGAATTACGATAATTGGTGGATTATGGCCACCCGGATGCGCGTAGCGCAATTTTATACGGCGCCCTTGAATCATGGGCGGCTGATGTTCGCGCACAGCATCCTGCAGAATACGTGTAAGGTAATTAGTGCTGAATTTGTCGGTTGCAGACTGATAGGCAAGCTCTATGGATTTATATAGATTCCCAACTCCGGTGCCATGCAACGCTGAAATAAAATGTATGGTCGCAAAATCTACAAACCGTAGCCGGCGCTCAATTTCACTTTTCACATATTGTTTATGTGACTCATCCAACCCATCCCATTTATTCAGAGCAATCACCAGTGCTCTGCCAGCTTCAATTGTCGTTCCCATTAAATGCAAATCCTGCTCGACCACTCCTTCACTGGCATCCATAACCAAAACAACTACATTTGCGTCAGCAATGGCCTGCATGGTTTTTACGATCGAGAATTTCTCTACCATTAAATCTATATTTTTTCTTCGCCTAACGCCCGCAGTATCAATAATGGTGTAAGGCTTATCAAGACGTGTGTAGTTAATATAAATCGAGTCACGAGTCGTGCCCGGTTGATCGTATACAACAACGCGATCTTCACCTAGCAAGCGATTCACCAATGTTGACTTACCGACATTTGGCCGTCCAACAATAGCAATCTTGATACCGGCGGCCTCTTCCGGTTGATAATCCTCCGGCAGCTCGGGAATACCGGCGAGCACTTCCTCCATCAACGATCTGACACCACGACCATGACTTGCCGTTGTTGGATAAACCTCGCCAAGCCCCAACTCATAGAAAGGAGCCAGTGCTATATCCGGGTCCATTCCATCAATTTTGTTGGCTACAAGATAAGTTTTTTTATTATTAACACGTAAATGCTTTGCAATCGTTTCATCTGCTGGATTTAAACCGACGCGGCTATCGACGATAAATAAAACAATATCAGCTTCCTGAATAGCCAATAGCGATTGGCCAGCCATCATGCTGTCAATACCTTCTTCCTCACCACTAATACCGCCAGTATCGATGACAATAAAACGACGGTTTTCCAATACTCCTTCACCATATTTACGATCACGGGTTAAACCGGGATAGTCAGCGACCAAAGCATCACGAGATTGGGTGAGACGGTTAAACAAGGTGGATTTGCCCACATTCGGGCGGCCAACAAGTGCTATTACAGGGATTATCATAAAAGTATCAGTTGCTAACGATTAAGGCGAAAATTAGTCGCCATATAAAATCAGAGGGATAAAACAAAACCAGCCGCCCTGAAGTTTACCTTAATTATTAACGGTAAGCTCGGGCGGCTGGTCTTTAGTTGGGTAAAAAAAGCTTATTTGGCTTTTTTAACCTGATAGGCAATTAACTTTCCACGATTGGTATATACATACAAAGTTTCACCATTGGTAAGCATAGGAGCTCTTGCTCCTTTACGGTCAACTCTGACTCGCGCCGCAAATTCGCCATCAGCTTGATTAAGAATATGCATGTAGCCTTTATAATCCACAACTGCAACGTAATCTCCAAAGACTTGAGGCCCATTCAAACCACGACGTAACATTTTGTCATTGACCCATAATTGCTCACCACTCGCAGCGTTATAGGCAATTACTTTTCCGTCAGAATGGCTGACAAATAACTTATCGCCGGAAATCGCAAGATTTTCGCTTGTTGAAGCATCTTGTCCCCATAAAGGACTACCAGTTCCACGTGATAATGCACTCACACGCCCCTGATAGGTTCCCACATAAATCACACCATCTTTTTCCAATGGAGTTGAATGAATGTCCACCATTCTCTCCAATTCTGAACGCCCTTTGGGTACGGCAATGCGTTGCTCCCACAAAATCAGCCCATTGTCAGGATTGAAAGCCATCATGCGACCATTCGAAAAGCCGGCGTAAATAGCAGTATCAGTCACAATGGGTGATGGCGTGCCGCGCAGGGTCAATACAGGAGGGGGATTATCGTAGAACCAAAGTTGCGAACCGGTTTTTGCATCCAGCGCAAATAACTTCCCATTAACAGTTTGAGCTGCGACCACACTTCCATTTGTGCGAGGAGCAGAAACTATTTCACCGGGAACTTGTGTACGCCATAACTCGCCACCATTTTCCGGTGAAAGAGCCATCACCTCACCAGCATAGGTTGCTACTAATAACAAACCGTTTTCAGCACCAAGACCGCCAACAATTTGATAGTTGGCATCACCAGCCACTACAAAACTTTTTAACCAGCCCCATAAACCCAGCTTGGGTTGATTAATTTTTTTGCTCCATAGTTTTTTTCCAGTTGAAGCATTCGCCGCTACCAGCAAACCTTCATAATCAACTGCATAAATTGCCTCTTTATCCAAGGCAGGGGTAAGACGACTAAAGCCTTCGTTTTGTCCTTCGCCGATACCACGCTTCCAAACCTTATCCAAATCTACAGTTTCTTTGAAATCCACTAATTCCAAAGGCTCATTGCCGGTTTTTTTACTAAACCAGGAACAACCCGACAAGGTGAATGCGCACAGCAATACCAGCCAGCCAAGACATCTTACCGAGGCTTGCATCATTGAGCTTTCTCCCCGGCAGCCGGTGCAGCAGCGGGAACTGCTGAATCAACTTTCAAATCGTCAACTTTCATTTGCAATAACATAAAACGCTCTTGTTGTTGTGGATCTGTTGCCGCAAGGGCCTTTTCATAGGCGGTACGAGCAGCATCCAAATCACCTTGTGATTTCAGAATATCACCGCGAGCCTCAGCATACTCAGCGATAAACGCTGTCGCAGGCTCAGGGGACAATTGTGCAAGCGCATCCGCATAAGCTTTTTGGGCAGTTAATACGCGAGCCAAACGAAGACGCGCCAGTTGCTCGGTTGCAGCATCCGGTTTGGCAGACAAAACCCATTTTAGTTCAGTCACGGCTGCGTCCAATTTACCATCTTCTACAGCGATTTTTGCGAGGAAGAATGCGGCACTGTGTGCGTACATACTTTTACTGTTTGCGTCCTTTAATTCTGTAGCCAAATGTGTTGCTGTCGCCTTGTCAGAATCACTTAATGTTTTTCCCGGCTCAACATTTACCAGCTTTAAAAGTTGTTCATAAACCTCGGAAGCTTTTTCAGCTTTTTGGCGTTTTTGGTCTTGCCACGCGGTGTAACCAAAATAAGCAACGACAGCAATAATTACGGCAGTTACGACCACTTTACCGTAATCTTTCCACCAGCGTTTAAGTGCTTCTAATTGTTCTTCTTCTGAAAGATGTACACTCACAATTGACTCCTGTTGGTCTTAGCGCAATGCGCAAACAATGTATGATTTAAAAAACGTTATTTTTTTACTCAGTGATAACCAAACCACTCAGGTAATAGTTATTCAAGAGTTTCTAACCAGCGAATTGCATCATCAAAGGATAGAGTTTGTTGCTCAACCTCCTGACGCAAGAATTTGACTGCCAGTTTGCCCTCGTTCGCTTCATCTTCACCCAAGATGAGCGCGATATCGGCCCCTGACTTATCTGCTTTTTTAAACTGGTTTTTGAAATTACCACCACCACAATTTACCATCAGACGAATAAAAGGTAACTCATCGCGAATACGCTCAGCCAATTGCATAGCAACAGTTTGAACATTGCCCACCGCAACCAAAAACACATCCGCTTGTTGATCCAATTTTTCAGGCACGGCTTCAATAGCTTGCACCAACAACACCAATCGTTCCAAACCTATACCAAAACCCACCGCCGGTGTTGCTTTACCCCCCAGTTGTTCAACTAATCCATCATAACGTCCGCCAGCACATACCGTGCTTTGCGCGCCCAGTTTAGCAGTAACCCATTCGAATGCCGTTTTACCATAATAATCAAGGCCACGCACCAAGCGTGGATTAACTTGATACTGAATACCCGCAGCATCAAGCAATTGCTTTAAACCTTCGAAGTGCTGACGCGACTCTTCATCAAGATGATCCAGCAATACCGGCGCATTATTAAGCAAAGCCTGGGTATTTGCATCCTTGGAATCCAAAATACGCAGAGGATTACTTTCCAACCTGCGCTTACTATCTTCATCCAACTGCTCCTGCACATTGCTCAGGTAAGCAACCAACGCACTTTTATAATTAGCTCGCGCTTCTGCGCTTCCCAAAGAATTAATCTGGAGCTGCACATGGGAAATAACGCCCAGTTCACGCAATATACGTGCACTCAGCAATAAAACTTCTGCATCAATATCCGGGCCTTGCATACCAAATGTTTCAACACCAATTTGGTGAAATTGTCGATAGCGCCCTTTTTGAGGACGCTCATGACGGAACATTGGCCCCATGTACCATAAGCGCTGGGTTTGATTGTATAACAAACCATTTTCTTCGCAGGCGCGAACACAACAGGCAGTGCCTTCGGGACGAAGGGTCAAACTGTCACCGTTGCGATCGTCGAAGGTATACATTTCTTTTTCAACAATATCAGTGACTTCACCAATAGAACGTTTAAAAAGTTCTGTCGATTCCACAATAGGGAAACGAATTTCCTGATAACCATAGCGTGCAAGGATGTCGGTTACTACACCTTCAACGTATTGCCATAACGGAGAATCTGCCGGCAGCAAATCATTCATGCCGCGAATTGCTTGAATTTTTTTCAATTGAAAACCTTAATAATTTTTACTGGCCGGACACTAGACTCTGACAATAATATTTTTCGCATCTTCTTCGAGTTGCGCTTGCTTTTGCGCCGCTTTTGCCCGAATCAAACGCTCCAGATTATCCACCAGATTTTCATTGGTTAATTTTTGGTTAGGCTCACCATCAATATAAATCAAATTGCTTGGTGTGCCGCCAGCCAAACCAAGATCTGCCTCTTTAGCCTCGCCAGGCCCGTTAACCACACAACCAATTACCGCCACATCCAAGGGGACCGTAATATCTTCTACGCGTTGCTCCAGGTCATTCATGGTTTTAATTACATCAAAATTTTGACGTGAACAACTGGGGCAGGCAATAAAATTCACACCTTTGCTACGGATTTTCAAACTACGCAGCATGTCCCAGCCGACTTTAATTTCTTCAACCGGATCTGCAGCCAGCGATACGCGAATCGTATCGCCGATACCATCCATCAATAAGGCCCCCAAACCAATTGCAGACTTTACTGTACCTGACCGCAAACCACCGGCCTCGGTAATACCAAGGTGTAACGGCTGCTCGATCAGCGTTGCCAGCTTGCGATAAGCTGCTACAGCCATAAATACATCAGATGCCTTTACGCTGACTTTGAAGTTGTAGAAATTTAACTCATCAAGAATTTCAACATGACGCAACGCCGATTCCACGAGCGCATCCGGAGTAGGCTCGCCGTATTTTTTTTGCAAATCTTTTTCAAGTGACCCGGCATTCACACCAATACGGATTGGTATATTTAAATCACGCGCCTTATCAACAACTGCTTTAATACGCTTTTCGCGACCAATGTTGCCCGGATTAATTCTGAGGCAATCCACACCTAAATCAGCAACACGCAACGCAATACGATAATCAAAATGAATATCAGCGACCAATGGGATATTCACTTGCTTGCGAATTTCACCAAACGCTTCCGCCGCCTCCATTGACGGAACAGAAACGCGAATAATATCGGCGCCGGCCAGCTGGATACGCTTTATTTGATCGACAGTTGCAGCAACATCAGTTGTTTCTGTGTTCGTCATACTTTGCACAGAGATAGGTGCATCGCCACCTACAGGCACATTTCCCACCATAATCTGGCGAGATTTACGACGCTTTATCGGAGATTCGCAGTGCATATTATTTCCTAATTAATCCACGCCCTATTGGCTTGTGGATTTACCAATTTTCAAGCTAAGCACGTTAGTTCCCAATGCAGGAACTACTGCAACTTTTTCATCGTTTAATTCAATTTGAACCGCCGAAGCATTCCCTAGTTTCACATCAAACGGCGCTTTTCCCTGCAAAACCAGATGACCTCCCGTTGGTTGCAAATCAGCCACCAGGACATCACCTCTTGAGTCACTTACTTCCAACCAACACTCTGCCGAAAATGAAAATACTATTTGATCCAACGCATTACCGCGCACTAACGTTTTTGAGCTCGATGAAGCTTCAGACTTGATGCTACTCTTGATCAATACATTTGCCGGATTATTCGCGGATGTATTGGCGACACTGGAAACGGCATGCGAACCAACAACAGAATTTTCTAACGGGCTAATAATTGCTGCAGATGAAAGAGTCACAGAAGAAGACTCGATTGAGGTAATCGAACTTGCGATTAAGCTCGTAGTTACATAACTTTCTGAAGGGGAAACAATAGCGGCAGGAATATTGTAGGAAGGCTCTTTGCGATTATCAAAAAACCACACGGATATCAGCCAAAGCACCAATAAAACGCCAACAATAATAACGGCAAATTGCCATAACGGTTTGGATGCAGACTCAACCTTACGAGGTAACACTTGCTCAACCAAACCATGCGCGTAGGCATGGCGATCATAAGAAGCTAATACTTGCCCAACGTCCAGCTTTATTAAATTAGCGTAGGAACGAAGATAACCACGGGTAAATGTATCCGAACCCATATGACGATAATCATCCAACTCCAGTGCACGCACTTTCGTCAGCGTCATATACAATTCTTTTGCGACCTGCTCCTGAGTTAAAGCGGCACGCTCACGCCCCCAGACTAATAATTTGCCAGGAGATAATTCGCGGAAACGGCTATCTTCAGCCATTTTTTTCTCTTCATCAGAAACCATTGAACGCCTTTAAACCGTACTATTTTTTTACATCATCGTTTGCTTGTATTCGAGATATTCCTTTGAATAAGGGAAACGATTTTTCAATACCAAAACGTAACTGGCTTCTTTGTCTTTGTTGCCAAAAATTCGCTCGAGGCGGATACCCAACAATAATGCCCTGGACGACTGTTGGCCAGTTGCCTGAAAACGGTCCAAATGATCCTTGGCTTTAGCATAGTCTTTTGCCTGGAAATTAATGTCGGCCAGTTCTATATGGGCATCCGCAGAATTACGATCAATAACAGATGCATGCTCGAATGCTGCTTTCGCCCGATCGTTTTTTCCTAATAACAATGCAGTCCTTCCAACATTGACCAAAGCAGCCGCGCGACCATTGTAATCAAGGTCTGCGGCCGCCAATTCAAATTGCTCCAACGCTTCTTCATAGCGCTTTGCACTAAATAAAAAAACACCAAAGTTATTTCTTGCCAGGGTGAAATTCTTTTTGCCTCTAATCGCTTTTCTAAACGTTTCTTCAGCAAGCTTTGACTCACCTTCCAACTGGTAGAGACGCGCTAATGTTTCCGTCGCCTCAGGAGAGTTACTATTAATTTCAGCTGCCTTACGCAAATGATGGCGAGCCGATTCACGATTGCCTTTATCGATATAACCTTGCGCCAGCTGAATATGCAATGATAATGACTTTTCCTTGTCCACAGGGCGCTTGGCCTTTCCACCTTCGGACACGCAACCACTTACCAATAATGCCGTTGTTAAAACCAACAAAATGTACCTGGCGAACCTGAACACATTACTTGCTTGCATTACTGACCTCATCGTTATTAGAGTTACTGGCCTACAATTTTAACCGCTTGAACTTCATCAAACTGCGCACGATAACGTTCACTGCGACGAGTAATATCATTCACCTGCCCGGCCAACTGGCCGCACGCCGCATCAATATCATCACCACGAGTTGTGCGTACCGTGGTGATATAACCAGCTTCCATTAAAATATCCTGGAACTTGCGCAACGCATTGTTACTCACGCGTTTGTAATTGGACAAATTGAATGGGTTAAATGGAATCAAGTTGATCTTGACCGGCACGTCACGCAGGAGTTCAGCCAATTGATGCGCATGATGCGGACGATCATTTACGTGATCAATCAATGTGTATTCGATCGTAATTTTACGATGGGTATCAGGCATTGCCTCGATGTAACGCTTGGCTGAATCAAGCAGCATCGCAATAGGATATTTACGATTTATCGGCACCAGCTCATTACGTAACTCATCATTGGGCGCATGTAATGAAATCGCCAGGCATGCGTCCGTGAATTGGCTCAGGCGATCAAGCTGCGGCACAACACCGGAGGTACTGAGTGTTACACGGCGCTTGGAAATGCCATAAGCGTTGTCGTGCATCATTAAATTCATGGAATCGACAACGTTATCGAAATTCAGCAAGGGCTCACCCATGCCCATCATTACAACGTTGGTGACTTTACGCGGTCCATTTGCTTGCAACTGGCCAAAAGACTTAGCAGCAATCCACACCTGGCCAATAATTTCGGCCGCGGTTAAATCACGATTAAACCCCTGCTTTCCCGTTGCACAAAAACTGCAGTCAAGGGAACAACCCACTTGTGATGAAACACAAAGAGTTCCGCGATCCCCATCCGGGATAAAAACAGTTTCAATAACATTTCCACCAGCAACACGAATTAAAAATTTTCGCGTGCCATCAGTTGAATCGAATTGTTGCACAACTTCCGGCGGGCGAATTTCGGCAATATTTTTGAGCTTCGCACGCAAATCCTTGCTGACATTGCTCATATCATCAAAGTTGTCTGCGCCGAATTGGTGAATCCATTTCATTACCTGAATTGCGCGAAATTTTTTCTCTCCAATGGATTCGAAAAAAGCAACGAGTTTGGCCTCGGGCAAGCCGAGCAAATTCATTTTTGCAGAGCCTTCTGCAACAACCGCATTAGCGGAAGAAGTGGAACTGGATACATCAGTCATGGCTCTGCACCTATGAATAAAACAGGATTACGCGGTATTAACGAATAACAACTTCATTGCTGGCGAAGAAGTAGGCAACTTCGCGGGCAGCAGAAACGGGGGAATCAGATCCGTGTACGGAGTTCTTATCAATCGCTTCAGCAAAATCTGCACGGATAGTACCTGGCGCCGCTTTAGCCGGATCTGTCGCTCCCATCAGCTCGCGATTCAAAGCAATAGCATTTTCACCCGATAACACCTGTACAACCACGGGGCCAGAAGTCATAAAGTTCACCAATCCTTCAAAGAATGGACGACCTTTGTGCTCGGCGTAAAAGCCTTCAGCCTGGGCGCGACTCAGGAGCAACATGCGCTGGGCAACGATTTTTAGACCTGCTTTTTCAAAGCGGGCGACAATCTCGCCAATATGGTTTTTGCTAACAGCATCAGGTTTGATAATTGATAAGGTTTGTTCAACAGCCATTGGAAACTCCGCACCGATTCTTGGTTTGAGGGGACTTTTGCCACCGCAAAATGCGGTTTCAAGACCCATAAAATACAAAACCCGCGGATTATACGCGGGTTTACATGATTTTTATATCCTAGCTATTTGATTAATAAACAAAATCAGCTATCAAAGTGGCATATAAAATTACCTTTAATGAGTTGCAGCAGCTTTATCCTTGATACGCTTGACCATCGCTTTAAGCCCATTACCGCGAGTTGAGCTCAGGTGCTGCAACAGATCCAGCCGGGCAAAATAGGCATCGATATCAAAACCGAGAATATCCCCCGGAGTCTTGCCATTAAAAGCGGCGAGCACAACCCCAAGCAGGCCTTTCACAATAAAGGCATCGCTATCCGCCAGAAAAAACAACCTGTTATCACGCCACTCATCCACCAGCCATACCTGACTTTGGCAGCCACGCACTAAAAATTCATCCGTTCTATAGCTCTCTGGCATCGGAGGCAATTCTTTACCTAGATCAATGATGTATTTGTAACGCTCTTCCCAATTATCAAAAAAGCTCAGGCTATCGATAATGTCATCCGCACTTACATCAATACCAAACTGGGTCATAGCTCACTCAATCAACCTGCATCAATAAAACATGCCCGTTTGTAATTGGGCCTCCTCACTCATCATGTGGCGCTGCCAGGGCGGATCGAAAACCAGCTCTACTTTCACTGATTTTACATTTGGCACTTTACGCACACGATATTCCACATCCCCAACCAATACGGGCCCCATGCCGCAGGCCGGTGCAGTCAAGGTCATCTGGATATCCACCTGTTTCGCGACCTGATCAACCTTAACACCGTAAATAAGCCCCAGATTTACCAGGTCAACCGGAATCTCAGGATCAAAGACGGTGCCCAACGCATACCAAACCTGATCCTCATGGATGGTATCATCCGTTGGTGCAGGGAACTCCAACTGTTCTGACTCCAATCCGAGTAAATGCGCATCAGTGCCATCCACCCGCACCATTTGCCCGTGGTAAGTGAGCGTGTAATTTCCACCCAAGGCCTGAGTGATAGTCACAAAAGTCCCTTCCGGGATAGTCAATGGTGTACCGTCAGGTACCCTGCGGGCGGGGCAATCGGCCTGGGCCACCACCATACGTCTTTCAGACATAAATTTTCGTTTCCTGATGCGTTAAATAATTCAGCATTAATTAACGCTAAAACTTTCACCACAACCGCAATAATCTTTGACACGTGGATTGTTGAACTTCAACTGGCGATTCACACCTTCAGTGACATAATCAATTTCGGTACCACCAACTACGGGCAAGCTTTTAGGATCCACTAATAACTCAACCCCGTCGCCTAGCGACAAATGCAAATCTCCCGCTTTGGATTCGTCAACCAAATCCACGATATACATCCAGCCAGTACAACCACTCTGCTTAACACTCAACCGAACAGCCTTGTTTTGGCTGTTATCCAACTGGCGTTTGAAATGGGCAACTGCTGCCGGCGTAACCTGCACGGTTTGTTGTTGCGGATCAAATGAAGCGATACTCATGATCAACTCCCCCTATTCGTCAGGATAAAAAGTATTACAGCAAAAAAGTTTTCGCTTTTTCAATCGCAGCGAATAAACGATCCACTTCATCAAAAGTGTTATAAAAACTGAAACTTGCACGAACAGTGCCGGGTATTCCAAATTGATCCATAATCGGTTGTGCACAATGATTACCGGTGCGGACTGCAACACCTTGCTTATCCAGTAATACACCGACATCTGCAGGATGAGCGCCTTCAATTAAAAAACTCATCACAGAGGTTTTATGTGTGGCAGTTCCGACCAATTTCAAGCCAGATGTAGCATGGGCTCTGCCCTCAGCGTATCTCAATAGCGCTTGTTCATGCGCAGCAGCTGCAACCCTGTCGATACCATTTAAATAATCGATGGCAGCACCCAAACCGATAGCGCCTGCAATATCCGGCGTGCCGGCCTCAAATTTATAGGGCAGCTGATTGAAAGTAGTTTCGGAGAAACTAACTGTCTCAATCATTTCACCACCTCCTTGATAAGGTGGCATTGCATTAAGCAAATCTTCCTTGCCGTAAAGCACGCCCAAACCGGTAGGGCCAAATAACTTATGCGCAGAGAACACATAAAAATCGCAATTCAATGCCTGAACGTCCACTGCCCAATGGCTCAATGATTGAGCACCATCAATCAATACCCGCGCGCCAACGGCATGCGCCAGAGTAACAATTTTTTCAACAGGGTTAATGGTTCCCATCGCATTTGAAACATGGCCTACAGCAACCATTTTTACGTGCGCATCCAGCATCGTATCGAAGGCCAACATATTGATATTGCCATTAACATCAACGGGGATAGGTTCGACCTTTGCTCCCGTGACCGCAGCAATTAATTGCCACGGCACAATATTGGAATGGTGCTCCATCGCAGAAACAAGTATGCGATCTCCAGGCTTTAAAAATGTTTTACCCCAGCAGGCCGCAACCAAATTAATACTTTCGGTAGTGCCCCGAGTCCAGATAATTTGCCGGGCAGATAGCGCATTTAAAAAAGTGGCAACTTTTTCGCGAGCTGCTTCAAACTTCACCGTGGCACGATCAGCTAAAGCATGGGCACCGCGATGAACATTGCTGTTATCGTTGCGATAGTAATCGCTGATCGCATCAATGACTGCATTGGGTTTTTGCGTAGTTGCAGCATTATCCAGATAGACAAGCGGCTGACCATTCACTTGCTGGTGCAATATCGGAAAGTCAGCGCGAATTTTTTCTACATCAAATGCAGAATCAACCATTGCTATCACCTAACAAGCTGCTTGCTTCATTCAAACTGTTATCGCGCCCGAATAATGCGGCCAATCGCGGCTGCAAATAATCATGCACGACTGGTTGTGCGATTTGCTCCAGTAACTCATTGATAAAACCAAAGCTCAACATTACCTCAGCTTCGCTACGCGACAAACCGCGGCTTTGTAAATAATAACGAGCATTAGTGTTCAATTGGCTAACCGTAGCACCATGAGCACACTTCACATCATCTGCATAAATTTCCAATTCAGGTTTAGTATTTACTTCAGCTTTATTCGAAGTAAGCAAATTTTTGTTGCTTAACTCGGCCAATGTTTTTTGTGCTTGTGGATGAATATAAATACGGCCATTAAAAATAGCCTGGGCAGAATCGCCAACAATGCCACGAAAAACTTCATTGGACTTGCAGTGCGGAACCCAGTGGCAAACGTTAGTGTGGTAATCCACTAATTGATTATTGCGCGGGACATATACGCCTTGCAGATCCAGTTCGGCACCCTGACCACGATGATTCAACTGGTAATCAATACGCATCAAGCTTGCGCCCAGGGCAATTGCAAAACCACGCAACCTTGCGTTGCGCTGTAAATCCACATGCACAGCGCCAATATGTTGCGCCTGCTCTTCTTCAAGATTTAATCGATAGTGCTGTAAACTGGCATTATCGCCAATATGAATTTCAGTCAGTGAGTTTACGAAACCTTGCTGCACAGACTCAGCAGAAAAATAATGTTCAATAATTTCAGCACTTGCACTCTCTTCCAATACAACCAGCACACGCTGATTGGCACTAACTGCCGCAGAAGTGGAAATATTGACAATATAAACCGGCTTATCCAGTTTTTGATTGCGCGGCACATGAATTAAAAAGCCATCATCCAGCCATGCATTGCTCAGGGTAGCAAACAAGTGCCGCTCACCTTCAATGATCTTACCCAAATACTGGAGAATCACGGCTTGCTGATCTTCATTCGCTTTTGAGAATTGCACAACTTCAGCAGGCAACTTGCTCGAATTAAATGAATCAAAAACGCCATCAATAAAAATGATGCGGTAAGCATCCAGTGGCACCAGGTGATTTTCAAACGGTGCATCCAGAATGGGTACCTCTTCTCTGCCCCATGCATGCAATATAGTTTTTTGCAGGTTTTGCAATGGAGTATATTTCCAATGCTCGGTTTTGCGTGTAGGCCATGGTTGTGCAAGCCACTCGTCAGCCGCTTTTGTGCGCAAACTTTCCAGCCACGTCTCCGGACGCTGCATGGATGTAAGGCGAATTGCTTGATGTTGAAAATCAGTCATGCTTATACGGCCTCATCTTCCAGCCAGGCATAGCCTTTTTCTTCGAGCTCCAGCGCTAAACTTTTATCGCCAGTTTTTACAATTTTGCCATTTGCCAATACGTGAACGTAATCCGGCACAATGTAATCCAGCAAGCGTTGATAGTGAGTCACCACAATAAAACTACGATCAGGAGAACGCATCGCATTCACGCCGTTGGCGACAACTTGCAGCGCATCAATATCGAGCCCCGAATCAGTTTCATCCAGAATGCACAAGCTTGGCTCCAGAAGCATCATTTGCATAATTTCATTGCGTTTTTTCTCGCCACCGGAAAAGCCTTCGTTTACACCACGCTTCAAAAATGCCTGATCCAAACTTACGCGCTTGCTCGCATCGCGCGCCACTTTCATAAATTCAACCGCAGATAAATCTGCTTCGCCTTTATGTTTGCGCTTCGCATCTACCGCCGCTTTCAAAAATTCCATATTGCTAACACCCGGAATTTCTACCGGATATTGGAATGCGAGAAACAAACCTTCGCGAGCACGTTCCTCAATTTCCAGATCAAACAAATCCTTACCATTAAATTCAACTTTACCGCCGGTAACTTCATACCCCTCGCGACCGGATAACACATTACCTAATGTACTTTTACCCGCACCGTTGGGCCCCATAATGGCGTGAACTTCGCCCGGGTTTACCGTCAAATTTAAACCTTTAAGAATTTCTTTTTCTTCAACACGGGCAAACAAATCAGTAATGCGTAACATAAATTTCAGATCCGGGAGTTTTTCAACACGGTAAATTCAAATTTTCAAGTCTGTATCAGGTCGCGTATTTAACTCGCAACAACGCTACCCAGGGAACAAATTAACCTACGGAGCCTTCCAGGCTAACTTCTAAAAGCTTGCCCGCTTCTACAGCGAACTCCATGGGCAACTCTTTAAATACTTCACGACAGAAACCATTCACAATCATGGATACTGCTTTTTCTGCATCAAGGCCACGCTGCTGACACAAGAACATTTGGTCTTCACTAACTTTGGAGGTAGTCGCTTCGTGCTCGATAACAGCCGTTGGATTTTTACTTTCAATATAGGGAAAAGTGTGGGCACCGCATTTATCACCAATCAACAACGAATCACATTGGGTGTAATTGCGCGCACCTTCCGCACCGGGATTGATACGCACCAGGCCACGATAAGCATTAGAACTTTTACCCGCAGAAATACCTTTGGAAATAATGGTGGAACGTGTGTTTTTACCGATGTGGATCATTTTGGTTCCGGTATCGGCTTGCTGGTAATTATTCGTGAGCGCTACAGAATAAAATTCACCAACACTGTTATCACCGCGCAATACACAGCTTGGATATTTCCAGGTCACCGCCGAGCCGGTTTCTACTTGCGTCCACGAAATTTTTGCGCTCGTATGACAGACACCGCGCTTGGTTACAAAGTTATAAATACCACCTTTACCCTCTTCATTACCGGGGTACCAGTTCTGTACGGTGGAATATTTAATTTCAGCGTTATCCAATGCAACCAGTTCTACCACAGCGGCATGGACCTGGTTTTCATCGCGCATCGGGGCCGTACAGCCTTCCAGATAACTTACGTATGAACCTTCATCAGCGATAATCAGCGTACGCTCGAATTGGCCTGTGTTTTGTTCGTTGATACGAAAATAGGTGGACAATTCCATCGGACAACGCACGCCTTTCGGGATGTACACGAAAGAGCCGTCAGAAAATACCGCTGAATTCAACGCTGCATAGAAGTTATCTTTTTGCGGAACAACAGAGCCCAAATATTTTTTAATCAGCTCGGGATATTTTTGTACCGCCTCACTGATTGAACAAAAAATCACTCCCGCTTCCAGTAATTTTTCACGGAACGTAGTGACGACCGAAACCGAGTCAAATACCACATCCATTGCAACACCAGCCAGTGCAGCTTGTTCATGCAGCGGAATACCGAGTTTTTCGTAGGTGCGCAACAATTCCGGATCAACTTCATCCAGGCTTTTTGGTTTTTCATCCATTGATTTAGGCGCGGAATAATACGAAACCGCCTGAAAATCAATTTCATCGTATTTCACATGCGCCCAGGTTGGTTCACTCATCTCCTGCCAAGCTTTATAGGCTTTCAATCGCCATTCCAGCAGCCATTCCGGTTCGGACTTTTTAGCGGAAATAAAACGAATAACATCTTCGTTTAATCCCGGCGGCAGGGTTTCAGAAGCGATGTTGGTATGAAAACCAGCAGCGTATTCTTTTTTAATGAGGTGTTCGACTTGTTCAGACATGATATCTACCTTCTGGGCTGCACACGTAAAAGCTTCACGCTTTTTGCAGCTTGGCGATTACACTGCGAATGTGTTCAATCGCAAATTCAATTTCATCAGCAGTGGTGTAACGACCAATGCTAAAACGCAGCGACGCCTGCGCTGCTTCATCACTTAATCCAATCGCTTTCAATACATAACTCGGAGACATACTGGCCGAATTGCATGCAGAACCACTGGAAACTGCAAGATCGCGCAACGACAACAAGAGCATCTCACCATCAATGTCGCCAAACGCGATATTTAAAATTCCGCCCACACAATTAAGTTCAGAACCATTGCGATGAATACCGGGCAAATCTGCCAATCCCTGCCATAAACGATCACGCAACCGAGTGATACGTATTGAATCGGTTTCTAACTGCTCCGCAGCAAACCGCGCCGCCTCGCCCATTCCTACCAATTGATGCGTTGCCAAAGTGCCTGAACGCATACCACGCTCATGACCACCACCGTGAATTTGCGCTGCAACTTTTACATCACCAGAGCGGCGCACATACAACGCACCAGCACCTTTGGGTCCGTAAAATTTATGCGCCGACAGCGACAATAAATCCACACCCAAATCTTTAACATCTAACGCAATTTTTCCGGCACCTTGTGCCGCATCGCAATGCATTAAAACATTGTGCGATTTACATAACGCAGCTAATGCTTTTACATCATTAATGCAACCCAATTCATTATTGACTTGCATTATGCTGACTAAAAAAGTATCCGGCTCCAGTGCAGCAGACAGTAAATCGGTACTGATAATTCCTTCTTTAGTTGGCGTGATACGCGTTATGCGAAACCCTTGGGTTTCCAACCATGCTGCAGGATCCAACACCGCTTTATGTTCAATCGCCGATACCACAATATGCCCGCCAACTTTATATTGCGTGCGATATGATTCAGCTATTCCTTTAAGTGCCAGATTGTTGGCTTCGGTGGCGCCGCTAGTCCATACGACTTCGCGTGGATCTGCATTAATTAGCGCGGCAACTTGCGCGCGTGCGTTTTCTACTTGTTCCTCGGCTTGCCATCCGAACATATGTGACCGCGATGCAGGGTTCGCAAAAGTTCCTTCTAATGTCAAACACTCTGCCATCCGCGCTGCCACGAGCGGTGCAACCGGAGTGGTTGCGGCATAATCTAGATAGACGGGTTTGCGCAAAACAGTGAGTGCCCTCGGTTAAAGAATTTCGCTTACAGCAATATGTGTTTCATCGTGGATACTCGCTAAACGTAGATCCTGACGCTGGCGCACCATCTGTATGTCGTTGCGTGCCACCAAATCAGCTAACGTAATCTCACTCAGGAAGCGGTGGATCTGCGCACTCAAGTCTTCCCACAAATGGTGCGTTAGACAAACTTCACCTTCGTGACAGTTACCCTTGCCCTCACAACGAGTTGCATCCAGTGATTCACTTACGGCATCAACCACTTGGGCGATAGAAATAGTGGCGGTGTCACCTTCCAAACGATAACCACCACCAGGCCCGCGAACACTTTTAACCAATTTGAAGTGGCGCAAACGGGCAAATAACTGCTCCAGATAAGACAAGGAAATTCCCTGGCGGGCAGAAATATCAGCCAGGCTAACCGGACCTTGTTCGCTATGAAGCGCCAAATCCAGCATTGCGGTAACGGCATAGCGGCCTTTGGTGGTGAGTCTCATAAGCGAAAACGCCTCGTATAAATCCTGGATACTGAGTATGGTTGCGGTAGCTTGGTTGCCATGATCCTGCCATGGCTTTAATTCCGAGTATTTTACTCAAGTATTCCGTTTTTTCCAACGCCAAAAATCCGCCTAAACTCCGGCATTCGCCCTAAACAAATGTATTCAGTCCGGTTTTTTATCCTCTTTTGCCACCTTGCGCATGGATTCCAGGCCCGGTTCGAACCCCAACTTGGTCATAACCTTACTGCTGTAATGCACATAATTTTGCATGGCGGTAAGCACTCCACGCAGAATATTCAACTCCATTTGGTCCATGCGGATGCGGTTATAAAGGCGACGCAGACGAGTCATGGTCTGCTTGGGATTGTCCCGATCAAGGAAATCCAGCTCAACCAGGGTCTGTTCAAGATGGTCGTAATACAGCTCCATTGAATTGGGTTCTGCCGGCGGCATATCCCATTGGTATTGGGGAAGCGTATTGCCTTCTGCAGCCAATAAATAAGCCATACGAATTTCGTAACAAATGACTTGCACCGCCGTGGCGAGATTCAACGAGCTGTAATCAGGATTAGCCGGGATATGAACGTGGTAATTACATTTATATAACTCTTCATTGGTCAGGCCGCGATCTTCACGCCCGAACACAACGGCAACTTCATGATTGGCCGCTTCTGACCAAACACTTTCACCGCATTTGCGCGGATCGAGCAACGGCCAGGGAATACGGCGCTCGCGCGCGCTTGTTCCTACCACCAGGCCGCATCCTGCAATAGCCTCATCAAGAGTTTCTACTACCACGGCGTTATCCAATACGTCAGTCGCACCCGCGGATCGCCATACTGCCTTATCTGACGGAAAATCCTGCGGGGAAACCAGATACAAGCGCGACAGCCCCATATTCTTCATCGCCCGTGCGGCACCACCGATATTGCCGGGGTGGCTGGTATTCACCAAAACAATACGGATATTAGAAAAAGGCTGGGCTGACATAGGATTCTCGACTGTATATAAGGAGGTGCACGCTAAAACGGCGCGCAGTATACAGATACATACGCCCTGCCTCCAGTTATCACTAGCCGCAACCGGCGCTTGCCGTTATACTGCGCGCCCTTGGTGTGAGGCGCCTATGCCGCCTGCGACCCCGCTCTTTTACAACCCCTGATCTCGAATGAGTACCGCAAGGTCAACTCATCGCATTCTGGTTATTCAGTAAACCCTTATTCCCGGTGCTTTATGGAACCCATGATTAACATCGCTTTGCGCGCTGGTCGCAAAGCTGCAGAATTGATTGAACGTGCATTTGAACGCGTTGACTTGCTCACCATCGAGACCAAAAGTCGCAATGACTTCGTAACGGAAGTTGATAAAGCGGCTGAAAAAGAAATCATTTATCACCTCCGCAAAGCCTATCCCGATCACAGTTTCCGTGGCGAAGAAGGCGGCTCCCAACCCGGTAAAAACTCCGATTACGAATGGATCATCGATCCGCTCGATGGCACCACCAATTTCATCCACGGCTTGCCGCACTTTTCAGTTTCAATCGCTTGCAAATACAAAGGCCAGATTGAACACGCAGTGGTTATTGATCCAATCAAACGCGAAGAATTCACCGCAAGTCGCGGTCGCGGTGCAACATTGAATGGCCGTCGCCTGCGTGTATCCAGCCGTCGCGGGCTTGAGGGGGCATTGATTGGCACCGGCATTCCCTTCAGTGGTTATGCGTTTGAACACATCATTCCTTACCTTGCGTGCGTGCAAGAAATTGCTGGCCAAACCTCCGGTATTCGCCGATGCGGCTCAGCAGCACTGGATCTGGCATATGTTGCTGCCGGTCGTTTCGATGCATTCTGGGAAATGAATTTAAATGAGTGGGATATTGCGGGTGGCATCCTGTTAGTAAAAGAAGCCGGCGGTTTGGTAAGCGATTTCAACGGCGGTGCCGATTACCTGGAAACCGGCCATATTGTGTGCGGCTCACCAAAAGTGTTTAAGCCGATTTTACAGATCGTACAAAAAAACCTCGGCCACTTAAAATAAAATCGCACTGTATTGATAAAAAAACCGGAGCCCAAAAGCTCCGGTTTTTGTTTTTAAATCCATAAACACAAATCAAACTTTGAATTGCCCCACCAATTGCCGCAACTGAATCGACAATTGATTCAAACGCTGGCTTTCTTGCGCTGTTTTGGATGCACCTTCTGCAGTGTTCATTGCAAGAGAATTTATCTGCACCAGGTTACGATCAATTTCAGAGGTCACTGAACTTTGCTCTTCAGCGGCAGTAGCAATTTGCGTAGTCATATCCGCTATCTCTCGCACCGCAGAATTAATACCCGCAAGGGAACTACCCGCATCACTCGCCGAAGTTACTGCATCATTAGTCAGGATTTCGCTATTACCCATCGCAGTCACTGCATGCTGCACACCGGATTGCAGTTGACTCAACATACCCTGGATATCACCGGTGGATTGTTGGGTTCGGCTCGCAAGCGTTCTCACCTCATCAGCCACCACTGCAAATCCTCGCCCCTGCTCACCAGCACGCGCCGCCTCGATTGCCGCATTCAACGCGAGCAAATTAGTTTGTTCGGCAACACCACGAATTACATCAATAACCGAGGTTACATTTTTAGCTTCACCTTCAAGCTTTGACATAAATTCTGCCGTTTCATGAATGCGCGCAGCCAATCCTTTCACATGCTCTACTGCTATTCGAATACGCTCTTGACCCAGTTCGGTAATTTCCGTGGCGTCTTTGGTATTTTGCGCTGTGCTACTGGTATTGCGCGCAACCTCCTGGATCGCCATGGTTAATTCATTGACTGCGGTAACCACCATAGTAATTGCATGGCATTGATCATCAGCGGCTTTTTGGCTATTGCTGGATACGCTTAATAACGACTCAGCCGCCTTTGAAACCTCATTTGTATTTTGTAAAACACTCGCGATAATCCGCTGCAACTTTTCCATAAACACATTGACGTGCGCAGATAATTCACCGAGCTCATCGTTAGTCGTAACAGGAACGCGGATCGTTAAATCGCCATCGCCCTCGGCAATATTCTGGATGCGATCACTGATACCACGCACTTGATTTGCAACCAATAAAGGTAAGAAAAATGCGGCAAGCAAGCTCACCAAAGTAGCAATGACTACAATTGCAAATAATTGTTTGGCACTTGCATCAAGGTCATGATCAATTTGTTTAGTGTATTCATCCACCTCAACAAGACGCTTTTCTTGCAACTCATCAATGTAATCGCGTAAATGTTGAAATGCTTTTGATGCAGAACCGTAGGATTTTTCAGTAGCCGAAACACGGCTGGCGTCATCACTTAAACGCGCGGTGTTGATCACATCCGCCGCCGCTTCTTTCCAGGTGTTATAGCGACGGGTAAATTCTTCGCGCTCGGCCGGTGTTGAACTCGTGGAAATATCGAGGGATTGATAAACGCGATCCTGAGCCTGCTTTGCGTTATCAGCCTGCTCGGTAAATAGCGCCGCATGTTGGCTTGACTCGACCTGCAACAAGGCTCGTTCGGCTGTTAACGACTGGTATAAATCCCTGTCGGCTTGAATTAGCAATTGAATTTCGGGCAGATTGACTTTGGCAATACTAATCGCATTGTTACCCAATGTTTTACTGGTGCTAATGGCGTGTAGCCCCATGTACAACACCAAAATCACTAACAACAACAATGGAAGACGCAACTTCCAACGTAAATTTAATCCCTCGTACCAGGATAACATGGCAAAACCTCATAGACTTTTGATCAAATAAATACCAACACAATTGCCGGTAATAAAAGTCTAGTATGGAAATAAAAAAATGCCTGTTATCACGACAAGCCGTGAGCATTTGCATACATCATGTTATTAATCAGGAAAACGACTCGCGGAGGTATTTTATATTCAGATAATCATCCATACCGTAACGGGAACCTTCACGTCCCCATCCCGACTGCTTGACTCCACCGAACGGAGCCATAGCATTGGAAATCAAACCGGTGTTAACTCCGAGCATTCCGGTTTGCAATTGATCAGAAAGACGCTTGATACGATTTGCATCGCGCGTATAAAGATACGCGGCCAAACCGTATTCGGATGAGTTGGCAAACTGAATAACCTGCGCTTCTGTTTCAAATGAAATTATTGGAGCAATTGGCCCAAAAATCTCTTCACAAGTTAAACGCGCATCCACAGGGACATTCACCAATAACGTAGGGGGAAAAAAATAACCTGTTTGCCATGAATCATCCTGTTTTGCTTGATAGGCGATTTTTGCACCGCGTGAAACTGCATCATCCAGCAATGCCTGAGCTTTTTGTTGCGCTCGATTGGAAATAAGTGGCCCCATGTTTATTTCCTTATCCAATCCATTGCCAATAACAAAACCTTTCATGGCGGAAGCCAGTTTTTCACAAAACGTATCGTAAATTGTTTGCTGGACGTAAAAACGATTAGCGCAAACACAGGTTTGCCCTGCGTTGCGAAATTTCGACGCGATTGCACCGGCAACGGCAGCATCAAGGTCTGCGTCCTCAAAAACAATAAACGGTGCGTTACCGCCCAACTCCAGGCTTATACGTTTTACATCTGCCGCGCATTGGGTGATTAGTTGTTTACCGACGGCGGTTGATCCAGTAAACGAAATTTTTCGCACTTGCTCATTTGAGGTAAAAGCTTCACCGATTTCTTTTGCGCAAGAGGAAGGAAGAATATTGATAAGGCCAGCCGGTATACCCGCATCCACTGCAAGCTGCCCTAATGCCAACGCGGATAGCGGAGTTTCTGCAGCCGGCTTTGCTACAACTGCACAACCCGCAGCGAGTGCAGGCGCTAATTTGCGTGCGAGCATTGCATTGGGAAAATTCCACGGTGTAATTGTCGCCACCACACCAACAGGTTGCTTGATCACTAAAATGCGTGTGTTATTTTCTGATGGAGCAATTACATCGCCATAAATTCGCTTGGCCTCTTCGGCAAACCATTCGATGTAACTTGCACCGTAAGCAATTTCACCACGCGCTTCTGCGAGCGGCTTGCCTTGCTCAATAGTGAGGATTTTCGCCAGCTCCTCCTGATTGTGCATTACCAGATCAAACCATTTGCGCAATAACCGGCTACGCTCCAATACGGATGTTTCTGCCCAGGCAATTTGCGCACGTGCAGCGGCAGCAATTGCGCGTTTGGCATCAGCCGGTGTTGCATCAGCAACCTGCGCAATCACCTCACCCGTTGCGGGATTCTCCACCGAAAATATTTTTCCATCTTCAGCCGCAGACCAAACGCCATCAATCAACAATTGTGGTTTGAATAATCCGGATTCGATCAAGCTCATCACATTCACCTTATTACTCAGGTTTTCTTGGTAACAGGTTTGACACCGATTTTGCGAACATCGTTGCCGTCAACTTCGGCAATAGTCCACAACATACCGCTCCACTCGGTCTGGTCACCCACAACCGGCTTGCCCCCCAATATGTGAGCAATTAAAGGCCCTAATGTTTTGTGCTCCTCGTACCCTTTCATATCGAGTCGATACAGCATCGCCAAATCACTTAACTCTGCATCACCCTGCATAATAAAATCACCAAAGAAACTTAAATCCAGCGTGCGTTTTGGCGCTACGCTGAATAATTTTCCCAATGATGGCAAATCATTTTCGTGGCCGATTACACAGAGCACATCGCCCGCCATCAACCGCGTACTACCGGATGGATGCAATAATTCCTTATCGCGAAACAACGCGGCGATACGGGTGTTCTCCGGCATATGCAATTCGCGCAATGCCGCGCCGATACACCATTTTTCCGCGCCCAATTTATAAATGAATAATTCCCATTGGCTGGTTACATGAATTTCCAATCCGGCGCGGGACATAGGCGATGGAGTTTCAGGTACCACGACATTAGCAAGTTTTGCAGCGAAACCAAGGGTCGTACCTTGCACCAGCAGCGAAACCAACACAATAAAAAACGCTACGTTAAAAAATAGCTGCGCATTTTCCAAACCGGCCATAAAGGGAAATACCGCCAAAATAACCGGTACTGCACCGCGCAATCCCACCCAGGAAATAAACGTGCGCTCGCGCCAGGTAAAACTGCGAAACGGCAACAATCCCACAAAAATAGACAAGGGGCGTGCAAACAAAATAATCCACAGTGACAACAACAGTGCAGGCACTGCAATTGGCAATAATTGACTTGGGATAAGCAACAATCCCAACACCAAAAACATCCCGATCTGACTTAACCATGCAAGCCCATCAAACATATGCAGAATGCCGTGGCGATTGCGAATAGGCTGGTTGCCGAGCATCAAGCCACAAACGTACACCGTTAAAATCCCGCTGCCGTGCAACGCATTCGACAAGGCAAACAGCATGATGGCGCCGCTCACAGCCAACAGCGGATACAAACCACCCGCAATAGTCAGGCGATTAATCATCTGGAGCAGCAACCATCCCCCACCCAGGCCAAAGGCAATACCAATCGCGAAATGCTCGACGAAAGTCCCCAGCAAGCCCCAGGAAAAACCGGTTTGCCCGGCGGAAATCATGGCAATCAAGGTGATGGTTAAAAACACAGCCATTGGGTCATTGCTGCCCGATTCTATCTCCAGCGTTGCGCTAACCCGTTCATTCAGACCTTTACCATTCAGGAGATTAAACACTACAGCAGCATCTGTTGAGCCTACGATTGCTCCAATCAACAACCCCTCAAGCAAGCTCAAATCAAACAGCCACGCAGCGGCCCAGCCGGTCAAACCGGCGGTAATTAATACGCCCACGGTGGCAAGTGACAACGCCGGAGACAAGGCCACACGGAAACTACTAGTACGCGTCCGCATACCACCATCCAGCAAAATAATTGCCAGGGCGAGGTTACTGACCAGGTAGGCTGAAGAGTAATCTTTGTATTCGATGCCACCCGGGCCATCCACACCGGCAAGCATTCCCACTGCTAAAAAAATAACCAGAATGGGGATGCCAACGCGGGTCGAAATTGAACTCATCAAAATACTGGCTGCAACAAGCAACGCCCCGATGAGCAAAATATGATTGATGGTAATAGCGTCCAAAAACTAACCCTTATTCTATAAGTGGGGATAAAAATAGCGACGAGTGAAATAAAAATCGCAATAAGTCCAATAAAAACAATTACTAACTGTAAAGGATTGTAACCCGCCGCCAGTGCACACTGTCAAAAGGCCGCACACCAATAATGAGTAAAGCTTAAAATTTATAGAAAAATAGTCGGTAATGAAGCAGTGAAAGTCGCACTACTTCGGCGCTGATTCGGGCTATAATCCGGCGCATTCTCCTTATATAAGTCGTACCTCATGCTCAATAAAGATGCCCTGCAACAACTTTCCCAACTGAAATCATCAATTATCTCCGCTAAAGACATAGCGCAAGGCTCGGTTCGTACAACTACCAAACGTTTTGGATTTCTGATTCTGGATGATGGCCGCGAGGCCTTCATCGACCCGGAGCAGATGATGCGTGTACTGCCTGATGACCGGGTTGAGGCAGAAATCACCACCAATAGCAAAGGCCAGTTTGAAGCCAAACTGGTAAAACTGATTACCCCCGGCCTGAAGGAATTTGTAGGTCGTTATGTGAACAAAGGGACCACAGATTTTGTCGAGCCCGATGTCGCCAACTTTAATCGCTGGTTATTTATTCCACCACAAGAGCGCAAAGGCCATGAAGTTGGTGACCTGATTCACTGCGAAATTGCTCGCCACCCATTTAATAGCGAAGGCAAAACCCAGGTACATATCATTAGCCGCCTTGGAAAAACGGAAGATCCGGGTGTAGAAAGCCGTTATAGCATTGCCAAATTCCATATGCCGTTCGAGTGGCAATCACCTGCGCAAAACCAGGCGAGCAGCATTAATTGGTCACCATTGACATTTGATAACGGCGAAGTGGATTTAACTCACCTGCCCTTTGTAACCATTGATTCCGAAAATACCCGCGACATGGATGATGCGATTTATATCGCCGCGAATGATCAGGGTTGGGAATTAATTACGGCTATTGCCGACCCGAGCAAGCATATCGATTTTGGTAGCCCGCTTGAGCTCGCCGCGCGCGAACGTGCCAGCACGCATTATATTCTCGGGCAAACTGTCACCATGTTGCCGGTGGATTTATCGCACGATACTTATTCACTGGTTCCCGAACAAAAACGCCCGACGGTTATTTGCCGCATGCAAATCCTACGCGACGGCACCATCAGCAAATATGAATTCGCCGAAGCATTAATTCGTTCGCAATGTAAATTAAGTTATCAAGGTGTGTTTGATGCGTTAACCAACGATATCTCCACATTGTCTGCGCCAACACACGTGCACGATATGCTGGTAGAACTGCAAGCCTTTGCACAAGCACGCGCAGCTTATCGCCAAGCCAACTCATTAGTCATGGAAGAACGTGCAGATTATGCGTTTGTATTAAACGATCAGAAAAAAATTGATCACATCGAAAAGCGTGAACGCAATACCGCTCATCGCATGATTGAAGAAGCTATGCTTGTTACGAATATTTGTGCGGGCGAATTATTTTTGCAGCACCCTGGCTACGGCATTTTTTCCAGCCACATTGGTTTCCGCCCCGAACGCGTGAGCGATGCACAAGCATTGATATTGGAAGATCGCCCTGATTTAACCCCCGGGGATTTAACACAGCTCGATAATTTCAAAGCACTATTCCGCGAACTGCGTACTAATCCAACCAATAACGTTAGCAGCGCACCGCTACATTCCTTATTGCAACGCATGCTGCAAGCCGGATCACTCACCTTTGATCCAATCCCGCATTTTGGTCTCGGCTTTAACGCGTACGCGATGGTGACTTCACCTATTCGCCGCTATAACGATTTATTTAATCACATCGCCATCAAACGCATCCTGCGCGGATTACCGCCGATTGAAATCGATGATAAAAAACAATTTGCCGAAGCCTTGCAAAACCAATTAAACACTGGCCGTCAGGCTTGCCGTTTTACCGAAACATGGTTGGGTTGTCAGTATGCAGCGCAACATGTTGGTAGCTTGCATCAAGGCAGTGTTGCACTCGTTAACTCATTTGGTTTGGGCATCAAACTTGATGACTGGGGTCTCGATGGTTACGCATTGCTGGCACCAAAAGAAGGTGAAATCAAAGCACAATTTGATTCGCGCCGTTTGAGTTTAACCATTGAAGGAAAAACCTGGCGCCTGGACGATAAAGTTTACGTTCTGGTAAAAGACGTAGACATCGACAAACGTAAAATTAATCTGGAAGTTGTTAGCGAGGAAACCGCACAGCGTTTAAGTGCATGGCTCTAAATGACATCCCGTAAGGAAGATGATCTATGGCAAAGCAATATTGGTTATTCAAAGCTGAACCCCATATCTACGGCATAGATCATCTCGCCGCCGCACCTAATAAAACCGGCCGTTGGGACGGCATTCGCAATTATCAAGCGCGCAATTTTTTGCGCGATCAAGTCAAAATGGGCGATGAAGTTTTCATCTATCACAGCAGCTGTAAAAATGTCGGCATTGTTGGCACTGCCAAAGTTGTAAAAACCGCTTATCCCGACCCCACACAATTTAATCCGGAAAGTGATTATTACGATCCAAAATCCACACAGGAAAATCCGCGCTGGGTTTCAGTAGACATTCAACTGACTAAAGAATTTCCAAGATTAATTCCGCTGGCGGAAATTAAAGCGCAACCGACATTAGAGAATATGGTGCTGGTAAAACAAAGCCGATTGTCTACACAACCAGTGACTGCTGATGAATGGAAATTTATTACCGCGCTAGCAATTAATAAATAACTCAGGATCATTTATTAACTCGCATCTGCATCAGAAAAAACACTATCCACATCAATCCAAAAAAGCTGCGTTATTGCTAACGCAGCTTTTTCTTTTTGGGAAACCGCAGATTGCATTCAATGACAACAAACAATCCGCAACTGTTAAGCACCTACCGCCAACAACAATGAAGACTCACTTGTCGCTCGCGCTGACAAATGCCCTTCCACACTCGAAGACGGAGCAAACGCAGCCATTGATTGGATAAGTGTGCCTAATTGTTGGGCATGGGGTTTTGCTGGCTGATCACGCGCAACCAGATCATGAACCACGCGATCATTGGGAGAGCCGAACCATGTATCGAAAGTATTTTTGGCTTGTTCTGATTTCGTATTATTGAAATCAGATTGCACAAGAAGGCCGAAACGATGATGAGGCCCCATTCGCAGATTGTCGTAATCAAGATCACCGAACGCTACTTTTGCAGCCGCCAGCGCGGTGAGTGATTTAATCGGGGAAATATTTCCTACTGCATCTTTTGCTGTGACGTTCACCACCTGATTCACTGCCAGTGCAGTACTCAATGTAATCGTATAAGCACCGGTTATTGCGTTAGCAGTAACTGTTCCTAATGACTGGCTGGAAGTATTTTTAACTTCCACCAAGCTACCAGCCTCAGCACTTCCGGCGATGATTTTACGGGTCGCATCAAGGCTTGCTGTTGGAGCTGATGGTGGGGTTTTATCAGGGGCAATTAGCGATTTGATTGCAGAGATATTTCCTGCTGCATCTTTTGCCGTCACATTTACGGTTTCTTTATTAATTAATGCCGTGGTGAGCGTAATGGTATAAGCCCCCGTACTTGTATTGGCGGTAGCAGTTTTTAATTCAGTGCCTGCCGCATTTTTCACGCTAACAATACTGCCCGCTTCAGCAACACCGGTAATGACTTTACCTGCTGAATCAAACGCGGCAGTTGGTAAGGCAGGTGCAGTTTTATCCGGAGCAGTTAGCGATTTGATTGCAGAAGTATTTCCTGCCGCATCTTTTGCCGTAACTGACAAAGTCTCCTTATTAATTAATGCAGTGGCCAAAGTGATGCTGTAAGCACCGCCAGAAGTATTGGCAGTAGCACTACCTAATTGCTTACCTGCTGCATCTTTGACTATCACTGTGCTGCCCGCTTCCGCTGTACCGGAAATAATTTTCCCGACCGCGTCAATGCTTGCTGTAGGAACAGCAGGTGGGGTTTTGTCAGGGGCATTGATTGTTTTCACACCTGATATATTTCCCGCAGTGTCTTTTGCTGTAATGGAAAGCAGTTCTTTATTAAGCAAGGCCGTGGTCAAGGTAACGGTATATTTACCCGATGAATTTGCCGTAGCCGTTTTTAGTTGCGTACCCGCTGCATTTTTTACAATCACGGTGCTGCCAGCTTCTGCTGAGCCGGTAATAATTTTTCCGGCAGTATCGATGGTTGCAGTGGGAATTGCAGGTGGAGTTTTATCAGGCGCGGTGATGGTGCGTAATGGCGAAATATTTCCTGCTGCATCTTGCGCTGTGACCTTAACACTTTCTTTGTTGATCAGTGCAGTTGTCAGCGTGATGGAATATTTTTTGGTGGCATCCGCTGTGGCAAAACCGATTTCCTGGTTAGCAGCATTTTTAACGCTCACACGACTGCCTGCTTCTGCTTCGCCAGAAATGATTTGGCCTGTGGTATCAAATTTAGCAGTCGGTTGTAACGGTGCAGTTGTGTCCGGAACATTAAAGCTGAGCCGTTCCGATTTGTTGTCGACCGCATCAAATGCAACTATCGACAGTGATTCGCCATTCACCGGTGCAGGATCAAGATAAATAGTGAATCTATCGCCAGCATAGGCAATTTGAGCCGACATTTTTTGCAACTTGTCATCGTAGATTTCAACGGTCGCACCAGCTTCCACAGTACCTACAATTTCCATTCCCCCGCCTTGAACATTCATACTCACTAGCCCAGGCTTGGGTGGCGCAACCAAATCGCGAGGCAAACCGGAAACTTCCCGCAAAATCCACGCCGCATTCCAATTAGTACCATTGGCAAAGCGAATATTCTCCAGCGCACCGTTGTAATAATAATTATTAATGTAGCTACCATCGGTATTAAACACATTATGAAATTCAAGAGCATCACCGGTGTTTAACGTTACCAATAAATTACTACCCTGCCGACTGACACTCACATGTGCAGGCAATATATCCGCAGCAAATTCAATGGTATCGTAGCCACTACTATCAATGCGATCCTGGCCATCACCCCGTGCAAATTGATAGGTTGCCATGCCAACATTCGTGATGATGTCATTGCCTGCTCCGCCCTTATAGGTTACGGAACCACCAGATCTTTCCGTAGTTTGCAAGGTATCATTTCCTGCACCGCCATCCAGCAAACCATAATTATTGGAATTAATCGTGAGGATGTCATTGCCATCCCTACCATAAATTTGAACAGAGTCGATCAATTGGCTGGGCGCGGTAATGACATCATCATTTTCCGTGCTTGCTAATGTGTAGGGCAGTAATTCGACCAATGAGTGAATTGAATTATCGGCAAATTGAAAACGGAATTCTTTTCCATTGGTGAGATAGATACTGTCGTGCTGATTAATGCTGATAATGTAATCAGATCCGCGCGAACCAGATTCCAATGGAACATCTGTAATCCTGATATCTTCCGGATTTATACCGGAACCAAACACAACTGTGTTGGTAGAGGAATCAGGCTGGAAACTTAAACGATCATGCCCATCACCGAGGTTGAACAAATAACGATTATTGCCCCATCCACCAGCGATAACATCGTCGCCTTTACCGCCTTGCAATTCATCATCGCCACTACCACCAAAGAGCGAGTCATTATCGTCACCGCCTGATAACGTATCGTTACCCGCGAGACCATAAAGCACATCATTGCCCGCACCGCCGTGGATACCGTCATTGATATTCATGCCGTAAATGACATCATCTCCAGCAGTTGACGATAAATCTACTTTGCTCAAAAGGGTGTTGAGATCCCAGGATGGATCGTTTGCAAATTCAATATTGCCGACAATAAAAGTAAGATCCGGACTACCGTCTTCGTTAATCGCCCTGTTGATGGTAATAACGCCGTACTCACTGTACTTAATGATCAAATCGCGGCCTTGCACTGTGACATTGACATCTGCTGCACGAATGTCAGGAGCAAAGCGAATGACGCTACTGGAATCCCAATTATGAATTCGATCGCGGCCGTCATTTTTTTCAAAATAAAAAACATTTTTGCCAAAACTACCATTTAAAATATCGTCGTCTTGTCCACCCTGAATAAAATCATCTCCCTCACCGCCATTCAGAGTATCGGCACCTAGTCCACCAAACAGCCGGTCATTACCCAAATCACCATTTAACGTATCGTCACCGTGATTTCCGGTTAAGGTATCGTCAGCGTCTCCACCCGATAAAACATCACTAAAGCCGGTGCCGGTTAAAACATCGATGCCGTTGGTGCCTGACAAGGTGACACCGGTTTTGGTTTTATTAATTTCTGCAAGTATGCGGGTTTGATTCCAAACAACACCGCTACTGAATTTAATAAATTCCAACGCATCCGTTGCATGAAATGCATCACCACCGCCCGCAAATAAATTGGAGATTATGATGGAGTCACCGTTGCCAAACGATACGATGGCACCGCGATAATCATCGCGCCGAATATCCACCTGGTTCTCAAGAATTCCCACACCAAGCTCCAATGTGTCTGTGCCAGCAGACACACCCCAATTGGCAGTGGCATCTTCTAAAATGTCATCGCCATCCCATAAGTTAAAGCGATAGGTATCATTTCCTTCACCGCCCAACAAACGATCATTACCTTTTCCACCAGTTAGTATGTCATTACCGGAATTACCATACAGGTAATCATCGCCTTTGCCACTTTGGAGAGTATCGTTACCCGCATTACCACGAATGTCATCGTTAATGTCAGTACCGGTAATATTATCGTGGGTGGTATATCCCCAAAACTTGTTGGTGCGGTAGAACTCGCCATTTATTTTTTCGATGTAACGCGGGGTATTGGTGAAAGATGCAAGATAACTTTCTGTAAGCACCAGCTCACTACCATCTGCAAATTTTATTTTTTCAATGGGCGATTCATTTATCGCTGTATCGCCATCCAATAGCTTATCAATAAGAATTGTTGAGCCATCAGTGCCATACGTAATACCAATGCCCCGGGAAAAATCTATTGTTAAATCACCTCGGGATATACCGGCACCAAACTCAATGGTATCACTACCGGCCGCATCATAAATTACATCGTAACCATCACCTTTGTTGAATACATAGGTGTCATTACCAGCATCGCCAATTAATGAATCATCACCCTGCTTTCCTTCAAAGATATCGGGGCCATCGCTCCCCCTGAGAGTCTCGTAACCATCTGTGCCAACAATTATTCCATTGGGATCAATAGGCGCGGAATTTTTAGTAATTTCCGCATTGATGCGCATTAAATCCCATACGGTTTTATCGTAAAACTCTACACTTTCAATCGCTGAATTATTCAGCTCGCCGCGTCGATTAAAAGCATTTTCAACTGTCAATCGCTCTCCAGTATTTAATGAAAAAACCAGATTTAAATTTTCATCGCGCTTGATAGTAAGTTGATCTTGCGTAATACCTTCGCCGAATTTGATGCGATCATTACCATTTAATTCGCGAATGGAATCTGCTCCGTGCCCCCGCGCGAATAGATATACATCATTACCTTGGCTGCCGAACAGTCGATCATCTCCATATCCCCCAACCAAGAGCGAGCCATATTCATTTGCCCGAAGATCATCACTAAGTTTGCTACCAACCAAATAATCATTGGCATGGGTAGCCGTCGCAGAAATGGCTGCACTAGTGCTATTGAAAATCAATGAAGCTAAATTGACTTGTCTCTGGAAAGGCGTTTGATTAATTGAGAGGAAATTTTCGTCATTTAATTCGACGTAAGGTGTTTTGTTGGCAAGCAAAGCTTCTTTGGAATCGCCCAACATAATTTGCAATGTTAAATTGCTCGCACCATTTTCAATCATCACTGCTTTGCCATTGCCGTAACTCAACAGCAAATTATCGTTCTGCCCCCATAGGGAAATATCATCCTGCACCCATAGAGAAATATCGTCAAAACTTTGTATGCCGGTCAGCGCTAATGTGTTCTTGCCTTCGCTATCTGCCAACCAGGGGACTTCAATTACAACATTGTTGGTTGTTACATTTGAGCTGAATGTTGTTGCGTAACTAGCTGTTGGTATTTTTCCGGCGAGTGCTTGTGTTGCGCGTTGATTTAACGTCTCACTTGGACTAACAACATTCTCAATTATGTAAGTATCGTTACCTCCACCACCGTTAAGCGAAAAATCATCCACACTGAAAATAATTATATCGTCGCCGCTCCCCCCGTTTAAAATATCCCGGTCACTGCCACCATCCAGATAATCATTACCGTCACCGCCATACAATTCGTCATTGCCGCTACCACCATAAAGCATGTCGTTATCAGTTACACCGGTAGCGTCGGCTCCATTTTCAGCTACAAGCTTGCCCTCACCACCCCATAATTTATCGTTGCCATCACCACCAATAAGAATATCATTGCCAGCGCCAGCTTTAAGTTGGTCATCATTTTCTCCACCATCCAATACATCATGGCCGTTGTAACCGAACAATTTATCCTGATCTTTTCCACCAGATAAATAATCGCTGTATAAACCACCGTGTATCCAATCGTTACCATCATCACCGTAGAAGTTCACACCTTTAAGTGATTGACTGCTCGCAAGGGTAAAACCTTCGAAAACTTTTGTCTGGCCCAGGAACATATGATGTGAAGCAGAAGCTTGACGATTATTATAATTACCGTCTTCATCCAATACGGTATTATAACTCAACATTTTCGAGCCATTTATATTAACGCCCATCATAAATTGGGTACCGCTAGCAGAGGGGTAATAGGTGTTATCAACGGCCTTGGTTAATATAATCATACTCCCTACTTCAATCCCACCACGAGCATCTATTTCGCTTAAACTGCGGATATCAGACCAAACTTTATCGCGACTGATTTTCTCATGAATGATGACTCCGTCGGAATTTTCAGCTTTATCAATATTAAACGCGATCAGGTTGAATACTTGTGAAGCAAACAATACATCATTGTCTGCGCCTCCATGGGCTACAGTGCCAGTACCACTGGTGGCATAAATCCAGTCATCGCCTGCACCGCCATCAATATTGTCCCTGCCTTGGGTGGAATAACTGAAGTAACGAAACATCGAATTAGCATCAACATCAAGATTTCCGCCTATGATAATGTCATTCTCAGACCCACCTTTTAAATTATCATCAGTACGCAGTTGCCCCAGAATTAGATCATTCCCACCACCACCATCAATATTTACACCGGTAAATTGATCGAGATTCAACGATGGATTGGCATCCAATAAATTTTCAATCGACAACATATTTTCAGCAGAAGTGCCATTTACAGTCGCGGGATTAATAGTCGGCTCAGTAGGTGTAATCACATCTGACAAATTCAAACCTAATTCGTCTGCACTCCAATTTTTTACCAATACACTACCGTTGCTGCCGCTACCACTTAGCGCAGTAATTAATAACGACGTTGAATCTCCTTCGTTAATTTTAACGATTTCAAATTTTGGATTATTTTTATCATCGTGATAAATAATGTCAGTGCCATCTCTTAATTGGAACTGGCTTAAGGTAATACCATTGATTTTGATTTCACCACTACCATCACTGTCATCAATCGTATCGCGACCAAAATTTCCTTCAAAAATGTAGGTATCTTTATCATCACCGCCAAATAACATATCGGTGCCTTCGCCACCGGTTAATTCATCTTTTCCCGTACCACCCAGCAAAACATCATGACCATCTTGGCCATATAATTTATCGTCACCACCACCACCGATTAGCCTATCATTACCAGAATTTACCCGATTTTCTTTATAACCTCCGAACAAAGTGTCATTCATATTGGCGCCAATGATCGTATCATCGCCATACAACCCCTGCATCGAGTAAGCTTTTCCATTAATGCCTACTAGTAAATCATTAATCCCCGTAATACCTTCAGGCAAATTACTTTCATCCTCGGGGCTTTTATCGTATGTCCAGCGATAAACTGGTTGAATAAACGTTCCATCTGAACCAGTGGTTTCATAACCCAGAACAACATCACCACTAAAACCAATCCCAGAACGCCCTAACCGTTGCGCATCAGCAGTTTTGTAATTCTCATAAATGTAATTGGCAATTGGCTTTAGGATTTGTCCAAGTGTATCCACTGCTCCTAGCATGCCCATTCGTGCCAAATAGGTATTTGCATCACGAATAATATCTCTAGATTCATGTGATATTATCGTTGTGTAGTTATTCAAATACATTGAAACAACTTGTTCGGCTTCCTCATCACCAACATTATTCTTATCGTTATACAATCCAAACAAATGCGCCTCAAGATGACGACGATTGAAAGGACCGCCGGAGTTATGACCTATTTCATACCAAGCTGTTGCTCGATTACCATTTAATAATGCATTGCTGAGACTATTGCCGATGCGCAATAGCGCACGAGGAGAGGCAGGGCTATCATTCCACTGCAATGAAATAAGAGCTAATCGCTCATAAGATGTTGGCAAATCGCCACCACTTTGCGTTAAAAAATGACTAAGGCGATCTTCATACGCTTGAACAGCCAAATCGAACATAGGGCGCAATACAGTATCATTGTCAGGCAATACAAAAGTATTAGGAACATCTGCAGGACTACCTTTTTCCAACCAACGCTGACTCATAATGCCATTCAGATCAGTTTGCAGGCTGTTTGTTGAAGTTGCCGACTCAATGACTTCGGTTAATAATTCTCTATAATTATCACCATCTGCATTTACCTCTTCTGATCCAATTTTAAAATACGTGTAAATTCTATCTCTTAGATCCCTATTGCCTTCAATATTAAAGCCCACACCAATAGTAACTTGACCAACAGTATCTATATACGGTGTACCATTGTGCGTACCTTCAACCTGTTTGATTAACAAGTAACGCAGATTACGGTATTGCTCATCAGTTAAACCCTTAATTCCACTTAACATCATACTTCTCCATTAATAAAAAAATCTTACTGAACGTTAATTTTACATAAAGCCTCGTAGTGATTAATTGACCATAATTCAATTGAATATTGATCTCCATAATGATTCCAAAGACTATTTATTACTTCATTATTAAATAAAAACAAAAAATCACTACCATCAAGACCTAATCTGCTGTAATTATCTAAAGGTTTATTAATAACATTGTCTATCGATATTTTTTTATCAAAAACCGTATGATCTGATATTAGACCGCACCCATTTTTTTCTGGGCCACGAGGATAAGGAATCGTTTGCTTATAAATAATTTCATTTTCCCCATCTCTTTCAAAATCAAAACTATAAAAATATAAATGTGTTTTTCCAGAAAAGATATTTTGTTTTTTAGGAATCCAGTCACGCTCATGTGATGGGGAATTCAGACGACCATATCTTGCATCCTCCAATGAATAGGCATTATACAAAACCTTTTCAATTTCTTTTTTATCAGTAATTTCGACCCACGTAATAGCTTTAAACTGTTTGAACTCCGGCAATAACTTCCTTTCACACGCAGGATATTCCATATATTTTGTTTTATTTAGCATATCTACATAAGGCTGACAAAGAAGATGGGAACTCCCTTGCGCGAGTTTAAAAGTTAGAGGTAATTTTCTATTTTCAATACGATTTTTTTCGGGAACGACAAACGTGGCAGATGCTTTTCTAAAAGAATTTTTAACAGTACCGACTTCCTGATTAGCATCCAGTGAAACCCTATCATCCGCTATGGGCATTTTATTTAATTCTACTAGACGCGCTTGATAAGCATTGAATATGCAAGTTTCGTCCTTACATGAATTGCGCCTTTCTTTTAGCCAAATACGCTGCTGTTGCTTCAACGAGTCCTTGTCAGTTGCTTGTTCTAGTGCAGTTTTGTAGACAGCACTAAGCCGTTCATCCAAATTGGATGCCGTGGGGCTTGAGCAAACCAATTTCTCAATAGATGTCGATGCTTTTGTGCAGTCAAAACTCGCCGCCTGCGTACTGGATACAGCTGCTGCCCCACAGATTGCCACCATCTGGCTAATTACTTTTTTGAACACTGCGCTATTCATATTATTTTCCTCAAAACACCACATAACTGTTTAAACACTAAACATAATTGGGGTAAATTAAAATTTGGAGATTGATGTGGCTGATCTTGCCGATACGTCCATTTTCACGTCCAGTGTATTAAGGGATTCATAAGATGAATCGTCCATTGCCTTGAAAATTTGAGAGGGGTAAATGCTGTGCAGATAATACCAATTAGCATTGTTTTGTAAACAGGATTTAGGCGACTTCACTTATTAAATACCTCATTAATCTTTAATGAATATTTTTTTATAAAATCTAATAAAAAAACAAGCCAACTCAATACGTATAACTGCAAACAGAATTCAACTTTCCATCCTCAATTAAATATACATCACTAAGCAGCTCGACAAACAAACTATCAATCACACCCTCTGGAAAACCTAACTCCTTATAATTTTTTCTTGCAGCTCTATTTTCTATGTAATTCTTTCCAGCAAAAGAAAACGGCCGAGAGTAATATCTGCACGAATTAGTTAGTAGAATTTCATTTAAGGAGTTATCAGAAATTTCATCAAATCCATAATTTGGTACCTGTAGATATTCCTGATCACACCCAGAACCAGCACCGGAGTGTATTTTTATTTCGATTAAAGGTTCATTTTTACCATCATTATCTATATCAATAAAAAGATAACCTGGACTTATATTCTGCGACCAATCGCCAGAATCTATAACTTTCTTTTTGAAAGTTTTTTCTTCACTAAATTTATAATAACCAAAAGGCTTTTTTAAAAAACCCATGCATAGCTCATAATCTCCCTTTACGGATATTTTGTTCTCGATGAATCCCATGAGTTCTGCAATCACTCTTATATTACAGCTATGTGAATCTGTACAAATACCAGGGTTTTTAGTAATTTCCACCTCAGAAACGCTATTGGGTAACAATTCAATGTCAGTATTAACCAAAATTTCTGAGGTTTCGGGTAGGGATTTTGAGTGCTGGAAATAGGAGATGCGGTCAGAATATGCCGCAATGACACAATCTACATTACTGCAAACATTACGACTATTTTTCAACCAAGTCCGTTGCTGCCTTTTTAAGGATTCCTTATCCAAGCTTTTGTCTATTGCACTTTTATATACCGCATTGAGTTGCTCATCCAAGCTTGAAGCGGCCGGATTAGAACAAATAATTTTTTCAACTGATGTACCAGCTTTCGTACAATCAAAACTCGCTGCCTGCAATGTACTGGATACAACCACTATCCCAACAAACCCTACCATTTGGCTAATTGCGCTTTTTAACATTGAGCTATTCATAATATTTTTCCTCAAAACACTATATAACTATTTAAATCTTAAAACAGAATTGAGTTAGATAAAATTTGGGGGAAGGAAAGTTTTTACTCATACAATAGAAAATTAAAATCCAACTTCCATTTAATGAATTTTTTTATACAATAAATTCCAAAAATCTTTGACCTCAAATTACTTGATTTGAGGAGGCATCATTAAGCATTTTAATTAACCTCCACTTTTAAGCAATAATTTAATTCACCAGATATTCCTTTAACCACGATGGAATATTCACCTGATTTATTCAGAAGCCCAGACCACTCATGCCTATTATATTTATACTCAGTTTCTTCAATTGCTATAGATGATTTGGGTTCAAAAACAGAAAAAATTGCTGCGGGATACTTATTATCTATACTAACTTTCATTTTTTGGCCAGCTTTAACATGTATAAGATAATGATCTTCAGCACCTTGGGCCAATCTCTTATAAACCTCACCAAAATTCGAACCTTTTCCAAATTGGATATGTTTATAGATTGATCCATTTCTAAAGCTAAATATTTGTTTATGAGGTTTATTTGGTCCCGGGTCTGCTGACGACAAAGTTATTGTTGAAGCGTTACAACTAAAATCAAACTTTGCGAGATTTACCTCATCAGCAGGAAAGGTAACTCCCAAATTTCAGCGCCATTTTTTATTCCTATCAAAAAAGGCGTACCATACGAATCTGATTCTGCAGTAATTTTTAGAGATAGTTTTTCTGCACCAACTTTCGGAAAACCAGCACAATTTATAGGAAAATATTCAGTAGCACCTTCTTGCCAGCCAAACACTGAACTAGACAAAATCAAAAAAAACATAATGAAAAATATTGCTTTATTCATATAAACTTTCTCTTCAAAATGGAATTGAACACTTCAACAAATCTAATTGATGCCACTACACTCTATTTTTTAACCTATCAAATCACCTCTCCCGAATACTCTCCTGCTTATACCTCAGCAACGGCGATAAAAAATACTCAATCACCCTTCTCTGTGTAGTTTTCACCTCCGCCGTTACCGCCATGCCGGGAATTAACTTCACATCTTTAGCTTCAACACGAATCGTGCTCTTGTGCATTTTCAAATGCATCGCGTATACGAGGCCGAGTTTTTCATCAAGGATGGCGTCTTCAGATATGTGGGTGACGGTTGCGTCGATTAAGCCGTATTTGGTGAAGGGGAATGTATGGATTTTAATTTCAGCGGGCATGTTGCCTTGTACAAAACCAATTTCCTGATTGCCGAGCATGACTTGCACTTCCAGGTTTTCCTCTTCCGGAACCACAATCATTAATTGTTGTGCTTCAGTAACCACTCCGCCGATGGTGTTTACCGCGAGTTGTTGCACATAACCGGATACCGGTGCGTAGAGAATTTGTTTATCGTTGAGATCACGGGCTTTGATCAGCTCTTCGGTGATGGTGGCGATCTGGTTACGGTTGTCGGCAATTTGTGCGAGTAGCTTGCTACTGGCGTCCGCTTTTAGGGCGTTGATTTGTTGTTGGGCTTCGTTGATGGCGGCGATCAGTTGTTGCTGGATTTGCTGTTGGGTGGCGAGGTCCTGGGTGCGTTCGATGCGTTGTTGTTCCAGCTCCAGATACTCCGCTTCTGAGGCCATATTTTTTTGATAGAGGCTGCGTAAACCATCGGCACGTTTACCAATCATCGGCAAGGTTTGCTCCAGCTTTTTGATAGTTTCCAGGTTGGCGATTTTTTCACTGTTTGCTTTGGTTAATGCGCTGCGCAAGCTGCTCAATTGCGCCTGGTATTGCTGCCACTGCTCCCAGGTTTTTTGTTGATGCAAAAGCACTTCCGCTGCAGCAAGCTTGAATTTACCATCAATATTTAATTTCAGGTCACTGGCTGATGCCGGTTTTTTAGTTAACGAAATACTTTTTGGATCAGCAATCAGTTCTTGCAAGGCTTCACTGCTCGCTAGATTCAGACTGGCGTTATGTAATTCCTGTTGCATGCGCGCTTGATCGGCCGAGGTGATGGTGCGATCCAATTCAACCAGTGGATCGCCCTCCTTTACGTATTGCCCGTCTTTAACGTGAATGGCTTTGATAACGCCTTTATCCAACGGCTGGATTTGTTTAACACGGCTGCCGGGAATAATTTTCCCCTCTGCACTGGCGACGACATCCACCTTACCAAAACAGGCCCAGAGCAACGTCAGTACAAACAAGGCAATCAATGTCCAGGCGAGCCAACGCACCAATGGATTCGGTGGGGTTTCTTGCAGTTCCAATGCGGCGGGCATAAATTCCGCGAGGCTTTGTTGTTTGGAGCCATCGCCCAATTTTCCACGCTCATGCCAGGCGTCACGCAGCAACTCAAAAAAATTAGTCATGGCTCAACTCCATTGCAGCGTCTTCCCTTACCGTGGTTTCCTTAATCGAACTGTCCCTGATTACTGACACATTGCTTTGTACATGCATGGACGATTGCGTTGCATGCGCGTGTGCAGCGGGCTTCATATCCTGATAGCCGTGCAGTTGTGCGTAATAACCTTGTTGTTGGAGTAATTGCTCATGCGAGCCCTGCTCAACAATATGGCCTTTATTCATCACAATAATGCGATTGCAAATGCGCACCGTACTTAAGCGGTGGGCGATGATAAATACCGTGCGGCCGTTACAGATCTGCGCCATGTTGTCCTGGATAATGCGTTCGGATTCGTAATCCAGTGCGCTGGTGGCTTCATCAAAAATTAAAATTTTGGGATTGGTAAGTAATGCACGCGCAATTGCCAGACGCTGGCGTTGGCCGCCGGATAAATTCGCGCCCTGCTCACCCACCATGGTGTCGTAGGCTTCGGGGAGATCCACAATAAACTCATGGGCGCCCGCCAATTTGGCAACATGGATGATTTGTTCCATAGAGGCCGCCGGATTAGTGAGCGCGATATTTTCGCGCACGGTTTGATTGAATAAAAAATTCTCTTGCAGTACCACACCGATATTACGCCGCAACCAGGCCGTATCCACCATGGCGAGGTCCACACCATCCACCATCATCCTGCCCGCTTCCGGTAAATACAAACGCTGGATTAATTTGGTCAGCGTGCTTTTACCGGAACCGGAACGACCGACAATGCCGATAATTTCGCCGGGCTGGACCTGCAAATTAAATTGATCGAGCACCACCGGACCATCGTGTCGATAACGAAAACGCACGTGTTCGAAATTCACCTGTCCGGCAATGGACGGTAAGGTGGAACGGTTGGGGTTGTAACCCGGCTCGCGCGGCGTATTTAAAATATCGCCCAAACGCTCGATGGAAATGCCGGCTTGCTGGAAATCTTGCCAGAGCTGTACCAGCTTCAGGATTGGCCCGCTAACGCGACCGGCAAGCATATTGAACGCGATTAATTCACCGACGGTAAGTTCGCCACCAATAACCAAATGTGCGCCCCACCAGATAATGCCCAAGGTCATTAATTTATTGATCAAGCCGGCAATTTGATTCGCGATATTGCCGAGGTTCTGGCTGCGAAATGAGGAGTTAACATAATTAGCTAATTGATCTTCCCATTTACGTTGCATCTGCGGTTCAACGGCCATGGCTTTTACGGTTTGTACGCCGGTAACCGATTCAGTAAGGAATGCAGTGTTGGCCGCGCCGTATTTGAATTTTTCATTTAACCGATGACGCAAAATCGGTGTGATAAATACCGAAAGCAGGATGTAACAGGGAATCGTCGCGGCGACGACAAAAAATAGCGTGGTGCTGTAGTACCACATCACCAACAGGAAAACGATGGTGAAACCCAGGTCGAGAATTAACGTGAGCGCGCTGCCGGTAATGAAATTGCGGATAGTATCCAGCTCATGCACGCGCGCAACATTTTGCCCCACTTGCCGCGCTTCAAAATAGGCCATGGGTAATGCCATCAAATGATTGAATAGCCGCGCGCCCAGCTCCACATCCACACGGCTGGTGGTATGGGACATTAGATAACTGCGAATTCCCCCGAGCAGCGCTTCGAAAATGGCAATGGCAAGAAAGCCAAAAGCAATGACATCCAGCGTGCTAAAACCGCGATGAACCAGCACTTTATCCATCACCACCTGGAACAATAATGGTGTGATCAAGGCAAACAATTGCAGGAAAAACGAGGCGATAATCACCTCGCCAAATAGTTTGCGGTATTTAATGATGGAGGGAATAAACCAGCTGATATCGAACTTTTGTTGCAGGCTTTCACGCAAACCCAAACGGCGCGTGAGGAAGATAACCTCACCGGACCAGAGCGCCGTAAATTCTTCCGCATTCAAGGTTTTAGGATTTTGCTCACGCAAATCCTGTAGTAATACTTTGGTGGGTTCACCATTCTCCTCAGCAATACGCGCAAGGATAATGTAATCACCATCCAGAGTTTTAACAATTGCAGGCAAACTCGAACCAATAAGTTTTTTTAACGGCAATGTAAAAAGTTTGGCTTTAAAGGTTAGCGCTTTGGCGGCGCGGAGAATGTTGTTGTTGTTGAAGGGTTGACCGGGAATTGCGAATTGATGGGAAAGTTGTGCGGCATCAGCGGGGAGCTGGTGAAATCCTGCGAGTGCTACCAAGCACTGTAAACCTGTATCCATGGTTTTATCCATTTATGTAAAAGTGAAATCAATCAAGCGCGGCGATATTAACCACTCTTGTGATTCACTGTAAGTCCCGTGCGAAGAAGTAAGCGACAATTTTAATAGCAGTTTAACTTCGCCCTGAATTTATCTCCCATTTAAATGGGATTTGCTGTTATTAAATGAATAGCGCAATTTTCGCCAAAAAATAAATCGGTTTGCGCATAAAACATTTATTCACTTGCACTATTAGTTAAGACAGATGTTAAACGCCCTGCTAATGTATCCAGGTGGATTACAAGCAAAACTGTATTTTCTGCATGGCCCAACCTCTAATTGATTTTCCAGTGATGCACTTGCAACTCCAAAGCCATGATATCAGCGTTATTCCCATAAAAATTTTAACGAACATTGCCAATAAATTTGGCAAAAAAATACCGCGCAAGGAATTATCCCTTTAGACAATAAGATTAATGCGAAAAAAAATATATTAGCGCGATAGTTTTCCTATCATTATTTTTCCCTTCAGAAACCATTTCAAAATGGGATTCATGTAACAAAAAAAACACTGGCTTGCCGTAAAACGTCTTCTACACTCCCTACACAAATAAAAATGTTTAGGGAAGCAATCATCCTTTGTAATTTTTTTGTTACAACATTCGTTTATTCATTTTCTTGCAGTAGCTTTTATTTTTGGGGAGATTTATTTTTTACAAAACGTCCATTTAACAGGAGTTAATTTGCCGGGTCACATCGGCACTGGCGATAGCAGTCTTATTGCCGTGAATGCAATAACTGGATAATTATTGTGAATTCACATAAAAATAATTTTTCAATTCAACAAGGAAATTCGTATGAAAATATTAAAAATGATTTTCGCTATCTCTATTTTCGCGGCACTGTCTTTGAATGCCAATGCTGGCACCATAACAGTGAAGTGTCATTGGGTGCCCTCACACCCCGGTCCCGTGGGTGCAAATGGTTTTCTTTGCTACGATGAGGGCTCAGCTGTCGCCTCCAAGCGCGTTGGCACTGGTGCCAATACCGGTAATTGTTCTACCTATATCTATACCACCGGTTACTCCTACACCGGCAATACCTGCGATCCCACTATTTTGAAAACAGTCCCTGATAATTACACCCCTCCCCCTTATTGCGGACCTAATTCCGACGAACTTTATGGCGATGTTTATGTGTCTGAACCGCCCAACGGTCCAGCGACTTTTTTCCCAACGGCTGAAGTCAATGCCTATTGTGGTGCCTGTGGCTACAACTCCTACCATATTGCATCCTATGCATACGGCGCATATTTCAGAGTCTATTGCAAACATTAATGCATAAAAAAATCCGCGCGCCCAAAGGACGCGCGGATTTTTCAATGATCGACATGCAGTGTATATCAATAGAAAATGATTTTTTGTATTCCTACACTAACGGCGCAACTACAATTTCATCTTGAATTTTATCCCTGATAGTTATGGATTGCCGTTACTAAACGCACCACGCAAATTGCTTACAATAAATTGATCTGTACAAAATCATTTATTCATTTGCACCATGAGTGAAGACGGATGTTAATCGCTCCTCCAATGTATGCAGGTGGATTTCCAGCAAAACCGTATTTTCTGCGTGACGCAACACCTGATTAATGCGATTTTCCAGCGATGCAAATTGCAATCCTAACGCCACCCGATCCGGTTGCTCCCATAAAACTTTCAACGATTCGGTAGTCGCTTTATAGGATTGATAGAACGCAGTTTTCACTCGCTGGCGATACAGAATTGCCAATGCCTGGGCCTGGTCAATATTTGCCAGGGGATCAGTGCTACTGATGTTACGCACTGCCGCGGCAGCAGCGTCATCGAACGATAACAAAATATCCGCTACATCTTTAAATGGATCAGCAGGCAAACGCGATGCGATTAAATTGGCGGTAGAAGGTTCATCAAAACAACCAAAGAACGCATCGCCACGGGCAACCAGTATTTGTCCCAGATGTAAATTTCCATGGATGCGCATATGCGGGCTTCCCAGCAATTGTGAACTGTGCGATTCAAAATATTCAGTAATTTTGGGCAAGTTATTTTCCAACCGTGTGGCGCTTTCAGCAACACCGCTAACGGGGTGCTGTTTTAATAGCTGGATCAATTCGTTAAGGCGCTCCACGATGCGCCCTATCCACTGTGCCAGACTTTCTTTTGTGGCTTTTATCAAACCAAATCCCGGTTGGTCCGAGGGTTTTGCCAGGAGTTGATGCATTTCCCCTAAACGCTTGCCCATTGCATCCGCAAAATTTTCAAGCTCTACCAATGCAGGCACTTGCTCATGCATACTTGAGCTGCCGGTGGAAGTTTGATCGCGAAAGCCACGCTCCAATGTATTTTGCGTCCATTGCCAGGCATCGCCCTGGTTCACAAAGTATTGCTGCAAAATTGCCAGATTGCTTGAGCCTTGTGGATCTACACGTTGCAACTCACCCAATACCTTTATCACATTGGCATATTGATGTTGTTGTAAATAATCACTTAATTCCACAAACGGATGCGGTCCATAGATAATGGTGCGTACCGGTTTGATCACAACTGCATTACCCACTAATACCAACAAGGTATTTTGCTGCGAAACCATTTGGATATCATTTAATTGCGCTTCCGTTAATTCCGGTAGCGCAGATTTTAACGAGAATTGAATTTCAGAATTTTCATAGCGAAAAACATGTTGATTGTAAAAACCATTGATTAGTTTTCGGTTAAATTCCGGCAGACTAAACGCATCCACCAATAAACCGGCAACGCGCTTTTGCCGCAATCTGGTTAAAGTGTGCTGTTTGGAAAGTGTGCTGGCGAGATGCTCCGCTACAAAGCCCAATGCCAAATGGTAATGCACACCATTAATAGCGACATTTTTCATTTCCAATTCAGCAAATACATATAGCTCGCCGGCGCTACCAAACGATAACGGATGATCCAAACGAAAATCTTCGGCAATACCTTTCCAATAATGAAACCATGAGCGGTTTTGCAAATACACTGGCAAACATTCTTGCTCCAACAAAGTCTTCGCCGGTAATAAAAAAATCTCAAGCAAAGAGAGCTTGATAATAATCGTCGGTAGCTCAGGCATAACATCCACCGGTGCCTGGTTCCAACTGCGCATTTGCGTTTCATCTACTAGCAGGAACCAGTAAAAACCATAAGGCGGCAAGGTGAGTTGGTAATTCAAGGTAGTGATGGATGGGAAGCGTGTACCGCCAATCATTTCGATGGGGATTTTTCCCGCGTAGGCGGCTAAATCCAATTCACCGGCTTGTGCGGCGCGCGACATGTTTGCCACACACAAAATAGTTTCGCCGGTATCGCCAGAATTATATTCGCGCAGATAAGCAAGGATGCGGCGATTGGCTGGCGATAAAATCTTCAAGCTGCCACGGCCGAATGCTTTTTGTTGTTTGCGAACCGACAACATGCGCCGCGTCCAATTCAACAACGAATGCGCATCGTGTGCTTGTGCTTCGACATTGATTGCCTGGAACCCGTAGAGCGGGTCCATAATCAAGGGCAAGGTAAGGCTTGCCGGGTCTGCGCGGGAAAAACCGCCATTGCGGTCATTGGTCCATTGCATCGGTGTGCGTACACCGTGGCGATCACCGAGGAAAATATTATCGCCCATACCAATTTCATCGCCGTAATAAATCGTCGGTGTGCCGGGCATGGACAGCAGCAAACTTTTTAATAATTCAATGCGGCGCCGGTCCCTTTCAACTAAAGGGGCCAAACGGCGACGAATTCCCAAATTCAAGCGTGCGCGTTTATCCGTTGCATAATGATTCCATAAATAATCACGCTCCTGATCGGTCACCATTTCCAGTGTCAGCTCATCGTGATTGCGCAAAAAAATTGCCCATTGGCAATTTTCGGGGATTTCCGGCATTTGCCGCAGGATATCAATAATCGGAAAACGATCTTCCTGCGCAATAGCCATGTACATTCGTGGCATCAATGGAAAATGAAAAGCCATATGGCATTCGTCACCATTGCCGAAATATTGCTGAATATCCTCCGGCCATAAATTGGCTTCCGCCAATAACATGCGGTCCGGATAATGCTCATTTAATTCGGCGCGGATTTTTTTTAATACGGCGTGAGTCTCTGGCAAATTTTCGTTGAGTGTTCCTTCGCGCTCCACCAGGTAAGGAATAGCATCCAGACGCAAACCATCCACACCGATGTCAAACCAGAAGCGCATAATTGATAGCACTTCTTTAAGCACATCAGGATTATCAAAATTCAAATCAGGTTGGTTCGAATAGAATCGATGCCAGAAATATTGGCCAGCCACCGGGTCCCAGGTCCAATTGGAGCTTTCGGTATCAGAAAAAATAATCCGTGTCCCTTCGTATTTTTGATTGGTATCAGACCACACATAAAAATTGCGCGCTTTGGAGTTTTTTTTGGCGAGGCGCGCTTTTTGAAACCAGGGATGTTGATCCGATGTGTGGTTAATTACCAATTCAGTAATAATTCGCAAACCACGTTTATGCGCCTCTTTAATAAAATGACGCACTTCAGTCATGGTGCCGTAAGATGGTTCAATTGCCCGGTAATGGGCGATGTCATAACCATCATCGCGCATGGGGGAAGGGTAAAATGGCAAAAGCCAGATGGCGGTGACACCTAGTTCTGCAATGTAATCCAGCTTGCTAATCAAGCCAGTGAAATCCCCTACGCCGTCATTATTGGAATCGAAGTAGGATTTGACATGCACTTGGTAAATAACTGCATCCTTGTACCAATCAGAACATCCATCAGCGTCACCTAAAAGCACATTGTGGTTATTTTTTTTCGCCATTCTGCACCTCATTCAGGCTTATGAGAGAAATAAACGTTATACGTTTATTAAATAAGCATCTACGAAACCGGATCAGGAGTCAGGTGCAAAATGTAGACCACAGAATTATTTGATTGTTGCCCATTTCAGCTAGCCCTGCCCTATCACTGAAATATAAGTGATTTCCCCGATTTATCCTGTGTCTCCATCAATGCTCGCAAATGCGGCTTTATTTGAAATTATTACAATGAATGCTTAATAAAAATTACGCTATTACAGAACCGCGCCAAAAAATTCCCATCATGAAGGGATTTTTTATCCTTATCCGCTGCCCCAGAAATAACACTCAGAACCCGCACATTTACTCAGCCAAATGGGAAATAAAACGTCAATTATTTTCTAAATATAAAATCTGGCTTGATTGTTGCGTAATTGGAAAGTGTTAAAACCATAATGTGCTCATGATTGATTACATTTTATTTTCACGCAAAGAGAGGCAATTATCATGAAAATGACTAAATATCTTATGGCTTCAATGTTCGCAGCTGTTATTGGTACTAGCAGCAGCCTTGTGATGGCTGATGTGGATGCAGAAGATTTCATTGAAGAAGCTTCAGCAAAAAACATTTCAGAAATTGAAGCTGCAAAATTGGCTTTAGACAAATCTACTTACCCGGCGGTAAAAACCTTTGCGCAAAAAATGATTACTGAACATAGCGCAAACAACACTGAATTGCGCAGTCTGGCGACCCGCAAAAAAGTGGAGCTGTCCGATGACGCGGAGCTGACCAGCAAAGCTAAAGCCGCCATTTTGAAACAACGCGACGGCGAGTCTTTCGATGTAGCTTATGCTAACAATCAAGTTTCAGCACATAAAGATGCAATCGAATTTTACAAGGAAGCGGCCAAATCGAAAGATAACGACGTGCGCACTTTTGCTGTCGCTACCCTTCCTAAAATTCAACATCATTTGCAAGATGCTGAAAAACTGGTAGGTGAGCTGGCAAAAAGCGATACCGTTGATACAACTGCAGAAAAAAATAACTAATACCTATGCAGCTTATTCGGGCGAAGCATTCCACTTCGCCCGACACTTTGAAAAAACAAACTGTGGTAAGTGAGGAATACATCATGCCTCAAAGTAGCGATAGCAAAGCCAAATATACCGACAAGCAAAAACGCAAAGCTGAACATATTGAAGAGGGATACAAAGAGAAAGGAGTTTCCGATGCTAAAGCTGAACAAATAGCCTGGGCCACTGTTAACAAACAATCTGGCGGTGGCGAAAAATCCGGTTCGGGAACTCATAAACCAGAAAAGGAAAAGCAACAAGCTCGCCATGATTCAGCCCAGCGGGCAGCGGAAACTCGTAAAGAGAAAGAAAAACCCAATTCTCTGGAAGCACAAACTAAAGTCAGCTTGCTGGAGAAAGCACGGCAAAAAAATATTGCCGGACGTTCGAATATGAACAAACAGGAATTGATTCTTGCATTACGACAAGCGTCCTGAAAACAGTTTCAATGACAGAACACTGGATATTGAAGGTTAAATTTTTGGGAGATCCTTAACCGGATCTATAAGTAAAAACGGCGATAATGGTTGGTTCGCCCTTCTAATGGACATTTAGCTATGTTTAACGAATGGTTAGAACAATTTCCAGAATTAAAATGGTTAGTTATTGCAGTCGCTGTATTTTTTGTTCTTGCCATCGTTGCCCGAATTATCAGCCGAATTGTTACCCATATATTTACACCATTTTCTTTTGCACGCGATATCCTGGAACGGATTCGCGACCCGATTCATCTGCTCATTCCGCTCATCGGTTTACAAACAGTATCCCGCTCGGCACCGCAAGATATGGCAGGCACCAATGCAGCCAACCATATTACGCTGCTGGCAATTATTGCGACCGTGACCTGGCTTGGCTTACGCGCTGTCGATGCCGTCCAACAATTAATTTACAAACATAATCCGATTAATGTCAGCGATAACTTACACGCACGGCGCATCCAAACCCAGACCAAAGTCTTGGTACATACCTTAAGTTTTCTGGTGATCCTGTTCGGCATCGCCGCAATGTTAATGACTTTTCCTATTGCGCGACAATTCGGCACGAGCTTGTTAGCGTCTGCAGGCGTTGCCGGTTTGGTATTAGGTTTTGCGGCCAAACCAGTGTTGGGAAATTTAATTGCCGGTTTGCAAATTGCGATCACCCAGCCCATCCGCTTGGATGATGTTGTTATTGTTGCTGGCGAATGGGGACGTATCGAAGAAATCACCGGAACCTATGTAGTAGTACGCATTTGGGATGACCGCCGTTTGATTGTTCCCTTGCAATGGTTCATTGAAAATCCATTTCAAAACTGGACCCGCAAAACCACAGAACTATTGGGCTTCTTTTATTTATGGCTTGATTACTCTGTGCCGATTGAACCTATTCGCGAGGAAGCAACACGCCTGTGCAAGGAAGTTCCGCAATTGTGGGATGGTCGTGTATGCGGCGTGCAAGTTACCGACACCGATGCAAAAAGTATCCAGATTCGCGTATTGATTAGCACCACGGATTCATCAAAAAATTGGGACTTGCGCTGTTACCTACGTGAAAACCTGATTAATTTTATTATGAAAAACTATCCCGATTCACTACCGCAACTGCGAGCAATGTTGCGCGAGAAGGAACCTCCTGCACCGCCAGTGGATACGCATCCAGAACCCGAACGCCAACCACCGGTATAGTGAGAAAGTTATGAATCACCCTGTAAACCGGACATTGTTGAGGGAAAACAAACTGGGGCACGCATTTGCAGAACGCTTGAAAACATTTCGTGAGGAAAGCGTTCCACGTAAAAAAGTTTTATTCGTTACGCCGGAATACACTGGGTTAATAAAAGCTGGTGGACTGGGTGATGTTTCTGCGGCGTTACCGCGTGCCCTCTCCCATCAACATGACGTACGTATATTGATTCCTGGCTATCGCGGTATTTTGCAAAAAAATTTTCCACTTCGTATTGTCGCCCGGCTTGAGGGATTGGCAAACATTCCACCGTGCAAAGTTGCCCAATTGCATCTGGATGATGGCCCAATAATTTACGTATTGATCTGCCCGGAACTTTACGACCGCGAAGGCTCGCCTTATGGCGGCCCCGAGGGACAAGAATGGGAAGATAACCATATTCGTTTTGCGCGCCTTGGATTGGCAGCAGCCGACTTGGCATTAGGCAAAGGCCATTTGGGATGGCGGCCCGATATAGTTCATTCCAATGATTGGCCAAGCGCCCTCGCCCCGGCGTATATGGCATTACGGAACCAGCCGACACCCAGCGTTTTTACCATTCACAACCTGGCATTCCAGGGGTTATTTAATCCTGAGTCAGGTAGTGATATAGGTTTACCTGCCCAGGTTTTTAATACCGAGGAAATGGAATTTTTTGGCAAGCTTTCATTTTTAAAAGCGGGATTGGTGTATTCAAATTCGATAACAACTGTGAGTGAAAATTACGCGCGGGAGATTACTCGCCCCGAATACGGTTGTGGTTTACACGGATTATTGCAACAGAAATTTGCTCAGGGACAATTACAGGGAATTATTAATGGCATTGATGACAGTTGGGAACCAAGTACGGATCCTTACCTGGTAGAAAGTTTTTCACCGCGCCAATGGGAAGCCAAACGCGCTAACACTCGCTATGTTGAAAACCGTTTTAACCTCGCCGCGAATGACGGTCCCATGTTTGCGGTTGTCTCGCGCCTTGCTCCGCAAAAAGGGGTCGATTTAACGCTGGGAATCGCGGATTCTTTAATTCATGCCGGCGGACGCCTGGCGGTAATGGGTACCGGTGATCATGCACTGGAAAATGCACTGGTAAAACTCGCCAAACGTTATCCAAAACAAGTAGGTGTACATATCGGTTTCAATGAAATTGAATCGCGCCGTTTTTTTGCCGGCAGTGATTTTTTATTAATGCCCTCACGCTTTGAACCCTGCGGTTTGAGCCAAATGTATGCGCAACGATTTGGTTCGTTACCGATCGCAACCAGCACCGGTGGTTTGGCCGATACCATTGAAGATGGCCTCAACGGTTTTCTATTCCATGAGATGACCTTATCCAGTTACAACCAGGCCATCCAGCGCGCGCTTAATGTTTACGAACATCCCGACTTGCTTAATGCAATGCGCTGCCACGCTATGAATTCACCGAAATACTGGTGCGAATCAGTACGTCCTTACCATCAACTGTATCAGCAGGTTCTTAATAAAAAATATTCAATACGGACACCACATTTTATTTCCGGAGGAATACGTCAATGTCGATGAGGACACAACATTTCGGTGCTGTTCCGCAGGATCAGGGTTATACCCGCTTTTCTATTTGGGCACCCGACGCACAAGATGTCCACTTGCAATTTCGCCAGGGCGAAACCCTGCCGATGGAACGTCGGCAAGAATGGTTTGAGCTCACTACTCCCGCCGCCGATGGGATTGCTTACCGTTTTATCATCGATAATGAACTCCCTGTGCCAGATCCCGCCGCTAACGCGCAGCGTATTGATGTTAATAACTGGAGCCTGGTGGTGGACCACTCCAGTTACCAATGGAATTGCACAAACTGGCGCGGCCGCCCCTGGCACGAAACCGTTATTTATGAATTACATGTTGGATTAATGGGGGGATTCACCGGCGTCATTAAACATTTACCTTTGTTGATGGAACTCGGTGTGACAGCGATTGAATTAATGCCGCTGAATGAATTTCCCGGTAGCCGGAATTGGGGTTATGACGGCGCGCTGCTATTTGCACCCGATGCCAGTTATGGAACGCCTGACGAATTAAAACAATTAATTGATTGCGCACATGAATTGGGAATTATGGTATTTGTCGATGTGGTGTATAACCACTTTGGTCCTGATGGTAATTATCTGAGCCGTTATGCCCGCCATTTTTTTCGCGAGGATGTGCATACCCCCTGGGGCGCTGCCATTGATTTCCGGCGCAATGAAGTGCGTGAATTTTTTATTGAAAATGCATTGATGTGGTTATTGGATTATCGGGTGGATGGGCTACGGTTCGATGCAGTCCACGCTATTCAGGAAACCGATTTTCTCGTCACCCTTGCTGCACAAATTCGTGCGGCAGTCCCCGCAGATCGCCATGTTCATTTAATGCTGGAGAATGAAAACAACTGCGCAACATTATTGCAGCAGGGGTTTACCGCGCAATGGAACGATGATGGCCACAATGTGCTGCACCACTTGTTAACAGGTGAACAAGAAGGTTACTACGCAGATTTCGCAGAGCAGGCTACTGAAAAGTTGGCGCGTTTCCTGAGCGAAGGATTTATTTTCCAGGGCGAAACTACTCGCCATGGTAAACCGCGTGGTGAGCCAAGCAGGCATTTGTCTCCTACATCGTTCATATTGTTTTTACAAAATCATGATCAAATTGGTAATCGTGCTTTTGGTGAGCGCTTACCGCAACTTGCGCCGAAAGAAGCGTTGGAAGCGGCAACTGTTTTATTGTTGCTATCACCCATGGTGCCGCTACTATTTATGGGCGAAGAATGGGGCGCAGAACAACCATTCCTGTATTTTACCGATCATAAACCTGAATTAGCCGAAGCGGTGCGCGATGGACGCCGCAATGAATTTTCTTCGTTTAGCTTGTTCGGACAAGAAGAAGCGCGTGAAAAAATCCCCGACCCTAATGCCATTGAAACGTTTAACCAATCGCGTTTGGATTTTTCCGAATGTTTGCAGCCGCAACATCGCGAACGGCTTTCGCTTTATCGTGAATTACTTGCCCTGCGCACTAAAGAAATTATTCCACGCCTGTCTGGTGCTAGTGCAATAGGTGCAACGATTCTCGACGATAAGGCAGTGAGCGCGCGCTGGTTATTAAATGATGGTCGCGAGCTGCGGATTGACATTAATCTTGGTGAAAAAGATTTGGTGATGGATTCACCCTGGAGTACGCATCGCATCTTGTACAGCCATCGCGTTAGCACGGCTCATTATCGCCAAAATATATTGCCTGCTTATAGCGCACTTGCCAGCCTTGAACATCCACATTCGGACGAAGAAGGTTTGAACAAAGCCAATCCGGCAAGCGAAAGCACGGAAGGGGAAATATGAGTACGGGGGACATGGAAATGACCGAATTAAGAGCCACATTACGCCTGCAATTCCACAGCGGTTTTCGCTTTGAGAATGCAATTACATTGATCCCTTATTTCGTGCAATTGGGTATCAGCCATATTTATGCTTCACCGATATTAAAGGCGCGGCCGGGTTCGACCTATGGTTACGACATGGTAGATCCAACCTGTGTTAATCCGGAATTGGGTGGTGAAGAGGGCCTGCGCCAGTTGGCCGCCGCATTACAGCGCGAACAGATTGGTTTGATTGTCGATTTTGTACCTAACCATATGGCTGTTGGTGGCTCATCCAATCCGTGGTGGCTAAGCGTTTTGGAATGGGGCCAATACAGCCCGTATGCACGCTTTTTTGATATTAATTGGAAGTCGCCCGACCCGTTACTGAAAGGTCAATTGCTGGTTCCTTTTTTGCGTACCGATTACGGCGAAGTACTCACTGCCGGTGAATTGCCATTAAAATTTTCACCGGCAACAGGCACTTTTTATTTTGAACACTTTGATCACCGCTTTCCTGTTTATCCACCCACTTATGCGGAGATCCTCGCTTACAGCAAATCGAGTGATTTAAAAAATATAGCGCGACAATTTAAAGCGGTGGAACAACGCCAGGATTATCTGGCAGCAGCGCAGCAATTACAGCATGAACTTCATTTACTCGCGCAACATGAACCTATTATCAATGCAATTGAAAATGCTATTGCTTGCTTCACTGTTCCTGCGCAGTCAAACAGCCAACAAACAAACGATGAAACCAACACCGAGCAATCAGCAGGTTATAGCAAGGAAGTTGAGCGGCTTCATCAATTACTGGAACGCCAACCCTATCGCCTGGCGAGTTGGCGCACCGCAGCAGATGATATTAATTGGCGACGCTTTTTTGATGTGAATGAATTGGGCGCGTTGCGCACTGAACGTGCTTATGTATTTGAAGCCATCCATGAAAAAATTTTTGAATTAATTGAACAGGGAATTATTAGCGGGTTGCGCATTGATCACGTGGATGGTTTGGCAAACCCGCGTGCATATTGTCGCAAGTTGCGCCGTCGCGTCAGTCGGATTGCTCCCACACCGAATAAATTTGTTATCTACGTAGAAAAAATTCTTGCCGAGAACGAACAACTACCGCGCGATTGGCTCGTAGACGGGACAACCGGTTACGAGTTTATGAACCAAGTATCGTTACTACAGCATGATCCATTGGGTGCATTGCAATTGCGCGGCTTATGGCAAGAACTTACTAATCGTACCGCGAGTTTCAAAGAAGAGGTTCTCGAAGCAAGGCGACTGATATTGTCCACGTCCCTCGCTGGCGACCTGGAAAGTTTGGCCCAGCAATTGTTGTTGGTTGCGCGGACCGATATTGCCACGCGCGACCTCACATTGGGTGCAATCCGGCGCGCGGTGTCAGAACTTATTGTCCACTTCACCGTGTATCGCACTTACTCCGGTGCATGTGCACGCAATGCGCAAGAACAATCCGTTTTCGCTGAAGCACTTGCAGGAGCCAAAACCACATTGCAGGAAAGCGATTGGCCTTTGTTGGACCATCTGGATTCATGGCTCGGTGGCCACGCCTTGCATGAACTTCCACCCGGCCCTACCCGTCGCTTGCGCCGTGTTACCCTCGCCCATTTCCAACAAATCACCTCACCCACGGCTGCCAAGGCAGTGGAGGACACGGCGTGCTATCGCTCGGCGGTGTTGTTGTCGCGAAATGATGTTGGTTTTGATCCGGCGCGCTTCAGTATCAATATCGCCCAGTTTCATCAGCAGATGACGGAACGAGCCGACAGTTTCCCCGGTAATTTGCTAGCCACAGCCACTCACGATCACAAGCGCGGTGAAGACACTCGCGCGCGTCTCGCGGTCATAAGCGAACGTTCTGTATGGTTTGCCGGGAAAGTGAACGAGTGGCGGAGTTATGCCCAACACTGGCGCACTGAATTGGAAGATGGCCCCGCGCCATCAGCAGGTGATGAGCTGGCGCTTTACCAAACATTGTTGGGAAGCTGGCCTTTTGATCTGGACCCGGAAGATAAAGAAGGAATGAAAGCCTACCTGGAGCGAGTTCTCGGGTGGCAGGAGAAGGCAACGCGCGAAGCTAAATTGCGCACCCGCTGGATTAGCCCGAACCAGGCATACGAAGCGGCGTGCCGGGATTTTCTCACCAACCTTCTGCTGGCTGAAGAGACTCGCTCATGGCGGGCTGATATCGACACTGCCGCCATGAGTCTCGCTCCGGCCGGAGCCATCAATAGCCTGGTGCAAACCCTGCTACGCTTAACCTGCCCCGGCGTTCCTGACCTTTATCAGGGATGCGATTTTTGGGATTTTAGCCTGGTGGATCCGGACAACCGGCGGCCAGTGGATTATTCACCGCGCCTGGCCGCAATGGATAGTGAAGTCACCCCCGCCAATTTGGTCAAACAATGGCGCAATGGCTATATCAAACAATACCTAATCCGCAAAACCCTGGCGGTTCGCGGGGCCCATCCTGCACTGTTTAGTCGCGGCCACTATGAGCCATTGCAAGTAAATGGCACCCGGGCTGAGCGGGTTATCGCCTTTGCACGTCGTTATCAGAACTATTGGCTGGTTGCCGTCATGCCACGGTTGGCAGCAAATTTGCTGGGAGATAGTGATATCCCGCTGGTTCCACCAGCGCAATGGGAGGACACCAGAATTGCACTCCCCTCCGCCTTGCAGCATCAACGACTGGTCAGTGTATTTTCCAATCACACTCACCAGGGGGGAGCAGAACTGGCGGTAAGTGACCTTTTGGCCAATTTTCCTGTGAACCTTTTTTGTGTATCAATTCCATTGGACACACCTCAATTGGACATACTTTAACCGGAGATGATCATGCAACTGAATGAACAAGTCGTACGGAAATTCGCCCACCAAATCTGGGAGTCGGAAGGAAAACCCGAGGGTCAGGCAGAGCGCCATTGGGAAATGGCCTGCAAACTGGCCGAAGGGGAAGCCGGCCCCGCAGATCCACTTGAACCGTTAACGGCACCGGCAAATGGCAAGAAAGCCAGAGCCACCAAAGCAAAACCCACTCCTACAAAAGAGACTGAAATAGCAGCGGGACCATTTGGGCCCGCCGAACACGAAGTCACTATGGCGGCGGCGGAACCCACCATAGCGCCACCGCCTGCCCGCGTAAGGGTAAAAGCAGTCATTGATGACCCGGCTGCAGCCCCTAAAAAGCGCGCCACAAAAACGCCAAAGCCGCATTAACACCAGCGACTCACAGCGAATAAAAATTTTGCCCAACTCTTTATCGGATCAACCATCCGTTACAGGCTCGTCTATAGGTCGGGAGAGAGGAATAATGAATACGCATGTATCACCACCACAAATCAAAACACACTCACGTATCCGCGAAGGAAATCCGTTCCCTCTAGGCGCCACCTGGGATGGACTCGGCGTCAACTTCGCGCTCTTTTCTGCCAATGCCACCAAAGTTGAGCTTTGCCTCTTTGATGCCAGCGGCAAACAAGAGTTGGAACGCATTGAACTACCGGAATACAGCGATGAGATCTGGCACGGTTATTTACCCGATGCGCGTCCCGGACAAGTATATGGTTACCGGGTTTATGGCCCTTACGAACCAGATGCAGGGCACCGGTTTAATCCCAATAAATTATTGATCGATCCGTACGCCAAACAATTGGTTGGCCAATTGGAATGGTCGGATTGCCTGTTTGGTTACACCATAGGTTCGCCCGATGCCGATTTAAGTTTTGATGAGCGCGACAGCGCCGCTTATATCCCTAAATCCCGCGTTGTCGATTCAGCATTTACCTGGGGTAATCACCAGTTCAAACGCATTCCGCCTGATAAAACCATCATTTATGAAACCCACGTGCGCGGCATCAGCATGTTGCATCCAGCTGTTCCCGAACATTTACGCGGGACTTTCGCAGGCTTAAGCAACCCGGAATTGTTGCAACACATAAGCTCGCTGGGAGTCACCAGTGTAGAGCTATTACCGGTGCATGCGTTTGCCGATGAGCAAAGCTTGCTGGAACGCGGACTTAAAAATTATTGGGGCTATAACTCCCTTGGTTTTTTTGCACCTCATACGCCCTATCTCGCGAGTGGCCACTTGAATGAGTTCAAAGGCATGGTCGCGCATTTCCATCAGGCCGGATTGGAAGTCATCCTGGATGTGGTTTACAACCATACTGCCGAAGGCAATGAGTTCGGCCCAACGCTGTCGCTACGGGGGATTGATAATTCGACTTACTATCGCCTCTTGCCGGAAAACAAACGCTATTACATCAACGATTCCGGCACTGGAAACACCCTGGATCTCAGCCATCCCTGCGTGCTACGTATGGTCACGGATTCCCTGCGCTACTGGGCGACTGATATGGGGGTAGATGGTTTCCGTTTTGATCTGGGGACCATTCTCGCGCGTGCGAAAACCGGTTTCGATGAGCGCCATGGTTTTCATCTCGCGTGCCGCCAGGACCCATTGCTCAGCCAGATAAAACTCATCGCCGAACCTTGGGATTGCGGGATGGGTGGCTATCAGGTGGGCGCGTTTCCACCGGGATGGCTGGAATGGAATGATCGCTTCCGCGACGTAACCCGCTCTTTCTGGCGCGGCGATACCGGCCAAATCCAGGAACTTGCAAGCCGCCTTACGGCATCAGGTGATGTGTTTAATCGTCGCGGCCGCCGCCCTTCTGCCTCGGTCAATTTTGTAACCGCGCACGACGGTTTCACCTTGCACGATCTGGTGACGTACGATCAAAAACACAATGAAGCCAATGGCCACGATAATTCTGACGGCACCGACAATAATCTCTCCGCCAATTACGGTGTGGAAGGCCCAACGGACGACGAAAATATTACCCGTTTGCGCCAACGCCAAATGCGCAACATGATGGCGACATTATTGTTGTCGCAAGGGACGCCGATGCTGGTGTCCGGCGATGAATTTGCGCGCACCCAAAATGGCAACAACAACGTGTACTGCCAGGATAATGAACTCAGCTGGATCAACTGGGATATTAAGGAACAGGGAAAAACCATGCTGGATTTCACGCGCAAATTAATCAAATTGCGCCACGCTTATCCCATGTTACGCCGCGGTCGTTTTCTTGTTGGTGAGTACAATGAAGAACTGGATGTAAAGGACGTCAGCTGGATCTCTCCATCAGGTAACGAAATGGTAGAAGACAATTGGCACGATCCCAATCTTTGCTGCCTTGGCATGATGATGGATGGCCGCGCCCAACCCACCGGTATCCATCGCCGCGGCTCCGATGCAACCTTGTTATTAATCCTCAACGCACAAGCAGACGCTGTGAATTTCAAATTGCCCAGTGTGCCCCAGGGAAGTGGCTGGAGCTGCCTGATTGACACCAATCAACCGCAACGCAACAAGCATGATTTTTATCACTTTGATCACGAGTTTGTGGTCACCGATCATTCGTTATTGTTGTTTGAATTGAAGAAAAAGAAAATCGGTGATCACAAGAAAAATTCCGAACCAAAGCCGGAGTAATTTGTAAGTCCTGACTCCTAGACGTTGCGGAAAAAATTCAGTGCGAGCCCTTGAAAAAGGACTCGCACTATTTTTTTTGATTAATAGGCGATGAGGCAGAAATGCTAGTGCACAAATACCAAACGAAATATTTAGCACATCCGATCAACATAAAGAATTTAATCAAACCAATATTTTGGAGAAGCTTTACGGTATTCGCTTATTTTCATAGGCGCACTGTCAAACCACTCAAAAATGAGTGCACCAGATTCAGCAGTATTAAATTCGCGACTATTGCTTGCAGAAAAGCGTTTGCGCACTTGCGGGTGAGGATGACCATGCTGGCTCCGATAACCTGCAGAATAAACAACAAATTGCGGCTGCGTATGGCGGACAAATCTCGGGCTGGATGACGTGCGACTGCCATGGTGCGCGGCGAGAAGCAACGTTATATTTTCAGGTATTTTATTATCACCCAGTAGTTGATGCTCAACACGGGTTTCAATATCCCCAGGGAACAATATAGTTTGATCCCGATAGCTCACTAGTAGTACGCACGATTTATTATTGTCAGTGGTGTTACGCGATATAGATACTGGCAAAAACTCAAATGAAACCTCGTGCCATTTCCAGGATGGCTGGTCGTGACAATTTCTTACTGCAGCAAAACCAGGCCGAAAAAAATTAAGGTTTTCTAAATCACCAAGCATTATTTCCCGGGCATTAACTTTATCAAGAAAGCTATTCAAACCGCCGGCATGATCCATATCATTATGACTAACCACCAATACATCAATAGCGGAAATTGCGTGTGAAAATAGATAAGGCGCAAGAATTGCTCCACCAGCATCAAAACTATCTGTATATTTTGGCCCGGTGTCATACACGAGGGTTTTATCTTTTACTTGTACAACAACGGCAGTGCCCTGCCCTACATCCATTACCGTAATTTTTAACCCGGGGACATTTACCGCGGGTACAAAATACGCGAGAAAAACACCTAACGCTAAACCACACCAACCAATAGCTCTATGCAAAAGCCCTTTAGGCAGCAACAAGACCAGGCAGCTCAGGCTAATCAAAAAGCATATCCGCAAATCAAATGCAATGATTGGGCTGGCCCACTCGCCCGCAATATCGAGAATGGTCTGTAAGATTATTTTTAACCACTCCATCGCAACACCAGCCGCACTCAATAAAAAATTGCTAATGGAGGAAAATGTATTTTCCAACGCAGCGCTAATTAATAATAAAGGCACCACAAAAAAAGTAATTAGCGGTATTGCAATTGCATTGGCGATAGGCGCAACCAAAGAAACACTACTAACTAATATACTTAGCGGAATTAATAAACCGATAAACATTACCCATTGGGAGCGAAGAAAACCCGACGCCATATCGCGCAACGAAAAACCACGCCAATGTGCTTCGTCTGTTTTAGTAACCCAGCGTCCCGAAAAATAAAATAATAATAAAGCAACAGCACCAAACGATAACCAGAACCCCATATCGTAAGCGGCGAGCGGATCAATAATGACGACTAATGCCAATGCACAACAAAAAATATCGCCAATGCGCACGCTTCGTCGCCACAAACAAACCACATAAAATACTGCCAGCATAATTAATGTACGCACGGTGGGAATATTAAAACCGGCGAGAGCTGAATAGAAACTTGCGCAAAAGATCGCCATCAACCAGGCTATCACCAAGGCAGGGCAAGCATGCCAAAACAACTGGATACATTTTCCAATGCCCAGCCCGAGATAAAATCCAAATAGTGCGAGAAAACCAATGTGCAATCCGGATATGGCGATCAGATGGCTGGTTCCGGTTTGTTGCATGCGATTCCATTGTTCTTTTTCCACATAAGTGGAATCACCGATGAGCAATGCAATTAAAATTCCGCGCTCGGTAGAATCACTACGCAATAAAATCCATTGCTGTAATAATTGTCGCTGGCGATCAATCCACTCATGCCAACCGGGAGCTATCGGGTAATCATCAAGCAATAAATTGTTTTCTGAATTAACAACATAACCTGTCGCGCCAATGCCCTGCCGCAACAACCAGGCCTGATAATCAAAACCGGCAGGATTAGCAAAACCACGCGGGCGTTTCAAACGAACTTCCAATTGCCAGGCTTGTCCCACTATTAATTCCGGTAAAGGTGTCGTTGCTGTCTTGTTGTAGGAGGAATACCAACCCAATTGAAGCTTGGCGGGAAATTCTTTTAAATCGAGTGAAGTACCCTCGCGATTTAATACTTCATGCACTTTTACATTAAATCGCAAGCGCTTGCCGTTGGTATCCGGCAAATTAGAAATAACGCCGATGATGCGCAGGTTTTTTCCTACAAGTGATTCATCCAATTGCATAGCAGTTAATTGGTGACCGGAGTAAATACCCAACCCCAATCCCGATAACACTGCAATCACCCAATATTGACGCGTAAATCGAATGCTCAACAAAACAAGGAAAGGGAGTCCCCACAACCACTGCAGCGAAGGGAGATGTGGCAGAAAGCCGATGGCAATGACAGAAATGGAAAAGAGAAGCAAATAGATGGGCATAAGGCTAGTCCTTTAACCAACGGAAACTGATAACCCCTTGTCATCAGATTGTCGTGCAGCTTATGGCATCCTGCGATGGCTAACAAGACTGACCAAGGTAGCAATAACATGGCCTTGGCCGAATTTTACGGGCATAATGCCCCTCTTTTTTAGGTAGTGACTTGGTTTTTTGGCATGGCGCGTAACTTACTTAAGCGATTTATCCCGACTCCAGCTGCAATTAAAAGCAACCCAGCATTCCACTTTCTGGGCGATTTACTCCATGATCCCAACTTATTCCATTTAAACCGCCATTCTGTTTCCGTTGCCATGTTTTGGGGATTGTTGGTCGCTGTGCTGCCAATTCCTGGCCAGATGCCCGTAGCAGCCGCTGCCGCCCTCTTTTTCCGCTGCAATCTTCCTTTAGCGGTTGCGCTGACCTGGATTACCAATCCTTTCACTATGCCATTTTTCTTTTTTATTACTTATCAAATGGGAAGACTGGTATTGCAATTGGATCCGATCACACTGACCGAACCACAATTAAGCTGGGACTGGTTGGCTAATGAATTTGGCCACTTATGGAAACCGCTGGCAGCAGGCTCAATTATCACCGGCCTGTTGCTCGGCACATTGGGATATTTTTCGATGCAAGCCTACTGGCGCTGGCATGTGAACCATAACTGGGAAAAGCGCAAGAAAAAACGCGCAGAACAAAAAGCAGCTAACGCGAAAGAAAATAATCCTGCTAATTAATTCCGATAATATTGCAACCGCTCAATCTGGCGATCAAATTGTTCCAGCACATGCTCAATACAACGAGTCGCCAATTTGAAATATTCGCTCGCATCAATACTGGGTTTATCCACCACCAATTGCGATTCAATACAGCGCAATAAATAATGAATTTCAATGCGCGATTTTTCCGGCCAGGATGCATCCACACTGGAAGCAATTTTATTACGCAAATGATTCAATTGGATGCGTAACACACTTGAGCATTCACCCTTGGCGGCAACACCGGTTCCCAATGCCCGCGCTTGACCAATATATTCAGCAATAGACAACAGATAACGCCAATCGGTATCCATTGTATCGCCCGCAAGTTTGGAGAGATGGTGAGCATCAGCAACATCATCAATTAAATACAATAGATTGGCGATAAGAATATTATGTTGCTTGAAATTCCTATCAGCATCTCCCTGTAAATATCCCATTCCTAAACGAGTCCAATGATCCACCAGGCTCGACCATTTAACATTTCCGGCCATCCAGTCACCAGTAGCTTCAAGATTAGCCATAAGGTGTTTGATGCGCGCATCCAGTGCCTCTATATCAGGTCGAGCAGAAAGGTTACCGTTGATAAAACCAGTCGTTAATCCGCGATGTTGTTGCACACAACTTAAGAGACTACGTAACAATTTGATGTATTCAATTCCGCAAATAAACAACTGGTTCGCCTGATATTTTTTGCGGCGCAAGGACAGCATCAGGAAGAGCAAAAAACTAATGGGAAAGGCCAACAAAATTATCATTAGAGAAACTGGAGTTTCCATAGTGTTACTCCGTGCTGTGGGTCAATCTGTGCAAGTGCTCGGCAATTTCTGCCGCTTGACCGGCGCGGAAACTATTTTGATTCGCCAGGTCTGCAACTGTTTCTATATGCTTTGAAATTTCCCGCGCCGCAATACTTTGCTGTCCTGCTGCTACGGCAATTTCATCGATTAATGCAAAAACATCGTCCGTTGTTGTTAAAATCGCTGTTAATGATTCATCGGCAATACCAACGCCCTGCATGGATTTTTCCGTTTTCTCCACCACCCTGGTCATACTTAACAACACTTGCTGCATACTTTCTTGCACACGCGCAATGTTAGTTGCAATTTCGCTGGCAGACCCCTGGCTACGCGCCGAAAGTGCACGCACTTCATCAGCCACTACAGCAAAACCACGACCATACTCACCAGCACGCGCCGCTTCAATAGCAGCGTTCAACGCAAGCAAATTGGTTTGCGCTGCAATATCGCTAATCACATGCGACATAGCAGTGACATTGCTCATTAAATTTTCCAACTGGCTAACGCGCACTTCAGTTTCCCGGGCAAGGCTGGCAACTGCATTTACTTCCTTACTTGCGTCATTCAGTGCTTTTCCTCCTTGCTTACCTGACTCACATGATTTTGTTGCTGCATTTCGTGCCGCTACAATACGGCTACTAATGTTATCAATGCTGTGACTTATTTCCGTGATCGCGGCAGCACTGGATCGCGTAGCATTCGATTGATAAGCCGCGCTTTTGGAAACTTCTTTTGCATTGGCTGCCAATTCAAATGAGGAGTGCCCCATTTCCTTAACAGCATCTTTATATGCGGCATTGCGTCTTTGCCGGGCTTTAAATACTTCAATAAACGTGCTGTGCAACTCATACAACGGACCGGTCACCAAATTATTCCAATCGACCACCACACCTTTATCTACAGCAGACAAATAAGTTTTTACCCCTTCAATATCTCTGCTCACCCCTCCCACTATACCCAACACCAGAACCACTACCGTCACCAGCGGTATTGCCAACCAATAACTATTTATTTGCAAAAAAACTGCAGTCATTACCAGTAATAAACTGCAAAAAATTGCAGCTAATAATATCCACAATCTTACTGAGGCAACTACTTGCCCCAAAAAACGCACCATCTCAAAACCTCCGGGCATCAACCTCTATGATGTCAATCACCCACATGCACGCTATAGGGGCAAACCTCTTTGATTGCATTCCTGGTTTATATTTTTATTTGGCATTAATTCAGTGCAGAAAATTTCTTACCGCACCACAACTGACAGCCAATTAGCGGCTTCACTGATCACTTATCAATAACTAGCCTGACAAAATGGCCGCTCTATCAATTCTTTAACCAAAAATCGCACCGCCATTCTTAAAACAATCACTCGAAGTAGCTTTACTCTCAAGGCTTTTCAACTTTCGTGCCATTTAATTAAAAATTTATATTCGGCCTAATTTCACCAGTTGCCTGGCAGCAGAAACAAACGAAATAGAAAGGCGGATTAGTCATATCACCTAAGCAAGAGGAAAAAACAAAAGCTGATACAAGCGCAATAATAAATACGCACACCAAAAACATGATTAGAAGGGGAATTTAGAACTATGAACGCACCATCGATGGACGGTCATTACGAAGAGGCATTTTCGCCTAATCTGCATTCAATTATTTATCAGCGGATAAAAAGTTTAGAAGGATCTCTGCTGCATGCAATAAATTGATTTTGCACTGCAAAAACAGAAGAGCAAGATGGAGTGAAGTAAATATGTATCTGAAAAAACCAACGACCAAACCACAATCGCCGATTGGCCAACCAAACATTACCAATAAAACAGTATCTGGCGATTACTTATTGATGCTCTCATTTACCCTATCGCGCATTTCTTTTCCAGGCTTAAAGTGAGGTACGTATTTTCCCTCAAGTATTACTGCCTCACCCGTTTTGGGATTTCGCCCGGTACGCGGCGCACGATAATGAAGAGAAAAACTGCCAAACCCGCGAATTTCAATGCGTTCGCCCGACGCCAAAATATCAGACATGTAGTCCAATAGAAGCTTTACCGACATTTCAACATCTTTAATAGTTAATTGATTTTGCTTTTCAGTAATGTATTCAATCAATTCTGATTTGGTCATAACCTGTTTCTCTATTTTAGTGACGGATTACAAAACACAACTTTTCAGAAAAATATATGAAATAGCTATAAATCAAGTTAACTATATATAGCATGCTTTAAAACAACGGTGGCCAGCATTTGCTGACCACCATCATTCAAAGATTACTCTTTGCTTTGCATTTGCGCTTTGATCAGGTCACCCAAAGTTGTAGGAGCAGCTTGATCTGACTGCTTGCTGGAAAGCTCTTTCATTGCAGCCTTCTCATCTTCAACGTCTTTAGATTTTACTGACAGGTTGATGCTACGATTTTTGCGATCTACAGCAATAATCTTGGCTTCAACTTCATCGCCAACTTTCAACAAGTTGCGCGCATCTTCTACTTTCTCACGACTCAGTTCTGATGCTTTCAATACCGCTTCAACATCGTCAGCCAGAGTGATTACAGCAGCTTTAGCTTCAACTTCTTTAACGATACCTTTAACAACAGCACCTTTATCGTTCACTGAAACGTACTCAGAGAATGGATCGGCTTCCAGTTGTTTGATACCCAAGGAGATGCGCTCACGCTCTGGATCAATGGCCAATACCACAGTTTCCAGCTCGTCGCCTTTCTTGTATTTGCGAACAGCTTCTTCGCCTGCTTCATGCCAGCTGATGTCTGACAAGTGAACCAGACCATCAATACCGCCATCCAGACCAATGAAGATACCAAAGTCGGTGATTGACTTGATCTTACCGCTGATCTTGTCACCTTTCGCACAGGTGCGAGCAAACGCATCCCATGGATTTTCCTGGCATTGTTTCAGGCCGAGGGAGATACGACGACGCTCTTCATCGATATCCAGAACCATAACTTCAATTTCGTCGCCCAATTGAACAACTTTTGAAGGATGGATATTCTTGTTAGTCCAATCCATTTCAGAGACGTGGATCAGACCTTCAACGCCCTCTTCCAGCTCAGCGAAGCAACCGTAGTCAGTCAGGTTGGTCACTTTAGCCTTCACACGAGCGCCTTCCGGATAACGCTTGGTGATAGCGATCCATGGATCTTCGCCGAGTTGTTTCAGACCCAGGGATACACGGTTACGCTCACGGTCAAACTTCAATACTTTAACGTCGATTTCGTCACCAACGTTTACGATCTCGCCTGGATGCTTGATACGCTTCCAAGCCATATCAGTGATGTGCAACAGACCATCTACGCCGCCCAGGTCAACGAACGCACCGTAGTCGGTAAGGTTCTTAACGATACCTTTAACAGCTTGACCTTCTTGTAAGGTAGCCAGCAGTTCATCGCGCTCAACAGAGTTAGCTTGCTCCAACACTGCACGACGGGAAACAACCACGTTGTTACGCTTTTGATCCAGCTTGATTACTTTGAATTCCAGCTCTTTACCTTCAAGGTGGGTAGTTTCGCGCACAGGGCGAACATCTACCAATGAACCCGGAAGGAATGCACGGATACCAGCAACATCAACGGTGAAACCACCCTTAACCTTGCCATTGATAACACCTTTGATAACTTCTTCAGCAACATGAGCTGCTTCGAGAATTTTCCAGGCTTCAGCGCGCTTGGCTTTTTCGCGAGACAATTTGGTCTCACCGAAACCATCTTCCACGCTCTCCAATGCAACCTGTACTTCGTCGCCGATCTGGAGATTCAATTCACCCAGTTCGTTACGGAATTGTTCTGCAGGGATAACACCTTCAGACTTCAAGCCTGCGTGCACAGTAACCCAATCTTTATCGATATCAATTACTACACCGGTAACAATAGTGCCTGGCACCATATCAACGGTTTTCAAACTTTCTTCAAATAACTCAGCAAAACTTTCGTTCATACTCATGGTATTACCTATAAATTAAAGGTAGAACCGCCAAAACAGCGACCTACCTGTCCGCGCGGTCTGTCACACGGGTCAGTTGATATAAAGTAAAAGCTCCCTCAGACTGGGTTAAACAGCTTTCACTACTGCCAACAGTCAAGCCCAATGAGATTTGTCATGGAGGATAGGAAAATCAGCAGGTGCGGGATGCTAACAGAATGGGCCATATTTTTCAATGGCTTAGCAATAAACAAGGGAAAACAGTAGCGGAATAGCAAGCTGGCTTTACCTTGGGCAAAGCCAGCTCTAAATGACCTAGCGTTTTACAATACTCAAACCACGACCAACAGCATAATATTGGATACCTAAACCAGCCATTCTCTCCGGCTCATAAAGATTGCGACCATCAAAAATCACCGGATCCTTCAGCGCAGTCTTAACCAACTCAAAGTTTGGCGCCCTGAAGTTTTTCCACTCTGTACAGATAATTAATGCATCTGCACGCTCGAGCGCAGCCTCTTTGGTACCAACAAGTTTCAAGTCATCCCGAAGACCATAGATATGCTGGGTTTCATCCATAGCAACCGGATCATACGCCTGGACTTTTGCACCTTGAGCCCACAGAGCTTCCATTAAAGTACGACTTGGAGCTTCACGCATATCATCAGTATTAGGCTTAAAAGAAAGTCCCCACAAAGCAAATACTTTTCCACGAAGATCGCCACCAAAATGGCCATTTACATATTCAAAAAGCTTGCTCTTTTGTGCGTTATTGACTTCATCTACAGCCTCCATCAATCCCGCCGTGTACCCAACATCTTTGGCGATATTAATCAATGCTTTGACATCTTTTGGAAAACAGGAGCCACCGTATCCACAACCGGGATATATGAAGTGGTATCCAATACGCGGATCAGCACCTATACCATTGCGAACCTTCTCAATGTCAGCACCCAAGCGCTCCGCCAGATTGGCCATCTCATTGATAAAACTGATCTTGGTTGCCAACATGGCGTTGGCAGCATACTTGGTTAATTCAGCGGAGCGGATATCCATAAAAATCATGCGATCATGATTTCTATTAAAGGGGGCATACAACTCGCGCATCAACCCTTCAGCTCTTGAACTCTTGCTTCCAACAACAATGCGATCCGGCTTCATAAAGTCAGTAATAGCAGCACCTTCCTTCAAAAACTCAGGGTTGGATACCACATCAAAATCAATTTGCACACCGCGTTTTTGCAGTTCGCCAGCCAATGCATGCTCAACAATTTCAGCCGTACCTACTGGTACAGTAGACTTGTTAATAACTACTCGATAGTCGTCAATGCGCTGGCCAATCGTTCTCGCAACCGCAACAACATACTGCAAGTCAGCAGAACCATCTTCACCTGAAGGCGTTCCCACTGCAATAAATTGCAATTCGCCATGCTGCACAGCCTTATCCATATCGGTAGTAAAGTTAAGCAGTCCATTCTGAACAGCTTGCTTAACTATTGGCTCCAAACCTGGCTCATAAATCGGAATAATGCCAAGCTTAAGGTTATCCACCTTTCGCTGATCGATATCAACACACAGCACTTCATGGCCGACATCAGCCAAGCAAGCACCGGTCACCAATCCAACATATCCAGTACCAAATACTGTTACTTTCATCAATTGCTCCCTAGCAAAATAAAATAAAACCTTTTAAGAGCGCCCGTAGCTATCCTCATAACGGATAACATCATCCTCTTTCAGATAGGGACCTGATTGCACTTCAATTATTTCAAGCGGTATTTTACCCGGATTACTCAAGCGATGCTTGGTGCCAACAGGAATATACGTAGATTCGTTTTCAGAAAGCAGTACAGACTCTTCGCCCTTCTGCACCAATGCAGTCCCCTTCACTACTATCCAATGCTCAGCACGGTGATGATGGACCTGTAAAGACAAACTACCTCCAGGCTTAACCCTGATCCGGTTAACCTGGTAACGATCCCCCGTATCAATAGCATCATAACAACCCCAAGGACGATATATTTCACGATGCTGTAAATGCTCGGAGCGCTTTTGCTTCTCAATCTGGGTGATGATTGATTTAACTTGCTGGGCCTGCGATTGATCAGCCACCAAAACAGCATCAGGAGTATTAACAATCATTAAATTATTAACACCCAATGTTGCAACCAACTTATCCTGGGAAAAAACCAGAGTATTTGTTGAACCGATATCAATACAATCGCCTATCCGACTATTGCCGGAAGCATCTTTATCCGAGAGATCCCAAAAAGATTTCCAATCGCCAACGTCACTCCAACCAGCACTAAATGGAACACATACGACATTAGCGCTCTTTTCCATCAATGCATAATCGATGGAAATATTGGGTGCCTGGGAAAATGATTCACGATCAATACGAATAAAATCCAGATCCTGAACCGCCCAAACTTTAGCTTGCTCAGCGGCGATAACAACCTCTGCGCTTTGTTCCTGAAGCTCCCTTAAGAAAACCTCAGTCTGGAAAACAAACATGCCGCTATTCCAGTAATAACATCCTTCCGCAAGATACCTTTCCGCCGTTTCAAGATTAGGCTTTTCGACAAACTGGGTTACCGGATAAAAAATAGATTCGCCAGCCTGATCCCTTCTGGTTTTAATATAACCATAACCCGTTTCCGGGCGAGTAGGGTTAACACCAAAAGTAGCAAGATGCCCAGCTTCTGCGGCAGTAATCGCATCAGCAAGTGCAGCATGGAATGCTTTAACATCCTTGATCATGTGATCAGCAGATAAAACCAATAAAATTGGATTTTCTGCCAATGATTTTGCATGTATCGCAGCCAGCGCCAATGCAGGAGCCGTATTACGTGCAACAGGCTCAAGGATAATCGATGCTTTCGGCTGACCAATTTCATGCAACTGCTCCGCCACCATAAACCTGTGCTCTTCATTGCAAACCACAATTGGAGGAGCAAGATTGGCAACACCTTCAAGTCGCAATAAAGTTTGTTGCAACATCGTTTTATCCCCAAACAATTTCAACAATTGTTTGGGGTAATGTTGGCGAGACATAGGCCACAGACGAGTTCCTGAGCCACCAGCAAGTATTACGGGAATAATCAATTAGCACTCCTTATCCACAGGGACACCAGCACGTCAAGAATCTGGCCAGCATCAATTAAGACGAATAACGTTTTTGCAAAAATGATTTAAAATTATTACCAACGTCGTTATGACGCTCGCCATAAATAACATTTGCCATTAAATAACCAAGCTTGGTACCACAATCGTGGCTACGCCCTACCAATTGATAAGCCTCAACAGTTTCAATCCCTAACAAAGCATCCAGCGCGTCTGTTAACTGAATCTCGCCACCAGCACCAGGCTGTGTTTTCGCAAGCAAATCCCACACTGTTTTTGAAAGAACATAGCGCCCTACAATTGCCATGTTCGACGGGGCTTCATCAACTGGAGGTTTTTCCACCATCGCTTTAATAGTCGCTGTTTTTCCAGATGGGATCTCCACACCTGAACAATCAACAACGCCATATTTATCCACTTGATCATGAGGAACTTGTTCTACCAGAATTTGGCTGTTGCCTGTTTCCTGAAAGCGCCTTGTCATACCTGCAAGATTATCCTGTCTGAGATTGGATTCAGCATTGTCCACTAATACATCCGGCAAAAGTACAGCAAAGGGTTCGTCACCCATTACCGGTTTTGCACACAAAATTGCATGCCCCAAACCTTTTGCCTCTGCTTGACGCACAGAAATAACCGTCAGGCCTGGCGGCGTAATAGAACGAACTTCAGCCAGCAATGAGCGCTTTAAACGCGCCTCAAGCTGCGCTTCCAATTCAAAGCTGGTATCAAAATGATTTTCGATAGCATTTTTACTGGCGTGAGTCACCAACACTATCTCTTTGATACCTGCAGCAGCAGCTTCTTCTATTACATATTGAATTAACGGTTTATCAACAACCGGAAGCATTTCTTTTGGAATAGCTTTAGTTGCAGGAAGCATACGCGTACCTAAACCTGCTACCGGAATCACCGCTTTTTTAACTTGCATAATCTTCGTCCTAATTAAGTATTTGTTAGTTAGCTATTAAGTAAATGAAGGACTTCTGTTGTTTTTTGTTCAACCAATTGCTTGCTGCCCCTGCTCTCAACATTCAAGCGCACAACAGGTTCTGTATTGGACATACGAAGATTGAACCTCCAATCATCAAATTCCAAACTTATGCCGTCTGTTTTATCAACAAACTTTGCATCCGGCTCATAATGAGCAAGTACTTTTTCAATAGCCAGCTTTGCGTCAGCAACATGACTATTAATTTCGCCAGGAGATGGAAACCTGGCTATCCTATCAGCCAGCATGGAGGATAATGTTTGCTGTTTGCGACACAAAAGCTCACAAACTAATAACCATGGAATCATGCCACTATCACAATAGAAAAAATCACGGAAATAATGATGTGCACTCATCTCACCACCATACACCGCATCTTCAGAACGCATCCGCTCTTTAATAAATGCATGGCCGGTTTTAGATTGAATTGCCTCACCGCCATTAGCAGCAGCAATATCGAGCGTATTCCAGGTTAAACGTGGATCATGGATAATTTTTGCTCCGGGGTTCTTTAACAGGAAAGCCTCTGCCAGCAATCCCACAATATAATACCCCTCGGTAAACTCACCCTGCTCATCAAACAGGAAGCAGCGATCAAAATCACCGTCCCATGCAATTCCCATGTCCGCATTATGCTGGCGCACAACCTCTGAAGTGGATGCACGATTTTCAAACAACAAAGGATTGGGAATACCGTTAGGAAAAGTGCCATCGGGTTCATGGTTAATTTTTATAAATGTAAACGGTAAATATTTTTCTATCGCATCAATCACATGACCGGCAGCACCATTGCCAGCGTTAACAACCAGCTTTAATGGTTTTAGTGCGGACACATCGACATATGACAAAAGATGCTGCACATAAGCATCCAGAATATTCTCTTCTATTAGTTCGCCGCGCGCAGAAAAATCAGCAACTTTAAACTGATTCTCTTCAGCCAGACGCTTTATTTCATTGAGGCCAGTATCACCACTAATTGGTCTCGACCCCGCGCGAACAAGCTTCATTCCGTTGTAATCAATCGGATTATGGCTTGCCGTAATTTCAATACCGCCGTCAGTTTTGAGATAGCTGGTAGCAAAATAAATTTCTTCAGTTCCAGACATCCCTATATCAATTACATCTACACCCTCATCACGCAATCCATTACTCAATGCTGTTTTCAAGGCTTTACTCGTAAGCCGAACATCGCCTCCAACAACAACACTTCGAGGTTTTATGTATTGCGCATAGGCGCGACCAATTCGATACACGATATCTTCATTGAGTTCTTCACCCAGCTTTCCGCGAATATCGTAGGCTTTAAAACAAGTTAAGGTCATATATGAATCCCATCTGAAAAATAACTATTTCCAAGCCGCGGGCGCCATCTAACTCCGTTGGCGTCATTTAATTATAAGTGACTTAAACCACCGCAAATTACTGAGCAAGCTAAAGAGACATTCTTACCGTTTGTTGACATGGTACGGAATGATCATGAATTCTGCTTGATTAGCGCCAGCATGCTAGCAAAAACCTCTTCAATACTCATATCGGTGCTATCGATAATTGTGGCATCTGCCGCAGGTACTAATGGAGATACCGCACGTTTTGAGTCACGCTCGTCTCGCTCACGAATATCGGCAACAAGATTTTCCATCTCCACAATTTCGCCTTTCGCTTTCAACTGATTGAAGCGGCGCTCCGCTCGCGCTTCTGCACTTGCAGTTAAAAATATTTTAGTGACTGATTCAGGGAAAACAGCTGTCCCCATATCCCTGCCGTCGGCGATTAACCCCGGCAACCTGGCAAAGGCGCGCTGACGCTCCAATAAAGCAGCCCTAACACCGGGATGTGCAGCAACTTGAGATGCCCCCATACCAATTGCTTCTTGCCGAATTGCATTAGTTACATCTTCACCATCCAACAGAATTTGCATTGAGTTTCCTTCGACTGAAAACTCGACATTCAAATTCTGCGCGATAGGAACCACAAATTCTTCCCGGGCAAAATCAACATGGCGCTTAACGGAAGCCAACGCTACCAAACGATATAGAGCGCCGCTGTCCAGTAAGTGATATCCCAGGTGACGCGCCAGCATTTGGCTCAACGTGCCCTTTCCTGAACCACTTGGACCGTCGATAGTGACGACCCTGATTTGGTTATTACTCATCAAAAAAACTCCGCCCTATACTCACGCAAGTGACTGAATAATGGAGTGACAGGTCGCAATAGGGTCTACCGCTTGAGTAATTGGCCTACCAATAACCAGATAACTACTTCCCGCAGCGATCGCAGCGGCTGGTGTGAGTGTGCGACGCTGATCATCAGCAGGAGACGACTCTAACCGTATACCCGGAGTTACCAGACAAAAATCTTTACCAAATTCGGTGCGCATTAACTTCGCCTCTTGCGCTGAGCAAACTATCCCATCGAGGCCACACATATGCGTTAATCGTGCCAACTTCAGTACTTGTTCTTCCGGATTGTGATCAATACCAATAGCATGCAAGTCAGAGGCTTCCATACTGGTTAACACTGTGACCGCTATCAACAACGGTCTGGGACCTGCGCCCTGTTCGAGTATATTCCGTGCAGCTTGCATCATTCGCTCGCCACCCGAGGCGTGCACATTTACCATCCACACGCCCAGATCTGCGGCAGCTTTTACAGCTTTACTTGTCGTATTTGGAATATCGTGAAACTTTAAGTCCAAAAATACCGAGAAACCCAAGCTCATAAGTTGGTCAACAATTTTTGGACCGCATGCGGTGAATAACTCTTTTCCAACTTTCAAACGGCAATCCTTCGGCGATAGTCGCTTTGCCATCGCAAGACATTGATCCGCATTATCAAAATCCATTGCAACAACAATTCTTGGCCCCAGTTCGGACATTTCTTAACCTCTTGAAAAGAAAAAAGCCCGGACAGTTAAATCCGGGCCTCTATTAAAGCAAAAAACACCATAAAATTCATTCAATAACACCGTGAGGTGCAGGTATACACTCTAGATACTTATATTCTCACGATTGCTTTCCAGCGTCGCCTCACCAATTCCTTTAACCTCCAGTAAGTCCTCAACGGTTTTAAAATTACCGTTTTCTTTACGCCAGGCAATAATAGCTTCCGCTTTTTTCTCACCGATCCCTTTAAGTCTGGTTAACTCCTGCACATCTGCAGTATTGATGTTAACTACATTTTTGGGGGCTGTAGATTCAGCTTTGGCAGTAGTTTTGGTTTCTACTTTAGGGGTTTTTTCTGCTGGCGCAGCTTCAGCTGCCCACACAGTTGAGACACCACAAACCATTAGAACCACAAACGAAATAGCGGATAAAAAACTTTTCATAAAGAACTCCATGTATTAAGAATAATCATATTGAACAACTGTTATGCGCCTAAAGATTTACCGTAGGGCGCGGGGCATAAGATATGCAGAAAGAAAACGGCCAAACAGCAGAGATTCGCCACTCGTGCTGTGCGATATTGACTACTGTTTTTACAAGAAAAATGTGAAAAAAAACCCGGACAAGCCGGGTTTTTTATTTGCGGAAAAAATAGAGGGAATTACTTCAATAAACGGTGAAGATCTGCAGCACCCCAATGCGGGAAATGTTTGCGAATCAGTGCATTTAATTCTAATTCAAACTCACTGTAATTCGTTTGCACAGCTGTTTTTGATTCCAATTGATTAATGACCATGCCCGCTCCTACAGTCAGATTCGTTAAACGATCAATCACTATAAAAGCACCGGTTGCACGATTTTGTTTGTAGGCATCAGCAACAACTGGCTGGGTTAACAACAAATCAACAATTGCAATGTCATTTAGCTGCAATTGGTTGACGCTTGTTTGCTCCTGCGTATTTACATCAATTCGACAATTAATGGCCTCAACTTCACCCGTCACCAGCTTACTAGCGAATTTAAACCAATATTCAGTTCCGGAAGTTAATGGCTTTTCTGTCATCCATACTAAATGAGCATGCAAATGATTGGATTGAGGTACGTTATCTTTTGCTAAAACCAGAACATCACCACGGCTCACATCAACTTCGTCAGTCAATGTCAAGGTTACTGCTTGCCCGGTAAAGGCCTCATCAAGATTTCCATCATAAGTCACGATGGATTTAACATGGCTTGTTTTACCGGATGGCAACGCACGCACTTGATCACCAACTTTTACAACTCCTGAAGCAACATTGCCACAGAAGCCGCGGAAATCCAGGTTAGGTCGATTTACATACTGAACAGGAAAACGGAAATCAGTAAAGTTTTTATCATCCGCAATTGGAACACTTTCAAAAATTTCCATTAACGTTTGCCCCTGATACCAAGGCGAACGGTCCGAGCGATTAACCACATTATCGCCATCCAATGCTGAGATGGGCACAAACATAACGTCTTTCATCGCCAGCTTGCTGGAAAATTCCAGATAATCTTTTTTGATTTTTTCAAAGGCCGTTTGATCGAAACCCAACAAATCCATTTTATTAACGGCAACAACAATATGTTTAATACCTAATAATGATGCAATGTAACTGTGACGACGGGTTTGTGTGACCACGCCATAGCGAGCGTCGATCAAAATAATTGCAAGGTCACAAGTAGACGCACCGGTCGCCATATTGCGCGTGTACTGCTCATGGCCAGGTGTATCAGCGATAATAAATTTACGCTTTGCGGTAGAAAAATAACGATAGGCAACATCAATAGTAATGCCTTGCTCACGCTCTGCCTGCAAGCCATCAACCAGAAGCGCAAGGTCTATTTTCTCACCGGTAGTGCCATGCTTTACACTGTCGGACTTGATTGCTTCCAATTGATCTTCATAAATCATTTTGGAATCGTGGAGCAAGCGGCCAATCAGGGTGCTCTTACCATCATCCACGCTACCGCAAGTTAAAAATCGCAGCAGCTCTTTTTGTTCATGCTGTGCAAGATAAGCATTAATATCTTGTGCAATTAATTCTGACTGATGACTCATAAAATTCTCTATTTACATTCGCAAGACGTAAAAAACAGGCACAAAGAAAAATTAGAAATAACCTTCCTGTTTTTTCTTTTCCATAGAGCCGGAACTATCGTGGTCAATGACCCTGCCCTGCCGCTCTGATGTAGTAGTCAGCAGCATTTCCTGAATGATTTCGGGCAGAGTCGTCGCTTCGGATTCAACCGCACCGGTCAATGGATAACAACCGAGTGTACGGAAACGCACCATTTTTTCTTCCACTTTGTCGTCAGGGCCGATGGGCATACGGTCATCATCAACCATAATCATCACACCATCGCGCTCTACCACCGGGCGTTTGGCAGCAAAATACAAAGGAACAATCGGAATATTTTCCAAATGGATGTATTGCCAAATATCCAACTCAGTCCAGTTGGACAAGGGGAATACACGAATGCTTTCGCCCTTATCAACTTTGCCGTTATAGATATTCCACAACTCAGGACGTTGGTTTTTCGGATCCCAACGATGATTCTTGTCACGGAATGAATAAACACGTTCTTTAGCACGGGATTTTTCTTCATCGCGACGCGCACCACCGAAGGCAGCATCAAAACCATATTTGTTTAGCGCTTGCTTCAAGGATTGGGTTTTCATGATGTCGGTATGCTTGGCGCTACCGTGGGTGAATGGACCAACCCCCATATCAACACCTTCCTGATTGATATGCACAATCAGATCCCAGCCCAGATCTTTCACACGCTGGTCGCGAAATGCAATCATTTCACGAAATTTCCAAGTGGTATCCACATGCATTAACGGAAATGGTGGCTTACCAGGAAAAAAAGCTTTCATGGTGAGATGCATCATCACCGCGGAATCTTTACCGATTGAATACAGCATTACGGGATTATCAAATTCAGCCGCTACTTCACGGATGATATGAATACTTTCAGCTTCAAGTTGCTTGAGGTGAGTCAAGTTGTAGTTTGACATTCAATAAATACCAATTTGAAAACGGCGTCGGATTTACACAAGGTGTTTAAAAAACAGCAGCAATTATATAGATCTGCGACGCAAGGTTTAATGACTAAATCTTTCTAAGGTTATTCCGAAAAGTTTGGACAGATAAATATTAACAATCAGTCCTCTTTGGGAGGCGCCTGCCGTTTGGCAAGCATTAGCGTGAACTCATCACGGGCTTCCTTTGCACGACTAAATACATCCAACAAATAATTGCTATCTCCTTGTTCAATTCCTGTGCGCAGACGGGCGAGGTTATCAATAAATAAATCCATCGACTTCAAGATCGCTGACTTGTTCGCACGCATGATGTCATGCCACATCACTGGATCACTGGACGCAATGCGGGTGAAATCGCGAAAACCGCCAGCTGCGTAACGAAAAATATTAGGGTTATTAATATCCCTGGCAAGGGTATCCACGAGTGAGTATGCAATGACATGTGGCAAATGGCTGGTAGCTCCGAGAACCTCATCGTGCTCCTCCACCGACATAAATAATACTTCTGCACCCACCGCCTGCCACATATAAGTGATTAGCTCTACATGCGTATGGTTAGTAGTTTCGAGTGGAGTCAAAATAACGCGATGGTGCTCATATAAATTAGGGTTAGCAGCAGTAACACCACTTTTTTCAGAACCCGCAATAGGATGCCCCAACACCAATTGCGGAGGAACAGTTCCAAACACCGCTTCGGCGGCCAATTGCACACTACCTTTAACACTTGCGCCATCAGTGATGGTTACATCAGCAGAAATAAACTGTTTGATTTCTTCAAAGACTGAATTTACCGAAAGCGTCGGTACCGCAATAAAAATAATATCGCCAGCACCAAGCTCATGGGCAATTTCCTGTAATGACGTATAACCACGATCAACAATGCCGTAATTTACTGCTTCCGTACAAGTTTCAGCCTTACGTGCAATCCCGATAACTTCTGCGCACGCGCCCCGCTGTTTTAAACCTTTAGCAAGGCTTCCACCGATCAGGCCAATCCCGACCACAACAAATTTATTGATCAAGGGTGTCGACATATAAATTACAACACCGCTTTAGGGTATGAGCCGAGCAATTTTAAATCAGCACAGCGAGAAGCCACTTCTTTCATCACCGCATTAATCAGAGGGTCATCTACATGGCCAACAAAATCAATAAAAAATACGTAAGTCCACGCACCAGTACGCGATGGACGTGTCTCCACACGAGTGAGATCAATATTGTGGCGATGGAACGGCTCAAGCAAATTATGCAAAGCGCCCGGTTCATTACGCATGGCAACGACAATAGAGGTTTTATCAACACCACTTTGCAGCACAGCTTGCTGGCCGATAATTAAAAAGCGTGTGGAGTTATCAGGCTGGTCTTCAATTTTTTCGGCGATCATTTTCAAACCGTACAATTCCGCCGCCATAGAACCAGCGATAGCAGCCGCGTTCCACTCACCTTTTAAACGTTTTGCCGCTTCAGCGTTACTACTCACCGCCACGCGCTCGGCGTTCGGATAATGCGCATCCAGCCATTTGCGGCACTGGGCCAGCGACTGGGAGTGCGAATAAATACGGCTGATGCTGCTCACATTGGTAACATCAGATACCATCAAATTATGGTGAATGCGCAACTCTACTTCGCCACAAATTTTAAGATTGGAACCCATAAAATTATCAAGCGTGTGATTGACCACACCTTCCGTAGAATTCTCTACCGGCACAACACCATAATTCACACCACCTGCTTCCACTTCACGAAACACTTCATCAATGGCAGAAAATGGCATGACTACGGCGGAATGACCAAAGTGCTTTAATGCCGCTTGCTGGGTAAAAGTGCCTTCCGGGCCGAGGTAAGCCACTTTGACTGGATTTTCCAACGCCAGGCACGCAGACATAATTTCGCGAAATAACCGCGCAACCTCTTCGTTACTCAAGGGGCCAGTATTATTCTCCATCGCTTTGCGCAAGACCTGGGCCTCACGTTCCGGGCGATAAAAAAGAATACTGGCATCTTCTGGAAGACTGGCCTTTTTAACTTCAGCAACCTCCTGGGCACAAGATGCACGTGCTGAAATCAGCCGGCCAATCTCATCGTCAATTGCATCAATTTTATTGCGCAATTCCAGGAGTTTTTCTGCTTCAGTTTTTTCAGATGACATGAATAATCGCCTCGCTTGATTACTCGTCTGAAGAGTCATCAGTAGCAGCATTATCTCCTGCTACATCATCTGGCAACTCTTCGATTTCGCCGCCTTCTGCATTGGCTAATTCACGCTTGGCGTTTTCATCAGCACTTTCTTCTATACGCTCCAGGCCTTGCATGCGCTCGCCGTCTTTCAACTTGATCAGGCGAACACCCTGGGTATTACGGCTAAGCACAGACACCTCATCAACGCGAGTGCGAACCATGGTGCCCTGATCAGAAATCAGCATGATTTCTTCGCCATCAAATACTTGCACTGCACCAACCAACTGACCGTTACGCTCAGTCGTTTGCATGCCGATTACACCTTGCGAACCACGACCTTTCGCCGGGAACTCGCCAACTTCAGTACGCTTGCCATAACCATTCTCACTCACAGTAAGCACCTGGCCACCAGCCAATGGAATTACCATGCTCACTACACGCTGACCTTCAGCCAAACGAATACCACGAACGCCGCGTGAAGTACGGCCCATTGCACGAACTTGTGATTCACGGAAGCGCGCGGCTTTACCGGAGCTGGAGAACAGGATTACATCGGATGCACCGTTAGTAATTGCAGTGCCGACCAACGTATCGCCTTCATCCAATTCAATCGCACGCAAACCAACGCTGCGCGGACGCGCAAATTGCGTTAATGCCGTTTTCTTCACAGTGCCGTTAGCGGTAGCCATGAAAATGAAATGATCATCGTCGTACGATTTAACCGGCAAAATAGAGGTAATGTGCTCACCCTCTTCCAACGGCAATAAATTCACCACCGGACGGCCGCGCGCCTGACGCCCCGCCACCGGAATCATGTAAACCTTCAACCAGTAAACCTTACCGGCGTTCGTGAACAATAGAACTGTGTCATGAGTGCTGGCGATCAAAAGGTGTTGAACGTAATCTTCATCTTTTACAGCAGTTGCCGATTTCCCCATACCGCCACGACGCTGGGCTTGATAATCAGCCAGTGGCTGGCTTTTCGCGTAACCGCCATGAGAAATCGTAACTACGCGATCTTCTTCGTTGATTAAATCTTCAGTCGTTAAATCAAGCGTAGAAGCAATAATTTCTGTGCGACGAGCATCGCCATAGTCAGCGATAACTTGCGTTAACTCTTCGCGAATAACTTCCATCAAGCGCACTGCATTGCCAAGGATTTCGAGGAACTCGGCGATTTGCGCCAATTTCTCTTCGTATTCGGCAAGGATTTTGTCATGCTCCATGCCGGTGAGGCGATGCAAGCGCAAATCCAGAATTGCTTGCGCTTGTTCAGCAGACAAATAATATTTGCCATCGCGGATTCCAAATTCAGGACCGAGATCTTCAGGGCGGCAAGCATCTTTACCCGCGCGCTCCACAAATGGCGTCATGGCGCTCGCATCCCAACCGCGCGCAATCAAACCTTCTTTTGCTTCAGCAGGTGACGATGAGCGTTTGATCAAATCAATCACTTCATCAATGCTGGAAATGGCAACGGCCCAACCTTCAAGGATGTGGCCACGCTCACGCGCCTTGCGCAACAAATAGACGGTACGACGAGTAACAACTTCACGGCGGTGTTTGATAAAAGCTACCAGTAATTCTTTCAGGTTCAGAATTTTTGGCTGGCCATCATCCAACGCAACAATGTTTACACCGAAGGTTGTTTGCAATTGGGTTTGGGCAAACAAATTGTTCAGCAGTACATCGCCTGATTCGGTCTTTTTAACTTCGATAACAATGCGCATGCCATCTTTGTCAGACTCATCGCGCAGTTCGCTAATGCCTTCGATTTTCTTCTCTTTAACCAATTCGGCAATGCGTTCAATCAAGCGGGCTTTGTTAACCTGATACGGAATTTCAGTAACGATAATGGTTTCGCGGCCGGATTTATCATCGCGTTCGATGTCTGCTTTTGCACGCATTACCACACGGCCACGGCCAGTGCGATAAGCTTCAACAATGCCGGCGCGACCATTAATAATTGCACCGGTCGGGAAATCCGGACCTGGAATAAATTCCATCAGCTCATCGATGGTGACGTCCGGATTATCAACAACCGCCAAACAACCTTGAACAACTTCTTTCAAGTTATGTGGTGGAATGTTGGTTGCCATACCTACGGCAATACCAGAGGAACCATTGATTAATAAATTGGGAATACGGGTCGGCAACACTGCCGGAATTTGCTCGGTGCCGTCATAGTTAGGCACGAAATCGACAGTTTCTTTATCCAGGTCAGCCAATAAATCATGGGCGATTTTAGCCATACGGATTTCGGTATAACGCATCGCTGCTGCGTTATCGCCGTCAATCGAACCAAAGTTACCTTGACCATCAACCAGCATGTAGCGCAGGGAGAATGACTGTGCCATACGGACGATGGTGTCGTAAACCGCAGAGTCACCATGCGGGTGATATTTACCGATTACGTCACCCACCACACGGGCAGATTTTTTATAAGGCTTATTCCAATCGTTGTTCAGTTCGCTCATCGCAAACAACACACGACGGTGTACAGGTTTCAAGCCATCGCGCACATCGGGCAAAGCGCGGCCCACAATAACGCTCATGGCGTAATCGAGGTAGGACTGCTTGAGTTCGTCTTCAATACTGACCGGTGATATTTCTTTGGCGAATTCGACCATGGGAATACAGCTTTCCTTTTTTATTAAGGCTTCGGCTAGTTTTACTTGGGTTAATTAAATTGGCAGTGTCGATCACGGTTATGCGCAGAGCGCCGTAACTGGGCGTTAATCGGTTAGAGGCAAAAACGGCTACCCTAGTAGCGGGTTGGCTAAAAATGCGTCTAAGGCACAATTCAGGGGCGCGATGGTACCATAAAATCTGTTGGTAATGCAGATACGGAATCAATTCTCACCACCAAAATCACAATCCGTGAAATACCAAAATCGGGCATGGCCGAAGCCTGTCATTCCAGTATACTGTCCGCCCCTGCTTTTCATCCTGACTGTTCATTATGTCTACTACCCTGCCTGATATTGATTTACTCATTAAAGCACGCTGGATCATCCCGGTAATTCCCGAAAACCGAATACTGGAAAACTGCGCCCTGGCAATTCATCAGGGAAAAATACTGGCAATTATTCCTGCTGAAGGTGCTGAACAGCGCTATACCGCGCGCGAAATTGTTAACCTCGGCAGCCACGCGGTAATCCCTGGGCTAGTAAACGCCCACGGCCATGCTGCGATGAGTTTATTGCGCGGATATGCCGACGATCATCCGTTGCACACCTGGCTTAACGATCATATCTGGCCCGCCGAAGGTCGTTGGGTAAGTGAGGATTTCGTACGCGATGGTACTGATTTGGCCATCGCCGAAATGATTAAAACCGGCACTACCTGTTTTGCCGATATGTATTTCTATCCCGAACAAGCCGCGCAAGCTTGCCTGGATGCAAGCATACGCTGCCAATTGGCCTTCCCTATTCTGGATTTTCCTACCGCATGGGGTTTGGGGCCCGACGAATACCTGACCAAGGGATTAAGCCTGCACGATACATTTCGCAGCAACCATTTAATCAATATCGCGTTTGGCCCCCATGCGCCCTATACCGTGTCCAATGCGCCATTGCAAAAAATCGCCGTATTGGCCCACGAAATGGATATGCCGATCCACATCCACCTGCATGAAACAGCGCAGGAAATTAGCGACTCGATCAAGCAATACGGATGCAGACCGAGCCAGCGCCTGATGGATTTGGGTTTGCTTTCACCGCTTACCCAAACTGTACACATGACGCAAATTGATGACAGCGATATAAGCCTGTTGCAAGCCAGCGGTGCGCATGTAATTCACTGCCCGGAATCCAATTTGAAACTGGCAAGCGGATTCTGCCCGGTTGATCGTTTATTGAAAGCAGGAATCAATGTCGCGATAGGCACCGATGGTGCTGCCAGCAATAATGACCTGGATTTATTCAGCGAAGTTAAAACCGCCGCATTACTTGCTAAAGCAGTTGCCGGCGATGCCACAGCGCTGAGCGCCCATACTGCGTTGCGAATGGCCACCCTTAATGGGGCCAAGGCACTCGGTTTGGAGGAGCATATCGGCAGCCTGGAAATTGGCAAAGCCGCTGATATTACTGCTATCGATTTGGGCGAACTCGCCATGCAACCGGTTTACAATCCTGCATCGCAACTTGTTTATACCCACTCAGGGCAAGCGGTCACCCACGTGTGGGTAGAGGGAAAATGCCTGCTCAAAAATCGCGAATTACAAACACTCAATGAGCGTGAAATTCTAGGCAAAGCCAATTGGTGGCGAAAACAAATTGCCACTCATTAAATTAAAAAGAGATAAACATTATGGCCAATGTCGATACTGCCGAAATAGCAAAATTTGAAGCACTCGCCAGCCGCTGGTGGGACAAAAACAGCGAATTCAAACCATTGCATGACATTAATCCGTTGCGCGCCAATTTTATCGATCAACGTTCACCCGTCGCGCAAAAAAAATTAATTGATGTGGGATGTGGCGGTGGCATTCTTGCCGAATCACTCGCGCTGCGCGGTGCAGAGGTTACCGGCATCGATATGGGCGAAGCACCATTATCGGTTGCACGCTTACACGCATTGGAAACCGGTGTCGCACTCAATTACGAACAAATAACCGCTGAAGATAAAGCAGCGCAAATGCCCGGCGCATTTGATGTAGTTACCTGTATGGAGATGCTGGAACATGTTCCTGATCCATCATCCGTAGTAAAAGCTTGCGCTCAGTTAGTAAAAGATGGTGGCGATGTTTATTTTTCTACCATCAATCGCAATCCGAAAGCTTACGCGTTTGCCATTCTCGGCGCAGAATATATTTTAAAGCTCTTGCCTAAAGGTACTCACGAATACAGCAAATTTATTCGTCCTTCTGAATTAGCACAATGGTTGCGTGCTGCCGGTCTTGAGCTGCAAGAAATTACCGGCATGACCTACAACCCGCTCACCAAACATTACAAACTCGATGCTAATGACGTGAGTGTTAATTATTTGATCCACGCCAAAAAGGTTGTTGAATAATGGCAAAGCCTATACGCGCAGTGATGTTTGACCTCGATGGAACCCTGCTGGATACCGCACCGGATTTCATCGTAGTGGTAAACCAATTACTTGCCGAACAAAATCAACCGACTTTATCCGCAGAAACCATTCGCGCTGGCGTGTCCAATGGTTCAAAAGCGCTGATTAAATTGGCATTTGGTATTGAAGAAAGTAATGAACAGTTCGAACCATTGCGCCAACGCTTGCTGGAATTGTATTTAGCGCACATCGCGGTATACACCAAACCCTTTCCGGGAATTTCTGCATTGCTGGATAAATTGGCAGACAACAATATTGTGTGGGGCATCGCCACGAATAAACCGGCAACTTACACCTTGCCTTTAATGGCCGCATTAAATATCCACCCTGCCCCGCTTAGCGTCATTTGCCCCGATCACGTATCGCGCAGCAAACCTGATCCTGAATCTTTATTTCTTGCTGGCAAACAACTTAATTGCAGCCCGGAAGAAATTATTTATATCGGCGATCACAAACGCGATATTGATTGCGGCAAAGGTGCGGGTAGCATCACCATTGCAGCAACCTATGGTTATGTTGATGAAAATGAAGACCCCGCCAGTTGGAATGCCGATTACTACGTAAATCATGCCGATGAAATCTGGCCGATTGTTGAAAAATATTTGTGATAGGAAAACCATGACGATTCAAATCCCGACAGATTACGCAATCCATCCCAAATCGCTCGCTGACAAAATTATTTTAGTGACTGGCGCAGGCGATGGCATCGGCAAAATCGCTGCAAAAACATTTGCTGCGTGCGGTGCTACTGTGATTTTAGCTGGTCGCACCATGAGCAAGCTCGAGCAGGTTTATGACGAAATTGAAGCTGAGGAATATCCGCAACCTGCAATTTATCCAATAAACTTTGAGAGCGCAGTGGAAAAAGATTACGACGATATGTGTAATGCGCTTGAAGATACCTTCGGCAAGCTGGACGGCATTTTATTTAATGCAGCTGATTTGGGCGAACGTACACCGATTGCGAATTATTCGGTTAACGCCTGGTTGCGCTGCATGCAGATTAACGTCAACGCGCCCTTTATGTTGACCCAGGCATTACTGCCGTTGCTCGAACGCTCGGACAATGCCAGCATCCTCTTTACCAGTTCCAGCGTTGCGTTTAAAGGCCGTGCATTCTGGGGCGCGTATGCTGCATCCAAAGCCGCTGCTGAAAATTTTATGCAGACATTGCATGATGAACTGGAAGGCGCAACGCGTATTCGCGCTAACAGCATAAACCCCGGTGCAACCCGCACTGCGATGCGCGCGGCTGCGTATCCCGCAGAAGATCCTGAGACCGTAAAAACACCCGATAAATTAATGCCATCCTACGTTTATTTATTGAGTGATGATTCATTGGGTGTTAGCGGCCAATCATTCCAATATTGATTACCCATAAAATATCAACCAATAAAAAAGGAGATCACCTGATCTCCTTTTTTATTGGAATCGTAAACGCGTTAATTTATCGACTGGATTTTTGCATCATCTCCAACAAGGAGGCTTCGGCACGCGACAAACCACAGCGTCGTGCAACTTCGTCGGCATCCATTCCCATTTTGAACATTTGCGCCGCCTGTGAATAAGGCTGGAATTCATCGTCATTGTAGTAGTCGATTTTTTCCGGTTTTTTATCGCCAGATGTTTGTAAGCGTTTTTCCATCGCCAACAAACGTTGCCCCATCCCGACAGAGCCGCTACTGGAAGCAGCAACTTCACGCGTTAATCGCTGGATTAATTTTTCAGTATCCAGCGCTTGCTGACGCAAACGCTTAAATGTAAAAAGCGCAATCGCAAGAGCAATCGCGCTTATCACCAAACAAACAAGTAAACCAATTTCCAACAATGTCATCAGGTTATTCCGGCGCTCGTATCCATAAACTTCAGTAAAAAATTAAACGTCTTCAAGCTCTGACCATTCTTCGCTGGTCAGTAACTTGTTCAAGTCGATGAGAATCAATAATTCATTATTTTTGTGGCAGACGCCCTGGATAAATTTCGCGCTTTCTTCATTGCCAACATTAGGTGCCATTTCAATTTCTGACTGACGCAAGTAAACCACTTCGGCAACGCTGTCCACCAAAATACCGATAACGTGACGATCTGTTTCGATGATTACTATACGGGTATTGTCAGTAATTTCACCGCTGGATAAATTAAAACGGTGACGGGTATCAATAACAGTCACAACGTTACCGCGCAAATTGATAATTCCCAGCACATAAGATGGCGCGCCGGGCACCGGCGCAATTTCCGAATAACGGAGTACTTCCTGAACTTGCATTACATTAATGCCGTAGGTTTCCCCGTCCAAACGAAAGGTCACCCACTGTAATACCGGATCATCCGTACTCTTATTTTTTGCTAAATCAGTTGCCATCTTCATATTCCTCTGGAGCCACCTGCTGTGGGCGGCAAATCGATAAATGTCGTTATAACTATAGCCGAGGACTTTTCCTATGCCACTTTTGCCGAAGCACTAATTAAGCACTTCACACTGGAATAAAATTCTTGTCTGCATCAATCAACATTTGGCCGATACGTGGAATATCCAGCAAGGCGCACATATGGTCTTTCACTGTACCGGCAAGCCACGGGCGCTTGCTGCGATCGCCGCGCCACTTCACATCATCAGGTTGAAGAGTGATGGGTTGATTGACTGAATCTACCGCCAATCCCCACGGCACACCGTTAATGGATACGACATATTTAGCCGTTTCCACAAAAGACTCATCATAGCGCTCAGGCATCACAAATTTTGCAGTATTGACGGTGCGGATTTTTCCCGCTGGCGTAGGTTGCAGCCCCATAAACCAATCGGCTTGGCCAAACAATGGAGTCAATTCATCCGTCAATGGCTGGATCTGCCCAAGGGAAATTAGCGGCACCGCCAGGGTTAACCCGGACACTTGAAACAACAACACATCAAAGCGCGATTGCGCCCATTGTGGCCGACCATTCTCAAGCCACTCCAAACCGTCCAGTTGAAAGTGTTTGGGTTGTACATTTTCTGTTGGGAGGATGTCAGCAACCGGCACTATCTCAGGCGCAATGGTCACTTCTGTAGTTTCAATCACCCATTCCTGGATTTCATTTGGGTTATCTATATAACTGGTTTTCGTTTCTACTTGAGTTGGCGTAGCAACGGGAGTCTCCACCAGCAACTGCGTGCGTGCGGACTGTAGCAACTTTTCCAGCTTTAACTTTTGCTCCTGGGTTTGAACTATTTCAGGTTCAGCAAAAGTAGATTTTGATTGAACAAGCGAGCGCGGTTTTGTCGATGTTTTTGGTGGAGGCGGAGGTACTTCGGAACGCGCATGCGAGCTTGCAGATTTAACAACAGGTAGTTTTTCCGCCGGCTTTTCAATCGCCTTTTTCGTAGGCAATGGCACTACCCTTGCTGAACCAGCGGTGGCAGCGAGCGTTATGCGGGACTCCATTTCTCCGAGCGCAGCACCCAGCGGATCTTCACCGCCGAGCAAATCATCCAGATAGCTGTTAAGAATGTCATCAGGTGTCACTGTGCTATCACCTGATGATTGTTTTGAGCTCACGACACTGCACCTGCCTTGCTAGCCACCAACGGAGTTGCTGACGGGGTTGATTCAAGTTGTTTGAATTTCTTCTCCAACCAATGCCAAAGAGAGGTATAGGCCTCAACCCCTTTACTGGCTGGGTCAAACAAATGTGGTGGGATACCAGCCTTACTAGCATCGCGAAAACGGGTATCCACTGGAATATAACCCGGCCACGATTGCTCGGGATAGGTGTTGCGAATAGTGCGCAAACTGGTAACAGATGCCTGGGTGCGGCGATCAAACATGACCGGTACTACGGTGTAATCCAGTGCCTTTTTGCGTGAACGCGACATCATATTCAATGTATTAACCATTCGCTCCAGCCCCTTAAGGGCGAGGAACTCAGTTTGCACCGGAACAACGAGATAGTGGCAAGCCGCCAACGCATTAACCATCAAAACCCCCAACAATGGAGGAGTATCAATCAGAACATAGTCATAATCGTCAGCGAGCAATGCCAGCGCTCTACTCAACACCAGCCCCATACCATCTTGCCCAATCGCCTGCCGCTCCAGTGTTGCCAATGCCGTAGTTGCAGGAATAACGTCTACATTTGCAAATTGCGTGGACAACACCAGGCGTTTTACTAATTGGTAAGACAGCTCTTTACGCTCCTGAAATAACGTATAACTGCTCAGCGCCTGATTGTCGGGATCGATCCCGAACCAGGTTGACAAGGAGCCGTGAGGGTCAATATCAAGTAACAATATTTTGTGCCCGGCGTCGGCTATGAGCCCACCCAGCGCCACGGTAGTAGTCGTCTTACCTACCCCGCCTTTCTGATTTGCAATTGCCAAGATCCGCACTTGTAGAACCTCGCTGGCGTCAAATACCAGACACATTAACCATTAAATGTCTCACCTGTACCACTAAAGCAATCTCTATGCCGGTAAAACTATCTTTCATTGGCACAATTATCATCCCCAATTACCATTATCGCCAGTAACGACAATAGATTTAGAGTGCTGATCATTTTTCGTGCAGGATATTTAGTATTGCCTAGCAGTACATAACTTCAAGTTCACTGACCGCAACAAAACGACGTGGCCTTAACATTTCTCAATATCCGGTTTGCATATCAGAGCTAGACTTACCCTGAAGCCCGGCACCACGAATGTGTCATCACACCGGCAAGAATTATGTTGATATGGCAATAATGTCCCAAAACCTATCTGTCGTTATAAAGCCAATAATCCTTACTATCGGCCTCACCCTCACCATCTTTACCCCGCACTCATTTGCCAGGGAAAAAGAATCTACCGGCAAATCCGTTACGAAGGTTGTCATCGCCTGCGAGGAAAACTTAAAACAGGATCATGATGATTATTACTACAGTAATTTATTAAGGTTGGCATTATCCAAAACTGTTCCAACCCATGGTGAATACCAACTCGAATTTATTCCGGTAATGCCAATAACCAATCGGCTTTTACGTGATATTGAGCGCGGCGAGGTAGACGTCACCTGGATGCCGTACGCAAAAGACCTCAAATACAATCTAACGCCAATCAAAATTCGTTTGCTCAAAGAACTTAGCGATTATCGGGTATTTTTAATTCGCGCTCAGGATAAGGAAAAATTTTCGACGATAAAAAATATCGAAGATCTGCGCAAGCTTAAAGGTGGTATCGGCTCTCACTGGCCCGACAGGCAAGTGATGGAAGAGAACGGGCTTCCTTTGGTGTTAAGTTTGAGCTATTTCAATTTATTCAAGATGTTGAAGTCCAATCGTTTCGACTATTTTTCCCGTGGCATTTATCAAGTAAGAACTGAAGTAGATACTTATGCGGATCAAGGTATTGCGCTGGAAAAATATCTGTTTCTTCGCTACGAAAATCCGGTTTATTTTTATCTGCATAAAGATAATCAAAAACTCGCTGATCGTATTGAGACCGGACTGAAACTTGCCATCGAAGACGGCAGTTTCAACAAACTCTTCAACAGCATTGAAAATTTACGCTGGGGAGAAAAATTACTTGACGAAAAAAAACGCAGGGTAATTCAACTTAATACTTTCGATAAGTAACAAGCTAGTTGGTTTTCGCCGGCGCTTGTACATTGATTGTTGGCCGATCCATCTTGCGTTTTGCAACCATAATAGCAACGCGGCGATTTTGCGCCCTGCCCACATCCGTTTCATTGGATGAAACAGGTTGGTATTCACCATAACCCACCGCTGACAACCGCTCGGGAGAAACACCTTTAGCCGCAAGGTATTTTACAATCGTACTGGCGCGCGCAGTAGACAATTCCCAGTTGGTTGGATATTTCGGGCTTTTAATCGGAATGTTATCGGTAAAGCCTTCCACCTGTACCGGATTGGAATAATTTTTTAAAATTTCTGCGATTTCATCAAAAATTTTCTGTGCCTGTTCGCTTGCATCCGCACTGCCGGAGCCAAACAAAATACTGTCTTTCAATTCAATCTGTAACCAGAGCTCATTGCTGGACACCTGGATCATTTGATCATTAATTAGCTGTGAAAATTTTTCTGTCACCAGATCGGAAATTTGCGACAGCTCGTCGCTGGTAACTGCATCTGCAGAGGTAGCAGCGGAACTGGTTGTTTGTGCGGAAGGATCCTGATCGACAATAACATTCGGTATTTGATCAGCCGTATTCTGTGCGGTTTTTCCCATATCAATGGGTGTAATCACATCATTGGATGGATTTAACTGCTCACTGGGCTCAGCATTGGTTTGGGAATTAGTAGGTTGATTAAATGCTTCAATAAAGGTGTCCGACAGCACGCGATACTTACTGACATTCACCTGGGAAATTGAATACATCACTACAAAAAAAGCAAACAATAGCGTAATGAAATCAGCGTAGGAGATTAACCAGCGCTCATGATTGATATGGATGTCTTCCCGCCTGCGACGCACCATGGAGTTTTTACCTATTACCGTAAGATAACTGCAAACACGTTAAGGTCGATGTAAATAACCATTGAGCTTCATCTCAATTGAACGCGGATTTTCACCATCGGCGATTGCGATAATGCCTTCAATAATTAATTCACGGTATTGGGAGTTTTCATTGACACACATACGTAACTTATTAGAGACGGGGATAAACACTAGATTGGCAAGCGCCACACCATAAATAGTAGCGACAAACGCAATGGCAATTCCGGGGCCGAGCGTTGCGGGATCGGCCAGATTATTCATTACATGAATCAATCCCATGACAGCACCGATGATACCGATGGTTGGCGCATAGCCCCCCATACTTTCATAAAATTTGATCGCGTCAAAATCGCGCTGTTCATCGACAATTAAATCAGTTTCCAGAATACGGCGAATAACTTCCGGCTCATTGCCATCTACTAATAATTGCAAACCTTTTTTGGCAAACGCATCTTTCTCGCGTTCGGAGATTGACTCCAAACCCAATAAGCCATCTTTACGCGCAGCGGCAGCCCAACGTGCAATATTGGAAATTCCTTGCTTAAAAGGAACGTACGGCGGTTTAAAGACCCAACGAATAATTTTTAAGGCGCGGCGCAAACTACTTTTGGAGGTCTGCAACATGGCTGCGCCTAAAGTACCACCTACAACAATAAATGCTGCGGGCCCATTTACTAATGAACCCAGACCACCGCCTTCTAAAAAACTTCCACCAATAATTGCTGCAAACGCAATGATAACGCCAACAATACTCAGTACATCCATTACATTACCTCTCGCACCAAACGCGGCCCAATATCTTTCAGGCTAAGTACTTTATCCGAGAAACCCGCACGTGCGACCGCCATCGGCATACCATAAATTACGCAACTGGCCTCATCTTGCGACCAGAGTGACGAACCGCATTGTTTTAATAGACCTGCACCTTTACAACCATCCGATCCCATTCCGGTTAGTACCACACCTAATACTTTATCAGCATAGGTATTCGCCGCAGAACCGAATGTAATATCCAGCGATGGTTTGTAAGTTACCCGATCATCATCCGGCAAAACACGCACTGAACCGCCATTGCGTTTATCCAGCATTAATTGCTTTCCGCCCGGTGCAAGCAATGCCAAACCCGGTTGTAATTGATCACCATCAACCGCCTCACGCACCTGGATTTTGCATTGTTTATTTAAACGCTCTGCAAATGCCTTGGTGAAGTTTTCAGGCATGTGTTGCACCAATACAATGGGTAGCGGGAAATTTGCAGGCAATGCAATCAGCACCTCTGCAAGCGCTACCGGCCCGCCGGTAGAAGCACCGATCACTAAAATTTTGGGTTTGTTTTTTAAACGATAATTATCAGGAGCTGTAGATTTATTTTCATCAACAAGAGCAGCCGGTTTGGCCGTGATTGGCGGAGCCGTCGGAACACTCGTGCGTAAATGTGTGATCGCTGTAGTCGCTGTGGGTTTGGGATCAGCAACAGGCACAGGCGCTGCTGGCGACAAACGCGCAGACACGCCCGCCAACGTAATTAATCGTTCGTGTAATTTTTTTTTGAGAACTTCGGAACTGCGCGAAACTTCTGCGAAATCTTTGGGAATAAAATCCAGTGCGCCCGCTGCAAGAGCATCCAGCGTAATTTTTGCACCTTCATAAGTGAGCGAGGAAAACATCAGGATCGGCACTTTGCGATTGGCCATAATATGCTTGATCGCAGTGACACCATCCATCACCGGCATTTCAAAATCCATGGTGATGATATCAGGCTTCAACTCCGCCGCTTTTTCAACGGCTTCACGGCCATTACTGGCAATACCAATCACTTTTAAATCCGGGTGCTCATTAATAATATCTTTCAGGCGATGCTGAAAGAAATTGGAATCATCGACCACTAATACCCGGACCGGCATTAAACATACTCCGCAGTAGCAACTGCTTTGGAAAACAGTTCCAATAAAAACGCCTGTTACACAGGCGTTTTATCGAATGAATTAATTGTGTCCCCAACTCGTCGATCCTTTTGCGTAGCGACGTAATAAGCTGGGAATATCCAAAATTAACGCAATGGTACCGTCACCGGTAATGGTTGCGCCGGCCATGCCCGGAGTTCCCTGCAACATTTTGCCAAGTGGTTTGATTACCACTTCTTCCTGACCAATTAATTGATCGACCACAAAACCAACACGGCGTGTACCTACAGTAACGATAACAACATGTGCACTGTCAGGACGATCACCGTAAGCACCTTTTACCAACCAGTCTTTCATGTAGAAAAGCGGAATGGCCTGATCGCGAATCGCCACGCAATCCTGACCGTCAACTATATGGCTCTTACGCAAATCCATGTGGAAAATTTCATTCACACTCACTAATGGAAATGCAAAGGTTTGTTGCCCCAACATAAACATCAGCGTGGGCATGATCGCCAACGTCAGCGGCACCTTAATGATAAAGCGTGTGCCCTTACCCAATTCGGATTTAATTTCTACTGTACCGTTAAGCTGGGTAATTTTGGTTTTCACCACATCCATCCCAACACCGCGGCCCGATACATCGGAAATTTCTTTTTTGGTAGAAAAACCGGGAGCGAAAATTAAATTGTAAGCTTCGGTGTCCGATAAGCGATTGGCAGTGTCTTCATCAAACATGCCTTTTTCTACGGCAATGCGACGCAATTTTGCCGGGTCCATACCTGCACCATCATCGCTGATGGAAAGCAAAATATGATCGCCTTCCTGTTCAGCGGCGAGTACAACTTGCCCGGTGCGCGCTTTGCCGTTGGCTTCGCGTATCTCTGGAAACTCAATACCGTGATCAACAGAATTGCGCACCAGATGCACCAACGGATCCGCAAGGGCTTCTACCAGGTTTTTATCCAGATCAGTTTCTTCACCCACCAATTCCAGATTAATTTCTTTGCGCAGGCTGCGCGCCAAATCGCGAACTACACGAGGGAAACGACCAAATACTTTTTTGATCGGTTGCATCCGTGTTTTCATTACCGAGGTTTGCAAATCGGCAGTCACTACGTCGAGATTCGCAACGGCTTTTACCAGTGCTTCATTGGTAGAACTATTTCCCAAACGCACCAGGCGATTACGCACCAACACCAATTCGCCGACCATATTCATGATGTCATCGAGGCGTTGGGTATCTACACGAACAGTTGTTTCCGCTTGTGGTGGAGCGTCTTTATCATTTCCTGCTGCCGGGGCTGGTGCGGCAGCGGCAGGAACGGGTTTGGCAGCTTCAGGTTTTTTAATTGGTGCAGGTGCAGGCTTTACTTCCACCGCAGGTTTGGATACAGGTTTTGCCGCCGGTGCAGGAGCAGCAGCTGGCGCTACAGCAGTACCTGCAACTCCTGGTCCCTTACCTTTACCGTGTAATTGATCAAGGAGTGCATCGAATTCATCGTCAGTAATTAAATCGCCACCGGATGAAACTGAAAGCGGCGGAGCAACAGGTGCAGCCACCGGAGCTGGCGTAGCTGCAGCACCGGCTGGCCCTTTACCTTTACCGTGCAATTGATCCAGCAACGCTTCAAATTCATCTTCAGAGATTTCTTCCGATGTAGATACAGAACTTGGTGCGGCTACAACAGGAGCCGCAGCAACCGGCGCAGGAACAGTTTCACCAGCGGGGCCTTTACCTTTGCCGTGCAATTGATCCAGCAGTGCTTCAAATTCATCTTCAGAAATTTCATCGCTGCTGGATGGTGTGACTGCGGTCGATGACGCAACCGGTGCACCAACAGGTTTTCCTGCAATTGCATCCAGCAATTGTTCAAATTCAGCATCAGTGATGTCACCACCGACAGCAGAATTACTGGCTACTGCAACAGGTTCAGCCTGCGCAATTTCAATTTCAGGAGCAGCCGTCGTCGCAGAAGATTCTTGTAAATCTTCGCAAGAAACCAATCGCTCCAGTGCATGGATTAATGAGGGCTCTACAGGAGGTAATTCTTCACGCTGGGAAACCAGTTCAAATTGCTGGTTAACCATGTCCAGCGCTTGCAACACCACATCCATTAATTCTGATGTGACCGTGCGTTTACCATTGCGCAAAATATCAAACAGGTTTTCAGTTACGTGACAGCATTCCACCATAGGTGTTAATGACAAAAAGCCCGCACCACCTTTTACCGTATGAAAACCACGGAAAATAGCATTCAATAAATCTTTATCTTCCGGACGTTGTTCCAAATCCACTAATTGCTGGCTGAGGCGCTCGAGGATTTCCCCCGCCTCTACCAGGAAATCCTGGAGAATGTCTTCGTCATCACCAAAACTCATTCAAGATTCCTCAAGTATCCAGCAACTAAAAGCCAAGGCTCGACAAGAGATCATCCACTTCATCTTGCCCGGCAACTACATCAGCACGCTCTTTATTAATCTGTGGCCCTTCGGCTTCCGTTTTACGCTTGTGCATAATTTCCATATCGTGAGCAGCACTTTCACGATCATCAGTAAGCCCGGTAATTTCTTCGACTTGACCGGCAATACGCACCAGACTTACCAAATCCTTTTCCACTTCATTAATTAAACCGATAACACGCTTTAATACTTGCCCGGTTAAATCCTGGAAGCCTTGTTCCAATACAATATCTTGCAAATTTTTATTTAATTGTTCGGTACCAGTAACCATTTGGCCTAAAAAACCGTCCATGCGGTCATAAAGCAAACGAAATTCATCCAGGCTCATTTCACGTCGCTTCAGCCGCGCCCATTCATCGCGCAAACTGGTTGCTTCCTGCCCGAGATTCATCGCAATAGGCGCTGCTTCATCCACCATATCCATGGTTTTTTCCGCTGCTTTTTGCGTGAGTTCAATAACGTAGTTCAAGCGATTAGAGGCGTCGTGAATATCCGAGTTTTGAATTTTTGGTGGTTCTTTGGAAAGATCGGCATCCACATTGAAATTTACAATTGCATCGTGCAAACCACGTGTTAAACGCCCTACTGATTGGAAAATATGGCGATCGCGGGATTGCGTGATGGTTTGAATCAATACCGAAGCATCTTCGAATTGGTTGCTCTGCAACTTTTCAGTGAGCAGCTTGGCGCACTCTTTCAATTCAACGACGAATTCATTATTGACGGATGTTTGGATGTCAGATGCCATGGCAACGCCTTTTTATTATTTGATCCGAAGCAATTAACCTACGCGATCAAAAATTTTCTCGATTTTTTCTTTCAGGGCTTGTGCGGTAAATGGCTTCACAACGTAACCATTCACACCGGCTTGGGCCGCTTCAATAATTTGATCGCGCTTGGCTTCCGCGGTCACCATTAACACGGGCAACGTGCGCAGTTTTTCATCAGCGCGCACTGCTTTTAATAAATCAATGCCAGTCATTCCGGGCATATTCCAGTCAGTAACCAGAAACTGGAAATCACCGCTTTTCAACATTGGCAGCGCGGTGACACCATCATCCGCTTCGTGGGTATTGGAAAAACCCAGGTCGCGCAATAAATTTTTTATGATCCGTCGCATTGTTGAAAAGTCGTCAACAATCAGGATTTTCATGTTCTTATCCAACGTAAACCTCCACTCACCCGGACGGGATTTTCATTTATTCATAGTCTAGTAGGAGTTAAAGCATCGGCCAGTTACGGCACACAAATCTTCAACTTTTAATGCAAATCATAGCTCAATTTACGGAATGCATAGATTAATCGAGCCTATCTCACCGGCTGCCCTGCATTTATCAATCAATAAGAACAGTATTTGATCAGCTAACCCGGTTGCCAATCGCCCATTTTTTGGCGCAACCGTGCGGCGGCCTGGCTATGAATCTGGCTGATGCGCGATTCACTAACACCGAGAACCATGCCAATTTCCTTGAGGTTCAATTCCTGATCGTAGTAAAGGGAGAGCACCATTTGCTCGCGTTCGGGCAATTGGCGAATTGCATCCACCAGCGCTTTTTTTAGGCCGTCGCGTTGCATACCTTCCAACGGGCTGGCAAATGCGCTGCTGTGTTCAGAGGCATCAATATTGCTGTCTTCTTCGCCAAAGGTTTCTTCGTAACTGAAAAGGCGGCTGCTGTTGGAGTCTTGCAGCATTACGAAATATTCTTCGAGGGAAACACCCAACTCTTGCGCAACGTCCGCATCGGCGGCATCGCGACCGGTACGCGCCTCAACGGCGGCAATCGCGCGGGCAACACGACGCGCATTGCGATGCACTGAACGTGGCACCCAATCGCCGCGACGCATTTCATCGACAATTGCACCGCGAATACGAATACCGGCGTAAGTTTCAAAACTGGCGCCGCGCGACATGTCGTATTTTTGGGAAGCTTCGATCAAGCCGATCATGCCGGCCTGGATAAGATCGTCTACCTGCACACTCGCAGGCATGCGCATCATCATGTGATAAGCGATACGCTTGACCAACGGTGCGTAGTCTTCAATATTGATCTGCGTATCGAGTAAGGATTTTTTTTCGTACATGGCTAAACCATTAGCTGCGGCCATCGAGCACCTTCTTTGCATTCATAGGACATTGGCGAATCCATCCCATTTCTGCACAACAACTCATTCAGGTTTTCTCTAAACAGATTCAGCTTAGCGCGCATTGGCGGCCTGTAATAAACGTTCAACAAAAAATTCCAAACGTCCTGTCGGAGTGTTCGGTAAAGGCCATTTATCAACGGCTTGTGCCAGCACGCGAATCGCCACTGACGCTTTGGATGAAGGCGCATATTCCAGTAATGCTTTTTGTTTTTGTACGGCTTTACGTACATTTTCATCAAATGGAATTTGACCCACAAATTGCAAACTCACATCCAGGAATTTTTCACATACGGTATTCAACTTGTTAAACATGTTGAGACCTTCTTGCGGCGTGCGCGTCATGTTGGCAACAACACGGAAACGGAACATGCCATATTCTTTATTCAATAATTTAATCAACGCATATGAATCCGTGATGGAAGACGGTTCATCACACACCACAATAATGACTTCGTTGGCGGCGCGTACAAAACTGACCACGGTGTCGGAAATTCCGGCTGCAGTATCAATTACTAATATGTCGACCTGATCGGAGAGTTCATTAAACGCATTGATCAAACCAACGTGCTCGGAGGTACTTAATTCAGCCATGCGTTGTACGCCGGAAGATGCCGGCACAATCTTCATTCCCGCAGGGCCATTCACCAGCACTTCACTCAAACTGTGCGTACCTGCTAATACATCGGCAAGCGTATGGGTTGCACGGACTCCCAATAAAACGTCGACGTTGGCGAGCCCCAGATCGGCATCCAATAACACAACCCGGCGACGCAACTCGGCCAGCGCGATACTTAAATTCACGGAAATATTACTTTTGCCTACCCCGCCTTTACCGCCGGATACCGCGATCACCTGTACTGGTCGCACTTGGCTCATCGACTACTCCACACCTGTTTTGTTACGCAAACTTTTTTGGTCACAGCAGCCCTGTTCTTTACCGTATTCATCGAAACCGAAAGATCTAACGGGGGCGCCCTAATCGTGAACTGAGTATAGTTAGGGATTGGCAACTCATCCGACTAATTTCAGTTTCACTCGCAAAATCATGTGCTTATCGCAAAAACTGTTTAAGAAACCGCCGCCGTTGCATTGGCTTTGAGCAAGGCGACTGCTTTTGATACAAGTTGATGCGCACGTGCAACCTCAATATTTTTGGGGATGTCCTGCCCATCGGTGGTGTACGCGATTGGCAAACGGTTTTGCATCACCACACCCAACGCTTCACCCATGCTGGCGGTTTCATCCAGTTTGGTCAGAACGCAACCTTGCAAACGCGCAGCGCCATACGCATGGATCGATGCTTTCAGCATTTGCGCCTGGCTGTTGCACGACATCACCAGATAGGTTTTTACCTGCTGTTGTTCAGCAAGTGCTTTCAATTGCGCTTTCAAATGTGGATCGCCATGACGGAAACCCGCAGTATCAATTAACACCAGACTGCAATGACGCAGGCTGCGCAATACGGTGTCGAGCGGATTAGCTTCATCCACCACACGCACTGGTACACGCAAAATACGCGCGAGTGAACGCAGTTGATCATGCGCAGCGATGCGGTAAGTATCAGTAGTAATCAGTGCGACTTTATCGGCGCCATGCTGCAATACATAACGCGCAGCGAGTTTGCCGATGGTAGTCGTTTTTCCTACACCGGTTGGACCGACGAAAGCGAATACACCACCCTGCTCTACGATGTCACGGCCATTAATCGGTAATTGATGCGCAAGGTTTGCCAGCGCATCCGGCCATGCATCGCTCAGGGTTTTGTTTTTGGTGCAGGCTTTAATCACGCTGCCAATTACATCTTTCGGCAAACCCAAACGCTCAAGACGACGACTTACGCTAGCCAATACCGGTGAATCGGTTGGAATAGTTTGTTGGCCAGTCAAGCGGTCCAATTGCTGCTCCAGCAGGAAACGCATATCAGCAATTTCAGCTTGCAGCTCGGAAAGCTGTGCATTTTGATCAACTGAATCTTTGGTTGATGCAGTTAGCTCCTGGGTAAAAGCTGTTGCATCTTTCACGCGCGAATCTTTACGTGATTCGTTAACCAGGGTTTCACGGAACGACAACGATTCTTTTGACAGCGCAGGTTTTGTTGCAACTGACGCATCGTCAATTAATGGATACCGTTCTGCCGCACTCATACCGGTTTTGGGTCTGGCAGTTGTAGCAGATGCATTACGTGGAATACCGGCGTTAACGACGGTATTTTTGCCCACCAAAAATTCTTTGGCGGAGTCTTCCGCTTTGCGGGAGGCAATCATGCGTTGACGCGCTTTTTCAATATCATCTGCTAGCTGCGCGCCGGTTTTTCCAGCGTTAGGGTGCTGGTGCGAAGAAACTTCCGTAATCACCGGTGCCGTTTTGCGCGCAGGTTTTGCGCCAACCACACGCGGCGAAATTTCACCATCACTTAACAGCGGCTCGCTCGGTGCGAAAGTGGCTTCTGCAAACGGGCGATTTTGCAGTTGTTTGAGCTCCAGATCAGAACCCATCGTCGTCAGCAATTCCACGCCTTCCGCAATGCGATTGCTCGAGAGAATAATTGCATCTGGTCCCAATTCCTGACGGACCAATTCCAACGCACGACGCATATCAGCAGCTACGAAACGTTTGACTTGCATATTCAACTCCTGCCCTTAGGCTACGATTACTTTCAATCAACAGCTACTTTCTGTCAGCGCCAACGCTGGCATCAATACTGATTTGTTTGTTGTCCGGCACTTCGGTGTAAGCCAATACCCGCATTTCCGGAACACTATGACGAACAAAGCGCGAGAGCATCGGGCGCAAAGGTGCAGCGACTAATAACACCAATGGCTTGCCTGACATTTCCTGCTTTTGCGCGGCAGTAATTAACGACTGCTGCAAACGATCCGCCAAACCAGGTTCAATAAACGCGCTGTCATCAGCGCCAGCTTTTTGTGCCTGTTGCACGGTATTTAGCAACAACTGTTCCAAGCTGGGTTCAAGCGTGATAACAGGCAGGTTTCGCTCGTTTCCAATGATGTTTTGCACGATTTGCCGTGCTAAAGCGATCCGCGCCAGGGACGTTAAAGCGGCGGGATCTTGACTCCGCCCCGTAGTCCCCGCCAAGGCTTCGGCGATGGACCGGATGTCGCGCACCGGCACTCGCTCGCGCAACAGATTCTGTAACACCTTCAACAAGGTATTGATGCTGATGGTATTTGGTACCAACTCCTCGACCAGCTTGGGCGAGGTTTTGGCCAACATGTCCAACAACTTTTGCACATCCTCATGGCCAATCAATTCGAAAGTATGTTGTTGCAATATCTGGTTGAGATGCGTCGCCACCACAGTGCTTGGATCTACCACGGTATAACCCAGGGTTTGCGCTTGCTCGCGTTGGTTGGGGTTGATCCAGATTGCATCCAAACCAAAAGCTGGATCTTTGGTTTTAATACCATCGAGCGAACCAAATACTTGCCCCGGATTAATCGCCAATTCGCGGTCCGGATAAACATCTGCTTCCGCCATGGAAACACCCATCAAGCTGATGCGATAACCGGTGGGATTCAAATCCAGGTTGTCACGGATGTGTACCGATGGAATCAGGAAACCCATCTCTTGTGACAACTTTTTGCGGACACCTTTAATACGACCTAGCAATTCCCCGCCCTGGTTTTTATCGACCATGGGAATAAGGCGATAACCCACTTCCAACCCGATCACATCAACGGGTTGCACATCGTCCCAACCTAACTCTGGCGACTCGGGAGCACCCGGCGGTAACGCAGGCATGGTGCGTTGTTGCGGCGCTATGCTCGCCGCGCCACCAGAAGAGGATGGCGACGGGCCTTCACTGGCCAAACGCGCGCCAGCAGGAATAAATGAGTTATCTTCCACCGCAGCGGGTTGTTGTTTGCGCCAATGAATGTAATAAGCCAAACCGGCACACAGCAAACCCAAACTCAAAAATGCAAGGTGTGGCATACCGGGAACAGAACCCATAACCACCAGCATAATCGCGGCAACGGCCAAGGCTTTGGGTGAGGTAAACATTTGTGAAACTACTTGTTTGCCCATGTCCTGCGCGGTGTTAACACGGGTTACCAGAATCGCCGAGGCAACTGACAGCAACAGGCCGGGAATTTGTGCGACCAGGCCATCACCAATAGTCAGGATGGTGTAATGCTCAAACGCTGTATTGAAATCCAGATCATGCTGGAGCATCCCGATGGCCAGCCCACCGAAGATATTGATAAACATAATCATGATGCCCGCGACCGCATCGCCGCGCACAAACTTGCTCGCACCGTCCATCGCACCGTAGAAATCCGCTTCCGCCGCCACTTCCTGGCGACGGGTACGCGCTTGGTCCTGGTCGATCAAACCCGCGTTCAAATCCGCATCAATCGCCATTTGTTTACCGGGCATCGCATCCAACGTAAAACGCGCACTCACTTCAGAAATACGGCCAGCACCTTTAGTTACTACGACGAAGTTGATAATCATCAAAATGATGAACACCACGATGCCCACCGCCAAATTGCCGCCGATCACCACGTGACCAAACGCTTCAATTACTTTACCGGCCGCATCGCCACCGTTATGGCCTTCAAGTAAAACAACACGCGTAGACGCCACGTTCAGACCGAGACGCAGCAAAGTCGCAATCAACAAAATCGTAGGGAATGCCGCAAAATCCAGAGGCCGCAATGCATAGATACTCACCAGCAACACAACCAGTGAGAGTGCGATATTGAAGGTAAAGAACACGTCCAGCAGCAATGGTGGAATTGGCAAAATAATCATTGCCAACAACATCATCAACAAAATAGGAATACCCAGATTACCGCGTCCGGCACCCTTGATAGAACCAAGGACAGCCCTGCCATCCACGTTATTGAGTTGGTTAAAAGTCGGTAGCGCCATAGTCACGGATTCTTGACGGTTTGGGTCGGTTTTCCGTGTTATCGCAAGAAGTGTACCTAAATGCGAATGATGAATAGCAATATCCAGAGAGGACAAAAACCAACCGGGTTATGGGTTGGTTTTTGTGTCTAATTCAACGATATTTTTGAGCAATATAAATTATTCATTATTACTGCGGGTTCACCCGCTGAAAATAAAGCAACGTTCCCTGGCTGTTAAACACAAACTTGTCAGTGCCTGTGAAAGTCGCAGTAATGTTGACACCGTTCCAGTAAAATGATGTCTCGTTTTCTGCTTGAAGTTGAAAAGATTGTTGGCCATCGTTGAACGACAATAATCCCTTCCCTGCTACTGAAACGTTAACAGGAAATAACGGCTGCCCTTCTACAAAGCCGCCCCAAAATTCCCCTGTGTATCGTTGTAGAAATTGCTCACTCAGTTTTAAAAAAGGCCGTTCAAAAACGTATTGCAAGCCGTACGTATAAGCAAGTGGTTCGGCACCGGCATGGCCTACTCCGTCGAATACCTTATGTTTATTTTTAAAGTTTTTAAGATGCGCCGCTTTGATTGAATTGTTGAGTGTTTGCACGTATGTTTCATTAGTGTCCAACGATCCAACCGCTAAATAGGAGCGAACATCTTTAAGCGTTTTGGTACCTGCATAAGAAGCCAGTTTTTCATTCAGGTATGCAGCATCGACGATGTAAGATCCGGCGATAGCAACATATCCATCAAAATATTTAGGTTTTTCAAGCATTGCATAGCTGGTAAATAAACCGCCGAACGAAGCACCCATCAACACTTTTTTATCGCCAACACGGTATCGACTTTCAACATAAGGAACGAGCTCTTCCGTGAGTGCGGACAAAAATGCACTAGCGCCACCACTCAGGGGTAAATTTGGAAGTTCAGGGCGAATAAAATCGCGCACGCGTAATGCATTGGGATCATCGCCTTCACCACCCCAGGTTATACCTACGATAATCGCTTCCGGAATCATTCCGTCGTAACTTAATTTACCGGCGATGTCTGAAACAATAGTGAAATTCCACTGACCATCGAGGACAACAACGATTGGATAAGTTTTGTTTGGCGATTGATAGTAACTACCAGGTACCGCCACGCGGATTTCGTAAATTTGATTAGGAACTATCGCTGATTGAACCTTATGGACTTTGGCATTTCCGACAACAAAAGGCTCACCATCGGTTTGGGCGATTGAGGCATAGCTGAACAAGCTGAAAAGCAAGAACAATACAGTTAACACATTTTTATAAGTCATCATTAGCTCCATATGATTGTCATTACAGTATTTGCATTACATCATTCCCGGAAATAGTTAATTTTTTGTGGCGACACCTCCTGACATACTGTGAAAGAAGCGATGAATTTAACATTGCAGATGACATTCGTGTGAGCTCGCCACGGAAAATCTCCATAAATTCTTTCGGACTAGTTATCAGAAAAAGAAAGGGGTTAATTTAAAAGCGGGAGGGTTTTATCTATGAATTCAAAAACAAAAAGGATTTAAAGACAAGAGCGGCTTTTGTGGTATTGCTCACTTATCGCAAGGCCTTTCAATTGAGAGACCTTTAATTATCAAGCTTACCTTTCGCGTCATAACGCATATCACGCGGCACATTAATATTACGCGGATATTGCGGCCTATCACCTTTACCTTTACGGTAATTACGCAGCTGGAAAACATAGGCAAGAACTTGCGCCACGGCGAGATATAAACCGGCGGGAATTTCTTCGTCAGCATCTGTGGTATAAAAAATCGCACGCGCTAATACCGGAGATTGGATAATTTCAATTTTATGGGCATTGGCGATTTCGCGAATTTTCATTGCCATATGATCGCCGCCCTTCGCGAGCATAATCGGGACATCCATAGTTTCCGGGTCATACCGTAATGCCACAGAAAAGTGTTCGGGGTTGGTGATTACCACATCCGCTTGCGGGACATTCCCCATCATGCGGCGCTGGGCCATTTCGCGTTGCAATTGGCGAATACGCCCTTTTACTTCCGGTTTGCCATCGGTGTCTTTCGATTCGTCTTTCAAATCCTGCCGCGACATTTTTAATTTTTTGTTGTATTGGTAAATCTGGATCGGAATATCGATTGCCGCAATCAAAATAGTTGTGACCGATAACAAAATAGTGGCGAAAATCGAAATATCCAATGAGTGGATAATCGCGTTGCCAACCGATTCATCCGACATGCGGAACATTTCCTGGGCGTACATTTGTAAAATCAAAACGGTCGCCCACAAAATCAATGACACTTTGGCAACTGACTTGAGTAGCTCGATTAATGAATTCATGGAGAACATACGCTTGAGACCCGCGAGTGGGTCCATGCGATTCAATTGCGGAGCTATTGCTTTACCGCTGAAAATAAATCCGCCCAGGGCAATCGGGCCAAAAATAGATGCAATCACTAAAACTGCCATTAAAGGTGCAATACTAAATAAACCATCGTAAATTGCACCAGCCAACAAGCCGATCATGGCATTGGTATCAAAAATGGTTTCGCGGGGAATAACAAAACTGGCGCGGGTAATACCGATTATTTTATCGGCCATAAAATCAGCAAAAACATACAAGCCAATTGTTGCCAATAACAATACAACGGTAGTCGTTAAATCGCGTGAACGGGGAATCTGGCCTTCTTCGCGCGCTTTTTCAATCTTGCGCGAACTGGCCTCTTCCGTTTTTTCCTGACCGCTATCGTCTTCTTCAGCCATAGCTCACCTTATGATGTTAAGGGCTTAATGCCAAAGTACGTAGCACACCAATTCCCTCTTCCATAATGTCGTAATAAACGGGAAGGAAATTGGCCAGGGTAAACCACATCAGAATAAAACCGAAAATCAATGTGATCGGGAAACCAACGGTAAATACGTTTAATTGTGGTGCGGAGCGGCTCATCACACCAAACGACATATTGACAATCATTAATGACGTAAATAATGGCAGGCTCACCAACAAGCCAGCACTAAACAACCAGGAACCCATACCCACAATCGTGGAAAAGTGGGCCGTGTTCATTCCATCTCCACCAATAGGAAATGTGGTGAAACTGTCAATCAGTAATTGCAATACCACCAAATGGCCATTCGAACTTAAAAACAATAATGTTGAAAGCAATAAATAAAATTGCGAAAGGATAGTGACGCTCACGCCGCTGGAAGGATCATTCATGGCTGCAAAACCCAAACCCATTTTCATCGCCATAAATTGTCCAGCCAGTACAAAAACATGCATGACCACTTGCATACAAAATCCGAGCGCTAATCCAATTAATACTTCCTGAACCACCATGCCGAAGCCCGACAATGACAATAAGGAAGTCACCGGTGCCGCAGGTAAAACCGGAGCAATTAATATAGTGGTGAAAAGCATGAGGATAATACGTAACCGTGCGGGAACTGTTCGTGCACCAATGACAGGAACTGCAAAATAGAACGCGCCAATCCGCAACATCGGCCACACGTAAGTACCGATGAATTGGCTAAGTTGCTCTTCGCTGATAATCAGGTCCTGCATCGCCAAAAACCTAACCGATTAAACTGGGCACACTGGAAAAGAGACGAGTAAATAGATCCATAAATTTGGTTAGCAACCAGGGACCAGCCATCATTAATGTCACCAGCGTTACAATTAAACGCGGTAGAAAACTTAAGGTTTGTTCGTTAATTTGGGTCGCAGCCTGAAACATACTGACGATCAAACCCACAATCAAACCGGGGCCAATAATCACTAGCAAAATTAAAATAGTGAGATAAAAAGCATCTGCAAATAAATCCATAACGACTTCGGGTGTCATAGCAATACCTCCGTCATATACCGTAACTGGCAGCAAGTGTGCCCACAATCATGGCCCAACCATCCACCAATACAAACAACATAATTTTAAAGGGCAAGGAAATAATCAGCGGCGATAACATCATCATACCCATCGCCATCAATACGCTGGATACCACAATATCAATTACGAGAAAGGGGATAAAAATAATAAAGCCGATCTGAAACGCGGTTTTTAGTTCACTGATAATAAATGCAGGTACCAGAATGTTAAATGGTGTTTCTTCCGGTGTTGCAATAGGTGGATGTTTCGCAATTCCCACAAACAGTGCGATATCGGATTCACGCGTTTGCGCCAACATAAAACTGTGAAATGGTGCGGCCGTTTTTGCCAACGCCTCTTGCGCGCCTATTTGCTGGTTAATGTACGGCTGCAATGCATCCTGATTAACTTTGTTGAGCACCGGTTGCATAATAAATAACGTAAGAAATAACGCTAGTCCAATCAGGATCTGGTTAGAGGGAGATTGTTGTAAACCCAGCGCCTGACGCAAAATTGAGAACACAATAATGATGCGTGTGAACGAAGTCATCATCATTAAAATTGCTGGCAAAAAAGTCAGCGCCGTCATGATCGCAAGAATTTGCAGCGTTACCGTATATTCCTGCGTTCCATTGGGATTGGTTTTTACCGTTAATGCAGGTAAACCGGGAATTGCCGGAAGGCTGCCAAGTTGCGAACCATTGGTTTGCGCAAGCGGCAAACTACCTGATGCCTGATCGCTTACTGGTGGCAAACTGGTTTGAGCAGCCACTGTTCCTGCGATGAATAACAGCATCAACATGCAACAAAAACCGATAATTTTTTTAACAAACGATGATGGATAATTCAACATAACTATTCCCGGATTCCGGAATTATTGTTGTTATTGGAATCGTCAGTGGCATTGGGGCGCTGCAATATCGCCATTAATTTGCGACCAAAATCCGAAGTATTTACATCAGCTTGATTTGCAGCAATCGGAATATCAAATGTGTGCAACGTATTAATATGGGTTGGAGTAATACCTAACAATAACTGTTGCCCGCCGGCATCTATCAATACAATTCGTTCACGCGTGCCGAGCGGCATGGTGGCGACAATTTTCAAATGGGAATTTCCGGAAAAAGATCCCTGGCTGAAGCGTTTTACAAACCAGGACAAACCGAAAATCAAACCAATGATCAGCATTAACCCTAAGGTGACATTCAGTAAGTGTCCACCGCTGCCGATTTGCGGATTATTGCCATTTGCATTTTGATAATAAGGATTACTAGCAGGTTGGCTGGCAGTAGCAGGTGAAACACCTTGCTGGGTTATCGCATTTTGTGGCGTGGCTGTAGCTTGCGAGACAGCTGTAGTTTGGGGTTGTGCTGCTACGCTAGCCGTTGTAGAAGAAAGAGAAGTTACAGGTGTTGTGTTTGTTGTGTCCGCAGAGCAAGTAACCGCAGCTAATAACAGCCCCGCTCCCGTCACTCTGTAAATTGCCTGTTTAAACGCGGGGCTCATTATGTATTTCCCAACTTATATTTTTATCAACGTAATTTTTTTATCCGCTCGGCCGGGCTAATTACATCGGTCATTCGAATACCAAATTTTTCGTTAACAACAACCACTTCACCGTGTGCGATCAGCGTGCCATTAACCAACACATCCAGCGGCTCGCCCGCCAAACGATCCAGTTCAATAACCGAGCCCTGGTTCAATTGCAATAAATTGCGAATAGTGATGGAGGTGCGCCCTACTTCCATCGAAATAGAAACCGGAATATCCAGAATGACATCCAGATCCGGGCTGCCTGGCGCTTGTTGCTTGGTCACTTCATTTTTTAATTCATCAAAACTAACCGCATGTGCCATCGCCTCATCAACATCGGCCTGCTCGGCCATGGCTGCCGCCCAATCATCAGCCATCGAATCCTGATCAACATCATCATCTGCCATTTTTTTCACCTTTTGCGTTTGCATTTTCGCCTTTAGTGCCAGTTATGTTGTAGGCACTGCTGCGATCAATAAATTCTTTTACTTTGAGCGAGAGAAATCCATTGGATTGCCCAAGCTGGGTGCGAAACATGGGAACACCATTCGCAGTGAGCACATGGTAATCAGGAAACTCCACCGGAATAACATCACCCACTTTTAAATCCACAATATCGCGCAGGGTAATATCGCGACGAACAATATCGCATTCCAAATCCACTTTTGCGGAAAGCACATCTTCGCGCAATGCTTTTTCCCAACGCTCATCGTGCTCATCACTATCACTTTGCAAACCGGCATCGAGCACTTCACGAATGGGTTCAATCATTGAATAGGGAACAGTGATGTGCATTTCACCACCACCGCCATCCAATTCAATATGAAATGTACTAACAACAACAACCTCACTCGGGCTAACAATATTGGCGAGCGAAGGGTTTACTTCCGAGTGCACATATTCAAAATTAATCGGGAATACGGCTTTCCAGGCTTCCGTTAAATCAACAAACGCCTGGTTTAATACCATTTGCACAACACGCAACTCTGTGGGTGTAAATTCGCGGCCTTCGATTTTTGCATGGCGACCATCGCCACCAAAAAAATTGTCGACCAATTTAAACACCAGGCGTGCATCGAGAATAATCAACGCTGTACCGCGCAACGGGCGAAACTTCACCATATTCAAACTGGTGGGAACATAAAGTGTATGAACGTATTCACCGAACTTTTGAATTTGCACGCCTCCCACAGAAACATCAGCCGTTCTGCGCAATAAATTGAACATGCTAATACGGGTGTAACGGGCAAAACGTTCGTTGATCATTTCCAGCGTGGGCATACGCCCACGCACAATACGATCCTGGCTGGTAAGGTCATAATTTCTTACCGTCCCCGGATCTACATCCGATTCGGTATCAATATCGCCGTCGTCAACGCCATGTAGGAGCGCATCAATTTCGTCTTGTGAAAGTAGATCTTGCACGGCGGATTCCTTATTGCATTACAAAATTGGTCAGCAGGACTTGTTCAATAGTGGCCGGTTTTTTCTTTTCTTCGTCTTCACTTTTTTCCGCGAGGGCTTCTTGTTCTTTTTTTAACAAGCCGTTAATACTTTCCATTGCTTCTTTTTTTAGAGTTTCTTTGCCTTCATTGGTTTGTAGCTCATCAAAATTTTTGCCGCTTAACAACATAACCAGCCCGTTACGAATTGCTGGCATATGTAACTTTAGTAATGCTTCCAACTCAGGATCGCGGTACAACAATGTTATCGCCGCTTGCAAATACCGTTGACGGCCATTCACATTAAAATTAATCGTGAAATTAGGAGTCATTTCAAAATAAATCGCAGGCGCCAGGGTAGTTTCTTCTTCCTGCACCTCCGCTTTTTCATCGGTTGCTGCCGGTGCAGGAGAAAGCATTTTGAGCGCAACGACAGTCCCGCCAATTGAAACCGCGACTAATGCAACAGCGAGGCCGATGATCAAAAATAATTTCTTCTTTTTCTTACCACCGCCATCTGCATCAGCAGTGCCAGCATCGTTTTTTGCTTTGGGAGCAGCCGCCATGTCAAAACTCCGTCACTTTCAGGAAACAAAAGGGTTTGAGCAATACCTGTGCCAGTATCGCCTTTGAAGCTTAGCAGCGGATGTTCACTTTGCGAGGGGAAATTCGATAAAAAACAAAGATGTAGAGAAGCTGAGCAATTTGCTCAGCTTCTCACCAGCGAAGATGCGTTTGAAATAAAAATTAAATCATCAGGCGTAATGATCGACTAAACGCAAATTAGTAATTGCAGTCGCACCCACTGGAATAAGTTCTTCTTCCTCTACATTAGTAGATGAACCGGCGTGGCCATTGCGTTCCTGATCTTGCTGTTGCTGCGCACCGGATCTATCCGATACATCAACATTCACCAAATTGAGCCCTTGATCAGAAAACATTTCGCGCAAGCGGTTAAGTTGTTGATCCAGCGCTTCGCGCACTACGGGATGCGGGCTAATAAATGTGACGCTGGCTTGATCCTGGTTGACGCTTACTTTTACGTGCAATTGCCCCATATCCGGCGGATCAAGACGAATTTCTGCAGCGCTAACATTTTGCGCTGCCAGCCATAACACTTTTTCACCGACCGCCTGACTCCATTGCGGTTGCCCTACAGGAACCGGGACGCCGGTTTGTGCAACAAAACTTCTTGCGGCGGGCGATTGCGCTTCCGTCAACCGAGCCAAAGGTTCCACCAGCGGCGATGGTGTTGCCGGTGGTTTGGCTGCATCCACTTGAATAATTTTATCTGCCGCCAAAGGCGATTCTGCAGGCTTCGTTATCCCTGCCTTGGCATTTAACAACGTAAAGAAATCCGGATTTTCAGCAGCATCTATTTCACTGCTATCGCCTTCGGCAATAACTGGTGCATCGCCGGTAATCACCGACTCCGCCGCCAATTGGTCAACTGCTCCATTGAATGAGTTGGCGCTGGCAGCTCCATTTGACTGGGGCGCATTAGTCGCGCCTTGTACCGTTGATGCCGAGGGATTAATGCCGGTAAGTTGACCGGGTGTTAATGAGGAGACTGTTTCAGTGTCAGCATTGGCATCAACCAGAGGAGATTCGACAATCAAACCACCTTGGGACTCAATTGCCGATGTTGGCGCTGTTTCGCCCGCAGCGAGCAATGGAGTTATTACCTCCCCCACTTGAGCAGTTATAGATTCTACTTCCGCCCCTGCTTCATCCCCTTCCGCAGCACCTAATGGCAGTGCATCAATATTCGACTCAGGGGTTTGCTGGAGTAATTGGTTAACCAGATTAGGGTTCGCATCAATTATCACCTCAGATGAAGCATCATCTACCGACAGACTAGTCTCAGTGTCCTCATCCATGCCAATGTTCGCCACTTCATTTGCTTTAACAGGTTTGCTGTCATCCTCTACCCCGGCCTCCCGGGTAGTATCTACTTTTCTGGTGGTCTCTACTTTTGCTGCGGAAGCCGGTTTTTCAGCCTGGCGCGAGGTCGCCTTGGTTCGTGCCGCAGGTTCTTTTACAGCAGGTTCTCTACTTTCACGGGCATCTTCACGAGTGCGCGATATTTCGGCTCGTGCGGAGTCCGCTTCCGGTTTACGGGCTTTTGGAGCGGCAACATTTGGCCGGGCTTGCTCAAGCGCATTACGAAACTGTTCATTAGTCTCTGCGCGATTTTTGGCGGCGGTATTTTTATTGGGGACGGCAATATTGCTGGTAGCACCCAACAACGTATTTAAAAGATTGCCACTATTCATCTGCTGCTCCTGCCAGGAGTAACGGCAAATGTTTGCCGTCTACTCAGTCAATAACCGGGTTCAGGAGTGTCATTGCAAGTGGGGTGCCAAAACCAGTTCAAGGAGGGGCAGATTCAAAACAGGGTTGGGAAATGCAGATACTATGAGTAGTTAGCCAATAGGGATTGTACGTGAAGAAATTCCTTTTCAATGATTTGCACATCTTCTGCGAGGCCTTGAAAATTACCTGCCAGTGCCTTTTTTTCCAATGTGGCACACAGTGCTGATAACTGCTGGGCACCGATGTTACTGCTACTGCCTTTAAAACTATGTGCGGCGCGACGAATTAAATCCGCATCATTACCCTGGACAACTTCATGCAGTTTTTTCAGGCGTTCAATAGAATCCTGCCTGAAGGTTTCAATAAGTAAGTTGAAATCGTCTTCCATAACTTGTTTCAGGGTATCCAATGTGTCGTAATCCAGATGGTCCATGGGGCGGCATCTCATTTATGTAATTATCTAATTGCAGCGTTTGTTTCAGTCATCACTTACCCAGGAAAAATCAACTTCGGCGATATTACCGCGGCCCGAGTATTTCACACCGCCGCAAAGTTTTTCTACCAGGCCAATACCGCGCCCGCTGTAACCGAACGCTGTTAAACCGTTGTCGTCGCGGTTGCTGTAATCAAAACCCCCGCCGCTATCTTCAATGCGAACCCGTAATAATCCACCATTTTCATTGGTTTTATGGGAGATATTGATACGTACATAACCGCTATCAACAAGATTAATACGCTCCTCACGCAAACGGTAATATTCGGAAAAACCATCAGGTGTTTGCTTGAGACCCGAATCAAGTTTCAATACACCGTGCTCCAATGCATTGGTATATAGCTCGGCAAGTATGGTGTAAAGCGTGCTACTGAATGCGCGCAAGCTGGGCACTTCCATCAGTACATTCAATAGCATTGGCAACGGATCAAATACTTTGAAGCTGGTTGGTTTTACTTCAAAACGCATGGACCATTCAACATCGGAATTACCATAACGATCACTTGCTTCTTTGGCATAGGCATTGACTCGCTCCGGTTCGTCCATGCGGATTTCCAATAGGGACAAGTCATCGTCTTTTTCACCACCGCCAACAAATTGCTGGACACCTTCGATAATTTCATCAAACAAACGATTTTGGTTGCGATTATTAGCAAACACCTGTTTTAAACGCTGCTCACCAAACATTTCGCCGGTGGCGTTACGTGCTTCATGAATACCATCAGACCAAACAAAAATACGGTCATTTTTTTCCAGGTCAAAATATTCACAATCGTCTTTAAATGCGCGATTTGATAAAACACCGAGAGGAAGATGGGTAGATTTAATCGCGGTAATGCTGCCATCCGCATGATGATGTACAAAACAGTCTGGCAAACCACCGTTCCAGATTTTTATTTTTCGCTTGCGGAAATTGATATCCATCATCACCGCACAACAAAAAATACCGACTGGCAGGATATTTTTTAACTTTCCATTAATTTCACGCAGTATGTCGGTCATGGAAAACCCTTTGGGTACCATACCGTAAAAGGTCGATGCCAGCGGCATGGCGCCAATCGCAGCGGGTAAGCCATGCCCCGTAAAATCACCCAATAAAACCATCATGCTGCCGGAGGGACGCTGCGCTGCCACCAGCACATCGCCATTAAATACTGCCAGGGAGGATAAAAAATAGCGCACATTATTGGCATTCAGACAGCCGCTGTGTGCCACGTTGTCAAACACATGCTTGGCAACGGTTTGCTCTTGTAGCAAGCGATTGTTGTATTGCACGATTTGATCGCGTTGCGTCAGCATTGTGCTGTGCAATTCGCGCATACGGTTGAAGGATTTTATCTTGGCTTGCAGAATAATGCGGTTGTAAGGTTTGGAGAGGAAATCGTCACCGCCAGCATCGAGGCATTGTACTAATGATTCGGTATCGGAGAGCGATGTAAGGAAAATAATCGGAACCAACTCATCACCGGCCAGCTCCTTGATTTTTCGCGCAGCGCCAAAACCATCGAGCTCCGGCATTAACGCATCAAGCAGTACTATGTCCGGCCGTTCTGCACGATAAACCTCAACTGCCTGAAGGCCATTGCACGCTGAAACAACGGCATGGCCTTCTTTTCGCACAATACTTTCTAAAATAAGTCTGTCAGTATCGGTATCGTCAGCGACCAGAATTTTTAAACGGCGCACATCATTCATAAGATCGCTTCCATACAGCACTCACACGCAATCAACTTAAAGAAGGTGGAAACAAACCTTTGCAATAAAAAACTTAACAACTATTGGATATCAAACAGCTGTTCGAAATTGGAAATCAGCAGGATTTTTTTTACGTCAGGAGCACAATTGACGATTTGGATACTCGATTGCTCACCACCTGCATAATCACGCAACAACAACAGCATACCCAACGCAGAACTGTCTAAATAAGAAGTACCTTGCAAGTCGACTCGATAATGAGAAGGTGCATGGGAAAGCTTTTCGTACGCACTACGGAATTCCTGGTGGGAGCTAAAATCGAAGCGGCCCTGGATATAAATTGTGACTTGATTACCGTCAGGGGATACTGTTGACGTGATCGCCATGTCTTACCTCGTTAAAAAACTTCAGATCATTCCCGGCTCTGGGGGCGGCCCATCGGCAGGCACCCTGTAAGGATAGCCTATAACGCCTGAATTGTAGTAGGGGCTTCCAGTTTTCTGAACAGTACTTTCGCTATTCCTCGCCAGACCGGTGACGCAACTGCAGCGAGCTTAGTTCATCCAGCTCTTTCTGCAAACGCTTTTCAAGGATTACATCATCTTCATGTTGCAAACGTTTGATCAAATCCTCAATTGATTTTCGTTTTTGATGTTTGATCTGCCACTGCTTTTGGAGATTTGCCAATAAGGTTTGCATCCTCTGAACCTTGGCCTCCTGCTCTGTACAAGCTTCATTCAAACGATGGATAAAGCTACTGTAATTAATGAGTTCGTGAGCGAGAATTCCCTGCCGCAAACCTCCTTGGGCCTGTAAATACTGGTTTGCGTAATCGCGCAGGTCTTGTAATTGCTGCTCCTCTTGCGCCAGTTGATCGCGAAATTGACGTAACTTTTCCGCCGCCTCATCTTCCTGGCGCACAGCCAGTGTTAGCACCACTTGCATGCGTTTTGCGCGCGATTCGGCCATCAGTTTAATTCTCGCTCCACACAATCAATTACCGGTTAAAAACAAACGAACGGTGTTTTTATAATTAAAAATTGACTTATTTCTGGCGATGCTGCGCGGCCAGCGGACTATTGGCCCTGGTATTAGCGGGTGGCTTTAACAACGATTTAAGGTTGGCAATACACTCAGGCAAATGAACGCCCTGCTTGATTCCCTGCTGGATAAACGCACGCAGGTGAGGAAATCGCTCAATGGCCATATCGGTATCAGGATCTGCGCCGGGAGTATATGCACCAATGGCGATAAGATCTTTGTTCTGCTGATACCTTGCCAGCAACTGCTTGAAGCGCTGCATCATCTTCAAGTGATCTTCATCCACAATATTCTGCATGGCACGGCTGATGGAAGCTTCCACGTCAATCGCCGGATAAACCCCCTCCTCCGCCAAACGCCGCGACAACACAACATGGCCATCCAGAATCGCACGCGCCGAGTCCGCGATAGGATCTTGCAGGTCATCGCCTTCCGTTAATACGGTATAAAACGCAGTGATGGAACCCTCGCCCTCCGCCGCATTACCTGCACGCTCAACCAACTGGGGAATTTTGGCAAATACCGATGGCGGATAACCCTTAGTCGCCGGTGGCTCACCAATCGCCAGGGCAATTTCGCGTTGGGCCTGGGCAAAACGGGTTAATGAATCCATCAACAACAACACATTCAAACCCTGGTCTCGATAGTATTCGGCGATACGACTGGATAATTGCGATGCGCGCAGACGCATTAGTGGCGCGTCGTCAGCGGGAGAGGCAACCACGACAGCGCGGCGCAAACCTTCCTCACCGAGGATGTGGTCAATAAATTCTTTTACTTCACGCCCCCGCTCCCCTACCAGCCCGACCACAACAACATCGGCGGTAGTAAAACGGGTCATCATGCCCATAAGCACACTCTTGCCGACCCCCGAACCCGCCATTAGACCGAGACGCTGGCCGCGCCCCACCGTAATCAATGCATTGATTGCGCGGACACCAACATCCAATGGCTCGCTGATCGGATGACGCTGTAAGGGGTTGATTGCACGTGGATGAAAATCGAGGAACTCGTCGCCAATTAACGGGCCTTTACCATCCAGAGGCTGACCTATTCCATTAACAACCCGGCCCAACAACTGCGGGCCAACGCGCATTCCCATTTGAGTGGATACCGGCACAACGCGTGCTCCCGGTTGCAAACCTTCCACTTGTTTGATGGGCATTAAAAACACTTTATCGCCTGCGAAACCGACAACCTCCGCTTCAATGCGGCGATTGTCACTATTGATTATTTCGCACTGGCGTCCCACGGAAACATTCAGGCCGACGGCTTCCAGGGTTAATCCCACGGCACGCGTAATTCGCCCTTCCGCTTGCGGTTCTGCAAATGTCGGTTTGCGGGGCGCATAGCCGCGCAAGCGCGAGGTTATGGATTGACGTTCGGACATAGTGACCTACTTATCGTCATTAAAATCAGAGGAAAGCAAAGCATCGTCGCGAAGCGATAATTCATCATCGCGTTCGTCACTCGCCGCTAATTGCCTGGTAAGGAATTGCTCCAATACGGTTTGCAAGCGGGAAGATACCGAAAAGTCCACACGACTATCCGGTGTTTCAATACGGCAACCGCCGGGTAATAACTCTGTGTCGCCAAAAAACTTCCAATCCAGTTGCTGTTCTGCGGCATAAGTTTCAATTGCGGCAAGATCGTCCGGATTTAAACACACGCGAATATTTTTACTGCCAACAGGCAATGCGGTTATCGCGTTGCGAACGAGTTCGAGTATTTGTGAAGAATCAGTTTGTACTTCACGTTGCACCACACTTTGGGTAAGTGTGCAAATAACATCGAGCAACATATGTTCAATGTCATCATCCTGCGCGGTGAGCGGATTAAGCAACGCATTGGTCAGCGCTTGAAAGCGTTGCTGCTCTGCAACCAACTGCGCACGCATTTCTTTTAAACCTTGTTGCCGGCCGGCTTCATAACCTTCCGTACTTCCTTTAGCAAAACCGTCTTTGTGGCCTTGCTCAAAACCGTCTTTTTCAGCGGTATCAAAAATGGCCTGCATCTCCTCGGCAGTCATGCCTATTTGCGGTGCCTGTTCTTCAACCACCATTTCCACCGTTTCAATTTTTTCCTGCTCGCGACGCAACAAGCGTTCACGTCGTTCGCGCGCTTCTTTTTCGGCAGAAGACAATATTCGTCCATTGTCGCTGACCGGCGGCAATATCCAGGCGGTTGCTTGATCCACCGCTTCAGCAGGAATACGGTTGGGTAAATTGGAATCTGACATGCTTGTTCAATCTCAACAGCGTCAACAATGCTTGATGTCAACAACAAATGGCAATTAGCCGGCGATCAGGTGTTACACCATTTGATCGCCGCCACCGCCCAACATAATTTCGCCCGCATCGGCCATACGGCGCGCGGTAATAAGAATTTCTTTTTGTGCAGCTTCCACATCGGCCAAACGCATTGGCGGTTTGGTTTCCAGATCGTCGCGCAATAGTTCTGCTGCACGCTTGGACATATTTTTGAAAATTTTCTCTTTCAGTTCGTCGTCGGCACCTTTCAGTGCAACCACCAATACATCGGAAGAAACCTCACGCAACAGCGCTTGAATTCCACGGTCGTCCACTTCTTTGAGGTTGTCGAATACAAACATAAGATCCTGGATCTGATTACCCATATCCTCATCGATTTCTTTAATTCCCTCCATCAATTCCGCTTCGATTGAACCATCCAGGTTGTTCATAATTTCCGCCGCCACTTTATAACCACCCATGGTTTTAGTTTGCGATGCGGCATTACCGGAGAATTGTTTTTCCAGGATATCGTTGAGCTCTTGCAGTGCACTTGGCTGGACTGTGTCGAGCGATGCAACGCGCATCATAATGTCGAGGCGTACTTTTTCCGGGAAATAACCCATGATTTCAGCGGACTGATCCGCATCAAGATAAGCAATAACGATGGCCTGGATTTGGGGGTGTTCGTTGCGAATAATATCGGCAACAGAGCGTGCCTCCATCCATTTGAGCGTGTCCAGACCAGTCGTATTACCGCCAATCAAAATACGGTCAATCAAACTGTTGGCTTTATCTTCACCCAATGCAGTAACCAGCATTTTACGGATGTAATTATCTGCACCTACACCCAGTCCGGTTAAGGTACGGACCTCATCCAGAAAATTTCCCAACACAGCTTGCACTTCCGATTGCTGGACGTTTTGCAATTGGGTCATGGCTGCGCCGATACGTTGCACTTCTTTCGGGCCCATGTGTTTGAGAATTTCTGCCGCATCGGATTCACCCAGCGACATCAATAAAATCGCCGCCTGATCCACATAGCGCATTTTGAGCGCCGGTTTGGTAGCAACGGCTTTATCGTTGGTATTTGCATCAGTCATCGCGATTTATCCACTTTTTAACAACCTGGGCTACGCGGCCCGGATCATCGGCAATCAAACCTTTAATAGCATTAATTTGTTCTTCGTAACCTTGTTCTGGCCCTGGTAATAACAATGCGTGACCACCGGTAAGTGTCACCGTTTCATCGGACATATTTTCCAGACCAGCCATACCACCTGCTGCTTCCAACGCCGCTAATTGACGAGCTTCTTCCTCCTCCGCCAATTTTCCGCCTTGTTTTGAAAGGCTCTTAAACATCGGGCGCAACAAACCAAATACGATAAGCAGGATAACCAACACGCTCGCAATGTATTTGATGTTGGGCATGATCCATTGTTCCCACCAGGGAACAGTATCCATACCTGCATTTGGATCAACTACGCGATTGGCAAACGGCGAGTTCAAAACATTGACGCTATCGCCGCGCACAGCGCTGAACCCCACTGCGTCCCTCACCAGTATAGACAAGCGTTCCAGTTCGTTCTCAGTCCAGGGCGTAATAGTTTGGGTGCCATCGGGGTTAATGGTTACTTTGTCATCAACCACGACCGCAACTGTCAAACGCTTCAATGAACCTTGCTGATGCTTGGTATAACTTACGGTGCGATCCAGCTCGTAATTCCGTGTTGCCTGCTCACGATTATTCGTTGGTTGTGGCGGTGTAGTTGGTTGGCCAGTTGCAGGATCAATCTGTTCAGGAACTTCCGTCGTTGTTCCCGGTGGTTGATTAGTCAGCGCGCCTGGAATACCAGCCGCAGTATCACCTGCACGACGAGTTTCATTTAACGTTTGTTCAGAGCGAATCGCTGGCAGATCAGGATTAAACGTTTCTGCCGCTTGCTCAACCGCCGTGAAATCTACATCTGCACTCACTTCCGCTCGGAATTTACCGCTACCGACAACAGGCTCAAGAATACTATTAATGCGTTTGATAACACTGGATTCCACTTCCTGCGAATATTTATGTTGTTTTTCGGCGAGCAATAAATCTGCACTTTCCTCACCGGTGGATAACAAATTGCCGTGTTGATCCACAACAGTTACATCCGCCATTTTCATACCGGGAACCGAAGAGGCAACCAGATTCATGATCGCTTTCACTTGCGAAGGATCAACGCTTCTGCCTGCAAATACTTCTACAAAAACAGATGCGGTTGGATTGGTTGCGTCGCGTACAAACACGGTTTTTTTCGGAATCGCCAGATGCACGCGCGCGCTGCGAATGGTTGTAATACTGGTGATGGTACGAGCAAGTTCGCCTTCGATACTACGTTGGTAACGAGTGCCTTCCACAAATTGGCTAGTACCCAATGGTTGCTCTTTATCCATTATTTCAAAACCCTGTGTAGGGTTGGATGGCAAGCCAAATTCCGCCAATTTTAAACGCGCCATATGCACATCTTCTGCTGCAACCAAAATTGCGCCAGAGTTTTGATCGACTTTAAATTTAATCTGGTTTTGCTCAAGCACTTCAATCACATTGCCGGCGTCCAGATTATCCATACGGCCATAGAGCGGACGATAATCATCCCCCTGAATCCACATCACCACCGCAAAACCAATCGCAACGCTGGCTGCCAGCGTGACCATCAAGCCAACCTGACGCAATAAATTCAGGCTACTTAGACCTTCCAGAAAATCGCCGCCGATTTTGCTTTTCTCGGCGGGCAGGTTGTCGTTATCAGCGGTGGCGGGAGTAGCCATAATTTTTACACCTTGGAATTACTTTTTAACGGTTAGATGTTCTTTAGCGTCAACAACTTTTTTTAAATTAAATTGGCATATTCATCACATCGCGATACGCATCAATTAATTTATTGCGTACTTGCACGGTGGCCTGGAATGCGACCGATGCTTTTTGCGAAGCGACCATAACATCGGTGATATCCACACCCGCTACACCGCGCTCATAAGCTTCCGCCATCGCACTGGAAGTCTTTTGCACATCGTTAACTTTGTTTACCGCTTGCGTCATTAAATCGCCGAAGCTTGGGGTTTTAACCGTACCTTCCACCGGCAACGCGCCCAGGTTGCGCATACCGGCAGGCGTATCACCAACGCCTTGAGGGCGTTGAAATACCTGGGTCTGCGCCTTCAGGCTACGCATGTCGCCAAGTAAACGGTTGATATCTACACGATCAGTCATGATCCAGTCCCCCACTCTATTCGCTGTCCCGACCAACAATTTGAACCGACAAAAATTTGGCAGAACCGCTGGAAAATTCGTCTTTGCAGGGGATTTTGCACAAAGCAGGCCAAGATTTGCCGCCCGGCAATGGGTTGCCAGAAATCGCTTGAAAGCTAATCAAAAAACGTAACCAATTTGTCGCAGAGGCTTCACGTATCTGTCATTCGCGCGGCATAAGATCCAATCGAAAATACCGGTAACGCCTTCATCCCAAGGAGCTTTTCATGAGCAACATTGAATTGGTTAATGAACAGGAATTATTAGAAAGTGCGATGGCAAGCTTTCTTGCCGATGTGGTGATTTCAAAAAGCAAACGGCAACAAATTCGCCGCAATATGGAGTGTCGCCGGAAGCTGGAAGAAAAATGGGAGGCTAAAAAATTAGCGCGTGAAACGTGTGAATATGAATTTGATTATTTGCACTAATCGTTACGCGATTGAGTTGTTAATATTGATCAGGTTGCGGCGCTAATCACCACCGCAACCACTGTCCCCGGAACACCCCGAAGAACCCGAGCATCCACCACCGCAACCAATATGGGAAGCGCAATGCTCTCCTGTGCGTGATCTGGTGCAATCCAATGCGTAATTGAATCCACCGGGAATGGCAAGCATAGTATCCAGCGCAAAAATCAACGGTAAGCGTTCCGGTTTTTTGGGATTGATACCATCAATTTTACAAGCCAGGCGCCAGGCCCGCTTGATACTGTCAGAAGCATCCTTTTTTCCTTTCATTGCTTCAGCGGGAGTGTGATGCAGGAACCTGCCCAACCCCTTGCGACAAAAAACCTGGTACGCGCGGGTATGTAAAATAAACTGATGCCATAATTCATCGACAACCTGAGATGGCATCGCCACGAGTTTTTTTTCGGCCTTGCAACACATCAAAAAATATTGACGTAATCCCTTAATAACCAGCCCGGTTTGCTCATGGGTTAGCTGCGGGTATTGTTGTTGGAGTTTTTGTGTCAGGAAAACAGGGAAAACATAGCGATTTATAAACTTTTCACGTTGGCTAAATATATAAACCCGGGCGCAAGCCCCGAGTGCAGCAAAACCCAATACCCAGAGTACCAGCGACATAAGACCCTCTTTTCCATTTCAGGCAGTTGGCCCAATCTGCCTGAACATACGCGGTGATGCAAGCGCCAGATTATTCCGTAATTTCATACCCTTCTTCACGCAAACGCGCAATTTTATAACGCAAAGTACGCGCACTAATCCCCAAACGCTCGGCAGTATTTTTGCGGCTGCCGCGTTCTATGCGCAGGGTATTCATAATAATTTCGTATTCACGCTGCTTTAAATCGTTGCCAAGAGCGGGGTTATTCAACGACGAATGATGCACGGGCGCATTGCTAATCAACGCAATATTGTCGCCCGCCAGATTGCCGACAGAAAACTGGCTGGTGCGATACGCTGCATTCGCATAAACCGGTGAATTAATTGATTGCTGATAGTGAGCGTCCACAGTGATTGGAGCAGCAGGTTCCACCGGGCTACCAATCACCTGTGCTGCTTCCAGCAAATTAGGTTTTTGACTGTAATGGGTTGGACTTTGTGAATAGGAACCATGGCCACTTAACCCCAAATCATCTGCCTGGATGGATTTTCCCGGCTGCAAAATTAACGCGCGCTGCATAATATTATCCAACTCACGCACATTGCCCGGCCATGGATATGCGAGCAATTGCTGTTGCGCAGAAGGTGATAAATTGACACCGCGACGATTTTGTTTGTGTGCATGCTTTTGCAAAAGTTTATCTGCAAGCGGAATAATATCTTCCAAACGATCACGCAATGGCGCCCATTGCAGAGGCAATACACTCAAGCGGTAATACAAGTCTTCGCGGAATTTTGCGGCGACAACTTCGCTACGCATATCGCGGTTTGATGTCGCAATGACACGCACATCCAATTTAATCGTCTTACGTCCGCCCAAACGTTCTACTTCGCGCTCTTGCAATACGCGTAATAATTTTGCTTGCAGGCCGATATCCATTTCTGAAATTTCGTCCAGCAATAATGTGCCACCGTTGGCTTGCTCAAATTTACCGGGGCTGCTGGTATGCGCGCCGGTATAAGCGCCTTTTTCATGGCCGAATAACATCGCTTCCAACATATTTTCCGGAATAGCCGCGCAGTTAATAGCAATAAAAGGTTGATTGCGGCGCGGGGAATGATCGTGAATATAACGCGCCAGCACTTCTTTACCGGTACCCGACTCGCCCACGATCAATACGGTGGAATCTGACTGTGCAACGCGCTGGGCCAATTGCAATAATTGTTTGCTGGATGGCGCCATTGCTACCGGTTCATCACCGGAAAATTGAGCCACACCCAAGTGGCGCGCAACGGTTTCTACCAGCGTTTGCGGAGCAAAAGGTTTCACCAGATAATCCACCGCACCGTGCTTCATCGCATCAACGGATTCACTGATACTGGCGTAAGCAGTAATCAACATCATCGGAATTTGTGGATATTCTTTTTTTACAATTTTCAACAAATCATGGCCACTCATTGCGCCCATATTCACATCGGAAACAATCATCCGGATATCGTTGTAATCAGCCAGCTGCTTGACAGCCTCTTCACCACTACTGACAGCGACAACAGAATAATCTGCCAATTGCAGCGTATCGGTTAAGGCTTCGCGCAAGTTGTTATCATCTTCAACAACCAGCACTTTTATTGCGCTTTCGAACGACGCTTGTTGCAATGCCAAGGCCATGACTATTCTCCAAAAAAATAACGTTAGGACTAATTACGTTAATAAAAGATTTACTAAAAACCAGCGGCAATAATTAGCGATATTGTCGCTCATAAAAATTGGTTTAAAACTTTGCAAACGGTAATAATACGCTGGCGCAGGTGCCTTTACCCGGTGTGGACTGCAACAAAAACTTTCCTTTGTGTGCACGCGCAACTGCTTTTACCACGCTCAATCCCAGGCCTGTACCTTGGGCTTTGGTAGTGACAAACAAATCACCGACACTCGCCAGCATTTCAGCCGAAATTCCCGGGCCTTTATCGCAAACCCGAATCCAGAGTTGCGATGCTTCGTTTATTAATTTGGTGTCATTCAATGCTTGCGGATACATATTAAATTCAATACGCAAATGTGCTTTTCGTTCGACGGCCTGGATCGCGTTATTCACCAAATTTAACAACGCACCAATTAATGCATCCCGGTTGCATTGAATGTAATTTTCCCGACAATGAATTACCCACTCGCACGTAGATTCACTCGTCATTAAGGGAACTTCCATTGCCTCGGCCAGATCTTCCTGCAACTGCGCTACGCTAATAACATCGTTTAATGCCAACTCGCCTTTGACATAAAACAACATATCCTGAACTTGCCGCTCGATGTTATTCAAACGCCCGAGAATTTTTTCCGAGAATTGCTGGCGACGCTCTTCATCCAACTTGCCGCTACATAAATGCCCGGCATACAACATTGCAGATGACAAGGGTGTACGGATTTGATGCGCTAATGCGCTCATCATTTTGCCTAATGCCGACAAACGCTCATGGCGACTCAATTCACCTTGCAAGCGACGGGTTTCAGTTTGGTCAGTGAGCAAAATAATCTGGCCATCTTCACCCAGGTTACGTGTCTGGATACTAATGCGACGACCATCGTGCAATGACACTTCGTGACCATCATCCTGACGCGGTGCAAAGCTGCGCTTGATCACATCGCGCCACAATTGGCCTTGTAATGGCTCACCTAACAGATCTTTTGCTGCCGGATTACACTCCGATACATAACCAGAGGAATCCAGCACGACAACGCCACCCGGCAAAAAATTAAGCAGACTTTCGAGGCGATTCGCGAGCTGCTCTTTCTCCGCCAATTCTTGCAAACGGCGGTCGCTCAAGTGATTCAATTCCTGATTTAACTCGGCAACACGGTTTTCCAGCAGGTGGTAAGAATCCGCCAACTGTTCAGACATTTCATTAAACAAACTATGCAGATCCTGCCCGGCATCCGCGACCAGTAAGTCGGGTCCATGAACGATGGAGTCCGGCCTATCATTACCAGGCACTAATAGGCTCAACCGGCGGTTGTTCCCGGCAGATGTTTTTATCAAACTGGATGCTGCTTGCGTCATAGATACCCCGAGTAACCTTTTCTTGTTCGCACGTCAGAAGTAACCGTCAATAATCCATCGGATTTTTTGCGTTTACTTGCGATACAAGAGTAATTGCAATCGCAATGCCAATCTATTTTCTCTTTTAATTTCAATAAGTTAAAAATAATACAAACCGATACAGTCAAATGATTGGCTGGGCACTACAACTAGATTTCGGCATTTGCCGTGATCGGGGTTGTCGCATTTATCCGCCCTCTTTATAATGCGCAAACCCTCTCGGGGGAGTAATCTGCTCCGGCATTAACCTTGAATGCCGAGCGCTTTTGTCAACAAACTTATCGCTCAATCGATATGGCAAAAGCGTCCTCTGTGCAGCGATCACGTATCGCTCACCACACCGGATTGATGAGACCTGAGATACCACTGTGGCCCCGGGCGGGACACAGTTGTATCTCATGTGTTCATCCCGCCCTGGTATCTTAATAATGGAAGCATTCCTCAGTTCAACGCTTGCTGTTTCTATTGCAGAAATCGGCGATAAAACCCAACTACTCGCACTGTTCCTTGCTGCACGCTACGGCCGCCCATGGGTTATCAGCTTCGGAGTATTGGTAGCGACACTTATTAACCATGCCCTCTCTGCCTGGCTGGGTGCCGTGTTAGCTGATGTAATTCCACAACACTGGATTCCGTGGATCATTGGCGGAAGTTTTATTGCTATCGGACTGTGGTTATTAATTCCCGATAAAGAAGATGATGAAATGGGCCGTTTTGCGAACTACGGGCCATTTATTGCTACATTGGTATTATTTTTTCTCGCCGAGATTGGCGATAAAACCCAAATCGCCACCGTTATCCTTGCTGCAAAATATTCAGCTGATATGTTGATGACTATGGCCGTCATTGCCGGGACAACGCTCGGAATGCTCATCGCCAATGTGCCGGTTATTTTTGCAGGTAGATGGTTAATGGATAAATTACCGCTCGGCTTCGCCCGCAAAGCAGCCTGCATTATTTTTATTGGCATGGGTATCGTCACACTGATTAATGCGTAAAATACCTCACATTCAAAAACAATAATTTTAAAAGGCCAATAACATGCACAACACAACTACCGATAAAGAGTTGCGCATTTATAAACCATTGAGTATTTATAAAGAGCTGCGCGTTATTGGCTTTGCAGGATTGCTTGTTATTATTTTAGTCAGTGCAATTTTCTGGATTTATCCAGACACAAATATTCAACCTTTTAACTATTGCCTCATTGCCACCAGCGTCTGGCTCTTCTGCTGGAGGCAAACATGGAAACGAGCTGATTTAAATTATTCAGCAAAAAACTCTCCTGCATTTCCAAATCTCGGCTGGGCAAACAACTTAACGTTGTTGCGTGCTGGATTAATCGCATTGACCAGTGGATTTTTATTTCAACCGTTTCCCGCAGGAATGATTGCGTGGTTACCAGGCCTGCTTTATAGCGCAGCTGCACTATTGGACCGCATCGATGGTTTTGTCGCACGCCGGACTAACAGAACCAGTGTGCTCGGTAGCGAACTGGATACACTATTTGATGCACTGGGCTTGTTAATTGCCCCCTTACTGGCGATTCAATTCGGAAAATTACATTGGAGTTTTTTTGCAGTCAGCCTCGCATATTACATATTTATTTTTGGGATCTATTGGCGGCATAAACGCAATCGCCCCACCCACCCCTTGCTTCCCAGCCAATTGCGCCGTGCGTTTGCAGGATTTCAAATGGGTTTCGTCGCCATAGTGTTATTGCCAATATTTCCGGCACGCGCCACCACACTACTCGGCGCCGCTTTTATGTTGCCGATCCTGATCGGATTTGTGGTGGATTGGTTAGTAGTTTCAGGTCGCATTGATGGCACCCAAACAAACACCCTGGCATTTTTTTCCGAACTTGATGCAATGAGCAAATGCCTGTTTCAACCTGCATTGCGGATAATTATTTCTACCTTGATTTTTTTCCTGATTTACATCGATGATTTGTTGCCATCTGTTAGCGCCGTGGCAATTGCCGTATTCGCAATTCTTATCCTGTTGGGCGCAGGTGCGCGTATCGCGGCACTTTTGTTATTGATGCTATGCAGTTACTTAATGAATGAATGGTATCAGCCTGCGCTCTTGTTCACGTGTAGTTGGTTACTATTGCTGGGGCCGGGTAATTATTCATTGTGGCGAGGCGATGATATTTGGGTAAATCGTCAGGACGGAGCTTAATGACCAAAGCAAAATTACTGATTGCCCTGCTCTGGGCCGCAGCACTCGTACTAGCAGGCTGGACATTGGCACAGTTGCCGTTTGGTGAAATTCTTACCAACCTGAAAAACCTGCGTGCCCGCGATTACTTCATTTTGTTAAGCGCAAACCTTGCAATCATTCTTATATTCAATCTGCGCTGGGCAGTACTCGGCAATGCTATTCAAGCACCGGTGAATTTTTTCCAGTTATTGTTGATTCGCCAAGCGGGACAAACCGTCAGTTTTATTACCCCCGGTCCACAATTTGGTGGCGAGCCGTTGCAAATTTTCTGGCTTTGGCGAAAGGCACAACTACCGTTACATAAAGCATTGCTATCCTTGGGACTGGATCGTTTCTACGAACTCTGGGTGAACTTTTCGGTATTGTTGTTAGGTGTTTTGTTATTGCTGACCTCTTCCGCAAACACGACTGCCGATTGGAGCACCATCTTTGTTGTACTTATTATTGTACTTGCACTTCTCACACTCTTCGGCGCACTCGTATTCAAACAGCCCCTGTGGCTCGCTCATCGCCTTAATAAAATTACTCACAACTGGCAAGCCCATCGCTATTTAAGCCATATAAAAACCCATTGGAATTTATTAGGCGACGATTTACGCACATGCCTGCTGCACCAGAAAAAACGCCTGGCTTATGCTGCATTATTATCAGTGTTCGGCTGGATCGGCCTTATCGGTGAACTCCAGCTCATTCTTTGGTTAACGGACACACCGCTCACATTTACCGGATTTCTTTTATTATTCGTCGCACTGCGTCTCGCGTTATTACTTCCACTCCCCGGTGGTATTGGCACGATGGAAGCCGCCGTATTCTGGGCATTTCATTACTTGAATTTACCCATGGAATCCGCCCTGACGATGATCGCCTTAATGCGCTTGCGCGATGTGATGGTGTTAGTATTTGGATTTGGATGTTTGGGGTTCATAAGAAAACGTACAGAAACCCAAAAAGCAGAATTAACGTTAAAAGCCGACGCAGAAAAAAAATAATTTAAACAAACTAAAATGTGGACTCAGGTACCTACAATACACGCCTGAAATACCCTCTCTGTTTTACTAGCCTGTTTGCTCATGATAGCCTTGGCCCAACATAAATCGGTTAAACACCAAATAGTCTCGACACAATCAACATGCTATCAACACTTATCATTATATTTGTCATCGCCTACCTTGCTATTGCACTTGAGCATCCGCTTAAAATTAATAAAGCCGCCACTGCACTAGCGGGTGCCGGGCTTATGTGGACTGTTTATGCATTGCTTTCCAATAGCGGGCACATCACGGAAGAATTATCCGAGACGTTAACAAATACGGCCCAGATTGTGTTTTTCTTGCTGGGCGCAATGACGATTGTGGAAGTGATTGATGCTCACAATGGCTTTCAGGTAATTACTAACAGAATCAGGACAACAAAGTTATCAACACTCATGTTGCTGGTCGGCATTGTGACATTTTTCCTTAGTGCAATTCTCGATAATCTCACCACAACCATTGTCATGATCTCGCTTATGAAAAAACTATTGGCAAAGCGTGAGGATCGTCTGTTTTTTGCGGGCATGATTGTAATAGCTGCCAATGCAGGAGGAGCTTGGTCACCTATTGGTGATGTCACCACCACAATGCTGTGGATTGGAGGGCAAATCACCGCCATAAATATTATTAACAGTGTATTTCTGGCATCAGCAGTAAATCTATTAGTGCCATTGCTGATAACCGCTTATTTATTACGCGGAAAAATCGTTGAATCTCCCGCTGCCGTTGCGCAAGCCAATGGTGATTCAACGACAGCATTTGAGAGAAATGTTGTATTTTTCCTGGGATTGGGTGTGCTAATAGCAGTGCCGATATTCAAAGCAGTTACCCATCTACCTCCTTTTATGGGCATTCTTTTTGGTTTGGGAATACTCTGGTTGGTTGCAGATTTAATTCATAAAAATAAGGCTGATAAACAAAAAAGCCATCTAACAATTAGCCATGCACTGAGCCGTATCGATACATCTTCCATCATATTTTTTATTGGCATATTGTTAGCGATTGCGACTCTGGAGCACTCCCAAATTTTAAAAAGCCTTGCAACATGGCTTGATGAAACAGTTGGTCGCCTGGATGTGATCGTAATATTGATTGGCTTCGCAAGTGCTGTTATCGACAATGTTCCATTAGTCGCCGCGTCAATGGGAATGTATAGCCTTGAACAGTATCCTGCCGATAGCTTTATCTGGGAATTTCTAGCGTATTGCGCTGGCACCGGTGGATCAATTCTAATTATTGGTTCAGCAGCAGGTGTAGCGGCGATGGGCCTGGAGAAAATAGATTTTATTTGGTACTTAAAAAAGATCAGTGCCCTGGCAGCTATCGGTTATATTGCAGGTGCATTTGTTTACATTATTCAATTTCAAATTATGCACTGATACGAATTAACTGAAATCGTAACAAAAAATAATCGAAAACTAATTTTGCTGCAGCTTTCTTTCCCTCATAGGCATTGCCTTAATAGCCATTTGCTCATGAAGCGCACTCAATCGCCTCATTTCCAATTTCGCAGCATCTGCAGTCGCAAAAATGCCAACACATTTAAAAGGGCGATTAATTAATTCAAAATACGCATCCAGCACATTGCCATCATTTTTAAAAAACTCTACAAACCGAATAGAGTAAAGCGCATTGCCGCAAACTTGGGTAATTTTCATGGGAGTTCAGCCAAAAAGGATTGAACCCCCACTGTAACACAGGAAAAACGCTCAAAAATAATTCAATTCAACTTAGAAATAGTGCACTTAGATCGTATACACGTCCAATGATTAAATTAGTTAAATGAAACGACAAAAAATGTGTACACATAAAGGAAAAATATTTTTGGCGCCAAAAAGGAAATCTGTAGTTACCTTAATCATATTTTAAGTCAATTTTCATCTACTGCAACAATTAGATCAAATGACAAACTTAATGGCGCAGCTACCTAATAATCATTTTCAATTTTCAGGTACCACGCTCCGAATATCGATTAACCTGAAATGTTAAAAATCTTTCCTGTAAGCAGCCCAGCAATATTCATTTTCCCAGAGCTTGACGGTGAAAGCACCGGTGCCAGGAGGATTAATCGCCACCAACAATTTTTCACTGATAATGCGGCTGAAATGTTCAATGCTGGGATTTAAACCGGCAAATTCCGGTTTTTCATTGAGCAAAGAATCACGAAAGTAAGCTATGGTGCTATTCAAAGCCGCTTCAATTTCTACGATATCCACTAAATACCCATGCTTATCCAGCTGCGTGCTTTCGATAATAACTTCGGCGATGAAATGATGGGCATGCGGAAAATTCTCTGAACCCCAATCACCACCAACCAGAAAATGGTTGGCAATAAAATCTCGTTTCACGGCTACGCTGTACATAATATTTCTCGACTGATTTATAAAATAAAATTTAATAAATAAACATTAATAGATAAACAACGCCTGAATCAGCGACTCCGGTTGTTGATCCAATTGTTGGTAGGTATTTTGTGCTTGTAGAAGTGCTGACCGTTGCGAGATAAAACGCGCGGGATTAATACGGCGAATCATTTCCCATGTCACGTCAAAGCGGCGTGACTTGTCCCAACGCCCGGATAACTCCGGTGCAATACTACTTACCTGGCTGGTAATAATTTGCAAACGATTGCGATGAGCTGCCCCACCTAAATAAACCGGCGCGGATTTGGTGCCGTACCAACTGCCCACAACAATACGGCTGTGATAACCGCTGAAATCTATCGCAAGATTCAATGCGTCTGGCACACCGGTTAATTCATAAATCAGATCTGCGCCTTGCACTTCACTCAAACGTGTTTGCTGTGCGATTAGCTCCTGCTCAGTAAAAGGATCAAATACGCGCGCGCCCAATTGTTCTGCATATTCGCGGCGCAATGGCCATTTATCGGCAACAAGTAAATCCGTTAGTGGCAACTGGCCCAACAAACCGGTGAGGAGCAAACCAACAATCCCCTGCCCTAACACCACTACACGCTCGCCCAGCAATGGTTTTCCATCGTGCATAAGATTCACGGCGGTTTCCATATTGGCGAGGAACACTGCGTTTTCCGCAGCAATATCATCGGGAACAGCGATTACATTTGCTGCGCTACTAACAAAATGGCTGGCATGCGGTTGAAATGCAAAAACGTTTCTTCCCAACCAGAATGCATCGACACCATCGCCCACCTGAATCACTTTGCCAACGCTGGCATATCCGTACTGCAACGGATAACTCTGTTGTTGCAACGTTTCTATGGTTGCATCCAGCGCAATTTCTGATGGCAATTGGCCACGATAAACCAGCATTTCTGTTCCGGCGCTAATCGCTGAACAAATTACTTCAACTAATAATTCACCCTTAGCCGGTGCAGGAATTTTTTGCTCACGAATTTCTAATTGCTGCGGGCCGGTAAACCAAAGCTGTTGGGCAAGATTTTTCACTTATTTACTCCGCGATAATCAAGTGTTCCCCAAAGAATTAAATCATCGCCCAAGCGTTCGCTATGAAATGGATTTATCGCCGGTAAATCCACACGCGAATCTATTTCCAAATCACCCACGGCTTTATAGCCACCCACTATTCGTGGAACCACAGTGATAACAACAGCATCCACCAATTGTGCTTTTAAAAAAGCGGTAATGACATGGGCACCGCCTTCAACCATTAAATGACGAATACCTTTTTCATACAGCAGAGCGAGTGCATTTTTCAAACAAACACGACCATCACTACCCGGTTGCGACTGGCAAATTTCGATACCGCCCTGATTAGGCCACTCGCGTTCTTGCGTCGTTAGTATCCAGCAGGGCTTTTCACTGCATTGACGCAGCCGCGCATCACTGGGCATTCGCAGTTGGCTATCCAGTACGATGGGCTGTGGATTTTTACCGGTCCAGTGCCGCACATTTAATTGCGGATCATCACTGAGTACCGTTCCAATGCCGACCAAAATACCATCATGCATACTGCGTAATTGATGGGTCAAACGCAGGGATTCATTGCCGCTCAGCGCCATCGGCTCCGAAGACCGCAAGGCAATACTGCCATCCAGACTCTGGGCGTAGCTGAGCGTGACGAACGGTCGATTAGCAGGAGAGAGGGATTTTTGCGCACCGGTTAACCAGTGTTCGATAGTGTCATTCAGATTCATGCAGGTCACTGGAATCAGGGCCCGATACACCGGGCCTTATATTTGTGGTCTTTATTGTGTCAGTGGCGGTGATCTTAAGGCAGAATTAGCATCTGACTCAACCGCCCCGACACAACACTCGGATTAAATGCGAACTGCACCGGTAATGATTGACTCCAATAACACGCACTTCACCCTATATTTTGCGGTACCCGGTGATATTAACAGCCTGACCGGCGGCTATGGGTATGACCGTGAATTAATCAAAGCGTTAAAAAATGCGGGTATAAAAGTACAGCTTTTATCACTCTCTGCTGAATTCCCTGTACCAGGTTCCGCCGCATTGGCAGAAGCAGCGATGATATTTGCCAACCTTCCCGACGGCGCGCTGGTAATTGCCGATGGTTTAGCATTTGGTGTTATGGATGAAATCGCGCTTCGTGAAGCGCAGCGATTAAATATTATCGCCTTGTGCCATCACCCCTTGGCGTTGGAAACAGGGATAAGTGTGCAAGAATCGCACGCATTAAAAATGTCCGAAACACGTGCACTGGCTGCGGCAAAAGCAGTGATCGTGACCAGCGCTATGACCGACAGAATTATTGCGCGCGATTTTGCCGCTGCTCCGGAAAAAATTATCCTGGCCCGCCCCGGCACCCAACAGCAAGAATTTGCAGTGGGAAATAATCCGATTCCCCAATTACTCACCGTCGCTACGCTCACCAAACGCAAAGGCCATGATTTATTAATTACTGCGCTGGCAAGAATTTCACATTTGCCATGGCAGGCGCGCTTTGTAGGCGGATTGGGATTTGATCCATTATGGGTTACGCATCTGCAACAGCTGGTACAACAAAATAATCTTGCACAGCGTATTACCTTCGCCGGTAATGTTGACGATATCTCCATCGAATTTTTCAATGCGGACGTATTTGTATTGCCTTCACATTTTGAAGGCTACGGGATGGCATTCGCAGAAGCGCTCTCGTTTGGACTACCAGTTATCGCCGCTAACGCTGGTGCAGTGCCCGATTTGGTTCCAGCAAGTGCGGGAATTTTAATTCCACCGGGTGATATTGATGCACTGACAAAAGCACTTGAACATTTACTGACAAATCCTGATTATCGCCGGCAATTGCAAACAGGCGCACAACAAACTGCAAACACACTGCCCACCTGGGCAGATTGTGCAAATATTATTATCGATTTAATTATTCGTTTGAGGAATTTATGAGTAGCTTTTCCATCGCCTGGCTGGATTTACGTGAACCCGCCGATTTTGCCGCGCGTGATAAATCGCTGGTAAACAATGCACTTAACTGGCTCGGCCAAAAAGATGATCCTATTTCACCAGACCGCATATTGGTTGATCTGGGTTCCGGTACCGGCTCAACCTTGCGCGCGTTAACCAAACTCGGCGCCAGTAATTTTGTGTGGCGCCTGGTGGATCTGGATGGAAAATTGTTGGATGAAGCACTCAAGCGTCATGGCAAGCAATTATTGATTGAAGATTACCAGGCCGATTTAACTGTCGTGAACGAATTGCCATTGACTGGTGCAAACATCGTTACCGCATCAGCATTATTTGATTTGGCATCACGCGAATTTTGCGATGCATTAATTGCGCGCATTGATTCCCGCAAAACAGCCATTTATGCGGCGCTCAATTACGATGGAACTACGCAATGGTCGCCAGCACATCCACTGGATGGAACGGTATTAGCAGCATTTAATAAAGATCAATTGCGCGATAAAGGTTTTGGCCCTGCCCTCGGCCCACAAGCGACAGAGTATTTAAAAACACAACTGGAAAATATTGGCTATACAGTGCAAATCGCCGCCAGCCCATGGCAATTAAATGGCCAACAACAGCTATTAGTTGAAGCGTTAATTGATGGAATAGCCAACGCCGTTGCGCAGGATTATGGCATCGATCAAAACGCGCTGACGGAATGGAAAAAATTTCGTTTGCAACATGCTGCCACTGGGAGCTGCACCATAGGTCATTGGGATTTATTAGCGCTACCGAACACAAATCGTGGTTAATTATTATTTATTGTCGAACCAATTAATTTTACAGAACATTAAGGTGTGGAGAACGTAGTAATAAAACGCTCGCGCACCTGATCCATTGTCCATACCGGGCCGGTATCTGCCGGCACCATTCCTTCCGCCCAACGCCAACCGGCAATAGCATCAAGAATTTTTGGATCGCGCGTAAAAAAATGTACCGGCACATCGCGATTATCGCTATCGCCAGTTACCAGAGGCGCTGGTTGATGATCCCCAAATGCCATTACTACCAAATTTTCATCGCCATACTTCAGTACATAATCAACAACCGTCTGTAAGGTGTATTCAATCGATAAACGAAATTGCAAACGAATACGCTCAGGATTTTTCCAGACGGATTCAGGGCTATCACCACGTGTGGCCTGCTCATTAAAAATTTCACCGTTGCCAATCTGATTCCAATCCACCAATTCCGGTACCGGTGTCCAGGGCGCATGGGAGGAAATCAACGCGATTTCTGCCATCACTGGCGAGCGATTGTCAGGCTCCAATTCATTACGCTGAAATGCTGACAAGGTAAATTGATCGGGCATGGTAATCCAGTTAAACGGCTTCCCTTCATAGCCGGAATTATAGGCGTGATAGAGATGATCGTAACCGTAATAGTCCCCCTCTGGCCAAGCCATGGTAATTGCCGGCATTACCCCCACCGCGCGCCAACCAGCGTGATGAAATAATTTGTTTAACGATGGCTGCTTACTCATTACCAATGAGTCATAACGAACCTGCGAATTTACCCACAAACCAGACATCGCTGTCCCATGGGCCAACCAACTCAATCCACCAACAGTTGGCGATGTTAAATAAGCGCTGCGCACACTTATGCCAGCGGCTTGCAACTTTTCAGACTGCATTTGCAATAAAGGGCGAATATGCCCGGAGAATTCCGGCTTATCCAGCGCAGTGCGGCCATAAGATTCAATAAAAATAATCAGTACGTCTTTGCCTTGCAATACTTGAAATAAACCTTGTTCAGGTATTTTTGCCTCATCACTATGTACCAGCAATCGCTCAAAGTCCCGCATATCATTAATGCTGTTGCGGGTATTAATCACATGCATGGCGAGCTGGTCATAAAATTGCGTTGATAGGCGCGGCGAATTTACCAGCCATAGAACGGCCCATATAGACACTAATACCAGCAGTGAAATCACACTGGCTTTGTGCCGGGTTATCAGGAGTTTGCGTACCCGCTCCATTAAGAAAAACGCCAGAACAATAATGGCCAATGAAACGACAACCAACATGGCAACAATCAACAGTGCAGCAACCTTCCCTACTGCTCCATTTAATAAGTTCATGCCATTTACTAATAAATAGGCGTCGAAGATGGGATTAAACGGTCGCGCAAAAATATTGAAGGTGGCCATATCGGCAATTTTGAAAATCAATCCAACCGCCAATACACTAGCGGCCAGCCAACGGAAGACTTTTCCCACTGATCCGGGGATTAGCAACAACAGCCCCAGCAATAAAAATTCGAGAGGAAAGTGAAAAAAGCTATCGGGATAAATATCCGACAAACGATTGGGAATGACCAATACAACGAAGATCACAAACAGGGCAATCACATTACGGAAGTACGAGAATATTTTTCGAGTCATTATTGTTATCAATCAATTAATCGCTAGCAAGTTAAATACTTAATCACGGGTATACCAATCATCGCGATAGGTTTTTACCAACTCGGGATAAAATACGGTCATTACTGTGGCGAGAATACCGTTAAGGAAACCTTCGGGAAAGGTGAGCAAGACAAATATCCAGAAATGTTCACGCACAGCTTCAAGCTGGATTTCACTACCGGTGATATAAAACAAAAACCAAGAGCAAGCACCAATTAACGAACAACTGATCATGGCCCCAAAAAATCCGACACCCCAAAAGTAAGTGAACGGATTTTTAAATTTCCAGTGATCAACCAACCAGATCACCAACCAGGCCCAACTCGCTGGAACCAACACACTTAAAACAAAATCCACTGGAAACGTGCGCAAATCAAATTGCGCCAGCGCCATATCCCAATCCATATTGGCGGCACGCAATGGCAATTGGAAAACCTCCAGAACAACCAGTGCTCCGGCACCAATAACCAATGCAAAACTCCATCCGAAAATCATGGTGGTAACAATCATCATCAACGGATGAATGGCAATTGCGCTCCACACCGAAACCTGCAACAACCATACAATCGCCAACCCTAATATCGCCGCAAAAAATGCATGCTGGCGCAGGGAATCCGTCAGCAACATTTTCCACGGGGCAATGATAGTTGCGATCAACAATGCCGGACTGGCAATGGCGCAACTTGTCCAAAACAAGTTAGCGCCGGGGGCAAAAAGCAGGTTCATGCAGGATTACACGTGCGCTTCTTGATGACCCTGCGCCTGCAAGGTGGTACGGATTTTTTCAGCGGTTTGTTTTAAGACATCACCATCAGCGTTTTTGGCGTGATCAAAACTTAAATCCCCCATATGATCTACTGGCACAATATGAAGGTGTGTATGAGGAACTTCCAGACCGGCAATCATTAAACCGACACGCTTTGCCGGGTAGGCCACTTTCAATGCATTGGCAATTTTATGGCTGACTTGCATCAAATGTGCAGCGAGATCCAGCGGCAAATCATTCCAATGATCAATCTCCTCACGCGGAATTACCAATACATGGCCCTGGCGAATCGGTTGGATGGTCAGGATCGCAACAGCTCTGTCATCTTTCCAAACAAAATTGCCGGGAATTTTTCCTTCCATAATCAGGGTAAATACGCTTGCCATAAAAACTCCTTATAAAAGTGGATAAATAAAATTAATAAACAGCAATACCACGCCGCAATAATTCGCGTGAGAGCATTTCGTCAATTTGATGAATGGTTTCGTTATTAAATTCGATATAGGCGACTTTATGTTTTTTATAAAGTTGCTGCTTTTCCAGCTCACCACTAATGACTGCCGCACGATTTTTTTCCTGCCCAAGCTGATCAGCCCAACACTCAATACATAAATCTGCTTCAGGGACATAAAAATCGGCAACGGCAGAATCGGTGTCCCACATTAATAAATAATCGCGCGCATGAACGATCCGCGCCAGGTATAACCAGTTATTAATTCGGCGCTGTACGGCGTTGTTTACGCGATGACCATCCAATGCCGGTTGTCCGTCCAGTCCTGAATCGCCCTTGAGCTGCATTGATGAGGCAATCAATTCCGCTTCATCCAATAGTGTTTCAGGCCAAGTGACGAATGGAATTCCGGATTCTGCTTCCTGCTGTTGCCCGCCCAATGATTTTCCTTTAGCGCTTAACAGCCAACCGCGGATATGTTTTTTAATCAGGCCTTTTTCCGCAAGCAACAAATTCACCAGGCGCGCGGGGATATCCCATTTGTATGCGAGATTAGTCGCGCTGAGTGGCGCCTCGGGTAAAAGCTTTAATAAGGGATGCTGCTGGATCGATTCAGGCCAGGCGATATATTCCCCGTATTTGGGATGGTTGACGTAAATCCCGCCCTCAAATTTCCCTTTTTCGGTGAGTTGCCAATGGTTATCCACTTTGACTATCCAACCGCCGGAAGTCAGCAGAATAAATAGCTCCTTGCTCTCTTTACCCAGCAAGCGCGCCAAAGCGGTTGTGGAAATGTGTTTTTCTGCCATCATGCCGTTCCTGAATCAAGTTTGGCCATTCTACTGCCTCAGAGATATTTATGCCTATTTGGGTTGATGGTGACGCCTGTCCTAAAGTCGTCAAAGAAATTTTATTTCGTGCCGCGCACCAGCGGCAAATTCCACTCACACTAGTGGCAAATCAATATATTGCTGTGCCCGCCTCACCATTTATTAAGAGCTTGCAAGTCAGCAGTGGTTTTGATGTGGCAGATAATCACATCGTCGATTCACTGCAAGCCAATGATTTAGTCATCACAGCAGACATACCATTAGCAGCTGATGCATTGGCTAAGGGTGCCGCCGTTATCAACCCGCGCGGGCAAGAATACACGCGCGAAAACATCGGTGCGCGCCTGAATATGCGCGACTTTATGGAAACCATGCGCGCCAGTGGCACAGTGATGAAAGATGGCCCTCCCCCCTTTAGCCAACAAGACCGCCAAACATTTGCCAATGCACTTGATCGGTGGATTGCCCGTTCATCCGTAAAAGAACGCAAAATTTAACTGGCTTCCCGGCGCGCAAAACCCTATACTTCGCGCACTTTCAGTAAGCCCTCCAAGATAGTGAAAATCAAATCCTGGGCTATGCTGAACAGACAGGATGTCTGAGGGCTGCCCGTTAATCCTTTTCGCAATAGTTTTTCCTGCTAAAAGGTTTCTTGTATTTCATCGCTGTTGATCGATTTGATCAAATTTCAGCGGCACCAAATACGGCCTGCCCCAAAGTGCGCAATCTATTACGCGAGTCGGACTCGCCGATTGCAGCGGGTGTGTGCTGTTATCAGGTTTATCTCTACTCATGAATCACACGTTGTGACTCATTTGCCTGACCCTCACCACGCGGGACTTTGTCCATCGTCAAAATACTAATAACAACCACATTTGCCAGCTTGGTCTTTTTAGGCTCGGAAGGCGGCTGCGGTTTGGTATTTTTTTAGTCATCAGTTACACAGGTTATTACATGTCTGAACCTATTTTGTTTACCGATTTAGCCCTTTCCGAACCCGTATTAAAAGCCATCCAGGCAGTGGGTTATGAAGCTCCATCCCCAATCCAGGCCGCCGCGATTCCCGTATTGCTGCAAGGTGGCGACATCCTGGGGATGGCGCAAACAGGTACCGGTAAAACTGCAGCCTTTGCGCTGCCCTTGCTCTCCAAACTGGATCTGAGCCAAAACGATCCGCAAATCCTGGTGCTTGCACCGACTCGCGAGCTGGCCATCCAGGTAGCTGAAGCCTTCCAGAAATATGCCTCCGAACTGCCCGGCTTCCACGTGCTGCCCATCTACGGCGGCCAGGACATGACTAGCCAATTGCGCCAATTGAAGCGCGGCGTGCATGTCGTTGTAGGTACACCCGGCCGCGTTATGGATCACCTGCGTCGCGGCAGCTTGAATCTGAATAATCTGAAAAGCCTGGTACTCGATGAAGCTGACGAAATGTTGCGCATGGGCTTTATCGATGATGTTGAATGGATTCTCGAACACACACCCGCCACCCGCCAGACCGCATTATTCTCTGCGACCATGCCGCGCGAAATTCGCAAAGTGTGTGACAACTATTTGCGCGATGCCAAAGAAATAAAAATCGCCAGCACCCAATCTACCGGTGACAACATCGAACAGGTTTACTGGATGGTAAGCGGTACCAACAAACTCGATGCATTAACTCGCATCCTGGAAGTTGAACCATTCGACGGCATGATTATTTTTGTGCGCACCAAAACTGCAACTGTTGAACTCGCTGAAAAGTTGGAAGCGCGCGGTTACTCCGCCTCCGCACTCAATGGCGATATGAATCAACAATTACGTGAACGTGCAATTGATCGCCTGAAAACGGGCAAACTGGATATTGTTATTGCCACTGACGTTGCTGCACGCGGTATCGACGTAGAACGTGTCAGCCACGTTGTGAACTACGATATTCCTTACGATAGCGAAGCCTACGTTCACCGTATTGGTCGTACTGGCCGCGCTGGTCGTAGTGGTAAAGCCATCCTGTTTGTTGCCCCGCGTGAAAAACGCTTGCTCTACACCATCGAAAAAGCCACAAAAAAACCCATCACACTGATGGAGTTACCAAGTGGTGCAACCGTTACCAAACATCGTATCGATCAATTTACCCAACAAATTACTGATACCTTGAAAGAACAAGCGGATCTCTCTTTCTTTAATGATTTGCTCGCTGAATACAGTCACGCAAACGACGTATCACCGGAAGAAATTGCCTCTGCCCTCGCCTTCCTGTTGCAGCGCGAGCGCCCACTGCAAGTGAAATTTACTGATATCAAACCCGAGCGCGAACGCCGTGACCGCGATGACCGTGGCGGTCGTGATCGCGATGATCGTGGCGGCCGTGACGGGGGTCGTGATCGCGGCCCACGTGAAGATCGCCCACGCCGTGAACGCAACGATGAGAACATGGATCGCTATCGCATTGAAGTGGGTCGCAACCACGAAGCGCGCCCAGGTGATATCGTTGGTGCTATTGCTAACGAAGCGGGAATTGAAAGCCGCTTTATTGGCCACATTAAATTGCACGATGAATTCTCCACCGTGGATTTGCCAACCGGTATTTCAAAAGACACTCTCGCTAAACTGAAAAAAGTGCGTGTGCGCAATCGCCCATTGGAAATTTCATTGGATACCGGCCCACGCGGCGGCGATGATTATCCTGGTCGCGGCAAACCAAAGCGCGATTTCGGACCAAGAGAAGGCGGACGTGACGGCGGTGGTTACAGAGATGGTGGCCGTGATAAACCACGCTTTAATGATCGTGACAATGCCAGTAAAAAATCCGGTTATCGCCCAAAGAAGTCTGATTAATTAGTTAATCAAATTTTAGCATCAAATAAAAATCGCCATAACATGAAAGTGTTATGGCGATTTTTTATGCAGCAAGCAATTTATTTTAAACTCGGACACAACCGGTTTTGAGACTGTAAAAATTTCTGTGTAACTGCCAACTCAACGATAATCCACCAAGCGCTCATCAAACACAATCATAAAATGATTGAGCGCATCAACAACACCCGCTGCGTCACGTTTGACATCTACCGCACGAGTCAAAGAACCGCGAATGCCTGTTACCGTTACCTCTTCAACAACTGAATCATCTTGAGCATAGGTCATACCACTGAAGCTGGCAGCCGCAGCAGCAGAAGCCACAGCAGTAACCAAAAGTTTTTTCTTAAAGCTTATAGTTTTGTACATGGAGCTCTCCTTTATTATCGTCAGGAATTATTTTCCGGTACACACATGTCTGAAACCGTGCAATCTGGGCTCAGTGTTCAAACATTTTCGTCTTCGGAATGAAGGCGAATTCTCTTTGTTGTTCTAGTTATTTTGAGTTTTACTCTAGAACACTTTTTAAAATACAAAAGAAAAAGGTTAAGTTTTTTACTGATAAATATTATTTGGTAGATTGATGAGACACATCTCACATCCACCCCACTTTAATTGCGCACAAAACTACTACTATGTGACAGCGCTGTCAATTATTTGAGAAAGGAATAAAGTGTAAAAACTGGCAGAAAATGCCACACTCAGCTTATAGTCAAAAAAACAATAAATGTTTTATTTTCTAAGTACTTAAGAAAGGCGCCAGTCAATTGGTGCTTTATTAAGCTGCAGTAAATGGTGATTGGTTTTTGAGAAGTGCCCGCAACCTATAAATCCACGATGCGCGGACAATGGAGAGGGATGTGGAGCTTTAAGAACCAGATGTTTGCGCGGATCAATAAAAGCCGCCTTTTTTTGGGCATAACTACCCCATAACAAGAACACAACTCCCTGGCATTGCTCATTAACAATCTGAATAGCTTTATCAGTAAATGTTTCCCAACCTCGCCCTTGGTGCGAACCTGCCCTCGCCTGCTCCACAGTCAAGGTAGCGTTAAGCAGTAGAACTCCTTGATTAGCCCAAGCCTGGAGGCATCCATGGGGAGGAATGGACATACCTAAATCCCGGTGCAACTCTTTAAACATATTTTGCAACGAGGGAGGTGCCGGAATACCAGGCTGTACCGAAAAACAAAGACCATGGGCTTGGTTGGGGCCATGATACGGATCTTGTCCAAGGATAACGACCTTAACCTGATCCAACGGCGTACTGTTAAATGCATTGAATATATTTTTTGATGCGGGATATATCACTTTTCCTTGCTTCTTTTCTGCCAAAAGAAACGCCTTGAGCTGCTTCATATAAGGCTGCTCAAATTCGCCCGCAAGATGACTCAACCAACTAGGATGAAGATCTATTTTTTTGGTGGTTTCCGACATAGTAATTTCCCGCAAAATAAACTCGCCAACAAAAAGCCCGGCAATAAGCCGGGCTTTTTACAAGACAAAACGCTAAAAGTAAAACTTAGAGTTTGTCAGCATGTTCTGCCAGATACTTGGCAACACCTTCTGGCGATGCGTCCATACCTTTGTCACCATCTTTCCAGCCAGCAGGGCAAACTTCACCATGTTGCTCGTGGAAAATCAGCGCATCAACAGTACGGATGGTTTCGTCAATATTGCGGCCAATTGGCAGATCATTAACGATTTGAGAACGCACAACACCAGCCTCGTCGATGATAAAAGTGCCGCGGAAAGCAACACCATCAGCAGATTCAACATCAAATGCTCTAGCGATTTCATGCTTGATGTCAGCAACCAGAGTGTATTTAACCGGGCCAATACCGCCTTCATTTACCGGGGTGTTGCGCCATGCGTTATGGGTAAATTGGGAGTCAATAGACACACCAATTACTTCTACATTACGCTTTTTGAACTCTTCTACGCGGTGATCGAACGCCAGCAACTCAGATGGACATACAAAGGTGAAGTCCAAAGGATAGAAGAACACAACTGCTTTTTTACCCTTGGTGGCCGCTGCAAAGTTGTAACCGTCTACGATCTCGCCGCTAGCCAATACTGCTGCTGCAGTAAAATCGGGTGCTTTTTTACCTACTAATACGCCCATAACAATGCTCCTGATGGTTGATAGGTTAATCGGTGAATAAATACCTGCTTCAGCGACCACGAGTTTATTCAATTTGTATGAACAATTTATGGCCAGTTATTGATTAGCTGATATTTATCGATAGTGCGCCGCTATCATACACAGACCAAGGTGCGTGTCATATTGATTTTGTATATAACGCTCGCAAGAGTGTCGCTATGACTAAAATAATGGCGCATTTATCACCAACCTTGAATTGGGTTATATTAACGAATAAAAGATCATTTCAAACAAGAATTTATCGCATCACTTGTTGACATGAATTATCATTCACATTAGATTTAAGTTGATGATGTTTTGTGCACCATCGTTTTGATCTCACTAATTCGTCAATTCAGGTTTCCCCATGTACGTTTGTGTTTGCAAAGGCATTACTGATCGCCAAATCAAAGCAGCTATTGACAATGGAGCAAGCTCGCTAGGCCAATTACGTAAAGCGTTGGGCGTTGCAAGCCAATGCGGTAAATGTTCTGTGATGACGCGTGAAATCCTCGACGAAGCTCTGAGCGAAACGCCAATGATTAATGGATTGCCGCAATTCTATGCGGTTGCCTGATAACAGAGCGCAAACAAAAAACGGAATCATTGTTATTTTCAGTGTTTTTTCCTTCAGCATCAAACACTTAGAAGTCTTTTTTGCTTGACACCTCCCTTCCCGCAGGACCAAACTCTCCTTTTGTTTATTGCCAGTTATAAGGAGAACGCCATGAAAGGTGATCCACAAGTTATTGCCGTGTTAAACAAAGTATTGGGAAACGAGTTAGTTGCGATTAACCAATACTTCCTGCATTCCCGCATGTATAAAGATTGGGGCCTGAAAGAACTGGCCGATCATGAATACCACGAATCCATTGATGAAATGAAACACGCCGATAAGCTAATCGAGCGAATCCTGTTTTTGGAAGGTTTACCCAACCTGCAGGATTTAGGTAAGTTGCACATCGGCGAAGACACTAAAGAAATGCTGGAATGCGATTTAAAACTGGAATTGAAAGCAATTCCAGATTTGCGCGACGGAATACTTATCTGTGAAGGTGTGCGCGATTTTGTGAGCAGGGATTTACTGAAAAGCATCCTTGAATCAGAAGAGGAACACGTAGATTGGCTGGAAACCCAATTATCCCTGATTGATAAAGTCGGAATACAGAATTATTTGCAATCCAAAATGGAAGGCTGATTTCCAAAAAAATCGCCGAAAAATAAAGGAGCCACCGGCTCCTTTATTTTTGATGTTAAATATTGTTACATGTTGATCCAGCCATTAAGTGCGCGCAATTTAAAAATCACGTTACCTCGCTTAAGCACTACACCATCCTCAAATATTTCCTGAACAACCAATTGGCTGGAAGCGGCAATATTACCCACCCCCAACGTTTGCCCATTAATAACGACTGTGCTTACACCACCCGCCAAAAAATTATGTCGTTGATAACTGATGGTCGGGATTTGTTGCTTGGTGTTCCAGGGCAGTTCATTAAAATCTTGCACATTGATAATGTTGGCAAAATTACGTGAAGGTAAATTTTCCATACCTCCGCGCCCAGTATTAGTAATATGCGTGGATTCTCCTGCAAACGGTACGGATTCAGGAAAAGGTTCCTCAATAGATTCAGAAACTGCCGGCTCCTCAGCCGAATAAAGTTCATTCACTTTTGGATCGGCAGAAGCAGCTTGTGTTTCCGGCGCAGAATAAAGTTGTTCCACTGCTGCTGTTGGTTTTGAGGTGACCAAAGATTCTGCAGATCTGTTTTCTACTACTGATTGACCATCTGTTATCGATTGGCTTGTTGTATCAGCGCCAGCCGGTGCTTTGGTCTCAGGTTGTTGTGTTAATGCAGGCTTTGTATTTATAGCCGGTGGTTTTGCTGCCTGAGCATGGTCCACTTGCGCATTAGCCTCAACAGCATCTTTGGGTTTTCCGATAAACCAGTAAACGCTCACAGCCAAGGCAATAATTGATAAGGAAATAGCGATGTACAATCCATTTTTATTGCCGGACTTTTCTTCCACAACCATTACCGGCGCGGGATGTACGGTATTTAAACCAGGCACAACGTCCTGGTTTTTGCGCTCATGATCAGCGCGATTCAAGGCATCCAAAATGAGTGACATAAACTACAGCCCTTGTGCCTTGAGATGTTGTTGAAGTTTTTGTTCGTTTAATTCTGCCAGCGGCTTATCCATGCCCAGCGCTTCATTCAAGCGTCGTAATGTTTGCTCGTTAAAAACACCATCAGGCAGAATTCCATTATTGGCCTGAAATAATTCAATTCGTTTCTGCAAACGGTCAGTAAAAAATTGACGGGTTAACGGCGCGGGTTGCTGGTCAAGTTTGGCAAATTGCTCGGCAATCCAGGTTACTAATTCGCTGCGATCACCCACCTGCAGAGTTCCCTCAAAACCTGCCGGGCGCGACCAGACATATAAAAAATCACCGTTCCACTGTGCAACCAGCTCACTCCATAAAATAACTTTTTCTATTCCATCAACCTGGAATAATGCATGGTTTTCACTCAACCCTATCAGCAAAGCGTATACCCATTTTTTATCCGGGGTTGACAGCGTCATTATGCCGGGGCGATTTAGCTCCTTTAATTCATCCCATGAACCGAGTTTGGTTTTGGCACACTCATAAGTAGATTTATTTAACGATGTACACGGCGATTTTTTATCGACAGCATTTAAACCGGTAAATTTAAATAACGCCAATTGCGCAGCCACTTGATCACGTGTTGCAACAGCAATTAAAGGGCTATCCGTACTTGGTTGTGCAGGCGTCGATGATGCAGCAGCACTTGATATAAAACGTCGCGCTTCGATCACCGTTCCAGAAGCCAGCAAACTGGCATCAATTGAAGAATGCTGCGTATTGGCTGCGTTCGCATGCGCAGGGGGATGATCCGGCATTAGAAACCAAACCGCCGCCATCACTACGGCAACAATCCCCACAAATGCCGCATGCCATGAAGTTCGTGTTGCCGCTGCTTCTTTTTCTTCTTGCTGGGTTGCTGTTCCAGCGACTTCTTTTACGGCTGCTGCAAAAATTTGCTTATCAACCTGATGACGATTTTGCGCATAAGCGCCCAGTAGCAATCGCTCGCAAATTACATTAATCAAACGCGGAATGCCGCCGCTGAATTCGTGAATTTTTTTAATGATGGAATCACTAAACGGTATTTGATGGTCCGGCATCCCGGCAACTTTGAGGCGGTGATAAATGTAGGCTTTTGCCTCAACAAGATTTAACGCTTCAAGATGAAAACGCGCAGTAATACGTTGTGATAACTGACGCAATGCCGGCCGGGCGAGCAATCGTTTTAATTCCGGTTGGCCGACCAACATAATCTGCAACAATTTTTCTGTGGTAGTTTCCAGATTGGTAAGTAAACGAATCTGTTCCAGCACCGGTACTTTTAACAGTTGGGCTTCATCAATCAATAAAACGGTTTTGCGGCCTTTGCGATGGTTATCCAGCAAAAATTGATTGAGCGCATCAGTAAGCACTTTCACCGTCAACTCATCCGCGATATATCCCACCCCCAACTCATCGCAGATAGTGGATAACAATTCCGGTGCGCTGGCCATGGGGTTAAGGATGATCGCGATATCGGTATTGTCCGGGAGCTGTTCCAGCAAACAACGAATCATTGTGGTTTTGCCAGTACCCACTTCGCCGGTAAGCATCACAAAACCGCCGTTTTGAATCCCGTAAAGCAAATGAGCCAACGCCTCCCGATGCTGATCGCTCATAAAGAGGTAGCGCGGGTTTACGGCGATGGAAAAGGCGGGTTCTTTTAGCCCAAAAAATTCATGGTACATAAATACTTACAGGTCTTTTGAATACTTATTGTCATAACGCACGAACCCGGAGTGGTTCAGCGCTGCCGAATGATATCAGGCCTGAGATTACACTGTTACCTTCTTGTTCCCTTGCCAGCGCTCAAAAATAATGAATAAAGCCATCACACCAATAAAAGCAGCAGCCACTACCAATACTCCGCCCCACTCCAAATGGGCGAATAACCAACCGGTGGTACCCGCAGTAATGGTCATCACAGCAAAGGTAATGAATTCATTTAAGGACTGCAGCCTAAGCCGCAAAGACACATCATTTATTTGGGTGATAATTGTACTGCCGCCCATATACATAAAGTTCCAACCAATTCCCACCAGCAATAGCGCCCAATGAAAATAGTGCAACTGAATCCCTGACAAGGCGATAACACAACCGAAAATCAACACAATAGCACCGCAACCGGCAACCGGGAGTGCCCCCCAACGGGCGATAAGTTTTCCAGTTAACAACGAAGGCGCGAACATTCCCAGCAAATGCCACTGGATCACACTGGCCGCGTCCGCCGCAGAATAACCGCAATGATCCATCGCCAACGGGCTTGCCAACATCACCAACATCATCATGGCGTAGCTGCCGGCGCAAAATAAGATGGCAGCTTTAGCAGTTGGGAAAGCAAGTACTGTTGAAAACGGAATTGTGAACGCTGGTACGGGTTGGCGATCAGGCAAGCGCATAAACAAAGTAATCGGCAACGCAAGAATAACGATAATCGCACAAGCGATATAAGAACCAAGATAATCAGGCTCAAACCAGTGCACAGAGTTACTCGCCAGCAACGGTCCTAATAAGGCAGCGAGAATCCCGCCATTCAAAACCCAGGCGATAGCAGTAGATTTCTGGTTTTGGGCTGTCACCGAATCGGCCGCTGCAAACCGGTAATAAAGAGCAGAGGCCTGATAAGCCCCCATCAATACACCTGCTGCACAGAATATAAAGAAAGATCCAAGCCAGATCCCGAGTGCCGCCGTCAAACTGCCAGCGACTCCGAGCGCTGCACCAATAGCAAAGCTGCATGCATAACCAAAACGGGCGAAGATTCGCGGCAACAACAGCGTTAACGCAGCCGATGTTAATGTCATGGTCAGGTAAGGCAATGTAGCCAGAGCAAGCGACGGAGACATAGCCTTTCCAATAAGGCCATTAAAAGAAAGCCCTACCGCAACAGACACCATCAACAGAAACTGGCACAACCCCAGAAGAATCGCATTTCTATAAACCATGTGCAGTCATCCTTATTCAATGTTTCGCGGTGCCCTTTGTAACCGGATTGTTGGGATTTCACCAGTCAAATATCCCGAATCCTATCGCCTTGATTGCCCGAAAAGCCCCAAATTGATACCATTGCCGCCTTTTTAAACAGGCGCCTTCCCGCACTCCGCTTTCCCGCCGTTTTTGATTATTTTCCAATCTACAGAGAGCCTCTATGTCAGTTGATTTTCGCTCAGCTTCGCTATCCTCTTTGGCTTATCACGACGAGTTCGTCCAGCGTCACATAGGCCCGGATGCCCAACAAACTGCCGCTATGCTGGCAACTTTGGGCGTTAGCTCAGTCAAGGAGCTGATCGATAAAACAGTCCCCGAAGCCATTCGTCTGAAGGGCGAATTGAACCTGGGTACCGCTGTCACCGAAGCCGAAGCCCTGGCGCAACTCAAAGTTATCGCCAGCAAAAACAAAATATTCAAAAGCTACATCGGCATGGGTTATCACGATACTCATGTGCCCCATGTAGTGCTGCGCAACGTATTGGAAAATCCGGGTTGGTATACCGCCTACACACCTTACCAACCGGAAATTGCACAAGGTCGCTTGGAAGCATTGCTTAATTATCAACAGATGATCATCGATCTTACCGGCATGGAAATGGCCAATGCCTCGGTATTGGATGAAGGTACCGCCGCCGCTGAAGCCATGGCGATGTGTAAGCGCCAGAACAAAAAGAGCAAATCCGATGTGTTCTTTGTAGATGCAGATACCCATCCGCAAACCATCGAAGTTGTCAGGACCCGCGCAGAGCATTTCGGTTTTGAAATTGAAGTTGCATCGATTGAGCAACTGGCTAATGGCGATTACTTCGGTGCCCTTCTCTCTTATCCCGGATCGAGTGGGCAAATTCGCGATCTCACCACAATCATAGAATCAGCTCATAGCAAAAATGCATTGGTAACCGTTGCAAGTGATTTGATGGCGCTGTTGCTCCTGAAATCGCCCGGCGCGATGGGCGCTGACGTTGTCGTCGGCACCAGCCAACGCTTCGGGGTTCCACTCGGTTTCGGTGGCCCGCATGCCGGTTTCTTTGCTTTCCGCGATGCCTACAAACGTTCAGCACCGGGTCGGATTATTGGTGTTTCTATTGATACGCGCGGCAAACAAGCGCTGCGTATGGCGATGCAAACCCGTGAACAACATATTCGCCGCGAAAAAGCCAATTCCAATATTTGCACATCGCAAGTGTTGCTCGCGGTGATGAGCGTGTTCTATGCGATTTACCACGGCCCTGACGGATTGAAACGTATCGCTAATCGCATTCACCGTTTAACCACAATTGCCGCAGCAGCATTAAAAGCCAAAGGCTTTGCAATCAATAATGCAAACTTCTTTGACACCATCACCGTCAATGTTGGCGATAACCAGAAAGCGATTAACCAGGCGGCAGTCGCCGCAGAAATCAATTTGCGTTTGGCAGGAAATGATTCACTTGGCATTAGCCTGAACGAAACAACAACCGCAGCCGATCTGGAAAATTTACTCGCTGTATTTGGCGTAACCGGTGTTGAAATTTCTTCGCTGGATGCACAAATTCGCGCTGGTAAAAATATCACCGCCAACAACGCCATCCCCGCTGATTTGTTGCGTACTGACGCCGTGTTGACGCACCCGGTATTCAATACCTATCACAGCGAAACTGAAATGCTGCGCTATTTAAAGCGTCTGGAATCAAAAGATATCGCACTGAATAACGCGATGATTCCACTCGGTTCCTGCACCATGAAATTAAATGCAACGGCAGAAATGATTCCGGTCACCTGGCCGGAATTTGGCAAGTTGCATCCGTTTGCTTCTATAGATCAAGCACAAGGCTACAAGGAATTATTTGAAGAGCTGCAAGAAATGCTCAAAGCCTGTACCGGCTACGATGCCATCAGTTTGCAGCCCAACGCCGGTTCACAGGGTGAATATGCGGGCCTTGTTGCGATCAAAAAATATTTTGAAAGCAAAGGCGAAACGCAGCGTGATATCTGTTTGATTCCAGCATCAGCACACGGTACCAACCCTGCTTCCGCACAAATGGTGAGTTACAAAGTTGTGGTGGTCGCTTGCGATGCAAAAGGTAACGTGGACCTGGATGACCTGCGCGAAAAAATTGCCACTTACGGAGATCAAATCGCGTGCATCATGTGTACTTACCCATCTACTCACGGCGTATTCGAAGAAGGCATCACCGAGCTGTGCGATATGATCCACGCTGTTGGCGGACAGGTTTATATCGATGGAGCCAACATGAATGCGCTGGTTGGTGTTGCAGCACCAGGTAAATTCGGCGGCGATGTATCGCATTTGAATTTGCACAAAACCTTCTGTATTCCTCACGGCGGTGGCGGCCCGGGCATGGGCCCGATTGGTGTTGGCAAACATTTGGAACCATTCCTTGCTGCACACCCCGTACAACCTGTTCCGGGTACCGACGTAAATAACGGCACTATTTCTGCTGCGCCCTGGGGCTCGGCGAGCATTCTTCCTATTAGTTGGATGTACATCAAAATGATGGGTGCTGTTGGCATGCGTCAAGCCACTGAATTCGCCATGCTCAACGCAAACTATGTGGCAAAGAAATTGGAAGCGGCTTACCCAATTCTTTATAAAGGCACCAATGGGTTTGTTGCGCATGAATGCTTGCTTGATTTGCGTCCATTAAAAGAAGCAAGTGGCATCAGCGAAGAAGATATTGCAAAACGTTTGATGGATTTTGGTTTCCACGCTCCAACCATGTCCTTCCCGGTTGCCGGCACCTTGATGATCGAGCCAACCGAATCTGAATCCAAAATTGAGTTAGATAAGTTCATTGAAGCGATGCTGATCATCCGCAAGGAAATCGATCAAGTCATCAACGGCGAAATCAGTGCCGAAGCCAGTGCATTGCACAATGCTCCACACACACAAGATGATGTGCTGGAAGAAAACTGGACACGCGCCTATTCACGTGAAATTGCCGGCCGCCCCGCTAGCTGGTTGAAAAACCATAAAGTGTGGCCGAGTGTGAATCGTATCGACAACGTATACGGGGATCGCAATCTGGTGTGCTCATGTCCAAGCATTGAAAATTACATCGATTAAAATCCCGGTATTTTTGATTCATTCATAGGGGCGCGATTTATCGCGCCCTTTTTTTATCCTCCCCATAACACCGGAACTTCACCCAATACCGATTACAACATGGAGGTCACAATTCCTTTAAAACACCCCAATCCACCCCAAAATGTAAAACAATGCTTATAGACTTCTTTTTCTTAAGGCATTTCCGGATAACTTCCTGTATATTACGCCGCTATTTTCAAACCCGGCTTTTTTCTAACCCTGTTTAACATAACGAGAGTCCTATGGCTGACTTATCCCTTTACAGAAACATCGGTATCTTCGCCCACGTGGACGCCGGTAAAACTACCACCACTGAGCGTATCCTCAAGCTCACCGGTAAAATCCACAAAATCGGTGAAGTTCACGAGGGTGAATCCACCACCGACTTCATGGTGCAAGAAGCTGAACGCGGTATTACCATCCAGTCAGCAGCGGTAAGCTGTTTCTGGAAAGGTCACCGTTTCAACGTCATCGATACCCCCGGACACGTGGATTTCACCGTGGAAGTGTATCGTTCGTTGAAAGTTCTGGACGGCGGTATCGGCGTATTCTGTGGTTCTGGTGGCGTAGAGCCGCAATCAGAAACCAACTGGCGCTATGCGAACGACTCTAAAGTTTCCCGTTTGATTTTCGTAAACAAGCTGGACCGTATCGGTGCTGACTTCTTGCGCGTTACCGAGCAAGTACAAACCGTACTCGGCGCCAAGCCGTTGATCATGACCCTGCCTATTGGCCGCGAAGACACTTTCGTAGGTGTAGTAGATATCCTGAACCGCAAAGCATTTGTATGGGATGACTCAGGTCAGCCAGAAAACTACAAAGTAGTCGATATCCCAGCTGACATGGTTGATGACGTCGAGTTGTACCGCAGTCAATTGGTTGAAACTGCTGTTGAGCAAGATGACGACCTGATGATGGCTTACATGGAAGGCGAAGAACCTTCTATTGAAGACCTGAAGCGTTGCATCCGTAAAGGTACCCGCGATCTGGCATTCTTCCCAACCTTCTGTGGTTCTGCTTTTAAAAACAAAGGTATGCAACTGTTGCTGGACGGTGTAGTTGATTACTTGCCTGCCCCAACCGAAGTTAACCCACAGCCTTTGACTGATGAAGAAGGTAATCCAAACGGTCAATTTGCTCTGGTTGATGCCAATGAGCCATTCCGCGCACTGGCGTTCAAGATCATGGACGACCGTTTCGGCGCCCTGACCTTCGTACGTATCTACTCAGGCGTGCTGAACAAAGGCGACACCATCCTTAACTCATTCACCGGCAAAACCGAACGTGTTGGCCGTATGGTGGAGATGCAAGCAAACGACCGTACCGATCTGACCACCGCGCAAGCAGGTGACATCATCGCGTTGGTAGGTTTGAAGAACGTACAAACCGGTCACACCCTGTGTGATCCAAAGCACGAATGTACTCTTGAGCCGATGATCTTCCCTGAGCCAGTAATCTCTATTGCTGTAACTCCGAAAGACAAGAGCATGATCGAGAAAATGGCTACCGCTATCGGTAAGCTGGTTTCTGAAGACCCGACTTTCCGCGTTGAAACTGACCAGGATTCTGGTGAGACCATCCTGAAAGGCATGGGTGAATTGCACCTGGATATTAAAGTGGACATCATGAAGCGCACCTACGGTGTAGAGCTGAATGTTGGTCAACCACAAGTAGCCTACCGCGAAACCATTACCCGCGAGATCGAAGATAGCTATACCCATAAGAAGCAATCAGGTGGTTCTGGCCAGTACGGTAAGATCGATTACCGCATCCGTCCGGGCGAGCCAAATACCGGTTTCGTATTCAAGACCTCCGTTGTTGGTGGTAGCGTTCCAAAAGAATTCTATCCAGCGATTGAAAAAGGTTTTGCCTCTATGATGAGCACTGGCCCATTGGCAGGCTTCCCGGTATTGGACGTTGAGATCGATCTGTTCGACGGTGCATTCCATGCCGTGGACTCGTCAGCAATCGCGTTCGAAATCGCTGCTAAAGGTGCTTTCCGTCAATCTATGCCAAAAGCGGGCGCACAACTGCTTGAGCCAATCATGAAAGTAGACGTATTCACCCCGGAAGATCACGTAGGTGATGTTATCGGTGACTTGAACCGTCGTCGCGGCATGATCAATGGCCAGGAAGCTGGCGTGACTGGCGTACGTATTAAAGCTGAAGTTCCGCTGTCAGAAATGTTCGGCTACATCAGTACCCTGCGTACCATGACTTCTGGCCGTGGCCAGTTCTCCATGGAATTCGCCCACTACTCTCCATGCCCATCTAACGTGGCTGAAGCAGTAATTGCGAAAGAGAAAGAAAAGAAAGCTGCCGCTAACAAGTAATATTTTTAGCGCGCTCTAAAAAAGCCCCGCCAGTGAAAACTGGCGGGGCTTTTTATTGAGTAAGGCATTGTAATTTACAGACTGGAAAGAATTGGCCACACTCTTTCACCCGCTTATTAATATGTTAGCTAGCTCATTCATATTTAATGTGGATAAAACGATTTATTAAACTTCTAACCGGCATATCCAAACGAGAAGCAAAAGCAGTCCTTGACATCCCCGAACCGATATTCACTGAATTGCCGGATTATTATCAAAACTCTTTGATCTTTTTTAATTCCGGAGACTTCTCTAACCGTCAAAAGCCAGTCGCATTAGACCCATTTGGAAAGCATCATTCCGAAAGAATAAAAAATGAGTCACCGCATGATCAGAAAATAATAACGCGTTAGAAGGTTTTCTTAATGAGCAGATAACTAATTTGGTCATTACGGTTTTAAAAAACCATTTCTTTAAAAAAAGTGGCATCTCTTATTACGTCAGACAATGTCATTATTTTTAGCTTCCTATACTGATACATGGCCATTGTTTCCATGGGAAACAAAAACATGAGGAAGCGCTAATGAAATGCCCCGCAATATTTCCTAACGAACCCGCACGCCTGGCAGCACTTGCCAATTACGGACTGGATGAACAACAAACGTTGCAAAGCCTGGACCCGGTAGTCCGAATAGCGTCACGAATGTTTGATATGCCAGTTTCCGCCGTGAATATGATTGGCAATGACCATGTATTTTTTGCGGCCAGCACCGGCGTCGGTGAAGTAGATATGGGGCGCGATGTATCCTTCTGCGCGCATGCTATCAATCAACCGGATGTCATGGTAGTTCCTGATGCACGTACTGATGATCGCTTTCATGATAATCCGTTGGTTACCGGTGCAGCCAATTTGCGCTTTTATGCCGGCGTCCCCCTTTATTCTCCTGAAGGATTGGCGCTCGGTGCGCTCTGCATTATCGACGACAAACCCCATCACGATTTTTCTACTGACGACCAGGATCGATTAAAAGAGTTGGCCAAGATGGTCACTGATCGGCTTGAGTTGCAGCGCATCAAATTTAATAGCGAACGCGAACGCCCGGACTTTGAAAATTACGCGGCGAGTTCTTCAACACCGGTGATTTGGTTCGATGAAAAGCGGCGTATTATTGAATGGAACGAAGCGGCGATAACTACGTTTGGTTATGAACGTTACGATAAAAATATTTTGTTGTTTGATAAATTAATTGCGCCCGCTGATCGCCCTGCCCTGAACCAATTAATTAACCAGGCCATTATTACCGGCTCGCTGAATGGAATGGAAATTCCCACCGAAATTAATGGCAAGCGCCAGGATGCCAACGAATTGCATTTTGGTTTTTCATTATTTTGCTGGAAACAAGCCGGCCAAATGAAATTCGAAGCGATCCTGAAAGATTTAACCGCACATCAACGCGAAAAAGAATTATTGCAGCAGCAAGCGAATCAGGACGCCCTAACCGGGCTAGCCAATCGCGCCCGTTTTTATCGCGCCGTAGAAGACACGGTCATCGAGCCACTACCGGCAACCGTTTTTATTATTGACCTGGATGGTTTTAAAGACATCAACGATACCCTTGGCCATCGAGTCGGTGATGAAATCCTGCGTGAAACCGCCCGGCGATTAAGTGCGCTTGGTGGTGCGAAATCGACACTGGCGCGCATGGGTGGCGATGAGTTTGCATTATTAATTCCGGATCTGACAGACCAACAAGAAGCCACTCGTTTGGCAACAGACATACTGCGTCAAATTGCCCAGCCATTAAATGTGCATGGACAATTATTAAGGATCACCGCCAGCTGCGGCCTTGCTTCCGCGCCTGCTCAGGCGCAGGAAGCAATGGAGTTAGTGGGTGATGCCGATCTGGCTTTATTCAAAGCAAAACGCGCCGGGCGCGGCCAATATTTTTTATTCACCGCTGATTTACGTGCGGAAGCGGTAGCGCGCCGTCGTTATGGATTGGAGTTACACCGTGCGGTCGATGAAGGTGAATTTTTATTGTTTTACCAGCCGCAAATTAATTTAGACAGCGGGGTTGTCACCGGCGCAGAAGCATTAATTCGCTGGAATCATCCCAAGCGCGGCCTGCTTTCACCCGCAGCATTTTTACCCGCACTGGAGGCCGGTCCATTGGCTGCGACTGTTGGCTCCTGGGTTATCAATGAAGCTTGCGCACAAACTGCTTATTGGCGGCGCAATGGCGCTACGGATTTCCGCATCGGTATTAATTTATTCAGCGCACAATTTCGTACCGGGGATTTAGTGGCAGAAATTATTGAAGCATTGGACCGACATGGTTTACCGCCTCAAGCCCTGGAGTTGGAGGTAACAGAAAATATTGTTCTGGATAACGACGAAATTATTTTTACCATGCTGGAACGATTAAGAACTTACGGTATAGGCATAGCCTTCGATGATTTTGGCACGGGCTACGCATCACTCAGTTTATTAAAAACCTATCCACTCACACGCATTAAAATTGATCGTTCATTCGTTCAAAACATGCTGACATCAAAACGGGACGCCGCCGTGGTGGGCGCAATCCTTGATATGGCGCGCGGCTTTAATTTGGAAACTATTGCAGAGGGTATAGAAACTGGTGATCTGCACAGCACACTGCTAAATGATAAATGCGATGAAGGCCAAGGGTATCTATATGGCAAACCAATGCCTGCTTTGCAATTTGAAAAACTATTAGGTATTACCCGCGCCCGTGCTGTGGGTTGTTAACAAAAATACTTAGTACCAAAAAAAATGCCCGGATAGTAAAACACTATCCGGGCATTTTCTTTTTTAATCACATTGTTTTTACATCATTTTCTTTTACCGCTTTTTCAATACAACTACTGCACCACCTGAAGCAGCCAAGGTCAGGCTAATCGATTGTTTAGCAGTATGTATTGCCTCGCTTTTATTCAGGGCAGAAATTGTTTTTCCATCTTGCCAGATTTGCGCACTGTAATTGCCTTTATCCAAAAAGCTCAATGGAATATTTACATTGCGGCCAGATTCGTTAGTCATTGCACCTATGTACCAATCTTTTCCTTTACGACGTGCAGAAATAATATATTCACCAATATCGCCCTGCAAAATTCGCGTTTCATCCCAGGTCACGGGTACATCTTTAATAAATTCCAACCCATCTTCCCAATCGCTTTGTGGTTGCGGCCATTTACCATTTGTTTTGCTGTAACTAATTGGCGAGTCCGCCAGCATTTGCAATGGACTGTCATACACCACATACATCGCCAATGCCTGTCCGCGAGTGGTTTTTACGTAAGGCAACGTGTTACGGCGCAATTGCGGAAACTCATCCTGTGTTGCGTGACGAAAGCCACCCGGTGTGTAATCAATCGGACCGAGAATCATACGAGTAAATGGCAAGCTCACATTATGTGTTGCCGTTACGCGTTCGCTCCATTTGTTATACTCGGCTCCCATTACACCTTCTTGCGTTAAATAATGCGGATAAGTACGCACCAAACCATTGGGAGGATAAGCACCATGCAGGTCAACCATGATGTGATATTTCGCCGTCATGGTTAATAGTTTGTGATAGTAATCTACAATTTCCTGATCGGATCTATCCATAAAATCCACTTTAATTCCTTTAATTCCCCATTGCTCATACGTGCGTAAAGCGTCTTCCATTTGCCAATCCAATTGTTTCCATTGTAACCACACCCAAACGCCGACCTTTTTATTTTTTGCGTAGCGCAAAATTTCCGGCATATCCATCGCTTCAATAGGTTTTAATACATCGGCGCCGGGAGTGTTTGTCCAGGCTGCACCCTCATGCCAACCGGCGTCAATTAAAATATATTCCAGGCCGAGTGTTGCAGCAAAATCGATGTAGGCTTTGTAGGTTTCCGTATTCATACCAGGTTTTACAGAACTGGTTTCCAACACAACCTGATTGTCATTCCACCAATCCCACGCTGTTTTTCCCGGTTTAATCCAGCGCGTATCTTTTATTGTTGTCGGTTCACCCAACGCGGCAATTAAAGAGGATTGCGTAAGCGCACCGGGTGTGTCGCCCAGCATAATCACTCGCCATGGCGACTTAACTCCATTTGCATCCATCGTTGCACGCACTGCAGCTTTTTCCAAACCATCAGCGCGGCTATCAAAGCGCGGCGTTAATTTAATATCAACACCTAAACCACCATCACCACGGCCCATAAACCAACTACCGGGATAATCGCGCACATCGGATTCCGCTAACGCAAATGTAGTTTGACCTACGCCGGTTTTGCACACGAGTGGATTGTCGTAAAGATGATGCTCGCGAATGCTCGATGCTTTTATTGGATCGAACTCGCCTTCATGGCTATTCGCAAATTTACCGAGGTTTAAACCAAAGCAAGTGTAATTATGCGCAAACGCAAAACGGGTTAATTCATTCTGGATAGTAAATTGATTCAAACCTGATTGATTCGGCAACACATAGCGGATTGCAACGCCGCCATCGTAAGCACGCACAATCACATTCACGTTAAGCTTACGGTCGTCTTTGCCTGCAAATTTCAGCGTGGTGCTGTTGTACCTTTCCACTATTTTTTTCGCCCGACCGAATAGCTCGAAAGAATTGTTGTTTTTTTCTTTATTAATGCCCAGAAAATTTAATTCGTTATTGCCGAGGGCAACATCATTAATAATTAATCCCAGCGCGGAGTCGCCAATCACTTTATTGCCATCCAAGGCGACGCTATAACTCAAACCTTTAGCATCATTGGTTACCGCCACCTGGATACGGGTATTGGGGGATTGAACAGTGTAGGTTTCAGCATTCGCTATCCCAGCTATTAACAGGCAAGCGACGGATAGCAACCGGATAGGCGCCATGGAATTCTCCTATGTTTATTCGTTTTTATGGATTGAGGCTGCGGAGGCAGGTTAAGCCTAGCCCCAAAGGACTTGGGTTGGTATTTTTCATTACCCACCCAACTATTGCGATAAATATTACAAATATAAACATTCAAGAGCGCTAACAGCAGCCCGGCTTAAACAACTCTCCTTGATAGGGAAAATTTATTTGTCGAATGCCTAAATCAAAAATATGATTACCATCATATTAAAGCCACTGATCAACGCCGTTATGACCAACCTGACCAAAAAAGAAGCCACCCACCAGCGCATCCTGGAAACAGCCGCGCGGATTATTCGTCGCGATGGATTTGATGCACTGGGTGTTGCCGATGTAATGAAGCAGGCTGGCCTGACCCATGGTGGTTTTTATGCGCACTTTCCTAATCGCGATGCGCTTCTGGCGGAAGCATTGGATTACGCTCGGCGTACCAGCGCCAACACAATTGCCGTAGCAGTGATGCAACAAGTCGAACAGGGAATAAAACCGCTAGCAGCCTATATTGATGCCTATCTGTCCGAGGCCCATGTGGAGGCTTGTTCGACGGGCGAAGGTTGCCCGGTTGCGGCATTGGGATCCGAGTTTTACCGGCAACAGGAAGGGATCAAGCAGGAAACAAATAGAGCAGTGCAGGTATTTGCAGATAAATTGATTGCCCTGAGTAATCAGCCTTTAAGCCGTGCCGATGCCCTCTTCCTGGTAAGTGCTTTGGCTGGGACCATCCAACTGGCGCGCAACCTGGAAGATCCCAACGCAAGAACCGAACACCTGGCCAACACAAAACAACGGCTACTGAATATTTTTAACCTACGCTAGCTCCTGAACCAAACGGCTTACCGCTGTTTTAATTTAAGTCGAAATATGACGAAAATCATATTAAAAAGGTAAATTACCATGAAACTTGAAAACGCAGTTGTATTGATTACCGGTGCTAATCGCGGTTTGGGATTGGCATTTGCAAAAGAAGCGCTGGCACGCGGCGCACATAAGGTATATGCCGCCGCCCGCAATCCAGCCAGCATCACATTGGAGGGTGTTATCCCGGTAAAACTGGATGTGAATAATCCCGAGGATGTTGCTCGCGTCGCCCGCGATTATAAGGATGTAACACTGCTGATTAATAATGCAGGCGTAGCTGAAACCGGCGGTTTTTTGAGTGGAGATGCGGAGGCCATGTTGCGGCGCCAGTTGGAAACCAATGTCTTTGGTCCACTCAAGCTTGCCCGTGCCTTTGCTCCGGTTTTGGCAGCGAATGGCGGCGGTGCAATTATCAATGTGCTGTCAATTGCCAGTTGGATAACCGGACCGCTATTAGCGACCTACTCCGCCACCAAATCGGCAGCCTGGTCATTAACCAATGCGTTGCGCCAGGAATTAAGTGGACAGCAGACCCATGTGCTCGGGCTTCACGTTGGTTTTATCGATACCGATTTGACCAATGGGATGGATGTTCCAAAGATTGCGCCACAGGTAGTAGCCGAACGCACCTTTGATGGACTCGAACAAAATGCACACCAGGTGTTGGCCGATGAGGCAACGCAACAGGTTCATCAAGCGCTATCCAGCCATCCTGATATTTATTTGCATGCGCTTAACCACTAATCGGTAGTTGCTAATGGGAAAGCAATCCCCGCAGGCCACCAGAATGGTTTTACTACCGGAATTCCCTGGGGGTTCTGCGGACTTTGCAAAATAATAATGTGCCGCTTATCAAGCTTGGCACGCACAATGTGCTCACCATAATAAGATTGGAATAATTTGGAAAATGCACCGCTGGCCTGGATGCGCTTAAGGCCCACCTCAATTCGTTGCGCCAGCTGCTCACTATCTTTATGGACAAAGAAATACACCGGAATGTTGTAATAAAACGCGAACCGGTTTTCTACGCGCAGATCCGGATACTGGCTTTTAAAATTATCCAGCTCAGACCAAACCTCAATCAATCCCCGTGAAAAATAATCAAAACGACCGGACGCCAACATCTTAAACAGGGTTTCATATTTGGTTGCAGGCAATACGTTAAGGCCATTGCTTTTATAAATACCGTAATCGGACCAATTGGTATTGAATCCGCCCAGCATTTTTTCACGCAATTCAGTTTCATTTTGAATCTGATCAAAACGTGCTTGAGATGACTCTTTAATCAGTAATAAGCGTAGCCCCAACAACCCCTGATCGAGCGGAATAGGTATTGCGCGGAATAATTCTTCCCGCTCACGGCTGCTAGGTACAAAAGTGACATGGATACGTTTTTGTTGCAGCAGGGCCATACCGCGAGCTTCGGTAATTTCCGAACCATTTGACTGGTAAGCCTGGATTTCTGCTGTGCCATAGTCACTCTCGGTTGCGTTGAGTGCCTGGCGCAGGAGTGCTTGATAATATTGATACCGAAACTCTTTTTGTGAGTACAGAAGAACCTGGTGCTCTTTTGCGTTTGCAATCGATGCAACCAGTGCGAAGACTAGCCCCGGAATAGAAATCAGAATTGGTCGCCGACCGGGTTTCCGGAGTCTTCCCATATGTAACATCAAATACCCTCACCCGCTTTTTGTTGCAGTGCCCATGAGTATAGCCAAGCTGGCAAATGGCGCCCGCCCAAATAAAACGGCACTCGTATTCATGAAAAGCGGGCTATGGGTATGCCAGCACTTCTTTTAGTTGGTTGATATTAGTTTCAACCCACTGTGGGCTAACCGCACCCCAATTGATCAACTGATAGCTACCGTTGGTGTTCTCCAACTCAATCGCCAACTCATGGATAGCCTCCAGGGTATCTTGCGCAGTACGTCGCGGCATGCCGGTCGCGGCGATAATTTTGGGCACGGTATTTATCCCGCGGGTAATCAACCAGGTCACATAAATTCGACGATAAAAGCTGGTTTTGGTCTTGCTATGACTCATTATCTTCATTCACCCCTGATATATAACGCAGACGAAAACAGCGCTACCGGCTAAGCTAGACAACATCCAGATCACGCTCTATTTGTGGAGACTTTACATGTTAATCAATTGTGTTGCCTATCAGGAAGGTAAAAAACTGTGCAGCATTCCAGTAGAGGATATAAGTGAATACCTCAAAATCAGCGATTGTTTTGTATGGGTTGCCTTAAAAGACTCCAACCTCGATGAGCTCACCCAGATGCAACACGAGTTCGGTTTGCACGAACTGGCTGTTGAAGATGCCCAGGTAGGCCACCAACGCCCCAAGATTGAAGAATATGGCGATTCGCTATTTGCCGTAATGCATACAGTAGAAATGGTTGATGGCGAAATAAATATCGGTGAAGTCGATGTGTTCGTCGGTGAAAATTATGTGCTATCAACACGCAATCGCACCCACCAGGGATTTTTAGGTGTGCGCGCACGTTGTGAACGCGAACCGCATCATTTGAAACAGGGACCAGCCTTTGTATTTTATGCATTAATGGATGCAGTGGTAGATCGTTATTTTCCGGTAGTAGTTGCGTTGGAAACCGAGTTGGAAATTATTGAAGAACAAATTTTTACCAAGGGTTCACAGCGCGCCAACATCGAACGACTTTACGAATTAAAACGAAAAGTGACTACCCTGAAACATGCAGTAGCACCGTTGATGGAAGCGGTCAGTAAACTGGATGGTGGACGCGTGCCTCCGATTGTTTCCAATACCAAAGATTATTTCCGCGATGTACACGATCACCTTTACCGCATCAATACATCGATTGATTCCATTCGCGACACTATCGGTACCGCCATCCAGGTAAATTTATCCATGGTGAGTATCGATGAAAGCGAAGTCAATAAACGCCTTGCTGCCTGGGCTGCAATATTTGCTGTGGCAACTGCATTTGTCGGGGTGTGGGGAATGAATTTTGAGCATATGCCCGAATTGAAATGGAAGTACGGCTATCCGGTATCTCTGGTTGTTGTTGCACTTATTTGCAGCTATCTCTATTACCGCTTTAAAAAATCCGGCTGGCTGTAAAATCCGGTCAACATTTATTTCAACAATAATCATTAAAAAATTTCTATCACTTCCGTAAAACCTTGTTGTTATTCGCCGCAAATAACAACAAGGTTGATGAGTAGTATTTTTTTAAGCGAATGCATCTTGTAAATTTTTAGTGGCTTCTACTGCAAAACATTCGATGTAATCACCTTGTTCAATAGTACCTATTGCTTTTTTTAACGGTACGCGACGCGGCGTAAATTGAAACAAGTCGCTGCGTTGCGCATAGTGGCGGACCTTATGGCTTACCAGCACCTCGCCCGGTTCGGCTGCCGCTTCCATCCGCGCAGCCATACTCACCGCGACACCTTCAAGATCAGGGATATCTGTCACTTCGTTATGCACAACGGCAACTTCACCCAACTCCATACCAATACGCAATTCAAAACCGGCAGCGCGCAACACATTGCGAATCATGCACGCGCAGGAAACACCGGCAGAGGCATTTTTAAAGGTAACGCGCAGGGAATCGCCTTCCATATTGGGATGGCCAGCAGCAAATTTTTTCAGGATGGGTTTTATCAGGCCACGAAATAGAGAAAGTTTCTCGGAAAGCTCATCCGCCGACCATTTGGAAAAACCTTTCAAATCCATAAATAAAATGGTGAGGTTGCGCACCTGATCTTTTTCATGATCTACCGCCAATTCCAACAGGCGCGGCCAGAACTCTTCGCGAATCGCACCAATTTTTTCTTTCAATTGTGTATGCAAATGCGTGTTAGTGCGCAACATTAGCTGGGCCAGCTGGATGCGCTCTGCTTCAGCTTGCAATTGGGTTTTCAATTCCGTGGGGTTATGTACACCCACCTCCTCTACTACAAATTTTACCAGCGCCCCACCCGCCACATCGCTAATAGACTTCAAACGAATAATTGTGCCCCAATGCACCGCCGTAAGGTGTTCAATAAAGATCGGCAAGGTTGCTAATTCATGGTCGACCAGGCGATAGGGATAACGCAATTCAATAGTGATTGCTTCTGCAAAAATACGCTCAAATTCATGGCTCCGATAAAGCGTTTTTTCCTTACCTGATTTGTCCCAATAAGCATAGTTACACTCAATACTGGCAATACTCCAGCCTGTCGTTACCACTTTCCACAATTTTGCGCCGGTAATATTTGCACCGATCAGTTTTGCTTTGCTGAGATTAGTTGAGTGTAAATCGCAATGGGAAAGATTGGCGCCGGTGAAATCGGTTTTGGTCAGATCGAGGTTACTCAAATCCATACCGCTCAGATTTGCCGCTTTAAATAAAGCACCGACCAGATTTGCACCACGCACATCGGCATTAGTAAGGTTGGCATTGTTAAATAGAGTGCCGGCTAAATCTGCACCTTGTAAATTGACACCTTCCAGATCGGAATTGGATAAATCCACACGCGCTAATTGCTGCCCCTCAAGATTACTGCCTGCAAGCGATACATCGCGCAACATCAAACCGCTAATATCATGACCGCGAAAATCAATATTTTCCAACCGCGCATTGCGGGTGTTCGCTGTCAGCATATTGGTCATAAATAAAATCGAACCGCTCAAATCAGTGTTGCATAAATTAGCGGCGATTAATTTGGCATGACTAAAATCATTTTTTTGCAAGAACGAATATTGCAAATTGGTTTGGATCAAGTCTGCGCCTTTAAAACTGCAATGGGTGATATGCGAATTGCGGAGCGATACTTTGGATAAGTCGTATTCATCCAGGTTAACACCGGTTAGCTCAATGCCGTCCAGGTTTATTTCACCTACAGCGCTGCGTTTACGCCATAGGTTCCAGGACTTAACGCCCTGGTTAAGCTCTTGCAGAATACGCTCTTTATCCATGCTGGTACCACTCATTAAAAATTCGTTGTAATAGCTCTCACTCACCTGCTTTGCAGATGGCTTCCAATTGCCCGGAGTATTGATCTGGATTATCGATCAGGTTGTTATAATTGATTGCCGAATCCGGCATTTATTGAGGTCGTTAATATACCGCCACAAGGGCATGTTTTTCGAGTGATTATTAACGTTTTTGGCGAATTAGGACGACAATTGGGGGCTTATTACAAATTTTCACAATTGCATCCCAATCACGCACCATTGAAAGCATCTGAGCGGGAAATACTAAACATCATTATTTAGCGCGATCAATAACCGGGATAGCTCGACCTGCGAATGAGTACCTGTTTTTTGCAAGATCAACTTGAGCTGGCTACGTGCGGTTTCCAGGGTTGTACCGCGCATTTCAGCGATGTCCCCAATATTTTTATTCTTTAGTAACGTTTTCATAATGCTGCACTCAGTGGGTGTGAGTGCATAGGCTTGCTGCATATAAGTATCAGACAAACTACCAGGGCGCTCGGGATCTGTGACAAATACAGCAATCGCGATACCTTCTTTATTGAGCTCATTGTTGGTTTGGGTATCGACCAGGGAAATAGTTAATTTTAAAGGCTTCGATTGGCAGCTTGCCCCCGTCGCCATTGAAATCGCTTTTTTCACCTGGCGAACCATCCCTTGCGCAGGCTGGATCAAACTTTGAAATACCGACTGCAATTGCCGGTTTTCTTTTTCACCAGTCAGGTATAGCTTTCCCTGTCTGCCAATTTCCAATACAGCACGTGATTCCAAAATGCGTGCAGCCTCCGGATTGGAAAAAATCACACGCAAATTATGATCCAATAAAAAAACGCCTTGATTAATTCGCTGTAAGACTTCTTTAATCGCTTGATTTACCTGTTTGACCTCGCTCAGGTGATTATGAATTTTTATTGCTTGCACGAGGTGCGGAGTAATACGGCGCAAAAAATCTATCGCAGAATCTTCCAATTCATAAGGCGGAGTGAATCGCCTGAGTCCCATCCCGGAACAAGTCATATTGTCATGAAGAAGAATAATACCCGCACAAAATTGCAATTGGGGCATGAGCTTTTCCATATATTCAGCCCCCACCAAATCTTCATAACTACCTCCAGTAACACGCAATAAATCAGCTGGAGTTGCTACTTCGCCCTCTTTTAAACGGGATAGCTGCAAATGCATCCGTGCGGCTTCAATATCAATAAATTCACACAGGTATTTTTCGATAATCTCGCGGCGTGTTTTATCTGCAACAGCAAAATTTCTTGCCCTGCATTGCGCATCATAAAAAAACAATGTGCTTTGATGGGCGCCGCAAACATTGGTTATCGACTGCAACACCTCACTCCATAATTCCGGAGTCAGGGCAGCTTCATAAATCCGGCTAATGAGCTGGCTCTCGTAATCACCCAATTCGTAATCAAGCATAACTCGGTCCTTGTGGCAGGTATGAGATACGCCAATGTTAGAAAAACAAAAAGAGTCAATCATCACCCAAATGGGTGGTATGAATAACAGGTTGGTCAATTAGCAAAGGATTACTGGCAACATCATGGCTTATTAACATAAGCAACCGGGTTAACTCAGCCTGATTACCAGTGTTGGTTTTATGCAAAATTGATTTAAGCTGCCAGCGAGCGGTCTCCACAGATGTGCGTCTTTTTCCAGCTATTTCATTGATCGTGTCCCCACCCAATAGCATTTGGGCGATGGCGCCTTCCGTTCGCGTCAATGCAAACGCCTGCTGCAAATAATCCAAAGGGAGAAATCGTATCCGATCAGGGTCATTTAAAAAAATAGCGATCCGCACCTTATTACTACTTACATACTCCCGCTTATCCAGCGAGACAGCTGTTAGTTTTAACGGGTGCACTTTTTCCGGTACGCGCAGAGGCATGTTGAACTCTTGCGATTGCGAGGGGACATCAGTCATTGCCAATAATTTTTGCAGCTGTTCATCCAGATATATTTGTTGCCTGCTATCTTTTATTTCCAATTGTTCATAACAATTAATATGAAGTGCCGGATTCTTCTCAAGAATTCGCCTGGCTTCTTCTGTGGCATAGATAACATGCAAATGATCGTCTAATAACATTATTCCCAATTGGGAACATTTCAATGATTCAACCAACGATAGATTTGAATTTTTAACAGCACTAACCTGATTATAAATATGTAATGCTTTGGAAAAGTGCGGCGCTAGCCGATGTAAAAATTGTAATGCTTCCGCGGATAAACAACATTGCTGATTAATTGAATAAAACCCCAGCATAGACGCGACATGAGAACTATTTATAAGGGGAATAACGGCATAAGGACCCGAGGAATTCAGGGCGTTATCACAAGGATTTTTTCCACCGGCATACGAGGGAACAGGTTGCGAACAAATTACTGCCCCTTCCTTCCAACCACCAAATAACTCTTTGATTTCATTAATATCCATTTTAAAAGAGCCTGGTAATTCCGGCCCCAGGACATCAATTTGTATGTTTTCAGCCAGATTTCGGCCGGGATGTTTCGAGTCATAAAAAATCAATTGTGCGCTGTCAGAGCCAATCTGAATCATTATTGTTTCAATCACGGATCGCCATTTTTCCGGAGCTAAAGCAGCGGCATAAATACTATGCAATAGCTGGTTTTCTTTTTCGCCCAATTGAAATCTAGTCATCAATCAAACCATCCGTGCCCTGTTGAAGAAGCAATCTATTTGAGATTAATCCAAATAATAGACAAATGCCACCTATATGGGGGATGAGTAAAAAGTTCTTATAAAACTAAGCTGCAATAGCAACAGTTGCATTAATCCAGCAGCATTTTTGTATGTCGAAATATTAAACACTTTCATCCCAAAGCCATCATTCACCTACGCAAAATTTCCAATCGTTTTCAATAAACCGCAATAACTTGCTCCGGTCTATTCCAGTCAAAAGAGGCTACGACAATGAGTCTATTCAGGAAGATACAACACATTATTGAATCTACCCCCGTTATCGCTACAGTGAAAAAATGGGTAAGTACACACGCACTGCTTTTAGCCTGGAACACTCCGGTGCTGGGCAAATACATTAATCGATTTGTAATTAACCGCCTGGCTACACTAACAGATCCCAGACCGAGACGATTTAGCTTATGGCACCACGATACAATGCAACCCGCCCCATCAGCTAACGGCCTGATTAGTGATTACACTTCCTGGCATTCGCTCACCAACAAAAAATTTTATAGTCGCCATATAGCGCCAAGCACAGGCGCCAGGCAATTACCTGAAATAAAAGCGTTAGCCGAATTATTCAAACTCCCGGTAGATGTCGAACCAAAAACCGATAGAAATAGTTTGTTTTTTATGTTTTTTGCGCAATGGCTTACCGATAGTGTTCTACGCACCGACATGACTGACCGGCGCAAAAACACTTCAAATCACGAGGTTGATCTTTGCCAGATTTACGGGTTGACTGAAAGTGTCACAAGAAAATTACGCCAACCCGGTTCTGGAAAACTAAAGGCACGCAAGATCGGCGGTGAGGAATATCCCGATTTATTGTACACCACCGACGCCCAGGGAAATTTAATGGTAAAAAAAGAGTATGAAGAATTAACGGAGTTCATCACCGCACAGGATAATTTCCTAAGCAAAATCTCAAACGGCGCCGAACGCAAAAAAGATCTTTATGTAACGGGTCTGGAAAACGGTAACTCTTCTGTCGGCTATATTGCGTATACCACATTATTTTTACGACAACACAATAAAATTTGCGATGAACTGGTTACCGCCTATCAGTACGATCCCGCATGGAATGCCAGTGATCCAGACTATTTTAATGAACGGATATTTCAAACCGCACGACTCATTAATATCGCGATATTGTTGAAATTAACATTGGAAGAATACATTAATCACATTTCCGGCAGATCCAATTTCAAACTGGATTGCAGTTTTTCCGAAACGCAATCCTGGTATCGCCCGAACTGGATAGCGGTTGAATTTAACCTGCTTTATCGCTGGCACAGCATGGTGCCAGATACCATTACCTTTAATAATTCATCGACATGGGATTATCGCTTTAACAATGCCCTGTTTGAACAACAAGGTTTGGATAGCGTGATAACAGATCTCTCCAGTCAACCAGCAGGCAAAATCGGCTTACAAAACACTCCGGCGTTTCTCTGGCAAGCGGAGGAATTCAGTTTGAAAATGGCGAGGGATTTCAGACTGCGCTCCTACAATGATTATCGGGAGCAATTTCAACTTAAAAGATTAACGGGTTTCGAAGAGCTGTCCAACGATAAAAATTTAACTGGAGCACTATCCAGGATTTACAACGGTGACATTAATGCGCTGGAATTTCTTCCTGGTTTATTCGCGCAAGAAGCAAATGATGGAAAATTATTTGGTGATCTGTTGATACATATGATCTCTTATGACGCCATCACCCAAATTTTCACAAATCCTTTGCTTTCCAGAAATATCTTTACCGCCGACACCTTATCCACTAAAGGAATGGAAATAATAAACAGTATTTCTTCATTTCAGAGTCTGGCCGAAAGGAACTCAACCGGAGGGAAAGTCACTGCAACATTTTTTGTTTCTGCTCCCCCAAAAAAATCGCAACAACCGCTCCAGCCATCGCCATTGCAATCCGGCTCGCTCCGAGCCGATGAAGCATTCACCCTAAGAGAGGTCAATAATGCAGAGTAGCCATACCGTTTCCGCGCGTCGCCCCCTATTTCTTTAAAAGGGGGCGAATGTTTAGCCAGATGACGAATAATCTTGCAGGGACTTATAACAACAACGTGCGAGATAATCCGGGCAATTTACCAAATGATTTTATCCTCCAGGCCCAATCCGGCTTTCACTACTGCAAGGCTTTCTTTATAGTACGCCCGCGAAATTTATTCCCTGATATTGGCGATTTTATGTTCACACAATCGTCACACCGCGAGGTTAAGCCCCATGGCTCAATACGTATACACCATGCACCGCTTGGGCAAAATAGTGCCGCCCAAGCGCGAAATCCTGAAAGATATTTCCCTGTCCTTTTTCCCCGGCGCCAAGATTGGTGTATTGGGTCTGAACGGTTCCGGTAAATCTACCCTGCTCAAAATTATGGCCGGCGTAGACCAGGACTTTAACGGCGAAGCCCGCCCGATGCCCGGCATCAAAGTAGGTTATTTGCCGCAAGAACCGCAACTCGACCCCGCCAAAGACGTGCGTGGCAATGTGGAAGATGGCGTACGTGAAGCCGTTGATGCGCTGGCGGAGCTGGATCGTATTTACGCAGCTTACGCGGAAGCCGATGCGGATTTTGATGATCTCGCCAAAAAACAAGCATTGTGCGAGGACATCATCCAGGCGTGGGATGCCCATAACCTGGATCACACCCTGGAAGTAGCAGCCGATGCACTGCGTTTACCGCCGTGGGATGCCGATGTAACCAAACTTTCCGGTGGTGAAAAACGCCGCGTGGCTCTTTGCCGTTTGCTGCTCTCACGCCCGGACATGTTGTTGCTCGACGAACCGACCAACCATTTGGACGCGGAATCCGTTTTCTGGCTGGAGCAGTTCCTGCAAAAATTTACCGGCACCGTCGTGGCGATCACCCACGATCGTTACTTCCTGGATAATGCCGCTAGCTGGATTCTGGAATTGGACCGTGGCCACGGCATCCCATACGAAGGTAACTACTCCAGTTGGCTGGAGCAGAAAGAAGCCCGTTTAGCGCAAGAACAACGCAGTGAAGCGGCGCATCAAAAGGCCCTGAAACAAGAACTGGAATGGGTTCGCCAAAACCCCAAAGGCCGTCAGGCCAAGAGTAAGGCGCGTTTGGCGCGTTTTGATGAATTGCAATCACAAGAATTCCAGGCGCGCAACGAAACCAACGAAATCTACATTCCGCCGGGTGAGCGTTTGGGCGATAAGGTTATTGAATTCCATAACGTCTCCAAAGCGTACGGCGATCGCCTGTTGATCGATAACCTGAGCCTCACTGTGCCCAAAGGCGCGGTAGTGGGAATCATCGGCGGTAACGGCGCAGGTAAATCCACCCTTTTCCGGATGATTGCCGGGCAGGAAAAACCCGATAGCGGCGAAGTTGTAATCGGTGAAACCGTTAAAGTCGCTTTTGTTGACCAAAGCCGCGATAACCTCGACAACAACAAAACCGTGTGGGAAGCAGTGTCGGATGGTTCCGATATCCTCAAGATTGGTAACTATGAAGTGTCTTCACGTTCTTACATCGGCCGCTTTAACTTCAAAGGTTCCGATCAACAAAAACGTGTGGGCGAGCTTTCCGGCGGTGAGCGCGGCCGTTTCCATTTAGCCAATACATTGAAGCAAGGCGCGAACGTATTGTTACTCGACGAACCGTCAAACGACCTGGATATCGAAACCCTGCGCGCCTTGGAAGATGCGATCCTGGCATTCCCCGGCTGCACGCTGGTGATCTCGCATGATCGCTGGTTCCTTGACCGTATTGCAACGCATATCCTCGCGTATGAAGGTGATTCGGATATCGTGTTCTTTGAAGGTAACTACACCGACTACCACGAAGACCTGATCAAGCGCAAAGGCCAAAATGCCCAACCACAGCGGATGAAATACAAACCGCTTAAAGGTTAAACAAAAAAAGAGACCGCCAACTGGCGGTCTCTTTTTTTCACTGATCTTAATTATCGCCCGCCATCACCTTTTCATTTTTCCTGACGTTGTTGTTGATATCCATAACACGCCCTCAAGCGTTGCGTAATAACACGTAATAACCCATCATCAATTCAGCAACTATCCTTTTTGACGCTTGCTTCGCTTGAGGCTTGCAATGAATACCGCGCAACAGGAAGTTTGTTAACTTGCGGACCCTTTAAAAAATATTTCCAAAAATAAGGATTCGTTATGAAAAAAGATGAAAACAAAATCCGTGTTTTAATTGATACCGATGCAGATTTTGATGATTACATGGCGATGCTGTATTTACTCAAGCATCCTGCCATTGAAGTGACCGGCATTACCGTTACAGGCACTGGTGATGTTCACTTAACGCCAGGTGTGCGCAATATCAGCAATATGTTGACAATGCTCAACACGCCGGATGCTTTAACAATTCCCATTGCAAAAGGCGCAAAAGCGCCGATGATTTATAGCAATACATTTCCTGGTGACGCCAGGGACGCAGCCGACGCACATTACGATGCTGACTTTCCCGGAGAAAACCCCACCGCAATATTGGAAGATGCCCAGCTGTTTTTGCGCAATTATTTTATTAACAGTGATGCACCAACCACACTCTTGTGCATTGGTGGGGGTTCAAATTGGGGGCGGTTGTTCGACTCGGCTAAAACTGATCCTGAATTACAAGCAGCACTGGATAAAAATCTGGAACATATTGTGATGATGGGCGGCAACCTGTTGCCGGAATTTGTAACGCCGGGAGCATTAGGAAATATTCTCCCGACCATGCAAAATTATCCTTACTACACCAATAAAGTCGCTGAGTGGAATATTTTTGTCGATGTACGCGGAGCGCAGGAAATTTTTTCCAGCGGAATTCCCATTACATTGGTCGCATTGAATGCAACATCACAAGTTCCTATCACCAAAGATTTTGTTGCACGGCTGGCAAAAATTAATAATCCCATCGCGAACTTTCTGACGGAAGTGTTAGAGAGCAGCACCATCAAAGGTGGAATTGGCGCTTATCTGGATTTTTGGGACCCACTCGCCGCGTGCGTAATTACCAATCCCGAACTTATCACCACCGAATCATTTTCCATTCGCGTTGAACAAGAGCTCGATGAGGAAAATGATAAATCGGGAATGATCATTGTCGACCAGAAAAATGGCCATGCCGTGAATGTTGCATTAACGGCAAACGCCAGCGCGGTGTACAGCACGTTCCTGGAAGTAATTGCCAGCTAGGTGCCCTTACTTATCGCCCTTTTATATTTTTATACTTTATATTTTTTAAGCAGGATCTTGTTATGAAACGAGCAATCTTTGCCATTGTCTGCAGTATTGCAGCCAGTGGCGCACTTGCAGAAAGTGCTAAAACCGAAGCCTATCGCAACGCAGCGGTGCCTGCTCCGGCAAGTTGGCAAGGGCCAACATTTAAATTAAGCCATGATTATCCGCAAAAAAAACCAGAGCCCTGTGGCGTTGCTGAATGTCCCTGGTTGGGAATTGATTTGCCCACTAAAACAAATTTTACCGATGCCGGAATTCCAGTGTGGAAAGACGGAGGTGTTTACGATAATTACATCAATGCAATTCTCGATTATGTAAAAAAGGGCCAGACTCCTGATTTAAATAATCAGGAAGGATTTAAAGTACAAGTGAACGGCAAAACCGAATGGTTCCATATTCCCTGGATGGCATTCGATAAACACACCGGGCGCGAATTTGTGCATGGTTTAACAAATGAGCGCACCGCCGTTATCACCGATTTTTATGGCGAAGAGCGATTGGGTTTGCATTCACTCATCGGTGCAACACCGGGCAATGAACAAGGTTTTGAAACCTGGGCTGTCGGTATGTACAACAGCTATGGCGGTTATACCATTGGCCAAAGCTGGAGCAAAAAAGGCACGCCCAATATTGAAACCATCAACGGAGTTAAAGCTACGAAAGGCATGCCGTTTATGCAAGGTACAGTGGTAGTGAAATTTTTATTTACCACCGCAACCCCGGAAGAAGTTTCCTATTTAAAAGGCAGCCCGGAATGGCAGGCCGATCGCCATGTTGAAGTCGATAATAAATTCCAATGCAAACGCGAAGTACAAACCGTTCGCCTCGTGCAAGTCGATGTTGCCGTTGTCGATGAACGCTCACCCAGCCGCTGGGTTTACGGCACCTTTGCTTATATTGACGGCAAAGGCAAAACCGTATGGGACAATTTAAAACCCGTTGGTTTGCAATGGGGCATGGATTCCTGGACGTTCCCCGCCGTTCCCAAAGCAGAATCAATTCCCGCGCGTCAAAGTGTGTTGAATAAATCCATTAGCGCTTTTGAACATTACGGTTGCAATGGCCGCCTTGCCGGCCCGGTAGATAATAAACTCAGCTCATGCCTCTCTTGCCATGGCGGCGCGTTTGCCAATACCGCCGGCTACACGTTCTCCGAAGGAACTTATGGTCCACCCGTGTTTGGATTTGAAGGTCTTTGCACGCAATACAGCCAGGACAACGTCGAATATTTCCAAACCATTCAATTCCCGCAAGGCTACACCGGTGGCAACTATCCCGATGCGATGAATATGGACACGTCACTGCAAATGCAAATCGCGATGCAGGAATGGGCACTATTCAAGCAAAATGGCGTGGCGGCGGCAGCTTGCGATATTAAATAAACATTTGTGTAATATTTTCCGCGCGATAAAAAACGGCCGCAATTGCGGCCGTTTTTTATAAAAGTAAATATTATTGCGCTTGCGATAAAATTCTCTCTACATCCACACCAAAAACCATTACCCCCAGCGGTTCAAATTTCTCCTCGGTATATAACGGCACACTAATATGGATTTGAAAACGCTTGGTGGACTCATCGTAATTGATATCGCCAAAATAAAGTGTCGTTGCCGGTTTATCGTAGGCTCCAGTAAATTTTTCTTCATCACCTTGCCAATAATCCGAAGTCATATCGCTAATGGCCAGATTCAAGCCGCGAGCATCAGTCACAATAATTTCGGTAATAACATCCTGGGATTGTTTTTTTATTTCACGCAGTTGCGCCGATAACTCCTGGTCAATCAGTTTAATCGGGTACGCAAAATCATGTGCTTGAAAGGCAGTGCGCCACTTTTTATCTCGCTCCTGAATGTCTCCATTACTCAAGCGTTTAGTTTTCGCATTTTGGGAACGCAGTAATTCTTCCAACTTCGGCAAACGCTTCCAGCGCTCAATTTTACGTTGCAATAATTCACGGATTTGCTGCTTCTCATAATCGGAAACGGCAAAATGCCCTGTTGCACATTTATTGATAGTGGTATTGAAAACCGATAAAAATGCCGGGTTGTTATTCAGGAATTGCTCATTGAAATAAACACCGAGCGGCACATACCGAAAAAAGCGTGACTGGAAATTATCAGGGTTTAATTTCAATTCTTTTGCGGCACGAATAAAATGTTCGCGATCCGCCAGAATCACATCAATCCGTTTACCTTGTAATAATTTAATCAATTGCGGCAAGTTATTCGCACTCATATCCACGGTGTATCCGGTCTCGCCCAACCAGGTTTCCTGCTGGCTTCCCAGAATAGAACCGAGCTTGTATCCTTCACGCCATGATTCCGGCGCGATAGTGTCACTGCGCCAAAACCAGTACCAGTTTTCCAATACCATGGGGGCGGAAAGCACTGCATAGGGATCAACCTGCCGCATGGGAATTGCAGTAAAAAAACCATCGATACGATTGCTTTTTACATCCTGATAAGCGCGGCGCCAAGGCATAACCTGCACGGTAAAATCGCGTTTCATATCAGAAAAAATACATTGCAAATGCGGTAACAAACTCTGACCCGTTCCAGTGGGCAGGTCCGAACTAAACGCTGATGAAATGTTGGTTGCAAGATTAACCGCCTGAGTACCAACAACGGGATCTTCATTATCTCCAGGCTCAGCCCGCGACGTGATAGCAATGCCCAACAATATTATTACGAAAATCAGTCGCATAACGCGCTCCTTGAATCGCAATCCCTCTGGATTGGCGCACAAACTCTTGAAAGTATAACCGTTAAAATTTTCCTTGCCGGTTTTCTGGATTATTCACTCAGGTGTGGGACCAGATTGATAAAAACTCCGGCGCAAGTGCTGCTTCCACTTCCGCCGCTAAACGCTCCAGCGATTGCTCGCGCAGTTCATTGAGGGACAGCGTTTCAGCAGCTTGCAACCCGGCCCAGGCTAGCAGCGTGACGAGTGCAACAGGCTGATCAAAAATTCCATGGAGATACGTTCCCAGAATTTGACCATCATTGCTCAAGGCTCCTTCTGCTACCAACTCATCACCCTGATATAAATAGCAAACAGGTTTGCACAACGCTTCGCCCTGGCTGACACCGCAATGAATTTCATAACCCGCTACAGCCGAATTTTTATCCCATAAAAAACCGTGCCGTTGCTGTAATTGTTTATGGGCTTCCAACTGTGTCGACAGTGCAAAATAACCTAATCCACTCGAACTCCCGGGCGTAGATTCAATCCCCAAAGGATCATGAATTTGCTCGCCCAACATTTGAAAACCGCCGCAAATTCCCATTAATTTTCCGCCATAGCGCAGGTGGGTTTTAATCTGGATATCCCATCCTTGTTCACACAAAAATTGCAGGTCAGCACGAACATTTTTGCTGCCGGGAACAATTAATAAATCGCAACCGGGTATTTTTTGATTTGGTCCTACCCAACTAAAATCCACCTGCGGATGTAAACGCAACGCATCAAAATCGGTATGGTTGGATATACGTGGCAACGCTAATACTGCCACACGTAATTTTGCGTCGACCTTGCGTGCATTATTCGTAAGCGCATCTTCTGCATCCAGATACAACCCATGCAAATACGGGATAACACCCAGCACCGGTTTACCGGTTTTTTGTTCCAGCCAATCCAGGCCTGATTGCAGCAAACCTATATCGCCGCGAAAACGATTAATCACAAAACCAATCACGCGCGCGCGCTCGGATTCACTTAATAATTCCAATGTGCCCACCAAATGTGCAAACACTCCGCCGCGATCAATATCTGCAATTAAAATGACTGGGCAATCGACTGCTTCGGCAAAACCCATATTCGCTATATCGCGATCGCGTAAATTAATTTCCGCCGGGCTTCCTGCTCCTTCTACCACGATAATCTGATACTGCTGTTGCAACCGTTGGTGTGAATCCAGCACAAATTCCATCGCGCGGGTTTTGTAATCGTGATAAACGGCAGCATCCATATCGGTGATGGCTTTTCCTTGCACAATAATTTGCGCTTTGGTATCGCTCGTGGGTTTTATCAGGATGGGATTCATATCCGTATGCGGCTCTAACCCTGCAGCCTGGGCCTGCAACGCTTGTGCACGGCCAATCTCACCGCCATCAATAGTCACCGCAGAATTCAAAGCCATGTTCTGTGGTTTGAATGGCACAACCGACACACCGCGATTTTTCAGGATGCGGCACAACGCAGCGACCAAGGTAGATTTACCGGCATCCGAAGTGGTGCCTTGCACCATTAATGTCCGCGCGGATGGTGTTATTGAAGTCTTTTGATTTGCCATGAACAACAGCCTGTAAAAAAAACGAAAAATAACTTTAGACGACCTGTAAAACCGCAACCAGCAAACACAATTAATGTCTCTAATGCACCCTGAAACCATGAGCTAGACTGTCACTCACACTCCCAAGGGCGGGCAGAGATTGAAACATTCCCACATTCTGATTAACACCATCTCCCTGTTAGCAGCAATTGCTGCTTTTTATATGGTCAGCAGAGAGATTCACACCTATAACATTACCTGGGCAACCGTCGGGGAAATTTTACAGGATTTTCATTGGAGCACCCTGTTATTAGCATTGGGAGCTACCGCTATCGGGTATTTGGTGTTAGCCACTTACGATTTGTTGGCGATGTACCATCTGGGTTATAAAATTCCCTGGCATAAAACCTTGCTCGTCAGTTTTCTGGGCTTCGCGGTGAGCAATAATGCGGGACATGCGCTGGTAACGGGTGGGGCAATCCGCTTCCGTTATTATTCTGCACTTGGGTTGAACGCTGCCTCCATTGGCAAAATTATTATTTTCTCAAGTTCAACGTATTTATTAGGCGCAGTAACATTGCTTTGTGCTGCCTATTTTTTCTTGCCGCAGAATGAACTCAATCACCCTGAATTATTAGGCGGCCATCTCGCCTGGTTTATTTGGGGAATACTTTTACTATTGGTGATGTATTGGTCGCTAATATTAAGTGGCCGCCACCGTTTTCAATGGAAGAAAATCAATATCGGTTTACCTCCCGCGCGCATTACTGCATTGCAAACTGTTGCGGGCATTTGTGATTTATTGTTCGCCGGTGTAGTGCTTTATTGCCTGCTCTACCCTTCCACCCAAATGCATTTTATGTGGTTCTTCACGGTTTATATTCTCGCCCAATTGATTGGGCTATTCAGCCAGGTACCGGGCGGTATCGGTATTTTTGAAAGTGCATTTTTATTATTGGTGGGTGATGCCCATGATCACCAGATTATCTTGATCGCTTTACTGACTTATCGCTTGATGTATTTCCTGTTACCGTTATTAATCGCGCTGGTTATATTTTCAATCACCCAACATCAGTCGCTGCGTGCGAATTGGCAGAAAATTCCCGGGGTGATTCGTATGCAGAATATAGTTGCGACCACCAGTATTTTCCTGCACCGCCGTTTGCCCGTGTTTTTATCCCTTCTTGCGTTGCTGGCTGGCGGGATTTTATTGTTGTCCGGCAGCACTCCGGGTATGCCCGATAGACTGGCAACATTGACCGATATTATTAACCTGCCACTCATTGAACTTTCCCATTTGCTGGGCAGTGTCATCGGTGTGTTTTTACTGATTCTTGCGCGCGCGATTTTGCTGCGCATTAATACCGCCTACCCATTGACCCTGATTTTTCTAGCCGCCGGTGTTATCTTTTCCCTGACCAAAGGGTTGGATTATGAAGAGGCCGTTTTCCTCAGCGTGTTGTTGATATTATTCATTCCCTGCAAATCGTATTTTTATCGCAAGTCCAAGCTGGATATGCATTTGCTTACACCGCAATGGATTTTTTTAATCGTTGCCATCATCGGCTTAAGTATTTTGATCGGTTTTATTACCTATCAGGAAGTGGATTATGCGCATGAACTCTGGTGGCAGTTCGAGCTGGATGCGAATGCCTCACGCTTTTTACGCGCAACATTATTAATCAGCATCGTCGCATGCGGCGCGCTCCTGCATTATTTATTATCGCGCGGGCAATACAAACCACATTTGCCAACAAACGAAGAATTGCGCGAAGCAGAAGTGATTATCCAGGAACAAAAAAACACTGAACATTACATTAGTCTTAGCGGTGATAAATATTTATTCTGGGGCGAAGCGCGCGATTGTTTCATTGCTTATATCACCACCACTAAATACTGGATTTCACTTAACGACCCTTGCGGTAACAGTGCAAGCTTCAAGGAACTGGTAAAAGAATTCCGTGCACACGCCGATTTGCACGGAGCCAAACCGGTCTTCTATCGCATTACTACTGAACATCTACCATTGTATGTAGATTTAGGTTTAAACCTGATAAAACTCGGCGAAGAGGCCCATGTTGATTTAAGTAATTTTGCACTTAAAGGTAATGCATGGGCCTCATTCCGTAGCACCATTAATAAAATTATCAAAGAGGGTTTTACCTTCAGGATTATTCGCGCTGCCGATATCGAACCGTCGCTGACTGCATTAAAGCAGGTTTCAGATCAATGGCTGGATCACAAAAAGTCCCGCGAAAAAGGTTTTTCACTCGGTTTCTTTGACGAAAATTATTTGCGCTTTTTTGACATTGCAGTGGTAAGCAAAGATGATCAAATCGTTGCATTTGCCAATCTGTTACACACCAATTTACCCAATGAAATTTCCATCGATCTAATGCGTTATAGCGATCAAGCTCCCAAAGGCGCTATGGATTATTTACTCTCCAACATCATGCTCTGGGCGAAGGAAGAGCAGTATTATAAATTTAATCTGGGTATGGCACCGCTGGCGGGGCTTGATGACGATGAGCTGGCACCATTCTGGCACAGGTTAGGGTCATCGATTTTCAGAATGGGTAATGAGTTTTACGACTTTAAAGGCTTGCATCACTATAAAGAAAAATTTCATCCGCAATGGAATCCGGTTTATTTGGCCCTGCCGCGCGGTGGTCATCTGGCACCGGTGATATTCACTATCACCAACGCTATATCCGGCGGTATTAGTGGAAGCTTTAGCAAATGATCAACATCGCAACAAGATCTGTTAGTTTTTGGTTATTGCTCGTTATAGCGTCCGCCTGTAATGCCCAGGCAATCATTCAAACGCAAGCGGAAAATTTTCGCTGGGGTGATTTTGGGGAAACCGCAATTTATGCAGGCGGCACTAACGGTGTTCAATTGATCCTGACTGATGTAGAACACCAGACACAAGCGAATCAATACGCAGCCCAACTAAGCCGACAAGGTGAACTCAGCGCAGTATTAACGATTGAAAATTATTTGGCAGGTATAAAACAACGAAATGCCAATTGTTTTGATGCAGCAACACCCTTATCCGTTTACGCACAAGACATCCAGCAACATCACCAGTTCCACCGCTTTACGCAGCCCTTCATCACTGGCTTCGGTTCTGCCGGAAGTTATTTATTTGCGATGCTGACGCAAATGCCGAAAGGAATTTTTCGTGGTGCTTACAGTATTGATTGGCGCAATGAAATTCCATTACCCATTGCCCCCTGTAACAACAGTACTCAATTATTTTGGGATGCAGAACAACAGCGTTTAACGCTCAGTAGCACGCTGCTTCCAGCAACACCGTGGAGGTTATTTAATACGCACTCGCTAATTCAACAATGGATGCCTGATTATCCGTTACTAAAAAACTGGCAAATAGATAAGCAATCATTCAGATCTTCATTAAATCAACCGCTGGATAGTGAAGATAAAAAAGGCATTGCCAATCTCCCACTAATTGAAATACCGGCAATTAATAACGCCAGCAATAACGATTTATTAGCCATTGTTATTTCTGGCGATGGTGGTTGGGCGAATATCGATAAAGATATCGCCAACCAATTAGCACAAGGGGGCATTGCTGTTGTTGGCTGGAATTCACTGGATTATTTTTGGGAAGAAAAATCAGAGGCGGTTATTGGAAAAGATTTACAAGCGACCATTGATTACTACACCAGCGCCTGGAATAAAAATTGTTTGTTATTAATAGGATTTTCAATGGGGGCTGATGTTATGCCATTTATGGTGAACCAGCTCAACAACGACACTAAAGCTAAAATCAGCAGTGTCAATTTGCTTAATCCATCAACCAGTGTGGACTTTGTTTTTCATGTGAGTGGGTGGTTAGGCACATCGGAACAGGCCGCACATGCATTGTATCCGGAAGTGAAAGATTGGAATCAATGGCCAATGCGTTGTTTTTACAGTGAGCAGGAAACAAGTTTGTGCGAAGAAATTCAGGAACATATTTCACAAAAGCCGGATAAACAACAATTAATTTATTTACCCGGCGACCATCACTTTGATGGGGATTACCAGAAACTGGTGCAACTTATTCTGGCAAAGAGTGAACCGAAATAAACTATTACCACTCAATTCCTTTTTGCGCTTTAACTCCAGCATTAAAAGCATGCTTCACAGATTTTACCTCACTGAAGGTATCCGCAATATCTTCCAGATATTTTTTGGCGCCGCGGCCAGTAATAATGACATTCTGGTTGCGCGGACGATTTTGAATTGCCTGGATTACTTTATCTTTATCCAGATATTTATAATTCAGCATGTAAGTAATTTCATCCAGCAAAACCAGATGAATTTCCGGATCGCGAAAAACATGTTCACATTCGGCCCATACCTGTTCAGCTGCTGCGCGATCTTGCTCGGCATTTTGGGTTTCCCAGGTAAACCCGGTGCCCATCACAAAATATTCCAGTTGCGGGCTTGCTCCGCGAAAAACACTTTCCGTTAAAAAATTCTTTTCACCGCACTCCCAGGTGCCTTTAATAAATTGCACGATGGCCACTTTGTAGCCATGACCAAGACAACGCAACGCTGTACCAAAGCCTGAAGAGCTTTTACCTTTTCCATCCCCTGTTAACACAATCACCACACCGCGCTCTTCATCCGCGCGCGCAATTGCAGCATCTACAATTTCCTTGCGTTGTTGCATGCGTTCCTGATGACGTTTCGCTTTGTCACTGTCATGGGTATTGTTGTCAGTCATGATAAATTCCACCGGTTTTCTGTGTAAAAATAAAAATGCCTTCAAGCTTGCGCTTGAAGGCATTAAATTAACAATTAAACAGGATAATTGCTATTAGAAACGATAAGTAATGCTCGCTTCGTAGTTGCGCTCGGGTTGAGGGTATTGACCCCAAGTAGAATGATAACCCGCATAAAGCTCATTGGTGATGTTATTGATACGGCCACTTATTTCTAATTGGCGATAGGTGTAAACACCAGCCAAATTAAATACCGTTAATGGCGCAAGGGTTGGACTAGTATTGTTTTCATCGCCAGACTTGTAACGTGAACCGGTATAAATACTTTCCAGTGAGAAAGTTAATGGAGTCACCGGCGTAAATAAAATAGTTGCAGATGCGCTATTTTCGGCAATAAATGGAACTTTTTTACCATCGTAAGTACCGTCTACAACTTCAGCATCAGTGAAGGTGTAATTAAAACGCAACGCCAACTCTTCGCTTAAACGCGTATCAGCATCCAGCATTAAACCCTGACGCTCGGAATCCGGCAGATTAATATTGGCGCCGTTATAAAATTGATTATTGGGTACGAAGGGGTCATAAACAATTTGATCATTCAATGCCATGTGATAAAGCGTATAGGAAACCTGGGCTTTGTCACCTTGCCATTGAGCACCAAGCTCGAAAGATTCACCCGTTTGCGGATTTAAAAAAATTACATCAGCTGGAACGAGATTATTATCATCCGGGTTGGCAAAACGGAAGCTCTCCGCGTAACGACCGAATACACGCCATTGATTATTTGCTTGATAACTCAAACCAAATTCACTTGCAGTGAGGTCATCTTCTTGCTGCTCCAGTAACCGTTGGTTTTCGTCCTCTACCTCCGAATAACGCGCACCAATAGTCGCTGTTAATTTCGGCATTAATGGATACAACAATTGCGCATAAATACTGCGTTGTTGCTGGTTGGATGCAACCGGACTCCATGTACTATTACTTTCATAATCGCTGTCAATATCGTCGTAACCCACCGTGGCAACGAGAGGACCGTTGGCAAGCGCATATTCACCAACAACACGCGGCGTTAAGCTTTTTACACGCATGGAATATTGGGTTGCATTAGGCGAATACATATATTCACCTTCTTCATTGCGATCAGAATATTCCGTTTGCAATGACCAATTGGAGGAAAGGTTTACTCCGCCACCAACACGCCATGTATCCGCTTCTTTATCGCTGTAGTCATTAGGGGAATTGGTATGGCGACGATCAATCAATACCTGATCGTCACGAAGCGAACCTGGCGTGCGCAAATCGTCTTTGATTTGTTGCCCTTCAACAAACACAAAACCTTGTTCGCGTTCATAACGCACATTGAGCAATGCACTTTCATAGGCAGATTGGTTATTGTCCCTGTAATTATCAGCATTACGCTTTTGTCCGGAAATGTTGTAGCTCAAACCATTAGCAAAACCCTGGCTCAGGTTAACACCGTAATCCTCCAGATTATCGCTACCACCACGAGCAACCACAGAACCTGATGTTTCACCTTCACTTGCGCGACGGGTGATTACGTTAATTACACCGCCCACTGCCTGGTCGCCATAAAGAACGCCCGCGCTGCCTTGAACAATTTCAATACGTTCAATATCACGTATGGCGATGGCATTTAGCGCAGGACCTTCCTGGCTGGGATTGTTAAGTTTGCGCCCATCGACCAACACCAGCACATTATTTGCGCCGCTCAGTCCACGCATGGAAACAGACACATTGCGCATACCGCTGCCGTCCATATCAGACAGTTGTATACCTGCCTGGGTGCGCAGTACGTCGGTTAATAATTTCGCACCACTCAAACGAATTTCTTCCGCAGAAATTACTTTAATTTGCGTTGCCACTGGCAATTGCGCCGTTTCACTACGCGTCGCACTGACATAAACAGTTTCGAGTTTCTTCTCGTCATTTTTTTGTGTTGCAGCAAACGCTGCGGGCGCACTGATGATGGCTGCACTTAATGCACTGATGACAAAAGCAGCAGGCTTAACAGTTGCTAACTTAACGGTTGATTGTCTAGACATGAGATTCCTCAATCCTGAATTAGGGATGAGGGAGGGAAAGCGGAAAAAAGATATACCGGGCAGATGCCCAAAAGGTACAGATTTCCACCGATGTAGCCCTCCGCGACATCGTGAATAATTAAGAGCAAAGCTCTGGTGTTGAGGCTGGTATCGGACTCATGGCGATTAAAAAATCGTAGCATTTACCGTTGCGGGGGCAGCGTCGGGTTTGTATCACCAAAGGCAATAACGCACCGACTTCCCATTGACTCTGATCCGGGATGCATCCATCGGAATGGATTTGCACATCTATCAGACACCTCGGGCGCGCAAGTTACGGTGACAGTAGCGACAAGTCAAGGAAATCGACCTTTATAAAAAGGCTTCACTTTTAATTTCGTTATAGTATAACATTGCCAGCAAGTTACGACGCCAACCGGCGGCTACGCCATAGAGAATCCGATTTAGAGGTAAGAATGAAAAAATCCCTGTTGTGGGTCGCGATAGCTTTAGCGAGCCAATCCAGCTTTGCGCAAATTGAAGGCGATGTGCGCGACGAGCTTGGTCAGCCGATTCCCTCCGCAACCGTCGAAGTTGTAGGTACCAAGCTCAGTACCAAAACCAATGAGCGCGGCGAATTCACCCTGCCCCCCCAACGCGATGGCCATGTGGAGTTACATGTACGTGCGCCGGATTACACACATAAAACATTACATGTGCATGACGGTGATGGACCAGTTGAGCTGGTTTTAGCGAGCAGCAGTATTGAGATCGTCAATGTGATCGGCCTGCCCTGGCATGCATCGACCATGGAATCCGCACAACCAATCAACGTGCTCAGCGCCGACAAACTGCGTGATCGCCAGGCTTCAACGTTAGGTGAAACGCTTAAACATGAAGTCGGTGTGCACTCCAGTTATTACGGGCCGGTGGCAAGCAGTCCGATTATTCGCGGCCTTGACGGCCCGCGCGTATTGATTACCCAAAATGGCCTGGATGCGGGTGATGCGTCCCGCGTTGGCCCTGACCATGCGGTAGCAACAGAAGCCTCTACCGCGCGGCAAATCGAAATCCTGCGTGGTCCCGCGACCTTGTTTTATGGAAGTGGCGCTATCGGTGGTGTAGTCAATATCGTCGATGACCGCGTTCCGCAAAGTACGGAAACCAACGGTGAATGGCGCCTTGAGCAGGATTCCGTTGCCGATGACAAACTCATTTCTGCCAGCGGTAATTCCGGTATTGGCAACGTTGGATTGCATCTCGATGGATTCTGGCGCGATGCCGACAACTACAAAATTCCCGGTCCTGCTGAAATTGAATCTACGGAAGAACACGCGGAAGAAGGCCATGAACATGACAACAGCGGTCGTCTCGCCAATTCTTTTGCGGAAGCGAAAGGAATTAATGTAGGTGGCAGTTTTATTCTGGATGAAGGTTTTGTCGGGCTTTCTTACGGCCACCTCGAACGCCAATATGGGATTCCCGGTCACAGCCACGGCGATGAAGACGTGGATGTGTATGCGGATTTAAAACAGGATCGCCTGCAATTTATCAGCGAGTTAACACTCGACCACGATTTTTTCAGCGCAACCAAAACGCGTTTCGGTTTCACCGATTATGAACACAGCGAAATTGAAAATGGTGTTATCGGAACAACCTTCCAGAACGAAACCGCTGAAGCGCGCTGGGAATTATTTCATCACCCCATTGCTGAATGGCGCGGCGCACTCAGCTTGCATTACAAACACAGCAATTTTGAAGCGATTGGCGAAGAGGCATTCACGCCACCCAGTAAGACCGACACGCTCGCACTTGGGTTGATGGAAGAACGCCATTTCGGCGATTGGTTAGTGCAATTGGGCGCGCGCGTTGAACAGGTAAAAATTTCGGCAAATGATATCCAACTGGATTTAAACGAACACGATCACGCCGACGAACATAATCACGGCGGTGAATTTATTCGCGTCTTCGATTTCGATCATGAATCCACACCGTTCAGTGCATCTGCGGGCGTAGTTTGGGATTTCACTTCTGGCTACAACATCGGTTTATCTTACACGCATGCAGAGCGCACACCGTCTGCGGCGGAATTACTCGCGTTTGGCCCACACCTCGGCTCAGGGCTTTATGAAGTCGGTGCGATTTTGCAATTAATCGAAGAAGACGATCATTTCCATTTTGATTTAGCACGCACCGATCTGGAATTGGAAACTTCCAACAACCTGGATTTATCGTTACGTAAATTTGAAGGCGACTTTGGCTTCGTGTTAAACGCGTTTTACAACCAGAACGATAACTATTATTACCTTTCAGAAACCAATGCGGTTTATGAAGTAGAACATGATCACGGTGAAGAAGAGCATGCGGGCGGAGAGCACGAACATGAGCACTCCGCTGAGTTACCCGTATTTATTTATCAAGCGCAGGATGCCGAACTCTATGGTTTTGAAGGTGAGTTCAACTGGCAACTGAGTGCTCCGCTCAAATTAAACTTCACGACTGATTACACTCGCGCGCAATTAAAAGACGGTGGCGATTTACCACGTATTCCACCCTTGCGTATCGGTACACGCGCCGAATATGAAGTCGGTAAATGGCGAGCAGAACTTAGCGGCCAACATTATTTTGAGCAAGACAAAACGGCGCCGCTCGAATCCTCTACCGAGGGTTACACATTAGTTGATGCGCAAATTAGTTATGCCTTCAGCGATGGGTTAAAAATCTATCTGAAAGGTAACAACCTCACCGATGAGTATGCACGTGTACATGCGTCTTTCCTCAAGGACAAAGCCCCTTTACCAGCACGTAGCTACGCGCTGGGTATTAGCGGTCGTTTTTAATTAATTAACACCAAACTGACAAGTAACAACCTACTCATTTATTCGTTGAGTGGTTTGTTACGCCCGAAAAAAATTAAATACACAAAGGTACTGAAAATGTTACAGCAACTTTTTGGCAATCCATTAAAAATTTCACCTTTACTATTTGCATTTGCAATTCCTGCCGTGCTCACCGGTTGTGGTGGTGGCGACACGAAAATTGTAGAGCGCGATCCCATTCCGATTGAAGATGATCATGATCACGATGACGAGCCAACCCATCAAGGCCGTTTATTAGTCGCCATTAAAGATCAACCCAAAGTAGGTATTTGGGATATTACAGGAGCAACACTACTCGAAGAATACACGCTCACCGAACCCGCCAGCGCACTCTATGCAAGTCCGAGCTATCGCTATGGTTTTGTCATCCAGCGTCTCGCTAATCGCGTGAATGTAATAGATAGTGGTTTATCGCAGGAAGACCATGGCGATCATAAAGACGATATTATTGAAGCCCCGCGCTGGTTGGCCTTTGGCACGGACAAAACACGCCCGACCCATTTTACGCTGACCGAAACCCAATCCGTTATTTTTTATGATGGAAATGGCGATACAACAACACCTGCACAGGTAGGTGTCTACACCGAAGACAATATTAAAAATAATACGGCTGGCAATTCATTGGAATACACAACGCATATGCACGGCGCGGCACAAGCACGCGGTGATTATTTACTTTCAACTATTCGCGATCCATTAACGGCAACCAGCACCCTGCCCGATAAAGTGGGCCTCTATAAAGCAAGCAACGGTATTTACGCCGAACAACAAGTGTTTAGCGAAACCTGTCCCGGCTTACACGGCAGCGCGCAAAATAAAACCCAAATTGCATTCGGTTGCACCGATGGTGTTTTGGTTATCACTCAAACGGGTGATAGTTTCAGCGCGAAAAAAATTGCTAACCCGACAAGCTTTACCGGTGCTACACGTGTAGGAACGGTATTGGGCGATGAACATCGCACAGAATTTGTCGGCATCGCCGCCGGGCAATTTTTTGCAATCAATACCAGCGCAGGAACAATTACCCCCATTAACTGGGTTGATACCAGCAGCACCACAATACCTACTGCACTTGCGTATGGTTTTGCAGATGACGGTGAATTATTTGTGATCCTGGATAACCAGGGAAAAATTAATTTATTGAATACCAATAATTGGAGCATCAGCACTCGCATCCAGGCAATTACCAGCAACATCACTGCCCTGCCCGCTGGAAGCCGTTTTGAGTTGGCGTTAACACCTGGCCATAAAATTTATGTAAGCGATCCAATTGCAAACCAGATAAAACAAATTGACCTGGAAACAGCGAAAGTAAGTGGCAGTCTGCAGCTAACTGGTACGCCGGCAAAAATTGCATGGATTGGTATTGCTGAACCTGCGGGCAATCATCACCATTAAATAAGTAAGGATAATTTAATTGATGTGAAGAAAGCCGTTAGTTAACGGCTTTCTTCATGCAGGGATAAAAGAAAATAAAAAGCGCGTTATTCAGCAGCGGACGAGGAGTTAATAGATGCAGCCGTTGTTGACGCAGTGTTCAAGTTCAGCACCCTGCGCTTATGGTTCTTTAATAATTCCACCCCCCACTGATAGCGGGGAATGCTATTAAATAAAATATCAAAACTGCCATCCGCCAACGCCGCCTTTAAGCCTGCCTCAAGCCGCGCTGCCAGTGCCGAATTATCTTTGTCGACAAAAAAATAGACTTCATTGCGATAATGCAGGATCAGCTCCTGTTCAATTTGCAATTCCAGTTCGGGATATAAATTCACTTCCGGTTGGATCTGGTACACCCCACGGGAGAAATAATCAAATCGACCTGCTGCCAGCATTTTAAATAATTTTCCGTAACCAACCGCTTCCACTAGCGGCAAATTATTTTCGCGCATAATACCGGCATCGGCCCATTGGGCACTCATACCGCCTTTTAGTTTTCGCAAATCATCCAGTGAATGTACGGCAGAAAAGCGCGGTTGATCGCCCTTACGTATTAGCAACAACCGAAAATTATTCAAGTCTTTTAACAGGGAGACCCGCACCGGTAACATTTGTTTTTCGAACTCAGAGCTACCGGGTGACCAGAGCACATCCACTTTGCCCTGGATCAGCGCCGTGCGCAGGCGCTTATCAACCAGCCATTGGTCCGCTTCCACAATCTGAAAAGGCCCATGGCTTGATTCGGTTTTTTCGAGGGCAAGTTGAAGCAAACGCGAAAAATAATAATCTTCGTGATTAATATTTTCCCGTGAACTGGTTTGGGGAATGATGATTCGTACAGGCTCTGCAGTAACAAGTTCTTCAGCGCAGGCAATAGCACCTGACATTACAAACAGGCACCCGACCACCAGTGGCGATATAAGGCCGGACATCAACCTCGACATAACTCTCACCTTATTATTATGGGTTATGGCCCACAAGTATAAGAGCAGGCTAGCGAGTTGCCAGCAAAGAATCTGCTGAAACGGGATTATTCAAGGCGAGAACCAAATGTTGCGCCTGATACCAATGCTGCATCAGCATCGGCAAAGCGTGTTGCGCATAGCGACGCACCTCGAAATCCTCCGATAGCATCGCCTTACGTACAATCTTGACCATCCGTTTTGATTCGGCCGCGCGCTTATTGGCATAAGCCGTATCAAATGTTTCACCTTTACGAATAAAAACATAAGTGCTCTGTTGCTGGCGATCAAGAATAATGCCTTCCTGTTGCGCAAGCGTTTCCAAAGGAGCCAGTAGCGTCACCTGCGCATCTAACCGGTTTTGCGCATAGGCTTTTACTTCAGGTGAGGTTGATGTTTCCAGGGCAAGTTTTGCAGCGGCCATTTCGCTCATGCTTTTAGCGGCAGCAAAGCGGATAAAATCGGCGGTCACGAATTCCTCCGCCGCTGCGTCGTTACCCACAACCGAAGCCGCTAACCAGAACACGCCTACGAGGAAAAATTTCACTTTTTTCATTCTCACCGGAATCAGTTATCAAGGTGTCTTAACGCCTGAAGAAATAATGCGAGAGAATGAAAAAAGACGATATGCGTGGAATTACTCAGAAGTATGAGTAATAAGCGGATCAAAACCGGCAAAGTGCCGCACCAGGTCCTGGTCGCGGAAATGCTGGACGATGAAGTCTACAAAGACGCGGGTTTTTGCCGGTAAGAGTTTTGCGCTGGAAAAATAAATCGCCAGTGGCCCGACATCGTTATACCAAGCGGGCAGCAGGCGCACCAATCGCCCGGCAGCCAGATAAGGTAATGCATGCGGCATAGGCACCAGCGCAACGCCAAGCCCCATGACCGCGGCCTGGCAAATTGCATCGGGATCATTCAGCACAATCTGCACTTTAGGCTCAACATGCGCCTGCTCATTTTGTCGGGTCTGCAATTGCCAGGACTGTATGCGCCCAGTGTTGGAAGAGCGCCGGACAATCCCGGGCCAACCTTGAATATCAGCGGGTGACCTGGGCATATCTTGCGTTGATTGCAGGTTCCGCGCTGACAAAAACTCCGGAGCCGCAACTACCACCAGGTTTGGCCGCGCCAATTCACGCGCGACAACACCGGGAGAAAACTCAATGCCGCCCCCGATTGCGACATCCAGCCCTTCATTAATTAAATCCACCTGGCGATTATCAAACCGCCAATCGGGTTGGATATCCGGATACATCGCCAGAAATCGAGGCATTAGCGGTAATAGATAAGTAAGCCCAAACGCGTAGGCCACACTAACTTTCAGAACACCCGCCGGTTTCCCCTGATTCAAGCTGGCGTTTGCCAGCGCCATTTGCACGGTTTCCAACCCCGAGCCTACCTCCAACAAAAACCGTTCGCCCACTTCAGTCAGCGTTAGCCGACGGGTACTGCGCTGGAACAAGCGAATCCCCAACTGCCGTTCCAGCGTCGCCACATTCTTGCTGACCGCCGCCGGTGTTAACCCGAGTAACCGCGCCCCCGCTGAAAAACTACCGGTTTCAGCGCTACGCACAAAGGATTCAATGCTGGTCAGGGTTTCCATAAGTATTCTTATCTTCAACTATTGGTTGAAAAAGATTGCCTGAATTACCGGCTAATTACCATCAAATAAATATCGGAAACTGGCTTCGTAGCAAAACATTACTGATTCCCAACATTAAACGGAGCCTTATCATGACTACCCAAAATCAATCTGCTAATACCATCGTTTCAACTGCTTCTACCACCAATGTTTCCACTCGTTTGAATGGCAAAGTCGCGCTGGTTACCGGCGGCTCACGCGGTATCGGTGCTGCCATCGCCCAGCGCCTTGCCAGCGAAGGTGCTGCAGTTGCAATCACTTACGCAAGTAGTGCAGACGCCGCGCAACAAGTGGTTAACGAGATTCGCCAGCGCGGCGGCAACGCCATCGCTATTAAGGCGGACAGCGCCAACGTCAGCGATATCAAAAATTCAGTAACAACCACCGTTGCCGAATTGGGTGGGCTGGATATCCTCGTAAATAACGCCGGTACATTTGGCATTGGGAGCGTGGAAGATTTTGCCGAAGAAGAGTTTGACCGGATTCTGGCGATCAACGTGAAAAGCGTTTTTATCGCAACCCAGGAAGCACTAAAACATATTAAAAATGGTGGAAGGATTATTAACATAGGCAGCATCAACGCCGACATCGTGCCCTTCCCCGGAATGGCGATTTATGCGTTGAGCAAAGGCGCGATTGCAACATTCACGCGCGGCCTTGCGCGCGATCTGGGTCCGCGCGGCATTACCGCGAATAATATCCAACCCGGTCCGGTGGACACCGATATGAATCCCGCCAATAGCGATTTCGCTGATAGCGTGCGCGACATTATGGCCCTGCCCCGCTACGGCAAAGCGGAAGAAATTGCTAACCTCACCGCCTTCCTCGCGAGCGATGAAGCTGCGTATGTTACCGGTGCCAGTTGGAATATCGACGGTGGTTTTGGGTTGTAATGTCCACTTGGTTAGCGCGAAAAAAAACCGGAACAGCAACTGTTCCGGTTTCGGCATTTAAAAAACACATTGGAAATTTATTGCGTTTTGGTAGCCGCATTGATTACGCGCGGCTCAGCTACTGGCACCAGTTTTCCATCACGCAGCTGGATAATTTGTGAAAAGCCCATATTCGGCCAAAGTTTTATTTCATGGCCTTTTTGCACCAACGAATTGCGCACCAATTCATGCATCGTGGGTTCTACAAATAATAAATCCGGACTCCACTGTTCATGAATGCGCGGTTGCTTAATCGCTTCTTCAGCTGGCATATTAAATTCCAGCGTGTACAACAGATTTTGCACTACTTGCGAAATAATTGTTGGCCCACCAGCAGCACCCAGAGTCATGACCGGCTGGTTATCTTTAAACACAATCGTTGGGCTCATACTCGACAACGGGCGCTTTTTAGCGGCAATTGCATTCGCTTCCGAACCCACCAGACCAAATGCATTGGCAACGCCCGCTTGTGCAGAAAAATCATCCATTTGGTTATTCATCACAATGCCCGTTCCCGGAATAACCACTTTGCTACCAAAGGTAGTATTCACAGTTGAGGTAATGGCAACCCAGTTTCCATCCAGATCTGCGGCAGCAATATGGGTGGTGTGCTTGTTCATCAAATGCGGGATATCCAGCTCCGGATCACCATGGACAGCATTGTTTACTGCTTTATCCAATTGTATTTTTTGGGCGATGCGTTTGGCGTAGGCTTTATCTGTTAGCGATAACGGTACTTTGACAAAATCACTATCGCCCAACCAATGGGCGCGATCAGCAAAGGCAAATTTCATTGCTTCGGCTACCAAATGATAACGCTCGGAACTGGTTGTTTTGTGCAAATCAAAATTTTCCAGGATATTTAAAATTTGCGCGACGTGAATACCACCGGAACTGGGCGGAGGAAAACCATACAAGGTATAACCCGCAAATTGGCTGACAATGGGTTCGCGCAATTTGATTTGGTAGTTCGCAAAATCATCGCGCGTGATCACGCCATTATTTTTCTTCATCCAGTCTGCAGTTTTTTTAGCAAAGTCACCGCGATAAAAATAATCCGGCCCTCCATGCGCTAACTCACGATAAGTATGGGCAAGGTCTTTATTGGTGATAATGGTATTAACGGCAAAAGGTTGTCGCGACTTATCCAGATAAATCGCGGCAGTAGCAGGAAATCTTTGTAAATCTTTTGTCGTAGTTACCATTCGATCAGCAACCACCGGTGAAACGGCAAAACCTTTTTCCGCCAGGTCAGCTGCTGGCAGAATCACATCAGCAAACTTCAGTTTCCCGCCTTCATGTTGCAATTTATGTAACGCCATTACCGAACCCGGCACACCAATCGCCAGCGCACCGGTGCGGCTCAATTCCGGATTCGCTTTACCATCCTGCACAAACATATCGCGCTGCGCTGCGGCTGGCGCCATTTCACGGCCATCGATTGCCAATACGCGGCCATCCGCTAGCCGCACCAAAATAAAACAGCCCCCGCCTATGCCGGAGTTATGTGGATCAACAACACCCAATGCAAATGCAATCGCAATTGCCGCATCTACCGCATTACCGCCACGCTTCACTACATCCATCGCAATAGTGGTCGCATCGGGGTTGACGCTCGCCGCGGCGACCTTGCCGTCACCAGAAACTTGCGCATAGCCAGTGGCTGGATATTCCGCATAGCAAAAAAGCGGCAATACACAGGCGAGTAAAATAAATAATGTCTTTTTCATGGCGATAATTACCAAAATCAGTGAAATTAAAAAACGTCACAAAAGTAGCTAACCAGGCGCGGAGTCTATTCGTATTTCACACTTAGGGCTATATTGGCAGGCAATTTCGTTCTGCCACTTTACATTGACATTGACCGAACCTTATGAAAGAGCAGCAATCCTATTCCAGCGACTCATTGGAATCCCTGTTAAAAAACATTTTTATTTTTTTGCTGATACTGCAAACAAGCCTTTGCGCGCTCCTGCTATTGGCCCTGCCCTGGTGGCAAGTTGCATTGATCAGTGTCAGCAGCATTTTGGTTACTATTGGCATATTTATTGGCCTGTACAGCAAAATTTTTTCCATTTTCCAACGCATAGGAACGCAGTTGGATGCACTTCAACACCAGGATTTCAGCATACTCGCCAAACCGGTGTTTCAAGCAGGCATAGTTGCGGAATTCCAACAACAATTTAATGCACTGCGCGAATCTTTACTGCTCCATAAAAGCCATTACAACCAACAACTATTCGCGCTTTATCAAATGATCGATCACTTGAACACACCTATTCTGGTGTTCGATCACAAACAGCGACTCAGTTATGCCAATGGCGCTTTCGCACAATTATTTGGCCGCCCCTGGCAAACACTGCGCCATGCAGCACCGGAATTACTGGGTTTGATAAAGAAATCGGAATGGCAATTTGACGATACAGCCAAACAACAGGAATGGCAGATTCGCACCAGCCGTTTTGTCGATCAAGGTCAAGAAAACCAATTGCTGATTTTCATCAATATCAAAACCGCACTGCGCAACCAGGAGCAGGAAGCCTGGCAAAAATTGATTCGCGTGTTAAGTCACGAAATTCGCAATTCGCTCACACCAGTAGCAGCACTCGCCCAATCATTGCAACAAAAAGTCACGCAGCCACGCGAAAAAGAAGCATTGAGTGTTATTGAGGAACGCTGCCAGCATTTACGCGATTTCGTTGCCCGCTACGCGCAATTCCAGCAACCCATCCACACCGAAAAAAGCCTGGTTAGTTTGCATTCATTAATAGAAAAAATTCAGGGATTATTTCCGCAACAACAATTGCTGTCGCAAGGTCACGATGTCCAGATAAAATCCGATCCGGTCTTACTACAGCAAGTGCTGATCAATTTATTAAAAAATGCGGAAGAAGCAGGCAGCCTTCCCGGCACCATCGAATTAAGCCTGAATATAATTCATGTGCAACAACAAGACTTCTGCGAAATCCAACTGCTGGATCAAGGCCAGGGCATCACCAACGAAGACAATCTCTTCGTCCCTTTTTACACCACCAAAAGCCAGGGCCAGGGTATTGGCTTGAATTTGTGTCGGCATATCGTTGAACAATTGGGTGGGCAATTAAGTTTAAGCAATCGAACGGATCGTATTGGCGCTTGCGCAGTAATTCGTTTGCCTGTCACCAATAAGGTATAAACAAATTTATCGACCGCGATTTTCATTAATGAACACGGCCCACTCGCATTCAGTATAAAAAGGTAAAGCTATTTAACGCCCCCAATTAAATAATATAATATGTCTGACAAATAAATCCCAACGATAAGAATTTGATTTATGCCCAGACTATCCCGCCGCCAGTTCCTGAATAGCTCCTGCGTAATTGCCGGTACCTATATTTTCTCAAGCAATGCGGTTTCCTCCAGCCACGCCGCGTTGCAAATCGCCCCACCAAAAAAGCCAACAACACCGCGATTGGCATTATTCAAATACGCAAACATTCAGTTGGAAAAAAGCAAACTGCAAGATCAGTTTAAATACCAACACAATTTATTTATGGGCATCAGTGACGACAAATTATTGAAACCGTTCAGAGCGCGAGCAGGCCAGGCAGCGCCCGGTGAGGATATGGGTGGCTGGTACGATGACTCCAGGGATTTCCATATAGATCCCAACGATTGGAGCACGGCGAATTGGCATGGTTACATCCCCGGCCACAGTTTCGGGCAATATGTGTCTGGTCTGGCGCGCAGTTATGCCATCACCAAAGATGTGAATACCGCAAAAAAAGTTGATGGTTTAATTAAAAAATATATTCCGACGATTTCAAAAAAATTCTTTGAAAATTATTACCTGCCTGCATACACCTACGACAAACTCGTTATCGGCCTCATTGATGCATTTCAATACGTGGGTGTTATAGAAGCAAAAGAGGCATTGGCAAAATTAACTGAATCCGTACTACCATTCTTACCGGAAAAATCCCTCACTCGCGAAGAACGTCGCCAACGCCCCTACACGCAGGAAGCTGAAATATGGGATGAACCATACACCTTGCCGGAAAATTTATTTATCGCCTGGCAACTCGGAATGGGCGAACAATATAAAGAACTTGCATTGCGTTATATGCAAAATGATGCGCTCTTTGACCCACTCGCCAACGGTGTCAGCCCGCTAAAAGGAAAACATGCTTACAGCCATGTAAACGCCTTGAACTCTGCCATTCAAGCTTACTATGCAACGGGCGAGCAAAAATATTTACGCGCGGCTAAAAATGGTTTTGATTTTATTGTTAAACAATCTTACGCAACCGGTGGCTGGGGTCCGAATGAAGAATTACTCGCCGCCGATGATACTGAAACATTATTTAATTCCCTGAGTGAAACGCACCGATCCTTTGAAACGCCGTGTGGTACTTACGGCCATTTCAAAATTGCACGCAGCCTGTTGCAAATCACAAAAGATAGTTTTTATGGCGATAGTATGGAGCGAGTGCTGTACAACACAATTCTGGGAGCAAAACCAACACTGCCGGATGGCAGTACGTTTTATTATGCCGATTACCATCACAACGCCACCAAATTTTATCGCGGCGAACAATGGCCCTGCTGCTCCGGAACGTTTATCCAATTAACAGCTGACTACGGCATAAGCATTTATTTGCAAGAAGCGAATAGTCTTTTTGTGAACCTCTATGTTCCATCAAACGTTGAAATGCCAGTTGCCAATCAAACCGTGTTGATTGAACAGCGCACGCATTATCCTGCTGAAAACACCAGCAAGATTGTGGTGAATACCCAAAAACCCGTTGCATTCAGTATTAAACTACGCATTCCCCATTGGGCGGGAAATACTACCCGGGTTTTAATCAACGGCCAGACAATAAAAGCCCCGTTAAAACCGGGCAGCTTTTTTGAAGTATCAAGAACCTGGAAACAGGACGACCAGATTGAAATAATCTTTGATATGGCATTACGTTTGGAGCCGCTCAACGCGAGCCATCCCGAAATGGTTGCGCTATTAACCGGACCCTTTGTGTTATTTCCCGTTAACACGCCAAACCATGAATACACTCGCGAGCAATTACTCAACGCAAAAAAACTAAATGCCTCAGACTGGAAAGTAACAGCCAGTAACAAGGAGATAATCTTCAAACCATTTATGTCAATTGATAGCGAGACCTACCGCCTCTATAACAAGTTGCAAACTCCGCAAGCACCAAAGACGACGTAACTGCCGTTGAATACTGCAAACGTCCGAAATCGGATTTTGTTCGTCCGATTTCGGACTCTTTATTACAGACTTTCCCCGCAAATTTATAAATTTTCCTTATAAATCAATTCATTTTGCATATGGCACAAAACCTGCTCCAGTGCCATATGTGTTTATGGATTGTTAAGGAAGTCCTCGTGGATAGAATTGTCCAGCGCAAGCAACTCCCACTTTTTTCGCCCCGGCGAATACTGCTCGCTAGCGGCGTGTTAGTGGGTATCGCTGTTTACTATTTATTGACCGGCCATCTGGGTAGCCCTGTGCTGGATAAGGAGAGTCTGCGTATCGGCGAAGTAAAACGCGGACCTTTCAGCGTGCAAGTCGTTGGCAATGGTCAAATCGCAGCAAAAGATCCCGACTGGATTGTGGCACGCGTTGAAGGGCAGGTCGTAAAAGCGCCGGTGAAAGCCGGACAAAAAGTTACCAAAGGAGATGTGCTACTGGAGTTATCCAACGATACGATTGCAGCTACTTATGCGAAGAGCCAATCAGATTTACAAGCGGCACAGGCCGATCTCAATTTATTAATAGCAAATCTCGATGCCCGCCGGGTTGAATTAAAAGCGGCTGTAATCCATGCACGGCTTGATCACAAACAAATCAAAACCCGTTATGACGCCCTCACCCGGTTAAAAACTACCAGCGTCATTCCCATTCCGGAATTGGAATATTTGAATACCCAAGTCGGTGTTGAGCAAGCGGAAGGAAAGCTGGAAGTTGCACAACTCGAACTGAATAGTTTTCATAAAATTGCACAAGCACAAACCAGCGCAGCTGAGTTTCGTTTTAATGCGCAACAACAGGAAGCCGAACGGATAAAAAAACAATTTGATGATTTAACTATTCGTGCAACACGTAATGGCATTGTTCAAAATATCAATTTCAATCCCGGTGAAGGTGTTAATACCTCTACACCTATTGCTCAAATTGTTGATCCGGAATCTGTATATATCACCCTTAACGTACCCGCCATACAGGCAACACAACTCGCTGTTCAACAAAAAGTGGAATTGCAGATTAACCGCAAACAATTCCAGGGTTATGTGCACCGTGTTGATCCGAATATTAAAGGCAGCACGGTGGAAGTAGATGTTTATCTCAACGAAGAACGTCCTGAAGACGCGAAGATTGGTATGTATGTAACCGGCACTATTTATATCCAATCTATTGCCGAGACATTGTATGTAGAAATCCCGTCAATGATGGCAGAAAAAGATTCCATGTCCGTCTACCTGCTCAATAAAGAAGGCAACCTCGCCACGCTTAAAACTATTAAATCCGGTGCACTCTCCTCGCACTATTTACAAATAGTGGATGGCCTGGATACCGGCGATAAAATTGTGTTATCAGAAATACCGGATAGCGAAAGCCAAACATTTCGTTTGAATTAAAAGGAAGCAAATAATGAACACTGAAAAATTACTTGAAGTTGTCGATGTATCCAAAGTATTTAGCACTGAAGAAGTAGAAACGTTTGCGGTTAACAAAGTGAATTTTCATATTAACCGGGGCGAATACCTGGCTATTTCCGGCCCTTCGGGCGGAGGCAAATCCACAATATTATCCATTTTGGGTTTACTGGATTCACCCACCGAAGGCGAGTATTTTTTTAAAGGAAAAGAAACCAGCAAATTATCGCGCGATGAGCTATCCACTATTCGCAACCAGGAAATTGGTTTTATATTCCAATCGTTCAACCTGATTGAAAATATGAGTGTATTGGACAACGTGATGCTGCCATTAATTTATCGCCCCGGCGCTAAAAAATCTGCAGTGAAAGCACGGGCTATTCAATGTCTGGAACAAGTGGGCATGGCACATCGCAAAAATCATTCGCCAACACAATTATCCGGCGGCCAGCAGCAACGGGTTGCCGTAGCGCGTGCAATGGTTACCAACCCCAGCATTATTTTTGCCGACGAGCCCACCGGCAACCTGGACTCCAAAAGTGCCGAAACTGTTATGGATTTAATTAAACAACAACATCAAAACGGTGCAACCGTCTGCATTGTTACCCACGACCCGCGTTACACTCAAGATGCTACTCGCACAATTCATTTTGCCGATGGTTCGCTCGTTAGCTAATTTGCGCAACAATAGAAAAGGATCTGCACATGGTAAATATGTTTGATATAAAACAAGCGGCAGTCCGCTTGTATAGAGATAAAAAATATACTTTCGTTATTGTGTTAGCGATTTCTTTTGGCCTGGCTATTTCACTATTTCTGTATGCACAAGTACATACTCGCCTGCTAGCCGACCTACCCTTTATTGACGGCGATAAAATTGTCTATATCAGTCGCTACGAACGCGAACGCCAGCGTTTGAATGGCGGTTTGCAAAATTACGACGCGTATTATTTTCAACAACGGCAAACATCGCTGGATCATTTCACTACCGTGGAAGATCGCGGTTTTACGGTTTCGACTGAGAGCAGCACCCATCAGGTATGGGGCATAGCAACGACGTCATCGCTCTTTGCAATTACTAACGAAGCACCATTGCTCGGTCGCACTTTATTACCCAGTGACGATTTACCTAACGCTACACCCGCATTGGTTATCAGTTATTCTGCGTGGAAAAGAATTTTTCTTGGCGATCCGTCAATAGTAGGCAGCACTATAAAAGTTGATGGGAAACCGACAACAGTTGTTGGCGTGATGCGTGATGGTTTTCGTTTTCCTGTTAATGAAGAAGCCTGGCTCTCCTATGTACCGCCGCAAAGTACCGTTGAAGCAGCGGAAGGCTGGCTGGGTATTATGGGAAAATTAAAACCCGGTGTCTCGGTAGCCCAGGCTGATCAGGAATTTAAACGCCTGGCCTCTGAACTGGAGCGCGACCACACCACAATTTATATGGGCAAATCGATCAAAGTTGAAACGGCTACACGCGTGCGTGCGACTCCGGTTATGTTGATGATTCAGGTAATGACTGTTGTGGCGATCAGTGTCTTATTAATGTCCTGCTTTAGTGTGACCAGCCTGGTCATTGTGCGCATGCTCAGTAACGCCAAAGAAGCGGCGATAAAAAATGCACTCGGAATTTCCGCAAAGAAAATTATGCTGTTGCCATTAATCGAATCATTTTTCCTGTACGCATTCGCTGGTGCACTGGGGCTATTATTTTGTGCACTCGCTATTGAATACGCCACCGGGTTTGTCATGAGCGAATGGGACCCATTCTGGTGGCAGCTGTCCTTTAACCAACCAATCGTTATTGCCGGATTATTGTTTTTGCTGATTGCCTGGATGATCACCGGGATTGTTCCGGTGGTGATGGCGACCAGCACGCGATTTTATCGCCAGCTTAATTCCGGTAAAAAAGGCGGTGCAGGCAACCAGACAGGAAAACTGATGAACTCGGTTGTCGCATTGCAAGTCGCTTGTACATTTGTGCTTATGCTATTCACCGGTGTTGCATTTTCATCGTTTTACAATGTACTCAATACCGATTACGGATTTAATAGCGATAATTTATTAATTAGCTATATGAAACTTCCACCATCAAAATACGCAGAGCTTGCAGATCGCGTTAATTTTTATGAAAAACTCGGACAGGAATTCAACAGGATTCCCGGCGTGCAATCAGTAACATTTGCTACCGCTATTCCCGGTTCTTTCGGATATTTAAGCACTGTTAATAGTACCGAGATTGATTTAACGAAAAGCGGAGAATATTTGCAAACCACAGAAATTCCTATTGCAAATAATCATTTTGATACGTTAGGAGTGAAGTTGGTTGAAGGGCGCAGTTTTACGCATGCTGATACAGAGTCATCCGAACTCGTTGTGATTGTCAGCGCACAACTCGCTAAAAAACTGTCGCCTAACGGTTCTGCTGTCGGAAAAAAAATGCATTTGAATCCGGACAAAAGCGGCCCTCTACTCACAATTGTCGGTATAGCACCCGATTTAATATATGGACCGCCAGTATCTTTTTTTGAAAGCCGAATGGAAACCATTTATCGCCCCATGGAACAAATAATGCCAGTATGGGCCGGAATGTATTTAATTGCCAAAACAGAAACCAATCCGTATCAATTAGTAGATACGCTGTTAAACACAGCACGCAGTATCGACCCGGAAGTAGCGCTGAGTGAATCCGACAGTATGGAAAATGCATTGGGGAGCAATGCCAGTGGTTTTGAAAGGTTACTGTACAACTTTATGCCTGCAACCTTGCTCGCCTTTATTATGTCTGCCCTTAGCATTTATGCAATCAGTGCGCGGGTTATGTTGCAACGCACGAATGATATAGGGGTAATGAAAGCACTGGGTTTGCACGATCAACGTATTACCCGGATTTTTATGCGCGACACTTATATAAAACTCGGTGCGGGCCTGGTATTAGGAGCAATCTGCTTTATATTATTTTTACCCGGCATCATGAATGAATTAATCATTGTGAGTTATTGGAGTATTGGTGCTATAGCGCTTACGGTAACACTGGCGCTTTCTATCCTGGTGATATTTGCCAGCAGGATTCCATTAATGCAAGTCCATAAACTGAATCCACAGGATGCAATCAATAAAATTTGAGGAGTCGAGGATGAAAAATCTCCCTGATAAAATATTGCCAGTCAAAGCCACTATAGGCAAAGCAAATTATCTTGATGCATTAATCGTTATTCTGGTATTGCTATGGATATGCTTTCTGCTTTTTACAGCGGAAAGAGTGCAAGCCATTGAGCCGCTTGCATTCGCGCAAGCTTATATAAAAAACCTGGGCATCCTGGTGCAAGATAAAGTGGCTTTTTTTGTATGGATTAATACCCACCTGTAATCTACCGTGTTCCACCCCCGCAACAATTAATGCTTGTACAAGGATGTTCAGGTATTAATCCACACCAGAATTTCTTAAGCTGTAAATTCAAGCACATTTTGTATTTCCTTAACACAAAAATGGATAAACATGAACAATCGCGTTAGCAGTGACCGCTTACACGGTCTTGATACACTAAGGGCATTGGCAATCATACTGGTCCTGATTTTTCACTACCGAACTGTTGTCAGCAACGAATTACTTTTTGGTTTTGTCACCCGAATTGGCTGGGTGGGTGTAGACCTGTTTTTTGTCCTCAGCGGCTACTTGATTGGCGACCAAATACTGCGCGCTTATGTACGGAAAGAAGAATTTTCATTAAAAAATTTTTATGCCCGCCGCCTGTTACGTACATTGCCAAACTATTACGTGGTGTTTGCGCTGTATCTTCTTATCCCTGTTGCATTGAGCGGTACTTATACTGCACCACTTTGGCAATTTATAACCTTCACCCAAAACCTGGCGATGCGTCCCGGCGAGACATTTACCCATTCATGGTCATTGTGTGTGGAGGAGCAATTTTATTTATTGTTTCCACTGGTTTGCATATTTACATTATCAAAGACTGCCAATGCGTTGCGTTTGTGGATCATTATCGGAACAGGTTTCATCGCCGCTATATCAATACGCCTTGCCATGTTCAACGCTCATTCAGGCTCCGCGATAAACATCATGGATTATTATGAATTTATTTATTACCCCAGCTATTCCCGTTTTGATGAGCTGTTACCGGGAATAGCAATAGCGCTAATAAAAAATTACCACCAGGTCACTTTTGAAAAATTATTGCGTTATGGCAATCAAATTTTCGCAGCCGGTTTAATCAGTAGTGGCATAGTGTTTTACTTATTTCTGAATATTCACTATCAGGAAGGAGTTGGCACCAATGTTTGGACCACCAGTGCTGGTTTTTCGTTATTGGCGATCAGTTTTTCATTATTGGTGCTTGCAGCACTATCACCATCGTGCTGGCTTTATCGCTGGAGAATCCCCGGAGCAGCAAGCCTTGCCATTTGGTCCTATGCGATTTATTTAATTCATAAACCGCTATACCAATTACTGAAACAGCCCTTAAAAGATAGGGGCATTAATACTGATGGGTATTGGGGTATAGCAATAATTGTTTTAATCAGTGTTGTGGCTGGCTGGATACTTTTTAAATTGGTAGAAACACCGTTTATGACATTGCGTGCACGTCTTTTCCCATCCAACAACAAGCAATTTAATGCTACACCAGCCCCTATACCCATTGAGCGTAATTAATTTTCACCCGGATTGATCAATCCGTATTTTTCCAACCGGCGGTATAGCGATGATTTGGTAATACCCAATAAATCTGCCGCCTGTTGCTTATTATTGAGCGTTTTTTCAAGCGCCTGACGAATGAGCTGTTGTTCCGCTTCATCAAGCGTAATCATCGGCAAAGTTTGATTTGGGGATTGTATTGCGCCCGGCAAATTAAATTGCGCTGCTGTTAGCTCTCCGGTGTGCGCCAATAACACCGCACGTTCCATCATATGGCTTAATTCGCGAATATTTCCCGGCCATGCGTAAGCGGTTAATAATTTTTGCGCGCAATTAGAAAGGGCTAACTCCGGTTTGCGATAGCGTTGTCCGTGTTTGTGAATAAAATAATTGGCAAGTGCAGGAATATCCTCTGCGCGTTCGCGCAGTGCAGGAACACGAAACTCCAGGGTATTCAAGCGATAATATAAATCCTGCCGGAACGAACCCTCACGGATTAACTGATTGAAATCACTATTGGTCGCGCTCAGCAGACGCACATCAGCACGTAGCGTGCGACTGGAACCCAGCATTTCAAATTCACCGGATTCCAATACGCGCAACAATTTGCTTTGTTGTGCAACGGGAATACACGCAATTTCATCCAGAAACAAACTGCCCTGCTGCGCCAATTCAAAACGGCCAATGCGGTTTTCCTTTGCATCGGTAAACGCGCCTTTTTTATGGCCAAACATTTCGCTTTCAAATAATGTTTCGGGAATCGCGCCCATATTAACGGCAATAAATGGTTGCGCTGCACGCGCAGACTGGCTGTGAATCCACTGCGCCAAATGGCTCTTTCCGGTTCCGTTTTCACCGGTCAATAAAATACTTGCTTCGCTAAATGCAACGGCGGCCAGTTGTTCCATTAAACGATTCATCACATCGCTGCGCCATACCAATTCCGGTTGCGCTTGTTCCAACCGCTGTTGCAGTGCGCGATTGCCGCGCGCGAGTTGTTGTAATTGTAATTGTTGCTGCAACACCTGATGCAAACGCTGGTTGTTCCAGGGTTTCTCAATAAAATCCCCGGCTCCCAACTGCATGGCTTTTACTACCAATTCGGTATTGGACCAAGCTGTCATCGCCACCAACGGAATTTCGATTCCCTGCTGTTTCAGCCAACGCAAGAATTCCAGCCCTTCTTCGCCGGAAGTTGTATCCCGTTCAAAATTCATATCCAGCAAAATTAAATCTGTCGCATGTTGCAACAACCAGGGTTTGGCTAAGGCAGGGTTATCCAGAGTCTCCACCTGAAAACCAAAATCTTCCAATACAAAATGTGCGGACAGGCGAATTTCCCGATTGTCTTCAATGACCAGAATACGTGGACCTGACATAACGCTGGATACTCTTTTATCTTATTCAAATTAAATTCAACACGGCGCACATACTAGCAGCAAAAGCCGCCACATACAGTAAGTGCAATAGCGCAAAAAATTGTACATGCATAGGCAGGGCCCGGGTTACTGGTTTACACTTCAGCCACTCTTTAATTCAACCAACCGTTTAATAGCAGGAGTTTACCTATGCGAAATGCGACAAGGGTGTTTTTAATTGCGAGCGGGTTAGCGATGACCAGCCCATTATTCGCCGCCGAAGGTATGTGGACACTCGATAACCTCCCCTATGCTGATCTGGAGAAAAATTACCAATTCAAACCAACGGCAGAATGGGTACAAAAATCCATGCGCAGTGCTGTGCGTCTCGCCGGTGGTTGCTCAGGATCTTTTGTATCGCCTGATGGTTTGGTATTAACCAATCATCATTGTGTTATTTCCTGCGTAGAAGATTTGTCCAGCAAAGAACAGGATTTCGTTAATAAAGGTTTTCTCGCCAAATCACGCAACGAAGAAAAACAATGCCCGGGCATGGAAGTGAATCGTCTCGAAAAAACTGAAGATGTGACTGCGCGCATGCAAAAAACATTAACGGGTTTAACGGGCAAAGCATTTAGCGATGCAAAAAAGGCCGAGCAATCGCGCATTGAAAAAGAATGTGTGGGCGATGCCGGTGATAAACGCCGCTGCGATATCGTGGAGCTTTACGGTGGTGGCCAATATCACGTTTACCAATACACTCGCTATCAGGATGTGCGCCTGGCATTTTCACCGGAATATGCAGCCGGTTTTTTTGGTGGCGATCCGGATAATTTTAATTTTCCCCGTTACAACCTGGATATGAGTTTGCTGCGCGTTTATGACGGTGGCAAACCGGTTGCTAACAGCGATTGGTTTCCAATAAATCCCAAAGGTGCGAATGAAAATGAACTGGTGATGACACTGGGGCACCCGGGGACAACCCAACGCTTGCTTACCATGACCGAACTGGAGACCCAACGCGATCTGGTGTTACCGTTTCGTTTGATTTTTGCAGCGGAATACCGTGGTCTTTTATTGCAATATTCGCGTGAAGGCAATGAGCAAGCGCGCATTGCACAAACCGAACTCACTATGATTGAAAACGGAATCAAAGCGCGCACCGGTATGTTCCAGGCACTGCTCTCACCCGAAGTGATGCAAAAAAAACGCGATGACGAAACGGCATTTCACAATTGGGTTTTAGCCGATGCAAACCGTGCACAACAATACGGCAACCCGTGGAAAACGATTAGCGACACCCAAAGCGCGTGGCGCAATATCTATCTGGATTTTGTCATGATCGAACTGGGTCTGGGCTCTTTATCACAGCAAGTGACCTGGGCTAGAACATTGGTGCGCGGCACCGGAGAACTGGAAAAGCCCGACGCTGAACGCTTGCGCGAATTTTCCCAAGCTGCGCTTCCAGGTGTGCAAGCAGGTTTATTTGCTGAAACGCCGCTTTACCCCGAATTTGAGCAACTAAAACTGAGCTGGTCATTAAGTAAATTGCGCGAAAAACTGGGCGTAGATAACCCGATTGTTAAACGCATTCTCGGTAAAGAATCCCCTGAATCCCTTGCACAAAAAATTGTCAGCCAAAGTAAATTGGGCGATGCAAAATTGCGCAAACAATTATGGGAAGGCGGAGCAGCGGCGATAAAAAACAGCAATGATCCCGCTATCGAGTTGGCGCGTACGCTGGATGAATATGGCCGCAAATTACATGAACAATATGATCATCAAATAGAACCGGTGCAAAAAGCGGCAATTGAACAACTCGCTAAAGCGCGCTTTGCTTTTAAAGGCACCGCTGTTTATCCCGACGCGACTTTTTCACTACGCCTCTCCCACGGTGTCATTCGTGGATGGGATGAGCGCGGCACAGCGGTAAAACCTTTTACAGATATTAGCGGCCTATTTAACCGTGCGACTGAATATGACCCCTTCAAATTAGCGGATACCTGGGTAAGCGCCCAGAAAAAACTAAATCATAAAGCCCGCTTCAACCAGGTATCGACAAACGACATAGTCGGTGGCAACTCGGGCAGTCCACTCATTAATGCCAAAGGCGAACTGGTAGGCTTGATATTTGACGGCAACATCCAATCGTTAGGTGGAAGCTATTTCTACGACGAAGCGGTAAATCGTGCGGTATCGGTGCACACCGCTGCGATTAGCGAGGCATTAAAGAAAGTATACAAAGCCGATGACTTAGTGAAAGAATTGAAACTGAAATAATACTGCATCGCAAAATGCCCGGAATGTTCGGGGCGCGAAAAAAAGCCCTCGTCTCTATGAGAGATGAGGGCTTGATGTATCAAAAAAGTAATTAATTTTTTCGGGCGTGAGCCAAACGCGTCACCACGGAAATAAATAAATCGATCTCTTCGCAAGTGTTATAAAACGCAAAGCTCGGCCGCACCGTCGCCTCTACACCAAAGCGGCGTAAAATCGGTTGTGCGCAATGGTGGCCGGAACGCACCGCTATACCTTCGCGATTTAATTCTGCCCCCACCTCTTCCGTTTTGTAACCTGCAAGGGTAAATGACAATACGCTCGCTTTATCGGCAGCGGTACCAATGATGCGCACACCGGGAATAGGACGCAAACGATGAGTCGCGTAATCCAGTAGATCATGTTCGTAACGGGCAATACGCTCGATACCAACACGATCCACATAATCCAGCGCCGCACCCAAACCTACTGCATCAGCAATATTTCCCGTACCCGCCTCAAAACGATTGGGCGCGCCCTGAAACACAACACGCTCAAAAGTAACATCAGCGATCATATTACCGCCGCCTTGCCATGGTTCGAGGTGTTGCAAATGCTCCGCTTTACCATAAACCACACCAATGCCGGTTGGACCAAAAATCTTGTGCCCGGAGAACACAAAGAAGTCTGCATCCAGCGCCTGCACATTTACGCGCATATGCGAAACTGATTGTGCACCATCAACAATAACTGGCACACCAAAACTGTGGCCAATATCGATGATTTCTTTAATCGGTGTCACGGTGCCCAACGCATTCGATACTTGCGTCACCGAAATAATTTTGGTGCGGCTGTTAATCAGTTTGCGATATTCATCCAGCAAAATTTGCCCGTTATCATCCACGGGAATAACGCGGATTTTTGCACCTACACGCTGCGCTAACAAATACCAGGGCACAATATTCGCGTGGTGTTCGAGTTGCGACACAATAATTTCATCGCCCTCACCTACGCGCTGCTTGCCGAAAGTATTCGCAATCAGGTTGATACCTTCGGTAGTTCCGCGCACAAAAATAATATCGTCAGCCGATCTGGCGCCGATAAATTTTGCTACTTTATTGCGCGCACCTTCGTAAGCATCAGTCGCACGCGCAGCCAATTCATGCGCAGCGCGATGGATATTGGAATTTTCGTGCTCATAAAAATAACTGATGCGGTCAATCACTGCTTTTGGCTTATGCGTAGTCGCGGCATTATCAAACCATACCAACGGTTTACCATTCACACGTTCAGACAGGATTGGAAAATCGCGACGAATCGCATTGACATCAAAGCCTTGCTGCTCCGCTGCAAACACATTGGTTTTCGGTGTATTGCCAAACACCGGCTGCGCACCCGAATCAAGAAAATAAAAACGTGAATCCGGTGCTGGTGTTGCGGCCGATGCAGGACCATCAAACCGGGTGAAACTAAATTCTGCGGCAAGTAACTGCTGCACATCGCGCTCGCCCGGAAGATGCGACGGTTGTGCCGCCACACGATCACTACCTACAGCTTGCGGTTGATGATAATCACCCACGCGCGACTCCAGTGCATGCGGAACTTTTAAGTCCGGTACAGAAGGTCGCGCTGCTGCGGGCGCCTGGGTTACGAAACGATTTTCTCCCAGTAACTCGCGCAAATCAGCCTCGCCCGGCAAACCAAATGCCTGGGGAGAAACCTGCGTTGCCAATTGCTCCACCTGAATGTTAGCGAGCGGATATTGATTGGCATTTTCTGCAAAATAATAATTAGGCGCTGCAGATGCCTGACGCTCAACCGCAGGGCTGGTTACCGGCGGCGGTGCCGCCGTTACGCCAGCTTGCGGTCGCGCGATGGGATTAGCACCTGAATTAGTTGCTGACGCCGCTTGTAATCCGGAAATGCCTGCAAAAAACGGCGCTGCATTCGGCAATGCCTGAAACATTTCATTGGCCAGCGAAACAAGGTTTTCCAAATCGGGTAAACCATTAGGTTCTGGATATTCACTCATAAACAATACTCGGAATTGTTTTCTGGATACTTTTTCGTAAGACAGAATTCAATACAAATGAAGCAAATATAAATGACTGTTTGCCTTACATTATTGCTTATAAGTATCTGGATAATCGTGATACTTGCTCACATCCACATCTTCCAGAACGGCCACTGCATCTTCAGTCAAAACAGCGAGCGAGCAGTAAAGTGAAATCAAATAAGATGCAATTGCGTTGCGGCCAATCCCCATAAAACGAATGGATAAACCGGGGCTTTGCTGACCCGCTAAACCGGGCTGGTACAAACCAATAACACCTTGACGTTTATCGCCAACACGGATCAATAAAATTTTGGTTTTGCCGTCTTCATCAATGGGTAATTTGTCAGAAGGAATTAACGGCACGCCGCGCCAGGTAATAAATTGCGAACCAAATAAACTGACTGTTGGTGGCGGTACACCACGACGGGTACATTCACGGCCGAACGCGGCAATCGCTAAAGGGTGTGCAAGGAAGAAGCCTGGCTCTTTCCATACTTTTACCAACAACTCATCAAAATCATCCGGGGTTGGTGCACCGGTGAGTGTCGAAATGCGCTGGGTTTCATCAACATTTGCGAGCAAACCGTACTCAGGGTTATTAATCAGTTCGCTTTCCTGACGCTCTTTAATTGTCTCGATGGTCAAACGCAATTGTTCTTTAATTTGATCGTGCGGGCTGTTATACAAATCCGAAACGCGAGTATGGACATCCACGACACTGGTAACCGCATTCAGGAAATATTCGCGCGGCTTATCTTCGTAGTCCACAAAAGTAGGTTTGATTTCTGACTCGTCACGTTGCGAGCAAGTCACGGTAACGCGAGTCGGATTTTTCACACGGTTCAAACGAAAAATACCAGCCTCAACCGGAACCCATTGCAGGAAATGGACAAGCCAGCGCGGAGTAATAGTTGATAATTGCGGTGTAGTTTTCGTTGCGTTGGCAAGCTGGCGCGCTGCGTTATCACCAAGTGCAGATTGAATTTCATTTTCGGTAGACATGCCGAAACTCCTTAAGAAAAATGTCGTAAAAACCCATAGAAGAAATCGTACTAAGCTAAGATCGCATTGATCTAAGAAGTGAACAACCTGCTATAGCCGTCATCAAACGAATAAAAAAACGTCACCCTGTCCCGCGTAAATAATTACCGGGAATTAGTTAAATAAATGTGAAGGTTTTTTAAGACTGCAAGTGTTGATTACTCAACACTTGCTAACTCGGCTTGTTATAATTCGCTATTCAGCAAATTCTCACTGCGTGCGATCAAATCCGACGTGGGAAGGTTTAATGCAGTCGCAATTTTTGCGATGGTGGCGAGGGATGGAATTGCAACGCCACGCTCGACTTCGCCCAAATAAGTGCGATTTAAATCTGCACGCTCAGCTAACGCTTCTTGTGATAAACGACGGGTATCGCGCAGCTGTTTCACCACGCGCCCAAAATACACATTAATACTCATACATCGGCCTCCTGCGGCGCCTGGTGACGGGAACTTGCCTGGGTAATACTTGAACCGGGTGGAACACTGCGAGTCAGCCAGACATTACCGCCAATGACTGATCCTTTACCGATTGTGATACGCCCCAGCACAGTCGCACCGGCGTAAATCACAACTTCATCTTCTACGATAGGATGACGCGGCAGGCCTTTCTGCAAATGCCCTTTATCGTCAGTGGGAAATGTTTTTGCCCCTAAGGTAACCGCTTGATAAATACGCACTCGCTCGCCGATGACTGCCGTTTCACCAATCACTACACCGGTACCATGATCAATAAAAAATCCACTACCGATTTCGGCACCGGGATGAATATCAATTCCCGTCAGCGAATGGGCTAACTCAGCAACAATACGAGCCAATAGAGGCACACCTAATTGGTAAAGGGTATGGGCTAAACGATGATGGATAATGGCGAGCACACCGGGATAACACAGCAACACTTCATCGACGCTACGCGCAGCCGGATCGCCCTGAAATGCCGCTTGAATATCGACATCCAGCGTACGGCGCAGTTCTGGTAAAGCGGCGGCAAATAAACGAATGATTTGATTGGCCTGAACTTTTAAAACAGTTTCATCATCGTCAGCGTTTTGTTGACGAGCAAAATAAATCAATTCCAGTTGCACCTGGCGCAACAGCTCATTAAGCGCTGCGTCGAGAGTGTGGCCTACATAATAATCTTCAGTCTCTTCACGCAATTCTTGCGGCCCCAAACGCATCGGAAACAATGCACCGCAGAGTTCACGAATAATTTGCTGCAACGCATCGCGCGATGGTAATTCGCGCAACCCCGGCTCACGTGAACGCCCGCGTTGCGCGCGCCAGTCATTGCGTGCATTGCGCAACTCCTGCACGATTTTATCCAGCTCCCAACTCGCCGAATTTAACGACGAATTAATCGGGGTGGCATTCGTATTAAGTAATTCCGGTGGGTGATTAACACTCATAAAACAGTTAACTCATCAATTTATTGTTAATGATTTTTCCTTCAATTCCGGTTCTTGAATTCTGAACCTGCAATGCTTAACCCACTGAATCCTTACCTTGTTAGTCCTGCACCCAGGGCAATCCACGTTGGCGCCAACCGCTTACAGCACCCCGTTGCTGGCGCTCGTCGAGATCTCCCTCAAAACCTTCGCGCACATTAAATACACGGGTAAAACCGGCGTTAGTAGCCGCCGTCGCAGCGGCAGCCGAACGCTTTCCACTACGGCACAGGAACAGGATCACCGCGTCCTTTGGCAACTTATTTTCCAACTCACGCAGGAAACGCGGATTTTTAATCAATGCCGGACCAGTCTGCCAGGCAATATGAAGAGTGTTGGGAACATGGCCAACAAACTTACGCTCCTCAGAGGTACGCACATCAATTAAATGTGCTTGCCCACCTACAAACAATTTCCATGCCTCTTCTGGCAAAACACCGCCAGCGTAGGAGAGCCCGGCAGTTTGCGCTTCCTGAGCAGCAGCGAGTAACGTTCCGGGCAATTCCTGAGCAACAGTTTGTGATGTATTTTGCGCGGAAACTGCTGAGTTATCGGCAGCAGCATTTAACTGAATCACTGTCATGATTTCTCCTCAACAAGTGTTTTCTTTTAAACACTTTGTAACACCCTCGCAGGGCAATTAAGTAATGTTGGGAGCCACTATAGTGACGGCTATAACCAATGGGAAAGAATATATCTCTATATCCTTATAATCAGAGTTATAAACAACAGGCCCTCGATAAAACCAAACCATAGGCTGTTATAAGCTAGGAATATTTAATTCTTTTATAAAAATTTTCGGGCTCTTTATGATGCGTGCCTGGATAGTTTTTATTGCAAGGCCGACGCTATGCCCCTGACCGAATTAATGAATTATTTTAACGACCAATTACAAACCCAGGCGCGTTTGCGCGAATTGCCAAAGACCGGTTTTTATAAAGCCGACAATCAATATTGGGCGCGTTTTGGCAATCTGATTCTGGGCAGTCAGTTTGCAGAAATATTGTCGGCAAAGGATGACCAGTTGATTGGGCATTACGCCGATTTATTTGTGCGTTCAAGCACCGGTAATTTATTAAATATTGACGACATCGTGAATGCACTGGAGGACAAGGAAGAAGTGGTTCATCTCGACCGCTTGGTAAGAACCCTGCACTCACTTAATTATTTGCAACAGCACGATGGTTTCAAAGGTTTGTTGGCCCTGCGCGTTCAAGCACGCCATATTTTGAGTGTGGCTAATGAACATGGAAAAACATTTGAAAAAATCCTGAGCGATTGCGGGCTTGGACCAGAGCGTGTGGTATTGCACACTAAACTGGTAGATGCAGCCAGCCTGCCCCATTTCCAGCAAGCGTTAACCAATTATCGCGAGCGCCAGTATCGTATTGGCGTGAGCTTGCATGAAATAAACGATTGGGGATTATTGCGGCAATTTGATTTGCAACCGGATTATATTTTTTCCAGCCCATCGCTGGTGCAACAGCTAATAGAACAACCGAATTATCCACTGGGTTCAACACGAATTCTGGTAGCACCGGAAAAAGATTTCAGCCAGCATAAACTGGTACAGTTAGCCGACACTCGCTTCGAGGGTTACGTGCAACTTCAGCCAAGCAACAACTCGATCAATTTAAATAGTGATTTATCAATTGATGAATCAAGACGATTAGCCAGCTAATACATTTACCCGGTTAAAACATCGCATACGCGGAGGACATTGGAATAATTACTATGTGCCAGTTACTAGGAATGAGTTGCAAACAACCGGCAAGTATTGGTTTTTCCTTTGAAGGTTTTCGCGCGCGCGGGGGGCTCACGGATGAACACAAAGACGGCTGGGGTATCGCTTATTATCGCGATCAGCAAGCGCAAGTAATTCTGGATGAATCACCGGCTGCTGAGTCACATCTCGCCGAAGCTATTCAAAAAAATGGATTGAAATCCAAAACGATCATTGCGCATATCCGTAAAGCAACGGTGGGTGAAGTAAAACTTAACAATTGCCACCCGTTCCAGCGCAATCTTTGGGGCAGCGATTGGTTGTTTTGCCATAACGGGGATTTGAAAGGGTTTAATCCATTTCTGGATGACGAGTTTCACCCTGAAGGTGATACCGATAGCGAGCAGGCATTTTGCTATTTATTGCAGCAGCTGAAATGCCATGTACCTGGCGGGATAAATGACACCACCAGTTTATTCCAGTGGTTAAACCACTTCAGCGAAACGATTGCGGCGTTCGGCACCTTCAATATCATTTTGTCCAACGGCGAATGGTTGTATAGCTATTGCTCTACGCACCTGTCGTACGTAGAACGCAAATTCCCGTTCAGCAAAGTAACATTGATTGATCGCGAAATATCCCTGGATTTGAGCGAACACAACAGTCACGACGATCAAATGATTGTCATCGCGACCAAACCGCTAACAGCGAATGAAGACTGGAAAGTATTTCAGCGGGGTGAAGCGCGTTTATTTAAAGATGGGGAGTTGCATCTGGAGAGGTTAAGCGGAGAGTGAAATCTCCGCTTTTTATTTTATGCACTGAATAATTCAAGTGGTAATAACCAGATAGCGCACTCAATGAATAGCTAAAACTTTCTAGTACCCCAAATCCAATACCGCTTCAGGTGCAGTAACAATTACCAGCGCTAGCGCCGCAGACACCAGCACAATTAAAAATAGTGCCAACCAGATTTTGGAAGACTCTATCGAGCGCGCGCCCTCAAAACCATGACGCGGTTTCTTACCGGTAATCATGGCCTTAATTAAATTTTCACGCTTAACAAACACATAAAAAAGTACAGCACCAACATGCATCCCAACTGCGGCAAGAATCCAGTAAAACAAATCTTTATGAATTCCGGTGAGCTGTAAACTTAATTCATTACTAATGTAGCCGTACAAAGGGCCCACATTAAAAATTTCGTCATTGGCAAATAAACCGGTCACTGCCTGTATTAACATAACCGTTAATAGCAATAACACCATTAAAGCACCAAGGGGATTATGCCCCGGATAAGATTTGGCTTTATTCGTAGCCAAATGTCCGGCGTAACGCAAACTTTCCAGGGGATGACGGACAAAATTCGCAAACTGCGCGTGGTGCGTACCAAAAATTCCCCACAGAATACGAAAGCCCACCAATATTACTACAAAATATCCGGACCATAAGTGATAGGTAAAATAACTCACGCCTGCCCAGTTGCTTACATAGGCAACAATAAAAGACGCTACCAGCAACCAATGAAATACACGCGTCGGTAAATCCCAAACATGTAAGTGCGGATTTGTTGATGCCGCAGGAGTTTCAATCTCCAGCGCTTGTGTGGGTTCAATAAATTGATCGGACATAATAAACACTGTGCATTAAGCGGAATTAAAGGATATCACCCCTGGCAATAATGCCAGAGGTGATATTAGCAACAAACAGCGGACTATTTTTCCTTGTACTTGTCGTGACAGCCTTTGCAGCCTTCAGCAACCGCTTTAGCCGCATTTTTGAAAGCGTCAGACGCAGTAGATTCCTTCGCAGCAACCTGAGCCAATGTTTTTGAATTGGCTACAAACTCTTTCAATAACTTATCGAAGTCTTCCTTTTTAGTGAAGGCTTCTGCTTTGGTTTTGGTTTGTGGCGCACCTACATTGGATTCGGCAGGAAAAGTGCCATCCAGCAATTCACTTAAAAAAGCAACGCGTTGTGCACGCTTTACGATTTCAGCCTGGTTATATTGAGCTTTACCTTGCAGTACTTCACCAATAGGTTTGAAGTTATTGGCGATCAATACAAACGCAGCCTTACGCACAGCAATCGCTTGTTTTGCTACATCAGCTGCCGGTGCTGCTTTTGCAGGTTCGTCAGCGGCAAATACGCTGGCACTACCAACCATCAGGCAGGCTGCGCCCAGAACTTTTAGTGAGGTTACAACTTTGGCTACACGAGTCATTAACGATATTCTCCTAAGATCTATGTCTGTTGATTATTCATCAAGCTAACCGGTACGGATATTTCAATTTGCACACTTACTGCTTTATTCCACCACACGCGCTATCAGTTTGCCGATTTTTCAATCAAACCACCAACCGATTTGCTCATGCTGTTCAGCATTTTGCAACGAACGTGCCGTTTAAAAAGCAACAAGCGTACTTATTAAAATTTTTTTAACACTGGTGCAGTTTTTTATAAAAGTGGAAAAACTTTTTATAAAATCGGTGAAGAATTGCCTGCACCAATTATCGAACCACCGCCAAATCCGCCATTATTCTCGGTACAAATTTGCTCGTAAGGCTCCAGAATTAATTCCTTGCCTTTGTGGTTCGCAATACCCAACTGGTTATTCCAGCCATCTTCCGCAAAATTTTCTACACGGCGGGCAGGAATTTCCAGTGTCCATGGCTGGGTAAAGACTGAAGGATCTGTATAAGTGGCCGAGTATAAATAGCGCCCCGCCTTGTGATCAAAAATAAAACGTTCCTTAACAATTGTGTCTGTGCCCGAGAATTCACCGGTGCGACCAAAACGGGATTTGGAATTATTGTTTTTTACTTCCACGTACAGCGTATTACCTTCCCAATAGCCACGGGAATCGCCATTCCATAAGCGGATTTTCTGATCGAGATGAGGCTTGTTATTCTGTTCGCCCTTTTTATTTTTATCAGCCTTTTTATAGAGGTGGATAATACGCGAGCCGGAATCAAACAAAAATACCAGATAGCCGGGGAACTGCCTGATTTCATACCCGTGCCACATAAATGATTTGGACGGGCCGCCGGGAGCGCAACGTGCCAGTGGCTCCACATATTCCGGCTTCACCGGATCATTAAAGTTTTTCAGGTATTCCTGCTGTAATGCACGCGCCCAGGGTTGATAAGGAATCTGGCCATCGGCCGGGTCCACCACCCTGCTCGGTGCACGGGTTTCGCGGGGGCCCAATGGCGTACGTGGTGTTTCACCGGGTGTCGCCCCCTGGGGATCGGTAAAGTTGGTGTGATTGGAGATAGTGTTGGACCATTGTCCTTGCACATCGGGTTGGCCATCGGCCAAGCGCGGTCCATTCCACTTACCCGACTCTACCCGATAAACGGTTTTTTCCCGCTCGAACTTTGGTAGCGTCGCACGCTCGGCCTCCCATTGTTCATAATCAGCAAATGCTGGCAGAGCCAGTAAGCTGGTCAATGTAAGTACGGATAAAATTTTTGGAGTAATTAATTTTTTTTGCATGGCAGCACCTGCTATTTGGTTTGCGCTTTAGGTGCGCGCTCAGCGGGATAGGGATAATACTGGTCGTAATCCAGCGTGAAGCGATAGTCCTCTACTAATTGGAAATTTTTCTCGCGGTGGCGATGCAAAATCACACTGATATTCCACGGGCGCACGAACACTTTCTCATCCTCGATCGTCGCGGTGTATTCAATGGTATTTGCATCCAGCAATGTCCAGCGCTCGACCACATGCAATGCATCGCTGTGATAATTCCCTGAGCGGTCCAGCCAGGTTTCATCGTTAAAATGTTTTACATCAACAACGAGTGTGTCACCGTCCCATTTGCCACGGGAATCACCCAGCCACCAGTCATTAGGGTCTTGTGGATGGTCAGTGTTATTAGTGTGGATAGTGCGTACCGAATGGCCGAATTGATGCACCAATGTCAGGTCACGCGCGCGCTGGAATATCTGAAAAGGCTCAGGGTAATAAATGCCGCGCGGAACCCCCAGAGTCCAGCCTTTTAATCGTGGGTCAGCTTTAAAACGATTATCAAAATTTTGTTTGCGCTTAGCCAAGGCTTCCGGCTTGTAAGGAATTTCACCGCCCTCCACAACGCCCGGTCCGGGCGGAGCATCAATGCGTGCGGAATGCGGCTCAAGATCGTAATCAGCAGCGCTGGTAGTCTGCCAAATACCGGAAAAATCCGGTTTACCATTTAAACGAGGAATTTTTTCTGCTGCCTGGCTTTGCCAGGAAAAAATAAACAATGAAACCAGGAATAAAATTCCGGCGAGTTTTTTCAAACTTGCCGATACACACAAACCGTTATTTACTGCAAATCGGTTAACAGGACTTTTCAAGAAAATATCTCCAACAATGCGCTGTAAAACTTAATTGGCCGGACGGGCCGGAGTCGTTGGTGCATCTTGTGCCCCACCGGTTTGGAATACCTTGCCATCAGGCAATGTAATGCTGGTGGAATAGCCAAAGCTTTGGCCATCTTTAGCCAAATAACCTTTTACCGTCACTTCTGTACCCGCGGGTAATGTGGCTTTGGTCAAGCCTTTTTGTTTTAACGCAAAGGGAGACCCGAATTCAAAACCCCAGTTAGTCACAGTGCCATCTTTATTCTTTACATCCACATACACCCAACTGTGCGGATTTACCCATTTGCCTTTGGTTACCACGCCTTTTAATTCGAAGGGCTTTTGTGCATCGAATTCCGCAGAAAATGCATGATGAGCAACAACTGGAACCGCTATCGATAAAACAGCTATAACCATAGCACCAGAGAGCAATGGTTTTTTTACAACAGTAAACATACTAAATTCCCCGATTAACAAATGTTTAACCTGTGGTTAACATTATGAATGTCACCTATTGTGCGCAGAGCAAACACCAGGCCAACAATTTTTGTTTATTTTTATACGATGATGTTTAAATATAAACTGACTAAAAATCAGCAAAGGAATAAAAAGAATTTGCGTATAAACAGGAATTAGGGAGATGAATTTTCAACAAGGGCAAAAAAATAATTGATGCGGGGTTATAAACAACGTAGAAAAAATTATAGAAAGACCAGTGCGCAAACTGTTTAATTAAATACACCTCTCATGAAAAAACCATAGAAGTGATTAAATATAAACAGAAAAACCTATCGTCGGAATTGCCAGTACAGCCAGGAAGTAAAAAGGCCAGCCTACGCTGGCCGATTATTATCCACACGGCAAACGAAATAACGTCGTTAAACACAACCGCCGTTACTTGGCAGTAATACCAAATGCCCCATTGTTCTCTGCACAAATACGTTCGTAATGCTCCAGTATCAATTCACTACCAGCGTGTGTGGCAGGCTCCACTTCAAAGTGCCAACCATTGGGCGTGTCTTTTTCGGTGTAACGTTTAGCAGGAATAGTGACGGTGAACGGACGGGTATAGACGGTAGGATCAGTAATAGTCGCTACATAATTATAACGAGTGCGCTCACTGTTAAAGATGTAGCGCTCTTCAATAGTGCCATTCTCGCTAATAAACTCACCCGAGCGGCCAAATAACGCTTTGCCATTATGGTTACGCACACTAACCACCAACGTATTGCCTTCCCAATGTCCGCGCGAATCGCCATTCCATAATTTAATATTGTCCGGCAGCGGCGCTTTGTTATCCAAATGAATAATGCGTGTCCCCGAATTAAATTGAAACAATACATATCCCGGGTACTGACTGATTTCATAACCATGCCAGTAAAGTGACTTGGGCACTCCACCCGGCGCACAACGCGCAAGTGGTTCGATATATTCCGGCTTAACCGGGTTATGGAAACCCACCTGGAATTCTTTTACTTTTTCCAATGCCCATGGTTGCAAGGGAACCTGGCCATCAGCGGGATCGCTCACACGACTTGGCGCACGGCCTTCACGCGGCCCCTGATCAGCAGGACGCGGATTCGGATCATTAGGGATTCCACCTTGCGGATCAGTAAAATTATTGTGATTGGCAATCGTGTTGGACCAATGGCCTTGCACATCGGGCTGGCCATCAGCTAAACGCGGGCCAGTCCAGTCGCCGGATTTAATTTCCGGAAAATTTTTCTCGATGGGAATACCACCCTGCGCAAAACTGACCGCAGATAACCCCGTTAATATCACTACCAATGCTGTTTTTCGCACCGAAAAAAAATGTGTTGCTACTTGTTTCATAAAAAGCCTCGTAAATCCGAGTTATATTTAAACGCAGTGCTTGAGTATTAATTGCTAACCGGTGGTTTAGGCGGATAAAACTCGTCGTACTCCAGAGTAAAGTGATAATCCTCAATCAATTGGAAATCTTTTTCGCGGTGGCGATGCAAAATCACACTCAGTGACCAGGGTCGACTAAATACTTTTTCATCCGTTACGGTCGCTTGATACTCAATGGTATTGCGATCAAGGAAGGTCCAGCGTTCCACCACTTGCAGTACATCGCTGTGATAATTCCCCGCGCTATCAAACCAGGTTTTATCATTGAAATGCCGCGCATCCACTACCAGCGTATCGCCCTCCCATTTACCGCGCGAGTCGCCCAACCACCAATCATAAGGATCTTTAGGATGATCAGTGTTATTAGTAAAAATCGTGCGCACCGAATGGCCGAACTGGTGAACGATAAATAAATCTTTTTCACGCTGGAAAACCTGGAATGGTGCCGGGTAATAAATTCCGCGAGGAACTCCCAGGGTATACCCTTTTAATGCGGGGTCGAGTTTTTTGCGCTCGGCAAAATTCTTTTTCTTTTGTTCAAGTGCATCCGGTAAATACGGTAGATATTTTCCTTCCACCACACCTGCGCCCGGCGGTGCATCTTCGCGATGGTTATGCGGTTCCAGATCATAGTCAGCGCCGCTGGTGCTTTGCCAAATGCCGGAAAAATCCGGCTTGCCATTTGCCAGGCGCGGAATATCGTTAGCGGGTGTAGAGGCTTGCGGTGTTTGCGCATTAGCCTCAGCAGCGGTTTGCTTGTTGCAAGCTTGCAACCCGAAAATACTCACTAGAAATAAACTGCTAGTCAGTAAATACCATTTCCATTGAATGGTTAATTGCAGTGGACGACTCAAAGGAATTTCCCCTTAATAAATTGCTTCGCGTAACCTGTTTTGGTAACGAGTGATCGTTAAAAAACAATAAAGGCAAATAAAATCGATGGAATAAAATCAGGGCTTGGGCGCTGAAGACTTCTGCTGGTTCGCCGGTGCATCAGGCGCACCACCGGTGGTGAATATCCGGCCGTCAGCCAACGTGGCGGTTACTGCATAGCCAAAATTCAAACCATTTTTAGCGCGAAACCCTTTAAGTGTTACCTGGGTACCGATGGGCAATGATGATTTTGTCAGGCCCTTTTGCTTTAAGCTGAACGGCGCTCCAAATTCAAAACCCCAATTTTCAACTTTGCCATCCGCTTTCTTTACATCGAAATACAACCAGCTGTGAGGGTTAACCAGCTCCAGCTTGGTAACTACCCCCGTCAACTCAATTGGCTGATTAGCATCAAACTCTGCTGAAAAAGCATGGTGTGCAAATGCGTTGGAAGATGAAATAGCCATAATCGCTATCGAGGTGATCAGCGCCAACGGTTTTAGTGCGTGTTGAATTTCAGTGGTGAACAATTTCATAGCCAGCCTCAGTACCATGCATCCTGATTAACAGGATGTTTAAATTGAAATGTTGATTGAGTTAAGAAACAAAAAATAAACGTTTCAGTTGTTAATACAGTCGTTAACAATCTGTTTAACAACCTGCTTCCCCACGAATAGCAATTAGCAGACCATCGCGATAAAAATGCGTCAGCTTTTACTATGTAAATGTCGAATGTTTAAAAGTAATCATTTTTTGATTGGGTTTTATGGAGTAAATCAAAAAGTATGCTGATTAACCAACAATGCAGCTGATTGGCAACAAAGTAGAACCGGGAAATTTTATGTAGATCATGAATACTTAATGATGCACCTGCGAGAAACACAGCAAATGCTGTTTTTAATTCAGCATTCCCGCATCCAATTAAACATTCAGCAATTGAAACCCATCAAAATAAAAACAAATCGATAATGTGGTACAAGCATTGCTTTTGATCGAAAGCACAAAAACCAGAAATCGAAATTACGAACGCAGGCTTGTTGCATCGCTATGAACAAGTGACATTTAAGTGGACGAGTGACACTGGGTGTGTTTAATGGATCACATGAAATCGAGTTAGCACGGGCTTCTATTTTATTTATTACTGCCAACAGGAAATGTCTTTATATGAAATCGATTCTTCAAACGGGTTCGGGCCTCCCCTTCAGGGCCAGTTTAATTGTATTGGGCCTCAGCTTGAGCTCCGGGCTTTACGCGGCCGAATCAGCGCTCGAAGCAGCGTATAAAAAAGCAGGTGCTGATAAAGTTAAAACACTGGAATATACCGGTGCGGGCAAGTGGTACCAATTTGGTCAATCACCTGCGCCAGGCACTGCGTGGCCAGCATTTGAAGTGAAAAGCTACAGTGCCAGTATTAATTTTGACAACCAATCAGCGCGCACCCAGCAAACCCGTTTACAAATCGTCGAGCCCAATCGCGAGCGCCCGGTTCCCGTTGAACAAAAGCCGGATCAATATGTAAATGGTTCTGTAGCCTGGAATCTTGCCGCACCGCAAGGCTCAGCGCCGGGCACACCAGCAGTACCGCAAGCGCAACCTGCCGCCGTGGAAGAACGTCAGGCAGAAATCTGGACTACCCCGCACGGTTTTTTAAAAGCAGCGCAATCCAACCATGCAGTTACCAATAAAAAAGGTGACGCAACGCTGGTTGAATTTAGCCAACAAAAATACAAATACCAGGGTGTAATTAATAGCAAAGGTGAATTGGAACAGGTAAAAACCTGGATTGATAACCCGATCCTTGGCGATACCTTGGTAGAAGTTAATTACAGCCAATATAAAGATTTTAACGGCACTCGTTTCCCCGGCAAAATCGTCAAAATCCAGGGTGGCTCGCCGGTATTGGATATTACCGTTAACCAGGTGAAAACCAACCAGCCTGTTGATTTGGCAGTTCCTGCAGATGTCAAAAATAATCCATCACCTGCCGTTGCAGTTACCAGTACTGAATTGGCGCCCGGTGTACATTATTTACAAGGCGGCTCGCATCACAGCCTGGCGGTAGAGCAAAAAGATCATGTCGTAGTAATTGAAGCACCGTTAAATGAAGCGCGATCAGTAGCTGTCATTGCCAAAGTAAAAGAATTAATTCCCAACAAACCCATTACGCATTTAATTAATAGCCATCAACATTTCGATCACTCGGGCGGCCTGCGTACTTATGTTGATGCCGGAGCAACGATTGTTACCCACGAACTCAATAAACCGTTCTATGAAAAAGCCTGGCAACAGGCACGCACGATTAATCCAGACAAGCTGGCAGGCTCTAAAAAATCCGCCAAATTCCAAACGTTCAAAGACAAGCTGGTATTGAGCGATGGCCAACGCCCTATTGAAATTCATTCAATTGCTGGCAACGGTCACAATGATGCGTTTGCATTGATTTATTTACCGAAAGAAAAAATCCTGGTAGAAGCCGATGCATTTACACCACCAGCACCAAATGCACCTGCGCCAACCAGCGTAAATCCATTCTCGAAAAACCTGTATGAAAATATCAACCGTTTGAAATTGGATGTTGCACAAATAGCCCCGCTGCATGGCCGACTGGTACAATTGAAAGATCTGGAATCTTTTATTAGTACCAACACTGCCAGCAACTAAGATCAAAATGACATCTAAAGGGCGCTATCCATGGATAGCGCCCTTTTTTATTCTATCTGCTATTTATTTGGTTATGAGAGCTTATCAACAGAATTGCTGTTTTTTATCCAACATTGATTAAAATTAAATATAGCGCTGCGACACCTCGTTCAACGGTCGCTGTTTAAAACAAATTAATTTGCAATAAATCAAACACTTAAAAAGAAATTAAAAAATAAATCCAAGTTGGTATATCGCTTGCAATTTCAGCCGCGGACAAAAGTATATTTCTTGGAGTTATTAATGAAATCTAGCGATCAAATAAGCAATTTCCTCATTACTAAAAAAACCACTAGTAAAAAATTTTCTGCCAAACCATTGAGTGTTATTTTAAGTGGCCTTATTTTTTTAAATGCAACGCATGCATTTTCACAAACGGAAGAAACACCGCCTGAAGAAAAAGATGTTGATGTGAATGAAATTCTGGAATCGGAACCAACCAGTGCAGGCGGAAAGCGCAGCACTGATGTTCAGGAATTACTGGTGACAGGTATCAAAGAGCAGGAAACAAAAACCCTGTTAAAAACCCGCGAAGAACCTTTTTCACAATCGATTATTTCCGGCGAAGTATTAAATCGTGAACTGGGGTTAGATTATGAATCGATTTCCAAGCGCCTGGCTAACGTTACGTTTAACCAAAATAACACGCGCGGTGCATCGCTTTCGATTCGTGGCGTGGGTAAACGCGCATTCGCCGAAGTACAAGACCCCAGCGTATTGGTAATACAAGACGGCGTTAGCTTTGGTTTAACTGCGTTGGGTAACTTTGATTTTTATGATGTTGAAACTGTAGAAGGTTTTCGCGGCCCGGTGGGCACATTAGGTGGTAAAGGAGGAAGTTCAGGTGCGGTATATGTCACCACCAAAAAGCCAACATTTGAACCCACAGGGGAATTAAGCATTGCCTATGGTGAGCGTGAAAGCGTTATCTTAAAAGGTGCATACGGCGGCCCTGTTATCGAAGACCTGTTAGCATGGCGCGGCTCATTTGTGGTTGACAGACAACGTGGTGCCTATGAAAGCCGGTGGGATGAAAATTTTAGTTTTTATAATCGCAATCGCTTGAGTGGCCGTGTGCAATTTTTGTTAACACCTACCGAAAAATTCAATGCACATTTAACAATTGATATTGAACCACGCGGAGCGCAACTACAAAACGGTTTGACATTTTATGTGGATCAACCCGAGCGCTATGGCAACGCTAACGCACTCGCACCAAATGGCAGACTCAGCGATCCAAGTGGTACCGGCTCGAAATCAAAGCTCGCTGGCTTTTGGCAAGAATCACTGACTCGCGATCCAGCAACGAATGACATTACCAAGGTTACCGAAACCTGGGTAGGGCCGCGCGGATGGTTTGTAGGCCGCGACTTCGGTAAGGGTAACGTTTACGATTATAGTGATTACCTTGCCAATGAAGACGATGAAACTGTTTATATCAATGAGAATCAGGGTCAAACAGTTTCCAACCGTGGAGCTTCTTTAAAGCTGGATTACGAGCTTGAACATCACAAATTAAATTCGATTACCGCATGGCGCAATTACAGTTTTGATGCGCATAACGATGAAGGGACACCGTTTGATATCAGCATCGACGGTGGCGGCGGTGTTTGGTATAAACAATACAGTCAGGAATTCAGTATCGAATCCGATAAAGAAGGCAGTTTTGATTACATCGCGGGTTTATTTTTCTTCCAGACTGAAAATACTATTACGTCTAAAGCAGGTTGGGGTTCGGATGCGGGTGCCTGGTTTGCAACAACCGGACAATACAATTCGCTGGATCGCAACGCAGGTACAAATCGCGGCGCTGGCCTTGCGTTATTAAGGGATACCCTGGACGGCACACGCAGACGCGGAGAAACATTTGTTGATACGGAAAGCAATGCTATTTATGGAAATGCTAATTGGCATTGGCATGAGTCAGCAACATTTACCGCAGGTTTGCGTGTGGGCACAGAAGATAGAACAACTACCGACCAGGTTCTACTGGAAAATATCGGCGCGGGCGATTGGCTTGACCCCTCATCAGTACGTGGAATTAATTTGGGTGGATTTGATGTTGTTGGTACTGCAGGTACTATTCCGGCAGAACTACGTGGCCAGTTGGGTACGATTACTCAACAACGCGATCAATTCGGCAACGCAATTAGTTCAACAACCGTTCACACCAATGCCAATACTGATGTACAAAAAAGTTTAGCCGATGCGGTTGCTGCTAAATATTACGGCGTAGCAATTACCGGTGTTCCCGGTGCCGCTTACAATAGTTTGACCGCTGCACAAAAAGCACAAATCTCCAACGCCAAAGCGTTGCGCGCCAGTCAAATCGGTCAATTAATTCCGGAAGTGTCGAGCAATTACGACGATACACTTTACACCAGCTTTTTAAGCCAAGCGTATGAATTTAATGATCAGGTGCGCGGTTACGTTACCTGGCAATACGGCGAAAAATCCGGAACTGCTTTTAACATTAATGGTGAACCAACCGGTGTAAAACCGGAAAAAACAAATGCCTATGAAATCGGGGTTAAAACTACTTTCTTTGATGATGAATTGGTATTCAATATCAATCTGTTCAGAATGGATATTGAAGATTATCAACAAGCCATTCGAAAAGTGGATGAGTGGGCCACACAAGACAATCTCAACAATGGCGTTGTGCCGGCTCTCGCTTACGTAACAGCACAGGGCAACGTAGATGGAGTTCGTGTTGAAGGTGTGGAGTTTGATGGCTATTACACCGGCATTGAAAATTTCAGCTTTCGTTTAAGTGGTGCATTTAACGATGCGTATTACACCGATTTTAAAAACTCACCCAAACCGCCCGAGTTGAATTACCTGGATGATCCATTTGTAGATCAAACCGGTAAGAACTTGCCCGGTGCAGCGAAGTGGACAGTAAACCTGGGTGTGGAATATCGCCAGCCAATATTAAGCGCAGCAGAATTTCATGCGAGCTTTAATACGGCGTACACCAGCGATTATTTAAATACTGACGATTTATCGTCCTACTCTTACACACCGGGTTACAGTCGCACCGATGCATCAATTGGTTTTGGTTCAATTGATGGAAATCTTGATGTGAGTTTAATTGTTAAAAATGCGTTTGATGACCGCACCCATGAACGCGGCTGGAACAGTTATGCTCCCTGGCCTTATCCACGTTGGATAGGAGTTGTATTTACCGGGAAATTCTAACTATTGGTAAATTAATTGTTGATGGAAAACCTGCACACTTGATTTTTCCAATTTCAAATGTGCAGCATCAATTACTATTAATCCTCGCTCAGTGATAACTGCACTTCATTACAGCGTCCAGGCCATCACCGGACAACGCAATGTAGTCATCGAACCGTTAGGTCGTTGTAATGGAAATTGTTTAGCGTCTCCAGAGGCTTGCACTGCAACGACTTCAGTCGCTGTGGCAGGTGCGAGCCAGACAGTGCAACTTCCCATACAAGTCGAATCGCTGCACGAAATTCCGGTGTCCTTAACGAAAGCCACATTGCGGCTATCGGGTGACCAGTAAGCATCGGCGATCAAACCGTTATTCGTGAATCGTCTCATCTCTGTCCCATCAATGTTCATCATCCATAAATCAACCCACGCAACAGTCCCGGTATCCCGTAATTCCGCCAGTTGAACAAGGGCCCTGGTGCCGTCAGGGCTTACATAGACAGCTTGTGGTACGCGCGATTCCGGCCAGTTAACCGTTCCCAGCAGTTGTTCATCGCCACCGATAACAACTTTACTAATGGCCCCTGATGCTTGCACGTGAAGCAGCGTGCCATCCGGCATCCATGACAAGGCATCAAATGATTCACCCGGCTCGATGCCGAACAATACTTTCTGAGTACTGAGGTCCCACACGATAAGAATTCGCGGACTGAAAATTGTCTCTCCCCAATGCGCGAGGATTCTGTCCTTGTGAGTCGGTGACGGTGCAATGTAACCAACATAGCCTTCAATCAATTGATCATTCAGTATCGCTTTATCATTCGACCTGTATACCGTTATGCGTGTTGTATCTTCAGGTGCATCATCCGGCTCATATTCCTTGTTGATAAAAGCAGTTCCATCAGGCCAGGGAATGCCCCATTTTTCGGCTTGAACGGATAGGGAAACCCCGGTATTTGGATTCATAACAAAGGTACCTTCCGGATTATCCAGATCGTTAAATGAATGCCAGATATGCCCTTCCAGCATCGCCGCCGAATTGTTAATAGATGATCGAGAACTGCTTGATGCTGGGTAAGAGCTACTTGATATTGGCTGGGAACTGCTATTGCTTGAGTGAGAGCTTTCAGTAGCGACCAGTGAACTGGATGCAGGTGGAAGTGGATTAGCGCCAATCTCGTCTTTACCGCCTCCGCCTCCACCGCCACAGGCAGTTAAAGAAATACTAAAAAATAGACATGTGATGTTCTTAACGTATGTATAGAACCTCATAAAATGCGCTCCTTCGTTTGATTTCCTTGAGTCTATACGAGACAACCTCTTCATCAATGAAGAACAAACCATTCTTGCAAACAAAATCACTAAATTAACACTGACCGTGAATAATTTGATGCCAATTCATTTTTCCGTAACATTGGATAATTGTAATGCCACGCCAACATCAGACAGCATCAATTCATCAAGTTAATGCGCCCCACTTTTCTGCCAATTTACTCTTGCCCCAGATTCAATCAATCAAGCATGATTACCCTTTCTTTCCCGGGATAATTTCACCTATTCGACGAGCCGGATTAACCCGTTTTCTTTCTACACATTTCACAGGTTTAATGAATGAGCGATACCACTGTTGTTCCCCACGATGTATTAGTAAAAAAAATTTATGATCGCCTGATACTTGCCGGTATAGCGCAAGACCAGGCATTGATCGAAGCAGAAATAATGTCGGAAGCGGATTTGCTTGGCGTTCCGTCCCATGGTGTGCGCATGCTGCCACCGCTATTAAAAGCAATTGATGAGGGTCGTGTTACCAAAAATCCACAATTCGCCAACGTGCGCCAATTCGGCGCTATCGCCGTACTGGATTGCAATAATGGTCCCGGTCGATATGCCTCACAAAAAGCGATGCAACACGCAACAACTCTTGCGCAAGAATTTGGCGTGGGTGTTTGCCTTGCAAAAAATACCACTCACTGGGGCCGCGCTCACGCGTACGCCAATCGCGCCGCGCAAGCCGGCTTTATTGGAATTTGTACAACCAATGCCATTCCCACCATGGCAATTGGCGGCGCAAAAAAAGCAGTAATCGGTAACAATCCCCTCGCCATAGGAATTCCCGGCGCAAATCCGGCAGAACCCATTGTGCTGGATATGGCGATGAGCCAGGCCGCTGTAGGAAAAGTAGGAACCTGGTTGCGCGAAGGTAAAAACTTGCCGGGAAATTGGGGCATAGATGCTGGCGGCAATCCAACCAGTGATGCCAAAGCAATTTTAAGCGGTGCAGTATTGCCGATGGGTGAACACAAAGGTGCAGGACTCGCGGTGATGTTTGAATTACTGACCGCTGCTTTAGCAGGAGCTGCTTTTACCCAACAAATCTTTAGCAACGATCCCAGTGGTTTAGACCCGCAAGCAAGTAAAATTTTTATTGCGCTAAACCCGGCGGCATTTATTGATCCTGCTGAATTCCAGCAACACGTATCCGGATTTATCCATTATTTGAAAACCGATGCGGCACCTTTTTCTTATCCCGGCGAACGCGGTTGGCAAACACGTGATCAGCAATTAAAAGAAGGCGTGACGTTGCACAATGAAATTGTGCAACAGCTTAATGGTGTGGATATTTCTTTCAAGTAAAAAAATACCGGAAGGCGCCTATTGCGACTTCCGGTATTCCTGATAATCAATCTTTATTTCGCTGCTAATTTTTCCACAGCCGCTAATGCTTGCTTAACATTATCAGTTGGTGAAACACCACTGATTGTTGATGATATTTTTCCATCTTCAGTAATAATAAACGTTGTACGCTCGGCAAAACCGTGGTCAATTGATTTACCGCGGCTATCGGTTTTACCTGGCGCCGCGTCGCGCACGTTTAATTCAAAAGATTTAGCCACTTTACCTTCCGGATCAGAAGCCACAGCCACTTTACCTGCACAGTATTCCGGATCAGAAGAAAAATCGTTGAGACGCTCAATGCTATCCAGGGAAACGCCAATGACTGTTGCACCCGCTTTAGCGAACTTATCACTGTTTACTGAAAAAGTATGCGCTTGCAGATTACAACCATTGGTATAAGCAGATGGATAAAAATATACAACAACCGGACCTGACTTTAATTTTTCCTTGAGTGAAAAATCAAACGCCTTACCTGCCAACGATGCCTTGAGCGCAAATTCCGGAGCAGTTTTTCCTGCTTCCAATGCAGCCATGGCGGGTAACACCAAGCCACTGGCAAGCACGCCAGCAACTATTGATTTACCAATTGAAAATTTCATAACTTTTTCCTTCATAAAGATTTACTAAAAAGGTTTGGTGAAAATTTCCGTTTATTTTAATGCAGAGATAAAATCATTCAGCGCATTGATTTCTGCATCGGTTAAATTTTTGGTCACGTTATTCATCACCCCATCCTGGCTATTGGTTCTCTCACCTGCGCGCCAATCGCGCAGTTGTTGATCCAGATAATGCCAATCCTGCCCTCCAACAACCGGAACCAGCTCCGGGAGCAAATCCGGATAGCCCTTAACCGGTTCACGAGTCCCTTTACCATCGCGTCCATGGCAACTGGCGCAGGCCACTATACCGCGCTTTATATCACCTTCCAGGAACAATTTTTCTCCCTGTGCGCTACTTTCATGGCTGCCAGTCATTACCGGTTGGCTGGCATACCAGGCAAGGATATCGACCACATCCGCGTCATCCAGGTTCCGCGCCATGATCGCCATAAAATCGTTCTTGCGCTCACCGCTGCGAAAATCCTGGAATTGCTTTAATAAGTAATCCGGACTTTGTCCCGCCAGTTTGGGGATTTTGGTAGATTCATTAAACGCATGAATATTTCCGTCCAGGCCATGGCACTCGGCGCAACGTTCATCGGCAGCTTTTAATTTTCCTTCAGCGGCATTACCGCTAAATTCTTCTGCAATCAACGGCTGACATAACAAAGCCAGGTATAACAGAGATACGTAAAACAGCGTCACCCTTCGCCATAAGGCCGGAGCCAACTGCAATGGGCTCCGGAGTATGAATGTCGCCATGCCTTAATCTTCTTTATAAAAGTTATGGCAGGTTTTGCAGGTACGCGCTAAATCTGTTGCAGTATTGGCGGCACTCTCAAAGTCTTTTTGATCCAGGAAGGTAATAATCTCGCTGGAAAACTTGATGCTTTTTTTGGTCAAGTCCAACGCCTCGGCAACATCATTACCTGCTGCCACTTCTTTTTTATAATGCTCCTCGACCACAGCAAAAAGCTCATTGAGTGTTTGCGCATCCGCTTTCGCCGATTCTGCATTTTCCAGCGAAATATTAGATGAAAGATTGTCATTAGTGCTTTCAATGGTTTGCATTAAATCCATGTCCATTTCAACCTCTTCTGCAAACGGCGCTGAAATAGATAAGAGATTAATACCGAAAAACAACACAGTAAAACGTAGAGCCACAACGAAGTTACGCATAAATTCCCAGCAATTAAATATCAACAAAAGAGACAGAAAAATAACAAGCGTTTTTACAAAATGGAAATATCAAATTAATTATAAATTTTAAAAACAGTAATAAGAAAATAAAAAAATTAACAACATCGAAATATAAAAAGCAACAGATAAAAAATGAGGCAGCAATGCTGCCCCTAAATCACCCTAAAATAAAAATAATCCTGATAATTTTCCAAACCAATTAAGCCAGAATCTCTTTAATAACCTTACCAAATACCACTGTTGGGCGCTCTGAACGGCCATTGTTGATAAAGGTAGTTTTCAAATGGTTCAAACCTAATAGTTGTAATACAGTTGCATGCAAGTCATAGGTATCCACTGCAGTATCTTTATCCGCAACTTGCACACCCAACTCATCAGTAGCACCGTACGTGAAGCCAGCCTTCAAGCCACCACCCGCCAGCCATTGGGTGTAACCCCAAGGATTGTGGTCGCGACCGGTACCGCTCTCACCCCATGGAGTGCGCGAGAATTCTGAAGTCCACACCACCAACGTTGTTTCCAACAGGCCAAGCGATTTCAAATCCTCCAGCAAACCGGCGATTGGTTTATCCACCATTTTCGCCATCAAACCATGGTTTTTATCCAGGTCATCATGCGCGTCCCAACTGGTAATTTCAGTTTCACCATCCGGAGCGCCACTCACCACCTGAATAAAACGTACACCGCGTTCTACCAAACGACGTGCACGCAACAACGTAGTGCCGTAGCTGCCGGTTATCGGGTCATTGATACCGTACAGTTCTTTCGTTGCATCACTTTCTTTAGTGAGGTCCACCGCTTCCGGTGCGGCAACTTGCATACGATCTGCCAATTCATACGAACGTAAACGCGCTTTTAATTCAGTGTCCAATGGACGATCACTTGCACCGATTTGATTAAGTTTGTTCAACAGATCAAGCGAGTTACGTTGTTGCAACGCAGAACGCAATTCCGGGCGATCCAGATAATAAATGGGTGATGCACCTGGACGGAATGCAGTGCCTTGATAAACCGCCGGCAAGAAACCCGAATGCCAGTTCACTGAACCCGCGCGCGGTTCGGAAGCGCCGTTGTACAACACCACGTAAGGTGGCAAGTCAGGGTTAGCAGTACCTAATGCGTAGGAAACCCATGCACCCAATGATGGGCGACCCGGGTTCAAGTCACCGGTATTTAATTTCAAAATGGAAATATCGTGTGTTGCACCGATAGTTACACTTGATTTGATGAATGTTAATTTATCCGCGTGGTTGGCCAGATTCGGTAATAGGTTAGAAAACCATGCACCGCTCTCACCGTATTGTTTCCAGGTTCTTTCTTTGGAAACAAACAAACCATTCACACCACCTTGCGTGCTGGTTTTAATTCCTTTCAGGAACGAATCCGGTACCGGTTTGCCAGCATTTTTTACCAACTCCGGTTTGTAATCGTACAAGTCCAGGGTGCTGGGGGCGCCGTTCTGGTGTAACCAGATTACCGATTTAATTTTCGCCGGGATGTGTGGGGCTTTTGGTGCTAAAGGATCAGCAGGATCTACCAGGTCAGCAGCCACTGCTGCATTAACACTTAGACCTGGAATTGCGCCTGCCAGAGCAGCACCACCCACTCCCAGGCCAGTGTTCTTTAAAAAATCGCGACGTGATTTATTATCCATTGCAGTAATCTCTTTGTTTAATTAGTTAGAAGTAAAATTCAAATAACGTTAAATTCTTCTCAGTGCCTACCCGGAAATTGCGTATCAAAAGCGATACGCAAAGTCATTGGAATTAGCGACAGCGTGTACCAGATCCACGAAGGCAGCCGCTTTAAATGGGTCCAGATTTTTAGTGTCCTTCAAACCGGTTGGTACAGCCACTTCAAACTTGTCAGTCCAGGTTTTCGCTTCTACTAATTTCTGTTGTTCTTTCAGGAAACCTTTCAGCGCTGATTTTTCTTTGCTGGTCGGTTTGCGTGAGAACAGAATTTCGTACAGCTTATCGATTTGCGCACTTTCGTTAGAACCCGCTTCTGAAATTACACGGCCTGCCAATGCCTGCGACCAACCGAACACGACATCACTGTTAAACAGGGTCAATGCTTGCAATGGTGTAGTCGTTACATCGCGTTTGTGATGCGGTTTGGATGGATCAGCCGGATCGAACGATGCAGTTAATGGATACGGCAAGCTGCGACGAACAAAGGTATAAATACTGCGACGTTTGTGATCGTTGGGATCTTTCGCCTCTTCCCACAGTGCACCGCCCTGGCCGTTGTTCAATGTATTACCCGCAACCAAACTGGCAGGGACTTTCGGGAATACTGCTGGTCCACCAATAGTTTCATCCAACTCACCGGATGCGTAGAGTAATGAATCGCGTAATTCTTCTGCCTCCAAACGCTTGCGTGGATAAGCGGCAAGCAGTTTGTTGTTTGGATCTACTTTCAACGCATCGGAACGTTCATCAGATGATTGGCGATACACAGCAGATAACACGATGTCGCGTTGCAATTGCTTTACGTTCCAACCGTTTTTAGTGAAATTGCTGGCGAGATAATCCAGCAGTTCCGGATGCGTTGGTTTATCGCCAGCGCGGCCAAAATCTTCCACAATTCCTGCGATTCCTTTATTAAACAATTGCGCCCATACACGGTTCACATATACGCGTGAAGTCAATGGATTTTGCGGGTCCGCAATCCAGTTAGCCAATGCAGTACGACGGCCAGTTGAGGTTGCAGTTGGTGTAATTTTCAGGTCGTAATTTGCCGCCCAGAGTTTTGGTAACCCGGGTTCAACCGCTTCCAGTGGACGCTCATGAATACCGTTGAAACGCACATGAGTTTCCGGTGCAACAGTGCCCAACTCGGTTAAGGCTGTGTAATTTTTTGAACCGCGGCGTGGACGCAAATGATCAAACTTTTTCAGTTCTTCGTTTAAGCGCTCGTACTCGTTCCACAATTCAACATTAGCAGCCACATAAAGAGGATGATCTTTATTCGACGTTGTCTCACGCAAATAAGCAGCAATATCGCGCTCGGACGCTACCGCATTCAAACGGGCATTTACCCATTTGTCCAATGCGTTCCATTGTTCTTTCGGCTTGAAAATCGCATCGCGACTGTCAGTTAAATAACGTTCATTGTGATATTTACGACCGGCAACACGCACGTTATCCAGAATTGCTTTTTGGCGATCAGTAATAGGTTTTATCGCTGCCTGATAGGTAGCTTGCGCGGTAGTAAAATCGATATCCCATTGGGTCTCAGTGCCTTTCGCTAACTCCACACGTTCGTTATTGAACGTATTGGCAAAAAATGCCTGTAGCTGGAAATATTCCTTCTGGCTAATCTTATCGATTTTATGGTTGTGGCATCTTGCACAGCCAATAGTAGAAGCAAGGAATGTCTCGCCCACCAAATCGGTCATGTCAGTAGAAATTTGATAGTGACGTTGTACCAAATCGCGTGAGTTAAAGTTATCAGGATAACCAGCCAACAAACCCGTTGCGATTTTTGCTTCCTGGCTATCTGGCCACAACTCATCACCGGCGATTTGTTCGCGAATAAAAGTATCGAATGGTTTGTTGTCATTAAAGGCTTTGATTACATAATCGCGATAACGCCAATTGTTCGGACGAGTTTGATCGTTTTGGAAACCGGCACTGTCTGCGTAGCGAGCCAAATCCAACCAGCGACGCGCCTGGCGCTCACCAAAGTGTGGTGAAGCCAGCAAACGATCTACCAGTTTTTCATACGCATCCGGGGATTTATCTTTTTCAAACGCTTCTACTTCAGCAGGGGTTGGCAACAAACCTACCAGGTCGATAGTAACGCGGCGAATATAAGTAGCGCGATCTGCCTCGGGAGCTGGCTTTAAATTGTATTCATTCAAACGCGCCAGAATGAAATTATCAATTGGCGAGCGAACCCATTTGCTATGACCTGCATCGGGTATAGCCACATTGTTGTTAACAGGTTCGTATGCCCAATCCCGGGATGCAGTACTGGTAATTGGCTTTACCTTCTCAGCAGCCGGTTTTTTTGCAGCTTCATCCTTCGCATCAGCAGCATAGGCCTGTCCCAAGCCAAATACCGATGCCGATAAACCCAGCACAACCGCCAGGTATAATTTCTTCTTGTTCATTAACTCGCTCCTACACATATGATGGTTGCCTGGGTGAACACCACCGGTTTTAACGCTTGGCTATTGATAATCGCTATAACGTTAGCGCTATCGGTTCTACAGCCATTGATTTAGCAACAGCTTTTTCAATCTCATGCCGGTAATAGCAACTAGTGAGCCAGACTTGTAAAAATTTTTAGAAATGCGCGCATTGAATGGCTATCTTTTTGATTGAAAAAGAAAAAATATTTTTATAAATACATTTAGATGTTTTAAAAAAGGATTCGCGTAACGAATAATATGGTGGGATAAAAACAATTTTTTGCGCTACTGCTATGCAGCCAACAGCCATCACGGCTGATTGAAAAAAATTACAGAAATCGACATGGATGATGATGATTTTTCAACACAATATGTTTAGTAGGAAATCGCTGTAAAGAATCCAACAATTCATTTGATGTTAAAAAAATAAAAATAACCAAGCTGTTGTATTAAAAGGATTTTACCTGCTTGATAAAAAACATCTGCCAACTTTTAAATTCCCACTGGCATATTAATTGCCCAACTCCTCCTGACACATGAATTTATTGCTCAGGAGTTATTGCATGTCTTTCCGTACGAAAAAATCTGCACCAGAAAAAAATGTTCTTTTTGCAGCACACCAAAAACCATTTTCCTTTAAACCTTTGGCACTTTTTATTGCTTCTGTTGCACTTTCATCAGTGTCTGTTGCGCAAACAGCACCCGTCACCGAAGAATTGGTTGCTGAAAACTCAACTGTTGAACATGATGCTGTTGAAAATAGTGCAACCCTTGCGCTTGCGGATAGAAACCGGCCGCTGGTACTGCAAACCGTTGTAGTTCGCAGCCGTAACCGTATTGAGAAATTGCAGGATGTTCCGCTCTCCGTATCGGTTGTACAGGGCAAAGAACTGGAGCGTTTGAATGCAACTGATATTGCGGCCCTCACCCAACGTTTGGCGAATATTTCCTGGAACCAGGGCAACCAACGCACCAGTAGCCTTTCCATTCGCGGTATCGGTAAACAAGGACAAACTGAAGCACAAGACCCGGCAGTTGGCCTGATTGTGGATGGCGTTAACTACGCTTATAACGCGTTATCTTCCAGTTTTGATTTTACCGATATAGAAACCGTAGAAGTTGCCCGCGGTCCGCAAGGTACTTTGCTGGGTAAAAACAGCAGCATCGGCGCAATCAATGTGACGACCAAACGCCCGTCATTTGATTCGGATTTTTCCTACGCATTGACTTTTGGCGAATGGGATACCGTACAAGGTCGCTTTGCTGGCGGCGGTGCAGTTATTGATGATTTATTGGCATGGCGCGGCACACTGAGCGTAAGTAAAGGCCAGGGCGATATTAAAAACGCTTACAACAGCGATGAAAGTATTTCCAACAAAGAGCGCGTTTCCGGTCGCGTACAATTTTTATTAACACCATCCGAAAATTTCAATGCACGTCTCGCAGTTGATATCCAACCGCGCGCAGGTGAACGCACCAATGGCCGCACAATCTATACACCGACACCAACCAAATATTCAAATGGTGAAACCAATCCAAATAATTCTGATGCTGGCAAACGTTTAATCCGCCGCTGGTTCACGCAAAGCCCGAATTACACTTATGACGGATCTTATCTTTACGGTGGTGGCGACAACGAATACAACACCGATGGCCGCCGTCCATTAATCACCGGCAGTAATGGCGCTACCGCTGAATTAAATTGGACACTGGATTCTCACACCGTCACGTCCATTACTGCCTACAAGGATTACCACTTTAACGCCGTGAACGATGAAGGTACGCCCTTCGATATCCAACGCAACTCCGGCGGTTTCTTTAACGATTACAAACAAGTCAGCCAGGAAATTCGGCTGAGTTCACAACAAGGCGGATTTGTCGATTATCAAACGGGCCTCTTCTATCTGGATGTCAACAACGTAGCTGAATACCAACGCGTTTGGGGTAACGATGCGGGCGCCTGGTTTGCCAGTGCTACGCAGTACACAGCTCTCGATAAAGATTCCGCAGGTCGTTATTTATTAATCAATTCGCTCTCCGGTCTGGATATGGCCTGGAACAGCCCTGCTGGCTTCCAGGATATCAATAACGAAAGTACCGCATTGTTTGCGCAAGCCAACTGGAATTTTACTGAAAAATTTGTGCTGACTACCGGTTTGCGTTTTACGCGCGAGGAACGCGAAAACCGCACGGCAACCTATATCAAAGACCATGGCTTTGGTGCTGAATTAAACCCGGCTAATGTTGGCGATGTGAATCTCGGTGGATTCCACTCTGTAAATACCGCCACCAAACTCAGTGAGGCGGAAGATGCCGTTACTATTCCAGCCGGAACACTCGGACGCTTGATTACCAATCCGGACAAAACCAAAACGCTGATAGTTGATAACACAACTGCACAATTACAACTTGCCGACCAACTCGCCGCCGAATATTTTGGTAAAGCAGCGGGTACTGCACCCGGCGATGCCTATAACAGTTTGACCGCAGCGCAAAAAGCGCAAGTAGGTGCGGCCAAAGCATTGCGTCAATCGCAAATCGGCGTGGTGTTTAACGAGGTTGAAGTCGAGCCTTATGAAAAAACCCTGCCCTCATTTGTTATCAGCCCTACGTACAAATTCAACGATAACCTCACGGGTTACTTTTCGTGGCAACACGGTGAAAAAGCCGGTATTGCCCAAGCGACCAATGGTGTTTCCAATCTGGTGAAGGAAGAAAAAATCGATGCATTTGAAGTGGGTGTGAAATCGCTTTTGTTGGATAACACATTGGTATTTAACCTGGCATTGTTTGAAATGAACATTGACGATTACCAGCAAACCAGCCGTGTTTACGACGAATACACTACCAACCTCAATCGCCAGTCCGATCCAACAGCGAACGACTCTTACACCAACGCTACCGCCAACATTCCTGAAGTGCGCGCACGGGGCGTGGAAATCGATAGCATTTATTCGGGCATTCCCAACACCACCATTCGTGTTGCCGGTGCAATTACTGATGCAGAATATATTGAGTTCACCAATTCCCCCCAGCCATCGGAAAATGGTTATACAAAAGCGCCGCAGTATCAGGATGTAAGCGGTGAAACGTTACCAGGTGCATCAAAATATTCATTCAACGTGGGTGTTGATTACCGTTACCCCGTGTGGGATGGCAAAGAATTCCATACCAGTTTAAACGCGCAATACAACAGCAAATTCAATTCAGATAACTCATTGTCATCCTACGGTTGGATTGAAGGTCGCACAGTGGTGGATTTCTCGGTGGGATTGGGCAACGTCAACCAAACCTTTGACGTAAACCTGATCGTGAAAAACCTGTTTGATGACGACACTCCAAGCACTCGTACATGGAACAGTTACACACCGGCCAACCCGCGCTGGATTGGTGTGACCTTTAGCGGCCGTTTTTAACCCGGGAAATGATCGCTGCCAAATTACAGCGGTCACATGTGGTTTGCATTTAATGAGAGATTTCTTCGTCGCGGTTAATTCAGCGACGAAGATTTTTAAGGAGCAAATTATGATTTCATCAATTCAAAAAAAATCCCTATCGAAAAATTTATTGAGTGCACTCTTTCTGAAAACATCTTTTTTGGGTGCAATGCTTTTGGGCTCAAATCTGGTGCAAGCGATTCCCAGTATCTACCCCACCGGCACAACAATTTATGATCCCGCCAAAGCCTATAACTCTTACGTGTTATTCGCTGGCCAGGATAAAAAAACCCATTTGATTGATTTAAATGGCAATGTCGTCCACGAATGGAATTACAACGCATTTCCACCGGTGTTGATTGACCCTGCATTAAATAACGGCAAACGCGGTCATGTATTGGTACAACTTTCCGGGGAAACCGGTGGCCGCGCCAACGCAACAGCACAATCGATTGGCGAAGTGGATTGGAACGGTAAAGTAGTATGGCAATGGGGCGGTGCCAGTGCGCAGGATGCCTACGCTACCCAAGGCACAGCCACCGATGCCAGCGGTTACGGTACCAGCATTCGCCAGCATCACGATTGGCATCGGCTGCCTAACGGCAACACTATTATTTTGGTGAATTACGTTATTCCGGTAACCGGCTGGAAAGCCGAAAAATTACTGGAAGATGGTGTGTACGAAGTTAATCCCAAGGGCGAAGTGGTGTGGAAATGGGCCGCCTTTGAACATTTGGATGAATTGGGCTTTAGCGAAGCGTCGCTAAAGATTTTGCGCGAAACATTAACGCGCAACGATAAAACCATTCCGTTTGATTATTTGCACTTCAATAATTTATCAGTCGTTGGCCCAAACAAATGGTATGACGCTGGCGATCAACGTTTTCATCCGGACAATTTATTATTCGACGCGCGCGAAGCAAATATTATCGGCATCATCGATAAAAAATCCGGAAAAATTGTATGGCGTATCGGACCGGATTACCCACCATCAATTGGACAATTCAAAGTGCCGCGCCCGGTTGATCAAATTTCCGGTCAACACGATGCGCACATCATCGCCAAAGGTTTACCCGGCGAAGGTAATTTACTGGTATTTGATAATCAGGGTGCGGCGGGTTATCCACCGGTAAATATCGGTACCCAACCACGTTCGCGCGTATTGGAAATTGACCCCGTTAAAAAAGAAATTGTGTGGCAATACACGGGCGCAGATTCAGGTAAACCGGGTTACAGCTTTTACAGTTCTTACATCAGCAGTGCGCGCCGTTTACCCAATGGCAACACATTGGTGGATGAAGGCATGAATGGTCGCTTATTCCAGATTACTGCGAAAGGTGAAATTGTGTGGGAATACATTAGCCCCTACTTCAGTACGCCGCGCGCGGAAGATCCGCAACCCTTTGCGAGCAACACCGTTTACCGCGCACAACCGGTTCCTTATAACTGGGTACCGGAAGGTACACCGCGCTCGGAAAAACCGGTAAAAGCACCAGATGTTACACAATTCCGCGTTAATAATTTGAAGTAGATTGTTAACTATTTTTTTAACCCTTTTTGTATTGGATTGGTCAACAACGCCATAGCAAACAATATAACTTTCAAACGTTTTCCACTTTTTATTGCCCTGGTTTTACCCTGGACTCTCAATAAACAACGGATGTTTTTTATTCTGCCAGTGCGGTGCATTGGCAGATTTTTACCGATTACTTGCCTGCATATAGTTGCTGCTAGCAACTACGTCCAACTCACGAGATGAATGATTAGCTATGACTTCAATCAATAAACATCGCCGTCGCTTTATGTCCCGCGCATCAAAAGTATCTGCAGCAACCCTGGCTGCCGGCGGATTATTTGGATCACGTTTGCTTCACGCCAAGCCCACGGAAAAACCGAACATTATTTTTATCCTTGCCGATGATTTGGGTTATGCCGATTTAAGTGTGTACGGTCAACGCGCATTTAAAACACCAGTGTTGGATAAACTCGCGCAAGAGGGTTTGCGGTTTACACAACATTATGCGAACTCCGCCGTTTGCTCTGCTACGCGTTTCGGTTTAATTACCGGTCGCTATCAATATCGTTTACCGGGTGGATTGGAAGAACCGCTTTCCAGTTCTGCCAATAATATTGGCTTACCGCCTGAGCACCCTACTCTGCCTTCACTACTGAAAAAGCAGAATTATAAAACCGCATTATTTGGCAAATGGCATTTGGGTTCGCTGCCGACATTTGGTCCATTAAAAAGCGGATACGATACTTTTTTCGGAAATTATGGCGGTGCGCTGGATTACTTCACGCATAAAAGTAATGTCGGCCCTGATGCAAAAGAAAGTTTGTATGAAGGCGAAGTACCCGTTGAAAAAGTCGGTTACTACACTGATTTAATTGCTGACCGCGCGGTGGATTACATCAAAGCACACGATAAAAAAGATCCGTTTTTTTTATCGCTGCACTTCACTGCTCCACACTGGCCATGGGAAGGACCAGAAGACGAAGCCGTAGCACAGCAAATAAAAAGCTTATTCCATTACGAAGGCGGCAGCCTGGAAACTTACGGCAAAATGGTCGTCGCGCTGGATACAGCCATTGGCCGCGTGTTAAAAACACTGGATCAACAAAAGCTCGGCAAAAATACCATCGTGATATTTACCAGTGACAATGGCGGTGAACGATTCTCGGACACCTGGCCCTTCACTGGTCAAAAAACAGAATTGCTGGAAGGTGGAATTCGTGTGCCCGGTATTATCCGCTGGCCAGCCGCGATTAAAGGTGGGCAAGTATCAGAGCAAGTGGCTATCAGTATGGATTGGGTTCCCACTCTGCTAGCCGCCGCCGGTAGCTCACCGGACCCAGCGTATCCCAGCGATGGCGAAAACCTGTTGCCAATCTTATTGGGTAGCACACCGGAAAAAACGCGCACCCTATTCTGGCGTTACAAAGGTAATAGTCAGCGCGCTATTCGCTCCGGTGATTGGAAATATCTAAAAATTGCTAACAATGAATTTTTGTTCAATCTTAAAGAAGATGTGCGCGAGCGCGCGAACTACGCCGAAACCAATCCCGACGTATTCAATCAATTGAAATCCCGTTGGGATGAATGGAATGGCACCATGCTCGCGCTGAGCGAAAAATCCAGCACCCATGTAGTAGACGGAAAAAGCCAGGCCGATCGCCATGGTGTGATTAGCACCAGAAAGTGATCGCATGGCGCTGACTATTAAACAAAACACGCCATGATTTTCTCGCAACAAGGATGTTGCACCTGAATCCTGATTCCATTTTCAAAGTTTTATCCCCGATTATCTCCGATACTATTTGCACGCTTTCATTTGTTAATAGTGCAATTAACACCAGCGATGAATTGTTTCCAACAACCATCATTTATAGGGTGCTTACAAAATAACATTAACCACATCTGTAAGCCCGCAGATGCCATTCCTGCATAAATTGATATTAAAACAGCGGCGTGCCTTTATTTAAAAACCACTGTAACCAATAAAACAATAGCGTTTTATTTTACGCATCCCCTGCTACCAGAAGAACATCTTTATCCGGACAACAAGGTTAAATCGAGCAGTTATTTTTTAATTATCAACAGCGCTTGTCGCATAATTTTTTTGTGTGCATTTAGACAGATAAAGTTGATTTATGGCCTGGTACTTGCGATAGCGGCAATGTGTCCATTGGAACTATTTTAAAAATTCATTTATTGGTTTCGATAAATTCATTGTCCGCTTTGTAGGAATTTTCCATGAATCCTGTTTACCGCAAAAATCATTCAACCAGAAATCGACGTTCATCAATAGTAACTAGCCAATGGCTGGTCATTGCCAGCCTCGCGTATACTGCCCTGCCTGTTCTTGCACAGTCCAGCCAGAATGAACAAACCACAGCAGCTGATAAAGCTCCTCAACTATTCCAACTTGCACAAACATCTACCGACAACAATACAGCCACAAAAAAGGCAGACAAACCTGTCGTATTGCAAGCAGTTACTGTGCGCTCACGCAACCGGATTGAAAAATTACAGGACGTTCCACTTTCTATTTCCGTTGTAACCGGCCAGGAACTGGAGCGTTTGCAAGCACTGGATGTAGCTTCTTTTAGTAAGCGTGTTGGCAACGTGATATGGAATCCGGGTAACCCGCGTCAATTCAGTTTGTCGGTCCGCGGTATTGGTAAACAAGCACAAACCGATGCACAAGATCCCAGTGTAGGAATTATTGTGGACGGTGTTAACTACGCCTATAACCCGCTCTCATCCAGTGTGAACTTTACAGATATCGCCGCCGTAGAAGTTACGCGCGGGCCGCAAGGAACATTACTGGGAAAAAATACCAGTCTCGGTGTCATTAATATCACCACACGCCGCCCTACTTTCACCAGGGAAGCCTATGCAACAGTCAGTTACGGTGATTATCACGATTTATTCGGCTCTGCCGTTTTAGGTGGTGCAGTCATTGATGATTTACTCGCGTGGCGTGGCGTGTTTACTGCGCAAAAAGCCACTGGTGATTTGGTAAATACCTACAATCAGGATCAGACCTACGCGAATAAGGATCGCTTGTCTGCACGCGTACAATTTTTATTAACACCCAGTGAAGATTTCAGCGCACGCATCAGTTTGGATGCGCAACCCAAAGCGGGTGAAGCAACCAATGGTCGCTCTTTTAATAAACCGACACCCACTACCTATGCGGGTAATAATCTCAGCGGCCCTAACAAAGACACTAATGTAAATCCATTGAATTCAGATGCAAAAACGCGTTTGAATCGTCGCTGGTTCCTTGAACAAAGTGATTATCGCTATGAAAAAGATTGGCTCGGGAACAGCACCAGGAATCGTATTAATGCCGATAACTATAATCCGATTGTTACCGGCACTAATGGCGCATCGACTGAATTAAATTGGCAATTAACCAATTATGAAGTCACGTCGATTACCGCGTATAAAGATTATTATTTTGCTGCACGCAATGATGAAGGCACCCCATTTGATATCAGTAAAAATGGCGGCGGTTTGGTGGACTATAAACAATACAGCCAGGAACTTCGTTTGAGCTCCAAAACCGGTGGTTTTGTCGATTACCAAACTGGTTTGTTTTGGTTGGCAACAGACATAGATCATTCCACTCGCGCAGGCTGGGGTTCTGATGCGGGCGCCTGGTTTGCGAGTAGCGCGCAATATACGAATCTTGATACCACCAGCAGTGGTCGCGCGTTGTTACACGATTCGCTCAGTCGCCTGAATCGCGAACAAGACAACAAATATGAAAATGAAAGTGCTGCAATTTTTGCGCAAGCGAACTGGCATTTATCCGAGCCATTAACGTTAACGACGGGCGTGCGCTTCACGCGTGAAAATCGGAACACCTCTGCGAGCGCACTGATTACTGACAATGGCGCAGGCAGCTTGCTTAACCCTTCAGCAGTGAACGTTGTGAATAATGTGAATCTGGGCGGGTTTGATTCACTCAATGCGGCCTTCAAAATAAATGACACTACCACTATTCCCAAAGGCAGCCTCGGACGCCTGCAAAATAATCAAGGCGTATTAACGTTTGTTAATGACAACAACACCGAACAATTAGCAGTGGCTGACAAACTTGCCAATAAATATTTTGGTGCTGCTATTACCACACCGGGCGCTGCATACAACAGCTTAACTAACGCCCAGAAAGCCCTGGTTGCCGATGCGAAAACCCTTCGCAGAACACAAGCCGCGGCATTGTGGAATACAGTAGAAGCTGAAAGTTTTGAAGATACACAACCGGCATTTGTAGTAAGTCCCACTTACAAATTTAACGATAAGTTAACTGTGTATGCATCCTGGCAATACGGAGAAAAAGCGGGTATTGCGCAAGTAGTGAATGGCTATTCCTATTTAACCGATGCAGAGAAATCCAGCGCTTATGAAATCGGTGTAAAAACTGTTTTGCTGGATAACACACTGGTATTTAACGCGGATATTTTCCTCACCAATATCAAAGACTATCAACAAGCGGTACGTGCGGTCGATGAATATACCACCGACCAAAACACCATCAGTGGCGCACCGGAAATTGCTTTCCTTTCCTACACCGGTAACGTACCTGAAGTACGCGCACAAGGTTTGGAAATTGATGGCATTTATTCCGGTATTCCCAACACCACAATTCGTTTTTCCGGTGCTTACAACGATGCCTACTATGTGGATTTCCCTAACTCTGCACAACCGGTAGAAAACGGTTATCAAGGTGCGCAGCCTTCGCGCGATATTTCCGGTGAAACATTACCGGGAGCGTTCAAATACAGCTTCAATGTTGGTATTGATTATCGTGCACCAGTGTTCACCAATCACGAATTCCACACCAGCATAAATACCTCGTACAACAGCAAATTCAACTCTGACAATGCCCTCTCCAGCTACGGCTGGGTCGATGGTTCAACCACTACCGATTTCTCCATTGGCCTTGGTAAAAACAAAGGTGAATTTGATGTAAGCCTGATTATAAAAAACCTGTTCGAAGATGACACCCATCAAAACCAAACCTGGAATACCTGGAGCCCGGCATTGCCACGCACAGCAAGTATTGTATTGAGTGGGAAATTTTAATCTTTAAAGCGGATGAGTGTTTGATAATCATGTCAGCGGCTTTGCGAAGCCGCTGTTTGGCATGATCAGTGCAAACTTAATAAATCCTGGAAAAATCACTTCATCACTAACGTAACAAAACCACTTCACTTCAACGATTGCACTTATATAGATGCATTTATAAATCAATCGGGAACAGAAACCTCCACCAACAACTTGCCAAAATTTTTCCCTTCCAACAACCCGGCAAATGCCGCTGGTGCATTTTCCAAACCCTGGACTTTATATTCGCGCAGTTTTATTTTCCCCGCGCGAATCCATTCCTGCATCTCTTGTGCGAAACCGTCATAACGGGTGGCGTAGTGATCGAGAATAACAAAGCCTTCCACATGAATACGCTTTTGCAATATTGCTGCCATCAGCAAAGGCACTTTATTAGGTGCAGCAGGTAATGATTTATCGTTGTAATGGGCAATTAAGCCACACACGGGAACACGCGCATTAATATTTAGTAACGGCAATACTGCGTCAAATACTTCACCACCCACATTTTCAAAATAAATATCGATGCCATCCGGGCATGCTTTTGCCAATTCACTGGCGAATTGTGGATGATAACGATCAATACAAATATCGAAACCCAATTCGTCAATTGCGTAGCGACATTTATCCGCACCACTCGCAACACCAATTACACGCAGACCTTTCAATTTTGCGATTTGCCCAACCACAGCGCCCACTGCACCGGTCGCCGCTGCAACGACCAGTGTTTCTCCGGATTTTGGTTGACCAATATCAAGCAGGCCGATATACGCGGTAAAACCGGGCATCCCCAACCCACCCAAAGCGAGTGAAGGTTCTGCCATATCGCCCAGTTTTCTCAGGTCGCTGCCATCGGACAAGGAATAATCTTGCCAGCCGGAATTGCCCAATACCAACTCACCGGCCTGGAAATTTTCATTGCGCGATGAAACAACCTGGTTCACTGTGCCACCAACCATATGTGCACCCAACTTCACTGCCGGTGCATACACGGGGCCAACTTCATCCATTAAGTTGCGCATATATGGGTCGAGCGAAAGATAAAGCGTGCGCAATAAGACCTGTCCTTCTGCAGGAGCCGGGACAGGTGTTTCTTGCAGGCGAAAATTTTCTGCTACCGGTAAACCTTGCGGATGTGAAGCGAGAAGAATTTGGCGATTGACAGTTTTCGTTTGCATAATATTTTCCTTTTCGTATTTACCTTAGCTTCTTCAAAAATATTCTCTTGAACAGCCTGTTAATGTGAATGCGATGTACGCGGACCAAACATCAGCACTATAGCGACTCCAATACTAATTGCGACTAGCGCAAACACCGGGCCGCCTAACGCACCGATATAATCAACCAACAATCCACCGCCAATTGCACCGCTGGCAATGGCAATCTGAAATGCTGCGACCAACAAACCACCGGCACCTTCTGCCTGATCCGGCGCGGCGCGCACAATCCAGGTTTGGAAACCAATCGGAAATGCGCCAAACGCAAACCCCCACAGCGCGATAGCAAATGCCGCCACACTCGCATTACTACCACCGATAATTAACGTGAGCGCGAGGAGTGTGATTAACGCACCGCCGCTGGCAATTGCAAAACGCTCGCTACGTTCTGCAATGAGCGCACCGGCAAAATTACCGAAGAAACCACCGACACCATAGCCCAAAAGAATTGCGGAAATTGCACTCACTGGTAAATGGGTAATGTCTTCCAACAATGGGCGAATATACGTGAAGCCGGCAAAATGCCCGGAAATAACCAGGAGCACTACCAACAATGCAACGCGCACATGGGTGCGGCCAAGCAATTCAAACAGCGTGCGCAAATTTGGATTATCTTTGGGCGGCAATGAAGGGATCGCAACAAATTGCGCAATGATCGTTACCAGACTCAAACCACCGGCAACAATAAAAGCACTGCGCCATCCCCACAAATCACCAATATAGGCCCCCAATGGCGCAGCACATACCGTTGCGATAGAAACACCGGTCAGAATTACCGACATCGCCCGCGCAAATAAGTTGTCCGGCACCAGGCGCATTGCCAGTGCCGCCGACATTGACCAGAAACCGCCGAGAGCGATGCCCAATAAAACCCGTGATACCAGCAGCACCGTAAAATTTTCTGCCGTAGCAGCGAGCACATTGGAAATGACCAGCAAGAGGGACAGGAACAGCAACACCAGTTTGCGATCCAGGTTGCGGGTGATTACCGGAATGGTTGGTGCAGCAATTGCTCCCACCAATGCCGTAGCAGTAACTGCCTGACCGGCAGCACCGGCGGTAATTCCCAAATCAGTAGCCATTGCCGTTAATAAGCTGGCAGGCAAAAACTCGGCGGTTACCAGACCAAATACGCCCAGGGACAGGCTAACAATCCCCGGCCAATTAGCCGCAGAGGTTTCGGGAGGCGCGAGGGGTTGAAGTAAAGCGGGATTATCCGGGCAAGTTGTATCGTTCATGGGTTGGTCCTACAAATTCAAAAAGTAGGCCCAGTGTAGGGTTAGTGTTTTGGCTTTTCTATGATATAAAATCCAAAAGACATGCCCTTTTGTCCAGAATGAGTGGTAACTATGCGCGATACCTTGACTGAAATCCTGCTCGGCCTGCGCCTTGACGGTGTGGAATATGGCCGCTGTTTGCTAAACCCGCCATGGGCCGTAGCCTTCCCGGCACAAAAAATGGCGCGCTTTCATTTTGTCGCCCAAGGCGGTTGCTGGGTTCGTACGCGAACGACGGATTGGGTGCAGCTAAACCCTGGCGATGCGGTACTTTTCCCGCGTGGCAGCTTCCACATACTGGCAAGTTCGCCCGACGTACCCGCCATTGATATAGATACCCTCGCCCGCCGCGCGGTAACAGAAAATATTTATTTGGTGAATGGCGATCTGGCCGAAGGCGATAGCCAACCGGATGTGATGTTTTGCGGAGCCATGCGTTTCAACCTCGATCCACTTCATCCGCTGGTCACGATGATGCCCGACATGATGCGCGCCGGCGACCTCGCCACGCGCGATCCCTCAGTACCGGTTTTGCTGGAATCCATGGAGCGCGAAATCACCCTCGCCCGCATCGGCGCCTGCGGCATACTCGCGCGCCTTGCCGACGTATTGGCCGCGAGCATCATCCGCGCCTGGGTTGAATGCGCCTGCAGCAATTCCGATGGCTGGATCGCCGCTGTACGTTGCCCGCAAATCGGTAAAGTGCTGGCCGCCATCCACACCCAACCGGAACAGGATTGGACTGTCGCCAGCCTCGCTGCGGTAATGGGCGCATCGCGTTCAAGTTTTACCGACAAATTCACCCGCACCCTCGGCGAATCGCCTGCCAAATATGTGGCGCGGGTGAAAATGTTTCAAGCACGGCACTGGATTGCGCAGGACGGCATGCGCATCGCCGTGGCTGCCAATCGCCTTGGCTACGATTCCGAGGCTGCATTCAGCCGCGCATTCAAACGCATCATCGGGCATTCGCCGAGTGAAGAGCGGCAAGCGGAATCCGTTTGACTGATGTTGTTCACGTTCCGTTCAAGCCCTGTAATGAAAATACAATCCTGAACCACTGCATTTTCAAAGCGTCCTAATCAGAGCGTTTCATTTCACAGGAACATATCATGATCAAAAGCACACGTTTAATATCATTCATGGGTTTACTGGCAATCAGCACATCACTTCCACTTCACGCTGACACATTAAAAGTCGATATGAAACCCGGTTTATGGGAACACCGGATTAAATTAATTGGCGGCAACGATCTCGCTGCACAAACAGAACAAATGCAACAAGCCATGGAAGAAGTAAAAAAACAAATGGCGAACTTGCCACCTGAACAACGCAAAATGATGGAAGACATGATGGCACAACAAGGCATGAAATTTTCTGATCAAGGCGTAAGCATGCAGAACGATAAAGTACAAATCAGTAAAGATGGCACTATCGTTAAACAATGCGTTACCCAGGCGCAAATCGATAAAGGTTATGTGCCCGAAACCGGCAGTGAATGCAAACCGGAAATCACTCAAACCAGCAAAACAAAATTCAAAACTACTTACACCTGCACCGGGCAACAAAGCGCTAGCGGCGAAGGTGAAATTGAATTTGTTTCACCCACCCAATATAAAGGCAAAGCCTACTTTATTACCAATAACAACGGACAATCACAACGTTACGACACAGAACAATCAGGTTCATGGCTGGCAAGTGATTGTGGTAATGTCAAACCGGAAAATTACTAACAAGTTATTATGGAATATAAAATCTACCTGTAATCCATATCATGGCCAATTCTCCGGTAAGAACAATATTACGGCCAGTATCCTGGAGAATGGCCGATGGTAGATTACTCACTTTAACCTCCAGCTTTTCATACATACTTGCAGGAGGCGCTTTTACAAAACAAGCTTTGCGATTTTTTGAAGACCCGTTACCAAAGTATAATTCTTTGCAAATGTGATCCACACCAGCCGCATCCAACTGCTCTCTGACATTTGCTTTTGGATCATCCGGAATGACTTCTACATATTTTTCCGGTGGTTTTTTGCCAAGTTCGGTGAATGTGGATTGGCAACTTATACAAAAAAGGCTGACTAATAAAAAAATCGTTGATATTTTTTTATTCATTTTTATTTCCTTTTCACAGAAAATGAAAGGCACATGCGCACCGGTATTCTACTTTACACATCTATTAAAAATTGAATCTATTTGTATCAGCATGTTTTACCATGTCGTGTTCAAGCAGCTATTATTTCTGGATAAACGTTTTTAACATTGACCACAAGGATCAACTTATGGATAAGCGCCAATTCATAAAAACCATCGCGTTAACCAGTGCACTTCTACCATTAACAAATTCTGCCAGCGCAAATGCTGCTCGAAAAAACACCTCTGAACAACGCTTGCCAGTAGCGTTGAATAAAGGCGATACCGTTGCATTGATATGCCCATCCAGCGCTATCAGCGACAGCCTGGAAATTCAAGTTGCGCGAGAGGTGCTGGAAGCTTTCGGGTTCAACGTAAAACCCGGAAAATACCTGAGCGCAAGGCGAGGTAATTTTGCAGGGGCAGATATTGAACGCGCCAGTGATATCAACGATGCATTTGCCGATAAAAATATAAAAGCAATCATTTGCCTTGCAGGTGGTTCCGGTGCTGCGCGTTTATTACCGCTACTGAACTATAAAACCATTCGCAACAATCCCAAAGCGTTGTTGGGATTCTCGGATATCACGGCATTGCATAGTGCCATTAATGCGCAAACGGGTCTCATCACTTTTCATGGACCTAATGCGACAGGCAGTTGGGATTCATTTAATACCGACCAATTCCAGCGGCTTTTCTTCCAGCGCGAACTGATGCGCTACGAAAATGTTCGCAATAATGATGGCGATCTTGCGCAACGCCAAAACCGTACGGCAATTATTCGCGGCGGCAAAGCTCACGGTGAACTAATCGGCGGTAACATGAGTGTGTTTACCGCATTAGCCGGCTCACCTTACCTACCCGATTTCAGCGGAAAAATTTTGTTTCTGGAAGACGTCGGTGAAGCTCCCTATCGTATTGATCGAATGCTCAGCACATTAAAGTTAATGGGTGCATTGGATAAGATCGCAGGTTTTATTTTCGGCGCTTGCGTCAATTGCAATCCGGGTGATGGCTACGGCTCATTAACATTGGAAGAAATTTTTAATGATTACATCAAACCATTAAATATTCCCGCCTATCGCGGCGCGATGATTGGCCATATCAAACAACAATTTATTGTGCCGATTGGTGGGATGGTTGAGATGGATGCGGATGCAGTATCGTTTCGGTTGGTTGATCAGGTGTTTCAATTTGCTTGATGGGAAACCCTATCTTTGATTCGACTCTGATATTTGATCATTCAACACGATCAAATATCAGAGCTTTGTCATTTATTAATTCGCTGCTGTCGGCTTCGGCGCTGGTTTCTGGATTTTGGTAACTGCTTTACCGCCTTGTTGTTCATAATTTTCTGAACCGGCAGCACCAATCACTTTATAACCTTTGCTGCTCAACAAATCGCCGGCGGCAAATGCACGGTTAGCATGGTTAGATACAGTAATGATGCTGCGATCCTTAGGGATATAGGCAATGTTCTTTTCCAGATCAGCGAACTGAACATTCAAAAATACCGGGAAGCTACCAAAAGTAATCAGTTCATCAGGCCGACGAATATCAATTATCAATACCTGATCAGGTTTAGCCAACCATTGATCAACTTGCGCTACGGTCAGTTCCGGGGTTTTGTATTTAACAGCCGGTTTACTGCTGTTATTTTGCGCAAATGAGACGGAGGCAAAAAATGCTAAAAACACACCAAAAACGAGTGTTAACTTTTTCATTGAGATAATTCCTTAACAGGGAGAGAGAAATAAAAAGAAGTGGATAAATGCACTACACATGCAGAATTGCAATGCCCATACCAACGCCAAAAAGTGCAGCAGTTGCGCAAAACACATACGAAAACAACATTGAAACGGATCAATTGGAATAGAAAACAGGAACATTAGAAAAAAAACTGCTCAAAAACAAACAAAAGAAGGTTTATAAGTCAACAATGGGCTGTGGAAAACTAGACCTGAAAATAACTTTTCTCCGCCAATAAAAATGCCTCGCTGAAAATAACAGCGAGGCATTTTTATTAAACCGAAAAACGATTAATCCGTTCCTTTGACCAACATTCCGATCAACTCATTACACCGTAATTTTCGCCCCATCAAAACGCGTGAAGCTATAACCTTCAAACGTTTCGTTGTAGGTAAAGCGTTGATCATGCAACAAACTAATCGCCAAAGATTCCCCCAATACATGGGACGCAGAAATGTCAGCACGCGTATGGAAACCATTAAAGTTGCGGCCAAAACCAACATTATTGACCAGTTTATTTAATTCACCTCCCACGGTGAGCGGCTCTCCATCCCAGGGAATTAACTTTGAGGGATCGGCCGGATCGACTTGTACCGGGTTTGGAATCACATAATTTTCATCGAAAAATGCTTTCAGCAATGTCACTGGTGTTGCAGCCGATATGGTAGCGCCGCTCGGGTAACCCGGATGCGTAGGCGCGCCCACATTGCTTGCCAATGGCAATAAATAACTGCCATTGGCAGCAAAGGTGCGAGCTACTGCATCCGATTCAAGTACATCGCGGTGAAGCGGATAACTCGCACCTTTGGCCAACACTTTATGCACCAAGCCACCGTAATCCTCCGGGCGCAAACGTCTGTCGACAAACCAGTTTTGATAATAGGAAGTTTTGATCGCTAAAGGACCTGCCAATGCTAATAACCCCTGTATAAATCCTGAGGAAAATGAAGAACTGGAGGATTGGGTTTTGGAATTAACATAGGGATTGGCAGGATTTAATGGAGCACCAATACCACCCGCTAACGGATTACCGGCAACCGGCGCTGCCAATAAAATTTGCAATGCATGTAAATAAGTCGGACCCGAATTACGCGCAAGCCATGCCAGATCGCGACCATTAATAATATGACGTCGCCCTGCTTCAGTGGTGATACTCCTACCTGTACTAATACCGTTGCGAAGTTTCAACCACTCATCAAACGTAGTTCCAAAACTTTCACCGGCAGTTTGAATAGGACGCAATTGTGGTTGCGCAGGAAAGGTTCCCCAACCAGGTACCGGGCGTAATAAAAATTGCGATATATAAGGTCCCTTTAACGTATCGGGCGGAACAACATATTTTCCTTTTTTGCCGCTGCGATCAGCCTTGTAATCTACGTATAAAGCAGTACTGCGAAATAAAGTTTCCGGCGTAACTTTGCCATTTACTTTTGGACCGTGATATTCGGGCAAGCGATTCAGTTCAGCAACAGCTGCCTGAACAAGCTCATTACTTGTACCCGTCTTGTAATCTTCGAATGGAACATCACGTAACAGGGCTTGCCAATAAATTTCTATATGTTCGGCAGCCAATGCAGCACTGTCCAGACGCGCAGCAACCGGAATTGCCAACTGTGCGTTGCTCACACCTTCAAGAGCCGTTGTTAACGGCCCCTGTGGATCTGCGAGCTTTGCCGTTCCACCCAAAATAATTTTTTCAAAATCTTCATGCTTGCGTGTTTGCAACGCTTTTAAAAACGATGCGTAGGATTCAGGATCTACGTGTCCATTTGCATCATGCTTTAATCCTTTCGTTGAAGTACCAATTTTATTGGCATAACGCGCCTCATCGCCATTATTGGGATGCGGAGGAATATCCACATCGTATTCCAGCTCGGCGGCTTTAACGCGCGCTTTATAGGATTTTTTGCGTAAGGTTTTTGCGTGTAGGGTGCCGTACTGATCATCGCGGTAAAAATCTGAATAATCATTTCCGCCACTTGAACGCTCATGATGCCCATCTTTCTCATGGGCATGGGCAACACCCGCTAATAATGGCGCAGCAACACCTGCCGTTGTCAAAACCCCTGCGCGTCCTAATAAGGAACGACGGCTAACACCCGCAGATCCACGCCCCTCAGGCTTACCATCCGCAAACCCTGCAATAGCTACATCCACTTTTTCTATCTGTTGATTTTCAATATTCGCTTGTGCATCTGAACCTGGGATAACCGACATAGATTTTCTCCAATGACGTCAACGATAAATTGCCAAAAAACCTTTACCAAATCAGTTGCCAGAATCACTGGCACGTCCCCACCAACGCAAAGCGCATACCAATTAAAAAAACAACCTGAAAGTTCAATAGCTAACAGGAAAATTAAAACTTTATTAAAAATAAATACACGAGTGATTGATCAAAACAAATCAGTGGGTGTTTATATTGTTTATGTGACTGTTCTTAAGATGACAGTTAACGATGCAAGCATTTTATTTACCCCTACTTATATATCGACCAAAAAATAAGAAGCAAAACGTAACAGTGTTCAACAATCATCATGGCATTACTGCCAAACAAACACTTCAGTGCTTTTACGGCTTCTTTATCCACAGAAAAAAAATTTTAATCCTTATTATTGAATGGAGATAACATGCAAGTTAAGAAAAAATTATTGACGTTGTTAGCAGGAGCCGCTGTTTCCCTATCAACCAGCGTATTTGCACAAACGCTCACCTATGGCGCGCCTATCACATTGGACGCCGCTAAAAAAATTGCTGCCGCTGCCGCTACAGAAGCGAAAAAACAAAATTTAACGGTGGTGATCAGTATTGTTGATTCCAGTGGAACTCTTACCTATCTGGAAAAAATAGACGGTACACAATTAGCGAGCGTTGATGTAGCGATTGGCAAGGCGCGCACCGCTAACAATTTCAAACGCCCAACCAAGGTATTCGAAGATGGTGTAGCCGGCGGACGCTATGTGTTGCTCAGCTTACCGGAAGGCACGCTATTGATTGAAGGTGGTTCACCGATTGTAGTTGATAATAAAATCATCGGCGCGATTGGTGTAAGCGGCGCAACATCACAGCAGGATGGCCAAATTGCAGAAGCAGGATTGGCGAGTTTAAAGAAAACAAAATAATTTTTATATGCCAGGCTGGGTGTTTTCCAGCCTGGTAGTGGATTTATTGAGTTAACCCCGAATCAATTAACCCTGCTTGGCCAATTTCTGAATTTCTTTCAATGCCTGATCAACATTTTCCGCCGGTTTTAAACCACCAATTGTTGCTGCAATTTTTCCATCTTTGCCAACGATAAACGTGGTGCGATCAATCGAACCATGATTTACCGTTACACCGCGAATATCCTTTCTACCTACCGTAGATTCATTTACTTTTAAACCATAGGCATTTGCAATTTTACCATCAGTGTCTGATGCTACTGGAAATTTGCTGGCACAGAATTCCGGATCAGCCGAGAACTGGTTTAATCGATCTATATCATCCAATGACACACCAACAATCGTTGCACCCGCAGCAGAAAATTTTTCATGGTTTACCGCGAAAGCACGCGCCTGGATACTGCATCCACCACCAAATGCAGTCGGATAGAAATAAACGACTACCGGGCCTTTTTTCAGCGAATCTTTCAGTGAATATGCGAATGATTTACCACCCAATGAAGCCTGTGTATCAAAAGCTAACGCGTTATCGCCCACTTTTATCTGTGCACTTGCCGGTAAAGCAAGGCATCCCAATAAAAACAACCAACCGATTTTTTTCATTTTATTAACCTTTTTTGAATAAGTATTTAGTTTATGCTGGTATTTATTTCCTTAGCAAACACTCTGCGTTTTACAACTGTATCTGCTATCTACTTCATTACTTTCCTTTGTAGGCAATTCGATAAATAACATTGGCATAATCGTCAGACACCAACAACGAACCATCCGGTAATTGCAACAAATCAACCGGCCTGCCCCACACACTGTCATCGCTGTTCAACCAACCTTCGGCAAATACTTTGTATTGCGGTTTTTCCCCCGCTTTAATGTTGGTATTTACCGTTACCAGTTTGTAACCTGATTTCTTAGAGCGATTCCAGGAACCATGGTGAGCAACAAAAGCCTGGTTGCGATATTCCGCAGGAAATGACGGGCCAGTATAAAAACGAATACCTAAAGCAGCCGAATGCGCCTGGAATTTTACCTCCGGCGGAGTGAATTCATCGCACTTGCGCTTGGCTCCAAATTCCGGATCAGGAATATCACCACCGTGGCAATAGGGATAACCAAAATGTTGGCCTGCTTTAGTAGCACGATTTAATTCCTCGGGCGGAATGTCATCACCCAAATGATCGCGGCCATTTTCGGTAAACCAAAGCTCGCCGGTTTGCGGATGCCAATCAAAACCCACGGTATTGCGAACTCCGCGCGCAAAAATTTCTGGTTTTGGGTTGGTTTTATCCACGTCGATGCGCGTGATGCTCGCATAAGGGTCGCCCGGTTCACAAATATTGCAAGGCGCGCCGATAGGAACATATAACAAGCCATCGGGCCCAAACCGGATAAATTTCCAACCATGCGCGTTATCACCGGGATATTGCTCAGTAACTACAACGGGCTTTGGTGGATTTTCCAATTGCGCTTCAATGTTGTCGTAACGCAGAATGCGATTGACCTCAGCAACATAGAGCGCGCCTTTGCGAAAGGCCACCCCATTTGGGCGATTCAAACCGGACGCAATAGTAATAACCTTTTGTGCTTTAGTGCCATCATGTTTGATGGCATATATTTTCCCTTCATTGCGCGTGCTCACAAATAATGTCTGCGCGTCACTCAATACCAGCGAGCGCGCATTAATAACATTTTCAGCAAAAATACTGATCTCAAAACCCGGCGGTAGCTTTATATTTTGCAACGGCAAGTCAGCAGCCCTGGCAGACGCAACAATACCAAACACCAAAGATAACGCGACCAGGTTGACCTGGAAGAGCGCCACATATTTCTTTAACAACCGCATTCCTAACTCCAACGTCAATTAAATTAATGTGCGTGCTCGGCAATTTGCTCGGTTTTAACCGGCCCGATACCCGACACCTGGATGATTGCCTCTTCACCTTTGGCACCATCAAAATGCGTTTGCCCGCCTTTATGGATAACATAACTTCCTGCGGGTACGGCTACGGTTTGTTCGGTATCAAACTTGTCACCAGTACCAACCCACCATGTTCCCGAAATAACAACAAAAAATCGGTCGCCATTATGAAAGTGCGGTTTGGAAAAATTGCCCGGTAACCATTTTATACGCACTACGTAAGGGCCAGGTTTTGCAGGATCGCCAAATAAAATTGCTTGCTCATTAGTACCGGCAGCGTTGCGCACCCATTTAATATCCTTCGGTGTTTTAAATTCTACCGAACGGGGATCCAGTTCCACAGCGGACACACTGTAAGAGAACATCAACGATAACAATATCAACCAACTTTTGTATCCAATAACTTTCATCTTATATTCCTGATTTGTAAATTAAATTTTTAATTGGCTGATGTAACAGCGCATTGAAACTACCAATACCCGATTAACCTTCCTGCTGTAACTACAACGCCCCAGGATATCAACGATATAAAACCTGCCAGGGCAAGCGCGATTTTTCCATGACCAACAGGCTCACTTAGCTTGCGATTTTTCCAGGCTGATAGATGACTGGCCCACCACGCATTTGCTAATGCAAGCAATAGCCCTAAAAATTTTATTGCTAGAAATGGATTGTTTGCGTAGTCGCTTGCATTGGCCGACAGCAAACAAATACCGGTAATTAGCGCGAGTAAAAATCCGAAAACTGCCAGTGGCAACGTTAATGTCGTAACATTGTCCAGCGGAATATGGCGGCGCCAGCCCAGTAAACGCAAATCCAGTAACAACACTGAACCGGCGAGTATCGCCACACCAATCAGATGAAACAGATTAATAACGGCATAACCCCAACCACCCGAACTACGCACCACGACACCCAACGCTGAAGCTTGAAATTCCGTCAGCAATTCCAGTAACACGGGCATAAATTATTCGCGATCCGGATAAACGTTGTAGAGTTTTCCTTGATAAGTTACTCGCTCGGTTTTAATTTCAAACCGCTTTTTTTCTGCACTGCGGTGACCACTTACCGTAACCTCAGCTCCCACAGGAATAGTATCTTCCTTAAGGCCTGCACGTTCGGTGCGCGCGGGCGGCGCCAGTGTGATTTCCCATAATTGGCCTTCAGCACGAATCTGCAGATTGGCATGCGGCCCAGCGAGGCTGACTGCCCTCACCACCGTGCCAGTCAATTCAAATTGCTCGTCGTCATTACCGGCCCAGCCGTGATGAGCCCAAGCGGTTTCAGCAGTAATACTTAGCGCCAGGATAGAAAGCATCGAGCTCAAATATTTCGATTTCATAATCACACACTCCTGATAACCGAAGTTGTATCGCAGAATGAAGAAATATATAGACACCGCACGCCAGGCAATGTCCAGTGAAACAATGAAGTAGCAAACTCTATGCCGATGGAAATATTCGTCAATACCCGCTCAATACAAGTATTTCGCCCGGGTTTGTGCAAAAAAATCATTATTTGAGACGATTATGCACAAAAATCAACATATCGTTTGCGCATATATCAACATTGATAATCAGGTAATGTGGTTGAAAGAAAACGACGCGAGTGGTGAAAAGTAATAACACCATTCAATCGAATGGCGCTATTAGTGATAGGTTGGCAAAAAAATCCAGATTAATTTATCTACTATTTTTGTAACCAAGGCAGCAAAACATTAAACCTATTAAGATTCTATCGAGTTCGCATCCAGACGCTTAATCGCTTGTTTTATTAGCACTGCTTTTAATAATTTCGAACATAAAGCGCTTGGTAAGAGGAATACATTCTTCACACAATTCAGGTTCGGCCGTGTCATTGTGAGCTGCACCATGGATAACATGTAATTCGCTCACCAAACCAACCTTTTTAGCTTGCTCATGAATTGGAATAGAACCATAGCCACCCATCGCGGAAGTTCCTATCGGGACCACCTTATCCAGATCACCATGAATATTTAATAATGCAGGCTCGTCAGCATCAAGAATATTTATATTTGTTAGCAAGCCCGACAAATTGATAACGCCCCGGATAACATACGCTGGTTTTCCTTTGGCTTTAGCTTTTTCCAAACCTCCATTATTTTTTAGTGCGTCAGCCATAAATTTAGCCAATTCATCATTCTCGTCAATATAAGCAGTATGCATTGATGTGATAGCTCCAGCCGAATGACCGCCGATAAAAATATTATCAGTATCGATGCGGTATTGATTTTCGCCTTGTGCATCCTTTACAAAAAATTTAATAACCGTTTTTTGATCTGCCACTGCTTTGAAAAGCGCATCACCATAAGATTCTGGCGAATTGATTGCTGAAGCCAACCGATAGCGGTTGATAGCAACCACATAACCAGCTCGCGCCATTTGTTCACCAAATGCATCCATCCAATTATCGCCATGTTGCACAAAACCACCACCGGGTGTCAGGATGAATAAAACTCTTTTAATTGCGGTATCGCCCTTGGGTTCAAAGAGCCTTAATTTGAGCTGCTCCTTTTTTCCATCCTTATTAATAGCTTCACCATACACAATATTAGCGGTGCGAACTGTTTGCTCGAACACCGGGTTAAGATAGCGACGGTTTTTAGGACTTTCATCGTTTTGCGCATACGCAGGCAAAAAAAACATTAAATTGACGAGCAACATAACAATAGCGGTATTAATTTTTTTCAATTGTTGGTCTCCTTATGGAATCTCTTTTGTGGTGATTTTAAAACTGGTAACAAAAAAACAACGGGGCAACTAGTAAGTTACCCCGTTAGTACAGTTATTTGCCAGCACTGGATCAATCTTTTGTGCTGCAGTTATTCAAATAGTGCAAGATCAATTGCATTAGCCATCAATTCATTACCAGCATCATTAGGATGAATACCATCAACAGTATAAATAGGCCAAAAACGGGTTGGATCTGCTGGATCCCTTACCACTTTATCGAAATCAATTACTCCATCATAAGCTCCGCTGGTGCGAATCCAACGATTTACTGCCTTACGGGTTGCCTCATTTTCCAGAGTATAAACGTTAAAAATGCTGTGATTAAATGGAGTAAGCGTTGCGCCATATACTTTTAAACCTTTAGCCCGCGCACGTTCAATTATTTGTTTTAATCCGACGATGATATCGCTAGCGGAGGCAATTTGGGTGGTGTCCCCGGTAAACGTTGGCGAAATAATATCGACCAGCCCCAACGCCACAATAACATGAGTTGCAGCTGTAACAGCGAGAACGTCGCGATCAAAACGTGCTGAGGCATTGGGCCCGCAGCCATCCCGCAAGGTGCGATTGCAACCAATTCCCTGATTCACCACCGATAATTTTTGCGTGCCGTAATTGGCATTGAGTCGTGCAAATAAAAAGGCAGGCCAATTGGTAGAGGTTGCGCCAGATGTGACTGAATCGCCAAAGGCAATAACCACGCCGGAATTTTTACGCGCCGATACCTCAACTGCAGAAAGAAAATAATTGGTAGTAACCGGTTCAATACCAGGAAAATCTAGCGCTCCGGAAAAATTACCAGCGCCGGTGATGTAGGTATTTTTATTAACACCTTCCACATGAGTTGCAGGTCCGGTATTTTCAGGAAAATAGATACTAACTGCTAATTTGGTTTGTGTAGCGGCCGAAAGATCGATGGGGTCACTGAACGCTACTGCACCGGCAGGAATACTGATTGTCGGCAGCCCACTAAACTTCAGCGCGCGATTTGTGCCCGGAACAATCGCAGGGCCCGAGGCTTGGATGGCGAGTTGTGCTGCACCAATTTTTAATGGCTGGAGCCCAAATGCATTGGAAATACGAATACGAAAACGTTGCCCTCCCGAGCTGATACTAACCACTTGCCTAATCGTTTGGTTCTCGAAAATATTGGCATTTTCAGCCGATGCCGTCGACGGCTTGGTCCAGGTAGTAACCCATTGTTCACGATAACTATCGCGCAGTGAATTTTGGTACTGCAATGAATCATCGGTTAATTCGGCAGCGCTTGTCATTGCGCATGATGCCGATAATAGAACGCCCAATAACAGGCCAATTTTTTTCGTTAATGTGCTCATAGGTGTTGTCCTTCGGAGAGAAATTATTGAAAAAATAAATTTAACTACAAACGAATTGGCTGTAAAAATTCAGTCATATTATTTATGTGATATCGTTTTTTTTGCGGAATATTTACGCACCAAATTATTGCTATACAAAATGCATGACCCTCCCTCTACAGCGCGCTCCTATCGCCATTGAGTTGCCCTAGCCTCCCACGTATATTGGCAGGGAAAAAGAACCAGTCAGCGGGATTTTTATGGAACCAGTTTTTTCGTTGGGGCTTGGGGTGTCACGCGATTCAGGCAATCTCGTCGCGCAAATATACAATCAACTCAGCAAAGCGATTTTGCAGGGGCGCTTGGCGTCGGGAACAGCGATTCCCTCAAGCCGTTTATTGGCCACGCATTTGAACGTTTCCCGCAATACCGTATTGCAAGCCTATGCACGCTTACAAAGTGAAGGGTTACTCATTACGCAGGCGGGCAGTAAAACATTCATTGCAGATATAGCGACTACATTGCCTCCATCAGCGATGGCTGCAAATTTTGTGGCAAGTATTACTCCCCATTGGCAAAACACCACGCTTTTTGCGCAACCAGGAACCTCGGTAATTAAATTTAATTTTTCAATCGGCCTCGCTGACATCACTTCATTTCCCTTTGAAAGTTGGCGCCGTGCACTTAACCGGCAATATCGAAAAATGGAAACCAGAACCATGGAGCCGGGTCATCCTGCCGGCCAACCATTACTGCGAAATATGATTGCAAAATTTATTTCGCAATCGCGTGCGGTCAGTTGTAGTCCGGAAAATATTTTTATCTGCAGTGGTGCACAGCAGGCGTATATGCTGCTCGCACAATTATTTATTAAACCCGGAGAAACCGGCTTTGCAATTGAGTCACCCGGTTACCCTATGGCACGGCGTGCATTTGTAGCAGCGGGTGCACGTGTTTTTGATGTACCGGTTGATGAAGAAGGTTTGATAGTAGATGCAATACCACAGGGCGTAAAAATAGTATTTGTTACACCGACCCATCAATTTCCCACTTCCGTTCCCATGTCTATTGCTCGGCGACTTGCTTTATTAAAACTCGCCAAGCAGCGCGATATGATTATTATTGAGGATGATTACGACAGTGAATTTCGTATCGGCTCACAACCTATTGATGCATTACAAACGCTGGATTCAGAAGGCCGTGTATTCTACGTAGGAACATTTTCAAAATGCATGTTCTTTGACATACGCACGGGCTTTATCGCCGCGCCGGAATGGGCTATCCCTTTTCTAGCTAGCGCCCGTCAGGCACAGGATTGGAGAAACCCGCTGGTAACACAATTGGCACTTGCCGAATTTATGCAAACCGGGGAGTTACGTCGGCACATTTCACGAATGAGCCGCGTTTATGAGCAGCGGTATGACGCGATAGTTGCAGCAGTTCACCACTACGCACAGGGAGTTTTAACGCCGGGAGTTATACGCGCAGGTTTACATCTCACGCTTAATCTAAACAAAGATTATTCAGCGAAAAAGGTATGTGAAAATGCGTTACAGCAAGGAATAAAAATACACTATGGCAATGAATTTAGTGTGACCGATAAAATCCCCAATCAAATAATGCTTGGTTTAGGTCGGATTGCAAACAATAATATTGACCTCGCAATACAGCGTCTGGCAAATTGTATTAAAGAAAATAAAAATCATCCTTGATTACAGTCCAGGAGATATTCTCGCTACATATTACACTACACCTCAAAAGATTTTTCCAAATACGTCGAATTATTGATATTGGCGTTTTCTTTTTAAGAGATTAATCAACACAAAACCTAGTGCGCTCATAAAGAGCATAAAAATATTAGGCTCAGCAACTTTAATAGGGGTATCCCTCACTAACAATGTACTAGCGTAAATATTAATCTCATTAGGCGAGAAATTACCTTCAAGAATATTAAATAAAATGATATGCCCATAATAATTATTTCCGGGCTCAATCTCGGCACCGAATGTAAATTCATGCAAGCCTGTGCTGTAAAGAGCTCCATTTTCCCCTATAAAAAACCCAACACTTGAATAAGAAAAAAGCTGGTGGCCATTTCCTTCACCACGATCCGGTTTTGGATCGTTAACACCCCACAATGAATAAATTTCATCCCATATCAACTCAAAATCGTCTGTTTGAATCTGATCTTGAAATATATCAGTCAACGTATCAGGCACTTGAAATTCGGGTAGCAATCCTTTGAATAGATGCAAAACTTCGAACTCGGAAGGAAGGCGCCATCCAACATATTGCCCACTATCCAGCTCAGCCATCACTTCACTGAACGACCTATTGTTATTGATACCAAAATCCAGCCAGGTAAGCCCACTGGATACTTCATAAATTGCTTTACGATCTCCCACAACAAATGCATCAGCATCCTCAATGGGAAGTGCTTGAACATTCGCAGTCAATACAGCCAACAGGATAAATAAATAACAACATAAGTTGCGCATAAAAACTCCTTCCCGGATTAGTGATTCAACTGGATTTTTGAAATGACCATACTCCACGCACTAGCGCAAGTATGCACCCGGTTACATAGAAATAAACCTCAAATAAAACTATGTGCTTTACTCAAGTGGATTAAGGGTTTTTATGAATAACTTCACCATCACAAGAAAAGTACACAAAATGCTGGATATTATCTTTAACCAAAGGACAGGTTTTGTTCAGGTAGTTTTTATATACGTTGGCATAGCTTTCATCAGGTTTGACCCACTCACCAAAACAGCCAGATGCAATTAGTAACAGGAGAATCAATGGGACTATTTTTTCATCATAAGAGTTAAAGATTATTCTTTTCGCGCATTATTTTAATATATTCAAGTTCGTTCAATGCACTCTTGTCTTTAGCATCAAGTGTCAGACACTCTTTATATTTTATCTCTGCCTCGTTCAACTTGCCAAGCTGGATAAGGTTGAAGCCGATACCGCGCTTTGCGCGGGAAAATTCACTGACCCTGATAATTTCTGGCGAATAGGTCTGTGCTGCATCCTCTGCCTGGGTAAAATAATCAACCGCTTGGGTCCAGTCGCGTTTTACTTGATAAATATGCCCCAACGCCGATAAATACATTGCATTCACCGGCGCCATACTAACGGCCTTGTGCAAATAGCCTTCTGCATCACGTAATCGTCCGGTATTCATAGCGGTAAAGCCACGCAGGTAATATGCATCTGAACAGACGGTGTCTATCACTTCAACAGATTCATCTTTTGATGTTGAAAGCACTGCATACATTAAGCTTTCTGCAGTGGTTCTGGATGTATAAATTTTTTTACCTGTCGCCGGGTATTTAACTTCACAATGTTTGATTGCTTCATCAAATTCCGTAATTGCCTGGGCCAGCAGGCCCGATTGCATAAAATAAAGCCCCTGCTCTGCATGGGTTTTATGGGGTTCATTAACAGGTACTTGCAGGGATTTTTTAGCCGGAGAACTTGAACAGCTACACAGCGCAACAATTCCTATAAATATACAGACTGTCTTATTCATTTTTATCCCTGTGACATAAAATCGAATGATGGCTATAACCGGCAAAAAAATAGTTTTCTTCGGAATAGTTAAAAAGCAGCAGGATTAAAAGCTGGCAGTAAATCAGCAATTACCATGCCCGAAACCTCACCATCAATTATTTCTTCGCCCGCAATCGCTTAATATATTCGAGTTAATTGCGAGCAACTTTATCGCCACCATTCAATACCAGCGCTTCCCTGAATTTTCTTCTGACCATACTTTCATCACAGATTTTTGTAGAAATGTATCTTGAGATCTTTAGGTGAATCCTTGTTTGATACATCATTAATTAAATAACCATTAGAGATAAGCATACACAGCATCTCTGGAAAATCGTTCATGGATTTAACCCGAATTGCTGAATATCCCTGCTCGCGTGCCCAGCTTTCCTGCTTCAACAATAATTTTTTTGCTATTCCATAACCCCGATGCCCCGGAACTACGCCACCCAACCAGCTGTAAAACTCCGAGGGATTAATTTCATAACCCAGTTTAAAAGCGACTGGCGTATCATCAATAACATAAATCAGGGACAAGCACTTTCGCCCCGCTATTTTATCCACCATTTCCTGGTAATCAAAGTCACCGGTAAATTCTGGAATTTGATTAGCTAGCAAAAATGCTTGTTCTATACCCGCGATAATTATCACATTCAGCTCCGGGCCCAATAGCGACGCTATAAATTATTATTTCGACCAAAATCCTAAATTAACCAATAGCTGGAATGATAGCTCTTTACGATAATTTTGCAGTGCAGAAAAACTATCGCCTTGCATATAAATTGCAAAAGCCGTTAACGCATTACCCTGTTTATCTTTCACATACCCCACATACCAGCCTTCAAAAGCCCCATTAAAATTATTTGGATCCAGTGGCCCTGTGCCTGTCTTTGCATAAAGTGAAAAATTATTTTTTGTTTCCTGCAATGCAATGGATTCAAATAAAGACAACGTTTCAGGTTTTACACCGCAACGTTTTTTAAGCAAGCAGACAATAAAACCTACTTGTTCTTCGGCTGATATTTTTATTTCACTGTTTAACCAGAACTGATCACTACCCGGGGTGAAGGTCTGGTTACCATAATGAAATTTGGCTAACCATTTTTTATATTGTTTGGGTTTAATACGGGGAACCAAAGCCTGGTAGTACCAAACAGCAGAGCGCTTGAACGCAGTTGCCAGGGACTGGTCTTGCTTCCATGTATCAGGCCAAAATGATTGTGCTGGATATCTAACCTGATCCCACTCGATACGCTCATCCACCGATTTAACAGCACCCGTTTCCAGCGCAATAAATGTGTGGGGAATTTTGAAAGTCGAATAAGGTCCGTGCCGCACTGTCAGGCCATTTTTATTGATGACATGGCAGTCCCTGCTCTTCAAGTCAACCGCGATAAAAGTAATTTCGCGAACATCATCTTTGGCTGTAATTTTAGTGGTATCGATTGGTTTTATCGTTTTGCAAATGTCGGCCGCCGCTGTCAAAGGTAATAACAACAAAAACGCAAATAAAATTCTCACAGACCTCTCCATATCAATCAACATTCAGTTTTGGACCGCCCGCAGCGGACATACTCACTGTTTAATAAACAGCTATTCATGAGCCACCTGTTTATTTTAAAACACTTGAGTTATTGCTAACCATACTCAACCGCTCAATTTCCTGCAATCCACAAATGGCGCATTTATTGCTGATAAGGCGGGAATACAACATTTCCCCTCGCCATTGCTTCTAAAGAAACATTCTTCATTATGTGGATAGTTAACATCGCCCTGCGTCGCCCCCATACGTTTATTGTGGCGGCGATTTTGATTTTATTGGCTATGCCCTTTGTACTGGTGCGTATGCCCACCGATATTTTCCCGCAAATTAATATCCCTGTAGTGGCCGAGATGTGGGAGTACCGCGGGCTCACTGCAAAAGAAATGTCTGAGCGGATTACGTCACAAGCAGAACGCGAACTTGGGCAGGCAGTGGACAATATCGAGCATACGGAATCTTTTTCCGTAGCTGGCCTTGGCATTGTGAAAGTATTTTTCCAACCGGGAACCGATATTAACGCGGCCCTGACACAAACCACGATGAGCGCGAATGGTGCGGCACGTGGTATGCCGCAGGGAACACAGGCTGGCCGTGTGCGAGCCTGGTCCGCATCGGAATTACCTGTGGTGCAATTAAGTATTTCCAGCGTTACCCTTTCTGATATTGAAATTGGTGATGCGGCTGGCAACGTTTTACGGCCTATTGTTTCCAGCAAAAAAGGATTGTCTCTCACCTTCCCCTACGGTTCCCGTTCACGCCAGATATCGGTTGATATCAATGCAGCATCAATGCTGGCAAATAACCTGACACCCGCTGAAATTGTTGCCGCCATGGGAGCACAAAATTTAATTCTTCCCACCGGCACAATGAAAGTGGGCGATAGTGAATTTGATATCAAACTTAATGGTGCCATCGCTACCATTGAAGAAATAGGCTCCATTCCCATTCGGAGCGAACGCGGCCGCACTATCCTGCTGCGCGATGTAGCCAATGTCCGCGATGGTTTCTTACCTGCCCCCACAATTGCCCGTCAAAATGGTTCGCGCAGTGTGCTCAATTCGGTCTTGGCTTTTGGTGGTGTATCCACCATTGAAGCGGTCGATCATATTAAAAATTCCATTCAGGAAATACTTTCCAAAATGCCGGAAGGAATTGATATCAAACTAATGTTTGATCAATCCATTTTTGTAAAAGCCGCGATCAGCAATGTCATGCATGAAGGATTAATTGCGGCGCTGCTGACTGCCAGCCTGATTTTATTATTCCTTGGCAACTGGCGCAGCACATTGATCATTGCGGTTTCCATTCCTTTGTCAATTATGGTTTCGCTGATTTGCCTGCATTTAATCGGGCAAACCATCAATCTCATGACACTCGGCGGGCTGGCATTGGCAGTAGGTATTCTGGTAGATGACGCCACAGTAGAAATTGAAAACGTCGAACGGCAAATGGCATTGGGTAAACCGCCGCTACAGGCGATCCTGGACGGAGCCCAGGAAATTGCTGTGCCTGCGTTTGTCTCCACCTTATGTATTTGTATTGTATTTGTGCCGATGTTTTTCCTGGATGGAATTGCCAGTTATTTATTTGTCCCGCTTGGGCAAGCGGTAGTATTTGCAATGATCGCCTCTTACATAATTTCCCGTACACTGATTCCGACGCTGGTGATGTTTATGATGGTCAATCATAAACCCACTATTAGCCATGACAATCATTCAACAGCTACGCACAAAGCCTCTAAAAATCCCTTTGCAAAAATTCACCATAAATTTAATCACGGCTTCGAAATTTTCCGCAGCAACTTCGCACAGCTCATCGCAAGCCTGCTGGAAAAACGCAAACGTTTTATGCTGGCATTTTTTGGTTTTTGTGTATTGTCTACCGGATTGTTTCCAATGCTTGGGCAGGATTTATTCCCGGTGGTGGACAGTGGTCAATTGCGCTTGCACGTGCGAGCGCCTTCCGGTACGCGCCTGGAGCAAATGCCAGCGTTGATCAATGAAATCCACCATGAAATTCGTGCGACGATTCCAGCAGAACAAATGGGTGATATCCTGGATATTATCGGCGGGCCATACAGTACCATCAACACACTGAATGGTAACTCGGGAACGGCGGAATCCGCTGATTCGGAAATTATGTTCAGCTTCAAGCAGGGAGAGATGAACAGCAACGCAATAATGAAACAATTGCGCCTCACCTTACCTAAACGTTTCCCCCACGTAGAATTCTTTTTCCAACCAGCGGACCAGATTAGCCAGACACTGAACTTTGGCATTCCCGCACCAATTGATGTGCAATTTATTGGCGGCAAACCCAATGAAATTTTACCTATCGTTGCGGCATTCAATAATGAGCTGCGCAAAATTCCGGGCATTGTAGATGCGCACGTTTATCAACGCTGGAGCAAACCCACATTATCACTGGAAATGAATCGAACCCAATTGCAACAATTGGGATTAAGCGCGCGCAATGTAGCGGAAAATATGATGATCTCGCTTAGCGGGAGCATGCAAACCACGCCCACCTATTGGCTGAATGAGGCGAATGGTAATACCTATAACATCGGCGCAAAAACCATTGAAATCGAAATGGATTCCATTGACGAGCTGATGGGCATTCCCATCGGTAAAGGCAGTGATGGCAAACAACAATTGCTGGGCAATGTAGTGACTTATAAACGCACGTCACAAGTTTCTGCCGTTAATCGCTACAACAATTTCAACATGATTAATATCCATGCAAATTTTCAGGATCGCGATCTGGGTTCAATCAGCAGGGACATTAATGAATTAGTAATAAAAACACAAAAAAATTTACCGCGTGGAGTCGACATTAAAGTACGCGGCCAGATTGAAACCCTGAATGAAGCATTCACTGGTTTAAGCGCGGGAATTTTGATTGCAATCGTGCTGGTTTATTTTTTGGTTGTTGTCAATTTCCAAAGCTGGCTTGACCCCTTGATTATTATCAGCGCCCTGCCCGCCGCCCTCGCCGGTATTGGATGGATGTTATTTATCACCGGCACCACCCTCAGTGTGCCTGCACTCACTGGAACCATTATGACAATGGGTGTGGCGACAGCGAATAGTATTTTGCTGGTTTCATTTGCACGTACCTGTTTGCAGGAAGGAATGTCACCCGTTGCAGCGGCACTGGAAGCTGCCACTACCCGTTTGCGCCCGGTATTAATGACTGCCTGCGCGATGATTGTGGGTATGTTGCCCATGGCATTGGGTTTGGGTCAGGGCGGCGAACAAAATGCACCACTCGGGCGCGCGGTTATCGGCGGCTTATTATTTGCCACAATATCGACATTGGTATTTGTGCCGCTGGTATTCGCCAGCCTGCATCAGTTCCTGAACAATCGCGCACAGAAATCCCCCGGATTTTCATCGCTTGCCAGCAACTAATTAACACAAGAATTTAAAAATATTTTTATACGAGTGCAAAACCAATGAATGATTATCACCCTTTACCAAAGGATGAAACGGACACTGTATATCCCGACGAGCGGGATCACTTTTCCACTGCCTCAAATAATGGGGCTGACTCAACACATGAGCAGGCAATAATCTATCAAAACAGCGCACACTCGATACTCACTACCAAGCGCGTTGCGTTTGCGCTCATTGGATTGTTATTGATAAGCGGCGCAACGCGCGCGTTGGTCAATCAGCGCGATACCAACGCATTGCACGATTACACCGCCGCAACGCTGGAGCGCACTGTTTTAACGACCAAAGCAAAGCCCGGTGCATTACAGCAAAACCTGCGCTTGCCCACCAGTTTGCGTGGCAATACGGAAGCGGTTATTTATGCGCGCACCAACGGTTATGTTTCCCAATGGCATAAAGGTATTGGCGATTACGCCAGGCGCGGCGACCTGCTTGCTACCCTGGACACGCCTGAACAAGAACAGGAGCTTGCACAAGCGCGTGCCGAGCGCGAACAAATTGCAGCGCAGTTGGAGTTTGCGGAGAAAACACTGAATCGCTGGGATAGCCTCGCCCAGCGTGAAAGCGCAATTTCACCGCAGGATCTGGATGAAAAACGCAGTCTGGTTCGTCGCGCGCGCGCCGATTTAAATGCTGCCGATGCCAATGTAAAACGATTGGGCAATGTCGAAAGTTTTCGCAATATCCGCGCGCCTTTCGATGGCATTATCACGCGTCGTAGTATCGAAATCGGCGACTATGTTGCGCAAGGCAGCAAGGAATTATTTGCCATCACGCAAACTGATCCATTACGCGCGAGCATCTGGGTTCCGCAATCGTTTGCTGATGGTTTACGGTTAAATGCAGAAGTCGAATTAACCTTGCGCGAACAACAAGGTGCACTGGAAGCCCGTATTGAACGAATCGCCGGTGGCATCGACCCCAGTACTCGTTCACGCCAGGTCGATTTATTATTACCAAACCCTAACGCAACATTGCTTCCCGGCGCGTACGCCGAAGTAAATATTCCTGTCACCAGCGGTGTGGAAACATTGGTCGTGCCCGCCGCAACGTTAATTATTCGCGATCAATTCCAACGCATCGCTGTAGTGGAACCGGATAGTAAAATCAGCTTTCGCAATGTAAAAATTGGCCGCGATTTGGGCCGCGATGTTGAAGTGCTGGAAGGTATTAGCACCAGCGATACACTGGTGGTTAGCCCACCCGATCAACTGGTGGAAAATGAATTGGTAAAAACCACGGAATGGAAACCCGCGGCACCTGCGCGTTAGAAGAAAACGAATACCCATGAAAAAATCCCGGCCAAACCGGGATTTTTATTTTTACTGCTACGTAAATTATTTTTAATGGAAAAAACCAGCAAGGAATCCCCTGCTGATTTTCCCGGTGTTGCTATGGATTGCGTGACAAATAAATCTCATCAATTGTCACCTGTGAGTTGCCGGCATTACCAAAATTAAAATCGAGCACCGCATTTAAATCCTGGGGGATGGAGTTAAGTGTCAACGTATAGGTTTGCATATGCGCAGACAAAGTAACGGTATTCTGAGCGTAGCTCTGCCAATTATTATCGCTAGTGCCATTGTGCCCGAGATTTACCACAATCGAACGAGTCCAATCTGCACGCGCGTTGAAACGTAAGGTGTAAGTTCCGGCAGAAGCCAATTTGACTGCAGTGCGCGCCTGGATATGCCAGAAGTCATAGCCATCATCATTGATAGTAGTTTTTAATTCGCCATTGCTGTAATTCGGCGAGGCATTAGCACCGTTGTAGGTTAATAAACTCCAATTGGTTGCTGTCGGAATATCAAAACTGCAATTGGGAACCAGGTTAATTACCGATTTGCAATTGCTGGCTGAGAAATCTTTCAACACCACTGCACCAACATTGTTAACAACAACATTATTACTATTCAATGCCCCACGGCCTGGCCAACCGATTGCAATATTATTTTGATGTAAATCGATATCGCGGTGTGCCAAACTTGTATTACCAGGACCGGCAGGCACCACAGAAATTGGGATATTTTGCACGAGTCCCCACACATTGGTTACGGTATTTAATTTGTAAGTTCCGAATGCGTTACTGGTGCCGCCACCATATGAAACTACTGCCGTATCATTAAAAAGAGCGACCTCATAAACATCGCTGGGGGTAGTAAAAATATTCTTTAAATTAATATCTGGCCCCTCAAAGCGATAATAGGCAACCGCTGTTGTACCAACTTTAGCGAGAATGCGTGTGTTGTGGAAATCCAGCGAACCCGCAAGATTTGATGTTGAGCCGGAGCCATTAACCGTATGGGTTAATTGCCATTGCTGAGTGCTTGCATTTCTTTCAAATGCGTAAAAGCGTCCCGCAGCACTATTATATAGAGGCGCGGAGACTACAACCCGTTCGCCGTCGATGGCGATATCCGAACCGGTTTTGTTATCGTCAACCGGATCATCGTAAGTCCATTCTTTTATCCATTTATTTTGGCTAGTGTCATAACGATAAAAATCCAGCACACCCGCAGCCACATTTGCGGTCACCAGATAATTATCCGATATCGCAATGTTTTGGCTTAGATAGGATTTTGCAGACGGACTTATACTTGGATCAAACGCAATAGACTTTAACGCCTTCCCCGTGTTTACACCGTTCACATCTACCGAGCCACTGCAATCAATTCCATCGATTCCGGATGGACACGTGCGCCACTGGTTATTTCCATCTTTACCAACAATATAAACATTCGCTGATGCACCGGAGCCCGTGTTGGTATCAGTGAATGCGAGCCATTTTCCCGAGGCCGCAACGCGCGCACCGGTTTGCCGGAAATAATTGTCATTGCCTGGAAATTGGTAAGTTGCTTTAGGCGTTGACTGTGCATCTTCAAATACATACACAGCACCTTGTGAACCGACTGGATTACCGAAAGCCGGTGTTTCACCATTTTTTAACAAGGTATCCTGCATCGCACCAATCACAGTAACCTTGTCATATTGCGCTACCATTCGACCCGCTTCTGCTGAATCTTTTACTGCCCCCGGTTTTTGAATTACAACCTGGGCCGCCACCTCATTTACCAATAAAAAGCCGCTGGCAAGTAGTGTAAGAATTGATGTAGTAGCCGAAAGAGTGAAGCTTTTATTTTTATGTAACATAGAAAAATTCCTTTAAATTAAAACTGGTATTTGGGTACTAACCCGTGGCCAGATTATTTAAAAAAAGTTTTCTGTATAGGCTTCCTGTGTTTATTTACAAGGCTTAGCACGTTAATGTGATGCAGTTCTTTTATTATTTTTATCGTTTTTGACAGGTAAATCGGTTTGCTAATGATGAAATTTCTTGGCGTTTATTATCTAACAAACGCCAACTCATTAATTTCGGAAATTGACTGTATTTACCAATAAATGATCCATCCGGGTTGCCTTGGTAAATAGGTAACTTTCATTTTCACTATTGAGTCCGGCTTCAATTGGAACACGCCCGGCAACTTGCACACCTTCAGCAGTCAGGGCGCGTATTTTTTCCGGATTATTGGTCAGCAATTTTATCGACTGTACGCCCAAATCGCTGAGTATCGCCGCTGCCAGCCAATAACGCCGCTCATCGGCACCGTGCCCCAACATTAAATTGGCATCCACCGTGTCATACCCCAGGTCTTGCAAATTATAGGCGCGTAGTTTTTGTTCCAGGCCTATACCGCGACCTTCCTGCCGTAAATAAACCACGACACCACGCCCGGCTTTAGCAACGGCTTCCAATGCGCGATTTAATTGTTCCCCACAATCACAACGCAAGGAACCCAGCACATCCCCGGTGAAACATTCCGAATGCACGCGAACAAGCACTTCTTCAGCACCATCCAGCTCTCCCAGGTAAAACGCGAGATGTTCTTTATTGTCTTCGGTGTTGGTGTAATAGCAGAGTTGAAAATCACCGTATTTGATGGGAATGCGCGCACTCGCGGTGCGCGTTACAGAATGTTGGTTAGCCAATTAATAAACCTCATATACTTTTTACTGCCGATTTTTCGACGGTATTTTTATCGCTAGCGTTTCACTATTTATTTAAATATTGTTTGTTTAAACATTGCCTCCTTGAATATGTGCATCCTGATCCAGGTTTTTTTTGTTAATTCCTTTTATCCATTTACTTTGTTGGTAACGATTTTTCGGTCACGCGCTCAAGCAGCCCTATTGCCAAAACCGAGCGAGGCCAATAACTGAATTGAAATACCAATATCAATCCGGAAATACTCAGTACCGCCGTGTATTCAACCAGGCCATTACCAAATCCGCTGATATACACTTGATACACAACGGCCACCGCCAACAACAACCAGCCAATAGTATCCAACGCCAGCTTCACATCCTCGTGCAATTCACGGCTGGGCCAAATCTGTTGCAAATGACGATTTTTATTGAGCGCCAATAACGCAAAACCGACATACACTACAATCGCAGAAAATAGCATTTACGCACTCGCCTCCTGTACAACACGATTAACGCGGGTTTTTGCAGGTGCACTAGCTTGCTGCTGTTCACGTTGTTGCAACTTCAATGCGGCAACTGCAAATAAAATGGCGGTAGCGATAGATACCAAATCAAAACCGGCAAATACCCAATCCCCTTGTTGCAGGCTCTGAATTAAATCGCGCCCGGTAGTTACCGCATTGACTACTGGCAATAATAAAAATGCGGCAGCAGCAACCCACAATTGCTCTATCCATGCGCGGTTAATCGGGCGCACCACCGGATGTAGCAGTGCAATTAACCAAACGCTAAACATCACGTGCACTTCCCACTCATTGCGTTCCGCCAGATCGACAGGTAATAAACGGTTCGCAAAAAAGTAAGCCGCAATAGCAATATGTAAACCTGCAATAGTACCGACATTCAGCCCTTCCACTAAACGATGACCAAAATCCGGCCCCTCTGCTTGTTTAAGTTGTTTTGGGCGGCGCTTGACGATCCATAAAATTAAACCCGAACCAATAATGGCTACACCGGCCAAGCCAGAGAGGAAATACAACCACCGCAACCACCAACCGGCGAATAAACTCTCATGCAACCCTTGTACAGTTTCATAAAAAGTACGTGGAGCCGCCGTTGTCGCAGACTGCTCTGCAATCAGTTCCCCATTGGTCGCATTGAACACGAGCTCTTCCGTAGAACGCAGTGGCGAAACAATCTGGCGAGTTACAACCGCTTGCGCATGTTGATTACCGGGGTAATGAATTTCCACCGTGCGCACTTGCCCTTCTCCCCAGCGACGCTCTGCTTCCGCCGTTAGCTGGCTTAGGGAAATTAATGGGGCACTGGATTCTGCACGATCCAATTTATATTCGCGCGCAGCCAGCTCATCGTTAAATTGCTGGCGATTCTTTTCACCAAAACCGTAATTGGCGCCGACAATTCCGGGCACCAATGTCGACAGAAAAAATAATAAGCCGGTATAGGTAATCATAAAAAAGAACGGCAAGGTCAACACGGCCAATACGGCGTGAAGATCCAACCAGGAACGCTGGCCTTTGTTGGGGCGAAAGGTAAAGAAATCGGTAAATATTTTTTTGTGCGTGATTACACCGCTGATGATCGCTACCAACATAAACATGCTGCAAATGCCGATAACCCAATTACTCACCGAGCGCGGCATATAGGCCAGTGCGTAATGCATTTTATATAGCAATTGCCCGCCACCCGTGGCGCGGGTATCCAGCGGCGTTGCCGTTGATGAATCGATAAATTCCTCACCGCGTTTTAATGCTTGCCCCGGTTTCACTTCGGTATCCCAGGTAATACGTAAATAGGGTGTATCGCGATTAGTGGTGGGGTAAATAGTCCAACGTTCGGCGCCCGCTGCCTGCTGCGTTAATCGTTGCTGTGCAGCACCGATTTCCTGCGCGATAGGCACCGGCTGCGGAATGACTTCCGGCTTCATCCACTGGTCTATTTCCGTATCAAAACGGCCCAGGTTGCCGGTGACAAATACAAAAAATAATACCCAACCCACCACTAATCCGGTCCAGGTATGCAACCAGGCCATGGATTGACGAAATCCGTTTTTCATCGATTAAGCCCTCTAACGTTATTCTAAAAATAAAAGTACAAATACTAAAAAAATGGTACTACCAGCCAAACCCCACCAGAGTTGACGAAACGCTTTAACGGAAAAAACCCAGATAATGGCAATGGTGTAAATTGCAAAGCTCAGCAAATTAGCTGTCATCACCGCGCTGCTTTTAGCGATGGGTAATGCCTGGGTTAAAAAAATACGCAAGGCAATGGTAAAAGCATAACCACCAACCACGGCAATCAGGCAACGGCCGAAGACTTCCCAGCGATAACGCGTTAAATCTTCCTCAGATGATTTTTTATTAGTAGCCATAATTCACATCTCCAAAAAGTATTTTGCAGAGTGCAACAACCGCGCCAGCCAGAAAAAATAACGTTTTAATCAGGGGTTGCAGGGAAAAATTACAGGGTGTTAAGTATGAAGCGAATTTTTTTGATGGGAATTAAACAATATTTAATAAATTGGCAACTATCAACTGGTGGAAAATAAACAGGAAAAATTGCCAATCGCAACATGCAATTGGCAATCACTCATTTAATTACCTGGATGCTTGTCATCCGGATACCAGAATTGAGAATGGCAGGTTTCGCAGGTGTGCTCGATAATACCGCCCACCTCTTCCAGCCTATCTACATCTTTTGCGTCGATCGCCTTAACTGCTAAATCGGCAGCATCCTGTAAAGCGTGGGCGCGCTCTATAAATATTGGCCATTGCGCTTTAATTAACGCTTCAATCGCTTCTGCATGTAGCTCCGTGTGATGCGTAGAGGTACTCACTTCCGGATGTGCAACCTTACGGCCCGGAATTACTAACAAATTAGCCACTTCCCGCAAGGTAATCGCATGGTTGCGTAGCGTTAACCAATCCTCATCAGTTTGCGGACGAATTTCCTCCACACCTTCAGCAGTGCTTACGGTAGAAATGGAATTCCAGATAGGATCAATATTGGGATCAATGACCGACAGCATAATTTCTTGTAGTGTTGCCTGCGGCCTGAAATTCGTCTGGGCGACACTCGTCTGGGCGACATTCGTCTGGGCGACACTCGACTCGACGACCAGTGTCGGTTTATCAGTAGCAGGTGTCGCAGCCACCTCTGCTTGTTCAGTGCAAGCAGAGGTAGACACTAGCAGCGCAAGCGTTGCAACCAAATTCAATTTACGCTGCATTTTTTTCATACACTTTTCAACTCAATATCTTTTATTAAAGCGTTATTACCAATAACGGTGCCGCTGAACCAGCAGCGCAAATTAATTGGCAACAAAGCAATAGAACAAACCTGCACCACCAGTGCCAACCAGATTTTCCTGGGTGCAACCACGGCTTGGGTGCGCAGAGTTCCAGGATGCATTGCCACCACCGGTGCGATCAAAGTGACCTACTTGTACCGAGCCATCAGTCGCATTGCTGGTGTAGTTTTTACAGGTATGGTCAGCCGAATCGGTAAATGCCGTTCCATCCGTTTTTGAACCAGTAAGAATATCGTGTTGATTTGGAGTATCACCAGCACCCAATACGCGCTCACCTTTTTCAGTTAACGCCTGGTTGCGCGTAAGGTTGCTACCCAATTGTGCTTGCGCCAGGGTATCGCCATGCAGATGGCCAACATCGTTTGCAATCAATGCACCCTTCACGTTGTACCATGGACCTTTACCAATACGATCGCGCGCGTTGATAGCAGGTTTGCCATCAGCAGCTTGTGTACTTAAGTAAGCGCGCCAGGTTTTATTGCCCGCACCGGCCGCTTTGGCAAGCGCCTGGCAATGGGCATCAGCGCCCGCCAAACCACCCAAATTTGCGCCTTTACCAAGACCTGTGCTGGTGGTAAAAAAACTGAATTTTTGCAACGCTTCTTCTGGGGTAATTTGCGGCGCCTGCGGACGTGGTGGTTGCTGCGCTGCGACCGGTAAACTGGAAAAAGCAATACCAGCAGAAAACAAACTGGTACACAGGGCAAGGGTTTTCAATTTCATCGTTATTTCCTCTTGGTCTTTAGTGTTAAAAAATAAATTTCTGAATTAATAATTTTTTGCGATTTTTTGAATTGTCTATGCAGCGATGAATCCTATCGCCCTGCCCGCAAGCCCTACACCAAACCACAACAGGAGCGAAATAATTGCGGTGAAAATGGCGAGCCAGCGCCGGGGATTTTCTGCCGTAGCGACTTTGCGATACAGTGAATATTGAATTACCAATGCCACCACAAATAATTTCATCTTGAACCAGAAGGCGGGATTGGGTTCGTATAACGCCGCACTGGGCGCGAGCATAAACACACCGGACAACACCAGAAATACCAAGCCGGTTAAGACAAATGGCTTGGTGTAATTGGCTAATTGCGGCGCAGTGAAATGGATCAATCCCACACCTAACAAGCGCAAATTCACTAACAGGATTGAAGTGAGCACCAATACCAAACCGGCAATATGGAATAGCTGGGCCAGGATGCCGAAAATTAACGGAGCCTGCCCCAGGGAAACTGCAACACTGCTATTTTGAATTGCTTGAAAAATTGTTTCTGTACTCATGTTTATCTCTTCGTTTTCACCGGCTTGCCTTTCGCTAATGCATATTAAGAAGCCACCGGCTTTTAATTAGAAACCGGAATCAAGATAGGGAATTAATCGACCTAAGATCACAACGAGGCTCCAGCTTACCAACGAAATCCAACCCGCTACTTGCGCACCGGCTGGCAATACCGCCTCAGCCCCCCACTCACCCGCATTCCGACCAAATTTCAATTCAAACCAAAGCGCATTTAAACCGGCGAGAAAAATAAATAGCAGCTTCAGCGGAAAGATGGGAGCTTCAACCAAACCAGGGCCAGCAGCAAAGGTTAGTAAGATTCCGGTTGCAAAAGTGATAGTGAATCCACCTATTAGCCAGGGGCGCAATTGATGCAGCAGAATATGCACAGGTAAAGTTTTAAAAATAAATCCCGTCAAGCGCAAATCAGTCAGCACAATTAATCCAAATGACAATGCAAGGCTTAACAGATGAGTTCCTTCCACCAACGGATACACATAAAGCGACTCGGCCAGGGATGTTCCCAGCGGTGAGTCATACATAGTTTGCAATAAATCGGAGGCACTCATTTTTTGACTCATTAACGCAATTAAATTGATTCGAGGACATTAATCATTAGGAAATAAATTCGTAAATTCTTTCTTCACAGGAGCGGCCACACGGTTTACCCAACCACCCTCTTCTTCGTAATCCTGTATACCGGCAGCGCCAGCCACGTTAAAACCTTTTTCTGCCAATAGATCCGCGCCACGCAACGCACGCCCGGCGTGATTGGAAACGGTCACTATGGTGCGGTCTTTAGGAATAAACGCGAGGTTCTTTTCCAGATCAGCTAATTGAATGCTGAGATAAACGGCAAAGCCGCCGATTCTGCTTAACTCATCCGGACGACGTAGATCAATAAGCACCAGCTGTTCCGGATTGGCTAACAATTTCTCAATTTGTACACGATTTAACTTCGGACTTTTCGCTTCATATTTCGCTGCAGGTTGTGCCGTTTTAGTAGCATCTTGTGCAAAGCCCGGAGCAGCAACAACAAGGGTGATTATCGCCAGTAATTTCACAAACAATTTCATAACAGGAATTCCTAAACGAATTAAGAGATAGCTAACAGAGCATCTATGTCCTCACAGGGGCATCACAAAAACACTCTGTATAAACCCGGTAGAGCAAGCGCCATACCAGCAACAGAATTTCTGTTGCTTTTTCTACATTATTTTTAAAATTTCGTTTAGCGATTTGATTTCTAAGGATTTTTTGTAATAACTGAAACAGCGGAATTGCATGCAAAGATTAATAACGAGAAAACTGTTTATTTATAAGCAGAAAAACCAACGGCAAATGACCGGATTTAAACAGGAAAATGATGATTTTTGCGATACATAAAAAACCCCATCACACTTCTGCAATGGGGTTTCGTTAAGAAAAATAATTGAGCGATGCTAAATACCGCTAGCATCACGCACGCAAGTGCTTGTTGAAAAAATCGATAGTTCTACCCCACGCCAGTTTGGCCGCTTTTTCATCAAAACGCGGTGTCGTATCGTTATTAAAACCGTGCTGCGCTCCTTCATAGATAAATGCCTGGTAATTGACTTTAGACGCTTTCAACGCAGCTTCATAAGCAGGCCAACCGGCATTAATACGCTCATCCACACCAGCATAATGAATCAATAATGGTGCTTTGATTTTTGCAACATCAGCTGCGTCTGGCTGACGACCATAGAAAGGTACAGCAGCTCCCAAATCCGGCAAACGGGTGGCGAGGAAATTGGAAATTCCTCCGCCGTAGCAGAACCCAACAGCACCGACTTTGCCATTTGCATCTGGCAATTTTTTCAGATAATTAGCGGCGTTGACAAAATCTTCCTGGGTTTTGGTTTGATCGAGCTTCTGAAACAATTCGCGTGCTTTATCTTCATCACCGGGATATCCACCCAACGTAAACAATGCGTCCGGTGCAAAGGCAATAAAGTTATCCAGGGCAATGCGACGAGTAATATCTTCAATATGGGGATTTAAGCCACGATTTTCGTGCACAACCAATACGGTTGGTAATTTTCCAGTTACTTTTGCAGGCTTCACCAGATAACCGCGTACCTTGCCGTTGCCATTTGGCGAATCAATTTCTACGTAAGTCGCCTTGATGCGTGAATCGTCAGGTTTTACTTGTTGTGCTGCTGCAAATTGCGGGGTGAGAGCTGCAAGCAAGCCAGTGGCAGTGACGCCGGCAAGCGCCGCATATTTGGCCGCACCGGTAAGGAAATCGCGCCGCGATGCCTGACCGTGAACATATTGATCAAAAAGTTTTAATACTTCCGGATGAAAATCGTCAGCTGTTTTGCGAGTCATTGCAGGCTCCCTGGACATTATAAAAAAAGCTGGCAGGGACACTGCCAGCAACATAGGGACAACTAAAAGGCATTAGTTTTTCAATACTATTTAACACGTCCGGCAAAACCGGCAGTCAACACATCTACTTTATACGCCGCACCGCGGCCCACGATATAAAGGGTTTTCTTATCTTTACCGGCGAAAGCGACATTTTGGGGTTTATGCGGCACGGGGATTCCACCAAGGAATTTACCTTTATCATCAAATACATCAACACCCGTGTTAGAGGTTACGTACAAACGGCCGTCCGCATCAATCGCTAAACCATCAGCACCACTGGATAATGCACCTTGCTCATTTTTTTGCAGGCCGTTAGGGATTTTCGCAAAGTTTTTACGATCACTTAATGAGCCATCGGCTTTGATTGCATAGGACAATACGTATTCGCCGCCAGTGTTAGCAACGTACAGTGTTTTTTCATCGCGGCTTAATTGAATGCCGTTGGGACGCTCAATTTCATTGATGCCAACAACGCGTTTGGTTTTACCTTCAGGGCTGATGTAATACACACCGGTTTTTGGTTCAGCTTTCACATCCTGGCCGGGGCCGCTATCGGTAAAATAAACACCGCCATTTTTTGCCAGGACCAAATCATTGGTGCGCTGGAAGCCCTGACCTTCAAAATCTTTTACCAGAACTTTTTCGCGGCCTTTTGGATACACTACCCCTACTTGATTGTTGTTGACCTGCACAGTAATCAAATCGCCATTAGGTGCAAATGCCAAACCGTTGGAGCCGTTTGAATTTTCCAAAAAGGTGGAAATGGTATTGTCCGGTGCAATTTTGGTGATGCGATTTGCGCGCGTTTCAGTAAATAAAAAACTGCCATCCGGTGCAGCAATAGGTCCTTCGGTGCCTTCAAAGCCTTCCTTGATAAATTGTACCGCAGTACCTTCTTTAACAACGCCGGGAATTGCCGGCGTTTTTGCATCGACAGCAAATGCTGCTGCCGAAATAAATACGGGCGCAACTAATGCAGCAGCAACCAAATGTTTAATGGCTTTGCCCAACGGGTTTGGCAAACGCGGAAAAGAATTCATCATAAACCTGGTTCCTCAAAGGCTTTAATTGAAATAAAAGTATGGCAAGAAAGTTAAGGCCGAAAAAAGACCGGCTCCGGTGTTGTGGGCCTTCGCCGGTCAAGATTAGCGTTAGGCGTCGCTACCGTCCCTGTGCCCGCAAAAACAACATGTCGAGCAACAAGTGCAACCGGCTTTCACGGGCAAAGGCGATAGGGTTCGCCTTGCCGGTCATTAATCGGCAAGGTGTTATCGCAAGTATTGAGCCAGAATTGAAAAGGATTGTGATTTCTAATGCAGAAAAAATTAAACGTTTGATTTTATGAGAATTTTTGAAGTAATAACGACAGATTACTTACTCGAAAAAATACCAGCTGTTTATTTTAAAACATAAAAATAATAAACATGCTGATATGGCAACAGTCAATTGCTGATAAAAAAACGGGCCGCAAAAGCGACCCGTTTTTTAGAAAATACAACGGGATAATTAGCCTGCGTATTTAATTGAGCAACCGTATGGCGCAGTGCTCGGGTTTGGAATTTTCTTACCGGCAGCTAATGCTTCCAACGCTTCTTTTACGTATGGCTTGGCTTTAGGAATATCGGCTTCATTTGCAGTTTTAATACTATCCACACCACCTTTGTAAACAAGCGTGCCCTCCGGATTAATGATAAAGAAATGCGGGCTGGTTTGTGCATTGTAGAGTTTTCCGATAGTACCTTCCGGATCAAGAATAGTGTTTGATGGAGCCGCACCGCGTTTTTTATTCAGGCTGATTGCTGTTGCTCCATCCACATTGCCTTGCTTGCCTGGCGCAGATGAAATTACTTGCAACCATACAACACCTTGCGCGACAGCTTCTTTTTGCAATGCAGGGATGTTACCGCTTTTATCGTAGTGTTTTACTACGTACGGGCAATCGTGGTTAGTCCATTCCAGCACCACGGTTTTCCCTTTCAAATCGGCCAGATTAATGGTTGAACCATCGGCCGCTTTCCCGGAAAAAGCGGGCGCTGCTTTATCAACAACCGGTTCAGCCATTGCCTGGGTAGATACCAGCGCGAAAGCGAGGCTAGCCAAAGCAACTTTTGCAGATTGACGGAATGACATAAAAATCTCCTTACGTTACGGGTTAATGAAAAATAAAAAATTCACAGTACTAAATTAAAAAAACACGTTGAAAAATTATTGTCCACTCACTGCTGAGACAACCAAATCGGGCGTGAGTATTTGTGGCAATTCTTTAGGACCATCCGCTTGCCCGGCGGGATAAAACACATAAAGCGGCACACCACTGCGGTTAAACTTTTTCAGGAATGCAGTGATTTCCGGATCTTTATTGGTCCAATCCCCTTTCAAATAAACGATGCCCTGTTGTTCAAATTGTTTTTTCACCGTATCGGTACTCAACGCAACACGCTCATTTACCAAACAGCTGATACACCATGACGCCGTAAAATTTAAAAAAACCGGTTTTCCCTCTGCCAGCAATGATTGCAAACGTTCATCGCTATAGGCTTCCCAATTTTTAGCTGTCACTGCTTCCTTTTGTGCAGCATTAGCAGGTGAATTCACTTGCAGACCACCAAACCCAACAGCGAGCAAAACCAATGCCAGTGCAGAAATATTACCGAGGCCGCGTTTTCCATTCGTTGAGGTGCGGGTGCTGTCATAAACCCAGGCGGCTATAGCAATCAGTAACATACCACCCAATGCGATGATCACCGAATCAACGCCCGCTTGTTGCACCAATACCCAAACGAGCCAGATTGCAGCGGCGTACATCGGAAATGCCAATAATTGTTTAGCGCGCTCCATCCACAAGCCGGGGCGCGGCAGCCAGCGCTGTAAACGCGGCCAGCAACTCAATAACAAATAAGGCAACGCCAAACCCGAGCCGAGGCTTAAAAATATCGCGAGCAATTTTAATGGTGGTTGTGCCACAGCATAACCTAACGCTGCTGCCATAAATGGCGCTGTACAGGGTGTGGCGACTACGGTTGCCAGTACGCCGGTAAAAAAGCTACCGCTATAACCAGGCTTTTCTGTTAATGATGAACCTACACCTGCAACAGAACCGCCAACAAAAAACACACCGGACAAACTCAAACCTACTGCAAATAATAAATAGGCAACTAGCAACACAAAAATCGGCGATTGAAATTGAAAGCCCCATCCAACGTGATTGCCACCCGCTTTTAATAAAATTAGCAATAAAGCGAGAACAGCAAAACTCGCCAGCACACCGAGTGTGTAAACATATCCCTGCCGACGAATTTCTACCGCAGAATAATTGGAATGACTAACCAGCGATAACGCTTTAATCGATAACACCGGAAATACACAGGGCATTAAATTCAGAATCACGCCACCGAGCAACGCAAACAACAATGCACCTGCAAATCCAATTGCAAATTCTGTTGTAGTTTGACTATTGGCCAACGCTTTCACCGGAGTGCTAATTTCATAACCGCGTGCAATTCCCTGTTGTTCTTTAATCACCAACACACCGGTCAGGCTGTCACCAATCCCTGCTGGAGCTTCACCGGTGGGAATTTCAATTTGAATTCCGTCTGCAACATTTTTGCGAACTTGCAGCTCACTTTGACGAATTCGCCCCCAATCGTACGGATAAAACCAGATGTCCTGTACTTGCGCGAGCTGATCTTTTGACAAACCAACATGCAAATATAATTTGCCCTGCCCGGTTTCACTATCAATCGCACTTTGTTGCGCTGTCACCGTCCATGGGCTCGCAACTGGCACGCGCGCCTGGGCTTCTGCAATCAATGGACTGCCAGTGCCCGTTTCATTTGCGCTTCCGACAACCGGTAACGATAACGCCAATTCCACTTGTTGCGGAATGCACTCTTCTTCACACACCAACCAATCTACCAACGCACGCGCCGTGAAGGTCTCACCTACTGCAATAGATGATGGAATAGAAATTTTGTTTAACAGCGTGACATTTTTTTCGTAGGCATAATTAGTAATTGGCCCCATGGAAAAGCGGCTTGGTGCAGGCCATATAATTTCACTGGCTACTGCACCTTCCGGCAACGTCCAGCTAATGGTAGTGGCATTGCCTGAATCGCCGGGATTAATCCAGTATGTGTGCCAATGTGGGATGATTTGTTGGTTTACCCCTACATAAATTTCACTACCTGGCACCACCGCATTTACCGAGGCAACCAATTGTGCCTGCACTTGTGGGGTTGCGGCTTTATCAGTGACGCTTGATGCATCTTGCTGGCTTTGCACTACAGCGCTTATCAGCAATGCACCACTTATACTTAATAATTTTCCAAATCCGGATAACATTCAGACTCTCTTTTGGTATTTCTAAAATGTTCGAAAGGACTATTAACAGGGCTATTAAAAGGACTATCAAGCGTTTTTCTTGTAGTGAAAAATTATGATCCAACACCAATTTATAGGAATGTGCTTAGGATTACCTTGAATCGAAGCAATTAACCAGAAAAAGTTTCAACATTAACAAAAATTCACATTGCTTCTAATCCAGGTAGATTACCGAACCCTGGGTTTTAGCAGATTTGCTAATAATTACCGCGCCTCATTGCAGATAAAAACCTGATATAAAAAGCCCGCACACAATAATTATCATGTGCGGGCAATCTCGTATCAATTTTTACTTAAAAATTGGAGCGGAATGAAAAACTGAACGCACGCCCATAACCGGGTTGCTCAGTCACCGCATTAGTGCCGCTATAAGTATTACCGCCCGTTTTATAATGCTCATCGAAAAGATTTTTAACGATAAACGAAATACGATACTTACCATTGGCACGATCCAGCGCCACGCCACCGTCAGTTACGTTATAGGCTTTCTGCAACGTATATTCAGATTGACTGGGCTGCAAATACGCTGCGGAACGATAGGCATTGGACAGGAAAAAGTTTAAGCCATAACCATCACTCAATTGATACGTATAATCCAGACCGTACGCGAGTGTTACCTTAGGCGCACCGTGCAACTGCTTGCCAGAATAGTCAGCCAATTTAGTGGCAGAAATATCCGGCAAGGTGGTGAAAAACTCATCATAGGTTGCACGATTATAAGCACCGGAAAGATTAATGTTCAAACCAGGCGCTACTGCAAACGCCGTTTCAAATTCGATACCTTTTGCTGTTACACCAGGAATATTTCCCAGGTAACTACGCAATACCTCAGGCTCCTGGCTTCTATCAATTACCGTCAGGTTACTTTGGTAATCAGTAAGCTGGGTATAATAAAGATTCGCGTTAATTAATAACCGGCGATCCAGTAATAAACTCTTGAAACCCAATTCGACATTTTCTGCTTTTTCGGGTTTTACATTGAGTGGCTGACCGTAAGTTGCACTGGCTGAATCGCTATCAAATTCTACTGCACCTGATTTTTCACCCGAAGATAAGGATGCATAAACCAATACATCATTCGTTAATTGATAACTCGGGCTAACCAACCACGCAATAGAATTATCACTAATTGAATCACCTTCGATCCAATCATAAATTCCTTTATCACCCGCACTGCCAGTGCCAATTGCCGAACGATAAAGCGCTTTTGCAGCATTCCATGCAGCCAGATCGGCCGTGTTAGTTAAATCCAGGCCGTAATTTATTGCTTTGGAGTTATCGCTGCCGGTTGCATTGGTCAATGCAGTTCCTGCGCGATCCAACTCACGGCGGTTACGACCATCTTTATTTTCATAGGTATCGCGCAAGCCGAGTGTTAAGGTGGCTTTTTCAGTGAAGTGCCAGTTCACCTGACCAAAGGCGGCATAACTTTCGGTAGTAGGATTTAATACATAAGAACGATAAACACCGCGTTGTGCATCCGTTAACAAGCCTCGATATTTTGGCGCTTTTAACGAATTCCACTGCGCATTGCTCGCATTAAATGCCGCCGCATCGGCTCCATAATAAGTAGGGTCATCTGAATACACTTCGGCATCGAGATAATACAAGCCGACTTGATAGTCGTAATTTTTATCACCCTTATAATTCAAACGAAACTCTTGTGATGTTTGGTCATTCCACAATTGCTGGCCACCATTACCGATATCAAAACGAGTGACGCCACCATTTTTAATATCGAAGTGTTGCTCGCGATAAGCAGTAATGGATGTGAGCGAGTATTCATCGCTAAGAATTTTTTTCAACTCAACTGAAACGCCGCCTTGCTCGGTACGTTGTGGGCGCGCTTGTGAATCTTCAATTTTATTATCACCAAACTCTCCGCCTTTAAAAACAGGCTGGTATTTGGTGCCGTCAGCATTATTAAAATAATCGCGCTGCAAACGGCTAAAGAATGTTGTGGCTCTGGTTTCACCATCTGCAAATGTCGATGGACCATTATCGACTAGTAATGATTTATTGCCATTTTCCACCGATTGAATACTGTCGAGAATAATACGCGCCGATAATGTTTCATCAGGAGTAACCAGGAATTGCAAACGACCACCAACGCGATTGGTTTCGTTCCAGGTTTCGGGACCTGATTGCCAGGTGTTATCCAGCACACCGTCTTTCTTGTTAAAGAAAATTGAACCGCGATAGGCAATCAAATCATCAACAATAGCGCCAGTGCCAGACACTTTCCCGCCCAGCTCGTTGTATTCACCATAGCGCACCTCATAACTGTAACCCGGTTTAAAACTTGGTCCCTTGGTGACGATATTGACTACACCCAATGTGGTGTTCTTACCCAACAATGTTCCTTGTGGACCGCGAATAACTTCAATGCGATCAAGATCGATAAAATCATTCCAGGATTGCCCCACATAAGAACTCACTACACCGTCAACAATTACACCAACGCTGGGCTCCATCGTATCGTTCGCTGCATTCTTGCCAATACCACGCAATGAAATACTGGTTTGTCGCGGGTTGCTGCCGAATACGCCGAGATTAGGTACTTTTTTAACCAGATCATTTACCGATACAACGTTATCGCGATCCAGCGTTTTTCCACCTACAACGGATACAGGCAGAGGAACTTTTTGCGCAATTTCCTCGCGGTTACGTGCAGTAACCACAACAGCTTCCAACGAAAAAGTTTGCTTGGAGGATTCCTGCGCAAGCGCTAATTCAGGAACGGCAACGCCGGCTGCTAATACACTACCGATAAAATGGCTGAGTAATTTACGCTTAAAAACAGAGTTTTTTTGAAATCTGGCTGTTTTTGTTGGAGCAAAAAAAGAAGACACCTGCTGCGCGGCAGCATTAAAACTTTTCATTAAAAATCTCCGCAACGGATTTGAGTGTGGCTTATAAAAGAATGACTGTGCGAAGCCCTACAGCAACCGGTATGCCAGATTTTTTGTTGTTGTACAAAAGTGCTCAATCCACACAGGTTTTCTGTCGTAAAAGCCACAGCAGGCCTGTATGGCGCAAAGAATGCTGTTTAAATATCAACGATTGCCACCTGGTAAGACCGCCCTTACTAATTGCTACAAATTCAACACATGGCGAAACTTATTGCATTGAATTAAGCAACAAACATTCACTGAATAGTTTATTTTCAAACAGATCTATAACTTTTTCGCTGTGGCTTATTATCAAAACAGCGCGCTGAAAATTTTAAAAATATATTTTAGTGCGTTGATTTTTATAGCCTTGCCATATTCAAAACTGACCTCACGCGGCATCACAACTACTTATTCTTTTTGGTTTGTCATTTAAAACAAAGTGTTTTTATTTGCACAGAATTTTCTTGCAAGAATGACTGGCACAAATCTGGCAATACCCGGATTAACGAAGGAATACGCGAACATGTCAGTAGGGATAGCTCACTCATTAACTATTAGTCTACGTCATTAATCTGTTGACATTCATTTGTCGAATTGCCCCTAAGGAATCGTTATGAAATTGTTTAGTAAGAAGGCCGCGTTAATTGCGGTAACCCTGTTAATCAGCTCCGCGAGCTTCGCTAAAGAAGTCACGCTACTGAATGTATCCTATGATCCAACACGCGAACTGTATCGCGAATTCAATACTGCTTTTTCCAAACACTGGAAAGAGAAAACCGGTGATGATGTAAAAGTAGAGCAATCCCACGGTGGCTCTGGCAGTCAGGCGCGTGCAGTACTGGATGGTTTAAAAGCAGACGTGGTAACCCTTGCATTGGCTGGTGATATCAGCCCGCTCGCTAAAAATGGCAAGCTGCTTCCGGATAACTGGGCATCACTGCTCCCCAACAATAGCGCACCCTACACTTCTACTATTGTGTTTCTGGTTCGCAAAGGTAACCCAAAGAAAATTGAAGACTGGAATGACCTGGTTAAATCCGGTGTTGAAGTAATTACCCCTAACCCGAAAACCTCTGGCGGCGCACGCTGGAATTATTTGGCCGCATGGGCATACGCCAAAAAGAAAGAAGGCTCTGATACCGCAGCACAAGAGTTTGTAAAAAAACTCTATAAAAATGTTCCAGTGCTGGATTCCGGCGCACGCGGCTCAACGACCACTTTCGTACAACGCGGTATTGGTGATGTGCTCCTTGCATGGGAAAACGAAGCGCACCTTGCTATTCAGGAAGCTGGCAGCGATGAAATTGAAATTGTTTATCCATCCATTTCTATTCTGGCGGAACCACCAGTCGCGGTAGTTAGCAAAAACTCGACGGCTAAAGGCACCACCGAAGTGGCTGATGCTTACCTGAAATACCTATACACCAAAGAAGGCCAGGAAATTGCGGCCAAAAACTTCTACCGCCCACGCGACCCGCAAGTAGCTAAAGCGTTTGCCAAAAACTTCCCGACAATCGAATTCACCACCATCGCAGACTTCGGTGGCTGGGATAAAGCACAACCACAACACTTTGGTGATGGTGGTGTCTTCGACAAAATTTATGAAGCCCCAAAATCATAAAAATTTGTTGCAATGAAATGATTTTTTTTCGATTGGATAGCGCTAAACATCGCTTTCAAATTGGTACAAAAATTCAACAAAATTAACACTCGCCTTGTGCGAGTGTTGTTTTTTAAACACATTGATTTTTATTTTGCTTACTTTAAAACAGTTTATTGCTGATAAACAAACTGTACGCCCGGCGATAAAAAACTTCGTTATAAGCTAATAAAAAATCAGTATTTTTCGTTTATAACCATCGTCCCTATGATTGCGCCGAATTCAGGAATTTATGCGCCTGAATAACGCACAGACTAATTTCCTGCGAGGTTGTTATGGGAACCCATCGTTCAGAAATCGCCAACAGTATCGAAGATGTATTAGCCGAGATTAAACGTCAGTTAGCGCATATTCGTTACGGTTCCGTGGAAATCCAAATCCACAATGGCCAAGTCGTGCAACTGGAAAGCCGTGAGAAAAAGCGTTGGGACAAAGGCACAAATGCCCGTTAATTCCAGTGAGTTTTTCCATTTATTTTTGCTCAATATTTTCTTAATAAAACGTAAATAAAACACTGACCGGATAACCGGCTGTGACAATCATTTTCGGAGATTAGCATGTCATTATTTACTCACGCCGTGGCCCCAACGCGCTTTCCGCGCAAGACTTTATTTACTGCCCTTGGCCTGGCGTTATCGGTTAACGCTTTCGCTGGCTTCCCAACCCTGTACGGAAAAGTACAAATTACTGCTGGCCAATACGATTTTGAAAAACTGGACTTTAGCACCCCTACTGCTCTTACCGGCGCTACCAACACAACTCCCGAACTGGACAACTTCAATGTGGAAAGTATCGGTTCACGCCTGGGTGTACAGGGCGACTTTGATGCAGCAGCAGGTGTGAACGTTTTCTATCGTATTGAGTACGGTGTGGACTTCGACAATGGCACCAACACCAATACCCGCGAGTTGGTTCAACGTAATATATTTGGTGGAATTCGCGGTGAGTGGGGTGCGATTCTGGCAGGTAAAAATGATACCCCGTTGCGCTCATTGGCTGGCCGCAATGGCACTATCGTAAAAAATTCCTTTGTACCAGCAGTACAAAAAACTGACATCGACCGTTTTAACGAAGCTCCGTTAGCCGATATCGGCACTTACCTTGTTGGCGAAAACCGCCCGGATAACGTTATCCAATACACCTCTCCTATATTGTTGGGAGGCCTGGAGATCAACATCGCTGCTATCCAGTCTGAAGAAACCGGTGTTGCCGTGAAAAATAACCAGGGTCAGGTAACCAGTGCCCAGGACGATAATGAATTCGCATCTGGCCAGTCCATTTCGGTTGGTTATGGCAAAACCGGCTGGTTTGTCGGTGCAGCCTATGAAAGCAACGTAGCTACCAGCGATGTTGCGCGTGTAGTAGGTGAAGTGACATTAGGCCCGGTCAAACTGGGAGCAATTTATCAAACCGCTGAACGCCATGACGATACAGACGTTCTGGGTGGTTTTACCAGCTTCGTCAACGCGACTCCTACCAATACTGGTACGCAATATGGAATAAACCCGTTGGGTGAATGGGATGGTACAGCGAGCAGCGGAACCAACCACACTTCATATAAAGAGCAAGATGGTTACGTGTTAAACGGTGTGTGGAAAATCAGCGGCCCATGGTCTGCCAAGTTCCAATACGCTAACAGCACATCAACCCCGATCAATACCGCTTACAAAGACGTAGAACTGGATGCATTGGCGTTGGGTCTTGATTATGCCCTTAATGATGTAACCCGCATCTTCACTTACTACGCCGACGTTGAAGCACAAGGCGATGCCGCCATCAGCACTAAAGCAACCACCGACAACATTGCTGCAGTGGGCATTGATTTCCGCTTCTAAAATTCGGCCGTCAAATCGAGAAGCTACGCAAGGATGCGTAATGCAACCTGAGTCCCTGCAATTTATTTGATCCCTATAGCCATCATCACACCGTTATAAGCTAATAAAAAATCAGTATTTTTAGTTTTAATGGGCGCACCCTATGATGGCGCCAGACTTCAGAAATCACTCTGGAGAAATGAACAAGAGGTCATTATGGGAACTCACCGCACAGAGCAGGCAGGCCCATCCGCTAACGATGTTGCCGATGAAATTCTCGAAGAAATCAAACAACAACTGGCATTTATTCAATTCGGTTCGTTGGAAATTCAGGTTCACAATGGTCAGGTAGTGCAGATTGAACGGCGCGAAAAAAAACGCTGGGAAAAAGGTGTCAACACCAAATAAATCGGTATTGCTTACATACAAAATTTAAAAACTTTTTAAAAAACCATCAATAAATACCACTCACCGGACCACCGGATGTGATTTGTGAAAAACTGGAGATTAGCATGTCATTTCAAAGCAAGTGGTCGGTTGTGCGATCGCAAGTCAAAAGCAACAGTTTCAAACATAATTCATTGGCATTGATTATTGGTGCTGCCCTTTCGGCCAATGCATTTGCAGGTTTTCCGACCCTATATGGAAAAATTCATTTAACAGCCAATCAATATGATTTGGAAAAAATTAATTTCTCGTCAGCAGCACCCGTCACCGGTGCAACTGGCACCACTGCCGAATTGGATACATTTGCATTGGAAAGCACCGGTTCACGCTTTGGTGTGCAAGGTGATTTTGATGCAACATCCAGCGTGCAAGTTTTCTACCGCCTTGAATACGGCATCGACGTTGACAATGGTACGAATGCAAATAACCGTGAATTAACCCAGCGTAATATTTTTGGTGGCCTGCGCGGCTCCTGGGGCTCTATTTTGGCGGGCAAAAACGATAGCCCGTTAAAAACCCTGCAAACAAATCCGGTACTGCGTACCGACCTTGACCGCTTCAACGATTCGCCGTTGGGTGATATCGGCACTTATATTGTGGGTGAGAACCGTCCTGATAACGTAATTCAATACACCTCCCCTATTTTGCTTGGCGGTCTTGAAGTAAACATCGCTGCAATTCAAGGTGAAGAAACCGGGATTCCGGTAAAAAACAATGCAGGCGAAATCACCAGCAAGCAAGACGATAATGGATTTGCTTCTGGAAAATCAGCATCGATTACTTACGGCAAAGCAAAATGGTATGTAGGTGTTGGTGTTGATTCAAACATAGCAACTACTGATGCCATCCGCGCAGTCGGTGAATTTACAGTTGGCCCGGTAAAAATTGGTGGAATTTACCAAAAAGCCGAAGCACATGAAGAAGGTGTCGATTCACTGGGTGGCCTTACCACATTTGTAGGTACCACTGGCGGAGCTACCAACCCGCTTTCCGAATGGGACGGTGTAGCTACCAACAACGCCTTTAAAGAACAAGACGGTTTTATCGTTAACGCACAATGGAAAATTGCTGGCCCATGGTTAGCAAAAATCCAATACGCAAATTCCTCCACGACACCAACCAACACCAGTTTCAAAGATGTTGATCTGGAAGGTGTAATTGTGGGCCTGGATTACAACTTCAACCCCAACGCGCGCGTGTTCGCCTCTGTTGCCAGTGTTGAAGTAGAAGGCGATGCAAAAATCAGCACCAAAGCCACGACTGATACAGCGTCGGCGATAGGTCTGGATTTCCGTTTCTAATTATCAAAATTATTTCAGAGAGCATGAGATTATGAAATTTATTGCACGATCAATTACCGTTATCGCCGCCAGTTTACTGGCCGGTAGCGTGCTTGCAAAAGATATTAATTTGTTGAACGTATCCTATGACCCAACGCGCGAACTTTATCGCGAATTCAATGCCGCGTTTGCTAAACACTGGAAAGAAAAAACGGGCGATAACGTGCATGTGGATCAATCACACGGTGGTTCCGGTGCGCAGTCACGCGCAGTAATCGATGGTTTGAAAGCGGATGTAGTCACTCTCGCATTGGCCGGTGACATTGATCCTATCGCTAGCATTGGTAATCTGTTACCAAAAGACTGGGTAACAAAATTACCGAACAACTCTGCGCCCTACACATCAACCATCGTATTTTTGGTGCGCAAAGGCAATCCAAAAAATATTAAAGATTGGGATGACCTGGTTAAGAAAGGTGTAGAAGTAATTACCCCTAACCCAAAAACCTCTGGCGGTGCGCGCTGGAATTATTTGGCAGCATGGGCATTTGCCGAAAAGAAACAAGGTAAAGACAAAGCCGGTGCACAAGCATTTTTGCGCGATCTGTTTAAAAACGTTCCAGTATTGGATACCGGTGCTCGCGGCTCAACCACAACGTTCGTGCAACGTGGCATCGGTGATGTGCTGATCACCTGGGAGAACGAAGCGTTCCTTGCAGTAAATGAACTTGGTGCAGATGAAGTAGAAATTGTTGTTCCAAGTATTTCGATTCTTGCAGAGCCATCTGTTGCTGTGGTTGATGAAAACGCAAAAGCCAACGGTACTAGCGAAGTGGCTAAGGCTTACTTGCAATATCTTTACACCAAAGAAGGCCAAAACATCGCGGCAAAAAATTACTACCGTCCACGCGATCCACAAGTTGCTGAAGCTTACGCAAAAACTTTCCCGAAACTGACGCTGGTTACTATCGATGATTTCGGTGGTTGGGTAAAAGCACAGCCGGAACATTTCGGTGATGGTGGAATTTTCGATCAGATTTATCAGTAACAACCCCACCTTGGTCCTCCCCTTAAAAAGAAAGGGAGGAGAAATGCAACCCTACCCCAGCCCTCCCCCTAAAAATGGGAGGAGAAAATGCAACCCCACCCCAGCCCTCCCCTTGAAAAAGGGAGGGAGTGTGACTCCGCACTTGAACAGGTGAGACGTTTTAGCTCCTCCCCCTTGCAAAGGGGGAGGTTGGGAGGGGGTAAAAACCAGTTTCCTGACCACAGGTACTAAATTAGAGAGTTGTACATGAGTGAAATTACCGCTACGGCGTTGGCATCAGCGCCGCCTTATCCCAGCGCTAAAAAAGGCTGGGTAAAAAAATCGGTGCTACCGGGTTTTGGTTTGTCACTCGGACTCGCCGCACTTTATGCCAGTCTGATTGTATTTATTCCCCTCGCTGGACTCGTACTCAAAGCATTAGAGTTAAGTTTGCCGGAACTCTGGGCTGTCATTAGTAATCCGCGGGCACTTGCCAGCTATAGACTCACTTTTGGCGCTGCATTTACCGCTGCCGGTATTAATTTATTTTTTGGTTTGATCGTCGCATGGGTATTAGTGCGTTACGATTTTTTTGGCAAGCGCGTTATTGATGCGTTGGTTGATTTACCGTTTGCATTACCTACCGCCGTTGCCGGTATTGCACTCACCGCGCTTTACACTACCAAGGGCTGGGTTGGCCAATGGTTTTGGCTTGCGGATATTAAAATTGCTTACACCTGGTTAGGTGTTACTGTTGCACTGACCTTTATCGGATTACCGTTCGTTGTGCGTACCGTGCAACCGGTATTAGCGGATCTCGAATCAGAAGTTGAAGAAGCTGCAGCAAGTTTGGGCGCGTCGCGCTGGCAAACATTTAGCCGCGTATTACTCCCCGCATTATTACCTTCGTTATTAACAGGTTTCGCACTCGCGTTTGCACGCGCAATTGGCGAATACGGTTCCGTTGTTTTTATCAGCGGCAACATGCCTTATAAAACAGAAATTACTCCTCTGCTAATCATGACCAAACTGGAACAATTTGATTACGCCGGTGCTGCCGCATTGGGTACGGTCATGCTGGTGTTTTCTTTCGTTTTATTATTACTCATTAACTTGCTCCAGCATTGGAGCCACAAGCGTACAGGAGGCTGATCATGGCTGGTGCAATTTCATCATTAGGTAACCGCAAAACCGGTACTGCGCACGCCGCCACTAGCGAAGCTGCCTGGGTACGCATTGTGTTGATTACTACGGCGTTGACATTTTTAGCGTTGTTTTTATTTTTACCATTGGTAGTGGTTTTCAAAGAAGCGTTTGCCAAAGGTATCGATGTTTACCTGGCATCAGTGAGTGAACCTGCTGCCGCGCACGCGATAAAACTGACGCTTATCGCCGCCGCTATTGCCGTACCTTGTAACGTAATTTTTGGTTTGGCGGCAGCTTGGGCGATTGCTAAATTCGATTTCCGTGGCAAACAATTTGTCATCACCCTGATCGATCTACCCTTCGCTGTCTCACCGGTGATTGCCGGTTTGATTTATATGTTGCTGTTTGGCCGCCAGGGATTTTTCGGCCCGTGGCTCGGCGACCATGATATTCAAATTATGTTTGCGGTTCCCGGTATCGTACTCGCAACAGTGTTTATCACTTTCCCTTTTGTTGCGCGCGAATTAATTCCGCTAATGCAAGAACAGGGAAAAGAGCAAGAGGAAGCGGCGATTACGTTAGGTGCCAGTGGTTGGAAGATGTTTTGGCGAGTCACCTTGCCTTCGGTTAAATGGGCACTGCTGTATGGCATGATTTTATGTAATGCACGGGCGATGGGTGAATTCGGTGCGGTGAGTGTGGTCTCCGGAAAAATTCGCGAACAAACCAATACGCTGCCATTGCATATCGAAATTTTGTACAACGAATATCAATTTGCCGCTGCCTTCGCTGTTGCTTCGCTATTGGCGTTATTAGCACTGGTAACACTGGTATTGAAAAGCCTGCTGGAATGGAAAGCAGCGCGTGAACATGAGCTGGCCGTACGCGCGGCAAACGCTCAATAATGCATTCGTTTTATTGCGAACTCTTAATTAACGAGAAAACTCTATGAGCATTCAAGTCCGCAACTTACATAAACATTTCGGTAGTTTTACCGCGTTAAATAATGTTTCACTGGATTTCCCCACCGGCGAACTGGTAGCCCTGCTCGGCCCATCCGGCTGCGGAAAAACCACGCTGTTACGGATTATTGCCGGTTTGGAAAATCCGGATGCAGGCAGCGTACTCTTCCACGGTGAGGATGCAACCAATGTACACGTACGCGAGCGCAATGTCGGTTTCGTATTCCAGCATTACGCGCTCTTCCGGCATATGACGGTATTCGATAATGTCGCATTCGGTTTAACCGTACGCCCGAAAGAAACGCGCCCCACGAAAGAATTTATTAACAAACGTGTGCACGAATTATTGGAACTGGTACAACTGGATTGGCTGGCAGATCGTTACCCGCACCAATTATCCGGTGGCCAGCGCCAACGTATTGCGCTAGCGCGTGCGCTTGCCGTCGAACCAAAAGTATTATTGCTGGATGAACCCTTCGGTGCATTGGATGCAAAAGTGCGTAAGGATTTGCGTCGCTGGTTGCGTCGCTTGCACGATGAATTGCACATCACTTCCATTTTTGTAACGCACGATCAGGAAGAAGCCATGGAAGTAGCCGATAAAATTGTGGTGCTCAACAAGGGCCAGATCGAGCAAATCGGCACACCGGACGATATTTACAACAATCCGGCCAGTCCATTTGTGTACGACTTTATCGGCCAGGTCAATTTATTCCACAGTCGTGTGAATAATGGTTGGGCGCACATTGGCGATTACAAATTACCGGCACCGGAGCACAATGGCATTGATGATCATGCAGCGATTGCGTACGTGCGCCCACATGATATTGAATTGAGCGAACAAGCAAGCGATGGCGCTATTGCCGCGCAAGTAGCCCATGTCAGCACTGCGGGTTCAGTGTTGCGCATTGAATTGCAGCACCAGCTTAATAGCGATGTACTGCATGTAGAGTTACCGCGGGCCCAGGAACGTTCACTTAACCTGAGTGTGGGTGCAAAGGTATTCGCCCGCCCGACCATCTCCAAAATATTCTTGCAGAAATAATTTTTCTCACGCTTTTTAAGCGCAATGTTAAGGCGGTGACGCAAGTCACCGCCTTTTTGTTGCTTGCTATTTTTTAGTGCAGATTGTCTGGCTATTTTTTAGTAAATTCTGCTTATTTTTAATCACTTCGATGGCAAACACTGCACCTAAATTCACTTTGGCTTATAACCGTATTGGCGATATTTTTCGTTAGTAATTTTGTTATAAGTTTATAGATTTAAATTCCTTCTTAAGTGTGCAATTTAACGCATAGAATGCTTACACAAATTTACCAGTTAGCACTTTCTGTTTAGCGCTACGTTAGCGTGCCATTAAAAGTTAAGAGCGTTACAAAAAAATTAACAAACGGTCATTACGGTTCGAAACACCTACACGTCATAACAATTTTATTTGGGCTAAAAACTTTTTGAGGAATCATCGTGAGCCAGGAACTTAAACAACCGGTTCTTTTATCCCTGGAAGGAGGCAATGCGCAACCCTTGTCGGTAAGGGCAAAAGCCTTGGTCTTTTCTGATCCCATATCTGCAACCTTGCTCGAATACATCGAGCGAATTGCGCCCAGTGAAGCACCGGTATTGATTGGTGGTGAAACAGGGACTGGTAAGGAATTGGTTGCGCGCCACATCCATTTATTAAGTGGCCGTAAAGGGCCTTTCCTTGCCGTTAACTGCGGCGCGATCAGTGATCAGTTGGCAGAAAGCGAATTGTTTGGTCATGAAGCAGGGGCATTTACCGGCGCCGTGGGTAAACGCGAAGGCTGGTTTGAAGCTGCCAACGAAGGCACTTTATTTCTCGATGAAATTGGTGATCTTCCCCTGCCCCTGCAAGTAAAACTCTTGCGTGTATTGCAGGAAAAAGAAGTTGTGCGTATTGGCTCGCGCAAATCAATTCCAGTGAATGTGCGTTTGATTGCTGCAACCAACGTGGATCTGGATTACGCCGTATCCGCCGGGCATTTCCGCCGCGATTTGTTGTACCGCATCAATATCGCGCACGTAAAATTACCGCCACTGCGTGAACGCCCCGGTGATGTAATGCCGCTGGCCGAGCATTTCCTGAAAACCTACGCGCAAAAAATGGGGCATCGCTTGCCACAATTTTCACCGCAAGCGGTTGAACTGCTATTGCATTACTCATGGCCGGGTAACATTCGTGAATTGGAAAATGTGGTGCATTTTGCGTTGTTGGTTGCCAGTGGTGACAAGATTGAAGCATCACATTTAAAAGTGACCGGCGGCTGGAATACGGGCAATCATTTCCAGCAAGTCCCACAACCGGTTCATGCGCCGCAATTTACGCAACCATTTAATCAGCAACCACCGCAGGCAGCTAACAATACCTTGCCTTATCCCGGTAATTACACCAATGGTTTTGGCAACCATGCTGCCAATTCCAATGGCAACAGCTCGGGTGATGGCGATGACCCAATGACTGCGATTGCCAAACAATTGCGTCGCTTATTCAGTGAACAAGGTAATGGCAATCATTTTGATAACCTGGAAAGTTTGATAGTGCATGAAGCCTTCGCCCATGTTCGTTCCAATCAGGTTCATGCATCGGCATTGCTCGGTATTTCACGCAATGTAATGCGCACACTGTTGAAGCGCCATGGTTTGTTAGTGGATACCGCGTTCAGTAAACATATTGACAACCATTCACTGGACGATCATCCACTAGACAATCGCCCTGTAGGCAATGACAAGCAATTGTCATCACTGGATGCCAGCTTCGCGAGTTAATAGTTAAACGATGGAATTACTAATCGACAACGAAAGTGCATCACAGCAATTGGAAGTCCATGCCGCGCGAATTCGTTCAAGCGGCATTCTTGCGCGCAGTACACACCTGCACAGTTTATTTGAATATCTTTATCAATGTTATCTAACCAATAAAATCCCCAAAGAATTGGAAATTGCGATAGAGGGCCTAGGGCGCGAAGAAAATTTTGATGTAACCCAGGATGCGTTGGTTCGCGTTTATATGCATAAACTGCGACGCAAGCTTGATGATTTTTATGATGATGAAGGGAAATCCTTTTCACATCGGTTGCAACTACCCAAAGGCGAATACCGTTTTATTTTACAGCCCCAGGAAAATATCCCTGACACAATAAACAGTGCTGCCACTAACCCGGCTTTACCCGGGGTTCGCATAACACGTGGATTTATGGGCGGAATTATCGCTACATTGTTATTAATTAATTTGGCGTTATTGTATTTCTGGCCTGCTCCGACCAACCTCAATCAAGTTCGCGACAGTATTTTGTGGCAACCATTGCTTGCCGATAATAAACCCACACTACTTGTTGTCGGTGATTATTATATTTTTGCTGAAAGTGATAACGGTTCCAACGTCAATCGCTTGGTGCGCGATTTTGATATCAACTCCCCTATTGACCTTGCCAGTTATTTACAACTTTATCCTGAACAGGCAGAACACAAATTCGATATCAGCTTAAGTTACCTGCCTACCAGCTCTGCACAAGCGCTCAATAAAATCAGCCCGATTATTAATAATGCGCGGCATCCTGTACAAACAGTAATGGCCTCACAATTAACTGCCGAACAATTACGCAATAACAACATTGTGTATATCGGTCATTTAAGCGGTTTAGGATTATTATCCGATCAGGTATTTGCCCATTCACATTTTGCGGTGGGTGATGGTGGCTTTGATGAATTGGTTGATAAAGAAACCGGAACTCGCTATATCAATGCACGCGGCATTCCCGGGGCACCGGCTAATACGCAACAACATTATGCTTACCTGTCCAGTTTTACCGGCCCCGCAGATAATCGATTTGTCATCGTAGCTGGCTTGCGCGATGCGGGTTTAATTGAATTGGCTAACATTGTCAGCGATGGTGGCTCATTAAAAAGCATTACCGAAAAGAATTCCTCGCCATTTTTTGAGGCGGTCTATCAGGCGAATGCTGTTGGGCAGAATATCGGGACCGCACAACCTGTCAGTATCAAGTCGTTACCATTAGCCAAATAACTTCCGGCATTAACTTCTCCATTTTTAATTTTTACACTTTAAGCTTGCGATTCTCAAGCTTCTCTACTTTTAATTTATCTATTTTTAACCGTCCAATTTCTTAAAACACCTGATTTAAAACCCTTTATATTTATTTAATCCAATTATCTACAACGCTTTTTGTTTGAAAAGGCTTTTAGATTTACTTATTAACGTTAATTCTGCTGGAGATAACTGTACTTAACTGGATTATCTGTTTCATTTTGCACACTCTGGGTTATCGCCAATTAGTTTTTTGGTTTTACTTTCTGGCTCTTTACTTCCAGTTTTTTACTTTCAGGTTCATGTGCATGAAATATTTATTGAAACCTTTACCTCTCGCCCTTGCGCTCGCCACTAGTACAACGCCTGTTGTTGCTGCCGATATTACCAATAATGACGCAGCGTTAACGGTTGCTAAAACAGAAACAAAAAATACCCAACTGGAAACTGTTGTTGTTCTGGGTCATCAGGTAAACCAAATCGGCAAAAAACTTTCTGCGGCAGAAGGAACAGTCGGCAGTGCTGATATTGAGAATCGCCCGGTATTGCGTACCGGTGAAATATTGGAATTTGTTCCCGGCATGGTAGTTACCCAACACAGCGGCTCCGGTAAAGCTAACCAATATTTTTTGCGCGGGTTTAACCTGGACCACGGCACAGATTTCAATAGCAGTATCGACGGCATGCCGATCAATATGCGCACCCACGGCCATGGCCAGGGTTACACCGATTTGAATTTTATTATCCCGGAATTAATTGGCAGTATTGATTATCGCAAAGGCGCCTACTACGCCGAGGTCGGTGATTTCTCCGGCGCGGGTGCAGCAGCGTTCAAATTGAAAAATCGCCTGGATAAAAATTTGCTGGCATTTACCGGCGGTGAAAATAATTACGGCCGGTTGCTAGGTGCGGGTGAAGTTGAGCTGACCCAAGGTCGTTTATTGCTGGGAGCAGAACGCCAGGTATCTGATGGACCCTGGACCAGTTTAAATGAAGATATTGATAAAACCGCTGTTAACGCACGTTATGTTAATCCATTAACCGACGGAAACTTTACGCTCACAATAATGGGTTATGAGAATAGCTGGAATTCGCCCGATCAAATTCCTGCTCGTGCTGTTGAGCAAGGCATCATTGACGAATATGGCTCGCTGAATACGACCAACGGTGGTGAATCAAGCCGTTTTAGTTTATCCAGCCAATGGAATAATGAATTCTGGAAAGCCAATGCCTATGCAATTCATTCTGACTTGCAATTGATCGCCGACTTTACTTACTTCCTTGATGATCCTGTGAATGGCGATCAATACAAACAGGAAGACGAGCGCAATATTTACGGAGGTGCAGTTTCACATCATTGGGAATCTGAATGGTTAGATAAACCTGTTACCAATATTGTCGGTGGTGAATTTCGCTACGACGATATAGGCAAGGTCGGTTTATACAAAACCAAAGTACGGGAGACAATCAGCACGGTACGCGAAGATTCTGTTAATGAAACATCCGGCGGAATTTTTGCGCAAAGTACGATCAGTGTTACTGATAAATTCAGTGCGCACTTAGGGGGCCGCTATGATTATTTTACCGTCGATGTAAACAGCAATATCAATGAAAACAGCGGCGAGGCATCGCAGGGAAAATTCAGCCTGAAAGCCGGAGCCACTTACTTATTTAGCGATTCACTTGAAGGATTTATTAACGCTGGCCAGGGTTTCCATTCCAATGATGCGCGCGGTGCGACACTCACGGTTGATCCGGTTTCATTGGAACCTGCCAATGCAGTGGAATTGATTGTTCCGTCCAAAGGTGCGGAGATCGGTGTGCGTTTATTTGATCAACAACGTTTTAATATTTCTACTTCCCTGTGGTATCTGGAATCCGAATCAGAATTAATTTTTATCGGCGATGCCGGTCACAACGAAGCCAGCCGTGCATCCAAACGCACCGGTGCAGAAATCGCGAGTTATTTCTGGTTTGATTCGTCCTGGAACCTCGATGTGGAATTAGCATGGACCCGCGCCCGCTTTGCTGAAAACACCCAGGAAGAAGGTAAATATGTCGATGGCTCTGTGCCTTTTGTAGCCAGTACTGGCATCAGTTATGGCGGCAACAATAAAGGCTGGCAAGGATCTCTGCGTTACCGCTATTTTGGTGCCCGCGTTCTGGAAAGCTTTGATCAAATAAAAGCAAACTCTACCAGCACAGTAAATCTTGGCATTGGTTATCGCTGGGAAAAAACTACTGTTGAATTGGAAATTCATAACCTGCTCGACAGCGATGAACACGATATCGATTACTACTACGCTTCCCGTTTGCCCGGTGAACCGGAGGAAGGTGTAGAAGACTTGCACTATCATCCGGCCGAGCCGCGTACTGTGCGCGCAAAAATCGAGTATCGATTCTAATAGCGACTACTTCCGAGTTTCACTTTCTGCGTTAAACAGGTAATATCCGCTTCAAATTTTGTAACATAGCCTACAAATTATGAAATGGATATTACTGATTGCCTCTCTAGCCACGCATAACGCCACAGCCAGAATGCGGGTGTGGCGTGCTGTTAAAGCCGCAGGTGCAGCTGTTCTGCGCGACGGGGTTTATCTATTGCCCTACAGCCCGGAACATCAGCAATTGCTGGATGACATTGCCCGGGATGTGCAATTAAATCAGGGGACTGCGCAGGTATTGGTTACTGAAACGGGAGTCGATCATCTGGAGTCGCCAACCCTGTGTCCAGATTTTATCCCTCTGTTTGAGCGCACCGTTGATTACCAGAATCTGCTAACCGAACTCACACAACTGCAACAACAACTTTCACAACAAACCCTAGCCGAATCGCTCAAGCAATTACGCAAATTGCGTAAAAACTTTTCATCCATAACGGCAATAGATTTTTTCCCCAGTGATCAACAAATGAAAACGCAAGATGCATTGCAGGCGCTAGAAAAGAAATTAAATCGACAATTATCTCCCGATGAACCTGAAGGAAATACTGGTGAAATCGCACAACTCTCAATAGCTGATTTTCAACATCGGATTTGGGCCACACGTAAGCGGCCTTGGGTCGACAGACTTGCAAGCGCCTGGTTGATACGTCGTTTTATTGATTCTTCTGCACGTTTTATCTGGTTGGACACACCCGCTGATTGTCCGGACGATGCATTGGGTTTTGATTTTGATGGTGCGCGTTTTACCCACCTGAATAACCTGGTTTCATTTGAAGTGTTGCTCGCCAGTTTTGCACTGGAACAACCGGAATTAAAACGCTTGGCTGCAATTATCCATTATCTGGATGCAGGTGGATTCCAACCACAAGAGGCCAGTGGATTGGAACAAATTTTATGGGGCTTGCGCGATAGCATCACCGATGACGATCAACTTTTAATAGCGGCAATATCAATCTTCGATGCGCTTTTTTCCGCATTCAGCAATAAGGAATAACCATGAGCGAAAACCTTTCTATTACTACCTCCACCGATATTCCGAAGCCTGTAAGTATCGGCGAAGCATTTTTATTTTGGCTGAAACTCGGTTTTATCAGTTTTGGTGGCCCAGCCGGGCAAATTGCGATCATGCACCAGGAATTGGTTGAGCGCCGCCGCTGGATCAGTGAGAAACGATTTTTACATGCACTGAATTACTGCATGCTATTACCCGGTCCGGAAGCGCAACAACTGGCAACATATATCGGTTGGCTAATGCACAAAACCTGGGGTGGGATTATCGCCGGTGTTTTATTTGTGTTGCCGTCCCTATTTATTTTGATTGCGCTTTCCTGGGTTTATATTGCGTATGGCGACGTGAGTTGGGTCGCAGGATTGTTTTATGGAATCAAGCCAGCTGTTACCGCCATTGTTTTACACGCTGCACATCGTATCGGCTCGCGCGCATTAAATAATAATTGGTTATGGGCCATTGCTGCCGCTGCATTTGTGGCCATTTTTGCACTGCATGTTCCTTTCCCCTATATCGTGATCGCAGCGGCATTAATTGGTTACATCGGCGGAAAATACAAACCGGAATATTTCAAATCCGGTGGCGGACATGGAAAAGCAAATAAACATTATGGTGCAGCATTAATTGATGATCACACACCAACGCCAGCGCATGGATTATTTAGCTGGTCGCGTTTGCTGTTGGTAATCGCAATTGGTTTATTGTTATGGGCTGTACCACTCGGCTTACTCTGGAGCAGTTTTGGCTGGGAACATACGCTGACCCAAATGGCCTGGTTTTTTACCACTGCTGCATTGCTTACTTTTGGTGGGGCCTATGCCGTATTGCCCTATGTATATCAGGGTGCAGTCACTCATTACGGATGGTTAACGCCAACACAAATGATTGATGGTTTAGCTTTGGGGGAAACAACCCCCGGCCCATTAATTATGGTGGTTGCGTTTGCGGGTTTTGTAGGCGGTTATGTGAAAGCGGTATTTGGACCGGATATGTTATTTATCGCTGGCGCAGTAGCAGCGAGCGTTGTTACCTGGTTTACATTTTTACCGTCGTTTGTTTTTATCTTTGCCGGTGCACCATTAATTGAAAGCACACATAACGATATAAAATTTACTGCACCATTAACGGCAATTACCGCCGCCGTAGTTGGTGTTATTTTAAATCTCGCTTTGTTTTTTGGTTATCACGTATTGTGGCCAACAGGATTTGAAGGGGAATTTGATTGGATTTCGGCGGTAATCGCCATAGGCGCGGGTGTTGCGCTGTTCCGTTTTAAAGTAGGGGTAATTAAAGTGATCGCTACTTGTGCGTTGATTGGTCTCTGTAAAAGTTTATTTTTTGCGTAAAAAACCTCCGGATTTTTAACAATCCGGAGGTTTTTTATTTACCGACTGGATTAATTGCCCGCTTCGGTTACTACTGAAAGTCGTTCAATACCAGCCTTTTCCACTAACACCATCACCTTGGCGACCACTCCGTAATCCACCGTTTCATCAGCATTCAGATTCAAACGCAATTCCGGATCTGCTGCTTTACGGCTTTCCAGTTCCTGCCGGATAATTTCCAGTGAGTATTCATCCTTATCCAGATAAATTTTTCCTTCAGCATCAACACTCAACACCAAAGGTTTTTTCGGCTCTTCGATTTTTACCGTGGTTTCGGTATCCGGTAAGTTTACATTAATCGCATTGGTCATCAGCGGTGCGGTAATAATGAACACTACCAGCAGTACCAACATTACATCCACCATCGGCGTAATGTTAATTTCACTTAATACTTCATCGCTATCACTGCTACTGGAAACTGCCATTATGCAAATACCTCTTTACCGTTGTCGGTTTTGTTTAATTCAGATTTGCTACCATCGCGCTCCGGTTGAATTTGTGCAGCTTTAACGACAGGAGCAGATGCTTTAATACGGAAACCCGCTTTTTGTACCAAGCTTACAAAGTCAGTCGCAAAATCATCCAGATCTGCAGCAATTAATTTCACGCGACGCAAGAAGAAGTTGTAAGCCAATACGGAAGGCACAGCTACCGCAATACCAATGCCCGTTGCAATCAATGCCTCACCAATCGGACCGGCAACGATTTCAATACTCGCTGATTTGCTTGCGGTAATTTGGGTAAGTGCCTGGATAATCCCAAACACAGTGCCGAACAAACCTACGAACGGAGCGGTGTTACCAATAGACGCGAGAATTGCTAGACCGTTTTCCAATGAACGACGCTCTTTCTGGATTTGTTGGCGTAAATGGCGCTCCAATAAATCCTGACGATCCCAACTGTGTTCCAAATCAGTGGCAGTGCTGGAATCTGCATTGCGCAAGGTTTGGAAACCTGCTGCGGCGACACGTGCAGTTGCACCTACATATTTTTCAAAGGATGCAGCTGCGTGTAAATCAGCCGATGACCAGAACGTTTTGGTGAAGCGGCGGTTCTGGCGCGATAAGGTAATGTGTTGAATCGCTTTAATGACAATCAGTGTCCAGGTAACAATTGAAAACGCGATAAGGGCCCACAAGGTCCATTCAACAATGTGTTGGTACAACTCAGACATAATCTTTATTCCTTACAACAGATAAATTTTAAAAGGCGACAAATTAAATTTTAAGAACAAAAAATCGCAACCATTATGAGTTGGATAATTTGAAATCGATGGGCACTTCTACCCATGAATCTACCGGTGTCTCACCTTGCTTGGCAGGGACAAAAGACCAGCGTCTTACAGTTTGTACGGCAGCACTATCCAACACATTGCGACCGCTGGATGTTTTCACTTCAACCGATGATGGTTTGCCATTTCCCAATACATGTACATTCAGAATCACGGTACCTTCCCAACCACGCTCCACTGCCAGTTCAGGATATTCCGGTGCCGGGTTACGCAAATAACCAGGATTTGCAGTGGCCGGAGTAATTGGCGGCGGCGGTGGCGGCGCAACCGGCTGCGGTGGAGGTGGTGGAGTTTCTACTACTTGCTGAACAGGCACGGGCTTCGGTTTTTCAACCGGTTTCGGCTTTGGCTTTTCCACTTTTGGTGGCGGCGGAACCTCTTCCGGCGGAGGAATTACCGGTGGTGGCGGTTGCTCTACCGGCGGGCGATAAAGCTCTACGGTCATCGGTGGAATTTCCGCTTTGGTAATAGGCACTTCTGCTTTCGGTTTGAAATAAAAATAAGCAAAACCGCCAAAGTGCAAACCAACAATGAGGGCCAACGCCAAAATACCTAATGCACCGCGATATTTCGGATACACCAGTTCAATTTGTTTTTCACGGCTGTATTCACGTGGAATTAATTTAACGATATCCGCTGATTTGCGCGGTGCTGTTACAGGTTGGGTGCTACGCAATTGATGACGCGCATGGCGGCGGTCATAACTATAGGGTTCAGAGTATGCAGGGGCACTCATAAATCTCTCCCGCCCGGTTGGGGGCTCACAGAAATCGCTTGTGGCGATAACAAAAAAATCACATTTCCGAACGTTTACCCATCATTGTGTGCTGGCATAACCATTCGCAGTTGTGAGGGGTTTTGCAGCAAGCGTGCCAAAAAAATTATTTTTTTAATGCGATCGTTTAAATCCTTGAAAATAAGCGGCTTATTCAACGGCCACTACGCTAAATCTAAAAATTTTTGTATCAACCACGCCAATCGCTGTATTTAATTGTTGATTTACAAGCAGAAAAGTTGCTGAATATTCAGCAGATTTTTCGGGTTAGCCATGAAAAATCCTGTTCAAAACAAAGCAGTGGTGGGCATGTTTTAGCAGCAAAATGTGTATTGAAAAAATGGTATAAGCTTATGAATTAATTGAAGTTCAGAAAAATAAAACGGATCATTAGAATCCATTTTCACTGTTTTTTTCACAGCAATAAATACGCATAAAACGGAGCATTTCATGTCTGAGAATTGGAAATTTGAAACTCAATCGGTACACGCCGGTTACACACCGGACCCAACCACCAAATCGGTTGCCGTGCCTATTTACCAAACGGTGGCTTACGCTTTCGATAGCGCGCAACATGGCGCGGATTTATTTGATTTAAAAGTCGCGGGGAATATTTATACCCGCATTATGAATCCCACTAATGATGTGTTGGAAAAACGCGTTGCCGCACTGGAGGGTGGTATTGCGGCATTGGCACTGGCATCAGGTCAAGCGGCCGTTACTTATGCCATACAAACCATCGCAGAAGCTGGCGACAATATCGTCTCATCCACTGCACTGTATGGCGGCACCTACAATTTATTTGCGCACACCTTACCGCAATACGGAATTACTACCCGCTTCGCGGATCATGAAAACCCGGATAGTTTTGAGCCTTTGATTGATGAACGCACTAAAGCAATTTTTGTGGAGTCCTTAGGCAACCCACAAGGCAATGTCACCGACATTGCCCGTATTGCTGAAATTGCCCATCGTCACGGCGTTCCATTGATTGTTGATAACACCGTTGCAACGCCCTATTTATTGCGACCGATTGAACATGGTGCTGATATCGTTGTGCATTCACTTACAAAATATTTAGGTGGTCACGGTACAACGGTCGCTGGTGCCATTGTTGATTCCGGTAAATTCCCGTGGGCAAACTACAAAGAAAAATTCAAACGCTTGAATGAGCCGGATGTGAGTTACCACGGTGTGGTTTATACCGAAGCGCTTGGTGCCGCCGCTTATATTGGCCGCGCCCGCGTTGTACCACTGCGTAATACCGGTGCAGCACTTTCGCCCTTTAATGCATTCCTGATTTTGCAGGGCATTGAAACTCTAGCCTTGCGCCTTGAGCGCATTAATGACAACACCCAAAAAATTGCTGAATATTTACAGCAACATCCAAAAGTGAGCTGGGTAAATTATGCGGGTTTGCCAGGTAATAAATACCATGAACTTGCACGTAAATATCTGGGAGGGAAAGCATCCGGCTTATTAACGTTCGGACTTAAGGCAGACGATAGCCGCGAAGCCGGTGCCCGCTTTCTTGATGCGCTGCAATTGTTCACTCGCCTCGTAAATATTGGTGATGCGAAATCCCTGGCAACTCACCCAGCTTCCACTACGCATCGCCAATTATCCCCGGAAGAATTGGCGAAGGCGGGAGTTGGTGTGGATACAGTGAGATTATCGATTGGTATAGAACACATCGATGATTTGTTTGATGACTTGAAACAAGCACTGGAAAAAGTATAAAAATTTTCCAAAACGCTTAATCAGTTAAATAAAAAACGCAGCGATTGCTGCGTTTTTTATTGATTAATATTTAATTCAGGAACCTTCGGGCTTGTAGCTCCATTTGGGCGTAATAAAAAGCAAGAGCACCGAAATCAAAGCCACGGCTATGGATAGCCATAACGCAATCGACATTTCACTGATCCGTTCCGGATAAATTTTTGCCGCCGCGCCCAAGCCAATCGCATTTCCACCAATCACCAGAATAATCGCCGCATAGTCATGAAAGCGTCGCGCTTTATTGGCGCCCTGCGACCATTTTTCATGGGTGTTGTAACTGGGCAATTGTTCATGGGCATCATTTAATTGTTCCAGTGCCGATAAAAACCGGCGCAAGTTGGAAATAGCGCGCTCAGCTTTGTAATTTAAAAATGCGAGACAAATAGACGCCACCGGAAAACCCGCCAGCAACCATTCGATAGGAACTTGCGTATTACTTTCACTGGGTTTAAGTGCAACTAATGCCGCCAGCAAACTTACGACCAAGGTCACATACAATGCAAGTGCCTGCTGGCGCTGGTTAATGCGCGCATTCACTTCTTGATAGGCGGCAATAAAACGATAGTTGGCGTCGACCACATATTTTGTTGTCATTATTGTTTACCAAAATATTTTTCAATAAAAAAACAAGGGCGCATCCGGCGCCCTTGTTATATTTACCATTATTTTTTATCCGTGAGGATAAAAAATTGCATGACCGCGAAAATTATCCGCGTGGATCCGGAGTGAGTCGCAGATAAGGTTTAACTGCTTTGTAGCCCTTAGGGAAACGACGCGCAATTTCATCCGCATCTTGCAACGATGGAACAATCACTACGTCTTCGCCCGGTTTCCAATTGCCCGGAGTGGCCACTTTGTGATGCTCGGTTAATTGCAACGAATCAATCACACGCAAAATTTCATCAAAGTTGCGACCCGTGCTGGCGGGATAAGTAATGATCAAACGGATTTTTTTCGCCGGGTCGATGATAAACAGCGAACGCACAGTCAACGTTGCGTTGGCATTCGGGTGAATCATGTCGTAGAGGCTGGAGACTTTGCGATCCGCATCAGCGAGGATCGGGAAGTTTACCTGGGTCAGTTGGGTTTCATTGATGTCATTGATCCATTTATTGTGGGAGTCCACAGGGTCAACGCTGAGCGCAATGGCTTTCACATTGCGCTTGGTAAATTCTTCTTTCAATTTAGCCGTCAGGCCCAATTCGGTGGTGCACACCGGGGTGAAATCCGCCGGGTGGGAAAACAACACGCCCCAACTATCGCCAAGCCATTGATGAAAACTAATCGGGCCCTGTGTGGACTCCTGCACAAAATCGGGTGCTTCATCACCTAAACGTAAGCTCATTCTCGCCTCCTTTGGCTTTTGGTAGATGTGCTGTTAACAACAGCTTGTAAGAGAAGTAATGGTAGGCGGCTGGTTACAGATCGAAAAGGATTTTTTTGGTCTTTGCTTAGAACCAAATGCACTCACACCAAAAGTTATAAGCACATAAAAACTCAGTATTTCCAATGATTAAGGTGACTGGTTAGGATGCGACCACGCTTACAAAGCGCATTCTTTGCAGCAACAGCATAACCAACCAGACAACTGGACCGTAATAATGAAAATTCGCGATCTCGATTTATCTGATAGCCCTGTAAACCAGGAACACGAAGCACTCGGCCTTCCTCCTGTCGAACAAATTCCCCTTCACCCCGTGATTCGTACAGCAGTGTGGTTTGCCACCCTTACGTTAATTGGCTTGGTTGCCCTTGGCGCTGCCACACTATTTGGAAGCAGTTGGCAAGATGGAATCAACTCCATCAAAACCACACTCGACGACTCCATGTTCTGGAACGCCCTGCTTGTTGGTCTTTTGGCGCAAATCGTCGATGGCGCTTTAGGCATGGCTTATGGCCTGACTTCCACCAGTTTCCTGCTGGCGACGGGTGCCTCACCGGCGTTAGCCAGTGCATCCGTACATATGGCAGAAGTGTTTACTACCGGCGTATCAGGGATATCCCATGCCAAATTCGGCAATGTGGATAAGAAATTATTCTTGCGCTTATTGATCCCTGGCATTATCGGCGGCCTGCTCGGTGCTTTGCTGGTGACCCAAATCGACGGCAAAACCCTCAAACCATTCATCACCGTCTATTTATTGTTGATGGGCGTTTACGTACTGAGTAAAGCCTTCCGCAAACACATCGCTACCCGTAAAAGCGAACCGAAACACGTTGCCAAACTGGCATTGCTCGGGGGATTTGTAGATACATCAGGCGGTGGCGGCTGGGGGCCGGTAGTGACAACGACTCTGGTTGGTACCGGCCACGATCCCCGCACTACCATCGGTTCGGTAAACTTTGCCGAGTTTTTCCTGACACTAACCAGTGCTGCTTCTTTATTTATCCTGGTGGATGAAACCATCTGGCATGTGGTTGCCGGTTTGATCATCGGCGGTTTGTTCGCGGCACCTTTCGCTGCCTACGCCTGTAAGAAGTTTTCAACCAGAACCTTGCTGATTCTGGTGGGTTTACTGATTAGCGGGATCTCACTGTTTAATTTATACAAAGCACTTATTTCCTGATCCCCTTCTAAAACATCTCAATCCGGCAAATGAATCCCTCATTTGCCGGTATTTTGTTCCAATTCCCACCCTTCTTCATATCCTGGTTAACCTCCCTTTTTGTGTATTCGATTTATCGGTCACTTCAAATAGCCATAAATAACAATAATTCTCATTAATGATTTACCCGACAACACTTTCTTGATAAAGTGCCAACCAATCTCATATGAGATTAAATTTCATTTGATTCAAATTTTCGTTTTGCAACTGAAACCTCCTGTGAACTGGCTGTGTTATGCCCATCGCCGGATTACCCCGCGCCAGCGCCATACAAACCCAGCCAATTCACCAAACATCGACTTTATCGGCATCACGGACGCGCCCTCAGATATCAAAGCCGGGATAACAATGTCTCATTCACACTCATTTTTGCTCCATCCCCTCACCCTCGCATTGTATTTAGCAACACCGGTATTCGCCCAAAACGATACCCAGTTGGAACAAATCCGGGTGCTTAAAACCGTCAAAGTTGAAGCCGATGCAGAAGCAGCCGGTGGCCCGGTAGATGGCTACCATGCGCAGCGCAGCGCAACCGGGACCAAAACCGATACACCGTTGCTGGAGACCCCAGTCTCGGTACAAGTAGTAAGCCGGGAGTTAATGGATGACCAGCAAGTGCTGACCATTAGCGACGCAATTAAAAACGTAAGCGGTGTCTACACTCGCCAGGGACCGGACGGCAATACCATGGATTCATTCAACATTCGCGGCTTCCAGGTACACAGTTACGGCGGTAGTTACATGGATGGAGTGAAGGATTTCTCACGCGCACCAAAGGAAACACAGGGGCTGGAACGCGTTGAGGTATTGAAGGGACCATCAGCGATTATGTATGGCCGTATCGAACCCGGCGGAATGATCAATCGTGTCAGCAAAAAACCACAAGCCGAAGAATTCACCAAGCTGCAACAGCAAATCGGTAGCGAAAATTATTTCCGCACCACGCTTGATACCAATGGCACACTCGCTGCAAATCAAACCCTGTTGTACCGTGTGAATTTAGCGGTGGAAAATAGCGATGGATTTAAAGACGACACTGAAAATAAACGCGTTTACATTGCACCACAAATCGAATGGCACGCAACGGAAAAAACCAGTGTGCGCACCGGTGTGGAATATCAGGAAAATGATCGCTCCTGGGCACTCACCTACGGCACCGTCGGTAATGCCAACGGCCCGGTTGATGTACCAATCAGCACCAACCTGCATGACAAGGATGATAATTACCGGGATGACAGCACCAGTTGGTTTTTAACCTGGAATCATGAATTCAATGAAAACTGGAATTTACAACAACGCATCACTTATGTGGATCGCAGCAGCGTTGCTCAAGGCTCGTTATTAAGTGCCGCCGACCTCGCCGGAAATTACACGCGCACCTATTGGGGCTGGGATGATGAAGAAGCGCAAATTGCATCAACCAATCTCGATTTAACCGGAAAATTTTCTACCGGCGCAATCGATCACACCTTATTAGTGGGTATCGATTATTTCGATGAAGATTACGATTCCGGCGGCTGGGCCAGCGGCGGTACTGCGCAGCCATCCAATGTATTTAATCCAAATCACAACGATGCCCCCTACGATTTAAATCATCCGTCCAGCAAATATTGGTACACCAATAAAAATACCGGCGCCTATGTGCAAGATCAAATGGCAATGCTGGATGATCGCTTGCACATAATGGTAGGTCTGCGTTACGACGATGCGGATTATTACAGTTTTTTTGGCGCTTCCGGTTTGGGTGCACGTGACAAGCAGACCACATGGCGTGGCGGTGTTTTGTATAAAGTAATTCCGACTGCATCCATTTATGCGAGTTATGTAGAAGGTTTTGGTTCGTCCAACACCAGCGCACAAGCCGGCATAGTTTTTGATCCGCAAACGTCCAATCAATATGAAATCGGAACAAAAATTGAATTAACGCCAGCAGTTGGAATTACCGTCGCCGCATTCCAATTGGTTAAAGATAATTTAACCATGGCGGACCCGAATGACATCACCAAAATTATTCTCGCCGGTGAAGCAACCAGCAAAGGATTGGAAATTGATCTCAGTGGCCAAATTACTGACTACTGGAAAATTGTTGCTTCGTACGCATATACCGACGTGCGTTACACACGCTCCGATCGCATGCAAGGCGAACGTTTACACAGCGTACCGCGCAACGGTGCTAGTCTCTGGAACAGTTATCACTTTGGTGCAAGTGGCTGGCAAATTGGTGGTGGAATTGTATATCGCAGTGAACGCCTTGGTTTACAGCGTGCAACCAATCCCGCGTTGTACCCTTACATGATGGACGCTTATACATTGCTGGATGTGATGGTCGCTTATGAATTCGACGTTGCAAAATTGCCAGTAAAAGCCCAACTCAATATCAGCAATGCCACTGACGAAACTTATTACCCGTCAACTTACGGCAACCTCAACCGTATCGCGCAAGGCAACCCGCGCAGCATCATAGCTTCAATCAACGTTCATTTCTAATTGTTGTAATTATTTCACTCACCCAATTTGCGCCATGGATGGCCGCCATCGGAAAATTTAATCATGCGCTGCTCTCCTTGTTTTAAAGTTCATCCTCTCGCATTTACATTAATGCTATTCACTCCGACATTGGTACACGCACAAACATCCGCTACCAATGCAACTAACCAATCCGGAAAATTAAATACAGTAAAAATTGAAGCTGATGCAGACCAGCGTTATACAACCAATGAAACCACCTTGGGCAAGACAGCAGCAACGATAAAAGACACACCACAATCCATCACTGTTGTAACCCACGAAAAACTCGATGCGCAAAATATCAGTACCCTGCCCGATGCACTTAAATATGTCACGGGAGTAACAGTACAACGATTTGACGGCGCCGGTTTTTTTAATACATTTAATGCGCGCGGTTACGCTGCCGATACTTTTCAACTTGATGGAATCAATATCCAAACCAACGCCAACATGGCGGATACCGATCTGGTTGTTTTTGAACGCGTAGAAATCCAGCGCGGCGCCGCCGGTTTATTCCAGGGCTCCGGTGAGCCGGGCGTGACCGTTAACCTTGTGCGCAAACGCGCGCAGGCTGATACAAAAATCCAGGGCATGATTAGCGCCGGCTCGTGGGACGCTTATCGCGCAGAAGCTGATGTCACCGGTGCCTTGGACACTACCGGTAATTTACGTGGACGTTTGGTTACATCGGTTGACGATCGCAACTCTTATCTTGATGGCGTGTTTGGGAAGCGTCAGGTGGTATACGGTACGCTGGAATATAACCTGCAACCGGCAACAATTTTTTCCATCGGTGGAACCTGGCAAAATGTTGATTCGGTTATCGATCAGGGCTTACCGGCTTATGCTGATGGCACGCTGGTAAATGTACCGCGCGCTACGGCAATTATCGCTGACTGGAACGAACTGGATATGGAAACGTCCGATGTGTTTGCAGAGCTGGAGCATTATTTTTCCAACGGCGATCAATTAAAATTATTAGTTCGCCACGTAGAACGTGAACGCCTTTATGCCGGTGCTCGCGCGACGGGCACTATTGCAGCTAATGGCAATATCGCTATCGAAAATATTTGGTTTCCATCCGACCTCGAAGATACCAGCGCTGATATTTTTTTTAGCCACACAATACAAACCCGCGAACGCAAACATGAATTTACCGTGGGGGCGGATTACCGCACCAGTGACAATGGTACTCCCTACGCCGGTTACGTATTTTCACCAGCGCGCGCCACATCCAACATTTTTAATCACAATCCCCACACACCAAAACCTGACCTGGTTAAGGTCACAACCGGCGGCCCAACCAACACTGAAACCAACCAGCACGGCTTTTATGCACGCGGCAAAATCGAAGCCAGTGAACGCTGGAATATTTTGCTCGGTGGTCGTTTGAGTTGGTGGAACTCAGAACAAATTCGCACGGATACCGGAGCGATTGCCACACCAAAATATGATGCGAGTGAAGAATTTACACCTTACGCCGCTGTTATGTTTGATATCAATGATGCGATTGCACTTTATGTTAGCTATAGCGATATATTTAAAGCGCAAAACAACAAAACCAAAAGCGGCGAACAAATCAAACCGCGTACCGGCGGCCAATATGAAGCCGGAATTAAAGGTGAATTCCTGGCGGGCAAGTTAAACGCACATGCAGCTGTCTATCGTTTGCAAGATGAAAACCGTGCACTGCCTGATCCGGAAAATAATCAGTTTTCGATTGCTGCTGGCGAGGTTCGCAGCGAAGGATTTGAAACAGAAATTAGCGGCCAATTAACGGCAAATTGGGAACTGACTGCCGGTTATGCTTACACCAAAACAGAATATTTGCGCGCACCGGCTAGCCAGATCGGGCAAAGTTTTGCGCCGTTTACTCCAAAGCATAACGTTAACCTGTGGAGTAAATACAACTTTAGCAGCGGCATCTTGCAAGGGTTTTATGCTGGTGGCGGTTTACGCACCGCGAGTGATTTTTACAGCGGTAGCAACACCCTTCGCTTTGAAGCACCTGGCTACACGGTTGCATCATTAATGGGCGGCTACGAAATTGATGAACATTGGAAACTCGCATTGAACATCGAAAACGTTCTGGATAAAAAATATTACGAAAAAGTCAGCGGAGCCAGCCGACAGAATTTTTATGGTGCTCCGCTAAATGCCACATTGAGCTTACGAGGTAGCTTTTAAGCACAACAATATGGCAGCAATTAAAAATCATCTTCCAACTTGCTGAGTTATCTGCAAATGCATTTACCACCATTGGAAGATCTTTACCGCGACCACCAACCCTGGTTGAAATTGTGGTTGCAACGCCGTTTGGGTTGCAGCCACAACGCGGCCGATTTAGCGCAAGACACCTTTGTGCGTTTGCTTGCAAAACCGGAGCAGGAATCACTCAATAATCCGCGTGCTTATTTGCGCACGATAGCACATGGTTTGTTAGTCAATTGGTTCAGACGCAAGGATTTGGAACGCGCGTATCTTGAAGCACTGGCCGCATTACCGGAAGAAGAAGCACCCTCGCCGGAATTACGCTACCAGTTATTGGAAATGCTTGAAGCAGTCGATCAAATGTTACACCAATTACCAACACCAGTGCGTCGCGCATTTTTGTTAGCGCAAATTGAAGGATTAAAATACGAAGAGATTGCTAACCAAATGGAAATAGCCCTGATCACCGTAAAGCGCTATATGAAGCAAGCCTTTGTCCAATGTTTAACACTGGAGTTAACCACTGTAATTGATCAAGCGCAGGAACAATCATGACGGATGTGGATCAACATATTATTGCTGAAGCGGCTGAATGGCTGGTGCGGATGCAAAGCCATCCACTGAACGTTGACGAAGCAGCAGAACACCAACGTTGGTGTGAATCAAGCCCGCTTCATCAACAAGCATGGGTGAGTGCTGCGCAATTGCTAAATCGTCTGCAGGGATTACCAGCGAATATTGCATTTGACACATTGAATCGCCCGGCACAATTAAATCGCCGCGCAATCATGTCGACAATATCTGCCTCAATGATTGGAATTCCAATAATCAGTTTAGGATTGGCCAGTTTACATAGCGATAGTCATTGGCTCCCCAGCTTTCAAACAGCAACCGGCCAACAGACACGCATTGTGTTAACAGAAGGCACTCATTTGTTATTGAACACTCGTTCTTCTGTATATTGGAACCCGGAACTACGGCAGTTGCGTTTATTGGACGGAGAATTACTGCTGCAAAATAAAAAAGGTAATACACCAATCGAATTGCTTGGCAAATCGGCACAAGTGCGTTTAATAGAAGGTAAATTATTATTACGTCAATCCCCCTACACCGATCTGGTCGCACAAATGGAAGGCTACAGCCAGATTTTTTCCAGCCAATTCAATCAGCCCGCAACAACATTAATTGCCAACCAGCAAGCACGAATTACCCGCACCTCAAATCCAATTCAACCAATGCAATTACAACGCACTCTAAGCGCTTGGGAAACTGGAATGCTCGTCGCCGATGCAATGCCACTACGAAATTTTGTGGAAGAATTGGGCCGCTATCGTCAAGGTGTAATCCAACTCGCGCCGGAGCTTGAACAAAAATTTATTTCCGGTTCATATCCGATACTGGACACAGATCTTAGTTTGAAAATGCTGGCGGCGACTTATTCGCTCAGTATTAAACAGCGTTGGAATGGGTATTGGGTTGTTGTTAATCCGGTGTGATAGCCATGGCAGGACAGATATTGTGGCTGGTATATCTTGATCCGCCATGGGACTGACTACCAACGAGGTAGCGGACGCAAAGTAAAGAATGACAAACCAACCCCCTGTCGCTTGATCTTGCCTTTGTTGCATTGCACAACAAGGGCAGTTGGATCTGTTTGAAATATCATATATTCAACATTTTGTTTTCCTGATTAAGCGGCATTGTTTTGTACTTGGCCAAGCGCCTGGTTACGCACTTGATCAAAGGTGTACTCAGTAATTAATTTTCCATTTCTAAATACAGTGACCAATTCATTCGCTATCGGGTTGATGCTGTTACGCGCAACGGTTTGGAACTGGCCGTTGATTTTGGTTAATGCCAAGCGGCCTTTCTTAGAACGCTTGCCCTGATCAGTGATTGGGTCTTTATAAACATCCCTCCATTCACCGTTGATGCAAATTGCAGAGGCTTTCATGGCGAATTTCTGAGTATCGCGATTTACTTTTTGCAACAACTCGCCGCCCATTCCGAAACCAACGTTATCCGCACTCAAGCCGCGTTTTTTCATCTCAGCCAAAATGGCGTCGATAGAAGTAGCACACACGCCATCGCCCTGGATCAAACGCACGCAAGCAGGCAATACTTTGTAGCCTTTGGTGTTGGTGGTGTAACCAAACTTCGCCATCAAACGTTCAATGGCTTCGGGTACTATTTCTACCGGTTCGCCGGAATCCGGGCGTACAACCAGAGTGCCGCCCATGGTTTCTACCTGAGCTTTCAACTCACCGCCCCAGAGGTTATCAATCGCATTCCAGATATCGTAAGAATCGCTAACCACGGCTACGAACTTATTCTCGCCACCGAATTGCTTGAGCATATTGGCGTAAGCCGCCGTTTCACCTTCACGGCCCCAGCTGGTGATGGTGCTGTGTTCAGCAGCAGGAATAGAGAAGCCAGCCATATCTGCACCGTAAAAACGGCGCGCTGCGATCAAAGCAGAAAAGCTATCGGTACCCATAAAGTTTACGAGGTGTGCCAAACCGCCAATCGCTACGGTCTCTTCAGAACTGGCACCGCGTGCACCGAAATCGTGGAGCTTGAAAGGTAAGCCGTTGAGGTTATCGGCGGTTTCATCCAGATAACGGGCAATGATGTTCTGGCAGGCTTTAGATACGGTCGCAACAGTGGTTGGGTACCAAACTGCGCGCAACAACCCAGTTTCGATATAGCTGGTCAACCAGGCGCAGGTCGGGTCGGTGTTAATGACTTGCACCAACACATTACCGGTTGGAACGTCGGTACCTTCCGGTACAGCTTCGATTTCCAACGGCAAGTAGCCATTGTGAGCAGTCAAGATGTGCATCCAGCCATCACGGTTAAACGGTACACCGTGAGCAGCGCAAATCATTTCTGCCTCATCAATATCCGCCAGAGTGATCGGCTTGGTCAGGTATTGCTTGATAAACATCTGCAAGCCGAAAAACACCGTTGAAGCATGTACACCGCCGCGAGATTCGATATAGCTAGAAACAAATTCAGCCCCTTGCGGGTACTGAACAAAGTGAGAGGTTTTGTAAGAATCGGTATTCAGAATCAGGTTTTGCATGATGGAAATCCTCCAGTCATCGGGGTTAAGCACCGGTCTATCCAGCGCTGCTAAGGTATTTATTCAGTTGTTTGGAAGCAGTTCCTGCATCCGTGGGAAATATAGTGGCAAATGGACACTAATGTGTCAACATATTTATTGGCTAAATGACACTATTTGAATTTGATTCGATAACAGAAAGCTATGATAAGCATGGTTTGGTGGGCATAAATAGAAAAGGTGCGCTTATCTCATACTGTATTCATGCCATAACCGCTCTTCATCGGCTGTCATTTCACCAATAATTGCATAGTGGATTTTTTGCGAGAAAAGCTTATTGGTTTTTTCGAAAATTGCGTATGGACAACAAATGTAGCGTAACTTTTCAAGCCCGATTAGCGACTCGAAATCAATAATATCCTTATCCGTAATTTCAAGAGATTCCAGTTTTTTTAGTTTGGCAACAAATAAAATATTAGGTATTTTAAGGTCGCGAACCTTAAGCTCTTTTAGGTGTTTCAACTCTACCAAACGATCAAACTCAAAGAAATTTGACCCACTAATGGTTAAGCACTGAAGTTTTTTACAAGTAAATAGAGGTGAATAATCAGAAATGCAAAGATTTTCAAGGGAGAGATCTGTCAGTGTAGGTATTGATTGCAGCTCAGAAATATTTGTTACATTTGTATTGCCAATGCTAAGCACTTTTAGTTGTTTGAAACCTTCAACACAGGACAAGCTCTCCAGATTCGTCTTGGCTAGATATATTACCTTAAGCCAATCGGCAGCCAACAAGGACGGAAAGTCTGCAATCGTTAATCCACTTGCAACGAGTTTAGTGCAGTTTTTAAAAAGGCTTACCGGTTGTAATGAGGATATGCCTGTTCTGAGAAGAACCAACTCTTTAACTTTGTGTATGTTTTGCTGGCCAATATTTTTTTCTATAAAGTCCAACCAAGGTTTTTCCAAGGTCATTTCATCTTTCGGATCGCGACTCAAAAGAGTGTTGGAATTCTCCAACATATCGGGCAGGCAATCGAAAAGATGGCACTCATCTTTCCAGGATAGATGAATAGAACCATTGGTCTCGATTATTTGGCAGTTGTTTATTTCACTTACCACGAAGTTTAACCAGATCGTAAAGCTATCAGCTAAGACATACAGAATAGGCTCATCTCTACCGTGACAGATAATTTGTCCTATGGTACCTGCGCTACCCGGATCGAAATCTATGGAGATATAATTTCCTCCATCATCCGTGGCTATGGGCAACCATAATGGATTAAAGTAATCCTCTTTGATTTGATCCTTAACATATGATGACTTAGTGTTATCAGACTCTATATAAACAGATTTACTGAGTGATAATTCAGAAATTATCTCTTCAGTGTCTAAAACTCTAAATCCGAGAAATAATCCAAATCCCCCTACCTCTCCATTTTTCTCAAGAATAAACTCTTTGTATGAAGAAGGCAGTGATTTACCCAAACAGACTTCCAAATCATCAATTTGCGTATCTGTAGCACCATTATTAAATGGGCTTTTTGTTTGATTAATTTTCGACTGAATAATTTCAAATATTTTCATGTATTACCTGTGATAATCACATTTAACCAGAGTGCCCATGAAATCTACACTTGCCATTTGGAGTTATCGTATTAATAAATTATCTCTTGCTTGCATTAACGCAAAACCCAGTAGGTTTAAGCCTTGCCAAAGAGCGGGGCTTTTTGCCCTCTCGTCCGCTTCGGCTAATCCAATACCCCAGATGCTATCTACCGGGCTAGCCTCAACGAGTATTTTTGATCCCGTTGATAAAAGGTAGTTTTTTAACGCCTCATTTTGTGAAAATTTAGCCAGATTTCCTTTCACAACAATATCAAAGCGCTTTTCATCCCAAATATCACTTACAAATCCCTTAACTTTTCTACCTAATGATTTTGCTTCGTCGGGAGTGGCGGCTTCGATAATTTTTTGATGGATATCAGAATCACCAAATAATTTAGCCTTTTCTGCCATCATAAAATGCTCGGCAGATTTGTATTGAACGGAATCAACCGCAAAACCGGCGGGAAACCATTGGCTAAAGCAACTCTTGGTAATATTGCTACCCGATTGCCGATGCCCCCAGAAAAATACATATTCAAGTTTACCTCCCTGATCGATTAATTTTTGCAGGGATTGAGTAGAATAAATTTCCATTTGATCTTCCAGACGAGTTATTTACAGAATTTATTACTGAGTTTGTTATCAAGTGCGGATAAAAATTTCAATCCATAAACGGGTTCATCTAACAACTCAAAAAGCGAGCCAGGCAAATCTTTGTTATATTCGGTAAAACAAGCCGCTAATCCAACCGCAATTGCTGAAACACTATCAGTATCTCCACCCAGCTCAACGCAATTCCAAAGAAGTTCTTTTGTAGATCTGGTTGATTGCAAACATGTTAATACGGCACTAATCGTGTCGAACGCCTCAACCGAGGCCTCTGTATGCCAATTTAAATCCCAACCTGAAAAACCTTCAGCTTCCAGAAACTTACTAATATCCGAGACAGAGCCATTCAATATCAAACCTAAATGAGCAACCAAAGCAACAGCACAGCTTGAAGATATACCCATAGGGGTATCATGAGTAACTTTTGCCTGCTCCGTTGCGTAATGGATAACATTTATTTTATTACTCAGATAACCCAGAGGAACTGAGCGCATCGCTGCCCCATTGCGGCTACTATCGGGTTTAATTTTTTCCAGTAATTCTGCACCAGAGCTAATCTGGGAAAGAAGCTCGTAGAATCCTTTTGAATACCCTTTTCGAGGATCTCTCTTAAAGCAAGATACAAAACTTGAGGCTATGCTTTCAGGTGTCCACGCTTGGTTTCCAAGCAGTAATTCAGCAATAGCGATCGACATCTGGGTGTCATCTGTATATTTCGCTTCAAAACCATATAAGTCATGCGGCACATAACGTGAAAGATTATTGTAGTTTTGAATTTTCACTTTATTTGAAAACTCAAATCCAGCCGCATAAGCATCAGCAATTGCTATTTCCTTAAGCATTATCAAACCGCTCCCAATAAATCTTGAATGATAAAATAGTGATCTTCAAACATTTGCTGCGGGTCCAATTCGCTCAGTGGAATCCATTTAGCAGTTTTTGCATCGTCGCCGCCTTTGACTTTAGGCAGCTCTGCATTGGGCTCCAGTTCAATGTAAAACGCATGGGTTATTGTGCGGCCACGCGCAGATCTATGAGGGTCGTCATATACCTGGCTGCGTTTAATTGAACCTTTCAATACTGGCGCAGGTACTTTTAATTTGGTTTCTTCACGCAATTCACGCAAACAAGCATCTTGTAAACGCTCGCCTTGATCCACAAACCCACCTGGAAGCGCCCACAAACCTTTACCCGGATTTGCACGGCGCTCAATCAATAACACGTGACCTGATTGCACTACCACAGAATCGACAGTGACGAACGTGGGCGCATAAGGAGCTGCTTTCCAGGCTTCCTGATACTTTTTAATAAACAGAACTTCATCGCGCACTTGTTGATAACCATCATTTTTGTGCGCAAATTCAATCAAGTATTTGGCCACAGCACCTGGCAATACTTCGGTACTCACCATGCCATTAATCACTTGCTGGGCATCACCAACAAAATAACCTTCACGCACAGGGGTTGCGCTAATTGCGCGATGATTTTCAATACTGATGCTGTGCCATTGGGGGAACAAATTCAGGTAAAAACCGGTTTGATCTTTCTTGTGGCCAATCAATGCAATTTTCGCCAACCGATGAGGTGTCGCGTGATGTGCGGTCACCAGCCCGTTCACTGTGGATTGCACATTACGAACCCAAATTTCATCGTTGTAAGGCACATCCATTAATGGCAAACATAAAAGTCTGTTATTGTCTTCCGGGCTCAAGCAGGCACGCACCATTTCTTCGCGTTCTTGATGAGTCCAGGCATTGCGCGTATTACGTGGTTGCCATGCAGAACCGATTAACAGGATTAATTTATCGGCTTGCTTTAAGCCCTCCTGAACAACTTTCAGGTGGCCAGCATGAAATGGCTGGAAGCGACCAATAAATACAGTGAAATCAAATGGACGTGTCATATCGCAAGACCCTTGCTGATGTAGATGACCAAAAGTCTGTCTTCTGGTCGTTAATTTATTCATGGCCTAATCATAGTTTTCTTGCTATGACCAAGCGGCGGGCATATTATTGGCGTATTGCCACTTAATTAACAACCCCTTTCCTGATTTTTATTTGGATACCCCGATCAACTATGTTTACGTCCGAAAAAGAGTATCTCAAGCATTACAACATCCATGACTATGATGTGCCGTTAGTATCCGTGGATATCGCCATTTTCACCCTGTTGGATGGCAAACTACATATTTTGCTGGTCGAGCGTGGAGACTTTCCCCAAAAGGGCCGATGGTCATTACCCGGTGGATTTATTAATCAGCAGCAGGATAAAGACCTGCACGCAACGGCGTTGCGCAAGCTCACTGAGAAAACCGGTGTAAAAACGCCGCACCTTGAACAAGTGGCCACCATTGGCAATACCAAGCGAGATCCGCGAGGATGGTCGGTAACGGTGCTCTATATGGGATTAATTCCCTATGCACCCACCGCTGATTTTATTGAAACTGTGGCCGACGCTCGTTGGTGGCCCTATGAAGTCGCTATCAAACAAAACCTCGCTTTTGATCACATTGAACTCGTTACCCAAGCAAGAGAAAGGCTCAGAGTGAAAAGTGGTTACACCGTTTTGCCGGTGTATGTACTTAATGCCCCATTTACACTAACCCAGCTTCAACAAGCATTTGAAGAACTCTTGGGCACGGAAATAGAAAAGAAATCTTTCCGCCGCCGTATTCAGGCAGCAGATTTGCTCGAAGAAGTTGGTGAAGGTTTACCCGAAGGAGGGAGAGGAAGAATTGCAGCCTTGTATCGCCCCAGGAAAGGTAGCGAGCAACATGCTTTCATCCGGGCATTTGGTGGAAGCGAGGAGGATTGATGATGAGCGCACGAATAGGCATTACTTATTCACTTACAGCTGGAGAGCCCAACATCTTCCTGGCTATCACCAAACCGGCAAATAAATAATATTTCCTTCGAGAAAGAAGATTATTTCGTAGATCAATTATTTTTAGGATCTGATATAGATGTTCGGCAAAAAACTTACCGATAAACAAATTAAAGAAATCCGTGATGCTGCCATCGGCATTTCTAACAGTGAGGAAGCATGGAATAAATTAGCCCCATTAATCAAAGCACAAGCCTCCAATGAGGTTGCTGCAGATGCATTGATTAATGTCATCCGTAACGGACATCTCACCATCGACCAATCCCTGAATTTATTATCTGAAATTTTTGAAGCCCATAAGAATAATGACGATATTGCGATCCTTATTGGTAATGCAATGAGCGCAGGCAGGAATCTGGATTACTTGAATGATCCGCCGCCCACACATCCTATGTTTACACAAATAATAAAACGTCTTCATGACATGGCCCTGATAGCCAATGACGAAAAAACAGAGGCGCTGATTGTTGAAGGGCTTTCATCTACAGCACGACTTATGGCTCGCCAACATGATGAGATTGCAGAAAAGAGCTATACGCGTTTAGTAGAGTTGCTGCCTGATGCGTCCTGGGCTCACTATAATCAAGGGCTTTTTTTCAAAACCAGAGGTCGCTTTGCCGAAGGCGTAAAGGCGAATCAAAAAGCAATTGAGTTGGCAGATGAACCCGGTGATAGCGAACTATGGAATTTGGGGATTTGCGCTACCGGATCAGGTCAAGGTGAAATTGCCCTGCAAATTTGGAAAAAAATAGGTCAGAAAATTGAAATGGGACGTTTTAATCTTCCCGAAGGTGGATATCCCTCATGCAAGGTGCGACTTGCACAATATCCCTTGGCAGAGCGTGATGCCGATCATGACGATCCAGGTTTAGAGGAAACAATTTGGATCGAGCGTTTAAGTCCATGTCACGGCATTATTCGAAGCGTTCTGTATTACGATCTAGGAATTGATTATGGTGATGTGATTTTAATTGATGGGGCGCCCATCACCTATCATAAATATGGCGATAAGCAAATTGCAGTCTTCCCTCATCTTGCAACAATCAGGAAAAATCATTACCAATTTTTTGATTTTGCAGGTACACAAAGCGCTGAAGGTGAGCTTGGCGATATAAGTGAACACCTGGAAAAAGATGCAGTAATTTATTCGCATACGGAAAACTTTTCTATCCTGTGCTCGGCTTGCTGGCACAACGCAGCAATCGATCACGAACATAAAAAAAGCGAAGAAAAGCATGTTGTAACTGGACGCATTGCTGTGCCTCCGGGTATTGATCCAAAAGACATCTTGGACAAAATCGACAACATACTAAAAGACACCCCGGAAACCAGAGTGTTTTCACCCGATCTTTGTCGCGCTGCTGGTTTGGCAGACCGAGCTAGAATTGAAGAGCAGAGATTTAAGCTGCTAATGAATTCAGTGAACTAAAAGTCACTTTTTAGGTAGGCGTGATACTGATGGATTAATAAATTGACCAATGGCCTCTGGAGATTTAGCAGGACAATGTTACCAAATATATTCAGAGAGCCTCTCTTTCTACTTCGCCCAGCACCAATTGTATTGGGAAACCAATAAAAATCTCAACTAGCTGATATAAACCAGTTGCCTTAAAAGAAAAACCCGGTTTAACAGAGTGCGGGCGCTGGACTTAATGACAGCCTGCTGGCCATGACTGACCACCAAAACCGGAAAAGTGTACCAAGGCTGCTGGTGATATTGGCCACTTTTTCAGTGCGAACATAAAAGCCCAGCATAGAGCCGGGCTTAAAAAGTTTAGTTATAACGTCTTTTCTTGTGGTTAACTGTCTTTTTGATTTAATTTACCCAAAGCCTTATCTTCGATCTGCTTTATCTTTTCTGGTGTAACGTTCAAACCGACCAGCATAGGTGAAGAGTCAGACTTAAAACGTTCAAATAATACTTTAATTTCTCTTTCTGAGGCGCTCAGGATATTGAACCCGCTCTTAAGCTCAATAGCTTGAGCTATTTCACTGACCCTTTCTGTGGTGGTATCCGCTTTTGCTTCCATAAAGAGCTTTAACAACGAATTAATATCCATAGAATCCAATTCACGTTTCATTTTCAAACTCCAGATATTTGAGAAGCTAAATGAGGACAGCTTCTTTTGAAGTTTCTAATCGAGTTATTTAAAACCTGCCTTGTAAGATCATCCGCTTTAACGATACCTAATCTAATAGCCAAAGTCATTTCCACCAAGTCATCTAACCATTCTTCACAAGGATCTTTATCATCCCCATCTTCATCAGGTGCAGGACACTGATTATCCGGACGAGGCTTCGGTTTTGGAAAAGGTATTACATTATCGTTAGGATTTACTTCAGGCCCAATTGAAGGAAATTGATCGTTAATATTACAGATAAAACACACACCAGGTGCCGACCTAGTACCTGGTACTGCAGGCCGAACCGCTGGCCGAGCAGGAGCAAATAACCCGTAAGGATCTGAAATAACTAATGGATTCCCACCCACATACGCATATGTGTTTATACCTCCACCTAACCCAATGGGATCAGATTCAATGTATTTGCCTATGCTCGGATCATAATCCCGAAAATAGTTGTAATACAAACCCGTCTCGGAATCTACATATTGCCCCGGAAAACGACTAAATATTTCGATACTGTTGTTGGCATTCGCCGCAACTTTTCCAAACGGTTCGTAATCACCCATCCACACTACTTGCTGACTTTGATTAGTAATAACCTGTGGCGTATTCAAGTGGTCATTATGGACGTAGTGCAGAATTCCATTATTAATAAATGCAATTTGTTGATCATTCCAGTAAATATATTCACGCAACGTTGCGCCAGTGGCATTGGTAACACTGATCAGTTGTCCGGCTTCATCGTAGTGATAAATTTCCTTGGTGCCATTAGCCAGTGTTTTCACAACGCGTTGGCCTAACGGGTTGTATAAATAAGTCGCCGACAATGTACCATTGACGTTCACCGTAGTGAGTCGGTTCTCATTGTTGAACGTGAAGCTTTGTGCGCTATTGTTGTCTGCTGTTCTGGTTGTTGGGTTACCTGCGGCATCGTAGGCAAAATTGCGATTGCCGCTGCTGCGAGTGATGCCACTGAGTTTATTGTTGGCAGACGGATAAGTGTAAATACTGCTACTACCATTTCGCGTTTCACTAAGACGGTTACCTACCGAGTCATAGGTATAACCCAGATTTCCGTAACTGCCGCTCGCCGTGATTAAACGATTAAGGGCATCGTAGGTGTACGCCTGGCTTTTGCTGCTATTTAATGTATTCACCACACTGGTGATGTTATCGACAGGGTCGTATCCATAACTACGACCCAGTATACCGCCCACCTGTATGCCGGTAAGACGATAATCCTGATCAAATGTTCGGGTGTGTGTTAAGCCATTTCCATAGCGATAACCAGTGGCAGGCCCGAACGGCAGGTAGCTAATATTGTTAACAATAGTTTGTACCGCTGCGGAACCCAATTTAGTGGTGAGACTGGTAAGCCTACCCAAATTGTCATAGCTGTAATCCACGCTACGTAGCGAGGGATAAATTATCCGGGTGATATTGCCCGCTTTGTCGTAACTGTATTTGATATTTTTTGCCACACCGTTCGGAGTCGTGTCTTTTTGAGTGACACGCCCGAGATAATCGTAAAGGTAAGCGATATTGACGCCGGTCTTATTGACACGGTTAAGACGGCCAATTCCGAAATTGGTACTGGAGCTTGTGTCATAAATAAAACTGATATTTTCCGCAGGGGTCGCAGGGTATTTAATAGCAGTAAGACGATTGAGAGCGTCATAAGTGTAATTTGTAATTATGCCACGCGCGTCTGTACTGCTAGTACGATTACCAGCGTCATCATAAGTAAATGAGGTAGTTCCTGTGTCCGGGCTCACCTGTGAACTGAGGTTACCCAAGCCATCGTAGTTATAGGTGGTGATATTACCGCGCGCATCTGTAACTGTTTTGATTTGATCCTGTGCGTTGTAGGTAAATTGGGTTTCACCCAATGCTGGATCAATTATTTTTTTAACACGATTGAGCGCATCGTAAATTTGTTGCGTTTGATTATTTCTGCCATCAGTAGTGGCAGTGAGATTATTATTTACATCGTAATTGTGTTTGTCTTGCTGGTTGTTATTGCCCAGCACTTTCATCACCCGGCTCAATTCATCGTACACAGAAGAAGCCGAATATTTAATAATTCCGGACGAATTTTTAATGACTTGTTGGGTGCGGTTGCCAGCGGCATCCAACGTATATTCAATTCGCTCATTCAGGCTATTTTTAATGGCCTTCAGGCGGCGGGCATCGTCGTATTCGTAATTAAGCACTACACCATTTGGCAGCGTGGTGCTGGTCAATTGGCCAACAGCGTCGTAACCGTAGCTGGTTAATGCGTCCAGGGCACTATTGGTTGGATGTTTTATCCGTGAACTTAATAGCCAACCGCGATCATGATAGGTGAATTCGCTGACCACGCCGTTTGCATCGGTCATGTTGAGCAAATTGCCGCTGGCATCGTAACTATTGAAAGTCGTTATGTGATTTAACGCATTAGTTGTTGTTGCGACATAACCTTGCGCGTTGTAGGTGTGAGTTGTTATATCGCTGACATCGGTACGTGGACCATCTTCGGTTAACACCTGCCCTGCTGTATTGTATGTATAACTGGTGGTTTGTTGTGCTTGCACATTGAATGCAATCAGCGACGCAAAAATGCCCAGTGAAAATCGGTTTAATAATTTCATTATGATTTCCCTATTCAGATTAATTGCTTAATGCATTGGTAGATTGATTTAATAAACGGCCATTGGCATCGTAATTAAATAGTGTTTCCTTTCCTGGTTCGATCACTTTGGTTTTTACGTACAACGTGGGATGCCATTCGGTCGTTGTAGTGCGAGCTTCGGTGGTACCAAATGCTTCCGTGCGTGAGA
>MVDH01000001.1:299027-615668 GCA_003056245.1 Cellvibrio sp. 79 | reverse complement strand
ACACATTCGTTACGCCAGGGTCAAAACCGGAACCCAGCAATGCAGTAATCCCCGCATTTTTAAATTTATCCTGATACGCCCATTGCCATGAATATTCAAATTTGGCAGTGTCCAATGGTTCATAATTTGCTGTGTCCAGATAATCAACACCGGTTTCCAGACAGGCATCCATGATATGCAAATCCTGGTATGGCAAGGCGACGTTGATAACCAAATCCGGCTTTTCCGCATTAATCAGTGCCACCAGTTCCGGAACGTTATCTGCGTCTACCTGAGCGGTTTTAATGGGGCGATTTAATTGCGCAGCTATCACTTTGCATTTGGATTCCGTGCGGCTTGCCAACACGATCTCCGCAAAAACTTCAGGCAGCTGCGCACATTTATGCACCACGACACCACTAACACCACCCGCTCCAACAATTAACACTTTTGCCATTAACATTTACTCCAGCGCTACATACTTATCGCTAAAAAAATAAAACCATCCGAGCGCAAATATTGCGCCCGGGAAAATCCTGTCCAGAAAAATTATTTCTCGAAATAGGTGTAGCCGCGCAAACCTTCCGAATAAGCAGCCAGCATTTGCTGGCGGTCAGCCACACTAATAATGTTATCGCGCACAGCTTGTTCGGCAGTTTCGCGGAATTGTTGATACAACGCTGCCGGGTCATATTCAACATAACTCAACACATCGGCGATACTGTCACCTTGAAGTTCATGCACAAAATCAAGGCTACCATCAGCATTAATACGCACACTGGCGACATTGGTATCGCCAAATAAATTATGCAGATCGCCCAGCGTTTCCTGATAAGCACCTACCAGAAAAACACCAAGATAATATTCTTCCCCTACTTTTACCGGATGCAAAGGTAAGGTTGATGATTCTCCGGTCGGAGTCGCAAATTTTTGCAGTTTGCCATCACAGTCGCAGGTGAGATCCGCAATAATCGCTTGCCGCGTTGGCTCCTCATTCAAACGGTGGATTGGCATGACCGGAAACACTTGCCCGATTGCCCATGAATCCGGCAAGGATTGAAACACGCTGAAATTCCCATAGTAAATATCGGCTAGCAGCTCAGAGAGCGTTTCCAATTCTGCCGGGACGCGTTTCATTTCCGGCAGGAGCGCAGCAATTTTTTGCAATGCCGCTAAATAAATATTTTCACTTAATACCCGGTGACGCAGATTGATATCACCGGAGTTAAATAAGTCGCGAATTTTATCGCGATAATACATGACGTCGTTGTAGGACTCTTGCAGATTATTAATAGTAATTTCTGTCAGGGATTGCCACAAATTCTGGATCATCTCATGGCACGGGTGCGGCAATATATTTGGCAGCGTTGTGGGTTCAAATTGCGTCACATCAAGAATGTTAAATAATAATATTGCCGTATGTGCAACCGTTGCACGTCCCGATTCAGTGACAATTGTTGGATGCGGAATATGGTGTTTATCAAGGCTTTCCTGAATAGCTTCCACTACGTCGATACAGTATTCCTGCACCGAATAATTGCGACTGTGGCCATTGGTACTGCAAGTACCGTCATAATCAATTGCAAGGCCGCCACCCAAATCCAGGTATTGTAAAGGTGCGCCCTCACCTACCAATTCAATGTAATAACGGCAGGCTTCCAGCGCACCGGCGCGAATGCTGCGAATATTGGGAATTTGTGAACCGAGATGGAAATGCAGTAATTGAAAACAATGCAATAAATTTGCTTCGCGCAAAGTGTCAATGACAGTAACCAGTTCGTTGGTATTTAAACCAAACAAACTGCGGTCGCCGCTATCCGCACTCCAGTGACCTTCAACTTTAGTGGATAATTTTAAACGCACACCGATGAGCGGCTCAATCTGCAATGCCCGGCTACGCTCAATAACAGATTGCAATTCGCTAAGTGTTTCCAATACAAAAAAACATTTAAAGCCCAATTTGCGCGATTGCAAACCGAGGCTGATGAATTCCGCATCCTTATAGCCATTACAAATAATTAAACTTTCGCGATTAGTGATAGTCGCAAGCGCAATCATTAATTCTGCTTTACTGCCCGCTTCCAAACCGTGGTTATAGCGCTCGCCAAAACGGGCGATTTCCGCAACCACATGGCTTTGCTGGTTAACCTTTATAGGGAATACGCCGCGATATTGGCCGCGATATCCAGTGGATTCAATTGCTTGGGAGAAAGAATCATTGAGGATACTGATGCGAGTATCGACGAGGTTTTCCAATCGTAATAACACTGGCATTTGCAAACCGCGTTGCTGTAAACCATCCACAATATGCATCAAAGAAACACGTGCATCGCCATTCGCGATAGGTACACAAACAGTAACTTCGCCTTCGTCCGAAACACCAAAATAATTACTACTCCATTCATCAATACCATACAGCTCAGCCGACTTACGCGCTGACCAGTTATTTTCCGTTTGTTGTGCAGGAATATTCATACAGACTCCTTGGAAACGCCGGCAATTAACGATAGATACCGGAACAGTAAAAATCAAAATGGCGCGCAATTTTCCACATTTTTGATGAAAAATAAAGACACACATCTCTACTGCGCAAGTTTCAGGCAATTTTTATGCAGAAAAGATGCAGCTTTTGCTATTTGACCGCCGTTTTGGTCGATGCGTTCTCGGTGAGATAGCGAATCAGTATGCCCATGTTACGAATATAGGCTCCGGTTGAAATTCCCATGACCGGATTATCAACCGGGTATGGCGAAGTGTCCCATTTATCGCCAACCATTGTGTTGGCATAACGATTGTCCCCGCGCCCGATGTTGGCTTTCGGTTTACCGATGTATAGATTAGTGGTGTAAAAAAGTGGTGTAGGCCAATAACCATTGGCATTAAGTTCGCTAATCAAGTTACCTGCTTTTTTCTCCAGGGATTCATTATCATTTTTTAAATGTTGCGATTGCGCGCGAAAATTCAAGTCGGAAAAGCTGACTTTCCCAAGCGTAAAATAGTGCGGCAACGCCATACGTACCGATTCACGCAACGGGGAATTTCGATTCACTTCATCTTTCGGAATTGCCAGCACATCCGCATAAGCTTTACGCAACTCATCAATAGGAATATTGGCCGCCGATTTATAATGCGCAAGCATATTTCCGGCAACGTAATCCACATAATACTGACCGTTTGCGATGTTGGAGCCGCGACGATGGGTATAAATTGCCTTGCCTGTCCCTACTTCAATAAACGCAGGATGAGTTCGCCCTTCGATTTTAGAAATATCGCTAACGTTTAAAGACTCCAGCCAATCAATTGTTTCAGGAATGCGTGCGAGAAATTTGCTATCACCGGTTAAGCGATAGAATTTAATCAGCTGCATAATATTTTCAGCCGTAGTTGGTGTGTGCAAGCTACGCGGCTCATAAGAGCGTGCAGCAGCAGGCTGCAATTCCACGGTGTACTGCAATGCCCATCCTGGTTGCGGTTGTCCCTGCTGGGTGACAATAAATGCATTCATCGCGCGAATAATTGGTTCGCGCACACGCGCTTCACCGAGCGTTTGATAACACATTAATAAGAAATCAATATTCTCTGCTGCAACATCATCATTAAAAGTAATGAATGAAGAATAATCAGGATGATCCGGATAAGGATGGTCGTACATTAATGGAAATCGCTGCGGCCAACCGCCAATCGGGTATTGGCTATCCAATACAAAATTAATCGCATTCGTTAACGGGGTTCGATATTGCTCATCACGTTTTTCCAAATACAAACGCAATAAAAACTTTGCAGCGTCGGCAGTGCCCATATCATCAAAAGTGGCGTTGCCATAGTAATGTTGAAATTCTTCCAACCGCCAGGCGTGCTTGCCAATAGTTCCATACCACTCTTTTAATGAAGTCTCGCCGGCATAGTCAGCGGCATAATTCCAGCCTCCACTCGGATGTTGGGCATAAATAATTGCCGTCGCAATTTTTTGTGCACCGCGATAATAAAATTCATCACCCGTGGCGTGGTAGGCGTCCAACATTAAATGGCCAACGCTTGCGGTACCCGGCGGTTGCATCCAGATCATAGTGCGCTTCGCTTCAAGCTCACCCCATTGACGGGAAAAGTCCGGCAGATAAGACCAGACAAAACCACCGCGGTAACTGGCTTTTTCCAGCATAAATGTGCTGGCAGTTTTCATCGTATTAAAAACTTGTTCACGGGATGGTGTCCCGGCAAAACAAAAACCGGTTAGATTAACAAGCGTTAAAAAAATAATTGCGCGGTTGATAGTGGACATAGTTGGTCTCTTTTATTTCGCCAGATAGAAACTGGAAGTTATTAATTTCACTAATAACACTTAATTAAAAGGACTAACCGAAACAATGCCGATTGCAGTTTTATTGAATTATAGTTTTTCGGACCTGGCCCACATAATAGGTCGTGGGAAAAACAAATGGCATGCATTTAACATTTTTTAGCGATGGTTTTATCCATTAACCAGTTGCGGAAATAATCCTTTAATTCCACCAGCGATAAATTCAACCGCAATCGCAGCCAATAATAAACCCATCACTCGCGTGGACATTACAATGCTGCGCTTACTCAGATGTTGACGAAACCAGGGTAAGAATTTGAAACACAACCAGAGCGAACTACTGACTAATAAAATACATCCGGTGATGGCCACATAATGGAAGACAGAATTGGATTGATGGGCATAAACAATGACTGCGCTCATCGCTCCTGGACCGGCCAACAAAGGCATTGTGAGTGGAACCAATGCGATAGTTTCATCTTGCGCTGCCTCTATTTCCTCCGGCGTATGCCCACGGGATTTGAGCATCGTTAACCCCATCAACAAAAGCACTATTCCACCTGCGCATCGAAATGCATCAATGCTGATACCAAAGGCCCAGAGGATCCATTCGCCCAACAACAAAGCAACCATCAGCGCGGTAAAAACCGAAATAACGGTTAAGCGCGCAGTTTTGAATTGCTGTTCGCGACTTTGGTGAACGGTTAGAGCAATAAATACAGGAATGGCGCCCAGTGGATCGACGATAGCCAAAAGGCCGATGAGGAATTTGGTGTATTCCGTGATTTCCAGCATAACTTTTCTTCGCCAATTTATTGGGGATCGAATCTGGTTATGCTTAAGTCTAGGCGGGATTTTAAGAAATAAAAAAGGCGATCCGAAGATCGCCTTTTCGAAACAGCATGACTGGAAAATTACCAGCCAGTGATTTCTTTCAGTGCTTTACCGATATCGGCCAAGCTCTTGACAGTTTTCACGCCTGCGTCTTCCAGTGCAGCAAATTTCTCGTCAGCAGTACCTTTACCACCAGAAATAATCGCACCAGCATGACCCATACGCTTACCAGCAGGTGCAGTTACACCGGCGATGTAAGACACAACAGGTTTGGTCACATTAGCTTTGATAAACGCTGCCGCCTCTTCTTCCGCAGAACCACCAATCTCACCGATCATTACGATCGCTTCAGTTTGTGGGTCAGCCTGGAACAGCTTCAGGATGTCGATGAAGTTAGAACCCGGAATTGGGTCACCACCAATACCAACACAAGTAGATTGACCGAAGCCGTAATCAGTCGTTTGCTTAACTGCTTCATAAGTCAACGTACCGGAACGAGATACGATACCTACTTTACCTGGCTTGTGGATGTGGCCTGGCATGATGCCGATTTTGCACTCGCCCGGGGTGATAACACCTGGGCAGTTAGGGCCGATCAAACGTACGCCCAACTCATCACACTTCACTTTCGCGTCAAGCATGTCGAGGGTTGGGATACCTTCAGTAATACAAACGATCAACTTGATGCCGCCATTAGCTGCTTCAAGGATTGAGTCTTTACAGAAAGGCGCCGGAACATAGATTACCGATGCATCAGCACCAGTCGCAGCAACTGCTTCAGCAACAGTGTTGAACACTGGCAGGCCGAGGTGGGTTTGACCACCTTTACCTGGAGTTACACCACCAACCATTTTGGTGCCGTAAGCAATCGCTTGTTCAGAGTGGAAAGTACCTTGCGCACCGGTGAAACCCTGGCAAATTACTTTGGTGTCTTTGTTAATTAAAACGCTCATGTTCTTCGCCCCTTATTGATTCGCAGCAGCTGCAACAACTTTCTTGGCAGCGCCAGTCAAGTCGGTATCGGCAATAATGTTCAGGCCGCTTTCGCCCAACACTTTCGCACCCAATTCAGCATTGTTACCTTGCAGACGAACAACAACAGGTACTTTCACGCCTACTTCTTTAACTGCACCGATTACGCCTTCTGCGATCATGTCGCAACGTACGATACCGCCGAAGATGTTGATGAATACAGCTTTCACTGCATCGTCAGACAGAATGATTTTGAACGCTTCAACTACGCGCTCTTTGGTCGCACCACCGCCTACGTCGAGGAAGTTGGCCGGTTGGCCGCCGTGCAGCTTAACGATGTCCATGGTCCCCATCGCCAAACCAGCGCCGTTTACCATACAACCGATATCACCACCGAGTGCAACGTAGTTCAATTCCCACGCCGCAGCGTGAGCTTCGCGCGCATCTTCTTGCGAAGGATCTTGCATTGCTTTCAATTCTGGATGACGGTACAGCGCGTTGCCGTCGATTACCAATTTTGCATCCAGGCAGTGCAAGTTACCCTCTGGAGTAATTACCAGTGGGTTAACTTCCAACAGTGCCAAATCTTTTTCTTTGAACAACTTGGCCAAGCCCAGGAAGATGTTCACGAATTGATTGATTTGCTTGCCTTCCAAACCAAGTTTGAAAGCCAGATCGCGGCCCTGGAATGGCTGAGCGCCAACCAGCGGATCTACAGCAACTTTAAGGATTTTTTCCGGAGTGTCGTGCGCAACTTTCTCGATTTCTACACCACCTTCGGTAGAGGCCATGAACACGATACGACGTGAAGAACGATCCACTACCGCGCCCAAATACAATTCTTTGGCGATGTCAGTGCAGGTTTCAACCAAAATGCGGCTTACTGGTTGGCCTTTCTCATCAGTTTGATAGGTCACCAGATTCTTGCCTAACCACTTTTCAGCGAAAGCGCGAATATCTTCTTTGCTCTTAACCAGCTTTACGCCGCCCGCTTTACCGCGGCCACCAGCGTGAACCTGAGCTTTAACGACGAACATATCGCCGCCGATTTGATCTGCAGCAGCAACAGCTTCTTCAACGGTTGCAGCAGCAATGCCTTTAGAAACAGGCAAACCATATTGGGCAAACAGTTGCTTACCCTGATACTCGTGCAAATTCATGGTGTAGTTCCATTTGACGATGGTTGGAGTAGCGTTTTAGTACACAGTCCAACTTGGGTTATCGATGGAGGCAAACCTTATGAGTTTGCCCCCGCCTAAAAAACGAGGACTCTATGGTTCTCTTAACGCTTCTTCTTATTGGCGATGTGGATGGCATGACCATGCACCGCCAGGGCTGCTTCGTGGATTGCTTCAGAGAGGGTCGGGTGACCAAACACTATCATGCCCAGATCTTCCGCACTCGAACCGAATTCCATTGCAATTGCCACTTGTTGAACCAGATCTGCAGCGCTTGGACCAACAATGTGGGCACCAAGAATACGATCAGTTACGGCGTGGGCAATAATTTTTACAAAACCGTGGCTTTCATTGGCCGCCATTGCACGACCACTGGCCGCGAATGGGAAAGTACCCACATTGTAGGGCTCGCCAGACGCTTTAACTTGCTCTTCAGTTTTACCAACAGCGGCAACTTCCGGATGGGTGTAAATAACGCTGGGGATAATGTCGTAGTTGATTTGTGATTTTTGACCAGCGATACGTTCGGCAACCATCACACCTTCTTCCGAACCTTTATGCGCGAGCATCGGGCCACGCACTACGTCACCAATTGCCCACACACCTGGCGCATTGGTTTCGCATTGTTCGTTAACGAAAATAAAACCGCGCTCGTCCAGATTCACACCGGAATCGGCAGCCAATAAATTTTCAGTGTAAGGACGACGACCAACACACACGATTAATTTATCGAAGGTCTCTTGTTGTTCTTTACCATCTTTATCCTGATAAGTAACAACGACTTCTTTGCCATTAACTTTTGAACCAGTCACACGTGAGCTGGTGCGAATATCCAAACCTTGTTTGGTCAGGATTTTTTGTGATTCTTTTGCAACTTGTTGATCCATCATGCCCAGGAAAGAATCCATGGCTTCAAGTACAACTACTTTGGAACCCAAACGGTTCCATACAGAACCCAATTCCAAACCGATTACACCGCCGCCAATTACACCCAGACGCGCAGGAACAGATTGGAACTCCAACGCACCGGTTGAATTCACAATTACATCGTTATCAACTGGAGCAACGGGAATGTTAATTGGATTTGAACCTGAAGCAAGAATCACGTTATTAGCTTCGAGAACAGTCACTTTGCCTTCGTGATCAGTTACTTCAACTTTTTTGCCAGCCAACAATTTACCGGTACCAAATACGCTGGTAACACCGTTAGCTTTAAACAAACCGGCGATACCGCCAGTGAGATTTTTGATGATCTGGTTTTTACGCGCAATCATCGAAGGAACATTGATTTCAACACCTGATGTGGTAATACCGTGAACAGCGAAATCATCTTTTGCTTCGTGGTATTTGTAAGAGCTATCGAGCAGCGCTTTGGAAGGAATACAACCTACATTCAAGCAGGTACCACCATTAACACCTTTACCTTCTTCGTTGCGCCATTTTTCGATACACGCAGTTTTCAGGCCGAGCTGTGCAGCGCGAATCGCGGCAACATATCCCGCCGGGCCGGAACCTATAACGACCACATCAAATTTTTCAGACATAACAATGTTCCTAAATTATTAACTGTCGGCTACAACCTTGTGAGCAGTAACCCTTTACATAAAAACGCTCCTGGGTTGCCAGAAGCGTTTCAAAACAACAGATTAGATTTTCAACAACTTATATTTCTAAAAGAATGCGCGCAGGATCTTCGAGCAGGTCTTTGATAGTAACGAGGAATTGCACAGCCTCTTTACCATCCAGCAGACGATGATCATAAGACAGAGCTAAATACATCATCGGCAGGATTTCTACCTTGCCATTCACTGCCATTGGGCGCTCCTGAATTTTATGCATACCCAAAATTGCAGATTGTGGCAGGTTCAGGATTGGCGTAGACAAGAGTGAACCAAACACACCACCGTTGGTGATAGTGAAAGTGCCACCTGACATTTCTTCAATGCCCAACTTGCCATCACGTGCACGCAAACCGAAATCGCGGATGGTGTTTTCGATAGTTGCCAGGCTCATATTTTCTGCGTTACGCAACACAGGAACTACCAAACCTTTATCAGTTGATACCGCCACACCGATGTCTTGATAACCGTGGTACACGATATCGTTGTTATCGATAGATGCGTTAACTGCCGGGAAACGACGCAGTGCTTCAGCGGCCGCTTTTACGAAGAAGCTCATAAAGCCCAAGCGTGAACCACCATGCGCTTTTTCAAATTGGTCTTTGTATTTTGCACGCAGTGCCATCACCGGACCCATGTTCACTTCGTTAAAAGTAGTGAGCATTGCAGTGGTGTTGGAAGCCTCGAGCAGACGCTCGGCAATACGCTTGCGCAAACGAGTCATCGGCACACGCTTTTCAACGCGATCACCCACTGCTTCGATGGCGGCAACCGGTGCAGCCGCAGCCGCTGGGGCACTTGCTGGAGCAGCTTTCAGGTGGTTAGCAACATCTTCTTTCAATACACGACCGTCTTTGCCAGAACCGGCAACAGTAGAAGTATTTACATTGTTCTCTTCAGCCAGTTTACGTGCAGCAGGATTTACTGGTTTTTCAGCAGCTGAAGCGCTGGCCGCCGCTGGTGCCGATGCAGCAGGAGCGCCTGCCGCAGGAGCGCCTGCCGCAGGAGTGCCAGCCACAGGAGCGCCTGCCGCAGCACCTTCAACAAAACGGGCAATTACTTCGTTGCTCAGGATAGTTTCGCCTTCGCCTTTTAAAATTTCAGCGATGCTGCCATCGGCAGGTGCGACCACTTCCAGTACAACTTTGTCAGTTTCAATATCAACAATCAGCTCATCGCGCTTGACAGCTTCGCCAGGTTTTTTGTGCCAGGTTGCTACCGTGCCATCGGCAACGGATTCAGGGAAGGTTGGGGCTTTGATTTCGATACTCATGCTATTCCATCTCTCTGTAGCGCTAGGATTATTTGATCAACTCAATCAGTTAAAAAGCTCTCACACCGTGAGAGCTTTGTTTACAAAACGTTTTTCTTCTTCGATATGTGCAGACATATAACCACCCGCTGGTGCAGCGGAAGGATCGCGACCGACATAATCAAGATGTAATGCTTTACCGTAAACCTCAGCAACCACATGACGCATATGATGCTGGCTGCTGTACCAGGCGCCCTGATTCATCGGCTCTTCCTGGCACCAGAAAATATCTTTGATATTTTTAAACGGCGCGAGTGCAGCTTTCAATTCTGCCTCAGGGAATGGATACAACTGCTCTAAACGAATCAACGCAACATTATCCAGATTGCGTGCTGTACGCTCTTCCAGCAAAGTGTAATAAACCTTTCCGCTACACAGAATTACGCGCTGCACTTTTGCCGCATCAACACTTGAATCAGTGATTACGTTTTGGAAACTGCCGTTTGCCAATTCTTCCAGCGTAGATGTTGCCAATTTATGACGCAGCAAGGATTTCGGGCTCATTACCACTAATGGGCGACGCATCGGACGAACCGCCTGACGACGCAACATATGGAAAACTTGCGCTGGCGTTGACGGTACGCACACTTGAATATTGTGCTCGGCACATAATTGCATAAAACGCTCAAGACGAGCAGATGAATGCTCCGGCCCCTGCCCTTCATAACCATGCGGTAACAACATGGTCAGACCACTCAAACGGCCCCACTTGTGCTCACCGCTGGTAATGAATTGGTCGATAACCACTTGCGCACCGTTAGCAAAGTCACCGAACTGGGCTTCCCAAATTACCAAACCTTTTGGTGAGGTAGTTGAGTAACCGTATTCAAATGCCAACACCGCTTCTTCAGATAAATAAGAGTCAAACAATTCAAACGAAGGTTGATCCGCCTTCATGTTTGCCAGAGCAACGTAAGCTGAACCATCTTTCTGACTGTGTACAACCGCGTGGCGATGCGAGAAGGTACCACGTCCCACGTCCTGACCAGTCATACGCACTGGGTAACCTTGCTCAACCAGAGTGGCGTAAGCCAGGGTTTCCGCCATACCCCAGTTCAGAGGCAGCGCACCGCTCGCCATTTTGCGGCGATCTTCGTAAATTTTTTCTACTTGTTTTTGCAATACGATTCCATCCGGAATCTCGCACATTTTGTGTGCCGCGGATTGCAGTGCTTTTAATTCATAACCGGTGTTCGCAGGAGTTACCCAATCGTGGCCGATGTACGGAGTCCAATCCACAAACAACGTGCGATCCGGCTCGCTCACCAAACCGCTGGCAACGTGCTCACCACGATCCAGTGCTGCACGATAGTTAGTAGTCAAATCGTCTGCCGCTGCTTGGGTCAACAAGTTTTCTGCAACCAGTTTCTCTGCGTACAAAGTACGAGTCGTTTTGAGCGCCCGAATGATTTGGTACATCAACGGTTGTGTTGCTGATGGCTCATCCGTTTCGTTATGACCGCGACGACGATAACAAACCAAATCGATCACTACGTCTTTTTTGAATTCGTAGCGATAGTCCATCGCCAATTGCGCGATAAACAATACCGCTTCCGGATCGTCACCATTTACGTGGAAAATCGGGCATTCGATCATCTTGGCAACGTCAGTACAGTATTCTGTCGAACGCGCGTCTTCACGCTTGTTAGTGGTAAAGCCAACCTGGTTGTTGATCACAATATGCAGAGTGCCGCCAGTACCGTAAGCGCGGGTCTGGGACATCTGGAATGTTTCCATAACCACGCCTTGACCAGCAAATGCCGCATCGCCGTGGATATTAATCGCAACTACTTTTGAACCGGTTTTATCGCTACGACGATCCTGACGTGCACGCACAGAACCTTCAACTACCGGGGAAACAATTTCCAGGTGCGACGGGTTAAACGCCATCGCCATGTGCAATTCACCACCAGGGGTCATCACGTTGGAGGAGAAGCCCGAGTGATACTTCACGTCACCGGAAGTATTTAATGAACGCTTGCCATCGAATTCAGCAAACAGTTCTGCGGGGTTTTTACCGAACACGTTAACCAGCGTATTCAAACGGCCACGGTGCGCCATACCCAATACAATTTCTTTTGCACCGTAGGTACCAGCGCGTTTCACCAACGCATCAACTAACGGAATGAAGCTCTCGCCACCTTCCAGACCGAAACGCTTGGTGCCTGGGTATTTACTATCAAGGTGACGCTCAAGGCCTTCAGCAGCAGTTAAACGCTCCAATAAAGCCAGGCGCTGCTCTTTGGTGAATTCCGGATTTGAACGAACGCTTTCAAGGCGTTGTTGCAGCCATTGTTTTTCAGCCAATGGCGTGATGTGCATGATCTCAGCACCGATATGACCGCAATAGGTCTTCTCCAATGCTTCGATAATTTCGCGCAGGGTTGCCTGCTCTTTACCGATAAATAAAGTACCGCTGCTAAATACAGTATCCAGATCAGCATTCGTTAAACCGTGGAATTGCAGATCCAGATCAGCAACAGGTTCACGCACCATTAATCCCAGTGGATCGAGTTGTGCTTTTTGATGGCCACGGAAACGGTAGGAGCTGATTAATTGCAGAACTTTAATTTGTTTTTGTTCGTGTTCTGCGCTTACTGAACCACCGGCAACAGTCACGGTGCGTACGCGGGATTTACCCAATTGCTCAAACTGAGCACGAATTACTGAATGGGGAGTATCCTGGGTCAGTACGCCGTTTACACGTGGCAACTGATCGAAGTAGTTACGCCATTCTTCAGGAACGGCATTAGGATTGTGTAAATACGTGTCGTAGAGCTCTTCGACGTAAGCAGCGTTCCCACCGGAAATGTGAGACGTACTCCAAAATTGCTCCATAATGCTGTCTTGCATTCCACCCACCTTAATCTTTGGGGAATTTTCCCCTGCTATCAACTAGCGGTTAGCTACCAAACGCTTTCAACTTGTGATTAAAAGCGCCGCTTTTAAGTCGCTATCACCCAAGGCGACAACGGACAGTTTTTGATTGAACAAGCGTAAATCGCTCATCAAATCATCAAGTTTTTGCCTGCTTCAGATACGCAAAAGCGCCACCTTAGGTAGCGCTCTGTAACAACATGTTGCGTATATGGCCGATGGCTCGTGTCGGGTTCAACCCTTTGGGGCAAACCGCTACACAGTTTTGGATACCATGGCAACGGAACACACTGAAGGGGTCATCCAGATTGGCCAATCGTTTCTGGGTCGCCAGATCGCGGCTATCTGCCAGGAAACGATAGGCCTGCAACAAACCGGCAGGACCGATAAACTTATCGGGATTCCACCAGAAGGAAGGACAACTGGTTGAGCAACAGGCGCAGAGTATACACTCATAAAGGCCGTCAAGCTTCTCGCGATCCTCAGGAGATTGCAAACGCTCGATTGCCGGTGCGGGTGTATCGTTCTGCAAGTAAGGTTCAATTTTTTTGTATTGATCGTAGAACTGGGTCATATCAACCACCAGATCGCGGATCACTGGTAAACCAGGTAGTGGACGCAAAATCAGCGTGTTATTTTTCACGCATTCAGAAATAGGTTTGATACAAGCCAAACCATTTTTACCATTAATATTCATACCATCAGAACCACACACACCTTCACGGCATGAGCGACGGTACGCCAGAGACTCGTCCTGCGCTTTCAACAGCTCGAGAACATCCAGAACCATCAGATCTTTACCTTGGGTATCAATCTGATATTCCTTCATGTAAGGCGCATTATCAGTTTCTGGGTTGTAGCGATAAACTTGTACTTTCAACATGATTTCTGCTCCCGATTAGTAAGTGCGTTTCTTGGGTTGGAAAGCTTCCATAGTGCGCGGTTTGAAGTTCACCGCACGCTTGCCAACGCGCTTTTCGCCGGGGAAATATATTGAGTGACACAACCAATTGGCATCGTCACGGTCTTCAAAGTCTTCACGGGCGTGAGCGCCGCGAGATTCTTTACGCTCTTCAGCAGCAATCGCCGTTGCTTCAGCCACTTCCAGCAGGTTTTGCAATTCAAGAGCCTCAATACGAGCAGTATTGAATGCATTGCTCTTGTCGGTAATCGCCACGTTTTCAATACGTTTACGCAGTGCAGCAAGTTGCTCAATACCCTTCTGCATAAACTCGCCCTTACGGAATACACCGAAGTAGTTTTGCATAATGGTTTGCAGCTCTTTGCGCAGTACCGCTGCACTTTCACCACTGGTAGAGGTATTGATTTTGTTCAGGCGCGCCATGGCGTTATCAATGTCAGCCTGGGTTGCATCAAGATGCTCAATGCCCTCACGCAATGCCTTTTCGATATACAAACCTGCCGCACGACCAAACACAACCAGGTCAAGCAGTGAGTTACCGCCCAAACGGTTGGCACCATGTACCGATACACAAGCGACTTCACCGCACGCAAACAAACCATCAATTACTACGTCATTGCCATTGGCATCAATGGTTAATGCCTGGCCATTCACGTTAGTAGGAACACCACCCATCATGTAGTGACAGGTTGGAACTACTGGGATTGGGGCGTAAACAGGATCAACGTGAGCGAAGGTACGGGACAATTCACAAATACCCGGCAGTTTACTCTCGAGAACTTCTTCACCGAGGTGATCCAGCTTCAGCAATACGTGATCTTTGTTCGGACCAACACCGCGACCGGCGATAATTTCCTGGATCATGGAACGTGCAACCACGTCACGACCAGCAAGGTCTTTTGCGTTAGGAGCATAACGCTCCATGAAGCGCTCGCCATCGGCGTTGATCAGGTAGCCACCTTCACCGCGGCACCCCTCAGTTACCAACACACCGGCACCGGCGATACCAGTCGGGTGGAACTGCCACATTTCAATATCTTGCACCGGGAAGCCGGCACGCAACGCCATACCAACACCATCACCGGTATTGATGTGCGCGTTGGTGGTAGAAGCGTAAATACGCCCTGCACCACCGGTCGCCAATACAGTTGCCTTGGCTTTTACATAAACGGTTTCGCCATCTTCGATGTTAATAGCGATAACACCTACAACAGCGCCTTCGGCATTTTTAACCAGATCAACAGCAAACCACTCATTCAGGAATACTGTTTTATTTTTCAGGTTGCCTTGATACAGGGTGTGAAGGAGAGCATGGCCGGTACGATCAGCAGCAGCGCAAGTACGTGCAGCCTGGCCACCCTCACCGAAGTTTTTGGATTGACCACCAAACGGACGCTGGTAAATACGGCCATTTTCAGTACGGGAGAATGGCAAGCCCATGTGTTCAAGTTCAAATACTGCTTCAGGACCAACCGAACACATATATTCAATTGCGTCCTGATCACCAATGTAGTCCGAACCTTTTACTGTGTCATACATGTGCCAGCGCCAATCATCATTCGGGTCAGCGCTCGCAATCGCACAGGTAATGCCACCCTGGGCAGATACAGTGTGAGAACGAGTTGGAAATACTTTGGTAATTACGGCTGTTTTGTAACCGGATTGGGCCAACTGCAATGCTGCGCGCATGCCGGCGCCGCCGCCGCCAATCACAATACCGTCAAAAGAAATCGTGCGCATAGTAGACATTAGTTAATTCCCCAAATCACTTGAACGCCCCAGACCAGATAGGTAACTGCTACAGCACCTAAAACGATCTGCGCAAATATGCGCAAGAAGGTAGCTTTTGAACCCATCAAACGTACGGTCAAATAATCAGTGAGCACCGCCCACAAACCGATCCACGCATGGGAAATAAAAGAAAGCAAAGTAACGAGGGTAAATACGCGCATCCATAATTGGCTATACAGTGATTGCCACTGCTCAAAAGTCAATTCAGGATTTAACACAAGATATACAACGATAAAGATGGTGTAAGCCGCCATCACGGCACCGCCGACGCGCTGGATCAGCCAATCATAAAGGCCGCTGCGCCCGAAACTGGTTACTGAAGTTACCATACCCAAACTCCCGCCAATACGATCAACACAATGGCAACGACCAGCGCAAGCGTAGCACCGGTTTTACCACCTTTTAATGACTCACCAATTCCGAAATCCATAATCAGGTGGCGAATACCCATCGCAGAGTGATAAGCCAATGCCGCTAACACTATCCAGAGAACAGCCTGGCAAATTGGAGTTGCACCGAGATCACGAATGCTATTAAAGCCTTCTTGCGAATCCAGACTGGCATCAAGCATCCATAAAAGGAACGCAACACCTGCAAAGAGGAAAACGCCGGAAACACGATGAAGAATTGAAACGTAAGCGGTGATGGGAAGTTTGATAGTAGATATATCGAGGTTGACAGGTCTTTTCTTGTTCACGGTCTATCTCACCTGGTTGCCCATCGCGGGCAGGTTTAAGAATAAGCGCTTCATTTTTATCACGTTAAAGTGACCTTAAATGAAACACGCCCTGCAAGTCGCGCAGCATTATAGAGATTGACCTCTCGAAACACAAACAAAAAGCCGCCTCCAAGTCTTCATATTCAAAGATGTGAAAATGATTACAGACATTTAACGATTTTTTTACACAACTCACTGATTTTTATAAAATATTTTCATGAAAATGCACTTCATATGAGCATTTTTTTAACAATCGCCCCAAGCCAGTGCAAAGAGTTTTCGGTGATTTTTGACGACTCGCACCAGATAATTCAGATGACAATAAAAATTTAATAAAAGATAAAAGAAATTGCCCCGGGATGTGCCAAAAACTTTCGCCTTAACAATCAAGTCATCTATAATGCCGCTCGCTAACGGCAGCGTCAGTAAAACCACAATAGCTGACTAGTCCATAAAAAGTAGCCGGCCCATAACGCCACTTGTAGAAAGTAGATATGAGTTAGCTTTGATTTAAACGGCTAACTGCAGCAGACTACCTACAGTTTTTATTCGATGAGCAGAGCGAAACATGCTTCTCTCAAGCCTTAAGTCCAATCAGTAAGCACAGGAGTCAGTAATGACTGACAAGAAAGCACATCTCAAGATTGATGGCATTGATACGACGATTGAATTACCTATTTATTCAAGCACTATCGGCCCTGATGTTATCGACGTTACCAGTATTACCAAGAATGGCTTTTTCACGTTTGACCCGGGCTTTATGTCCACCGCCTCATGCGAATCGAAGATTACGTTTATTGATGGCGATGAAGGTGTGTTACTCCACCGTGGTTACCCGATCGAACAACTGGCTGTCTCCTCTGATTACATCGAAACCTGCTACCTCCTCCTGAATGGCGAATTGCCAACCCCGGCACAAAAAGAAGAATTCACTGCCGAAGTTAAAAAACATTCTGTTGTAGATCCTTCAATTGCCAACATCATTAAAAGCTTCAAGCGCGAATCACACCCAATGGCGATTTTGTGTAGCGCTGTTGCTGCGCTGGCTGCGGTGTACAACGAGGAAATCGACATTACCAATGCCGAGAGCCGCAAACTCACTGCATATCGCTTGATTGGCCAAATTTCCACACTGTCATCAATGGTGTACAAACATCGCAAAGGCGAAGAGTTTGTAGCTCCGGATGGCAATCTTGATTACGCCGAAAATTTCCTGAACATGACCTTCGGTACTGCTGGCCAACCTTCAAGCGTGAGCAAAACTATCGCTAAAGCGATGGACAGAATCTTTATTCTGCACGCTGATCATGAACAAAATGCGTCAACCTCAACTGTTCGTTTGTCCGGCTCATCAGGCACCAATCCTTTTGCTGCAATTGCAGCTGGCATTTCAACATTGTGGGGGCCTGCTCATGGCGGCGCCAACGAAGCAGTATTGGAAATGCTGGAAGAAATCGGCACCGTTGAAAACATTGAAGCATGCGTCGCACGTGCCAAAGATAAAACCTCCGGCTTCCGTTTGATGGGCTTCGGTCACCGTGTCTACAAAAACTTTGACCCACGCGCCAAAGTAATGAAACAAACCTGCGATGAAGTTTTATCTGAATTAGGTTTGGAAAACGAACCGTTGCTTGCCATTGCCAAACGCCTTGAGCAAATCGCGTTGGAAGATCCGTATTTCATCTCCAAGAAACTCTACCCTAACGTAGATTTCTATTCTGGCATCATCATGAAAGCCATTAACATCCCAACTGAAATGTTCACTGTGATTTTTGCATTGGGTCGCGCAGTGGGCTGGTACTCTCACTGGAATGAAATGGTTAGCACCTCATACAAAATTGGTCGTCCACGCCAGCAGTACACTGGCAGTCCAAAGCGCGACTATCCTAAAAAATAGTTAGCTAGAGAAATAAAATAATCGCTCTCATGAGCAACAAAAAAAGGCCGCAGAAAATTGCGGCCTTTTTATTTCTGAGTATTTAATTCAAGCGAATAATACGATTCTGTGCCCCTGGTGCGACCTGCACACCATCACGAGAAGAATCTGCATCATTTAATGGATTCGCAAAAAATGCTTCAAGCGCATCCACATCCTGGGCGCCCCCCAAACGCTGCTTTCCTTTAGCAAGGATAAAAAACTTATCTCCACCATCCGCAAGAAAATTATTAACCGTTACACGATATTCAAGCGTAGGATCAATTGCCTTGCCATTTAACATGATGGATTCAGGCGCAACCTTGTCGCAACCCGGTCTTGTTGCGGACCAGTTGTAAGTAAAACCAGCGGACACCTGCAAAATACGATTAAACGCCTGGCCATTATCCCCAATCGGATAATTCCAATTTGCAGGGGCATTTCCCGCATGGCAATCCGTAAATTGTTGCTCCAGCAAAATATGGATTTGCTCTCCAGATAAAGTAATGGTGGTCAAACTATTTCCAAAAGGTTGCACGGTAAATACTTCACCATAAGTTACCTTGCCATCGCCCTCACCTGCTGCACTGGATGGATACAACAAACCTGGCGAACGAACACCACCCGGATTCATAAATGCAATAACTGCATCGCCCATGCCGCTTGCCGATGTTGCCTGGAGTTGTGCATCTGCAATGACATCACCCAATCCCGATTCGCCTGCAGTATTAACATCCGAATCCGGCATAGCTGCAGTAATTTCACCGATCACACGATTCGCAACAGGCATTGCCAACGCGCGATATTTGCTAACAATCGACGCAATTTCTGCATTAGGTACTACACCAGCGGCGGAACGATCAACCAATTTATTTTGCGCATTGACGCTAGTGATATCGCCTGTTTTTGGATTCACAAAAACATCAATATCAGTTAATACACGTCCGATAGAATTGGCACTGGTAACAGAAATCAATCGGCCAACTTTATTGCGTACCAAACAGTTATACGCTTGATGAGTATGACCAGAAATAACCAGATCAACTTCATTATCGAGGCGATTCACAATAGGCGCTATCGGTGTGCCCGCTAAATTTCCAGCACAGGAATTAATAGTATCTGCGGCCTGGGTTACCGGTTGAGTGCCGCCCTGGTGAATCAACACCACCACCGCTTTTACACCGCGTGCACGCAATTTGGGAATTAATGCATTTACGGTTGCGGCCTCATCTGTAAATTCCAAACCAGCGACACCACTGGGAGAGACGATAGTTGGAGTTTCTTTTAACGTCATACCAATAAATGCAACGCGTACCGCACCAAACGTTTTAATGGCATAGGGAACAAATAATGTTTTTTTGCTGACTGCATCTTGCACATTGGCAGCAAGGAACGAAAATTTTGCACCTTCAAACGGAACAGGTGTTCCAACTACCGCGCCCTGGCAGCTATTTGAATCAGAGGGATGGCATCCACCATTTTGCATGCGCAATAATTCTTCGCGCCCTTCGTCAAATTCGTGATTACCCACTGCATTGAATTCCAATCCCAAACGGTTCATTGCTTCGATGGTAGGTTCATCATGAAATAATGCAGAAATTAATGGCGTTGCACCAATCAGATCGCCAGCAGAAACAACGACATTATTTGGATTTTTTGCTTTCAATAAATCGACATAAGCAGCCATCCATTCAACACCACCCACAGGAATTGTCGGAACCGCTGTAGCAGCATTTGCGCGCAAACTTCCCGGCGCTTCCAATTGGCCATGAAAATCATTAAACGCAATAATTTTCACCGGAACATCTGCCGCATAGACAGCGCATGAACATACTGAAAAACTTAATATTTTTGCAAAATGATTAATAAGTTTCATGCCAGCACTCCTTGACCTAAAAAAGCGTTCGTATTACGACGAGCCTTGCGACGCAGGAATAACAAAAATAATCCCATACCAAACAGCACAAATATCCCTGGCTCGACTACATTAACTATTTGCAGTCCACCCGCGGTAGCCATATAAGGAACACCATATTCATCAATGGCGGATTGATTTAAAAAACCAGTTATCGTGTAAGAACCCGGCGCCAATAAAACAGATAACTTGCTAAATTCCGGAGCGGCCCAGGCAGCATCAAAATCAATTCCGGCGAACGCGTTTGATTCTGCTGCAACCGCTGAACTGGTATAAGAGTTACCATTGATTAACAATGTGAATACATCGCCCGCCAACCCGGCATCAACCAGATTTAAAAAAGCAGAATTTGTTAAAGAAAAGGAAAATGTGAGCGCAGAACCATCACCGGTATAACCAAGCGCATCATCTTGCTGGGCATCAATCCACTCCACGCCACCTGACTGCGAAACCAATGCGTCAACGTCAAATAAATACCAACTGCCATTAGCTGGATGAATTTCAGTAGCGCTTGCACCTACCGATACCATGTTAATCAGCCATAAGCTAACCATTAAAAAAAATTTATTACGCATATCCTTCTCCGTTATTGAATAAAAATTGCACGCAGATGGCGAGCATTCAACGCAATGCTGAACGGAGAATGTGAAAGTTGCTTGATAAATTGATGACAGTTTTTATGCACGCAGAAAAAACAAGAAGGGAACCACAAAAATCCCCTGCCACTATCCAGTCTGGACTATAGATTGCAGCCGGGGTTATAGATTGATAATTACCTTGCAGATTAAACGATTTCTTTTACTCGTCTGATATTTCAATGTCAGGGATATTTGCCGCACGGGAATTATGCAAATCTACATTTACAATAAGTTTTTTTGCTATCGCGCGATAATATTGTGCAATGGGAGAATCCGGATTCGCAGCAACAGAAGGCTTGCCAGCATCCGCATCAGCACGGATTGATAAATCCAATGGCAGCGCACCCAACAACTCAGTTTGGTAATCACGTGCAATACGCTCGCCACCGCCCGCACCAAAAATATGCTCTTCGTGGCCGCAATTGGAACAAATATGTACCGCCATATTTTCTACAACACCAAACACAGGCACATTCACTTTACGAAACATCTCAATGCCTTTTTTAGCATCAAGTAATGCAATATCTTGCGGTGTTGTAACAATGACTGCACCGGTTACCGGAACTTTTTGCGCTAATGTAATTTGGATATCCCCGGTGCCCGGCGGCATATCGATGATCAAATAATCCAGATTATCCCAACGGGTTTGCATCAATAATTGTTGCAAAGCCCCTGTCGCCATCGGGCCGCGCCACAGCATGGGAGTTTCTTCTGTCACCAAGTAGCCCATAGATATCGATTGAATGCCATGGGCAATAATCGGCACCATTTGTTCTTTGCCGCGCTCACCCAGAATTTCGGGGCGGCGCTGGCCAATACCAAGCAAATGCGGTTGGCTGGGACCATAGATGTCCGCATCAAGAATACCTACACGGGCACCTTCAGCAGCGAGCGCCAATGCTAGATTTACTGCCGTTGTAGATTTGCCCACACCGCCCTTGCCAGATGCAACCGCAATGATATTTTTTACTTGCGGAATTGATTGCGGGGAAACGCCCCCTTGAGTAAATGCCATGAACAAAATCTCCAGCTAACTTAACGCTAAAAAACATAATTGATCTGACAAACATCAGATCAATAATTGTATTTACAAAAATAAAATAACTTCCTAAACCAAACTCTTGCTAACGACTTCAAATACATCCTTGGATAAATCAGGCGTGGCCAGAATTCTCTCCAACTGCAACTTCATTAATGCCTGACGTTGCGGATTGTATTTTTTCCATTTCGTTAATGGTGTGAGCAACCGGGAAGCAATTTGCGGATTTTGGGTATTGAGATGAATAATTTGATCAGCGAGGAACTGATAGCCCGCACCGGAATCCGCATGGAAATTAATCGGATTGCTATTGCAGAAACCGGCAACCAGTGCGCGAATTTTGTTAGGGTTTTTACCATCAAATGCCGCATGGTTTTGCAAAGCTTTTACCTTTTCCAAAGTACCCGGCAATACACACATCGCCTGCACGCCAAGCCATTGGTTTACTACCAGGGATTCATGCTGCCAACGCTGGTAAAAATCTTCCAATGCGGATAGTGAAAATTGTTTGGCAAGGTTTGCATCACTGTTAACCAACTGCGTTAGGGCTGCCATCACATCGGTCATATTATTCGCGGTGCGATATTGTTGTTCGCAAAGGCCAATCAGTGCGTCATCGTTCAGCAACATCAAATAGCCCAGAGCAACATTTTTCAAGCTGCGCGAAGCAATTGCGTCAGCAGTGGCAGCGTAAGCTTGTTGATGATCATAAGTGCGATAAATAGTTTCAAACTCATTGCGTAACGCTCGCGCTAACGCTTTTCGAACTGCGCTGCGACCATAATGGATTGCTTCAACATCGACAACATCAGCCAACTCACTCAAGTAAGCTTCCGATGGCAAGCTGAGCATATAAGCAACCATGGCTTTATCGAGACTTTCATTTTGTACAACACTGCGATAAGCCTCGACCAAGTCCGCGTCAACGCTCCAATCGGTAAGCGATCGACCTTGCTGATAAGCCTCGATTGACTGCTGGATTGCTTGCAATCCCAATTGCTGGCTCGCTTCCCAGCGATTAAATCCATCGCTGTCGCTACTCATCAATAACACCAGGTCTGCACGCGAATAATCGTAATGCCATTTCACCGGAGCAGAAAAACCACGCAACAAACTGGGCACCGGTTTTTCCTGCACACGTTCAAATACAAAGGTTTGTTCAGCGTCAGTTAGCTCCAACACTTTGTAGGTGTTATCGCTGGTCTCAAAATCCGGTTCGGCATTTTTCAACACCAATGGCAGATCCCCTGCACTACCAATCAAACCTACTGCAACGGGAATATGGAATGGCAATTTATTTTCGCATTCCGGTGTTGGCGGGCAGGATTGTTTAATCGTCAGCGAATATTCCTGCGCAACCTCGTTGTATGAATCGGTAATTTGCAAACGCGGGGTACCCGCTTGCGAATACCAGCGTTTGAATTGTGTGAGGTCGCGACCCGATGCATCTTCAAGCGCTTTTACAAAATCTTCCGTAGTGACCGCTTGCCCATCATGGCGATCAAAATATAAATCAGTCCCCTTGCGGAAATTTTCTTTTCCTAACAAGGTTGCCAGCATGCGAATAATTTCTGCACCTTTCTCATAAACGGTCATGGTATAGAAATTGGAAATTTCGATATAGGATTCCGGGCGAATCGGATGTGCCATAGGACCTGCATCCTCCGCAAATTGCGCAGTGCGCAACAAGGTCACATCTTCAACGCGTTTGACAGTGCGCGATCCCATGTCTGCCGAAAACTCTGCATCGCGATAAACAGTAAAACCTTCTTTCAAACTCAACTGGAACCAATCGCGGCAAGTCACGCGGTTGCCACTCCAGTTGTGGAAATATTCGTGCGCAACAACCCCCTCAACACGCTGAAAGCCTGCATCGGTTGTCGTTTCAGGTTTAGCGAGTACGCAAGAGGTATTGAAAATATTCAGGCCTTTGTTTTCCATGGCACCCATATTGAAATCGTCTACCGCAACGATCATGAAAATATTCAGATCGTATTCTCGGCCATACACTTCTTCATCCCAGCGCATGGAATTTTTCAGTGATTCCATTCCGTGATCGCACTTGTCCAGATCCTTTGGTTCTACAAATATTTTCAATACTACTTCGCGGCCGGAACAGGTAGTAAATTTATCTTCGATATGGGCGAGATCGCCAGCGACCAGGGCAAATAAATAGGCAGGCTTTTTGAATGGATCATGCCAGGTTGCGTAATGGCGGTTACCGTCAATGTCCCCCTGGTCAATCAGGTTACCGTTTGATAACAACACAGGATATTTTTTATTGGCCACCACCGTAGTAGTGAATTCGCTCATGACATCCGGACGATCCAGATAGTAAGTAATTTTGCGGAAACCCTCCGCTTCGCACTGGGTGCAATACATAGTGCGCGAACGGTATAAACCTTCCAGCGATGTATTTTGTTCGGGTTTTATTTTGGTGATAGTAATGAGTGTAAATTCTTCCGGTGTATTAAAAATAGTGATGGACTCTTCACCAAACTGGTAATCTCCCTCACCCAACACCTTTCCATTCAGCGCAATAGAAACCAATTCAAGGTCAGCACCGTGCAAGGTCAGCTGTGTTGCTGGCTCGGTTGCTGCCGGGTTGCGATACAACTGCAACATCGCACTGACAATAGTTTCACCATCAGGCTTTTCATTACCGCCATTCTTTTCATTTTTATCATAAATCTCAAAACGTAAGTCGGTGGTTTTGATTAAATAATCCGGCACGCGATAATCTTTGAGATAAATTGTTTTTGGTGCTTGTTCTTTGGATGGCAGGTTTTGTTCTACGGCTGTCATAGTGGAATCCTGGTTCACAAAAAAAAAATTACTCAACCCACTTGATGGGTTTATCGGTGTGCGCATGATCGTGGTCGTGATCATCATCGCCGCAATAGGTGTGCGGCTCGGGCGGGATATAACCGGTGTGCTGATCGGGCGGTAAATGTTTGTGTTCGTAGGCGATCATTGCCTGCATACATAATTGACGCTGTTCCGCCGATAAACGATTACCATCTGGCCACTTACCCAGTTCTACTGCGCGTTTTAAATTCTGATAAATTTCCGGCGTAAGACTGGAAAGCAGTTGTTGTAAATCCATAGCATTACCTGAAAAATAAAGGACAACAAAATCAATTAAACCAAATTCTGGCGGCGATAAAAACGTGTAGTGGCAAACGCGTAAACAACCCCGGCAATTAAACCGCCCAGATGCGCCGCATTGGCAACTGATCCGTCAATAAAATAATCCACCACACCGCTCATACATAACACCAGCCAGAACAACATAAAACCAATTAATGCCGGCGAAACAGCAACAAGCGGATGCGGGACAATACGTTGACGAATTGCGATAAAACCTACCAATGCGTAAACAACACCGGACATACCGCCAAAACCGGGACCACTCCAGAAAAACTGGGCAAGGTTGGAGGCAGCGCCGGTAATAATCACAAACACCAAAAATTGCACGGGCCCCATAAGATATTCCAGACGGCGCCCTAAATCCCACATCCACAAACTATTGAACAGCACATGGAAAATACCAAAGTGCAAAAAAATGGGCGTTACTAATCGCCATAGTTCGCCACTGGCAAATAATTCATTGAGAGGAATTAGTCGTCGCTCGCTAAAATCCTGAAAACTAAACCAGTTCACGAGTGAACTGTTTGCATCTACCAAAAAAGCACCAAGTGCACTTAATAAAATTAATGCGATAACGACGGGCACTTGCACTGCTTGTTGAATCAATGATGGGGGAGAATAACTAATGGCTGCCGGTGACGGCACCGCTTCCAGAGTCACCGCACCTTGTGAATATTGTGCGAGGAATTCCTGCAAGGCCGGAACAACGGCTTCATCCTGCACCCACAGGCATTGTTGCCCCTGCTCTTCGGTAATACGATGATTTAAACCGCGCGCCTGTAAATAATCACTTAATTCGCGCAAATCCTGATCGAGGGAAAAATACTTAACCGCTATCCAGTTCAAAATACAATAACCACCCGGTTGTTTAGGGGTCCACGTAGACCCAGACAAATTTATCCGGTTGCAATTGTGCCTCACCATCCATGCGATAAGCCACCAATCGCCCGAATTTAACCGCACTATAATCAAGGCACGCAAGATTGGGGGCCAAAGGCCCCGGTGTACCTTTTAACCAATAATGGCCAATAAACAACGGTGGCTGTGATGTGTCGTAGTACACCATCTGTGCACGATGTTCTGCACTGATCGGCGCTTTGGCGATGGCGTCGGGAATTGGATCAGGCTGGAATAATAACTGTCCGTAAGTTTCGGCAGTATGGCCCCAGAATTTGGTACGAAATGCACGGCGCTGGTAACCATCAGCAGAAATCATCACCTCGCCTTCCGGTAACGGCAGATCTACACCACCCGTGAGTCGCTGTTTGGTAATGGCCTCCAGACTGCCCTTTTGCACGGAATTAATAACGAAGCGCCAATCGATATGACCGTCGCCATAGTGGCGGCGATGCCGATCTATCAATGCATGATCCCAGCAAGCATGGACAGCGCGAAACACCTGGTGTGTGCGCGGATGTTCAATTTCCAGAAATAATGGCTGCTCGACAAACCAGCGCACAAATGTGAGCCATTCCTGCAGATGGTCTTCGAATTGCTCAAGCGTTTCAGCAATCTGGCGGACGTTGCCCGGTGTGTGAGGCCGCAAATATTCGCATGAGCCAGGACCACTGGGTGTAGTGTAGGTAATTGCGTTGAATTCGTGATTACCCAAAACCATCAACGCACTGCGCGCCTCTACCATATCGCGCGCCAGATGCAGGGCTTCGCGGATACGCGGGCCGCGATCCACCACATCCCCCAAAAAAATAACCTGACGCTGCGGATGACGATAAACACCACGCTGTTTTTTGTAACCCATTTGCTGGAGTAAACGCTCTAACGTATGGGCACAACCGTGGACATCGCCAATTAAATCGTAACCGTAAGCCTCGCCGGGTTGTGGCTGGATGATCGATTTAAGTAGCGAAGGTTCAGTCATATTATTCCTTTAGCAGATGGCCACCCCACCCCAGCTTGGAGCGGCAGCGCTCATAGAAGTTGTAATCCTGGGGATGAAGGAGCTGTAGCAATTGCGGCTTTTTGCAGATGCGAATTTCATCGCCAGTTTGGACGTCGACATGGGAATGACCATCGCAAGTCACCATAGGTTCAGCGCGATTGTGTTCGCCAACAAGAATTCTGATTTCACTATCGCCCGACACTACTATGGGTCGGCTGCTAAGCGTGTGTGGATTCATCGGTACTACCACTATGGCATCCAGCGTCGGATGCAATAGCGGCCCACCGCCACTTAATGAATAAGCTGTCGAACCTGTAGGGGTTGAAACAATCACACCATCGGAACGCTGGCTGGTTACGAACACGCCATCGACACAAATTTCAAATTGCAGCATGTGAATGAACTGGCCAGGATGGAGAACGACGTCATTGAACGCATCAGCCGTAGCGATAACGACGCCTTTGCGTATGACTTCCATATCCAACAGGAAGCGCTGTTCGGATTTGTAATTTCCGGAGAGAACTTCATCAACCTTTAGCTCGATATCTTCCGGCGTAATATCCGTTAGGAATCCCAGGCGACCACGGTTCACCCCCAACAGCGGCACATCGTATTTAGCCAGTGCACGTGCTGCGCGCAATAAACTACCGTCCCCACCCACCACAATTACCAGATCACACACTTGGCCGATGGTATCCATATCCATAATGCGTTGCGCTGCTTTGACCATGCTGGCGTCGCGAATCAGCGCAGCAGTTTCCGCTTCCAGCACAAAGTTTTTGCCGCGCTGCTGCAAAAAGCGAATCAAAATCTTGATGGAATAAACCGCGCGCTCGTTATTGAGATGACCAATCAGGCCAATCGTTGAAAAATGAGTCATAAATCATCCACTGCGTCTGCGGTTGCATTTATTGGTCGCGATCATCTACCAGACCAGTCTTTGTTTCAGGCTATTATAGCCAGCGAAGCTTGCAAGGATTTAACTTTATGCAACCAATCCAATATCCCCACTATAAGATTGCACTGCATGAACTGCAGCATCAAGCAGTTCGCGATCTGGCCTGGTGTTGTTTTAGCGCCCCCATGATGCAAGAGCTACCAGGAAGCCCAATCAGCATTCTGCCTTTCCACAACCAATTTCCCTGGCATTGGCTACAAGCGCTGGATCAGCAGCCGGAGCCGTTACTGGATCATCTGAGCCAACGCAAAAGCACGCGGTTGGGAATTTATTACGAAGCACTGTGGCATTTTTATTTTGCCAACTATCCCGAATGGGAGTTGCTACAGCACAACCTGCAAATAGACCGCAATGGCATCACCCTGGGCGCATTTGATTTTCTATGCCGCCGCAATGAGGAATATTGGCATATAGAAACGGCGGTGAAATTTTATCTTTGCAGTGCGGGTAATCCACTGGAAGCTTATGACTGGAAATATTGGATTGGCCCCGACAGCAAAGATCGCCTGGATTTGAAGCTCAATCATTTACGCCAACATCAATTGCCATTACATCATCAACCGGAAGCCCAATTGCAACTGAGGTCGTTATACCCGGATGCAAAAGAATGGAATACCGGTTTATGTATTCAAGGATATTTATTTTCGCCGGCGCAACGTAACAGCAAACCCGCATTCGTACACTCGCATCATGAACGCGGAAGCTGGTGGCGCCTTAGCCAATTCCTTCAGGAAATTTCCACCCAATCCACCCAACCCACCCAATCCACTCAGCGCTGGCTTATCCTTGAACGCCAGCAATGGTTATCACCTGCACATTGCACAGATGTAGCGACTTTATTCTCCAGCGAGCAACTGGCAGAAAAATTATTTGATGAAGTTCATGGGGCACAACGACCCCAGCTAATTGCAGCAATGAAATTGGAAGAGAGCTCAAACAACAACGAAAATCAGCCAACACATAGTCTTTGCTGGATAGAGTCAGAGCGTATATTCGTAGTACCTGACGAGTGGCCTGATTATTCGTCGGTGCGCCCGGGAAAGGACTCGCCAGCGCGCAACACATAATTGCGCCTATCGACCATCAGGGGTTTACCGGCATTGCCAAATAAACTCGGGCAATTTTCCAACGCAAGGGTTTTATAGCCATGTTCGGCGAGTAAATGGGCGGCTGCGCGGCTGCGGCGGCCGGTGTCGCAATAAAAAATGTACAAATTTTCTTTATTCAGCAAACGGGATTTTATCGCCAGAATATTCAATGGAACGTTCACCGCTTTAGGCAGATGAACCTCGCTGTATTCATCCTCACTACGGACATCAACAGCAACGACACCGTTGGCAAGCGATTCTTCCAACTCATTAAAATTCAGCGTAGAAACTTCAGGCTCTTTCAGCAAACGATAAAAATCCTGTTTTTCCAAACGCATCAACACCCCATCAGTGCGCATCATTACCGTCGCGTTGCGCACCGTTTCATTGACCAACGCATCTTCACCAAAGCAACGACCTACGCCAATTGTTGCCAGATATTGACGTTTATTGTCAGAATGCCGGGCCACATCCGCTTCACCTTCCTTAATGAAATAACACTGCTCGCCCATCTCCCCCTGACGAATAATCACATCGCCGGCGTAAACTACTTGCGGAGTTAAACGCGAAAAAATTTGTTCAACATTGAGTGGGGGGACTTTGAAAAACAGATTGGATTTCAACACGGTCATCATCCAGTCAACATCTTCATCCAGATCGCGCTCACGGGAAATAATCAGTTGTAAATAATCCGCAACCTGGCTCCAGGTGAGCATCTTATCCAGGCGCTCACTGTCGATGCGCAAAACACTGCAATCGGTTTCCGCAATCGCGGTAACCTGACGCGGCTGATGGTGGACAATCGGGAAAAGTGAACTGCGACCTTTGATGCGTGTGCGATTACCGGAATCATCAACCAACGCAACATCGCCATGCAGTAAATAAACATGCTGGGCATCATAAGCGCCGGCATTAAATAAGGTTTGGCCAGCGCAAACGACTTCGATCAAAGCATCATTAAGCAGCGCCAGTAAATGGCTTTCGCTCATATCCTTCAGTGGAACAAGAGTACGCGTCAAATTCAAATCAAATTCAACCGGGGCGATTTGAACATTCTTTTGAGCTTGCATAACCACTTCCTTCAGAAGAGAGCCGATTCCGGAGCTGGTAAACGGCAACCACACTCCAACTACTTATATTTTCCAGCTATTCATCCCAAAACAGATTAAGGACAAACAAAACCTCGCCGCCCTTGTAAGCCACCGCTGTGGATAGCAACAATACGTGCACCACGCGACCAATATCCCTGCCGTGCCAAACAATGAATTCCCCACATCATCTTTAAGGTATACATCGGATCTAACGGAATGCCGGTTTCCTGTTCAAAGGTTCGCCAGAAATCAAACAAGTGCGATGGGTGTTTTTTCCCATAACCTCCAGCATGGAATCCGGAAATTAATCGCCAGTTAGCTGCATTTTGCCATCTATCATCACCCAGCTCGTTATTTTTGGCGCATAACTGCCGGTATGTCTCTGCAATGCCCGTACCCAAATCCCCATCACCCTTAAGAACCGAAAAGCCAAGCGCAGGTTTGTCATTGCGACCAGCGGCTGTTAGGCCAACCGCCAACCCCGCCAGACTGGTTCCAGTCCCGCAAGCAACACATACAGCAGTATAGTCGCCCTTGAGCTGCGCCTCTAAAGCACGGCCCGTTAAGGTCATTCCACGTGCGCCAAGCAACCCGGCCCCACCCTCGGGAATCAAATAAAAATCACCGAACTGGCTATTCCATTCTTCCAGTAAGCGGGTAAACGCTTTGTGCTGGTATTCTTCACGACTGATGAAAATCAATTGCATCCCCGCTTGCTCTGCATCCTTGAGCGTGGGGCTCAAATGCTGCGGCCGCTCACCACGAATCACCCCCAAGGTGGAAAAACCGTAACGAACACCAGCCATTGCCAGCGCATGCAAATGATTGGAATAAGCTCCGCCAAAACTTAACAACCGGGAATGTCCCGCATCGCGCGCGGCACGCAAGTTATAGAACAACTTATACGCTTTGTTACCTGACAGACCAGCATCAATAAGATCATCGCGGCGCACCAGAAGCTCAACACCGTACTTTGCCAGCGTAGTAGTAGTCGCGTTTTGCAGGGGTACTGCACAGGCAAGTTTAAAAAAATCACTATCGGAATCAATTACCACTGCTTACACAACCCGTTAATTATTACTGCCAAACACTCCATCTCAGGATTGCCTTTCATGTACCTCAGCGTCTTTCCGCAACCCGGGAATAAACCACCGACTGATGATGGCTGCAACGATCACTCTCTCCCGGATGAAATTCAACCGGGGTTTCAATTATGGGGATACTACGACCGCAGGCTTTGCCTTTTGGGTCCACGGCATTACAGCAAGGCGATTGGTGATGCTCATGCCACGCCAGATAGATTGCCTCGCTCACCCCGGTTTTATCAGCGGCATAGGCCTGCGGGTCCTCCAGAAAGACCCCGATATCATCCAATGGCACTGCGGTCTCGCCCAGTCCAGGCAGAAAAGTAACCAGATTGATGCCTGATTTGGTGAGACGCTCCAACAACTGGTCACCGCTATTTTTTAAGAGCTGCTGCTGGTCACGCTTTAAATGAACAATCTCCTCTTTGAGTGCAGCTTCATTTTGATGGCGATAAAACAATTCCACTTCGCGCATATCCAGCATTTCATGCAATTCAGCAGTCGCAGCACGAATTTTGGCATCCATCTCCAACGCAAAATTTTCCTGCAGTATCTGGATTTGATTGGATTCCCCCGATTGTGCCGCTTTTAATTTGTGCGCAAAGTATTCGCGCATTCCTTCTATCTTATTGGCTTGCGTATCAAGGCTGTCTTTAAGAGCGCGATTGCGCTCTTCCAGATCGCGATTTTGCTGCTCGAATTCCTGGTATTTTTGCTGATATGCCAGCACCCGTTGCTGGTGTTCATGTTGCATACCATGAATTTTGGCCTGATGCTGGTTCATGAGGGTTGCAATACGCAATCGTTGTTCCTTGATCAGCATGGCCATTTTGTCCCGCAGTTCCTGGGCGTAGTGGTCATGGAGTTTTTTCTCCAATACCGCCTTTTCACGCACCAGGTCAGCCGCTGGTTTTGTGGACGGTTTTTCCGCCTTGGTTTTTTCCGCGTTAACAGGCTTCTTTACAATCAATCCCAAGCGGTTACTTTTTACGGCCTTCCGCATAGCAACAAAGCTGCTGCTACCGCTATCCATAATCGGGTCCCACAGGTTTTTCTGGTGCCATGCTATTGGACATTGGCTATAACACGCGAGGCGAATCGCCCCCGCGCCCATATCAGGGCCAGTACCGGTAGCATCGATAAGCTGACGTAATGGTACATTCCACCGCCGATCCACCATGCCCGTTTCATCGAAGGAAATAAGAAAAAAAACCGCGCCTGTTACACAAAGGGATTGGTCAATCTGCACATATGTAGCTTTAGCAGTGGCATTGGCAAAGTCAGGGAATGGGATAAAACCATCAAGAATGGCTTCAAACTCGGGGTAGAGTAACTCGCGGGAAATCTGTGCATCCTGAAACAGGAAAACCGCCTCGAGTAATTCTGCGGTAAATTTGGGCATAGGCAGTCATCTCAAGCCAAGCGGGATAATATTGCCAGTATAGAAAAGCACTTTGGATGAAAACGTGAACAAGTCCCGCAATGATGACTTTCGCGCAGATTTGCGGCCTACTCGACTAAAAATTAATCAAAACAAACAGATACCGAAACCTGAAGTTATTAATTTATGAGAAACAGCGGAGGGAAGTTATGAAAATGGGGCGGCGAGGTAAATAAGGATACCGCGAGCCAGCAGCAAAATGCTGCATCAGCCCGGGTTATATGTCTGAGTAATCTTCCGCGATTTCATCATCGATATCGTCGTACAGATCATCCAGCAGGTCTTCAACGTAGTCTTGCATGGGTTTTACTCCTTTAAGTTAATTGACAGAGGGAATATGTACCTTCTGACAGACAACCTGATCTGGCTGTCGTTCCGGAACTTTACTCCCTGATTCCTAAATTACCAATCACAGATGACAATTTTATGTATATCAATTTTTTATTAGCTCACAACCCGGAAGCTAACCAAAAAATATATACAAAATAAAAAGCCCGCAACAAGTGCGGGCTTTTTGAATAGTGGCGGACCGGACGGGGCTCGAACCCGCGACCTCCGGCGTGACAGGCCGGCATTCTAACCGACTGAACTACCGGTCCGCGAATGACTCTCTACAACGACAACGTAAAACATTGGTGGGCGGTACAAGACTCGAACTTGTGACCCATGCCTTGTAAGGGCATTGCTCTACCAACTGAGCTAACCGCCCCTCGTTGAGAGGTGCGCATTCTAACGAATCTGGCTTGGGTGTCAAACACTTTTTAGAAAGAAATTTAAACTTTTTGAAAATCGCTTAAACCTTCGGCAAACTCGAATAAAAACTCAACAGCATCTACAACAAACGATTAAAAAATTACCGATAACGCATAATCAATCGATATATTGCATGATTGCGACTAAATTACTAACCCAATGCGACTCATATAATTATCAGGCTATGACCCAAACTTCTGTTACTAACACCCTGGTTACCAACCTGCCAGCCAGTGAGCCCGGCTCCTGGATGGGGGTATTGGTAATTTTTTTGTTGATACTGCAAACGCTGTTGATAATCGGATTACAACGCAGTCGGCTGAGTAACAAACGCGCACGCAAAGCACTGAAAGAATCACAAAAAGCGTTGGAAGAAAAAATTCAGGATCGCACTAAAAGCCTGCATCGAATTAATGATCTTTTAATTGATGAAGTGGCTCGCCATGAACAAACCGGGCGGCAATTACGCGAAACCAAACTTTATTTGCAAAGCATGATCAATTCCATGCCGTCAATTATTATCGGCGTTACCGCTCACGGTGAAGTCACACATTGGAATGCTGCTGCAGAAAATACCTTTGAAATTTTTTCCAACGAAGCATTAGGGCGCAACATCACCGAACTGTTGCCATTATTTCCAGTAACCATCGATGTAATTCGCGCGTCCATTCGCGGTGGCGACCCCTATTCTATTCAACACACTCAACATCAGGAAGACGAAAAAAAACGCTATTTTGAAATTACCCTTTATCCGCTCATTTCCAGTAGCGAGCAAGGTGCAGTAATTCGCGTTGATGATGTCACGATGAAAGTGACTATTGAAAATTTGATGATTCAAAATGAAAAAATGTATTCACTTGGTGAAGTTGCCGCCGGCATTGCTCATGAAATCAACAATCCGTTAAGTGTTATTTTACAAAACGTACAAAATATTGTGCGCCGCACTGATAGCCATTTCGGTACCAATCGTGAACGCGCGAATGAATTGGGTATTGATGTGGAAACCATTGATCGCTATATGAGAGCGCGTGAAATTCCTGGCATGCTGGATTCAATCCGTGAAGCCGGTGAACGCTCTGCCAATATCGTTCGCAATATGCTGGAGTTCTCGCACAATTCCCAACGTAAAACCAGTTTGGTCGATATAAAGCATCTAATTGAGCAAACAATTGCACTCAACCAAAGTATTCATCCTCAAAAATACGCGCAACACGACTTGCAATTAACGACCGAATTTGGCGATAACCTGCCGGCCATCAATGCATCTGCACCTGAATTGCAACAGGTACTCCTGAATTTATTGCGCAATGCCAAGCAAGCATTACATAGTCCGGAAATTCAGAATCCTTCCATCCTGGTGCGAGCCTATGCACAAAACAATCAACTTGTGATCGAGGTACAGGACAATGGCCCAGGTATGACAGATACTGTTCGCCAACACATCTTTGAACCATTTTTCACCACCAAAGAAGTGGGCTCGGGAACAGGCTTGGGACTCTCTGTCTCCTACTTTATTATTACCGAACGCCACCAGGGAACGATTGATGTAAAAACCGCCCCCGGCAAAGGCAGTAATTTTATTATCAAACTGCCAATTTAATTTGCCCGGATAAATAGCAATTCTCAATCGGAAAAAAATAAATGAAAGCCAAGGCAATTCTATTTTTGGGCAGCAGCCTGCTAATTGCTGGATGCACAACGCAAGCACCAGTAGCCGATAAAGAAACTCTTGAAAAAACGGCAACCCGGGTGTTAAACGATGCAGTGTATTATTCGTATCTTTTCTCCAACTGTGCCGCACTGGGTGGCGATATTGAAGTTGATGCGATTAGCAAGCAACAGGATTGGTTGAATACCAATAATCAACTTATCCTTGCAGCAGACCAAATTTATAGTCAGCAACATGCAACCAGCACTTTTGAATACCAGGGAAAAACACTTGCCCCTGCTGCTATTAAACTTGCCCTGGAATCCAGAAAACGTGCAACTGATGAATTGTCCCTTGCACAACGCACTCCCACCAATAAAGTAAAAACCTGCGAATTTCGTTTAGGTAAAATCAAGAACGAAACCATTAGCCTTGCTCACAATCCCGAGATTGCACGCTATCAAACAGAATTGCTCCAGCATTTACCACTGGACCAACAGGTTCGCGACTTCCCTACCCTTGCCGGTGGCATCACTGAAGTTGCTCCTGGGGCAACTTTTTTCCAACTGGTTAAGGCCCATGAGTCAGCTTGTGCAGCGCCCTATACCCTCACTATTGCTAACCAATGGCCACAGGAGGCTTACGCCTATTTTTGTGGGGATGCAGCGATGGAAGTATTAACGTGCGAATGGGGCAAATGCGAGTCGAAGAAGTTATAATGAGTGCAAACGGGCCGCGCTTATGCGCGGCCCGACTTGTTATCTGATGAGCCCACCATGACTGCCAATGATTTTTCTGCCGCCCGTTACCAGCAACAACTCCACGACAAATTATCCCGAATTCAGCTGGACTTCGCTGAATTTTCCCTACCGCAAATCCAGGTTTATCCATCAGCGGAAAAACATTACCGTATGCGTGCAGAATTCCGCGTGTGGCACCAGCAAGAAGTTAGTAATTATGTGATGTTCGATGAGGCCAAAAGGCCTTATGCCATTCACGAATTTCCGGTTGGCTCTGCATTGATGAATCAACTAATGCCTGAATTACTCGACGCCATCAATGCAGATGAATTGTTGCGCTACAAACTTTATCAGGTAGATTTTCTAACCACACAAAGCGGCGAAGCATTAGTCACATTGATTTATCACAAACAATTAACTGACGAATGGATAGCAAAAGCGAAAGCGATTAAACAAAAACTGGGCATTGATATTATTGGGCGCAGCCGCAAGCAACGCTTATTGGTTGAGCGCGACCATGTTATTGAGCGCATGCAAGTTCTGGGGCGTGATTATTTTTACCAGCAAGTAGAAGCCAGCTTTACCCAACCCAATGCTGGCGTGTGCGAATCCATGTTGAGCTGGGCGGTTAACAACAGCAAAGATTTTGGCGGGGACTTATTGGAACTGTATTGTGGTAATGGCAATTTCACTTTGCCGCTATCCCAAAATTTTTCAAAAGTATTGGCAACAGAAGTAGCAAAAACATCGGTGGAATCCGCACAGTTTAATATCGCTGAAAATAATATTGAAAATATCCAGATCGCGCGTATGTCGAGCGAAGAGTTTTCGCAGGCGATGGATGGTGTACGCGAGTTTAATCGTTTACGTCATGTCAATTTGGCAGATTATGAATTTTCAACAATTTTTGTCGATCCACCTCGTGCAGGTCTTGACCCGCATACCACCAGTATTACCCAGCGTTTCGACAACATTATTTATATTTCCTGCAACCCGGAAACACTGCGCGAAAATTTACGTACGATTACCCAAACTCACGCGATAAAAGCTTTCGCACTCTTTGATCAGTTTCCTTATACCCATCACGCCGAGTGTGGAGTTATTCTCCAACGAAAATAAAGGGAAAAATCATCCAAAATTCTGCGTCATATAAAACGCCGGCCCGGTATAACTATCAAGATATTGCTGCTGGGCCGGTGTTAATTGCAAATATTCAATGAATCCCAGTTTTTGCCAAAAGCCTTTTGAGCCCTGCACGGAAACCAGAGCAGCGCCGCGCAATTCGCGCGCTTGCGCCTGCTCCAATGCATATTTCACCAATCTCGGCCCCAAACCAAATCCGGCGGCGCTGGTACTGATCGCCAAATCGTGAAGATATAGATGGTCGGCATTTGTTTTATGGGAAAACGTTTCACCCCAAGGGGTTACGTAACCGTGATGGGATAAATACCCAACCAGATAGCCGCAAACACCGCGCTTGTCTTCTATAACCCAGGAGGTATCAGGTACTGTTGCAAAGCGCTCAACGATCACCTCATCACGCTCGATAATTTCATTACTATAAGCTTCTGCCTGGATACGTATTACGCAAGCCAAGTCCCCGCGTTGCATCGCGCGGCAGGTAAATTCTTTATTCATTACCTGAATGAACCCCGTTTTCCGATTGCATATCATTAACCGGTATTTCATCCAGCAGCAACTCTTCAGTATCCGCACCGGCGTCTTCCAGCAAATGACCAGCAATGGATTTTTTGGTTTTGGCGCCCAACCGGCGAATATCGTCTACGCGCTTCACCAGATTGCCGCGCCCCGAATACAAACGTTCGCGCGCTTTCGTATAGGCCTCCTGGGTTTTATTGATAGCACCGCCAATCGCATCCAGCGACTCAAGCAACAACACAAATTGATCATGCAAAGCACCCGCATCTTTTGCAATACGCTCTGCATTTTTGTTTTGCTTTTCATAGCGCCAGATATTTTCCACGGTGCGCAAGGTTGCCAGCAAGGTTGTCGGGCTTACTAACACAATATGGCGATCATAGGCTTCACGATATAGCGCGGGCTCATGCTGCAACGCCAACATAAATGCAGCTTCTATCGGAATAAAAATAAACACAAAATCCAGCGCTTTAATGCCTTCAATTTTTTCGTAGTTTTTTATGCTTAAGCCTTTGATGTGGCTACGTAGGGAATTGATATGGGCCGCCAGATATTGCTTGCGCTCAAACTCATCATCGCTGCTGCAATATTTTTCGTAATCGACTAACGAACATTTAGCATCGATCACGATATCTTTATTTTCCGGCAAATGAATAATGACATCGGGCATCAAACGGCTGCCATCATTACTGGTAAAGTTCACTTGCGTGTCGTACTCGCGACCTTTTTGTAAGCCGGACTCCTCCAGTAAACGTTCCAGCACCACCTCGCCCCAATTACCCTGGGCTTTGGTATTGCCTTTTAATGCTTGCGCAAGATTGACTGCATCTTCACCAATTTTTTGCGCCTGTTTTTGCAATTCCAGGACTTGTCCGGCAAGTCGATTGCGCTCGGCATTTTCCTTTTCATAAACATCTTCCACTTTTTTACGAAACTCACCGAGTTGCAATTTCAATGGATCAAGTGTGCTATCCAATAATGTTTTACTGCTACTGGTAAATTGCTGGTGTTTATTTTCAAAAATTTTATTGGCGAGGTTTTCGAATTCTTTTGTCAAATCAGCTCTGGCATTTTGTAACAGCGCAAGCTGCTCAGCAAAATGCCGGCGCTCTTGTTCAAGGCGGGTTTGCAATTCAGTTGAGGTTTTTTCCAATAGTGTCAGTTGCTCATCCTTGCGCAGGGATTGTTGTTGCAGGGCATCAAAATGACGGGTTTTCTCGCGCAGACCCGCCGCATCCTGACGCGCATCCCCCAACAACTGTTGCAGTTCCTGTATTTGCTTTCCTGCGTCATGTAGCTGGGCTCGAAGATCAGCAATTTGCAACTTCAGTTGGTTGGACTCTTGTTGCAGCGAGGATTCTCGCAAAGCACCAGCGTGCTGCAGATGCTGCTGGGCCGCTTCAAGCTCCCAGGTTTTCGCCAGTATTGCCTGGTGCTGACGACGACCAAGCAACCAGTAAACAATCAACGCTCCGATGACCAACCCCACCAGTCCGGTAATGAGCACTACAACAGATGGATTCACAAGCACACTCCCGAGCAAACAATGCAACAGCAACATATTCATAGCAAACCCGACTAGGCATTAGCGGGTCTGACCGTTAAAATCGCGGCCATTTTAGCAATAGTTGCCAGCCTCGCGGCGACTGGATTTCCCCTTTCGTGAGTACATCCATGAGTAGCACTACTCAACCAAGTAATCCGCTGCGTGTTCTGGTCTTTGATTCCGGTGTCGGAGGCCTGAGCGTGGCCCGGGAAATCCAGCGGCGCCTGCCCGGATTACCACTGGTTTATGCTTCGGATAACGGTTTTTTCCCTTACGGCACCAAAGGCGAAATGGAGCTAATTGCACGGGTGGATCTGGTAATACGTCGGCTGTTAGCACTCTACCCGGCCGATATTCTGGTCATTGCCTGTAATACCGCCAGTACACTCACCTTGCCCCATTTACGTAGCCAATTGAGCCTGCCAATAGTCGGCGTGGTTCCAGCCATTAAGCCAGCGGCAAAATTGAGCCAAACCGGCGTGATCGGGCTATTAGCAACCCCCGCTACCGTCGCACGGCCTTACACTCATGAATTGATTCGCGAATATGCGCCCCACAGCGATGTCATTTCGTTAGGCAGTAGCGAATTGGTAGAAATCGCCGAACAAAAATTACGCGGCGAAACGATTGATGAAAATACAATCGCCCGGATAGTTGCGGAATTAATGCAGCGCGAAAAGGCGCACTTAATAGATGTGCTGGTTCTGGCGTGCACGCACTTTCCATTGCTCAAAGAAGAACTCTCGAAGCATCTCCCCCCCAAAATACAACTCATCGATTCGGGCGAAGCCATAGCACGGAGAGTTGACTATTTATTGGAAGGAAAACTAATGGATGAAGGTTCGTCCCTGGACAATATTGCCGTCTTCACCAAAAAAACAACGGAAGCTGAGCGCCTTGGCAAAGCCTTGGAAAGTTTCGCTATTCAGAAAATCCATTATCTGGATCTGAATTAGCAAAAAAACAAAGAGCTGTATCATCCATAACAGCTCTTTGTTCGCTAACTCCTTCTTCAATAACTCCCTTGCATGACAATTTCTATATGCGCGTCATTATTTAATTTCAGTGTCACTTCACACGAATATCATTTTTCACTGATGTAACGCCTTTCACCTTACGGGCAACTTGTTCAGCTTTACCGATGTGTGAACGGTCAGCAACAAACCCGCTTAACTGCACAACGCCTTTAAAAGTTTCCACTTGAATTTCGGTTGCTTTTAAATCGTCATCTTCTACAAACGCAGCTTTTACTTTAGTAGTAATCACCGCATCGTCAAAATATTCTCCGGTGCTTTTATCTTTGGAAGTTGATGCACAACCGGTTACCGCCAACAGAAATGCCAGAAAAATCGCAGTAATTGAATAATTAATTGCTTTCATAACAAACTCCTTAATAAGGCTCAACTGATAGATTTAATTGTTAAACATTAATTGCACTAGACATACCCGAGTAAAAGTAAAATTATCAAGATCACAATTACCAGGCCTAAGCCACCACTAGGACCATAACCCCAGTTCCTGCTATGAGGCCATGCAGGAATTGCACCGATAAGAATTAATATTAAGACGATGAGTAAAATCGTACCGAGTGTCATAACATTCTCCTTCGTTTGAATTAAAAACCGTTATCAGCTATTGCTAACATTATTCAGGCCGTTAAAGCACTGTTAGTTGGCAATAACTATCTCTACCCTTCTATTCATTTGTCGACCGGAAGAACTATCGTTACTGGCTACAGGCGAACTTTCACCTTTACCGACAGCGGTGACTCTATTCGGAACGACCCCGGCACTAATTAAAAATGCTTTTACCGAATCAGCGCGACGTTGCGACAATTCCTGGTTGTAACTATCACTGCCCACACTATCGGTGTGTCCTTCAATAACCAATGCACGCTCCGGTTGCTGGTTCAGGAATCCCGCCAGTTTTGACAGGTTTGCACTGGCACTACTTTTTAAATCCGATTTGCCAGTTTCAAACAACACATCGCCCAGAGTTACGATCAAACCACGTTCGGTTTGTTTCGCATTCAACTCTGCAATCTGGCGGCGCAACGCCTCAGCTTCCTGGGTGCGAGCATCCAATTGCGCTGTAGTCGCTTTCTCGCTTAATCCTTTGCGTTGATCTTCAAGGTAGCGCGCCTCTGCCAATGCTTTAGCGGTATCCACTTTGCGATCAGCAATATAGATAAAGTGCTGACTTAACGCTTTATCATCGCGCGGCTCTTCCGCCAAACGCACAGCGGCATCAGCATCTTTTAATGCGACAGGAGCAAGGGTGGCCAGTTGCGGATCGGATTGTAGTTGCGTCAATTTACTACGCACTTGTGCAGCACCATCGGGAACTTTCGGCCCCGCACACCCAACCATTAACATTGCCGAAAACAATAATGATATCGGCGCAGCGACAGAATTTAGCGATTTCATAGTGTGCCTCCTGGGGTAGTATTGCGTTGCAGTTCCTGTTGAAGTGTATTGATATTTTTATTCAAATCTTCATTCACTTCTTGCGCTTTTGCTGCTTTGGCTTTGGCGCTGGCCAATTCAGCATCAACACGGGATTGCTCTGCCAAACGTGCAGCACGCACCATTTCCTTTTCCACTACAGCAACACGAGCTGCTGTTAATTTATCGCGCGCCTCACCTAATTCCGGTGACGCATAATCTGCAACGCGATCCTGTTCTGCATTAGCAATTGCTAACTCGGCAGCTTGTAATGCTTCGTTGGGGGCTTTAGGAGTAGAGGCACAACCGGCTAAAACACCGCAAAAAACACATGCAGAAAGCAACGGTAGGTATCTTCTATTCCCATGAGTAGAAAATTTATTCATGGTGATATTCCTCTTAAAATGAACCTGCTCAGTAGAATGACAATCCCGTTTTACGCGAGTTCCAGAGTGTTTTTGGCGCAGAAGCAGGGTTAAGAGGCGTATAAAATGCAAAATAAACAAAGCGGGATGAAAATATTTATTTTAAACGCGGCAACGTGCTGAATAACGTTATTTTTTAGAATGTAATTTTTACAACAAAAAATTTAAGGCTAAAAAAAATCCCCAAAATATTTTTTGGGGATTTGGTATTTTTTGTGAAACTTCAAGCAAAAACGTCTCGGCCAATCGATATAGCGGATTAAACAACCAGGCGCAACTCACTGCCATCGGGTTGCAAATGGCGCAATATATCCATGCTAGTGATAACACCTACGGCGATTTTATGTTCTGTGACGACAACGCGGTGAATATTGTTGCGCACCATTACCGCAGCCACTTCACTGACGCTGGCCTCTTGCCGTACGGTAATAATTTCACGTTGCATAATTTGATGGACAGTACAGTTATATTCAGCGCGGCTACTCCAGTCGCGTAAACTGGCTTCGTCCAATTCAATCTCACAGCTTTCGCGATAATAATTACGCAAAGCGTCACGCCGACGGTTCTCATCCATATTGCTGAATTTAAAAATATCGGAAACAGTTACTACACCAACCAACTCATGATCCGAAGCGATAACGGGTGCACCGGATATACCATGCTTGATAAAAAATTCAGCCAGCCGGTGAATTGTCCATCCTTCATAAGCGCTAAGTAGGGTTTTACTCATAATGGTCTTTGCTGTCACACTATTATTATTACCTAACGACATATCCTGCTCCTCTTTAGGAAATTTGAAATGCGCATTAAGTATTCACCGCAGAGCGGAGTAGCGAGCGGCAATAAAAAAAAATGTTAACTATTAGTTAGATCCTTTTGACATTAAAGAAGAACCAATAAAACTAGAACAATGGCTCATAAAAAAACCGCCGACAATTAACTGGCGGCGGTTTTCAAAAAACTAATCCACTAAAAAATTATAGATCGGTGATGGGTTTGTATTTGGGTACCAATAAACGCATTACAAACCACGCAATTAAATAAGCAGTTGCACAAATTGCAAACATAATGGTGTAGCCAGTAGCAACATTGCCAGCTTTTTCAAAATGATCGAATAATCCGCCGCCCAACTTATTAAGCAGCACCCCGCCCATTCCGCCGGCAAAACCACCTATCCCCACTACCGAGCCCACTGCTTTTTTGGGGAACATATCAGACACTGTAGTGAAAATATTGGCTGACCAGGCCTGATGCGCAGATGCCCCCAAGGCAATCAACAAAATCGGAATCCATACAGAGATATGTCCCAATGGTTGCGCCAGTAGTACCACCAGTGGTACCAGCGCAATCACAAACATGGCGCTGCGACGGGCATTAAACACATCCATACCTTTCCTGATGAAATAACCGGGGAAGGCACCGCCACCGATACTGCCAAACATAGTCAGGGTATAGATAAGCGCGATAGGCAATGCAATCTCGGTTTTTTCCATGCCATGCTGGGCGCTGAGATAAATCGGTAGCCAGAATAAGAAGAACCACCAAACGCCATCGGTCATGAACTTACCAAAGGCAAACGCCCAGGTTTGCTTGTAGCTCAATAGCGTAAACCACGAAGTTTTAACACCATCATCCGCCGTTTCAACTGCTTCCACATCGGAATTGATATAAGCGCGCTCGGAATCGCTCAGGCGTTTTTGCTCGCTCGGTTTGTCGTACCAGACCCACCAGAAGGCGATCCATACAAAACCGATAATCCCCACGATAATAAACGCCCATTGCCAACCCCAGATCACGCCAATTACAGGCACAGTCAAGGGGGCCAGGATCGCACCGACGTTAGCACCGGAGTTAAAAATCCCGGTTGCAAATGAGCGTTCTTTTTTGGGGAAGTATTCAGCCGTGGCTTTAATTGCAGCAGGGAAATTTCCGGCCTCGCCAAAGGCCAACACTGCACGGGCGATCATAAAACCGGCCACAGAATAAGCGGTGATCGCGGCGGTACCGTTGACCGTACCGGCGGCTTGATCGATATCCGCCAATCCAATCCAACTCAGGAACGTATAAAAACCGGCACCCATGTCGTACGCGAAGGCGTGGATAGCTGCACCAAACGACCAGATCGCAATGGCGATGATATAGCCATTTTTGGTACCGAACTTATCGATAAAGCGGCCTGCAAAGATCATTGAAATCGCGTAAACGAAGGTGAAAAGCGCAGTGATGTTGCCGTAATCGTTGTTGTTCCAGCTATAGAGGTGCATCAGCTCAGGGGACAACAGGCTTAAAACCTGACGATCAAGATAGTTAACAGTAGTGGCAAAAAACAACAGACCACAAATGGTCCACCGATAATTACCAACACCAACAGATTGCTGGGGAATGGCTTGCTGGTTCATAAGGTCACTTACTTATAGTTATTGAATACAAAGGGAATCATAGCCGCATTGCATAATAATGCTAAAACGCTGCCAGCTAATGAAACACTCACCTGTTTGTATTGACCTTGGGTGCCGCGGATATCCGCGTCCTTACCGATGAAATTCTGATGTCGCTTATTATGGGGCAGAAAACTAGCATGTTTCCCTCAGGCAAACAAGCTGGAGGGGGTGTAAAGTCTTTATCAAACAATCACTTATAAGGCGGCTTATAACCAAAAACTGTTGCTTCAGCAACATACAAAACGCCTTCCGTTGAAACCGAACGCCTAGCCAAGGAAGGACTGGGGAGGGATTCAAATAAAAGGCATAATGCCCAACCAAATTCCGGCAATAAAAAATCATCATGGTTGATACCTATTTCGACATCACCCCGTACGTGCCCGCTATCAACAATGGCGAATTGATCATCACCGCCAATAACCGGCTGCGCAACCACATGCTCCGCGCCTATGGCAAACAGCAAGAACAAACTGTATGGGCCAGCCCGCGCATTTATTCACTTGGCCAATGGATCGACCTTAACTGGTCACAACTGCAACGCTGTGCTTACCCACCGTCCGCACGGCAAATTATCAATAACCTACAGCGCCAGTGTTTATGGGAAAAAATTATCAGCCAATCATCCCTTGCTGCCGCGTTACTACAAGCAGAGCCTTTGGCCCAGGCCGCGGATAGTGCACTGCGCAATCTGGAATTGTGGCAACTAACGGAAGAGCATGTGCGTAATGCCGAGCCCCAATTAAATGTCGTTAGCAATAGTTATTGCTGGTTAACCTGGTTGGGCGAATTTCGTGCGACGCTTGCTTCGTTGGGATTTATTACACAAGAAAGTGCAATCACTATTTTGGTAGATGCATTCAAAGAATTTTTAATTCCGCGGGAAGCAATTATTCATCTCACAGGATTTGATGATATCCCCCCGCTACACCAGGATTTAATTAACAGCGCCTGCCAACAATTAAATACCCTTAAAGCAGAAAATGATTCTGCACAATTGCTGCGCACTGAAACCAACACCAGCGAACAGGAAATTCGTAGCGCGGCCCTGTGGAGCAAAAGCCAGCTGGAGCAAAATCCGGAGGCGATGATTGGCATAATCGTCCCTAACCTCGGCCAATGCCGCGATCAGGTAGAGCGAATGTTTGTCGAAGTGTTTGAACCACTTGCGTTGCTACCCGATCAACCGCGTTACACCTTGCCCTTTAACTTTTCTGCCGGGACCCCCTTGGGCACAACCCCCATTATTGTTGCAACACTGGATTTACTGGAGCTACAAAAATCCAGTTGGGATCTGGAATCCATTTGCCATTTATTACTGTCGCCGTTTTTCGGTGACGCCGACAATGAACTGGTATTGCGCACGCATTTAATTATCGGCTTGCGCAAGCTGGGAAAATTCACAATCAGCCTGAGCGATATTCGTTACTATTGCAAAAAAATCTCCGCGCAATTAGGCATCGCCGAAAGCGATAGCAGTTTAAGTACCCGTCTGATCCAACTGGAAAATTATCGTCGCCAAACCTACGGTAATCACACCGCGCAATACTGGAGTGATTTTTTTCAATCGCATCTAAATTTACTCGGCTGGCCCGGTACACGTCGGCTGGATAGCCAGGAACACCAGCAGCTCAGCCAATGGAATAGTTTGCTGGAAAATTTTGTGCAACTGGATAACACCGGCATTCAATTTTCCTACCTCGCTGCCGTACAACAGTTGCGTACCATCGCCGGAAAAACGCCGTTCCAGGCACAAACCCCGCATTCACCGATTCAAATCCTGGGCGCATTGGAAGGTGCAGGATTACAATTTAGCCACTGCTGGGTGATGGGGTTACACCATCGCCAATGGCCACCGGTTCCAGCACCGAATCCGCTGTTGCCGACCAATTTACAACGCACCCATAAAATGCCCCACGCCAGCGCAGAACGCGAATTGGAATTTGCGCGCGCGCTCACCGCACACTATCGCCAATGCGCACCATTAGTCGTATTCAGTTCAGCACATAGCGATGACGACAGTGAGCTCAGCCCCAGCGCATTAATTCGCAACTGGCCGCTGACACCAATTAATCAATTGATTGGTAATGAACAAACAGCGAGTAGTCAAAACTATCAACAAATAGCTGCACAACAATCATTACAAATTATCAATACCGCACAGGCGCCGGAATTAAATCTCGCACAGGAACCCGTACGCGGCGGCGCCAATTTATTTAAAGAACAAGCCGCCTGCCCGTTTAATGCTTTCGCACGTTTACGTTTGGGCGCAACACGCATTGATGATCCCGTCGCCGGCTTCTCGCCCATTGAGCGCGGAAATTTATTGCACGATGCACTGGCAATTATTTGGCGCGAATTAAAAAACCAGGCACATTTATTAGCACTGGATGATGTATCGTTAATCACGTTGGTAAGCACGGTTACCCAGGCTGCGGTAGACAACATCAAACAAAAACGGGGCACCAGTATTGGGGTTGTTTACGCGCAACTTGAGCAAGAACGCTTGCAGCAGTTAATTCTGGAGTGGCTCGCACTGGAAAAAATGCGTCCAGCGTTTAGTGTTACGGCAATTGAGCAGGAAGTTGAAATTACTTTCGCAGGATTACCGTTGAAATTACGCATTGACCGCATTGACCAACTTGAACACAGCGGTGAATTGATCCTGATCGATTACAAAACCGGCCAGCCAAGCATTAAAAGCTGGCAAGGCAATCGCATGGATGAACCGCAATTACCGCTCTATGCCGTTACTGCAAGCAATACAGTAGCGGCCATCAGTTTTGCGCAAATCAATGCAAAAGCCATGAAATGGCTTGGCACGGGTGAGTTGCAAATCCAGCACACCGGCATTGATGCAGGAAAAATCAGCTGGCAAGAACAAGTGGATATCTGGTACCAGGATTTACAACAACTGGCCCAGGCATTTATTCATGGCGACACACGTGTAGATATGAAAAATGCAACAACGGCCCACTATGCCGATGATTTATTACCGCTCAATCGTTTGTTGGAGCAGGATGCTGTAGAGGATTTCCTGCGCACTAACGGAGGAGCTAATTAATGTCGCAATCGAGTTTTGATTTTGATTCACCGGCGGCCAGCGCGCCGGTAGTTGAAGAGAATCAACCCGTAGACCAACAGGTTCGTTTTGATGCATTAAATCCGCATAAATCATTTGCGGTATCAGCGCCCGCCGGTTCCGGTAAGACCGGCTTGCTCACACAACGCGTGCTGACGTTGCTCGCTTACTGTGAACAACCGGAAGAAATCCTTGCGATAACTTTTACCCGCAAAGCCGCCGGTGAAATGCAGGATCGAATTATCCATGCACTCTGGCAAGCCGCCGAGCAACCACAACCGCAAGATCCGCACGCAGTACGCACCTGGCAGCTTGCGCAAAAAGTGTTGGAACGCGACCGCGAATTACACTGGAACTTATTGCAAAGCCCGCAGCGTTTACGTGTGCAAACTATCGATAGCCTGTGCCGTTCCATCACCAAACAATTACCACTTGCCAGCGGTATCGGCGCGCAGCCGGACACATTGGAAGATGCGAACCACGCATATCGTTTGGCGGTACGCGAGCTATTCAAATTACTCGAACAGGATTCTCCCTTCCGCGAAGATTTAACACGCTTGCTGCGCCATATGGATAACAATCTCGGTGCAGTGGAAAATTTATTAACCAGCTTGCTCGCCAAACGCGAACAATGGCTGGGCGTGTTATTGCAAGCACGCCATGAAGATGCGCGCCGCTACCTGGAAAATGTATTGCAACTAGTGATTCGCGAACATCTGGAATTGGTTGACGAAGCGCTGCAATTACACAGCAGTGAAATCAGCAGCATTGCCGATAGTGCAGCCACTAATTTACAACAGGAAAGTGAACGTAAAAATCGCATCCATGAATTGCTGGGCCTTAGCGGATTACCTGCAACGGAACCCGACGCAGTTCCGGAATGGCTTGCCATCGCTGATTTATTGCTAACCAATAGCGGCACCTATCGCGCACGCCTGACCAAAGCGGAAGGCTTTCCTGCGGGAAAAGAAAATGCAGATTTAAAAAATCGTTTTAGCGATTTAATCGCTGCCATCAACGATACATCGCCCGATGCAGAACAATTACTTCAGGAAATTCGTTCACTGCCCGCTCCCCGTTATGCTGAACACCAATGGCAATTATTGGATAGCCTCACCAACATCCTGCCAATTCTTGCTGCACAACTCACGCTGGTATTCAAACAACTGAGCGCCACCGACTATACGGCCATTAGCCAGGCAGCATTAATTGCATTGGGCGATGAAGATTCGCCGAGTGACCTGGCATTGCAACTGGATTACCGCATTCGCCATATTCTGGTGGATGAATTCCAGGATACCGCCAGTCCGCAGCTTGAACTTCTGCGGAAATTAACCAATGGCTGGCAAGCGGGCGACGGGCGCACACTCTTTATTGTGGGCGACGGCATGCAAAGCTGTTACGGCTTCCGCAATGCCAACGTGGGTTTATTTCTGGATGCGCGCCAGCAAGGCATAGGCTCAGTCACATTGGATGCATTGGATTTGCGTGTAAATTTCCGTTCCCAAGCCGGGGTCGTAAATTGGGTTAATGCTATTTTCCAACATGCATTTCCCGCGCAGGACGATATCAGCCGCGGCGCGGTCAGTTATTCGCCTTCTGTGGCCTTTAAGCCGGCGTTAAATCCGGAATTACATGGCGATGCAGTGCAATTTCATATCAGCAATTATTCGTCAGAAAAAAATGATGACGACGATGATGAACACTTTTATCGCCATTCAAATCCTCGCCAGGACGCGCAGTGGCAGGAAGCGGAAAAAGTCGTTGCACTGGTACAGCAAGCACGCAATAAAAACCCGGACGGCACTATCGCCATACTGGTGCGTACGCGCACGCATTTGCAAAAAATCCTGCCGGCATTAAGTGCAGCAGGCTTAAGTTATCAAGCCACGGAAATTGATCGCCTCGCCAGCCGCATGGCGATTATGGATTTATTATCGCTGACGCGCGCGCTGTTAAATCCGGCGGATCGCATCGCATGGCTCGCGTTATTGCGCGCGCCCTGGTGTGGATTGGACAACTATGATTTACATCGCATTAGCACCGCACCATTAAACGAATTAAATCCGCGGATACATGAGACAGCGTTTGGTGCTATCTGGCCGCAATTGCAACACTACGCGCATATTTCCGGAATTAGCAATGCGGGCCAAAAAATACTCGCGCGCATTGTTCCGTTATTGCAACAAACATTGGCCGCACGCTATCGCAAACCGTTACGACAATGGATTGAAGGAATCTGGCTGGCATTGGGCGGACCAGCAACATTACTGGATGAAAATGACAGCAATAATATCCAGAGTTTTTTTGCGTTATTGGATAAACACCAGCAAGGCGGCAGCATCGGTGATTGGCAAACATTCCATCAAGCAATCGAGCGCTTGTTCGCCGCCCCCCGATCAGACGCCGATGCACGCTTGCAAGTAATGACCATTCACAAATCAAAAGGACTGGAATTTGATACGGTAATTATTCCCGGCCTCGACCGCAGCGCGCGCAAAGACGACAAACAACTTCTGCTGTGGCAGGAGCGTATTAATCACAACAGCGAAAAACAATTATTGCTCGGCTCGCTTGCCCCTACTGGCAAAGAGGAAGACGGCCTTTATACATTTATGCGGCGCGAGCAGGAAAAACAACAAGCGTTTGAGTCCACACGCTTGCTATATGTCGGTTGTACGCGGGCAATTAAACAATTGCATTTAATCGCGTGCATCAATAGCAAGGAAGAAGAGTTACAAACACCGGCAAAAAATTCCTTGTTGCATAGCATTTGGCCGCTCGTAAAAGAGCAAGCAACCCTAATTACCAACAGCAAAACGATAACCTCAACAATAACGGAAGGACGTGATTCGTTTCATGCAGCCCAACCGGGCCTGCAACATATTTTGCGCTTGCCGCCCCAATGGCAATTACCGGTATTGCAAGAAGTGACGCTCTTAAAAAATTATCGTGGTCATGAATATAGCGTTGACGCCAATGAAGATTTCCCTGAGGACCTGCAAAGAAATCCACTCAACCTCCCGGAATTGGAGACCACTACGGCGCGGCTGGCACGCCACACAGGCACCGTGATTCATTCTGCCTTGCAAACGCTGGTGGAAAATAAGCTGGTCACCATAAACGAATGTGTGCACGCAGAAACCTTTATCAACCAACAAAAACCGTTCTGGAAAATCCAGTTGCAGCAACTTGGTTGGAATGGCGAATATTTAAATCATGCCTTGCAAAAAACAGCAGCAGTTATTACCAACACTCTCACGAGTGAAATCGGTCGTTGGCTACTTAATAGTGATCATGCACAAAGTGCGAGTGAATTATCATTAATGCAAAGTGATCAGCAAGACGTAAAAGAATCCATCATTGACCGAACGTTTATCGCAGATGGCATCCGCTGGATTGTGGATTATAAAAGTAGTGAGCCGGAAGCAGGTCAAAGGATGGAGGATTTTTTTGCGCGGGAATTGGAAATTTATCAAGGGCAATTACGGCGCTATAAAAAGCTAATTGCAGTAACAGAAACATTGCCGATAAAAACAGCACTTTACTGGGTAAGCGTTGGAAAATTACTTGAAACCGAGTAAAGAATTTCCCGGGGTAATACCCGGGAAATTTCATACCGCGCATATGCACGTTGCCTATTATTTTCTTTGGCGCCGAAACGCCCCCAACAAGAACAAACCAATTGCAAGCAGCATCAACGATGAAGACTCATCAAGGTCTTTGCGAAGCACTTCTACCTCCCACCGGACTTCATCTACCCATAAGGTATCTGGTGCGGTTTGAAGCCCGATAAAAAGGTATCCGGATTTTACCGGATCATATACACAATTGAAATTTTCATCCCACCACGCGCAATTGTTTTCATTCGCAGGATCAAATGATGTACCCTCGGTATAAAGCCCGGTGTCAATATCGGCGCTCCAATTGAATCGTTGACCGAATAATATTTTGGTAAATCCCATAAACTCAGCGGTTTCATCGCCGGGCATATCTGTCAGACTGTCATCATTTAACTCACGAAAATAAATAAACAAATCGACCCTTAGCAAACGGTCTGTTTTTGGATTGAAACCATGATCAGTCATATCGGCTGATAATGTTGTGAATTCACCTACCGCGATATCCTTCTGGATATCCACCAAAAAAAGCGCATGGGTTTGTGACGATAATAAAGCAAGGAATATTACAACCTCTAGTTTTAGCCATTTCATCCAGCGTCCCTCCACAAAATGATTATTAACATGTATGAACCATAAAATGATTCAATCTTTATCATTCATCGACTGATTCCTGACATGCACGAATATACTCGCCCAAGCCAATCAGCAGCAATACTGTTTATTTTCCTTTTTGTTCAGATTTGAGATTAGGCAAAAAAATTATATAACTTCGCACCGACAAACAATGTTGTATTCACAATGGGATTTCGGTGTATTTTTATAGTTGCGTGGGTTCGCATTTAGGAAGATTTGAGGTGCGGCTCTATAGATGTACGCAATTCCGCAAAGAACAATGTGAACTCCATCTCAACCAGATCATAATTTTCAATAAGTATCGCGGTCGCCGCGCCAAGGTTGGCAGGCCGCCTGAGCCTTGAATCTATGCGTTGTAGCGCGACATTAATTCCGGAGATGTCGGTATAGGTTTCAAAAATATTATGCTCAAACATGCGTTTAAATTTATAAAAGATGTCTTCCGGGACATCTCTTTCTATCCGTTCCAAATCCCGATAAAAATTTTTGGAAAACTCGTTTAAGCCAATCGTGGAATACGCAGCCCAGTTTTTTGCCAGAAAATGATCGTAAAAGACATCCGTTAAAATACCACCATACCGCCTGTAATTTGCGGGCATGCGGCTTATGCTGTTTTTAACGATAGGATGAGAATCAGTAAACGCATCGATTGCCTTATGGCAAATAATGCCCTCCTGAAATGGCGGGGTGAATTTTCGTAGTTCGGTGATTGAAACCAGATCTGGCAATATATTACCAACGCGAAACTCTATATTTGGTTTGGATAAATACGCGTGGGCCAGCCAATTCATAGGGCATACCGTAGTTAATTTATTCAGCAGTCAATTAACTACGGATATTAAAACGCATCACTTCCGGATTAAAGGTAAATTTAATTACTCCCGCACTAACCATCAGCGAGCATACTCAACTGGCCGTTTGGTATTGCGAACTATCTGGTCGCCCAGGCGCGATCACCCGGTTTATAAGGCAATTCGCCATCAAAACGGCCCGGAATCGGCACATGACGCAATACTTGCGTGCCGCCAACTTCAGAGGTGAAGAAACCAAACAGCGTCAGTTGTTTGATCATCGTAAAATAATGCATTTTTCCAGCAGCAATTTCCGTTTTTGCGTGCTGATCAAGTTGATTAATAAATGTTTCGCGCTCGGCTGGCTGCAGCGCCATAAAACGACGTCCATAGGTTTTATGGCTGCTGTCCTCCAGCGACAGCAAACCTTTATAAAATATCGCCTGCTCTTCCAGCGAGTAACAATCACTCACATACACGCTCATAAACTGGCCAACTTTCGCGTCCTTCGCGCCTGGTGTTTCCGTGCGCGGCAAAATGGTTTCTGCAATTTCATCCATCAGCGCAATATCTTCCAGGGAAAAAATCAGCGGCGTTTGCGTTGAAGTAGCGCAACCGGTTAGCAACGCACTGCCACCAATCATTGCCGTGCCGGTAGTAGCGGCAATCATTTTTAGTAATTCGCGGCGATTCATTTCAGATTCCCCTTTTTCAATTCTTTTACCGCATGGTCTACGGCGCGCGCGGTTAAAGCCATATACGTGAGCGACGGATTTACACAGGATGCCGAGGTCATACACGCGCCATCAGTAACAAATACATTGGGCGCATCCCACACCTGGTTAAATGCATTAAGCACCGAGGTTTTTGCATCGCGCCCCATACGTGCAGTTCCCATTTCGTGAATACCCATACCCGGAGAATATCCCCAATCACCCCCCGTCACATTTTTTACACCGGCGGCTTCGAATATATCAATTGCATCCTGCAGCATATCTTTGCGCATCGCTTTTTCGTTCTCGCGAATTTCGACATCCATTGCCAGCACCGGCAAGCCCCATTTATCTTTTACTTTATGATCGAGATAAATGCGATTGTCGTGGTGCGGTAACATTTCACCGAAGGCAGTCATGCCAATAGTCCAGGCGCCCGGTTCGGCGAGTGCATTTTTAAAATTTGCACCGATGCTCATTTCAGCAACACTCCTGTTCCAATCTTCACGACTGGCTCCCCCTTGATAACCAAAACCACGCACATAATTACGTTGTTCACCATCAAGATTACGAAAACGCGGAACATAAAAACCGGCGGGACGACGACCGTAGTAGTACTTATCCTCAAAGCCTTCGACAAGCCCACCAGCGCCAACACGGAAGTGATGGTCCATGACGTTATGACCCAATTCACCACTGCTGCTACCCAAACCAGCTGGCCAAATATCAGTAGCGGAATTCATCAAAATCCAGGTGGAGTTAAAACTCGATGCATTGAGGAAAACAACATTCGCAGTAAATTCATAAGTTTGATTGGTTTCTGCATCAATAACTTCTACACCGCGCGCGCGTTTTTTATCTTTGTCGTACAACACCTGACTCACAATTGAAAAAGGGCGCAAGGTTAAATTACCGGTTTTCATCGCCGCTGGCAGCGTGGATGACTGGGTACTGAAGTAAGCACCGAAGGGACAACCCAGCCAACATTTATTGCGATACTGGCAATTCACCCTGCCCTGTTCCGGTTTGGGTTGCGTGATATTTGCAGTGCGACTGTTGATCATTAAACGTTTTCCGCCGTACGCTTTTTTTATTCGCGCGGCCACATCTTTTTCAACGCAATTTAATTCGATAGGTGGCAAAAATTTTCCATCGGGTAAATGATCCAGACCTTCAACAGTGCCGGAAATTCCAGCAAAAGATTCTACATAATCGTACCAGGGCGCAATATCCTGATAACGAATCGGCCAATCAACAGCAATACCTTCACGTAAATTAGCTTCAAAATCCCGCTGGCTTAAACGATAACTTTGGCGGCCCCATAACAGCGAGCGGCCACCCACGTGATAACCGCGATACCAATCAAAGCGTTTCTTTTCAACGTACGGGCTTTCCTGTTCATTCGCCCACATACCATTGGTTTCTTCATTCAATACAAAATCCCGTTGCAACACCGGGTGATTGCGTTTCATTTCCTGGGTGGGACGACCGTGATGAGGATAATCCCACGGATCCTTGGACGCATTCACATAATCTTTGATGTGTTCGATATTACGCCCGCGTTCGAGCAATAACACTTTCAAACCTTTTTCAGTTAATTCTTTGGCAGCCCAACCGCCACTAATGCCGGAGCCAACAACAATTGCATCGAAGTGTTGTGTAGTAGACATAACTGTACCTCTGGATAAATCGTACTTCTTAGGATATTAAACGTCGCAAATACGGATAGCCGCTTGCAAGGATTCAATTTTTTCTTCGTCGGTTGCACGCCTGGGCATAAATTCCTGCGCGACATATCCCTTGAAGCCGGTTGCCTGAATAGCGCGCACAATGGCTGGGTAATACAGTTCTTGCGAATCATCAATTTCGTTGCGGCCCGGAACACCCGCCGTGTGGTAATGACCAAAAAATTGATGATGATTTTGAATTGTGCGAATGATGTCGCCTTCGCTGATTTGCATGTGATAAATATCGTATAGCAATTTAAAATTAGGCGAGTCGAGGCGCTTGCACAATTCAATGCCCCATGCAGAGTTATCGGCAAAATAATCCGGGTGATCAATCTTGCTATTAAACAATTCCATCTGCAAAATCACACCACGCTTTTCAGCTTGGGCAAGAATTTTTTTCAAACCTTTAGTGGCATTTTTCAATCCTTCTTCCGGATTTTTCCCGCGCGCATTACCACTAAAACAAATCAGGTTTTTATAGCCTGCTTCGCTAACCAGATCGATATGTTTTTGATAGCGCTCAATCAGCGGTTTATGAAATTTAGCATCGCCCCAACCATCTTCCAGATTCAGTTCGGCGCCATTGCACATGGAGGAATCCACTCCATGCTGCTTGAGAATAGGCCAATCATTCGGCCCGACCAGATCAATCGCCGAAAATCCTAACCGCCTTACCAATAAACACAGCTCTTCAATTGATAGAAAACCAAAGGTCCAGCGTGCGACTGAATGGCGAATATTGCCCTTGAGCGCAACAGTGGGTGATGAAAGGGATAAAGCAGGATCTGCCCCGAGTACCGATAGGCTGGATAGCCCCAAAGCACTAGCGACAGCGCCGCGCATTAATGCACGGCGATTTACCGAATGGGTCATGGTTGCTCTCTATTTTTTATAAAGGTGAAAAGCGGTACATTCCAGCACCGCAGTAGGCTCTCTCCAAAGCCGCTTAAAAAGGTTAGCCTGCCATCAAACGGTAATCTATGCGGTCAACGGATCTTTACTTTTTATGACAATAACCTGCATAACTTTTTGGTTATTGAGTCGAAATGGAAATTAAAAAAACGGGAATAAAAAAACGGTTAACTTGTTACAGGCTGATACAGACTCAGCCTTATTGTTGCATTCATGCTGGCTGCCATCGCCAGATCCCCTCGAATTTATATTTTGACTGTCGATAATCTCGCGACATTATTTGTGACATAACGTATTTACTCTGTAACAGTTGCTTACAGTCGTGCGCTACACCAGGGATTCCATTTAATTTAATGAGGTTAGATGTCCAATGAAGAAATTATTCTGGCCAGTTTTGCTGTCCGTGATGTCATTCAATGCTACCGCCCAAATTGGGCCGGAAGAACCGGAAGGTAATCCGGATGGCGGCCCGCCGCGCTGGGGGGTTGGTATCGCAACAGTCTTAAGTGACAGCCCCTACGCTGGAGAAAACACGCGTGTTATTCCTGTCCCGCTGATCACTTACCAGGGCGACCGCTTCTATTTTCGTGGCATCACTGCCGGTTGGTATATTGTGGGCAGTGAATCGTTCCAGCTTGCTGCCATTACAAAATTACGTTTCGATGGATTTGAAGTGGATGACCTCGGCAAAAAAGAACTCGCGCAAAACGGTATTGACTACACATTATTGGAAGATCGCGATATTGCCCTTGACGCAGGATTGGCAGCAACATGGAGCGGCAGCGCCGGTGAAATCGACATTGAATTGCTCGCAGACGTCACCGATACCAGTGGCGGCCAGGAAGCGTCCATCCAATATGGTTACCCTGTGCAATTCGCAGGTGGAATGTTAACACCCCATGCGGGCATTACCTGGTTGTCCGAAGACAACGCAAATTATTACTACGGAACCCTGGATGAAGAAGTCGCGCGCGGTGTCATCAATTACAAACCGGGCGCGGTCACTATTCCACATGTCGGCTTCTCCTATTTTCGCCCGCTCGGCGACAAATGGTCCCTGATGTCTACCGTGAGATACAGTCTGTTGCCTGATGAAATTCAGGACAGCCCGTTTATTGAACCCGATACGGATCGAACGGTTTCTGTGCTTATTGGGATTGCGCGCGCATTTTAATTTCAAAAAATGAAAACTGCCGTCATTTTTTTGGACGGCAGTTAAACCAATAACTAGTTTGCTTTGATGCTCCTTCTTCCGTTCAACATCCACCCTATCGGAGTGTAACGGACCAGTAATTGATAACTCAGCAGGGAAATAATAAATGCCAGCGCAACGGTTACAAAATATTTCAGCCACAAATTCCAATCCGCATCCATTAACAATATTTGGATAAGCAGGATAATCGGCACATGGACCAGATAAACCCAGTAGGATGATTGTGACATGTAACGGAAGAACGCATTTTCCTGGTCAAGGAATTTTTTGCCCATTGCCAATAACGTCAACACCATATAAACCGATATGAATGCTTGCAAGATTGCCAGGAATACAGTGTTGCCAACATCAGGAAAATGTCCCTCAGGATGTATTGCAACCATAAGTGCAATCGTTCGTGGATAAAACTGGTACGCGACTGCAAACGCAATAACACTAACTAGCAGTAACCATTTCCAAAAACCGCTTACCACATCCAGCAAATATTGGCTTGAGAACGAAATCCAGCCCACTGCGAAAAACACTCCGTGATACCCGAATGACCACAACTGTGGATACAGGCGATCAGGCATATGCAGAGGCAGTGCGTATTGCGAATACAAGGCCGGAACCAACAGAAGTGGTAGCATAAACAACAAAATGCCGCGCAAGGTACGAACCGAACATGCGGATAACCAATTCTTTACATTGAATGCATTTATTTTCAATACCACAAGAGTGACGCAATAAAAAAGTATCAGATTAAATAAAAACCATAATTGCATCGTACTGGGCTGCATGTTGGGGCGCGCACCTGGATTTGTGGCAAAGGTGCTGACAAGTTGCAACAAGGGTGATTTATTCTCAACGTGCTCCATCGCGTACATAAAAAGAAAAACAAAAGATGCCATCAGCAGCGGGAAAAATATAATAAAGGGCAACAATATCCTCAGGCTACGATTTTTAATAAAACCTTTCACACCGCGCTTCTGATAAATATAACAGCCAAAAAAACCTGCAATCACCATAAACAATGGCATACGAAATAAATGGCTAAACATAGTCGCCGCTTCGATTACTGTGGATTTTTCCGGTGCTGACGTCAGCCACATTTCATTCATATAAAGCGAATAGGCCATCGCAGCATGGACAAAAACTCCCAGCATTAACGCCAATGCGCGCAAGTTATCAAGATAATAATAGCGCGCTGCTTGCAAATGTATGGCTGGTGAATATATGGCGTCAGGTGAAGAAATATTGATAGCGTTTTGTGTATTCATAACGTGCCTCCTTTACTTATAAATTAGTTGATAAAGCCAGTAACAATTTAGCATTCAGTTATCATTATTTTTATCGAATATATTGCTGGAATTTTATGGTCACCATTAATCCGTGTTCCGTTTCAGGATTATCAGCCAATTCAATAGTGGCAGAATGTTGCTCAGCGGCACGCTTAACAATAGATAAACCCAAACCTGTACCGTGGCTTTCGCTGGGGTTTACACGAAAAAAACGCTCAAACACTTTTTCCCGATATTCTGCTGAAATTCCGCAGCCCTGATCGCATACTTGCAACGTAATTATTGATCCATCGGGCAAATGGCTATGAAGTAGACGAACATGAATCCTACTGCCATGACCAGAATATTTAATCGCGTTATCAATAAGGTTATCGACAAGCAAGGTAATACTTTCACGATCAACATCCAGCTTGCAGATATCCGGTGCATTCAGCTCTATCTCAATATTCTTTTGCAACGCCAGCGAAATCCATTGTGCTAACCGGTCCTGGAGAAATTGAGCAAAGTTAATCGCTACGAATCCGGTATGGTGCTGGTGATTATCAGCGCGGGCTGAGGCAAGCAACTGGTGGGTTGTATGTGTTGCGCGTGTTACACCTTTTTGAATCCCTTCCAATGCCGCTTTTTGAATTGATGCCTCAGTAGCATCAGCCAATATTTCGCTATTCAATTGAATAACCGCCAGTGGTGTTTTTAATTCATGTGCAGCATCGTGCAAAAACTCCTGCTCGCGTCGAATGCGAGTACCCACTTGTTCCATAAGCCGATTAACAGCAGCTACCAGCGGAGAAAGTTCGCGATAAGGAGTATTTGTAATAGGCGATAAATCCGTATCGCTACGTGTTACCAGCTCTTCCGCAACACGGTTAAGGGGGCGCAAACCGCGCGATATCCCCCACCATATTGGTAAAAACAAAAAAGGAACACTGATAACAAAGGGCATCAAGTAATAACCAATACTGCGATATGAAAGCCGCATGCCAACCGAAGGCTCTTGCGCAATACGCACAGTCAAACCGGTATTGGGCTCATACTCACTCCATGTTAACCAGGCATTATTTCCCGCAGTCGCTTTTAAAGAAGTCAACATTTGCAATTCAGATTGTCCAGGTTTTGTAACCGGCAATTGCACGGTGTTATAAATTAATTTTTCACCACGCCATACTTGTAAATAATGTTGCGATACAAAGATACTCATGTGCGTATAAAGTTCTTTTTGTAGCGCCTCATTTTCCTCTGCATAACGACGTATAGCTTGGTCATCACCGGAAATTGCCTTTAAAACAGCAAGCTGTTGCTGCGCTGCATTTTCCAGATTGATGTGCGCATAATGCGCGGAAATTTTTTGAATGCTGTAAACCATCAGCGATAAGACAACACACCAAAGCGCAAAGCTTAATGCGAGCACGCTAAACACCAATCGTTTAAACAGAGATGGTTGGGTAAACATGGTGATCTACACTTTTTCCATTAAATAACCAATACCACGCATTGTGCGTATGTAACCTTCACCAATTTTTTTACGGAGATTGGACATATGCACATCCAATGATTGTGAATCGCTTTGGGAAAGCGCGTGTTTTTCCAATTCATGTCGAGTGAGTACTCGGCCAGCATGGCGAATTAATATTTCCAATAATAAATATTCAGTTTTGGAAAGTGGAAGGTCATGTCCGCGCCGCAGAATACACATGCGCTGTGTATCAAGGGATAAATCTTTTACGCTCCAATAAAATTCCCCGGCCTGCCCTCCCCTTGCGCCTCTTACCTGCGCCTTGATACGAGCGATTAATTCGCGCATTTCAAAGGGCTTAACCAGGTAATCATCTGCACCAACATTCAATCCGTGCAGTTTATCTTCCAGGCTATCGCGTGCGGTGATAATGACGATGGGTAACTGTTCGCCATTTTTTCGATAATCGTGCAAGAAATCAAAACCACTACCATCCGGAAGCCCGACATCCAGAACCAATGCATCAAAAGAGTGCTGTGCTAATTGCGTCCGGGTATCGATAATCCTGCGAACCCAGATCACCTCAAACCCCGCATTTTGCAGGGCCAGCGATAATGCTTGCCCTAATTCCAGATCATCTTCCGTTAAACAGATTTTCATAGTTATTAATTCGTAAGCCTTACAATCACAGCAACCGTATTTATAGGATGGCAAGGGTAACGCAATAACGGATTTTTCACACTATGCGACCTTAAGCGTATCTTAAGACAGATTCAGGATTTCTTTGGGGGAGGTAGCCAGGAAGAGGAATTCATAAAGAATGTTGCGCGAATCCGTTACGCAGTCATTGTCATAATCACGTTCATTTTTAGCATCCAAATGTCTTGCAATTTGTTAACCCGTCAAGTTAATTCTTGCACGCTGGTGTTAGTATCTTTCAGCTAATTTCCAGCATGGCTTAACAAGAAGGAGTTGGTTATGAACTTTCCCATTACTTTGTAACTTTTTACAAATTAGCGTGCCAGCCAAACACCCGATCAATACTCTTCAGCAAGGAGAAAAATATGATTAGTCTTCAACGTATTTTTGCGGCAACAATATTATTAACTAGTAGTTTGTGTGCAACATACACGCAGGCTCATTGGCAATTCACATACACGTCCGACGAGTTACCATTAGTGGCAGGTTATCTAGGTGGTGAACCCAGCGATCTTGTGGGTACGCGCGAACCACCCTTCCCTTTTTTCAGCGTCACCTTTACCAGCAACGACAGTCTCGCAAGTACGGGCACAACGACCCTGCAATTACACAATCCTTCTACCACTGCAAACTGGCCCGACTACACAATGGCAGAATATTTTGCACCGCAAACTCCGTCATTCATTACATTAAATAGCGACGGCACAATTCTCGATTGGGAATTTTCACTGGAATATTTTTATCGTGGTACTGGCCCGGATGTACCACCCGGTGAAATCAGGGCATCAGTCCAATCGTATTTGGGTGGCGATGACAGGTTTGAATATAAAACTGATATTTATACCCAACGCCCATTCAACACCTGGCAGTATGTAAACACCGTAGAAACGCATTATGCAGGCGCGAGCGACTGGAATAATTGGGTAATTGAAAAGATAGATGTTCCGGAGCCTCACCCACTGATGTTAATTGTTGTCGGATTGGGAATGCTGATGATTAATCGCGTGCGAGTTAATCGCCTGGAAAAATAGCTAACGTCAATATTAAAATCGCCAATTAATTTAAGGAGAAGAAAATGAACCTGATTAAAAATCTGCTGGCGGCAGCCACTATTTTCAGCTCAGTATTTTATGCATCGTCGGCAATGGCTTATATAAAGATCACTTACGAAGGCACCTATCTTCCATGGGAATCAGAACATACCGAATATGGGGATTGGGGTGAGCCGTCTTCTTTTTTCCAGAGTGATTCTGCGTATGTAGAAGCAACATTCATCATTCCCGACTTCCATGTTCCGCTGGATGAATGGCAATACGTAGAATTCAAAAATCCTGCTGTTGACGTCAAATCCAATTTTTTTAATTCGTTAACTATTGATCCGGAAAGCTATATCGGGTTTTCGTATTATCCCGGCAATACCAACAGCAACTTCTATATTTCATTGGCCTTTACTGAAACAAACACACCTACACCTGGTGCAAGCAGGCATGGATCATTTAAAACCAATGGAATGTTCACAGAGGGTTATAGCGATGTGATTACACGGCAGGAAGAATATACATTAACCCAAAACAATTGGATTTTGGAAAACGAATTTGATGAAACAATAATTCCATCTACAGTTGCCACCTTTTTTAACACCACTACCGATGCGCGCCTGACTATTGAACGATTCACAGTACCGGAACCTTTATCGCCGCTGCTTCTGTTATCAGGCCTGGCAGGTATTTTTATTGCACGCAGGATGAACACGAAAACGATTCGATAACCAACTAATAACGTAAAATAGTATAAAGCCAGCAATTGCTGGCTTTATTTTTAGAGTTTTTTTCTAATAACAGAGCCAACGATTAAATTGCTATCCGGTTTACCAACAGCAAATCAACACCGGATTTTTCATTCACCCCCCCCACAAACGCAATAATCTATTCACACTTGGCTATCATGCGTCTATATTAAGGCAGTCCCGGACAATTTTACGCCATGCCAGTTGATTACCATCCGTGTATTTATAGCACCCTGACATCGCTGGCACTGTTGAAATTGCGTCTTGTTAGAAGTTGTAGCTAGGAAACTTTATAAATCGATTTACCGTTATTGACTCTGGAAAAATCATGAAAATTTCTCATAAGTTGATTGTTATATTAGCCGTGTTATGCCTCTTTCTGTTGTTGATGAGTTCCATGGGATGGACGACATTCAGGGCTCAACACGCTAGTCTGGAGACTATTTATAAAGATCGGGTCATTCCGCTACGCGATCTAAAAGTAATTGCAGATGCCTATGCCGTTTCAATCATTGATCTGGTTAACAAAACCAACGCGGGCTTGACAACTGCCGAGGACGCATTGGCTGAAGTCGATACAGCCAACCAGCTTATCGAAAAAAAATGGCAGGCTTATATCACCACGCACCTGATTCCCCAGGAAGAGAAACTGGTCAATGAAGCAACACAACTTTTTCAACCAGCCAATAACAGCATTCACGAGCTGCGTACAGTTTTGCAAGGCAAAAAAGGTTTAATTCCCGGCGAGCTGGATAACTTTGATGGCGAGCTCTATAAAACGATTGATCCCATCAGCAATAAAATTACGCAGCTAATTAATTTACAACTCGATATTGTTGATAATGAACACAACAGCTCTTCTGCCCGTTATGAACGTATTTCATTGCTAAGCACGATTGGTATAGTGACCGCGATCCTCGCCAGTATCGCCAGTTTTTTTGTTGGATCAACAATCATCGCGCAACTTTCAAAATTAGGCACCGAGCCGGCAGATTTGGCAGTAGCGGTTAAGGCAATTGCCGATGGAAATTTGTCATCACGTGTTGATGAAAAATCTGCAAAAGAGGGAAGCATAGCGCGCGAAACTAACAAGATGGCAGAACAACTGCAAAACGTAATCCTGAGCGTTAACCAGGTTAGTGATCAGCTTAGATTAACCGCCGGGCAATTAAAAAATGGCAGTGAGAAAACGCTTTCCGATCTGAACACCCAGCACCAACAGATTGAACAAGTTGCAACTGCAATGAACGAAATGACCGCAACCATTGCAGAAGTTGCGCGCAATGCACAAGGGGCGGCACAAAATAGTCTATCTGCTGACAAGCAGGTTCTCGAAGGAACACAATTAGTAGAGAATTCCCTCACCTCAATTATTAATTTAACCAACGATGTAAAAGAAGCTGCAGCAGTAATTACACGTTTAAAAACGGACAGCCTGGAAATTGGAAAAATTCTGGACGTAATCCGAAGTATTGCCGAACAAACCAACCTGCTTGCACTCAATGCAGCGATTGAAGCGGCGCGTGCTGGTGAACAGGGCCGTGGGTTTGCCGTAGTTGCCGATGAAGTGCGCACACTGGCAAGTAAAACCCATACATCCACCCAGGAGATTCAGGCGATGATTGGCCGCTTGCAATCAGGAGTTACCAACGCCGTACAGGTCATCGACAAAAGTTTAAGCAACTCGCAAAACACTGTGTCTTATGCGGAACAAATCCGGCATGCGCTGGGCGAGATCAGCGCATCCGTATCGGAAATCAATAATATGAATATTCAAATCGCAACCGCTACCGAAGAACAAACCATGGTAGCGGAAGAAGTGAATCGCAATATTATCAACATCAACCAATTCACATCCCAAACAGCAGCGACTGTTAACCAGGTAGAAGCTTCCAGCAAACAACTTTTCACTTATGCTACCGATATCCAGAAAAAGATTAGTTATTTTCAGGTGTAATTAATGCGCTAAACCCCGACAGATAAGTTGCTAGCGGCCGGTTTGTATTTAACGGCCACTACTATTTAGCCACCATTATTTAGCCACAACAATTCGAACCGTCTTTCTTTTCATACTCATCATGCAACTTCCACCACTCATAAGGTTCGGTTTGCGGCCAACCTGATGGCGAATCCTCCCACTTTTCCTGACGACCAAGCGGTGTCAAATCAAGAAATGTCCAAACACTGCCTAAATGCTCGACGCCACGTCCGGTGGTAAAGTAAGTGTGATAAATTTTTCCAGCATCGTGCAAAAAAATATTCAGCCCATGACCTTCCTCAACCATGAAGTCAGGATTGAAACTATCAGCGGTGGAATACCATGGAATATCCCAACCCATACGTTTTTTAAAAGGAATTATTTCATCGATAGGTGCACGCGAAACCAATACAAATGTAGTGTCGCGCGCATTTAAATGCGCAAGGTGGCCAACCATATCCGTAAACATACAACAACCCGAACAAGGCGATTCGTCCGCCGGTTTAAGCATATGGTGATACACAATCAATTGTCGGCGCCCGGCAAATAACTCATGCAATCCAACCTTGCCCTTCTCTCCTGTAAACGCATAATTTTTTGTTACCTCAACCATGGGTTGACGTCTGCGCTCAGCAGCCAGTGCATCGCTTGCATGGGTATGTGCTTTCTCTTTCGCTAATAATTCTTCGTGCCTCTTTAGCCACTCAGCCTGGCTGACAACAGGTGGTAGTACTGTTAACGGAGCAGGATTTTTCAGTGAATTTGACATGGCATTCTCCTTCATCGATATGGATACAACCTTATTGAAATATTGGACAATCAGATCGGCAAAATTGCGGATTAATTGAATATCTACCAAGGCTAGTCGGATGAAGGATCGGCAGATCGACATTGGCGAGGTTAAAAAAGATAAAAAATAGAGAATTGTCACTTAAAAATGCAATTTAAAAGAATTGGGCAGTATGGGAGGGGTAAACCTACATGCTATTAAATTTTCGCAATGCCAATCTCGACGCTTTATCAACTAATGCAAAGATTCTATCTACATCATTTTTTAGATGTCCGGGTTTATGCCCGTCGACTTTAATAATGTGGCACTCTAGCTGATCTATCATGTTAAAAAATTGCTGATAAAATTCAGCATTATTCAAACGCTTTTTATTATGCGCACAATATTCCCGCTGCTCTAAACCACTGCGTCGCGCCGGTAAACCGATGATATTTTGTGAATCACTATAAACCGTCACGCTCATCGGCTTTTCTATGGTTAATAACACCACATCATCAAGCGCCCACAATAACGTTTGCAACTCCAGTTTTGTTGATGAGGTATTTTTAAACTGTTTTAGCTTAACTTTTGCCGTTAAATCGGCGATAGGTAGCGTCATATCATTAATGGCAAGGTATGCACCAAAACCGGTGCGCGTTTTGGTATCCACACTACCATCGGTAAATATCAGCACATCAAATACCTTTGCGTGGATACGAGAAGGGATCGGATTTATTCATACTTTATTTTCAATCATTCGTTAATTAGCAACTAACGAGTGTGAGTTACTACGCAAGTTGTATGAATTTTAAATTCATACAACTTGCAACTCATTTATTTTTCGCCATCTCAGAAATAAATATGCAAACGTCCTTTGGTATTAACAAATGCTCGCATTTCTGCGAAAACCGTAAGCAGAAAGCAGGGTTAATAAAGCAACGAGCAACAACATCAGGCTTCCTGGCTCAGGCACTTCACTCACCGCATTCGCGTCGATACGCAAGGAAAACGGCGAGCCGCTAACGTCCGTGGTATAACCGTTATAACCCCAAAAATTGATGTTGTAGGCGTACTCAGTTGCTGCCGGTTGAGCTGTATATGACATGACTGCATTGATAAAGCTGTCTTGCGCTTCAAATGCAATCCAATAAGACCCAGCCTCTACCAACCAATCAAGTCCAGAGATCCCATACCATGCGCCTTGAGAATCGGCTGGCATGTAACCACCGCCTGCACTGTAAACCAAACTACCTGGACCGCTGACATTGTCATCGTTATACAGGACAATTGAGAAAGCGCCGCCACTTGCAAAATAAGGTTCATAAAATTTGAGATGGGTGTCAATGCTATTGATTTGATACGCTGACGCGAAATTTATTTTGCCTGCAACATATTGATAGTTACCGTGGTTTGACCCAATGAGAGCCCCCCCATAGCCAGGCTCCGGGGGTTCTCCAGTATCGATAATTAATCCAGCGTGGGCTGAACACAACAATCCAAACCAACCACCGATACATAAACACAATCTGAGAAGTACATTTTTCATAGGTAATCCCTCGCTTGAGAAAAAAATAGCTCGTTCTTGATGTTCTACGAAAACAGAACTAGCACGAACAATATTTATTAACGCCGAAAAAAATTTACGCCCAAAGAGCCGGGCATGTTAAATGGAGAAACTTCTACGCAGGATTGAGTGTCTTTCAACGCGTCGAATGCGATTCAACAGCCCGCTACTAAGCAGGTGTCGATATTTTTATTAAATTCGTATTCTAAAGCGCAGATAAATCCTCAGCCGACAACAGAGTAACATCAAAAACGGCGTCTCTACAATATTCCAATCGACCTGTTCTTTGTCCCAAAACGGCCACAAGCGGAAGTTGGCACTCAACGTAGGTTAATGGTGAGGAACGAACCGCAACATGACATTGCTTCCAATTGCGATTCAAATCACTCTTGCGGCTGATCAATAAAAATTAATATTTAAATTAAAAAAGTGATTAATAAAAAAACCACCAAAGGTCGCAAATCGGCCTGACCGCTTTAAACAAATGGGGGATATTTTTTATAGTCAGATACCAGTTCTTGATAGTTCGGATAACCGGAGTCTTCTTGTCCTATTTGAACGCTATAAAACATGTTTGGAGATGTATTTCGATATTTCAAGCAGTGCAGTTTTTCCACTAAATTCGAATTTAACTTTTCCTACCGCTGAGAAATACAATTCCAGCTCGGAATCCAAATCAAATGTTCCTGCGGTTTCTACCGAGTAGGCGACGATATTTTTATAAGGCAGGGATGTGTAATCTTTTTTACTACCCGTAATACCTTGCACATTCACTGCAATGATTCGCTTATTGGTAAAAACCACACCATCGCGCATGGATTTATAGGAATCAATTATTTGTTCGCCCTCCAGCAACAACTGCTTTACCTTTTCAGCATATTCACTATTTTGCTTGAGCTTAAAAAAGCCTTTGTTATTGAAATCTATCATTGGTTAATGTCCTTGGTTTTTGGTGGGTTGAGATTTTGGCGATAGTTAAATGAATAATTTTTGTTTCTGCTTTCGCCACAAAAGCGGACGTTCGAGTCAATAAATCCAGGACTTTAAAAATGTATCTTCAGCCGCCAATTGAGGTTTTTTTACCACAGTTGCTTGTTAGGCATTACCACATGTATTCTTAATTTTCTCTTCAAGAGCTTTTATTTCAGCAGCCATGCCTTGCATATGCTTCTTGCTTTTTTCAGCGTCGTATACAAATTTAGCACCGATAACGCTTGTGTCAGCACCCACTGATATTAAATAGTTGGCCAATTCTTGATGCTTAAAGTCTAGTGCCATGTTAAGTGGCGTGAAACCGCCTTCACCGTGCTGATTAATTTCAATTCCATTTTCTATTAACAGTTTGGCAGCTTCTATGTCACCCCAAAGGCAAACACAATGAAGAGCGTTGTCACCAAACACATTGGTGTCGTTGATTGAACTAAATTCAACCCCATAGAAATCAGGGACGCTTTTTATTGTTTCTAGCAGCTTAATTAAATTTTCATTCATTGCCTTACCTAACGTTTAGCACAACGGCAGTTTGTAAGTTGCGCGCTGTGGAATATTTTTGCGCAGCAACACCACAAAGCCGCGAACTACAAACTGTCCAGCGCACGAAGTGCGCGAGTTGCAGCACTTTGTTAGTATTTGCTGTACGTTTTCCACTCTTGAAAAGTGTCACCATAACCACACAGGCCCATTTTCCCACATGCTTCATCCTCCTTTTCTATGGTTATATTTTCACCTTGTAATTTGAAAGTCAGAATACAAACGCGCTCACCAGATTTGGACTTACCAGTACCAATTAGAAATTCCCCTTGTACTCTGGCAATTCCTGACAATTGGCAACCGCCTCCACCTGCTACCCGAGTTTTCATACTAAAAAATGCGCTTTCTTCATTTTTTCTTGAAATATCAATGTTGCTCCACGCAGGGGAAATGCATTTCCAATCACCATTTTCTTTAATGGCTTCGATGCAAGCAGGCGCTCTAAATTTTCCGATATATGATTCTGGAATTTTGTTGTATTGAAAAGCCTCAGTGTCACTCCAGTTATTAAGTTCGTCAATTCTACTTTTGTACGAAGTTTTAATGCAGGCAATATCAGTGCATAAGTTTCGACTTTTTTTGATCCAGTTTCTTTGGCTGACCACAAGAGGCTGCTTAAACTTAACCTCTTCAATTTTTTTCTTATAAAGCACAGTTAGCTCGTCATCAAGAGCTCCAAGCTCACGAACTTCACAAATTTTTAATTCTATAGAATTTAACTGAGCCTCGCAGCTGAAGCTTACTGAATGAGAACGCTCAGCAAAAAACATACATAACAAAATAAAGATAGATATTTTAACTTGATTATTCACGGGATCTCCTTGTGTGATACTAACGTTAAGATTTGCGGCGCATTTATGCGTCCGCCAACATTGTTCCTCACAAAAGCCTGATAAACGGTCACGCCTTCTTTACGCCGGTTGCCATCGGATCAGTAAGCAGTTTTCTTTCCGATTTCTCTCAGCGATTGTAAGGGTCGCTGATTTTGACAACGGGTTGGACATCACGACGCCTCATCAAAGGTTCACTTGCGTTCGTCTCCGTTTATCCTACCTGCCGAATTACATTCGACTTTTCTTCAACGCTCACGACAATGACTCTTTATCAATGCCGCTTGAAGTGGTTTGCAATCACTTACTGCACAGCGAATGAGGTGGGCCTACCACCATCTCTTGCGAAGTTACGTAAATACCAATATCGCTACGCGATAAAACTATTTACTCTGGTACACCTTACAAACTGTCCAGCACACGAAGTGTGCGAGCCTGGCACGATTTGTTATGAAACGAACTTATATATTGCATAAACGACACCGAAAACTAGACTCAACAAAATAAAAACCTCAAGAATATCTATCCCTATTTTAGAAGAAAGCCAATCAATTGGCGGTAACGCCAAAAATAAAAACAGTAATATTACGATAAGAATAAAGGAAGCATAAAACCCCCAACCTGCAAAAACTGGCCAAGCTACAAGCAAACTACATATAAATGGAATTGCCAGCCATGCTTTTCGACGTATAGAACTAAAGCCGCTGTAATATTTATTTGGCAGCCATTTATCAATCTTATCTAAAACAGCAAAAATAACCCAATATATTGGTAGGCTTAGAACTATTGCAAGTATTAAAAAAAATAAGTCGCTAAGTGATGTATCGTTTGACTCATAATCATCTATGTAATTTCGAGCAAAAGCATCACAAACAAAAAGATTTAGAAGAATAACTACTAACCTTAATGAATGACCTAATTTGAGAATCATATTTTTACTCATAACTCCGCGATAAAGGTGGTTTTTAAATTGCTCTTTTGCCATAAAATGGAGCGCAGCGGAATGGCAAAAATGCAATTTAAAAACCATCCGTTTGATTGCTTTGTTATATTATTGACTTCCTTGTTTTAGAGAATTTCAGAAATAAACACACAAACAGTAAAGCCTTGTTGCTAACCAACACAAGCGCAGTATTTTCTATTACCGAATGAAAAATTTAAGTTTTAACGTAATATTTGAGAATTGCTTCGAGATCTTCCTTATATAACACCAACTCACAAAGCTTGCGCTCTTTCCCTTCACCATTATCAGTCATAACATTAATAAGCATGTAAGTGCCGTCAGGTTGACAATGTAAAGCCTCTGGAAATTGTAACCAACGACCAGAAACCTGACATGGAACAATACGCTTAATTAAATTAAGTCTTTTTGTTCTATCAGGTGAATATGGAAATCTAGTCACTACGCCGTCATTCATATTTTTTACCTTCTGCACGATAAATATAACGCCGTTGTAAATTGCAGTTTTGGAGGACCCGTTTGTGTTATTTAGCACAAAAAGGAGCGACGGAAAAACTGTCAATTTGACAACTTTGTTAGGTGCTTAATTGCTATACATCTTCATCTCGAAGTAAATATGTCGAATCTGAAGTCACTATCCCACCAAAATATTCTTTAGGATCTTGATCTGTAAGTTTAATGAAAGACTCTGGAACTTTAGCTTCGTCGAATCCCATGATAATTTCCTTTTCCAATATACTTCGCCTTTCAGGATCGACCCAAACCTCTTGAAATTGAGCCTCTTCGATAGGGACATTAATATTTTGTCCCTCCTTTGGGTATTGGTAATATCTTTGATATTGAATCCATTTTTTCTCGAAGTCAAAATCCAAGATGCAACCACCACTAGCGAGGTAGCCATCTACCAATACGTACGTCCAGCAAGACCAATCTTTGTATGTAGTCATCTTTTGGATTACCGCCTAGCGCCGTGCTCAACGGCAGTTTGCAAGTTGTGGTTTTGTGGATTACTTTTGCGCAGCAAAACCACAAAGCCGCGACTTACACACTGTCCAGCCCACGTAGTGTGCGGTGCTTCAGCGATTTGTTAGCTGCCTTTATTCGTGAACTGAATAATCTTTTGATTTATGAAATTCACGATAATTTTCATGCTTAAAAGCCTCACCGATATTATTTAAGCGTGACAATGATGGCTCGGTTAACCTTGCGCTAATGTTAAAGCGCGGAAATTTACCATGTATCTCAGGGTGAAGTTCAGCAGCCACAGAAACATCTGACTGTGATACGTACCTACCGGCCCAACGCTCGATTAAACTTTTGGATGCATGCCCACACTGAGGAATAGTTTTTGTTTTCTTTTGTGCATCAAGCCACTCATATGCAATTCGAATGCAATCATTATGTTCATGATGAGGAGATTCCAAATTGTAGTCCGTTCGCAATTTAGCTTTTTCAATATCTTTGTCTGAGATCATGGTCAATTTCTCCTAGTCTTGCTTTCAGCTAACGTTTAGCACAACGGCAGTTTGTAAGTTGTGCGTTGTGGAATACTTTTGCGTAGCAAAACCACAAAAGCGCGACTTACAAACTGTCCAGCCACGAAGTGGCGTGTTGCTGCGCCTTGTTAGAAATTTACTTTTTTACACATTGCCAAAATAGAAAGTTGGCTAAATTCAAAACTATGTATTAGGTAATACAAAATATTTAAATTTTGGATAACAACTTAAATCATTTATCCAAAGCAAGAAGACGGATAATTAGATTTTGCCCAATCATAGCGAACTCTTCATTGCTTAGATTTAGAGACTTAAGATTTTCAATTGGGTAGTCATTGTACGTGAATAAAACGGCATTTCCCCAAAAGTTGGCGCTCTCGCTTTGGGATGAAACGTCTTTAAATACCAATCGTAATGTCTCATCGTCTACGCTTTCAAAATAACTTACTAGACCATTCATGGGGTTTGCTCTTGATTTTGATTTTTTCTAACGTTGTTATAAGCGGTGCGTTTTTTGTTGCGCTTTTGTGTTACACACAATGAGCACCGCGAATGCAAAAGCGCAACAAAAAATAGTAGTACCACCTTTGCCATCACTGATAGTGACAACAAATGAATCGCTGCCGTTGTAGTTCGCATTCGGGGTGTAAACAAAGCTGCCGGTCGCCGCATTCAAAGTCACGGTGCCATTTGCAGGCTGGCCGGATACTGAATATGCCAAAGTATCGCCCTCGACATCCTGAGCGATAACCTGGCCATTAACCGACGCATCTTCAGCGGTAGTAAGGCTAATGTTATTGGCGGTAGGTGCATCATTAACAGGCGCGATATTCAAGCTGACGGTGCTGATACTGCTATTGCCACGACCATCGGTCACAGTCACGACAAAGCTGTCGCTGCCGTTGTAATTGCCATTGGGCGTGAAGATAAATTGGCCGGTAGTTGCATCCAGAGTCAGGGTGCCGTTAGCAGGCGCAGTGGTTACAACATAAGTGAGGGCATCGCCTTCGATATCAGTCGCAATAATCTGACCGCTAATAACTTCGTCTTCGTTACCAGCGAGGATTTGGTCAGTGGCTGAAGGCGCGCGGTTGGTATAAACGCCATTACCATCAGTCTCTTCAACTGTGTTTTCCGCAACGGTCGTATTTTGATAGGTGAAGAATTGGGAATCAGTTTGTTCAAAAATGCGGGTGAGCTGGACAAAACTATTGTTGCCGTCCGAACCGCCGCCGCCATTATCACCCGCAGCAGTTTCTTCCAACTCTTCCAACAGGTCGCCGCCCTGTTCCAACACGGTTAACGCTTCCTGCACACTGGCATCATTCAGCGCTGCATCGTCAGCATCAGTTGCAGTGTCGTTGTTGAAGTCGCGGCTCATTGCCACTTCAAGACCACCGTTTACCTGAATCGGCTCACCGTTGCCAAAATCCAGTTGCACTTGCGCACCCTGGGCGGTTACCAGCGTCTCATCGGCATTCAATACGCTGCCAACTGACAACGGACGTAAACTGCCATCCGGAGCTTTAGCCCAAGCCTGACCTTGAAGGAACGCAACTGTCGCAACAGCATTACTCATTTATAGACTCCACAGGATAAACGTGAACAACATCACATTGAGGGTATGATGTGCAGTCTAGTTAGCGAGGAAAATTGCGCCATTGGACTAAAGGACAATAAACAGATTTTTTTTATTTCTATAAAAGAATAATGAATAGATGGCAGGAAATTTCAGTAAAAATGTTTTAAGTGCCATCAAACGGGTTATTTAACTGTTGGCCGCCATCACCAATACCAGATGAAGGCGGTCGCGCACTTTCAACTTATCAAAAGCAGATCCCAAATGGGCTTTAACGGTGCGCTCGGTAATATACAGTTCACGTGCAACTTCTTTATTGGTTTTTCCGGCCGCCACCAATTCCGCAACAGCCAATTCACGGCTGGTAAGCTGGGATAAATCGACTTTGGTGCCATTGACCGGTTTAGCTACCGGCGCTGGCAATATACGCGCTGTCGCCAGTACCAACTGCCGCATTAAATCCGCGCCGAGCCACATGCCTCCCGCTGCAACAACCTGAGCCACCTGCTCCAATACCTGCGGCACCGCAAGGTAATGCACATAACCACTCGCGCCCGCCTCCAGCGCTTGGCGGGCTTGTTGCGCATTTTCGATCAACGTCATCGCAATTATTTTTTTGTCGCTGCCACTTAATACTTGCAGCTGCGCAAAATCATTTTCATCGCGCAATAACAACCATACGCAATCAGCCTCTGCAATTTGTGCAGAATCCGGTGCGATAACGGCGGAAGGAAATGCTTGTTGCCAGCGCGGCGATTGGATATCCGCAGGCGCGATAAAAAGGTGCTGGGTCATCGTTCAGTCATTGCATTTTGTTGTGCGCGCAACACAGGTTTTAATAAATAAGCCAATACGGTTTTCTTACCGGTGAGAATATCTACCTGCGTCATCATGCCCGGCATAATTGGCAAGGTCGGATCAAAACCGGCGCGTTCGGTGCGCACACGCACAATATAAAAAGTGCGATCTTTTTCATCGGTAATCGTATCCGGACTAATGTGTTCAACCTTGCCGCGCAAGCCACCATAAACTACAAAATCGTAAGCGGTAAATTTCACAATCGCTTCCTGGCCCGGATGTAAAAACGCAATATCCTTGGGCGATACTTTTGCTTCCACCAACAGATCATCATCCAACGGCACCATCTCGATCACTTCATGGCCCGGTTGAACTACACCACCCACCGTATTCGTAAATACGCGTTGGACAGTGCCGCGCACCGGCGAACGGATTTCGGCGTATTTGATTTTATCAGCAAGCCCGGTACTGCTTTCACTTAGCGCTGCAATTTTGCTCAGCACTTCCGATAATTCAGCACGCCATTTATTACTCGCGAGCAATTCTGTTTCGCGCAATTTTCCTTGCGACTCTTCAATTGCCAGAATCAAACGCGACTCTTGTGCCGCTGCTTGTTCGCGCGCACCTTTTGCGTTGGCAACTTCCCCTTCCAAACGCAAAATTTCCACTTCAGAAATTGCACCACTGGCTAACAATGGTTTGGTGACATTTAGTTCTTGCGTGGCCAATTCCAATGCACGTGTTGCCTGGGTTAATTTTGCGCGCACTTCATTTAATTCTTCGCTGCGTTGATCCAATTGACTACGCGCGATACTTAATTGCTCATCCAATTCCTTGCGATTGGATTGATACATACTACTTTCATGCGCGGCAATATCCGGCGCATCGGTGGAAAAACCATCCGGCAATTTAAATTCACTATTGGATGTCAACGCCTGCAAACGCGCCGCACGTGCTTGCAGCGATAAAAATTCGGCGCGGTTTTCGCGGAACGTTGAAATAAAACGGGTTGGATCAATACGCAGCAGCAAATCATCTTTATTAACCACCTGCCCTTCGCGCACCAATACTTCCTGCACCACACCGCCATCAAACGATTGGATCACTTGCAACTGCGAGGATGGAATCACCTTGCCTTCACCGCGCGCAACTTCATCAAGCGGCGCGAACGCAGCCCACACCAGCAAGATAAAAATAATCAGGGCAATTGCGCGCAAAATAATGCGGGCTTTTATTGGCTCCTGCTGCAAACGCGCCCAATCGGAATCGGTTACCCAATCTTTTGGTTGCTCATGTAATGGGTCCAGCCAACGCGCGTAAACCTTATCAATGGTTTTGCTTGCCGGGATTCCCAATTTATTTAACCAGTGCCCGATTTTTTCAAACCAGATTCTATCGCGCGTATGTTTTGTGGGCGAAATCGGCGCTTGCCCTTGTGGCACATTCATCAGGAAGCCCTCCCGATGCGGCCCTGGCGCAAGGCTTCAACGACCTGATCCTTCGGACCATCCGCCACAATTTTGCCGCCGTCAATCACAATAATGCGATTGACCAATTCCAGCAGCGAAGTGCGATGCGTAATCACCAGCAAGGTTTTATGCGCAGCAAATTGCAATAAATTGCGTTTGAATTCTTCTTCGCTAGTGTGATCCATTGAACCGGTGGGTTCATCCATTAATAAAATAGGAGGATCATTCAACAATGCCCGCGCAATACTGACCGATTGCCGCTGACCGCCTGATAATAATTGACCATGCTCACCCACAGGCATGGCAAGACCCATGGGATGCTGGTTTACAAATTCAGTCAAGCCACTCAAGCGCACGGCTTCAAGAATCATTTCATCAGTTGCGTGGGTTGCACCCAGCGCAATATTGTCGCGCAGCGAACCAAAAAATAAATTCACATCCTGGGCAACGTAACCCATATTGCGTCGCAACTCAGCGGGGTCCAATTGGCGAATATCAATTCCATCCAGCAATACCGTACCCGAACTCGCTTCATATAAACCGGCGATTAATTTTTCCAGCGTTGTTTTACCGGAACCATTGCGGCCGAGCACAGCAACGCGTTCGCCCGGATTAATTTTCAATGAAACATCGCGCAACACTTCACGTTCATCTTGCGGATATTTAAATGCAACTTTTTTAAATTCAATCCCGCCTTGTAAACGCGGGCGACTAATCCATTGTTTATCCAGCGGACGTTCCACCGGTTTTGCCATAATTTGTTCCAGTGCCGTTAACGCTGTGGCAGCGCTATGGTATTGCATCAATAATCCGGCAGTTTGCCCTACCGGTGCCATGATACGTGACGAAAGCATATAGGCCGCAATCAAACCGCCCTGGCTCAAATTGCCATCAATAATTTGATACACACCCACGATAATAATAACTACCGATACCGCTTGCTGGATCCACGCCGTGCTATTACCCACCGAACCGGAAAGCAAACGCATTTTCACGCCCACGCGCGATACCAGCAATGTCGTTTTTTCCCAGATGGATTGCATGCGGCCTTCTGCACCTAATACTTTCAATGTTTCCAGACTGGCGAGACTTTCCACTAATGTAGCGTTACGTTGTGCCGATGCTTGCATCGAACTTTCCGATAACAAGTGCATTTTGTGTTGTACGGCGGCGGTGTAAAGCATGACTAAAATAACGCCCACTAAAATCGGGAAAATCAGCGGCCATGAAATCATCAACACCACAACCATAAACAGTAATACGAACGGCAAATCCACCAGCGCCAGAATAGTGGCCGATGAAATAAAACTGCGCACCGCTTCAAACGATTGCAATCCGGACGCAAATGAACCAACAGATGCCGGGCGCTCGGATAATTTCATTCCCAACACCCGCTCCATAATCGTTGCGGACAGCGTGACATCAACACGGCTTGCGGCGAGATCGACAAACCACGCGCGCATCATACGCAATGCAAAATCGGCGCTTATCGCAATTAGCATACCGAGGGACAAAATCCACAAGGTATCAGTTGCATGGTTGGGAACGACTCGATCGTAAACATTCATCACGAATAGCGGCGACACCAATGCAAAAAAATTGATCAGCAACGCCGTTAACAATACATCGCGATATAAATATTTGTGCTGCGCAATAACGCCCCAAAACCAATGGGCATCGCGATTCTGTTGATTAGAGGTTTTGCCGATATCCGCAGCGCGCGCATCAATGCGCTCACTCGGGCGCGCATAAATTGCACGACCGGTATATTGCGCATGCAACTCTGCAGTTGAAATTGAAGCGCTGGCTTCACCCAGCTCGGGAAAAATGACTCGCGCTTTATTCGCATCAAGAGACAACAAGACACAAGCATTATTGTTGTTGAGCAATAACACCACTGGAAATAACGCCGGGTTTAATTGTTCCAGGGAACGCTGGATAATTTTGCTGGTAAGGCCAGCGCGAACCGCTGCGCGTGCAAATAAAGAAGGATTCAGATCCTGGGTTTCAAGCGGCAATCCCGCCAATAAAACTTCACGCGTAGCAGTTAGCTGGTGTGCACGGGCAACAACTAATAAACACTCAAGCAAAGGTCCACCCTTATTAACAGGGGCGGAATAGTCCATCGCGGGTTGAACATCAAGGGTCATGCTTGCTCCGTGTCACTCATGAAAACGCTATAAATCAGTGCCAATTTGCGAACGCGCGTAATAAGGCCACTGTAATATAGATGGCGATTTATGTACTCGCAATTTCCTTGCCGGTTTTTGGCCATAGTTTTTCGTCGAGCATTCTGTAAAACCATCGCAACAGCTACATCACCACAAAAAAGGTGCGGCCATAAAAAAACGCATCAACTCACAGGACTTGATGCGTTTTTTGGAAACCCGGTATTACGGTTATTAACGACTGCGGGTTACGGTGATATCTACACGGCGGTTGGCCGCTTTACCTGCTTCTGTTGTATTGTCAGCCGTCGGGCGGGCGGCACCAAATCCGTCTACTGTCATTGGAATTGATTCCAGACCATTCAATATAAAATAGTCACGAACACGTTGTGCGCGCGCTTTGGAAAGCGGAACATTCAGCGCATCGGTGCCGGTATTATCGGTGTGACCTTCAATTTTGATTTGTACAACGTTTTGCGTTGCTTTAATACTCGCAACAACATTGTCCAGTTTTTGCGCAGCACCAGGCTTTAATTCTGAACTACCCACATCGAACAACGCATCGCCACTAACCGGTGTTAACGCGCTAATCAGGTCTCCACGATTCAATGCTGTTGGGGCATCATTAGGGCAAGCAGATTCAGAAATTTTCAATGAATCTTCTACTTTAACATCGTGCAAAATTCCCAAGCCGTCACGCACAATACCCAGTGCAGGTAACAAACTACCCATCGCCGCCAATGAACGGGCATACGCAACTTCCAATTCCCCTTCCGCAGTAATCAAAGCACGGCTTGCCTGGAAATATTCATTTTCAGCATCGAGTAAATCCAGCAGTGTGCGTTGACCGATATTAAATTGCTCCGCATAAGCCGAACGAACCTTATCACTGGATAATTTATGTTGTTGCAGTGAAATTAATTGCTCGCGAATACGTTGCGAATCGTTGTAGGCAATTTGTGTATTTTGACGTAAATCCACACACGCTTGATCACGTAAATCTTTTGCCTGGTTCACTTGCTCCAATGAACGGCGCACCGCCGCGCGATTTGCGCCACCACTGTAAAGATTGTAGGTAATCGCTAATTCAACCGCATTTTCATCACCCCATGAATCCGGGTCGTTACGATTATCAAAACCATTTTGGTTGCGATTGGTTACGCCGCGCGCGCGCAATTCCGCTTTGGGGTAATAACCGGAACGTTCAACTTTTACTGCAGATTCCGCTGCACTGATATTTTTAATCGCTGCATGAAAACCGGGGTTTCCCTGATAGGCAAGCAGCAAAGCTTCACGTACCGATGGAGGCAATTGTTGCGCCGCCAAATCAGTTGCCGTTAATTGTTCCGCAGGTAATTGCCCGACGATACGCAAATAACGCGCAGTGACATCATGCAAATTGGAAGCTTCAGTTAATAAATTGGATTCCGCCAACGCCAAACGTCCGGCGACTTGTTCCAGATCGACACGACGGCCAACACCAGTGGATACGCGTTCTTCAATTTGCGAATACACTTCGCGATGCTTGGCATAATTATTACGCGCAAGTTCAACCAGATCGCGATTGCGTTTTACATCTTCGTAAGCGCGCACCGCATCAAGCGCGGTGGTTTCTACCGTATTCAATAATTCGTAATAACGCACCAGGCGAATACCATCCATTCGCTTTACTTCTCCGGATGTACGGAAGCCATCAAACAACATTTGCGTGAGAGTCACCTGCCCTTGTGCGGTTGAATAAGTTCCCCGGCCATCATAATCACGTGAAGTCTCACCGGCAGTTGCCGCAAGATCTACAGAAGGTAAATAACCCGCACGGGCTACACGTACATCAAATGCAGCGGCTTTAAACTCATGCCAGCTGGCTTGTACATCGGGGTTGGATTCAAGGGCTTTTAATGCAGCATCCTTCACTGTAATCGCTTGGGAAAAAGCGCCAGTGGAAAGTGCACACAGGGAAATAAAAAGCAGCGATTGTTTGAACGAAATGCCGGGTTGAAAAAGTGAACGGATCATTAGTGTGTTTCCGATTTTTTTAAATGTTAGAAATTTAATTCTGTTTTAGCGTCCCTAACATCAAGGTATTCACATTTCCAACCAACATGATGAACACCAGAATCCTTCTGAATTCTAGTCAATTCACGGCAAATGCCCCACATAACAGTGAGTTCCGATGAAATAGTGGCGGATTTATTATTATCGGCATATGTAAAACGTTGGGCGAGGCAAAAAATTCCCTGTTGCAGCCAAGCCATACCCGATAAAAATCCGGACTTTGGCAAAACAGCAATGCTCTGGCGGCACAGCAAAAAACAGGTTTGGTAACTCTTACAACGGAACATCTGATAGAACATCAATGCATGTACAAATATGGCACAAAAAACATCCAAACCTCGGTTTTCATCATAACTCAATCAAGATTTATTCCACAATAGAATTTAACTTTGTGACCAATATCACATTGCTATAAACCAAACTCTGCTTATTGCGCATCTTAACAATCTTGTCGCTGATAAATATAAATGCCGAAATCCAGTTGATCCACCAAGCCCTCCTCTTCGATTTGTTGGCGAAGTACGGCCGACAAGCGCCACGCAAAAGGTGTCATAGCCAACAATGCCTGACATAGCGTCTTGTCTTTTATCTCCATGTCAATGGTCAACCGTTCCTGCCTTACCAATTCAAATCCTTCCGGTGTCACTGGTGCTTCATGTGGACGCACTTCGGTATATATACGCTGCCGTAAACCCAGCAAGTGATTTTCAGCGGGTGCAACTATAACCAAAAGACCATCCGGCTTTATTACACGCCATAACTCTGCGTCTTTACTGGGTGCGTAGATGCGGGTTACCACATCCAGGGATTGATCAGCAAAAGGCAAATCGAAACTCGATGCCACCGCAAATAGGTTGCGGTTTTTATCAATTGCCGATTTTGCGGCAAGTCGCACCCCGGCTTTGGCAATATCTATTCCATAAACTTGTGCGTCGGGTAACGCTTCTGCGAAAGAATGGGTGAAGTAACCTTCGCCGCAACCAATATCCAATAACGTTTGTGCCTCTTTTGGAATTACTACTTGCAATCGCTGCCTGAGGGGATCAAAAAAACCGGCCTGCAAAAATTGACGGCGTGCCTGCAATTGTTCTTTAGGATCACCGGGTTCGCGCGAGCGCTTATTCTGTACTGGCAATAAATTGAAATAACCTTCTTTGGCGCGATCAAACTGATGGCCGTTTTCACAGGCAAACCCTTGTGGATTCAAATGCAACGGCAGCTTACACAAAGGACAACGGAAATCTTTCATAGGAATAAATAGAACCGGGGAAATAAACGCGCAGGATGTCGACTAGCTAATTAATAAGCAAGTTATAGATGCAAAAAGCCGGAGGTTCTGCTAATCACAGCAGAACCTCCGGCGTCAAATGAACATCAGCTTTCTTCAGGTACTTCGTAACGGTCAATAATATCGCGCACTAAACCACTGCGGACTATATCTTCACGCTCGAATTCATGCAGATAAACATTCGGTAAACCTCGTAAGCGCTCAACGGCATCAGCCAAACCATTGGGCCCACGAATATCGCTCTGCTTGATATCACCATTAATTACTACTTTGCAATCTTCACCGATACGAGTCAGGAACATTTTCATTTGCGCAGGAGTAGTGTTTTGCGCTTCATCAAGAATTACAAAGGTTTTGCTGTTAAAGGTCTTTCCGCGCATAAATGCCAGCGGTGCTGCCACGATACGACCGTGGCGCAAACAATAATCAACTGTACCCGCGCCCAGGCGCTCGTTGAGAATATCGCGGAAAGCATCAATATAAACAGAGAATTTTTGATCCAGATCACCAGGCAAAAAGCCAAGATTCTCCCCGGATTCGACTGCCGGGCGAGTGAGAATGATTCGCTCGATACGGCCAGACTCCAGCGCTTCAGCCGCTAACGCACCAGCACAATAACTCTTACCAGTACCGGCTGGGCCAATACCAAACGTGAGCATATGCGTACTAATAGCGTGGATATATTCTTGCTGGGATTTTGTCTTGGCGCGAAGTGGTTGGGGAGAGCGAGGCGGAGAGTAAGCAGTTTCAAGTTGTTGCGAACGGGATTTAAGGTCGACGATATTGTCATCAGTCCGTGGATTCTTTCGCGACTTATGCCGTGACGTCGAATAGTTGTTATCGTCAAAATGTTGGTGATTTGCACTGCGTCTGGCATGCGATTTTTTTGCCATAAATCATAATCCCCTTCGGTCGGTAAATAACACGAGCATTTAAGCAATACCCGTTAATGTGAGTCACCCGATTTACGCAAGTTGTTTGTGTCGATCAGTCGTTTGCTCCTCCTCTCGATATATAAAATATAAAATGTTTTTGAAAATATAAAAACTAAAACCAACTAACTCGTTAGATCTGCAATTTAAACATCAGTTCAAACAACAAACAAATTCAGTGAAACAAAAAGTTGTGACAGGAAGATGACGCGAGGCCGAATCAAACCAGTTCGCGAACATCGCCCGCAATTGCTAAATTCGTTTGTGATTCTGAACCCCAATCGCTTTCGAAAAAAGCAACCAATAGTGGTTCAGATTGTAGTGGGCAACTACTGGTTGTATTCGTCGCCTTGTTTTGATACTAGGCTTATTTTTGATGTGGGTCAATCACTTCTTTGCAATAAAAGTGACATAGCCAAGCGGTATTAAAGAGGGAAAATAAAGCCGGCTTATTCTTCGCCGGCATCATCCAGAGTCTTGCTGATTTTCTTTTTTGGTGGCGCAAATCCGTCGACTAGCTGCGCATTTTTTACAGCGGTGGGAACGCGGCGATTGCCGATATTTTTCTTATCGCGTTCACGGACTTTTACTTTTGGCTTTTTATCGTCAGCCTTATCATCTTTGAACGATTTCTTTTTGGTACCGGCAGCTTTACCCGACGCTTTTACTTTGTCCGGCCCCTGATATTTTCCTTTCAAACCGGGCATACCAATGGTTTCGAAAGTAACATTCAAGTAACGCTCAATCCCTTTGCAAAGATTCCATTCTTTCGTATCGACCAGGGTTACCGCCCTGCCCTCAGCATCAGCCCGGCCTGTACGACCAATGCGGTGTAGATATTCATCGCCCGATTGCGCTACATCGACATTCACAACCAATTCAACACCTGGAATATCCAGCCCACGTGCAGCGACATCGGTCGCCACCAATAACTGTGTGCGTCCCTGACGGAAATGCTCCAGCGCGATTTTACGTTGATCCTGAGTAATATCGCCATGCAAGCAACTGACTTTGTATTTGTTGTAGCGTAGGAAATTATCCAGTTGCGTTGCACGCGCTTTGGTATTGGTGAAAATGATTGCTTTTTCAAAGGTGGCTTTTTCCAATAACGCTACCAATAATTTTTCTTTATGTTTGTAATCGTCGGCCAACATCATTTGCTGGATGATCGCATTGGGTTTTTCATCGAGGTAAATTTCTTCCGCCTCGCCCAATATCACTTGCTTAATTAGATGACGCAGACCTTTCTGTTCCATAGTGGCAGAAAATAATAACGTCTGGCGTTCGGCGCGGCAGCTGGCAGTAATTCTCAGTACATCCTCACTCAAGCCCATATCGAGCATGCGATCCGCCTCGTCCAACACCAAAAACTCCAGACCGGAAAATTCGGTGGATTTTAACATCACATGCTCCGCCAGGCGGCCAGGTGTACCGACTACAATTTCAGGATTTTTGCGCAACATCGCTTTTTGGTATTTAAGTTCTTCACCACCACAAATCGTTCCTACTTTCATACCGGTGAACTTCAACAATTGCTCAGCGTTTTTAACGATCTGGCGAGCGAGTTCGCGTGTGGGAGTCAGTATCAACATACGCGTGGAGGTAGGATTCACCGGGGGATTGGCCAACATCGCTTGCAGCGCAGGCAATAGAAAGGCAACCGTTTTGCCGCTGCCGGTCTTGGAACTAACGATTAGATTCTTGCCCGCCAATGCCGCCGGGATCGCTTTCGCTTGCACCGGTGTGGCCTGCTCGTAGCCCAGCAAATCGATGGCCTTGCGCAACTGATTATCGCTAATCAGGTCATGGAAGCCGGGTAGAGTCATGGTGAACCTCAATATATAAGTAGGAATAGCCAAAAAGGCCGCGCAATCTACGCAGGGTTGGACAATATTTCAACCAAAACTGCCCGCATGCCGTTAAAATGCCGCCCTTTTGTAAACCAGGCAAGCTTCATGAGAATTATGTTGGCCCCGATGGAGGGCGTTGTTGAACACCACGTACGCGATATCCTAACCCGCATTGGCGGGCTGGATGGCTGCGTCACCGAGTTTATCCGCGTTACTGACCAAAAGCTTCCTTATAAAGTCTTTTATAAGTTCGCTCCCGAACTGGAAAGCGGATGCAACACCCCCAACGGTACGCCAGTGCGAGTGCAACTATTAGGTAGCAAACCTGAACCTATGGCGATCAATGCATTGGAACTGGTTAATTATGGAGCCAAAGCAATCGATCTGAATTTTGGCTGCCCGGCCAAAACCGTAAATTCCCACGAAGGGGGCGCTTGCTTGCTGCGCACCCCGGATCGCGTTTACACGATAATCAAAGCCGTGCGCGATGCGGTTCCCGCTGAAATCCCGGTCACTGCAAAAATCCGTCTGGGCTATGAAGATCGCAGCAGTTACCTGGACAACGCCCGCGCCGTACAAGCTGCCGGTGCCAATGAACTTACCGTACATGCCCGCTCCAAAGCCGATGGCTACAAACCGCCCGCTTACTGGCATTACATTGCCGATATTCGCGCTGAATTAACAATTCCGGTGATCGCCAACGGGGAGATCTGGACAGTGGAAGATTATCTGCGCTGCCGCGAGCAATCAGGTGGTGCGGACGTAATGTTGGGCCGCGGCCTGTTGTCCTGCCCGGACCTCGCCCGGCAAATCAAAGCACATCTTAATAATGAAGATTACACACCACTGACATGGCCAGAAATCTGCACCATGCTCTACGACTATTATCGTCTCACCACTCCGCTGTATTGCGAACGCAACTGTGGCAACCGGGTAAAACAATGGCTTATGTATTTAAGCCGCCAATATCCGCAAGCCAGTGTATTTTTTGAGGCGATAAAACGTAAAACCACACCTCCGGAATTGGATGCCTGTTTCCAGGAAGCATTGGCCGCTTGCGGAGCAACTACCCAATAAACTTGCAGCGCAATCACACAATAAAAAAGGCCCGCATATTATTGCGGGCCTTCGACTCTCACCGTCGTTGTAGTTAGCCTTTAATAACCCGACTTAGTGAATCAGCTCGTCAAAGCCGCCCATTAAATCGTTAGTCTCATCAATTTTCTCTGCCAATTTCACCAGGTTGATTCCCAATTTGGTCGCCAGCTCATTAGGGAAATTAGCCAGCAATTCCGCATCATTACCTTTTTCATGCACATGGACTATGTAATCAGCGATGTTAATTAACGCTGCAAAACGTGAAAACTCAGGAGCCGTTAACGGATTCAACTGGTAGCGGATGCCAGCCACAATTGCATCGGGAAACTTCCAGCGATTCGCCAATTCCGCGCCCGCCTCTGGAAAATTAAATCCGAGTACATTTTTTTCGATGTCGGAATTACGCCCGCCACGATCCACAACTTTCTGGATCTCTTTGCACTCTTCCGGCAACAGGATATGAATTAGCAGCTCACCAATGTTATGGATCATGCCGCAAGTAAACGCGGTTTCTGCGTCATCTTTAGAAAATTTCGCGAGCCATTTACAGGTCGCCGCCACTGCAAAACTGTTATGCCAGAAAGCAGGCAAATCAAAACCTTCCGGTGCTTTAAAAGCGCCCGTCATTCCCGACGCTAACACCAATGTGCGTACCGCATTAAATCCAAGAATAAATACTGCATCATTCACCGAACCCACTTTGCGATTACCGCCGTAATGCGCCGAGTTAGCCGCCCGCAGCACCTTGGCTGTCAACACCTGGTCAGCGCTGATTTTTTTCGCAATAGTCTCATTATTAATATTTTCATCGCCAAAGCTTTCGATCAACTCCTGCACCACTTTAGGAATATTCGGCAACTTTTGTGCGTTATCAATTAAATTTTTAAGCTCCACAATACCCTCGCTTGCATCTCATATGGTCTTGGCAAGGCCCACATCCACCCCGAAAACCTCCTCGCCTGAGATTGGGTATAGCAAATGTTTGGCTTATCGCAATTCTGGATACCCAAAATCGAACGCCGGTAGCGGAAATTTAATATATGAAGGGTGAGGAATTAAAACTGACAGCGGCGGGGATGAGCAAAAACTGTTCAACGGGTGAAAATATTGACCGAGGTATGGCCCTATCATTGCTAAAAAAGAAATGATAGGGCCTTGATCTTATTGTGCAATCGGAACCAATTGCACGCGTGCCGGGCTACCCAGTTTTATATCCCCACGCACGCGATGACCTGGTACCGCTTCGCGCATTTTCTGGTAAATCCAGCGCCCTTCCACATCGGTACGCGCAATAATAATGGCGAGCGTATTGGTTTCTTTTAACTTACGGGCGATTTCACCAAGTTTTGCCAGTATTTGTGGATCTTCTTTGCCAAGCAAATCGGCATTCAATAAAAACTCATTGGACCCGCCGCGATAAGGCTCGACCGGCGGAGCTAAACGGATTTGATCGGAAATTCCAGCAGACACCTCCTTGATCAATAAATTATCCGGGTCCACGACGCGGGCATTGTTCAACATCGTAGTCGCTTGCGAATAATTACCACGCGCTGCCGCCTGGCGGGCCAGATCCACGTAACGCATGACGATTCCCTGCAAGCCGCCTTTTGCACGTGAATTATTTGGATCCAGTTTTAACGCTGCCCGAAAATAATCAAACGCATTGTCATTTGCAGGCGTAAGCAACTGGTTTTGCGAGAGCGTATATTCGCCATTCAGGATCAACAATTTCGCCGCCTGCTGGTCTTTGGTGAGCGGTGCCGGTGCTTGTATTACCGGAGCTGGCGCAGGCGGTGGCAATGGTTCCTTTTTCTTCCATAAATTAGCCTGGCAGCCAGCCAATCCCAAGCTAACCAAAGCCAATACACACAAGCGAACAACAATACTGAACATAGAAAACATCTCTTGGCAAAACAACATTTGTTGCGGAAATTCCCGCAGCGAATGATCGCTTTATAACAAAAATAGAAGTGCGGATAAAAATCTTACGGAATGGCGACTTTTCGGGAATGAAAGGCATTGCCCAGTGTCCATAGGGTCGCGTATGTTACTGTAACTCGGCCGATCCGGCATCCGGTACTCACCATTACAACAAAGAAACACGATTATGCTTTCACGCTTGATTTCCCTCGCCTTGCAATCCGTGCTGTTAATTACCTGTTTTTCAGCGGTTGCGGCCGATGATCTTTTTGCACCAAAAAACCAGAATCTCAACCAATCACCGGTATCGCTGGAAAATAAGATCGCAGCGCAGGATGAATTTTTACCTGTAGCTCAGGCATTTATTCCGGAATACACCATTGATCAAGGCAAACTGGTTTTGCATTGGAAAATTGCCGATGGCTATTACTTGTACGAAGAGCGATTCAAATTCAAGGCGGACGAAGGAGTCACCCTCACACCGGGCTACACTCCGGGAAAGATGAAATACGACGAGTTGTTCGAGCGGGAAACCATGGTGCACTACCATGAAGTTACCGCCAGTTTCGACCTGAGCACAATTAATAAGCCTTTTATCCTTAAGCTCGAATTCCAGGGCTGTGCCGATGCAGGACTTTGTTATCCCCCACAAAAGAAGACCCTCTCGGTAGATCCAGCCAATGCATTGGTTGTTGAACAAACGGCAGCAGCGCCAACATCAACACCACCAACCACAGACGTACCAGCGACAGAAACACCAAACACAGCACCCGCAACCGAATCCGGCTGGTTATTACAGGCAATTTTATTGGCGATCCTGGGTGGCACCATCCTTAACCTTATGCCCTGCGTATTTCCGGTGCTGTCTATTAAAGTCATGAGCTTGGCGGCGGCGGATCGCGCACGCCTCGCAATCCACGGCTGGGTTTATACACTCGGGATAATCGCGTGCTTTGTTGGATTTGCCATTGCCTTATTGATCGCGCGCAAAGGTGGCGAAGCCATTGGCTGGGGCTTTCAATTGCAATCGCCTGGACTAATTGCAGCCCTCGCCTATTTATTCTTTGTGATGGGCCTGAGCATGTCCGGGCTGATTAATTTTGGCACCAGCTTGATGGGCGCGGGCCAGGGGCTTACGCAAAAATCCGGTTTAAGTGGTTCCTTTTTCACTGGTGTACTCGCCGCTGTCGTTGCCAGCCCGTGCACAGCGCCATTTATGGGCACCGCGTTAGGTTTCGCACTCACACAACCCGCGTATGTTTGCATCGCCGTGTTTGCAGCATTGGGATTTGGCATGGCGCTACCGCTGTTATTGCTCTGCTATTTGCCGGCATTGGCCCAGCGACTGCCGAAACCCGGTGCGTGGATGGACAACCTTAAACAATTCCTCGCCTTCCCGTTGTACCTGAGTGCCATTTGGTTGTTGTGGGTTTATGGTCGCCAAACAAGTGTAAATGGTATGGCGGCACTAGCAGCAGGTGCTGTGCTTATCGCCTTTGGTTTCTGGTTGCTTGGGCGCGAATCCGGTGGGATCTGGCAATGGATTCGCCGTGCGTTGATTGCATTAAGCTGGATTGCCGCCATCAGCCTGCCATTCAAAACCCAAGGGCAAAATCAGCAAGCGGAAAATAACGGGCGTTGGCAAGCTTATACACCGGAATTAGTGGCCGAATTACGGGCACAGGGTCGGCCAGTTTTCATCAATCTCACTGCCGATTGGTGCCTTACCTGCTTGGCAAATGAGCGAATCGCATTACATACAGCCGCCGTAGAAGAAACCTTCGATAGAATGAATATCGCGACAATCAAAGGCGATTGGACTAATACTGACCCCAAAATCACTGAACTCCTACAAGGATATGGTCGCAGTGGCGTGCCTTTATATCTTTGGTTTCCGGCTAACCACACCGGTAAGGCAGAAATTTTGCCGCAACTTTTGACGAAAGATTTATTAGTTAGCACATTAAAAGGTGAAAAAAACTAGCAAATCGATGATTTTTGACGATTTTAAGAACATTTTGATGCTTTTTAGCGAAACTTCCCCAATCTTGCCGCTAACAGGTTGGCAAGATGCGGGGATAATCGGAAAAAATGGCTATTTGCGCCGAAATTTTTACTCCTTAGGTAACTAACTTCTGCAATCTTGCAGCGATTTTCTGCCATCTGAATAAAATTTTGCCGTCATCGTGGACATAACCTTTTTTTTGCGGCAAACTCCCTTCACTTTGAATTCCCCGGATGGGCGATTTAACCAAATTGCAACAAATAGCAACCAATTGGCTAAAATCGCAACATAAAGCAGAAAATAACCGCAGGAACACTGTCAATGGCAACCATTTTGGTACTTCACGGCCCCAATCTAAACCTGCTAGGGCTGCGCGAACCAGAGATCTATGGTGCAACTACGCTTGAAGACATCAATCGTACCCTGACGCAAACCGCACAGAATGCCGGACATCACCTGCAAACCCTGCAAAGCAATGCTGAATATGAATTGATTGATCGCATCCATGATGCGCGCAAGGAAGGGGTCGATTTCATCATCATCAACCCTGCCGCCTTTACCCACACCAGCGTTGCGCTGCGCGATGCATTGCTCGGTGTTAATATCCCGTTCATTGAAGTTCATTTATCCAACGTGCATAAGCGCGAGGCGTTTCGCCACCATTCTTATTTTTCCGATGTCGCCCAGGGCGTCATCTGCGGATTTGGAACTACCAGTTATGAACTGGCGCTTCAGGCCGCATTCAAACTCGTGAAATAAACGTTTACCCAACTATTCCATTACAACAACTTGTTGCCAGAGAGGACACCATGGATATTCGCAAAATTAAAAAACTGATCGAACTGCTGGAGGAATCCAACATCGGTGAGTTGGAAATCAAAGAAGGCGAAGAATCTGTACGTATTGCCCGTAATAGCGGCACCACCCAATATTTCAGTGCTCCGGCACCGGCGTTTGCTGCACCTGCTGCACCAGTCGCTGCCGCGCCCGTAGCAGCCGCACCGGTTGCAACACCTGCCGCTGCAGCTGCACCAGCGTTTGCTGGCCACGTAGTCAAGTCACCGATGGTAGGAACCTTCTACCGTTCACCAAGCCCTGGCTCGCCATCATTCATCGAAGTAGGTAAAACCGTTAAAGCGGGCGATGTAATCTGCATCATTGAAGCGATGAAAATGATGAATCAAATCGAAGCCGATAAATCCGGTGTGATTGAAGCCATTCTGGTGGAAGACGGCAACCCCGTTGAGTTCGACCAACCTCTGGTAACGATTGTTTAACCGCTACCTAACAGAGGATTCGGTCCATGTTTGATAAAATTCTGATCGCCAACCGCGGCGAAATCGCGTTGCGTGTACTGCGCGCCTGCAAGGAGATGGGCATCAAAACTGTTGCTGTCCACTCCCAAATCGACCGCGATTTGAAACACGTGCGCCTGGCGGATGAGTCGGTATGTATCGGCCCCAACCCGTCACCCAAAAGTTATTTGAATGTTCCAGCGATTATCGCTGCGATGGAAATTACCGACTCGCAAGCCGTTCATCCCGGCTATGGTTTCCTCGCCGAAAATGCAGACTTCGCTGAGCGCGTCCAAAAAAGTGGTTTCACATTTATTGGTCCGGATCCGGATGTAATCCGCATGATGGGCGATAAAGTTGAAGCTATTAAAGCGATGAAAAAAGCGGGCGTCCCCACCGTTCCAGGCTCTGACGGCCCACTGCCTGAAGACGAGGAAGAATGCCATGCAATTGCCAAGCGCATTGGTTATCCAATCATTATTAAAGCAGCTGCCGGTGGCGGCGGTCGCGGTATGCGCGTTGTACACACCGAAGCGGCGCTGATCAATTCAATCCAAATTACCCAGGGTGAAGCCAAAGCAGCGTTTGGTGATGGCACTGTGTATATGGAAAAATTCCTGCAAAATCCACGTCACGTGGAAGTGCAAATTCTGTCTGATGGACAGGGCAGCGCCATCCATTTGGGTGATCGCGATTGCTCACTGCAACGTCGCCACCAAAAAGTATTGGAAGAGGCTCCTGCACCCGGCATTCCGCAGGAGGTACGTGAGGCGACTTACGCTGCCTGCGTGAAAGCCTGTATCGATATCAAATACAAAGGCGCCGGTACATTTGAGTTTTTGTACGAAGATGGCCGCTTCTATTTTATCGAGATGAATACCCGTATCCAGGTAGAGCACCCGGTATCAGAAATGGTGACCGGCATTGATTTGATCAAAGAGCAAATTCGTGTTTGTTCCGGTTTGCCGCTATCGATCAAGCAATCCGATGTGGTTATTCGTGGCCATTCCTTTGAGTGCCGCATCAACGCTGAAGATCCAAAAACCTTTATGCCCTGCCCCGGCCTGGTAAAAGGATTCCATGCACCTGGCGGCTTGGGTGTGCGCGTGGATTCGCACTTGTACAACGGTTACTCGGTTCCACCTAACTATGATTCAATGATCGCGAAAATCATTACTTACGGTGATACGCGCGAAATCGCATTGAACCGTATGCGCAACGCGCTGGACGAAACCATCGTTGATGGTATTCGCACCAACATCCCACTGCAGCAAATGCTGGTGCGCGATGAAGCCTTCCGTAAAGGCGGTGTGAATATCCATTATCTGGAAAAGAAACTTGCCGAATAAAAATCGTTGGTTTTCGATCCGTAGGGGCGCGATTTATCGCGCCCTTTTACATTGCGCCATCGATAATTTGCACCCATTATTCCTAACAGACAAAATATTGGGCGCGATAAATCGCACCCCTACGAACAATCAATTATCAAGAATTAAAACCTATGCCCTGGCTGCAACTTAAAATTATTACCTCGCGTCGCTATGTGGAATCACTTGAAGATTCATTACTCGCCTGCGGCGCCGCATCCGTTACTTTGCAAGACAACGCCGATCAGCCCATTCTCGAACCCGGTCTTGGCGAAACGCCGCTATGGGACAGCGTGAAAATGACTGGCTTATTTGATGCGGAAATCGATACCGAAAAAACCATCACATTAGCTGAGCGCCGCTTCGGTAATCCACTTCCGGAACATCATTGGGAACAGCTCGAAGATAAAGATTGGGAACGCGAATGGATGGCGAATTACCACGCAATTCGCTGTGGCGAACGCCTGTGGATTTGCCCCAGTTGGCAACAACCGCCCGAGCCGGAAAAGGTAAACCTGATGCTCGACCCAGGCCTGGCCTTCGGTACCGGCACACACCCCACCACTTTTTTATGCATGCAATGGATTGATCAGCAAGACTTCACCAATCTTGAGGTGGTGGATTACGGCTGCGGCTCCGGCATTCTCGGTATAGCGACTTTATTACTCGGCGCAAAAAAAGTAATTGGTGTGGATATTGATCCGCAAGCTTTGCTGGCCACAACGGAAAATGCCAAACGCAATAATTTGCCCGAGGATGTCATGCCGGTTTACTTGCCACCAGATTGCCCAAGGACGCAGGTGGATGTGATGCTAGCCAATATTCTTGCCGGACCACTCGCCGAATTGGCGCCCGCACTCAATGCAATGACCAAAGTGGGCGGCAAGCTCTGCCTGTCTGGAATCCTGGCGATACAAGCCAAAACAGTAATGGCCGCTTACGAACCCTGGTTCGATTTTGATCCGGTTGCTGAGCAGGAAGAGTGGGTACGCTTAACAGCAACGAAAATTCGCCAGTAATATAGTCAGATAAAAGTGAGGCAGTTGGCATTGTTGATGGAGACAACCATAGCCGACTGTCGCTGGAATTTACCGCACGTCTCTTGATAGTTACACTGTCTGGTCTAAATAATAATTTGAAGCCGCTTTCCAATTAATAAAGCGACCTACTTAAAAGTGGTTAATAGGGCCTTGATGTATGACCTCTGCGAGCAACCAACAGATCACCCGCTGCCCCAAGTGTGGAACTGCTTTTCGCATCACCCAGACACAATTGCAATCAGCCAATGGCGCAGTGCGTTGCGGCTCCTGCCTAAACGTCTTTAAAGCAATGGATTACCTGGTTGCACCCGTTGCTGCAAAACCCAGTGAAACATCCAAAACAATCAATACCGCTCCAGAAGTGCCCACGGCAGCCGCTAAAAACTCGCTTCCCGTTGGCAACACGCCATTACCCAATAAGCCAGCGGACGCATCAAATACATCCAAACCAGCCACACAACCAACGGTTGTATCTGAAAATAAAGTCGCCACGCCAAAACCGGCACCAGTAAATAAACCGGAACAACTGGCAATACTTAGCACTATCAAACCACTTCCGATAAACCCGGCGCCGGTAGTAACAACAGCCAAGCCAACCCCGAAACCGGAATCGCAAAAATCGGTAATTCGCACACTGGATAAATCTTCGTTGGAAAAAGCCGACGACATACTCATTAGCGATGACATGGATGACACCAAATCCGAAACAAAAAGCTATGAGTTCGACAGCTTTATGGATATCGATACCACTCCTAAAGCAGAGGTATCGTTGTTCGAACGCAAAATCCGTCACCAGAATGATGCCGATGAACTACATAGCGCCGATGAATCCTGGGCGGAAATGCTGATCGATGACGAAGGTGACGATACCCCTAAATTTGCAGCCCAGAGAACCCAGGTCATCAACACTGAAGAGGACGACTTTTACGCAACCGAGCGCACGCCTGAGCCGCCCGCAACTCATGAAATTGAAAAAAAACCAGAGCCGGCGAAAAACAGCCCAAGCTTGATGTTTAGCCTGATTGATGAACCGGAACAATCGGACTCTACAAAACCTGCCGCAGAAACAACTCACCAAAAGGCGGACGATGATTTTGTCCTGAGCGATGAATTAGCCAGCATTCCCGATCACAGCGGCTTTAAATCCCCACTGGCCGCTCAAGAAGAGCCGCTGTTAGACCCAAGCCTTTTCGAAACACCTGACAACACCACCAGCGATGACTCACCTAAACGCCAGGTAAAAACCCAACCAAAAATCCGGGCTTATGATGGCTCACGCACTGCCCTATTGATGAATATTATTCCAGCACCAATAGAGTTCACTGCCAAACGCATGCGCCGCTGGTACCAGCGGATACTCTGGCCGGCACTCAGTCTCGTAGCATTGGTTGCATTAATCGCCCAATTGGCCTGGTTCAGCTTTGATTATTTCAGCCGTGTTGAACCTTATCGAACGGCTTACGCAATACTCTGTCCTTACTTCAAATGCCAGCTTCCATCATTAGTCGACACCCGTCAGATCAGTGCATTTAACCTGGTAGTACGCGAACACCCCGAAACCGCAGGGGCATTAGCGGTAGACGTGATGATCATGAACAATGCACCTTTCGATCAGCCCTATCCGGACCTCGTACTGATGTTTACGGATATCGACGAAAATGAAGTAGCCTCACGCCGCTTTTCCCCTAAAGAATATTTGGGCGGTGAAGCAGCAGGCAGCAGCCATATGCCACAGAAACAACCAGTTCATTTGACATTAGACCTGGTCGATCCGGGCGAGAAAGCGGTTAATTACCACATTTACATTCCACGCCAATAGCCGATTTAAAGACACACCTTGCCAAACGCCGGTTAAACCCGGCTGCATATTTTGCAGATCGGCTGTGACTGCGCACACGATTAACTGAATCGCAACAACCGCTGCCCCAAATCACATTTTTTTGCAACCCGAAATCACTAAAAAAGCCTGTTTTTATCGCTCAAAAAAACACCGGTTTTTACGTTTTTTGCGTTCCCAACCCCAGCCCAAACGGGTATCATGGCGCCCCTTTAACGCAAGGCCCGGTTCAGTTTTTAAGCGGAGTGATTCCGCCCGAACCGCCTTCATGGTTACCGGCAAACCTGACTCGTGTTTAACATCGGCTCTTACTGCATAGACTCTCAAGTCATACTCGCACCCATGGCCGGTGTTACTGACAGGCCGTTTCGCCAGTTATGCCGTGAGCTTGGTGCCGGCCTGGTAGTTTCGGAAATGCTGACGGCGGATTCCAATTTATGGAGCAGCCGCAAAAGCAGCCTGCGAATGGATCACACTGGAGAGGCTGAACCAATTGCAGTGCAGATTGCCGGTGGCGATCCGGACATGATGGCGGAAGCAGCGCGCCTTAACGCTGCCAACGGCGCCCAGATTATTGATATCAATATGGGGTGCCCGGCCAAGAAAGTCTGCAAAAAAGCCGCTGGATCGGCCCTGCTCAAAGATGAGCAACTCGTAACTGAAATTTTGCACGCCGTAGTGAACGCAGTGGACATTCCCGTCACACTGAAATTTCGCACCGGCTGGAGCAACGATCAACGTAATGCGGTGCGTATTGCACACATTGCTGAAGATGCAGGCATACAAGCCCTCGCACTTCACGGTCGCACCCGCGCTGACGCTTTTCTGGGCGAGGCCGAGTACGACACCATCGCCAGCGTTGTTAATGCCGTGAAGATTCCGGTATTTGCCAATGGCGATATCGATTCACCGCAAAAAGCCAAAGCTGTGTTGGATCACACAGGCGCAGCGGCGGTGATGATCGGGCGAGCCGCGCAAGGTCGCCCCTGGATCTTCCGGGAAATTGCGCATTACCTGCGTACCGGTGAGCAATTACCCGAACCATCCCTGGTGGAAGTCAGGGATATTTTATGTACCCATCTGTGTGAGCTATACCGTTTTTATGGTGAGTTTATGGGGCCGCGTATCGCGCGCAAACATGCGAGCTGGTATTTGCAGACAGTCCCAGGCAGCGAAGTATTTCGCAAAACCTTTAACGCTATAGATAACGCGGAAGAACAACAAACCAGCATTCAAAATTTCTTTGAACAGCTGCTTACGAAAGAGGAAAAAGCCGCATGAATACTGCAACTTTCTTTGCTGAATCAACCCCAGCACAAGCTGCAAACCCGAACCAACCAGTACAAGCTCAATCACTGCGCGGCTGTGTAGAGCAAGCTATGGAAAATTACTTCAAACATCTGGACGGCCAGGACGTTAGCAACGTTTACGAAATGGTACTCGCTGAAGTAGAAGCACCAATGTTGGAAATTGTATTGAAATACACCCGTCACAACCAAACCCGTGCTGCACAGGTATTAGGTTTGAACCGTGGCACACTGCGTAAAAAATTGAAGCAATACGGCCTGCTGTAATTTTTCCAGCGCCGCATGGCAAATAAAAAAGGGGTGGTAATTCGTTTCCACCCCTTTTGCTTTTTAGCGACCTTTATTTTTTTGTATTACCGTCTTCCGCTTTAACCTTTCTCATCTACAGGAACTGTGTATGTCTACTACTTCCGATCTTGTTGCAGTCAAACGCGCACTGATCAGCGTATCTGATAAAACCGGCATTGTTGAATTTGCCCAAGCCCTGCACGCTCAAGGCGTAGAAATTTTATCGACCGGTGGTACTTTTAAATTACTTACCGAAAACAAGATCCCCGCGATTGAAGTTTCCGACTACACCGGATTCCCGGAAATGATGGATGGCCGCGTAAAAACCCTGCATCCAAAAGTACACGGCGGCATTTTGGGTCGTCGCGGTATTGATGAAGATGTGATGGCGCAACACGATATAAGCGCAATCGATATGGTGGTTGTGAATCTTTATCCGTTTGAAAAAACCGTTGCCAATAAAGATTGTTCATTGGAAGACGCGGTAGAAAATATTGATATCGGCGGCCCTACTATGGTTCGCGCCGCAGCAAAAAACCACGCACACGTAAATATCGTTGTTAACGCCTCCGACTATGCAAATATCCTTGCAGAACTCAAATCCAACAACGGCAGCACTTCATTGAAGACCCGTTTCGATTTGGCGATCAAAGCCTACGAACACACCGCCGCTTACGATGGTGCTATCGCCAATTATTTTGGCCGCTTGGTAGAGGGCGGTAGCGCTGATTTCCCGCGCACCTTCAACACCCAATTTATCAAAGCACAAGAAATGCGTTACGGTGAAAACCCACACCAAAAAGCCGCATTCTATGTTGAAAAAAATCCGCAGGAAGTGGGCATTGCGTCTGCAAAACAATTGCAGGGCAAAGAACTTTCTTACAACAACGTTGCAGATACCGACGCTGCACTGGAAACCGTAAAATCATTTAGCGAACCGGCGTGCGTTATTGTTAAACACGCAAACCCTTGCGGCGTTGCGGTAGCGGAATCAATCAAACACGCTTATGACCTCGCCTACTCTACTGATAGCGAATCTGCATTCGGTGGCATCATTGCATTCAACCGCGAATTGGATGCAGAAACAGCCAAAGCGATTGTTGAGCGTCAATTCGTAGAAGTCATTATTGCACCGAGCGTTTCTGCGGAAGCCATTGAAATCGTAAAAGCAAAACAAAATGTACGTTTGCTTGCTACCGGCGAATGGAGCACCGTTCGCCCTCTCTATAAAGGCAACTGGGGTTTGGATTACAAACGCGTAAACGGCGGTTTGTTAGTGCAGGATCGCGATGACGGTATCATCACCGAAAGCGATTTAAAAATCGTCACCAAACGCGCACCAACTCCGGAAGAAATCCAGGATTTATTGTTCGCCTGGAAAGTCGCCAAGTTCGTAAAATCCAATGCAATTATTTACGCAAAAAACAAACACACTATCGGTGTTGGTGCAGGCCAAATGAGCCGCGTAAATTCTGCACGTATCGCTGCTATTAAAGCTGAACATGCCGGCTTGCAAGTTGCCGGTTCAGTGATGGCCTCAGATGCATTCTTCCCGTTCCGCGATGGTATCGACAACGCCGCTAAAGTGGGTATTGCCGCAGTAATCCAACCGGGCGGCTCAATGCGCGATGCAGAAGTTATCGCTGCAGCCGATGAACACGGTATGGCGATGGTGTTTACCGGCATGCGTCACTTCCGTCATTAATATAAACACCCCCTCCTAACCTCCCCCTTCGCAAGAAGGGGGAAATGTTCCCTCCCCTGGTAAGGGGAGGGTTAGGGTGGGGTCAAGAATTTACAAAGATGGGTAAGTAACATGAACGTATTAATTATCGGCAGCGGCGGCCGCGAACATGCTCTCGCATGGAAAGCGGCACAAAGCGCGCAAGTCGAAAAAGTATTTGTTGCGCCGGGCAATGCCGGTACTGCACTGGAAAAAAAATTGGAAAACGTTGCTATCGACGTTTTAAATTTTGAAGCCCTGGCAAATTTTGCCGAACAAAATAATGTCGGTTTGACGATTGTTGGTCCGGAAGTTCCTTTAGTTGCTGGTGTAGTGAATTATTTCCAGTCGCGCAATTTAATGTGCTTCGGCCCAAGCAAAGGCGCTGCGCAATTGGAAGGCTCAAAAGCGTTTACCAAAGATTTTCTCGCACGCCATAAAATCCCTACTGCCGATTATCAAAATTTTATCGAAGTGGAACCTGCCCTCGCCTACTTGCGCGAGAAAGGTGCGCCAATTGTAATTAAGGCGGATGGGCTCGCTGCTGGTAAAGGTGTAATCGTTGCCGAGACATTGCAGCAAGCAGAAGATGCGGTGCGCGATATGTTATCGGGCAATGCATTCGGCGATGCAGGCTGTCGCGTAGTAATTGAAGAATTTTTAGCAGGCGAAGAAGCCAGCTTTATTGTAATGGTCGACGGAAAAAATGTTTTACCGATGGCGACAAGCCAGGATCATAAACGCGTTGGTGATGGTGACACCGGTCCAAATACTGGTGGTATGGGTGCGTACTCTCCTGCACCGGTTGTGACTCAAGCTGTGCATGATCGCGTCATGAAAGAAATTATTTATCCAACCGTAAATGGTATGGCGGCGGAAGGTAATACTTACGTCGGTTTTTTATATGCCGGTTTAATGATTGACGCAGCGGGCAACTCAAAAGTGATTGAATACAACTGCCGTTTTGGTGATCCGGAAACCCAACCAATTATGTTGCGTTTGCAATCCGATTTGGTGGAGTTGTGTCTGGCTGCACTGAAAGGCAATCTGGATAAAACCACCGCCAATTGGGACCCTCGTGCGTCTGTGGGTATTGTGCTTGCGGCCGGCGGTTATCCGGATAGCTACAACAAAGGCGATATTATTTCCGGTTTGCCGATAGATGAAGTTGCTGGCGAAAAAGTTTTCCACGCGGGTACTGCACAAAAAGATGGCAATACTGTAACTAACGGTGGCCGTGTGCTTTGTTCAACTGCATTGGGAAATACTGTTTCGGAAGCACAACAACGCGCCTATAAGCTTGCGAAACAAATTAGCTGGAATGGTATGTTTTATCGCAACGATATCGCTTACCGCGCTATCGCTCGTGAGCAGCAATAAGCATTTTTTAAAAGCCAGAAGTACCCTCAAAACGCATCATTGAAAAATGGTGCGTTTTTTTATATCTGAAAAATTCATATATAAAGACATTCTTAGTCAGCAATATTTTGAATTTGTTCATATTGATATTTATTTTGTCGCATTCCTCTACACATTTACATTTCTCAATCGATTATTGCCCTTCTGATAAAAACTTTTAAATTATCCACTAGACTAAGAAGACCTATTGAATAAATTTTGTTGTATTCAGGAGGCTTTATGAAATTTCCTCGTCATGCTTTATTCGCCAGCATTAGTTTAATGCTGCCTACATTCTCTTATGCAGCATCATTCCAAATACTTGAACAAAGCCCCGCTTTCCTCGGTCAGGCGTTCGCAGGAACTGCATCCGACACCAAAGATGCAACCAGCGTTTTTTTTAATCCAGCATCACTCAGTGAATTAAAAGAGCCCACACTAACGCTCGGTGTGAATGCAATATTTACCAGCGCAGAATTCAATAACACCAGTTCCAATACAAACGGTTTTGTTGGTAAGACCAGTGAAACAGGTTATGTACCGAACATTTATTGGGTACAGCCACTCACCGAAAAATTAACATTGGGCCTCGGTGTAAATGCACCTTATGGTTTAGCCAGTAAATACGACGATGATTGGACCGGACGTTACCTTGCAACGCACAGCGAATTGGAAGTTGCCAATATCAATGCGGTGCTTGCAATTGAATTAAATGAGCAATGGTCGCTCGGTCTGGGATTGGATTATCAAACTGCTGATGTAACATTAAAAAGCCAGGTTGATTCCACACTCGGCGTAAATCCCCAACCAGCAACCGATAGCAGCGCAAAAATCCAGGGTGATGATGATGATATTGTTGGTGATGTGAGTTTGTATTTTAAACCCACTGATCGCACGCGCGTTGGATTGCTATGGAGACAAGGTGGTGAGTTTGATCTGGAAGGCGACGCAACATTTACCTTAAATGCACTTTGCAGCCCCGGAGCCGGTTTTCCCACCGGTGCACCGCCGGCGCCAACAACTGGAACTATTTGTGCGGCAACCTTAAACACATTAGCGGGCGATGCAAAAGCCAGTGTTGAATTGCCCGATACCGTAACGTTCAGTGCATCACATCGTTTTTCTGATTACTGGTGGATACATACTGATATCGCCTGGACACAATGGAGCAGCATCGACACGATTGACGTAATTAACACCGGTAATAATGTCACCGTTAGTCAATTGGATTTGCAATACGACGATTCAATGCGTTATGCATTGGGATTCAGTTACAAATCCGATTGCCCCTGGTCATGGCGTTTTGGTATTGCTTATGACGAAGCCCCGCAAACCAATCCACTTCTGGTAAACCCACGAATTCCGGATGAGAATCGCTTATGGCTTACCGGTGGTTTCAATTATCGCTTCTCCAACGATTTTTCAATGGATGTAGGCTATGCCTATATAAAGGTAGACGAGGCAAATATCAATAATACTAACTTGCAAACGGGCCATCATGTTGAAGGGAATTTTGATGCATCGGTAAATGTGGTGGGCATTCAAGCTAACTGGATTTTTTAAGGTTTAATTTATTAGCAATAAAAAAAGCGAAGACTTTTGTCTTCGCTTTTTTTATTCTCGCATTTTAGCTACAGCTATCGACTTTACTGCCAGCCCAATTGCGGATCGCGATAATACTGAATGCCTTCTTTATCAAAATAAGGCTTTAGCTCCTTCAAGCGCAATTTAAATTGCTGATAATCGCGTGCGGCATGTGGAGTCCATGCAATTTCTGCCACGGCAGCAAGGCGCGGCCAGATACGATTGTCCAACGCCGCTTCCGAGGTAATAACCTCACTCCATACCGGGGCTTCTATTCCAGTGACTAATGAATATTTTTGCGGATTAAAACTGTAAACCCGTTCCATTGGAACACCTTGTTTGCGGCACCAGGTATAAGTTTCCGGCTGACCATTGTAATTGCCGTGATCCAGATAAAAATAACTACAGGGGGACAGGATTAAATGGATGTTACGATCCAGCGCAGATTGGATATTGTAATTATCATTCCACAATTGTAACAACGTGCCCTGCTCCAGATTTTTCCCCGCAGACGCTTCTTCCCAGGCAATCATAGTGCGGTTTAAATCCTTGATAATTTGTTGTGCCTTATCAATAAATTCCGGATATAAATTATGCTTTATTTCATCTCCGCCAAGGTGGATATATTGCGACGGAAACACTTGCGCAACTTCAGTTAATACATTTTTAACAAATGGATAAATCACATCAGGTTTTGTTAAACACAAAGAACTAAAGCCAACATCCAGGCCGATATAAACGCTTAAATTAGTTACATTATCGCACGCCAGTTCGTTGTATGACGCAATAGCTGCCTGTACGTGGCCGGGCATATCCAATTCCGGAATAACATCAATATTATGCTGTGCCGCAAACGCGACCAGATCTTTCAACTCTTCCTGTGTGTAAAAACCACTCGGGCCACCACCCGCTTGCGTTGAACCACCAACACTGGTGAGTTTGGGATATTGTTTTATTTCCATGCGCCAGCCCTGGTCATCGGATAAGTGCAAATGCAATTTATTTAATTTAAATGCCGCCATTCGCTCCACATGTTTTTTCACATAATCAATACTGAAAAAATGCCGTGCAACATCCACCATACTGCCACGCCATGCGTATTGAGGAATGTCAGTAATTGTTATCTTCGGCAATTGATAAATAGTTTTCGCATTCACCGGAAATAATTGTTTCAGCGTTTGTACACCATAAAAAAGTCCAACGTCTGTTTGAGCGCTGATTTGAATATTTTCCGCAATCGCTAAACGATAACCTTCCGCCCCTAATTCCGGCTGATTGACTAATAACAACTGAATTTTATAAGGGGCATTTTCAATAGCAGAAATTCCCAATGCATTTAATAATGTTGTCAATGCTTGGGTACTGGTTGGTGTTGAAGCATCAAACTCCAACGTTGCTTGTATTCCCATCTCCGCAACGCCATTTTGCTCGCTAACGTCTGAAGGCCAGGGAACGAGTGCTTGTTGAAGAAGCTGACTGGATGTGGATTGACTGGAAGTAGATAAACTTGAAACGGATTGGCTTGAAACGGATTGGCTTGAAACGGATTGGCTTGAAATGGATTGGCTTGAAATGGATTGGCTGGCTTGAGAAGACGATTGAACCGAGGACAGATTAGTGGGAGTTACAGGGGATGACCCGGACGAACCTCCACCACAGGCAATCAACATCAAAGAAAATATTAATAAGATATATTTATACATGGTTGACTCTCATTGCTTGTTTTTATGTGATTTTTATATTTATTCACTTTTAATGAATAAATTATGCACATCAATATTAACCAGCAAAACAAGGGGCCATAGCAATTTATCAATTCTTTACCCGTTCATGACAGATGTAACGCGCATAAAAAAACCCGCATTACTGCGGGTTTTTATTGGCCAGTTAAGTGAAAAATTAATTTACACGAATCGGCAAGTAAGACGCATTGTTAACCGACACCGTTTCAGTTACGGCATTGTCATAATCCACAATCGCACCCACCCAGTAGTTGGTACCTGACGTTAGATCAGCAGGAATAACCAAATTGCTTTTGAATGTTGCTGGCTGGTTGCGACTCAATGTCACAGTGCCAGTAGCAATCAAACGGTCTGCAGTACTGATTAAATTATTGCTGGAAATATAGTAAGCAATTTTTACTGTCTGACTGGTTTTACCGTTATTTTCACCGGTTAACTCCAGCTGCACAGATTGACCTTTGTTAACGCGATAACGGCGCTCGCCAGTATCGGTAAACCAGCTCAATACTGAGCCCGCAGAATTAAATAATTGCGTTGGTTGATGCGTGGAGTACTCGCCATCTTTTCCCAAATATTTAAAATTGGTGAGCGATAAATCTTCCATTGCACTGGCTTGGGTTCCGTAAAGAATTACCGAACCTTCTGCACCATCTTCACCTAAATAGGAACGCGCAGTATCGCCGTTGGCATGGATGTGAGTCCAATCCGAACCCATAATGCTGTACCAGCGATTTTCATGCAGCAAACCCATCGCGTGTGCAAATTCATGAACTGCTGTGGTTTCAAATGGGCGCGCACCACCACCGAACGCCCACAAACTGGTTTTGTTCATTGAAGTGGTGTAGGTTTCGGCGGTGTTAAACACAACGTCCACCTCATCAATGCCATAGTGCCAGCCAAATGCCCAATAGCAGTGGTACCAGGTCAATGCACGCGCAGGAGCACCACCATGCACATCCGGGTCACTGGTGAACCAGGTTTCGTTTTGACCGTTATTGCGCTTCACCGACGTATCGCCAAACAACAATGAGAAATTAAAATTACTCGGATTGTCATTCACGCGGCTGATGGAAGTTTGCAATGAATTTCCAAAAGCAGAACCAGCGGGAAAGCTAACGTTACTTGCACGAAAGGTAACTGTATTGCTATCCCATTTAATTTTGTTGCCATCGCAGGTGCGCCAACCAACAGCACTCGCGCTCATCGCGCTCAGGGTCATTACCAGGCCCAACGATGTTAATAATAATTTTTTCATGATAGTTTCCTTGTCAAAAGACATTTAAAAAGATGAATGATTAAAGAACCGGATTGCCATTGTTTTTGCGCACAGCGTCTTCTTCCCAACGATCAAAATCTGTTGGAGTAGTAACACGGCGCAACAGGTTCGGAGCGGCGTCAGCAGGTGCAGCTTCGGGAGCCATAGCCGCTGATTTAAACTCGTCTTTAATCGATGCAGACACAAATACCGGAGTATCGGCACGAGCACTGGCGACTTCCCTCGCCTGCTCACGCAGATCGGCAATAAATTGTTCTGCTTTAACTGCTGTCGCGGAAACAACAGGCGATACAGGTTCACGCGCAACACTGGCCAGCGCATTAGCACCATGGCCAACTTCACTTCTACCTTCAGTATCTTTCGCAATGACTGCAGCAGAGATTGCGTAGCTGCTGTCGGTTTTTTCGATGATTGCACGGCCATCATCACTGGCTAATACACCATCCAGATTACGGAAGCGACCAGACGTGCATTTCGCCAATGGGCAAATGCTGCTGTTGTTTTTGCTTGCAAACAGTACGTCGGTATCACCCACCTGGAATTCCGGTGTTTCAGACACTTCAAGATAGCGAATCACTTCACCTTTTTGCTGGCGGCCACCGAGGAAACGCAAGGTTACTTGCGAACCATCCGGACGACCAGAGATCACTTGATCCACATCATAAGTAACAAAGGTATGGGGGAGACCATCCGCAGAATCTTTGTATTCCACGCTCACAACTTTGCCAGAAAATACCAGGTCTGATTGCGCCAGCAAATCACGGGTCACAATGCTGGTGGTTTTTTCCGGGGTTGCTACAGCAGCAGAAACAGAGGTTGCAGTAAGAGCAGATTGAACGGCCAGTGCAGACAGAACTGCGAGCCACAGGGGTGACTTTTTCATATAAATTTCCTTTTAGGTTAGTGACGCGTCGATATGATCAATCGACGGTGTGCAGTATAAGCAGGTGCAAAACACGCCCCAGTTAATTAATCCCGATTCCATTGTGAAATATTCACAAGGCATCACCGAAGCGTTTATAGTGATCGGATTGCGAAGGATTAATAACTATTATGCTTACCACATTAATTAGCCATCCCAGTTGCCTTGAACACCAAATGCCGGACGGACATCCTGAATGCCCGGGCCGGGTTGAAGCAATTGTCAATCAATTACTCGCCAATGGTATTGACGCCCTGCTCTACCAGCGCGATGCGCCCGCTGTTACCAATGAACAATTATTGCGCGCGCATACTGCAGAACATATCGAACGTATTACGCGCGCAGTGCCGCAATCCGGCATCCATTTTTTTGCAGACGATGTGTATCTCTCACCGCAAACATTAACCGCGGCACGCCATGCAGCCGGCGCCGGTGTGTTCGGTGTGGATATGATTATGCGCAAAGAAACCGACGCGGTATTTTGCAATGTGCGCCCGCCCGGCCATCACGCCGAACATGCACGCGCGATGGGCTTTTGTATTTTTAATAATATTGCTGTCGCCGCAAAACATGCATTGGAAAGCTATGGATTACAACGCATCGCCATCGTGGATTTTGATGTGCACCACGGCAACGGCACCCAGGATATTTTCCTGGACGATGAGCGCGTACTTTTTTGCTCCAGTTTTCAGTATCCGTTTTATCCCAACACTGAAATTGATGATGTTCCAACGCACATCATCAACATTCCACTGCCAGCAACCTGCCGCAGCCAGGGATTTCGTGATGCGCTTAGTGCGAAATGGTTTCCTGCATTGGAAAAATTCAAACCGCAATTTATTTTTATTTCTGCAGGATTTGATGCGTATATTGATGATGATATGTCATCAATTAGTTTGGTTGAGCAAGATTACAGTTGGGTTACCCAAAAAATACGTCAACTGATGGATAACAGCAAAAACCTTCCTGAGCAGGATCAATGCAAAGGTATAGTGTCCATGCTGGAGGGTGGTTACGATTTACCAGGATTGGGGCGTTGCGCCGTTGCGCATATTAAGGCGCTAGGGAAGATTTAACTGGATTAGTGCGAGTTGCAGAAAATCGTTTAATGAAACACAGCAGAGTTATCCAGTTCGATAATACGCGGCTTATTTTCCATAATTTTTCTACCCACTTGAAACAGGCTCATATGTTCAAATAGTTTTTGTAAACTACCATCAGCGCTGGCCTGTGCAAGGCCCTGCTCCAGGCGCTGGGCAAGAATCTCGTCGGTTTTACGCACAAACAATCCATAACGTACAGGCACTGAATATTTCAACACCAGATTTGGAACAACTGCCAGATTCGCATTGGGAAACATCGCCAGATCCATACCTATTTCATGCATACCACGAGTGATGAAATCAAAGCGTTTGGCACTCAGCATTTTAACTAACAAACCAAAATCCACTGCTGTAATGACTGCAAAACCATTTGCTTGCATTACTTTGGTATCGGTCCAACTACTGCCATTACCCGTTTTCAGCGCATGCAAATCAGCCAGGGTATTTACACCTTTAAATCGCTCCAGATCATTTTTACGAATAAGCAGTGCGCGATAATTATTTAATTCATGTAGCAAATCCACTTGCACATATCGCATAGTTTCCATGCGCTCCGGTGTTACCGATGCCCAAATCACGTCGATACCGGATGATGATTGCAATATGGCTTTTACTCGATCAATGCTGGCTTCAAACGGGCGTTGCTGGATAACAAAATCACCGTGGCTTGCACGCGTTTTTTCCAACGCAAGCCTGATTACATCTTCATAGTACGCAGTAATATCAACGCCATCCGTATCGGAGCGCCCCATCACACCTACCACAGAGGATTGGGCGTTAACGCATACAGCAATGAGGAACATCCAACAAAAGAGGAGGCATCGGACAAGCGAATTAATTTTCATAACCATAATTAGCCCATCGCAGTTATGTAAATACCAAAGGTTACGTGCTTTCCAAATCCAGTTTCATATCAATAAGGCCTTCATCGCGGTTAAAGCGTACAGTAAACCCCAATTTGCGTGCGAGGTTGGCCATGCCTGCATTTTCCAGCATAGTAATTCCGCTAAGCACTTTAGTGTTTTGGCTGCGGCAATAGTCAATCATTTTTTGCAGCAAGCGCGAACCAAGCCCTATGCCTTTTAGTTCACTGCGAACTGCCATGGCAAATTCCGCATGAAAATTATCCGGTTCGGTTTGTACACGCACCACACCAAGGATTTTTTCTGCAGCAGGGTCTACCTGTGAAATGGCAACAAATGCCATTTCGCGTGCATAATCAATTTGCGCAAGCCGTGCCATTTGTTCGTGGGAAAATTGTGGTAAATCGGCAAAGTAACGTTTGTATCTATCTTCTTTGGTTTGCGAATTATCAAATTGCTGCAACAACAATTCATCTTCCGATTTAATGGGCCGCAAGATAACTGTTTGTCCATCGCGCAATACATAAGTTTCTTCCAACTCTTTTGGATAAGGACGAATCGCTAATGGTGCAAGGTGGTTATCCAACCGCAATTTGATACTGGCTTCCAGTGCATGAACCTGTTCGCCAGCAACTAATACAGGGTTTATTAATAATGAATGCACGCGCGGATGATCAATCACAATTTGACTGATCTGGGTTAATAACAAACAAAGTGCTGGCATATCTAGCGGTGTATAACCTTCGCGTTCACGAATTTTTCCTTCTGCAAGCGCCTGGATAACCATGTAGCGCGCAAGCGCCATATTTAACGGCGGCAATGCGACTACCGCGCTCTTGCGCATATTCCAATTACTGGCAGCTTCACCCAATAAAATAACGGGGCCAAATACCGGATCAGTTTGCACCTGGACGCGTAACTTATGTGGCGTGGTAGCTGCAACAACATTTTTTGTCGTTACATCCACACCAATAATGCCGTAAGCAGATAACAACTCCAGGGTTTCACCGGAACTTAATTGCGTACGATCTTCACTCAACGCCAATTCAATTAACTGTTGTGCATAAACGGGTTGATACGGAACTTTTTCGCTAATTGATTCCGGTGTTTCCGATAATAATTTCTGGTTGCGCCGATATTGCACCATGTGCATAAACGCCCCGACTGCACCTTCAGGTGTACGAAAAGACGCTATACCAGCCGCTGCAAAACGCAAACGCGCTTCTTGTGCTGCGTCCTCGCCCATCCAATTGGCGAATACATTCGGTTTTTTACCGCGATGATTTTTATACGCATCAATCACCGCATCGGCATAAATTTCACCCGGTGTTAATGCAGAGGGCGCTTGGATAATTAGCAAATTATCAATGCTATTGCTTTGCAATAAAACTTCCATCACCTTGCGATAAGTGTCCGGTGATGCATCACCTAATACATTAATAGGATTGGTTGGGCGGCCACCGGTATGGATTATTTTTTGTAGCTGCTGCACAACTGCATCATCAAGTTTTGCAAGACGACCACCACGCTCCAACAATGCATCGACAGACATTGCGCAAGGGCCATTGCCATTTGCAAGAATGACCAGTTGCTCATTATGAATTGGTTTTCCATTCGCGAGTGTTTCTACCGCTGCTAACAATTCGCGCAGGTCACCTACACGCAACATACCCGCGCGACGAAAAGCGGCATCATAAACAGGATCGGCGCCAATTTGTTCCGGCTGCAAACGCGATGTCACCAATGCGGACTCGGAATAAGTCCCCGCTTTAATCACCAGAATCGGTTTATTAAATGAAGCGGCACGCGCAGAAGACATAAATGCGCGACCATCAAAAATTGCATCGATGTAAAGCAAAATTGCAGAAGTGTTTGGATCACGACCGAGAAAATCAATCATCTCGTCAAAATCAATGTCAACACCTTCGCCGAGTGAAATAAAATAAGAGAAGCCAATACGCCGGCGTCTGGACCAATCCAGTAGCGTGACACATACCGCACTGGATTGTGATACCACTGCAATTTTTCCAGGCAGCGCATTGGTGTGCGCGTAACTCGCATTTAATCCAAGGGCAGGCACAATAATGCCGAGGGAATCCGGCCCTAAAATACGCACGCCCCACTCTTTAGCGATAGCGAGCATTTGTTCTTGCAGGTTAGTGCCTTGCGCGGTGTATAAATTGTCTAACCCGGAGGCAATCACAATTGCATTGCGTGTTCCTTTGCGCCCCAATTGCAAAATAATTGCTGGCACTCGCGTTGCGCGAGTACAAATAATTGCCAAGTCAGGAACTATAGGTAATTCATCAATCGAGCGATACGCCAATACACCGTTCACCGATTTGTAATGCGGCGTCACCGGCATAATTGGCCCGTTAAATTGCCCTTGCAATAAATTGCGCATCACCGCATTGCCCGGACGATTAGGCTGGTTGGATGCGCCGATGACAGCAATTGAATGAGGCTTTAATAATTGCTCGATACTTTTTAAACTCATGAAACACTCAGATTAAGCTCAAGGAAAAATCAGGTTAAGCTTATGGAATACTCACATTAAATTCATGAAACTACTAAAAGGTTTTCATTGGTTTGGTTTTACGGTTTCTTATCAAAAATTTGAGGCTCTTCATCTTCGTCAATTTTTTGCAAACTTAATTCACCAAAACTGGTTGGTGGTGCCTTGGGCTTCGCAGCAACCGGCTCCGCTTTAGGTACAGCTACACCTTCAGTTGCCAGCTTTATCCGTAAACGTAAATTATTGGGTGAGTCCGCATTGGCAATAGCATCATCAAAACTGACTTTGCCCGCCATATACAATTTAAAAATCGCACCATCAAACGTTTGCATGCCCAGATTTTCAGATTTCTCCATAATCTCTTTAATTTCGGTGAGGCGGCTTTTAAAAATTAGTTCCTGAATTGTTTTGGTCCCGAGTAACACCTCCACTGCTGCACAGCGTTTACCATCCACAGTCGGCAATAAACGTTGCGAGACAAACGCGCGCAAATTTTGCGAAAGCCCCATCAGTAATTGCGGACGGCGTTCTTCGGGGAATAAATTGATAATCCGTTCCAGCGCCTGGTTTGAATTGTTCGCGTGCAATGTCGAGATTGCGAGATGCCCGGTTTCGGCAAATTCCAGGGCGTGTTCCATGGTTTCTCGATCGCGAATCTCACCGATCAAAATAACATCCGGCGCCTGGCGCAATGTATTTTTTAACGCGGCTTTGTAACTGCGCGTATCCACACCCACTTCACGTTGGTTGATCACACTGCGTTTATGTTTGTGCACAAACTCCACCGGATCTTCAATCGTAATAATGTGGCCGCCACTGGATGAATTGCGATGGTCAATCAAGGCCGCCAGCGATGTGGATTTACCGGAACCGGTGCCGCCCACAAATAACACCAGGCCGCGCTTGGTCATAATCACATCTTTCAGCACGTCGGGCAGACCCAATGCATCAAATTGGGGAATATCGGTTTTGATGTTGCGCGCAACGATCGCCACTTCGTTGCGTTGTTTGAAAATATTGACGCGAAAACGTCCCACACCGTGAATGGAAATGGCGAGGTTCATCTCCAGATCGCGCACGAAAGCCTCGCGCTGCTCTTCATCCATAATTGCATTGGCAATCGCTTCAATTTCACCTGGCTTTAAGGTTTCGGTAGACAGTGGTTTTAATACGCCCTGGAATTTTGCGCAGGGCGGCGCGCCAGTACTCAGATATAAATCCGAGCCATCCTTTTTAGCGAGAATATTTAAATATTGATCAATCGGCGTTGCCATACATAGCTCCTGTTAAAACACCGGTCAGGACGACATAACAGCAAGAAGTATAGGCAAGAATCCCCGTTTGACCGCTTATGCAATTACCAGAATCGCTATTCGTTCACTGCAGCAACAAATGCAATTTCCACCAGCATTGCCGGATCCAGCAATTCTACTTTCACACAGGCGCGGGATGGTGCAGCGCCTGCGGGTAACCACGCTTGCCATGCGGTGTTTAATGCCGGTACGTTAGCTTTATCGGTGATGTAAATAGTGGCTGATAGCAAGCGGGATTTATCGCTATTAATTTCCGCCAGGGTAATTTCTGCTTGCGCCAGTATCTGTGCAATCTGATCATCCATTGAGCAATCAGTGTTATTGGGAACCTCTACAAAATGGGCGATGTTGTTGAATATGGTGGCGTCTGACCAGCGCGGCGTGGGGTTTAAACGTTGAATAGTCATATGGGATCCGGAATCAAGTCTGTGCAAATTCGATGTGACGCCTATAATAGCGGCCTTTTCCAGTTCATCCCATTAATCCAGATCCATTAATAGATAGTTAAGCGATTCCCTATGGCCATTTCCGCAATTGTTGCTCATCGAATTTATCGCCACTCACCTGGCAGCGCCTTTGAATTGCAATTGCGCAGCGAAATGTTTGCCACTAATGGCAAGCTGGAAGAATTGGCCTACGAGTTAAAAACACAATTTATTCGCAAAGGTGGCAAAAGCTATGGACGCTTTTCCGATGAAATTGGCGAGTTTCCGTTGCCGGCATGGTTAAAGGATTCGCGCGAAGATCGCCTGAGCTTTCTGAGCTTTACCCATAAGGCGATGCAGCAATTCCAGCAATCATTGGAAAGCGCTGAATCCCTGTTGGATGCTTATGTGTTTTTTGTAGAAGAAAAACTGGAAGTTGGCGATATGTTACATGTGTACTTGATCGAACATTTGAGCGGCTTGTATCTGGATGGTGATCTGGCGATGGATGACTCGCTCCATCTGGATACCAGTGGCTTCAACCTTGCCGCTAAAATCCAGTTGCAGGACTGGGTGGATGCGAACTCAACGACTTACCTTACCTTAATCCGCTCGCGCAGTGATAAAGACATCTCGGAGGCATTCACCCAATTTATCGCCTTTACCGACAAGCAAGACATCAAACAGGAAACCGCGGAGTTCCTGAAAGTAGTTGATGATTTTAGCCAGACACTGGATGAGGCTACCGCTAAAATCACGCGCAGTAAGGTGGTGAATTATTGCCTGGAGCAAAATAAAGCGGGTAAGGCAGTGACTATCGCCGATTTGTCACAAAACCTCGCTGAAGAAGTAAAAAGCTACGAGCCAGAACGTTTTGCACGTTATGTGGAAACCAGCAAGCCGGACATTAAACCGGAGTTTATCCCGCATGCGGGGCAAATTCGCAGCTATGTCCGTATCAGTGGGCGCAATGACAATTTAAGTATGAGCTTCGCATCCGATTGCCTTGGGCGCGAAATTGAATATGATGCCGATCAGGATGTTTTGACTATTAGAAACCTGCCCCCGGCACTTAAGGCACGGTTAATCAAACACATAAAAGAGTCTCATTAGGACTCTTTTATCGTGAAACTAACAAAAAAGAGACGTTTGCTTGTGCGATCCATAACTAAAACACTCGCCCCTATAACAACTTAAACTAAATCATCGCTTGAAAATACAGACGACTGGTCATATATTTAAACCATGAGCAAACGTGAACTGAAAAAAGATTATCTCCTTGATGCCGGCCTGAAAGTAATGGCCACTCGTGGCTATAACGGCACCAGCATCCAGGACATAGTCAATGCTGCGAATGTGCCGAAAGGCTCTTTCTATACTTACTTCAAAAGCAAAGAAGACTTTGCGATTGAAGCGCTGGAGAAAGTAACTGAAGAGCGCATGGAGCAGAATCGTCACTTGCTTAATGATCGCAGTATTTGCCCTCAAGAACGCCTTACTCGTTTTTTCGTGGAAAATATTGGCGGTTGTGAGGATAACCTTAATGGTGGTTGTTTTATCGGGAATATGTGCCAGGAGATGTCAGAATCCAGCGAAGCAATTCGCATCAAAGTTCGACAAATGCTACGTAATAGCACCCAAGCCATTGAGGATGTTTTGGAAGAAGCGCGACTAAAAGATGGCCTGAAAAGCCATTTACCATCGCCCATATTGGCTGAATTTCTATTCAATGCATGGGAAGGCACACTGATGCGGATGAAGGCTTCCAAATGCCGCGAGCCGTTAAATGCTTTTTTAACTGTACTACCGGAATTGTTTACCAAGCCTCAGGCTTGATTTACCGCATCTGAAAAATGTCCTTTTGGACATTTTTTTCCAGACAAAAATAAGACGACTGGTCAATTATTTGTTTTTGGCAAAAATGAAAAATTCTGCGAAGGGATATGTTCTGCCCTATTTTTGCAATAAAAACAAGACGACTGGTCGCTTAAATATCTAGGATGCCATTTAAAACATCAAGGTAACCACAAAGAAGGAGTTACCATCATGAACACGTTAAAACATTGGGGCGGTCTTTTAGGCCTACAACATCTGATTGCATTGGGGTTAGCTCTTAGCTCATTTACAGCTGCGGCAGACATCCCTTACCTCGCAAGGTCAGAACCGGAATGGACGCAATTGGCCAGCTTGATTGAGGAAGAAAAACGCCCGGCACTACATTTTGATAATCGCAATCCAAGAGCAATAAAAAGCTGGGCATTGGCTTTTGACAATGATGTGTTAGTTCCCGGCGGTCGCGATCAGGATTACACCTACGGTATCAACTTCACCCAAACCGGGGATGATGCACGCACAGCGTTCATATCCTTGAACAAGCCTTTAATTGGTCTGGATAAATGGCTTGGCAACGAGCACAAGTCATTAGGCTTGCAGGAAACTTTTAGCCGCGAAATTGGCGCATTCGGTTTTACACCTGAAGATATCAGTATTTACCGGGCCAATCCCAATGATCGCCCTTACGCTAGCCTGATTTACTTATCCAGCTCTCGCGAACAAATTGATCTAGTAGATAACATCGCCTGGAAAAGCACCTTAACGATAGGGGCTCTCGGGCTCGGATTGGTTGGTGGACTACAAGATCTTGTGCATGAAGTCACTAGTAGCGAAAAACCTCAAGGTTGGGATAATCAAATTAGCGAAGGTGGCGAGCTGACTGGGCGCTATGTATTAGCTCGCCAAAAGTACTTAGATAACACATCAGACAACACTGAAGTGAAAAGTACGGTCCAAGCATCCGTGGGATATTTAACAGAAGCAAGTTGGAGCTTAAGTTTTCGCAGCGGCAGAATTCACAGCCCCTGGTCATCATTCAATCCGGAGCTAGCGAGTTATGGAGAAAAGTCATCTTACTCAAGCAATGCAAAACCCGTTAATGAACGTTATTTCTGGGCTGGCATCGCACTCAAAGCAAGAGCTTATAACGCGCTTGTACAAGGGCAATTTCGCGCTAGCCCGGTGACTTACGATCACGGCGAATTGAATCCAGTGCTGGTCGAAGCTTGGGCAGGTTATACCTTTGCATTTAAACACGGATATAGAGTTAGCTATGTATTACGTGGTCATAGCTCGGAAATTAAAAAAGGTGCAGGTGATCGTAATTTATTGTGGGGCGGGATTGTTGTTGCTCGCAGTTTGTAAAAACAATTAACAAATAAAAAGCCCCGGAGTTTTCTGCAAACGTCGAGGCTTTTTGTTTTCTGCGTTTTATTTTAATAGCGGTGAATTTAATGTTTCAACTTTGGGCCCAATCAGTTTTTGTGTGGCCTGCGTTAAATCCTCAAGAGAAACTTTACGATGTCTCATTAACTCTCGAGTCACATCATCAATATCAAATTTATTGTTACTGCGCTTGCGAATTTCTTTATCCAAGTCATCTAATAAAACCACTGCGCGCGCGGTGACAGGCCCAGTCGATTTGGTTTTCCGTAAATGCTCTACTCCATTTCCCCATTTGGAAAGAGCGCTAATAATTTTTGTGCGGCGCGCTTTGGTCATCCCGTCTGCGCGGTACAGCAACTCAAAAGAATAAAATTCAGCGAGGCCTTCCGCAATCCAATCATCGTTTGCTGTGTCAGTAACTTTACCGCTGATGCGCGTCACCATATGCGTCAACTCATGCAACAAAGGGCTGGTTCCATTTTCACTTACCAATGGGCGGTCCGAGTGTAAAAATAGGGAGTTTGAAGCAGAAAGTCCGCCGCGCCACATTGGGTCTCCAGCGCCAACAACTAGCAACTTTTGGGGTGTCTTCTCAAACGCCTTATGTAATTCAGGCCATACAAAATTAAAAAAAGTGAGAGCATCCATACGACGTAGCCCTTGGCCTGCTGGCGCACTGATTGCAATTGCAGTTTTCTTTACTGTCGCTCTGCGTGTGCCAATTTTCCCCGCAATCATCCAACCAGTCGGACGATCAAATAACCTATCAGGATTATCAATTGTAAAAACATTATCCTTTTTACGCGGCCAACCCGTTTCAACACTGCGCCAGAACGCCGGTAACTTAAACTCCAATTGAGCTATAGCACGAGCTCCAGGTAGCTCAAAGGTTTCCACCGGAGGAATCAAATCATCGCCGCGAAATAAGGCCCACTCATTGGTCATTCGCGCATCAAACTTTCCGGGGGACCTCTCATGATTCAGTTTTACAAAATAACTCAACCTGGCATCCTTTGTAGGCAACTCCCAAAAAACCTGCTTGCCTTTAATTGTTAATTTTCCATTCGCGTGGATATCTGTATAAATGCCAGACGAATTATCAAATCGCATTTTTCGCAGTAACTCACCATTATCAATTGATACCAGAACAGCTGCCCCGCCTTTTTCCGGCAGCAATTCAACCTGATAATCCAGATGATAAGACTCACCACTTTGCTCTCCAGCCATGCTGGCTTGAGCAGTTATCGCGATATTGATAAGAAACAAAACAACCATGAATGAGCTGGTTAGAGCAGAGGGAAGCAAACGCATTATATTCAACCTCGTATTAACACAAATGCAAAGGCAGTCTACTGGATTAGGCATTACTTTAAAAACCAAACTAATAGCACTTTTTTCAATATGAGTAGCCTAACAAAAATGACTGAGCGACAGCTGAATATAGTCAATCTCCTACAAGCGAAAGCGAAATTAGCGACTATCTCCTTCCTCCTCTTTTATTGATAATGATCACATCAAGGAGCGAATACGGTGCTGAAGGAAATAGTACTCAGTAAGGAAACTTAACGGAAATTAAAAGGAAAATTAATTTGCAAACCGGCGCAGGAGCATTTAAGAAAAATACAGGAGTTATAGTAATCGACAAGGAAGGCAAAAAGCAGGATGCATATCGTGTCAGGGAGTAGATTTAAGGGTGCGCTTAGGGAATGAGACCAGATTGACGATAAGGAAACATCGCAGGAGCTTTTGCTAAAAAGGACTTAGAGGGAAATTATCGGGTTTCAGCAGGATGCTTGAGCTAAAAGGAGATAGCTGCTATCCAATTACGGATTCGCTATGGGGCTTTATAATAAAGCCCCTTTCTTTTTGATATTCAAAAATTATCAGTTAAAAACTTCTGAGCTAATCGAGCTGCATCACTACCGCCAGTAGCCACTTCTGTTAACAACGACTTGGCTTTCGCTTTTTCACCGGTCAAAAAATAAACTTTCCCCAAATCAAGCTGCGCATCTGGCACTTTTGGTGCGTTTGGGAAATTCGAAATTAATTCAGTAAACCAGGTTCTGGCTTGCGTGTAATCTTTTTTCAGCATTGCAACTTTACCCAACCAATAATGGCTATTACTGGCAAAGTTACCACTGGGAAAGCGGTTTAAATGGTCTTTAAAAGCTGCAACTGCACCATCAAAATCTTTTTGATTCAGTAAATCGTATGCCGCCTTATAAAGGTCAGCCTCACTAGCTGTATCAGGAAGAGCTAGATTCGACTCGGAAGCAGAAGACTTAATAGGTTTGGATAGCTCATCATGACCGGTTGCTGCTGCAGAGGCACCACCAGATATACGACGATCTAGATCCATGTAATTATCCAGTTGCAATTGCTTTAATTGCTTTAACTGGTGATTTTGCTCTTCTAGAAGACCGCGCAAAATTGCCACTTCTTCTTGCAATGCGCGAATTTGGGAGTAAACATCAGACTCAGCGGATGCAGGTAATCCGGGCTGAGCCACCCCAGAGCCTAAGCCCTGAGGTGAAGACTCAACAACCCGTACTTGCGCCTGTAACACTGGAGCTGCAATGATAATTGCCGCAGCAATCAGATTTTTCAGCATACGGGTTTAGACTCTTAGTACTTAACTTCTACACGACGGTTTTGAGCCCAAGAAGCTTCATCGCTACCGGTAGCAGCTGGTTGCTCTTCACCGAAGCTTACAACTTCCAAAGAAGAACCATTAACACCTTGAGTTACCAGGAAATCGCGAACTGCATTAGCACGCTTCTCGCCCAGAGCCAAGTTGTACTCGCGTGAACCGCGCTCATCAGCGTGACCTTCCAAACGAACAGCTACTGAAGCACCTTTCAATTTGTCAGCGTGAGCCAACAAAACAGCACGACTCTCAGCAGTCAAAGAGTATTGATCGAAGTCAAAGTAAACAACGCTTGACAGAGGAGCAGCTGTTTCAGTAGGAGCAGCTGTAGTTGCAGTACCAGTAGTGGTAGGCTCAACTGGTTTGGTATCGCTATTAGAGCAGCCAACCAGGAAAGACATAACAACAGCCAGAGTGAGACCTTGCTTAAGTGCCTTGGTGATCATGTGTGTGTAACTCCAATGAAGTTTTGATCTAGTTTGAACGGGGATTTACTTAAAAAATGGCGACCATGCGGGTTCCCGCACATCACCTTGTTTTGGAGGCTGGAGGATTTTGACACGCGCATCAAGGGACACGGCCGCCAACACTCCTTTACCACCAGAACGAGTCGCATACATTAGCATAGCGCCATTGGGCGCTATAGTAGGCGATTCATCCAGATTTGTCTCGGACAAAATACGCAAATTACCAGATTTTATATCCTGTGCAGCAATATGATAGCTAGTCCCTGGACGCTTATTCAACATCACGAGACTTTTGCCGTCAGGAGATACTCGTGGACGCGCATTGTAATCACCATCAAATGTTACGCGCTCTTGTTGCATAGAAGCTACATTAACTTCGTATATTTGCGGTTTGCCGCCTCTATCTGAAGTGAAGAAAATTGATGCACCATCAGCTGACCATGTTGGTTCATGATCGATTGCAAAATGATTAGTAATTCGAGTCAACTGTCGCGTCAAAACATTCATAACATAAATTTCCGGATTGCCATCCTTCGATAACGCCATGGCCAATTTTTGACCATCAGGCGACCAGGCAGGTGCGCCATTTAGACCGCGGAAATTGGTCATTTGTTGACGACGACCAGTAGCAATATCTTGAACATAAATTGACGGTTTATTATCAACTTCAAACGATACGTAAGCGACTCGCTGCCCGTTCGGCGACCAAACAGGAGACAATAAAGGGAATCTTGTTTCAAGCAGCATACGCGGACGGAAACCATCAATATCCGATAGCATCAACCGATATTTTTGCGGGCGAGTGAAAGCCTCAACATAAATTAACTTAGTAGAAAAAATACCACGAATACCCGTGATAGTTTCATAAACTTTATCGCTAATATGATGAGCCATATCGCGTAGTTGAGCTTCAGTACCATCTACTGTGAGCTTGGCAAAAACACGTTTTTGCTGGACAACATCAAAGAGCTCATAGCTGGCGTAGTAACGATCAGCCTGCTGGGTAATTGAGCCAATTAATAAATATTCTGATCCCAAGGCTTTCCAATCGCGATAATGCACCTCAGTTTCCGAACGTGGAAATGACAACATGCGATCTGCGGCAATTGCTTCAAACTGACCGGAAAATTCCAAATCATTTCCAACAATTTTTCCCAAATCCTCAGGTAAACGACCACCAGCCCATGTAAATGGGACCACTGCAATTTTAGTGGGATTATCCACACCTTTGGTTACCTTCAGATTTAATTGTGCATGGGCAACACCCGCTACAAAAATTAAACACAACAGTAAATATCGCTTCACGACCTTAAGTCCTCTGGGCTGAATGTAAATCTAAATACACGAAAATACTTCTCAAAAATATCGGGCGGTATCTGCATAGCTTCCGTAAAGCGGTCTACACGCCTTACCGCCTGCTCGGCAGCACGATCAAATGCAGCGTCACCACTACTTTTAATAATACGCAATCCAGTTACTACACCCGTTGGCAGCATGTTAACTTCCAAAGTCACTTCCATGCCGCGCCGCGCCGATGGAGGTCGACTCCAATTTTGCTCAACACGCTCAATTAACATTTCTTCGTAACTTTTGGTATTCGCGTCATCATTAGTATCACTAATATGCTTCGCTTCTTTTTGCTGGGCAGCTTGAATTCTGCGCTGCTCTTCCTGAGCCTCTTGTTCACGCTTGGTTTTTTTAGCTGCTTCAGCTTTACGTGCCTCTTCCTCAGCTTTACGCTTTTTCTCAGCTGCTTCTTTTTCCGCTTTGGCTTTGGCTATTTTTGCCTGCTCTTCTTTAATTTTTTGTTGTTTCTGCTCTTCTGCAACAGCAGCCTCTTTTGCTTCTTGCTCCCGCTGTTTTTGAACCAGAGCTTCAGCTTCCATTCGACGCTGCTCATCCTGCTTCTTATTGTTTTTCAAATCCTCATACGGTTTTGAATCCAATACCTGCTCTTTCGTCTGTTGCGGTTGAACTTTTGCTTTAGGCTTTAAATCTACCAATGTAGCTGTGACATAGTGAGGCTTATAAGGTTCTTCTTCTTTTTTAAAGAAATTCCAATTACCCAGAAACAACACCAGTAACAGCGCATGAAAAAACACACTGAGAAAAACGGGGAGCGATAAAGATTTTTCAAGCTTCATAAAGGTTAGCGCGATGGCTCCGTAATCAAGCCAACCGAAGGCGCCCCAGCTTGTTTAAGTTCACCCATTAAATTTACTACCGCACCATAATCAACTTTTTTATCCCCTTGCACGAAGACTGGGGTATTGGGTTTTTCTTTTAATACTTTACTTACAATCGATTTAATTTCTGCGAGTGGGCGCGGTGCTTCAGGATCACCCGCCAAATCGATATAGTAAGAACCATCAGCTTTTATGGATACGGTAATCGGTTCTTCGTCTTTACTTTCTACCGGATCAGAAGCTGCCTTTGGTAGCTCCACCTTGATGCCCTGGGTCATCATTGGAGCCGCAATCATAAAGACAATCAGCAATACCAACATCACGTCAATCAATGGAACAACATTGATCTCAGCTTTGAGTTTCTTTTTAACGGGTGGACCAAATCCAGACATAGCTATTAACCTGTTTTTTTAAATCACTGTAAAACAGCGTTACTTGCTGTGAACCTGACGGTGCAAAATGGCAGAAAATTCTTCCGCAAAAGTTTGGTAGTTACTTAACAAATTTTCTGCACGCGCTGAAAACTTGTTGTAAGCCAGTACAGCTGGAATTGCTGCGAACAGCCCCATAGCGGTTGCAATCAATGCTTCTGCAATACCAGGTGCTACAGTAGCAAGACTTGGCTGCCCCGCATTAGCAATATTAAGGAACGACACCATAATGCCCCATACAGTTCCGAACAAACCGATATAAGGACTTACAGATGCAACGCTGGCCAGGAAAGGTAGATTCTCCTCTAGCTTTTCTTGTTCACGAGCAAGTGCAACACGCATGGCACGCTGAGAGCCTTCCATCACCGCATCAGAATCGGCACCGGCGGTCTGGCGTAACCGGGTAAACTCTTTGAATCCTGCACGGAAAATACTTTCAATTCCTTCCACCATTTCATTGCGTCCATTGCCTTGGCGATACAATTGGTTCAGGTCAATTCCCGACCAGAATTGTTTTTCGAAATAACTGAAAGCTCCCGAGGCTTTGCGCTGGTAACGTTCGCGCTGAAAAATCATTGCCCAGGAAATCACTGAGGCCAAAACCAGAATGAACATCACCACCTGTACCAGAAAACTGGCATTCAAGATGAGATGTGCAATAGACAGATTGTTCTCTGTTGCAGGCATAAGCTTGATTAACTCTTAATAGTATGAAGACGAAACGATTGATCCAATTGCTGGTACATACTGGCAGGAATAGCGTTGGGCTTCATAGATTCGGAATCGACACAGGCGATACGAATTAGCCCCTCGCACAATAATTCTTCGCCATGCAGCACCTGCTGCTGAAACTCGACATAGGTTCGCGCCAGTTTACTAATTTGCGCACTTACGCCAAGCAAATTATCCAAACGAGCGGGACGACGGTAATTAATTTGTGCTGAATGTACAACCAACAATAAACCACCATCCAAAATCGCGGGCTTATCATAGCCGAAACTGCGCAAGAATTCTGTACGACTGCGCTCCATGAACTTGAGATAATTCACGTAGTACACAATGCCACCAGCATCTGTGTCTTCGATATACACCCTTATCGGGATGCTAAATGGCTGCATAAATCCAACAATTCCTTAATCATTCATTCAGTAGAGTCTTGCAATCGTTTAGGAACAGGGACTCCAAAATACAAATATGCATTATTGGTTAAAATTCGGCCACGCGGTGTGCGTGCCATAAAACCCTGCTGTATGAGATATGGCTCTATAACATCCTCGATAGTTCCACGATCTTCACTAATTGCTGCTGCCAAACTCTCCACACCCACAGGACCACCATCGAAGTTATGCAACATTGCCATTAACAACCGACGATCCATATGATCGAAGCCACGCTCATCGACATTCAGCATATTCAGCGCACTATCTGCCATTTTTGCTGTAACCGTACCATCGCCTTTCATTTCTGCGTAATCGCGAACACGACGCAGCAAGCGGTTGGCAATACGCGGTGTACCGCGCGAGCGCTTGGCTACCTCACCAGCGCCGTCATAATCCATTTTCACCCCGAGCAAAGCCGCTGAGCGCGCGACAATATGGGTGAGATCGGCGACATTATAAAACTCCAGACGCTGAACAATACCAAAACGATCACGCAAAGGTGATGTAAGTAAACCTGCGCGCGTCGTCGCGCCGACAAGGGTAAATTGCGGTAAATCCAATTTAATGGAGCGAGCTGCCGGCCCCTCACCAATCATGATATCCAACTGGAAATCCTCCATCGCCGGATAAAGGATTTCTTCAACCACTGGGCTCAAACGATGAATCTCATCGATAAACAAAACATCACCCGGCTCAAGGTTGGTGAGCAGCGCCGCAAGATCGCCCGCCTTTTCCAGTACCGGACCAGAAGTACTTTTAAGTGAAACATTCATTTCATTAGCAATAATGTTTGCCAATGTCGTCTTGCCCAAACCTGGGGGACCAAATACTAATGTGTGGTCCAGGGCTTCATTGCGTTTTTTTGCGGCACCAATAAAAATTTCCATCTGCTCGCGCACCGCCGGCTGACCGACATAATCAGCGAGATATTTCGGGCGTACAGTACGGTCGAGATGATCCTCGCGCTCTTTTGCAGTGGGAGCAATCAGGCGATCAGTTTCAATCATGATGGCTTTAATCCTATAAACATGAGCCCTGTGACGTTCATTCTATGGACAAAAACTAGCCTGCAATACTGCGCAGGGCGATACGAATCAACTCTTCACTTTTCGCATCCGGTTTTTGTTTGCTAGCGAGTGAAATCATTTTTGCCGCTTCTACCGGTTTGTAACCCAATGCGATTAGCGCACTTTCCGCTTCCGCAAATACATCGTTATCTGTCGCAATACTCTGGATTTCACTGTGAGCCAGCATATCGCCCTGTGGCATATCCCAGTTTTTCAGGCGATCGCGCAGCTCAATGACCAAACGCTCGGCAGTTTTTTTGCCGATGCCGGGGACTTTAGTCAACGCATTGATATTGTCATCGCGTACGCAACGGGCGATATCATCAGCTTCCATTCCAGACAAGATCGCAATTGCCAGTTTGGGCCCGACACCATTTACTTTGATTAAGGTGCGGAACAAGGAACGATCACGCTGCTCACTAAAGCCAAATAATTGATGCAAATTTTCAGTTATCGACAGGTGCGTATGCAGGGTGACTTCTTGCCCAAGGGACGGCAAGCGATAAAAAGTGGTCATGGGTGCTTGTACTTCATATCCCACACCGTTTACATCCAGTAATAGATAAGGTGGTTGCTTTTCAAGAAGAACACCGCACAAACGTCCGATCATAGCATTAGCTTTCCATCATGGCCGATGCGGCCTTTCAAAGGTGAACTGTTTTTATAGCCAGTATTTTGTTGGGCATTGTAAAGGAGTTTAGACACAAGAGTCATCCATACCAGCTGCTGATACGGAAATATTCCAGCTCTGGTGCCATACTTGCTTCAGATCTACGAGAAAAACCCAGAGGTGGTAAACCTATGCTTTCTTCTCGCCACTTTTCCAAAGTTCATTCGCTCGATGACTGGCGTCGTGCAATTGGCGATTGCTATTTGATCGATGAGGCAACTTACCTTATCGAATTGATCAATTGGCTAGATCAAGATGAGCAGCAAACTCATTACACCTATCAACAAACGCTTGCCTTCTTAACCCGCTGGAAAAAAGCTCCCGTCGAGCAGCACAACTGGCCGCAAGAGTTTCTGCAGGCTTATGGATTGAATACTCGGGAGGGAGTAGTGCTGATGTGTTTGGCCGAAGCATTAGTACGCATTCCCGATAAAACCTCAGCACGCGCATTTATTGCCGACAAACTCTCTTCCACCAACTGGCAAGATCGCTTGAATAAACAACAATCCTGGATGATTAACGCTGCAACCTGGGCTCTGGTATGGGGCGAGCAAATATTGGAACCCGTCGATAGCGCGAGTATTTTGCAAAACCTGATGCGTCGTCTGGGTGAGCCAGTCATCCACGCCGCGCTGGAAAAAGTCCTGCTTTGGCTGGCCGATACATTTGTTTTCGCCAACGATATGCAAGCAGCACTGAAACGCGCCCAAAACATTAATCACAGAACACCGGAGTTACGCTGGCACTACTCATTTGATCTATTGGGGGAAGCGGCAATTACTCATTCGGTCGCGCAACAGTATCAACATAATTACTTCTCTGCACTTGCACAACTTGCAAGAACCGAGCACAAAGAGCGTTACAGTTTATCAATCAAATTAAGCGCGCTGCATCCACGCTATGAAGCAGTGCAGTACACACAGGTCTTCGATGATTTAATTGGAACTGACATCAACCCTGGAATTTTAGTGCGTCTGGCGCAACATGCACGCTTGGGAAATATCCCATTGACAATTGATGCGGAAGAATCAGAACGACTGAAGCTTTCGCTCGAATTAATCACCGCTTGTTTACAACACCCGGCACTACAGGGTTGGAATGGATTTGGTTTGGCAGTACAAGCTTACTCAAAACGCGCATTGCCTGTATTGGGGTTTCTCGATCAACTCGCCGATGAGCTAAAAATAAAAATCAGTGTTCGTTTGGTCAAAGGCGCATATTGGGACAGTGAAATCCAATGGGCTCAACGTGCAGGCCTTGATGGTTATCCGGTATTTACTGCAAAAAAAGCTACTGATATTTCTTATCTGGCCTGCGCAAAATTCTTGTTACAAAGCCACCATTTAAATCCACAATTTGCTACACACAACGCGGCAACAATGTGCAGCCTGATCGTTATGGCAAAAGGCAAGCCGATAGAATTTCAGCGATTACAGGGCATGGGCGAATCGCTTTATCGTCAACTATTGGCAGAACACCCACAAATCCATTGCAGGATTTATTCACCCGTAGGTCAATACGCGGAATTACTGCCTTATCTGGTGCGACGTTTATTGGAGAACGGAGCAAACAATTCTTTTATCAATCAACTTAATCGCAAAGATTTTTCACTGGAAAATCTGGCCAGGCATCCGCTAACAAAAACAGAAGAATGTTTACAACGCTTACCACTACCTGCCGAATTATTTTTTCACGCAGATCCGGAAAAATCCCGTCCAAATTCCCACGGATTTAATATGCAAATTACCAGGCAGCGCAAACAATTAATGGAAGCAATCAAACCGTGGCTGACACATCAATGGAGTGCCTGCCCGATTATTGGCGGTCATTATTTGAAAACAAATTCAGCAATCAATATTGTTAATCCTGCAAACAACAACGAACAGGTCGGGCATTGCCTGCAAGCAGATACTAAAACCGCAAAAGCTGCACTAAATCAAGCTTCGGACTATTCATTTTGCTGGCGGCAATATCCGGTAAAGGAAAAAGCAGCATTGATGGATAAAACCGGTGATTTGTTTGAAGAGCATCGAGCAGAGCTTATCGCATTATTAATACGCGAGGCAGGCAAAACATTAAGCGATGCTATTGATGAAGTACGAGAGGCCGTAGATTTTTGCCATTATTATGCGCAACAAGCACGGGAACAACTCGCCAATCCACTCCCCTTGACAGGCCCAACGGGTGAACAGAATCAAATGTCGTTAGAGGGGCGAGGTATTTTTGTTTGTATCTCGCCGTGGAATTTTCCGTTAGCAATTTTTACAGGCCAAATAATTGCTGCATTGGTCGCGGGAAATACAATATTAGCCAAACCCGCACGACAAACATGTTTAATAGCCTTTCGTGCCATTGAGTTGATGCTTACTGCTGGAATCCCGCCTGCAGCGTTATATTTTTTACCCGGCTCCAGCGGCGAACTAAGTCCATTATTAACCGGCGATGCACGAATTGAGGGCATTGCGTTTACTGGCTCAACGCACAGTGCGTGGACCATTAACCGTGCGTTGGCAGCGCGCAATTCCAGTATTGCCAGCCTGATTGCGGAAACTGGTGGGCAGAATTCATTAATTGCAGATTCAACCTGCTTACCGGAACAATTGGTAAAAGATGTTATTCGCTCTGCATTTGGCAGCGCTGGCCAGCGTTGTTCGGCGCTACGTGTTTTGTTTGTACAGGAAGAAATTGCGAATGAAGTAATTGAGTTACTCAAAGGCGCAATGGCTTGCCTGACAATAGGTGATCCACGCGAAACCCGCACAGATATTGGTCCAGTGATCGACAAACAGGAACAACAAAAACTTATCACGCATATTAATGAAGCGAAAGCTGGAGGCCAATTAATTGCACAAACACCTTTACCTACAGGATTGGAGCATGGAAGTTTTGTTGCACCAACGTTGCTCGAAATTCATAGCATTGATGAATTGCAGGAAGAACATTTCGGACCAGTCTGCCATTTAATTCGCTTTCGTATCCAGGATCTTGAGCACGTTATTGCTAGCATTAATCGCACCGGCTTTGGGCTTACGTTGGGAATTCACACACGCAACGAAACAATCGGCCAGAAAATTGCTCGTGAAATAAATGTGGGCAATGTGTATATCAATCGCAATATGGTTGGCGCGGTGGTAGGAGTGCAGCCTTTTGGTGGTTGTGGTCTTTCTGGCACCGGTCCCAAAGCGGGCGGACCTCATTATCTGCTACGTTTTGTGCGGGAGAAAACCGTCAGCAATTATCTGGCAGCCGTCGGTGGCAATATCCAGTTGCTAACACAAAAGCCCTCAGCACCCAACACTGAGTGAGGGATTTATGAATAGCTATGTTGATATTAAATGGTACGAATGGAACCCGGGCCTGCACAACGGGGATTCAATATTGCAAGATATAATTGCCACATTGCCAGCGGCAGATTCAAACGATATTCCCTGGCTGGTGAAATTATTTGAAAACCCGGCCAGTCCCATTGCCTTCCCGGGGGCAATTAATTTAGCTCGCCACGACGCACTGCATGTTTTACTCGGGCGTGGTTTGCGCAATCAGGATGAGGCGTTTGTGATTGGTTTTACCATGGGAAACAGCAACAATATTCACACATGGCAAATTCATTTTTTTCGCTGGATTATCACCCATATTTATCCCACACCCTATAAATTCAACCATCAGGATTTAATTGCATTTGATTTGGGATTCAACTTCGGTCACATCGTTTCGATGCGCAACTTGCATAGCTTTCCTTTTGAAAAATATTCCCGCTGCAAGCTGGATGATTTGCGCCATTGGCTGGGAATTAATCCGGCCAAACTCCATGCCATTTATCGGCTGGAATCACTTTTGATCGCCAATAGCTGCGCAAGTCATCGTCTGGATATTGATGACAAGCCACCATCATTGCGTTCGATTTAAAAAGAATGCCAGAAACAATTAAACAATTCGCCCACGGCGAAAACTGGATGAACCCGCCATGCGAATTAAATGATCGCGCGTATTGGCGTGGCAAAGTGCTACCGCCAAGGCATCTGCGGCATCTTCTTGTGGGGACGCAGGAAGGCGCAACAATGTTTTCACCATATGCTGCACCTGCAATTTATCAGCAGCGCCATTCCCCACAACCGATTGCTTTACTTTACGCGCTTCGTATTCTGATACCGGAACATTTTGCGCCGTCGCCGCCACAATTGCCGCACCACGCGCCTGCCCTAGCTTTAAGGCAGAGGCCGCGTTCTTAGCCATAAACACTTGTTCAATCGCCATTTCCTGCGGGCAATATTGCTCGATGATTTGGGTAAGAGAATCAAAAATAACCTTCAGGCGCGCGGGTAATTCGTCGGTATCTTTCATTCGAATTACGCCGCTGGTGACATATTCCGATTTACTGCCAATGACATTGATAATGCCAAAGCCAGTTTTACGGGAGCCGGGGTCGATGCCGAGAATAAGCGCCATAAGTTGTATCTTTATACAGTAGTTCTGACGCAGTGTTGCATGGGATTGGAGGGGACGCAAGTAAGATTTTAAAGGCAAACAAACCACCTTCGTCCATAGTTTGCAGCCATTGGTCTATTGCTCTTAAAAATCTGCCACAAGCTGCAAGTTTATACGCTGCCCATCAGGAAAGGACACATGCATGGAAGCAGGTTTTTGATCCTCAACCAGCATCGCAGGGTTCGAAAATAACCGGTATTCATTTTCCACAAAATTATAAATTTTGGCTGTAACAAATAAGTGCTCACCTTGACGATTAGTACTAAAGACCATGCGAAACTGGTTATCCAGATTCACTTCGCTTTCCTTACCAATCTCATTCAACAACATCATATCTGAGTAGACATTTCCAGGCGCCTCAATAGAGAGGCTCACCATCACCTGTTCTGCAGTTGCAGTGGACCAACACCCCAACGCAACCAATGCAGAACCAATCACCCCAATCGCACTCCACAATTTATAGCGATGCAATTTGGAGGGAACGGTGCGACTGGCCACAAGTGGAGCATCCAACAGCGCTGCAAGCTCCAAATCCAGGGCAGCAGCTAATGCACTAGCAGATTCCATCGATGCATCACCAGTACGCTCAATACGTTGCACAGTACGCATACTTAAATCAGCAACTTCGGCCAGGTGGCTTTGAGTCCAGGCGCGCAATTCGCGTTCACGGCGCAATATTTCTTTATTAATTTTCATATCCATGGTTTTCGCCTCGCTTAAACTGAAAAGCCGCCAGATTTCGCTAAATCAGTCGTGTTGTATACGACAGCAATGCGACATGGCGGCTTTTTGTATAAATGAAGGCAAATTAACCCAACTGTTCCATTATTTCTTCAGAAATATCAGCATTGGTATAAACGTTTTGTACATCATCAAGATCTTCGAGCGCATCGATTAAATTGATAATTTTTTCGGCGGCCTCTTTATCGAGCGAGACAGTCATTGAAGGCACCATGACAAAATCCGCGGCGGCAAAATTAAATCCGGCAGCAGTAATTGCATCCTTTACGGAGAAGAAATCTTCAAAGGTAGTCATTACATCAGCTGAACCATCTTCGTTCACAACAACATCATCAGCCCCTGCTTCGAGCGCAGCTTCAATTAATGCATCCTCATTGAAACCAGACTCAAAGCCAATTTGACCTTTGCGTGTAAATAGATAAGAAACCGAACCGTTAGTGCCGAGGTTACCGCCGCGTTTGTCAAACGCATGACGCACATCGCCTACCGTACGGTTGCGATTGTCAGTCATGCATTCAACGATAAAGGCGACACCATTTACACCGTAGCCTTCGTAAGTAAGCTCTTCATAAGAATCGGATTCATTGGTGCCAGCGCCGCGTGCAATCGCACGCTCGACAACATCTTTTTTGAGGTTATTAAGATAGGCTTTTTCAACTGCCGCACGCAAACGCGGGTTATCTGCTGGATTTGGGCCACCTTTTGCTGCGACAGTTAACTCGCGAATAATTTTGGTGAAAACTTTCGTCCGCTTGGCATCTTGACGAGCCTTGCGGTGTTTCATGTTCGCCCATTTGGAATGTCCGGCCATACGACTCAATCACCATTTTGTTTCATGAGATTTATGAGCGCTATGTGTAAGCATCCTAAAAATAAACCAGCAACTAATCCACCTAAAAGTAAAAGAAGTGTTTCCGGCCCAACAGGATCAATAGATGATTCCGCTCTGTTTTCAATCCTAAACATAGGAACAAAACCTTTGAATTCCGCGAGCCTTGCAGCATCAGAATCAATAATGTTGCGAGCTAAAAACAGGTCATTAATTCTTCTATCGTATGCCCTCATAGACTTTCCTTGCCGCGCTGATAGCATATTAATTTGTAACAATAACGCATCAGTTCCTAGCAAGTAGTCTCGCCCATCAAGAATGGTTAAAGCAATGTTCTCCAGATCTTTATAGGGGGTAGTCGTAATTTTTAAAGATTTGGCAATTTCATAATTTTCTTTAAGCTTCAACAACTCATAAGATAATTTTTTTTGCGCGTCATCTTCAAGCAAGGCAATAGCATTATCAATTGCCGTTGCACTTGCCTTAATACTACGGTTGATATCTTCAATGGCTTGCTGCTGCATACGCTTATTAAGAAATTCCAAATAAGCATTAAGAGTTTTTTCACCAGCTTCCGGATTTGAAAATTTAACTTCGATCCGCCTTGAGTCAATCTCCTCGCCTTGCGAGATAACGGAAACAATGTTCAAGTCATCAATAAATGATCGAAAATCATTTTCGTTTTTCTCTCCTCCACTGGAAGAAAAAGTCGCCCAAAAATCACGAAGGACACTAATAGATCCCAGTTGAAATAGAACAGAACTATAAATAACCCTTTCATCCAATTTAGGCACTGGATGCACTTCAGCTATACTCATAACCGATGGTTGGATTGGAATTAAATTAGCAGATTGAGATGGGCTAATTATTGATTCAATTTTATAGATTGGAGTTCTCAAAAATGCATAACACAACATCAACAGAATTAATGTCGCAGTCCATGCGACAAGAATCCACCTACCTCGCCATACATTTTTAATCAGTTTGGCTAAATCAATTTCATCGCCATCCAGCGTACTATCAATAGACATTATTACTACCAACCTTTTTCCTTATAATTAACAATCAATTACATTCCATATTCCGGCGATTCCCCCACCGGCTGCTCTTTCTTCTGATTACGCAAACGGATGTGCAGCTCGCGTAATTGCAGTTCATCGACTGTGCCGGGGGCATCGGTCATTACGCAGGCAGCGCTTTGGGTTTTTGGAAATGCAATTACGTCACGAATAGAGCTTGCACCCACCATCAACATAATCAAACGATCCAAACCAAACGCCAACCCACCATGTGGTGGAGCTCCGTAACTCAATGCATCCAATAAGAACCCGAATTTCTCCCGTTGTTCCTCAGCGCTGATGCCGAGAATTTGAAATACGGCCTGTTGCATTTCCGGCGAGTGAATACGCACCGAGCCACCACCCAATTCGGTACCGTTCAATACCAGATCGTATGCACGGGATAATGCATCTCCCGGGCTGGCAACCAGTTGCTCAGGCGTGCAGCTCGGAGAAGTAAATGGATGATGGATTGACGTCCAACCGCCTTTGTCGTCATCTTCAAACATCGGGAAATCAACAACCCATAATGGTGCCCACTCGGTGGTGTATAGACTCAAATCTGCACCGAGCTTGCAGCGCAGCGCGCCCAACGCTTCAGTAACGATTTTATGTTTGTCTGCACCAAAGAAAATCAAATCACCATTTTCTGCACCAACACGCTCAAGAATTGCAGCACGTACCGGCACCGGCAGGTTTTTAACAATCGGTGATTGCAAACCTTCTTCCAGATCCGACTTGTCGTTCACTTTGATGTACGCCAAACCTTTTGCACCGTAAATGCTTACGAACTTGGTGTAATCGTCAATTTGCTTACGAGTCAACTTCTCGTTGCCACCAGGAACTTTGAGCGCAGTTACGCGCGATTTTGGATCATTCGCCGGGCCGGCAAATACTTTGAAATCAACTTCAGTTACCAGATCCTTGATATCTACCAATTGCAGCGGGATACGCATATCCGGCTTATCCGAACCGTATTTGGCAATCGCTTCAGAGAAAGGCATATGTTTGATTTCAGCGAATTCAATATTCAACAAATCTTTGAACAGCTCGCGGAACATACCTTCAGTCACTTCCATAATTTGCTCTTGGCTCATAAAGGAAGTTTCGATATCAATCTGGGTAAATTCCGGTTGACGATCTGCACGCAGGTCTTCATCGCGGAAACATTTTGCGATTTGGTAGTAACGGTCATAACCGGCAACCATCAGCAATTGCTTAAACAGTTGCGGCGATTGTGGTAACGCGAAGAATTTACCGTCATGGGTACGAGACGGCACCAGGTAATCGCGCGCGCCTTCCGGAGTTGCGCGAGTCAGAATCGGGGTTTCAACATCAAGGAAACCGTTGCGGTCCAGATAGTTGCGAATCGCACTGGTCACCTTGCTACGGAAGCGCAGGTTTTTCTGCATTTCAGCACGACGCAAATCCAGGAAGCGATATTTTAAACGCGTTTCTTCGCCTACGTTGGTGTAACCATCTAACGGGAACGGAATGGTTTTGGATTCGTTGAGAATGGTCAACGCTGTACCATAAACCTCGATTTCGCCAGTAGGCATGTTCGGGTTAACCGTCGCTGCAGCGCGTGCGCGGACTTTACCAGTCACTTGCAACACATATTCGCCGCGTACTTTATCAGCCAAGGCAAAATTTTCTTTTCCATCCGGATCAAACACTACTTGCACCACACCTTCGCGGTCACGCAGGTCAATAAAGATCACACCACCGTGATCGCGGCGACCATCCACCCATCCACAGAGGGTGACTTCCTGGTTTATATGAGAGGCATTTAAAGCGCCACAATATTGGCTGCGCATAGGTTTTTCCCGTTATTTATCGATAGTAAATGGATGAGCTTGCAGTGCTACTTAACTTGAAGGAGTAGTAGTTGCGCTTGATGCAGATGAGGAGCCAGAACCACTCTCGCCCGCCAGATTCTTTTTCTTGCCCGATTTGAAATCGGTCTCATACCAACCGCCGCCTGACAGACGAAAACCGGCCGCTGAAATTTGTTTCCTCAAACTCGCCTTGCCACAAGCGGGACAATCGACCAAAGGCGCATCGCTCAGCTTTTGCAGGGCTTCAAGCGCATGATTGCAGGATTCACATTGGTACTCATAGATAGGCACGTCTATCACCCCGGATCAGAAATTCATCAACTACAGGATCGGAGATCCCAAAAGGGTCGCGATTGTATCGTAAAAGGCCAGCGGCGAGAACCGCACCCCATAGGCAAAGATGTAGGCAAATTGTAAGAATCCGGAGAAAGATCAAGGAATACGCGAATAACGCATACGCGCCTGTACGCGCGCGGCATGTCGTACCACCCAGGCAGGCATGGCTTTTTCATATTTGCGTGGGTTAGGCAGCATCACCGCCATGCGCGCCGCCGCCGAGGGACCTATCTGCGCCGCTGGTGCCTTGTAGTAATGATGTGCTGCGGCCTCAACCCCGAATATACCATTGCCCCATTCCACCACATTCAGGTAAACCTCCAGGATGCGGCGTTTGTCCCACAACAACTCAATCATCAATGCGATAACGGCTTCTTCAGCTTTGCGCACGTAGGATCGCGAGGGCGATAAAAATAAATTCTTGGCGAGCTGCTGGGTAATAGATGAACCGCCGGCAACCGATTTGCCACGACGCTCGTTTTTTTGCAACGCTTTTTCAATACCGCGAAGATCAAATCCATAATGGTCCATAAAACGGTCATCCTCCGCCGCCACAACAGCACGCTTCAAATGACTGGAGATATTTGCGTAATCCACCCACTGGTATTTTAATTGCGTGCCGGGATTTTTTTCCTGCAATTCTGCCAGGCGAATATCCATGAAGCTGGTTTCGCCCGGGTTAATCCACCTCCATGTCAACACATGAAAAAAAATCCACAACTGATAAAACAGAAGTAACAGCAACAACCATTTCAACAATACTTTAACGGTGCGCCATACTTTTTTCATGACAACTATAGCTAGTTAGCTTCCTGTTGTTGCGACCGCACTTTCATGGATTCAGCTGCCGCACGGGCTTTTTCAAGTGGCGTCTGCGAGGCGCTTGAACTGGCTGGCTTAGATTGAATCTCATCAGCTGAAATAGCATTTTGAATCTTTACTTCAACCTGTTCCGCCCCTGCTGTATCAGGCCGATCACCATAATGAACAACGCCATCAGCATCAGTCCATTTATAGACTTTGGTAGGGGCAGGCTTATCCGCTTCATCATTAGTCAAATCATCAACGGTTTTTTTCGCGGTGGAAACAAGATCATCAGGAGAGAAAGATTCCTTAAGGGCTGCCAACCAATCACCATTATAATTTTCGCGAATTGCGGTAATAGGAAACTGCCCTGTCTTAAGGTAAACCAGGTAATTGCCAACGCCCAGAACCAACAATATCACCACTAATGATTTAAAAATAAAGCGCATATTTACTATCCTTAAAATTTTATAAATTAGTTCAGATCAACACCAATCTGATTGCCTTCATATATTAACGGAAGAAATTGTAAACCATCGGCACATGCGGCGCTGCGCGAATGACCGCTGCTCAATTCAAATTCAATACCGTGCATCGGGCAACGCAGGCAACCGCTGTCGTATGTCGCATAGGTCAAAGGGGCACCGGCATGGGGGCAAGCGTTTCTTATCAGGCTAACTCGCCCACCCTCCTGTAACAGCAGAAATGGTTTGCCGCCAATCCGTATTGCCTGGCGATACCCATCGTAAAGCAAATGCAGTTTTTCCAACGCAACAAAAGGCATCAAGAGACCTCGTTCTCGAAGCAGTGTGAATATCAGTGGTGGTTATTCTGGCGATTTGCGCGCAGTCCCACCAGCCTCAACGACATAGAAACACCACTGATACGACAAATTCTAACCACAAACTCGCCAGTTAACGATAGAATAATCGCGCCTCCATTTGCGGCCAGCAGGCGACTGGCGCAACCGGCGCATTTTTGCACTCAAATGTGGCAGCCCTGATATGACCGACCCCGTTTACCTGGAACGATTGAAACAGCTTTCAACGCGACTGGTATCTTTGCAAAGACCTATTCGTATTCTCGATGCTATTAAATGGCCCGTGGGAATTGAACAACGCTTTCGCGAACAACAAGGTCGAGAATTGCCTGCGCTGGATAAAGATTTTTATCAACGGCAAAAGCTGGCATTTGAACCGGACAATATTCAGCAATTATTAAAAGAATTAAAAAATGATGTGCGCCGTCAATTGGGGCGAGATGATGCGCTGGGGAAAATCCTGCAGGCTACTATCGATCAATACCAGATAGTAATTGAATTATTGCGCCATCGTGGCACTGCCCAATTTGGCTACTTCAGTAAACAGCTTTACGGCTCTGCAAGCGACAATTTACGTGGTGATCGTAAAAGCTTACGCCAAATGGGCGAAAAACTTTGCCATATTTTTTCCTTACCTGCCGTCGAACATTTGAACCGTCCTTACACTAATCACATTAACGCGGAAGAAGCAGTGAAAATCTTGCGCGAACGGATGAATGATTATTTTGGTGCGGGTGAAGTACGTGTACAAATTAGTGATGATATTGTGTCCGACGCATCGGCCGGTGGCGACTGCATCAAAGTAAATCGTCGTTCGTTTTTTTCCGAACTGGATTTGCAAGTATTGGAAGTTCATGAGGGTTGGGTTCACATCGGCACAACATTGAACGGCCGCGAACAACCCTGGGCAACCTGGTTGAGTGTTGGTTCACCGCGTATTACTGCGATCCAGGAAGGAATGGCGGTGTTACTGGAAACATTGACATTCAGCTCGTTCCCACAACGCGCGCGCCGAATCAGCGATCGGGTAGTTGCAGTGGATCTCGCGGAACAAGGTGCGGATTTTTGCGATGTATATAAATATTTTATTGAACGCGGCGTGACCGAACATGACAGTTACCGCGTAACCCAGCGGGTTTTCCGCGGCGGTACGCTGACCGGAGGATCGGTATTTACCAAGGATATTTCTTACGTAAAAGGCTTTGTCGAAAATGTAAACTTTATTCGCAGTGCGATTAATTCCGGCGTTCCAGAAATTATTCCCATGTTGTTTGTGGGCAAGGTGACGCTGGATGATTTACCACTGCTGTACGAGCGCTACCTGGAAGGTGTAATTGCCGGACCAAAGTACTTGCCTCCCATGTTTAAAAACCTGAACGGTTTGTATGTGTGGTTTGGTTTTTCCAGCGGTATGTCATCCATTATGAACATTACCCGCGTACAGCAACACTTTAGCAAATTATTTGAAAAACTGCCGATGCCAGAACATTTGTATGGCACCACCGACGCAGAAATTGATTGATTGTAAATTTATGACGTATTACAAAGTTGTACTCTCTGGCGAGAATATCTTTTTTGAAAATTACAGTGATGCCCCCGAACCCGTCATTGGTTTTATCACTTGCAAATTAATTAAGGCGGACACTGAAGAACTGGCCATAGCAACTGCCAAACGCGATCTGTTGGTCCACTGGAACCATAGCTTCAATTCAGATCGAAAATTAGGTATGCCCAAACTCGCTATCGAGTTTATTGCACCGGTAAAAGGTTGGTTCAAACCAAAAACCAGTAACGATTACTACTGGTTTACTGATGCGCAGCACAAACAGGAACAACTCGATAAATTTACACAGGTGCCCAACCACTGGTTCTGGCGCAAGAATAAAAAAGATAGTCCACCGCCAGCGCACACTGCCAATAAAGAAGACTTGCCCGAATAAATGATACTAGCCGTTGGCAACAGCGGCTTCCTGCTCCACATTAATCAATGCGAGCAGCGTTGCACGTAATCCGGGAGAGGTAATTTCTTCGCTACGTGCCGATAAAGGTGAGTTCCCCACCCACTCAAAACGCCAACGGAATAATTGGATAGCTTCAGCCGTTTCACGCACTTCAATCAACTCCATACGGCGCGCATCCAATGCAAGGCGTTCGCGCAGCTGGAAGGCAAAGGGCTCGGAGTTTTTACCGACAAAACTGGATGCTTGCTGGGTTGGCGCAGCGACAAATACATAGTCGCGACCCTGATGCTGGAGATGATAGACACCTAGCTGGACTAATTGGCCCAATCGATTGTTTAACGAGGTTTCCACAAACAATGGAGTCAACAACATAGAACTTCCCGCTGCGTTTTTATTCAGGATTCAACACTAAAACATCGAGTGCGTAAGCGCTGTCCTATTGGTTAATTATTCGCCACCCAGTCCGAAAGAAGTCCCTCTGATGCGGCGAGGCGGCAGTCTACGCACTATTTATTACAGTTCAAGCAAAAGCTGCCGATACCGCTCAATTTCCTGAAGCCACCCTTCAGGTGTTACTTTCTTGCCAGTTCATACCACTCTGCAGTGCAATCCCGAAACATTTGTTGCGCAACACTAATGCTGTACTACAGGTGATCTGCTAATGTCAGCTACTAAGGCTTGAGGCAATCTGAATAGTTCCTTAAAAGCATGTATTTTTTGATTTATTTTTCGGCCGTTTTTTTATCCAGAAAACCCTTTGTAAATAATTGTTTATGTTTTATCGACTACTCGTTTGGTGTGGCAAACATTTAGTCATTAGCCCGTTAATTTTTTTGCTTTTGGTCATAAAGGAATGAATATGAACTCATGCAACCGTAACTCTTTTTTACCTAATCTGATGCATCCCTCACACCTTGCTATTCTCATAGCCTTTACAGGAATTTACGGATGCTCGCAGCCTTCCCAAATATCTGCAGCTCATAACGAGCGCGATGCAAAAATCAGCAAACAGGACAGCTTTGGCGATAGCGCGAATCGGGTGGTTTATCCGCAGCAAAATTGGAGCACTACCGATAGCTCATGGTTTTACAATGCAACCCAGGGCTCCAATCTAATTCCCTATAATATTTTCCTGCATCTGGAAGTAGCGGGCAGCGAACAATTATTTCGCAGCGATGAAAATATGGACCGCCTGCGCTACCTTCCCCAAAAAGCGTCTTCACTGAATCCTGATGCTCTACCAGTAGGCTGGGTAAAAGATAATCATGCGGGCAAGGAATATATCGGCTTCAACTGTGCCGCCTGTCATACCAGCCAAATTAACTATAAAGGCACCGCCATCAGGATAGACGGCGGCGCGGCGCAAGCAGATATGGATTTAATGATGAATGACCTCGCCACAGCACTGGATGCAAGCGTGAAGCAGCCGGAAAAATTCGCGCGGCTGGCAAAAAAAGTACTGCAAGGCAAATACCCTGAACAGGCAGAAATGTTTCGCACAGAATTGATCAATGCCGCGCAAAAAATTAACGCTTATAACCGTGTCAATGAATCTCGCCGCGGCGATCAATCAATACCTTATGGCTACGGCCGACTGGATGCATTCGGGCGTATTTACAATCGAATCCTTACACACCTCACGCCATCCGATCCCGCCAATCGCAATTCACCAAATGCGCCGGTCAGTTATTCCTATTTATGGGATACCCCGCACCATGATTTTGTGCAGTGGAATGGAGTCGGCGATAACGAATCCACCGGTCCGCTCGCACGAAATGTTGGAGAGGCATTGGGGGTCTTTGCAACGTTTGATTTACAAAAACAACCCGGGGACATCGGGTATCGCTCATCGGTGGTTTTGAGCAATCTGATCCAGATGGAAAAAAGCATGGAGGGCCTTTGGTCCCCCAGTTGGCAAGAACTGGGCGAAAAACAGGTTTTGCCCGCTGTTAATAGCGCGCTGGCCGCTAAAGGTTACGAGGTATTTCTGGAGTACCAATGCAACAGTTGTCATGAGCACATTGAACGCACCGATCCAGCCCGCCGGGTTATCGCGCAATTTGCCAGCCTGCCAGCTATTGGCACTGACCCATTAATGGCACTGAACGCATTGCAATATACCGGCAAAAGCGGCGCATTTAAGGGGGAAAAACTTCATCCGCGCGATCCTGACTCGCCTGTATTTAACGCCGTAACCCCGATGCTACCGGCCCTCAGCCTTGCAACTGAAGGGGTTATCGTAGAGCCGGATCGCGACCCGCCAGCGCAAACGAACGCAGCGCGACAAGAGGAAATTCTGGCTGCCGTTAAGGGTAACCCCATCAAAAAAACCCAACGCCATGTGGATTATGAAGTAGTTAATAAGGAGGATCCTCGCACCCTGGCTGCATACAAGGCACGCCCGTTAAATGGTATCTGGGCAACCGCGCCTTACTTGCATAATGGTTCAGTACCGAGCCTGTATGAACTGTTTATGCCCAGTTGTACCGACGCAGAAATCGCTGGAGGAAAAACCTGTCGCCCCAATCGCTTCACTGTTGGAACGCGCGAAATCGATCCAATAAAAGTCGGCTTTGTGCAACGCGACCCGGCGGAATTCCCCGGTTTGTTTGTGTTTGATACTCACCTTCCCGGCAATTCCAACAAGGGGCATGAATATACCTCCGGGGTAACACCGTTGTTTATCCTGGATGAAAAAGGCCACCCATTGAAAGATGCAGACGGCAAACCGCAAATGCGCAAACTGCAACCCATTAGCCATGAACAACGACTGGCATTGGTTGAATATCTGAAGACGCTCTGACAAAAAGCCTCCAATAAAGCCGGCAGCCCGATACTGCCGGCACCTTTCACAATTGCTCACAACTCCGGTGGCACAATTCGGGTTAGATTGCACAATCATATAAATTGCACGGGGCCGCGAATTGTATAGAACCTCGCGGGGCAATGAACCAATACCCCTGTTTAACGGTCTTTATGCCACTCTGTTTTGCCTCAAAAGCACTTGTCGCAGGCGATTTGATTGACACCAAGCGCCGCGACACACAGAATCACCGACCAGTTTTAACCCCTCAGGAACTTGCTGAATGAATATTGATCGTTTCTCGCCGCTGATACAGCGCTCCACCCTGCTTCTTTCGCTGTTGGCAGGCTCATTAGTATTAACCGCCTGCGGCGGTGGCAGCGACAACAAGTCCTCAGCCAGCTCTTCATCTTCCAGTGTTTCTTCTTCTATTCGCAGCAGTTTTAGCTCTGCTTCGGTACCTGCTAATGGTTCCGGCGACTGGCCCAGCGTTAAAGTAGAAGCGCAAAATCCAAAGCAGCTGACTTTTCAATGGAGCGCTGTGGATGGTGCAACCTATTACAAGCTGTTCAAGCATGATAAAGCCGTGGGCGGCGTAACCCAGGTAGGTGGCAACCTGACGACTACCCAGGCTACCGACGAGATCGGCGTGCATGTCCATGATTGGGTCAATAACTACTATTACGTAGAAGCCTGTGACGCTGCTGATGTATGCAGCGAGAAATCGGACCTCACCTTTACGGCGACCGAGATGATCAAGGCAATTGGCTACCTGAAAGCATCCAATGGGGAAAGCTTTGACTCTTTCGGCTGGAGCATTGCAATTTCGGCCGATGGAAAAACCCTGGCGGTCGGTGCCCCTGCTGAAGACAGTAAAGCCGTTGGCGCTAATGGCGACCAGACAAACAATGACAGCACCAACGCCGGTGCGGTTTATATCTTCGTGAAAGAGAATGGTATATGGGTCCAGGAAGCCTACCTAAAGGCCTCCAATACCGAGCAGCCTAACCTGAATAGCAATCGCGTGTTACCGAATGATCGTTTTGGTTACAAAGTTGCTTTATCCGATGATGGTAACACCCTGGCGGTTTCGGCCCTGTTGGAAGACAGCATATCCAATGGTGTTAACTGTAATCAGGATAATTATGAACAACGTATCTATAACAGTTCCGATCCTGCGCAGAGCGTTTTTGCGGCGGTTGAAAATAATACGGGAGCAGTTTACGTTTTCACCCGCGCCAACAAAGAATGGACTCAGGATGCGTACGTTAAATCAGTCACCTACTTTAAAGAGCTGCGTTTCGGCGAAACTCTCGCTCTTTCAGGGGACGGTAAAACCCTTGCAATAGGAGCTACCAGCGATAGTCTGGCGATGAGCGGCGTTATAGCTTACCAGGCTTCTTCCCAGCCTGAATGTATCGTGTATTACCCCAGTAGTTCGTCCAGTTCCGTTAGCTCATCTTCTGTTAGCAGCTCAAGCATTTCTTCAAGTTCAGCCAGCTCAGTCAGTTCTACCAGCTCTTATAAGGGTGGCACTGCCTCTGGGGCTGTACAAATTCTGGTCCGCAAGGAAAATGGCTGGATGCAGCAAGCATTGCTGAAAAATTCCAATGCCGAACAGGGTGATGCCTTCGGCACCAGTATTGCGCTATCAACGGATGGGAATACCATTGTGGTCGGCGCGATTGGTGAAGACAGCCAGGCTAAAGGCATAAACGGAAACCAGGCTGACAACTCCTGTTACTACCCGGACGGCGACCAGTATGTGTTGGACCTGGCGTGTGAAGATGCCTACTTCGAACGTTATGGAATAAACAACGGTGCAGCCTATGTGTTTACCCGTGCAAACAATATCTGGACCCAGGAAGCTTACCTGAAACCCGCTACTACTTTCTTTAATACGCTCTTCGGCTCCAGCGTTGATATTTCCGGTGATGGTAATACCCTGGTGGTGGGCGCCAACGGTGACACCACTGACAGTGTTGATACCAGCAATAGAGACACCATTGATAAAACCAAAGTGCAAGAAGTTGCCAAGCAAGTAGGTTCGGGTTCTGCTTATGTATTCGGACGCAGTGGCACCACCTGGAGCCAGCAAGCCTATCTGAAGCCATCGACGATTACCCTTGCCGGCGAATTTGGAGGCGATGTGAGCGTGTCGCACGACGGCAATACGATTGCGGTCGGTTCCTATCGTGAAGCCAGCAACTCTAAAGGGATAAATGGTGACCAGGGTGATGCCAGCGCAGAAAGTGCCGGAGCTGTATTTGTGTTCACACGCACCAATAGCGTTTGGACCCAACAAAGCTATGTTAAAGCCAGCAACGCCGAGAAAAATGATCGCTTCGGTTTAAGTGTGGATTTATCCGGTGACGGCAAAACCCTGGCGGTAGGTGCACACCGTGAATCAGGACGTGGCTACTCGTCTGCATCATCCACCTCCAGCCAATCCAGTAGCAGCACCTCCAGTTTGGCCGATGGTGAACTCGATCAAAACGATAACAGTGCAGAAGTATCCGGAGCAGTTTACCTGTTCTAAAATATACATCTTGCTGCAATAAAAACGGGAGGCCAAAAGCCTCCCGTTTTTATTGCAAACGACTAATACCACCACGAAAAAATATAATCATCACACTCAATACAACTAGCGATGCCAAATCAATTGCAACGCGGGATCTCCTTCCGCCGCAACATAACCATCGCAAATCCATAAATCGCCGACAGCAACCAAATGCTCTTCGCTATAAACAAGTGGTAACGCATCACGCAACCAGGGTTCCAATTGATACTCCTGCAATAATTTTTTCAACGTTTGTGAATGGTTGCGACCGGCTGGTTTGCAACGCTCACCACCGGCACGATTACGAATTTGCAAGTCGGGCAAATCCGCACGCAAATACTTTGATGCAGCGTTTTCTACTGCAATCGTTTCAACGAGCTGTAACTCCAATAAAGGAAATTCGGCAGGCAACAAAAATAATCGGCCTTGATAGGGGCGCAAAGAATACTTGCCCCAGCTGATATCAATATTGGAATCTTCACGTGCGTTGAATAATTGTGTTTCCAACTGCTGCCAATGCGCAGTTTCCGGTGATTCACAATTTGCTGTGCGCAACCAATAGCGCAACAGATTTTGGCGACGAGCCATCGACAATGACTTCAACCAAAGGAAATCAATACTCTGCCCTACTCGTTCAGTCCTGAGTTTGGCATGCTCCAGATCCTGCTGCGCAAACTCTTCCAGCAAATTCTCCTGCTGTGCACACAGCTCTGCCGTTTGTTGCCACTTGCGCATAAAAACCGGCCAGCGTGATTGCAACAGCGGCATTATCTGATTGCGTAAAAAGTTGCGGTCGTAATGATCATCCTGGTTGCTTTCATCATCGACCCAATTCAATTGTTGGGTGTGTGCGTATGCTTCCAATTCCGTACGCGAAAAATGTAATAGCGGGCGAATTAACACTCCTCCACTCGTCAGTTTCCTTTCCCCGGCAATAGCAGCCAAACCACGCGGCCCGGTGCCACGCAGTAAACGCAACAATAAAGTTTCCGCCTGATCATTACCGTGATGCGCCGTAAATAAATAATTGCCTTCATCCACAAAGCGCTCAAATACGTTATACCGCGCTTCGCGTGCCGCATCTTCAATACCTTTACCGCTATTTTTTACCTGCACTTTTTCAGCGAGGAATGTCACATTTAATTGTTTACAAAATTGTTCGCACTGCTGTTGCCATACATCCGCATTGGGTGAAATCTGGTGATTGATATGCAGGGCGCGCAGCGTTACCGGCAAATTTAAATGGGCTAGCGCATGCAGCAACACAGTTGAATCCAGCCCGCCACTAAAACCTATCCACCATACAGAACAGGCAGAATCATCTGCTTGGGGCAGATATCTGGAAAGATAGGAGCGTAATTGTTCAAGGCTAAAATCCGGCATAATGTGGCGTTGCATTGTGAAATTAAATGCGTAGATTAATGCGGAATCGCTAACAAGACAAAACTCATTACAAATTACAGCGCAAAATACGCAAAACCGGCCAATGTGGCGACTTATTCAACCTTATCTTTTGTTAATAGCACCTAACAGATCAAATAACGCCTATGAATGTTAATCACTACGGCCACTGGCCATCGCCTATCACCCCGGAATCATTGACAGCGCAAAGCGTTCGCATCAGCGATCCGCAGGCTGTAGGTGACCGGCTCTACTGGCTGGAAACCCGTCCGCAAGAAAAAGGCCGCAATGTACTGGTGTATGAACACTCCGGCGTACGTACCACGCTGTTCGCAACACCATTAAGCATTCGTACCCGCGCGCAGGAATACGGTGGTTCATCCTATCTTGCGACTGAAGCATTTATTTTTTTCGTGCAAGATAGCGATCAGCGAATCTATCAATACGATATTGATTTCGTGCGTACAAAACCATTAACGCCGGAAGGCGCATTTCGCTACGCCGATTTTTATTTTGATGCGCAGCGCCAATGCTTGTTGGCCGTGCAAGAAGATTACACCGAAAATTCTCACCATCCGGATGCCAGTATTGTTGCCATTCATTTACAAACCGGAGCAATCAAAATACTGGCGAAAGGCGCAGACTTTTATTCCAATCCGCGTGTGTCGCCCGATGGAAAAAATTTAAGCTATTTACGCTGGTTTCATCCGCAAATGCCGTGGGATGGTACCGAGTGTGTAGTGGCAGAATTGGACGAGCAAGCTAATGTACTGCGAGAAAAAATTATTGCAGGTAGTGTTACAGAGTCCATATTCCAGCCCCAATGGTCGCCAGCGGGCGATTTATTTTTTGTTTCTGATCGCAACAACTGGTGGAATATTTATCACTGGAATGGCACAGGTGCAGAGCCAATAATTATTTTGGATGCCGAATTCGCCACACCACAGTGGGTTTTCGGAATGAGTACTTACGGTTTCCTCAACGAAAATGAAATTTTTTGTTGCTACAGCCAGCAAGGTTATTGGCATCTGGGAATTATTGATATTCACAAAAAAAAATTACAATCCATCGATTCGGATTTTCGCGATATATCAGCGGTGCATTGTCGTAATAACACCGCATACTTTGTAGCATCAAGCGCAACTACGGCACCGCAATTATGGGCATTCATTTCCGCAGCGATTTATCCAATCACGCTAAATAACGACCCGGTCAGCACCGACTATATCTCACAATCAACGCCTGTCACTTTTTCCACACGCGATGGCGACAGCGCACATGCATTTTTTTATCCTCCGAAAAATATTGAGATATCTCCACCACATGATAGCTTGCCACCGCTTATCATTGTCTGCCATGGAGGCCCCACTGGAGCCACCGAAACCGGATTAAATTTAAAAATCCAGTTTTGGACCAGCCGCGGTTTTGCCGTGTTGGATATAAATTATCGCGGTAGCACTGGTTACGGCCGCCAGTATCGTGACCGATTGAAAAATAACTGGGGCATTACTGATGTTATTGATGCATGCAGTGGTGTGGATTATTTAATTGCACAAGGTTTAGTGGATAAAAACAAAATCGCCATTCGCGGTTCCAGCGCTGGCGGTTACACCGTATTAGCCGCATTAACATTTACCAATGTGTTTAAAGCAGGTGCGAGCCTGTACGGTATCGGCGACCTTGAAGCATTGGCAAAAGATACCCATAAGTTTGAAGTACATTACCTGGATTCACTCGTCGGTGCGTATCCGCGAGAGCAAGCGATTTATCAGGCGCGCTCGCCCATCCATCACATCGAGCAATTAAATTGTCCGGTGATTTTTTTGCAGGGTCTGCAAGATAAAGTGGTGCCACCTGCGCAAGCAGAAGCAATGGTTAATGCACTCACCGCAAAAGGTATTTACACCGAATACGTGACCTTTGCTGAAGAAGCACACGGTTTCCGTCAGGCACAAACAATTCAACGTGCATTGGAAGCGGAATTAGCATTTTATCAAAAAGTATTTAGCGAAATGTAATGAGGCCCAGTGATTGGGCCCGGCAGATTCACCGGGCACTTTCACCATTCACGTAGGCATTGCCTTATAAAATGAAAGTATAAAGTGGATGTATAAAATAGCCGTTATTTGGATTTGGTAAACGCCGCGCATGGATCTTCACGTTCGTGTACCGGCGTTACCCAGATCACATCGTATTGTTGTGCAAGTGCGCTTAATTTCTGCTGCGTAGCCACTTCATCCGTTTCTACCAATGCCAGTGAAATAAGTGTTTTATTTGCAGCACGCTGTTGCAAATGCAACGGAAAACCCAAATCCTTGCGCGCATGAAATGCACCGGCAATTAACGCAGTCCCACGCCTGGCTTGCAATAAACTGGTTGCCATGGCGTCATCGCGCGCGAGTTGGATTGATAGCATCTTGCTGGTTTGCGGCTCCTTGATGAATCCACAATGGGACTCTTCAATATCGCGCAACAGCGATGCTTTTGCTTCAGGATTCAACATCACTTGTGGTGACGGTATGTCACCTTTATACAACGCCTTGATCTGGTCCTGATCAATATTGGCGCTGCTCAAGGAAATGGAATTTTTCACTGCGAATTGCACAAGATCATCATAGTCAGCCCATGGCCAGCCATCGCCCGGCCATGCCAATGCTTTTTGCAGCGCGGCCTTATCTTCTGCGATTGCTGGCGAAAGCGCGGTGAAATTTTTTTGTTGCTGTGGTTTAATCATTTCCAGATTTAATTGCGTAAGCCACTGCTTCGCCTGGAGTTGCTGGAGCACCCACAATTGCAATTCATGATGCAATGGATTGTCATGGCGCTCGCCGAGCACCACATAATCACTGGCGAGAATAGCGTTAATTAAATGATCGCGCGCGACCGGCGTTTGGCTGCGCAAATCATACAAAACACCTTCTTTAATATCCCCGGCTTGCAGCGCTGGTCTCACGGCAAATTGGCTACAACCCGATAGTAACAACGCAAGAATAATCCACAACAAATAGAAATTATGTTTTCTCATGGCAATCAATCCCAACAATTGGATAAGGTTGGACACAACACCAGCAATCAATATGCCATGAAAGCACCGTGTAATTTCGAGCACTTTGCATACAAGCCTTTCGCACAACAACTGAGATCGAAGAAACTATTTTTCAAATACTACTTTTCATAGTGGATTGAATTAACATACCAGGTTGTTGTGCCCGCTTCAGTTTTTACGTCAGCTTCATCACCTATTTGTTTTTTTAATAATGCGCGGGCCATAGGCGCATCGATGGATATGTAGTCTTTGCGATTAAAAATTTCATCGTAACCGACTATTCTGAATTTCAAAATTCGACCGTCATCGTCTTCAACTTCAACCCAGGCCCCAAAGAAAACCTTCCCTTCCTGTTCCGGGCGATATTCCACCACTTTAAGATTCTCCAGGCATTTGCGCAGATACCGAACGCGGCGGTCAATTTCCCTGAGCCGCTTTTTATTATATTGATAATCCGCGTTCTCACTTCTGTCTCCCAAACTCGCCGCCCAGGACACCTTTTTCGTTACGTCCGGCCGCTCAACTCGCCACAGTTCATCAAGTTCTTTTTTTAAATCCTCTAACCCTTGTTTTGTTATCAATGGCGTATGCAATCTATTCACCCTTTCTTTTTACACAGAACAGCAATTATAAACAAAAGTGACAACAACTTAATCTCAATAGATAGCCTTAATCACGGTAGATAGTTTCAATCAGGTGAAAACCAAATTGGGTTTTAATGGGACCATGCACCACATGTATCGGTAACTTAAAGACAACATTATCGAATGCTTTAACCATTTGGCCTGGGCTAAATTCACCAAGGTTCCCGCCTTTTTTTGCGGAGCTGCAAATAGAATGCTTCCTTGCCATAACACCAAAATCAGCGCCTTTAGCGATAAGTTGCTTTATCTTTTCCGCCTCATTTTGAGTTTTCACTAAAATATGCCGGGCTGATGCGGATTGTCTTTTTGAATTCATAATGGGCGCTGTATATATGTGCGTTTAGTTTTAAGTTCAACATTCATAACCAAATGAACAATAGTAAATAGGTTGGGGGGACTTTGCGAACTCCAACTTATAGGCGAACAAACGTATTCGTGTTGCGCAACTCTTCAGAACGATGTTTCATCAACGTCAGCAATGACATATGGAAATCCTGAAAAATAAGTTCACCCCACATTCTGGAATAGATACCAAAATTAGTATTGTCACGTAGTGTAGTCTTAAGATGCAATATCGTTTTGCCTACGCCGTTGCTGGTGATTTGATATTCACCAAAGATCGGCGAGAAATAATCACCACCTAACTTAACATGCTGGTCCAGTGCATCATCGGGAATCGCATCCGGATCTATATCAAACGAATAGGCCATTCTTTTATTTGGCGTCCAGTCCGTAATAACTTCTTTAAATGTTACGCCCTTTTCCCATTTGCTGGTACGAACAGCACCTACGCCTTCTGCGTTCATACTTGCCTCAATTGGCCTTGGCACACCGATTAAAGCGGTTATCGAAAAGGGCAGTTCATGTTTTTCAATCGTACTCACGTTAGCGAGCTGCTGCCAAACCACCTCAGGGCTTGCCTGTATTTCAATACTATTTTCTACCTGGTAGGTTTTTGAAAAATGAATAAAGTTAACTTCAATGGGCGATATTAATAGCGGTAGAAGAGCTACAGAAACCAGGGTTCCATTTTTTCTCTTCGAGGTAAGACGATGATAGATGCCAGCAGTAATTCCGCCCAAACCTGCCAGCAACAGAAATACCGGCAAAGCCATCACAATACAAATGCTTCCTTCAAGTAAAGTTACAGCAGTTATTAATATAAATACAAAAATCGGCTCCCATGAGACCAGTATCATTTTGCCAAAGCCAACCGCACTATTTTCCTTGCACTCATAGTGAACTCTTATAAACCCAATCGCATAGGGAACAAGGAACAGAAAAGAAACGGTGACAAGCCCACCTACTTTTTCAGCCCCGTCCATCGCGAATAAGAGCCTTAGCGATAATCCGTATAACACACCGAAAGTAAGGCCTATATAGGTTGGTTTACTGCTTTTAACTTGATCCATAAATTACTCTGAATATCGAATGTATACAGGGAAAAAATTCTTCTAATTGAAGCTCAATTTAAAGACAGAAATTTATGGGCAATTAAATACCATAGCCGTACTTAATGCCATTAGGATTCATGCTTATTATTTCATCAAACTCATAACCCAAACCGCTTCCACTACTCTGCCTGTGCAGCAGTAGGTCCCGCAGCAAACAAGTGAGTAGGACCGCGCAGGCAGAGCTTTAATGTTGGGCATGGCTGCGTGCGCGGCTCGACCAAACCTACTTCTTGCTACGTGCTACTGTGTCCGCCTTGCGAATGAATTAATTCTTTATCAATCAGTCTCAATTAGCATGAAATATGTGTTGATAATATTGATTGCGCTCCTCGGTGCGGCCGCTTGGTACTTTAAAGACCGGATGCTGCTGTCGCCGCACGATTCCTATTACTCCGCATTGCTGCGCGAAAATCTAAAAGCTACAGCCGAGCAATGGAAGATGGAAGCGGAGCAATCCCTGGCCGCCCCATTACGAATATCCTTGCCTTACAGTGAGCGTCGCTTGCTTGAAGCTGACTATCTACAACCCATCACATTTGCGTTTGATCGTAAAATGGATGAGTTAATCCAGATCAGTATTTTTCCATCTATCAATACGCGCGCCGACGTTTTCGTGGATGTGTTTTATGTAAGGGACGCAGCAACCGAGCCAAAGCGTATTGGCAGCATCGCGGCGAGGGAACAACAAATAAAAATAGCGGCCGAACATACTGGCCAGTACCTGGTGCGCATTCAGCCATCCCACGCTGCGCAGGGATTAATGGATATCGCTATAACGTCACCGCTACGCTATGGTTTTCCTGTTGATACCGAACGCGAAAATGCCGTGCAGAGTTTGTTTGGTGTTGATCGCGACGGTGGAGCGCGACGGCATGAGGGCATTGATATTTTTGCACCGCGTGGCACGCCGGTAATTGCGGCTGAAGCAGGCCAGGTTGCGCGCGTGGGCGATACACCGCGCGGCGGAAAAAATGTGTGGGTTCGTGGCGACCAGCGTTCTTTTTATTATGCGCATCTCGACTCAATCGCAGTATCACCTGGCGATAGTGTTGTGCGCGGAGAAGTTCTCGGCACAGTCGGCAATACCGGTAATGCGGTCACTACCAATCCACACTTGCATTTCGGGATCTACAAATTTGCGCAGGGCGCGATTGATCCCTTGCCGTTGGTTGGCCGAAAAAAATTAGTAACCAATTACACTCTACCCCAAGTTGAATTGGCGCCGCGCTGGTTGTCGATTAAAACAGACAAAGCAAATTTACGCAGCGGCCCCTCATTGAAAACTGTCGCTGTCACTTCAGTAATGCGTGGAGAATTGTTACAAGTGGATGCAATCGCCGGAGAGTGGTTACGGGTTAAAACCGGCAACCGCACAACAGGATTTATTGCGCGGAGTTTGACGGAAATACCGTCCGAATCGATATTAACGCTAACTGAAAATTATGTGGCATTTTATTTGCCTGATGAATTCTCACCTGTTATTGGTAATTTTTCTGCGGGCGATAAATTACCAACCATGGGCCGGTTTGGTGAATTCGCACTGGTCAAACTGCCAGGCGGAGTTTACGCTTGGGCTAAAGTGGCGAAGCAGGAAAAACCAGCACAAAATTAAAAGCTAGAGTTAATTGCAAGCGTGGAAAACGCACCCGAAGTAGCGATGCTTTTAAACGGTTTTACAGTATGTAATAGACGAGGGAACAATATGAGATTCGCTTTAAATGCACTGGTTGTGATACTCATCTCTGCACTTATGTGGGGTTGTAACTCCGTAAAGCCCAAAGCTCCTTCAACCCAGCCCACGGGGACAAGCAGTGAGAATCGGCCTGCTTATGTAGAAACTGGTAAAGCCTCATTCTATGCAAATTTACATCAATCGAAGAAAACCGCTAGCGGAGAAATTTACGATCATAAACTGTATACGGCAGCTCATAAGAAATTACCTTTCGGTACAAAAGTCAGGGTTACCAATGTGGCGAATGGGAAAACCGTAGTTGTGAGAATTAATGATCGCGGCCCATTTATTAAAGGCCGAATCCTGGATCTTTCTAAATCTGCATTCAGCAACATAGCAAACGTAGCGTCAGGCGTTATTGAAGTAAAAATTGAAGTGATTGAATGACGCAAAAAATGCAATGCAGTCTCGTTTGATTTTTTGTTTTATTTACCTGAATAATACTGATTCAACATCCTTTTTTGCTAGAAGCGATTAATGCAGGTTGGGCCCAGCCCAACCGGCGTACCACCCCTATTTCAATTATTCAGTTACCTGAACTTATCGCACATCACAAAAACTATTTCCCATCGCACAAACCACCTTCACCTAAATGACTTACCGCATCGTGAATTGCGGTAGGAATTAACTGCATATTTTTTGTGTCGCCATTGTGATGCCATGTGTAGCCTGACTTACCGCCAATTTTTGATTTTCCGTCCTGGATATCTTTACTTTGCTGTGCTGTGAATCCTTTACCTTGATATTTTTTATTGTTAATAGCCGTTCTTAATTCTCGCGTCGCCGCAGTCATTTGGCCCTTGTAACTTTTTGTTCCGTCCAACACAGCTGTGAAAATTGCAACATCATCGAAAATAGGCAAATCCCTGCTGTTATAGGGAATATTTGCAATGGTGGGCTCCCCCGTTAACGGGTCCGCGTACTCAACCTTCACTGCCTTATTTCCTCGACAGTTAACGACTTCAATTCCTTTCGCTTCGTTGTCGTTGACCCGCTGATTGGCATCTTTGGCTACCGTGGTGGAGGTGACATCGTCGACATTACCGCCGGTGCTGACATGCGCTTGCTCAACATCCTCCCGGGCTTTTTTAGGATCATAAGGTGATGTATCACCAACGTAGGGAGCGGGTGAATCTTCATCTTGTTCGGCAACAGCAGAATCAGTTTTTTCACAAACATTACCTGTGGATTTGTAACCCTCTGCACATTCACAACTGTCGTTGACGCGCTGTGAGTGAGCCGGACATTCCCATACTTCAGCGCCATAATGTTGATCCGTTTTATTACCCTTTGAATCAGCCAGATCACACCAAACGCTGGAGCCTTCATCTCTTTGGCCAACCACGTCATCGTAAGGGTCGTCGACAGACTTATCTTCGCCTCGCGCTTTCGCTGCTGCAGCACAAACCTCACTCGCGCTTTCATAACGTGTGCCGCCGGACTCAAGCACAAAAAATCTTTTCCCTTCGACTTTATCACCGGCAAATACGGGAAACGTTAACAATAAAATGCAATGGGTTATTACAAGAAGGTATCGATGGAAGCGACGTAGATGCGACATAAAATTTATCCTTAAACGCGAGTTAACAGAGAGAAATTATTTTTAGTTTTTACATTCTACGAGGCTTTCGCAACTTTTAACAACACACTTCGCCAATTACGCCATGCAAAAAAATGTTTAGTTATCCGCTCCGAATCGATAGGCAATACCGAGGCCTAACGCTTTTATTGACTCATCCTCAATACGATAAGCGCTACCATGAACATGTAAACTCCAGCGAGGGTTTAATTCATATTGCACTCCGATCCCGCCAAAAAAAGACTCATCTTTTTTTGAACGCTTTTCTTTTTCAATAGCAGCGGTCGCCACATAGCGGGAGTCAGCCCACAAGACCCCTGCCCGTCCATAAAGGAATAGATGATCATTTAGATAAAATCGCCCACGCAATGCCAGATTGAATCCTGTTGCTGAACGAGGATGAACTACGTTGGCGCTGTTTAGGTAATCATTAATATCAACGACATTACCACTCAGGTTTGTCCTGACTGTCCCTAAATCCGTATACCCCAACTCAAGGTCAAGATAGTCTTTTAATCGATAACCGAATGTTGCATCCCACGCATTTCGATCTTGACCTGACACGCTCGCATTGGCTTCATAACCCAACTCCGCCATACGATTATTCATATCGCTGGCATCCACATTGCCAAATGCGCGATTGAAGCTGGCATCAATGTAAAATCGATAATCATTATTCAAATTATCTGCTGTGGCCATAGTAGCCAGACCTGACAAACCCATTATCAAGAAAAATTTATTCACCGATTTTTCTCCTTAAAAATTGTTGTTTTTTTGAATTCGTAATCAATAGCATTGAGCCCAATAAAAATAGCCACATAAAATGGGTCGCACCGCCACCGCCCTTACCAACGGTTGTAGCATCTACTCGCTCGCCCCTGATAGCAAGAGTACTGGGGTCACGGATGACACCATCCGCCTGGCCATCTGTATCATTCGGACCACCATCTTGAATTATCAACCGCACACAATCATCACCTGCATTTAATCCTTCTCTCCAGTCGTTGGAACCAGCCCAGGGGCAAGACGCATTTCCTTGACGTTTGGTGGAAGCGATATGGTTTGCCACATCAGATATAAATAATTGCCAGCCACCGCCATGATATTTTCTCCATACTGCATTCGCAGGAATTGTCAGGCCCGGCTTCAAGGGAATGACAATGGGAGCGGACTGACCAACTTGTGCTAACCCCGTTAATTCAAAATCCACGCGGTAACCAAGATGAGTATATTCACGGTCAATTTGATTAGGCAGCGAATTACCGGCAGCATCTACGATATCTTTAGGTTCAATGGACAACGCAAATTCAGTATCACGCCATGATGCAAAATCAGAAGATAACCCCAGGTGCAATTGGTAGTCGTCCAACGTCTCCATATAAATAGCTGACAATTCGTTGCTACAGGCTCCAACACGATTCATCCCGCCATCAATACAAATAGGCAACCTATGCGAGTCCGTTGAACCGATAAATACTTCATAGGCCGCAGGAATTTCCGCAACAATGCGTAAATATATTTCTGTAGTCAACGTGCGGTTAGGGCTATTACGTTCTGTTACTTTTAATTTGACCAGATATAAACCGTTCAAGGTTGCAGGGTTAACATTCACCTGATCTGATGAAGCCGAATTGATCTGCAATGCAGGATTTGAAGCGCTCCAATCGTAAACATAACCATCCCCTTTCAATGAGCTACTCAATTGCACCAAACCATCCACATTACGAACTACCGTTTTTTCCTGGCCGCCCTGCGTAGCACTCAAGCGTAGGTTGAGTGGCAGTTGACTGGCTTCCATCAACATGACTTTATGCTCTATTAACCCACCCAGGGTTGTATTTTCCAGACCATCTACATTCAATCTGAAAATAATCTCTCCATTATTGACTGCAGGCGTAAACGTAAAATTAAGCTTTCTTCCCTGATTAATCTCGTACTTTAAATCGCTGGCGATATTTTGTGTGAGATGCGCATTCTCAACGCTGATGGGTACAATAACGGGATACTCAACAGGATCATCATCCAGCAATAAATTTACTGTCACCGCCGTATCTGATGTGGCTTGTTGTTGCGTGGATATAAATGCGATACGCGGATGAACAACAAATACCAGGCTGGCTTCCTGCGCGTTGCTATCAATAAATGTAATGGTAAACATACCTGCCCTTGTTGCAGCAAAACGATAACTGCCATTTCCATCATCAATCAGTTCTGCTGAATACGTATTGAAAAATGTATTGGCGGAACTTGCATTGAGTTCTTCCGCTGCATGCAAATTACCGGATTGAAGCACACTGGCGATCATTTTGAGTGGTCCAGTATTACCAACAACACGGAATGATTTACGTTGATTTTTTAATAAGGTTTCACCGTTATACAGATTTCCCTGTGTATCAATCGCCGCGATGGATGGAGCAGATGAACTGGAATTTGAAGAAGACAATGCACTTGAGCTGGAAACCTGGCTAGCCCCTGCTGAGGATTCATGTGAGCTATTCAAACTGGAATTATCCGAACTGGTGCTGCTGGCTTCACTCGCGCTTTGATCACTACTCGACGTCAACATGGAGCTTGTCGATGAACTGGTCCCCACAGAGGATGCTGTACTACCAACTGAAGATGAGACAACGGAACTTGCAACACTGGATGATGAAGACATGTTTCCGGCACTTGAAGATTCGCCTGAACTTGCAGTTGAACTAATCACGCTTGAATTAATTGAGGATGCAATACTACTTGCAGATGAAGATTCAACGGAACTTGCAATGCTAGATGATGAAGAAATGCTTCCAGCACTTGACGATTCAGTTGAACTTGCAGTTGAACTAACCGCGCTGGAATTAATGGATGAGCTACTAACAGCACTCACACTCTGATCGCTACTGGATACAAACACCGAACTTATCGATGAACTTGATTCCACCGAAGACGAAGAGCTACTGGTAATGGATGATGAGATATTCGAACTTGCAATACTTGATAATTCGCTTGAGCTGGCTGAGCTGGAACCAAGCGATGAACTGGATTCTACCGAACTGCTCACAGCAGATGATGAGATGCTTGAATTCGTCACACTGGATATCGAAGAAATTACACCTGCACTTGACGATTCACTTGAGTTTTGAAGTGAACTTGCTTCACTCGAACTCTGGACACTGCTGGAAATACTCGATGATGCGCTAGCAATTATTGACGAAGAACTTGAAACAATTGATGAAGCGCTTGAAGCAATCGATGAAGCGCTTGAAACAATTGATGAGGAACTTGAGACAATTGATGAAGAACTTGTGTTTGCCGGTGAAAAACCATTTTCATTCAAAACACTGGATTGATCGGGAACAATGACTAATTGATTATTTGTTCCAACAATTTGGTTCCAGCTCCCATTCAAATCTCCCGAAGTAACCACGTTCACATACCAGCCTTCAGCAGCAATAATTTTTTCAAAATAGCCCTGTGCATTCGTGTAAACAACATAGCAGGTCGCACTGTACGGATCACTGCAATCTGCGCCGGTTTTATAAATTTCCACACGTACATTTGCCAACGGCAAATCTGTTGAGCTATCAAAATTACTGGCACCGCTTCGGTCGGTATAAAACACATAACCGTTTAATAGTCCTTTATTGCTACCCAGCAAGGTAACATCTTCTGTGGTGGAGGAAATGGCATCAAAGGGTGTAACACCAATACCTACAGGAGCGGTTGCCATCAATTCGTTTTGATAAGTGCCTCCACCTAAACTGACGGATGTATTTGCCTGGAACTCAATTACCAGGGTTGAATTAGCAGCGATACTTACGTTGCTCCAGGTTGGCATCAACTGTTCAATATCACTTCCGGCAAATTGTGGTTCGTTAGCAACGCCGCCCACAGTTGCTGAGCTGGAAACATAGGCGAAACCCGGGGAGAGTGTATCGGTTACCGTAATACCGAACACCGGCGTTGCAAGGCTGTTGGTTAACGTGATGCGATAGGTCGCTGTATTACCAGCGATTAATACAGGTGTCGTAGTTTCTTTTTTCAGGGAAATACCACCGACTACAACATCCACATTTGCAGTAGCCGTTGTAGCATTGGTTGCCTGTAAACTACCCGCGACAGTTAAAGCGCCTGTCACACCAGTGGGGAATACCAGAATGGATTGTGTTCCCATTTCTCCGGGAGCCAAATCCCCCAAAGACCAATTCACTGTACCGCTGGAATCTTGTGCAGGCGCAGTTGAATTGCCAATCGCAGAATAAAATCCTAATCCATTGGGAAGTACATCGCTCAGCGCAACAGCAGCTGCTGTTGCATCGCCGGTATTTTGGTAAGCAATATTTAATGTTAATGCACCGATTACCGCATCGCCCGCTGTTACCGTAGCAGCTGAATCCAATGTAATGCTGCGAGCACCCAGTGCAAGAATCCGGCGTATTTGTGAACCAATTTTTATCAACTGGTTTAATTGCAAGTGATCAGTGGTATCAACAAAAATATTGCTACTTGTTGCATTACTGTTAATAGTCGCAGAAGGATAAGCGCTGGCGCCAGTCAAAGATTGCGATAGCTCCAACACTGGTGCTGCCGATGCCGTCGCTGTTGTGGAAAAGTTTTTTTGTCCGGCGTTAGTAGCACTCACTGTTGCCGTGTTAATAATATTGGTACTGCCTGAAGCCAACGCTTTAACCCGCGCTTTGAAACTGAACGTCACTGTTGCAGATGCAGAAAGATTTCCTGCATCAATAACAATTCGATTGTTGATGGTATCGAAACTGGCAGTTCCTGTTGAAGCAGTGAGGTCACTATAAAACTCGGTGTATTCCGGAACGGGATCAAACACAATGACCGAGGTCGCCGTCGCATTGCCACTATTTTGCACGCTGGCGTTGTAGGTGATGATATCGCCCGGTGACAGACCGGAATTGGGTGTTGCGGAAATATTTGCAGTTAATTCCGGGTTGCCGCTGATATTAATTGTAACGCTATTGCTCGTTGCACTAACGGCGGCATCGCCGGTTGCCGATAAATTATCGCTTATTGAATAGACACCGGCCGATAAACCACTGGTGCCCGCTGTCATCGTGTAGCTATAGGTTTTGGTTTGTCCGGCGGTAAACGTTCCCGCAGCCCAGGTTAAAGTCCCGGTGTTTTGACTGCATCCAGTGCAGGAATTGTAGGTGTAATAACTTTGTATGGGTAACGCATTGGAAATCACCACATTGGTGGCGCTCGCATTACCAAGATTAATGGCTTTCAATGTATAAGTGACATTTTCCCCCGGCACCACGCTGGATTTATCCGCTGACAATTGCAATGCGATATTGGGAGAGCCGCTGGCAACAGCTGCAACCACATTCATGGTTATGGATTTGGTAATTAAACTGGTTTCGTTACTGGTAATCGTTGGTGATGCCGTTAATGTATTACCGGCGCTGGTTCCGCCGGGTACACCACCGCGAACATAAACCGTTCCCGATGTATTTGATGCAATACTTCCCAGCGCGAAATTGTGCGCTGCACCGGCAACATTTGAACAACTATTCCAGATGGAATTATTTGTAGAATATTCGCAGTTGGTAAACCCACTTGGCAATGCACCAACCAGCACCACATTGTTAGCCGTGCTACCACCGGTATTGATGTATTTAAGTGTATAAGTCAATGTAGGAGTTGTAGCCTCAACGATAGAGGCCTGACTCACACTGCCGCTCAAACTTAACAACGCAGGCGCACTAGCCACACAAAATGATGAGCGCGAGTTAATCGATACGCTGTCGTAATGAAAGGTAATATCTTTTCCGCCGGACGCACGGAATTGAAAATACCAGCGCAACTTATCGTTAGCATTGATTGTAGTACTCGCGGGTACTGTCGCCGTAAAACTGTACCAACTGCCAGCACCGGAATTGATTTGGATTTCATTGCTGGTCGCAATGGTTGTATTTTGTGTGTCGTTGCGCAGAATAACCTGGCTACGTCCACCGCCTTGCGCTGCACTTAAATAATAATCGACCGTTAATGTCTGGTTGGAAATATTCAATGACGAACCCAATACCGCATTTTGTTCAAACACAACCTGATTCGGTTCGGTTGAATAACTTTCAAAACTGTTATCACTGATATTGCTTAACGTTGTTGTATATGTGGTTGATGAAGCAGGTGCACTTTGGGATGCGGGGCGAATCGTTGCCAGATTATTATTCGCGCCTTGCCTGAAATAAAATACCGCACTGCAGTAATTGCCGGTGATACCTACTTGCGTATCAGCGGTCACTGCGGAGCCGCCAGTCCAATTAATGGTTGCAGTATTGGTAGTGGGGTTGGGATACGTAAATGGCGCTGCTGCTGCCGTTGCAGTGACTGTTACGCTGCCAGATACCCCGGCCGCAACACTACCTATATTCCAGGTAACAACACCTGACGAGTGACTGCCGCTGCCAGTTGAACTTGTGTAACTCATTCCATTGGGTAAGGTATCGGTAATAACCACATTGCTTGCTGTTGCATTACCGGTGTTCGAATAACTTAGGGTATATGTCACGGTAGCTGATGGAGCAATACGCGCTGCACTTGCCGTTTTAATAAGGCTCATGGCGGCCACACCAGGCGTGCTATATCCAGTCACGGCTATTGATGCAGTTGCATTTGTACTTACGATGGATGCATCAGGTGCAGTTGCACTGAGTGTTCCCGATAGCCCTAATGATGAACTATTCCAACTGGTTGGAAGTTTTACTGTGAGTGTCGCAGTCGAGGACGACTTCGCCGCAAGATTCCCCACTGTCCAATTTAAATTTCCGGCGTTGTTACTACAGGCTGAACCACCGGTACAACTAACGTAAGTTGCGCCGGCAGGAAGGGTTGAAGTAATCGAACCTCCCGTCAAATTAAAAACGGAATCATTGACGTAATTAAATGTGAATGTAACGGTTGTGGTGTTGTCAGCGGGAAGTGAATAACTGTCGGGCACAATATTTAAATTCAATCGCGCCGCATCAACTGACATCCCTATCGGCGATGCACTAATAGCACCAAAAGAGGTAGTCGCATTCGCATTCAGATTGTAATAACCCGCGGTGCTTGTTGCCGTGGCCGTAAAGGCCAATGTCATACTCGCGCCCGCTGCAAGGCTGACCGGCGCACCGTAATTCCAGGTTAATGTTTGTGCCGCAATCGATGGATCGGCTGTGCCTAATCCATTAGTCCCGGACGTGGTGGATGTTTGGTAAGTAAAACCATTGGGTAAAATTGCGTTGATTTGTGAAAAAGTTACCGCTTGAGTATTTGCCGCCGGATTAGAAAATGTCAGGGTAAATGTGACCGGATCATTAGCAACAAGGCTGGTTTTATTCGCCGACAACGACATGGTTGGCGCAACACCGCACGCATTAATTGCAGTTCCGATCACCGCAATTTGCTGGCCTGTGACATTTGGATTGCCAAACCAGTTTTCTTGCGCTGCGGGCGATTGTGAAGGTGAATGAGTGGGAAACAGTGCTTGCTGTCCAGATTGCCACGCATTGTTAATGTAAATTTTATTTGCTGCATCACCGGACAAATAAGAAAAGGTTCTGTTGTTAATTCCGGTGGGAATCATTCCATCATCCAGTTTGGTGTTGTCATCCAATGCCTGCACACCAATAAGATATTTTCCTTTCGGTAAACTTGAGGTTGCCCAGGTTGCAGTCCACTGATTCAAGGTGCCCGCTATCTGTGTCGCTGTCGGAGTAATTTTGGTCCACTGCCCACTCACTTCATTAGCCGTACCATCTCCATCCGTATCCAACCAGTAATAAAAATCTACACTTTGTACCGAAGTCACAACGTTCCCTGATTGAAGTGCTAACGTATCTTGCACGGTTGCTTTCAATGCGTAATTTCCTGGACAGCTGGTGGGCGGTGTTGCTTCAACTTTGGAAATAATAGGTTGGCTGTACGCAGCGGTTTGATTAAAGGAAAGGTAATCCCCAAAAGGCGCTGCTTTGCCCGCATCGGCTCCCCACGCTTTATTCACTGCACAATCTTTTTGAAACGGATTATTTAAACTGTTCGCTGTACAAAACAACATGGAGATAGGTGTGCTGCGCGTAATTTTTGGACCGCCGATGGCCGATGCATCTAATAAGGCAATGGGAATTTGGTAATCAATAAAATATTCCGTACAGGAATTTTGTGTCACCGATTTTGCGCGCGTCGTCCCATAGTTCCATGTTGTTTCATTCGCACCATTGGGCCAATTTTCGTTGGGTGAAAGGCCGTTGGTAAAATTCATAATTTTGCCAGTCGGACCTACAAATGCTGTCGGGTTATGACCTAACAAATGCACACGCGGATCATTTAGGTAATCAAGCGACTGAGTGGCACTTTCGCCCCAAATGCCGACCAAACGATCAACCGCAGCAGAAGGTGCACCTGAGGACCCATCGAGATGCGCAGCCAGTGAGCGATAACCACCACCATCAATATCAAAAAATACTGTCCATAATGCAGATGACCAGGGATTGCTAGCACCATAACTTCCAGCGCTCGGACCGGTAGCGTAATTGTGCGGTGCAGACTCAACACGCCAGCGAAACATCAACACATCATCGGCAGGTGTCGCACCTTGATATAAATAGTAATAAATGCTCGGCAAATTTTTATCGGAACAGGATGAAGCGACATTGACATAAGCTTGCGGTGACGTACCACCGTTCGAGGGGTCTTGCGTGCGCGGATCATTCATATTTTGTTGGAAGCGCGTATAGGGCTTCCAATCGCCACAGCTGAGACCGCAATTAACAGGGTTCGCAGGTTCTGCTGGCCATGTAACCGGCTGGTAATGGATTGAGGCGCCAGCGCCATTGCTCCAGGTGGGTGGATATGGGTCAGCCGATGTCCCTAACGAATATAAAGCGATGCCAAAAAATAAGGCCACTCCTGGTAAATACCAATTTTTCATTCCAAGCCCCTAACCCGGTTTTAAACATTTAGTGTTAGGTATAGATGAAAAAAACGGCGTTCAACAAGGAAGATGACCCAAAAGACACGTTGTTTTTTTATTCAAGAGACATGGAGCAATCTTTTCGTTTGGTATCAGATGCCCTAGAAGAATTTATTCTAAAAACCAATCGATACCTATTCTTTCATTGCCTTGATTAAAAAAGCGGTGCGCACGCACCGCTTTTTTTAATTCTATTACAAACAGGTATATTTCAAACGCGGGTAAGAATACGGGTCCAGCGGGGTTACGCTATGTTTGCATTGTGGTTGTGGGCCACAAAATGCAGGGTTAAACGGTGTGTAGGTACCCGGGCTGGTTTGAATAATTTGAGTCGATCCGGTGTAGCACGGATTTACTGGTGGGGTAACCGGTGTAGTTGGCGCTGTAACAATATTGGTATTGCACTTCTGTGGATAAGCGGTGCCTTGTGTGGTGCCGGTGTTTTGGTAACCATTAGCGGCGTTAACCGAACCGCAACTGTATGTGTACCAGGTGAGGCTATAAATATCCTGACGCGAGGCCGCTGTAGTACCGCTGGATGTTTGGCAATTCCAGGATATGTATTGATTGTTATTGCTGACATAACCGTATACCGAAACCCATGTACACACAGAAGATTGCGCGCTGGCATTAATCGATATACTGCCTAATAAAAGAAAAACAAAACTTGCAACGGATGAAGAGAGTTTCATAAAAGACTCCTATTGATTTAACGTTATAGTTGATGTGAATTCACCCGCTCCTGCAAGTGTCCACTGCAATGCTTGTCTCATTGCCACTGCGCTATGCAGCAAGCAAAACTCCTGTTTTGCTATTTCAAGTCCATTAACGTTTGGTCAATGAACTCAAATCCTTTTTGGCTGGTGATATAAAGCTTACTAATACTTTGTGTTTCGTCGGTGGCGACCAGAATTCCAATGCATTGCAGTTCGTTACTGACATCTACAGTAATTGCCATTGATTCGGATTATTGGGAAATCTTTTCTAAAGATTGATTCCGGGGCTGCGGGAAAAGACGGGAAAATTTATAGGAATATGTCATAGCATTCATTTCCTTGGAATAATTGGGTTTGGCCTGCACAGCCAAGAGATGAGCACCATACACAAAGAGAGCAGCGAAAGTTGTCCCACTTTCGTCATACGGAAAAATTGGGATTAAATACGCAAAAACCTGTGTGGTATTTATCGTTTTTAAGGGGTTTTGATAAGGAGCGTTTCAGGTAGTTTTGAAAAAGTGAGACGAGCAAAACCATGATTGGCTGCTTATCTTGTCGTTGAATATCACCAAAATTTTTTGGTAACAAACTCGTAATATCGATAAGGTAACTTCAATAAGGTCTCGACCGCGGATGATCACTCATCGCTGCATTAATAATTATTTTTTTGGCTAAATTGTTATTTCAAAGCAGGAATTTATGAGGGGATATTAGGCAGTTCTTTTGAACCGCGATCAGCGGATCGCTTGGTGTTTAAATAGTAGCTGCGCTGAGCCACTCTTTGCTTGGGCAGCAATCCCCTATAAATCCTTATTTTTTATTTGAATTACGATTTTCATTAAATGACTTAATCATTTGTTTTTCCACTTTCCTGGCCTCCTTGAGTGTTGGTACATTCATTTCAATTCTGAGTGCATCCGGAACATCTTTATCAATTGGCACGAGACGAGGAGGATTAAATGACCTATCACTTCTGAATTGCGTTCCATACCGTTGATTTCTGCCTATTCCAATTAAAAATCTATCAAGACTAGCTGCTGCAAGCCACTTGGCTTTTTCCTCTCCTTTACTGATCGCAACCACACACAAGTCATGAGCCAGTAAGTGATCTTCAGGGCTGGTTCCATGTTGCAAAATCATTGCTGCATGGTAATAGTCTTCACCAGTTTGCAGCTTTCCTTTTTCAATCAACTCACGAACAGCTTTTTCCCTCTCTTCATCCCTGTAAGCAATAGACTCCCAGTCATAAGCTTGTCCACTCGTCATTATTTTCCTGTCTTTTTGATCTTCTGAAAAGATTGTTTCGAGGGCTTTTGAATTATCTTCGGCAGTAACTGATCCTGATGAGAAATAAACCAGGGCGATAAAAAGGATGGTTAAGTTATTTAAGTGTTTAATCATAAACTTCTCATTTCCCTAACGTTTAAAGTTTAGCCTAATGATTCATTACCGATGATTGATAAATAAACTTTTTGACTGGAAGTTGCGATATCTAGTGAACTCTGAATACCCTCAAAAAGATCTGCTTCATGAGGGGCGCTTAAATTCTGATCAAATGTGCATTTATAAATTTCAATTAATTGTTGCGCGCTTTCCTGCAATCTGTAATCAAATAGCTCCAACGCTTTTTTTAAATCTTTAGTAGGAACTGCTGCAATCCCAAAAACATACGTTGATCCATCCATATTTAACGATGAGTTTTCAGCAATATTCGCTTTATAGTAAATTAACCAACATTGATTCTTATCCATCTTCCCTATATCTCCAACCTAAAATTAAATGTTCTATAGATAATAATTCCAACCTTAACATATGCATATCGTACTAAACACTCAGGCGCAACGAAAAAAGCCAAAGGCAAATCCGGTTTTATATTCCCCTGGAGCAACCGGGGCGCGAACTGCCAAAAACACAAGAACAAGTCCCTCTGTGATCAATGCAGCCCGTTAGAGTTTTTCAAGTAACTTATTGTAAGGAAGATGATTGCTACCTTCTTGCCACTCTAACTCATACAGTTCTTGCAGTTTTCCTGCGATTAAACCTATATGAACTGAAAAGTCAGCAGCATCATTCGATATGCATTCATCGTCTGACTGAATATGCTCATAAAGCACAATGCCTTCTTTTTCAACCAGGCGAATTAAAGTTGCAAGTTCAGATAAGCTAAACATAATGCTATTTCTCCGAAGCTAAAGCAAAAAAATTTATTTATGACAATTATTCATATTAATCAATTTTTCTTTAGGTATTGGGCGCTCTTGTTCGTAACGTTCTTTACTTTCTGGAGAATCTGAAAGTTTAGATAGCTCATGAATTATTTGATTTCCATTTTGAATATACTGCTGCACTTCACTTTCTAATAGCTGAAATTCCGCTGTAGGTTCTACTGGCCCCCAACTACACCTGCTATTTAAATAATATCCATCGGCATCTCTGTAAAGTATCCAATTATTATGGCGTTCAGCGATTTCCATCGTCATTTCCTTTAGTTGAATAAGCAATCAGATTCTTGTTAATTAATTATTCTGCCCAGATTTGTGAAACCTGGCCACAGTCTCTCGATCATAGCTTCCATTGTTTACCCTTTTTTAAATCGGCACGGGGCACGAGTTTATTATTTCTTCGTCAAATACATTAATTAAAAACTAAAGCCAACGCCATCACCAATCCCAACATAAATAAAGCTCATTATTTCATCGAATTGACAGCACCAACCGCTTCCACTACTCTGCCACCGCAGTGAAAAAAACGCTGTCGGGATTGCAACCCCCGGTAACTCAACAGGCACACGACACTTCTGGTGTTTTGTGTCCTCGTACAGTCACGCCTGCGTTATGGCGGCTGGATGAGGCCGCCCTCGGGCGGGCCGGTGTTGTTGAGGCCGGTGGTTGCAACCTTGTCCAGTCGCCTCCATGAATTGCAACCTCATGGAGGCGAGATATCTTACTCAACACAGAGAAACTTTTATGGATAATGTCGCACCTCCCCCCTCTTCACCTGCTTCCTGCATTATTAAACTCGATCAATTCCAATACACCTTTTTCCAAAAGTCCCGACTGGAAGTTCATTCGCCTGAAGGAAAATTTCTTACCATAGTAGCTAATCCACTACCTGACAAAACGGGTGATGATGCGGTTTATCAGGTGTATTGTCAGACGCTTTTGTTGGAAACGTTATTTGATGGAATTAATGAGAGCGTGAAATTACCGCAATGGGCTATTAATAGTATTGCGCGTGTGATTGATAGGATTGATGGGCACCTTAAAAAACAGTTATCGATGTAGATTTTTTGGTGGGATTGGGGCGCACAGCCTGAGCTTTGCGTACCCCAATCTTCACAATTTCAAAAAATAAATGCCTATAGCAGGAACATTTAATTTGATGACCAAATATTGTTGGTTGACTGCTGCTTTCGGCCAGAAGCAGACATTCAGTTAACTTTACTTTGCGCCAAATTATTCACGTAATAAACGGATCGAACTTTTTGGTCATAATGCAAACAACCGGATCTAGCCAACAATCGTTGAACATTACGGTCATATATACCGCCACCAGGTGCCAAAACTCTACAGTCAACATTCACAAACTTTGATGCTCCATCGGTATCTATTTTTCCTAGTTGGTTATTCAATCTAGCCAATGATTCAGTAACTCTTTGCAATGTATTAATCGAACGATCATCAGCTAAAACCATTCCATCTGCCATTTTCAGAGTCGTCCTTGCTGCGGCAAAATGGTGCTGGGTTTTAGTGAATGAATCTAACAAATGATAATCCATCGGTATCCGAGTAATATCCCCATAAAAATCATTCCAAGGATATAAAGCTACGCCCATCTGTCTATGCTGCGCTGATTGGAGCTCAATCCACCTAGACTCACTATCCGTTACTATAACCGAACCCGTCACCTGAGCTGTAAATAGAGCCATTTCATAATTAGGTCTCAATCTATATTGTATAAACTGACCGCCATCGCCCGGCTTCATCGATTGGAGCATTGTTAATGAAAAGGTTTCAGCATTTTCTTCTAACAAATCGACAAACTGAGCGGCCTCATCTTCAGACATGCCAAAGTCAATGACCAATGAACGGATTTTGGAATCTCTCGGCGCCATATGAGTTGAGTTTAGATAGTCCTCAATTACTAACTTAGTATGCAATTCCCAGTCTCGTTTACTTTCAATAGCTTTACGACCAGATGTTGACATCTCCATCACAGCTGTCATCAAGCCTCGGTCAAAATCACTCGGATCTGGAATTAAGTTGATAAGGCCATATCCGATATACGGCTCCAACTCCAACATGAAGGAAAAATCTTTTAGCGCTTGGTATTTGTATTTAGAAGGCGAATCGATTGGACTAAATTCAGGCTTAACATTATTTGAATTTATTATTGGACTTTCGACCAGAAACTCATCAAACAATGAAGCCATAGGTAACGCATGTGCTCCAATAGCTCGTATATCAAGCACTCCCGTGTACAAAGCCCTGAATTTTCCATCTGATTTTGGCAACAGTGAATAGATATCAGTTTCACGTGGCCACAAGAAAGAATAGAAACCATAAATTTTAGTAATTTGTTCCTCTGTAATTTCGCGTCTGACATCTAACCAAGTCTTGCCACCGTCACACCCCAGAATTCCTCTGATTGCTCGACAGAATGCCAAATTTCGTTCTCGTATACTCAGCTCACTCCAACTAGTGCGTAGCTCTTTGCGTACATCTTTACAGCAATGCTTATATTTGAGGTTACTACCGCATCCACATTTATCATTTCTTCGTAGTTTTGATTCATCAATTTCTTTTTTCAGATACTTATTTTGAGGTGTTGAGCGGCCAAAAGCATCCTGATAATGCGTGCTGCCATCTTCATAATGCACATACATTTCGCCACCAAAGTGGGGCAATTCATTAGAAGGTGGCATCAGTACATGACGCAACTCTGCCCAATCACAATTCAATCCATTTTCAGGGTAAAGCCAGCTCTCTTTGCCAGCTGCAATTGCGTCTTTGGCTCTGGACTTAATGATATGGTTTATTTTAATCACCTCATCTGTTGTCAGTTTTCTTTCATTGATGAAGTTAATAGTGTTGACCATTGATTGCCGAACCTTGACCGCGTTAGTACGTTGCTCTAAAGGGTTTTCACCATTTGGGTCTCGTGCATACTCAAGATTTGTCAGTATTAAGCATCGGTTTTTATTCAGAGGAAATATTGTCTGAGATCCTTTTAAAGCTATGTCAGGGTCATGTGGATATGCACATAATTCTGAATCTGGTGAACAAGCGTAGTTATATATCGTTACTGGATTATCAGAGAGAATAAATTTAACTTCAGAGTTTTCAGCTGACACTAATTCACGAACACCTTCAGCCCATAATGTGCAGTGAATAGTTCTTAACTCCTTCATCTCGTTCATTAGCTGAACTTGACTTAATTCAGGGTATTTATTCTTAACCCAATCCAGACCTTTAGGTGTTCGTAACTTTTGAGCATCAAGATAGATAAAGAAGTCTTGAAAGTTATGATGCCATTGAGACTGATCGTCAGTTAAAAATGCCTTGACCGCATTAGCACCATTATCATCGATGGGACCAAATAGCCTTTTCTCAATATTGTCATTGAGAATTGTTCCAAAAAAAATCGAGTACAGATCTTTCTCGTAAAAGCACTGTGCTGAGCTATACCATTTTTTACTATTGATAATTTTGGTCGACCCGTCCTTCAGACCGATCTCTCTACGTTTGAGATGACACAGTTCATGATCACGTTCATCAACAAATCCACTCTGGTACCACTGCGGCACGTAATGATTATTTCTAGTCTGAGTCATTGCATATCCGATGCGTGAGTTTATGAAAAAGCAATTAAATCGAGCCAATAGAACTTCATGAAGTTTTCCAAATATTCCCCTAACTCTTAATCGCATAAACGCGGATGAACATTTTACTGGGCTGCGATCAGTTCACAACAGTCCGCTTTGGGCACAAAGCCGACTCACTCCATCTTAGCCAACAAAATCTCCAACAACAAATAACTCGGCTTACCATCCACATTAATTTCCTCATCCACCTGAAAATGCTGTATCGCTTTTACAGTTTGCTTTCCCAAAACACCATCAGGTTTACCGGCGTTATAGCCGAGCCTGTTTAATGCAGATTGAGTTTCTAGAACCAGTTTTTTGTAAGCAGCGATATTAGTTTCTCGCACTTGGGAATTTACTGGCTGAGTTTTTAGTGATTGTGGTCTTGCAGAATTTTTTGCTGCTGAATTATCCGATATGCGGAAATTTTGGGATTGGGAAACTGCGCCGCTGTTGTGGCAGTGGTAGCCGCCGTTTTTTCTGTCGTTGTGGCAGCCGTATTTATCTGTTCTGCCGCCGTGGGCGAGAACAAGTGAGGGGATTAGGAGCAGGTAGAGGAGTAGTGCGTTATTTATTTCCATAATTCCATCGCAGTGAAACAGAGCTTATCCAGATTTCCCTGGTGCATTCCCTGCACTACTGATACCGCTCTGGTCGTTCCTGTGACTGGAGTCGCAAAGATTATGCAGACTGGAACGTCAAAAATATTACACGACATTACACGGATGATAATGAGCGTTTAAGTAACACTTTGCGGTGGAGTGTTAATATTCAGCGAGATGGTTATGTGGTTTCCCCGCTACTTCGTTCGAACTACGGTGTGCGTCGGAGGTCTTTTCTTGTAATCACTTTTTAATAGCAATGCTCCGCCGTTGTTAGATTTTTGCCGGATATATCAGCCAATGGAAAACTCGCTCGAAAAAATATCGTTAGTAAAAAAGTACCTGCCATGGCTGGTGGCGATTGCGCTGTTCATGGAGCATTTGAATGCGACGATTCTAAATACTGCAATTCCTTCCATTGCCGCGAGTTTGGAGGTGACTCCGCTGAGCTTGAAGGCGGTGGTGAGCAGTTATGTGTTGAGCCTGGCGGTGGGGATTCCGGTAAGCGGTTGGATGGCGGACAGGTTTGGGACGCGGCGGGTATTTTTTGCGGCGGTGGGGATTTTTACGTTTGCATCCATTTTGTGCGGGCTGGCTTTTAATGTGCCGATGTTGGTGGCGGCGCGAATATTACAAGGTATAGGTGCGGCGATGATGTTGCCGGTTGGACGGCTGGCGATTGTGCGGACTTTTCCGCGCTCTGAATTATTAGCCGCGATGAATTTCGTCATTATTCCGGCGTTAATCGGGCCGCTGTTAGGCCCGACCATTGGCGGGCTGATTGTGCATTGGTTGCCGTGGCAGGCGATTTTTTTTGTGAATGTTCCTGTGGGTATTGCGGCGCTGTGGTTGATTCATCGCCATATGCCGGATTATCGATCCAGCAATTCGCCGCCGCTGGATATTATCGGCTTCGTGTTATTTGGTTGTGGTATCGCATTGTTGTCGTGGGTGCTGGAAATTTTTGGTGAACATTTTCTGGATGCGACATCGCTGGGAATTTTAGTGGGCTTGTCAGTATGTTTGCTGGCCGCTTACGGTTGGCATGCGCTGCACCATAATTTTCCGCTGTTGCAACTTTCGTTATTTAAAACCAGAACATTTCGTGTGTCGGTGGCGGGCGGTTTTATTACGCGGCTCGGGTTGGGTGGTATGCCGTTTTTATTGCCGCTGTTTTACCAGATTGGATTGGGATTCCCTGCGTGGCAATCCGGTTTATTAATGATGCCTGCGGCGGCGGCCGCGATGTTTATGAAAGTCATTTCAATCCGTTTGCTGAAACAATTTGGTTATCGTTACGTATTAATCGTGAATACATTAATGATTGGTTGCACCATTATGTTATTTGCGTTGGTAGATCGCGCAACGGCGGTGGGATGGATTGTTGCGATAAGCCTTGCCCAGGGATTTTTTAACTCGTTGCAATATTCCAGTATGAATTCCATGGCCTATGCGGATGTGCCCGATGAACAAGCCAGTATGGCCAGCACCATCGCCAGTTCGTTGCAACAGCTCTCTATCAGTTTTGGTTTGGCGTTCGCGTCTATTATTGCAGGTTGGTATCTTGGCAATGTATCGCAAGCGAATCAGGTGGCGGTGACCAGCGCATTGCACTATGCATTTATCACGCTCGGTTGTTTGACTATTTTGTCATCCGCCTCTTTCTGGTCGCTGCGAAAAAATGATGGCGATAATGTCAGTGGTGCTGATCATTCCTGATGGGAAAACCGACTATGCCCTTCGCAAAATTTGATTACTCCCTGGATTATAAAAACCTTGATCTGCGCGAGCAGCCAGACCTTTACCGAACCGGGATTGGCGAGCAAGGTGTTTTGTTAGTTGAACCCTACAAAAGCGAAATACTTCCCCACTGGAAATTCAAAACCCCTGAACTGGCAAAAAAATCTGCGCAGAAAATTTATTCTTTATTTAAACAGTATCTGAAGGATGATGATTTTGTGGGCGCCGATATGGCCCGCAAATTTTTACAAATGGGTTATACCCGCAGCCGTCGCTACGCCAACCATAAAAGCGGAAAGAAATACGACGGCCCGGTACCGCAAGATAAAAAAGGACAGAGCGGCGCGCACGGCAGGGAAATATTACCGCGCGCGCCGGATGAGGAAAAAGCACGCAGCGCTGAAATTTTCTATGAGGTATGGCAAAAAGCAAAAACCAACAAAAAATACCAGCGCCTATTAACTGCACATAAAAATTTATGGAAAGCGACATAAAATAAACAGTTACATACAGTAAAAATCTACATTGATAAAAAGCAGCCTGAAAGGCAATATAAGATAATGCGGTACTGGTTCACGCTGCACACACCGTCGCTCCGAAATTTCCTGCCAAAAATGAACGTAACATGAACAGCAGAATCATAATAAGAACTCACATTCAACGAATGATTTTTTGACTCCTAAATCACGAAAATTTATTTTTTTGCGATTTAGATCTCTCTGCCATTTGAATTTCTGGAGTTGGGCGCAATCTATATCATCGTAAGGCGCTTTTCGTTACCCCGGCTTAACAACCTGGCCCCTGTAACAATTCAGAAAAAGGAAACAAACATGGTTACTCAAAATACTGTGAGCAAAGATTTTATCTCTACCGGTATTCCTGGTCTTGATCACATTCTGGGTGGTGGTTTGACAAAAGAACGGCTCTATCTGCTTGAGGGCGACCCCGGTGCAGGCAAGACCACTATGGCCATCCAATTCCTGATTGAAGGCGCAAAACGTGGCGAGAAAGTGTTGTACATCACGCTGTCCGAAAATGAAATTGAGCTGCGCGCGGTTGCGCAAGCGCATGGCTTTTCGTTAGAAGGCGTGACTATTCATGAAGTGATTCAAGACAACAATTTGCTCGACCCGGCTGAACAATACACTGCGTTGTATCCATCTGAAGTGGAGCTGGGCGAGACTAACAATCTTATTCTGGAAATGATTGAGCAAATGAAACCCACAAGAGTGGTGCTCGATTCATTGTCAGAACTGCAATTGTTGTCCGGCAATGCGTTGCGTTATCGCCGGCATGTATTGGGACTAAAGCAATATTTTGCGAATCGTTCCTGCACTGCATTGTTGCTGGATGATAAATCGTCGGTGCGTCAGGACTTACAAGTGCGCAGCATTGCACACGGTGTTATTTCATTGCAGCATTTTGATTCTGATTACGGCGCTGAACGACGTGTAGTTCGCATTTTGAAGTATCGGGGAATTAATTATCGCCGTGGTCCGCATGATTACAGTATTATCACTGGCGGTATTGTGGTGTATCCCAATGTGATCGTCGCTGAATCGCGACACCTTGCAGAGCGCAGTCAAGTTAAAAGCGGGCTTGCGGAATTCGATACATTGCTGGGCGGCGGTATTGAAGAAGGTTCAAGCACTTTTATTTCAGGCCCACCCGGTACCGGTAAATCCAGTTTGGCTTGCCAATTTATAAAAGCCGTTACACAGCGCGGCGAAAAAGCGGCGATCTTTTTATTTGAGGAATCGCTCAATACCTTACTTAACCGCAGTAGGGGAATTGGCCTGGATTTGCGCGAACCTTATGAGTCCGGTTTATTAACCGTGAATCAAATTGATCCCGCCGAAATGTCGCCCGGTGAATTCACGCATACTGTACGAGCATTGGCTGATAACGGTGCGAGAGTAATTGTAATTGATAGCTTGAATGGATATCTCAATGCAATGCCGGATGCACGTTTCCTATCAACCCATTTGCACGATGTACTTACGTATCTTGGCCAACGTGGCGTACTAACTTTTCTCATCGGTGTGCAACAAGGAATTGTGGGGGCAATGTCCACAGGCATTGATGTCAGCTATATGGCAGACAATGTGTTGGTCTTGCGTTATTTCGAAGCGCGAGGTTCGGTTGAGAAAGCGATTTCCGTGTTCAAAAAACGTGGTAGCGCGCATGAGACCGCGTTGCGACGTTTTGAAATCACCTCGCATGGAATTGAAGTGGGTGCGGTGCTCAATAATTTCCAGGGAGTGTTAACTGGCGTGCCCAGCTTTATAAATCTGGCGGATACTCATATTCCGCATCAGGGGCCGCTCGAGTAATGGAAAATTGTATTGAATACATTAGTGGACCACCTACTTAACAGGGTGAATATAGTGTGATGAATATGGGAATGGAAAATCGTTTACTAATTTACGCACCGACGGGTAAGGATGGCCGGCTATTGGCCGGCGTCCTTGAGCGCGCACAAATGAATTGCTATGTGTGCACCCATATTAATGAAGCTTTTGAAGAAATAAATAAGGATGTCGGCGCGATGATCGTAGCCGATGAAGCGCTTACGCGTGATTTCCTGAAACGCATTCGCCCGTTTCTGGAGAGCCAACCGAGCTGGTCTGATTTTCCATTCCTGGTGTTGCGACAAACAGCTCCCGATACGCCCGAAATGCGCAGCCGTTACGCACTACTCGGCAATATCACTTTACTGGATCGCCCCGTTAGCATGGTAACGCTGGTTAGCGCTGCGACTTCTGCGTTGCGCGCGCGAACGCGGCAATATGAAATGCGCGAAATTGATCGGCGTAAAGATGAATTCCTCGCGATGCTCGCGCATGAACTACGCAACCCACTCGCACCGATTAGCGCCGCTTCCGAATTACTCCGCGTGCCAACGTTAGATCGCAAAAAAATACAGCAAACCAGTGAAATTATTTCGCGGCAAGTACGCCATATGACCGGTCTTATTGATGACTTATTGGATGTATCCAGAGTCTCGCGCGGTTTGGTTACACTGGATGAAGGTGTGCAGGATGCGTGGCAAATTGTCGCGAGCGCGGTTGAACAAGTGCGGCCGTTAATCGATGCGCGGCAACATCAATTAACGGTGCTGGATTTACCGTTAACCGCGTCAATCTTTGGCGATCAAAAACGCCTGGTGCAAATTATCGCCAACATTTTAAATAACGCCGCTAAATATACACCGCCTGCAGGACAGATTTCCCTTAGCGTTTTAGTCGACGATACCAACGTTATTTTTTCAGTGACAGATAACGGAATTGGTATGGAGCCAGACGTGCTTAGTCACGTTTTTGATATGTTTGTGCAAGCGGAAAGAAGTTCAGACCGCGCACAAGGAGGGTTGGGCATTGGGCTCGCGATCGTTAAAAGCCTTGTGAATTTGCATGGCGGACAGGTAGCCGCATACAGCGCGGGTTTGGGCAAAGGCAGCCGCTTCACCATAACATTACCGCGTGTTGCGGATGTGCCGGCTGTAGCACCAGCCGCTTGTTCAGAATTGGAATCCGTAAAAACATCGCAACACATTCTGATTGTGGACGATAACGTTGATGCAGCAGTGACGCTGGGAACAATCCTGGAAATGGCCGGATACAAGGTCACTATCGCACACAGCGCTAAAGACGCACTGGATCGAGTAGGCACTGAAGCACCGCACGTGTGTTTACTTGATATCGGCTTACCCGATATGGATGGAATTACGCTGGCAAAACTATTGCGTAATCAAACTGAAACGGCAACTGCACTGATGATTGCAATTACCGGTTATGGGCAGGACAGCGACCGGAAAAAATCATTACACGCAGGCTTCGATCATCATTTAGTAAAACCGGTTGATCTCCAGCAGTTACTCAGAATTTTGTCGGCGCTGTAACACCACCACAATTACACCTAACAACATTACAAGCACAACATTACAAAAAGAGCGGTAAAACTGGAATGGTAAAGAAACAATAATAGAAGTAGTTAAAATCCCCAAACTATTTTTACGTCAGCGCGACATATAATTTTTTATTTCCTGTTCCAGCACCAACGGCAAACGTAACGTAAAACACGCACCCGCGCCCCGTGTATTACTTACCTCCAAATTACCGCCGTGGGCTTCCGCTAATTGCCGTGCAATATAAAGACCCATACCCAAACCTTCCTTTATCTGGTTATTGCCCAGGCGTTCAAACTTTTCAAAAATACGTTGCTGCTCGCTTTCAGGAATTCCTGCACCCTGGTCTTGTACATGGATAGCAACATAATCATCAATTAAAGAAAAACTGATACTGACCGGTTTGCCGCCGCCGTAACGCAAAGCATTGGTGATAAGATTGACAAGGATTTGCTCAACGCGAAACTCATCCCACTCGCCAACAACATCAGGAACAACGTCGAGCGTGATGCAACAACCGGCCGCCTGTGCTTGTTGGGAAAAATCGCTGACTATACGCGTTACCAATTGTGCAAGGTTAACCGCGCTGGTACGAATGGATAAGGTTCCAGTAGATGCGCGCGTTACATCCACCATATCGTTGATCAAGCGAATCATGCTCTGGATTTGGCGACTGTCGCGCTCCACCATCGCATTTAAATATTCCGTATTAAATGCGGCAGTACCTTCACGTTGCATACGCAACCGGCGCACCTGGGTTTCCAGATGCAAGGTATTAAGTGGGGTGCGCAATTCGTGCGCAACCAGCGACATAAAATCGTCGCGCATTTTTAACGCGCGTTCCAATTGCAATTGTGTTGCATGCAATTCACGCTGGCTTTGTTCCAACGCGTCTACTTGCTGTTTGACTTTTGCCCGTTGCTGGTGAAGTGATACAAATACATTGACTTTACTTTTTACTGCCGCGATATCAAGCGGTTTGTGCAGAAAGTCTACCGCACCGGTTTCATAACCTTTGAACGCGTAATTAAGTTCTTTACCACCGGCACTGACAAATACAATCGGGATATGACGGGTTTTTTCCGCACCGCGCATTAACTCCGCGAGTTCAAAACCGTTCATATCCGGCATCATGACATCGAGAATTGCCAGCGCAAAATCATGCTCGAGTAACAATGCCAGCGCTTCTTCACCAGACAACGCCTGATAAATTTCACGATCATCCTGCTCGATAACTTTGTTCAACGCCTGCAAGTTTTCGCGCAAGTCATCAACAATGAGTAGCTTGGTGCGTTGCATCAAGATTTCTCCAATCTAAAAATCAGGTGCTGGATTTGTTCCAGTGGCATTATGAAATCGGGCGTAAATAAATCCAGCGCTGCCTGGGGCATAAACGCCATTTCTGCTTCAGCGGGATCTTGCACGATCGTCAGGCCACCATTGTTATGAATACCAGCCATGCCCTCTGCTCCATCCTGATTCGCGCCAGTCAATAAAATACCTGCTAATGATGCACCATAGGCATCTGCTGCCGACGACATTAAAAAATCAATCGAAGGCCGCGAATAATGAAGTGGCTCTTCACAGCTCAATGAAAAACATCGTTCGCGCTCAATCGACAAATGATAACCGGGGCCTGCGAAATAAATAGTGCCCGGACTAATACGCTCTTTGTCTTCTGCCATAGTAACAGTCATCGCTGTGTGATGCTGGAAAACTTCCGCCAGGCGCGACTCACGCGTGTCCGGCATATGCAACACAATAATAATCGGTACGCGGAAGTGTGCCGGTAACTTTCCCAGCAACAGCATCAATGCCCTGATGCCGCCAGCAGAAGCGCCAATAACAATCGCCTCAATTCGCCTGCCACTTAATTTACTGGCATCTTCATCAGTCAATGTATTCCGATTTCCATTTGAATTTGCCATAGAAATCTACCTAACATTTACGATAAATGCGTTGGGATTTTACCAAGGGTTCAAAATGATTGGCGTGGCCGGAAAAATCAATACTTTCTTTACTGCCTAACCCAAGGAAACCGCGATGGCACAAGGATTCATGAAATAAACCCAGCGCCCGCTCCTGCAAAGCGTGATTAAAATAAATCATGACATTGCGACAGCAAATTAAATGCGTTTCCGAAAATACGCTGTCAGTGGCGAGGCTGTGATCGGCAAAGCTTACGTTCTCGCATAAGCTGCGATCAAATAACACGCTGTCGTAAGCAGCGGTGTAATAATCTGAAAATGATTGCTTACCACCTGCTGCCTGATAATTTGCCGTATACCCACGCACCCGTTCCAACGAAAAAATTCCTTTCTTCGCTTTGTCCAATGAGTGCGGATTAATATCCGTTGCATAAATAATGCTGCGCTCCAACAAACCTTCTTCTTTTAATAAAATCGCCATGGAATAAAGTTCTTCTCCGGTGCTGCAACCGGCAATCCATATTTTTAGCGATGGATAGGTTTTAAGAAACGGCACCACTTGCTCGCGCAACGCCAGGAAATATTCCGGGTCGCGAAACATTTCCGTGGTAGGAATCGTCAGGTACTGCAATAACTCCATAAACGTGTCCGGATCGTGCAACACTTTTGCCTGGAGTTCGGAAATGGATTCACAGTGCATTTGCGTCATCGCATGCAATATGCGGCGCTTTTGTGACGCGCCGGCATAATCGCGAAAATCGTAACTGTATTTGAGGTAGATGGCCTCAATGAGTAATTTCAGTTCGATTTCAATACTGGTCGGGTTATTCATTCATACAATCCTGTCTGAATGCGATTCAATTTATATGCGGTCAATGGTCGGCATCCACACGCGCAACAACGAATAGAGCCTGTCGACATCAATCGGTTTGGCGAGATAATCCGATGCGCCTGCTTTCAGGCATTGCTCCTGATCATCTTTCATCGCTTTGGCCGTAATGGCGATGATCGGCAATTTCTGGAAACGCGCATCGGCGCGAATAAGGCGCATAGCTTCAAGTCCATCCATCACCGGCATCATTACATCCATCAATACCAAATCAATATCGGCAACTTCATTCAATTTTTCGAGCGATTCAACACCATTGCGGGCGATTTCAACAATGGCGCCTTTTTGTTCGAGCGCGCCGGTTAACGCAAAAATATTGCGCATATCGTCATCGACCAACAGGATGCGCCGGCCTTCCAATACGCGATCGCGGCTGCGCACTGTCTTCAACATGCTTTGGCGTTCGCTGGATAATTCCGATTCAACCTTGTGCAAAAACAAGGTCACTTCATCAAGCAAACGCTCCGGTGAGCGCGCGCCTTTGATAATAATGGAACGTGAATATTTGAGTAATTCGTTTTCTTCAGCGCGTGTCAGGTTGCGCCCGGTGTAAACAATCACCGGGGGGAAGCAACAAATATTTTCCACCGACATCCGCTGCAATAATTCGTGGCCCTGCATATCCGGTAATTTCAAGTCGATAATCATGCAATCGAAAATAGTGGTATGCAGCAATTCAATCGCGTCTTCGCCGCATTCCACTGCCGTGATTTCAATATCTTCATCGCCAATCAGTTTCACCACGCTTTGGCGTTGCAGCGCATCATCTTCTACCAGCAACACACGTTTTACTTTACGCGTGAGTTTATCTTCGAGTTTATCGAACACATCTTTCAAGTGATCACGCGTTGTGGGTTTAATCGCGTAGCCGATGGCGCCCATTTGCAATGCCGCTTCAGTGCGATCCGCTGCAGAAATAATGTGCACCGGGATATGCCGTGTCAGCGGATTGGTTTTTAATTTTTGCAATACATTCATGCCCGATACATCAGGCAAGCCGATATCGAGCAAAATTGCATCGGGCAATACATCATTAGCCAATTGCAAACCTTCTGCCGCTGTGTCCGCAATCAGGCAACGGTATTTCAACTCATGCGCAAGCTCATACAGGATGCCTGCAAAACCGGCGTCGTCTTCGATGATTAACACCGAACGGCTGGCCTCCAGGGATTTATCGCGATCATCATCAAAAAATCGTTTTGCGGTCGCAAATTTTTCGGGTTTGCTTTCCTGTGGCGTTGGAGAAATCGCAACAACAGGTTGTGATTTTTGTTCGATGCGTGGTGTTGGTTGCTGCTCTTTTTCTATCGATAACTCCAGCGATAATTCCAGCGGCAACGTTAAGGTAAATGTACTGCCAATACCTGGTGTGCTGTGCACAGCAATGCCTCCGCCCAGCAGGCTGGCGAGATCGCGCGAAATAGAAAGGCCGAGCCCGGTGCCGCCATAACGGCGACTGATGCTGCCATCCGCCTGCTGGAAGGCTTCGAATATTAACGATTGATGTTCAGTTGCAATGCCGATACCTGAATCCGTTACAGCAAAAGCAACACGGCCTTGCGCATCCGGGGCGATGGCAATATTAATCTGGCCCTGCTCGGTAAATTTAATCGCGTTGGACAGCAGGTTTTTCAGAATTTGTTCCAGGCGCTGATGATCAGTAAATATTGATACGGGCGTACCGGCTTCAATCGTTGCGGAGAACTGCAAGTGTTTTTGTTTGGCCAATGGTTCAAAAGTAAGGCGCAATGAATCGAGCAAACGCTGCAATGGAATAGTTTCCGGCGCGAGTTCCAGCTTGCCTGCTTCGACTTTGGAGATATCAAGGATGTCGTTAATCAAATTCAATAAATCATTGCCCGCCGAATAAATACTGTTGGCGAATTGCACTTGCTCCTGATTGAGATTGCCTTTGGCATTTTCCGCCAGCAATTTTGCGAGGATCATCGAGCTGTTTAACGGCGTGCGCAATTCGTGCGACATATTGGCGAGAAATTCGGATTTGTATTTGCTCGCGCGTTGTAAATCTTCGGCGCGCGCTTCTAACTCAACTTGAATAGTATTAAGCGCGGTATTTTTTTGATCGAGGATCACTGCCTGGTCAATTAATTTATCATTGGTTTGTTCAAGCTCTGCCTTCTGGTTTTCCAGCAGCGCTTGCGATTCTTCCAATATCCGCGATTGCTCTTCCAGCTCTTCATTCGCCGTGCGCAACTCTTCCTGTTGTACTTGCAGTTCTTCGTTGAGCTGTTGGGTTTCTTCCAATAAATCTTGCAGGCGGCGACGGTTCAAGGCCATCTCCAGCGAATTGCCAATATTCGGTGCAACGAGTTTCAGGAATTCAATATCACGCGCTGCCGGTGCATGCAGGAAACCCAATTCAATCACACCATTGGTTTGCCCATCGTGCGCGACCGGTACCACCACGAGGTAACGTGGTGTGGCTTCGCCTAATCCGGAATTGATTTTTACGTAATCAGCGGGGACATTATTTAATTCGATAATACGATGGGAAATCAGTGCTTGTTCCACCAGGCTTTCGCCCGCATCCAATGTCTGCCCGGCATCGACAATATCCTGGCGGAACCCGTAGCAAGCAATGCGCTGTACACCACCATTGCGGCGCGCATAAAAAGCCGCCGCCGCCGCGCCCAGGTAACCCACCAGAAAATTCAGTGTGATTTGACCCAGTGAGCCGATCACGGCCTGGCCAATCGTTTGCTCCGCGAGGCGTGCTTGCCCTGCTCGCTGCCAATTTTGTTGTTCAAGGATTTCAGCGTGGTGTTGGCGCTCGGCAAGGGACTCGTTATAGGTGCTGGACAGCTGGACGATTTCGCGTCGCCCGAAATAACTTAACAGGCCAGTGGCAATCCCCATCAACATTAAATAACTAATGATCGAAATGGTGGTAACCGAGCGTGCATCCTCGCGGCGCTCAACCAGGAAATTATTTTCCATATCCTGGAAGTCAGAAAATTCGCGGCGGATTTCATTAAATTCCTGTTGCCCGCGGCTGCTGACTAACTTTGTGTAATCGCCGCTGGTGCGGCGCAGCTCTATGGCTTTTTCGCTATAGCTAACCCATTCAGCATGCATAGCTTCAATACGGCGCAAGCGTTCCACCTGTATTTTGTTATCGCCCACCAATTCCCGCAGGGTCGTTAATTCAGGCGCAATCTTGGGGAACGCAAGGCGATAAATACCGAGGTAAGGCTCTTCGCCGGTGATTAAAAAGCCACGCAAGCCTGTTTGCATATCCACCATCAACCGCGACACCTCGTTGGATTTCGCCAGCACTGATTCGGTGTGCTCTACCCAACGAAAGGCGCCTAATAAAAATATAATCAGCACTATAAAAACAGCGGCATTAATTACGCCCAACACCAGCGGCAGGATGATATTGCGGGCAAGAATACGACGAAATGAGCGTTGATCTATAGATGACGGGGCCATGGCAATTCCATTCATTAACTAATCGATTGTTATGGTTTTAATAATCGCGCTACTTACTAATCAGAAAAAAGTCATTAGCACGAGTCGCGCCAAGGTTTTTACCGTTTTCAAATGCAGGTAACTAACAATAATTGCTGAATTTATAAACCACAGGACACTGGATTATTAAACATCGACGGGCTTGAATTGTCGTCAAAATTGTAAATTTTGCAATCCTGATAAATCTATTACCAAAAATGGAGTGTGCGTTACAGCAGGAATTGGAGGGGAAAACAACAGGGGTAGTTGCACAGACAGATTAGATCTGCCTGTGCAACGGAAACTTATTTGATCAAACGCAATGCAAATGGAACACGGAATGGTTTGCCGCTGGTTGCAGCAATCACCCCCAAAATTGAAAACACCAGATGACAAATTCCCACCGCCGCAATGACCAGTGCACCAATCAAAATGATGGTCAGAATCAAGCCAGCGACATAACCGATCAGTGCCGTGATCGACCAATTGAGCGCCTCTTTACTTTGGTCCAGTACGTAGGCGTCATCTTTTTTTGCCAGGTACAACACCAGCCCTGGAATAAAGCCGAAAAAGATCGTCCCCAGCCACAATAACAGCACCAGGTTTTTGGAGTCTTGCGAAACAGTGGTAACGATTTCGGTATTCGGTGTTTGGTTTTCGTCCATATCCTTCCCCTTTTATTAGTCACATTTAATTAAATACATTGCGTATCGCTGGTTATTAATAGCAGTCGACTGGTGATTAAACAACCAACACGACATGCGGTGATCAGGTTATGGCAACCAGCGCACAGTCGAACAACTGGAGACCCACTCACCGCCGTTGCCATCCATTGCATACATTTTGAGGGCAAGCTCTTGCGTTAATGCTGGCCAATCGAACGGTTGCGGCTGGGCCTGGGTCACCGGCAGCACATACACCGGGCTCGCATCGCAACCCGTGGTACCAACAACTCGCGACGCACCAATCTCGGCATCCGGCCACAGCGCCTGCGTGACAGCACCATTCATATAGAGCACAAAGGCGATCCATTGACCATCGGGCGACCAGGTCGGGCTGCCAAAATCGTAGCTGATTGGATCCGTAGCATCAGCTACGGCGGTCATTTGCCGCAAATCACTGCCATCCGTCCGCGCCGTATAAATGAGTGTATCCATATCATTGGCGCGCTTGACCCGCCAGGTAAACGCGATACGCGAACCGTCGGGACTAATCGCAAGGCTACTTTTGCCTGCTACGTAGCTGTCTTCATAAACGGCATCATTAGGTGGTAATGCCAGAGTCGCCACCAGCTCGGAGGTATTGCTTGAAGGCGATGAAACCCACAGATCGTTCGCACGCAGATAGAGGTAACGCCCGTCAGGTAACCAGGCTTGCGGCTCGCCGGTGACATTGGCTTCATCCAATTGCGACCCTTGTTTATGCACACTCATATCCTGTGCGTTAAAGACCGTCAGGCGACGGTCAGCGCGATAGTTATCGCCGTATTGCGCCAATGCCCACTCACCATCGGCAGATAACAAGAGTTCGCTGAATCCCAGAAGGTCTGATACGGAAGTCGGCGCACCTTTAATCGTCAAGGTAGCGGCATCGATCCAGGCAAGCGGATAGCGATCCAAACCATCATCGCGCGTTAAACGCACCAGCGTTTTACCGTTCTGGTTGACTGACCATTTATCAAAGGTTGGATCGGTAGAGGCAGGCAAACCTGATTGCTGACCGGTAGTTAAATTCATCAAGCGCGCATTGCGACCGTCGGGCGAATTCACCAGCAGTCGCCCCGGCAGGGTCCGATTACCGTAGGTTGATACCACGGGAATGTTTGATGCGCTTGAACTTGCGGGGCCGGGAACAACAGATGAAGAGACCAAAGATAATGAAGTTAGCGATGAAGACGTTGTGGATGATGAAGCTAGCGATAAAGAACTGAGCGAGGACGCGGAGGAAGCAGCTGAGGAACTTAAGGGTACGGAAGAAGCCGGTGGCACAGGCGTTGAACCCGTAGCCGGAGGTGGTGTATCGCCCCCGGAACCGCCACAACCTTGCAGCACGGCAAACACCACGGCTGCCAGCCCCATCCTGAACGTTTTTCTCGCCAATGAATGAGGCTTACCCGTTAGTCGGGCTGATTCATTGTTAAATGTTGCGTGGTTTTCCATAGCAATCTCCTTATTGATCGCAATTGACTGCAGGTGACCTGCCAGTTGGGTTGCTATTAATAGCAATCGATTGTTAAAGAAACTACCGCGGCGATCACAACCTGAAAGCCGCAGTGAAAACTGCTATAGTTCGCCACCTTTTTTTGTAGCCGGCCCCAGCCGGATTTACCGCCTACTGATTTCGACAGGTTTTCACACCATGACCCAAACACCCCGCAAAATTCTCGTTACCAGCGCATTACCTTACGCCAATGGTTCTATTCATCTTGGCCACCTGGTGGAATATATCCAGACGGATATTTGGGTGCGCTTCCAGAAAATGCGTGGGGTGGATTGTACGTATGTATGCGCTGACGATGCCCACGGTACGGCGATCATGCTCAAAGCCGAGCAACTGGGTCACTCCGCAGAACAACAAATCGCCAATGTAAAAGCGGAACACGAAGCGGATTTTGCGGCGTTTAATATCGATTTCGATAACTACCATTCCACCCATTCGGAGGAAAACCGCGAGTTATCCAACCTGATCTACAGTCGTTTGAAAGCTAACGGCCATATCGCCACCCGCGCGATTACCCAAGCGTATGATCCGGAAAAACAATTATTCCTCGCCGATCGCTACATCAAAGGCACTTGCCCGAAATGTAAAACCGAAGACCAGTACGGCGATAATTGCGAGAAGTGCGGCGCTACTTATTCGCCGATGGATTTGATTAATCCGAAATCAGCAATTTCCGGTGCGACGCCCGTTGCCAAGGATTCCGAACATTTTTTCTTCACTTTGCCCGTCTTCAGCGATTTCCTGAAAAGCTGGACCCGCGCCGGTCATTTGCAGGATGAAGTCGCCAACAAAATGGCCGAGTGGCTGGATGCCGGTTTGCAGGAGTGGGATATCTCCCGCGATGCGCCCTACTTCGGTTTTGAAATTCCCGGTGAACCCGGCAAATATTTTTATGTCTGGCTGGATGCGCCTATCGGCTATATCGCCAGCTTGAAAAATTTGCTCGATAAGAAAGGAGAAGATTGGCAGGAATACTGGAAGCCGGATTCCACCGCCGAGGTGTATCACTTTATCGGCAAAGACATCGTGAACTTCCATGCGCTCTTCTGGCCAGCGATGTTGCACTCGGCAAACTTGCGCACGCCCACCAAAATTTGCGTGCACGGATTCCTGACCGTAAACGGCACCAAGATGAGTAAATCGCGCGGCACATTTATTAATGCGCGCACTTACCTCGATCATTTGAATCCGGAATATTTGCGTTATTACTTCGCCGCAAAACTCACCAGCAATGTGGATGATATCGATTTAAACCTGGAAGATTTTATCCAGCGCGTGAATTCGGATCTGGTCGGTAAAGTAGTCAACATCGCCAGCCGCACCGCGAAGTTTATTAATAACGCGGGTGGTGTTTTGGCAAATGACATTGCAGATAAAGCACTGTGGCAGCAGTTTGTCGATGCTGGCGAAACTATCGCCAACTATTACGAAAGCCGCGATTACAGCAAAGCCATGCGTGAAATTATGGCGCTGGCCGATGCCGCTAACGAATATATCGCCACGCAAGAGCCGTGGAAACTCGCCAAGCAAGCAGGCGCCGAAGCGCAGACGCAAGCGGTATGTACACTCGGCATCAATATGTTCCGCGCATTGCTGACATATTTAAAACCAGTGTTACCTGCATTAACAAAAGACGCAGAACAATTCCTTGGAGAAACCCTGAGTTGGACTGGCGCAATTAATTTCCGCGCTGGCGAGAAAATCAATGAGTTCAAACCACTGTTAACACGCGTGGAAAAAGACAAAGTGGATGCAATGATTGAAGCGGGCAAAGAATCTTTAGCCGCAGCAGCGCCAGCGAAAACACCTGCTGCCGAAAAAACCAAAGCGGAAGCTGGTAGTTCAGAACCCATCGCTGCAGAAATCGAGTTTGATGATTTCGCGAAAGTGGATTTGCGTATCGCTTTGATTGCGAATGCAGAACATGTAGAAGGTTCGGATAAATTATTGCGCCTGACATTAGATCTCGGTGGCGAAACCCGCAATGTATTTTCGGGAATCAAAGCGGCGTATAAGCCGGAAGATTTGGTGGGCAAACTCACCGTTGTGGTCGCCAATTTGAAACCACGCAAAATGAAATTTGGTATGAGCGAAGGTATGGTGTTGGCAGCGGGCCCCGGCGGTAATGAATTGTATTTGTTGGAGCCGGACAGCGGTGCGAAGCCGGGGCAGAGGGTGATGTAATCCCTTAACCCCACCCCGGCCGTCTCATTTAAAAAACACAACCCCTCCCCAACCCTCCCCTTAATAAGGGGAGGGAGCAACAGCTCTCGCAACTGCGCGCCTCGCTAAAAAAGGAGGGAGTAACAGCTCCTCCCCCTTGCAAAGGGGGAGGTTGGGAGGGGGTTATCAATCCCGGCAGGAACACATCATGACACTCAGCGAATTGGCCATCATTCTGCTTAGCACCGTACTGGTGAATAACTTCGTGCTGGCACAATTCCTTGGGCTTTGTCCATTTATGGGCGTTTCCAACAAACTGGAAAGCGCTATCGGGATGGGCGGCGCGACTATGTTTGTGATGACCCTCGCCTCGATTTGCAGTTACCTGGTGGATACCTGGGTACTTGCGCCGCTGGGTTTGGGATATTTGCGCACCATTTCTTTTATCCTCGTTATCGCCGCCGTAGTGCAATTCGTCAAAATGTTTATGGAAAAAACCAGCCCGCTGTTATATCGGATGCTCGGTGTATTTCTGCCACTAATTACCGTGAATTGCGCGGTGCTGGGTGTGGCGTTATTGAATACCCAGAAAGCCCATAACTTCTTTGAATCCACACTCTACGGCTTTGGCGGTGCGTTTGGTTTCGCATTAGTACTGGTATTGTTTTCGGCGATGCGCGAACGCCTTGCGGTTGCCGATGTACCCGCGCCGTTTAAAGGTGCATCTATTGGCATGATCACTGCCGGACTTATCGCCCTCGCCTTTCTCGGCTTCGGCGGTTTGGTCAGCACGCAATAATTCCGGGCGGCACCATGATCGACTTTATCCTGCAAAACCCTATCCTCAGTGCGCTATTAGCGTTGGGTGGATTGTCCGCCGCATTCGGCGCGATTCTGGGTTTTGCGGCGGTAAAATATAAAGTGGAAGGCGATCCATTGGTGGAGCGCATCGACGCACTGTTGCCACAAACCCAATGCGGTCAATGCGGTCACCCGGGTTGCAAACCTTACGCACAGGCCATCGTCAACGGCGAAGACATTAATAAATGCCCTCCCGGTGGCCAGGCGACGATTAATGCACTCGCCGATTTACTCGACGTTCCCGCACCCACACTGGATACCGAACACGGCGAATATTCCGCAGTAAAAAAAGTGGCGTTTATTCGTGAGGATGAATGCATCGGTTGCACTAAATGCATCCAGGCGTGCCCGACCGATGCGATCCTCGGCGCAGCCAAACAAATGCACACAGTAATTATCGATGAGTGCACCGGTTGCGATTTGTGTGTAGAACCCTGCCCGGTAGATTGTATTGATATGGTCCCACTGCCAACCAATATTGATAGCTGGAAATGGGCGCTCCCTGCGACCAACCAGAAACCAGTATTCCATGTTGTGGCGAATTTAATCGCTACTGATCGCCGCAACACCAGCGATGATAAGGCCGCGTGATGAGCAGTTTAATCAGAGTCTGGAATATTCCCGGCGGCGTTCATCCGCCGGAAAATAAAAAGCAATCGCTGCAATTGCCGTTGGGCGAAATTCCATTGCCGCCAGTATTAGTGATTCCACTTAACCAACACCTGGGCACGCCGTCACAAGCCGTAGTGCAAGTGGGTGATAACGTGTTGGCCGGGCAATTGATTGGCGCGGCGGATGGCACGTTCAGCGTAAACACCCACGCATCGACATCCGGAACCGTTATCGCGATTGAAGAATGTGCGATTCCCCATCCATCCGGCATCGCGGCTGAATCTATTGTCATCCAACCCGATGGTTTGCATGCATGGATTGAAAAAGAAGAATGCGCCGATTTTCGCGCGCTGGATCGTTTGGATTTGCTCGATAAAATTCGCGCCGCAGGTATCGCCGGTTTAGGCGGCGCCGGTTTTCCCACCGCCGTAAAACTCGCCCCAAAATCGACACAGATTATCGACACATTAATTCTCAACGGCGCCGAGTGTGAACCCTACATCACCGCTGACGATATGTTGATGCAAGTGCGTGCGAATGAATTGATCGCGGGCACATTATTGCTCAGCCATATTTTGCATTACCCGGAAAAATTATTGATTGGTGTTGAGGACAATAAACCCAAAGCCATCGCTGCATTAAAAATGGCGATTGCATCCGCAAGCGTTACCGATCCGGAAGCAAAAAAAATTCAGGTCGTTTCATTTCCTACCAAATATCCATCGGGCGGTGCGAAACAAATCATCCAGATATTAACCGGGCGCGAAACACCTAGCGGCCATCACTCGGCGGATATTGGTGTAATTTGCGTAAACGTTGCAACAGCCGTCGCCGCCTGGCGCGCGGTGCGTTACGGTGAGCCGATGATTTCACGCGTGACCACAATTGTTGGCGAAGCGTTGCAAACCCAACGCAATATCGATGTGTTATTCGGCACACCCATTAGTTATGTGCTAGAACAACATGGCTTTGATAAAAACCGCGCATCGCGTGTGGTGATGGGCGGCCCAATGATGGGCTTCACCTTGCTGGATCTGGATGCGCCGGTCATTAAAACCACCAACTGTATCCTCGCCCCAAGCAAACAGGAATTGCCAGCGCCGCCACCGGCACAAGCGTGTATTCGCTGCGGTATGTGCGCCGATGTTTGCCCGGCCAGTTTATTGCCGCAACAATTATTCTGGTACGCGCAGGCGGAAGATTTTGATCGGCTGGAAGCACACAATTTATTTGATTGTATTGAATGCGGCGCTTGTTCCTATGTTTGCCCCAGCACAATTCCGCTGGTGCAATATTATCGCGCGGCTAAAGGCAGTATTCGCCAAAATGAATTAGAAAAAGAAAAAGCGGATCGCTCACGTCAGCGTTTTGAATTCCGCCAGGCGCGTATCGCCAAAGAGGAAGCGGAAAAAGAAGCAAAGCGTTTGCTTCGTCAAAAAGCGGCAGAAGAAGCAAAACAAAAGCTGGCTGACAAAGCGGCCAGCCTTTCTGCATTACCACAAGTATCTCAAACAGTGCCCGATGTTGTTTCTGCGGCAGTTGCAAAAGTCAGCTCGGTACAAGTATCTACTGACGAACAAAAAACCAAGCTTGAGCGGATGGTAAATGCCGCGAAGGTAACGCTAGAATTTTCGCAAAAACCGCTAGTGCCGAATAAAACCAATCCGGTAATCAGCGAAGAGCAATTGGTGAAACAGCAAGTTCGCATTAAACAAGCAGAATTAAAACTTGCTGAAGCAGAGAAAAAACTCGCCGATTTTATTGCAACACAACCCGTGCAAAACCCAACAGATGCGAAGCCAATTGAAGCAGCGCAAGCTACATCCGTCACGCCAGAAATTATTGTTGCAGCGAAAACGGCAACAGCTGAAGTTACTGCGACAATAGAAGATCCAATGGCAGCAGCGATTGCACGCGCGAAAGCCAGAAAAAAAGCAGCTGCCATCCCGGACAAGAGTGATGAAGAAAAGCGTGCAGAACAAATCAAGGCATTACAATCCCGCCTGCAAAAAGCACGCGAGCGTTTGGCACAAGCCGAAGCAGAAAATGATCCCAACATTGAAGCCTTCCGCCTTGGTATAACCAAGCTGGAAGAAAGACTGAATGAGATTCAAAACTCAATTGGGTTGCAGACAGGATGAGTGTTATTCGTTGTGGGGAAAAATCATTATGATTGAGTATAAATACACCGAAGAAAAAGTAATTTTAATTCACTATGCTAAATTGCTGGGAGCAAAAGAAGCGGAGCATATTATTGAGATAGGCCAAGTAAAAAATAGTGCTCAGGCAACTATTCTGAAAAATTTATATTGGGCCATGGTTGATCAAGCTATAGAAGACAAGGGAAAGGGTATTGCTGTCATGGAAATAGAAGGCTATGAACACTGGCTCGAATATATTTTCCATAGCCTGAACGGCTATTTAGTAAGTAACGGTTATGAAAATGAATGGGATGCAGAATAGCCCATCGCAATCATTAATTACCCAGTGGTTTTTCCAAGAGAAGTTTGAATGGCGCTATTGAATATCACCTCGCCCCACACTCACGGGGCTAATCGCACCGGGCGCGTGATGCGCCTCGTCGTTTATGCCACGTTTCCCGGTATCGCAGCGCTCACCCATTTCTTTGGCATTGGTGTATTAATCAATGTGTTGTTGGCGAGCATCACCTGTGTTGCTTTTGAAGCGGCGGTGATGAAACTGCGCCAGCGCCCGGTTATGTTTTATCTGGCCGATTGCAGTGCGTTGGTGACCGGAATTTTAATCGGTGTTTCGCTGCCTGCGTATTGCCCGTGGTGGCTGATAGTGAGCGCGAGTTTTATCGCCATTGTATTAGCGAAACAACTTTATGGCGGCATGGGTTTCAATCCATTTAATCCGGCAATGGTTGCCTACGCGTTATTGCTAGTTTCTTTCCCGTTGCAAATGACATCATGGCCAACACCATTACCGTTGTTGCCCGATGGCCAAGCGACACTAAGCCTGGTCGCCGCACTGGATAAAATATTTTTTGGAACGCAGATCGATGGTTACAGCTCCGCCACGGTGCTCGACATCATGAAACAAAATGCGGGATTAACGTTAAACGATTTATACAAAAAAGAAGCCGTGTTTGATGGCCGCTGGGCCGGTGCCGGTTGGGAATGGGTCAATATCGCGTTTTTGATCGGCGGTATTTATTTGCTCTACAAAAAAGTATTTACCTGGCATGCACCGGTTTCCATGCTCGCCGCATTAACCGTAATGGCTGCATTGTTTTATGACAGCGGCAGCTCCAATTCCAGCGGCTCACCGATTTTCCATTTGCTCTCCGGTGCAACCATGTTGGGTGCTTTTTTTATTGTGACTGATCCGGTGACTTCCGCAGTCAGTAATAAAGGGCGTATTGTTTACGGCGCGTCGATTGGTGTATTGATATATGTAATCCGCAGCTGGGGTACCAGCTATCCGGATGGCGTTGCTTTCGCAGTATTGCTATTGAATTTTGCTTCACCCTTTATCGATTACTACACTACACCGCGCACCTACGGCCATAAAAAACCGCGTCGTGCGACTGATAGCACACCACGTGACGGTCATTGAGAGAGCGAACCATGCTTGGTAAATCCATCAGCAAAAATAGTTTGATCCTCACCGCGTTTGCGATTGCCACCGCAGGTGCGTTGGCCTTGACCAACCTCGGCACCCAGGATCGAATCGCCACGGCTGAACGCGCCGCGCAACAACGCGCACTCTACGAAATTATTCCGCTCAGCCAACACGACAACGATTTATTAACCGATACCATTCCGGTTCCACAATCCGGCTGGATCGAACTCGGTACAGACGCCAACAGTAAAATCCATCGCGCCCGCCATAATGGCGAAATTTCTGCATTGATTATTCCCGCAACGGCACATGACGGCTACTCGGGCGATATCAATATGATTGTGGGTGTGAATCGCGATGGCACTATCGCCGGGGTACGAATTTTATTGCACAAGGAAACACCGGGGTTGGGCGATAAAATCGAATTGAAAAAAAACCAGTGGATTTTACATTTCAATGGCAAGAGTTTGCAGGTACCAGTGGTTGAAGAATGGAAAGTAAAAAAAGACGGTGGTGCTTTTGATCAGTTCGCCGGTGCAACCATTACCCCGCGCGCAGTAGTTGGCCAAATTAAACGTGTACTGGAGTTTGTTGCAATTAATCATGAAAGTTTATTCAGTAGCGGACAATCGTCCATAAGTTCATTTCCCGCAACAACATCAGCAGGTGAAGCCCATGAGTGATGTTAATTACAAAGAAATTATTGAAAAAGGAATCTGGAGTAACAACCCGGCTTTGGTACAAGTACTCGGCTTGTGTCCGTTACTCGCTGTAAGTTCTACCGTAGTCAACGCACTTGGCCTGGGGCTGGCAACATTACTGGTTTTAACAACGACCAACTCGGCCGTATCGTTGTTACGCCATTATGTGAGCGATGCCATTCGCCTGCCCGCGTTTGTAATGATCATCGCCTCCGCCGTAACTTGCATTGAATTGCTGATGAAAGCGTACACCTACGAGCTTTATCAAATCCTCGGTTTGTTTATCCCGTTGATCGTTACCAATTGCGCTGTACTTGGCCGCGCGGATGCATTTGCCAGCAAACACACATTAGCCCCCGCCGCTGTTGATGGTTTTATGATGGGCTTTGGTTTCTTGCTGGTATTGGTTTGTGTAGGTGCGGTGCGCGAATTACTCGGTACCGGGCATATTTTTGCGGATATGCACTTATTGTTTGGCGAATCTGCGCGCAGCTGGCAACTCAATGTGTTCGGGGCTGATTACCCCAATATGATTTTTGCATTACTGCCTCCCGGTGCATTTATCGTCGTAGGTTTTTTAATCGCGCTGAAAAACATTATCGATGCGCATATTAAAAAACGGGCAGAAGCACAAAAAGCTGAACCCGTTAAAGGTAGCAAGCGTGTGCGCACTACCGGTTCAGTTGCCTGATTAAATGTTGTAACACTAAAGTCATGCCCTGACTTTAGCATTGGTTTTTCAATTTTATTTTCCATTAATGTAATCATGGATAAGAGGTTGCCCATGTTCGGTATCGAAGAAGCTAAAATGATTGTTATCTACGACAAATTTATTGTGCCGTGGAGTATAAAAATTTTAATTGCATTGCTGATTTTCCTGATCGGTCAATTGGTGGCAAAAATCATCGCGCGCGTATTGGGCAGAGTGTTACGACACACCAAGCTGGATAAAATCCTGGTGGATTTTATCCAGTCATTAGTCAACGCATTACTACTGGTTTTTGTGATTGTTGCCGCGCTGGATCAACTGGGCGTAAATACCAACTCGGTCATCGCGGTATTGGGTGCGGCCGGTCTGGCAATTGGTTTGGCATTGCAAGGCTCGCTGCAAAATTTTGCAGCCGGATTTATGCTGTTAATTTTCCGCCCGTTTAAAGATGGCGATTTTGTCGAAGCGGCGGGAACTTCAGGCATCGTGGAAAAAATCGGCATTTTCTCAACTACCTTGCGCAGCGGCGACAATAAAGAAGTCATCATCCCTAATGGTTCTATTTATAGCGGCAATATCATCAACTATTCCAAACGCGCGACCCGTCGTATCGACATGATTTTCAGTATTGGTTATGGCGATGATATTCGCCTTGCACGCGATGTAATCGCCGGAATTATCAAAACCGAATCCCGTATATTGTTTGAGCCTGAAACTCAAATTGTGGTTGGTGAACTGGGAGCCAGCAGTGTGAATTTCTTTGTGCGCCCCTGGGTGAAAACAGAAGATTATTGGGAGGTAAGATTCTCCCTGAATGAAAAAATCAAAATCGCGTTTGATGAACACGGCATCACTATCCCATTTCCGCAAATGGATGTTCATTGGAACAAGCAAGCCAAGGCAGTAGCAAAGCCGGAGTAAAATCCGGCTTTTGCCTTCTATCGCCACCAGTCGCATCATCCCGGTGCTGCCAATGCGTCGTCAAAAATTGCCTTGACGCTGATTTGACCTGCTCTTAACCTAGGCGCCCTTTTTTCCCAAGCTCCGGTTGCTGTTATGACCTATTGTGTCGCGATCAACGTTAATGCGGGTGTTGTTTTCTGTTCCGATTCCCGCACCAATGCCGGTGTGGACCAGGTCAGCACCTATAGCAAGATGTATCAATTTGGCATTCAGGGCGACCGTCAATTAGTGATCAATTCGGCGGGTAACCTTGCTACTACCCAGTCAGTCATTGCCAAAATCCGTAAAGATATAAAAGACGGTGCTGAGGTAAGCCTCGCCACGGTGAGCAGCGTCCATGACGCTGCAGACTATGTGGGCGAAATCAGTGTCGCCATCCAGGAAAAACATGCGCAGCACAATAGCAACGTAAGCTTTGAAGCGAGCTTTTTATTGGGTGGGCAAATCGGGTTGGATACTCCAGCCGTTACCCTGATTTACCCGCAGGGTAATCACATCACCACCTCGGACCAAACACCTTACCTGCAAATTGGCGAGAGCAAATACGGCAAACCGATTCTCGACCGTATCCTCAAACCGGAAACCTCATTGGAAACTGCATCGCTGTGCGCGCTGGTCTCCATGGACTCCACCATGCGCTCCAACCTCACGGTTGGCCCGCCGATTGAATTGATGGTTTATGCCACCGACAGCGGCATAATGAAACACAGCTCCTTCGCTGCCGACAACGAATACCTGCGCAACCTCACCAAGTCATGGGACCACCAGATAGTCCAGGCTTTCTTGCAGTTGCCACCGCCGCCGCAGAATTGATTTATTAATTAGTTGCTCATTATCTGGACGTCATCAAACTACAGGAATATGATTAAATCCTGCCCAGGTTCGAGTAAACATACCATGCGAACAACCCAACAACTTAGTATCACGCTTCCCAATGAAATGGCAGATGTAGTTAAAGCCAAAGTACAAACAGGGGAATATGCGAGCGAAAGTGAAGTTATTCGCGATGGATTACGTGCGCTCCTTGCGCGCGATAAAGCTATTGAAGATTGGCTACACAATCACGTTGGCCCTGCATATGACGCGCTGAAGGCTGATCCAACTCGTGCAGTGTCTGTGAGTTCACTACGAGCACGTCTGGCAGGAGAACACGCCAAGTCAAAATGAAATACAAGGTTGTATTTTCCCCTGAAGCTGAGGAACAGCTATTAACTATCTATCACTATTTGGCTAATTTGGCCTCATCCACTATTGCTTTCAATTACACCAGTTCTATTATCAATTATTGTGAAAACCTCAATACTTTCCCTCTCCGAGGAACCAAGCGTGACGAAATAAGGCCTGGTTTGCGTCTCACCAATTACCGAAAACAAACTGTCATTGCCTTCGTTGTAGATAATGATCAGATTTCAATTACTGGCATTTTCTACGGAGGACAAGATTATATTTCTGTATTGCAAAGCGAAATTGAAAACTAGCATCAGCTGCAACTTCTAATAAAAAATGCATATGCACTCATGGTGCAAATATTGCCTTACCTATCCTGAGCCGCGACCCGAGCTACAAAGCGCGCAAGTAAATCCACAATAAGTGTGAGTGTCACAGCACCACAACGATTGCGGATGATAATAACTTGCCCTTTTCCCAACCTGATGCACATCCAGGTGCACCAGCATGGTCCACACACGATTATTGGAAGGAAATTTTTATGGCTATTCGCGTTGCCATTCACCATAAGACTGAATACCACTTTGATCGTCTGACCAATCTTTTTCCTCACGTGTTACGCCTGCGCCCGGCGCCACACAGCCGTACCAAAATCCATAGCTATTCGTTAAAAATTGAACCCGAACATTTTATTAACTGGCAACAAGATCCGTTCGGTAATTTCCAGGCGCGCCTGGTTTTCCCCGAGCAGTGCAAGCATTTAACAATTGAAGTGGAAGTGATTGCGGAAATGACCTCCATCAATCCCTTCGATTTTTTTGTGGAAGATTATGCGGAACATGTTCCCTTTGAATACGACCCGCAATTAAAACGCGAATTACTACCCTACCTGGAAATTAATGAAGCGGGACCACTGCTGAGCAAACTGGTTAATAAAATCAAAACTGAAATTCGCCATCGTCAGGTGACTGAAAAGCCATGGCACATCAACGATTTTATGGTGACCATCAACCAACAATTACAACAGGATATTGGTTACGGTGTACGCCTTGAACCGGGCATACAAACCTGCGAAGAAACCTTAACACTCGCCAAAGGTTCCTGCCGCGACAGCGCCTGGTTGCTAGTACAAATTTTTCGCCACCTCGGTTATGCCGCGCGTTTTGCATCGGGATATTTAGTGCAACTAACGGCAGATGTAAAAGCACTCGACGGCCCCAGCGGCCCGGAAAAAGATTTCACGGATTTACATGCGTGGACAGAAATTTTTATCCCCGGTGCGGGCTGGGTTGGCCTTGATCCAACCTCCGGTTTATTAACGAGCGAAGGCCATATTCCCCTCGCCTGCACACCCGATCCGATTTCCGCCGCGCCCATCACCGGTGCAACCAGTAAATGCGAAGTCGAATTCAGTTACAGCAATGAAGTGTTTCGTATCCTTGAAGATCCGCGCGTAACCAAACCTTACACCGAAGAACAATGGGCGACGATCAATGCATTGGGCGCAGTGATCGATAAAGAATTAATTGAGCAGGATGTACGCCTCACCACCGGTGGCGAGCCCACGTTTGTTTCCATCGATGATATGGAATCCGAACAATGGAACACCGGTGCATTGGGTGCAGATAAATTGCGTCTTGCCAAAGATTTATTACTGCGTATGCGCAGTACTTTCGCCGCCAATGGTTTATTGCATTACGGGCAGGGCAAATGGTACCCGGGCGAAGAAGTGCCGCGCTGGGCTCTGGGTTGCTTCTGGCGTACCGACGGCCAGGATTTGTGGCGCAACCCGGCATTGCTCGCACGCGTGGATAAAGATTATGGCTTAACGCACCTCGATGCTAAAAAATTCGCACAAACACTCTGCGACAAACTCCAGGTGAATAGCGAACATATTATTCCCGCGTATGAAGACACGCTTTATTACCTATGGGCTGAACAAAAATTACCGGCCGATATAGATCCACTCAAAGCAGATTTAAAAGATGATTTGGAACGGCGGCGCATCGCCAGATTATTAGCGCGCGGATTAAACACGGAATCCGGCTACGTATTACCGATTGAATGGAATTATTCCCAGCAAAACTGGCTTACCGGACGCTGGAAATTACGTGCGGATAACTTGTTATTAATTCCCGGCGATTCACCGCTCGGTTTACGCTTGCCATTAAATTCGCTCGAATTCCCCGAACATGACTATGAACGTTACCAGCCGGAAAATGATCCGCTGGAAGAACGCGAACCATTGGCACTCAGCGGTAAACAGTACACGCAATTAATTGCAGAAAAAAAATCGCCATCATCGGCTACAACTGCACAACCTAAAGTCACGCAAGCCGCGTCGAAAAAATCATACATCGAAGACGGCTATGTTATTCGCACGGCAATCTGTTTTGAGGTCCGCGAAGGTCGCATGCATTTATTTATGCCGCCGCTAGCCTACCTTGAGCACTATGTTGCCTTGGTTGAAGCAATTGAAGACACTGCATCAGCGTTGGGAATTCCGGTAATCATTGAAGGTTATGAGCCGCCCAAAGATCATCGAATGAAGAAATTTTTAATTACGCCCGATCCCGGCGTGATTGAAGTGAATATCCACCCGGTAGAAACCTGGAATGATCTGGTAAAAAATACCGAAGCACTTTACGAAGATGCACGACAATGCCGTTTGGGCACCGAAAAATTTATGCTCGATGGCCGTCACTCCGGTACCGGCGGTGGCAACCACGTTACCTTTGGTGGATCGACACCCGCAAACAGTCCGTTTTTGCGGCGCCCAGATTTATTGCGCAGCCTTGTCACTTATTGGCAACACCATCCCGGCCTCTCGTATTTATTTTCCGGATTATTTATTGGGCCAACGAGTCAATCACCGCGCGTGGATGAAGGCCGCGATGAAATGCTCTACGAGCTGGAAATTGCTTTCAAACAAATGCCGGAAGGAATTGTTGAACAACCCTGGCTAGTCGACAGGTTAATGCGCAATTTATTAACCGACATTACCGGCAACACTCATCGCTCCGAATTTTGTATCGATAAATTATATTCGCCGGGCAGTGCCAGCGGGCGCCAGGGCATTTTGGAGTTTCGCGGTTTTGAAATGCCGCCGCATGCGCGCATGTCGCTGGTGCAAATTTTATTGTTGCGCTGTTTGATCAGTCGCTTCTGGAAAAATCCTTATCGCCAACCGCTCGTGCGCTGGGGAACGTTATTGCACGATAAATTTATGCTGCCACACTATGTATGGGAAGATTTGCGCGATGTGGTAAACGATTTAAATCAAAATGGTTATCCATTCCAGCTTGAGTGGCTCGCTGCCTTTGAAGAATTTCGTTTCCCGCATTATGGTCGTGTGCAGTTGGATGATATTCAAATTGAATTGCGCTGGGCGATTGAGCCCTGGCATGTATTAGGCGAGGAAGTCAGCAGCTTTGGTACCTCGCGCTATGTGGATTCATCCGTAGAACGATTGCAGGTCAAAGTGACTGGCCTGACACCGGGTCGCTATGTACTCGCGTGTAATGGCCGCCGCGTGTGTTTGAACCCAACGGGAAAGCAGGGTGAATTTGTGGGTGGGGTGCGTTATCGCGCTTGGCAACCGCCTTCGGCATTACATCCCACAATTGGAATTCATTCACCACTGACATTTGATTTGATTGATACCTGGAACGGCAAAAGTATCGGCGGTTGCAGTTATCACGTCAGCCATCCGGGCGGGCGCAACTATGACCGCTTCCCGGTCAATGCAAATGAAGCGGAATCGCGGCGCGGCAATCGCTTCTTTGATATCAACCACACACCCGGCGCATTACCAATCACACCCGCCGGGAAAATTTTGCGCGAATTCTTTGAGCATAAACACCCACCGCGCCCCATGGCTCCGCCAGCGGAAGAACCGGCGGATGAATATCCGCACACACTCGATTTGCGCCGTTAATGAACCCTTCGCGCATTCGCACGGTCACACGTTGCACGCTGTGTAGCTTGTGGCGCGTTGTCAGCGGGGCAAACCCGGCAAAGCGCGTTACAATCAACGATAACAACAAATGCCCCATACAAAAACCTACTGAATAAGCGCAATGAATTCCACACTTATGGAAAACACAGTCAATACCAGCCAGGGGGCTTTTAACTACCCCTCACCACAACAAGGGGTAGATGAAGCCTACGACGCAGAAGGGAAAATTCGCCCCTACTGGCGATATTTATTACATAGCCTGGAAGCATTAGGGCAAGACACTATTGAACAACGCCAGAAAAAAGCGCGCCGCATTTTGCGCGATGATGGTGCAACCTACAAAATTTACGATGAGCCGGATGCAAACCAAAGCTGGCAACTTAATCCGATTCCGTTACTAATTAATAGTGATGAATGGAACCAGATTGAAACCGGTTTGATTGAGCGCGCCGAATTATTTAATGTGTTGCTGCAGGATATTTACGGCGAGCGCAAATTAATTCGCCAGGGCGTTATTCCCCCGGAATTATTATTTTCCCATCAAGGTTTTTTGCGCCCGTGCCACGGGGTGAAATTACCCGGCACCCATCAATTAATTTTGCACGGTGTGGATCTAGTGCGCGCACCCGATGGCCATATGCGTGTAATGGCAGATCGTACCCAGGCGCCATCCGGTGCAGGTTATGCGTTGGAAAATCGCACAGTCATGAACCGTGTGTTTCCCAGTTTATTTCGCGATAGCCATGTTCATCGCCTCTCATTATTTTTTGCGCGCTTGCGTCAGCGTTTACACGAATTAAATCCCAACGGCGGCATCGCGCGCATCGTAGTCCTCACACCCGGTACTTATAACGAAGCATATTTTGAACATGCGTATCTCGCCAACTATTTGGGTTTCCAATTGGTGCAAGGCAGCGATTTAAGTGTGCGCAATGGTTATGTGTGGATGAAAGCGCTGGATGGATTAAAACGCGTAGATGTAATCCTGCGTCGCGTTGACGATGTGTATTGCGATCCCGTAGAACTAAAAGGTGATTCGCGTTTGGGTGTTCCCGGTTTACTGGAAGTCGCGCGCATGGGTCGCGTGGCAATCGCCAACCCGCTCGGCTCCAGTGTATTGGAAAACCCGGCGCTGTTGCGTTATCTACCAGCGATATCGCGCGCGTTGTTTGGCCGCGAGTTGCAATTACCTTCTGTAAAAAGTTGGTGGTGCGGTAATCCGGATGACCTTGACTATGTGTGTGCAAATTTAAAAGAGTTAATTATCAAACCCACTTATCGCCGCCCCGGTTTATATGAAGCCTATGGCGCAGATCTGGACGATACCAAACTGCAAGCCTGGCAAAATCGCATCCGCAAAAACCCCTATCAATTTGCGGCGCAGGAATATGTTGCCGGTGCGCACACGCCCACCTGGCACCAGGGAAAAATTTTACCGCGTGCATCGGTGCTGCGCACATTTGCGGTAGCGAGCGAAAGTTCTTATGCGGTAATGCCGGGCGGACTCACGCGCGTGAATCTGGATACCGGCAAAAAAATTATTTCCAACCAGCGCGGTTCTGTTTCCAAAGATACCTGGGTGCTCGCATCAGAGCCGGAAAAACAAATCAGTTTGCGCCCGGTGGATGTACAACCCACACAGGAAAGCAGCAGCGAATTACCCAGCCGCGTAGTAGAAAATTTATTCTGGATTGGCCGCTACGCCGAGCGTGCGGAATCCGCATTGCGTTTGTTGCGTACCGTTTTTATCCAAACCAACAAAACCGAAAAATTACCCGATGCAGTAGAACGCGCGTTACTGTGCGCGGTCACTCACGTGACATCTACCTACCCCGGCTTCACCAGCTTGCAACCGGCTTTGCTGAAAAACCCCGAGCCGGAAATGATTGCAATTATTCTCGACCCTAACCGCGTGGGCAGTGTTGCGAATAATTTAACCGCGATGATTAACTCGGCCGAACAAGTCAAAGAGCAACTTTCCAGCGATACCCAACGTGTTATCAACGATATTGGCGATGAGTTGGCACAACTCAAAAACTCACTTGAACCGGCGTCCTTGTCAGCATTGGAAGACGCGCTCGCGCCGATGATTACTACCCTGCTCGCGTTTGCCGGATTGGTCCATGAAAGCATGACGCGTGGTAACGGTTGGCATTTTATGGAAATGGGCCGTCGGCTTGAGCGGGCGCTGCAAATTATTTCCAGCTTACGTTCATTACTCTGCGCACGCTTTGATGAAATAGAGCAGGAAATTTTAATTGAATCCAGCCTGATGTGTGGTGAAGCATTAATTCCGTATCGTCGTCGCTACCAAAACGGAATTCGCATTGAGCAAGGGTTGGAAATGATTATGCTCAATCCTAAAAACCCGCGCTCACTGATTTATCAACTCAGCCAGCTGGAAAAACATTTTGCGGAATTACCGGATGACCGCGAAACATTTAGTGCTGAACATAAGTTTCTTTTGGAAGCCACTACCGCCTTGAAGTTGAGTGATGTTAAACAACTCGCCAAAGCGGAAACCGGTATTCGCACGGAGCTGGATCAACTCCTATCACGCTTGCAATACCTGATTACCAATGCGGCAAAAACTGTAGGTCAGCGCTACTTCGATCACGCTGAAGGTCCACAACTGCTAGTAAAAAATACTGACTGGCAGGACCAACTATGAAATACCGCATTCGCCATACCACACGCTATCAATATTCCTTACCGGTAAGTCATTGTTACAACCTCGCCTACGTATTGCCACGCACAACTGAACGACAAAAAGTTGAACATACAGAAATTAAATTATCGCCCGCCGTATCAAGCCAGGCGCAACACCAGGATTATTTCGGTAACCGTTTTTTGCAATTTGCAATTGAAAAAGATCACAGCGAACTGGATGTAACCATTATTAGCGATATCAACATCAAGGAAACCGGCGGCAATATCAATCTGGATTTTGGTACGCCTTGCGCTTACGTAAAATATTTACTGAAAAACAATAAAGATTGGGAAACTATTTGCGCACGCGAATTTATGCTCGATTCCCCCATGGTGCAGCAACACCCGGACCTGGCCGATTACGCGTCATCCAGCTTTAGTGATGACCGCCCGTTTTTATCAGCCGTTATGGATTTAACGCAACGGATTTATAAAGATTTTACTTATGACCCACAATTTTCCGATGTGGCTACACCACTCGCTGATGTATTGAAACACAAACGCGGCGTGTGCCAGGATTTTGCGCACCTCGCCATTGGTTGCTTACGTTCACTCGGTTACCCGGCGCGTTATGTCAGTGGTTATCTGGAGACCTTGCCACCGCCAGGAGAGAAAAAATTAATTGGGGCCGACGCAACCCACGCATGGTTCGCCGTTTATTCACCGGGCGAAGGCTGGTATGAATTTGACCCTACCAATAATACACTCACCAGCGCGCAACATATCACCACCGCCTGGGGCCGTGATTATTCCGATGTAACACCATTAAAAGGCGTAATTTTTGGCGGCGGCCATTCACCACAATTGCTGGTATCGGTAGATGTACAACGCGTGGAAGAGAATGACATCTTCGGGCTCTGAAAAAGTGCTGCGGATCTTGATAACCAACTTTCAAACAAGCAACAAAAAAAACGGCGTTAAATAAGCAACAACAATGTGTTTGACCGCTGGGTTTGCACCGTCTTTATTTTCGCTACTGTTATTCCCATCGCTGTAATTCATAGCATCTTCCACTTATTATTTATTGAGCTGTTAAATCGAAAGGTGCCGTAGCTTGCCCGCCACATATCCATTAAGCTATTCGCCATCCATTAATTTTCTCTATTGCGCGCCCGTTAGAAATCGATTGGCTGTTAACCTCAACACAAGGAAAAATAATGAAATCCATTTTCTTCGCGTTATTCATTGCCTTCGGCAGCACCACAGTGTCTGCGCTGGATTTGCCTGTAGTAGTGCAAGTGAAATATTCACCTTGGGGAGGAATAGACGCAGACGAGGATGAATTTGAAACCGACGATAACTTCAGACAATACGAGATGACCTTTAATAACAGTAACAGTGGGCGCGTACTGATTGGCCCGGTCTACTTATCCCATCAACGAAGCAATGCCGATCTTGATGATAAAACGACAGGCACTGGAGAGGTGGATGTAAAAACCTTTGCCATAGGGTTGGCGGGTATTAATTACGATGCAATTGATAGCCCCTATAACGCCTACCTGATGGGTGGCATCGGTTTGGGGCGCGGCACCTTCACATTTAATAATGGTGTTGAAACCGAAGAGGATATGTTTGAAGCCAGCGCCGAAATAGGTATTAAACCGTTTGAACATTTAATGCTGGGTGCGGGTGTAGACTTCCAGCATTTTGGTGAATTCCGCGAGAGCAAAGCCTCTTCATGGACTTTTTACATTAGCAGTGGAGTCGCGTTTTAATATGGCACACACATCCATTCCATTAAAAGACAGTTACAAATTATTCAACCATGGTCCGGTCAGTATTATCACCAGCGCCCATGGCAATAAACGTAACATCATGGCCGCTGCCTGGACAATGCCGCTGGATTTTTCACCCGCGCGCGTTGCTGTCGTTATCGATAAAAACACTTACACACGCGAGCTGGTTAATGCCAGTGGTGAATTTGGTTTGCAATTCCCGATGCGTAAAATCGCAAAAGTCACATTGGATGTCGGTGACCTATCCGGTCGCGATGTCGATAAATTTTCCCGTTTTAATATCAGTACATTTCCCGCTTCAAAAATCGCCGCACCCTTTATTGAAGATTGCATTGGCTGGCTAGAGTGTAAGGTTATCAAACAAGGCGCAGAAGAAATGGACCCAATTGTCGGCGAAGTAGTTGCGGCTTATGCGGATGCCGAACAATTCCTGAACGGCCGCTGGAATTTTTCCGACGACCCGCAAAAACGCAGCATTCATTATATGGCGGGCGGGGAATTTTATATGACCGGGGAATCGTTCAGAACATCAAGTCGTTATTCGGAAGAAAAATAAAACGTATTCAAAATATACAGGGCGCAATGAATTGCCCTCCTGCGGGAACATTTGCGCGGTGATTATTGGGCGCAATGAATTGCGCCCCTACGGAAATAATTCCACCGTAGGGGTTCAATTTATTGAACCCTTGATCTACAAACCTAACCATAAATTCTGTTCAGGAAGAGTAAAGCCAGTCGCACTATTATTAAGTGCAATACATTTACCATGAATGTATTAAACACAGAAACCAACAACGGATTAGGTTCTACTATGACCAAGGTTATTGCAACAGGCCTCACTTATATCCTACTTCTACTCTACTTAAGCGGCTGCGAAAGCAGTGATAACAAAAAAGCCGCAGAAAGCTCAAGCCCGATGATGAAAACCGGGTTGGTTGCCCAGCGACAAACCAATCCTTACCTCTCCTATGAACATAACCTTAGCGTAGAACTCCAAAAAGAAGCACTCGCCAATAAATACAAAACCCTAACCGATCATTGTGCGGACGACAGGAAAAATAACTGTACGATTCTGGAGTCCGAACTTTCTGCCGGTAATTACAGCTATGGAAAAATCAGAGTCAGGGTTGCACCAGCGGGAGTAGAAAAATTCCTGGCACTCGCCGGCACCGAGAGCGAAATCACCAATCAGTCCACCACCGTGGAAGACCTTTCGACACAAATTTTCGATACCGAAAAACGCATCAAGTTATTGCAGTCCTATCAGGAAAATTTACTAGACCTACAAAAACAAGCCAAAGACGATATCGAATCCCTGATTAAAGTATCCCAGGAAATCGCCAACACCCAATCGCAACTCGAATATTTAAGCGGAAACAACAAAGTATTAATGCAACGCGTGGAAATGGACATTATTAACGTTCGTTTATCCAGTCGCGTTGAAAATTCTTTTTGGCAGCCTGTGAGTGATGCGCTGGATGAGTTCAAAGGTAACTTAGCCGAGGGAATTGCCGGTGCGATTACCAGTACCGCTTATCTTCTGCCCTGGTTAGTATTTTTTATAATTCTATTTTTTGTATTGAGGTTTTTATGGCGGAGATTAAAAAGGAAACCATCTAACACCTAATACAAAAAAAATTCAATGACGCGGCAAAAAAAGGGCGCAATAAATTGCGCCCCTACAATCCAACAATCCAACAATCCAACAATCCAACAATCCAACAATCCATTAATTTACCAATCTGCAATCCGATTATGTAGGAGTTCATTTTATTGAACCCTTGGTTCAACGTTCGAAATTCCAATCCGATTTTTTATTATCAATGTGCAAATGCGCAGATAAACATTGGGCGCAATAAATTGCGCCCCTACGGAAATGTTTGCGCGTAGGGGTTCAATTTATTGAACCCTTCCCTTCGCAAAAAAAGATTGTATTGGCAAACAAACCACGGCTTAAATTAGAGGCGAAAAAAAGGCCCGAACAACGGGCCAGGTCTCAGAGAGACAACACGCAAGAAAGTTGTGTCGATTTGCATCGATACATTTAAATCAGAAAATCAGGCCGACTTTTGTTCCTGTGCCATTATCATCGGCAGGAACCAGGTTTCAGCAATTTTGAAATGGAGATTTCCAATTTCCAATTGCAGTTCATCAATGTACTCATGTAATCCAGATTGCAATAACTGGTCCAGATTTGCTTCATCCAGTTTGTGCTGAATATTTACAATGGCAGCTAACACCTTCTCACTGTTCGGCAGGGCCCATAAACACAGCTCCAGCTGCTTTAAACAGTGGGCAACAGCGCGTGGAAAATCTTCATTTTGCAGCAGGAAAGACACTACCGCATTGGCATTAACACGGTCACGAACATGCTGGCGATACATCTGGTATGCACTAAGAGAGCGCAGCACGCTCATCCAGAGGATGTTATCGTAGGGCTCCAACACTTCTGTGCCGCCAATGGATAAATGCGGTAATAAATTCACCAAGCCCACATCGACAATACGTGTACTCATATCGGCGCGTTCGATGTTGCGGCCAATGCGAATTAAATCATAGGCATTGTTATGGCTCATGCAGCCAGCGAGCAAACCGGTAAATTGCTGCACGTTACTAATAACGTGCAATAAAATAATGTTTCGATCGCGTCGTGAAGTCACTTTGTCTGCGCGATCGCGAATGTAGTGATACAAATCGTTAATTAATTCCCACGCTTCCATCGGCATAATTTCGCGGGTGATACGTGAATTTTCACGTGCAAAGCTAAGTGAATTAATTAATGAAGCAGGATTTTCTTTATCCGCCAACATAAAATGCACAACGGTTTTTTCGTCTGCACTTAAGGTATCTTTTTTGAAGTAGCTGCCGGTGCCGCTGATGTCGATCAGCGAGCCCCAACCTACCCGTACACCGCTGGGTAAATCCAGCAGCAAATTGGAATTTACATTGACCAGGCGCGCGGTATTTTCACAGCGCTCCATGTAGCGGCCCAACCAATAAATTCGTTCTGCAACACGGGACAACATGATTAGTCCTCCACCACAATCCAGGTATCTTTACTACCACCGCCTTGCGATGAGTTCACCACATAAGAACCTTTGCGCATGGCAACGCGAGTTAAACCACCGGGCGTTACGCAATGTTCTTTGCCCTGCAATACAAAAGGACGCAAATCAATATGGCGTGGCTCTGCGTTGCCATTGGTGAGAATCGGAGCAGTAGATAAAGAAATTAATGGTTGTGCCATATAATTGCGCGGATTGGCCTTAATGCGCAGCGCAAATTCTTCCAATTCTTTTTTACTCGCCTGCGGGCCGATAATCATGCCGTAACCACCGGATTCATTAGCCGGCTTCACCACTAATTTATCGAGGTTGGCGAGCACATGGTCGCATTGTTTTTTATCTACGCACAAATAGCTGGGTACATTGGGAAGAATGGGTTCTTCGCCCAAATAATATTTGATCATGTCCGGCACATAGGTGTAGATAACTTTGTCATCCGCAACACCGGCACCCGGCGCATTCGCCAAAGCGACATTTCCTTTTAGCCAAGCACGCATTAAACCGCGCACACCAAGCACTGAATCCGGATTAAAAATTTCCGGGTCCAAAAATAAATCATCAATGCGGCGATAAATAACATCAACCCGTTTAAGGCCATCAATGCTGCGCATATAAACACAATCATCACTATCGACCACCAAATCACTACCTTCTACCAATTCCACACCCATTTGCTGCGCGAGATAGGAATGTTCAAAATAAGCGGAGTTATAAATGCCCGGTGTAAGCACAACAATTTCCGGGCGATCAGATTTGCGCGGCGAAAGCGATGCAAGTGTATCGAACAATTGGTTCGGGTAATCCGTCACCGGAACAATATTGTGATTTTCAAATAACTCGGGAAATACACGCTTGGTGACTTTGCGATTTTCCAGCATGTAGGACACACCGGAAGGAACACGCAAGTTATCTTCCAACACAAAAAATTCGCCGTGGTTATCGCGAATCAAATCGCTGCCGCAAATGTGCGACCACACACCGTACGCGGGCTTCATGCCCATGCACTCTTTACGGAAATTGACCGAATCTTCAAATAAATACGCGGGAACGACTTTGTTTTTAATAATTTTCTGGTCGTTATAAATATCGTTAATAAATAAATTCAGAGCAGTTAAACGCTGGATTAATCCGCGTTCGGTTTTTTGCCATTCGCGTTGCGGAATAATGCGCGGAATAATATCGAAGGGCCATTCGCGGTCAATATTGCCTGCATCACTATAAACCGTGAATGAAATGCCCATGGTTTTAATGGCTAATTCAGCGGAGAGTTTACGTTCTTGCAATTCCTCGCCTGACAATGAAGCGAGATATTGGATGAGATGTTTGGTTTCAGGTCGGGGTCTGCCGGGCGCACTAATCAGTTCATCATAGAAATGGCCGGAGTGATAATCCTGCCAATCTATTTTCATTTCACTCATGGTGACTTCCTTAAGCATGCGCGGCCTCGCTTATTGTTTCTCTGAGCATTTTCATTGTTATAGTGCCCGCTGAAAAACACATCCCTGGTTTCCGTTTCTTCCATCCCGGAAGAATTTCAGCAAGCGACGCCCAGTCTCTTGCAAAAGCATTGCCAACTGCCAGAGGCTCGCTGCGAACTCAAATTACTCATTCACGCTTATTAAAACTATCTGGCCGCTTTTATAAATAAGCCAAAGGATTTATTGCCTAAAAATAATCAGACATTAGGCCAATACGCCCTTCAATTCCGAAAACCTTATGACTTGATACGAAACCAGCCAGCAATACTTTGACGCGATTGCCGCGCTGGCAGCACCTCATGCGGAAAGTCTTCACTGAGAAATAATACTAACCTGCCGCATTCTGGTGCGACCCGCACCAACTCTTGCTCTCCTGCTTCATCATAAAGCACCAATTCACCGCCCGCCGCTAAATCCCAATCCGGATTCAAATAAAAAACACTGGAAAGTTTACGCCCCGATTTTCCCCGAAATGCGTCCCGATGTTTTTTGTAAAACGCCCCTGGCGCATAGCTGGCAAAGTGAGCTTCATAATCAAATAAACCGAGATACAAACGCTCATTCAATGCCTGCCGCAGTTTATCCATGGCAGATAAAAATTCTGTGACAACCTCTGGCCCCGACTCCAGCCATTGGATCGCATCTCCGCGCACTGAATCATCGAGTTGGTAATCGCCCTCGCGACCAATCCCCGCGCGCTTAAGCTGGCGCGCCCTTTCAGCAATAAGATCGACCAACCCCAGCGTTAATTGCCGGGGAAAAACACCGTCCAGAATAATAAAACCAGGGCCTGCAAGCGCATCGGCAATTTCATCATAGTTGTCATGCAGGAGGGGGCGGGCATAAGACATAGCATTCTTCTTCGTTAAAAAAATCGCATCATCGATCCAGGCGGCCATTATAGGCTTGATCCATATCAATTCGGAGAACATCACAAGTTTTTACCATGGCGATATGTCAGCAACAGGTGCAGCGCCATGTCTATTTTTGAACAGCCTATTGAGTGGGATGAACAGCTTATCCAGCGTTATGATTTGGCGGGACCACGCTACACCTCCTACCCGACCGCACCACAGTTCCAGGAATCGTTTAGCCAGTCTTCGCTATTTCGAGCGATAGTGCGCAGCAATCTCGCGCACCGGCCGTTGTCGCTGTATTTCCATATCCCTTTTTGCGAAAGCCTTTGTTATTACTGCGGCTGCAATAAAATTGTGACTAACAACAAAAGCCGTTCCCTGCCCTACATCCAGCGCATGATCCAGGAATTATCACTTTACGCGGATATGTTTGACCCCGGCAAAGAAGTTCAACAATTACATTGGGGCGGAGGAACGCCCACATTTATTAGCAATGAAGAAATGTCGCTACTGATGAATGCGAGCCGTCGCTTGTTTACATTTGCCGATGATAAATCCGGCGAGTTTGCTATTGAAATTCATCCGGGACGCGTGAGTGTTAATACCATGGCACATTTGCGCCAGCTCGGGTTTAACCGTGTCAGTATGGGCGTGCAGGATTTCGATGAGCGCGTGCAAAAAGCAGTAAATCGTTTTAACACTTATGAACAAGTTGCAGGCCTTACTCGTGGATTGCGTGAACAACGATATCAATCCGTCAGTATGGATTTGATTTATGGATTACCGTTGCAAAGCAAACAATCGCTGCAGGAAACATTACAGAAAGTGATTGATTTGGAGCCGGATCGTTTATCGTTATTTAATTACGCCCACATGCCACACTTGTTTAAAAGCCAAAAGCTCATCCGCGACGAAGATTTACCTGGCCCATCTGAAAAACTGGCGATGCTGCATTTTGCAATAGAAACCCTGCAAAACGCGGGTTATGTTTATATCGGTATGGATCACTTTGCCAAACCGGATGATGATTTGGTAATTGCGCAACGCGAGGGGAAACTGCAAAGGAATTTTCAGGGTTATTCCACCCATGGCAATTGCGATTTGCTTGCGGTAGGTGTTTCCTCAATTAGCATGATTGATAACGTGTATGTACAAAATGCGCGGGATTTAAATAGCTATCAACAAAAAATGGATATGGGTTTATTGCCTATCGCAAAAGGTTTCACCCTGAATCAGGAAGATTTACTGCGCCGCTTTGTAATCAACCGATTGATTTGTTACTGCGAATTATCATTCCATGAAATTGCACGGGCATTTGATATCAACCCGCAGCAACATTTTCGCGATGAACTGCAACAGTTGCATCCCATGATTACCGAAGGTTTAATTGTTATCGACAACAGCGGAATTAAAGTGCTTAACAAAGGGCGCTTGTTGATACGTCGGGTGTGCATGGTATTTGATGAATATCTACAAAAGGCTACCAATAATGTAATGCCCATTCGTTATTCAAAAATAATTTGAGTGAGTACCAATTAATTATTATTGAGCTGCTCAGGTAATTTTTTAATAGTGTAAATATCGTAACGGCTGGACTTTCCTTCCAGTTGATACGAAGGTGTTTGGTTATTCAAAAACGGAGCCTTACGTGGGCGCTTTACGATTACGCGATAATTAACGCGAGCCAAGGCCAGCGGCAGCAATGAATCTGCGTCGTCATCTTTACCAACAATTGAATGGAAAGCCGCCATTTCCTTTTTTACATCTGCACTTTTTTGCCGCTCGGGAAACATGGGATCAAGATAAATTACATCGGGAAATGCAGCAGAATCCAGCGCGGATAAATATTCATTACTGTCCTGGGTGACCAGTGTCATTTGTTGCAATAAAGAAAATAATTCCACATCGTGTGCGCGCGCAAAATCCAACGCGCGCGCTAAACCATCACTCAGTATCGCTTGCACAATGGGCGATCGCTCCAGCATAGTGACTTTGCAGCCAAGGCTTGCCAAAACAAAACTATCTTTCCCAAGGCCCGCTGTTGCATCCAATACATGCGGATAACACCCCGCTTTTATGCCTGCCGCTTTGGCAATCATTTGCCCTTTGCCGCCACCAAATTTGCGCCGGTGATCTACCGCTCCCTCAGTAAATTCTGCACGAATAGGGCCCGGAGCTTTGCGCCCTGTTTGTTGCAAGGCAATGCCGGTTTCATTAAATACAACTACAAACTCATAGTCAGTGATTTCCGCTGACGATTGCTCAAGCAATAACGGAGTTTGCAATTTGACAGCAAGCAATTCCGCCTCAGAGCGCAAGGATAAATCCTCAACTAAAACAGCAATAGATTGAATCATGAGCAAACACAAATAAGAGGAAAAGGAGAGCAAGCATTATCCATGGTAGTAATGCGGGTCGCAATTATTGCTACTGCGCCGTTTTCGATCCAAGAAAAAAGCCGCCCGGTTTCCCGAGCGGCCTTTTGCAGGGCAAAAAATATCGCAGGAATTAATTGCTTTCGTTAGGAACCAACTCCAGCTCTACACGACGGTTTTGTTCACGACCGGTTGCAGTATCGTTGCTGGCAACGGGATAACGTGAACCATAACCATAAGACTGGATACGTGCACTGTTAACCTTTTGGCTGCGCAGGTATGTAGCTACGCTGTCTGCACGACGCTCACTCAAAGGCTGGTTAATTTTATCGCCGCCGGTTGAGTCAGTATGGCCTGTTACGCGAATTGACGTTTGGTTAAATTCCGCCAATACCTTGGCAACCGAATTGAGAACATCATAAAAGTTAGAGCGAATATCAGCACTGTTAGTGTTGAAGGTAATATTGCCGGGCATGATCAATGTCAGGTTGTTACCATCACGCTGCACTTGTACACCGGTACCTTGTAATTCCTCGCGCAATTTTTTCTCCTGGCGATCCATATAATTACCTACACCGCCACCAATCGCACCGCCAATAAGGCCACCCTTAAGTGCACGCTCACGACGATCCTTAGCGTTGTCGCCAGTTGCCGCTCCCAACACAGCACCTGCGATTGCACCGATACCTGCGCCTTTAGCGGTTTTACTGGTTTTTTGTTCGCCAGTGTAAGGATCTGTAGTTGTACAACCAATCAGACCGATAGACAGAATCAAGGCAATTAGATATTTCATAGTAAATCTCCAATAGAACAAACATATTGTTTTTTTTCAGACCTGCAAACAGCATAAATGTTTACAGTGGGCAGCAAAATCATAGCTGGTGTGAATGAATTGTCGATGACAACAACTGAACCCATACTGAATTTTAGATTCTAACATTGCTGTAATCCGGCCATCTGTTTAAAGTGAACACCAAGTCACAATTTCAGAAATCATAGGAATTTCCCTATCAGAAACTACAGGACAAGTATTATGCGAATTCAATTTCCGTTACTGGTGTTCACGTTGCTTTGCAGCGCTGCTCTAATCAGTTGTAAAAATTATTCAGTGAGCGTCAACGATAAAACTGTCTATACCCCTGCGCCGTTATTTAAAAACTATCAGATCGCAGATGAAAAGCTGAAAGTTTGCGTCGAACAAACAATTTCTGATTTAAACATCACCAAAGCAGAAGAATTAATTCGCTTGAATTGCAGCAATGCAGGAATAACCTCCGTTGCAGGCCTGGATAAGTTTTTTGCACTGGCCGAACTAAACCTTGCCAATAACCAGCTAAGTGATATCAGCGAACTGGGAAAACTGGGACGCACGGAAGTGTTGGTGTTGACCAACAATCAGATTAAAAATCCTGCACCGCTTCTAAACTTATTGCATTTACAGACATTGGATCTGACTGGCAATCCGAACATGGCTTGTAAGGATCTATATCAGCTTGCGCAAAACCTGGCCTCTCTCAAACCGCAATTGAAATTACCTGAGCACTGCAAAAAAAGCGGATGACATTGAATTAACCAGGAAGGGGAGCGCCCCGCGAGCGCGGGGCGTAATAAAATCAGGTAGCACCGCGCACAAACATTAAACCGATAGTATTACGTAATTGATGCACAACACGCATACGCACAGGCTCTGCATTTATTGCCCCTACGGCTTTTTTAAATTTTACCGATACTTCAGTACCTACTGGTGGGCAAACCTGGTTTTCAATTTGCACCTGAGCACCACCGTCAGAAATATCCTTGGCAAAACCAACAATAGTTCCAAAACTCGGATGGGACATTTCAACACGCACCGAGGTTGAGGTGCGCTCAAATAAGCGGCGTTCGTTCACAGTCGATTCTCCATATTGGGAAGCCTTCCGGCCTGGCCAAGATTATTGTTGAGTATAGATAGGATTCATCAAAATTCACTGCTGCGCTTTATCACACACAATCTGTGTATAAAAAAAGGGGCTACTGCCCCTTTTTGCTGCAGCAAGGCAAATTAAAACGTTAAGCCCAGACGCTGTCCAACCAGCTCATATGACTCAACCACATTACCCAGGTTCTGACGGAAGCGATCCTTATCCAGCTTTTCACGGGTGTCTTTATCCCACAAACGGCAACCGTCTGGTGAGAACTCGTCGCCAAGAATCACTTCACCTTTGTGAATTCCAAATTCAACTTTGAAATCCACCAGTAACATATTGCCCGCAGCAAACAAATCCTTCAGTACTGCATTAATCTTGAAGGTTAATTCTTTCATGCGTATTAACTGTTCAGCAGTGGCCCAACCAAAGGATTGAACATGGTATTCATTAACCATGGGGTCACCCAGAGCATCATTTTTCAAGAACAATTCAAAGGTTGGAGGATTCAATTCCAAACCTTCCTGCACGCCCAAACGACGCACCAGAGAACCAGCGGCAAGGTTACGCACCACACACTCAACCGGAATCATCTTCATAGTTTTTACCAGAGATTCCGTATCCGATAATTGCTTAACAAAGTGAGTGGGAATGCCCGCGTCTTGCAGCTTAGTCATGATGAACGCATTGAATTTATTGTTCACCATACCTTTGCGATCCAACTGCTCCACACGCTTGCCATCAAACGCTGAAGTGTCATTGCGGAACAGCATGATTACGTGATCCGGATCATCGGTTCCGAAAATAGATTTGGCTTTGCCAGCGTAGAGTTGTTCGCGCTTTTCCATTGATAGACCTGCTATGTCTGAAAGATAAAAATTAATAAACCGATAACCAGTCGAAACCCTGGTTCTGGCAGGCATAGGTTATTTGTTTAACCTCGGCCGTGACAGGTGCCAGAGCAGCCTGGGCTAGCTCCAGCGAATTATTTTGCTGGCTAATATGAGCCACAACCAAATGCTGCAATCGGGCGCAATTCAATCGCTGTAAGAAACCCGCTGCCTGCTGGTTGCTCAAATGCCCCCACAAACCACCGACACGCTGCTTTAGCGATGGCGGATATGGGCCGGAAGCCAGCATAAAAGGATCATGATTAGCTTCAAGCACCATCGCATCCAGATCCTGGTAATACCCTTCCACATGAGCGGTGATACTACCCAAATCCGTTAATACACCGAGCCTGATCCCCAGACACTCAAAGATAAACTGAGCCGGTTCACGCGCATCATGGGGAACCGCAACCGGGATTATTTTAAGCTGAGCCAATTCAAAGGGGGCATAACCTTCTATCAAACGCAAATCCGGCAACACACCCAGATCACGGCTTTGATAAGTTCCCGGTGTCATATACACCGGCAAATTATAACGACGGGAAAGAGGCGCAACTCCTTTGATATGATCGGCATGCTCATGAGTGACCAATATCGCCGTCAAATCCTCCGCACGCTTTCCCAATCGCTCTAAACGCTGGTTGGTTTCCTTAACACTGAAACCGCAATCAATCAGCAGCGTCCCCGAATTCCACTCCACCAGTGTCGAATTACCCCGACTACCACTTCCCAATGAAGCAAAACGCAGTGACGCCGTCATTAAATCAGGTTTTTACGCAAAACAGTCAGTAGCTCACGCGCCTCATGGGTCGTCAAACGCTTACCGTACGGATCGCGCGCGCGCACCACAAAGTTATTGTCCGAACCGGTAATAACCAAAATATAACCCGGCGCATCAGGATTAACCTTTTCTTCGTCCCGATCCGAACGCGGTGCTTTTTCAAATGCTTCACCCGCCGGCAGATTACCTTTTAATTGTTCCAGCGTATAAGGCGATACAGGAGGCTTGGGGTTCAAACCGATACGGAACAAGCGCTTTAGCCAACCCGGCTTATTCTCTTCCGGGTTTATATATTCGACGTAGTAGAAGCCAGCTTCACCATCGACATCAAAGGTGGTGAAACCGTCTTTTTTAGCTGCATAACTCAAGGTTGCCAGTGCACGCACTCTATCCAGCTTAATTATCATCAATGGCTCACCACTGACCATGCTTAAGTTAGCTTTTACGGAGCCACCGATATCCTGCGCCAACAAGGAAGTACCACCCTCGCCTGTTTCGCTCGCCAGAGTCGCTGCCAATTCATCAAGTAACCACTTTTCACGCTCGGCGTTAACGGAACGCTTCGGCCAGGGAGTATCAACCGTGGGTTTTTCGGTCGTTGGAACACTCATGTGCGTGATATGAATTTCCGTGGTATCTGGCTGCACGCCCTGATCAATCTGCATACGATAGCGATCATAGGTGTTCAAATCAGTTTTGAATTGCAGCCAACTTGTTTCGATGATGCCTTTACCAATATCTGCCTTGCTTACCGCCAGGGTATTTACATTGAGGAAGTTGCGAATTCTTGGCCACACTTCTCCAGGTGCTGCATTAATCAGAATCCAGCTTTCGCCACCTACACGCTGGATTTTGACATTTTCCTGTTCAGAGTTAGCGGCCAACGGCATAGGACGAGGAATTTCGTAATTATCTGCATCGGGGTCATAACCAAAATCCGAAGCAGTAATAGGAGGAATTGGATACAACTCCCCCATCGTTTCAGACTTTTTACCCGGAGGAAGGACTAATGGCGGAATATTGTCCGCTTTCAAATAATCAGCTTCACGATTGCGGAAAACACCTTCCTCACCGAAAAACATGCCGCAACCCGACAATGAAAAACCCAGCCCCAAAACGCAAAGCAATGTGAGGGCGCGCGTGACACCAAAGAATTTGGTTTTTGTTATAGCCATTTTTTTAATAGGACTCATGAATCATCTCATCGGCAGCAAGCAAGACAACACTTATGCGTTGGCAGCCTGCAGCGCCGTTTTAACCTGTTGGTGATACTGCTCAGACAGACGGGTCAGAGGCAGGCGAATACCCGGTTGAATCAGGCCCAATTGTTCAACGGCCCATTTCACAGGAATCGGGTTGGATTCCACAAACATGGCAGTATGCAAAGGCAAGAGACGCTCATTAATTGCACGCGCTTCTTCCGCCTTACCTGCCAGTGCCAATTCACACATACGTGCAATGGCCGCAGGTACGACATTCGCGGTGACAGAAATATCCCCTTTGCCCCCCAAAAGAATTAAATCGACGGCAGTCGCGTCGTCGCCTGAAATAATCGCAAAATCACCAGGAGCTTCATCAATCAGCAATTTTGCCCGAACAAGATCACCGGTCGCTTCCTTAATACCAATAATATTGGGCACAGAGGCAAGGCGCAGGGCAGTTTCCGGCTTCATATCAACACCGGTGCGACCAGGGACGTTATAAAGAATTTGAGGGATGGCAACTGCACGCGCGATATGAGTGTGATGCAACACCAGGCCTTCCTGGGTAGGCTTGTTGTAATAAGGTGTGACCAGCAAGCAGGCATCAGCGCCAGCATCTTTGGCTGCCTGGGTTAACTCGACAGCTTCAGAAGTAGAGTTTGCGCCGGTACCAGCAATGACCGGAATACGACCATTTACCTGATCAACCACTTTTTTGATAACCGCCAAATGCTCCTCAACATTCAAGGTTGCAGACTCACCCGTAGTACCTACTGCAACAATTGCATGGGTCCCCTGCTCCAGATGCCAGTCCACCAATTTATGCAGTGCGGCCCAATCGAGGGAGTTATCTGCATGCATCGGGGTAACCAGGGCAACCATACTGCCTTGAATCATCGGGGTCTCCATTAGCTAACGACAACGGTTAGCAATACAAAAAAATGAGTTAATCAAATTAAAGAGGCGCAATGGTACTGAGTGGACCAGCGCGAAACAAGCAAAACACGGCGAAGATACACGAATACTTATTTTTTGAAATCCAGCATGCGCCGCAAGGGAATCATTGCCCGCTTGCCGAGCTCCAGATCCACATGAATTTCATTGTCAGCCCGCTCAAATACTGATGCGAGGTTATCCAGCACATTCATTGCCATCCACGGACAATTGGCGCAAGAACGGCAAGTAGCACCACTGCCCGCCGTGGGTGCAATATGGAAAACCTTATCGGGGTTGACCTGCTGCATCTTGTAGAAAATACCTTGATCAGTGGCCACGATAAATTCGCGATTAGGCAGGGTTTGCGCCGCCTTGATCAGTTGTGAGGTGGAACCCACCACATCAGCGAGTTCCACCACCGCTTTGGGTGATTCGGGATGAACCAATACCGCCGCATCGGGATACAACAATTTCAGGTCTTCAACGCCTTTAGCCTTGAACTCCTCATGAACGATACAAGCACCATCCCAGAGCAATACATCGGCGCCGGTTTTTTGCTGCACATAGGCTCCCAGATGCTTGTCCGGCGCCCAAAGGATTTTTTTACCCTGGCGATCCAGGTAATCCACCACATCCAGCGCAATACTAGAGGTCACGACCCAATCCGCGCGCGCTTTTACTGCAGCGGAGGTATTGGCATACACTACTACCGTGCGATCGGGATGCTGGTCGCAAAATGCTGAGAACTCATCAATAGGGCAACCCAGATCCAACGAACAAGTCGCCTCAAGGGTTGGCATCAGGACGCGCTTTTCCGGAGTGAGGATTTTGGCGGTCTCACCCATAAACTTCACACCGGCAACAATCAGGGTATCCGCCGAATGATTTTTGCCAAAGCGCGCCATCTCCAATGAGTCAGACACGCATCCACCGGTTTCTTCCGCCAGCGCCTGAATCAATGGATCAGTGTAGTAGTGAGCTACCAACACAGCATTATGCTGTTTGAGCAGGGATTTAATCCGATGCTTATATTCAGCTTCTTGTTCGGGAGTATATTGTGGAGCGCTCCAGACACGCGCAAGATGTTGCTTAACGAGATCCTGCGCCGCAGAATCGCGTGCAGCCAAATTGATAAATTCAGACATGAAATCGCCTCAGAGAACACGCATCTCCATTAAGGACATTACCCGAATATGAAGATGAGTTAATTTGCGCGCAATTTTATCACACCCATGCAGCGGACATGACAGCTTGTAACAACACTCACCGAACATTCATCCAAACAAGTACAAACAAACGACCAATAAAAAAGGGCACTTATTAAAGTGCCCTTTTAGCTGGATTACAACTGATGAATTGCAATACCGAATATGGTGGGTCGTGCTGGATTCGAACCAGCGACCAATTGGTTAAAAGCCAACTGCTCTACCGACTGAGCTAACGACCCTGAATCAGGTTCGCAAATACACTTTTCAAAGCACACTTTGGTTAAGTGGTGGGTCGTGCTGGATTCGAACCAGCGACCAATTGGTTAAAAGCCAACTGCTCTACCGACTGAGCTAACGACCCTAAATGCGAGGCGCGTATAATAATGTTTTGAAATGAAAAAACAAGCATTTTTTTTGAAATAGTGCACAATAGCGCACCGGTAAAGACAGCTTGGTTATTAAAGAATCTTTTTGCTAGATTTATCAGCAAAAAGTTCAACCCCCCAAGCCTCCGAAATATTTGGCCAACAAAGGATGTCGGGCTTGAAGGAAATTTGCGTAAGGAAAAACTTTCACGACACAGTACCAAAACTAACCTATCCTTAAAAAAATCTTTAATGGTCTAAAGAAATTCTTGTAAGCGACAGAAAAGATCTAAGACGCGTATCAGGAGTGATAGGCCAGGTTGTTGTAGGTTTGGTCCAAGTCGATAACGAGACAGATGCATGCTTTTTGCCTCCTCCGGTGAAAGAAGTTCTCAGTCCACTCCATCCAGGGCAAGCCAGTTACTGCTGGTTTTCCTGGCATATTGCCTTACTGGCTGGCTCGGCCTCTATGTTCCTTTTGAAAATGACAAGGTCACGCTCTTCTGGTTGCCCAGCGGCATTGCAGTTGCGGCGTTCTATCGCTGGTCACCCGGACTGTGGCCGGGAGTATTTTTTGCGGCCTTGCTATTAAATCTGACCACCGGCACCTCATCCTTCATCACTGATTTATTATTAGCTGCCACGAATACCCTCGCACCACTTATCAGTGTATGGCTACTACGCTGGGCCAACTGCAATATCACTTACTTGCACAGAAACAACGCACTTTGTTTTCTAACCCTTTGCTCGCTGGGCATGTTGGTTTCTGCAATTAGCGGCGGCATCATCATTAGCTTGCAACAACACCAGACGCTGGAGTCCGCACTCTATATAGGCTTGGTATGGTGGATGGGAGATACTCTCGGGGTATTTCTGGCAACACCATTACTGGCAAATATCAATAAAAAACATATCGATAAAATCCTTGCGCAAAAACTGGACTTTTTTATCGTATTCACCATCAGCCTGATCGTCGGCTTACTGTGTTTCCCGCTGAATAATTATGCTGACAACATTCATTTACCCATCGCCTTTATCAGTTTTGTCTGTGTTGCCTGGGCAGCACTGAATTTTGGTTTGCCCGGTTCAGCACTAACCACCATCGGATTCAGTTTTCTGGCAATTTGGTCCAGCGTGCATCATTTGGGGCCATTCGCATTACCGGATTGGCAATTAAGTTATTGGGTGATCTGGATTTACGCCGCCAGCATGGCAATCCTCGGGTTAATGATTACCGCAGCGCATACCGAAATTGCCACAACCACATATCAACTGGGCGAATCCAATCAGGAGCAAGAACAACAAAAGCAATATCTGGAAGCAGTGCTTCATGCGATTCCCGACTTGCTGTTTGAAATAGATCGCGAAGGGCAAGTCATTTCGTTTAATGGTGGCAACGAACACCACACCCTATCTGCACCAGTACTATTGGGGAAAAATCTTTCCGAAACACTATCATCAAGTTCAGTGTCGGTATGGATAAGCGCCTTGGGAGAAGCAGATAATTGGGGCATATCCCAAGGGAAAAGCATAATGATTGAACAGGACGGCCAGATTTTCTGGTACGAGCTGTCAATCGCCAAACGCCCGGCATTGCGCCGCGAAGATGATCGCTTTATTTGCCTCGCGCGCGATATCACCAAGCGTGTACACACTCACCAAACCGATCTCGCCAACGAACAACGCTTCCGCAATATTTTCGAAACCACGCGCAACATTGCCGTACAAGGCTACAACCGCTTTCATGAAGTTATCTTCTGGAATAAAGCCAGCGAAGATCTCTACGGTTTTAGCGCCGCTGAAGCAATGGGAAGAAAACTGGAAGATTTAATTATCCCGGAATTTATGCGCGATATAGTTCATCAGGGCATTGAGGACTGGCACGAAAAAGATGCCGCTATACCTTCCGGTGAATTAGCATTGATTGGAAAAGATGGCAAAGAAGTTTGGGTTTATTCCAATCATGTACTTATTGATGCGCCGGATTATAAGGAAATGTATTGCCTTGATATCGACCTTGGTCCGCAACGCAAAGCGTTATTGCAAGTTGAACAGGAATTGGCAGAGCGTAAACAAATTGAAAGTGCTTTGCGTCAAAGTGAGCAGCGCCTGAAAAGCGCGCAACTTATGGCACGTGTTGCTCACTGGAGCTGGAACCCCGCTACCGATATCTATAGCTTTAGCCCGTCCATGCAAGAAATATTTGCACTTCCCGATGAAAAACTGCACGGCAAGATGTGCGATTTTATCGCTGAATTTATTCACCGGGATGAACACGAGAGCTTACAAAATGCTTTGCATGAAAATGCAACATCGCAAAAACCAATCGCATTAGAACTCAGGCTGGAAATTGCCAACCAGAAATATTGGTTACAGCTACAGGGTGACCAGATTATTGATAACGGTGAAGCATTTATACAGGGTACGGTACAGGATATCACTGAACGTAAAGGGCTCGATCTTGCATTGGTTGCCGCCGCCGCCGATGCTGCCTCTGCACCGGATTTTTTTGTCACCATATTAAAAGCCCTGGCAGATGCAATTAGTGCAGAGCATGTGCTGATAAGCCTGATTAATCCGGATGATCCTGATCATGCAACCTCGCATACTTATCTAAAGAATGGAGAGCTGCAGGAAAATTTCAATTACACCTTGCACGATACACCTTGCGCCGATGTAGTAGCGGAAAATCTCTGTTTTGTCACTGAAAACGTACAGCAACGCTACCCAAAAGATAAAATTTTTTATTCGTTAAAGATTGAAAGTTACATGGGTGTAGGTATACGAAACGCCAGCGGTAAGCCCGTGGGTATCCTGATGGTTATGGCAGAGCAACCCATGCCGGTTACCCCACAAATCAGTTCGTTGTTACTTATTTTCGCTGATCGTATTGGCGGCGAATTACGACGAGCACAAGATCAGGAAAAAATTTATAACCTTGCATTTTTTGATCCACTGACACGGCTGCCCAACCGACGCATGCTGCAAGACCGATTAAAGTTACTGACCGCGCAAAGTGCGCGCGTTAATCAACATGGGGCATTACTATTTATCGATATCGACCACTTTAAATTATTAAACGATACCCGCGGCCATCATATTGGCGATCAATTGCTCGTTCAGGTTGCCGAGCGAATCAGCAGCGTAATTCGCTCAACCGATTTGGCTGCACGCCTGGGTGGTGATGAATTTGTGGTGGTATTTGATAACCTTGGGGAAGAAGCAGAAGCGGCGGCGATGGAAGCAAAAAAACGCGCAGAAGAATTGCATGATTTAATCAACCTTCCCTACCCGCTAATGCAAACGGTTTATCACTGCACGATCAGTATTGGTGTAAATTTATTTAAAGGGCAAACACGCAGTATCGATGATTTATTACGTCATGCCGATGTTGCTATGTATCAGGCAAAAGACAGTGGTCGTAATGCGATTCGGTTTTTCGATCCCAACATGCAATCCCGCCTGGAAAAACGCGCGGCAATTGAAGCAGATTTGCGTACCGCGTATGAATCCCATCAACAGCTAATTCCTTATTATCAAGTACAGATCGACCATCAAGGCAAAGCCATTGGGGCGGAATTATTATTGCGTTGGCTGCACCCGGTAAACGGTATGGTTTCACCAGCCGATTTTATTCCTGTTGCCGAACAAACCGGTTTGATTGTGAATATTGGTCGCCAGGTTATTCGCCAAGCCTGTGAGCAGTTACAAAAATGGAGCACCAACCCCGCCTTCGCCAACCTGAGCCTCGCGGTGAATGTAAGCCCGATTCAATTTAATCAACTTTATTTTGTGGAAGATGTTTTACAGATTGTAAAAACCAGCGGTGTAAATCCACGCTTGTTAAAGCTGGAACTCACAGAAAGCTCTCTGTTAAAAAATGTCGATCAAAGTATTGAGAAAATGCAGGAACTGCAAGATGAAGGGATCGGATTTTCCATGGATGATTTTGGTATTGGTTATTCATCACTGTCTTACCTCAAACGTTTACCGCTGGGGCAATTGAAAATTGACCAGACTTTTGTGCGCGATATTGCGATTGATCCCAACGATGCGATTATCGCGCGCACGATTATTGCCATGGCGCAAAATATGAATTTGCAAGTGATTGCCGAAGGTGTGGAAACCGAGGAACAGAAAATGTTCCTGGAACAAAATGGCTGCACTATGTTCCAGGGTTACTTCTTTGGTAAACCTATGCCGGTTGCGGATTTTGAACAACAATTAATTGCACGCAATTATTGCTAGTAGCGTCAAAATCCGCCTGCTGGAAATAATTTTCTTCAATGAAAGATCCTAAATAAATTGCCAGTTGATCAAGCGCGATAACGTGTAGGATCAGCAATACCCGCTTGTAAAAATCCAATTTTACGCAGGCGACAACTATCGCACTTACCGCAGGCCTCACCCTGATCATTCGCCTGATAACAGGAAACTGTGAGGCTGTAATCCACCCCCAACGCAATTCCCTGCTGGATAATTTCCGCCTTGGTCAATTTAATTAGCGGTGTGCGAATATGTAATTTATTGCCTTGCGCACCAGCGCGCGTAGCAAGGTTTGCCATGGTTTCGTAAGCGGCGATGTATTCAGGACGGCAATCCGGATAACCGGAAAAATCCACCGCATTAACACCGATAAAAATATCATCGCAACCCAACACTTCCGCCCACCCTAATGCAATCGACAAAAAAATCGTATTGCGTGCCGGAACATAGGTGATTGGAATGCCGCCGGTTTCTTCTTCCGGTACAGCGATCGACTCATCAGTTAATGCAGAGCCGCCAATAGAGCGCAAATCCAGCTTAATGACTTTGTAATCAGCACTACCGAGTGCTTTTGCTGTGCGTTCTGCAGCGAGTAATTCCGAGCGATGGCGCTGGCCGTAATCAAAACTCATGGAGTAGCATTCATAGCCTTCACTGCGCGCTATGGCCAGGACAGTAGTGGAATCCAAACCACCGGAAACAAGCACCACAGCTTTTTTGTACGACATAACTAGTTACCTGAAAAACGAGAGCACTGAAAAAAATAAGAAACCAGTAAGAAAACCAGCCCTCAAAAAATAGAAACGTCCGAATAAATAGAAAAGTCCAAAGAAATAATCAATGACCGGGAGTGTCATTCCACAATATTTTGTGCAATTGCAATTGGAAACGCACTGGCAAATTATCGGCAAGAATCCATTCAGCCAATTGCAGTGGTGTTATCTGACCAAAGCTGGGCGAGAAAAGCACTTCTGCCACTCTGGTATTTAATTGATATTCATCGAGCTTGAAACGCGCCCATTCGTAATCTTCACGATTACAGATCACAAATTTAATTTGATCCTGCTCGCTGAGCAGTGGAATATTTTCCCAGCGATTGCGCCCGGACTCACTGGAGCCAGGGGTTTTTAAATCCATAACTTTGACAACACGCGGATCCACATCATCAACCGGTAACGCTCCACTGGTTTCCAGCGAAACGCTATAACCGGCATCACACAACAAGGTTAGTAATGTCAGGCATTCACGCTGGGCCAAAGGCTCGCCGCCGGTGACGCAAATATATTTGGGGTTGTAGGCTGCAACGCGCGCGAGGATTTCATCCAGCAACAAACGTTCGCCGCCATAGAATGCGTACTCGGAATCACAATAGCCGCAACGCAAAGGACAGCCAGTCAGACGGACAAACACCGTAGGTAAACCTACTGTGTTGGATTCACCCTGGAGCGAGTAGAAGATTTCGGTGATTTTAAGGCTGGCTTGGGTCATAACAGGGGCGCGGATACGGCAGGCGATTAACAGATGCGCAGTTTACCGGAACGTAGCGCCCGATGCGAGGCGCGTCACTCGCGCAACGCCGCGCACGCCTGATTTAATTGTCGGGAATTTGATCTGCCCGCAAGCAGACTGTTATGCTGGCAGGCCGCGTTTCTTTTGATGCGCTCGTTTTTTTACCCACTTTATCTGGCTTAAAAGGTCGTTTGGATTCCATGATCAAACCCACAAAAACCCGTCGACAACTGCATCAGGAACTGGAAGAGCAAGTCCGCCAGTATCTGGATGGCGGCGGCCAGGTCAATGAAGTTCCACGTGGCCTAAGTGGTCGCATGGACCCTACCGGTCCATTGGTCGCGCTTTTTGAAGGCACCAGCCACGAAGATCGAACCCCCTTACCGGAAGTCGTCGCCGCCATTGAAGCACGCAAAAAACCTGCCTCGCCCCTGAAAGCTAAAAAACCCAGACCGCGCAAAAAAGTGATTCTTGATGATTTTGGCCAGCCGCTACGCTGGGAATGGGTCGAGGAATAAACGTTTTAAGCTGAGACAAGGTCTGTCGCTCCGCCAGCGGACACAGTTCTATTTCTCCCTTGCTCCTTGGCAGTATAAAGCGCGCCATCCGCAGCGCGGAACCAGTCGTTGTAGTCCTGAAAGCCGGTGTGATAACTAGCTACCCCCAGGCTAATTGTGCATTTCAAATCACCAGCCCCTCTATCAGAGTTGAAATGAGCAACCTGCACCACACGTCGCAACCGTTCAGCTGTTGCATAGGCGGCTTCTTTACCCGTGTTGGGTAACACCAGTGCAAACTCCTCACCGCCATAACGCCCTAACAGTTCACTTTCACGTAAATTCAATCGCAGCAAACGGGCGAGCTGCTGCAATACCTGGTCACCGGCAAGGTGCCCATGAGTGTCATTAATGGATTTGAAATGGTCTACATCAAGCAAAATCAAGGACAGCGGTTGGGCCGTGCGTTTAACCATCGCCATCAAATCGGTGACACGAGTTTCCCAGTAATGGCGATTGTAGAGTCCGGTCAGCCCATCAACCCGGCTCAATTGCTTAAGCAATTCTTTTTGCTTGTGTAATTGGATCGCCAGGCGATAAGTGATAGAGCCAATTGCGACCGGATAAGCAATGAGCATAGGCAAACATGAAAAGATTATCAGCTGGTCACTCTCAAGGTTGGGGTGCCAACCAAATATCAGCAAACCCGCTATCAAACCCGCCAGACTACTACCCACACCCTTGAGAAATAACCGCACACCACCAGCAGCGATGTTGTTCATCCACAGCATCATAATGATCATGCAGCTAGCAAGGGGATTGAAGCCCATGGCGGCAACCCAAAACCCGCCGCTACTGCTATCAAACAACAAGTGCCGCCGCTCGGTTTGAAAAGGCGTTGGGCTGCGCAATGCCTTGAAGTACGCCAGATGCGGCCAGATAAATCCGTTAAGCGCCCATAACGCCCAAAATACCGGATGGTATTGCTGAGGAAGCAGTGCCGCCCCCACAGCCAGCGCTCCCAACCCCAACCCTAACGCGCGCGCGGGATAAACTCGTTTTACAAAGCTTAAACCTCTGCCAGTCTCTTCTTTTACGCTCAATGCCATTGCCTGCCGTTGTACTACACCTGAATCAATCCTAGTGTATTTTGGCGCCAAATAAAGCCATAACACTAGGGAACGTAACTTTTTTACACAGACTTACCTTGGCAGCGTTATCAGCCATAAAAAAAGCCGTGAAGCAGGCTTCACGACTTTTTCGAAATTCAGGCTTATCTTGCTTACAGCCAGTCTTTGCGCTTGAAATACCAATAAGGCAATATTGCCGATAGCAACATCAATAAAACCGCAACCACAAACCCATACTTCCAATCCGAATGGGGGATGTATTCAAAGTTCATCCCGTAAGCGCTCGCAACCACAGTTGGAGGCAGGAACACCATGGCAGCGATGGAGAAGATCTTGATGATCTGGTTCTGTTCGATATTGATAAAACCCTGGGTTGAGTCCATCAGGAAGTTGATCTTGTCGAACAGGAAAGCGGTGTGTGACATTAGCGTATCTACGTCACGCTTGATCTCGCGGGCGGTTTCCTGCAACTCGAACGACTCACGCAGGTGACGCTGCAAAAAGGAAATTGAGCGCTGGGTGTCCATCAGGCACAAACGGATTTTTCCATTGCTATCTTCCAATTTAGCAAGCTGGTCAATCGCATCTTCCAGTTCCGCTTCTTTATCCTCCAGCACCATATGGCTGACTTCTTCAAGCTTGCGATGGATGTCTTCGAGCGCATCCGCAAGGTTTTCCACTTTCTGCTCGAATATGGTGACCAGCAAATCCTGCGATGATGCGACATGCACATGACCTGCGCGGGCGCGCATACGCAGCAAGCGAAAGTCCGCCAGATCGCCATCGCGCACAGTGATCAGGCGTTTATCTTGCAAAATAAATGCGACAGTCGCAGTACTGTGGCGGCCGGACTCACCGGGAGCGAGAAACAGGGAGTGAACATGGATACCGACACCATCCTGAAAATAACGTGCGGAGAATTCAATCTCTTCCACATCATCAGATTCCGGTAACTCAGCACGCAAAAAGGTATTCAGCTCTTCACGCTCTTCATCAGAGGGTTCACGGGCATCAATCCAGAGAGCGTTATTCAGCGCAAGGCGGGTATTCTCATCCGGCTGCTTATCCTCGCGCAGCGCATTACCTTGTACTTTAAACATTCTCAACATGGGTGCTGTTCTCCTCTAATAACAAGTCAGCTTTTAACAACAAGCCGGACGCGAAAGCTGGCAGGTTTATAGCACAGGTCGTTAAAACTTAAAGTATTTTATTAGGTTTTATCCATAAATCGATATGCTGATTATGAAGCCAGCAAAAAAATCCGGCTTCTGCTAAGGTGAATCGATCATTTTCCAGAGCATTCGCTATGCAAATTCGCCAGGTATCCGCCGCGCTGGACATCAAGCTCGCGCAACTGGATAAAAAACTCAAACAGCTCGAACAAGAGCATCGCACAGACCCAAGCCAGCAATTGAAGGAAGATATTGAAGCCCTGCTGCAGGTGCGAACAAAATTGGAAAAATCCAAAGCACTCGCTTGGCGTGCCCACGAATTACAGGATCAAAATGACGATGCAAAGCGCGCACGGCAACGCTTTATTGGCTTGTCACTGTGTGCAATTAGCCTGATAGGTGCTGCGGTATTGCTGTTTTTTGCGCTGGCTTAATCAAAAGAGGGATATTCAGGAGGAGGTGGCGACTTCCCGTGATGATAAGAAGCCGCCCGCTGTGTTATTCCGCAACAGCCGCATCGATCAGGGGCTTCAACTCACCCTTCTCGTGCATCTCGGTCACTATGTCACAACCGCCAATCAGCTCACCTTTCACCCACAATTGAGGGAACGTTGGCCAATTGGCAAATTTGGGCAGTTCGCTGCGAATGTCCGGGTTGGTCAAAATATCTACATACGCAAAACGCTGCCCGCATGCCATCAAGGCTTGTGAAGCACGCATGGAAAAACCGCATTGCGGGGCGCTGGGCGAGCCTTTCATATACAGGATCACCGCGTTTTCACTGATTTGTTGCTTGATCGTTTCTAACGTGTCCATCTTTATCTACCTCGATAATCTGCGTGGGACTGAATCTCGTTAAGGGATTAGCTCTCTTCAACACTGTTTCCGGAACAACAGGCAAGCCGGTATATCCGAGTAATTTGCTCAAGTATTGGCATTTTACCCCAGTCATTGCGGGCAGGCCAATCTCCCCGGGTTTGCCAAACCGGCAATTTTGCATATTCTGTCCATATCTCCTGTCTATTACCCCGACACTAAAAGGTTGCCAGTCACAGTGAAATTCAATTTACGCATACAAGTATTTTTGGTGTTTGCCTTCTTTGCCGTGTTGTTAACCAGCGGATTATTTTTATATTCGCGCTTGAGTTTTGAACGCGGTTTTAATCATTACATGGAGCAAAAAGAAACCGCACGCAACGCCCGGCTTATTAACGCACTGGAGCGTCAGTATCGCATGGCGGGCAATTGGGATGCATTCAAGGTAAATCGTAATTACTGGGAATTATTTGTGTGGCAATACGGAGCAAATTTACGTGAGCGTGGTGAGCGCCCCATTCCATTTCCGCTACCACCGGAATTTAGCAACAATGATCCTGACAACGGACAAGAACGTTTTTTTATTCATCGTGACACCAAAGGCAATCGTGATCGTGCGCCACAAGACATGGATGACTTCTTGCGGCATCAACCCTATAAACGTTTTGTGTTGCTTAATGAAAAAAAGAAAGTTATCGCGGGAAAAAAATGGCGCAACGAAACTTATTTCTATAGCGACCTGTACATTACTGTCGATGGAGAAGAAAAATGTATTGGTTATCTAGGCACGCCCATGAATCCAGCCTTGCGTGATTTACGCGATAACGAATTCGCCAAACGCCAACAAAATCATTTTTTAATTATGGCAATGGTTGCCCTGGTGATTGCATTAGGTTGTGCAATTCCGTTGTCTTATTTGCTGACCCAACGTGTCAAGCGACTGGCAGCTCACGTGCAACGTTTAAGTAGCGGCGATTATCAACAGCGGCTCACGCCCAAGGGGCAAGATGAAATTTCGACACTCGCAGAACACCTTAACCATTTAGCCCACACATTGGAACAAACGGAACAAGCGCGCAAACGCTGGGTTGCCGATATTTCCCATGAATTGCGCACGCCACTTGCCGTGTTGAAAGCAGACCTTGAAGCATTGGAAGATGGCGTTCGTAAATTTGATGCAAAAGCTATCGCACGCTTGCAAAAACATGCGACGCGCCTTGCAAGCCTGATTAATGATTTATATCAATTATCGCTCACCGATATAGGTGCAATGAGCTACCGCAAACAGGACTGTGATTTTAGCGAAATCCTCGAGGAAACCAGTGCCTCGCTGCAAGACAAACTTACCCAGGCAGGTTTGATATTGGAGCAACATATCAGCAAAGAGCCGTTGTGGATTTTCGCCGATGCAGAACGATTACAACAATTGCTTTTGAATTTATTGAATAACAGCATCAATTACACCGAAGCCCCGGGACGGATTAAAATATCCCTCAGCAAAACAGACAGTGCTGCCGTTCTGGTAATTGATGATTCTGCTCCCGGCGTTGATGCTGATCTCCATGAAAAATTATTTGAACGGCTTTATCGCGCGGAATCCTCACGCAGCCGTGAAACGGGTGGCGCCGGTTTGGGTCTGAGTATTTGTCGCAACATTGTGGAAGCGCATGAAGGACAAATCAGAATTAGCAACAGCGAGCTCGGCGGCTTGAAAATTACAGTGACTTTGCCATTACAGGTATCAGCATGAATATTTTGATTGTGGAAGATGAGATTGATCTGGGTGAAATTTTACAAGACTACCTCACCAGCGAAAATTTTGCGGCGACACTGGTCAGCGATGGTGAACTGGCGCTGCAAAAAATCCTCACCGAAAAATGGGATTTGGTATTGCTGGATTTAATGTTGCCAAAACGCGATGGTTTAAGCATTTGCCAGGAAGTACGCAAAACGTCACAAGTCCCTATAATTATGACCACCGCTAAGGTGGAAGAAATTGATCGTTTACTGGGGCTGGAATTGGGTGCTGATGATTATATTTGCAAACCATTCAGTCCACGTGAAGTGGTAGCGCGTGTAAAAGCGGTATTACGTCGCACCGGTAAAACAGAGACCGCCGAAGAAGACGGTTTGCGGCTGGATAAAGAACGCCAATATGCGTGCGTGGGCGATCAATGCGTTGAATTAACCAGTATTGAATTTCGTATCCTGGAAACTTTATTACTGAATAAACAACGGGTGATTTCGCGCGATACTTTATTGAAAAATGCGTACACCGATCATCGCATTGTTAGCGATCGAACCATGGATTCGCACATCACCAAATTACGCAAAAAATTACAACCTATTTGTAATGACGATATTATCCATTCCGTGTACGGTGTGGGTTATCGCCTGCAAATTTCCTGATTATTTATTACCGGTCACAAGGGCCACGGAAGGCCCAAACCCCAGTCACTTCCTCACTTTCTCCTGCATTTTTCTTCCAGAGTTAACGCTTTCACAGTTTTTCCATAGTTGATCACCAATCCTTTCACAATCCTCGCAGCATTCCCTTTCCATACTTGTGTCATAGGCGTTACCAACGCTGAGTTGATAAAATAAAATCGCTGCGACTATTTTATTGCAGAAAAATCAGGTGCGGAACTCACGTAACAATCCATCCAATTTACGTGCCTCCAATTCCAGATGTTCACGCGAACGAGTCACTTGTTCGCCCGCATCATGATTACGACGCGCCTGCTGCAAAATAGTATTCATGCTGCCGGTAATTTGCTGCATTGAATGTTTTTCTTCGCCAGTCGCGCGGGCGATTTCAGTATTCATTTTCTGGATTTGATCTACCGCCACCACAATATTGGAAAATGCATGGGAGGTATCGGAAATTCTTTCTTTAATAACCAGCGCTTTTTGCTGGGCATCCCCCATTACTTCCACTGCCTTACCAGAACCGGATGTCAAATTAGCGATGATGGTTTCAATTGCTTTGGTTGATTCCTGGGTACGCGATGCAAGGCTGCGAACTTCATCCGCCACTACCGCAAAACCACGTCCGCTTTCACCGGCGCGCGCTGCTTCAATGGCTGCATTTAACGCGAGCAAATTAGTTTGTTCTGCAATACTGCGAATGACTTCCAGCATGGAACCGATATTGCGACTGTCCGCCACCAGAGCTGAGATTACCTGTGAGGCTTTATCAACTTCTTTCACGACCTCATCAACACCTTGTTGTGCCGATGCGACAACATTATTTCCGGCACCGGTGGTGTTAGTGGCCTGAATCGACGCATCACTCGCTTGCACGGCTGCATCGACCACTTTATCCAACATTGAAGATATTTGATCTACCGCCGATACCACATGGGAGATTTCAGAAAACTGCACTTCTATACCTTTCGCAGTTTGGTCAATTGAATGCGTGATTTGCACACTCGCCTCAGTGAGGGATTTATTACTTTGCTGCGCCTGACCAATTAAATGCTGCAACTTTTCCACAAACATATTGAATGCAAGTGATAAACGCCCTACTTCGGTATTCTGGTTCTCGCCGCTAAGGCGCGCGGTTAAATCGCCAGAACCCGATGCCAATTCACGTAAATTATCAGTCACCCGTGAAATAGGCTGCACAATCATATTATTGGCAAATTTAAAGATAACAATTGCCAATACAATACTGACCAGCAATGCGCCCAGTAATTTATATTTGGCTGAACTTTGCAATTGCGCCACATTACCGGTTTCACTTTCTACTTTACTATCTGCTTCCTCTTCCATTTCACCAATAAAGCCCAGCAACTGATCCATTAAATTATTTAACTGGTTGTATTCCTGGGTTGCGTCACTACCAGCCTGCAACTTTGCCAGAAGTGCACTGCGTGTTTGATGATATTGGGTTAATAACGGATCCAGTTTTGCTACGGTTGCATCACCCATAAGACCGGATTTTTTCATACGCCCTAAAGCATCCTCCTCCATAGCGATAGCACCATCCAGATGAGTCTGGATTTCTGCCAGACTTTTTTCCCGGTAATATAATTTTTGCAGCACAATAATTTGTGCTTCCAAGCCAATTTGCCCCTCCATAGCCCCGTCCGCCGCATTCCATGCCGGGCCGGAAATGTAATCCAATAAACCGCCCAGTTTTTCGGTGGAATTTAAGCCTACAAACGTATTGATGCCGATCAATGCGATAAACCCGGCGACCACCCATATAATCGATTGTCTGATACTCATTCCTTCCTCACCCGCTTATTAATTGCTTTCAACAAGCCTGCTTAAAATTCAATGTAAATTCGCGCCCCTAAAGCCACAGCATCATCCAGTGTTTTATCCATCGAGGGATTCTGAATGTAATACAGACTTGCCTGCGCACTTAAATGATCGATTATCGGAGAAAAATAACTGAGCTCCCATGCTGTTTCCGCGCGTTCTGAATCTTCGTTATTAGCAAGATAAGGATCGCCGTTGCGCGCATGGGCTACTGCCAAACCAAAACCATCACCGTCAACCCGGAAATTATTAAATGTAATTCCTGTACCGGCGTAATACTCCAGTTGATTGTAGAGATCATCGGCACGACCTAACTGCAAAAAAACACCGGCCACATCATTAATATTTTTCTCAGCAATCACATACACGCCAGTATTATCATCATTAATATTTCCATCGACAGGATTTTCAACTTCCGCGGTTTGTTGCCAGGCACCTATGGCAACTTTATCGTTTGCGTCGTTGGTCCACCCCCACTCAACTGCACTGAATAAACCATCACCATTATTGAACTGGATATGTGTGCCGCGTGGGTTATCCGGATCACCGGGAATGCCATCGTAAACAGCAGCCAATAAATACTGATGCTCACCTTGAAACGTAAAATGTAACGCGGTCGATGTCGTGGAAAAAATAGAGGGGCCAACTTGCGACGTATCCGGCCCGATACCAAACGAAGGATGATTGTATAAACCGGCCGCGTCGAGCGAATAAAAGGTGGAATTGTAATCGTGCAAACCAAACAACACTTTTACACCGCCATCAGCAAAATTGTGTTGATACCAGAATTCATAAATTTTTAGCGACTCATCAGTCGCAATGTTAGATATACCTTGCACATCCCCGGTGTATTCTGCCGGATCTTTGCCGGTATCGCCCAACACATAAATAAACCACTCACCATTGTTCCACCAATTTGCCTGTTCGGTATCGATGGCGAGCGTAACATCCAGATTGGCTAACTCGCGTGTGCCTTCTTTAACACCACCATCCAGATTAGTTACCGATTCCAAGGTCAACGCCCCGGCGATCGCATAAGCGGCCGGTGCAACATCTTCTTCGGCATGAGCAAAAACAGCACAGCCCAGAATAATGGCTAACAACAGGGATTTATTCATGGTTTTGGATTCCCACTGACGGTAATCCGCACTGGCGGACGAATTATGAGTATAGACAGGGAAATCTCACGCCAAAGGTAAATTCAACGTGATGCGAAAGCGTTATCACAAAAGGAAATTTTAAAACTGATAATTAGCTAATTAAGTTACCAATTAACTCGTGCGTTTTAACCATTAGGGTTTTGTTGCAACGCCAATTTACGCTTGGTAAGTGCAGTAGCTTCATGCTCCAGAGGATTGTCCGGCCAGGGATGGCGCGGATAACGGCCACGCATTTCTTTGCGCACATCAGGATAAGCTTGCTGCCAAAACGTTTGCAGATTAGTAGTGATAGCCAAAGGGCTGCCATTAGGGGACAACAAATGAATTTGCAGCGGAATTTTTCCATTCGCCAATTGCAGTTGCTCGCAACCAAAAAATTCCTGCAACTTGGCCGCCACTTGCGCACCACCTTCATTAATGAATTCCACAGTTACACTGCGCCCGCTAGGCAAATCAATTTTCTCGGGTAGTAATTTTGACATTGTCTGGCAAGCATCATAACCCAGATAAAATTCCACTCCTTGCAGCCAGGGTAGATTATCCAATTGCGTCGTCACTGTTAGAAAAGGAGCTAACCATTGTTCAAGTGATTGGCAAAGTGTTTCATCGTCGAGTGCTGGTAACTCGCACAGGTTAAGGCCAGCCAGCAAACGCGCGCGTTGCAACAACCGATTGGCATTATCACTCCAGCGAAAATACACGCGCCCTTTTTCTTGCCACAATTGCTGGATATGTTTCGTTAAATAACGCGGAGCATCATTGCTTGCCAGCGGAATGAATTGTTCATCGATAACGACTCCGCCCATTTTCCAGGTATTGTGCAGTTGCCAAATTTGCTGCTTGTATTCCAGTTGCACCTGATGCTGGCTTAATTGCCGTTGTGTATCCAAATTTAATTGAACGGCCACACCAACGCCGGTATGACTTTTAGGCTTGGTATTAATGATCGGCAATACCGCCCATTGGCTGGTGAGTGGTGATTCAACACTGATGCCTGAATTCAATCGATACTTTCCCGACTCCTGGCGATAACCAATACGGTCACTGAACGCGCGAGCAAGCAAATCAGCGGCAACTTCTCCTTCAATAATTTTTATATCCATAACTTTTAGCCAGCGCTTTTGTTGCTGTTGCCATTGTCGATTACGAGTAAGTTCCACCTCCGCATTTTCAATTAATTCTTTGATATCCTGTTCAGCCGATAATTCAAAATGCAATGCCAGTGCGAGCAACAGCGAGGAACGGTTAATCGAGTGGGAGTGCAACAATAAAAACGCGGCAATGCGTGGATGGGTTCCCAATTCACTGACTCGCTTACCCGCATCAGTAATAGCGCCATGTTCATTTAGCAATTGCATTTGTTGCAATTGTTGCTGTGCAAAAACAAGTGCAAGTCCGTTGGGTTTTTCTAACCAGGGCAATGATTCCGGGGGGCTGCCCCAATGGGCAATACGCAATGCAAGTGGCAGATAGTCGGTTGCGCGAATTTCGGGTAAATCAGCAGCGGCGAGTGATTGATCTTGCGACCAGAGGCGGATGCAATGTCCTGCTTGCACACGCCCTGCACGGCCGCGACGTTGCTCGGCGCTGGCCATGCTGATACGTGTTGTACGCAAACGTGAAATGCCGGTGCGCTGTTCGTAATCAACACGGCGCGCCAAGCCAGAATCAATCACCAGCGTTACATCGGCAATAGTTAATGATGTTTCAGCAATATTCGTTGAGAGAATAACGCGAGCCCCTTGGGCAGGGTCCAATGCTTGATGCTGCTCATTAATAGCAACACGACTGTGTAAACGGAAAGTTTTTTGTGCTGGAAAATGACGCGCAATCATCTGGGCGCAATCATCTATCTCCCTCCATCCAGGCAAAAACACCAACACTGTTTTTTGTTGCCAATCAGCTTGATTACGCAAAACACGTAGCAGATGCTCATCCACTTTTTCCGAAAACTGATTGGGTAATTGTTTAGGCGGGTGATATTCCAGAGTGACAGGATAACAACGGCCCGTTGCAAACAACCGATTGGGTATTTGTTGTTGCAGCGCCGGGTCCGGTGTTGCGCTCATCAGTACTAACCGCAAATCATCCCGTAAAATTTGCGCTTCTTGCAGAAATACCCAGGCAAGGTCCTGCGTTACGGCGCGCTCATGAATTTCGTCCAGCATCACGCAAGCTACATTATCCAATGCGGGATTTTGCAATAAATGTTGCAGCAAAACGCCGGGAGTCATCAATACCAAACGCGTGCGATTACTGACCCGTGAATCGTAAGGCACCTGGTAACCTACCGTATCGCCGCATTTTTCTTGCAATAATTCTGCAAGCCGCCCGGCCAATGCCTGCGCCGCCAATACACGCGGCTGGATGAGCCATACTTGTTTATTGTCGGCTGTACTTGCCAAAACCCATAAAGGCGCAAGCGTGGACTTTCCTGCACCCGGCTCTGCTTCCAATAACAAAGGGGTTTGTTGCGCGGCGTTAAAAAAATCGTCGCGCAGTTGCGTCAGGGGTAATGGGGGCAAAGCATCCAGATTAATCACAGAAAAAAATCCACTAAAAATGATGGCAATTATTATCAAGCAATTTATTAATGAGTATTAAAAATGATGGGTGATTTTTACGCTTCCCGAAAAGTTGCGCCCCAAGGCCGGTTCAAAAGCCCGGCCATTACTTTGGTTAACTACCACTGATCCCACATAATTTTCATCGCTCAGGTTCGCTAACTTTAACCACCAGTTTATACCCCAGGATTGAATTGCATATTCCCCCTGAATACTAAAATCCATCGTGTGAAAACCGGGGGCAGCGACTTGATTATTATCGGCCGTAAAAATACGCGAACGATGTTGTGCTGTTAAATTTACTTGCAATAGTTTACTGCCCAAAGGCAACCATTCTACGCCAACCTGATATTGTTCGCGCGCAACGCCGGGCAATTGTTTGCCATCCCATTGACCTGCGGAATAATCAGCCTGCATGGATTGCGCGCTGGCTTGTAATTGCCACAACTCATTCAGGGTAAAGCGTGCAAATAATTCTACCCCCTCACGCTCTGTTTCCGCTGCATTACGAAAACTGGTACGGCCATTAACAGATTGATCCACCACAATTTCATTTTCGGTATTGATTATAAAATGTGTGAGCGATACTTGTAGTTGATTCTCTTGATGATATTGCAATCCCCATTGATGCTGACGATTAATCGCTGCTTCCAATTGGATATTCAGACCCGTGGCATTAGCGCTATAAGCCATTTCTGTCAGGGTTGGAGTTTCATACCCGCGACCAGTACTGGCAAAGATTTCCCAATAATTATCGAATTGATAATTGCCACCGAACGCATAAGAATGTTCGCGATAATCGCGCGCACCCGAATCATCCGGATTACCGGGAACAATAAAATAATCATCTACCGCTACATCGAGCCAGGTACGCCTGACACCGCTATAAATCGTAAATTGTTGCACAGGATTTAATTGGATTAACGAATAAAGATCGCGACTGCTAACCTCACCCAATTCGTTGCGGCGCAAATCTCCCGCAACTCCCAAATTATTGACATAACCGCGACGGCGATCTTCCATTTGCGCCATTTCAGCGCCCACACTTAATTCAATTGGCATTGAAAATAATGCGGCGCTACGTGTGACCGTTGCACTACCGCCAGCAAAATCCCGCGCTAAATCCACAACACCCCCACTGCCCGCAATCCCATCGCCGACAAAACCGAGGTATTGGGTAATGTCACGTTTGCCTTGCCAGAGCGAGGTTTGCCAACGAGTTGCGCCATCTTCTTCGCGCAGGCTGATTGAGGTTTGTTGGTGCTTGATACTTTTACGTGTGTTGTAGGTTTCAGCGAGTGAATTTTTTTGCCAGGGATCTGCGTGCCATTGCTCCGGAGTTAACCCCAGAGGATCTTCCAATAATGGATCGTCACTCTGCTCATGTTTAACACGCAAATCCAGATCATCAGCAATGTTATAGAATAATTGCACTGCCGCTTGCTCACGTTCTGCGGCGGAATGAGGGCGATCACCATCCAGACGTGTATCTGCTAATTGGCCGCGCAGGGCAAAATCGCCCTGACGGAAATCGCCCTGCATTTGATAGCGTTCCAAGCCCTGATCACTACTGGTGCCAGCCACACTCAACAAGCTTCTTTCAGGCGCGGAGGTTTGCAGTGATATCACGCCACCCGAGCTATTACCGTAAAGCGATGCCAAAGGTCCACGCAACACTTGCGCAGCAGTAACGGTATCCAGCATCACACTGGATAATTGCCCCTGACCATCAGGTGTGGACATAGGAATACCATCTACCAGCAAATCAATGCCGCGCACACCAAACGCAGACCGGGCCCCGAAACCGCGCAAACTGATGCGAGTGTCTTGCGCATAATTTGTCCGCGAATCCACTTGCACACCGGGAATAGTCGTCAATAATTCAGCGGGGTCCAAACGCGCCCCGACACTAAACCCGGCCTGCGTGTTAATAATAGATTGGCGCTCCAATTTCCATTGATCCGGCTGCGAACCATATATCACTAATGTTTCCAGCGGGGCTGGTATTTTTTCTGCGTTACTTGTAATGGATATAAACACCAAGGTCAGCGAGCAACCGATGGATAAAACAGAAGTTGATTTCATAGCGTGACGAGACTCATAGAGCGAATATTTAAACAGGCGTTATTGTGTAGGATGGCTATCATAGACTCATCTATTAAAACTATTTTTTACATCGAGCGCCTGAACTCTTAATTGGCAAACAGCTTCTATACTAAAGACGAATGTATCAGGACGATTTTATGCCACAAGAATTTCATAACCAGCTAGAAAAATTGCGTCAACAATTTGCAGCGAACCTGCCCGAGCAAGCACGCAAGCTTGAATTGATTTGGGGTCATCTGCGCCATCTCAATTGGAGCGAGCAAGGCATTGCCGCCCTTGAGCAATTCGCGCACAAAATGACAGAGACGTCGACCAGCTTCGGTTTTGCCGATTTACGCCAAAAAGCGGGACAACTGGAAAGCTACATTCGCGACATGAAAGCATTGGGGCGTAATTTTGGCGGCCCTGAATATGCACAAGTTGAAGAGCTGGTTAAACAATTAACTGAAAGCCTCAATAGCCAACAGGAACACACCGAACCTACAACAGCATCCGATACCAGACCGGAAGCCACAGAAAAAACTGTATTTCTAATCGACCCTGATCGCACGCTTGCAACACTTTGCACTGCGTATTTGCGCAACGCCGGTTTTATTGTCGAATATTTTGATAATCCCCAAACCTGTATGCAGCGATTGTACCTGGACTCACCGGACATCATTTTATTTGATCCGGATTTTGAAGGCTCAGGCCTACAGGCTTTAGGTAATTTGCGCAAAATCAAGGCGCTCTTGCTGCAGAACACCCCCATCGTACTGATGTCAGGGAGAACCGATTTGAATGCGAAGCTACGCGCGTTACGCGCTGGCAGCAGCGACTACCTGATTAAACCCATCGATTTTAATTTTCTGATAGAAAAACTGATCCAATTAATCAACCAGAACAACAAAACTTACCGCGTGATGGTGGTGGACGACGACGAATCCGTTACCAACTTGCAAGCCGAAGTGTTGCGCTATGCGGGCATGGAGGTTCTTTGTGTAAATCAGCCCCTGCATAGTTTGCAACGTGCAGCGGAATTCAAACCGGATCTGGTCATTCTGGATATGCATATGCCGGATATTACCGGCATGGAGCTGGCAGTGTTGCTGCGCCAGGATCCAGACTTTTTATTGTTGCCGATAATATTTGTCACTGCTGATACCGACATTAATTTGCATCGCAATATTCGCGCGCTGGGCGTTAACGCACTGCTCACAAAACCGTTTGAAGCCAACGATTTGATTGAACGTTGCCGGCAGGCACTCACCGACACCACGTTGCTTAAAACACGCGTGGCGAGGATCACCCGCCATACACAAAAACCCCAGCAGATCAATCGCAGTTATTTTTTCAGTGCCCTTGAAGAGGAATTACACACCAGTACCATGGGGGGGCAAACCAGCGCACTCTACTACGTCAGCGTGGATAAATTGTCTGAGCTCGGCCAACAATTGGGACAGGTGGAACTGATTCGCCTGCATGAACATTTTTGTGAATTGCTTGATGAAACCCTTGGCAGCGATGAACAATGGGCTGATCTATCCAATCTCGTAGCCTGTGTTCTTGCGGGCAAACGCAGCCCGGAATTTCATCGGCAGCGTGCAGAGCAAATCAGTAAATATTTAAGCGGTCATAGCTTTAATGTAAAAGGCCAGCAAGTTTCGTTGGCCGTTAAACTGGGTGTGGTCATGCTTGAATCCAGCCTTGCGACTGCCAACAATGCGCTCTTGCGCGCGGAGCACGCTTTCGAAGAGCAATTGGGGACCGTAGAAGAAAATACCATCGATGACTTTGCGCCAGCACCAACCGCACCATCACCCCTTACTATTAAAAATCAACCCGCTGCCCAGATAGAATTCAGCCGTGACTTGCTCCTAGCGTTCCAACCCATTATTAGCTTGGAAGAAGCGCAAATCGAGCATTTTTCAGTGCTCACCCGCCTGCGAAATGACGGCGGTGAACCCATACCTGCCGGACAATTTTTGAACCGGCTTACCCAACCGGGAAAACGCCTTGAGCTGGATCGCTGGGTATTGCAGCAAGCCGTTTCGGCGATTGCTGACAACAGCAGTACGCGGGAACTTGCGACACTATTTATCCATCTGGCAGAAGAAACCCTGCAACAGAGTTCGTTCTTTTCCTTTACTGCCAACGTCCTGCGATCATCGCGTTTGCGCGGTGACAACCGGTTGGTGTTCATGCTGGAGGAAAGCTGGCTAATCAATCATTTCCATCAGGCGCGCGAGATCGCCAAAGCCTTGCAGGATATTCGCTGTAGCATCTGCATTACCCGTGCCGGAGAAAATGAACAAGCATTGGAAATATTGGAGCAATTACCGTTTAGCTTCCTGCGCCTTTCACCCAAACTCACCAATGAAGGTAATAACCCGAAATTGCTGGGGCAGTTTGTCGGGTTGGCCAATAAAAAGGGAGTTCAGGCAATTGCGACCCAAATTGAAAACTCACGCAACCTTTCCAGCTTATGGGTACAAGGTGTACGTTTGTTTGAAGGTTTTTTTATCCAACCGCCAGATGTAGGCTTCCATTTGAAGAATGACATTATTTTTGCGAAGGAATTTGTGCAGGGGAATAACTTCAACCTTTCATAAAAATAGCTCTGTGCAATTATAAAAAGTATCTCCAAATTGTTATAAAAAGTGCCATGCGGCAGCAAATTTGCCAATATTCGCAATAACTTATATATTTGCTGCCTATTTTTTGCCGCGCGTAACGTAATTTCCGCGATCCGCCGTCAGTAACCAGTTTCTGACTTGCAAAAAATCCCTCTGCTTACTAATGAATATTAATCGCCTGATGGCCTTTCCCTGATCGGCCTGCGGCTTTGTTTTTTTATGGAGATTGCCATGACTAGCCTGATGAACACTTACGGCACCAGAACCCTTACCCTCACCAGAGGCGAAGGTAGCCGAGTGTGGGACGATCAAGGCAAATCTTATCTGGATGGCATCAGCGGGATCGCTGTGTGCGCCCTTGGCTATAGCCATCCAGCAGTGACCAAAGCCATTTCCGAACAAGCGGCAACACTGGTACACACCTCCAATCTATACAACATCCCCCAGCAACAACGCCTGGGTGACCTGCTGATCCAGGTTTCCGGTATGGATAAGGTTTTCTTTTCCAACTCCGGTGCAGAAGCCAACGAAGCGGCAATCAAAATCGCGCGCAAATACGGCAATGATAAGGGGGTGAAGAGCCCGACTATCATCGTGATGACCAATAGCTTCCATGGCAGAACCATGGCAACCCTGACTGCCACAGGCAATACCAAAGTACAAATCGGTTTTGAGCCACTGGTGGAAGGTTTTATCCGGGTTCCTTACGACGATGTACCTGCGGTAAAAGCAGCTATCGCGGCACACAACAATATCGTCGCTATCCTGGTTGAACCAGTTCAAGGTGAAGGTGGTGTGCGCGTACCTGCTGCCAATTACCTGAACGAGTTACGTGCTATCGCCGATCAACACCAATTGCTGTTAATGCTGGATGAAATCCAGACTGGTAACGGTCGTACCGGTACTTACTTCGCCTACCAACATAACGGCATATTGCCGGATGTAGTCACTACTGCCAAAGGCCTGGGCAACGGTATGCCAATCGGTGCTTGCCTCGCACACGGTAAAGCCGCAGAAGTTCTGCAAGCGGGCAACCACGGTACAACCTTCGGCGGCAATCCACTTGCCTGTAGCGCGGGCATAGCCGTAGTAGAAACCCTGCAAAGTTCAGGTTTGATCGAACGCGCCAAAGTGCTGGGCGATAAGCTATTGAATGATTTTAAAACGGCATTGGCGGGCAATGCCAAAGTGGTCGACATTCGCGGTAAAGGATTGATGATCGGCATCGAACTGAACGCACCTTGTGGCGACCTGGTTCAGAAAGGCCGTGACCTGGGTGTACTTATCAATGTTACTTCACTGAATACCATCCGTTTACTGCCTACCTTCATCCTTACGGATGCAGAAGCGGATGAGCTGGTTGCCAAAGTGGCCCAGCTGGTTACAGAGTTTTAAACAAGTGCGCGCAATAACGCGCGCGCTGCAATATAAAGAGCATGATTATGGTTCCCTCCAAGGCGCCGAGACATTTCCTAACCCTGAACGACGTTAATCGCGACGAACTCCAGCACATCATCGCGCGTGCCATCGAACTCAAAGCCCTGCTGCGCCAGGGCAAAGCCCCAGCCTTATTCGATAACAAAGTGCTGGCAATGATTTTCGAAAAAAACTCTACCCGCACCCGCGTCTCCTTTGAATCCGGCGTTGCCAAACTGGGCGGCCATGCAATTTTTCTCTCGACCAAGGATTCGCAACTTGGTCGCGGTGAACCCATCGAAGACGCTGCACGCTGCATTGCCAGCATGGTCGATATGGTGATGATCCGTACCTTTGGTCATGACACTGTCGAGCGCTTCGCCGAATACTCACGCGTACCTGTCATCAACGGTTTGACCGATGAATTCCATCCTTGCCAGTTGCTCGCGGATATCCAGACCTACGTTGAGCAACGCGGTTCGCTCGCGGGCAAGACCGTTGCCTGGGTAGGTGATGGTAATAACATGTGTAACTCCTATATCCAGGCTGCCGAGCTGTGTGATTTCGAATTGCGTATTGCTACACCTAAAGGCTTTGAACCGGAAGATGAGTTTGTATTGCCCTACCAACAGCGCGTGGCTTTAACGAACGACCCGCGTGAAGCCGTTGCCGGTGCTGATCTGGTGGTCACTGATACCTGGGCTTCCATGGGTCAGGAGGATGAAAAGAAACAGCGTGAAAAAATCTTCATTGGTTATCAAGTCAACAAAGAACTAATGAGTCATGCCAATAGTAATGCAGTATTTATGCATTGCCTGCCGGCCTACCGCGGTAAAGAAGTCAGTGCAGAAATTCTGGATGCACCTGATTCAGTTGTATGGGAAGAAGCAGAAAACCGTATGCATGCACAAAATGCATTGATGGAGTTCCTGTTTAATCAATAACTACCATTCTTGTTTTGAAAATTTAAAAACCCGCTTTTTGGCGGGTTTTTTATTGCGCACCAAAAACACCCCAAGATAGACAATGTTGTCTTTTTTTTGTACCAAAAACAAACAAAAAGCCCAAAAGATTACAATGCCAAATAAACAACAAGCTCTAGATATCAAATTACAATTACTGTTGTTTCGACCACTGCAACGAGCCCCGCCCTTGGGTTTGTTGCCTTAAAGAAAATTGAAATTGGTTTTATTACACACTTAAATTAATTTCCTGAATAACACCGGCTTTACCATCCTCTGTTAAATAGACACCGGAATTAACCACTTCGCCCAGCGAGTTATTATTTTCATCTTTTAACTGAAATGGCGATGACACATGCCCGAGAAAAATCGCACCGATATTTTTATCGCCCAAAGCTGCTAATTGCGTACTTCCATCTTCATTGGTCATCCAGATACGCAACTGATGGTAAATACTGTCGCCTTCATCGATAAAATTATTTCCATCTTCATCGTATATAGCGAGTTCCGCAAAACCGCGCCCGCTACTGGGGCCGAATAATTCACTGCCATTATTAATGGTGCCATCACCATTTTTATCCAATGCAAGGTAACCACTACCTGGACGCAGCTGCGCAATTTGTTCAGCAGTTCCATTGCTATCCAGATCAAATTCAAAACGGGTTTGGCTGAGCGCAGCGCCCTGCCCGTCAAAGTTAATCACTAACGGATCGATTTTTTTGCTGCCCGCTTGTAAATCAAGATTAGACTCCTGCACAAATTCCCTGCTCATATTCATGGCGACGGAAAAATCGATCTCACGACCGTCAGCCGTACGTACAACCCCAACGGCCTGAAACTTTAGCGCTTCTTGTTCCTGGTAGCGCTCGTGGCGTTGATAAACCACGCCGGGTCCGGTGTTAACACGCGTTGCAATTGCGCGTGCAGGCGGAGTTGTTTCCACCTCAAGTGAATCCATCTTCGCTTTTATTTTTGTACGCATTTCATCGGGTGTGGTGACTTTTAATTCATTCCCGGTGATGGATTTATAGAGCGACTCCAAAATCATCAGGTTTAACCGCGAACGCGAATCCATTTGGGGAGTTAAATCCAGCGTTTCTTTTGTACGATACATCGCCAGCAATGATCCAACCCGCGACAAATCCACTTCCGGTTCTGGCGGTGCAATGTGCTCCGCAAATGTTCGCTCGTTCGGTGGCTGATCCAACCACATTTCCATACTTTCAGTAACGTTATGTTCTTCGCGATAATCCCGCTGTGCGGCCATGCCAATCCAGGCGTTTGAAATAATCATAATGCCATCCACTTTTGCTGAAAATTTTAAGGATGCCCACATCACAAAGATTGAGGGCTAATCTCTATAGCGGCAAAAGTGCTTGTTATTTGAGCAAGAAATGACATCGAAATTAGATTTTTTTGTTATGAAAACGTATATAAATGCCAAATCTTTGGCGAGATCGATATATGAGGGAGCAGGCGAAATAACGCTAAACGCTAATTACGAGCGAGGGATGCCAATTGAGTTTTATAGCGTTGATGCAGGATGTTCACACGGAATACATAGGTTTTGGTTTCGTCAAATGGCGGAACACCGCGATATTTCTCCACCGCACCTGGCCCTGCGTTGTAGGCGGCAGTGGCGAGGGTGATATCACCTTTGAAACGTTTAAGCAGCCAGGCGAGATATTTCACTCCACCTTCAATATTATCTGCGGCATTCGCTACATCTTTTACGCCCATATCGCGCGCAGTGCCCGGCATTAGCTGCATTAAACCATTGGCCCCCTTGCGCGAACGAGCCAGTGGATTAAAGTTGGATTCCGCATGGATAACTGCACGCACTAGCGCCGGATCGACGCCATACTTGCTCGCATTACGGCTGATGGAATAAGTAAATTCAGTGAGATACAAACGGGTGCCACGCCAATCAATACGTGAAAGCGGGTTACAGGCATAGCAGGAGTTATAAACGATAACTTCAAAATCTGTCTTGTGGGGCTGACGGTCCGAGTAAGCTACCGCACCATCTTTGCGATATTTAAAGAATTTGAATTCCTGCTTTTTCGCGGCGGCTTCATATTCCTTTCGCTCCTGCTCTTTGCGCGCCTTTTCATCTGCCGCCGTTTGTTCAGCTACCCGGCGAACTTGGGCTTCAAAATCAGAAAGACTGGATTCCTGCGACTTCCCCTCCCCTGCCTTTTCCACGGCAGCCTGCTCATCGGCCAAAAGCGATCCGCTGGCCAAGGCCAGAAGTATGCTCAAGGTTAGGGCAGAAGATAATCGCACAGCAAATTCTCGTTACGCATTTATGAGGTCACCGATCAGTGACTAGGAGATTGAGTGTAGCCCAGCGGAAAATTTCGTGTGGCACAAGAATCTGTTTTCGTGATCTGACTCGCGTCTTCCTGCGGGAGTCCATCAAGACTCCAGCCACACATCCCTGATCCAATGCCATACCGAAGGCCAGGTTTCATCCGTTAAATCGCCATCGCGCCAAAATACCACCTCACCTTCCGGCTCAACGCAATAGTAATTGCCATTGATTTCACAGAGCGGCATCAGGTAACGCGGCACACCTTGGGACCAGGCAACAGCAGTAACTTCTGGTAAATAAGTATGGGAATGGGGATCGGCAGCGGTCACTGGTTCTATACCACCGTAAACCACGTCACTGGCTTCCAATAAAAAGGTCCGCATTTCGCGTGGGATCGGCAGAAGAATTTCCTCTTCTATCTCGACCAAACGGTCTTCATCGGGTAATTCCAAAGGTACCGGCACGGGTTCATTGTATTCGCGCAGTAAATCCAGAACTTCATCGATATCGGCCATGGGGCAACCTGCTAATAACTAAGGGAGGCGGACTATAGCCCGAACGACAACTACCTCACAATACCAGCCCTTAAATTACTATTTTCTTTTACGAACAATTTTTTAACTGACGACTTTCTTTTATCGCTTTTCTTTCAACAATTCCTGACGCTGACGATTATAGGTTTGATAATCCGGATTGAGGCGTTTTAAACATTCCTCACGCTGTACACCACTCAGCAACTCACACTCATTGCGTTGGTTGGTTTGTAGGGAGTCGTAAACCTGGCGTTGACTGCACGCTGAAATCAATACAAGAAGACCTAAAAAAAACCATTTCATAATAAGGTTCCCATTGGAAAAATTAATACGTCAATTATCGACTCAATTCACAGTACCAGGTTCCTGCAGGATACGATCTGTTACAGGTGCTCACTACACGGTTTATTTACCAAACTGGTATTTACCAAACTGGTATTTACCAAATTGGTATTTGCTAAACTGTTATTTGCTAAACTGTTATTTGCTAAATAATGAAAGCTGTTGATCCACTAATTGATTCAGGGATTCATTCAGGAAATGCAAAATACTATCGGCAACCGGCGTTAATTGTTTATCGATATAATGTTGGTAATCAATCGGGCTTTGGCGCAACGACATATCCACCTCATACTGTCCCACGGGTTCAGGGCCATTGGTAGTAATCAAATAACTGATCCAATCCCCACGCCGCATGGAACCTCCCGTCAGGTGCACATACTTGCGCGCCGCCTGTACATGGGGCGGAACATTTTTTTGATACTCGTGCAAATGGCGGCGCAAACGTTTTCGATAAATTAATTCCAGATCCCGCTTACCTGCCAGAACTTCATCATTGGTAGAACGCACAAAATCCAGATAATCTTCACCAGCAAAAACCTTGCGATAAAGTTCAGCCTGAAACTCCTTTGCCAATTGAGTCCAATCGGTGCGTACATTTTCCAAACCCTTAAATACCATTTCACGTTCGCCGTTCACTTCAATTAATCCGGCGTAACGTTTTTTTGTACCCAGTTCCGACCCGCGAATGGTGGGCATTAAAAAACGCAGATAATGGGTTTCGTATTGAATTTCCAACGCGCTTTTGATATTAAATTCTGTTAGCAACGTTTGCTGCCACCATTGGTTTAATTCTTTAGCGAGGCGCGATCCAATAACATCGCACTGTGCCGGATTTTTTGCTGGCAAACCTTTGCAATTATTTTCCAACCATACAAATAGCGAATCAGTATCACCATAAATAACAGCGTAGCCTTGCTGTTCAATCCAATCCCGGCTGCGTTGGATAATATCGTGGCCGCGCAAGGTAATGGAGCTGCAAACGCGCGGATCAAAGAAACGGCACCCGAAGGAACCAAGCACCCCATAAAACGAATTCATAATAATTTTTATTGCGTGGGATAATGGTGCATCCTTGTGTTGCTTGGCCCGGTCACGGGCCGCCGATAATTGTTCAATGATGTGTGGAAGAATATGATCATCACGCGCAAAGTAGGCACCATTAAAACCGGGTACCGTTTGCTTCTCATCAAGTTGCCGGTGTTGTGCAACCCAAAAAGCGCAAGGGTCTATTAAAAACGTGCGGATAATACTCGGGTATAGGCTTTTGAAATCCAGCACCAATACATTGTCATAAATGCCCGGTTGCGAATTCATCACATAACCACCAGGGCTAGAAATATCCGATTCCAGTTCCCCCAGATTCGGCGCAACGTAACCGCGCCTGTGCAATCTCGGCAAATACAAATATTCAAAAGCGGCGACCGAACCGCCAATACGATCTAACAACACGCCGGTTAATTGACTGCGCTCCATGGCAAATGCCAGCAGCTCCTGTTGCAAAAAAATTTTCCACACCAGTTCACAATCGCGCAGGTTATATTCGGCTAATGCAAGCTTATCGCTATTGAATAACTGCGTAATATCTTCACCACGGTTATCGCCACTCAGCAATTTTCCCTGTCCGAGTAATTTTTCCGAAACGTTTTGCAACGAATAACTTTCGTAGGTGTAATTGGCAGCTTTTAATAATTCGATTCCATCCAGCGCCACGCGCCCGGGAATGACCACATAACTGCGCCCGGTATCCGCATCGTCATGGCGCCAATGAATCGCCTGGCCACCGCGCCCCAATTGCAATTCCATTTGCAGGCTCTTACAGATTTTCTCCAGCACCAGTAAATCGAATTGCACTACGCTCCAACCTATCAAAATATCCGGATCAGCAGCCTGTAGAAATTCAAAAAAAGTCAGCAAGCACTGTTTGGCATCAGCGCAAAAAATAACGGTTTCAGTATTTTCTCCCGCACCAACCATAAATACTTTTTGCCCCGCATCACACCAAACACCAATAGAATAAAGTTGTTTGGCATCCATAGAGGTTTCTATATCGAGCGACAGCATCTTCAAGGATGGACGCCATTGGCTATCGCCAACGGGAGCAAGCCGGGGATTGCGCAAAGGCATTTGATTCGATGAAATCTCAATTTGTGCAGCCGCCGTAATAAAGCGCTCCATTAAATAGCGCTCTGGTGGACGAATATCCGCTTCCCAAAAGCTGATGCCTTGCTGCTGAAAAATATCCTGCGCATCGCGCGCAATGCGGTGCTGCTTAAAATAAAGCGCGTTGACTGGTTGATTGTGAAAAGTTTTTAATTCGACTTCCGCGATGCGCCACTGACGCAGGGATTTGAGTAATTGGCGAATATCCTCTGCTTGTTCACGCAACACAAACAATACCACTTCCTGTGCGGTAATTTGCGTCCAGCAGCTACCCGCCCCGGTAGCCCACCATAAATCAAGCACAACCCCATCGCGGGTATCGCGCCATTGGCGGGTCAATAAAAAAGCATTTGTCAGCATGGATAAATAAATAATTACTGGTTGGGCAACCAGTATAACTTGTTTCATCAGCAATCGAAAATTCACATTGCCTTGCTTTGACTCTTAGTGCTGAATTAATGATTAAAAAGTCACCTGTAGGTCAGGTGACTTTTATTTTTCCCAACGTTTCTAATAACAATTAATTGGATTTAATTCCCCACACCGCCGTGCCATCTCCTGACAATGCCGTGAAAGTCACTTCAAATCGGGTGCGAACCTGATTCCACTGCCGCGATATAACGCCGCGGTAGGTAATACCACCCAACACAACAGTTGTCGCGCGGGTGTTGGCATCAAATGTCCAACTACCTGGCAAGGTTCCGGTAATTACACCACCACTTGCCAATTGAATGTTGCTGGAAGATTTAATCGTTGCTGAAATCTCTTTGCCGTGATTAATCAATTGGTAAGTACCGGGAATTTCATTAGCAGCAACTGCTTCCAATGCAGATCGACTACGCGCCGGATCATTGGCATCGATTTTTTCTGCATACCGTAATGGAGATACTACCGGCCAACCCTCCGTATTAAAGAAAAATTCATGGGTGCGCACTTCGTGCTCTTCACCGCGGCCGGGGAAACGTGTGTGGAATACCAAAAAGTATTGGCCGGTTGCAGGCTTGCGATACGCAGAATTGTGGCCAGGAGAAACATAACCCAATTGGTTATTAGTATTCGCGAATACATAATTTCCCATTAATTTCACGCCGTGCGGTGCAAGACTCGCCGTATCAAACAACGGCACATTTGGATTCGCTTTAACATTGCGCATGTCAGTGCCTTTTGCATCAACATAAGGGCCATTCGGATTTCTTGAACGAGACACGCGAATATTGTAACCACCCGCTGCGTCCAACCCGCCGAAGCTAACGAACATGTAGTAATAATTGGTTTCAGGACTATAAATCACGTAAGCGCCTTCAATCACAGAATGATTGCCGCCCATTAAATGTTTGCCATAGCCCTGGCCACTGAGCGGAAATCCGGTTGATGCATTTAATTGCATAATAAAAATGCCGCCGGAATAGGAACCATAAATCATCCACAAGCGGTTGCTGTTGTCATAAAAAACAGATGGATCAACCGTATTCGGATGCACTAACGCGTTATAAACTGTTCCATCTTCACTGATTTGTCCCCACATTCCCGAGCGTAAAATCAAACCTTTATCAGAATACGGCCCTTCAATTTTTGATGATGACGCAATACCCAACGCAGATACCGGTGAATCACCTTTACACGCGTTGTAATACATCAAATAACGGCCGTTAACGTATGCAACATCCGGAGCCCAGAGCGTAGTCGTTTGCGCCCAGGACAATGCTTCGGAAAGTTCGCTATTCACATTATTGAAGATGGAATTACTGGAGTTCACACCTTCAGCAACGCGTGTCCAGCGCATAAGATCCGGTGATTTTGCGACAGATAAATGCGAACCAAAAACATAGTATTGATTGTTAGCAAAAATTACTGATGGATCATGCACCGCAATATTGGTAAAGCTCGGATTAACCAAACTAATCGGTGTAGAAATCGTATCGCAATTTGCAGGTGTTAAATTTGCACCGGAAACAGTGAGACTATCCACATTGACCAGACCTTCACTACCCGCCGCTTGTAAACGTATTTTATGTGTGCCCGCTTCAAGGTTTAGATTAATTGCATTACTATCGACCCAGGTAGTCCAGGCACCGGATGCGGGAAAAATAATATTGGAAGAAATAATATTTCCATCAATAATTAAATCCGCAGAGCGCGCCGCCGTTGCCGCGTAACGCCATTTGAAACGGTAAGCGCCCGCCGTTTTTACATTGATTGACCAATCCACACCTGCGCCAACTGCATTGGTTGAATTTGCAAAACCAGCACCGGTAAAACCGGCGTTATTACTGTCAATGGTTCCATTGACTGCACAAAATCCTGTTTGGTTTTCTTCTAGTAAAATACTGACATTGGTTGATACTGAAGAACTTGATAACGAGGATTTTGAAGATGAGCTTACAGGTAGCGAACTCGATTTCGATGAAGAAACAATTACCGAAGAACTTGAAGATACAGATGATGAAGATCTGGAAGAACTTATCGGTGCACTGCTGGAAATAGATGAAACAACGCCGTTGCATAAACTTCCAGTTATGACGGGCACGTCCGCAGTGCTTCCATTTTTTTCCACTTGCACTCCAAACGTTGCACTCTGCCCCGGCTGCAAACCACCATTCCAATTTAAATTATTGGCAACGTAAGGGTTACTACCGGTGATAGTAGCATTCCATGAACCACTTACCCGATTATTAGCGTACTGCCAACCTACACTCCAACTATTCACCGCGTTGGAACCATTATTGGTAACGGTAATTTCACCAATCAGACCGGTGCTCCATTCGCTGGAAATTTTATAAATACATGCGGCCATGACAGATTGACTCGCACACAATAGGCCAATACCCCATAGCCCTGCTTTTACAAAAGATATTTTATTCATGGTTATTCTCGCCATCGTATTCGATAATTTTATTGGGAAGCACAAATACCCAAACTTGATGGCATCGCCCGAATTACCAACATCGCCGCAAATGGCAGATATCCAATCAGTTGTTTTTATAGATAAATTATCAACATCGATATACAGCATAATTATCGCGAAGGACTGTTGTAGCTCTGCTCAGATTGAGCAATTATCCGGTAAATGACGAGTACGAACTGGTTAAATAGAAAGGACAACATTGAAGTAGTGCATATTTTTTATAATTTTATAAGATAAATTAAAGATATTTACGATCTTATTTTTTATATGGAAACTTATTTTCATTAATAAAAAATTGTATAAGGTAGATTTAGATGTGTTTTAAACGAGCTCAAAAATTTTCTGCTTCATAAAAATTGATACGATAGGCGATGTTGCTCCTGCGCGCTGTCATATAGAAACTAATTTCTAATTAGAAATTCAGTCAGCGATGCAAGATCTACCGGCTTGATTAAATGCGCATCAAAACCGGCCTCCAGCGAGAGGCGCCGGTCTTCCTCCTGGCTCATACCGGTCAAGGCTACCAATTTGAAACCTTCTTTACGCGCTTTGCGAATTCGACGAGCTGCTTCATAACCATTCACTTCCGGCATGCCGATATCCAACAAAATTAGATCCGGATCAAACGCCTCCGCTTTTGTTATTGCCTCGAGCCCATCGTGGGCAACTTCTATTTCATGGCCAATTAATTCAAGGAGCGCAGCAAGGCTGTTGGCGGAATCAAGATTGTCATCAGCAATCAATATGCGTAGCGAATCGACATTGTTAGATGCACCACCTTGTTCAATCATTGGGTGTGCGGGAACTCGCCCGGACAAAACCGGAAGCGTGATAACAAACTCGCTGCCACAACCCGTTCCTTCGCTACGCGCCTCCACTGTACCATCGTGCATATCAACCAAACTTTTCACTAACGCCAGCCCCAGGCCCAATCCGTTACGAGTGCGCTCCAGTGACTTATCCAACTGCACAAACATTTCAAAAATCTGTTTCAAATCAGATTCTGCAATGCCAATACCATTATCGCGAACACGAATCACCGCCACATAATTGACCAATTCGATATTAAGCCAGATCTTTCCACCTTTCCGCGTAAATTTACTCGCGTTGTTCAGAAGGTTGCTAATCACTTGTGTTAAACGAATAGGATCGCCATGAATACAAATTGAATCAGTGGGTAGAGTTACAATCAGTTCCTGATCAAGCTCCTCGAATAGCGAACGGCTCGTTTCGATAGCATGGCTAATAATTTGTGTCAGATCGATATCTTCTTTTCTAAGCTCAATTTTGCCTTGGGTAATACGATTCACATCAAGCAAATCGTCCACTTGTCGAACCATATGGTCCACTTGTCGATTTAAAATTTCTGCCGCTAAACGCGACGTTTGTGCGTCACCATTTGCACGCAATAAAATTTGCCCGGCATTGCGAATCGCGGCCAACGGATTACGTAACTCATGAGCGAGCAATGCAAGAAATTCATTTTTGCGATGATCCGCCTCACGCAAAAATTGCTCCGTTCGAATTCGCTCTTGCATCGCTAAATGATGCACCATGATCACGGCAGCAGCATTGGTAAGCGTACTGGCAATCTCCATGTCACGCGCCACTGCATCGCGTGGTTGCCGATAATACATGCAAAACGTACCGACAATTTTTCCGCCGGTGATCCGTACCGGAAATGACCAGGTCGCCCGGAAATCAAAGCGACGTGCAATCCATAAATGCCGGGTCCAATCAGGATCTGCATCCACATCCGGATAAATTAATGGCGTTCCCCGATGAGCAGCCAGACCACAGCCAATAGAATCCGGGCCTACTGGAAAATCCCCTATTGCACGCGTGTATTCGTCGCCCATCCCGGTAACGTGATTAATAGTTTTGCCTTCAGGATTAAGGAGGAAAAACGAAGCCCTCCCACCGTCATCCATGAAATTGATTGCACAACGAATCAGCATGTCCAGGGATTCTTCCAGCGGTGCACCGTTAATGGATGCCATAAAGGCTTCCTTTTGGCCTTTTAACCAGGTTTCATTGCGGCGCAACGCCTGTTCGGATTCCCTTAATTGCGTCGAATCGTAGAAATAACACACAACACCGTATTTACCATCAGGAAGAGTAATGCGATGTAGCTCCCACTCATAAGCTTCCACTGCATCAATGTCAGCCCGCGGTTCAATGTAATCAAGTGAGAAAAAAGGCTCACCGGAATCCAGCGTGTGGCGAAATTTATTAATGATTGACACAGCCACATCTTCAGGCCAAAGCACGCGAATAGCTTCGGCAAAATCACGTCCTATTACCGGATTAACATTTCGAAATGCGCGTTTTTTTGATTCGGCATTCATCAATGAAATACGGAAAGTCGAATCGATAATATATAAACCAAAAGGCGCCCGCTCCACCAGTGAGAATAAAGATTCCCAATTTAAACGCACTGACTCAGCGAGATGTTCATGCTCGTTAACCATGTTTAATTACTCGGTAATGTTCAATATGAAGCGGGCGTTTTGGTTAGCCGGATATACGCACTCATCAGAACTACACAAACAAATGAAATAGCGAAGCACTATAAAGCGGAACGCATTTTTCCGACAGTAGCCTTACGCGACAAGATGACATAAACCTGTAAAGGGGGATATTAACGAATAATTTAATCGGCGCTGGTAATACCAAACCACAATATTACGTTGAGCAAAAATGCAGGCAGTATGATTTTAATTAACACATCCGCAAGATGAGGCATTAACCGGAATGATCCAGCATGGGGCGAAACCCTGCTGCAATTAGACGAGTGCCATCAAACACCGGTTCCATATTATCGAACTGCATACGCGCATCAGACATAACCTTCTGCATACCTTCATCCCGGCTACGTTTATCAGGCCACTCAATCCACGACATCACTACGGTTTCATCATTGTTAGCACCGGCCGCCGCTGTCATAGTTCCGTAATTATTCGCAGGTTGTCGCGCATTATCTGCATGATATGTCGAAGTATTTGTACCCGTTTCATCCAGCCAGCACTCCACAACTCGCAACGCACCATATTCGCGCACCACATCAGAAGAAATCCGTGCAAGCTTTTCGTAACTTGTTTTATTTGTACGAGGAACAGGAGTCAGGAAACAATCAATATATGTCATTGTGAACCTCCACAATAAAGCCACATTCACTTCTATAAATCAGTGCATACCCTATATGACGACAAGCGGGAAGTTTTGAAGTTCATCTTTTCACTTATGATGATTTTAATATCATGCGGAGTTACGGCTCTGCTATCGAGCAAAAACTGATTTATGATTTTTTGTTAATTATTTTTGTTAACCCAACTCTATTTTTGAATGCATACAAATTTCATTATTAGCGGAGCAGGTAAATTCCCCAATATATCGCCCCATGATTTCCTCGGCCTTTTCTTTATTTCCATCGAAAGGCTGGTCTGGTTCAAGAAGTATTGCGCCAGTTTCCACTTCAATAATTCCAAAGTTACCAAAATCGGCACAACCACTACCCCCGCAAAAATGATTAATGAGAAGAATTGGCACCCCTTGTTTTGTTTCTTCGCAGCGGACAAATAGATTATCTTTCTGTATTTCAAATTTGTAGTTTCTATTGATCAAGTCACTCTTAATCATCAATTGGAAATATGGGGCTGCTGCTGATGGAGCATCCACAACCTCAATAACCGATCCACCGCAAGTTAGAGAATCAGCGAAGGACTTTGGCGGGAAAACAATGGCAGGCAGAAATAAAACTCTTTTTAACATACATGTACTCCTTGTTTTTAACTGGCTTTACGAAAGGTAAACATTTTAAATATTCAAGTTTTGCTAATTCAGTCATGCTGTGTATTATCAGTCATCCTGTGTATTATCAGTCATCCTGTGTATTAGGAGGCAAGCTACCAAAGCATAGATCAAACCCGAAAAGCTTAAAATAACATCATACCTTCTCGCAAAGCTACTCCGTTGCTCCTCATTCACTACATTTATTTACCGGCCTCAACAATCAACCAAAACTTTGGAAAATGCCGAACATTAAAAAGATTTTGTGCGTGTCAATATCAAACGTTTTTTATCTTCTTGAAAAAAATATCACGGCGTATTCACATCAAAACTTCCCGTTAAACAGCAATTGGGATTGGAATTGGTAGAGCGGATTTCAAAATAATAATCGGCATTTTCTTCCAGGCCCGACCAGGTTGCAGAGCCGCCAGTACCTACCGGCATTGTTCTCTCGCCTTCATCGGCGTCCCAGATAAGGGACCGATGTCGCTTCAGGGTGAAAAAAATATCGCCGCTGCATCCCGGCCGGTCCCAACGGATACTGGTGTTGATGGAAATAGATGTTTCCCCGGAATTCAAATGCATGAAACCGCTATTCGGACTGCGAATAAACGGATCGGAGCCACCACATAAAAAACTAATTGGTGCCGTTCTGATTAATCGGCGCATGATCATCGGTGCGGCAACCGTTGTGCTCATAGCGGGATGCGGTGCAGCGCCCTGCTGGATGGTATGGGCCAACTCATGGGCTAGTAAATTTTTTCCTGCAGGCGACGACGCCTGGAAATTTGGATCGCCGATGACGATATTGCGCCCGAGCGTAAAAGCCTCTGCGTGCAAAGGTGCAGCCAATGCCTGGGCTTCGATACCTGTGTGAAGCCGGACCTGGGAAAAATCCGCACCGGAACCGGATTCAAACCGGGCGCGTAATTCCGGGCTTAGTGGTTGCCCCGATAAGCCAATTTGGTTATCACCAGCGTACGTTACGGAACTGCTACTTTGCACATTTTCAGTGGTGACAGAATTCTTTTTTTCGGTTGTTGTACCGAGCATTTTTTCAGCTATTTGATCAGCGTCTTGCTCATGCTTGTCGCCGGGAGCGCTGATTTTTGTTCCGGCCAGTTTGCTTTTGCAACGCGGACAAGTGCCGCCGCAGGTACAACCGCCTTTTGACGACGTTTGCGTCACCGATGATGCTGGTTTCTGGCTCGGCTTACTCGCTTTTGCCAGCTCACCCATTTGAGTTTTTTCGATCAATCGCATGTTCGTCTCCTGTCAAAAAAATTGCAGATTGTGGCCATGATTGTGCTGTTACATCGACTATTTACCACCTGATATTTCTTCATACATTAACGTCTGGATTTCTCCTTGCCAAAACAATACGCGCAATAATCAAAACCATTCGCTTCCGCTTCATCGGTACTGGCAAAGGGAACACGCTGGTAGGTTTTGATTTCATCAAACTGGCAATTTTTGGTGAGTTTCTGTGTGTCGTGTAATTCACGGGTTAATACATTACCGACATAACGTTGCGCATCACTGGATTTTATGTCAACGACATATTCGCGGTAAGCCGTCCCTTCACTAATAATCAACGGTACTTCGTCTTGATAAACCAACTCACGCTCATTAAAAATCGTAACCTCCGCCAAAACGTCATTGCCCTCATTTGTTACTGCTTCTGCATTGGTATTGGGAGTGCCGGTTGTATTATTTGTACTGGTCGCATTGTTTTGTGTTGCAAACAAATCAGCCAACTTACCGGACATTTTTTGGCGATTTAAATTATTGCGTTTGGTAGATGAGGTTTTGTCGCTACCAAGCGAAATACTGAAATAACCATCGTCATCAGTAATTGCTGAACGCGATGTACCGCTTTCATTTTCCCGTGCAACAGTGATTCGCACAGTAAGCCCTGCGCGCGGATTCGCATTGGTATCCGATACAAAGCCGTGAAAAATATTGCCCTCTTCCGAGAGTGCAACCAGTGCGCGATCAATCCGGGATTTTCCCACATTAGCGTTATCGCGAATTAACCGGGTGCGTTCAATGGAAAGCTTCAATTGTTCAATGCGCAAATCATTTTTGTCTTTGGATGTGCGCGATAACCGTTTTAATTCACGCTCTTCAGCGGCGATAAAGGCATCGGGCAATGCACTCATAAAATCCAACAAATCCAGACCCAAATGAATGGAGGATTGGCGCGCGGCATTTAACGGTGCCTCGATAAATTGTTTGCGAATCGTTTCCGCTTCAATATTGTCGGCGATGAAAGTAGAGCGTCCGTTATTTTTGGATTTGCTGATCATTGCTTGCCTCCTGTCACCACGGTGACATTTTCATTAGGTTCAGCTACTGCTGCACGTTTATCACCACAGGCACCAGGGCAGAAAAATTCGGACAAGCTGATATTGTCTTTTAACACCAGCATATTCGGCTGTGGTGCGAAAGCTTTCAGGCAATGGGTGGATTGGTTGTCGGTGGTGGTATTCATGGCACCGACAAAAAAGCCGGAGAAAAATGCGCGCATCCAGGTTTCTGCAAAACGATTATCCGCAACGCGCACGCTGCCCGCACCGATAATGGCATTAGCGATCAGGAAAAAATTCGTTGAGCTCAATTCGAGTTGGTTATCGGTAAAACCAATATCATCGAGTGAGAACAGCGCAATCGAACTCAACGCAAAAGCGAGCGGCTCGTTGGTGACATCCAGTGAAACCTGGTTTTCGGTAAACAATGTTTTTCCGGTAAACCAATTGCGTGAAAGTGGCGGCCACAAGGTGGGTGGTTGCACAAAAAGATTAATTGCCCCGAAGGTTTTTGACAGCGTACAAAGGTTGGGCATGTTGTCATTAACAGGCAGTTTGCCGCCGAGTTTTAAAATCCACAGCAACAACAATCCCAGCGTCCATTCATTGCTGATGCCGAGATTTCCATGCAATACCGTCGTTGCAATCACGTCCAGACCTTTACCAGTGGTTGCCTGGGTGACGAGCCGATTGCGCGCGACCACCACCGGACCCAGTGCAAAGAATGTCAGCGCGCGGCTGAGCGGCGACACAATAATATTGTCGCGCACAGTGGCAGTGGTACTGCCCCAACTAATCCGGCGATTATTGGTTGCGGCCAGCGCAGCACTTTTCTCCGCCGCAAAACTTGTCGTTGGCGCAGCAGCAACTTCAACTACCGGCATCACAATCCAGATATGCACGCCGCCGCGAATACCGGTTTGACTATTTTCAGCAGGCTCTTTGGTGCGGCCACCGTTATCGATAATGCGGTTGTTATCCAGTTGCAAACCCTGCACAAAAATCGCGTAGACACCGCAAATAGGCACGCGGTGCGTAGGGCCGTTGGCCACAATTTCGTTGCGCAAAATACGCAGGTCACTCACTCGTGCAAGCGCAATCCCGCCATAACCAACCAGCCATTCCATCGCCTTGGTGACTTTGAGTAAATCGCGCCGTACACAGCGGGTGATGAGATTGTCGTAAATGTGCAGGTTGTGCACACCGACCAGATCGCCGCGATTGAGGATATTAAAAAAACGCACCACCCCAATACCGTTGATACCCATATCGGTAATGCGGTTGCGCTCGATACGGATGTCATACAGGTCGCCGGCGGACACAAATTTGGGCGGGCCGCCTTCAGGATCTTCGTCGGTGAGATCAACCGGTTTGCAGGGATCGCACGGGTCGGCCGAACCGGGGCGATCCGGTAGATCCTGCTCCGCTTCAGCATCCACCGCGACCAGGCTACCTAGGGTGATGCCATTCCAGATTCCGCCCTGAATGATGTTATCGAGAATCTGCACCCGATCCGAACCACCTGCCAACTGGACTCCGCCGCGTGTGGCAAAGCCAATGAAGATATCGTCCGGCGCGGTGTTAACACTGGCGGGAGAGCCGGGGTTGCCCGCTTCCGGCGGGATGGTTGGTTGCCGTGGACCGCCTTCGCGCGGCAACACCTCAATACTATTTTCTTCGATCAGGATGTCATCGCCGCGTGAATAAATGGCCTGCCAAATGGTGCTGATATCGCGCATCTGCACCAGGCAACGGCGCACCGTGACATGGCGGGAATTATCGATTTGCACCGCACTGCGCGGGCCGGATTCAATGGCCATATCCTCCAGTACCACCCCATCGGAGTTGCGAACCAGAAATGCCGGCGCCGGTTCTTTGTTGCCGTCGATCACCGCACTGATACGCGTGCGCGGCCCGCAACCGTGGATGCGGATAGACACACGTTTATCAATGACAATGCTTTCGTTGTAAGTACCTGCCAACACACACACGGTCCCGCCCTGCGCGGGTAAGGCATCGACCGCCGCCTGGATAGAGGTGAACTGGCCGAAGCTGTGTTTGTTGTCGCCCACAGTAAAGGTGCAGCAACTTTTGATGCGCGCCAGTGGCAGGAATGGCTGGCGGCAATCATGGATATCCGGCGGCGCCAGATCGACAGGCGCCGGGCCGGTCCATTGGAGGATTCCCAACGCCGCGCGGTGATAATGAATCCCTTGCGGTGGCAATGAGTTGGGCCACACGGAAGGGTCAAAAACCACACCTGATGCGCGCACCGGAAAGGTCCAGTAATCGCCTGGTTTATAGTTGCTGTTGCCCGCCAGCGGCGGTTCGAGTTCCAGGCGGATACCATCGTGGAAGGGATTGGGCGTCGCCAAACCCGTGGGATGGTCTTTCACCAGGGCGATGCCATTCCACAAACGGAAAAATCCCGTTTTACCCGCTGGTGCTGGCCAGGCGCCAGCCATCACGGTTAACGATAAGGTATCTGCATTCACCAAGCTAGCATTGGCGGTGAACACAACCCGCCAATGACCGTAAGCTGGATCAAACGCCAGCGCTTCCAGGTAGAACGAATCCAACCCGCACTGGTTGATCATCTGGTTGTTCGCACGGATGGCTACAGTGCCGGTACCCGGTGCACCACCCGCTGCAAATTCCCCTCTGCCCACCAAGCCACCGTTGAATTGCGACCATTTGAACCTGGCTTCATTGGCGGCGTTGGGTGTGGCAATTTCGATGCGATACAGAAAATGCTCGGCACCAGTGTAGCCACCGCTATCCGGCACCGGACAAGAACCGACAACAACAACGGTAGGTGCAGGCGTAACTGTAAGCTTGCCTTTGGGCCCATCATCCAGCGGCAAATTACCGCAACCCTGGTCGGCATTCAGGCGCAGCAGTTTGACTGCCATGGCGGTTTTAATGCGCTCGGTAGTATCCGGTCCGCCCAGCGCCGGTTCCAGCAAATCGCGCGGGTCCTGGAAAGCGCTGAAGGCTTCATCCCAGACTTCGAGGATAACCGCATCGCGTTGTCCGGCGGCGATAGGTGCTGCCGGCGTTTGCAGGTAATCCGCGCGCAAGGGTTGCAGCGGCAGTTGGCTATCGTAATACAGGTTTATCCCATCGACCCAGGCGCGGCCCGGTTGCAGGACCACCTCAACACCGTTCGCCACGGTGGCCGAGGCCGACAGGATTTTCAGGCCATCGGGCGCCGCCACCGGCACCGCAACCAACCCACCACCAATCACATCACGCCCGGCCAGCTCGCGCCAATGGGCTTGAATCTGGGTGGATGCGTTCCAATCCTGATCCAATAGAACCCGTCCCTGTTGGTGCAGGACACCGCTGAAGTTATCGGCGGGTTTTAGTCCCCACTTTGAAAAGTCACCTTTCATGTCGATCTCCTTAGGTAACCGCTATCAACACCGGGCGGATTCCGACCGGCATATATTCGCGAAAACGGATGTGAATGTTTTTCCACTTATGGCTGTTAAGCAGGAAGCCAAAGGCTCCCATTTCGTCACTGTCCGGACCTTGCTCCAGAATGCGTGGGTCGCTGTCGCGGGTAATCTGGGCGTAGCCGGGGCGGCCAAAGGTTTCAGCGGTGAAATGCAGGTCCGCCTGCTCACCGTGGATGCAGGCATGGTTGGATGGCAGGCGATTAGCGGCATCTGCAAACCAACTGTGCTTGATGCAACCGCGCTGGTTATCCAGCACTTGCAGGGCATGGACCCAGATACCGCCCTTACCGGACGCTGAGGTCACACGGGTGCGGCCAAAACAGGTCACTCCGGCGAAGGTTAATGTCGGCCCCCAATTCACCTCGACATCGGCACTGGCCGCACCAATCGCCAGTGCTGGCACGGCAGTCGCAAGCGTCCCGCCGGCATCGACAATGCTGTTGGTGATGTTCAGCGAATAGCCGTCATCCATCGCCAACGGACCGCAGATGGAATTTTCGAGGATGATTTCCGGGGTTTGGTCGAAGGCGAGTTCTTCATTGGCCTGCGCAAAGCCATAACCATTGGGCAGGAACATAGAGTCGCGGATGGCTGCGCGAACGCCGTTTAGTGCAACCACGCCGCCGGGGTCCAGAGTGCAATCCTGGATGTGAAGCTGGTTGAGTGCCGCGCGTGCAACCAAGGATAGGCCAGCCGGAAATCCGCTGTGGCGGGTGATATATAAACCTTCCAGCCTGACCATCAGCGAATCCATTACTGCTTGAGCCCCGGCAGCCAAAACATCGTGCGGCCTGAATGCAAGAGGTCGATGCAAACGGATAACCGGGCGCTCGCCATCGCCCGCACGAATCCACAGCGAATGACTGAGACGCAAGGTACTCAAGCCGAATTCACTATTGTCAGTTCCGGGAACCGAAGTTACAGCCAAATCCAGTTCATGCACCAAACTATCCCTGATTTCGATAATCAGCGGTGCACCGCGGTTTTGCAGGTTAGCCAGCGCTGACTCCAGAGTGGCTGCCGGATTGGCGAGCGTATCGATAATCACCACATCCGGTATCACGCCCAACCAGGTTGTCGGGGTTGATGGACGAGGGATCGGTTGCGCACCCACTGCCCCCTGAAAACCGGTGGTGGTGGAGACAAATAATCCCGAAACAATTGCGTCTGCTTCGTCTGCCGCTGCCGCGCCCATCGCCCCGAACAAAACGCGGCCGCGCTCGGGATCAATCGCAATTTCATAGGCGCGCAAGGGCGGTTGCAAACCCGCTTCCCACGCGCACAAATTGGCACCGCGAAAACGCCAGGGCGTTGCCGGGGTGAAGGGAGCGTCCGGTACTTGCAAACCCAGCCCCAAACGCTGCAGCCGCGGCGGTATTGTCCCGGCGGGATAAGTGGCAATTTCCACATATTCTTCCGGGTTGCCCGCCGGTATGTCATGGCTTAAACAGGCCGCCGGCATTGGCCCCGGCACTGTATGGGGCGAGCTGATATTGGGCGGGTCTTCATCCGCCAGGAAACGGTGGGTGTTAAACAATACCAGCGGCTCCTGCTGGGGATGCAATTCCACCCGTACCGCAAAATTCGCATCGGTCGCTACCGTTGGCGCCAGGGCGATGGGCGCAAATATCCGGCCCGGCCGTGTCCGTGCCACCGTGTAGGCTTGCAAACGCCAGAGGAAAATCCCCAGGTTCGGCAAGTTATGCAGGCCGCGCCAGCCGGCGGCCGGTTTGACATCGGCCACATGGGCGAAGGGATCAAACGGTGTATTGAGCAGGCTCAGCAACGCCGGATCGCGCAGGTTTACCGTGCCGCCAAAGCGTGCGTCGCCCGCATACTTGCTGAGTGTCAGCGGCGGTGTACCACCCGCATCGGGGCGCAAATGGTTAAGGTGCTGGTTCCATACCAGGCGCTCGCGCATTTCAATGGTATGGGCGGCCCAGCCGGACAATGAATACGCCAGGGATTCAATCGCCCCCAGGGTACCCTTGCGCCGGCGATGGTTGATGGTACGCGCCACATCGGCCCGTAACGTCCAGGGATCGCCGGACAAGTGGGACACGCCCAGCAAATCGGCGATATAGGGAATCACCCAATCGGCGCAACTCTCAATAAACGCATCGCGCCCAAGGGATTCAATATCATTGCGGATTGCGCTGTGAACCTGCTCAATAACACCGAGGTAAGCCGCCAGTTGGCCGGGCGGCGTCAGCTCCGCATCGCGGATGCGATAGATCTCCGGCAGGCGTTGGTAAAGTTCACGGCGGGGGCTGCTCATGATGGGCACTCCATTTGGGCCAGCGCCGACACAAAACCCAACACCAGGTGTTTGGTGTGCAAGCTCAACAGAAAATGCAGCGGGCACGACAACAGGGACGATGGCATGAGGTTGATAGTGGGCAATTCCAGTACCGTGGGATCAACCTGTTGCGGCACTGCACCCAATAACAAATTGCGCGCTGCGCGCAACTTGACCCAGGCCACGCCCTCCACATTCTGGATCGCCGCGATAATTTCCGAGGTGTGCACGGACTGGTGGAAATCGCGCCGGTTCAAACCAAACAACCCGTCTTCGGCATGGATGTTGTTTGCTTCCTCACCGACAACACCCAATGCCAATTTGATATTGCGCTCAATATCCACCACCAAGCGGGAGGGGTCATAACCTACCAACGCATCCACATGGATAAACTGGCGATGGCCGTTAATCGCCAACACCGGATGCCGTGCTGGCCCGCGACAGCGGTTGTAAGCGGTCAAGGCGTCGCGGATTTGCGCAATATCCGCCGCAGAACCGCTTTGTGTTAAGACCGTTAAGGCAATCAGCGGGATACCTTCGGGCGCATCCCAACGCGCGCTGGCTTTAAGCACATTGGGCAACATGCGCACTTCGGCTTCGTAATCGGCAATGCTCACCAATCGCCCCAAACTTTGTAATTTTGCGGGCGCGGCAAGGCGTGCATTTGCGGCGGTTTCAGGATCAGCGCCGGTAGTTACATCCGCCGGTAAATAGACTTTATCCAGATCGGTTAACTTGTCGGTCGCCTGCGGTTTGCTGCCCGCTTTTAATGGCCCGTGCGCACCGATTCCCTGGCGATAAATTGCGCTGACATTGTTGTAACCACTCGCTAAACGCGCACCGGTTTTACCATCGCCAAATTGCACCAGGCTGTTGCCGTCGGCATCTTCACGCACAATATAAACCTGGCAGTTGGGACCGGAATTAAACAGGGTTTCCACACGCGACCAGCGAATGCCATCCACATAAATTTCCAGCGCGGGTGTTTGCGCCGGTGTACGGGCTGCATCAAATAAATACGTCAACGGCGCTTTGGGCAACGCAAAACTCTGGAACACCGCGCGCGCATCACCGGAACCAATCGCTTGTTGTTCGATAGTTTTTCCTTGTGAGGCATCCACCACATTTCCGAATACATCTATCGTCGGTTCGTCGTAACCAAATCCAGAATAATTAACAGTCTGATTAATAAAAATTTTGTGGAAATCATTTTCGTCAGTTGCACCCGCAACAATTTCATCAACCAGTGCTTCAAACGTTTCACCCTGGCGGTCAACAAATAACAAGCGCCGGCCTTTTAATAGTTTTGCATGCGCACTCGCACCAAAATAAAAAAGTACATTCCCATTACTTGCGCTGGCATTCACCGGCGCCGCATGAACAACAAATGGTTTAGCGGTCACTTGCAATATATTGATGTGGCGAATATCCAGCGTATTGCCCCCCACACTACTGGCGACAATCGAGCCGCCGAGAAAAACATAACTGCTCGAAACACCGCCAAGATTATTGTTGAGCGTCAACGTCGTCGCCGCGCCTGATTGCATTCCCCAGGTCACTGTTCCATCGTCAACGCGAACGACACGGCGCACCAGCGTCATGCGCAACGGCGCTAACGAAAACAAGGAAGGCGCGCGCGCCTGGATTAACACCGTATCGCCCACCGCAATATTTTTGAATTCGCGATCCAGCGGAATTTCATCGGCGGCAATATCCGGCGAAACGTCATTGGTTGTTAGCGTATTGGTTTTGCGCACAAACGCTGTATTGCGCGAATTCGCAATACCGTTAGTGATGGTGGTCACTGTCGCCGGTGCACCGTGACCAAAGTGACGCAAACTTTCGCCCAGCTTATACGCGATCAATGACGCGACCGACGCGGTACGTGCGATGGGCGATTTCAATTGGATATAACGATCATCAAATGAATCCCACACCTTATCGACAATTACAATTTGCGAATTATTTAAGCTCGATGGACTTGCCAAACCACCCACCGGCTCACCCAGCAGCAAGCGATCATTGGCTTTTAATTCAATGTCCAGATGGGATACACACAACACACTGGTGCCGTTCGCAATCGGTGGTGTAACACGCGGGCGATACAGCGAAAATAAACTCAAGGCAGGAATCGCCTCCAGCGACGTGCGCGTTTCAAATTCAGCGGGTTTATCGCTATTTTCCAATTGCGCTTTCACCCCAAAACCCGCAGGCACCGTTACCGGTTTTTCGCCTTTTATGGTCAACGCAAATGTCGCTTCACCGGCAACACCCGGTGCGAGCCGATAACCACCGAGACGAATCAAATCGGTAATACTTTGCGGCCATTGTGCGGTGCGCAGATAAATTTCGTTCGCGTACAAATTTTGGTAAAAGGTAAGAATATCGGCAACCACTGCATCGGCTTCCAACAACGCAATACCGGGGTCATCGGCTTTGCGATGGGTCCAGTTGGACAATGTGGGTTGCTTGTTTAATTGATCCAGTAAAAACGCGCGCACATCGGCGTAATTACCAATGCGATAATCAATGTGCGGCAACGCGGGCCGATTAAAGATCGTTTTGGGAAATAACGGCGGTGCCGGGCAATCGTGTTTGCAACTCATTGGCGACCTCCGGTGATTTCAAAATTCAATCGCCCTGTTTCCAGTTTGCTCGGGTTATTGGCTACCTGGATAATTTCAAAGGGCCGGACAATTAATTGCTCAACCACCGGATGATCAACTGCACTGGCCGGAATAGTAATAGTGCTCAGGCTTGCACCACTCTCACCGTGCAAACGTTTTATACTCGCCAGCAATACGCGACCAACACCGGGCACTTGCAAAGCGCGCCCGATTAATTGCGAACGGAATAACGGTTGGCCAAATGTCCAATTGTCAGGATGGAAAAATCCGCCGCGACCATCCGCGGTATAACCGTTGGAAAATTCCAATTCCAATTCGCGGCGCAAATGTTCTGGCCAAAAATCCGGATGCGCACACACCTTCAAATAAATATCCAGCGGCACATAGCGCGCCGGCCTGATTTCCAAATCTTCACCAATCAATCGCACCGCTTCCAAATGCGCAGCGATTTTTTTGCGCACGGGCTCCGTTAATATTTCTGTGCCGAATGGATCTATCGCAATCCGCACCGTGCGCCACGAACCGGTCCACGCATAACTGGCGTGCGCGTGCGCAACTTCTTTTAATTGTTCTGCACGAAGCGCGTAATCTTCCAGTGTCACCGCGCGTAATTGCCGTGCGCGATAAGCTTCAGGAACGCGCCGGATAATTTCCGCTACCGATTCCGGTTCGCGACCATCAGTAATATCAAATGGATTCCAGATGCGGATTAATTGCGGCAGTGCTGCATCATCAAAACCAATCACCGTATCGGCCCCCACATTGCCATCAATACCCACACCGGTTTGATAATCGCAGGTGATAAATGTATCAACAGGTAAGTTGCGGCCATTTTTTCCATTGCCAAAACGAATATAGCTGCTGCGATATTCATCGGTCTCCACAATAAAATGTTGTGCATCATTCGTGGATTCAATCAAATCACTTTGTTCACGCCAGGGCGTTGCAAAACCATTTACACTCACGGTAAGACTGGTGCGCGCCGGCGTAACTCCATCAGGTTCGGTGGCAAGGTATGCGAGTGAAGTATGCGGTAATTTTGCTACTGCGCCACAAGGAGTTAATTCAATATGTGCTTCATCACCGTATAAAAAATTGTATGGAGTGCTCACAGCCAGCGGTGTATTCGGCGCGCGAAAAATAGTGCGATGCGGACGACCATGGCTGATCTCAACCAGGTTGCCGTGGAACAGACTCACGTTATACAACGGCAGTGCGGTATTACATTGCGTGCAAAAACAATAGCGACGTGCAAGGCGATCCGCATCGCGCCAGAAAATACGCACAAACCATTCGCCAGCAACACCGCCCATGGGATCAAACAGCGTTTGCGCAGTGCCGGTTAATTGCAATATTTGCCGCGCGCCTGGATCTTTCCCTAACGCAGTACCGGTTTCCGGATTGAGGTGTTGCTGGATTAAAAAAGGTCGCGAACGAATACTGTTTACTAAATCGCGCAAATTATTTGCATCGGTTTCGCTCGCCGGATTCAGCGGCGCCGGCAAGGCAATATCCGCACTGGTACAACCGGCATCCAGTGCCGTTAAACTGCCGCCCCAGTTATACAATTGCAAAGCATTTAATAACGGATTACTCACCAATAACTTTTTTGTAATGAATGCCTGGCTGGTTTTATCTTGCCAATGTTCACTCGTCCACGCACCGGTGCGCGCGGGAATATTAATAGCCGTTTGTACTTGCACAGCTAACCAGCTACTCGCCTGGTTGCCTTGATGAATGTGGTAATCCATTAAACGCGCGTGACGCGCGAGTGAAACCCGTTTGCGCGCCGTTGCCAAAAACGCTTCGTTAACGGTGCGATCCTGGTAATCAGATAATTCATCCGCATCTGCCGCAATCAAATCAATCAACACCTGGTCCATATCCACTTCACTGGTAGGCAACCAGTCGGGAACCCGTTGCTGCATCGCGGTAATCAACGTGTGTTTGAATGAATCAAAATCTTTCGCGAGATAATCAATATACGGTGTTGCTACCGGTGCAGAAAAAGATTCATCGGCAGCGCAATTCAAATTGAAACACGCGGGGCGAAATTTAAAATCGATTTCCGCTAACAGCGGATCAATACCGGCAAAATTTACTGCCAAGGTATACGTGGAATAATCGCCAATCGGATTTATTTGCAAGCGCAATTGATTGGGCGCAGCACCGGCAATCACTTGCACCACACGCACCTGCCCTGCCGCTGCACCGCCGCGCAAACGCACACCACCACTAACGGGAAAAATAGAATGTGGTGTGGTACCGCCGCCAATGGCGGTAAGTATCGCCGCAAGAATATGCGTGGTATGAAATTCAAGATCCAGCCACGCGTCAGTGGGTGCCGCTGCCGGTAATAAATTAACAAAGACGCGCTCAATACCGTTGAGGTTGCGCGTTGCCAGATTGCGTGCGCGTTCAGCGAGAACTTCATCGTCAAATTTTTTGCCCGCGCGAATACCGTTACTCATACGGAACCTCCACCGTGTTCAAGGCGCACGCGCCGTTGTTCACCGGTATCAATCACTTCATAACTCAAATCAATCGCGAGTACGGCATCCTGGTTATCCACATCCAGGTTCAACACTTTTACGCGATGCCCCAACCAATAGGAAAGCGCCTGGGCAATATTGGCTTTGGCCAAACCGGCGGTGACCTCATCATTCCCATGGAAAACCAACCGGCGCAAATTGCCGCCCAGGCTCGGTATAAAAGGACGCTCGCCCGCATTGGTGAGCAGCAATTGCAAAATTTCCCCGCGCACATGTTCGTCCAGATTCGCCGGCGCAACGCTGCGACCATCAGTGCCAATGTGAAATGGAAATGCGAGATGTCGGCCACTCATAGATTTAACTCCAGTTGCGTCACTGCATAAGTTTCATCCGTGCCAATGCCGGTGTCGTCGCGCAATGTCAGTGTGCTGATCAGTAAATCTTCATTGGCTTTGAGATAAACAAATAATCCCTGCGCGATCGCCGCAAATAACATGCGGCGATCATCTTGCCCTTGCGTGGGCAAGGGAATGCCTTTTAAGGCCAACCATTCCTGCTGAAAGGCGTTATCCATTGCCTCTGCCAGACTGCTGGAAAAATTGGCGACGGTGCCCGCTTTCAATGCCATAGTTTGTTCCTCATCCGGTTTTCACTTTTACCGATAGCAACGCCGGTGTTGCCGGTGTCATCGGTGGCATGGGTGTCATGGGGCTCACCGGAATTCCCAGCGCGGTTTCGCCCGGATGGGTATGGGTGGTGTAAATATTTATCATCTGGTTTAAAAAATTCAGCAGGTCATCGCCATACACCAGCGGATGACTGGCATTTTCAACCAATTCAATTTGCGGCGATTCCACCACGACTTTGGTAGTGGCCTGGATTTTTATTTTTCCTTCCATCACTTCAATGGTGATGAAATTTTTTTCATCGCTATCGCTGATGGATATTTTTTTTGCATCATCATCCATCGCCACTAACAAACCACTATTGCTGCGTAAAATTTTGCGCGTGGTTGCCGCTTCATCGCCCTGTTCATTTTTTGGGGTTTTATCTTTATTCCACCAACCACCTGACCAAATGGGGCGATTAAGATCACCTTCTTCAAATTCAATCCACACACCGGCGCCTACCGGTGGAATTAAAAATAAACCTTCACCATCGCCGGTGTAAGGCGCGCACGGTGTTGCCCATTGGGTTTCCACATCCAGGAAAATTTTGGGCACGCGCGCGCGCAAACGACCAACTTTTTCCGGGTCATCCACACTGCTGACAACGCCGCGATATTTTCCGTAGTAGCGGTTATTCACGCGCTCGGAAAGATCCACCAATAATTGGTCAATACCGGAACCCAGCATCAGAAAATCCCTCCCGGTAATCCGCTACCACCACTGGAACCCGCCGAGCGGGCATTGCGTTTCAGCGTGAGTTTTTGTTTGTAGCCGCTGTCGTTAATGGAATGTTGCACACGGCTGATCAGGTAATCGCCGCCCAAATAACCGCCGGGACCCGCAACACTGATCACTTGATAAGGCGCGAGTACCGTGTCGTAATCATTCGCATCAATTTCGGTGTTCGCGGTGTAGGCAAATGCAGAAAAATTCACCGCAGCAGCGGCCGCCGCATCCAGATCATTTTGTTCTTCGCGACTGTGCGTTAATAAACTCACAGCGGTGGGCGTTAATGCCGCATGGGTTGCCTCATTACCCAGTGGGTCCAGTGTGGATGCATTGGCTTCGGTGGACAGCACACTGCTATCGGAAAGTTGCACATCGCCACCGCGCACCGACATCGGCAAGAGCGCATCGAGTTGCACCGAAAATTTATGGATATTGCGTTCTTCACCCACCAACAACAATTCGCTCGCCGCACCGCGAACCAGCGTGGGCCGCGCAAAAACACCTACGCTTTGCCCCGGTATTGCGCCGGGTTTTACATAGGCGAACATGCCGTGTTTACGCGCGAGGTCGCGCAACAATTGCATCGCAGTGCCGCGTTGCACCACGTAACGGGTATAGGCGCTGCCAGCAGCGGGAACACTATCGACTTCTGCAATTAAACCGGCATCGGCAATTAATGTTTGTGCAATTTGATCAGCACTTTGATCTTCAAATAATGCAACACTTTCAATTTGGTTCAACAACACACTATCGTCGTGCACTACCAATGTCAGGCCGCTATCACCGGGGCCCGCCGCCAATTCGAACCGTTGCGAAACAACCGCACCATCAATTAACGCACTGTATTCACCCTCGCCCATTTTTATTTCAATGCGAATGCGGCTAAATGCTTGTGCAAATGCATCTTCAATCATTGACCACAGGCCCTGGTCATCCAGGCTCAAATCGATATCCAACTCCGCTTCCGCCGCCATTCCTATCGCTTGATCGACACGAATTTCGCGGAACATATCGAGTTGCTCCTCTGTTGCCGGAGTGCCGTCGAGATAAATGCGGAGATTGGCCAGTGCCATAACAGCGCTCTCACTTTTCCGGAACGTTGATGTAGCGACCGGTTTCAGCGATCAGGTTATTCGCTTCCAGGTCACTATTGGCATCGGCGATATGCCAGAACCGTGTGCCATCGCGATAGCGGCGGTGGCTCATCACATCCAGCTGGTCGTGATCATGGATTTGGGTTCGTTCGCCGCTGACCTGCGGCAATTTGCGCAAGCTCAACACTTGCACGTCGCGGCCATTGGCAGCGCGCGCAATCACCAGCGGCGTGTTGCTATAACGCGAATTTTTTAAAAACATTTTCACTCTCCTTGAAAACAGTTATGAAAAAAAGTGACGCAAAAAAAATGACGCAGTCAAAAGGGAATTATGTCAGCGGCCAATTCCACTGCTTTGGCGAGATTGAGAATCGCCTGCGCATCTTTTGCGCCACGCGAATAAGTCAACGCACCATAACCAATTTTGTCGCTGCTGGTTTTTGCCAGGCTCAAAACCTCTAAACCAATTTGCACTTCAACTTGGACCGGATTTAAAAACGCATCAAACTTCTGCTCGGTAATCGTCATCGATTTAATACGCACTGGCAGTACCCGCGTATAACCCCAGATAAATAAAATGCGCGGCAGCGATTGCCGGGGAATGGCGCGCTCCGGTTTTTTATCATCGCCCCCCATACCCAATGCATCGCCAATTACATCAATCGCCTGACCCAGCAATCCACTTAATGGCCCCGCGGGATACACCATTTTTTCCAGCGCCGCGATTTGCGGGCCAATACCAAACACGCGCGGAATTGCCGAAACAGCGCCGCCTTTGCCCAAATCATCTGCCGCTGAAAATTTTGCGGTAACCGTAAAACTTTCCGTAGGCGGTGTACTGGTCGCATGGGGTTCAGACTGCCGTGCCTGGTTAGTTGCTACAGGCTCCGGGGGAGTGGGAATGGTGATAGTGCGAGCCAATTGTTCGGGATTAAATTGAAACACCACCAGATTGGGAATCGGCCCCAAAAATTCACCGCTGTATTCAACCAATGCACCGCGCAGAAGAAATCCGGACATTAATTATTTCCTCCCGTATCAAGTGATGTTGAAGTAGCAGGCGCTAATAAATCGATAAGACCATCCGCCAGTTTTGCGCGCAGGCTTTCAGCATCCAGGGGTTGCGTTGCGTGAATTGACGGTAGTCGCAAACCGGATGCCATACCGGATAATTCATTTGCGTCAATGCCACGCATCTGCAATCGACGTATAAGCTCAGCATCAAGACCATCAAGTGCCGCTTGTGCGATATCACTGGAAACGCCGTGCAAACGCAAAGCGATACGCTCAATATTAAGTTGCGTCATCGCGTGGTCTCCTCAAATAAGTCAGCAACCTGGTATTGGTATTTACCAAAACTTTCCGGCGAATTGGGCCGATTTAATTTATCCAATTCACGCTTTACCGCTAACAAGACGTGTGTCATCGCTACAGCGGGTTTGTCGCTAGTGCCTGCTTGTAAACAGGCGTTAAACGCAATAGAGCGAATATGCCCGCCCGCCAATGGAAAATTGCGCGCTAAAAATTCGATATCGAGTTTGCTGACATCCACATCGCCAGGAAATACATAACGCCATAACCGTTCGCGTTCGCGTTCATCCGGCAATGGAAATTCAATCAGGCAGCGCAGGCGACGTAAAAATGCTTCATCCAGATCCTTGCGACGATTGGTTGCCAATATCGCAATGCCTTTCAAGCGCTCCATGCGCTCCAGCAAATAACTGATTTCAGTATTGGCGAAACGATCATGAGCATCTTTCACGCTGGTGCGCTTACCAAACAACGCATCGGCTTCGTCAAAAAAAATCACGCAATCACTTTCTTCCGCCGCATCAAAAACTTTCTTCAGGTTTTTTTCGGTTTCGCCAATATATTTATTAACTACTTGCGATAAATCGATACGAAACATCGGCAATTGCAATTCATCGGCAATCGCTTCGGCAGCCATAGTTTTTCCGGTTCCGGGTGGGCCGCAGAACAATACGGAAAGCCCCGCTTCATTCCACACCCGTGCAGTACCCCAGCGATAATGCACCCGGGTAAGCGCGCGCATCGCATTAATAATTTCGTGCAACTGTACGGTTTGTGTTGGCGGTAATACCAAATCGTTTAACGTAAAACGCGGAGTGACCGGTTGTGCAAGCGAGCCAAGGTCCAGGCGCACCTGCGCGCGGCAGAGTGAATGCAGTTGCTCACCGCGTAACACTTTTATGGGTTTTGCAGCTAGTCCAATTGCATCGATTTCTCTCATACCGAGGCGAAAACATCTGGCCGCTTCCAGTATTTCAATTTTCAACGTTTCGCTATGGCGCCCCAGCACCTGTTCAAAACGTTGCACGCGCATTTCAAAATTGGTAACAGGTAAAACGACAACCGGTTTCAGTGCATATGCAGGTAACTGTTTAAGCGCGCGCGCATCTTGTATCGGCGCAAACCAGCGCAGGGGAATAACGGGCCAGTTAATTCGCTCATGCGTATGTTCATCGGCAATAACAGTAAGTGAAGGCAACAATAGATCAGCGTCGTACAACCAGCACCAGGTAGCCAATACCGTCAAACGGGAAATTGGGGGGATAACCGGTTGCGCAAGCTCAACAACAACGCGCCCGGTTTTGTTAGAAATAACAGCGGCCCACTCACTAAACTCTGTACCCGCATCACCAAGTAGCGGAATGAATTGCGTTTCAGTGGCAGGTTTATTTAATAAGTTTATTGCTGCAACAAGTGTTGAAGGTAATTCCCCCGATATTTGTACATTGTTAACCAGTCGTAATTCCGCAGGAAGACGATTATCGTCATTCACAAAGACGCTGGCGATCAACGGCGCAACATCGTATCCCTCATGCCAGCTAGCGATGGTATTTTCATTGTGGAATTGCAGTAAACCCAGTCGAAATAATGGATGTGAACTGTCGATGGATAATAAATTCCTATCGCCATCCAACAACCGCAATGCGAGTGCCAATGTTGGTAAATTTTTTGGCGCATCATTTTGGCAAGCAGCGATAACAGCAATACTCGCAGGATCAGTGCGTGCCAATAATCCCAGGGCAAAAACAAATTGCGCACAATCATCCAGCTCCAAACGTGCGCATACGGCTGCCCAGGACCCGTAATTACGCGGCTCGTTATTGTGAGAATCACTACTATGAGAATAAATGTTGTTGCGTTCATTAATGAGAATGCGGTTTTCACGTAAGCCGGCAATTTTTTCACTGAGAAATTTTGCAGTGATATCTGTTGTAAAAAAATGTTGTTTATCCGTGCTAAAGCGCGTCAAATCCAGGCTCTCGCTTAATGCATCAATCATTGGTGGTAATTGATCCGGATTGGCTGCGGTCACATCTCCACGTAAATACCATTGCCAGGCAATTTCACGCCGCAAACGCAAGGTTGCTTCTGCCAACCAACTCGCAGCCAATGCATCACTGATGGATAATTCTGGTGAAAATAATGCTGGCGAGGTTACGGCAGTATTCATAATATCCACTCCACTGCCGGAGTGAGTTGCGCTTGTGCGCCGTTAACACGCACAATCAAATAATAAATTCCTGGTGGTAAAGCTTTATTGTTAGTTACTACCACTTGCACGCTGGTTTGCGCAACAGAACCATTGACTTCCAGATTTAATACGATTTGGCCTTCGCGATAAAACGCAACCAGAATGTTATCGTCGGGACCGCCAAGGCGTTCACCATTCAACGTCACATTGCCAAATAAATTTGAACCATTCAGAGAAAGTGGGCCACGTACTGCTGCAACGAGCGAAGGCAATAGCGTGACTAATTGTGGATTGCTGAGTTGCTGGCGGCCGCTCGCCAATAGTTTCGCAACTACCGCCGTATGGACACCAGCCGAAATGGTGGGCGCAGCTGGCACAAGTGCACGCACAGCACCTTCACGCGCGGCAATAACCGGTAATTCCATACTGCCGATATAAACAGTTTCGATACCGCCGTTAATGTTATCGCCGGAAAATTCAATGGTCGCGCCAATTTCAAATCGTGATGGGACGACCTGTTTTAAATTCGGCCCCATAGAAGGTAATACCAGGACGCCTTCCGCCCCCGGCGGCCCCACAGTGAGCACCAGCGGCGCGTAAGAGGGGGTTACATCGGGCGCAATCAATACTGGCCGCACTTGAAACGCGGCAGAGATTCGGTATTTTTCTTCACTGCCTTGCATCACTTTCGACAACAAATCCACATCCGCATTATCAAAGGAAATTTTTAACGGTTCAGGATTATCAATTAATGCCGGCACAGCGGGCGCAAGAAAATTCATTTCCTGCAAGCGTGCCAATGCGCGCGCGAGCATGCGATGCGCATCAACGGTGTCACTATCAAGACTACTGTCGTAAGCCGTCACCAGATAGCGCAGCACCAACCACAAAGGTGCAGGTTGGCCATCATCAAGGGAATGATTTTTAAGGTGCGGATCAAAATCGATTTGATATAAAAATAAATTGAGTTTGGGTATTGCATCGCCATTGGCTGCCACTTCCGGACGGCTAACAGTAGTCAGTATCGAGGTGCGCAATTCCAGTTGCGAACGCAAGGCCTCGGATACAGCACCTATAGCTTCATGAGTGGACAGTAGTGGCATTAGCGACTCCGCAAATAATAACGATGTGGATTGAATACCGGTTCACGTCGGGCAGGTTGTATTACCGGCGCAGCAGGTTGCGGGGCTTGCACAATGTTCTGTTGCGGCGCAAAAATTTCCAGTTCAATTTTTCCAATATTCACTTGCACTCCTGAACGCGGCGCAACATCCAATATATTGATTAATGCGGTTGGCGTTTCACCGGGAGGAGCAGCAACAGTATTGGCGACAACACGCGCGGCGCCATTGGATGATGTAATTGCAGATGCTGATTGTGTTTCACTCTCAGGCCGTGCAGCAGTTCTTTTATTCTGATTTTCTTCAGTAGCACTACGATCATAAAACCCGGGGACATTACTATTACTCATCGGAATAGAATTGGTGTAACGTTGCATAGCATCAACCACCATTGAGTTACGATGTGGCTGTGCGCTGGCAGGAATATTTAAACGTTGTTCAGTAAAAATATTGTTTCCGGAAAAATTATTTGATTCACGCTGTTGCGGCGCAACGACGCTTGCAGGTGAAAAACTGGCTATCGGCTGAGTATTTTTTTGTTCAGGATAATTGGTAATAGGGAGTGAATTTTTTAATGTGTCAACTGACGCATCAACAGCATCGTAAGGAATACCAGCAGAAAGGGATTGTGATTGTGTTAATCCTGATTGTAATTCCGACGCAGTTGCCTGCATGGAGTTTTTCCTGGTGTTCACCAGAGTAGACGCAACTCCGGTACTAACCGGTGATGTTATGGATAATTGCGCACCGGGATTATTGTCAATCGCCGCACGTGTAACTTGCTCATTTTTTTCCAGTGTTGCTTCTGCACGATAAACGGCCGAAGCCATTTCGATATGCTGTTCACCCCAGGCTTCGATTCCGTTCCCGCGACGTTGCTCGTGGTTGATCGCGTGCCCGGTCGCGTCAATGGCCGCGCGATTTATAGTAGCGACGTCGGCGTGAGCGGAATCAACGTTTGCGACCTGGGCATTTATCATCTGCGACTGGCGGCCGGAATTAGTTGCAGCAATGCTGGAACGTTGGGCCAGCCGGGAAAAATAATGGTTCATTACAATCCCTCGACAAGACGTGCTAAATATTTTTCACGCCGCCATTGAGGCAGCGCAACTATGTCCTTTTCGCTCCAGTGATAATGCGATGCAAGACAATGTACTTGCTCAATCATACGTCGCTGGAGCGAACGCAAACCGTCAATCAATAACCACTCAAGATCGACTTCGACATTCAATGCCTGTGCGCAAAATGGGCAATCAATGGCCAGGGTCAATGCCGTTAGCGGATCAACGTCAGCCAATGAGGCACCGAGTGAATCAATCCAGTCAACGGGTAATTCAGCGGGCAATTGTGTATCAGGTGTTGCTTCAAGCAAGCGCGCAATAAACCAGGATTCATCTACGCTATGTTGTATGTGTTTATACCAGTCGCGCTGGTCTTGCCCGGTCGGTAAACGGCAAAAGAATTTTTCTCCGCGCGGCGAAAGCCAATCCATTTTTGCAATGACAGGCGCGCTGGCAAAACTTGCTAATTCCAACTCCAATTCCACTGTGCCGCGACACAATTCATTACTACAGGTTGCAATGGCTGTTGAAGTATTTCCGATGGATGCATTGGCAATGGCGAGCAAACCTTGCAGACGCTCACTCACTGTCCATTGCCAGGTTGAACGAGCATTCACAAGCTCACCATCAGAATGATGCAAGCAACTGCTTAATAGCGACGTCACCAATTCCGGGCGAGGCAAATCAAAATTAATATCAAGATCTGCAATATCGCCAGCAAAACACCGCGCTAAATACCGTTCCTGTTCTGGCGCAGGCGGCCAACAACTCAGTGAAACACCCATGAAATTAATTCCTTCTAGCCCGCCTCGGAAGGCTCGGGAGTATCTACATCGCGCTCCCACCCCTCAAGTTCGATCTTGAGATGTTCGATAGCAACAGCGTTGGCATTGGCATCAAGATCGGGAATTGCTGTGTATTCACTAACCCAACACGCGTGCAAAAAATAACGTTTTGCCACCTGCCCTTTTTCATTCATTACTTCAAGGGTCAATTCTTTTTTGTAGCCCGCTAAATCCATTAATGGGTCGCCCGCAAACGAATGGATTTTATTGGCCCAAATTTCAAATTCAGGATCGTGGGTGAGGCCGCGCTCTAACGTAATCCCTTCATAACTGGTGCGGCCCGGCGATTTGTGGTCAATGCTATTTTCACCACCACTGCGATGTTTCACCACTTCGGTTGTGCGTTTTAAGGCGCTGGCTTTACTAACGCCCAACACGGTTTTGTTATCCCAAATCACTCTGAATTTAAAATTCTTGTACGGATCAAAACGATGGGTGTTAACGACAAATCCGGTATTAGCCATGACAAAATTCCTGTTCCAGTGGGCTTAGAGATCCCCAGCAATTTGCTGGATTTTGATAACAACAAATTCAGCAGGTTTTAACGGCGCGAAACCTACTTCGATATTTACGATGCCTTTGTTGCGATCATCTTGCGTGGTGGTGTCTTTATCGCATTTAACAAAAAAGGCTTCTTTCGGGCTGGTGCCCTGGAATGCGCCCTGACGAAATAGCGACATCATGTAAGCATTCAGATTCAAGCGGATCTTGGCCCACAGCGGTTCGTCATTCGGTTCGAATACAACCCATCGGGTACCGCGGAAAAGAGATTCTTCGATATTGAGCGCGAGCCGGCGAATAGGAATGTATTTCCACTCGCTACCAAAATCGTCATCACCGGCCAGAGTTCGCGCGCCCCAATTCACTAATCCATTGGGAAATACGCGAATACAATTCACGGCTTTTTTATTTAATACACCGTTTTCTGCATCGGTGAGATTGACCTCAACGCCGAGTACATCGCGTATATTGGCTTCAACGCCCGCCGGTGCTTTCCACACGCCACGCGTTGCATCAGTTCGGGCCATCAAACCTGCAATAGCACCGGATGGACCAATTTTTTTCTTTAGCCCGGCATTGTCAAAAACCAAACGAGGATAAAAAACTGCCGCCTGTTTTTTATCAGATACATTTAATGCAGTCAGTGCTAAAGAAACATCGCCTAACACCGTTGGGCGCCCATCAGTTCCAGTCCAGGCAGCAGGAGCATCGACCAGTAAAAAAGCGCGGCGCGACGCACAATAAGCGCTCGCTGGCCCCCACAAACTTTGATGGTCAGATGCGCTAACACCTTCATCAGCAGGAATAACCATAAGATTAAAAAGATCGACAGGATCAAGCGCGTGAAAACCTGTTTGCGCAACAGGATTACCAAAAAATTCCACGGGTGTTGGTGCCACGCCGTCATCGCCGTCAACACCGCCGGTACTAAAAGGACCCGGTGCTGAAACCCCCAATGAATAGCGTCGCAAATTAGCAACCAATGCATTATCAAAAGCCGCAGTGCCCGTTGTAAAAGCAGCCGGTACCGTATTGAGCGTTGCAGGTTTGGCAATAATCGCCAGTTGATAGCCCCATACCTGCGCTGTATAAGCGAGCGTGGCTTTGGCATTAATCAGCTTTGCAATAATCTGCAATTTTTCACGCACACCGTCATTATCGCCTGATGCAGTATTAAATCCTGCGGCGCTGCGATACCAGGGCTGGGCCGCAGCAGTGGTAATAATTGTTTTACCTGCGCCATCGTTAAGGTTTACCGGAATTGCGCCAATAGTAATTTGGGTAAAAGTATTTTGGTTCAGCGCCGTTAATGCATTTAAATTTGTCAGTGCACCTGATGCCCCGACAGAAAATAATGTTGCTGTCGGAGCCGGACGTAAATTACTAAAGCGTGTACTTTCATAACCGCCCTGGTCCTGCCCCAGCATTAATGCAGCGGAAATATCCTGATTACCAGCGCGCGTAATGCGCACCGATTTTCTTTCGCCAGAACTCGCCGTAATCGTCAGTATGTGCCCTACACCTGCTACGGGTGCAAAATTAACGGCAACAGTTTGCACCGGCGATACAGACATTAACGCTGCATCGATACGCGCTTTTAATTCTGACTCGATTGCCGGGATGGCGGCGGGCACAGCCCAACCCGTGAGGTTTACCAATTGCGGAGTGCAGCCATTTACACTGATCAGGAATGAAGTTTGTGGTGGAGCCGGTAACGCCGGAAGCGCTGGAACAGGCGGCGTAATTAGTTGGTTCAATGTTGTAACAGCGGTTGCGAGCGTACTATCCAATGGACGACGGGATTGCGAAAAACCATCAAAGCTATTAGCAGGAAGTGCGTAAAATGCGGGGGTTAATAAACCGGAGAGCGATAGATCAATCAATGAAGAACTTTGTGTAACAAAAGCCGGTGCGAATCTCGGTGAAGCGGGATCCATCGATAAATTCAAATGTGTTTCAGCAGCGACAACGCTTCCGCCTTCTTCCTGTATCACTTTTAAATTGAAAGTTTCATGCGGCGATATTGTTGCGTAATCAACTTCGAGCCGCACCTGGTTTGCCCACAACCCTTCTGCCTTCGCCGTAGCCACCAGTACCGGCTGCGCTGCACCGCCGAGGCTGCGCAATGTGATAGTCGCTAACTTTGCATCCTTGGCCAACCGCACTACATAACAATCTGTTCCGCCGTTTGCAAAAAATTGCCGGACTGAATGTCCCAAATCGCTTTGCGGATGGGGTGCACCGAAATTGCGAATAAAATCTGCCTGACTGAGACAACGAATTGCTTTATTAAGCTTACCTTTTGAAGTGCGCCCAAAAAAAGTGGCGATGGAAGTAGACACACTGGTAATGGTATGCACTTCGCTCGGGACTTCCTCAATGTAGACACCGGGGTAGCTGACGGTTGTTGCCATATCATACTCCTTTGGAATTTGTATAAATTTCGCTTGGCTGCTTTCTATAAATTTCGTATAGCTACTGCTCGATCAACAACTACATTAAAGGATTTATTTGTGCAATGAATCCTTTTTCCGGATCGCCTTATAAATGACTTTTTTATCCGGCAACACCTGCTTTTCTATCAAGCCTTCAGCAAATAGTTCTTCCAGAATTTTTGCAATCTTGTCGTAGTCATCGTGATAACGCTGCAATGGAATCCACCACTCCACAACACCGTGTAAGGTATCAGCGGCGTTCGGGCACGCTTCCAGATAACGCAGTATCGCTTCGCGTTGCTCATTGCCTGATTGGTGTTGATCGGAGTTCAAAGTTTCCATCCGCCTGTTTCAAGCTATTTACAATTTTGATTGCAACACGCATACCATTTATTTTTTTGTAGTAATTTTCTAGAAAAATCAATTAACTATCGTTTTATTAAAAAATAAGGCAGGGCAAAAATACCCCATGATAATTTTGCAAGAAAACGAGCAATTTATTGAGAAACCCAGCTGTTCCAACAAAACAAACTATAGGGCGATATTGCCCCCACCTGAGGCAACACAGCCCTATTTCTTGACGCCAATTCAACTTAAAAAATTGCACGCAGAAAAATACTATTCAATGTATAAATGAAATAAATAACGGGGGTAGTCATTAACAAAATAGACAAGTAGAAGAATAGATAAGCAGAAGAATAGATAGGTAGAAAAACGAATGAGAAAAAATGGTCTGATAAAAGGGGAAAAAGTTGTATAGGATTATTTCTCTATGCCATTTTTTTCCAACAACCGGGTGAAGGTTCTTCGTTCTTTTCCTGCAAGCCTGGCCGCGGCGGAAATATTGCCATTAGTGCGAGCCAGCAATTTGCTCAGATATTGCTGGGCAAAATTATTGAGCAATTGCTTTTTCGCAGAATCAAATGTCAGGTTAAATAATGCTTCCTGGGTATTATCGCTTGCAGGCTTATCATTTTTATAGGTTGTTAGTTCACCAGCAACAATACTATCTTCTTCGGACAGCAGAATTTTATTGTAAATAAAATTTTCGAGTTCCCGTACATTTCCAGGCCAATCATACGTATTTAGCCATTCAATGGCATCCGGATGCAAAAATTTCTGGTTAAGGCCGAATCGTTTGCAACCCAATTTGATAAAATGATTAGCCAAAAACTCGGGATCGCCAGCCCTTTCCCGTAAAGCAGGTATGGTGACTCTCAACAACGCAAGACGATAATAGAGATCAAGCCTGAACTCACCTGATCGGGTCATCGCCAATAAATCACGATTGGTCGCAACTACAACTCGCAGGTTAGCAACCTGGTCCTTGCCCCCGATTGGACGGTAAATTTGATCCTGCAAAAAGCGCAGCAAGGTCGCCTGGCCTTTTGCCGATAAACATTCAATTTCATCCAGAAACAAAGTGCCGCCTTCAGCGTGTTCAACAAGGCCGATCTGGTTTTCTTTGGCATCAGTAAACGCGCCTTTAACGTGGCCAAAAATTTCACTCTCAAACAAGCTATCCGGAATCGCTGCACAATTAACTGGAATGAAGGGATGGTCACTGCGTGGGCTTAAATAATGGATGGCGCGTGCAGCTAATTCTTTTCCTGTACCGGTTTCTCCTTGGATCAGAGTGATAGCCTCACAGCGCGCAATTCTGGAAATTATCTTCATAGTTGCGTTAAACGCAGGCGAATTGCCAACAAATGCCGGCTCGACAACGGAGTTCATTCTTTTCATAGCAATTACCTTATCGCAATTTATTAAAAATAAAATCCATATAACTATTGAGGCTACATTAGTGCTACATCCCGGTTTTTTAGCGCGAAATAGGCGAATACTTAGGGAAGTTGAGTTATATACCTATTCTGAAGGAGTTAAAAGATGACAGTCTGTAAAAAAAGTCCGTAAACAGACGGATTTAAGTCACTAAAATCTGGCAATGTCATTTGGCTGTAATAAAGCGGATCACGGGACTAACCCCAGGGAAAAGATCACAACGATGAATCAGCGATAATACGGTGGACAGCGATTTATTTACTGATTCTTTAAACCAGCCGCAACCAGAGATAGCAATTTATTTTGATAAAACGTGAGAAATATTGCTGATAAATATTTAAGGCTTTTTATAGTGACCACAATATAAAATTTATAGTGATCCCAAAACTTCCTGCAAGCGCGGCCAAGAAAAGGTTCAATTTTATCACCTGGTTTTGTATCAACCAGAAGTTCAAGAAACGCGGTACAAATGGCATTAGCGAGGGGATTTTTATCAGCAGGGTCAGCCGACACCAGCATTTCAAATTTAATGCATAAATCATTCAACTGCCGGGAATTCAAATTTACGTAGTTATTCTGGTAAAAATCAAGAAATGCTCCCATCAATCCATGAGGAGTAAACGATCCGTTACTATCCCGGTATAAATCATCATTCTCCCAACATTCTTTAAAAGCAGGAAAAACTCTTATTAAAAATTCCAGCATTCCAGTCACTTGATTGAAAAGTTTTAACCAAATTGATAATTATAAGTTTCTTACTTAAGTGCCCACATAATTCTGGTCGTTGAGCAATGTAGTAATTTCGCGCTTCACAAAACTTACGAATGCTATTAATTGCTCTGCATGTGCACCTACACCATACTCCCCGCCCCCAAGGTAAGCCTGTCGGGCTTCATGCAATACGAACCGATGTTCATCAGGTAAACGATCCAGCACCCAATCGGCGGCAATATCTTTTGGGACGATGTCTCCGATTGATACGCTGTACCAAATGCGAGCCAGCGTAAGTACCACATGTTTTTCATCACCCTCCCAATCTTGGGGTGAGTACCATAAATCAATTGTGTCAGCCAGTGTCCTCAATAAATCATGCTTAGGAATGGGATCAAATAAATCCTTCGCTGAAGGTCCAATCAGAGCGATCCCATGTTGCCTTGCTTTTGTTAGCAATATCGATAAATCGGCATCAACAGTGGCGGGTTCGAAAATGTTCGCAAGAATATCTGCGCGCTGCCACTCCCCGAATTGTAATTCTCGCATGGGCGGATATTGCCAGGGCACTACATCGTCACGAACCACAACAGTGACTTCCAACGCCCGAAGAATTTTGCTTTGACCAGGAGGTGCTGAAACAACTAAAAAATCGGTGACCAGCGCTCGCCGAGTAACTTCATTGATTTGCGCAGACACTGTTACCAGTAAATCAACATCACTGCAGGGTTTTAACCCACCGTCCGTCGCTGAACCGTATAAATGCACAGCTACCAGTATTGATTCCAGATGCAGCTGGATAATCTCAAGTGAACGAAATAACTGTGAAGTTATTTCGTCAGGTACTGCATCAATTATGATACTTGATAGCTGGTTGCGCATTTTCTACTTTCACATGCTGATTAAAAAAACCTAAAGCAAATGTAATGCTTTTTATTGATATTCAATTGAAGCATTTTTACATAGTTATTTTTTGCTATTGAGGAATAATTTCATTATTAAGCCAAATGCCAGCCCACCGCAAAGCCATGCACCTGCCTGAATGGCAATACCAACTGGCGTTAATTGACCCTGGAATATCTGTGGTAGCGCCATGATACAAAACATTATGACACCATAACTGAGACCCATTTTTAACCAGCTGATTTTCTTCGCTTCTGGTAACCCGCTAGTGCTAACTGCAGAAAATCGTCGTTTTTCCCTTTCATACCATTTCGCTTCACCAAATATTTTTAACCAGATCCACAGCGGAAAAGTTAATGCGAGAACAATTAAACTCGTTATATTCCACAAGCATGGTATTTTCCCATGGCATTCCGGACACACTAGCCCAAACCAGTGCCCAAATGTATTTCCCTTCGACCATAAACGAGCATCGTGAATAGCTTTACATTCAGGACAAGGAATTCGTTGCCGTTCCATCAAGGGAGCGTCAATCGTTTTATCAATCAGTGTCACTTTGGGAATTCGCTGGCCAAGAATTAATTCATTGAAGGCTAGGCCGGGATTAATAATCCAATGCAACAACATTGGATGGGGGAGCTTATAAACCTTGTATTTTTCTTTATCAAATTCCATATTTTTCTCTATTTTACTAGTAGTAAATTAAGTCAATACAAAGAATAAAAAATCTCGAGCTCCAATCTTTTATCTTTTTCATCCACCACAGATCAACCCATTGTTTGCTAATTTGACCATACCGGATAGTTTTCTAATGGTGGAACTATAGAATGGGTAATTTCGTATTCCGGTGAAAGTAAAATAACATGATTTAAAACTGCACGTTGCCCTAAAAACGCAGTGCAGTTTAACTATTTTTAACCGCCTAAATTAGCAGTTAGAGTTTCAATGTTTTTTCTCCAGCTATAGTACTCTTCTTCATTTTCCTGCCAGAGCTCGTTTAATTCAGATTTCTCTGAAATAACCACTTTCAACCCTTTGAGAATACTTTCTTTTAAATTCGCCAATTCCTTTATTTCCTGATTAGCAATCCATTCCTGAAATTCTTTATCTGAACTTCGATAGGTTGTCTTATTTAGAAGCGCATCCAGAATAACACCTGATACTATTACCTCTTGGCATTGGTCATACTCCAGATATTCTTCGTTAAAGTGAGATGACGAATTTCTAATAAAACTTTCCGCATCGCTTTCAATAGCATCGGCTAATAAATCAAGCGAAGCATCATCTTCAAATATTCCGGTCCCCCAAGCACCCATTTCTCCTCCTATGCCTTTTATTAACTCAAATGTTGTTCAACCGAATTATAAGTTATGGAACAAGCGTAAACATGGTGGCCTGCGGCAAATTGGCAACGCATTTGGAAGGACCATCAAGATAAAATTGAACCGTCTTTTGTGTGCTCAGCGCAAATAGTAAACCTGAGTAAGCTCTATCAATTAACTTGGGGTCGGTGATCACGACGGCACCTTTTCCAGCACAATAAGTCGCCGCCGCACCGGCTAACTCAGTTTTTAAGCCAATGTAGAGCCCCTCCGGACTTCCATGAGAGTTTCCAGCCTGCATTATCTGGATATTTTTTATCTCGGCGGGCGTTAATACCAACCACGCTGACGCCATAGAAACACTAGACACCAAACTTAAACAAGCCACGGATATTAATTTTTTCATTCCATCTTTCTCCATATTTGACTACTGACTGATCTCACAATTATCTATAAATTTAGACTGATATTCCCGACCTCAACCTGAGAGGGTTAGCGTCACCCGCCAGGAAATAATACGCTGGACAAAGATATAACTTTAGCATTACGTTTTATTGATGAAGTAAGTTGTGTCCGGGGCGGCTAGCATAACCCCACATTTCCTTTTATGCCATTTCGTCATAGCAATAAAGTAATACACCAACTTGCCCGCACTGGGGCAAAATCCCACAACCGGAAATACTGACCACGACGTGTAGAGGATGAGATTTATCTATTGCGTGACCGTGCTTGTTTGCGGGAAGCACTATCTAAGCGGATAAAAAACGACGAGAAAATTCCGCGGTAAGTATTGGCGAGGCCAGCAGAAATGGTGAACGGGATTAATGAGCGCTCGAAGAGGCATGGAACAAAGACATAAGCACGAAGATTCAAAATACATTATTTAAAAAGACTCGCATATTGAACCGCACCTTACTTCGTTGGATAGGATACCCAACTTTTGGGATGCAGTTCATGATGCCGCCTTGCCTATAAATTGGAATCTACTTCAATACCCGGCTGGAACTGGCAGGATGCCATGGCTCAGGAACATAACGGGTACGTGCCAGAGTTTTGTAATATTCCAGATCGTGCTTCGGCGTCTCCAATTCTGCCGGGATGGGTTTGCTGGAAAACGTTTGGAAATACAGCACACAGGAATCGCGCCAGATTACCGCATCGCGTTCCTGCACTACCAGTAACGCTTTTACTTGCGCGAAACGCTCTGCATCGATAAAGGGTTCCAACTTGTCCCACTCGCGCTGCATAGTGCGTACCTGCTCCACACCCTCATAATATTTGAACACCAATTCATCCCATAATGTGCGGCTGGACTTCATTTTGTGATCCCAACTTACATGATGGAACCAAAGCAAAAAATCTTCCGGCACGGTTTTTATATCGCCATATTGTTTGGCGAGTACGGCAGGATACTGCGCAATTGCATTGGAACCTGTTTTCGTGCGATCAAAACCAATTCCGTCTTTTGCAGCGCGATGATAATAAATTGCAGTCCAGTCAGGGCGCTCCAGATTTGCAGTCCAGGGCGCCGGGCCGTAGTGATCGCCTTGTGAATACAAATGGGTCAAGCCTAATGGTGAACGATAATTCACACCGGCTTCACGCGACGTTAGCATGAGTTTTTTTACCGGATCGATAAATTTTTTATCGTTGCTAAACGTCATACGCAACCATTCTTCTGCGGCCGCTTCTGCAGAAATATTATGATCCCACGCCATGCGCCCGAATGCATACCAACTTGACTGTACGAACGGATGCCCGGTCCAGTTGCGATCCGTACCCGGATTAATAACTGCTGCCATGCCCGTGTGCTTGGTATTAAATGTTTTACCTTCCAGAATATTTCCGATAGTTGACCCCTCGCCCTTCGCATACGTTTCAGTGCGTAGCGATTCTTCAAAAAGTGGACCTTGATAGGCAAGGTGTGTAGCAAAGCCAAAATATTCTTGCGTGACCTGGAACTCCATCATCATGTTGGTCTTTTCCATCGCGGAGAATAAGGCGGAATAAGGTTCGCGCGGTTGGAAATCAATAGGGCCATTCTTCACTTGCAGGATGACGTTATCGGCAAATTTTCCATCAAGTGGTTTGAACTCATCGTAAGAACCGCGGAAGCGATCACCAATATCGGGGTGATAAACAAAGGCACGCCAAAACACCACACCGCCATACGGCTTTAAAGCAGCGGCTAACATGTTGGCACCGTCGGCGTGATCGCGTTTGTAATCCTGCGGGCCGGGCTGGCCTTCGGAATTTGCCTTTACTAAATAACCACCGAAATCAGGAATATATTCGTACACTTTTTTAGTGCGCTCTTGCCACCATTTTGCTACACGGGGGTCGAGTGGATCTGCAGTATTCAGATCACCAAATGCACGCGGAGAATTGTAGTTAATCGATAAATAAACTTTTATTCCGTAGGGCCGAAATACATCGGCCAGCGCAGCAATTTTTTGCAGGAATTGATCACTGAGCACACGCGGATCCGCGTTTACATTATTAATCACGGTTCCATTAATACCGAGCGATGCATTGATGCGCGCATAATCTTCATAGCGTTGGGATTTATGCTCCGGCAACGTGCCCCAATCCCACAGTGACAAGCCCGCATAACCGCGCTCAACCACACGATTTAAATTGTCCCAGTGATTAATAACGCGATGCTGTACTTTGGGAGCACTACTGATAGAAATTTTATCCAGTGCTTGCTGTGTTTGTAATAAACGCAACAGATGGAAGCTACCGTACAAAACTCCGGTATCAGAATTGGCGGCAATAACAGTAACATCGCGTTTATTAATACGCGTTTTCTCAATCAAGTAACCTTCACTACCCAGAGCAGATAAACGATTGGATAAATCCAGTGAAGCAATTAATGGAGAATTGGCTGGAGTGCCTATCACCAATACATCGCCGGATAATTTTTTACTGATGGCTACTGGCCTGGCCAACAAACCACCCAGACCACGCTGCAACTCGGCCGCTGCCGATTGCAGGATTGGGGAGTCACCTTCCCGCACAATTGAGCCAAATTGCTGCTGGTAGGCCTTACGGAGTTTATGCTCCCCCACCGGCTGATAGCGCAGCCACATCTCATAACCGTCTTCCGCATAGGCAGAGAGGGGTAAATTGAATAAAACCGTCAATAAAATGAATATTTTGTAAAGAAATGCCCGCCGCACACCAACCCCCGTAGATTATTTTTAAGTATCACCTTATAGTCATTGAAAATATAACACTGGTATACAAGAATACACGCATTAATAAATGTAAAGGATTATCCGGTAAAAACCCGCCTGCTCAAAACGCAGACTATGCTATCAAAAGGCTTGCAGTAACAATCAGAAAGCGTGACGTATCAATTGATGGGCAGTACAACACTACAAAACACATCCCATCACGTTCGACCATTAATTTATAACCTTCAATAAATCTATACTTTTTTATCAATCTGTTGCCATCAATAGGTAGTTATCAACTGAGGAAACAATAATGAAAATTTCACGTCGACATTTATTAGCGGTGAGTGGTGCAACTGCTGCACTTATCGCTACCGCAAAATTACAAGCCGCCGAAAAAGCCGCTGCCGCTACCGGGTTGAAAGAAGCGTATAAAAATGATTTTTTAATTGGTGCGGCACTCAGTGCCAGTATTATTGGCAAACAAGATCCAAAACTGGTTGCAATTATCAATAAAGATTTTAATTCAATCACTCCGGAAAATTGCATGAAATGGGGTGAAGTGCGTAATGAAGATGGTAGCTGGAAATGGGCCGATGCCGATGCATTTGTAAATTTCGGCAGCAAACATAATTTACATATGGTAGGTCATACTTTGGGTTGGCACAGCCAGATTCCCGATAGCGTATTTAAAAATAAAGATGGTAGTTATATATCCAAAGCAGAATTGGAGAAAAAACAAAGGGAACATATCACCACAATTGTAGGTCGCTACAAAGACAAACTGGCTGCATGGGACGTTGTAAATGAAGCTGTAGGTGATGATGGGAAAATGCGCGATAGCCATTGGTATAAAATTATGGGCGATGATTTTTTAGTAAACGCCTTTAGATTCGCACATGAAGTCGATCCCAAAGCACACCTGATGTACAACGATTACAACAATGAGCGCCCCGATAAACGCCAGGCAACACTTGATATGCTGAAACGCCTGCAAAAACGCAACACGCCGATTCATGGTTTAGGCATGCAAGCGCACATCGGCTTGGAAACCAACATGCAGGACTTTGAAGATAGCATCCTCGCTTATTCGGCATTGGGCTTGAAAATCCATCTCACTGAACTGGATATTGATGTATTACCTTCGGTATGGAATTTACCGGTTGCGGAAATTTCCACGCGCTTTGAATATAAACCCGAACGCGATCCTTACATCAAAGGCTTGCCAAAAGACGTGGAAGAAAAACTGGCGAAGGCTTATGAATCATTGTTTAAAATTCTGGTTAAGCATCGCGACAAAGTTGATCGCGTAACATTTTGGGGCGTGAGTGATGATGCCAGTTGGTTGAATGATTTTCCTATTAAAGGCAGAACCAACTACCCATTATTGTTTGATCGCCAGCAACAGCCTAAACCGGCTTATTTCCGCCTGCTGGATTTAAAGCGCTAATGTGTTACAGCCAGGGAAGGCTCCAGCAGTAACACTACTCACAAAAAAGTAACACGATAACCATTCATACCGAATTTTTAATAAATGATCTGAACGCCAATTGACTTACCCTGGCAATTGAGGATTAATTGCGACTCCTTACATTAAATACATGGAGCTTGTAATGTCACAAACCAATCCTTATGAAGTCCCGACTTCCAATCTTGATCAACCATCAACAGTTACTGATAGAGCGCTCAATCCTGATTGGGATATAGGTGCAGTATTGTCCGAAGCCTGGGCGCTAACCAATGGTTTCAAAGCAACTTATTGGGGAGCATTTGCGCTGTATTTTGGAGTTTTGATCGGCGCTTCTTTTGTGGGAGGTTTATTAACTGCCGTTACTGCAGCAATGTCCCCTACAGCATCAATCGCGATTATGATTCTGGTGCAGCTCATCCAGTTATTCATTACCGCACCATTAGTTGTTGGTTTGTTGATGATGGGTATTAAACGCGCAGTTGGCTTACCCGTAAATGCGTTTATGGTGTTCAACTATTTTCCCAAGACCGTACCACTGTTTTTTGCTTATTTGCTGATTATCCTTTTGGTGGCAATTGGAACCGTATTGTTGGTGCTCCCCGGCATTTACCTGATGGTCGCTTATGCATTTGCACTTCCATTATTGGTCGACAAAAATTTAGGTATCTGGGAATCACTGGAAACTTCACGTAAAGCAATTACCGCTTGCTGGTTTCGCTTTTTTGGTTTTGGCCTGGTGGCTTGTGTTATCGCTGTAATCAGCTCCCTCCCATTATTCATTGGACTTATCTGGGTGCTCCCCTGGTTGTACATTGCAGCAGGTATTATCTATCGCGATGTTTTTGGTGTTAGCTCTAACTAATACAATAAAATGAAATAAAAAAGCCAAAGAAGTGAATTCTTCTTTGGCTTTTTTTACTGCCGGTAATGATCTAGTTTTGTTAAATCAGTAATTACCAAATCATCTTCCGCTTAATAAATGCCGTTAACTTTTCCGCATTGGCTTTATGCTGGGCAATACGCGGATGGCCGCCGTAGCCGGTAAATTCAAAGAAAATCGTATCCAGTTTTTGATCATTATTTTCTTTTTTCATGCGTTCAACCGCGGTAGTGATATAAGCGGGCCATTTCGGTGTAGCAGTTGCATCCATACTGCCAAGCGCGCAGATGATTTGTACTTTCGGATATTTAGCACGCACACTGCGCACAAAATTTATATAAGCTTGCACTCGTTGCGCATCTGTTGGTACAGGTTGCAAACGTTTTTCACGATCAATCAACCATGAATCATTCTGGAATAAATTAATCACTACTACATCCGGTGTCCATTGACTGAAGTTCCACTGCGTATCGTTATTACCAACGGCACTGAGCTGATCGTAAAACTGCGGCATAATAAACGGGAACCAGCTAATCATAATGCCGATACCACTTTGTGAAATTGTGTGCAACTCAGCATTCAAATTACGTGCGGCAATTGAACCATAAGCCCAGTAATTATTTTTCTCACTTAGCAAATGGTCCATGCCATTGTCTGCGCCTTCATTACCCATACCCGTACTGATAGAATCACCGTAGATTTCAATACGGCGATTCGGACGCACCGGTGGTGCAAGCAATTTTGCATCTTTATCCAACAACAATCCCTTAAATGTGGTCGCCCCTTCTTCGCCCTCAGTGCGCTTGTAAATTTCCAGCGAGTGATTGCCAGCTTTTAATGCTGTGTTGATTACATAGATTTGTTCACCTTGTTTTGCTTCCAACACATAGGGATGCAATGTTTCGCCATCGATAAAAATGTTGAAATAATTTTTGCCAAACTGATCATCCAGCTTTATGGCCAGTGATGTGCCAGTAAAATTAGCTTTGATGCTGGTACCAGCCCAGGATACGGAAGGCGACTTTTTATCAGTAAAATCAACTCGTCCCGTGTACAGATAGCTTTCATTGTCCGCAGGAATTAACTGTGTCGGCTCAGCCAGTGCACTGAACGAACCCCATGTTGCACTAATAAAAAAACTAGAGGCAATTAATAAATTGATCTTCTTCATTTCATCTCTCGTCAGGAACTGAGTTTTATCGATAACTCCAGTAAACAATTACTGGCCGCAAACGGCTATAAGACCAACATATATCATACAATACAATCCCACCCAATCCGCCTTCAAAGCACTGCCTTGCTCACAGTAATACGCACAGCACAAGACTGTCTTCGTTGGGGTTTTAATGCGAATATCGCTGGCATTTTGATAGCAGCCATAGAGGAGCAAGTCATCATCATGACTATTCAAAGTCGAGAGGAATATTTTTCAAAAACATTTACTCACCATGAAGCTACAGACGAATCATTCACTGAAGTGATATTTGAAAACTGCACCTTTGAGAATTGTAATTTTTCGAATACCAAATTTCATAAGTGTAAATTTGTGGATTGTTTATTCATCTCATCAAATCTAAGCAATATTAAAATTGACTACAGCAAATTTTTTGATGTGAGCTTTAACGACAGCAAGATGGTTGGCATCGATTGGACTAAAGCAGATTGGCCTCGCTTTGCTTTCACCTCACCACTTAAATTCAGTAATAGTATTATCAATGACTCATCATTTTTTGGGCTAAGCCTGAACGAACTAGAATTAAAATACTGCAAAGCTCAGGATGTCGACTTTAGAAATGGTAACTTCAGCAAAGGAAACATTAACTACACAGATTTCACTAACAGCTTATTTATGAAAACCAATTTGCGAGAAACAAATTTTAGTGATGCAGAAAATTACACAATAGATATATTTAACAACGATATTAAAGGCGCCATATTCAGCAGGCTGGAAGCACTAAGACTACTGGACTGTTTGGATATTGAATTGTTGGATTAAGTAGAATCCCAAAGCACAAAGAAAGAAAAGGGGAAAATAATAAAAAATAATTCACCGACGATAAAAAAACAAAAAGCCCCGATATACGGGGCTTTCAGGATGTTTTGAAAAGTCATCAGCTTTCTTTTGGTGCCCTGGGCCGGACTCGAACCGGCACAGCATTCGCCACTACGACCTCAACATAGCGTGTCTACCAATTCCACCACCGGGGCAAAAAACTTTTAGTTCTTATTCCTTTTTCTCTTCAGGTTGGGCCGCCGCATCAGCAGGTGCCGCCTGATTTTCAACTGCTGGTACATCAGAAGGAGCAGCAGCTGGGACTTCTGAAGCAGGAATGGTTGATGTTGAAGGAACATCAGATACAGGAGCTTGTTGTGCTGCAGGTATAACCATCCCCTGGGTTGCTACTTTTGAATGGTTTTTTGCAATTACAGCCAAACCAAAACTGGTAGCAAAAAATAAAAATGCGATAGCCCAGGTTGCGCGAGTGAAAAAGTTTCCACTTCCTTCACTACCAAATACTGTTTGCGAAGCACCAGCGCCAAAAGAAGCACCTGCCGCTGCACCTTTACCTTGCTGCAATAAAACCAGTCCAATAATGACCAGTGCAGCGAAGGAATGAATTATTAATACTAGTTTTTCCATTGCAAAACTCTCTTGTGAGCGTTTTTATCTTTTCAGCCTGCTGCTAATTATTCAGCGGCCTTACATATTGCTAAAAATTCATCGGCATCCAGTGATGCTCCACCGAGCAAGGCACCATCTATATCAGCCAAAGCAAATAATTGTTGTGCGTTATGCGCCTTAACACTGCCGCCATACAAAATTCTTACACTGTCAGCCAGTGCACCAAGCTGGGATCGCATAAACTTATGCACTTCTTCCGCTTGTTCTGGTGTTGCCGTTTTTCCAGTGCCTACTGCCCAAACAGGTTCATAGGCCAACACCGCATTATCAAAAACATCTTTCCCTGTATGCGCAAACACAATATCAAGTTGTCGGCTGATAGTTTGTAGATGCTTCCCTTGCTCACGATCTTCAAGAGATTCACCTACACATAAAATCGGTGTTAATCCTGCCTTTTGTACAGCTTCAAATTTTTGTGCAACTTGCAGATCAGATTCGTGCTGCATCCGGCGGCGCTCATTGTGACCAATTATTACAAATTTGCAATCCAAATCTGCAAGCATTGATGCTGAAGTCTCGCCAGTAAAAGCTCCCTTATCTTGCTCATTCGCTGTTTGCGCCCCCAATATGATTGAAGATCCGCCTAAACATTCATGAACCTGATATAAATAAGGAAAGGGTGGACAGATCACTACATCTGCTCCGCGCTCGCCTTGCCAACCATTGGTTATCCTTGCGAGCAAATCTGCGTTTTCACGCAAACTTCCATTCATTTTCCAATTGCCAACCACCAGCTGGCGACGCTTGGCGTTACTTGCTTTACTCAACAGCAATACCTCCCCCAAAGCGGGCGCTAATGGTAGCCAAGATGGTTTGAACATACAACCAAATCTTGGCTCCACTCTGGATTTTTCTGTGTTTTTATACCACTTTCACTAAAAAATCCCGCCTATCGATAATCGACCGAATATAAAATCTGCGCATTGAACATTTTTCAAACACAGGCTTTATCTATCATAATAATTTTTTAGCCTTATACCGAGGCTTCCACTACAGCAGCAAGTTCTTGGGCCAGCTCTTTCACTTGCTTTTTATCCTCGCCCTCTACCATTACCCTTACGACAGGCTCTGTTCCTGAAGGACGCAAAAGCACTCGCCCGGTGCCAGCCAATTTCTCTTCAGTTAATTTAACGGCTGCGTTAATTGCATCATTACTACTCAAATCAACGCGCTTGGATACATGAACATTAATCATAACTTGCGGCAGCTTGTTCATTCCTTTCTTGATTCGATGCAATGAATCACCCATGGTTGTGATCGCAAGCAATACTTGTAGCGCGGAAATAATTCCATCACCGGTTGTAGTGACATTGCTGCAAACAATATGACCAGAGTTTTCTCCGCCTAATCGCCAACCATTTGCACGCATCAATTCAATTACGTAGCGATCACCTACTTTGGCTCGGGTAAAAGGAATATTTAATTTTTTTAATCCCAATTCAAATCCAAAGTTACTCATCAAGGTGCCTACCACACCCTCGCAACCACCGGCATATTCATGCTGGTACGCAGCAATGATATATAGCAGCTCATCGCCATCTACCAGTTCACCTTTATGATCAACAAAAACTACACGATCACCATCGCCATCAAAAGCAATCCCCAAATCTGCGCCCAGCTCGACAACCTTTTCCTGCAAAGCTTCCGGTTTGGTAGAACCGCAACTACGATTGATATTGGTTCCATTAGGCTCAACAAAAAGTGAAGTGACATGCGCACCCAATTCGGTAAACACATCCGGAGCAATGTGATAGGTTGCGCCATTAGCACAATCCAAAACTATATGCATTCCTTTCAGATTGAATCCCCAGGGCATAGTACCCTTACAAAACTCAGTGTAGCGACCTGATGCATCAGCAATACGTCGTGCCTTACCAAGTTTTTCAGCAGTCGACATTTGTTTTTCAAGCTGCTGCTCGATTAAATTTTCCAACTCATCAGGTAACTTGCTGCCGTTACCACCAAAAAATTTAATTCCGTTATCAACATAACTATTGTGCGATGCACTGATAACAATGCCGGCTTGAGCTTTAAATGTGCGAGTAAGATAAGCAACACCTGGAGTCGGCATTGGCCCCAATAAACCTACATCAACACCCGCGTTAATTAAACCAGCCTGTAAAGCTGACTCAAACATGTATCCGGAAATACGCGTATCTTTGCCAATCAAAATCATGTTCTGCCCGTCAAAGCGCTCCTTCAGCACACAGCCCGCAGCCCAACCCAATTTGAGCATGAAATCCGGTGTAATTGGGGACTCGCCAACCAAGCCGCGAATACCGTCTGTACCAAAATACTTACGAGACATAAATCCTTACTCCACTAAAAAATAATGCTGCAGTGAATTAGCCTTCTACAGCAGCGAGAACCTTTAATACATCAACTGTCGCAGCAACATCATGCACCCGAATAATTGCTGCACCACGCTGTGCTGCCAACATCGCTAATGCCAGACTTCCCGGCAAGCGCTCATCAACAGCTCGATTTAACAATTGCGCCAACATCGATTTACGAGACATTCCCACTAGTAGCGGAAATTCTGAGTCACCAATTTCAGATAAGCGTTTTAAAAGCGCGAGATTATGCGCGAGTGTTTTACCAAATCCAAATCCGGGATCAAGAATAATTCGCTCTCTGGCAATCCCATGGGTTAAACAAGCACTAACTCTCTCGGCTAAATACTGGCAAACCTCGATTACAACATCATTGTAAGCAGGGCTGTTTTGCATAGTCGCAGGTTGACCTTGCATATGCATAAGGCACACGGGCAAATTGGTTGCCGCCGCCGCCTCAAGCGCCCCTTCTCGTTCCAAAGCACGCACATCGTTAATTAAAGCAGCACCTTTATTAGCAGACTCTTTCATGACGATTGCGGTACTGGTATCCACAGATACCACTGCATCGAGCTTATTTACTAATGCCTCCACCACAGGCACCACGCGATCCAGCTCCTGCTGCAAAGAGACAACCGCCGCGCCGGGGCGGGTAGATTCCCCACCAACATCAATTATCGTCGCCCCTTCTGCCAAAATTTGTTCTGCTCTGCGCAATGCCAGATCAAGAGATAAATGCTGATCGATATAACTATTACCGCCGTCAGAAAATGAATCCGGCGTGGTATTTAAAATGCCCATAACCAACGGACGAGAGAGATCAAGTCGATGTTTACCACAGACAAGCATGGACTGATGAGAGGGTGACTGCATTTTTAATCCCGAAACACAAATCGACAAAAACAAAGAACCCCGAGCAAGCTCGGGGTTCTTTGGGCGTTGCAGCTAATTTAATGAGTATTCGCAGGGCCGCCAATCGGACCTGAGGAAGACTCACCGGCATCTTTGTCGTGCATGTGGCCATTAAAATCATCGTCATTCCATTCGCGCGGTGGGCGCACTTTGCGACGGGACATAAGATCATCTACCTGCTCGGCATCAATGGTTTCATATTCCATCAATGCATCTTTCATAGCTTCAAGAATATCGCGATTATCTTCGAGGATTTTTTGCGCACGCGCATAGCAATCATCGATAATCCGGCGCACCTCTTCATCAATATTTTTTGAAGTTTCATCCGAGTATTGCTGGCTGGCCATGCCAGGATACATACCTTCTTCTTCACCGTAATGGAGCGGACCTAATCTTGCAGATAAGCCCCACTTGGTCACCATATTGCGCGCAATTGCGGTTGCACGCTCGATATCGTTGGAAGCACCGGTAGTAATTCCATCGGCACCCAATGTCATATCTTCTGCAATTCGGCCGCCGAACAACGTACAAATGCTGGACTCAAGTGCACGGCGACTTAAACTGTATTTATCGGCTTCCGGCAAAAATTGGGTAACGCCCAACGCACGACCACGCGGAATAATAGTGACTTTATGCACCGGATCATGCTCCGGAACAATGCGGCCAACAATTGCATGGCCTGCTTCGTGGTATGCCGTATTCTCTTTTTCTTTCTCACTCATCACCATGGTGCGGCGCTCGGCCCCCATCATGATTTTATCGCGAGCTTTTTCAAAATCTTCCATTGTCACCAGACGCTTGTTAGCGCGAGCTGCCATCAACGCAGCTTCGTTAACAAGGTTCGCCAACTCAGCACCAGAGAAACCCGGTGTACCGCGTGCGATTACTGATGCACTGATACGTTCATCCAGTGGTACTTTGCGCATGTGCACTTTCAGGATTTGTTCGCGGCCACGGATGTCAGGCAAACCAACATATACCTGGCGGTCAAAGCGGCCCGGACGTAACAACGCCTTATCGAGCACATCGGCACGGTTGGTAGCAGCAATAATAATTACGCCGTCATTACCTTCAAATCCATCCATTTCCACCAATAATTGGTTAAGTGTTTGCTCACGCTCGTCGTGACCACCACCATGGCCACCACCACGATGACGACCTACTGCATCGATCTCATCGATAAAAATAATACAAGGAGCTTGTTTCTTGGCTTGCTCAAACATATCGCGCACACGACTGGCGCCAACACCTACAAACATTTCCACAAAGTCAGAACCGGAAATAGAGAAGAAAGGCACTTTCGCTTCACCAGCAATTGCCTTGGCCAACAATGTCTTACCGGTACCTGGTGGACCAACCATCAATACACCACGAGGAATCTGACCACCCAAACGCTGGAATTTAGAGGGATCACGCAGATATTGGACCAACTCCTGTACTTCTTCTTTAGCTTCATCGACACCAGCAACATCAGCAAAAGTAGTTTTGATTTGATCTTCACCGAGCAAACGTGCCTTGCTTTTACCAAAACTCATTGGGCCGCCTTTACCCCCGGCACCACCTTGCATCTGCCGCATAAAGAACCAGAATACGGCGATAATGATCAAAATCGGGAAGCTGGCTACCAATAATTGGTTAAGCAAACTTGGCTGTTCAACTTCGCGGCCTTTAATCACTACACTATGATTGTAAAGATCATCGATCAACTTAGGGTCTTGCACCTGTGGGCGAATGGTTTTGAACGTCGAGTTATCCTTATAGGTACCCTCGATGACCAAGCCATCAATGGTGACTTCCTGTACCCGATCATCGCGCACACTGGCGATAAAGTCGGAGTAATTCAAGGTGTTACTCCCTGACTGTTTGTTAAAGCCCTCAAAAACACTAAAAAGGACCACGGCAATAACAAGCCAGAGCACCAGATTCTTGGTTATATCGTTCAAGGAGAAATCCTCACAGTTACATCAATTAGGTTTGACGGCCAGCGATTTTGTTTATTGCACTAACAGCGGGCGGCAGATACTGGCATATTTACCGGCTGAAATCGTCGAATTTTTCACAGCTTAACGCCTTTTTGACGCGCAAATAAGGCTTGGTTACAAGATTTAACTCATATTGGGGATAACCGGGGAAATTACAAGCTCTGCTGCACCTTCATATTTGCCGGAAACGCTATTGTAATTAAGTTAAACCAAGCCTAAATCGCACCAGAATAGAGTAGAATGCCGCACATTTTTAACATGACACACTGAAGGTAAGTTTATGCCTATTAGCACCGAGCGCAAAAAACAATTTCGTACTATTGGCCACAAGCTTAATCCCATTGTGACCATTGCCGGTAATGGCTTGAGCGAAGGCGTAGTTGCGGAACTTAATCGCGCTCTGGATGACCATGAGTTGATTAAAGTAAAACTCGCCATTGCAGAACGTGAAGACCGTAAAGAAGTTGTAGCAGAACTAATGACATTGCCTAATGTTGAGCTGATTCAAGAGATTGGCAAAGTAGTTTTGCTTTATCGCCACAATAAAAAAGCCAATCCAAAATTGTCTAATTTGCATCGTTAATTATCAGAATACAAATATAAAAAAACCGCCAGTTGGCGGTTTTTTTATAGGTAAACAAGGATTAGATATGCTCTACCTTATCAATTTCGTAGTCCACATCGCCGCCAGGCGCCTTTACGATCACAACATCGCCCTCTTCTTTACCCACCAATGCACGTGCAATTGGCGAATTTACAGAGATCTTATTGGATTTCACATCTGCTTCATCATCGCCAACAATTTGATAGGTCATTGACTGATCGGTATCAAGATTGATGATAGTTACAGTAGTGCCAAACAACACTTTGCCGCTATGCGGGATTTTGGTTACATCAATAATCTGGGCATTGCCAAGCTTGCCTTCAATTTCATTGATACGGCCTTCGCAAAAACTTTGTTGCTCACGAGCTGCAGAATATTCAGCGTTTTCTTTCAAATCGCCGTGAGCTCGCGCTTCAGCAATCGCGTTGACAATACGTGGTCGCTGTACTTTTTTCAGGTCTTCCAACTCAAGGCGCAGTTTTTCTGCACCTTGCTCGGTCATCGGAAATTTTGTACTCATTTTTATTTCCTTTATTTGATTCGTGTGTGCAAATCTTGCAAACGACGCACTTCAATATCTTTCACCTCTTTGAGTGACATACACACCGCAAAACCGGCCGCCAGCGTAGTGTTGTAATACACACGATGGTTTTCAGCGCTGCGACGAATTGAAGATGAATCGCGAGTTGCCTGGCGGCCTTCTACGGTGTTGATGATCAAATCGATTTCATCGTTTTTAATCATGTCCACAATATGCGGGCGGCCTTCCTGTACTTTATTAACGATTTGTACAGTCAAACCGGCTTGTTGTAATACTTCAGCAGTACCGCGTGTTGCCACCAGTTTGAAACCAAGTTCAGCAAGATCCTTACCAACACTGACGATACCATCCTTATCCATGTCGCGCACACTAATAAATGCGGTGCCTGAAGTAGGAATGCGGTTGTTCGCACCCAATTGCGATTTTCCGTAAGCCTCACCAAAGGTGTTGCCCACGCCCATCACTTCACCGGTCGATTTCATTTCCGGGCCAAGGATCGGGTCAACCGCCGGGAATTTATTGAACGGGAATACCGCTTCTTTCACGCTGAAATAATCCGGGATAATTTCTTTGGTAAAGCCCTGCTCTTCCAATGAAACACCCGCCTGACAACGCGCGGCAACTTTTGCGAGCGATACACCAATGCATTTTGAAACGAAAGGAACAGTGCGCGATGCACGCGGGTTCACTTCGATCACGTAAATCTTGCCATCCTGGTACGCGAGCTGGGTGTTCATCAAACCGATTACGCCCAGTTCGATCGCCATTTTCTTAACCGTTTCACGCATATCGTCCTGCACATCAGCAGGCAACGAGTAAGGTGGCAATGAACACGCAGAGTCACCAGAGTGAACGCCGCACTGCTCAATGTGCTGCATGATTCCGCCGATCACCACTTGCTTGCCATCGGATACCGAATCGATATCCACCTCAATCGCGTTATTCAGGAAGTGATCGAGCAGTACCGGCGCGTCTTCAGAAACTTGTACTGCGGTGCGCATGTAAGTACGCAATTCATCTTCTTTGTACACGATTTCCATCGCACGGCCGCCCAATACATAAGATGGACGAACGACTAATGGATAACCTACTTTATCCGCAGCAACCAACGCTTCTTCCAATGAACGAACAATCGCATTTGGCGGTTGCAACAGACCCAGCTTGTTGATCATTTGTTGGAAGCGCTCGCGGTCTTCTGCTTTATCGATTGCATCCGGGCTGGTGCCAATAATAGGCACACCTTCCGCTTCAAGTGCACGCGCTAATTTCAATGGAGTTTGTCCACCGAATTGCACAATAACGCCAACCGGTTTTTCTTTGTGGACGATTTCCAATACATCTTCCAGAGTCACCGGTTCGAAGAACAAGCGATCAGAAGTGTCGTAATCAGTAGAAACAGTTTCGGGGTTACAGTTAACCATAATGGTTTCATAACCGTCTTCGCGCATTGCCAGTGCAGCATGCACACAGCAGTAATCAAACTCGATACCTTGACCGATACGATTAGGGCCACCACCAATTACCAGAATCTTTTTCTTATCACTCGGGTTTGCTTCGCACTCTTCTTCATAGGTTGAGTACATATAAGCAGTCGAGGTAGAGAATTCAGCAGCACAAGTATCAACACGCTTATACGCCGGGCGAATATTCAAACCCTGGCGATGGCGACGAACTGCTTTTTCGGTAGTACCTAACAACAACGCCAAACGTTTATCAGAGAAACCTTTGCGTTTCAGTTGGAACAATTTATCTGCATCCAAATCTTTTAATGATTTACCACGCAGTGATTGTTCGATATCAATCAGCTCTTTTACTTGCACCAAAAACCATGGATCGATTTTGGAAAGATTGAATGCATCATTAACACTCAAGCCCATACGGAATGCATCGCCGACATACCAGATGCGCTCAGCACCGGCTGTGCTCAATTCGCGACGGATTTTTGCTGCACCTTCTTCAGTGGTGTAATCCACTTTCGATTCAAAACCGGCAGAACCCACTTCCAAACCGCGTAATGCTTTTTGCAAGGATTCCTGGAAAGTACGGCCAATCGCCATGACTTCACCAACGGATTTCATTTGCGTGGTCAAACGCGCATCGGCATCACCGAATTTTTCAAAGGTGAAGCGCGGCACTTTGGTAACAACGTAATCGATTGATGGCTCAAACGATGCTGGTGTTGCGCCGCCAGTGATGTCATTTTTCAATTCGTCGAGGGTGTAACCTACGGCCAATTTCGCAGCGATTTTTGCAATCGGGAAACCGGTTGCTTTTGAAGCGAGTGCCGATGAACGCGATACACGCGGGTTCATCTCGATAACTACCATACGGCCATCAACCGGATTCACCGCAAATTGCACGTTAGAACCGCCAGTCTCCACACCGATTTCACGCAATACCGCAATCGATGCGTTACGCATGATTTGGTATTCCTTATCGGTAAGGGTTTGCGCGGGAGCAACAGTAATCGAGTCGCCGGTGTGAACACCCATCGGATCAAAGTTTTCAATGGAGCACACGATAATGCAGTTATCGTTTTTATCGCGCACCACTTCCATCTCGTACTCTTTCCAACCGAGTAGCGATTCGTCGATCAACAATTCATTAGTGGGCGATAAATCCAAACCGCGCGTACAAATTTCTTCAAACTCGTCCCAGTTATACGCGATACCGCCACCAGAACCACCCATGGTAAATGACGGGCGGATAATGCACGGGAAGCCGAATTCTTTCGGTGCTTCTTTCGCTTCTTCCAAACTGTGGACAATTTTCGCGCGCGCGCAGGAAAGACCAATACGCTTCATCGCCTGGTCAAACAGGTTGCGATCTTCCGCCATATTGATGGCTTCTTCTTTCGCACCAATCAATTCAACGTTGTATTTTTCCAGTACACCGTTTTTCGCTAACGCCAATGCGCAGTTCAATGCAGTCTGGCCACCCATGGTTGGGAGGATTACATCGGGGCGCTCTTTCTCGATAATCTTGGCAACAGTTTGCCATTCAATCGGCTCGATATAAGTTGCATCCGCCATCGCGGGGTCAGTCATGATGGTTGCGGGGTTGGAATTCACCAGGATTACGCGGTAACCCTCTTCACGCAGTGCTTTACAGGCTTGGGCGCCAGAGTAGTCGAACTCACAGGCTTGGCCGATCACAATCGGGCCAGCGCCGAGAATCAAAATACTGTTTATGTCGGTACGTTTTGGCATGTCGGCTCCGATTAAGACTTGCGGGCTTGCATCAATTCAATAAAGTGGTCAAACAGGGTATCGGCTTCGTGCGGACCGGGGCTCGCTTCAGGGTGACCCTGGAAGCTGAACGCTGGTTTGTCAGTGCGATGGATACCTTGCAGGGAACCGTCAAACAGGGACTTGTGAGTCGCGCGCAGGTTCGCTGGCAAACTGCTTTCTTCCACCGCAAAACCATGATTCTGGGCAGTGATCAACACACGCTTGGTATCCAGGTTTTGTACTGGATGGTTACCGCCGTGGTGACCGAATTTCATCTTGATGGTTTTTGCACCGGACGCCAGTGCCAGCAATTGATGGCCAAGGCAGATACCAAACACAGGAATATCGGTCTCCAGGAATTCTTTGATCGCGTCAATAGCGTAAGTACATGGCTCCGGGTCGCCAGGGCCATTGGAGAGGAAAATACCGTCCGGATTCAGCGCCAACACTTCAGCGGCGGTTGTTTTGGCCGGAACTACCGTCAGGTCGCAACCGCGATCCGCCAGCATACGCAAGATATTACGTTTGACACCGTAGTCATAAGCGACCACTTTGAATGGCTTGTTGCCATCCAGAACCTTGTGGCCTTCACCCAGGCTCCAGCTACTTTCATTCCAGTGGTAGGTTTTGCTAACCGTCACTTCTTTCGCCAGATCCAGGCCTTTCAAACCGCCGAATGCTTTTGCTGCCGCGAGCGCTTTGGCCTCATCAATATCTTCCCCAGCCATCAAGCAACCATTTTGCGCACCTTTGTCGCGCAACAAGCGAGTCAGGCGACGGGTATCGATATCGGCAATACCTATCACATTGCGCGCTTTCAGGTAGTCAGAAAGGTTTTCCTGGTTGCGGAAGTTGCTTGCCAGCAATGGCAGGTCGCGAATCACCAGGCCAGTTGCCCAAATGCGTTCACATTCTTCGTCTTCAGTGTTGGTACCGGTATTTCCGATATGGGGATAAGTCAGGGTAACGATTTGCTGGGCATAGGATGGATCGGTAAGGATTTCCTGGTAACCGGTGATCGCAGTATTAAATACCACCTCACCAACCGATAAACCCTCGGCACCAATAGCGGTACCACGAAACACACTACCGTCGGCAAGGACCAGAATGGCCTTCTTCGGGGCAGGAAGGGATTCCTGAGTAGTCAAAACAACCTCCTGGGCTGGCTAGGTTTTGGCTTGAACAAGCGGCTTTGGGTCAAACTTCTGCTTTTATCAGACTTCCAAGTTGGCGCCCGGTTCGAATTCACTTTCTTTGGGCTCAACAAACCAGTCGCATTGCTCCTATTTAGGGTAATCAGCGCGATAAGTCGTTGTATATAAAGGCAAATTTAATCTGACTGTAAAACGTTTGGTTGTAAAAAAGCGAGATGAAACTCAAATCTCATCTCGCCTTTTTATGTTCTTGTGCGAACCATTTTGTATTTTTCTGCTGCCCGGTTTTTAGCCTGGCGCAATCTGGCTGCGAATTCTACGGGACTGGGAACTTGATGTCCATGGGAATCTGCCCTCATTGAGAGCAAAAGTCCATAGATCAGTTTTTGCGGAACAACTTGCTCACCAGCATAACTACCGCTAACACCAGCGCACCAATAACCACACCCGCCACTCCATTCAATACCGATGAAGTCAACCAACCCATCGGTTCAGTTGCAGCAGCAACATGTTCAATCCAATGGTGAATAACAGGAATGCTGTGGGTCACTATTCCACCACCCACCATAAACATGGCGGCAGTACCAAGTACTGATAAAAGTTTCATCAGTTTGGGGGCGGCAGCAAGCAGAATATTCCCAAAAAGTTGTGCAACAGAGTTTTGCTTTTTACACAAATGTGCACCCATATCATCCAGCTTCACTATCAACGCAACGAGACCATACACGCCGATGGTCATCAATATTGCGATGCTGACAACAACAGCTGCTTGCTTTGCGAAGGTTGCAGTAGCAACAGTCCCCAACGCAATTACGATAATTTCAGCAGAAAGAATAAAATCCGTGCGTACAGCACCTTTGATTTTTTCTTTTTCAAAAGCAACCATATCCACTTCGGGATTGGCCACCGCAGCAATCAATTCTTTATGATGTTCCTTATCTTCCTCTTTGGAATGCAAAAACTTATGCGCAAGTTTTTCAAACCCTTCAAAGCACAGATAAGCCCCCCCGATCATTAATAACGGGATAATCAACCAGGGCACAAAAGCACTGATTAACAACGCAGCAGGAACCAGGATCAGTTTATTAACCGCAGAACCTTTTGCTACTGCCCATACCACAGGCAATTCGCGCTCAGCACGGATGCCTTGCACTTGCTGTGCGTTCAGTGCAAGGTCATCCCCCAAAACACCGGCGGTTTTTTTTGCGGCAACTTTGGTCATAACCGCTACATCGTCCAATACCGTTGCTATGTCATCAAGTAACGCAAGTAAGCTGACACCCGCCATAATCTGTTCCTTTGCTTAAAATATTTTTAATTAAATAATTAACGTAATCCCAATACATCCTGCATATCAAACAAACCAGACTTTTGCTGTTGCAGCCAGATCGCGGCACGCACAGCACCGTTTGAAAAAGCCAAACGGCTTGATGCTTTGTGGGTAATTTCCACGCGCTCACCATCGGCCATAAACATCACGGTGTGATCACCCACTACATCACCGCCACGGACAGTTGCAAAACCAATTGTGTCTTTCGGGCGCGGGCCGATTTGACCTTCGCGACCATAAACAGCCACTTTATCTAAATCACGCTCCAACGCATTGGCTAATACTTCACCCATACGCACAGCAGTGCCTGAGGGCGAATCTACTTTATGGCGATGATGCGCTTCATATACTTCCACATCATAACCTTCACCCAAAACACGCGCGGCAAGATCCAATAATTTAAAGCACAGGTTTACACCCGTGGAAAAATTCGCGGAGAGCAGTAATGGGATTTGTGTTTGATAACTTAACAGCTCTTCTTTTTCAGCAGCGCTAAAACCGGTAGTGCCAATCACGATAGGTTTATTGTGCGCCGCGCAAATTTTCACATTCTCAAGCGTTGCTGTTGGTGAGCTGAAATCAATGAGCACATCGAATTGATCAATAACTTCCGCTACTGTTGCGCTTATCGCAACACCCAACTTGCCCACATTACCTAACTCGCCAGCATCAACACCGATCAATGAGCTATCGGGGCGAACAATTGCCGCGCCCAATGAAGTTTCCGGATTTTTATGGGTCGATTCAATCAGCGCTTTTCCCATACGGCCAGCAGCGCCGGCAATTGCAATTCGAGTCATGCTAATGTCCTGAAAAATGATTTCCTGAAAAATTATTCGTGATCGGCGTTAAATAAATTTTCGCCATTAAACAAATGGCCAAGCTTGCCCTGTTTGGTTTCCAGATATTTGGCATTGTGCGGATTGCGGCCGGTTTCGTGCGGCATGCGCTCAATGATATTAATGCCCATATCCTGCAATGCTTTGACTTTACGCGGATTGTTGGTAAGCAATTTCAATGCTTTGATATTTAAATGATTGAGCATGGGCTTGAGGATCGAGTAATCGCGCATATCCGCACCGAACCCCAATTGCTCATTCGCCTCAACCGTGTCAGCACCTTGATCCTGCAAATGATAGGCTTTGATTTTATTCAGTAAACCAATGCCCCTACCTTCTTGCCGCAAATAAAAAATGACACCGCGACCAACAACAGAAATTTTATGCATAGCCGCTTGTAATTGCGGGCCACAATCACAGCGCATACTAAAAAGCGCATCGCCAGTTAAACACTCGGAATGAACACGGGCGAGTAAAGGCTCATCACCACTAATATCACCCATCGTCAGCACGACATGCTCCTTATCAGTTTCATCATCACTGAAACCGTGCATAGTGAACATGCCAAAAGGCGTGGGTAATTTGGAAGATTCTACAAAGTGAACAGTCACACCAACCTCACAGAAAATGCAATCAACTGGAGCGCAATACAGGCATAAACACCGGCAAGAAAATCATCAATCATAATGCCGAAACCGCCGTGCACTTTTTTATCCAGCCAGCTGATTGGCCAGGGTTTTAAAATATCGAAGATACGGAATAAAACGAAACCAACCAGCACCCAGGTTAATCCTGCCGGCGCCATTAACATGGTCATCCAATAGCCGACAAATTCATCCCAGACGATGCCGCCGTGATCGTGTACACCCAGTTGTCGGGAAGATCGGTCACACCAAAATACGCCCAATGCAAAAGTCACCACCAGCCAGGATACATAAAGGTGCAATGGCAGATCCTGAATCAATAAAAAAAACGGGATAGCTGCCAAGGTACCAAAGGTTCCCGGTGCTTTGGGTGCAAGGCCACTACCGAATCCAAATGCAAAAAAATGATAGGGATTGGTAAAAACTTGTTTAAGGCTGGGAGTATTTATATTCATTATTAACACCGCACACTAAAAGTGTTGGTAGCCAGTGCGGGTGAGTTCATAGGGTTCACCTTCACACTCGCAAATGACTTTATCGCCGGGAATAATTTCGCCGATTACCGTTGCGTTTAATTTCCCCTGCGCAATTAGCATGGCGATATTTGCCATTTTTTCCGGCGCTACCGTAAAACATAATTCGTAATCATCGCCGCCACTTAATGCCCATTCCCACGCTTGCGCTTGATTATTTAATGTTTGCAGCGCGGGCGACAATGGCAAATTTTCCACATCGATGATTGCGCCCACGTCACTCGCATCGCAGATGTGTTGCAAATCAGCAACCAGACCGTCGGAGATATCCAACGCTGCACTGGCAAATTCACGAATCAATGTTGATTCATATAACCGCGGTGTAGGGCGATAAAACCGTTCCTGTAAATAAGTGGTTGAAGTTTCATCGCAATTGATTCGCGCCTGAATCATTGCAAGCGCCGCAGCGCCATCACCCACATTATTTGTTACTAAAACAAAATCACCGATATTGGCACCATCGCGGCGCATAGCCGTACCCGGTGTAACCGCGCCCATAACCTGGATCGTAATCGTCAATGGGCCGGATGTGGTATCACCACCAATCAGTGCGATTTTATATTCCCGCGCGCAGGCAAATAATCCACGGCTAAAACTGCGCAACCAATCTTCATTGGCTTCCGGCAATGTCAGCGCCAGGGTAAACCACAATGGATCAGCACCCATTGCAGCCAAATCACTCAGGTTGGTGCGCAATGCACGCTCAGCAATTAGCTCGGCATCAGCATCGGCTGGAAAATGTATGCCGGCAACCAGAGTATCAACGGATACAGCGAGCTGCTTTCCTTCCGGTATTTGCAGCAGCGCGCAATCATCGCCAATACCCAGCAATACTCCCTCGGCAGGCTGCTCGGCCTGCTCGCGCTGGAAGAATTGCTGGATTAACTGGAATTCGCCGGGCACGTTTATGACTGATTGGACAGGATGAATTAGCGTTGGTTGCGCTCGGCGTTAACTTCCAACGCACGAACGACGGCGGCAGTTTTATCAAGCACCCCGTTAATAAACTTATGGCTGTCTTCTGCGCCGAATTTTTTGGCCAACGCAACCGCTTCGTTGATCACGACTTTATAAGGCACATCAATGCGGTATTTAAATTCGTAGGTCGCCATGCGCAGCAATGCGCGGGTAATTGCATCCAGCTCATCCAGGGAACGCTCTACCAGATAAGGCGAAAACAATTCTTCGAGTTCGCTCAAATGCTCAGGTACACCGTGGAGAATTTCATGGAAATATTCCACATCCACTTTGCTCATGTCGTTATCGGTGCGAAATTCTGCTTCAATCGCATTAATTCCGGAACCGGCCATTTGCCATTGATAAAGCGCCTGCATTGCGTAGTGGCGAGCCATGCGGCGTGTGGCAGCGGTGTGGCCTTTTTGTGGGCCTGATGAAATACTCATGAACAATTACCTGATAAAGAACAAAGAGCGGCTATCAAATTTGGTTCGTGCAACAAATCCAATAGTAAAAAAACAAGGGACAAAACCGGATGAAAATAATCTCCTGATTTTATCCCTTATCAACGATCCAATTAATCAATAATCCAATTAAGCAATAGTCCCGGAAACCGGGATTAGATGCTGCCAAGATTAAATCTTGCCAAACAGCGACACCATCTCCAGTGCGGTAGATGCAGCTTCAACACCTTTATTTCCCGCTTTAGTACCGGAACGTTCAATCGCTTGTTCGATTGAATCAACGGTCAATACGCCGAAAGTAACCGGAACGCCGTATTGCAATGAAACTTGCGCAAGGCCTTTGGTGCACTCGCCCGCAACATAATCAAAGTGCGGAGTACCGCCGCGAATCACTGCACCCAATGCGATGATCGCATCGAATTCTTTTTTCGCTGCAATTTTTTGCGCGGTCAACGGAAATTCAAATGCACCGGGCGCGTAATAGATGGTGATGTTTTCATCTTTAATACCGTGGCGACGCAAAGTATCCAACGCGCCGTCTTTCAAACTTTCCACTACAAAACTGTTCCAGCGGCTCACGATCAACGCGTATTTGCCAGCGGATGCGGAAAAATCACCTTCGATAACCTGGATTTTGCTCATAGCATTTCCCAAAAAAATCATTAATAAAGAGAATCAAACTAGTGTGCGATGCCGACGACTCAAGATGCATCCGGACACACGTACTCAACAACTTCAAGATCAAAACCGGACAATGCAGAAAAACGCATCGGCGCAGACATCACCCGCATTTTACGCACGCCAAGATCACGCAGAATTTGCGAACCGGTACCCACCTGCTTGTAAAGCACTTCAGAGCTGCGCTGGATCTGCTTACCGGAAAGCAACCAATCAATACTGTTTTCTACTTCAGCGGTAGATTCGTCGTGGCAAATCAGCAGCACAACGCCTTTGCCTGCCTCACTGACTGCGCGCAATGCGTCCTGGTAAGTCCAGCTTTTGCCACCCGTAGGCGACGTGCGCTTCAAGCTCAAGACATCGCGCGCAATATCCATAACATGGACGCGCACCAATGTGGGTTCGGCATCAATCTCGCCTTTCACCATCACAAAATGCAGGTCGCCGCGCGCCATATCGCGGTAGGTCCGCAGTTCAAACTCGCCGTAAAGTGTTTCCACTTTGCGCGTATTGATGCATTCAACCGTTTTTTCCTTGATGGTGCGGTAATGGATAAGGTCGGCAATGGTACCGATTTTCAGGCTATGTTTAACAGCAAATTTTTCCAGATCCTGACGGCGCGCCATGGTGCCATCTTCATTCATGATCTCCACCAGCACACCCGCCGGAGAAAATCCGGACAATTTCGCCAAATCGCATGCGGCTTCGGTATGTCCGGCACGGCTCAACACACCACCGGGCTGGGAGATCAACGGGAAAATATGACCGGGCTGCACAATGTCGGTCGCTTTCGCATCCGGGCGTACCGCCGCGTGGATGGTGCGGGCGCGATCCGCTGCGGAAATCCCGGTGGTTACGCCGGTCGCCGCTTCAATTGATACGGTGAAATTGGTGGTGAAGGAGGATTTGTTATCGCGCACCATCAGCGGCAAATCCAGCAATTCGCAGCGCTCCGCCGTTAGCGGCAAGCAGATCAGCCCGCGCGCGTGGGTCGCCATAAAGTTGATATCTTCCGGGCGGACCAGCTCGGCGATCATAATCAGATCGCCTTCATTCTCACGATCTTCATCGTCCATCAGCACAATCATCTTGCCTTGGCGCAGATCGTCAATCAGCTCATCAATGGTATTTAATTGCATAGTTAACTCTCACAGCGAAATCATTCCGCATCGTCTTTTTTATCGACCAAATCATCTTTTGTATCGAAAGATAGCTGGTGCCGTTGTAGATCCATACTGTCATGAAATAATCGAAGCACCCTGATCACAGCACTATTTTCAATCACGTTAAAAATAACAAAGTGCCTACCTTTATATCCTTTGCGAGCAACATGCAAACTCGCAATCTTTTTGCCTAATTCAGGCCGCCATTTAACACCCGGTATATCAGGTCCACCTTGCAATTCCTGCAATGCGGACGCTATGGTTTGGGCATAAATTCTGGCTTGTTGTGAACTAAATTGAGACTGAGTCCAGACTAAAATTTCTTGATAATCCCTTAGCGCCACTGACGAGATGTCTAACGCCCATTCCTTTGGTTTCATTTAGGCTCAAGCACCTCATCCGCCAATTGTTTCAAATGCTTGCTTAAAGCTTCAGCTGATTCAAACGATTTAAAACGGCCAGCTTCAAAATCATCAACACCCAATTGAACTGCCTCACGCAACCGCGCAAGGCGCAATTCATCTTCCTGCTCTCGCCGCTCAACAAGACGCAAACCTTCACGTAATACCTCACTTGCATTCTGGTAACGGCCGGAATTGACCAATTCTTCTATCAGGTGAGTTTGATGTTCGGTAAGGACAACATTTCGCGTTGGCATAGCTGAAAGCCCCTTTGCTGCAAATCGATTGGCATACTATGCCATGACTCCCTCACTGATCAAACAAACCCATTCTTCGCCAAAAACTCCAGCGTGATGCCGCCTTGCCCTTCCGGTTCAGCCGCCTTTTCCCCCAGCATCAATCGCTCGAGGTATCGGGCGAGTACATCCACTTCCAGGTTGATACGGCTACCGGTTTTGTAGCTGCCCATAATGGTCATTTGGAGCGTGTGCGGGACGATATTGAGTTCAAACTCGGCGCCGTCCACTTTGTTCACAGTAAGACTAGTCCCATCCACGGTGATTGAGCCTTTGTGGGCGATATATTTTGCCAATGCATTAGGCGCACGGATGCGGAAACGCTCGGAGCGCGCATCCGGATGGCGGCTAACCACTTCTCCAACACCATCAACATGGCCCGAAACAATATGTCCACCCAAACGGGTTTGCGGTGTCAGGGCCTTTTCCAGATTAACGCGCAAGCCAACTTTCCAATCGGGCAAGCTGGTGTTATCCAGGGTTTCGCGCGACACGTCAGCCCAAAAACCATCTCCCGGCAAATCCACTACCGTCAGGCAAACACCGTTAGTAGCAATGGAATCACCGAGGCGCACGTCAGCCAAATCCAGGCTATGGGTTTTGATACGCAGGCGCACATCGCCATTTTTAGGTTGCAGCGCGACCACTTCACCGATGGCTTCAATAATGCCGGTAAACATAAAACCTCCGCTTAAACGATCAGGGTGTTGCTGGGTGCAACTGGCGCATCCGGTGAATAAACTACGGGAATGCTCAAATCAATCACCTTGGTTTTGGCGAGATGATCGTGGATGCAACGGCGATCCGGACGGAAGATCGCCAAAATATCGGCCAAACGCAACAATGCCCCTAATAGCGGGATGTAGCCAACCAGCCACTGCGGCAGATATCGCTGGGTAATCAGTTGAAAAAATGGGGGGATGCGATTATCCATAGTTACTATGGCAATCCCCACAATACGTTTGCCCAATGTTTGTCCATAGCGGCTTAACAAATAACCATGCAACGGGAAGAACGCAATGACAGGGAATAGCTGTAACAACATTTTTTGCCCGTTGGTTAACGCCCCCAATTTGGCCAGCATCTCCGCTTGCATCGCCTGCGCGTCTTTCGCTTTATTAGGGTCGACATCGGTCAATCCTAAAAACTGGAGGAAGAACATTACGGCGATAAACATAAACACGCTATCCAGCAAAAATGCAGCGAAGCGCTTGCCGTAGGACGCAGTGTTATCAACCGGTGGCGGCATGTGTGGCGGTTGGGATTCGGGAGATTGGTATGGATCGTTCACGGGGCTATCTACCTAAAAAAAGAAATTTTAATCCCCCTCGGTCCCCCTTGACTACGCGTCCCGTTTCAAAGGGGGAAGTTTGATTCTCACTCCGTTATTGGATTCGAAGTGCAATCAAGTCCCTCCCTTGGAAAAGGGAGGCTAGGAGGGATTTAGGATTTAATACTCAGTATCCGGACTGGCCGTAATCCGCCAATCGCGGCCTACCGCACGGATGTCCTTAATCTTCAATGCCAGCGATGCCGACATGGTTTCCAGCGGTAAATCAAAAATCGGACGAGCGTTACTGCCGAGCAGCTTGGGCGCCATATAAACAATAATTTCGTCGAGCAACCCGCGCCGCAAAAAACTGCCAGCGAGGGTCGCACCCGCCTCCACCAACACTTCATTGCAATGACGCTGCGCCAATTCACGCAGCAAAGCTTGCAGGTCGATGCGGCCATCTTTCGCGGGTAATGCCAACAATTCAACAAAATCGGGCCAACCTGCCAATTGCTCTTCGGTGGCCGTACCGTTGTGAACCAGCAAGATTGGGGTGTGTTGCCTAAACATCAAGGCATTGCGCGCCATTCTCAAGCGGGAATCCAGAACTACACGCAAAGGTTGTTTGGCAGCGGCGTCTTGCGCGTTGGGTAAATCGAGTTCTTCAGTGCGAACGGTTAGGGAGGAATTATCCTGCAACACCGAATCCACGCCGGAAATAATCGCACAGGAGCGCGCGCGCAAACGCTGCACATCGGCACGCGCTTTCGGGCCGGTAATCCACTTACTTTCACCGGATTCCATCGCCGTGCGGCCATCCAGGCTCATCGCCAGTTTGCAGCGCACGAAGGGCAATTTGCGCTCCATGCGTTTGATAAAACCGGGATTCAATGCGCGCGCATCATCTTCAAGAAGGGGACCATCCACCCGGATTCCACCGGCGCGCATAATTTCGATACCGCGCCCGGATACCAACGGATTAGGGTCTTCCATCGCAAACACCACACGGCTCACACCCGCATCCACCAACGCTTGCGAGCAGGGACCAGTGCGACCGTGATGACTGCAGGGTTCGAGGCTGACATACACAGTCGCACCTCGAACATTGTTGCCCGCCGCTATCAGTGCATTGACTTCAGCATGAGGCTCACCGGTGCGAACATGCCAGCCTTCGCCGATGATTTCTCCATCTTTCACCAACACGCAACCCACACGCGGGTTGGGCATAGTCGTATACAGACCGCGCTCCGCCAAACGGAAAGCGCGGGCCATAAATTCAAAATCCTGGGGAGTTAACGCCATAAAAATCCGGACTGTTGGTAATCAGATCACTGATGGTCTTCAGGCTGTTGTTCGAGCCGGTCAATTTCCTGCCGGAACTCATTCAAATCCTTAAAGCGGCGATACACCGACGCAAAGCGCACATAAGCCACTTCATCAAGCTTCTTCAACTGCTCCATCACCTTCTCACCCACCAGCAAGGCTTTGACTTCGCGTTCGCCGGTCGCTTGCAGGAAATGTTTGATGTGGTTGATCGCGGATTCAATCGCCTCGATGCTCACCGGGCGCTTCTCCAGCGCGCGCAGTAAGCCGGCGCGTAATTTGTTTTCGTCGAAGGGCTCGCGCGTACCGTTTTGCTTGATGATGCGCGGCATCACCAGTTCAGCCACTTCAAAGGTGGTGAAACGTTCATGGCAGGATAAACACTCACGGCGACGGCGAACCTGGTCGCCCTCTGCCACCAAACGTGAATCAATTACCTTGGTATCTTCCGCGCTACAAAACGGACAATGCATGATCACAAGCCCCGGCGATGGTTAAAGTGGGCGCATACTAGCACGAAATGCAGGGATTTCGCCCCTTGGTGCATAGCTCCCAAACACCTCACCAATCGCTACGACCTTGACGGCGTAATTATTCCGCCACCACTGTGCGATGACCTCTCACTATTAAATGCATTGGATAAAGTGGGTTTGCGTTACGTGCGTGTAGGTCCCGGTTTTGAATTGGATCGCTCCTCTTACGTCACCATCGACGATTACCGCGCAACCTTTGAAATGACCGAATTATTAATCCAGCGCGGCCACAAACATATCGGCTTTATCAAAGGCGATGCACATCAAGGCGTGAGCGATGTACGTTTCAACGGTTATTGCGACGCGATAAAAAACATAAACTCGCCTTCAATGAAAATTTTATCGCCGAAGGTAATTTCAGTTTTTCATCCGGCATGATCGCCGCTGAAAAATTAATGCAACACCGCCATCTTCGCCAGCAACGACGACATGGCCGCTGCCGTCGCCCACCGCAAACACATCGGAATCCCCCAACAACTTGCCGTAGTCGGCTTCGACGACACTAACATCGCCACCACCATCTGGCCCCAACTCACGACGGTGCAACAACCCATTAAAAATATGGCGATTGCGGCGATGGATTTGTTGATTGAAAAAATCAAGGCGGATACGTTGTTGGATATTAAGGTGAAGAATAATCGGGTTTTGGATTATTTGATTGTGGAGAGGGAGTCGGTTTGGGCTCCAATCTAGAGTTGATTTATATGTTGATTTTCATTGTTATATATAAATCAATCACGAACCAAAAAAATATAGATCAATACAAGAGCAAAGCTGCTTATGATCACGGGCACTATAAATTCAAATAATAGTGTTAGCTTCCATAACCTGCTTGATCCAAATGCGATATCTTTAAGCACTTTATTTTTTGCTTTCCCTAACTCAGTTTCATTTTTTGCCAGACTTTTCAGTTCTTCGCATCTCTCTCTGAAAACCGAGTCATCAGACTCAATTCCATGCTGCTCCAAGAATTTTCGATGCCCATCTGCAAGCTCAAATAACTCATTAGCTAGCGTGTGAAGCGTGATGAAATGTGCCATAGCATCATCACCTAGAACCTTAGCCTCTTGATATATCATTGCTTTATCATATCCATATTTTTTGCAATCAATCCAAAATGAAAATATATACAGTAATAACTGATAGCCTACAAATAGGAACAAAAAAATCGGAATCAATTTTGACTTATCGATCAAATCTGGAAGATTAAAACTGGCTAATGATCCAAGCCCCCATAAGCCTAACGCTCCGCCCAATCCAATAATAGAAGCATGCAGCAGATCCTTCTGAATCTCTCTAGTTCGATCAGATACAAAATATCCATGGGCCTTTATTCCGAGATTTGCAGCCGCTTTCAGGTATTCATCAGTTTTCATTTATGTGCAACGTAAATTAAGGGTTACTTGTAAGCAATGTTGGGCAGCAATGCCCAACATTTTGGCAATTGAACAGTATTATCGGGAGAGACAACCAAACCTATACACTCAGTTTTGCCCCAACCAAACATAATCGCCATTTTCCTGATCAACAATCCCAAATTGAGATGAATCAAAGTAAATCATTATGAATTTGTGTTTAAGGTTCAGCTTGGGGCCATCTTCAGAAAACTTGAGTGACTCTGGATTTTCAAAAATTTTAATTTCTGTAATAACCGGGTGAGGTGAACGGTACTCACACTGCACCTCGCTTTCTTCAAACGGATTACGCACCCATAAAAGCTTTCCTTTTGAATTAATTGCTGCTAGATGTCGTCCATCACTTTCAACATAAAATGTATTTTGTGTACGCGGATCTTTAAATGCAGAAGGTTTTGCGGCAGATGGATCCCATAAAGCATAATCAGGCCACTTACGAGACTTACCATCCATATCAGGAGGATAAAATATTGATTTGCATTCTGGTCTAATCGGAACCTTTATCAAATTATTTTTCTCTGCTTCTTTCGCATTTACTGTGGATGCAGCCAATATAATTATTACTGATATTAATTTATTCATACTAAATCTGGCTCTGGATTTTTTTGGAATGATTTTTTATTGAATGGGATTGTTGGGCATGACTATCCAACCTACACGCCACGATAACGACCAAACTATTCTCTCTCTTTGGATTTGGTAACTTCGGTGAATAATGCGGTCCATTTTCTAATTCCGTGTTCGCCGCAACAAAAAATAAAAATTATAGCCAGAGCTAAAATCCATTTTGGATATTGAAAATGTATAACCACCAAACCTACCACCATCAAAGGAATAAAAATAAATAATATCCAGTAAGATGGCACAATAAAACTTTCTTTCAACTTCATAAGTTGCTTGCTCAGTTTCCGATAAAGTTAGTTGCAGCAATTATAAAAAACTTAAAAGCCATTAGTTTGATTGCCTGATTATGCTAACAATCTAAATCAATCATTCCCATTTATGCCAAATTGCTTCTACTTCTTTGTATTGTAAAGGCAAATTACTTTTTGCTTCTTCTACTGATTGACAATCAGAGTCTTGCTCAACGCGCCATTCAGCGTCACAACTGAAACGGTAGATTTTTCCACTTTGCGGATAACGACAAATTGCGAGGCCATATATCTCCGTAGCAGCGACTCCAGACTCACAACGAACCACACCAAACGGCGCCTCTCCTGACCATGCCCACTCTATAACTTCAGCTCCCTCAATTATTTTTGGCGGCATGTTCATAATTATTCCGTCCGTAATTTCCAAAATCATCAGTCTTACTGATCTGAAATTTCTTCCCATTCATTTTCAAAACCAGCTCTCTCCAAATACCCTGAAATTGAATACATTAGCTTCTCACTCCAGAACTCACCACCTTCAGGCCAAGGTAAAAGTATTTTGTTATTTTGATCCTCGACAGATTTATTCACCAGATTCCAGAAGAATAGGCTCAGATGTTTAGCTTCTGTAGAATCTTTAACCTCACCAGTATCTAAAATTGAGAGCGTTACTTGATCGTTCAATTTTTCTGCATAGTATTTCGCGAACTCAATTTCTTCAGGGAATTTATACGTAATACTCATTTTATTTATAGCTTTTTATAATAGTTAGATGTTTTACCTCCGCTGTTCAGAATTTTAAGGTCATCTGACAGTAAAGATATTGAGTAGAAACCGTCGCCATTTTCTCTTAGGAAGCAAATTGCATCTTCAGATAAAATTTTTAAATTCGCTTTTTGTTCTACCTCTTCCGAAGGGACAAATAATTTAATAACGCTTCCATTTTCCAATTTACATTGAAACTCATAGGTATTGCCTTTTATTCTAGAGGCATTTATCAACTCGACTGCAAACCAGCCTTGAGCTTTAGCGCTTGATTTTTTGGGTTTTCCTTGTTTCATTGTAAATGGCACCAACACCTTGCTGTCAGTACAAGGATGTTTTGGCCAAGGCGGACCAAGCTCATCGAAAAAGACCGCGCTGCCATGCTCATTTTTATAGAAGAAAACTGGTTCTTTACACACTGGACAAGTAGCATTGGGCGCGTGAGATACTATATTGGAATGCGAAATGCGCTGATCCGTATTGAATGGAAATACTATCTGCGCTTTAGATCGAAATTTAATTCCACCACTTTCACCAAAACCGCAAGTACAGCCCAGTGGATGATTACTAGCGTTGCACATGCCTTCTCCTAATATAACGCGCCATGCCCGTTAAGCCCTGATCTTCCCCCGATAAAATAGACACACTTAGTTACACGCTAAACGCTCTTCATATTCAACGGGACTTTGGTAATTAATGCCCGAATGCAACCGGACCGTATTGTAAAAATGGTTTATATACTGTCCGATACTCGAACGCAATTCCTTCAAACTTCCAAACAAACTTCCACGAAGTAATTCTGTTTTTAACGTGTGGTAAAACGATTCCATATGTGCGTTGTCAGTACAGCAACCAACACGATTTACGCTATGCTCCAGACCATACCTCTTAAGCACAGCCTGGAATTCCTGCCCGATAAATTCCACACCTCTATCTGAGTGAACAATAACGCGCGAAGGATAACCTCGAGCTCGCAATGCATATTTTAATGCGTTCACGGTAAGACTCATGTTCCGTCTTGCAGCTAACGACCAACCAATAATCCGGCGAGAACACCTATCCATCACCGTCGCCAGATATTGCCACTGTCCTTTATAACGGATAAACGTTACATCGGTGACCCATACTGTATTCAGTACTTCAACGTGTTTAACATCAAGCAGCTTATTCTCACCTTTTGTGTAGAAGCGCGTAGCTCCAACATGACGACGAGTCACCTTGCACACCCTTGCCACAAGTCCCTCCTCGCGCATAAGCCGTTCTACACGTTTTTTGCCAACACTATATCCTTGCTTTTCCAGTGCTTTTTGAACGCGCGGGCTTCCATAGCGCCCATCACTTTCTGTGTATATTTTTTGAATCAGCTTCCTCAGCTCCTGATCTTCTATGAATCTCGCTGAGATAGCCCGGTCACTCCAAGCATAATAACCACTGCGCGACACGCATAACCATTCACACAGGGCACTTACTCCGAAGATGCCTTTGTATCTGTGGATGAACCCAAATCGTTCTGATGTACTTCCGCCAGATACTGTTGCCACTTTTTTAGAAGATCGTTCTCCTGCTCAAGACGAGCCACCTTCTTCTTTAATGCTGCGAGTTCGGTCATTTTACGAGGGGGTGATTTTTTCTTTTTAGCCATACCTATTCTCAACTTGCCATCTCCGTGCAAAATACCATCCTGATATTCCTTTCTCCAGCGAGACAACATGAATGGATGTATTCCGAGTCCTTCAGCTACATCACTAATTTTGTAATCAGGATCGCTACTGAGTTTGACTGCCCGAATTTTGAATTCGGTTGAGTAAGCCCACGTCTTGCGTGGGTTTTTGTACCTTGGCATAGTGACACCTTCTTGTTAGGAAAAGTGTCCATTAAATCGGGGGAGGTTCACCCTTCGTTGGATTGTTTTGTTAGCCTACTGAATTACTGGTTTTATACTTTTAACTGAAATTAATACTTTTGTGTGGTGGTGTCCGGAATGACCAGCAAATAACTGACCTTCCACTACTGCGCTATTCTCCACAAGATTTTTTTGTGACTTGTAAATATTGGCATCTTCAAATGCGAGCTGAAAACGCGTTGTTGATTTTGCCACCTCATAACGAGTGTCACTTTCCATAGATTCAGCAGTAACACATTGTGGTGTACTGATGGTTAATACCCAATATGTTTCTGGAGCATCTCCATCATCAATGCTTTCATAATTTGGTGGTCCGGGAAATGTTTCGCGTGAAATTGTTCCCATAAATGTAACATCTTGTCCATCTTTCAGACACTCAGCAGATGATAATGCAGAAAAAAACATTGTTAATAGAATTATAGTTTTACTTGTGTGCATGCATTTACACCTTTATGACTAAAGCCGAGCTAAGCGGCAGTTTTTAAGTTGTAGTTTTTTGGAATACTTTGCGCAGCAAAACCACAAAGCCGCGAATTTAATATTGTCCAGCGCACGAAGTGAGCGAGTTGATACAATTTGCTATGTGTTTAAAAATTCGAAAAGTATAGCTTTGCAACAGGAAAGTAACTCACTTTAAACTCCGTTTGATTTTCGTTTTTTTTAAAATACACACGAATGATTTTTCATTATCTCACGCTTGAAAAACAATTTGGCTTACCCTTTCCTGATAGACACTGAATATGGTTTCACCAGCCTCTATAAGTTGTAGTGGTCAAGTAAATTTGGCCACAATTTAAGAGCTACTTACATGCAGTCGCTCTGCCATCACCGGAGATAATCCCTGGTTATGA
>MVDH01000001.1:0-299017 GCA_003056245.1 Cellvibrio sp. 79 | reverse complement strand
ACCTCATGCAAACGACCAAGGGGATCATACTTGAAGCTGGATGCCGCACTTCCGGACGTGGAAACGAGACGATTTTCCGTATCGTAACTGTAGATGGTTGAACCATCGTTAGTGAGGTTGCCATTAGTGTCATACGCAATGGGCTGACCACCGATAGTGGTGTACTGGTTTAATCCATTGGGAGTGTAGGCACCTGATCGGTTGTTGTTACCTTGATAGTGGAACAGGCTATTACTAATCGTTAGCGATGTGACCTGATTCGCAGGGTTGTACAAAAAGCTGTTGGTTACGTCATTAGTGGTATCGCGGAAGTCCTGCTGGAGACTTGAAAGGCGTGATACATCATCAAACGTATATATTGTTGTACCACTACCTGCCCTGGAAATAGTGTGGCGCTTGCCGTTGGGACGATAAGTCAAGGTAATCAAATCGCTGGCATTCTCTGTTGCCTTATTAACCCGATTGATTCCATCAAAGCTGTAACCAAAATAAACATTATCAGGATGAGTAATTCGGGTGCGATTGCTGTGGAGGTCGAAGGTGTAGCGCAACGTTCGGGTGACACCACCCATCGTGGAATCAGTTTGAACAATATTGCCAAAACCATTAGGTTTATTAATGATTCCTTCACCGGTATCGCTACCAAAACGGGAATGCAAAGTGATGCCGCGCAAATCATAGTTATAATAAATATCTGCGGTTTGCGTGTTATCAACATAATCCTTCAAAATCATGCGATTGTTTTTATCGTACTGAAAATTAATCACAGCGCCATTGCGTTTACGCTCCATCGTAATGTTGTTATTCGCATCATAACCGTACTGGTTGTAATCCGTGGTGCTCACCGTACCAATCGCCGTTGGGGAAGGATAATAGCGATGAGTCAAACGATCCATCTCATCGTATTTCAGTTCGGTTTTATTGCCGTTAGCATCCGTTTGGGTTTGGAGTAAAAGGCCCTGGTACGTGTTGGTTACATACGTTTGTGCGAGTGAAGCCCCCACCGCTCGCTCTTCTGTTAGCACCTGGTCCAAATCGTTATAGGTATAGCGAGTAATCCTGTCCGGCCCTTCAGCACCGAGTGTGCTTTGTGAACACGCATCGGTTGGCAATGAACTGTAAGCCGCTTTATTCATGCGACGAGCTTTACATTGAACCAACCCTTTGGCGTTGTACGTGTATTGGGACAACATTTCGATAGCGCTATTCGCACCTTTTATCCACTCTTTGGTTTTGCGACCATAAGTGTCGTATTCAAAACCGCGCGTGGTGAATACAGTAAAATTCGTCCATTGGTCGGGAGCTATAGTGTCGTCCTGCCAATAAACCAAATTCCCCGATTCAATTTGCGTAACCAGCAAGGGACGGGATGAATCGCCATAAATAAAACGCTGTGCGATGAAATTACGATTATCATTATCTGCATCCGGCTGGATTACACCGAGCTGCAATCCCATTACTGAATAGCGATACGCAGTTTTATGCTGGGCCTCGTATTGCACAGCCTGCACAAGCCCGCTGAAAAATAGGGTCATCGATAAAATAATTGTAAAAAACGCGGATAAATTATTATTCATTCCTGAGTTTTTCATGGTCATCTCCTTATTGGCAACTTTGCAGATTGGAATTGCCCTTGGGCGCGGTTTCACCAATCAATTTGCCGTATTTGTCGTACTCGTAACACCATATGCGGGTTTCCAGGCTCGAAGAATTTCCTTCACCAGTAATACTTTTTCCGCGCAGCAATAAATTATTCGGTTGCGCGGCATTTTGCGGCCCGTAGTAATACAAGGTTTTAACCATATCGATATCACCACCAACACAGCCGGTGCTGGTGGCTACAGTTGTGCGGCAGGTGTGTTCACTCGCAAGCGTCCAGACAGGATCAGCATCCTGGGTAACCGCTTCGCTATCTTTTTTGTAATAGGCATACATAGGTTCATAGTTATAAACCGTCGTCGGACGTACACCGTGCTTGTTGGCAGGCGCGACGACTTTGATGGGGTCTCCAAAACGTCCGTCAGGATCATAATAATATTCCGTTACGTTGCCACGCGCGTCCTGAACTCTTGTCGGTTTGTTACAAGTTTTGCGGTGAATGCACGCAGCACCATTAGAGGCAAACTCCAACACTTCCTGAAGCACAGTTTCGTTGCCGGATGCATCAACAGCGGTGATTTTATTTAAATTACCCCGTGGGCCGTTATAGTAATAATGTTGCTTGGGTCCGAGGCCTTTAATAGGAGTATAAAACTCCACGAAATGTCGTAAATCTTTATGATATTTATAAGTACCGCTTCTGTTATCTCTCACAGACTCGATCACATTAAGGTCATAGAGGGATGATTCAACCCAGATATGTTCGCCATCGCCCCTCGTGACTATGGCGTTATTTGTGTTTACTGACGGCCCGGAATAATGCGTAGAATCCGTTCCATTTAACGTTGCACTAACGATCTTTCCTGCTGTGGACTCAAGACTCCAGTAGGTGTAACCGTAACCGAAGCCAAGATCCGTAGACATCTGAGCGCCAAAAAAATCGCCTAGATTTTCATAGGTGTATTGATAGTTGGGAACTGTGCTTTCGGGGGTCTTAATGCTACGCAAGCGCGACCACCATTTTAATCCACCGGGTGGGTTAGCAGCGCAATTCGCATCCTCGCTACCGCCTGATTTTATACAAACGTTTTGCGGCTGGTACTGGATATCAGTTACTCCGGCTGGAGTTGTCATTTTTACTAAATAACTGGATAACGGCAGACCTGATTGCCTAAACACAGTAGGAGTTCCCGTAGGCCAGGTAAATGAAACAGCAGGCCAGCCCGTGGTAGTACAACTCGTGGCGTCTGCTGAGCAGTATTGGTTCGCGAGGTTAATGCCGACAACCTGACTGGGAGTACTACTTAAAACCGAAGGGTTGAAATGATACTTCAACATAAACCCGGTATTAGTTGATACCGCTTTATAGCCCACCCGGATCTTATAACCATTGGGGTAAGTGACTTCTATCAAGCGCATACCACTAGTCGCATATTTCGATTCTATTCCGTCCGGAGTGATCCATGTAAAGTAACTTTTGTCGGCACTTTCTGTCAGTGTATGTCGAGCATCTCCTACCGCTTTAAAGGTATATCCGGTAGTAGCAGAAGCGTCCGGGACTACTACGTTATTTTGATACATTAAAAAGTCCTGGCTGCCTGCGGGTCCATAGGCACGCATTACAATTACCCTTTTAGTGTGATCATATTCGGGGCCACCCGGCTCTCGAAAAAACATGGGATCACCATTTGCGTTATGCGCGATATAAATTAATTTTTGAGAGATACTTGTTGGCCTGAGCTTACCGGCAAATCCATCGATAAATCCGTAGGCAGCCTCTTGTGGCCCTAAATCGGTGTAAAGCTGCACGTGATGACTTAAACCAAGTTTTCCACCAATGGAAATCGTGTTAAGACTTCGTGCGAGTTGGCCAGTTTGCAAATTCACCCCGAACTTATCAACGAGTGTGACCTTGGGCGGAGCAATCGGGTTGTCCTGAAGTGCAAACGCGGAATAGGAAAAACCCATGAGTAACAATAATATTTTTTTCATTTATTAATCCCTATTTATTAAAAATATGCTTTGGTTCCACAAATATTATTTACGTCACAGGCTTGTACACTGCCTGGCATATTGGCAGACGAATTATTTGACGGGCAACCGATGTCAATAGAAGTAGTAGCCACGTACTGGCTATTCCCAGTGGTATCTCTAAAAAGATATTTAGCTGCTCCAGCTACCGCACTCCAAGTGGCTCTCCACGCGCAGTTTGCGATTAACGATTTGGATAGGCCTGTCGGTGCGGGTAGGTATACGACCGCAGGTTCAGTAGCTGCATCGTTGACGGTACTCGTTGCAACAGAAAGGCGATTGCCCGCCTTGTCGTAATCGTAGTCTCGATTCCCGTTAACCGGGTCTGCCATAAATGTAAGGCGGCCAAGCTCATCATAGGCATAAGTCACGGTTTTAGATTGAGTAGCAGGATTTACTGCAAGTGCAGCTGAAGTGCTAGCAACCGCTGAACAGTCACCGTAGGTATTGCAGCCTTTCACACTATAGGAATAGTTCACTCCGCCTACTACTGCGGTGTCACTGTAGGATGTGCCACTCACCCCAATCTGAGCTCCGTTTTTAGTAAATACAAAAGAGCTGGTGCCTGTTGGTTGCGACCAGCTCAATGTAATTGCTGTATAGCTACTCAATGCCGAGATAGAAGGAGTGGCAGGAGCGCTCCCTGACAACGCGACGCTTTTTGAGTTGGAAGTGCTGCATCCATTCGTCGTTGGGTAACAATTTCGCAGGCGAAAAATATAGGTACCACCTTTTCGTGTAAACGTGGTACCTGACGTTCCGCTTGCTCCGCCCTGGAGAACATTAGAAACCCATGTACCGTTAACATTTTCATCTACGTTCCAGCTATAAACGTTGGAAATTTGGATTTGAAATGTATTGGAACCCGTAACTACCAAATTCATAGTTTGGGAATATGCATTACCAGTAAAAAAAGATACAGCAGATAAAAAAATTAGGATTTGGATAAATGAAGGTGTAAAGACTTTTTTAAAATGATTAACTTCCATATATAAATACCGCTTGGGGATTAAAGGCTTTTGTAGAGATGGTGTGTTTATTAAAGGGCGTCGTAATAATCAATTTAGATTGACGTTACAATCCACATTGTCGCACTCTGAAATTTTTTTTCCTAGGGAGCTTACGCCAAAAAATTTAGGAAACTACATAATTCCAATTAACCGGTAAATTCTGAGTCAATTTGAATTTGAATTTGAATTTGAATTTTTCAGGTTAAGGTAAATTAATATTGCGATTCAATTCCGCTCAGCCTGACCATTTTTTATTAGTAAAAAATAGTCAAATGGGAAAAGGGTTTGCAGCTGAACACTTCCATGACTAGGGTCGGCGCATCCTAACTTTATAACTTTGAATTAACAACTTATCTGGTTTTATTTTTTACATTATGAGCACGCTGGTTGCCTATGAAATTATCAAACATAAACGCATGGATTATAGGGAGAATAGATAGGCCGCCCCTATAAATCTCACCTTGTGGTAGTGGTTTAAACAAAACCTGTATGAGATTTTATTATGAATAATGTCACCTCACCTCCCGCATCACCTGCTCTCTGCATTGTTAAACTCGATCAAATCCAATACGATTTTTACAAAAAAACCGCCGCCAAATTCATTCACCTACCGGCGAAGCAATCACTGTTCTCTGCAAACAATTGCCAGTCGTAACGGATGAATATGCGATTTACCAACTGTATGTCCAGACGCATTTAGTGAAAAAATTATTTGCTGAAGTGAATGAACGCGTGAAATTACCGCTGTGGGCGATGAATGATGTTGCGCGTGTGATTGACAGGATTGATTTACATCTTAAAACACAGGGTTGATGTAGGAAATTATCAGGAAAAATAAAGCAGCTATTATCAGCAATCTGAAACAGGGCGAATCATCGCCCTGTTTTTATTTCTTATTGATATTCAACTTTATAAACGGAGTAAGAATTACAACCCCCGGCGTATAGATAGCCGGGCGGCGCAGTATTTACGCTGCAATATCCTTGCTGGTAGTTATAAGTAAGCGTCACAGGAAGTACCGTACTACCGCACACAACACGGTAGCCGACGTAAGTAACCCCAGGGCCGCCGGTACCACCTGCTGACTGAACCGAGCAACCAGAGCCTGGAGTTGCGGTCATGGTATTGGTAACGTCAGTGAGCCAGATCCATACCTCCTTTTTTGGCGGAGGGTTTTTAAATAATGTGTAACTATTGTATGAAGGACTAGAGCAGCCGCCGCTAATGGAATAACCGGAAGAAACGTAGGTTGAGCAAGATGACCCGTTGCCCATACTGTGACTGACATAAACTACATCAGCACCACAGGTCAATTGGAAACTCGTCCAACCATTACCAGCGCTCACACTGGCAATGGTGCATGAACCGGAATCCACTACATTGTTAGTCACGTGAGCAAGTTGGGTATTTGCTTGCGCAGAAATAGCCAACGAACCTAACAAACCGGCAACGCAGGATAAAAATAATCGAAATTTCATTGCATACTCCTTATTTAAATTAATAGTGTGGCCCTTATCCTTGCATCCCCCGCCTACAAATATGCAGAGCAATAAAGTCAGCCATGCTTTATCAGGGTACAACTCCTTAATTCTTTATCGCTGCAGAAAATTTATTTCATCATTTCTGGAAAGATAAAAATTCAACGTACCGTTATTCTCTATTGGCTCGATCACAATTATTTTTCGATGCCGCATTTGCCAACGCGCACCCAAAAAAATAACCATTTCATATTTGAGTCTTTTTATTGATAAAAAACTTATGAATTGATGAGTTAGCTCCATTATTTTGTTATCCAGTGATGTACAAAACTGGCAGAGAAGATTTAAATGCCAGCAAAAGGAATTAAATGGCGGCGCTGTCAACTTTAGTAGAAATTATTACATTCGCTTGATAATTTTTCTGGAATTTAACAAATAATTATTAAAGCTGGGTTTCTGGCTTATTAAAATTACCAACTTTCATTTAAGAAAGACGGGAATATTAAAATGGGTTGCAGTTGGAATTTTGCTACAGAAATGGTCATGTTGCGGTAAATCGCGTGACTGTAATTTTTTACACCGACTCACAAAGCTGACCCAGGATGCGATGAGAATTTTCCCCTCCCGTACAGTTATGCTTTTTTGCTTGAGGGGGCGATGCTGGTTCAAACTAGATGAGCCATCCCGCATCTTGATTAGAATAATGCAACCCACTTGTTGAGATGCATGAACGAAATATTTATTACTTCATAAGCTCGTTATTAAAGCTCATTTGTTGTACCCGCTTGACTATAGCTTGAACTTCGATGGGCACGCTATTATCAAAAGACGGCAACCCAAGTAATTTTCTTTGTTCGGATAGCTCATCATAAACCACATCGGCATTTGCCATTATCATAGTGGCTTCCTGGTCAGAGATCGGATTGGTCTTATTTAACACTTCCAAACTCGTTATAGAATTTGGATCGCCGCGCTTGACACCAACATATAAAAATTTATAGGCATCCGCCAGAATAACATTTTTTTGCTTAGGGTTTTTAAATGCAACACGAAGGCGGAGTTCACTTAATGTAGCCAATGTAGATGTATACCCCAGAACGGAAGCTGCATACAAATGTCCTTCCGCTTTTGTTAAGGCCTCATGGGAAACATTCAATCCAGATTGTGCAGCTATAATTCTATTTGCCAAAACAAGGTGAGCTTTTGGATCATGTTGATTAGCCAAGGTCAGTAACACCTCATCACTTAAAGCATCGTAACTCCGAGTGAGACTCCCATCCACATCATAACCTCTGTCTTCGCACCATTCATTCCAGATGGCCGCCTCTTCAGGGCGTACCAGTTCATTGAATGTTGGCTCACTGGCAGTAGCCGAAGATATCGATTTTTGTTCAGCAGAGGAATAGTTATTTTGAGAAGATACTGTCACATCCATGAATACCTTATTTGCCGATTGCTTCGTTTCCCTATTATCAATATTTAAAACCATTTGTGGCTGCTTCGCGTTAAAATATAAAAACAACCCAACTCCAGTAACAATGACTAAAGCAAAAAAAGCAGTATTACGCATACGAGTCCTTATGTAAAAACTTCTAATAATTAAGAAAAAAAGTGTTGTTCGATAAATTTATTGAGCTTATGAAATTACCACAGTGACAGATTAACAGAATTGCGCGTGTAATTGACTGATTGATAGACACCTTAAGCAATAACAGCGGATATAGTAAAACTGACAGTAAAAATAAGGTGGCTTGCACATTTGAGCCCTTATGTAGATTTCGAATCATACTCCACCCGCACTGTCTACTTAAATAAGGGCGAAATAATTAGATTCAATTTGAAAAATTTGGCCTGCAAGTTTTAACATCTTCTTAACAATAACCCGGTTAGTAATGAAAAGAATACAGCTGCGCTAATTATTAGCGTAAATATATTTTAGGGACAGAATATCAAGCGGAGCAGCAAGTTAAACAGGGGATTTTTTAATTTTAATAAAATCGCGCCTCATCCGGCAAGGCGCGATTGTTCACTTTCACTCTACGATAGCTGAGTCTTTTGGCATTTTCTTTCTCCTATACATTTGTTGACGGAATTGGCACACACCTAACAGTAATTAGCTGCAAAGATAGCAATAAATTGCCATTTTTTCGGGGTATGCCTTTTTAGAATTCAGGCGAATTAATTTGCGAAAGGCTATGCCTTCTGTAAACAAGCGCCCAAATACTATTAGACTCATCAGGAAATTTTTCCCTGAACGCACTGAAAGCCAAGCTACCAGTGACGGTTTCCTCTTCACTGGCGAAGGGAAATTCTTTCACCAAAGCCTCTTGTATCCAGCTTTTTATCCCGTTTATTGCATGAGATGAATCAATATTGGCCTGGTTATTTATCACAGCCCTGTAAGCTGAGATTTCAGCCTTGCTAAGTATTACCATTGTAGAGGCTTCAGGTATTTTCATTGCCATATCCAAATTTTCATCTGCTTTAAGCAGCTGTCGGCGAGCATTTTGAAGTTCATTATTTGAAGAAAAAAACACAGCCTTCAGCAAGGCACTCATTGCAAGGTTATTATAAATACGCGATCTAACCTTGACCGGCAATTGGCGTACATTCTTTGCTTCATTCAGCACAACATCAGGAAGATCAAGCTCAGATCTAATGACAATGTTTTCTGGCGTTCTCATTTTAAGTTCAAGTTCATCCAATAACGTAACGCCTAAGTTGCTTAGGGCCGGCGCATACGTACGACGAAACTCCCTGGCATTTTCAAAATATTGTTTTGCTTGCCTGATGTACAACATTGCACCTTCTGGATCTCGTCTAATGTCTACCGCCCTAAACCTGGCATGGGAAAATACGCCTCGAATATTTGATATGTAAGCCAAATAAGTTTTTGCGGTCTCTGCGGGAACACTCCCGTTATTTAATGCTTCATTCCAGTCTTGTTGCAAACTCTCCCACTTTTCTTCAGCAGCTCTAAATTGATTATTACCAATATCAGCTTCTGAATATGGAGACCTTGCGATTGGCTCAAGTTGGCAGAGAAACTCCAGTATAAGCATTCCCTCTTGCCTCGCATTTGTATTATCGCTAGAGGTGCCTCCTATTCCTCTCAAGTTTTCCAGGTTTTTAATGTACATAGATAATTCATCTGCTACAGGAACGTCAGCTTCCGTAAACCATCGAGAGCTGACCTGATTCATGGTTGACGAAACACTTTTTGATACCGAGCTCAGCATAAAACTTCGGTAACCTTCAATAATTTTTTCGCCGCTCTCAAGCTGTTCCTGAGCTCTGGCAGCATCGCTTTGAAGGGTTGTAAGTTTCATTCCACCAAACATAGTTATCATCCCCATGATGAGACTGAGAACTATAAAAATATTCTTTAAGCCTTCTGCACTACTGTGAACTTTTGCGACTTCCGTGGATAACCCCACAAGTTTCTCAGCGCTATTTTTCAGATCTTTTGTAAACAAACGTGTTGCGGCAGTAAGCTCAATCAATGCAGCTGCACGTGCGTCCTTTTTGAATTCCGGCGTTGTTAACATAAAATCAATAAGCTTATCTTTATTTGAATCCGCTGGTAACGGAACACTATTGGTTTCAAGATACGCACGAAGTGACTCATAAGGCACTTGTTGAAGAAGGGATCGAAGATCTTCGTCGTTCATGGCAATCTCCTAATGTTTAGTTGCATAGAAATACAACGGGACAGAACATAATTGAAACACTGCTGCTGTTATTAAAATTGTGGAAACAGTAACACCTTGATCAAGCAACTGCGCAACTGCAATTGCAATGACAGCCGATACACCAAGCGCAAAAAAACTGGCAATAGAAAACATTGTCGCTAAACGCTCGGAATCGGCAGATTCAGAAATGAACCATTGGCGGATGGGATCAGCAAAACCATCAGTCAAACGAACCAATCCGTAAAGCAGCGTGGCAAACACCATCATTACAATTCCTGTTTCATTGGGATTGTATGTACCGGTTAACAAACACAATAAAACCGTTACGACGGAGCCGATGACAACGGATAAAATCAATGATCTTGTCAGTAGCAATGGACGTGAGGTAACAAACCTGGTTGCGTAATTACCCAGCGCACGAAATCCATAAGCCACCAACCAGGATATTATTAGCCCCAAGGTTCCTAAGGATGTAGAAGACAGCATTTCCTTAACTAATAAATATGGCCAATAAAAAGCAATTAACTGTACGAGTGTGTAACAAGTAGCCCCTGCCAGGATAAGTAGCAAAAGCTTCTTTTTATTTATCAATTCGGCCCACGCTTCTTTAAAAATTGTGATTGTGCCGCTGATACCAATTGCGTTGGAATGGGAGCGTAGTTGCGAGCTTGGCAATTGTAATGGCTGTTCAATTTTTTCCTGGTGAAGTGCAAATAGTGTAAGCCCGAGGATCAGCATTGCCGCCACTGAAAAAGTAGAAAGTAATTGTTGATCAGGACCAACCAGATAGTAATGCGCGATGCCGGCAATCCCTGCCAACATATAGGCAATGTTTTTTGTTGTCTGCCCATGAGCCAAAGTAATGAGTGCCTTTGAGGAATCTCCCCTGGCGCGGAGGTGCGTTACAACCCAGGCATCCAGAGAGCCGGACTGAAAGGCAAATCCAATCGAGGCAATAGCCTCAGCGATTGCAGCCAGGATTATGAGAGCATTCATCGAGGAATCAACGTTTGCCCACCAGGGTAAACTTGCAAAAACGATAAATCCAAAACATGTAAAGCCGCAGCCATATACAAAACTTCTGTGACGGCCAATTTTATCTGCGTATAAGCCGGTCGGAATCTCCGCAAAAAATGTTGCAATAAGATCTACCGCGAGTAATAACGCAGTAGCCGCAATAGGCAATTTGGCAACATCGACTAAAAATAAAATAACAGTCGAATTAACATAAGCACGCGCTCCGTTAAACACAGCGATGTATGTTAAATATTTACGCTGTAAAATATGTGCTGGCTGCTCCATGTAAGCTCCGTAAAAATTTTATGGAATTACGTCAACAGATTATCCTTACGCCATGTCTGGCTTTATTTGAAACATGGGTCCGCGGCCAAACCCAACAAAGTTAGATGTTTATGGCGCTCGCACAACTTATTTATATATTTAAACAAAACCTGCATCAGAACACCCCCCAATTGGGAGGTAGTTCACTTTTACATGTGCTTGGTGAGGTAATAGAGAAAGGAGAAGATCAGATTTTATCGGTTCTAGTATCAGAAGTATTTATTGGAATTATTGCTTAACATAACTCAAAAAAAGTGAAATTAACGCACAGGGAAATTAAAAATATTATGCATTTGATTAGCTGGATCGCTACATATATCGAAAAAGTTAGTGCAGGAGAAAAATGGATTAGGTTTTACGAACCCAGCCTGAGTAATGTTATCTTCTCGGCTCATACCGCATCGCCACCGCCCCCGAGGAAAACTCCAAGCGATCTACCAGTTTTAAATCCACCAACGTTGGTAACCCGGCAAGCAGTGTCGGGCCATACCCTGCCACACGGGGATGTACTATGAACTCATATTCATCAATCAACCCTAACTCTGCCAATGCGAGCGGAAGTGTCACACCACCAGTAAAAATCCCTTTGCCCGGTTGTTGTTTGAGTTGTTGTACGGCGTTAGCCAAATTGCCACGCAACAATTCTGCATTCCAATCGACTTGCTCAAGGGTATTTGAAACAACATATTTTTTTGTTGCATTAATTGTATGTGCGAAAGGTACCATCCACGGCTTCATCCAATCGGGTATTACTCCGGTTTGTGCTGGCAACCGAAACGCGCCTTCCATCATTTCATAAATCACACGACCAAACAGCAGCGCGTCAGCACGCTTGATATTTTCAGTTGCGTGGCGATGCAACTCTTCGTCGGTAGCACATGCATTATGATCGCAGCAGCCGTCCAGGGTGATGTTGATGGAATAGCGAAGTGGGCGCATAGCAGACTCCGGGAATAAATTAACTTCATGATAATAAATTATTTTTTTGCCAATCCAATAAAAATTTTTCAGTAGAGCATTCCTGCTCTTTATCCTGGCCACAACTGTTAGACCAATGGTTAATTTCAGATGAATGTATTTGAGGATCAGCGAACATTGAATTAAATGCGGTGGTTTGCAATGGGTGTTCAGATCATGCATTTCAATATAGCCGTTTATGCACTGCATGAAATAACAACCAAGTGTTCGTTTTTCAATGTCAGTAGTTTCCACTTTATTATACAAGTGTATATATTCGCCCAGCTCATCAAGATGGAAGTGGCGATTCCCCTACTGCAAAGCTAACTTCTGATCGTGTGTTTCACCATCAACATCACTACTGGCCGTACCACCAAAATACAGAAGAATGCAGCGGGCATAGCGATGCGATAAGCATGTACAACCTGATTTAAATAATGGTCCGTAATCCCACTATTAGCGGCCACAATGATCAACGACATCAAAAACGCCATGATCATCGACATATAAAACGCAAACACAATCGGTGTGTATTTCGCGGGTAATTTTCTACTACCGGCTTTAATAGTAGCTTCTTGCATTTCCAACTCCTCAGAACGATTTCGACGGTTAACGGCAGACATCCACCGGTAAGTTGCACTCTACGGTGCTTATCCTGCTCACAGTAGATAAGTGGACGCTTTTGCTGTATTAAGTAAAACTTGGCAATCGATAAGAGCATTCGGAAGTTAATTCAATGGATACATTGCGCGGAATAGAGAGTTTTGTGAAGGCGGTGGAAGGCGGTAGCATCGCGGCGGCGGCCCGACGGCTGGGTATCAGTGCCGCGGCCACGAGCCAGAATATCGCCCGATTGGAGTCTTACCTGGGTGTACGCTTGCTGACTCGCACCACACGCAGCCTGGCGATGACCGATGCAGGTCGAGTTTACTATGACAAGGTAGCGTTGCTCATTCAGGAGCTGGAACTAGCGCGCGCAGCAGTGACAGATGTGCATCAGGAACTACAAGGCCGCTTGTGCATTGCCTCCACCGCTGCGTTCAGTCGCCATGTATTAGCACCGCTCGTTCCCGCGTTTAACCAACGTTACCCGCGTCTGGAATTGGAGTTGACCTCAACCGACCGCCGCGTTGACCACATTCAGGAATCCGTTGATGTGAGTATTCGTATCAAGCAGCAATTGGATGAAGGCATGGTTGCGCGCAAGATTGCCACAGTGCCCACGATTTTTTGTGCATCGCCCGCTTACATAGCGCGCGCCGGACGCCCATCAACTCCCGCCGATTTACGAGAGCACGATTGCCTGGTGTTTCGCTTGGCGGCCGACGGGCGATTCTTGCGCTGGGGATTTGTCGAAAACGGTTTGCGTTTTGATGCAGAAGTGCGCGTAGCAATTATCAGCGACGATATCGATGTGCTCGCACGCCTAGCCGTTGCTGGCGGAGGCGTTACGCGTTTGGCAGCATTTGTTGCCAATGAATATTTACGGCGCGGTGAATTAATAGAATTATTTTCTACACGCGAATGCGCAGGATTTCGCACAGAAGTTGAACCGCTGGACCTTTACGCTTGCGTGCGCGACCGCCACCAATTAACGCCCAAGGTACGCGCGTTTATGGATTATCTTGCGGAAGCATTACCTGCCGAATGGCGGACAGCGTGATAGCAATGAATATAGAAATTTGTTCAAACGGGTAAAACATGGCTCGTTGTAACATCGGCAATTAATTTACCGGAGAAATCTATGACCACAAGAAAATTGCTCGAAGTCCCTGCTATCTTAATTTAATACTGCCACATACGCATGATCCTGAATGTATTGCCATTCCTTACAGTCCTCTTTTTTAGTATGAGAAGAAAACTTAATCGCAACCTTCAACAATGACTACATCCAATTCCGCCCCGCCAATGCGGTAGGTTTTTGTGTGCTGGTACTCAGCTGAATTCCAGCATGCAAGGGCCGAGTCGTAAGACGGAAACTCTATAATAGAATTTCTGGTACGGGAATTTCCCTCTACCACTTCATAGGCTCCTGCACGAGCCAAAAACTTTCCACCAAATTTTCCTATCACAGCAGGTGTTCTGTTTGCGTACTCTTTGAACTTCTCGAAGTCAGTAATATCTGCTCTTACAAGCCAATAGCCTTTGTTCATAATTTATTCTCGCAATTGATATAACAATTCCCCTAACTACAGAAAGTAGCATTAATCATTCAACCCCAATCCATCAAAAATCATTGGAATACATTTTTCAATTCTCGTTTCCCGGGTTTTAGATTGTTTAGCGGATGAGAAATGAAGCAAATAGCCTCGTTGGCGACCAGGTGTTAATGCCTCAAATGCATCTTTCAAGCCCGGGGTTTCATCGAGTTGCCGTTGAAACTCTTCAGGAACAGCAAATTCGTCAGTCTTTTTAAATTCAACACTTAAACCGGACTTCTCAACATCAATTGCTTCACGAATATATGTTTTCAATGTGTTCTTCATTTTTTCGATCTGCTGGACACTGGCAAAGCGAATCTGCCGTGCAGCTTGCACATTTTCTGTTTGTTGTACCAGAATTCCTTTGGGATCTTTTAATAAAGCTCCCTTAAAAAATAAAAATGCGCAATATTCTTTAAAGCCATGAATTAACACAATATTGGCATTTTCCAGCGTATAACAGGGTTGTCCCCATTTAAAATCTTCCACTAGATCACAAGCAAGTGCAATTTCTCGTAGCAATTCAAATTCTTCTTGCCAGCTTTTAGCTTTGCCTAAAAGCGCATCGACTTTGGGATTTTTTTTGGTGTCTTTACCCACAGCAGGCTCCTTACCATGTTTCATTGTAGACAAATATAAAAAACGCTTACTGCTTGCATTGTAGAATTACCAAAAAGAGTCATCCTTGCGCTCGCTGACAGTCTTCAAACTATATTCTGCCATCCGGCGAATCAAATTTTCCGGCAATGGTTCTTTATAAGGGACCTGAAGTGTGTTTTTTGTTGTTTTGTGTCCAGCCAATTCCTCACTGAATTTTTCCAACGTAGCAGCTGGCGGTGCAAAACCCAGATGCGCCTTATGTGCCGAGAATGCAAACAAAAAACGAGGTTCGATAAAGAAAGGGGTATTCCACTTAATTGCTTCCTCTGCGCTTGGCGCAACATGTTTGAGTAATTCATACAGCTGATATAAATGCGGCCGGCCTTCAACTGGTGCAGCCTGAATATAGTCGGCGATTGTTGCAGGAGTTTTTTTGGACATATTCTTTATCCCTATTTTTACAACAAAGAAATCTTGCCAGATGCCTTTATCCGCGCTCGAATACGGCTCAATGCCACCGGCGTGATACGGATATAGCTCGCAATATCGCTTTGCTTAATCAGCGGTAGCAGATGCGCATATTGCTGGATGAAATTAAGGTAACGCTGTTCAGGGGACAGTGTCAGCAATTCCATCTCGCGCTGTTCTTTACGTTGGCCGTAAAACTTGAATGCATTACTGATCGCGCGCTGCCATTCGATATGTTGATCAGCAAGTTGTTGAAGGATTCGATAATCAATCTGCTCAATGGCAACATCTGTGACAGCATAAACAGAAAAGCTCGTCGCACCTTTTTCCTGCAGTGCCATCAAGCTCGCAAAACAAATACCCGCATCCACAAAACCTTTAATCCATGAATCACCCTGCGGAGTTTCATACACCAGTTTGAGAACACCACGATTTACCACATACACAAATGGCTTTTGTTCCGCTGCGTGAAATAATGGATCACCAGCATTGAGCGAAAGCTTGATGGTGGCGCGACCAAGATCATCCATTGCAGGCAAATCCATGCCTGCCAGGCGACGGAACACATTAATGCCTGAAATATTGAAATTATTCATGTCTTATCCTGATGGCAATTCCCTGGCTGCATCCGAGGTTTGCATCGCCACACTACAACAATACCAACAAGCGCGCCGGCAAGAAGTACAAATGGCCCCACCAGAAATCCGAGCACCCATGCATAAGCCAAACCGGAATCAATTCCGGGTGGCGAGCTGGCGTGTATAAATGAAAAGCGATTGAAGAGGCCGTAGATAAAACACGCCATCAGAAATACCGCAAGTATTCCGAATCCCCATTTAAGTGCTCCTCGCCAATACTGCATCTATTTATCCTGAAATATTTTGAAATGGAATTGTGCTTGAAGGCAATTGCAATATCTGGTTTGGCTAAAGAGACCTGCATTAAAAATTATAAAGGTATCGAAGGCCAACGAACGGTGAGCACAAGGGATTCTTCCTCGGAGCGAAATGAGTGCGGCATGTCAGGACCAAAAAGAACATAATCCCCTTCCTTGCTTAAGGTCACTTCCTGATCAGGAAAAAGCAGGACAAAATGCCCACGAATCAAAATGTTCAATGTCTTAACCGGATTCCCTGGCGCCCAGTTTTCACGCGTTTCACCTTTGGCATGGGTGAACCATTTAATTTCCACATCGGAAGTTCTGAGAGGATTTTCCTCGCCCGGCATAAAATGTCCGAGGAACCAACCACGAGTGTCTTTTGAGGATAAAACTGCATTTCCGTATACTGGAGCCGGAGCATTCGTTTTCATTTCACTACTCTTATTCATTGAAATTGTAATCTCTACAGGGTTAGGCACCCATTGAATCGCTAATGTTTGCTGTGTTTTTTTCTTGCTGCATAAAAAGCAGTTTTGCATTTTTAAATATAATTTTGATAACTATCAATACGGGAAATGAGCCGCTCAGATAGAAATTTATTCGCCAAATGCAGCTCACCATGAATAAGCAAAGCTTCTTCCCTGTATTTAATTTTCTTCTCCTTAGTCCAATAGAACGGAGGGGCAGAAAGATTAGTAATTCGATCAGCGAGCTTTACCATCCAGACTTCCACAGGCTGCCGCTTAATTCTTTGTAGAGAATCAAGCATTTGCTCGTGCTTGGTAGGAAGCAATTCATTTTTAGTTAATGCGCGAACGCCATTAGCTACATCCTCACCAAAAACTGTCAGCACCTCTTCATACGTAACGTGGGTATCTTCGATAGTGTCATGGAGCAACGCGCATTGATTGGCTAAATTGCCATCTACTTCTGGCGTGTTGTTTAGCGCCCAAATAAGCTCCATCGCAACACTTCCAATATGATTAATGTAATCATATTGCTGCCCTTCTATCGGCCCTCCATATTTTTGACCTTGATGCGCTAACGTTGCAAAATCCCATGCTTTTACGAAAACGTCTTGAGACCAATTTGATGCCATATTATTTTCCGCCTGCTATTTCTAATAGATCGACACTCAACTACGATCAATGATTTTGCTGATTCGTCTATTTACAAAAGAAAATTCGGACTGCCCTTTTAAATCGAGGACAGTACCGGCAGAAGGTCCATTTGGAATATCAACTGCCAACTTACCGCGATAGGCAATATCAGCAATAGCAGAATCCTGACTAAAGGTCAGTTTAGTGATGCGTTGCTCACGCTCAGAGAATAAGGACTTTGATTTCTCGGCCAGTTTCCGAAAGTCATTGATACCATCTGTACTATCAGTGAGCTGCCCTCCAGAATAATTTTCGAAGTGTATATCTGATGACAGAAGAGCGGTCATACCGTCAATATCAAAGGTGTTATAAGCAGTTAAATAACGGTTAATTAGATTTTCTTTCTCAAGCTTACTCATAACACCTCCATACGAATCAATATTGACGTAAAAACTGGCACTCACGACACCTTATCAGGAGCTGGGCCAACAGAAAGAACAAACTAACAATACAGCAACAAAGCCTAACACCATTTCATTTTTTCAAGCAACAATGATTAGCGTAGGGAACACAAGCCAGGCAAATTATCGATAAGAGGAAAAAAATGGCGGCTATTTTTTGCTGCCCATCGCATTCATCAATCCAATTGAATGCGCGCAAGATTAAGAAGATTAACAAGAATTTCAGATGGAAACACTATAGTTCGCATCGAACAAGACTGAACCAATTCACATACTGAGGTTTACTTCGGCCAAATCGGTAATTCACTTTCCTCATCATACTCAGGAAAAATAATGATATTAAAAACTTCACCTTCAAACACCCAGGCCATTATTTGCAGATCGTCTGCATAAAAGCTTTTTCCATCTTGCTTAAAATCTTCGTCCATCTGGAAGGAAGGAAAAATACTTTCAAGTTCTTCTTCAGTGATACCAATTATGGGTTTTGAGTCCAGCAATGCAGATTCAGCAAAAACAGTTATCGAGCTTAAACGGTATTCATCCTCTGCCTGGAAGGACAACTCAATACCGCTTTCATATTCCCAAATCTCTTCCTCGCCTTGCTGTTCTTTACTAGCAGGTTTTCCTAACTTACTTTGCGCATCATTTCTGGAGATACCCAACTTGATATTATCAATCCCGGTTTTTGGAAGAATATTCATAATGATTAATTCCTTAAGATAAGAGTAAGTATTGCGACGCGAATAAAATGGTTTTCTGGAATATGTGATTAACAGTAAACCCGGGATAAGCAATTCAATAAACACCGCCTATTCCAGGCTTAATTTTCAAGCGACATTCATTACCCGATTAACACTACCGCCTGACTACCCACGCGCAACGCATTACCGTTGTTTTCCTGGGCGTAAACCTGAGCCTCATCATAATTTGTGAACCACAAATTTGGATACCCGGCAGTTCGACGTAAATGATCAAAATGGGATAACTGATCCACACTCATCGTATCAAGTGCATGACGGTAATCTTCCCAACATTTAAACCCTGCTTCGACAGCAAGCACTCGCAATATATGTTTACGCTGGATAATATCGCGACTGCGATATAACTCGGGCAAAGAAATCGCCGTTAATGTTGCCGTTGCCAAAAGGCGGCGTAACACCGGCAAAGCAATAATTTTTGATTCTGAATAAGCCGCTCGCTGAAGATTACGCGCGATGCGAAGTACCAAATCAGCGGCAGATTCAGGTTGTGAGTTCTGAGCTTGAGGGTTCTGAGGTTGAGAGCTTTGGGATTGAATTTCGGTATGCATACCAACTCCTATCAATACTCGGCTTGCTCGCTCATTGCCGGGAGGGTATGCAAGCGCATGGCTTGCGTTGAATACGGGTGCTTAAGCTTTCGCGAGACGGGCGCCCCGGGAGCCCTGTCGCAAATTCTACGCAAGCGTATTGCCGATAGCAAGTTTCAGGGTTTCCAATGATATTCCTTTGGTCCAAGGCGGGGTAGGAATAAACGCATACGGATGACTGAAAAATCCATATCATTCCAATCAGAACTTATTTTGTATCCTGAGACCATTTAATTTCTCCTTATACACTGGCAATAACAACATAATAAACTGCAGGATTACAGCTACAAAAATGACAATTAATACAGCTATTGAAAATCCAGATGCGTCAGAAAAAACAGCAAGGATATAGAAAAACGCCAGCATACTAATTAACCCACGCTTCATCGATTTTAGTGACGTGATTGCATGGGCGGCGGAATAATTGCGATGTGAAAATAGCGCAATAGTAGAGCCTGCTATCGGAAAAGCGGCAAAAACACCACTATAGGTGGGACCAAGCACAACGGAGAAATGTGTTATCCCCAAAACCAGTAATAAAGCAAATAACATTCTGCTCAGGATTTCAATATTGGATGCAGGAGCTATCAGGCGGGTATTACCCGATTTTGGCGAAAGATAAATTTGAATTAACAATAAAGCCAGGGCAAGTAACATAGCAACATTCACATCAAGTGCCAGAATACCTACCAACATCGCAACTAAAAAATAGATTCCTACTGAAAAAAAAGTGATAACTGCCAGTTATAGTTAGTGCAAAACCATGCGTAACAAAAACAAAAAGTTGAAAGTGCAATAACGCCACTAACAATAGCGGCCGCTGTAGCCTGTGCAAAAGCGAAACCATTTTCCAGATAAATAAAATACAAGATGGGACCGGCAATAATTGGCAAGCCTGACAAAAGCCCCGCAAATCCCGCACCCCAGCGCCGGCCGGAAACAGCAACTAGAGCAATAAAGGCAGGAACCAAAAATAACTTTAGCAATAACATTTTAATCAGTCCGATTGATTGCCCAAGGGTGGCAGCTCAACATCAGGTAAGTTGTTTGCAACATCCAGATAGTTTTTTGCAGCCATTAGCGATTCAGAAGATTCCAAATATTTATCCATTTTGAATAACGTCCACATAACAATTAATCAATCCACTTCATCATTAGCATTCACTTCCCAGGGAACACCAAACCTGTCGGTCACCATTCCATAAGCGTCAGTCCAGAATGTTTTTTGCAGCGGCATTGTTACAACCCCTCCCGCAGCCAACGCATCAAATATGCGCTGTGCTTCAGATGAACTACTTAGCTGAAGTAACAATTGAAAACCTTGCAGTTTTTGATAGCTTTCAGGTAGTAAGTCAGCACCCGCAATTTGAAGATTATTAAACCTAAAACTGCCATGAACTATTTTTCCTGCCCAGTCAGCAGGTACATCGTCTTGAGCAGGTGAATTGCCGTAAGTTAATAGCTCAACCTCACCACCAAGCAAGGATTGATAAAACTCAAAAGCGTCCTGACATTGCCCGGAAAAATTTATATGAAAATCGATACGCATTTTATTTCCTTTATTAACGTTTTGATTTGAGAAAATTATGGGATTTGAATGTGCGTGATCCAGACTGGGGCCAACCACCCTAAAAAACCACCAATCACACTGCAACATGCAAGCAGCTCAATACTTTGCAGATGAAAAAACAACCCGATTACAATCCCTGCCATTGCACCTGCTGCTATTTGTAACAACCAACCTTTTTTAAAGTTTTTCCGATCAATTTCAGGAGCAATTGCAGCTCCAACAAATAAAGCAAATATTACAACCAACCCAAAACGTTCCCAATCCCCAAAATGAAAGATTAAGGAGAATCCACCAAAGAGTGAGGTTGTAATTAAAATTGACCAGAGTACAGTTTTAACACTCACCAAAAACTCCTTTAAAATTATCTTTTAATCATGTTAGACGGCGATAGCCGGAGGACATTTTCGATTTATTATTTTACGATCATCATCCCTTATCAACCTGCTAAAAACCAGACAGCCATCATGGATAATCCCAAAAATACCATTAATAGCCCTGCGCCAGAAGTCATTCTCGATAAGGACTTTATTGTTGTCTATCGCGGATTGGAACAGGAGCTTTGTAGCACAATTATTGAACTATTTAATAGCGATCCTAATAAGTGGCGAGGAAAAATTGGCCGCAAGGAAAATACAGCCACTTATAAAGAAGATACAAAAAATTCCTGGGATCTGGAGATTCTGAATGACGGGGAATGGAGAGATGTTTTCCAACAAATCCATCCAAAAATCCACGCCTGCATGGCTGATTATTTATCGCGTAGCCCCGTATTGAAATCTTTTCCGTTACAAGTAACGGGCTATAAAATCCAGATGTACCCAAAAAATCAAGGCTACTTCCGCTGGCATGCCGATTCATTAGGAAGAAATGCCAGAAACCGGGTAGCGGCTATGGTGCTGTATTTAAATGATGTAGCACAGGGAGGGGAAACTGAATTTTTTCATCAAAATTTAAAGATTGCCCCCAAAGCTGGAAACCTTTTGCTATTTCCCGCCGGATGGAACTATATGCACTGCGGCCACACACCGGAGTCGAACAACAAATATATTATTTCGTCTTTTATAAAAATTAACGATTGACCCAGGTATGCACATTAATCTCTACCAACGCCATAGGGACAACAGAAGCCACTAACAACAATGCCATCACAATATTGAAAATTTTTAATTGCTTTTCATTTTGCAGGAATTGTTTCATCGCTGCCCCCGCACAAAGCCATACAGCGATGCACATCCCGCCGACAACCAGATAAGTAGCGACAATTAATAAAATCTGGCTTACCATTTTTTCTGAAGTGGTAAATGATGCGATAGCGCCCACTGCCATCACCCACGCCTTCGGGTTTACCCATTGGAATAAAGCCGCTTGCATAAATGTTAGCGGCTTCGCGGATTCAACACCGACATTCGGCATTGATGAGCGGGCAATCTTCCATGCTAAATATAATAAATAGGTGATTCCAAGGACTTTGATCACCAGATAAATCTGTGGAAATGCAATAAAAAGATTGCCCAATCCAAAACCAATTGCAGCAACCATGGCGGGAAAGCCGATATTTATTCCCAGTAAATGGGGAATGGTTTTCACAATCCCATGATTAACGCCCGACGTCATCAACATAATATTGTTCGGACCGGGAGATATTGATGTAGCAAAACAAAAGATCATAATCGGTATGAGCAGTTCCAAACCATAACCCTCCCTTTAAGTTAACCTGCTATTTTTTGCCAAATACATTTTAACAGCTTCTGCATATTCCTGAGCTGACAGCGGGGTTTGGCGGCAAGCAGACTTCAATTTATAAGGCTTTAGCTCAGCAAATATTAACTCTGCAATGTCTCGAGGGGATGTATCTGGTCCGCTTTTTCCTAGTGCCTTCAAATAAATAGCATTGCCGAATTCGGATATTACAACCCCACCATCCACTTTATTTATGACGCTCAGATACAACAACTTATTAAATGCTGTTATAAACTGTTCATAAGTTGGAGTGGAGTGATTAATGTAATCAAAAAATCCAACCAGGCTGGCATAGTAATCCTGCACTGTATTTTCGGTGTATTTCATCCCCAGGAAAATCCAGGCATCTTCAAATGATAAAGGATTCATTAAACAAACCCTGTGAATTTTATAATCAATTTAATACCCTGCTTTCTGATTGCCAGAACGACAAAACATTTAAACCTGTTACATAAGCTCAAAACGTATTTAGCTTCTTAATAAATTCCGCAACATTGGGCAAATCACCATAGCGAGTAGCAATAAGCGGGATAGGAACCCAGTTAACTTTTGAGTTGGTACAAAGGTGCGCAACGACCTCCACTTGTACAGACGCATCCATTGCACCAACCGGTACCCAGTAAAAATCCATTCCACGCAATTTATTCGGCACGGGTGATCCGCAATTTGTGCAAAAATCCGAGGTGAATCCGGTATCTTTCACCCAGCTTTTTATATGGTGTATACCGGATTGCCATTCAAAATCTTTTGCTTCCACAATAGTGCCCAAATTTGATGCTGTACCACTTTGCATCCGACAGAGCGAGCAATGGCATTGATAGGCCCTGATCCGGGGAATATTCAGTTTGAAACGCGTTAAACCACAGAGACATTTACCATTCATCGACACATCTCCTTCAGCAATACTATGCCTTGGCTCATAATGTTAAAACCCGGAAAACCGGATAAGTGGCTAGTATCGGGGGGCATGCTAAGCTAATGGTTCGGCACCCGGATAATCCTCAGCCATTGTAGCCGGTTAATAACATCAACATAAATCCTATACTACCAATAAGCTTTCTATTTCCTATGGAACACTTTGATAAGGTTATTATCGATCTGGTTAAACACCAGGATTTCGCACGCGGGTTGTTTGAAATCAACGAACAATTTTATTACTTGAAACAAGAGAACTATATAAGGGATCTCTTGATAAAAACCTTGAACAACACCCTCGAAAACAACCTGGCCATTGCCGAATATCCGCGTAGCTATGTAAGGGCGAATGAAGGTTCTGCGTTAAATATGGGCAGGCGCGATATTGGTTTATTTGAAATCAATAACGGCCGATTTGATATTAAAGAACCAGCTTACTCAATAGAAATTAAATTTCACTTCCCGCTGGACCTGTTCAGGGAAAACCTTGATGATCTGGGTGACAGGAAGCATCACCGCACCGACTTGGGTGACATTCATGCGCATTGGAACCGGGATATTTGCAATAATAAAACCGATTGCCTGATATTGGTTATTTGTGAAAGGGATTGGGTAGACTCTGCTTGTGTTGCCGATTCAGCTAACAGAAATTGTGCAATCGATTTATTACAAGAGCACGCGGGCCTGCGTAAAAAACTGGCCTCTTATATTGCAGAGTTTGACTGCGATTTTAGTAGCGCGCTACGCACTTCCATAAAAAGTCCGACAGTTGTTACTGCTGAAGCTACAACACGTTATACATTTCTTTTCCTATTCAAGAAATAGCGGACTATAAAAAGCTATTACTTAAAAAATCGCCATTTATTTTTTACCAGTTAATCCAGTGCATTATTTCAATTCCAGCTTTTCAGCCAAACGCTGGATATCCTCCACAAGGCAGGGCAAGCCATTCTTAAACACGTGCCCTCCACCATCCAGTTCATTAACTGCTGCTCGCGGAATTGCGCTGGAATACCGCGTTAAGTGATCTATTGAAACCACATCATCATCCCGGCTTTGATACAAGAATATGTTCAATGTATCAGGAAGAAAATTTGCAACGTTTTCGCGCAACACAAATTCATCAGAGTTCCAATTTTCATCGCCCCAAAAAGGAGTAGCAACCAGAAACAAACCAACTGAAGAAATAGCTGGCTGTTCTTCAGAGATATATTTGAGTAACACTGAACCACCTAATGAATGACCGATAAGGACGGGCGGTGACTTATGCTGCAAAAGTTCCTTGAGCTTGTTTCTCCAACGATCATAGGAAGGGTCATCTGGAAGCGGCATCAGGGGAGCATTTACATTGAAGTTCTGCCCCAAACTGGCGCGGAGTTTTTTAACAAAGGGGGCACTGCCGTCGTCACCGAATTGCGAACCCGCACTGTGAATAAAAAGCACGTCAATAGTCATTTAAAAATCCCCTCTCATTTAATAAATCCGTGTATACACTGTTATCGAACGTAGTACTAAAAATAAAATGTAGGTTTAATTTTAGTGTCTTTTACTGTTTTCATATCGCGATGCGGCGGTTGTCCAAATAAACGGCTGTATTCGCGGCTGAATTGTGAAGCACTTTCATAACCAACACGCAGCGCAGCGCTACCTGCATCCAGGTTGTCATTTAACATCATCTGCCGCGCTTCTTGTAAACGCAGATGTTTTATATATTGCAGCGGGCTCATCCCGGCAACGTATTTAAAATGTTGTCGAAACGTCGAGGGACTCATATGCGCTTTTTCTGCCAAATCATCTATCGACACATTTTGAATAAAATTTTGCTTGAGCCATGAAACAGATTTGGCAATTCGCTGGCAATTGGAACCGAGTGTAACCAGATGACGCAGTGTAGCGCCGTGCCCACCGCGCAGCAGACGTACCGCAATTTCCCGCTGGATTAACGGTGCAAGTTGCGGGATATAGTCTGGCTCATTTAATAAATTAACCAGACGTGTAATGGCATCCAGCAAACCTTCGTCCAACGCTACAACTGATAAAGCCCTGGGGCTGTGCTCCGCGACCGATTGGGGAATATTTATTTCAGCTGCCACTTGTGCAATCACCTGCGCATCCAGTGCGAGGCACAAGCCAAGATAAGGTTCGCTGGCTTTAGCGTCAGTAATATGTGCGATAACCGGCAGATCGAGCGAAGTAACCAGCGATTGTCCCGGCGCATAACTAAAAATTTCGCTACCCAGTGTCGCCCGCTTTTCGCCTTGAACGGTAAGCGCCAGGCCAAGGCCGTAAACAGTGGGCATGGGGTCAGTAGCCGAACTTCTGCGGTAGGCCATTAACGCCGGAATTGCAGTTTTGAAATCGCCATCAGAATAGGCAATTTTTTCGACCAGCCTTGCCAGATCCGCCGTGCTGACCGTTATGGTATTGGTTGAATTTTGTTTCATTTACTACCGGGTTCCCTTAATGAATCCATACTGTTGAGTCTACAGGGTTATGAAAGTTCTGATGAAGGGAACAACAGCCAATCCATCATTTTAGGCAAGAATCTTGTTGTATCCGGCAAACGAACCGGGGATTTCCCGCTGCACACTAGCTCCATCAATCACACAATTGAATGACATTCCAGGAGCAACCATGAAAAAGAATCTGTTAATTATCAACGCGCACCAATTTCACGAAGGCATATCACCCGGCAATCTCAACCGATTGCTAGTTGCCACTATGCAGCAAGAAATGGAGGCCAACGGTTTTACCGTACGTCACACTACTATCGAACAGGGTTACGATATTAATGAAGAAGTAGATAAACATGTTTGGGCAGACATTATTATTTTACAAGCGCCCGTCTATTGGTTCGGTGCGCCCTGGATTTACAAAAAATATGCCGATGAAGTATTCACCGCTGGCCTTGTGCAACAGAAACTGATTATTGACGATGGCAGAACCCGCACCGATCCGCGCAAACAATACGGCACCGGCGGAAAAATGCAGTGCAAAAAATACATGATTTCAGTGTCCTGGAATGCGCCTGCTGAATCCTTTGGCAATAAAGACCAAGCATTATTCGAGGGCGGCACTGTCGATGATGTATTTCTGGGAAATACTGCTAACTATAAATTTTGCGGAGCAGAAATATTACCCGCATTTGCCTGTTTCGATGTTGTTAAAAATGCGGATGTTGAAGCGGATTTGAAACGGTTGAAAGAACATTTGGCAACCTATGTTTTTTCTGAAAGTATCAACCATGAAAAGATTTATGAAGTCGCCTGAAAACCCGGTGATGTTTATTAAGGTCGCCACCTCATGTGGCGACCTTAATGCATAAACCATTAACGTTTCAGCCCGTTAATGTTTGGGTTCATCATCTTTAATAAAACACACAGGATTTTTACGGAATTTGTAGATCAACACAGCAAGGTAAATTGCTGCAGTAATGGGTGCCCAAATCGCCCCCTGGGTCAACGCGAAAATCATGCTGTGTGACTTAAGATATTGGGCACCGGCAATCACGATGAATGCAGCAGCAAAAACTAAAAAAAAACGGACCAACCAAAATTTATAACTCATTATTATTCCTTTTCATTAAGATCCCCATAGCCTGTACGGAAATCGATGCGCGATATTCTTTACGAATTATCTAATCGGGAGTTTTCAAATCCAGCCCCAAACTCACCAATTCTACCATCGCTAATAATTCATTATTCAGCTTTTCTACCTGCTGTAATTCCGGTTCATGTGCACGTAACTGCTCTTCCAGATGCATGGCGATAGATTCCAGCTGGAGCATGCCCAAGCTACCTGCGAGGGATTTTAGTGAATGCACTTGATTGAGTGCAGCAGTGAGATCCGTATGCAGCAAGTGTTCAAGTTGTGCGGGGAAATCAGCGCGTTCACGGGCGAAGCGTTCGAGCAAGCGTTGATAGAGTGCTTCGTTATTCATCAAGTGATGCAGCGCACGCTTAGTATCGATGCCACCGTTGGATAAAAATTCAAAGCGGCTTATTTGAGGCACTACCGTTTCCACCAAACGACAAGCGTGACCCCATTGTTCCAGCATGCGATATAACTGCTGGGGATCTATCGGTTTGGAAAGATAATCATCCATACCGGCGGCGAGATAACTTTCTTTATCGCCCGGCAATGCGTTTGCGGTAACCGCGATAATAGGCAGGCGTTTGCCGATTTCCAATTGACGAATGCGTGTGGTTGCTTCAACGCCGTCCATTCCAGGCAATTGAATATCCATCAATACCAAATCAAAACTGTCTTGCTCTACGGCGAGAAGCGCGGCCAGCCCGGAATCCACGCAACGCGGCTCAGCCCCCATTGCCTCCAGTAGCGAAATAATAATTTCCTGGTTCAGCGGGTTATCTTCCACTACCAGAATTTTACAGTCGAGCGGTTCGAATTTTGCAAAACTCTCAGGTTCGGCTGGTGGCGCAATAACTGGAATATCCGTTAACGCCTCAAGGCTTTTTTCCAGTTGCACGCGCAAACGGAAATTACTGCCATGCCCCAATATGCTTTTGACATCAATGCGCCCCTGCATTAATTCAGCGAGGTTTTTACAAATAGATAAGCCGAGGCCGGTGCCTTCAAAACGGCGTGCGCTGGAGGCATCTACCTGTTGGAACGGTTGGAATAATTGTTCAATCTTTTCCGGTGCTATACCGATGCCCGTATCTTTTACTTCAAATAATAATTCAACACGGGTTTCCCAATCGCGCACCTGGGTTACACCGATACTGATATGACCCGTATCGGTAAACTTCACTGCATTCGCACAAAAATTTATGAGTATTTGCCCCAACCGTAGCACATCGCCAATTAACACTTTAGGAATTCGCGGGTCTACATCTACCTTAACTTCGAGTCCTTTTGCCGAGGCTTTTTCCCAGATCAGGTCCAGGGTTTTATCAATTAATTGATCAATAAAAAATTCACTGTGATCCAACTCCAGCTTGCCCGCTTCCATGCGCGAAAAATTGAGGATGTCATTAATAATTTCCAGCAAGTGTTCGCCCGAGCCGCGAATTTTTTCCAGATAGATCTTCTGGCGTGATTCCGGGTTACTGGTGAGCGCAACATGCGCCAAACCAATGATTGCATTCAATGGTGTGCGAATTTCATGGCTCATATTGGCGAGGAATTCAGCTTTACTTTGTGATGCAGCCAGTGCCTGATCTTTGGCAATAATTAATTCGCGCGTGCGATCAGTTACCAGTTCTTCCAGATTCTGGTTCACGGCGGCCAATTGCCGGTTAGCCACAACACGCTCGGTATAATCAAACCAGACGCACGCAAAGCCCTGGAATTTTTCGCTGCGCAAATAAGTAACGGGGAAACGGACTACGCGAAAATAACGTGGTTCACCGGAAGGAGCCTGTAACTCCACTACTTTATCGGAATGACAAAACTCAGGGGCACTATGCAATTCTTCTTCGATCAACGGTTGCAACCAGGGGGGAATGATTAACTCACTCAGGTCGCGCCCGAGCAGATCGGTTTTTTCTGCACCGATCAACTGGCAAAACGCGGGGTTGGAAACAATTAAATGGTAATCAATCGATACCATATGCACCGGCGAAGGTAAATTATTTAGCAGTGAGCGAAAGCGGCCTTCGCGAATTGCCAAGCGGCGGCGATTGGCGAGGGCACTGAAGGTTAATAATAAAATCAGCAGCATTGCACCGGCAGTCAGGCTCACAATAATATTGCGCGATGCAATATAGGGAGCCATGGCCTCGCTTAAATCCTGCTCCACGATAATTCCCAGTTCCATTTCCGGAATCCAGCGTCCCGCACCGGCAACAGCCACACCGCGATAATCCTGGTAATTCACACTGACCATACCCGCTTCGCGATTCACAAGAAAATCAGCCATTTTAGTCAGAACACTTTTGCCATTATCATCCGGCGGTAAACTCACCGTTGTTCCGATGCGCGCTGCACGTTGTTGTTCCAATGTTAATAATGGTTGGGTCTGCGTACCAAAACGCGCCGGGGTAATAAAGCGTCCGTTTTGGTCAATTGCATAAATATCGCCGGAACTACCGGACCAGCCTTTTAAAAAAATGGGGAAAAAACTGGTGTGGGTGTTAAAGCGTAAACAAAAAAAGCCCGGTTCTTTTCCTTCAGCTTCCAATAGCACACACATATTTTGCATTAGCGAACCAGCGGGCTGTTGGCCGCGCGGCCCCTCAATCGGACGCACGGCAGTAACCGGCCGCGAAATGGCAGGTTTGTTAGCCAAGGCTTTATTTAATACCTCCAGCGTTTCCGGTAATTGCGCGAGCTGTTTGATGTAAGACTGTGTGCTTGCAGCAACAATAATGCGCTGGTGATTGATGACCGAAAAGCCATCAAACCCCATTACCGTTAATATTGGATATAACCAATCGCGCAATTCCTGGTGGGTTGCGGGATTACTACCTTCTTCCTGCAATACCTGCCGCAATAATTTTCCCTGGCTGGAGGCGGCGAGCATTTGAATCGCCGCAATATTTTGCTGCTGCCAGATATTAATTAATTCGGAGAAGGAACCGAGGGATGCCAGTAAGTGTTCGCGAATAACGCGCTCCTGGCTGGCATGGATGTGACGTAAGGCGAGGTTACTAAAAAAAAACAGCAGCGCTATTGCAAGCGCTGCAAGACCCAGAGTGGGATTAACCAATGAGAGAAATTGAAATCGTTTCGCTATCCGTTGTGTTATCCGGCGTGTGAGGCTTGGCATATATCGAGTTTACTTTGCAAATCCCGTTCAACCCATCCCAACAGCTCGCGTCCGGGCATAGGCCGCGCCAGCAGGAACCCTTGTGCCTGTTTACAACCCAGGCTTTTGAGCAAGTGTAGCTCGGCTTCGGTTTCCACGCCTTCAGCTACGGTGGTAATTCCCAGGCGTTGCCCCATGTCGATTGCGGATTTCAAAATATTGCGCATGTATTGCCGCGCCGGTGCACCGCCAACAAAAGAGCGATCAATTTTTAATTCGGAAAATGGAAAGCGCGATAATTGCTGCATGGATGAAAAACCGGTGCCGTAATCATCAATAGAAATTCCAAACCCTTTCAAACGCAAACGGCTGATAGTGGCGAGTGCCGAGGGTAAATCCACCACCAATGCGCTTTCGGTAATTTCAAACGTAATGTAATGCGCGGGAATTCCCTGGCGAATCACACGCTGGATAATTTCGTTGGCCAAATTAAATTCCGCGAGGGATTTAGCCGATAGATTGAGTGCGACCGACACATAATGGCCCTGCTCCCACCACTCATTCATATCCTGCAAAATTTGATCGAGCACTGATAATGTTAAATCGCCAATCAAGCCGTGTTCTTCAGCAAGCGGAATAAAGACGCCGGGAGGAATCCATTCACCTTGCGGATTTTTCCAACGCGCGAGCGCTTCAACACCCGCAAGGCTGAGTGTTTCCAAATTAATTTTGGGTTGATAATGCACCAGGATTTTGGTGCGCTCCAACGCCAGCTTTAATTGCTCTACGGTGGTTTCTACACTGTGCGATATTTTTTCATCCAGCATACACACATCTGCATTGTAACTGGCCAGTGCATCAGCCAAATCCTGAGGGTTTAAGGGCTTGCGAAAAGCGCCTAACAAAACAATTCCCATTGCTTCTGCCATAGTGGCAACCGCGCTGATTAACACTTCATCGGAACTGCTGGCCAATACGACGGCAGGTCGTTGTGGCAATACGGCAACCTGTTGCAATACTTCAATACCATCCATTACCGGCATTTCCAAATCCAGCAACATTACCGCGGGCGTGTGGGGCAACTGGGTCAATTGGTCAACCGCTAATTTGCCGTTGGCAGCCTCATAAACCTGGTTAATGCCAAATGCACGCAAGCATAAATGTGCGCTGTATCTGTGCATGCTGCTGTCATCCACCACCATAATGCCACGCTGCAACAAATCGGAATGCAGGTTGCTAATCGGACTTAATTGGGTCGATGTATTTAACGAAATCATAACTTGCTCTTTTGCTCCGTTTATCGGGAGGATAGCAAATTCCTGTTCAACAGATTTAAATTTTTGTAAATCAACTTTCTTAATCAATCGCAGCGCAAATCATTTACCTACAAATAATAGCGACTCATTTGGCCAGCTAATCATTTGCCGTACAAGAGATTAACTGGCCACTTTCTTTAGCATGGATTCGGCAACTAAAGGTTTGCGGTAAATTGATGGTCGCATCACTTTTACATCCACATCCAAACCGCTCACACTTTCGCAGTGCCCCAGGATTAACCAACCACCGGGACGCAGGTTTTTCAAAATATTTTCCAATACTTTTTGCTTGGTTGGTTGATCAAAATAAATGAGCACGTTACGCAAAAAAACCACATCGAATTGTTCATTGGCGGGACGCGCATGCAACAGGTTATGCTGTTCAAAAGAAATACGCGAACGCAAGGAAGGAACAACCGCCAGCATTCCATCGAACTCACCAATACCGCGCCGACAAAAACGCTGTAAATAATTGTGTGGAATATGGCTGATACGTTCGGCGCGATAAACACCCGTGCGCGCTTGCTCCAATACTTTGCTGGAAATATCGGTAGCAAGAATATCCCAATTACATTTTCCCAATGCATCACTTAATACCATGGCGATGCTGTGCGCCTCCTCACCGGTAGATGATGCAGCACACCAGACACGCATTTTCTGCTGACCTTGTTGCGGGATAATGTGATCGCGCAAAAAATTAAAATGCGCTGGTTCGCGAAAAAAATAGGTTTCGTTGGTGGTGAGCAAATCCAGCATGACATTGCGCTCCTGTTCGCCTGCTGGACTCAGCACAAATGCAAAATAGGATTCGTAGGTTGTGTGGCCGGTCAATTCCAGGCGACGCCACAAACGGCCAGTCACCAGTGCTGTTTTATCAGCTCCAATAACAATACCCGCGGTGCGATGAACGTAATCGCGGATTTTGTGGAGTGCAATGGTGCTGATTTCGGTATTCACGGTGATTTCCTCTATCTCCTCAGTGGTAAGTTAACGAACCAGAAAATACATCTCGCTATGGGTTCACAGTGTGGGGGGTTGGCAAAAAAACCGGGAGAGTAAAATTACTCATCCGGCGTAGGGGGAAACACTTAGGGCGCAGATGCACAAAGGGGCAATGTGTAAAAAAAGCATAGGGAGCAGGGCTGCCCCGAGCTGATTAACGGGCGAAGGAAACCATAAAATCGCGCATTAGCTCCATCGCGGAATTCACACGCAGTTTTTCCATAATACGTGCGCGGTGGTTCTCCACTGTACGCACACTCAGGTTCAATTTGCTGGCGATATCTTTGCTGGGTAAACCTTCCAGCACAGCTTGCAACACTTCCTGTTCTTTGGGCGTTAGCAATGCGATGCGCGCGTCGCGAGCGGAAAGATCCAGGCGTTTTTGATGCAGTTGGCGACTCAGGGATAAAGCGGCCTGTAACTTTTCCAGGAATTGATGGCCATTAATCGGCTTCTCGACAAAATCAAACGCGCCCTGCTTCATCGCTTCCACTGCTGCCGTGACTTCTGCATAACCGGTGACAATAATTAACGGTGGAGGCACCGGATAGCGTTGCTGTAACACTTTATGTAATTGCAAACCGCTGACACCGGGCATGCGCATATCGGAGATTACGCACTCACACGGGCGTGGGGTATAAGCGGAAAGAAACGCTTCCGCATCATTAAAACAGGCAGGTTCAACCCCGATCGGTTCAATGATCCCGCTCATCAGTTCCAGGGTAATGCTGTCATCGTCGATCAAGTAGGCGGTTGCCATTGCCGTTTTACTCATGAGGTGCTCGATTGTCCGTGGTTAATCCGGAGCAATATCAGTAAGTTAATGTTTTACCAACATAGCCATGTAAAAAAGTGTAGCAGGCACCCGTAAATTTACCCGCCATGATGCTTGAATTCAGGCATTTTCTCCGTTAAAAAGCCGCCTGTTTTTACGACGTCACATTTCGAAGCATAAAGAAGCACCATTATGAACAGACCCGTTACCAATGCCTACTTGCAGCGCTTCAGCGGTATCGCCCGCCTTTACGGGCAAGATTCCCTGCAAGCCCTGACCAATGCCCACTTCGCCGTGATTGGCCTGGGCGGCGTGGGTACCTGGGTGGCTGAAGCATTGGCGCGCTCCGGCGTGGGTGAGCTCACGTTAATTGAAATGGACGAAGTCTGCGTTACCAATACCAATCGCCAATCCCACGCGCTGCAATCCGCCATCGGCAAATCCAAAAACCAGGTGATCAGTGAACGCCTGCGCGATATTAATCCGGAAATGATTATTCACACAGTGGAAGATTTTATCGACGATCAAAATATCCACCAGCTTTTGGGCAAACAACATCACGTGATTATCGATGCAATTGATGCCGCACATTTAAAAGCGCGCCTCGTTGCTTATTGTTCAGCGGTAAAAGTTCGTTTGATTATGATCGGCTCATCCGGCGGCAAACGCGACCCGCAACGCGTCACTGTGGATGATCTGGCGCGCGCAACAAACGACCCGATGCTGCATAAAATTCGCCAGCAACTTTATCGCCATTTTAATTTCGCGCGCGATACCAATCGCAAATTTCGCGTAGACGCCGTTTATTCCGATGAACAAATGGTTTATCCCAAGCCCGACGGCAGCGTCTGCCAAACCAAACAACATTTACAAGAAGGCGTAAAACTGGATTGTACTGGCGGTTTTGGTTCAAGCGTGATGGTAACAGGGACATTTGGTTTTTTAGCGGCAACAAAGGCGATTGAGCGATATCTTGCGAAACAAAAAGAAACGGATTGAGTCCTGCATTGGTCAGGAATGAATGCACCGCTTCAATCAATAGCGTCTGGTGTATTTGTCAATATAATAAGCCGCAACGATAAAAACACCCCCCAGTACAATCGTTGTGAAACCTTCAATAAATCCAAATCGAAAAATGGATTTAATGATCATGACTGTCCCGATTACATAAAGTGATAATGCAATTTTATTCATTTTAATTTCTGCTGTTTTGCCGCAGTAAAAGGAAATCATTCAAGACAATTCTTATTAGTGGCGCCCTCACCTGAGTTGCCTTGATTGCACATAGTTTTTTTCAATAATCCATGTTTAAAAATTTCTCTTGACCTCATGCGTACTTGACGTTTTATAGTGACTTCCAATCCAGCCAACATGATGCACCCGCTTATCAAGAGGTCAACCAATAAAAAATATCGCAGCCTACCTGGATCACATTCATTACGATGGCACACTCACCCCGACTTTTGACACACTATACCACCTGCATTTGCTGCACACGCAATCCATTCCTTTTGAAAACCTGTCTTCGTTTACCGGTGCAGAAGTACGTCTTGATATTCCGTCTTTGCTAGAGAAGTTCACCGTTTCCGGGCGTGGTGGCTTTTGCTACGAACAAAATACGTTATTTAAATATGTATTGGAGCAAATCGGTTTCAAAACCCTCGGACTTGCAGCGCGGGTTCGATTAAATGTACCGGATGATATTGTGACTCCGCGCAGCCACATGCTATTACTCGTAGAAGCTGATGGCGAACAATGGATTGCCGATACCGGTTTCGGCGGAATGAGTTTGACGGTTCCTATACGATTTACAACGAATGAAATCCAAACCACGCCGCACGGACAGTATCGTCTCACACGCGAGAGCGAATTTTATCGCCTTGAGGCATACGCTAAAGGAGAATGGAAAGTACTCTACCTATTCGATTTAACAGCCCACTATCCTGCGGACTACGAAGTATATAACTGGTACGTATCGCGTCACCCCGGTTCCCATTTCGTCACCAGCCTGGTCGCTGCTCGAGCGAGCAAAGAAGGGCGGCACGCCCTAAGCAATACGCAGTATTCTTTTTATCCCATAGGCGGCGAAGCTGAGAAGAAACAATTACTTTCTGTGAATGAAATAACGGAAATACTGGAACATAAATTCCATATTCGCACGGCGGATGTGGTGGGATTGGATGCAAAACTCTCAGAGCTAATCACGGCGTCTTGAGAAAAATTAGCAACGCAACAAATTACTCAGTCAAAAAATTATTAACAGGTGCTTTGTGAGGGATTGACCAACCAAAGTAAACTTCAACTTCGATAATTTTTTCTTCGCGCACAGTGAAAATTTCGGTATTTCTAAATGCCTCACCGTTCGTGCTTTTAGCCTCATAGGTTACGAAGACTTTATCCTCATGGGATACTACATTAACAAACTCGAATTCAGCGCAATGTTCGCTATTGGGCCAACATCGCTCGAAGTATGTCTTTCGATCAATGCGGTTATCCAAAGGACTGGTGAAATAAAACTCATCGTTGATAAGCAATTCAACAGCAGCCCGATCTTTTCTAACATAAGCATCGAAACATGCTTTGACTACAGCCTCTGGATTTTTCATAGATCCCCTTCACTACTCGCTGAATAGCAAAAGCGTAAAGAAAAAAGGGCACCAGCCCTTTTTTCTGAATAGAATTAAACCAATTTAGCTTGCAGCTCTTCTTTACGCGCTAGCATCTGCGCCCCTAAATCAATCAAATCCAATTTTGATTGTTTAACCTTAGGAAAGATCTCATTTTGTTCTTCCTTCACATGATGCTTGACGTATTCAGACAGCACTTTTACTTTCGCATCATACAATTCGCCATCAGGCGATTCGTTTTGAATTTGAGCAATGAGAAATTTCAATGTTTCATGCTCAACTTTCGCCTCTGGAACCAGGGTTTTATCTTTCAACGCTGATTGTACGGCAGGATAAAAAATTTCTTCCTCAATTTGCGCATGGATAATTAATTCCTGGCAAATCTCCAACGCAAGCGCTTGTTTTTTTGTCGATGACCGGCTGGATTCAAACTGATCAAATAAATCATTCACATGTTTATGATCTGCGCGCAATAAACGAGTTGCTTCTTGCGCTTTACCTGCCAGGGGAATAATTTTTTTTGCTGTATTAGGCATGATGTATCTCCCAAAAAAACACGGTTCAAATTGATATTTCTACCTACCTGCGAACACTCACAAGCATGGTTAACCATCAAAATGCAATATAAATACCAGCTTATTAAATTTATAAATTTTTGTAGTATGTGGTAGCATAGTTTGCGAATAGGCATTCAACTCACATTTAGATGCCAGCCTTTTCGTGATTAAATGAAATTTTTGCAGAAAGCGTGATAAATTTTCATTTTTAGAAAAGGAAAACCCGGCAGCAATTTTTTTATATTGAATTCAATCGCAAACCCCACAACCATCCCCAAAATCCTGGAATATATTGTTGTCCATGCATACTGTGAACTGTGCGTGCCAAGGCGGCTTTTTCAAGTTGAGTGCGATCATCATAAAAAGGCTTTTCAGCAATGGGTAAATGCAGCTCCCGTGCTACTTCAAGCAAAATCTGTATATAAACAGCCATGTTGCGAGCGGTATAACTATTCACATCATGAAATGTAACGACAACGGGAATATGTCCGTCCACCTCGGGAATGCTCCCGCTAGCCAATTCCGATTTCACCCTGCGCAATTGATTAAGCAGATTTGATCGCTTGCGCCAGCTCCAATTGACACCATGAATTTTCCCGTCATTTGCACTCAGGTCAGTTAGCAGCATCTGCAAACCATGGCGGTTATAACTGGACAATGTACTGGCGTTATAACTCCAGAATGGTGGACGCACCAAGCGCGGCGCGTTACCGGAAATCGTAATCAAATCTTCAATACCAACCCAAAGCGAGGATTCCAGTTCTTCAGGTTTTAGGAAGCAATGATTATCATGATGTTTAGTGGCAGTGTGAAATGCTAACAAATGCCCTTCCGTATTTAGCCGGCGCAACAACCGTTGCCCGGTATCAGTGCCGCCGCCATGGTGTGCGCGGGTTTGGACAAAAAAAATGGCTTTTATATTTTCCTGAAACTGGTTGTCTGCCAATGTGTTCAATATTTTTTGTGTCGGATTTTTGTGTGTAGCGCCGCTCGGGCCATCATCAAATGTGAGTAAAAAGCGAATCGGCTTTATCGGGAGTTGCTCCCCGGATGATGTCGAAACCTGCGGGGTGGTGCTGCAACTGCTCAGGAGCGAAACACAAAATATTACTAGCCATTTCCACCACACATATCGACTTGGCATACGAAGAAATCCTTAATAAATCCGGGGCAATACTATGGTTACCGCTCTCGGTCACATCAACTCTCAGGGCATTGCTCATTAAATAAATAGCACCAGTACAATGCAACCTCATCTTTGACATCTGGAATTGCCCTGTAAAGATATTTATCAAACCCGCCAAATTCGAAGCCCATCTTTTTATAAAAATGACATGCCGATACATTGACTGATTGTGTCTCAAGCCGAACGCCCACCAATTGCTGCTCTCTCGCCCAATCAATCGCATCGTTTATCAATAACCGACCCAAACCTGATTTACGGAATTTTTTATCAACAGCTACATCATCAATTTGCGCGAAACCATTCCATGACTTTGAAACCAGAACATAACCGCAAATAAGATCTGACACTTTTGCAACAGCTAACATCTTATCGTCATCAACATTCAAGAAATCACTTTCTTCGAACCCATAGGATTTATTAAATGGTTTGGGGAAATTTTTGATTTTTGAGAGATCATCGTAAGGAGGCGCGAGTTCGCTGGTGATTTCGAAGGAGAAATCACAATGATTTATGTCTTTGTGGGTAAGATTGGTGGTGCGGGTAATGGTCATTAGATATTCCTGCGCACCATGTTAACTAGCATTAAATTTAACAGCATTCACACTCGCCTAAAATAGAAAATTTATCGCATTAATGTATAGCAGCAACCACAAATTTACGAACATCTTTAAAGATAAGCTTATAAAAATCAATCAAAGCTGCCTCCAAGAAGATCGCATAGGTATTCATCTTCAAGAACAATCCATCTAATAAATGCAGAAAACTCCTGTTTTTTTGAAACCAACATACGTAACCTTGATAGAGCTTCATCTTTTCTAGCCTGAGGCAGCTCATCATCCAAACTCTCATTCACAAGCGCCAAGAATCTATTGTACTTTTGAAAAACTTTTTTCCTCAGATATTTTCCAGTAATCTTCTTATTGATGGTTTTTTCTGTATTAAATATTTCATCTATCAACTCAGCCGTTTCACGAGTTTTATCATCTAGACTCATTGGCTCAATTAAGAGTTTGCTTTGATATGGGGTGTGTGGGGGTAGATGCTTAATAGACCTAAACACATCTACACTCTCATCTGTACAATCTAGCAATTTATTGTATTTAGTTAATTTAATATTGTTGCATCTACCACATACAAATACAAATTTTTCCAGTCAAACTTTTTATCAAGGTCGCCTTGATGTGCATAAAAATGCTCGACATTGAGCGAAGTGGGATCCTTGATTTCACAGAGATAACATTTATCATGAAAAATTTTACTTAGCTCATTCAAAACATCTTCTTCTGAATAGCTCACTCTTCTAGATAAAGATTCCGGCGCTTCTTGAGTTCTTGTTACATTGAACATTTATTTATCGCCCCCCTGATTTAACTTATGCATTTTAAGTTTTGCACTATTTAAATAAAATTTCGCCTCTTCGTCCAAGTTATCCGGCTCCCTATCTAGCTCATCAATTAGTTTTTGAAGTTCATCCGGGCTCGACTCGTCACTTTTTATTATTTTAGAAAGTTCTCGAATTTTGTTCTGCAATATATCTGATGCAGAGCTCACCCCAAACAAACCTCCAAGAACAGCCTCATAAGAATATGAAGATAAATCTCCCACCTGTTCCCCCCTACTAATATCATAGATTTCTGCATCACTGACAGAAGTTAAAACAAAAGGAGAATGCGTTGTAACAATGTATTGAACACCAGGAAAAGAGTCAGATAAAAATGGCAATATTTTTCGCTGAAGCGTTACATGAAGATGGGCATCAATTTCATCTATAATAACAACTCCGCACAAACTCAAAGGACTCACTTTCAAATATTCCGCTCGCATTAATAATTTTGAGAAAACACTAAATATTGAAGAATACCCTGATGAAAGATTTTGAAATGTATAAGGAAGTTTACCATTTTGTATTATGTAAAATTTGAATTCATCTGCATCAAACTTTAAAAAAACAGAATCATCTTCCATTAAAAATTTTAACTTATACTCAAAGTTAGAAAACCATTTTGTTATTTCATTCTCCAGCTCCTGATTTCTATCTTCAGTTATAGAAAAGGACCGACGCGTATACAAATTTACCAAATGTTGTTCCAGTTGGTTTTCTATTCTTGAATCAGGATTAATCAAATCATTTTTATTGTATTTTGTTCCAGAAGCATTTCTTGCACTATATATTTCGGACCGCCGACCAGCATGAAACAATTCAATAATACCAACTTCACTATCTAACTTTTCACCAAATTCCATATAATTATTAATTGATATATTAGGATTACTAGTAATTCTTTCAATTTGCACAGCTAACTCTTCAATTCTTCTTGTAGCCTTTTCGTACCTGTAATCACCCTTTATAGCTTGACCTCTTTGATTAACCAAACGAGTTCTTTCTTCCTCTAATGCCATAAGATTATCCAGCGCTTTCGAGCGGACAATGTTAATTAATTTCTGATAAATGCTTGCTACTAAAGACGTTTTTCCCGACCCATTACCACCCGTAAGAATAAGATTTTTCCCTCTTAAATCAATTTCTATTTGTTTTTCTGTATACGGAATTACAGTTGAAATTTTTTCAATAAATTTTTTCAAAAAATTCCCCTTTCAAAAGTTAATAGGTATGAACTAGACACAACAGGTCATATAAGAGTACCAGATTGTGTGCATTCAAACAGATCATGGATGGGGCATACTTAGATTGTCTCGAACAGCACTACTTACCTGCGCACAACCTACGTGTTGATTAAAAAATTAACAACTCAAAATACGCTTCAAATCCCAACTTAATCTATGAACAAAAAAATACCCAGCAAACAATTACCGTCAGCAATAAAGCAAAGTAAATACTATCGCTTTATTAAGTGCCACCATGAATTACATCTCATTACCGCATTCGCGTTGACAGCCCCACCCTCATCCACTAACCTGCCCGCGCTGCGGTAAATCCCGCAGCCGGGACTCTCACCCCCGGTTTTATTCCCAGTTCGGCACAAGGCACGTCGCGGTGTTTTGTGTCCTCGCACAGTTACGCCTGTTGTTATGGCGGCTGGGTGGGGCCACCTTAGGGTGGGCCGGTGGGGATTGGCGATTGCCGGGCAGTTATCCCAACCGTCATCGTTACCATCCGCATCCACATCAATGTTGCTGTCGCAAGCGTCGCCGATGCTGTCAGCATCGGTATCAAGCTGGTTGGTATTGGCAATTAACGGGCAGTTGTCAGCCGCGTTCAGCACACCGTCATTATCACGGTCGGTGTCACAGGCGTAACCGATGCCGTCACCGTCTACGTCTGCCTGGTCGGTGTTGGAAACCCATGCGCAATTATCGGAAGCATTGAGAACACTATCGCCATCAATATCCGGGTCACAAGTGTCGCCAATACCATCACCATCCTGGTCCAGTTGGGCAACATTGCCCTGCAGCGGGCAGCTGTCGAGGCTGTTTAATACGCTATCACCGTCGATGTCGTTATCGCAGCTATCACCGGTGCCATCGGCGTCGCTGTCGAGCTGGTTGAGATTGGCGACCACCGGGCAGTTATCAAAACCATCATCTATACCGTCGCCATCCGTATCGGCATTTGAGTCACAAACATCACCAATATCATCACCATCGGCATCCGCCTGGTTGGGGTTGGCGATTGCGAGGCAATTGTCCGCACTGTCTGCAACGCCATCATTATCTTTATCGTTGTCGCAGGCATCGCCAATTCCATCCGCGTCCAGATCCAGCTGATTGCTATTGGAAACAAACGGGCAGTTGTCCAATGAGTTGATAACGGTATCGCCATCGGTATCGTCATCGCAGGAGTCACCAATACTGTCTCCGTCCTGATCTGACTGGGACGGGTTGGACACCAGCGGGCAATTATCCAGTGCGTTGGGCCTGCTATCACCATCCCTATCGCCATCACAAAGGTTGCCAACACCATCGCCATCGCCATCTTCCTGCAACGGATTAACGATTGCGGGGCAATTATCGACACCATCATCGATACCATCGCCATCGCTATCAATGTTGTTATCGCAGGCATCACCCACGCCATCACCATCGTTATCTACCTGATTGGTATTCACAGTGACAGGGCAATTGTCCGACGTATCGGGCACGCCATCGCTGTCCCGGTCGGTATCACACACATCGCCAATACCATCACTGTCCAGATCTACCTGGCCTGCATTTGCAGCGGATGGGCAATTGTCCTGTGCGTTGCCGATGCCGTCGCCATCAACGTCCGTATCACAAGTATCACCAATACCGTCACCATCCTGGTCTGCCTGGGAAGCATTCACTGCTAACGGACAATTATCGGTAGTGTCCGGCACACTGTCCCCATCGCTATCGGGATCACAACCATCGCCCGTTCCATCACCGTCGGTATCCAGTTGATTGGTGTTGGCGGTAGCCGGGCAATTATCAACACCGTCATCAACACCGTCGGCGTCACTGTCCGTATTCGCGTCGCACGCATTTCCGACACCGTCACCATCTGCATCCGCCTGATCCGCATTCACAACAACGGGGCAATTATCAGTGGAATCCAGAACACCATCGCCGTCCCTATCCACATCACAAGCGTCGCCAACACCATCGCTGTCCAAATCTGCCTGGTTAGCATTTGCAACCAATGTGCAATTGTCCGTTGGATTGGCAACGTTATCGCCATCTATATCACTATCACATACATCACCAGCCCCATCGTCATCTGCATCCAGTTGATCGGGATTGGAATTATTCGGGCAGTTATCGAGATCATCCGGAATCGCATCGCCATCACTGTCTGTAACAGCCGGCGCACTTGAAGACGATGAAGCGATTGAAGAACTTGAAGGTAATTCACCCGGGCCGCCATCAAGGCTCGAACTGCTGCTATTGGAAAAACTGCTACTGGAAAAATTACCAGTCGAAACACTGCTGCTCGAAATAGTTGAGCTTGACGGTAATTCGCCCGCGCCGCCTTCAACGCTGGAACTACTGCTCGAATTTGCCGACGTAGCTGCACTGGATATTGATGTAATTGCACTTGATGCCAATGACATCTGAGTGGAAGAACTACTTGGTGGCAATTCACCACCACCAGAAGAAAATCGGGTAGAAGATGTTGTTGATGAACGTTCGAATTCGGTATCAGCAGGAAAACCGCTGTTGTTTCCACCACCGCACCCACTCAATCCGGTAACGATAAAAGCAAATAAAAGAATTGATAAATTTTTCATGGCAGTCACCTTGCGTAGAGCAACCAGTGGAATCAGGGATTTGTTTTTGTGTCGCTAATAACAAACTCCACCCGACGATTTTTAGCTCGACCAACATCAGTTTGATTGTCGGCCACCGGCTCACTCGCCCCTACGCCTGATGTTTTTATTCGCTGGGAATCAACACCATTTTTATGCAAATAATCCGCAACTACGGCAGCGCGTTTTTCTGACAACCGTTGGTTGTAATCCGCTTTCCCACGAGAATCTGTGTGCCCGGTTATTGATACCTGTAAACCGGGATTATCAATTAATATTTTAAGGACTTGATCAATCGCCACCGTGTTACGAATTTCAGCTTTGTTAAATTCAAATAACGGACCACCCAATTGTTCGTCAACAGTAATGCGTTGCTCGATAAATTGCGGCTCAGGCTCTTTCACGGCAACAATTTGGAGTTCGGGTTTTGGCTCGGGACTTAATTCAGGAGTGGGAAGTGGCGGAGGCGACGGCGTGGAAAAGTGCCATATCAATGACAGACCCAAAAAATTGGGATTGGCATGTCCCATTGCGCGATTGCCCACTTTATCAATGTATTGGTATTCGACGCGTGCAGACCACTGCGATGCAAATGGAAATTCAACTCCCACGCCTACTAACGGGCGAACACCTGAATCACTTTCAGTCCATGGCCCGCCAGTAACTTCTCCATCCCAGTAAGCAGCACCTATTTTTCCGTAAAACAACACGCGTTCATTTAATGGCTGGGAAACTTTTAAGGACACATCTATTTCTTGCAGCTTTCCATCCAGATTCAATACCTGGTACTGGGCTTTGGAGTCACCAATATCATTCCAGGAAAGTTCAACGCCATAACGGGGAGTAAAATCATAACCGGTAAAAATTCCGTAACCGGTATCTGTTTTATCGCATGAGATTCGGTCATCCATACAAGATTTTTCATTGCTTGAATAACCTGCCCTGAATCCGGCGTACCAACCTGGATATTCGCCTGCCAACGCCAAAGTTGGGGCCCCTGTCATCACAAGTATTAGTAGATACAATTTCAGGAAAAATGGTGTGCGGGAATGTATGTTCGATAAGTGTGTTTTGAATAAATGTATGCTGGTTGCACGGAAAGATTCCATAACCACTCCTTTTAGAGATAAAGGATAACCTTGAATCTGCAAGACAGGCGAAACCCCGCCATTAAGGCGACAACAGCTGTCCTTTAGAAAATAACTTTCTATTTGCAGCGATTATTTATTTGATGGGAAAACCAGGAGAGAACATCAGGGGGAATGCTTGAAGCCAAAAAAAACCAAAAATTCAATTACACAACATAACACACAACAATATGTCATCTTTATGCTCCGTTACACTCCAATGTTAAAAATGCACAAAATAATTTTGTGCGCCTCCATAAACTTTAAAATTTATTTACTTCCTGAGGCTAGCAAAGCACTCCTCGCTGTCAACACCAAACATAGATCATATTTATATAAAAAAATTTTATGTGGGAACCCATAAAAATTAAATACAAGAGTATTAAATAAAAAACAGTTTATTTAATTAAAAAAAATGGCGCCTTAAAAAATTAGGGCGCCAACAAAAAAAACGGTTTATCGTCCGATATAAAATTAATTTCCTGAAACAACCAACGGGCGGCGCATAAAAATACAACCCAACAACAGAATTAATAAAAACATACTCATACTGCCACCACCACCGCCTCCACTATTACCTGTACCACCAGAAGCCGTATTTTCTGCAGGTTTTTGTATAACATCTGCTGATGAACTGGCGCTGCTAACAGCAAGACTTGAAACAGAGCTTGATGAAACAGAGGATACACTTGCGCTTGAAACAGAAGATGCGCTACTCGAAACCACTACATCAGAATAATAATTAGCAATTTGCGGTGCGGTGATGCTCAAAGCGTAACGATCATCGGCGCCATTAGCCGCATCGTTGCGATCAACACCACAAGGAAGTCCTTTGCAGGACAATTCAGGGCTTGAAAATTTATAAACTTTTCCATCCCAATAATCGACATTAAAAGAACTTTGATACGCCATCACCGTCGCAAATTGATTATCAACGCCATAGCCCACTGCGTAAGGAAATACTGCACCAGCTCCGTCCTGGCGACGGGAATGTCTTAAACCCATGTTATGGCCAAGTTCATGCGCGGTTGCAAAATCGCCACAACTGTTTAACGGGATATGTGAATACATAAATTTTTTATAATCGGGATTGGAGAAATCGCCGTTACTGCCTTCACCAACAATCCACGCTTGCCCACAGCTGCCTTGTGCAGAAGTAAAAGGGCGATAAAAAATCACCATGTCAGCTTTTACTTGCGCACGCACTTTTTCCACATCGTTAAATACATCATTTCGTGCGTAGGTAATATCGCGCAATGCAACATCGCCTTCATTATCATCGGTGTAATCCACCATCATGGTTTTTACGAGGCGAATTTCAATATCAAGCCCACTGTCTTGATAAATTTGATTGGTCACCTGGAATAGTTGATTGATTCTGGTTGATGGATCACCCTGATAAACATCTGCGGCGCCTTTGGTATACACAGCCAGGATATCGATAACTTTGGTCGCTGCTTGTGCAGGATTTATGAACATGACCAAACCAATACTTACCAACATTTTTACTGCGTGAAAAAAATTGCGCATGCTTATCTGTCTCGAATGAAGTTACTGAAGAACTTCCGTGAATTGAAATCTCCCCTGATATTCCAATTCCTTGCATGCCACTTTTTTCAGGCATGCAGAGGCCCTGCTGAGGCTCCAATGAGCTTCAGTGCGATACATGGGCAAAAACCCGATATGATTTTTTGGCGCGCAGATTCCCGAGCTGACTATTTAGCCAACGCTAAAACACTCTTTCTGGATTACACGCTACAGCTACCGCAGGGTTCATCTGAAACCTGAGCATCCTTTGGATTTGGGAAAACTCTTAGCAGCAAGTGCCTTTTGTGCGAGGGCCCGTTAGGCCTCCTTTTGACAAGCGCAAACCGCGCCGGGTCTAGCATTTATTGGGGCATTCCTATCGTTGTTTACCTTAAATAAATACACGACCATCACTTGGTAACCTGACAAAATCATGTTGTCCTTTATGCCATTTGAAAAAACTGAATAAACGGCACGCAAAACATCACAAAGTCGTCATTGTTCACAAGTTAAACAAATTGTAGATGTAACGTGCGCTAGTTTGCAATTTTTTATTACGATTTTTATAAAATAATCTATTTATAATTAGGTTTTTTACATTTAGTTATATGAAGATTTTGAATTTGAGTGGAATCACTCAGCCCGTAAAGTAATAAACGCTATTTATGAGCCCAATAGAATTTGCTAATTCATTGGCCACATTTTTTCGGGCAATAAAAAAGCCGCCCCTAGAGGCGGCTTTTAGAGTGCTTGAACATATTACTCAGCGTACACCGGGAACTTCTTACACAGGTCAGCTACTTTGCCTTTTACATCAGCAATAACTGCATCGGCATTACCTGCTTCGAGGGCTGCAAAAATATCGCAAATCCAGTTAGTGAGCTGGATTGATTCTGCCTCTTTGAAGCCGCGAGTCGTAATCGCCGGAGTACCCACACGAATACCGGAAGTCACGAACGGTGAGCGCGGATCATTAGGCACAGCATTTTTGTTTACGGTGATATGGGCTTTGCCCAAGGCTTCGTCCGCATCTTTACCGCTGTAGGCTTTACCGATCAAGTCAACCAGCATCAGGTGGTTTTCAGTACCGCCAGACACAATGTTGATACCGCGCTCAATAAAGGTCGCAGCCATCGCCTTGGCATTTTTCACTACTTGTTGCTGGTAGGCTTTGTATTCCGGAGTCATCGCTTCCTTGAAGCTGATCGCTTTAGCAGCAATCACGTGCATCAACGGGCCGCCCTGACCGCCGGGGAACACTGCCGAATTAAGTTTCTTCTCGATCTCTTCGTTAGCCTTGGCAAGGATGATACCGCCGCGAGGACCGCGCAGGGTTTTGTGCGTGGTTGTGGTAGTTACGTCGGCGATTTGCACCGGGTTTGGATACAAACCGGCAGCCACCAAACCGGCAACGTGGGCCATATCTACAAACAGGTAAGCACCGACTTTGTCAGCGATGTCGCGGAAGCGTTGCCAATCCAATACTTGCGAGTAGGCTGAGAAACCCGCCACGATCATTTTTGGCTTGTGCTCAACTGCCAGACGCTCGATTTCTTCGTAATCCACCAAACCGGTTTCAGGGTTTAGACCATATTGCACAGCATTGTAAATTTTACCAGAGAAGCTCACTTTGGCACCGTGGGTCAAGTGACCGCCGTGGGCCAAGCTCATGCCCAGCACTGTATCGCCCGGAGCACAAAGAGCGGCGTAAACAGCCGAGTTCGCTTGAGAGCCAGAATGAGGCTGAACGTTAGCGTAGTCAGCACCGAACAGCTCTTTTGCTCGGGAAATGGCCAACGATTCGGTCACATCCACATACTCGCAACCGCCGTAATAGCGCTTGCCGGGATAGCCTTCCGCATATTTGTTGGTCAGTTTGGTTCCCTGGGCAGCAATAACCATTGGGCTGGTGTAGTTTTCAGAGGCAATGAGCTCAATGTGTTCTTCCTGGCGCTTGCCCTCATTCTGGATGCTGGCCCAGATTTCGGGATCGAAAGAAGCAATAGTCTGGCTTTTATCAAACATAGATAAGTCCTGAGTTAGGAAGGGTGGGAAGGGTAAAAAATAGGCGCGCATTGTACACCAAGCCCCTAAATTCCTTCCATGCAAAAAACTCATGCGCCGCTTTAATTCCATTCATAGCGTTTTATACGGCAGCTGAACGACGTTCTTTTTTGCACCAAAACTGCACAATTTGCACCAACTCACAGATAACACAAGGTTTTTGCTCACGCTTTTATGGAATAACAAGCGACACTTTTTAAAACGCCAACCCCGCCAGTTGTTAGCAAAGTCTCATTTTTTGCGATTCATGCGTTTCCCCCATCAAACCGGCCCCGCTTTTGCAAAGCCAAGCCTTGAAACTTATGCCCCAACACTGGTGACCCTATAAGGACAGCGCCTAAATGATGTTTGTGTCTACGCTCCGCAAAACTTTCCTTGTACTTCTGACAATTTTTTTACCCGGTATCGGGGGAGCAGCAAGTGCCGCTACCGATAGTTATCGATTAGGCACAGGTGACGAAGTAAAAGTCACTATCTATGGCCAACCCGAACTAACTGCAGAAGGCCAGATCAGCGCCCGCGGAACCATGGTGGTCCCGCTTCTGGGCAGTGTTTACATTGCCGGTAAAACCAGTGCTGATGCCGCAGAATTTATCGCCGAAAGTTACCAACGCGGTAACTTCCTTAAAAATGCCCAGGTGAATTTATTAGTCACCCAATACCGCAGCCAGGTGGTGGCGATTCTCGGTAAGGTGAACCGCCCGGGCCGCATGGTTCTGGAAGGCCCGACCAGCCTGACGCAAGCATTGGCATGGGCCGGTGGCGTGGCACCATCCGGCAGTGAAAAATTGATTTTGACCCGCCTCACCCAAGGCAAACAGGAGCGGATCGAGTACGACCTGCAACAATTGCTCAACTACGACGCGGGTGATGTTCCCCCGGTGTGGTTGAAAGATGGCGACACCTTGTATGTACCCAATGCAGGACGTTTTTATTTGAACGGCGAAGTTAACAGCCCCGGCATGTATCCATTGGATCGCCCACTGAATGTAATTCAGGCTTTAGGTGCAGGTGGTGGCCCAACTGCCAGGGCTAGCAACGGCACCATCAAATTACTGCGCCCGCAGGCTGGCGGTAAATTGCAAGAATTGCGCGCCAAACCAGAAGATCCTGTGATGGATGGCGATGTGTTGGTTGTTAAGGAGAGTCTCTTCTAGACACTGCCTGTAGTCACTAATGTAGGTACGGAGACGAAAATGCATACCCTGACATTAAATAGCTTATTTGCGATTCTGATCGCGCGCCGCTGGATTATTCTCGGTTCAGCCCTGGCAGCGGTAATTGTTGCCATTGCCGCCGTGTCTTTGAAACCACGGCTTTACCAGGCGACCACTGATTTGATCGTGGATAGCCGGGGATGGGACCCCATCAGCGGCCAGGCACAACCCTCGCGCTTAAATGCAGCTTACCTGACGACCCAGGCCGATATTATTCGCAGCCGTAATGTCGCCAACCGGGTGATCGATAACCTCGATTTGCTGAAAGGCCCTACCCTTGCCAATGCAGTTACGTTAAGTGGTGATGAAGAAGTGGACCGCAGGCGCGTACTCGGCTTCCTTGCACAAGGAATGGAAGTTATCCCCAAGCGCGATAGCAGCGTTTTGGGAATCACATTCCGCGCGCTTGACCCGCAATTAGCTGCAACACTAGCCGATGGTTTTGCCGAAGCGTACATCTACACCAATCTGGAATTGCGCACTGAACCTGCTCGCCAAACCACCGAGTGGTATAACAAGCAATTGGCACAATTGCGCGCTGAATTAATCGAGCGGCAAAACGCCCTTTCTACTTACCAGGAACAACACAATATTCTCGCCACCTCGGATCGCCTGGACCTTGAATCCGCCAAGCTGGCCGAGCTTTCTTCATTGCTATTGGCGGTACAAAACGAGCGCCTCACTTCGAAGAGCCGCAGCGACCAGATCGCCAATACCAAACGCGGTCAACTGGAAACCCGCACCCTGGATAATCCGCAAGTACAGAAACTGGCAACGGATTTGGCGCAGGCACAGGCCCGCTTGAAAGATCTGGCCACACAGGTCGGTGAGAATCACCCCCAGTATCGCCAGGCCCGGAGTGAAGTGGATGCATTGCGGCAGCAGATGAACCGGATGCAAGAGCTGATTAGCGGCAGCTTGCAATCCTCTGTTGAACTTTCCCAAGCCCAGGAAAAGCAATTAAGTGCAGAGCTGGCAACACAAAAAGAATTGGTATTGCAATTAAGCCGTAACCGCAACGAATTAGCCTTGCTCAAGCAAGAAGTAGATAACGCCCAAGCCGCCTACGACGCAGCCCTTGCCCGCACCGCCCAAACCCGTTTGGAGAGCCAGATTGCAGCTACGGATATCGCGGTTTTAAACAAAGCCATGGCACCTAGCCGACCTGCCACACCAAGCTTACGTACTGCCTTGTTTCTGGCAGTGTTGGCCGGTTTGTTTATCGGTACCGGCTTAGCGCTGTGCCTGGAATGGCTGGATCAACGCATTCGCCATCAAAGTGACCTGGAGCGCGGCTTAGGGCTAATCGTACTGGCCAGTATTCCCCACCTCGCCTCACCGAAGGCGCTTACTTCCAAGGAGGCACGCAGATGAACGATCTAGCCAAGTCCCTCGATAGCGAAGCCACCAATGCCCAACGAATGGGATCAATGTTGGTAGCACGGGGCAAGCTCAGCGCACGCGACCTAAGCGCAATCGCCAATGCCCAGGCTCAATCCGGCCAGCGATTTGGTGACATTGCAATGAAATTGGGTCTGGTGACCCAGGCAGATATCAACGCTATCCTCGCCGAGCAATTTGCCTACACTGCACCGCCGGCCAGCACGAGTAAGCTGGATCCCCAATTAAGCACCCTGTTCCAGCCCGATGGGCTGCAGGCTGAAGCACTGCGCAGCCTGCGCAGTGAGTTACTGGTACGTTATTTCCAACCGCAGCCGCAACGCTCATTGGCGATAATCGCAAGCGACAACGCCGACCAAATTGGCCTGACTGCTGCCAATCTGGCGATCAGTTTTTCGCAACTGGGTCACCGCACCCTCCTGATTGATACCAATTTACGCAACTCCAACCTGAATCCGTTATTTGGTATTCATCCCTACGCCCCCGGTTTGGCTGATCGCCTTGCCGGGCGCCAAACCCTGGCACCCATACCTATTAGTGAAGTGCCCGGATTATGGTTGATGCCTGCAGGTACCCAGGCTCCCAATCCCCAGGAGCTGTTGGCAGGCAACCCCTACCGGGACTTTTTGCACCAATCGCAACAACTCTTTGATGTAGTGTTAATCAGTACAGCGCCGATGAATTCCAATCGCGATGCGCAATTGGTTGCCGTGCAATCAGGCGCCGCGTTACTCGTCACCCACACCCATCACACCCGCACCCGCGCGCTCGCTGATATTTGCCAGCGTCTGCGCGATCTGGGTGTCCGGTTAGTTGGCACTGCACTCTATCGCTAAGGCAGGATTTATGAGTTACCTGGCTGCGACTCCTGGTGCCGCCCCGGTTAGTTCTTTACCCGGGATGGCACAGCCAGCGGGCTATGAGCAAAAGCTCATCATCGCCATTTTGCTTGCCTGTATAGGCTATCAGGCGATGCTGTGCTTACTTAATACCCTAGTTATGCCGGTCTCGCGCACATTTATCGGTGCGAGTGAACTGGTCATTTTGCTCGCCTGCATTCCGTTACTGGCCAAACGCCTGTTGCCGGGAACAATCATCCTCGCTTGCCTGATTGCCGGTGTACTCTGCCTGCTGACGCTGGTTAATGGCCAGCTCAACGCCAAAGCGTTTCGCGATCTGTTAATCCCGCTGATTTTTTTCTGGGCAGGCTGCAACCTGGGTAGCATCGCCATCGCTGATAACGTTTTGAAAGCAGCGATCGCTATGGTGAGTGCACTTGGTTTATGCGAATTGTTATTCCTGGACACCTACACCAACTTCTTTGACATCTTCAGTTACTACGTAAACACGGGCAATTTACAACCCATTACCGATTACGTACGCGACAGCAAATTACAACTCAACGGCACACGTCCGGAAGGAATAGGCCGTACTTTCCTGCCCGGCTTACTGGGAAGCCATCGGGTTTCTTCAGTGTTTCTGGAGCCGGTTTCACTGGGTAACTTCGCCGTATTATGTGCCGCATGGGGTATGAGCAAGCCCTTTAGCCAATGGCGCAATATGATGTTTTTCGTCGGATCAGCAGTCTTTCTCATGGTGTTATCTGACTCCCGCTTTGCCATGGCGTCACTGAGCCTGATGGTTGTCGTACGTATCCTTTTACATGGCCCGCTGCTAAACACCGCGCTGCTCACCCCTTTCCTTGCGCTCGCCGGTTTGCTTTATCTGGGGAGTATTGCCACCGGTCCAGTGTTCGAGATGTCGAGTGATGACTTCCATGGCCGCCTGGAATTCAGCGGCAAAGTATTAATGGATTTTGATTTAAACAGCCTGCTTGGTATCAGTAATGGCGTTATTTACGCCGATGTGGGCTACGCCCATTTATTCAACACGTACAGCTTGCCGTTATGCCTGATTTTTTGGGCGTGTTTCTGGCTTTTGCCCATCACTGATTCGATCAGCCAACGCTTCCGCGCTCTGGCGGCAATTTACTTATCGCTCTTACTCTGCATCAGCGGCTTTTCATTCTTCGCCTTGAAAAGTGCTGCGCTGCTCTGGTTTTTGTTGGGCTCCAGCCTGCAATTACCAGCCACATCAACCCAAATAGCATCGGGAGCACCACGCCATGACTAGTGCCAGTCCGCTCCGCGTCACTCATATCGTTCGCCAATACCTTCCTTCCATTGGCGGAATGGAAGAAGTGGTACGCAATATCGCTCGTCATCAATTGCGTTCAGGCCACCGGGCTACGCGAATTATTACCCTGAATCGCCTGTTCCGTAATTCGGCGGAAATACTGCCCGAACGCGAACTCATTGATGGTATTGAAGTTATTCGCTTGCCTTACCAAGGCTCCAGCCGCTACCCGATTTGCCTGGGTGTGTTCAAATATTTGCGCGAAGCGGATGTGATTCATGTGCACGGGGTAGATTTTTTCTACGACTTCCTCGCCGCCACCAAATGGTTGCATCGACGACCACTCATGCTTTCCACACACGGCGGCTTTTTCCACACCAGTTTTGCATCGCGCCTGAAACAGGTGTACTTCAATAATATTTCGCGCCTGTCGGCCAAGGCCTACACCAAAGTCGTTGCCACCAGTGCCAATGATGGGGATATGTTCCAGCAGATCACCCACCCCCGCCAATTACAAGTGATTGAAAACGGGGTTGATGTGGAAAAATACGCTGGACAATCATCCCCAACACTGACCCCAACGCTGATTTACTTTGGCCGCTGGTCATCCAATAAAGGGCTATTGCCTTCGCTGGAATTATTTTCCCGCCTGCACCAATTGCGCCCTGAATGGCGTTTGATTATTGCCGGAAGAGAGTACGACCATACCCTGAGCGAACTGGCCGATAAGGTTCAAAACCTGGGGTTAAGCCATGCGGTCACTTTGGCAGCCAACCCCAGCGACGAAGAGATCCGGGCGCTGATCAAGCAATCCAGTTACTTCTTGTGCCTCTCTCGCCACGAAGGTTTTGGTATCGCGCCGATTGAAGCCATGAGCGCTGGCCTTACTCCATTGCTAAGCAATATTCCGCCCTTTCAACGGCTGATGAACGAATCCGGCTTGAGCTATTGCATTGATGCCGAGCATCAGGCGACAGCAGCCATCGCCCAACTCCTGCAATTACACCAGCAGGGTGAAGCCGCTTATCAAGAGCGCAAGGCAAAAGCGCAGGAGTTTGCCGGGCGTTATGCCTGGCCCGCAGTAGCTGATCGCTACCTAACGCTCTATAACCAGTTAACCGTTGCAGAGGGGTAGTTACTATGAACGCTTCCAATGCAGTTAAATCCGTCGGTTTTAGCGCCTTGTTTGGTGCCTGTGCCGGCTTTGGTCCGGAAGTGATAGCTGGCTGCCTGGATCAGGGCAGGCTCACCGGTGTAAATGTCGCCGGTGCCGAATTCAACTTAAAAAGTTTGCCGGGAACGCCGTACAAGGACTACACCTACCCGGTGCCGGGTGACCTGAGCTTTTTTGCCGAGCAAGGCGCAAACATCATTCGTTTTCCATTCCGTTGGGAACGATTGCAACCCGCGCTTGATGGCCCACTGGATGCCGCAGAACTGGGCAGGATGCGCGCGAGTATCGCCAGTGCCAACAGCCGCGGCCTTTGTGTGCTGCTGGATTTGCATAATTTCGCCGGCTACTACAGCAACAAGATGGGCGACGATGGCCCACTGGACGCTGCTTTTATCGAGTTCTGGTTAAAGGTCGCCAAAGAATTTAACGATCCCACCCAAACTATTTTCGGCTTGATGAATGAACCGGCAAATATGCCCCTCGCTGACTGGGCGGAATTATCCAAGAAAACACTCAAAGCATTGCGCGATGCCAAAGCCACTAACCTGATCTTTGTGAGCGGCGGCCGCTGGAGTGGCGTACATGATTGGTTTGCAGGACTACTCGCGAGTAACGCAACCGAGTTTGATGATTTGAGCGATCCGTTGAATCGCACCGTACTGGAAGTTCATCAATACACAGATAAGGATTATTCCGGCACCCACACCGCAACAACGGGTGCAGGCTGCCGCCCCGCCGACGAGTTCAACAGCAAATTCGAACGCATCAGCGCCTGGGCAATCGAAAACAACCAACAACTGTTCCTGGGCGAATTTGGTGTTCCCAACTCCCCGGAATGCCTTGCCGCACTGACGCGTATGCTGGACCTGACCAAATCCCCGCCCTGGCGCGGGTGGACCTATTGGGCAGCTGGACGTTGGTGGGGAAATTATCACTTTGCCTTGAGCGCTGCAGGCCAACCGCTCTCGCCACAATGGGCACCGTTACAAGCCTATTTTTATCGACCTGAAAGCCACTCATTAAGCCCACCCCAAGCCCCCGGCAGTGGCAGTAGTAGCTATCCCACCAGTTACAGCTCGTCTAGCGCTAATTGAAGGAGCAACGTATGTCTTCTGCAACACATATAGAAAAACCGTTGGAATCCAACCAGCTTCCATCAACACGGCCGCGTTTTTTATTGTTATCTGCGCATGATTACCGCTCGCCACGCAAAGCGGGAATGCATTTTATTGCTGCTGAACTCGCCAAGATGGGTTGCACGCGTTTTTTTTCCTTGCGCTACAGTTTTTTGTCGCGCTACAAACAAGATCCACGCCTATCGCTCGATGATCAAGCGAATAAAATTGTGAACCACGATGGTGTGGAATGTTATTTATGGAAAACATTGATTCATCCGATTCGAATCCGCCCCTTTGAGTCATTGATGTACCATATTTACGGTTATGGATTTAACAGCGTACTGCGCGAATGGATTATCGATTCCGATGTCATTGTTTTGGAAAGTGGTGTAGCACCTATTTTTTTCGATTTGATCAAGCGCCTGAATCCGGAAGCAAAAATTATTTATCGTGCGTCGGATGCACTTAAAACCATTGACGTAGCAACCTACGTGAGCAACACCTTCAATCGCATTGCAGAAAAGATTGATACCATTGTGTTGCCATCCAAAGCGCTCGCTGAAACCATTCCATCCACACACAATCTGGTATTTGCTCCGCAAGGAATTGATCCAACCGTGGAAGAGAAAGCAAACCCTTCGCCCTACGGTCCCGGAATCCATGCAGTATCTGTTGGTTCCATGTTATTTGATCCGAATTTTTTTGTTATCGCGGCCAAACGTTTTCCGAATATTCATTTCCATATCATCGGCTCTTGTCATCCGCGTCACACGGAATACGGCGATAACGTTACTGTTTACGGCGAAATGCCATTTGATAAAACCTTGCCCTATATCAAACATGCCACGCTGGGAATTGCTCCCTATTCCAGTGTTAATTTACCCGCGTACCTGCGTGATACATCGCTCAAATTAACGCAATATGCATTCTTTGGTCTTCCGGCGATTTGCCCACACTTTATTGCGGCTGATTATTCAAATCGTTTTGGTTATGAAATTGGCGATGAAGAATCTATCGTTGCTGCGATTTCAAAAGCGCTTGCCCCACCCACGCCTATCGCTAAACATACCGTACTTAATTGGCGCCAGGTAACCGAGCGAATGCTCGCCCCGCACAACTTTAGTGACACAGGAGTATTTGCTTAATGAGCAGGGAAAATTCTGAAATTATTCCGCTGGGTGGTTTTGCTATCCAATCAACCAGCAGCAAACACCTTGCAGATCAGTTGCAAGAAAATATGGCGCACCAGCAAACCACATTATTGTTTGCCAACACCAATTTTATTGTGAAATGCCAGCCACAAAAAAGTGCGTTAACCAATAGCAATACACTGATCGTCAATGACGGTGTCGGTATCGATATCGCCACCTGGTTAATACACAAGAAAAAATTTCGCGAAAATTTGAATGGCACCGACTTTACACCGTTTTTCTTGCAGCAATTAGGTGCAGATGCCAAAGTGTTTTTACTCGGCGCCAAACCGGGAATCGCACAGCGAGCGGCACAGCGACTTCAAGAAGAACTAAAGATTCAAGTAGTGGGTTACCGCAATGGCTACGATGAAGCGCGCGATACCCAAGCACTTGTTGAAACCATTAACAATAGCGGCGCCAATGTTGTTCTGGTGGCGATGGGCAACCCCTATCAAGAGCAATGGATTATCCAGCATCGTACCCAACTGCAAGCAAATGTATTAATTGGTGTCGGTGCACTACTGGATTTCCTCGCTGGCGATAAACCGCGCGCGCCACAAATTTTCCAGCGTTTGCGTTTGGAATGGTTTTATCGTCTCTGCCTTGAGCCAAGCCGTTTATTGCGGCGCTACACCGTGGACATTATCGTCTTCCTGCAATTATGTTTACGCCAGGGCAAAAGCCTGAGCTGATTTTTTTAAAAAGTTTTTGGATTGATTATGGGACTAAAACAGCAGTTAACTAACAGTACTGCCTGGATGAGTTTGGCTGCCAGCGGCATGAGTATTGTCAGCTTTCTGGTATTTATTATTATTTCACGCATTCTTTCACCGACCGAAATTGGTTTGGCAGTATTTGCCATTCTGGTCGTGGAAGCGGGAAAAATAATTTTAAATGGTGGCATTTCACAAGCTATTGTGAAACGCGCTGACTGGAACCACGAATACGCGTCCAGTTGCTTTTACCTTAATATTTTTTATGCAGTGATTTTTACGGCAATCGTATGGTTCGCAGGAAGCCCATTAACTGCACGTTACTATGACCCTGCCGCCGTACCGGTTTTGCAAGCATTGGTGATTATCTTTTTACTAGAGGGAATAAAAGTCGTTCACGAAGGAAAACTGCGACGCGAATTCGCTTTCAAAGTAATTGCGATGCGCAGTATCAGTGCAAGTCTTTTATCCGGTGTCATCGGTGTAGTAATGGCGCTGCAGGGCTACGGTGTCTGGGCATTGGTCGCACAACAATTAAGCGGGCAATTATTAGTGACTGTTGTGACATTAATCAGCGCGCGCTGGTGGCCAGAATTTAAATTCGTATGGCACCACGCCAAACATGCACTGAAATTTTCCTCGCCACTAATGCTGGCGCAATTAATTAATACCCTGTGCAGTTCCGTACTGGAATTTATGGTGGGAATTTTACTGGGGCCAGCAGCCTTGGGGATCTATCGCATCGGCGGACGCGCGCTGTTTATTTTGCAAGATATTATTGTACGGCCACTGGAACAAACTGCGCTGCCGGCATTAGCGCGCCTGCAAGACCTCGGTGCCAGAGCCAATGCATGCTTGCGCATAATGCGTATGAGCAGTTTTGTCATAGTACCCATATTTTTTGGCACGGCCGCGATAGCACCGGAATTTATTGTCCTGGTATTCGGTGAAAAATGGCGCGCTAGTGGCGAGTTAATGAGTTTAATTGCAATCGGTTCGGCGCCGTTACTTATTCGCTATCAAGTCAATGCAGCGCTCACTGCGCAGGGAAAAACATTATGGGTACTCGGGCTAACATTGAGCTTGCTCATCGTTACCATGGTTTTAGGATACTTCTGGGTTTCCAAAGGATTAATTTATGCGGCGCTGGCTTATATGGCGACTACATATTTTGCTGCAATCCTCGGTTTAATTATTTTCCAATCCCATTTTGGCTGCTCATTTACAGTCATCATTAAAACGATTTTGCCAAGCTATATCGCTTCCGCAACTATGCTTGGAATTTGTTGGGTAACCAAAAACCATTTGGGAACTTTACCCCTATCCATCCAGATTCCACTGATCGCTTTTGTCGGTGCGTTGAGTTATTTGTTATTAGGTTTATTAGTATTCAGGCCAGAAACAAAAAATTTCCTTCAGGAGGCGCTGAGCATAGCGCCCGCCAAAATATCACCCCACCTTTTGCGCTTGCAGCATTGGCTCGGGTTTAATGATCGCGTCATGAAATGAGTGTTATGAAAAAAATCCTAAGCCAATTTATTCGAACCAGTTATCGCGTGTTGCGCGCGCGCGTATTACAACAACTTATTCCCCAAAGCCGGGTCGCGTTTCCAGCCCAAAAAAAACCGGTCATTGAAGTCATAGGTTTTTTCCAAAGTATTTCCGGTATCGGTGAATCTGCACGCTTGTGTGCGCAACAACTGGCTGCCGATGGCTACCCGGTAAAATGTACCAGCGTGGAAAGTTTTTTTCGTAAGCCTGCAGAGATGGAATGGAATTGGGCAAACACTATTCATGATGATCAGGTGCAATGCAGGATTTATCACTTGAATCCGCCTATGCTACCTACCGTCATCCTGCAAATGGGAATCAAAAAATTTAAACAAACCTACAACATTGGTTACTGGGCGTGGGAACTGGAACTGATTCCAACTGAGTGGATAAAAGCCACACGCTACATGAACGCAATATTCACGCCGTCAGAATTCACCACCAATGTCATCCAGTGTTACACCAAAGCACCAGTATTAACGGTCACCCATCCGGTAGTTGCAGGTCAGGCCACCGCCAACAAACGCGCAGCACTGGGGATACCTGAGGATGCTTTTTTAATCGCCAATATATTCAGTTTTGGCAGCGCGATGGAACGTAAAAATCCTGTAGCACTAGTGAACGCATTCAAACAAGTATTTAAAGAAACGGATAATGCCCATCTGGTATTAAAGGCAAACGCTGGCGATGAATCACCAGAGAAAAAACAATTGCTTGAATTGATTGCTGGACATTCGAAAATCCATTTGATTGACCAGCAATGGAGTCGCGCTGATATTTTAGGGCTTATCCAATGCGCCAGCGTTTATGCATCACTTCATCGCTCGGAAGGTTTTGGCCTCACCATCGCGGAAGCAATGCTATTAGGCACACCGACCCTGGTCACCGCATGGTCAGGCAATATGGATTTCAACACTGAAGAAAATAGCTTTCTTATTCCGTTCACCCAAGTTCCAGTGAATTCTCCACATCCCGAATTTAAAGGATTAACCAATGCGCAATGGGCTGAAGCAAACAGCGATGAGGCAGCAACCATTTTGAAGGCTATATATACGCATCCAGAATTAATTGCGCAGAAAAAAGTATGTTGTGCCCAACAAATGCAAGCTTGTATTAACAACCATAAATACCAGCATGCATTGGACAAGCTAACTGTATTGGAAACGGGAAATAACGAATCGCTTAAAACGCCAGAGCCAATCCGCCTGTAAGGATGTAACCATCATAATCGCGGATAAATATCGGGGAGTGGCGCTCCATCCATTGCGAACTAAAACGAAAGCGTAATGAATCTGAAAATAACCATTCAATAGCCAGCGGCGTCACACTGATATTTCGTTCAATGCGCGGCAATAAATCATCAGCTCCGGGATATTCCAGTTTACTGTAACTGCCGCCCGCCGTTACATTAATTTTAGATGACCACTGCCAGCGAAACATTAACACGGCACTGCCAATTTCATTGGGCGCATCAGTCGATTCACCTAACGCCGGTTGACTAAAGCTATAGGTAATTTCCGTTGCTAATTTTGGGCTGGCTTGCCAGGTTAGCTTCATACTGGCCAACGCACCTTCATTATTATTGCTTTCACCTTCACGGGTGAAATACCCGGCCAAACCACTCAATTCTGTTTTCGGTGTTAATTGCCAGGCAGTTTCAATTTCCCATTGGCTATAATCGAAATTGAGATTCTTGGGCAGCAACTCAAATAATTCGTAATTACGCTCACCCTCGCGATAACGCAGACTAGCCCATGAACTGGTTGCTGCTCTATAACGGAGTTCCGCAAAAACATCCTGGTCTTTAAAATTCAGGTAACGTCGATCCTCATTGGAATGACGTTGCTGCAATTGGTGCGCACCAACAATAATTCCCAGCCAGCGATTACCACCCAGCGATAATTGGGCATTGGCATTTTCGCGCGCAACAAGATCGCGCCCGGTGAATTCCAACTGGTCAACAGGCGTTTCTTCACGTTGATAATTAATCAATGTACTAACACTATTGCTGAATTGGCTGCGCCAGCTGGCGTTCCCTTCCCAGGAATTTTCATTCAGGAAGTCGCGTTCTTCATAACGATATTGATTTGCGGAAAACCGCAACGCAATCCGTTGTGCAGAAATGGATTTGCTGTAGCCAATACCGAGCGCTGCACGTAGTATCTGCTCTTCTTCAGCGTCAGCAGTGCGTGAAAAATTGCTGTCTGACTGGTACTGGGCACCGGCGAGCAACCTGACGCCTTCATCAGGTTGCGGTGCCTGAGCCAATGCAAAGGATGGGAATACACTACTTCCAGCTGTAGCAAAAGAAACTAACGGGATCCAAAAAACTTTTTTCATCAATTTTCCAAAAGTTAATAAGCTTGTTGGCCTACAAATCCTTTAAAAATTGTTTGCCATAAAATTTTAAGATCCAGCAACACCGACCAATGACGGATGTATTCAAGATCATAGGCAATACGTCCCGACATTTTATCCAGGGTTTCTGTCTCGCCGCGAAAGCCGTTAACTTGCGCTAAACCGGTAATTCCCGGCTTAACTTTATGGCGCAACATATAACCCTTGATTTGGCCGCGATAATATTCATTGTGCGCAACTGCATGCGGGCGTGGCCCTACCAATGACATACTCCCGGAAATTACGTTAAACAATTGTGGCAATTCATCCAGTGATGTGCGACGCAAGAAATTTCCGAATGGCGTTACACGCGGATCAGAACGTGTTGCTTGCGCAACATTCGGGCCGTCTTCACACACACTCATGGAGCGGAATTTCCAGACTTTGATAGGATCACCACCTAAGCCGTAACGGGTTTGCTTGAAAAATACGGGTCCTTTTGAAGTCAGTTTTACACCGGCAGCAATTATCAACATCGGAATAGATAATCCCAACAGCATCAACGAACCCAGTACCAGATCTTCCAATCGTTTGGCCCAACCATTGTCTACCAATGGCGAGTCATAAATACTCAACGCCGGAATACCTTGCAAACAAGTTAACCGCGAATGCAATAAATCAAAGTTGAACACATCGGGAATTAAATAAGGAGATACGGTGGTATCAGCAAGGCGATTAATGACTGAGTGCATACGTAATTCAGCGCGCATTGGCAGAGTGATAAACACAATGTCCAACTTTCCATCGTGAGCATCCGCATAAAGTTGATCCAAGCCACCTTTGACATCAATGTGCTGCCCTACCAAACGGCGACCTACATCACTATCAGGCGAACGATCATCGTAAAAGCCCATAATTTTGTAGCCTAACCACGGCATATTTCCCATTGAATTAATAACGCGCAGCCCTAATTCATTGGCGCCCACAATCGCAACACGACGTGGCTCCGAAGGTTTTGCACGCAATTTGGCCAATAATAAGCGACGTCCAACGTGCATCGCAATCATTGCTGCCGGAGTGGCCACCAACCATAAACTAATCCCTAAAAAGCCGGGCTTGGTAACGCTGTAGGCCAACAACGCTGCAAAGGTCAAGAAGATAGAAGTAGCGAACCACGCCAAAAACAATTGTAGCGACAACTTCAACATTGAATGGCCGCGCCACAAATAATAAACCTCATTGGTTTCTGCAAAAAAACCAAATGTAATTACTGCACTAATTGCAAATGCAGTATGCAAATTTGTCCATTCAACACCAACAAAGTGCAATGAAACCCAAAGTAGTAGCACAATCAGCGCGCTATCAAGTGCGCGAAAAAGCGCAAGTATTTTAGAGTGATGAAAACGTACAACCGGTGGCTGACCGGTCAAGTGTTGGGGACCCATAGCAATATTCGGATGGTGACTGTTCATTAATTACCTCCATGCGATTTACAACATCGTTACCCGTCCCCATCTGCATTTTTCAGGCCAAGAAGCTGCCATGTAAATTTGGCTACAATTTTCTTTGATGGAAGTTCCAATTTTTTTGCCGATTGATATAAGCGGCGCCATCTTTAACTAATGACAACGTGGGACTCGCCTCACTAAAAGGCGTTCTCGCCCTAACTTAATGCAAAAAATGCATGCCCCAGCCAAAATTACAAACCAGCCGGCTAATATGCTCATTGCCTTGTGCTTATAATGCATATCCTTATGACTTAATTACATTTTTTTGCCAACAATGAAACACCTCACCTATCTAACCGGTTACTCAGTTCAAACATTGCAACAGGTGGAATTACTAATTAATGAACAACGGTTAGCCGACGTCTTATTAAAACGTTATCCACATATTCATGACATTCGCACCGACAACGCGCTTTATACCTATACCCAATCGTTAAAAAGCACATTTATGAGCAAAGCCCAACCTTTAAGCCGGGTGTCATATGACAGCAAGATAAAAGTTATCCAGCACGCACTCGGTCAACACCATTACATTAGCCGGGTTCAAGGTAATAAGTTTAAAAACGGTTAATGAGATAAAAATCGCCAGCGTATTTCGCACGGCACCGGAAGCGTTCTTAAAGATGATTGTGGTGCACGAGCTCGCACATTTTAAAGAAAAGGAACACAACAAATCGTTCTACCAGTTGTGCTGTCATATGGAGCCCAACTATCACCAGTATGAATTTGATTTGCGTTTATATTTGACGCAGCTGGAATTATTTGGGGAAATTTATTGAGCATAAAATGTTTAAAATCCTGTAATAAAAATTACAGGCTTTTAAAATTATGAGGTTTTACAAAAGCATTACAAACCTTTGATGTATTCCACCAGCTGCCACCGCTGCTCGTCATTCAATTGTGTGCCATATTCATGGCCCGCATTGGAATTGCCACGCAAACGAGTATCAAAAAAAGTGGCATGGGGACTTTCGCTAATAATGTGCCCCACCTTAATTAAATCCAGCTCAATATTACCCACATAAAAAGTTATTGGCCGTTCGGCAACAGGCAACAACAAATCATAAATAGTAGGCACAGAACCATTATGCAAATAAGGGGATGATGCCCAGACGCCATTAATAGGTCGCGCCTTGTAACCTGGAATAGAATTTTCCGGCGCAGGATTATTGGATTGATATTCCTTGAAAACAGCTTTGAGTGTTTGCCAGGGCTGATTGAATAATGCGCCTGCTGCAGTGTGCGTTACCAAATCCAACGGGTTTGTTTCGGCGGGGATTTTATCGCCCGCAAAAATCATTAGGGACTTTCCTTCCAGCACACCGGATTTTACTGTGCGGTTTTTAAAGTTATCACTCATTAATGAATCGGTTCCCACATTAATGACAGGTGTTAGTACCGCCGTTAATTTCCGCTTTTTATCCAGTGGATCTACATAACTATGACATTGCAAGCAGTGTTGGTCGTAGAGCAATTTCCCTGCGGCTACTTTTTTTACATCCAAAGTACCTGCATATTCTGTTGGCCATTGCGGTGCAATCAATTGATAAAATTCACGCTGGATACTACCCAGGTTACTGATGCGAATTGAAGATTCATACGTCCGCTTATCCTGTGGGACCGAAACCGTGCCATATACCGCTAACGCAGTAATTGCATTTTGAAATAAAGGTGCAGGTTCTTTGTTGGGCGCAGAACCATTCCATTGCACCACGTCGAGATGCGATGCATCCCATAACACGGGATAACTGGTCGGCGCATCAGGTGCACGAATATTTCCCGGCAGATGCAATGCTTCCACAGCGATCGCATTAAATATTTGACCAAATGCATCCAGGCGCCCTTTACCGTAAGGAACATCTGTTTTATTAACAGCGTAACGCTGTTCCAATTCGACAATTCGTTTTTGCAATTGGTCTTTTAATATTTCTGTCTCTATACCTGCTCGAGCATTAATAATTTTAAAAAAACGTGAAAATTTTTCAGGATCTGCAAGAGTTGTTTTTAACGCGGCCAATACCGATTGTTCGAACTGGGAAAAATCAATTAACGCCTGGCCGCCATCAATACGAATACGCTTGCCGTGAATACTCACTTGCCCGGTGTGGCAAGCTGCGCATGTTAATCCAATGTAATCGCCATTTTTTTTATCACTGTCACGAACCAATCCAACCGGTAAACCATCAGGATTATATTCATCTGCTTGCACGGTAATAAATCCCAACGACGCCATGTGCCGGTTGTCGCGCAACAGTTCATGAGTGCCAGGCTGCTCAAGTGCGATAAACCAATCGTAGGGAATAAAGCGGGAACCGAAGGAAGTATAAGAAAGTGTTTGACGGGTTTTATGATCCCATCCCTGGGACAAAAATATTTCGTCTCGCAAATCGTTACTTGCACTTGCATGGTGCATGCCCAGGCAAGTGCACAAAAAAATAATCTCGATGTAAATACCAATCAGGCCATGCGTCGTAATTTTTTTCATGCTGCATCCTCAACATTTCCAGCCAGGCTTGAGCTTCCTGGCTCAAACCCGACATTCAAAATTACTTACGCCTTTTTCTGTTCGTCTCCTTCGTGATAATTACTATAGTCAAGGACTGATGACATACAAATTACGCGACCTAACGGCGTCCTCCTAATAATGAGCCCAAAATACCGCGCACAATTTGACGCCCAAGATTGCTCCCTATGGCACGTGCAGCACTTTTTGCCAGCGCTTCAGCAGCAGATTCACGCTTTGCTTCATCACGTTGAGCTTGCTGTCTGGTACGAGCCTGTTCTCGTTGCACTTGCTGCTGTTGTTTTTGTTGCTCTTTAAAAATACGCTCTTGCTCAACTTGCAATTGTTCCTGCACTTTTTGTTGCTGTGCAGATTGTTGCTGCTGAGCAACACGAGCTTTTAAAACCTCATAAGCTGATTCGCGATCAATCATTTGGTTATAAATAGTTTTATAAGGTGAGCGATTCATTACCTCGGTACGTTCTTCAACTGTTAAAGGCCCAATGCGCGATGCAGGCGGCGCAATCAAAACCCTCTCTACCGGAGTGGGAGAACCCTTTTCGTCTAATACAGAGACCAAGGCTTCACCAATACCTAATTCAGTAATTGCATTCTCGGTTGAAAAAGCAGGATTAGGGCGAAAAGTTTGCGCAGCGATTTTTACAGCTTGCTGGTCTTTAGGTGTAAACGCGCGCAACGCGTGCTGGATACGATTGCCAAGTTGACCCAATACCGTGTCGGGAATGTCCGCCGGGCTTTGCGAAATAAAATAAATACCAACGCCTTTAGAACGAATTAAACGCACAACTTGTTCAATCTTATCTACGAGTAATTTGGGCGCGTCGTTAAATAACAAATGCGCTTCATCAAAAAAGAATACTAATTTGGGTTTATCCGCATCACCTTGCTCGGGTAGATTTTCAAAAAGCTCCGAGATTAACCATAACAAGAAAATTGCATAGAGTTTCGGCTGACTAACCAGTGTGGTCGCATCCAGAATATTAATTACACCCGTTCCTTCCAGCGTTGATTGCATCAGATGATTTAAATCCAGGGCTGGCTCTCCAAAAAAATTATCTGCGCCCTCCTGGTCAAGCATCATTAACCGGCGCTGGATAGCTGCAATACTCGCTTCGCTGATTCCGCCGTATTCATCTTCCAGATTTTTCCGTTCGTCTTTCATCCAATTAAGCATGGCTTGCAGATCTTTAAGATCAAGCAGCAACATGCCCTGGTCGTCTGCAATTTTAAATGCGGCGTAAAGCACCGCCGTTTGGGTTTCATTCAAATCAAAAAAACTAGCGAGCAAGAGCGGGCCAAAATCGGAAATAGTTGCCCGTACCGGGTGACCATTTTTCGCATACAAATCCCAGAATATGCAGGGAAACAATCGTTGCTGGTAATCAGCAATTTTTAGTAACTGCACACGCTCATCTACTTTTGGATGTGGTTTTCCCGCTTTCGCGAGGCCGGAAAGATCACCTTTGATATCCGCCATAAATACCGGTACGCCGGCTTTTGCAAATCCTTCAGCCAGGACTTGCAGACTCACTGTTTTACCGGTACCCGTTGCCCCCGCAATCAATCCATGGCGGTTCGCCATGCGCAAATTCAATTGCACTGTTTGTTGGCCACTACCGCCGATTAGAAAATGTTCTGACATAACAACTCCTGCTGAGGGTATTATCGCTGTTGGAATTCGGCAAAAACTTCGACATCAACCTGATCCGCAATGGCAGCAACCAAGTCATTAACACCGAAGGCTGAACGGTTAAAAGAAGAGGTGGTGTTAAAACCTAACCTATAAAAACCGGTAAGTATATTCTTGGCACCACCCTTAAAATGAATTTTTAAGTTGATTGGCACGGTCACACCATGAAGCAGTAAGTCATCGTTAAACTCAGCCGTATGTTCATTAATTACCTTCACACTGTTGGTTTTTAACTGATAAGTAGCATCCCGACGAAATAATAAAAAATATTCCTGCAAGCCATTTTTTATTTATTTCAAACAAACTCCTTGCCAGTTTGTTTTTGATACAATTTATGTAGTTGATGTTTTGGCGTTTTGGTCAATCTAAACATGAAGTCGAAATTGGGCGATGGCTGCCCATGCTGATGATGCAGTTCATCCAGCATACTTAGCCATAAATGTGCAGTGACTTCTGCATCTGCCAGCGCGCGATGGTAAACACCGTCATTAGGTAAATTTTTATAACTGGCCAGGGTCACCAACTGATGATTGGGAGCTGCCTGGAAAATACGCCGCGCCGCTAAAAGGCTGCATACAATTCCACCGGAGAAGTATTTTTTGATACGGCGAAATTCTGCCCGTAAAAAACGTTCATCAAAGCTGGCATTATGCGCAACCAGATTATGGCCAGCAATAAACTCGTAGAAATCTCCCATTACAAAATCATTTTTACGCGCGTCTTTTACCATTGCATTCGTTATGCCAGTCAGGTTTTCGATAAATAGCGGAATACGAATTCCGGGGTTCATCACTTGCTGGAAACGATCAGTAATTTTTCCATCTTCGATTAACACTGCACCTATTTCAATCGCCCTATCTCCCATATCCGGTGACAAACCGGTGGTTTCAAAATCGAATACCACCAGGTGATTCGCCGATCTATGCTGGATGTTAATGCTCATAAAGAAATTCAACTAAATAGGTGTTAATTAAAAAAGCGGCTATCAATCATCAATAATGCATCTTAAAAAATACCATCAATAAAAAAGGACGCACTGTTATCCAGTGCGTCCTTTTCAGCTGTAGTATCCAGCTGCATATGAATTAATCCGGCAGGGTAATATTCAATTCCAACACAGAACAATTGTCGGAGTTATCCAGATTAACAGTTACCTGATCCGATTCAATATGAATGTATTTACGAATCACAGCGATAATTTCCTGCTGCATTTGTGGCAGGAAATCCGGCTGGCTCAAACTGCGTTTGTTACGCTCATGAGCCACAATAATTTGCAATCGTTCCTTAGCCACCGAGGCCGAGGAAGGCGCGCGTTTTTTGATTAAAAAATCCAGAATGCTCACGCTTTATACCCCCAGCAAACGCTTAAGGAAACTTTTCTTTTCCGCTTCCAGGAAGCGGTGAGGAATATCTTTGCCGAGTAAACGATCTACCGCATCGTTATACGCTTGCCCCGCCGTAGTAGCGTCATCCAGAATTACCGGAGCACCCTGGTTCGATGCTTTCAATACCGCCTCGGACTCTGGAATCACCCCCAGCAAAGGAATCGCAAGAATTTCTTCCACATCATTTACACTTAACATTTCACCCGCTTCCACACGTGCCGGGTTATAACGAGTCAACAACAAATGTTCTTTGATGGGCTCAAGGTTTTGTTCGGCGCGACGCGATTTGCTTTGCAATATTCCCAGGATACGATCCGAGTCACGCACCGACGAAACTTCCGGGTTGGTAACTACAATCGCGATATCCGCAAAATACAAAGCCATCAATGCGCCTTGCTCAATACCGGCAGGTGAATCGCAAACGATGTACTCAAAATCTTTGGACAGCTCATTGATAACAGTTTCAACACCTTCGCGAGTCAGTGCATCTTTATCGCGCGTTTGCGATGCAGGCAGAACATACAAACCTTCTGTGCGCTTATCTTTAATCAACGCCTGGTTCAGCGTGGACTCGCCCTTGATAACGTTTACGAAATCGTAAACCACGCGGCGTTCGCAGCCCATAATCAAATCCAGGTTACGCAAGCCCACATCAAAATCGATCACCACAGTCTTGTGACCGCGCATGGCCAAACCGGTGCTGATTGCTGCGCTTGAAGTAGTTTTACCAACACCACCTTTACCGGAAGTGACAACAATAATCTTGGCCAAGGGAGGCTCCTTTAAATAACAAATTTTTTAAAATAACGAATTTTTTAATGACATAAGTTTGCAATACGAGTTCACTATTCTGAAACCAATCGATTTTTTCCAAATCCCCACAATTAGTTACTGACTAGCGCTTCCACCACCACTTTTTCGCCTTTCAGGGAAATTTGTGCTGGCTTTTTCAATAATTCTTTGGGTAGCGAATCCTGCAGTACAAAATTGCCTGCAACCGATACCAATTCTGCTTCCATCTGTTGGCAGAAAATACGTGCGGTTTCATCTCCCCTTACACCAGCCAACGCACGGCCACGCAAAGTGCCATAAATATGGATGTGCCCGTCGGCCAGAACCTCTGCACCTTCACTAACTTGTGTCAGTACAATCAGGTCTGCACCTTCTGCATAAATCTGCTGGCCTGAACGCACCGGGCGGGTGATGACTTTGCTCAGGCGCTGAACGATTCGCTCTTCAATCACGGTCTCCACAACCGTTTCCACCACTCGTTCAATAACAGTTTCTACCGTCGGTGCAACTTCCTGTTTGGGAAGCTTGAGCGCACGTTCATTCGGGGTGGGTAACACGGCCAAACCGGTCTTGTTGACTGGCGCTAACAATACCTCAGGTACACCGCTAAAACCTAGTGGTTGTAAATCCAGTTCGCGGCAAATTGTCAGCAAATCCCCGATTTTTTTCAGAGCTTCGGGGTTTTCCAGGCGATCCAGGTTAATCAACACCGGGGAGTTCACAAAGAACTGTGGCGCCTGGGCAATTTTTTCTTTCAGCTCATCCACCAGGCTTTTAGGCTCATAGCGGATAATGGCCAGTACCACGACGGTAATAGCACTGCCTTTTAACTGAAAATTGACGTCAATCATGCGCGAATCTCGGTTTATAGGTCGATTTTGTAGGAAGTGCGCCATTATCGGGGCGGCACCCGATTAGTCAAGCAAGAACGGTCGACCCGATTTATCTTCGCAGGCAATCATGCACAATCAATTCAGCCAGCATTAAGCGCCGCGCGCCTATATATGAAGCAATATCGGGAGTTTCTGTTGTCAGTAATAGTCCCGGTAAAACCATACCATTTGATTAATAAACCCAATGCGCGATAAGCGAGCGAGAAAATCATGAGCCAGTTACTGCAACGCCCCGGCAAACTTGCGTTAACCATCGGCCTGCTAATACCCCTGATAGCTGGCTGCACAACCAGCCAAGCGGTGGATCGTACCAGCTATAGCACTACAGCAGCGCAAGCCAGTTTTAGTGAAGCACAACTGGACTCATTACTCGCCCCCGTTGCACTTTACCCGGATACGGTGTTATCCCATGTGCTAATTGCTTCTACTTACCCGTTAGAAGTAGTGGAGGCAGATCGCTGGGCACGCAACAACACTCGTTATAAAGGTGATGATGCGGTAAATGCAGTGGACAGTCGCGATTGGGACCCCAGCGTAAAAGCGCTGGTCGCCTTCCCCGATATTTTGCGGCGCATGAGCGAAGATCTGGATTGGACCCAGCAATTGGGGGACGCCTTCCTTGCCGATGAAGAACGGGTAATGGATAGCGTACAAAAATTGAGGAATCGTGCTTATGCATCCGGTCATCTGGATAAGGTTGACCATGTACGCGTAATCCGGGAAGAAAAAACCATTGTGATTGAACCAAGTGTTGAGCGCGTGGTTTATGTTCCCGCTTATGACACCCGCGTAGTTTATGGCAATTGGTGGTGGCCGGATTACCCACCGGTTTACTGGAATTACCCCAGCAGCTATGTCTTTGTTAGTGGTTTCTATTGGGGACCGCGCGTTTATATAGGCCCGCGCTTTTATTTCAGTGGATGCCATTGGCGTGATCGCCGGGTGTATGTAGTAGATCGTCACCATCATCACGGCCATCGCTTTTACGACAGCCGTAGTGTAGTTCGCCATGTGGACGCTACGCGCTGGAGCCATAACCCCACACACAGACGTGGTGTTGCCTACTACGATAATCGCACCCGCGAACGGTTTAATAGCCCACGGGAAAGCTTCCGCGAGTCACAAAACTATCGCGCCAATTTACGTGATGACGGAGATAGGGTACGCGGCGATAATCGGGTTCGAACCAATACCAACATCGCACCAAATCAGGCCCGCGATCAACGCCAGAATCGCTCCGATGAATTCCAGCAACGCTTGCAGCGTCGTCAGGCCGGGCAAATCACGACACCAGCTGATCGAACCATTAATAATGGCAATGAGCGCCCACAAGCACGAGCCGAGCAATTGCGCGAACGCATGAATACTCGCACTAATGAGCGCAACCTGGGAACCTTGCGTAACGACGGCCAAAACGCAACAACCAATCCTCGCTGGAATAGCGGAAATCGCGAACAAAATGGGCAGGAAAACCGGGGTAATATTCGCCAATCGGAAAGCCGTACACCGCAAGAGCGTTTAAATCCGCAGCGTATTGAGCGCATCCAAACACCGCGCTATGAACGCCCGCAAATACAACGAGAGGAGCGCCAGACACAACGAGAAGAACGGCAAATACAACGTACGGAATCGCGTATCGAACAACCAAGAGTGGAACAGCGCATCGAACGCTTTGAACAACCGCGAACTGAACAACGCGCTGAACGAATGGAAAGATTTCGCGAAAGCGGCGGTGGCAGCAGAGAGGGTCGTGCTTCAAATGAGCGCAGCGAAATTCGCGGTGGTCGTGAACGTTAATTCCTTAATTACGCAGCGAATTGCCCAACTTATAAACACCGGCGGGATAATCCCGCCGGAACCAAACAGAATATTCTGAGAGCTGTACTACAAGGCACTATTTTTCTATCTGTTTCTGCTTTTATACTATTGCAACAAACCCGCGTCACACTCACCCAACCCATTAACACCCAGAGCTTTTCAGTTAACTATGCAGAACACCGCACCTTTCCTTCGTTTACTGGCGCTACTTGTGCTGGTTTCCAGTTTGTTTGCCTGTAGCACCCAAAAAATGGCGCGCAATGAAAACTGGCCGACAACAATGCCACCACGAGCCTATTTTCTGGAGGCATTTGAAGCCGACAAAGTTAATAAAGAAATCCAGACACAAGAGGAGTACCTGACCTGGATTGTCCGTTTTTACAATGGCTGGGAACTCTATGGTCGCGGCTGGACCAAAATGACCAACGAGTTGCTGGCGCAGATTGAAGATCCCGCCCAGGCAAAAGAAATTAAAGTGAAAGTGGATCGTATTGGCCGTCAGGTATCTGCCGAATGGGCGAAAAAATCGGATACCCGCACCATTTATCTGCGCCACGTTTCCATCTGGGGTAATGCATTACTGGAATCACTGGATCGTGATAAGGCGCTGGAGTTGGTAAACCGCGTTAACCAGGATGTGGATGATTTACTCGCACACAAAATCAAACCGGCAGTCATTACGGCGGAGCGTTATTTTCCCGCCGATGAAGAAGATCCTTTTTTGTGATGTAAATATTGTCACTCGACAAATAAAAATCCCCGGCATGCCGGGGATTTTTTTGGCCTAAAAAAATCAACTTCTACCAATTCCAATTAACACCCAGCTTAAGCGTGGTGGGTGGACCATCAAAAGTATCATTGGGTTGTGCAAAATTCTCTGGCAAATCTTGACCCGGAGCACCATGCCAATCCTGGTAACCACCGTAATTTACCGCGTTGGTTACATTGAGAATGTCCAGGCGCAGACCCAATTCACTGTCGGGCGATAGCCAATTGGTGGGGATTTTTTTACTGAACGCGATATCCAGTTGTTTAAACCCGATAAAGCCATCGCTATCCGGTTTGAAGGTGTTGTACTTACACGCGTTCCATCCAGCACGGCAATCAGTCCCCATATAAGTTTTCACACTTTCCAGATTTAATTTCGCTGAAAAATCTATATCGCCCGGCAAATCAAACAACGCTGCAATTACGAGGCGATGCTCGGGAGCGGAGGTGGAATCGAACCAGGTGTAATCATCCATACTCGGATAATCCAACGCAAAATCTTCGCCGGATTTCCGATTCTCCTGCGCATCTGTATAGGTATAAGCGATGGTCATTCCCCAGAACTCATCGCCCTTGGGTTTATCCAGCTTCACATATAATGAATCAGCTTCTGATTCCAACCCGTTCATGCCAATCAAACCATTGCTGTAACCGGGAATACCAAAACCCCAAGGCTGGCCCCAACTGGCGCCGGGCTCAAAAAAAGTGCCGTCAGGGCGACGATTGATCAGCATCCATACGAAACCATCGTGGCTTTCAATATGCGAAAGACTCGCCTCGGTTTCCCAATCACCCAGTGAAGCACGCACTCCCAAACTGAATTGATCCGAGTAAGGCGTTTTTAAATCATTGTTCACCAAATACACTTCACGGCCTGCACCGCTATTTAAATAAAGCAATTCATCCAAACCCGCGCGCGTTAAATACTTGGGGTCCCAGACCGAACAATTGGATTCTACTGCGGGGTCGCAATTGTGTTGTGGATCTTCCGAATCAAAATTAATGCTGTAAGTCGGGAACGTGGCTTTGGTTGCTTCAAGCTGCAAGTTATCAAACAAATTGCGATCATAAGCGCGACCGGCACCACCGAATAACACCAGATTATATTCAGTGCCTATGTCGTAACTAAAACCGGCGCGCGGTTGCCATGCACCAGTAAATGTATCGCGATTATTGCCAGTGCTAATGTAGTCATTCACATTAATATTGGAATTATTTAAATTGGGCCAATTGCGCAAAGCAGTCACTACAGCGGTGGGTGTTTGATAATCCAGATATGCATCGGATTTTTCATAATCCCAACGCACGCCCAGATTCACGGTTAATTTTTCTGTCACATCCCAATCGTCCTGGATATAAATCCCGATCTGTTCATTATCGCTGCGTGTCGTGCCATCACCAATTCCAGCCAAAGGTGCGCCCCACTCCACCCGGTAAGGTTGGGTCCATGAATAGTCGATGTTGTAGCGGTATTGAGGATTAAATGGTTGTTGTTCCGCTGAAGACAGTTCAATAGATTTATATTTAAAACCGGTTTTTATTTTGTGATTGATGATTGCTGTATAAGTAAAATCCTCTTGCAACCCCCAACCTGATTGACTTTTTTCCTGATAGTCGCGACCGGCGCCGGTATTCAATACCAATCTGTCAGCAGCGTTAAATAGCACTACACCGTTATCAATAGTATGTGGGCGCGGGTTAAAGGTGTAATCCTCGTAGGTGATACGAAAATCATTTAACCAATCGCCGCTGCGCCAGTTGTGGCTCAATACCCAACGGGTTTCTTCGTTTTCCTTATCAGTACCGAAACTCAATACTTCCTGGCCGCCGATACCCGTTAACTCGGTTTCATCGCGATACTTGGCAGTGAGTTCAAGTTTTTGATCGTCATTAATCGCGTAACTGAGCTTTCCAAAAATTAAATCCTCTTCAAAACTCGCACTCACCCCACCTAATTGTGCACGAATTCCCTCTGGCAATTTATTGACATCGTAACTTGAGCCCACAACAACATTGCGCGGGTCATTATTTGTTTTACCTTCATAGGCCAAAAAGAAATGCAATTTATCCTGGATCAGGGGGCCACCTACATTGGCGCCGTATTGTATTTTCCGGCTAGGTGTTTTTTTATAGACATTCAATTCATTGGGATTTTTTTCACGCATACCTTCATCAGTATAATCGTAGAAAAAACCACCTTTAAATTCGTTAGTACCTGACGCCGTAACAGCAACAATTGCAGCACTGCTCAATTGATCGTACTCAGCAGAATAGTTTTGGGTAATGACTTTATATTCTGAAATTGCCGATTGCGGAAATGGGGTACCACGGCTGGCATCCTGTCCGCTAATACCGCCACGCAATACGTAATTTTTTTGTCCTACGCCATCAATAAATACATTAATGGCGTTGGGGCTTTGCGCTCCGCCCTGAATTTTAGTGCTGCCTTCTTGTCCCTCAGTGAATTGTACTCCCGGGGCCAAATCGGCAAACGATAAAAAATTACGCGAGGTTTGTGGCAACGCTTCAATTTGTTCCAGGGTGATATTGGTTCCTACCTCACCCGCAACTGAAACGCTTTCCTGCGTACCCAACACCAACAATTCCTGTATGGGCTCATCAGCATTAGTTTGCTCAAGATCGATACTGAAATTAACTTTTTGCCCGACTTTTAGATTAACGGGTTTTTGCCCCTGCAAATTCTTTCCTGCAATACTGATCCGATAAGTCCCGGGCGGCAAACCGGTTAGGGTATAACTACCATCTGCTTTGGTTGTGGTCTTGGCAGAGTGGCCATTTGCAGTATTGGTTGCAGTGACGATTGCACCGGCAAAAGGCTCATTACGTGTTTCAATAATGCCGCTCAAGCTGGCACTACCTATTTGCGCCGACACAGGGGCAATAGTCGTTACCGACACCAACAGCCCAATCGCAGTAGCTAGAATTTTTTTGCGTATATTGTGATTGGATTTCAAGAGGTTTTTTTTGCCAGTGAGAATACAGGTAGGTGTGTGCATAAGCATTTCCTTTTCTTAGTTATTGGACGGAATTGATTTTATTTATCTTTTAATAAACGTAAATCAACAGGTGTAGATCAACCACCAAGCAAACCTGATTCCAGTGTAGAACAGAAAATGTTAATTGCTGATTTATGCGTAAAAAAAAGCCCGTCATGCGACGGGCTTTGAATTTTTTAAACAAGAAAAATAAAAGTCGTATATTAAGACGCCAAAACCTTCATCGCAATTTCCGATCCGGGCAATCCATCTTGTGCAATCATTACAATCATTCCCAAAAAGAGCGCGACAATTGCCAGATACCACAACACTGAAAACCACAGACCGTAACGATTCAACGGTGTTATATCTTCAGCGAGGCCCACACGCCAACCGGCCACAATATCAATCACACCAATCACAATAAAAAAGGTGATGAAATAAAAACCCATTTTCCAGGCAAGCACAAAACACAATGCGGAAATACTCAAGAGTGCAATCAGGGCTAGATAATTACGGCCAGAGAACACCAGCGATTTCACCACGCGACCGCCATCCAGCGGATACACCGGAATTAAATTAAATAAATTCAATAGCGCACTGGTGGATGCTACCAACCCTGCAAAGTGACTTTCTGTTACCAGGTAAACCACGTAAAACACTAACGTCATAATTAAACCGAACACTGGCCCCATCATTGAGATGTACACATCCTGCCAGCGTGTTTTAGGCAGATCGCCTACAGCCAATCCGCCAACGAATGGAATCAAATACATCCCTTTGGTGGGAATACCAAATTTTTTCATTGCGCGTAAATGGCCGTACTCGTGAAACACCAACACACCAATTAATGCCAATGCAAATTCAACAGTAAACATCACGCTATACACAGCTACCGAGGCAGCAAGTAATGCGACCTTAACAACCTGCACTGTTTTTAATAATTTAAGGCCGACCAAGCCTAGCGAAATCCAGGAATTACTTTTTAAAGGTGCAGGTTTTGACGGAATACCATTAGCAGCGATCAATGTTGAATCTGCTTCGTCTTGTGCAGAAATTTTTTGTTGTTCTGTGAATTGAGCGGAGGACAACTCTGCTTCAGCACCAAGAGCCTGAACACCATTAATCCACAACTGATAGTTCACGCGCGCAACAGGCAAATTCATTTGAAAGCTGATACGTATCTCGCCCAAGTCTGGCAAATCAAAACGATGCTCACTGACAGGGTTAAAATTGCGGGCATGGGAAATCAATTCACCATCCACATGAACCAATTCTTCCCCGGTGGCGGGGCTAGCGGCCACCACAAACTCACGTCCGGCGTAAGCAAAACCAAATACCTGCATAACAAATTAACTCTCTTGATAAAATCGCGAAGACACGGCGATAAACATTGAACACACTATTAAATTACGTCTAATAATAAAACTGTCATTGTACACACCTAGGCGGGAAACTGTTGTTGTATCGCCGCCACCAATGCCGCTAATCCGCGTTCCAATTCCTCCTGGTTTAAACTGGCATAACCCAGCCGTAACGCAGGAATTGCGCGGCCCGTTCCGGAAAATAATTGGCCAGGTAAAATAGCCACGCCGTAAATCAAGGCATCGCGTTGTAAACGCTGCATATCTATCCGAGCATCCAATTCCAACCATAACGCCAACCCTCCCGCCGGAACCGTAAATTTTACCGATGGAATTAATTCACCCACGCGCCGCACTGCATAGTCGCGCCGCTCTTTGTAAATTTTTAATGCGCGTCGCACATGCCGTTTTATTTCGCCGGTGCGCATCAATTCTGCTACAGCCAGTTCAGTTAATGCATTGCCCTGACGATCAATCAACATAATTTCATTCATGCAACGATTAATCACTGCTTCCGGCGCGGCGATATAACCCAGACGCAAACCCGGTGCGAGCACTTTGGAAAGTGAGCCGATATGAATTACGCGCCCTTCAGTATCCATACTCGCCAACGGCAACATGGGGTTGTGCGCAAAGTGAAACTCATGGTCATAATCATCTTCAATGATGAGAAAATCATAACGTCGCGCTAATTCGAGCAGGCGAATTCGCCTTTCAACAGAAAGCATCACTGTAGTGGGGAATTGATGGTGTGGAGTGACGTAAACCGCACTGACTTTACGCTGTGAACAAAGAACTTCCAATGCATCAAGATCCATACCTGCACCATCCTGTCCGATGTAGCTAATCGCAATACCCAATGAGGCAAACGCTTCGCGCGCCGGTGGGTAACTGAGATCTTCCATCACCACACAACCTTTACTGTCCGCCGCTTTATCAACAAACATTTCCTTAATGGCTAACAGACGCGCGCTTAAATAAATACCCATTTGACTGCCGCGCACCACACAAATTTGCGCGTTAGTAACACTCATCCCGCGCTCGGACCTGAGCATATCGGCAATGGCGTCACGCAATAATAAATTTCCCCGTGCATCATCATAAGCTAATCGATTAGCGCGGGCTGAATGCAACAATGCGCGGCGATACGCGCGCGATAGAACATCAAACGGCACAAGGCGCGCGTCGGGAACACCGTCGCTAAAACGAATAGCACCAGACTTTTCTTCAATTGATTCTAAAAATGCAGTGAGTCCATTAGGAGGTAAGGATTTCACAAACGAATCCGGAATCTTTGCCGCCGTTTTATTTATGCGTTCAAGCGCTGGCGTCGGCAAGCGCGCAGAAACAAATGCACCGCGGCGCGCCTGGGTTTCAATCCAGCCTTGCGCGAGTAATTCATCGTAAGCCTGTACCACTGTTTTACGGTTGAGCGATAGCGCATCGGCAATGGTGCGACTGCCGGGTAAGGCAGCGCCCGGCAATAACCGTCCCCGCTGGATCTCCTGAATTATTGCTTGCACCAGTTGCAAGTGCAGCGCAACGCCTGCAGTGCGCTCCAGCACAATCGTCAGATACCAATTCCGCAGCATACGCCCTCCATACACAGCCTCATCATCTGGCCCCGCGATAATTTGAAAACTGGACGTTTTAAGGGTCCAGAAAACGTCGCACTATTACCCCATCAAGATTTCCCGTCAACCACCTCACCTACATACGGAGCCAAGCTATGGCCAACACCCTTAATATGTCGAAGGATGAGTTAGTCCGTCAGTCACACCAAAAAATGGAGCAGTTTTTAGCGGCGCCCCAATGGAATACACCGGAAAAGCTGGCGCTCGCCTGCCGGATTTTATTTGATGCCGGCCACGATTCCGGTTTGGCCGGGCAAATCACTGCCCGTGCCGATCAGCCCGGCACCTATTACACCCAACAATTGGGTTTGGGGTTTGATGAAATTACCGCATCCAATTTGCTGGTAGTGGACGAAGACTTGAATCGCTTGCGCGGTGAAGGAATGCCTAACCCCGCCAACCGTTTTCATACCTGGGTTTATCGCAGCAATCCCGAAATCAATTGCATCATCCACACCCATCCATTTCACGTAGCCACCTTATCCATGCTCGAAACACCGCTGGTGATTTCGCATATGGATACCACGCCGCTTTTTAACGATTGTGCATTCCTTCCGAATTGGCCCGGTATTCCAGTGGGCAACAGTGAAGGCCAGATTATTTCTGAAGCGCTGGGCAATAAACGCTGCTTATTTTTGGCGCACCATGGATTGCTCGTCACCGGTCGCACCGTAGAAGAAGCATTGATGCTCGCCCATTTATTTGAGCGCGCGGCGCGTATGCAACTCACCGCGATGGCCGCCGGAAATATTAAACCGCTTGACGCAACGCTTGCACAGGAAGCGCACGACTGGACCTCAACGCCCAAACGTCACCAGGCTTTTTTTGCTTACTACGCCCGTCGCGCACTGCGCAATCACCACGATTGTTTGCAATAGATTTTATTTTTCTATAACGCACTGAGGATATTTTTTATGACTAGCCAAACCAATTTATTCAACGCCTCTCGTCTTCAAGGAATTATTACCTATCCCATCACACCGTTTTCAGCAAATGGCGAGGTGGATATTAAAACGTTGAGCGTATTGATTGATCAATTAATCAATAGCGGTTCCCACGCGATTGCACCATTGGGTAGTACCGGTGAAAGCGCTTATTTAAATGATGAAGAATGGACGGAAGTTGCACAGGCCAGTATTAAAGCAGTCAACAAACGTTTGCCCGTTATTGTTGGCGTATCTGACCTGACCACACAAAACGCGGTAAAACGCGCAAAAATTGCTGAAAAAGCCGGGGCTGACGCAGTGATGGTATTACCGGTTTCCTATTGGAAACTGACACCTGATGAAATTTTTAATCACTATGCAAAAATTGCCGATGCAGTTTCATTGCCGATTATGGTTTACAACAATCCGGCGACTAGCGGTATTGATATGTCACCGGAATTAATCGTACAACTGTTTAAATCCATCGATAATGTCACCATGGTAAAAGAAAGCACCGGTGATATTCAGCGCATGCATAAAATTCGTTTGCTGGCTAACAATGAATTACCTTTTTATAACGGCAGTAATCCGTTGGCTCTCGAAGCTTTCGCCGCTGGCGCAACCGGCTGGTGCACTGCTGCATCGAATATAATTTCGCAGTGGCCACTAAAACTTTATCAAGCCATTCAAAATAACGACATCGATTTAGCACGCGAACTATTTTATAAACAATTGCCACTGCTGGAATTTATTCTGAAAGGTGGATTGCCGACAACCATTAAGGCAGGATTGAAATTGAAAGGTTTACCAGTAGGCGAACCGCGCAAACCGCTCCAAGCGCTGGATGAAGCGGGGAACAAAAAATTACAAACCTTACTGCAAACACTGGAGACATTTTCGTAGCCGACTACGGACCAAAAGGAGTCGATGCGACTCCTTTTTCTCACACCTATTGCCAGCACCGCGATTGTCCCTGTTCCTGTTTAGAACTCGTTATATTCCAGTGATCTAACGGTAAAACTGGAAATCCCCTGCGCATAACGCATACACTGTGCAACATCTCATGCACAGGTATTAGCAAAGGTTTTCTATGTTACGGGTTGGCGATCAAAATCGTTTAAAAATTATCAAACGCACTGACTTTGGCCTTTTTCTGGATGGCGGAAAATATGGCAACATTTTATTGCCCAAACGCTATGTCACCGAGGCGATGAATATTGGTGATGAGCTGGATGTATTTATCTATCTGGATTCTGACGATTGTATTATCGCGACCACCCTTACGCCTAAAGCCACTGTCGGTGAATGCGCATTCCTGGAAGTGAAGGAAGTTAATCAGGTAGGTGCATTTCTGGATTGGGGTTTGCCCAAAGATTTATTAGTACCTTACAGCGAACAACATAAACCCATGGAGGCGAGTCGCTCCTACGTGGTTTGTATTTATCTGGATGAACACACCGGACGCATTACTGCGTCATCGCGCTTGAATCGCCATTTGGAAGAACGCGCCAGTGGTTTCCGCGCACAACAACCGGTCGATTTAATTATTTGTGGCCGTAGCGATATGGGCTATAAGGCGGTTATCAACAACTCTCACCTGGGTTTAATTTTTCGCGATGATGCTTTTCGCACACTGCTTTACGGCGAAAAAGTAAAAGGTTTTATTAAAACCATCCGCGATGACCGTAAAATCGATTTGAGTTTGCAACAACGTGCGCGCGACAGCAAAGAAGATCTGGCTGAAAAAATTCTTGCCGATTTACAAAAACGCGGCGGCGTTTCCTTCCTCACCGATAAAAGCGAACCCGATACTATTTATAAAGTATTCAATGTAAGCAAAGGCAATTATAAAAATGCACTGAGCCTGCTGTACAAGCAACGCAAAATCCTGATTGAAAAAGACAAGATTACCCTTGTTGAATAAATTTCCGCCATAAAACCAAGCCGTTGGAACAAGTGAGTCGAGTATGCAAAAAATCCGTTGGGGAATTATTGGTGTTGGCGATGTATGCGAAGTAAAAAGTGGCCCAGGTTTTTACAAAGCGCCCGGTTCGGAATTAATCGCCGTAATGCGCCGCAATGGTGATAAAGCGCGCGATTATGCACAGCGCCATAATGTTCCCCATTGGTACGACAATGCTGAAGATTTGTTAGCAAACCCGGAAATAAATGCTGTTTATATCGCCACACCACCCGCACAGCATAAAGATTATGCGATTGCCGCGATGAAAGCCGGCAAAAATGTCTACATCGAAAAACCGGTTACGCTCAACGCTGCTGAATGTGACGATATTATCGCCATAGAAAAAAGTACCGGTAAAAAAGTTACTGCTGCACATTATCGCCGCCATGTACCCTGCTTTATGAAATTGCATGAGTTAATTCGCGCTGGCGCCATCGGCGAACCGCTGTTGGTACAACTGGACATGTTGCAACCCGCCGTGTCAAAAATTATTACCACTACAGAAGATAACTGGCGAGTCAATCCGGCATTATCGGGTGGCGGTTTATTTCATGATTTATCGCCACACCAATTGGATTTGATGCTCTATTGGTTCGGCCCGGTAATAAATGCAAACGGTTTTGGATTTAACCAGCGACAATTCAATAATGCCGACGACACTGTACATGGATGGGCGAAATTACAATCAGGTGTATTATTACAAGGCCGCTGGCATTTCGCAGTGGGAATAGAACAGACACGCGACTTATGCGAAATTATCGGCACCGAAGGAAAACTCACGATTAATTTTTTTGGCCAGCAAATAATTCGCTTAAGTAACAAGAATGGAAACGAAGAAATAATTGTTCCAAATCCACAACACATCCAGCAACCAATGATTGAACAGGTCAATAATTATTTCCGCGGCGAGCGTGACAATCCCTGTACTATCAGCGAAGCCAAAGCAGTAATGCAATTGATTGATTGCTTTAGCCAACCCTTGTAATCCACTCTTCCAGGAAAATCTCTTATTTACCTTTCGTCACTCGCCAGAATTTTTTAATTCTGGCGCATAAACTTCCATGCCTCGAAAAACAATAATAATTTTCTGCATATTTGCGTACAACAACTCACAAAAGCGGTGCATTTCACACGGCAGATTTCTTGCTTGTCACTAGACTGTAAACAGCATCGCGATCTCTAATGCTGATCGCTGTGCTGTGGAAATTATACTGATAATGTCTGGCACTTAAGACTGCCGCACACACATGAGCGAAGGAGTTATGATGATCAAGCGCAATTCTTTATACCTCGCAATACACACATTTACTGCTCCAATTACATCACCAACAACCATTTCCAAATTAATTGCTGCTACCGGTTTTTGCAGTCTGCTGTGGGCTAGCCCGCAGGTTCTCGCACAAAATACGGAAAGCGGCGAACAAGCAGGTGAAATTGAAGAGTTGGTAATTGTGGGGTCGCGCATTCGCCAGACCAATTTAAAAACTATTTCGCCAACCACCCTGGTTACTCGTGAAGATGCCGCCGCTGCCGGCCTCAATTCCAGTGCGGATTTATTACAGTCCAATGCCATTACTGCCGGCGCTTCGCAAATTAATAATGCTTTCGGTAGCTATGTCACTGAGGGCGGTCCCGGTGCAAATACGATTTCGTTGCGCGGTTTGGGGGCAAGCCGTACGCTGGTGCTAATCAATGGTCGTCGCGTGGCCCCTGCGGGAACGCAAGGCTCGGTGGGCACCGCGGATTTAAACGTGTTGCCAACAGCAATGATCGAACGCGTGGAAATTCTGCGTGATGGGGCATCATCTATTTACGGGTCTGATGCAGTGAGCGGCGTGATCAATGTAATCACCCGCGAAAATGTAGATGGATTGGTGCTTGAAGGTGATTTCAACCACCCCACCGAGGGCGCGGGAGAGCAAGTCCGCTTATCGATTGTCGGCGGACTTGATGAAGAACGTTTTTCTGTTTCCGGTTCATTTGATTATTACGAACGCAAATCGCTGACACTCGGTGATCGCGAATGGACACGTTGCAACCAGGATAAATTTCGCGATCCGATAACCGGCGCACCGGATGATTTTATTGACGTGCGAACCAATAAATCCAAGTGCTATCCAATAACAGCGTCAGGATCAAATGGTGTTACCGTCAATACGATTGGGCTCGAAGGTATTGATGGGGAGAATTGGGAGGACTTCGGATTAACGGGCCCCGTTGTTGGCGCACCCTATACACCCAATCCATTAAATACCCTTTTCACTCGCTTTCGGCCCAACTCATCAATCAACAGTGGATTGATTGGTTTTGAAGGTGTTGGAGGCGCTGAAATAGTTGAGGAGGATGGCGAACAATTTCTAGTGCCATTGAGCACGAATATTCGCGATACATTTGCCCCCGACATGCTTAAAGAAAATTTAATTTCCCCGGCAAAAAATTACACCGGTTTTATTCAGGGCAAATACGATTTACAAGCCTTGGGAAATGCTGAACTTTACGGTGAATTATTAGCATCGCGCAGGGAATCAGATCAAGCGAGTTTTCGCCAAATGCTTATGGATTACCGTCGAGGCAGCGCCGCGATTCCGACCGCACTCGCGTTTTCTAATTTCGGAGCAGATCAGGGCACCAGTGATGGAGATCGCGTCGGGGTACGTGCTTTTGTGGGTTTTGGTACTGACCTCAGCAGACAAGAAGTAGATTTTTATAAACCCACTTTCGGCTTGCGCGGCGACCTTGTTTTTTTGCCTGATTGGCGCTACGACATTTATGCAAGCTATGCAAAATCCGATGCGACTTATGAGCAACAATCATTTCTGATTGACAAACTCACTTACGCGAGCGATTCGATTACGGCACCGGCTGGGTTGAATTCAAGTTTGGTGCACGACGGATTAACCTGCGAAATAAGCCTTACCAATCCAGGCGAAAAATGCGTTCCCTTTCCCCACTTAACAGCTGCCGTGATTGGGGGAAATTTACCGCAAGATTTTAGGGATTATGTTTTCCGTAACATCATTGGTAAAACCGAATATGAAGAGTCTATTTACAGCGCAATTGTTGATGGGCCTTTATTCAGCGTTCCAGCCGGTAAAGTGCAAGGAGTACTGGGACTTGAACATCGCAAAATGGAAATCAATGACCAGCCGGATGAAAACAGCGTTAATGGTAATCTTTATAATTTAAGCAGTGCGGCAGCCACAGTTGGGGAAGATGATGTCACCGAGGTTTATGGTGAAATCCAGATTCCAATACTGAGTGGCGCCGCCTTTGCAGAAGAATTGACCTTCAACGGTTCTATGCGTTACACCGATTATAATTCTTACGGATCAGACGATACCTATAAAATAGGTCTGATTTATTCAATCACCGATTGGTTCACGCTACGCGCCAGCCGCGGAACTTCTTATCGCGCACCGGCATTATTCGAACAATTCCAGGGGCCGACCAGCGGCTTCCGCGCGCCGTCAATTGATCCTTGTAATGATTACCGTAATGCCGTCAACCCTAATCGCGCGGCAAACTGCGATGCAGAATTATCAGATCCGGCTTTCAATGCAATCAATGGAGTGGAAATTTTTAATCTTGGCGGCGCTGAAGCGGGTTTGTTTGCGGAGACTTCTGATAACACCACTTACGGTTTTATTTTTGAACCGCACATCAGTGATGCAACCCAGGTCAGTATTGCAGTGGATTATTTTGAAATTGAAATCGAAAACGGTGTCCAGCAAGTTGGTGAAGATGAAATTCTGAAACGCTGTTATGAATCCGCAGCCGATTTTGCCTCTGATACCGGCCTCTGCCGTTTGGTATCACGCGACGTCGTCACCAAACAATTAACCGTCAACAATGCCTATACCAATCTATCATCGGAAAAATTGCGCGGCCTGGATGTGAATGCCGATTTTGGGCAGGATATCGGGCCAGGAAATTTGGGAGTTAACCTGAGCCTCACCCGTTATTACACACAAGCTGAACAATTGTTTAGAGGAGAAGAGTTCAAGGAATACAATGGCAGCCTGGAAAAGCCGGAATTCGGTGGCTCTGCCAGCATCACCTATACATTGAACGATTGGAAATTCCTCTACAGCGTTGATTGGATTAGCAGCATGGAAGGCTACTCAATCGCAGAAGAAGATCCCGAAGAAAGCTTTTCTGATTACACGGTTCCAAGTTATCTGGAACACCTCATATCTGCACGCTATCAGGCAGAAACCTGGAAGACAACGTTCGGGGTACGCAACCTGACCAACGAAACCCCGCCGGAAATTTCTGCTGGTTATTTTAACCGTGTCGGCAATTCGCCGTTATACAGTGGTTATGATTATGTTGGTCGCGAGGTCTTTATTAATTTCCAGGTTAATTATTAAAAACAGAAAATAAAAAAGGAGCAGCAAAAATGCTGCTCCTTTTTTATCAAACAACACCAATTGAACAATGATAACTAGATCGCGCGGCCTTTAACCATCGCATCACTCAGCGCAGCTTTGGCATATTCGTTTGCCTTCGCTTGCAGTCTCATGAAAATATTGCGAATAAATTCACGGGTCATATCGGCGGCTTTCAGCACTTTTTTCATGCCGAGAATTTCCATTATTTTACGAATCAAGTGCACTACCAACGAAGACACGCCTTCAGATATATCAATTCCCTTTTTGAGCACATACGCTAACTGATCCATCAGCGTAAAAGATGATCCCATAACACCGGAGATAACCCATGCAGCACCGTTCAAACATTTCTTTAGCACATACACCAATGCTTGATTCAACCACTCCAAAGCAGTGATCGTTAACCCTACAGGCGATGATGATTTAAGCCACTGAACAACACCACTTTCTGTTTTCTTCTCGCTATCAATTGCACCTAACGTCTGCCAATTTTTGCCGCTCACAGATTCAACGTATTTATCCATACTATGGTAGGCCGCCCCGGGAACAATTCCCGGTGAAGGCAAATAATAATCCATCCCGGAATTAGGAGTATGAATAAAGGGCCAGGTAGGAATGCAAGGCACGATATCGGTTTTATGGAATGCACGGAAAATACGTTCTGCACCTACAGTGCTGGTGCAATAATCTGCAAATCCCATTAACCCCACACGCGGACTACCGAAGGTATAAAGATAAGGTTTTATCTTGTATGCACTTCTGAGCCAGTCAGCACAAATAGTGGCGAGCGCACCGCCAAGGCTATGACCAACACAATGAATTTGCGTAATTTTGTTCTTGGTGAGTGTCCCCATAAATTCTTTTAGCTGGGGTTCCATACTTTTAAACGCAAGGTTAAAACCGTCGTGTACAGGTTGACCGGAGTAACTGCGCGATACCGATATATTTAAATTGGTAAGCCAATCTGCCAAATATTGGGTGCCGCGAAATAAAAACACCGCATGGCCTTGGAGAGGGCCTTTGCCAATCAAGGTAAAACCAAAAGCTGTGCGACATTTAATCATCCACGGGCCACCGGTTTTCGCTTTGAGCATTACATCTTCTGCGAAAACCAAATTGCCGCCATATTGGGCGTTCAACACTTTAAGTGCTTTTTCGATTGAATTTTCTTTGGTAAGTGCGTAAACGTCTCTGGCAAGACTTGCTGAAACCTTTGGACTGAACTCCGGCATAGTTATATTCCTTGTATGTAAGAAAGTATTAACACATTAGTGATCTGGATTAATTATCGAAAAAGCCTTCTTTTTCCCAATCAGTTTTTGGGTCTGGCTCAACATCCCAGGAGCAAAGGCTATGGATGGGTGAACCATTAACCATAATTAAATTTTGTTCTGCGTTTAATTCACATTTCACCACCAGTAGTTTTCCGCGGGATTCAACATTTTCTTCTGGCTGGCGTTTTACCGCGCTCCACATTTCATATTGCTGATCCTTGTGATGCACAATTATTTGTTGGGAGGCAACAAACTCCTGGGGTAAAAATTTGGTGAGCGTGCGCTCATACATCGCCGGAAACGCAAAATGACCATTGGCATCGGTCACTGTCTCATCGACTTTGGGGCCGTCGCGGTCGCCAGTGCGAACCAGACGTGCATTGGCAACTGGCTTGCCGTCCAAGGTAATAGTCCCTGAGATGGCGGAAAACAAACAAACTCGACCAACATCACCTAATGTCATGGCAAAAACTCCAACAGCAAAAAATAAACTGAAAATAACGACAACCAATCTCAACGAAATATGTTTCATGAACTGCTGACCTGCATTAACGCAAACAGGAAAGGGCCGGCACTTCACCTGTAAAAGGGCGGCCGGAAGAGTCGCGGAATAGTAGCAAAAGATTTGACGGCAGAAACCACCAACAAAATAAAGATATTAACTATCTCTGGAAATCCATCGCCAATGTGACGGGCATCACAGTGCAATTAGCAAGAGAAAAACCTAGCCTGTACTTACATCACGGGCAAAGAGCGCACAAAAGACGATATGGGCAATAATCAACGCGAAGATCAACCAATAGCTGATACTTTCAAACCATATCAGATAGATCAATAACGGATGGGATAAAAGCAACACCAGCCAACTGGCTCGAGCAGTAATGACTAATAACTTTCCATGGGATTTTGCATAGTTATGGATACCGAATCCCCAGGGCAGCAAGGTCCAGATGAAACAAAAAAACAGAAACAGTGAAGCAACAATGTTTATTACTACTTGCATAAAAATAGTCCATTATTTATCGAATTAGTTATCAATCAGATACGGAAACAATTTTCGCTTTTGCTCCATCGACAATGACTCTACGCATTTTTTATTATTGTCCGGTACTGCATCAATGCCCTCATAAAATTGCAATGCTTTTTCGAGGCTGGCCTCACGGATGACATGAAGGATTGGATAAGGTGAGCGATTAGTCAGGTTTTCAGCATCGTCAGGCTCTGCGCCGGCAAAGCAATAATCCGGGTGAAAAGTTGCCAGCTGATAAACGCCAGTCCAGCCATTGCGTTTAATCATTTTTTCGGCCCAGTTTAAAAACTGGTTGTAATCAAAAAAATCATGCAGGTGATGAGGAATAACAACCAGTGTAGTTTCTATTTCGCTTGCCGATTTTTCATCAAGCAATTCCATTTCGCGCCGCAAATCCTGCAATAACAGTTCATCGTCCGTGGCGGGTGATATGAAAATACGCACGCGATTTTCACCTGTGGGCTTACCGGCAAATGGACAAAGGTTCAAACCAATCACTACGTCATTCAACCAACGTACTATCGCAATATTAATTGCTTGCTCGTTCATAAATTAGATCCAGTACTCCGCTCTTGCTCCAACTATTTTTGCTGCAACCATTTACCCAATCCTTCAATAAAATCGAGCAACAACTCATCGTCGCAGGCTTTGAAATGGCTGTTGCCGGGCTTGCGGAACAGAGCAGACAAATCGGATTTGGTTAATTCAATAGTGACTAGCTTGAATACATCGCGTACATCCTGTTCATGTAAATTAAATGCGATGCGCAGTTTTTTTAGCACTTCGTTGTTGGCAATTTTTTGGTGTTTGGCAACAGGCTCTGTTACCGTGTCCGCTTTTTTTCCGCGTTTGGCATCAATCAAATTATCCAGGAAGATTAATAAAATATAATCCGGCATGGCTTCAAAACCGGGCTGATAATCGGTTTTTAATAGGTTAGCCACTTCTTTATCACTCAAGTCGATATTAGTAGCAGCGAACAACGCCTGGATTTGTTGGGTATCCATGGATAAAGCGTTGGTTATTTTGCGAAAAATGTCATTGGTTCTCATGGGGTGCTCTGTATAAATTCAATCAGGCTTACAATTCCAGCCGGGTTTTACGATATTCTACCCCAATTCTTTCAGTCCCGAGACAGCACCGAGAGCAAGCAAATGCATCCATTCCATGAAGTAAACCCATTTGACCCCGAACTTGTCGCTGCCCGCAAACGCGCAAAGAAGCTTTGCCAGGAATTAAATACCCTGGGTGCTGACCAAATGAAAGCGCGCAAACCTATTTACCAGCAACTATTCGGGCAAGTTTCAACCGCTTATATTGAACCCCATTTTTTCTGTGATTACGGTAGCAATATTTTTTTAGGTGAGCGATTTTACGCAAATCATAACTGCGTCATTCTCGATTGCGCCAAAGTGAAAATTGGCAACCGCGTGATGTTCGGTCCCAACGTCCAGATCTACGCCACCACTCACCCGCTCGACCCGATTGAACGCGCAACCGGAAAAGAATTCAGTGCGGCCGTGACTATCGGCGATGACTGCTGGATCGGCGGCGGTGCAATAATTTTGGCTGGTGTAACGATTGGTCAAGGCTCGGTGATTGGCGCAGGCTGCCTGGTGAATAAAGATATACCGGAAAATGTAGTCGCAGCAGGCAATCCGTGCCGGGTCATAAAATCAACGATTGCTGATATGAAAAAGGACCAGGAAACTCATCCATAGCAATTTCATTTTATATAGAGCCTCACATGGGAAGCTCACAGAAGAGCCTCATATAGAACCTATGACCAACAAAGTTAATGACTAATAGAAGTTATGACTACAATAAATTTCTTGTAAAAAATATTCGTTGTTACAAATTATTACAATCACGAACAATTAACTGATATTTATTTTTCAAAACCCCAAACTCAGGTGTTTACATCTGTTTTGACGCCATTCCAGCATCTCATCTATTACATATCCATATTTTTTACGCTTTAAATATTTTAAATGTGACATTTAAAATATTTTATTGGTTAACGTTATTTTTATCGCCGATTTTTTTTGTCATCGCAATGTGATAAAAAAATCGCGCCGAAACATCAGGCAGCTCCTTAAACCCTTGCGCGGAACCAATGTTGAAGAATTAAATTTGAAGTTTTTCAAATTTTGTTTGTTAAGCGATTAGCATTTTTTGATGCTGTCGTTTTGTTGTTGCAAACGCGCTGTAAATTCAACTAATCAATTAAGGAAAATTTTTATGTCCCACAAAAGAAATTACCTGACATCATCACTCGCATTGACATTATCCTTGTTAGCCTCGCAACAGGGTATAGCAATCACCCAGGATTCCGGACCAACTAATCTTGCAAAAGAAATCAGAACACCGCAGGTAGCAGCGGCACAATATCCCGCTGAAATTGTGGTGAAATTCAAACCCCAGGCAACACCCCCGCAGGCCATCGCCGCAAACTCAACGGCAAATAAATCGCTGAATGCCGTTGCCGGGTTGGAATTTAATCCTCTATTTAAAACACTCCCGAAACCAGCACTATCCGGAGCGGCCAAAACAGCCAGCGGCCGGGTATTTGATCGTTATTACACCGTACTGGTACCGGCAGGGGCCAACGCGGATAAATTGATTGAACAACTGAAAAATTCCGGGCTGGTAGATGAGGCTTACCTGAAACCCCAACCGGTTGAAGCACCGGCATTGCCTGCGGCTAACACTACGCCGGTAGTGGCGAGTGATGATTCCTATTTTTCACAGCAAGGTTACGCACAACCTGCCCCCCAGGGAATCAACGCAGTGTACGCCTGGGAATTTGAGGGCGGTGATGGCAAAGGCATTAAATGGGTGGATGTAGAACAGGGTTGGGCGTTTGGCCATGAGGATTTGGCAGCCCACAATATACAGTTGTTGTCTGGCGGGGTAAGCGCCTGGTATCACAGCCATGGCACAGCGGTGCTGGGTGAAATATCGGCGGTGGATAATGCGCTGGGCAATCTTGGCCTGGCTAGCAAAGCCAAACCTTATGCGGCCTCACAACACCGGGTTGGTGGAACTTACAATACCGCCGAAGCGATTTTGGAAGCGGCCAGCGTGCTGACCGCGGGCGATGTTATTTTGCTGGAAGCGCAGGCTGGCTACCCAACGGCCGGCGGTTATGTGCCTGTGGAGGTCTATCCGGCAGAATTTGATGCAATCCAGTATGTTACCAGCCTGGGAATCACCGTTGTCGAAGCAGCGGGGAACGGCAGCGTGGACCTGGACTCATTCCAAACTACCGATGGCAAGTACATCCTCAATCCGAATAGCCCTGATTTCAAAGATTCAGGGGCAATTATTGTGGGTGCAGCATCCTATAGCCTGCCCCGCTATCGCTTGGGATTCAGCACCTACGGTAACCGTATTGATACCCATGGCTGGGGTGAGAACGTAGCAACCCTGGACGCGGCTGATGGCAATTCCACCACCGGTTATATGAGTTACTTTTCCGGGACCTCATCTGCATCGCCGATAGTTACCGGTGCGGCTATTTCGATCCAGGGCATTGCCAAAGCGAAATTCGGCACACCCTATTCGCCTGCAGAAATTCGCCGCCTGTTGAAAAGCGCCCAGTACAACACGCCAACGTCAGACGCGGCTTATCACAAAATCGGCCACATGCCGAACCTGCGCGAAATCATTAATCATCATCTGGTAACGCCCGGAACAGTACCGGTGGATACCACGGCGCCCAGTGCTCCGACAGGCTTGGCGGCAACCAATATCCAGACGGTCTACACCACGATCACATGGAACCAGGCCACCGATGACACATCCCTTATTGGTTATGATGTATTCATCAATGGTAGTGCCCAACCGGTTGCCTCAACGTCCAATACCACCGTTAGCTTATGGGGATTGAACCCGGCAACCCAATACGCCATTACCATCAAAACGCGCGATGGCGCCCACAACCTGTCAGTGGCAAGTGCGCCATTAATTATCACTACGCTGCCGGAATCCCAATGTGCGGGGAATGCCTGGAGCAGCTCTGCAAGCTACACTACCGGCCAAAAAGCGTCTTACGGTGGTACGCTTTATGAAGCCAAGTGGTGGACACAAAACCAGCGTCCGGATTTGAACAGCGGTCAATGGGGAGTGTGGAAAGTGGTTGGCCCTTGTTAATCGTTTAACAGCGGTACAAAAACCTGGCAACGACAAAAGAATCGCAGCAATTCGCTGCGATTTTTTTCGTCCGGTTTTGCCTCCATCATCAGGTAGGAATGGCAGATACCAATCGGCAGGCACTAATCCAGAATAATATGCGGTAAAAACCGTGAGGTATCTTTGGTGATCAATGTTTCATCTTCGCGAATACAAATACCGGCGGCGCTATCACCCACGATCCAACTACCAAGCATCGTATAAGTATCTGCATTGCGATATTCATCGCGGAATTTCGGTAACGCATGCAATGCCTGGCGAATAAATCTTCCGTCACTATAAGGACCTTGCGCAGAAACTTTTTCACCGCTTGCCGTAATTAAATCGACGTTTGCACCTTCGCGGGAAAATAAGGGCTTACGCACCCAACCCGCCCCCATAGATTCGCTTTTGGGTGTTTCAAAAAAAGCGGGCAATAAATTGGGATGATCGGGATAGCGTTGCCATAGCAGCGGCAAAATACCTTTGTTGGATAACAACATTTTCCAACCAGGTTCGATAATTTGCGTTTGGCTGGTAGTCACCACTTTGGCAAACTCTTCCTGCACCATAAATTCCCAAGGGTACAACTTGAATAAGCCTTTAATAGGTTGATTATCCAAATCGACCAACTGACCTTCCAGTTCTCCCAAATCTTCAATGGCAATGTAGCGCGCATCGACACCAGCTTGAGTTGCAATATCCATCAAGTATTCAACCGTGCCTTTATCTTCAATGCTTTCACGCACACTCGAAAAATAAAAAGGTTGCGGTAGATTTAATTCACCAAAGGCTTGCTCGAGTTTATCTTGCAATGAATTAAATTGATCAGCCTGCGCGGGCAATACACCGGCATTGATTTGATCTTCCAGCCACACCCATTGGAAAAATCCGGTTTCATACAATGACGTGGGCGTGTCGTAATTCAGTTCAAGTAATTTTGCGGGGCCAGTGCCGTCGTAAACCAAATCCAGGCGACCATATAAATGCGGCTGGGTTTTATTCCAGGAATTCCATACATAACTCCAGAAATCGCGCGGGATATTTAACAGCGTAAGCATTTCTTCGCTGCGGGTGATGTCACTCACCATATCCATTACCATCTGGTGAATTTCTTCTGTAGGACCTTCCAGATCATTTTCAATTTGCTGCATTGAAAATTGATAGTAAGCCGTTTCATCCCAATAGGGCTCACCATCAAAGGTGTGAAATTTAAAACCAACTTCTTCTGCGTAAGCACGCCAATTGGCGCGCTCATTAATATTGATTCGTTTCATCCATCAACCGCCAAATGTACTGCCACCGGAACGCGCTGCGCCCTGTGAACCAAAACCGCTGCGCTTGGCTACTTGTCCGAATTGCGGTTGTACTTGTGATGGTTTTAATTGGATAGGACCAATACCTTTATCCAGTTTTACATTGTTGGAGGTGCGAAAATTATTGTAATCGTCGCGACCCTTATAAAGTGGCTGGGTGCGAATATTACGTCCATTAGCACCGGCAGCCGATGGATTGGAATTTTGTTGGAAATTTTGCGCTGCGGCGGCAGAGTTGCGATTCATCATCTGCCCCATCATATAGCCCATCATCATCGGCATAAAAAAACCGCTGCCGCCGGATGATGCAGTCGGTGCTTGCTCACATTTGCCAGCACCAAACTCTGTTTCGCAATCAGCTTGGGATTCAAACTTGGGCGCAGTCAATGGGTGCAACGCTTTGGCTTCATCATAATCAGCCTTGCATTGTTCGGGCGTGTTAAATGTTGCAGCGGAACACTCCTCGGGCGATTCATAAACCAGCGCTGTCTCACGCTCTTCACCGCAACTGGCAAGCAATAAAGTGGTAGCGGGAACCATTAATACCAAAGCAGCTTTTTTACTACGTTTCATCATTGTGTTCCTGTAAAAAGGATTCCTGAAAAATAATTAATAACTCATACACGCCGCGTTAATCAAACCCACAGCAACCGCCGTAGCAGCGGATAAAATTCCCGTTGCTATTTCACCGTTGTGAATGCGCTCGGGTAATTGCTTGATGCTGAAACGCAATACGGTAAAGGTCAACACCTGTACGACCAACGCTACAGCACCCCAGATCGCACAATCCAGCAGGGACAGTGAATGGGTGATGGCGCTGGATAATGGCAATGCAAAACCGATTAACGCTCCACCAAATGCTAATGCTGCAGCGGGATTATTGGCGCGGATCAAATCCATTTCACTGTGCGGAGTGATCCAGGTGTACAGGCCGATGAAAACCAGTACCAGAACAATCGCCACAGCAAAATAAGCGAGGAACGGTGGCAAACCATCAAGCGATGACAAAGTGGTTTCAAGCATGGAAATATCCTTAGGTATTGAGATGCGAAGTAAAACGCGGGGGATTCTGCCATAAATTGTGCCAGTGCACTACGAAGGGAAAGCCCCTGGCAGGCAGAGAATTGTTAAGGCGCAGAAAACCCTAGAGGCGCAAGGAATGTGAAATGACACTACCATCTGCCATAAAAGATAATTGATACACCACAAATTATTTTATTTGCCTTTTGTGCGACGATGAGAACTTCTGGCACACTCTCTCACTCCAGTGTGATCCAGGGATTCATCATGACATTAAGTATGCGCCCATCTTTTTGCCAACCTTTGTTTGTCCTTCCCTTTGTGTTATTCGCATTAACGGCATGCAGTGATAAGGATGCTCACCTGGCGCTAGGCACCCTGGAGCGAGACCGCATTATCCTGAAAGCCACCGCGGCCGAAATCATCACCCAATTACCGGTAGCGGAAGGCACTCTGGTTGCGCAGGGCGATTTACTGTTGCAACTGGATGATCGCCGCCAGCAAGCCTTGCTCGCCAGCGCCAAAGCCAGCCTGGAAAGCGCGCAGGCCAACCTCACCAAATTGCAAAATGGCAATCGCCCGGAAGATATCGCCGCGGCTCGCTCGCAAGTCCAGGGCGCCGATGCGCAATTGGTCGAAGCGCAAAAAACCTTTGATCGCGCGCAAACACTGGTTGCACGCAAACTAGCCGGCGCCGCCGAATTGGATAGCGCCCGGGCCAAACGCGATTCCGCGCAAGCCAACCTGGATAAAGCGCGCGAGACTTTATTGCTGCAAACCAATGGCGCACGCGAGGAAGACTTGCAACAAGCGGAAGCGCAAGTGGCACTCGCTAAAGCGGGGCTCGAACTGGAGCAACACAACCTTGACGAATTAAGCATCCGCGCAACACGACGCGCACGGCTTGATCATTTACCCAAACATCTGGGCGAGCGCACCAGCGTCGGTGAAGCAGTAGTAACCTTGCTGGATGGAGGCGCGCCCTACGCTCGTATTTATGTTCCCGAAACCCACCGCGTTAAACTCAAAACCGGTGCGCAATTACACATTCATATTGATGGGATTGCCGACGCCCAAACCGGCAAGCTGCGCTGGATTTCGCAAGATCCCGCCTTCACCCCCTACTTCGCGCTGAACTCCACTGATCGCGCGCGCCTGATGTATCTGGCCGAAGTGCAATTACCGGACAGCGCCGCCGAATTACCCAGCGGTTTGCCGGTACAAGTCGAGCTGCCCCATGACTGATATCAGCCCCAACACTGATAGCGAGTGGGCAATTGAGACCGACGGCCTGACGCGTCGCTTTAGCGATTTTGTGGCGGTCGATAAACTCGATTTACGCATTCCACCTAAAACCATTTACGGCTTCCTCGGGCCTAATGGTTGTGGAAAATCCACCAGCATGCGCTTGATAACCGGCTTGCTTACGCCGAGTGAAGGTTCAGTCAAAGTGCTGGGAATGAACATTCCCGACCAGGCCGAACAATTGCGGCGGCGACTGGGCTATATGACCCAGAAGTTTTCGCTCTACGAAGACCTGACTGTGCAGGAAAACCTGCGCTTTATGGCGCAGATCTATAACCTGGATAAGCACCAAAGCAAACACCTTATCGAACAACAACTTAGCCGTTATCAACTTAACGAGCGCAAGCAACGGCTGGCCGGGGCATTGAGTGGCGGCCAGCGCCAGAGACTCGCGCTGGCGGCAGCGACGTTGCATCAGCCCGAGTTATTAATCCTCGACGAACCTACCTCCGCCGTTGATCCGGAAAACCGCCGCGATTTCTGGGAAAAATTATTCGACCTGTGCGATGCCGGAACCAGCATCCTGGTTTCAACTCACTATATGGACGAAGCCGAGCGTTGCCACGGCATCGCCATTATGGAGGCGGGCGTGAAGCGCGCCGACGGCCCACCCGCGCAACTGATGCGCGACCTCGGCGCCAGCGTGGTAGAAGTCGATGGGGAAAATTTACGCCTGCTCAAACAGCAATTAAGTGAGCTACCGGAAATTGTTTCCACCGCGCAACAAGGCACCCATTTACGCGTACTGATTAAAGAAGAAATCGCCGATCCTGAAACCTGGCTGCGCACCGCTCACCCGGAACTGGTAGCGCAACGGCAAATCCATAAAGTGCGGCCGAGCCTGGAAGATGTGTTTGTCCATTGCACCGGTGGTGAAAACGGAGGCGCCCGGCAATGAAGGGATTGAGTCGCAGTTTGCAGCGTATCGGTGCGATTGTTTTTAAGGAATTGCGCCAGCTCACGCGCGATCGCCCGACCTTCGGCATGATTGTGATGGTGCCGCTAATCCAATTGCTGCTATTTGGTTTTGCCATCAATACCAACGTGCGTGATCTTCCGGTTGGTGTAGTCGATTTAAGTCATACGCAAGTTGCCCGCAATTTGATTGCCGATTTGCAAGCGACGCAAGTTGTGAGCTTCGAAGAAACTTACCAGACGCCGACGTTGGCCGAAGATGCAATCCGCCGCGGCCATGTCCATGCAGTGCTGGTAATTCCCGAGGATTTCGGCCAACGCTTGCAAGATAACCGCCCCATCGCCCAATGGTTGATTGATGGCTCCGACACCATGGTTAGTAACGCCCTGCTCGCGCTGCAACAAATGCCATTCGCCAGCGGCTTTGAAACCCAAACGGCAGCGCGGAAAAATACCTTTGAAATCGCGTTGTTTTTCAATCCGGAGCGGCGTTCGGCCGTGAATATTGTTCCCGGTCTGGTGGCGATTGTATTGACCATGACCATGGTGATGTTTACTTCCGCCGCGTTGGTGCGCGAGCGGGAACGTGGCAACCTGGAATTGCTGATCACTACACCGGTGCATTCCAGTGAAATCATGATCGGCAAAATTGTGCCCTATATTTTTGTCGGCCTGATCCAGATGGCGATCATCCTTGGCCTTGGGCATTTGATTTTTGATGTCCCTATCAATGGCCGCCTTGATCAACTGGTATTGGGCGTGTTTGCCTTTATCAGTGCCAGCCTGACCTTGGGCCTATTGATTTCCACCATCGCCAAAACCCAATTGCAGGCGATGCAACTGACAGTATTTTTATTGATCCCATCCATCCTGCTATCCGGATTTATGTTCCCGTATGAAGGAATGCCGGATGCGGCCCAATGGATTGCCGAAGCGTTACCGGCAACCCACTTTATCCGGATGGTGCGTGCGATTGTCCTGCGCGGTGCCACTCTGGATGACCTCTGGCCGGATCTTCTATGGCTTATCGGCTTCACCATTCTTGGGGTTTTGGCAGCAGCTACTCGTTTCAAAAAGCGGCTGGATTAATAACAAGCATCCTGCTTATACCCGAACACTCGCATTAACACCTATTTAACGCTGCTTTTATAACCAATCTAAACAAGCAGAAAAATTTATATCGCGTTACGGCTTGAGCTTGCTCAAAACTCAACCTAAACTTGCATCACATTAATTTTGTGAACTGGTTCGCATATATGTTTAAAAAAGCTTCTGCGGTTTTTGCCTTGGTGATAGCCGCCTCCAATGCCCAAGCCATTAGTATCGATTTGGGCGCAGCCACCGGTTACAACCTGTTTATCAAAGAAAACTTCAGCCAACCCGGTGCTGACTCACAGGGCAAAATCGCTATTGGTGGCAACGCCAATATTGGCCAATACGATGTGGGTGTGAACTACGAACCCGGCACCTGGCGCGACGGCAAGCAGTTCTGGAGCGAACCCGGTAAATATTCCGATGTGCTGGTTGTGGGCGGAAACCTGACTACAGCCTCTTATTCCTGGGGCAATATCAAAGGCAACCTGGTGTTGGGCGGCGGGCTGACGACCGGTTCTAGCAAGAACTCCGTGTTGGGCACCACTACCAAAGGTAATCCCATTGATTTCAATAGCGCCTTTAACCAACTGACGGAAGTATCCAAATCGTTGGCAGTACGAGGCAATACCGGCGGATTGGAGTTTAAATACAACAATTGGTTGTTGCTGAATGGCAATGCAGAATCCGATATTTATGTTGCCAATATCACTGGCCAAATGTTGGCCAATGCAACTGACCTGACAGCGCTTGGCCTTGATAAAAACGACACATTGATTATCAACGTCAGCGGTAAAAATATTAATTTCGATTCTGTTAGTTACACCAACCGTGAGGGTCTCACTCCGTTGGCAGTGTCTCCCGCGCAGATTATCTATAACTTCTATGAAGCAGAAAACCTCAGCTTTAGTGGCGGGCTTAAGGGCAACATCCTCGCTCCAAACGCGAATTTCAATTTCATCACTGGTGATTTAAGCGGTCAGGTGATTGCAAAATCCTGGACTGGTAACTGGGGCGCGCAAGCTAACTTGTGGGATGGATTTTTTGTTCCACCAGTAACGGTAGAACCACCAAAACCACCCGTTGCAACTGTGCCGGAACCTTCCACACTGTTGTTGTTCGTTGCCGGTTTACTCGCCTTGTTATTGATTCGCCGCAAACGCGCCTGATAAGCAGTGTACTACTACAAAAAGCCGCTCACACGAGCGGCTTTTTTTATGCCCCGCATTCGCTACACTAGCGCTGTATTTTCAACATTTACTTATCCACTTGTTTGCACCGCAAGCACTAATCATCAGGGACCATTATGAAAGCCGACAATATTTTGCAAACTATCGGTAACACCCCCCACGTTCGTATCAATCATTTGTTTCGCAGTGATATCGAAGTCTGGATGAAAGTCGAGCGCTTCAATCCGGGCTCCAGCATTAAAGATCGTATCGCCCTCGCCATGATTGAAGATGCGGAAGCAAAAAGTTTAATTAACAAAGACTCCGTCATTATTGAACCCACTTCCGGTAATACCGGTATCGGTCTGGCATTGGTGTGTGCAGTAAAAGGTTATCGCCTCATTCTCACCATGCCGGAATCAATGTCGGTAGAGCGTCGCAAATATATGAAAGCGTTGGGCGCAGAACTGGTGCTAACACCAAAAGAATTGGGCATGGGTGGTTGCATCGCCAAGGCAAATGAATTGCTTGCTGAAAATGCCAATAGCTGGATGCCGCAACAATTCAATAACCCCGCTAACGTGGAAGTTCATCGCAACACTACCGCGCAGGAAATCCTTGCAGATTTCCCTGAAGGTGTTGATTACCTGATTACCGGCGTAGGTACCGGTGGCCATATCACTGGTTGCAGTGAAGTGTTAAAAGAAAAATTTCCGCAATTAAAAACTTTTGCAGTGGAGCCGGAAAAATCACCGGTCATTAGTGGCGGCCAAAAAGGATTGCATCGAATCCAGGGAATAGGTGCAGGATTTGTTCCGCAAGTATTAAATAAAGAAACCCTGGACGGCACTATTCTTGTGAGCGAAGAAGCTGCATTTGATATGACTCGCCAATGCGCGTTGAAAGAAGGGATTTTTATCGGTATTTCTTCCGGTGCAACCCTCGCTGCTGTTGCAAAACAGCAGGATGAATTTAAACCTGGCAGCCGCGTAATTATTTTTAGTTACGATACGGGTGAGCGTTATTTGTCGATTGAGGATTTGTTTTAGGTTTTGATTACCGAAAAGAACCTGCATAAAAAGGGCGCAATAAATTGCGCCCCTACGGGATGGTAAAATTTTCCGGCATTGTAGGGGCGCGATTTATCGCGCCCTTTTTTATCGCATCCTTTCTATAACATCCTTTTTATTGCACACGTTTAATTCCACCCCCTATTCAACAATTAATAATTATTTCACCTCAACAACCACAACCGATTTCGCCGGCAATTCCAATGCCAGTTTTCCATTGTTCGCTTTCGCAGGATAGCTTTCAGGCTTGATATTATTCGGCGCCGCAAAGGTGTTATGTGCATCCATCGCTTTCGCCGTTAACACTTGGCCACTGACGGAATTAATTTTCACACCGGCAAGGTTGATATCCACTGTCTCCGCTTTATTGGGATTGGTATTCACTAGCGCCAAATAAATTTTTCCATCTTTACCGCGCGCGGCTGTTGCACTCACAGCCGGAACAGATTGCTTACCCAAGGTGTATTGCGGAACGTTTTTCAGTTCCACAGGAAATGAAGTGGCGTCCTGGAATGGCACATACATTTTATAAATATGATAGGTCGGGGTCAGGATCATTTTTTCCTTATCGGTCAAAATCATTGCCTGCAACACGTTTACCATTTGCGCAATATTACTCATATGCACGCGATCTGCATGCTTGTGGAAAATATTCAAATTCAATGCCGCTACGATGGCATCGCGCAAGCTATTTTGCTGATAGAGGAAGCCAGGGTTCTCACCTTTTTCAACGTCGAACCATGTACCCCATTCATCCACATAAAAACCTACTGTTTTCTCCGGATCATTTTTGTCCATCACTTTTTTGTTATTGATAATGAACTGATCCATTTTCAACGTATTAACCAACGTAGACATCCATTCGGTTTCAGGAAATTGCAGTGCAGCGCCTTTAACTTTCCAGTCACCAGTCGGTAGCGTGTAGTAATGGAAGCTCACGGCATCCATTCGCAAACTCCAATTCGGTTTAACGTTGGCGGTAAGATGGTCAGCCCATGCGGTATCTTCAGTGTGACCGCCACTGGCAATCAGTTTCGGTTTGTTGTGTTCGGGAGTTTTTAAGAAGCTGGCATATTGCTTATAAAGGTGAGTGTAAAATTCGGGAGTCATATTGCCGCCGCAGCCCCAAGCCTCATTACCAATCGCAAAGTAATGCACACGGAACGGTTTATCGCGGCCATTTTTTCGACGCAATTCAGCAAGTGTAGATTTGCCCTCTCCCGTCATATATTCAACCCACTCGGCCATTTCCTGTGCAGTGCCAGTACCAAGATTGCCGTTTACATAGGTTTCTGCACCGAGTATTTCGGCCAAATCAAAAAATTCGTGGGTACCTACCGCATTATTTTCTTCAACACCGCCCCAGTTGGTATTCACCTTTACCGGGCGCTGCGCACGTGGACCAATGCCATCGCGCCAGTGATATTCATCGGCAAAACAACCACCAGGCCAACGCACGAGCGGGACTTTGATTTCCTTTAGTGCACCCACCACATCATTGCGCCAGCCACGGGTATTCGGGATTTTGGAATCCGGGCCAACCCAAAGCCCTTCATAAACGCCACGCCCCAAATGCTCGGCGAATTGGCCATAGATGTTTTTATTAATGACCGGGCCTGGCTTGGTGGTATCCACACTTAACTGGGTATTAGCGAAAGCCAGGGAGGATGCGCACAGGCTGATAGCTGCCGCGAGCGGTTTGATGAAACGCATAAGGATTTTCTCCAGAGTTTGTATTTATAGTTAAATCAGGCAAAGCAAGAATAGTCGCCCAGAGATAATATAGTCATACAATTTAACCTAATTTTACCCGCTACCACCTTGCCTTCCACAGCACTGAATAGCTAACGCCCTACCACCACTGTCAAACCCGCCCGCGCCAACGGGTATGCTTTTCATCATTAAGACTGGCTTTTTATACATACTGTGTTTAAATACAGAAACACTCCCAATGCCGCCAAATAAAGATTCACTATGCGCAAAATTATTCACCTGGATGCCGATTGCTTTTTCGCCGCCATTGAAATGCGCGATGATCCGTCCCTGGTGAACCTTCCCATCGCCGTGGGTGGACGCAGTGAAAGTCGTGGAGTCATATCTACCTGCAATTATGTAGCGCGCCGTTTCGGTGTGCGCTCGGCCATGCCTACCAGCCACGCCAAACGCCTGTGTCCGGATTTGCTGGTGTTACCTCATCGCATGGATGCCTACCGCGACGCCTCCATGCAGATGCGCAGTATTTTTTATGAATACACAGAGTTGATCGAACCGCTTTCGCTAGATGAAGCATTTCTGGATGTAAGCGATTCAGAATTCCATCACGGTAGTGCTACATTAATTGCACAGGAAATTCGTGCCCGAATTCAAAAAGAAATTGGCATTACCGTTTCAGCAGGTATCGCCCCCAATAAATTCCTCGCCAAAATCGCCAGCGACTGGAATAAACCCAATGGCCAGTTTGTGATTACACCTGCCAAAGTGCAGGAATTTGTAGCACAGTTACCGGTGAATAAAATTTACGGCGTGGGCAAAGCCATGGCGGCGAAGCTGGCAGAATCGAGCATTTTTAATTGTAGTGATTTGCATAAATTCTCCGTATTCGAGTTAACCCAACGCTATGGGCAAATGGGTACACGCCTGTATCATTTAAGCCGTGGTATTGATAACCGGGAAGTCACAGTCGACCGACGCCGCAAATCCTTGAGTGTAGAAAATACGTTTGCAAATGACTTGTCGGGATTACCACAATGCCTGAATGAAATTCCTTCATTAAGCCAGCAATTGGCAATTCGTTTACGCCGTGTAGATGATGATTACAAGGTGGTAAAGCTCTACGTAAAAATAAAATTTTCCGATTTCACCACCACCACCATCGAACGCAGCGCCAGCGCAGTTTCTCTCGCCGAATTGCAAAGCCTGTGCGCTGAAGCTTACAACCGGAAAAATATGCCGGTACGTTTATTAGGTGTTGGAGTCAGGTTTATTGATTTGCGGGAGGATAATAATTTTTTGCAATTAGAGCTTTTTGATATTAATAATTCCATCTACCATAATACTCTCACCCCACAATATTACGCTTGACGAAGGAAGTATTGATGCCCACCAATAAAATGCGTCCCATCCATCCCGGCGAAATTCTCCGTGAAGAATATATTGTTCCATTGGGTATGAGTGTAAATGCGCTTGCGCAGGAGTTACGTGTACCCGCTACGCGCTTGCATGAAATTGTTAACGAACGCCGTGCAATTACTGCAGATACAGCATTGCGCCTTGCTTATTATTTTGGCGGTGATGCCCAATCCTGGCTTAATTTACAATCTACTTATGATTTGAAATTAATTGAGTTAGAACGGGGCGCAGAAATAAAAAAACAAATATCACCAAGAGCTGCGTGAATCCCGAGTTTAATTTTTTAACCCTCATTCCAATCATATTCCATTTGCCGCGCAGTTCTCTCTGCTAAATCGCGGCTGTGCAAGCGTCCTACTAAATATAAACTCATATCAATTCCCGCTGAAATACCGCCGGAAGAAACGAGATTCCCCTCATCTATCCAACGAATATTCTCTTGCACTTGTAAATCAGGAAATTGCTGGCGCAGATCGGGTATATCTTCCCAATGGGTAGTAACTTTTACATTGGATAAACCAGTTGCTTTGGCGAACAGAAAAATACCAGTGCACACTGTAGCAATTAACGTTACCTGAGCGCGTTGCTGTGCAAGCCAGGCTATCACATTATTTTTTTCCATTTCACCAGTATGCACACCGCCAACAACTATCAATAAATCCAGCGCGGGATGATTATCGATGGAATAATCGGGAATCACTTTAAAGCCGGCACGGGCAGTAACAGTACCACCGGTTTCCCCGATCAGGTAAACGCGGAATAAATCCGGATTTTTACTCACGCGTGCCGCGGTGGAAAAAACTTCAAAAGGCCCGGAAAAATCCAGTACCTCGGCATTATCATAAATATAGATTCCTACATTCATCATAAAACTCCTATCAGTTTAATTTTTGCTGTAATTTAAATCTGGCCCAGGTTAATAACATTATTGTCACTAACGCGAAGAAAGGCACTTGCCATAACAATGCATTACGTAATGCGCTACCTTCTGGCGATTCCGGGAAATTGGCTAGCAATACGGAAAAAATCAGGCTAAATAAACCATAACCCAAATTAAAAATTAAACCTTTGACCGACAATACAGTGGCACGGCGCGATGATTCTGCTTCTTCATGCAATACACGGCTGACAGTGAAACCGAGGAAAAACATCATACTGAAAACAAAAATAGCGGGAATTAATCCATAAATAGACCACGCCGGAACCAGTGCAATCAATCCAATCAACGTGCAAATTACGATGAATAATAGATTAGCAAAAAGGCTAAATGTTTCATTCAGGTATTTGGCAATACCGGGAATAATAAAACCCATTACACCAAACAGTGCACCGAGAAACCCGTAAGTCCACACCGGCAAATCAATCAGGCGATAATAGCTGCTGTTGATCGTGGCAAAATTTCGCACAATCGAATCTACTGCAACACCGATTAATATAACCACCAATGTTTTAGGATTGGTTAACACCCAGCGAGTAGTATTGAAAATGTGCCTCCAAGCATTTTCCAATTGTGCACCAACGATTGCATGTTGGGGTTCGCGCATACGCCAGGTAACCAATAAACAAATTACTGCCTGTATCAATACCAAAATTATTGGTAAACGATGAGCTGTTTCAGCAGCAATCGCATTATCTTGCGGCAACAAAAAATTCAACATATGCGCGTCATACAAAACTCCGCCTAAAACCATAGCGATTACAAATCCGACTGAACGCCACCGCATCACTTTGGCAAGCAATTGATCCCAAGCCAATGTCCGGTTTTGTTCCGGTAATGAATCGTAGGCAAGCGCTTCATCGGCACCACTCGCACAAGCTTCAGATAGCCCCGAGCAAATACGATTGAGAACACAAAGCGCCAGTAACATTGCACCACTCGACCAGGATGCAAATAACAAACATAACATTTCTACCAACATGAGCGCCGAGGCAGCGATAAGTAACTTCCGTCGACCAATCGTATCTGCCAATGCACCGGAAGGAACTTCAAACAGAAAAATGGTAATTGCCCACACAAAATTGAGCATGACAAACTGATCCAGGGTTAGCCCCAAATCAATAAATAAGATGGCGAGGACAGGATAATAAGCTCGTGCCGTAAAAAAGACAGAGAAGAGAATAAAGCGGTTGGCATTGCCGGATAAATCCGTGCTCATATTGATGTCCCTGATTTATCGCTGTAGAGAACAATCAATATAGCTGGTTACCAGCCATGAGTCAGCTATGGCAAAATAATTAAAGCCGGTATCGGATTAACCAATACCAGCTTCTGCATTTCAACATAATCAAATAGACGTTTTTAATAAAAACTATTTAATAAAAACACTAGCAATTCTTATCCGTGGCTTTTTCACATGCATCTTCAACGCCGTCCTTTACTTCGTCAGCGGCATCATCCAATTTATCCCGCGCTTCATTTCCGGAATTATCAATTTTTTCACCTAGCTGTTCTGCTTTTCCGTCATTGGAATCACAGGCCGCCAATGGGAAAGCCAAACACAAAACAATCAATGCATTTTTGAGAATAGTCATAATAGACTCCTTATCCTTTATTCACTTGAATTTGAATTGCTCAACGCAAAGTTCATATTGCACAATGCGTATTATGTGCCAGAAAAGGAAATTATTAATAAATTCAGTAGGTAAGGAGAAAAACCTGACCAAATATAATTATCGATCCGGTATCAATAACAGTAAATCCTGTAAAAATTACAAGTAAAAAAACGGCAGCTAAAAGCCGCCGCCATCAATCATGAATAATTTCCAGAGCCGAATTCCCAGCCCTGGAATTATTTACGTTATTTACCATTGACATCTAAAGTCCGGGCGGGAATTTTAACTTTGGTACTGGATTGTGGCTCAGTTGCCGACTTGGCAAGGATCACCTCATATTGGCCTTTGGCAATTGTCCAGGTTTTGGATTTGCTTTGATACATTGCCAGCAAGCGCGAATCTACATTCACTGAAACCTGCGTTGATTCGCCCGGCTTTAAATCCACTTTCTGGAATGCGCCCAAACGCTTTGGTGCTTCCCATTTTGTATCAAGCGGCGCTATATACACCTGCGCGACGTCTTTGCCCGCAACAGTACCGATATTTTTTATATTGAAACTGATATTCAACTGGTCATTTTTAATAGTGGTTTTTAAATCGCTAAATTCAAAATCGGTGTAAGACAATCCATAACCGAATGGAAACAACGGTGTATATTTGTGAGCATCAAACCACTTGTAGCCCACAGTAGCGCCTTCGGTGTAATTCACTTCAAAACGTTGATCTTTAACTTCAGGATAACCATCCACTTTTGCTCGCGGCAATTGGGATTCCGCTGCCGGGAAAGTAATTGGCAAATGCCCAGATGGATTTACTTCGCCAGTTAACACGCGTGCAATAGCTTCACCGCCACTAGTGCCCGGATACCAAGCCTCTACAACGGCTCCCACATCATGCAACCAGGGCATTGTTATTGCACCACCCGTTTGTAAAACGACGATGGTTTTTTTATTCGCTTTGGCCACTGCTGCAATTAATGCATCCTGGTTGTCTGGTAGAGCCAAACTGGCAGCATCAACAGATTCGGCAGTCCATTGGTTAGCAAACACTAAAACCAAATCACTTTCAACTGCCAGTGCTGCCGCTGCTTGCACATTGGAACCTTCATCAAAAGTAATACGCGCATCAGGTAGTCGTGCTTCCAATGCTTTCATAGGGGATGAAGGATAGTACACCATCGGCCCCGGAAATATTTTGGGGCCAAGCCCGGACACAGCCACTCCTCCCAACGGATAAACTTGCGAGGAGCCCCCGCCCGAAAGCACACCCACATTCGCATGGGAACCGATTATCGCAATTTTCTTTGCGCTATTTACCAGCGGCAGTAGCTTGTCATTTTTCAATAATACAATCGCTTCTTCTGCATCTTTTTGTGTAATCAAAGCGTGTTTTTTGAAATCAATATTATTGCTGCTTTTAGGAACCGGATTATCTATGACGCCTTTATCAAACAGCGCGAAAAGCACGCGGCCTGCCATATCATCAAACCGCGCTTGCGAAACCCAACCATTAGCGACAGCTTCTTTTAGTGGCTCTTTAAAATAAGCAGACACATCAAAAGGGAAACCGGATTGCTGATCCAAACCATTATTGGCAGCAGGAACCGTTGAATGGGTTGCGCCCCAATCAGACATCACCCAGCCTTTGAAGCCCCAATCGTTTTTCAAAACCTGATTCAATAAATAATCACTTTCACAACCGTATACACCATACACGCGGTTGTAAGAACACATCACCGAACCGGGATTACCAATTTCGTAAGCAAATTGCAACGCAAGTAAATCGGACATGCGCCCTGCAGCTTCATCAATAGTGACATTTAAATTAAAGCGGCCGGTTTCCTGATCGTTGTAAGCAAAATGTTTAAGTGTTGAAACAATATTATTGGATTGCACACCTTTAATTTGATGGCCCACCATTACGCCGGCGAGATAAGGATCTTCACCACCGTATTCAAAATTGCGGCCATTGCGCGGTTCGCGCACCAAATTTACACCACCAGCCAACAGCACATTAAAGCCAGATGTGCGCGCTTCGGAACCAATCATTGCGCCACCTTCAAATCCTACTTGCGGATTCCAGGTTGCAGCAGTTGCCATACCCGATGGCAATGCGGTGCGTTCACGCACGTTAGGACCTGATTGCGACGCTACACCTACACCGGCATCGGCTTGCCAAATGTGTGGAATTCCCAAGCGCGGCACACCATAAACAAAACCGGCGGATTGCGGATAAGACTCAGCCGGGCGCGTGAAATTTTTCCAGGGGGCATCAGTACCAAAATAACCCATCAACAAACTCAGCTTTTCATCCACAGTCATTTCTTTTAATACCAATTGCGTGCGCTCATGTGCGCTGAGTTTGGTATTCATCCAGGGTTTGTTTGCTAACTCCTGTTTAGTGGGAATGGGTTGGGATGACGATTGTTGTGTTTGCGCTGTGGCTGTTAATGTTGCACCAGCCAGCGCACAGCCCATAGCGATGATGCTGAGTTTTCTGGTAAAGGTCATGTCGGAACCCCTTGCGTTGTGTATTGGAGAAATCGTTGTTGTTATAAATAAAATACTTGATGAAAGCGGGCGTGATACTAGCGCCTCAGATTATTGCTCGCTGCAACTTAACCCACATTTACGTATGCACATACAAAAACGGCCCTTTTACAAGAGCCGTTTTTATCACTGAAAATATTTCATTTAATGTCGATGTCACTTAATGTCAGTATCAATGGTGTAGACACCGGAGATATCGCGATTAAATGCCGTTAGGTCATCTTTATAAAAGATACGAAAATCGTCCAGAGTTCCATTCTTGATATTTTCTTCACGCTTCGATGGCACCCAATAATGGGGCACATTTTTACCCTCGGGACCGGGAACACCTTGTGGGGCATTACGCCAGGTCAGTAAGAACGCAATATGGCGGGCCTCTTTATCTGCCTTTAAACCGGTAATTAATTTTTGGTACCACTGGTTGTCATATTTACCGGCTTCAATATCCGGAGCGCGAATACCAATTTCAGAAATCACCGGGATTTTTCCGCGCGCATTCGCCATGCGTACTACCAGTGCCGCATTTGCTACTACGTTTTTAAACCAGTCAGCGTTATTTTCCGCAGGGCCGTAAGTATCAAAACCCAACACATCCACCCAGGCATTACCAGGATAGCGCTCTAAATAATTGGCTTCAGTTACGTCCCAAAAATTATTTGGTGAATACGCGTAAAGAAAATTATGTACGCCTTTTTTATCGCGCAAATATTCTACGGTGTATTGGTATAGCCTTTTATATTGTTCAGGTGTGGATTGCTTATCGCCCCACCAAAACCAACTGCCAGTATTTTCATGAAGAATTCGAAAAATTACCGGGATCGGTTTACCCTGGTCATCTTTTAAATTATTAGCCCAATCGGCCAACTGATTTAAATAACCTTTATAAACATCGTTATAAGCACCACCGGGAAGTGATTCGACAACAGCAGGGGTTTGGTCCCACGCAGTCCCGGTCATCCCCTCACCTTTTTTCTGATCGGTTTTGGGATTATCAAAGTGCGAGCTGACAGTGATGATGCCGCCACGCGCATAAGCTTTTTTAATTTGCGCAACTACATCACCTTCTTGTTTCGGTGTAATTATGCTGAGCGTATCCCAACCGTACACTGCTGCAAAATCATCCACTGCATTGAAGGTGTCTGATTGGGTGCCATCGGTGGATGTGATTGTCAAACCCTGTGTAGTCTCATGTTGATGGCCAAACATGATCGAACGCTTGCGTTGTTGTTGCAAAAAAGCAAACAGCGAGCGGGTTTCAGCAGTAGCTTTTTTATCGACAATATTAATCTCAATGGCATCTGTTTTTTGTGAAGCAACAGGCGTATTTACTTGCGCTATTGATGAGACGGAAAATGTTCCCAACACTGAACAACATACTAACGCCGATAATAATTTCGGTAATAAATATTTCTTCATTCTACCCTCGCGGATTTTTTAAATTGTAAGGTAAAGAGTTCACCTCTTTTTTATAAATATTCACAACCGCTGGTATTGTGTTTTGATAATGCGATGAATTTCATCGCACTTATATTTTTATCCACCAATCGCTTGATGATCGTGATCGGTAATTTTTTATTTTTTTGCTCTGCAGTGCCTAATTAAACCTGCAGCTTACTTACTGAAATAACGCACTCGAATTCCCAAATCAAATGACAGACGCAATTCAGTGGCCGGTAACTCGGCAGGAAAAAAACATCCCGATATATGTGCCTGGCAAAAGCTCGCCCCTTCCAATTGGGTATTACGGAAGTCGACCCCACGCAAATCTGCACCGCGAAAATAAGCATCGCGTAAATCCAGGCCATTGGCATCCAGCTCACGTAAATCCAGGCCGCGAAAATCCCCGCCGCGCAACATACCGTCTTTTATTTCGCCGCGCGCCTTGCGTTGGTTGAACTCGGCCACCCGCTCGGACCGCAACAGTTCGTAATACGGATTGGTGTGGACAATCGGCTTGGTCATAACAGGCTCCGTTTTGGTAGCAATAATCGCGATAAAACCTGATTTGACTATAGCTGATGAATCCACTTTTGCTTAACCGGTTTAGCGGCGCCCGGCATTATACTGTAAACGGTTACATTCGGGTTAAAGAAGTGCAATAGTCGCATCAAAACACTGCGGCAAACTGTTGGTATTTTGCCTGCCAGCAGTTACACTGGTATCCAAGCTGCAACATAGCAGCGCGCCCAATAGTTACGGTTTTCGTGTGGTCATCCATTGAGCCTTTTGGGCAGGCAATCCTCGGTCAAACTTATCTTTTCGTGTGGTGGCAGCATGCTAGCGCACGATGGAATAACAACATTCAACCAGTTTCCCTTTCCAAAGGTTGCCCGTTTATTGTCGGGCCAGGCTTTACTTATGGCCGCGGAAGACGATACATGCGTTGAGCGTAATACTTTCTTGCCATCGCACAGCCTCAACGGGAAAAGCTGTTGCCTCGGCATATCTTGAGGAATTGTGAGAATGAGCTTTATCCACGACGACTTTTTGCTCGATACCGAACAGGCGAAAGTGCTGTTTCATGACTACGCCAAAAACATGCCGATCATCGATTACCACTGCCACCTGCCCCCCGAACAAGTAGGCCAGAATAAGCAATTTAAAAATCTCTATGAGGTTTGGCTCGCCGGTGATCACTACAAATGGCGCGCTATGCGCTCCAACGGTGTGGATGAGCGCTACTGTACTGGCGATGCCAGCGATTGGGAAAAATTTGAAAAGTGGTGTGAGACGGTTCCTTACACACTGCGCAACCCGCTGTACCACTGGACCCACCTCGAGCTACGCAAACCATTTGGTATTACCGATCGCTTGCTCGACAGCAGCAATGCCAAACGCACTTGGGACCAATGTAATGAATTGCTGGCTACGCCGGAATTCAGCGCGCGCGGTTTAATGCAGCAAGCAAACGTGAAAATGGTATGCACCACTGATGACCCAATCCATGATCTGGAGCATCACAAAACCGCTGCCGCGGATAAATCCTTCAAATCCGCCATGCTTCCCACCTGGCGCCCCGACCGCGCCATGGCGGTTGAAAGCGAAGCGGCGTACAACAAATATCTTGATCGCCTGGCAATTGCTGCCGATGTAAACATCAATACTTTTGATGATTTGATTCGCGCACTGGATATTCGCCACGATTATTTCCACGCAAATGGCTGCCGTTTATCGGATCATGGCCTGGAAACCGTTTACGCGGCGGATTACACCGATGAAGAAATCAAAACGATTTTCCTCAAAATCCGCAATCACAATGAACTGGATCCCATTGAAATTGAAAAATTCCAATCGGCAATGATGGTGCAATTTGCCTTGCAAGATCACGCCAAGGGTTGGGTGCAACAATTCCATATCGGGGCGATTCGCAATAACAATCCGCGGTTGTATCGCAATATCGGACCGGACACTGGTTTTGATTCTATCGGTGACCACAATTATGCCAAACCCCTGGCAAAATTTTTGGGCCGCCTGGATGATCAGAACAAACTGGCCAAAACTATTATTTATAACCTGAATCCACGCGACAACGAAGTCATTGGCACCATGATCGGGAATTTCCAGGATGGTTCCGTGGCTGGCAAAATCCAGTTTGGCAGCGGCTGGTGGTTCCTTGATCAAATGGATGGTATGACCCGCCAGATCGAATCATTAAGCCAACTGGGTTTGCTGAGCCGTTTTGTCGGCATGCTGACTGATAGCCGTAGCTTCCTGAGCTATTCACGCCACGAATATTTCCGTCGCATTTTGTGCGGAATTTTAGGCCGCGATATGGCGAAAGGTTTAGTGCCAAACGATGCCAAAATGGTCGGCAAGATGATCCAGGATATTAGCTTTAACAATGCGAAAAATTATTTTCCATTTGTAGTACCTGAATAACTCTCCCCCGTTATTTCAACGTACAATAAAGCCCGGTTCGCCGGGCTTTATTGTTTTTGGCGGAATCGATTATTTTCAGCGTTAATTTCATTAATCTCTTTTCACACAAGTTTCAACGTTGAGGTTAGACGTGCTCACTCACGCCCTTCATACCTTCCTCTTCGCATTTCAAATCACTACACCTGTTTTTGTCATGTTGTTTCTTGGGTTTTTGCTCAAAAAACGCAATATGATCAATGATGGCTTTATCAAAACATCATCACAATTAGTGTATAACCTTGGCTTGCCGGTAATGTTGTTTATCACTTGTGCAATAGCAGACACATCGTTGGCTACTGATTGGGATTTACTAATTGCATTTGCATCAATGACCAGTCTGGTATTTATTGGCAGTTTTTTTACTGCCCATTGGCACTGCAACGATAAACGTGATGAAGGTGTATTTATTCAGGGAGCATTTCGCGGCAACCTGGTCATTCTGGGGCTGGCATTTTGTGCAAATGCGTATGGTGAAAAAGGGCTCGCACTCGCATCCCTGCCCGTCGCTATGACAGTGATTGTGTATAACGTATTATCCGTTTATGTATTGAATCGCAGTTTGAATGAAAGCGATACCTCGTTAAAACCGACGCTGGTTGGCATCGCAAAAAATCCACTGATTATTGCAATTGCATTGGGTTTTCTGGTGAATACTTGTGCATTCACATTGCCACGCGTAGTTCTTGATAGCGGAAAATATCTCAGCCAAATGGTATTACCCCTGGCATTGATCTGCATCGGTGGTTCACTGGGAGCAACACGATTAACGCAAATAGATTCCATAACCCTGAGCGCCTGCGTGTGGAAATTAATTCTTTCCCCCTTAATTGCCTGCACAATCGCCATCTTATTAGGTTTGCGTGGTGATGCGCTGGCAATTTTATTTCTATTAGCTGCATCACCGAGCGCAACAATCAGTTTTGTAATGGTCCAAGCAATGAATGGCAACGCGCCATTGGCTGCAAGAATTGTTGCCCACACCACTATCTGGTCCTTATTTAGCGTCACTATTGGACTATGGTTATTGGAACTTGTGGGTTATACCTGATACCTGCCACAATTCATTTAGTGCAGTAAAAGGAGAGTGCCTTCGATGACTAAAGAAATTGAATTACGAAGATCCAAACGCCTCGCGCTTTATTTTTTACTATTCGCCACATTCACTTTTTTAATTACATTATTTTTGCCTGCTGATAGATGGTGGGTAGGTCTTGTGCGGGCAATTTCGGAGGCCGCCATGGTGGGCGCTCTCGCCGATTGGTTTGCAGTGGTTGCATTATTTAAACGCGTACCCATCCCTATTGTTTCTGCACACACTGAAATCATTCCCCAAAATAAAGATAAAATAGCTGACAACCTGGCGATTTTCGTACGCGATAAATTTCTGGATGTGAATTCACTCGTCGCACTAATTCAAAAGCATGATCCCGCACAAAAAGCCGCAGATTGGCTGACTTCCAGTGACAACACAAAAAAACTGGGGGGCTGGTTAGTCAGATTCACAGCGGGCACCATCGATTTTATTGAAGATACCGCCGTGCAAAAATTTATTACCCGCGCGATTCATACGATGCTGGATAAAATCGATCTATCCGCATCAGCGGGCACGCTATTGGAAGTGCTGACCAAAGATAAACGCCATCAACAATTACTCAACGAAGGCATCAATCAATTCGCCACACTATTGAGTGAAGAAAGCACACAAGCGTTGATTGCTGATGGCATTGTTGAATGGCTCAAAGAGGAACACCCGGTAGCTGAAAAATTATTACCCTCTGGCTGGGTGGGCAAAACCGGAGCCGATATCGCCGTTAAAGCAGCAAGCCGCCTGTTAAATGAAATTAATGAAGATTCCGGGCATCCACTCCGGGTTAAATTTGACAATTACACGGCAGAATTTATTGAAAGATTAAAAAGTGATCCGGAATTTTTTGCAAAAGCAGACGAGATAAAACGTTATTTAAAAAATGATGCCACGTTCACAGCTTACATGACTGGATTGTGGCGCGATTTGAAAGATTGGATAAAGCGTGATTGTGTGGATGAAAACTCAGTGCTGCACCAGAAAATCACCGCTGCTGGCCAATGGTTAGGGAAAACCCTGGCGGAAGATGAAAGCTTGCGTAGCTCACTGAACCAGCACATGGAAGATGCGGCAAAAAAAATGGCCCCTGATTTTGCACAATTTTTAACAACGCATATCAGGGACACCGTAAAAAGTTGGGACAGCAAGGAAATGTCACGCCAAATCGAGCTTAACATTGGTAAAGACCTGCAATATATACGTATTAACGGCACAATTGTCGGCGGCAGTATAGGTTGCCTGCTTTACTTGATTGCTCATACACAAGAAATATTCGCTTTTATCCTGTATCGCTAAACCATTTTCAGGTCAATTTATGTCGGTTTACATTTATTTTGCGGCGATAAAAAAACAGGCTGCCTAAACCAATTACCATCAGTCCTAATGTCGGTGGCTCGGCTACATTAATACGGCTAATAGTCCATTGCCCGGGATCATTGCTATCACCATAGAAACGGTCTTGTTGCACCAGCCGCATGTAGGTATTGCTGCGCGGAAAATAATAAACCGGATAGAAATGTTTTTTAAACGAATCACAATTGCAAGTGTTACTGCCGTAACGCGACACAATATCAATGCGCTCGGATGTCAATTGATATAAATATTTTTCAAAAGGCGTTGCGCCCGGAGCAATATATTCAGTGAGAAATAAAATTAAATTCCATCCTGTAACTTTCCCATTCTGATCCAGGGTAACACGTCCATAGGATAATGAACGAATATCAATTTGCTCAAGAATATAGTTGTCCGTTAATGCAATCGCAGGATTTTCCATAAAAAAATTAGTGCTTTTATTTAACGTCCAATCTTGCTCCGGTGCTGTAAAGCTTAGCGTAAATGAGGGAGCTATATCATTCCCCCACTCCACTGACTCTCCTTCACTATACGATACCTGCCATGGCAATTGGTTGCTGGTATAAGTAAACAATAACACAGCGTTGGCGGCGGAAGGCTGAATTAACAGCAGCAGTAAAAATACTTTCATTGTCAAATAGCGAAGCAATTTCATCATTAACTCCTTATTAACAAATTTATGAAGCGTTACATTCACATCCGCAGATGTGAATTACTTTTTTTCCGTCTTGCAATCGCCAATAACAAGCAAGGCAATAGCAACAGCGCCGGTGACGGCTCCGGTAATTTAAGATAGGAATACTGCAAATTATCAACGATGGCACCAACCCTTAATCCATAAAAAGTACCAAAGGTGATATTGGTAATTCCTTCAGCAGCGTAAAAAGTGACGCGTTGGTTGGGTAAATAAGGCGTGTCATCAAAAGGGCCCGCGTAACCCGATGTTTTTTTGTGACCACTCCAGCCGTTATTGCCATAAGCATGCAGAAATACAGCCTGGTCATGCACGCCATTGATAATCATGCTAACTCGTGTGGGAAAATTATCGACAAACGTAAACGCCAGGAACAAACTCCCGAGCAAACTATTATCATTGGTTCCGTCCGCGCGTTTTTCTCCAACCAGGTAACCATCGCTAATTAACAGGCCTTTATCCTGATATTCCGTTGTTAACGGATGGTCGCAAAAGCAGCCCCCTTCGGGATCATGATAGACGTCAATATCATCAAAATTAATTTCCACAGCTGATGCAACGCCGGAAAAAATTACAAATGTGAGTGACAAAATGACATTTAAGTAATGATTAATTATGTTGCGCAGTTCACACACTCGCATAGAAACCTCCAGATCATTTGCAAAAAGTTAAATAGACGCCAAAGGCAATAGACCCAAGCAACAAGGACGCCAAATAGCCAAACTTTTTTTCCAAAACTGTCCGCTCCGGTAAACGGACACGCGAATCGGACAGGTCCACCATCCTTCCCAATTAGAAATAATTAACCAATTCAACACCTTAAGAAGTTGGCATTGCTACTGCTATAGGCAATGCAGAAAAAGAGCGCAGGTGACGCAGCCCAGATCGTAAGGACTTCCAGTTAAACAATTAAGGACTTCATTAATGTCCAACGTATTACAAAACAACAACATGCCCCTCGATAATCCAACAGAGTTAATTGAAACAACAATGCAGGAAGCGGAAATTGGGAACACAGGAATTCAAGGAACCGCAAAACAGGATATTGTTTTGCCGATACCGCGCTTTGCATTGACACAATTAAAAATAATCCTGCTTGGTTTTAGCGGACTCATCGCACTGAGTACCGTCAGCTTTATGTTGTGGCGGGATCAATTACAAACAGATATGCGCGTAGTCCGTTCCGAATTGCGCATCGCTTCGGTAACACGCGGGGATTTGCGTCGGGAAATCGCAGCCATGGGAAAAATTGTGGTAGCGAATAGCCCCACACTGTATAGCAGTGCCGATGGCATAGTGACTTATGAAGTCAAAGCGGGCGACAGAGTAAAACAAGGTCAATTGTTGCTATCCGTTGAAAGCCCCGCGCTTACCAGTCGTTACCAACAAGCCAATGCCGTGTTGGCGCGCTTGCAAACCGAATTGGCGGGGCGTGAACTTTCCGCACAAAAGAACCAACTCGAAGCAAAACAAACTGCGCAATTTGCCGAATTGAATTTACGCAATGCACAACGGGATTTTGGGCGCTATCAACTCGGGTTGGATAAAGGCTTTGTATCACAACAGGAATTTGATCGCGCAGAAGAAAATTTACATATCGCCGAGCTAAAAGCACAACAAGCCCCGGAGCAACTCACTCTGATAACTCAAATGACCAAAACCGAAATACAAAACACAGTCAAACAAATTGAGGAGCAACAAGCGATCGTCACTGAATTGCAGCGCGAAGTGAATGCGTTGAACGTTAACTCCCCGGTGGATGCGATGGTAGGTAATTTGGCTGTTAATCAAAAAAGTGCAGTAGCTATGCACCAGGCGCTGATTACCGTCATCGACTTGTCGCATTATGAAGTTGAAATTGAAGTGCCGGAAAATTATGCCCCGGAACTGTCTCCGGGTATGGCAGTGGAAATAAAACTCGACAGTAACATTTACCCTGGTGCTATTACCGCTATTGCACCGGAAGTGAATGCAGGCCAGGTAAAAGTGCGCTTGCATTTCACCGCGGATGAACCACAACACCTGCGTCAGAACCAGCGTATTACCGCCACTATTTTATTGGAGGTGCGCAAGGACGTACTAAAATTGCCACGCGGCCTTTACGCTGAACTGGATAACGGTAGAAATGTTTTTAAAGTAACAGGCAACAAAGCTTTTAAAACCCCGGTAAGCTACGGTGTGTGGGGGCTGGATGATATTGAAGTTACCCATGGAGTGGCTCTGGGTGATGAGATAATTATTTCCGATACATCCGCTTATCGCGAGATACAATCCCTTTATATAAAGCAATAATTTGTTAACTGCAAAATCTAAAATAATGCAAACAGGAAGAGTAGGATCAATGAATCAGGTACAGAAAACACAACGCTCAGAAACCACCAAAACCATGTTTGCCATGGAAGATATCAGTAAGGTTTATCGCACAGAACTTATTGAAACCCACGCATTGCGCAATTTTAATTTGCAGGTGAACGAAGGGGAATTCGTTGCCATTACCGGCCCATCCGGTTCAGGCAAAACAACTTTCTTAAATATCGCAGGATTATTGGAAACCTATAATTCAGGCCATTATTTTCTGGATGGCATTAATACCAAAGATTTAAACGATAACCAATTATCAAGCCTGCGCAATACCAAAATCGGTTTTGTATTCCAGGGGTTTAATTTAATTCCCGATTTAAATGCGTACGACAATATTGAAGTGCCTTTACGCTATCGCAATATGGGCCGCAGTGAACGCAAAGATCGCGTACAACAAGCGCTGGCACGTGTAGGCCTGGAATCGCGTGCACAACATTTTCCCGCACAATTATCCGGCGGGCAACAACAGCGAATTGCGGTTGCACGCGCTATTGCCGGGTCACCGGCATTTATCCTCGCCGACGAACCCACAGGCAACCTGGATTCATTAATGGCACGACAAGTCATGGAATTACTGGAAAATATTAATGATCAGGGGACCACCATCATTATGGTAACCCACGATCAGGATCTCGCGCGGCGAACACAGCGTCACATCCAGATTATTGATGGACAAGTCACCGAAATGTTTAAACATTTTTAGGGAATATTACTTAAAGGAAAAATTATGTTTTGGTATCAATGTCAATTGGCGCTGCGTGCAATTCGTAAAACGCCGATCCTGAGCAGTGTGATGATTTTTATACTAGCAACGGGGGTAGCCGTTACCACTATTTGCTACACCCATTACTATCACCTGAAGAAAAATCCGCTGGCACACAAAGATAACAGCTTATTTTTATTGCAAACCGATTCCTGGGACGAAAAAAATCAATACGAGGGAACCCCCAACCACTTACCGCCCTTGCATAGCTATCGCGACAGCATTGCGCTACTTGCCAGCGACATTCCTTTGCGGAAAACCGCGATTACCAAATGGGGCGGCTCCATGCACAATCCGGAGATACAGCAAAAAGCCATTTTTGTACGCGGTAATATCGTTACCCGCGACTTCTTTTCCATGTTTGAACGCGAATTTATTTATGGTGCAACCTGGAACGCAACAGCGGACCAGCAATTTCAAAATGTGATTGTTATTAATGAAGACGTTAACCAAAAATTATTTAATGGTGAAAATAGCCTCGGCAAAAGTGTGATCTACGAAAACATCCAATATCAGGTTGTAGGTGTCACTAAAAAAGTGACGCACAGCAACCCCACCTATGACATTGCGCAATTTCGCTGGCCGCAACCGGATGCACAATTTTATATTCCTTTTTCGGTAATAAAGGCGGCTGAATTCGGGGCGTGGGTAAGGTACGAATGCCCGCAAGACTTACGCGATTATGGTTCCCATTGGTATCAACCACGGCTGATCAATAGCTGTATCTGGATTAGCCTTTGGTATGAATTTGCTAGCACAGCACAAAAAAACCAATTTGAGGATTTTGTCCGCAACTATATTCAGGATCAAAAACAAGTAGGCAACTATCCTCGCCCGACACGTTTTGCATTGTCGAGCATTGGCGATTACATGCAGCTCAACCAACAGGGTTATGACCAGGATAAAACAACCATTTACATCGGGTTTTTTACCTTATTGGTTTGTACATTAAATTTTGTCGCACTTTTGTTGGCAAAATTTATGCGCGCGTTGCCAGAATCCGGAGTAAGGCGTGCGCTGGGCGCAAATCGTCGAGTGATCTTTGCGCAGCATCTTATTGAAAGCACTGCGCTTGGCAGCATTGCCGCGGTGTTGGGTATGGTAATGACGTTTGCAGGGTTGTTGTATCTGCAACTGGTATGGAAATCTGCTCCGGCCCCTGCGAACGGCTTACCTGTGCAAGACAACACGGTGCTAATGACACCCGATTTTTATTTAATGGCAATCTGTGTGCTAACTGCCATTACCGCGAGTATTTGTGCAGGGCTCTACCCGGCTTGGCGGGCGTGCAAGGTTCCCGCTGCGAACTATTTAAAAATTCAGTGAAATATTTAATTCACATAACATCTAACGTAAATAGCGCGATAGAAAATTAACAACGCCGCGTTACCAAAGGTATTTAACATGTTTTCGCTACCTCCGATATTGAAACCGTTATTACGAAAAAAACTGACTGTGGCATTGCTGGGTTTGCAAATTGCACTGATTACAATGTTGATCAGCAACCTGGCGCATATTCTTAACGAATTGGATAATTATTATAAATCGCCTACCGGAATTGATGATACACACCTGATCTGCTTTACCCTGCGTAATCCAGCGGGAACAAAAGGTATTGCACTGGCAGATGGATTGCGCGACCTGGAAAAAATCAAAGCCATTCCCGGTGTAATTGATGTAGCCAGTATTGATGCAACGCCACTTGACCATGAATACAACCTGAGAACCGGAGGCTTCAATACTACACAGGAGCAAAATAATGAACGGATTGCATTTGTCCGCAGCAATGTATCCCCCAACGCATTGGACACTCTCGGTTTGCGTTTATTGGCGGGGCGCCAATTTGAAAACAGTGATATGACGTTTACCTATAGATCGCACCCTCAAGTCACCATCATTACCCAGGCCTTGGCCAAGGCCCTTTTCGGGGAAAATAATAACGCTGTCGGCAAAGTGGTTTATGAAAAAGATAAACAGTATGAAATTATTGGTGTGATGTCCGATTGGATGGGTTTTTCCCCACAAATTTATCGCTCCGAATCCACTGCATTTTTTCCGGAATACAATGAAACGAATAATGAATTTCGCTACCTGATTCGCACCCAGTCACCCGAGATCCGCACAGCGGTAATTCAGGCAGTTGAACAATACCTTATGCAACAGTACCCGCAAGGGCTGATTTTCTATGCTGACAAACTGGATACTATTGTGAGCAAGTATATGAACCGCGGCACAGTGGCATTAGTTAATCTTATTACAGTGATATTAGCGATCGCTTCTATTATCGCCATCGCCGGGCAAGCGTATTTTTCCGTGCACCAACGGCGCAAACAATTGGGTGTTTTGCGTGCATTGGGCGCTACGCGTGCAAAACTCATCGCACAAATTTTGTTGGAAAATGCCGCAATAGTTTCCATAGGTTTGGTATCAGGTGCTGCATTAGCTATGCTGCTAAGCCACTTCTTTTATACAACCACGGAAATTATCGCACTCTCACCCTGGTTTTTATTGGGTACAGTCGCCGGCATTTTTGCAGTATGCTTGCTCAGCGCTGCCATACCTGCATTGCAGGCGGGGAAAATATCACCCAGCCTGGCAACGCGTACTTTATAATTCCTACATAATAATTTTTGCGCACGGCATTTATGACTAATATTCTGGTACTCGATGACAATCCAGCAGTGCTGACGTCATTGCAAATATTATTTTCCTTAAACAGTTTGCCGTGTATTACCAGCGAATATCCCTCCTATGCACTGGAATTGATTAGACAAGGAGCTGTCTCGTTGGTTATTGCCGATATGAATTTCCAGCGGGAAACCACCAGTGGCGAAGAAGGTAAACGCTTCTTCTATGCCGCGCGCGCCATTAACCCCGACTTACCAATTATTTTATTAACCGGCTGGGCCGATTTAGCCAGTGCGGTGGAATTGGTAAAGGCCGGTGCTGCTGATTATCTCGCAAAGCCTTGGGATGACCAGAAGTTATTATCCGCTGTCAATAATTTGCTAGAGCTGGATGAAATTTCGCTTCAGCATCGCGCGCTGCTGGCGGAACGCGCAACACAGCGAGAAAAACTGGCAAACAATTTTGATTTGGCGGGTGTCGTTTACCAATCCGATGCAATGCATAGATTACTATCCACCGCTGTGCATGTAGCCAAAGCTGATGTACCTATTTTGATTACCGGACCTAATGGTTCCGGCAAAGAGAAAATTGCAGAAATTATCCAGCGTAACTCGTCTATTAAAAACGGTCCATTTATTCGGCTGAATGCGGGGGCTATGCCGCTAGACTTGATGGAAGCGGAAATGTTTGGTGCTGAAGCGGGTGCGTACACCGGCATTAAACACACCCGTGTTGGTCATTTTGAACAAGCCCATGGCGGTACTTTATTTCTGGATGAAATTGGTAATTTGCCATTGTCCGGGCAAATGAAATTGTTGCGCTTATTACAAACCGGCGAATTCCAGCGTTTGGGCTCCAGCCAGATTCGCCGTGCACGCGTACGGATTATTGCCGCAACCAATACCGACTTACCCGCAGCAATTACACAAGGTAAATTTCGCGAAGATTTATATTACCGCTTGAATGTTATTGAGTTGCACACACCGGCACTGGCGGAACGCAAAGACGATATCCTGCCTCTCGCACGCCATTTTTTGCAGGGTCGCCCGATAACCCCCGAGGCATTGCGCACCCTGGAAGCTTATGATTGGCCCGGCAACGTGCGTGAATTACAAAACACCATTCAACGCGCCTGCCTGCTCGCCAGTTCCCACAATATTGAAGCAGGCGATTTGCAATTGCCACAACAAAAAATAAAAAATCGCCCGTTATTTGAACCAAGTGAAGAACAATTGCGCCACTGTTTAGTGAAGACCACCAGCATTGCCGAAGCAGCACGACAACTCGGCCTCAGCCGGCAAGCCCTATACAGGCGCATGGAAAAATATGGCATCAATCCGGATGCTTATTTTGTTACAAACCCGGAAAATAATTTGTTACAGCATGGGGACGGCAATTTCGCGAATTTTTCCACCAACAGTTCGGCAAGCAACTCCACTGACAACTCAAACAACCAATCAACTCGGTCTTGCAACAAACCTGACAATGATCCGGTGAACAGACCATGAGTTTTTCATTCCGCCTAATCGCCTTGACTATAGGCAACTGCCTTGCAGTTGGCTCCGGGCTGTTGGTTTATAATTATTTTCCAAACAAAATAGCCGCAATAATTTGTGGTTTTTTAGTACTGGTGTCTATCACCTGGTTGAGTTACCGCATCTTCGCGAAACCTTTCGACAGGTTTTTACAAACCCTGGAATCTGCGCTGTTGCATTTAAAGGATGGTGAATTTTCCTTACAGGTGCCAGAACAACAAACTCCACAATTTAATCAGCTTGGCCAATTGTTTAATCAGGTAATTAGCAATCTGCGTGAAAACCAAACTCACTTGTTGCAGCGAGATTTAATGTTAAACCGCGTATTCGAAACGGTTTCATCTGCACTCGTATTAACCGATTCACGCCAGAAAATTGTGTTGTGTAACCCAACTGCACGACATTTATTGAATGAAGGGAAACCGGTGCGTGGACTATCCCTGCAGGATTTGGTAGCAACTATGCCAATCTCTGTGCAAGAATCAATTATGCAGCAACAAAACCTGATGTTTACGCTGGAAAAAATGAAATATGATCACATCGGAAAAAACACATCAAATGTACAAATGGCAGCGTATTCGGAAGCGCATAGTAAAGAGAAGCCGGAAGCACAACACGGTGAAATTCCAGGAACGGACACCGGCGAACATTCACTAACACAAAATGGAGAAACAGAAAGCTGGTATCTATTTTGTGAGCGATTTCAATTGCATGGTTACGAGCATTGTTTATATCACTTCCAGCCGTTAACTCGCGCACTCGCGCGTAGCGAAGTAGACACCTGGAAAAAAGTGATTCGGGTGTTTAGTCATGAATTAAATAATTCATTAGCTCCGGTAAGCTCACTCGCACATTCCGGTTTACAGTTGATCCAGCAATCAACTCTGCCGACTCAACAACAGGATTTACTACAAAAAATCCTTACCACCGTTCAGGAACGCGCAACACACCTGCGCGACTTCCTCAGCGACTATGCACAATTTTCACGTTTGCCAACCCCGGCACGCGAGCCAATCAACTGGCTCGCTTTTTTAACTAACTTACAAGGGTTAAGTTATTTTCGCTGGGATAATAATCACGCCCCGCGCGCGGGTTTTGCCGACCCGGCACAACTCGCACAGGTGTTAATCAATTTAATTAAAAATGCGCGCGAAGCCGGTGCCAGTGAGGAAGGAGTTTTTCTGGAAATAAAACCACAAGGCAGTTGGGATATGATCTCCATTAGTGACGACGGCAGTGGCATGAGTGAAGAGCAATTAAAACAGGCGATGCTGCCCTTCTATTCCACCAAGCGTGATGGCGCTGGCTTAGGCTTGGCACTCTGTCGCGAAATTATTGAAGCCCATAATGGACGCATTCATTTTGCAAATAGGCCCGGGCATGGTTTAAATGTTTCCATTTGGTTACCCACACTCAGCCTCAGCGCAAAACAATAGCCTGATTTCAAAAAAGCGCACACAACCCACCTATTAATTCGAAAAAATGATTAGCAAATATTTTGGCAGCTCCAACTGCCCCAGCCTGATTATTCCCTAACAAACCAAAACGCTATTTCATTAAAAAGGTGACAATAGAATATTTGTTGCGCCAATACTTGTCTCTAAATCAACCTCTCAAATCAGTCATTTTATAAAATAGCAATGATATTTTTTTTACAAAAAATGAATCAAAAAATAATCCACAGCTGCCAAACACACGTGTCATTTAAATAGATAGAAATGTATTTTTTTATGCGATAGATTAAAAAAAGAACAGACAGCACGCTATTTAACGGAAAATTTTTACAGTCAATTGTTTTTATTGGATCGATTATTTTAATAATTTTCTTTAGCAAGGAGTGTTTCGCGATGAGTAACAAATCTATCATTATTAAAAAGCGTTTGTTGGCCACTTTCTGTTTTTTTAAAAATTTAATTTTTCTCTCGTTATTTTTTAGTATATCAGGGAATATTTATGCCTTCCCTGTCTCACCAGCTGTCAAAGATCTCAACAGTAAATTCCCTATTGACCTACAACAAAAATACGCTTTTTTTGCTGACTCCAGCGACGTCAATTTGGGATATTACGTTGTCAAGCAAGCAGGTATTGCTCCCAGGACTGGCTCCAATGTTGTGAATTTAAAAGTTGTTTCAGGCCTCTCTAATGAGCCGTATTTTCCAGCAGAACATATAAAAATCAATGGCACATTTGATTCCACTGGAGCAAAAACAGATTTGGCTTATCTGTTAGCCACAGCAAAAAAACTTGGCTTAACACTAAGTCCAGCACCTATCAGTGATGCAGAAACTTTTTTTATTGCAGATGGTTTTGTAACTGACGCAAGTGGAAAGATTCAACCCTATTGCACCTTCCTGCAAGTCACATTACCTAATGGTGCCAACATAAACCTTCCCAGCTGCAGTGCAATGGACCAAAGCGGAACCATCAGGCCATTACAAAGTATCTATGCGCTGGATTCATCAATCATCGATAAAAATGGTAATACGCAGCAACAACTTGCGTTCGATGCAAAAGCCTTCAACCAAATTTCCCCTCTGGTTTCCGAGGTGCTGGCTTCAGGCGCTGGCTGGGATAACTTTTTTTCCGGGCAATTGCGCTGGAACATCAATAATGGCAAACGCATTGAAATTGCGACAGTCACTATTGACTGGATTGATTTTTATAGTGCGCTGGTGAAATACATGGCCGATCTTAATTATGTAGTTACCGAACAAGATGCTTATTTACTTGCAGTGCGCATAATTAACGATACTCGCCTCGCCAATACTGTGAAAATCAAATTAGCACCAGGTTATTCCTTGGGCCCTTGGTGGAACCCTAATCTGCCACTACTGGAAAATGTCGCGCACGAACTTTTACGTATAGCAAAAAGCAAATCACTAATTATTGTTGAAGCCAAATCACCAGGTGCAGCCACGACAAAACGCTTTTACACACTCAATATCGATTATAAAAAATTATTCGAAACTCCCATCCAGACCTTTTCACTTTATCAGCGCAACAACACTAGTGATATCTACGCTTACACCGACTTGAGCATTCAATGTGTAATTGGGGATATTGACAGTGAAGTGGTTTGGAACGCTTCCGATCCACGCTGTAAATATCTGCGCTAAACCAGCATTCCACAAGAATTATTCACTTCTCTAAGGAGGGGTAATAATAGTGCACATTCCGTGCAATTCACCAACCAAAACCAGGAGGATGTTTTATGAATTTCACCAAGAAAGCTCATATGGTTGCGTTAGCTTCTGCAATAACTTTGCCGATGCTTGCCAATGCAAGTCCGGTTGCCCCCGAGCAAAAACCTGTACCCGTTCGTTTTAGTGCAGAGGTGCTCGCCAACTTTGAATTGTATGCAGACAGTGATAACAATAAATTGGTTTGGTACGTACCCAAATATGGTTCCGTTGCCATGCTAGGCACTCCGTCCAACCCTGTTCCACGTTTTAACGCAAATTATTTCACTGAATTTAGTGGCGCTTTTGCCGGGCAAACTGTTGCGGTGTTAGGTGGCTCATTTTCTACCGCTGGTTTTGCTCCACAACGTACACAATTGCAAAATGAGGCAAACAGCCTGGGTGTGCAAATTGCGCCAGCGCAAGCTAAAAAAGCCACCACTAAATTTATTGTGAGCGGCCTGGATACCGATGGAAAACTGCACGCAAACTGTACTACTACCAAGCTGTTGGTCACTAATCCGGTGACAGGTGTTACCACGGAAGTTTCCATGCCAAAGTGCGAAGTGGTTTATGAAGATGGCACTATTAAAGAAGTAGATACCATCCAGAAATTTACCGCGCTGGTTCCTACCGGACAAACGTCGGTATCTACCAGTATTCCATTCCAGGCAAAAACCACTCCGGATTACACTAATTCGGTGACATCAAACCTGGCCTCCGGTGCAAACTTTGATGAATCGCTCTCTGCCGTAGTGGACTGGGAAATTCCCACCAGTTCCATTACTCGCACCGCGCGTTTCACCATCAATTACAACCAGGTATTTGAAAAGGCCACCACTTTTGCCGCTATCCATAACTGGGCTTGTGTGGATATAGAAGTATCTACTTTCTTCCAGCGCCTGGTGCGCGATGGCAGTATTAAAGTGGAATACCTTAATGCCAATAACCAATGGGTGTTGAATGCACCCAATGCTTCAGATTTTGTGGGTGCGGTAGCTGCACTTGAGCGTGAAATTCGCAATGAAATTTTTGCCGAAATGACCAGCTATGCACAGCCCAACCTACCAAATGTGAGCCGTCAGGCAAGTGCCGTTTTCACCTTGCGCGCTAACTACGAGAAGCAAATATTTAGCGTAAATGAAACTCGCGTATTCAACTACAACCCGGGTCCTGTCATCAAAACCGCTCGTACTGACATGTTTGTTGGTTGCTTGACCGGCGGTTTTGGTACGCCTGTAGTTGCCTCTACCGCGCCTAACTGCAAAGCGTTGTTCGGTATTTAATCTCATTAAATATTGCTCATTAATACTCAGGAAGCGGGCAACCGCTTCCTTTTTTTAAGCAGGAGGTTTTATGAAAAAGCTGATGATTTTTTGTTGTGCAATGGTTGTATCGCTGATCTCATTGAATAGCCGTGCAGACTTGTCCGGTTATGATCTGGAAAAGCGAAAAATATTCAGTGATTTTATTTTTCTACCAATAACTGGCAGCGACAGGCAAGGGTCATTTTTATACACTCGTTACAAAAAAACAGTTTCAACACCAATCAATTACGCAACGGGTTGGCGATCAATTTCCCTGATGCTAAATCCAACTGCAATTAATTCCGCAGAACACAATCAATTTATTCTGGATAACGGTATTCTGGACAATAGAAAAAATCTCATTCCGGCTGATGCAACACTCTGCCAACTATCTACAGAAGCCAGACGAAAAATATCGGAATTGGGATTAGCTTACACCACTGTATTGTTGGGTGGCAGCTATCCCAGAGCCTGTTCGTTAATCATTCGTTACGTTACAACGGCGCAAAGCGCACAGGAAAAGTCACTGGTAGATTACCTTACAGCCAATAGTGTTATCTCACTCTCGTTTCGCATCGAAGAGCAACTGTCGCCCGCGATCAACGTTAGCTTTTCTGACATCCTGTTTGAGCTTAATAGCCTCGGTGCGCTGCAAAAAGATAGTTTAAATAATTACCAGGGACCTCTGTCTGCTGTTACTTACCACGCAGCGCAACTACCTTCCAGCTTGTTTGGCGAAACGGGTTCAGCACCCATTACATTTAAAGCATGGGAATTATTTTTAAACACTTTCACCTTGTCCGGAAAAACGTTAAAAGTTCAGCTTAATGCGAGCAATGAATTTTTATCGGTTCCTGCAGTACGGGAAGAAATCGTTAACGTAAATACAATACTGTAAATAAACGGGGAGTCACATGTTACGGTTTTTGGTGTGCATGATTTTTTGCAGTTGCCAGTTTGTTATGGCGATAGTGTTGCCGAACAGCCAGGAATGTTCAGAGTGCCATTTTTCATCGCGTACTCATGTAGAAAAAAAATTCCCGACTGGATTCGGTCGCTGGGAAAACGCCCAGTGTTTCGGTTGCCATAATGAATTGACAGAAGTCGCCACCATTCACCAGCAAGGAAAGCAAGACGAACGCTTTTCCTCCCTGCCCATCTCTGATGATCGTATTAATCGCATGGAACGCGATCCTTTACCCTATTTGAATGCTCACTTCGATCCTATAACAACAGCAGGACATACCAGGACAGATGAAAAAAACCTAACCAATTTCCTACGGCGCCCGCATGGCTATTGCGCAGCTAGCGGAGTTTGCTCCGCGCCGCTGATGATGGCTTACCCGAGCTTAAAAAAAACCCATTCATTTGATACCAATAACCCCAACGATAGGAAACATAGCAAACTTGGAAAGAGCCTATTCCAGAACAAATGTAGCGGTTGCCACGCATCAAGCGATCCATCGCGCTACAACCCTGCTGCGATGAGCCTGTTTTCTGCTGATTGGATTTATCGTTACGCTAACAATCAAAATATAACCAAAGAAAATCGCAACATGCCCCAAGTTGCAATTACCAAGGACGAAAGCCAATATCTACACGCTTATTTTCAATCCATCCGGATAGAGAAAGAAGCAGAGGTAGATACATTGGCAAAAAAATATATCGCCAACTTCCAGAATAAAAATACAACGTTACCCGTATCTGAAATTAATTATATGTGGCAAAAATTTTGGCGCGATGGGAGCTGTGTTCATTGCCATTCCATTGGCGGCCGCGCCACCGAAAAATTTGATACTTCAACCCAGGGTATTGTCACCTGGTTAAAAAACAATGACCCGCAACAATTGGTGAACCGATTACTAATACGCCACGCGGAACAACAAGTGGGGATAGGCGCGGAACAGCCCGGTATGCCCATGACTGGAAAGCCGCTTTCATTCACGGCAATTACTGTATTAGCGACCTGGATTAATATGGGCTGTCCCGACCGGGACCTTAAGAAATTTTGTGCGCAACAACCCCTCGCGACAGGGCCTTAATAATCTGGATGTTTTCAGTCTGGCGATTAAGGCGACACTCATTGTGAAGGTGTTAGCAATCTCATACGTAATTTACTTGCCACATGGAAGCTATAAAATTTCCATGTTAGCGTAACTAAGCACGACAGATCTTGCAGGCAATAAATTGAAATAGTTTTAACCTGTTTCCCACGACATCACCCAAAAGAAACCCGCAAAAAGCCGAATTAATCAATGGCTGCGCCAACAAAAGAGAAGGACCAGAATGAACTCGCTTGCTATCACCAACCTATTTTCGGTTAGTCGATTTTCCACACTCACACTTTCGTTTTTAATGTTGGTTAGTTGCGGGGGGGGAGGCGGTAACAGCGGCAGCACTAGAAGCGATGCCAGCAGTGCGCCTGGTATCGCCAGCTCGATCAGCACTATGAGTTCACCGGGGCTGCCGAGCTCCTCAAGTAGTGTGCAAACATCAATTTCCTCAAGTCAGGTCATAACTTCTTCCAGCAGTTCATCAACTAAACCCCAAGGCCAGCTAATTGATGCCAGCAGCCAATTTACTGCAATAACCAACGAATATTTTTATGTTTTTTCCGATCCAACAGAACCACAAGTATTACACTATTTACCAAAACAATTGGCATTAACAGGACTGCCCGGTGTTGCTTCGGTGCAGCGCACCAATAAAGTTTCCAATTTATTGAAAATGTTTCTGGATCTCAGCAGTACAGATTGGTATTCAACCAATCAACTCACGTTTTCCAGCAGATTTACATTGGATGTTGATCTGCAAAAACTGCAGCAAGAGAGTGAAGCAGCAGGTTTTACCCAACTTGCAGATGTTAAGGTTAAACCACCAGCGATACAGCTGGAACAGCGGTACACAACTGTAGTACCTGCAGCACGCGTACAAATTCAATGCAAAAATTTAACGCTGCTTATCAATGGCAATGCGGTCACGTTGCACGATTGCAATCTGATCGACAAAGACGAAATAATTGCCCCGCAAACGATTAACAATATCGGCAGTTTTAGATACGAAGCATTGAATTTTGATCCTGAAGCTATTTCAGGCAACAAATCCTTGCGCGGCACATTGGCTATTGACTACACCCTGCCCGGCACGCGTGAATTTGATCGGATATTGTCAACTGCCGACGGGGATTTACAACATACCTGGCAGCTTTACTTTAATTGGCCATTATCCAAAACCAATGTAAGTACAACAAACATAACTATCAATTGGAAAACCTTGCTGGCCAACCTGGATACACAGATATCGGCAGGAACAACCCGCTGGGATGAAACTACCATTAAGGCTTTTGTTTCCTCGGCAATATCCACTGGTGCCATTGTATTGGCAGAATCAACCAACCTTACCACTGCACTTGATTCCGCTTTGGTTAATTATTTAAAACAAGAACTATTCGTTGCCATTTATACCAGCGAAAGCACCTCGCCCCTGACATGGGCACCCAAGTTACGCTTTAAAAATGTAGATCAACTGAATAACCAGACAATAAACCTGCGCTATTTTGATTCCGAACTGCTACTCGTATCCAAAATCAACTTGCGCTGCCTTACCGCACCGGATGCACAAAATAATATTTTTATAGCCATTGGCTGTGAGGCCAATAACTCGCCCTAACTCTTATTCTGCGTCGCCGTGCATCCTCCGGGTGCTGAGTATTGCACCCGGAGGATACCTTCAATCTATTGCATGCTTTTGATCCAATCGATGGCTTTATCCAAACTATTCGCAAGATCAAGGCCGGGTGTATCACTTACAACTACCGGCGAAAGACACACTACCCGCCACAGGCCACCGTGCCCTGGTTGTAACTGAAAGGGCATTGGTTGGAGCAGGCGGGATTTAATATTGATTCGCCGGTGACGATTCGGGTGATGCAAGGGTGTTTGGTGTTGACGGCGGAGTGACGGGCAAACTCAAACGCTTATAAAAACAAAAGCCCGGCCAGCATGCTGGTCGGGGTTAGATAATTTAATTGCCCAATCTAGTCATCATCCACTAAATTATTTCCTTCCAGAATTTTTATTAAAACTTCAATATCTTGTCGAGCATGAGCTATAAAATCTTGATCTGAGTTAGTCGCGCCACTTAACTCAATATCTTGTCCTCTCACCCCTCCAACACCAGTCATAATAAAATTGCATCCCGATGTATGATCACGTCCTTCCACGTAAGAAACCCAAGCCCCTGGAGACGCGCTCGCGAGGCGACTCTTAATTTCTTCGAGATAAGATTTTTTAATTTTCATAAGGCTGCTCAGTTTATTTGCTTGGATTCTTTATTGTAGGAGTAAAAAGTTCTTCTGCTTTCTGCGCAGAAATATTACACATAGTACAGTGATTAGGATTATTTGCTGTGGGAACAGCACAGCCTACGTTAGATACGCTGGCAAGACTGGCTAAAGAGCTGCATACCAGCCTTGATGTGTTGGTGTTTGGGGAAGATGCACGAGGCCCAAGTGATGAACTGCGGTTGCAGTTTGAAGCGCTCAGCCAGTTTGATGAGGAAGACCGCAAAGTGGCCAAGGCGGTGCTGGAAAGTCTGATTCTCAAGCACAACGCGAAACGCGCTTTTTTACCTTAACGGGGATTTTAAACAGGTTTACAAAGACGCTGGCCAAAGGTGCGCTAACACCCATGACCAGCTAACCACCACTGACTAAGAAGGAGTCAACAATGGCTAGACGCGATTCTACGCAAGCAACACCACCCTGTCACATTCGCAGGATCAAGACCGGGTGCATCACTTACGACTACCGGCGAAAGACATAGTACCCGCCACAGGCCACCGTGCCCTGGTTGTAACTGAAAGGGCATTGGTTGGAGCAGGCGGGATTCAACATTGATTCGCCGATGACGATTCGGGTCATGCAGGGGGTGCTTGGTGTTGACGGCGGAGTGACGGGCAAACTCAAACGCTTATAAAAACAAAACCCCGGGCAGCATGCTGGCCGGGGTTTTGAAATGGACTTTCAGAATTTAATTAACATTTAAACTAATCTTGCCAGAATGAGATCGATCAACAAAATAATTGCTATTTTGATGTTTGATAGCATCTATCGCAGCATTTATATCTTTTAATGTTTCACTATCTGTTGATATTTTCGCTTGCTCAAGAGCAGGAAGCACTTCCAAATTAAGTGAATAAGCCAAAAGCATACACGCACGGTATCTCACTGCTTTTGACTTATCATTTAGCGCAAGAACTCCCAACATCACAGCATCTTCCACATCTCTAGCATATCGGGTTGAGTGATAAAGACAGGATGCCCTTTGCCCCCACTTTTTAGACTGTTTATATTTTTGATATAACAGAGCCGGCAATTGATTACCCAGCTGCCTAAGTTCATCCACAGCCTTGTATTCTGAATCAGATCCAGAACCATCAAGCTTATTTAAAAGTGTTGATATCTCATTGTTCATAAATTAATTCACAGTAAATTTAATTCAATTACCGCATCAGGGTCATTAGCTCCAATGACAGTTCCGTGGTTTTCACTATTTTTAGGAACGTTATCGTATTCTACACAATGGTGGCAGCCATCTTTATCGTACTGAACATCAGGTCTGTTGGTACCTACCTTATTACCGTCTTTATCGACTTGTTGTTGATTTTTTCGAATATTGGTCACTGAAGGATCTTTCTTTAATTCGTCGACCTTTTTGTCAATAGCATTATTATGCTTTTCATTTCCATGAGGTTTTGCATCACCACCATTTGGTTTAGGACCATTACCTTTGGCAGCGTCCTTAACTTCTTCTTTTGCTTTTTTCTTCGCCGCCTCCTGCGCTATCTTTTTTGCTGCCTCTTGAGCGGATTTCTTTAATGCTTCACGCGCAACAATAATAACGCAGGCAGGGCACATGCCTGTTGGGTCTTTTAAATTAACCGGATCATTTCCCACATACGCATACATATTCATATTGTCTGCGTAAAAAATCGGATCCGTTTGCAAGAAGCGTCCGAGTTTTGGATGATACATCCGCGCTACATTACGTGTCCTCGTACAGCTTTGCCTGATGTTATGGCGGCTGGGCGGGGCCGCCTTCGGGCGGGCCGGTGTTGAATTGGGACCGGTGGTGAGACCCCTGCTCAGTCCGCCCCCAAAAAGTCTCACCTTATGGGGTCGGTTAAAACCCAATTCAACGAGATTTTTATTATGGATAATACGAGCTCCCTTCCTGCTCCTCCACTCCCCTGCATTATTAAGCTCGATCAATTTCAATACGAAGCTTACAAACATTCTCGACTTGAAATTCATTCCCCCGAAGGTAAATTCCTTACCGTAATCGCCTGGCCAATACCCAACAACACAAATGAAGATACTGTTTACCAATTGTGGTGCCAGGCCTGCTTGCTGGAAGTATTGCTCGATAAAATCGAAGGTGATGTGAAATTACCTTCGGTAGTGCTTAATAGTATTGTGAATGTTATCAACAGGATCGATTTGCATCTTAAAAAGCAAATGGGGAAGTAGAAAAAATGAAGGCGGCCGTTTGGGCCGCCTTTTTGATACCGCAGTTGTCGAAAATGCCTTTAGAGCAATTCACGAGAAAAATTAACGATACTATTTCCATATTTTTCTATCGCTTTTTCTCTAAGAGGCTTTAACAGCAAGCGAAGCTCTATGAGTTCATTACCAACATCCGCAATCTCATCATCGTCATTAGATTTTTCACAAATGGAGTTTTTACGTTCTTCCATCTCTACCAAAGCTTCCAGAACTATTTTTAGCTCTGACTCTACCAATTCGATTTGAAAATTACTCATACTGCTTTACCTTCTTTTTTAAATACCCGCGTAGCTTTTAAAGCCATTTCTTCAAGCAAGCCTTTATACTTATCAATAGGCATATTATGAGTAGGGGCTATACAATAATGATGCGGCTTATCTTGTACTAACTTTAAACCAACGGGAGGCTGAGTATTAGGAGAAAAACGCCAAACCCAACCAGTCATCGGAGTTTCATTTATACCTTTTTTATCAAAAACACTAACTCCTTTTCCATTAGCTTTTATAACAGTGATGCCATGTATATTTATCGTATCCACGTCCCTTGAACGAACATTTGACAACTTAGGTTCATTCAAATTTCCAAGCCGAAAAAGCTCTTCTGGTAGAATAAAAAACTCTTTTGGTAACATAAACATCTCCTTGAATAATTAATTCTTTAAAATTTAAAAGCACATCTAAGAACAACAAGATTGTATATATTAGTACATAGAATAAACCGATAAAGCGACACCCTTATCAGTCACATGAAATTTATTTGAATCTTTGCACAAATACCGCATGTAACATCCGTGAACCCCGGTATAACTGTCAGGCAATATTACTCATAAAAAAACATAAACTCCTTAGGTGCAAATATATTTCTTTTTGCAAAGATAGCATTAGCAGGCTCCGACTCCCATAAATTCCGATCTTCTGGCTTTACAACCCAAAACCGATCAAACACGGCAGGGACGCCCTCACACCACACAGGTACTTTTTCATCACTATTTTTGGGCGGCGCATTCCAAACCTCAACCATACGCTCAACTAATGAAGCCCCGAGTGCTTTTCGCAACGGATCTTTTGATTCTGGAATAGTTGCATTTTCCAACTTCCATCCTCGCCGCCAAACAAATTGAACCAGATCAAGAAAGGCAATTTCGTCATACTCCAACAACCTATCAACCATTAAATCTAATGCCTGATCAAGATTTTCCATAGATTCTTTCCAAATTACCTTCAACAGGATTAAAACAATTTATCAGCGACTTTTAGTAACTCATAAACACGCGAAATAATCCCATTAAAACCATTACTACGCGATGGCGTTAAATGCTTTTCCAACCCAAGTAATTGCAAACTCTCCGCAAGATCCAGATCGGCCAATTCGACCAGAGTTTTATCGTTGATTTGCACTAACAACAACGCAGCAAGCCCTTTGATAACACTGCTATCTGCATCGAAGGAAAAATATAATTTTCCGGCACATTGTGTGCAGGTCAACCATACTGGTAACTCACAGCCGCGAATTAGGTTTTCCGCTGTGCGAATTTCCGGTTTGGGTGACAATAATTTTCCCCATTGGATGATTAATTTATATTGCTGCTGCCAGTTGTCCGCTGCGAGCAACCGGGAGATGGAAATGGAAGATAAATCGTCGTGTTGCATAGTGGGTTCTGTATCGGTTTCATAACATCGGGATGCATGCATTAAACGCCGCTGTGAACCAGTTGGCAATCGAAAAAATAGCAGATCGGGTACTGATCTTTATTTAACTTTACCTGTGCCCACTCTGGCAGCAGAGATGCCAAAGAGTAAAATACAGAGCAGATCTGCACACCAAGAATTGCAGACATGCTTACCACTACCCGGTCTCTCGTGTTTTTTACTAAAACCAATAATCGTTGAATATCCGACGAGGGATTTATGAAACCAGTTTTTCGCTGCGCACTATTAATTGCATTTGGTTGGTTATTATCGGCCTGTAGCCAAACACCACCAAAACATCCGGCAACCAATCAGGAGCCGAGACCTGTGGCAACAACAGATTCAGTAAAAGTCATTGCTTATTACATGGGTGATGGTTCGGATTTGGAGCGCTATAACTTCAACCAACTCACCCATATTATTTATAGCTTCCTGCATTTAAAGGGCAATGAATTACATTTTGATTCTGCTAAAGACCAGGAAGCCATGCGCAAGTTGGTCGCACTTAAGCAAACTTATCCCCATTTAAAAGTGTTGCTGTCGCTCGGCGGTTGGGGTGGATGCGAAACCTGCTCCGATGTATTTAATTCCGCTGCCAATCGCAAGATATTCGCACAATCCACGCTGAAAATTATTAAGGATTACAACGCGGACGGTATCGATCTGGATTGGGAATATCCCACTATTGAAGGTTACCCCGGCCATAAATTTGCACCACATGACCGCAACAACTTCAGTGAATTGATACGCGAGCTGCGCAATACAGTGGGCGATAAACACGAATTGAGTTTTGCAGCGGGCGGTTTTGATAAATTCCTGGAAACCGCAGTGGATTGGCAAACCATTATGCCGCTACTGAACAACGTCAACCTGATGACTTACGATATAGTGAACGGCGCCACGCCACACACCGGTCACCACACCGCACTCTACTCTACGCCACAGCAAAAAGACTCTACGGATAATGCAGTACAGAAGCTGCTGAGCCTGGGAGTGGCGCCGGAAAAAATTGTGATTGGTACGGCCTTTTACGCACGCAGCTGGAAGGAAGTAAGCATGGCTAATAACGGCCTCTATCAGGACGGAGTCCATATTGACGGTGCTAAATATAAAGAGTTTCCTGAACGCTATGCGCCATCAGCAGGATTTACCTATTACTGGGATGATGTCGCCAAAGCTCCTTACGCTTATAACCCGAAGCAAAAAATATTTGCCACCTTTGACGACCAAAGATCTATGGGTGAAAAAGTCAGCTATGTGCGCAAGCACAAATTGGGCGGCATCATGTTCTGGCAATTGCCACATGACACCAATAGCGACGGCTTGCTGAATAGCATCCACCAAAACCTGAAAAATCCGTAAAACACGATAAAACACTAATGACAACGTTGGTCAAGTTGACTATCTGGCAAGCGATAGCAATTTGACCACGACCTGAACGTTGTTACTTTTTACCACTTGATGGATTTTCAACTTAGCACCAACTGCATAGTTGCCATATCGATCAATCTTGAAACGTCAGATAAAAGTTATAAAAAGAGAATTATTTTAAACCAGCAGCAAGACGCTCTTTGAGCGGGCAAAAAACTGTGCTTTACTGTTCTCAACATATTTACTGCGGTTGATCAATGACGATGGCCATCCAGCAAGATATAACAAAAGCCCGGTTGCTTGGATTACTGATTCTCATCACCCTCATATTATTGCTCCTTCAATACTATGGCCCACAGAAAACCCTGGTACTGGGAACCGATGCCGGCGTGCGTATCGAGACTATCGATGATCGCGGCAATGGTGGTTCGTCTATTGCCCATTTAACCCGTGATGGCGAACGTTTTATTCTGGATTGCGAGATTATTACCTCCAGCTACGCCTGGCCCTACTGCGAGATCAGTTTCATTTTGACTGATAACGTTACCCGTCGTGGTATCGATTTAAGCAGCTTCACTGAGGTCGAACTGCACATCCATTATTCCGAACCCCAAAACTTTGGTATTCGCTTTCAGCTAGTGAATTTCAACCCGGCTTACGCAAATCCGGGCGATACCAATTCGCAAAAGTACAATGCCATCGAACTGTACGATACCCATATCCGCTATCCGCAAATAATTGAGCTAAGCCATATGCAGGTGCCTACCTGGTGGTTGAGCCAGGGCAAGATCCCCCCTGACTATTGGGGCCCGGAATTTGATGATGTGCGTGGTGTACAAATTTCCACAGGCGAGCGTGTTACGCCGGGCAAATACCAAATGATTATTGAGCACGTCGAATTTCATGGAAAGTATATAAGTGACCATCAACTATTACTGGTGCTGATTAGTATCTGGACCGCCCTCGGTTTGATTTATTTTGTAAATACCTTACGCAAAGCCAAACTTGAGTTGCAAAGCAACCAGCAACGCCAGCAGCAGTTGGAATCACTCAATAGATTATTGAACCAGGAACAGCAAAAACTGGAAGAACGTTTAGCACGCGATCCACTGACTGGTGTGTTAAACCGCGAGGGACTGGCACCGGTGTTCCAGCAAATAAATTCTGATACCGGGCCATCTTTGCTGTCATTAATTTTTATCGATATCGATCATTTCAAAAAAATTAATGATCAATATGGCCACAATGTCGGTGACCAGGTGTTGCTGGTATTTTCGCAAACACTGAGTGCCAACACGCGCGGTCATGATCTTCTGGCTCGTTGGGGTGGAGAAGAATTTGTGTTGGCGTGTCCGGAAACCAATCTGGATAGCGCACTCGGTTTAGCGGAGAAACTGCGCCGCTGCATTGAAGAGACTGAATGGCCCAAAGGTTTGAAAGTCACGGCCAGCTTCGGGGTTGCGCAGCAAATGTCGGGGGAATCGCCAACCGATTTTATTGGCCGTGCCGATAAAGCACTATATGTCGCCAAAGCCCAGGGCCGTAATTGTGTGCGTAGCTCTCAACATGCGCCAGCGCAATTGATTGCAGTTAAGTAGTCAATTTTAAAAAGTATTCAAGCAAGCGCAAATAAACGGCGAGTGTTTTCCCAAACACTCGCCGTTATTGTTTCCACACTCTCGTTACGGAGCTCCGCAAATAATTGTGCGATGCGCGGTAAATTTTCAGGGCTATTACGTTGTCCTTGTTCGCCACAAAGTGGCATATCCGGCGCATCGGTTTCCAACAATACCGATTCCAATGGCACACGCGCAAAAGTCGCTCGCGTTTTTTGCGCGCGGTCATAACTAATTGTGCCGCCCACGCCCAAATAAAACCCCATATCAATCAATTGCATTGCGGTTTCATAACTGCCACTAAATGCATGCACCACCCCACCATATAACGGGGGATTTTTTTTACAGTGGGCAATCAATTCGTTATGGGTTTTTACACTGTGGACAATAAGCGGAAGGTGAAACTGATTGGCAAGGTCAATATGCCAGTCAAGCAGATCAAGCTGCTGTTCGATAGGTGTATCAATATTTTTATCCAGCCCCGCCTCACCAATAGCAATACAATGCGGCTGGTTACTGGTTTTGTCTTCATCCAATAACAACGACATCTGGTATGCATAAAAGTGTAAAGCTAACGGATCTGTGGCAATTTTGCTGATCCACCAGGGGTGAATCCCCAAGGCAAAATAACACTCCGGTAATTGCCGGCTCAGTGTTTGCGCCGCTGGCCATTGCGCGGGTTCAATTCCCGGTACAAGTAATCCATTCACTCCCAATGCCATCGCCCGTTGCCACAATTGCGTGCGATCCGCATCAAATTCGGCAAAGTCGAAGTGGCAATGGCTGTCAAAAAATGGCATTTGCGGCTACCCTGTGCTGGTTTCTTTCTGCACACTGTTTTTTCTGCATACGGGTTTCTTTCTGTACATTGTCATTATGCACTTTATATATCGTTTTTTTTCTCGCGAGCAACTAACCATCGGCTTTTGGTTATTTATAGCTCTGTTTGCCGGTTCTTGCTCGCCTAACGTACAAGCAGACACCGATACTCAAATACAAGGTAAAGACTGTGTAATCTTGCTACATGGGTTGGCGCGCACTACGAAATCCATGCAACCATTAGCCGATGAATTACTCGCCGCAAATTATCGTGTGGTAAACCAGGGTTACCCGTCACGCAAATTTCCGGTTGCACAACTCGCCGAAAAAGCGATTCCGCCGGCACTAGCCCTTTGTCGCGCACAGGCCGCGCCGCGTATTCATTTTATAACCCACTCGCTCGGTGGAATTTTATTGCGCCAGTACCTGGCAACCAACAGCATTCCCGAATTGAGCCGTGTAGTAATGTTTGCACCGCCCAACCAGGGCAGCCAGGTTGTGGATAAATTGAAAAATGTTCCCGGTTTTTCCTTAATGAATGGTCCCGCCGGACAAGAGTTGGGGACAAACCCGGAGAGTGTTCCATTGCAACTCGGGCCAGTAACGTTCGATCTTGGTGTTATTGCTGGCACCCGCAGTATTAACTGGATACTGTCATTGTATTTACCCAACCCGGATGACGGAAAAGTTTCGTTGGAAAATACTAAAATTGACGGCATGCACGATTTTATCGCGTTGCCTGTATCCCATCCGTTTATCATGAAAGACAAAACCAGTATTCGCCAGAGCCTCTATTATTTGCAGCAGGGACATTTTCTCCATGACGAAAATGTTCATGAAAAAAATAATAATAAAGAAAAACCGAATAACACATTTTCATCTGAAAAATTTCACAGCTAATCTCATTGGAATTTCCTATGCACGATGGACTGATTTCATACACACAACGCCTGTTGTTAACTGCCTGTTGTTTTCTAATCTTAACAGGGTGTAGCACCCTGAAAAGCGCAGCCCCATGGCACCGCATAATTCTCGATGAAGAATTTTCCACCGCAGATTTAACGGCGGACTATCAATGGAAGGATTATCTCGCGCAGGAAGATCGCCTGTTCGCGCAATTGCACAAGGTACTTGCAGATAACCCACGTACAGATGCCTACCGCTATCAGCAAGATTCACTGCTCAATTCGTTCAACCATATTGATAATAATCGCGCATTACCCAACGCCGCCAATCAACATAAAATTATCAACAACTGGAATCGCAGCTTTGTATTAAAGCCAACGCAAATGCGTGGCGGTATTGTCATGCTGCACGGCTTAAGCGATTCGCCTTATACGGTGCGCAGCCTTGCACTGCATTTTCAGGAACAAGGGTTTTATGTGATTGCCGCACGCCTGCCGGGACACGGTACCCTGCCAAGCGGATTGCTCAATGTGCAATGGGAAGATTGGGCGGCAGTAACAAAGCTGGCGATGCGTGAATTACAAATGCAATTGGGGGAAAATAACAATATTTATTTCGTAAGTTATTCTACTGGAGCAGCTCTGGCAGTGGATTATACGCTCAACGCCCAGCTCGATAAAAAATTGCCGCAACCCAAAAAACTGGTTCTGCTTTCCCCCATGTTTGGTGTCAGTAAATTTGCGGTTCTCAGCAAAAGCGTGGATCTCATCGGCCACATTCCCTTGCTAAGTTCCGAGCGTTGGTTAAGTAAACAACCTGAATACAATCCGTTTAAATACAATTCATTTACTGTCAATGCGGGTTGGCAAGCACGCAGCCTTACCAGGAATTTAGAAGAAAAAATGACGATGGTAGAGAAAAGTGTTGGTTTGAAAAACTTTCCACCGGTGCTGGGATTTCAATCCTTGATGGATGCGACTATCAGCACTGCCGCTGTCGAGCATTTTTTTGCACATAAATTTCAGCCGTATAAAAATGAGCTGGTGATTTTTGACATTAACCGCCACCAAAATTATTTGCCTATCACACGCAGTGCAAGTACTGAGTTGTTTACCAGGGTTTTCGTTGATGGCAATCCGAAAAATTATAATCTTGTGAGGATTGGCAACACCAATTCCAGTAGCCATCAGGTGAGCGAATGGCGCCGCAATGCGGAATCATCCGATGACAAAGAAATGCCTTTATCATTGGAGTTTCCACGCGGAGTTTTCTCCCTCTCCCATATTGCCCTGCCCTTCCCCATCAATGACCCCACTTATGGGCTAGAACCGGATGAAGGCGAATTTTACGGCATCCGTTTAGGCAACCTGAATTTCCGCGGTGAAAGAAATACGCTGGCGCTTGCTGCTGATACCAATCAGCGACTGAATGCAAATCCGTTTTATAGCTATATGGAAAAACGAATTGATGAATGGCTGGAAATACCGCAACCCATAAAATAATTTGCAGGCAATATTATTTTTGCAATCCGCTATCGGTTTCGCAATTTTTTCTATTACAATGCCGCGCACTGGATATCATAGTCATTAGTAACGGAGTTTTACGTGAAGAAGTTAATTTATAAGGTAATTGTTAGCGATAAGGGTTTTGAGGATTTCGAAGCAAAAGTGAGTGAAAAATTAAACCAGGGCTGGAAGCCAATAGGCGGAATTGTTTTTAATCATAGTTTCCCGCACCAAGCGATGGCCAAGCTCATCGAAGTAGCGGCGGAAAAAACAAATACAACCAAAACGGCACAACAAGATAAAACAGCGGCTCAACAACCTCGTGAACTGACAGCGAATGAGGCGATGAAAAGACTAAGTGATATCACTTAAGTGTGTGCAAATACGTCTTATCGATTTTGTTAACGATACCTTGCAATACATCTCTGTGTAATAACTTGCCCACAATTAAGTGAGCAAGTTATTCCTGGCAATTAGCGCTATACCACTCTACGGCGCAAGATCACCCCCAACATTCCCATCAGCAATAAAGCAACTGAACCTGATTCAGGAACATTGACTAATGGCGAAGTAATTTTCAATGAATCAAACTTGAACAATGTTGAACGGGTATCAGAAAAAATAACATTCCCGTTTAAATCTGTTCTGTGGGAGCCGTAAGTAAATACACCAAATGACGAATTGAGCAATGCTGGATCAGCAGTGTTGATATTTAAATTATCCAAGGACAAATTAGTAATCCAGTTCAATCCTTGAAATAAAATACCCAGCTGAATACCCGTGTATTTCCACGCATAACCCGATGAGGTCCAGAAACTGTCATAGGATATATTTTCATTCAACCATAAATAATCCTGATTACTCCCCTGATATGAATTATCGTAAACATCCACAAAATCGGTACCGGTCGTTACCGTTCCAGTGTTACCACTACTCGTCACCATTCCGTTGGAAGAAAACGCATAGTGCCCAATTGAATTGGAGTTTTCCCATACTTTGCCCGATGATTTGGACAAATCGATTGTTATTACACCACCAACCTGAGTTCCAATATCAGGCCCCCATCCACCGTTAGAATGATTGGAAACTGTACCTGAGTATTCGATAGTCACTACTCCTGCGCTGGCAGTCAGAGAGAGACCTAAAAAAGCCAAGCCAAAAAACAAATTTTTAATCATATTTTTTCCCTTTTGTGTTTGTTAAAAACAACCGGACCGGTTGCGGCGAGCAATGTAGCGAAATTTCCGGTAATAGCCTAATAACTTTTGTGTGCGCCTCGCGCGCCAAATCATTCTGCAAGTTCCCCATCACCAGCTATGCTGTGAACTATAAAAATCCTGCCCTGTCAGGATATAAAAATCACTGCTACATAAAGGGAGACATCGCCGGTGCCCATGCTCACCGACTCAAAAAACAAGTTCCAACGGGGACTGGTTTACTTATTTGCGATTTTAGCCAGCCTCGGCATCGCACCATTCGTAGTGATTCGCTACATGAATGGCCAGATGTTGAACGCCGTAGTGGATCTGTTGATAGTGATAGTGGCGCTGGGTAGCGCCGGTTATACCTGGTGGCGCGGGCAGGCAACACAACTCATCTCCAATGTTACAGCGGGGCTTTATTCTGCCGGTGCGGTTGCCGTCGCACATTTGAATGAACCGATTTTTGTGTTTTGGTTGTTCCCGGCACTGCTCGCCAATTTCTTCCTGTTAAAACCGAATACAGGCCTGCTAACCAATGTAGTGGCGATAGCGGCGATTCTGCCGATAGCTGCCAAACTGGAAACGCCGACGCATATGTTTGCCATGCTCTCCTCTTTGTTGATTTGCGGAAGCATGGCTTATTCATTTGCGTTGCTGACCACTCGCCAGCAAGAGTCATTACAGGGCTATGCAACACAGGATGCGCTAACCCATCTGGGGAATCGCCGCGCAATGAATGATGATATGCAAATGAGCATTGATGATTTTGCCCGCAACCAAACGCCCGCAACTCTGATCGTGCTCGATCTGGATTTTTTCAAAATGGTTAACGACAAATATGGCCACAGCGTGGGGGATGGGGTGCTGATTGACCTTGCCGGATTGTTAACTAAACGGGTGCGAAAAACTGACCGGGTGTTTCGCTTTGGTGGCGAAGAGTTTGTTGTACTGGCCCGCAATACCGGGTTGGAAGATGCAGCGGTCATTGCCGAGCAGCTGCGAGTTCAAATCGAGCTGGAACTGCGCGACCCGGAAGGAACATTGACAGCGTCTTTTGGACTGGCACAACTAATGACCGACGAAAAACTGGAAGACTGGTTTAATCGCGCCGACAAAGCGGTCTACCAAGCCAAACAACGTGGCCGCAACTGTGTGGTTGCGGCATCATCCCCTCCAGAGGGTTTAATTGCCAACTGACGTGAACCAGCCGCCAGCTTTGCGATTCTTTATCCCCACCAGTAATGCCCCTGCGCTATGCTCGCACTTATCACCGTTGTTTGAAGGATTCCCATGCAGTCACTGATATCCCGGATTATTGAACAAGTCGATCAAGTGTTACTAGGCAAAGACCAGCAAGTGCGACTGGCATTAGCGTGCTTGTTTGCCGAAGGGCATTTATTGATAGAAGACCTGCCCGGTATGGGCAAAACCACCCTCGCCCATTGCCTTGCCAAAGTGTTGGGATTGAAGTTCGAGCGGGTGCAGTTCACCAGCGATTTGCTGCCCGCCGATATCTTGGGTGTGGCGATTTTTGAGCGCGAACAGGGTGTTTTTAAATTTCATCCCGGCCCGGTATTTACCCAGGTGTTATTGGCCGACGAAATCAACCGCAGCTCGCCCAAAACCCAAAGTGCATTGCTGGAGGCAATGGAAGAAGGCCAGGTCACGATTGAGGGTAAAAGCCGGCCGCTGCCAACGCCATTTTTTGTGATAGCAACCCAAAACCCGCTTTCGCAAAGCGGTACGTTCCCGCTACCTGAATCCCAACTCGACCGGTTTCTAATGCGTATTTCATTGGGTTATCCCAGCCCGGCGTCCGAGCGGATGCTGTTTGAAGGCGTAGACCCGCGCGCGCGCATCCGCCAACTGGAACCGCTGGTTACCACGGAACAATTGGCGGCAATCCAAACAGCGGTTCAGCAGGTAAAAGCGAGTGAATCATTACTGGATTATGTACAACGACTGGTTGCGTTTACTCGCAGCGATACCCAGTTTACTTACGGCCTTTCACCGCGCGGAGCGCTCGCTTTATTACGCGGCGCCAAAGCCTGGGCACTGATCCACAACCGCGAATACCTGGTTCCTGAAGATATTCAGGCAGTATTGCCCGCGGTAGTAGGTCATCGTGTTCGTGGTCGCGGCCATAGCCAGGACACCGATCCCCTGATAAAGCATTTGCGCGATAGTGTAAATGTTTTGGGCTAATGCAAATGAGCAGGCCATTGAGTAACTGGCGTATCGCCTGGGAAAACCGGTTTTACCGCTGGATAGACCAACGTACCCCCACCACACTGACAGTCACCCTGAATCGCAAAAATCTTTACACCTTTCCCAATCTTGCGGGATTGATGTACTTATTGATCATTGTGATTATCTGGATGCTGGGCACCAATTATCAGAACAACCTGATCCTGGCGCTGGCTTATCTGATGATCAGTATTTTCGTAGTGTCCATCCTCCATGCATTTGCCAATATGGCAGGGATGACAGTGCAATTTGTAGGCGCAAAACCGGCGTTTGCCGGTGAGCCTGCCGTCTTCACCCTGGAGCTGACGGCAACCCATAAGTTCGGTTGTGATTACCTGGAGTTGCGTTGGCCCGGGGGCGACACCCAGTTAGTCACCCTCAATCCGAATGAGCCCTTGCGTGTAAACCTGCTCGCCCAAAGTAAGGAACGCGGTTACCTGCAACCGGGGCGATTGCTGGTGCAAAGCTATTTTCCGCTGGGGATTATCCGCTGCTGGACCTGGCTTAACCTGGATGCACAAGCACTTATTTACCCCACCCCCATCGCTAGCGAAGAACCTAAACATCTATCAAATGACGGGCAGCAGGAAGGGGGCAGCAGCCAGCGCGGCGGCGATGATTTTTCCGGCCTGCGCGGCTATCAGGCGGGAGATCCGATCAAACACATCGCCTGGAAACAATTTGCCCAGGAAAAAGGCTTGTTTACCAAAGAATACGAAGCGTTTTTTTCTGCCGAAAAATGGCTGGACTGGGATAGCGTCGCCCTACCGCAAGAGCCGCGTTTGTCCGGGCTATGCTACTGGGCGCTGGAGTATCAACAACGGCAAATTCCTTACGGTTTGAGTTTGCCCGGCACAACCCTGGAACCTGCGCTGGGTGATGCGCATTTGCACGCCGTACTGAAAGCACTGGCAGAATTTAATCTGCCCGGAGCGACCCGGCGATGATCAAACAACGGTGGTCGCGCCGCCAGAAAACTGCGCCCCCCGTTCACGCCGAATACCTGGCGCGCGATAAGCTGGCCTGGTTGCTGATCATGCAGTCGGTATTGATATTGCCGTTACTGTTTAACCTTCCGCCCTGGTTATGGCTGATCTGGGCCATATCCGCCTTGTGGCGCACCCAGATGTTTCGTGGCCGCTGGGGTTCACCCGGAAAATGGGTAAAGGGTCTTCTCACCGCGCTTTGCGTCGCAGGAATGCTCGTCAGCTATTCGAGTAGAACCGGCACTGAAACCATGATCGGGTTACTGGTCTGTGCCTTCTCACTCAAGCTACTGGAAGTCAATGCAATACGGGATGCGCAATTCCTGATCTTCATCGGTTTTATCATCACCGCCTCACAATTGCTGTTTAGCCAGACACCGCAAGCTGCCGCCTTCGGCCTTGTTAGCATGTTGTTGTTGATTACCTGCTGGCGCTCGCTGTATCTCACCCGCATGCAAATCCCGACGCTACGCCTGAAGCGCGGTGGTGCCATCATCCTGCATGCATTGCCGTTAATGCTAGTGCTGTTTGTGGTTGCGCCACGGTTGGGGCCGTTATGGGCAATTCCCAACCAGCAGACTGCAAAAACCGGTTTTACCGATACCGTGGCGCCCGGCGACCTGGGCAACCTTGCACTGAGCCAGGAACCAGCGTTCCGCGTTGCATTTAACAATCAAACACCCCTTCCTCCCAACCAGCTTTATTGGCGTGGATTGGTGCTAGATACCTTTGATGGGCGCGCCTGGAAGATGCGTGACAGTTGGGGACGTGCGCCGGATAGGGATTCGGGCAACAAGCAAGCACTCATCGACTACAGCATCATTGTTGAACCCCATGGCCAACCCTGGCTATTCAGTCTGATGACGCCGCTATCGGCAACCAACACGACTAACAGCATCCGCATTACCGCCGATTCCTTGTTGATGAACTATGTCCCGCTGTCCCAGCGCATGCGCTACGAGGTCAAATCGGCCCTGCAAGTGGAGTGGCCGGAAGCACCGCGATTACCGTCAATACAGCGTGACATTTACACGCGTTTACCCTCAAGCAGCAATCCGCAGGCGCGTGCGTTAGTAGAGTCCTGGCGCGCGCAACAATTGACTGACCAACAGATCATCGATAACACCTTGGCACTCTTCCGTCGCGAGTTCAGCTATACCCTTCAACCACCCGAGCTGGGCACTCATTCCGTGGATGAATTCCTGTTTCAAAGCAAACGGGGATTTTGTGAACACTTTGCCAGCAGTTTCGGTTTCCTGTTACGCGCCGCCGGTATTCCGGTCCGGCTGGTGGTGGGTTATCAGGGCGGGCGCTGGAATCCGGTAGAAAACTATTTATTAGTGCGGCAATCCGATGCCCATGCCTGGACTGAAGTCTGGATCGAAGGCAAAGGCTGGCAAATGATCGACCCTACTGCCGCTGTGGCCCCCAACCGTATCGAACTGGGAATGAGTGCAGCATTGGGTGAATCTGATCGCGAACTGGTTAATAGTGCCTGGCAAAATTCGTCGCTGCTCTTGCAAATACAGGCTCGTTGGGACGCTGCCAATTATGTATGGCAACGGTGGGTACTCAATTACGACAATGAGGCCCAGGAAGGACTACTGTCGCGCTTACTGGGCGGAACCGAAAGTTGGCGCCTGACACTTTGGTTGATCGGGTTTGGGTTAGTCAGTGCAGCAATTTTTGCGTGGGTGCTGGTGCGCCGTCGGCCATCACTACTACTGCGCCGCGAATTAAAAGCCATTAAAAAACTGGAACAGAAACTGAAGCAATTTGGTTATGTTCGCGGCCAAGGCGAAACACTCGGTGATTTTATCCAGCGCATCCTCGTCAATGCGCCGCAACACAGCCACGCATTGCGCAACATCCACCAGCTTTTTGTACAAATTGCCTATCAAAACCAGACCGCGCACATAGAGCAACTGGAGCGCGCGGTAAAACAATTTCCCAAGTAATCACTCAACTAGTTAGCCAAAAAAAACCGCCGTATTGGCGGTTTTTTTTAAATAGTGCGCGACAAGCAAGGATCAGATAATCGCTTTTTTTCGTGCCGCAGCCAGCCCCAACAGACCTAGAGCGAAGAGCACCAATGTGCCTGACTCAGGAACTTCAGCCTCTTTGGTGATTACGGTGAGGATGGAGTTACCAATCACAAAATCACCCAGCACACTGGTCACTTGCACAAACAAAGTGCCATCCAGGTTAAGTTTTACCAATGAGCTCAAACCCAGGCCGCCCGTCCAATTGACGGTAGGGTTCAACACCAGACCGCCGTCTTGCAAATCAAAAAAGCCGATTTGTATCAGGGCAGTTTCAAACGGGTTGTACCAGGGATCTTTGTCATCGCGGAATTCGATAGTAAGAGTTGCACTTTGTGCACTGCCCAATGCAAAACCCTGATCAAGGATATTATGTGTCCAGCTCTTTGATGCACCGAAGCCCACCGTTTTATTGACTGCTTCCACATCGGTAATCAAACCGGCTTGTGCGTTTGCCGCTACCAGAACAACGGCGGCAGCAACGATTTTTTTCAACCATTGAAAATACATAGAACTTCCGTTAATTAAATATTTTTAATTTAGCAACCGCATTTTTATGCATACAGTTACTCCTGAAACACCAACAATATTGGCGCAGGCATTGTAATAATAGCGTCGCCAAAAACAACATAAAAGCCAACGAAAAACCCCGTAAATTTGTGCTTATTTGTAACCTGTTACGGGTGCGTAAAAAAACAAAAAAAGCCCGCCAGTTGCGAGCTTTTTACGATCAGCAGAACGGAATTAAATGGACAGTTTTCTTCTGCTGCAGAACAAACCAATCAAGCCGATCATCATCATTACCAACGCACCGGATTCATCTACATGGGTACGGGTAGTAACAACAACATCATCCAGAAAATTGCCTACAGTGGAGTTGTCATAACTGGTAAAAGTGATCGCACTGGTAGTGGCAGTTGCAACAAAACTGCCGGTGTATTGTTTCCAGCTACCGACTACATGATCATTCAGTAACACGGCCAGAGTGCCAGCACTGAAAGAAAATTGTTCATTGTTGTTTTCACGTGCGCTGTAAAAAAAGGAGACATCGTATGTTTGGCCGATGACAGTGGCAAAGCTTTGATAAATAGAAAACACGGTGCCATCGAAAGGATGGGCATTCAGTTCCGCATGTTGGGTCCCCTCGGGCGCAACCACGCCGCCAAAACTATCCCAGATTTCAATGTTGTCCCCGTCCCAACCATTAACACTGGATGATGGGAAATAAGCCCAATTGCCCGCCGCAACATTGTTATCTTCAAAACCGCCATTCACGATAAGATTGGCCTGGGCATTCAACGCCAATAGCAAACCGGCCAACGCACCCAATACGCGGATATAAACAGAGTTAACGCCCATAGTGATACCGCCCGAAAAAATGATATGTAGATTATAGGTAGGCCAAAAAACATAAAATACTGACCCGATTGTCGTCAAAATCAGCAATTTGCACACCAGTTTAAAAATTCACCGATAAAACAAGGAGATAGTGATAACCACATCACACTTCCAAGTGCAATATGTAAAAATAACCGACAAAACCAGCCATCAGCCAAGGATGTGGCGATTTCGTGCGTCTGACTTACGTCATCAATATGAGGGATAAAGAATGGGGCCTGTAGATGCCACCCATTGACCAAAACCTGTTAATTCGCACCGCACAAAACGGCGATGCAACGGCATTTGAGCAATTGCTCACCGGGTGTTATGACCAGGTTTTTCGTTTTGCTTTTCGCTGGTGCGGCAACCGCGCCGATGCCGAGGATGTTACCCAACTCGCCTGTATCAAGCTGGCACAAAGCCTGGGGCAATTCCGGTTTGAGGCTTCATTCAGTAGTTGGTTATATCGATTGGTGATCAACTGCGCGAAAGATTGGCATCGCGGCCAGCAACGCCACCAACATGACGACCTGGAGCGATTGGAAAATGAAGTCCAACACGATAAGCGCGCGGAAACCGGCATCTACCTGCAACAAATATTGCAATTGCTGGATTCACTTGCGGAGGGATTTAAAGAAACCGCGTTATTGGTCCATGCCGAAGGGCTGACCCACGCCGAAGCCGCCACTGTTTTGCAAGTCAAGGAATCCACGGTGTCCTGGCGGCTCCATGAAATTCGCAAACAGCTCCAGCACCTGCAACAGGGCGATGGTAGCTGGGAGGTATCGCTATGAACGAACATGATTTGGAACAACAGTTACAACAACCCGCACCGCAGCCCGATGCCACTACCAAAGCTCGCCATATCGCGGCAGCTATGGCTGCCTTTGCCGCGCAACAAACCGGCGCAGCAGCTGATGAAAATGCGACTATCGATGCGGAAAAAGATTCGCCAGTCACCGCTGGATCTATTCCATCCATTGATGAACAAATTATTTCGCAAAAAAAATCCACTGTTCTCCAAGGATTTTTACAACGCTTACGTCCTACCCGTGACATCAATCATCACGGGAGTGATTCAATGAATAATTCAACGTTTGACAATTCAACGTTTGGCAAAGCCCCCAAATCTGGCAATCGCCCTATCTGGCAAAAACCGGCGTTGATTTCCGGAATCGCAGCGTCCAGTCTGGCTGTTCTTGCAGGCATAACGTTTATGCAGCATTTGGGGGTTAATCCGGTTAATGATGAGTTGACGGCAGCACTTGCCAAACAGACAGCATCCGTCAGCGAGCAGCGCCAACAAGCGGCACAAGCCAAAGAGGAGTTTGCAGAAAAGAAACTTGCGGCGGCGGCCGCTGTTGAAGAGGCTGTAGTTACAGGTATTCGTGCAGAACCAGCAGAAAGCGACGTTGTTAGCGCTGAAGATATTGGCCGTTTTCCGGATAGCAATGTCGCCGATGCATTGCAGCGGATACCCGGCGTTGAACAGGAAGTTGCGGCTCCGCCGGCAGCACCCGCTGCTGCAAACATTGCACCTGCACCAGCCAAACCAACTATGCAACAAGCAGATGCAGCCGAAGAAGTTCAGGTTACCGGTATGAAACTAGCTATTTCCGCTGCACCGGAATTAAAACGCACAAGTGATAACGTAATTGATGTGCCCTCAGCGCCACCGCAAGAATATCGCGACCGTTTTGAAGACTTTAAAGAAAATGCAGTGACATCAGTCAGTGAAACGCCTGTCTCAACATTTTCAATCGATGTGGATACCGCGTCTTACAGTTTTGTGCGTCGCCAATTAAATAATGGTCAGCTGCCAGCCAAAGATGCGGTGCGTATCGAAGAGATGATTAATTATTTTGATTACGCCTACCCTGCACCGCGCGATAAAAAAACACCGTTCGCAACACATGTCAGCGTAATGGATTCGCCCTGGAAAAAAGGCAACCAACTGGTTCATATCGGCATCCAGGGTTACCAATTACCGGCGAGTGAAATTCCACAATCCAACCTGGTGTTTTTGCTGGATGTCTCCGGCTCTATGGACGAACCGACCAAATTGCCATTGGTGAAACAATCCATGAGTTTGTTACTGGATACACTCAAACCCGATGACACTATCGCTATCGCAGTGTATGCCGGTGCAGCAGGTACCGTACTGGAGCCGACAAAAGTTAAAGAGAAAGCCAAAATTCTTGCGGCACTCAATAATTTGCAAGCCGGTGGCAGTACCGCAGGTGCAGAGGGTATCGCCCTCGCTTATAAATTGGCTGAAGCGAATTTTAATTCCAAAGGTGTTAACCGCATTATTCTTGCTACCGACGGTGACTTTAATGTCGGCCAAACCAGCGACGATGCGCTGCAGGATTTAATTGAACGCAAACGCGATAAAGGCATTTATTTATCGGTATTGGGATTCGGCCAGGGTAATTATCAGGATGCGATGATGCAAACACTGGCGCAAAACGGTAACGGCACGGCGGCGTACATTGATACGTTAAGCGAAGCCCAAAAAGTGTTGGTAAATGAAGCCACATCAACCTTATTTCCGATCGCAAAAGATGTAAAAATCCAGGTGGAATTTAATCCGGCAACCGTGGCGGAATACCGTTTGATCGGTTATGAAACCCGCGCACTGAATCGTGAAGATTTTAACAATGACAAAGTAGATGCTGGCGAAATTGGTTCGGGTCACAAAGTCACTGCGATTTATGAAATCACTCCCGTGAATGCCGACAGTAAATTGCTGGAGCCAAGCCGTTATCAAGCGCAAGCCACAGCGAATGGAAAAGCAAATGAACTGGCATTCTTACGTGTGCGTTACAAATTACCCAAAGAAAATCAATCAAAACTGATCGAAACGGCCGTAACCAAAAGCATCGACAAAGCCAATATGGCTTACCAACAGGAAGCTAATTTTTCAGTGGCCGTTGCAGGTTTCGCGCAATTACTGCGCGGCAGCAACTATAGCGGTGATTTTAATTACGACAAGGTAATAGAATTAGCGCAGGCCAATAAAGGTAAGGATGAGTACGGCTACCGCACCGAATTCATCCAACTGGTGCGCAAAGCGAAAATTGCGAAAGAGTAAAATCGTTTACTAAACCAATCGCGTTGCGTCACTCAGGGGCAACGCGATTGGTTTTAGCATTCCATAAGTGGGGAGATTGAAAAGCGTATTTATATAACGCCAAATATTGGAAGAACATGACGGGGCCAAAAACAGCCGCAATAATTACAACACCGACAAAAAAATATTCCTGATGCAATCCTTCATAGACGCTTTTGCCAATTAAGAAAATATCCCAAAGTGCCGCAACCGGAATCACCCCGCGCCAGAATAATTCAGCAAATAACACACGCTGGTAAGCAAAACCAAAAATACCGGCAATGACAAATACGTAAATGACTATCTCGACACTATCATCCCAGGCGAGAGCGTCATCGCCCCAAACAATGGCAATAAAAGCGGCTCCTTCAAGGATTACCAATAACCAAAAAAGTATTTTCCACCACAGCATTTTCTTTGGTAAATGTTGCGTGGTTGCCAATGGCGCTGCAACCGGAGCGGCGTAAGGGTTTTCCATAATCAACCATCGCTTCAATAAATACTAAAACTCTCACTCACTTTTCTGAGCATGTCCTGGTTTTGCGGATAGTGGCTTTCAACAGTCCACGCATATAGCGCATAAAAATGCGTGTCCGATTCCAGCGTAGTCAATATATAAACAATTTTTTCCCCCTGAACAGTGAGGGACACCACTTGCTGTCGGGCAGGCTTTTTATTGATAACAACGGTGCGCGCTTGCTGCAATTCCTGAAACTTCTGGGAACCCGCTTGCAAATTTTCAACGATCAGTGAGAGGTAAGTTGCTGCATCTGCGGAATCATCAAAACTTTCCTTTGACTCACTCATAACGAGTGCATAGTTCGCCTCGTTGGTATTGGCTACACCTAATATCGCGTTCGCATTTAATTGGCGATTGCCTTTCCAACTTGCCGGTACTACCAGCGATACTGTTTTATCATCGCTGTAAATACGCAGATCGGTTATCGGTTTTTTTGCGGGTGCATTGGTTGTATCGGTCTTCGCACCACCACGGCATTCGGGATTGCGATGTTTATCCTGCAGGGTACCGCCTTTGCAATCCCACACAATGTTTTTGCCTGATTTTTTGGGTGTCCAAATAATTGTCGGCGCTTTTCCTGCGCTCATTGCGTTATAAGTAACAACCAGTTTTGCACCGGCAGACAGGCGAATAGAGCGCACGTGCGGGGTGCTGATATCTTCCGGCAAGCCCGCCATAATATTTTCGCTGGGGAAAAATTTTTTTTCCAAAATCACTTTTTCGACTTGTGCGCGGGTTCCATCAACCAACGGTACCGCTGCATTCACTTTGGCGCGAATGGTGTAATCCTGATACGCAGGCAAAGCAACAGCGGCGAGAATTCCAATGATCGGTATAAACAATACCGCTCCAACTATCATCGCAATACTCATGCCCGATCGTTTTTTCGGCATATTACCCGGCCCATTCATTTGCGCTTGTGGTGGTTCATAAGACGATGAGTAGGCAATTGACGATTGATCTGTATCAGGAGCGGTTGCGGTTTCAACGGGCGCTACGCTCAGTGTTGGACGCGGAGCAATTGGGCTTAATGCATCATCGGGAAATAATTGTTCGCCGTGCTCGACCAACTCGCACAAACCACCGGCTTTATCGATTGCTGCCTGGTATTTTTTTGCTGTCGCCAAATCGACGTTGGCTTTCAACAGGCTGCGCGATTTGCGCAACATTTTCTCAATGACGGGAACATCTTTTTTGAAGAGGGTGGCAAGATTGCGCACCAGTGTTGACCGCTCTACCCCTAACTGGGTTTCCCCTAATAAATAAATATCCCACTTGGCATCGGACATGGCGCGCATCCTTATTGTCATTGTTCTACATTGGCTTTTCTACAAACAGTACCGCCCACTTTAGCCGATGAGCAGCACTGCGTGTTGGTTAATGCGCCATATTAACTTTTGTAAGGCATGCTTCCAAGATAATCTTTTTTACCCAAATCAACGCCGTTGTGGCGCAGGATTGCGTAGGCAGTCGTCGTGTGGAAATAAATATTCGGAATCGCATGCTGGATAGCAAATTCGTACCCGGTGAGGTATTTACCTTCCCAGCGCGGCTGGCTGATGTGAAGTTCTGCAGTACCCGCAAAATCTTCCGGTTTGAAACTGGCGAGATAATCGAGCACCGATTGGATACGCGCCTTTAATTCCGGCAGGGTTGTTTCGGTATCCGGATGGGATGGCGCTGATTCAACTTTACCTGTCAAACGTGCCACTCCCAGTTTGGCGGTATCGCACGCGATTTGTACTTGTCGAATCAAATTGAATTGATCGGGTGCCAAACGCGAGTTAAGAAGCACAGTGACATCAAACTTTTTGGCCTCGGCATGGGCAGCCGCTTTATCCAGAAAATGACTGAGGTTGTTAAGCACCTTACTGAACTGCACAACGGTTAAATCGTAAAACATAGCCTTCTCTCCACAAATTAACGCAAATTTACATAAAGCGATTAATCGCCACCAAAACACCGGAAAACTGCCGGAAAATACACGGTCGAGGCAATTTGGGGCTGCCAACAGCGCTATTCAATGGCGCCAGATGAAAATCCCGCGGTTGCATGAGTTTATTTTCTGCCTTTATAGTCCGCCCTCACCCCTGGAGAAAAGATGCCGCCATGCCCCATAACATCACCCTGATCACTACTATCGCCGCTGGCCTTGGATTGGCAATGATCCTCGGCTTCCTTGTCACCCGCCTGCGAATGCCACCGCTGGTGGGCTATTTGATCGCAGGCATTATCATCGGGCCTTATACACCCGGTTTTGTGGCCGATATGGAACTTACCGCGCAGTTAGCGGAGATAGGCGTGATGCTGCTGATGTTCGGTGTGGGCTTGCACTTTTCTATCGATGATTTGCTGGCGGTAAAACGCATCGCCATTCCCGGTGCGATTGTGCAAATTGCCGTAGCAACTGCGTTAGGTGCCGGTGCTGGACTGTGGTGGGGATGGAGCGCAGGGGAATCCATCGTGTTTGGGTTGGCGTTATCAGTTGCCAGTACCGTTGTGTTGCTCAAGGCACTGGAAGCGAGGGGAGTTATCGACAGCATCAATGGCAAGATCGCTGTCGGCTGGTTAGTGGTTGAAGATCTGGTGATGGTATTGGTGTTAGTACTACTACCCGCCTTCGCCGTTTTGTTGGGAGGCCATAGCGCTGGCGCCGGTCACGAGCCGATCAGCGACAATATCGCCCTAACCATTGCCTTCACTATCGGTAAAGTGATCGCCTTCATTGTCTTTATGCTGGTCGTTGGCAAACGTTTGTTGCCCAAGTTTTTGTGGTGGGTTGCAGGTACCGGCTCGCGCGAATTATTCAGCCTGTGCGTGATCGCTACGGCGGTGGGTGTGGCTTATGGCTCAGCCGCGCTGTTTGATGTGTCGTTTGCACTGGGCGCTTTTTTTGCGGGCATGATGCTGCGCGAATCGGAATTCAGCCATCGCGCTGCCGATGAATCACTGCCATTGCGCGATGCGTTTGCAGTATTGTTTTTTGTCTCGGTCGGCATGCTGTTTGATTTCCATATTTTGGTTAACGAACCGCTGAAAGTGCTTACCGTTGTAGCCATCATCATGTTCGGCAAAACGATTGTTGCCGTGGCATTGGTATTGATGTTCCGCTACCCGTTGAATACCGCCCTGACCGTAGGTGCGAGCCTTGCACAGATTGGCGAGTTCTCATTTATCCTCGCCGGGCTTTGTATGAGCCTGGGATTAATGGATAGCACCGGGCAAAATTTAATTCTCGCAGGTGCGTTGGCATCCATCGCCCTTAACTCGTTAATGTTTGCCGGGCTGGAACCATTGCAACGCTGGGCGAAAAAGCATTCCGAATTTGCACGCAAACTTGAGACAAGCGCAGACCCGCTGGCAGTATTGCCAATGAGCACTGCTGATACATTTCTTGCAGGTCAGGTAGTGTTGGTTGGTTATGGCCGGGTTGGAAAACGCATTGCGAAAATATTGGATTCCAAAAATATTCCGTATGTTGTTGCCGATGCGAATCGCGAAATTGTTGAGCAACTGCGCGCAAAAAATATTCCCGCTGTATGCGGCGATGCGGCTGATCCAAACGTTTTGATTCAGGCTCACATCGCGCAAGCAGGCATGTTGGTTGCAGCAACCGCCAATACCTTCCATGTGCGGAAGATGATTGAGACTGCACGCCTGTTGAATCCGAAAATTGAAACCGTTATCCGTACGCACAATGAGGATGAAGCAGAACTATGGGCACATGAAAATATTGGCAAGATATTCTTAAGCGAACAACAACTCGCCAGTGGTATGGCCGAGCATGTGCTGTTGCGCATGGGCAAACTCGGCTCACCGCAACCGGCTCATTAACTATTGAATTAATACGTGCGGAAATAAAAAGGGGCTGAATATTCAGCCCCCTTTTTATTTCTGTACTTTTTATTTCTGTATTATTTCTGTACTTTTATTTCTGTGTTTTTTACTTCTATTAATAGCTTTTCAATTAACTATCATCTGGCAATAATTATTTAACATCAGGGACAGCACGCCGGGGCGGCCCCTGGTAATCAATATCATCACAACGTAACGGTAAAAAGGTATCCGGCGGACGGCGATAAGTATCCAGGTAACAAGCCGTTACCCCGCTCGCCACCAACATGGAAAACATTTGATACGTTTCCTGCGGGCTAAAACCCTGGTCAGCTAAAAAGGCTGACATGTAGCCATTGATATTCATACCTTCATCAATTTTTTCCAGCAGCGTCTTTTCAATTTCATACGCGAGCAACATATGTTCGCCAATACCAAAGCCCAATTTTTTCCCGACTTTTTCCATCACCTCCAAACGCTCGTCGCCTTTTGCGATGGGGCGTCGGTAACCCATAATATAGGGCTTACTCGCTTTACACTCTGCAAAAGCCTCATCAACAATTTGCCCGGCATTCATTCCCTGCTGTTTTTTTATCAAGGCTTGCTGAATAAATGCAACGCTTTCCAGCAAAGGCAATACACCATAAATGCGCGAGTCTGCGGCTAACGCTCCCATCGCGGTAGCGCTCATAACCGACGTGCGCACCGCACCAGACAAGGCACCAATTTGATTGCACCATATCCGGGGGTCAGGCCAACTCAGGCAACCATATAAGGCTTCCACCCAGTCAGCGAGTGGCCGGTCAACCAATTTTCCGGTTGCATTTAATATCAGGACCTGGAAGTACGTCTTTTCCCCAACCAATTCTTCCAGCATTGAATAACCATGGCTAAATACACCTTTGCCAGGAAACCAACCGCCCGTATTGCTGAAAATTTTTCCGCGACGTTGATCCAGATAATCAATTATTTCCGGATTACTATAGGTTGAATGTGTCATCGCTTTTTTTCGTTACCTTAATACTGTTAGTGCGGCTATCGCGTTTTAAATTGGCTGTCGATTCGCAATACTGCGTTTATCGTTCAACAATATAATTTTCATCACTCACAAACGGCATGGCGAGGATAGGCTTGCCCGCCATTTCCAACCCATGGGCCAACAATCCCGGCGCGCCAAGCAATTGAAAAAAACTGGCACCGACACGCGTGCTGAAACCTAAATCCAATAACACCGCCGCTGCAACACTGGTAATTAACCAATTCTTTTTCATGGGTGTGAGCGCAGCGGCCAACCGATTACCCCACGCCAATGCATTTCCAGCGCCATCAAGTTGTTGCAGTTGTTGCGCGAGCTGCACCGCCCTTAATTCAATCCCGCCATGGCGAACACCAAAACCCGTGCGTTCAACAGCATCCGTATCGATAAAATTTTCTTGCACAACTACAGCAACATCACGCTCGCAATTGGCTTCGATAAATGTCATCGACATTTCAACTTCTTTTGCACCCGAATATTCACCGGCGTATACCGCCGTCGCGATGGGTAAAATATGGAGTGGGTCGGTTTTACCAACCCCGACATTCATTGCCGCGCGTGTCGCTGCATGGCGTGGACCGGGATTAATTAACGCGATCATCAGTTGCTGCAACAATTCCGCTTGCGCAGCGCTCGGTAATTCGCCGCGGAATAATAAAAAAATGACATCGACATAAGAGCGCTTGTGCATCAACTCATGCAAATCATATCCATAGCAATGGGACGATGCGGCAATGTAGGGATTATCAACAGCGGGGGTCTCATGCCAAATCTGGCTGGCGGTTTTCTGTGCGAAAGGCTCGTTACGGCTGCGCACCTGTTCGTGTTTAAATTCTTCACTCATAGTCGGTCACTCATCAACCCATCAGATTTTACTACTGCAGACCTTACTGAAAATTGTAGGTAATGCCCATCCAATAGCTGCGGGACTCCAATGGATAATCATCGCGAATGGAGCCGCTGCTTGGCTCGCGCGCGTCTTCATCTGTTGCATTGCGCAACGCGATCGAAAAATCCAGATTCCTTAATAAGGATTTGCGATGCAGGGTGAAATTAAGCAGGGTGTAATCCGCAATATCTTTACGATTATCCACGCTTGCACGTTGACGATCAGCAACCCAATTCAGCTGTGAATTCAAATACCATCTGCTCGCAAACTCCCAGTTTGCATTCACCTTGAATTGCTGCCCGGGTGCATCGGCAATCGGATTGCCAGTATGTGCGTCTTCGGCATCTTGCAGTGCGTAACTACTGGCAATATGCAATTGCGGTAGCGGTTTCCAATTCAGTTCAAGTTCTATTCCTTTACCATTTTGGTCCAGTACGTTCTGTGCGGTTTTAGTGGTGGCAAAAGGATCCTGCACAAATTCAATCATGTCTCTTGCCTGGTATTTGAAAAGCGTGAGGGACGATTGCCAATCGTTAGCCAGACGAAAATTGAACGATAATTCGAGCGTGTCAATTTGTTCCGGCTTAAGTACAGTATTGCCCAGTGATACCGGATTATTTTTGAAATAAAGTTCTGCAAATGACGGTGCCCGAAACGCACTGCCGTAAAGTAATTTGGTAGTCAGGCTTTCGTTGGTAGACCAGACTAATGCCACACGTGGATTGGTGGTGCTACCAAAGTCAGAATAATCGTCGTAACGAACACCTGCAGTTAAATCCAGATTGGATATCAATTTCCATTCATCTTGCAACGAGAGATAACGCAAATCCCGTTTACTATCTGCTAAATAAATATAAGGTGTATCTGTTACATCGGTGAGTGTTCCATCAACCACGGATTCAGAACCGTTAATTACTCCCGGACCAAAATTCTTGGTTTCGCGTGGATTTAACACTTGCCAGCGGCCACCCAACGCTATGCGAATACGATGATCCTCAAAGCCGGAATAAACCGATACCCACTCAATATTTGAATCTTCCATGTCTGCGCCCGGATTGCCAAATAATCCATCGGGAAATTGCACCCAACCTGCCGGCGCGCCGAAATCCAGATTGCCATCAGAACCAATGGGCAAAAAAGTATTTTCAGGAAATAAACGGAAAATTGTTTGGATATTGTAATAGAGATAACTTAAACGCAAATTGTTATCCCACTGATTGGAGCCCGACATAAATTTATGATTGATATCGGCCATCCATAATTTACTATCGTCATACCCCAAAGGATCAATTACCTGGGCCGCACCCGCGCCAACACCTGCATCAGTGGAGCGCCAGTTCCATAAATTCACCTGGGTTTTTTCCGTGCTTAACGATAAATGTAAATCCAGCAATTCATAACGTGTCGATAACGCACCGGGGGCTAATGATGCTTTCGTTCCCAGAAGTTGATCAAGTACACTTTGCAAATCTGCACCGACCTTACGCGCCGAATCACCATCACTTTTCTGATAGGCCATTCCATAAGCAATCGCAACATCGTTCCATTTAGTTGCGCCCTGCGCCCACAGTTCGCGATTGCCGAATGAACCACCCAGAACACCGACAGATTCCCCTTCTATGGAGGACGCGTCCCGGGTAATAACATTGATAACCCCCGCATAAGCATCTGCCCCATAAATTGCAGAACCTGGGCCACGAATAACTTCAATGCGCGCAATATTGGCGATCGGCAAACGAAATAAGGTTGGCCTTCCGCCTTGCAAACTGTATTGCACCGGAATGCCATTCATCATCAATAAAACTTGTGGATTAAATCCGGTGTGAATACCGCGAATGGAGTACACCGAATCCAGGCGGCTTAAACTGGACAATGAGACGTGCAAACCAGGAACTGTTTCCAGCACTTCATTCAGGTTGCGTGCACCCATTGCCTGGATTTCACTGGCAGTGATTACTGTCGCTGCTGCAGGTGCCCGGTCCAATGGTGTGCTATTGCCAGTAGCGATAGAAATTTCAACCTGGCCTAGTTCAGCAAGTGACAGATTATAAAAATCTTCTGCGGATGCATTTGACTCGGTAGCAGCCCGGGCTGCAATACCAATAACAGCAGGAACTAACGCCAGCGCAAATTTTGCTGTATGTGACAAGCGCATAATGACAACCTGTTAAATAAGGGCTTGCGTCATTCCGCTGACTAAACTACTCATTGCCTCTGATCCAAAACTCTACGAATAAACCGTAATAATTTTTATGTACCGGGTACTCTTATTTACTTGAGAATTTCCAACTATGCCTAAGTACTTTTTTCTCTAAGGAAAACGCTAAGACTAGTTTAACTTTATATGAAAGCAAAGCTTATTAAACTAACTTTTACGCGGAGCCAGACGTTGAACGGCCTGCTTCAGCGTTTCGCGCTTAACCGGTTTGGTCAAATACTCTTCGGCGGGCTGACGATTAAAGCGTTTACGCTCCTCGATCATAGAGACCACTATGACGGGAATATCACGCACATCCGGATCATCTTTAATCCGCTCAAATAAAATCCAGCCATGTTGGTCAGGCAATAATAAATCGAGTGTAATTACTTGCGGCTTTATCGACTGGATTAACCGCCAGCCGGATTCCGCATCGCTCGCGGTATGAACTTCATAACCTTCAGCGCGAATAGTGCGCGACATAATATCCAGAAACGCCGGATCATCATCAATCATCACAACCTGCTCACCCGCCACAGCTGGATTAGTGAATGGTGCAGTCGGATAACTATCCTCAGCATCTTTTTTAATCATGGCGACCGGTGTTGGATTAATCGGCAACGGCAATTCAATAATAAACTTTGCTCCTTTACCCAACTCACTTTCTATGCGGATATTTCCGCCCATCAATTCACACAACTGCCTGGTAATAGAAAGCCCCAGACCACTGCCCTGGAATTTACGTGTTGTTCCGGAATCGGCCTGTTTAAACGGATCGAAAATACCCACTTGCTGTTCAGCAGAAATTCCAATTCCGGTATCCGCCACGCTGATATAAATACGTTTGGGTTGATGATAAGCCTTTATTCGCACCTGCCCATTAGGAGCGAACTTAATGGCATTGCCCAATAAATTAATCAGGATATGCAACAGTTTTTCCGGATCGGCTTTAGGCAGGGATTCGCCATCATCCACATCGACTAACAAACGAATGGCATTACGCTCAAGCAACGGCGCAACGGTATTTGATGCCTCTTCAACCAGGCTGGACAGTTTCACTTCTGTCAAATCCAGTTCCATGCGACCGGATTCAATTTTGGCCAGGTCCAATACACTGTTAATTAATTTCAACAAGCGTTCGCTATTCAAAATTACGCGCGTCAGGTCTTTAACGTGATGCTCATCATCAGCCAGTTTTAATTCTTCAATAACTACCTCGGTATAACCAATGATAGCTTGCAAGGGTGTGCGCAATTCATGGCTCATGAGCGAGAGGAATTCACTTTTTGCCTGACTTGCATCTTCAGCTTTGCGTTTGGCAATCGCGAGGCGATCACGGGCCATTTGCAAATCCTGGCTGTGCGCAGCCAACCGTTGGTTATCGCGGCGCTTCACTGTGTAAGCGATTAAAACTGTAACAATTAACAATGCCCCCAAAATGACAGACCCCCACAAATAGCGCAATGCCACTTGTTGCGAATCAACCAATTCATCCAGGTTAACAATTGCGGCTTTTTGTTTGAGAATAATGTCTTCTTGCGATTTGATTGTATTGTTAAGGTAGGTCAGGCGTTTTTCGCGCGCATCAATTTCTTTAACGATTGAACTCAAATGTTGCTGCTGTTCATCCAGCTCCCTGGTGCGCTGGGTTACTTCTTGCAACAGATTCTCGCGCTCGAGTTTATTAGCCTCAATTTGTGTTTGCTGGTCTTGCAGTTGCAATTTTTGCTGGGCAATCAATGCATCACTCTTTTGGATATTTTGATTGAGTGAAGCCATCTGCACTTCCAACTGGTCGTTGGTAGCCTGTTGTTTTTGAATGGAGAGAGTTAGCTCATTTAACACCTTTTCACGGCCCTGCAATTGTTTTTGCAAAGCAACCAATGAGGCCTGCCCCTCGCGATACAATTTGGCAACGTCAATTTCAGTCCCGCCATTCAGAATTAATTCAGGCAACGGCGTCAAACCATGATTAATGATGTTGGATTTATTTACCTCAAACTTCAGTCGATCATCATTAGTGGGAATGAGGTTAATCATCACTAATTGTTTATTATTGTAAGCATGGGTAACCAGCAAAACCGGCTTGCCTTCCAGGGCATCATAAATATCGTTAATTGTTTTAGCGCTCGCCTGCTCTACATAAACCAGGTGATATTTCCCCAAAGAATCCGCACGATTCACCTGCGTAACAGTGATAGGTAAATTCCGCAGCTTGACTCGCTGCTTTAATACATTCAACTCGTCCAGGAGTGCCGGACTATAAGAGCCGTAAATACCAATATCAAAGGAAGTCATCGCCTCCTGATTAGGCCATTCAATATTTTTGGCAAAGTTATACAAATAGGAAACGGTTATTTTTTGTTTATCGAGTGCAACGGCCGAACCAGGGAACAAGGCAAGGGCTGTCGCCAAAAACAACACAAAAACCGCTAAATAAATGCGTTCTGGTGCATCTCGCCAGAAAATAGAAAAAACTGGTGACTGTGTGGGTAACGTCAACATCGTATAAGGTCTTGTGAAGGATGAGCGTATTACAGATTTCCTGGCCGGCGATTTGCCGCGGCGCGAAAATTATCGCTTGGGCAAGCATAGCTTGTTAATGACTATTTGGGTATATGCGCGACATTTTTTCGCAAACAGATTATACAGCTGGCCTAATTAATACTACTCAAAAAAAAGCCTCGTATCTAACGAGGCTTTTGGTCAGGATTCAACGGAATATTACATATAGGCTTTGGCAAAAGCGGCTTTGGACTCCTGAATATAACCACGCACTTTAACAGCGTGAGATTCCCACAACGCGCGATCTTTTTCATCAGAGAACGGATTCTGGTCTTTGGCAACAGAGCGATCAAATTTATCGTAGAAGGTGATCACTGAAGATGCGATCAGGTTAAACCGCTCTTTGAAAACTTGAGTCTCTTCCATGGTGCCAGTCGCCTTCATCATAAATTGCACAAATTCGGTATTGGAACTGGAATGGTTTTGATAGCTCTCCGCTTGCAAAGTGAAATAATTATTAATTTCCTGCAACGCCTCATTACGAACTGGTTCGTCTTTGCTCATTACCCGATTGTAATTTTCCTGACCGCGCCCCATACCGCCAGCAATCAATGACTCTTTCAAATGTTTATCCAGATCTTTGCGGAATTTATCCACCTCACGTTGAATATCGATCAAATCTTTATCCAGGGCGACAACAGTGTTTAATTCCTTTTCTACCTCACCAAGAAAACCCTCTGCCTTGGAAAACGTTTTCAAGCCATTTTCCTCGGCATACTTACGTGCTTTGCGATCAACACCCGCATTTTCATAAGACACGCGATCAAATGTTGTTGCCACTATGGTTTTGAATGGTTCGGCAAATGCCTGGTAAGCACCTGCCGTCATCACATTTAAGCTCGCCGTTGCTATATCGCCCAAGGGTTTCAAGAGCGAATCCATACGTGATTTTTGAATCGGTGATGCCACCATACGCACATCGTTAACGATTCCTTTAAAAGTTTGATAACCAAGCGGGTTGGCCATCTTGCCGCGCTCTGATGTGGCGAGTACCAGCGTCACACTGGAATAAATACCATTGGCATATTCGAGGTATTGGCGTTGTACATCAATCTGGGCCGCATAGTTTTTACCCAAAGTGCGTAACGCCTCAGCCTGGACCTGATAATTTTTATCATCACGCAATTTACCCAGTACTTCGGCAATCACTTTCTCCTGATTTTTTTGCAACGCCGTATCCAGCAGGATTTTCTCCACGCTCAAATCGTCGATCCAGACCTGACCGTTAGTCACCTCAAAATCCAGACGCAAATATTTTTTACCCGGATCATCAATGGAAATACGCTTGGCATGGTATTCAGTTGAATCATTGCTGCCCTTCACCTGCCCTACTTGCACCCAACCGGTGTCAGTGTTTTGGCTGGTCGCGACCAATATTGTAATTTTATATTGGGTGGCGGGGCTTGAAGTCTTAATCCAGAGTTCCAGCGTGCCCTGTTCACTTAAATTAACACGTGAGCGCACCGACGCTTCGCCTTCATCAATTTGCAATGCACTGGTGCCATTGCGCACTTGTTCATTAACAACTTTCGCACCATATAGCAGCGCTAATTTTTTGGTCTCGGTTTCTGAATCAAAACCGTTTTTAAAAATGACCGACTTCTGTTGCGCCATGGCACCCGTTGCTATTGCACTGGCAACTAAAAGTGCGATTAAACGGGATGTATATTTCAGCATACGTGCCTCTATTACCTGATAAAAATAAATTCAAAATAGTGAGTAAAAATATAAAAAAATCTATTCGATAAAACCGGGAACATGCTGCTGCAGCACACGATCAATCTCTGCCTTGCGAGCGCCGATCAGGCGCGGATAGGCAACTGGCAGCTCGGGCAAACCGGTTAATCCGTGCAAATAACCATTTGCCCCCCAACCGCCCCTGGCGATGGGATTAACAACTGGATCATTCATGGCTTTTTCTGCAGTAGTCATCGTCCAGCCACGCGCAACCAATTCATCGACCAACGCTACTACAAAATAAGCAGCTAAATCATTTTCCTGAATAACCAATACCTGACGGGGAGAATATCCAAGCATATTAAACAAATATTCATCTTGCCGTTGCAGTGGTTGCAACATTAATTCAACGTACGCTTTTTCCAAAGCTGACATATTGACCGGGCGATTTTTGCTGATTTTTTTCTGGTACAGCTGATCGATATAATTATCAATTCCACGTGCATTATTAAAGCCGGTAAAGGCGGGCTTATAATCACGTTCGCGCAAAAAATCGATCAGGCCGCGCTGGATTCCCCTATCACCGGTTTCGTGCAATGTCGAAAAATGTACGTGCTTTTTGTACCCGGGAAATCCACTAAGGATACGGTTGGCCTTAAGAATACCAATCTCATAAGCATAGAGATCGCTTTTACTAACCAGGTTGTGATTGTGGCCGGCATTAACCAGTAAATGACCTTTATCACTGTAAAGCGCAACCCGCCCGGAATTTTTATCGCCCATGTACTCGGTTTTGATTAAGAACATTGCCTGGGGCACACCGGCAGTCGCGAGGTTGCGTATCAGCATTTGTGAGCGCGCCATCGCATCCAGCGATGTAGACTCTTGCAGGGTATTTTCAAAAGCCAGCACCAATTCACGTGCGCTTGAATTACTGACACCAAAACAACAGATCAGACTAAAAACGACTACTGAATAAATACGCTTCAACACAGGCACGTCTCACTCGGCAATTGATAAAAGTTAATTATGCGAGATCGCAGGTAACTCATAGAGTTCCAATGGCAAACCATCCGGATCTTTAAAAAAGGTAAAGCGCTTTTGAGTGTATTCATCCACCCGCACCGGTTCCACGTCAATATGATTACAACCCAGCCAATCGATAACCGTACTCAAGTCACGAACTACAAATGCCAGATGGCGTAAACCACATGCTTCCGGCTGGGAGGGGCGCACCGGTGGCTGGGGAAATGAAAATAATTCCAGTTGGGTACCATTGGGCAACGCCAGGTCCAGTTTCCATGAGTCACGCACCGCCCGATAGTTTTCTGCCAGTACTTCCAGCCCCAGGATATCCACATAAAAATGCCGGGATTTTTCATAGTTCGAACAAATCAGCGCAATATGGTGTACAGCATGTAGCTTGGGTTGAATTTTGCTCATGGTAATAGCCCTTTGGTTAATGGCTAATCAAACTTTGTGCAGGAAACCCGCCAATTTCGGCCTATGCTGCGACCACAAGCCTGTACCCATCATGAATAGCTGCGCGTGGAGAATACTAACCAAATCAATCCACCCAGTCTCAAGGTATTAGCAGAAAGAGGCTTATATTAACCCGCCTTTGTGATTATTTACCCACTTGCACGGATCAATTCAAGCCAATCGGGATATAGAAGAAGGCTGTTTCAACGAAACAGTCACGACGCTGACAGAGAAAATCTGTTTGGAAATGAGAAAAAAAGGGTAGCTTATTTTTTTTCGTGCTGGCGCCGCATCTGGCTTAAACCGGTTTTGACCCATACCAGCAAGTCATCTGCAAACAGAGGTTTGGAAAAGTAATAACCCTGCACCAGATCTACACCCAATTCACACAGAATTTTAAAATCCTCCTCCGTTTCCACGCCTTCAGCGACAGTAGTGAGATTGAGGTTTTTGGCAAGGTCTACCGTGCTGGCCAAAATGGTGCGCTGTTGCGGGCGAGTGGAAGCGCGATGCACCAGCGAGCGATCTATTTTCAATTCGGTCGCAGGTACACGCGACAACTGCTGTGCGTTGGCAAAACCGGTACCGTAATCATCAATGGCGATGTGGAAACCTTTCAAGCGCAAACGCGCCAGGGTACGAATAGCGCTGGCTAATTCTCCCAATAACGCATTTTCGGTGACTTCAAACGTAATTTCTGCGGGAGCGATACCATACTGTTCCGTTAACTTGCACAGCCAATCAACCATATCGGAGTCAGCAAGCGACAGTGGCGATAAATTAAAAGCAAGATGAAAGCGCAAGCCATATTGTTGCCAGGTGCGTTTGTAGTTAAATGCTTCTTCCAATAAATAATGCGTAAGCGCATCGATCATGCCGTGACGCTCGGCAAGCTCGATAAATAATGCTGGCGATACCAAACCTTTAGTCGGATGACGCCAACGTGCAAGCGCCTCCACGCCACGTAACAACAACCCCTGCACAGTAAGCTTGGGCTGAAATGCAAGCGTCAATTCGTTGTTTGCCAACGCCTGGCTTAACTCAAGTGCTGTAACTTCAATATCTGCAGACTTTTTTGGCTCGGCGGTAACCCTGGTGTCCTGGATAAAACGTAACAAACTGCATTCAAGCGCGTCGGGTAACAAAGGTTTTTGAAATGTTCCCACAACATGCAAACCATCGGCTTCAGCCATGGTTCCTACACTTGCAATAAGAATGGGATCTTTCGCACTGAGAATAATGACGCTGGTTTTTATTTTTTTTTGCGCGATGGAGCGGATTAATTCGACACCGTCCATGATTGGCATTTCCAGATCAATTAAAACTACATCAATTGCATTTGCCGCCAATACATCCAACGCATCCATTCCGTTGGCCGCGTCAAAGAGGGAATTCACTCCAAGATCCTGGCAGAGCGCTTTGGCATACTGTCGCTGGGTAAGGCTATCGTCGGTAACCAGCACACTCAATTCAGAAATCACCGAACTCATGCCTTGCCTCCGAGAACGGAAGGAATTTGTGATAAAGGCATAATTTCTTTTGCTGCCCCCATATTAATGGCTTCCTTGGGCATACCAAATACCACGCAGGATTGCTCATCCTGCGCAATAGTTCTGCAACCGACCTGACGCATTTCCAGTAAACCGCGCGCACCATCATCGCCCATGCCAGTCATAATAATTCCCATGGCATTGCGTCCGGCGGAACGTGCAGCAGAACGGAATAACACATCGACCGAAGGGCAATGGCGATTAACGCTGGGTCCGCGAAAAACCTTGGCAATATATTGGGCACCCGAACGTTGCACTTCCAAATGATGCCCTCCCGGCGCAATTAATACGCGTCCGGGAATCAGGCGATCGCCGCTTTCCGCTTCTTTCACATCGACCTCACAAAGTCCATCAAGGCGCTTGGCAAAAGCGGCGGTAAATTTCTCCGGCATATGTTGTACTACGGCAATTCCCGGGCAAGTGCGCGGAATTTTACTCAGGATTTCCTCTAATGCCTGGGTACCGCCCGTTGATGTACCAATCACGATAATGGTATCGGTAGTTGCCGTCATGGCCACCAGATCTGCTGCCGGAGCAGCAACGGCAACCGGTTTTTTATCGGCGACAGACACACGGCGCGATACATGCGCACCTGCAGCACCGCGCACGGTTTGCCACAATAGATGTTTGGCTTCGAGTAGAAAATCCTTCACACCCAATTGTGGCTTGGTGATGATATCAATGGCACCGGCGGCTAACGCTTGCAATGTTAACTCCGCGCCTTTTTCTGCCAACGAAGAACAAATAATTACCGGCGTTGGTCGCTCTTGCATTAGCTGACGCAAAAATGTCAGGCCATCCATACGCGGCATTTCAATATCCAGCAGGACCACATCCGGCCATTTTTTTTGCATTTGCTGTTGCGCAAATATGGGATCAGAAGCAGTAGCGTAGACACTGATATCCGGCGCTTCATTAAGAACACCGCTCAGTACCTGCCGCACCACCGCCGAATCATCCACCACGAGCACATTAATAGTCATAGCATCTCAACTTCTACGTAGATTGGCGGGCAACCAACCGGGTTGCGCGCAATTCACAAAGTATTGTCGATAAGAGCTGCTTTTCAACAACTCAACCGGTATTCATTTGATAATGTTTTAATTGAATTTCCCCGGTAGATATAATTAGCGTGAGCGAGCGTGAAATTTTTCCGCCCACATCCACCTGCATTGGTTTTAATTTTTCCCGCATTAACCAATTGCGCGCGAACTGGATATTGTCCGCACCGATGGAAGTAGTAGTGCTGTAGGCAAACATATCGCCACCACCAAAAACGCCCAGTTCAAATTCGGAGGGGTCGGCAAATGACATCATCGCCAGTTTCATTTGCTCAAGTGCATTGGCGGCATAACGGCAATCGCGTCCCGGTAATTTTTGCTCGGGCATTTTCGCTAAAAGATAATGGCAAAGCCCGCCCAACCTGAGCTTGGGGTGCCAGGCTGTCAGGGCTACACAAGAACCCAACACAGTATGCAAACGTTCATATTCAACACCGAAATACCACTCGCCTGGATGAATACTGTGTAGCGGTTTTATTTCAGGAACGGCAATCATTTATCAACGTCCGACCAACCGGTAGATAGCTGGCTTTACTGGAACAAAACGGTTACTAATCCCATGCAAACTCTCTGAATGGCCCACAAATAAAATTCCACCGGGATTCAGTTTTTCGGCAATCCGCTCCAGAATTTTAGTTTTGTTTTCATTTTCAAAATAAATCAATACATTACGCAGAAACACCAAATCAAATTTTCCCAGATCGGGAAAATCTTCATGCAAATTGAGTGTGAAAAATTGTACCGCCTGACGCAATTCGGCAATCACCCGCACATTGCCTGTTTGTGGTCCAATACCCTTGCGACAAAAGCGGCGCAAATATTCAGGTGGAATATTGCGTACGCGCATGTCCGGGTATATTCCTATTTTGGCTTGCTCTACTACGGTACGATTCACGTCGGAACACAGTAGCTCCCAATCGCAACTGCAACGGTCTTTTAATACCATTGCAATACTGTAAGGTTCTTCACCAGTCGATGAAGCGGCACTCCATACACGAAAATTCTGGCCCGGGCGAAACTTGGGCAGTATCTCTTCTTGCAGATAGTCGAAATGTTTTTGCTCACGGAAAAAATAGGTTTCGTTGGTGGTTATCAATTCCAATGCAGTACTTAATTCACCGCGCCCCTGCGGACTTTGGATAAAACGATAATACTCGCCAAAACCTTTTAAATTGCACGCCTGCAAACGCTTCCATAACCGGTTGCTCAATAACGCTTTCTTTTGTGCAGGCAAAAAAATACCCAGCTTTTGCTGGATAAGCTGTTGGAATAACTGGAACTCCTGATCAGTCGGGACGGGGGTTGCGCTATCCGCAGACATATTTATCGCCACCCCGATTTATTGCCATATCTGGAATTGTTATGCATAAAATTTTTATCCCCTCGCTACAAACATCGCGCATTAGGTATAGCGCACAAAATCCTTGTCGAGATCATCATCACTCGGCACAGAGTTCGATATCGATTTTTTGGTGCGTGCCGGTGCAGTTGCTTGTTTCGCTACCGGGCGGGAGCTGCGCGCAAAATTATTGCGGGAGTCCTCAACAGATAAAGTGAAATAACTGACAGCATCTTGCAGTCGCATTGCTTGTGAACTTAACTCTTCGGACGTTGAGCTCAACTCTTCTGCAGCGGCAGCATTTTGCTGCATGGTTTGGCTCACTTGCCCAATCGCCGCATTAATTTGATTAACACCCGCAGTTTGTTCGGATGATGCGGCAGAAATTTCCTGTACCAGATCAGCGGTTTTGCGAATACTGGGAACCATTTCCTGCAAAAGCTTACCCGCATTATCAGCTTTATTAACCGTTTCACCCGCGAGCGATCCGATTTCTTGCGCGGCAACCTGGCTACGTTCGGCCAGCTTACGTACTTCCGATGCAACCACCGCAAAACCACGCCCGTGCTCACCGGCACGCCCTGCTTCAATTGCTGCGTTCAATGCAAGCAAATTGGTTTGATAGGCGATGTCATCAATGACACTAATACGATCTGCGATTTTTTGCATCGCTTCAACAGTACTGGCAACAGCATTCCCACCTGTTGCAGCATCCGCCGCCGCCTTTTGGGCCATACCATCGGTGATACTGGCATTTTCATTGTTTTGCATAATCGATGCCGACATTTGCTCCATGGATGCCGACGTTTCTTCCACGCTTGCCGCTTGCACGGATGCGCCTTTAGCAAGCGATTGTGCAGTAGCATTCACTTCTTCCGATGCAGATGCCAGCGCATCAGCAGAGCTGCGTACTTCACCCAATACTTGTGATAGCGAAGTAGACATTTCCCGAATCGCTGCGAGCATGCTGGTGGTATCACCGGGTTTGGTATCCACTTGCTGTGTTAAATCACCGCTGGCAATTTTTGCGACAACGGCAGCGGCATAGTCGGGCTCGCCACCCAATTGGCGAAGCAAATTGCGGGCGATGAAAAAACCGAACAATGCAATTGCAACTAACGTTACAGAAGAAATGATGATTGAGAAAATGGCTGCTTTGGATTTGGTGGCAAGAGCACTTTTTTTGGCGTTATCGGCAATTTCGGAATTATAAGCTGCATGAGCTTCAAGCGCTGTTGCCACTGAGCGTGCATCTTCACTTGCTTTCTCCATTAGATCGCGCGCCACTTCAAATTGATTTTTCTTTGATGCGGCCAGAACAGCGGGGATATGGTTGAGAAATTTTTCCAAGGATTGTTTATCAGTAACTAATAAGTTTTTGTCACGCTCATCAGCTACCATATCATCGTACTTCTTTAGTCCGGCGCTAGCATCAGCAATAGCTTTATTAATGTCAGCCTCCAGTTTTTCAATTTGAGCGAGATCAGTATTGAGAATAAACCGATTCAGTCGGATTCGCGCACGATAGACATTATTTTGAATTTCAGATAAGAGCTGCATACTAGGAATTACATTATCATTACTGTAATTAGTTTGTTCAAACACAGTATTGATCTGCACTTGCGCCGCACTCGCCAGAATAATTATCCCCAGTAACGCCGTAGCAACCAGCAATAACATTTTTTTTGCAACAGTCATGTTTAACTCCATTAAGATCTTTGATCACAATTTCCCAATATATTCATGGGGCAATGTTTATCAGTTAAAACGCACAAAGTTTTCATCCATGTCATCACCACCGACTGCACGTTGGGTGGCGATTTTTTTAGCCCCGGAGATGGGAGCAGATGACTTGGAGGATGGTTTGGGTGATGTTTTCTTGAATGCACTATGAGCAGCTTCCGCGTGCAATTTGAAATAGGTCATCGACTCCTGCAAACGAATTGCCTGCGCACTCATTTCTTCCGAGGTAGAGCTTAATTCTTCAGACGCCGCCGCATTTTGCTGCAGGGTTTGACTCACTTGGCCAATGGCGCCATTAATTTGTGCAACCCCGGCATTCTGCTCTGACGACGCAGCCGCAATTTCTTGCACCAAATCTGCCGTTTTGCGAATTGCGGGCACCATATCGTTAAGCATAATCCCGGCTGTTTCAGCTCGCTTCACGGTATCCAATGCCAAGGTACCAATTTCTTGTGCAGCTACCTGGCTTCGCTCTGCAAGCTTACGCACTTCGGAAGCTACTACCGCAAAACCACGCCCGTGCTCACCGGCACGCCCCGCTTCAATGGCGGCATTTAGTGCGAGCAAATTAGTTTGATAGGCAATGTCATCAATCACACTGATTCGCTCGGCAATTTTTTGCATGGCTTGCACAGTATTCATTACCGCTTCGCCACCAGTTGCAGCATCGCTCGCCGCTTTCTGGGCCATACCATCAGTAATTTTTGCGTTTTCACTATTTTGCGAAATAGACGCTGACATTTCTTCCATTGACGCAGAAGTTTCTTCCACACTTGCCGCTTGTATTGATGCACCTTTTGCCAATGATTGCGCAGTTGCATTAACTTCTTCTGAGGCCGAAGACAGGGCGTCCGCTGAACTACGCACATCGCCAATAATTTCGGCGAGCTGTTTACGCATGTTGGCCACACTGGCCAACAGTGAACTCTGATCGCCGTGCTTGAGTTGGATATCGATATTGAGATAGCCGTTAGCTACTTGTGAAACCACGTCAGCGGTGTACGCCGGTTCACCACCAAGGGTTTTAAACATATCGCGAAAAATAATCACCATAGTTCCGATTATTGTCGTCGATGCGACAATACAAATGATGACCAGAATATTCACAGTTTCGCTATAAACCGCTTCAGTTTTTTTATCTGACTCCGTCAGATATTGTTCAAACCCATTGCTAGTGGCGGCAGCCAGTGCCTCCATTTGTGAGGCTGTTTCACGATCCATCCCACTTACCAGTTTATCAACTGCCTTACCTGTATTCGCTTCATCCTGTTCAAAACTTCCCAGGGCGCTGCGATAATTTTTCCCCAATGCAGCATGTTCCGCCTGGAGTTTTTCTATGGCTTCAGTGGCAATACCTTCTGTTTTTTGTAGCGCTAATGCTTTAGCAAGATGATTCTGTACCGTTTTTTCGGCACTGTTAAAACCATCGACATACTTAACAAATTGTTCAGGATCATTACCGCGGATAAGGATATTTTTCCATTCCTGCACCTGGGTTTTAAACGCAATAGCGGACCCCTGAATCTCGTCCAAAATATCCGAGCGGCTCTGCACATGCAGATTGGTTTCATCGACAATTGCATTGAATTGGCGAATTTGTAAATAAGCGGAACCACCCAATACGCACAGTCCTAAAATAATCATGGCGCTAAGTAATAATATTTTGGACTTCAAGGTTAAATTAGCTAACACGGTAACTCCCTCACAACAATAAAGTGGATTATTGCAACTGGGCTTCTACCAAATGCGCCAGCTCGCGGATGGACAAGGCATTATTTGCATCCAGCAATACCACAAATTCATCCTCGCGCTTGGCAATACCTTGAATAAACTCGGCGCGAATATTGGCTCCAAAAGACGGTGCATCTTCTATATTTTCATCATCCATTTCGATTACTTCACTCACCGCATCCGCAAGCAAACCCAGCACATGGTTTTGCTCGTTGTTTTGCAATTCCACGACAATAATGCAGGTACGCTTTTGCACTTCAATAGATTTGCGTCCTAAACGCACAGCCAAATCAATAACCGGCACTACTTCACCGCGTAAATTAATTACGCCACGCAAAAAATTAGGCATCAATGGCACTTCGGTGATGCCGCTGTATTCAATAATTTCCCGTGTTTGCGATAACTCCAGGCCGTAATGCTCATTACCAATACGAAATGTTAAATATTGCTTAATCACTTCCGGGGAACCGGTCTTTTTTTGTTTACTTGCCTGATTCATTTATTCCTGCTCCTGGATGTTGACTGAAAAGGCATTGTTACGGAGATGTTCGCGGTTAATAGCAAAACTGATTAATTGCTGGATATCCAGAATCAGCGCAACCGCACCTGTGCCTAAAAGACTTGACCCTCCTATTCCTTTCAGTGCCTGAAAAATGGGGCCCATGGGTTTTACGACAGTTTGGATTTCGCCGTGCAATTCATCGACAACAATGCCCGCACGTTTTTCACCAAATTGAACCACCACAATTTTTTCACGACTGTGTCTGCCCGGTTGCAGTGAAAAAATTTCACGCAAGCGAATGTAAGGCACCTGATCACCACGCAGGTTTACACAATTTTGACCTTGTACATGACTGAGCGAATTTAAATCCACGCACTCAAGAATCGTGTTTTGCGGCACAATAAAATCAATATTGCCGGCGGTAACATGGAACCCATCAATAATCGCGAGCGTGAGTGGCAAGCGAATACTTAAGCTCGTGCCCACACCCATTTCACTTTCGATTTCAATACCGCCTTGCAGCTCCTCAATATTGCGTTTCACAACATCCATCCCTACACCACGCCCCGACAAGTTAGTAACCTGCTCGGCGGTTGATAAGCCCGGATGGAAAATCAATTGAAATAATTCCTGGCGAGAAAGATGTACGCCCTCTTCGATCAAACCGTTGGCAATCGCTTTCTTACGAATTTTTTCCACATCAAGTCCACCGCCATCGTCATGGATGCCGATAACGATATTGCCCGCATCGTGACGCGCGGTGAGCTTGATAGTGCCACTGTCCGGTTTATTCCGCGCCTGGCGCACCGCGATGGATTCAATACCGTGATCCATTGCATTGCGCACAATATGCATCAATGGGTCATTTAATTTTTCCACCATGGAACGATCAAGTTCAGTTTCCGCACCTTCAATTTCCAATTCAATTTCTTTGTTTAATGATTTAGCGGTGTCACGCACTACGCGTTTGAATTTCTGGAAAGTATCCCCAATAGGAACCATGCGCAGGGTAAGTGCCGCATCGCGAATGGCTTCGGTAAAATTGCCCATGGATGTCACCGCTTCAATCAGGGTTGGGTTGCCCATTTTGGAAGCAAGTAAATCTACACGCTGGCGATTGATAACCAACTCGCCAATTAAATTAATTAGTTTATCGAGACGTTCAGCGTCTACGCGAATAAAACGATTTTCGGGACTGGACTTTTTCTCACTGTTTTTTTTCTGTTTATCCAGTGCAGCATTTACAATTTCCGGCGCCACCGCTTGTTCTTCAATTAAAATATCGCCCAGCATCCCCACTTTACCGAGTGCCTTGGCCTGGTTTTTCTGCGTAGCCAACGCAGCCTCAAGTTCCTGATAACTAATTGCATGGCTCTTCACTAGAATTTCACCGAGCCGCTGCGCGTTTTCCGGTAGCGACTGGATTAAATTGACAAAGGCATTAACGTTGCTGCGCGGGGGAATAATTTTTATTGAAGATTCTTCGCGCACAAACATAAAAGCATCTTCAATTTGCTGCTGACTGGCATTGCTACTCAGGGTAATTTCAAAACCGAGATACAATTGCTCAGGATCAAAATCGTTAAATTCCGGCAGATGATCGGTGATAGTAGTGATATGGGTAATTTCGCCCAATGTGCGCAAAAAACGAAGAATTGAAAATGGGTCCATACCATTGCGTAATAAATCCGGACCAAAGCGCACGGAAATATGCCATGCATCGCGATCAGACGCGAGGCCTGTATTGCCATCAAAAAAACCTGCAGTTGCATTATTTCCTTGTTTGGCGGCTACCGGCACAGCAGCGTCGAGCCAGGGTTTTAATGCGTCGAGCAATGCTTGCCCCTGTGCGAGGCAAGCTTCGTCATTCACGCGTTCGTGCATGGCATTTTCTACCAACACCGCAATGTGATCGCGACAAGGTAATAAAATACTGAGTAAGTCGCTGCTTAAAGTGATTTTTTCATCGCGCGCGCGGTCAAGAACATTCTCCACAATATGAGTAAAACTCACGATGTCGTTCAAACCAAATAAACCCGCCGAACCTTTGATGGTGTGAGCTGCGCGAAAAATTTCGTTGATGGTTTCCATATCCTTCTCGCCTTCATCCAAACGCAATAAGGCGGCTTCCATTGAATTCAATAAGTCCTCCGCCTCAGCGAAGAATGTCTGCAAGGCACCATCAAGATTCATAGGGGTTTCCTTTAGAGGGCGAATTGACTATTCACATCGAGCGCAACCAGTACACTCTCCACTGATTCGTTGCTTTTAGTGATAAATACGGACTTATGAATTGTACTGAAGAATTTTTTTGCGAATAACAATAACTGCACACCAGCAGTATCAATTTCTGTGACCGCATGTAAATCCAACGCAATTTTGTCAGCGAGCTTTTCGTAATCGGCAAACAATTCCTCTTTCAATTGGCTGACGTTATAAATAGTCAATTCACCTTCAAAAATAAGGGTGGAGGTATCCTTGCTTTTTTTGCGCTCGATTTTCATAGCAGTGCAGCCTTTAGATCAGCATGGAAACAGCCTGGAGCATTTGCTCGGGGCGAAATGGTTTTACAATCCAGGCTTTAGCGCCAGCGGCCTGCCCTTCGCGCTTTTTCTCTTCCGCACCTTCGGTCGTGAGCATAATTACGGGGGTAAATTTGTAATTGGCTTTTTGTTTCATTTCTTTTAAAAAACTGATGCCGTCCATATTGGGCATGTTCACATCCGAAATAACCAGATTGATTTTTTGTCCATCCAATTTTGTTAATGCATCTTTGCCATCGCTTGCCTCTACTACGGTATACCCGGCGCCGCGCAATGCAATTCCCACAACCTGGCGCACACTGGCTGAATCATCAACAACCAAAATAACTTTAGACATTCACTACTCCTAAAAGAACGTAATTTCAGAATTGCTCGGCGTTTTGGAATGATGCGATCCGCGGTGCACATCAACTTGCTCAAGCGTGGTATAAGTTTTTTGTATGGAACGCAGCCATTCCTGAATATCAATAGGCGTCACCGATTCGCCATGGCGCAAACGTGTTTCCTGATCAGCGAGCGCGCCTACCAGTTTTTCCATATCATCAGTGACGTGACTCAAGATCTGGCTTACGCGATCCTGAAATTGTAAATTCACCAATACTTCTTCAACACTGGATTGCACCGCTGCACTTTCCTGTTCAAGAATATGTGCGGATTGCAAAATACTTTCGCTTGAATGTTGGAATTGTTCGAGCACCTGGGCGATAGAACCTTCAGATTTGCTCAGGCGATTACTATCTTGCGCGGCATATTCGGTGGTTCTATCCAGAGTGGTTTGCAAGGCGGAATTAACTTGCTCAATACGTTTACCGATGCGCGCACCGGTTTCTCCTGAACGGGTGGATAAGGTGCGAACCTCATCCGCAACTACGGCAAAACCGCGACCATATTCGCCGGCACGCGCAGCTTCGATTGCAGCATTGAGCGCTAGCAAATTCGTTTGCGATGCAATACCTGCAACCTCCGCACTCATTCCGCTGAGCTCAACAGTAATTTTTGACAAGCCAGAAATTTCGGTGAGCAAATCGTCGCGCTGCTCCATAGCGGCGCGAAGTGTTTGGGTAATTTGCCCAAGTTCGGAATTTGCAAATTGAATAACACCGCCTAAACCGGTATCACCTTTCATACTGCTCGCCGTGGTGGATGAACTGGCAACAGCAGCCTGTAAACGCTGATGGATTTCTGAAAAGCGCCCCACCAATTCGGTGATGCTGGATTCCAGTTGATGACGTGCCAATTCAGTTTGGCGCTGCCATGTTGGCAAAAGATCTTTTAGTAGTTGCTGGTAATTTTCCAGCAATGTTTTGTATGTGTTGGCAAGTTGCTGGGAAAGTTGTGATTGAGCCAATTCAGCCTGTAATAGCTCCGCACGCTTTATTGCAGTGGACGCTTGTAACCAGGTAAAAATTGCAGCGCCTATTACCACCAGGGCCAGCACCAGTTTCCAAACAATTGAAAGCGAGCCGCTGACAATTACCCCAAGAGCAATCAAGCCGAGCGCACCGATAGCAACACTAACGCCCAGTGCAGATACGTTTCCGGCAGTTGTTTGGGATGAATAGGAAGCGGGCGAAATCCCGCTGGAATAACGATTATTCATTGGCTTATTCCGTCAATATCAAACGCAAAAACACAGGTTAGTTGTGTAGAAATCCCTGCGAAATTTGCTCTCAGGAGGGTTCTCTAGGTATAGACGGGGTTTATGGAGGTGTCAAAAGCCCTCCGTTGAGTGAAATTACTCAACGTTAACTCGCTGTAAATACAGGAATTCAGGACGACAATTTGCGCGGGAAACTTAAATAAAAAAACGCAAATTGATTGGCGAATCAATTTGCGTTTTATGTAGAACAAGACGTTATTTACAGATAACGGGTCCAAAGCACTTTGGATTCAGCAGTGGTACCAGTGCCGCCGCCGCCCATGTTAGGAATCTCGTTAGGCTTGTAAGTGCTCGGAAGATTGGTAAGGTCGATGGTTGTTTTTGCACTCACAACGTTGGTAGCAGAATCGATTAACTGCAATCCTGCCGCTGATACATAACCATGAACTGTGGTATCACCTGATGTCTTTAATAGATCACCGGCAACAAGAGTTCCAAAAATTTCATTTTTAGCAGTCAAATTAATCATGCCGCCTGAGTATTTAGTCGGTTTTGTCAGATCCGGATTATCAGCAGGATCATAACCACCCGCAATCAACGCAATGTTGCCCAACGCATTCGGCGTGTAGGTACCGTCAGCTGAACAATAATTTTTAGGGTACCGACCTTTATATGCATCAACAATTGGCAATTTGTACTGATTTTTACATACAGCGTTGGATGGTGGGTTTTTATTGTCATAGGCGGCCGCATAGTTGAGTGCGTAGGTCACCAAATCACCACTGCTGGTGATGTTTTTTGTCGCAACAAATGTATTGAAGTAAGGGCCGGTCTCTAATACCAGATCGCCGTTAAACCAGATCACGCCAGGCGGCAATGCATAATTGCCAGTTGTACCGCGCATTGTCATTTTTTTAGCAGTATGATCAAAGGCAAAACAATAGTTGTAATCATCGCCATTGGTGCAAAACGGAAATGCACTTACTTTTGCAGTTATTGTTTCGTCACATTGTGTTTTATTGGTTGCTTTCACACCCTTGCATAGATATTCACGCCGGTGTTCCGGTGCATAAGTACCAATGTAATAAATTCCATCGTCCAGGCCGTTGATATTTTTAACAGTCACCTGAACCTTGCCATCAACAAGTTCAAAAGCGTAATTGGCAGCGTCTTTTAATTTCCAGGAATCCACCGTTGGTCGCTTTAGCTCCACCCTTGAAACCTCGGGAATCGTTGGCAATGCCACAGGAGTTGGAGCCGAACTGCCTGCCGCCAGTTTACAGTTTGTAATGCTACCTGCGGCAGTGATCAAAAATTCAATGTTTTTATCAGAGCAATTTACATTGCCGCCGGCTTTAACGCTGGTTACCTTAGTCCCTGACAAAGTGACATTTCCTGCAGCATGGATATCGAGCGTTTTGCCACTCGGCACAGTCTTGATCTGCTTTACAAGAATATCCACCAGGGAATTTACCGATTCATAACCACCGTCACTATTCAAGTCGACAGTTTTTCTGGCATGAATAGTTTTAGCTCCTGACCCCTTACCATAGACTTCACCATTAGCTCGCACTTCCGGCATTACCTTGGAATCCCAACTACCCAAGCGGACAACACCGCAGCAGGTATCACCGCCAAGGGAAGAGGTTTCACTCCCCTTGCTACCAGTTTCACCAAACGGAATCCCCCAGGCTTCAATTTTCTCTGCCATAGAACCACCAGTCAGGCTTACATTGCGCCCTTTCAACAGTTTGGCTTTGATATCAGAGCCTACGGAGATATTTCCAGTGACCGAAATATTTCTAATGCCATCGCCCATCACTCCGGTCCCACCGGCGATAAAGTCGCCATCGACGTTAAAATCCAGACCTTTGATTCGCTGATCCTCGGTGCTCTTTAACTCAATACCGCCCGACATATTGAGGTCGTTATAGAAATCCAGAAAACCATTAATGTTGTAGTTTGCAGGCGCCGCACCCGGTGTTACTTCATACACAACTTCTATAGTGGATGACGATTGTCCTGCAGCAGCCACCGCACCAATTTCCGCCTTTATCTTGTAGGCTTTTTCTGTTCCGGCAGGTGGAACTATATCCCTGACAATTGCAGTCTGGGTTAAACCATCTGCCCCTGTAATATTCCAGGAGTTACTGTTACCTGTCGCAAGACCAGCCAACTGATCCGCCGTCAATTTTCCCAGGAATTGGCGCACCGCTTCTACGGCAGCCCAAGCCCCTGCTTGTGCGTTTACCTGTGCATGGGCAGCCAACTGGCGCTCCTGGGTATTACGCATACTGTGCAGCGTACCCACCGAGACCGCAACAAGACCTACGCCGACCATTAAAATAACCAGAATAGTGGCCACACCGGTTTGCTTGCGTTGGCTTGCGCGACGGACACCAATCCCTATTGCAGCTTTAAGCGATTTCATAGCGTTTGCTCGATATGTGATGATTAAAGGTTGGGTAAACAAATATCGTAACGATAGGGAGCATTCGGTCCCACCGCAGCAGCATCGAGTTTTTTGGCTGCCGTAATAGCCGCGTTATCGGCGGTAATGGTGACCAACGGATGATTAGCCTTCGTGCCCATACCATAGGGAAAACAAGACTGGGTAGCTATTGGCGCGATGGTTATCACCGGTATATCCGATACAGCAGGGTCAGATTTACGAAACTCCGCCAGGGTAGTTACTTCTACACCAGCCTGACTCCAGTCGAATGTCGTAATTATCGCCGTATCGTTACAGCCAGCTTTCAGCTTGAGAAGCTGCAACTCGCGGCGCGTATTATCAGCAGAGGTGACAATACGAAAACCTTTGCATTGAAAATCGTTGGTCTTGTAGCGCCAGTAGAGTGAAGTACCATCAGCGGTTCGAACAATGTGCTGCTTGGCGGGATCTTTGGTAATACCGAAACCGGCACTCTGCAACTCCAACTGCAACGTCAGCATTGATGACGCAATCTGGCCATCTTGTGCTGCATCGCTCCGTGTCTGCATGGAGGTGCGAATCATATTCTCATAGAGGTTAATGGCGGCAAGGATACCAATCATCGCTAGCACCACGCCCACCATCAAGCTGATTAGTGAGGCCCCCAGTTGCCTGTTAATAGGAAGGTTATGGAGTCGCAATGCTTTTTACCTCGGAACCGCCGATACGAACCATTTTGGTATCGCTGCCAATTTCCAACACTACCGGACGGACGCTGGCAATTGGCTGGGCAGGGAGCGTAGCGCCACCAGTCTGCACATTATTGATAGTGAAATTGGCATTGCCACATCCCTTTACCGACATCGCAACAGGTACAGTCTCACCGGGAAGCGTCAGACTTTGTCCACCGGTATTAGCACACAAATCCGCCCCTGTAGGCGAGGTGCGAGTCATTAACAAAGTGCGCATTTGATTTACCGCAATGTTGTCTACGGTCTGCTGCTGCTGGATTTTGGACATACGTGCCGATGCGTGCATAACGCCACCACCAACCACGCTTAATATGAGCAGGCCGATAAGCGATTCAATCATCATGCCGCCAAGCTGCTTGAACCTAGCTGGCGAATTGGGCTGGGAAGGCTTAGTGGAAGCTTCGATCTTCACTGTGGTCTCCAGTCGTAAATGTGAACATAAGGCTGCTGCTGCAAGTATCGCAAACAGCGGGTTTGGGATTGGTAATCAAGCCGCGGTTGTTAAAGCAGCTGCACTGCCAATTAGCATCATCAACTTTTATCTTTACCCTGTCCGACAAGGTCACACTCCACACCGGGGTAAGGTCACACGTAAGGGGGTCCGTTGCGTTTGCAGGAACAACCAGCTTTATTTTTTCTGCGGAAAAGCACAACCGGCTGGCAGCCTGATCGCTACTATTAATTCTCGCCGTGTTGCGCATTGCAGCTGCTTTTGCGCGGCCGATAGCCTCATCCAGGGCAGCGGCACCTTCGTTCAATTTGGCATTATCAACCCACCTTGTGGTAAGCGGAGATGCCGCAGCAGCCAGGATGCCGAGGATTACCACTACAATCATCATCTCAACCAATGTCAGACCGTGTTGTTTCATAACCACTTTCCATCATCGAGATATTTGCAATTAGACGTAGTACGTTCGTTGTTATGGGTAAGGCTAATCTTGCAATCCTTTTGACGGCTGCCGGCTTTGCCTTCAGCAGTTATCTTGTAAGTCGATTCAGTATTTTCCTCAAACTTGAAATTGAAATCCCTGGAATTGGAATTTGGGCTCCAACCTTCCAATTTTTCTTTAATCCCATCGGTATTATCTTTTTTATCATCAGCCAAAATGGGGTAGGCAAGGGTGCGCTGGTACCGACTTTCCAGTTTCAGGCTCAAAGACAAAAGGTCTGATTGCGCAGCACGCACATCACTTTTGTAGATGAAGGTGGTGTAAGCGGGGATAGCAATCGCAGCAAGAACTCCGGCTATTGCAACGCCAATCAGAATTTCCACCAGCGTAAATCCGCGCTGCGTTGAAGACACCGCCGTTAATGAGGTAACCGATTTCATCGTAAAACAAAACCTCTATCGATCTGTTGATTTTGGGTATAAAAAATCAATCCCTATGCTTTTTCGCTATTAAAAACGAGAAAGCTGACTAATCGCTGCTTGGATTAATCCAATGCAGCACCATCCATAAGTGACCGTAAAGTCCAGTGAACTTCGTGTAGTGTTGCCTCTGAAAGCGAAGCTATTTGTGTGGTATTTTTTATTGATTTTTTTTATGACTGCGCTGTCAGCCGCGCATTCAGACAAACTTTAACGACAAAACAATCTAAAGCCAAGTATTTTTGCGATAACCAGTTCAAATAATATACCGAATGGCTTTTTAAGAAGATCTGCCAACTCAGTCCGGTTGAAATCGGCGACCTATAGAAAAATTCGTGATAAGCGATTTTTAAGTACGGGTAAAAAAGAAACAGCGAGTAACAACTGCTGGCGGCAGCAAATTGGCCACCAGCAGCGATCAAGAATCAACCTGTATTACGCATTCCCGCTGCAATACCTGCCATAGTAACCTTGAGGGCGCGCTCCAGATCAGGACTAATAGTTTCACTGCTGCGATAACGCTTGAGCAATTCCGCTTGTAAATAGTTCAGCGGGTCCACATAAGGCTTACGCACTTCCAGCGACTGACGCAACATTGGATCATCTGCCAGCAAGGTGTCTTGCTTTTTCATTTTATTGATCAAGCCTTCCAATGCTTTCAGATCACCCCGCAATTCCTGCCCCAACCCACGGTATTCAACAGGAACCAATTGCTCTTCGTAGTAAGTGCAGATAGGGCCATCAGCTTTACCGATTACCATTTCTAACAGATCGAGGAAGCTGGAGAAAAACGGCCAGTTGCTAACCATGTCTTCCAGCAACGCAGGGTCGTTTTCCAGCGCATACTCAAACGATTGGCGGGTGCCCAACCATGCAGGCAAATTCAAACGAACTTGTGTCCAGGCAAATACCCAAGGGATTGCCCGCAAGCTTTCTACACCACCCGTCGACTTACGTTTAGCCGGACGACTGCCCAGTGCCAACAAACTCAATTCCTGTTCCGGAGTCAGGTTGCGGAAGTAAGGCACGAAGTCTTTGTGGCCACGTACCACACTGCGGTATGCCTCAAGGCTGGCTTTACCCATTCGCTCAATCAAATCACGCCACTCATCTTTTGGTGCAGCGTTAGGCGACATAGTTGCGCGTAATGTTGCTACTACATAAGAAGATAGGCTGCTAAACGCTACACGTGGCAAACCAAATTTATAGCGAATCATTTCGCCCTGTTCAGTTACGCGGATACGGCCTTTTACCGACCCGGGCGGCTGCGATGCCATTGCCTTCTCAACCGGGCCACCACCGCGACCAACAGTACCTCCACGACCATGGAACAATACCAGCGACACCCCAAACTTATCGGCCAGAGCTACCAGTTTTTCCTGCGCTTTGTATTGCGCCCAGGTTGCAGCGAGTTTGCCGGCGTCTTTGGCTGAATCCGAATAGCCGATCATCACTGTTTGCTGATGAGCAGAATATTGTTGGTACCACTCCAGATCCCACAAACGCTCCATCACGATAGGAGCACGATCCAGGTCGTCCAGGGTTTCAAACAATGGAACAATCGGCATGTTCCAGGTCAATCCACATTCTTTTAGCAGCAGCGCAACAGCCAATACATCTGACGGTTGCTGGGCCATGGAAATAATGTAATGGGAAAGAATCTCGCGCGGTTCTTGCGCCACGATACGACAAGTTGCCAATACTTCAGCGGTTTCATCACTCATTGGCCATACGGTTGGGAGCAACGGGCGTTTGCTGGTCAATGATTCCAGCAGGAAAGCCTGACGTTCCTCTTCAGACCAGGCACGATAATCGCCCAAGCCAAGGTACTGAACGAGTTCATCGATCGCCTGCACATGACGATCACCGTCCTGGCGGATATCCAATGGCACCAAATTAATGCCAAAACAGTGAATACGACGGATAGTGTCGACCAACGGTCCATTAGCAATATGCGGCAAACCAACAGCATTCAGGGAGCGGAAACACAACATTAATGGCGATAATAAATCTTCGCGGCTGGTAATCAGGTCGGCAGGTACTTCCACTGCACGGCCTTGCAAGCGAGCTTCAGCCCACTCCAGGGTAGATTGGATACGGCGACGTAAATCGTACATCGCATCACGATAAGGAGTGACACTGTCCGGATAAAGCGCACGCAGCTCATCGCTCGCATCGCTCATGCTCAGGTCACCACCCAAGCTGTAGATATCGCGCGAGTAGAGTTCGGCAGCCATCCAGCGGCCTAACAACAATACTTCGCGGGTGATTTTGTGGGTCACATTAGGATTGCCGTCACGATCCCCCCCCATCCATGAATAAAACTTGATGGGGCGGATGTCCACCGGTAAAGATTCGCCCAAATGGCGGGAACACATACGATCAAGATGGCGAATAAAGTCGGGAACTGCCTGCCACAGGCTGTTTTCAATTACCGCGAAACCCCATTTAGCCTCATCAACAGCAGTCGGGCGAGTCGTACGGATTTCGTCGGTAGACCAGATCTCTTCCACCAAACGGTGCAAGCGGCCACGCAACTTGTCTTGTTCGAAGGTGAGCAGGCTACCGTTCTGGCGGTCCGCCAAGGTATCTACGATCTGGTCATATTTGCGAATCAGGGTGCGACGGGTCACCTCGGTCGGGTGCGCGGTCAGAACCAGTTCAATACGCAATTTATTGATAATTTCGGTTAGCGCATCTTTACCATGCGCCAGGGCAAACTCCTGAATCATGGTTTGCAGGCTGTCTTCACGCTCCGCCTCAGCGCTGGAGAAGTATTCCTGGTCAGCAATATTAGCCAGATTCAGGAATTGGTTAAACGCACGGACAATCGGGAGAATATCCTGATCATTCAAGCTGCTCAGCATAGTAACCAGGGAAGCAGAATCGCCATGCTCAGCTTTGGTAATTGCCTTACCCAGTTTGCGAATACCTTCAACCTTGGAAAACAGCTCTTCGCCTTCATGGGCGTGAATTGTTTCACCCAGAAGTTCTCCCAGCAGGCGGACATTTTCGCGCAGGGTTTCAGGCAGCTTTAACATTAGGCTTCTCCAACAAATCGAGGGATTAAAAAACGCACAAGCGAATTACCAAAAGCGGGCGGCATTCTACGCCATCGCTCCGGCCAATGGGTAGAAAATGACGATTGGATCACTATCAATTGGCCCGAACCTAAAAGCGTTATTCACATCATTAGGATTATTCGGGCTTTCGGGCGGCCGCGCAGATTACAAAGGTGCAAGGATCTATGCAAGCGCACAGAAGCAATGCAACCCCACGTAAACGATAAAAATCGTAAATTTAATGCCGTTTCTTCCCTCCCGGGAGCAAATTAACGCTCTGGCGTCAGATTCCCGTCAACCACACATTGATCGAGAGTTAATCTCCACCGCCGATTAAAAAGGGCTGATAAAGAAAGAGCAAATAGCGTGCCCACCTCTTTTTACTCCAAAAAGGTGAAATATTTGTGTAACCCTGGATGGCAGACACCATCCACAGAACCTGTGGATAACTCTGTGGATGTCATTTTGGTAAACATTCCACACCTAGATATGGCCTGCCTCACGCATAGCTGTTCAATTCATGGGCGTCTAAACCAACACTACCGTGGCCGGCTATTTACATCATCGGGAATGTGCTCGGCAGGGTTTTGTCGAGGCTTATTATCCTGACCTTCAACATACTCTACCTCTTGCACCTGATTACCACGCTCCTTCGCCTTTAAAGGGTGATCAGGATTATTAATAAAGAGTTCATCAGTCTGATCTCCACCCGTTTGGCGATCCTCAAGATGATGTTCGTGACGGGTGGGTAAATTCACTGAAGGCTCAGTGGAATGAATTGATGATGACATAACACACCTCCTAACAGGTCTCTTGTCTGTGATGCTCGCAAAAACCGGAAGTTCGGAAGAAAGCAGAGTGCACACCACCAAGAACATTGTGAACCTTATCTCCTCTTGTGGCACATAAAATTTCATTCACGCGGGTGCGTTTTTTTCCCTCCTAAAGTCGAACGCAAAAAACCGGCAAAAGCGAAAAGTCAGACTGGTGTTTTATTTCGAGCACCGTAGACTCATGGTCCGAATGAAAATTTCACTTGTGTTACATCAATGACCTTGTAGTACACCAATGAAATAATTATTCGCGCAACACTGCAATTTCTTTTGGTAATTTTTTTGCCAATCGACAAATCCATTAACACATCATTTTGAAAAATGTGGAGAGTGAAAGTGGCCATAACTAATAATCAACCCGTTTCGCGTGTTCAATCATTTAAAGCACTTGGTTTGTCTGCATTATTTGGTGCTGCAGCTTTGATAAGCGCAGTAGAAGTGAGTGCACACGGCTATGTTTCCAGCCCCAAAAGCCGTGCATTCCTGTGTACATCAGCACAAGGCGGCGGCAGTTCTCCTGCGTGTGTCGCTGCTTCTGCAGCCGGTAATTCAAGTCAATATGAACCACAATCAATTGGTATTGGCGGTGCTAACGACAATCACCAAAACCTGATTCCCGATGGCAAATTATGCGGCGCTAATATTGGTAGCATGAACGGATTAAACCTTGCCCGTAATGATTGGGGTGCAACAAGCGTTAGCGCAGGCCCACGTCCATTCATCTGGACCAATACTGCCGCACACAAAACCAAATACTTCCGCTATTACATTACCAAGCAAGGATTTAATCCAGGCGCAGCACCATTGAAGTGGTCTGACCTTGAACAAATCCATCAATCAGCACCTGCAGATCGCGAACAAACATCCACGCATGTTGTGAATTTACCGCAACGCACTGGTCGCCATATTGTTTTTAGTATTTGGCAACGCGATCCCGTCGCTGATGCACCGGAAGCTTTCTATCAATGTATCGACGTGGTTTACGGTCCATCAACCAGTTCGTCTTCAGTAGCAGTATCAAGTTCTTCAACCGCTACGACTTCAAGCACAACAACCACCAGCTCAAGTATTTCCAATAATACTTGCGCCGGTTTACCAACCTGGAATGCAAACACCTCGTACACAGCACCACAACAAGTTCAACACAATAATCGTCGCTACTCTGCAAACTATTGGACGCAAGGTAATGACCCGGCACTCACTTCCGGCCAATACAACTACTGGTTGGATTTAGGTGCATGTAGCGAAGGTGGTTCAAGCGTTTCTTCCAGCGTTGCAAACTCATCGGTTGTAGCAACCAGCAGCTCCCGTTCATCATCATCTGTTTCTACCGGTAATTGCACATCACCTGCGTACGTTAGCGGCGCAAGTTATGCGAATAATGCGCTGGTACAAAATGGTGGTAGTGAATATCGTTGCACCGTAAGTGGCTGGTGTTCACAAGGCGGAGCTTATGCACCAGGCACAGGTTGGGCATGGACTAATGCATGGGCTCTGGTTCGCAGCTGCCAATAAAAATTAATGGCAAAAAGGATTTTACATAACCAAAAAAACGGCAACGCGAGTTGCCGTTTCTTATTTCTGATTTTAATTTTTTACAGGTTATCGATCATCATGTTATCGATCATAGGTGCCAATGATAAAACCATTCGCCAATACATGCCCTTGCATCGCCGCTAGCAATTCTTCACGCGTTGTCCCGACAGGTAAATTTAATTTTTTATCCAGTGCAAATATTTGAAAGTAGTAATGATGAGCTGAATCTTGCGTTGGGGGATTTGGACCAATGTATCCAATAGAACCACGATCATTTTTACCTTGTAACGCACCATCAGGTTTTGCCAGCTCAGGCAGCGGCGGAATACCTTGTGGCAAACTCACTACATCGGCCGGCAAGTTAAATAACAACCAGTGAACGAATGGGGGATTCTGCGCTACATCCGGATCTTCCATAATAATTGCATAACTTTTTGTTCCTTCAGGTCCTTTGCTCCACACTAGTGGAGGTGAAATATTTTCACCCTCCAATGCAAATAACGGAGGAATCGGAGCCCCTGCTTGAAATGCAGGAGATGAAATATCCAATGTAACGCCTGCACCGTTTAACAAATGCATAGCTAGATTCTGAGTATGCACATCATCAGGAGGAGGAGAATCTGCATTGGTAATACGCACATCAACATTGAATGAATTTGTTGGCGGACCGAGTGGTTCCGTCCTTTTTTTTGTTCCTGTATAAGCGATGCGATAAATAATTCCATTAGTGTCATCTGCAACTAACAAAGCCCCGTCTTTCGCTTGCGCAAGTCCGGAAATTCTACCGTGATGAACCCAGCGTTCACCTTTGCGCGATAAGAATCCTTGCATAAACGGTTCAAACTTAACCGGCTTGCCACCCGCAAATTGAATGCGCACCACCTCATAACCCGCCGGTGGTTTCCTGTTCCACGAACCGCGCATAGCAATAAATGCATCGCCGTAATACTCCGCCGGAAATTGTGTGCCGGTATAAAATGTCATTTGCATCGGTGCCGCATGCGGCGTGTAAAAGCCTAAAGGATCAACACTTCGCGCCGCCCACTCTTGCAAAGTAATATCGCCAGGTGGTTCATCTTGCGGATTAAATTTTCCGTCACCGTAAATATACGGCCAGCCATATTGTTTACCCTTCACAAGATGGTTTAATTCTTCGTATTGTTCATTATCACCGAGCCAATCAATTCCATGATCCATCCCGAAAATTTCACCGGTTCCCGGCTCAAAATCAAAACCGATAGTATTACGCAAGCCGGATGCAAAAATTTTTCGCCCGGTACCGTCAATATTCATTTGTAATAAAGTTGCACTTTCGGGATTGGTTTCATCACAAGCATTACATGTAGACCCTACTGATACATATAATTTTCCATCTGGCCCGACAGCAAGCGTACGGTTCGGATGCTGGCCACCATCGGGCAAGTCATCAACAATACGAATCAATGGTCCGAATTTTCCGTCCGCATCCAATCCAGTGGAATAGACATCATTAACGGTAGCGAGAAAAACCTTATCGCCTGCAATCGCAATACCGTGCATACCGGGGCGATTAGCGACAACATCCTGCTGTTCAGCAACACCATCGTTATTTGCATCAACCAGCCTGATTACATCGCCCACTTCACGGCGCGTAACATACACAACACCATTATCGGCAACGGCAATCATGCGCGGGTTAATTAGGTTTTTAGCGAAAACATTTACTTCAAAACCTTTGGGTACAGCTAATTTTTTTAGCAAATGTTTACTTGCTATCGGCTCAGGCTTCAATACATGACCGACAATCCGAACACTTTGGGATTCCTGAGGATTTTTGTGCGCGTGGTCAAATGCAGAAGTTTGCGTCGCCAAAAGACTTGTGGCACCGAATGCTATTAATAAAGAGGGAATATATTTCATCAGCAACCGCCTTATAAAGGGAGATACGGGAAGAGAATTCTTTGAGGGAAGCCACTACGTTAAATTCCCTCTTGCCGCAAATACGTCGCCGCTCTCACCTTTTCCCCCTAAATAAAATCGGGTTGAACTTTAATTCATGCCAGCAACCCAATTTATATGACAGGTGCTAGCCTTTCATAAATTATCACGAATAGATTTAAGTTTATTGAGGATTATCCTATGGCCGGTGGTTGGACACGTGACGGCGCAGTCCAGGATCAGATAGACGCCAGTATTGAAGATGCAGTGCAACAAGCACGTAGTCGTATTCCCGAAGGAGAAAGCCTTTCATATTGTGAAGAGTGCGAAGCGCCTATTCCGGAAGGTCGCAGGAAAGCGATTCCCGGTGTTCGCTTGTGCATGAAATGCCAGGAAGAACATGACAGGGAAGAGACAATTTACTCCCCAATCAATCGCCGGGGCAGTAAAGATAGTCAATTGCGATAACGTCTTTTAGTCCAATCTTTCCTCGATTTACACCGCTTAGTTGCGTATCCCCATCACAAATAATCCTGCCGATTTTTATTAATGTGACCTTTGTAAAATTTTGTATTTTTGTGATTCTCATCTGCGCAAAAAAACACTTGAAAAAAAACAGTTCAAAATAAATACATCACACACAAATTAAGCCGACAAAATTTTTTATTACCTTATTTTTAATCTTCTCTTTGTCACACAGCTATCCGATTATCACTCCCGCCCGTTAAACGGAGTTTTCTCCGCGCACGGCACATAATTAATATCTTATTAGTAACTAATATGTGAACAATGGAGAGCGGTATGATTTACCCCATTCGCAAGTTATTTTCAAAAAATCGATTATTAAAATCATTATTGGGTTTAGTGCTCACAACTGGCCTGACACCCGTTGTAACAGCGCAAACCCAAACCGATATATTGGGTTTTGAATCCACTCAATATTGGTCAGCTAATGCAGGAACTGTGGCGAGTACAAATGTACATTCACAAGGAAACAATGCTATAGCCATTGGCAATTTTTCCTATGTGCAATTAAGTTCTGCGCCATTATCCACATTGTCAAATGTTTCGCAGGAGTTTGAAATTGATGTTCAACTTCCAGCAGTATTTTCCTGGGGCCAAGTTCAACTTTCTGTTTCAAGCCCAACACTCGGTTTTTATAGCACATGGGTAGGTTCTGCAAATCTGTCGAACTTATCCGCAAATACCTTTCACAAACTAACCATCCCTATTCCCGCCAATATCGAAACAGCATTGAAGCAAAATTATTCTGATCTGGTGATTAAACTGGTGCTGAGTGTGCCCACCACCAGCAACGCCGTCATTGTTGATAATTTACGTTTTTCCGGTCAGCCAGTGAGTGGATGCCAAAGCAATATTAATCTGGTCGTCAGTGTTGAAGGTGCATTTAACAATGACACCCTGAATAATTTGGTGTGCACATTTCACACCGTGTACCCGCAATTATTTGCACGCTTTAATCAAAATGCACCGCAAACGGTATATCTGGATATACGCGATATTGATCCCCCCGCCTACGCCGGTGGTGATCGCATCACCGTGCAAAGGCAATGGATGCTGAATAACCCGCACGACACCGATATTATGGTGCACGAAGGCATGCATATTATTCAGGGATATTCGTTTGGAAATGTTCCCGGTTGGTTAACGGAAGGGATCGCCGATTTTGTACGAAACGAATATGGTTTGAGTAACATTGGCTGGTCATTGCAGCAATATCGCTATGGACAACACTATTCGAATGGTTACGGCGTGGCAGCGAGCTTCCTGCAATGGATTGAAGCTAATTATGCCGGTGGAGGCAGTTCTCGCGTCGATCAATTGGATCAATTACTTCGCAGTGGACAATACACCAACAATATTTGGGTGCAATGGACAGGTTATGACGTAGACCACCTATGGTATTTCTATTCAGTTGAAAAAGGTGCACTTTATAATGAACAACCAGCTCCACTACCTGCAACGCAAGGAATTGTTGTTTATGAGCACGCGAATTTTGGTGGTTTGGCACTCAAGCTGGATGTAGGTGAATATCGCCCGTCCGATTTAACGGTACGCGGCGCGCCCGGTTCCTGGTTTGATCCAAACAGTGCTAACTCGGGTGTGTCATCGATAACTGTACCCGCAGGCTATCGCGTAACGCTCTATACCAGCAGCGATCTTTCCGGTGCCGGTGTGCAATATACATCCGACATTTCATATGTAGGCGCATTGAATGACAATGTACATTCAATCAAAGTGGAACTCATTCAATAATGTTTATGATGCAGTTATGAGCTGCTGGCTCATAACTGCTTTTTTAATTCATGCAAATAATTTCTACGGCAATACAGCACCGTACCAAACGACAATAAAATTAATTCAACAAACAACACCGCCCCTTCCATTATTCAAACTAGAACATCTGTCTGTTGGTGGTTGATTAGCGACGCGCAAAATAACCGTTTTGGAATAGACAAGACGATAAACGAATTTTCGGTTTGAAAAATTATCACGCTAAAAAATACCTGAACCAGTCGCTTATATAGCCCTCTAAAGCCTGAGAATGAATGCAATATTAATGAGGGCCGCATATTATGGTTAAGGAATTTGAACACCACATCGCCTGGACCGATGCAATGAAATACCGTTTGGGGTATGCGGGAATTATTGGTTATCAGCGAAAAAACGTAGATGGTCTTGCCCACATATTGTGGGTTATTGATCCCAATTTTGGCTGCGAACAAGATGCCGAAATGTCAGCAGAAAGAATGCTCGATCAAATCTCTGAAATCACCAGTTTCGGGAGAGTTATTTATGCTGATGGGGTCATGCTTTAATAAAGGCTTGCTTAATTATATAGGCAGGAAAGTAATAATATGAGGCAGACTCGGCATGAAAGTAAATTGCAAAAAAAATAAAGATGGAAACATCCATCTTTATTTTTTGCGGAAAGTAATGCATCCTGCTTATATTTTATCGTTAATTATTGATATTCAAATCCCGATATTGGCTTCCATAATAATTATGGACGCTTCTCGCCCAAGTCTCATCCGCCATATCAGGCCAATTATCCTTATCAAAACCCGGCGCATTTTCCAGGCGCTGTTTATCGATATCCAGAATGAAACGCTTGTTAATAGTATCAAGCGTCAATGCACTCCAGGGCACCGCAAATAATTTCTCGCCAAAGCCAAGGAATGAACCAAAAGACAACACAGCGTAAGAAATAGTACCGCTAGCCACATCAAGCATAATTTCCTTGATATCACCAAGATCTTCTTCTGCGCGGTTGTAAACATCGTTCCCAATCAAGGTATCCGCGCCCATCAAGCGCGGTCCGGGACCTGCACTATCATCGCGAACAAGATTGGTTTTATAAATGCCATAAGTATCACGGGTTTCATAGCTCATAAGAACACCTTTCCTATTTATCAGTTTATGTTTCAAGCTGTGATGCTCAAAGTTCAAAAACAATCAAACATACACGCCTGATTAATACGCGATTTTTAAGTCACATAATCATGACCAAATGGAAATCTGTTAGTTCATCAAAAATAACCCGCATACGACATTTATAAATTTAATATGGCATTAGGGGCGACTACTGCAAATAAATTTATTTTTTCGATATTAAACTCTACGTTTTTGAAAAAATTTCAATGCGATAGAAATAAAGCCTTATAAAAATAAAAGCCGACTTTTGTCGGCTTTCAATGTATAAAAATTTCGTTTCAGTAAACCCATTAAAAATAATTAGCAATCAAGGTGACACGGAGCTTACTCGCCAAATAACATTGCCAACATCATCAGCAACAAGCAAGGCGCCTTTGCTGTCCAGAATGACACCAACCGGGCGACCATATGCATCGCCATCTTCACTTAAAAAACCACTGAGAACATCCACAGGCGGCACATCGGAAGGCTTACCGTTTTCGAAAGGAATAAAAATCACTTTATAACCACTATGGGGTTTACGGTTCCATGAACCGTGTTGGCCGATAAACATTCCCTGCGCGAACTGCGGCGGCAAACTGTTACCTGCAGACCACGCTAACCCCAATGATGCCGTATGCGCACCTAATGCATAATCCGGCACAATGGCACGCCGCACCAATTCCGGTTGTTGTGGTTTGACTCTTTCATCAACATGCTGCCCAAAATAACTATAGGGCCAGCCGTAAAATCCACCCTGTTTAACCGACGTTAAATAGTCAGGCACCAGATCATTACCTAATTCATCGCGTTCATTTACCACGGTCCATAGTTCTCCAGTGTGCGGATGCCATGCAAGGCCATTGGGATTACGCAATCCGGAAGCAAAAATTTCGTGCTTGCCAGTGCGAATATCAATTGCCAATATTGCTGCACGGTCTTCCTCCGCAGCCATCCCCGCTTCGCCAACATTACTATTGGAGCCCACTGTTGCGTATAACGTTTTGCCATCAATACTTGCAATAATATTTTTAGTCCAATGATGATTAATCGGACCCGCAGGCAAATCCACCAAGCGGGTTCCTGGTGTATTTATTTTCGTATCACCTGAATTATATTCAAAATGCACAATCGCATCGGTATTGGCGACATACAAATCATTTCTGCCAGCCACGTCATCACTCACCAATGCAATGCCGAAAGGAGAGTTCAACCCTTCCAGTAATGACGAACGAAAATCAGCAATGCCGTCATTATCCGTATCACGCAACAAGGTAATACGATTGGCACTTTCACCTGTTGAACCGGCTTTCTTCATAAACAACCCCGTAAACCAGCCGCGTAAGCCTTTGTTATCTTCCGGCCGTGGCGGTGCATTGGTTTCAGCAACAAGAACGTCACCATTGGGTAACAAATATAACCACCGCGGATGCTGCAAATCCTTCGCAAAAATATTTACGCTTGTCCCTGCTGTCGGGGTTGGCCGGGCGTTTTCTGGCCAGCCCTTAGCGGGTGCAACATTTACTGTTGGAAGAATTTTTTTCTCCGGCTTTGGCAATACCGGACTGATGCCATAACCGGCGAATGATGATGAAGAACTGCTGCTTTGCGCAACTACATCTATCGCTGCAATTGACATCATGATTCCAAGGGCAATGTGTCTAATTAAACGGATAGCTTCGACATTACTCATTATAAAAATCCTCAGTGAAGTCGATTGACAAAGTACATTGACTCCGACATCAGGATTGGCGATAAAGTTTTATGCAAACGCATCCCGTTATTCAGGGGTCATTCTTTTGGGAGCTTAAATGCCATCAGGAAGATAAGTACATTTTGTATTTATATTTAGCCACATAATTACTTTCGAAAAAATTACATACCTGATTTTATGCAAAGGAGTAGATCTATCGTCACCTTCCGTTTCCGTTGCTATATATCAATCCGCAGCTAAATTTTAAAATTTAACCTCTAGCTTTGGCCAAATTTTCAACCACTGCTTTTGCTCAATCCGTTTTATGAATATCGATTGGCTTCGCTTTTTATTATGGGTAATAAAGCCGTCAAATATAGTAGAAAGATCAAATGGAGATACGAAAACCAATTCACCCTGCCGACTCAATCGAACACCGATTGCCGTTTCAATTTCCGGCCAATATTCCATCGCATGAACGCTGTTCAAATAAGGCTGGTCGCCATTTCGGATATGCATATAAGCTTGATTTTTTACCTGCCAATTAATGTCCGGATGAGCTTTTGATAATCGCGCAAGTATAACCTGCTCATTTACAACTGCTTGGGAAAAGTAGATAACATCAACATCGCTCAAGGGTGTGCATGAAAAACCGTGCAAATAATCCCATACCATATTGCGTATAAAGCCAGCAGCAATATAGCAATCCGGCAAATCCAGGGCAGAAACTGTGAATAACAAATTCATTCTCGGATGATCGGATTGCATTATTTCTGCTAGTTTTTTCATAGAAAAAAAATAATTATTTATATCTAACGGAATCCGCCATCTGGATAGTAAAAGTTATTTTGCGTTACTTCGTGATGGAGCCGGCAAGTACACCTTTAAAATTTCACGGGAATAATCAACGCCATCCTGTACAAAAGGCTTATCCTTACAAAGCCCGACAATTTTAAAGTTACAGCGACTAAATCCTGTTACATTTTTATGCTCAAGAGAGCAAACACGATACAAATTCTCCAAATGCTTTTCACGTTCTGCAAAATCATTCCCCAAACACACATAACTTACCGGATTTGATACAAAAAGGTTGCCAAAAAATCCGGCTTCAAAAAAAGAATAATTCTTGCGCTCAGCAGCCGTTGTTTGAAAACCTTTCGGTGCCGCCGGATTATCACTACGCACTGAAATCCGCACTGTTTTTCCAAAAAAGTTGGTATGTGCAGCGATACATGCAGACATTCTGCGCTTCTCTGCGACAGTCATTGGACGATCAATCCAGTCAGGAACCCAACCCAGGTTTCCGGGGAAGACATACCTTTTCCCGTCGACAACAACAAATACACCATCCGTTTCCGGCAATGCGCAACTAACCAGATATTTAAGCAATTGCCGCCCTTGTTCGGTTTGCGCCAGTGATTCATTTCGCAACGGATGCTCTGTGGCAGCCGCGATTGAAGCAATAAAAACAAGAAAAAAAACGCCAGCTTTTGAGAGCTGGCGACAAATTATAAACATCATAAAATTATTTAGCCAAGGATTCGTCAGCCAGGCTAACCAATGGATTTACTGTAACGCTTTCCACGCTTGTTTCAACGTTATTAAGCGTTTTCATACCATTCAGGTCCAGACCATTTAGCCTGGCGCCGTTATAGTTCAATCCATTGAGTGGCAGACCATTAATGTTCAATCCATTCAGTGGTAGACCATTAAGTTCCAAGCCATTTAGCTGAAGACCGTTAAGTGGCAAGCCGTTCACGGAGATGTCTGCATAGGCATGAGATTGAGTTAATGCAACCAATAATAATCCAGTTGATAATTTTACTTTTGAAATCATAAACAGATCCTTTTTCCAAGTAGTTCGTGAATTAAATTGTGGGACAAACACCGCGCCAAAAGTGTCTCACAAACTACTTTTCCTGGATAGCTCTCCCTCACCATCGCTAATGTCTTTCTCTAACGATTTCATTCCCTCTTCCCACCAATCACCTATCGCATCAATCAATGGAATCAATTTTAATCCGAATGGGGTCAGGGAATAATCAACACGCAACGGATACCCCTCATAAGGCGTGCGCAACACAATTCCCGCGTGCTCAAGCTTTCGCAATTCCAATGTGAGAATACGGTGCGAAACGCTCGGGTTGTCGCGCTGCAAATCACTAAAGCGTTTGGCACCATCTTTTAGATAATAAAGTAGCAGTGCGGGCCAACGCCCACTGAGTACCAGCATTGCTTCTTCAATCGGACAAAACGAGACTGTATTTTTCATACAACTTTTCCAAATATCATGGTTACAAAAATGTGCGTAATTTACAGCTGCCCGTGAGCAGCGTAACGTCAAGCTTCGCTATGTAACATCCTTTACTTAATTGTGGAGAAAAAAATGAAACCAATATTAGTATACGGCCATCCACTGGGTAGTTCGATGGGCCTTGTGTCTGCACTGGAATGGTTAGGTCAACCTTATATGTTATGCCGCGTAGACATGTTATCTGAAATGAAAAATAATGCGTACGCACGCATTAACCGCCGACTGGAAACGCCAGCGTTGATAACAGATGAGGGGCAGCTGTTAACCGAGACTATGGCTATCGCATTATGGTTAGAAGCACGCGATAAAGAACGCCGCATAAGTTTTTCTCCAATAACTTATGATGCTGATCGAATGCATCAAATAATGGCATTCCTCAACACTGGCTTTACCGGCGCATTTAGCCCTCTATGGACAGCACTTGAAATGGAATCACCTGATCCACTTACGCTGGAAATTTTGCGCAAGTATGGACGCGAAAGCGTGATCGAACGTCACGATCGCCTTGAAGAGCAAATTGGGACTACTGAATTTCTTATTGGTAACAAACCATCACTTGCCGATGCTGTTTTTATCGGTGTGGCGCGGTGGCTTGATTTCCACGAGGTAGAAAACTCTTCGAGGTGGCCAAAAATTGAAAAATTACGGCGTACGCTTGAAACAACTCCGGCAGTGCAATTTGCTACTGCAATTGAACGAGGGGAGACACCAGAAGGTTCAGGGGCGTTCCACGGTCATGTTCCGTTAACCCAGGTGATTGAAGAGTTTGGTAAGCCAATCGATTAATCCTGTAAAAAAATTATTTTTTTGGAGGTAAATAATCTATTAAAAATTCTGCGCAGAGAACAACGTTATCTGCGCAGAGAGTTTTATTTATTCGATTTCAGGAAATTTTTACGTGAGCGCACCGCAAATCCCAATAGTGTAGTACCTAGCAATAATAAAGGCGCAGGCTCTGGCACCGCCCTGCGTATTGATGCGGTGACTTCTGTAATATCCAAAGAAACATAAGCTGCCGCATAGGACGCATTCACGCCTCTGGTGTACTGAAACGTACCATAACCGCCAGAGTCGTTGGTACCAGTACTCACCCATTTGAACTCTTGCTCAAGACCTGTGCCATTAATTACATTCGCAACGTTATCGAAGAAATGGATTTCGCCCATGGTGTGCACATACCCCGTGTTTTCCGAACCAAGATAAACGATATCCAATAAGTGAAAATAATCGTGTTTATTGCCCGGTGTTCCGAAATTGCCATCACGCAGTTCCACTACATCGGTTGACGTCTCGAGCTCAAGTGATTGGGCGTAATCACGGGAAATATCGAAAATTTGCCCGGCGATATTAAAAGTCAGGTAAACAAAATTGTTACGACCGTTGAAATATCTGGTGTGGCTTTCGTTGTCGGCAAGGCTTGAGTCAAACGTATCTGTTTTGTAAGAAAATGTTCCCGATATCGTATCACCGTAAATATCACCCCACAGGTTTTCCGTTGCCTCGGAACCAATCACCGTTGCTTTAAATGTACCATCAACGATGACCGCCTGTGCACTTAATGGAAGCGCCAGCATTAGACCCGAACAAGCAGAGAAGAATAATTTCTTTGCATTCATAATAAAGTTCCCGTTTTTAAGCCGCTGAATGTTTATTTATAGAAAAAAGATATACAAAAAAGATGCCATTCAACCATATACGCTTGGCAAGAACTTATCACCATCACCTATTAAAATTCAGGCGTCAAAAAAAGCAATAAACAAAACTTAACGTGGAAGTGAGCACTGCCAGACATAGATAAAAATGGCATTGGCTAATAAACAAAAATGCATAACCACATAAGAAATGTAAAACTTTCCAGGTAATGGCTCCCAATCCTGCAAATAATTCAAACGATTAAGCAAGAGCTTTTCCCACGCATATTTTTCCCAATAAAATCATGCGCCTACAACCCAAAAGATAACTGGCCCCGTTATTGCAATATTCAAAAAATCATAATCACAGAGATTGAGATGTAAGTCATGTCCAGAACACAAAGAGAAAAATCGCAAGGTAAATCCAGATCGGCAAAGCTTTTTGGTAGAAACGGAAAACATTTCAAACGCGATGGGGATGACGCAGGAGATGCAAGTCGCCGCAGTGCCAATTTCCTTAGAAGTAACCGTAGACCGAATCACTATCTTACAGAAGAGTTTATGGTTTGATTGAAAATTAATTCAGCATTTACCTGATAATCCACTACTAGCAAGAAAAGCTGACTTTCTAATAACGAAGATATTTTTTATATATTTTTAAAATAATTTACTAATTGTTGAGCGCTATTGAACAGCGCCCGCTTATCGCTATCCGCGAATCTAAAATCTGACTTGGTTGAGGCTATTCGCAACCTAATAGTTAGCTCTGTTTCCAAACGTCTCCTGCGCATACGCAATCATCTTTACTTTTTTCTTAATATTCTTGCGCATTTTTCCGTGCGGCGTTCAGCGTGTGCCTGCATACTCAGATAACATTACTTACTGGTTTGGTAACTATCGAAGTCGACTTTCGGGCGAACCGAAATTATTAAAAAAATTCCACCTATAAAAAGAAGGCCACTGCTGTTGCTGTTTTATTTCAACTCAAGATGCACTCACTGGTAATCTATCTTCAAAAAATTGCATTATTATTTTCGCCTAAATTTACTGTTAGTTATTGAAACAAAATGATTGGCATTGATTAAAAACACCAATCAACCATATTTATTGATAAATTTTTGGTAGAGAAAATTAATAATCATTTTTTTAATTATTTAGATGCAATTTATTTTTTTCACATTTCCATTAACTTGATCTAATACCATTTTTTATTTTTCCTCGACGTTGATAATCCGGCTCCGCATATATCTCACGATGCATTTTTGCGAAATTGCAGCTCCGATTGACTCAATTTTTTTATCGAGGGAATAATGAAAATCTCATCTATTTTTCTACGGCGCTCTGCCGCCACACTTATAGGAATGCTGGCATTACATTCTGTATCCAGCCATGCAGCCCGTTGCGACTATGTTATCCAGAATGAATGGGGTAACGGTTTTGTCGCCGCCGTGCGCATAACCAATGACGCCAGCACAGCAATTAATGGCTGGTCTGTAAGCTGGAGTTACACCGATAGCACGACACGCACCGGTGGTTGGAATGCCAATATTTCCGGGAGTAATCCTTACACTGCGACAGGAGTCGGTTGGAATGACCGGATTAATCCGGGGCAAACGATTGAATTTGGTGTGCAAGGAAATAAGGGAACCGCTGGTAGCCCTGCACAGCGCCCGACGGTGACCGGCGCTATATGCAGCAATTCAACATCAAGTGAGAGTAGCAGTGTTGAAAGTTCGATTGAAACAAGCAGCTCGGTAGATTCCAGTTCCGTTGAATCAAGTTCCGTTGAATCAAATAGTTCAATTGAATCGAGCAGCAGTTCGTCAGAACTGATTATTTCCAGCAGTTCAAATAGTGAATCTTCAATTGCAATTGAATCCTCAAGCTCATCAGTTCCGTCATCATCAAGTATTGCCAGCAGCATCAGCTCCGACGGCGCAATTGACGATCACCCATTGGATAATCCATTCGTCGGTGCACGCTGGTATGTAGACCCGGTGTGGTCCGGTAAAGCACGTGCAGAAATTGGTGGCGATAAAGTTGCGCGTTTTAATACGGCGGTGTGGATGGATCGTATCGGCGCAATTGACCCCGCCGATGGTTTTGGTTTGCGTGATCACCTCGATGCGGCGTTGCAACAGAACGCTAATTTAATCCAGATTGTGGTTTACGACTTACCCAATCGCGATTGCCACGCGCTCGCATCGAATGGTGAATTAACGCAAGGACCTGAAGGCACGCTCCGTTATCGCACCGAATATATTGATGTGATTGCGGAAATTTTTTCTGACAGCAAATACCGGAATTTGCGTATCGTTGCGATTATTGAACCGGATTCGTTGCCAAACCTCGTCACCAATTTGAGCGATGCCGATTGCCAATTGGCAACCGATGCAACCGATGGTTATGTTGCGAACACGCGTTACACATTAAATAAATTGTCGCAAATTCCCAATGTGTACAGCTACGTTGATATCGGTCATTCCGGTTGGCTGGGTTGGGACGATAATTTCGGCAAGGCTATTACATTAATTGGCGATGCGATTAAAGGAACCACTAACGGTGTGCGTTCTATCGCCGGTTTTGTTTCCAACACCGCGGGCTACACACCGGTTCACGAACCATTCCTAGATTCACTCGCGAACAGTGCGTTCCCCGGTAGCGGTGGCGGCACGCAAGTTCGTCAAGCGAAATTTTATGAATGGAATCCGTATTTCAGTGAAGTCGCCTTTGTGCAGGCGTGGCGCACACGCATGATCGCTGCGGGTTTCCCAAGCAGCATCGGTATGCTGGTGGATACTTCACGCAATGGCTGGGGAGGAGCAAACCGTCCGACGGCGCAATCGACAAGCACAGTACTGGATACATTTATTGATCAGTCGCGCGTAGATCGCCGCCACCATCGCGGTAACTGGTGTAACCAACCGGGTGGAATCGGCGAGCGTCCGCAAGCAACTCCGGCACCGGGTATTGATGCATATGTGTGGGTGAAACCGCCGGGTGAATCAGATGGCGCTTCATCGCTGGAATTGTCTTTTGATCCACTCGATCCGGCCAAAGGGTTTGATCGCATGTGCGACCCAACTTACACGCGCAGCGAAGGGAATAATGGCAATGTTGCAACTGGTTCATTAGCCAATGCTCCGGTTGCTGGCCGCTGGTTCCCCGAAGCATTCCAGTTGCTGGTGCAAAATGCGTATCCGGCACTGGATGATGTTCCGCCTTCGAGTTCTTCCAGCTCATCATCAAGCGTGGAAGCGGAATCGAGCAGTTCAGTTGTGGTGAGTTCCGAGCCATCAAGTTCAGCGCAATCCAGTTCGGAAACTTCAAGCTCGGAACCTGTTATCAGCTCAGTACCGTCAAGTTCCGCTCCATCCAGTATTGCGTTATCGTCAAGCAGTTCGAGCAGTTTCAGCTCCGACGACCCAATCGACGATCACCCATTGGATAATCCATTCGTCGGCGCGCGTTGGTACGTAGACCCGGTGTGGTCCGGTAAAGCGCGTGCAGAAATTGGTGGCGATAAAGTTGCGCGTTTTAATACGGCGGTGTGGATGGATCGCATTGGTGCGATTGATCCCGCCGATGGTTTTGGTTTGCGCGATCACCTTGATGCAGCGCTGCAACAAAACGCTAATTTAATCCAGATTGTGGTTTACGACTTACCCAATCGCGATTGCCATGCGCTCGCATCAAACGGTGAATTAACGCAAGGACCTGAAGGCACGCTGCGTTATCGCACTGAATATATTGATGTGATCGCGGAAATTTTTTCCGATAGTAAATATCGGAATTTGCGTATCGTTGCGATTATTGAACCGGATTCGTTGCCCAACCTCGTCACCAATTTGAGCGATGCCGATTGCCAATTGGCCACCGATGCAACCGATGGTTATGTTGCGAACACGCGTTACACATTAAATAAATTGTCGCAAATTCCCAATGTGTACAGCTACGTCGATATCGGTCATTCCGGTTGGCTGGGTTGGGACGATAATTTCGGCAAGGCTATTACATTAATTGGCGATGCGATTAAAGGAACAACTAACGGTGTGCGTTCTATCGCCGGTTTTGTTTCCAACACCGCGGGCTACACACCGGTTCATGAACCATTCCTGGATTCACTCGCGAACAGTGCGTTCCCCGGCAGCGGTGGCGGCACGCAAGTACGTCAAGCGAAGTTCTATGAATGGAATCCGTATTTCAGTGAAGTCGCCTTTGTGCAAGCCTGGCGCACGCGCATGATTGCTGCGGGTTTCCCAAGCAGCATCGGTATGCTGGTGGATACTTCACGCAATGGCTGGGGCGGCGCGAATCGTCCGACGGCGCAATCGACAAGCACAGTGCTGGATACCTTTATTGATGAGTCGCGTGTAGATCGCCGCCACCATCGCGGTAACTGGTGTAACCAACCGGGTGGAATCGGCGAGCGTCCGCAAGCAACTCCGGCACCGGGCATTGATGCGTATGTGTGGGTGAAACCGCCGGGTGAATCGGATGGCGCTTCATCGCTGGAATTGTCTTTTGATCCGCTCGATCCCGCCAAAGGTTTTGATCGCATGTGCGATCCGACTTACACGCGCAGTGAAGGAAATAATGGCAGTGTTGCAACTGGTTCATTAGCCAATGCTCCGGTTGCTGGCCGCTGGTTCCCCGAAGCATTCCAGTTGCTGGTACAAAATGCGTATCCGGCATTGGATGATGTTCCGCCTTCAAGTTCTTCCAGCTCATCATCAAGTGTGGAAGCTGAATCTAGTAGTTCGGTTGTGGTGAGTTCAGAATCAAGCTCGGAAGAATCGAGTGTTGAAACTTCAAGCTCTGTAGCTTCAAGTGTTGATATATCCAGTTCGGTGGAAAGCTCCAGCTCGGTAGAAAGTTCAAGTTCGGTAGAAAGCTCTGTATCTTCATCTGAACAAAGTTCATCGAGCAATGCGAATGAACCGCCTATTGCAAATGTGGCGATAACCGCAACCGGTTCGACCATTCACGTAAATGGTCGCGCGTCGACCGATGCAGAAAACGATAACCTCACTTACGTGATTGATTTCGGTGATGGCAGCACTATCCAGTATCCCGAGGCGTGGCACACCTATGCGGCCAGCGGCAATTACACAGTAACGCTCACGGTTTCTGATGGGATAAATTCCACCAGCACCAGTGAAATTATTGAAGCGCAAACGGCTACCGAAAATAACGCGCCGATTGCACGATTGAGCGTTGCGCGTAGCGGTTTGAACATTGTCGCGTTCGGTTCAACATCGTTCGATGTTGATGGCGATTCGCTGTCTTTTTTGTGGGATTTTGGAAATGGCGATGCGCCCGGTGATAGCACGCAAGTTTTTAACGATTGCGAATCGGCAACATCAATTGCTACAGCACGCACGGTTACGCTGACAGTTTTTGATGGCGAACTGGCGGATACACAACAAGCTACTTTTAATCAGCCTTGCGGTGTGTTCGAACCCAAAATAACGGTCGCCGAATTTAATTGGCGACTGCAGGATAATACCGTTTATGTTGATGGGCGCGAATCGAGCGACGCGGTTTATCTTGCGTGGGATTTTGGTGATAACAGTAATGCATCCGGCCTCATCAGCTCACACACCTACAACGAACCTGGCACTTACACCGTCACATTAACGGCATATGGTCCTGACATTGCCGCTACAAAAACGGTGGACATTATTGTTGGCGAAACTGCAAGCAGTTCATCAAGCTCAGTGGAATCATCAGCATCCAGCTCATCCAGTTCGTCAAGCTCTGTTAGCGCAGAACCCAATACTTACATCGCGCCCAAAGCGCAAACTGCACCGGAAATTGACGGGACTATCGATTCAGTGTGGGACCAGGCGCCCTGGACACCGATAAATGTTTTCTGGCTGGGCACGCAAGCCAATCCGGATGCGCAGGATTACAGCGGTCAATACAAAGCATTATGGGATGAAAATTATCTCTACTTGTTATTTGATATTACCGACGACCGCCTCTACGACAATACGCGCTCCGCATTGGATGCTTACTGGGAAGATGACACCGTGGAAATTTTTATCGACGAAAATAAAAACGGTGGCCAGCACCAATACAATACTTCAGCCTGGGCCTATCACATCAGTACGTACGGTGACATTGTGGATTACACCACCTCGGGGCCGAAATTATTGAATGACCACATTGATGTGCGGTTAGTAAGCTTAGGGGATAAACATGTGTGGGAAATGCGCGTGCGTATTTACGGTGAAGATTATTCCGATTCACAAGCCAATACACCACTCACACTCACTGCCGGAAAAGAGCTGGGGTTCTCTGCGAGTTACATCGACAATGACGGCGGCCAGCAACGTGAAAGTATGATGGGATCTGTGGACACTGCCGGGCATAAAAACAATCAGGGGTATATTGATGCGAGTGTATTTGGATCATTGAAACTTGTTGAATAACTTTAATTCACGCTTTTGATAACCGCCCTGAATGGGCGGTTTTTTTTGCTAAGGCAGTGTTTGAATCGCATTGATTTTCGCTAACGATGAAAAACGCTGATGAATGTTGCTTGCCAGATTTAACAGAAGCCAATCAATATTAAAAAAACAGAAAGCAGTACAGCTTAAAAGAGCGCATTTAAACTTCTTACAGTGGATAAATCATCCCAGTTTAGGCAGTGATAGATACACACGCTCTACCAGCTCCTTACCGTATTTGCGCTCCAGTTTTCTTACGATAAAATGCCCTCTTGCCATATCCTGAAAGTGATCAATAAATATCGTATTGATTATTGCTCCTCCGGCAGCACCAATTGCCGGTACAGCTTGGGCGGCGGCCTTTTCTGTTACCTGAATTCCAAATCGTTGTGCGATAGTGGCGATGAATTTGATTAATAACGGCGCCCCCTCGCTGGTTAATGTGTTGTTCACGACGAATTCCGACGCTGCAGCAACAGATCTCGCCAATGTTGCTCTCACCGCATAATAACCACTATCTGAACCATCATCAGATTTGCTGTTACCGCCAAATGCAAAGACTTCCAGGCAAGCCAGTTTGGTTTCTATCGCCGAGATAGATTCACCCTCGCTCCGCGCGACATCAGCAATTGAACGCAACATTATCGAGGTGGATACCGGTAATTCAATTGATAGGGCTGCAATGCCAAAAAAACCGCCTACACCGCCGCTCACCGCAACGCCAAGCTTATGCCAAATGTTGGATGATGCTTCGCCGGGAATATCTTTCATTGTGAAAATGGCGGCTTCGGAGGCTTTTAGTAAGGCCTTTTGCGTAACCTCACCAATATTTTTATTCCAGTTCTCCGGCAATAAAGCCAAGCCTTTTTCTATCGGGGAACCAATAAAATTAGTTATCTTTGCCGCAACACCAGGATTTTCCAAAAGATTTTTTGCAACTTGCAGTTCTTTTCTATCCTGCTCGGAAAAAGCCAATGACATATATATGTTTCTCCGGGATGTGTATTAACAATCGACCAGAATGGTGGTGTTTTAGTTTCAGATCAGCCGGAAAATTTTAAAATATGGAGTAGCGCTCGCCCACAAATTCCGGGTAAGCAAAAGATAGAGAACAGCAACAACGGCAATTACACCGGCTTTTTTGCAAATAAACTATGCTATGTAAGTGCGCGCGAGAAATTTATTATCTTGTAGCCATATTCTCTAATGGCCCTTTCTCTAAGGGGTTTTAATAGCAGGCGCAGCTCGGTCAGCTCGTTGCCGACATCAGCTTTCTCATCTTCATTACTGGATGTTTCGCAGATAGATTTTTTGCGTGATTCCAGCTCGGTGAGCGCTTCAAGGATTATCTTTAATTTTGATTCCGCCAATGCAATCTGAAAGTTATTCATACTACTTCACCTTTTTTTATTGGATATCCTGGTAGTCTTATAAACTATTTCCTCTAATGAACCTTTGTAGTTATCAGTCTTTATAGTTATCGATGAGCCCTGGTTTTTTTAACTATAAAAAATAATAAGGCTTATCTCGTTCACAGTGTAGACCAATACACAATTTATGCATTAATTGGGCGTTAAATCTATGGCTACAAAAGGATGTTAATCGATAGTACCCAAAGATGAAAAAAGTTACCCGCACCTGATTTTTTCCAAGCTTTTAATGTGGCGCCGAAATTCAATACTTAAACGGAGTTTTATCCACAAAAAATAATGTGCAAAAACAACCGATATTTTGCATTTCCAACATTTGTTAGCCAGTGAAAAGTAATGTTATTTTTTGGTACAAAATGTTGGTACTCATCAATTAATGATTGGCGTTGCTATAAAAAATGATAATCAAATTTTTTATAAAACTTTTAATGAATTTTATTGCTGCTGTTTTTCATTAGCTTGATCTATTACCGCTTTTTTTTTACGCAGATGCCGATAATTCGCGCTGCATAGATATCGCTATGCTCCTCCCACAATAACCAGCTCTTGAATGACTCATCTTTTATTCTTATCGAGGGAATAATGAAAATCTCAAATCGTTTGTTGCGGCGATCCGCTGCAATGCTAATAGGAATGTTTGCATTACATTCCGCAGCCAGCCATGCGGCGCGTTGCGAATATGTAATTCAAAATGAATGGGGTAACGGTTTTGTAGCCGCCGTGCGCATTACCAACGACACAAGTACAGCAATTAATGGCTGGTCGGTTAACTGGCGTTACACCGATGGCACAACGCGCACCGGTGGCTGGAACGCGACTATTTCCGGTAACAATCCATTTACCGCTACCGGTGTAGGCTGGAATGATCGCATTAACCCCGGTAACACCGTGGAATTCGGTGTGCAAGGAAACAAAGGTGTGGCCAATAGCCCCGCGCAACGCCCTGTTGTTACCGGCGCAGTTTGCAGCGGCGTTACCTCAAGCAGCCCGGCCAGTAGCAGTGTTGTCAGTAGTAGTTCTATTCGCCCGAGCAGTATTTCATCCAGTTCAATAATACCTAGCAGCTCAAGCAGCCGCATTTCAACAAGCAGTTCAATAAGCAGCACGCCGTTGCTTTGTCCACAGGGCAACAGCTGGCCCGATTGTCCACCCAATACCTGGAGCGATGCCTATTGTGCGTTAGTTGGCCCTCCAACTTGCGATAGGAACTTTTCAAGTTATGCCAGCAGCTCCAGCTCTGTGCGCCCCTCCAGCAGCAGTTCTGTAAGCCGCTCCGCATTAAGTTGCCCGCAAGGCAATAGCTGGCCAGATTGCCCGTACGAAACCTGGAGCGATGAATATTGCCAACTGCTTGGCCCAGGCTTGTGCCCGAGGGCATCATCAAAAAGTTCCAGCTCGGTTCTGTCTTCCAGCAGCTCCAGTAGTTCGAGTTTACGCCCGAGCAGCTCATCGAGCTCTTCAAGCTCAATCCCTACCGACACCCAACCGATTGATAATCCCTTCAACGGCGCACGCTGGTATGTCGACCCGATCTGGTCAGCAAAAGCCCGTGCAGAAGTCGGCGGCGATAAAGTTGCACGCTTTAATACCGCGGTATGGATGGATCGCATCGGCGCGATAGATCCGGCAGAAGGTTTCGGCTTGCGCGATCACCTTGATGCAGCATTGGAACAAGGAGCGAACCTGATCCAGGTGGTGGTTTACGATTTACCTAACCGCGACTGCCATGCGCTGGCGTCGAATGGTGAACTCGCACAAGGTCCTAACGGTACCGTGCGTTATCGCACCGAATATGTTGATGCACTTGCGGCAATTTTCTCCGATAGCAAATACAGCAGACTGCGTATTATTGCGATCATTGAACCGGATTCATTGCCCAACCTCGTTACCAATCTGAATGATCCCGAGTGCCAATTGGCAACCGATGCAACTCACGGTTATGTCGCCAACACCCAATACACACTCAACAAGTTTGCACCGATTCCAAACGTGTACAGCTACGTCGATATCGGCCATTCAGGCTGGTTAGGTTGGGATGATAATTTCAGCAAGGCAGTGACTTTAATTGGTAATGCCATTAAAGGCACCACCGCCGGTGTTGGTTCGATTGCCGGTTTTGTTTCCAATACATCCGGTTATACGCCGATTTACGAACCCTTCCTGGATTCATTAGCAAGCAGCCCATTACCGGGCAGCGGTGGCGGCACGCAAGTGCGTCAAGCGAAATTCTATGAATGGAACCCGCAATTCAGTGAAGTCTCTTTCGTTCAAGCGTGGCGCACCAAAATGATCGCGGCCGGTTTCCCGCAAAGCATCGGTATGTTGATTGATACCTCGCGCAATGGCTGGGGCGGTGCAGGTCGTCCAACTGCGCAATCGACCAGCACGGTGCTCGATACGTTTGTGAACGATTCACGCGTTGACCGTCGCTTGCATCGTGGTAACTGGTGCAACCAACCCGGCGGCATTGGCGAGCGTCCACGTGCTACTCCGGCACCGGGTATTGATGCGTACGTGTGGGTGAAACCACCGGGCGAGTCCGACGGTGCGGCATCACTGGAGTTGTCTTACGATCCGCTTGATCCTGCAAAAGGTTTTGATCGCATGTGTGATCCAACCTATACCTTCAACGAAGGCAATAATACCAACCTCGGTACTGGTGCATTGGCAAATGCGCCGGTTGCTGGCCGCTGGTTCGCGGAAGGTTTCAAATTGCTGGTAAGAAATGCGTACCCGGCGCTGGAAGAATCCTCTTCAAGTGCGTCATCAAGCCTTGTATCCAGTTCCAGTAGTTCTTTGGTGATCGTGCCATCAAGCTCGGCGATTTCGAGCTCTATTCCGTCGAGCTCAATTGCATCCAGTTCAATTAGAAGCTCAAGCTCGGTGATTAGCTCCAGCCGGTCTTCATCCAGCTCATCAATCATTAGCTCTTCTGCAATCAGCAGCTCTTCAAGCATTGCGATTTCATCATCCAGCAGTTCTGTACCGGATGTAGTGCGCACTGATTGCCCGGCGGCACCACCGACTACGCAATTTGGTTCATGGGCGCCGTACAACACCAATGATGAAAATCAAAAAGTGGTAAAAAATTATCGCGATTTGATGGTGAAAATGCCGGTATTTAACAATGGTGTTATTCCATTGCCGTACAACTTGCATCAACCCGCGCAAGCCGCAGCGAATCCACAAGCAAAATATCCGCTAGTAATTTATTTGCACGGTGGTGGTGAGCGCGGCAGCAACGAAGAGCATTTAAGTTCGCGCCATGCGTTGCCATTTTTTGCGTCCAGCAATTCATTGCTGACACCGCAAAATCTGGCTAACAAACCCACTTACATTGTTGCACCGCAATGTAATTGCGAGTTCTACAGCAATGAATGGTCCTCCGGTGGCGGTGCGCCGTTTTCAATCAGCGGTAGCCCTTCACGTTACGGTAAAGCACTCACCGATTTGATCGAGCACTTAGCGGCAACCTATCAAATTGATCGCGACCGTATTTACGTCACCGGTATTTCCATGGGTGGTGGCGGTTCATGGGAATTGGCGGCGCGTCGTCCGGATTTAATTGCCGCGGCAGTTCCAATGTCTGGCCATCCGGTAAGCAGCAACCATGCGCAAGCGGTTGCCAATTCCAAAGTGGTTATTTGGCCGCAGCAAGGTGATGGTGATGAAAATAATTCTGTGAACGATACCGAAAACACCGTGAATGCCATTCGCACTGCGGGTGGTTGTGCCACCATGAACAAATTCCCACGTGGCAACACGCAGGAACTTGATCCGGGTGATCCACCAAACGGTAATGATTTGCTGCACACTGTGTGGATGCGTGGCTATCTGAATCCGCAATTATGGGATTACGTTTTCTCTATCAAACGTGCCCACACCGGCGTAATTAGCAGCTCACGTTCGTCGTCCAGCGCACGCTCAAATGTTTCGCAATTGAGTAGCGTGCTGAGTAGCAGCCGATCATCCAGCTCTTCTTCAATTATTTCATCAAGCCGCTCATCAAGCTCAGTGATTGTTGTTTCTTCTTCAAGAAGTTCTTCATCAATAGCAAGATCATCGTCGAGTTCAAGCATTGCTGACCGCAATCTTTATACCGCGCGCAAAGCGCAAGTCGCACCGGTAATTGATGGCACCGTTGATGCAGTATGGGAACAAGCAAGCTGGGCGCCGATCAATGTATTCTGGCTCGGTACGCAATCCAACCCAAGCGCGGCGGATTACACCGGCCAATACAAAGCGCTGTGGGATGAAAATTATCTCTACTTGTTATTCGATGTTACCGATGACCGCATCTACGATCGCACCCGCGATCCACTGAGCAATTATTGGGAAGATGACACCGTAGAATTGTTTATCGACGAAAATAAAAATGGTGGTCAACATCAATACAATACCAGTGCCTGGGCTTATCACGTCAGCACTTATGGTGACGTAGTGGACTACACCACCTCCGGTCCAAAATTGCTGAACGATCACATCGATGTGCGTTTGGTCAGCATGGGCGATAAACACGTATGGGAAATGCGCGTGCGTATTTACGGCGAGAATTATTCCGACTCGCAAGCCAATACACCGCTCAAGTTAACGGCTGGCAAACTGATGGGATTCTCCGCCAGCTACATCGATAACGACGGCAGCCAGCAACGCGAAAGCATGATGGGCTCTGTAGATACCCAGGGACATAAAAATAACCAGGGTTATCTGGATGCAAGTGTATTCGGTTCAATGAGACTGGTTGAATAAACCTGATTGAATGACCGCATAAAAAACCGCCCGTTGTCCGGGCGGTTTTTTACACAGCGAATTAACGATCATTATGCAGTTTTATATTTCAGCCGATAAACAATAACCAATGCCGCGCAATGTTTTTATGTAGTTTTGATTAAAGGGAGCATCTACTTTTTTGCGCAAGCGTCTTATATAAACGTCCACCACATTTGTCAGTGGATCTTCATTAATACCCCACACCGTTGCCAATATCCGTTCACGACTAAACACTTTTTGCGGGCTGGACATTAGCAATTCAAGCACAGCCAGTTCTTTCGCCGTAAGCGATAATAAATTGCCAGATCGTTTAACCTGCATGGTATCCAGATCCAGTTCCAGCTCACCCACTATTAACTTGCGCTCGATATGGGTAAATGGATTACGTTTGGATAATGCTTCAATTCTTGCGAGGAGTTCCTCAAAAGCAAATGGCTTTACCAGATAATCATCTGCCCCTGCCCTCAATCCATCAACCCGATCAGAGACTTCCGCCAATGCGGATAACATCAACACGCGCACCGGCAATTGCTGTGCACGAATCAAGCGGCAAATTTGTAAACCATCCATTTTGGGTAGCATTCGATCCAGTATGACCAAATCCGGTTTTTGTTCAATCAACGCGCCCATCGCTTCACTGCCATCAGCAATCCAATCAATAAAATAACCTTCGGCGCGCAATCCCCTGACGAGAAAATCCGCTACTTTTTTTTCATCTTCTACAATCAGGATTTGCATTCATCGTCTTCTTCAATCAAGGGTAAAGTCACAGTAACTGTTGTACCTTTTTGCGGCTCGCTGGCTAACTCAATAGTTCCATGCAAGCCCTGAATTAATGTTTCGCACAATGACAAACCTATACCCAAACCGTCCGGGCGGAGATTGCGCGCATTGCTTGTGCGAAAATAACGGTTAAATACCAACGGTAAATCTTCCGGCGCTATCCCTATTCCGCAATCATTCACTGAAATTCTGCATTGCTCCCCCACATGCACATCCACATTGATCGGATGGCATGGATTTGAATAACGTATTGCATTATCGAGGATAATTTGGAGCGCTTGAAAAAATTTGTCAGGGTCAATCCATAATGTTGCATTGATGGTCGCTGGCAATGCGCTGCAATTAATCCGCACAGACTCGCTGGATGACAAACGCTGCGTCAGCATCTGCAATTGCTGCCATAAATCTGCAAGCGATACCGTACGGAACCTCAACTGCAATTGCTGGCTGCCACGGACCAGCATTAGCAAATCATCAATACGACGGGAAAGTTGTGCGCTGGTATCGGCAATGCGGAGCAGACTATCTTTATAAAAATCGGGAGTTTTATCGCCGCCGCGCAAACTGATTTCTGCTTCACCGCGAATGGCGGTAGCCGGTGTGCGCAACTCGTGACTAACATCCGCTAAAAATCGCTGTTGTTGCTGCTCTGCTTGTTGCAATTGTTCCAATGCATGTTGCAGCTGGCGCGTGCGCTCGGTCACTTCCTGTTCTACCCGGCGAGTGTGATCCTCTTCTTGTTGCCGGGCGCGCTCCAATCCCGCCGCCATTTGATTAAAGCTGCGCGCCAGGGTACTGAATTCGGAATGGTCCTGTTCTGGCAAACGGTAATTCAATTGGCCATTGGATAACGCCGAGGTCCCTGTTAATAATTGCTGGATAGGTTGATACAACGCTCGCGATAAAACCAGCGCAAGCATGACTGCGCAGGCAGCGCCAAATAACGCGACGGCAATGACCAATAATTTTACTCGCTGTAATGCGCTGGCTGCTTTTGCTTCAGCCTCGGCCGAACGTTTGCGTTGCAACTCGATTGAATCTGAAATCAAATGTTTTAAATCAAGCCCTTCGAGATTATCAAAAGTCTGGATAAGTAAACGCCAGATCTCTGCTTCGTGCTCAGGTTTTACCTGTTTATTTCTCAAGCTCTGCTTAAGTGCCGCCACATTGGTTTCTAAAATCGACAGTGATTTTAGCTGTTGGCCTATCGCCGAAAAATCTTCCGGATGTTCAGACAAGCGCTGGTCGTGTTGCAACAAATGATTCAGATTAATCAGGCTTTGTTGCATTTGTCCCAAATATTTTTCCCGCTGCTCGACCGTTGTGTCTTTAACCAACAACGATTGCGCAAGCCACACTTTTAACCGCTGCTTATCAGCACCCAGGGTGATAAATTCGGCAAGCATTTGATTCGCAACACGGCTGCGTTCTACATGGTAACTGGCAACACTGGAGGCCCAAATTGCCAGGCCAGCCTGCACTAATGTAATTGCCAATAACAAAAAGAAGGCCAAATATAGTTTGCTTCGAAACACATTCACTCCCGCTTTTTTAGCCGATGGATAAGTAGATATAGAGTAATGCATCTGTTGGCGATAAACCGCGTTATTCATCCAATGTTAATGTTGTATAGGTAAAAACTTCATCTGGTAGCCACGCTCCAGGCTATGTCCCGTCAGAAGAATAGGCGCGTCACTACGACCTTTCAGATGAGGAATAACCTATGAGCACCATCGTTACCCGAACAACCCTCGCCATTATTGCGCTGAGCGCTCCGTTGGCTTTTGCACAGACAGTTAATACCAATATCACCGAAGCCGAAGTAAAGGCAGCACAGGACGCATGGGGCAAGGCGTTAATTCAAATTAGCACGGATTACGATACATCCGGTTTGGAAAAGGCGAAGGCAACAGCCAAAGCTGTTCTGGATTCCGCTTATGGTTACAACGCGGGGCCGGTTCTGTTTAAACCAACGTTGAGTGGTGGCGAGCAAACATTTCGCACCGATTATCAGGGAGCCTTATCGTATTTTGTCGGCGATGATAAAAAATACCCGCAGGATAAAGGTTTTGCATTAAAAAGCTGGACGAAATATTCCTACAACAACGCAGCGGTTTACATCAATGGTGATATTGCGCTAACCATGGGTCACGTAACCGTCATTGATAAAAAAGGGAAAGCGACTACAGTCGATAAAACCTGGGGCTTCAAAAAAGGTGATGATGGAAAAATTCGCATAGTGCTGCATCATTCATCCCTCCCCTATAGTGCAAAATAATTATCAACCCGGAGGGCGCAAAAAATTGCGCCCTTTTTATCGGCCGTAATTTTTTTATTTCTGCATTATTTTCTATTACGATTTATTCAGCGAGCAATCGATTAAGAGTATTTTCAAACGCATCAAGCGAAACCGGTTTGGTTAGATGCCCGCTGAAACCGGATGCCAATGCCTTGCGAATATCTTCCGCCTGACCGTAGCCGGAAACAGCAACAACAACGAGATCCTTATGCGTCTGCCGGATTTGCTGTACAACTTTATAGCCATCAATATCGGGCAAACCGATATCCAGCAACACCACATCAAACTTTTCTTTTTCCAGCAACGCCAATGCGTCTGCACCACGGTACACCGCGACAGTTTCATGCCCCAACATATTCAAGAGCATAGCGAGTGAATTGGTTGCATCTTCATTATCATCGACCAATAAAAAATGCAGGGGAGAAACAATTTTATTTTTTTCGGTAGCCAATGCAGTTTCTTTTGACTCAATCAGCGGGAGGCGAATTGAAAATATAGAACCGTGACCCAAGCCTTCGCTGTGTGCCGTAATCGTACCGCCGTGCATTTTAATAATGGTATTAACTACAGACAATCCGATTCCCAAGCCACCCTGGCTACGATCAATCGATTTATCAACCTGCATAAACAGGTCAAATATTTTTTCCAGCATACTTGCTTCAATACCAATGCCAGAGTCGGCAATGTCGAGAATTGCTTGTCCATTATTGCTGTGAAGTTTAATACTAATACTGCCGCCGACTTCAGTGTATTTGGTTGCATTGATAAGAATATTGACAATGCTTTGCACCAGGCGAGCGTAATCGCCATTCACCAACAGTTGTAATTCATCGCAGTTGTAAGTGAGGCGAAGGCTTTTTTCCAACATCACCATGCTGGTCGATTCAACGGCAAAACGTATTACCTGATCCAGTAATACGGGGCCGCACTGCAACTCCATCCGTCCTTGTGATATGCGCGATACTTCCAGCAAATCATCAATCAAGCGCGTTAATTGAATGACCTGGCGTTTAACAAGTTCACCCAATGAATGAGGTGTAGAACCGTAGGGGGTAATCTGCATAAGCAATTCACTGGCGTTACTTATAGGCGCTAATGGATTGCGTAATTCGTGTGCAAGCATTGCCAGAAATTCATCTTTACGACGATCCTGCTCTTCCAGGGATTGCTGTGAAAGCACACGTTCAGTGACATCGTAACCATTGGCAAAGATGCCGGTTACTTCATTTTCGGTATTGAGAATAGGCTGCAAAACATAATCAAGATAAACATTGCGCTCGACACCATCAAAACTTCTAAATGTTACCGGTGTTGCAAGCCCGACATGGGACTGGCCGGTCGCATAAATATAATCCAGTAAATCGCCGAAACCTTGTTCGAATACTTCAGGCACAACGTCTTTCAATGTTCTATTAACTACATCCGTCTTCCCTACCAATTCATGGTAACGCGTGTTTGCATATTCATAGACGTGATCAGGTCCCGAATAAATACACATGAATGCCGGTGCATTGTTAAACAGATTTTGCCAGCGCGCCTCAATAGCGTCCTGCCGTTGTCGCTCAAGCACATGATGTGTCGTTTCAGAAACAATCACCAACACACCGCCAACTTGATTAGCCGCATTCTCGTCATAGATAGGATCGTAGGAGTAGGTCCAATATCCATATTTCAATTGACCATTCAGCGTAACCGGAACTAAATGATCCTGTCGCCAAACGCTGCCAGAACCGCTCATCACCTGTTCAATTTGTGGTCCTATTGTTGGCCATATTTCTGCCCAGCAAATTTCACCTTCTTGCCCCAATGCACTGGGGTGACGTTCGGATCCGATGTAAGACCGAAATCGGTCATTGTAAAACTGGACCAGAGTTGGCCCCCACCAGATAAACATCGGATGACCCGATGAAAGCATCAAGCGTACTGCTGTTTTAAGACTTTGCGGCCACGTAGAAGGATTACCTAAAGGGGAATTATTCCAATCATACTCACGGATACGCTGCCCCATCTCTCCACCGCCAGATAAAAAGATATGGGAATGCAGATTTTGATTCATCGGTACTAACTCTGAAGTGTTTGCAATAGAAAGTAGCTTAGCAGTAAATCACTAATAACTGCCCGGAACAAACTGTCACTTATTTGGGCGCTAATCATAAAAAATAGAGGGGAATTATTGCGCTGGAAAATCGTCAACTGATTAACAACTGTCAGGAGCATAAATGATGAACAAACGTAACTACCATTCCAAGCCTGCCACGGATCGCCCGGCGGAAGCCGATGAATTGAATTTTGAAGACGACGCGCCGACGCGAGATCTTGATGAAACAGCAGAGGAAGAGACCATTGACCCTACAATTCGCACGGCGGGTTTAACGGAGGCATCACAACCGGGCGAAGGCCCTACCAACGATGATCTCACACAGGAAACACTCATTCTGGAAGATGGCGCACGCTCCCCGCACGAACCGCAACAAGGCAATGTCGAACCCGCTGATAAAACACTTTCTATTGTGCACGACGACGAAATCGGAGCGGGAAGCGGATTGGATGAAGCAGAATTGGCAAGGGCCGAGCCCTTGAATAAAGGAAAAAGAAACAGCAAAAATGGTGCTCACAAAAAATAAATTTTTAAAAATTTTCCCATCGAATGAAAATACTTTCAGGTGATGGGAAAATTATTTATCCAGCAATTTCAATAACACACCGTTAGTCCAGCCAAATCCATCCTGCACAGGATACTCGCCGCCACCGGCTTCCAACTCCAGGTCATACACATTGTATTTCTCGACCATCTTGCCACTGTTTTTATATACATCAAGATTGACATCAATCCAGCGTTGCCGAATTGAAGCAGCCAATTCATTCTGCTGATAATTTTCCAATCCTTTGATAGTTATCCAATGCAATGGTGCCCATCCATTAGGGGCATCCCATTGTTGATGAGTATTATTTAACGTAGTCGTCACACCGCCCGGCTTTAAAAAATCACGTTGGATAACACCTGCTACACGATATGCCTGCAAGGGTTCCGCCATATTGAAATACAAAGGAAACATAGCGGCGAGCGATTTGTTGTGGGTCTGCCGTTTGGATATAAAATCATAATCATGAAAAAAACCGTCACGCTCATCCCACATATAACGCTGCAAAGCCTGTTTTCTTTTTTCTGCCAGTGCTAAATATTTTTTCTGTAGCACAGAATTACCGGTTTGCAGATATACCTCTGCAAGCAATATTTCGTGGTGATAAAGCAACGCGTTAAGATCAATGGGAATAATCTCCGTGGTATGGATACTGGACATATTGCCGTGATCCTTAAACCAGCGCCCACTAAAATCCCAACCGGATTCTGCAGCAGCACGAATATCGCGATACCGTTCAACCGGCAAGCGATGCGCTTTTACCAATTCAATATCTTCTATATAGGATTCAGGACGCGGAGTTGCGCGCTCATCCCAGTAACGATTCATGATCGAGCCGTCAGGCAATAAGACGACGCGTTTAATTGCCGGTCTCTCATGCGATAGCTCTGCAGCCCCCGCCATCCAGAAATCGTATTCTTTTTGCAATTGCGCGCTGTATTTTTCCAGAACTGCACCACCCTTTTTCTGCTCCAGCAATTTCACCATCAATGAATAGAACGGTGGTTGTGAGCGGGAAAGATAATAGGTGCGATTACCATTGGGAATGAAACCGAGGGTATCAATAAGATAAGAAAAATTATCCACCATATTTTCAATCAGATCCCAGCGATCAGATGTTTGCAATCCCAACATGGTGAAATAGCTGTCCCAGTAATAAATCTCGCGGAAACGTCCACCCGGCACAACATAAGGCATGGGAATAGGAATCAGGGTTCCGCTATTTGTCACAGTGCCCGGTTGACGGGTTAATACATCCCATAAAATATTTATATGTTCAACAGCGCTTTTAGACGTGTCAGTTACAAAATGTGTCGGGCTATCCAATGGCACCGCAAAATGTTCGATCACAAAATCATTCAATCTAAAACCGGGTTGGTTTTTTCTATGTTGGTAGTTAGCCAGAATTTCTGCATCAGGGTATAGGGGAATCGCGTCGACAAATGTCTTGGAATCACTAAACATTCCGGAAGTTTGCACGGCAATAAATAACTCACCGAAACGATCATCAGGGCTAATAAGTGCGGGACCAAGCACGGGACTAAGCGCGGGACTAAGCGCGGGACTAATCGCGGGACTGAGCAAGTCAACAGCAGAGGCATCAATAGAATTAACAATTGATTTTTCAGGGTCCGCCATCTCAATATGAGTACAACTAACACCTAATATTTGCATTGCAAGGCACACAGGGTAGAGGATGTAATTGTTCATAGTCAGCCCTGATTTTCAGGGGAGCAATTTCGAAATTCCAACCATATTTTAAAGACAAGGTTTAATTAGCCGAGTTTCATGAAAAGTTAAGGCGGCCACTGCCGCCTTAACTTTTACTCCGTCATTTATCAATGCAGGCACGACGAAAACTTCGCCCCAAATACATTATCCCTGCTAAAAATATACTTATATAAATAAACTGGTGCAGCATGAATTCCAGTGGCGGTAATGCATCACTATCTAACGCCAATAGCATTAATACTATTGAAAGGCACATAAATAACTGCTTCATAATCATTATCCTTGATAAGAACTACATACCAACATTTCACTCATAAAGACTTTTGATAGTCTGTTAAAAATTCTAGAAGAAAATCGCCAGAGATCTAGTGCTGCAATTTCATGAATAAAGCCGTATAGATTGGCGCAAGCTATAACAAAATAATTTCACTGTTCACTATTTTCAATATCTGGCGCGCCACTACCCTCGCGCAATGTGTTATTGCAATCTTCGGGATCATAGGTTTTCTGAATTCCACCGGTAACGAATCCGACCAAAAACGTTAATATAAGTGTGGAAGAATAAATAATAATTTTCTGTACAGGGGATTTTGGTGACATATAAAGCACTCCAATAATGTATATCGCTTCTCTACAACAGCTAATGACAATATTGACCTTCATTAAACCTTTTATGTTCCTCACCAAAAAATAAAACCAGTTCTGACAATAAAATTTTATATGGCTCAACGCTATGTGATTTTAAACAACACATTAATTATTTAGCGGCCGAGATCAATGCATGGCAGTCAGTATCTTTTGCATCCCCACTATCAATAAATGCCAGGAGCGCTGCAAATGGCGTTAACAGGGTTCCCAACGCGATTGCTGCAGCGCCGCGCGCGCCTGTTTTTTCCGCATCCAGACCAATGCGGGGAGATTTTAAATTACCGGACAACGTGATGGGGATTCGTGCGGAAAGTACGCTGTTGTCCTTCGGCTTGGCATCCAGCCGGGCGTCAATTTTTTCTTGCTTCAGATCGATTCCAATCCTGCCAACCAATGTTGAATCATTAGTATCCAATACAAACGTTTTGGAAGTGAGCTGACCATCTTTCACATCGAAATCAGCTACGCCGCAGCGAATTTTTGTAGCTTTATCTTTCCCAAGGAATAATGGAATAGCTTCACCGAGATCAACATCAGATGCTTCGATTAACAATAAACTGATTTGTCCTCCGGAAATAATAATGGCAGTTTTCCCACTGCTACTTCCCAGTACATCTGCAAGGGATGCTCCTGTCCCGGCAAGCGTGAGATTGCCACCAAAAAAGCCTTGGGTGGTAGTAGCGAAACGCGTGTTTTCAAAAAATTTATTGAGGCTTAATTTGCGAAAATTTAATTTCATATCCATCGGCGGAATATCCTGACGCGCGTCGACTTTAATAACACCATCGACAGTGCCATCGGCCAACACCACACTGAATGGGTCCAGCGTTAATTGCCCATCCTTTAACAGGAAACGAACTTCCATACCTTTAAATGGCAAATTAGGCGCATTGATTTCCTTTGCTGTAAGCGTTACATCCAGATCCGTTGTGCGCAGACGCTCAACATTTAATGGAACATCAGGAATTAGTTTTGCACTTTCTTTTTTTGCAGCGGCGGCTTGTTGTTGTTCATTAGTGGTATTTTCAGCATCCAGTGAAGGTGGCAAACCAATGAATCCGCCTAAATCTGCACTATCCAGCACATTGGAAAACAGGGTTGCCTTGAGGAATCCGCGCGGGCCGCCAACATCGTAAGATAAACTTCCCGATAAATCACTCTTGCCAACCTCACCGGTAAAATCGCTATATCCCCATACATCGCCATTTTTAGTGAGCTGCCCATTGAGGCGGTAAGGCGGTGTTGGTGGCAAAGGAATAGCGGTTAGATAAAACAAATCGGCAAGATTATCGCCAACAATTTTCAGGTTTACATTCACACCACTGAAATTGAATGGATCATTAAAAACACCATTCATTTCCACCCGGGTTTTTCCCATATTAATTTTGAAATGTAGCGGAAAATCCGTCGCAGGGTCACGCAGGGATTGCAATGAGCCGGCAACCGCATCCAGCGAAAGGGGACGACCTTGCAATTTGCCTGTGCCAGACAATTTAAACTCGTACTCTTTTTCCTGTTTCGGAGTATCACCAATCGAATCCACCTTTAAATCAAGGGATAAATTACGCACCGCATCGCGAAAAATAATACGACCTTGCCTGATTGCCAAGCGGTCATTTATTTGCAATTTATCACTAACATTATCTTCACTATTTTTTTCCTTATCGCCGGATAATGATGGAAAGTTCCAATTGGCATCCTCAAAGGTTTTTCGCTCAAGAATGACAACCGGTTTTTCCAGGGTTACTGAACCCAGTTCCAATTTTCCCCAGAATAATTTTAGCGGCTTCAATGTAAATTCCAGTGTATCGACTGAAACCATATCCGGCTCGCGATAGCCGGCCGCATTACCGAGGCGAATATTTTTGGCGTGGATACTCGTGTAAGTCCAATGCCAATCGATAACGAGTGGTCCATCTATTGTTAGTGGACGGCCAGTTGCTTTGCTTCCTTTATCTTCAATTACCCAGCGCGTTAGTGGTTCTGAAAATACAATAACGCCGACAATAGCAATTAATAACAAAAGAATTATCGCGCCAAGGGCGGATAATAGTTTGTGCTGGCGAACACGAACAAAAGACATCTGATACCCCCAGATCCAATTCCTATTAGCGATTGGACGACAATCAAGGTCATTTTGTTCACTGGATTCGTTTATAAAATCAGGGAATTAAAGCGAGGAAATTTTTTCAGGTTGCTTAATATGACAATGCAACCTTTATCAGACATCGTAGTCCACTTAATTGAAATGAATCTAATCCTCACCAATACTTAAACGGGTCGGCACAAGCCCGGATGTGCAGACTTTATCCGAGAATCCTGAAATTACAGAGGGCAAAAAATGAGAATCGCCATTATTGTTTTAGTTTGCCTGTGCATACTGCCCTATATCATGGCTTGTATTTCAGGGTACTATCGCCGCAAACAGTTAGGGACAATAGATAATAAAAAACCGCGCGAGCAATATGCTCAATTGGAGGGACCGGGTGCACGCGCAGTAGCCGCCCAACAAAACGCGTGGGAAGCATTAATAATTTATAGCGCAGCGCTACTTGCCGTGGTTGCAGCACGAGTGGATGTTCCTAATATTGCTCTCGCAGCTATTATTGTCCTGATTGCGCGCGTGGCTCATGGATTTTTCTACCTTGTAAATCTGGACAAGCTTCGAACCTTATCGTTTTTAGTCGCAATAGTTGCATGCTTCTATTTATTTTTTATTGCACTTGCCAATCTTTTTATGCGCTAGCACGAGTGCGTTATTAACTAAAATCCCGCCACCGAAATACTTGATTACTGGCTGATCAAGGCTTTAACATGCCTGTGAAAAATGCAGGAACACAGGCCAAATGCCCCACATATTGATTCTTGAAGATGAACCCTCTATCGCTGAAAGTCTGGTCTTTGTACTTCAGGCAGAGAGTTTTACTACCCATTGGGAAACACTCGCCCATAAAGCATTAGCGTATATAAAAGTTAATCCAGTGGATTTGGTGGTAATGGATATTGGTTTACCGGATACCACCGGTTTTGAAGCCTGCAAACAATTGCGTAAATTTTCTGAAGTGCCGGTGATTTTTTTAACCGCACGCGGTGCTGAACTTGACCGTGTTATCGGCCTGGAAATAGGTGCCGATGATTATGTAGTCAAGCCTTTTAGCCCACGGGAACTGGCGGCTCGCGTCAAAGCTATCCTCAAACGCACGCGTCCGTTATTGGCTGCTGTCGCGGAGGCTGCAATACCCTACATCGCAGGAACTGACACGGCGGTTGCAGAAAACCATGAACGGGAATTTATTATTGACGATGAACGCAAAACCATTCTTTACCGGCAGCAGCCCCTGAGTCTCACCCGCCTGGAATTTTCATTACTACAAACATTGGTTACCCAACCAGGACGCGTGCTTAGTCGCGATCAATTACTGGATGCACTCGGGATTAATCCTGATGCGGGATATGATCGCAATATCGATGGTCATATCAAAACCCTACGCGCTAAATTGCGTGCAATTGCTCCTGAGGCTGAGCCTATTAAAACCCAACGCGGTTTTGGTTATGCCTATCAACCACAAACAAAAAATAGTTGAAAATAGATATCGTAAACAGTAGAAAAAATAAAATAATGAAACCAAGGAGAACACTATGAGTTTGAGTGCACGGATTTTTATCGTTTACCTTATCTTCGTCGCTTTCTGCAGTTATTTTGTGTTGCGTACGGTAATGGATGAAATTCGTCCCGGCGTACGCCAATCAACAGAAGAAACCCTGGTTGACACTGCCAATTTGCTCGCTGAATTTTTGCGTGAACCGCTATTGGAAAATCAGTTGCAGTCGCCGCGTATTCGCGAAATTCTAAAAGCCTATGGCCAGCGCCAGCCCAATGCCAACATCTGGGGTGTAAATAAATTACAGGTCAATCACCGTATTTATGTGACCGACAACAAGGGCATAGTTTTACTCGATTCCAGTGATATTGCAGCGGGGCAGGATTATTCGCGTTGGAATGATGTTCATTTAACACTTCAGGGAAAATATGGAGCTCGCTCCACCCAGGAAACACTGGGCGATGAAAGCTCCAGCATCATGTATGTCGCAGCACCCATCATGCACGCCGGAAAAATTATTGGCGTTGTATCCGTAGCAAAACCCAACCGCAGTTTGCAACCTTATATAGACCGAACCCAGCGCCGACTGGGATTGCTCGGCGCAGGGTTGATTTTATCGGGGCTAATTTCCGGTGCGGTTTTTTCCTGGTGGTTTAGTCGCGAACTGCGCCGTTTGCGTGAATATGCACTCAATGTCAGCCAGGGGCAACGCGCGATATTAACGCCGGGATTAATTCACAGTGGGGAACTGGGGCAACTGGCCAAAGCGCTTGAATCCATGCGCAACCAGTTAGATGGCAAAACGTATATTGAACAATACGTACAAACGTTAACACACGAATTGAAAAGTCCGCTCGCTGGCATCCGCGCTGCAAGTGAATTATTGCAATCGCCTATGAGTGAATCGCAACAACAAAAATTTCTTGCCAATATCGAATCAGAAAGTTTGCGCCTGCAACAATTGATTGAACGCTTGCTAAATCTGGCATTGGTTGAACAGCAACAGAGTTTACAAGCGCCGCACAATATGTCACTAAAACCATTAATCGAATCATTAGTGGACACGCGTTCTGCGCGCATCGCCCGCAAAGATATTCGATTACAACTAACGCTGGATAACGATGCAGAAATTTATGGCGAAAAATTTTTAATTGAACAAGCGCTCTTAAACCTCATAGACAATGCACTGGACTTCACCCCTGCTGGCGGTACGATTCAAATAATCACCCTGCTTACCGATGAGACCTGCACAATAACGGTTATCAACCAGGGAGAACCGGTACCAGACTTTGCGGTACCGCGCTTGACGGAACGATTCTTTTCCCTGCCACGCCCTGATACCGGCCGCAAAAGCACCGGCCTTGGATTAAGTTTTGTACAAGAGGTTATGAAGTTGCACCAGGGAGAATTACAGCTTCAAAATACACAAGATGGCGTTAGTGCGAGCCTTCGCTTTCCACGCTAGGCCCTTTTATTAAGCAAACTCCACACAAACTCCACATTCCCGCCATACAAACCGCACAGGACGCAGCGACCATAGGTTCACACAATTCACAGGAAGAACCTTATGAAAAAATCGCTGCTCGTCAAGTTAATCACTATTGGTGCGTTGATACTGCTACTGCTCATTCCCATCGCAATGATCGGCAACTCTATTGAAGAGCGTCAACGCTACAGTGAATCGGTTTTGCAAGATATTGCTAAAAGTTCCAGCCACAGCCAAACCTTGACCGGACCAGTATTGGTTGTGCCTTACAGTAGAATTGAATACACCACCACGTTTAACGAATTGAAGGAAAAAATTACTGAAACCCGCGAAGTAAATGGCAAGCTGTATTTTTTGCCGGAGCTACTGCGGGTGGATTCCGAGATGGATATGAAAGCGCGCAGCCGTGGAATTTACAGTGCCCACCTTTACCATACCAAAAATAAAATCGATGGAAAATTTTCGGTGCCGGCCGATTTTGGCGTGGGTGAAAAGATTGCTGATTACACATTTAAGCCAGCCTATATTGCCCTGGGAATCAGCGATATCCGCGGCATAGAAAATTCGCTGGCGCTGCAATGGGATAAATCCACCTTTAATGCCGAGCCTGGTAGCCAGGTGTCATTGTTTCACAGTGGCGTCCACATAAAACTGGATACTGTTGAGGCGGGAAAAAGCTATAACTTTTCACTTAACTTGCAACTGAAAGGCACCAACCAATTTAACCTAGCTCCCTTAGGTAAAGAAACGCACCTGAGTATGAGATCCAACTGGCCACACCCGAGCTTCATCGGCGACTATTTACCCATTGAACACGGTATCACTGAACACGGTTTTTCCGCTCGCTGGCAAACCAGTTATTTCTCCACCAATATGCGTGAACAATTTTACCGATGCACACAAAAACAGGAATGCGCTTCCTTTGAACAAAGTAAATTGGGTGTGAATTTAATCGATCCGATCAATCATTATGTAAAGAGTGATCGTGCAATAAAATACGCACTGCTGTTTATCGCCCTGACATTTGCCGGATTTTTCCTGTTCGAAATTCTTAAACGCCTGCAAGTTCACCCGATCCAATATGCATTGGTTGGTTTGGCATTGGCATTTTTCTATCTGTTATTAATTGCTTTGTCTGAACATATTGGTTTTGCACTCGCCTATGGTATTTCCGCCGCAGCCTGTGTAGGCCTGATTGGTTTTTATGTCAGTTTCGTACTGCAAAGTGTGGTTCGCGCATTGGGTTTTACCTCTGCCCTCGCGCTGCTCTATGCGTTGCTCTACGGCCTGTTAAGCGCGGAAGACTATGCATTGTTGATGGGATCAATTCTGTTGTTTGCAATGCTCGGTGTATTTATGGCGCTCACACGCAACGTGGATTGGTACAGCCTGGGTAATTCGGGAAGTAACAGTAATGACTCCAGCGCACGTAAAAATAGTGGCGACACTGCAGGTGCAACATGGGAATAAGCACGCGTTGTTATTGGCTGGCATTTGCAATGCTTGCCGGTTTTATCGGCTGGATTATTTATCAGGCAGACACAGGCGAGAAAATCCGCCTGTTCCTGTTGGTAGAAAGTTTTCCGCTGGGCGATAAACTTGGCCACCTCTGGCTTTACGGCGCTCTCGCCTTTTTACTTAATTTGAGTTTAAAACTGCGCAAGTATCACTTCCATTATTTAAGCATTTATCGCGGCAGTCTATTCGTGCTGGTGTTTGCGATAGCCGAAGAATTAAGCCAACAATTTTTCGTCACACGGACATTGGATGCAGGTGACTTAATTGCTGATGCAATCGGTATTGCTATCGCTGAATTTTTATTACGCCGCAAACCCGCACAGGAATAAATTCAAATGATTAATGTTATCAGTTCAATCATTATTTTATTCGTTCCGGTTTTCGTCGCAGGTATTGTCGTCATTTATTGCTGGAGGCAAGGTTGGTCCGCGCGCATTGCGCTGTTTGTTTGTGCCGCGTTGATCAGCTTGCATACACATGCGTATTATTTTCCAGCAAAACCGCTAAAAGATCGTTACGCGAACACTATGCTGAAAACATCGCCATAATATTCATGCAGCTATCCACAGAACTTGTGGATAAGTTTGTGGATGCTCTTTTGGTAAGCGCTACAAAGCCCATGGAATATGGGCTTTGTAGCATTGGTTAATATAAAAACAGGGAGAAAACCGTAAGCAGGCCAACTGGTTAACGTTTGAGGCAGATTGGTTAATTTGAGCTCAGGTAATCGATCCCGTTTAACTTTATTACCACTCTTAAAAAGCAACCGTTAATACCTCGGCAACGTTTACTCATCCAGTCGTATTTATTTTTAAGAAATGTAAAGAGCCTTAATTGTTTTTGCTGACCTCCAGCATTGTGATGCAGTTTGGCTAACATCAAAGCAGAAATGAAAATATCGTCTATTATGAGCAATACATTTATCAACGAATAGTTTGTAACCAGCACGAATGCACCGCTTGCATGAGAGGGAGATTGTTAATGCCTATCCAGACAGCGCGGGGCAGATTCCGTGCCCACCGAACCAAAAGCCTTGTGTTGCTAACAGGGCTATTAGGAATATCCCATAGTTTTGCCAACGATATTTTTGACCTCAGCCTGGAACAGTTGATGGAGGTCAAAATCCTTAGCGTATCCAAAAAAAACGAGCCCATCGCCCACACCGCCGCAGCGGCCTACGTAGTAACCGGAGAAGATATCCAACGTTCCGGCGTCACCACTATTGCAGATGCATTGCGCATGGTGCCCGGTGTTCAGGTAGCGCGCGCCGACTCCAATAGCTGGGCAATCAGCATTCGCGGTTTCAATAGTACCCTTGCCAATAAATTACTGGTGCTGGTGGATGGACGCAGTATTTATAACCCGGTGTTTGGCGGAACCTTGTGGGAAGCCCATGATTTGATGCTGGAAGATATAGAACGCATTGAAGTCGTCCGCGGTCCCGGCGGTACTATCTGGGGAGCGAATGCGGTGAACGGGGTAATCAACATCATCACCAAACACAGCCGCGATACCCAGGGAACGTTAGCGAGCGCGCTTTACGGTAATGAAGAGCAAGGAACATTTAATGTGCGTCATGGTGGGCACATGGACAATGATGGCAGCTATCGGGTGTATGCCAAACACTTCCAGCGCGATGCATCACGCAAACGCAATGGCGATGACACGTTTGATAAGTGGGATGGATTCCGCACGGGCTTCCGTACTGACTGGGCCGATACATTTACCCTCCAAGGTGATGCGTACCGTACCGATACCGAGCAATTGCGTGTGGATTACGCATTAACACCGCCGTACATGCCAGTGAAACAACAAACAATTAACTATGAAGGTGCACACCTGCTTGGCCGCTGGACAGAAGTACAACAGGACAGCTCGCAATTTTCCTTGCAGGCTTATATTGATTGGGCAAAACGCGACGAGCCCTTTAATTTTATCGATGATCGAATTATTTACGATCTGGATACGCAATATAACGTTGCACCTTATAACATTCATGAGTTTATTATCGGCGGGGGCTTGCGGTTCCTTAGCGAGGACAAGCAAGGCAATCGCAATGTTTCTTTCTCACCACAGAAAAGCCGCGATGAGTTATACAGTTTTTTTATTCAAGACAAAATCACGCTGCAACCTGATACCTGGTTTTTAACACTGGGTTCCAAATTCGAGCACAATAATTTTTCCGGTTCTGAAACCCAACCCAATATCCGTTTGCAATGGCAACCGAATTCCATGCAAACATTATGGACCGCTGTATCACGCGCGGTACGTACACCGACTGCCGTTGAAGAAGACCTAACCAGCACACTCGGCACGGCAGCCAACGCGCGCCTTGCGATAGAACCCAACGACAATTTTCAGCCCGAGGAGCTGGTTGCTTACGAATTAGGTTATCGCCATCAAATCAAACCCAATCTCTCAATCGACCTCACCACTTTTTATAACGATTACCAACATCTGATGACAACCAGCATCCAGACACCGCGCCTGGTGATAAATAATATCGATCCGCCGCATGTATTTATTCCGGTGCAATTCACCAACAACATGCAAGGAAAAACACGCGGCGCTGAACTAGCGAGCCATTGGTCTGCTACCGAAAACATGAAATTGACTGCAAATTATTCTTATCTGGATTTGCAGCTGGATGCACAAGATGCATCACAAAAAAGTGCCGAACTGTTGTATCCGCGCCATCAAGCCGGGCTGGCATTTTTTTATAACCCAGGTAATCAGTGGACTCTGGATACCACTGTCACTTATGTCAGCCAGATCGCCTTTACGCCGTCTTATATTCGTTGGGATTTAAATATTGGAAAACAACTGGGGAAAAATTTGCGGCTTAATATAGTGGGAGAAAACCTTGGCGATAGCGCACACCCGGAATTTGGTAGCGCCGCCGATATTAATTATGGGGAAATTGAACGAAGTGTTTTTGCCAGAATTACCTGGCAGTTTTGATGTTTTTATAAATGATTAATAAAAACAGCGCACGGCAAAGAAAATTAGATAACTGCAAACACGATTATCTTTTGGAGTAAATTATTTTTAACTCTTCTGCAGCTAATGAAATACCCTCTTTTGCGGCCTCTTCCAACAACATTAATCCTCTTGTTTTATCCTGGCTTACACCACTGGACCCATAATATAAACTGAAACCATAGGTGAATTTGGAATGGGAATGCCCCTGTTTGATAGCGCGCTCAAAATATTCGCTTGAGCTGGTTGAGTTTGTATCAACAAAATCACCATACAGATAAATCACACCTAACCGATAGGAAGCCTCGGCAACACCACCTTCCGAAGCTTTTATCAGCAATCTCATACTGCGCTCTTCAAATTCCTCCTCCATTTCATTGGTGCTTTCAAGGCTGAAACTGGAATATAAAAACTGTGCGTAAGGGTCATCTTTTTCAAGATAAGGAGATAACAGTTCATACAACGCATCAAGCTCTCCATCCTCTAATAATTTTTCCGCATTTACTTTTATTTGGTTTTCCATGGATCGGCCCATCTTAAAAATTATTGAATGAATGTCGCGATACCAGCAGCTCGCCAGTACCTAATTATCAGTGGGTTATACTGCCAGAAAACTCTGGCAGTATTTCGATTTATCCCGCTACTATTTTATTTTTTCCACTACAGGATAACCCCATTCCCAAACTTCGCCATCTTCCGGATGCTGTACCACACCAGCAAAAACAAATTGTAGCTTTTGAAGAATATGTGTTGAAGCATTGTGTTCGGGCAATGTTTGCGCCGTGACTCTTCTTGCGCCATGGGCGCTGGCTATACGGATTAAATGTTTTGCCATATTCGTAGCGTTACCATTTCCTTCGTACTCCGGGAAAGTAAAGTACGCAATTTCAACGGTGCCATCTACAGGGAGTGATTTAAATGCGCATGCTCCTGTAAACACACCTTGCTCTTCAACCAGATATCCCATCCAGGGAAAAACGGGGCCAGAATCAGGATAAATAGCCAGTGTTGCAGTGCAAATTTGAGTAAGAAAATCCGAGGATGCTACACGCGATGAATTAACCAGCGCGGTGGTAATCGGTAAAAAAACCATGGGAATACCTATGAAATAATCGATTGTTGAAAGATGAATTAGCAACGATCAAATGTTTGGCTTTCATAGGCAAGGATTCCGGGTTTACAGGGGGGAAGGTAAGGAGATGCGAAGTTAACCAAAACCCGGAGGAGTACGCAAGGGCCACAAGGTGGCCCATTTTTACTTAATAAACATCGCGTAGATAACGTTTATCCATATTCAGCTTGCGAATGTAGTTTACGGTTTCCGCTTCGTCGAATTTTCCATATTGCTGGATGATATCGCGCAATGCCTGGTCTACGTCTTTTGCCATACGGCTGGCATCCCCGCAAACACAAAAGTAAGCGCCCTGTTCCAACCATTCCCAGATATCAGCGCCGCGTTCACGCATGCGATCCTGCACATAAATTTTTTGTGATTGATCGCGCGAGAACGCCAGACTTAATTCATTGAGCACACCGTCTTTCTGGAATTGCTGTAATTCATCCTGATAATAAAAATCGGTCGCCGCATGTTGTTCACCAAAGAACAACCAGTTTTTTCCGGCATCACCGCGCGCCTGGCGTTCTTGCAGGAAACCACGGAATGGCGCTACACCGGTACCCGGGCCAACCATGATTAATGGCGTATCGCCTTTTTCCGGCACATGGAAATGTTTACTCGGTTGAACAAAGATGGGCACATCCACATTGCTGGCGCGATCTGCGAGGAATGTGGACGCAACACCCTTGCGAATTTTTTTGCTCTCGCGAAAGCGAGTGTAGCGCACGGCAGATACCGTTAAATCAATTCGTGATGGTTGTGCTTTTGAGCTGGAGGCGATGGAATATAAGCGCGGCTGGATGCGTTTTAATACAGCGATAAACTCTTCCACACTCGCGCGAACGGGAAATTCTTGCAGGATGTCTACCAATTGGCGGCCGTAAAGCCACTCCTGTAATTCCTGCTTATGCTCTGTGTCCAATAACTTTTTCAACTCACTACTTTTGGAACGATCAGCAATAAATTGCAGCGCTTCCAGACTGGGGCGACAGATTTCATAGTTTTCGATCAATGCTTTGTGCAGTGATTTTTCGTGCGTATCAACGATCACCGGCGCATCAGAATTTAGATTGAGCGCTTGCTCAAGCTCAAACACATAATCCGGGCAATTTTTTGGCCACACCCCAAGCGCATCACCCGCTTCATAAACAATACCGGAATCGCCCAGATCAAAACCAAATTGACGGACATCTTTACCGGAGCCTTCACCGCTCAAACGATTATTCACCACCAAACGCGATGCGTAGGGATTGGCTTTGGTGAAACCTGTTGCACTTGCAGTCATGGGTGATGTGGCACTCGTAGAAACAGTCGAGGCCGCTTGTGAGGCTACATGCGGCGCTAATTGTTCCTTGAGCTTAGCAAACCATTCTGCCGCGGGCGCTTCAAAATCCGTGTCGCAGTCCACACGCTCTACTAACGCTTTAGCTCCCAGCGCTTGCAAGCGCGCAAATAGTTTTTTGCCGTGGCCACAGAATTGATCGTAGTTGGAGTCACCTAATGCCAGTAAACCGAATTGCAATTCATTTAAGGTGGTGGCCGCACCATCATTTAATTGACTCCAGAAGTCGCCGCCGTTATCCGGAGCATCGCCATCGCCAAACGTGCTGGTAACAAAAACAACAAATTTGTCCGCAGCAAGTTTTGCGACCGAGTAATCATTCATGGATTGCAGACTCACTGCCCACCCCTGCGCCGATAACTCCTGCATAAACCGTTGCGCAAGCGTTTCTGCATTACCGGTTTGTGAAGCCCACAACAGTGTCAATGCCGGTTTATTTTCCGCAGATGCAGCACTCACCCCCAAGGGCAAAACACGGCTGAACATGCCAGCGAGCAAGCCATTCACCCAATGTCGATATTCAGCACTGATCGGTGCATCGCCGGGCAACGCGGGCACAGCTTGAATAAATTTGGCGCTAGCCTGCAAGCCGCCGACAAAGCCGGCGAGATAGGTTTTTTCATCCGCCGAAAATTGTGGCGCAACCGCTTCAACCACACCAACTTTTTCAGCAAAGGTTTTAATTAAAGTCATACTGGTTTCCTCAGCCACCGGTGCATATGCCCATTGGCTGCTTATCAAATCCGGCGCGCTGGTAGACGCAGATTCATAATCGTTAAAGCTTGCAGATTCTTCTGCAAAAACCTCCACACGCGTTAAAGCCACCGCGGCCACTTTTAATTCCGGTTGCTGGGAAATTGCATCGACCTTATCGCTGGTCACGGCATTGATGCAGAGATTATCGCCATATACATCGTTCCAATGTATCGGCGCGAAACAATTTCCCGGAAGCACTCGATCAGTAACAACGGCGGGCAAGATTGCGTAACCACGACGGGAGCGGACTTCCACTTTATCGTTGTTTTTAATTTCCAACTCAGCGGCGTCTTGCGGATTTATTTCCACAAAAGTACCGGGATTTAATTTATTGAGTGTGGGGATTTTTCCGGTTTTGGTAAGCGTGTGCCATTGGTGTTGTACGCGCCCGGTATTGAGCACCATGGGAAATTCTGCATCGGGCATTTCAGCGGGATTGACGTGTGGACGCGGCAGGAAAATTGCTTTGCCGGATTCAGTGGCAAATTGGAATTTCGGAACCGAACCATCATCCGTAGTTTTTAATGGCTGATTAACACCGGTATTTAAATAGCGAATTGGATTGCGCTTGGAATTGTCATCGGCACATGGCCATTGCAACGGATCTTTGCGTAAGCGTTCGTAGCTAACGCCGCGCAAATCGTACCCGGTTTTGGGGTTATAGCTCCGTTTTATTTCCTCAAACACTTCTGCGGCAGAGGTAAAATTAAATCCTTCACTAAAACCCATTTCACGCGCAACGCGCGCAACAATTTCCCAATCCGCCATGGCATCACCGGGAGGATTTACCGCTTCCTGCATCAGCGTGATATTGCGTTCGGAATTAATCATTACGCCTTCCGCTTCTGCCCATAATGCGCCGGGCAATAAAATATCGGCGTAGCGATTGGTTTCGGTATCGAGAAATGCATCTTGCGCAATAACCAGCTCGGCTTTTTGCAAACCTTCGATCACCATTTTGCGATTAGGTACAGAAGCAACGGGGTTGGTACAAATAATCCAGCAGGCTTTTATTTCGCCCGCCGCCATGCGCTCAAACATATCCACCGTACCTTTGCCTAATTTGGTACTGATGGAACCTTGCGGAATGCCCCACAGGTTTTCAATAAAATCGCGATCTTTTTCTACCAACAAAGTGCGCTGGCCCGGCAACCCCGGCCCCATATAACCCATCTCACGGCCGCCCATCGCATTGGGCTGGCCGGTGAGTGAAAAAGGCCCGCTCCCCAAACGACAAATTTTTCCAGTCGCTAAATGTAAATTGCAAATGGCGTTGGTGTTCCAGGTACCGTGGGTGCTTTGATTAAGCCCCATAGTCCAACACGTCATAAATTCTGGCGCGGCGCCAATTAATTCTGCGGCCTTGGTAATAGAATCAACAGAAAGCCCGGTAATTGCGCTTACATTTTCCGGTGTGTAATCGGCAAGAAACGCCGGAAAATTTTCCCAGCCCTGAGTGTATTGCGCGATAAATTCGGAATCGGTTTTACCATTTTTGTGCAGTAAAAATAACAAGCCATTTAACAACGCGAGATCAGTGCCGGGCTTGATGGGTAAAAATAAATCGGCTTTTTCGGCGGTGGTTGTGCGACGTGGATCAGCGACAATTAATTTTGCCCCGGCTTTGACACGATCCATCATGCGCAAATATAAAATCGGATGGCAATCCGCCATATTTGCACCGATCACAAAAAATAAATCGGTGTGGTCAAAATCCTGGTAGGAACCGGGCGGTGCATCAGAACCCAGTGATAGTTTGTACCCCATTCCCGCGCTCGCCATACACAAGCGCGAATTGGATTCGATGTTATTGGTGCGCACAAAACCTTTGCAGAGTTTGTTCACCAGGTATTGGGATTCAATAGACATTTGTCCGGACACATAAAAGCTGAGTGCGTCAGGGCCGTATTGATCCAGAATTTCACGCAGGCGTTTTGCGGTGAAACTTATTGCTTGTGCAATTGGTGTTTTTACGGGATCGCGATTGCGCTCGGTGCGCACAAATGCCGATTCCATGCGGCCGGAATTCACCAATGCCTGGGCGCTGGTTTGGCCCTTGGTGCACAAGCGCCCGAAATTGGAAGGGTGATTTTTATCGCCCGATACCTTGATAACTTTTTTGCCATCGGTTTCAAGAACCATACCGCAACCCACACCGCAGTAAGGGCACACAGAACGGACAGATTTAACAACAGAACTCGACATAGGGCTGCAACTCCTCAATACGAGGGGTTTAGCAAGCGCTATGCCAGTGGCCGGAGAAGGGTTTTGTTTTCGTGAACACCAATGACCGGAGCCGGAAAATCAACCTTAACGATTTGATTTTTAACTGTTTTTTATATCGCGATTAAATGAAGGAACAAATTACCGGGAGGATTATCGGAAAGAGAATAAATTTTTTCGCCCCAGATAAAAGCAATTTTCAGGGGCACGGGCACAGATTTGTTTTTTAGTGGTGCAATTTTAAAAAGTGCAGCAAAAACAGTTAATGAGCCACTTATTAAAATTGCACCAAACCTGCGCACAACACCATAAAACCTCAGGTGCGGAATTGCCCCACCAATTGCTGTAACTCCGAACCCACCTTGGCAAGCCTCTCACCCGACTCATTGGAGCGCGCCGCGTATTCGCTTGCCGATTCCGTTGCATCAGCAATTGCATGCATATTTTTGTTGATGGATTCAATCACCTGGGTTTGCTCTTCTGCTGCCGTAGCGATTTGCAAACCGCGCTGGTTAATAGTGCTGACCTGATCATCAATCGATTTAAGTGCGGCCGAAGTTTCCGTCACCATTTGCACTGAAACATCCCCTTTTACCAGGCTGCGCTTAATCGAATCGCTCGCTGCGGTAGTGCTCGCTTGCAAGCGCTGGATCATGCCCTGGATTTCCTGAGTTGAAGTTTGCGTTCTTGCAGCAAGTGCGCGCACTTCATCTGCCACTACCGCAAAACCGCGCCCTTGTTCACCCGCGCGCGCTGCTTCGATGGAGGCGTTAAGCGCGAGCAAATTGGTTTGTTCGGCAATGCCGCGAATAACATCGGACACGGCACCAATGCCGTTTACGTCCTGCTGCAACTGTTGTAAACCATCGGTATTCAAACGCACTTCATCCGAGAGCTGATGGATATTGTCGATAGATCTGGTCGCGGTCTTTTGTGCGTCTTTGGTGGCAGCCTCAGTCACGCTTGCCGCTTCGGCAGCATCTTGCGTGCTGCGCGCCACTTCCACGGCTGACGCGGCCATTTCATTCATCGCGCTGGCAACTTGCAATGTTTGCTCGCGCTGGAGATCCAGCGTTTGAAAGGTCGCGGTGGTGTTTTGCGAAACTTGTTGACCGATATCGGCCACTTGGCGGGTCAGCTGCTGGATACGCTGGATCATGCCGTGAATGGAATCCACAAAGGTATTAAACGCGGTGATTACCGCACCGATTTCATCGTCGCCGGTGCGCGTCAGGCGCCGGGTTAAATCGCCGCCACCGCGGGCAATATCTTCCAGGCTGCGCACCAGGCCGTTTAATGGCGCCAGGGTTTTGTTAGCAATAAAGACGGCAACAAAAGCGATGACCGCTAACAATACTAATGCCACCCCAAAAACCATCATCAATGTAGAGTGAATAAATGACTCGCTTTGCGCGCGCGCTTCAGCAACAGCTGCATCGATATCGTCGATATAAAAGCCGGTACCAATCATCAGGTTCCATTTTTCCAACCAGATGGCGTAGCTGAGTTTGGGATATGCGGTATCGCCCTGCCCCTGCCGTGGAAAATGGTAAGTCACAAAGCCGCCTCCCGCCTTGCCTTGTTTGACCAACTCGTTGATCAGGTAGACCCCGTTTACATCTTTGTAACCCTGGAAGCTCTCGCCAATTTTGGCGCTGTCACTGCCGGAGAAAACGCGCACGGAATTGCCGTCATAACCAAAGAAATAACCATCTTTTCCGTATTTCAGGCGTTTGAGCAATTCAATGGCCTGGGCTTTTTCCAGGGCCTCATTGCCGCTTGCGGCATCGTATAGCGGTTTGATCAGTGAACTCGCTACGTCGAGCGAATGACTAAGCTCTGTTTTATGCGCTTCCAACAAGGTCGCACGGACCACTTCCATATCTTTGTTGAGGATCTTGTTCATCCTCGAACTGACCAGAATGAGTAACACCAGCAAGATGACGATGCCAGGCACCAACCCCAACAGGATCAATTTGTATTTCATAGATAAGGAGCGCATCAGGCCAAACCCCAATTATTGTTATAACTAGTGACGGTAGTAATAGCGTGTAGTAATGGTTAAGTGGACTTTAAAGGTAGTACAAATCCACAAGAAGACAAACATGCGCCAGAACCCATATCCGTCCTTATTACTGGTAAAAACCGGGGATTTCGAAAAATCGTCTAAAATTGTCTATATTCAACGAGATAGTTATAACTGCAACTTAAAGATGGCGGCTGAATGACCTTGGAAATCAACCTACAACCCTTACTGAGCAAGTTGGTCGTACCGGCACAAACGCTCACGCAGCTCAGTTTTTGCGGGGGTAATAAGGAAGCTCAGGTCAAACAATGGTTGCAACAATTGCCCCTTACCCAGGCCCAACAGGTAAGTGCCCCTCTCTATACGGCGGTTCATGAAATAAGTCGCCTGCAAACCTCTTGGGAAAACCGTCTGCATCTGCTTGAACTCTTGCGTATTCCTGTCCACCAGACATTAAACGGCCTGGCATTGAAATATTTGAACCAACCGCTGATATTGCCGGAAGCCGCCCTCAAAACGGCAACAATTGCCCAAGCCATCCAGAAGCATTTCCTGAATAGTTACCTGGCCGTAGTGCGTGAACTCTGCGTCAAAGCGCGCAAGCCCCCGGAAAAAACCGACTATACCCCTGAACTTACCCTGGCGATCCAACGCGCATTAACTGCCCTCAGTCTGTTGCTGTTGCGCTCTTATCAGTTGTACCTGCCTGTCTCCAGCCAGGTTTGGGCAGAGATCCATGCACTTTATCGCCTCGCACAGGTGCTGGAATTGGAATACCTCCCGGTAGAGGAAAACCTGCCCCATCTTCGCGGTTTGAAGAATATCCATCAGTTGTATTTGCGGATTTTATTGCTGGCAACTGCTCGCCCGAATCAGTTGCGCCAGGACGAGATCGAAAACACCTATAAGCTACTGGACTTACTCGCACCCAATGCTGAGCTGGAAAATTACACCCCGGTGGGCAAAGAAAACCTGTTTGTAGTGTTGCTGGATAGCAACCGTCCGCCGTTCTACAAATCCAATTGGCGCCCTGCGAATGAATCCTCGCCTGTCACGTTGATGGAATTGCGTACAACCCACCTGGTGCAGCGGCTGCAAGAAATCGCCAAGGCATCCACCGAAGCGGAGCAGAGTCCATTGCCAACGGGAGTCAGCCTTACCGCAGCACTGACCAAGCACCTGGAGCAAGCCTGGAGCCATCTGGCGATGCGCAGTTTTGAGCGGCAGGAAGTCAACACCGATATCGAAGTGACGATTGGCCTCACCAACATCCATTTTCATCTGGCGAACGAACAACCATTCAACCTGTTTCTAAATCAGTCCAGCGCCATCAGTGGTGCACCGGAAAAAGGGGCGATTTACCAGAAGCGTGGAATCCAGCTGAAAGTTGATAACACCAAGAAAGCTGGCGACCCTTGGGGGGATGCATTTGATATCAAGGGAACGATCCTTGACGGGAAAGCTTTACCGACCCTCAATATCGAAAAGCAACTTAAATCCCAGGAAAAGGATAGCTACCAGGGCAACCACCCCATTTATACCGTGCCACTGATTGACCGCAGTCTCGGTGGTTATGGGTTGGAATGGCGCGAAGAAATTCCGGTACAGGTGCGCGCGGGGGAATTACTGGCACTACGTGAATACGGTCGCTCCAAATGGGCTATCGGTGTAGTGCGCTGGGCCCACCAGACAAAAGGAGCTACGCAACTCGGCATCCAGATCCTTGCGCCCCACGCCATTCCTGTGGGCTTGGCTGCGGTCCATAAAACGGGAGGTTTCGCCGAATACCTGCGCGCCTTGCAAATTCCGGAACTCAAGGCCATCAACCAGCCACCCAGTTTGATTGCCAACGCCATCAGTTTTCATGAATACAGCAAAGCACGGCTCTACCTACAACCGCAGGCTGGTGTGAGCAACCAGGGCGATCTACCGGTGCAATTGACGAATCGTTTGTTTGCCACAGGCGCCTTCAGCCAGTTCGGCTATCGCGAGCTGGCAACGGCCAAACCCGCCGGAGAGAAAAAAGACGATTTCGATTCTGTTTGGCAATAATCAGCCTGGCAATAAATTGCTCAGGCTTTACCCAAGGGAGTGCGAACCAAACCACAAAAGCAACGACCAGATCGCATAAATAACATGTGCAGTTGAGCGGCAAAACGATTTCAGTAATATTGCCCTATTAAACGCCCTGTATACCAAGGCAAGCAAACGGCGACACATGGTAGAGTTTTCCGGCTTATCGGCAGAATGCCATCCATAACATCGACAAAAACACCCTGACAACAATAGGAAACAGGGCGCGAAAGGCTCGAATGCGGAAAAACGCGCTATAGTCAAAAGCGATCCCTGCCTGGAAATACTGGTGACCATCATATGGGCAGCATGGCGTCCCCTGATAACAGAAGACTTATGACAACAACAGATACTATTCGCTTACTCATCCTGAATAATTCGCGCTCGGAAGCCGAGCGGTTGATCAGCATGCTTCACGCTTCTGGCCATCCGTGCCGCGCCCAACATGTGGAAAGTGAAGAGGCATTGGTCAAGTTGCTGCAAGAGCAAAGTTGGGATTTATTAATTGGTAATGACAAAACCGCCAACCCGAGCCCGCAAACAGCCATCAAACAAATTCGCCGCTTGAATAAAGATGTTCCGGTAATTTTGCTCAGCGAGCTGGATGAAGACGAAAATCCTTTTGCTGTTGTTGAGGGTCTGCGTTTTGGTGCAACCGATGTGGTTAATCTCGACGATGACCAGCACCTGCTATTAGTGATTGATCGCGAGTTGCGCAATCGCGAGCATCGCCAGGCACGCCGCAATACCGATCGCCGCTTCCGCGAAGCAGAACGTCGCAGCCAACAATTGCTGGACAGCTCGCGCGATGCAATCGCCTTCGTGCAAGACGGTTTGTATCTTTACGCCAACGAATCGTTCGCCGAATTATTTGCCTACGAAAATAAAGACGATATCGAAGCCATGCCCATTATGGATATGGTGAGCGATAGCGACCAAAGCCGCCTGAAGAACTTTTTGAAAGAATTTACTTTCAAAGGTGAAGAAGCAGAATCCAGTTCACTTGCCTTTACCGGCATCACCCAATCTGGCGACACCAGGCATATCGATCTGGAAGTTTCACTGGTGACTTACGACGAAGAACCGTGCATCCAGTTTCTTGCGCGCGCGGCTACGTCGGTGGTGCACAGCAACAACGAACAACTGGAAGCACAACTCAAACAAATCAAATGGCAAGATCTGGTTACCGGTGTTTACAATCGCCAATACCTGCTCAACCAGCTCGACCACATTATTGATACTGTCGATGACAAACAAATTTTCTGCTTGTTTTATATCGAGCTGGATAATTTCAGCGAGCGAATCAAAAATACCTTTGGTGTTGCCGGTGCCGATCTGGCGCTGGTCGATATCGCCAGCCTGTTGCGCGCCAAAGCCAATACCAGTGATACCATCGCGCGCCTGAGTGATTCAACCTTCGCGATTATTGCGCCCAATGTTAAAGCAGATGCGGCGGTAAATCGCGCGCTGCAATTGTGTAAGGATGTTGAAGGGCACATTATTGAAATCGATCATAAAACCCTGCAAATTACCTGCAGCATCGGTATCTCATTAATTAACGAAACCACAACCAACACCAATACCGTGATCGAACAAGCGCGCACGGCAATGGATAAAGTGCGCGCTAATAATGGAAACTGCGCATTGCTGTTTGAACCGGACACACCGAAAGGCGAAATTAAAATTGATATCGCCGCCGCTATTCAACAAGCATTGGCCTCTGACCGCTTCCGCTTATTGTTCCAGCCGATTATCAGTTTGCGCGGTTCCGACGAAGAATATTACGAAGTCTATTTGCGTATGCTTGATGAAAAAGGTGAAGAAATTTCTCCCAATCATTTTCTGGAAGCCGCCGCGAATATCAGCGCCGCCACCAAAATTGATCGCTGGGTGATTCTGGAATCGATCAAGATGTTGTCGCAGCACCGCGCCAAAGGCAACAAGACCAAATTGATTGTGAACATCGGTCGTCAATCGCTGTGCGATGAATCATTACTGCCGTGGCTGGGCGTTGCATTTAAAGCGGCTAAACTGGCACCGGATTCAATTGTGTTCCAGGCCCAGGAAATTGATGTCACCAATCACTTGAATGCGGCCAAACATTTTTCCGGCGGACTGGAAAAACTCAAGACACATTTTGCGATTAGCAATTTCGGTTGCTCATTGAATCCGTTTAACACCCTGGCCCATGTTCCCGCCACCATGATTAAGGTGGATGGCTCGTTCACTACCGACATCCAGAACAATAATGAGAGTCCGGAAACCCTGATCCATTTAATTGAACAATTAAACGGTGAAAACAAAATCACGCTGGTGCCGTTTGTGGAAAATGCCAGTGTGCTTTCCACCTTGTGGCAAGCCGGCGCGCATTATATCCAAGGGCATTATTTGCAAGAGCCGAGCACGGGAATGACTTACGACTTTAATATGGAGTCTTAATGTCTCTACCTGTGTTATGCATCAGGTTTCAAACGTTGAGGCCATAAAAAAACCGGAGCATGCTCCGGTTTTTTTATGTTCAGTATTAATCGTTCGCAACGGCGATTAAAGTTTATCGCGCTCGCGAAATCCCAGCAGATACAAAATTGCATCCAGACCAAGGTTGGAAATATTGTGTTCGGCAGAGGCCTTCACCAACGGCTTCGCGCGGAACGCAACGCCGAGGCCCGCAACACTCAGCATTGGCAAATCATTCGCGCCATCACCCACGGCGATTACCTGTTCCAGCGCAATACCTTCCTGCTTCGCCAGCATCTCCAGCAATTCGGCTTTGCGTTTGCCGTCAACAACAATGCCTTTCACTTCGCCGGTGACTTTGCCATCGACAATATCCAGCTCATTCGCGTACACGTAATCGATACCGAGCTTGTTTTGCAGGTAGCGGCCAAAATAATTAAATCCGCCCGATAAAATCGCGGTTTTATAACCCAGCTTTTTCAACGTCGAAATTAATTTTTCCGCCCCTTCGTTCAAACGCAGTTGCGCCGCAATACCCGCGAGCACAGATTCATCCAACCCTTTCAACAGCGCCATACGCCGCGCAAAACTCTGTTTGAAATCCAATTCACCGCGCATTGCCGCTTCAGTAATTTCCGACACTTGCTCACCGACACCCGCAGCTTTTGCCAGTTCGTCGATCACTTCGGCATCAATCAACGTGGAATCCATATCGAAACACACCAACCGGCGATTGCGGCGATAAACCGTATCGCGCTGGAACGCCACATCGATATTCAGCTGCGCCGATAACTCCATAAAATCCGCGCGCAACGCCGCCAGATCAGCAGGCGTGCCACGCACTGAGAATTCCACGCAGGCGTTGGATCGATTGACGTCGTCAGCGGTTAACTCGGCGAGCGGCACGCGTCCGGACAAACGATTAATCGAATCGATATTCAACCCGTGGCGAGAGGTTACAGCGGTAAGTTCGGCAATCATCGCGGCATCCACCTTGCGTGCGAGCAGGGTCACGATATGGCGAGTCTTGCCCTGTTGTTCAGCCCAATGATCGTAGCTTTCTGCCGTGATCGTCTGGAAGCGGACCTGAATCCCCAACGGCTCGGTTGCTTGCTGGATTTGCTCCAGCAACTGCGCGCGTATTTCCGTCGCTATTGGCAACTCAACCAGAATCCCCAAGGCGAGAGTGTCATGAATAACCGCCTGGCCAATATCCAGGATGCGCGCATTCGCATCAGCCAGCACGCGGGTGATCGCGCGGGTGACGCCGGGCTTATCCACACCCGAAGCATTAATCAATAGAATTTCGTTCACAAAGCCTCTCTTGTTGAGCTACTTTTTAGCTACTTATTGGGCCGGACCATTTTCTCTTAAGGAATGGTAGTCGCGCCCAAGACCGGCGGAAAGCGCGCATTCTAGCGGAATTAATCCGGCGCTACAGCAGCCCGGTGTGAGACTTTACATGAGAACTATGACTTAGCAGGCGGGTCCAACTTAGGCTAGAATGCAATTCCAGACGCCATCGCCGCGCGCGAATCGTCTTCCCTGACTCTGGCAGGAACCGGAGTTAACCAATGAACGCATGCAGTTGCGTACGGATTTAAAAAAAAATGGCAATTCTCAACACCTATCGCAGTTACCCACAACTCACCCTTTGCAGCCTGCTGTTAATCGCCCTGGGCATTTTCGGCGGCTGGGCATACAGCTATAACAGCGAACTCAACCAACGCGAACAAATCAATCACTATGGCCAAGTGCTGGCTAATAGCGCCGCACGCCAGGCAGTAAATGCCACATTGCAACAGGACCTTGTCAGCCTGCAGGCAATATTGCTGGAAGTGGGCCAATACCCGAATGTCATCGGCTCAACCATCCACTCCGTGGAAAACAAATTACTGGTACAAAGTGGCTTCAAGCCTAACCAGGAAATTATCGGCAAGCGCTACACGTTTTCCGCACCAATTGCGTTGCACAATAACGTTGCCGGTTATCTGGAAGTTTCGCTCGATGTCCCCTTGCACAGCGAGCGCGACTACCGTTTCTTTTTAATGTGGATGGGTGCGATTTTCGCCTCGTTGCTAGCAATCTGGTGGACCATCCAGCGCCAATGGTGGTCGCAACTAAAAGATAAATTACCCAGCACCAGCGATATCGTTACGGCGGTGGTGGAAAAGATGCCCACCATTGAAGATATTCCCGAACCAGAGCCGGAAGCACCCAAACAAGTTTCAGTGCGTTTAAGTTTACAAATCGCCAATATGAGTAAACTTTACCAACAATTAAACAGCGAAAGTTTTGCAACAGTATTGCGCCGTTTTGAAAAACAATTGCAGGGCGTATTGAATTTATATTCCGGCGAACGCCAGATGCTCTCGGGTGAAACATTAATCATCGATTTCACCGGCGAAGCATTTTACGAATGCAGTTTCCGTGCGGTGTGCGCCGCGCAATTGCTCAGTAATCTCGCCGCCAAAAATCCCAGCCCGCGCTTGCACCTCGCAGCCGCTGTACACGAATTATCAGCACCGGTAAGTTCCAATAAATCGCTACTGAAAGATTTTGTGGTGCAACACAATAATTATTTGAAACCGGATAAAGGTGAGATTTTAATTAGCCAGCGCTTGATTGATGCCGATCTGCAAGAGCATCTGGATCTTGTCAGCGACAGTGGCAAATTTATCGGACTCAAAGCGCCCTACGCTGCACTGCTTGCCAAACAGGAAGAGCAGTTAACGGGTACAACCGGGGTTTAGCACCGTCTCACCACACAGGTTTCGATAGCAATACCGGAACCTGTTCGCACATCAACAATGTCACACAACTGCAATCCCTTTATCACATAACCGTCATACCGCAGTCATAACCTCAAGGGACACATCCTGTCAGGTAATGACTGCCATGCTCAATATCGAACAATCCCTCGCCAATAAATTTCCCGGTTTCAACCAACAATCGCCTCTGGTGCGTAATTCCACCTTGAGCATTTTGCGCAAGCTGACTCACGAGAAGGAAATCAATGCATTTTTACGTGAAAACCAGGGCAACCTGGGCATCGATTTTATTGATCGCATTTTCGAATATTTTAATTTCAGCTACAGTGTTTCCCAACGCGAACGCAATAATATCCCGTCGCAAGGACGAGTCATTATTATCGCCAACCACCCTATTGGTTCGCTCGATGGTTTGGCGTTGGTAAGACTGGTGAGTGAAGTGCGCAAGGACGTAAAAATTATCGCCAACGACATGCTGATGGCCTTTGAGCCACTACATGAATTATTACTGCCGCTGGATAACATGACACGCGGCGCCTACAAACAAAGTTATAAAAATATCCTGCAAGCACTGAACAACGACGAAGCTATTATTATTTTCCCTGCTGGCGAAGTGTCCCGCGCAAGCCCCAAGGGCATTCGCGATGGAAAATGGCAAGCAGGATTTTTGCATTTTGCACGTAAAACCAAAGCACCGATCTTACCGATATTTGTGTCGGCCAAAAATTCGCTGCTGTTTTACAGTGCCTCCATGATTTTCAAGCCCCTGGCGACCGCCCTGCTCGCCCACGAAATGTTTAATAAACATTCGGCTGAAATTAAATTCCGTATCGGCGAAGTCATTCCACACCATGCATTGGAAACTGACAAGCTAGCCGATAAAGCGCTGATTAAGCGTTTAAAAAAGCATCTGTATAAAATTGGCAAGAAACGTATCGCTAAAGGAAATCGCCCCGCGATCTTTATCACCGAAAAAACAATTGCACACCCGGAGGACCGCGCCACTTTAAAAAAGGAATTTAAAAGCGCCGAATTAATTGGTAACACCCGCGACAATCACGCTATTTATTTGTGCGATTACAATCATCATCCCACCGTATTGCGCGAGATTGGCCGTTTGCGTGAACAGACATTTCGTTTGGTCGGTGAAGGCACCGGCAGCCGCCGCGACCTCGATAAATACGATCACTACTATCGTCATTTAGTATTGTGGGATGAAGAAAAACTGTGCATCGCTGGCGCTTACCGCCTTGGTGAAGCCCACAAGATTTTGCAAAAGAAGGGAACGGATGCGCTATACACCGCAGACCTGTTTGATTTCCAGCCCTCGATTAAACCTTATCTGGAACAAGGTCTGGAATTAGGTCGCAGCTTTGTGCACCCGGATTATTGGGGCAAAGCCAGTCTGGATTATTTGTGGCAGGGTTTGGGCGCATATATCCAGCACCATCCTGAAATCCGCTATGTGTTTGGCCCGGTAAGTATGAGTGCGCATTACCCCAAAGCGCTGCGCGATCTATTAGTGTTTTATTACGAGCGCTATTACAAAGACAGCGAAAGTCTTGCTGAAGGCAAACATTTGCATGAAATCGATGAAGATGTATTGATTGATTTGCAACAGAAATTTAGCAAAGTGGATCGCGATCAGGGGTTTGAAATTTTGCAAAACGAATTTACCGCCGCCGGGCAAAAAATCCCTGTGCTTTTCAAACAATATGCAGCGCTTTATGAACAAGGTGGTTATGAATTATTGGCGTTTAGTGTGGATTCGGAATTCGGTAATTGCGTGGATGGCTTATTTATGGGCGACCTGACCAAAATGAAAGCCGCCAAACGCGCGCGTTATCTTGGCCAGGCACAGACATCCAATGCGGCATAAGTATTGGATATTTATTTCTGGAAGTCTTCCGGTTGAAACCAGTAGCGGGGATTTTTGTAATCGGTCCCCGCAGGCATTCCGGTGTTTTCAACATTAATCCAGCGTAAGTTCTTCACTTTATTTAACGGAAAGGCAACGCGTGTTAATGGATGATCCTCCATGTGTTTTACAAAATCACCGCTATCGATCATTTTTTCTAAACCCATTTCAATCCAGCGCGCAAGTTCTTCATCCCTGGCGTTGACAAAAAAATACAATGCGAAGGGATAATTCAAAATCAGGTTTTCATAAAACATCAAATCCGGATAAGTCGCTTTGCGCTGTTCCACTTCGGAAAATCCTTCAAAATAGCCGCGCGGAAAATATTCGCAATGCAAAGTCGCTACTTCCTGGAAAATACGCTCAAAATTAATAATTTCACGGACTTGTAATCCTGCATTACGCAGCACCCTCGTATCCGGCCAATCTACGCCCTGACAAGCAGAATAGCTGCGCAACGCATTGATATCAGCAACACCATCAAATGCGCCTTTCATACGCTTTTGAATAATAAACCGGCGATGGCCAATTAAACCGCGGTCCAATGGAATGCGAACCGCACGCAATTTACGCTCGCGCTCCAGATCAGTTCCCATCCAGTAAACATCCACTTTTTTTCCGCGGATCATTTCCTGCACACCCAAATCCTGTTCCATCAAATGGGTTTCGCTAATGATTGGCACTGTGCGCCCGTTTGCACCAGCCTCCAGCGCTTTACGTAGCAATTGCACAAAATAATCCTGGGCAATTGCAAAGTCGGGCTTGGCTGCGGCCACTTTAATGACACGCGCTTTGGTATCGGTAGCACCATTAAGATTGATAGAAGCTTTTGGATTGGCCCCCGCATGCGCAGCACTGACAACTACACCAAGAACCAGACTCACACTGAAAACTGCCCGAACAATAAATACCCAAAAACTCATGGGTGATACTCCCGCCAAAATCAATCAGGTTGCAATCCACCGAAAAGTATAGGTTAATCCCTTTATCTATTCCGCACCAAACCCTATTCAATAATGAGTTAAGTATGCACATTCATATACTCGGTATTTGTGGCACATTCATGGGTAGCCTCGCCCAACTTGCAAAGCAACTCGGCCACCGCGTTACCGGCAGCGATGCCAATGTTTATCCACCCATGAGCACACAACTTGAACAAGCGGGTATCGAACTGATACAGGGCTATGATCCGATCCATTTACAACCACCGCATATGCCAACACCGCCGGATCTGGTCGTCGTTGGCAATGCGATGAGTCGCGGTAATCCCAGCGTCGAATATGTACTCAACCAAGGAATTCCCTATACCTCCGGTCCACAATGGCTGCGCGATCACGTGCTGCAAGGCAAATGGGTATTAGCGGTAGCAGGGACTCACGGTAAAACCACCACGTCGTCCATGCTCGCCTGGATTCTGGAATACGCGGGCATGGAGCCCGGTTATTTAATTGGTGGCGTAACAAAAAATTTTCCTACGTCCGCCCGTATTGGAAATACACCTTTTTTTGTGGTGGAAGCCGATGAATATGACAGCGCATTTTTTGACAAGCGCTCGAAGTTTGTTCATTACAATGCGCGCACTGTAATTTTAAATAACCTCGAATTTGATCACGCCGATATTTTTCCTGACCTCGCCGCAATTCAAAAACAATTTCATCATCTGGTGCGAACTGTTCCGAATAATGGTCTATTGATTTCACCCACTAATGACAAAGCACTTGCTGAAGTTATCCTGCAAGGTTGCTGGACACCGCAGCAACAATTTGCAGTGATCACTGATGAAGAAAGTACGGCGGCTGAATGGCAAGCAAAGCTATTAGCACCGGATGGCTCTGCCTTTGTAGTGATTCACAACGGTGAAGAAGTTGCAAAAGTCCAATGGGCACAGACCGGCATACACAATGTGAACAATGGATTGGCTGCAATTATCGCTGCACGCCACGTCGGTGTAACACCTGAACATTCAGCAAAAGCACTTGAGCAATTTGCCGGTGTAAAACGCCGCATGGAAGTGCTTGCAGATATCCACAGCATAAAAGTCTACGACGACTTCGCCCATCATCCTACTGCCATCAAAACCACCCTCGCCGGTTTGCGTGCAAAAGTGGGTGATCAAAAAATTATCGCTATTATCGAGCCACGCTCCAACACCATGCGCATGGGTGTTCACAAGAGCGAGCTGAACAAAAGTGTCACTGATGCTGATGATGTGCTCTGGTATCAACCACCCAATGTCGATTGGGCGATGGATGAAATCGTCAATAAAAGCCCGGTGCCAGCGAAACTGGTGAGAAACCTTGATGAATTAATCCACTGCGCAATATCAATCAGCGAACCCAACACCCACATTGTGATTATGAGTAATGGCGGTTTTGGCGGTGTGCACCAGAAATTGGTAGATCATTTAACCAAGCATGCGCTTTAACAAAAAATTGATGGAAAACAATTGATGTTGAAGAAAAACTTAAGGCGATATTTAGGCCTTGCAATCGTTATTGTTTTAACACTCGCCTGTATCCAAATGGCCTTCGTAATTACCGATGGCCTTGTTGCTTCCGGCAACTCCGCCACTGAACGCAATGAATTTATTCAACACAATTTAGCACTCTGGCAACTCGGCTGGTTTAACTGGATGCTGGGTGCATTAGGTTTATTGACGTTCTGCATAATGTTGTTGCCGTATATTCCGAAATCTGAATGGCGAATTCTGGGAATTTTATTAGTGGGATTGGGAATAGTGCCGGACATAGGCGCTGAAGTTATTTTTGCATTTGTAATTCCCCATAGCCATACCATTGATCCTAATCTTGCCACTATGCAAATACTGGAAATGGTTGCAATGCAATTAACCGGAACACTCGGTAACGGGCTTTATAATATTGGCGGGTTACTACTGAATATTCTGCTGCTGGGCAATAAATCATTACCGCGCAATATTATTCTTGCTGGTATTCCCGGCTGGTTTTTCGGGTTTGGATTGAGTATTACCTGCGCACTTTATGCATTTGATGCGGCTAAATTTTTTACCGCAGCGGGAATGGTGTGGAGCACTGCGTGGATGTTAGCCATTACCCTGTTTATTTTTCCCAACGAAGAAACGATGAAAGTCGATTTTTAATATGAGCATTATCGACTGGTTTATCGCGCTGAAAATAGTGCATATCGGTTCGCTGATTTTTTGGCTCGGGCCAAGCCTGGGTGCGTGGCTCATGTTAGGCGCCCTGCGCAAACAGGAAGGCGAATTTACCCGCGCAACACATCTGGGTTATAAAGTATTCATCCAAATGTTAATCCTTGAACACGTAGCATTTGTATTCCTGCTCATATCTGGTATTGGTATGGCCACACTGGTCTTCGGTACTGACCAACCGTGGCTGCAATGGAAGTTACTGATTATTTTATTGGTGATTATCCCACTGGAAATTGCGGATATTTGGTATGGCAACATCAAGCTACCGCCAATATTTTCACAGTTAAACACCCAAGGTTACGATAAACTGTCATCAACGCGATTGCATATTTATCACGTCTATATAACACGCATCGCAATCGCCCTGATACCGGCAAGTGTGTTGGCAATTATGTGGCTAGTCATCGCCAAGCCGAATATCATACGGCTATGGTAATAGCAGGGCTGCGGCAGTAAATACAATAAGTGAGCAACGATAATTGCGCAGGCAATAATCGCTAAAGGTTTCGGTCATTACAATTATGCAGCGCCAATGAGCCTGCGCTATAGAACCATCCCTTTTCATCTTGCTGACAAGAGAGTACCTCCATGAAAATTGCATTAATCAACGAATTCAGCCAGGCAGCTAAAAACGCTATTGTGTTGCAACAACTCAAAGAAGTTGCCGAGGTGCAACAGCATAACGTGTACAACGTGGGCATGAGTGATGATAACGATCATTACCTGACTTACATTCATCTGGGTATCATCGCCAGTTTGTTATTGAATTCCAAAGCAGTGGATTTTGTAGTGAGCGGTTGTGGTACAGGCCAGGGCGCGATGATGTCCCTGAATGCGCATCCCGGCGTTTTCTGCGGATACTGTATTGAACCAACGGATGCTTACCTGTTTGCGCAAGTGAATAATGGCAACGCTTTGGCTTTACCTTTTGCCAAAGGTTTTGGCTGGGGCGCCGAGCTAAATATCCGCACTATTTTTGAAAAAGCATTTACTGGTGTGCGCGGGCAAGGTTATCCCGCTGAGCGGCGCGAATCGCAAGTGCGCAATGCCGGGATCCTGACCAATATTAAAATCGCTACGGCTAAAAATTATCTGGATGGCCTGCGCGCAATTGATCCGGAAATCGTAAAGACCGCAGTTACCGGTGAACGTTTCCAGTCTTGCTTTTTTGAAAACTCCCGAGACGAAAGTATCACCACATTTGTAAAAGAAGTGCTGGGCAAATAAGATTTGAAATGATTTATGCCGGGTGAATCGTGACCCCGGCAAAAAATCACTCCGCAATCCACTACGAGGGCAATGCCATGACACAACGCACCATCACTCTCGCCATTACCGGTGCATCCGGCGCTCAATATGGTTTGCGTTTACTGCAATGTTTGCTGGCAGCGGATTGCAAAGTTTATCTCATGATATCCAGTGCAGCGGAAGTCGTTATTCGTACCGAAACCGATCTGGATCTACCGCGCGATATTGATGAGCAACAGGCATTTTTTAGCGCATTATTTGAAGCCGATGAAGATCAACTGCAAGTGTTGGCAAAAGATGATTGGTTTGCTGCCGTTGCCTCCGGTTCAAGCTCCCCCGCATCAATGGTGATTTGCCCGGCAAGTGGCGGCACACTTTCGGCAATTGCCCATGGCGCGAGTAACAATTTAATTGAACGTGCAGCGGATGTTGCGTTGAAAGAACGACGCAAATTAATTGTCGTGCCACGCGAGACACCTTATTCGGAAATCCATTTGGAAAACATGCTCAAACTTACACAAATGGGCGTTGTGGTTTTACCGGCAAGCCCCGGTTTTTATATGCAACCACAAACCGTAGAAGAACTGATTGATTTTATCGTCGCACGCATTTTAGACCAATTGGGTGTAGCCCAGGATTTAATGCCACGTTGGGGTGAGGATTAAGTCACTAACACCAACAATTAATGCGCATCATTTTGTGACAAAACCAATTCTGTCGGCTAGCATAATAAAACCGTAGGTAATCGCAAAACTATTCCATTGAGCCAAAATGTATAATTTTGTGCCACAAGGGCAACACCGGTTAGCAGTGGGGACTCCTGATAATGGAGCCAAACAATAATTTCCCGTTTGTGTTATTCATTTATAAAGTCACTAAAACCGGTGGCTCATTTGAGTATTGCAGTCCCTTAATCAGCAAATATTTTCAAGTTTCCCAATCCAATGTCCTCACTAATCCCGGCGTGTTTTTCGACTTGCTTCCTGAGCCGGAAAAATCACTCTTGCAGCAGCGTTTTACTGAATCGATAGGCTCACACTCTCCAGCGCTACCAGAACAAGTCAACATTGAATTTAGTTATAAACAAATCACCGGCGAAAAAAATCGTTATTTGTTGCAAGCTGGGCGTTCTACTGAAGATGGTGCAAGTACGTGGTCTGGCGCAATTTTTTCAATTGATGCCAGCTATCGCAAACAGGAAGCGGCAATTAAATCAGCAAATTATTTTCTTTTTTTGCAGGATCAACTACCTGATTTATTTTATTACAAAGATGCCCAATCGCATTTTCTGGGTGGTAACAAAGCGTGGAAAGAATTCCACGGGTTTATCACTACTGAACAATGGTTAGGAAAAACCGACAAAGAATCGCCCCGTTTTTCGGCCGAAAAAGGCGAACAAATCTTTAATGAAGAACAAGCCATGTTGCGCTCAGGGAAAATGCAACGGCAACGCGAACACATCATCAATCCCGATAACAGCGAAAGTTATATGGATTCGATCAAGGTTCCCATTTTTGATGACCGTCAAAAATTGCTGGGATTGGTAGGCGTTACACGTGATATTACTGAACAAGTCTATATAGAAAACGCACTTGATTACGCCAAAAATGCCGCCGAACAAGCGGCTATTGCCAAAAGTTCATTTCTCGCCGTAATGAGCCACGAAATTCGCACTCCAATGAATGGCGTCATTGGCTGCGCATCACTGCTAGGTGAAACCCGGCTCGACGAAGAACAACAGCAACTGGTGCGCACCATTCAAAGCTGTGGCGAAGGTTTGCTGGTTATCATTAATGATATTCTCGATTACTCGAAAATTGAGGCCGGACAAATTATTCTGGATGTTCACGCGTTTCATTTACGCGAATTAATTGAAGATACGCTTGAACTCCTGGCCAAAAGTGCTGCTGACAAAGGTGTTGAACTCAATTCCTATATTGAGCCTGAAGTCCCGCTACATTTGGAAGGGGACTCATCCCGGACCCGTCAGGTGTTAATTAATTTAATTGGCAACGCGATTAAATTTACCGAGCGCGGTGAGGTGACCCTGGAAATATCCCTGAACCATAAAAACCCGGATGAGAATAGTTGCAAAATTTTATTTTGTGTACGCGATACCGGTATCGGGATCCCTGAGGAGCACCAGAGTAATTTATTCAAGGTATTCACCCAGGCTGACACATCAATTACGCGCAAATACGGTGGTACCGGTTTGGGTCTGGCGATTTCCAAAAAAATTGTCCAGCAAATGGGGGGTGATATCTGGTTCAACAGTCAACCGCATAAAGGCACTAGTTTTTATTTTACGACCCAGGTTATTTATGAAGATAAGCAACACGAACAACAAGCATTGGACACCAGCTTGTTTCGTAATTTGCATGCGTTAATCGTGGATGACAATGCAACCAATCGTAAAATCCTCGCCGCCACTTTAATGCAATGGGGGATGCGCGCGACTGCTTATGCATCGCCGGAAAATGCGCTGGAAAATGCGGGGCTCGGCCATCATTTTGATGTTGCCATCCTCGATCAATGCATGCCCAATATGCATGGTAACGAACTGGCTAAACGGCTGGGGGATTTATATGCAGAAAAACCGGTTCCCATTATTATTTTAAGCAGCGCATCTGATCGTAACAGTAACCGGATAACGCCCTACATCAGTTTACAAAAACCGGCGCGCAATAATGATCTAATCCGTGCGCTTTTGCGCGCATTAAAATTAGGTAGCCATCACCCCGATGCGCAACCAAAGCAACTCGCAATGGCTAATAAAAAAACCCGCGTGTTAGTCGTAGAAGACAACAGTGTCAATCAGATGGTCATTATTAAAATGTTATCCAAACTGGGTTATGTGAATGTTACGGCGGTAACTGATGGTAAAGAGGCCGTCGAAACCTGCCGGAAAATTCCGGTAGATATAATATTGATGGATATACAAATGCGCGTTATGGACGGTTATACAGCCACGGAAAAAATTCGATCCCAACAAAATGCCGGACCACAACCCTGGATTATTGCGCTCACGGCCGGTGTGCAGCAGGTTGAGACTGATCGCGCGTTTGCCAGCGGTATGAATGCATTTGCTACCAAACCAATCCAGCTTGAACAACTATTACAAGTGTTAAACGATGGCGAAGCCGCACGCGGGGCCCAACACGCGTCTGCCTGAAATGGTTCAAGCATTGCCCCCCTTCTGCTACACTCCCGCCTCAATCCACTATTATTTAATTTGATTATGAGCCTCCCCAAACAAGTACGAATTGTTGAAGTCGGCCCGCGCGACGGTTTGCAAAATGAAAAGCAAGCCATTCCTACCCGCGCCAAAATTGAACTGATTGAAAACCTGGTCGACGCAGGATTGAGTTACATTGAAGCAGGTAGTTTTGTTAATCCAAAATGGGTTCCACAGATGGCCGACAGCGGTGAAGTATTCACCGGTATAAAACGCAAATCCGATGTTACTTATGCAGCGCTCACACCTAACCTGCAAGGTTATGAACGTGCTATCGCCGTAGGCGCAAATGAAGTTGCTATTTTTGCGGCGGCCTCTGAAGCATTTAGCCAAAAAAATATTAATTGTTCGATTAAAGAAAGTATTGCCCGCTTTGAAACCTTAATTGCTTCTGCAAAACAACAACAAATTCCAGTGCGGGGTTATATTTCCTGCGTTGCAGGCTGTCCGTATGATGGCAACGTCGATGCGGCTACTGTTGCCGGTATCGCCAATGATTTACTCGCGCTCGGTTGCTACGAAATTTCGCTGGGCGATACCATTGGTGTCGGCACCGCCGGCCAAATCAAACAATTGATTGAAGTTCTCGCGCGCACTATTCCTATCGAAAAACTCGCGGTCCATATGCACGACACTTACGGCCAGGCGCTCGCCAATATTTATGCAGCGTTGGAGTTGGGCATTCGCGTTGTAGACTCTTCCGTTGCCGGTTTGGGAGGATGCCCTTATGCAGTAGGCGCAACCGGTAATGTCGCCACTGAAGATGTCGTATATTTATTAAATGGACTCGGAATTGAGCATGGCGTAGATTTGGAAAAATTAATCTATGCAGGCAATACCATCAGCAATATTTTAGGTAAACCTACAAATTCACGCGTTGCACGGGCAATGAGTTAATTTGATGCGCATTAAAAATTAACATAACCAGAATTACTTAACGTCAGAAAGAATAGTTGCCTTCCTTTGAAACGTGGTGCGTAGCCAAGGGAGGGATTTAAAAATGAGAGAATCCAATTGAACAACGAACTCGAACAGCAATTAAACCAGGAAACTGCGCAGATCCACTGGCGTGAACTCCAACGCTTTTTTGCCAGTGGTAATGCAATCGCAGTAGATCCCAGCCTTGACCTCACCCATGTCGCCGCACAAATTGCGGCCGATAATGCACCGCAATTAAAGCAATGGATGGAAACAGGATTAGTGGATGCCGTGAAAGATTCACAAGCATTAACTTGGTACGAAGCCGATGCTTTAGTATGGGCAGTGGTTATCAAGCCGTGGGTATTAGTACAACCCATTATCGAGAAGGTGCATTAATTATGCGAACTATTCGCCGCGCGCAAGCGTCTGATGCAGAAGCGTTAGGTAAGTTGTATAGCGAGTTAAATACGTTTTCAAAACCATCCATTTTGCCAGAGCGCATTTCTACTGTAGCAACAAGTGATCACACACATCTGCTGGTATGTGATGACGATGGCGATGTCATTGCAACGGCACTGGTTTGCTTTTGCCAGGATGTGATGTTTGAGAACCAACCGTTTGCGGTTGTAGAAAACGTTGTGGTTGGTTCGGAATATTTGCGTGAAGGCATAGGGAAAAGCATGATGGATTACATTGAAGATTTTTGTTTGCAGCAAAACTGCAGCAAGATTATGCTGCAGACCAGTAGTGAAAATCGCGATGCGCGGGATTTTTACAGTGCAATGGGTTATGACCCGGATGCAAAAATAGGTTTTATCAAATACCGCCGGTACTTTGGCCAATAAATTTCAACATCTTATTAAGTATTAACAAAGGAATTTATTATGAATCTCACCGCCTCCGGCATCGCACTGCGTTTTTTATTCGCATTGTTGCTTGTGCTACTTAGTTACAATCCAAGTGGATATTCCTTTTTCCATTGGGTACATCACACATTCGACCACATCACCCCTTACGTCGTTATCGCTGGATTAATTTTATTAATTGGTTGGGGTATTTATATAAAAGCCACACTAAATTCACTTGGCATAATCGGCATTGTTGTATTAGCCGCATTGTTTGCAAGTCTGGTTTGGTTATTTGTCTACTGGGGATTTTTAAGCGTCGACAATATTTCTGCAATGGCCTGGGTGATTGAAGTTTTATTGGCTGCATTACTCGCCGTAGGGATGTGCTGGTCCCACTTCACTCGCCGCATGAGTGGACAAGTGGATGTTGATGAAATTGAAGAGAAATAATTAACACCTGGAGGAAATTACCATGCTGGATAAAATGAAAGACCTTGGTTCGCAAGCATTGGTCCTCACTAATGATGCAATTGGCGCTGTCACTAACTCTGTAACAAGCGGCGTAGATTCACTGAATGAAAAAGCGGTACGTGCTTCTACCGCACAAATGTATCGAATTCTGGAAATTGCGCTGGAGGAATTAAAAGGTCGCCCGCTAGCTGACCAACCACTGTCATTAACTTCATCAATTAATGTAGGGGTTGCGGCACTGGAACTACAAATTCACCTCAACGGTGAACAAGAGCCGCGCAAGCTTGCCGATAGCATAGAAGACTCAAATTCATAAATAAAAGGGTTAAGCTTACGCTTAACCCTTTTATTCTTTTATTGCTATTTTTCACAGATGTACTTTTTTACTGAAATGATCAGGATATTTTCTCGCTAATTTCGATCATTTTGACACGCATCGCAGAATCCACTTCGTGGGGTTTTATCCGCGCAATGATATTCTGTAAAACACGTATTTCATTGTTATCAATTACACCATCCTTCTCAGCAATTGCGAGAATTTTCCCCAGTTCAGCTGCGTCCAACTTACCATCATTGCTAAAGCATTGAATGGAACGAAATGACATTTCCAGATAATCGCGTGATTCCGCCATAAAAACTCCTGATTAACGTTAATTATTCCTGATGTGAAATCAAGTATTGTTTAATAGCATCCTTGTTCGGTTGTTGTAACAACCAATCCCTGAATTCTTTTACGCGGGAAAATGATTCTTCACCCAGTAATTTTCCGTAGCGCTCATTCAATGCCAGTTCCTGGCGTTGCTTGCGAATATTCCGTTGCCATGCATCGGTAAAAATCTTTGGCAACTTACCTTGCAAGTCCAACTGTTTGAGCAATTGCCATTCGCCTTTATCAAGCCAGGCCTCATCGCATGCACTGCATAAATCCAGTTTATGTTGTGTTTGCGGGCCAATTTGATATTTCATCATCAGGCGGCTGCATTTGGGACATGAATGAACCGATTCAGACTCATTGATTACTGCCTCATTCGCAGGCTCGACTACACCGCTCGTGCTGGCGCTGGCATAACGGTCAGCCCAGAAACGATAGTTCATTAGCGATACCAAAGCACCATGACACGATGGGCAGCTCGCTGCTACCAACCCCGGTTCTAATTCCTGAGGTTCCAATTGAGAGTTTTTACAATTGCTGCAGTACATGGTGGCTCCTTATTAATTATTTAATAATGCTCAAAATGTTAGTTATTTAAATTCCTGCCACAAATTTTCAAACTCTGTCAGGTAGGCGCTAACCAATTTAGGCTCATCCGTTACCAAAATATTTTCCTGGTTATAATCCGTTGCGGAGCGAGTCCAGTTGAAGCTGCCATTGACGAGGATTTTTTTATCAATCACCGCAAACTTGTGATGCATATGATTTGCGGTGGAATCCATTCGCACCGGTAAACCTTGATCGATCATGTAATAGACATCACTGCCCTGATCTTGCGCTTTATCATTATCGGTAATTAATCGAACGTTAACATTGCGTTTGTGCGCAGTGATAATTGCCTCGGCCAATCGATCATCGGAAATAGTAAATACACTGATATCGATTGATTCACGGGCACTGACAAGTAAATCAAGCAATTGGCGGCGACAATCTTCTCCCGGACTGAAGTGGGCTTCCGCGAGGGACGAGGTTTCTGATTGGCGAAAGTTATCAATTACCTTACTGATTTTTTCCAACCACAATAAACTTGCCACTGCATTATCGCCGCCGACATGAACCAGCTCGCGCGCGAGTTGAAATGCCTTATTGCGCGTAAACGCGATATCGTCATTGATAAGGCGCGGGAGAATGTCGCGCAATTCCAGCGCTTCGGATTGGCTTAATTTAAAATCGCTTAAACTGGCTAGCAACCAATTTTCCAGTTCTTGTTGTCGCATATCACTCTCTATTTTCTACTTTTAATTAATTTAAATTGTAAAAATGCACACACGACACCAGCAATCGCACCAAACAAATGCGACTCAAATGATACGCGCGGATCTGTGGGCAATACTCCCCACAACATTCCACCGTAAAAAAATGCTACAACCAACGCAATTAATATATTCAAGAAACGACGATCAAACCAGGCAATCGCGATTGTCAAACTCCACAAGCCAAATATCCAGCCACTGGCCCCAATATGCAAAGCGCTTCGCCCGAAGCACCAGACCAATAGCCCGGTTAAGGTGATAATAAAAAAACTGCTCCATAAATAGCGGTTTAATGAATGCACAAACAACAAACTGCTAAAGATAAACAAACCAACCAGATTATTGAGTAAATGCCCAAGGTCGCCATGTAAAAACGGCGCGATATAAATTCCCGGCAACGAATCCAACTGTCGGGGAATTAAACCGAATTGGTATAACCATCCCTGGAATACCCAATTAAATACGTGAGCAACAACCATTATTCCCGCAAAGAAAAATAACCAGCGAAACTTTGCCGATAAACGCCGCATCGGTTATTTCACCTCAGGCGAAGGCGATGATGGTTTTGGTTTTTTAGAGGCCGCAAGTTCCTGTTGCAAGGTTTTAATTTGTTGTGAAACCTGTTCAATTTTTTCATGATTGCGCAAATCGATATCCAGTTTTTTATCCATATTGCGCACCAGCGGTAAAATGGCTCCCTCCAATGTTTGGGCAAGTACACTCAACACTTTATCCAAACCTGGCAAGGGTTGATTAATCACTTCCACTTTAGGTGATGCGGGTTGCGCAAGTTTTTCCAGACGCTGTAACGATTGCTGTACCAATTGTGCAACCGCAGCATCTTGCGTTACTGCGGGCACAGTAGGTTCCGGTTTGTGCTCTGCCAGCGCTGCAATTTTATTTACGCCTTCCGCCATATCCGCTAATTGCACAATAAGTTTTTGGCCGGTGTCTGCTGAATCACCACCCATGGCTTTATTGCGCAGGAAATCTTTTTTGATTTGCTCCCACCGCGCTTTTTGCTCGCTGGTCATATTGCCGCGCAATTCCGCCAGCTTAAGCAAATTACTTTCCGCACCGGTCGTCAGCATTTGCGCTTCCCCCAGATAATGGTCAGCGATCATTTGCATCAGTTCAGCATCATTCATGACCGCTGACACTTTCTCGGTCATCTTATTCATATTGCGGTAACTGCCTTGCAATTTGAACGACGGCTCAACGCGGAATTTATCATCCTGTGCAGCAGAAGCGATGTATTGCTGGTTAATTTTCAAAATCACTTTCTGGATTTCAAATAGTTTTTTCAGCACACCGACTATTTCATTAACTTCTGCGCCCGAATACGCATGGCTTAAATCGGTAGTAGCAACTTGCTCACCTTTGGCCATGGCGATAAATTTATACACATCCTGCATATCGCGCAGCGCCAAAGGCGATAACACTGCGTTGGAGGTCAATGCGTTTTCGATATAGCTCAGCGCAAATTGTTCTTCCATACCACCCAGAATATCGCCGAGGTTATAAATATCGGCGCGGTTGGCAAGCATGTCAGGAACTTTAAAAGCCTCACCGGATTCGGTGTAAGGGTTACCCGCCATGCACACGCAGAATTTTTTCCCGCGCATATCATAAGTTTTGGTTTTACCTTGCCACACACCTTCGATGCGACGGGTGCCATCGCAAAGTGAAATAAATTTTTGTAAAAATTCCGGATTGGTGTGCTGAATATCGTCGAGATAAAGCATGACGTTATTACCCATTTCCAACGCAAGATTCACTTTTACCAATTCCTGCCGTGCAGTCGCGTTAGGCGCTTGCTCGGGATCAAGCGATAACACATCATGGCCCAATGACGGGCAATTGATTTTCATAAAAATCAAACCGAGACGATTCGCTACGTATTCCATTAACGTAGTTTTACCGTAACCGGGTGGAGAGATCATCATCAACATACCCATTAAATCGGTACGCTTGTTGGCTCCTAATGCACCAATCTGTTTCGCAAGGTTATCGCCAATTATTGGTAAATAGGATTCGTTAATTAAACGGTTGCGCACAAACGAGCTGAGCGGTTTTGCTTTGAACTCATTGAGGCGTAATGTGTAACGTTCTTGCTCAACAACTTGCTGGCGCAATTGCAAATAGCGCTGATATTGCGGCACCACTTCGTATCGATGCTGCGCTAGCCGTTGCACAAACTCGTCCAGCGCAAATGCCAGGGTGCGATCCTGAATGCGCGGATGTTCGCCGAGCAATCCGGACACATTTAATTCCAACTCCACTTCGGTATAACGGCGATCCAGTCGCTGATCGGTTTTTAATACCGCCACTGCCTCGGGAATATAACGCTGTAAATGTTCCAGCTGCTGATCTTTAACTAATGCATGCAACCAGGCAGCCGTCAGACTCCAGCGCTCTGCTGGCCAGCCTTGCATTTTGGCGGTTACATCCTGGTAATGGCGCCAGCTTTTATCATCAAGCGATTGTTTGAATGCATTAACCAAAGCCACCGCATATTTGCTGGTAATAAATTCCGTGCGCTCACGTGAAAGCTCTTCCACTAAATATTCTGCTGCGCGGCGAATATCCAATGTATTTACCACTAATGGATGAAGCTCAATAAATTCACCCAATGTTTCGGCTATTTCTTCTACCAATAAATGGACTGCATCCAGGCTTCCAAACAAGCGCTGCATTTGTTTGGCGGAAATAGCGCGATCAGTCCAGGTTTCAAACGAAAGATTAAACTTCTGGTTCTTGGATTTGAGAGAAAACTCATTAATATTGGCCCAAAAAACCTGTGCCAGTGCACGAGCCAACGGATCAAACCTAAGCAGGTCTACCGAATCCAACGCGGGTACAAGAACCTTTAACAGGAGCATCGCATCCTGATCGTGAATACCTTTTTGATAGCCCTCTTTGTAACGCGCCGAACTAAAATCGCGCACCAGTTTTGCGAGCTTTTCATCATCCACTAACGCTTCATGCAACACATTATAAGTAATGCCATCGCTCTGCTGTGTAGCAGCATCGATGATTAACGCCGCCAAATATTCTGCACGGTATACCTGCGCGGTTTCAGACTCCAAACTAATTGCCCAATAATCCTTTAATGCCAGCAATTCCGATTGCACAACCGGTGCATAATAATCCGTTCCTGCCAGATGAAAATTCAATTCACCCTCGCGCGGAATAATGGTCAGGTCCAGCTCCTGGGTATTCACACTAAACTTGTGCTTGCCCAGTTTAATAACGTTGCCGCCCTCTTCAAAAATATCGCTTTTATCACGCAATGCGCGCAACGCCTGGCCTTTAATCGCTTTAAAACGCGCATCCAGATCATCGGCTTTTACCGCATTATCCAGCGCTTTTAATTGCTCAACCAAATCATTGATTTTTAGTACCAGCGCATCGGAAGCAAAATAAGTATTTAAATCTTCCTGACTGCTAATCCCCAGCGAACGCTTTTCAATGCTGGAGAGAATGCGTGATGCAGCATCAGTAATGCTTTGTGCTTTTTTCTGACGCTCGTCTAGCAAGCGTTGCTTATGCTCCTGGAAACTTTCATAAATTTCCTCACGCTTGGCCATAATGTCAGTGAGGAATTGATCAAATTCACTGAACTGCCCTTCCAGTTCCTCCAGGCGCACCAACGATTTTGAAAGCTGCTCATCGCACTTTTCCGGCGTAGTCGCCAAGCCCAGGGCATGAGCAATACTTTGCGAGAATAATTTAAATTGCGCACCAAATTGCGCTACAGCTTCCGCAGAGCCAAAATTCTTTTGTTTGTGTTTTGCATTAGCGCGACTTTGGTTGAGCTTGGCATAAACCTCGGAGATAGCGTCCACAATACGTGTGCGTACAGTCGCATCATCTACTTTCAACGTTCCCATCAGCTCCGATAACAAATCCAGCCCGGAAGCCGTTTTCTCGATAACTTCAATAATGGGGGAAATGGCGGCATTGGTTTCGGCTTTTTCTACTTGCTGGTTTAATTCATCCAGCTTGGTGAGATAAGGCGTGAGGGATTTTTCATCCGAAAGATAAACAACGGTTTGTTCGCTTAATGTGGTATTTGCATCCAGCAGTTGCTGGTCAAGCTGTGCAATACGCACCTGATCGATGTAACGAAAATCTTTAATAGTAGCCAGATGGCCGCGCTGCTTGCGCACGCGACTTAAAGCATCGACATAATCTTCGGCAGTACTCCAATTTTCAGGGCGCAAGGATTGTAAAATAGTTTCCTGCTCACGCTCTGCATCTTGCATGGCTTTAGCGGATTGCTGGCGAATGGATTCTACTTTCTCGAATTCATCGATCACCAACTCTGCCGTGGCAGAAATCTCTTTCAATACCGCGGCAATCGCGGTGGTTTCGCTTTCACTCAGCCAGTAATAACTATCAAATACTTTTTTAGCGGCCAGGCTTAATTCTTCGTACAAACGCACAGAGACTGATTGGTTACCGATAATCCGGCCAATGCTGTAAAAATCTGAAATGCCGCGCACCAATTCATTGTTGCCAATACGGCCATAAAAATTCTGGCGCGCCGGGGCTTTGCTGGCGAACTCAGCACTAACATAAGGCGTCTCCCATATTTGCATGGGATGAACACGCGTCGGTTCTGCTTCCGCAGAGAAGATAACAATCTCGCCATTATCTGCGAGTGCATAACCACTACCATAAATAGGATTTTGCAGTTTCTTTTCAATAATGTTGTATGCCAATAGCGAGACCAATCCCATTGCTGGCTCATAAAATACATAGAGAACATCCTCACCATTGGGTGAGCGAATCATTCGCTTGAAACGGAATGCGCTGTTATCTTCTTCGAAGGTTTTGTATTCGCCGGTATTGAGATAGTAACCACCAGGGAAAATAATGCCGTGATTTTCCGGTAGCTGCACGCAACTTTGACCAATTTTGTCGATCCTCAATACGCTTTGCGTGAGCGAATTAAAAATCAAATAGCGGAATTGTTCTTCGCGATAAGGACGAATTTTCAGCAACACCAAACTGCCAACTGCCGCATAGAAGACACTGGCATCATCTAGCGATTGGGTTTTATCTTCTACGGTTTCGCGGTAAATACCCAAACCATCTTCGGTGTTATTTTCGATTTTAATAGTAAGGTCGCCGCCAACAGTTTCAACGAAAACCTTATCGAGAATATTTAAATGCGGGTGACGACCGTGGACTGCATTTTCACGGGTAGCGGGAATCCATTCAAAATCAAATGCAGGCGGCAATTGGATATCGCGCTCGCCGCGATTATCAATGTATTTTACTGTTTTGCCGTCAGGCGATATGGACCAGCTGAATACGCGGATGTCATCCAGGCGCTCACCAATCTGAAAGCCAGCCAGCAATTTTCCATTATTGATGGTTAACTCAACGATGCGAGTATCTTTGTAATAACGATACAATTCATCAAAATCATTAACGAAGCTTTGCTCGGCTAAAAAAGTGCCGGTAAAACTGACTTGCTCCAGCTCAACGCCGGAATCGGTATCTTTTTTTATAAACAGTGAAAAAACATCTTCTACTTTGGTTTCTTTTTTTAAACCGATAAAAACGTTGTAACCAAACAACAGGTATTCACCAACCTGTACGATATCGCGCGGGATACAATTATTCTCCGTACGCACACGCACGCGTGCTGTGGCAACCATCGCAGAGCTGCCAAATTCAGCAAGGCGCGCCTCATTAAGCTCGCGAACTTTTTGCGTGAGTTGCTGACCTTGGTCCAGCAAACGTTTGCGAATAATTTCATAGGCACCGCCTTCGGCGACGGCCTTATCTACAATATTGTCAGCGACAGCGTCGGTATTTTGCGACATTGATTTTTCCTTTTTTTACCCCCACCAGGCCTCCCCCTTGATAAAGAGGGAGGGATTTGACTCCCCCTTTCAAGGGGAGGGTTAGGGAGGGGTTAACCTACAACCTCAACATCTTCCGCTTTTTCTTTTGCTACAGTCGGTGTTGCTACCGCAGGTTTATTTATAAAACGATCCATAACTGCCTGAATCACGCCACTCTTGCCAGCAAGGCCATCAATCGCTTTACCAATCGACAATGACTTGGCGAAATTATCGAAGAATTGCGCTTCACCACCGACGATATCGATATGCGCTTTCTGCAATGCAATCGCCAGAATTTCCGCATTTTCCTTCGCAATTTCTTTGCCTGCCGCGATACTTGCCAAGGTTTCTTTCAGCGAAGTTTCGAGCCCCATACGGAATTCTTCATGCGAACGAGCACTGTCGCTCATCGCATTCATCGCTTCGAACTTCTCGGTCAAGCCGTCAGCTTCCGCTTTGAATTGTTCACGAGTTACATCAGCGCCTGCCAAACCAATTTCTTTCTTCGCCGTTGCTTCAGATGTGCCTTTGATTGCGATAACGTCTGCTTCAGCATGGCCTTTTGCGGTGATAACCTCAGCTTCCGCTTTACCTGCTTCAGCATTCGCAGTGCCTTTAGCGCGAATAACGCTGGCCTCGGCAACACCTTCTTTTTCCAATGCAGTTGCTTTGGCTTCCTGAACTTTCGCATCAGCTAAACCGGGAGCCGCGCGTTCGGCTTGCAGGCCTTCGGCCAACTTTTTCATCGCCTCCGCTTCTTTTGCAGAGGCCTCCAGTTTGGCTTGCGCCATGGTCATAATTTCGCTGGCTTTGTGTTTCGCCGAAAGCTCTTCTGCTTCAGCCGATTTCACTTGCTTCACTTTTTCTTCTTCCGCTGCCGCTTCTGCAGCCAACACTTGTACTTGCTTCTTCCGATCCGCATCAGAAACTTCACGCACTTCTTTAATGCGCTCTTCTTCGATGGCAACGGTTTTATCCACCACTACACGTTCGCGGATAACATTAGCGATTTCTTTTTTCTGTATCTCAATCGCCTTCTCGGCTTCAATGGTTTGCAACTCAACTTCACGCTTACGGGAAACAATTTCCAGCTCACGCGCACGGGTGACTTTTTCCTGTTCAATGGCAACAGCACGCAACCGGTTTTGTTCGGCAACTTCAACTTCGCGCTTCTGGTTTTCAGTTTGCACCGACAGGTCCTGCGCTACCTGAATCGCAGTTTGTTCGTATTTGCGGCGCTCTTCTTCCTGAACTTTTTTGGTTTCCGCTTCTTCGCGTGCCTGAATAGAAGCGATCTCGCGTTTTTGGCGCGCTTCGGCATCGGCTTGTTGACGCTCAAGTGCAAGCATGGCTTCGGTGGTTTCTACGTTCTTTTTCTTGATCGCTAATTCTTCGTCGCGCTCAAGAATATTGGTACGGACATTTTGGGCAGCAGTCAGCTCGGTGATCTTTTTGATACCTTCTGCGTCAAGAATGTTATTGGGATCAAGGGATGACTTTGGAGTTTGCTCGATGTAGTCAATCGCCACGTCTTCCAAGACATAACCATTCAAATCATCGCCAATAACCTGGACAATTTTCTCGCGGAATTCCATACGATTTTCAAACAGCTGAATAAAGTCAATTTGCTTGCCCACTGTTTTTAATGCTTCGGAAAACTTGGCAGCAAACAATAATTCCACTGCTGCACGATCTGATGCACGTTCGGCGCCAATTGCTTTGGCAACACGCAATACATCTTGCGGTGTTTCATTTACGCGCAGATAAAATGCGACGGTGATATCTGCACGCATATTATCCTTACAGATCAAACCGTCGCGACCGCGGCGATCCACTTCCAATGTAATCAGGGAAATATTCATCAATTCCTTTTTGTGGATAATTGGCCACACCAGCGCACCGGTAAAATGCACTTTGGGCGTTGAACTCATATCGTTAACTATCAAGGCTGTACCTTGGGCAACCTTGTTGTAAAACGCATTGAATAATCCTGCCAAACCCAGCAGAACCAAAAATGCAATTCCAATAACGGCAAGAACCGGTGTGGCCATCGCTGCTTCAAACATGCTTGTGCTCCTTTTTACCCTTTTTAATAGTTAACAATTATTCGCTGGGCTTACCCAGAAATTCTGCTTCGGAAATTACGTTATACACATGTTGCCCAGCGCGATACTCCAGCAGCACCACACGCTCACCGCGTATAAATTGCTGATCACCAATTGCGCGCACTTTTATAATCAGCCCTGCACCACCATCATCAAAATTAGCTTCCCCGGAATGGGAATCCACTTTAGATGAACGTACAATCGCGGTTTGGCCAAGGATTTTCTTTTCCACAAACTGCTCGGTTTTTGCAAACAACTTTCGCAGCGGTTTAATTAACTGCGCCGTTATTAATACCGCCAGATACAAGGAAAACAAAAAAACCGGAATGCCAATTAAAAATCTGAGCCAGCCATAACCGAACATTAGCCATTCGAAATAACTCAGGTAATAACTGATAAACCAGCCAATTAATGCAATAAAAGTGATGATAATAGTAACCGGCACGCCATTGAGCCCCAAGCGCAACAGAATACCGGCAAAGGTCTCGGCAAAGCTATGTTCGGCATGGGCATGAAGTTGGCCATCAAGATCCGGTACATTTACATCCAGAATCTCAACCTCCAGCAAACCAAATGCCGCACAAATCCAATACAACACAGCAATGCCTAACACAATGGTGAAAATCACCGTTGGGAAACTGACAATCGTGAGTAAAAAATCATTCATACTGAATATTCCAGAAAACTATACAGATGGCTGTTAAAAACACTCCGAATAGATTTGCCATGAGCTCAATTATTAGTCGCACTCATTAACAAACTCGCCTATCGAGAATCCATTCTTGTTCATCCTTAATATGAAAGCCTTTACTACACGATATTACTGCGGACTCGCTGACTTATTTTTAATGCGCGCCAATACATCTTCCGCTGATTTGCCGTTAGTGGTTATGCCCGCCGCCTCCAATTTTGCTTTAAGCGAATCATCACCCGTGGTTTTGGCCATTTCATCAGCTGCTTTAAATTGCGCATCCTTTAATGCCTGGCGCTCCTTGATTCGTTCCAGCGATTCCATCGCTGTGCGCATTTTCGAATCTGAACCACTGTGGCGCTCGGCAACAGCCGCTTGCGCGCGCTGCACATTTTCAGTGGCTTTTACGGTATCTACTTGTTGCTTCAGTCGCTTGATATTTTTTTCAGCCTGATCAATTGCCGCGCGCAATTTCACTACACTGTGAGCGAAACCTTCTGCGGCGTCTTTTTCTGAAGCCAGGTTATTTTCAAATTCTGCAATACGCTCGGCGACTTCCAATGCAAGTTTTTCATCGCCTTTTTCCAAGGCCTTTGCGGCGTAACCTTCATGTTCTTCAACATTTTTTTGCAATTGCTTGCACTTTTCTTCAGCCAATTTCTGGCGCGCCATAATTTCCGCGAGACTATCTTTGGAGCGTTTTAATTCCTCACCGGCATCGCGCACTTCCTGATCCAAAATACGCAATGCTTGACTATCTACTATCGCTTCACCCGCTTCATTCACACCACCGCGCAAGGCGGTAATCATTTTCGACCAGATATTCATACGTCTTTACCTCGTTAATATCCGTAATTTAAAAGTTGATTATTTAATTAAAAAGTCCGCATAAGCTTCGGTTGCCTGAATTACATTGGAAGCCAGAATTTCAATTTCAAATGTCACATCTTGCAAACTAGATGCAGAACTCAATGCACCAAACATGTGGTAACAATCATCGCCATCGATTTTGTCCAGACTGATGGTCGAGAGCGGAAAATATTTATGCGTGCGCAATACAGTTTCATTAAACAGTGCTGCATCAGTGACCTCTGACAACGACCAGAGGATTGCCTCCACCACAATTTGTTCGCCCGACACAGTGACGAACAGCGGCAAATCGCCATATTCATTCATAGTGATATGCAGCGCTGGCGCCACACCATCAATTAACTCGATTTCCGCTCGCTCGCCGGCAAACAAGTCTGACTTGCTCAGCGCATCGTAGAGGCTTGGGGTGGTCCAACGGTTAACAACATCGGTCATTCGACTTTCTCCTTTCACTGGCATAAACCCACGGGAAACAAGCTGCTTGGCAGACACCCGCAACTCCATCTCATAGCGAGCAAGGCGATGCGCATTCTCCGGGAGAATCCACACCTCTTTTTTCACGAACCCTTGCTCTCGCAGCCGATTGCGGTATTCGCGCTGGTAATGTGCTGATGATTTTTTCTGCATGGGGCCAACAGTAAGGCATCACATGTAATAAATCAAATATTACATGTAACAATAAAATAAACTTTAAATTGATAAAAAATACTGAATAAACATAGAGTTATAAAAACCAATACAGCAAAACCTGCCTTTTGATAATCAAAAGACAGGGTTTTGGCGACAAACTATCAGGAAATAATCTAAGCGACATATTTGGGGAAATATCATCGGCGGTAGCTTATGATCCGCTCCTTTATCAATATCGCCAGCAAGGAAACCATCTGGATGGATAAATTGATTTCCCCGGTGACACTACTTCCAGTCAACCTGATCCATATCATTTATCTTTTCGTATGTCTGTTTGGACTGCTACTTGTCAGTGGTAACCAACGTATTAGCAGCTTGCGTGTATTGTTATCGCTAGTCGCATTATTGATGGGATTCAACTTGCTGGAAGAGACTGGCATTTCACGCCATTTGCATCTTGTTACCCCCGCGTTACTGCTGGGTTTTGGCCCGGTGTTTTACTGGTTTTGCAATCAGCTGGTTTACAACAAAGCGCCCGGGAACCGCCAAATGGCAATGCATTTGTTGCCAATATTTCTGGCCCTGCCATTTACCCATTGGCCCCAAGCAGTGATTGCATTGGGCAGTATTAGCCAAGTCATTTATTTATCACTGGCTATACATTTGCTGCACCGTTACCACAAGGTGGTAAAACAAACGAGCTCCAATGTGCCGGATATTTCACTGCGTTGGATGACCGGCCTGATAGCTGTATTTCTGGTGATGATGTTGCAGGATCTGGTACGACTTAACCTGCAACCCTTTCTTGCTATTGAATGGTTGCAACTTTGGTATTTCGCTAATATCAGTATTTACACTGCACTGACCAGCTATCTGATCATTATGTCGGTACGACAACCGCAACTGTTTAATCAATTCAGTGAATTTGAATATCTCAGCAGCGCCCCGCCGCCAGAGAAAAATATTGACGATGCAAATGCGCAGTCGTTATTCCAGGAGATAGATAAGATCATTCAGGATCGCCAGCTCTATCAACAACCCAGGCTCAGCTTGCGCGAGCTTTCTACTGAAACGGGTGTACAGGAAAAAACCTTATCCTGGATTATTAATCAGGGCGCGCAGAAAAATTTTTCGGAGTACATCAACCAACTGCGGGTTGATGCGGCGTGTATTGATTTGGCGAACGAGCCATCCGGAACATTACTGGATATCGCCTATGCCGTTGGATTCAGCTCAAAATCCACATTCAATGCCGCCTTTAAAAAACAAACCGGAATGACACCCAGCCAATTCTATAAAAAACATACGGAACAAGATTCCATTCAACGTGCAGAATCATGATTCAGGACGAAAATCCGCACTAAAACACTAACAATTGTGCGCTCGATTATCAGGAGCACACAATGAAAGTTATCCTTATCACCTTGCTGGTTATTATTTGCAGTGCAATAACCGGCTTTACTTTTTCTACCACGCAAACCGATAAAACCCAACAACTAAACAAGCAGCAAGTTGAACAATGGCGCGCTGACATTGATTTTATGCAGCAGGAATTGGAGCGCCGCCATATCAATTTGTACCACAAGGTTAACGCTGTATTTTTTAAGCGCGAATTAACTCGTATCAAAGAACAACTAGCATCACTTACCGAAACCGGGTTAGCGATTGAACTAATGCGGCTGGTAAAACAAGTGGGTGATGGTCACACGCAATTTGCCTATTGGGGAAGCGAACACCATCGCTTCCCGCTGGAATTACGCTTATTTGGCGAGGATATGCGCGTAATTGGTATCGCCCGGCAACACCAGCAGTTATTAGGTGCGAAGCTTATTGCGATTGAAGGTATTGCCATCGAAAAGCTACGCAAATTAATCGAGCCCATTCTGCAGGGGGTTGAAAATATCCACTCCGCACAACAACGGTTAGTTGAAACAATTACTGTTGCAGAAATATTGCACGGCTTAAAAATCAGCCAAAGCCTGGGGCAAGCCACTTTTACATTGCAATTGCCCACGGGAGAAGAAGTTAATATCAATTTGGCTAGCCTGCCAAGTGAACACTTGAATAATCAGGTCATGGATTCACTCAAGAAACCATTGCCTGCCAACTTTAAACCAAGCAAAGTTTCTATTGAGGGTTTGGATTTACAACTTGGCAACAACAACCAAATCGCTTATCTGGATTTTCATCATTACCCGGATTTCCCGGCAATGCAGGATTTTGCGGAAGATTTGATCGAATTGCTGCGCGAGAAAAATACCCAAGAAGTGATTATCGATTTGCGCAATAACGGTGGCGGTGATTTTTTTGTTGGCCTGCAACTTGCCTGGGCGCTGATTATGGTCGATAACCTGAATTGGCGCGATGGAATTTATGTATTAACCGGGCGCAAAACTTTTTCAGCAGCAATGAGCAATGCCGTGCAGTATCGCCAACTGCTGAATGCAAGATTGGTGGGAGAACCAACTGGCGCCAATCCAGTCGGTTATCAAGACGCAGGTACTTTCAAATTACCGCACTCAGGCTGGACGGTGATGCACTCCAAACGATTTTATAAATTTCAGGAAACATCAACAGCGGGCGTGCAACCGGACATTCTTGTAACGCTCGACTGGGAACTCTTCCAACAAGGCAGGGATAATCAACTTGAGTGGGTATTAAACGATATCCGACAGCGCGCAAAAAATTAGCGCTTGTTATGCTGCTCCCAAGTCTCCAGTTTTTTCTTATCGCTTTTACGCAAAAGCACGTAGGTCGCACCAACCCAGCCGTGTTGTTTTTGCGCGGAATGAAAGGCAAGAACTTCATCCAACTGCGGCAACCAATGCGCGACGCAACTTTTAAGCTGCGCCGGTTGCTCGCGCCCTTCGCCCTTGCCGTGGGTAATTAACGCACAGCGAATATCGTGGGTCATACAATCTTTGATGAACTGGAATAACGCATTGCGCGCTTGATCGACCGTCATATTGTGCAAATCCAGACGCGCATCGATTTGGTATTTACCCATCCGCAAACTGCGATAAACGCCGTTTTGCACACCATCGCGCTTGAACTCTATTACCGCCAGTGGTTCAAGCGGCTCAATATATTCTCCGGACAAGAAGTTTTTATCTTTCTCCAACTCGGCAGTGGCCGCTTTGCGGCGCGTCAGCGAGTTGGTTTTATCCAATTGTGGTGATGCCAGAACCACCTTCTCTTCCACCTTGATGGGTTTTACGTCCTGCATTTGTTGGAGAAAAATATCGGAATCCGAAGTTTTAGACATAGCAACAGCGCCTTACAGAAATGGGTCGCGGCATTCAGGAACGCCGGAAGCGGGATTGTAATCAAATTTTCCCTTCATCACAAAATGGCTTGCAAACTCCGGATTACACTTGTAATCTAAAAATGGATTACAAGTGTAATCCACCTCTAACAGCCATATAACCATCGAGGGCGCCATGGATACAGATGACCTGCAACTCTCCGGCAGCGAATGGGATTTAATGAAAATCCTGTGGGACAACAGCCCTGCCAGCGTGAACCAGATAGCCGAACTCACCCCGCAATGGCACCCGAAAACGGTGCGCACCATGCTGATTCGCTTGCAAAAGAAAGGCGCGGTTGAATACGAAGTCATCGAGGGGATCCAGAACTTCAAACCGGTACATGATCGTGAATATTGCGAATCCAGCGCAACACAATCATTTATGCAGCGGGTATTTGATGGCGCCTTAACGCCGATGATCGCGCACTTCACGCGTAAACAAAAACTGACTGACGATGAAAAAAAAGCGCTGATTTCCTTATTGCAAGACAACAAAGCACAAGACGATAACGCGCAAGGAGATAAATAATGGAAACGTTAACCACAGGATTAAATACATTCACCGGATGGTTGTTGCTTGCATCACTGAAAAGTTCGCCATTAATTATCGCGCTGTTATTGGCACAATACGGGTTGAAAAAATATTTACCGGCAAGCGCCCGCCACAGTTTATGGTTAAGTGTCTTTATTTGTTTGAGCATTCCGTTTGGCTGGGAAATATCGATTAATAAAAACACCACTGATTTATTTATTCCTCCCAACCTGACTTCGCCAGCCATACAACAACCAGGTTCCGCACCGGAAAATAATAGCAGTGAAGCCCAGTCAACTATGATTGCAGAAAATTCGCCGCTTATCGTCGATACCCGGCAACCCATTAATGTACACGCATTACTGAGCTATGCCTGGATAGTAGTATTTTTCTGTTTGTCTGCAATTACATTATGGCAAGTGCAGCGCTTTAATCGCATCAAAAAGAATGCGATTAAAGCCAATGATCAACAAGAAAAATTATTGCAAACCAGCAAAAATAAATTGGAAATTAATAAAGCAATACCACTGCTATATTCCCATCAAATACAAAGCCCGCTTACATTCGGATTATTTAAACCCGTTATTATTTTGCCCGTCGATATTGAACAGCAACTTACGCAAGCCCAATTGAATCATGTATTGCTGCATGAATTGGGGCATATACAACGCAACGATATTTTATGGAATTGGCTGGCTTACTGGACGACGTTGTTGCACTGGTTTAATCCATTGGTTTGGTATGCCAGCAGACGGATGAAAGCCGATATGGAAATTGCCTGCGATGCCAAAGTGTTAGCGCACCTTTCACAGCAGGACAGAAATGATTATGGATTAACGTTGATTAACGTCAGCCAGCTCTCTTCAAAATCACCTCGACTATCCCATAGCCTGGGAATTTTGGAAAATCACCGCGAACTTAAAAACCGACTAATAATGATTAAGGAATTTACGACTATGACATTGAAAAAATCGCTTGTATTTGGCTTGGTATTTAGCGCCTTTGCTGCTGTCTCGTTGGCACAACCCAACGCCAAACAGAATGAAACAAATAACATCGCGGCATCCAATAGCAATAGCCGTATGACATTGGCTGAATTTGCAAAAAGGGCAGAGAAAGACCTCAAAACGCCAGTGCTTGTTGGGAATGCATTATCTGATGTTAGTATTCCTGTCAGTATTACCGAAACACCACTCGATTATGGTCAACTGCTAAGCCAACTCAAAATCAATGAACTTACCGCCTACAAGTCCAGCGGTTATATTCAAATAATTGCAGCACGGGATGCGCGTTGGCTTGCAATCCCGACCGTTGAAAAAGGCAAAAAATATTTTGACGATGAATATGTTACTGATTCTATAAAGCTGGAAAAAACATGCGCAGGTAGCATTTTGGCAACACTGAGGCCACTGGTTCCACAATACGGGCATTTAACCACCATGGAGAGCGCCAATATGCTGATTATTTCCGATTTTTATAGCAATACTGTGCGCGTAAAAGCGATGGTTAAAATGTTGGAAGATAATACGCCAGAAAAAGTTGATTGCACCGAAAGAAATAGTGCAGCCAGGCAAACACCAACTCCCGAAAAGAAATAATCGCTGACGACACCAAGTAAAAGGCCGCCCTTATGAGGCGGCCTTTTACTTTATGTAATTTGGAAAAACTTATTTAAGCGCGCGATTACTTATTGGAGCGATTGGCAATTAATTCATTTACCACTGACGGATCGGCAAGCGTTGAAGTATCACCAAGTGAATCCAGTTCATTCGCCGCGATTTTACGCAGAATGCGACGCATGATTTTTCCGGAGCGGGTTTTTGGTAGACCCGGAGCCCATTGGATTACATCCGGACGCGCAATTGCGCCAATTTCTTTTACTACCAACGCCAGCAATTCTTTTTTCAATTCATCGCTTGGTTGCTCGCCAGTCATCAAAGTAACGTACGCGTAAATGCCCTGGCCTTTGATATCGTGCGGATAACCAACCACCGCCGCTTCAGCAACTTTATCGTGCAATACCAGCGCACTTTCCACTTCTGCAGTTCCCATGCGATGACCGGACACATTGATAACGTCATCCACACGGCCGGTAATCCAGTAGTAACCATCAGCATCACGACGCGCGCCGTCACCTGTGAAGTAATAACCGGGATAGGTGCTGTAATAAGTATCGATGCAGCGCTGATGGTCACCGAATACAGTGCGGATTTGGCTCGGCCATGCCGCCTTGATACAAAGGTTACCTTCGCCTGCGCCGATAACTTCTTTGCCTTCGGCATCCAGCAATACCGGTTGCACACCAAAGAATGGAACAGTCGCAGAACCGGGCTTCAGATCAATTGCGCCTGGTAACGGTGTCAGCATGTGTGCGCCGGTTTCGGTTTGCCACCAGGTGTCCATAATCGGGCAACGGCTATCGCCAATCACGCGGTAGTACCACTCCCAGGCTTCAGGGTTAATTGGCTCGCCTACGCTGCCCAAAATTTTCAGGCTTGCGCGTGAAGTTTTGGTAACGAAATCGTTACCTGCGCCCATCAATGCGCGGATTGCGGTTGGTGCGGTGTAGAAACTGTTGACGCCGTGCTTGTCGATAACCTGCCAGCAACGGGATGCATCCGGATAAGTAGGGACACCTTCGAACATCAACGTGGTCGCACCATTAGTGAGCGGGCCGTAAACGATATAGCTGTGGCCAGTTACCCAACCTACGTCCGCAGTACACCAGTAGATATCACCTTCCTGATAATCGAATACGTACTTGTGGGTCATCGCCGCTTGCAGCAAATAACCACCGGTGGTGTGCAGCACACCTTTTGGTTTGCCGGTAGAGCCGGAGGTGTAGAGGATAAACAATGGATCTTCAGAATCCATTTCTTCTGCTGCCGCTTCGTTCGACTGACGCTCAACCAGATCCTCGTACCAGAAATCGCGCTGTTCATTCCAGGCGATATCGCCACCAGTGCGTTTTACCACGATGCAGGTGTGAACGTTCGGACATTGGGCCAACGCAACATCAGCATTCTTTTTCAGCGGAACACGCTTGCCGCCACGCAACCCTTCATCAGAAGTGATGACCACCTGGCAGTTAGCGTCCTGGATACGATCTTTCAATGCTTCCGGTGAGAAGCCGCCAAATACGATTGAGTGGATTGCGCCGATGCGGGTACAAGCAAGCATCGCGTAAGCTGCTTCGGGGATCATCGGCATATAGATACAAACACGATCACCTTTTTTCACACCGCGTTCACGCAGGGCATTAGCCAGGCGGCAAACCTGATCATGTAATTCCTGATAGGTAATGAACTGGTCTTCGGAAGGATCATCGCCTTCCCAGATAATGGCGGTTTGGTTGGCGCGCGCCGGCAAATGGCGATCAATACAGTTCACGCTGACATTCAGCTTGCCATCGACAAACCAGGAAACTTCACCTTTCTTCAGATCACTTTTAGTGACCTGGGTCCAGGGCTTTTTCCAGGTAAGGAAGGCCTTGGCCTGTTCTGCCCAGAAAGTATCGGGCGAATTAACTGATTGCTCGTACATGGATTTGTAACGGGCCAGATCAATGGCAGCGTTCTTCTTGAAACTTTCAGGGACCGGATACAGGTGAACTTCAGACATGCTTATCTCTCTTTGCCATTATCTTGTTTTTACATCGGGAGGGGCGGTAACGGATGAAAACCATGACAGTCAAAATCCGCACTTTCAATAGTCGCCAAGCTTAGCAGGATTGGGGTAAAAAGCTCAATGACAACGTTGTCCAATTGGTGCAAAAATCTGTTTAAATTCAGCTCAACGCACCAATTTGCATCACACATTAAATAAGATAGAGGGCGTTCAGAATGACTGGGCAACCAATAAAAAAAGGCCGCCGTAGCGACCTTTTCAGTATCAAAAATCAGGATCAAGCGACTTGCATAGGAATCGTGTTAGTGGTGCGATTCACCGTGTTATCTTCATTCAGATACACCAGCTTTGGCTTGTGGTTAAGCAATTCAGATTCGGTGAAATGACCATAGGTCGCAATAATTACGCGATCACCCACGGCCACTTTGCGTGCAGCAGCGCCATTCATGGAGAAAGTGCCTGAACCGGGTTCAGCCAGAATGATGTAAGTGTGGAACCGCTCACCATTATTTACGTTGTAAATATCGATTTGCTCGAATTCACGCATGCCCGCCAGGGCAACCAAATCTGCATCAATCGCACAGGAACCGTCGTACCACAGTTCCGCCTGAGTAACCTTAGCCATGTGCAACTTGGCTTTGAGCATATGAGAAAGCATAAAATCCTCCAGGGAGATACTGATACGGTGGGCTATTAACGGCCAAGCACCACGGAAACATTGTCAATTAAACGTGCGCCCTGTGTGTACATGGCGCCGAGTATCGTGATCTCCCGATCATCGTGTGCCGCCATTTCCAGCGTGCGGCTATTGCATATGTTGATGTAATCCACCCGAAAACCCGCTGCCTCTACTTGCGCGCGAGCCTCATCGATCAACACAGTAAAATCGCGGCGACCTTGCTCGATTTGTTGTTTGATTCCATTCAATGTACGGTTAAGCACCGCCACACGGGGGCGCTCATCCGCAGTGATAAAGCCATTACGCGAACTCATCGCCAAGCCATCGGCTTCGCGGAAAATTTCACCGGCGGTGATTTTAATCGGAATGCATAAATCTTCCACCATCCGGCGAATGACCGCCAGTTGCTGGAAATCCTTGATCCCGAATACAGCTTCGTCGGGCTGGACAATATTAAACAGCTTGGTGACAACAGTTGTCACGCCTTCAAAATGACCGGGGCGGCTCGCGCCGCAGAGCACATCGGTCATGGTCGGTACAATCACACGTGTTTGCTCGGCCATACCATTCGGGTAAATCTCTTTTTCGTCCGGGCAAAACAGGTAATCACAATTTACTGATTCAAGCTTGACTGAATCCGCTGCCAGGGTGCGCGGGTATTTATCCCAATCTTCATTCAATCCGAATTGCAGTGGGTTGACGAAAATACTGGTAACTACAACATCACAATTCTTTTGGGCGATTTTTACCAGTTCAAGGTGGGCATTATGAAGGTTGCCCATGGTGGGGACAAAACCGATGCGCTTGCCAGCGCGACGCTCCGCCGCCAGGGCTTCACGCAAGGAACTAATGTGATGGAAAACCTGCATTGACACGCCTCAAACTACGTCAGGAGCCGACCAGGGCTTGGGCGCGCGATAATACACGGTCACTGAAAGGATGTACATTTTTCGAACAAAATTTAACCAGCTATTTTCTCGCTGTTATTCGCGATCAAGGTACGGCAAGCGAATCACTGAATCCCCCACACCCAACCTGCCACCCTGGATAACTTTGGCGCACAGCCCACCATAACCAAACATCGCCGCCGCACCACCTTTACCCAAGGCTTCATCCATACGTGAACAAGGGTGGCAAAGCGCATTGGTTTCCAGAATGACATCACCAATTTGCAAACGCTGATAGCGCAACAGATTCATATTCATGCCGGAAATAACCAGATTGCGGCGTAACAAGCGGGGATCAATAGAACTATGGCCGGTGTGCTGGCAGATTTGCTGGATGTATTCGCTGCTGATGAGCGTAACCTGACGGGCTGAACCCGGTGTTTTTTTCATGCGGTGATCGCCAACCAAACCTAGGCCAACAACCGCCTCGGTTGAATCAACCACCACCACTTCGCCGCGCCGCTCGGAGCGCAAGCCAATCCACTCAAGTTTGCCGGGAGTGATATTGGCGCAGAGCTTATCGAGCAAACGGGCCTGACTATTCATAACCGCCCTGCTGGAAATATTCAGGAGCGAGGTTATCGAAACGCGTATACTTACCCACGAACGCGGCGCGACTGGTACCGATTTCACCGTTACGTTGTTTGCCGATGATCAACTCGGCAATCCCTTTATCGGGGCTGTCTTCGTGGTAATACTCGTCGCGGTAGATAAACAAGATCACGTCCGCGTCCTGTTCAATCGCACCCGATTCCCGCAGGTCCGAGTTCATTGGTCGCTTGTTAGGGCGCTGTTCCACACCACGGTTTAACTGGGAGAGAGCAATCATCGGGCACTCAAACTCTTTGGCCATACCTTTCAATGAGCGCGAAATTTCAGAAATCTCCTGGGTACGGCCTTCACCACCACCGGCAACCGTCATCAACTGCAAGTAGTCGACCATGATCATGCCGGGGTTGCCGTGCTCGCGGGCAATACGGCGAATACGCGCACGCATTTCCTGGGGATTCAAACCACCGGTATCATCGATAAACAGCAGCTTGTCTTTCATCTTGGCGACCGCTGATGACAGCTTCGGCCAATCTTCTTCGGTGAGCTTACCATTACGCATTTTGCCCTGATCGATACGCCCGATTGAGGACATCATCCGCATCACCAGCGCTGAGGACGGCATTTCCATACTAAAAATGACCACCGGCTTTGGCTGGTGAAACATAGCACCTTCCACAAAGTTCAGCGCCAACGCTGTTTTCCCCATCGACGGACGCGCTGCAAGAATAATAAGTTCGCCCGGCTGCCAGCCAGAGGTGCGCTGATCCAGATCATTGATACCGGACGGAACACCGGTGATATCGCTGCCGGAACGAAACAATTCATCAATACGCTGGACGGTTTGTTTCAGGAGCTCGTTAACTCCAACCAAACCGCCTTCTTTAGGGCGATCTTCGGCAATCTCGGCAACACGTTTTTCAGCTAGCTGTAGCAAGTCGTCGGAATCCAGACCCGCTGGATTCATACTGGATTTACTAATATCTTGCGCCGCTGCAATCAGCTGACGCAAGGTAGAACGCTCACGCACAATTTTGGCGTAAGCCGCGATATTGGCGGCGCTCGGTGTATTGTTGGCCATCTCGACCAAATACCCCAAACCACCAATACGCTCCAGCTCATTGTGCTTATGCAGCTCTTCGGAGAGCGTAATCACATCCAGCGGCTGGCCGGCTTCCTGCAGATTCAGCATCATGCGGAAAATAATACGGTGATCCTCGCGGAAAAAGTCGCTTTCCGACACCACCTCCAATACTGCATCCAGGCGGCCGTTTTCCAACATCAAGCCACCCAAGACCGATTGCTCGGCTTCTATGGAGTGAGGCAGCGCTGATTTACCGGATAATTCATCGGCCAGGCGGCTCTCGAAGCTGGAGGTTTCGTAGGCAGTATTGGTGGACATAATTCGCTTACTTATTTATGGATCGAACTTATTTATAGCTCGACAATTATCAATTTGAGTCCAAAAAAATCGGGCACATCTAAAACCCGGAAGGGTCGTCGATAGTGCCCGATTTCGTCGCGCTTGTCAGTAAGTAACCCCCTCCCAACCTCCCCTTTGCAAGGGGGAGGAGCTTCTATCCCCTCCCTTTTTAAAGGGGAGGGTCAGGGAGGGGTTGTATTAATTACTCAGCAACAACCGCCAATTTAACAGCTTGAATCACTTCAGAGTGCAACTGGACATCGATCTCATATTGACCAATTTCACGGATCACACCTTGTGGCAAGCGAACTTCTGACTTGCTAACGGCAACACCAGCCGCAGTGATTGCGTCAGCGATGTCGCGAGTACCGATTGAACCGAACAAACGGCCTTCGTCACCAGCATTGGCAGCGATGGTTACGTTCAATTCAGCCAGCTTCTCGGCACGGGCAGTCGCTTCAGCGATTTTGCCAGCAGCAGCCGCTTCCAACTCAGCGCGACGCGCTTCGAAGTCAGCGATGTTTTTAGCAGTAGCAGCAACCGCTTTGCCTTGTGGCAACAGGTAGTTACGGCCATAGCCAGACTTAACGGTAACTTTGTCACCAATAGCGCCTAAACGGCCTACTTTATCGAGCAGAATAACTTCCATCTCTATTACCTCTTACTCGTGGCTGTCAGTGTATGGAATCAAAGCCAGGTAACGAGCACGTTTGATAGCAGAAGCCAACTGACGTTGGTATTTTGCTTTGGTGCCAGTGATACGGCTTGGAACGATTTTGCCAGTTTCGGTGATGTAGGCTTTCAGGGTTTCAACATCTTTATAATCGATGCGCTTGGTGCCTTCAGCGGTAAAACGGCAGAATTTACGACGACGGAAAAAACGTGCCATGGTTATACCCCCTGCTCTTCTTCAAAGTCTTCAGCATCAGCGCCGTCTTCGTCAGACAGGTCTTCTGCATCAGCATCATCACGACGTTCAGCACGTGGTGGACGCGCTTTACGCTCACGGCCTTCTTTCTCGGCTTTGAGGATGAAAGATTCTTCGGTGATAGCAGCATCTTCACGCAGCACCAGGCTACGCAGAACGGCATCGTTATAACGGAAGTTGGTAGTTAACTCTTCCAACACAGCATCAGAACACTCAACGTTCAGCAGAACGTAGTGAGCCTTGTGCACTTTGTTGATTGAGTAGGCCAATTGACGACGGCCCCAGTCTTCCAAACGGTGAACTGAACCACCGTCAGCTTTGATAGCAGAGGTGTAACGCTCTACCATTGCAGGTACTTGTTCGCTTTGGTCCGGATGAACCAGGAACACGATTTCGTAATGACGCATGTAAGCTCCTTACGGGTTAAAGTCTCCAACGATTGTTGTGAGACAAGGAGTAGCCGGTTTTCGAATGCTTGCGCATCTCATACCCCCGGCCGGTTTGGGGTGCGGAATTGTACGGATTCGAGGGTGGCGATGCAAGGCGAATCAGGGCAGTAATGGGTGAAATACGGATAAAGGCAGAATGGGATATAGAAATCTGAGAGTAACGCAGGAGCCGATAATAAAATCGTGACCTAAACGCTAAGCCCAAGCGCACCCAGCTTGGCAAAATCCACCGGTTTGGCAAAGTGATCATCGAAGCCTGAAGCCAGCGCGTTCTGACGGTCATGCTCCTGGCCATAACCCGTTAATGCGATCAACGTAAATTTCCGCGCATTCGGTAGTGCGCGTAATTGTGTTGCCACCTCGTAGCCGCTGATATCTGGCAAGCCGATGTCGAGAAAAATAATATCCGGATCAAATTGCGCCGCCGCCGCGATTGCCTGCCGGCCAGTGTAGGCAGCTTGCCCGTGATGGCCTGTGAGCGTCAGCAACTCAACCAGCATATCGGCAGCATCTTTATTGTCGTCAACGACAAGGACTTTTTTAATCTGTGGCAAAACCGGAGAAGGCGCTTCCATCTGGATCACATCAGGGGACTCGCCAGATCCGGAACAAATCACCGGCAAAATAATTTCAAAGGTACTTCCCAGCCCAAGCCCTTCGCTGGTTGCCCTGACGCTACCGCCGTGAAGCTCTACCAGATTTTTCACCAGTGACAGCCCGATCCCCAAACCATCCTGCACCTGGTCATGTAAATGGCCATGCTGGGAAAACAAACCAAAGATAGCGTTCACCGCACCCTGCTCAATACCGATACCGTTGTCTGATACGCGGATAAATACCTGTTGATCCTGCACAGTCACTGACAACCCAATCTGGCCACCGGGCGATGTAAATTTCGCAGCATTAAGCAATAAGTTCGCAATGATTTGCGACAGGCGAACCTGGTCGCCGCACACATCAACATGCTCATCCGGAAATGTTACGGTCAGCTTATGATGTTTACTTTCAATAAAATCCGTACAGGTTTCCACTGCATTATCGATAACGGTATGCAGATCGACTGCCTCATGACGCAGGGCAATCTTGCCTTGTGAAATTCGCGCAACATCCAGCAAGTCATCAACAAGGCGCACCAGATGATCCGTGTGGCGCTGGATAGTATTGCGCGCATTTTCCTGTGCAGGGGGAACATCCGGATCGAGGCGACGTAACAGTTGCAATGCAGTGCGAATCGGGCCAAGTGGATTGCGCAACTCATGGGCGAGCGTTGCCAGGAATTCATCTTTGCGTCGGTCCACTTCACGTAATTCACGCTCAACTTGTCCGAGACGCAACAACGCTTTCACGTTGGCAATTAATTCATCGGGTTCGATTGGCTCTACCAAATAATTATCAGCGCCGCCATCCAGCGCGCGAATTTTATCGGCGGTTCCAATAAAGGATGCCGAAGTTTGCAATATTAAAATTGTCTGGGTAGCGGGATCTTCTTTCAAACGGCGACACACTTCCAAACCATTAATATCCGGAAGTTTTACATCGAGCAAAATAAGCGCCGGCATTTCACTGCGCGCCATACTGATCGCATCTTCACCATTGGAAGCTTCAATTACTCGCAAACCGGCACGAATTAAAATGCGCGACTTTACATAGCGCGCCCCGTCGCTATCGTCCACATTTAATACAAGCGCATCGCTATAGGGTTGCAATGGCATACTTCATTCCTCAAATTATTTCCCTGTGACAATGCGCAACGAATTTTGATCCGCCGCTAAACGCGAGATGGTTGCTCATGAGTAAGCTCAGGTAATGGCTGCCTCACCAATGTGCGCAAGGTCGATAGCAATTGTTGTTTGAATAACGGTTTTACGTAATAGGCGTCTGCGCCCAACGATAATCCTTTTCGTTTGTCTTCAACTTCGGTGACGATAATAACGGGAACGTCAGCGCGTGCGGTGTCATTCTTGATTTCCGCCAGCCACAACCAACTATCCTCACCTTGCAGCATAATGTCCAAAATAACGGCGACCGGTCGCTCCGCCGTCCAACGTTCCATTGCTTCACGCAAACTTCTTGCGGCGACCGCACGAAATTCGGTGTTATGTAAAAATTTTTCGTATTGCAAATGCGTTGCCATATTGTCTTCGACAATTAACACCGGTGCCCGCACATCATCTTTCTTAATTCGCACCGATGGATTTTCAGCAGGCTTTTCCACCGGAATATCAATTGACATTGGCAGGGTTACCGAGAACGTAGAGCCCAAGCCCGGGGTGCTCACGACAGCAACGTCACCGCGCAACAGTTTTGCCAAATTGCGACACAAAGGTAAGCCAAGCCCGGTGCCTTTTACTTTGCGTTGCAGCGGATTTTCAATCTGACTGAACTCTTCAAAAATTAATTGCAGCTCTTCCTGGCGAATACCTACACCGGTGTCCGCTACCGTAAAGGTCACCTGGTTTTTTTCCGGAACAGCCACGGCTTTTACTACGATTTCGCCCGCCTCGGTAAATTTCAATGCGTTGGAAATAAAATTGCGCAAAATTTGTGAGAGCTTGGCTTCGTCGATAAATAATTCAATTGGCGTTTCCGGCTCCACAAAAATCAGCGTCAATTTTTCCGAAACCAGCAATGGGCGCAGCATGCCCCTTAACGCACTGAACATTCGCCCCACATCCATCACCGAGGGGCGCACATCGACCTTACCCGCTTCGATTTTGGCAATATCAAGCAAATCATTCACCAGTTCGTTCAATCCATTCGCGGCTTGCGCAATATAGGCAACCTGCTTTTCCTGCTCGAACGTTAAATCGCCGTCCACATGGTCCAGCAACAACTTTGCCAATGCGCGAATGGAACTGAGCGGTGTGCGAAATTCGTGACTCATGTTGGATAAAAAACGTGACTTCATTTGATCTGCGTGGCGCAAGTGTCCCGCTTTCTCATCAAGTTCAGCGTACAGCGCCACCATGCCACGATTGGTGTCTTCCAATTCACGCGTCAGCAACATCAGGTCATCTTGCCGCGCTTTTAACTCAGCCAGCGCAGAAAGTAATTCCTGATTTTGTTGCATAATTTCGGTGACACTAACCTCCGTTGTCATATTAACAAGGGGTGAAAAAATTCGTGTGCTGGATTCCGGGGTAATGACTGACGCCATACGCGGAAATATTTTTTTAAACGTAATGCGCGTACCAATATCCGGGCCGGTTTTGATTGTAAATTTGTCAGCTAAGCGACGCACACCGACAATACCCATTCCCATACCAGTCGGCGATTTATAGGTACCAGCAAGGATGTCATCAAGATTGGAAATACCGGGGCCATTATCCTCCACATTAATAGTGAGGATTTGCGGTGCGGTGTCACCCTCGACAGTGAAATAAATTTTTCCATTACCCACATAATTAAAAACATTGCGCGCAAGTTCGGAAACCGAAGTAGCGATACGCACCTGATCCTGAGCCCCAAATCCGCACAATTGCGCAATTTGTTTGGCGCGCTGACGCACTGATACGACATCGGTTTCCGTTTTTACCAAGGCGGTAAGAATACGAATAGTCATAGGTCACTCCCGTGGTGCAGAGTTTCTCCAGTTGCCATTCCTGTTTCCCTGACCACAACGACAGTAGCGTCATCGCGCCCGCGTGAAAAATCGCGATAAAGCACGGCTGCAATTAATCCCGGATGGCATTGACGCAGGTACGGATAGCTATCCAGATTCCAACGCGTGTTAATACCATCGCTGTGTGCAATCAATAATGCATTGCTATCCCATGCTTCGGAAAATTCCTGCAGCTTGCGCAAATTATTACCGACAATACCATTGTGCGATAAAAGATGGCGGGCATTGCCGGTATAAAAAACACAAACTGAAATATTACCGACACCGGCAAAATTGATGCACGTATTATCCGGATCAATTTTGCTGACAGCCACTGCCGCACCGCGTGTTCCCTGCAAGGCGGTATGCGCGCGCTGTAAAATAACAGAGGGAGTTTGATCTACATGCGAAGTAACCAGTGCAACTGCTGCGTTGGCTGCAATAGCCGCATCGGGGCCGTGCCCCAATCCATCGGCAACCATTAACGTTAATGTGCGCTGGCTTGCGGCAATTGCCCAATTATCACCACACACTTCCTCGCCTTCGATGGGCACGCAAATCGCGCCGATTTGCCACAATGATTGCGCCGGTTTTTGCGCTTCGGCCCAAATAATAATCCACAATGCAGTACCGTTATTCGCGCTGCTGTAAATATCAAATTCGTGGCTCAACCGGCGCACAGTTCCCAAACCAATTCCATAACTACCAACAGTAGAATTTCCATCTTCCATATGAAAGTTCAAATTAGTGATGCCCGGACCTTTATCAATTGCAATAACTTCCACACCGGAAAACTCAATTCCGTTTTCATTTTTTTGATGCAACGCGCGCAATAAAATTTCGCCATGCCCGGCATGCTTGACGATATTCGTCGCTGCTTCAGTAATGACTAATGCCAATTGACCCGCGCGAGTTTCATCAAATTGCAATTCGCGCGCTAATGCGCCACCGGCCCGGCGAACAACAGCAACACCGCTGTTGTCTTCCAGGCGAAAAACCAATTGCGTCCCGTAACTAATCAAAACTTCTCACTCAACTTTTCCTGAAAAATAAAATTACCTGCGGATCGATTAAAGCATTTTCCACTTTGCAATTCTGACGGTAGTACCCTTGCCGGGCTCGGTATCGATTTGAAACTCATCGGCCAGCCGTTTTGCTCCACTCAATCCCAAGCCCAAACCGCCGCCGCTGGTATAGCCATCAGTCATCGCCAATTCCAGATTGGCAATGCCGGGGCCGTTATCGATAAAACGCAATTCAACGCCGGTGCGATCATTATCGTGACGGCGAGATACATGCGCTTCACCCCCACCGCCATAACGCAAGGTATTACGCGCGAGTTCGCTCGCGGCGGTTACCATTTTGGTTTGCTCGATAAGGCTAAAACCTAACGCCACCAAATCATCACGTACCTGTTTACGCAAACGAACAACATCCTCATCCGTCTTTAACGGCAATATTGAGTTATCTCCCGAAGTGATCCGGGCAGAAAAGGATTCGTTACCCATGTGATTTACTCGCAGAGTGCTTGCCAGAGACTGAATCAACCTGGTTGCTCCAGCATTTTCATTCCCAATTCAACGTTGAGCGCAGTGCTTACACCTTCAAGGGTCAGCCCTAATTCAACGAGCGTAATCGCGACCGCGGGTTGCATTCCCACCAATACCGTTTTCGCGTCGAGAATTTTTGCCATGGCGGCGGTGTCGCTGATCATGCGGCCAATAAATGAATCGACAATATCCAATGCCGAGATATCAATGAGCACACCGTTAGCGCGATCTTTTACGATGCGGTTGGTGAGGTCTTCTTGCAGGGCCATGGCGAGGCGATCATGCATATCCACTTGAATAGTCACGAGCAACAACCGGCCCATGCGCAAAATAGGAATTCGTTCCATAGGCTTTAACGTCCCGCTGTCAGTTGGATGCTCGAACCTGCGCGTTGCAGTGCAACAACAAATGCATCAGCCAACGTTGCTTTGGTAACAACGTCTTCAAGATTTACGCCGAGATGCACAATGGTTTGGGCGATTTGCGGGCGTATGCCGCTGATAATGCAATCAGCACCCATCAAGCGCGCGGCGGCGATGGTTTTTAATAAATGTTGTGCAACCAGCGTATCAACTGTAGGTACACCGGTGATGTCAATAATCGCAATCAGCGCGCCGGTTTCCACAATTTTTTGCAACAGGCTTTCCATCACCACTTGGGTGCGCGAACTATCCAATGTACCAATGAGTGGCAGCGCCAATACGTTTTGCCACAATTGCACAACCGGTGTGGAAAGTTCGAGCAACTCTTGTTGCTGGCGGAGAATAATTTGTTCGCGAGCTTTTTGATAAACATCAATGGTGTACAGGCCAAGGTTATCGAACAGCGTGCTGGCTGTAGCGATTTCCTCGCTGGCTTGCAGTGGATTATCAACTAACGCCTTGCGCAAATATTCGAAAATTGGTTCCTTGAGTGCGAACACAAAATTTGCGGTTTCAATAGGCGTAAAACCCTGGCGCACCCGCGCTTGGGAAATTTCTGCCAATAACTGGCGCACATCAACCCAACCGGCATCTTCAATATTGGTTGAGGTGGTTTGTTGCAAAGTTTCCGCCAGTAATGGCAGGAACTGCGCTGCCTGGCCACGAAGGTCAATAGTCTTGCTTTTATCGCGATGCAAGCGAGACTCCAGCCCCGCCAACCAACCCTCCAGTAATTGATCCTGAAATTCGGCAATCACTGCCGCAAGTTGGGTGCTCTTGTTACTCATAGGCTTCCTCGGAAAATTCAAGTAGTTAATTCAAATCGTCATAACCGCTTAGCCAGTATTGAGCCAAGGTTACGCACGACAGGACAAATAATTACTTTTCCAATTTTTAGCAGGAAAATAGTGGTCAGATTCTTGTGGATTTACGTTCCAACGCTGATAGAAACACATGGTTATTTCTGTAAGCTTTGCAAAATTGTTAAATTTACAAATAAAACCTCGTTTCGGCTGTGCAAACTTTCTCTCAGGTCAATTCATTTTTTTGCACGCGCCCGAACTCTGTTATTTTTAAAATTGAAATTTTCTTTTATCAGCAATGCATAAAAAAAGCTCATCAGTTCGACTTCACCCAAACCCGGACTTCGAATTACCACTCCCCGAAAGTGGGAAGTCACGATTTACTAAAACCATCGACACCGAGCCCACTGCCTTCCTGGTTGTGTGACTGGAAGCAGCGGTCAAACTCAACGTCAAAGCCACGTGGTTCGTTTAAATGCAGGCACCCATCGCTTCGGTATTAAAGCCAATGGCGGCGGTTGGAATCTGAATTGGATTCGCATCACCAAAGTGAATTAATCGCTCACCTTTTTTAACGATTCCAGAGACTGGACCTGGCTGCCTCCGCGGTAAAAAGGGAAGGCGGTCTTTTTATATAGAAAGGCGGTCTTTTTTATAAATGATTCAAATTTCAACGATGGCGCAATTGGTGTTAATCCACTTCAGCAATGCATGAAGTGGCACCTGCCACTTTCGGTGGCGACTTAAAGTAGGTGGTTTGGCCAGGCAGCGAAGATTGAAATAATCCGACCCCTGAGTACCGGGGCAATCTCCCCTAACGCAATCTTGGTAAACAACCACAATCCTGGTGAACAATAATGAACAATAATTTTTCCGGTCGCATTGCCAGCAGCAAGCGCACCACAGCTCTACGCAAGTCATTACTCCCTGCTTTTGTTGGAATCCTCGCTGGCGGTTTACTGTCTGGCATCGCCATGGCTGATGTCGCACCACTGTCAGTGAGTGGCAATAAAATCCTCGCGGGCGGCCAGGTCGCCAGCTTTGCCGGCAACAGCCTGTTCTGGAGCAACAACGGCTGGGGCGGCGAAAAGTATTACAACGCTGACGCGGTACGCTGGCTTAAAACGGATTGGGGTTCAAACCTGGTGCGCGCCGCGATGGGTGTTGAGGAAGGCGGCGGCTATCTGCAAGACCCGACCGGCAACAAAAATAAAGTCAAAGCGGTGGTCGATGCCGCGATTGCCAATGATATGTACGTGATTATCGATTGGCACACCCACCACGCTGAACAATTTACCGCCCAATCCATCGCTTTCTTCCAGGAAATGGCGCGCACCTACGGCAACAAAAACCATGTGATTTACGAGGTGTATAACGAACCGCTGGACACCGCGTCCTGGAGCGGCGTTATCAAACCCTATGCGCAGCAAGTGGTAAATGCGATCCGCGCGATTGATCCGGACAACCTGATTATCGTCGGTACCCGCACCTGGTCGCAGCGCGTGGATGAAGCCTCGCGCGATCCCATCGTCGGTAAAAATATCGCCTACACCCTACACTTCTACGCCGGTTCCCACGGCCAGCCGATTCGCGATTTCGCCCAAACCGCACTGAATAACAATGCCGCGATTTTTGTCACCGAGTGGGGTTCAGTGAATGCCAACGGCGACGGCGGCGTTAACTACGGTGAAACCAATGCCTGGGTCGATTTTATGAAGCGCAACAACATCAGCCATGCCAATTGGGCGCTGAATGACAAGGCGGAAGGTTCGTCCGCATTGGTTCCGGGCGCCAGCGCCAATGGCGGTTGGGCCAGCTCGCAACTCACCGCATCCGGTGCATTTGCGAAAGACATTATTCGCAACTGGCCACGCACTACCGATCCGGTCGACCCAACTCCCACTTGCACAACAGCGGGTTTGGGAACGACGATCCAGGCTGAAAGCTGGTGCCAGATGTCCGGTGTCCAGACCGAAAATACCAACGACGCGGGTGGCGGCCAGAATGTGGGCTATATCGATAGTGGCGACTGGATGACCTACTCCGCCAACATCCCTGCTGCTGGCACTTACAAAGTCAGTTATCGCGTCGCGGCAGCAGCGGGCGGGGGCCAGATCCAATTGGAAAAAGCCGGTGGCAGCCCGGTGTACAGCAATATCAATGTACCGGGCACCGGCGGCTGGCAAAACTGGCAGACCATTTCCCACAATGTGGTCTTGCCCGCAGGCGAGCAGTTGCTTGCACTTTCGGCGATTACCGGCGGCTTCAACGTGAACTGGTTGAAAATCGAAAGCATTGATAACACCAATCCGGGCACTGTCATCGCCACACTGCAAGCGGAAGATTTCAGCCAGCAACAAGGCACCCAAACAGAAAACACCACCGACACGGGCGGCGGTAAAAATGTGGGTTACATTGATGCCGGTGATTGGTTGTCCTACGCGGGAACACCGGTAAATATCCCGAGCAGCGGCAGCTACGTGATTGAGTATCGCGTCGCTAGCCAAAACGGTGGCGGCAACCTGACCTTTGAGGAAGCGGGCGGAACACCGGCTTACGGCACTATTGCGCTTCCCTCCACCGGCGGCTGGCAAACCTGGACGACAATCAAGCACACCATCAACCTGAGTGCCGGTAGCCATAAGTTTGGGATTAAGGTGAATGCGGGCGGTTGGAATCTGAATTGGATTCGCATCAGCAAGGCCAATTAACCGGCAGCACGATTTCCAGTGAGTAAAGCTATTTGCCGCCTTCGGGCGGCGTTTTTATTTCTGCTCCACCACAATGCCCGCCCATCAATCACCTCCGTCATCATCCTGTCATCTTCGCGCCCTAGCTTGAGGGTAATTGCCCTGACAGGAGCCCATCATGACCGACGATGTGACCTCACCCGCCTTTGATTACGAGCGTTTTATCTACGAGGAAATGCTCGATAACCTCGATGAAGAATTGGAAATGGAGCTGGACGACGAGCGTCTGGACAAGTTGCTTGATGCCGATTCAAAAAATGGCGATACAGAATTGGATCGCCGCATTTATTTTCGCGAACTGCTGCGCCTGCAATCAGAATTGGTGAAGTTACAGGATTGGGTGGTCGATAAAAAATTGAAAGTGGTCGTGCTGTTTGAAGGGCGCGATGCCGCCGGTAAAGGTGGTGTGATCAAGCGGGTAACCCAACGATTAAATCCGCGTGTATGCCGGGTTGCCGCATTGCCCGCGCCGAGTGATCGCGAACGGACACAATGGTATTTCCAGCGCTATATTTCGCACTTGCCGGCGGGCGGTGAAATTGTGTTGTTTGATCGCAGCTGGTACAACCGCGCCGGTGTGGAAAAAGTGATGGGTTTTTGCAATGACCAGGAATATGAAGAGTTTTTCCGCACCGTGCCGGAGTTTGAACGGATGCTGGTGCGCTCGGGAATTATCCTGATCAAATACTGGTTTTCCATCACCGATAACGAACAACACAAACGTTTTCTGGCGCGCGTGCATGATCCGCTGAAGCAATGGAAATTATCGCCCATGGATATGGAATCCCGCCGCCGTTGGGAGTCGTATACCAAAGCCAAGGAAGTGATGATTGAGCGCACCCATATTCCCGAAGCGCCCTGGTGGGTAGTAGGCGCTGACGATAAAAAACGCGCACGGTTAAATTGCATCAATCATTTGTTATCGCAAGTACCTTATGGCGAGGTTGAGCATCCACCGGTCGAGCTACCCGCGCGGGTGTACAACCCGGATTATTACCGCGCCCCCATCCCGGAAGCGTTGTTTGTGCCATCGATGTATTGATGTCACTCCAACTCCATCACCCCCAAAAACTTTACGCCGGTAGCATCGATTCGCTTGGCTAACTCCCCCAAATGGCAAGTGGGTACGGCGGGAAATAAATGGTGCTCGGCGTGGTAAAACATGCCGCAGGTTAAAATATTCATGACTCTGGAGCGGCATGAGCGCGCATCCACCGGAGAATCTTCGCTCTGGCGATGTACAGCCCAAATCCCCACCATGGGTGCCGATAGATTGGCCGTCAGCATTAGCAGGCCATAGAAAATCGATATCGGTGATTCAAACCACAGCAGCAGCGCACCATGCACCAGCAAACTGGCAGCCAGCTCGGCTTGTATCCAGCGTTTTTCTGCCAAGGGTGCATCGCGCATGGCAACAACGTGGATGTAGATAGGGTAAATCGGGCTTTTAATAAGCGCCTGCCAAAAAGGAAGATTGGCCAATTCGCCTTCCACATCGCCTTTTTGCATGCAGTGTTTGTGGTGATACATGTGGGTGTAATTGATCGCGTGGGACGAGCCCAGCAACATCACACTGACAACCAGCATTACCCAATGATCGCCACTGCGAGTTAAGCCCAAAGTGCCATGGAAGGCGTTGTGCGCTACACGCAAACCCAGCATAAACACATAGATAACCGCAATGCCGAGCGCGACCAGCCACCCCCAATGCGCCCAACCAGCAACGCCCGCTGCCTGCTGGCCACAGAGATAAACGGCAAACAGCCAGGGTAACGGCAGGCATAATTCGCGCACTGTTTCAAAACGCTGATACTCAACCAGATCCTTCCAGCGTACCGATTGGGTATCAAACGCAGGCCGCTCATGAGAATGGGGGTGGGACTGGGAATGTGCATGATGGCTGTGATTATTCATTACAACCTCCATCACACAGACGGATCTCACCGGCGTTGCGCTTAAACGCGCCGGGGCGCAAACGGGTAAACAGGCGGTAATACCGGTCACACTGCGCCGCCAACCACGGAAACCGGCGCAATACGCGGCTAAGGTGGCGATAACCCGGCAAATACGACCACATTTCCAGATGCCCCGCGAGGCCAATATGCAAATTACCCCCGGCATCCAGCACATGGAGCAATTCCATCGCCGCCGCAAAATCCACCCCCATATCCGCCGCTAACTGGCGTTGGCTACGCAGGTCAATCCAGTTAATACGTTGGTCTTTATCCAATGTTTTGCAGAAGGAAACTTCGCGCCGGCAAATGGCACAGTCGTTATCAAAAAAGACACTGATCGATGAAGCTGGGTTTACAGAAGTGGGCATGGCTGTCTCCTAAACAAGCGCTGAGTGGCTGGGAATGCCTGCACTCTAGGGGAGCCAAAAGGCGCCAACTTCCATTTTGATAAAACAGGTATAGATAAATCGATTAAAAAAATAATTCCTTTAAAATCAAAACGTTAAAAACTTACAAAATGATAAAACAGGAATAAATGACTTCTCTCACCTAAGTATGTTTACCTAAAGTTCGCTCCTGCCTCCCCCAAGCCCTGTTAGAATTTCCATTAGCGAGCAGGAGGAATGAAACATGTCCGCAGAATTTTGGGAAATTGGCAGTTACGTAGTGACTGTGATCGGCTTGCCCATGGCCATATTTGTGTTTTTGTACGAGCAGCGCAAAGAGCGTGAGAATGAAGAGGAAGAGGTTTACCAGCTAGTCTCCGATAACTATCAGGATTTTTTACGCATCGCCCTGGAGAACCCCGACTTACGGCTGTTCTCCACCACCGAAATCCCGCCCCTCAACGATGAACAAAAAGAGCGGCTGACGATTATTTTCAGCATGCTGGTGTCACTGTTCGAGCGCGCCTACCTGCTGTTGTACGAAGAAGATATGGCCCCGAAACAAGCCCGGCGCTGGAACTCCTGGGAAGACTACATTGTGGAGTGGTGCCACAAGCCGCATTTCCGCGCCCTGTTGCCCAAGTTATTGACCGGCGAAGACCCGAGCTTCGCCGCCTATATCGAGAAAATGGCCGGCATCGCCAGCCAGAATTCGCCGCCAGTGATCAAGCTGGATTAACCATCACAGTGGATTGATAGCAGACAGACTGCGGTGCGCCTGTTTGCGATATTCCGACGGCGTCATGCCCACCATGCGCTTGAAAAACCGGTGAAAGGCGGACTGGCTGTTAAAGCCGGATTTGTAGAGGATATCCAACACCGTATCGCCCACACATTCCGGCGCGGCTAACAAGCGCTTGGCTTCTTCCACCCGCTGGCTGTTAATGAACTCGAAAAAATTCTGCTGGTAGTGGTCATTGATAATGGTGGAAAGCTCGCGCGGTTTCACCCCCACCAACTCCGCAAACCGCTCCAGGTTGATCTGGCTTTCCAGATGCAAACGCTGCTGGCGAATGCCGTTTTCTACCGCCTGCAGCTTTTCATCCACCTGCGCCATTTCCTGCAAACGGTCTTTGCCGGTATCGGTAATCTCAATAAAGTCCTGTTTCAATAATTGGCGGGTGTTGCGCCAGCCAAACAGGAATACGACATTAATAAGGATGACCGTCAGGTAGTTATTGAGTATTCCCAGCAAGTCGTTGGTTTCGCCGCTGACATATCCGCCCAGAAAGTACGCTATGAATGACCAGAACCAGTGGATAAAAAATCCCCCCAGAACCAGATCAGCCAAGCGCAGTTCGCGCTCGGAAATCGCCGAATACATCTGCTCCATCTGTTGGCGCAGGCGATGCTCGGTATAAAAACAGGCAAGGACGTAGCCCAGCGGCGAGCATTTGAATAGCGCCCACACAAACGCCATCGCCATACGGTCAGCGTGCAATAGCTCTGGCCAATGCCCGGGCATCCAATCATAAATGCTCAGGTCATAGGCAAAAATTACGGCCAACGCCACCAATGCCGGTAATAGATGTATACCGTGGTACCAGCGTTGGAAATTAATCTCCTGCGACAACGAACGGAGGTAATAAAACAGTACCGGCCCTTGCAGCAACAAGCAGGCGGATAACAGCGCGGGGATGATCGGGTAATTGGCTATCGCCATCGCCTGGAAGCTGGCATTCCAGGTAATCAGGGTGGTTGTCAGCATGCCTACAACCAATAAAAAGAATGCCTGCAATAATCGGCGCGGCTGTTTGCGGGGAATTTGTCCGGCATTGGCCGGCAGTAATCCCAAGGCCACACATAACAGCAGGGTTTCAATGATGGTCAAGACAATGACCACCTCGTGGAGGTTGAGTAGCAGATTCTTCATTATTTTTATGCTCGCTAAGCGGCTTCTTTAGAGACTGGTGGTTTGACCCGGCCATTAAATTACCACCGAAGTTACCGGTCCCACAGTTCCCACTTTGCTATTTCATCAAGTGGGCCTTCTCAGTTTTACACAATTTGCAAAAAACAGGAGGCACACCGCGCGCCTCCGATGAAATAGTGCACGACATGCAGAGACTGACTGCATCCACTAGCTTCAACCCGCTAAGCAATACAAATCTAACAATAAAGATTGAGAGGCAATATGAAAAAACTAGCCAGCATTGGCCTGCTCCCTATTAGTCTTCTTCTCGCCAGCCAAGCCACCCAGGCGCAAACCTGTGGTTGGAACCAGGTGTGGAAAGATGACTTTAATGGCACCACTATTGATCGCAACAACTGGTCGCAAGAAGTGAATGGTGACGGTGGCGGCAATGGGGAACTCCAGTACTACACCGATCGCCCGCAGAATATGTGGGTTAGCGGCGGTTTGCTGAATATCAAAGCCATCCGCGAAAACTACGAAGGCAAGAGCTGGACTTCCGCACGCCTGCGTACCAAAAACGCCCAGGATTGGACTTACGGCAAGATCGAAGCCCGTATCAAAGCACCGAGCGCATCAGGCACCTGGCCGGCATTCTGGATGCTGACCAGCGAACAACAACGCGATTCCCACGGTTGGCCACAGGGCGGTGAAATCGACATCCTCGAAACCGTCAATACCAGCGAAGATATCCTCGGCACCCTGCACTACGGCGCCTACTGGCCCTACAACGGCAACACCGGCTGGCCGAATCCGGACAACCTGATCGCCCCCGAAGCCGGCCGCACCAAAACCGATTTCCACACCTACGCGGTGGAATGGTACGAAGACAACATGGTCTGGTCGATTGATGGCGTGCCTAAAATCACCAGCTCCCGCAGTAAGCTGGATGGCCCGACGCCGCTCCGCTCCAACTGGAACTCTTTCTACAACCGTCCTTTCCACGTGATTTTGAACCTGGCGATGGGCGGTTCTTTGGCCGGTAATCCGAACGGCAGCGAAGGCCCCGAGCAGTTGATGCAAGTGGATTACGTCGCCGTTTACAAGAACGATGCGAGCTGGTCGGTGGAAGGCGATACCTATGTGTATCGCGGTGATACATTCAAGAAATACCGTGTGGATGGCCCGGCATCTGCCAGTTACAACTGGTCATTGCCTGCGGGCGTAACCATCGTTTCCGGCCAAGGTACACGCGAGATCGTAGCCTCGATTGGCAACAGCGCACGCTCCGGTAACTTCAACGTGACGTTCAACAGCGGTTGCAGCCTGAAAACCGTTAGCAAGCCAGTCACCATCGAACAAGGTCGCACCCAATTACTCGCCGGTTATGAGAGTGGGTTAGGGCTTGCTCACGTGCAAAACGGCATCGCCCTTGGTGCCGGTGCAATTGTTAACAACCCGGCACCGGGTGCGGTTAACACCTCTGGCAAGGTTCTGCACTATGTGCGCGACGCCAGCCAACAGTGGGATAACCTCAAACTCACCGGCTTTGGCAAGTTGAACGCGGGCGAACTTCGCTCCGGTCGCGCCAAGATTTTTGCCGATGTTTACTACCCTGCTTCCGCCACCAATTTGCTCGGTAAAGAAATCGGCGGCGGCCTGGAAAACAATGCGGTTGTCAGCGTCACTCCCAGTTGGGATGGCAACACCGGCCGCCTGGCACGCTTCAACGGCACCTTCGGTAAAGCGGGCGAGTGGCACACGGTTGAGCTGGGCTATACCGGCACTCCGGATTCCGCAATCGCTGCCAGCCAGGCTAATAACCTCGTGCTGATGGTTGAAGCGGGCCACAATCGCCCGGCGGATTTCTATATCGATAACATCCGCATCGTCTGGCCCGACAATGGCTATAGCGTGAAGCAAACCATCGCCAACTTCGACGGCACCAGCAATGGCGCAATCAAAGCGGCTCCCTACACCAGCGGTGTGCGTACAACCGTCGCTAACCCTGCACCAAGTGCGGTTAACAACTCGGCTAATGTATTGCGTTATGTCCGCGATGCCGGTGCAACTTACGACACCCTCGCATTCAACGGCATTACCGGAATTCGCGATGCAATTGATGCGCAACACGGCATGGTGCGCGTAGCAGTAGACGTTTACACCACCGCGCCGGTAGGCACCATCATCTCCCTGAACCTGGAAAACGAGCTGCAAGTCAGCGCAGTTACCCCGGCAGATTGGCAAGTAGGTCGCCACAGCTTCTATCAAACCGAAACCACCAAAACCGGCCAATGGGAAACCCTGGAATTCAATTTCAACTTCCGCGCCGCATTGGGCGATTGGGCTAACAACAAAGCCTCTGCCCCATTCACCGGTATCGATCAATTGATATTCCTGATCACCCCCGGCGTTGCCAGCACCGGCACTTTCTTCTTCGATAACTTCCGCGTGATGGAATACAACAAGGATGCTCCGGCAACTGTGGGCACATCTTCAAGCAGTTCATCGCAAGTGGTTGTACCGAGCAGCTCCAGCAGCAGCCTGGTGGTTTCCAGCAGTTCCAGAAGCTCCAGTTCAGTAGTCATCAGCAGCAGCTCGCGCAGTTCCAGTTCAATTCCGGTGAGCAGCAGCTCAAGTTCAGCCGGTTGCACCAACTGCCCACCTGTCTTGGTATCTACCGGCCGCACCGTAACTGCCAGCACCCAGTTAACACCCGCTAGTAATGCGGTTGATGGCAATCCGGGTACCCGTTGGGAATCGGCGCACGCCGTTGATCCAAGCTGGATTACTGTTGACCTCGGCAGCGCAAGGGCTTTGACGCAAGTGGTGATCGATTGGGAAGCGGCGAACGCGGCGAACTATGAAATCCAGGGCAGCACCACTGGTGCGAGCTGGACCACGTTGAAAACCGTAACCGGCGGCACCTTTGGTACTCGCACTGATACCCATGCGGTCACTGGCAACTATCGCTACGTGCGCATCTATGCAACCGCCCGCAGCGCTACCAACCAATGGGGTTACTCAATCTGGGAGTTGAAAGTCTATGCCCAGGGCACCGTCGCTAGCAGCTCATCATCCAGCTCCAGCCAAGGCCCTGCAACCCAATTGAACATCGCTACTGCAACCGCGAGCACTGCCTTGACGCCAGCGGCTAACGCTATCGACAAAAACAGTGGCACCCGTTGGGAATCGGCCCATGCACTTGATCCAAGCTGGTTAGTTTTGGATCTGGGTAGCGCCAAAACCCTAAGCAGTATTGCCATCGATTGGGAAGCAGCAAATGCCGCGAATTACCTGGTACAAGGTTCGAACGACAACAACAGTTGGACCAACCTCGCCAGCAGAACCGGCGGCACCTTCGGTAACCGTACCGATACCCTGACCATCGCCGGCAACTACCGTTATGTACGCATTTACGCCACCGCCCGTAGCGCCACTAACCAATGGGGTTACTCAATCTGGGAAGCGCGCGTGCTTGGCTGGTAAAAACGGATTGGCAATAAACAACTAGCAATAAATGAGTTAACGATTTCTCAGTGACCGGGGTCATACGACTCCCTCTATCCAGCCCCGTACCCTGCGGGGATGGAAGATGCTTTTCACCCGGCCCAGCCGGTGCCGGGTGATTTTTTTAATGCACTGTTCAAACAAACCCCGTCATTTCATCAACGATATTTTCAAGCTGTTGCCGCTACGAAAATCCTGCCTATTTTTGTTTAAATGTCGCAGTTTATTTTGGAAATTTTTATTTGCACCCGCTTGGATAAGGAGAAATCCAAACGTTGAATTACGGAATATTTTTGGTAAGGCGACAATAGCCGCCTTTGTTTTCCCTGGAATTTTCTTTTCTAGGTTTTAGCTATCTGCTTTTTAAGATGCACATTAATTTTCCCCATCATATCCGCAAGGCTGGTGAATGCTTGCTGCGGAATTTTCACATCGTCTTGTACTTGATCAAACAATACTTCTAACAAACACGCTTGATCGCATAATTGAAAAATTGCATCTTCTTCGGCAATGCGAGTTAATTCCTCACCAATTTGCGCAAGGCACTCGCCTTCGGGTGAATGAATTTCAAGACGGGATTGTTGGTAAAACGTGTATTGGAATTGATCGAGTTTAATAATGCAGGGATTGGATGAAACAGGGAGAGAAGTCACATTATCCATAATAAAATCTCGTAGCTAAGTGTTCTTAACCCACCCCCATGAGATCAGAAATCATGGGGGCGGACTGAACGGGGTTCTGACCGCCGGCCCTAGCTACACCGGCCCACCCGAAGGTGGCCCCGCCCAGCCGCCATAACATCAGGCAAAGCTGTACGAGGACACGAAATGCGTAGAAAAAACGCAGTGTGCCAGCCAGGGTACGGGGTCAGAATTCCCGACTGCGGGATTTACCGCAGCGCGGGCAGGTTAGAGGAAGGAAGTGGGGCTGTCAACGAAGGCTAAAAATGAAACCTGGCGTTATTTTAAACTTTTGGGATATGACTTATGCTTCGGCGGCACAATGTATTTTTCGACTTTAAGCGCTGTGGAATACGGAAAAACTAGCGCCGCAAATCGGCAGGTAAATTTTATGAAGTATTTTTCTCGATATTCCCATGTTAAAGATTTAATTATTCATTACGCCACATTCTTTTCAGATTCTGAAATTTTGCAACAGGTAGATTTGGGGGTTAAAAATTCTCAGGAAGCAGAATATTTTTCGTTATTTATTTGGAGAATGGTTGATCAAATGCGTAGTGATTCTGAGGCAAATGTGATTGTTTTAGGTAGCCTGGATAATAGCGAAATGCTTCAGGATATATATTATGAAATTAGCAGTTTTATGTCTGATTGTGGTTTTGAATCAGTGTGGGAAAGGGTTAGTGAAGAGGCGTGAAAAAATGATAGGCACTTGGAAAACTGGTAACTGTCAGATCAGGTCGGAGTTAGAGACTGTGCCGAGACTGTAAAAATTTCTGTGTAACTGCCAACTCAACGATAATCCACCAAGCGCTCATCAAACACAATCATAAAATGATTGAGCGCA